>NZ_AP019376.1:0-5818781 GCF_059696735.1 Thermosporothrix sp. COM3 | reverse complement strand
KNNKNNKNNNKNNKNNNKNNKNNKNNKNNKNNKNNKNNNKNNKNNTGTTCCATTATAAAATGGCTTGTAGTGCGGTTTTACGGGCTAGTTTTTTGCAAAAGGTAACGGTTCATCCCTATTCTCCCTTGCAAGGGGGTGCGCATGCCTAAAATCAAAAAGCGTGAGGAGTCATCTCTACAAATTCCCGTTCAGGAAGCAGTATATGATTTCTTTGCTTCTCCTGAATTTAAAAGATTGCGGCCCTCCACCAAGCAAGAATACTCCCAGGAGCTTCCTGAGTTTGCAGCATGGTGTGCATCTCATACCATATTGCAGGATAAAAACAAGAAATCCTGGTATGCTCTGCCAGTAGGGAAAAAATATGAACCGATCATGTTGAATCAGATAAACCACCATGTAATTCAGTGCTTTGTGGAATACTTACAACAAACACACAAGCCATCAAGATCTGCTGCAAGTGAGATATCCACTTACACCCTGGCCAGCTATGTAAGAGTGGCTAAACGCTTCCTCAGTTGGTGTCTGGAGGATGAGCAGTATAGCGATATACTTGATGCTAAAAGCATAAACAAAATTAAGCTCCCAACAGTGGTAAAAACCATTATCGAGGTCTTCTCGCCTGAACAGCTAGAAGCTCTTTTTGATGCGTGCAGATATGAGGAGTCTGAACATCTGCAAATACGAGATCAGGCCATCCTTGCACTGCTTGTAGATACAGGTATCCGAGCTTCCGAACTCGTTTCTCTCACTATAGGGAATGTAAGCCTAGACACAAAAGATTCTTACGTTCGGGTACTTGGGAAAGGGGGAAAATGGGGTGAAGTTGGCATGGGAGAGAAAACACGCCGGCTCTTACAAAAATACATACGTATGTTCCGAGTGCCAACAATAGAGTTTGCAATTGAAAGCCAGCTTAAAAAACTGCCTACTCGTAGCGCACAACAATTTAAGGCACAGGCGATACAAAAAGCGAATCTCTTTATGAGCCGGTCAGGAGGAGGGTTAACAGTTAGAGGCTTAGAGAGGTTGATTGAAAGATTAGGTGAATGGGCAGAAATAGAGGGAGTAAGATGTACTCCCCATACTTTCAGGCACACCTTTGCAGCAATGTTTATACGCAACGGAGGGGACATATATACGCTTTCCAAACTGCTCCGCCATTCCTCTGTGAAAGTCACAGAAGAATACCTAAAGAGTTTGAAACAGTCAGAAGCACGGAGAGGGGCAAAGTCGGTACTCGATACCCTCTAGCTCTTTCCCTTGCAAGGGGAACTACAGAACATTTCCTCTGTAGCTTCTGATTGAACAGCCGGGCTGGTGTCGAAGGCACCTTCCCGGCCAGCAGTCCTGTTACTAGGTTCAGGACTAAGCGACATTATATCCTGAAAGGACGGAAAAATGAATTACTTTCGCACTCTTGGGGGAATTCTCATTCTCTTATCCGTCATCGCGCTTGAGGCTTTATTTGCCGCAGGCATCTGGTTCATGATTGGAGTCGGTTTGCAACCTGCTCTCGGCCTCTCCTGGTCGTATGTGCTGGCAACAATTGTGAGCCCAGTGGTCGCAATTATGGCAATCGTTTTGTTTACATACGGCCATCAGTTGAAGTCATACATTCTCGATTATGAAGCGGTTCACGGGACAAAGTACAGTAGCGAGTATAAAGTCCGTTTCAACAGCCCTTCATATACACTCATTGTGGATTGTATGAAATGGTTCGTGTTTCTCATGGACTCTGCTGGTATTATTTATAGGCTCATGCTGGAGCCGATCCCCTTGCCCGGCAAGTTCCTGCTTGGCATCGTATTAGAACTACTGGCCCTTTCTCCCTGGCTTATTGGCACGATTGTCTATATTTTGGCGAATCGTCCTGCCGAGGCAATTCGCCGTGATATAGACTATATAACAGAAGTAGAAAAAGCGTACGAAGATTTGCGATCATTAAACGAGAAAAAGCGGAAGGCCCCACCTACCGCCCGTCACCAGCTTGCACCTACACAGACTGCTTCTTTACCACCAGCTCAAGCGGCCTCACTGCCGCCAGCTCAGGCTACAGTACAACCAGCACCAAAAATTATTAAGCCAATCTCCGGAAATTTTATCTCCCCTCTGCTGAACAACCAGGCCAATCAGCAGGGGAATTAGCCCCCTCTCCCGAACCTACCGAGTCTGAAAATTCAGGAAAAAATTCGGTAGGTTCACCTGCTCACTCCGCTTCGCCAGCGGCTTTAGTCTGGCATAAAAAACGAGGCAGGCAGAGAAGCAATGAGCAGGTACGCGAACTGATTCTCTATAGAATCGTTCGGGGTCATTGGCCTGGTGGATTATCAGATGACATGAGAATCTATTACAACCAGCATTATCTTAGAAGGAGTGGCAAATTTCATGCCAAAACAGTCCAGTGGCGCGCTGAAGCCGAAGAACAATTCGGTAAAAAATTCAGACTCACCGAAAAAACAGCCGAAAAAATACACGCTCCTCGATCTGGCAGACCTGTGGTTCACCTTGCCCGATACCGACAAGCGAACCAACGTTGAATCTTGCTCTGATGCTGAATTCTATCAATTCATCTCGCAGTATGTTCGCGTGGAAGGAGATGCGCCGGAACGCTGGTCTCTGGAAGATCGGCGCGATGTCCTCAATTTTGCGCTAGAAAATTCGGTACAACTGAATTTTTTAGAGGCTTCAGACGGCTCTACAAGCCATGTAGGCAAGAAAGAAGATACAAACAATGAAGGCCCGCCAGCAGGCACATAGGGAGCTACCAGAATAGCTTTTGCCGGGATGACAGAAAGAGTGTCCCGGCTTTTTCACGCTCTGAAGAGAGTTTTGTCAGAATGTATTTACAAGTCCTGATACACGGGGTATAATAACTGTAGGTTATGAATTTTGGTGTTGTGATAACTATTCGTTATCATGATCACAACGCCGCCATCACCATTCTTGCACTCGGACAAACGTTCAAGCACGTACTTGAGAAGCCCACGGCTTGAGTCGTAGGGCGTCGTTATTCTCCTTCCAGTATGGTGGTTGTAAACCCATCAGGTTCCTCTCTTGGAGCCGGTAGAGAGTAGAGGGTAGAGGTAGAGAGTAGGGGGAAGCTCTACCTACCGGCTCTTTTTTCAATAGGTGATGTTGCATGAATGATAAGCCAAAGAAAGAAACAGCGAGAGCCTATCGGGCCTTTCTGGCTTATCGCGACATGCCACAGCCTCGGAGTCTACGCAGACTTGCGGAAGAAATGGTTCGGGAACGCCACAAACCTTCAACAGTTCATCAACAAACCTTCAAGAGCGAGGCTTACGCAGCTTCATTATTTCGTCAACTCGCTACATGGTCATCTACATTCAATTGGCAGGAACGATGTAAGCAGTATGATGAAGAGCAGGCCGCACTGAGACGAGTTCAATATAGCGAGCTTGCCATAACCGCCCTCTTGAGACATCTTCAAGCAGATGTCTCCCCTTCCGCTCATTCCCAGATCAAAGCGGCGCAGCTCGTCCTGGAGCATCTGGTTGTCTCTGAGGAGATCGCCACCCTCAAAGCACAACAGGAGAAGCTCAGTGAAGCACTTAAGAAACTGGGGGTAGCACTCGAATGAGACTGCTTCCACTTTTGAACAAGAACAAAGCTGCTCTATCGGCTCTCGAATCCATGTTGTTGGAAGATCAGCCACAGGATATACCTCGCTTCTATGATTTTGTCCGAGACGCCTGGCACATTTTGGAGCCGTCAACGCCGTTTGTGGATGGCTGGCATATCCATGCCATCAGCGAGCATCTTGAAGCAGTGAGTTCAGGACAGATACAGAGGCTCCTCGTCAACATGCCTCCTCGCCATGCAAAGAGCACCCTGATCAGTGTGATGTGGCCTGTCTGGTCATGGTTGCTTGATCCATCTTTGCGCTGGCTGTGCGCCTCTTATGCGCTCTCTTTATCAATCAGGGATAACCGACGCTCGCGGATACTTATCCAGTCACCCTGGTTCCAGTCCCGTTATGGGCATATTTTCAGGCTCGCAGGCGATCAAAACATGAAGAGTCGCTTTGAGAATGACAAGCGAGGATATCGACTGGCTACCAGTGTCGGAGCTGCTACGACAGGAGAGGGTGGAGATCGACTTCTCATAGATGATCCGCATCCAGCCAGTGACGCGACCAGCGATGTGCAGAGACTG
Source organism: Thermosporothrix sp. COM3 (assembly GCF_059696735.1). Taxonomy (NCBI): domain Bacteria; kingdom Bacillati; phylum Chloroflexota; class Ktedonobacteria; order Ktedonobacterales; family Thermosporotrichaceae; genus Thermosporothrix; species Thermosporothrix sp. COM3. The sequence goes on along the minus strand of NZ_AP019376.1, from coordinate 5,814,605 downwards.
AACGCGCTTCAGTGGTTCAACGAGACGTGGGTGAGCCGTCTCAATGACCAGAAAACAGGTGCGATGGTCGTGGTTGGTCAGCGTATCCACCAGCAGGATGTGAGTGGACACATTTTAGAGTTAGGGGGTTGGGAACACCTGAATCTGCCAACGGAATTCGAGGAAGCGACGCGCTGTCGTACCTCACTTGGTTGGACAGATCCGCGCAAGGAAGAGGGTGAGTTGCTCTGGCCTGAACGGTTCGATCACGAATCCCTTGCACGGCTCAAGAAACAGCTTGGCTCTCAGGCTTATGCAGCTCAGTATCAGCAGACGCCTGTCCCAAGTGGTGGCGGTCAATTCAGGCGGGAATGGTTCCGGTATTTTCGAGAGACAGCAGATGCTTATCTACTGGAGGGGCGTGCTGTCATCAAAGCGCACTGTGAGCGTGTCTTTATTACCGTAGACCTGGCGATCAGCAGTAAGCAGCATGCGGACTACACGGTCTTTGGAGTGTGGGCAATGACACCAGAGCATGACCTTCTGCTTTTGGATGTGATTCGTGGCCGCTTCAGTAACCCTGAACAGTTCAAGTTGATACAGCGTCTGCATCACCACTATCCTCACGCGTATTTCAAGATCGAGAAGGTGGGCTATCAGCTCGCCCTTGTGCAACAGGCCTTGTCTCAAGGTATCCCTTGCAAGGAGTACCAACCCGTCCGAGATAAGGTCACACGCGCCTCCACAGCCTCTATCTGGTTCGAGAATGGCAAGATCTACTTTCGACAGGGGGGCCCCTGGTTGCATGATCTGGAGACAGAGCTACTGTTATTCCCGAAGGGCGCACATGATGACCAGGTTGACGTGATCAGCATGGCGGCAGAAGAGGCCACGAACGGCCAGCGAGACATTGAACCGCTGGACATTGATACAGCACAAGCCCTCAGTGGCTTTCTAGGATATTGAGTATGGCACTATGGGGAAAGCTTATGGAAGCTGGAAAGGCGGCTATCGTTGCCGCTAAGCGTGTGTTTGAGGAACAGCCGGAGTACACGGAATACAAAAACCGGGCTGCTGAATATGCATTGTTATGGAGCTATTACAATAATAGCATGTTTGACCGTGTGTCGAACGCCTGGTCAGCGTACAAGGCTAAGTATAACCTCTACCGCAACATTCGAATGATCTACAATCCGACAAAGAGGCTTGTAGACTTTTATGCTGGTGTCGTCTATCCCGGCGCGCTCTCAGAAGACGGGCGAGCTCTTCCTGATGGCGCGCCTGTCGCCATCCCCTTCAGTTCCGATACCCCAACCGAACTGGTACAGGCCATTGCTCAATTTTGGGCATGGAACAACTGGCAGTCACGCAAAAGCGTGATTGTCAGGTATGGGGCCGCACTGGGAAGTGTCCTCATTGAGCTGATCGACGACATTGAGCGAGGGAAGATCACGTCAGAAATCGTCTGGCCGGGGTACGTCAAATCTTTGGAGCTGGATGCTGCAGGCAATATCAAAGGATACGTGATTGAGTACACGGCCAAAGACGAAGCCGGGTCATACCAATATAGAAAAGAAGTAGACAAGGGATCATTCCGGTATTTCAGAGATGACCGCCCCTATGATTATGGCTTTGGCGCTGAGATAGAGAACCCGTATGGCTTTGTGCCTGCCGTCTGGATTCGACACTGTGATACTGGTTCCGACCACGGCAGTCCTGCAATTGCCGGGAGCCTGGGCAAAATTGACGAATTGAACAATCTGGTAAGCCATATCCATGACCAAGTACATAAGGTCATCGGTGCGCCTCTGGTTTTGTGGACAGACGGCAATGTCAACAACTTGTTCGGGGCGAAAAAGCGAGGCTCTACGAACGATTTTGACGAGCCTGCCAGTGAGCAGGAAAGCTTGCTCATGCTGAAAGGGCCAAAGGATGGGAAGGTAGATAGTCTGGCCGGGAATTTGGATCTGTCAGCAGCAAATATCTACATAGACAAACTACTAGCCGAAATTGAGCAGGATCACCCGGAGCTGATCTTTTACCGCGAGCTTCGGTCAATGTCGCAGGTGACGGGGCCTGCTGCATCACGCCTGGTTGGAGATGTCGCAAGCCGGGTTCAGGAAGCGCAAGCCAACTATGACCAGGCTTGCATCTCCCTGTTTCGTATGGCCTGTGCTATGGGTGGTTTCAGAGCCAATAGTGGCGCGTGGGGGCGCTCTCTCACACGCCAACAACAGAAGTTCTTACCGTTCTCACTTGAGAGCTACCAGCGCGGAGAATTGGACATGTCGATTATGCCCAGGCCTCTGCTCACTCCAACGCGACTGGAGCAGGCGCAAGAGAAACAAGCGATTTGGCAGGGGGTCAATCTGGCCGTGCAAGCCGGTGCGCCTCTGGAATTCGTTTTGCGAGGTGAGGGCTGGACTGATGAGGAGCTTGCGCAATTGGGTCAGGATCGGGTAGAACAGATTAAACGTGATCAGCTCTTGGCACAAGAAGATATTGTGCCAGGGGTGGAGCAATGATTATCAAACATATGTTTCTTCTTCCCGCGTTAATCCAGGCCAGGCGTCATAATACATCTGTCCCATATATGCGGGATGTACTGTATATGCAATACAAGTGCAAGCAGGAGCAATGGAATGAAGAGCAGTATCAAACAGCATTGCTTACTCTTGCCTTCCAGTATCCAGCCGATGTGTACAAACATGTTTATAAAGGAGATCTGCATGCAGAGGAAGTCACCGAAGAAAAAGCCGGTTCCGCTAGGTGAGCCTATCGAATGGACAGATGACGATCTGGATGCTCTCGCTCTTGTCAGCGAGACCAACATTAAAGAGGCAGAAGCGCTTTGGCAAAACACTGCGCCTCCCCCTTGCAAGGGATTGATCGACGCAGAGATTGTTGAGCCAGAGCCCGATAAAAAATGAGTCAGTTCGCCTACAATTACAATCCACGTGCCAGACGCTATGTGGATCTGAAAACGGGCCGCTTTGTGCCAGAACGCATCGTCAGGCAGGCAGTTGATGCTGTGATCGACAAAGAGACTCAGCGCATTCGCGATCTGTCTCAGCAGCTCGCGGATCGCGCGATCTCGCTTGCTCAATGGCAAGTCGGGATGCTTTCTATCCTGAAGCCACTCCATGTGGCGATGGCGATGATCGGCAATGGTGGCGCAAAAAACATGTCGCCAGCCGACTATGGCTTTGTTGGGAACTTGCTCAAGGAACAGTATCTATTTCTCAGGGGCTTTGTGAAGGACATCAAGACCGGCAAGCAAGCATTAGATGGCACCCTCCTTGCAAGGAGTGCGCTCTACACGCAAGCGGCCAGAGGGAGCCATGAAGCGATGAGAGAGCGCGTCGCCCGTATCGGTGGCGCACGCTTGCAACGCTCTATTCTAGGTATCGCGGATCATTGTACGGGCTGTTTGCAAGAAGCCCGCAAAGGCTGGCAACCGATAGGTTCGCTGATTCCAATTGGTCAGCGACAATGCAAGAGCCACTGTCGCTGCACCATGCAATACAAATAACAGACAGGTACTGACAAACTCTATTCGAGTTGTCTTTACAAATTGAAAGGAATCTGGTACAGTATGAAGAACAACAATACCACGAATACTACTGATGGCGTCCAGGCGGCGACCAGTAGTCCCCAGGCCCAGGCGGCCAACTTGGAACCCCAGGCGGGTGAAAAGTCCTCAGAAAATCAACCATCTCTTGAAGCGTTACAGCGCGAGATTGCCGATTTGCGCAAAGAGAACGCATCCTATCGCAAACGTGCCAAAGAGCAAGAAGAAGCGGCTCGCCTTGCAGAAGATCAACGCCTGAAAGAGCAAGGCCAATATAAGCAGCTTGCAGAGCAGTATCAGGCGAGAGTGAATGAATTAGAGCCGATCTCTGAGCGTTACAATCAGCTTGCATCTCTCCTTGCAAGCCAGATTGAGAGCGAGACCAAGGACTGGCCTGACGAGATCAAGGTATTTGATCCCGGAGCTGATGCACCGATTGAAGAGCGCCTGGCATGGATAGAGAAATCAAAACCGCTGGTGGCAAAGCTTGAGCAGCAAGGACGTGCTGGTTTGCCGGGGAATGCACCAAACCCAAAACCGACAGGACAGTCACACAAGAGTGAAGCAATCACGACAAGTCTTATGCGCAGTGGTTTATACAACTTTTAAAGGAGCATACGGATACTATGGCCGCAATTACAAAGAGTGGCACCCCCTCACTTTCCAGTGCCACGCCGCCCCCAAATAACCGGTTATCTGGCCTCTACGCGGGTGAAGTTATCGCCGCAGGAGATGCCTGCGTTATCAAAAATGATGGCAAGATCTACCGCGCGAGTGGAGCAGCCAATGATGGCAATGCCGTTGTGGATGGCTTTGCCGCAACTTCTGCTGCACCTGGAGAGTCTCTTTCCCTGTACTGGGGAGTGAACTTCAATTACGGAAAGAATCTTACTCCTGGCACCTCGTTGTATCTCTCAGGGACTGTGCCGGGTGGATTGGATACCGCACCCTCTACAGGCGGTACGACGGTGATTGGCCGTGTCGTGGATAGCACCCGCATTTACGTTCAGAAAAGCTACTAAGTAGTGCCGATGCACTAGAAAGGAAAGTACAGGATGGCATACGGCACCCTCCAAATACTGGATACTTTAGCCGCAAATAGAACGCTGATTGCAGATTATGGCGAAGAGAATACCTACCGTGCTGTACAGCAATTTCTGGACGCGCATAACGAGATTGTAAATATGATGACTTCTGATCTCGTTGAGCAAACGACAGATAGATTACGTCGTTACGGTGGCGTAGATACCATGACGATGATTGAAGGGGATGAGCACAGCTCGCCAGATGTACAGAAAATAACCACTGGCGTCAACGTCGGCTTCCCTCTCCGCCTATTCCAGGTCGGATTGCAATGGACCCGTAAGTATCTCCAAACTCGCACGGTTGCGGAGATAGCTGCTCAGGTGAACGCGGCCATGACAGCCGATATCAGGAGACTGCAAACCGAGATAAAGAAAGCCATCTTTACCCCCACAAATAATCTCAACTATCTGGATAGATTGGTTGACAATTTGAATCTCCCCATTCGCGCCCTACTCAATGCAGACGGGACACCGCTTCCCCCCGATCCGTATGAGAATGCCTTTGATGGTAATACTCATACGCACTACTTGGCTGTTTCAGCGCTAGATGTGAATGCGCTCAATAGCTTGATTAACACAGTGCTGGAACACTACAACACCGGTACGATCAAGGTGTACATCAGCCAGGCACAAGAAGCAGCAGTCCGCAGCTTATCCGGCTTTACAGCGTATGTTGACGCTCGGGTGCTACCTCCGACTACAACGGCAGTTGGCCGGACGCCGCTTGATACCATGAACATCTACAATCGGGCTATCGGAGTCTTTGGGGCGGCAGAAATCTGGGTGAAGCCCTGGATTCCAAATAACTACTTGTTTGCGTACAACCCGGCGCAGACGAAACCGCTCGCGATGCGGGTGCGAGATGCTCAGTCAGGGTCGCTACGTATTGCCGCTGAGTTAGAGTCTTACCCCTTGCATGCCCAGTATATGGAACGCGAGTACGGGATTGCGGTGCAAGAGAGGTCTAACGGTGCCGTTTTGTACATCGGGGGGAGCACATATGTCACCCCGACCTTCTAAGCGAGGTGGATGGAATGCCAGAGAAGAAAACACAGCAAGAAGAGAAGCAGACAGAGCAGCAACCCCTTGCAAGGGTGGAGCCAGAGCGCAAGCTTGACGAGGCCCCTGAAGGCGGGAGATACGTCGTCAATGGCGTGCTCGTTGATGCTAACGGCCTGCCAATCAAGGACAACGCGTGATGGATCGAACAGCCGCCTTGAGCTTCCTTCAGCAAGAATATAGAGAGCTGGCGATAGAGGCCAAGTTTACACCAGAGCAGACAGCCGATGCTTACAGCACGGCTATTGATATGAGCTTGCGCCATCTTGGTGTTGCAGAGCAGGATCTTCCAACGGCCAATGTTGCGCAAGCCGATACGCTTAAGTTCATCGCGCTTTTGAACTATTACGCGCTCAAGCGGTTTTCACGCTTGCTCGCTATTCGCTTTGATGTGGAGTTGCCCGGCCCGGTCAAAGCGTCTCGCTCACAGGCCTTTGACCGCGTGCAAATGCTTTTGAAAGACGCTGAAGCGGAGCTGGCTGGACTTGATATTCAGGTAGGTGGGCAGACTACACAGGGGTTTCAGCTCGGGCGGTTGCAACTGGATTTTCTGGAGCCAGGTTTAGCAAGCGGGAGTGAGTTCTAAATGACGATTATTAGCGATGAGGACTTACAGGCATTTTCTGACCTGGCAACAGAACTGGCCCTCAAGGATATGTGTGATGTGTTGAGAGAGACACGCACGCCCGACGGGCAGGGCGGTACAGAGATTACATGGACTGTCGTTGCGACGGTGCCATGTGCGCTGATTGATTCAGGGCAATCTCCCCAGGAAGTGGTAATTGCGGAGCGTCTGCAAGGCAAAACGCTCAAACGGCTTCTGGTGCCGCGCCTGACCGACATCCGCGGCGCTGATAGGCTCAGAATCAACGGCATCACCTACAAGGTTATTGACCTCTATGACCCAACCTCGTATGAGGTCTTGCGCCGGGTTGCGGTAGAGCAGTTAGCATGACCCTTGCAAGGAGCTGAGATATGGGAGTTGAGATTGTTGGTCTGGACAAAGTACTTGCTGATCTGGATCAGGCGGTAGACGAGCTGGAAAATCGTACAGAGCAGGAGTTGCTGGCAACGGGCAAAGAATGCAAAAACGAAGCACAGAAGCGGGTGCCGGTGCGGACTGGTCGTCTGAAAAACTCGATAAGCTACGAACAAACAGACAGGTACGAGGTTCTAGTTGGAACGAATGTCGAGTATGCGCCCTATGTCGAGTTCGGGACGCGAAAGATGCAGGCGCAACCGTATCTCCTGCCTGCGTTTGAGATTTCTCGCAAAGGGCTTGTTGAAAGGCTCAAGAAGTTATGACCTCACTCGGAGAGATTCAGCGAGCCTTGTACCAGCGGCTTACAGGCGACACCACACTGATGAACCTGGTCAAAGGGATATTTGACGCAAGTTCTGTTCCTGATGTTCAGACTTATCCCTATGTAACCATTGGTGAGGCAACCGAAGTCCCGTTTCATAGCTTTCAGCGGCGCGGCTATGAAGCGACGGTAACACTCCACATCTGGAGTGCAGCAAAAGGATTCAAGGAAGCGCAAGCCATCCTTGCAAGGTTGAATCAGATCCTTGACCAGCAATCGCTTCAGCTTGCAACTATGACGCAGGTTGGTTGCTGGTATGAATTCTCGGAATCTCTCAACGACCCAGAAGAAGATGTACGGCACATGCCTGTTAGATACAGGATTGAGACACAGGAGTAAGAACTATGGCAAAAGCGGCTTATAGTGCAGTGATCAAAGTAGGCAGCACTATTGTGCACGACATTTCGAGCGTGGAACTTCCTTTCAAGACCGACTTAGAGGAAACTACTGCATTTAGCAGTAGTGCGCCCGGTACCAAAACGTTTATCCCAACCTTGCGAGGGATGGAAACAAAATTGTCGGGAAACTGGAATGTAGGTGATCCCGGCCAGCAAGCGTTAGAGGACGCCTATTTCGGGCGGCAGTTGGTACAGCTTGAGATATCTCCCGATGGGGTGAAGAAATATTCCTTCGATGCCTGGATCGGTGAATACTCGATCAAGGCCGATGTGTCAGGGAAAATCGAGGTTGAGTACTCCGTCACAATGAATGGTGACGTGACGCGAGCATAAGGAGCTTCCAAATGGCGATTGCCGCGTATAATTCACAATTCCTCGTTGCATCCAAGCCAAGTGTTCCTTTTGTCAATGAGATGCTCACCGATGTAGGAGATCACAAGACCTATGTGATCGCGAACTCGACAAAACGGTATCTTGATCGGGACGTGCCAGTTATCGTTGAAACCAGTTCAGATGGTACGACCTGGACTCCGGTCAGCACAGGCTTCACTCTCTATCGTGTCGCTGCTCGCGTCGTCTTTGACTCACCGCAAGATCCGACCTTGCAAGTGCGTCTGGCCTCTGGCGCGTTTTATCCGTTCAGCCAGATAGGCAATGCGAAAAGTGTCGAATTTACGAGCAAAACAAATCTGGAGGACAGCACAACCTTCAATCCTACCGGCGCGAAGTTCTACACCCCGACCTTGCTCGAGGGGGAGCTAAAGGTTGACAGGTTTTGGCTTAATCATGATCGGGTGAAGAATTTGCAAGAGCGAGACCTGCTCATTGTCTCTTATGTCTCTCCTACAGGCCGCAGGTATGAAGGGTACGCTTACGTATCCGAGTGCAATATCAAAGCCGAAGTCTCGGCACTCATTGAAGAGGGCTTGACGTTCCAACTCACTGATGAGTTTTTCAAAGCGTAAATTTACAACATCACAAAAGGACAATATGAGATGAAGCCTGCAGAAATCAGAGCAAAATTCTTTAATAGACGCTTAAAGGTGCAAGACCTTGAGGTTACTCTTCCCGGTCTGGAGGAGCTAGATGGACAGCTTGCTCTCAGAGAATTGACTGCGAAGGAGGTCGTCCAGGCTGAACGCCTGAGCAAAGATGAGACAGGGCGGAACGAGGCATTAGAAGCCGCTGCTTTTGTCACTTACTCTCTCATCACCCGAGAAGGGAAAGAACAAATCTTCTCTGAGCAGGACATTGATGGCGTGGCGGGATTTGGGATGTCAGTGCTCACCCCGATTGCTGAGAAGATTCGGGAACTCTCCGCAATTGACGCAGACGAAACCCAAAAAAACTTGAAGCAAACGACCTCGAATACTTCTCCTACTTCCTGACGGAAACCGTCGGGGCAGGCAACACCAGAGACGAGTTTCTTGAGCGAATGAGTGCCAGCGAGTTTGCTGGGTGGCAGGCCTACTTCTCGATCAAAGCCAAGAGAGAGAAGCAAGCTATCGAGAAAGCGAAGAAAGAAGCAGCAAAGAGGCGATAAATGGGGATTTTATCCGGACTGATTGTGAAATTGAGTGTAGACATGTCCGGCCTGAAAAGCGGAGTGGCACAGGCAAAAAGCCAGCTCTCAGTTGTGTCATCCTCTGCTTTCAGCACAGGCAAAGCTCTCCAGAGCATGGAGGGCAGTGGCAATATGTCCAAAGCTGTGACCAACGTCGAAGCTGCGAAAGCGCACCTTGTCTTGATTGAAAGCCAGGTGCGCAAAGCTCGTGAACAACTGCAAAAGCTTGAGCATGCCGCCAACGCTGGTGAGGCCGTCACCGGCGTGGAAGAGGCCCGCGCTAAGCTGGTCTTGCTTGAAAAGCAAGCTCAGGACGCCAGAGAAAAGATCAAGCGTCTTGAGGACTCTAACACAGGGCAGAAGCTTGCCGCGGAGTTCCATCAGGCGTCTACTGCCGCCAGCTCTTTCAGCTCGCGTATCAGTTCCATGTCCTCTCATTTTAAATCCCAGCTCGAGGGGATGAAGGTGGCGGCGATGGGACTGGGGACAGCCCTCACCGGAGCACTGTCCCTCGGGGTCGGTGCCGCGATCGGTCTGGGGACGGCTATCTTTCAGTCAAGCGGGAAGATGGAACAGACCGAAATCGCCTTCAAGACCTTGCTTGGCAATGGGAATGAGGCGAAAAACCTGCTTCAGCAGATCCAAAAACTTGCTGCAACGTCACCTTTCGAATTCCCAGAGCTAGCTCAAACAGCTCAGAAATTACTGGCAATTGGGGTCAACGCCAAAGATATTCTGCCCTGGCTGACAGATATCGGGAATGTGGTCAGCGGAAATGCACTTGATCCGAGCAATCTTCAGGATATAGCAACTATTTTCGGACAAATGCGCTCAAACGGGAAGGCTTCAGCCGAAGACCTCGGTCAGCTCGCGGACAGGAATATACGCGTATGGGAGATTCTTGCCAATCAACTCCATATGACACAAAGCGAGGTGCGTGACCTTGTATCCAAAGGATTACTGCCCGCAGATGATGCTATCGCCATGTTGCGTAAGGGCATTCAGGAATCAAACCTTGCGGGTGCTATGGAAGCGCAGGGGAAAAGCGGATTTGGTGCACTCTCGAATCTCATTGATTCCGCAGGAAATGCCTTGCGTGAATTTGGGAAAAGTACCTTTGATGCAATGAAGAGTGGTTTGCTGCAATTAGGAGATCTCTTCAACAGTCCCGCCTTTTTGGGATTTGTCACAGGGACAGGCAAGCTTTTAGGCAGTACCCTTCAAAACATTGGCTCCTTTATTTCCACAAATGTCGCGCCCGGCTTCTCCCGCCTGGTTGATCTCTTCGGCAAGGCTGGGGAGGTACTTAACAAAGGTGGTGGCTGGTCTAACTTTGTCCAGAGTTTACAGAATCTGGGCAATACCATAGCCTCCAATATCGCGCCACACCTGACCCCCCTTGCAGATGGGCTGAAAGGGCTTTTTAGCGATGCTAATGTCAAAGCCGGTGCAGGCCTCCTGAACCAAGCGTTCCAGGGGCTAGCAGACGGAATCAAGCTTTTGAGTCCCTACGTACCAGGAATTATTTCAGGGGTTAGTAATCTAGGCCAAACTCTGACGCAACTCGGCACCTTCCTGATCACCACTTTCAAGCCTGTCTGGGATCAGCTCGTTGCCACCTGGACGACACAACTCCTACCAGCCTTGCAAGGGCTATGGCAGGGGCTACAACCGCTATTGCCAGGATTCGCTCTACTAGGGGCTGTTGTCACTGCCCTTCTCGTTGGTACTCTCAGCGGGGCTCTATCCTTTTTGTCCACCTTCCTGCAAGGCGTGGTCTCCTTTGTTGGTGGATTCATCCAGTATTGGTCAGGAGTATTCCAGATCATTTCGGGCCTCATCATGTTTTTTGTTCACCTGTTCACAGGCCAATTTGACCAGCTCGGGGCGGACCTTTCCAATATCTGGAGCGGTATCGTCAACATGGCTAGCGGGTTCTGGGGGATGATCAAGGGGATTTGGCTTATGGGGGTGCAGTCAGTCATATCCTTCGTCTCAGGGTTCGTCTCTGGCGTGATCGGCTTTTTCCAGTGGCTCTTTGACGTGCTGGTCGGGCATTCCATCGTGCCAGATCTGGTCAATTCCATCGTGTCCTTCTTCCAGAACATGGGCAAGTGGGTTTCTGATACGGTGTCTCATTTTGTGTCCAATATCGTCGGCTTTTTCGGTAATCTCTACAATCAAGCGACCGGCAAAGCAAGTGAGATTGTGTCAGGTATTGGTAGCTTCTTCAGCGGGCTTCCTGGACAGGCCTGGCAGTGGATGAGCGACTTCGGTGCGAATTTGATCGGTGGTCTGGGCAATCTCGTTGGCTCTGTAGGCCAAAAGGCCAAAGAGATCGCTGACACCATCTGGTCATATCTCCACTTCTCAACGCCTGAGATCGGGCCGCTTGTTTCGGTGCGGGACTGGATGCCAGATTTTGGCGACATCCTGGTATCGGGCCTTGATCGGCAGATCGGGCGCGTAGAGCGTGCCAGCTCGCGGCTTGCCACCGCGATGACGCCACAAATTGACTATCCAGAGCCTGCCGGAGCAGCCGTCATGCAGGCGGTGCAGGTTGCCTTGCAAGGGGATGGACGCCCGATCGTGCTGGAGGTTGACGGCCGCGTCCTGGGTGAGATCAGCGGCAACTACATCGCCAACAGATCACGGACAAAGGTAGGTGTCAGGTAGATGAGCAGCAAAACGCTATCCGTTTATCTCAACGGTGTCAATGTCCTTGCCTCTGTTGAACTTGAAACAGAGGACACCATTGAGCAGAGGGCAACAGCACGCGTTAAGGTGCTTGACACGTTTGGCACGGCCGACTACTACCCCGGACTCAAACTGGAGATCAAGGCAGATGATGAGCTGATCTTTTCCGGCTATGTGGACAGGGTAAGCAAGCACAATCTCTTTCCCAATCCCCACACCAGCTTTGATATTGACGCCATCGGCAAGCACTACATTGCAGACAAACGGTTCTTCAGCGGCAAGGACTACCATAACCAGTTAGCAGGTGATATTTTTGTAGACTTGCTCAAAACCTCCTTGCAAGGGGAAGGGATCAGGCAGAACTTCACATCCTACCGCGAGTCCGATGTTGCCGCCTTTCAGCAAGGAACCCTCTCGAATACAGTTACCACAACCGATGAGAGCGGCCGGGATGTGCTCACACTCTCACCTGCTGGCACACCTCTTCTAAAGGAATACAAAGATTTTACAAGCTGGCTTGCGCCAAACACATACAGTAGCCTTGAGATAGGGCCGGATAAGTCATTGCGGCTGCGCTCTAGCGGGGCCGTGAGCTTTCGCGCCCGGTGTTCCAGTACGAGCGCTGGCAACACCTATCTCTACGTGAAGATCTACAATGGTGGGTACACGATCCAGGCAAATGATTTCCTGCAGTATGAAGTCTGGGTCAGTTCGACGTCGCCTGAGATCAAAGCGAGTGTTGACATCACGCTCACCGATGGGACATCGCTGCGAGATATTCACAATTTTTATTCAAATGATATAAATGACCTGGATCCTCATCCTTCAACCGATTTAAAAGGATGGGCTGATGATAAATGGTATGAGAGAAGATTTTGGATCTCAGTCCCCACTATAAATTGGGTAGGGAAGAAAATCGCCTATGTTTCTCTTGGCTTCGAGGGAGATCAAGCAGGCGTTTATCAGGCCTTTTTTCGAAACATCAGGATTTATAATTCTGCGTCCAATGCTACAAAATTGTGGATTTTCGATAGCTCTTCTTCCAGCCTCCCGTTTGTGCCTAAAATCGTGAGAACATATGGCTATACCGACTTGGCTGTATCCTACGTTCGATCCTACGACAAACGCGGCTCTGTGACCTTTGCAGAGCCGACCGCGCTTTCGACTGTGGGCATTTACAAAGGAAGTCATCTCTCATATGTTGCCGATCTCCCAGACAAGACCACCTCCCGTGTGCAGGTCAGCGGCGACAATGGCATTTCCTATCTGGACGCTCCTAATGTTACGGCCCTCCCTTGCTTTGTGCCAGGGCAAGACCTGACAAAGCCGGGGGTTGGTCTCAAGTGGAAGTTAGACCTTGAAAACGGTTCACCAGACCCGACCATTTCGCCTGCCTTGAGATTATTCAGCTATCAGATCAATCCGGCGGCAAATACAACCAAACAAGACGCGCTCATCCTCTACCAGAACAAGGCAAGTTGGCAAACTGGCACGTACAACAACGTGCGCTCTGATTCAGACGAGATCAAGCTGAATCAGTACACCAGAAACTGGGATGATGGGGATGAGACCGGACTAACCTTTTTCGCGTCAAATGGCTATGGCGGAGCCGGAATTCGGCAAGCCGCCTACTTCCTGAATATTGACCCTCAGCACGATCTGAGGGCGCGTCTCAATTTCGCCGGGGGCGGGATCTGGACAAACTTCACTGCTGAAATAGATATCCTGCTCGGCAACGACTACGCGGTTGCCGGGCTGGAATACAGGACGAGCAATTATCCCGCCACCCGGCAGGCCCCGTTAAATTCCTTTGCCTACTTCGCGGGTTTTAGCACCAGTCTGCTTCAATTCGGCAAAGGCAGTAACTCTGCAAGTTCGGGATCGTGGACACAGCTTGCAAGTACGGCTCTGACCTTTGAGAAAGGCAACTGGCACCGGCTCAAGGTGGTTGTCAATGGGGCAACGCATAAGATCAGCATTGACGATGTGGAATACATCTCTGTCACCGACTCGACCCATGCCGGGCCGGGATATATCGCCATGCGGATTTATAATTCTCAAGCGGTATCAGGCGGCATTATTCAGGAAGCCAGATTCGACAACTTTGGCATTGTGTCTTCTTTGCAGGGCTCCTGGACAAGTCCCGCTCTCAACCTGTCGGGTGTGGGAGCCAACATTGTCGGCTCACTCATCAATTTTCAATATGATGAGCCGGTGCCAAGTGATGTCTCTTATAAAGTGGAGTTCTCCCCGGACAACGGCGCGAGCTGGCAAACTGTCGGCAAAGGACAGCCAGTCCCGGCCTTGCAGAAGGGCGCAAACTGCACGAACATGACCCAGGCACGCTTAAGAGCGACACTCTCCACAGAGTCCGTCAGCGTCCCTGCACGGATAACAGGCCTCTCTTTGGCTGTTGTGAGCAACTATCACGCGACAGGCTCACGCGTGACGCCAGCAATCGCGTTAGAGCTTGCAGATCGCGTCGGGTCAACAAGTCTGTCCTGGGACGGAAGCCAGCCACAAAATACGAGTACGAGCATACAAAGCTCGTTTGATGGGGTGTCATGGTCAAATGTTGGAGCTGGCGCAAGCGGTGCTTCTGCTCTCCCTGGTATTGTTGGCGCACAAGAGCCAGTTATAGACCAGTTCGCTTCTGACACACAGCGCGACTACTTCTCTCAATTCCTTGCAGGGGGTGATGCCGCTGTATGGACGTGGGATACAGCCAATAGCCGCCTTTTTGTTTCCAATGGCCTCAATGCAGTGCTACGCCCGACACGGCTCACGCCCGGCATGGAAGCAGTGGTTGTGTTTGACAGTGATCGCTCAGAGAACGGGGGCGCGGCTCTCTGCTTGAACAATGGCAATGCCTATTCCTGTGTTGTGCGAGATTCAGCGGCAACAAGCCAGCCCAACACCGCACAAATCTACCGGGCAGAAAACGGGACAAGCTCTCTCGTTGCTGCTGCTTCCATTTCGTTTGTGAGAGGCACGCCACATCGGTTCCGCTTCCAGCGTGTAGGCAACACCGTTTCCTTCTGGATGGATGGCGAGCTGCTCTGTGAGTATCCCGATACTACCCCCTTGCAAGGGGGCTACTCTGGCTTGTATTCAGCGGGCGGGCAAAACACCTTCAACTTTGCCTCCTTCCAGGTTTTGAGTTCGCCATTATTCCAGACAAACCTGTATGTGAAGACTGTGCTGAGTACAGATGATCCCTTGATGTCGCCATCACTCAATGATCTTGCTGTGACTATCCGGCCTGAAAGCATTGCAGATGGCGCACTCATTGCCAGCACAGACTACTCAATAGCGAGTGGCAAGCCTACCAGCATCGCGGCCGTCTTTGATGACCTGGCAAAGCAGAGTGACGCCCTCTGGTTCTTTGACCATGACGGAACACCGTATTTCCGGCGGCGCGAGGCAGAACTTGCGCCCTGGATCGCGACTGCCAATCTCATGGAGATTCAGGGCTTTTCTCTGGAAAACACGCAGGAGAGCTACCGCAACTCGCAATGGATTACAGGGGCCATCGACATTGTACCAATGACCGAAACCAAGAAAGCCGATGGTGAAGCGTCATCCTGGACGCTCGGCTATCCGGTAGAGGCGATGAAATCAATCAGCGTCGATGGCGTTGCTGTGAGCTACGCAGCTAAAGGCGCAACTGGAGCCGTCTTCTACTTCGAGAGAGGGTCAAACTCACTCAGTAGCGATGACTCGAACAAGCTCCGAGACGGACAGATCATCGAAGTCCAGTATGATGCTCAGGTGCCCATTTCGGTCAACGTCAGGGATGAGCAAGAGATAGCTTCTCGTTCAGCTCAGGACGGGACAAGCGGTATTGTCGAAGTCAACGAGGAAGTTGACAAGATGCCCAAGCGGCAAGCTCTCGCCCTGGCTGTAAGCAGGTTGAAGCAGTACGCCCAGAAGGGTCATGTGCTTTCGTTTGTGACTCGCAAACCAGGCCTCAAAGCCGGTCAGCTCCTGCATGTCTACCACCCGGCTTATGGTCTCAAAGATGTGCCCTTCCTCATTCAAAGTGTCGCACGATCGTGGGTGCCAACAGTTGATGAACAAGGCGTGCCGGTCTGGCAAGAGAAATTCCAGATCAAGGCCGTGCAAGGGGCTGTCGTGTCGGACTGGACGGCCTTCTTTGCAGACTAGAAAGGATTCTTTGTATATGCCTGATTCGATACAGCAGCAACTTGCTGCTATCTATAAAAAGATCGATGAACTGCCAAGCTCTTATGTCAATCTCAAAACTCATGAAGTGCAAATCAGAATGCATGAACAAATGATCCAAGAAAATCAAAAAAGGATAGACAATCTAGAAAGCCAGCTTTCGGTGTTGCGCAAAGAGTGGGGGATAGATTTAAAGGAAGCCAATTCGCGGCTAGAGACCATGAAAGAGAAATTTGATAAGCAACTCGATGATATCCAATCATCTAGCCAAATTTTAGCCGAGAGATTCATCATCCTTTCCCGCACGCTCTACTGGTTGCTTGGTGTTCTATCGTCTATCCTCATTGCGGTTATTATTGCCTACTTAACCAGATTTATTCATTGAAGGAGCCATCTATGCAAAACATCTACATTTCTATCCCAGAATATCGCCAACCAGCACAGCCGACAAACTTTGATGATGCTGTGGCAAGCCTCAACCGTTCGGGCGGTTTCTGGCGCATTCAAACACTTGAGAAGGCCACTGGCAACGTGACTCAAGAACAATGGCTGGAAAACGCCTACACGGATAATGGCGTGTTGACCATGTTCAAGGCGTTGGCCGGTGCAAGCACTCCGAGTACACCCCCCGCCTCAATGATCGCCATTGATCAATCTCTGGGTATGGCCTCGCTCTCTGCCGCCATTCCCGCGGGGGGCAACGTGACAAGCATCCAGATCGGCTCTCTGATAGGCGCTTCTATTCCAAGCGGGACAAAGCTGGTCATCAATGCAGGGACTTCTAACACCTTGACAGTTGTCACGACAGCCGCCATCTCAGGAGCCGGAACCGTGGGTGTTCAGTCAACTCCCGGGCCAACATCAAGCATCCCTGCCGGCTCATGGGTCAGGTATGACTATGCCAGTGTCCCGACAGCCGATCCAGGCGCGCTTACGTCTCCTGTGTCCTATACGGCTCCTTTACCTGCTGCACAGTTTACGTATGCAGTCAGCGGGGGCAATTCTGGGTATGGGAATCGCAGTCTGACCGTCACGAACAACGGGGCTTACCTTTTTAGCACGACAGGCACACCGCCGGCCGTTGCCGCCTCATATACAACGGCCTGGCTGGTCAGTGCTAACCCGGTAACAGCAACGACACACACCTTTTTGCGTGTGCCGTTCGACGCCCCTTTGATCATCTCTGACTCGTCAAATGGCCTCATCACTATCACTGAGAAGCTGTAATGGCTGTTTTAGCGCAAGACAATTTCAATAGAGCAGCAGTTTCAAACGGGTGGGGCATGGCGACTGATGGCAAAATCTGGGGAGCCGCTACCAATGACCCGCCTGAGGGTGGGTACTTGGATATGCTCTCAACCAACGGGACGCAAGGGCAAATACGCAACAGCCCGAGTAATCCCGGCTCCCGTTTGCACTACCGACTCGGTTCGGCAAGCACTGGAAATATGGAGCTGCTTGCTACCTTTATTCCTGCCTCGACATCTGATGAGTTCGGGCTTGATGCACGACTCAGTGGGAATGCAGGAACAAGCAACCTGACAGGCTACAGATTCAACTTAAGTTCTGGCTCTCTGCTCATTGCGCGGTTCGTCAACAACAGCACAACGCAGACCTGGTCAGGCCCGGCAAAGTCGATTACTGCCAACACCGCATACAAGATGCGGTTTCGCGTTACAGGAAGCAACCCAACCCGGTTACAAGGGAGGCTTTGGCTCGCGAGCAGTCAAGAGCCGAGCACGTGGGATATGGATGTATCTGACTCCAGCCCGGTTCTGACTGGTGGTTACGGTGTCACCGCTCTTCCGAGTTCAGCATCATGGCTCCGTGTAGATGACCTGACCGTTACCGACAGCGGTGCACCAACGGTGACAGGAAGCGTGACCGAAACCTTGCAGACCCCCTTGCAAGGGAGAGAGCGCGTCACGCTCACGGGCTGGCGACTGGTCAACGAGTTTTCTCGCGGCTCTGAAATGGTCATGAGTGGGCCTGTTTCGGTGGCGCGAGTTGTAGAGACGGTGCAACAGGTTGAGCAGGTTCTTGCAAAAGCTCTCCCCTTCACACGCAGAGATATCACCGAAAGCTCGCGGCAGTTTGAGAGCGTTCAGATTGCGATGCTACGTGCCAGCGATCCTGATGCGCTGATGCAGGTATCAGACCTGGTGCAGCAGTATGAGCGTGTCATGCATTCTCTTCTTGCGCCTTCCATCGAATATTGCGCAAAAATCTATTATGGCGGTGGGCAATATGGGGAGTTAGATGTGCAGCTCAAGGGGAGCCCCGATCTGTACGAGCTGCGCACCGTTCGACAAGTCAGCAATTTCCTGCAAGCGCATCTCTATCCCGAAGTTATCAAGCAAGATGCCCCGGTCTTTTATGATAGGTGCAACCAGGATACTGCGCTCTCCTTGCAAGGGGGGGTTACCACGAACGAGCCGGGAGTGATCGCTTCTGATCCGTCCATCCGCTTTGACGGCTCTACCGGCTATGGCGTCGTAGCAAACATGACGCTGAAGGACTGGAATCAGTACAGCCTTGAGCTGTGGATCAAGTTCGCTGATCTGTCGCGCAATGGCTACTGTAGCCTGGTCGCAACTGACAATCCAGTTTCTACCAATCACGGGATGAGGTTGGATGTCAGTACAGGATCGTACCACGCTCTCTATGTAGCCAATGGCTATGAGGATTTTTTCAACTCCATTGATGTTCCGACCACGTGGCAGTTCAACCAGTGGTATCACGTCGTTGCCACGTATGACAACACGAGATTAAAGCTCTATCTCAACGGCACAAAGGTCGGAGATATCGCTTCATCAGGCAATCTCTCCAATCCTGCTTATGCGCTTACCCTTGCAAGGAATCCCGTCCTGAGCACGTTTTTTGCCGGGTGGATTGATGAGTTTGCACTGTATTCTTATGCGCTTTCACAGACTCAAATAACCGCTCATTATCAGGCTCGCAATAGTTTGTAGACAAGGAGATTCTCTATGGCAAATCTCAATATCCAGTGGCTAGAGGCCGCGCATCATTGGGAAGGTCGCGAGGGCCAGCAACCGCGCTGGCTCATCCTGCATGGGACGGCGGGATTTCACCGTGCATACGATTGCGCGGCCTTTTTCGCAGATCCCGCTACTCAGGCCAGCGCGCACTACATCATAGGACTTGATGGCGAGATCTATCAGTGTGTCAGTGAAGATGATGCTGCCTGGGCCAATGGAGCGGTTACAGGCCCGGCAGGGACCGGCGGCGACAGTGTGCATCATGACGCCTGGTGGTCAGATCTAGGCCTCAATCCGAATCTCGTCACCATCGCCATTGAGCATATCAAGCCAAGCACTGATAATTCAGATGAGCTGACAGAGGCGCAGAAGCGTGCCAGTTTCCAGCTCATCAAGGACATCTGCCAGCGGTGGGGAATCCCGAAGCGTTATGCTGATGCCCGGGGCGGCATTACAGGCCATTTCTCAATGGATCCAGTCAACCGCACCGGCTGCCCCGGGCCCTATCCCTGGGATGAATTATGGAGTTTTTTGAATAAAAATGAAGGAGACCAAAAAATGGGAATACCAAACGGTTGGAAAGATGATGGCAAGACGCTGATCGCACCGAACGGGGTCAAAGTGGTGCAGGGCTTTCGCGACTACGTGCTTGCTCACGCATGGCACCCCGGGAACTGGCCGCTTGAGAGTGAGCATGGAGCAACCCCGCTTGAGATCAGTAATCCGAGCCTGGGTGGCGGCACGCAACAACGCTTCCGCTGGACAACCCTTGAATGGACACCGGCAAAGGGCGTTTTTGAGGCCTGGAGCGGGCAAGAATGGATCAAACTCCGTAGCGAGTACGACCGCCTCACAGGCCAGGTGAAACAGCTCCAGGATCAGCTTGCAGCCGAAAAAGGAAAGAATCATGCTATCGAAGTCGAGAAGCTGAAGCAGCAGCTTGCTCAGTACCAACAGGTAGCAAAGCAGGCTCTTACAGCCCTTCAATCAATCAAATAGAAAGGATTCATAATAGTGACACTTGAACAGCTTATTATGCTCATCAACCTGGTTGTCCCTTTTATTGTGCTGCTTTCTGCTCTGCTTTTGCCGCGGCTCTACGCCCGGTTGCCAGAGCAGGTACAACGGACCGTGCAAGAGGTTGCTCACACAGCAGTACTGGCAGTTGAGCAGCAATTTGACGGGTTGCCTGGAGAGCAGAAACGACAAAAGGCCGTTGACCTGATTATTGCCATGCTCCAGGCCGTTGGGCTAAAAAGCATGAACCCGACGCTGATTAATGCAGCTCTCGAGGCTGCTGTCAGGGCGATGAATCAGGTTGAGAAGCCTAAATCATAAGCGAAAAGAGGTTGACTCGTCAAAAAGTCAACCTCTTGTTTCTCTACAATAATTTCTTCAAATTTCACAACGATAATAAACTATCAATATCGCTGAGAAGCTGTGTCAGTTCGTCTTGAGGTGCCTCCTGCGCTATTATGGTCGCGTCAAAGTGAAGCCCCATCACGGTTATGCCCCCCGGTGCAAAGGCCAGGAGAGCAACAGCCTCAACCAGCTCATCGAGATAGGGCTGTTCACGTCCTGTCCCGTCAGGGTACAGGATCAGGTCGCCAGCTCTGGCGATATCTCGCGTGACCCCCCGAACCTGTTCGATATCTTCAGGCGTTGGCCCACCTTTCCTAAGGTAGTCCCGAATCCGCGGGGGGACACACCTTTGAAGATGTGTCCGCAAGCGGCGCGCGTTTGGATCGTCTCTCCAGTTATGTTCCAATTCATCTCTCCTTGCAAGGAACAGCGCATTCAGCCTTGCCTGTGATCTTCTCCCAGGCCTGCCGGAGATTCCGACAGGATATGCGCCAGCATTCGTAATATAAATTTTCCTTTTTCTCTTCAATAGCAGGATGATTATGCCAGCGCCCTGCTTCCCAGTATTCGGCGAACTTCGTCGCCATGAGTTGAGCATAATTACCATCCACACTCGTAACTGTTGCGAAGATGGAAATATACCTATACAGCTCCATCTGTCGCTTGGGGCTGCCACCAAGCAGATGGACGCGTCGCCCGGCCAATTCCCACGGGAGGAACTGGGCCGCGCCGTAACTGCTCGGCACCGAGAAGCCAATGGCGACGTCTGGTGGGAGCAACTGAAGCTGTTCGGACAGCTTAGGGACTACCAGGGGGACCTCGCAATATTCCGCGAGCTGCTCGTATTGCTTCATTGCCCGTTTGATCTCGCTGAGATCTGTCTGCTTAGCAGACAGATCTGGTACAGTTGCATATTTGGGGCGAAAAAGGCGGACTATCTCAAGGTGACGCTCGAAATCTGCCTTTTTGTAGTTAATATCTATAAATGTCATATTGAATGGAGAGGGTGTCGCATCAGAACGCTGTCCGAGCTGCCAGCCCTCTTCTAGCGCGATTCTTTGCAAGCCAATATTTCCGCCCGCACAGTAAATCAAGTCCATCTCTTCCCCCCTTGCAAGGGCTACTCGTCGTCGTCGGGATCCTCTTCCGGATCGTCATCGTCGTCAACCTTCACACCCGTTATTTGCTCGGCAAGCTGCCGGGCTCGCTGCCTGATGTCTCTGAGCATATTGCTACAGTGAGGGGATGCCCCCTCGCGATAGGTATAGAGCGGGGTAGCCAATGTCTTTGTGGGCAACGCGATAACGTCGACTGCTACCCAGGATTGTTGAATCAATTCTTGCTTTCTCGATTCAGGATCGACGACCGTTAGCTTGATCGCCTTCATTAGTGTTTCCAGACGCACAACTTTCCAGGGGGGAATTTCCCTTGTTGTATAATCACAGATATATATTTTTGAGGGGACGCTGTCGCCAACTTTCAGCCGAGCAAGCTCCCGATAGATTTCTTCTGCCCTTGCAAGGGGCGGGATTTTGGCTCGTTTCGGCCTGCTCTGGCTCTCCGCCTCTTCAACCCAAAGGGATTGTTGATCTAAAGAACTCATTGCTCTTGCCTCCGCTCAATCTCAACAATACTTTGAAAAATTGGAAGTATTTGTTGAGGGACAATGGCATTGCCAAGAGCTTTTAGCCGTTTTGCTCGGTTGGGATCCCGTTGGGTTGTAGTTCTGGGAGGTTCCCAGAGGTATTGTGACTCTCCTGGTTGGGCTGGGCTTTGATATCGGTCCATCCCGGTGGGAAGCCCATAAGGCATTCTACCCACTCGGGGTTGAGCCACTGAGCATCCTGTACTTGTGCGGTGTTGTGCCATCGCACTGCTATGCTCAGTGGCATGCCAAATCCGTTCCCATTGCGGGCCTTTTTCCGGACTGCTTCTCTTCTTTGCTTCCAACTCTCCAATGCTTCCCCGTCGTTGGGATTGCTCGCGGCCGGAGTAGGCCACAATGAAGAGACGATCGCGTCGGTGGGAGGCTCCAACCTCGTGAGCCCCATAGACTGCCCACGCCACATCATACCCCAACGCGTCCAGGTCGGCGATGATACCACCGAAAACCTGTCCAGCGTCAACTGAGAGTAGCCCCGGGACGTTTTCTCCCACAAACCAGCGTGGGTGCATTTTGCCAAGAATCCTGAGAATTTCAGGCCAGAGATTGCGTTCGTCGCTCCTCCCTTTTCGTTTCCCTGCCTGAGAGAAGGGTTGGCAAGGGAATCCACCAACCAGAAGATCGATTTCCCCAAATTCATCGCCTCGTACCTCACGAATATCGCGCATCCGCGCTACTTGCGGCCAAAGCTGCTGTAAGACACGCGTGCAAAATGTATCAATTTCAACTTGACCAACAACCTGTATTCCTGCCCATTCGGCTGCCAGATCGGCACCACCGATCCCAGAGCACAGCGACAGCATTTTCATGGGTGCCCCTCCAAATGCTGAAGCAGATGTTGAAGTAATTTTGAATAATATTGGTCGCGCTTCATTTCTGTCTTGCGCTGCCTTCATACGCATCAAGCGAACGCGCAAGACCAACATACTTAAAAGCATCATTTCAAATCCTCTCTCGAATCATGAAGTATAGTAGCGGTAATAATTTCAAAGACACGGCGCTCGCGCTCCACACTATCAGGAATATATGGAAGCTGCTCTATTTTTTTAGCCGCTTCAGGAAAGAATGTCTGCAAAATGCGATTCTGGTTGCGCGCCTGTTGCTGCCAGCGGAACAGACATTCCCGTTCCTGGCGCAAACGAGCTTGCAGGCGTGCTCGTTCCAAAAACAACACAAACAAATTGATGATCAGCACCACAAAGATCACGATAAAAATGATTGTTTGCATGCCCTATTCCCCTTCTTGCGGGAACGCGTACGCGCTTCCCTCCTCAAACAAACTGAGCTGACGCCGCACAGCTTTTCGATTCAGCCAGAGCACCTCTGTACGCACTTGCCCCTTTTCTGCCAGTGCTGGCATGCTCACACGCTGCCAGTGGGCTAATCGTTGATCATAGAGCGGATGAGCATAACCAGAGAGGACAACTGGGCCGCTATGCCGATCCAGGGCCTCAAGCAGACGAATATGATCTTTTTCATCATTTTGGCTCGTTTCGTCCTGTTCTCTGATTCCGCCTCACCTCTCTTGCCTCCTATCCTCAAATGGCTCCAAGAGGGCCCGAAGCATCCCTTCATAATCCACCTCTTCAGGCTCGTCTTGTTGCACCTTGTGTTGTTGCGCCTCTTGCTGAAGCACGTGGACTCGCTCCAGGCATTGCTGAAGCGAATGGCGCAACTCCGCGCATTCAGCGTCCTGAATGTGGCGCTCTCTTTTCAGCATGAGCAAGAGGACGGCGATAATGCCGCCCTCCACTGCAACTATTCCCATCAAAATATGCATATGTATCTCCTTTTATGAGCAGGTGTGTGGCTCAGGCTTACTTTGATACCAATGCCCACACAGAATACAAAACTCTCTATCCAGACCAAGTGCTTCTTTTAGCTTCTGGGTCTGTTCCAGAACATACGCTTCACGCTCGTCTTCCCCCCAACCTGCTTCCTGGGCGACAAAGTTGACCTCGATCAGGCCTTAAACGCATCGCGCGCGTTTTTGAGACGCGTGAGTGCGTCTGCCTCTAATTTTCCTTCCATCATTCCTCTCTCCTTGAAAATCTCTCACCTGCACAACACGTCATAGCCAGCTCCCGCCGGATCATACCGGTAGGGGATCGCAAGTCCCCTAACTTCTAGCGGGTAGTAGTATTTCAGCGAAAAGCCAATCTCCAAGAATCTAATTGCAGACAACAATATGACCGAAGGGAATGTTTTCCGTGCTTTCACGTATTGATCAACGGCTTGCTCAACGAGCTTCAAGGTATCCCGCTCCTGAGACTCAATCCGCACATATGGCCGGCCCTGCGAATCTACAGGCAAAAGAGGCTCGGTTTCAAAAGGCCTGACTATGCTGGTGATCTGAGTCGGCATATCAGCGAGCTGCTCTCGCCTCAGCGCGGCCCGTTGACGGGCGGATAGGATCGGTTTTCTAAGCATGATTTTCTCCCTTCCCTTGCAAGGTTTCAGCCCAAGCATCTAAGCATTCTTTTTCTTTTTCCCAACTTTCCTTATCATCCGGCGGCGGCAATGACTTGCTCACAAAAGCCTGGAGCTTACGCACCAACCCCTGCAAGGCTGCAATTTCTTGCTCTTGTTCCTTGTACACTTGCACTATCTTTTGCAATAGTTGCACTATCTTTTGCAATAGTTGCTCTTCTGTCATATCTCAGCTCCATTCTTTAGAGAGAAACAGAGCTCACGCACTGGGCATTTTTGTGCTCGCGGCTCATCAGGAGCAGTACATTTCCTTGCAGGGAGACGCCCGCTTTTCTGGGCTTTGATCACTCCGCCTACCACCTCATACATCCTCCTGGTATAGGGCTGGGCCAATTCTTTATCATGTTCAATTGCCCACATTTTCACCTTCTGCGTATTTTTATTCTCAACCAGCACCAGACCATAGGGAATATTCAACAGGTGACAATAAAGATTACATTGATGCCAGGCTGCTTCAGGCGGATTTCCACGCTCGTCAAGCGCCTGCCAGGTTTCCTGCTTATACCCCTTTATTTCCACGATCAGTTTGTAAGAACCAAATTGGATGATTGCATCAGGAGTGAAGTGCAAGAAACGGGTTTCATCGAAGTGGCTCTTCTCGACTTCAATCACACGGGCAAAGTCAGAGAAGAGCTTTTGATATTTCTCATGCAGGTGCCAGCCATGCAAGAAGACTGCATTCTGCAAGGCGTCCCAGGGCTTTGCTTCAGGACGCCTTGCTTGCTCAGGATGAAGAGCCAGAAGCACATGGCGCCGTGGACACCATTCCGACTCAGGCACCAGAATGGCAGAGGCATGAGGTGCACCTGTCCTGAGAGGTTTGGAAGCCTCCCAGGAATTGAACATATCATCAAGCTCCAGCCGCAGTAAAGCGGCCAGAGCTTTCAAGTTGGGCTTATTAGAATTCTGGAATGTCATCATCCACCTCAGGAACAGGCGCGACAGGCGTGGAACGTGACTCAACAACAGCAGGCGACAACGCTTCTAGAATGCGCTCTCGCACAAGGTCAGGGCCTGGAATAGCAGCCTGAATCTGGGAGGCTAGAGCTGTTGGCGTTTTAGGCATAACCACAAAGGCCTTGCTTTGCCCAGAGCCGACCTGCTCAATGGTAAAATCACAGCCAGTAATAGAGCCGCCACTATCAGGATCGCGCATATAGCTTCGGAACGCTTTCAGAATCATGCCCGCGGTTCCAAAACTCGTCAGTTCTAGCACACGGTAACCAGCTATCTGCTTTTCCACCTCTGATCCATCCTCTACCGTTTTGTACGTCATCGTCTGCCCGGTATGGGTGTCGATGACTTTGTACACATAGATAGGCAAGTAGAAAACCGTATGAGCATTCAGCTTCTTGTCATCTACGGCGCGCTGGCAGTATGCACATTGTTTGCCAATTTCAGCGGCGCAAACTGCGTTCACGCGATTCTCAGCATCTGGAGCAAACTTGTTATGTTTTTGCAGAACAATCACTTGATCCAGATTGTATAGAGGACGAACCAGTGCTTTCTGTCCCTCTTTCAAAAAGAGAAAAACCGGGCGTTTTGAGGCTGGTTTTGGAGCTGCTGCTTTTGCAAGTTCATTGTCGATCAGATCAAGAGGATTTACTTTCGTTGCCATGTGTTCATCTACCTTTCTTCTCTTCAAAACTTTTCAAAACTTCTGAGATGTCTGGTTCGAGGGGAACAGACAGAATGTAAGAACCAAACACCTCACACTGCTAAGTTTAACTAAGTTTTATTAACTTGTCAATACTATAGCATACTTTAGTAAAATGTGGTATTATTTTTACAACTTAATCAAAGTACAAGAAAGGAAAGACAATGGAGCATCTACTTACCACCAAAGATGTTGCAAGACGCTTGAACTTGCATGTGCAAACAGTACTCGAGCTGATACACAAAGGAGAGCTGAGAGCGGCGAATATTGGAAATCGATACCGAGTCGAAGCTTCAGACGTAGAGGCCTATCTTGAACAGGCTCGCCAGCGCGCTACAAAAACTCCTCAGGAGACACAGGAGGAGACACGAAATGATTGAACTTCGTCCCGATCAGCAAGAGGCTCTGCAAGCTGTCCTTACAGCCTACAAGCAACGACCAGAGGACGGCAAGGCATTAATAGTCGCCGCTACTGGCTGGGGGAAAACCGTGTTCTTCAGTTCCCTTGCAAGGGAGCTGAAGAGCATCAACATCCTCATCCTGGCGCATCGTGACGAACTCCTTGACCAGGCGCGTGAAAAGCTGCAAATGGTTGACAGCTCTGCAATAGTAGGGAAGGTAGGCGGGGGTTCTTACGAGTGGGGCGCACCGATTACTGTCGCGGGAGTCGACACTATTTCCCGCGACAAGCACCTGAAGAACCTTCATAAGTTCAACTACAAGCTCATCATCGTGGATGAGTGCCACCATGCGCCTGCACCAAAGTATCAGAAGGTTCTCAATGCTCTTCCTAATGCGTTCCGACTCGGTGTCACCGCGACACCTGAGCGACTGGACGGCAAATCTCTAGAACCAATCTTCGGAAAACCGCTTTTCCGAATGGACATTAAAGATGCTATCCAGCAGGGCTTGCTCTCTGATATCCGCAGCATCGCCATTAGAACGGAGACAAGTCTAGACAACATTAAATCTTCCAGAAATGCCGATGGCGAAATTGA
Organism: Thermosporothrix sp. COM3; assembly: GCF_059696735.1. Lineage (NCBI taxonomy): Bacteria > Bacillati > Chloroflexota > Ktedonobacteria > Ktedonobacterales > Thermosporotrichaceae > Thermosporothrix > Thermosporothrix sp. COM3. Next base: position 5,787,534 of record NZ_AP019376.1, on the reverse strand, counting down.
CTTCAACCAGAAGGAACTTGAAAACGCTATTGACACACCTGCGAGGAATCAGCGAATAGTCGAGGCATACCAGGAACATGCCGTAGGACGTAGAACTATTTGCTTCTGCGTTTCCGTAGAACATGCTCACAATGTTGCAGAAGCGTTCAATCAGGCCGGTATTCCTGCCGCTGTCGTCTCTGGCACAACCTCCCTCACGGAGCGTGCCAGACTCTATAGTCAGCTTAGAGATGGATCTTTGAAGGTACTCACAAATGTCTTAGTTTTAACTGAGGGCTTTGACTTGCCAGCAGTAGACTGCGTCATTATGGCGCGGCCTACGCAAAGTAACAGTCTCTACATTCAGTGCATTGGGAGAGGAGCGAGACGCGCCCCGAACAAAATATACTGCCTCATATTGGACATCACAGACAATTGCTACAGGCTCCGCTTGTCACCGCAAAATATTAGCAAGGCTCTGGGATTAAAGATCAATGGTGGCGAGCTGCTCACAGAAGCAATAGAGCGAGAGGAGAAAGAAAAAGCAGAACAAGAGGCACGCGAGAAACGCGCTCTCATTCGCAAACTCAACGAGAGACGGCATGAAGATAAGGAGATTGATCTGTTCGCTCTGCCTGAATGGCAGGAGAAGCCTGGAGGCTTGTATGTGTTAGAAGTGGGACCTCGCAAACACCGCATAGCTCTAGTTCCATGCTCTTCTTCTGGATGGACTCAGCTCTATGATGTTTGCGCTCGTCTCGCACCTGATTTCCAGGGACAGCGCTGGCTCAAGGCACAGCCGCTTGATTACGCACTTCAATACGCTGAGAAGCGAGCACATCAGCTTCTGGAAGATCCAGGCTCAGTCAAACTGCTAGATAGAAACGCAGCCTGGAGAAGCCAGCCGCTTGATCCCGCAGGCAAACAAGCAAAGATGCTTCGCTGGTACCGCATTCCAATACGAGACGGAATGACCAAAGGCGAAGCATCTGATCTCATCAGTGAGCATAAGGCCAAACTTGAACAAAAGAAAGCCCGAAAAGCAGCAAAACAACGCGAAGAAACCGCCTGAGAATGGCGGTCTTTTTATGCTTCTTGCTCCTCATCAATATACTGAGGAGTTAAAAGATCGAGCACATCATCTTCCCAGACAAAAATTTCTTTCCCAAATTTTAGTCTGAACCTTCTCACGTTATTCCTTTTGAGGATAGGGAGCAGTGCTGTGTAAGATATGCCCAATTTTCTTTGGGCCTGCTGTAGAGTCAAAGCACGCCGCTCCTCACCACGCTCCGGATCATATACTATACGTACCTCGGACTGCTCTTCTTGTTCAGATCGTTCTTCCTTCTTATCAGTCATTTCTGGTCGGTCCTCTCTTTGGATATGGTAGCAGGGGAATCGGGGTAGGGAATTGCATACGTATACAATTCCTTGTAAAACTATACCATCAGAGAACCAAGATTACAACAGTAAGGTTAACTTTCATAAAGTTAACCTTACAAAGCTTCAAAATGTCTCAATTTGCGCAGGTTCTAACATGAGATCCTTGCAAGGGTAGAGCCGCGTAGCTCCATGAGGCGGCGGCGCACCTTTCAAATGATCCAGCGTAACCCTGATCTTATCTCTTTCTATATGTTGCCGGAGCTGGCTCATATCCCATATACGGCCAGGGCCATCGGGCGTCATGACGTGTTCTGAGCCAATCAAGCGCTCGTACTCAGATTGGATATCAAGAGCGCGCTGGATTTCCGGTCGGCCTATCGGAGTCTCAGCTTTCCGTTCCGATATCACCGGCGGCGCATCGGGCGGCGGCAACTGTGCAGCCCAGATGCCGTCCTGCACCCATTGCCGAACGCTGTAGCCATCACGTTCCGTGTTCAGTTTCTGAAGCATCTCATTGACATCTTTATAGCCGAATGGTGGAAAACGTATTGCATTAGGCAAGACGCGGAGCCAGTAATCAGCTCCCTGATAGCCCGCTTCATCCGCATCGAACGCCTGCAGCACATGAGAGGCAAGCGATAGCTCTGCAATCCAACGCATCAAGCGCCCTCGCGTAGCACTCCCGGTGGCGACACAACCGGTAATGTCGCCTGCCTCTTGCAGCACTGACAAGCAGTCAAACTCTCCCTCTACCATCACGACAGGCGCGTTTGGCCTAATCGTATGTACTCCATACAGTCCTTCAGCACTGCCCATAACCTGACCATAGTCCATTTTTTCACCCGGCCTCTTGATAGCTATTTTCCAAAGCCGATCCCCTTCGAACCAGGGGATAATGATCCCATTGGGGACGCGTACCCCACCCTTTTTCTTTTGCTCTTCTGTCGGCTCTATGCCCCAGTTTTCAAAGCTGTCCATATACCATCTTCCATCTTTCTTGAGCGGCATATAGCCCAGGTGATATTTCTTTATGGTTTCCTCAGTCAACCCTCTCCCTATCAAATAATGAAGGGACTCTCGACCTTGCAAGGAATGCCACAGATAATGAGTGGCCATCTGTACAATTTCCTTCCCGGCTTTCTGCCAGGCCTGGTGAGGTGGTCTGTTATTGTTCACCAATTGAGCGAGAGAAGGGGCAGTATAGGTAGACATATCATCATCCTCAATTCCTAATTCCTCACATGCTTCACCGAAAGACATGTTGCAATATTCAACCAAAAACCAGGGTGCAGACCCCTCCTTACCACAAATGCGGCACCAATAATGCGGCCTGGATCCCTCTGGCCATACATGAAAGCGATTATCTCCGCGTTTGCAGAACGGGCATGACCCCCAGTATTCAGGCCCGAATTCATAGTGATTGGCTTCAAGGGTTAGCGTTATTCCCGCTTTTTGCTCAATCAATGTTACCAGGTCAATCTTTGCAGATGTATACGCCACATGCTTCCTCCTATCGTCTATCCAGCTTTCTTATGATTTTCAAAAGCTCATTCTTGATTCGCTCCTGATCTAAGGCATTGAAGCCACTCAGATAGTCTTGCGTCTCTTTCGATCCCACCGCTTGTCGAATCAGCAAGGCTGCAAGCTGGTTCGCATAGATCTCGACATCAAGTGACGAAAGTCGGTAATAGTCAGTTGTCATCTGTCCCATCTTCTTCAGGCTCCTCTTCCTTCAATCTGTATTTCTCACTGTGAGATGTCGCATATTTCTCGACAATACCGGCTCGTATCATCGCCTTCAAAGCATCCTCTAGCTGCTTAGAAGAATATTTCTTGAGATATGAGGTTCGCAATGTGTTTAACGTTAGCGCTCCCTGTCGCTTGAAGATCCGCATGATAGCGTCTTCAAGCTTGGCTCCTTCAGTCTCTGTCGAGGCGGGTAAGTTCACCTGCGCATACAGTTCATGGAGACTCAGGCGCAAAATTTCCGCCAGCTCCTGCGCTTTTGCCCAGTGGCGCAGCTCAATATGGTTGTTGTTTTCCAGACTTGCCATGAGTAAAGACATCCGCAATGCCGTTTCTGGCAAGCGGGTATAGCTGGCATTAAAATCCTCATGTGGGAAGCTCCAGAACAGCTTTTTGAGAGCCGTGCGATAGCGTTTATAGGCCTCGTATGCCTCTGATGACATGGTTGCCTGGGTCTCTGGCAACTCTTCACGAACGATATTGTATCTGCCGGTCGGACTCCCATTCTTGTCTGTCACAGGCTCCAGTTCGCAAGCTGGCACGCCTAAACGCTCATGCCAGCGTTGCAAGGGCCGGACCAGTTCTTCTGGGATGAGCAACTCGCCAAGCTCCAGAGTTGCATCTTTTGGTGTGACAGGAGGTGCCGCAACAAACGAAAATCGTGCCCAGAAACCGTCTGTCCAGAAATCAGCTCCAGATCCTGCATTTTCGCGAATGTTAGGCGGTGTCATACAACCCAACAGAGAGAGATAAGGCCGTTTGATGACCTCAGATCCACGTGAAATGGTGCTTGAATCAAATTCTGATGGACAGCCATCCAGCTCCAGGAATAACGAGACAAATTCAGCATTTGTGCTGTTCCGTCTCAAAACAGACTGCACGAATTTTCCAAACTCATCAAAGTACAATCCACGCTGGCCCGCCATCGACAACCGTTTTCTGATCCGTTCCTGCGCCTGTGCATCCAGATCCTCATATTGTGCTGGAATATGCACGCCTGCCATATCTGAAAGCAATTTCGCGGGCGACACTCGCTTCGGGGCCAGCAAATGCCCCAGACCGGCGTTGAACAAAACGTCCACTGCAACCTGTGCGGTTGTACTTTTGGCAAATACACTGGACTTGCCGTAGAGCGCAATCATGAGGTTTCCATAAATGCGCTTCGTTTGCAGAGGCAGGTAGACCCGCCGCGATGCTACAGTTGAAAGCAACCACATACCACAAAATACATGGTATGCTTCATAGCCCTCTGGCGAGGCCTGCTTACTGAAAGCTTCATATACTTCCAGGTATTGGCAGGCCCCCCGACTCAGTTCTTCTGGTAAGTGTGCCTGTTCAGGCAATTCTGGAAAGCCGATCTCTTGTGCCCTTGCAAGGGGAGCTGATGGTGTGGAAAGGAGATCAGCGAGAGCCGGATGCGTTTTAGCAAGGGCTGTAAAGACCCTCTCTATCGCCTCTGGATCGCCTTTAGCTCTCTCATATGGGGCTTCTAGCATGTCTGCCACATCTTCCCAATCAGGCCCCAGATCGGGCCTGTTTTGAGGCTTTTTACCGGCCTTGAGGTTGGTAAAATAGTCTCGGGCGCGCTGGTCGTACATGGCCGCCTGCTTTGCGGTAAGAGATGAGGGTGCGGCAACCATACGTATTCTCCTTTTTATTCGCAGAACTTTATTTACAGGACACTTCAATTTCTGTTCGCGGGCGCTCTTTGTCCACAGCTTTAGCCGCGCGGAGATCGACAACCAGGTTGTCATTGAGGCCAAGAAAATTGAACACAGCATCCTGGGAGATTTTGATACCGCCATCAATATCTCTCATCCATAGTGATGGCAGGTAGAACTTTAAAGTCATTTGAAGTGGAGTTTTCTGCTTATTTTCACGGATTACCCGAACAGCCTCCCAGTTCACTTGAGCATTCGCCTGCAACATCCATGCGGCCTCTTCCTTGAATTGTTTTGCTTTCGGAGATGAGGCCAGGCGACGTGTGCCAGAAACTACCTGGTAGGATCGATTGATTGAGGGAGGTAAAGGGAGTGTTCCTTGACAAATAATGAGATTATTTATCTGTTCAATAGTTGTCATAACTTTGACCTTCTTTTCATTTATTTCTCTTCCTTCTCAAGAAAAGGGGTTTGAACCTTTATCCTACTGCAACCTTTCCTTAGGTCACAGCCCTTCTCATCAGGATAAAGCAGGCTTTTATTGAAGTCAAGTATACCAAAGTTTAATTAACTTGTCAAAACTTTAATTAAATTGTCAAAAGCTAAGTTATAAAAAAAAGAAACTACAAACAAAATTCTGTAGTTTCTCCTCTTTACCTATAGCTTGCACTGGCTTGTAGAGCCAAACGAGCAAAACTACAGAAACTACAGACTGCAGAAACCAAAGAAACACCCAAAAATCGTCTGTAGTTTTTACCGTGCAAGGGGTTGCCTCTCTTCCCTGGAAGATTCCTCATGTTGTCCGTACAAATACTCTCTCCAATAAGATATCTTGTTATGACAAGACTGTTGTACTTACGACATAATTATATTCATAATAATATTATTATGATAATAATATTATTATGAATATAATAACTATTTTAGAATAGATAGCGTTGTATGGACATCCTGCACTGTACCCCTTGCACGGCACAAGAAACTACAGACCATTTTCGGGACTTCTTTGATTTCTGTAGTTCTGTACTTTGCGACTTCATTGGCTTGTAAAGCCAATGGAAACTACAGACAGGTGCAGAAAAAAAAGAAAGCTACAGAAACCCGTCTGTAGTTTCCTCCTTGCAAGGGGATAGGCTACCGAGAGCGAAGAGGAAGGCTGCTGAGTTTGGTTCAGCAGCCTTCCTCTTGAAGGCTTTTTAGGAAATGAGTAAATCCTGTAATTCTATGATATCATTATCACCCGACCAGATCCCTTCCATGATCTGATAGCCCAAGTTCGCTTCAGACAGTTCTGCTAAACCGTTCAAAAAAGAGGGGCGCCATAGTGCTCTTCTTTTTTTGTCATAGTTTTCTCTTGTGCGCTCTATTCCGTGCAAATGCCTGGTATGCTGGTTGCAGTCCTTCAGAGGTCAGAAAGGCGAAGGTGAGCGGTACCGTTGCAACGCAATGGGATGTTTGGGATATGGCTGTTGAAGCAGTGCAGGATCTGAAAGTGCTGGCCTGCTCCACGAATCAGGGGCAGGTTGCTGTGAGCGAAGAGGGAGGCTGCTGAGTTTGGTTCAGCAGCCTTCTTCTTGAAGGCTTTTTAGGAAATGAGTAAATCCTGTAATTCTATGATATCATTATCACCCGACCAGATCCCTTCCATGATCTGATAGCCCAAGTTTGCTTCGTTCAGATAGGTTTCGCTTTGAAGTCGTTGCGCAAAAAGCACAACAGCTTTCCAGAGAGCGATGGAGAGTTCTTTGTCCTTTTTGGCTCGTGGAAGTTTGAGAGATGCAAACATGGCTTCGCTCAGAATGCCCAGATGAGTGCGGGCTGCGACGGGCAATTTCGCATTGAAGTTTCCACTTTCGATATCAATGATCTGCCCAAAAGTCTCCAACGCGATATCTTGCCGACCAAGATAGGCAAATGCAATTCCTCGATGCCTTATTAATCTGGCATGGCTATGATTAATGTAAGGGGGAATATGTTCTGTATTTGCCTCCCTCGCAAAAAAGGTTTCTTCGGCTTTCGCCAGGGATGCAAAGGTTTCCGGCTTCCGATGGAGCGCCTGGTATTTCGCCAGACCGGTGTAAACCCATGACTCGATTACGGGGGAAACTTTCGTGTGTCGCTTTTGTTCTATCAGATAGGCTGCTTCTTCTGCATACTGAAGAGCATTCATCTTCTGATACCCCGAAGTCCATTCATAAGCGCCGGTTAATTCTCGGAGAGCCAGGACAAGGGACGCTCTGTTCTGACTTTGTCTCGCATAGGAAACTCCTTGTTCCGCATACAGCAAGGCTTTTTTTGTTCCTTCGAGATGGTAGCTGATCCTAGACTTGAGTTGGAACGTCTGAGAAAGAAGTGCAAGTGCTACATGCTCATACTTTCCTTGTGCTGCTGCTTGTAAGAGAGGCACGTAACTTCCCAGAACGGAGTATGCACACTCCATTTCTTTTCGCTCGCCTGCCGCCAGATAACCACAAGCAGTGAGGCCCGCCGCGCACTCATGAATTACTTCTTCTGCTGTACGTTTGTCAGATCTCCCTTTTAACAGTAAGGGGAGTAATGCGACCCGTTGTAATGCTTCTGTTCGCATAGGTTCTGTTGCCTCATCGATAATACGTGAAAGCTCCTGCTGTAGCATCCAGCAGGATTCAGAGGGAGTGAATGTTATTGCCATGAGTTGAGTTGTAAGATCGGCTTGGATGTAGGTTTGAAGATTATGTGTTTCCTGTGTGGTGTTTACAGGCATTGGTATGTTCTCGTCATCCAGACCTAGTTCTTCTTTTGACGATCCATACACCTTGCATAATTTGGCTCGATAATAGGCTGATGGGGTGGCTCCTAATTCCCAACGGTTCAGCGTATTAGGAGCACAGCCTATGTGGCTTGAAGCTGTTTCTAGCGTCCAATCCCTGCTTGTCCTTGCTTCTATTAATTTTAATCTTTTAGACCGTTTTGTCATAATCCTACATCCCTTCTTACAATAAACCACAAAACTGTATATCTGGTATTTAGCATAGCATGATTAGAAATACTTGTCGAGTGGAAAAACGGCATCTTGTTGAGGAGATGTTGAAATCTGTAGAAAGAAGAAAAATTGGAGAAAAGAAAGCTTGTTCATACATTCAAAATTGCATTTTCAGCTTGTATTCTCATTATAGATAGTTATACTTCTTTAGGGATACAACGATTGAGAGATGAGAAACAGGAGATATTTGATGGTAGAGAAAGATTACACAGTCAAAGCAGGCGATTATACCCTGTACAGTGGATCTGATCCTCAGGAAGCGCGTCGCGTATTTTTGGAGGCGGCAAATGATCCTGCCTATTTTGAGTGCAGAATCCAGCTTCTGAAAGGCGACCAGCTTCTTGGGGAGTTTCTCGAACGGATCGGACACCGACAACAGGACAAAGAGCTACTGAAATCGATCGAGAAGGAAGGAGAGAAAAATGAAGCAGACGACCTTGAGCAATGACGCCATTTTTGCACTGGTTGACCAGCACATCTTTGGCTTTGAGCCGACGTGTCACGGGCCGTGCCAGTACTGGTTCTTACGGGGGCATCTGGACATCTACAAGTGCCGGGAGTGTGGCGCGGAGGTCGTGAGCGACGATTTTCGACGTGTGCCGTCACACCATCCCCGACGCATTCCAGAATACCGCCTGGAACAGCTTCTGCAAGCGGTCAAACACCTCTCGCCAGAGCAACAGAAACGGGTTGTCATCGAGCTGCTTGCTGATGTCTCCTCAGAGAACTGGTCCATCACAACGGTGCTCATACATCTGCTTGTCACTATGAATGCTCGTCAGCTTGCCATTGCGATGCTTTGGGCACTTGGCGTTCTCTCTGAGCAGGAGCAAACCCATGAGTAAAGCGTTGTTTCGTCAAGACTGCTGGTATCGCACCATGCAAGGGGAGCTGGTCCATGTGATTGGCTATGAGGCCGATGAGCCTGACACACCCTATACGATCGCTTCGTTTGACGGGAAACAGTATTTCTGTAACCCTCTGGGGAGGGAGGAATCTGGGCTTTTCTCCCTGGCAGACGCTGAGATTGTGGAGCCACCACCGGGCAAGGAAATCTTTCTGTTTCGGGCGGAGCTGATCCTCGATATCAAAGTGCTCGCAATCGATCAAGAAACGGCCCGCATGCTTGCCGCGGAAATGTTGTCCCCGCGATCAGGGGACGATCATGTAATCATCATGTGCCATCAAAAGACACACATACAGGACAGGGAGGGTCCAGAACATGCTTCAATGGATGAGAAAGAAAATCGCTGACTGGTTGCAGGCGTTGTATGAGGCAAACCGGGTTCCTGAGACATGGGGGAGCCCGTCCGTTTCGCGTGAGACGTTTGAGCAGCTCCGTGAACGGGGCTTTTTCGCGGCTGGTCGGTATCTCTTCGGGCGGCTTCGTGAGGTTGGCCGTCCTGAGTGGTCACCAGCTCGCAAATTTGTCGCGCTTATCGTTGGTATCGGCCTGGTCGTGTGCGTGAACGCGTTCCTGCATACCTTCACGAAAGAGCGAAGGCCAGAAGTGACGACGGCTGGTCGTCGCCAGTTTTCGCCTCAGGTGCCAGCAGGGGCTGTACTGCTCTATGCCATCGGTGCAAGCTTATTGGTGGCGCAGAATGGCGAGGAGATCTCCGGCGGAGGTAGCGGAGGTGGATATGAAGGCACAGGGTGGGATGATTCAGAGGCGACGGAATACCGGCCCTACAAGCGGCGCGATGAAGAAGATGGAGGAGTCGGGAACGAAGACCTGTCGATATATGAACATTTTGATCCAAACGAGAACTATTAAAACGAGTATACTGAGAGAGAGGAGTATGACATCCTCCTCTCTTGCTATAAAGGAGGTAGCAAACATGCCACCACAGTTTATACGAATCGATCATGATAGGCCCTTTCTCGATATTATCAAGGAGAGCGCGAAACAATTTCACCCGTATCCCGAGAAGCTTGTAAAGCTGTTTGAAGAGATTGACAGAGCGCATTTCGTGCCAGAAGAGCTGAGCGACTTCTTGCCGTATGTTTACACAGATAGAGGTCGGGCGGGCTTGCTCAGTCAACCCTGGGTGATTTTCCGCATGTGTGCCTTGTTATTTCTTACAGGGAAGGAAACTGTCTTTGAAGGCGGCACCGGGACGGGGTATCAAACAGCCATCATGGCCCGCTTATGCAAGCACGTTTACTCGGTAGAGCGCGATCCCAAACGCGTCGAGTTTGCGAAGGATCGTCTGGCAAAACTCGGCATAGAGAATGTGACCATCATGCAGGGCGACGCCGCTGAAGGTCTGCCCCACTCTGCCCCCTTCGATCGGATGATTTTTGGTTGCGCCTTTTCTCAGGATCATGTGGAACAAGATCTTCTCGATCAGATGGCGGAGCAACAGTCTCGGCTCATCGCGCCTACTGGCCAGTATAGAGATGGGCGTGTATATGGGGATATTCTCAGGGTCGAGAAGAGGCGAGGAGAAGTCAAGCAGGAAGTGATCAACGCCTTTGCCAATACCCTTTACTTCGTACCGCTGGTTTCACCGCGCCCGGTCGGTTGGACCTGGCAGAAGGATCGCTATGTGCCCTCTAGCCAGGTGCACCAGCGCAAATGGTGGCAGTTCTGGCGCGTGTCGTAGAGCAACAAAAAAGAAAAGAGAGGGCTGCTCTGCCCTCTCCCCTTTTAATTTTTACAGCGCTCATTTAAAAATTGACGAAGATTTTCCACTTCGCTGGATGATAGCACGAATGTACATACTTTCTTAATATCTACAATCCCAACACTTCCATCAGAAAAATAAATAAATTCATATTCTTCGTCAGAATGATCAACGGTCTCATAAATGACGTCATTCATCTTGCACACCTGGCCTTCTAGAGGTTCATCCTCAATCAATGATGTACGCCTTCCAGTTAAACAAGCGAAAGAATTGTTATTTTAGTATAAGATTTAAAAAAGTCGTTCGCTTGTTCTGTTGTAAGCATTATAAGAGAGCGAACAGATGTTTGCAAGGTGTTCAAATGTTTCTTTCATATTCCCTACAAATCTTTATACAATTTTAACACATTAACAGTAGTTTGTTAGAAAGAACTACAATATACTAGTAATAAGAGAGCAAAGGGAAGCCAGAGCCAGACTCTGGAACTGCCCTGCTCCTTGCAAGGGGGGAGATGCAGCATCGCACTCCCCTCTTCCCACCTAGCACAATGATGCGAAATAGGCCATCTCGCAGGCTTCACACTGGTACTGAACCTCTTTTGTCAGACGGTAGATTTCCCGGCCATTTTCATCGTAGCGGCCAGTTTGTTCACAGATACCATACTCAGACGCCTGCTCCGCTGGAACAGTCTGCTTGCAAGTCATACACTGAACAAAATGAGACGAGCAGATTGCAAGTGTCATAATATGTCCTTCTTTCTTTGATCTGTAGGGACGGAGCTGGTTTGTCCAGCTCTTACCGCATGAACGAAAAGCCAGAGCTGGAAGAGAGTGGTGCACAACGTTGCCAATCGTTTGCAGGCGCTGACGGCGTATTTCCTATCTTCACGCCGTATGGGATTCTCGGAGAGACTCTTTCAGCCTGAGAGGATGGCGATAAAGGATCGGTGGTCTGCAGCAACGCTTTCAACTGAGAAATCTCGTCCTGAAGACGAGATACCTCCTCTTCAGAAAGTCCGCCTTCAATCAGAGAGCCCAACGCTAAATCATCTTCTATCTGCTGAATGCGCGTTTTGATTTGCGCTCTCTCATCCTGCTCGGAAGGTGCCGGTGCAGGAGTGGCTTGCGCTCTCTCATCTTGCTCAGTGACGACAGGCTGCATCGGGGGTTTGCAACCAGGGCGACCAAGCTTCACACGAAGCTCGCACATCTCTTTGACGGCGCGAATGTGCACGCATTCGCACGTCGCCGGGCAGGTGCAATGCCAGCGGCCATGTTCGTCGCATGTCACCTGATAGTATTTGGAGTTGTCGCGAGAGGGGGCAAGGTAGCCCAGGACTGCCCCTGTCGCCTTGTCATACACACGAATCAGTACGACAGGATGATAGGGCTTGCGGACGGCCTGCTTGCGAGATGTGCGGGTTGCGAGTGCTGTAGTCATCTGATAGAATCTCCTTTGTACAATTTTGTACCGCGTCGATCTGCTGTCCGGTTTGGCGATTGGGAGCAGGCGACGCGCTTTTTTATTTTCTGTGAGGTTATATCCTCGTTGAGAGTAGTATATAACACCTCTCTACACTTGTCAATAAAAATCCACAATAATTTATTTTCATCAAAATTATTTGACAGTTTTATAGATGGTATTATAAAATGTTAATGGACCTTCAATGAGGTTCCAATGACATTTCAAAGACGAACCAAGAAAAAAAGGGGAGAGATGGCAGCACAAAATTATATTCCTCTTGAAGAGGTTGCAAATCAGCTTCAGGTAACACGTGCGACCGTATACTACTACATAAAAGTGCTTAAACTGGAAAAACGTAGGTTTCCGTTAGACAGACGAGCTTATCTAGCAGCACAAGATGTTGAGCGCATTAAGAAGCTGAAAGAAGATGCAGCAAGGCGAAGTAGCAACTGAGTAGAGAAAAAAAATCAGAAGAAGAAGAGGCCGCTTAGCCCAGGTGTCCAGTGCTCCGCAAGCCTGAGAAACTAGCTCCACTGGACACCCAAGAAAGTACAGATTCAGTATACCACAATCTGTACTTTCTGCGATTCTTCAATTCTGTCGTTTGTACGCAAGTTCGTATGTTAACTCAACAAGATGAAAGGAAGAGTACAGGTGCATTCTACACCATCTATACACACATCGTCATCACCCTTCGATCAGATTCGCCGTGTTGAGAACGAGCACGAATATTGGAGTGCTCGCGATCTTCAGGGACTTCTGGGATATACAGCATGGCACAATTTTGAAGATGCCATTGAACGGGCGAAGCTCGCTTGTCAGAACAGTGGTCACAAAACTGAAGAACATTTTAACGGCGTCGTTAAAACATCCCCTATGCCCAATGGCGGCTTTAAAACAATACAAGACTACCATCTATCTCGCTACGCCTGCTATCTGGTAGCCGTGAACGGCGATCCTCGCAAAAAAGAGATTGCAGCAGCTCAAACCTACTTCGCCATGAAGCCCAGAGAAGCGAAAATGAGTCAGGCACAGAAAATCGACCAACCGCAGACCCGGACCCCCTTGCAAGGGCTACGCGACCTCTTGCCAGTTCCCTACATTGAGGCTCTCAAGCAGGTGCTACGCGCCGCTGAACACTACAAGCGAACCGTTGAAAGCGTGCTCACTCCGCAGAGCCAGCGGGAAAAACAGCCGCCAGCTCCGACACTGCTCCTGGAAGAGCCGAATCCTGAGCACATTCAGCGTGAAAACCTGCGCCACCTGGAGCGCGTGGAGACTCTGACAGTCAACACTCTTCGTACTTCCTGCATGAAGCACTACGACACTGCAGCGCTCCAGGCACAGCTTGAAGTGCTACTCAAGCACGGCAAAATCTCATAGTTCCAGACCAGCCACAGCACAAAGTATCAGCGCATATAAACAGCAAGGAAGATGAAAGATGAATCGCAAGGACATTGAAAAGCTGCTCAAGGAACTCGACAAAGAGCTATGCAAACAGCAACTTACGTCACGCGTTCAAATCATGATCGTTGGCGGTGCGTACATGCTGACCCAGATCCGCAACCGCGAAGCGACCAACGATGTCGATGTTGTCTTTCTGCATATTGAGGATCGCCAGATATTTAAGCAGTCCGTTGTTTCCATTGCCAGGAAACAGCAGCTCCCTGTTACCTGGCTTAACGATCTGGTTGATGATTTCCTCACCGAGCTTGGCCTTCCCGGGAAGTATGTCCCCTGGAAAAGGTTCAAATGCCTGGAAGTCTATGTGCCACCAAAGGAGTACATACTTGCACTGAAGCTGCTAGCAGGAAGACAAAAAGATCTACCAGACATTGACGCCCTGGCAAAGCAACTCAAAATACGAACACGCAAGCAAGCGCAACAGCTTCTGGATCGCCACTTCTCGCGACGAGTACAGCAGATCTACGAAGTCAGAAATACGCTGGAATTCTGCTTCCCGCAGTAAGTTTTCCCCTTCCTCCTCATATCGTATAATGGGTATAAGGAGGGAACGTCTATGAACTATCAGAAGCAAACCATGAAACGAGCCTTTGCAGAGATTTGTCAGGGCGTTGATCCCTGGATCGCTCTCGGAAACTTCATGAACGAATGGTTCGTCTACTCCGTTGATGATCGCTCTCAGCTTGTCTCTGAACCAATTCACCTGCCAGAGCAGGCGACCCCTTCACAGCTCCAGTGGGCCGCCTTTTGCGCCGCATCGGTTGAGTACCTCTGCCAGAAATACAACGTTCCCTGCCCGTCCTGGCCGCAAACTCTCAACTTCAAGCTCCCTATTCCCTGGTATTACCCTGCCAAAACTCAGTATCTGATAGAACGAACGCCAGAGCCGTTCCGACGCCGCAATATCTATTGCGGAGATAAAATGTTCAACAATAAGACCGAGATTCGTAGCCCTCTGGGCATTTGAGAAGATGCTTGATACCTACGGAGAATTTTGGTGGGTTGCCGCTGATGTGTGTCGAATTCTTGAGCTGGTGATCGAGCTCAAATAGTGTCAAGCCCCTGCGACGGTCAGCAGGGGCTTCTTTTTTGTTGCCAGAGCAGAGGGAAAAGTGTTGACGCTTCGGTTTTGTGTTGAATGGTGTTGAGGTTCCTCTTCAACGATTAAACTGGCTCTAGCAGGGAATTGAAGCCCTTTTGTTGACATGTTGACGTTGTTGACAATTAACTTTAAAAAAAGACTTCTCTATAATATAAAATAAACTAATTTGTACTAACAACATAACGTAATAATAATATTATGTTATGTATTATTATTATTATTATTTGTACAGACAAGATAATGATTTAGAGAATTTTTTCTTGCGAAAAGAAAAGGAGAATTTTCTTTTCCACTATCAACAGTGTCAACATGTCAACAAATTCGGTTCAGGCTGCTTGTAGCGCTGGTTTACGTGTGGAAGGAGAGCTTCAACATCTCTTCAACATTCCCTGCTCTGTCAACATTTTCTTTCGCTCCCCTTTTTTAATCGCCTATTGTCAACAATGTCAACATGTCAACAACTGGCCTCTAGCAGGCTCCACAAGCCAGATGACGTGTTGCCCTCTCCTTCAACAGCGTGAATATGCCCGTCAACAATTCATCGGCAGTGAACTTCCTGCTGACGACTCAACATCTTAAGCTAATGAATGCTCTACGGCCCAAAATTTTGAAATTTTGGGGCATACAGAAGCTGAAAGCTCAATCTGGTAGTCTGGGGGGAAAAACAGGCAATTTTGGGGAAATTCCCTTTGAGGGATTGCACCAAAAAACAAGAAAACCCGCTGGCCTGACCACCCGCAGGTTTCTTGTTCTGTTTGTGGTTGTGTTCACTAACAACGAAAATCCTGCCCCGTTGAACGTAACGGGATAATCCTATTATATCATACTTACGTATGTTCGTACAGATGACAGTACTTCCTGCTTTCTACCAGCATCCTGCACAGCTTTCGCCATGCAGGGAATGCTTATTCGGCTGGCTCATCTGCCTCATCTGGCACATCTTCCAGAAGGTCACGCGTCTCCACGCCTAATGCCCTGGCAAGTTTTGTCAGGGTGTATGTGGTGACACCCTGGAAAGGATTCTTAAATATATTTCTTATGGTTGAATAAGGGACTTCACTTTCTATGTGCAGCCTCGTCATAGACATGTTTTTCTTCTTGGCAATTTCTTTCACTCGTAGTCGGGTTTTCATCATTTAGCTCCTTCATCCACACAACCTACAGAACTACAGAACTACAGAAACCAAAGAAACCCCCGAAAATTGTCTGTAGTTGTTGCTCCTGCACCCGATGATCTCGGTATTTTCAAGGTCATCAGCAAGGAAAGCAGACAATACAAAATCATCTGCTGACATACGCTCTACCGTCCCAAATTGGCCAAAATTCGGGCATACATTTGCAGGGGTGCACAGATTTATGCATCCCCGCAAAATATCGATGTTACGACGCCTTCAGGGGGCTCTTATACTCCCTCGCCATTCTTCTCGTCACCTGACACGCTCTCAACCAGCTCAGATATGTCCGTCTCCAGCACTTTCGCTATTCTCGCGAGCGTCTCCAGAGTGATATTGGTGTGCGGATTGTGGAAAATTCGCCTGATAATCGTGATATCGACCCCTGACTGTAGAAAAAGCTGCCTCTGACTCAGTCCCTTTTGCTGAGCGATTTCTTTGACTTTTAAACGAAATAGCATGCTGACTCCCCTGGTTCAACTATAGAGGAGTCTACCAAGCCACCTTGATTTAGAATAGCATGGTATTTTTCACGATGTTTGACAACATGATGTGGGTAATCGTATGTTTATAACCAGGATGATTAAAACCATTATGGTTCATAGGGTTGGAGGGAGCAATGACACAAAACAGCGAAGTTACACGTTTACTGGCTCAGATCAGCGAGGAATATGAAGCAGCTCAACGTGGACTGTCTGGCCTGGCGCAAGGCACATCTCAACACACATTCATTACAAAGCGAATGGAACAGATAGCAAATCTCCACAACCGTTTGAGGGAGCTGGTAGGAGAGAAGGCGATGGCTCTTATAGTGAAGCAGCTAGAAGGCCAGCATGAACAACGAAAAAATACACGTTGAGAGAGGAAACAAAAAAGCAAGGGAGCAAAGAAATCAACACAGGTAAACGATGTTATTTTTGCCTCATCATTACGTTTAAGTGAAAAGACGATATTCATTTGAATGTACATATTCATTGGAGGAACCTATGTATCAACATCCCTCATCACAAGAGCATTTTTCTCATGACTATCAAGCAGGATATACTTCACAACCGACATTCGCGCCACCGCAGCCAACCTATCCACAGCCATCCCAACAGCCCTACGCGCCACAACAACCGCTTCAACACCCCTATCCAGCGCCACAGCCATCTTATCCGCAACAGCCGTCCTATCCGATGCAGCAGCAGCCTCTGTATCCACAACAACAGGTGATGATGCCGCCTCAGCACATAGTGGTTCAGCCCCAGGTGCAAAACGTGGTAAACGTCGTCAATGTACAAAAAAAGAAGCTGCCTCTCCTCATCAGGCTTCTCTATTTCTGTGTCATTGGTTCATGGCTCGGAACGTCCTGGCTTCTCATTGCACTTATGGTCTGCGCTACCGTTGTGGGTTTTCCCGTTGGCGTCGTCATGCTGGCTCTGACACCAAAGATATACTTTCTGTAGCACCCCACGCGTGAAAGCGGAGCCTACCCCTTGCAAGGGAGAAACTACAGACGGGTTTCTGTAGTTTCTTCTTTTTTTCTGCACCTGTCTGTAGCTTCCATTGGCTTATAAAGCCAATGAAGTTGCAAAGTACAGAACTACAGAAATCAAAGAAGTCCCGAAAATGGTCTGTAGTTTCTCTTCCGTGCAAGGGGCACAGTACAGGATGTCCATACAACGCTATCTATTCTAAAATAGTTATTATTTTAAATAATAATATTATTATCATAATAATATTATTATGAATATAATTATGTCGTAAGTACAACAGTCTTGTTATGACAAGATATCCTATTAGAGAGGGCATTTGTACGGACAACATGAGGAATCTTCCAGGGAAGAGGGGCAACCCCTTGCACGGAGTAAAAACTACAGACGATTTTCAGGGGTTTCTTTAGTTTCTGTAGTCTGTAGTTTCTGTAGTTTTGTTCGTTTGGCTCTACAAGCCAGTGCAAGCTGCAGGTAAAGAGGAGAAACTACAGAATTTTGTTTGTAGGACCCCCTTGCACGGAAGAGAAACTACAGACAATTTTTGGGGGTTTCTTTGGTTTCTGTAGTTCTGCAGTTTCTGTAGATTGTGTGGATGACGTTGCTTGAGAAGCTTCATCAGAAAAGCCAAACCTCCATTTTTTTAGAATACTCTGGCAAAAAGTGCAGATTCTTTAAAGGCCCCCGCCAGGTATCGAAAACTGAGCCCAAATAACTTAAAGCGAAAAGTGCAGACTTTTTAAGGGAATAGTCTGTAGTATCTGTAGTCTTCAGTTTCTGCACATCTCTTCATCGGCTTTCCACCCTGCCTGGAGCAAATTTGTGGAACGCAAACTACAGACTCTGATCTACTCCTTGCCTTGCACGGCCTAAAATAGTATTGCAAAAGGGCACAATCAGTGCTCAATTAGAAAGATTGTGAGGTATTGCTTAAATGGCTAAAAATAAAAGAAACTTGCGTCAAATTTGATAAAACATGGTATACTTCCTTTTAGAAAACCAAGCCGGTGTAGCTCAGGGGTAGAGCAGCGGTTTTGTTTACGCTAAGACAACGGTTTTCAAAGAAGGAGCAACGGTTATGTTGACATTTTCAACACACCAAAAAAAGAAAAAGTGGCTTATCAAGCCACCTGGAATCAAAGAGCCGGTGAAGGGATTCGAACCCCCGGCCGGCGGTTTACAAAACCTGTTCCATTATAAAATGGCTTGTAGTGCGGTTTTACGGGCTAGTTTTTTGCAAAAGGTAACGGTTCATCCCTATTCTCCCTTGCAAGGGGGTGCGCATGCCTAAAATCAAAAAGCGTGAGGAGTCATCTCTACAAATTCCCGTTCAGGAAGCAGTATATGATTTCTTTGCTTCTCCTGAATTTAAAAGATTGCGGCCCTCCACCAAGCAAGAATACTCCCAGGAGCTTCCTGAGTTTGCAGCATGGTGTGCATCTCATACCATATTGCAGGATAAAAACAAGAAATCCTGGTATGCTCTGCCAGTAGGGAAAAAATATGAACCGATCATGTTGAATCAGATAAACCACCATGTAATTCAGTGCTTTGTGGAATACTTACAACAAACACACAAGCCATCAAGATCTGCTGCAAGTGAGATATCCACTTACACCCTGGCCAGCTATGTAAGAGTGGCTAAACGCTTCCTCAGTTGGTGTCTGGAGGATGAGCAGTATAGCGATATACTTGATGCTAAAAGCATAAACAAAATTAAGCTCCCAACAGTGGTAAAAACCATTATCGAGGTCTTCTCGCCTGAACAGCTAGAAGCTCTTTTTGATGCGTGCAGATATGAGGAGTCTGAACATCTGCAAATACGAGATCAGGCCATCCTTGCACTGCTTGTAGATACAGGTATCCGAGCTTCCGAACTCGTTTCTCTCACTATAGGGAATGTAAGCCTAGACACAAAAGATTCTTACGTTCGGGTACTTGGGAAAGGGGGAAAATGGGGTGAAGTTGGCATGGGAGAGAAAACACGCCGGCTCTTACAAAAATACATACGTATGTTCCGAGTGCCAACAATAGAGTTTGCAATTGAAAGCCAGCTTAAAAAACTGCCTACTCGTAGCGCACAACAATTTAAGGCACAGGCGATACAAAAAGCGAATCTCTTTATGAGCCGGTCAGGAGGAGGGTTAACAGTTAGAGGCTTAGAGAGGTTGATTGAAAGATTAGGTGAATGGGCAGAAATAGAGGGAGTAAGATGTACTCCCCATACTTTCAGGCACACCTTTGCAGCAATGTTTATACGCAACGGAGGGGACATATATACGCTTTCCAAACTGCTCCGCCATTCCTCTGTGAAAGTCACAGAAGAATACCTAAAGAGTTTGAAACAGTCAGAAGCACGGAGAGGGGCAAAGTCGGTACTCGATACCCTCTAGCTCTTTCCCTTGCAAGGGGAACTACAGAACATTTCCTCTGTAGCTTCTGATTGAACAGCCGGGCTGGTGTCGAAGGCACCTTCCCGGCCAGCAGTCCTGTTACTAGGTTCAGGACTAAGCGACATTATATCCTGAAAGGACGGAAAAATGAATTACTTTCGCACTCTTGGGGGAATTCTCATTCTCTTATCCGTCATCGCGCTTGAGGCTTTATTTGCCGCAGGCATCTGGTTCATGATTGGAGTCGGTTTGCAACCTGCTCTCGGCCTCTCCTGGTCGTATGTGCTGGCAACAATTGTGAGCCCAGTGGTCGCAATTATGGCAATCGTTTTGTTTACATACGGCCATCAGTTGAAGTCATACATTCTCGATTATGAAGCGGTTCACGGGACAAAGTACAGTAGCGAGTATAAAGTCCGTTTCAACAGCCCTTCATATACACTCATTGTGGATTGTATGAAATGGTTCGTGTTTCTCATGGACTCTGCTGGTATTATTTATAGGCTCATGCTGGAGCCGATCCCCTTGCCCGGCAAGTTCCTGCTTGGCATCGTATTAGAACTACTGGCCCTTTCTCCCTGGCTTATTGGCACGATTGTCTATATTTTGGCGAATCGTCCTGCCGAGGCAATTCGCCGTGATATAGACTATATAACAGAAGTAGAAAAAGCGTACGAAGATTTGCGATCATTAAACGAGAAAAAGCGGAAGGCCCCACCTACCGCCCGTCACCAGCTTGCACCTACACAGACTGCTTCTTTACCACCAGCTCAAGCGGCCTCACTGCCGCCAGCTCAGGCTACAGTACAACCAGCACCAAAAATTATTAAGCCAATCTCCGGAAATTTTATCTCCCCTCTGCTGAACAACCAGGCCAATCAGCAGGGGAATTAGCCCCCTCTCCCGAACCTACCGAGTCTGAAAATTCAGGAAAAAATTCGGTAGGTTCACCTGCTCACTCCGCTTCGCCAGCGGCTTTAGTCTGGCATAAAAAACGAGGCAGGCAGAGAAGCAATGAGCAGGTACGCGAACTGATTCTCTATAGAATCGTTCGGGGTCATTGGCCTGGTGGATTATCAGATGACATGAGAATCTATTACAACCAGCATTATCTTAGAAGGAGTGGCAAATTTCATGCCAAAACAGTCCAGTGGCGCGCTGAAGCCGAAGAACAATTCGGTAAAAAATTCAGACTCACCGAAAAAACAGCCGAAAAAATACACGCTCCTCGATCTGGCAGACCTGTGGTTCACCTTGCCCGATACCGACAAGCGAACCAACGTTGAATCTTGCTCTGATGCTGAATTCTATCAATTCATCTCGCAGTATGTTCGCGTGGAAGGAGATGCGCCGGAACGCTGGTCTCTGGAAGATCGGCGCGATGTCCTCAATTTTGCGCTAGAAAATTCGGTACAACTGAATTTTTTAGAGGCTTCAGACGGCTCTACAAGCCATGTAGGCAAGAAAGAAGATACAAACAATGAAGGCCCGCCAGCAGGCACATAGGGAGCTACCAGAATAGCTTTTGCCGGGATGACAGAAAGAGTGTCCCGGCTTTTTCACGCTCTGAAGAGAGTTTTGTCAGAATGTATTTACAAGTCCTGATACACGGGGTATAATAACTGTAGGTTATGAATTTTGGTGTTGTGATAACTATTCGTTATCATGATCACAACGCCGCCATCACCATTCTTGCACTCGGACAAACGTTCAAGCACGTACTTGAGAAGCCCACGGCTTGAGTCGTAGGGCGTCGTTATTCTCCTTCCAGTATGGTGGTTGTAAACCCATCAGGTTCCTCTCTTGGAGCCGGTAGAGAGTAGAGGGTAGAGGTAGAGAGTAGGGGGAAGCTCTACCTACCGGCTCTTTTTTCAATAGGTGATGTTGCATGAATGATAAGCCAAAGAAAGAAACAGCGAGAGCCTATCGGGCCTTTCTGGCTTATCGCGACATGCCACAGCCTCGGAGTCTACGCAGACTTGCGGAAGAAATGGTTCGGGAACGCCACAAACCTTCAACAGTTCATCAACAAACCTTCAAGAGCGAGGCTTACGCAGCTTCATTATTTCGTCAACTCGCTACATGGTCATCTACATTCAATTGGCAGGAACGATGTAAGCAGTATGATGAAGAGCAGGCCGCACTGAGACGAGTTCAATATAGCGAGCTTGCCATAACCGCCCTCTTGAGACATCTTCAAGCAGATGTCTCCCCTTCCGCTCATTCCCAGATCAAAGCGGCGCAGCTCGTCCTGGAGCATCTGGTTGTCTCTGAGGAGATCGCCACCCTCAAAGCACAACAGGAGAAGCTCAGTGAAGCACTTAAGAAACTGGGGGTAGCACTCGAATGAGACTGCTTCCACTTTTGAACAAGAACAAAGCTGCTCTATCGGCTCTCGAATCCATGTTGTTGGAAGATCAGCCACAGGATATACCTCGCTTCTATGATTTTGTCCGAGACGCCTGGCACATTTTGGAGCCGTCAACGCCGTTTGTGGATGGCTGGCATATCCATGCCATCAGCGAGCATCTTGAAGCAGTGAGTTCAGGACAGATACAGAGGCTCCTCGTCAACATGCCTCCTCGCCATGCAAAGAGCACCCTGATCAGTGTGATGTGGCCTGTCTGGTCATGGTTGCTTGATCCATCTTTGCGCTGGCTGTGCGCCTCTTATGCGCTCTCTTTATCAATCAGGGATAACCGACGCTCGCGGATACTTATCCAGTCACCCTGGTTCCAGTCCCGTTATGGGCATATTTTCAGGCTCGCAGGCGATCAAAACATGAAGAGTCGCTTTGAGAATGACAAGCGAGGATATCGACTGGCTACCAGTGTCGGAGCTGCTACGACAGGAGAGGGTGGAGATCGACTTCTCATAGATGATCCGCATCCAGCCAGTGACGCGACCAGCGATGTGCAGAGACTGAACGCGCTTCAGTGGTTCAACGAGACGTGGGTGAGCCGTCTCAATGACCAGAAAACAGGTGCGATGGTCGTGGTTGGTCAGCGTATCCACCAGCAGGATGTGAGTGGACACATTTTAGAGTTAGGGGGTTGGGAACACCTGAATCTGCCAACGGAATTCGAGGAAGCGACGCGCTGTCGTACCTCACTTGGTTGGACAGATCCGCGCAAGGAAGAGGGTGAGTTGCTCTGGCCTGAACGGTTCGATCACGAATCCCTTGCACGGCTCAAGAAACAGCTTGGCTCTCAGGCTTATGCAGCTCAGTATCAGCAGACGCCTGTCCCAAGTGGTGGCGGTCAATTCAGGCGGGAATGGTTCCGGTATTTTCGAGAGACAGCAGATGCTTATCTACTGGAGGGGCGTGCTGTCATCAAAGCGCACTGTGAGCGTGTCTTTATTACCGTAGACCTGGCGATCAGCAGTAAGCAGCATGCGGACTACACGGTCTTTGGAGTGTGGGCAATGACACCAGAGCATGACCTTCTGCTTTTGGATGTGATTCGTGGCCGCTTCAGTAACCCTGAACAGTTCAAGTTGATACAGCGTCTGCATCACCACTATCCTCACGCGTATTTCAAGATCGAGAAGGTGGGCTATCAGCTCGCCCTTGTGCAACAGGCCTTGTCTCAAGGTATCCCTTGCAAGGAGTACCAACCCGTCCGAGATAAGGTCACACGCGCCTCCACAGCCTCTATCTGGTTCGAGAATGGCAAGATCTACTTTCGACAGGGGGGCCCCTGGTTGCATGATCTGGAGACAGAGCTACTGTTATTCCCGAAGGGCGCACATGATGACCAGGTTGACGTGATCAGCATGGCGGCAGAAGAGGCCACGAACGGCCAGCGAGACATTGAACCGCTGGACATTGATACAGCACAAGCCCTCAGTGGCTTTCTAGGATATTGAGTATGGCACTATGGGGAAAGCTTATGGAAGCTGGAAAGGCGGCTATCGTTGCCGCTAAGCGTGTGTTTGAGGAACAGCCGGAGTACACGGAATACAAAAACCGGGCTGCTGAATATGCATTGTTATGGAGCTATTACAATAATAGCATGTTTGACCGTGTGTCGAACGCCTGGTCAGCGTACAAGGCTAAGTATAACCTCTACCGCAACATTCGAATGATCTACAATCCGACAAAGAGGCTTGTAGACTTTTATGCTGGTGTCGTCTATCCCGGCGCGCTCTCAGAAGACGGGCGAGCTCTTCCTGATGGCGCGCCTGTCGCCATCCCCTTCAGTTCCGATACCCCAACCGAACTGGTACAGGCCATTGCTCAATTTTGGGCATGGAACAACTGGCAGTCACGCAAAAGCGTGATTGTCAGGTATGGGGCCGCACTGGGAAGTGTCCTCATTGAGCTGATCGACGACATTGAGCGAGGGAAGATCACGTCAGAAATCGTCTGGCCGGGGTACGTCAAATCTTTGGAGCTGGATGCTGCAGGCAATATCAAAGGATACGTGATTGAGTACACGGCCAAAGACGAAGCCGGGTCATACCAATATAGAAAAGAAGTAGACAAGGGATCATTCCGGTATTTCAGAGATGACCGCCCCTATGATTATGGCTTTGGCGCTGAGATAGAGAACCCGTATGGCTTTGTGCCTGCCGTCTGGATTCGACACTGTGATACTGGTTCCGACCACGGCAGTCCTGCAATTGCCGGGAGCCTGGGCAAAATTGACGAATTGAACAATCTGGTAAGCCATATCCATGACCAAGTACATAAGGTCATCGGTGCGCCTCTGGTTTTGTGGACAGACGGCAATGTCAACAACTTGTTCGGGGCGAAAAAGCGAGGCTCTACGAACGATTTTGACGAGCCTGCCAGTGAGCAGGAAAGCTTGCTCATGCTGAAAGGGCCAAAGGATGGGAAGGTAGATAGTCTGGCCGGGAATTTGGATCTGTCAGCAGCAAATATCTACATAGACAAACTACTAGCCGAAATTGAGCAGGATCACCCGGAGCTGATCTTTTACCGCGAGCTTCGGTCAATGTCGCAGGTGACGGGGCCTGCTGCATCACGCCTGGTTGGAGATGTCGCAAGCCGGGTTCAGGAAGCGCAAGCCAACTATGACCAGGCTTGCATCTCCCTGTTTCGTATGGCCTGTGCTATGGGTGGTTTCAGAGCCAATAGTGGCGCGTGGGGGCGCTCTCTCACACGCCAACAACAGAAGTTCTTACCGTTCTCACTTGAGAGCTACCAGCGCGGAGAATTGGACATGTCGATTATGCCCAGGCCTCTGCTCACTCCAACGCGACTGGAGCAGGCGCAAGAGAAACAAGCGATTTGGCAGGGGGTCAATCTGGCCGTGCAAGCCGGTGCGCCTCTGGAATTCGTTTTGCGAGGTGAGGGCTGGACTGATGAGGAGCTTGCGCAATTGGGTCAGGATCGGGTAGAACAGATTAAACGTGATCAGCTCTTGGCACAAGAAGATATTGTGCCAGGGGTGGAGCAATGATTATCAAACATATGTTTCTTCTTCCCGCGTTAATCCAGGCCAGGCGTCATAATACATCTGTCCCATATATGCGGGATGTACTGTATATGCAATACAAGTGCAAGCAGGAGCAATGGAATGAAGAGCAGTATCAAACAGCATTGCTTACTCTTGCCTTCCAGTATCCAGCCGATGTGTACAAACATGTTTATAAAGGAGATCTGCATGCAGAGGAAGTCACCGAAGAAAAAGCCGGTTCCGCTAGGTGAGCCTATCGAATGGACAGATGACGATCTGGATGCTCTCGCTCTTGTCAGCGAGACCAACATTAAAGAGGCAGAAGCGCTTTGGCAAAACACTGCGCCTCCCCCTTGCAAGGGATTGATCGACGCAGAGATTGTTGAGCCAGAGCCCGATAAAAAATGAGTCAGTTCGCCTACAATTACAATCCACGTGCCAGACGCTATGTGGATCTGAAAACGGGCCGCTTTGTGCCAGAACGCATCGTCAGGCAGGCAGTTGATGCTGTGATCGACAAAGAGACTCAGCGCATTCGCGATCTGTCTCAGCAGCTCGCGGATCGCGCGATCTCGCTTGCTCAATGGCAAGTCGGGATGCTTTCTATCCTGAAGCCACTCCATGTGGCGATGGCGATGATCGGCAATGGTGGCGCAAAAAACATGTCGCCAGCCGACTATGGCTTTGTTGGGAACTTGCTCAAGGAACAGTATCTATTTCTCAGGGGCTTTGTGAAGGACATCAAGACCGGCAAGCAAGCATTAGATGGCACCCTCCTTGCAAGGAGTGCGCTCTACACGCAAGCGGCCAGAGGGAGCCATGAAGCGATGAGAGAGCGCGTCGCCCGTATCGGTGGCGCACGCTTGCAACGCTCTATTCTAGGTATCGCGGATCATTGTACGGGCTGTTTGCAAGAAGCCCGCAAAGGCTGGCAACCGATAGGTTCGCTGATTCCAATTGGTCAGCGACAATGCAAGAGCCACTGTCGCTGCACCATGCAATACAAATAACAGACAGGTACTGACAAACTCTATTCGAGTTGTCTTTACAAATTGAAAGGAATCTGGTACAGTATGAAGAACAACAATACCACGAATACTACTGATGGCGTCCAGGCGGCGACCAGTAGTCCCCAGGCCCAGGCGGCCAACTTGGAACCCCAGGCGGGTGAAAAGTCCTCAGAAAATCAACCATCTCTTGAAGCGTTACAGCGCGAGATTGCCGATTTGCGCAAAGAGAACGCATCCTATCGCAAACGTGCCAAAGAGCAAGAAGAAGCGGCTCGCCTTGCAGAAGATCAACGCCTGAAAGAGCAAGGCCAATATAAGCAGCTTGCAGAGCAGTATCAGGCGAGAGTGAATGAATTAGAGCCGATCTCTGAGCGTTACAATCAGCTTGCATCTCTCCTTGCAAGCCAGATTGAGAGCGAGACCAAGGACTGGCCTGACGAGATCAAGGTATTTGATCCCGGAGCTGATGCACCGATTGAAGAGCGCCTGGCATGGATAGAGAAATCAAAACCGCTGGTGGCAAAGCTTGAGCAGCAAGGACGTGCTGGTTTGCCGGGGAATGCACCAAACCCAAAACCGACAGGACAGTCACACAAGAGTGAAGCAATCACGACAAGTCTTATGCGCAGTGGTTTATACAACTTTTAAAGGAGCATACGGATACTATGGCCGCAATTACAAAGAGTGGCACCCCCTCACTTTCCAGTGCCACGCCGCCCCCAAATAACCGGTTATCTGGCCTCTACGCGGGTGAAGTTATCGCCGCAGGAGATGCCTGCGTTATCAAAAATGATGGCAAGATCTACCGCGCGAGTGGAGCAGCCAATGATGGCAATGCCGTTGTGGATGGCTTTGCCGCAACTTCTGCTGCACCTGGAGAGTCTCTTTCCCTGTACTGGGGAGTGAACTTCAATTACGGAAAGAATCTTACTCCTGGCACCTCGTTGTATCTCTCAGGGACTGTGCCGGGTGGATTGGATACCGCACCCTCTACAGGCGGTACGACGGTGATTGGCCGTGTCGTGGATAGCACCCGCATTTACGTTCAGAAAAGCTACTAAGTAGTGCCGATGCACTAGAAAGGAAAGTACAGGATGGCATACGGCACCCTCCAAATACTGGATACTTTAGCCGCAAATAGAACGCTGATTGCAGATTATGGCGAAGAGAATACCTACCGTGCTGTACAGCAATTTCTGGACGCGCATAACGAGATTGTAAATATGATGACTTCTGATCTCGTTGAGCAAACGACAGATAGATTACGTCGTTACGGTGGCGTAGATACCATGACGATGATTGAAGGGGATGAGCACAGCTCGCCAGATGTACAGAAAATAACCACTGGCGTCAACGTCGGCTTCCCTCTCCGCCTATTCCAGGTCGGATTGCAATGGACCCGTAAGTATCTCCAAACTCGCACGGTTGCGGAGATAGCTGCTCAGGTGAACGCGGCCATGACAGCCGATATCAGGAGACTGCAAACCGAGATAAAGAAAGCCATCTTTACCCCCACAAATAATCTCAACTATCTGGATAGATTGGTTGACAATTTGAATCTCCCCATTCGCGCCCTACTCAATGCAGACGGGACACCGCTTCCCCCCGATCCGTATGAGAATGCCTTTGATGGTAATACTCATACGCACTACTTGGCTGTTTCAGCGCTAGATGTGAATGCGCTCAATAGCTTGATTAACACAGTGCTGGAACACTACAACACCGGTACGATCAAGGTGTACATCAGCCAGGCACAAGAAGCAGCAGTCCGCAGCTTATCCGGCTTTACAGCGTATGTTGACGCTCGGGTGCTACCTCCGACTACAACGGCAGTTGGCCGGACGCCGCTTGATACCATGAACATCTACAATCGGGCTATCGGAGTCTTTGGGGCGGCAGAAATCTGGGTGAAGCCCTGGATTCCAAATAACTACTTGTTTGCGTACAACCCGGCGCAGACGAAACCGCTCGCGATGCGGGTGCGAGATGCTCAGTCAGGGTCGCTACGTATTGCCGCTGAGTTAGAGTCTTACCCCTTGCATGCCCAGTATATGGAACGCGAGTACGGGATTGCGGTGCAAGAGAGGTCTAACGGTGCCGTTTTGTACATCGGGGGGAGCACATATGTCACCCCGACCTTCTAAGCGAGGTGGATGGAATGCCAGAGAAGAAAACACAGCAAGAAGAGAAGCAGACAGAGCAGCAACCCCTTGCAAGGGTGGAGCCAGAGCGCAAGCTTGACGAGGCCCCTGAAGGCGGGAGATACGTCGTCAATGGCGTGCTCGTTGATGCTAACGGCCTGCCAATCAAGGACAACGCGTGATGGATCGAACAGCCGCCTTGAGCTTCCTTCAGCAAGAATATAGAGAGCTGGCGATAGAGGCCAAGTTTACACCAGAGCAGACAGCCGATGCTTACAGCACGGCTATTGATATGAGCTTGCGCCATCTTGGTGTTGCAGAGCAGGATCTTCCAACGGCCAATGTTGCGCAAGCCGATACGCTTAAGTTCATCGCGCTTTTGAACTATTACGCGCTCAAGCGGT
This sequence comes from Thermosporothrix sp. COM3, assembly GCF_059696735.1. Lineage (NCBI taxonomy): Bacteria > Bacillati > Chloroflexota > Ktedonobacteria > Ktedonobacterales > Thermosporotrichaceae > Thermosporothrix > Thermosporothrix sp. COM3. The sequence continues at coordinate 5,759,062 of NZ_AP019376.1, read as the reverse complement.
TTTCACGCTTGCTCGCTATTCGCTTTGATGTGGAGTTGCCCGGCCCGGTCAAAGCGTCTCGCTCACAGGCCTTTGACCGCGTGCAAATGCTTTTGAAAGACGCTGAAGCGGAGCTGGCTGGACTTGATATTCAGGTAGGTGGGCAGACTACACAGGGGTTTCAGCTCGGGCGGTTGCAACTGGATTTTCTGGAGCCAGGTTTAGCAAGCGGGAGTGAGTTCTAAATGACGATTATTAGCGATGAGGACTTACAGGCATTTTCTGACCTGGCAACAGAACTGGCCCTCAAGGATATGTGTGATGTGTTGAGAGAGACACGCACGCCCGACGGGCAGGGCGGTACAGAGATTACATGGACTGTCGTTGCGACGGTGCCATGTGCGCTGATTGATTCAGGGCAATCTCCCCAGGAAGTGGTAATTGCGGAGCGTCTGCAAGGCAAAACGCTCAAACGGCTTCTGGTGCCGCGCCTGACCGACATCCGCGGCGCTGATAGGCTCAGAATCAACGGCATCACCTACAAGGTTATTGACCTCTATGACCCAACCTCGTATGAGGTCTTGCGCCGGGTTGCGGTAGAGCAGTTAGCATGACCCTTGCAAGGAGCTGAGATATGGGAGTTGAGATTGTTGGTCTGGACAAAGTACTTGCTGATCTGGATCAGGCGGTAGACGAGCTGGAAAATCGTACAGAGCAGGAGTTGCTGGCAACGGGCAAAGAATGCAAAAACGAAGCACAGAAGCGGGTGCCGGTGCGGACTGGTCGTCTGAAAAACTCGATAAGCTACGAACAAACAGACAGGTACGAGGTTCTAGTTGGAACGAATGTCGAGTATGCGCCCTATGTCGAGTTCGGGACGCGAAAGATGCAGGCGCAACCGTATCTCCTGCCTGCGTTTGAGATTTCTCGCAAAGGGCTTGTTGAAAGGCTCAAGAAGTTATGACCTCACTCGGAGAGATTCAGCGAGCCTTGTACCAGCGGCTTACAGGCGACACCACACTGATGAACCTGGTCAAAGGGATATTTGACGCAAGTTCTGTTCCTGATGTTCAGACTTATCCCTATGTAACCATTGGTGAGGCAACCGAAGTCCCGTTTCATAGCTTTCAGCGGCGCGGCTATGAAGCGACGGTAACACTCCACATCTGGAGTGCAGCAAAAGGATTCAAGGAAGCGCAAGCCATCCTTGCAAGGTTGAATCAGATCCTTGACCAGCAATCGCTTCAGCTTGCAACTATGACGCAGGTTGGTTGCTGGTATGAATTCTCGGAATCTCTCAACGACCCAGAAGAAGATGTACGGCACATGCCTGTTAGATACAGGATTGAGACACAGGAGTAAGAACTATGGCAAAAGCGGCTTATAGTGCAGTGATCAAAGTAGGCAGCACTATTGTGCACGACATTTCGAGCGTGGAACTTCCTTTCAAGACCGACTTAGAGGAAACTACTGCATTTAGCAGTAGTGCGCCCGGTACCAAAACGTTTATCCCAACCTTGCGAGGGATGGAAACAAAATTGTCGGGAAACTGGAATGTAGGTGATCCCGGCCAGCAAGCGTTAGAGGACGCCTATTTCGGGCGGCAGTTGGTACAGCTTGAGATATCTCCCGATGGGGTGAAGAAATATTCCTTCGATGCCTGGATCGGTGAATACTCGATCAAGGCCGATGTGTCAGGGAAAATCGAGGTTGAGTACTCCGTCACAATGAATGGTGACGTGACGCGAGCATAAGGAGCTTCCAAATGGCGATTGCCGCGTATAATTCACAATTCCTCGTTGCATCCAAGCCAAGTGTTCCTTTTGTCAATGAGATGCTCACCGATGTAGGAGATCACAAGACCTATGTGATCGCGAACTCGACAAAACGGTATCTTGATCGGGACGTGCCAGTTATCGTTGAAACCAGTTCAGATGGTACGACCTGGACTCCGGTCAGCACAGGCTTCACTCTCTATCGTGTCGCTGCTCGCGTCGTCTTTGACTCACCGCAAGATCCGACCTTGCAAGTGCGTCTGGCCTCTGGCGCGTTTTATCCGTTCAGCCAGATAGGCAATGCGAAAAGTGTCGAATTTACGAGCAAAACAAATCTGGAGGACAGCACAACCTTCAATCCTACCGGCGCGAAGTTCTACACCCCGACCTTGCTCGAGGGGGAGCTAAAGGTTGACAGGTTTTGGCTTAATCATGATCGGGTGAAGAATTTGCAAGAGCGAGACCTGCTCATTGTCTCTTATGTCTCTCCTACAGGCCGCAGGTATGAAGGGTACGCTTACGTATCCGAGTGCAATATCAAAGCCGAAGTCTCGGCACTCATTGAAGAGGGCTTGACGTTCCAACTCACTGATGAGTTTTTCAAAGCGTAAATTTACAACATCACAAAAGGACAATATGAGATGAAGCCTGCAGAAATCAGAGCAAAATTCTTTAATAGACGCTTAAAGGTGCAAGACCTTGAGGTTACTCTTCCCGGTCTGGAGGAGCTAGATGGACAGCTTGCTCTCAGAGAATTGACTGCGAAGGAGGTCGTCCAGGCTGAACGCCTGAGCAAAGATGAGACAGGGCGGAACGAGGCATTAGAAGCCGCTGCTTTTGTCACTTACTCTCTCATCACCCGAGAAGGGAAAGAACAAATCTTCTCTGAGCAGGACATTGATGGCGTGGCGGGATTTGGGATGTCAGTGCTCACCCCGATTGCTGAGAAGATTCGGGAACTCTCCGCAATTGACGCAGACGAAACCCAAAAAAACTTGAAGCAAACGACCTCGAATACTTCTCCTACTTCCTGACGGAAACCGTCGGGGCAGGCAACACCAGAGACGAGTTTCTTGAGCGAATGAGTGCCAGCGAGTTTGCTGGGTGGCAGGCCTACTTCTCGATCAAAGCCAAGAGAGAGAAGCAAGCTATCGAGAAAGCGAAGAAAGAAGCAGCAAAGAGGCGATAAATGGGGATTTTATCCGGACTGATTGTGAAATTGAGTGTAGACATGTCCGGCCTGAAAAGCGGAGTGGCACAGGCAAAAAGCCAGCTCTCAGTTGTGTCATCCTCTGCTTTCAGCACAGGCAAAGCTCTCCAGAGCATGGAGGGCAGTGGCAATATGTCCAAAGCTGTGACCAACGTCGAAGCTGCGAAAGCGCACCTTGTCTTGATTGAAAGCCAGGTGCGCAAAGCTCGTGAACAACTGCAAAAGCTTGAGCATGCCGCCAACGCTGGTGAGGCCGTCACCGGCGTGGAAGAGGCCCGCGCTAAGCTGGTCTTGCTTGAAAAGCAAGCTCAGGACGCCAGAGAAAAGATCAAGCGTCTTGAGGACTCTAACACAGGGCAGAAGCTTGCCGCGGAGTTCCATCAGGCGTCTACTGCCGCCAGCTCTTTCAGCTCGCGTATCAGTTCCATGTCCTCTCATTTTAAATCCCAGCTCGAGGGGATGAAGGTGGCGGCGATGGGACTGGGGACAGCCCTCACCGGAGCACTGTCCCTCGGGGTCGGTGCCGCGATCGGTCTGGGGACGGCTATCTTTCAGTCAAGCGGGAAGATGGAACAGACCGAAATCGCCTTCAAGACCTTGCTTGGCAATGGGAATGAGGCGAAAAACCTGCTTCAGCAGATCCAAAAACTTGCTGCAACGTCACCTTTCGAATTCCCAGAGCTAGCTCAAACAGCTCAGAAATTACTGGCAATTGGGGTCAACGCCAAAGATATTCTGCCCTGGCTGACAGATATCGGGAATGTGGTCAGCGGAAATGCACTTGATCCGAGCAATCTTCAGGATATAGCAACTATTTTCGGACAAATGCGCTCAAACGGGAAGGCTTCAGCCGAAGACCTCGGTCAGCTCGCGGACAGGAATATACGCGTATGGGAGATTCTTGCCAATCAACTCCATATGACACAAAGCGAGGTGCGTGACCTTGTATCCAAAGGATTACTGCCCGCAGATGATGCTATCGCCATGTTGCGTAAGGGCATTCAGGAATCAAACCTTGCGGGTGCTATGGAAGCGCAGGGGAAAAGCGGATTTGGTGCACTCTCGAATCTCATTGATTCCGCAGGAAATGCCTTGCGTGAATTTGGGAAAAGTACCTTTGATGCAATGAAGAGTGGTTTGCTGCAATTAGGAGATCTCTTCAACAGTCCCGCCTTTTTGGGATTTGTCACAGGGACAGGCAAGCTTTTAGGCAGTACCCTTCAAAACATTGGCTCCTTTATTTCCACAAATGTCGCGCCCGGCTTCTCCCGCCTGGTTGATCTCTTCGGCAAGGCTGGGGAGGTACTTAACAAAGGTGGTGGCTGGTCTAACTTTGTCCAGAGTTTACAGAATCTGGGCAATACCATAGCCTCCAATATCGCGCCACACCTGACCCCCCTTGCAGATGGGCTGAAAGGGCTTTTTAGCGATGCTAATGTCAAAGCCGGTGCAGGCCTCCTGAACCAAGCGTTCCAGGGGCTAGCAGACGGAATCAAGCTTTTGAGTCCCTACGTACCAGGAATTATTTCAGGGGTTAGTAATCTAGGCCAAACTCTGACGCAACTCGGCACCTTCCTGATCACCACTTTCAAGCCTGTCTGGGATCAGCTCGTTGCCACCTGGACGACACAACTCCTACCAGCCTTGCAAGGGCTATGGCAGGGGCTACAACCGCTATTGCCAGGATTCGCTCTACTAGGGGCTGTTGTCACTGCCCTTCTCGTTGGTACTCTCAGCGGGGCTCTATCCTTTTTGTCCACCTTCCTGCAAGGCGTGGTCTCCTTTGTTGGTGGATTCATCCAGTATTGGTCAGGAGTATTCCAGATCATTTCGGGCCTCATCATGTTTTTTGTTCACCTGTTCACAGGCCAATTTGACCAGCTCGGGGCGGACCTTTCCAATATCTGGAGCGGTATCGTCAACATGGCTAGCGGGTTCTGGGGGATGATCAAGGGGATTTGGCTTATGGGGGTGCAGTCAGTCATATCCTTCGTCTCAGGGTTCGTCTCTGGCGTGATCGGCTTTTTCCAGTGGCTCTTTGACGTGCTGGTCGGGCATTCCATCGTGCCAGATCTGGTCAATTCCATCGTGTCCTTCTTCCAGAACATGGGCAAGTGGGTTTCTGATACGGTGTCTCATTTTGTGTCCAATATCGTCGGCTTTTTCGGTAATCTCTACAATCAAGCGACCGGCAAAGCAAGTGAGATTGTGTCAGGTATTGGTAGCTTCTTCAGCGGGCTTCCTGGACAGGCCTGGCAGTGGATGAGCGACTTCGGTGCGAATTTGATCGGTGGTCTGGGCAATCTCGTTGGCTCTGTAGGCCAAAAGGCCAAAGAGATCGCTGACACCATCTGGTCATATCTCCACTTCTCAACGCCTGAGATCGGGCCGCTTGTTTCGGTGCGGGACTGGATGCCAGATTTTGGCGACATCCTGGTATCGGGCCTTGATCGGCAGATCGGGCGCGTAGAGCGTGCCAGCTCGCGGCTTGCCACCGCGATGACGCCACAAATTGACTATCCAGAGCCTGCCGGAGCAGCCGTCATGCAGGCGGTGCAGGTTGCCTTGCAAGGGGATGGACGCCCGATCGTGCTGGAGGTTGACGGCCGCGTCCTGGGTGAGATCAGCGGCAACTACATCGCCAACAGATCACGGACAAAGGTAGGTGTCAGGTAGATGAGCAGCAAAACGCTATCCGTTTATCTCAACGGTGTCAATGTCCTTGCCTCTGTTGAACTTGAAACAGAGGACACCATTGAGCAGAGGGCAACAGCACGCGTTAAGGTGCTTGACACGTTTGGCACGGCCGACTACTACCCCGGACTCAAACTGGAGATCAAGGCAGATGATGAGCTGATCTTTTCCGGCTATGTGGACAGGGTAAGCAAGCACAATCTCTTTCCCAATCCCCACACCAGCTTTGATATTGACGCCATCGGCAAGCACTACATTGCAGACAAACGGTTCTTCAGCGGCAAGGACTACCATAACCAGTTAGCAGGTGATATTTTTGTAGACTTGCTCAAAACCTCCTTGCAAGGGGAAGGGATCAGGCAGAACTTCACATCCTACCGCGAGTCCGATGTTGCCGCCTTTCAGCAAGGAACCCTCTCGAATACAGTTACCACAACCGATGAGAGCGGCCGGGATGTGCTCACACTCTCACCTGCTGGCACACCTCTTCTAAAGGAATACAAAGATTTTACAAGCTGGCTTGCGCCAAACACATACAGTAGCCTTGAGATAGGGCCGGATAAGTCATTGCGGCTGCGCTCTAGCGGGGCCGTGAGCTTTCGCGCCCGGTGTTCCAGTACGAGCGCTGGCAACACCTATCTCTACGTGAAGATCTACAATGGTGGGTACACGATCCAGGCAAATGATTTCCTGCAGTATGAAGTCTGGGTCAGTTCGACGTCGCCTGAGATCAAAGCGAGTGTTGACATCACGCTCACCGATGGGACATCGCTGCGAGATATTCACAATTTTTATTCAAATGATATAAATGACCTGGATCCTCATCCTTCAACCGATTTAAAAGGATGGGCTGATGATAAATGGTATGAGAGAAGATTTTGGATCTCAGTCCCCACTATAAATTGGGTAGGGAAGAAAATCGCCTATGTTTCTCTTGGCTTCGAGGGAGATCAAGCAGGCGTTTATCAGGCCTTTTTTCGAAACATCAGGATTTATAATTCTGCGTCCAATGCTACAAAATTGTGGATTTTCGATAGCTCTTCTTCCAGCCTCCCGTTTGTGCCTAAAATCGTGAGAACATATGGCTATACCGACTTGGCTGTATCCTACGTTCGATCCTACGACAAACGCGGCTCTGTGACCTTTGCAGAGCCGACCGCGCTTTCGACTGTGGGCATTTACAAAGGAAGTCATCTCTCATATGTTGCCGATCTCCCAGACAAGACCACCTCCCGTGTGCAGGTCAGCGGCGACAATGGCATTTCCTATCTGGACGCTCCTAATGTTACGGCCCTCCCTTGCTTTGTGCCAGGGCAAGACCTGACAAAGCCGGGGGTTGGTCTCAAGTGGAAGTTAGACCTTGAAAACGGTTCACCAGACCCGACCATTTCGCCTGCCTTGAGATTATTCAGCTATCAGATCAATCCGGCGGCAAATACAACCAAACAAGACGCGCTCATCCTCTACCAGAACAAGGCAAGTTGGCAAACTGGCACGTACAACAACGTGCGCTCTGATTCAGACGAGATCAAGCTGAATCAGTACACCAGAAACTGGGATGATGGGGATGAGACCGGACTAACCTTTTTCGCGTCAAATGGCTATGGCGGAGCCGGAATTCGGCAAGCCGCCTACTTCCTGAATATTGACCCTCAGCACGATCTGAGGGCGCGTCTCAATTTCGCCGGGGGCGGGATCTGGACAAACTTCACTGCTGAAATAGATATCCTGCTCGGCAACGACTACGCGGTTGCCGGGCTGGAATACAGGACGAGCAATTATCCCGCCACCCGGCAGGCCCCGTTAAATTCCTTTGCCTACTTCGCGGGTTTTAGCACCAGTCTGCTTCAATTCGGCAAAGGCAGTAACTCTGCAAGTTCGGGATCGTGGACACAGCTTGCAAGTACGGCTCTGACCTTTGAGAAAGGCAACTGGCACCGGCTCAAGGTGGTTGTCAATGGGGCAACGCATAAGATCAGCATTGACGATGTGGAATACATCTCTGTCACCGACTCGACCCATGCCGGGCCGGGATATATCGCCATGCGGATTTATAATTCTCAAGCGGTATCAGGCGGCATTATTCAGGAAGCCAGATTCGACAACTTTGGCATTGTGTCTTCTTTGCAGGGCTCCTGGACAAGTCCCGCTCTCAACCTGTCGGGTGTGGGAGCCAACATTGTCGGCTCACTCATCAATTTTCAATATGATGAGCCGGTGCCAAGTGATGTCTCTTATAAAGTGGAGTTCTCCCCGGACAACGGCGCGAGCTGGCAAACTGTCGGCAAAGGACAGCCAGTCCCGGCCTTGCAGAAGGGCGCAAACTGCACGAACATGACCCAGGCACGCTTAAGAGCGACACTCTCCACAGAGTCCGTCAGCGTCCCTGCACGGATAACAGGCCTCTCTTTGGCTGTTGTGAGCAACTATCACGCGACAGGCTCACGCGTGACGCCAGCAATCGCGTTAGAGCTTGCAGATCGCGTCGGGTCAACAAGTCTGTCCTGGGACGGAAGCCAGCCACAAAATACGAGTACGAGCATACAAAGCTCGTTTGATGGGGTGTCATGGTCAAATGTTGGAGCTGGCGCAAGCGGTGCTTCTGCTCTCCCTGGTATTGTTGGCGCACAAGAGCCAGTTATAGACCAGTTCGCTTCTGACACACAGCGCGACTACTTCTCTCAATTCCTTGCAGGGGGTGATGCCGCTGTATGGACGTGGGATACAGCCAATAGCCGCCTTTTTGTTTCCAATGGCCTCAATGCAGTGCTACGCCCGACACGGCTCACGCCCGGCATGGAAGCAGTGGTTGTGTTTGACAGTGATCGCTCAGAGAACGGGGGCGCGGCTCTCTGCTTGAACAATGGCAATGCCTATTCCTGTGTTGTGCGAGATTCAGCGGCAACAAGCCAGCCCAACACCGCACAAATCTACCGGGCAGAAAACGGGACAAGCTCTCTCGTTGCTGCTGCTTCCATTTCGTTTGTGAGAGGCACGCCACATCGGTTCCGCTTCCAGCGTGTAGGCAACACCGTTTCCTTCTGGATGGATGGCGAGCTGCTCTGTGAGTATCCCGATACTACCCCCTTGCAAGGGGGCTACTCTGGCTTGTATTCAGCGGGCGGGCAAAACACCTTCAACTTTGCCTCCTTCCAGGTTTTGAGTTCGCCATTATTCCAGACAAACCTGTATGTGAAGACTGTGCTGAGTACAGATGATCCCTTGATGTCGCCATCACTCAATGATCTTGCTGTGACTATCCGGCCTGAAAGCATTGCAGATGGCGCACTCATTGCCAGCACAGACTACTCAATAGCGAGTGGCAAGCCTACCAGCATCGCGGCCGTCTTTGATGACCTGGCAAAGCAGAGTGACGCCCTCTGGTTCTTTGACCATGACGGAACACCGTATTTCCGGCGGCGCGAGGCAGAACTTGCGCCCTGGATCGCGACTGCCAATCTCATGGAGATTCAGGGCTTTTCTCTGGAAAACACGCAGGAGAGCTACCGCAACTCGCAATGGATTACAGGGGCCATCGACATTGTACCAATGACCGAAACCAAGAAAGCCGATGGTGAAGCGTCATCCTGGACGCTCGGCTATCCGGTAGAGGCGATGAAATCAATCAGCGTCGATGGCGTTGCTGTGAGCTACGCAGCTAAAGGCGCAACTGGAGCCGTCTTCTACTTCGAGAGAGGGTCAAACTCACTCAGTAGCGATGACTCGAACAAGCTCCGAGACGGACAGATCATCGAAGTCCAGTATGATGCTCAGGTGCCCATTTCGGTCAACGTCAGGGATGAGCAAGAGATAGCTTCTCGTTCAGCTCAGGACGGGACAAGCGGTATTGTCGAAGTCAACGAGGAAGTTGACAAGATGCCCAAGCGGCAAGCTCTCGCCCTGGCTGTAAGCAGGTTGAAGCAGTACGCCCAGAAGGGTCATGTGCTTTCGTTTGTGACTCGCAAACCAGGCCTCAAAGCCGGTCAGCTCCTGCATGTCTACCACCCGGCTTATGGTCTCAAAGATGTGCCCTTCCTCATTCAAAGTGTCGCACGATCGTGGGTGCCAACAGTTGATGAACAAGGCGTGCCGGTCTGGCAAGAGAAATTCCAGATCAAGGCCGTGCAAGGGGCTGTCGTGTCGGACTGGACGGCCTTCTTTGCAGACTAGAAAGGATTCTTTGTATATGCCTGATTCGATACAGCAGCAACTTGCTGCTATCTATAAAAAGATCGATGAACTGCCAAGCTCTTATGTCAATCTCAAAACTCATGAAGTGCAAATCAGAATGCATGAACAAATGATCCAAGAAAATCAAAAAAGGATAGACAATCTAGAAAGCCAGCTTTCGGTGTTGCGCAAAGAGTGGGGGATAGATTTAAAGGAAGCCAATTCGCGGCTAGAGACCATGAAAGAGAAATTTGATAAGCAACTCGATGATATCCAATCATCTAGCCAAATTTTAGCCGAGAGATTCATCATCCTTTCCCGCACGCTCTACTGGTTGCTTGGTGTTCTATCGTCTATCCTCATTGCGGTTATTATTGCCTACTTAACCAGATTTATTCATTGAAGGAGCCATCTATGCAAAACATCTACATTTCTATCCCAGAATATCGCCAACCAGCACAGCCGACAAACTTTGATGATGCTGTGGCAAGCCTCAACCGTTCGGGCGGTTTCTGGCGCATTCAAACACTTGAGAAGGCCACTGGCAACGTGACTCAAGAACAATGGCTGGAAAACGCCTACACGGATAATGGCGTGTTGACCATGTTCAAGGCGTTGGCCGGTGCAAGCACTCCGAGTACACCCCCCGCCTCAATGATCGCCATTGATCAATCTCTGGGTATGGCCTCGCTCTCTGCCGCCATTCCCGCGGGGGGCAACGTGACAAGCATCCAGATCGGCTCTCTGATAGGCGCTTCTATTCCAAGCGGGACAAAGCTGGTCATCAATGCAGGGACTTCTAACACCTTGACAGTTGTCACGACAGCCGCCATCTCAGGAGCCGGAACCGTGGGTGTTCAGTCAACTCCCGGGCCAACATCAAGCATCCCTGCCGGCTCATGGGTCAGGTATGACTATGCCAGTGTCCCGACAGCCGATCCAGGCGCGCTTACGTCTCCTGTGTCCTATACGGCTCCTTTACCTGCTGCACAGTTTACGTATGCAGTCAGCGGGGGCAATTCTGGGTATGGGAATCGCAGTCTGACCGTCACGAACAACGGGGCTTACCTTTTTAGCACGACAGGCACACCGCCGGCCGTTGCCGCCTCATATACAACGGCCTGGCTGGTCAGTGCTAACCCGGTAACAGCAACGACACACACCTTTTTGCGTGTGCCGTTCGACGCCCCTTTGATCATCTCTGACTCGTCAAATGGCCTCATCACTATCACTGAGAAGCTGTAATGGCTGTTTTAGCGCAAGACAATTTCAATAGAGCAGCAGTTTCAAACGGGTGGGGCATGGCGACTGATGGCAAAATCTGGGGAGCCGCTACCAATGACCCGCCTGAGGGTGGGTACTTGGATATGCTCTCAACCAACGGGACGCAAGGGCAAATACGCAACAGCCCGAGTAATCCCGGCTCCCGTTTGCACTACCGACTCGGTTCGGCAAGCACTGGAAATATGGAGCTGCTTGCTACCTTTATTCCTGCCTCGACATCTGATGAGTTCGGGCTTGATGCACGACTCAGTGGGAATGCAGGAACAAGCAACCTGACAGGCTACAGATTCAACTTAAGTTCTGGCTCTCTGCTCATTGCGCGGTTCGTCAACAACAGCACAACGCAGACCTGGTCAGGCCCGGCAAAGTCGATTACTGCCAACACCGCATACAAGATGCGGTTTCGCGTTACAGGAAGCAACCCAACCCGGTTACAAGGGAGGCTTTGGCTCGCGAGCAGTCAAGAGCCGAGCACGTGGGATATGGATGTATCTGACTCCAGCCCGGTTCTGACTGGTGGTTACGGTGTCACCGCTCTTCCGAGTTCAGCATCATGGCTCCGTGTAGATGACCTGACCGTTACCGACAGCGGTGCACCAACGGTGACAGGAAGCGTGACCGAAACCTTGCAGACCCCCTTGCAAGGGAGAGAGCGCGTCACGCTCACGGGCTGGCGACTGGTCAACGAGTTTTCTCGCGGCTCTGAAATGGTCATGAGTGGGCCTGTTTCGGTGGCGCGAGTTGTAGAGACGGTGCAACAGGTTGAGCAGGTTCTTGCAAAAGCTCTCCCCTTCACACGCAGAGATATCACCGAAAGCTCGCGGCAGTTTGAGAGCGTTCAGATTGCGATGCTACGTGCCAGCGATCCTGATGCGCTGATGCAGGTATCAGACCTGGTGCAGCAGTATGAGCGTGTCATGCATTCTCTTCTTGCGCCTTCCATCGAATATTGCGCAAAAATCTATTATGGCGGTGGGCAATATGGGGAGTTAGATGTGCAGCTCAAGGGGAGCCCCGATCTGTACGAGCTGCGCACCGTTCGACAAGTCAGCAATTTCCTGCAAGCGCATCTCTATCCCGAAGTTATCAAGCAAGATGCCCCGGTCTTTTATGATAGGTGCAACCAGGATACTGCGCTCTCCTTGCAAGGGGGGGTTACCACGAACGAGCCGGGAGTGATCGCTTCTGATCCGTCCATCCGCTTTGACGGCTCTACCGGCTATGGCGTCGTAGCAAACATGACGCTGAAGGACTGGAATCAGTACAGCCTTGAGCTGTGGATCAAGTTCGCTGATCTGTCGCGCAATGGCTACTGTAGCCTGGTCGCAACTGACAATCCAGTTTCTACCAATCACGGGATGAGGTTGGATGTCAGTACAGGATCGTACCACGCTCTCTATGTAGCCAATGGCTATGAGGATTTTTTCAACTCCATTGATGTTCCGACCACGTGGCAGTTCAACCAGTGGTATCACGTCGTTGCCACGTATGACAACACGAGATTAAAGCTCTATCTCAACGGCACAAAGGTCGGAGATATCGCTTCATCAGGCAATCTCTCCAATCCTGCTTATGCGCTTACCCTTGCAAGGAATCCCGTCCTGAGCACGTTTTTTGCCGGGTGGATTGATGAGTTTGCACTGTATTCTTATGCGCTTTCACAGACTCAAATAACCGCTCATTATCAGGCTCGCAATAGTTTGTAGACAAGGAGATTCTCTATGGCAAATCTCAATATCCAGTGGCTAGAGGCCGCGCATCATTGGGAAGGTCGCGAGGGCCAGCAACCGCGCTGGCTCATCCTGCATGGGACGGCGGGATTTCACCGTGCATACGATTGCGCGGCCTTTTTCGCAGATCCCGCTACTCAGGCCAGCGCGCACTACATCATAGGACTTGATGGCGAGATCTATCAGTGTGTCAGTGAAGATGATGCTGCCTGGGCCAATGGAGCGGTTACAGGCCCGGCAGGGACCGGCGGCGACAGTGTGCATCATGACGCCTGGTGGTCAGATCTAGGCCTCAATCCGAATCTCGTCACCATCGCCATTGAGCATATCAAGCCAAGCACTGATAATTCAGATGAGCTGACAGAGGCGCAGAAGCGTGCCAGTTTCCAGCTCATCAAGGACATCTGCCAGCGGTGGGGAATCCCGAAGCGTTATGCTGATGCCCGGGGCGGCATTACAGGCCATTTCTCAATGGATCCAGTCAACCGCACCGGCTGCCCCGGGCCCTATCCCTGGGATGAATTATGGAGTTTTTTGAATAAAAATGAAGGAGACCAAAAAATGGGAATACCAAACGGTTGGAAAGATGATGGCAAGACGCTGATCGCACCGAACGGGGTCAAAGTGGTGCAGGGCTTTCGCGACTACGTGCTTGCTCACGCATGGCACCCCGGGAACTGGCCGCTTGAGAGTGAGCATGGAGCAACCCCGCTTGAGATCAGTAATCCGAGCCTGGGTGGCGGCACGCAACAACGCTTCCGCTGGACAACCCTTGAATGGACACCGGCAAAGGGCGTTTTTGAGGCCTGGAGCGGGCAAGAATGGATCAAACTCCGTAGCGAGTACGACCGCCTCACAGGCCAGGTGAAACAGCTCCAGGATCAGCTTGCAGCCGAAAAAGGAAAGAATCATGCTATCGAAGTCGAGAAGCTGAAGCAGCAGCTTGCTCAGTACCAACAGGTAGCAAAGCAGGCTCTTACAGCCCTTCAATCAATCAAATAGAAAGGATTCATAATAGTGACACTTGAACAGCTTATTATGCTCATCAACCTGGTTGTCCCTTTTATTGTGCTGCTTTCTGCTCTGCTTTTGCCGCGGCTCTACGCCCGGTTGCCAGAGCAGGTACAACGGACCGTGCAAGAGGTTGCTCACACAGCAGTACTGGCAGTTGAGCAGCAATTTGACGGGTTGCCTGGAGAGCAGAAACGACAAAAGGCCGTTGACCTGATTATTGCCATGCTCCAGGCCGTTGGGCTAAAAAGCATGAACCCGACGCTGATTAATGCAGCTCTCGAGGCTGCTGTCAGGGCGATGAATCAGGTTGAGAAGCCTAAATCATAAGCGAAAAGAGGTTGACTCGTCAAAAAGTCAACCTCTTGTTTCTCTACAATAATTTCTTCAAATTTCACAACGATAATAAACTATCAATATCGCTGAGAAGCTGTGTCAGTTCGTCTTGAGGTGCCTCCTGCGCTATTATGGTCGCGTCAAAGTGAAGCCCCATCACGGTTATGCCCCCCGGTGCAAAGGCCAGGAGAGCAACAGCCTCAACCAGCTCATCGAGATAGGGCTGTTCACGTCCTGTCCCGTCAGGGTACAGGATCAGGTCGCCAGCTCTGGCGATATCTCGCGTGACCCCCCGAACCTGTTCGATATCTTCAGGCGTTGGCCCACCTTTCCTAAGGTAGTCCCGAATCCGCGGGGGGACACACCTTTGAAGATGTGTCCGCAAGCGGCGCGCGTTTGGATCGTCTCTCCAGTTATGTTCCAATTCATCTCTCCTTGCAAGGAACAGCGCATTCAGCCTTGCCTGTGATCTTCTCCCAGGCCTGCCGGAGATTCCGACAGGATATGCGCCAGCATTCGTAATATAAATTTTCCTTTTTCTCTTCAATAGCAGGATGATTATGCCAGCGCCCTGCTTCCCAGTATTCGGCGAACTTCGTCGCCATGAGTTGAGCATAATTACCATCCACACTCGTAACTGTTGCGAAGATGGAAATATACCTATACAGCTCCATCTGTCGCTTGGGGCTGCCACCAAGCAGATGGACGCGTCGCCCGGCCAATTCCCACGGGAGGAACTGGGCCGCGCCGTAACTGCTCGGCACCGAGAAGCCAATGGCGACGTCTGGTGGGAGCAACTGAAGCTGTTCGGACAGCTTAGGGACTACCAGGGGGACCTCGCAATATTCCGCGAGCTGCTCGTATTGCTTCATTGCCCGTTTGATCTCGCTGAGATCTGTCTGCTTAGCAGACAGATCTGGTACAGTTGCATATTTGGGGCGAAAAAGGCGGACTATCTCAAGGTGACGCTCGAAATCTGCCTTTTTGTAGTTAATATCTATAAATGTCATATTGAATGGAGAGGGTGTCGCATCAGAACGCTGTCCGAGCTGCCAGCCCTCTTCTAGCGCGATTCTTTGCAAGCCAATATTTCCGCCCGCACAGTAAATCAAGTCCATCTCTTCCCCCCTTGCAAGGGCTACTCGTCGTCGTCGGGATCCTCTTCCGGATCGTCATCGTCGTCAACCTTCACACCCGTTATTTGCTCGGCAAGCTGCCGGGCTCGCTGCCTGATGTCTCTGAGCATATTGCTACAGTGAGGGGATGCCCCCTCGCGATAGGTATAGAGCGGGGTAGCCAATGTCTTTGTGGGCAACGCGATAACGTCGACTGCTACCCAGGATTGTTGAATCAATTCTTGCTTTCTCGATTCAGGATCGACGACCGTTAGCTTGATCGCCTTCATTAGTGTTTCCAGACGCACAACTTTCCAGGGGGGAATTTCCCTTGTTGTATAATCACAGATATATATTTTTGAGGGGACGCTGTCGCCAACTTTCAGCCGAGCAAGCTCCCGATAGATTTCTTCTGCCCTTGCAAGGGGCGGGATTTTGGCTCGTTTCGGCCTGCTCTGGCTCTCCGCCTCTTCAACCCAAAGGGATTGTTGATCTAAAGAACTCATTGCTCTTGCCTCCGCTCAATCTCAACAATACTTTGAAAAATTGGAAGTATTTGTTGAGGGACAATGGCATTGCCAAGAGCTTTTAGCCGTTTTGCTCGGTTGGGATCCCGTTGGGTTGTAGTTCTGGGAGGTTCCCAGAGGTATTGTGACTCTCCTGGTTGGGCTGGGCTTTGATATCGGTCCATCCCGGTGGGAAGCCCATAAGGCATTCTACCCACTCGGGGTTGAGCCACTGAGCATCCTGTACTTGTGCGGTGTTGTGCCATCGCACTGCTATGCTCAGTGGCATGCCAAATCCGTTCCCATTGCGGGCCTTTTTCCGGACTGCTTCTCTTCTTTGCTTCCAACTCTCCAATGCTTCCCCGTCGTTGGGATTGCTCGCGGCCGGAGTAGGCCACAATGAAGAGACGATCGCGTCGGTGGGAGGCTCCAACCTCGTGAGCCCCATAGACTGCCCACGCCACATCATACCCCAACGCGTCCAGGTCGGCGATGATACCACCGAAAACCTGTCCAGCGTCAACTGAGAGTAGCCCCGGGACGTTTTCTCCCACAAACCAGCGTGGGTGCATTTTGCCAAGAATCCTGAGAATTTCAGGCCAGAGATTGCGTTCGTCGCTCCTCCCTTTTCGTTTCCCTGCCTGAGAGAAGGGTTGGCAAGGGAATCCACCAACCAGAAGATCGATTTCCCCAAATTCATCGCCTCGTACCTCACGAATATCGCGCATCCGCGCTACTTGCGGCCAAAGCTGCTGTAAGACACGCGTGCAAAATGTATCAATTTCAACTTGACCAACAACCTGTATTCCTGCCCATTCGGCTGCCAGATCGGCACCACCGATCCCAGAGCACAGCGACAGCATTTTCATGGGTGCCCCTCCAAATGCTGAAGCAGATGTTGAAGTAATTTTGAATAATATTGGTCGCGCTTCATTTCTGTCTTGCGCTGCCTTCATACGCATCAAGCGAACGCGCAAGACCAACATACTTAAAAGCATCATTTCAAATCCTCTCTCGAATCATGAAGTATAGTAGCGGTAATAATTTCAAAGACACGGCGCTCGCGCTCCACACTATCAGGAATATATGGAAGCTGCTCTATTTTTTTAGCCGCTTCAGGAAAGAATGTCTGCAAAATGCGATTCTGGTTGCGCGCCTGTTGCTGCCAGCGGAACAGACATTCCCGTTCCTGGCGCAAACGAGCTTGCAGGCGTGCTCGTTCCAAAAACAACACAAACAAATTGATGATCAGCACCACAAAGATCACGATAAAAATGATTGTTTGCATGCCCTATTCCCCTTCTTGCGGGAACGCGTACGCGCTTCCCTCCTCAAACAAACTGAGCTGACGCCGCACAGCTTTTCGATTCAGCCAGAGCACCTCTGTACGCACTTGCCCCTTTTCTGCCAGTGCTGGCATGCTCACACGCTGCCAGTGGGCTAATCGTTGATCATAGAGCGGATGAGCATAACCAGAGAGGACAACTGGGCCGCTATGCCGATCCAGGGCCTCAAGCAGACGAATATGATCTTTTTCATCATTTTGGCTCGTTTCGTCCTGTTCTCTGATTCCGCCTCACCTCTCTTGCCTCCTATCCTCAAATGGCTCCAAGAGGGCCCGAAGCATCCCTTCATAATCCACCTCTTCAGGCTCGTCTTGTTGCACCTTGTGTTGTTGCGCCTCTTGCTGAAGCACGTGGACTCGCTCCAGGCATTGCTGAAGCGAATGGCGCAACTCCGCGCATTCAGCGTCCTGAATGTGGCGCTCTCTTTTCAGCATGAGCAAGAGGACGGCGATAATGCCGCCCTCCACTGCAACTATTCCCATCAAAATATGCATATGTATCTCCTTTTATGAGCAGGTGTGTGGCTCAGGCTTACTTTGATACCAATGCCCACACAGAATACAAAACTCTCTATCCAGACCAAGTGCTTCTTTTAGCTTCTGGGTCTGTTCCAGAACATACGCTTCACGCTCGTCTTCCCCCCAACCTGCTTCCTGGGCGACAAAGTTGACCTCGATCAGGCCTTAAACGCATCGCGCGCGTTTTTGAGACGCGTGAGTGCGTCTGCCTCTAATTTTCCTTCCATCATTCCTCTCTCCTTGAAAATCTCTCACCTGCACAACACGTCATAGCCAGCTCCCGCCGGATCATACCGGTAGGGGATCGCAAGTCCCCTAACTTCTAGCGGGTAGTAGTATTTCAGCGAAAAGCCAATCTCCAAGAATCTAATTGCAGACAACAATATGACCGAAGGGAATGTTTTCCGTGCTTTCACGTATTGATCAACGGCTTGCTCAACGAGCTTCAAGGTATCCCGCTCCTGAGACTCAATCCGCACATATGGCCGGCCCTGCGAATCTACAGGCAAAAGAGGCTCGGTTTCAAAAGGCCTGACTATGCTGGTGATCTGAGTCGGCATATCAGCGAGCTGCTCTCGCCTCAGCGCGGCCCGTTGACGGGCGGATAGGATCGGTTTTCTAAGCATGATTTTCTCCCTTCCCTTGCAAGGTTTCAGCCCAAGCATCTAAGCATTCTTTTTCTTTTTCCCAACTTTCCTTATCATCCGGCGGCGGCAATGACTTGCTCACAAAAGCCTGGAGCTTACGCACCAACCCCTGCAAGGCTGCAATTTCTTGCTCTTGTTCCTTGTACACTTGCACTATCTTTTGCAATAGTTGCACTATCTTTTGCAATAGTTGCTCTTCTGTCATATCTCAGCTCCATTCTTTAGAGAGAAACAGAGCTCACGCACTGGGCATTTTTGTGCTCGCGGCTCATCAGGAGCAGTACATTTCCTTGCAGGGAGACGCCCGCTTTTCTGGGCTTTGATCACTCCGCCTACCACCTCATACATCCTCCTGGTATAGGGCTGGGCCAATTCTTTATCATGTTCAATTGCCCACATTTTCACCTTCTGCGTATTTTTATTCTCAACCAGCACCAGACCATAGGGAATATTCAACAGGTGACAATAAAGATTACATTGATGCCAGGCTGCTTCAGGCGGATTTCCACGCTCGTCAAGCGCCTGCCAGGTTTCCTGCTTATACCCCTTTATTTCCACGATCAGTTTGTAAGAACCAAATTGGATGATTGCATCAGGAGTGAAGTGCAAGAAACGGGTTTCATCGAAGTGGCTCTTCTCGACTTCAATCACACGGGCAAAGTCAGAGAAGAGCTTTTGATATTTCTCATGCAGGTGCCAGCCATGCAAGAAGACTGCATTCTGCAAGGCGTCCCAGGGCTTTGCTTCAGGACGCCTTGCTTGCTCAGGATGAAGAGCCAGAAGCACATGGCGCCGTGGACACCATTCCGACTCAGGCACCAGAATGGCAGAGGCATGAGGTGCACCTGTCCTGAGAGGTTTGGAAGCCTCCCAGGAATTGAACATATCATCAAGCTCCAGCCGCAGTAAAGCGGCCAGAGCTTTCAAGTTGGGCTTATTAGAATTCTGGAATGTCATCATCCACCTCAGGAACAGGCGCGACAGGCGTGGAACGTGACTCAACAACAGCAGGCGACAACGCTTCTAGAATGCGCTCTCGCACAAGGTCAGGGCCTGGAATAGCAGCCTGAATCTGGGAGGCTAGAGCTGTTGGCGTTTTAGGCATAACCACAAAGGCCTTGCTTTGCCCAGAGCCGACCTGCTCAATGGTAAAATCACAGCCAGTAATAGAGCCGCCACTATCAGGATCGCGCATATAGCTTCGGAACGCTTTCAGAATCATGCCCGCGGTTCCAAAACTCGTCAGTTCTAGCACACGGTAACCAGCTATCTGCTTTTCCACCTCTGATCCATCCTCTACCGTTTTGTACGTCATCGTCTGCCCGGTATGGGTGTCGATGACTTTGTACACATAGATAGGCAAGTAGAAAACCGTATGAGCATTCAGCTTCTTGTCATCTACGGCGCGCTGGCAGTATGCACATTGTTTGCCAATTTCAGCGGCGCAAACTGCGTTCACGCGATTCTCAGCATCTGGAGCAAACTTGTTATGTTTTTGCAGAACAATCACTTGATCCAGATTGTATAGAGGACGAACCAGTGCTTTCTGTCCCTCTTTCAAAAAGAGAAAAACCGGGCGTTTTGAGGCTGGTTTTGGAGCTGCTGCTTTTGCAAGTTCATTGTCGATCAGATCAAGAGGATTTACTTTCGTTGCCATGTGTTCATCTACCTTTCTTCTCTTCAAAACTTTTCAAAACTTCTGAGATGTCTGGTTCGAGGGGAACAGACAGAATGTAAGAACCAAACACCTCACACTGCTAAGTTTAACTAAGTTTTATTAACTTGTCAATACTATAGCATACTTTAGTAAAATGTGGTATTATTTTTACAACTTAATCAAAGTACAAGAAAGGAAAGACAATGGAGCATCTACTTACCACCAAAGATGTTGCAAGACGCTTGAACTTGCATGTGCAAACAGTACTCGAGCTGATACACAAAGGAGAGCTGAGAGCGGCGAATATTGGAAATCGATACCGAGTCGAAGCTTCAGACGTAGAGGCCTATCTTGAACAGGCTCGCCAGCGCGCTACAAAAACTCCTCAGGAGACACAGGAGGAGACACGAAATGATTGAACTTCGTCCCGATCAGCAAGAGGCTCTGCAAGCTGTCCTTACAGCCTACAAGCAACGACCAGAGGACGGCAAGGCATTAATAGTCGCCGCTACTGGCTGGGGGAAAACCGTGTTCTTCAGTTCCCTTGCAAGGGAGCTGAAGAGCATCAACATCCTCATCCTGGCGCATCGTGACGAACTCCTTGACCAGGCGCGTGAAAAGCTGCAAATGGTTGACAGCTCTGCAATAGTAGGGAAGGTAGGCGGGGGTTCTTACGAGTGGGGCGCACCGATTACTGTCGCGGGAGTCGACACTATTTCCCGCGACAAGCACCTGAAGAACCTTCATAAGTTCAACTACAAGCTCATCATCGTGGATGAGTGCCACCATGCGCCTGCACCAAAGTATCAGAAGGTTCTCAATGCTCTTCCTAATGCGTTCCGACTCGGTGTCACCGCGACACCTGAGCGACTGGACGGCAAATCTCTAGAACCAATCTTCGGAAAACCGCTTTTCCGAATGGACATTAAAGATGCTATCCAGCAGGGCTTGCTCTCTGATATCCGCAGCATCGCCATTAGAACGGAGACAAGTCTAGACAACATTAAATCTTCCAGAAATGCCGATGGCGAAATTGACTTCAACCAGAAGGAACTTGAAAACGCTATTGACACACCTGCGAGGAATCAGCGAATAGTCGAGGCATACCAGGAACATGCCGTAGGACGTAGAACTATTTGCTTCTGCGTTTCCGTAGAACATGCTCACAATGTTGCAGAAGCGTTCAATCAGGCCGGTATTCCTGCCGCTGTCGTCTCTGGCACAACCTCCCTCACGGAGCGTGCCAGACTCTATAGTCAGCTTAGAGATGGATCTTTGAAGGTACTCACAAATGTCTTAGTTTTAACTGAGGGCTTTGACTTGCCAGCAGTAGACTGCGTCATTATGGCGCGGCCTACGCAAAGTAACAGTCTCTACATTCAGTGCATTGGGAGAGGAGCGAGACGCGCCCCGAACAAAATATACTGCCTCATATTGGACATCACAGACAATTGCTACAGGCTCCGCTTGTCACCGCAAAATATTAGCAAGGCTCTGGGATTAAAGATCAATGGTGGCGAGCTGCTCACAGAAGCAATAGAGCGAGAGGAGAAAGAAAAAGCAGAACAAGAGGCACGCGAGAAACGCGCTCTCATTCGCAAACTCAACGAGAGACGGCATGAAGATAAGGAGATTGATCTGTTCGCTCTGCCTGAATGGCAGGAGAAGCCTGGAGGCTTGTATGTGTTAGAAGTGGGACCTCGCAAACACCGCATAGCTCTAGTTCCATGCTCTTCTTCTGGATGGACTCAGCTCTATGATGTTTGCGCTCGTCTCGCACCTGATTTCCAGGGACAGCGCTGGCTCAAGGCACAGCCGCTTGATTACGCACTTCAATACGCTGAGAAGCGAGCACATCAGCTTCTGGAAGATCCAGGCTCAGTCAAACTGCTAGATAGAAACGCAGCCTGGAGAAGCCAGCCGCTTGATCCCGCAGGCAAACAAGCAAAGATGCTTCGCTGGTACCGCATTCCAATACGAGACGGAATGACCAAAGGCGAAGCATCTGATCTCATCAGTGAGCATAAGGCCAAACTTGAACAAAAGAAAGCCCGAAAAGCAGCAAAACAACGCGAAGAAACCGCCTGAGAATGGCGGTCTTTTTATGCTTCTTGCTCCTCATCAATATACTGAGGAGTTAAAAGATCGAGCACATCATCTTCCCAGACAAAAATTTCTTTCCCAAATTTTAGTCTGAACCTTCTCACGTTATTCCTTTTGAGGATAGGGAGCAGTGCTGTGTAAGATATGCCCAATTTTCTTTGGGCCTGCTGTAGAGTCAAAGCACGCCGCTCCTCACCACGCTCCGGATCATATACTATACGTACCTCGGACTGCTCTTCTTGTTCAGATCGTTCTTCCTTCTTATCAGTCATTTCTGGTCGGTCCTCTCTTTGGATATGGTAGCAGGGGAATCGGGGTAGGGAATTGCATACGTATACAATTCCTTGTAAAACTATACCATCAGAGAACCAAGATTACAACAGTAAGGTTAACTTTCATAAAGTTAACCTTACAAAGCTTCAAAATGTCTCAATTTGCGCAGGTTCTAACATGAGATCCTTGCAAGGGTAGAGCCGCGTAGCTCCATGAGGCGGCGGCGCACCTTTCAAATGATCCAGCGTAACCCTGATCTTATCTCTTTCTATATGTTGCCGGAGCTGGCTCATATCCCATATACGGCCAGGGCCATCGGGCGTCATGACGTGTTCTGAGCCAATCAAGCGCTCGTACTCAGATTGGATATCAAGAGCGCGCTGGATTTCCGGTCGGCCTATCGGAGTCTCAGCTTTCCGTTCCGATATCACCGGCGGCGCATCGGGCGGCGGCAACTGTGCAGCCCAGATGCCGTCCTGCACCCATTGCCGAACGCTGTAGCCATCACGTTCCGTGTTCAGTTTCTGAAGCATCTCATTGACATCTTTATAGCCGAATGGTGGAAAACGTATTGCATTAGGCAAGACGCGGAGCCAGTAATCAGCTCCCTGATAGCCCGCTTCATCCGCATCGAACGCCTGCAGCACATGAGAGGCAAGCGATAGCTCTGCAATCCAACGCATCAAGCGCCCTCGCGTAGCACTCCCGGTGGCGACACAACCGGTAATGTCGCCTGCCTCTTGCAGCACTGACAAGCAGTCAAACTCTCCCTCTACCATCACGACAGGCGCGTTTGGCCTAATCGTATGTACTCCATACAGTCCTTCAGCACTGCCCATAACCTGACCATAGTCCATTTTTTCACCCGGCCTCTTGATAGCTATTTTCCAAAGCCGATCCCCTTCGAACCAGGGGATAATGATCCCATTGGGGACGCGTACCCCACCCTTTTTCTTTTGCTCTTCTGTCGGCTCTATGCCCCAGTTTTCAAAGCTGTCCATATACCATCTTCCATCTTTCTTGAGCGGCATATAGCCCAGGTGATATTTCTTTATGGTTTCCTCAGTCAACCCTCTCCCTATCAAATAATGAAGGGACTCTCGACCTTGCAAGGAATGCCACAGATAATGAGTGGCCATCTGTACAATTTCCTTCCCGGCTTTCTGCCAGGCCTGGTGAGGTGGTCTGTTATTGTTCACCAATTGAGCGAGAGAAGGGGCAGTATAGGTAGACATATCATCATCCTCAATTCCTAATTCCTCACATGCTTCACCGAAAGACATGTTGCAATATTCAACCAAAAACCAGGGTGCAGACCCCTCCTTACCACAAATGCGGCACCAATAATGCGGCCTGGATCCCTCTGGCCATACATGAAAGCGATTATCTCCGCGTTTGCAGAACGGGCATGACCCCCAGTATTCAGGCCCGAATTCATAGTGATTGGCTTCAAGGGTTAGCGTTATTCCCGCTTTTTGCTCAATCAATGTTACCAGGTCAATCTTTGCAGATGTATACGCCACATGCTTCCTCCTATCGTCTATCCAGCTTTCTTATGATTTTCAAAAGCTCATTCTTGATTCGCTCCTGATCTAAGGCATTGAAGCCACTCAGATAGTCTTGCGTCTCTTTCGATCCCACCGCTTGTCGAATCAGCAAGGCTGCAAGCTGGTTCGCATAGATCTCGACATCAAGTGACGAAAGTCGGTAATAGTCAGTTGTCATCTGTCCCATCTTCTTCAGGCTCCTCTTCCTTCAATCTGTATTTCTCACTGTGAGATGTCGCATATTTCTCGACAATACCGGCTCGTATCATCGCCTTCAAAGCATCCTCTAGCTGCTTAGAAGAATATTTCTTGAGATATGAGGTTCGCAATGTGTTTAACGTTAGCGCTCCCTGTCGCTTGAAGATCCGCATGATAGCGTCTTCAAGCTTGGCTCCTTCAGTCTCTGTCGAGGCGGGTAAGTTCACCTGCGCATACAGTTCATGGAGACTCAGGCGCAAAATTTCCGCCAGCTCCTGCGCTTTTGCCCAGTGGCGCAGCTCAATATGGTTGTTGTTTTCCAGACTTGCCATGAGTAAAGACATCCGCAATGCCGTTTCTGGCAAGCGGGTATAGCTGGCATTAAAATCCTCATGTGGGAAGCTCCAGAACAGCTTTTTGAGAGCCGTGCGATAGCGTTTATAGGCCTCGTATGCCTCTGATGACATGGTTGCCTGGGTCTCTGGCAACTCTTCACGAACGATATTGTATCTGCCGGTCGGACTCCCATTCTTGTCTGTCACAGGCTCCAGTTCGCAAGCTGGCACGCCTAAACGCTCATGCCAGCGTTGCAAGGGCCGGACCAGTTCTTCTGGGATGAGCAACTCGCCAAGCTCCAGAGTTGCATCTTTTGGTGTGACAGGAGGTGCCGCAACAAACGAAAATCGTGCCCAGAAACCGTCTGTCCAGAAATCAGCTCCAGATCCTGCATTTTCGCGAATGTTAGGCGGTGTCATACAACCCAACAGAGAGAGATAAGGCCGTTTGATGACCTCAGATCCACGTGAAATGGTGCTTGAATCAAATTCTGATGGACAGCCATCCAGCTCCAGGAATAACGAGACAAATTCAGCATTTGTGCTGTTCCGTCTCAAAACAGACTGCACGAATTTTCCAAACTCATCAAAGTACAATCCACGCTGGCCCGCCATCGACAACCGTTTTCTGATCCGTTCCTGCGCCTGTGCATCCAGATCCTCATATTGTGCTGGAATATGCACGCCTGCCATATCTGAAAGCAATTTCGCGGGCGACACTCGCTTCGGGGCCAGCAAATGCCCCAGACCGGCGTTGAACAAAACGTCCACTGCAACCTGTGCGGTTGTACTTTTGGCAAATACACTGGACTTGCCGTAGAGCGCAATCATGAGGTTTCCATAAATGCGCTTCGTTTGCAGAGGCAGGTAGACCCGCCGCGATGCTACAGTTGAAAGCAACCACATACCACAAAATACATGGTATGCTTCATAGCCCTCTGGCGAGGCCTGCTTACTGAAAGCTTCATATACTTCCAGGTATTGGCAGGCCCCCCGACTCAGTTCTTCTGGTAAGTGTGCCTGTTCAGGCAATTCTGGAAAGCCGATCTCTTGTGCCCTTGCAAGGGGAGCTGATGGTGTGGAAAGGAGATCAGCGAGAGCCGGATGCGTTTTAGCAAGGGCTGTAAAGACCCTCTCTATCGCCTCTGGATCGCCTTTAGCTCTCTCATATGGGGCTTCTAGCATGTCTGCCACATCTTCCCAATCAGGCCCCAGATCGGGCCTGTTTTGAGGCTTTTTACCGGCCTTGAGGTTGGTAAAATAGTCTCGGGCGCGCTGGTCGTACATGGCCGCCTGCTTTGCGGTAAGAGATGAGGGTGCGGCAACCATACGTATTCTCCTTTTTATTCGCAGAACTTTATTTACAGGACACTTCAATTTCTGTTCGCGGGCGCTCTTTGTCCACAGCTTTAGCCGCGCGGAGATCGACAACCAGGTTGTCATTGAGGCCAAGAAAATTGAACACAGCATCCTGGGAGATTTTGATACCGCCATCAATATCTCTCATCCATAGTGATGGCAGGTAGAACTTTAAAGTCATTTGAAGTGGAGTTTTCTGCTTATTTTCACGGATTACCCGAACAGCCTCCCAGTTCACTTGAGCATTCGCCTGCAACATCCATGCGGCCTCTTCCTTGAATTGTTTTGCTTTCGGAGATGAGGCCAGGCGACGTGTGCCAGAAACTACCTGGTAGGATCGATTGATTGAGGGAGGTAAAGGGAGTGTTCCTTGACAAATAATGAGATTATTTATCTGTTCAATAGTTGTCATAACTTTGACCTTCTTTTCATTTATTTCTCTTCCTTCTCAAGAAAAGGGGTTTGAACCTTTATCCTACTGCAACCTTTCCTTAGGTCACAGCCCTTCTCATCAGGATAAAGCAGGCTTTTATTGAAGTCAAGTATACCAAAGTTTAATTAACTTGTCAAAACTTTAATTAAATTGTCAAAAGCTAAGTTATAAAAAAAAGAAACTACAAACAAAATTCTGTAGTTTCTCCTCTTTACCTATAGCTTGCACTGGCTTGTAGAGCCAAACGAGCAAAACTACAGAAACTACAGACTGCAGAAACCAAAGAAACACCCAAAAATCGTCTGTAGTTTTTACCGTGCAAGGGGTTGCCTCTCTTCCCTGGAAGATTCCTCATGTTGTCCGTACAAATACTCTCTCCAATAAGATATCTTGTTATGACAAGACTGTTGTACTTACGACATAATTATATTCATAATAATATTATTATGATAATAATATTATTATGAATATAATAACTATTTTAGAATAGATAGCGTTGTATGGACATCCTGCACTGTACCCCTTGCACGGCACAAGAAACTACAGACCATTTTCGGGACTTCTTTGATTTCTGTAGTTCTGTACTTTGCGACTTCATTGGCTTGTAAAGCCAATGGAAACTACAGACAGGTGCAGAAAAAAAAGAAAGCTACAGAAACCCGTCTGTAGTTTCCTCCTTGCAAGGGGATAGGCTACCGAGAGCGAAGAGGAAGGCTGCTGAGTTTGGTTCAGCAGCCTTCCTCTTGAAGGCTTTTTAGGAAATGAGTAAATCCTGTAATTCTATGATATCATTATCACCCGACCAGATCCCTTCCATGATCTGATAGCCCAAGTTCGCTTCAGACAGTTCTGCTAAACCGTTCAAAAAAGAGGGGCGCCATAGTGCTCTTCTTTTTTTGTCATAGTTTTCTCTTGTGCGCTCTATTCCGTGCAAATGCCTGGTATGCTGGTTGCAGTCCTTCAGAGGTCAGAAAGGCGAAGGTGAGCGGTACCGTTGCAACGCAATGGGATGTTTGGGATATGGCTGTTGAAGCAGTGCAGGATCTGAAAGTGCTGGCCTGCTCCACGAATCAGGGGCAGGTTGCTGTGAGCGAAGAGGGAGGCTGCTGAGTTTGGTTCAGCAGCCTTCTTCTTGAAGGCTTTTTAGGAAATGAGTAAATCCTGTAATTCTATGATATCATTATCACCCGACCAGATCCCTTCCATGATCTGATAGCCCAAGTTTGCTTCGTTCAGATAGGTTTCGCTTTGAAGTCGTTGCGCAAAAAGCACAACAGCTTTCCAGAGAGCGATGGAGAGTTCTTTGTCCTTTTTGGCTCGTGGAAGTTTGAGAGATGCAAACATGGCTTCGCTCAGAATGCCCAGATGAGTGCGGGCTGCGACGGGCAATTTCGCATTGAAGTTTCCACTTTCGATATCAATGATCTGCCCAAAAGTCTCCAACGCGATATCTTGCCGACCAAGATAGGCAAATGCAATTCCTCGATGCCTTATTAATCTGGCATGGCTATGATTAATGTAAGGGGGAATATGTTCTGTATTTGCCTCCCTCGCAAAAAAGGTTTCTTCGGCTTTCGCCAGGGATGCAAAGGTTTCCGGCTTCCGATGGAGCGCCTGGTATTTCGCCAGACCGGTGTAAACCCATGACTCGATTACGGGGGAAACTTTCGTGTGTCGCTTTTGTTCTATCAGATAGGCTGCTTCTTCTGCATACTGAAGAGCATTCATCTTCTGATACCCCGAAGTCCATTCATAAGCGCCGGTTAATTCTCGGAGAGCCAGGACAAGGGACGCTCTGTTCTGACTTTGTCTCGCATAGGAAACTCCTTGTTCCGCATACAGCAAGGCTTTTTTTGTTCCTTCGAGATGGTAGCTGATCCTAGACTTGAGTTGGAACGTCTGAGAAAGAAGTGCAAGTGCTACATGCTCATACTTTCCTTGTGCTGCTGCTTGTAAGAGAGGCACGTAACTTCCCAGAACGGAGTATGCACACTCCATTTCTTTTCGCTCGCCTGCCGCCAGATAACCACAAGCAGTGAGGCCCGCCGCGCACTCATGAATTACTTCTTCTGCTGTACGTTTGTCAGATCTCCCTTTTAACAGTAAGGGGAGTAATGCGACCCGTTGTAATGCTTCTGTTCGCATAGGTTCTGTTGCCTCATCGATAATACGTGAAAGCTCCTGCTGTAGCATCCAGCAGGATTCAGAGGGAGTGAATGTTATTGCCATGAGTTGAGTTGTAAGATCGGCTTGGATGTAGGTTTGAAGATTATGTGTTTCCTGTGTGGTGTTTACAGGCATTGGTATGTTCTCGTCATCCAGACCTAGTTCTTCTTTTGACGATCCATACACCTTGCATAATTTGGCTCGATAATAGGCTGATGGGGTGGCTCCTAATTCCCAACGGTTCAGCGTATTAGGAGCACAGCCTATGTGGCTTGAAGCTGTTTCTAGCGTCCAATCCCTGCTTGTCCTTGCTTCTATTAATTTTAATCTTTTAGACCGTTTTGTCATAATCCTACATCCCTTCTTACAATAAACCACAAAACTGTATATCTGGTATTTAGCATAGCATGATTAGAAATACTTGTCGAGTGGAAAAACGGCATCTTGTTGAGGAGATGTTGAAATCTGTAGAAAGAAGAAAAATTGGAGAAAAGAAAGCTTGTTCATACATTCAAAATTGCATTTTCAGCTTGTATTCTCATTATAGATAGTTATACTTCTTTAGGGATACAACGATTGAGAGATGAGAAACAGGAGATATTTGATGGTAGAGAAAGATTACACAGTCAAAGCAGGCGATTATACCCTGTACAGTGGATCTGATCCTCAGGAAGCGCGTCGCGTATTTTTGGAGGCGGCAAATGATCCTGCCTATTTTGAGTGCAGAATCCAGCTTCTGAAAGGCGACCAGCTTCTTGGGGAGTTTCTCGAACGGATCGGACACCGACAACAGGACAAAGAGCTACTGAAATCGATCGAGAAGGAAGGAGAGAAAAATGAAGCAGACGACCTTGAGCAATGACGCCATTTTTGCACTGGTTGACCAGCACATCTTTGGCTTTGAGCCGACGTGTCACGGGCCGTGCCAGTACTGGTTCTTACGGGGGCATCTGGACATCTACAAGTGCCGGGAGTGTGGCGCGGAGGTCGTGAGCGACGATTTTCGACGTGTGCCGTCACACCATCCCCGACGCATTCCAGAATACCGCCTGGAACAGCTTCTGCAAGCGGTCAAACACCTCTCGCCAGAGCAACAGAAACGGGTTGTCATCGAGCTGCTTGCTGATGTCTCCTCAGAGAACTGGTCCATCACAACGGTGCTCATACATCTGCTTGTCACTATGAATGCTCGTCAGCTTGCCATTGCGATGCTTTGGGCACTTGGCGTTCTCTCTGAGCAGGAGCAAACCCATGAGTAAAGCGTTGTTTCGTCAAGACTGCTGGTATCGCACCATGCAAGGGGAGCTGGTCCATGTGATTGGCTATGAGGCCGATGAGCCTGACACACCCTATACGATCGCTTCGTTTGACGGGAAACAGTATTTCTGTAACCCTCTGGGGAGGGAGGAATCTGGGCTTTTCTCCCTGGCAGACGCTGAGATTGTGGAGCCACCACCGGGCAAGGAAATCTTTCTGTTTCGGGCGGAGCTGATCCTCGATATCAAAGTGCTCGCAATCGATCAAGAAACGGCCCGCATGCTTGCCGCGGAAATGTTGTCCCCGCGATCAGGGGACGATCATGTAATCATCATGTGCCATCAAAAGACACACATACAGGACAGGGAGGGTCCAGAACATGCTTCAATGGATGAGAAAGAAAATCGCTGACTGGTTGCAGGCGTTGTATGAGGCAAACCGGGTTCCTGAGACATGGGGGAGCCCGTCCGTTTCGCGTGAGACGTTTGAGCAGCTCCGTGAACGGGGCTTTTTCGCGGCTGGTCGGTATCTCTTCGGGCGGCTTCGTGAGGTTGGCCGTCCTGAGTGGTCACCAGCTCGCAAATTTGTCGCGCTTATCGTTGGTATCGGCCTGGTCGTGTGCGTGAACGCGTTCCTGCATACCTTCACGAAAGAGCGAAGGCCAGAAGTGACGACGGCTGGTCGTCGCCAGTTTTCGCCTCAGGTGCCAGCAGGGGCTGTACTGCTCTATGCCATCGGTGCAAGCTTATTGGTGGCGCAGAATGGCGAGGAGATCTCCGGCGGAGGTAGCGGAGGTGGATATGAAGGCACAGGGTGGGATGATTCAGAGGCGACGGAATACCGGCCCTACAAGCGGCGCGATGAAGAAGATGGAGGAGTCGGGAACGAAGACCTGTCGATATATGAACATTTTGATCCAAACGAGAACTATTAAAACGAGTATACTGAGAGAGAGGAGTATGACATCCTCCTCTCTTGCTATAAAGGAGGTAGCAAACATGCCACCACAGTTTATACGAATCGATCATGATAGGCCCTTTCTCGATATTATCAAGGAGAGCGCGAAACAATTTCACCCGTATCCCGAGAAGCTTGTAAAGCTGTTTGAAGAGATTGACAGAGCGCATTTCGTGCCAGAAGAGCTGAGCGACTTCTTGCCGTATGTTTACACAGATAGAGGTCGGGCGGGCTTGCTCAGTCAACCCTGGGTGATTTTCCGCATGTGTGCCTTGTTATTTCTTACAGGGAAGGAAACTGTCTTTGAAGGCGGCACCGGGACGGGGTATCAAACAGCCATCATGGCCCGCTTATGCAAGCACGTTTACTCGGTAGAGCGCGATCCCAAACGCGTCGAGTTTGCGAAGGATCGTCTGGCAAAACTCGGCATAGAGAATGTGACCATCATGCAGGGCGACGCCGCTGAAGGTCTGCCCCACTCTGCCCCCTTCGATCGGATGATTTTTGGTTGCGCCTTTTCTCAGGATCATGTGGAACAAGATCTTCTCGATCAGATGGCGGAGCAACAGTCTCGGCTCATCGCGCCTACTGGCCAGTATAGAGATGGGCGTGTATATGGGGATATTCTCAGGGTCGAGAAGAGGCGAGGAGAAGTCAAGCAGGAAGTGATCAACGCCTTTGCCAATACCCTTTACTTCGTACCGCTGGTTTCACCGCGCCCGGTCGGTTGGACCTGGCAGAAGGATCGCTATGTGCCCTCTAGCCAGGTGCACCAGCGCAAATGGTGGCAGTTCTGGCGCGTGTCGTAGAGCAACAAAAAAGAAAAGAGAGGGCTGCTCTGCCCTCTCCCCTTTTAATTTTTACAGCGCTCATTTAAAAATTGACGAAGATTTTCCACTTCGCTGGATGATAGCACGAATGTACATACTTTCTTAATATCTACAATCCCAACACTTCCATCAGAAAAATAAATAAATTCATATTCTTCGTCAGAATGATCAACGGTCTCATAAATGACGTCATTCATCTTGCACACCTGGCCTTCTAGAGGTTCATCCTCAATCAATGATGTACGCCTTCCAGTTAAACAAGCGAAAGAATTGTTATTTTAGTATAAGATTTAAAAAAGTCGTTCGCTTGTTCTGTTGTAAGCATTATAAGAGAGCGAACAGATGTTTGCAAGGTGTTCAAATGTTTCTTTCATATTCCCTACAAATCTTTATACAATTTTAACACATTAACAGTAGTTTGTTAGAAAGAACTACAATATACTAGTAATAAGAGAGCAAAGGGAAGCCAGAGCCAGACTCTGGAACTGCCCTGCTCCTTGCAAGGGGGGAGATGCAGCATCGCACTCCCCTCTTCCCACCTAGCACAATGATGCGAAATAGGCCATCTCGCAGGCTTCACACTGGTACTGAACCTCTTTTGTCAGACGGTAGATTTCCCGGCCATTTTCATCGTAGCGGCCAGTTTGTTCACAGATACCATACTCAGACGCCTGCTCCGCTGGAACAGTCTGCTTGCAAGTCATACACTGAACAAAATGAGACGAGCAGATTGCAAGTGTCATAATATGTCCTTCTTTCTTTGATCTGTAGGGACGGAGCTGGTTTGTCCAGCTCTTACCGCATGAACGAAAAGCCAGAGCTGGAAGAGAGTGGTGCACAACGTTGCCAATCGTTTGCAGGCGCTGACGGCGTATTTCCTATCTTCACGCCGTATGGGATTCTCGGAGAGACTCTTTCAGCCTGAGAGGATGGCGATAAAGGATCGGTGGTCTGCAGCAACGCTTTCAACTGAGAAATCTCGTCCTGAAGACGAGATACCTCCTCTTCAGAAAGTCCGCCTTCAATCAGAGAGCCCAACGCTAAATCATCTTCTATCTGCTGAATGCGCGTTTTGATTTGCGCTCTCTCATCCTGCTCGGAAGGTGCCGGTGCAGGAGTGGCTTGCGCTCTCTCATCTTGCTCAGTGACGACAGGCTGCATCGGGGGTTTGCAACCAGGGCGACCAAGCTTCACACGAAGCTCGCACATCTCTTTGACGGCGCGAATGTGCACGCATTCGCACGTCGCCGGGCAGGTGCAATGCCAGCGGCCATGTTCGTCGCATGTCACCTGATAGTATTTGGAGTTGTCGCGAGAGGGGGCAAGGTAGCCCAGGACTGCCCCTGTCGCCTTGTCATACACACGAATCAGTACGACAGGATGATAGGGCTTGCGGACGGCCTGCTTGCGAGATGTGCGGGTTGCGAGTGCTGTAGTCATCTGATAGAATCTCCTTTGTACAATTTTGTACCGCGTCGATCTGCTGTCCGGTTTGGCGATTGGGAGCAGGCGACGCGCTTTTTTATTTTCTGTGAGGTTATATCCTCGTTGAGAGTAGTATATAACACCTCTCTACACTTGTCAATAAAAATCCACAATAATTTATTTTCATCAAAATTATTTGACAGTTTTATAGATGGTATTATAAAATGTTAATGGACCTTCAATGAGGTTCCAATGACATTTCAAAGACGAACCAAGAAAAAAAGGGGAGAGATGGCAGCACAAAATTATATTCCTCTTGAAGAGGTTGCAAATCAGCTTCAGGTAACACGTGCGACCGTATACTACTACATAAAAGTGCTTAAACTGGAAAAACGTAGGTTTCCGTTAGACAGACGAGCTTATCTAGCAGCACAAGATGTTGAGCGCATTAAGAAGCTGAAAGAAGATGCAGCAAGGCGAAGTAGCAACTGAGTAGAGAAAAAAAATCAGAAGAAGAAGAGGCCGCTTAGCCCAGGTGTCCAGTGCTCCGCAAGCCTGAGAAACTAGCTCCACTGGACACCCAAGAAAGTACAGATTCAGTATACCACAATCTGTACTTTCTGCGATTCTTCAATTCTGTCGTTTGTACGCAAGTTCGTATGTTAACTCAACAAGATGAAAGGAAGAGTACAGGTGCATTCTACACCATCTATACACACATCGTCATCACCCTTCGATCAGATTCGCCGTGTTGAGAACGAGCACGAATATTGGAGTGCTCGCGATCTTCAGGGACTTCTGGGATATACAGCATGGCACAATTTTGAAGATGCCATTGAACGGGCGAAGCTCGCTTGTCAGAACAGTGGTCACAAAACTGAAGAACATTTTAACGGCGTCGTTAAAACATCCCCTATGCCCAATGGCGGCTTTAAAACAATACAAGACTACCATCTATCTCGCTACGCCTGCTATCTGGTAGCCGTGAACGGCGATCCTCGCAAAAAAGAGATTGCAGCAGCTCAAACCTACTTCGCCATGAAGCCCAGAGAAGCGAAAATGAGTCAGGCACAGAAAATCGACCAACCGCAGACCCGGACCCCCTTGCAAGGGCTACGCGACCTCTTGCCAGTTCCCTACATTGAGGCTCTCAAGCAGGTGCTACGCGCCGCTGAACACTACAAGCGAACCGTTGAAAGCGTGCTCACTCCGCAGAGCCAGCGGGAAAAACAGCCGCCAGCTCCGACACTGCTCCTGGAAGAGCCGAATCCTGAGCACATTCAGCGTGAAAACCTGCGCCACCTGGAGCGCGTGGAGACTCTGACAGTCAACACTCTTCGTACTTCCTGCATGAAGCACTACGACACTGCAGCGCTCCAGGCACAGCTTGAAGTGCTACTCAAGCACGGCAAAATCTCATAGTTCCAGACCAGCCACAGCACAAAGTATCAGCGCATATAAACAGCAAGGAAGATGAAAGATGAATCGCAAGGACATTGAAAAGCTGCTCAAGGAACTCGACAAAGAGCTATGCAAACAGCAACTTACGTCACGCGTTCAAATCATGATCGTTGGCGGTGCGTACATGCTGACCCAGATCCGCAACCGCGAAGCGACCAACGATGTCGATGTTGTCTTTCTGCATATTGAGGATCGCCAGATATTTAAGCAGTCCGTTGTTTCCATTGCCAGGAAACAGCAGCTCCCTGTTACCTGGCTTAACGATCTGGTTGATGATTTCCTCACCGAGCTTGGCCTTCCCGGGAAGTATGTCCCCTGGAAAAGGTTCAAATGCCTGGAAGTCTATGTGCCACCAAAGGAGTACATACTTGCACTGAAGCTGCTAGCAGGAAGACAAAAAGATCTACCAGACATTGACGCCCTGGCAAAGCAACTCAAAATACGAACACGCAAGCAAGCGCAACAGCTTCTGGATCGCCACTTCTCGCGACGAGTACAGCAGATCTACGAAGTCAGAAATACGCTGGAATTCTGCTTCCCGCAGTAAGTTTTCCCCTTCCTCCTCATATCGTATAATGGGTATAAGGAGGGAACGTCTATGAACTATCAGAAGCAAACCATGAAACGAGCCTTTGCAGAGATTTGTCAGGGCGTTGATCCCTGGATCGCTCTCGGAAACTTCATGAACGAATGGTTCGTCTACTCCGTTGATGATCGCTCTCAGCTTGTCTCTGAACCAATTCACCTGCCAGAGCAGGCGACCCCTTCACAGCTCCAGTGGGCCGCCTTTTGCGCCGCATCGGTTGAGTACCTCTGCCAGAAATACAACGTTCCCTGCCCGTCCTGGCCGCAAACTCTCAACTTCAAGCTCCCTATTCCCTGGTATTACCCTGCCAAAACTCAGTATCTGATAGAACGAACGCCAGAGCCGTTCCGACGCCGCAATATCTATTGCGGAGATAAAATGTTCAACAATAAGACCGAGATTCGTAGCCCTCTGGGCATTTGAGAAGATGCTTGATACCTACGGAGAATTTTGGTGGGTTGCCGCTGATGTGTGTCGAATTCTTGAGCTGGTGATCGAGCTCAAATAGTGTCAAGCCCCTGCGACGGTCAGCAGGGGCTTCTTTTTTGTTGCCAGAGCAGAGGGAAAAGTGTTGACGCTTCGGTTTTGTGTTGAATGGTGTTGAGGTTCCTCTTCAACGATTAAACTGGCTCTAGCAGGGAATTGAAGCCCTTTTGTTGACATGTTGACGTTGTTGACAATTAACTTTAAAAAAAGACTTCTCTATAATATAAAATAAACTAATTTGTACTAACAACATAACGTAATAATAATATTATGTTATGTATTATTATTATTATTATTTGTACAGACAAGATAATGATTTAGAGAATTTTTTCTTGCGAAAAGAAAAGGAGAATTTTCTTTTCCACTATCAACAGTGTCAACATGTCAACAAATTCGGTTCAGGCTGCTTGTAGCGCTGGTTTACGTGTGGAAGGAGAGCTTCAACATCTCTTCAACATTCCCTGCTCTGTCAACATTTTCTTTCGCTCCCCTTTTTTAATCGCCTATTGTCAACAATGTCAACATGTCAACAACTGGCCTCTAGCAGGCTCCACAAGCCAGATGACGTGTTGCCCTCTCCTTCAACAGCGTGAATATGCCCGTCAACAATTCATCGGCAGTGAACTTCCTGCTGACGACTCAACATCTTAAGCTAATGAATGCTCTACGGCCCAAAATTTTGAAATTTTGGGGCATACAGAAGCTGAAAGCTCAATCTGGTAGTCTGGGGGGAAAAACAGGCAATTTTGGGGAAATTCCCTTTGAGGGATTGCACCAAAAAACAAGAAAACCCGCTGGCCTGACCACCCGCAGGTTTCTTGTTCTGTTTGTGGTTGTGTTCACTAACAACGAAAATCCTGCCCCGTTGAACGTAACGGGATAATCCTATTATATCATACTTACGTATGTTCGTACAGATGACAGTACTTCCTGCTTTCTACCAGCATCCTGCACAGCTTTCGCCATGCAGGGAATGCTTATTCGGCTGGCTCATCTGCCTCATCTGGCACATCTTCCAGAAGGTCACGCGTCTCCACGCCTAATGCCCTGGCAAGTTTTGTCAGGGTGTATGTGGTGACACCCTGGAAAGGATTCTTAAATATATTTCTTATGGTTGAATAAGGGACTTCACTTTCTATGTGCAGCCTCGTCATAGACATGTTTTTCTTCTTGGCAATTTCTTTCACTCGTAGTCGGGTTTTCATCATTTAGCTCCTTCATCCACACAACCTACAGAACTACAGAACTACAGAAACCAAAGAAACCCCCGAAAATTGTCTGTAGTTGTTGCTCCTGCACCCGATGATCTCGGTATTTTCAAGGTCATCAGCAAGGAAAGCAGACAATACAAAATCATCTGCTGACATACGCTCTACCGTCCCAAATTGGCCAAAATTCGGGCATACATTTGCAGGGGTGCACAGATTTATGCATCCCCGCAAAATATCGATGTTACGACGCCTTCAGGGGGCTCTTATACTCCCTCGCCATTCTTCTCGTCACCTGACACGCTCTCAACCAGCTCAGATATGTCCGTCTCCAGCACTTTCGCTATTCTCGCGAGCGTCTCCAGAGTGATATTGGTGTGCGGATTGTGGAAAATTCGCCTGATAATCGTGATATCGACCCCTGACTGTAGAAAAAGCTGCCTCTGACTCAGTCCCTTTTGCTGAGCGATTTCTTTGACTTTTAAACGAAATAGCATGCTGACTCCCCTGGTTCAACTATAGAGGAGTCTACCAAGCCACCTTGATTTAGAATAGCATGGTATTTTTCACGATGTTTGACAACATGATGTGGGTAATCGTATGTTTATAACCAGGATGATTAAAACCATTATGGTTCATAGGGTTGGAGGGAGCAATGACACAAAACAGCGAAGTTACACGTTTACTGGCTCAGATCAGCGAGGAATATGAAGCAGCTCAACGTGGACTGTCTGGCCTGGCGCAAGGCACATCTCAACACACATTCATTACAAAGCGAATGGAACAGATAGCAAATCTCCACAACCGTTTGAGGGAGCTGGTAGGAGAGAAGGCGATGGCTCTTATAGTGAAGCAGCTAGAAGGCCAGCATGAACAACGAAAAAATACACGTTGAGAGAGGAAACAAAAAAGCAAGGGAGCAAAGAAATCAACACAGGTAAACGATGTTATTTTTGCCTCATCATTACGTTTAAGTGAAAAGACGATATTCATTTGAATGTACATATTCATTGGAGGAACCTATGTATCAACATCCCTCATCACAAGAGCATTTTTCTCATGACTATCAAGCAGGATATACTTCACAACCGACATTCGCGCCACCGCAGCCAACCTATCCACAGCCATCCCAACAGCCCTACGCGCCACAACAACCGCTTCAACACCCCTATCCAGCGCCACAGCCATCTTATCCGCAACAGCCGTCCTATCCGATGCAGCAGCAGCCTCTGTATCCACAACAACAGGTGATGATGCCGCCTCAGCACATAGTGGTTCAGCCCCAGGTGCAAAACGTGGTAAACGTCGTCAATGTACAAAAAAAGAAGCTGCCTCTCCTCATCAGGCTTCTCTATTTCTGTGTCATTGGTTCATGGCTCGGAACGTCCTGGCTTCTCATTGCACTTATGGTCTGCGCTACCGTTGTGGGTTTTCCCGTTGGCGTCGTCATGCTGGCTCTGACACCAAAGATATACTTTCTGTAGCACCCCACGCGTGAAAGCGGAGCCTACCCCTTGCAAGGGAGAAACTACAGACGGGTTTCTGTAGTTTCTTCTTTTTTTCTGCACCTGTCTGTAGCTTCCATTGGCTTATAAAGCCAATGAAGTTGCAAAGTACAGAACTACAGAAATCAAAGAAGTCCCGAAAATGGTCTGTAGTTTCTCTTCCGTGCAAGGGGCACAGTACAGGATGTCCATACAACGCTATCTATTCTAAAATAGTTATTATTTTAAATAATAATATTATTATCATAATAATATTATTATGAATATAATTATGTCGTAAGTACAACAGTCTTGTTATGACAAGATATCCTATTAGAGAGGGCATTTGTACGGACAACATGAGGAATCTTCCAGGGAAGAGGGGCAACCCCTTGCACGGAGTAAAAACTACAGACGATTTTCAGGGGTTTCTTTAGTTTCTGTAGTCTGTAGTTTCTGTAGTTTTGTTCGTTTGGCTCTACAAGCCAGTGCAAGCTGCAGGTAAAGAGGAGAAACTACAGAATTTTGTTTGTAGGACCCCCTTGCACGGAAGAGAAACTACAGACAATTTTTGGGGGTTTCTTTGGTTTCTGTAGTTCTGCAGTTTCTGTAGATTGTGTGGATGACGTTGCTTGAGAAGCTTCATCAGAAAAGCCAAACCTCCATTTTTTTAGAATACTCTGGCAAAAAGTGCAGATTCTTTAAAGGCCCCCGCCAGGTATCGAAAACTGAGCCCAAATAACTTAAAGCGAAAAGTGCAGACTTTTTAAGGGAATAGTCTGTAGTATCTGTAGTCTTCAGTTTCTGCACATCTCTTCATCGGCTTTCCACCCTGCCTGGAGCAAATTTGTGGAACGCAAACTACAGACTCTGATCTACTCCTTGCCTTGCACGGCCTAAAATAGTATTGCAAAAGGGCACAATCAGTGCTCAATTAGAAAGATTGTGAGGTATTGCTTAAATGGCTAAAAATAAAAGAAACTTGCGTCAAATTTGATAAAACATGGTATACTTCCTTTTAGAAAACCAAGCCGGTGTAGCTCAGGGGTAGAGCAGCGGTTTTGTTTACGCTAAGACAACGGTTTTCAAAGAAGGAGCAACGGTTATGTTGACATTTTCAACACACCAAAAAAAGAAAAAGTGGCTTATCAAGCCACCTGGAATCAAAGAGCCGGTGAAGGGATTCGAACCCCCGGCCGGCGGTTTACAAAACCGCTGCTCTACCCCTGAGCTACACCGGCTAGCCTTATCGGCAAGAAGGATTATACCAGCCTCTACCACACTCTGTCAACCCCTTTTCCGCACTTCTACCTTCACTCCTGGCTCAAAAGCGCTTTTCTTAGCATCGTCAATCAGTGCCACAAGTCTCGAAACGTTTTTTCGCTCTGTTACGTATTCTAAGAGAACTCTATTGTATGATGTAATGACATATATCACACGTATAGATACTTTACGCAAAAATATCACAATCAGCAATTAACTGAATTTCTATCTAAAAAAATATATCTTAAAGTCTCTACAAATGTAACGCTTTTTTTCTTTCTATGTGAGGGAGGGTTCATATGGTCCAGGCGTATCAACAACAAGAGAGCCCTGCGGCTCCATCTCAAAAAACCATTCTTGTCGTTGAAGATGATCGTAATATAGGCTTAATGCTAGTAGAGGTGCTGAGTCAGGAGACACCATATCAAACCCTGCTGGTTACGGATGGAAAGCAAGCTCTTAATGCATTTGCCCGCGTCAAACCAGATCTCTTTATTACGGATTACCTGTTACCGGAAATGAACGGACTTGAGCTGTATGACTGTCTGCAAGCGAGGGCCGAATTGAAGTGCCCTCCGACGATTCTTATGAGCTCACAAATGCCTCCCCTTGAGGAAGTAAAAAAGCGCGATCTTGTGCCTTTGACTAAGCCGTTCGATCTGGATGACTTTCTGAATACCGTTGAAGCCCTTATTCAATAACCATCCACAAGCGACCACTCAATCGCGCTTGTAATGTTGGACACCGAGAAACAGTGTCCAACACTATTTCAGTCCGATCAGCGCCCTCAATCCCCATCTGGTATACTCTACTACTCCCCCTCTACATATGGTTCATCCTGTCGCCGCAAAACTTCCGAAATTGGCTCTAGAAGCGTCAAAGCGATGTTATCCCAGAGCAAAAGGAAGTAGAGACTGCGCAGAAAGTTCTTGGCATTTGCCGCCTTTCTCCATGAGGAGACATCAGCTTTGCGCTGAACATAACAGGACTCAATCCACTGAAGCAGAAACTCCTGCTCTATCTGTTTCCCCAGGATCATATGATATGCCACCGTGGCCAGACGAACATCTTCCTCGTTGAACAGCGGCACTGGAAGCCTGCACAACATGCTTAAGGTGCGCAGAATATCCTTACGATCCTCAAGCTCTATATGCTGGTTTTGTGCACAGATGTCCAGCGCGTCAGCAAGATGCGCCATCGCATGGGCCCATCCTTTCCCCTCAACATAGCCTCGCCAG
Organism: Thermosporothrix sp. COM3; assembly: GCF_059696735.1. Lineage (NCBI taxonomy): Bacteria > Bacillati > Chloroflexota > Ktedonobacteria > Ktedonobacterales > Thermosporotrichaceae > Thermosporothrix > Thermosporothrix sp. COM3. Next base: position 5,718,475 of record NZ_AP019376.1, on the reverse strand, counting down.
TCCCGTTCCTCTCGGGCATACCGCAGTAATGCGCTCTTTGTCTGCTTCACTGCCTTTGGCGAGAGGGCTGGCACCTTTGCATCGGTATAGAGAATGGCCGCGATAATAAGGTTAGAGAAGCTTCGCATAAAGACTGAATCAGTACCGGCCTCGCCAATGCGGAAAAACAGGTGTTCCTCGCTCAAAAGCAGCTTCAAAAGTTGTTCCAGTTGCTCTCCATTCAGCTTGTTCTGCGCGAGAATGCCACTGGCAAGGATCATATAGCTGAGTTCATCACGCAACTCTTCATCAGGTGATCCCAGGTTTTGAAGCAGAGCAATCGCAAACTCGAACGGATCCAGTTCATCAGGAATACTAAACTCTCGATTTGCAATAGAGCGTAAAAATTGTTTATCAGTAGCTTTTTCGACAACAGGCAACATAACAATAAACTCCCCTCTTCCTGTAGTGTGTCATTGCCATCGAAATAGAAATTGATGCCAGCGCCGAGGTACTACCACCTCGTTTGCCGCACCGATAGAGTGTTCACTACGTGGATATGCCTTCATAAATACTTTTTCAATAGATGGTCTTCCAGCCTCTACCCATAGTCGGATCTGCTGATCCAGAAGCTGAATCAGATTCCGCCCGTCGCCAAAGGAACGAATCACAATGCGATCAGGCTCAGTGCCTGGCTCATGAGCAGGCATACATACAAGCATACAGAACCCCTTGCCATCAAACAGACACGGAGCCATCAGAGCGCGTTCCCGCGTCATTCCCCAGTTCCCCTGTAAAGGCAGACGATGTCGCTGAAGAAAGGCCCCCTTTGCTAAGAGGAAGCCGATATGCGGTACCCGCACCATTAACCAGTGAAACAGGCCGCCATACAGGTCGAGAATCGAGACGGGTACAGATGGCAGGGTGTCCCGGCCCTTTTTGCGCAACAAGCGGCGGATCTGGCTGATATCGCTCTCTGTATCCACTCTAACACTCACCGTATTCGGTTCTATTTCCACATCCTGTACGGTATCTGCCAGCAGTCCCCTCAGCCCCATAAAGCCACATGGTCGTTGCACACATTGCACAAAATAGCCTTCTCGTTTCTCAAACACAACAGCCAGTTGTGGTCCATTCAGATCTAATGGGAGTTCCAGCTTGCCCCCGGGCTTCAATTGTTCATACCAGGCGGGCGCAATGTCCACTGATCCCACAGTCAAAACAATACGGTCATAAGGGGCAGCCTCCGCATAGCCAAAGAAGCCATCACGCTGCACCACCTGAACCTGTGGGAACCCGGCTGCCTGGATATGCTCCTGTGCCGTCTCCACAAGATCCTGATCAATGTCAACCGACACCACCCGCCCCTCTTCACCGACAAGATATGCCATCAGGGCCGCGTTATAGCCAGTACCTGCCCCTATCTCCAGCACACGCGCCCCCGGTTGGAGATCCAGCATTTCCAGCATGAGTGCCATGATGGCGGGCTGAGATGAAGAGCTTATCGCCTTTCCGTCCAGCATTCTGGTGACAATGGGTTGATCGCGGTACACCTCTTCAAGCGGCACATGCGGCAAGAACAGATGCCGAGGAATCGCCCGAAACGCCTCCTGCACGCGGGGCGAGGTAATCAACCCCTTATACACCAGCTCATCCACCAGCTTCTGCTGGAGTGCAGCGGCTCTTTGTTGTTCCTCCTGATCTCTTGCTTTGTCCATGCAATGGCTCCTTCCTCTCTTCTTTCGGGCTGTCCCTTGTAATGCCACTCCTTCTACACTTTACACGAATCACAGAATACTTCAGGACATTTCTTTCCTATTCCTATCTTACCCTACCTGCCAGTATCTGTCTGTGGCTTATTTCCCAATTTGAGGTGAATTGTGCTATTCCCGTAATTTATGGAGAAAATACAAGCGCCAGAGAATCGGTTCTGGCGCTTTCATTCTTCTAAGCGGGCAGCTCACGCCGATGCCAGTCGGTCAACTGCTGATAGGCGTGAACCATCCGCAAGATTGTTGCCTCCTCGAACGGCTTGCCAACGACCTGCATACCAATCGGGAGCCCGTCCTGCGTAAAGCCCGCCGGGAACGAGACAGCCGGCAGCCCTGTAATATTAAACGGCATGGTCAGACGCAACAGAGTATCAGCAGCATTGTTGACTTCGCCGTCAACAACCACCGTTTTCCCTTCGTGCTCCAGAGGAATCGGCGGAACAGGAATGGTCGGCAAGACAAATGCATGGATCTGGCGCAGGGCAGAACGCATACTCCCGCTCAGCGACCACTTCTCATGAAGCGCCTGTACATAATCAACCGCGCTGATCTGCGCCCCTTCCAGCAAGCGGGTGCGCACGGTCTCGCCATACTTCTCAAGCTGCTGCTCAAACCATCCCTGCTGCTTATGGGCAAGCGTCGCCTCTGGCTTCTGGATAGTACGATAGAGCGTTATGGTTGGTACCGGGACCTCGATCTCGATAACCTCAACACCGTTTTCTTCCAGCACCCGCAATGTAGCTTTCCAGGCAGCGCGAATCTCTGGATCAAGCGGGGCAACAAATGACTCCTGCACAACGCCTACCCGCAGCCCTTGCAGCGAAAGCGGACCACGCCCCTCAACACCCTTAATCAGGTTGGCCGTTGAACGTGAAGGCGCACTGGGCGGGCCAGAGACACTATTAGGGTCTCGTGGATCATACTTTGCGATCACATCGAATAACAGCGCACAGTCTTCTGCGCTATGCCCCATTGGCCCCACATGATCCAGCGACCAGCTTAACGGGATCACTCCGTAGCAACTGACCCGGCCATAGGTTGGCTTGAGACCAGTGATTCCACAGCAAGACGATGGCACCCGAATAGAGCCGCCGGTATCTGTACCAATCGCGCCCAAACACATGCCAGCAGCGACCGCAGCCGCAGAACCACCACTGGAACCGCCCGCCGAGCGCGAATGGTTCCACGGGTTACAGGTCGGCGCCGAGAACGGCCCATAGGCAAATTCAAAGTTTCGTGTCTTGCCAATGATAATAGCCCCGGCCTTACGCAACTGCTCTACAACCGCTGCATCTTCTGTGGCAACGTGATTCTCCAATATGGCAGACCCGGCAGTAGTTGGCACCCCCTTTACATGGATCAGGTCTTTAACCGCAATGGGAATACCCTGCAAGGGGCTACGATACAGCCCCGTCCGAAGCTCTTTTTCGGCCTGCTCCGCGTCCCGAAGCGCCTCCTCCTTCATCAGAGTGACAAAGGCCTGAATCTCGCCCTCAACCTGCTCTATCTGGGCAAATATTTCTTCAACCAGCTCTGTTGGCGTGATAATCCCGGCGCGTATCTCCTCGGCGGTTTCACGAATTGATGTATACGGCATAAGCGCAGTTTCTTTCCTCTCTTTACCGCAGACAGCGGCATTCTTGAACCAGTCAATGCGTCTATGGCCCCTATTGTATCAGGTTTCCCGACCTCCTGACTCGCGCTAGACCAGCCACTCGCTTTGGTAGGGTGTGAGCGAAAAAAGCGACTCGACCGGTACCCCCAGATAGGCACTTATTCGTAGCGCCAGAGCCAGACCGGGCGTCACTTTTTGGGTCTCAATAAACCCCAATTCACTGTAACGAAGGTCCAGCGCTTGCGCGAGCTCTTCGCGAGAAATTCCTTTCTCTTTCCGTACAGCTTCAATTCGGTTATACACCGGATGCTCTCGAAACGATGTCACGGACGCTCATCCTTTCACACAAATCCAGCACGCTGTTTGCATTCAGTATATGTCATCATATTGTGGGCAGACAAACAGCACAAAAAAAGAGCGCTCCCATCAGGAGGAGGAGCGCCCACGCGGAAGGATCATTAGTAGACCAGGATACACGTATTTATATCCGTAAACTCATAAATCCAGCTCATCTCAGCAACCGGGAAGTTGATACACCCATGTGAGCCGGTACTGGCCGACTCGTTGCCGCTTGAGTCAACATGCGGGAACTGAGTTCCCGGACCATAATCCAGCCGCCAATCACTATCATGCAGGTAATACTCAGGATAACAATAGCGCACTGTATAGTTGAGGTGTGTCGGCGGATAGGCCATCGGGCTTCCCGGAGGAGCACTTGAGGTGAAGAGATCAGGAGATTTCTTGGTCAAGACGTGCCATTTGCCCGGGACAGCCGGGAATTCAGGCCGCCCGGTCGTGGTATACATGGCCTTCTTCAGCACGCCATTCTCATACGCCCGCATCACCTGCTCGGCCAGGGAAACCACAATCACGCGCTCGTTCATTTTGCCGTACCGCTTCATCATCTGCAAATCAACCTCATGCGGCTGATCATAGGGTGTAGTATCTTTGCGGTTCTGCTTCATATACTGGAAGTGTAGCTCGTACATATCCAGATCTTTGACCATCTGGCGGTAGGCCTCAAGTGTTACCTCGCCCTGCACAAAATACCAGATCCCATCCTGTAACGTCTTATTGCCCTCCAGACCCTGATTGATCTGCCAGACTGCGCCCTCCACGCCATATTCAAAGCCAAGCGCATACTTGATACCCGAGGAGGGATTCTGATAGTAGTTTTCTTTGCCCCATTGCTCGACCTCCTGTTGAAGCTGATCCCGACGCACGATAATTTCGGCCTGCAATGCAGGCATTTCGCAGTCATCCAGATGCTTCTTCAGTATGTTCAGCGCCTTCTGATACGCACTATCTGTCTTTGCGCTCTGTAGTGCCTGCCTGTCAGCCTCATACTGTTGCTTGTAGGTACTGTTATCCTTTTTCGCTTTTGTAAGCCATTCGAGGCGTTTCTGGAAGAGCGCAAGCTGTTCTTCTCCCTGCTTCGTTAAGCCGGGGCTAATTGTCGGCGTTGGGGTCGTTTTCGTCTCGGAAGGTGGCTGGTTCCCCTGAGCTCTTTCAGGGCTACAGGCACTCAATAACGCCAGCAGCGAGAGGTGTATCCCACCAACCAATGCTGCTCGTCGTGTATGCTTTCTGCCATTCATTTGCATTTTTTTCCAGATCATCTTTATAACATAATCCTTGCTTTAAAAAAGAGGAAAGAAAATAGTAACAGGCCCTCGATATGGAGTAACCTCTACAAAAGATATCGTGAAAAGTGGGAAAACATCACATTTTTTCAGATAATCGGGGAAGGTAAGGGAGAGCAATGCCAATTAAGACAAGTTTCCTGTTTGTCAGGAACAGCCTGCCAGGCTGATTTATGCATCAATGAGTAGCTTCCCTCTTGCAGAGTTTATTGACTCTGTGCTACTCTCTATCACGGATTTATCCTCGCTATTCATCAGGTAAAGGAGTGGTAACCGCACGGCACAAAAGCTCGCTCCACCTCTGAACACCCGGTTCAGAGGGCGAAACTCTTTCCTCTCTTTTTCGCATGCTGGGCCGCACTTCGGCACAGGCGGTTGTGAGCGTGTTGGAACACTGAAAAGGTGCCCTGAAAACCTGACGAATAGGCATCTAATATCTTTGACAATGCATAGTTTCTATCAAGAGGTATACAACTATGCCCTACGCAGTGGGGAAATTTTACGAGCAGGTCAGTGATTATGACCTGGAATATCAATCACAGTCAGAACAGGATGTGCCGTTCTGGCGGGAATTGCTACAGCGCCTTGCACCCAAACGCGTGCTTGAGCTGGCCTGTGGCAGTGGGAGGATCGGCCTGGAATTGCTCCAGGGTCCGGGTGATTTTTTGCTTGATGGGCTGGACCTTGAGCCTTCGATGCTTAAAGCCTATCGGCGCAAGCTTGCGTTACAGCCCATTGAGCTTCAGCAGCGCGTTGCACTCTATGAAGGCAACATGACCAGCTACCAGCTCCCTCGAAAGGGTTTCTACGACCTGATCTTTCTTCCCTTTAACTCTATCTGCCACCTCTTCGAGATTGAAGACCAGATAGCCACATTTAAAAACGCCTATGACCATCTTGCCCCCGGTGGCTACTTCGTGGTAGATACCCAGCTCCCCGACCTCGATTATCTGAGCAATGCCTTGAATAATCCCTCACACGTCTACCTGGAAGATGAGCTTGAAGATCCAAACGGCGAGTTCACCATGCATGTGTATACAACCCGACGGTATGACCCCAGTGAACAGCTTCAGCGCCTCTCCTGGGTCCATGAGAAATACTTTGAAACAGGAGAAAATGAACGCTATCTGACCAAGCTGGAGATGCATGTCTTCTTCCCGCGCGAGCTTCAATTGCTCTTCCTCAGTACGGGCTTTGCGATTGATGCCATTTATGGTGACTATACCTTTAAGCCCTTCGGCAAAGGAACGCGTCAGATTATCGTCGGACAAAAACCACACTGATTCTCCTGTCACGTTCTACGCTTTCGCGGTATCGGTGTCATCAGCCGGGCATCGGTACCGCTTCTACTTTAGAAGAGTACTTTCGGCATATATTTCCCGCGCTTCTATCCCCTGTCTTCTCTGCTGTTGTAGAATGCAGAGAACAGAACTGACAGAAGCCCACAGGTGGAAGTTGAAGGGAAAGGACTGCATGAACTCTATCGAAACTCTCGCATTCACTACGGAGCCAGAGGCATCGATACCTCCCACAGATACCCGGCTCTGGGTTCTGCTAGAAAAGGCAAAGAACCTCCCGTATGGGATCGCCAATCTCCCACACCCGGTACAACGCTGGCTAGCATCAGCGGCAACCGTTTCGCCCCACTGTCGGCTGCATCTTATCAGCCAACGGTTTCCACACCGCCACGGCCTGACCTGCTTTATCTGTATCTCACGTGAATGCCAGAGCCTGCTGTACCGCTTTCACTTTATCGCGTACGAGCATCTGACACGGCTTGATTTCGCCTCACTGCTGCTCGGTCACCCCTGCTATCGCTCTTTTCTCTCGCCAGCGCCGCTTTACCTCACCAACCTGACAACTGCTTCCCGGGCCTTCACACAGCTCTCCAGTCAGGCAGAAGTCTGGCAAATCACAGACCTGTCCATTCCCTGTATCATCTATCTGCCTGATGGCCTGCTCTATAGCCCCTCGCATCCAGACGATTACTGGCATATCTGGTCGGCCCATCAACATCAAAGGATTTATCTTCCCTGTTATAGGGGTCGCTCCTGCCATTCAGCGGCGACACAGAGGGCCGAAAACCTGTTACGCCAGATCAGCCAGAATGACTACATGCATGCATTTCAGCTTTACTATGAACAGGGTGATCGGCATATCGACTTCAGCGAGCCGCGCAAAGGGCTGCTTCATTGTCTCGATCTTGTCTTAGAGGGTACAACCCATCACCTGCGCGGCTATAGCCGTCAGTATCTTCCGAGGCTCTTGCAGAGAGAGTAAACAGGGGCGCTAGTGAGCCCCTGCCTTTCCCTGGATTATGTAGTTGGTGTGGTTGACTGCGTTGGCTGCTGCGTCGGCACCGTCGTTGGTTGCTGCGTCGGCTCCTGAGTCGGCTGCTGCGTCGGCTCCTGAGTCGGTTGCTGTGTTGGCTCCTGAGTCGGCTGCTGTGTTGGCTCGACAGTCGGCGTGACGCCCTGCGTCGGCTCAGGGTTTACTGGCTCCTCGGTTGAAACGGGACTATCTGGTGTTTCCGTTGCCGAAGGGTTATCTCCACCACCATACTCGGACTGATCCGTATTCCCGTCATCAGCCGGGGTCACTCCTGGCTGCACCGTCTGTTGCGTCGATGGCGTTGTCCCGGGCGTCACTACATTGCGCGACGCAGGAGATGGCATATGTTGCCCCTCACCGAAGGATGTGCGCAACGGATTGACAAGCAGCGCAAACGCAATACTGGCGATCATGAGCAGAGCAGTCAGCGCAAAGAGCACCTGCGGCGTGCGAAAGGCCCTTTGAATCTCCTTGCCCAGACTCTGCTTTCCCTGTCCATGCTTCACCGGTGGTTGAGGGGGTGAGGCCGGAGCCATCGTGCGCGGCATTGGCGTTGGAATGACCGGCCTGGGAGTCATAGGCGGTTCCGGCGTGACTTGCCTGGTCAATACCGTTGGAATATACTCCTCCTCATCAGAGGCCTGCCGAACGACAACGCTGGCAGTCTCCATCTCCTGAATGTCTTTCTTCTGAGTATTCTCGGGCACCAGCGTCTCAATCTTTGCCAGACGCTCTTTCTGTTCGCTCTCCTGCTGAACCTGATCGATAGGGATCAGCATTGTCTCCTGCTCTTCCAGCCTCTGTTCAGCCTTTCCATCATCCACGATGAGAATCGTCATAATGTCATCGAGCTTTTCCTGTGTCTGAGGCTCTTTCTGAACAGGGGCTTTCTCCTTACTCTCGACATCCTCGGGCCAGAAGAATGTATCTTCCTCCAGATGGGGAGGAGTCAGAACCTGCTCACGCTCCTGTGTATCCTCATCAGCCTCATCCGGGGCCGAGGAAGGAGCCGCGTCCTGCTCGTCAGTCTTTGGCCGCTCCTCAGCCGGACCATCATCAGCCATATGCGGTTCATCGACACCGCCTACTTCCTCCACCAGCGTCTGCGTTTTATAGCTGCTCTCGGGCAAGGGCACCAGCGGCGTTGTCGTTGCCTTCAACGCCTCCACAAACTCCTGTACATCGGAGAAGCGCTTCTGTCGATCCTTTTCGAGAGCCCGAAGCACGGCCCGCTCAATATGTTCCGGAATATCCGGGTTAAGCTCACGCGGCGGTACAGGCTGTTCCGTGACATGTTTATACATCAACACGACCGGGTCCGAGCCCTCAAACGGCATCTTCCCGGTTAACAGCTCATAGGCAACACAGCCCAGGGCATATTGATCGCTGGCCTTGCTGATAATGCCTCGATACTGTTCCGGGGCCATATAGCGCGGAGTACCGGTCATACTGACTGATTTCATACTGGCGTTACTGAGCACGATTGCCAACCCGAAATCTGCCAGCAGAGCATCACCCTCCTGGTTGAAGAGGATATTTTCGGGCTTGATATCTCGGTGCACAATCTGCTGTTTATGGGCGAACGCCAGTCCTTCACCCACCTGTTTGAGAATGCGCAGTGCCTCGTTCAAGGGGAGCGCACGCCCTTTCAGTTGTTTCAAGCGACGGCGCAGCGAGCCACGCGCTTCATACTCTGTCACGAGGTAAGGGAATCCTTGATATATATTTATATCCAGCACCGGCAAAATATAGGGGTGCTTGAGAATTTCAAGTAAACGCGCCTCTTCGAGGAATTGTTCCTGCACTTCGCGCGAGTTGAGATAGACGGTATGCAGCAGCTTGATAGCCACTTTGCGGCGCGTCAGGATCACATGTTGCGCCACATAGACGCTACCAAAGCCACCACTATCAAGCGCCTCCACTATTTTATAGCTGCCGAGTTGCTGACCGATAAATGTATTTTGTTCCATAGCAGAATTTTTCCTGATGCGCTTTTCAAAAGAAAGCAGAACTGCTTCAACGAGGACTTTCAGTCAACACAATGTCAAACATCCACTACTAACTACTACACGTTTCGCATACGATAGTAGTTCCCCATTACGGCCCATTTGACACTCAAACCACCGATACCATCCACCCTCAGACATTGTGCCAAACTCCATATCAGGTATTGTACCCTGTTTCACACTTCTCTACATCACCATAAAAACGCAAGGGCTACGGCCCGGAGAAGCGTTCACGGGCCACTTCGGCACTTTTGCCTGTTCTCAAAAAACGAATCCTCGTATAGTAAGATCGTTTCAGGACGGTATTTTGTCTCAACCAGTAGGTAAATAGTGTTCAAATTGATGCAATTTGTCTCATAACGCAAGCAGCCAGATGGTTCATCCTTTATTATGAGCTATTTTTTGCGAAGTGTGAACAGAAGAACGCTGATCTATGCGCAGGAGAACAGGGACGCTCGATAAAATGCCTTTTTTGTATGCCTGGTAGCATCTTTTCTTTTCCCTCAGAATATGTTGACGCTCCATATCCTCTAGTGCTAGAATATATCCTAGTTAACAGGTCGGAATAATTTCGCATAGTGCAGACCACATATGATACCTATGTATCACCTGGCAATACATGTTGAGAAAGGGAGAGACCACAATGTTGCGTGTATCTACAAAAGGCGAGTATGGCGTGCGGATCATGGTAGACCTCGCTCGGCATTACGGTGGCCGTCCCCGCTCACTGACTGACATATCACAGACGGAGATGCTGCCACTGGCCTATCTGGAACAACTGGTGAAGCTGTTGCGCGAGGCAGAGCCGCCACTGGTCATCAGTACGAGGGGCGCACATGGTGGTTATCGCTTGAGTCGTCGCCCGGATGAAATCTCGATGGGTGAAGTTGTACGTGTCCTCGAAGGACCAATTTCTCCGATGATTTGTGCAACAGAAGGCGAGATGTCTCAGGTCTGCGGTTTTCTCGATTCCTGCAAGACAAAGTACCTGTGGGCCCGGGTGCGTGATGCCGTAGCGCAAACGCTCGACACCATCACACTGGCCGATCTGGTAGCTGAGTCAGCCCGCTTTCCCGAAAACCAGGAGCAGAGCAGTACCCAGTTTATCTCGCTTTCAGATGTTCGCCCGTCTATCAGCACAGGTGGCTCTCTCAAGAAGCAAACTGAGTCTCCATCTCTGCCAGGGTAAGTGAGAATGCCTGATACAGGCACCGAACAAGTAAATCCATTGGATCCAAAGCAATACGGAAAGAAGGAAGCATAAACGCTTCTGCGCTTTGTCCCTATCTGATAGATGAGAGGCACCAGGCCGCTCAGCAGAGCTCGTATGCTCTGTTGTCCTGGACTCGCATTTGTTTTGTCCCGATTTTTTTGCGAATTCAGAAAGAACGACTGCATTCGCACCGAACATAATTGAGGAAGGTGTTATCAATAATGGGATCTGAACTTGTCATTAAAAACCTTCACGCAAATATTGAAGGCAAGCCCATTCTGCGTGGCGTCAACCTAGTGGTGCGCCAGGGTGAAGTACATGCCCTGATGGGCCCAAATGGTTCTGGCAAAAGCACTCTGTCAAACGTGATTATGGGCAACCCCAAATATGAAGTCACCGAGGGAGAGATCTGGTTCAAAGGTGAGAACATCCTTGAGTACTCGCCTGATCGCCGCGCACGTATGCGCCTCTTCCTCGCGTTCCAATATCCAATGGCTATCCCCGGCGTCAGCGTTGCGAACTTCCTGCGCCGCTCTCTTGAGGCAATTCGCGAAGGCAACAAGCCTCTCGAAGAGGGCGAGAACCCGTCAGGCAAAGCAAGCAAGCGCAAAACCATTCCTCCTGGTGAATTCCGCAAGCTCTTGCAGGAAAAGATGAAGCTGCTCAAAGTAGACAACAGCTTTATCAACCGCTCGATCAACGACGGCTTCTCCGGTGGTGAGAAGAAGCGCGCCGAGATCTTGCAGATGGCTCTGTTGGAGCCCGAAATTGCCCTGATGGACGAAACCGACTCCGGTCTTGACATCGACGCCCTGAAGATTGTTTCCGAGAGCGTCAACGCGCTGCGTGGCCCGAACATGGGCATCCTGCTGATCACGCACTATCAGCGCATGCTGAACTACATCACGCCTGACTTTGTGCACGTCATGTACGAAGGCCGCATCGTCAAGTCCGGTAGCAAAGAACTGGCCCTTGAGCTCGAAGAGAAGGGCTACGAATGGCTGAAAGAGTCCATCGAAGAGAATGGAGTGTCCGCGAATGCTTAATGTCTCAACTACAGGTTTCACAAAAGACGCGCTGGTAGAGCTATCGCGTCAGCGCGGGGAGCCTGAATGGTTGCTGGACAAGCGCCTGCAAGCCTGGGAGCTCTATGAGCAGACTCCCGCGCCTCTGGGCCGTCGTGGTGACCTGGGCACCCTCAAGGCGCTGGCAGGCTTCCGCTTCCAGCAGCTCACCTCTTATGTTCCCGATCCAAGTGAGAAGCTGCCCGCGAAGATTGAGCAGTCCTTGCAGGAAGCGCTGGTCAATGACCGCTCGGGCCTGATCGTGCAGCATAACTCGTCGGTAGTGCACACACAGCTAGATGAGGATCTCAAGGAGCAGGGCGTGATCCTGCTGCCTCTGGACAAGGCCGTACAGCAGTATCCGGAGCTTGTGCAGAAGTACTTCATGACCGAGTGCATTCCGGCACATGCCAGCAAGTATACCGCACTCCATGCCGCCTTCTGGACAACCGGCTTCTTCCTCTATGTGCCAAAGGGCGTCGAGATCGAAAAGCCGATTCTCTCGCAGGTCTGGATTGATGCGCCGTCTTCCGCGACCTTCACACATACACTGGTTGTGACCGAGCCCCAGAGTAGCGTGCGCTTCGTTGAAGAGCTCTCTTCCAGCGTGACCAGCGATCAGCCGAGCCTGGTCAGCGACGCCGTTGAGATCTTTGCCCAGCGCGAGTCCCGCGTTGAGTTCAGCTATCTACAGGACCTTGACCAGAACACCTGGAATATCACGAACAAGAACGCGGTCTTTGAGAATGACGGGAGCGTTACCTTCGTGATGTCGGATCTGGGGGCGAAGCTCAATCTTGTTGAGATTGGTGCGGGTCTTCAGGGCAACGGCAGCGCCGCTGAACTGGTTGGTATCTTCTTCACCGACCACGATCAGCGCTACAAGATCAACACGCTGTCTGACCATGTGGGCCTGTCCACCAACGCCGAGACACTGGTCAAAGGCGTGCTGACAGATGAATCTCGCGTCGAGTTCGATGGTATGATCCGCGTGCGTCCCAACGCGCAGCAGACGGCGTCGTTCCTTTCGGCGCACGGCATGATGCTGAGCAAGAAGGCACGCGGCGAATTCATTCCCGGTCTGGAGATCGCGGCAAATGAGGTCAGCGCCAGCCACGGTGCAACCACCGGTCAGATTGACGAAGAAGAGCTCTTCTACCTGATGTCTCGCGGCGTTCCCCGTCCTGAGGCCGAGCGCATCATTGTGCAGGGCTTCTTTGAGCCGGTCCTTCAGCGTATTCCGCTGGAGAACCTGCGTATCCGTCTGCGCCGCAGCATTATCTCCCGCATGAGCGGTGCTTATGAGACCGAGGCCGACACCTGGGTCGACGCTCAGGAGCGCTGGGAGATCGAGGGCGTTGATGAGGGCGCGGTCCATCTGGATGACTCAACCAGAGACAAGGACGAGATTGAGCTCTCAGAATACTAATTTGGTGAGCAGGGTACCTGTTTACGGGTACCCTTTGCTTTTCTTCCCCCTGGTTCCCGTCTGGCGGAGAGTATACGATGATTAGCGAGAAGAACACAACAAACCGCAGCGTTGAGGATATTCGCCGGGATTTTCCCATTCTTTCGCGGCAGGTACACGGAAAGCGTCTGGTCTTTCTGGACAGCGCGGCAAGCTCACAGAAGCCTGCTGTGGTCATTGAGGCGCTCGATCAGTACTATAGAACCTATAACGCGAACGTCCATCGCGGCGTCTATGAAATTAGCGAAGAGGCAACCGAAGCCGTTGAACGGGCCCGCCTGAAGATCGCTCGTTTCATTCATGCACGTCAGAGTAAACAGGTCATATTTACCCGCAACACAACCGAAAGTATCAATCTGGTAGCGTACAGTTGGGGTGGGGAACATATTCAGCAGGGCGATCTGATCGTCCTGACCGAAATGGAACATCATAGTAATCTGGTTCCCTGGCAGTTACTGGCCCAGCGCACGGGCGCGCGGCTGGAATTTGTCCCTGTCAACGAAGAGGGCCTGCTACGTCTGGATGTCTACGAGCAGCTTTTACAGCAGAAGCCGAAACTGGTCGCTTTCGCCCACATGTCAAACGTGCTCGGAACGATCAATCCGGTGAAAGAAATGGTCGCACAGGCGCATGCAGTTGGAGCGATCACGCTGGTTGACGGAGCACAAAGCGTGCCACATATGACGGTCGATGTGCAGGATCTTGATGCTGACTTTTACTGTTTCAGCGGACATAAAATGCTTGGCCCGACCGGCATAGGTGTGCTCTATGGGAAACGCCCGCTGCTGGAATCCATGACGCCTTTTATGGGTGGCGGTTCGATGATTCGCACGGTCAAGCTACACGAGTCCACCTGGGCCGATCTCCCTCACAAATTTGAGGCAGGAACCCCGGCGATCGCCGAAGCCATCGGGCTGGGCGTGGCCGTTGACTATCTGAATGAGCTTGGCATGGAGTGGGTCCGCCAGCACGAGAAAGCACTGACCGCTTACGCCCTCAAGCGGCTGAGCGCGATTCCTGGCCTGACCATCTACGGTCCGAAAGATGTTGAGCAGCGCGGTGGCGTGCTCTCCTTTACGCTTGATGGAGTACACCCGCACGATCTCGCCTCAATCCTTGATATGGAAGTCGGCGTTGCCGTTCGAGCCGGTCACCACTGCGCTCAACCGTTGATGGATCGCTACAACATTCCGGCAACCGCTCGCGCCAGCTTCTATGTCTACAATGATGAACGCGATGTTGATACGCTGGCAGAGGGCTTGCAGAAGGCTCAAGAGATCTTCCAGGCGACAGCAGGTCTCTAAACTTTCGACCAACGCGCTTGCTTAACCAGCCTCACAGGTGTACACTTTTACACAATTCTCATTTCAGTACCCCTGTGCGCTGAGCAGCAGCGCCTTTGGAGGCAGATACAATGTCAATGGATTATTATCGCGAATATATTCTAGATCACTATCGGAATCCGCGTAACTATGGGACCCTGGAAGCGCCAGATGTACATATGGAGGATAACAACCCGTTGTGTGGCGATCAGCTCGCGATGGATCTCAAGGTTGAAAATGGCCTTGTCACCGAGGTTCGCTTTCAGGGAAGAGGGTGCGCCATCAGTCAGGCATCAGCTTCCATGCTCTCCGAAATGATCGAAGGACAGCCGATCGAGGAAGTGGTCAAACTTGGCAAGGATGAGGTGCTCGAAGCACTGGGCATTCCCATCAGTCCGGCCCGCACAAAATGTGCCTTCCTTTCATTGCGTGTCCTGCATCGTGGCCTCGCGGTAGCCGGCTATGAGCGTCCCGATCTGGATGAGGACGAAGAAGAGTAAAAGGCTTTATGACCGAGTTTATCAAAGCAGCCGACCTCTCAGACATACGAGAGGGGAAGCTGTATCCCGTTGATATCGATGGCGAGCCGGTCTGCCTGACGAAAATCGATGGCACCATTTATGCCTTCTCTGATAACTGCACTCATATCAGTGGCCCGCTCAATCGCGGCGAACTTGATGGCTGCGTGATTACCTGCCCGCTTCATGGGGCTCGCTTTGATATCACCAATGGAAAAGTGTTGCGCGGGCCTGCCCGCTATGACCTGATCACTTTTCCGGTCAAAATCGAAGAGAATTCCGTTCTGGTCGGGCTCCCGGATGATGAATGACCTTATAGCTTCCGCACTTATGACTTGCGGAAGCTGCTTCTTTTGCCCTCCGCTTGACAAGAACATGCTCTAATGGCATAGTGTCTTTATGGAAAGACAACATCCAACAAAACGAGCTGCCATTCTGGAAGCGGCCAGCCGCATTGTGCATCGGGACGGCGTTTCGCATCTGACGATAGAAGGAGTTGCCCGTGAAGCCGGGGTCAGCAAGGGCGGAGTGCTGTACCATTTCCCGAACAAAGATGCCCTCATTGAAGGGATGCTCAACGCTTTTCATGAGCATTTCCGCGCGCGGCTGAACGAAGAGCTCGCAAAGCAGGATGACACCCCGGGGCGCTGGCTCCGTGCCTTTGCTCAAACCTCCTGTAATCTTTCCGGGTATGAGCCAGACTTTATCAGTGGTCTGATCGCAGCACTCAGTAATAACCCCGTGCTACTCGAATCGACCCGCAAGGAATTCCTGTACTATCAACAATGCGCCGAACAGGACGGACTTCCACGCGCTTACGCAACCATCTTGCGTCTGGCGATTGATGGCCTCTGGTTCGCGGACCTGTTCCACTTCGCCTCTCCTGAGGGCGCTTTCCGGGATGAGGTACGTTGCCTGCTTCAGGATATGGCACGTCCCGATTTCTCGCTTTCACAGCGCCGTTCGTAGGCGTCGCTTCCTCTTTTCCTGCACCTCGTGTGTCTCCCGATGCAAGAGGGCGAATAACTTCAGTTGACAGCAATTCGAGAACACTCTACAATAACCTATGCGTTTCGTTAATGGAGAAAAAGCGCTTTACACCGCGCAAGCAGGAGAGTCAAGATCATGGAAGGTCGCTCGCACCTCTTAATGGGCCTGGCAGCAGGCGTTGTACTGGATAGCTTCGTTCACCTCTCAGGAGACCCTCTGACACTCGCTACATCTGTTCCCCTCGCATTGGTCGTGAAAAAAGCTGTCTTCTATTCGGCAGTTGGCTTCGGCGCGTTGCTTCCAGATATTGATAACGCACGAAGCATGCTTGGTCGTCGTTTTGGCTGGATCAGTAGGACAATTCAGCATGTGGCAGGGCATAGAACGATTTTTCATAGCCTTCTCGGGTTAGCGTTAGGCTCATTGCTGGCCATCGGCCTGGAACAAGTGGTAATATTTTTACTGGGTACGCGCGGTTTACAGGCTCCTGCGCATATCGTAAGCTTATCGCACGTTGTATTCTTCGGGGTCCTTTTTGGATGTATCGTCCACATCGCCTGTGATTCCTTAACCGAGGGCGGGGTCCCCCTTTTCTGGCCGTACCGTAAACGCTTTGGAATTCCCCCGCGACCTGATATGCGGTTCAAAACTGGAACCTGGGTTGAACACGTCGTTGTCTGGGGATTTATTATCCTTGTGCTGCTCGGTATCTGGCAATCAATATTAGTTATTTGAGGTCTGATGAAGCGGTTCTCCTTCTCTTTTCTACAAAAACACCAGACACGCCTTGCCTTTCTTCTGGCCTGTCTCGCGATAGTGGTCTATTTCGGATGGATCAACTATGAATCGATCCTGCGCTATACCACGTTCCGCGCTACAGCCTTTGACCTGGGGAATATGGATCAGGTTGTCTGGAATACGCTGCATGGACGTCCATTTCAGTGGACAAACCAGGGAGTTGACTGGTTCGGCCCGCCACTGCGATTAGCCCAGCATGTCGAACCGATTCTCCTGCCGATATCGCTGCTCTATCTGATCTGGGCCGATCCACGTATGCTGTTGACGCTCCAGACCGCTATGCTGGCTCTCGGAGCGCTCCCAGTCTATGCGCTAACACGCTACTTTATCCCCAGATTTCCCTATCTGGCCACCGGGATGGCGATTGGCTATCTCTTTTCGCCAGCCCTGATCGGCGTGAATATCTTTGACTTTCACCCGGTCGCGTTGGTTGCGCCATTCATGCTTTTTGCAGCCTGGGCGCTGACAAAACGACGATTTGTGCTCTTTATTCTCTTCTGTGTTCTGGCGGCCTCCTGTAAGGAAGAGATTCCTGCTGTAGTTGGTCTCTTTGGCCTGCTGGTCATGTGGAAGTACAAGCGCCCGCGGCTCGGCCTTGCCCTCTTCGTCGGGGGCATCGCATGGAGTGCAGGCGCGTTTCTGTTGATGAAGCAGCTTTACCCTGGCAATCAGGGGAACAATTTCTGGTATCGCTATGTAGAGCTTGGCGACACCCCCGGAGACGCGATCAAGAACATCCTGCGTCACCCGATGATCCTCTTCACTTTCTTTGTAACGCTGGATCGCCTCTTCTATCTGGTTGGCCTGTTCCGCAGTGGCGGCTTCTTCGGCCTGCTGGCTATTGAGTGGTTACTACCCGCGCTGCCCGATCTGGCGATTAATCTGCTAAACACCAATAGCCCGCAGCTTTACAGCGGCATTTATCACTACAATGCTCCCATTATTCCATTCGTCACGCTTGCCACAATTCATGGTCTGGCTCGCTTTGTAGCCTGGTGGCAGGTTCGCCACGGCGAAACGGTTGAGCCGATTCCATTGATCGTCGGCGACACAGCACAGGCGCAGCGTTCAAGCTGGCCGGGCTTTGTAGTCAAGCCAATCAAAGGCATACAGCTTGCCCTGACACGCGCCGCTCGCAACCTCTGGTCAACCCGCCCGGTGACGATGGTACGCCCCGGCGTGCTGGCAATTGTAGAAGAGGGAGCCCTGCGCCGAAAAAGCTTTCATGAGCGGATGACCGACCTCTCGCGGGTCATTACTCCTACCGTGATGCAGTGGGTGATCTGTGGGCTGGTAGTGCTTATGGTGCTACTCAACAACTTTATTATGTATCCTAAATACAACTGGCTGCTCGCGGATCATACACCCGGCACGCGGGAGCAGCGCATTGAAGAACTGCTGACCATGATCCCGGATACGGCTTCGGTCTCGGCCAGTGCCACGCTCAATCCACATCTGACACGACGGCAATATGTGACCGTCTTCCCGTTTATCACCTATCTCACGCTTGACGGCAATATGCATACCGTTGAGTATGTAATTGTGGATGTGCGCAATATTGTGCCCGCCGATATGCGCGGAAGTACCTTTGAGATGCTCAACCAGATTCGCGAAACACATCTCTTCTGCACCATCAAACAGACAGATGGCGTGATCCTGCTGGCGCGAAATGATGTAAGCTGCCCCGCCAATCCTGAGCCTGGAGGCAAATAGAAGAAGAAAACATCGAAACACACCTGTAGCAACAAGAGCGGAATTAATGTTATAATTGCAGCGTGCAGGACAATGTAGCTAAGAGCTGAGACAACAATGCGGATAGTGCTTGTATGCTGTTTGCTCTATTGTCCGCCCTTGTTTGCTACAGGTATTCGCATTCTCTTCGGCCACGCAGTGTGGGCTGAAGAAATGCCATAACCGCGTGTTGGAGGATTGGCAGGATGCGCAATAATCCCTATGAAGAACCTACCGGTCAGGCAGATATGCAGAACAGGGCGGGACGGATGGAGGATCTGCCCATGCGGCAACCTTCTCTTCCCCCTCAGCAACAACCGCCACCTGCGGGTGATCCTGCCCCTGAGATTGACCTTGAACGGCAGGAAGAGGCTCGCACCGTGAAATATGCGATCGGAAAGCTGATCGACTTTCTCCAGTGGTTTACTACAGTCCTGGAAGTCGCGCTTGTGCTTCGCTTCCTGTTGAAGCTGATTGGCGCATCCAGCGGCAACCTGTTTGCAGGTTTCCTGTACTCGCTGACCGATATCATTCTTTTCCCGTTCCGTTCTATTGTGCCATCACCGTCTATTCGGCAAGATCAGGCATTTGAGTGGTCAACCCTCATTGCCATGCTCATCTACTTCCTTATCTTCTGGGCAATTCGCCGCTTCCTGCAAATCCTCATCTCCAGCCCGGAGGAAGCGCCCAACTAGGCAAAGCAACAGAGTGCCGCTTCTCCTGATTCTTGAAGCGGCATCTCTTTTCTGGTGGTCCTTTTGAGCGTGAGAGCCTTTTTCCTCTCTGTACATGTCAACAGGTGCGGTCACCTCCCTGATATGGTATACTGAAAAACCAGGAGGTGCCCTGTGGACAAACTAAGTATTTTTACCGGGAACGCGAATCGACAACTGGCAATTGACATTTGCGAACATCTGCATATTCCGCTCGGGAAGGCGGATGTTTTTCAATTTAGCAATGAAAATATTTTTGTGAAAATCAATCAAAATGTGCGCGGACACGATGTCTTTGTGATTCAACCCTTCAGTTCACCAGTCAACCGCTCAATCATGGAACTACTCATCATGATTGATGCGTTGAAACGAGCATCAGCCGCCAGAATTACCGCTGTTATTCCCTACTACGCTTATGGCCGCACTGATAAAAAGGATCAGCCGCGTGTGCCCATTACCGCCCGCCTGATCGCAGATTGTATTACAGTGGCTGGTGCACAGCGTGTTGTCTCAATGGATATGCATGCAGGTCAGATCCAGGGCTTTTTTAACATTCCCGTTGATGAGCTAACCGCGCAAACCATTCAGGCCCGCTACTTCGCCGCCAAGAATATCTCTGATCTGACGGTTGTCTCCACCGATGAAGGGTTCGCGAAAAAGGCCCGCAAGCTGGCCGATCGTCTGGGCGCACCTCTGGCAATTGTCGAGAAGCGCCGCCTCGGCAACGATGGCACAACCGAAGCCCTGGGACTCATTGGTAACGTTGAGGGACGCCGCGCATTGATCGTTGACGATGAGATTGATACTGCCGGCTCTATCACGCAGGCGGCACGCATGGTCCGAGAGCACGGAGCACGCGAGATCTATCTATGCGCCACCCACGGCGTTTTCTCTGGACCCGCTATTGAACGCCTCGCAAAAGCGCCCATTGAGGAGCTGGTTATCACCGATACCATTCCTTCACCGGATGCGAAACGCCTGCCTAAACTGGTTGTCCTCTCCGTCTCAGAACTGCTTGCAGGCGCGATCAGCCGCATTCATGACGGCCGCTCAGTCTCTGAGCTCTTTAACTGATGAAAGGAAACAGAACAAATCCATTCTCTCTACGCTGAAACAGCTCTTATTCTTTTACCTCTCATACCCAGGAACGTTAGTTTATGCTATAATGCCTCCTGATATCATACCGTTTATAACAAACAACAGTCCTCAAGAGAGCAAAGGGCATCTCGGGTAGTGCTGAGATGCCCTTCTTAAAACTACATAGAAAGGGTGGAAGGGCGCAATGAAGCCACTTGTCGCCATTGTAGGCCGTCCCAATGTCGGCAAATCCACATTTTTTAATCGCATGATTGGCGAGCGTCTCGCCATCGTTCAAGATATGCCTGGTACAACCCGTGATCGCCTCTATGGTGATACCGACTGGAATGGGCGCGAGTTTACACTTATCGACACAGGTGGCCTCGAACTTGGCTCCGGTGTTCCGGTAGGACAGATCGGGCTCACAGGGCAACCAGGCGATATCATGGATCACGTCAAGGCGCAGGCGCAACTTGCGATTGAAGAAGCCGATGTGATTGTCTTTATGGTTGATGCCCGTTCCGGGATCACCGCCGCCGATGAAGAAGTTGCGGACTTACTCCGCCGCTTTGCAACCAAGCCGGTTATTCTTGCCGCCAACAAGGCAGACAACGAGGCCCGCCGCCAGGATTCCGTTGAGTTCTACGCCCTCGGCCTGGGAGAGCCCATTGTTGTGTCTGCAATCAGCGGCATTGGCACCGGCGATCTTCTTGACCGCATCGTAGAAGAACTGCCTCCCGAAGAGGAAGGAGAAGAGGAAGAGGACGAGGAAGAGATTCCGCGCATCGCGATTGTTGGGCGTCCGAACGTGGGAAAATCCTCGCTGTTGAACGCCATTCTGGGCTTCAAACGCTCGATTGTCAGCGATGTTCCCGGCACAACTCGCGATGCCATTGACACCACCTTCGAGTTTGAAGGACGCAAGCTCAAGCTGATCGATACCGCCGGTATTCGGCGCCGTGGTCGTATCACGCCGGGCATCGAGAAGTTCAGCGTGCTGCGCACATCGCGGGCTATTGAGCGCTGCGACATTGCCCTGCTGCTGATTGATGCTTCCGAGGGCCTGACCGCTCAGGATACCCACATCGCGGGCGAGATTCTTGAACAGTCCAAAGGCGTGATCGTAATCGTGAATAAATGGGATCTGGCCCAACAACAGCGCGCCGCGGAGCGTGAAGGCATCTACCCGCGCCCGGATGAGGAGATTCCAGAGGCCGAGGAGATGCGTAAGCAACTGGAAGAAGATCTGAAATTTATTCCATATGCCCCGGTGATCTTTGCTTCGGCCAAAACCGGCTATCATGTTCAATCGATTCTGCGCACGGCCCTGAATATCGCCGATATGCGCTACCTGCGTGTCTCCACCTCACGTCTGAATGAGGTTGTTCAGGAAGCAGTTCGCCATCATCACACAACCATTATCCGGCATAAACCGTTCAAGATCTATTATGCGACTCAGGCCCGGGTCAACCCGCCAACCTTTGTCTTCTTTGTGAACGACCCGGAAAGCGTACACTTCTCGTATACTCGTTATCTGGAAAACCGGCTGCGTGACGCCTTCGGTTTCAAAGGAACAGGAATTCGCCTTCAGTTCCGTGCCCGTGGCGAGAAAGAGACACGATAGCCCTTCCCGCGAAAAGCTGATACAGGAGAGGAGCCGCCCGGCATGCGGTTCCTCTTTTCTTTTTTCAAGGAAAAATGAGCTACTGGTTTGCACAACCTTTTGCGGGCTGGCGCGTATTGAGTATAGACAATTGCAGTTGTAGCGCACAGGCAGAAGGGAGAATGCTATCATCTCTGTTCGCTCGCAGGTAATCCCACAGTTGTGATGGAATGGGTATAAAGACAGGAGCACCGTACGGGTAGCCTCACATGTCCTGATACACATAAATAGAGAAGAAAGTATATACATATCATATTCATATATGCACACACGCGGGGATGTCTCAATTGTCATATATACTAGCTATATGCTATAGTGAGCATGGAAATTTCTCTAAAAGCATTCCTGCTCCTGTGAGGTACGTACCAATGCAGTTTAAACTCACCGCCGCTGATAAAACCGATGTCGGTCGACAACGAGAACAGAATGAAGACTACGTCTATAAGCGCGTAGAGTCGGCGGAAGACGGCGACCGTGGTCTTTTTATTGTTGCTGATGGAATGGGAGGCTATAAGGCAGGTGAAATCGCCAGCCGTATCGCTGTCGAAACAATCAGCCAGGGCCTGGATCACATCTTTAAGCCAATTTCAGAACAACCAACAATCAAAATAGACCGGGCAGTGCTCCAGCAGACACAAAAAGCCGACACCAGCAATCAGGGACAGTCCCCGCAAACGAGCAAGCTCGCAGATACCCATATGGCTCAGGCGATGGAAGAGCAACTGAAGGCTGCTATCCAGCAGGCCAATCGGAAGATTAACCGATACGGTGAAGAAAAGGCTTCGGCCCGGGGTCTGGGCTGCACCGTCACTGTGGCATTACTTCAGGGCGAACACGTCTATATTGGCAATGTTGGTGACAGCCGCACATATCTCTTTCGCAAGGGCAAGCTCACACGCCTGACGAAAGATCACTCGGTTGTGCAACGTCTGGTGGAAACCCACCAGATCGCCCCGGACGATGTCTATACCCATCCACAGCGCAACCTGATCTATCGCTCTTTAGGTGGGGGCAATGCCCGGATCGAAGTTGATGTGTTCCATGAAATCGCACAGCCGGGAGACACGTTTCTCCTCTGCTCGGATGGCCTGTGGGAAATGGTCCGCGATCCAGACATAGAGCGTATTATTATCGAAACAGGCTCCCCTCAGGCAATCTGCGATAAGCTGATTGAACAGGCGAACAGAAACGGCGGCGAGGATAACATTACCGCCATTATTGTGCATGTCAACGCCTGTTGATCCGGTATATCTACGCCTGCATATGCAAAACGAACAGAGAAGCGCGCATCTTTTCCCTCCTGACCCGAGGGGAGGCTGCACCGTGAGATAGCGGAACCGCATCAGGCATCTCCCAACACTCTGCCAGACTGCCTATTGCACGTTGCTTACACTTATAGGGGATATTAGTTCAGAAAGGTTGAGCGCACGGAGTATGGCTCTCCCGATCGGTACAATCCTTGATGGAAAATTTAAAATAGTTCAAATATTAGGCGAAGGGGGGATGGGAACCGTCTATAAAGTTGCCCAGGTGGGCACCAATCCCCCATACTATTATGCAGTCAAAGAGTTACTCGTTAATCCCAATACAAGCGAAGAAGAGCGCAATGCAGCGATCGATCGTTTTCATAAAGAAATCGAGTTACTTCGTGACCTGAAGCATCCGCGTATTGCTTCTCTGAAGCTTCCCTTCCAGGATCGGGGGAACTATTACTTTGCGATGGAGTTCGTCCCCGGACGGAGCCTGGAGAAAATCCTTGAGGACGCAAATAAGCCGCTCCCCGAGGAACAGGTCATCAAATGGATGATCCAGGTCTGCGAGGCGCTCAGCTATATTCATTCACGCGTACCGCCCATTATCCTGCGCGATCTGAAGCCAGGTAACATTATGATCACGCCCGATAACGAGGTCCAGTTAATCGACTTCGGAATCGCGCGCCGTTTTGATCCCAACAAGCGCACCAATACCGAGAACCTGGGGACCATCTCATACGCGTCACCCGAGCATCTCGGCTCCATTACAATGCCCGGACAGCGCCGCTCCGCCGACAATCCCGGTCGGCTGGTTCAGACAGATGCGCGCTCGGATATCTACTCGCTTGGCGCAACCATGTATCATCTGCTGACCAACTACGAACCCGAGCCCATTCAAACACCAGCACCGGGGAGTATCCTGGCGAAGAATCCCGCTCTCCGCACCATTCAGGTCGGAGGGAAAACGGTGTGCCCGGTGGAGCAGGTTATTATCAAGGCCATGCAGCAGGAGCCCGCGCACCGCTTTCAAAATGCCGATGCCATGCGTACCGCGCTTTTTTCCTGCCTGCCCAATGTGCCTTTCACCCCGACAACCGTGCAGATTCCGTCCATGCCCAACAAAGCCACCATCTCGACCACACCAGCCGGAAGCGCTGTCTCCGGGCTGATCTGTCCAAAGTGTGGCTATCAGAATCGTATTGGCGCGAAGTTCTGCAAGCGAGATGGACAACCACTGGTTCAGGGTGTCGCCGTCGCGCCTCCGCAGCAGCGGCATTCGCGTATTCAGGCCCGCCCCGTCCGTCAGCCAATTCAGCCCCGGCCCGTCGCTCGTCAACCGATCCGGGCCCGTCCGGTCAGCTCAAATAACGCGGCACGACCTGCGACCTCGATGGGTGATCCCATGCAGCCCTATCGGGATGGGCTCCAACAACTGGCCAGCAAAAACTATGCTGGCGCGGTCAGCCATTTCAAGCAGGCGCTCAGTCTTGGTGCTCCGCCATACGACACATACTACAACCTCGGTCGCTCGTATCGTCAGTATGGGCAGGCCGTCCGCAGCATCAATCAAAAAGCCTTTACCGACAATATGCGCTACGCCGCAGAACAGTTTGAGCAGGCTTTAAAGTATAAAGCAGATGGCATTGACGCTCACTTTCAGCTTGGTCTCTGTTACCGGGATCTGGGGCTCCTGGAGAAAGCCAGTGCGGCCTTTCAAAAGGCGCGTTCTCTCGCCCCTCAGGACCCGGCAATCTACTACCAGCTTGGCAGCATTGCCCTTGAGCAGGGAATGAAACGCAACGCCGAAACCTGGTTCCAGGATGGCCTGCAAATCAATCCCAATCATGTGCTGCTGCTGTCAGCGCTTGGGCGTCTCCAACTGGAAGAAAAACAAATCCCGGCAGCAATCAAGACGCTTCAGCAAGCAACACGACTTGATCCGTCACTCTGGGATGCCTGGTACGCACTGGGACGAGCCCACATGCATAATCGTGAATGGAAATATGCGCTCGGTGCACTGGAACGCTCGCGACAGGCAAACCCCCGGATCTCGGAAACCTACAGTGCGCTAGCAACAGCGTATCTGAAGTTGAACAAAAAACATGAGGCCCGAAAGATGGTCGAAGAGGCTCTGGCACACGATCCACAGAATACCGAAGCCCGACGACTACAAAAACAACTCTAAAGGAGGGCAGGATGCACTGTCCGTCATGTCATACATTGAATCGTGAACATGCAAAGTTTTGTAAAGGCTGTGGTCAGGCTCTCCCCACAACGACAGTCGACACGCCTTCGACGACCCGGGAAGCCTCCGCTGAAGCCGTAGAACAACAGGTCCTGTCTCCCGCTCCTGAAGCGCCAGAGACACAGGTAGTAGAAGAGCCCAACGAGCAGCCAGCAACAGATGAGGCTCAGCAGGAGTCGGTCGAGCCCTCCTCTGAGGCCGCACTAGAGGAAGCCAACGCGTATCCGACACAGATTCTGACGCCGAACAAGATGAAAGAATACCATGTGCGCAAATGGGAACGCGAGCTTGAGCGCGAACGAGAGCGTCACGGTGAATACGCCCAGGAACAACAGGATATCGCAGAGGCCCCGAGTGCTCAGACTCCCTCTCCCAAAGAGGAGATGCAGGAGCCAGAAAGCGCCGAACAGCACATCCCGCCTCAGGAGGAGCCGCAAGCCGAGCAGCCACAAGCAAACGCAACACAGCGAGAAGAAACACAGGCACCTTCTGTAGAGAGCCTGGAAACATATGCAGCGGTGCCAGCAGGCACGGCTACGACTACAACAACGGAAGAGGTCATAATGGAGCAGGTAACACCACCTTCTGACGACAATCAGGCACATACCGAGTATGAGCAGTCCCAACCAGCCGAGCCAGAAATCACGGAGGAGAACCCGGAAGGGTTGATTCCACCACCGCCACCCCCTTCGGCTGAAACGACTGAGGAGAGCACCACGTTCCCGGTCCTATCCATCGGGACGGTGCTAAAGGAGCGGTATGAGGTCGCCGAGGTGCTGGAGATCACACAACATGAACATGTCTATGAGGTGCTTGATCGCCAGAGCTATCGTCGATGCTGGAACTGTGGCTCGGATAAGAACACAGAAGACGATGACTTCTGTATGGATTGCGGTGCTGAGCTGCGCAACGCCTCGTATATCCTGCGTGAGTTCGCGGCTGATATGCCTCCTATCGAGGATACCCGGCTCAACAATACGATGTTAGACACCTTTGTCGAGAACAACCAGACCTACATTATCGAACATCAGCAGGATCTTCAGCCAGCGTTCCCGAACGGCATTGCACTGATCGCAGCCTGCGCCTCAGATGCAGGTAACCTGCGCCGCGGTGATCCCAACGAAGACAGCACGCTCGTGCTTCACCTACAGCGCGTACATGAGTCCATTGCCTCGACAGCAGGAATCTTTGTGGTCGCTGACGGCATGGGCGGTCACGACAATGGCCAGCTTGCCAGCCGCATCGCGATCAGCACGATGGCAAACCAGATCACACAGGCGCTGCTCCTGCCTCCTCTTGAGACCGAGCAGCAGGGCCAGGTCGCGGAGAAGGCCGAGAGCGAGGCACTAGACGCACTGCTAAATCGAGCCGTGCAGGAAGCCAATAACGCCATCTACCAGGTCAACCAGAAAACAAATACGGATTCCGGCTCAACTATGACCGGTTTTATGATTGTTGATGATTATGCGTATATTCTTAATGTAGGGGATAGCCGTACCTATATGTTGCGTGACGGCAAACTCTATAAGCTCACCACAGATCATTCTCTGGTCGGGCAGCTTGTCGCCGGTGGTCTGATCGAGCCAGACGAGGTCTATAGCCATCCACAGCGCAGCCAGATCTACCGCAGTCTGGGCGATAAGCAGAATGTACAGGTAGATATCATTCATCAACAGCTCCATCCCGGTGATATTCTGTTAAGCTGTTCTGACGGCCTATGGGAGATGGTTCGCGATCCGCAGATTGAAGAGATTCTGAATCGTTCAGCCGATCCGCATACCGCCTGTAAGGAATTGATTGATGCAGCAAATATAAACGGCGGAGAAGACAATATAAGCGCTGTCGTTGTTTTTGTGCGATAAGCAGGTATGATATACTAGGGGCAGCCGAACGCGAAAGGAGCTAAAGAGACTATGCCCGGAGAGGTAACGTTTACTTCCCAGGTAGGGAAAGAATATATGCCAGTCACTGGCGGTAGCCAGGTTGCATACGTCCTGTGTGAAGCCAAACCAACTGATGTTGTGGCTCAGGTTCGTATGCCGCTGAACTTCTGTTTGGTCATTGACCATTCCGGCTCGATGAAGGGCGCGAAACTGCGCAATGTCAAGGAAGCCGTGAAGATGGTCATCGACCGTCTGGAGCCAACCGATTACATTTCAGTTGTGATTTTTGACGACACGGCTCAAGTGATCATTCCCTCAATGCCCGCCAATGACCCCATTGGCATGAAAGCGGCCATCGACCGCATTCAGGACGCTGGTGGAACAACCATGTCTCTCGGCATGATTCAGGGACTGGGAGAGCTGCGCCGTTGGAATATCCCCAATGCCGTCAGCCGCATGATCCTGCTGACCGATGGTGTCACCTACGGCGATAATGACCGCTGTCGCCAGCTCGCACGTGATGCAGCCGCAGCCGGAATCTCCATCTATCCGCTTGGTATCGGGGCAGACTGGGATGAGAATCTGCTTGACGAAATCGGTCAGTTGAGCGGTGGTATGCCCGCCGAATTTATCCGCACCCCGGCCGATGCCATGAGCATCTTCGAGCAGCAGGTACAGAGCGCGGTTGCGGTCGCGGTCCGTAACACAACCATGACCCTCAACCTGCCCGCTGGCGTCTCACCACGCCGCGCTGTCAAAGTGCTTCCGATCATTCAAGATCTTGATCCCTCGACGCTTTCAGACCGTCGGGTTGTTGTGCCACTGGGAGATCTGGAAAAAGATACCCCGCAGGCCGTTCTGATTGAGCTGATGATTGAGCCCCGCCCCGCCGGACTATTCCGTATTGCACAGGCCGAGCTCTCCTATGATGTGCCCATCAGCGGCCTGGTCGGTGAGCGCATACGCGAGAATATCACTGTCACCTTCACCAGTGATGCCAATCTGATCAGTCAGGTGAATCCAAAAGTCATGAACTTTGCCGAGAAAGCGCAGGCCAATCGCCTCGTTACGCGCGTGCTTGACGAATACAAGCGCAGCGGGAAAGTGACAACCAAGCTGTCGCCCAACGTCACCAGAGTGCTTGACGCCGAGACACAGCAAGCGATTGAGAAGATCAATCAGGGCCAACAGATCTCGGCAGATCAGGTCAAATCGATCGGCAACAAGACACGTAAGCTCACACAGCGCCTTGATGACCTGCTCCCCTGACGACAGAGGCAGGGGAAACCCTGTTCCCTGACAGGGGCATCAATCGTTTATATAGCGTGTATACGTGAACAAACTCAGGAGAATCAGCAGGAGACTGTACAGATACGCAAGGCCAGAAAGCTCCGTTCCTGAGAAGGCGGGAATGCATGGGCCTCCCTGTCGAAAGCAAAGCAACAGAGTGGTCCTGTCGGACAGACAGAACCAACGGTTCCGGCGGATCGTGAAACGCTTCTGGTCACCTGGCCTCTCTACGCTGTCTCGCAAAGACAGCCGAGCACGCCACATGGATGGAGGAAGTATCCCCCGCCTGGAAGTGGGCGGTGTGTCAACGACTCAGCAACCGGTTCAAGGAGCAAACCGTAAGATAAGAGAGGCCCGTCTGGTTCTCCCGAGAAAAGAGATTTACCAGCAGTTGCCATACATTACAATGTACGAAAGAGGAAGGATAATAGCATCATGCCAGTACGCTGTTCTTTAGGACATGAGAATCCAGATGGCTCCGCCTTCTGCGATGAGTGCGGTGAGCCTCTGGGGAATGCGCCTGCCGCATCGACAGCAGCTCCAGAGCCTCCAACCCCACCAGCAGCCAGCCAGGATGCAAACCAGGGTGCAAGCCAGATCTGCCCTTCGTGTGGTGCAAGCAATCCGGCAGGTGAGGCCTTCTGCTCCAACTGTGGAGTGAGCTTGCAGGGTGCCCCCCAACCGGTCGCACAGCCTGCTCAGCCTCAGGAGCCACTGGCACCACCGGCACCAGAACCGCCCGATGTTCAGCCCGCTCCGGCAGCCACGGGCACAGGCCTTCAGGCCCGCCTGATCGTTGAGGCCGACAATCAGGAATTTGACCTCAGCGGCAAAGATAATATTACGATTGGACGCGAGGATGCAGTCAGTAACATCTATCCCGACGTCGATCTGACGCCACATGGCGGCGAAGAGGGAGGCGTCTCACGCCTGCACGCTCGCATCTTTGTGCAGAACGGCAAGTACATGCTGGAAGATGAGAGAAGCACCAATCGCACCTATCTCAATCGCCAGCGCCTTGAGGAGAAAACGCCTGTCGAGCTGCATGACAACGACGAGATTCGACTGGGACATGTCGTGTTACGTTTCAAAACCCCCTGATCGGGAAACAGCTCTGTCCGATTATAGCATTTGACAGTATACTTATTACTCGCTATAATCTTTGGGATATCCGAACTGGGAGGATTTTTGGTCAATGAAACGTACCTGGCAACCAAAGCGCATCCCGCGCAAACGTGAGCACGGCTTTATGAAGCGTATGGCGACCCGCAATGGTCGTCGTGTGCTGAAGGCCCGCCGCGCAAAAGGGCGCTGGAAACTGACCGTCTAACATAAAGGCTTCAGTCCACCGTGGCTCTTCAACGTGCTTTACGTTTAAAGAAAAGTGCAGATTTCATGCGAGTAAGGCAGCAGAGAAGAAGTGTTTCCTCTCGGCTGCTTATCCTCGCATGGGCACCGAATAACGTTCACCACACCCGTATAGGCTTCGTAGTGAGCAAACGAGTTGCTCGCAAAGCAAACATACGCAATTATCTGAAACGGCTATTGTCAGAGGCGATCCGACCTCACCTTAATTTTTTGCCAGAACAGACCGATATAATTATTAGTGTACGGCAGACGGCAGTTCAACTCGATCCACAGACACAAAAACAACGTGTGGCCGTGAATCTGCGTATACTACAGAAAGAACTTGTATACGTGTTACGTAAGGCGCATCTACTCGCACCTTCTCAATCAGGAGAAGTTCGGCAGAGTAATCAGGCGTAAGGTTACAAACCGTGAAATATATCGCTCTCGGTCTCATTAAACTCTACCAACACACGCTGTCGGTGATCCTGCCCTCATCGTGTCGGTTTACACCCTCATGTTCCCAGTATGGGTATGAGGCAATTCAACGTTTTGGCTTTTTACGTGGTGGCTGGCTTACCATCAAGCGGATAGGCCGTTGC
The DNA here is from genome assembly GCF_059696735.1 of Thermosporothrix sp. COM3. Taxonomy (NCBI): domain Bacteria; kingdom Bacillati; phylum Chloroflexota; class Ktedonobacteria; order Ktedonobacterales; family Thermosporotrichaceae; genus Thermosporothrix; species Thermosporothrix sp. COM3. The sequence continues at coordinate 5,687,952 of NZ_AP019376.1, read as the reverse complement.
CATCCCTTCTATCACGGTGATCTCTATGATCCGGTTCCGGAAACACTGGGCGGGAAACTAGAGCGAGGAAGGCAGGAAGAAACTCGTGTTTGAATTTATTGGCGCATTTTTTGATATGATATTCGCCAGGCCCATCTTTAATGGATTGATGCTCTTATATCATCTTTTCGGAGATCTGGGCCTCTCCATTATCGTTCTGACGATTATCATTAAGCTCGTCCTTTTCCCGCTTACGATCAAGCAGCTCAAGTCGTCAAAGGCGATGCAGCAAATCCAGCCGGAATTGAAGAAGCTGCAAAAGCAGTACGCCAGCGACCCGCAAAAGATGATGCAAGAGACACAGAAATTGTACAAGGCCGCAGGCGCCAGCCCGATGAGCGGCTGTCTCCCCACCCTGGTACAGCTTCCTGTGCTCTACGGTCTCTACTATGCCGTCTATGGTGCATTTGGCCAGCACGGTTCCTCTGCGACCCAGTTGCTCAAAGCAATCAACGACCGACTGTATGCCTGGGTCCCCCACTTCACTACCCCGGTTAATTTCCACCTTGATTGGCTGACCTTTATCAGTCCCGTGCTGTCAGTCGACCTTTCCAAGCCAAGCCCGGTGCTGGCGATTCTGGCTGGTCTGGCAACTTTTGTCTCGCTGCGCATGAGCATGCCAAAGCAGAACAAGCAGGCAGACAAGGATAAGAAGACGCCAGAAGATCCAATGGCCCAGTCGATGAAGATGATGCAATACATCTTCCCGTTCATGACCGCCTTCTTCGGCTTTACGTTCCCGGCAGGGTTGGCGCTCTACTGGACCATTTCGTCTGTCTTCCAGGCAGTTCAGCAGTACTTTGTCACCGGTTGGGGCTCACTGCTTATCGGCACTCCCAAAAAGCCAGAGGTGAAACCGGCCGTCGAAACACTACCCGCTTCCACAGTTGAAGCCAATGGGCGCGAAGGTTCCCAGGCAAAGAGTGGCAAAGAAGTTCCGGTTGCAGCCGAGAAAAGCTCGTCAACCAGCACACTTCGCTCAAATGCCCACAATGCGACCGGAAGTCAGCGCCGCTCGCGGAACAGTGCCTCAGCGCGCAGACGCAACACGCAGCGTACCCATCGCTAGTACAAACGCTGAGACTATTCCAACAAAATAAGGTATAATGCAAAAAGGTCCCCTCCTGTGCGCTATCCGCTGGGAGGGGATCGTATCCCTTGCAGGTAAAGGAAGCAAGCGAAGTGCTAAAACACCCTCCTGAGAGATCGGGCACCGGAAAAAGGACCCTTGATCCTGCTATCTCTTGTGTGATTATATCTTTCTGGTGACACCGGGTGCGCTTCAGGCAAGAATCTGTTACAATATTCATCACACAGGCTGCAATTATAGACTCTAGTTCTTTACTTAGGGAGGCAAGGAAACTGTGGAAAGTATCGAGGCTAGTGGCAAAAGTATAGATGAAGCAATACACCAGGCTCTTTTACGTCTGGGCAAACGCCGGGACGAGGTTGACATTACGGTCTTGCAAGAGCCTGTGCGTGGTACTTTTGGCATAGGGAGCAAAGAGGCGCGAATCCGGGCCACCGTTCGCTCGACCCCCACGACCTCTGGCGCTGTCATCACACCAGAAATGGCCGACGCCATTCTTGGCCCGAGTAGTGATGATGATGAACTCTATGACCATGATGAAATGTACCTTGAGGATGAGGCTGACGATGAGTATGAGGACGATGAGTACAGCGATGAAGCGGAGGAAGAAGAGGAGGAAGAGGAAGCTACAGAGGAGGAACATGCTCCATTCCTGGCCTCCAGCAACTTTCCCGGTGTTGCCGCTGCCGCGTCTGCTGAAAAGAACTCAGAACTGCCTTTCATCGAAACCCCATCCCGCGAGGATGTTGAGATTACGGTCGATGTGCTTCAGCATATTTTACGCTATATGAATATCCGGGCCACCGTACAGGTGCGCTCTACCAGCCCGCTGACACTCAACATTCATGGCATCAATGAGAATCTTGGCCTGCTCATCGGTCGCCGTGGTGAGACGCTGGCAGCACTTCAATTGCTGGTTAACCTGATCGTTGCCCATCTTACTGGCCATCGTCTCCGCATTATTGTCGATGCTGAAAATTACCGCGTACGACGTGAGGAGAACCTGCGCTCTCTGGCTCTACGTGTGGCACAACAGGTGCGCAGCTATCGCCGTTCTATCGCGCTGGAAGCCATGCCACCGCATGAACGCCGAATCGTTCACCTTGCGCTTGCAGATAGTGCAGATGTCACAACAGAAAGTATCGGCGAAGGCGATGAACGTCGCGTCGTTATCTCTCTCAAACGTCCCGGCAGGTAATTTTCGGTTTTCTTCTCGCAGGGCGACCCCCCTGCATATATAGCTTTTTGTTGTATCAGAAGCTTTTTCCGGTCGGTCGCCCTCCCACACTTCAGTTTAAAGGGCCTGATCTATGCTACCGGTTCCAGATTTTCTTACTATCGGTCATGTATCGAAAGACCTACGCCCTGACGGTACTTACACACTCGGTGGTACCGTTACTTATGCTGCTCTTACTGCACAGCATCTGGGCCTTGCGACCGGTGTGATTACGTGCGCCGACCCGAATATGTGCATTGAGCTCCCTTCTCACCTACCGGGTATCGCGTTACATATTCGTCCGTCTTCCGTCACCACAACCTTTATCAACCAGTACACGGAGGGCGTACGGATACAGTATCTTTGCGCTCGGGCCGACACATTTGAAGCCCGTGACGTCCCCGAAGCCTGGCGGAATACTCCGATCGTCCTTCTGGGCCCACTCGCTCAGGAGCTTCCTACAGACTTCGCCTCCCTGTTCCCCCGGCGCCCGGATGCGCTGATCGCTGCCAGTCCACAGGGCTGGCTCCGCCAGTGGGATGCTGATGGCCGCATCTGGCCCACAGCCTGGCACGATGCCCCGAAAGTTCTTTCTTCTCTCGACGTTCTGATCCTGAGCTACGAAGATATTCTGTCCTCTAATGGCAACAGCCGCGAGGAAGCAGATGCCCTTTTCAGCGAGTGGAGTACGATGGTGCCAATTCTTGTCGCCACTGAGGGCAGATATGGCGCGACCCTTTTCCACGAAGGTCAGACAAAACAGTTCCCGGCCTATGAAGCAGAAGAGGTTGACCCGACCGGCGCAGGCGATGTCTTCGCTGCCGCCTTCCTGATCCACCTTTCAAAGAATGGTGATCCCGAACTGGCGGTCGAGTATGCCAATTGTGTTGCGTCGTTCTCGGTTCAACAGGAGGGAACAAAGGGTATCCCGTCCCTGAGCATGATTAATCGTGCGTTCAGATCACAAAGCAGGAAAGAGTAGTGTTACGATAAAGGGGGAGCCGAACGGCTCCCCCTTTATCGCTTTGCTAACTGCCTGCCTGACCTACAGTTCCCACACTTTCGCGTTTGAATAGACCACCTCAGCGGTCGCTTCATTCATATTGGTGATGCTCATCACACCGATTCTGCCATTCGTATGAGATGAATCGCTCATTCTATTGACTAAAGTCCCATTCACATAGAATTGCAGGCTTTCGCCCTCCGCCACAACGCTGATTTTATTCTCTCCATTTTGCTGGAAAGAGGGTACGCTATCCCCGCTTGCGAGCAGGATGATATCGGAGTAGACCCCCATCCCCTTGATAATATTATAGCCTTTAGATGAGACCAGGAAAGCGTACAACTTGCCTCCGTTCACGTTGGCCCGGAAATAGATACCTGCCCAACTCCCCTCAAGCAGCTTTGCGGTGATCTCATAGGTAAAGTTCGAGAACTGCTTGCTTTCCCCACAGAACGTGGCTGCATCCGATTTGACGTGCACATGGTAGCCATCCTGCTGGAAAGCGCAATCCCCGTTCACATCCCACTCGGCCTCATTCTTGTTGAGCGGCTGATTCAGGACCAGCTTTGTGCTGAATGGATAGGTTGATTTCACTGCGGTAGCCGTCTGTACAACGCTGGTTGCGGTCGCATTTTTGTTATTTGTCTCTGTTACCTGGGCCTGGTAGGAGAAAAAGGCAAAAATCAGACTCCCGAAGAGCACCAGGACCAGCACAGCGCAACATGCCAGAAAGATCGTTTTCCCAGGAGAGCGACGCGGCTGCTGCCGATACGGCTGTTGATATCCATACGGGTATGGCGGTGGCATCCCCGGGCCCTGCTGTGGAAACACACCAGAAGGAGCGGGATACTGTGGCCCACCTGATTGCGCCGGGTAGCCCCACGGCTGCGACCCGCTGACCGCCATCATTTCTTCGGGTGGTGGGCCGAAGCGCTCGCTATAGACGTGATCCTGCTGCACCGAGACAACCTGCGGAAACGCTGCCGGGCCATTCTGTGGTGTGGCAACCGGGGAAACAGGCGGTGTTGGAGCTACCGGAGCTTGCTGCACGCCTCCCCGGGGAGGCATCCTGCGTACCGTCACCTCGTCCACAGAAGATCCCTGTTGCTGCTCTTCCGACGGTGATGCGGGCGAGATTCGCTGTGTCTGCTCCGCGGAGGCAGCCACCACAGACTGTTCTTCCGACGGTGATGCAGGCGAGATTCGCTGTGTCTGCTCATTATTCACGGAACCAGCAGGCTGCGCCGGAACCACTCTCTGTGTCACCTCTTCTACGGGTGTTGCCCCGGTATATCCTTTTTCTTCAATGACGGGCTTGTGTGTGCTTACGGGTCTGAAGGTAGCCTCGCTCGGCGTCGTGGGGACTTCCTGCTGAGTAGCCTGCGCCGCATAAGGGGGAACTGCTTTGCTGGTTGGTTCCTCGGTCGAGAGCGTTTCCTGCTCGCGGCTTCCCTGTGGCAACTCAGACGCCTGCTCGGGATACTGCCGCGCCTCTGCCTGCGGGCTCTGCTCCTGAACTGGATTATCCCCCGAGCTCTGCCGTTTTTGAGTCTCTGGGTTCACGTCCATGCCTGCATGAACTCCTTCTAAAACAGATAATAGAAAAAAAAGAGAGCGTCTCTATTGCTTATAGTTGTTCTATTATTATACCAAATTCTGCGGAACGACTGGAAAGCAAGTGGACATACGGGGCACCCTTCACGCTCAATCTCATGCCACAGTAATGGATTCCTGATCTTGTGTTATATTGTTCTTGAAAACAAAATCTGCTATAGTGACAAGCGATATCTAGCTGCGCACAGCGTCTGCTCACACCAGCAGTGCGCAATGGGAGAAAAAACACCTATGTCAACGCAGGACAATGCGGTCAATCAACTGAAACGTACTCCTCTTTATGAAGAACATCGTTCCCTGGGAGCTCGCCTGGTTGAATTTGGCGGTTGGGAAATGCCCGTCCAGTATAGCGGGATTCTCCAGGAACATCAGGCCGTTCGTACAAAGGCCGGTCTGTTTGATGTCAGTCATATGGGAGAGTTCAAGGTTGAGGGAAAAGACGCCGAAGCCTTTTTACAATATCTGGTGCCAAATAATGTCGCTCGCCTCGCGGTCCATCAGGCGCTCTATACACAGCTCTGTAATCCCGAGGGAAACACACTCGATGACCTCCTGATCTACCGACTGAGCGAAGAGCATTTTATGCTGGTCGTCAACGCGGCGAACATTCAAAAGGACCTTGCCTGGATTCAGGGACACGCGACCAAGTTCGCCAGCGTAACCATCACCGACCAGTCTGACACCACCTCGCTGCTTGCATTACAGGGTCCGCTCGCACAAACCATTCTTCAGCCTCTTACCTCCACCGACCTCTCTGCCTTGAAGTATTATCACTTTCTGCCAGGACAGGTGGCCGGCTATACATGTCTTATTTCACGTACCGGATATACCGGAGAGGATGGTTTTGAGCTGTACTGCTCCTCGGCTGACGTGGTTGCACTCTGGCGCAAGCTCCTGGAGGCCGGTCAGCCTCATGGTCTGCTTCCAGCCGGTCTGGGCGCCCGCGATACGCTCCGCCTGGAGGCGGCTTATTGTCTGTATGGGCACGAGCTTGACGAGCAGACCAATCCGCTGGAGGCCGGGCTTGGCTGGACGGTGAAACTGAAAAAGCCGGGCGAGTTCATCGGTCGCGCAGCCCTGGAAAAGGTCAAAGCCGAAGGGCTCAAGCGCAAGCTGGTCGGCGTTGAGATGATCGAACGAGGAATACCGCGCGGAGGCTACGCCCTGTATGCCAGTGATCAACAGATCGGCATCCTGACCAGTGGCGCCCCCGGACCAACAGTACAGAAGAATATTGGTCTGGGCTATGTAGAGACTCCATTCGCGGTTGAAGGCACACAGATCCAGGTCGATATACGCGGCAAGCGTGTTGCGGCTCAGATTGTTGCGCTCCCCTTTTATAAACGCGCACAATAGAAATAATACACCTACTTTTTTGAGAGTAAGGAAGGGAGATTCATCGATGGCAAGCCTGAACCATCCTGAAAACCTGAAATATACAAAAACTGATGAATGGATTCGCCTTGAGGGTGATGTTGCTGTGATCGGCGTGACCGATTACGCGCAAGACCAGCTTGGCGATATCGTCTATATCGAACTCCCCTGGGACGGTGGCGAGCAGTTTGACGCTGGCGCAAAGTTCGGTGACATCGAGTCAGTGAAAGCGACTTCTGAGCTCGTTTCCCCGGTCAGCGGTCAGGTGATCGAGGCAAACGCGGAGTTGAAAGAGCATCCCGAACTGATCAATGATAGCCCTTATGAACAGGGCTGGATGCTGAAGATCAAGCTGAACGATCCTTCCGAAGTTGATCAACTGCTGAGCGCAGAAGACTATCTGCGGCACCTTCAGGGCCGCTAATTCCTGCTCCGTCTTCCTCGCCTCCTGACACATCCAGGCGAGGAAGGCCCTCCCTCAGTTGCAGGCCGAAAAACTCCCCTATGCTCCTCTTCTAGCCCAAATGGGGGGTACGCAATTCATGTATTCTCTTTTTGGCTATGCCAGACAATTATGAGATATAATCAAGGGGTCTGATAGAGCACAGCTCTGTTCCCCACCCACAAATTGAGTATCAATGGGTGCCTGAAATACTTTTTTACAGGAAAAATGCTTTACCGTTTTTCCAGATATTTTTTGTGCTTATTCAAAGATAGATATCTACCTTGCATTCAGAAACACCATATGTTGTGTAACGTTTGCCCGCAGTGAATGCCGCTGAATGCCCAAAGGTAAATACAAAAAGCCAGAGCAGCACCCCCACCAGGGGTGTTTCTCGATCTCCCGGAGTGTTTTATCCATGAGTTATGTACCAAATACACCGGAAGAGCAGCAGGCGATGCTAGAGAGCATGGGCCTCTCGTCGTTAGAGGACTTGCTGGCTCCTGTTCCAGCCAATGTCCGGCTCAATCGCCCTCTTGACCTTCCAGCCGCCCTCTCGGAACCCGACCTGCGCCGTGTGGTAACGAGGATGGCCGCGAAAAATCGCAACCTTGACACTGCTATCTCTTTCCTGGGGGCCGGTACTTATGACCGTGCGATCCCGAGCGTAGTCCCCCACCTGCAACGCCGCTCGGAATTTGTCACTTCCTATACACCATATCAGCCTGAAGTCAGCCAGGGGATGCTGCAAACCATCTATGAGTTTCAAACGATGGTCTGTCAGATCACCGGTCTGGATATAGCAAACGCCTCCCTCTATGATGGCGCGACCGCAATGGTTGAAGCAGTCTTTATCGCGCTTGGTCCGGGCGGTAAGGGAGAGGTGGTTATCTCTGCTGGCGTCGATCCCCAGTACCGCCGCGTCCTGCAAACATACGCCTTTGCCCGCGGCTTTACGGTGAAAGAGGTTCCAACCCGCAATGGTGTGACCTCCCTTGAGGAGCTCGATGCAGCGGTAACAGCCACAACAACCGCCGTGGTGGTCCAGCAGCCGAACTTCTTCGGCTCTATCGAAGATATGCAAGCAATCGAGAAAATCGCCCACAAAGGGAAAGGCGTCTTTATCTCGGTCGCAACTGAGCCCGCCTCTTTCAGTGTGCTTGCCCCTCCGGGTGAATACAACGCGGATATCGCGGTTGGCGAACTCATGAGCTTCGGGAACCCCATGAGCTTTGGCGCTCCGGCCCTCGGTTTCATGGCATCCAAACAGAAATTCATGCGCCTGCTGCCGGGCCGCCTCGTAGGCCAGACGGTAGAAGAAGGCGGCGACAAGCAAACGGGCTATGTGTTGACTCTTCAGACCCGCGAACAGCACATTCGCCGCGAACGCGCAACCTCCAATATCTGTACCAATCAGTCGTTGCTTGCGGTCGGCGCAACAATCTATATGGCAGCGATTGGCAAGCAGGGCTTCCGTGAACTCGGTCAGCTCTGTTTGCAGAAAGCGCACTACGCCTTCCGCCAGATCACCGCCCTGCCCGGTTTTGAAGCTCCCTTCGCTGCTCCCTTCTTCGACGAATTCGTGATCAAATCCCCCGTCCCGCTTGCCCGCCTTGAAGAGGCCTTTACTCAGGCTGGAATCGTCGGCGGCTATGCGCTGGACAAAGACTATCCAGACATGGAAAACTGCATGCTCTTCTGCGTCACGGAGACGCGCACCAAAGAAGAGATTGACTATCTGGTATCCGTTCTGAAGGAGGTGCAGGCATGAGCGTAGAGAAACTCATTTTTGAAAAGGGCGCCCCCGGTCGCCGCGCCAGCAATATGCCTGCAATGGATGTCCCGACCGAAACCATTGAAGATCTGGTGCCTGCTCACCTGCTCCGTCAGGAAGAGGCGCCGCTTCCCGAGGTCAGCGAAATCGAGGTAGTGCGCCACTACACTCATCTCTCACAGCGCAACTTCGGTGTTGATACCGGCTTCTATCCGCTTGGTTCCTGTACTATGAAGTACAACCCAAAAGTGAACGAGGATATGGCCGGGCTGCCCGGGTTCGCGCATATCCACCCGCTTCAGCCCGCTGAGCAGGTGCAGGGCGCGATTCAACTGGTCTATGAGCTGGAACAGTATCTCGCGGAGATCGCTGGCATGACTCGCGTCACCCTGCAACCCTCCGCAGGCGCTCATGGTGAGTTGACCGGCCTGATGCTGATCAAGGCCTATCATCAGAGCCGGGGCGAAGGTCACCGTCATCTGGTGCTGATCCCGGACAACGCTCACGGCACCAACCCGGCCAGCGCAACCCTCGCAGGCTACAAGTCGGTTGAGCTGAAATCAGACAAGGCAACCGGCGGCGTGGATATGGATCACCTGCGCCAGATCCTGGATGCACACGCGAACGATATCGCGGCAATCATGTTGACCAATCCCAATACGCTTGGTCTGTTTGAGGCGAATATTCTGGAAATTGCCCGTCTCGTGCATGAGGCAGGCGGCCAGCTCTACTATGATGGTGCGAACGCAAACGCGGTTATGGGTATCACTCGCCCCGGTGATATGGGCTTTGATGTGGTGCATTTTAACCTGCATAAGACGTGCAGTACTCCTCATGGTGGTGGCGGCCCCGGTGCTGGCCCTATTGGCGTAAAAGAGCATCTGGTTCCCTTCCTCCCCGGTCCCCTGCCCGCGAAGGACGAGCAGGGACGCTACTACTGGCAGGAGGTGGGGCCGCAGTCAATCGGCAAGGTACGCGCCAATCTGGGCAACTTCGGCGTACTGGTTCGAGCATACACCTACATCCGCTCCAATGGCCCCGATGGCCTGCGTCATGTCTCGGAGAGTGCGATCCTGAACGCCAACTACGTCAAGCATGGACTCTCAGAGGATTACGAGATCTATTATCCTCATATCTGTCAGCACGAGTTCGTGGCAACAGCACGCCGGCAGAAGGAGGAATCAGGCGTCACGGCAATGGATATCGCGAAGCGCCTGCTCGATTTCGGGATGTACGCGCCTACAACCTACTTCCCGCTGATCGTGCCCGAGGCGTTGATGATCGAGCCAACCGAAACAGAGACACGCGAGACGCTGGATACCTTTATCGCGGTGATGAAGCAGATTGCAGAGGAGGCCCGCACCAATCCAGAGCTTGTGAAAACGGCTCCCCACACTACGGTGGTCGGGCGCCTTGATCAGGCACTGGCAGCGCGTAAGCCCAATCTGCGCTGGACACCCGGTCAGGAAGTCACGCACTAAGGCAGAACCTGTTGAAGCCATCCAGTTGCTTGCTGGATGGCTTCTTTGCTCTCTATGAGACGGCGGGTAGCTCCGGTTGTACCTCGGCCAGATATCGTTCAATACGCTGCTGGGCGATCAAACAATACTTCTCGTTGAGTTCAAAGCCAAGCACCTTCCGCCCGTTTTGGAGCGCCGCGACCGCGGTTGTCCCCGATCCCATGAACGGATCAAGTACCAGCTCACCCGGGTGAGAACATGCCTTGATAATACGGTCGATCAGCGCAAGGGGAAACTGCGCCGGATGGGCTGTTCGCTCTTTTGAACTGCGCTTCTGCCCGGATGTGACCTTCGGAATTTGCCAGACATCCGAGGGATTCTTCCCGAGTGGATTACATTTCAGCTTTCCGTTTTTCTTTTGAAAAGGGTATTTTACGTCTTTATCTCGTACAGCATCCAGGTTAAAGGTATAGTGTTGTTCCGACTTGACATACCAGAGAAATTTTTCGTTGCGCGGCGAGAACCGTTTGCGCGTATGCAGGCCCGCTCCGTAGTTCCAGACAACTTCCTGCACAAAATAAAAGGGCGAGCGATCCCAGAGTAAATAGGGGATAGGCACCGCCTGTGCTCGATGAGGGATTGAGAGATACCCGAGGTTTAACCAGAAAGCGCCATTTGTGCGAGTCAGGCGATGAATCTCCTCCATCCAGCACTGGCACCAGTATAAATAGTCGTCTAAAGGCAATGGCTGTTCGTATTCTTTGCCAATATTGTAAGGAGGGCTGGTAACAGTAAGGTCTATAAACGGCTCGTCCAGCTTTTGCAGCGCCGCCAGACAATCCATCTGATAGAGCAATACAGCCTCATCCTCAAAAAAAGGCTCTCCCAGCGCCTCCTTTATTGCCTTAAAGTACACGTCAAAATACCCTCCATATCTCTTTGCAGCTTATTTCTGCCCTTTCATATGAATATGTGGCTCTATTGTTGTCAATTATACCGTTAGCTCGGACAAACTGATAAGGTGTTCCCTTAGCGTGCGTCTCGGGCGGGTATTGGCGACAGGAAGCCAGCGTTCCTGTACAGACAAAAAGCTGTACCTGCCATTGCTCAGCAGGATCAGTCACCAGTTCAAGCTGATGCAGGGTCCCTTCGCGCTCCTGAACCTTAAAGGCGCTCCTGGTCTGCCCGCACTTGAACGAGCCGCCAACGTCGAGCGGGTAGAGCATTGCCGTGACATGCCCCTCACCTCGACAGCTCAAACGAACTGCCCAGATACCAGAAACACGCAGCCCTAGCCTGTTTAACACCGCGCTCCCTTTTCCATGAAACACTCGAATCTCTTTCCAGTGTACCGCTGGCTCTCCACAGCCAGTCAGCAACAGAACAAGCAACAGCAGGCTCCATACTATGCGCATCTCAAACCCTCCTTCCCTTTTGCGCTGTTCACCCGCAGTTTGTTATGATAAAGGACATGAGTACATCGGTCTTCTTTCATGGTGGCACACTGGTCTTACAGGGAATCGGCTCCGACGCCTGCCCACCTGCTCCCTTTCGGTTTATCAAGGGACGTTGGCGCTGTGAGGCCTATCACTATAGTACGCTGGTTCCCTGGTTCCGGGAGCAGAAAATCCGCGACTCTGTCCCCCGCTGGCACACGCTGCATCTGACACTGCATGAACAGCGCGAACCTCATGATTATCAAACGGAGGCGCTGGCGGCCTGGGAAAAGGCCGGGCGACGCGGCAGTATTGTGCTTCCAACCGGCGCCGGGAAAACCTTTATTGCACAGCACGCAATTCACCGTGCCAGATGTGCGACCGTGGTTGTTGCTCCCACGATTGACCTGCTTCACCAGTGGTACAGTCGCCTGACAAACGCCTTTCAGACCGAGATCGGTGTCTATTATGGAGGCGAAAAGAAGATCTTGCCGTTAACTGTCACCACCTATCACTCAGCCGGAGACCTGATCGCTGAGGCAGGCAATCACTTTAAGTGCATTATTTTCGATGAGGTACACCATCTTCCTGCGCCCTCATGGAGCGAGACCGCGCTGATGGCTCCGGCTCCACTCCGTCTGGGTTTGACCGCTACCTATCCCGACGCGCAAGAACAGACAAACGGACGGCGCAGCCTTGAAGACCTGCTCGGCCCGATTGTCTACACGAAAAAGATCGATGAACTGGTAGGGCTGCAACTGGCCGAGTATCGTACAGAACGTATTCGGGTGAACCTGACAGCCGAGGAACGCGAGCGCTATGACCGGGATCACAAGCTCTACACAGACTATATCAACACTCAGCGCCTTCCGCAGCGCTATGGTCCTGATTGGCTGCTGGAATTGATGCGGCGCTCAACGCAGGATCTCGCAGCACGACGAGCACTCCTTGCTCGTCAGCATATGCTCCGCTTGATCGGGCAGTGTGCAGAAAAGTTTCAGGCTCTCGAAGCCTTGCTGCATGAATACAGCCAGGAGCGCGTACTGATCTTTACCGAACAAAACGCCACAGTATATGAGCTGTCACGCCGCTTTTTGATTCCGGCTATCACCCACGAAACCGGCGCCGCCGAACGCAAGCATATTCTGGATGGCTTCCGTGAAGGTCAGTATCGGGTGATCGCAACCTCTCGTGTGCTCAATGAAGGGGTTGACGTGCCCGAAGCCAAAATTGCGGTCGTGCTTGGCGGCACCTCGGGCGCACGCGAATACATTCAGCGGCTTGGACGCGTGTTGCGCAAAGTCGAGAACCGACAGGCACAGCTCTTTGAGATCATCGCCCGGAAAACGCTTGAAGAGGGTCGCGCCCAACGCCGACGCGCCCACTGGAAGAAGAGAGAGGGATAAGACCATGCTGACCGCTGATCTGGTTCGGCCACGACTCCGACTTCGAGCCAGAGACCTTTCAATTGATGTAGTGGACACCACAGATCCGCACTGGCTGACCACAGCAGGCGAGCTGATTTCCCTGTTCAAACAGCAGACCGGACGGCCACGAGAGAGCTGGAACGCAGCACTTGAACAATATGAAAGTGATCGCACGGACTACCTGACCATTCGCGGTCTGGCAAAAGTGCTGACCGACGCCGCAAGCTTCGAGCCACGCCCGACGCCGAAGCCACCCCTGGTCTTGCGTGAGCGCCTCTTCTCGTACGGTCCGGTCTTCTCCAAACCATCCCTTTTCGGCCAGAAGACCCGCGAAGAAATCTTACAGGCCAGTGCGCACGATCTGGGAATTGATGCCACCCAGATTGACACAGCGCTCTTTGCGGACCGTCCCGCTGCGTATTTGCTCACCTCGCCCGGGCCGGATTGGACCCCGGAACAACTGTTGAGCCGCTACAACCTGGAACTGGCTCGCGGTGTTCTCTACTGGGCAAGCCAGGTGCAGATCAAGGTACACGGCGGCTATAAAGATCTGTGGAAGTATCTCAAGCTATTTAAGCTCATGTTTGTGGCACACCCCTTACAGTCCGGCTATCTGTTGGAGCTGGATGGGCCAATCTCGCCGTTTGTCTCGGCAACCACCCGCTACGGGCGACAATTTGCCGCCTTTCTGCCCGCGCTCCTGCACTGCGATCAGTGGAGTCTTGTCGCCACTATCCACCTGCCCCAACAACCACCCGTCACCTACCGGCTGGATCACACAATGCCGCTCCATTCCCACTTTAAGCGAAGCGGACTCTTTGATAGCCGCCTGGAGGCCGATTTTGCACACGAGTTTGAAGAGAAGTTCGGCAGTGAGCGCGGACAATGGCAACTCAGCCGTGAAGATGAGGTACTGCTTCTGGGCGATACCGTCATGATTCCCGACTTTGCCCTGACCCATAAGCGCAAGGGGCATCGCGTCCTGATTGAGCTGGTGGGTTTCTGGCATCCCGACTATCTGCGGCGCAAGGTCGAAAAGGTGCGTGCTGCCCGCTGTCAACATCTACTGCTACTCGTCTATGAGGGCGTGAACCTCAGTGGAGAGGCGCTGCAAGATGTCCCCGGGGAAGTGCTCTACTTCAAACAAAAGCCCGTCCTGAAAGAGGTAATGGCAACCGTTGAAGCGCTCGCCACTCGCGTCTATGAAACGTCGGAGCAGAGACACCACCAATGAATTTCAATCTCTCTTTCCACCCGATATACAGGCAGGGAAAGAGGTTAGAACGCCTCGCAGCTCAGAAAAAAGCTTGACTTTCTAGTTTTTCTTCCTATACTATACAGTATACTGAATATTGAAACGGAGACAGAAATGAGTGCTCTGGAAACAGATGGCTTTCTTTCGCAGACAGGAAAAACAACTCTCGCGATCGCTCGACTTCTGCTTGCTTATAACCAGGGAGACCGCATTCCAAGAGTAATGGATCTTGCACGCGAACTGAAGGTCGGGAACGGCACTGTTCAGGAAGCGTTGAACTGCCTGACCCGTACCGGAGCGATCCGGATAGAGGCCAGAGGTTCACGGGGAACCAGCATTACAGAGATCGACTATCAGCAGCTCTGGCGCTACGCGGGCAATGATTGGATTGTTGGCTCAATGCCGCTGCCCTACACGCTGCGATATGAAGGGCTTGCAACCGCATTACACGCGCAGATGGAAGAGACCGGGCTTCCTTTCAATATGACCTATCAGCGCGGTGCTTTGACACGGGGGGAGATGGTGCGCAAAGGTCATTACCATTACGCCGTGATGTCGCTGCTGGCCGCAGAGCACTTTATCAAGCAGAATCCAGATGTCTCCATTATCACACAGTTGCCGGTTCACACCTATCTGATGGAACACATTCTTGTTTCCGCGGTCCCCCGAGATCAGATTCGACGAATTGGCGTTGAACCGGTTTCGCTTGATGAACTTCTGCTGACAGAGGAGGAGCTGCGCATTCATCCCGAATGGAAGACCGTAGCCATCAATCGGCTTCAGGTACTGGATGTTCTGCAAGAAGGACTCTGTGATGCACTGATCTGGAACCGGGATGGGCTTCCCTCAGTTCTCCCCGCCGGAATAGAGATCTTTCCACTCGAAGGTGACAGCAAAAAACGCGATAGCGCCACACAAGCCGCTATTGTTGCCCTCAAAGATGCTCCCGTGCGCAAAGTTCTGATGAGTATTTTTTCACCGGAAAAGATCACCGCCATTCAGCAAGAAGTGTATCAGCGTCAACGGCTGCCGCTCTACTAGGGACAGCACCAGAAAACAGGAGGTTCGATGGATCAAACAATCCAGGAGCGCCTACAGCTATTCGAGCAGGAAGAAATCGTTGCGCCTGCCATTGCAGGATTTGTTCGGAATATGCTTCTCTGGCTTGAGGAGCGCAGCAAACACCCCTGCACAGAGGAAAGCGCCGGAACACTGGCCAGCCACCTGATGATGGCATTAGAGCGCGTACGCAAAGGTGAAGGATTAGGCGACACCTGGGATCCCGATGTACACCAGGAGGCGCTACAGCTCTCCATCCTGCAACCGTGGGCAGAGCATATTCGCGCTCAGGCTCAGCAGGAGCTTCACCTGAGCCTGCCTGATGAGGAAGTGGACTTCCTTCTGCTTCACCTGGGCGCCTTCTTCTTACACTACAATGACCCGATGCTTGAGAATATCGGCGCATCATAGCGCCTATCCGTCAAGGGAAAGGACGTCAAAGAACCTGAACAGATCATCGAAGATCATTTGTCTTCACTTGATACGGGAACCTCTAGAACAGAAAAGATAGGAGCGAAGAAGCTATGTTAACAATCTATGTAGGTGGTGTAGGCAAAGTTGACGTCAAGCGGCTTCTAGAGCAGCGCCGCAGCCCGGATCTCAAGATTATCGCAAGCAGCGACCTTGAGGCGGGTCCGGCCATGAAACGCAACAAAGACGCATATTATATCGGAACCTGCCATACAGGAGCGGGCGCATCTCTCGGTGCAATGCTTGCATTTATGGGAAGACAGAAATGTCATACATTCGGACGCCAGAGCAAACTGACGACAAAAGATGTACATTCATTGCTTGATTCTGGTGTACGGGCTTTTGGCCTCTCCATTGACCAGATCAACGCCATTGTCCCTGTTCTGGTTGATGGCCTTCAGTCGTACAAGGAGAAGGGAGGGGCATCATGACCCTCCATCTTCCCCCTCTCGTTATCATTTTCACGATTCTCTGCACTGCCTTTGCCTCACTGCTCTCTCACATGGCACTGGCAGTCTTTAACGACGGTGTGCGCCCGTTCCTGCTGGATTTCCACCAGGGAGAGCTCAAACGCCCGCAGATGTCGTCCATCGCGTTCGGACTGTCAGCAGGCTTTATCTTCGGTCTGGGCGTGCCGATCGCCTTCTCTTCGAGCGTGCTGAACCCGTGGCTTCTGTTCTTGCCATCAGATATCCTGGGCATTATTTCGCCCAAGAAATGGCTTGCTCCGATCCTGGGCGCGGCCTGGGGGGCCATTGTCGTTTTCAGTCTGGGAGCTGTTACTTCAGCCGCAACCAGCCTGCCAGTGAACTTCCTGGACGCAATGCAGCAGATGTCGACCCCGATTCTCTATCTGTTTGCATTCTTCCCCTCGGTTGCCATTGCAATGCAGTTCGGGAAACTGCGCGGCTCAATTGCAGCGATTATCAGTTTTGCGGTCATGCTTGTCATCATGAAGTGGGTACCGGCTATTAATCCTGGTGCAGCCGCAATGGCAGCAGGCATGATCATCCTGGTTATCATCGCTATTTTTCAGGAGTTCAAAAACCGCAAGGAAGCCAAAGCCGAGGCCGGTGAAGAAGACGCGGAAGATGTGGAGGACGAGACGGACTCTATCTTTGCAGCCAACGCGAAGCGCCTGCGCAAATACCTGCCCATGTTTATGGTTATGGGCGCTCTGCTGGCCGTTCTGGTTAATACGCATAAGTTTGGAGGCGGTGAGGCGACCAGCTACCTGCTGGCAAAAGGTGATTATGCAAACGCCGCACAGGTCGACTTCTATCGTGCACTTGGCTTTATCCCGCTGGTAGTCACAACCGCTGTGGCTTCGGGCGCCTATCAGATCGTCGGCTCGACCTTGATCTATCCGATCGCCTATCTCCTGCCAAACCCGATTCTGGCAGCCATTGTCGGCGCGCTGCTCTTTGGCCTTGAGGTCTTTGTCCTGAGCTACCTTGCAAAAGGACTATCGAAGCTCAGCACCGTCCGTGATGCCTCGGATACAATCCGTAACGCGATCACATTGACGCTTGAAGTCGCGATTCTCTTTGGCTCGATCGCCGCAGGAAACGCGATGGCGGGAGGCATTGGCATTGCCGTTGTCGGTGGTATTTACGCGCTCAACGAAGCCTTTGGCCGCCCCATCGTGCGCATGGCAGCGGGACCAGTTGGTGTGATTATCGCCGGTATTCTCTTTAATATTCTGGCATATGCGCATCTCTTCACACCGCTAGCTGCCAAGTAAAGAAAGCACACACACGCCTTTGCCAACCAGTCACAGTGCAACGAGGAGAACGATGTCTACAATTATGATACAGACGGCTGCGGGACTGCAACCGCTCAATGATGGAATCATTTACGCACATGAGCATCTCTGCATCGATTTGACGACCGAGCGCGATCAAGCCGGAAAGCTCGATCAATTCGACGCTATCATCGAGGAGGTCAGCGAGCTTAAGCGCCTGGGCGTTGCAGCCATTCTTGAGCAAACCTGCCTGGGAATGGGGCGCAACGTGGCTCGCCTTCGGGAGATTCAGGAGGCAACCGGCGTACAGATCATTCCCGCAACAGGCTATTATCATAAGGGATTCCACCCGCCATTTCTGGCGACCGCAACCATAGATGAGATCGCTCACACGCTCGAACAGGAGCTACTTACTGGCATGGATGGCACAGGCGTGCGCCCCATGTTGCTTGGCGAAATTGGCGGAACCGGCTCTCCTCCCTTCCCGGAGGAGGCCACCGTCTTTCGAGCAGCCGCACAGGTGGCGCGAAAGTATCCTGTACTGGTCACAACCCACGCCCACCTGGGAACCGGGGGTCAGGATGAGCTCGATCTGCTCCTTGAGGGTGGCGTTGAGCCAGCGCGCATTCTAATCGGACACCAGGATCTCTGTCCGTCGCTGGATACTCTTCTCCACATCGCCGAGCAGGGGGCCTATCTTGGCTTTGATACAGTGGGTAAGACCAGCTACGCGCCAGACGAGCGCCGCGTTGAGTATATCAAGGCATTTGTTCAGGCAGGGTTACACCATCGCATCCTGCTCTCCTGTGACATCTCACGTAACCCGTACCTCCGCAAGAATGGTGGACAGGGCTATGCCTATCTCATTCAGACCTTCTTGCCCATGCTGCGCGCTGCTGGGGTCTCAGAAGAGGCAATTTATGCCATGACCGTTGAGAATCCTCGCGCCTTCCTTGCGGGTGCCGGCATTACGAAAGGATGATAGGGCATATGTTAACTGTTTCACGTCTTGCACCCTTAACATTGAATACTGCCCGCCAGCTCCAGGAGCGCCTGATAGAGGCCATCACCCGAGAATTTCAGGGGAACGAATGGCTGACACGGGGTGAACTGGGCGTTGGCATTGATGGACGCGGCAGTCAGTTCACACAAAAAGTCGAGCGGGTACTGGCTCGTCTCTTCCATACAGAAGATGCGGTTCTGGTCACCGGAGCCGGAACAGGCGCGATTCGTGCGGTTCTGTTCGCGATGCTTGCATCAGGAAGCCGGGTCCTGATCCATGATGCGCCTCTGTACTCCACCACAGGCGTTACCTTTCGGGCCGCGGGCTATCAGGCCGTGCGGGTTGATTTCAACAATCAGGAGCAGCTTCAACAGGCACTTGAATATGAAGAGGTTCAGGCCGTCTATATTCAGCACACACGCCAGCAGCTCAAAGATAGCTATGACCTCGCAACGGTGATTCGGCTTGTGCGAACCCATAAACCGAACGTACTGATCGTGATCGACGATAACTATGCTGTTGCCAATACCCCACAGATCGGTGTCGAGATGGGAGCCGATGCCAGCGCCTTTTCAGCCTTCAAGCTGCTTGGTCCTGAGGGAATCGGCATTGTCTGCTGCACCTCCGCGATCGGCGCACGTATCCGGGCCGATATGTATTCGGGAGGAACCCGTGTTCAGGGCTATCAGGCACAGGAAGTGTTGCTCGGCCTCAGCTCTGTTTTTGTTCAGAACGCGCTCACCCAGGAAGCAGCGACCGCTGTGGTTGAGCATATTCGCCAGCAGAAACCGGCAGGCATCAGTGAAGCCTGCATCGCCAATGTGCAATCTCCGGTCATTCTGGTTCGCTTCGAGCAGCCGATAGGACCCCGCATTGTTGAGCAGGCTGCCCGCTTTGGCGCTGCTCCCTTCCCGGTCGGCGCAATGTCACGCTATGAGCTCGTCCCTATGTTTTATCGCGTCTCAGGCACAATGATCGCTGAACTGGGAGAGGAAAACGCCCGCCACTGGATACGCATTAACCCGATGCGAGCCGGAGCCCAGACGGTCCTGGCAATTCTCGAAAAAGCGCAAAAAGAGGTAGAAAACCATGTTTCTTGACGCTGTCCGCAAACGCAATCCAGGGCTGATCCGCTTTGCAGCGCAATTGCACCGCGAGGGCATGATTCCGCCCAATACCTTCGTTATCGATAAGGGAGCCGTTCGCAAGAACGCCCACATGATCGCCTCCCGGGCCCATGAACTGGGTCTTAAGCTCTATTTTATGGCAAAGCAGTTCAGCTACGATGCAGAGATTATGGAGGCTATCCGCGAAAGCATCCCTTCTGCCGTTGCCGTTGACTGGATGGGGGCAGAGGCCATGATGGCACAACAGGTTCCAGTCAAACATGTGGGACACCTTGTCCCGATCCCTTTCCACACCATTCCCAAAGTGATGCAGCAGGCCCGCCCGGAAGTCTGGACGGTGCTTGATCTGGAAGCCGCAGCGGAGGTCAGCCGCATCGCCAGTGCACTCAATATTACGCAACCGGTTCTGTTGCGCATCACGGGTGATGATCTCTTTCCGGGACAGGAGGGCGGCTTCACATCCAAAAACGTTCAGGAAGCGGCAAAGCGCATCGCCGATATGCCCGGTCTGGAAGTTGCCGGTGTCACCAGCTATCCCTGTTTCGCCTGGGATGAGCAGAGCCTGAGCTATAAACCGACCTCGAATCTGGAACATGTGCAGATCGCCATTGAGCGCCTGAAGGCCGAGGGCTTTACGCTGAAGCAGATCAATTTGCCCGGCAACACCTCGCGCAGCGTTCTGTCACTGGTCGCGCAGTATGGCGGCACACATGGAGAGCCCGGCCATGCACTGACCGGCACCACACCGGAACAGAGCCAGGGGCATTGTGATGAGATTCCCGCGACGGTCTATGTTAGCGAGATATCCTCGATTGCTCCCGATCAAGCGCAGGTCTACGGCGGCGGCCTCTACCCTCGTGCCCATGCCCGGGGCGCACTCGTTGGAAGCAGCGTTGATGAGCTGGTTGAGCGAGAGCCCCTGCCAATCGAATTCCCACCCGCACAATATATCGATTATCAATGCACGCTAAAGCTTCCTGAGGGACAGCGCGTCCACTGCGGTGATACCGTGGTGATGTCCTTCCGCTTCCAGCTTTTTGTGTTGCGAAGCTATCGCGCTATTGTCGAGCAGGATGAGCACGGCACCTGGAAGCTTCTCTCATTTCACTGAGCATTATGTGGAAAGTAGAAGAAAAAAGCGTTATGAATATGATCTCAAAGAAACGTGCAGTATTATGCATTCTGGATGGATTGGGTATAGGAGCCATGCCAGACGCTCCTGAACAGCAACAGGGGGCCAACACTACCAACCATGTTATCAGTCGGGAGCAACGCGCCTCGTTCCCCCATCTAGCAGCACTTGGCTTGTTTGAGGCCGCCGATGGCACTTTCGGCCCGGCAGTCGGGCGGGCAGCGCTTGGCTATCCCGGTGCTGATAGCTACCTCGGCCACAACGAGCTGCTAGGCGGCACGGCCCCCGAAACCCACCCCGACACCGTTCGCGGGCGCCTTGAGTTCCTGATCCCGGCGCTCGAACAGGCAGGCTTCATAGTACACCCCATCGCGGACAATGGAGCGCTCTGGGTCAATAATGGTATTCTCGTCTCGGACAATCTGGAAAATGAGCCCGGCATGGCGATCAACCTTGCAGCCACCTTCGATATTGTCGATCTTGAGACGCTGGTCCGTGCTGGTGAGGTAGTGCGCACACAGGTTCGCAACCCGCGCGTTATCGCCTTCGGTTCGCCCGAGATCTCGCCTGAGAGCATTCTAAGCGCAGTCCATAAAGCGTCGGAAGGCCGAACAGGGATTGTTACACCAGAGGTTGGTTTCTACAAAGAAGGGTATCTGGTGCGCCACCTGGGTGTCGGTTTCAAGCCAGATGACGAGCTTCCCTTGCAGTTCATGCAGGCGGGCTATCCAGTGGAGTTGATCGGGAAAGTCGCGGACGTCGCGGCCGGAGATCAAGGCATACCACGCCGCCCGACGGTCGATACGCCGGGTGTTCTCTCGGATATCAATGAGACCTGGGAGCGCCTGGAAAGCGGCCTGATCGTCGCCACTGTTCAGGAAACAGATCTCTCCGGCCATGCCGAGGACGTGGATCGCTTCCGCGATATTCTGCGGCAGGTTGATACGTGGCTCGGCGAGTTCCTGCCCCGTCTGGATGACGAGAGCCTGCTTATCATCTCGGCGGATCACGGAAATGACCCGACATATGGCACCCATCATACACGGGAATATGTCCCGGTGCTGGTCCGCGGTCCACTGACAGAGCCTCTTACTCCTATGTCGAGCCTGCGCGGCGTCGCGGCACTCTGTCGCTCCTTCTTCGGGCTCGCCTGAGCCAAGCCGTACCATGAGGGACATACCTTGAGCGGGGTTGTTCCTCATGATACGGGCAGCCGCTCCAGCACACGCAAACAAACAGAGAGCAATTGGATCGCGGCCCCCACACAGCAGAAACAGGCAAGCACATTCACAATTCCCATAATCGACCAGTGCCCGGTATAGAGGGCAACGCTTGTCACCAGCATCATCAACACAATGCTCATCGTCAGCGCCAGAATCCCTTCAAGAAGCGGCTCTTCAAGCCGGAGAAAATTGACCACGATCGTTCCAGGAGCCAGAAACAGGAAGCCCAACAGGAGCAGATTGCAGAACCAGCCTCCCGAGATCATCAACGGCTCACAGAGAAACGAAAGCGGCAAAATCAGCAACGCACAGATTGTTGTTCGAGCCATCTCATTTCTCCTTTTCCGGCACGTAGCGCAAAATAGTAATATCTCCGTTTTGGTAGAATGACTGAAAGCGCTCCGAGCGCAGCAACTCTCGTTCCAGTTGCCGCAGTTTAAACGAGGGCACATCATTCAACAGGTCCGCTGCTGCCTCCTGACTTTTGGAAAAGAGAATATAGACCTCTGTCGGCTGCTCACGCCGAATCACATCCAGAATCGCCTCAACGTGCTCTTTACTGGCAAGCGCGATCGGGCTATACTTGATGACATCCTTCGCCGAGAAATAGTTGAACTGCTCGAAGCGCTCAAATTGCCAGGGTGCTCCATACCAGGCCTCCATCAGCAGTGAGTGCGGCGGCGCCACGCGATAGAGATAGCGCAACCCGACAACCTCATTCGCACTGATATAATCCATCTTTTCATTACCATACCGGGTAAACAGGAAACTGCTTAACAGCGCCAGTACAGCACAGGCCACCAGACCACAACGCCAGAGCGGGATCTTCTCCAGTTCTTCCTGCAAAAGCGAGGCCACAAAGAAAGCCGCGAAGGGGAGCGCAAACAGGTAGACCCGCAAGAGCATCTCACCACCATACGACTGCACAATCATCAGGAGGAATGGAGTCACGGCCAGAGCGATCAGCGTGATGTCTCTTTGGCCGCGCCGCCAGCGCAGGAGACAGCCCGCCACAGCCGCGGCCCAGAGAGTCAGTGTCATCATGATGCGGACAGATGAAATGTAAATATGCTCAGGGCTCCCCTTTACCGCCCGGGCAGTCACATTCGCCGAAAACGAGCTTGCGACCTGACCCAGATGGCCCGTCACCATTGGCATATGGCCGCGCAAGAACGGTTGTGCCATAATCACCATCCAGGCAAGCGTGAGCCCGCACAGAGCAACCGGCAGCCAGATAGGATGACAGCGCCGCAGCAGCACCAGCGCCGTGATACTGGCAATCATAAAGAAGGGCGTGAGCGGGTGGCTGGCTACCACACACACAAAAAGGAGTAATACCAGCGTCAGTAAGACAATCCGCTGGGCACGTGTACAGGGTTGTGGAACTTCGTCTGTCTGTCTGCTCCAATGCTCATAGCGCCTCAATAGTGCGATCGCGGGCTGTAGCCGGCGCCAGTTCGGCACCCGGAGCGGTTGAGTTGCTCCCCTGAACCAGCGCAGCAGGATCAGCAGAATTACCAGATAGCAGAAGAAGCTAAGCCCCTGTGGCGAAAAGTAGTCCTGCCCGATCCAGTTGCCCAGATAAAAAACCAGCAACCCCAACCAGAGCAGCCGCTTATTGGTGGTAAAGGTACCCAGAAGCCCATAGAGAGGGGCAAGATAGGCAAGGTTCAGCACAAGCGGCGCCCACCCGGCAAACACGAGAATATCAGGCGCGTGTATGACCCGGGTCAGAAAGGCTCCGAAGATAAAGAAGCCCGGCCAGTTAAAGTAGGCGTCAAGGTTGGGATCCACGGTCCCGTTACGCATGATGTACTCGGTATAGCCCGCATGTCGATAGACCGTCGCGAAACGCGGCACCTCCTCAAGTACCGACGTTATTCCATAGAGCATAAAAATGAGCGTGAGCAGATAGAGCAGTAGCAGCGGCTCCCGCAGCGACTTCAATTGTAGCAGAACCACAAAGCAGAGGACCGCAAGCCCCAGAGCTCCAAGCGTCTGTAACGGTAAGGCTGATACTAACCCTAGACCGGTCATCCTTTCTAACTGTACATCCGAGAGAGAGAAGCGCCAGAGCAAGAAGATAAGCAGCAGAATAAGCAGAGCAGTGCTATCGATCCACCTTCGCCTTCTATCCTGAAGGTAGATGTGAGTAAGCGATACCAGTTTGTCACGCAGTAAAACGCCCTCATAAGCATACCCGAGTAATCTCATAACGCTCCTTTTCTCCGATACTCTTATCTGGCAGTCTCCTCTAATAGGGCCTGGCAGGCTGGCTGAAGCGAGGGAACGCCTCCCTCTTTCAGGACAGTAGAGATACGCGCTGTATCCACAATCAGTACCTCATACGGTTTCAGCGTTCGTGACTCTCGCTCAAAGTTCACTGTGCGCGTATCGGCGGTTTTATTCACGATAATGGTTTTTATCGGCCCGGCAAGCGCCGCAATATCGGGCGAAGTCGTGTACGTGCGATAGATCACCGACCCGGCGCTAAAGCAATTGTTCAGCACCCTGTAGACCATAAACCACGGCAGCGGTCGGCCTCCATTCTCTACCGCGGTTGATGTCCAGAGACCATTCAACGGCGTGGACTCTCCTTCTCCGTTACCACCCCAGATCAACGCGACCGAGCCACCCGCCTCGATAAAGCGCATCATGGCATAGGTTTTGACCGCGAGCGTTCCCTGTAACTCGTTTGGTTGATAGCTATCGGCATACCACTCCGCCCACCAGATCGGCAACGTACGCGCTCCGGGATAGCGGTTCGCATCCAGCGAGCGAAGCCAGCGCACCACATCGGCAAACTTTTCTGCCGCTGTAAATGGATTCACATCTTCAACATCGTCCCGATTGCGATTGTTGCCGGATAACGTGATAAACTCTGCTCCCCGTTTATGTTCCAGCCAGTAGCTGATAGCGGCCAGATCGCGGTTATCATACATCCCGTACGAGCGAATAAATTGCGAGGGATGGCTGGCTTTCTGCGCATGCAGCCAGGTGTTCACCACAATGTAGGGTCCACCCACAAAGATCGCTGAAGGGTTGATATCGAGCTCTTTCGCGACCATCTTCAGCGTCTCATACACACGGTTGTACATATAGGTATATCCGTGCTTCGCATTGGGGCCATCGGGCTCCCCGGGCGATGTGCTGACATCCCAGTTGTTGGTCGCGGGATTATAGTACCCCTTAAACTCATTCCATATCTGAAAAAACCGGACATTATAGGGAGCGACCATATAGCGCTCGGCGACTCGGCGCACCAGATGCAGCCAGTTGTCCATCTGATTATCAAGCACACGCGAGGAATAGGCCACCTCAGCAAAATCATCAGCGGGGGTCAGCAATCTGGTGGTGCCATCTCCACGTAACTCCCCCTTTATCCACCAGGGAGCCTCACAGAGCGAGATTACAGGGTGCGCTCCCATCTGTCGCGCCAGCTCAAGCTTGCGATCCATAGAGGCCCAGTTATCCGGTTCTGGCTTAGCTGGATCAGGCCAGGGATTATCTGAGCCCCACCCCATAAGGAAATTGTTCACGAAGGTCAGCCCCTGAGAGGCAAGCGCCCGCGCCTGTTGAACCGCCTGCTCGCTGTTTGTTTTCCAGGGATAGGACAAACTGGAATCAACATTCGACATCCCTGGCGAAAAACGGCTGAGATAGCTCTGTTTTGTTACCTCAAGCGATGGCCCCTCCAGCTTACAGGATGCCAGCGGCAGAACGGCCAGGAAGACGAGTAGCAGCATGAAGCGCACAAACAAGGCTCGCTCTGCACGCCCTCGACTTCCATTCATGATGACTGTATGACCTCTCGATAGATAGTTTCAATGCGTGAGACGACCGCGCTTGCCAGAAAAGAGGTGACTTGCTGCCTGCCATGCTCCCCCATCCGGGCTCGCAAATGGTCATTCTCCATCAGCCATTCAAGCACAAAACGGAGAATACGAGCATTCCCGGGAGGAACCAGCACGCCCGTTTTGCCATCGACGACAACGTCAGAGATACCGCCAATACGCGAAGCAACCACGGGTTTTCCCATGGCCATCGCCTCCATTGCTACTGTCGGGCAGGCATCGGGGCACAGCGACGGTACAACGCCAATAGCACACCGTCGCCAGGCATGCATTACCGCCTGATGGGGCCAATCCCGCAACCAGATCACTCCTGGAGGCAGTTCAGTAGGAGAATCGGCCACAGCTCTCCCGATCAGGACAAGTGGCACGTTACAGGCCATATCGGCATAGGCATTGAGCAGCGTCGTTATGCCCTTATCATAACCAACATCTCCCACAAAAAGCAGAAATTCTCTCCTGGGGAGCTGCTGCAATAACCGATTCAGCTTCGCGTTTGAACTGCAAAGTGAGGTCACGGTATCAGGAATAAAATTCGGAATCACCTGAAAGGGTAACTCTAGCTCGCTCAGCCGAGCGCCCTCCGCCACAGCCCGGCTGACCGGGAGAAACAGATCCACTCCCTGACGGGCAGTAGCTGACGCGATGCGATGCATCAGTGCGACCGATATGCCTTTCATTATGCCATAATGCTGTGCACTACACTGTAGACACTTGTCCAGCCTCGGTCCCTCACAGAGTTCTCGCTGAAAGAGAAATCGCCTGGTTGGGCAGACCTGACTGAAATCATGCAGCGTCAAAATCAGCGGGCAGCCATACTGCTGCTTAAGAGGCAGGAACGAATAGACCAGCCAGTTATGTGCGTGAACAATCTCCGGGCGCTCCTGGTGCATGATCCTGGACAGGGCGCGAACTGCCTCGGGATCAGGAAACGGAGGCACATGTGTCCGCCGTGGATCGCTGTACAGAGATGAAAAGCGCTGCGTTGTCGTCCGAAAACGATAGACACGTACTCCCTGGTCCTCTTCAAATTCCGGGCAGCCCTCCTGCCAGAGTGTTGCTACCGCCACCTGATGGCCGCGTGCAACCAGTTCCAGGCTCAAATTGCGGACATGTCGTTCCTCTCCGCCGATTACTGGCGGGTAAAATTGAGTGAGCATCAGGATACGCATTGTGCCCTCCTCTCGCTTACAACACGTTGATAGAGCGTCAGCAACCGCTCGGCACAATCATCCCAGGTAGGCAAAGGAACGTCCTCTGCCCGGGGTGGCCATGCAAGAATCTCAGCAACCGTCTGCGCTATTTTCTGTGCCGAACTTCTTAAAGGAATCACTTTGACCAGAGGCCAACGGGCAAGCTCGCTCAGGCCCGACGTGTTGGCAACCAGAACCGGCTTGCGCAGCGAAAGCGCCTCCATAATCGAAACCGGGTGCGCTTCATACTGGCTGAGCAGCGCCACCAGCGAGGCACGAGCCAGAGTCATCGCCAGTTCCGCACGTCGGGCAGGGGAAATAGAGCGAATTTCAACAAAGTTGGCAACGCCCGCTGATTTCGCCAGCTCGCGCAAAACAAGCTCATAAGGCCCCTGTCCCAGGATCAAAAGCCGGGCCGCAGGACAATACTTATGGATTTCCGGCAGCGCCAGAATCAGCCGATGGTGTCCTTTATATTTCTCTAACCGTCCCACCGAGACGATCAGCGCATTCTCTGGTGTGATTGTCTCGCCTGAAGGGAGATAGGCAGCCAGATCAGACGCGCCATTAGGAATCACCTCAAACTTCTTCACAGGTAGCCCGAGCTTCAGGCAAAAATACGCGGCCTCGAACTGTGACACCCCGATCAAGTACTGTGCCCCGGCAAATAAGGGTCTCAACAAACGCCATTGCAGGCCACGAAACAACGTGCGCACCTGAGAAGAATGCCCTCCGGTATGAAACGTCAGCACATAGGGAAGGCCGAGTTTCTGCGCGGTCCGCATCGCCAAAATCGGCACGAAGGTATGACAGCTCTGGCAATGGACGAGATCCCAGTTCTCGCTCTTCATGACCGTCTCAATACCGGGAGCAAAAAAGTAGTCGCCCCGTGGAGGCCAGGCCCGCACGCGAATAATGCGCATGCCATCAGCCATCTCAACAGAGGGAGCGGATCCAGCCGGAGCAGTCGTCAGGAGTGTCAGCGCAACGCCTCGCTCAGCCAACCGCCGCCCGACCTCATACACATGCGTTTCCGTTCCGCCAACAGAAGGAGAGTAGCGCGGGGTCACCATCAACACTTTTACCACGTCAGATTCAACGGACATCTACAACCTCCCCTCAAAGCACTTCACGCTCTACATGGGCAATCTCTTCACCATCGCGTTTCTCTGCCAGTTCCAGTATACACACCCAACAACAAGGGTATCGCAAAGGGGTGGGATAACGGTTACGCACCATCTAAATGCGGAGAAGCAGAAACGCTTCGTGCTAATTATATGCAGTCTCCAAATAGATAGCCGCACATATTTCTTTCCTGCGTATTCGTATACTAAAGCCAACAATTGTTCTTTTTTGCCCATAACAAGCCGTATCAACGAGCAAGAATTACTGGCTCTGTGATGGAGCCAGCACGCAGAGCGCAAAGAGCATTGAACGTCTGGCTACACGGCTCTGGAAAGGTGATACAAAAGGTGAAAATACGACCAGGAAGAACACAGAAACCACGGGTCAGTGTGATAATCCCGGCAATGAACGAGGAACAAAACCTCCCCTGTATTTTGCCCTTACTCCCATCCATTGTTGATGAGGTCATACTGGTAGATGGGCATTCCACAGACAATACAATCCAGGTAGCCCGACAGCTTCTTCCCTCCATCCAGATTGTTACCCAGGCAGGGAGAGGGAAAGGCGAGGCGCTCCGCACTGGATTTGCCGTCTCGCGGGGGGACATCATTATCATGCTCGATGCAGATGGCTCGGCAGACCCGACAGAGATTCCGCGCTTCGTCAGTGCCCTGATGGAGGGCTATGACTGCGTTAAAGGATCACGCTTCAAGCCGGGCGGCGGCAGCTTCGATATCACGCCACTCCGCCGCCTGGGGAACGCCATTTTCTGCCATATCGTCAACCTGCTGTTTGGCACCAATATTAGCGACCTCTGTTATGGCTATGTGGCCTTCTGGCGCTCTTGCCTCGATCAGATCCAGCTCGACAGCGAGGGATTTGAGGTGGAAACACAGCTCTACCTCCGCATGCTGAAGGCGCATCTTGGCATTGCAGAGATCCCGAGTATCGAGAATCTACGCATCTATGGACGCAGCAACCTGCATACAATCCGCGATGGCTGGCGCGTCCTCAGTACCATTGTGCATGAGTGGCGCCAGGGGAAAACCGTGCATACAGAGCCGCTCAAGACGCTTCCTACGCAGCTTCACACGAAAGAAAAGATATCGGTATAAAAACGGAAAGGACGATGCCTGTGGAGGAACCACAGAAAGCAGATGTCTCAGTAGTCATCTGCACCTATAGTCTGGACCGCTGGCAGCCCCTTCAGGAAGCCATTGCCTCGGTTCGACGGCAAACCCTTCCGGCCAGAGAGATTATCGTTGTCAGCGACCATAATCAGACTCTCTATCAGCAACTACAAGCCTCTATGCCGGACATTCAGGTAGTGGAGAACCACCATGCTCCTGGCCTCTCGGGAGCGCGCAATACCGGTCTTGATGTTGCCCGGGGTAGCGTGATTGCGTTTCTCGACGATGACGCGATCGCCACCACGTCATGGCTTGCACAGCTCATAGAAGGCTTCACAGATCCCACAGTTGCAGCTACTGGAGGCTCGATACTTCCTCTCTGGCCCGGCCAAACACCACGCTGGTTCCCGGAGGAGTTTTACTGGGTAGTTGGCTGTACCTATCGAGGCATGCCCGAACAGAACACAATCGTACGGAATGTGATCGGCGCAAATATGGCATTTCGCAAGGAGGTATTGAAGCGCTCTGGTGGCTTTCGCAGCCATATCGGGCGTATCGGAACACTGCCGCTTGGCTGCGAGGAGACCGAACTATGTATCCGCGTGCAGCAGCAACAGCCGGGGATGCGTTGTCTGTATCAGCCCGAGGCCCGGGTCTATCACCGGGTGCCTCAGAGCCGCATAGCATGGAAATACTTCGTGCAACGCTGCTTCGCGGAAGGCATCTCCAAAGCGATGATCGCCCGCTTTGTCGGCCAGCACGCAAGTCTGGCGACCGAGCAAAGCTATACCTTTCGGTTGCTACTCGGTATTGTGCCCGCGCTACTTATCCGCTCGCTGCTTCATTGCGAACAAGTATCACTGCAAAAGGCGCTGACAATTCTGGCAGGGATTGGTGCTGCCGTGACGGGCTATCTCTATGGCAGCATGCCGGAACCGATGCTGTTGCCGTACCAGCAAAGAGGCCACCAGGTTCCCACAGGAAGAAAGGATCAGGTATGTTGATGAAGACCGCAGAACGGTATATCCCCATTCTCATGTATCATAGCATCTCCCAATCGGCGAACCCGCGCTTCAAGCAGCTCGCTGTTGCCCCGGTGATGTTCGCGGCTCAAATGGATTACCTGCATCGCAATGGCTATACGCCACTCAACGTGACCCAGTGCCTCAAGGCCATGCAGGGAAAGATACCGTTTCCCGCGAAGCCGGTTGTGATCACGTTTGATGATGGCTTTGCCGATTTCTATGATTATGCGCTGCCCATCCTGACGCGCTACCAGTTTACGGCTACGCTCTATATCACCACGGCCTATATCGGAAAAACCAGTACATGGCTTCGCCCCGAGAACGAGACCGAACGCCCCATGCTCAACTGGGCCCAGATTGAGGAGATCAGATGGGCCGGGATTGAGTGCGGAGCGCATACCCATACGCACCCCGCGCTGGATCTTCTGCCACTCTCCCTGGCGCGAGAAGAAATCGCGCTCAGCAAACTGATTCTTGAGCAGCGCTTAGGACAGGAGATCTGTAGCTTTGCCTATCCCTTCGGCTACTATACACCCGATGTTCGCGAACTGGTACAGCAGCTTGGTTTTACCTCGGCCTGTGCCGTCAACTTCGCGACCTGTGCCGTTACCTCACACCCATTCAGCCTTGAGCGCCTGATGGTTACGCCAGGCATGAGTATCGAAGCGTTCCGGCTGCTGCTCCACCAGGAGGAAGAGGCCCCCGTACTGAAGCGGATGTATATCAGGGCCCGCATTCCGGTAAAACAGGTCCTCCGAAGCTATAGCGCGGCGCTCACCCGGACACGGCGATAATGTGGAAGGATGAAGTGATGAAAGCAAAGCTTCAATACTGGTTCAAAACCTACGGTGACCTGCTGACAAATGCTGGCTCACTTATCGGCACTAGCGTGGTAACCTCGGGCATGGGCTTTATCTACTGGTGGATTGTCTCGCTCCGTTTCCCAAAGGGCGTGGTAGGCATCAGTACCGCAATCATCTCCGCCATGATGCTCCTCGGTACCATCAGTACGGTAGGGCTGGGCACCTTTTTGATTGGCGAGCTGCCCCGCACAACTGAAAAACGTGCCTCCCTGATCGGGGCCTCACTGCTACTCGCCAGCCTGATGGGAACGCTTGCCGGAATTCTCTTCGCCCTGCTGGTTCCGTCCTTATCCTCTCACTTTCATGAACTACGCACCAGCATCATGACCGTCCTCCTCTTCGCAACCGGGGTAAGCCTGACAGCCTGTACACTCGTTCTGGATCAGGCGCTCCTCGGTTTGCTGTGCGGCACGCAACAGCTCTTGCGCAATATTCTGTTTGCTTGCATCAAGCTGCTCGCGCTGCTTCCCGTTGAACTTGGTTTGCTGCATAAATCATGGGCGAGTATTTATGTAACCTGGATCATCGGGAATGTTTGCTCAATGATGGTGCTCTTCTTATACTGGATGATAAAGGGACAACACAGACACAGAATGCGTATCTGGAGTGATTGGAACTGGCTGAAAAAACCGGGGAAAACTGCCGGACAGCACTATCTCTTCAATCTGGCCCTTCAGGCAACGCCGCTGCTGTTACCTGTGCTGGTGACGATGAGTCTTTCGGCAACAACCAATGCAATATTCTATTCAGCCTGGATGATCGCCAATTTCCTGACGATGATCCCGCTTGCGCTGACCACCATACTCAACGCGCGGGCGGCGGCACACCCGGAGAGCCTGACGTCAAACGTTCGGATAACACTTGGCCTCTCCGTGCCACTCAGTGGTATCGCGTATGGGGTTTTGTTTGTGTGCGCCGGTTTTGTGATGTCTCTCTTTGGCTATCGCCATAATGAGCAGGCCGTCCTGTGTCTGCAAATTCTGGGCTTAAGCGTTTTTCCAGCAACCATACGCTATCATTTTGTCACAATCTATCGTCTGCGTCAGCGCATTCTGCACATAGTGCTTCCTATGTTTCTCTGCTGCATTGTGGAACTGGGAGCGGCTGCGCTAGGAGCCAGGATGGGAGGTTTGGTCGGGTTGAGTCTGGGGTGGCTCACAGTAGCCTGCACCGAGGCATGTTTCATGATCCGCACGGTCTACCAGGCTATGCACCACACATCAGATGATTCCTCCCTCGACGCCATTCAGGAGGCTGTCTACACTGGCCGCGTTTAAGGCTTCTGCTCGGTTGCCGCGGAAGTCTCTACAGGTTGTCTGCTTGCTTTTATCACACAAGAGCTTCTGTAAGGAGGACGTATATGAGACAGCTATTAGATCAACAACCGGCTTCATCAGCAACATCAGAAATGACATACGATGCGGTGGTTATCGGAGCCGGGCCCTATGGACTTTCAATCGCGGCGCATTTGTTGCATCACGGCCTTCGAGTAGCGATCTTTGGGAAACCGCTTCAGCTCTGGCGGGACTATATGCCCGACGGCATGTGGCTCCGCTCGGAATGGTGGGCAAGCAGCCTCTCTGATCCAACTGGAAAAGGCAGTATCAAGGCCTTTTTTCGCGAGATTGGCTACATGCCAGGCGAGCCGCTCCCGATTGAGCTCTTTATTCGCTATGGACTCTGGTTTCAAGAGCAACTGGTTCCTGAGATCCAGGAAACCTTCATTACAGATATAGAACAGCAAGATGGGCAGTTCTTGCTAACCCGGGACGATGGCGGGAAGCTCTCCAGCCGGGTTGTGATTATGGCACACGGCCTGCACTACTATACCTATCAGCCCGAGGCCTTTCAAAAGTTCAGCCCCGAACTGGTCTCTCATGCCTCGACCCATAAGCAGTTCACACGCTTTCAGGATAAAGAGGTCGCGGTCATCGGAGGCGGACAGAGCGCACTGGAAACTGCCGCACTGGCACAGGAATGCGGAGCGCGTGTACACCTGATCTCGCGCCGTCCGCTGACCTGGATTAAAGGCGAAACACCCGATGATACCTTCCTGCACCGCATTCTTCATCCCAGGGCCGGGATAAACTCGGACTGGGTAAGCTGGACACTGGAAAAGCTCCCGTACGCCTTCTATAAGCTGCCTAAATCGCTGAAAGCAACCGTCACAAGCAGGCTCTATGGGCCGATGGGTTCTTCCTGGCTCCGACCGAGAGTTCAGAATAAGGCTACCATTCATGAGGCACAACCGATCGTCGATATGCATGAGACTGACCGTGGAATCGAACTGCGCCTCTCCTCCGGCAAGCAACTTACGGTCGAGCACATTATTCTCGGGACAGGCTATCGCTGCGATCTCAGGAAAGTGCCAATGCTCAACAACGCGCTGCTCTCACGCATCCGCACTTACGAGCAAGCACCTCTGCTTTCTCCTTTCTTTGAGAGCAGCGTTCCCAATCTCTACTTTGTGGGATTTAGCTCCGTTCTGGGCGCGGGCCCGCTCTATCGCTTTGTTCTCGGGGCTGATGCCACTGCCAGACGTGTTACAGCTCATGTTGTCAGGCAATTTCAGAAGATAGGGAAGGGGCAACATTCATGAGTCAGACCTTGCTTCAGACATCCCGAGGGACAACACAAGTCGAGCATTCCACCTATCTCTATGACGCGCTCATCCTGGAAGCGCATTTACGACAGGCACTGGCAACAGTCCGCTCACTGGGTCGGCGTGGCTTACAGGTTGCAGTGATGGATCAAACACGTCATGCTCCCGCTTATGAGTCTCGCTGGTGCCGAAAAGCCTATATCTGCCCGACAGGCGACAGCGCGGAGATCTATTTCCAGACAATCAAGCGCTGTGTTGAGTACACGCGCCCCAGGGTACTGTTCGTCTCTTCCAATGCGACAGCCGAGATCATAAACCGCTACCGGGCTAAACTGGAAAAGCGCGTGCGTCTCGCCTTGAGTCCCGCTCCCGGTCTGCGCATCGCGCTGGATAAAGAGGCAACGCTTCAAATGGCCCGTGAGCAAGGTCTTTCCGTTCCACGCACTGTCACCGTAACACAAGAACAAGATATCAAAGCGGCGCTCCGTGACATCGGCCTACCAGCAATCCTGAAGCCTGCCCTCTCGTGGACATGGGAGACTCAACCAACACAAAGCCTGACAAGCCAGTTGGTGATAACAGAGGAGGAAGCCTATCGCCACGCTACCACGCTCCTGCAACATGGAACCGGCATTCTGATTCAACAGTATCTGTCAGGACGCCGGGAAGCGCTTCATGTCTTCTACGCACATGAGCGGTTCTACGCCTGCTTCGCGCAATGGGCCAAACGCACAGATCCCCCTCTTGGCGGAGCCTCTGTCCTGCGTCAGAGTATCCCCGTACCGCCAGATACGGGTAAGCAGGCGCAACAACTGGTCCGCACACTCTCTCTGGAAGGATATTCAGAAGTAGAGTTTCGCCGCGATGATCGAGGGACACCCTATCTGATGGAGATCAACCCGCGTCTCTCAGCATCAATAGAGCTGGCAATTCGGGCAGGAGTTGATTTCCCTTATATGCTCTATCAATGGGCCTGTGGAGAGCCCATTCCCCACGTAGAAGGCTACAAAACGGGGCTATGGATGCGCTATCTGCGTGGTGATTTTACCACAACCCTTGCATCCATGCTGCGCCAGGGACGGCCAGACGGTGCACCTCCCCTCAAGGCATTCCTGGATTTTGGCCTGACCTTCTTCCAGCCGATGTGTTACGATTATGTAGACTGGCGCGATCCTCTCCCGGCAATTGCCGCGGCAAAGGACTTCATACATTTTGCCTGTCAGCAGGTCAAACAGCGGCTACACCATCCCTGAGCGATCCACGATGGCAAGGCTTCAAGCGCTTGCCATCTTCTCTTTTTGGGCCGCAGTCTCGCGCTTGGAACGATTCCACGTGATCAAGGCGGCAGGAAGCAGGGCCAGTACAATTGGCAGAAGCACCCCCCAGCACCACAATAAGCAGATTCTCAGGCCCAGAGGGTGGATATAGGATGCAGGTGAGCGGCAGGGAACAGAGCAGGAGCAGGATGCTGATACCGATCCAGGCTCGTTTGAAGCGGGGTCGCCCTTTCCGGGACGCAAGAAATCCGGTCAAGCATGAGCAGAACATGGCCCCGACAATCAGCCCGATCAAGAGTTGTCCGTCAATATAAGCCCCCAGAGGCAGGAATGCAAGCGATGGAAGGAGTAGCAGCAAAGGACCAAGCCACCAGCCGAACAGAATCCCGGTCAACATGATATAGAGCGGGAGCATAGCCAGTACAACAGTTATCTCCACCCCTGTCATTGAGCCGCTACTGTTCCTGCTCGCATACAACAGAAGCGCCAGGCAAGCACCGAGCACAACCCAGAGCAGCGCTCTGAACAGCTTCCATAGCCGCGTTTTTTTGTGTGAAGCCATCCTGGTTTTCTCTTCGGTGTGCGCGGGCGTTGGCAGCGGTTTCTCGGCTTCAGGTGCGGGTGTTGCGGGGAGCACAAGCTGCTGCTGTTGCATCAGTCCATCACTTGCCCGTTCCGTCTTCATTTGTTCCGAAACATGTACAACAGTACTGGCGTCAGCAACAGTGGACCGCTGCAACGCAACGCTTGTAAGAGGATAGGTTGCAACCGTCGCCTCCCGCAACGCCACCGCGAACTCAGCGACACAGGAAAAACGCTGTTGCGGATCTTTTGCCAGCGCTTTCATCAGGACATGCGCTACCGCATTCGGGACATGGGAACCCATCGGGGGCGGAGGCGCTGAAAGGTGTTTGGCAACGATCTCGGTAAAGGTGCCATCAAATGGACGCCGCCCGGCCAACCACTCGTAGGCAACCACGGCAAGCGCATACTGATCACTTGCTGGACGCGGGTGCGACATGGCCTGCTCTGGAGCAATATAATATGGCGTCCCGGCAAAATTCTCGGTTTTCGCCGAGTTGGTGCTATGAGCAACTACGGCAATACCAAAATCTGTTAAGAGGATCTCCTGTCGGCTCCCCACCAACATATTTTCAGGCTTGATATCTCGATGAATAACCTTGCGGTCGTGTGCAAATTGCAGAGCATCAGCAATCTGCCCGACATAAGCGAGAACAGCAGAGAGCGAAACCCGCTCTCCATAACGGTGGCGCTCGCGCAAAGAGGCATCAGGAGCATAGTCCATCACCAGAAAAGGGGCTCCCTGCTCAATGCCAAAATCCAGAATACGCACGATGTTGGGATGACGAAGCTGTGCGACAGTACGAGCTTCAGTACGAAACTGAGTAATAGCGTCATTAGCCAGACGTGTATGTAGAATCTTGATGGCAGCATAAGTTCCGAGGTGAAGGTGCTCTCCGAGATACACATCCGCAAAGCCTCCCTGCCCGAGACCGCGCAGCAGATGATAGTTCCCGACAGTGCGCCCGATATATTCAAACATAGTATTTTTCCTACAAGCTCTTTGTCAGATCTTCGAGAAGAGGCAAAACAGAGATAGATATTGTCGGTTATCAAGTAATACATAAGAAAGAGAGACAATAACTCTCTTCTATATTAAGAACGTAGAGAAACCTGAAAATGCAACGGTGGAACAGGAACGACCAGTTAGAGAGGACAATCCAGCAGATCAAATACCATCTGTCAGCAGAAAAGAAGGGAGGAAACTCGAACCTCCGACACACGGTTTCTGGTAAAAAGCCTCAGTAAAGCTGCTCTTGCTGATTTGCTTTATGGGGGCTGTAGCTCAGTGAATAGAGCGTCGGTTGTTTTTATCACAGCAAAGGTTTTTCGAAATGGAGATGAGGATATGACACACTTTGAGAATCGCCGAGAATCGCCAAAAAAAAGAAGTGGCTCTACAAGCCACTGTGTTACTCGAATGGGGCTGAGAGGACTCGAACCTCCGACGCACGGTTTAGGAAACCGACGCTCTATCCACTGAGCTACAGCCCCGAGCAATACAATGATAGCATAATCTCAAACCTCATTCAATCCCTTTCCCAGGCGTATTCCCACTTAGAGAGACTTACTGCCTTTTCCATCACCGCTGTTTCCCACAAAAAGACGGAAGCAGGCACCGATCTTTCCCAGACAAAGCAGAATCGAGCCATCAATATGCGCCAGCGCCTCACTGACTCGCTCCATACAGTGCCGCAATCTTGTTGCAAAAGGCACAGAGAGCCAGCTCCGAAAGACCAGAGTATCGCCCAAAATAAAGTTAACAATGCCAGTACAGCCACTCCCCAGAACAGCCGCAGGCAGCGAAGACAGAAACGGTCGCGCCAGCAGAAAGATCCCCATATTGACCCAGGATGTACCGATCACCGCGCCATGATAGGCCAGCCAGCGTCCTAACACGCTATGCCAGCGCGTTCCCTCAATCCGACGATCTCTCCAGGTAAAGCAATAACTCAAAATGAAATTGACCTGCGCACCCACAAAAAAAGCCACGCCATTTGCGATTGTTGGAAGCCAGCCGATTGCCTCCAACACATAGAGGGTGCTCAACTGCGAAGCCGTCGCAACGCCACCGGTAAGCATAAAGTGAATGACGCGCCTCGCAATCGCGTGCCAGGTCTGACGTGCCGACACCTGTCTTTTTTGTTTCAAAGCGTCCACTCTCTTACCAAGCCCCATAACGGAGCCTTTCCGAAAAGGGCTTGCAGTCCTTCTGTTTCATCGCCAGCAAAGGAGCGGGCTGTTATCGCTATTATACTCTATCAGACAGAGAAAGATCTGCATCTTTCTAGTAGATTCGTCATTTCAGCTAGAATTCTCTCATTTGTTGGCCACCAGAACAAAACAAAATGAGGCCAGATAAAACAGATACTCTGGCCTCATTGCATGGGGTCTAAGAACAACTACTGTTGCAAGCGAACACCGTAAAGATCAACCAAATAGCGGAGTCACGTGCGGCTGATAAAGTAGACACCGGGCCCGCTCTGGAATGTCCAGTATGACACGGCCAGCGGGTTCACTCCCCAATTCATTGAACTTACCACAACAGAGCCATTGTTCAATACTTTCTCGACAACTCCAACATGCCCAAAGGGGCCAGCTCCCTGCACGCCTCCCAACAACTGCATAATAGCGCCAACACTTGGACGAGACGATACGTGCCAGCCATACTCATACGCTCGATCTTTCCACTGCCATGCATCAGCGTTCCAGCGCCAGGGCACGAAGTACCCATGCATCTCATGATAGCGCTGATTGGCATACCATGTACATTGACCATAGGGGAAAGCATTGCCTTGAGCAGCATACATTGAATACACAGGAGATGCGTGCTGAGATGGCTCCATCAGAGCCATTTCGTCACGTTCGGCATCCTGGCTTCCCGCCTGAATGAGCTGCTCCGCAAACGCCACTCTCCTCTCTGGTTTCATCAGCCTTTTGCCGGTAGACGGTGCTATATCATGTACAGGCGCGCTCCACCGGGCCGAGCGGAGGCCGGTTCGCGGGAGCTGCGCATTCTGCACTGGGAGATCAGCACGCGGCAAAAAGCGTATATCGTAGGTCACAGCATCACTTTGAGCAGAAAGCGGTGGCGTTAAAGCCCACCTCTCACCGCAAAAAGCCGATGAAGAGACGGCAGGCGTGAACTCAACCTCCTGCCACACACTGCTTTCCCTGTAATTCGCTTGTGCCTCGATTTTTCTGGCAGGAGACATGCTTCTGTGGCACTCCTGAACAGTCGCCGCTGCGCTCACCCCGGCACTGCCAAAGTGGAGCGTACAGGCAACAGTACAGATTCCTAGCATCGCCATCAGCTTTGTCTTTGTTACCAGATGCACGATTTTTTCCTTGCGGAATATTTTCCAGCGTAATCGACGTGTTTGCAATGTTTCCTCTTTCGATTCAACAACTTGCAGACCCCTGCACATGAATGCTTTCACCTCACCAGTATGCTAAAAAGCTATCTATCGGTGAGTTCATCGAGAACATTCACTCAGAGGCAATATATACACGTCATTGTAAAAATGTATCTTAATATAGAAACTAACGATAGAGCAATGAGTAGGAGGGAAGTGAAAGGTATAGAAATGGATGGAAACGCGAGAGCAGAAAGCAATTACATACTGGTTCGGCCCTCGGTTCTTGAAGGTCCAGAGAGGCTACCCGGACACTTTGAAGGCATAAAAAAAAGATGGGATAGCAGAGAGACTATCCCACCTTTCAACATGGTATCGATTTAGAGACGCTTCTTCGGTTTCTTATGGACATAAGGTGAGTTCTTCTCAAGGTCAGGGCTCACGCTTCCCACTTTGGCTTCATCGGCAACAGGGCGCTCCGCACTCTCGACAGAGGGTGTCCCGGTTACTTGATTGTAGCCAACCTCAGTGACCTGCTCACGACGAATCGCGTTCACCGGCTTCATTCCGGGAGGAGGAGGCGTTTTCGTCGGGCCAGGGCGGGAGGTAGGCCAGGCCGGAAAGGTAAAACGAGGTTTTTCGATCGCTTTACTCTCGGCTGCTGTCGGCTGGACGGCTTGTGTTTTCTCAGGTTTGGTCTTCTGTTTCTGCATCTTTCATTCCCTCGTATTCATCATTCCACCAAACTAAAGCGTTCATCAACAAGCAGACGGTGCAAAAAGAAAAATACTGCTGGCCCGCGCTGTCGAAAGAGCTTCAGTTTATAGAATTTATATATCAGGATAATGCCTACTGTATGTAAAACGAGTGACCCCTATGATAGCGATACTGAAAAAGGCGCTCTATAAACGCTCTTCCCGACTCAATAGACGAAATACATACATCCAGAAAGCACAAAGATATCCTGCTTCTGGCGACAGGAAAAAGCCTTCCCTCTTATTGTACAATGCTCAATCCATGCC
Organism: Thermosporothrix sp. COM3; assembly: GCF_059696735.1. NCBI lineage: Bacteria > Bacillati > Chloroflexota > Ktedonobacteria > Ktedonobacterales > Thermosporotrichaceae > Thermosporothrix > Thermosporothrix sp. COM3. The sequence continues at coordinate 5,648,037 of NZ_AP019376.1, read as the reverse complement.
GTGCGAGAAGAGCGACAAAAGGAAGCACTCTCTATCAAAAACATAGTATAGCACTGATTCTTCAGTGATGGCGATACAAAATAACGGCTTCGCTGAGATTGGTCCTCCCTGCCAGCTTATGCCGCGCCCGACCAGACGGTAGCTCTCATATCAGAGAATACCATTGACTTTTTTAAGAGGAATATGGTACTCTTTCCTCAATGTGAAACGTTTAACCCACACACGGAAAGCAGAGAATGACCAGAAACGTACCAACTTTGCGCGATGTTGCCAGGCAGGCGGGAGTCTCTATCGCGACTGTCTCCTACGTCCTGAATGGAAAGCGTCCGGACAACAAGACGATCAATGAAGAGACACGCGAAAAGGTGCTGCAAGCCGTAGCAAAACTCGGGTATGTACCCAACCAGACAGCACGGCACCTGCGGCGCCAGCGGACCGAGCGGATCTGTATCGTGCTGCCACAACTTGGTGTCCCCTATTATGAGGCGCTCTGCCAGGATATAGAACGCATCGCCGAGCAGCATCACTACTCAGTCGTCTTGCTCCTGGCAGAAAACGCCGAGGGTCAGCAAAAGGCATTTACGCAGCTCTCACGTCAGCTTGCTGATGGCGTTGTCTTTATTCACGGCTCCCCGTCGAACGCGGAGTTGGAACAGCTTGCTCGGGCCGGTATTGCCGTCGTCGCCTTTAACAATGAAGTTGAGGGCACAGCGTTCGATATTGTCCGCACGACTGAAAAAGAGGCATTCTATCGGGCAGTCTGGTATCTTATCGATAAGGGTCATCGCCGCATTGCCTTTTTATACGGAGGCAAGGAGAACCAGGCAGACAAAGATGTACGGCTCGAACAATATCTGCAAGCTCTGCGTGATGCCAACATCATGCCAGATCCCAGGCTGATCTTGCAGGGAGTAGCTGGAACCCGCAAAGAAGCATACCGCAGCGCCTATCAGCTTCTCCAGCAGCCATATCGACCCAGCGCAATTTTTACCGGTTCTGATATCTCTGCTATTTCGACCATCTGGGCCGCCCGAGATCTGGGTTTACGTGTTCCTGACGACGTTGCCGTTGTGGGCGCTGGCAATATTGCCGATGGCGAAATTACCAGTCCTCCGCTGACGACCGTCGGTCCTGCCTCACTGGATTTCACCATTATCGCCAAACTCTTATTTGACCGCCTCGAACATCCTGGCAGTCAAGGACGCATTCATCTCTGTCGATGGGAGCTGATCATTCGCGGATCAGCTTGATAGCCCGGTTTGCAATGTTGCATATCACCAGGAGGGAACTTTATGACTATTTCCATTCAACATCCTGACGAGCGGCCTGCACTCACTCGCCGTCGTGTGCTCAAGCTCGGCGGCGCACTGGCTTCTACAGCCTTTGCAGTTCCCACTATTTTAAGTGCTTGCGGCGGAACTAACTCGCTGACAGGCGGCACCTCGGATAAAACACTCCGCGTTTACTGGAACGCCGGACATGCCTACCAGGTATACAAGAAAGTCATCGAGCAGTTTGAGCAGGATCATCAAGGCTGGAAGGTCAAGCTTGAGCTTTATCAATGGCCCGACCTGCGCACAAAATTGATGGCGAACTTCCAGGCAAACGACACGCCCGATCTGGTCGAGGAGCCCGGAGGCTGGGTGCAGGAATTTGGCCTTACCGGAAAACTGCGCTCTCTACAGGACTTTATCAATAAGGACAAACAGAGTTCAGGTTTCCCTGATGACTGGCAAGACTACACGGTTCAGCGCAATACGGTCAATGGCGAAGTATACGGCGTGCAACTTCACCTTACCTGCACGCTCTGCTTCTACAATACAGAGATGTTTGAGAAAGCCGGGATCAAAACATTCCCCACCACCTGGGATGACTTCCTCGCAGCCTGTAAAGAGCTCACTGGCAAGGGAGTCTATGGCGTCGCACTCAATCAGGATGCGGGCTACGCCTGGCCGTGGTTCCTTCAGAACGGCGCGCGCATCTACGACCCCGAGAAAAAAGTGCTCGATCTGGATAATGAGCGGGCCTTTGAAGCGCTTCAGTTCCAGTCTGACCTCATTCATAAGCACAAAGTCGCCCCCGTTCCCGTCGCAACTGGGAGCTATGATGGTCCCCAGAAACTCTTCTCGGCCCGGAGAGCCGCCATTATCCTCACCGGTCCCTGGGATATCAAACCCATTCTTGAGGGCAGCAAAGACCTGAAATGGAATATTGCGCAGGCACTCAAGCAGCAGACACAGGCAACAACAGCCGCAGGCAGTAGCATGATGATCCCCAAAGCGGCAAAAAATCCCGAGATGGCCTGGGAACTGCTCAAGCGCCTTGTAGCTCTTGATGTCGAGCTCGCAGCAACAAAAGAAGCGCGTATGACCATGCCCCGCAAATCATGGGGCAACCATCCCGACGTCAAACAGATGGATCTGATAGCGCCCTTTGGGCAAGGTCTCACCTACGCGCAATTTTCCGGCGCCGAACTGGAAAAAACCGGGAAATCAGGCACGATCAATGACCTCTTCAACAAGGCCTATCAGGATGTCATCTACAAGCAGAGGCCAGCAGCCGACGCATTGAAAGAATTCGTTGCTACCGGAAACAAGGCATTATCATAGCGCATCACAAGGGGGTCTGCATGGGTCTTATTGTCGCGCAAGACCGATACGGGGCAAAACGGCATGTACGTACCGGGCTGGCTTCGCGTCAGGCGCTGGTTGCCTATATTTTTCTGATGCCTGCCCTGATTTATTTTACCGTGTTCTTCTTCTACCCTATTCTGGTTGAACTCTGGACAAGCATGCAGAGCACAACCGATTTTGTGGGTTTGGCAAATTATGTTCAGGCATTGCAGGACCAACGAGTGCTTGAGTCATTTAAGGTGACGCTGATCTTCGCGGTCTGCGTCACCACCTTCAACGTGCTGATTGGTCTGGGCCTTGCCCTGTTGCTTGATCGGCCTATTAAAGGACGCACCATCTTCCGGGCTCTTTTTCTGGTGCCTTACATGACTTCTATGGTTATTGTAGGGCTCATGTGGCGCAATATTCTGGACCCGATGGTCGGCATTTTCAACCGGCTCCTCCTTGCGGTGGGACTTCCCACCCAGGACTGGCTGACGAACTATCATATGGCGTTACCAGTTATCATTGGTGTGACCATCTGGCAGGGCGTCGGATATACGATGGTGCTGTTTCTGGCAGGCCTGCAAGGCATTCCCACCGAGTTCTATGAGGCTGCCCGCGTGGATGGGGCCGGCCCCTGGGCGCGTTTTCGCTATATTACACTTCCCCTGCTGGCACAGACCACGCTGTTTGTCGTCATCATCAGTGCCATCGGGAGCCTGCAAGCATTCGCTCAAGCCTTTATTATCACGCAAGGCGGCCCGGCAGATGCGACGCGCTTTTTCATTTTCCACGTCTACAATACCGCCTTCAATGAAAACAACCTGGGGTATGCTTCGGCGTTGACCTTCTTGATGTTTATCGTCATTCTGGTCCTGACCTTCTTCCAACTACGGGTCAGCAAACAGGCCGTTGAATACTAAGGACGGAGGAAGTTTGTATGCACATCAAGCAACGTCTCACCGGAAGCATTCTTTCCTCCATGCTGAGTTATCTGATATTGATTGTTCTGGCTGCGATTGCCGTTCTGCCGCTGCTCTACATGGTCTCCCTCTCGCTACAAAGCGAGGCAGAAACCTTTGCAGGCGTTCCTGTCATCGTTCCAGCGGTACCACAGTGGCAGAACTATCTTGAGATCTGGCAAAAAGCGCCCTTTGCGCGCTTCTTCCTCAACAGTGTGATTGTTGCAGGAACAGTGACCATCTCACACCTGTTCTTTGATCCGCTGGCAGGGTACGTCTTTGCGAAATTTCGCTTCCCCCTGCGGAACGTGCTCTTTCTGTTGATTCTGGGGACATTGATGATCCCCTTCTTTGTCCGCATGATTCCGCTGTATGTTATGATGGCACAATGGCACTGGCTTGATAGCTATCAGGCCATGATCACACCGTTTCTGATGGGAGCATTCGGCATCTTTTTGACGCGCCAGTTTATCCAGCCCCTTCCATTCGAGCTGATCGATGCAGCACGGCTAGATGGCTGTTCTGAGTTCGGAATATACTGGCGGATCATTCTGCCTCAGATCAGGCCAGCGCTGGCCGCGTTGGGCCTCTTTACCTTTATCTTTCAATGGGATGAGTTTATCTGGCCCTTGATTATCGCCAACAGCACCGAGATGAGAACCATGCCCGTTGGGTTGACCCTCTTCAATCAGGAGTTCTTTACTCAGTGGCACTATACCGCCGCCGGAGCTGTCGTCCTTTTTATCCCGATCTTTCTCCTATTCCTGTTCTGTCAGAAATACTTCGTCAAAGGAATTAGCCTGACAGGCATGAAATAGGGCACCATACCAAACTGCGGAGAACAACACACAATGAGCAATACACAGAAAAAGCGCCCAAACGTGATTGTCTTTTTTACGGATCAACAACGCTGGGATACATCGGGGTTACACGGCAACCCGCTTGACCTGACCCCCAATTTTGACCGCTTCGCACAGCGCGGTACCCATCTGACCCAGATGTTTACCTGTCAGCCTGTCTGTGGTCCGGCACGCTCCATTATGCAAACTGGCCTGTATCCAACAACGACCGGCTGCTATCGCAATGATATCCCATTGCCAGCCCAGGCGCGAACACTGGCCCACCACTTTCAGTCGGCGGGCTATCATACTGGCTATGTTGGCAAATGGCATCTGGGCACCAGTGATCCGGTTCCAGTAGAGGAGCGCGGTGGCTATGATTACTGGCTGGCGGCCAACATTCTTGAGTTCACCTCGCGTCCCTATAACACAATCGTCTATGACAATGAGAATCGTGAGGTCAAGCTACCGGGTTATCGTGTCGATGCGATTGTTGATGCCGCCATTCGCTATATCGATGAGCAGAAAGACAATCCCTTCTTTCTCTTTATCTCGCAGCTTGAGCCACATCAACAGAACCAGCAGGACTACTTCCCGGCCCCCGATGGCTATGAAGAGCGCTATCGGGGTGCATGGCTTCCCCCCGATCTGGCGGCGCTTGGAGGCTCCTCACAGCAGCATATCGCCGGCTACTACGGGCAGGTCAAGCGCGTGGATGAGGCGTTTGGCCGTCTGTTAGATGCCCTGAAAAGTCTTGATCTGACCAACAATACCATTGTACTTTTCACCTCAGATCATGGCTGTCACTTCAAAACGCGCAATAGCGAATACAAGCGCTCGTGTCACGAAAGCTCTATCCGGGTGCTGGCAGCATTGCAGGGCCCTGGCTTCACAGGCGGTCGGCGCATCGAGGAGGGTATCAGCCTGATCGATATTCCGCCCACACTGCTGGAAGCTGCCGGGATCCCGGTTCCCTCTGAGATGCAGGGACGCTCAATCGTGCCACTGGTGCGCAATCAGGAAGATGTTGTCTGGCCAGAAGAGGTTTTTATTCAGATCAGTGAATCGCAAGTGGGCCGGGCCATTCGCACCCGGAACTGGAAGTATGGCGTGAACGCGCCAGACAAGAACGGGTGGGACGATTCGGGCTCCACGCACTACGTCGAACAATATCTCTATGACCTTGAGGCGGACCCCTACGAGCTACGTAATCTGGCTGGCAGCCCGCACCATCGCGCAATTGCCCGCGAGCTCCGGGAACGTCTGATCTGCCGCATGCAGGAAGCGGGCGAACCCGCACCAACAATCGAAGACTGACATATCAGGGAGCCCTTTTCCGGGCTTCCCTGCCCTCTCGCTTCTCTTTTTCTCCTTCTCAGCGCCCAAAGAGCAAGAAAGACGCTTTTCTGAAGATCTGTTTTCTGTTATGCTATCAGTCAGTATCTCAAAAGGGCAATACCATCAATCGCTAGAGACGAACTCGTAGGATGATACAGTGAAGGTGTACCTTCCACCCCATTTCCGTTTTTTCATCCGGGTTGTGGAATAAGGTACCAGGAGCAAGAAAAGTAGTCGGTCGGTAGGATAGAAGGGACACCCGGAAACTGCCGCGCAGTGCAGAACTACTCAGGGGAGAAGTAATGATTGATCCAGCAGATCCTATGCTCGATGAGCGATTACAGCGCCGCACGGCGAACGGGCGCTATGAAATCACGGACGAACAACTTGTACAGATAATTCGCGAATTGAGGGCCACTGGCAAGGAAGCAGAAGCCCGCCGCCTGATGATGGCTCTGGTCACTCGCTGCCAACCTATATTTCAGCTCCATACGCAGGGGTTGCGACATCGACCGGATTTGCGCGAAGAGGCAATCGCGAATATGGCGGTCCACCTGCTACAGGAAGTACAGGACCCACGCGAGGAATTTATCACGTTAAACTTTGCACGTTACATTCGTTGTCTCTGCATCGATGAGTTTAACCGTGTCCTGAGACAGGAGGGACTGATCTACAAGCGGGACGAAGAAGGCCGCCCGCTTGGACGCCCACAACACGTACCGCAAGGGTTGCGCGACTCGCTCAACACAACGGTCAATGATGAGAGCAATTCGCCGGGAGCCGACGTTGCTGATCCACAGGATCAATATGAACAACTGCACGCAGCATATGAGAGTCAGCGCATCCTCCATTATTTAAGCGATTCGCTCGACCGCAAGATTATGGTGCTACGTGCCATTAAAGGGTGGAAATGGGACGAGATCGCTGAGATCTGCCAGAAAAATGAGCGCACGGTTCGTTTGCGCTATGAGCGAGCGCGCAGCTTTTTGCGTCAGTGTATCGCACAGGAGCAACACTTTAGCGACCAGACAGTCACGTCACAATAACACGGTCGTTAAGGAGAGATAGGAGAGATATGACATGCAGGACCTACAGCATATTAAAATGGCCTGGCTGGCCGCCGAAGAGGCAGGAGACAAAGAGACACAGCGCAAGCTGCTCCTGGAGTATCCACAGCAGCAAGATGCTCTCATCGATTTTATCACGGGCTACTATGCCACGATTCCGCAGGATCTTGAGGAGAATACCCGCATCCTGGACGTAACGCGCAGAGCATGTGAGACAGCCTTTGAGCGCGTCTTTGGCTCGACCTCTGCTCCCGTGCTCTCCCTTGCCGAGTTGCGTAAGAGCCACAACCTGAAAAAGGTTGAGGTCGCGCGAAGCCTGCGCCTCTCGGTTGATGTCTGGAACAAGTTTGAGGCCGGTGCAATCGAGCTTGCCAGCCTGAGCAAGAAGCAGCTTGAGCGCTTCGCTGGCTTCTTTCAGATCAGTATTGACCAGTTCGCACAACTGCTCACCAGCAGCCAGCCATCTCTGTCAATCAACCGCAGGCAGCGCAGCGAGGCCGCCCGCAAGGAGCAGCAGGGTGCTCCCAAACAGAGCTTCACAGAAGCCATCGCTCGCAGCGATATGTCCGAGGAAGATCGGCGCTACTGGCTGGAGGATGCGGAATAAGCCGACGACTCCGGCCTGAAACGCGCTGCTTAGTTCCTGATTGCGTATCCAACGTAGGATATAAGCAAGGGGCCCCCGGGAGCTATTGTCAGACGTCGCTGGATCAGCCGTGGCATAAAGCCAACCATTTCTGCGACCTGGAAGCCAGCTTCCTGTAAGCCATGCCGGAGTTCGCCGGGCTTGATAAACCGTTCGTACGAATGCAGGCCCGGAACCAGGCCAAACCGGTGAAAAAGACGTTCGCCAATCCAGATCAACACAAGACGAGAAAGCCATGTACGATTGATCGTATCAAAGACAAAGACTCCTCCCGGAGCCAGGACGCGTGCAATTTCATTGATCGTTCTTTCCAGATCGCTCACATGCTCTAAGACGTCCAGGCAGACAACCACTGAAAAGCTGCCAGCAGCATATGGCAGGGACTCAGCCACTCCTTGTTGAAAGAAGACGCGCCCAGCCAGCCCACTCTGGCGTACATGCGCTCTGGCAACCTCAAGCGCTCCCGCTGATGGGTCCAGTCCAATGCAAGAGGCTCCGCGCCGGGCCAGTTGCTCACAGATGAGCCCTCCCCCACAGCCGACCTCCAGAATCGTCTGCTGACGCAACGCTTCACGGCCAAAAGCGCGGTCAATACAGGATTCGATATAGTCGCAGCGCTCCCGGGTGATCCGGAACAGGAGGTTATCCTGATCCCACCAGTTATACGAGGCGAAAATCTCATCCTGTGAGCGCCGTTGCATGCCTTTTCTCATTATCACCCCTATTCTGAAATACTTCCCTTCTTTTCCTTTCTATTATATGATGGAGGAGACCGGAAACGCCATTCAGCAGGAACGAGGAGAGCAGAAAACAGGAAGTAGATGAGAGTCCCGATACAGGCTTGCATGATAATCAACTTCCAAACAATAAGAGAAGTTTCCTATTCGCCTCCTTCTGCGCATGATGGGCTCTTTTTCAGGGCTTCATCTGTCTGCTTGATACTCGTTTTGGAAAGAAGCATGATATAATGGTAGCCAACTATAGCATAATCTGCTTGGCGGAGAGAGGAACGAGATAAATCCTATGGCAATGTTTGAAAGCTTATCCAAACGGCTTGAAGGCATTTTTAACAACCTGAGCGGCCAGGGAAAACTGACAGAAGAAGATGTAAACGCCGCTCTGCGTGAGGTGCGAATTGCCCTTATCGAAGCCGACGTTAATTTAAAGGTTGCCCGACAGTTTGTAGAACGAGTCAAAGAGAAAGCTATTGGCGCTGACGTTCTGGGGAGCCTCTCCCCGGCACAGCAGGTACTGTCAATTGTAAATGACGAATTGATCGAGGTGCTTGGCGGTACCGAGGGTAAAAACAAGCTGGAACTCAGCGGCAATCCGCCGGTCATTATGCTGGTCGGTTTGCAGGGTTCCGGTAAAACGACGACCGCAGCCAAGCTCGGACGCTATCTGCGTGACAAACAGGGAATGCGCCCTCTGCTGGTAGCCGCAGACATGTACCGCCCGGCAGCCGTGAACCAGTTGAAAGCGCTTGGCAAGCAACTTCAGCTCCCTGTCTATTGGGAACAGATGGGGGCAGATCCCGTTGATATCTGTGTAAACGCGCTTGAGCATGCCCGCGAACAGGCCTGTAACGTCATTATTCTGGATACCGCAGGCCGCTTGAATATTGACGAGCGCATGATGGAAGAGGTACGCACGATCCGCTCGCGCGTGCAGCCGCATGAAATCTTGCTCGTGGCCGACGCCATGACCGGTCAGGAAGCCGTGCGCGTGGCAAAAGACTTTAATGAGGCCGTCTCGCTCACCGGCATGATCCTGACCAAGATGGATGGCGACGCCCGTGGTGGTGCGGCCCTCTCGATTCGCGCCGTTACCGGGTTGCCGGTCAAGTTCATGGGTGTCGGCGAAAAGACTGACGCGCTTGTTCCCTTCCATCCCGACCGTCTGGCCTCGCGTATTCTCGGTATGGGTGATGTGCTCTCACTGATTGAGCAGGCGCAGGAAGCCATTGACGAGGAAGAGGCACTCAAGGCGCAGGAGAAGCTGAAGGCCGGTAAGTTCGATCTGGAAGACTTCCTGACCGCGATGCGCCAACTGAAACGTATGGGGCCCTTGCGCTCCGTGATGGAAATGTTGCCCGGCTTCAATAAGCTGCTACAAATGCCTGAAATGGAAGAAGCCCTCGAAAGCGACCAGCTCAAGTATGTCGAGGCAATGATCCTCTCCATGACAAAGGAGGAGCGCCGCAACCCCGACATTATTAACGGCAGCCGCCGCAAGCGTATCGCAGCAGGTAGTGGCACGAAAGTTGAGGAGCTCAACGCGCTGCTGAAGCAGTTCAATGAGATGCGCAGTGTCTTCCGACAGATCAGCACCGGGAAAGGACCGTTCGCTCAACTGATGCGCCAGTATGGCAAAGGCGGCGGTGGTTTCCCCGGCCTGGGAGGCGGTTTCCCCGGTCTAGGAGACGGCAATATGGGCGAGATGCCCGCACTGCCCAAGCCACGCGGGAAAAAGACAGGTAAAGCCGCACGCAAAGAGAAGCGCAAGAAGCAGAAAGCTCGTGGCAGACGTTAAATTGTCTATCGTATCTACAGGCAGGGCCCAATTACAAGCAGGGCTCTGCTTTTTTTGCCCATATTCAGCGGAACAATTTGTCTCTGCCAGACGTTCAGAAAAGTAGAACGCTCGTAGAGAAAGGATACATAGCCCCCCAAAGGTCCTCTCTGCTCTGAGAAAACATGGTGTTTCCGGGCTTTTTGCGATGTAATACATAGGTCCAGCCTGATACAACACATGCAAAAGAGCTAGAGGGAGATGCTGCTACTATGTATCAATCTCGGTATCAATCTCGTTCTATCAAGCGGAGGGGTACAGGAAGGAAGGTGAGGGCGCTGTTCCCATTCGTTCTGGTGTGCATGGCTTTTCTGCTGAATGCATGCGGCCTGAACGCCGGAGCACATGGCACTGTCTATCATGGGGATGAATCCCGAATCGAACAAAAAAAGTATGGACAAAACATCCATAATGAACAGCTAGAGAATTTGCCCACGCAGAGCATGAAGAACCGGGCGAAAGAGACGCTTCAAGTATTTGAGAATATCGTGAACCAGTTGAAAGGTTCGGGAGGAGAGAGTGCTTCCCTCCAGCAGCGTCTTGACTCGGCTAAGAAGCAGCTAACAACGTTGACAAGGCAGCAGGATTATTATTCATTCTCGGCTCAGCTTGCCGCGGATCTGACGGAGGCGCAGAAAGCCCGCGCTGGTGGGAATGCACAGAGCCTGCTCAGCATTCTAAAAGAGGAGGGAGTAAACTGGGGGAACGCCCATAAATGGCATAACCCCTACGATGGAAAGGACTATCTCTTAGACTCGTCCTATCTTGAACTGGATGATGGATATGGGGTCATTCCCGACCTGAAGGCTGAACTGGCTCAGGGAGGCTCATCACAAAAGGTGTACGATGATATCGCCAATGCTCTTTTTCATCTCTATATGCTAGAGGCCAATTTCAATGATACAACACCTTATAATAAAGAGCATCCCACCGACCGCCAGCTACTCAAACACTATGATGCTCAAAACGGTCAGGTACTCGTCGTTTCATTAACTGAGCAGGCGCTACGTGTTTATGAAAATGGGCAGCTTACCAAAGCGTTTCTTGTCACGACCGGACGTTATAATCGACCAACGCCCCCGGGAATCTTCCCGCTGAGTGACTATCTAACGAATCAGCTTATGATGACCCTTGAACCGCCCGGATCACCCGAATACTATGATCCGGTCACCGTCAACTACACGATCAAATTCCGTGATGTTGGCTATCTGCTTCATGACACCTGGTGGAGAAAGGACTATGGACCCTATACCCAATTCCCCCATCAGGATTCGGGAGGCGATAAACAGGCGGGTACTGGTAGTCATGGTTGCGTTAACTTGCAAACAGAACAGTTAGGCTGGATATTTCATAATATAAAACCTGGCTCAAAAATTATTATATACTAATGCATTATTGTTCCACTCTCACCCGAGAGACCAAATGGGAGTTATTCTGCGCCAAAAACAGAATATACTCCCGTTGGATTTGTGCCAAACTAGAGGAGAACACTCCTATGACATCATCAGCATCTCATAGGAACCAATCAAGCCTTGTCCGAACAACACGGTCCGTACTGACCCTGTTGCTTCTGATAAGTGCGCTCTCAGTTCTTCTAACCGCTTGCGGCAGCGACTCTCACTATAGAGCCCAGGCTGAACAGAACAAGCAAGCGTTTGAAAAAGAACTACAACATGCTTCTGATATCGGGGTTCCTGATACCTATCTCAAATCTATTCAAAAGCAAAAAGATGCTCTGAACAATACCTTTGCTCCTTTAACTCTCTTTAGCCTGAATGGACAAGCAGTAGATCAGTATTACAATAACCTTGCCACTCGCTATAAGCAGTTGACCCTCCAGACACAGGGAGTGGTTCCCGTTGCTACTCAGCAACTGCAAAACCAGGCCAGCAAAGATCTGGAAAGCTGGCAGCGGCTTCTTGGACAGCAGAACTCAAAAGGTCTGCCCGTTGATACACTCAAAGCAAACTATACAGCCAGCCAGGAAAAGCTGAAAACCGCCAAACTGCCAAAGGACTATAACGCGATCATTGCCGAGGCCAATACTGGCATGAAAACCCTGAACATGCTTGGTGATACCGCTGAGAAGCTCAACTCTTTCAAGGAAACCATCGACCTGATGGCTGATGGCAAGCTCGACGTCACAACCTACCAGCAGAAGTATCAGACCAACAAAGACGCGATGGGGAAGGCTGCTTCTCCACAGGATCTCCAGAAGATTAACCAGCAGATCGATGCCGACTATCAGCAGGCTGCTACCCAGTTTAAGAGTTCCATTCCTATCATCACTCAGGCAAAGATCAAGGATCTGGAAACCAGGCTCGATAAGCTCAAGCAGAACAAGGTCGAGACAAGCAGCTATCAAAGCCAGTTTGACGCTTTGAAGAGCATGCAACAGACCACCAAGACGGTTGATGAATACAACGCCTTTGCGAAGAAGGCATCAGCACTCCAGGACGCGATGAAGTTCGATCTGCTCAAGGTTGATACCAAGCTGTTGCTGGATCAATATCATCGGGAGGTTGAAGAGTATGGTAAGAAATACACCTACTTCAATGCGCCTGACGGCCAGACGTATGCACTGAACTTCGAGTATGAGCAGCGTGGATTGGGCGAGGATCTGGACAAAGCCTACAACAACGCGACAACCTATGAAGAGATGCAGCAGGCATACACCGACATCAGCAATGGTATCTTCCATCAGCGCATGCTCGGCGAAGACTACAGCGACAAAACACCGTACAACCAGCCACATGAGACTGACAGGAAGTTGCTTGAGCGCTACAAGCTGCAAAACGACCTTGTCATCGTCGTCTCATTTGTTGAGCAGGCACTGCGCATCTATCAGAACGGCAAGGTCATCTATGCTATCCCGATTGTGAGCGGGCGTACCGAGCTGCCAGCAGTACCAGGCATCTGGAAGCCGTTGCTGCGTGATACAAACATGGTCTTTAAATCTCCTTTCCCGAAGGGCTCTCCCTACTGGTACGAGGACACTCCGATCAACTATGGCATCCTGTATCACGATGGTGGCTACTTCCTGCATGACTCGCCCTGGCGTCTGGACTATGGCCCGGGCAAACAATTCCCGCATACCGATTCCGGTGGCGCAGCCAGTGCCAGTTCTGGAACGCACGGCTGTATCAATATGCCAACCGAGCAGATGCGCTGGATCTACGAACACACCGACTACAATACCCCTATCATCATGTACTAAAAGTACTCTGGAGGGCTGTCCCGGGAAAGGCGCAGCCCCTCCATCTTCTCGCCTTGAATGTCCTGCTCCCCTCAATAAAGGTGATGCATTTCGGCACATAAAACGATATAATTATAGGCATATACGTATCTATTTATCCTGAAAAATCTTTTGGAAAAACGTTCTGTTTCTCAAAAAGAGGAGAAGCCTTCTCATGCCATCACGTTCAGCACACCAGAAAACAAGCTCACAACGGTTTCGCAAGACGCGCACGGTGCTCGCGCTGTCTCTACTTCTGAGCATGCTTCTGGTTCTCCTCAGCGCCTGTGGAGGAGATCCCAAGTACCAGAGTCAGGCAACGCAAAACAAGCAAGCGTTTGAAAAAGAACTACAACATGCTCATGATATCGGGGTTCCTGATAGCTATCTGACCAAAATCAACAAACAAAAAGATGAGCTCGGCCAGACGCCTGCACCGGTCAACTTTCTTGGCCTGAATGCCCCGGCGGTTGACCAATATTACAATAACCTTGCCACTCGCTATAAGCAGTTGACCCTCCAGACACAGGGAGTGGTTCCCGTTGCTACTCAGCAACTGCAAAACCAGGCCAGCAAAGATCTGGAAAGCTGGCAGCGGCTTCTTGGACAGCAGAACTCAAAAGGTCTGCCCGTTGATACGCTCAAAGCAAACTATGGTGTCAGCCAGGAAAAGCTGAAAACTGCTAAACTGCCAAAGGACTATAACGCGATCATTGCCGAGGCAAACAACGCCATCAAAACCCTGAACATGCTTGGCGATACCGCTGAGAAGCTCAACTCTTTCAAGGAAACCATCGACCTGATGGCTGATGGCAAGCTCGACGTCACAACCTACCAGCAGAAGTATCAGACCAACAAAGACGCGATGGGGAAGGCTGCTTCTCCACAGGATCTCCAGAAGATTAACCAGCAGATCGATGCCGACTATCAGCAGGCTGCTACCCAGTTCAAAGAAGCGATCCCGATGATCACTCAATCCAAGATCAAGGATCTAGAAACCAGGCTCGACAAGCTCAAGCAGAACAAGGTCGAGACAAGCAACTATCAGAAAGAGCTCGATGAGCTCAAGAGCATGCAGCAAAATACCAAATCGGTTGAGCAATATAACACCTTTGCGAAGAAGGCGTCAACCTTGCAGAACGCAATGAAGTTCGATCTGCTCAAGGTTGATACCAAGCTGTTGCTGAACCAGTATTATAACGACGTCGAGAGCTATGGCAAAAAGGAGACCTACCACGACCCAAATGATGGACAGACCTATCCGCTGAACTTTGGCTATCAGCAGCATGGACTGGGCGAGGATCTGGAACGGCTCTATAACGAGGCAACTACCTATGAAGCAATGCAAAACGCCTATACCGAGATCAGCAACGCCATTTTCCATCAGCAGATGTCCTATGAAGACTTTAAGGACTCAACGCCGTTTGATAAGCCTCACAACGCCGATCTGAAACTGATGGAGCGCTACAAAGTGCAGAACGATGTGGTGATCGTGGTCTCCTTCTCACAGCAGGCGCTTCGTGTCTATCAGAACGGGAAAGTCATCTATGCAGTCCATATCACCAGCGGACGCCCTGAGCTGCCAGCAGTACCGGGCTTCTGGAAGCCGTTGCTGCGTGATACAAACATGGTCTTTAAATCTCCTTTCCCGAAGGGCTCTCCCTACTGGTACGAGGACACTCCGATCAACTACGGCATCCTGTACCGCGATGGTGGCTACTTCCTGCATGACTCGCCCTGGCGTCTGGACTATGGCCCGGGAACTCAGTTCCCGCATACCGATTCCGGTGGCGCAGCCAGTGCCAGTTCTGGCACACACGGCTGTGTGAATATGCCAACCGAGCAGATGCGCTGGATCTACGAACACACCGACTACAATACCCCTATCATCATGTACTAACGGCAACAATCCACCGGAGGGATAGGCGTTTTCGCTATCCCTCCTTTCTTTTTGCCTTCCTTCCACACAGCACCCCCTAAGATCGATCTTTTTTCTATTCACCTCCTGTTTATAATGAACCAAAGAGCCAGAGCACGGTAAGAAGGATAAAACGATATGATCTCAAAAACAAATACAAGATATATCAATGTATTGCGAGAACGTTTTCTGCAGATCATCGCGCTTCTTCTTCTTCTCGGGATTCTGGGAATCGCTCTCCTCAACGGCTGTGGGAGCCCCTCGGCGCTTCAGAATCAGGCCGAGGCAAGCTATCTCAAGCTGGAAACAGCCATCACAACCGCTCGTTCAGCGGGCGTTTCGGAACAGCAGCTCGCGCCAGTCCTCTTACGCAAGCAACTGATTATCGAGCAAGCGCCCATGACATTATTTCAGACACAGGTCTATCACGAGTATTATCATAGATCCATCGAAGAGTATGCTCAGCTTCAAACAGAGGTACAGCGCATCCTCCAGCAAGCCACCATCCAAGCACAGCGGCAGGCACTGCAAGATCTTCAGGCCCTTCAGAGATCGCTAGAAGGAGCGCAACAGCGAGGTTTTCCAGTCAACGGGCTGCAAGAAAAGCTCAAACGAGCACAACAACAAAGCTTGCATGCGCAGCTTCCTCGCGAATTCGCAGCGATCAGCGCAGAGGCACAGCGCACAAACAAAGTGCTTACCCTTCTCCCGGAGAACCGCCGTCTTTTTGAGGAAGTACAGGGAGCGCTCTCTATAATGCAGAAGGCACATCTAAATACAGAAGCAATCCAGAAACAGTACAAGAGCGGACAACAGCTTTTCACACGGCAGGACTCGCCTGAGAGCATCCTACAGGTTCATCGTCTGCTCACAACAACGCTCAAACAGGCGAAGGAACAGGCACTTCAGGCACTTCCCTCGCTCACTACATCCAGTCTGCAAGCGCTGGAAACCGACATCAACGCCTTTCAGCATTACGGAGGCGATCCAGAACAGTACACACGCTGGCTGAGAGACGATTGGAAGGCGGTGCCCGCAATCAGCACCTATGAGGAATACAGCAGCTTTGCACAGAAGGTCCAGGCACATCAACAGATTGTTCATCAGGCGCTCTTACGCCAGGAGGGAGACTATCGGCTACAACAATTGAGCCAGGATATCACCACCTGGGCCAGCATGCATCCCTGGTATAACGGCTATGACGGTGGCTTATACGATCTCAACGCGGGCTACATGGAGCAGGGCGTCTTCTCTGACTTACGTCATGCACTTGCGGACGCACAAACGGATGCAGAGCTAGCAAGAGCCCTTCAGGACATCAAAAACGCCCAGTTTAACCATCAGTTGCTCAAGGAGAACTACAGGGATAGAACTCCCTTCGATCAACCACATAACACAGATAAGCAAGCGCTTCGCTATTATGGTGTTGAACAAAAGCTCGTCATCGTTGTCTCCTTCACAGAACAAGCCCTCCGCGTCTATCAGCAGGGACGGCTCCTCCGAGCGTTTTATGTCGCAACCGGACGCCCGGAACTCCCCTCATTACCCGGTTTCTGGCCCGTTTTACAACGGCTTTCGCCGACAAAGTTTACCAGTCCCTATCCCCCGGGCTCACCATACTGGTACCCTGATACCCCGATTAACTATGCCATTATGTATCATCAAGGGGGCTATTTCATTCACGATACCGCCTGGCGTGGCACCTATGGTCCCGGATCACAATTCCCGCATCAGGATGCGAGCGGGAATCAAGCTTCAGCAGGTACCGGAAGTCATGGCTGCATTAACTTGCCAGTCGAAGATATGCAGTGGCTCTATCAGCATACCAACCAGGACACAGCCATTATTATCTACTAAATCCATTCTACTGGCTTCTTGTGAGGCTTTCAATCCTGCGGAGAGACAATCGAAGGAATAACTTCGGTTGTCTCTTTTTCTAGCACCACTTGCAATTTTCCGCTTTTTCAACGTAAATAAAGGAGAGAAGATACCAAAAGAAAAAGATCAGAGGAACGGTATGCGTCAGGTAGCATCAATCCGGCAGATACCACTAGAAATCATCGGGGCAGCAACAGCTTATCGATTAGGTATGCCAGAAAAGATCTTCAGTGGCAAACCGGAAACACTGCGTTACCATATCATCGGTTCACTCTGCATTGTGCTTGGCATCGTCTTTATCGCCACATTCTTACTTACCTATCAGCTCCTGATGCCGTCGTGGCCGCTCTGGCAACTGCTGCTGTTACCTCTTATCGGGTTTGCCTGGCTGGCACTGGGAGGCTGGATTCTCTTTGCCCCTGCCTTTTATCCACGCACCTACATCTACGTCTGCCCGGAAGGTTTAATCGTTTCCACCCGGAAACTGGATATTATTCGTTGGGATCAGATGGAGCGGCTCTGGAAGCAATTTCGCCCACCAGATCTCTATGCATACAGCATCCGCAGAAGCGACGGAGCACGATTTGAATTCACCCACGAACTCAACGATATCACCAGCCTCGGAGCGCTGATAGAACACGAGATCACACTGCGCTTGCTCAAACGCGCCATCTCTGCCTATCAAGCGGGTGACACTATCTCGTTCGATGCATTACTTGTAAACCGAAAAGGGATTGCCATCCCGGCGCGTCGCCTCTTTCTTTCCTGGGAACAAACCTGGAAGCTCGAAATCACGGAACAGGATGTGCTGCTCTATCAAACGGGACACAAAGAGCCACAGGCACGCCTCAAAGCGGCTCGCATCCCGAACCTGAATATTATGTGTGAGCTCATCACTTATGCACAACGAGAACACGCGCTACTTCAATATCCACATATTCAGGCGTACAACACCGGAAGCGAGCTCGATTTTGGTCCGCTGGCGATCAGCAGACATGGAATCACGCTCTATCAGGCGGGTATCACACTTCTCTGGGACGAGATCAAAGGGGTGAATCTGGGGGAGGAAGATTTGATGCTAGGACGCAAAGGCACCGAACAGGAATGGTTCGCATTCCCTCGCTGGATGCTCCACCATCTTGATGAGCTGAGCGACCTGCTTCGCTATATCGAGCTCAGACAGCTCGGGTGACCGCTACAAAGAGCAATCACCCGCAGAACTTGCTACTGAAGCGCTGGTAGCTTCCAGGCACTCACAACCGGTAACTGTCGGTAGAGGTATGCACCGGTTACGCCCGAGCGCCAGCTTTTCGTTTGGCGTAGATCGCTGACAAACTCCTGTTGCAGATCGATACCCGTCGCTTCCCAGATCAGGCTGATTGCCCGGCGCGCAAAGGCGATACAATTTCGAGGCTCGATGCGGTCTAGATCCTCGAAGAAAAAACCACAACTGGTAAAACTACACTGGATATAATACTGTGCCTCTAACAACAACCGCGTGTGATGCATATCCTCAGCGGAAGGTTGCTGTCTGCCATATTGTTTCCAGAAGTGCTCTTCTGAGATCCAGCCATTACGCAACGACAGGTACGCATCACGAGCACCCCAGGGATCATGCAGAGCTTCACCGGCCCGCAGCTCAAACACTCGGTCGGCCCGCTCTTCCAGCCGGTTCAACGCCTCACGTAGCGGCTCCTTCCAGCGACTATCACCCTCTGTACACGAGCAGCCGGTACTCCAACGAGCTACGCCGTGTCCACAACTCCACGCACTGGGAACCTTCAATTGCACCTCTTTTTGAGCGGGATGCATCAGCATAAAGCGCTCGGGCGTACAGATCTCAAAGCCATGCTCTGGCGCACCATGCTGGATCAGGTAGGACAGAAACTTATCACGCCAGGGCTTATGATGCCCGTAGAGCTCGCCATCCGTTGCAATCAAGAGCATTTGTGCCTCGCCAGCACGTTGTTTCTCCTGCACCACCTGGGCAGGAAGATGGGTAGAGGCAAACACATCGGCATTGCTTGTGAGATTCCCATCAAACGAGACGCCACCCGAAAGCGGAGCATTGTAGAAAAAGACCGTCATGGTGCGTCCGGAAGGCAACCGTACAAGATACGGTTCGGTCGGGTCAATGGGCGTCGCTACCTGCCAGGGGGCCAGAATAGTATATGTGATTCCCTGGTCTGCCATAATATCCAGACTTTCAAGGTCAATTGCCGTTTCAGCAAGCCACATTCCATGCGCCGGACGCCCGAACCGGTGCGCAAAATCCTGTAACCCCCAGAGGATCTGGGTGCGCTTGTCACGGGCATTTGCCAGCGGAAGGATAGTATGATTATATGCCTGTGCCATTGCATTTCCGACGCCGTAACGTTGATAGTGCTGCCGATCTGAGTCCAGAATCAGCCGATAGACGTCAGGGTGGGTCTGTTCCAACCAGGCCGCCAGCGTTGGCCCAAGGTCAAAACTGATAGCAGCGAAATTGCCCGCTTCAGCATTCGGACGATAGCATTCAGCCGTAATCTTTTCATTGAAATTTTTAAAAGGAGCAGCATCTGATTCAATAGGAAGAATATGTGTAAAAGGATCTTCACGAGGCGGCTGATAAAAATGTCCATGCAAGCACAGGTAGACGGAACCCGGGTGAGTTTGAGACATGGACTCCTCAGCAGCGATCTGTTCTATCATAAACCACCTTCACCAGAAAAACAGGGGGTCAGGCATGCGCGTAGCAAGCAACAAAAAACAACTTACAAGAATGATAACAACTCTCTCAGAGAGCAGGCATCAAGCATAGAAACATACGTTTAAGCAACAAGGGCAGGCGCAAAGCCCCCATTCTCGCCATTCTTGTCGGATATACTCATCCTTATTTCTAGATACGTGTAGAGCAGAGGTATAGATGCACGAGAGGGAGCAAAGATAACCTTTGCTCCCTGATCAATAGAAGGATAAGACCAGGTTCCCCAATGTCTCCTCTAAGGGCATACATCCTGCTGATTTTAGGCACTTATGCCACTGACCTGCCCGCTCTGAAAACCGTTGATGAACTCCTCATAGGCGGCACGCAGCTTGGGGTAGCGCAGCAGGAATACCCCGGCATATTCGGTTGTCAGGGCACAAGGCTGACGCAACAGACGCATATTGACTTCTTTGAGCAACCGGTTTCCCTTCTTTCCGTTGCAGGCCCGGCAGCAAGCAACCAGGTTTTCCCAGGTGCTCTTTCCGCCTCGCGAGCGCGGAATGACATGATCCAGAGTCAGATCACGAGAGTGCTTGCCGCAATACTGGCAGGTCTCATCATCGCGCAACAGGATATTGGCGCGTGTGGGTTGCAGCGTCATACGAGGCACACGAATATTAGCCAGCAACTGAACAATTACCGGTCGCTCAAGCTCAAGGCGTCGAGCTGCAATGCTCTCTTCGATCAACTGACGAACATTTTCGTCTAGAAACGTCACCTTATGTTTTGATAACAGTACAATCAGGCGGCGCTCAGTGATGACCGAGAGAGGTTGTAGTGAGGAATTCAGCACAAGAACAGGCATGAATACTATCCTTTCCTCTCTGTCAGAGACGACCCAATCACAGACAGCGAGGAACAAGGACTGAGGGGAAAAAAGGAGTACTGACAGGGAGCATTTTCCCCCGGTCCCTCAGCGTTTTCGCCGTCTGTAACGTCCAGGTGGATAAGTACAGGTATCCTTTGCACGTCCAGGGGAGCCAGGCAATGCAGGGAGTCCGCTTCCCTGTAGACAAAAAGCGGCCTGAGAAGGGAACAGGGAAAAAGCGGGATACAACTGTTTCCAGAAGGATGAATGTATCTGGAGATCCTGCATTGAAGGGGGGAAGCGCCTTAAAAAGGCAAAAAGACACATGCTATGGTTAGACCTCATCGATTGTAGGCTTGTCTGAACCATTTCACCCCTCCTGGGGAGCATGTGCCTATCCTGGTCGGGGTGAGAGGACTTGAACCTCCGACCTCAGCGTCCCGAACGCTGCGCGCTAGCCGACTGCGCCACACCCCGGATTGACTCCATGCAATGACACAACGCACTGCACTTATCCGCGCAATAGATCCACAAACACTCTATCACAATCAAGCTTTTATTTGCTTCTCCATTGCTCATCGCTAGTATAGCATACTCCCATACTGCTTGACAATAGGTATACAGGCAATCCGGGAAAAATTCTCATAAATCTCGCTGCTGACGTCAGAAGAGGTGTTCCCTCGCACCCTTTCCGCTTGCTATTGTTGCAAGATACGTTTTACCAGCTTTTCAGCAAGTTCAAATGAATAGTTCTGTCCTCGATCATGCGGATACACCTGAAACATATTCGCCATCCAGAGGCCCGCAAGTGGCGTTTCCAGTGGAGGAATATGCTCGCGATAATCCGTGGTCACAATTGGTTGCGCATATGGGGCCTGGAACATCCAGCTTTCCGTGACCCACTCAGGCTGAAACGCAGGAACCAGCCGTTGCAGATGAGGTAGAAACGCAGCCAGCACCTCCTCTTTCTTCATCGTAAAGAGAGGGTCATCCATCGCGCGATAATTGCCCAGATAGATCAGATGCCGACCGCCATACTCTGCCGGAGAACGATAGTTTGTATGTTCAACCAGGGCCATAAAGGGGTAGCCGGGATCGCAGATATTAATCCAGTAGCTATCATCCGTCAGGCGTCGATCCAGCGCCAGGATCAGGCAATGCGCCCCGTAGGCAAGCCCCCAATCATAGCGCTTGCGATATGCCTCCGGTAAAGTGGGGATCAGCCGAAACGTCAGGCGTGTGGGGAGCGTCGAAATAACACCATCAAAGGTCCATCCCCCCTGGCTCGTCCTGACCTGCCAGCGCCCATCCTGCTGTTCAACCTGCTCAACCCGCGTCTGTAATAAGAGCTTCCCCCCGGAAGCCACAATCAGTTCAGCCAGCCGATCATAGAGAAGCTGAAAGCCACCCCGCAGATAGCCGAGCTCTGTTGTGCGATCATGAAAACGCGCCCAGAACCAGGGCAGGGCAATCTGATCATACAGCTTGCCAAATTTTCCCTGAAAAAGCGGCTGAAAGACCGCCTCATATGCCCGTTTTCCCATCCAGCGCCGCAGCCAGGGATCAGCCGTCTGGCCTTCCAACCATTCGGGTCGAGCCACTTTTAAGAAAGCGGCAACAACGCCCATACGAAGCCGCTCATCAAAGCGCAACGGCTTGAAACGAAGCAAGGTCAGTGGCGAATCTAGCTGATGCAGCTTTCCCTGTATCAGGCTGACAGTGCGGGGACGGAGCCATTCCAGTCGCTCGCGAAGTCCTATCTCCTCAATAATTTTAATAATCGTTTTGTCCGAACGAAAAATATGGTGATAGAACTTTTCCAGCCAGGTATCACCGACTTGAAAGCCAGAGGCCAGCCCACCAGCCAGTGGCTCCTGCTCAAAAAGCATTACCGAATGTCCCGCTTGCAACAAGCGATACGCGGTCATCAACCCTAATGCACCACCACCAAGTACAGCATATTCCATGCTTCAGAACCCTTTTTTCACTATCATTGCTTGTTTTCCTGACTCTCTATTCTAGCATACTTTGTATGGGAATAGGACAAGCAGGTACTAAAGCAGAGTGATCACCCTGACCTGAATTTACACATCGCCCCAAAGGCCATATACTGGCAAATGAAATGAAGAAAGAAACAGGGGATATATAATGGATGCAGTGCTCCATCTGCTTAGATGCCCGATTTGCGTCACCGAACTGACACATCATGAGAAGAGCTTGCGCTGTGTACATGGGCATAGCTTCGACATTGCACGAGAAGGTTATGTTAATTTGCTGCGGAAAAAGGCCGGTATGGGTGATAGCAAAGAGATGCTTCAGGCGCGTCGTGCCTTTCTGGAAGAAGGATACTACGCTCCGCTTGTCAAGGCGCTTCACCAGCAACTTGAATCCATCTCAGAGCAGGAACAACGCCCGCTGACAATGCTGGATGCAGGCTGCGGCACTGGCTATTATCTGGCACACCTGCAAGCTGCGCTTCATACAACAACCCTCGGTCTGGGCTTTGATATCTCAAAAGAGGCCATTCGTCTGGCCGCTCGCCAATACCGCGAGACGTTCTTTTTTGTTGCCAACGTCAAGGAGCA
Organism: Thermosporothrix sp. COM3; assembly: GCF_059696735.1. NCBI lineage: Bacteria > Bacillati > Chloroflexota > Ktedonobacteria > Ktedonobacterales > Thermosporotrichaceae > Thermosporothrix > Thermosporothrix sp. COM3. The sequence goes on along the minus strand of NZ_AP019376.1, from coordinate 5,624,829 downwards.
TCTGGTACTTGCGGATAATGCTATCAATATCCTGCTCAACATCTTCGCGCCCCGTAATATCCCGGAGTTTGCTCGCGTGCTGGTTCCCGGGGGCTTGCTCGCAATCGTCATTCCAGGCGAATACCATCTTCAAGAGTTGCGCGACGCATTGCATCTCCTCTCCATTGAAGAGCAGAAGCGCCAGCACATTCTTGAGCAATGCGCTCCATACTTCCAACTTGAGGCAACTCAGGAAGTGACCTACCGCCTGAGTCTACCCCATGAGAGCCTGCTTCAATTGCTCATGATGACACCAAATTATCATCATCTCAACGAAGAGCAGTATCGCGCCATCCGGCAATCAGGCTCTCAAGAAACGACTGCTGACTTTCTCTGTCTCATCTTACGGAAACGCTAATAGACCACCAGCAGGATGATCTATGACATATAACCAGCGTCCATCAGGTTGACGTCTGACAATCTCAGCAGTTACGCCTCGCACAAGTATTGTCTCATTCTCAAGGATCTGGAATTCTGCCTGTAGCAAGGCAATATCTTCAGTGACAAAGGCGTATCGATTGATTGACACCATACGACCGGGCAACTGTAGCAAGCGGCACAGATCGTCTCGAATCGCGGCCAGGCCAACATGAGGAACGCCTTCGGGTGAAACAAGGCAGGCATTTGCTTCATAAAGCGAAAGCAGATTCTCGATCTTGCCAGAATTGAAAGCCCGCGCAAAAGTGCTATTCATCTGTTCTGGTGAGGTGACAATAAAAGGATCTGACATAGCAACTTCCTTTCTCTGACGATTTCCCAATTTCAGATTGAAAGTATGTGCGATAATGCGTGAAGGCACAAGTACGCAGAAAATGCTGCCATAGTCAGCTCAAACTGACTGGCTGGTAGTGAGGAGAGATAGTAACATGCCCTATGAGCACAGTCTTTATGGGTGTCCGGTTGATGCGACACTAAACGTCATTAGCGGAAAATGGAAACCGCAGATTCTCCGCTTGCTGTTTCAAGGGACCCGGCGTTTCGGAGTGTTACAGCGCAGCATACCCGGGATTTCGCGGCACGTTCTGACAACCCAATTGCGAGAACTGGAACAAGATGGCATCATCCAGCGCACAGTATTCGCGGAAGTGCCCCCCAAAGTAGAATACTCGCTTACAGAGTTCGGCAAAACACTGGAACCCGTTCTGACAGGACTTCTGACCTGGGGAGAGCATTATATCCAGCAACAGGACAAACAAAAAAGCGCCACCTGAAGCGGAGACCGATCAGATGGCGCAACCACACACCAGATTACAGAAAAGGTTATTCTTCAACGGCTCCTAGCGTGCGCAGCATTGCTTTTTGAGCGGACGATAGACCTGTTATGCCCTTGATAATCATGTTCTCATAGGGACGCTCACTTTGTAGCGACCGCAAGCAATTGCCTGTTTTCACATCCCAGAGTTTAATTGTGCCATCATAACTACCGCTGGCAATCATGTCACCAAACGGGCTGTATGAAATCGAATAGATTCGGCGAGCATGCTCAAAGCTTGCCCAGATCTGTTGGTTCTCCTTCCAATCCCAGAGCCGAACACTGTTGTCATCGCCTCCGCTGGCAATGTAGCGGCTATCAGGGCTGAAGGCAACAGACCAGATCCAGAGGGTATGGCCTCGCAATACCCGTATACACTCACCTGTCGCCACAGACCAGATCCGGATAGTCCTATCATCACTACAGCTTGCCAGCAAGGTTCCATCCGGGCTAAAAGAGACTGAACGTACTCGCTTGGTATGACCATGCATCTCAAAGAGACAATGATAGTCAGGGATATCCAATTTCCAGACACGCACTACCGTATCTTCACCACCGGCTGCAACCAGATCACTGCCTGGTGCAAACGCAACAGACCAGATACGGCTTAATCCCTGCTGGACAATCCCCAGACACAGGCCAGTCTCCACCTGCCAGAGCCGCATAGTCTGGTCATCGCTTCCACTAACCAGCAAGGAGCCATCTTGATTAAAGGCAACCGAGCGCACCCAGTTCGTATGCCCGGCCAGCGTGCGAATACAGTAACCGGTTCTGGGGTCCCAGATACGAATAGTCTGGTCATCACTACCGCTGGCAAGCAAGTTTCCTTTAGGACTATACGCAACGGTGTAAATCCAGGTGCTATGCCCCTGCAAGGTTCTCAGGTTCCGGCCAGTCTCTACATCCCAGATGCGAACGGAGCGGTCATCGCTGCCACTGATCAGTTTGGTGCCGTCTGAACTAAAACTAACCGCTCGAATACGACTACTGTGACCCTGTAATGTTTTAAAGCATAGCCCATCACCGGTATTCCACATTCGGATGGTTTGATCGTCACTGCCGCTGACCAATGAATTGCCAGAAGCGCTATACACAATTGACCAGACACGATTCAGGTGACCATGCAGTGTATGAACGCACTCACCACTCTCAATGCTCCAGATACGGATAGAGCGATCATCACTGCCACTGGCGACCATACGCCCATCAGGTGAGAACTTTACCGGCCAGATGCGCCCGGTATGCCCGGTAAATACACGGAGCATTTCGCCGCTCTCGATGTCCCAGATGCGCACAACCTGGTCTTCACCGCCACTGGCAAGCAAGCGTCCATCCGGGCTGAAGGCAACCGAGTTGACACGTCCCTTATGTCCCTGAAAGACATGGATACACTCGCCGCTCTCAATGTCCCAGAGCCGTACTGTATAGTCGCTCGAAGCAGAAGCAGCAAGCCGGCCATCAGTACTTCTTGTAACGCACCAGACACGGCTTGTGTGTCCACGAAGCGTTTTGAGGCAATCACCGGTGTATACGTTCCAGAGCCTGATTGTCATATCATCGCCAGCACTCAACGCTTGCTTCCCATCCGGAAGAAACACAACGCTGCGAATTCGGTTCTCGTGTCCATGCAAGATACGTAAGCACTGCGTGGTACGAGTATCCCATAAACGAAGCGCCTGGTCGTCGCTTCCGCTCAGCGCAACCGTTCCATCTGGACTGATATCGACTGAACGCACCCAGTCCTCATGCCCATGACACACCCCTAATGGGGCACCAGAGTGCGTGTGCCAGAGTCTCACTTCTCCATTTGCGGTACCAGCCACCGTTAAGGTTTCATCGGCCCCTAGAGCAATAGAGAGAATACTACCAAACGTATCTGTAAACACACAGTTCTCTAACTGGGCATAAGAGAAATCGACCTTTTGCAGATATGAATCACGGAGGTATGCATTCCGAACACACAGATTAGAAAAGTCATATCCGGTTAGATCAACTTTCAATTGGATTAAGAGATTGAGTATATTCCCTGCTGCATACTCCGGCGTTTGCGGGCGCTTCTCCCGCAAATATGCAAGCATGTTCCGGAGCTTCCGTTCACACTCAATCTTGCCAAAAGAAGTCAACAATAGCTTGATCACCGGTTCAAGGAAAAGACGAACCTGGTTATTTCGGATATGATCTTTTGCCTGCGCTTTTATCAGAGCATGACTTGCCAGAATTTCAAATTCCCCGTTCTCAATTTCCTGGCAGACTTTCGAAACCAGAACATCAGTGACATACTCCATAATCACCGGCTGAAGTGTGAAACGAGCTCCACTGCTGCTCTCGATCATTGAGCGATGCCGCAGAGAATCCAGAGCGCTTAATAACAAGCGTTTAGGTACAGGGCGTACGATATCGCGGGAAATGTCTTTCAAGGATACAGGCTCACAGGCAAGTGCAAACCAGTAGATCAGCTCGCGCTCCTGGGCAGATAAGCGATGGAACTGTCCATCTATCAGATCATAAATATCACCGATTACAGCTCCGCGCTCAGCAAGAAACTCCGCAATCTCCCCTCCAAACAGCTCGCTAATTGGTCCAGCAGCCAGTTTGAGAGCAAGCGGATTACCGGAATACATCTGGACAAGCTCATTGAACTCCTCCTCGGTTCCGATCAGGTTCCGTTCCTGCAAAATCAAGCGGCCTTCCTCTAGACCAATACCGGAGAGGTGCCAGACCCGTACCTCATTTCCCTCTAAGGCTTCAACCTCCACAGGTAATTCACGGCTTGTTAGCAAAACACAACTTTGCAACGAACTATTCGAGCCAACAAAATGGAATAGCTCACCATAGCCTTCATATCCAGCCTGATAAGAACCATGCCCCTGCTCAAGGCTCGTTGCGCCAAGTTGAAGGCCACTCTTGAGAATCGTTTCTATATTATCCAGCACCAGCAAGCAGCGATGATTTTGTAAATATTTGCCGAGAAGCCTGATCCGCTCCGAGAAGCCCTTTGGCAGCTCAACGCGTTCTTCTCCAGCTAAAAAGCGGATACAATCATTCAGGTATTCGTCAGGAGGCAGAGCATTTTGTAATGTCCGCCAATATACAAACGCAAACTGGCTCTTTACCTCCTCTTTGAGGCGAGTAGCCAGTACTGTCTTGCCGATGCCCCCGATACCCAGAAGCGTGACAACTCGGCAGCGATCATGTACCAACCACTTACGAAGTTCTATCAGTTCGCTCTCACGCCCATAGAAAGTATGCAGGCGTGGCGCTTCATCAGCATACTCGACGAATGAACGTGCAGGCTTATTGCCGACCTCAGGAGCATTTGCCTCTTTTTTTGCCTGCACTACCAGCGGTTCGAACTGATCGCTTTTTACGCTCTGTTCCTTCCGCATATTATCCGGGGAACGTTCATCACGTGATAGCGTGCCTGAACGCATCCCAAGAGCCTCTTCATATGCTCTGATCAGCTCCAGTGAGGGTTGACCATGCCCGTTCTCAACGGAGGAAAGACGCCCTTTTGTATAGCGAATCAACTGTGCCATTTTTGAGAGCGAGATGTTTTTTTCTTGACGCGCTAGCCGCATTCTAGCCCCAATGGCATTCTGTTCTGTCGAAACCTTTTTCTCTTTTCTACCCATGGTGCTTATTCCTCCCACTTCAAAGTATAAAACAAACTTGAGAAAAACAAAATAGTTTTCCCGGGTAAAATACAATAGTTTTATAAAACAAAATAGTTTTCTCAATATAAAAACTATACAGAAAAATATTGCAATTTACCGTTCTTTTATGTTATTATTGTTTTGTAATCGAAAGAAACAAAGAAACAAAGAAAAGTGGGTACTACCGGGGTAAAAAGATATTTTTTTCTATACTAGAAGACGCTTCAGTTTTTCTTCTCAAAAATAAAAGGAGAACAACAATGTCAGGAGCCAGCCCCGTAAGCCTCAATACATATAATCGCTTTCTTGAAGCACATCTTGTCTATATCCGTGAGCAAGTCAGCCTGAATGTTCAGATCTACTTTCGGGGCTGCTCACCGGAAATCTTGAAATGGCTTATCGACGATATCATGCAGGAGCTGCTCATTAAGTTATGGCAGACCCTTCAGCGGCAAACCATTGAGAATCCCCGCGCGTATATCAGGATCGCGGCCCGTCACGAAACCATTTCGCATCAGCGTAAACGAAAACCCGTTTACAGACTGCATACAGACGACAATGGAGAAATCTATCAAGGAAACCTGATCGGTCACTATAACAGCATTGAGCCTGACCCGGGAGAAATTGTTGAACAGGAAGAAAACTTGCAACAATTCCTGGAAGCTTTGATTGACGCCATTCAAAAGCTCCCTCCTATTCAACGGAAAGCAATGCTCTGCTCATTAAAAACGCGTATTGACAACCCGATCCCATTGAGAGAGGCATGCAACAAGCATAACATCAACCTGGATGCAATACATTGGCCAGCTAATCCACGCGAGCTACAAAAAATTCGTGCATCGGTCACAATAGCCAGGAAAAAGCTGCGTCTTGTTCCTGCATTGGCAGGGAGCTGATACCGATATTGAAAATTGTTTTCATCAGAAAACAATTCAATAAAACAATAGACATTATTAAGTTGAAGTCAGGGATACTATAGTATATAATAAAAACAATTATTTGACTTGTACGTCATAAAGAGAGGGAGCACTCCCATGTTACAAGAAGAGAAAAACTACAAAGATGTAGAGTCTCACGTTAAAATAGAGAAAGGCGTACTACGGGAGCTTTTTTCCAAAGAAGCTGCTCTCAGAGAAGAGGCTTTCCAGAAGCTTCATTCCCGGCTTGGGCCCTTACACGAAACCTTTGAATGGTTCTTGCAGGCAGAAAAGAGCATTCAACCCCCAGACACAGAACAATTAAAGAAGCTCTTCGATTCCTGTAGCGATCCTGATAGATCACCAGAAGAACTACTGGAAACCCTGTACGCGCTGGAACCCGGCAACAGTATCGGCTTTCAACAGATCAACATGCTTGTCGATCACTTACGGGGGCGCGTCTGGAACTATGCCAGAGAAAAATACTCCTTGCAGGTGGAAGAGATCGAACCACACGACCACGTTTTTGGGAGTGGTGGTGACTTCTGTAAAACACTGCATGCCAGCACAGCAGCAGCTATTGTCGCTTCAACATTTATTCCTATCTGCAAAACAGGCACCTCAAATGTCACCTCCTGGCATGGAAGCACCGAGGCAATGACAACGCTTGGTTATACACAGCTACCCGTTCATACAGCAGATATCAACCGCGAGCTAGCACAATCTCGCTTCGCCTTTATTCCGCTCTCTGCTCTGGGTTTCCCCTACTCTCCAAACTTACGGCAGGCCCGTAAAAGACTCTGGGAACAGGCAAGCAAGATACTTAAGGATCGACAAGAGGCAAAAAAGCTTTCCTGGCAAAAGACAATCAGAACAACACCTATTCCAATGGATATCTTTAAGATTGTCTCGCCAAACGCACAGGTATTGAAACCCAGACATCATAGTACTGGCGTATGTAGCCCTTATATGCTCCCGTATGTGCTTTCTCTCTATCTCCATTTGAACAGTCAGGGAATCATTGTTTTCAGCTATGACGGCATCGATGAGTTTTCTACCGCATCCAGTGAGCCGGGTGCAAACAACCTGGTCATCCAGGTCCGCGAACATGATGTTCTCATTCTGGAATGCGGTCCCGAAGCGCTTGGGCTCAAACGCTCCCGCATAGAAGATATCTCGGAAAAAGACCTTGAGACGACACGTGATGTCCTTCAGAACATCTTTGCTGGCAAGGAGGAAGGCGCCAAACAGGATTTCATTGTTGCTAATGCAGCCCTGCTTCTGGTCGCGAATGGATACAAACAGCGGACAGAGGAACACGAAGAAGCACAAGAGGAGAAAAGTTTACAGGAACAACTATGGAACGCAGTTACCCGCGTACGGGAAGCGATTCAACATGGTGAAGTTAAGGAGCACTTCGAGAATGTGCTGCATGCGCATTTTCAGCCAGTACTGTAACCATTTCGCAGGACTTATCTTCCTTTTCTTATGCTTTATCCACCAGCAGAGGACTATGAACAGGAGCTCTTATTGAACTCGTTCATAGTCCTTCGTTGTTGGATATGTTTTTTAGGGAAGTGCACTGAGTTCCTTGATCGTTTTCAATGCCTCTTCTCGATGCATTTCAGCATCAAACTGCGAGTTAAAAATGTGGCGTATGATCCCCTGCTTATCAATCACATAAGTAACACGCCCGGGAATTAAGCCAAAGGTTTTGGGCACATTATAGCGCTTGCGCACCTCTCCCCCTTTATCGCTCAACAACAAAAAGGGAAGCTTGTAGCGCTCACGAAAGCGTTGATGCTCTTCAACCGAATCCGAGCTGATCCCGATGACCTCGGCTCCTGCCTGCTTGAACACCTCATAGCTGTCACGAAACGCACACGCCTCTTTCGTACAGCCGGGGGTATCATCTTTCGGATAGAAGTATACAACAACATATGTCTTCCCCAAAAAATCGGAGAGTCGTACCATTTCTCCTGTCGTTGCAGGAAGTGCGAAATCAGGTGCTTTATCACCTACCTGAATCTTCGAGCCCATACTTCTCTGCTCCTTTAGTTCGCAGCCATTTCCTCACGGACACGCTCGACAACCTGCTTGAGTACCTCATAGGGCTGAGCACCCGAAACCAGATACTTTCCAGCAAAGATCAGCGCGGGTACAGCCTGCAAACCATATTCTTCAGCCTGTTGATGATCAGCCCAGACAGCCGCAGTGTAGTCTGTCTCTTCTTCCAGCGCGCCGAGGAAGGCATCGCCATCCAGACCCACACTGATTGCAAGCTCTCTCAGTACCTGCTTCTCCCCGATAGGTTGGGCATGCCGCCAGTAGGCATTCATCACAGCTCGATGATATGCATCGCCTTTGCCCTGCGCTTCAGCATATTTCGCTCCAACCAGGGCAGGCAGGCTGTTTGTGCCAAAGGGACCGGCATTGATCTCGATCCCATACTGTTCACGAGCCATCTGCTTGAGGCGTCCCTGCATACTTTCGATCTGGGCTCTCTTCTCGGGAGAGATGGGAGGCGAGCCAGGAGGATGTAATAAAAATGAGTGCCACTGCACTGTCACGTTACATTCTTGTTTGAGCTTCTCCAAACTGGAGGCTACGAGAAAACAAAATGGTCACACAAAATCGGACCAGACATCAATGTGCACTGGTAAAGTCATGCTTCTCTTCCTTTCGATAAGTAGCTTACACTATTCTAGCACATTGATGCAGAGAAAGCTGGATCAGTGGCCACCTCCCGTTATCTGTAGGCCGATCACGCCTGCAACGATCAAGACAATAGAGAGCAGCTTAAGCAGGTCACGCGACTCACCCAGAAACAGAATACCTATCAGGACAGAGCCCGCTGCGCCAATACCAGTCCACACCGCGTAGGCCACCCCTACCGGCAATGATTTGACCGCCTGCGATAGCAGATAGAAGCTCAAAACGGCAAATGCAACCATCCCGATACTGGGCCAGAGCCGGGTAAAACCCTCGCTCAATTTCAAAAAGTAAGCCATTGCAACTTCAGCAAAACCAGCAATAACAAGGAGTATCCAGGCCATAAGGATTATACCCTCCATTCCTCTTTCTCATACCTTCCCAATTACTATACCGTCTGGACGGTACATTGTCAAGGGAAGGAAAAAAGCCAGCTTGTTTCTGGCTTTTCTCGGAGAAAGTTTTTTTATCCCTGGCGAGAAAGGGATGGAAGGTCCGTCCTCACCATAGTATCGAACAAGTGATGCAAGGTAGCCTCGGGATCAGTACATAGGCCACAATGCACCGCGGAGGGCTGAATAATGGTGCTGCGCGGCGAAACCAGCCAGTGAAAGCGCTCAGACTGGGAGAGCGCAGCAATAGGCCCTCCAGCAGGATCGCCTGCTCCAATGCGCGCCATTGTATCCAGATGTTCCTGTACGCCCTCAACATCAATATGAGGAGCTAACGCCAGCAAGCGCTGGCGATCCAGATGGACCAAAACACCGAGAAAGCGCAAGGTGCGGCTGAATACAATCACGCCCACATTGATACGTTCACCTCGCTCCACCGAGGGCACGACACGGATTAAAGCATAATCATACGAGTTGTGCTCTGGCATTCAGCCCCTCCTGAACAAAGATTTCCGAGTGTTCAAGCCGTTCCAGCAGGTACGATACATACGCTTCCCGATGCATCTCAGGATCGGGATACTGGCTATCACCCTCAAGCCATGCAGTCGGAATCATCTGCGCGATCGCCTCAAGGACCTCCCGTGAGAGGCGCGCTTTCATTCTTGCATCAGCCTCTTGCAATTGGCTTGCGAGCGGCAAAAGCACATGATCTTTAATCGGGCGGAACGGGGAACGGCTGAATGCCTGATACGCCGAACCGCTATGATGGAAGTAGAGCGCAGCACCATGATCGATCAAGAAAGGGCGTCTATGCCATAACAACATATTGGTATTGCGCGGTGTTCTATCAACATTAGTAACATAGGCATCAAACCAGACAATAGCCGAGGCAAGCTGTGCGTCTACCTTTGTGCGATCATTGGCATCAAACGGCAACGAGCCCGGCAAGAAATCCAGCCCGGCGTTCAACCCGGCGCTCTTCTTGATGAGCTCCTGAATCTCGTAATGCGGTTCAGAGCGCCCCAGAATCGGATCAAGTTCAAGTAACACAATTTCAGGGATGGGTAAGCCTAACGCCCGCCCGATCTCTCCGGCCAGCACCTCGGCAACCAGCGTTTTCGCGCCCTGAGCGGCCCCCCGAAATTTTAAGACATACATCCCATCGTCATCTGCTTCAACAATAGCCGGCACTGATCCTCCCTCACGCAAAGGAGTCACATACCGTGTTGCAGTTAAAGTTCGTAGCATTTATCTTTTCCAGTAGCTTTGAAGAAACGATTTCGGCTTTTTCAATCATACTCGAAAGAGGAGGCGAACACAACAGCAGAGGGTTCCCTGATCCTCTCCACTATTCCGCTTTTCTTCGCCTGTCTCCCACCACTGTGCCCTTTTCGCTCTTTTCTACAAAAGATCGAGGCGCAGGAAGCCAGATATAGAGCCATGCGGCCCCTTCAAAAGCAGCCCATAGGTCCTATACCATCTGTGCTACTTTTCCTCTGTTTCAACACTATAAGCGTAAAAATGGTATCATATCCGCAATCCAGATCCAAAAAAGCCCTTTTATGGAATTGAGAGCGCGCGACTCCCCTCTAGCTCACAGGAGAGTCGCATTTGTCTTTCAGAGAGCCTAGAGCTATCAGCACACCATGCTGACAGTTGAGAGACAGAGTGTATCGCTTTATTGTCACTTATCGAGGTAGAAAGAAGCACTATGACGAACGACATGACACTTCTTCACTCATCTGAACACCAGCATCAAGCCCTATCCAGCCAGCCAGTAACGCTTGAGGACGGTCGAAACGATACCGTCGTTTCAGGACAATCACAGATCACGCTGAAGAGCGGCGATGCTTTTCTGGTAGCAGATGTGCACGGTGATCTCCTCGCCTCATACCCGGAGATGGGATTATACTGGCATGGGACCCGTTTTCTGCGCACCTGTCAGCTCTACCTGGAAGGCCGCCAGCCTATCATGCTTTCCCACCATATTGCCAACGAAGGAGACGCCTGTCAGATTGACTCCACAAACGCGACCCTGACCATAAATAATACCCCCATCGAACAGGGCGAAATCCATATCAGTCGTCTGCTTACGTTGCAGCCAGAACAACTCATACAAACTATCACGATCACCAGTTTCAGCCCGCAGCCGCTTCCTGTCACCATCAGCTTCAAAGTTGATACAGATTTCAGCGATATCTTTGAAGTGCGTGGAAGCGTGCGCCCGGAAAAAGGGACTTTACAACCGGCCTTTATTCAGGACTCCACCTTGCACCTTCCCTATCTGGGACGGGATCACATCCAGCGCGAAGTACAGCTCCACTGTACGCCGGCTACTCCCCATATAGCAGAGCAGGTGATCCACTGGCAACTTCTCTTACAGCGTGGGCAGCCAGTCGAGCTTCAGCTTCGCGCCACAATGCATGAGGAAGTCAAAAAGCATTCCATCAAGTCTGTTGCTCTCCCTGCGACGCATACCCTTGCTCAGCCAACAGTACGTACTGATGATCTTCTCTTTAATCGTCTTCTCTTGCGTGGTATGCATGACTTGCAGATGCTCAGCACCATTACGCCACATGGCTTCTATCCCTATGCGGGCATTCCCTGGTTCTCCTGCCCATTCGGGCGCGACGGGCTGATCACCTGCCTGCAATTTCTCCCCTGGTATCCAGAGGTCGTGAAAGGCACGCTACAGTTTCTGGCCGCGCATCAGGGCACCAAATTCGATGATTTCACCGACGAAGAGCCCGGGAAAATGCTTCACGAAATGCGCACCGGCGAAATGGCGAACTGTCGAGAGATTCCCTATATTCCCTACTATGGAAGCGTTGATGTCACACCACTCTTTCTGATCACGCTTGAAGGCTACATCCGTTGGACCAACGACACCGACCTGCTTGAGCGGCTCTGGCCCAACGCTGAAAAGGCGGCTTGCTGGCTGCGAGACTATGGCGACAAAGATGGAGATGGCTTTGTTGAATACCATCGTGCGCGTGAGACAGGGCTGGCCAATCAGGGCTGGAAAGATGCCTGGGACGCTATTTCTCATCAGAACGGGAGCCTGGCAGTCTCCCCGATTGCCCTTTGCGAAGTGCAGGCCTACACGTTCGCCGCCTATCGTGCGATGGGATACCTGGGAAGCCGCCTGGGCAAACAGCAAGAGGCAACCTACTGGGAACAGCAAGCGCAGAAGCTTCAGGAACACTTCTTACAGCGCTTCTGGTGGGAGGAGGAACAAACACTCTATCTTGCATTGGACAAGGAGAAAGAGCCCTGCGCGGTCGTTGCGTCCAACGCGGGCCAGTGTCTCTGGACGGGCATCCTCCCCAAAGAGCAGGCGCAGGCAGTCATAGCGCGACTGATGCGTGAGGATATGTTTAGCGGTTGGGGCATTCGGACGCTCTCAACCACCGCTGTACGTTACAATCCGATGAGCTACCATAATGGCTCCATCTGGCCGCATGATACGGCTCTGATCGGTGCAGGATTCGCCCGCTATGGGGCGCGAGAAGAGGCCGCAACCCTGCTCTACAGTCTTTATCAGGCAAGCCTGTTCTTTGAGCATATGCGCCTGCCAGAGCTTTACTGTGGGTTCTCGCAGCGTCCGGGATTTGGTCCGACACGTTATCCCGTTGCCTGTTCCCCTCAGGCATGGGCAACCGGCGCCCCCTTCCTGCTCCTCACCTCCCTCCTGGGTATGACAGCCGATGGAGAGCAAGGACGCCTCACCCTTGAACAGCCTGTGCTACCACCCTGGCTGAATACGCTTGAAATCAAGGATCTCTATCCGGGGGCACGGCAGGTCCACCTGTACCTTCAGCGCAAAGGCACGACTGTGGAGGTATTTCCGGGCACCCAGAATGAAGTAGAGATTGAGCTGCAGTAGACAATCAGGGTGAGAAAGGAGATTCCTTCTCACCCTGATTTCTATTTGACAAGCTATCAGAGATGAGACATAGTGAACCCAGGAAACGAAAAAAGATGAAGACAGAGAGTGACGTGATGACAACAACAGCATTACAATCAGTTCTGAAGCAGAAACCACTCGGCCTTGTGTTTGATATAGACGGAACACTCAGTCCCATCGCGCCCACACCAGCCGAAGCGCGTTTGTTTCCGGGCATTGACACACGGCTCCGTGAGCTCTCACGCTATGCAAAGATCGCTATTCTGACCGGTCGGGCCGCAAAAGAAGGCGCAGCAATGGTCAATGTTGAGGGGCTGACCTATTTTGGAACTCATGGTCTGGAATGGTGTAACGGCCTTCCTTCCCCCACCAATCTTGTTGAAATCGTGCCAGAAGCGAAAGCCTATATTGAGCCGGGTAACCGCATTATGGACCTGGCTGAGCGGGAACTGGCAAACGAGCCGGGCATTCTCATCGAGCGAAAACAGCTCGGTGGCACCATTCACTATCGACTTGCCCCCGACAAGGATCATGCTCGCCAGCGTATCCTTGACGTTGTCGAAGGACCGGTCGAGCAGGCACATATGCGTCTGGGATACGGCAAATTTATTATTGAGGTTCTTTCCCCCTTGAAAGTGAACAAAGGGGTGGCGTTACGCAGTTTTGCGCAGAAAATGGATCTGCGAGGAGTCATCTTTGCAGGAGATGATCGAACTGATCTGGACGCAATGGAAGCGGTATCTGAGCTGAGACAGGAGGGGATCAGTGGTCTCTCTATTGCTGTTCAACATCACGATACACTTCCCGCACTTCTCAATCAGGCAGATCTTGTCGTCCAGGGTGTGGAGGGTATGGCTGCAACACTACAGGGGATACTGGAGTACCTCAAGCAACTGAACGGTTCCCTCTAGCTTCGGGCTACCCACTCTTCGGTAAGGACGCAAATTGTTTGCGTCCCCCGAAGGCAGTATTGGACTTAGCTGACATTTGCAACGATATTACCGGAAGCATCTCTCTGAACCGTATCAGCTTTTTTCGCCTGCGAGGCTACTGAATATTCAAGCAACTCGTTAATATCGCGAATCTGCCTGGCCAACCAGGCATCAAGATTATTCCGTTCCACAGACTGCCTTACGAACGTGGCTTTTGCATGTCGCTCTTCCTCGGGCAACATCAACGCTTTATACAATGCCTGTGCAGTCTCAATCACGTCAGTCGGGGAGGTTGGAATAGAGCCCTTACCCAACTGCTGGAATGCCCCAACAGTACGGGAGAGAACAAGCACACCATCGCGCTGATTCACTACAGGGCCTTCTTTTGCTACCAGGTTCATACCATCAATGATCGGATTCACCAGAAGGACATCATAGTACTGCATTGCCGCCAGAGCACGCGCGCGGTCGTTCCCCGTAAATGCCTGAATTGGCATCCAGTCATCTGAGCCATATTTCTGATTGATCTCATCAATAATGGCCTGTACCTCTAATGCAGTGCGGCGATAAATGGGGAGAGATTGGCGTGAAGGAACCAGGAAAGCCAGAAACGCAACTTTTCCATGCAATTCCGGGTGCTCTTCCAGCAGCAGATCATAGGCCTGGAAGCCACGAAGTATATTCTTTGTCGGTTCGATACGATCTACGCGCATAATATTATACTCGCGTAAATACTGCTGTATCTCTTTCGCGGCACGCTTTCCGGGAGCACTGTTCACAACACGGCGCTCCTCTGTCACAGAGATCGAAATGGGGTAAGCGCGAGCCTGAGTGCGATGTCCCTGCCACCAGACAGCCCCTTCTTCAAAGTCAACAACGGCCCCATCCAGGATGGTGCGGGCTCCTTCAAGGAAATTGCGTGCATCACGTTCCGTCTGGAAACCGATAATATCATTGCCAACCAGACCGCTATAGATGGCCTGCGCAATATTACTCGGCAAGAAGTGCCAGCAGCGAATATCGGGCCAGGGAATATGAATAAACTGCTGCATAATGATCGAAGGATGTTTCTTCCGAATCATCGAAGAGACCAGATAGAGATGGTAATCCTGAAGCATCACCACAGGCAGGGAGTCCTCACGCTCGATCTCTTCAACTACAGCCTCAGCCAATTCCCGATTGGCCTCACAATAGCCATTGGTCCAGGCGTCCTGGAGCTGTCGAATGTTACTCTGATAGGGATCATACATGTAGTGCTGTAAGAACCAGAGCACCTCATTGCTGATCTTGTCATAATATTTCCGGTACACGTTCTTCTGGACAGGCACATAATGAAGTTTCATGCGATGTCCTCGCACCGGAGAAGGCAAAACGCCTCCATGTTGCTGCATCTCGCGAACCGCAACCCTGTCGCCCTCGGTCATCGTCACAGCAACCCAGGTTACATCCATACTTTTCGCAATTTCGATTAAAGCGGTGACCATCCCACCAGCACCGCGACGCGCCTTGAGCGATCCATCCTGACTAAGTTGGAACTCGACGGGACCACGATTTGAAGCGATAATAAGGCGACGAGCATGCATCAACTGCGGAGGAGCGTCCGTCGTCGTCCGCGTGGGCATAGCATTTCCTTTCTAACAGGTGCTTACTGTTGTTTGTTCTATGACCGCCAACGACGCTTCAATACAGAAGCGAGCTGATGCAAGAAGCATTCTCTTGAAACGGTCTGCTACAGTCTTACACCGATTTACTTACTACGGCGTTACGCAAGGCACCATGTGTAATGTTACCATATGATGAAGTGTAATTACCAGAATTCGATTTCATCAACTGCCTGTAGTCCTTGCATTCCATACCCATAGTAATCGATTGCGTATAGTGTGCAACGATTTCGACAGTACAAATACACACTGGAAGGTATCACTTTATGATACGAATCGATGGTCACATTTAGACTCAACAACACACGGGACCACCGCAGGCCATCATTTAAGATTACGCAGCAAGGTCGTTTCTGGTTGAATCCCGGCATTCCGCGTGCCCTGATGCCGCATCATACCCTGGCAATGCATTCCACCATACTTAAAGGAAAGATTCGCCAGCATGTGAACACAAATCGAAAAACGCATATATGCTTTCTCCATCTTTTCTCAACCCACCTGCTCTCCCCGTTCTGCCCTGTTGCTCCTGTAACCGCTTCTTCTCTTTTTTCCTGCTCTCTACCAGGAAGTCATATATACTCCTCGATCAGGTGATACAGGGGTATGACGCATTGAGCAATACCCCCACCACTTATTGGATACAACAAAGGTTAAATAGTAGTAAAAAAAGATGCTCGTTCTCTTTTCGCCTGCTTCCTCATCAATTGCTCCCCCAAGGATAGCGGGAAGAGACAGGGTCCAGAGAGCGCCATCCGCGCACTGGAAGACGTTCCCGGCGAACTGCATATGATACAGCAGGAAGCGCCAACAGCAAGCAGAAACTCGACAGCAAACCAGACATCCGGTACTATGGTACCGTTTATCTTTATCAACACAAGCTTTCTTCGTTTTATCAGATACACGGTCCAAAAAGTCCCGTTCGTTTAAGGCGGGAATGCATGGGCCTCCCTTGCTGAAAGCAAAGCAACAGAATGGTACCGTCGGGCAGACGGGAACCAACGATCCCAGCAGATCGTAAAACGCTTCTGGACACCTAGCTCTCCTCGCTGTCTCGCAAGAGGTCAGCCGAGCATGCCACGTGGATGAAAGAAGAAGCCCCCGCATTGAAGCGGGCGAAATGCCAACCTGATAGAAGAGGGCAAAAGTGAAGCGGGCGACCGCAAAGAAGCCCGAAAAATGATGGTCTGATCCGTTTTTCTTTGTTGAAGGAAACAAGCTGTCAAGCGGCAAGCCTGTCAAGCCGGGAGGGGGTAATCAGACGAAACACAATGAATACCCACCCCCAAAACTACCTGTTATTCCGATAAAATTTGCAGATATCCAGGGCCACATGTTAGAATCAGCCCTGCAAGCACAACACACATCCGAAAGTAGAGAGAAGATTTTATCTGTCGGACCAGCGGCAGAACCGAGAGGAGCGCACATTGGAAGAAGAGAAGACAGGAAAAAAATGGCTTCGCCGCATACTGGACTTTATTAATCCTTTACGCGATCCAAGCCTGATGGTCGCCGCCGTACTGACCTTTATACAAGAAGCGGGACAGCACGACCCCTGGTACCTGATCATCCTACTGGCGCTCGTGAACTGGCTCGCGGTACGAGGAATCGTCTGGCTGGTCGTTAATTTTACATTTGCGGCAACCTTTTTGGCCAGGCGATTATGGTGGGCATTAAAACATCCACGTCTGGCATGGCGTATACTGGATGCTATAGGGCACGAAGAAATCGTGATAGGTGGGCTTCCTTCCGAGGGAGTCTTGCTTCAGGATGGAACGGCTATTATGGGCCCAATGCTTGGGGCCAATGGAATTCAGGTACTCGGCGAATTACCCGCGGGCGCAGAGGTTCCTCTTTACGGTCTGCCCGGCGGTCAGCCGATGGGCCAGGATTTCAGCGGCTTTGGGGGGGCTGGTTTCTTTCCTGCCGGAAATGGTTTCCAGGACTTTAACAATCAGGCAGGTTTCCAACCGATGGGCATGGGGGCCAACGGCTTCGTCAGTGCCCAGAGCACAGATGGGTTGGCTCAGGGTTTCCCCAACGGCCATTCATCTGAGGAAGAAGAGCGTATACGCCAGCAACTGGCAACCCTGACCCAGCTCCTGGATGACTGGATTCAGTTCACGGAAGAAAAATGGCGTACAGTAAGCGATACCCAGTTAGGCTGGAAACCATTGCGCGGACGCTGGAGTAGCTGGGATGATATTTTCCAGGATGTTTATGCCGCCAAGACAGGTGATGTCATGGCGCAAGCAGCGCAGGCAGCCGGTGAAGCCACATCGCGCCGGTATGAAACCTCGAAAGATAAAGGCTCTGCTGCCTCTGCTGTGGCCTGCTTTATGCGTGACATGCTCACACTACGGCAAGGTCTGGAACTCCTTCAACAGTCGAACGGAGAGGGTCCCGGAACATCTGGACTTCAGCAGGTTGTGCAGCCACTGACCAGGCGTTTCGGTAGCAGCAATAGCGGCTCGCTCAATGGCTCTACTGGTAGTGCCGGTCCTCGCAGCACATTTATTCGACGCCCTGCGCAAATTTTTGTGGATGCTGACTCGGAGAAGTAAATAAGTGATGTATACATATTCCCCTCGTCTTGTATCCGTGCGCCCAGAACTGGACCGCCTGGCCGAATATGTACCGGGCGAGTCGTTAGAAGCGTTCAGCACACGTACAAATATTCCTATACAAGAAATTATCAAACTAAATAGTAATGAGAGTCCCTATGAACCGGTGCCGGAAGTCCTTGCGGCACTGGCGAACTATAAGCAGTTCAATCTCTATCCAGACACAGATTCGGCGGCTCTTCGCCAGGCTCTCGAACAGTACACCGGAGTAGAGAAGCGTCATATCGTCGTACAGCATGGGAGCATGGAACTGATTAACCTGCTCTGGCACCTCTTCCTGAGCCCGGGTGACAACATCATCTGCTGCCCTCCGACGTTCTCGCTCTATAAGTCGGTTACAACCTTCTGTGGCGCTCATGTTGTCGAGGTTCCACGTAACCCTGACTTCTCGCTGAATGTCGAAGCGATTAAAGCAGCGATTACGCCTCAGACCAAATTAATCATTCTCTGTTCTCCTAACAATCCAACGGGTAACCCGATCCGTCAGGAGGATCTTTTTGCCCTGCTGGATACCGGGCGCATCATTATGGTCGATGAAGCCTATGTGGAGTTCTCAGATTTCCCTCGTGGCTACGCGCATCTGGTTCCTGAACATGAGAATCTGGTTGTCACCCGCACGTTCAGCAAATGGGCGGGACTGGCCGGGCTGCGCATTGGCTATGCCCTCGTGCCCGAGTGGATTCAGTCCTACATGCGCCGCGCGCAATGCCCATTTGAGGTCAATATGTCCGGGCATATCGCGGCCATCGAAACGCTGAAACACCTCGATGCAACCCTGCAGAATGTGCAGCGCATTGTAGAAGAGCGGGCTCACCTTTTTGAGGTTCTTGCCAGCTATCCCTTCTTAAAGCCGCTGCCCTCGCAAGGGAACTATATTCTGACCTTCGTTGACCAGAGTCAGGTTACGATCAAACAGCTACGGAACGCGGTCGAGTCGCACGGCATTCTGCTCCGCTACTTCTCATCACAGCCCGATCTGGCAGACTACTTCCGGGTTACGGTTGGTTTACCGGAGCATACAGAGAAACTCAACCAGGCACTACAAGGCCTGTGAGCACATACCATTCATCCTGATAAGTACCCTGGTGAAGATTCACCAGGGTCTTTCTCTTGCTTGCCCATACCCGGCACTCCGATGTACAATAGCCCAGGCAAGGATGCAACATCCCCTGCGACTGGGCTATTATAAAGAGAGAAACAATTTGCTCCGCATGTGCATAGATAAGATTTTTGTGGAGGATTTTTGGTTATGCCACTCAACACAAACGATTCGACATCCATCAAGGAAGTCATCGCCCGCGAGATCCTGGATTCGCGCGGCAATCCCACGGTTCAGGTTGAAGTCACCCTGAAGGGAGGAGCGCGGGGAGTAGCGGCGGTTCCTTCCGGAGCTTCAACCGGAGCACATGAAGCAGTCGAGCTACGCGACGGCGACAAGAGCCGCTACGGTGGCAAGGGCGTTCTCAAGGCCGTTGAAAACGTCAATAAAGTGATCGCTGAAGAGATTGCTGGCTTTGATGCAACCGATCAGGTCATGCTCGATGAAGTGCTGATCGGTCTGGACGGTACACCCAATAAAGCGAAACTCGGCGCGAACGCCATTCTCGGCGTCTCACTGGCACTTGCCAAAGCAGCGGCACAGGCATACAATCAGCCGCTCTATCGCTACCTCGGCGGTGTTTCCGCCTGCACCTTGCCCGTACCCATGCTCAATATTTTGAACGGCGGAAAGCACGCGGATAATTCCACCGATATGCAGGAATATATGATCCTCCCGGTTGGCGCTTCTTCGTTCCGCGAGGCGCTGCGCATGGGAGCAGAAGTCTATCAGGGCCTCAAGAAAGTTCTCCATAGCAAGAAACTTAATACCAACGTCGGTGATGAAGGTGGCTTTGCTCCTTCCCTCTCCTCCAACCGGGAGGCACTGGAAGTGCTGGTTGCGGCAATCGAGACGGCCGGATACAAGCCAGGTCAGGATATCTTCCTCGGTCTGGACGTCGCGGCAACCGAGCTCTACGACAATGGGAAGTATGTGCTTGCCCGCGAGGGTCGCACGCTCAGCGCCTCTGAAATGGTCGACCTCTACGATAAATGGACAAGCGAGTACCCGATTATCACCATTGAAGATGGTCTTGCCGAAGACGACTGGGAAGGCTGGTCCCAGCTTTGCAAGCGTCTGGGCAGCCGGGTACAGCTCGTAGGTGACGATCTGTTTGTGACCAACACCGAGCGCCTCAAGCGCGGTATTGTCGAGCAGTCCGCGAACTCTATCTTGATCAAGCTAAACCAGATCGGTTCTCTGAGCGAGACAATGGAAGCAATCGAGATGGCGAAACGGGCCTCCTTCAGCGCGATCATCTCGCATCGCTCGGGTGAGACCGAAGATACCACTATCGCTGACCTTGTGGTTGCAACCAATGCCGGGCAAATCAAGACCGGGGCACCCTCCCGCAGCGAGCGCGTGGCAAAATATAACCGCCTGCTGGTTATCGAGGACGAACTGGGTGGAGATGCAGCCCACTACGCAGGCTTTAGCGCCTTCTACAATGTTCCGGCCCTCTATGCCAGAGCATAAGGCCTATCCCGGGTCATAGACAACCGATATCCCACCCCCGGGCCCGCCCTCGGAGTGGGATATCCCTATTTGCGAAAATGGCCAGCTACGCTTTACAATTCAGAAGGGAACAGAGTAGCGCATTATCGCTACCCGCTCTCATCAGAGATTTATCTACTTTGCTTATCCGTGAAAGAACCCTGTAAAGTGAGGACGTATGTCAACGAAATCATCCAAGACCTCCGTCTCGCAAGAACGACGGAAGGCACCTACCATACATTATAAACTCAGCTATATTGTCCAGGGCGCCGAACATGGACCAGACGGGGCAATTGTCCTGCTCCATGATATTCCGGCAGGCGCCTTCACCTGGGAAGCCGTGATGCCTCAACTGGCCGGCCTGAATCGTGCTGTCTACGCGTTCGATATGCTTGGCTATGGCGAGTCCGATCATCCCTGGCCCGCCGATACCTCCGTCTGGGGCCATGCCGATGCGCTCGCTCTGCTGTTCAAGGATCTCAAGCTGAACAATATCATCCTGGTTGGTCACGGCCTCGGCGGTGGCGTCGCTCAGATTCTGGCAACCCGCCTCTATCGCGAGCAGACCGCGGCGCTGGTACTGATCGATAGCATCTGCTATCTACAAGCCTTTGCCAAAGATTGGCCTCTGCCCGAGATGGAGAAGCGTCAGGACTTCGACGCCCCCAAGCAGACCAGCCTCGAAGATATGATTCGCGATCTGCGCGAGACCCTGCCACAGGCAGCATTCAAGAGCCAGGACTTCGCCAACGTGCTGGATCAATATGTTGAACCGTGGAACAGCGAGCTCGGGAAAGAGGTGCTCTATCAGCATATTCGCCTGCTTCTCCCTCACTATGTCAATTCGGTCTCAACCGATCTGGCAGTTGCCAAAAAGCCTACCCTGCTGATCTGGGGCGAGAAAGACGAGCAGATCCCGCTGAAATATGCACAGCGTCTCAATCGGGAGATCGAGACCTCCAAACTGGTCGTCGTGCCAAATGCGGGCCATCTGGTCCTTTTCGACGCACCGGATGCTGTGGCGAAAGCTATTGTCGATTTTGTACAGGCCTGATACAGTGGAAGAACGATAAGGGGACAACTTTCGCTTTGAGGTGTGGGACCCCGCAAACACAGTGAAGGTACTCACCGCTTCTCTTGTGCCAAAATAGCGCTGCGAGTACCTTCACGCCTTACGTTGGCGATGCTTTCTACGAGGCTTTCCTACGACGTTTTCCCTTCTGGACAGTTGATCCGGTCTCGGGATGCTGCGCAGCCGCCTGTTCAACAAGATAGCGTTCAGCACAGTGGTTGTACTCTTCAACAGCTAGCATATAGGCGTTAAACATCCGATCCAGCGTCTGGAGAGATGCCCCTTGCTGCTCTGCTGTTACCAGATCATACCATCGTTGTTTCATGCGCTTTTCAGCACACTCTACCTCTTCAGATGTCATTGTAAAACTGCTTTCCCGCTGCACTATGAAACCGCGTCGGGTTTCGCCTCCCACTACGTTCACCAACATGCGATCTACCTCTTTCAAGCAGGCTGTTCCAGATGATGCATTCCGGAAAACAGCCTCAATTGATATTACGAGGCCTTGTTCTGTTTGCGCTCTTTGTACTCGTTGGTCAGATCTTCGATCATTTTCTTGGCGCCCAGAAAGCTGAGAGATGTGATATTCTGGGGCTCTTCTTTGCCAAGATGCTGACAGAGTTTCCTGATATTGGCAATCTGTCGCTCAGTTACCTGGGCGTCAGCCGCGGCCTCGGCGCTCATGACGCCTGTTGCCCCATTGCGGGACGGGGCAGCGCCTCCCTGACCGCCGACCGGGCTATCAACAATGCGGTGTTCCTCATCGAGTTCCGGGGCAAACTGCGTGCCATAGCCAAGCGCCGCTAGCGCTCGTCCGATTGCTCCAGTTTCGGCCTTCTCAAGGAAATCCGGGAATGAAGCCGCTTTCTCCATCTTCGTTGCAGTCGCGCTTCCACCTTTGCCATCTTTGACGGTCGCCCGAAAGACGGCCAATCCCTTTGCAGTTTTGACTACTTTTTCACTGCGCCGTTTTTCAGCGTTCCAGACAAAAGCCTCTTCTTCCGTCTCTCGTTCCAGATCCAGTTGCAGCAGTTCGGTCTCAATACTTCCTTCTGGACATTCCGAACGGAACCAGACAAGCCGCCACTGGACAGGCAAATACTCGGTTGCTCCTTGCCTGTTTTTAATCGTTATCAGATGTTCTCGTGGATTAAAGGTATTGTTACTCATTCGCTCTTGCTCTCCTCTGTCATTCTCTTCGTTGTCATAGCAGAGAAACATACGAAGTTACGTCAGTACAAGCTTATCTGCGGACTGTCTGACCGGTTGCTGCGGTTCTTTGCTCCCGCCTGTACCCCTTAGAATAGATGTTCTACAGAGTATAGAACACTTTTGATCTTTTCGTCAAACGCGCCGCCATCTCTAACGGCTGCTAGACAATGTGTTCTATAGCGCTTGTCATTTAGCTATTCTTTTCAGCACAGACAAAGGTGGAATCTCCCTTTCCACCTCCAGGAGAGATGCCCATGCTATTCATGTTGCCGGGAATATATTTTTCAGGCAGCAGCGTTTTATCATATAATCATAGGTGCAATATTCAGTCTTTGAGCAATAAAAAACGGGGAGACAGGTTTCATGAATGCTTTACCTATTTACGAGGCCATTCAGGAGGTCTTACGTCAGGGTGAACGCGTTGCAGTAGCAACCGTGGTAAAAACAAGCGGCGCGGCTCCCTGTACAGTTGGTAGCAAAATGGTGATCCGGGCAGACGGATCCACAGAAGGAACGCTTGCCGGTCCCATCACAGATCAGAAGGTTGTTCAGCTCGCACTAGAAGCGATGCGAGAGGAGCGTACATTTCTTCAGCATGTACACCTTGACGCCGATCAGGGTGAGGCCGTCGGGAGTTGCGGGGCAACACTGGAAATCTTCTTCGAGGTGCTTCAGCCACAGCCGCGCTTGATTATCGCCGGAGCCGGATATGTCGCGCAGGCGCTTGCTCGTCAGGCAATCTCGCTCGGGTTCCATATTGTTGTGGTCGATGATCGCCGTGATCTGGCTGACCCTAAAAACTTTGGAGAACAGGTACAATTAACCTTTGGCGATATCCCGGAGACCATCCGTACACTGGCACAGGATACCTCCAGTTGGATTGTCATTGTCACTCGGGGCCACCATCTGGATAAAGACGCGCTGAGAGCCGCTCTAGAGACCAGAGCAAGCTATATCGGCATGATCGGTAGCCCGAGCAAGGTCAAACATATCTTCAAGGATTTACTCAATGAAGGGGTCTCTCGCGAACGACTGGCAGCCGTCCACGCCCCTATTGGGCTGGATCTGGGAGCCGAAACCCCGGACGAAATCGCGCTCAGTATTGCCGCCGAAATGGTGATGTTGCGCCGCAAGGGAACCGGGGCACAGCTCAAAACGATTCACCGCCTGCTTGAAGAAGAGGCGCTGGTCTGAATCAGGTTCGTTCGGGCCAGGCCCGCTGAACCAGTTCGGGTAATATGGTCCCTGCCTTTCCATGAATCTGATAGAGCGGAGGCACATCACGAGGTTCAACATCCAGATTGATCAGCGCAACCGTTGCCCCCATCTGCCGGGCAAGACGAGTCAAGGACGCGGCAGGCTCAACCACGCCAGACGTACCAATGGAGAAAAAGAGATCACACTGTGCAGCGGCTTCTACTGCCTTTTCAAAGGCGTCGGCGGGCAGGTTTTCACCGAACCAGACAACATCCGGACGCAATGGACCACCACAGTCAGGGCAACGGGGCGGCACCTCTCCCGTGTCCTCCCAGGAAGGGATCACCGTGTTTTCATGGAAGCAGCGAACCCGGGCAAGGTTTCCATGCAGTTCCAGCACGTTCTGGCTTCCTGCACGTTGATGCAGGCCATCTACATTCTGCGTAATCAGCGTTAGCTTTGGGACATGCTGTTCCATCGTCACCAACGCACGATGAGCGGCATTCGGCTCCACCCGCTCAACCAGCTCCCGTCGGTGCGCATACCATTCCCAGACCAGCTTTGGATCACGCTGAAAGGCCTCGGGCGTTGCCAGTTCTTCAGGGTTAAAGCGGGCCCACAGACCGGTCAACGCGTCACGAAAGGTGGGAATACCACTCTCTGCTGAGATGCCGGCACCGGTTAAAATAGCGACACGCCGTGCCTTTCGCAGGGCATCAACCAGCCCCGAGGGAACGAGAGCAGAAGACATAAGACTCACCTCGCTGTTCTTCTTGTTGCTTCAAGAATAGGCTACATAGCCCTACCTGTCAAACCATATCGCAACCGAACAGCAAAGGTTGGCTCCGAACCGGGATATGATATACTGCAAAAAGGAAAATACAGGGCAGGCAGTACCGGGAGGAAGGGGAAAGGTTATGGACAAAGAAACATCAAATCATACAAACGCAATTACATCGCCGCTTCTCCATCGCAATCGTGATCTCGCAATACTTTATGAAATCGCCAGCTATCTCAATCACATTGTAGATGTACAAAAAGCGCTACAGGAAGTGCTCGTGCGAGTGACAGAGCTCTTTGGCCTGCGCACAAGCTGGGTGTGGCTTCTCAATGAAGAAGGAAAACCATATCTGGCCGCCTCACAGGCACTTCCACCCTATCTGGGAAAACACCCGAAACGGATGGAAGGTTCCTGCCAATGTCTGGACACCTTTCTAAGTGGAGATCTTACCGGAGCCGCTAATATCAACGTCCTTCGTTGCAGCCGGTTAAAAAATGCCGAACGCGAAAGCGATCCGACCGCGCTCGGGCTCCGTTTTCACGCCAGTGTTCCCATCTACGCAGGCGATACCCGTATCGGGATTCTCAACGTCGCAAGCGAGGACTGGCGCGAGCTACACACCGAAGAACTGCAACTCCTGCATATTATCGGCGATCAGGTCGGGCTGGCCATTCAGCGGGCCCGCCTCTCCGCAGAGCATACCAGAGCCGCGACCAGGCTGGCAACTACCGAAGAGCGCAACCGACTGGCACGCGAGATTCACGATACGCTGGCCCAGGGCCTTACCGCGATCTCACTTCAGCTAGAGACAGCGGATGTGCTGGTTGAAAGTCGGCCAGACAAGGCCCGCGAGGCCATCCAACGGGCGCTGCGCATGGCGCGTCGCAATCTGGAAGAAGCACGAAACTCGGTTATGGATCTGCGAGCCGCCCCCTTACAGGAAAAGACCCTCCCCGAAGCGCTCAAGATGCTGGCCCAGGAGACCAGTGACGATGGAGAGGAAACCGCAATCCATTTTACGATCATTCCTGATCCCGACTTCCCGGCACTTCCCGCCCGCGTCGAAGCAGGACTCTATCGAATCGCCCAGGAGGCGCTGACCAACGCACAGCAGCATGCGCACGCCACACGGGTTGATATCCACCTGGAAGCCAGCGAGCATCAGGTATATCTGACAATTGAGGATAACGGTCGGGGTTTTGATCCCACAGCCATTCCAGAAGATGGTCACTTTGGCCTCAAAGGCATGAGTGAGCGAACCCGGCTCTTGAGTGGTACAATCTGTATTCAGAGCGAACCACAGAATGGAACTCGCGTCGAAATCATCGTCCCTTACTAGATCAACAGACGGTCAACAACAAGCGAAAGAAAGGCTCGAAGAGAATGGTGCGCATAGTGCTGGCAGATGATCATCCGATTGTACGAGAAGGATTGCGGGCAGTGTTGGAAACGCAGGAAGATCTTGAGGTCGTGGCGGAGTGCTCCCGTGGAGATGAGGTCCTGAGAACCGCGATGGACCTACGGCCCGATATTATCTTGCTTGATCTTGAAATGCCGGTTATGGATGGCGTAGAAACCATTCGCCGCTTACGACAGGCACCCCATAATTTCAAAATTCTGGTCTTCACTGCCTTCGACAATGATGAACGCATTATTGCCGCAATCCAGGCCGGAGCCGATGGCTACCTTCTGAAAGGCTCACCCCGCGACGAGATCTTCAAAGCGATCCATCTGGCAATGGAAGGCGGCTCACTCCTTCAGCCAGTCGTTGCCTCAAAGCTCTTGCGCCATATCGGACAGCAGACAAAGCCCGTTACCAGAGGCGATGATTCTATTCCTCCCATTGAGGAACTCACTGAACGAGAACTAGAAGTCCTGCATCTTCTGGCACAGGGTATGCCCAACAAGGAAATTGCCTCTCAGCTTGTCATCAGTGAGCGAACAGCGAAATTTCATGTCAGTTCGATCATGAGCAAGCTTGGAGCAACCAACCGAACCGAAGCGGTTGCCATCGCGGCCCAGCGTGGCCTGATCAATCTGCGTAATAATCAACCATCCTGACTGGTTTCTCATCCTCCTCAACAGGCGAGCAAGACTCGCCTTTTTCTTTTTTTAGAAGCCTGATTGATAGCTAATCAGGCTAACCAGAACGACGAAAAGCTGAAGATTGCCTCATTATCATGTAGAATCACTGACGGAAAAAGGATGCCACTTTGTAGCTCGTTTCTGTCATTGAGAGGATGCGAATCGGAAAAGATGCGAAACATTCGTCTGGCAGCCGCTCTTTTCGTGTTCTTGCTCATCGGGACGCTTTCACTGGCCGCTATTTTGACCCTTCATTGGCTTGGGCCTGCCCTTGCGCACGGCACCGATGCTCACCATGTACAGGGTACCATTCTGTTTCTGACAGGCAATGAGCGCGACTTTCACTTTCAAACCAGCGAGGGGCAGATTTTGCAATTCCAATGCAGGCAACACTGTAAAGCCTCCTACGGCCATATGCAACGCCACATACAGGAGAAAGCGCCGACTGATGTCTACTATATCATCGGTCCGGGGAAGACCTTGATCGCGCTTGATGTCGATTAACGGAGAGGAGTTTCGATGAACGGACGCCTTGATAGAGCCGAAATTGTAATTGTCGGAAACGGCATTGCGGGTATCACGGCAGCGCTCGAAGCTCGTCGCCTTGCCCCGGAAAAGCGCATTGTCGTGATTAGCTCACAGCTCCATCCACCTATTCATACGCCCGCTCTCAAACAATTTGCCTGTGCTCGGCTGGAACGGGAGCAATTGCTTGTCCATCCTGCCGGCATCGAGCGACAGCAGCGCATTCACGTTATCACCTCACGAGTGGAAGAGATTCAAGCCCAGAGCCAATATCTGCTGCTTAGCGGGAACCGCCCCTTTCACTATGGGAAGCTGCTTCTTGCCACAGGAAGCGTGCCGCAGGGACTTCCAGAGACGCTCCCAGGCCAGCACTTTGACGGAGTGCTTACCCTGCATCGCCTGCGTGATTACCTGGATCTGCGGCGTCGGCTGCCCACAGTGCAGGAGGCCGTCGTCATTGGAGGGGGAGCGCATGCGGTCGAAACCGTGATGACGCTGCTGTACTGGGGCATTCGGACACACTGGCTACTTCGAGGAGAATATCCGCTAAGCCGCCAGCTTGATGCGCAGGGGGGAGCGCTTGTCCGGGAAACGTTGCACCGAGCCGGGGCCATTATTCACCAGGGAACCGAGGTCGTGGATATAGTGGGCCGCATCGGCGTTGTGGTTGGTGTCATCACCAATCAGCGAAAGATGATTCCCTGCCAACTGGTGCTTGTCTGTACCGGCTCACGCCCCGCCATCGAGCTGAGTGAGCGCTGTAGCATGCCACTGTGCAGGCAGCATGGTATTCTGGTCGATGATCTTCTGCGGACCAACGTGCCCAATATCTTCGCTGCAGGCGACGTCGCGGCAATCAGAGATCCGCAGACCAATCGCTACGCGCCACGCGCCCAATGGTACGCGGCAGGAGAGCAGGGCCGAATTGCCGGGGCAATGCTGGCCGACCGTCCTGATCTCACACGCCCGCTCCTCGGGGTTTCCTGGCATGCGACCCACCTGGGCGAGCTCTCGCTGTTGATCGCGGGCAATCCGCATCTCCAATATCCCGGCATTGAGACGCTAACCGATGCGAGTCAGGGAGGCTATCGCCGTCTGGCACTCTTTGAGGATCGCTTGATTGGCTATCTCTCGCTCGGTCATATCCAGCCCGATAGTCTGGCGATCAAACGCCTGATTGAAGAGGGTCACTCGGTTCGACCGATACTCAAAGCGCTGCTCAAGGGAGGCGTGGACGCGCACCACTATTTCGCCCGGCTCCAAGCACCTCCTGTACAGGCGCTTCCGCTCATCAACTCGCAACCAGAGAGGCAGCGACTTCCTATCACCGGAAAGCTCGCTCTGACGCCTGAACAACTCCCGTTGCTGGCAGGTAGCTCACCAACAGGGCCCTCTCCGAAGGTTCCGGCTGGTTCATCGGCGTATTCCCACCATACGCTCTGGTCCTATCTGGAGCAGAAAGAGAGGCCATAACTATGCGCAAGCTGTTGAGAATGTTCGCGCCGCCACCTGCCGGGCTACATAAGACGGTCTCCCACATCGCACAGGAAATCAATGCCTGCATCGGCTGCAATGAATGCTTGCTGGCCTGTCCTGCTCTGAGCGAGCCGATTACGATTGACGTGCTCAATCATGCAACAGTGCACGGGCCCATTACTGAATCAGTTGCCCATTTTGCCCGTTCCTGTTATCAATGCGGGGCCTGTGTTCCTCCCTGCCCGGTTGGGCTCCATCGAGATGCCATGATGCTCTGGCTCAAGATTCGGCTACTTCAGGAGTAAATGAATGATGCAGAGGCCACCGCGTACTGAACATGGCTATCCATTACTCTTCTTTCGGCTCAGTCGTCCACTGCGGAGAAGCGTTCTCCGCTCATTCGCCTTTGCCTCTACAGCGCTCCTCCTCACACTGCTCTGGGGCTCGCTGACAAATGATGTGGCTCCCGATAGTCCGGCAGGCTATCTGCTGGCAATCGCGGGCACTGTGTGCATGCTGCTGGCGCTTTTCCGCTATAGTATACAGCGCCGGACAGCGAGAAGATTTGCCGGCATGCTCAATGCAGCGCTTCACTCACATGTGGCCTTCGGATTCCTTGCCCTCTTTTTGCTTTTCCTGCACGGTGCTGGAAATTTTAATGCTCGCTCAGGAACCTACGCACTCTATAGCCTGCTTGCCTTGATTCTCAGTGGCGTGGTCGGACGCCTCCTTGATCGCATTCTGCCCAGGCTCATAGCAGAAGAGGCACGAACCACACTGACCCCACAGGGAGAAGACCGACAGCAGGAGCTGCTTGCCGCCACCTCTTCCAGACAGGCCGGCCAGGACTATCAACCAGCGCTGCAAGCTCCCTGGGATCTGGCCTCTCTCCCGCTTAACACGCCGCTCCATACCGACACGCGCCCACTCTCGAAAATGGCGCAACTCCTTGAACTCCATACCTTTCAGCATGCCTACCGCAAAGAACTCTTCTATAGCTATGTCATTCGGTACTGGCGGCTGTTTCATAGTGCTCTCGGCTTGCTGACACTCGGCCTGACCATCTGGCATATCCTCTATGCCTTGCACCTGTTGTTACTCCACTAACCGAATTCGCGCGGGAAAAAAAGAAAAGGGAGTGGAAAGGAACGATTCAACGACAGAGGCAACAGAATCGTAATAGAGAAGGAGAGCGAAACGTATTCGTCTCTATCGTATGATGCAGGAAAGACCCCCACCATTTCGGGGCAGAAGAGGAGCGCAGCAAGATGAAACAACAACAGCAACAACCGTACAGGAGACTGAACATCAGCCAGTATCCCTATCCCAAACGCATCGAGATTTTCCTGCATCTGATCAAGACAGGGAAGCTCTTAAAACGGCTGTTCACCGATTCCCGCATTCATCCCGGGCGGAAGATCTCATTTCTGGTCTCAGTGGTCGGGCTGGCAGTCATCCTGCTGGCGTTGCCATTGGGAGAATTTGCCCTGGGAACTCTCTTACCAATCATCGGGATTGTGCTTGGCGTGCCACTGGATACCGGCGTTGACTGGCTGACCTTCGCCATGCTGGTTGTCAGCTTGCTCCGCATTTTCCCGCAAGAGATTGTCTCGGAGCACTATCAGGATCTCTTTCACCATTCCTCCCGGCGGAGATGGCGCGTTCAGCCAGATGGAAACGCCTAAAGGTCACGTAGACGTATGAGAATGCCACCCGCCGCCAGCAGCCCGAAGAGCGGGAACAGCACAGTGCTCAAGAGAATAAAGCGCTCCAACCCTTGTGTTATCACAGCAAACGTCTCAGCATAGCGATGGTGATTTGCTGAGGCATACGCGCTCATTGCCTGATCAAAGTCACGCACGACCTTCGCCGCATCAGTTTGAGCGCTCAGCGCTGCATCGTGAATCTGTTGCGCGTTGCCGGTTTGCAACTGCTTATGCAGAGAGAGATAACGCTTCCATTGCTCGTCTGCCTGCGTGACCGGCTTCTGCTCATCGGGCCAGTAGACAAGCGCTCGATCGTTTTGAAACCATACCTGCACGGCATTGCTATGCTGCTGCCACACATCTGACCAGTGTTTCGCCTGTTTCTGATCGTTATAAGCCGATGCAGCCAGCCACCTCATTTCTGCCGCCTGCGCCCAATCAGCCTGAAGCTGTGTCTGCATAGCATCCAGCTTACGAGCGTAGCCAAACTGCGTCATACGATCATAGTCGCCATCAAGGACCCCTCCCAGACGCAACAGGAAGAGCCCCAGGAAAACGCTCAACACCGCCGTACCGATCAACGAAACATTCACAGCGGGCTGTAGCACGCGATGGGTCACAAATAAGAGCCAGATGGAGGCAAAGAGCAGACACAGAATCAGGAGCCCGGCCAGAGTACAGATCACCAGCATAAAGGGGTACATCTCGCCCCGGCTATTCTGATCCGCGGTCTTGTATTCCTGAATGTTGATCGAGCTCAAACAGGCGAGGGCGGTTGTGATACCGCCTTTGGTCCATTGCGCCGCGGGCACCTGCTTCCCGCTGACCGTACATGCCGGTGCATTTCCTGCATCCTGCGGCAATTGCCCTTCTATCTGCTGATAGAGCACCTGACCAGCGGAGTGATAAGCCTGCTGGACCTTTTGCATATGGGGATCATTGGGATTCCCTTTTTGCTCTGCCTGCGCATATTCCTGGCGCATAATAGCAAGGTAACCAGTATACTGCTCAAAGCCAGTGATGATTCGCTCAATTGCAACACGCTCTCCGGGGTACACCAGATGGTGAGAAGCGTTGATCAATTCCTGATTAAAGAGAGCGATAGAGGCATCAATGTTGCGCTCGTTACACTCCTGCACGCTGATCGTTCCCGGAGAGCCAGACGCTCCCGGAACAGTACACGGCTCTTTCTTCTCAACTGGCGCAAAGAGATAACTCGCGGCATAGGCGTCCAGTTCAGAAAGCGCTCGCTCCATTGCCTGAGCGGCATCAGTTCCCGGAACGCTATTCTGCCCCATGCTCCCGATATTATCAGCGAGCCGACGCAAGGAGAAAAGCGAGAAGAAGGAAAGAAACAGCGACAGCAGCAGAATAATTGACGCCAGCATCACCAATCTTCCGCGAAACGTGCGAAACATCCAGAATCGAAAGCGTGGGAACACACCCCGCGAAGCAGGGGGGCGCTCAGGTTCCGTTTGCAGAGCAGGCAGGGCCTGTTCCTGTCTCGCTACAAGCTCTTGCTGCTGTTGAGCCATAGAGTCATTCTTTTCCTTTCCTCTGTTTACCAGATTCGCCAGGGAGCCACTTCAAGCTTGCGCCGCACAATAGTCTCGCGCTCCTCGGGATGAGCAAAGCGGCGCGTCAGGTGCAGATAGCGGGCGTAACCGGCTTCGGCGGCCTGCCTCAGCGTTCTCGGACGACAATCAGCTACCCCGGGAAGGGCCGTTAACGGCTGCTTGCGCGCCAGTTGGAGAGCAGCCCTGAAGACTTCTCCCTGCGCCAGATAATAGCGGGGATCCTCAGTTCGGCCTTGCAGGGAAGCGATCACATCCGCAGCCTTCTGTACGTTCTCCTCGGTTACGGGCTGTATATGACGCAAGTAGAGATCGACAAGGAGCAAACGCGCCTCAACATAGTGGGCCGTTGCCTCATTAATACGGCTAAGCAGTTTCGCCGCCTCCTGCCAGCGCTGCAAACGGAACAGCGGGCGGGTGCTCTGTAAAATTGCATCCGTATTTCCCGGATCAGCCTTGACCACAGCCGCGTATAGCTGCGTTGCCTCTTCGTCCTGCTCCAGTTGCACCAGCACACGTGCTAAGGCCAGTTGTGGCGGCAGTTCTCCGGGAAGATCTATTAACAGAGCACGATACTCAGTCGCAGCCTCAGTATAGTGCTTCTGCGCCTCAAACAGCCGTCCCCGATACCAGTTCAGTTGCCAGGCCTGTGAGGATAGCTGTGCTGCGGCTGTCAGTTCGGCTTGCGCCTGCTGATATTCTCCCTGGTCAATGAACACTTCGGCCAGACGTAAGCGAGCATCCAGGCTTGATACGTTTTTCTGTAGCGCCTGCTGATAGAAGCCCACCGCGCTCTCATATTTGCCCTGCCGCAGCGCCTGATCGCCATAGCGTAACAGCTCAACCGCCGGGTCCGTGGTATCTAGCGCGGCCTCGCCGCGTGGTCCCAGTGGGCCATTCGTCGTGACAGCCCCCGGGATAAAATAGCGAGACGTCACCGGGAGACCGGGCTTGCCACCGACCACCTGCCGCAAGACGCCCTCAAGCTGATCACGCAATTCTTCGGCGCTCTGAAAGCGTTTTTCTGGCTGTTTCTGCGTCCCTTTGACCAGTAAACGATACAGAGCAGGATTTTCTTGAAAGACCGGGTATTCTTCGGCTGCTGGCATGCCAAAAAACGGCTTTGCCAGATTCATCTGGCTCACCAGATAGGCCAGCACCCGGCAAATAGAATAGAGGTCTGTCTGAGGGGATGGCGCTTTGATGGCTTCTTGAGCATAAAAACCATGCGTGCCATAGATATTCTTTGTCTGGGTCCCCTCCTTGATGACAGTACCCAGATCGATCAGCTTGACGATCTTCGAGCCATCCTTGAGTTCTTCCACCATCACATTCTGCGGCTTAAAGTCGCAATAGACCAGATGCAGCCGGGCCAGATAGCTAAACGCGGGCAAAATATCCAGAATATAGCCAATAGCCTCAGGGACAGAGAACGGCTGCCCGCGCTCCTCCATAATCTGGTCAAGCGTCCTGCCCTGCACATATTCCATCACAATATAGCCCTGGCTCCCCACCGGCACAAAATCGTAGATTGAAACAATATTGGCCTGCTTCAGGGTGGCCAGGAATTCATGCTCACGGATACTCTGTGTGACCTGAGCGGGGTCAACATCACGCAAGAGGGCCTTGATCACCACCTGTCGCCGCAACACAGTATCTTCCGCCAGATAGACCGCGCCCATGCCACCAGAGCCAATCTCTTTCAGGATACGATAGCGCCGCTGAAAGAGAGCGCCTACCTTCAGATGTTGTGTTGCCAGTAGATCGCCATCTGCGGTGGCGGCAGCGTACTGGAGATTATACCCACAGCGGTTACAGAACTTTGCCCCCGGCTTACAGTGCGCATGACAACGCGGGCACTCGATCACCAGCGGTGGCTCGGTTTCGGGTGTCCGGGGTGGTGTTGTAATGGTTATTTTTGCGGAGGGCGGCTCTGGATTACGTCGCGGTGTCGTGACAATTGTCGAGACTACCGCGCCGCAGTTTTCACAGATATCCTGACCGGGCCAAAGCGGCAAATCACAATTAGGGCACCGTTCCATTGTCCTCGTTCCTGAATCCTGAATACTTCAGCGACTTTCGCGCGTTCACATTGCAGCAAGCTCTGCTACACAGTGTCGCTGATTGCGCTCAAAGCGTCAACCCCTTGAGACATGCTTTAGCCGTAATTACATACTCAGAAAAACGCAGATGAGGCGTCGACATCAAAGAGCGTCTGCCACGCTGCCGCAAGAGGATCCATCCTAGAGCAGGAGGGTCTATTTCTTGTTACCACATCCTATTATAATCGTCAAATTCGCACCTTCATAATAGCAGGCGCACTGGCGCTTATGGCAAAAAAGAGGGTAGAGATAGACAAGAGCCCGCTGGAACAGGTTCAAAGCCGAATTTTATCATTATTATTCGACGGACGGAATTTTTTGCCATCATTGATAAAGACAGAGAGCTGTTCTTGATTTGGCATATGAATATGAACAATCATATCGGGCTTTGAATCGCTATTAACATCGCGGAACTCAACGGTCACCGGGGCCTTCTCCCCGCCTTCACCCGAAATATAGACAGGAGCAACATAGCTGACCGATTTTGAAGGATCACCGGCCATCACCTCAAATACAATCGCCTGTCTGTTCAGATTCATCGCGATGAAATGGCTCTTCTTGGTCTCACTATCGTCTCCATGCCCGACCGCGGCATCAGTCTGAAAGGTCCGTGGATTCCCATATTGAAAGTCATTATAGACCCCGATTCCCCAGGCAAGCACCCATGAACCGGTCACCCAGATCGCAAGCATAGCAAGCATACCCAGGCCAAGCGGCAAGAGCCAGTGAATCCCGCTCCGTTTCTCGGCCT
Source organism: Thermosporothrix sp. COM3 (assembly GCF_059696735.1). Lineage (NCBI taxonomy): Bacteria > Bacillati > Chloroflexota > Ktedonobacteria > Ktedonobacterales > Thermosporotrichaceae > Thermosporothrix > Thermosporothrix sp. COM3. Next base: position 5,589,669 of record NZ_AP019376.1, on the reverse strand, counting down.
GTGTTACCGGGGTGCGTCCCGAAGCGGTTTTCGGGCGTGGCGGCTTGACCGTCTGCACACGACCTGTCTGCCGGCGCTGATTGGAGGCGGGAATTGCAGAGGTAACACGGGGACTTTCGGCGCGAAGGGAACTGGTCTGTGTACGGGGATTATTGAACTCCTCATCATCCATTGGGAGACGCGCCGTTCGAGCCCCTCTTCGTTCATACAGATCGTCTTCAGGCGAATGAAGGGAGCGAGAGCGTGTATCCCTCAGCTCTTTCGTGCGCCGCAGGTACTGCGAGAACTCATCGGCTGGCGGCATAGCTCTTCCTTTCTGGCTAGACTGACTTCTAGCGCTCGATGAGAACTACAGAACAGTTCAGAAAGGAAACTGTACTGAGCCCTATCATACTATCAAAACTGCTGCATTGTCAAATATGGCTTTTTCATCCTGAGCCACATTGCACAGTATCGTATTATACTGTATCATTATCATTCATCGATTTGCAAAGCACAAGAGCTATAGGAAAAAGGGGAAACGCAGACAGTACCTGAGCTTCCAGTATCTATTGACATCGTTCTATTACTGTACAATAATGAAATATACTTATTCACGCTTTTTCCCACATGGGGAGGTTGAGGATGGATAGAGATACTCATACACTACACGTCATCACTTTCGGTCGTTTTGAACTTCGCTCCCAGCATGGCCCCCTGACCGGGGAGCCGTGGAGCCAGCAAGAGGTACGCCAGCTCTTTAAGCTGCTGCTTACCGCGCGCCAGCATCGCCTACATCTGGATCAGATTCTTGACCTGCTCTGGTCATCTCAGCCCCTTGAGTATGCCTTGCTGGCTTTTGAAGAAACCCTGGCCCGGTTACAGGCCGCCCTGACCCTCGAACAGGGCTCGATTCCCCTGACCTTTCAGCACAATGTCCTGACACTGCATACCCAGAACCTTTTTATCGATGCTGACGTATTTGAGCAGAGCGTCCAGCAACTGCAAGCTCATTACACCATGCATCCGAGTCAGCCACCTGTAGAGATGCAGAGCCTGCTCAATCGCTTCGAGCAAGCCCTGGCCCTCTATCAGGGCGACTATCTCCCTGAGGAGAGCGTCATTCCCTGGTTTCAGCCCCGCCGGAGCCAGTTTCGGAGCTACCACCTCTGGCTGCTTGAACATATCAGCGAGGTCGCTGACGCCTGCCATCAACACCGGAAAGCCTTTGAATATCTGCATCTCCTCCGTGATCGCTATCCCGCTGATGTGCGGATTCGCAACGAGCTGCTACGCCACTATGCGCTCATGGAGCGCTGGACCGATGCCATGCAACAGGTCCAGAAATGGCAGCAGGAGACACCCCCGAAAGAGACACAGCCGTTTCTCTTTCTTCCCCCGCTCAAGAAAATGCCTCCTGCGGAGCCGCCGACGATCCCGGCAGCCGAGACCTATAAACAGAAGCCCCTTAACAGCCCACTGACGCATGCACTAACACCCTATGTCGCGCCGTTCCAGTTCCCGGAGGCTCAATCGTTCTCCTCAGCCCTTCCGCCACTGTTGCAGCATGCGCTGGAAAACACCCGGGGACAAGAAGATTCTCTGATCGGGCGCAGCGAGGAATTCGAGCAATTACAATGCTTCTTCCAGCAGGAGCGCCTTGTGTTGATCCGCGGTGAGGCAGGTAGCGGCAAAACCCATCTTGCACGGCAATTCTGCCAGTGGGCCAGCACTGAACACAGTGCTCGCTGTTTCTGGAGCACCTGCACACCGGCATCCAGCTTTCGGCCATACAAGCCGTTCATTGACTATTTAAGCGCCATTCTTGAGCCCCTGACCGTCGGTCAGCTTCGGAAAAAATATGGCAAGAATGCTGATGTCTTCTATCGCTTACTCCCGACCTACCGGGATCAGATGAAATCTATTCCCGACATAGATCATGCCTTCCTCCTGCGTGCCGTCACTGCCTGCCTGACACGGCTTGCCAATCAGGAACCGGTCATCATTGTGCTGGATAACGCCCAATGGAGTGATCGAAGCACCTTACAGCTACTCGCACAGCTTGTTGCCAGAGCCGCGCAAACGCCTGCCCTCCTCTTTCTCGTGCTCTATCGCGCTGAGGAGGTGGGGGTTGAACACCCGCTGCGAGAGCTGCGGATCCCGCTTGAGCAAACCACTCCTCCGCCTGAACTTCGCCTGAGCCGTCCGGGAGAGATGCATACTCTGGAACTGCTTTCAGGCCGTTTGCAAAGCCCTATTCAGCTTTCCCTTGCTTATGTGCTTTATAAATACACGGACGGCAACCCCTGTCAGACTCTAGAAACGCTTCATTACCTGCAAGATACAGGTAAGTTGCAACAACAAGACGGACGCTGGCAGCTAACAGGATCGGCGGAACATCTGATCCTGCCAGGCAGCATGCAGGAATTGGTCAGCGCACGCCTCTCACAGTGCACTACTGCATGCCAGGAGACGCTGGCCTTTGCAGCAGTACAGGGCTATACATTCGATCTGGAAACATTGTGTAAAGCGCGTAACCTTCCACAGGACGATATTCTGCTTCATCTGGGCCAGGCAGCCTGCCTTCACCTGATCCAGCAAGGAGAAGAGAAAAAAGAGTTTACGTTCACGCATCCATCTATTCATGAGGCACTCTACTGGTCTCTGAACCCGTGGAGTAAGCGCGCGATGCACCGGGAAATAGCTCACGCTATCGAGGCACTTCACGGCACGAATTCGCAGGAAATGCTCTACCTGCTGACCTATCACTATCAGCAGGCAGAGGAACCACGTTCCGCCCTGGCCTATTCCATCCAGCTTGTCACCCTCTGCACAACGCTCTATGCCTATGATGATGCAGCCTGTATACTTGAACGCACGCTCCCTCTGCTTGATGGACACGATTACCAGACAAAAGCGGCGCTCCTTGACCAGCTTATACGTGAGCTATATCTTCCCGGTGGGCACATTGAACGGGCGCTACAGGCCTGTGGAGAGGCACGTTCTCTCTGGCACTCGTTGAAGCAGCCGGAAAAAGAGGAGGCAATCATCTTTCAACAGGCGCTGCTCCATTTCCGTTTGCGACAAGATGCACAGGCGCTGCAAACGCTTCAGCCACTTTCCTCAGAGAAGGCAACAGAGCAGGCACGAACCAGAAGCCTCGCACTACAGAGCATGCTTACAATCCGGCAGGGCGACACCGCCACGGCCTTTGAGCAGCTACGTCAGGCAGAAAACATGCTGGATTGTCTTACCCTTCCCGACCCACTTGTCAGCATTCTCACCCTCTGGTCACGCAGCTGGTATAGCTTCCTGACCGGGTCACCGCAGGCCATGCTCTCCTATGCCCAACGCGGGCTACAGCTCTGCCGCAACACCCAGGAAGAGTACTGGGAGCCGGTTCACACCTTCACGATGATCTGGGCGCTTATTCACACCGGCTACTACAAAAAAAGTGAGCAGGTCGCCCATACGGCCCTGAAACAGGCACAACACCCCGGAGCTCTGCGGGCGCGCGGCTGGATACATCTTGCTCTGCTCTTTCTGTCCAATCGGCGGGAACACTGGCATGCAGCACGCGAACAGGCCGAACGAGCGCTGACAATTGCTCGCCACAGACATGATATAGATCTGGAACTTTTCACGCTCTGGGGTCAAAGTCAGTATGAGAGTGGTCAGGGCCATTATGAGGAGGCATGTGGGATTCTGCAACAGACCCTTGAATATATTCAGCAGCAGAATTTGAAAACGATGATCCTGCCTCACCTCCAGCTACAGCTTGCCACAGTGCACTATCAAGAGGGCGAACTAGAGGAGGCACGACAGGTGTTACAGCAACTTCAACAACCTCTGACCGAACAGCGGTATATCCAGCTTACCGCCCTATCGCGGCGCCTTCAGGGCTGCATCCTGCAACGCCTGGGAGATCTGGATAGCGCCCGAAGCCATTTTGAGCAGACGCTTGAGTTGCTGATGCGCATCAAAGATCCGCTCGAATATGCCAGCACACTCAACCTTCTGGGGAATTACTACTTGAAGCGGCGCAAGCCAGGTGATCGCAAGAAGGGGAGAACCTACCTTGAGCAGGCTAAAAGTATTCTCAAGCAGTTTTCGCTCAGGGAATCGTGACATTGGAAGAACGGCTATCGCAGAGAGGTGCGATAGCCGTTCACCCCGGAGGAGGGTCAAATACGCACAAAAAAGCCTGCAATCAAGAAAACAACTGCCAGAACCAGCAGAATCGGGCTCCAATACTCCATATTGATGAAGAAGAGCGAGTGACCACGAGAGACCGTCACCTGCCGCCCGGTCCGAGGATCAAAGGTGGTTGTTGGTTTGTTAAAGAAACGCCCGAGCGGCCAGACAATAACAGCGGCAATCACCAGCCCGATCGGGATCAAAAAGCGCTGAATTTGAGTGGTTGCCTCGGGGCCTACGATAGTGGATGCAAGCCACTGGAGCCCACCTACACAAATAAGGACGACCAGAACAACAAGTGCGCCAAACCCACGCCAGATAATCATAGATACCTTCTCCTTAGCTCTCTTTGTATTCCCCTTAAGAGAGAAAAGCTGTGGGGCCATACTTGCTCTTACCATACCGTCTTTATCCATGTCTATCTATGAAGCAATTCACAGCCGAAAGAAAAAGGGAAGCCAGAAGGATCTCTTCCGCTTCCCCTCTTTTTCTGCTATAGCAAATTTCACGTTGCAGGTTTAAAGTTTTTGCAAACGGGCGAAGTCCAGACTCAGGCGCTTCTTGCCTATTTTCCCCTGGAACTGGACCTCAACAAACTCCGTTCCGCTCTCCATCTCGCTCTTGAGGATGATGCCCTCTCCGAATTTGTCATGACGCACCCGTTCCCCCGGTTTAAACTGCTGGCTCTTCGGTGTACGATCTTCCTGGCGTACAGGCTTAGGAGTGCTTGAAAACTGACCGGGTCGCGTCGTGGATGACCATTTCGGTGTAGTGGTGGCTCTTCGTCCGCTACCGATTGCCGCGCCAAAATCCTGATCATCAAACGGGTCTTGATTATATTCATTGTCCCACTCGACCTGACGCGCCTTTGTCATCCGTGAGCTTCCGATATTCTGGCTTACCACCCCAATCTGCTTGAGCAGATGTTCTGGAATATCATAGACAAACCGGGAGGTCTCTGTATACTGGGTCTCACCCCAGAGAGAACGCCGTTTCGCTCGCACCAGATAGAGCTTGCTCATTGCGCGCGTAAAGCCAACATAGGCAAGGCGTCGCTCTTCTTCCAGTTGCTCAGGAGATTGCAGTGAACGAGAATGCGGTAACGAACCCTCATCCATACCCACAATAAAGACAACCGGGTATTCAAGCCCTTTCGCAGCATGCAGCGTAATCAAGGTGACAGAGTCGCTGTTCTCCTCGGAAACCAAAGTGCCGTTATCGCCTGTCTGCACGGTATCGGCTCCGCCAACCAGCGCCACATTTTCAAGGAACAGCTCGATAGCAACCGGCGTCTCAATCTCCGCATAGTCTTCTGCGACCCGCTTTAATTCCAGCACGTTGCCCCAACGGTCCAGTTCTTCTTCAGCGTTTGCACGAAGCTCATGACCATAGCCGCTCCGCTCCGCAATGCGCTCCAGCAAGTCGGGAAGCGGCAAATCCTCGATAGAACCTCTCAGATCCTCGATCAACTTTGCGAAGCCCTTTAACGCGTTTTTGGCCGCCGCCCCAAGTCCCGGATACTGATCAATCGTGCGAATAGCCACAAAAAGCGAGCATTGCTGTGTTCCTGCCCATTTTCTCAGTTCGCCAAGTGTTTTGGGCCCAACCTTGCGATTTGGCACATTCACAATGCGTTCAAAGCTCAAATCGTCATCGGGATTTGCCAGCAAACGCAGGTACGCCAGCATATCCTTGATTTCTTTGCGCTCATAGAACTTGCGGCTACCTATCACTTTGTAAGGGATGTTTGCGCGCAGGAATTGCTCTTCCAGAGCACGCGATTGCGCGTTCGTACGATACATGACCGCGATATCGCTGCGATGTTTGACCTCCCCGCGAGCCAGCAAGCGCTGAATCTCATGGGCGACAAACTGCCCTTCCATCTCATCGTTAAACGCCTCATAAAAGATAACCTGCTCGCCCGCCCCCTTCGCAGTCCAAAGGCGTTTCTCTTTGCGGAGCCTGTTCTGTCGCACAACACCCTGAGCGGCATCGAGAATCGATTGTGTGGAGCGATAGTTCTGTTCCAGCAGAATAACCTTCGTCGCCGGAAAATCGCGCTCAAAACGAAGCACATTCTCGGCGCTGGCCCCACGCCAGGTGTAGATCATCTGGTCATCATCGCCAACCACACAGACATTGCCTGCCCCCTTCTGCCTGTCGGGCGTGCCCAGACCAAGCAAGCGGATAAGCTTATACTGGGGCAGGTTACAATCCTGAAATTCGTCAACATGCAGGTAGCGCCAATGACGCTGATACTTTTCCAGCACCTCGGGATTGCGCCGCCAGAGTTGCTCGGTCAGCATCAACAGGTCATCAAAATCAACAGCGTTGCTCTGACGCAAGAGCTTCTGATACACCTTGTATACGCGGGCGGCAACCTCTTCGCTATACTTGCGTGCCTGCTCCGCCATCTGCTCGGGGCCCTGCATCTCATTTTTTGCGCGGGAGATCATCGCGTGGATCGCAGACGGGCGATACAGTTTCTCATCGAGATTCAGTTCTTTGATCGCCTGCTTGACCAGCGTGACCTGATCGTCGGTATCCAGGATCACAAAAGAACGATTGAGCCCTAATGGAAGCAGATAATCGGCCTCAACACGCAGCACCCGTGCACAGATAGCATGAAAGGTACCTATGCTCATTTCTTTTGCGGCGCTAATCCCTATCAGGCGTTCCAGGCGCTCGCGCATTTCTCGGGCCGCCTTATTGGTAAAGGTCACAGCGAGGATATGACCCGGTAACACCTTCTCATGTTGAACCAGATAAGCAATACGATGCGTGATGACCCGTGTTTTTCCACTGCCAGGCCCGGCCAGAATAAGCACAGGCCCCTGAGTTGTGGTAACGGCTTGACGCTGCGGCTGATTGAGTCCGGCTAATAAATCAATTTGTTCCAACATCATCACGCTCCATAGAGAAAGAAGAAAAATATGCTTTGCCTGTAATTCAAAAGGGAGAGACGACCATATAAAACCCAGGCTATTGTATCACAGATGGAAGCGGAAAGGGATTCACCAGACGAGAGGGAGGACATTCAGGCCGGGAGCAGTCCCGGCCAGCGTCCTTCTTAGCTCAGGGAACATAAATGACACTGCCAGTCGGGATAGGCGTTTTCGGGCCCCGGCCGGCGGTCAGGATCCGTTGAACCAGCATATAATAGCCAGACTTGAGCGAGGAGGGGAGCTTGAGTTTTGTCGAAACGGCGGTATCGGTCCAGTTATCGGTTTGGACAGGCGTCATGGTCGTCGCCACCGGACCGGTCATACTGCTTCGATCAAAGCTCACCGCCTTGTTGAGCTCATCAAGCGAGGGAAAAGGCCCGATTAAGCCAGCCTCAATACTGACCTTCTGAGGCGCTTTATCCATCGTCTCGCCCGTTGCCTGAGGCTTCCAGGTCAGCATTATCTCGTCCCCCGGGCGATAGGTAAACGCATTTTTCTGTTTGATCAGGCGGTCTTTAGGCAAGCTCTCAATTGAGCCATATTCATAGATTTTATGTGTAGGCACCTGAGTGACATTACAGGCGCTGAACAGCACAAGAAACAGGCCTCCGATCAGAGCCAGCACCCCCACCTTTGTCATACGTCCAGACACAGCCGCAGTACTATCCTTTCTTTTTTCGCACCAGAAAATATATGCCGTTATGATACATTCATCGTCACATATTGTACCGGCTTCCTTGCTTTTATGCCAGAGAGACGCACCATAGCACCTCCTCTTCAAGCTGTGCTAAGCTAGAGAGCAAGAAGGAGTTTTTTCCCAGAAGGAGGTTCTTATGACAGGAGAACGCCCCACATCAGACCCCTTGCACGGCGATATGAGTAGCGAAGAGTTCCGCCGCTACGGTCATCAGATTGTGGATTGGATCGCCGATTACCTCGATCAAGTAGGCACCTATCCTGTACTCTCACAGGTTGCTCCAGGTTCGACCCGCCAGGCCCTGCCACAACAGCCGCCGCAGCATGGCGAATCGATGGATGCCATTCTTGAAGACTTTCAGCGCGTGGTTCTGCCAGGCGTCACCCACTGGAACTCACCCGGCTTTATGGCCTATTTTGGGATTACGGGCTCAGGTCCCGGCATTCTTGGTGAAATGCTCACCAGCGCACTCAACGTCAATGCTATGCTCTGGCGCACCAGCCCCTCAGCAACCGAGCTCGAACAGCTCACGCTCGACTGGCTCCGTCAGATGCTCGGCCTGCCTGCTCCCCTCTTCGGCGTTATCAACGATACCGCATCTACAGGCGTCCTCTATGCCCTTGCCGCAGCCCGTGAAGCTATCCCGCACCTTTACATTCGTCAGAAAGGAATGGCGGGCCGACATGAGCTGCCACCTCTGCGGCTCTATTGTTCACAGGACACGCATTCCTCCGTAGATAAAGCCGCAATCACACTTGGTATCGGACAGGAAGGCATCCGCAAAATATCGATAGATGCCGATTTTAGAATGAAGCCCGACGAGCTGGAACAGGCTATCCTTGAGGACCTTGCACAGGGCTGGCTGCCTTTCGCGGTTGTCGCTACTGTGGGGACGACCTCAACCAGCAGCATCGACCCCATTCCCCGGATCGCAGACATTTGCGAGCGCCATCAGCTCTGGCTACATGTTGATACTTCCTATGCCGGCACGGCTGCCATCATACCCGAATTCCGCTGGATACTGGAAGGCTGTGAGCGAGCCGACTCCCTGATTGTGAATCCGCATAAATGGCTCTTCACCCCACTGGATTGCAGCGTACTCTTCACCCGCAGGCCTGATGTGCTGAAAGCTGCCTTCAGCCTTGTGCCCGAGTATCTTCGCAATAATGAGAGCGCCACAGACGAGGTGCCCAATCTGATGGACTATGGGAACGCACTCGGCAGGCGCTTCCGTGCCCTGAAACTCTGGATGATTCTGCGCTATTTCGGTCAGGACGGCATTATAGCCCGCCTGCGCGAACATATTCGTCTTGCCCGATTATTGGCCCGGTGGATCGACGAGTCTCCGAACTTTGAACGCATGGCTCCCACACCCTTCAGCCTTGTCTGTTTCCGTGCTCATCCAAAGGGTATGGACGACCCGGACGAGCTGAACGCGCTGAACGAGCGGATCATGAACACCATCAATGCCAGAGGGCGCTTCTTTATCTCCCACACTCGCCTCAATGGGGCGATGACGCTACGGGCCGCCATCGGCAACCTGCGCACGACGGAAGCAGATATACGCGAGTTCTGGCAGCAGTTACAGGAGTATGCCACCATATAGCGGTCACACGAGGAGAGAATGCCCTTTTCTCTCCTCCTTATCTAGCAAGCAAGCGTGTGATACCATTATGGTGGAAGCATCAAAGACCAGTGAAATAAAAGAAAAAGAGGAGAGAAGCTTGCTCACACACTACCTTACCTTACATCCCGACGCCCCGATAGATCTTCATATGCATACGACATTTAGTGACGGACGCTGGCCTGCCGAGCAGCTCATTGACTTCCTGGCAACCGAAGGCTTTGCGCTGGTTGCCATCACTGACCATGACCGCGTAGACAAGGTCGCCGAGATTCAGCAACTCGGTGCTGCCCGGAACCTGCCAGTGCTCTCAGGAGTTGAAATCAGCACCTACTGGAAAGGCAAGCCGACCGATGTGCTGTGTTATGGCTTTGATCCCACACAGAATGAGCTGGCTCCCCTGACCGAAAGGCTCTCGCGCCAGAAAACCGAGAACGCCCTTGAGGTCTATGAGGAGCTTTTACGCCAGGGCTATCGTTTCCCACGCCAGGAAGACGTGCTTGCCTCGAAAGGCGGGAAGGTACAGCGCGCCTTCGATAATATTGATCTCCTGCGAGAGCATGGATATATCAAAGGCTGGTCCGATGGACATATTATTCTAGAGAAAGCGGGTTATCGCTCGATTCGTCCCGAGATGGATGAGACCGTTGAGGCCGCACATAAAAGCAATGCCCTGTGTCTGATCGCCCACCCGGGCAGACGCGAAAATGGGTTCACCTACTATACTCCAGCTCTGCTGGACGAACTGCTCGCAGAAATCCCAATGGATGGCATAGAACTTATTCACCCTTATCATTCACCGGAAGACATCGAGATGTATCGCGAGTATGCCGCACAGCATAATCTGCTGGTCAGTACTGGCTCCGACTCGCATAGCCACCCCGGACGTATGCCCCTGAAGCATCGAGCAGAGATCAGCCGTCGTCTGCTGGAGCGCCTGGGAATCGCGATTTCCGCGTAAAAAAAGAACCGGCGGAAAATTTCCGCCGGTCAAACCGCTAATGTTTCGTAATCACCCAGTCGACATTTCCATCAACATTCCGTTTCTCCACTCCAGGAGGCGGGCCATCAAAGTGCCGAATGGGTTTTCCCTGCTCCATCAACTGCATGGTGTCATGCCAGATCGGACCCGCGCCATCGATACCGGACACATCGACCATTGGCGAGTTATCGTTATTACCGGCCCAGACACCAACCACATAATCAGTGGTATAGCCAATAGTCCAGTTATCGCGGAAGTCATTTGAGGTTCCCGTCTTTGCCGCAGACGGGCGCACCGGTCCCGGATTGCCAGCATAACACTCACGCTCTGATGTGCTGTAAAGGTACAGGGCGCTACATTTCCCGAACTCGAAGATACGCGACGTGTTATCGCTCAACACATCCGTCATCACAAAAGCAAGCTGCGGGCTGATCACCTGCTCACCCTTCTTGTTGTACTGAAGCACCGGTTTGCCGCTTCGCGCATCCAGCGCCACATCAATCGCATGAGGCGGAACCCGTACACCCTTGTTGGCAAACACGCCATACGCAGACGTCATATCAATCAGGTGCACGCCCAATGTACCAAGCACCATCGTATAGTTCGGAGTACCGTTATACTCGGTGATGCCCATCTTCTTCGCCAGATTGAGCGACTCATCCACACCGGTTTGCATCAGCAGACGCACAGCCGGAATGTTAAAGGAGTTCTGCAACGCGTAGCGGTACGAGACAATACCGTGAAACTTCAAATCATAGTTCTTGGGCTGATAAGGCGGCAAGCCACAACACATCTGCACCGTCAGAGGCGTATCCGCAACCTTGTTGCCCGGGCTGATTCCCTTGTTAAAGGCGTTCGCATAGATAAACGCCTTAAAGGTTGATCCCGGCTGACGCAGGCCCTGACTGGCAACGTCAAAAGCGCCGCTCTGCGGGTCAGCAGGATCAATATTTCCAAGCAGGGCGCGGATTGCTCCCGTGTGGGGATCAAGCACTACCACCGCCGCATTCGACATATTGTGCTGCGCCGCCATGCCTCGAATGTGCTTCTGTGCGATCTTTAAGATCTCTTTTTGTTTTGAATAATCGAGTGTCGTTTTGACAATCAAGCCGGAGCGCGGAAGATCTTCCACCTTCACATGCAGCTCATCAGCCAGTTCCCGCAAGGTATAGTTGATAAAGTGCGATGCCACCAGCGCATCATTTTTAATGACACCTCGCTTCAAAAAGTCTGGTTGTTGCGCCTCATGGATCGCCTGGAGCTCCTCATCATGAGTGATATAGCCCTGTAAGCGCATCTGTTTGAGGATCTCTTTCATGCGCGAAAAGGCAACCTTGAAGTTGTTAAAGGGATTTCGGGCATTAGGAGAACTCGGTATGCCTGCCAGCATTGCAGCCTGTGCTATATCAAGTTGTTCGGCCGCGGTCTTCCCATCTTTGGGCTGTAACCCGAAATAGGTAAAGGCAGCCGCCTCGGCACCATATGCCTGCTCACCATAATAAATGGTGTTCAGGTACATGCTGAGAATCTCTTCCTTGCTAAAACGCCGCGTCACATCAGGGGCAAGCAGGATTTCCTGCAACTTTCGGATCATTGAGGTTTGATTACCTACAATTGCATTTTTAATAAGCTGCTGAGTGATTGTACTTCCACCTCCCATGACGCGACCATGAAGCAGGTTCTCTAATGCTGCCCTGACAATACCGGTAATATCATAGCCCTCATTATCCCAGAATGACTGATCCTCAATCGCAACCTCAGCATTAACTAAATGCTTTGAAATTTTTGAAAATGGAACAGTAGTCTGAATTCCGCGCGATGTTGATTGATAGAGAAGCTCTCCCTGAGCATCGTAGAGCTTCAGGTTATCCTTCGGGAGAATATCCGGCAATGTGGTTAAGGCCTGTCCATACCGATGGTAAGTGGCATCGCGAAAAGCTGCCAGCCCCACCAGCACAGACGTTCCGACCACCAGCACCGTCAGCGTAATCAGCGTCAGTGGCATAAAGCCAAGCCGCATCCCCAGATTTTCAGCCGAGGCATGACGTGAATTGCTGATGCGCAAATTCTTGCGCTTCTTGTGACGTTTAGCTCTCCATCCCTCTGGATGCGTGCGCAAATGGGGCGCCGAATAATGCACCCCGCGTGGAGCTTGCGGAGGAATCTCATTTAGCCGTTGCGCAGCAGCAGCCTTACTATATGGTGGCAGCTTCGCAGGGACTACGGCCTGTTCATCATTGTGCTCTCCACCTTCCTCCTTTTCAAGCTGAACGCACTGTTCTTCATTCTTCACACCCTCTCTCCCATCCGGCTCATCAGGGCGTCGCTCTCTCTGCATATCCCAACCTCCTGCAATTCAGGCATACACGCAAGACGAACTTCTTTTTTCAAGAAACAATACCAGCCGCCTCTTCAAGGAAAACGGTATCCGCTTTCTTATCCTCTCTTATCTACCATACACAGAATCTTTATCTATAAATACAAATATAAACATCCCATATCTGGAATAGAGGCAAGCGTTCTTTTTCTCTTTCTATCATACAACAACACTATTTCGTGCTCCCCTTACAATTCAAACACCCCATGACTAAAAGGCATAGAGAAACTCTGCAATAGAAAAAGGCAGCCGCTTGTCCTCAAGTATTTAGCCGACCGTTTTCCAGAAAAAGTGTAGCTGTTGTTTTTCTACCTGGCCCCTCGCACCTCCACCCAAAAAGAAAAACGCGCCTGCACCCTTGAGAGTTGCAGGCGCTTGAAGTGTTTGACTACCACCATCCATCAGCGTTGGTATTCGTCGGAGGAAACGCATAGTTAAAGCTGCTCGGACAGTATGGCTGCACCTGAGGCGCAGGCTTCGTCTTTTCTCCCGGCTTCGCAGTGGGAGAGGGGGCAGGTGCTCCGCCCTTGAAGGAGTCAGGTACTTTCCCCTCCAGATAGAGATCAGTAGAGCGCACGCCATCAGGATAGGTTACCGTTGCGGTGACCAGTCCGGGCGGCTTCGGGAAATCGCGAATCGGCTTATCCGCGTTGACGGCCAGCATGGCATCATGCCAGATGGGAGCCGCGCCGACCAGGCCGGTCGCACCCTCAGCCATCGGATGACCGTCGTTATTGCCAGTCCAGACACCAAGCACATAATCAGTGGTATAGCCGAGCGTCCAGTTGTCCTTAAAGTTGTTGGTGGTTCCGGTTTTGGCTGCTGCCGGACGCACCACACCACGATCTCCGGCCAGGCACTCTTGTTGGGAGTTTGAATAGAGTTCCAGCACATTACAATCCAGCATCTGTGGAATGCGAGCCTTGTTGTCGGAGAGCACATTTGTAATCATATACGCGATCTGCGGACTGAAGATCCGCTGACCCTTCTCCCGTGCATGTTGCTCCACTTTTCCAGAGCCAGAATGTACAACCTTTTCAATGACATAATGGGGAACATGGACCCCCTGATTGGCAAAGGTGCCAAATGCCGACACATGGTCCAGCATATTCACTTCCAGACCACCAAGCACCATTGAGAGGCCAGGATAGCCCTCATGCTGAATACCCATCGCATCGACTTTCTTCATCGCCTCATCCACTCCCAGATGATCAAGTGTACGCACCGCCGGGATATTGAGCGAGTTTTGTAAGGCACAGCGGATCGTCATATGCCCGTGAAACTTTTCATCGTAGTTCCCGGGCTCAAAAGGTCCGCTCGGCAGATCGAACGTCGTCTCAACATCCGCGACCGCCTGTCCCGGGGAAGCGTTAAACTTCTCAAAGGCCGTGGCATAGACATACGGTTTAAAGGACGAGCCGGGCTGACGCATACCCATCGTTGCCACATCAAACTGACCACCGATCGCCTCATTGTTATAATCGAGGCTTCCAAGCAGGGTTCTGATCGCTCCGGTTTTCGGCTCAATCAACACCGCCGCCGCGTTGGAGATGCCATACTGTTTCAAGTCGTCGGTATGCGCAAGCATAGCCTTCTGCACCTTTTCCTGAAGCTTCAGGTCCAGAGTGGTATACACGTTCAGGCCAGAGAGCGACAGTTCCTCAGGCTTTAGCTTATACTTTTGCTGCAACTCGCGCAGGACATAGTAGAAGAAATGTGGCGCACGATTCTTCAAGCCGTTTTTCGGCCACTTCACAAAGTCGGGCTTCTGTGCCTCTTTCTCTGCTTCCAGCGCCTGCACCTTTGTAATATAGCCCTGGCTGACCATTGAATTCAGTACCAGTTCCATACGTTTCATGGCACTTTCAGGATGATAGCGCGGGTTGAGCAGGTCACCTCCCTGAGGCAGACCGGCCAGCATCGCCGCCTGAGCCAGTGACAACTGCTTGGAAGCAGGTAGCCCGGGCTTATCCTCCAACCCGAAGTAAATGTATGCCGCGGCATCGATACCATAAGCCATATTGCCATAGTAGATGGTGTTCAGATACAGCTCCATGATATCGCGCTTGGAGTAGTTGCTGTTCACTTGAGGAGTCAGCACTATCTCTTCCAGCTTACGAAACGGGCTGACCTTATCGCCAACGATCAGCTTTTTAATCAACTGTTGCGTGATAGTGCTGCCACCCTGCACAACGCGCCCGCTCCGCAGGTTCTGAAGTGCTGCCTGCACAATACGGAGCACATCAACGCCCGGGTTCTCCCAGAAATCCTTATCCTCAATGGCAACGGTCGCATTGATCAGATCTTTTGAGATGCCATCAAATTTCACATAGGTATGAAAGCCCTGATCCTGCAACTGACCGATCAAGGTATTGTTGCGGTCATACATTTTCAGGTTATCTTTTGGCACCAGATCAAACAGCGTTGTCACAGTACCCTGATATTTTTCCTCGGTAGACATATAGAAGCGATAACCCAGAAAAGCGCCGGTGCCGCTGAGGGCCGTAAATATCACCACAATTGCCAGCAACGTACTGACAAGCGTCAACGCAGCCTTTCGCAGTCTATTCGCCGCTCTGTTCCGCTCATCGCGCATATGTTTGCGCGAGATATGCCGCAATAAAATCTTGCGCTTTCGTTGCCAGCGGGCACGCTCGCGCGCCGAGGCATTCTCTGGCAGTGGCGGAAGAACAAACGCATCCATATCCAGGCGCGAAGCGGGAGACAATGCCCCCGTACGCTTCCGCGCTTTCTGCCCATCGCGCGCCGTTTTTGACACCTCGGGCGGCCCGCTCTTCGTAGAGAGTTCGGACTTTCGGATAGAGGGTAGCGCTGGTTCAGTCAGACCACTATGGGCATCATCGCTCAGCGCAGCCGATGGCGTACGCTCCTTCTCTGTCTCTTCGCCAGAACCCTCTTCTTTGGCAGAAGGATGACCGTCCTTTCTGCTCGTAAGAGCTTCAACGTCTTTTGGGTTCCTCTGGTCGTGATGGGATTGTGCTTTATTCTGTTCAGATTGCACCGCAGGCCTCGTCTCTTTCACATCTTCATCAACATTCAGAGAGGATGCCTCAACAGGCAATGCTTGCGGTTCCTTCACAGATGTTTCTTCACTTTCCCCTTCTTCCCCCTTACCATCATCTCTCACTTTTGGCGTTTCAGAGTTTTCCTGAAAATGGGCCTGTCGATCATCCTTTTCTTTTTCTACTATATCCTGTTTACCATAAGGCCCTGTTCGTGCCGCCTTCTCCCCGCGCCGCTTGGCCACCTCCTCAGGGTCAATATTCTGGTGCTGCTTTCCGTCAGACATATGAGCTCTCCTTCTCAAAGCTCCCTCTTAGCAAATACATATTTATCTATAAAGATCCAGGAACTAAATTAAAAATGCCATAACTGAATACTTCTTAGAAAATGATACAACAGACAGATGAAAAAAGCCTCCCGATGAAGAAGGCAGATATATCTATCCCTTTTTATTAAGACGCGAAACAGAGGAATTTGTTACAGACAAAATGGACAGACAGGAGAAATGGCGTAGCAGCAAGCGCTGCTCTTATTGTGCACCAGGAGCGGCCTCAATCAAAGCAGGCAGAATTTCATTGGTGATAGTCTGAATCTGGTACAGGCTCTCGATCCAGGGAATATCCTGCTCACGAGTGCCCCGCACCTCCGCAAGCTGCAACACCGCTTCATCCATCATTGTACGAAAATAGAGGAAAGCTCTGACGGCATCGGCCAGCGGGACATGAGATTGCGCTGCGATCGAGCCGTACTCGCGACCAAGCTCGACAGCCTCGCGGCGCAGATTGTCATTGTGCGTATCGTCGGTCAACGCCCGGAGCAACAGATCCAGGACACGCCGCCCCAGGCGGCTATAAGCGGCACGCGCATTTGCGTCAAAATGCTGATACCAGGGCAGGGAATCTAATTTCCCATCGGTCAACTCAAGACGCACACGGCCCAACAAATTTTGAATCAGCATCTGGGCCGCCAGACTGGGGCGTGGCTCTATCTGTTGATGAAGACGCGCTTCAATATCTGCACGACGAAAACGGCGATGGCCCCCGCTTGTCCTCCGCGATGGAATCTCGTTTCGATCAGCCCAGAGGCGCACTGTTGCCGGGTGCATGCCCAGTAACTCGGCGGCCTCACGCAGGCTCAGCCATTCGTCACCAGCCTGTGATGTCACAGTTTTCCTCCTGCCTTCAGTGTTGCAGCTTCCAATTGATATGTATTCTTTACCCCTTAGAATTGGATTGTATGGAATTCAAGAAGCATCGTCAAGCCTGTCTTAAGTATCTCACAAATGCCTGCTCCCGACAACCGGCAAACCCGAGCCGAGGTAGAATTTTTCCACTAAAGCAGAACACCGTCACCCTCCGCTCAGTTGCTGCGTGTTCTTAAACAGAGTAGGCTATCAAGCAGCGATCCAGAAAGGGATAGACCATTATGACAGAGCATGAAAAGCAAGAGCGTAAGCCTGAATACAATAAATTACTCCACCAGAAGGAATCCGGAACTGAGGAAGGCGAGGGGACAAAAACCCCGCGCACTGAAGGCATGGGAAACCGGGATCTGGGAACTGTGGGAGGTGGCACCCTTCCCGAACCGGCTTCATCGCTCTCTGGAACAGACAATCCACCGGGCGGCATGAATATCAGCAGTGATACCATCGCAGGCGGTGGCACCACAGCCAGCAGTATTGAAGGTGGAGGCTCGCATCATGAACGTGGCTCCGGGAGTATCAGTGAGAGTTCTATTCGACGCGGGCACTTCAACGAGGTAGACGCCTACGCACAGGGAAGTATTGGCGGTCGGGCAGCAGGACAACCGCAAACAGCGATGGGGGACCGAGATCCCCGGAAAAACGAATATATGAAACAGGGGGGTACTAAGCCGGGAGAGCAGCCACATCAAAGCGACATCGTGGACCCTATGACCTCCCGTCATCCCGATACCCTGCAAAAAGACGAACAATAATCGAGCAGGCACTACAGTCCCTATTACAGGCCACTCAGTTCCTCTCCTCGGAACAATTGTGGACTGTAATAGGGGCTACCTCTTTTATTATTATTCGCCTGTTATCTCCTATTCACAACCTCATTTGCCCCTCTTCACCCCATCTTTTTTTAGAAATATTTATCGAATATTGCAAATGAGAAAAATTAATAGAATTTTAACACATACTCCAGATTAAATTTGCTATACTCGCTCATAAGTTAAGGCTCACCACTGCCAGCCTACTACACAAACATTGTACGTAGCCCCTCCGTTGCCTTCTCCCTGTAGCGGAGGGGTTACGTTTGCCCCTTTTTCTCTTCCATTGCCTTCTTTCCTCTCAGTGTGCGATACTTTTCAACAGAAAGAGTGATGCAGTGTATCTGCTTCAGGAGAGAGGCACGTGATGAAGCATAGTGCGGCTCGTGCAGCAATCGTGCTCCGGGTCAAGCGGCGCCTACACGCAGAGAGAGCATTCAGCGCCTCCATCATCGATTGGTCCTTTCCTGTACACAACGAGGAACATCCAGTAAGGCAAACCTCGAACACCTGTGCTCAGACCGCCAGAGGCCAGGCCATCTGGCTATCAGCAAAGAAGATCAGGAGTCAGCCAGTTCGGCCATAAACGGGACATCCTGCCCTGGCAATGTGCACCCATATATCAAGAAGAAATCCGGTTTCGGCTTCAGACGGCACCACCCAATACAACGCCCAGGGAGGATATATGAAAACCTGTAAGCCGGTTGCCAGAGCAGCAATTATCGCAGATGAGGATTGGAACCAGGCCCTCTATCAGGCGCTCGAATCCGTTCGTGGCACCTATCCAGATGTCGTGCTGCTCTTTGCGAGCGGCGAATATGCCGCACACTATCAGGACATGCTTCACATTCTTCGCCATGAGCTGGCCGCGCCGCTCCTCATTGGCTGCTCGGCTCAGGGAACCATCGGGACAGGAATAGAGCTAGAAAACGCGCCCGCGCTCTCTCTCTTGACGCTCTCCTTACCTGAAGCGACCCTGTATCCCGTGCGTATCCCTGTAGATCTGCTGGAACAAGGCAACTCACCTGTCTCTATGCGAGAAGCGCTGAATGTTCCGCTGGATGATGTCAATGCCTGGCTGTTCTTTCTTGACCCTTTCCATATGGATTGTGAAAGCCTGGTCGAACACCTGAGCGGCGCCTATCCCGATATTCCGATGCTCGGTGGTCTGGCCTCCAATGATATAGAGGAGCATCGCAGCTATATCTTCTTTAACGATGAGGTCTTTACCGATGGAGGCGTTGCCCTGGCTCTGGGTGGCGCTTACTCGATTCTTCCACTGGTCTCGCAGGGATGTGAACCGATCGGTGAACCCTGGACAATCACCCGCGTGCAGGACAACGGACTTGTCGAGACCATCTCGAACCGGCCGGCCTATGAAATGCTTATCGAAACGTTTCAGGGCCTGCCGTATACGCTTCAACGCCGCGCACAGCACAACCTGCTGGTCGGGCTTGCCGCAGATGAATACCGCGCCACCTTTGAACGCGGTACCTTCCTCATACGCAATCTGCTAGGAGTCGATCGCAGCACTGGCGCTCTTGCGCTTGGCGCACAGCCCCGGGTCGGGCAGACCATTCAGTTCCAGATGCGGGATGCTCAGGCCGCAGATCACGATCTACGTACGCGGCTCTCTCACCTCAAGGATAAGCTTGTTGGTAACATGCCTATCGCGGCAATTCTCTGTACCTGTAATGGTCGCGGTGAGGATCTTTTCTCCGTTCCTCACCACGACGCAGGCCTGATAGAACAGATCCTGGGCCCGATCCCGCTGGCCGGGCTCTTCTGTAATGGCGAAATCGGCCCGGTAGGGAGGCGCTCCTTTCTTCACGGCTTTACGGCGAGTATCGCAGTACTGGTCCATCGCCGATAAGTCACCGATACATTGCGGGGAAACAGGACTTTCTTGCTTAAGAATGCAGTAATTTTTTCAAAAATGGTACAATAATACACAAGGATCAAAATAGAGAAAAGGATGCACTATGTTGCAGGGAAAAGGTAGTATACACCAGGAATTAACAGAAACCGATGTACAGGAACTGCTCGCAAAGTCGTTTGCCTCTCTACCGCTCGATGGAAAGCGCGTCCTCGTTATCATTCCCGATGGCACGCGGACAGCACCCATTCCACTCTTCTTCCGCGCCCTCTATGCGCAACTCGGGTCGCGGGTTGAGCGTCTGGATTACCTGATAGCGCTCGGCACCCACCCCCCGATGTCGGAAGATGCTATTACGCTTCTGGTGGGCGCAACCCCGGAAGAGCGGGCGCAGCACTATCCAAACGTCCATATTTATAATCACCAGTGGGACGGCCCGGAGGCCCTGCAAACGATAGGCACCATCAGCCGCGAAGAGGCAGCACGGCTGACAAATGGCCTGCTGGCAGATGAGGTCCCGGTGCGCCTCAATCGAATGATCTTTGATTATGATCAACTGCTCATTTGTGGTCCGGTCTTTCCGCATGAGGTGGTTGGATTTTCAGGCGGTGCGAAGTACCTGTTCCCGGGGATCGCAGGCCCGGAGATCATTCATTTTACCCACTGGCTTGGTGCACGTCTGACAAGCATGCATACGATCGGTGTTAAAGATACGTATGTGCGCCGGGTGATTCATCGTGCCGCCGAATTTGTGCCCGTGCCCATTTTGCTGCTGGCGATGGTGATGCAGGGGAACGCCTTTCATGGCCTGTACATTGGCTCGCATCTGGAGGCCTTTTCCAGCGCCGCCGACCTTTCGGCCCGCCTGAACATCATCACAGTACCGCATCCGATGCGCCGCGTGCTCTCGATGCCCTCCACGCGCTATGATGATCTCTGGACTGCCGCGAAGGCGATGTACAAAACCGAGCCAGCTATTGCTGACGGAGGCGAAGTGATCATCTATGCACCACATATCACCGAGGTCTCCTATACACATGGGCATCTGATCGATCAAGTGGGCTATCATGTGCTGGAGTATTTTCTGAAGCAATGGGATCGTTTCAAGGACGTTCCCGGCTCCATTCTGGCGCATAGTACCCATGTCAAGGGCACGGGGACGTACGATCCACAAACCGGTATCGAAAAGCCACGCATTCAGGTGACATTGGCGACAGGCATTCCAGAGGAGCGCTGTCGTCGCATCAATCTGGGGTATCTTGACTACCGTACTATTCGTCCCGAGGAATGGGAGAACCGCGAAAAGGAGGGAATTTTGCTGGTTCGGCATGCTGGCGAAATGCTTTACCGCTGCCCGCAGCTTTTCCAGCAACAGACAAACCAGGGAGAGGTTTGATTCTATGTCCTGGCAACCACTGGCCGAACGCGCAGAAGCGTTACCACTTATCCTTGCAGGCCCGATTGTACGCCGCGTCGAGCCACATAGCGTGACCATCTGGCTGGCGCTTAAGGAAGCACGCACCGTTACCCTGTTTGTATATGAACCCACGGAAGAAGGCCACACAGAACCACGTTGTACAGGGACTCGCCAGACCATCAGACTTGGCGATCATTTACATCTGGTTGCGGTCACGGCACGCCCGACAGATCGGGAACAGCCGCTCGAATGGGGTAAGCTCTATTACTACAATCTCTTCTTCTCGGAGGAGTCTCAGGCAACGCCAGCAGCCCATTTAGGCACACCTGGCATTTTCAGCATGGCAGACGAGCCGCTCAGCCAGCTCACGTATGCGGGACAGCCCCTGCCCGGCTTTGTGCTGCCCCCGCGTGAGCTCGAACAGGTACGCATCATTCACGGCTCCTGTCGTAAGCCGCAAGCACAGGGCTACGAAATGCTTTCCGTCCTCGATACCTTGCTTGCCAACGCTGCCCATGACCCGGTGCGTCGCCCACAGCAGCTTTTTCTAACCGGAGACCAGATCTACGCCGATGATGTCTCCGCGCCACTGCTCTTTGCTCTGATGGATGCCGGATCGTATCTTTTCGCAGGCAATGAGCCCGAGCTGCTTCAGCCGTTACAGCTTCCAGCACAGGCTTTTCCACCGGAAGGACGAACGCCAATCGTCCATACGGTCGCCATGTTCACCACCACGCACCCGGAAAATCATCTGCTTTCTTTTGCCGAATATGCAGCTATGTATCTCTTTAGCTGGTCCGATGTGCTCTGGCCGGACGAACTTCCCGGCACACAGGATCTCTGGAAGGCCTACCCGGAAATTCGCCCGCGCAAAGCCTCGCAACAGGAGAAGGCCGAACGCAGCTTCAAAGAACAATACTATCTGATAGATGATTTTGTGCGAGGTCTACCAGCAGTACGCCGCGCTCTGGCAAATATCGCTACTTATATGATCTGTGACGACCACGAGGTGACCGATGATTGGTTTCTGGATGGAGCATGGTGCCGACGGATCCTGAAGAATGAGCTTGGTCAGCAGATTGTGCGCAATGGCCTATTAGCCTACGCGCTCTTCCAGGGATGGGGCAACACGCCAGAGCAGTTTGAGCAGAGCTGTTTGCTTTCCACTATCAACAGATGGAACGGTTCTGAGCGCGCAGCCGAGGTCGAGAAGATCAACACACTGCTAGGAATGCCTTTTCCGTTCTCTGGCAAGGGAGAACTCAGGCGCTCAAAGCAGGCGCTTGACTGGCACTACACCTACAATGCCCCGGCGTACCACGTGGTTGTGCTTGACACACGCACACGCCGTTATTATCGCAAGCCCTCTGATTTTCCGGGCCTGCTCTCTCGTTCCGCCATGCATACCCAGCTTGACTCGGCGCTTCAGGCACAGGCAGACGTCACAATTATTATCTCGCCCTCTCCAGTGCTGGGCGTCGATTTTGTGGAATCTATTCAGTTCTGGAGCCGCCTGCGAGTGCGCGAGAACTATGCCTTTGATCGTGAGGCCTGGGCGCTGGAATGGGAAACCTTTCAGAACTTTCTCAAGTATCTCAGCCGTCTGCAACGAGTTGTGTTTCTCTCGGGCGATGTGCACTATGCCTTTGGTGCCAGCCTGGATTACTGGGACCATCGAACGCATGCAACCGCACGCTTTATCAACTTTACAGCCAGCCCTCTCTCGAATGAGGGCTCAGGCTCACAAATGGCCGTCCTTGCCATCGGGTATCCACGCCTGCTTCAATTGCTGCGGCGCGACTCTCCCTCGGTTGATTTTTTTGCCTGGGATCTTCTCCCGGGAGATAGCCTGATCGCGAACTATGTTCTCTCCAATATTCGTAAGCGCCTGTACCATTTCTGGTGGTCTCTGCCCCGCTTGATCGCGGCGCGGCGCTCAAAGAGAGAGATTGTGCTTCCCGCACATGGCTGGCATACAGGGAGCTTTGACGCTTTCCCTCCCAATCGGAGCTATCGTCTGAATTACCTCCGCAACTCAATGGCACAGATGCTGCCACAGCGAAAACGAGGCGTCTTTATGACCCTTTACCGCTGGCTGCTGTTTCCTCTACAGGTCGCTTTGGGAGCGGTAACCCTGTTACAGAAAGCGCTCGGAGCAGCTCGGCAGAATCTGATTCAGGCCAACCGGAAGGCAGAGCAGAAACGGCTGACATCACGCGCTCTCCATCGCCCATTTCAGGATGCGATCACCCGGACGGAGAAGGTTGAACAGAAGCTGGAAGAGCAGCGTGTGGAGTTGGTTGATGCCACATTTCGCCATAAAGAGTGGTTCAGCAAGTGGAAAGCCGGTGAATTGATTGTGGGCTACAACAACATCGGTGAGGTCTTTTTTGAGACAGCGAAGAACAGGCCGGAAACGGAGATTATTCAACGGCTCTGGTGGTGGACACCAACCACCGGGATACCAACGCTGCAAAAGGCCGAATATCACGCCTCGCTGGCCCCGCCTGATCCGGCCGCCGAACCTCCGTTGCCCTGAACGAAAAAAGAAGGTCTGGCTTCGAAGCCAGACCTTGCTTGTATATTCTGTGTTGTGCCATCCAGACTAGATGTCCAGATTCGCACTCTTTGCATGGCTCTCGATAAAACGGCGACGCGGCGCAACCTCATCACCCATCAGCATGCTGAAGACCTTATCAGCTTCCACGGCCTCTTCAATCGAGACGCGTAGAATCGTGCGCTTATCCGGGTCCATAGTGGTATCCCAAAGGGTTTCGGGATTCATTTCGCCAAGACCTTTATAGCGGCCAATCTCTGGCTCTTTCCCGTTATGGGTCGCCTTGTACTCCTCGATCAGAGCATCGCGTTCCTCATCGCTGTAGACATAGCGAATCTGTTTGCCCAGTTTGATGTGGTAGAGAGGCGGCTGAGCAATAAAGAGATGCCCATTTGTGATAAGCTGTGGCATGTACCGATAAAAGAAGGTCAGCAACAGGGTGCGAATGTGAGCGCCATCAACGTCAGCATCACACATAATGACGATGCGACCATACCGCAGCTTGCTGATATCGAAGTGTTCGTCTATGCCGACGCCGAGCGCGGTAATAATATTCTTGACTTCCTGGCTATGTAGAATTTTATCCAGGCCCACACGCTCAACGTTCAGGATCTTACCACGCAGCGGCAGGATAGCCTGAAAATGACGATCGCGTCCCTGCTTGGCAGAACCGCCCGCGGAATCACCCTCAACCAGATAGAGCTCACACCGATCGGCGCGACGCTCCGTACAGTCGGCCAGTTTACCCGGCAGGGTGGTATCCAGCACATTCTTACGCTGGACCAGCTCTCGGGCCGTGCGAGCAGCCTCACGGGCTCGGGCTGAGGTCAAACATTTATCGATGATTGCCTTTGCCTCATTGGGCGTGACTTCGAGATAGTGCGTCAACATCTCGGCGGTGATTGCCTCAACAATCGGGCGCACCTCAGCATTATTCAGCTTACTCTTGGTCTGAGCCTCAAACTGCGGATTCGGGATCTTGACACTGATAACGGCGGTCAAACCCTGTCGTACATCATCGCCGGTGAGATTGCTATCTTTCTCCTTCAGCAGTCCGGCCTTGCGGGCATACTCGTTCAGGGTGCGAGTCAGAGCGCTGCGGAAACCAGTCAGGTGCATCCCGCCGTCGATGGTGTTGATGCCATTAGCAAACGAAACCTCGTTCGTGCTCCATTTATCATTATATTGCACCGCAATATCAACGCTGACCCCGTCAACAATGCGGCTCACACTCACCGGACGAGCCTGAAGGGTACGCTGATTCTTATTGAGATAGCGCACAAAGGAGATCAGACCACCCTCGAAGTAAAAGGTTGCCTCGCGCTCACGACCAGGACGCTCATCAACCAGACTGATGGTCATGCCCTTATTGAGATACGCCATCTCGCGGAAGCGCTGAGCCAGAGCATCGAAGCTGAAATCACGGGTCTCCATTACCGAAAGATCGGCCAGGAAGGTTGTTTTCGTGCCTCTTCCCTCTGCCGGGCCAACCTTGATCAGGCCAGTGACAGGGTTACCACGCTCATAGCGCTGCCGATAATGGAAGCCGTCGCCGGGTTTTACATCGACCTGACACCACTCAGAAAGCGCATTCACGACCGAGACTCCCACACCATGCAGACCGCTACTGATCTTGTATCCACCACCGCCAAATTTGCCACCGGCATGCAGTACGGTCATTACAACTTCCAGTGTTGATTGTCCCGGGCGCTGATGATGCTCGTCAACCGGGATACCACGCCCATTATCTTCAATCGACACCGAGCTATCCGCGTGAATCACTACTTTCACGGTATCAGCGTATCCTGCCATGACCTCGTCAACGCTATTATCCACAACCTCAGTGACAAGATGGTGCAGGCCACGCTGATCAGTTGCACCGATGTACATGCCGGGGCGTACCCGTACAGCCTCTAAGCCTTCGAGAATCTGGATATTTTGCCCGCTATAGCCTCTTCCATTCTCATTCTCGCTCCCATTTCCATCGCCCTGCCCCTTGCCATTTTCTGAAATTTGTGTTGTATTATGACTGGTAAGAGCATCTGAATTATCAGCTAATTGCTCTGTCATGAAGGATTCTCTCGTCTTTGCCATAGAACCTGTACCTTTTATGCAGTAAAAAAACGGATCAGCGGCGGAAGGGGTCATCTCCCTTCCTGAGTTCGGATGTGCCGCGCCGTAAAAATCGAGTATTCATAACCTTCCACACAGCAGCAGACTGCAGAGTGGTTCAATAAGAGTGTGTGTTTTTTGGCCTCAAGCGGAGGCTCACGCCCTTTACGACAGATCAGGGGGTGAATACCACATTGAGGTAAGCGATATCCATTCAGAACAACACAAAAGACGGCCACCCTGCCTGGCACCTACCCGCAAAGGATAAAAGCAAATCAAGCATCGGGCCAGATACTTCCTGTTTGCCATCCTCATCACGGAAAGAGTCCAGAGGAAGGAACAAAACAAGAAAACGGCGCTTCTGAATGATCAAGAGTGTAAAGCACTGGCGGAAAGCAGTTTTTATCTCATTCAAATATTCTGCTCAAGCATAGAAAAAGTGGCAACGGAAGCCACCATCCACTGTGATATTATATCACATTCTGCTTGATAAACAAAGCAAGTAGGTTGAACAGACGACCGAAAAAAGAAAATCCCCGGGAATGGCTTCTAGAGCCGCTTCTGACCATATGTCAGAAGTCACCATCACCGGGGAATTATGCGTTTCTCAACAAGTTAATAGCGATTGCCCCCGCCACTAACAGAGACATTGGAAGAGCCGGGCGTATTAGCAACATTGGGCAAGCCGGGCATGCTTGGCGGAACCTGATTCCCACCAGCCACATTGGAGGCGCAATATGGGCAGAAGGACCAGCGCAGCTCCAGAAGACGCTCACACTTGGGGCAGGTTCTCTTCAGCTTCTGACCACAGGACGGACATACCTGAAAGTCATTTTCAATCCGGGCGTGACAGTTGTTGCAGGTCTGTCGCTCGGTCATCTCGGCCAGCAACGACTCTTCTTCAAGCTGCCGCTCATAGACCTCGGCCAGTGTCTGACGCGGGCGAAGCAGCATATAGATAAATACACCGACGATCGGAAAAATGGCCGCCGCCAGCGTTGAAATGATCTGTAGGATCACATCTTGTGTGCGAGAACGAATATCACGGAATGTCCAGTAGACTGTGCTCAGCCAGAAGGCGACAAAAAACGCGCCCAGACAGCCAATAATAATGCCTAGCGAGTTCTGAATAGTCGTTAGAAGGTCCCCTGATCCCCCACTGGAAGAAGGACTCGCGAGCAAGCTTAGAGCCAGATTTGCATACACGTTCACAGGACAAACGCCCCTTTCAAGAGTATAGAGTATTTTTTTACAGGTACGTAACTGATTTTTTGCGCCTACTTCGCTTTGCTTATCACACCCACTGATCTTACAACGTTTCATCACCTGTCAGGTTGCTTAACCAGGACTATAAGCTGACAGGTATGCCCCATCAGAGGAACTGTGTTCACTCCTCACAGACCAGAGTGATGATCTCTCCCCCCTTGAACTCCAATGTCACACGCTGCTCTCCGGCTCGCATCTCTCCACTACTCCCCGCTTCCTCTCCTCCCTGAGCCGTAGCCACCACTTCCTGACATTCTTCAAGGAGATTGGCCCTGGATACTTTCCAGAAAGAAAAGCGCAGGTGAACCGTTGCATGGACAGCAGAAGCAAATGGATTGTACAGACGTACTACTATTCCTTTACCACGTAGCCAACGTTTTACGGCACTGACGACCAATGCCGCGGGTTCAACCGTTACAAATGCTTCCCGAGAAGGGAATCTCCCCTCATGGATCTCTTCGATCACAGCCCGGGTCGCAAGCCGCGTTGTAAATGTTTGTGCCTCACGAAGTACCAGAGCCTCTTCACCGTCCCACGCTCCCGCATGCGGAACCAGCGCATAATCAAACTCGTAGAAGCCCGGACATTGTGCCTCTGGAGTATGCTCCATCGGGCCCGCATGTCCCTGCCGATTTGGAAGATCCCCTCGCGAGAGCCAATCGACACAGCGCAGCAAGGTAATTGCAACAGCAGTCCCTCCCTCTTCTACTCCGAAACCAGAGGGTAAAACCTCACATTCCGGTAACCCCTGGTTTAAGATTGCTAGCCCGAATTGACTAGTGCTGAGATCAACAAAGCGCTTCTGTGGAAATGTCGCCACCGGATACTCGATCCATGTGCTGACATTTACAGGCTCTGGAAGAGAGATCGGGCGCTGACACACCTGAAATGTGCTTTCCGCCATAACCGCTTCTGGTCGATAAGGGACAGGGAAAAGAACCCTCAGGCGATGGTCCTTCACCTTATTCTCTATACGTGTATGAATGTCGACACGCCGCATCCCTGCCGTCAGGGCTACATCGCTGACAATCGTACAGACGGCTGTGCGTGCACTGCGCTCCCGCCGGTTTGCCGTACAGGATGTCGGCAAAGCCCAACGACTACTAATACGCAAGGCCGCACGCACCGGACCGCTCTCTATCACCTCAATCCTGGGTGCTTCTAGAGGCTCACCAATAAGCATATCATGTTCAGGGGGACAGTAGGTATACAGATCACCGATATCCCCTCCATCTATAAAACGGTTGAGACCTCGAAAAACTGCACCAGTGCGCTTATCAGTTACGGTCAACGTCCCATTCGTTGCATCGACTGCAACCTGATAGTGTTCATTCTCAATACTATTATGACCAGTTCCAAGAAATGATGATACAGAATGCACTTTCTGTGAAGCATCACACCCCCGTGGATAGAGCCAGTATGTTTTATATCCATATGAGGGCAGGTCTTGCGCTACAAAGGAGATAGTTTCCCGCGCCTGTGCCACAAGCTTCAATTCCAACGTATGGATATCTTCTCGTCGCAGCAGGTCCAGCACCTGCTGAGCAGCGGCCCGCAGATCGGCCCGGTTAATCTGCACGCGCCCCTTTGGAGCAATCATAATCTCAATAAAAATGACACCTGGATGTGGTATATGCGGCTCATGATGCAGAGGAGAAACGGTTACGTTCTCGATATAGATATGGGAGATCTCCTGTTTCTCATCAATGCCGGGCGTTTCTCCCAGCGTGCTGGTGATGATCGATTGAGTCATCTGCAACAGGTGGTCAGGGTCCTGTAAGCCCGATAGCGCCACCATTGACGCCAGCATCTCACGCGCTACTGGCATGGTCCCGAGCACTTCCCTGCTGCGATTCACGACACGGAATGGCATACAGCGGCGCTTCTCATCGAGAAGCATGGCATGATTGAGCGAGCCCGGAAGCTGCACTGTTGTCTGCACCGCTTCACCCGGCGTCGCCGGAGCCGGATGAAAGACGACGATTGGCACGGGCGCATCCGCAGGATGCTTGACAGGAATGGGTGGCTGCGTATCGACACGGGCCGCAATCTGCGGGAGGGTCTGCGCAAGGAGCCCTTCACAGATCTGCTGACATTGAGCAAAGCGCACGCTATTCTCACGATGAACCTGGTCAATACTACAACCACAGATACTATCGTGAGGGTGATTTTGCAGAAGATATTGCCAGGCAAGTCGTACCAGTCCTTCAGGATAAGAGAGGTTCAGGGCGCTCATAAAGGTGGTCATTGGCTCAACCCAGCGCTCAAGCAGTTGCTCGCAGCGCTCATTCTGCTGCTTGATCCAGATACGACTGGAAAGCACACCGGGCAAAAGCGGTGCAAACTGACTGCTTCGCAACTCGCCCTGCCAGACCTGCCAGTGCCGGTTCTGACTTCGTACCCGCTCGATGTATTGCGGCAGAGTGCCTATTTCCACATAGAGTGAGTGATAGTGTCCGTTCGCTGATGACTGCTTTCGTTCCTGCTGGATGTCCACATGTTGCAGGAGCGCGTTCGCCTGCGCTATGGTAGCCGGGAGCCCTTCTTGTACCTCAAGATGATCGGAGCCATTCATGAAGAGCAACACATCATCGGTAGCTCGGGGCAACAGATTGGCGACCTGGAGCTTCACCCGGGACACAAACTCTTCCGGGTTCAGGGGCATCTGGCGGGCATTGGAATAACCCTGCGGGTCGGCCAGATAGACAACAAAGACCTGTGAGCCGTCCGGCGCCTCCCAATAAAATTCGCTCCCCTTGATCTCCTCGCCCACTCCCCGCCAGAAGACCGCATTATCAATGCCAACGCCACGCAGGATCTGGGGAAGCTGAGCGATATGCCCAAAGGTATCCGGGACATAGCCAACGCGCATCAAGCCACCAAGCTCTTCGGCCTGACTGATACCCCGTTGCAGATTCCGAATCAGCGACTCGCCACTGACCAGAAACTCATCTGGCTGAATATACCAGGGACCAACCAGGATCCGCCCGGAACGAATCAGCCGTTTCAGACGTTCTGCTTGCTCTGGTCGAGCCTCAAGGTAATCGTCAATCACGATTGTCTGACCATCGAGCATAAAATAGCGAAAGTCCTGGTCCTCTTCCAGCACATTCAACAACGCATCAACAGCCTTCACCAGGCGCAGACGGAATTGTTGAAATGTTTGATACCATTCTCGATCCCAGTGGGTGTGGGGCACAAGAACAATATGAAGCTGTTCAGCCATAGCGCGTCCTTTCAAACCATTCTTCTGTTTTTACTATAATCCCCTCGCACTATACTCTCTTCCCTTCAGCAATTACAGTGGAGCTCTTGAGGAATACGATCGCGCCAGAATAAACTCTTGCATGAAGAGTAGCAACCTGTGGTAAAAAATTATATCTGATTCTCGAATAGAATCGCAAACCAGTCTCTGACTGAAGCATTTCTTCTGCTCTTAACCAAGTTCGTGGATTCCTGCGATACTCTTTGCCAAAAACAGGACTTATTTCTCACTCATGAGTCGCTTCAGAGGTGATATGATAGTTTTTGAAGAGACAGGATATCTTTTTCAACGTTCCAGTCAGGTAGGCTCTAGCGGGGATCACAAACAGTTGAGCGGCATGCAACGCGGCTTCAGCAATTCTAACACGACAGGCTTGACACTACGAGGTATAATCTGGAACAAAGCCTAGAACAGAATTTCCAGAAGGAGAATGCGTTTTTCATGGCAAGCGGCAATTATATCAAACGGAAGCGCCCGGTTACTCAGATGACAGATATCCAGCCCGTAATTCGGCGCACAACCCGTCTTCTCGAAGCGGTACCGGGCATGGATTTCCGGGACACGGATGAACTCCATCTGGAAGCCATCCAGACACGTACCACTACCGCTTTTACTGTTTCCAGACCCGCGGCCAGCAAACCCGCGATCTCCCCTCTAGCACGCCACCTGCCCTGGCTTCGGGTATTCCTCATCTGTTTGATTATGGTGATTGTCGGTACCGGGGTGTTAATCGGCGTTGGTATCTCACAGCGCTCAAACGGCTCACTGCTGTTGCCCTACAGTGGCGGTAAGGTCTACGACATTCAGGTTGGTGGCGAGCTTGCCAATACATGGCAGACCAAGCAGCCCATCAAACCGAAAGTTGAGCTCCCCAAACAGACAGGCCCCTATTCTGTGCTTGGGAAACCAACGATTACCGCCGATTTTATCAACAAAGTGCTGCAAGATTATGGTTCACCGGCAGCAGGCAAGGGAAAAGCACTGTACGACCTGGGTGTACAATATGGCATCGATCCGGTCTATGCGCTTGCATTCTTCCTGCATGAAAGCGGCTTCGGCACCCAGGGAGAAGCTCGTGTCACACATTCCCTGGGCAACCTGCGCTGTATTCCGAACTATGATTGTATCGATCAGGATCGCGGAGGCTACGCCAGTTTCCCGAGCTGGGAGGAAGGCTTCAAGGCCTGGTATGCGCTTATCCGTAACCTCTATGTCGCCCAATGGGGAAAAACCACCATTGATCAAATCATTCCAACGTATGCCCCTCGCGCCGACAACAATGACGAGAAGGCGTATATTAACGCAGTAAAGCACTCGGTCGATACCTGGCGCGCCGGAACATTGCGCCCATAAACGAACGCTTATTTTGCGCCATTTTGCCCGGTTCTGAGCAGTCCAAGCGCGATCGCCCTGCTCAGAGCCTCAGTTCTCCCCGAGACGCCTAGCTTCTGATAGATATTGGCCAGATGAAAGTTCACCGTTCGCTCGCTCACATACAGCCGATTTGCAATCTCTTTGTTGCGCAATCCAAGCGCCAGCAACTGCAAGACTTCCAACTCACGGGCAGTCAACTTCTGCCCATGCGCAACTGTTCTTCCCTGTTCGCTGACCCGCGAGAGGAGCCGCCCGGCCAGACGCGGTTGGATCGTCACCTCGCCTCGGGCAACGCTCCGTATCCCCTGCGCCAGTTCCTCAGAAGTGCTATCTTTGAGTAGACAGCCATCGGCCCCCGCCCGCAAGACCTCATACAGTTGCTCCTCACGGCCCTCAGTCGCCAGCAAGAGAATTCTGGTATCCAGGTTCAGTAGCTTGATCTGGCGGACAGCCTCAATGCTTGATTCATCGGGCAAGAAGGCATCCAGCAGGACTACCTGTGGTCCCAGTTCCAGCGTCTCGCTGACCGCTTGTACGCTATCTGACGCCTGACCGACAATCCGAATCTCCGGGTATGGTTCCAGCAAATGCCGCAAACCAACACTGATGACAGAACTGGCATCTACCAGCAACACCCGAATCATCTTCGCAGTGTCCGCTGTGGGCTCACTCTCAGGGACCCGTGCACCATAAGGCACAGTCGCGCTCACGCGTACCCCTCGTTCGGGCAGATGCTGTATTTCCAGACTTCCCTGAACACGCTCAAGACGCTCACGAAGATCTATCAGCACTGGACTCTCTCCTGCGCGCGGCTCTCCGGCCTCCATGCTCATCAACGGCAGAGCAGGCGCTTCCTCGGGAGAGCGCACATCCAATCCATCGTCTTCAATACTGAGCAAAACATCATCCAGGCGAAACGTGAGGATCAGGCGCAGGCGATGAATATCGGTATGTGTCAGCGCCAGATATACCGCCTCCAACGCTACCAGATAAAGCAGGCGCCCCGCCAGTGGGGAAAACTCCTTGCTCTGATCTCCAGTCACAGAAATACGGCTTGAGAGGCTATGGGCCTCCGCGGTTTCCTCGATCAAGTTGGAAAGAGCCTCGACCAGCGAGACCTGTTCCAGCTCAGGCAATGCGAGTTCCACCGTTGCCTGTCGCACTATACGCAGAGCTTGCTGTGTCATTTGCTCGATCTCGCCTAATCCCGCTTGAATCGTGGCGGTCTCTGTCTGCATACGCAAAGTCTTGATCTGAAGCAGCATCGTGTTCAGCATCTGCAACAGGCGTTCTCGTACCACGATGGGAGAGGGTCTTTGCTTCTCTTGTTCAAACATGCCTTGTGTTCATTCCCTGTCATGAAACAAAGCCCGGAGAGTTTCCCTCTCCGGACCTCAACACTGTTTATGCTGCGGGCTGCATCGTTTTCATTTGCAGCTCGTTTCCGCTGGCGTCAAACACTACCTCAGAGCCATCGCGAATGGTGCCGTCAAGCAGACCACGCGCGATTCTATTTTCGATCTCACGCTGAATGACGCGCTTGAGTGGTCGTGCACCAAACTGTGGATCATAGCCCTCCTGGGCCAGCAGATCCTTCGCGGCATCGGTCAGACGCAACGTCACATGGCGCTCGGCCAGACGCGGGCGCAGCCGATTGATCTGAATATCTACAATATGTTTGACCTGTTCGCGTCCAATCGAATGGAACACAATAATCTCATCAATACGGTTGATAAACTCAGGACGGAAGCCCTCTTCTCGCAGGCGCTGTCGCACCTCTCGCTGTAGCTGGTCCTCGTCGAGCTTCTCGTATTGTGGTAGCCAGGACGTACCAACGTTACTGGTCATAATCACAATACAGTTCTTGAAGTCGACCGTGCGCCCCTGTCCGTCGGTTAATCGTCCATCGTCCAGCAACTGAAGCAGGACATTAAACACTTCAGGTGCGGCCTTCTCGATCTCATCCAGCAGGACCACGCTGTACGGGTGCCGCCGCACGGCCTCGGTTAACTGGCCACCCTCTTCATAACCAACGTAGCCCGGAGGAGCGCCGATCAAGCGCGAAACCGAATGCTTCTCCATGTACTCTGACATGTCGATACGAACGAGAGCATGTTCATCATCAAAGATGAATTCTGCCAGCGCTCGCGCCAGCTCGGTCTTACCAACGCCAGTCGGTCCCAGGAACAGGAAGCTTGCCAGCGGACGATTTGGGTCCTGCAAGCCAGCCCGTGAGCGGCGAATAGCGTCAGAGACGGCCTCTAGCGCCTGCTCCTGGCCTACGACCCGTTGCCGCAGGCGATCTTCCATATGGAGCAACTTCTGTACTTCGGACTCCATCAGTTTGCTGACAGGGATGTGGGTCCACTTCGCAACAATCTCGGCGATATCATCGGCGTCAACCTCTTCCTTCAACATGCGATTCTTGCTGCCATGAATCTCCGAGAGGCGCTCTTCCATTGCCTGAATGCGCTCTTGCAGATCCTTGATCTTGCCATAGCGCAACCGGGCCATTTTTTCATAGTCATAGGCGCGTTCGGCCTGCTCATACTCGACCTGGGCCGCGTCAAGCTCTTTCTTCAAGCGGCGTAGCTCGTCAACCGGCTCACGCTCTTTCTCCAGCGTCATCTTGAGTGTATGAAGCTGTTCTCTCAGATTTGCAATCTCGCGGTCAAGTTTTTCACGCCGTTCGCGACTGGCAGGATCGGTTTCCTTTTTCAGTGCCTCCTGCTCAACCTGTAACTGCCGGATACGCCGATCCAGCGAATCAACCTCAGTTGGTGTGCTATCCAGCTCAACACGACGCAGACTGGCCGCCTCATCAACAAGGTCGATCGCCTTATCTGGCAGGAAGCGTTCAGTGATATAGCGATCAGAGAGCACAGCAGCAGCCACGAGGGCGCTATCCTGAATCCGCACTCCATGATGGACTTCATATCGTGGCTTGAGACCGCGCAGAATACTGATCGTATCCTCAACGCTTGGCGGCTCAACCATCACTGGCTGGAAGCGGCGTTCAAGCGCGGCATCCTTCTCGATATGTTTGCGGTACTCATCCAGTGTTGTCGCGCCGATACAATGCAGCTCACCACGCGCCAGCATTGGCTTGAGCATATTAGAAGCATCCATTGCGCCCTCAGCAGCGCCCGCGCCAACCAGCGTGTGGAGCTCATCAATAAAGAGGATAATCCGGCCCTCTGAACCGGTTACTTCCTTCAGCACGGCCTTTAACCGGTCCTCAAACTCTCCCCGGAACTTTGCGCCCGCAACCAGCGCCCCAAGATCCAGTGTAATGACCTGTTTTTCGGCCAGCGTCTTGGGCACGTCACCTCGCACAATACGCTGTGCCAGGCCCTCAACGATTGCTGTTTTACCAACACCTGGCTCACCAATCAAGACCGGGTTATTCTTGGTACGACGGCTCAGCACCTGAATCACACGCCTGATCTCCTCATCACGCCCGATAACCGGATCAAGCTTTCCCTGTTGCGCGAGTTCGGTCAGATTCCGGCCATATTTCTCAAGTGCCTGATATTTGCCTTCCGGGTTCTGGTCTGTGACTCTTTGCGAGCCACGAATTGCCGTCAACGCCCGTAACACAGTATCCCGGGTCAAACCAGCGACGCTCAACGCGCGTTTTGCGCCACTCTCAGAATTGAACATTGCCAGCAGTAAATGCTCAACGCTGAGGTACTCATCCTTGAAGTTGCCCATCTCGATCCAGGCATCATCGAGGATTTTCCGCAAGCCTGGACTGATGCTCGGCTCACTGCCTCCATACACGCGAGCAAAGCTATTCAGCTCTTTCTCAAGCACCTGCTGAACTGCCTGAACGCTGCCACCCGCCTTCTGCACAATCTGCGGCACAACGCCACCCTCCTGCGTCAGGAGAGCGGCTAACAGGTGTTCTGGCTCGATCTGTGCATGATGCCGGGTTCGCGCCATCTCTGACGCCTCATAGATCGCCTCACGTGCTTTATCAGTAAAACGCTCAATCTTCATACGTTAACACCTTCCTCGTAAACCGCCTGAAAGGGGAGAACAACACGCTCCTTAGAGATGAGTCACTACCCCTCAGAAACTTTGAGTCATATTCTATCAAAGTAAACATGAGAGCCAGAGTAGTTATTCCCCCCGAGACGACAGGGCAAGACCTACAGGTAGAGGATCATTGTACATTTCTCCTTCCTCCTGAGAAATGCAATTTCTCTCAAAATATACTCTTATCTATTCGTTATATACGCACCAGCCAACGCTTTTCGCAAGCAGAGGTAGCAGACACCCTGAAATAAGCAGGCCCTACCAGGAAGCCAGCGGACTCATCCGTATAAGCTCACTTCACACTCACCCTTTCCTCTCATGAGCTGCTTATAGTTGAATAAGCAAGCAAGGATGCAAGGGGAGCAACCATCCAGGCAATAGTATGATAAAGGTACTATAGAGATGAATGATCAATAGCGCTTTTCTACTCTCTTTTCATAGTATCTTGCAAAACAAAAAGCTGTTTGTTATTATAGCCAAAAGTTCAAATACGCTTTAATGGTGGAAACGTTGAAGAGGGGAGCACCATGTCTTATCAGCAACCAACAACCATATCGCGGAAGGCCCGTATCTGGCCAGAGATCCCTCAAGAGACAGTACAGTTACCAGCACCGCCACAGTTACCTCAGGCTCCACAGCCTTCGATGCTGACATCCGTGCTCTTCAGCCTCTTAGGCACCGGCACATATGCACTTATCGTCACCAATAATAGCAATGGCCGAGCACAGTATCTCTTTCTGCCATTTCTGGCGATCAGTGGCATGATGGCACTGGGCACGCTCACTTCCTATTCAGTCCAGTTCATAGGCACACGGCGACAGATCAAGCGCTACCTTGCCTCCTATCGTCGCAAACTGGAAGAGGCGGAGGAACGACTACAGGCATTGCAATTACAGGAGCGTCAGGCACGTATTGAGCAGGACCCACCCTTTGTTCTGCCCGCTGCCTCTCCCGAATGGTATCAGGAACTCAGCATTCGACCGCTTATTGAGCAGCGCTTTGATGATCAGAATGTCAGCCTCTGGGCGCGCCGCCCTGATGATCCCGATTTTCTTTCTGTCCGGGTCGGAATGGGATTACGTCCAGCCTCATTCTCGGTTCATCGAAACATGCATCATGATCGGCTCGATGTTGATCGCCAGCTTGAAGAGCAGAACGCCTATGCACAACAGCTTCAGGAGAAATACAAGCAGGTCATGGTTCCGCTCACGGTCTCATTGCCGGAGCAGGGACCGATTGCGCTGGTCGGCTCAAAAGAACGCCTGACCAGAGCACGCAACGCGCTACATGCAATGGTCGGCCAAATTGCCTATCATCATTCGCCCGAAGATGTTCGCATCATCATTCTCGCGCCGCGCTCACAGGAAAACGCCTGGCACTGGGCAACACTGCTTCCCCATACCATACAATACGATCCGCGTTTATCTGGCGAGAACAATGATGAGCACGAGGGCAAACGTGCTGTCGCGTTTGGTGCAGCCGAAGTCCTTGAACAGTTGCCGCTGATCTCACGCGAGCTCGGGCGGCGTGAACTCTTGCTTGGCGACTCGCGACGGGATGAGAAGCAGCCCATCTTACCGCATTTGATCATCGTCGTAGATCACTTTGACCCCGAGACCGACCTTGACCAGCCAACACTTGCGATGCCCGTCCTGAAACCCGAGGGAGGACATCCCCTGACGACAACGATTCCCAATACACCCGTTGATTATCGTCCGCATCTCTCTATCTCACCTCTGAAGCGGCCCGAGATGACTCTTGCCCTTACGCCACAGGCCCGGCTTGGTGTCTCTGTGCTGAGCGTGAATGCCAGCAGAGCAGAAGTGCCCACCACCAGCAAGCTGATAATAGATCTCGATGTCCCGCCTCAAGGAGACACACAAACACCACAGGCTCTTCTGCATGAGTTGAGCCCGACACCACCGCCTGCCGTTGCCTGCCTCGAACTGGATAGTGTGCCACAGCAGGCGCTCACCTACTTCGCGCAACGGCTGCAACCGCTGAAGGCCATGAGTACCAAGCGGCTGGAACTACGCACCCAGGTCGATCTGCGTATGCTCTTTGAGCCTCCGCTTGATCTGGCACATTATGATCCGCTTTCCCGCTGGAGTGATCCGCTGTTCCATACTACCGATAGCCGGGGTAATGAAAAGCCCACCATGCGCATTCCGATCGGGCTCAAGATCGGCGACGAGGTGCAATATCTCGACTTCCTGAAAGATGGACCTCATGGCCTGCTGATCGGCCAAACTGGCTCAGGCAAGAGCGAACTGCTGCAAACGATTGTGATGGCGCTGGCAATTGCATACCGTCCGACCGAGGTCAACTTTCTGTTAATCGACTATAAAGCGGGGCTGGCTCTGGAGCCATTCCGCCATCTGCCGC
This sequence comes from Thermosporothrix sp. COM3, assembly GCF_059696735.1. NCBI lineage: Bacteria > Bacillati > Chloroflexota > Ktedonobacteria > Ktedonobacterales > Thermosporotrichaceae > Thermosporothrix > Thermosporothrix sp. COM3. The sequence continues at coordinate 5,551,538 of NZ_AP019376.1, read as the reverse complement.
ATACAATCGGCTTTCTCTCCAATGTGTCGTCACCGGCACTCATTCAGCGCTTCATTACCATGTTACGGGCAGAGGCGACACGACGCGAAATCAAGCTAAAAGAGGGGAAAACGCTGCCACGCCTTGTCATCATCATCGATGAATTCGCCGAGATGCTCAAACGGACCGACTCTGTCCTTGACGAGCTCTTTACCATTACACGCGTTGGTCGAGAAATTGGCATGCATCTCCTTCTTGCCGCGCAGCGTCCCGAAGGCATTATCGCCACACGCGTGCGCGACTATGTGCAGTACCGCCTGTGCCTGCGCTGCGCATCTCCAGAAGACAGCCGCGAAGTGCTTCGGCGCGTCGATGCTGCAAACCTGCCCGCCAGTATTCCCGGGCGCGGCTATCTGCTCCACGGAGATAATCAGCTTGATCTTTTCCAGGCAGCTCGCGTCACGATCCCGGTCACACTTGAACAGCTCTATCATCAGCCCCGCACCCCAAGCGGTAAACATGTCTCTCTGGACCCGACCAATGATATTCTACTGGCTCAGCTCACAAAGGAGAAGCCATAAATGTTTCAGGTTCAACCATCACCCAGACCAGTCACAAGTAATCTGGAAACGTTTCGCCAGACGACCACCGTCGCTGAGGTCATTATTGAGCGAATTGTCGAGGCCTATTCGCGTGACCATGCCCAAAAAGATGGCATCTACTACTGGCCTGACCCGCTCCCAACGCCCTCTTCGCCGCTGGCGCCTGATCCCCTGATCCTCTTTCGGCCCGACAAGACGACGCAACGGCTGGTAGGAGAGAATCAGGACCGCTACTATGTGATGCCTACAACCATTCGAGAGTTTCTGACCCAACGCGCACAGGAAGAGATCAAGCCCTCTATGCAGATCCCGTTAGGACTGGTCGATAAGCCAGAACAGCAAAAACGTGAGATCCTGTTTGTGGACCTTCACGGCAGCGCCGGGCCTCTGACAGGTGGCCCGCTTCTGCTGGCAGGCGCACAACATAGCGGTAAAACGACGGCCTTACAAACCCTGCTCCTCTGGCTCAGCGCCTATTTTACACCCGACTATCTGCGCTACGCTATTATCGATCCTCTACATGAGCTTGACTGCTTTCAGGAGATGCCACATGCCCGCAACGAACAGGGCGTCCCGCTGTGGACCGATGGCAGCACAGATGACAAGCTTATCCAATTCGCCACTCTACTTCAGGATATGCTTCAACAGCGGCGTACTACATTCCCCGGCCTGCGCTGGACAGAAAACACACTGGCTCACCTCTGGGAGAACAACACCCGCGTTCCCCAATTGCTGCTGGTAATCTGTCACTATCAGAACTTTGTGGAACGGTTGCAGGCTATTACTGCACTACGGAAGCTGGCACATAGCTTTGCTGAAGCCCGCACACTCGGAGCGTATCTGGTGGTCACGAGTGGTGAGGTCCACTTTCGCACGATTCCGTCCGATCTGATGGGCAAATTCAGTACCAAAATCGGGCTGCTGCTGAACGAATCACAGCGGCTTGACCTGTTCGGGAGACCACCTATTATCCCTGATCCGATTCCTGGTCGCGGATTGGTGCTGACGCCCGACCGCCGTACCTACCAGATTCAACTGGCCTTGCCAATTGCAGGTATAACCGAGAACATTCGCTATGAGATCCTGAAGTATGAGCTTGGTAAGATTGCCAGAATGCAGCAGCAACAAACTCTGTCAGTCTAAGAGTCAGCGAGCCCGAACGAGTCAGTCTCGCTCGGGCGTTTCCAATAAAAAAAAAGCCCATTCTCATGGACGAATCGCTCATCCGATTGAGAATGCGCCTGATCTTTCAGCCTTTACTCCCGGCTTTCTGTGCTCGCAAGTAAGCAAAAAGAGACATAGAGAACAACATGAATCACGTCTAAAAGGTATGGGAGGGACCGGTAAGCCCGGAGGGAGCGATCCTGTACGGATCTCTTTAGACGAACCCTCCAGGGCTAAACGTTGTGCGATACATGAGAGTGCGTTTCAGCACATAGGGACCAACTAGACGCCCAACTGATTGAGCTTGCTCATATGTCCCTGGGTGTCGGCCAGCAGGCTGCTCAGCGCGTTATGTGCGCCACCCATCTGGTCAACAACGCTGCCCAGGGTTACGATCCAGCTATTCAGGGTATCCTGGACGCCAAGAATGTTGTTGCCGGACAGAGCATTGTTCGCAATATTGGAAAGGACCTGAATATCCTTCAAATTATTCAAAAGGTTGGCCTGGACGTTTGCGAGACTCGAAACCAGAACGGTCAAATTCTCGACGTCGATGTTATAAGCACCTGCCATTCCCACTTTCTCCTTACAAATCAAAAAATCATAAAAGTACACTCTCGCTTCTATCAACGCGATTGTGAACGGATTACGTATTTCCGTTGACCTTACTTTAACAGAGCGCTATAGTATTGTCAATACGTTTTTCGACGTAATTTCTCTTGTTAAATATATTTTAATGGTAATAGCGGCGTCACCTCTTTACAAGGAAATACCCTGATATATCGTGAAACAAAACGCCTTTCCCTAGAATGACAGTTTATTCATTGATGAATCCGACTCCAGCGAACAGGCATTCAGAATCCGCACAGAGAAATCTATCTTTGTGCCGGCGCGAAACGAGCCGCGAGAAACCCACTTCTCAGGCTGGTGATATTGACATTTAAGACCTTAACACCACAGAATCTACCTAGTTAATAACCTCAGGAGGAAACGTGTGAATACATTCGTCGCAGTGGGTTCTACAAACCCGGTCAAAATTGCCGCAGTGCACCAGGCTTTTCAACAGGTCTGGCCTGAGAGCATATGGCAGATCGAAGGTGTTTCAGTCACATCAGATGTGTCGGCACAGCCTATGAGCAACGAGGAATGCATCACCGGCGCACGAAACCGGGCCCGTAAAGCATTACAGACCCTCAAGGCAGACTATGGAGTCGGTCTGGAAGGCGGACTCTTTCAGGTCGGAGATGCATGGTTTAATACCGGCTGGATCGTCGTTATTGACGCGGCGGGCCGTGAGGGTATCGGCGCCACGATTGCAATGGCAACCCCGGAGAGAGTGATGCGCTTTATTCAGGAAGGTATGGAACTGGGCGATATCTGTGATCGGCTCTTTCATCAGGAGAACAGCAAGCAAGGCGATGGCTATTTCGGCCTGCTGACGCAAAACGCGGTGACCCGGACCACAGGCTACACACAAGGAGTGCTTTCGGCTCTAGCCCGTTTTCTCAGCCCTGAACTGTTTTAATGGAGGCCGGAACCCCGGTTCCGGCCTCTCCTCATCAGACACTTAGCGGCAGGCACAGGCTCTTCGCCTTCGCGATCTGTGTTGCGTCATGCGTCCAATCCTCTTTCTCATGTTCGTCCTTCTTGATCGGGGTCTCCATCAACACCGCCACATGGGCCAGACGCGGATCTGTTAGCAGAGTTCGCAAACCGGCCTCACCGATAATCCCTTCGCCCAGACGAGCATGTACATCACGATGGCTTCCCAATGCTTTGAGCGTATCATTCAAGTGGAGCACTTTCAGCCTATGCAGGCCGACGGTCTCCTGAAAATGCTGTAGCACCCGGGTGCTGCCTTCTGGAGTGCCAATATCAAAGCCTGCTCCCCAGAGATGAGCGGTATCAAGACAGACGCCTAACCGCTGCTGATACTGTGGCAACATCTCCAGAATAGCCGCCAGATTCTCAAAGCGACTCCCGATGGAGTGCCCGGCTCCGACATCATTTTCCAGCAGCAGCATCACGCTCTCCGGCGTCTGCTCCATCACCGCTGTGATACCATCCGCGATCAGACGCAGACCAGCCTCAACGCCTGCGCCTCGATGGCTACCCGTATGAAAAACCACATATTTCGCCCCCAGTAGTTCCCCACGTTGTAGCGTCCAGGACAACAGGGAGATCGATTTTTCTCGGTTTGTCGCGTCCGATGACCCCAGATTAATCAGGTATGGGGCATGCAAGACAACCGGGTCGAGATCCAGCATTCGCGTCGCAGCAGCAAACGCCTGGCTCCCCTCGGGATCAAGTGCAGGGGGCTTCCACCCGGTTGGGTTACTCGCGAAGATCTGAATGGCATTGCAGCCAATCCGATGGGCTATTTCAGCCGCCTGTACCGGCTTTGAATTAGTGGGCATATGTCGCCCTATACGCATAACACCAGGCTCCTCTCGTTCTCTTCTCGCGCCACCCTATTCCGGCGGTGACACACTTGAGCGCGTTTCATCCTCTGCTGTCTGTTGCACCCTTAGCTGCACATGAGGCAGCTCTTCCAGGCTGGTCAAGCCAAATTGCTGTAAAAACTCAGCAGTGGTCGCAAACAGAGCTGGACGGCCCAGGGTTGGAGCGCGTCCCACCTCTTCTACCAGACCATGTTGTAGCAGGCTGGCCAGTGCCCGATCACTGTTCACCCCGCGAATCGCCTCAATCTGGCTCCGTGTAATGGGCTGGCGATAAGCCACCACCGCAAGCGTTTCCAGGGCAGCCGTCGTCAATTTCGCGGACAACGGCAAACCAAGCAACGCAGCTACATACTTTGAGTGTTCGGGAGCAGTAACAAGCTGCACCTGCTCGCCCATTTGCTGCAAGCGGAGTCCCCTTTTGTGCTGGAGTAGATCGGTTTCCAGAGCCTGTAAAGCAGCCTGTAAACGTGTGTCATTGATATCCAGGAGCTTGCGCAATTCCGCTCGCTGTAGAGGCCTGCCCGAGACAAAAAGCAGGCTTTCGATAATCGCGCCTAGAGTTCTCTCATCCGGCACCACAGGTTGATGTTTCTCGTTCAGCGCTCGCGTTTCCATATGTGAGCCAAGTATATCACAGCAGAGATTGCCCTGCGAAGATGTTTAGAGAAGAGTAGGAGAAGGAAGAGTAATGGTAGGGGTAGGCAACGCTACCACAACCAGCACAACAGGAACCTGTTGCTCGCCCCCTGCTCCTTGCAGCAGAAGCGTTGTAGTATAGGTACCAGGGGGCAAGGTCGCAGTGGTAAACGAGACAGTGAAAAAGGCCCCGCTCTCCGTTGCCTGAACCTGTTCAGGAGAGACGGAGAGCCAGTTCACCTCAGGAGTCACATGTGCGTTTACCGTTACCGAGTTGCAGCCACTACTCAGCGCGATTGAGAGCGTCCGCGGCTCCACATTTGAGCCTTGATTGATCAAGAACGAGAGCGAACCGGGCTGCGGTGCTTGCAGCGTGCAAAGAGCCTGCACATTCAGCGAAACAGCGACGTTGAGCGCCGTTCCGACCGGCATTTCGGTTACGCTATCAACGGCGCTGAGCAGGATATTTCCTTGATAGGTACCCGCATCTAAACCGGTCGATGAAGCCGTGACATTCAAAACAGCGGCAGCATCAGGGCTCAGTTGCCCGCTGGACGGCGTAACAGAGAGCCACTTCCCGCTTGCCTGCGCGGTCCAGCGCAATGGATTGGCACAGCTTCCGGCTTCGCTCAGCGTCAGGGTCAGCGTTGTCGAGCCATTGGCCCCCTGCTCAAAGGCAATCGTAGAAGGTGTGGCGGTGATACTGCAAGGAGCCTGAACCTCAAAGCTGACCGGCACCGTCATCGCATCCTTGATGGCCTTCCCGGCCTGATCGGTTGCGGTAATGGTGATACTGTCCTCATACGTTCCGGGCTGCTCAATGGCGCTGGTGCTGGCACTGACGCGAATGCTTATAGACTGCCCGGCCTCTAACGTGCCCGAGGTCTGAGAAAGCGTCATCCAGACACCAGAACTGGCGCTGGCGTTCCAATGCAACACCCCGCCACCGGTATTGGTAATCGTCAACGGGACCGTTTCCGTGTTTCCTGCACCCCAGATTGCGCTGACCGCGATCTGCTGAGGTGATACCTCCATTGCAGGAGTCGAGCCCAGTCTGATCGTGAGTGTGACCGGAACCGCACGCGTTCCTGCCGCGGTGTGGAACAACAGCTCACCCTCATAGGTACCGGGCTGCATTCCCTTTGTGTTCACGCCAATACCAACCGTCTTATAATCCTTTGTCGAACCGCTGGCCCGATCAAACGTCAGCCATTTCGCGCTGCTGCTGATCTTCCAGTCAAGTGGGGCAGAACAGCCAGTAGAGCCACCCAACGTAAGCATCTGCTTTGCGGGCGCATCCTCATACAGAATGCTATCAAACGAGAGCAGTGCAGGATTGATCTCAAGGTTACAGCGCGGCAGAACCGTGACCGTCACATTAAGTACCTGTGGGGAGCCGGGTGGGTCCTCCGCTGCAATAAACCGTATTGTCCCGTGATAAGTCCCCGGAAGCAGCGTCGTGGTATTGACTGCCACTTTGAGTGACGCGCTTTCGCCACTATAGAGCGTACGTGTCTGCGGTGAAACACTCAACCAGTTCGCATCCGAGTGCGCGGTCCAGGAGAACGCCGACAGGCCAGCATTGCTGAGCGTGATCTGCTGAGGAGCCGGTGAGGGTCCGCCATCGGTAGCAGAGAACGAGAGGAGAACCGGAGACAGCTCCATCTTCCCGCTATTCGTGGTCGCGACAGGAAGCACCTCCATTTTGACGGGAAGCACCACGGTTCCGGCATTTGAGGTAAAGGTCAACTCTCCCTGATACTTGCCCGCCTCCAATTCAGAACGATCGACCGCAATTGTAATGCGTGCGCTCTGGCCGCTGGCGAACATCCCGCTACTCGGCGAGACAAGCAACCACTTTTGCTTGCTCTGTCCTTTCCAGGTAATCTGGCCGCCACCAGTATTCAGCAGTGAAATGGTACGCGTCGTGTTAGTCAGGGCATCCTCGGCCCCCATATCCAGCGTATCAACTGAGAGATTCAGGTGCGCAGGACCGGCGGAGCTCCCCTTACCAGACACAATAACCGGGAACGTCGCCATCTTATGCGTTTGCGCATCCTCGGCATTGACGACATGCGTTCCCCCCTTCCAATCGGACGTAATCACCACGGTGTCCGTGAAATTCCCCTGTGCATCGGCCTGAATCGTACTTTCGCCCGAAGTATCCACAAGCGGGATGTGGGTATCACGTGACAGAGCAATGCGCCCATTTGGCGTAAAACGTGTACCACGCAGGGTAATGGTTGCTCCAACCGCCACACGCCCGGGCGTGATCTGGAGCGTCAGCCCCCCGGGATCAGACGTGTTCGCAGTTCCCTGTCCCAATGCAATAAAGATCCCGAAAGCGCCTCCAAGCACCAGCATAATCATCAACACAAAGCTGATCCACGCGAACAGACCGGGACGGAAATGCTGGTACCAGTGCGGGCGAAACGGTCCTTTTTCAAAAGGCGCAGATGTTGGCCGTGGCGGATAAGTAGCCTGAGCCCGGTTCGGAGAAGGCTTCACCTCTTTATGCCACGTCCCGCCAATCGCCGAAATATCAATATTTGTATCGGGCAAGAGCGGATCATCTGCCAGGTATGCAGTGATACGGCGCTTTCCTGCTGATGTCTCTTCAGCACCGGGACGAGCAATAATCTCGATCGGGACTTCAGCAAGATCTGCCAGAGAGGCAATATCGTCCAGATGAAGCGTCGGAGCCTCCTCCAGTACGAAAGCCTCTTTTTGCCGCTCAACCTTTTCAATCTCGCTTCCGCAAACAAGGCAACGGCCCATCACAGCGGAGATCTCATTAGCGCAATGCGGACAATACGTTCCCACCATGAAGGAGGTATCTCCCTGCTTCCATAACATTCAAGCAAATATCTATTTCAATTTTTCATTACGCGGGAAATAGGCGTTTTCAACACATTTACAGTCTCATCACCCATTGTACGTGAGCACATTGAAACCTGTCAACATACATGCTCCATCTCTCTTTCTTTGTAGCGTGCATTGGTAGGGGTGTTTAGAGGAAGGCAGAAGAAAAGGAGGAAGCGGCATGAAGTAGCTTCCTCCCGAACCGTTCGCTATACAGCGACTTGTGTTGAACGCCCATAGGGCTTCTCAGGGTCAATCAACACATTAACGCAGGCAGGACGACCGGAGGCAAAAGCCCGCTCTAGAGCCGGACGAATATCTTGCGGACGCTCTACCAGCTCTCCATAACCACCAAGCGCCTCAACAAGCTTATCATACCGAATTCCCGGAGCCAGTTCCGCAGCCGTGGTATGCCCGATCAACGCCTTTTGAGGATGCTTGATCTGGCTCCATGCACCATCATTGCCGATCACGGTGACAACTGGCAAGCGTTGCCGGACCATACTTTCAAATTCCATACCATGAAAACCGAAAGCGCCATCGCCGTGGATAATCAGTACCTTTTCAGTGGGCCGTGCCAGTTGCGCCGCCATAGCATAGCCTGTGCCGGTGCCCAGACAGCCCATTGGGCCGGCATCCAGCCAGTAACCGGGACGCGATACCTGAATCACCCGGGCAGCATAGCTGACAATATCACCACCATCGCCAATCACGGTTGTTCGATCATCGAGGAAATCGCGAATCTCGCGGCAGAAGCGCAGCGGATGAATAGGGACGGCATCGGAGTTGAGCGCGGCGCTCTCACGTTCACGTGCCTGCTGTTCCTGTTCGCGCAGAGAAGCAAGCCATGTCCTCTGCTGTAAGGGGGTGATCGCTCCTGTCAGCTCCCACAGACTGAGCCCCACATCTCCCACCAGCCCCACATCAGCGCCCCGATTGACCCCGATATCTTCGCCCGCCAGATCAAGCCAGATAAAACGAGCGTCCCGCGGAATTAATGGCGGCTGCCCATGGTTCAGACGAAAGTCCATGCGCGTGCCAATCGCCACAATCAGGTCAGCGTTTTCCAGCGCCTTCCGTCGAACAGCATTGAAAAAGAGCGGATGGTCAGGAGGGAGGCAGCCACGTCCCGCGCCGTTCAGAAATACTGGAGCCTGTGCCTTTTCGGCAAAAGCGCGTAACTGGTCGGCGGCATCGCACCACCAGACCGCAGAACCTGCCATAATCACTGGCGTTTGCGCCTTTTCCAGCAGTGCCGCTGCACGCTCGATAGCGGCTTGCTCGGGCCTTGCACGACAGGCCGGTCGATACACTGCGGGATCACCTGAATCAATATAGGGCTCATTCTCAGTGTCAAATAGTCGATTGAGAACATTCATCGGCATTTCCAGAAACACGGGACCGGGTTTCCCGTTCACCATCTGTCGAAAGGCCGTCGCCACATACTCTCCGAGACGGGTGGTTTCATGGACCGTTCGCGCCCACTTGGTCATGGGGCGCAGAAAATCAAGCTGTGGCATCTCCTGTAACGCGCCGCGATCCCACGTATCAAGAGGAGCAGCGCCACCTATCACCAGCAGGGGAGTTCCAGCAAGAGCGGCATTGGCGATTCCGGTAACACCATTGGTCACGCCCGGGCCCGCCGTCAGGAGCGCCACCCCCGGCTTGCGTGTACACTTTGCCCACCCTTCCGCGGCATGCACCGCCGCTTGTTCATGCCGGGTATCCACCACTCGGATGCCTTCGCGCACACATCCATCATAGATGGCCGCGATATGCCCGCCGCTCAGGGTGAAGACGACCTCCACCCCCTCACGCTTTAAGGCTTTCGCCACAATCCAGCCCCCGTGCATGATTGCCATAGATCAGCTCCTTTCATCATTGAAAGCGTATAGCGCGAATCTGGCGATCTTCTCTTCTCTTTGACCATGATACCGCACGAGGCGAGACTTTGCGTGTTAGCGGGCTAACAATTCACAACAAGGACACCTTATCCCTTAGAAAACCCTCTTTGTCGCAATATTGCACACAGCCTGTCGTCTCTCTGGATTGTAATAGACAGTACGTCGATATAAAATGAGTAGTATACTGTTGTGCTAGGTCGCAATTTCAAAGGAGCTTTTTACTCAATGATTCGTGTTGCGATGATCAGTTTCTGGCATGTTCACGCCCAGGACTATGCCACTCAGGCGCAGAAACATCCCGATGTCGAAATTGTTGCAGCCTGGGACGAGCAACCGGAAAGAGGAAGACAATGGGCCGAGCGGCTCGGGGTCAAATTCTATGAGGATCTCGACGAACTCCTGTCTCAGCCCGACATTGACGGCGTCATTATTGATACGCCAACTACGATGCACCGTGAAGTAATGCTGGCCGCCGCTCGGGCCGGAAAGCACATCTTCACCGAAAAAGTGGTCGCAACTACCCTGCATGAGTGCAATGAGATTATCCAGGAAGTGGCTCGTGCTGGCGTCAAGCTCACCGTCTCACTGCCCCGGCTCTATGACGGCTATACCCGGGCGATTCTGGGTCTATTAGAACGCAACCTGATCGGTGAAATTACGCTGGTGCGCACTCGCCTTTCTCATAATGGCGCGATTCCCACAGAGCAAGCACCCAATGGCTGGCTGCCCGCGCACTTCTTTAGCAAAGAGCAGTGTGGAGGCGGAGCGCTGATTGATCTGGGCTGCCATCCGATGTATCTGGCACGCCTGTTCATGGGCCGCATGCCAGAGAGTGTCAGCGCCCACTATGGCTATGTTACCGGACGCGAGGTTGAAGATAACGCGGTCGCGACGCTGCACTATCCTGATGGGGCCATCGGCGTTGTAGAGGCTGGTTTTGTCAATCGCTTCTCCCCTTTCAGCATTGAAATTCATGGCACAGAGGGAAGCATCCTCTATGGCCTGCCCGAACGCGAGTTGCATGTGCGCAGCCCGAAGATTGAAGGCGGGAAGCACTGGGAGGTGATTACCAACCTACCGGAAGATCAGCCGCGCCCGTTCGCGCAATGGATCACCCATATCCAGGAAAATACAACCGCCACAGAGAATATCCAGATGGCGCTTGACCTGACTACGCTTATGGAGGCATCTAACCTCTCGGCGCAGCAGAAACGACCGATAGTATTAGACGAGCTGGCACGTTAACGAAGGGTTTCCAGATCCGGTGAACACTGCGAGTACCATCCGAAAAGAGCAGACTATGTATCCAGCGGGACGCAGTTCACAACCGCGCTCCTTCCTCTTTGCTCAGATGCAGGAAGAACCGGACGCGCTTGATAGACTTGACCTGCGTTTCCGTTGGGGCCGTTATGGCATCCAGGTACTCCGCTGCCATCTCATATCGTTTCCTGCTGGCTATGTCATCCCATATCACAAGCACCGGGATTATGAGTTCCACTTTATCCCACGAGGAAAAGGAGTCGTCTTTTTGCAGGAAGGCTCCTTTCCGCTGCATACAGGGATGTTCTATCTGACAGGGCCGCAGGTCCTGCATCAGCAGATATCAGACCAGCAAGACCCGATGTATGAGCTCTGTTTGCATGTCAACATTGTTCCGCTTGAAGCGGAGCATGGCCCGGAAACCCCCGAGGACTGGGGTAACCGGTGGGAAATGGCGGAGGCTGATGCGTGCATGCGACAACTCCAGGCAATGCCCGCCACGCCAACCCTGGACAGCTATAACGCGATGCACTGGTTTCTTACGGCCTATCAGGCATGGCAAGAGCGTGAGTTTGGAGCGTTTACGACCATTCGCCAGGCGATTATTCAGATTTTGCTTCGAGCTGCGCGGGTTCACCAGTCCCTTCAGCCGACGCTGCCCGCCCGCAACATGAACGCCTATCGCTACCAACTGGCAACGCAGTATATCCGCGATAACTACGCCAGCCCGCTGACACTGAAAGAGGTCGCGGACGAATTGCGCATCGGAAGTCGCCAGCTACAGCGAATAATTCGCGAGTATGCGAATGAGACCTTTAGCAGCTATCTGGAACACTATCGGCTGACCCAGGTCTGTCTATCGCTCACCCATACGGATCTGACCGTTAAGGAACTGGCCGCGCTTCATGGCTTCTCAAGCGGGAGCTATCTGCACTATGTGTTTAAGAAGCACTTGGGGGTGACACCCGCCCATTATCGAGAGCAACAGCGGCAAAAATAGATGAAATCAGGACACACAAAAAGGAATGCATCAACGCTTACAGGCTTGATCTTGAGAGGAGAACAGCATGACAGTTAAAATTGGCATCATTGGTTGTGGCGGAATTGCTACCCCGCACATCAACGGGTATAACAAGCTTCCTGACGCGCAGGTTACAGCAGTCTGTGACATCGTGGAAGAGAATGCTCGACGCTGTGCGGAACTGGCAGGCGGCGCGACCGTCTTCACGGATCTCAAGGAGATGCTGGACAAGGCCGACATCACAGCAGTGGACATCTGCCTTCCTCATCACCTGCACAAAGACGCGATTGTGGCAGCCGCCAACGCGGGCAAACATATTCTCTGCGAAAAGCCGCTCTGTCTCACTCTCGATGAGGCCGAAGCAGTGAAACGAGCGGTAGACGATAACGGGGTAACGCTGATGTGCGCTCACAATCAGCTTTTCCTGCCTGCGGTGCAATATGCCCGGCGGATGGTCGCGGGTGGCACATTGGGTGACGTCTATGAGATTCGCACCACCGATTCGTTCTACCATAGCTTTGATCCGAGCACAATTGGCTGGCGTGCCAACCGCGAGTTCATTGGTGGCGGCGAACTTATCGATACAGGCTACCACCCCACATACCTGTTACTCTATCTGGCAAACAGTAAGCCAGTTGAGGTCACCGCAATGCTAAGTAACCATCGCCTGCACTTTATGGACGGCGAAGACTCCGCTCAGGTGCTGGTCCGCTTTGAAAATGGCATTGTCGGTAACATCGTGACCAGTTGGGCCTATGAGCCAAGCGACAACACCGAGAAGTTCTCTATCGTCGCACAGCGCGGCTATGTCTACAGTCAGGGGAAAGACGTCACCTACAAAATGCGCATGAGCAATCCCCCTGAAACCATTACGGTCAAGCAGCCAACGATCAGCACCTTTGACGCGGAAATTGCTGATTTCGTAGACTGCTTGAAAGAGAACCGCCGCCCGATCAACAACGAGGAAGACGGAATCAACGTCTTGAAGATTATTCTCGGAGCCTATCGCTCGGCCAAAGAGAAGCGCACCATCGAGATCTAAGCAGAACGTTCAGGAGAGAAGGCGAAAAGCTCGTTTTCTCTCCCTCTATTCCAGGGTGATCGCCTCCTTGTAGACATGGCTCCCCTCTTCCTCACGAATCGGCTGCAAGGCATTGCCGCGAAAATAGCAGGCTTCAATCGTGGCGGTGCCACCCTCCCGAATGCAGATACCATCGTTTCCGCCATCATACAGCCAGCAGTTTTTGATCTCAGCGCTGCTCTCAAAGGCCACATCAATGCCCTTGTGCTGATTGGCATAAATCCGGCAAGCGGAAAGACTGGCGCTTCCTCCAGCATGCACCCGCAAACCGCACTGTTTCCCCTCGTAGAAACGGCTTTCCCGAGCAGTCAACTTGCCGCCCCAGCACACTCGTATCTCGTCTAAGGCGTGACCATAGACCTCGCAGTTCTCAATCACGCCTTCGCCTTGATCGCGTATCACGATCCCTGAAGCGCTCGCGTGCAGGCGGCTCCCCTTGATCTCTACCTTACCATCCAGCTCAGCAATTACATCGAGCAGATCGTTTTGAAAAAACTCGCAATTCTCAATCATGCAAAAGCTCTGCTCGCTGATCTCAATTCCATTTCCAGCGCACTCATGCACACGACAGTTTTTGAGTTCAAGGCCGGCATGCATCCAGATCGAGAGCCCTGCCTGCTCGTTCTGGTAGATGTCGCAATCCTCAAGCCGACCGCGAGCATAGTTATAGAGCACCACGCCCTTCCAGCCTCCGTTATGGACTTTACAGCGTCGCAGCACAACTCTGGCATCCTGCCCCTCCACCTCCAGCGCGGTATACACTGTGGCGGAGAGATCACAATATTCCAGATGCAACACGCCCTGACCCACCTCTATAGCTGCCTCGCTGGCCTCGCCTCGAATGGTCAGGTTTTTGACCGTCGCCCGGGACGTGCGCATACGAATACAGCTTGTATATTGATTTGAGAGGATCACCTGCTCTGCTATGCCCTCGCCAACAAGCTCCACCTCCTTGTTCAATACAAGCGCTTCCTGATAGATACCGGGCCTGATACAGATCCGGGTTCCGGCGCTGACACTGGCAAGCGCCTCCTGAATACTTTGAAAGTCTCCACTCCCATCTTTTGCGACAACGACCCGAGGGCGTGCCACAGACAGCGGTGCGTATGCCGGAAGTGGTCCTGCTCTCATCCCGGCCTGCATCATCAGCCGTTCACATTCCTGCCTGACCTCCTGCATGCTGGCCGGTCGATCCTCTTGCCGAACCGAAACCATCCAGACAATGAGATATTCCAGGCCCCGCCAGCGAGATGACAAATGTAAGGGCGGGAACCGGAAAGGCTCTTCGCTTGGATCACGCCCGCTGAGCAGGTGATGTAATGTTGCGCCAAGCCCATAAATATCGGCCTGGGGGCCCGTCTGTGCTTTGCCATATTGTTCAGGAGCCGCGTAACCGGGAGAACCAAGCGCGATGGTATCCCTGGCCTGGTCGGTCTTGAAGAGACGCGCAATGCCAAAATCAATCAGATAGAGATGACCATCCGCGGTCAACATAATATTTGCTGGCTTGACATCACGAAAAATAATGGGAGGCTGCTGACTGTGCAGGTAGCCAAGAACCGTGCTGAGCTGGATCGCGAGGGGGAGAACGGTTTCCGGAGGGAGCTTTCGATCAGGCATACGACTCAAATATTTTTCAAGCGTCTCGCCCTCGATATAGTCCATCACCAGGAACCAGTGACCCTGTTCCTCAAAATGATCATAGATCCGGGGTAAGTTGGGATGCATCAGTCCAGCCAGCAACGTTGCTTCCTGTTTAAAGGCATCGGCGGCCAGACGAATTTCACGCGTGTCGGTTCCCTGTCCCTGGGAACACATTTCCTTGATCGCTCTCCATGCGTTACTGAGCACAAGATCACGCGCCTTGTAGACGGCTGCGAACCCGCCCTCTCCCAGTTTCCCCTCAAGCTGATAGCGCTGCTTCAGTACAAAGCCCTGCGGCAGAGCGCCTGCCAGAGAAAGAGTCGGGGTAACATAGAGAGATTGGTGACAGGTTTCACAAAAGCGAGCATTGACCCGTTGTACCGTGGCACCACAATGCGGGCAAAATCGTACCTGTTGCATTCCTTGCTCCATTGGGACGGTTATTCCAGTGGTGGTTTTCTCCATTGTAGCTTTACCGATCCTGTATTACAAGTGTTTCGCGCAGCGTTCTCGCCCCCAAAAAAGAAGCATTGAGCAAAGGAGACCAGAGAAGGTATAATATGAAGAACTCAGCAACGGTCACAGGGGAAACCTTCCAGACGTTCTCAGCATGAATGTGCCCGGAACATAAAAAGAGATCGATTCTGTTTTTCTCAACGAACCCTTTTCCCCACCACTATGATTCATCGAAGAGGAGAAACCCATGTCCGAAGAGAGCAACCCGGCGGAGGCATACCCCGCATGAAAAAGCTCTTTCGCTCACGGACGATGCGCCCGTGGATCAAATACGGTCTCCCACCAGCCTCGATTCTTGTCAGCGTGCTGGTGATGCAGCTCCTTTTTCGCTCATGGTTTGTGGCCCTGAGTATTATGGGTATACTCCTATTGCATGAGCTCGGTCATTTGATCGTGCTCTGGTTGAAGCGCATCCCGACACGCGGCCCCTTCTTTATCCCGCTACTTGGCGCGTTTGTGGCGATTCCCCCGATACGCAAGGCGGAGGATGTAGCACTCATCGCGCTCTCTGGTCCCTTTTTTGGTGGTCTGGGAGCCGCTTTTTGTTACGCAATGGCGATGTATGCCAGTTCACAGGATTGTCCCACGCAGTTCTTTTTCCCGTCTGATCCGCTCGATCTACACCTATGCTTTCTCTTCGGGCATGCGCGTATGTGGCTGGTGCTCTCCTATGTCGGCTTTTATCTCAATCTCTTGAATTTGCTCCCGCTTCAGCCGCTGGATGGCGGGCGTGTGGCCCCGATTCTCTGGCGCTGGTCATTCGTGCTCGGGTTACCACTGGGGCTGATCCTACTCAAGGATACCTTTAACCTCTCGTCGCCCTTGCTGATCGCGTTCAGCCTGCTGACGCTCCTGCTCCTGTTGATCAGCGTCACGATGACGATTGTCAGTTTTCGCAAGCCCCAACTTCCACTTGACCCGATTTCGGTCAAGCAACGGCTGCTGATCGCCTGTATTTATCTGCTACTCGCCGTCGCGTTAGGGTATGGATGGTGGACCACATCCTCACTGCTGAACTATATCAATCAGGTTCTCCCCTAGTCATCCGCCATAGAGCAGGGGAGAATATTCACGCTCAGGCGAATCGTTTGCGGGGTAATACAGCGCTTTCCATTCGCTCTCCAGAATGGCATATTCCAGCGTATCCCACCAGCGCCCGCGCATCCACTCGTTTTCGCGCAAATGCCCCTCCCGCTTCATGCCGATTCGTTCAAGGACATGAGCGGAAGCCAGATTTTCCGCGATACACTGCGCACAAATACGATGGAAGCGCAATTCCTCAAAGCCGAACCGCAGCAATTCACGGGCAGCCTCGGTGGCATAGCCTCTTCCCCAATAGCGGCTATCCAGCTCATAGCCAATATTCGCCTCCCAGGGCTGCTGCATATTCGTGCGAATCCCACAATTGCCGATGAGCTGTCCATCCAGTTCCATCGCGAACTGAAAGCGTAAACGAGGGCGCTCACGTTGCCAGCTCAGGAACATATTGACAAAACTGCGCACATCCGCCTCTGTCCGCTCTGTCCAGGGGGTGTAGCGCAAATATAACGGGTGGGCCTGGTAACGAAGCACGGCTCGCCAATCGGACCGCACAAATTCACGTAATACCAGGCGCTCAGTGTGTAGCAACATACCTTCCTACTCGATCCCCAGATCCCAGGCCTGTTGTAAGTCGGCTTTTGAATAGCATTGAAAGGCAGTCAGAGTGTGCGTCTTGAGAATAGCCGTTATCTGCGGCATTCGACCGGTCACTACAGTCGCCAGATCTTCATAGCGCGGCACACGAACGATCGCAACAAGATCGTACTCTCCAGTCACCGAATACACTTCAGATACCCCTTCTATCTCCAGCAACCGCTGCGCCGTCTCATTGACCTCCCCTCGCTGCACATTCATCAAAACGATTGCACTGACCATAGCAGATCCTCCGTGATAGAAACGAAAAAGAAAACACCCTTATCTGATGCCATACAAAAACACTGATACATGGATACTGCTTCTCTCCTCGGGCGTTTCTGGCATCATCTCCATGCAGTACTGTATCACGTGGATACCAATCGAGGCAAGATGAAGCACAGCAAAAGCGACCTCGAAGGAAACGAATATGTTGGCGCTCAAGCGCGATATGCAAACCAACAACTCCAATCAAACGTATTAATGATTGTACGATACAATACGCCAGTAAGGCCGCTGAATCTCACTCGGGTTATAGTGCGTATACCGTTCTAACAGGAGTTTCACATCAACCCGTTTCTTTCCAAATATACTACTCTATCTCTCTTTTTAGTTCAATCAAGGTAAAAGCCGCTCCCTCTCTTGCTACCGATGCCCAATTAGTTGTACAAATAAAGGGGGACACAAAAGGAGGCTACTTTATCATGGTTGACACATCGTTACCTCGTACAATGCAAAATGTTACAACCTTCCTACAGGAGGCGTCCTGCATGCTCTCGCCGGAACACTTCTCTTTCGGTGTCGAAGAAGAATACCAGATCATCGATCCTCTGACGCGTGACATGAGTTCACAGGCTGAACCGGTGATCCAGGAAGCTAAAAAGATCCTGGGCAATGATGTTCAGTTTGAAATTCATCTCTCGCAGATAGAGATTGCCACACCTATCTGTTCCACGCTGAATGAGGCAAAGCAACACCTCGTTCGCTTGCGTAAAGGAGTGATCGATGCAGCCTCTCGGTTTGATTGTCGTATCGCCTCATCGGGCTCACATCCCTTCTCTCACTGGTCCCGACAGATGATTACGCCACAGGAGCGTTACCTTGCGCTCGAACGCGACTTCCAGCAGATTGCCCGCGAGCAATCTATTCTCGGCTGTCATATTCATGTTGGCATCCCGAATCGACGTATTGGCATACAGGTGATGAACCATGCCCGTATCTGGCTGGCGAGCTTGCTGGCAATCAGTGCCAGTTCACCGTTTTGGTGGGGGACAGATACCGGTTATGACAGCTTTCGCTCTACCCAGTGGTCCCGCTGGCCACAATCAGGACCCCCGCAGATTTTCTCCTCGCTTGAAGAATATGAGTCCCTGCTTCAGTCCCTCGTCAAAACAAACTGCATCACCGATCCAACAAAGATTTATTGGGATATGCGCCTTTCCGAGCGCTTTCCTACAATTGAGATCCGTGTTGCCGATGTCTGCCTGACCATTAACGAGGCGATTATGCTGGCAGGGATGGCTCGTGCTCTGCTTCATACCTGCTATCAAAAAGTCCTGAACAATGAGCCATTCTTCCCGGCCCGTCAGGAACTCCTGCGTGTCGCCCACTGGCGTGCGGCTCGCTATGGGTTAGATGCCGAACTTGTTGACCTTGAAACAGAAGAAGCTGTCCCCGCCTACCAACTGGTTGAAAAACTCCTTGCCAGGATTCGTCCTTCACTTGAACTCTTTGGAGATTGGGATGCCGTCACGCGACAGGTGGAAAAGGTCCTACGAGAAGGAAATGGCGCAAAACGGCAGCGACGCGTCTATCAGCGCAATCACCACCTTGAAGCGGTTGTTGACTACATTATAGAGCAAACAGCCATCGATATCGTCTAGAGTATTTCATTGTCCCGGTAGCACCGTGGCCCTCTGTTGACCGGAGAACAGCCACGCACGAATGCAGACACAGGGAACGATGAAAGCAGCATAGAGCATGCACTACCATCCATAGTCAGTCGCTTCTTGGCGACGGCAGCGATGCTCGCCGCAGTAGCAGTAGAGAGTATTTGTAGAGAAGCACGTGCTCTGTTTGGAGTACGCTCTGAGCACTCTATCCAAGCACTCCAGCCAGGTATTCTTAACAAGATACAACTCTATGGCTGCTGCCGGGCGCAGCGCTGTGGGCCTGTCAAAGAACCGACGTCCGTAAGAATGCCAACCGGGTAAGGAGAAAAGCCAGAATCACACATGCACAAAGTCATCATCGAGCAGGAGGGAGCATCGTTCGCCAGGGGCTCACCGCCGTTCGTCTGACCGCTGGCTCCCAACCGGCCTCACCAAAAAGAACCGAGCCATCCCACTGCGGATTCTTTTGCAGGTAGCAATAGCGTACCTGCCAGTGTTGCCCGATCTGTTTCTTTTCTCTATACGCCGTCTCAACATTCAGATGAAATGAAAGCAACTGAGCATAATATGGCTGAAGCAATTCTTCCATTGGATCAGTATTGAGATCATGTTCCATAAAGGCTGCTTGCAGATCAAATGCATAGGGAAAGTCACTGACCTCCGGGTCTCGCTCCTCTTTCTCGGTTTCATGCAGCAGAATCAGCATGCCAAGCACCTCAAACTGACAATAGGGCGCGCCATCAAAGACGCTCTCAGTAAAAGGTGGCAAAGAGAGCACATCCCGTATCTCAGAGGCGAGTTGACGAAGGCTTTTTGCCGTTTTGATGCAAATTTGAAATGACATCGCGTGTGGCTCCTTAACAGAACGGAGGACTGGTTCTGATTACTTTGCCCTCATCTTACGACCGTATACATGTAGTGTCAAGAATACCTTCAGCAAAAAACGCTGATCTAAACTGACACACAACACAGCCTACACTTGCACCTCATCTTCCTGCTTGATATACTGGAAACTACTATCACTCTCGCACGTGTCTTTGCAGGGATGCAGGCGAAAACAGCGGTAACGCTCATCACGTTCTATCCTGCATGCCGTTTCGTCACCTGAATCGTAAGAAGGAGAGATATGACCACCGCCCCACGCGCTAGAAAGAAAAGCGCTCCTGCGCCGCCACCTCAACAGGATGAACCAATCATTCATGGGGATACTCAAACGCTTCTGCGCTGGCTGATCCATTACTGGGAGAAACTGGCTCTTCCCACAGCAGAACTTTCGTTTCTGGCTATGACCCAGGATCGACGGGAGTTTGCGCGGTGGACAGGGAAGCGGCTCAACCCGCTCGTGCTTGGCTGTTATTGCTATCTGAGCACCCAACGCGCCGACGCTCAGCGCCCGACCTCCGGTTCTCCCCATACGATGGCCCCCGTCCACTGGCATCTGATCTTTATTGAACCTGATATGCAGCCACAGTCAATTGAAGTCACAATTGCACATGAACTAATTCATCTGGCCGATCGCGTCAATGGCACCCCACGGCGCCACCGACATCACGGCTTCGATGCGATCGCCGTTGAGGAAGCGGCCATTACCGGTTATAGTCTGGAAGAGCTCCGCGCCCTGCTCCATGAAGAAGGTCAACGACGGGAAAAGGCCCGCAGAGCGGCACGGCCCCTGCGCTACCTGTATGAGTGCCCGCACTGTAAGAAGCAATATCCACGCGCCCGCCGCTATTCGCAACCGGTCTCCTGTAGCAGTTGCGACAAAGATTATAACCCGCGCTTCCATCTCCGGCTGGCGTCACTGCTGTAGCCGCATAGCGCGTAGCTCTCGCAACCATTCAAGGAGCGCCTGCGTTTGATAGATGCGACTGCGCAAAACAACATGATCAAAAAAGGGTTCACCCTCGTTCTGACGCGACTGTAGATAGCTCAGGAAGCGCTCGCAGGCCTGAATCTGTTCCTCTATCAGCATCTCGGCTCGTTCGGGATGCAGGCGCAAGAGAAAATAGAGTTTGATTAAAAAGAGAATCCGAATGTCCCGCGGCTTCTCCACTGGCTGCGTTAGCCAGGCTGTAAAGGTTGCTCGCCCCCGCTCGGTCAGATGGAAGATCTTGCGTGGTGGACGCGCTCCCTGCTTCTCAATGACCGCCTCAATCGCCTCAAGCCGCTCCAGCTTTTTGAGAAACGCATACATCTGGCTCATCTCCAGGTGCACGATTTCACCCAGTGTGCCATGCTCGAACCGTTGAAACATCTCATATCCATGCATTGGCTGCTCGCTCAGCAGGCCAAGGATTGCGTACTCTGCTGGCTCTCGTATCTGCATATCATCCCTCCCGTACCCGATTTTATCACACGACAGCAGCGCATCGGATAGCTATTCTCTTGACAGACAGCATTTCGATATGGCATAGTCCTATCTATGAATACCAGCCAACAAGCAGTTCTCCTCATGATAAGAAAAGCCGCATAAGCGACAGCGTCAGGCTTATGCGGCGGAAATACGACGCAAATAGAACAACAGGCTACTACTATTGGAGAGAGTAGTCATTTTTCTGCGTACGTTTTCCACTTCCTTTTCTCCCCTGGCGGTGTCGCAGGACACCGCGGTTGCTTCTTTCTTTTTGACATTCAGAACGCGGTGTCCCTCCGCACCGTCAGTTGATGTTTCCCATTTTGACCCGGAAAGAGGCAACACCTTTTATGCAAGTCACAAAAACACAGCCACTCTGGCAAAATCGCTCGTATCTGACTTTGATCAGTGGACAGGGTATCTCTGCTCTCGGTTCCTTCATGTCAGACTTCACCTTTTCCCTCCTGGTACTGGCGTTAACTGGCTCGCCACTGCAAACGGGGGTTATGCTTGTACTGAGAACTCTTCCCTATATTCTCTTCTGTCTGCCAGCGGGAGCACTTGCCGACAGAAAAGATCGCAAGCTCATCATGATTATCAGTGACGCGGGATGCGCCCTGACTCTGGGAAGTATTCCCCTGGCCTACTTCCTGGGCCATCTGACTCTTATTCACCTCTACCTGGTTGCATTCATCCAGGGCTCGCTTTTTGTCTTCTTTCAGATGGCCGAGGGAGCTGCACTGCGCAACGTCGTTGCCCGGGAACAGCTCGCCTCTGCATCAAGCTGGAATGAAGTGATCTATTCCACGTGTTTGATGCTTGGCCCCCTGCTCGGAGGTATGCTGT
The DNA here is from genome assembly GCF_059696735.1 of Thermosporothrix sp. COM3. NCBI lineage: Bacteria > Bacillati > Chloroflexota > Ktedonobacteria > Ktedonobacterales > Thermosporotrichaceae > Thermosporothrix > Thermosporothrix sp. COM3. The sequence goes on along the minus strand of NZ_AP019376.1, from coordinate 5,529,642 downwards.
ATAGCTTCTCGCCCATGTTCCCCTTTATCCTTGATGCGCTCTCCTTTGTGGCCTCTGTGATCTCTCTTGTCTGTATCAGAGTCCCTTTTCAGGAGCAGCAAGCCACCTCGGTGAATACTTTGTGGCAGGAGATGAAGGAAGGTCAGATATGGCTCTGGAAGCACCCTATCCTGCGCTTTTTGGCGCTGCTGACCACCGGTCTGCTTGCGCCATGTGCTGGATTTACGCTTATTATCATTATGCTTGCTCAGGGCATGCACGCGGATAGCACAACGACCGGATTTATTCTCTCATCGGGCGGTCTGGGCAGTATTATTGGAGCACTGCTGGTCACCCCATTATTGAAATGGCTTGGTTTTTCCCGGCTCATCATTCTCGGCGCGCTCTATTGGGCTGTCTCCTGGCTCTTCTACTGCATCGCACCCGATCCGCTAATTTTGAGCATTTTGAACATCTCTGGCTATGCGATCGTTCCCATAGTGACAGTGCCGCTCTACAGTTATCGTCTGACTGTCGTACCAGATAACATTCTTGGACGTGTCAACAGCGCTTATCGGTTGCTGATGAGCGGCTCCCGCCCGATTGGCATTGGAGCTACCAGCCTGCTGCTTCAATGGGTAGGGCCAATACTCACCATTGTGTTGCTGGCTATTCCTCAACTTCTCGTCGCGTTTCTGGCCATCTTCTATCGGCCTCTGCGTGAAGCACGGCTGGACAACAAACAATAGCGGTGGAGGAGGGCGGTTAAGCGCTCTCCTCCCCTGGCCCTCACACTTGACCGCCTATTGTGACAATTCCGCGACAGCTCCATGATAGAGCTATGACAATTCTCGCCTATCATTGATCTTGTAAGCAACGATCAAGGAGGAAGCGAGTTATGTTCTACACTCTCTCAAGCATCTTTTGCAACGTCCTCAATCTCTTTCTGGGAAACAAACTTCCCCCTTTGAGTAGCACTTCTCTTGTGGTTGAAGAACATGGCCGTTTTTTGATGCTGCGTCATTCTCGCAAGCGCGTGATCTTCCCCGGAGGACTGCTTAAATGGAATGAGGCCCCAGAAGAGACCGCCGAGCGCAAAGGGGAAGAGCAAACAGGGCTGGTCCTGCGCATTACCGGCTTCATTAACTTCTATTCCCTGCCGGGCAGCCGCTGGAACAGGCCGAGTCTCTGTCATTTTGTGTTTGCGGGCGAAGTTGTCGGCGGTTCACTGCGGCATAAAGCCTGCTGGCTCCCTGAGGCAGAGGTTCGGCGCATCTTGAAAGGGCAGGAGCTGCGCATGTTCAATGACTACCTGGACTATCGCAACCGCAACAGGAGCTTTCTGCAAGCCACACAACCGACCGCCCCGCTGGTTCCCTTATCAAAGTAGCGGAAGGCGTTGACCGCTTCTACGCAGTATGCTACAGTGAAACCTGACGTTGATCCTGGAGCATAGTGCAATGACATCATCAATCGTACTTTCTTTTATTCAAGCCAGAGCGCTGCTTGAGGCACATAAAGCGGGCCGTGCTACGCTTGATATCACTCCTGATCTCGGCGTTTCGCAGACGAGCGTCACGCTTACAGAGACAGGCGTTACCTTCCCGGGCGGAGAGGCGCTTTCCTGGCAGCAGCTTGAGGGCATAGCGCAGGCTGAGGTGAACTGTTTCCGCGTGGAAGGTGGAGAAATAGTCCCTATTCGCGTGTTTTCTGAAGCGACCAACCGCATGTGTAGCCTGATGCCCACACATGGCTGGCCTACAATGCTGATCGCAGGCTTTACCATGCATCGCATTGTGGATGTTGACCCGAGCGAGGATACCCGTAAAAAAATCGCCACTATCACCCCGATCCAGGGCACCGTGCTTGATACCGCAACCGGACTTGGCTACACAGCGATCGCGGCGGCTCGCACCGCACAAGAGGTGATCACGATCGAACTGGACCCGGGAGCGCAGGAGATAGCTCGTCAGAATCCCTGGTCACGCGATCTCTTCACCAATCCCAGGATCAAGCAGCGTATGGGCGATGCCTATGAGGTTGTTCCCACCTTCGCCGATAACCAATTCGATCGGATTATTCATGATCCCCCCGTCTTCAGCCTGGCCGGTGAGCTGTATTCCGCACAGTTTTATCGTGAGCTCTATCGCATCCTGAAACGCGGCGGGCGGCTCTTCCACTATATCGGAAATCTGGAGAGCAAGTCCAGCGGCACCGTTGCCCGTGGCGCGTTAAAGCGCTTGCAGGAAGCCGGTTTTAAACGGGTCGTACGCCGTCCCGAAGCCTTCGGCGTGGTTGCCTACAAATAAGAATGTTTCACGTGAAACACTCTGGCCCTCTTTGCCGGGTTTCTGTTTCACGTGAAACATAGCACTCACTACGCTTCCTGCAAAGCCGCATACATCATCAGCGGCGTATTCCAGTGGTAGCCGACATTGCCTTCGCGATCGACCACAATCAGACCGCCTGTGCCAGTGGCCCTCGCGCCAAGTACAGCAATCGCGGCCTCAGCAGCTTGCTGTGCTGGTAGGCCAGAAGCCACGAAATCGGCAGCGCGTCTGGCGATCATCAGACGAATAAAATCCTCCCCATAGCCGGTACAGGAAATAGCGGCATGCTCATCCGCATAGAAACCGCAGCCCACCAATGGTGAATCACCAACGCGGCCCGGCCGCTTGTTCACAATGCCGCCCGTTGAGGTTGCCGCCGCAAGATGCCCCTCGCTATCAACCGCTACAGCACCGACGGTGCCATGCTTCTTCTCTTCTACATCCTCAGGCTCAGCCGCAAGTTTGCCTTGCGCACGCATCCAGTTCATCTTCTGACGCTCGGTCAGGAGCTCTTCAAATGCACAGAAGGCAAAGCCATTCTCGTGAGCGAACTCCTCCGCCCCACGAGCAACCAACATCACATGCGGACTCTCCAGCACTTTACGGGCCAGTGCAATGGGGTTCTTCAATCGCTGGATATTAGCAACCGCCCCAACCTGGAGAGTATGTCCCTCCATTATCCCCGCATCCATCTCAATATTACCCTCAGATGTCAGGCAGGAGCCCGTGCCTGCATTGAAATGAGGATTATCTTCAAGCGCTCGCACTGCCGCCTCGACAGCATCCAGCGCACTGCCCCCACGCTTTAGAATCTCCATACCAACCAGAGCAGCGGCACGACATCCCGCCATGCCACTTTCAACCCGCTCCTGTGCAATATTCCCGGCGCCTCCATGCACAACAATCGCAATCGTCATAGATCAAGACGTCCTCTCATCAGAAAAAATACTATCCTTACAAGCAGCCTCTCTCGTGTTAAAGAAAGGGCTATTCCGCATCGCATTGTACCACGAATCAAGCGAGCATTCAGAGAGAGAAAGCGGGAAGCAGAAGCACCGCGATTGACAACGCTTTCCAAAGACTGGTACGCTAGTTTCAGACGATGATAAGATCTGGCATACGCCTTGCAACCATAAAACAGCCTCTGTTCAGCAAGAGACTGAGCCGCAACACCTCCCAGGAGGTGTGAAAGGAGAGAGCTATGAGCTTGCCACTACAGGGTATCCGCGTTCTCGACCTCTCACGCTTGCTACCCGGCGCCTATGCCTCGCAAATGTTGGCCGACTATGGCGCAGATGTCATTAAAGTGGAAGAGCCCCGCACAGGTGACTATGCCCGGACCATGCCCCCGACCGATCAGAACGGCATCAACCTCTATTTTCAGGCCATCAATCGCAACAAGCGCAGCATGACTCTGAATCTGAAAACGGAGAGCGGGCGCGCCCTCTTTCTGCGTCTTGTCGAGCGTGCGGATGTCGTGCTTGAGAGCTTTCGTCCCGGAGTAATGGCCCGCCTGGGGCTAGCCTATGAGCGGTTGCGGGCCAAGCGCCCGGAGCTGATCTATTGCGCTATCAGCGGGTATGGTCAGGATGGACCATACAGCGAACGAGCCGGGCACGATCTCAATTATGCCGGGTATGCAGGCCTGTTGCATCATCTGCGTGATCAGGAAGGCAGGCCTATGATGCCACCAACCCAATTTGGCGATCTGGTCGGCGGCAGCTATCTGGCCGTTATCGGCATCCTTACCGCCTTGCTTGGCCGTCAACAGACCGGTGAAGGGCGCATGATTGACGTCGCCATGACAGAAGGGTTGCTCTCCCTGCTCCCTCTTCAGATCGCGGCCTATCTCCATACCGGCAAAGAGCCACTCCCGGGGCGCACATCTCTGACGGGAGATCTCCCCTGCTACCATATCTATGAAACGAAAGATGGGCAATTTCTGACGCTTGGCGCACTGGAACCCAAATTCTGGCATGCATTCTGTACCCGGATCGGGCACCTGGAACTGCTCCCCTTTCATTCACCTGTTGGACCGGATGAACGCGAACAGGCCCTCACCATCCTGCGCAACGTCTTTAAAACGAAAACGCGTGATGAGTGGATGGCAGAACTGGGCGACCTTGATAGCTGTGTGGGTCCAGTCTATACGCTCGCTGAAGCCCTGAACGATCCACAGATGCAGGCACGTGGTGTCCTCTTTCGCGAAGCAGAAAATGCTCCTCCTCAGCTCTCAACATTTCCACGTCTCTCTGATGTTCCTCAAACGATGCGTTCAAAGCCTCCTGCGCTCGGAGAACATACCAGTGCCATTCTTCAGGAGTACGGGTTTCAAGTCGAGGCCATTGAACAATTCAGGAAAGAAGGTGTAATCTAAATGCAGAGTATTCATCCAGTCGTGGCGCGGGCTCGCAACGAGTTAGATGCTTTCCTGGCAGATCTCGAAGCGATCGTAAACATCGATTCCGGCACAGACAATAAAGCAGGAGTCGATCGCGTCGGTGCCTATCTGCAAAGGCGCTTTCTGGAAAAGGGCTATCAAGTTCGTTTCGATCACCAGACTCAGTACGGTAATCATCTGATCGCGACACATCCCGGTGAGAACCCAAACGGTGCCCGTATTCTGCTGATCGGGCATATGGATACCGTTTTCCTGGATGGCGAGGCCCAACAGCGCCCGTTCAGGATTTGTGCTGCCGAGAACGAGCCAGAGAAACGCATTGCAAAGGGTCCGGGCGTGCTCGACATGAAATCCGGCCTGCTGATTGGCATGTATGCAGTAGAGCTGCTTGAGGAGCGGAACTATCAGCATATCACCTTTCTCTTCAACAGCGATGAAGAGATCGGCTCGCCCTCAAGTAAGCCGCTGGTCACAGAGCTTGCTCAGGAAGCCGATGCCGTCATTGTCCTTGAGCCGGGGCGGGAACTGGGCTCGGTAGTCTCTTCTCGCAGGGGTTCCGGGCTCTATCGGGTTGAAGTGCATGGGATAGCAGCACATGCAGGAGTCGAGCCACAGAAGGGACGCAACGCCATTGTTGAGCTGGCCCACCTGGTCGGGCTGTTGCAGGAACTGCACGGCACGATTCCCGGCACCTCACTCAGTGTCACGACCATTCAAGGCGGCACACGCGGCAATGTGGTACCAGAATATGCCTGTTGCGAAATGGATGTGCGCGCCAGCACTCGCGCAGGGATTAAGGCCCTGGAAGGAGCGATACGGAAAACTATTTCCCGGCGTAAAATTGAGGGCACAACAGTCAGCCTGAGTGGTGGCTTTCGCTGTCAGCCTTTTGAGCCCTCAGAACGCAATGCACATCTGGTTCACATGGCCCAGGAGGCCGGGGCTGAACTGGGTATCCAGATCCAGGCTCTCACTACTGGAGGTGCCTCTGATGCCAATACCACGGCCAGCCTGGGTATTCCTACCATCGACGGGCTTGGAGCAGGAGGCGGCAAGGCACACAATCCAGATGAATACATTGAGCTTGACTACCTACCCGAACGGATTGCATTACTGACAGGACTGATTCAACGTATCACACTATCTTTGCAGAACAGGGACAACAAAGCATGACGGTAACACCTCAGCAAGCACCAAAAACAAATTTGATCGCGTATGCACAGCAGCTTCGCGCGGAAGCAGAGGCCAGAGGGGAACAGCTCCCGCCATTGTTGCCGCTCCACATGGGAGAACCAAGCTTCCGCACCCCGGACCACATTCGCCGTGCGGCAATCGCGACTATCGAGCAGGAGCCCATTTCGTATGGACCGCCACCGGGCTGGCCGTGGCTGCGAACACTGCTGGCCGAAAAGGTCACCCGGGTCAACGGGTATACAGTTCGTCCTGAGAACGTCGTGGTCACCGCCGGAGGAACCAACGCGCTCCTTGCCTCCTTTCAGGCGACGCTCAAGCCGGGCGACGAAGTGCTGATCTCTGATCCTTGCTTCCCGCTCTACTACCTCCAACTGGGCACTCTGGGAGTCAAGGCTGTTCCCTATACCCTTGATCCAGGCAATGACTGGCTTCCCGACCTCGAACAGATGGAGAAGCTAATCACGCCGCGCACCAGAATGCTGGTCATCAATACGCCAGGGAACCCGACCGGAGCCGTATTCCCGCCGCAATTGGTCCATGACCTGCTGGACTTTGCCCGGCGGCACAAGCTCTACTTGCTCTCGGATGAGTGCTACGATCAACTGGTTTTTGAGGGCGAACATGTCAGCCCTGGCTCGCTGCTCACAGCGGGAGAACTTGAAAGCAATACATTTATTGGCGTCTACTCATTCTCCAAAACCTACGCAATGACCGGCTGGCGCGTTGGCTATATCGTGACCGGGACAGGACTTATCAGGCGGCTGGAAGATATTCTTCTGGCGACGCATACCAATATCACGCTGGTCGCACAGAGAGCTGCCGCCGCCGCACTCACCGGGCCACAGGATTGTGTGGAAGAGATGCGGGCAGCCTACCAGCACCGCCGAGATCTGGCCGTACAACTGTTACAGGAGTATGGAAGATACGTCTACACACCACATGGAGCCTTCTATGCGCTGATTGATATCAGTCCTCGGGAGGGCCGGGCAGCGCTCGATAGCGCCGACTTTGCGATCAAGTTGCTGGAAGAAAAGCAGGTGCTCACTTCACCAGGTAGCAGCTATGGACAGGTGGCGCGTCAGTATATCCGTATCTCGCTGGCGGCATCCGAAGCGGATATCGAGAAGGGGATTCGGGCAATCTGCGAGCTAGCAGATAGGTGAGGCTTCTTCCAAAAATAGAAAGGGGGGAAACATTTCCCCCCTTGCAGAAACAAGAATATCTTTCTGGTATATACCGGCGCTACGCGTGAAAGACAACCTGGGAAAGAAAGAAACCGATGAAAAAGAAGAGAGCGAAAAGCACCAGCCCCAGACCGATCATCAGCGGCCAGTTCACCCCACGACCGGCGTCAACAGGAGCGGCCTCATTGCCTCGTGCATAGTTCTGCTCCACAGGAGGATAGCCGGGAGAAGAGTTCATAGCCGTTGCCTGCTGATAAGCGGCTTCAGTGGTCGCAGCAGGATCAAGGAGCGGCTGTGAGACCTCCTGGCGATCAAGTAGGCCACTGACTGTCGCCTCGGGGTGATAAGAGAGCAAGCCAGTTGGCGCACGCTCCTGAGAAGGTAAGCCTCCGGGAGCGCCACTTGCGACCGGCATAATCTGGCGAGGCTTGACCATATCTTCTGTCTGGTAGCTGGATTGAACCGGCTCCAGAGGTTCCAGGGCCTCAGCCAGATCTTTCAGTTCCAGATACATCATTTCCGGCGTCATCAGCCGTTGAGGATGTTGACGAATCACAGCGCGGGCAACAATATCGCAGAGTTCAGGAGGAACGCCACGTTGAAAGCGCAAGCGACCGTCGGAAGGGGGTTCAACAAACGTAGCACCCGGCGCTCGGCTGGTGAGCAACTGATATAACAAAAGGCCAGCCGCCCGTGCATCATCGGCAAGGCGGCCCTCACTGATCTGTCCATAAGGCAACTGCTGATCCGAAATCGCGATGCCGTCTCCACCAACGCCACTCCACAAAGTAAAATACTGCATATCAGCAGGCAGCGCAAAATTACTGACGCGTACCAGTCCTCGACGATCCCGGATAACAGAGGAAGGTGTCAGATCTCCATGACAAATTTTTCGTCCAGAATTACTTGCATAAACGAGCGCAAGGCAAATCTGCCGTCCCAGATCCGCGACTTCAAAGGCCGACAACTGTGTTTGTAACAGCGCGGGAAAGTCATCGCCATCCACATACTCCTGTACAATATACAGGCAATCAGGTTCAACAATCAGATCATAGATCCCGACAATATTAGGATGGGAAAACTGAGAAGTCAGGCGGAGTGCTGCACGGTACGTTGCGACGTGATCGGCAGGAGTTACCTTAATAGCTACAACGCGCTGCAACACCTGGTCGAATCCTTGATAGACGGTACACGCACGCCCCTGTTTCACCAGCCGTTGAAGCAGGTAGCGCCGTTGAATGACTCGACCCGTTTCTACCATAAGCCCCTCAAGATTTTGCATCTTTTCCTATAAGTCCTGTAGAGCCAGTGTCACCGCTCCTACAAGATTGGCATCCGTACCCAGAGACCCCTGGACAATGCGCAAATCCTGAAACGCAGCGGGCAAGCACAAACGTTGGAGACGCTCCCGGAGAGGCCCGATTAACAAATCACCTGCTTGTGCGACAGACCCACCCAGGATAATCATACTTGGATTTACTAAATGGACAATATTAGCCAGGGCAATTCCCAGATAAGTACAAACCTCCTCAACACCCTGTCGTGCCAGTTCATCGCCCTCAGCCGCCAGTTGAAACACCTGTGCGGCAGTGATACGCTCTGCACGTCCGTCAGTGATGCGACGGATAGCCGCTTCTGTCTCTGGATAGTTTACTGATCTCCCGATCAATCTGTTTACAATAGCCTGTGCCGAGGCAACAGCTTCCAGATGTCCAAAGCCTCCGCAGGAGCATCTGGGGCCGCCTTCCTGTACGACGAGCATATGACCAATCTCTCCAGCGGTACAGGAAACGCCATGATACACCTTCCCATCCACAACCAGAGCGCCCCCGATTCCACGCCCTAACCCGACATAAAGGACAACCCGTTCGCCGCGTCCAACTCCATAGATACATTCTGCCAACGCCGCGGCATTTGCATTATTATCGATAATACAGGGCACTTCCACCTGTTCTGTGAAATAATCCTGTAGCGGGAAATGATCCCACCCGTGCGCACGATGGAGGGTACGAACAAGCCCACGGCGTGCATCTACCAGGCCTCCGACCGCAATACCGACACGAAGGAGACGACCATCCAGCGCGGATCCAGTTACCTCGGAGAGCATCACTTTGAGATGTTCCAGCGCTGTATTTCGATCGGGCAAATACTCCAGGGGTCGGCGTATCTGATGGAGGATCTCACCATCTAAATTAGCCAGTGCCACCGATTGCCGCGCTCCTCCTCCGCTGATCTCAACACCTACCACATACCCCTGAGTTGCGAGCAGCTTATCAGTAACCCTTTGAGCGCTTGCTGGCCCTGTGTTTGGTATCCCAGTTGAAACACCTGAAGCGCGCAGTCTAGACACGGCATTACTCCCTTTTTCAAGCAGCTATTGAGCTGTACGAACGACCTTACTAGAGCAGTATCAGGGTATCCTCTCTGGGACAACATCGTGTTCAGTATATCACACTGTCCTTCTATAGCAAAGTTGCTAGGATGCCTGTCCCAGTTACAGAAGTTGCATACTGCCATACCTATTGTTACAATACCTTTTAAGACAAAAGCTTGTCGCAACTCTGGTATTTTACCTGTCGTTTACGGCAGGGTGGCAATAGCATTGCGGGAGCATTTACATTATGGCATCGTCATCTCCAGCTCAGGAGCAAGGCCAGATATTTATTGGTCCTGGGCTCAGCCGTTTTAAACTGGTCGTGACCACGCTTGGCATTATCGGCGCCGTGGGCGTGGTGCTCTGGATCGCGTATTATCAGATCCCTTCCTTTGGCGTCGGCAGCACGATTCTGGCGCTGCTCTTCATTCTGGGCTTTGTCTACTACCTGCGCTTGATCGCCCCCGTTCCTTTTACTATCTCGTTAACCGAGGAAGGCGTCATCAAGCGGAACAAGCGCGGTGAAGAGATCAAGGTGCGCTGGGAAGACCTGACACGCGTCAAAGAAGAGTTCTTCCCGAATGGGAAGCGCATCAGTGTGATCGCCTATCGCAAGGTCACCGAGCCGGGTCAGAAGCCTAAAGCCTGGGCCGTCTATCGGGATGATGTAACCGATCTAGACGGGCTGGCGGCTGCACTCAAGAGTGCCATTCCCGAGACCTGCGAATGGGTCAGCGAAACCGTTCACGAATAAAAGAGCAACCCTCTTTTGTCCTTCATCACGTATACGCATGAGCTTCGGTCGCTTTAAAGGTTGCATACACGATTTTTCCTTCGTGTAGCTCCATGCGAGCGGCCGAAGCTTCTGTTATCTCGGCCAGCAACGGCGGCGCTCCCTGCTCAATTGACATACTCACCCGCAAATGGCCGCCCGTGCGCAAAAGCTGCATAATCTCACCCCGGAAGATATTGCGTGCTGAGGTATCAGGCATACTCTGATACAACGAAACGCTTCTGGGATCAACGACAAGAAACGCCTCCGCCCCTACCTCCAATGCGTCCTCTTCCTTGACGGTTGCGATCACCTCCACCTGTGTTCCACCATTGCTCAGACCAATAGCGCAGGTCCGCCTGTCTTCCCTCCGCAGCACCCGGCCACGCAGAAAGTTGACACCCACCAATTCCGCTACATACGACGAACGCGGATACTCAAGTAGCTCCCGCTGATCTCCCTGTTGAATCAGCCGGCCTCGATCCAGCACCAGAATAGTGTGACCGAAAAGCAGCGCGTCCAGATAGTGGTGCGTGACCAGCACGGCGGTAATGCCGCTCTCCTGCAAGAGCCGTCGCAGCTCCTGCCTCACTTCGCGTCGCGTCTGAACATCAAGCGCCGCCATCGGTTCATCTAAGAGCAGCAGGGATGGCTGCAACACCAGGGCCCGAGCAATGGCAACACGCTGCTGTTGCCCGCCAGAAAGTTGTGTAGGCTTGCGTTGCTCAAAGCTGGTGAGGTTGAGCCGTTCCAGCGTCTCGCCCACACGCCGCCGTACCTCAGTTCCCGGGAGTCGCTGCGCTCGCAGACCAAAGGCAACGTTTTCAAATACGGTCAGATGTGGAAAGAGCACATAATCCTGAAAGACATAGCCGAATGGCCGGAGTTGTGGCGGCACAGCGATCCGCTGTTCGCTATCAAAATAGACCGCGTCATCAAAGGAAATATGCCCACGCTCCGGCTTCAACAAGCCAGCCAGGGCGCGCAACACCGTACTCTTTCCGGCCCCGCTCTCTCCGAGGAGCACCGTTGTTTTTCCACTTGCCGCCATAAAGTCCAGCGAGAGATGAAACGAGTGAACATGAGTATCAATCGCGACGCGAAGCATTGCAGCAACTCCCCTTTTTCTCATTTTTCAAATATATGCAAATACCCACAACACATACAAAAGCCAGAAGTGTTCTTCAGTCGCCTCCATTCTATCAGCTTCAAAGGGGAGACAAAAGGCGGGATCTACCTTACTTACTTTTTACACGTAGCGAAACTTGCGTTAGAATAGAAAATATGGTATACTTGGTATTCAAATACAAGTATCTGGTGTCTGAAATTTCAATCCAAATGGCAGGAAAGCATATGGCGACAAAGCCAATCGACCAAACATCCATATCGCATGCATGCTGTCCACGCTACGAACACGCCATTCAGGTACTGGGGAAGCGCTGGACAGGCTTGCTTCTGAACGTCCTGATGAAAGGCCCCAAGCGTTTTGGCGAGTTAACAGCGCTGGTTGACGGCCTCTCGGATCGTGTCCTGAGCGATCGACTTCGCGAACTGGAAGCCGAGGGTATCGTCAAGCGTGTGGTGTACCCACAGATCCCTGTGCGCATTGAATATCAACTGACGGAGAAAGGGCAGGCGCTCAAGCCAGTTGTTGAGGCTATTGAACAATGGGCTCAGGACTGGGTCACAATCGATCCAGAGCGGTGCCAGGAACAGCAGGAAGCGTAAGTGCAAACAAGCAAGCGATTCTATCCTTCTTACGCTTGAGGAGTTGCCATATTCTCTTTCGCTCCGAGCTTTGCTGTCTCGCAGAAAAGGCTTTTCGCTCATCTGTTCCTCGGAGCACCACACTATTCCAACAATAGGCCCCATTCAGAGCGTGCAGATAGGCCAGTGTGTATCTCATAGAAATACACCATAAACATACTTTGTCCATATTGTCACACAAAGTACAAATGCGCCTGATATGCCCGCTGTCCGCTGTCCAAAAAACTTCAGGAAGACCACAGGCGTGGGCCCTCCCCGCACCACTTGCGAGGTAGGGTATCATTTTTCCATGCACCAAAAACGCGGTGAAATATCTTCCTTACAATCTTGTCAAGATCGCTACTTCCCGCTACACTGTGTTATAACGATCGGTGAAGCAATGCGCATCTTCTTAAGAAGATAGATTGAGAGCAAACAGAGGTTTTCTATGGAAAATTTATGGGCCCCGTGGCGCATGGCCTTTATCAAGCCAAAAACTGAGCCTGAACCGGGCTGTATTTTTTGCACACAACCAGCAGCTCACCAGGACGAAAAGTATCATATTATCTATCGCGGCAAACTCTGTTTTATGATGCTCAACCTGTATCCCTACAACAACGGGCATCTGATGATCGCGCCCTACCAGCATATTGGAGCGCTGGAAGAGCTTTCGCCTGAAACATTGAACGAAATGATGGCGCAGGCACAGCTCGCGATTAAGGCGCTTCGATATGCGATGAATCCTGATGGCTTTAATATGGGCTTCAATCAGGGCAAGGTCGCCGGTGCCGGTTTCGCCGAACACATTCATTTCCATATCGTCCCGCGCTGGAACGGTGACACCAATTTTATGCCAGTGGTTGCCGATATCAAAGTAATGCCTGAGCATCTCGACAACGTGTACCGCGAATTGAAAGATGCCCTTGCCCACGTGCAAGAAGAGAAATAGAAGTACCGGGAATGGTCCCGCTTCATCCACAAAAAGTATGCAGGATAAGCAACATAACACGCCGCCTGATTTTGATGAAAACCTGATAGAGATCAGCGATCTAACACAAGCAGAACAGGAAAAAGGCCAGGCTTCACCCCAGAAGCACTGGCTTAGTTCGCGTTTGACGCCAAAACAGCGCCGGCACCGCCTCTTTATTACCTCAGGCATTGTGCTCATTGCTTTGCTCCTGCTTCTGAGTAGTATTCCGGCCGTGCGGGAGTTCTTCAGCCAGCCCGGCCTTACCACCGATTCGGCAAGTCAATCGAATCTCTACACGCTTCCGGCCCTTCCAGGGTGGGGACAATTTCATCTCGATGGTCACACGCTTATCTCGCCAACCGAACGGAGTCTCACGCTGACCCCGGGAAAACATACCCTTGAGTGGCAGGGTGAGCCCTTTACGCCTCTGGCATGTACGATCACCGTGCCTACAACGGAGAGAAGCCAGGATCCCAATGCCTGCCAGGTAAAGCAGACCATCGGCAATCAGCAAAAGGCCGTCAATCTGATTACCTTTCCGCAACATCTCTCGTTGCAGCAACTCCCGCCAGCCGAGCGGGCATCATTGCAGAAGGCCACACAACAATTTCTGGATACCCGGCGTTCCAGCGATACGGTTCAGCCGGGCGAGCTTTACGCATATAACAGCCACGATAAAGTGAAAAAGGCAACCCGTCCGCTCCAGGCTACACAGCGCTTTATCCTGGATACCGACGCAAGCAAAGAGGGTCAGTGCCTGCAACCCTCGCTTGGACCAAACTGTAAGCTCGACGAGCAGGATTGTCGCCTCTTCTGTACGTTACCGTTCCCCATTCAGGACGCCTCGGGACAGAACGCAGCATCCTATACTCAGGAGGGCTGGAATGTGGGCGCAACTATTCGAGTTCAGTGGCAATACACGCTTCCCGGGAGCCAGCAACTGTATAAAACCGCCGCAGATAACACTGACGGCGAGCAATACCTGATCATCTTGCTGATCACACGAGAACAGGGAAAGTGGAAGGTGGCCTTCCATCCACAGCGTTTCAGCGGGTTTGGTGATCCGAACTGCACGCCCGCGATGGGACGCATCTTCAGCGAGGCACAATACAAAACGATCGAGAAGACCAATCAAAGCGCTTCCTGGACGTTCTTCTCAGGAGAGATTGCAGCAAGGGGCTGTCTGGCTGCCGCCCAGCTTTCGAGCAGCACGCTTCAACCTGTCCTTCCATCAAATACCGCTGATGCCTATATCCTGTATCGGTTCGGCGTGCTTCTGGCCGCGGATGACGCCGCTCATCGACTCTGGCCACACCTTCCACTCGCGAATGCACAACAAAAAGAGATTGTCTCTGATATTGCGGCAAATCCTGCATTTACTACCTGAGCCTTTCTTTCACCATTTGCAAGGCCTCAGATAAGCCCCCTCATCTTGTTCCCTTCCCTCTAGCCTTCTCATTTCTTCACCAGGATATACCGAAAAAGTACTATACACACCTCTATTTATGCGGATTGACACATGTTGACATGCTACAATAAAACGCAACGAAGCTCTTCCAGAATACCTGACAGTATTTTTGCGCACCGGAGAGCTGACAACAGTCAAAGAGGGCAAGCACATGTGTGCACAGAAAGCAGACAGTGTTTTTCAGAGGGCACATATAAAAGTACCTACTTATTTTTTCGAGCCAGCTCTGAACAGGCATCATTTTGAATGAGGTCGAGCCCTCCCCTTCATCCCGAAAAAACAAGGAGGATTCTCTTTCGTGAGTAAGAAGCTCTGGTTCTTCAGCCTATGTCTCGGGCTCGGATTCTTGCTTGCCGCTTGTGCTGAACAGCCACCGACGACAGGCAATCTCCCCCCCACACCAACGCTCACCGTCACCTCAAAACCAACCGAGGTGATACAGCCAAAGCACACGCCAACAGCAACCGTTGTTCCTGCAACTCCAACACCGAAGCCAACCCGGGCCCCGGAACAGCCGACCGTCGTTCCCACGACACCCATACCGGAACCAACCCGGGCCCCGGAACAGCCGACCGTCGTTCCCACAACGCCACCTGTTGAGCCAACAACGCCACCTGCCCAGCCGACAGAACCACCCGTCCAACCCACGAAACAGCCCGGCACAACCGATCAGCTTGTCCAGCAACTGCTGGCCCAGATCAATCAGGATCGCGCCGCGAATGGCCTGCCCGCTTATACATGGGACGACGGGCTTGCGCTCTCTGCCACCCGGCATACACAGACCATGATCCAGAACGGCGAGCTCTCGCATCAGCTCCCCAGTGAACCCGGCCTGGGTCAGCGTATTACAGCGGCGGGCGTCGATTGGAGAGCCGTTGGTGAGAACATCGCCTACACCACTCAGACGAACTGGCAGGGTGTCTACGGAGTACACAAATCCATGCTGAACGAGCAGCCACCCAATGACGGGCACCGGAAAAACTACCTGAGCACAACCTTCCATCGCATCGGTATTTCTATCATTATCGATCAAACAGGGAAGCTCTGGCTGACAGAAGACTTTGCGAACTAACATAAGCAAAAGCGCGCTCTTCTTGCATCCTGTACCATAGAGACAGAGAGCAAGATGCGCTCGTAGCCAGCTTCAGGCTCAACAGACACACAGAGCAGGGAGGAAAAAGATTCTCTCCCTGCTTTTTTTGTACGAAAACCTCATTTGACAACAACGAACACCGGGGACTATTATGAGACTACTAACTGAGACATTCAGCTTATAGCGAACCTCCTTTCTTGTCAGCGAGGGAGCTTCCTGATTGCTAAGGAGATAATATGGCAGAGAGCAGAGCCAATGGCACTATATTCCATACACATCGCTTGAGTAACGGGCTACAGATTGTGGCCCAACCCATGCCGGATTTTGAGTCGGTCGCCGTCGCCTTTTATGTCAAAACCGGGTCTCGCGACGAGAAAGACCCTTCCATTGCTGGCGTCTCCCACTTTCTAGAGCATATGGTCTTTAAGGGAACGCAAAGCCTGGACTGGCAAGAGATCACCCTGGCATTCAACAAAATCGGCGCCGAATTGAATGCCTTTACTTCACACGAAGCAACGCTCTTTTATGCTCGCGTTCTGGGCGAATATCTTGATCGCGCCCTGGAACTGCTCAGCGATATGATGTATCCACGGCTGGCCGAAAGTGATTTCGAGATGGAGAAAGAGGTCATCGTGAACGAGATCGCACGGTCAGAGGATCAGCCGTACAACTATGCCTACCGACGCATGATGCAGACATACTTCGGTGATCACCCTCTGGGTCATGATGTCCTGGGCACGCGCGAGAGTATCCGCAATATGCGTATTGAGCAGATGCGGAACTACTGGCAGCAGCGCTATGCGGCCAACAACATCATTTTGACCGTTGCCGGAAATTTCGACTGGAACCATCTCGTAGAGAAGGCCGAGCAGCTTTGCAGCTCCTGGCGCACAGGCGATGCAAGCCGTGATATATCGCACTATGAGCCAGCACAGCCCATTAACAATATCATGGTTGATAAGAAGCTAAAGCAGCAAATTATGCTTCTGGCAATGCCCTCACTCGATGTTAAAGATCCTGACTACTATGCCGCGCTGCTTGGAGGCAGTATTCTGGGCGATAGCGATGGCTCACGTCTGTACTGGAACATCTATCAGCGTGGTCTGGCCGAGTCCGCAAGCGCTGGTGTCTGGGCGATGGAAGGCACCGGGTTGATGCTGATGGAAGCCAATTCAACCCCCGAGGATGCCCCTAAGGTGCTGAACTTGCTGCGGGCAGAGCTGGATAGCCTGCTGACCGATGGCGTACATGAAGATGAGCTCCGTCGCGCCAAAGATAAATGGATCAGCAGCATGGTGCTCAGCAGCGAATCAACGTTTGTCCGCATGCGCAGTATCGCCAGTGACTGGGTGACCGAAGGCCGCCTGCTCAGCGTGGATGAGGAAATTGAGCGCATCGAGAAGGTCACAACTGAAGATATCATGCGAGCACTTCACCGCTTCCCCATGCGAGAGAAGCAGGTTTTGACAGCGCTTGGCCCCCTGACAGAGGAAGAACTGCTCGGCACCGCATAAGACACTCTGCCAGCCAGCCCAGGATCACCCCGGCGGGTGGTCCTTTTTTACTGGTAATAGTGCGACAAGAGCATCATAGGTCAGGGCGATTGCATCGCCGGTTGGAGCCCAGGAAAGCGAGCGAATCCAGGCAGAGATGGGGACAGAAAAAGAGATGCTCCAATCTTCGCAGGAGTAGATCAGCAGGCGCTTCATATTCCCTGCCGAGGCCAGCAAACGGCCATCGGGTGACCACGCCAGCGCTTTTATCGGGGCAGTATGCTCCCGCAAGATGTACCGCTGCTTCCCCGTGGTTGCCTCCCAGAGCTGAATAGTGGCGTCCTGCCCGGCTGACGCTATCAGGTTCGCAGCAGGAGACCAGGCAACCGCATAGACCGGCCCTTGATGCCCCCGATACGTCACTACTGGCTCACCGGAGAGCGCAGAGCGGACAACGATCAGTCCATCAAAGCTCGCCGCTGCCAGCAAATCACCATCAGGTGACCACGCCAGCGAAAAGATGCGATATTGATCCTTCGCGATCCACTGTTGTTGCCCGGTTCGCGCCTCCCAAAGTTGAACCGAGCTATCGCCAAAATCGCCACCTGAAGCGAGTCGTGAACCAGACCAGCCAAGCGCTCGCACAAAGCGGCTATGCCCATGATAGGTACAAACAACACGCGCAGACTCCGGTTCCTGCAAAATCACCAGTCCCGAGGTATCACCGGAGGCAAGCAGGCTCCCATCAGGAGACCATGCAAGGGAAAGGACACAGGAAGGATGCGCGTTGAGGATGGCCTGTTGTGTACCGGTATGGGGAGAGAGCAGGTGCACCTGTCCATCGCG
This sequence comes from Thermosporothrix sp. COM3, assembly GCF_059696735.1. NCBI lineage: Bacteria > Bacillati > Chloroflexota > Ktedonobacteria > Ktedonobacterales > Thermosporotrichaceae > Thermosporothrix > Thermosporothrix sp. COM3. Next base: position 5,511,792 of record NZ_AP019376.1, on the reverse strand, counting down.
ACAGCCAGAAGCCACCCGATCGCCGGCAGGCGACCAGGCGACAGTAAACACCTTATCGTTATGTCCACGATAGGTGAACGGCGTCATCAATGCTCTTTTGGTCCTTCAATCAGCAAATTAATCGCATGCGGCAACACTGGCAGAATATATTCCAGACATTCCCTGACCGCTTTCGGACTGCCGGGCAGGTTGATAATCAGAGTTCGCCCACGGACTCCGGCCACACCGCGCGAGAGCATCGCCATAGGAGTATATTGTAAGCTATGCGTGCGCATCGCCTCCGCGATCCCGGGTGCCTCGCGCTCAAGAATCGAGAGCGTCGCTTCTGGCGTCACATCGCGGGGAGCAAGCCCGGTACCGCCCGTCGTCAAGATCAGGTTCAGCTTCTTTTCATCGCTCCATTCGCGAAGAGTTGCCGCAATTTGCTCCAGCTCATCAGGAACAATAGCGCCCGCACTGATGACGGCATCAGGAAACTGCGTGATGATCGTCCGAATAGCTTCACCACTCAGATCTTCACGCAAGCCACGCGATGCACCATCACTGATAGTCAGCACGCCAATGGTCAACATCTCTTCTACCCTCCCGGGGTGAGCTCGCGCATTAAAGCGCCGATTTTTCGACGCGAGCCATACAGCCACACAATATATTCGTCGGGCATATCCTCGATCTCAACGCCGCAGCCCATTTCGGTAGCAAGCTTCCGCGCAATAGTGTGAAACTGTCCGCGCTCCGCCTCGTTACGGCTCTGGGTGCTCAAAGCAATCTTACCCAGGCGCTCTTCAGGCGAGAGCATGCTGTTAATCACCAGCACAAGCTGCTCATGACCGAAAACTACCTGTAACGGCGGTAACTCATCCGTTGCGACTTCCTGTTTCTGCTGCTTCTGCTCTTCCGTCTGCATTTCGCGTTGCATCTCAACGTGCTCATAGGTTTCACGCAACTTTTCCAGAATCAGCAGGCGAGCATCTTCGGGCAGATCGGTCCGCGGATGATAATAGATCAAGAGCTGACGTTCAGGATCAGAATAGATAAAGGGTCTGGCAAGCGCTGCCCTGCGTCCACATTGTGGGCATGTCGAGACATTGAGCAGGCCAGCCAGCACGGTATAGCGAAGTTGCGGGTCCTTCTCTACATTGACATACTCATAGATTGGTGCGGTAAACACTTCGCCGCAGGGACAGGTAAATGATTGTGTTGTGTAACGGGACATAAGCTTTCGCGTAGATTTCTATTCCTGACTCGTTCCCTTCAGGGATTGAGTATAACATGCACTTCCAAACGAAGAATACGTTTCGCTGTAAGTATATCTCATTTTGGAAAGCAAGAAAAGGGAAACCGGAGAAAGCAATCAGGTATCAAACGCGGCGACGCACTTTACTCATTGCTTTCTGCGAGAAGGCAAAATTGATGCCCTGTCTGCGCATAAACTCCTGAAAATGGGCATAAAACTCGGCCCTATCCTGCATCGTGATCACCGACACAGCATCCGCAGTCTCAATAGCGTAGGGATATCCGTTCCCCCCCGCGATGACCTCCGCACGAATCGCGTCCATCACTGGCTCAATGAGTCCGGCATCAACCATCCAACGCGGGAATTCCAGCCGGGCAGGCGGGCGACTGGCTGCCGTCTGCAAATAGCAGAACGCGATCTGATCATGATAGGGACCGTACAGGTCCAGAATATCATTACGCGCACAGATAAAGGCAGGCGTCCGATCTCCCCATTGCAGGCGTCCCTGCAAGAGCAGGGCATCATGGATACGCTTTGTTTCACGCAAGACTGGCTGCTGCTGCATAGCATCAAGACGGCGCAACATAGTAATCAGGTCCCGCGCATAGCTTGTATCAATATAGCCAATCAGTGGCACCTGAAGCTCTTCCGAGGTACGTAACAGACGCACCGCCGAATCAATGTAAAGTTGACGATAGCGTGGCGGCATCGTCAGCGCAAAGGAGACCACCAGCGAGCCATCAAAGAAAAAGAGGGGGCCATGCGCAGGTTCATCAGGCAGACGCTTTGCGGCCTGCTGCTCCATCAAGGTGCACAATATCTCAACTTCCAGTAAATAGCGCTTTAACGTCACCTGCATATCGGAGTAGGGGTAGCTGTCCGGTTCCTCGGTACTGCCCTGAAGCTCGTCCATCAGCTCATCAGGGGCCAGTACCTCCATCCGCACATCTTTGATATAGGGGTGATTGAACCGATGCGGGTTGATAAAAAAGCCCACCTGCACCAGCGCGACCGGAACCGAGGCATCACGCCAGGGCAGAATATGACTGCCGTCAACCGCCACCGTCGTCACACCCTCGATGCACTCGGCCCACTGCCGGGCCTGCTCATGCGTGCTAAAAACGGTGCCGAAGGGGAAGCAGGGAGCTCGGTATTCCTGCATCTCAGCGGTGACCAGCCAGCGATCAAATTCAATCGTTGAGCGTGCGCCTGCCGGTGGCATCCCGGGCTGTTCAGGAGGAAGCGCCTGCTCCAGTTCCGCGCTGGAGGGAAAGCGTCTATAGAGCGTTTCCAACGCCTGTCGATATGCCTGTAGCTGCTCGCCAAAGGTGCCATCATAGAGTTTAAACTGTCCACGCTTCGCCTGAAGCGCAGCTTGAAGCTTCCCTTTATGTAACATACCGTTTCTCCCCTGCTTAGTGCATCAACATCACATCGTCTTCCGATGAGAGGGCCTCAAAGGCTCGCGGGTAATCTCTGACCGCATCCTCATCCAGAAGCTGCGTTTCTCCATGCACCTTGCGCACCCGAATCAGACTATCAAGCCCTTGCTCAAACGTATCATCATGGCTAATCACAATCAATTGCTCAAAGCCGCGAACACGCCTGATCTGTTCGGCCAGATTCATTCTACGCATCTCATCCATGTTTTGCGTGGGCTCATCAAAGAAGGCGATATTGAGCGTTGACAGTTTTTTCAGGAGCGCCAGACGTACCGCCAGGGCCGCGCTCATCTGCTCGCCGCCGCTCAACTGGGCGAACGTTCGGGCCACGCCCTGCCGTCGCAACACAATTTCATACTCGTTCTGCCAGGACAGCTGTGCGCTATGATCTCCCATAATCTCGCCGAAAATACGATTTGCCTCGGCAGAGATATCATTGAGCATCGCTTTCAAGACATGGGGCGCCGCCTCTTTGATCAGCTTCCGAAAATACTCGGTCAGGCCATACAGCTCATCGAGTTCATTGTACTCTTTTCGCGCGGCTTCCAGTTCCTCCTGCTTCACCTCTCCTTCCGCAATGCGCTGTTGCAGGCCGCTCATTGCTTCCTGTAGATGCCTGATCTCCCCGGCCAGGCTGCTAAGATCTCGATCAAGCTGGAGCTTCTTCAGCCGGACCTGTTCAAGAGCCATACGATCAAAACCAGCAAGGGCCTGCTGTGAGGCCTGTTGAGCCTCTTCAAAGGCATGCTTTGCCGCCTCTACTTCGGCCTGCTGCCGCTGATACTCCTGTTCACGAAGCGCATATTTTTGGGCCGTCTCTATATATTTTAGATAATTCTGATATCCTGGCAGGCAATGCTGTAGCTCCTGTTCCTGTGCAAGGACACGCTCGTCCAGCGATTGATAGGCAGCCAGCTCTTGCTGTAAGGAATGCATCTGTTGCTGAAGCTGCTGGATCTCGGCCTGTACCTCGGCAAACTGACGCTTCAACGTTTCTTCTTTCGCGATGATCTCCCGCTGTCCCCGGCTATGTGCGCGGGGATCATCCAGACGCAACAGCTCTTCCTCGATCTTCGTGAGCAGGCTCCTGCTCTCGCGCAGGCTGTCGAATTTGCGGCGCAAGTCCTGCAATTCCCGCTCCAACTGATCAATAAGTTCCTGACAGCCCTTTTTTTGTTCGTAGAGGGTGGGTAGAACGCTGATTTGCTCGCTGGCAAGGCGGCTCTGCTGATAGAGGCGCTCTGTCTCCTGTTTCTGCTGGTCCAGCCCTTTTAACATGGCTGCATCAGCCGAAAGCGCAGCAATCTCGTTCTCATGGTGCGCAATTTCACGCTCAAGCTCCTGGGAGAGATCTGCCCATTCATCGCGTCGCTGGATATACTGATCCAGCTTTGTCAGCGCCTCCGCATATTTCCGAACTCGCTCGATACGCTGGACAACCGCTGCATACTCCTGACGCACCTTCGCCAGTTGCGCCTTCTCGCTCTGCAAGAGATCCTCAAAGTATGATTCCAGGCTGGCGATGCCACGCTGCTTGATATTGAGGCAGCTTTCATGTAACAGGGGGCATTGCCCACCGGCAGACTGGGCACGAGAGCGCGCGTAGCCCTCAATATTGCCTTCCAGCCGATTGCAACGGGCTGCGAGCTGTTCCTTGCGTGCTTCCAGTCCTGGCATCTCCTCGGCCTCTGCCCGATGTGCCTCAATTGCCTCAATATGCTGCTCTACCTTATGCAGGCGCTCAGCAACCTGAAGCTGCCGCTGCTTCCTTTCCTGGACAAGCTGCTGCTTATCACGGATCTTTTGAAAGATATTCTTGCGCTCGTTCTCCTGAACCAGCAGGCGTTTACGGGCGTGCTCATACTCGTTCAGCTTCTCAGCAACAGCTTTGAGAGGCTCAATACGGGCAATCTTCTGTTCCAGTTCGCGCAGCTTCTTTTTCTGGTTCTCCTGCTGTTCGCGCTTGTTGGTTCCTTCCCGCATCACAGTTTCAAAGCTCGTGATCTGCTGCTTGAGCTTTTCCCGTTGCTGTTCAAGCTCAATCTGTCGCTCAACCAGCGGAGCAAGCTCGATCACTCTGGCTTTTGCCTGCTCGACTACGACAAGCTGCTGCTTCAGAAAATTCAGCCGTTCCTGTGCAGAGGCATCGGAGCGCTGAATTTCAGCTAATTGTTGTTGAAGCTGGCTCTGGCGACGCTGTTCCTGACGCAAGATATTGAGCGCTTTTTCCACTTCAAGGTAGCGCTGATATGACTCCTGATTCTCGTTGACGATCTGTCGGGCCATGCGTGCCTGCTGTAGTTGCTGCTCATAGCTCTTCAGAAGTTCCTGCGCATGGCTATATTCGCGCTCGGTTTCTCTGCACTTCTGCTCAAGCGTCTGGACGAGTTCATGCTGCGCGGTCAGTTTCTCCTCTTCACGTGAGAGCAACACCAACTGTTGGGTCAAGAGCGCACTTTGTCGAGACCACTCCTGTTCACGCTTCCGCTTCTCCTCAAGCTCGTTGCGCCATGCCTCCAGATCCTGAGTCTCGGCCTCAAGGCGAACAATCCGTTTTTCTTGCTCCTCTCGCTGCTCCTTATATTGTCTTTGGGTCTCTAACAGATATTCAGCCGCCGTCTTGTAGTCTTCGATCTGTAGCAGGGAGTCAAAGGTTTGCTTGCGTTTACTGGCGGTTTCAAGAAAAATCGAGGTAAATGTTCCCTGAGGAACGCCCAGAGCGTCACGGAAAAGAGAAGCGAGGGGCCGGCTTCGATCAATACCAAAGAGTTCATGCAGCTTATCCATCACATCGGCGCTTTGCTCAAGACGAATATTGGCGCCCTCATCGTATACAAACCAGCGCGATCCAGACCCACAGCGCCGTTCAACAACATAGGGGCGCTCATCTCCGCCGATCAGGTGCACGGTGACACGTCCCCACTTCTCACCTTCACGAACAAAGCGCGACTGACTGTAGGGAAGATAGTCAAACAGAGCGAAACCAATCGCTTCAACCAGTGTTGTTTTTCCGGCTCCATTCTCGCCGCTGATAGCGGTGGTGCCCCGACGCAGATCAACAGTGAAGTGATGATAACTTTTAATATTTTCTAACTCGATACGGGTTATTAACATAACAACGCCTTCCCGGTAAACGCGAAAGTCTCTTCAGAGGCGACTTCTCTCACCCTTATTCCAAAGGGGAAAAGCAAAAGTGGAAAGATACTGGTTGATTATAACACGTGAGTGCCTGATTGAGACCGCAAAGCTCAGAGAAAGGGAATGGAGCCGCTTTTCATGCTTCTCTCCAGAAACCGGGACTTTTTGGACAAGGTGCCGTGTCGCATCCAGAGCCCGCGAAAATGAAGCGAGTATGCTCAGCCATTCGTATCATTCATATATTGTACAGATAGATCTTTTTTGATACAGTGTCCCGGTCTATGCTCTCATCCGTTTTGAGATGCTGACTTAGCTAGCAGGAGATCGAGTAGAAGTGTATGCGCACAACAGCCTGCTTTTCTCTCTATCCTGATAGTATTAGTTGATTTCTACATCATTTCTATGATCACGGAATGAAGATACCATCTCAAATTATACAAGGATGACTCATAGTAAGACAGGCAGTGAGCGGACCCATTGCCCGAAGAGTAGGAACAGGGACAAAATCGTCTTCAGGCAGCAAGAAGCCTGCCACAAGCTATGAAAATGGCTTGACTAATTGTGCAAGAGGGGGTATCTATATATATATGGCTTTTTATTCAACCGATCCCATCAGGAACAATCAAATCGTCTTCAGGGAGGAATAGCAGCGAGCAAGAAGCTTTTTGTCAACCTGTGCAACGCCGCAGAAACAGAAGGGATCAGCGAACGGTTCGCAAAGAGAAACGCTCTCTAGCGCCAGGAAGCCATATAGACACACAACATAGCCGCCCTTTGTTTCCTGTCCACCACCCATCTGAAGCGGGACAAAAGGAACACACGCTCTATTTTATTCCAAAGCATCTCATTACGACAGCAAACGGGGCAAAGAGAGGCAGGATCACGCTCTCTTACAGTAGCAAAGCCGCTTCTTCTCAGAAGAAAGAGCACAGAGGGACGATTGATTTCAGAAGCGAGGAAGAGAACACAGCGTTCCGACGTCGTGAAGGAATCACCCGCTATGCCAAATAGCAAGTAAGCCGAAGGAGGATCTGAGATGTTTCGTGAGCAACGAGAAGCTCTCGACGAAATCGTTACAAAAATGCGTTCTGGACGCATGAAACGCCGTACTTTTATGGAGCGCGCACTTGCTGTCGGTCTGACAGCCAGCGCAGCGATGTCGCTGTTAGAGGCCTGTGGTGGGGACACCCCGAGCGGCAGTAATGGCACAGTCAATCTCGTCTGGCAGAGTGAGAGCGACAAGACCGACACCTACAAGAACATTGTCGAGGAATTCAACAAGACGGTTGGTAAAGAGAAAAATATCCATGTGACCTGGCAAAACGGGCCGAACAGCACCGACGAAATGATGACCAAGTACAACAACATGTTCCGCGCCCGCAATGCAGAGATCGACATTATTTCGGTGGATATTGTCTACCCCGCTATGTTTGCTGAGCAGGAATGGACCGTTGAAATCACCGACAGCATGTGGCCATCCAGCGAGCGACAGAAATATCTCTCGGCACCCATTGCAGGATGTACCTACAACGGGAAACTCTGGGCCGCTCCCTTCCGTACAGACCTGGGCCTGCTCTACTACCGCACTGACCTGATGAAGAACGCGCCGCAGACCTTCGATGAGCTCGTCTCCATATCAAAGGATGTAGCTCCATCAAAGGTACAGAGCGGCTATGTCTGGCAGGGCTCACAGTATGAGGGTCTGGTGTGTAATTTCTGTGAAGTGCTTCACGGCTACGGCGGGGCCATTCTTGATCCCAATGATGCCAAGAAAGTCACAGTCAACACCCCGGAGGCCGTTGATGCTCTGACCATGATGGCAAGCTGGGTCGGCTCCGTTTCTCCGGCTGCCGTTACCACGTACACCGAGGACCAGTCCCATGCAACATGGGCCGCGGGCAACGCTGCCTTTATGCGCAACTGGCCCTATGCCTGGGTAATCGACAATGATCCCAAGCAGTCAAAGGTCGCGCAAAAGTTCGCTATCGCCTCCTTGCCACACGGGAGCAAAGAGAGCGCCGGTCATTCCGCCATTGGTGGTTGGAACCTGGCCATTAACGCGTTCTCCAAGCATCAGGACGAGGCATGGGAGTTCATCAAGTACATGCTTTCGGCCGAGGCTCAGAAGAAGGCTGTGCTAAGCGCAAGCTGGGCAATGGTTCTGCAAAGCATCTACGACGATAGTGATGTGCAATCCAAGATCGCATTCTACAAGGACTTGAAGCCCATTCTCCAGAATGCGAAGCCGCGCCCGGTCTCTCCAAAGTACACGACGGTGTCAGAATCCATTCAGCGCCATGTCTATTCTGCACTGAAGAAGAGCGCCAAGCCCGATCAGGCCATCAAGAGCCTGGCCGACGATCTGCAAAGAATCGTACAATCATAAGCCATCTAGCTACACTCAGGGGTAACGTTCTGTTACCCCTGACTCTCTCGCAACAGCTCCGTCCATTGCACAGGGGCATTTCTGCCCTCCAGCACGCACAATTCTCACCAGATCAGGCCCTTATACCTTCAAACAGCGCTTAACAGAAGGAGAAAACTCATGGCTGTGAAAGAAGCAAAAGTCGAAAAAAGTGCTTCTCCTGGCCTCATGGATCGTATCAGGATGAACGGCGGATTTCTGCCTTATATCCTTATTCTGCCGACACTTCTCTTGATTCTGGTCATTGCGGTCTATCCCATGCTGGACTCAATTCGGCTCAGCATGCTGCATAATCCGTTTGCCGCGCGCCCGAAATTCGTTGGTCTACAGAACTATATCACGGTCTTTCAGGACCCGGTTTTCCGCCAGGCGATGGGAACAACGATGATCTATACCGTGCTCAGCGTTGCACTGGAATCGATCTTCGGTTTGCTGATCGCGTTACTCATCAATAAGTCCTTTCCCGGACGTGGCCTGGTACGCGCGGCAATCCTGGTTCCCTGGGCATTCCCGACCATTGTTTCGGCACAGATGTGGTTCCTGATGTATGGCGATCAGACAGGTATCCTGACCTACATCCTGCGCTCCCTTCATTTACTTGCCGAGGGCGACACGCTGCTGAATAGCGTGCCGGGTGTCATTACCGCATCTGTCATCACCGATGTCTGGAAAACCACACCGTTTATGGCCCTCTTGCTCCTGGCCGGTCTTCAGGTCATTCCTGCTGATCTCTACGAGGCCGCAAGCGTTGACGGCGCAACCCGCTGGCAGCAGTTCACGCGCATCACGTTACCGATGCTGAAGAACCCTTTCCTGATTGCGTTGCTCTTCCGTCTACTCGACGCCATCCGCGTCTTTGACCTGTTCTATGTCTTTGGTAAGCAGATGGTCCCTTCTCTTGCCTCGTTTGCCAACATCCGTATGTTTGGCAGCAATACCGAATTCTCGCAGGGAGTTGCAACCTCTATTCTCATCTTCATCATCGGTATTATCATCAGCATCATCTTCGGCAGTATGTTACGAAGTATGCTCAAAGAGCAGGGCTAAACCATCAGGCAACCTTGAAGGAGATATATAGTTTATGGCACAAGACGTCGTAAAGAAACGGGCCTCCAGGGCAGCAAAAGACCAGGAGAACGGGAAGCAATGGTCCTGGGCAGCTTTTGGGCGCTACATTGCCGTTATCGTGGTTGTTTTTATAGCCCTGGCTCCGCTCTACTGGACCTTCATCACCTCGGTGAAGGATGGCACCGAAATTAATGCCTATCCGCCAACGCTATTCCCGCATCACTGGAATTTCAACAACTATATAGACGCATTCACCAAGTCAGATTTCTTTCTGCCGACCCTGCGCAATAGCGTTATTATTGCCGTCGTTACTACGGTCGTTTCGCTCCTCTTCGGCATTCTTTGCGCCTATGCGCTCGGTCGTACCAAGTTCTACGGAAAAGGGGCGATGCTGGCGATCGTCCTGTCCGTCAACATGTTCCCGTTTATCGCCATCGTTGGCCCGCTCTACATTCTTTTCACGAACGGGCTCTACATCTACAATACCTATGCCGCACTGATCGTTCCGAACATTGTGGCTACCTTACCGCTGACGATCTGGTTCCTCACGTCTTTCTTCCGGGATCTTCCGTCAGATCTGGAAGAAGCAGCGCGTATCGATGGCGCTTCTCGCCTCCAGGCGCTCTGGCACGTGATTGTACCGCTGACCGCGCCCGGCGTCTTCGCGGCAGCGATCCTCTCATTCATCGCCGTCTGGAACGATTTCCTGTTCGGCTTGACGCTGACCAGTTCGACCGCGGCTCAGCCGGTCACCGTTGGTATTACCTTCTTTAACTCGGAACACCAGACCTCTTACGGTATGCTTGCGGCAGCGGCTATTGTCGTCACGATCCCGCTGGTTATTCTGGTCCTGTTCTTGCAGCGCCGTATTGTTTCCGGCCTGACCGCAGGTGCAGTAAAAGGATAATCCCTCCGTTGTTCCTTTCGGCGTCTCTGCTGAAAGGAACAACCCTTTTTTCTTCCTCTTCCCACTCTTCTGCTGCAAACGGAATTTTTGCCGTCTTCTCTCCTTGACAAATCGCAAATGTAATGCTACTATGTCAAGTATCAGAAGGGACATGAAGAAAGCTGCCGGGTCCACAAGGTGCTACAGGCTGATGCTTTAAGAGCAGAGGTAGAGGCTTTATCTTCTTTCTGATGGAGACAGTAGTTTAACGGTGAGAACTTCAGATTGTGGCTCTGAAGATAGCGGTTCGATTCCGCTCTGTCTCCTTTCTGGCAGGCAAGGCAGCAAAGAAGGGGGGGCTGCCTTTGCTTGCCAGATGACGCACAGGTGGCTGAGCGGTTAAAAGCATCTGACGGGAGGTTAATGGTCCCGACGGACTACGGAGGTTCAAATCCTCCCCTGTGCACTCAGGCCTGTGAAGACAAAGGGTAGCGTCACTCGTCTGTCGAACGAGAGAAAGTGGGTTCGAGTCCCATCACAGGCGTTTCTCCTGCCTTGTCTCCTTCTTGAGAAAAGCCAGAAGCAGAATGTCTTCTCCACTCCATCTCTGCTTCTGGCTTTCTTTCGTTGCGCTCACAGCAGGCTAAAGCTTGCGTAACCAGACTTCCTGAACCAGATGATTTGCTCCCTTCTTGAGAATCAGGTGCGCCCGCTCACGCGTCGGCAAGATGTTTTCACGCAGGTTGAGCCCGTTAATCTCCTGCCAGATAGAGCGGGCAGTATGAATGGACTCTTCAAGCGAGAGCTGTGTGAAATGTCTGAAGAAGGATGAGGGATCGCGGAATGCGGTTTCACGCAGGGTTAAGAAGCGCTCAATATACCATTGTTCAATATGAGCTTCGTCGGCATCTACATAAATAGAGAAATCGAAAAAGTCAGAGACGAAGAAACGGGGCCCTTTGCGTGAACGTCCCTTCTTCCCGGACTGAAGCACGTTCAAGCCCTCAACTATCAGGATATCGGGTCTTCGGATCACCTGCATTTGATCCGGCACAATATCATAGGTTAAATGCGAATAGATCGGCGCTGTAACCTCTTCCATCCCGGATTTCACATCGGCCATAAAACGGAGGAGACGCCGCTGATCGTAGCTCTCGGGGAAGCCTTTCTTGTTCATCAGACCCCGCTCCTCTAAAATCCGGTTGGGATAGAGAAAGCCATCCGTCGTCACCAGTTCGACATGCGGACGCGATGGCCAATCCGATAGAAGCGCCTGCAAGAGACGAGCAGTGGTGCTTTTCCCCACAGCCACGCTTCCGGCAATACCGATCACATAGGGTACCTGCGCGGTGGTATGCCCCAGAAAGGTACTGGTAGCGGCATGCAATTTCTGGACAGCACCAACATAGAGGTTCAGCAAACGTGAGAGTGGAAGATACACATGCTCGACTTCTGCGAGAGAGATACGGTCGTTCAGGCTGCGCAATGCGTTCAGACGCTCTTCAGAGAGCGTTAATGGCGTATTGGCGCGACGCTGCGCCCACTCCTCACGAGAAAAGACGATGAAGCGTGAAAGTTCTGTCGTATGCTCATTGGCAATAATATTCATACTTTTCTATCAAGCAACCAGACACCAGGAAACAGCATGGATGGCACCCGGTCACTCCTTTCACTCCTTAAAATCTCTGAATACGATATTCTTCAATCGATCGATCATGGCTGGCATGCGCGAGAAAATACAACCGTTTGACCGTCACGCAAGATTATATACTTTTTATTGTACATAGCAAGAGCTTCTTTATGGCAGGTAGCTGGCTAGCATCCATACCCCGCTTACCACATAGAAAAAGGTCCGGGAATATTCCCGGACCTCTGACTTTTTCAGGCATCTTTAGGCCGAAGCTGCCGCCTCGCGATAGGAAGGCGGAGTTGCCTCAATTGAGCCTGTTTCAATCATGATCTGCCGTAGTTGAGCTGCATCAATTGTTTCATACTTGCGCAACGCCTGTGCAATTCGGTTCAGCGCCTCTCGGTGCTCGGTCAGCAGGGTGACAGCGCGTTCATGCGCCCATTTCACGATACGAGACACTTCCTCGTCAATGACGTGGGCAGTACGCTCACTGTACTCCCGTGAGCCGGTCGCAAGCGCCGTTCCCGCAAACGGGTCTTCACGCTCGCTATATGAGATCTGGCCCAACCGCTCACTCATACCCCAACGCGTCACCATCTGCCGGGCAATTGCAGTTACACGTTGCAGGTCATTTTCAGCACCGGTTGTGATACGGCCAATCGCCACCTCTTCAGCGGCACGACCACCAAGCGCGGTCACAAGCTGCGCTTCGAGATACTCACGCGAATAATTGTAGCGATCATCCAGCGGAGTATACTGAGTGACACCAAGCGCCTGACCACGAGGGACAATCGTCACCTTACTCACCGGGTCGACGCCTTCGGTCAGGATACCGGTCAGGGCGTGACCACCCTCATGATACGCCACAACGTTGAGATCCTCTTCGCTCAGGATCAGCGGACGCTCGGCACCCAGAATGATCTTGTCCAGCGCCTCTTCAAAGCACTTCTGGTCAACCACATCCATGTTACGTCGTGCAGCCAGCAGTGCGGCCTCGTTGACCAGATTCTCCAGATCAGCACCTACCATACCCGGTGTGCTGCGCGCAATTGCCTGCAAGTCAATATTCGGCGCCAGCGGAACATCACGCGTGTGAATCTTCAGAATAGCCAGACGTCCATTGGCGTCGGGGCGATCAACGGTCACACGACGGTCAAAACGACCCGGACGCAACAGCGCTTTGTCCAGTCCATCCGGACGGTTGGTCGCGGCAAGCACAACCACTGCCTGACGAGCATCAAAGCCGTCCATCTCTACCAGCAACTGGTTCAAGGTCTGCTCACGCTCATCGTTGCTGTTAATGCTGGAACCACGCTGGCGACCGACAGCATCGATCTCGTCAATGAAGATGATGCTCGGGGCGGCTTTCTTGGCCTGATCGAACAGGTCACGCACGCGACTGGCACCAACACCGACCAGCACTTCAACAAACTCAGAGCCGCTCATAGAGAAGAAGGGCACGCCTGCTTCACCAGCGACAGCACGGGCCAGCAGCGTTTTACCAGTTCCCGGAGGGCCCACCAGCAACACACCACGAGGAATCTTGCCGCCCAGACGCTGGAACTTCTGCGGCGTCTTGAGGAAATCAACAATCTCGACAAGATCGTTTTTCGCTTCGTCAACGCCCGCCACATCCGCGAAGGTGGTGCTCGGACGATCTTCAAGCACCATCTTCGCCTTACTCTTGCCAAAGCTGAAGATGTTTTGCTGACTCTGCGTGGCTCGCCGCATAATCAGGAAGACAAAGCCGAGCAACAGCAACCAGGGCGCAACATTGAGGACAATCCCCCAGAACAGGCTGTTGTCATTGACCGGTTCGGCCCGGAACTGGATATGCTTCTCATTCAGCAGTGGAACAAGCTGTGTGTCGCCATTGGGGAAAAGATTGACGCGGAACTGCTCGGCTTTGGTGGATTGCCCATTGCCAGTCGGAACAGAGACCGCTTTCTTGAAGGTACCGGTCGCCTCCTGTCCTCGGAAAATGACCGATTCAACGTTGCCACTCTCAACCTGTTTATAGAACAGACTGTAGTCAACTTCCGTTGTTTTCCCATCGTTTCCGCCGCTGATGCCGTTGTAGATAAGTTGAATGAGCCACCAGGCCGCGAGCAGCAAAATCACAAAGAGGATAGCCCGCAAGATCAGCGAGCCACCTCCCGGCCCCCCGGAGGAATTGCCGTTGCCACCTCCGCCCCCATTGAGCCGGGGCGCGCCTGGGTCTCTCGGTTCATTGTTGTTGTTCTGATACTTATATATAGCCTGAGCGACCATTAGATCAGACCTGCTTTCTTGTCTGTCAATAATAGGAAAAATCTATATGCAGCATACGGTACTATGAATATTACACGTATGCACAGTATTCGTCCACTCTTTTCTCTACTAATCTCTACGGTTGAAAACCCAAAAACGCTCTCTTTCTTTCAGAAAACAAGAAAAATCCAGTCATCAACCTCCACATAAGAAGGGCTTTCACGCTCTACTGGCAGATGAAGAGAGGTATCGCTATACATACGAGTCGGCAAGATGAAAGTTTCACTGTAGGGGCCACCGCTCATCACACTCGACACATCTTCTCTCTCTTAGTACAAGTCTGCTTGCCCTTTTATTCCCTGAATATACCTGACCTGTCAATGAACAAAGTGCCTATATTTCCTTCTGGCAAAATGGAAAGAATACCTCACCAAAACTACTTGACAGGACGCAAAGTATGGTATATCCTATAGATACCGACGCGGGGTGGAGCAGTGGTTAGCTCGTTGGGCTCATAACCCAAAGGTCGGAGGTTCGAATCCTCCCCCCGCTACCAAGTCTCCCTTTCAGGGAGCATTTTATTGACGCGGGATAGAGCAGTGGTTAGCTCGTCGGGCTCATAACCCGGAGGTCGCAGGTTCGAATCCTGCTCCCGCTACCACTTCCCTTCTTCCACTACAAAAGGAAGAGCCGTTCCCGAGGAAACAAGCTCAACCTCTTGACAGACTGTGGTAAGATAGGTGATGAAAAAAGATCTGGCGGCTTAGCTCAGGTGGTAGAGCAGGGGACTCATAAGCCCCGTGTCGTAGGTTCGAGTCCTACAGCCGCTACCGTGAGAAGGACCCATAGAACTTGATGGGTCCTTTGTTTTTTTGTCCTCACTCTTTGCTACCAACCTGACCGGACGCAATGCCCCCCGCGCCTCTCCTCCCTGCACAGCTATCCCCTCATCAATCACCTGAATGGTAAGCATCGCACACGAAAATGATGTCCCCACCAATCTGGAAATAGTCGTTAGCACCTTCTCCGCAATACGTCGCTCCACCGGCAAACTCCACGCCATCGCATACAGGTAATCAACATGCACCCCGGCCAGCTTTGAAAGCCGTACCATATTCAATCTGTACCTGTTTAAAAGCTGCACAAACGTCCGCGGCTGCATCTCATTTTGCATCTCAGCACGTACAAAAGGTCGTCCACTCATACTATCTTCCTCCTTCATAATAGAAACAACATTACTCGATCATCAATACCCTATTTCCCTTATTGGGAGTGTTCTCTAATAAAGAGTCTACCATAGAAAATTATGCATGAAAACTTGGAAATAACCCCTCTCCACATTTCCAATAGAACATATCCCTGGGAGTAGATTCAGGAGGATACAGTCATAGAACACATATTCCCTTTTCCGCATGGCTACATCAATGAGTCTAAACATTTCTCTTTTCCGTAAACACACATATAGATCATAACTATATGCCAGTAAGCAGACAGTCAACCGAAACAGGTAGAGCATATTTTATCAAGTACAATACTAATAGAGTATAGTTATACTCCCATTTTTTGCCTTGTCTGCTTACAAAAAAGGAGATCCCGTGATGGAACAACAACGTATTAGTCCCAAGCGACGACTACGCATTTTTGAGCGAGCCGTCTGGAATAAATCCAACAGATACATCTGGAGTGGACTTCTTTTCGTTATCCTGGGACTTCTCCTCATAGGAGCGGGAATCGTTTTCAGCGGTGGCGTCTATTACTCTCCGGAAGGGCTTCTCATTGGCATAGGGGCTATCGTCTTTATCGTCGGCATTATCCGCCTGTTGATTGGCATGATTAACCCACCAACGCCGGAAGACTTACCGCCACTCGATGAAGAGGAGGAGACAACCAGACCAAATGATGAGATATCGCTTGATGACCTGTACAGACACTGAGAGCCAGGAGAGCAAAGGGGCGGCTCGTTACAGGGCCGCCCTTCTTGCTGCTCAGGAAACCGTTTCACGTAGCTCTGTTGAGGGGTTCTTTGCGGCCTCTCGCTTCTTTGCCCCTGGCAGGGTCAGCGCCAGCAGAATCGTCGCGATAGAGAGCCAGAAGGTCAGCCAGTAGGCGTCATTGATTGCCTGCAAGAGATAATGCGGCATATGGGTCCCAAGCACCTTCCCGGTAGCGGCTGCTGTCGCCTTCTCGTGCATTTTCTGCAAGGCCTCCGGTGGAAGATGCGGCATTTTTGCCGTCATTTGCTGAAACAGAAGCGTTGCCTGCTGTACCACCTCTTTTCCAAGCGCGGTCGCGGGATGCTGCATGTCGCTTTTCGCTGCCGACACATATACATCCGTTTGATGCGTCACGATCGTGCCAAGCACAGCCACACCAAAGGACTGAAAGACATTGCGAAACGACGTAATCAGCGAAGAGGCGCGAGGCAACTGCTGCGGCTGCAAGCCGGTGTACGCCGCGTTGATTGTGGTTTGATGAGCCAATCCAACCGCGATCCCACGCAACGCAAAGAGGATCATTAAAAACCAGTACGGCGTATCGAGCGCCACATTCGCAATATTCCAGGTATTGATAGCCAGAAGCAGGCTTCCCCCCACAATCAGCCAGCGCGGCCCAATGCGGTTATAGAGCGCTCCAGAGAATGGCGCGACGATGCCTGCCGCCACCGCCAGCGGCAAGAGCAGCAGACCAGCCTGTAAGGGACTGAGTCCACGGAGACTCTGAAGATAGATTGGTAGCAGGAACTCCGAGCCAAAGAGCGCGATCGTGCTGACCCATCCTACCACGCTGGCCGAACTGAAGGTCCGCTTCCGAAACAGGCGCAGATCAAGCAAAGGCTCGGGGACGCGCAATTCGACCACGATAAAGCAAGCAAACAATACCACGCCCGCCACCAGAGAGATGATAACAGAAAGCGCCGTCCAGCCCTCATGTGAACCCTGCTGGATCGCATAGAGCAACAGGCCAAAGCTCACGCTTGAAAGCGCGATCCCCGGGAAATCAAAGCGGGCCAGAGCGCCACGCCGATACTCTTTCAGCCAGAGACTGCCCATCACAATACCGGCAATACAGACCGGCACATTGATATAGAAAATGTAGTGCCAGCTCCAATATTCAACAAAGTAGCCGCCCAGAATCGGGCCAAGCGCCGGAGCCATCACCATCGCAATCCCAAACAGGCCGAAGGCGATCCCGCGCTGCTTCTCGGTAAAAGCCCCGGTCAACATCGCCGTCCCTAAAGGAACCAGCGCCCCACCACCAGCGCCCTGAATCACGCGAAACACAATCAGCCAGGTCAACGAAGGCGCAAACGAGCAGAGCAATGAGCCTGCCCCAAAGACGCCAAGCGCAAACAGATAGACCCGCTTGACGCCCAGACGCTCGCCTAAAAAGCCAGCCAGCGGCGTCACAACTCCCAGAGCCAGCGAATAGGCCGTAATCACGGCATCAATCTGGTCAACGGCGGCCTTCTGTCCGTTCACGCCGAAAGCCGCCTGTAGTGTAGGAATCGCGACATTAATCGCCGTTGCATCCAGGATCACCATAAAGGTTCCAGCGATCACCGAAACCAGCACACGCCACTTATACCCGGGATCGCCCTGTTCTGCTTCAATCCCGCTCTTTGCCAGATCCATAACAGTTCCTTCCCTCTCAAAGCTTGTTTATCAAGCGATAAGTTTCAGACATACAAAAAACACTCCATACTGGCAGTCCGACCACTACACGGTGCAGCGTATGCTTATCGATTGATAAGGAACAGACAAAAAAAAGAACAGGTCCTACTCTTTGCGCAGATAGGGCGCCTGTTCAAAATCGGGATACGCCAGACCATAGAAGAGCAGCGGAACAACCCGCTCCGCCTCAGCAATATGCTCGGATAGGTATCCCGAACGTGGTGCTGTAGGATGCAAGGAGCCCGATGACTCACGTGGAACGAAGCTTTTCAATACATGCATAAACATTTCGGCTGCCGCCATTGGCTGCAAGCCCTCATGCTCCTGATCACGCAGAATTCCCTGCTGAATCCCGTCCGCAAAAAGAGAAGCAATGGGAGCAATGATACCGCCCTGAAAGAGGTCCAACAGGGTTTTATATGCCTGCTTATCCAGCTCATAGGCAATATCATGGAGCATCATGCTGATATCATGCTGGTTTGTGGTCAACAAGAAGCGCACAACCAGGCGTAAACGATCCTGTACACTTTCCTGACGCTGTACGATCCGCTCAAGGCCAGCACGAGTCCGGGACAGCCGCTCTTTCACCACCGCGATATAAAGATCTTGCTTATCGGCAAAATGATGATACAGTGCAGGCTGTGTCAGCCCGCAGGTATCAGCGATCTGTCGCGTTGACACGGCACGATAGCCATATTGCATAAAGAGCTGGCTTGCCACCCGAATAATAGAGCGTCGCGTCTCCTCTACTTCTTCTCTGGAGAGAGAGCGGCGTTGTTTCTGTGTTCCCATTGTTCCTCAACGCTCCTGCATTCCTTATCAACTGATAAGTACCTGTATATCCTACGTTAAACGAACTGAATCTGTCAAGCTCACGGCTGCACAAACTCGCGAAGCAGCAGAGGGAGCGTATCAACCGGGGCAAGTGTGCCCGTATAGAGCAGCGTGGCCCCTTCTTTTGTGCTCTGAACCAGCCGGGCGGCTTTCAAGACTTTGAGGTGACGCGACACCGTCGACTCGGACAATCGCACCCGCTGAGCCAATTCCTGAAGCGAGCAGGGATGCTGTAGCACCAGTTGATACAGGCGCAAGCGGGTCTCGTCAGCCAGCGCTTTCGTCAGTTGTGTAATTTCGATCGGGATCGTTTCAGGGGCGGGAAGAACCGGAGGCACATTGATATACAGATACAGCTCTTCGCGACTATATGTAGCAATGACATGCGGAGCAGTAAAACTGGAAACAATACAATTAAGGTGTTTGAGTGCATCAAGGGGGAAACGAAACTCACGATACTTCTGGACAACCAGCGTTGTCCGCTCAACAGAGACACGAGCATGGAGCGTCTCCAACCAGTGTGCAGGCTCGGTAGCCTTGAGACGTGCCGCCAGCAATGCCCGCTTGCGTTCGAGCAAGGGACGTCGCCGCTCCCACTCCTCAGTAAATATCGTTTCCTGATATGCGGAGAGCGTCCGTAGCAGGAGCTCCACAAAACGCTGTGGCTGCTTTCTGGCCTCCTGATAGGCATGCACTACTGCCGGGTCAGACGAAAGCCTTCGCTCATCCTCAAGCGGAGCAGTGGACAGACCCATGAAGGCAGTCATCACCACCTGTTCCGGCTCAAGCGCTGCTACCCCCTCGCAAAAGGCCGCAAAAGGGAGATCAGGAGCCCCCACGAGATAGACCAGATCGACAATGGTCAGCCATTGCTCACAGCAGCGCCCGAAACAGGTAATATCCTCGCGCAACGCCGGTGACAGCCGTTGCATGGTGGCCTCGGCCCATCGTTGATTGGGCAGATGATGTGAGGGATCAGCCAGAACATGGAGACTATGCAACATCTCGCAGACTGGCGCAACCATCAGACGTACCCGTTCGCGTAGCGACTCTTCCTGCAACTGAAGCGACATAAAGACACTTCCTTCCCCTCTGAAAAATACGCATTGATAAGTGCCAACGCAGTATAAGAGAGTGAAGAAAGCCTTGTCAAGCCAGAAAAAGAGCTCCCCCGGCCAGCATGCGAGAGGGGATATTTCCTCTCGCATTGTGCCTTACGTCCTCCTCATAAGACACAGTGACACGGGGTGCGACCACCGGGAGCAAGGTGATAAGAGAGAGTGGCGGAGTATCCGCACATGAAAGAGTATAGCTGCTTGCTGTTAACAGAGGTTTATCGTCAGGTTAAAAAAAAGAAAGCTCCCCGGAATCGGGAAGCCTCTTCTCAACTAATGCTGAGGGGGATAGGGAGGAGTGGGAGTATGGCCCGGATGCGAGTTGTTCGGTTGAGTACCAGCCCGATAACGCTGTAGTTCCTGCTCAATCGGCCATTCAGTAAACGCAAACCAGAGCAACATGATAATATTTGCCAACGGGATAAACGCAATAATCAGAGCTAGAGCGCCACTGAAACCGGCCTTCTCAAATATCTTCCAGAAGCTCACAGTCATCAATATAGCGATCAGCAGCCCGAGAAGCCCCCCCACGACACTGACAATCATCAAAACAGCAAAGACGTCTTTCGTAATCACAAAAAAACTCCTTCTACCAGAGGCTTAGAAGCGCACAATCTTCTCAGATTTTATCCATTCAGCTTTATAAAAGCAACAATACACAATATACAGGACGTTTTCGGGAAAAGACACAGCCTGCTCCCATTTCTGCACAGAGAATGGCAGGAATGCCCATCAGAGATAGCAACAGACCCGTTGACAAGCGCTGAAACAGCACGTAGAATCGAGAGAGTAAAAAGGATTGTGCATGAAACATGCATAACAGGTTGTACACGATCAGGGGTATTTTCCTCTTAACAAGGCAGTGGATGTAGTTTTTATGGATACCGACAGGAAGCGCGCTGAGGCAGAAGAGCACTATCAACAGGGGATCAATTATAGCAGTGCGGCTGCTTCTGGCGATCAACAGGATAATCTGGAAAAGGCCATTACCAGTTTTCAGGCGGCGCTTGATTTCTATACGCTGGCAGCATATCCTGACCAATGGGCACAGATTCAGTGTCGACTGGGTACCGCCTATCGAATGCAGGAACGAGGAGATCGTTTTACCAATCTCCGCAAATCGATAGCCAGCTTTCAAGCCTCACTCGAAGTGTTTTCCTACGAAACCACTCCGATTGATTGGGCTCAGGCACAATATGGGATCGGCGTTGGCTATGCACAACTGCTCCGGCTCCCTATCCCACAAGAGCAGCAGCATATCTCTATCCAGAAGGCGCTTTCCTGCCTTCAAGCGGCCCTGAAAGTCTTCACCTATGAGAACTTTCCCGAGGAATGGGCAAAAACACAGAGCCATCTGGGCAACCTCTACTGTCTTCAGCCCGGTGAAGACCGCTATGAAGCACTGAAACAGGCGATTCGCTGCTATGAAAACGCGATGAAAGTGTATACCCCGGAAACGAACCCTGTCGAGTGGGCCCTGACACAACATCACCTGGGCAATGTCTATGCCTTTCTTCCCGGCGGAGATCGGCAGGAGAACCTTCAGCAGGCGGTATACCACTATCAGGAAGCCCTGAAGGTCAATACGCTCGATGCCGCTCCCCGCAACTGGGCCGACATCATGCACAGCCTGGGGAATGCCTATCGGCTGCTGGTTGGAGACGACCCCAATAGCAACCTGCAAACAGCTATCTCCTGCTACCAGAACGCCCTGCGCGTCTATGCGCCCGAAACAACGCCGCTCGAATGGGCTGCTGTCCAGAATCGGTTAGGCATTGCCTATAACCTTCTGACCGAAGAGAATGAAGAGGAGCGGATGGAAAAAGCACTCGGCTGCTTCTACGAGGCTCTGCGCGTCTATACCCGCGAGGAGCACCCGATTGAGTGGGCCAAGACGCAGAACATGCTGGCCCTGACCTATCTTGATATGCCAGATGACAGCAATCAAACGGCGCTCCGAAAGGCGATCGAGTGCTTTCAAGCAACGCTTCAGGTCTATACCCGGCACGATTTTCCGCTTGGTTGGGCCACGGTGCAAAGCAATCTGGGACACGCCTATTTCAATCTCAGTTCAGGAGATATTCAGCAGAATTTGCAAAACGCGATAGCAGCGCTTGAAGCGGCTCTTTCCGTTTACAATCGCAAGGCGTTCCCGTTCGATTGGGCAAGGCTTCAGCACACGCTCGGGAGCGCATACGGCAATCTCACGACCAATGCCCAGCAGAACCTGCACAAGGCAATCGGCTGTTTCCGGGCCGCTCTGCTGGTCTATAACAAAGGCACTACACCCGAAGAATGGGCGATGACCCAGAGCAGCCTGGGTGACGCCTACAGCAATATCTCTGGCGAGCAACGTCAGGAGATGCTCGAACGTGCCATCGCCTGCTATGAGGCGGCATTACAGATCTATCAGCGTCACGTTTACCCGCTCGAATGGAGCAAAGTACACGGCAAGCTCGGCTATGCCTACTCCGAACTATCCGAGGGAAGACGTCAGCACAACCTGCGCAAAGCGATGGACCATTACAGGCAGGCGCTCAAGGTCGACTTCAGACAGGTTGAGCCCCGGGAATGGGCACTGCTGCTCTTTAATCTGGCGAACGCGTACCGCGAGTACGAAGAGGGAGACCGTCAGGAGAACCTGGAAGCCGCGATCAGACTCTATCAGGCGACCCTCTCGATCTATACCATCGATACCTCTCCCTTAGAGTGGGCAGCCAGTCAGAATAACTGTGGGAACGCATATCGCGATCTGCAACGTGGCAACCGGCGCAAGAATCTGGAAGCGGCACTTGCCTGCTATGAACACGCATTGGAAGTGTTTCGAGCGCTGCAAATGGATGAGTACGTAGCAGCAATTCAGGAGAACATTTCTTCTGTCTATGAGGCCTTGAAGGATTTCGCCTGACACCGTTTCGCCTGCCGAGAAAATCCAGACGCCACACACACATCTTGACGGTATCACACTTCATGTATATACTCAATCTATGAATAATCATGTATGGAGTAAAGCACAGTAAGGGAGAGCTACCTTGAAGCTTACACGATTGGCAGTAACCCTGCTTGCAACACTCTGTTTGTTGCTTGCCGCCTGTGGCAACCCAACAGCAGAGAACAAACCGTCCCCTATTTCGCTCAACGTCTTTGCCGCGGCTTCGCTCACCGAAGCATTTACTGAAATCTCCACCAGTTATCAACAGGAACATCCAAATATTCACATTACCTATAACTTCAATGGCTCCCAGATCCTGGTGCAACAGATGCAGAATGGAGCCAACGCCGATCTTTTTGCATCTGCCGATCAACGCAATATGCAAAAGGCCAGCTCGGCGGGTCTGGTGAACAAGCCCGAGGTGTTCGCACGCAACAAGCTGGTTGTGATTCTCCCCGCTGCAAATCCGAGCAATATTCAGACGCTCAAAGATCTTGCTCGGGCCAAAACAAAAATCGTGGTTGCAGCACAGGCGGTTCCGGTTGGAAAATATACATTGCAGGCGCTGGACAAACTGGGGAAATCACCCGACTATGGAACTGGCTATGTGGAGGCAGTGAAGAAGAACATTGTCTCAGAAGAAGAGAACGTGAAAGCAGTGGTGCAGAAGGTTCAGCTCGGCGAGGCTGATGCTGGCTTTGTCTATAGCACCGACGTGACAGCCAATGTGGCCCAGAAACTGCATACGATTGATATTCCAGATAATTTCAATGTTATTGCCGAATACCCGATTGCTGTAACTAAAACGACGCAGCATAGTGCCGAAGCGCAGAGCTTCCTTGACTATATCCTATCAGACAAGGGGCAGAGCGTTCTGACAAAATATCGTTTCCTGGCCCCAAAGTAAAGCAGAGAGAAAGGAACCAGATGCCGTGGCAAGAGCAAAACCGATCCGCACGATACGTCCATCACTGCTCACACGTTTTTTGATTGGTGTGCCTGCCATTCTCTTTTTTCTCTTTCTCGGCATCCCACTTGCCTCTTTGCTATTTCAGCAAGCGCCCCAGCGGGTCTGGGAAGAACTGCTCCAACCGGATACCTTGCGGGCGCTACAGCTCAGCCTTGTCACCACAACCATCAGCACCGTGCTAGCGGTCCTGCTTGGCTTACCGGTTGCATACCTGCTTGCCCGCACAACCTTTCCGGGCAAACGAGCGCTGGAAACGCTGGTCACTATGCCCACGGTCCTTCCTCCAGTGGTGGCAGGCGTCGCGCTCCTGCTGGCCTTCGGACGTGTTGGCCTGATCGGGCGCTATCTTGCCCTTTTCGGCATCACATTGCCATTCACCACGGTCGCCGTGATACTGGCGCAGTTCTTTATCGCCGCCCCATTCTTTATCAACAGCGCCCGTGCAGGCTTCGCACAACTCGATACCCGCTACGAGCTGGCAGCCTATACCCTTCGCGCGACGCCTCTCTACACCTTTCTGCATGTGACTTTACCGCTTGTGCGCCCCGCGCTTCTCTCCGGTATTGGGTTGGCCTGGGCCCGCTCTCTGGGCGAATTTGGTGCTACGATCACGTTTGCCGGAAACTTCCCCGGCACAACACAGACGCTCCCAATCGCGGTCTATATCTCCTCACAGATCGATCTGGATAAAGCGATTGCGATCGCCGTTGTCCTGCTTGCAGTCTCCTTTGGGTTGCTGCTAGCGCTACAGCTAGGACAGCGCAAAAGCTAAATCCGGGAAAATAGTACACAGAGAACACATCATCCCCTTCCCTCTTGCACCAAAACAGGGTAGAGTGAGAGAAGAAGCGCCCGCGCACGGATCGCACTACAGATTGAAGGAGCATATCACATGAAAACCTCGAATTCCGGGAAAACAGCCGCCCTGTATGGTCTGGTGACCGGGGCTATCTCTGGTGTTTTTATTCTCACACTTGCCAGGCTTTGCCCGAACCTCCTCACCGTAGTAGCAGCAACAGGAACACCCTTCCCGGTCACTTATATACCGATACTTACAAGCCTGCTCAATGTGTTATTGATGGGGGGACTCAGCAGCATCGCCTATGGCATAGCGGGCATCCTGGCGACGAAAAAAACCGGCGAGTTGCGAACAGGCATTCAGGCCGGGCTCTGGGCCAGCGTTGCTTTTAGCCTTCTGTATATTCTGAGCTCGCTCTTCTTTCTCTTCCTGATAACCATTCCTTTGCTTATCGGCTTTGCAGGCCGCTCCGCTCAAGGTGCTATCGCGAACTCGATTGTTGCTCTGCTCCTTTCGCTGGTCGTCTGGGTCATTGTTGGTCTGGGTCTGGGTGCGGGATTTGGCGCGTTGGGGGGTCTCATCAGCAGGGGAAGACGTCCGCCAGAGCCTGCGCCACCACCACAGGAGCCCTATGCCGAGTACAGCGTGCAAGAGCAGGTTCAGAGAGCGTATCACAACGAACACTTCTCCTGAATTCTACCAGTGCTACAGAGACCCACCAATCCCGGAATCACTTCAGTTTTTCAGCATTGATCCATTGACCGATTGCGGTCAAAAGCTCTGGTGTGGGCTTGTCCCTCCGGCTTAAATGCAGTATGATCTATCTCGAACAAGTCTTTTTGGAGCATGATGACATGGTAGAAGAGAAGAGGGATACCACACCGCTGGTAGTCGGCGTGGACCTCGGAGGAACTCAAATTCGCGCCTCCGTCCTGCGGGGAGCCGAACTGCTCTCACGGGCCAATACGCTTACTGGTGAGAACCCGACACCCGAGCGCGTTCTCCCCCGGCTCTTTGCCACAGTAGAGCAGGCGATAGAGCAGGCGGGTATCTCCCCTGAAGAAATCAGCGGCATCGGTATTGCCTGTCCCGGTCCCTTAAATAACCGAACCGGAGAGATTCTTTCACCACCAAACCTGCCCGGATGGGATCACACACCACTGCGTACCCTGTTTCAGGAGCGCTATCAGGTGCCCATCTATGTCGAAAATGATGCCAATGTAGCGGCCCTCGGCGAATATATGTTTGGCGCAGGCCAGGGCTGTAACGAAATGGTCTATCTGACCATCAGCACTGGCATTGGTGGCGGTGTCATAGCAGGCGGACAGATTCTGGAAGGTGTTGCCGGTATGGCCGGTGAACTGGGACATATCACTATTGATTGGCGCGGACCAATCTGTAATTGCGGCAACATCGGTTGTCTGGAGCGGCTGGCCTCGGGTACCGGTATCGCGCTAGAAGCTCAGGAAGCGATTGCACAGGGCAAGGCTGAGGAACTCCTGGAATACGCCCGACAGACAAACGTTCCTCCCACGCAGATCGATGCCCGGGTCATTGGAGAGGCGGCAAAAGCAGGCGTCCCTGTCGCACGTGATATCATAGAAAAAGCCGGAGAAGCGTTGGGCTTTGGTCTGGTCAATATCATTCATATTTTTAATCCCGAAAAAATCATTCTCGGCGGTGGGCTGACACAGATGGGCGACATTCTGTTGCAGCCAGCGTATCGCATCGTTGAGAAACGCACCATGCGCGAGCCGCACAACTGCGCAAGCATCGCCTTAGCCCGTCTGGGCGCAAATGTCGGCCTGATCGGTGCAGGTGCCCTGGTCTATCATCTGAACAGGTAATTATTCTCACAGTTTGGGAGGCTTCAACAGGCAATGCCAGCAAAAAAAGAACGTCTTGATGTAGCACTGGTCAGGCGCGGCCTGGTTCCAACTCGCGAGCGTGCCCAGGCCTTAATCATGGCCGGACAGGTTTATGTGGGGGATCGGCAACAGACCAAACCCGGTGTTCAGGTTGCGCTCGACGCCGAATGCCGCATTGCGGAAGTCACCCCTGAACTGAAATATGTCAGTCGGGGCGGGTTAAAGCTGGAAAAGGCGCTCGACACCTTCCATCTTGACCCGTCTGGCAAGGTCGCGCTTGATGTCGGCGCTTCCACCGGCGGCTTCACGCAGGTCTTACTTGAACGCGGAGCCAGCCGGGTCTATGCGGTTGACGTCGGTCATGGTCAGCTTGCCTGGTCGCTTCGGAACGACCGTCGTGTCGTTGTGATGGAGCGCACAAACATCCGGCATCTGACCGAACTTCCCGAAGCAGTGCAGTGCGCCGTAATTGATGTCTCCTTTATCTCACTCAGGCTGGTTCTTCCCGCCCTTGAGCAGCTTTTAGAGCGTTCTCCTGAGACATGGATTGCCTCACTGGTCAAGCCTCAATTCGAGGCAGGGAAAAAGGAGGCGGACCGAGGAGGCGGCATTATCAGTGATCCAGCCGTACATCAGCGTGTTTTAGCAGAACTTCAGGAATGGATCCCCCAACACACAGCATTTCAAGTAAAGGAGGTAACAGCTTCACCGATTCTCGGTCGTGACGGGAATCGCGAGTTCCTCTTCCATCTCCGCTTTTCCCAATAAAAAAACAGGCATTGTATGTTGTTGTTCGTACCGTAATGAACAGAGTGGTTCTTGAACAACACGTCCTCTGTGCCCACAAGGCCGACGACGTGAAAGGAGTCAACAGCATGCTCTACGGACAACCACCACTGGACCCTGCTGCGCCCACTGTCACCATCCCCGAACAGTTCAACGTAGCAGATGCCTTTCTTGACCGCCATCTTCGTGAAGGCAGAGGAGACCGCGTCGCGATCCATTATGAAGGACAACGCTACACCTACGCACAGATTGCCGAACTGGCCAATCGCGTCGGGAATGGGCTGCTCTCCCTCGGTGTCGAGCTTGAACAGCGCATCGCCCTGCTGCTGCTCGATTCACCGCAGTTTGCCGCCGCTTTTTTTGGTGCGATCAAAATGGGTGCGGTTCCAGTTCCCCTGAACACCCAGCTCCGCCCTGACGACTATCGCTACATGCTCAACGATAGTCGAGCCCGCGTGCTCCTGATCCATGCCTCTCTCTGGCAAACGCTCTCCCCACTCCGCCCCGAGCTTCCCTACCTGCGTCATGTCGTCATCGTCAATGATCTCGGGGCATCCGTTCCACTCGATAGCACCACGCACGACTTCGATGACTGGACCGCCCACGCCTCACTACAGCTTGACCTGGCCCCTACCAGTAAGGATGACAGCGCCTTCTGGCTCTATAGCTCGGGGAGTACGGGCTTCCCGAAAGGCTGCGTTCATCTCCAACACGACATGATCTACTGCACCGAGTACTATGCACGGTCCATTCTTGAGATCAACGAACAGGATATTATGCTCTCAGCAGCAAAGCTGTTCTTCGCTTATGGGCTTGGGAATGGCCTGTATTTCCCCTTTAGCGTTGGCGCACAGGCCATCCACTATCCCGGACGGCCCCTGGCAGCAACAATGTTTCAGCTTATCGAGCGCTATTGCCCCACCATCTTCTTCGGCGTGCCGACGCTCTATGCCAGTATGCTTTCTCTACCCGATGTGGCGCGTTACAATTGCTCATCTTTGCGCCTTTGTGTCTCGGCAGGCGAGGCCCTTCCGGCAGAGCTACAACAACGCTGGCAGGCAACTTTCAACGTTCCGATTCTCGATGGCATTGGCTCAACCGAGATCCTGCATATCTTCATCAGCAATCGCCCCGGAGATATCAGGCCGGGAAGCTCAGGCAAGCCTGTGCCGGGCTATCGTGCGCTGCTTGTCGATGAACAGGGGCACGAGGTAGCACAGGGCGAAACCGGAAACCTGCTGATAGCTGGCGATAGTATCGCAGCCTGCTACTGGAACAAGCACGAAAAAACCAAAGCGACCATGCATGGCTATTGGATTCAGACCGGTGATAAATATTTTCAGGATAGCGACGGCTATTTCTGGTATGCAGGCCGTTCAGACGACATGCTGAAGGTCAGCGGGCAATGGGTTTCTCCGGTGGAGATTGAAAATACCCTGATCGCGCATCCGGCAGTGCTGGAAACAGCGGTCGTGGGGGCCCCTGATGCCCAGGGACTCATCAAGCCAAAAGCCTTTGTTGTGCTGAAAGAAGGGCTCACACCCACAGAGGAGCTGACAGAAGAGCTCAAGGCCTTTGTGAAAGAACGGCTTGCCCCTTTTAAATACCCGCGCACCATCGCCTTTCTACCCGAGCTGCCAAAAACCGCGACCGGGAAAATCCAACGTTTCCGCCTGCGCGACACAGCTCGTACTCTTCCAGATGACAGCGGCAGCCGATAGTTTCAAACAAACGAAATGTGTCGTACAATGTCTGTGGAAGGCAGGCTACCACTGCCTGCACAGGCATTTGTACCCTGAATAAGAGCAAAAAAGGAGATACATGGAAGTCAGACAATCCTGGAAAACACTATCTTACAAGCAACTGCTTGATTCCCCATATCTCCGCGTGCGAAGCGAACGCGTTCAGCTCCCTGACAACAAAATCATTGACGACTACTTTATCATTGAGAACTTCGGGTGGGTCGGGATCGTTCCTGTCACGGAAGATGGGCGCTTTCTCCTCAATCGGCAATACAAGCACGGAATCGGGCAGGTGGTAATTGAATTTCCAGCGGGGATGATTGATCCAGGAGAATACGAGCAGCCCCTTCTGACCGCACAGCGAGAGCTAATGGAAGAAACAGGCTATAGCACAGAACCTGAGCACTTCGAGCCACTGGCAAAGATGATCGCCAATCCGACTGGTGCTCGCACCCGGATCTGGTGGTATCTGGCCCGCAACGTCCGGCGAACCGGCGCTCAGAAACTTGACCCGGCAGAAGAAATTGAGAACTTTCTGGTGACGCCCGCCGAGCTGCTTCACCTGCTCCACAGCGGAGAATTCCCGGTGCAGGGACAGATCGCAGCGGCTTATATGGCACTTGAACGGCTTGGCATTCTGCGTTCAACCTTATAAAAATCTTACAAATTATCAGTGCTTTTTTTACAAACTCTTGATATGTTACCTTAGAAAGTCGCACAGTCGGGAGCAATATCAATGAAGATTCTCGTAATTGAGGATGAAGCAAATATTGTGCAGGTCTTGCGCCTCTACCTGGAGCAGGCTGGCTATACCGTTATCAGTGCGGAAGATGGTATAGCAGGCATAGAGCTGCATGCCCGGGAAAAACCGGATCTGGTGATCCTGGATCTTATGCTCCCTATGCTTGACGGAATGGAAGTATGTCGACGCATTCGTTCCTGGGCCAATACTCCTATTCTCATGCTGACAGCCAGACAGGGCGAGGATGACCGCATAGCCGGGCTTGAGGTCGGGGCAGATGACTATCTGGTCAAGCCTTTCAGCCCGCGCGAAGTGGTCAGCCGGGTAAAAGCCATCCTGCGTCGAACAACTGGTATGGCTTCACATCCAGAGCAGAAAACAGAGCGTGAAGAGCAGGTGGCAAAACCCGAACAGGCAGAAGAGTTACACTATGACAATCTTCTGATCAATATCCCTGCCCGACGCGTCACCATCAATGGGCAGGAGATCTCGCTGACCGTCAAAGAATTTGATCTCCTGGTGACACTGGCAAAAGCGCCAGATCGTGTCTTCACTCGCGAGGCACTTCTAAACCAGATCTGGGGCTATTCGTACCTCGGGGATGGGCGCACGGTCGATGTCCATATAGGGACATTGCGGAAAAAGCTTGAGGCGCTTGCACATCGACCACACTTTATTCAGACGGTCTGGGGAGTGGGTTACAAATTCGTGCCACAATCGGCGTCATCATCTGGAGGCTAAAACGTATGCAGACAGCTCTTGCGCATTTCTGGCGCTGGATCAGAAGCTTGAGTATGCACATCAAGGTGATTTCCAGCATGCTCTTTGTCGCCTTAGGGGCCATTCTTCTTCTCTCACTGGTCACCTCTCTGGCAATCCAAAGTTACTTCTACAATACACACCTGCGCTTGATTCAGAATGACGCAGAGCTGATCGCCAATAGCTATATCAGGTTTTATATCACAGGAGATACAACCAAGATCGATCAGCTTCAAGAGCTGTTAAGCACAACCTCCTACCTCGTTCAGATTTTTGACCACAAGGGCAATATGTTTCTCTGTAACCAGCCGATCGGCTATCCCTTCAGCAACTGTGAGCATCCCGTTCTGCCCTCCGCCCTCAAAGCCTCGTTGCAAGGAGAGACTCGCACAGGCTATGCGATGATACCAACACTCGCAAAGAAAACCTCTTCGACACTCTATATCAGCAAGCCTCTGGAGCTGAGGGGAGAGAATATCGGCGCCCTCGTAATCGTTGACGTGCGCCCGGATATCAGTGACCTGCTGAACCAGATTAACCAGACGATTTTGATTACCGCCATTATTATCGGCATTGTCGTCTTGCTCTTCAGCCTGCTGCTCGCCCGGCACCTCACCTCGCCTCTAAAAGGGCTCACGCTGGCAGCCGAGAAAATGAAGCGGGGCCAATATACGCAGCGGGTCGATGTTCCACCCTCACATGACGAGCTAGGGATGCTGGCACGCACCTTTAACGAGATGGCGGACACGATTGAGGCTGATGTGAACGAGCTTCATCGGCAGGAACAATTCCGGCGTGAGCTGCTGGCAAACATCGCGCATGATCTGGCGACGCCGCTGACCGCCATTCAGGGCTTCAGTGAGGCACTGGCCGATGATATTATCTCTGACCCTGCCCAGCGCCAGGAGACTGCGCAGCGAATCGGACGCGAGGTGCAGCGTCTGCGACGGATGGTCGCAGACCTGCAACAGGTGACCGCGCTCGAATCCGGGCGTACCACGCTTGATCTTGCGCCGCTGAATATCCACACGCTGGTAGAGGAAACGCTTGCGGTCATCGCGCCAGAATGCGAACAGATGGGTCTGACCGTTCGCAATGAAATCGATCCACATACACCACAGGTGCAGGCTGACAGCGACCGCATCACACAGGTACTGCTCAATCTGTTAGACAATGCCCGTCGCCATACCCCACCTGGAGGAACCATTGTGGTTGGTGCGGAGCCACGAGACAACTATCTGCACATTCATGTCAGCGATACAGGCTCAGGAATCGCACCTGAGGCATTACCCCATATTTTCGAGCGCTTCTACCGCGCAGATCGCTCTCGTACGGGGAAAACAGGCGGGAGCGGGCTCGGGTTGGCGATCGTAAAGGCGATCATCACAGCCCACAAAGGCACCATCCATGCAACCAGCACTCCCCATCAGGGAACCAGCATTACCTTTACGCTGCCACTGGTCGCCAATTCCCAAAGCCAGCAAAAAATTGCAAGTAAAACCGCTTGACTTCAGTAGCTCAGTATGATATTATACTTCTCGCAGTCGGGTGACTAGCTCAACTGGCAGAGCAAGCGACTCTTAATCGCTAGGTTCAGGGTTCGAGTCCCTGGTCACCCATTCGACCGACTCTTTAGTGAGTCGGTCTTTTTTTTCCTCCCTGCTCTGGCTATTACCAAACTCCCCCGACCTTGACACACTTTGCATCACCTCGATAAAATATAAACATACGTTTATGAAACAAAGCTTTATACATCCTGTTTCACTTTTCCGGTCGAGATACAAGCTATGGAAAACTGGCGCGAACTAAAAGCGATGGTGAAAGCCCTTGCCGGAGTTACCCGGCTGGCCATCATCTACCACCTCTCGCGAGACGAAAAAATATCGGTCTCCGATCTCTCGATCACTCTTGGTATCAGCCAACCGCTGGTATCCTGGCACTTGCGCAAGCTGCGCCGCGCCGGTCTGATCGAGACGCGCCGTGAAGGGCGACAGGTATACTGCATCTTCAATCAGCAGCGTTTCCGATCCTGCTTGCAGCGCCTGGAAGGACTGATTGATCCATCCGTACAGAGCATGCCACCGGTAGGAGCGGCCCTGATAGAGGCTGAAGCGGAAAGGGAAGATTCATGAAAAGTACCCATTCATACCATAAGTCTACACAAAGACGCAGGTATAGCCGATACCTATTCATGACCTCAAGGTATCATTGCTCAGGTAATGTCAGCATCCCGATGAGTTTTTCAAGACGAGGAAGCATTGCTTGAGATTAGCCAGAGAAAAACATTACGCACATTTAACAGTGCATGTATCTGGCGTTAAAGAATGTATGATACGTCTTTTTTAGCAATAGATAATCCAATTCGTTTTTGCAGAGGTAGAAAAGGAACCACATGATAACCCAAACACGCAATAGTGCGCCTCCCGCTTCAGACCAGGCTTTACAGGGCACAGCCATGCTCGCCAGAGGAAAAGCAATGACACAGCAACAGGCCCTGCAAAGCGGAAAAACCGGAAAAGCTGACCTGCACATGCATAGCACTTATAGTGATGGGTGCGCCACCATTCAGCAGATTCTCGACCACGTACAGCACAATACCGATCTGGACGTTATCGCGATCACCGATCATGATGTGATTGAAGGGGCGTTACGCGCCCGCGATCTCTGGGAAAAGGGCTCATATCGCTTTGATTTTATCGTTGGCGAAGAGATAACGACAAAAGAAGGGCACCTGCTCGGCCTGTTTATCGAGCACCGTATCCCCTCTGGTCTGAGCATGGAGCGCAGCATTGATCTCATTCATGAACAGGGTGGATTAGCCGTGATTGCCCACCCACTCCATCGCCTCTTCAGACATAGCTGCCAGCGTTCGGTGATGGATCGCATTCACGCCGCAAAAGACGTCTGGTTTGATGGTGTTGAGACCTGGAACGCCAGCTTCTGCGGTATCTATGCGAACCGCCACGCTATGGTAGTCAATCGCTCAGTCTATGGCTTACCCGAGCTTGGAAACAGCGACGCCCATTCATTGAGCGCCGTTGGCCGAGGGTGCACCTGGTTTGCCGGAAAGACGGCACAGGAGATTCGCGCCAACATTACCGCAGGCCAGACAGCCCCAGGAGGCACATTCTGGGATATGCAGGCGTATGTCCAGTGGGTACGCTACCTGATGAGCAAGGAAGGCCGTCAGGGACGCCGCCAGCATGCAGAGCTTCTGAGCTTTGAACAACAGGCAGAACTCGCCTGAGCAGACACTTTGCACGAGAAGGCTTGCACTCCCAATCGAAAAGAGCGGGATGCAAGCCTTTATCGAATCCAGGATCGGCTGGAAAGTCATATCCGTAAGTCCATATCCTATTGAAAAGGACTCACATTCCAGGTATACTTTTTCCGACAACATTTAGACTGTGGGTTTTTTCGTCGCCTGAGAAGAAGAGGCCAACAGCAGGGTCACACAGGAGCTTTACAACAGCCCTTAGGGCAGGAAGCAGGCCCCAATCCCCCTTTAAGAAGTAGAATGGTTGGACGATAATCTTTATCAGGGGAAAAGCAAAATATCTCTACCAAAAAGTGCTAGTCCTCTCAGGGGCAAGTGTGATACAATAAGTGTATGTTTAGCAGTCGCTTACAGCAACGAGCCAGGCAGCTGGTCATGATATTGATAAAACCATTGGCCCGCCTGGGAATCACTCCCAATATGCTCACCGGCATCGGGCTATTGTTGAGTGTCTTCACCGCAATAGTCATTGCTCGGGGTTATTTGGTTATTGGGGGGTGTCTGGTGCTGTTAGCGGGCATTTTTGATATGTTTGATGGGGCAATGGCCCGAGTTCGCCAGTCCGCCACAACCTTTGGCGCTTTTCTGGACTCGACGATTGACCGCTATTCAGAAAGTATCATCCTGTTGGGCATGCTTCTTTATGCATACTGGCATCCCAATCTACAGGACCCATTATGGCCTTTTCAGAATGAACAGATGTGGATGATTACTTTCATCTATCTCTCTGTGGTCGGCTCTTTAATGGTAAGCTATACAAAAGCTCGTGCCGAAGGATTAGGGATAGAGTGTAAGGTTGGAATTCTGGCCCGCCCTGAACGTGTCATTCTACTGGCACTTGGACTCTTAACCAACACTGGTATCTGGGCGCTTGCCCTGCTAGCGGTGTTCTCAAATGTGACCGCGGTCGAGCGTATGATTGCAGTCCGGCACACCATTCGCCAAGACTCTCATGCGCGAACGCACACAGAACAACCGGCCAGCAATATCAGTGGCAGTTATCCGACTGGAACACAGGGAGCGAACAGCGAGAGAGAGCAAGATGTTCGTTCCATCCCTTCCACCGTGCCGCCGTTCGGTGGGGGTTCGCAGCAAGACTAACTCAAAATGGCGTATAGAACACAAGATCGGACTGAGTACATAGAAGAACAAACTGTTTTTGTTAATCGTGCGTGGATGTGAGCATGTAAGTGGAATCCCGCCTGTTTGTTCATCCTAATCATCATAGCTTTACAGGTAAGTCACGGCTCTAAGAGAAAGCAAGGGGGCGGATTTGTAAAGGGCAACCAAAGAGGCAGAGAATTTCCTTTCCGCCCTTGTTGAGCATATCCGTACACAATACAGAACGTGCAATTGGCCCGGTAGTGATAAAACCTGGCTACAATGTCGTACACAGCATTTTCACCGGGACAGCAACGAAGGTAGCTCAATCAGGCCCGAAATACGCGTTCGCCCGTCTATCTTCAGTCGAGCATACTCTATGGTGATTCCCTGTGCTCCGTCCGTAGTGACTGAGACTGGAGATCTTAGTGACAACACATAATACAGATCACGAGCACAACGACGTTGATGCTGCTGTCGCTCAGCATCCCTCTGTCCCCGAATCCACAATTGATTCTACTGCTTCTGAGAATGAGACTCCTGCGGCGGTAGAAGCAAAGGACCCCTCTGCCGAGCAGCCCGCTGAAGAGGAGAAGACGAAACATGCCGCCGCTTCGTCTGTGACCGAGGTAGCAAACGGGGCAACAGAAACAACCGAGGAAGCAACGACTGCCTCAACTGAGGAGTCAACACAGCAACACAGCGACCAGCAGGAATCCCCTGCTGACATTGAGCCCAAAGAGCAGGTGACAGAAGAAGCGCCTTCTTCTGAGGCTGAGACAGAGCAGCAACCGGAGAAATCAACAGAGGAGCAACCTGTTGCTGTTACCACCACGCATGAGTCTCAGGCCGAAGAACCTGCCGTTGTATCCGCACAACCAGAAACGGAAAAAGAGCAGAAGCCCGAACAGAAGGAGCAGGAGATATCTCCAGCCCCTGTAGCTGCTCAAGAACCTGAAAAATCAGCCGATATGAAGAAAGAGAATGAGACAAAGCAAGAAGAGGAGGGTTCGGCAGCCTTTGCCCTTCCACTGGTTGATGCAGAAGAGAACGTCATTCGGCCTTTTACGGCTTTTATCGAGGAGTTCCAGCAAGCTGAGGCGCAGGCACGCATTCAAGCCTCACTAAAAGAATCACAACTGGATACCTTCTCGCTTCTCTCACCCACACCCGAGACGCCTTTTATTGAGGTCAAAGAGGAAGAACAGCCCTCGACACAAGAAGCACCCAAAGAAGAGCAGGCGCCAGAGGTCCAGGCAGCCGAGGCCAGCCCCCAAACAGAAGAGCAACCGGTCTCCCAGGCTGCTGAAGCACAGCCAGAAGAGCAGCCCGCCGCTGCTCCTGAGCGCGCTGTTTCGCCTCTTTTGCGGCCCGCCAGCCGCTCTCGGTCCCGCAATCGTCATCACCGAGAGGAAAAGGAAGCGAAGGAAACCAAAGAGCCAGTTGTGGAAAAGGCAGAAACGGAGCAGCCGACAGAGGTACAACCTGCTCCGGTCGCGCCCGCAGAACCGGAACAACCACGTCCGGCTCGCCGCTATCGGTTTGATCGGCCTGCCGCTACCAGTAATCCAACCACACCGGCAGCCGCTGCTAACCCACCCACTTCTCAGGTCGCACGGAACGAGGAGACCAAAGAGGCACGGGCAACCCGCACCGAAACACCTACGGAACAGGCTCCTCAGGCGAAAGCGACCGCTCATTCAACAACACCTGAACAACAACCTACAACTACTACTAAATCACAAGGGCAGGAGACAGCGGAAAATGCCTCTCCAACAACAACGAAAGCAGAACATAGTCGTCGTCGTTCTCAGGAACGGCAAAAAGAGGCCGCCCCTGCAACTCCTCCAGCCTCAGAGGTGGTTCCTCCTATGACTGAACTTTCCCGACATGTAGAGGAGATCGCACCGGAAGATCTTCCTCCTCTCGAGTATTCAGAGTTACAGAAAACATCGCGTCGCCGTCGCCGCCATCGCTCAAGCGCTTCCAATAACGGAACCGCTGCGGCATCGTCAACCGAGACACCGACGCAACCGCAACAGAATCAGCCGACATCGTCTCGTCCGAGCCCGACCCTCCCAGCGGGAAGCGGCCTTTCGTACTCGATTGTTTCCGGCTATACCGTCAATCAGATGAATCAGGGCAACGATCTTGCCGGACCGTTTATGGCTCCAGAGCCTTCACCGGCTCGCGGTAGCGTCTTCTCACGCGATGGACGCACCACCCGCGCCGAGCTACTTCGGCCTCAGATCTACCCGGGTGGTAGTACATCCAGCAGTACGGGACGCTCAACGCAGCATCAGCAGCAGGAACAGATGAACACCGCTGCCCTCAATCATCTGGCGAATACGATTGTGCAGGCCTTCCAGCTCCAGACGGACCGCATGGTTGCAGAACTGCGGCGTCAGGCTCAGGCTCCGACTAACGTTTCGGTGTCACTGCCGCCCTTCCCATCCAATGAACGCGTCGGCGTCTTTGTGGATGTGGCAAACCTGCTGTACTCGGCGCGCACGCTGCGACTCTCTGTCGACTTCGGCAAGCTGCTGGATTTCCTGCGCGGTAATCGTCGTCTGGTTCGCGCACATGCCTACTGTCCAACCAGCCCGCAACAGGGCGATGAGCAGATGTTCTTGCAGGCAGTGAAGGGCCTGGGCTACCGCATCACGACGAAAAACTATAAGACCTTCTCAAGTGGTGCGAAAAAGGCAGACCTTGACCTTGACCTTTGTATGGACGTCGTGCGTCTGGTCGAAGGCAAGGCAGTCGACTGCGTTGTACTGGTCAGTGGAGACAGCGACTTTATGCCGATGCTCGACTACTGCTCCGATCATGGGGTACGGGTTGAGGTAGCCGCGTTCGACGAGGCCATGTCAGCCACGCTGCGCCAGAGCTGCGACCTGTTCATCAATCTGTCAATGCTCGAAGAAATCCGTTCGTAAAGCAAACTGTCGCGGCAACGCAAGAGCAAAAACAAGAGATCCGAGAGGCTGAATATGCTCTCGGATCTCTTTTCTATTGCACACAAGAAAGGACCCCCGTAAGAACTGTCTTTCTGTTTCTCAAACAACTCTTACAGGGGTCCGCTCTAGAAGAGAATGTAGGAACAAAGCACGGAAGTTCTTTCTAGATGGCCTGAATATGGGTTTGAATTGGAGCAAAGAGCTTATCAATGGTCAGCGTTGTCCGCTTATGGGCATTGGAGCACTCTTCAATAAAGGCATGGAAGAGTTTTCCCCATACAGGCTCATCGCGCCAGATCTCCTCCGGGTGGCACTGCGCAGCAAGCATGAAGCGATGACCAGGGACCTCAAGCAGCTCAGGGACACCATCTTCGGCATGCCCGCTGATCACTACGCCGGTTCCTTTGCTCTTGACCGCCTGATGATGCAGACTGTTGACTCTGGTCTCTCGCACACCGAGGATCTTTTCCATTCGCGAACCGGGCTCAATAATCACTTTATGAACCATATGATTGCGCGGGAGCTCCCAGTTCGGATGCTTCAGGCTACCAGGATATTGGCTCTGCAAGTCCTGATACAGGCTGCCACCAAGCGCGACATTCATCAACTGCATACCGCGACAAATCCCAAGTGTCGGAAGCTCTTTTTCTTTGACATAGCGCATCAGAGCCAGTTCTAGCTTATCCAGCAGCGGGTTTGTCTCACCAAGCATGGGGTGTGGCTCTTCCTGATATACGCTTGGATGTACGTCAATGCCTCCAGAGAACAGGATACCATCCAGACGAGGCAACAGAGTTTCCAAACCGCTAAGATCTTCAAAAATGGGAATCAAAATGGGAACACCGCCTGCCAACTCCACCGCACGAATATAGGCTTTGTTGTTAAAGAATATCGGTCTATCCGATTCCGCTCCCACCCCTGAATGACAGGGAATACCTATTAATGGACGCATTACCAGCCACTCCTTTTAACTGACGATGAGTTCAAAACAATTTCCAAAAACTATAAAGGATAATAAAAAAAGCGAAACACCAAACTTTTCTGTTTGTGCGTTCCGCAATGATGAGTGCTTATCTCTCATACGACGAAACGCAGCCTTGAAAGCATAAACCCGACCAGCTCCAGCCAACACTGGAGCTGAATAATGAGAAAAGGAACAATATTACGGGTTAATACTTCGCGAATGCGTTCTTGTCTCAATTCGAACTTCCCTATATTTCTTAATTGTTACAACATCTCTTTGAGGATGTTATACATTTATCATACAAGTAATGTCAAGAATGAAGGACTATTGGCCCTTTTAGCATTCTGTCAGCCTCCAAAGAAGATACGCCACCATTCTTCCCAGAAACCTCGCGCCGGTTGTTGCTGCTCTTCTGGTTTCACCTGCGCTGGCGGCGTCTCCTTCTCATTCACCAGAATAACAGGTTGTTCCCCGGGCTTGACATAACCAATATTACGCGCTTCCTGCTCAATCACTTTCGGATCTGTATAGTAGTCTACCTGTTTCTTGAGCGTTTCATGCTCCTGCTGAAGCTGTGCGTATTTCTGTTTCTCCTGGTCAAGCTGCTGCATCAAGCCGCTATTAGACCAGGCCTGCGCCAGCGAGCCAAGCAACAGAGCCAGGCACAGAAGCCCGGTCAGCCAGAGCACCGTATGCGTAAAAAAAGAAATACTTCTGGCTCGCCTCCTACCCTCCGTTTCCTCCCGGCCTATCGCTGACGTTATCCTTGTTTCAACCCGTACCCCAGGCTGTGATCTCTTTGGACGGTTTTGCACATGCACTCCTTACAATAGAAACACGAATCATGCACCCGCTTCCGTAGCTCTACCTTTATTGTACATTATTGTATGTGGAGAGAAAAAAAGATGACCCGCAACCGTCCCTACAGGCCACTTCATCCCTTTTTTTACTATCGGCAGAAGAAACCTAAAAATAAGCTGAGAAAAGCTGTGTTGATACAGTTATCTATCTAAACGAGGCAAAGCAGAAAATTGGTGGTTGAAAACCAGGAGCAAACCAGGGAGAAAAAGGGCGCGCACTATCGGCCCAACAGAACCAACAGTCCCATCAGGTCAAAGCCAAGCAACAGGCAATTAAAGGCGATACCCGCTGTAATCAGCGTGCGATAGAGAGAAGAGCGGTCAACAGTTTTGCGAACACGGCGCGATGTACGTTGCAGGGCATCAGTGTTCATCAGGGCAAGACGGAGCGCACCAGAGCGGCGGCTGATTGCTTCCTCAAACTCGCTATACATCTCCTCGATTTCGTCCTGTTCGGACCTGTGCGCCTCGCGCTCATGCGTCCGGGGCATCTCCTTCAAGATGTCAGAGACACGAAGCATCGGCTCGGTGGCATAGCTGTTCGTCATTTCCTGAGACTCCTGCACCTGTAAAGGATTTGTGCTCTTATAAATATCGGGAGTACAGAGCGTTGCGTTCATTGCATTACCTCCTAACCTGCTTATCTATTCTCTACACGCCCTATCTTATCGGAAAAAAGACAGAAAAACAGGGGTCAAATAGCCCATTCTGACAACTTTAAGCAGACTCTTAACCAGTTACAAGGCAGCTTTTATTTTCCATGCAGGCGCATTCAGTTTCTCAGTCTCTTCTTAATTTTCGCCAACTTTGCAAAAAAGCCCCCCGAAGCAGGCGTGGTTTCTCATGGGTTCTATAAAAACAGAGCATCTTATAATAGTGAACTCATCAAATCATATTTATAACTACAGCGCCTCTGTATACTGAAGCAAAAAGCAGAACACAAGCAGAAAGATACACCCGAGGAGTTCCACTATGTCTCGTATTGCCAATAGAAATAGCATAAAGAGAAAGGGGGATGACCACCCTCACAGCATGCGAATCGTCCCAAAACGCCTGGAGCTTGCAAGCTATCTTGAAGATATCTGGCAACGCTATTTCTCAGATGTTCAGCGTCCGAACGAGATTTATATTGGCTATTGCTTTCCCTGGAAAACGCGTCTCGGACTGATCCGCCTTGCCCTGGACAACTCCCATTCGTTTATAGGTATCAACTCACTGCTCCAGCTTGCAAACGTCCCGGAGAGCGTGCTTATAACGACCATCGCGCATGAGCTGGTACACTATGCGCATGGGTTTGGTTCGCCTCTGCCACGCGCACAGCAGCATCCGCACGCCAATGGCATTGTTGAGAAGGAGCTTGAGGCACGGTCTCTGGGCCCCCTTTTGCAGGAATGCAACGAATGGCTGGACCATCACTGGTACCCATTCTACGAGGAGCAAAAGGCCCGCGGTCGGGTTCGTCTACTGAGCGCACTCTACACAGCGAGGCGGCAAACTGTTCTATAAAGCAGCAGTATTTCACGAGAAGCGAATCAACTGATAATCAAACTCAAGTAGAGTATAATTACTGACGCTGCATAGAGGGGGGCAGAGGAATATCTTGACATCTCTTTTTGCCTGTGATATATTCTTGCTAGCTCCGAAGCTATGTACCACGCCACCTTACAAAACGATCAGTTTCACATTTTCCCGACTCGTTGAAGTGTTTCAGTGTAGTACATTGTCTTTGGTTCATGTGCTGGCACCTCTTACTTCATCAAAAACTACCCGTTGCCACAAACATTCTCATACAAGGGAGGAAAACCCTTCCTGATACATGTATTGTATTCTCTGTTTCCCACCAAATATTCAGGTTCAAGCCAGAAAGGAGAAAGGGCGCATTCCTCAAGCATGTTAATGCTGTCGCCCTACGTAACGTGAACATAGCCGAGTTAGAACAAAAAACCTTACCGGAGCTACGCGAAATTGCTCGCGATCTCGAACTCTCCGGTTACAGTACCCTCAAGAAACAGGACCTCGTCTTCAGACTTCTTCAAGCAAACACTGAACAGCAGGGCAATATCTTCAGTGCCGGTGTCCTGGAAATTGTTGACGAGGGCTTTGGCTTCCTGCGACAGGAACGCTTCCTGCCGGGAAATATGGATGTCTATGTTTCTCAATCGCAGATCCGCCGCTTTGGTCTTCGCAATGGAGATATGGTCATCGGACAGGTCAGGCCGCCCAAGGACAACGAAAAGTACTACGGCCTGCTGCGTGTTGAGGCAATCAATGGAGGAGATCCAGAAGCAGCAAAGAGACGTCCACATTTCGAGTTGCTCACTCCCATCTCCCCGCGCGAGATGTTTAATCTGGAAACAGGAGCCTCGAATATTTCCGGGCGTATCATCAACCTGGTTGCTCCTATCGGACGCGGACAACGTGGCCTGATTGTTTCCCCTCCAAAAGCCGGCAAAACGATGCTTCTCAAGTCTATCGCCAACTCCATCACCACCAACTATGACGATGTTCACCTGATGATTGCCCTGATCGGTGAACGCCCCGAAGAAGTCACAGACATGAAACGCTCAGTCAAAGCAGAGGTCATCAGCTCAACCTTCGACGAGCCAACCGAAGCCCATACGCGTGTAGCTGAAATGGTGCTCGACCGCGCCAAGCGCCTGGTTGAGGGTGGACGCGATGTTGTGATCTTGCTGGACAGCATCACCCGCTTGAGCCGCGCGTACAACCTGGCTGTACAGCCCAGTGGCCGTACCCTTTCCGGCGGCCTTGATCCAAGCGCCCTCTTTCCTCCCAAGCGCTTCTTCGGCGCAGCACGCAAAATTGAGGAAGGCGGCAGCCTGACGATTATTGCAACCTGTCTGGTTGATACAGGAAGCCGCATGGATGATGTGATCTACGAGGAGTTCAAAGGCACTGGCAATCTGGAGCTGGTCCTTGATCGCAAACTCGCCGAACGTCGTGTCTTCCCCGCTATCGACATTTCTCGCTCCAGCACCCGCCGCGAAGAACTGCTGCTCGACGAGCGCACCCTGCGCGCTGTGGTGGTTATGCGACGTATGTTCTCAACGCTGGCAGATCAGCCAGGTCGCAGCTCACTGGAAGCGATGGAAGCGTTGCTACAACATATGTCCAAAACAAGCAACAACATGGAGTTTCTGGCAACCCTCAAGGGGAACATTTCCTAATGATCCGCCACACCTGACCGTTACGAGTCGGGAAACTCTCTCG
This sequence comes from Thermosporothrix sp. COM3, assembly GCF_059696735.1. NCBI lineage: Bacteria > Bacillati > Chloroflexota > Ktedonobacteria > Ktedonobacterales > Thermosporotrichaceae > Thermosporothrix > Thermosporothrix sp. COM3. The sequence goes on along the minus strand of NZ_AP019376.1, from coordinate 5,469,111 downwards.
GATACAAGGGTCCGCTCTAGAACGCTATCTCTTGCAGATATTCCAGTATGTGCGATAGCATAAGGTGTATGGCTTGTGAAGAATATATCTGCTAGCCATAGTTCGCTCTAGAGCGGACTTCATGGATTGGCTTTTTCTGGTGCAGGAGGTACTATGAGCACAACCTTCCAGAACATTATAGGAGGGAAGCGACAGGACGCGCACAGCGGCAAGACGTTTCAGAACATCAACCCCGCCACAGGTGAACTGCTTGGCACTTTCCCTCTCTCTGACGAAACTGATGTAGAGGCAGCCGTCTCCGCCGCTCGCACTGCCTTTGAGCACTGGCGGCTCGTCCCGGCTCCCAAACGCGGTGAAATCCTCTTCCGGGTCGGCGAACTGTTGTCCCGCTACAAAGAAGACCTTGCACGCATTATGACCCGGGAAATGGGTAAGGTTTTAAAGGAGACACGCGGCGATGTCCAGGAGGGCATTGATATGGCCTATTATATGGCCGGTGAAGGACGTCGTCTCTTTGGCTATACCGTTCCGGTAGAACTACCCAATAAATCTGGCATGGCACTACGTGATCCAGTCGGCGTTGTTGCCTGTATCACTCCCTGGAACTTCCCGGTTGCTATTCCCACCTGGAAAATGTTTCCCGCTCTCATCGCTGGCAACACCATTGTGTTGAAGCCTGCTTCCGATACACCGCAAAGCGCGTTCCGGCTTGTGGAGATCCTGCACGAAGCCGGGATTCCCGAAGGAGTCGTGAATATCGTCTTTGGCTCCGGACAGACCGTCGGTGAGGCACTGATCCATCACCCTGATGTCTCGATTATTTCCTTTACCGGTTCAACCGAGTCAGGACGCCACGTCGCTGTAGAGGCAGCTAAATCGCTGAAACGCGTCTCACTGGAAATGGGCGGCAAAAATGCCATTATCGTGATGGATGATGCTGACCTCGAACTCGCTGTCGAGGGTATTTTATGGAGCGCCTATGGCACCACCGGACAGCGCTGCACCGCCTGTAGCCGCCTGATTATCCATCAGGATGTGTATGAGAAGCTGCTGACCCTGCTGATTCCACGCATCGAGAAGCTACGCCTCGGAAATGGGCTGGACGAAGCAAGCGACGTTGGACCGGTCATCAACAAGCGACAACTGGAATCCATCCACGAGTATGTGAAGATTGGTCAGAGCGAGGGAGCTTCGCTTGTCATCGGCGGCAAACCGGCGACAGAGGGCGAACTGAGTAAGGGCTTCTTCTATCAACCCACGCTGTTTAAAGATGTGAAGCCAGATATGCGCATTGCGAAAGAAGAGATCTTCGGTCCGGTCCTCTCGGCCATCAAGGTCGCTTCCTTTGAAGAGGCAATTGCCGTCAATAACGACACCAAATATGGTCTCTCCAGCGCCATCTACACACAGAATGTCAATCGTGTACAGCAAGCCGTACGCGATATCACTACTGGCATTCTCTATGTAAACTCGGGAACGACGGGCGCAGAAATTCAGTTCCCCTTCGGTGGTACCAGAGGCACCGGCAACGGACACCGTGAGGCCGGCATTGCTGGCCTGGATGTGTTTACCGAGTGGAAAGTCGTCTATACGGACTACAGCGGTAAGTTGCAAAAAGCACAGATTGATAACCAATAACATCGTTGGCGGCAGGGCTCATTGAGTCCTGCCCTCCCTCCCTGCATCTCCCTCAAACACTATATACATATTCTTCTATCTGTTACACAATAAACTTGACAGTGGCATGATTTTCATGTTAAGAAGCAAAAGGACCTTACATAATATCACCAAAGGGAGGGGATGGCACGTTGACAGAAGAGCAACCACCAGTTTCAACCACGCATATTCAACAATTTATGCAGCGGCGTCTGACCGCCTTGCAAAAGCGGAATCTCTTGCGCACGTTACCTCTTCTGGAACATGGGAACGAGCCCCGCATAGAGCTTGCCGGACGTAGCCTGCTCAATCTGAGCTCCAATAACTATCTCGGCCTGGCAACAGACCCTGCCCTGCGTGATGCGGCCATTGAGGCAACCAGACGGGACGGCTGTAGTTCTGGCTCCTCTCGCCTGATTGCAGGCAACAGCGTCGCCTATCAGCAGCTTGAACAGCGGCTGGCACGCTTTATCGGCCAGGAAAGGGCACTCCTCTTTACCAGCGGCTATAGCGCTAATATCGGCGTGATTACGGCTCTTGCAGGCCCACAAGATGTCATTCTCGGCGATGCCCTCAACCATGCCAGTATTATTGATGGCTGTCGGCTCAGCGGCGCGACCTATAAAACATATCCCCATTGCGATACGGCCGCGCTTGCCAAACTCCTTGCAGCGCTCGATCTTGAGGGAAAGAAGGGCGTCCGGCTGGTGGTTACGGAGACAGTTTTTAGCATGGATGGCGACCTCGCCCCGCTAGAAGACATTGCTCGGCTCTGCCACACACACAACGCCCTTCTGATTATCGACGAGGCACACGCAACAGGTTGTTTCGGCCCCGGCGGGCGTGGACTGGCCGCGCATCTGGGGATTACGCCCTATGTCACTGTAGCGGTCCATACGTTGAGCAAGGCGCTTGGCGGCTTCGGCGCTTTTGTCACTGGGAGCGAACTGGTCTACCAGTATCTTCTCAATGTGGCTCGGCCTTTTCTTTTTACTACGGCGCTTCCTCCGGCCACGATTGCCGCCGCTCAGGCTGCGCTCGATCTCATCGAACAGGACCCGACCCGGATAACTGAGTTGCAAAGAAAAGCAGCCTTCCTGCGCACTCATCTCAAAGCCCTGGGCTTCCATACACTTCAATCCGAAACGCATATTATCCCGCTCCTTGTCGGGGAGTCCACCACAGCCCTGCGCATGGCCGAACTCCTCCGCGAACACGGTCTGTACGCTGTCGCGATCCGCCCGCCGACCGTGCCTATGGGTCAGGCGCGTATTCGGCTGAGCGTTATGGCAACCCATACACAACAGGATCTGCTCTTTGCGGTAAACATACTGGAAAAGGTAGGCAAGCAACTAAAACTACTCCAGGAGAGGATTTGTGGAGAGTAATACAATCAGGCTGGAACAGGCAGACAAGCGGTTTCTCTGGCACCCATTTACTCAGCAACAGGCCTGGGAAGCAGAGCCACAGCTTATTATTGAACGCGCTGAAGGCTGCTATCTCTTCGACAGCAAAGGCAGGCCCTACCTCGATGGTGTGTCCTCGCTCTGGGTCAATGTACATGGACATAATCACCCGGCACTCAATGCAGCCCTTCAGGCACAGCTTCAGAAAGTGGCTCACACGACCTTTCTCGGTCTGACACATCCACCCGCGATCGAGCTTGCACAACGCCTGGCAACCGTGACGCCCGGTCAACTCACCCGCGTCTTCTACTCAGATACAGGAGCCGCAGCGGTCGAAATAGCGCTTAAAATGGCGCTTCAATACTGGCAACAGTGTCCTGACCCTCAACCACAAAAACAGCGCTTCTTTTCGCTTGCAAACGCCTATCACGGCGATACGGTGGGAGCTATGAGTGTCGGTCAAATTGATCTGTATCGGCAGGCCTATGCAGCGCTTCTCTTCTCACCAGTGCACGCTGATCCCGGGATTCCCTGCTCCTGTCCGCTTTCCTGTACGCGTCATGGCGTTCCCTGCATTCACGAAGTGGAGCGTATCATTGCAGCTCATCACCGCGAACTGGCTGCGATGATTGTTGAGCCACTGGTGCAGGGAGCGGCGGGCATTCGTGTCTACCCGGCAGGCTACACCCGCGCATTGTGGGAATTGGCAAAACAATATCACCTGCTCTTTATTGTCGATGAGGTCGCTACTGGCTTTGGCAAAACGGGGCGGCTCTTTGCCTGCGAACATGAGGGAATCGAGCCCGATATTATGGCGCTTGGAAAGGGTATTACCGGTGGCTACCTCCCCCTGGCCGCCACCCTTACCACAGAAGAGATCTACAGGGCTTTTCTGGGCCCTGAGCGCACCTTCTATCATGGACATACCTACACGGGCAACCCACTCTGTTGCGCCGTTGCATTGGCAAATTTGGCCCTGTTTGAGCAAGAGCACACGTTGGACCGACTGCAAAGCAGAATTGACCAGCTTGGTCAGGGACTACGGCAGCTTGCCACACTGCCCGGAGTCGTCGCGACACGTCAGTGTGGCATCATGGCGGGCATTGAGCTGCAAACCAGCCCGGAACAGCCTCATCCAGAGCGCCCCGTTCTGCAAGAGGCGCGTCGACGTGGCATTCTATTGCGCCCACTTGGCAATGTGCTTGTGGTCATGCCGCCGCTGGTGATCTCTGAGCAGGAAATGACCTTCCTGCTCAACACCCTCTCAACCATTCTAGCAGACAGGAACGGTGTATGAGTACAAAAGGAATCTTCATTACGGGTACCGATACGGGCGTCGGGAAAACGACGATCAGTGGCATGCTCGCGGTAACGCTGCGGCAGCAGGGGATGCGTGTTGGTGTGATGAAACCGGTTGAGACAGGATGTCAGAGCGATGAGGACGGCCTGCAACCTCAGGACTCGCTCTTGTTGCGGCATCTTTCAAGGTGTCACGCTCCCGCCCGCACCATAACACCTTATTGCTACGCGGAACCCCTTGCTCCTGCGCTGGCAGCGGAGCGGGCAGGAGAAAGTATCTCCCTTGACCATCTCATCGCCTGCTACCGCCAACTGGAAGCAGAACATGATATTGTACTGATCGAGGGTGCAGGTGGTCTGCTCGTTCCCCTGACCGGGCAGGCAACCTTTCTCACTTTGATCGAACGGCTGGATGTACCACTACTTGTAGTTGCACGAAACGTGCTCGGTGTCATCAATCACACCGCGCTGACGATCCGCGTTGCCCGACAGAGCGTCCCGGTGCTGGGTATTCTTCTGAACCATCCCTGCCCGGCAAGCGATGAGGCGACCAGAACAAACAAAGAGGCTCTGATGCGATGGGGCGGGGCGCCCGTGCTTGGAGAGATCCCGTTTCTCCCTGAACACACAGAGGAAACATTCCTGCACTATGGCTCGCAGATACCGCTTGAGCCCCTTTTATCATGTCTTTCCTGATTCTCATATGACACGGCAGGAGGTATTCGCATGGACTTTCACCATCTGGCAGACAAGGCGCTTGCAGGGACAACGCTCAGCCGGGATGAATGCCGCTCTGTTCTGCGCTGTCCAGATCACCATATCCTTGAGCTACTCAGCGCCACCTATCGCGTGCGCCACCACTACTGTGGGAACCGGGTCCATTTCCATATGCTGATCAACGCCAAAAGTGGCATCTGCCCCGAAGATTGTCATTACTGCTCTCAGTCACACATCTCTACGGCCGAGATCGAGCGCTACCCGATGGTCAGCATGCAACGCCTGCTTGAGGGTGCCCGCAAAGCGAAAGAGGCGCAGTGTCGACGTTACTGCATCGCGATCAGTACCCGTGGCGCGAATAACAGCGAGATCGCCTTTCTCACCAGGGCCATTCGTCACATCAAGGAGAATGTTGATATCGGTATCTGTTGCACGGTTGGTCTGATCTCCGAGGAAAAGGCGCAGATGCTGCGTGAAGCCGGAGTCGAACAGCTCAATCATAACCTGAACACCAGCGAACGCTATTACTCGATGATCTGCACGACGCATACCTACCAGGATCGTCTGAACACACTCCATGCCGCTCGACGTGCCGGATTACAGCTTTGTACTGGCGCGATTTTCGGACAAGGAGAGACAGAAGAAGATATCATTGATGTTGGGCTGGCTTTACGGGAACTGGCTCCCCAATCCATCCCGATCAATTTCCTTATTCCCTTTGAGGGAACGCCTTTTGCCCATCACCGCTACCTCCGTCCATATGACTGCTTGCGGATCCTCTGTCTGATGCGCCTGCTCAATCCGGCCCAGGAGCTACGAGTCTCGGCAGGACGCGAAGTACACCTTCGCTCCCTGCAACCGCTGGCGCTCTACGCTGCGAACTCAGTCTTTGTCTCCGGCTATCTGACATCTTCCGGTCAGGGCTATCAGGAGACCCGCCAGATGATTGCTGATATGGGGTTTGAGCTTGAGGAAACAGATGAGCATGCAAACGAGCAAGCGTAGAGTTGTAGTAACCGGCATGGGAGCGATTACCCCGCTTGGGAACTCGGTAGAAAGCTTCTGGCTCCGCTTATGCCAGGGGCACAGCGGTATAGGTCGGATTACGCAATTTGATGCGTCGCGCTTCCAGACTCAGATAGCCGCCGAGGTACGGAACCTGACGCTTCCGCCTTTTCTCGATGAAAAGCTGCGGCGGCGTCTACCCCGCTTCGCCCTTTTTGCCCTTCTGGCCGCCCTTGAGGCCTGGCAGGATGCCGGACTTCATACCGCCTCGTTTGATCCCTGCCTGGCTGGCGTCTCTATCGGGTCCAGTCATGGGGGAGAAGAGTTCGCACTTGCAGGCGCGGCGGCCCTTCAGACACAGAGCCCGATCAGTCCGTATATCATCCCGGGAATGCTCAGCAGTAGGGCAGCAGCACAGATCGCTCTCCATTTCGGTCTGCACGGCCCAACCCTTGCCCCGAATGCCGCCTGTGCGACTGGCGCTCAGGCAATTGGTGAGGGCGCAGAACGAATCCGACATGGAGACGCTGATATCATGCTCTGTGGAGGCGCGGAGGCCTGTATCACACCGCTCACACTGGCGGGGGATCAGGCAACGGGCGCACTCTCTCGGCACAACAATGCCCCGGAAGAGGCGAGCCGCCCCTTTGATCTGAAGCGTGATGGCTTCGTGCCCGGAGAAGGCGCAGGCATCCTCGTACTGGAAGCATATGAGCATGCATGCACACGTCACGCCCCGATCTATGCCGAACTGAAGAGCTATGCCTGTACGATCGATGCAACTCATATGACCCGCCCGGATCCCGAGGGAACGTATCTGGCCCTGGCAATTCGGCAGGCACTCCAAAAAGCGAACCTGCATCCGGCGAGCATTCATGCTATCTTTGCCCATGCGACAGGTACCCGCCTGGGTGACACGGCGGAAGCAATGGCGCTTTTACAGGCATTTGGACCCACGCTCGCCCATATCCCTGTAACCGCGATAAAAGCCAGTCTGGGGCATCTGCTCGGGGCCTCCGGAGCGGTACAGGGTATCGCAGGAGTCCAGGCACTACAGAAACAGTGCCTTCCGCCAACTATCACCCTGACCGAGGTTGACCCAACCTGTGCCCATCTAGAGCTTGTTCGGCATACCAGAGCCCATCAGCATCAAGCGGTGCTTTCCTGTTCCAGCGGCTTTGGGGGCTACAACGTTGCCCTCATTTTTTCCCGCTGTGAGTGAAGGGCATCTCCCCTATATCCCCCTCCCTATGCTACAATGAACATAGCCATATACAATTATGGCTCTCTTGAGGATACGTTATTTCCGTTCTTCCGCTCTTATTCATCACTGCGGAACAGGGGTATAATAAACCGCGAACCGAAATGCCTGGCTCCGCCGGCGCTGAAAAGAACAGGACACCTTATCTTTCATACCCGCAACAGCGCATGCTGCTTGTCCAGGCCTGGAGCCAGATGGACAGGGAAACAGATGTTTCCAGGTCATTATCTCTTTTTTGAGGAGTATTACCGGTGAACAATAATACATTGATCAAGTGGGCGGATCTGCGCAACCGTGCAGTATATGTCCCGAAACTGGGTAAATCACTGGGAACCATCGTTGATTTTTACTTTGAGGAAGATACAGGCGCGATCAATGCTCTGCGCGTGCGCACACGTGTAGAGGGAGATTATGCGCTGCCAGTCATGGCACTCAAGCGGCTGGAAAGCGATCGAGTAACTATAGCTAACGAAAACATGCTCATCAGACTCCTGCCAGCACATCCCCAGAGTGAAGCATTGATCGGACGCCCGGTTGTGGACGAAAAGGACAACGTTCTCGGCAGAGTTAGTGATATCTGGCTTGCCACTGAGCCTCTGGTGGCACTGCGCCTGGGCGCGCTCGAAATCACCCCTGAGGGTTCTAGCAGAACAAAGACCTTTCCTGCCGACGCGATTGTTTCCAGCACCAGCGAAAGAATCGTGATTCAGAACCAGGTTGCCCGTAAACTCCGCTAGGAGGAGAAACGAAAAGACAGGGCTGGCAAGAATGTGCTGGCCCTGTCTCCTTTTTTGGTCTTCTTCCTCGTTCGCTACATGCCCCCACGCAGGCGAGCGGCTTCCTCTTCCGCGGCACGCGCCTCACGCCGGCGATATAACTTACGAAGCGCCTCGGCTTTTCGCAGCCAGTTATCGGGATCATTTGGCGCGAGCCTGATCGCTTCATCTGCGGCTATCAGGGCCTCACCATACCGCCCCATCAGTTTTAAGATCAACGATTTATTATGGAGGGCTGAAACCATGCGTGGGTTCAGGATCAGAGCACGATCATAGGCATCGAGCGCCTGCCTGTACTGGTTCAGACGATACAGGACATTGCCTTTTCCGTTCCAGGTAGCAGCCGCATTCGGGTTCAGCCGCAGCGCCTCATCATAGGCAGCCAGCGCTTCCTGATAGCGCCCCAGATGGCTCAAGACATTCGCTTTGCCGTTCCATGCCAGCGCGTAGTTTCGATCGAGTTGTAAAGCACGATCGAATGCAGAAAGCGCTCTCGCATATGCTCCCATCTCATAATGAATCTGCCCTTTGCGCTCCCAGACCTTCACATAATAGGGATCGAACTGAAGCGCCTGCTCGTACTGTTCCAGCGCGCTTTTCAGGCGTTGCTGTGCGTACAGTACGTTGCCCATACCATAATACGCGGGAGCGAAACGAGAGTCATGCCGCAGCGCCTCTTGATAGGCCACACTGGCCTCTTTGAGCCGTCCCATTTCATAGAGAATCAGCCCTTTATTGTTCCAATTGGCGGCTGCATTGCTATCATAGTTCAGCGCCTTTTCCGCCGCATCAAGCGCCTCCTGATACCGTTTAAGATGTCGCAGGACCAGACTTTTATTTGCCCAGGCCAGCGCCATACTCGGATCATACTGTAACGCCTGATCGAATGCATGAAGCGCCTGCTCATGTCGACCCAGTGCGCTGAGGGCAGCCCCTTTTCCATTCCAGGCAACAGCGTTTGCTCTGTCCAGTAAGATCGCTTTATCAAAGGCATCGAGCGCCTCTTGATTACGGCGTAAACGATTCAACGCGGCTCCCTTGCTGTTTAGCGCCCCAACAAAATTGGGGTCTACCTGCAAGGCGCGTTCAAATGCCTGCAAGGCTTCCTGATGCCTGCCCCACATCGCCAGCGTTAGCCCTCGGCCCTGCCACGCCTGTACATTGGAGCCATCAACCTGAATCAGTCGGTCATAGGCTTCCAGTGCTTCCTTGATCCGTCGTTCAGAATACAGGCGGTAGGCATCCTGCAACAGACGGTCCGTTTCAGGTTGCCTGGTCCGGGTCACAACAACCGGATTAGAGACCGGTATTGAACGTGGTGTATTGATCGCCGAGAGCCCATAGGTCTCGCCACTTACCTGCTGTTGCTCGATCCGTCGGATTGTTTCGAGCACCACTTCAGCACTTTCTGGACGCAACGCCGAATCCATATTCAGCATCTGTTGAAGCAGGTCAGATAATTCCTGTGGAACCTGCGGATTCAACTCACTTGCGGGCTTGAAGAAGAACGGCTGATCGCTTGGATCAACTCCCGTCAACAACTGGTGAAGAAGCGCCCCCAGGCTATAAATATCGGAGCGTGGAGTGCTCTGGGCTTTCCCATATTGTTCAGGAGCAGCATAGCCGGGTGAACCAAGCGCAATCGTATCATGGGCCTGCCCGGGCTTAAAAACGCGTGCAATGCCGAAGTCTATCAAATAGATATGTCCATTTCCACTGATCATCACATTTGACGGCTTCAGATCGCGGAAGATGATCGGCGGTTGATGATTATGCAGATAGGACAAAACGTCACAGAGCTGTTTTGCCCAGTTCAGCACCCGCTCAAGCTCAAGAGGACCGCCATTTGCCTTTTCAAGCGTATCTTCCAGGCTCTCACCCTCGATAAAATCCATCACGAGGTATGAGCGCTCACCTTCATTAAAATGGTCATAGATACGGGGCAAATTGGGATGTAAAAGCTCAGCCAGAAGCTGTGCTTCTCGCTCGAATGACTCCTCGGCTTCTTTAATACTGCTACCGGTCAGCCCAGCGCGGCTCATCTCTTTAATCGCGATAGGGCGATTATTGAAACGGGTATCAGACGCCTTATAGACAGCGCCCATTCCCCCCTGACCGATGCGGAATTCAAGTTGATACCGCCCATTAAGCAGGGTTTGTTCCGGGAGTGTTCCAGTTGTATGTTTAAACGGGAGTGGAGCAGCACAAAACTGGCAGAAGCGTGCCTCAGCCGGATTGGCGGCCCCACAGCTCTCGCAGAACTGCTCCTCTATTGACATAGGTCTCGCTACACTTCTTCACTGCAAAATAGATTTTAACAGTTAAACGTTTCGGATGGGCTCTTTGTTGCAAAAACAAAGAAAATTCCTCATACGAAGAGGAAATTTCTGCATATGCAGTTTACCTGTACCGCTCTTATGATAGCATATCTGTGCCCACAGTGGGGCTACCAGCTTCTGTCACCCGCCAGAGCTGAAGCCATTCATCGATACTCAAGGTCTCAGCACGGCGCATCGGATCAATATGTGCGGCAGCTAACCAGCCACGAACCTCCTCATTTTTCAGATGTAGCCCCCGGGCCAGCGCATTATGAATCTGCTTACGCTTTTCTGAAAATCCCGCCTGTACAAGCTTAAAGAAGCGCTTCTGCTCTTCTGGCGCAAGCGGTACTTCATCATAAACATCCACCTGCAAGACAGCTGAATCAACCTTCGGGGCAGGATAAAACGCCTGAGCCGGTACCCGCGTAATGATCCTGGGCTTGCCAAAAAACTGAATGCTGACACCAAGCAAGCTCAAATCCCCCGGTTCAGCCACAGCTCTCTGTGCCACTTCGAGCTGAACCATGACAACCAACCGACGCGGCTTATGCGTCACATCTTGCAGGAAATGCCGGAAGGCGGCGGCAGTCAGATAATAAGGAAGGTTAGCAACAAGCTTGTATGGCTTACCCTCAAAGGAATGATCGGGATTCAAGAAGAGCATATTTTGCGCAACCAGTTCCACGTTCGGCAGATGCGCAGTCGTTCTTCTCAGCAGGGCCAACATGTCCCGTTCCAGTTCTACCGCGACCACTTTTTCAGCATGGAGAGCCAGTTCACGTGTCAGAACCCCAGTTCCTGCGCCGACTTCCAGCACTTGCTCATCTTTCTGTAGCTCTGCCGCGGCAACAATTTGTTCCAGAATGCCACGGTTGATCAGAAAATTCTGCCCGAACGATTTATTGGGACGCATCTGATGAGCGAATAACAGCGTTCGCAAATCCCGGACATTGGTTAAATCGAGCGAGGCTATTTCTTTATCGCTTAACAACTTATCTCTTGTTTCAGACACAGAACCGATCCCCACACTTTCCTGCTTACAAACAGTATCTCAGTCTTTCAGCCCTCAGCAACTCTGAGAGGGAAGCACACGACAGCTCATTTCGCTGTTTCAATCTCACTACAATGATTGGTGACCCGTGGTTCCATGAGCATAATGGCATCGTCTTCCGAGCTTCCTGTTTCAAGCCTACCACCAGTTTGTCATTCTGCACTAGAGAACCCTGGCCAACTATCATACACCATATTACCATATATCTCTTCAGAAGGCTCGTTCTTCGCTCATCAGGATTCGCTTCAGAAAACTGTTCCATTCGATCAATAGAATCGTTCTAACAAATAGAGAGCGGGTCGTTGATCCGTTCCAGGATCGAAAGCGCAGATGCTTTCCTCAGCGTGGAGGCCGGACAACGCGCCTATCTCCATCATAATGACAACACAAGAACATTCCTGGTAGCCATGCCGATTACACCGGCTAGCTCATAGTACCAGACTTACAACAAAACAATCTCTCAAAACGTTATAGTCGTCGATATGTGTTAAGGGTTTCATATTCTAGAACTATTCTCAGTCAGGCGTCTTTTTGTCTGTGTGGGTTATCGTTTTTCCTCACTTACTCACTTTCACTTGCGGGGAACATAGTGATCTGGGATGCGGTGCGGACAAAGGAGAAAGAGACCCGGCATTTGTCATAACCCTTGAAAACCCACACTTGCCAGGAAGGGATATATACTACTATGTCCATAGAAGGCCATAAAAAAAATAATATAGAAAAAGCCGATTCTATGCCCTCCACTTCAAATGAAAAGGAGAAACAGACTGCAACTCCATCTCAAGGAGAAACCAAACAACCTGAAAAAGCAAATGAGCATACCAAACCCGTTTCTCCTTCCTCACCTGTTCAAAAACAGGAGGATAGGCAAGAAAAAGAGAGCATAACGGCGAAAAAGGAAGAATCAACGCAGGGTTCTGATACTCTGAAAGGGCAGAAAACAGGCTCTTCGGATACGGAAAAAGCGGTTTCCTCTGAGAAGAAGGAACAGCCAGCACCACAGGTAGAGAAGCCGGTTTCCTCTGAGAAGAAGGAACAGCCAGCACCACAGGCAGGGAGAACGGCTGCGCCTATTCCCAGGCGCCCTGGTGGTCCCATTGCCTCTAGCCGGGAAGAGCAAAAGGGCAAAAGCGTATCTGAAGCAGATCGCTCTACACCCAAAACGCCCTCTTCTCCCGGCATCGCCAGCTCTTCTGATGAGGCAACGGTGCGCATAACACCGCAGCAGGCGGAGAAGAAAAGTGTCGCTTCTGCCATCCCCAAACGCCCTGTGCAGAATACGCCATCCTCTCCCGGTTTGACTGCGGAGGAGCAGAAGCCAGCACCCAAAGCAGAGAAACCAGCAGAGAACGCGCAGAAGTCCGGTCAGCAAAATGCCGGTCGTCCAGCGATTCCCAGGCGTCCGGCGCAAACACCCTCTTCTCCTGGTCTTGCATCCGGTTCAAGCAAGCAGCCAGAGAAGCAGGCGCCACACACCGAAAAGGGTGGAGAAGAGAAATCAAAGCAGCAGGCTGATATTGCTGAGCAGAAAACAACAGCTATTCCCAAAGCCGCAGCGCCACAAAAATCGGGCAAAGCGGATATCGCAGAGCAGGATACAGTCAGCATAACGAAGATATCGAGCGAAGAGAAACCCGGGAAACTGGCTGATATTTCGGAACAAAAGACAGCCGCCATTGAACGCTCGTCCTTGCCAAAAAATGCTGATGCACTTGCGGCCCAGAATACGGTTTTGCTGGAGCACCAACCGGTTCCGCAACCCTCTTCTAAAGTGCCGGGGCATACATTGCCAACAACGCCGCCCCCGGGCCAGGATAACGGCACCGATCTATCACTACAGCAGGGCATGCCTCCGGTTCGCAGCGATGACGTTTTTGAAAGCGCCGAAGACTTTGCGGAGCGTCGAGCGCGTGTGAACCGCGTCATGATCGTCAAGAAACGGCGTAAGGAACGCAAAGAAGGAAAACGCTTTCCGCTGCTTGCGCGTATTGCCGTGATTATCCTTTTGATCCTCATCGTCTTAACCTCGGGAGGAGGAGGCGCAGCTTTTGCTTACTATCAGGCGCAGTTGCCTCAGCTTCAAGGCATCGCGGATCACTCACTTTTCCAGACAACCCATATCTATGACCGCAACGGCAAGCCACTGTATGATCTCTATGACAAGCAGATCGGCAAAGGCCGACGCACATATGTTGACTACAAAAATATCTCGCCGCTGCTCGTTGAGGCCACAGTAGCGGTTGAGGATAAATCGTTCTGGGAGAACCCCGGGTTTGACTTCCAGGGTATTGGCCGTGCAATCACCAGCGGCGGTTCTGCGGGCGGTGGTAGCACGATTACACAGCAGCTTATAAAAGTCCAGCTTTTTGAAGGGCTGCCTCGTACACCCGAGCGAAAGATACAGGAGATCTTCCTTGCGGCAGGACTCAATCAGCAGTACCCGAAATGGAAGATTATGGAAATGTACCTCAACACCGTCAACTACGGCAATATTAACTACGGCGTTGAGGCGGCAGCACAGGACTACTTCGGTCTGAAGCCAAAATGTGACAAGAAAACCAATACGTGCATCCCGGCAGTCGCTCAGCTGACATTGGGGCAAGCAACGCTGCTGGCGGGCCTGCCAAATAGCCCGACCACGCTGAACCCAATCTACAACAAAGAGAATGCCCTGAAGCGTCAGCAACAGGTGCTGGCCTCGCTGTTGCGCGATAAAAAGATCACCGAGCAGCAGGCAAAGCAAGCTGCCGATGAGATGAAAAAATTCAAGTTTGTCTCTCACTCATCGCAGCAGAAAATGCAGGCTCCTCACTTTGTCAACTTTGTCATTGATCAGCTTGCCCAGGTGCTCGGTCCCGAAAATCTGCGCAATGGTGGTTATAGCATCTACACTTCCCTTGATCTTGATCTGGAAAAGAAGGTAGAGCAGATCACCTATTCAAACCTCTACGAGGAAACGTATGATAAGCTGAACGGCGTCTATACCGTCCTGAGCCGGGATCGGAACGTGAACAATGCGGCAGTCATGGTCATGAATCCACGCACTGGCGAGATTCTGGCAATGAACGGAAGCGTCAATTACAACAGCTCAACGCCAGAAGCGCAAGGGCAGGTGAATGCTGTCACCCAGACCTTCAGGCAGCCGGGCTCATCCTTCAAGCCTATCGTCTATGCAACCGCTTTTGAGATGGGCTGGTATCCTGGCATGATCCTGCCAGACCGAGAAACGCTCTATCCCTATCCTGATGGGAACGGCGTCAACGGTTGGTACACCCCGCAGAACTATGACCGTCAGTTCCGCACCAATATTCCGATGACCGCCCGAAAAGCGCTCGGAAACTCGTTCAACATCTCCGCGGTTGACACAGTAATGTTCGCGGGTATTCCCAACGTGCTGAACATGGCCGGACGTCTGGGAATTGACACCGTTGCCAAAGTAGATCCAAAAAACACCGGCGCATCGCTGGCACTCGGTGCAAAAGAGGCATCGCTGTATGAGATGACCGGCGCATATGCTGTTTTCGCCAACAAAGGAAAGCGCGTTCCACCGGTCTCTATTCTCAAGATTGTCGACAACCAGGGACGAACCATCTATCAGTACGATCCCAAAAAGCCGCAAGGTCAGCAGGTCGTCAAGCCTGAAGTTGCCTTCATGATCAGCGATATGCTCTCAGATAAAGAGGCTCGTTACCTGGAATTCCCACCCGGAAACGATCTTGAGTTGCCTGATGGCCGTCCGGCAGCAGTGAAAACCGGTACGACCGATAGCTTCAAAGATAACTGGACGATCGGTTATACACCATATCTGACCGTCGGTGTCTGGGCAGGAAACAGCGATAACAGCGAGATGCATGACGTCATCGGTCTGACAGGTGCAGGCCCGATCTGGAATCAGGTGATGGACTACGCCTCGAAGAAGTATAACTTCCCAATGGATGGCTTCACCCCGCCAGGAAACGTGCATAAAGTGCCCGTCTCCAATTACACCGGGCTCCTTCCGGGAGCAGGCGATCCTGTCAACGAGGACTGGATGATTGATAGCTTGCAGCCAACCATCTACGGCTCGAACTACTACGTCCCGACCGCAACCTGTGTCAACGGGAAGGACCAGAACGGGAAACCGTGTACGCCCCCGAAAAAGGACGACAAGAAGCCGTAAGCAACCGGGAACATACAGATCAAAGAGAGGCACCACTATGCTGGTGCCTCTCTTGCTTTGAGCGATATGATATGCGTAAATATGTTGGTTTCTTTGCCGGGTTGGCAAAGGCATACAAGCTATTTGGGAGGTTTCGCTATTATGGCTGATAAACCAGAACAGCCACCTGCGGTCGATCCAAACTATCGACCACTTACACGCACCGAACGCCGAAACCTGTGGCTCAAGTCATACGGCGATCACGATATCTCTTTACAGGTCTGGGTCAAGCTGGTCGAGCGGGAAAACGGAGAGATTCCTATCATGCTTCAGATGCATGGGGTGCTGATCTTCGGCACACTGATCAGTACTAGAGCATATGTCGAGTCGCATATCACCTCGATCAGAGAAAGGCTTCAGCAGGCACCGCAGGCAGCGGAGTTGCTGGAAGACCTGTATTCCAACCTGATTCCCCCAGAGGATCAACCGGAAATCGGGCCTGCTGGCCTGCCAATTCTGTTTGAATATCTGCACCTGCGTGATGCCACTATTATCAGCGCAGGGAGTCAGTTGACCGTTCCATACTGGCGGGGCAAAATAACCGCAGTTGACGCTTTTGTGCTGGATGTCGCCCTTCCCGGGGAATAGGAACGAAGGCAAAGCCAATAGCCGTTTCTGCCTCCGCAGGGCATTCCTTCGGAGGCAGCGAGCCAAAAAGAAAACCTGCGGCTTACTTCCCGCAGGCTTCTCACAGACTAGAAAAGTGATAATTGCTGAGGTGGTTCCTCTTTCGGGGCAGCAGAACCGGCCTCTTTCGGGGCTGTTGCCTTCATCCGCTCAGCTTCAGCAATCACGAGTGGGATCTTCTTAAAGTCCTCGCGGATCACGTTTTTCAGGCTTGCCTGATGGAGCCCGGCAGCAGGATGATACATTGCAATGCAAATATATCCATCTTTCTTCTGGGCGCGTCCATGAATAGCGCTGATCTTCGCGTTGCCGAAAAATTTCGCCATCGAGAAGCGGCCCAATGTCACAATCACCTGGGGCTTCAGAGCGGCAATCTGACGATCGAGATAGTCATTGCAGGCGGTTATCTCTTCAGGAAGTGGATCACGATTCGAGGGGGGACGACATTTGACAACATTGGTAATGAAAACATCAGAACGTTTCAAGTTGATGCTTGCCAGCAATTCATCTAGAAATTGCCCGGCAGGTCCAACAAAGGGGCGTCCCTGCTGATCTTCGTGATAACCCGGACCTTCACCAATAAATAGGACTCTGGCATTGGGGTTTCCTTCGCCTGGCACGGCCCGCTTCCGACCCTTACAAAGGTTACATTTTGAACACGTGGAGACTTCCAGCGCTACTTCTTGTAGAATCTCCTCCGTCGACATAACTTTTACCCCTTTTCCCAACTATCAATGAGGTTGCCAGCAAGGGGGAGACAGGAAAACAGGCTTTCCTTGTCTCCCCCAAAAATCTTTTTGCTTGCTATTCCGCAGGAAGAGCGAGCCTACCAGCGACGATCTCCGGGGCGCTGACCGTAGCCACCCTCACGGCGTCCGCCGCCCGGGCGACTGGTGCCACCCCCCATAGGGCGACGTTGGCCATAGCCACCACGATCACCATAGCGATCGCCATAGGAGCCTCTTCCGCCGCCTCCGCCGTAGCCGCCGCCACGCTCATTGTAGCCGCCACCTCCCATGCGACCACCGGAAACACCGCCACCACCGCTATAGCCGCCGCGGCCACCACCACGACCACCACGCGAAGGACCGCGTTCACTTTCCAGCTCGCTCGGGGAAGGGAGCTCTCCGCTGAGTGCAGCACGGCGAGAAAGGTTGATACGTCCCTGCGAGTCAACTTCAATGACCATGACCGTGATCTGATCGCCGACAGAGACAACGTCCTCCGGGCGAGACACGTGATAATCAGCCAACTGTGAGGTCCGAACCAGACCCTCCTTACCGGGGAGAATCTCAACAAAACAGCCAAAGTCAACAAGGCGACGAACGGTACCGGTATAGATGCGTCCAACCTCGACATCTTCGGTCAGCGCACGCACAGCATCGATCGCTGTCTGCATCGCCTCACCGGAGGTTGCGGAGATATTGACAGTGCCATCATCCTCGATATCGATTTTCGCGCCGCTCTCGTCTTGAATCTTGCGAATCGTTTTTCCACCCGGTCCAATAACTGTCCCGATCTTATCGGGATTGATCTTGACTGTCTGGATACGTGGAGCAAAGGTCGACAGCGCTTCGCGCGGGGCATCGATGGTATCAAGCATCTTCTCCATGATGAACATACGGCCCTCACGCGCCTGTGCCAGCGCCTGCGCCATAATCTCAGGAGTAATACCTTTGACCTTAATATCCATCTGCAAGGCCGTAATACCATCCGCAGTACCAGCAACCTTGAAGTCCATGTCGCCTAATGCATCCTCAATGCCCTGGATATCGGACAGGATAGCGAACTTCCCTTCGCGCTCACCCTCCCCGGTAATCAGGCCCATCGCAACGCCAGCAACGGGGGCATGAATGGGCACGCCAGCATCCATGAGCGCAAGCGTTGTACCACACACGGAGCCCATCGACGTTGAGCCATTGGACGAAAGCACATCAGAGACGACGCGAATCGTGTAGGGGAACTCGCCCTCTGAAGGAATGACGGGAGCAACCGCACGCTCGGCCAGCGCGCCATGACCGATTTCACGGCGTCCGGGTCCGCGCAAGGGCTTGCTTTCGCCAGTTGAGAAGGGTGGGAAGTTGTAGTGATGCATAAAGCGCTTGCTCTCGCTCAGACCCAGACCATCAAGCACCTGCTCTTCTCCGGGTGAGCCAAGCGTTACCACGCTCAACACCTGTGTTTGACCGCGTGTAAAGAGGGCTGAACCATGTGTACGGGGCAGCAGACCAACTTCACAAGTGATCGGACGAATCGTCTTTGTATCGCGACCATCCGGGCGTACACCTTGATCGAGGATCATATTGCGAACATAGGATTTCAGTTCTTTCTCATAGAACGCAATAATTTCCTTCAGGCGGTCAGGATACTCAGTTCCTAGCTCGGTAAGCAGCTCATCTTGCACCTGATTAAGGGCAGCGGAGCGAGCTGTCTTATCGGGGTTGTTTACCGCAGTTTCAAAGCGCGGTAGTACAAACTCGGCAACCTTGCGCTGAAGCTCTTCATCAACAGGAGCGGGTTCAAACACCTTTTTCGGTTTGCCACATACCTGAACCAGCTTCTCCTGCATCTTGATCAGATCTTTGATAGCCTCATGACCGACACGGAGCGCTTCCAGTATAACTTCTTCGGGAACTTCCTTCGCGCCAGCCTCAACCATCATAATGGCGTCAGCAGTACCGGCGATTGCCAGATCGAGCTTGCTCTGCTCCATCTGAGACTCAAGGGGGTTGATAACCAGCTGCTCATCAATATAGCCGATACGAACCGCGCCAACCGGACCGGCGAAGGGAATATCGGAAATGGAGAGAGCAGCAGACGCGCCAACGATGCCCATGATATCGGGATCGTTTTCCTGGTCAACAGAAAGGACAGTGATCACAACCTGGACATCGTTTCGATATCCTTTCGGGAAGAGAGGACGAAGGGGACGGTCAGCCAGGCGGCTGGCGAGGATTGCGTGTTCAGTAGCACGCCCTTCACGTTTGATAAAACCACCGGGGATCTTACCGGCAGCGTACATACGCTCTTCAACATCAACAGTTAATGGAAAAAAATCAATACCTTCTCGCGGTTCGTCGCTTCCGACGGCAGTTGCCAGTATCACAGTATCTCCATAACGAACCAGCACTGCGCCACTACTTTGCTCAGCCACGCGGCCTGTTTCTATACTCATGACGCGGCCGCCTATGACAGCTTCTTGACGGTGAATCATATTGCCTCCGACTTATTGGCACCCTAACCTAAACAAATCTAACCGTTTAAAACCAATATACTCTTGTTCTCGTCTCTGGGAACTCTCCATCTTACGCCAGGGCCTGGGTGTAGTTACATAAACATGTTCTCGGGAAATCTTCAGTCTCGTACTGCAAAACCATTCTCGATCCTGGTGCGCTCTTTTTTCTGCTCGATATGGAGAAAGGTCCTCTTCTAATGCGTTCTTCGCTTTCCGTACTTCCCTCTTCTTCCAGAAACCGCAAATACTCACTTTTGCTAGGTGGGGGAAAAATGGAGCAGCGGTCGGGCATGAACAGAATGGCGCTTGCCTTTGTGCGCCGACCGCATCCACAGCGACCCCGTGATTAGCGGCGCAGGCCAAGCTTTTCGATCAAAGCGCGATAGCGATCCGGGCTCTTCTTACTCAAATAGGTAAGTAGACGGCGGCGCTGACCAATAAGCATCTTCAGACCACGACGTGAATGAAGGTCATGCTTATGTGCATCCAGATGAGCACCAAGCTGACGAATGCGCTCGGTCAGCAGTGCAACCTGCACCTCAGGAGAACCGGTATCGGTCTCATGTACACGGGTATTCTCAATAATTTCGTTCTTTTTTTCGACAGTTAAAGCCACGCTTCTTGTTCACCTCCTCCAACGAAGGATGAATACTTGCAACACAATATCTTCTGCATTATAACATGACCGGCCTACGGGTGCAATTACTCCCCCGGTATCTGATATGTTCTATGCAGGAAAAGCGACGCAGGGAGCCCAGACCAACCGGCGGGATCTCCCTGCAGAAAGGACCATCTTACTTGATGGTTGCCTTTGCGCCTGCCTCCTGGAGCTTGGCAGCAATGCTGTCTGCCTCTTCTTTGGAGACACCCTCTTTGACGGGTTTCGGAGCCTCGTCGACAACAGCCTTTGCCTCTTTGAGGCCGAGACCGGTGATTTCGCGCACGGCTTTGATGACGTTGATCTTGTTGGGGCCAACCTCGGACAGGATAACGTCGAACTCGGTCTTCTCCTCAACTGCGGGAGCAGCAGCCTGCTCACCAGCGGGAGCAGCAACGGCAACGGCAGCAGGAGCGGCGCTCACGCCCCACTTCTCCTGAAGGGTCTTGCTCAGCTCAACGAGCTCAAGAACGTTCAACTTTTCAATTTCTGCAATGATATTTTCGACTGCGGACATTTTTTAACCTCCAAATGAATTACTGGGCAGCTTCACCCTTTTGCAACTGGTCAGCTCTTGCCTGGAAAACATATGCAAGATCGCGCAGAGGAGCACTGATCAAACCATAGAAGTTCGACAGTGGTCCTTGAACGGTGCCGACAACCTCGGCCTTTGTCTGGTTCTTGCCGCCTTTGAGTTTACCAATACCCTCAACTTGCTCGGCGGACAGTGAGCGACCGGAGAGAATCCCGGACTTTAAAACAGCGATCTTAGAACCGCTCACAAAGTCAACAACTGCTTTCGCAGCAGCGACCTCGTCATCATACCCGAAAGCAACAGTGGTCTGACCATTGAAGATATTCTTATCGACCTCGGTCATGTTATTGCGCTCAGCAGCGATACGCAGCAGCGTGTTCTTCGCCACCGAAAGCTCAACATTGACGTCGCGCAGCTTCTTGCGCAGGTCGTTCATATCCTTAACGGAGAGGCCCTGAGTCTGCATCAAAATAGCGATGCTAGCACGATTCAGTTTCTCAGCAAGTTCCTCGATCTTCTGGGCCTTTGCCTCTGTAGGCATGGGAGCTCTCCCTCCTTTCTTCCCTAATACTTGTGAATTTGCCATGAAAAAAGCCTTCGGTCAGTGCAACCGAAGGCAGAGAGAGATTCTTGTTTTGTGCGTGCGTTCAAGCACATTCACGGCATATTCTTTCTTGCAGTGCCGCCAGCCGAAACGCAAACAGTATAGCAAACAATCCCTCGGCAAGCCGATACGCCATCTGGCATATCATTTACATGCTCTAAAAGCATACTTGCTGTCTTCAGTTGCATGAGCCGCGTACAACACCCGACCCGAAGATCAGGCGGGGCATGTCCTGCCTTTCATGGCAGGGCTTCTTCTTTCCAGCAGGCCATAGTATACACGCGCTACAGCCTGCTCAGAAGCATTCTCTACTTCACCTGCCAGGGAAGATCCCTTTCCCGTTCCCGATAGCCCGATCGGTACGGGTGCGGCAGGGTGGCGCGATTATGAGACTTTGAGCGCCAGAGCAGACGGAACATCCAGACGGACGCTTGGTGACATCGTTGATGTCAACACAATGCTCTTCACATAGGTGCCCTTTGCGCCGGAGGGTCGAGCACGAACGACCGCATCAACGACAGAGGCAAGGTTCTGCATCAGGGCATCTTCGCTGAACGAAAGCTTTCCGGCAGGAATATGAAGCAGGGCAGTGCGGTCGACTTTAAATTCGACGCGACCGGCCTTTACTTCGCGGATAGTCTTCGCCAGATCAAATGTGATGGTCCCTGCTTTCGGGCTGGGCATCAAGCCACGAGGGCCAAGTTTACGACCGAGGCGGCTGATCTTTGCCATGACGTCGGGAGTCGCGATTGCGACATCAAAACCGAACCAATCTTCCTCGATCTGCTTTACCAGATCATCGAGACCCACGAAATCAGCGCCAGCGGCCGCAGCTTCGTTCGCCTTCTCGCCCTGCGCGAACACCAGGACTTTCACTTCTTTACCGGTTCCGGCGGGGAGATTCGCCACACCACGCACCATCTGATCAGCATGGCGCGGGTCAACGCCGAGCTTCATGTGAATCTCGACCGTAGGGTCAAATTTTACGTAGTTGAGCTTCTTGAGGAGTGAGATAGCTTCCTGGGGCTCGTACAACTTCGTCTCGTCGACGAGCTTGGCGGCCTCCAGATACTTCTTTCCGTGTTGATTTTTCGCCATTCTCTCGTGTGCCCTCCTTGAGGCTATAAGCCGCAGTGACTACCGGGTAGCCTGCATCTTCTTATTCGATCGTGATGCCCATGCTGCGGGCAGTGCCGGCAATTGTATTCTCAGCCGCTTCAATGCTATTGACGTTCAGATCCGGCATCTTCAGTTCTGCAATCTCGCGCAGCTTCTCGCGGGAGATCGTGCCCACTTTATCTTTATTGGGGGCAGCAGAACCCTTTTCAAGACCCGCCGCACTCTTCAGCAGATAGGAAACGGGGGGGGTCCTGGTAACAAAAGTAAACGAGCGATCTTCGTAAATCGTAATATCAGCAGGGATAATCATGCCCGCTTTGTCCGCTGTACGCGCGTTATACTCTTTCACGAACATCATGATGTTGACGCCGTGAGGGCCAAGCGCTGTACCGATCGGAGGAGCAGGATTTGCCTTACCTGCTGGAATCTGTAGGCGTACTACAGCCTTAATCTTCTTTGCCATAGGTTGCTCAAACTCCTCAAGATACCTCTACAACATGTACCAATTGACAGGTTTCTCGCCCCTGGGCGAGGATGCTTGCTTCGTCCAGTCGCCGCATTCATAAGGAGAAGCGGCCGGTCCAGAAGCATTTCTGCAATTGTCAGGGGAAATCCCCTGTCCGTTCCCGATTGTCTATCGGTACGGTTGTGTCTTGCTTATGCGAGATCCAGCCCTTAGAACCGGGCCGACTCAACTCAAACAATCGTTCTTTCGTACGTACGTGTCTGGTAAAACCGTCAAAAAGTCGCTAGATCTTTTCTACCTGCAGGAAGTCCAGTACCACGGGGGTTTCACGACCGAAGAAAGAGACCAGAACAGTGACCTTGTTCTTATCCATATTCAGATCGCTTACCGTGCCAATGAAATCAGCAAAGGGACCATCGATAACGCGAACACTCTGGCCCTTCGTGAAACTGACTTTGGCTTTGGGTTTCTCGGACTCTTTCGTTACCTGCTTCAAGATCGATTTGATCTCGTGTTCTTGCAGGGGAACCGGTTTGTTCCCCGAACCCACAAAGCTTGTGACACCAGGAGTATTACGAACGACATACCACGCTTCGTCGCTCATAATCATCTCAACCAGCACATAGCCGGGGAAGACCTTTCTCTGGACCGTACGCCGTTGGCCTTGCTTGATCTCAACCTCTTCCTCCATCGGCACAATCACACGAAAGATCTTGCCCTTCATGTCCATCGACGCAATACGGGCTTCGAGGTGACTCTTGACCTTGTTCTCGTAGCCTGAATATGTGTGAATTGCATACCAGGCCGGTTCACCGGTTTTCTCGCCAGATTTCTCTTTTTCCTCACCGGTATGTTCAGTAAACACGGCTTTCCCCTTCTGGTTTCCAGGTGACGAAGCTATTTACCGCCGCCAATAAGCTGGATGAACAGATAATATAGTCCTGTGTCAACTAGCCACAGCAATAAGCCAACCACACCAGAGATAATTAAGACCGCTATCGTCATGTTCCTTGCCTGCTGAAAGGAAGGCCATGTTACTTTATAGCGGAGCTCATAATAGGCATCGTAGATAAAGCCGCCGAAACGAGTACTGCGGAAACGACCCAGTAAGGTATTTTTTCCCTTACGAGCCGACTTTCCTTCTTGTTTGCTCGTCCTCGGTGCTGTTCTGGCGCTTCTAGCCGCCCCTTTTTCACTGCCGCTTTTCGAGGCTGCCACTTGGCTCTGGCTAGTACTCTTCTTCTTTTCGGCCATCTTGTTTGCCACGTTTAGCCTTTCCCGATCAGTAGCGACCGTCGTACTAGTTAGACATCACTAGTTGAGTAGCGAGTACTTTACGACCCTACTTGGTTTCACGATGAGGAACATGTACCCGGCAGGTGGTACAGAACTTCCTCAGTTCAAGGCGATCTGGATTGTTTTTCTTGTTCTTCGAAGTGGTATAGTTGCGGCTCTTGCAGGTTGTGCAAGCCAGCGTTACCACAATACGATTTTCTTTGCCTTTAGCCATGACTTTCTCCGTTAACGTTTCGTGCTTGGCTTGCCACTACAGCCTGAGTGGATAGTGACCGTCTGCTAGCGAAACAACGTGGACGCATCCGCCAGGCAGTAGCGTCCACGTGTGAAAGTTCTTCTTATTCGATAACCTGGGTGCAGTAGCCAGCACCGACGGTA
Source organism: Thermosporothrix sp. COM3 (assembly GCF_059696735.1). Classification (NCBI taxonomy): domain Bacteria; kingdom Bacillati; phylum Chloroflexota; class Ktedonobacteria; order Ktedonobacterales; family Thermosporotrichaceae; genus Thermosporothrix; species Thermosporothrix sp. COM3. The sequence continues at coordinate 5,444,503 of NZ_AP019376.1, read as the reverse complement.
CGTCCACCTTCGCGGATGGCGAACTTCACGCCCTCTTCCATTGCGATACCGTTTATCAGCTCCACCGTCATCTCGATGTTGTCACCAGGCATCACCATCTCTACCCCTTCCGGCAGCTGGATGGACCCGGTCACATCCGTCGTTCGGATGTAGAACTGCGGCCGATATCCGTTGAAGAACGGCGTATGACGTCCACCCTCTTCCTTCGAGAGGACATACACCTGAGCCTTGAACTTCTTATGCGGCTTGATTGATCCCGGCTTCGCCAGCACCTGTCCACGCTCGATGTCCGTTCGCTCAACACCGCGCAGCAGACACCCGACGTTGTCACCCGCCATTCCCTCATCAAGGGTCTTCTGGAACATCTCGACGCCTGTCACCACCACTGTGCGGCTCTCGTCGCTGAAACCAACGATTTCCACCGACTCACCCACTTTGATGCGTCCGCGCTCAATACGACCGGTTGCCACTGTTCCACGTCCCTTAATGCCGAAGACGTCTTCCACTGGCATCAAGAACGGCTGGTCCACCGGACGCGGCGGGGTCGGAATGTAGGAGTCAACGGCATCCATCAGCTCCCAGATGCAGGCAGCATTCGGATCGTTGCGGGAGAGATCGCCCTTGCTTTCCAGGGCCTTGAGGGCGGAACCACGGATCACCGGCACATCATCGCCAGGGAACTGGTTCTTCGAGAGCAGCTCACGCACTTCCAGCTCCACCAGTTCCAGCAGCTCTTCATCTTCGAGCATGTCAACCTTGTTGAGGAAGACAACAATCGCCGGAACGTTCACCTGACGAGCCAGCAGCACGTGCTCGCGTGTCTGAGGCATCGGACCATCAGGAGCGCTCACCACCAGAATGGCACCGTCCATCTGAGCGGCACCGGTGATCATGTTCTTGATGTAGTCCGCGTGACCCGGGCAGTCAACGTGCGCGTAGTGGCGCTTCTCGGTCTCATACTCCAGGTGAGCAATCGAGATCGTGATACCGCGCTCTCGCTCTTCGGGGGCCTTATCGATCTGGTCAAAGGCCGTATATTTGGCAAGCTGAGCGTTCGACAGCACTTTCGTGATCGCTGCCGTCAGGGTCGTCTTGCCGTGGTCAATGTGTCCAATCGTACCCACGTTTACATGGGGCTTTGTACGCTCAAATTTCTGCTTAGCCATTTCCTAATGTGGCTCCTTCTGCAATCCTCTTGCGATCAGATAGCAATGGTTTAGACATGCAATAGCCGTCCCCCGGTTACTGATCGTCACACACAGAGAAAATAGCTTCCACTAGCTAGTATATCGGGAAGGGGAGTGACGATCAACTCAGAAGACGGCGCAACAAGTTCGATTCTTCTACGCGGAATCTCGTGAAGATGAAGCGGAGCATAAAGCGCATCCAGCCAGACATCATTCAGAAAACCACGGGAGCCCGTGATGGGACTCGAACCCATGACCACAGTCTTACCAAGACTGTGCGCTACCTCTGCGCCACACGGGCTGGCAAGGGACATCTGTGTGATGTCCTGGTGGGCAGTGGAGGATTCGAACCTCCGAAGCTTTCGCAACTGATTTACAGTCAGTCCCATTTGGCCACTTTGGTAACTGCCCTCGGATCTTCAGTTCGTCTCTGAACTGACCATCGACGAGACGTATTATAGCCGACGAAATTTAGGTTGTCAAGCATTTTTTTGAGCAAGTATCAATTTCCGTCATTTTTCTTTTTGCTCCGGGCGCGCCGTTTTTTTCTGCTTTTCTTTATAGCACCACATCCCTCCTTATATAGAAAAAGAAGAAAGCGGTCCTCCCTTCACTCGCCAGCCACTATTCAATTTTCTCCCATCACTCCCCTCCTTCTATTATGCAGAATCCTGCATAATCTTTCTGACATTCTTGCTATCTTTCCTCAGCATATGCTCAGGTTTTCTCATGCCTCAAGCAGGCCTTTCTCGCGCTCCCGCTGCGCAGACTCTGCTGTATCAGGACAGACCACATCTGCGATGACAGGTAGATAAAACAATAAATCTACAATTAAAGTATCCATTTGGCCTGAAAGTGATAAAATGAAAAGGAGGAAAATTGTAAAGAAATTATGAGCCAATTCTAAAAAGTTGGTGAAAAAAGCATTGCTTCTTTCCCAATTTGCTGGTATAATCTCCAACGTTGGAGAAGTTTATCCCTCTCTCGCGGTTGGTCCGCTACCGGAGAAGTACCAGAGCCAGGAACTCCTGGCTGTATCGACTTGGAAGACGAGGTAGATTTCCTATGGCAACGAATTGTGACTTCAGCCGTTCTTCCCTGCTCATGGAGCAGTATCGACGTGAAATGGAACTTGTAGCAGTTGCCCTTCAAGAAGAAAGTCAGGACGAACGCGAGGAGCGTCTGGGGCTTGTTGCACGAGCCTGGTCTTTGACAACGGCCTGTTTCCAAAGTCAGCTTGACTCCAGCGATGAGCCTGCATACACACCAGTTCTTGCCCATAAATAGTTCAGACTAGAAGGTTACGTAGTTAGATAGGAAGCCATGCCTCACCCACCAGAACTTGCACCGGAACAGCTGACATACCATACCCCCGTGCAATTCGGCATGGTGTACTGGGTCAATTTCGGTTATCCAGCTCTCCCACCAGGTATTGAAGAAAAACGTATACTGGATTGGCATCCCGCCCTTGTCGTTTCCGGTGAGCCTTTCTGTCGTCATGCTGGCGCTGTGAATGTCTGCGCCCTCACGTCCTATCGTGGAAAATTACGCCCTTATCATCATCTCTTACTCAAACGTGATTATCCGCTCCTTGATACCGATAGCCTGGTCAAAACAGAGCTACTCTATCCTGTTTTACGCACACTTCTGGCCGACCAGTACGCCATTTGTCGACTCCATGATGTCGATATACGCGCTGTTATGGGGAAAATCGCGAACAGTCTGGCGATCACGGCATTCTATTCACTACACTAACATCGTCGTGACCTAACTGATCTGTAGGCAAGAATCGTCATAAGAAAGAAGGAAGTCCCGCCGGGGCTTCCTTTTCACTCTCTCTAGTGTATTAGCGGAGTACGCCTTTATGCCGTTCGATCAATCTCAACTCCGCCTGCTGCCTTCTGTTGATACCCTGCTTCACTCACCGGAGGGGCAGGAACTGATCGCTCGCTATTCGCACGAGCTGACGGTACGGGCTATTCGTTCCAGCGTACAGCAGGCACGTGAAGCAATCCTTCAGGGCGCATCTTGCCCCTCGGCCAGTGAGCTTCTACGCGAGGCCGCCCAAACCCTTGAGCGCTCCTTCTTGCCCAATCTGCGTCCGATTATCAATGCAACAGGCGTGATTATCAATACCAATCTGGGCCGCTCTCCTCTCAGTGCCACCGCACTGCATGCAGTTCAAGCGGTCTCTTCTGGCTACTCCAACCTGGAATATGAGCTTGAAGCAGGTAAACGGGGATCACGCCATACCCATATCACGCGCCTGCTCTGTGAGCTGACTGGAGCTGAAGCCGCGCTGGTCACTAATAATAACGCGGCTGCGGTCCTGCTGGCTTTAAGCGCGCTTGCAGTGGGACGGGAAGTCCTTATTTCCCGCGGGCAGCTTGTTGAGATCGGTGGAGGCTTTCGCGTCCCTGATGTGATGCGTCAGAGTGGCTGTCATCTGATAGAGGTCGGAACAACAAACCGTACGCGCATTGCTGATTATGCTGCCGCACTTACTGAACAGACCGCACTTCTGCTGGCAGTGCATCCCAGTAACTTCCGCATCACTGGCTTTACCGAAGAAACTCCTCTCTCCGAGCTGGTTGCTCTGGCCCATACTCATCACCTGCCGGTCCTGCATGATCTGGGAAGTGGCTGCCTGCTTGAGAGCCAACACTATGGACTCGCACATGAGCCAACCCCACAGGAAAGTATTGCGGCGGGGGCAGACATTGTCTGTTTCTCGGGAGATAAGCTTCTGGGAGGACCACAGGCAGGTATTCTTGTGGGAAAAAGTGAATATATCTCGCGGCTCGCAAAACATCCGTTGATGCGAGCTGTGCGTATCGACAAAATGACGCTTGCAGCGCTGGAAGCAACACTTCATCATTATCGACTTGGAGAGGCAGAACAGCATCTCCCGATCTGGCGCATGATCTCGGCATCTCCCGCTGAACTCAGCAAACGAGCCGGACAATGGGTAGACCAGTTACGGCAGGTTGGTATTCAGGCGGAAACACAGGCAGGAGAATCCACCATCGGCGGAGGCTCACTACCGGGCGAGACTCTGCCCACAACCCTGGTAGCGCTGTCAGAAGAGCGCATGCCACACTCGCTGGAGAGCATCGCGCGCCGTTTGCGACTTCATACGCCAGCCGTGGTTACGCGTATTTTACGTAACCGGCTGTTGCTTGATCCGCGTACGGTGCTACCGGAGCAAGATCACCAGCTTATTGAGGCGTTGACCGCCGTTCTTCAGGGATAAAAAGCCAAAAACCCCCCCTTTGTGACGGGGGGATGTTTCCTGATGGCAGAGGAAAACAACTCTCTATACAAGAAATAATGGTGCCGAAGGAGCATGAAATAACCACAAGGTCTGCGTGGAGACAAAGGAAGCATCGTGTAGACTAGCCGCGTAAACCCTCGTTCGTTTCACCTCTTATTCGGCACCATAGCCCATCGACCGCCCGTCAGCTAATCGTTCTTCCTTTTATTGTACATACGCTTCTACTCAAGAAAACGTTACAGAGAGCTTTCTTATTCCAGACTCATATGTCGACTTCTCAGGATAGGTTCAAGCTAATCTTCAGGGCGAGATCGACCCGGTGCAATTCTTCAGGAGTAATCACGCCTCTCCGTTTCAGGAGGCGCGATTTTTCAATTGTCATCAATTGCTCGCATTTCACATCAGTATAATCGGTCAGCCCATTCTCTTTGGAAGGCGCGATACGCACATGCAGCGGCAACTCGCGTTCAGTACGGCTCATTGAGGCAACAATTGTTAAGGGGTAATTGCGGGAGGCGTTGCCTCGATCATTCTGGATAATTAAAGCAGGTCGTGTTCCCTGTTGCTCAGCGCCACGACCCGGCGACCAGTTCACATCCCATATTTCTCCCCGCTGCGGAAACGGAATATCTCCGTGCGCCTCATGCTTTGGGCTGGCCTTCGCGTGCCTGGCCTCATCACTCATGCATACAAACCTTCGTCCTCGATTTTTCTGTCAATAGTATATAACGTTATAAAATAGCGTGCGCTTCCCTTACAAAGGAACACGATAGCACGCACGCATGGCAATTCAGCAACTTTTTACGCCACCATACCTTCGCGACCGGCCTCAAAAAAGAATTGAGCGTCTTCGAGGGTTTCAGGAAGGGAACCAAGATATGCATAGGCTTCATCGAGAGAGGAATTAATAGCGGAGGCGAGATCTTTTTCGCGTTGCTTCTGTAAAATGGCGGACCGAAGTTGCTGATAATTATCTTGCCGCATAAGTTCCATGATTGTCTCCACAACATCTCCTAAAGAGGAGTCTAATTCGACGGCCAGCGCTTTTAATTCTTTGTGCTGGCTTGAGGGTATCAGAATGGACTTACGGACGAGGTTTTCATGACGATAAACATCAGTTTGCGCAATAGCCATGAAGGTGCCTCCTAGTCATTACACGACGTCTTCCTTCTTCTATTGTAAAAGCCCCCCCCCAAAAAGTCAATAAACGTTGATGTTCTTTCGATGAAAAATCAGAAATTCTCGTTCTTCAAACCTTTGTTCTTATGCCGCTCTACAGGCGGTGGCGTCCACTTCTTCAACCGCTCATACGACAATACTGCTCGCCTGTTTTTGGGGAAAGAACTGCAAGGAGTCGAGTAGCCACTTTGGCGGTTGCGCAGGATAGATGCCCGCCCCTTCGATGCGCCGATATTTCTTCCTCGAGAAGCGCGCTCACAGGGACAAGAAGCCGAAGGAATTCAGAGGGACAGCATGCGGATCAAGAGCAATCAAATGTTTTTTCCAGATTCCACTTTGTATCATCCCGAAAAGAATAGCCAGATGTGGAATGGTTTTTATCCCATGCCACCCAGGCCATTCACTCTGTGCGCTGGCTTTCACTGCCGGGCGCACAGAGGCCTCCATAACGGCGACTTCCAGCAAAGCGCCGCCGGACATACCCACTAGACAAACACGGTCTCATCTTTTTGTCCCCACAAATGGGCATAAACAACGACAGACCCTAGCAAAGCAATGCGCACCCAGTGCTCTCCATCAGGCCGGAAGCCCTGCTCGTTCACCTGCTCCGCTTGCTGGATCGAGCCTTCCGCTGCACCGGGCACCGGAACATAGATAAAAAACTCTTGCCCGTTATCCTGCGCCATGTCTCTGACACTCCTCTGCTCAGTTCCCATTACTGCGCTCCCTTCGGATATCGACCGGTTTTTACCGCATCCCTTGCACAGAAGAGACGGGTAGAAAGCAATCCACTATACGGCAAACACAGCGTCAGACAAAATATGAAGGATTCGCTTTATCCCATGCAAACCAAAAAAGCTTCTCTGCCCATCCAGTGAAAAGCCAGGTTCTCTTTTGCTCTACAATCTCTCTACTATATAGACGCTGATCACCCTATTTTTCTGTCGCTGATTTTTCGGTCATGGGAAAAAAGGAGACCGAGGAGCCAGGTCTTGCAGCCAGAGAGGCAAAAGCGGTCGCCCTTCTGGCCTGCCCTATTTATCCCAGAGTGCCCCGAGCTGCGCCAATCGTTCCCGATATTCAATGCGCTGTATCCACTCAGATGGCCAGGCGGAAAGCCCGAGATAGGTTCCCGCAAATGCGCCGGTCAGGCAGGCGATCGAATCGGAATCGCCTTTCGTAACAGCAGCACGCTGAATGGCCGTTATAGGCTCATCTGGATAGAACAAGAAGCAGAGCATCGCAGTCGCAAATGCCTCTTCAGCGATCCAACCATCACCAGTTTGCAGACAAGGGTCAGCATCTCGGTCTGCATGGAGCAAGGCAGCATCTAGCCGATCAAGGACGTTCAGACACTCATCCCAGCCACGCGCAATGAACTCCTCCGGGCTATCCACATAGGCACGCTGCCAGAGGGTTCCAAGCCATTCTTCATGATAGACAAAGCGCTGACTATGGGCATACTCTTTCAAGCGGTCAGGGAGTTCAGCCACATCGCCCCCACTGGCCAGATCAGCGATGGCATGGGCAGTGAGATCAGCAGCCGCCAGAGCGGTCGGATGCCCATGTGTCAATGCAGCCTGAAACTGGGCGATACCCGCTCTGCTCTTCTCAGAAACACCATCACGTCCCCAGGGCAGCAATCCCACAGGAGCAACACGCATATTGGCGCCGCATCCCTTTGAGCGAGTGACGGTCGCTTCCTGCCAGGGAATATCTTGCTTCAAGCGGTTGCAAGCATTAATACAGGTAATGCCGGGAGCACGATTGTTTTCGGGACTTTCGTTCCAGACGATGAAGGCGGCTCGCAATGGCCCTTCCAGCGACTGAAGCGAGTATGGTCGCTCCGCCTGCATAAGCGCTTCACCGACAGCAAGCGTCATCTGCGTGTCATCGGTCACACGAGCAGGATTGCCAGAAAGATCCTGAGGCCCCTTTGGCCCAAAGCGCTGTATAATCGTCGCTACATCCAGGAATTCAGTTGCGGCTCCCAGTGCATCCCCAAACGCCAAACCAAAGAGACAACCCGAGGCCCGTTGCTGAACATCCAACATTGTTTATGCCGCTCCTTCCTTGATCCGTCTGTACACCTCATCAAACCAGGCATCGCCGAATTTCCAGGCTCCATAAAAGAGCAGGTTCGGTTCGCCGGTCGCTGAAATATTCCCATGATTCTGTATAATAAACGTTCGTAATGCCTCAGAATCAACTTGCAACGTACGTAACTGTTGAATTTCATTATCCTCCGGTTTCCGCTGGCATACCTCTGCAAGCGAGATATGAAGCCGGGTCAGAAAACAGAGCTCGGCATGAGGCACACGCAGATCATAAACCAGCCCCAGACAAAGCTGCTCACTGATATCATCAACGGTAATACCGGTCTCCTCACGGATTTCACGACGCATGGCCGCAAAGGGATCAGGCTTTGCTCCGCCATCAAGATCACGCTCGAAAAAGCCGCCGATCACATGGTAGCGCCCGACATAGACATCAACCCCCTCACGCTTATCCAGCAAAAGAAAGCCATCAGCGGTTTCAACGACAGAGCAGACCGCGAGGGGATTGCCAAACTGTGCACGCTCTTTTCCCTGTGCATATGCCTCGTTGCGGGTCACCACATACTCCTTATAGCTGGTATCACCCAGAGTCAGGGACAGGGAACCATCGGGCTGTGCATGTGCAGCAATATATCGATACAGAGGAGCATCAAAGAGGCGACTATTCTGCGCCTGAGCCTGCTTCCAGAAGGCATCCATCCATTGACGGGTAGTCGCGCTCACCTCAAGGCGCAAAGAGGAATCATACGTAAGAAGCAATTGTGCGGGACGATAGACGCCCCGCACCAGGATTTCAAACTCGATCATTATTCCCATTCAATCGTTGCAGGTGGCTTGGAAGTAATATCATAGACAACACGATTCACTTCGGCAATTTCATTGACCAGGCGGTTTGAGATACGCGCCAGCAGCTCAGGCGAGAGCCGCGCCCAGTCAGCCGTCATAAAGTCGCTGGTTGTCACCGCACGCACTGCGACCACATACGCATAGGTACGGCCATCACCCATCACACCCACACTCTGAATCGGGGTCAGCACAGCAAACGCCTGGCCCAAATCACGGTAGACACCAGCGCGTTTGATCTCGTCAATCACAATCTTGTCGGCAGCGCGAAGAATATCGAGTTTCAGCTTATCAACAGCGCCGATCACCCGAATCGCCAGGCCCGGTCCGGGGAAGGGATGCCGCCAGACCCACTCTTCAGGGAGTCCCAGTTCCTGCCCGATCTCGCGCACCTCGTCTTTAAAGAGCATGCGCAGCGGCTCGACCAGCTTAAAGCTCATCTTCTCGGGGAGACCGCCGACGTTATGGTGTGTCTTGATCTTTGTGGCCGTGCTGGCTGTATCATGGCTGGTGCTCTCAATCACATCGGGATAGAGAGTCCCCTGAACCAGATATGGGATTGGGCCCTGCTCCTCGGCCAGTTTAGTAGCCTGCTCCTCAAAAACGCGAATGAACTCTTCACCGATCAGCTTGCGTTTCTGCTCAGGGTCAACAACACCATCCAACCGATTCAGGAAGCGATCGCTTGCATCGACGGCGATCAGCGGGATATGAAGGTGATTGCTAAAGGTTTCAACTACCTGCTCACGCTCACCAGCACGCATACAGCCAGTGTCAACAAATACGCAGGTCAATTGATCGCCCACAGCGCGATGGACCAGCAGAGCAGCGACGGCAGAATCAACGCCACCAGAGAGAGCGCACAGGACGCGCTCTTTCCCGACCTGCTTTCTGATCGATTCAACAGCCTCATCAATGACAGCGGATGATGTCCAGCTCTCCGAGCAGCCACAAATACGATACAGGAAGTTGCGAATGATATCCTTGCCCTGGGGCGTATGCGTGACTTCGGGATGGAACTGAAGGCCAACCATTCCCGCCGGGTGCGCAATAGCGGCAACCGGGTTACTCTCGGTGCAGGCCAACACCTGGAAGCCTTCAGGCAGCTTATCCACGCTATCACCGTGGCTCATCCAGACAGGCAGGCGCGGCATCTGCGAAACAGTGTCAAGGTGCTCAGTCTGAACGGGAGAAGGGTGAATACCTTCAAAGATGCGATAGACATCGGGATTTTGTGCCGCTTCAGGAACAACCTCAATCGTGGCCGGTCCATATTCGCGCCTCCCCTGAGCCGGGGCAACATGTCCGCCAAAGTGCTGAGCGAGCAGTTGCATCCCGTAACAGATCCCCAGGATCGGCAGCCCACTATCCATAATCGCAGGGTCACAAGAAGGCGCATCCTTGTCATAGACACTTGACGGACCTCCCGAGAAGATAAATCCTTTGATATCCAGATCCGTACGCTTCTGTAATTCAGCATAGGTTGTATCGGGTGGAACCAGCTCACTATACACATGACACTCGCGCACACGCCGAGTAATCAGACGACTCACCTGTGATCCAAAATCCAGGACAATAACGGCCTGGCGACGCTCCAATGATTGCATAGAAGACCTCGTTTGCATCCTCTTTTCTGAATGTATACGCAGGCGATTACCGGCACAACAGGCAGACAATCGCCCTCACACTGTTTTCTATTTCCTTATATATTAAATTCGCCCGGGACCGCCCGCAACATAAATAATTTGACCGCTCACATAACTCGCCTCATCAGAGGCCAGAAAGCAAATCACATTCGCCACATCACGCGGCTGTCCCACACGGCGAACCGGAACTTCCCTTGCCACAGCTTCCATAAACTGCCGTGGCTCCATTCCTAGCCTGCGGGCAGTAGAACGTGTCATCTCGGTATCAATAAAGCCCGGTGCAACGGCGTTGACCGTGATACCGAATTGACCCAGTTCAATAGCAAGCGTGCGGGTTAGCCCCTGTATGCCCGCCTTTGCCGCGGCATAATTGGCCTGCCCTCGATTGCCAAGCGCTGAAGTAGAAGAAAGAGAAATAATACGGCCATATCGCTGCCTGACCATATGAGCCTGCGCGGCCCGGCTACAGAGAAACGCCCCCTTCATATGAACATTCATGACCATATCCCAGTCATCTTCACTCATCTTGAACAGCAGGTTGTCTCTCAGCACACCGGCATTGTTCACCAGAATATCCAGGCGTCCAAAACGGTGAGCCGCCTCATCAATGGCCCTCTGGACAGCATCCGCCTGCGTCACATCACAGGCAAAGAACAGGCTCTCGGCTCCCAGGCGCTGTAGTTCCGCACGCACCTGCTGGCACCCCTGCTCATCGATGTCGGCCAGCACCACTCTGGCACCCTCTTCTGCCATTCGGAGCACAGTAGCAGCACCGATGCCTCTCCCCGCGCCAGTCACGAACGCAACACGTCCCTCAAGTCGTCCCATACGGCAGAATCCTTTCTCCTCTCTGAACCGCAGCTAAAGCACGATCCAGGAGATGCATTAAAGCAATAAGACAGGATGCACAATCGGTCCCTTGCCTTTTCGGGCAGCGAACCGAGTAACCATAATTTCTTTCTTTCGTCCCTGATACTACCCACAAACTTACAATTAAAGTATGATGATGTCTGAGTATACCACAATGCTATTAATGCTAACGCAATAATAGAAGTAAAGAGTTCTGTACCCCGGAAAGGAATCACGTCCCAATGAATTACAAGAGATGGTATGTAGCAGAAATAATAGAAGAAATACGCGTGGAAGGCGAAAAAGAGAATGTCGTCCACCGCAATTTTGTCCTGATTCAGGCAACCTCAACAGAGGAAGCATATCAGAAAGCCCTCCACTATGGCAAGAGCTATGAAGCGACCTATGAGAACCCCGAGGGACAACGTGTGGTATCGCTCTTTCGTGGTCTTGGAGACCTGACGCAAGTTCTCGGCGAGCCACAGGATGGGGAAGAGATCACCTATTATCGCTGGATCGGGCTGTCTGAAAATGAGATACAGGAAATGATCCTGCCGAAAGAAGAGCTGCACGTCTTCCGCCAATACAGCAGCGATGAGGATGCAGACGGCCCCGATATTCGCAGCAAGGATGTTCTGGAAGAGCTTGAGCCCCCCTATACTCCCTACGATCCCTATGATCCCTATCATAGAGAACCAGAACTGAACGCCCAGGAGGTACTGGCAGAGGTAGAGCGCTTGCTTGGCAGCGTCCGAGATAACGGGGACGATACCGCCTAAACGCATGCGCTCTCTTCCGCCAGAGCGTTCGGTACATATCTATGCACACTTATTTCTGCACATATCTGGGCGCTTCCAGACAGGTGACACCCGATGGACCAACCAGTGCACTATGACGCAAGCCAGCCGGTAACAGCAAACAATCACCCGGTTTCAGATCGAGGTGCGTCGGCCTTCCGTTCTGATCACGAAGATCTGGCAGGGTAAACCGAATGGAGCCACGAAGACAATACAACACCTTCTGATAACTATGGCTATGTACTGCGTACTGCTCCCCCGGACCATTTGACCACGTATAAGGAGACAGACCCTCCAGACGCATACGTTTTCTCAACTCCTTTTCGTCTGGCTGTCCTGCCCCCTGCCAGCGGATCACATGCGGCCCGGTGTCTACACCCTTGATTGTCTCCATCTAGACCTGCTCCTTATCTCTGTTTGATAGTATCCCTCGCTATGAAGGCCACCCGCATCAGCACAAACAGCATCAGGATCACCTCATAGACATTTGCTCCATATTATACTGCGGAAAAGTAAACAGCACATGAAATTTGTGCAAAGGGATTCTTAAACCGGTCATCTTACGCGAAATTCTATTGAAGTCTCTCCCACTTAGCAGTACAATAAGAATCCGACGCTCTTTGGTGTCCGTTGTACTGGAAAGGAGGAACCATGAGCACCATACAGATTGCAGCGCGACTTTTTGAGCTTCAGCAGCTTGACCTTGAAATGGATCATCTTACTGCTGAACTGCGTTCAGTCGATAACGCGCTGCAAGATAGCCCTACCATTCGCGGCTTGCGTTCTGAATACAAGCTGGCAGAGCAACAGCTTCAATCCAGCCAGCAGGCGCAGCGCGAAGCGGAATGGACACTCGAAGAAACGAATCACCGTCTGACAAGCCAGGAAGAACGGCTCTCGCAAGCTACAGCCAGCAACGCAAAAGAGCTACAAACGGTGCAGCAGGAAATCCAGCAATTGCAGGCCCAACAGAGCCGACAGGAAGAAGCCGTGCGTGAGATCGCCGATCTGGTTGAGTCTCTGCAAGAGGTCCTGCGCAACAGACAAGAAGCATTGAAGCAGGCAGAAGAGGCCAGAGAAGCAGAGTGCGCCTCACTGCGCCAGCGCTACAGCCGCCTGCAAGAGCAACAGCAAGCACTCGAACGCCAGCGCCAGCAGCTCATCAGTGAGCTTGAACCCGGGCTGGTTGAGCGCTACCAAAAGATGCGCCGCACCAAACAGGGCCACGCAGTCTCTCGCGTGGAGAACGATTCTTGCCAGTGGTGTAGAGCGCTGTTGGCTCCAAGCGAGCTACAGCTTGTGCAGATGAGTGCCGAGCTTCAGTCCTGCACCAACTGTGGGCGTATCCTCTACTACGATCGTTAAAGCGTAGATATGCAAAAACCAGGCCTGAATTTCGCGGGCACATTGTTTGTTTTCCTGCATTGTTGCCGGATCACCAAAAGAAGGTGGATTCTACGTCAGCGCTGACGTAGCCGATATTTCCTCTCACGCTTCTGCTCTGGTTCTTCTCCCTGTAGAGCGTTGACAAACCCTTGACTGTTCTAGTATGCTGTTTTTGATAGGAATATTTCCTTATATTGCGGCCTTGTTCATCCGATAGAAACAGCTATAAGGAACTGTTTTTCTTGTATGCTGGAACAAGTACCGTCGGGGAAATAGTTCGTTCAAATTCTGGCTCGGCCAGTCTCTTGGAGGTGCAGCCTATGAAAAAGCACGTTCGTGTTTTAAATGTGCTTGAATGCACCTTATCTACCCGGCACGAGGGTAAGAGCTGCATGATAACCGGCCAGGTCTTCTCGTCTAGCAGGCCTTCCCACACACCTGGACCGCGTTAACCGCCCGGCAGCCTCAATGCTGCTGTCGTCCGCTCGCTCCCTCCGCACGGTAGATACGTTTCTCGTTCTCATTTTCAGCCGTGAATATATTCTTCATTTGGAGGGATTGCGCTTGATCGAAAACCCGGAACTTCTCACCGGAATCGTGCTTCATGGTGCACATGGCATCTACGAAGTGCACACCGATAGCGGGATTATCCGCTGTACTCTGCGAGGAAAACTGAAGAAAGCATTTGCCAGGGCTCAGGCCGCTACGCGCAGTAAAGGCCGTCCCCGCGCCTCGGTGAATGTCTATCAGTTGTTACGCGAAGAGCGCGAACAGAGCAAACGAAGTAAATCAGAAGAGTCAGGACCCACTTCACCAACACGGATCTCTGTCGGGGATTATGTCAAGCTTCGGCGTCTTGATGAACAAAACGGACTGATTGAAGAGATTCTCCCTCGTCAAAGTGAGCTTTCACGGAAAGATGCGGGCTCAACCGCAGAAAAGATCGTTCCTCAAACCCTTCTCGCCAATCTTGATCAGGTGGTTATCGTGCTTGCGGTCGCTCAGCCAGAGCCCCATTTTGGCTTTCTTGATCGCTACCTGGCAATCTGCGAGGCAACGCGCCTGCAAGCGCTCATTTGCTTGAATAAAGCTGATTTACCTCATGCCTCTGCAATTGAGGAAGCAGCCGAACAGTACCGTAAGCTCGGCTATACGCTCATCTTTACGAGCGCTCACACCGGAGAAGGAATAGAGGAGCTACGAGCACACCTGAAAGAGCATACCACGCTGTTCACCGGGCCTTCGGGCGTGGGCAAGTCCTCGCTGGTCAATGCGCTTGAGCCGGGAATGGATATTCGGACCAGTGAGGTCAGCGAGGCCACCGGGAAAGGTCGTCACACCACAACCGGTTCACGGCTATACCCGCTGTCTGGCGGTGGTTGGCTGGCCGACTCAGCCGGTATTCGTGCTCTGGCCGCCTGGAATATTCCCGCTGAGGAACTGGCCTGGTGCTTCGTGGAGTTCCGCCCGTACCTGGGAGAATGCCTGTATAATGACTGTACCCATATCAACGAAGAGGGTTGTGCGATCCTTCAGGCGGTAGAAGATGGGGTCGTCGCGGAATCGCGCCACAAAAGCTACGTACGTATGTATATGGGCGAGGAGCGCTAAAAGCGCTCCGCCCTTCTTTCGTGCAGCACCTGATAAGGAAGAAGCTCTTCCTCCCTTGCCTCTTTGACATCGGGCTCAGGTAGTTTCTGGCACGATGTCCACAGCGAGCAGAGGAGTGACCCCCCCCCCAGCACAGCAGAAAGAGCAGCGGCCCTACGGTTGGCACCAGAAGAATAATCAGGAGCCAGTACAGCCAGTTCTCGCGGCCCTGCTTGCGCAACGCGCAGTCCAGCAAGAGGAGCACCACTGCTGCAAAGAGCGTAATCTGAACCCAATCCAAAGAAACTGGCATGTCCTTTCCCTCTTTCTCACTATCTACCTGAATAGACGCAGAAGGAAGTTCTATCTAAAATACCCGTTCTATCAAATATGCGAAGCTGGCTCAAGTCTCATGAAGCAAAGCCGATAATGAGTGAAGAGAGGAAAAAAGCCACGGCACAGCCCGAGACAACACACGTTCCCCCTCGAATACCATCACCCATTGAGCATATGGCTGGTATGACAAGTTCAAATTGGCTGTACCGCTCGCTAGCACAGTATGCTAGAATCTGGCATAATGAATACGCTATCAAACGAGCAGAAAGATAATAGTAGCATCCAGGAGATCAAAACGTATGGAGAAGCAGACAGGTACAGTATCAGTAAAGCGTAGCTTTCCAGAGATGCTGAAGGGCGGCGTCATCATGGACGTCGTGACCGCGGAGCAGGCCAGAATCGCGGAAGAGGCTGGTGCAGCGGCAGTTATGGCCCTTGAACGTGTTCCCGCCGATATTCGTGCTCAGGGTGGAGTTGCACGCATGAGCGACCCCGAGCTGATTATTCAGATCAAGGAAGCCGTCACGATCCCCGTGATGGCAAAGTGCCGTATCGGCCATTTCGTTGAGGCGGAAATTCTACAGTCCATTGGCGTGGACTGTATTGATGAATCCGAGGTTCTGACCCCGGCAGATGAGCATTACCACGTCAATAAGCATCTCTTCAACGTGCCGTTTGTCTGTGGCGCTCGCGATCTGGGTGAGGCCCTCCGACGTGTTGGTGAAGGAGCCGCGATGCTGCGCACAAAAGGTGAAGCAGGAACCGGAAATATTGTTGAGGCCGTTCGCCATATGCGCACCATTATGGATGGTATCCGTAAGCTTCAGAACCTCCCGGAAGAAGAGCTGATGACAGAGGCCAAGAATCTGGGAGCTCCGTACGAGCTGGTGCGGGAAGTCGCACGTACCGGTAAGCTGCCAGTGGTTAACTTTTCCGCCGGTGGTGTCGCAACTCCTGCCGACGCAGCCCTGATGATGCGCCTGGGGGCTGAGGGTATCTTTGTTGGCTCGGGTATCTTTAAATCTGGTGATCCATTGAAGCGGGCAAAAGCCATTGTTCGCGCAACCACCCATTATCAAGACCCTGAGATTCTGGCGGAGGTTTCACGCAATCTGGGCGAACCAATGGTCGGAATCAATCTGGATACGTTGCCACAAGATGCTTTGATGGCAAAACGTGGATGGTAATTCAGGCTATGGAAACACGCAACTCACGACCACGTATCGGCGTATTAGCATTACAGGGCGATTTTGAAGCCCATATCAAGATGCTAGAACAAGTGGGGGCCGAAAGCCGAGCAATTCGGCTCCCCAAACACCTGGACGATGTAGATGGTATAATTATACCTGGTGGTGAAAGTACAACTATCGGCAAACTCATGGTCATTTATGACCTGTTTGAGCCTTTAAAAGCAAAAATCGCGCAAGGCGTCCCCGTTTGGGGAACATGTGCAGGTTTAATCCTGCTCGCAAAAGAAACGGATAACGCGCTCCAGGGTCAACCCCTGTTAAGCGCACTTAATATTCGTGTCCGTCGGAACGCATTTGGCAGTCAGCGGGAAAGTTTTGAGACTGATCTTGCAGTATCAGAACTTGGTGAAGCGCCATTCCATGCCTTCTTTATTCGTGGCCCCGCCGTTGAAAAGGTCGGTCCCGATGTAGAAGTGCTGGCAACGCTCGACGATGGAACCATCGTTGCTGTCCGTGAAGGAAACAAGTTAGGTACTGCGTTTCACCCGGAGGTTTCGGGCGACCCACGCTTCCACAAATACTTTCTCCGCATAGTAGAGGGCGTGCAGGTAGGGGCATAAATTCCGTGCCCCTCAACGCCGCGGGAGCATTGGATGATACGACCGGTATTATTTGTCGATTTGCCGGGAATCATCTATACTATGGACCGTCGTGCTCGTAGTAAACAGCACGAATATGCTAACTTTGTGTGCTGGCTAGAGCCCGTAGAGAGAGATTTTGCGCCCGCTCCTCTCCTGAGGAATATCCTCCGTATTAACCCTGCCTCGCGTACATGGATTTGTGAAGATCATTGGCGTCTCCTCGGCTTTGCCCAGGTCCAGGAGCGACCATCACGACGGGGTTGGGACCTTTCCTACCTGGCCTCCATGACAAACAGAACTATTTCCAGCGAAGAAATACTGACAGCGCTCCTGGATTATGCACTAGAAGCCGCTGCGACACATGGTATTCTTCGCATCTTCGCGAAAGTTGAGGATGACGCGCCGGAACAGGAGCTCTTCCTGCGTTCAGGCTTTCAGCGCTATGCACGCGAACTGCTCTACGTCTATAATGGAGGGCAGCAGCCTGCCGATGGCACCGGCCTCAACCTGTCGTCTCTGAGGCGCTGGCATCGCCACTACGCCTGGGGACTGCACCAGATCTACCGCGCTACCACCCCACAACGGGTGCAAATGGCGGAACTTCTGGATAGCAGCGAAGAGTATGCTCAACTCCATGTCGGCACTCAGAACCCGATGACCGCCCTCTTTCAAGGAGGAAGTGAGAACTATGTCTGTGACATGGGTGTCCGACTGGGAGCATGGCTGCGGCTCTGTCGTGGACATGGCACCACGCCGCACCGCATCTGTTTGAATGTGCATCCAGAGCATACCGATCTTGCCGAACCCCTGCTCAAATTCGGTATCAATCGGTTGCTGGAATATAGCGCACAGCGCATTTACTGCTTTGTGCGCGAATATGATACAGGCGTTATTACCGCTCTGCGTAACAGTGGATTTGAGCACGATTCCACCAGGGTCTTGCTCGTGCGGCACGTAGCCCGCCTGGCTATGAAGTCCAGCACAGTCCCCCTGCTTGAGCAAAGAGCGGCCTATGGCTTGAAGGGCCTGGGGACGGTCAATTCTCGCCAAAAACTAATGAGGTGAAAAACTGCCTATGCAACATGTGGTCACTGACGATCTAGAGGCTCTGCTGGCTACCCTTCCTCCCAGCATCCGCGATGCGGTCAATCGGCTTGAGAACCGAGGAGAACTGCTGGAGATCGTGATGGACCTTGGACGGCTCCCAGAGGGTCGCTTCCCGGATAGTGAAGTGATTCTGGGTGAAGAGCCTGTCACCTATGCCGACCTCGAATATGTGGTTGAACGTATCGGCGAATTTGGCGACGACAATCGCGCTGGTATTGAGCGGACTCTGCACCGCATCAGCGCCCTGCGCAATCGCAAGGGCAGAATTGTCGGTCTGACCTGCCGCATTGGGCGTGCGGTACTGGGCAGCATTGCTCTGATTCGCGATATTGTGGAGCAGGGACAGTCTATTCTGATTCTTGGTCGCCCCGGTGTGGGAAAAACAACCCTGCTGCGTGAGGTTGCCCGCGTCCTTGCAGACGAAGCAAATAAGCGCGTCATTGTGGTTGATACCTCCAACGAAATAGCCGGGGATGGCGATATCCCACATCCCGGTATTGGTCGTGCACGCCGGATGCAGGTTGCACGTACAGCAGAGCAGCATGCAGTCATGATCGAAGCGGTCGAAAACCATATGCCTCAAGTGATCGTGATCGATGAGATCGGAAATGAGCTTGAAGCAGCCGCCGCTCGTACCATTGCGGAGCGTGGTGTTCAGCTTGTCGCTACGGCCCACGGTAATTCTCTGGGTAACCTGCTGGTAAACCCGACACTCTCTGATCTCGTGGGTGGCCTGCAATCGGTCACATTAGGAGATGAGGAAGCCCGCCGCCGCCAGACGCAAAAGAGTATTCTAGAGCGTAAAGCGCCTCCTACCTTTGATGTTGTAGTGGAGCAACAGAGCTGGGACGAGGTGATTGTCCATCGGGACGTTGCGGAGACCATCGATGCAATGCTTCGTGGACAGGCGGTTGTCGCAGAAGAGCGCACCCGTGATAGCGATACTGACCATGTTTCTCTGCGGCGCATTACCACCGGAGGAATGGGCGTTCCCGGCTGGGGGGTGAACGCTCAGGGACGTGGAATGTCGACCGGTTCCTTTCGCAACGGGGGTTCCCTTCGGCAGATTAACACATCAGGCTCGCGGGGCGGAGGGAAAACAGCTCTCCAGCTTCCGCCGTTAAGGGCGCTGGCTGCAACCGGCACAACCGGGAAAGAGGCATCAACCGCTTTTTTGACCGCGCCATCACCGGCTCTTATGGAAGAGCAGGAAGAAGAGCCAGAAAAGGTTCAGCAACCCGCGCTGAAAACGCTGCGCGTCTATCCCTTTGGCGTGAACCGAGATCGCCTGATGGATGCTGCCCGGAACCTGCGCGTGCCCATTACCATTACAAATCATCAGAAAGAAGCTGATGCCGTCATTACACTGAAAAACTACTATCGACGTCAGATTGAGCGTTTGCAGGATGCTGAGCAAGAGGGCAAGCTGATCATTATTCTGCGTAATAATACCGTGATGCAGATGGAACAGGCACTTGCTCGTGTCTTCAAGCTACCTGCCGGAGGCATCGCGGAGCGAGAGGAAGAGCAGAACTCGCTGGATGATCCGCAACATGATGATCCAACACGCCGAGCCCTTATCGAAACCGAGGATATTATTCAGCAGGTTTTGAACAAAGAGCTGACGAATGCCGAACTCCCGCCTGCAAATGCATACATCCGGCGCTTGCAGCATGAGATGGCTACTCGTTACAATTTGATATCGCGAAGTAGAGGGAAGGAGCCAAATCGCCGGGTCAAAATTTTTCGCGCCCGTGATTAAAGAAAAGGCACACAAGAAGGAAGGATAAGGCAGTTTATCGGGGCCGGAATGGAGAACCGGCCCCTTTTCAGGCCTCTTCCATAGAAAATACGCAAGGAAACGGATACTCGATGCGACAGACAGTCTCTGATAAACCTTTCTATGTCCTGCAATCAGCACATCGTCGCCCTACAGGGGTAACACTCTCAGCACTCTTCTCGCTGCTTAGTGCGGCATTGCTTGCCCTGTTGCAGCTCTTTTTTATCAGCCTGTTTTTTTCCGTGATTGCCATGTCACTGTCAATGGGCGAACCACTACTTGGCCGGCTTTTCTCTCGGGAGAGTTTGACGCTTGCGGGCTCTATGCTGTTGTTATTCGCCCTGGAGATACTCTGTCTGCTTCAAAGCTGGGGCTTCTGGAAACTCAAGCGGTGGGCCTACTGGCTCGCGCTTGTGAACAATCTGCTTGGCATCCTGCAATTCATATCGCTTTGCCTGGCAGCCATCTTTCATCTACAGGTTCCCTTGCTCTCACTACTTGTCCCCCATACCAATGTGCAATATCTACTCCTCTTTCTTCTTTTTCCTGTCGAGTTTTTCTACCTTCTCTTAAGCAAAAATGTGAAACAGACATTTCACATTTCTTTGAAACGTTCATAAGCACAACCCTACTTTTTTTCATTCCTCCTCGTAATGAAAAGAGGAGAGAAATTTCTTGCTCTTGCTCCTGAGAGAGTGGAAGAGACCGCATCTTCTAGTCTCAGTGTTGCATTGATTGTAGACAGTAGTGGCACGTGTTATAATGCTCCTCAAAGTACTTGTGCAATGCCGCATAAACTGCTCCACCAGGAAGGTGGCTGTGTCCTGCGGGGGGCCAGAAAGGAGTCATAGGGTAACAATGCATATTATCGAAAATGACTCAACTGTAGATACGGCTGAACCTGAAACTACCATACGTCAGCAAACAGTTGAGCAGCGTATACCGACTATCGCCGATATCTGGCAAGCCTATAAATTTCTGAAACCGAATATTCATCATACCCCTCTCGCGCCTTCACAGACATTCCGTAAAATGACTGGAGCAGATGTCTATCTCAAGGCAGAGCATATGCAGCGTGGGGGCTCCTTCAAAACACGTGGAGCCGCTTTTAAGATCTCACGACTTACCCCGGAACAGCTTCAAGCTGGCGTTATCGCAGCATCAGCCGGGAACCATGCCCAGGGAGTCGCTATCGCGGCAGCACAGAACAACACACCCTGTACAATTGTGATGCCCGAGGTAGCCCCTCTGGCAAAAGTCATGGCAACGCAAGAGTATGGCGCGAAAGTCGAATTGCATGGCACCACATACGACGACGCGTACCGCTACTGTCGCGAGTTACAGAGCAGGACCGGAGCAACCTTTATTCACGCCTTTGATGACCCTGATGTGATAGCGGGTCAGGGAACGCTCGGTCTGGAAATGCTGAACGACCTCCCCGATGCAGAGGCTATCCTTGTGCCTATTGGCGGCGGCGGGCTCATCTCTGGTATCGCGATCGCCGCCCGAGCACTCAAGCCAGATATAACGATCATCGGGGTACAGGCTGAAGGGGCGCCCAGTTGTCGAGCCTCATTGGATGCCGGTTCCCCGAAAGAGCTTCCAGCAATCGCAACGATCGCAGATGGCATAGCCACCAAACGACCGGGAGAACTCACATTCTCCATTATTCAGAAGCTGGTAGATGATGTTGTGCTGGTAAACGATGAGGAGATCATCAAGGCGGTTCTTCTGCTGATGGAGCGCAACAAAATGGTCGTTGAAGGGGCCGGCGCTGTCGGCCTGGCGGCGCTTCTCAGTGGAACAGTCAAACTGAAAGGGAAAAAGGTACTTGTCCCACTGACTGGCGGCAATATTGATATGCATCTGGTTGGGCGCTTTATTGAGCATGGAATGGCCATCTCGGGACGCTATTTTGTGATCCATACCCGCCTGAATGACCGCCCCGGTGAACTGATGCGCCTGCTTCAGATCATTACAGATATGCGCATCAATGTCGTTGACGTACGCTATCAGCGAATTACATCCAAACTTCCGATTATGCAGCGTGAAGAAACAATCACCCTGGAAACACGCGACCGACGCCAATGCGAGGAGTTGCTACAAAGTCTCCGTGCCGCAGGTTATATGGTCGAAGAGGCACAGTCGTTTGAATAAGGCCGAAAGAAGGCCCTTTGCATTGTGAGTGCAAAGGGCCTTCTTTTTTGTTGTTCTTGTCAGGCGTTGGGTTCGACGCGAATAATAGCGCTCCCTTTCTGGACGACATCGCCATTGTTTGCCAGAATGGCGGTGACACGGCCCGACACATCTGAAACCACTTCGTTAAAGACCTTCATGGATTCAATCAGGGCCACAACCTGTCCAACCGAGATTGTATCGCCAACATTCACAAATGGCGGAGTCGAAGGGGAGGATGCAGTATAATAGACGCCTGTCAGAGGCGCGTTTATCGCAACATCTTTTGTCGCTTTTTCGGCTTTGCCGACACTGCGAACGCCGCTTGCTCTCTGTGGAGTGCCACCACCAGAGACAAGCACAACACCGGGATCACGTCGAACAGTGATCTCCAGATCGCCCTCAGCAAGCTCCAATTCTCCAATTGAGCTGCCTTCAAGCACCTGAACAATTGCTTCAACGCGCTCTAACCATGATGTATTCTTCTCTGATTTCATAGCTCTTCTTACTCTTCGTAGCGCTTAAAGATTAAGCAGGTGTTGTGACCGCCGAAGCCCATTGAGTTTGACATTGCCACGTTTACCGGGGTATAACGGGCCTCATTTGGCACATAATCAAGATCACAGTCTGGATCAGGATTGTGTAAGTTGATGGTCGGCGGAATCGTGTTATTCAGAATAGACTGAATCGAAATGACGGACTCGACGGCCCCGGCAGCGCCTAGCGTATGACCGGTCATCGACTTCGTCGAGCTCACCGCCAGCTTATAGGCATGCTCGCCAAAGCAGGTCTTAATGGCTGCGGTCTCATTTCGATCATTGGGCGGAGTTGACGTGCCATGCGCGTTGATATAGTCAACCTGCTCAGGTCGCAGGTTTGCCTTCTGCAACGCACGTCGCATCGCGCGGACCATGCCCTCTCCACCAGGAGCGGGATCTGTAATATGGTGCGCGTCGGCAGTGCTGGCATACCCGACCAGTTCGGCCAGGATCGTCGCGCCACGCGCTTTGGCGAATTCCAGATCTTCCAGGATCAGGACTGCCGCGCCTTCACCCATAACAAAGCCATCGCGGGTTGCATCAAAGGGGCGGCTGGCCCCCTGTGGATCATCATTGCGCCGCGATAGAGCATGCATGTTATCAAATGCAGCCATCGCGATCGGCGTGATCGCTTTCTCAGCGCCACCTGCAATCATCACCTTTGCGTCGCCACGGCGGATGGTCTCCCATGCCTCACCGATGGTATTCCCACTGGTAGCACAGGCAGAGACTGCGGCCCAGTTTGGACCACGTGCTCCGGTCAGGATCGAGACAATACCCGAGGCGCCATCAATAATCATCATGTTGATGAAGAACGGGCTGATGCGGTCCGGCCCCTTCTCATGCAGCACGCGGAACTGATCGTGCAGTGATGTCAGGCCTCCAATGCCACTACCGATATAGACGCCAACGTCATCGGCGATATCGCCGGTAATTTCCAGGCCAGCCTGTGCAAGAGCCTGTTTCGTAACGGCTATCGAGAGCTGCTCATAGGGATCATTGCGGCGTGCTTCTTTGCGATCCATATAGAGCAGAGGATCAAAGTCTTTAATTTGCGCACCGAAATGGACTCGATGCTTACTTGTGTCGTATGAGGTAATAATATTGACACCGGATTTTCCCTGACAGAGGGCATCCCAGGAAGTGTTGAGATCATTTCCTAGAGATGTAATCAGCCCCATACCGGTTACAACGACGCGAGACACAAAGCCACCTCCTGTTGTAAGGACTTGTCCTTTCTGATCTTTCATCGTATCACATACAGGCTATCCGCCATCCTGCTCAGGCGGACGCCCCGCGCCTGAGATCAACTGATTCCTAACGCTTCAGCCTCTTCCTGAATGAAGCGGGTATACGTATCCCCTTCAATGAATTTCTTGTGGCTTAACAAGCGCTTATGGAAAGGAATCGTTGTGACTACACCCTCAATAGTGTATTCATCCAGAGCGCGCTGCATACGTGCAATTGCTTCATCACGAGTATCAGCCCAGACAATCAATTTTGCCAGCAGAGAATCATAATGCGGCGGGATTTCATAGCCGGCATAGAGGTGACTATCTACACGTACTCCAGGCCCACTGGGAGGAAGATACGCTTCCACCGTTCCGGTTTGTGGCCGGAAATCGGCGTCTGCATCTTCGGCAGTGATACGACACTCAATTGCATGACCCTGGAATTTGATATCTTCCTGACGTAGCTGCAATGGCAGGCCCGCAGCAACACGGATTTGCTCCTTCACAAGGTCGATCCCGGTCACATACTCCGTTACCGGGTGTTCCACCTGAAGGCGCGTGTTCATCTCCATGAAATAGTAGCGGTTCTGCTCATCTACCAGAAATTCCAGCGTACCGGCATTGCGATAGCCGATCGCCTTCACGGCCTCAATCGCCTTCATGCCGATCTCTTCACAGAGCTCACGAGGCAGCAATGGGCTCGGAGCCTCTTCCAGCACTTTCTGATTTCGGCGCTGGCAAGAACAGTTACGCTCGCCCAGGTGTACGCCATTGCCATAGTGATCTACAAGCACCTGTATCTCAATATGGCGGGCCTTTTCAACAAAGCGCTCAAGATAAATTCCGTCATCACGGAACGCCTCACGCGCCTCATTTTGCGCAATGGGGAACACGCGGTTGAACTCTTCCATGCTTCTGACCAGACGGATGCCGCGTCCACCGCCACTGGCCACCGCTTTGAGCATCAAAGGGAACCCCACTTCGCGAGCCGCCTGCTGAGCTTCTTCCAGTGAGTGCAGCACCGGAGTGCCAGCGAGCGTAGGCAAACCATACTGAGCCATCGCTTCGCGAGCCGACACCTTATCACCCATCAGTTGCATCGCTTCAACCGAGGGGCCAATAAAGGTCAGGTTTACGTCTTTACAGAACTCAACAAAACTCGTGTTCTCAGAGAGAAATCCGTATCCGGGATGGATAGCCTCTGCATTTGAGATAAGTGCAGCATTGATGATATTGGGAATATTCAAATAGCTCTTTCCACTCGGTCCAGGACCTATGCAAATGCGCTCATCTGCCAGCCGAACCGGCAACGACTCACGATCAGCTTCCGAGTGAACAATAACGCTACGTATCCCCATCTCCCGGCAAGCGCGGATAACACGCAACGCGATTTCTCCACGATTGGCAATCAAAATTTTTCGAAACATAAGTTCAACGGTGAAGCATTATGAAATGAGAAAGAAAGAAAAAGGCTTCACCCTACTCCTCTCGCTCTTTAGCCCTTGGTGAGGGGGGAATTTTATTTTTACGCTGATTATACCACGCTCACTTACAACGGGCTAGTACAACTAGCCTACAGCCCTACCCGCTCTTTCAAAAAAGACATACTCCCACTCGAAAAGTAAAAAGCGCACGCCATTTCCGGTCCCCTATCTGCTCCCTTCTCAAAAGAGAAGAAGCACATCAGAACCGCTCCCACGCGGCTTCTACAGCAGGGTTTCCCGTGATTGAGCGCGGCTCGCTGTGATTTTGAAAAAGGAGCGTATCATATACATAGTGCGGCCATCTCACCTGTGCCTGCTGTCGCCATTGACCCGATGCTACCGTATTATAAAGGAAAGGTCCGGGAACAGAGACCAGTGCCGGTGGCTCACCATGCCAGAAGGAGAGAACACTTTCCTCTCTCCATTTTTTCTCTTTGATGAAAGGTCCGACGCATGGGAGCATTCCTTGTTTTCAGGAACAAACAGAACTTCACCGAGAAGAGGCAGCTTCAGGGTTAGGCCAGCGAGAAGTACGCTTGTGTGCTGCTATTTCGTGTCCGGTGTTATCAAAGGAGTAGATATGCAAGATCTCAATTCACCTTCCACAAAGGCACGGCTGGAAGCAACGCGCAGGCTCAACGACTACATTGAGCGCGTGCGCCGTGATTGGCATATTCCCGGTCTGGCTCTTTCTCTTGTGAAAGATGACGAGATCCTGTTCTCAAAAGGATATGGGGTGCGTAAGGCGGGCGAGACAAAGCATGTGACTGAACACACTCTCTTTGGCAGCTCTTCCGTGACCAAGACCTTCACTGCGGCAGCGATTGGGCTCCTGGTAGATGAGCAGAAACTTGACTGGGATGATCCCGTGATCAGCTATATTCCAGATTTCCAGCTCTACGATCCCTATGTCACCCAGGAAATCACGATCCGTGATCTGCTTAGCGCCCGTAGTGGCCTTGAGGGAGGAGATCTGATGCGTTTTGGCGGCGACTTTGATCGCCGCGAGGTTATCCGTCGCCTGCGCTTTCAAAAGCCTCTCTATGGCTTTCGGACACGCGCTGGCTCCTATACATTTATGTACACAGTTGCAGGGTTGATCATAGAAGCAGTGACCGGGCAAAGATGGGAAAGCTTTATCAAAGAGCGCTTCTTTAAGCCGCTAGGTATGAATGCCAGTGGTACCTCACAGCAAACCCTGCTACGGACAAAAAACGCGGCTATGCCCCATATTGAGGCGAATGGAGAGCAAGAGTCGTATTTCACTTCGATACCGGACAATGTCGGTCCCGGAACTGGCATCGTAAGCAACGCAGTTGAGCTGGCTCAGTGGGCCAGACTTCATCTGAATAACGGGCACTATAAGCAAAAGAGAATCCTGAGCTCCGAAGTGATTCGAGAGCTGCATACACCTCAGATCGTTGATACCTCAGAAGCCGCTCGTGCCCTTCATCCTGAGTCTCATTTCATTACCTATGGCTTGGGCTGGTTTCTGTCCGATTATCGTGGCTATAAAGTGGTTGAAGCACCTGGCTCTTCGCTCGGCATGGGTGCACTGATTACGCTGTTGCCAGAAGAGCGCTTTGGCATGGTTCTGTTGACCAATGGCGGCAATACTCAACATATACAGGCAGTACTCAAGCATCAGCTCATTGACTGGTATCTTGAGATTCAAGATAGGGATTGGAACAGTAAATATCTCCAGCTCTGCAAACAGCAGCAAGAGCTGGTAAAAGAATGGGTTGCACGCGATTGGGCCATGCTGGAAGCCAACCATATCCAGAATACACAACCGTCACTCCCCCTGAAAGAGTATGCCGGAGCCTATGAAGATCTTTTTTACGGAACCGCAACTATTACCGAAGAGGCAAATCATCTGACCTTCCACTTCGGGCCGATGGAGGGCGATCTAGAGCACTGGCATTATGATACTTTTAAACTGACCTGGAAGAAGCCAGTTGTTGGCATTGATTTTATCACTTTCGTTCTGGACAGGAACGGGCAGGTAGAAGAGCTCAGAATACCCTCCATCGCCACTTTTAAAAGGCGTCAGAGGCCCTAATACAGCAACTTCCTCCGGCGCTTGACATCGATGCCAGGAAGACCGATACTGGTGGCATTATCAGCTTTTGAGAGGAGCGAGCTATTTCATATGTTTGACACCAGTAAAGTAGGACAAAGCTTTCCTCCTTTTCGTTATGAGGTCGAGCGTTGCAAAATCCGCGAGCTAGCGCTTGCAATAGGCGATTCCAATCCCATTTATCAGAGTCGAGAGGACGCCCAGGCCGCCGGTTATCGTGATATTCCCCTTTCTCCCACTGCTCCTACCATGTTTAGCTTCTGGGGAAACGCGCTTCTCTGGGAACAGCTCAAGGAAGTCGGGGTTGATGTGGAGCGTCTTTTACACAGAGAAGAGGAATACGAGTACATTGCCCCGATCTATCCCGAGGACACACTGACCGGAGTGACCACTATTGTCAGCGGCAAGTCTCGCCAGAACAAAGATGGCTCTTATATGGATATTGTGACCCTGGAAACCCGCTATACCAACCAGCAGCAGCAACATGTCTTGAGCGCAAAAACGACGCTGATTGTCCGGGGAGAAGCGAGCAAATAACCACAGAGCAAGGAGTTTGAGCTTTGACAACAAATGCAGAAGTATCTCGTAAACTTTTTTTTGAAGATGTCCAGGTAGGGGATCAGATTCCTCAACTGGTAAAAGAGCCAGTGACAAAAGTACAACTGGTTCGCTATGCAGGGGCTTCCGGTGATTTTAACCCGCTACACACTGATCCAGAGCTAGGAGAAAAAGTAGGAACAGGTGGAGTTATCGCCCACGGCATGCTCATTATGGGCTTTGTTGGACAGATGCTCAGTGATTACATCGGCCCGGAGGCGCTGCGTAAATTCCAGGTAAGCTTCAAAGGAATGACTCGCCCGGGAGACATTATCACTTGCAGCGGAACCATCACAGCAAAAACAGAGGAAGATGGTCAGGGACTTATCAGCGGAAAAGTTCAGGCGGTGGATCAAACAGGTGATGTAAAGGTAACTGGCACCTTTACAGCCGCTCTTTCCAGACGCGAATAGAGAGCCAAGCGCTTCAGTGCAGCACTGGAGCGCTTTTCGCCTGATGGCGGGCCAAAAATGCAAAAAGGCCCGTCCCCGTTTCCGGGGCGAACCTCTTTCTCCTGTCCACTGAAGACGAGAAAGCACGTTTCAAAGAGCGATCATTCAATTTTGCCGAACTGTCATCGATGCTGCACCCGCTCGGGCACCTTCCTCTGCACCACTTCCCCTCACCTGCGAGGCTACGATTCAACAAGCCGTTCGACCATTAGTCCCGTTCCGCTTCGCCTGTTACCAGACGTCCACGCACGGTCTATCTACCAGATCTTCTTTCTGGGGTCTTGGCTCCCTCCTCTCAGAGAGAGCGGGAAGACTCTTCTTGGGGTCGGCTTCGCGCTTAGATGCTTTCAGCGCTTATCCTTTCTTGACGTAGCTACTCAGCTCTGGCCCGGGCAGGCCAACTGACGCACCAGCGGTCAAGCCATCTCGGTCCTCTCGTACTGAAGATGACTCCCCTCAATCTTCCTGCGCCCACGACGGATAGAGACCGAACTGTCTCGCGACGTTCTGAACCCAGCTCGCGTGCCGCTTTCATGGGCGAACAGCCCAACCCTTGGGACCTACTCCAGCCCCAGGATGCGACGAGCCGACATCGAGGTGCCAAACCCTGCCGTCGATGTGAACTCTTGGGCAGGATCAGCCTGTTATCCCCGGGGTAGCTTTTATCCGTTAAGCCACACTCCTTCCACTCGGGAATGTGGGATCACTAAGCCCGACTTTCGTCCCTGCTCGGCCTGTCTGCCTCGCAGTCAAGCTCCCTTCTGCCTTTGCACTCTCTTCGGGTGATGTCCATCCACCCTGAGGGAACCTTTGGACGCCTCCGTTACCCTTTGGGAGGCGACCGCCCCAGTCAAACTACCCGCCTGACCCTGTCCGCATGCCAGCTTATGGCTCACGCGTGAGAAACAAAACACAACGAGAGTGGTATTTCACTGTTGCCTCCCCCTCCCCCACAAGGAAGGGTTCTCCGGCTCCCACCTATCCTACGCACGTCCTGCCTCGTTTCCAGGCCAAGGTGTAGTAAAGCTCCACGGGGTCTTTTTGTCCTGTCGTGGGAAACCCGCATCTTCACGGGTACTTCAATTTCGCCGAGTCCTCTGCCGAGACAGTGCCCAACTCGTTGCTCCTTTCGTGCGGGTCGGAACTTACCCGACAAGGAATTTCGCTACCTTAGGACCGTTATAGTTACGGCCGCCGTTCACCGGGGCTTAGATTCATGGCTACGCTCACCACTCCTCGTAACCTTCCGGCACTGGGCAGGAGTCAGCCCCTATACTTCCGCTTTCGCGTTCGCAGAGACCTGTGTTTTTGGTAAACAGTCGGTTGGGCCCATTTCTTGCAGCCTGCTCACCCCCGTGCCTCTCAGCACGAAAGCTACTCAGGCCCCCCTTCTTCCAAAGGTACGGGGTCATTTTGCCGAGTTCCTTAGCAGAGGCTCCCTCGATCACCTGGAGAGACGTCTCCCTGCCTACCTGTGTCGGTTTGCGGTACGGGCAGAGCATGATCTCGCTAGAGGCTTTTCTTGGCGGCATGGGGGCCGATGACTTCCGCACCCTCTTCGGGCGCTCGGCCCTGCTGTCACGCTCACTGTGGCCGGGATTTTCCTCGTCCACGCGCTTCAGACAGGGCACCCGTCCTGTCCATTCGACGGGCTCACCTTCCTGACCGCGTCCCCCCTTCACTCAAACGATCTGCTCTGGTGCAGGATTGTCCTACCTGCTCTCCATCGCCTACGGCTTAACGCCCTCGGCTTAGGTCCCGACTAACCCTGGGACGATTGACGTTGCCCAGGAACCCTCAGGCATTCGGTGTATCTGGTTCTCACAGATATAACGCTACTCATTCCGGCATTCTCACTTCTTTTCCCTCCACCAGTCCTCACGGTCTGGCTTCTCTGGTCAAGAACGCTCCCCTACCATTGATCTCATATGAGATCAATCCACAGCTTCGGTAAGATGCTTGAGCCTCGGTACGTTGTCGGTGCCAGTTCACTCGACCAGTGAGCTATTACGCACTCTTTCAATGATGGCTGCTTCTAAGCCAACATCCTGGCTGTTATTGCGCACTGACTCCCTTTCACACTGAGCATCTTTTAGAGACCTTAGCTGGTGGTCCGGGCTGTTTCCCTTTTGACGACGAAGCTTAGCCCCCGCCGTCTCACTCACAGGGACGCACTCGTGGCATTCGGAGTTTGATTGGGTTTGGTAACCAGCACTTGGCCCCTAGCCCATTCAGTGCTCTACCTCCACGAGGGTTCTTGCCTGTGGCTGCACCTCAATGCATTTCGGGGAGAACCAGCTATCTCCGTGTTCGATTGGCATTTCACCCCTACCCACAAGTCCTCCCCCAGTTTTGCAACACTGGTGGGTGCGAGCCTCGACGAACTTTCACATTCGCTTCACTCTGCTCATGGGTAGCTCACACGGTTTCGGGTCGGTTCCTTGCCACACTCTGCGCCCTCTTCAGACTCGGTTTCCCTCTGGCTCCCCTTCTTTACCGAAGGTTAACCTGCGACAACGAACCACTCGCCGGATCATTCTACAAAAGGCACGCCATCAGTCCTTGGTCCTCCTTGAGGACAGTGACCTCTGACAGCTTGTGAGTACGTGGTTTCAGGGTCTCTTTCATCCCCCTCTCGGGGTGCTTTTCACCTTTCCCTCACGGTACTGGTTCACTATCGGTTGCCAAACGTGTTTAGCCTTGGAGGGTGGTCCCCCCAGCTTCCCACAAGGTTTCACGTGCCTCGTGGTACTCAGGATCCCTGCGCTTGTACAGCCGCCGTTCTCTACGGGACTCTCACCCGCTCTGGTCAGGCGTTCCAGCCTGTTCGAGTAGCGATTGTGCAAGGGAGTGCAGGTCCTACAACCCCATCCGTTCCGAAGAACGAATGGTTTGGGCTCTTCCCGGTTCGCTCGCCACTACTACGGGAATCTCGGTTGATTTCTTTTCGTCGGGTTACTGAGATGTTTCAGTTCACCCACTGCCCTCCACCTTGCCTATGGGTTCAGCAAGGGGTATCCAGACATCACTCTGGATGGGTTGCCCCATTCGGATTCTCAGGGCTCATCGCTTGGA
This sequence comes from Thermosporothrix sp. COM3, assembly GCF_059696735.1. Classification (NCBI taxonomy): domain Bacteria; kingdom Bacillati; phylum Chloroflexota; class Ktedonobacteria; order Ktedonobacterales; family Thermosporotrichaceae; genus Thermosporothrix; species Thermosporothrix sp. COM3. The sequence continues at coordinate 5,413,007 of NZ_AP019376.1, read as the reverse complement.
TGCAGCTCCCCCTGAACGTTTCGCCGGTCTCCGCGTCCTTCATCGGCGTTTGGCACCTGGGCATCCACCTCGTACTCTTGTGCGCTTGTGTGCAATCTGTGCTCTCTTGATGATGAGGTGTTCATGGTCCTTCGGACTGCGTCCTCCTGGATGCAGACCGATGACCTTTTCAGCAAAATTGAAGGATTCTCTTCTTTTGCTTGCTTTCTTCTTCAGTTGTTCAGGTACGACGGGATATGATCCTCTGTGAGGAGGGGTATGCCTCCCTCACGTGCTTGGTGCGAGGACCTTCACCGCTGAAGAGTGGAAACCAGCCACTGGCCGGTGCTGTCTGTTTGGTTCCTGCTCGACCTGGGATCGGATGAGTCTGCGGGGACAGTTTCCTGTCTCCCTCATCCTGTACTCCCTAGAAAGGAGGTGATCCAGCCGCACCTTCCGGTACGGCTACCTTGTTACGACTTCACCCCAATCACCGACCCCACCCTCGACGCCTGCCCCCTCAATGAGGTTAGCCCAGCGGCTTCAGGTGTTGCCGACTTTCGTGGTGTGACGGGCGGTGTGTACAAGACCCGGGAACGTATTCACCGTAGTGTGCTGACCTACGGTTACTAGCAACTCCGACTTCATGCAGGCGGGTTGCAGCCTGCAATCTGAACTGAGACCGGGTTTGATGGGATTGGCTCCCCCTCGCGGGTTGGCTGCCCTTTGTCCCGGCCATTGTAGCGTGTGTGTCGCCCAGGTCGTAAGGGCCGTGCTGACTTGACGTCATCCCCACCTTCCTCCGCTTTGTAACGGCGGTCTCGCTAGAACATTCAACTAGCGACGAGGGTTGCGCTCGTTGCGGGACTTAACCCAACATCTCACGACACGAGCTGACGACAGCCATGCAGCACCTGTCACACTGTCCCGAAGGAAGACCCCATCTCTAGGGTTGTCAGTGTGATGTCAAGACCTGGTAAGGTTCTTCGCGTTGCATCGAATTAAACCACACGCTCCGCTGCTTGTGCGGGTCCCCGTCAATTCCTTTGAGTTTTAATCTTGCGACCGTACTCCCCAGGCGGACCACTTAACGCGTTAGCTCCGATACCCGAAGGGTCGATACTCCGGACATCTAGTGGTCATCGTTTACGGCTAGGACTACCGGGGTATCTAATCCCGTTCGCTCCCCTAGCTTTCGCATCTGAGCGTCAGGTACTCTCCAGGGCGCTGCCTTCGCCTTCGGTGTTCCTCCGAATCTCTACGCATTTCACCGCTCCACTCGGAATTCCGCACCCCTCTAGAGCCCTCAAGTCGGACAGTTTTCGCACGCCTTCATCAGTTAAGCCGATGACTGTCAGTGCAAACTTACCCGACCGCCTGCATGCGCTTTACGCCCAGTAACTCCGGACAACGCTCGCCCCCTACGTATTACCGCGGCTGCTGGCACGTAGTTAGCCGGGGCTTCTTCCTGTGGTACCGTCCTTGCTCGTCCCACAGAAAAGCAGTTTACAACCCGAAGGCCGTCTTCCTGCACGCGGCGTTGCTCGGTCAGGGTTGCCCCCATTGCCGAAAATTCCTCACTGCTGCCCCCCGTAGGAGTCTGGGCCGTTCTCAATCCCAGTGTGGCTGATCGTCCTCTCAGACCAGCTACCGATCGTCGCCCTGGTAAGCTCTTACCTCACCAGCTAGCTAATCGGCCGCAGGCCCATCCCAAAGCGCCCTTGCGAGCTTTGCTCCCGAAGGAGCGTATGCGGTATTGTCGGCGATTTCTCGCCGGTATTCCTCACTTCGGGGTAGGTACCCACGTGTTACTCACCCGTCCGCCACTCCCTTCCACGAGGGAAGGGCGTTCGACTTGCATGTGTTAGGCACGCCGCCAGCGTTCGTCCTGAGCCAGGATCAAACTCGCCATTCAAGCGTTATTTCTATCTCGACATATCCTCACAGGATATGCGATCATGCTTGGTTGTTGGTGTTTGATCTGCTCAATGGAACAGATCACAGAATCAACAGGAACTGACATTGCGCTCCTTCTTGGAGGAAGGAGCCTCCGTCCATGCGGTTCTGTTTTCCACTCTTCAATTGTCAAGGTACTCGCATAACGCGCATAAGCATCATTTCTTTTGCTTTCGCGCTCTTCTCGATTGCTCCGGTATTGTAGCAGTTCGGCCTCGCTTTGTCAAGCCCTTTTTTGAACGGGATTTTCGTCCCGTCATCATTGCGGCTTGCCATCCCTCACACCGGTCACGTTCCTGTTTGAGAGCGTTGTGATCTTCCGCCCGATCACCTCTGTCACATGACAGCAGCGACCGTTCGTCGAAAACAACACGCGGGAATCATGAACCCGTGGAGAGCCACCTTACCGTGGCGCGAGAACTGCATGCGCTTCTTGTTTGGCCGCCACTGGGACCTTCAAGAGCGAACCTGCGTTCGAGGCTTCGTTAGTATGCCACATCGACACGTCCTTGTCAAGTCCCTTTTCTGCCCCGTCATCTCGGGCTGCGGGCCTTGCCAGCCGTATTCTCGCACATCCCCTCGCTCTTGTCAAGAGGTTTGCAGGTTTTTTTCAAAAATCCATTGCCCTCGAAAAAGCAGCATGGGATAATTACAGGGAGTACCAGGCAGCACGCCGTGTTATACTTCCAGCAGAGAATGAGTTTGAAGATGCACACACCCCAGGAAGAAGGATCGATTGATGTTACAAGAAGATGCATTGCAGGCGCTCAAAGCTCTTTTGCCCCAAGGGCAGGTCTTTACAGACCGAGCGTCACTAATCGCCTATGAAGTCGATGCAGGCGTAGATAAAGGGAACCCCGAGGGCGTGGTCTTCCCGCGCACCGTAGAAGATGTGCAGCGCATTGTCCGCTGGGCGACAGAATACCATGTACCGCTGATCGGGCGAGGAGCTGGAACCGGGCTTTCCGGGGGTGCCGTTGCAGATCGGGGAGGGGTTATTGTTCAATTCTCCTATATGAATCACATACGAGATATTGACATCTATGGACGAAGCATAGTTGTAGAACCGGCACTTATCAACCTGCATCTAGACACCGCAGTAAGCAAGTTTGATCTCTATTTCCCCCCTGATCCCTCCAGCCAGCGTGCATCAACGATTGGAGGCAACGTTTCAGAGAATTCAGGTGGCCCACACTGCTTCAAATATGGAGTCACAACGAACTATATTACCGGGCTCCAGGTTGTACTGGCCGATGGCAAGAGCGTGCGCATAGGAGGCAAAGCGTTCGATTATCCTGAGTATGACCTCTGCGGCCTGTTAACGGGTGGAGAAGGAACGTTAGGACTTCTCACCGGCATTTATGGTCGGCTTATCAGGAAACCTCCAGCCGTCAAAACGATGCTTGTTGTGTTCGACTCGGTTGAGCAAGCTGGAGAGGCCGTATCAGCCATCATTGCGGCAGGACTTGTCCCCGCCACAATGGAAATGATGGACCAGAAAATCAGCCAGATTATCGAGCCATTCGCACAGGCAGGCTTACCACTTGATGCGGAAGCGATTCTCATTATTGAGGTTGATGGCTATCCAGAGAGCCTTGATGCGCAGATAGAAGAAATCGTCCAGATTCTAAAGGCACATGGGGGTAGCGGTATTCGTGTCGCCAGAAACGAAGAAGAGCGCACAAAAATATGGCTGGCACGGAAGAGCGCGGCTGGCGCTGTTACCCGCCTTAGCCCTTCATACTACACAGTTGATGTTACAGTGCCACGAAGCAAGCTAGCGCAAACTCTCGCCGAGGTCAATCAGATTATCGACCATTATGGACTTCGGGCGGGCCATCTCCTTCACGCGGGTGATGGTAACCTGCATCCTATGATCCTGATACCTGATCCAGAAGACCCAGAACTGATGAAGCGGATTCACCAGGCAGGACACGATATGGTTGCCTGCTGCGTCCGCATGGGAGGCAGCTTGAGCGGCGAACATGGTATTGGCATAGAGAAACGTGATTATATGCCGCTTATGCACTCGCAAGCTGAGCTCATGGCGATGTGGGATGTTAAACAGGCCTTTGATGCTCAGAACATCTTTAATCCTGGTAAAATCTTTCCCACGCCAGAAAAAGGCGAAGCCAGTCCCTTCACAGGCTATTCCAGCCGCTATCAGACTCCATTAGATGAGACATATCAGTTGAAGTTAAGCGAGACAGGTACCTTCGAGCCCGACAGCGCGGAAGAAGCTGCCCGAGGGTTGCTCTATCTGACCAATCACGATCAACGCGCCCATATTGGAGCTCCAGCTTACAAGCAAGAAAACGATATTCAGATCAATACCTCAGCCTTACGCGGCATTCGCGAGTTTGCTCCCGATGATCTCTATATCACTGTCGGCGCTGGCACACCTTTGAAAGAGGTTCAGGACTACCTCGCGCAAGAGCAGAAATGGCTCGCGCTTGAAGCACCGTGGGCAGAAGCGACCCTCGGAGGTTTGATCGCTGCTAATATCAATTCGCCATTACGCATGCGTTACGGCGCGATACGAGAACAGGTGCTTTGCACGACTGTTGCTCTGGCAGATGGACGAGTTATCCGCACAGGGCGTCCAATTGTCAAAAATGTTGCAGGATACGACCTGACCAAGCCATTTGTGGGCTCCTATGGCACCTTAGGGCTGCTTTGTGATGTGACGCTCAAGCTCACTGTCCCCCCCCGAAGCCGCTGTACCATCCTGATTGGCCTGGACGATCTACATACTGGCTTTGAGTGGGGTCAGAAGCTGTTGCAACGAGCGCTCAATATGTCCTCACTCGTACTCTGTAAGAGAGTACAGGCGAGCGTCTCTGTTCCACACGGGAAATACCTGCTTGCCTGTACTGTGGAAGGGCATCCAGGAGATGTGGAACTTGAAATTCAGCAAGCAGAACACCTGCTCCATGAGCAGGGCTGCGAGCAGATCACCATTCAGGATGCGCTTCACGGCGTCGACCTCTGGAAGACGCTCCTAACAACCAATGAAGACACAGCTCTACAAGTACGGGTTGGCTTGCCTCTGATTAAGCTTCCAGCATTTGTCCAGAAACAGTCGACACTGCTGGAAGGAGTAAGCTTTCTCGCCGATCTTGCCAGTGGCTTGCTCTATCTGACATATACACCTGAAACCGAAGCACAGACATGGCTTCAGGCTATCCGACAGGAAGCACTCACAAAAGAAGGCTATGCCATTGTGACGGATGGACCGCTCGCGATCCGCCAGGGGCTTGATCCGTGGGGATATATCCCCGAAGCGCTTAGCGTTATGCGAGCGCTCAAAGCACGCTGGGATCCGCAAGGCATCTTAAATAACGGTATGGGCTTCCCTTCCACTCTCACCTCTGCACACTAACAGGCAGGCAAGCTCTCTGTAGCCCGGGAGCTTGCCTTCTTTACTACTGCGCTTGCCTCGAACACAAACGGTTTCTTCATCTATGCAATTCTCTACTTCTCGAAATATGCATTACAGACAATAGTACCAGAATATCGACAAAAATCTATTCACGTCGTAAGCTACCTTAATACAAGAGATCGGACTTACAAGTATTGAGAATGTGCTTGAGAAGGATTATCAATGGAGAAGAAACAAAGACAGCCAATGATGGCCCACGCAGGGCGCCATTGCCTTCACGCTGATTCACACCAAAAGACTATTTTACTGATAGAAGATCAGGTCCTTTTCGGGAAGCTTTTAACGCGGATCATCGCCGACCGCACTCCATATCAGGTTATCCACCTCTATGATGGTTCTCAAGTCATACAGATCATGAAAGAAAAGAAGCCTCATCTCCTCGTGCTGGATTATGACCTACCCGGAATGAACGGGATAGAGATTTACGATATGATCCACAATACGCATGAATGGGCTGATATACCGGCGATAATGGTAAGTGCGAGTCTGCCAGAGCAGGAGATTCGCAAGCGAAATATTCCTGGACTATCTAAGCCTTGCAGCAGTCAGGAATTGCTCTCAGCAATTGAGCAGGTCATGCTTCCACACTCCTGAAAAACAATCAAGCGCCTCGCACGATTGCCGCGAGGCGCTTGTTATTTCCGAGGAAAAGCAGAGGAAAATAAAAAATCGGCCTACCAGCCGACTTTAGAGAGTGGGCGATGAGGGATTCGAACCCCCGGCCTACTGCGTGTAAAGCAGCCGCTCTAACCAGCTGAGCTAATCGCCCTGACAGATGAAAAGGCACCCAAAATCTATACTGGATGCCTTTTCAGAGAAATGCCCTCGAGTGGACTCGAACCACCACGCCTTTACAGGCACAGGCCCTCAACCTGCTGCGTATACCATTCCGCCACGAGGGCATAAGCTATAACCTCATTTACGTTTGCCATAATACACCCTCAGAAGCAATTTGTCAACAGGTTGTAGACCTTTTTTTTGCCCTTTTTTAAGATTCCTTGATGGTATTCATCCGATAGCGTCGGAACGAGCGTCGCGTACCTGCTTCAGGCGGTCCCTTTTGCTCCTGTAAGTTTTCTACAGGCGAATACTCAAAAGGATCGATCAACGTCACAACCTCATCTGCCTTCTCGATAGCGGGAGAAAGTTGTTCAGTACCACTGCGATAGCGAGAAAGCAGTCCCCCATGCGCAGGAAGACGCTCCAATGCATCTGTTTGACGTTCCTGTACTTCCTGCTTCCGCACAGCCAGCTTTAACAGGGGCGGACGCACAGCCAACTGTTTTTCAGTGACAGGGCTCTCCTGCAAAAATGGTAGAGCCGTGAAGTCTGTCTGAGGCAAAGGAGTGACAGGAAGTTTCTTCATCGCCATATTGTCCGGTAGTGGCTCCGTCATACCCAGAAGCAGATCTATCATCAAACGGCGCTGTCGTCTTCGCTTGATCTGTGTAACAATGACAGGAACCAGAATACACACGAGGGCCAGCCCTCCGCCCGTCAGCCAGAAAAATTGAGGCGAGAAGACAAATGGGGCCTGCGGCTGTACTTCAGGCTGTTTTTTCGTTGTCGGGACCTCTTGCTTTGTTTGCCGAGCTGATTTCGTGCTCACCACGGTTGGCTGTGAACTTGGCGTTTTTATCGGCGTCGCAGTTGGCGTTGGTTCCTGTGTTGGCTCAGAAGACGGCGTTGGTGATGGTATCGGAGCTGGCGCTTCCGCACGATACTGGGACATCTGCTCCATCACCTTTGCAGCCCACTCGGGAGCATCAGCGGTGCCCACATACGTACTGCTGATATCGTACACAGTAGCCATCCCACGATCAACGTAGCCATTCCGAATTAACTTGAACCAATCCCAGACAGCTTCTGTATATGAGGGGTAGAGCGTATACCCATCATACGCGGTTGGATAACCCGGATTGCCACGTACACTGCCCGGGTTCAGATCGGCCAGGCCAACACCAGCAGCGCCCTGATTGGTTTCAGCCCACCAGACAGCCAGAGCAAAAGCATCATCAATATTGTACTGAGAGGCAGCCTCCACAACAGCCTGACCGGTTCCTACCATCGGGCTTCCGTTTCTTCTGAAAATGGTCTCAACCGTCTCAGCGGAAAGCGTGGGAGGACCGATTACAGAACTGCCACTCGCCTTCATCGGCGCTCCATGCTGCATCTGCCAGAAGAGCGTAAAAGCGCCGCCAAGCAATATCACAGCCGTTCCTCCCCAGAGGAACAACAGTGAATGCCAGCGTATTCGCATCTTATGTTGTTTTCGTGAAAAAGACATACAATACAACCTACCAGGATATACTACTATACAACTTAGTTAGATATAGATGTTTTTTCCTCTTATAAACACCGGCATATTACCGGTCTGAATCGTTTTATATAGAAAACTGGTGTTTTAGCACCTTAACAAGTGCTATCACACCAACGAACCAAAAAATGAAAGACATGCCTGTGTTATTGTACCATACCGATTGATTGTGTACTGTGGAAACTGTAAGTGAATAGGTAGTATGTCCCACAGGGGTATGCTATACTGAGGTCGGCAAAGTGTAACGAATCGGGATTGAAGAGACAACAGACGGGGGGATTACCATTAACCAGCATAACGGCCAAAGGCATACACAAACAGGACGTCTTGGACGTCGCACCCTCCTGCACAAGCGCTACTTAATCGAGCGAGTGATAGGACAAGGAGGCATGGGAGCCGTTTATCAGGCTCGTGATCTCAGGCGTCAGGCAGTCTTTGCCATTAAAGAGATGAGCCTGTCTATGATCCCTGACAATGAACGTGAACAGGCCATCCAAAATTTCAAAATTGAAGCAAAAATCCTGTGGGGCCTTAATCACCCCAACCTGCCTACATTTACAGGCTTCTTTTCGGAGAATCAGCGCTACTATCTCGTCATGGAATACATAGACGGCTGGACACTGGAAGAACTGCTTGAGCGCAACGGAGGGCCATTTCCCGAGCGCCGCGTCCTGGGTTGGGCCCGGCAGCTCTGCGATGTACTCGAATATTTGCACAGCCAGCATCCTCCCATTATTTTTCGCGATCTCAAGCCGGGAAACGTGATGCTCACACGCGATGGACAAATAAAACTCATCGACTTTGGGATCGCCCGCTTTTTCCGCCCCTCTGTTTCTCAGGATACTCAGAAACTCGGGACCCCTGGCTTCGCGCCTCCTGAGCAGTACGGTAACGCCCAGACGGATGTGCGCTCAGATATTTATTCGCTGGCGATGACCCTCTTTCAACTGCTGACTGATACGGTGCTGAAGGAAGACGACTTCGGCCTGAAAAATATACGCCAGAATTACCCGCATCTCTCCCCAACCGTTGCACGAGCGCTCGAAAAAGCAGCGTCTAAGGAGCCCGAAAAACGATTTAGCAGCGTAGCTGAATTTCGCAGTGCCCTGCTCGGAGAGCATACCTTCGCCTTTGAGAGCGGTGAACAGGTTTCCACCCCAGAAGAGTTGGCCGCATTTTGTCGCTACTACCCGGAAGAGGTCGCGGACTATCTCGCCAGCGGTGAGATCGAGGTCTGGCTTCATGAAATCGGCGAGAAAGAGCTGGCCCGTAAGGTTCATTACATCAGCACTGTTGTGACAGATCCATTTGAGGCTGTCGAACAATTTATTCGCCTTGTAGGCTCTACCTCATCCTCGCGCCCGGTACGTCATCGCTCATCACAGCATAAGGCTGTGATTGCGTCGCCCCTCCCAGAAAAAGAGCACGAGCGCGGAAAAACAGGCAGTCCGCTTCGGCTGCTTCGTAAAGCGCACACCACATTGACAGTGCAACCATCGGCGCTCGATTTTGGCGAAGTCTATGACGAGATCTCTCCTCCTCTCACACTCACCATCAGCAGTGAGCAGGATATTCAAGGCTCAATCTACGTCAGTGAGCCCTGGATTTTACTCGATCAGGACGAATTTGAGGGCCCATATACAGAAGTGACCGTCTGCGTCAACCGCGAGCTATTGCTTGGAGGCACACATTACACCGGATACATCACGATTGTACCGGGAACCGGAAAAAATGGTTCAGGGAGGGCAACGAAAGTCGCGGTCAAAGCCACTGTCCCCGGCCAGCTCCCCTACTACTGGCGCAGGCGCAGCGGGAAAACCATCGGTGCCGATCTTGACGAAGAAGAAGAAAACTATGAGATCGAGGAAAATTATACAGCCAGGCAGGTACAACAACAGGCGCAAGCAGACGAGCAAAACAGCTCCCCCGTTGACCAGGACCTCACGCTGAAATATGGCTCTCCCGACGCTTCCAATGGCTGGGAGCCTGCGGACGTTCAATGGAGTTCGCTTCGTGCCCGTCAATGGGCAGAATATACTCGGACCTTCTTCGGCGCATTAATGGCCGGAAGTATGGCATATACCATTCCTGAGGGGCTGTTACAAAAACAGATTCAGCCTTCCGATCCGGCCTTCATTCTGGTTATGAGCCTGATTATTCCAGCCTCCGCCCTGGGAGCAATCTGCGGTAACTGGAAGCGAGCAGGGTTACTCAGCCGCATCTGCACCGGAATGACTAGCGTGCTGATCGGGCTTGCATTTGGTTCATTACTCCTGCGGCTTCTGCCAGCTCCCATCTCGCTGCTAGCCTGTTCACTGCTCAGCGCAGCAATAGCTGTCATCGGGATCAATGAGAAAACCTGCGAGATATTGACCGATGCCATACGCTCAGTTCATAGCCTGGGCAAAAGAGTTAGCTTTGCAGTAGCGGGCCTCTGTGGTAGTATCTTTGGGTTGCTCCTCACTCTTGGTTTTCCTCCCACAATCTTCAGTTTACTAGGGATTGCGGCAGGAATAGCTATTGCCATCCTTCAGATGTGGCGGGTAGACTACCTGATAAACAGTGAAGAGCAGTTCGCTGATACGGAGGAAGAGTAGTGACAGCACAGAAGGAAGTAGCTCTCCCGCAATTGATTGTCGTTCTGGGTCCGACCGCATCCGGTAAGAGCTCGCTGGGAATCAATCTGGCTCAAACCTTTCGGGGAGAGATCGTCTCGGCAGATTCACGCCAGGTCTATCGGGGCCTGGATATCGGTACAGCCAAAGTTACACCAGAGGAGCAACGCCTTGTCCCCCATCACTTGCTTGATGTCGCAGATCCTCGAGAAATCTATACTGTAGCACAGTTCAAACAGGCAGCAATGGAAGCCATCGACGGCATCATTCACCGGGGTCTTGTGCCTTTTCTCGTTGGTGGCTCGCCGCACTACATTCAGGCCGTTGTCGACAATCTGGATATCCCCCAGGTCGAGCCACAGCCCGCCCTCCGTGCAGAGCTCGAACAGCGGCCCTTACCCGAGCTGCTGGCACAATTGGAGGAGCTAGACCCCCAGAGCGCCACAACAATTGATCGCAACAATCCACGTCGCATCATTCGAGCGCTCGAAGTCTGTCTGATAACCGGAAAGCCATTCTCCGCACAACGCCGCCTGGCAGATCCCAGATATCACAGCCTGCTGCTTGGCATCCATTGGCCGCGTGAGATCCTGTATCAGCGCATCGACGAGCGCGTTGACATACGTATGCAACAAGGCATGGTTGATGAGGTCAGAAAGCTGCTCGCCGAAGGAGTTCCCGCTGAGCGTCTGGACGCAATGGGATTGGAATACCGCTTCATTAGCCGCCTGCTCCAGGGACAGTTCACAGATCAGGCTGAGATGGTCCAACGGCTGAAATATGCCATTCACGATTTTACCCGTCGTCAGCTTACCTGGTTCCGCAAGGAAAAGCGCATTGTGTGGATTGAAGGTGGTACAGATGTAGAACAGCAAGCTCGAACGATAGTCAGCGACTTCCTTAAACAGAGACAAATACTTTGATAGAAAAGAGGAGCCGTTCCCGTGGGGAAGGAACGGCTGAAACTTGTAGAGAGGCAGTGGGGCAATTTAGGATAGTAAAAATGGGTAGACCCTGGTACCTAAAAAGTGGGCGCTCAATCCCGATCCCATTCATGCCTTTAGAGTTCTCCACCCCTATGATAAAGGCTGAACATGAAGTGAGCCTGTGAAGAACCTGAGAACAGACTGAGAACTCATAATCAAACCACAAAGCGAAAGAAAAAGCCCGCCGATCTGGCGGGCCTGTTGTTTTTCGCTTCGCTTCAGGAGAGAGTTTGCGCCGAAATCGCGATCTGTGCAGGATCGGTATCTGTTTCCTGCCTGCCCTCTGTTGGCAGTGAGGCAGATAAAACGCTCTGCACAGTCGGGAAATTGCTTTCCACAATCATGCCATTGTCCATATACACATGGTACGGGAACATTGCTGGATCAAAGGTATTGCTATGCGAGATCAGGATAATCTGCTCAAAATGCTGACCCAGAATGTCACCGGTCACCACATCAACCAGCGCCCGTGAGCGACCACGATCAAAGGAACTCAGCGGTTCATCCAGCAGGATAAAGCCCGGGGCAGCGCCTAGCTCACGTGGCAGAATGGCAATTGCAAAAGCCAGACGAAGCGCCAGCGAAAGCTGATCCGCAGTACCAGCAGACAACCGGGACTTCGGCAAGTACTCGTTAGCCGCAGGCTCCCACACACTGACCTGGAATGAGCCGCCCCCAATGACGCCGGCCTCTTCCTTCGTGCTCAGTTTCACATCGTGATAGCGCCCGCCGGTAAGCAGGGGAAGCAATTGCTGCATATAATACTCGGTTCGAGGAACCACCTTTTGCAGCAGGCGCTCACGGGCCTCCTTCAACACGCGATTACCGTGCTTCTTCACAAGGAAGGCACGCTCAAGCTGTTCTAGATGCTTGCGTACCTGTTCCAGCTTCAGCGGGTTCTCGCCAATCTGAAGGGTCTTGCTCAAAGCCATTTCTTGTTTTTCCAGAACGTCTAGCTCTTTTTCCAGTTCGCTCCGCTCGTGCTCCAGCCGGCGCTGATCCTCGGGCGTGTATTTGGAGATCAAAGGCCAGACGGTTGCCAATCCCTGTAACGAGTAAGACTTCGGCTCAGGCCGCTTATGCTGGCGCAGCAAGGTTCGGATAACATCCTGCACATATGTGATTTCCTGACGACAAAGCTGAATTTTCGCCTGAGCTGCTCCCTCTTGATTTTTCAGGCGAGCGAACTCCTGCGTAATAGCGTCCTCGTCTGTTGATGCAAGCTCTTGCTGACAGCGTTCGCGCAAAGCAAGCAAATCTTCGGCAAAGGGTTTCGGCGGAACAATCCAGCTTCCCAGAGAGTTGCTGTACTTCGCCAGTTGCTTATAACGCTCGCTGAGCAACTCCTGTAGCTCTTTAACCCGGCGCGTATTGGTATCGAGTCGTTCCTGAAGCGTCAGCTTATTGCCCAGCGTAATCTGCAACTCTTCCAGTTGTCTGCGAGCCTGGATTTCCGCGTGATTGACCGCGGCCTGACCAAAAGTCAGACCCAATGTCGCCACACGCTGCCGTAGCGAGGTATTAAGATCCTGGAGCGCTTGCTTCAGTACCACCTGCTGTTCTTTCGCACGCTCAAGCTGAACCTGCGGGTTGTTTGATTTGTAGCGTTCCGCCCGTTCCTGCATCGTCTTCTGGCGCTGCTGCAAATGCTGTAGAGATGCTTCGAGCTCCTTCACCTGCTCACCCAGATCGGAGGCAGCATCAAGCTTGCCATCGAGCGCAGCAATCTCGCGTTCCGTATCTTTCAGCGAGCTTTCAACCAGAGTTTCCAGTTGAGGAATATCGGCTGAGCCTTCCTCGGACGGGGCCGTCATGGTATACAGTACATCCGCAGGCTGCAAACGATCATCCAGACTGGGCAGCGGCAGACCTTCTTGTCCGGCCAGAAGCGTAATCTCCTGGTGCAGGAGTTGTATTTCAGACTGAGCTTGCTCCAAACGCTGCTCTAAATGGTCCCAGTCATGTTGTTTGCGCTCTTCTTCAAGGCGTGCATACTCTTTGCGCAATCTGGCTACAGCTTCCATTGTGACGCTTACCTGGTTACGTGCAAGACTGGCCTCTTCACGCTTGCGCATCGCCTGCTGTTGAGCTTCAGCCACACTCTCATCAAATTCGCCCACTTTTCGCAGAAGCTGCTGTGCTTCCTCAAGCGAGCGAGGAATAGAACCACCGAGAGACGTAATTTCGCGCTCGATACGCTCAAGCGTCTCTGGCTTCAGATTCGCAGAGGCAGCAACCTGTGCCCCCTGCATTTTCTTGTACTCGCTCATCGCGGTCAGAATCTGATCCTCAACCTCTCTTTCAGAGGTGCGAGCCTGCTTGAAATTATGGAAGCTAAAAGTTGCAGCGATAAGCGAAACTGCCGCGACAATGCTGGCAATAACACCGGGAATTGGTAAGCGCGGGACAGCAAAGGCAAAGGCAAAGATCGCAAAAGCAGTTGCAATCAGAGCAGCCAGGACTGAAACCACCAGTAGCACACCAAAGCGCCCTTTACTGGTTCGAGCCTCTTCCAGAGCAAGCTGTAACCGCTCCTGATTCAGCCGCGCCTGTTCGAGCAGGCTCTGGGCCTCTCGCTGCCCCTGCATCATGCCTTTCAGGCGGTGCCATTCCTCAAGTTGCTGTCGCAAGCCAATCTGACGCCAGCGTTGTTCCAGCTCCTCAGCCTGTTTCTGGGCCTGTTGAGCCTCTGCTTCTGCCAGCGCAAGTTCTTGCTCGGTTTCCTTGAGCTCCTGAGCTGTCTTCTCAAGCTCTTCGCTATTGCGTTGTGCATCTGTTCGCTCATTGAGAGCCTGTAAATATTGTTGTTCCTGCTTACCCAGAGTCGTAAGGCGCTCAAGCAGGTTTTGCAACCGCTCAAGCCGCGCTTCTAATTGCGGGCGACTGTGACGCCGCCGCTCTTCCAGCTCCTGTAGTGTCTGGCGAACTTCCTGCAACCGCGCGGTGGTATGCTCAATTTGCGTCTCAACGGATTTGAGATCATCCTGAGTCTCATCATATTGCTTCAAATCCTGCTCAAGCTCTTTAATCGCATCAACCGAGGTCAGCAAATCGTTCGACATTCGCTGGAGCGTGCCAAATGAACGCATCAGTTCGCTTAACTCAGCGACACGCTTTTCCAGCAGGGGCAGTTCTTCCTGTTCGCGCCTTTCCAGCTCGGCCAGTTCTGCTTCAAGTTCGGGAATCGACTTACGGGAAGCTGCGATATCTTCGTATGCCGAGATGATCTCTGATAGCGTGGCCTCGGCCTTCTTGAGCTGCTGAATACGGCTCTGGCGCGTTCGTAGTTCAGAGCGCCGTGTCTTGACCTCTTCCAGCGTTACCTCTTGCTCAAGAATCTCATCCTCTTGCTGCTTAACCTCAGAGAGCCGCAGGTGCACATTTACCACATCAAGCGCAACCTCGACCTCTTCCAGACGGCGGCTGAGCACGGGGAGACGATGCTGTACTTCGGCCAGGCGTACACGTTCGCGTGCAAGCTGGAGCTGTTGTTCATCTTCATCCGTCACCCGGAAATACTCCAGCAGGCTGGTGATTTTTCGCAAGCCCAGAGCCTCACGCACAATCTTCTCGCGTTCCTCACCTGAGAGCAGTTCCAGACGCGCGAGGCCCTTTTGCTCAATGAGCCAGGAGTTCCGCAGTACCTCGCCGGTCAACTGGCCCAGTTCCGCCTCAATGGTTTCATTCGCGATCTGAAGATTGGTAATGATTTCCTCATTCGGGATACCAAGCCGTCGAATGCTCAAGGTAATTTGTTGCCCCTGACCGCGCTCTATACACCGCTTTATCAAGAGCTCGGTTGTGCTGACAGAGAGAAGCAGCGTCACTGTCGCCGTTTGCGCCCCAAAGCTGATCAACTCATCCAGCGAGGATTGCTGCCGTGCGTCGCTAGCCAGAGGCTTCCCATACAGGGCAAAATAAATCGACTCAAGCAATGCGGATTTACCAGACTCATTCGGACCCTGGATAAGAATAGATCCACGTTGAGGAAAGTGAAGATCCAACTCTCGCAAGAGGCGGAAGCGCTCGACTGTTAAATGCTTCAAAATAATCATTGATTTACACTCCGTTCGCCAGGCCCAAATCAAAGCCCTATAAGAGCCCGCTCAACACCGTCAACTTCTACCTTCTCATCTCTTCCAGAGCTGATAGCACTTCTTCCTTCGTCCACTGAAGGATCTGTTTTTCCTGCTCATCAGAAGCAGTATTCATCCACTCGTCAACAATAGCGCTCACTTCCGAACGCAGCGACAGGCGTTCACTGCTTTCCAGCACAATGGCCTCCTGATCGGGAAGAAGAGAGAGCGCACTATCATCAATGGCCAGCGCAAAACAATGCTCTTCCCCGTAGCGACGAATTTGATTCAGATCCAGATCATGATAACGGCTTCTTGTCAGTTCGCCTTCAAGCCGAAGCTGAATCATCGTGTCAGAGTGACAGAGAGGCCGCAAACGGCTCAGGATCGCTTCTGTTGGCAACGAGTCCTGCTTCGCAGGGTCGGCAGGCCAGAGTTCATTCACAGGAATAGAGAGCTGTTTCACTTTGAGCGTATCAACCGGAATATGATTGCACCAGCGGATACCATCAGCCGCGAGGCCCATGAAGAGAAAGCCCGGGGTGGCGTCTGGTACAGAGAAATCAACGTGCTGTGTCGCCCCGGCAACAATTACCTCGGTCTGCCCGAGCTGGAAGCGACAATGCCCGTGATGGAAGCCTGCCAGAATATAGCGAAAAGCTGACAATTTGGTCAGAGCAGCCCGAGAAATCTGCGTACGAGAGGCAAGGAGAGGGCTCGAAGAAGCTAAACCCTCGATAGGGGCATGCAGAAGGAGGAGGGGAATCGTGGCCCGCTCAATCTCATCACTGATGCGAATCTGCGCCAGCGGGTCCCCGTTCTGATCGGGCAAAACTCCAAGCGCACAAACGCCAACCTGTTCACCTCGAATAGAGAAAAACCGGGGTTCCAGCAGGTTATCAGATGGAACCGGAGAGAAGTACTGAAGCGCTCCCAAACGCGCATAGCTCATCTGAGGCGCGGGAGTCACATCATCAAGCGGAGTATCATGCACACCACCGAGAGCAAGGGTATGTACACCCGCTTGCTTCAAATTTGCCAGCCTCTCGGCGACGAAGCTGCGATCGCGCTCGTCAGGCATCGTCGTATCAAAAAGATCTCCCGCTTGAATAAAAAGATCAACGCCTTGCATCACAGCAAAATCAGTCGCTTGCTGAAAGGCCCGATGTAACCACTGGCGGCGCTCTTCCCGTTTGCGTGATTGTTGTTCAGTATAGCCCAGATGGTTATCTGCGGTGAACACAACCGTTACAACATCACTACGCGCCTTCTCAAGTTTCGTTTGCTCATCCCGTTCAAACATATTCTCTGCCATCATAAGTCAATCCGTACGGATACTGGTTCTATCCATCCTGTCACATTCAACAGCCAGTTCTATTCAGCTATCAGATAAAAGATTGAGAGCTTCTCGCGTCAGAAGCGTTTTCCTGTACTCTCTCAGGAAGAGAGCACAACTCCACCATACCTGGAAAAGAAGCGTAGAAGAGCGATGGAGCGGAAACACACTATCTCACATCTGCTCACTATAGATCAGTGTACAAAGTCTGAGCAGGTTGCCAAATCCAGCCGGATACGATGTTGTGAGATTAGTACTCTTTTCTCAACGTACTCAAAGTGAGTCTATCACAAAATGAGGTGATTACAAATGAATCAGGCGAGAAAGAGGGACTATTGGGTGAATGGCGAGCAGAGGTTCAATCGCGCGTGAGATCAGGACATACTATAAGCCAAAAGTACCCCTTCTCGCGCTCGGTCATGGACACATACCAGAACCAAATATTAATATATAACGTACATACAAGATGTAGCGACACCTTGTAAAAGCGGTTGCCCGCAGGCCATTGCTGGTTTTTAGAGAGCCTGTGCAGGGGATCGCTTTCTGTCTATATTGATAGTCAAACCCAGGATAGTCAAACCCAGGATAGCCAAATCCGGAATAGTCAAGTCCAGGGCTTAACCCCGGACTTATCAAGCCGATAGTGAAACACGAGACAGGAAAACAGATACACTCGAAATACAACTCCGGATAGGACGAATAGGAAGCGAAGCGCAGCAATCGCTCCATGATCCTATGAGCTATCTCGGTCGCCCGCAACGACCAACTTGTTGAGAGGGAATTGAGGCTCTTTTTCCTTATCTGCAAAGGCTTATATACATCTTCCAATTTCTCACATAGATCAGGAAAGAGAGCCGTGAAACACATCAGGGAGCTACTGAAAAACGATGGTTGCACTTAACCATAGGTGGGAGAGCAATGTGGTGGAAGCACAGGAAATAATAGGCGCTCAGGAAACGAGGAATGTTCTCCTCTCGTTCGCGAAGAGCATTCAAGAGCGAGATCTTGTTACCTATGAGCATTCCCGCCGAGTCGCTATTTATGCCAGACGACTGGCGCTTTTTCTGGGTTGGAGCGAGAGTGAAGCGGAAGACCTGGCATTGGCAGCGCTGGTCCATGATCTAGGGAAAACCTGGATCAGCAATAATATATTGAATAAGTCAGCCGCTCTTTCAATAGAAGAGCGACGTACAATGGAGCGTCATCCAGTTATCGGTGCAGGAATCCTGATCGGTTGCGATGTTGACCCTTTCTATGTCCAGGCAGTGCTACATCATCATGAAGCCTGGGACGGTCATGGCTACCCTTCCGGACTGAAGGGAAAAGAAATCCCGCTCAGTGCTCGTATTCTGACCATAACGGATGTGTATGACGTGCTGACCTCTCAGCGCCCATATAAAGCCCCTCTCTCTATGGATGCAGCACGTGAACGCATATTACAGTCGTCAGGTGCAAGCTTTGATCCAGTTATTGTACGCGCTTTCTTAAATCTGCTCGATACCACGCCAGACTTTACCGTTACCCAGACAGCAGATGAGCTATTAGAGCTAGAACGCCCGGCATCTGCACCGATAGATGTTCGCTCTCCTTCTGACCTCAAGCTTCAGTTGGCAGACGAATTCTAGTGCATATATCCTGGCAGATATCGCGTTGAATACAGATTGTGGTGCAGAAACATGGACGCGGCCTCTTGTCGAGCTTCTTGATAATATCTCCCTCATCTAGCTCGACAATGCCATATTTTTCTCGCATCGCTCCAGAGAGAAAGAGACTGCATTTCTCGATAGACTTCACTCTTATCCTGCAACGCCAGTTCTTCGTTCGAGATATGTGCCTCGGGTTCTATCATTCCATGAATAAGCCCCCATTTTTCAATCAAGCCAGCATAGGACCTGTCTTTTACCATTGCATGGAATGTCATCTTGAGGGCATCCATAAGCACACGATCATCTTTACGTACAGCGATGCCCTCCAGCGTGCGATTCTGTATTGTTCCCGCTAACTCAAATTGGTCAGGATAGATGTGCAAAAAGTGATCGGCTAATGGAGCATCAATATAAAAAGCGGCGACTTTCCCCTGGCTGAGCAGTTCCAGCCCTTTTTTCGGATTCGTCTCCGTCTTTATCGAAATACTCTGCTTTCCGTTCTTGCGGCAGGTGGCGCTTTCCAGCATCAGATCATCTTGCTCAATCGTCTCAGAGAGCACGCCAATACTTTTCCCACACAGCGCATCTATCCCGGCGATCCCCGCAGGATTCCCTTTCTGGACCAGTAATGCCTCACCCCCTTTGAAATAAGGAATGAAGTCTACCTTCGCCTGAAGGTCAGGGGTGATTGGCAGTGCCGAGATAACGACATCGATTGTTTTCTGCTGCAAGTTATCGATCAGGGTGGAAAAATCGAGATTGACGATCTCTGCTTTTAAGTTCAGGCGATGAGCGAGCATTGTGATGAGCTCGATATCAAAACCAGCCGGTTGCTGGGTGACAGGATCTTTGTATTCCTGGGGAGGATAGTTCAGATAACTACCAATGGTGAGCACTCCCGGTACAAGCAATGTATTCGGGGGAAGCTTTGGTACCGGAGTCGCTGTCGAAGCATTGTGCGAGACTGAAAAGATGTCTCCACTGCACCCGGACAGCAGAAAGAGCAGCACCATACAATAGGCCAGGAGGCGATAGAGCCTGAAGAACCTGCTTCGGCCTGCTCCCGGCTTGGTCTGCAAGTAACGCGTAATAAATTGCAACGCGGAACCTCTCCTCTACTACCTGGACAGACACCAGACCGCAAACGAACATCCATATTCTGCTTATATTACGCACTTCAACTACTATTCTATCACGGGATGGGCTAAAAGAAAGAAGAAAGCCTCATATTGAGCAAAATCTTCAGGAATCGGATGATTGTTTTTTCTCCGTCTGACAGAACACCGAACGGAACATATCTATCAGCATAAGTTTTCTCCACTTATCCACAATTTTTGTGGATAACTTGTGGAGAAAGTGGATAACTGCATCCCGAAGGACCCTTCGTATCGTTTGTTTCGCCAAAGCAATCATACAGGCGAAAGGGCTTACAGTGCCGTCTTGTTTAATAACTCCAGACTTATATAACTGTATATAACTGTGATATGATATGGCTCAACTCATCTTTTGTCGAAGTTATCCACAGAAAATGTGGATAAGTTATCCACAATTCATCCACATATATCGTATCGATATATAGTCGCGATATATCAATGCGATATGTCAGGGAGTTATCCACAGAAAATGTGGATAAGTTATCCACAATTCATCCACATTTCCACAATTCTCCTGAATTTGAAGCAAGGAGACGGTGAAAATGGTGTGAAAGCCAAAAGTTATCCACAGAAAATGTGGATAAGTTATCCACAATTCATCCACATTTCCACAAAGCTGTGTTGAACGTCACGAGTTATCCACAGAAAATGTGGATAACTTATCCACATTTTCCACACAAGCAAGCAGTGTTTTGTGGATTAATCCGCAGCAAGCAAACGTCGATAAAAGGCTTTTTTTAAGAGTTATCCACCAGGCAACCTGTAATCATTGGTACCACTCAAGTTATCCACAGAAAATGTGGATAAGTTATCCACATTTTCCACATATCGCAACGATATATATATATTGCACATGCGAGTTATTCACAATTTGTGGATAACTTATCCACAGTCTATCCACAATCTCCACACAAGCGAACGGTGATCTGTGTATTTTTCCTCATTTTTTCGACTTATCCACATTTGCTGTGGATAACTTTTCCACAAACACCGCTCACTTGGTGGATAACTCTGCGTATTTTTCCACATTTCTCGGAGTTATCCACAATCGATGTGGATAAGTTATCCACAAATTCAACATAAGCAGACATGCAAATTCATTTTTATCCACAGCCCTGTGGATAAGTTATCCACATACAAGCGATCGCTGATTCCGCCGAAAGTGTGTAATTTGTCCATATATTATCCCTCAAATTGCCCGTTTTTGGCAATTATTGTGACTTCTTTCCAAAAGTGCTGCGTATTTTTCCACATTCCATAGTTAACTCTCAACTTATCCAAAAGTTATCCACAATCGTTGTGGATAAGTTATCCACAATGGCCGATTTTCTGTGGAAAACCTGTGGATAACTCCCTCAAAATCACACTCTTTTATGAAAATCTGTACAGGAAGAAAGATGGCAATCCACAGGTTTTCCACAGGTTTTCCACAACTTATCCACAGTCTATCCACCTCTTATGGCATTGTGGATAACTTTTTCAGGTATTTTTAAGGCGAGGATAAAACGGCTCCAGAAGCGGTGTGAAGCAAGCTTTTAGGGCTAAGCAGTGAAAATTCCGGGGAAAAGAGGATCTTAACAGGCTTAAAGTGGCTTCCTGAGCCGTATGAAGCAATAATCCAGGAGCATTCACAAAAAGTGCAGCCTGGCGTTCCGCTCTATCGACCATAAAGCGGCTCCTGGAGCGGCTTGAGTGCCAACCCGGGTCGGTTTCCCCGGAGCATTCTTATTCTGAAAGTACGTTTGGTATGAAGTGGCTCTGTGAGCCGTTCGAGTGGCCTGCTCTCTCAGGTCCCTTTTAATGCCAGAGAGGCCAGCGAGGCTGAAAAACAAGTTATCCACATTATCCACAGCCCCTACTACTACGGCTTTCTTTATTTTATATTTTTATTGATTTATTTAGATATTAATAGTAGTTCGTCGTTTTCGCGTTTCGGCATCGTCGAGCTGGCAGGAATTTGCGGTCGCTCGCTTTGCTTGTTGTGGGTGGAAGGTTGGCTGCCAGGTCCATGTGCTATTGACCCCCTTTCTAGCAACAGCAAAAAGACTGCTTGCTATTTCCGAGAGCGAGGCTGTTGATTGTTGCTTTCTCCTGCTCACTTGCTTCTGGTACTACTGGCGGAAATATGCGGCATCTGCCTGAGGAATTCGGTACAATGTGAAGTGTGATCCGGCTGAACTCGATAGTCGTATACAAAGGACTATCTGTGCGACTTTCTGTGACATAGCTCGTTATATCTGGTTAGACAAATGAAATACAGCCTTTTATTGGAAGGCCAGCAGCGCATTTGAGGGACCAAAGGAGTATGGCAACACTTATCGAGAATATCAAAAACAAAATCGACATTGTTGAGGAAATCGGCCTTGTCGTTCCCCTACAGAAATCGGGCAAATCGTTCAAGGGGAACTGTCCTTTCCATAACGAAAGGACACCCTCATTCTACGTCTTTCCCGAGACACAAACATGGCGCTGTTTTGGTTGCAATGAAGGCGGAGACCTCTTCACGTTCGTGGAAAAGCAGCAGGGTTTGGATTTCAGAGAAGCGCTGCGTTATCTGGCTGAAAAGGCGGGCCTTCAGCTCGAAGACTATGGCTCGCACTTCTCTCCGGAGGACAGAGAGCTACGCGCCGTAAAAGAGCGGCTATACAAGCTGAATGAAGATGCGGTTCTCTGGTTTCATCAGATGCTCTTGCGCGCCAGAGAGGCTGAAGAAGCGCGTGCATATGTTAAAAGCCGGGGAATCTCTCCTGAAAGCGTGCTGGAGTTTGCACTTGGCTTTGCTCCTGATCGGTGGGAAGGCTTATCACGCTATCTGCTGGACCGGGGCTATACCGAGGATGAGATTGTGCAGGCGGGCCTGGCTCGCAGAAGGGAAAGCGATGAGGAAAGAGGAAACGAGCAGCAGGGCGGCATCTATGACTACTTTCGCAATCGTCTGATTTTTCCTATTCGCGATACCCGAGGTCGGGTTATTGGCTTCGGTGGAAGAGACCTGGGCGATGGGAAACCGAAGTATCTGAATTCGCCCCAGACACCCTTATTTGAGAAAAATAGTGTCCTGTATGCGCTGGATGTTGCCCGTGAGGCGATCAAACAGGCAAAGCAGGTGATCATCGTCGAGGGATATGTTGATGCTATCATCGCGCACCAGTATGGAACAAAACAGACAGTTGCTTGCTGTGGCAGTGCAATTACTGAAAAACATATCTTACAGTTGAAGAAGCTCACCAAGCAGGTGACGCTAGCACTCGACCCTGATGCTGCCGGGAATAAAGCAACCGAGCGCGGCATTGAGGAAGCGCTGCGCGGGTTTGATCGGACGCATGTGCCGGTTCCGGTGGTGCAGGGCTCAAACGGACAGCGGGGTGCTTCAAGGTCCCAGACACGCGGAATTATTCGCCTGGAGGAGCAGGTTGACGCGGAGATCAACGTCCTACAACTTCCGACCGATGAGGACCCGGATGAGTTGATCAGGCGCGACTATAGCTCCTGGTTGTATGCCATCAATCATCCTTTGCCATTGATCGATTGGTATTTTGTCAGTAAGACTGCTGGCCTCGATCTCCACTCTCCAACGGGGCAGACGGAGGCCGCGAGAAGACTATTACCAGTAATTGGCCTTCTGAGCGATAGAATCAAAAGAGATGCGTATATTCGCAAGCTGGCAGGCATGATCGGTACAAACGAGCGAACGCTGCACATGGAATTGCAGAAAATACTCAGAGAACAAAAGGGAGGCAGTGTTACTGTACCCCTTCCTGTACCGTTAGAGAGAAAGAGTGCTGGAAAGAGGAAGAGTCAGCAGGCTGTAAGCTCGCTTGGAGATACGTCGATAACAGGTGTAAGCGGAGGAAGAAGCGCAAACACAGAACAGAGGAGTAGCCAGACCGGAACGACAACGGTACTTGACAGAAATATGGCAGATAGGCTAAAATTGGAAGACTACCTGATTGGGCTACTCTTGCAAGATCCTGGGTTAAGCGCCTATGTTTGTGGTATAATTACCGATGGTGACTTCGCCGGGACAGACACGCGAGAGTTGTACCACATTCTCAATTCTGTGTATCAACAACGTGCTTCTTCCCCCTCTTTTGAACCCTTAGAGCAAGTTGTGCCAACTGCATTACAGGAAACCTTGACCAGAGTACGACAGCGTGTTGAGTCAGTCTCTTTTAAAAATGGAGATGGCCTGGTGAAAGAGGTTGTGCAGTGCGCAACCCGGCTCAAGCGAAACAGACTGTTACAACTGAATACAGAGCTCAAGTTTTTGATGAATGAAGCGGCTGCTGCAGGCGATATGGCGTCGCTTCGGCAGTTACAACAACAATTGCTGGCAATACACCGGCAACTGCGTACCATTAATTCCGCGACACATCTCCAGGGGTAGCCTCCGTTGTCTGGATTTTCCGGCGCTTTGTGAGATGTGCTTCACTCATTCACGAATGAATTTAGAGAGGTTTTCTGGGAGCCTTTACACTCCCGGTCAGGATGGACTAATTTTCTAAATAGAATATGGACCAGGAAGCAGGAAAATCTATCTTTTGCTTTTATTCTTGTAAGCCTGTTTTCTGAAGGGGGATGCCAGAATGGTGAATCGGGAACAAGATGTTATGGATCGAGTACACAATGGGCATGTAAATTCGGGGTCATTGGGGAATATGTTGGATATTGAACCATTTGATGATGGTTTATTGGATGTAGATATTGATGAGATCGGTCATTCCGCTCATGCTACCGTCGGCGGCAATCAGATTAACGCTCTCGATGATGCTGAGCCTTTTGACCTGTTTAAATTACAGGACGAAGAGCCTATGGATGCCCTGGACCCAACCAAAGAGCCGCCAGCGGACTGGGAGCCCGGCCCAGAAGACGTTGTTGATGTTGATGCCGAGATCCTGGCTGACCCCAAGTGGGAAGACCTGCAAGACGGCTTTAGCATCGGCGTTACAGACTTTGAAAGCAGCCTGGACGATCCCGTGCGCATGTACTTGCGCGAGATCGGCCGTGTGCCCTTGCTGACCGCCGATGAGGAAGTGCGCCTCGCTCAGTTGATGGAGCGCGGGAAAGCTGAGCGCCTGAAGCCCAATCCTGTACAGCGTATCATCATTGAAGGCGAAGAGGCCCAAAAGCGCTTGACTGAAGCAAACCTGCGCCTGGTCGTAAGCGTGGCTAAGAAGTATATTGGCCGTGGTATGAACCTGCTGGATCTTATCCAGGAGGGGAATATTGGCCTGATCCGCGCTGTCGAGAAGTTCGATTACGCGAAGGGCTTTAAGTTCAGCACCTATGCTACCTGGTGGATTCGCCAGGCCATCACCCGTGCGATCGCCGATCAAGCTCGTACTATTCGTATTCCCGTTCATATGGTTGAGACAATCAACCGCCTGATCCGTATTAGTCGACGCCTGTTACAAGATCTCGGGCGTGAACCGACCTCCGAGGAAATCGCCGCTCAGATGGATATCAGCGCGGAAAAGGTCCGCGAGATTATCAAGGTGAGTCAGGAGCCTGTCAGCCTGGAAACGCCTATCGGCGAGGAGGATGATAGCCACCTGGGTGATTTCATCGAGGATCATACTGCTCTGGCTCCTGCTGATGCCGCGAGCCATCAATTGCTTAAGGAGCAGGTTGAGGATGTGCTGGAAAGCCTGACCGATCGTGAACGCAAGGTCTTGCAGTTACGTTTCGGTCTCGACGATGGTCGCAGCCGCACGCTGGAAGAGGTCGGGAAGGAGTTTCATGTAACGCGTGAACGAATTCGCCAGATTGAAGCAAAGGCTCTGCGAAAGCTGCGCCACCCGAGTCGCAGCCGTAAGCTGAAAGATTACCTGGATTAAGAGGCTGGCAGATTTTATGGAAGTCAGGGCAACCTATAGGGGGAAAGGTTGCTGCGTTCTATTGGTACTCGATTGTTACCCGATAAGCAAGAATTCGAGGATGCGATCTCTTCCGGTCGCATCCTTTTTCATCCCCATTCTGAACGAATGGCTTTCACTGGCAAGAGAAATCAGGTTGTCTTTATGGAAAAGGTTGGAGGAAAAGTTGTATCCGCTCTCGACTATGTTTCTTACACCGATCTATCTTTCTGATATATGCGCTTCTCCTATGGTATTACGCTCTCTCACGCCTTCTAAATGAAAGTTATCCACAATTTTTCTCCACATATCCACAATTGAGTTGATTTTCTGTATATATCATCTCGATATATGCTATCGTTCCCTGCTCTGTGCTGTAATCACCGAAAATCATTCTTATATTCTCAGATGTATCATTACATGATAAAACAATATATATGCATGAGGAAGCAGAAAGATTAAATTTTCTCCTTAGAAGCTCGAATCTGTGAATGGACCAGCGGATCGAGAAATCACACGCTGTGTTTTATCTGCTTCTTTGTCTCGGGGATGACCTATGAAATGAGGAATGAACCCTCATCTTCATAATTGGAAATGAAGCCTACAACTCCTCTCATTGACAACTGGGATTGAATTTGGCTCTTCTCTGTAGAGTACCAGAAGTACTGTGCGCGTTAAGCTGGCTTTTGGTTGCCTGAAATATTGAAAGGGAAGGGATACAGCCATGAGTGATAAGCCTTCCAATAAGTTCTTTTTGCGCCCTGTTGAACTGTCTGACGCTCCACAGTAGCTCATCTGTTTGCTGTCTGTGGACAATCAGAAGCGCTACGACCTGAAGCATATACACCTGATTATGGGGCTGAAGATGTGCGATCTGAGTGGAGTTCTCTGGATCTGAAACGTGATGCCTGGGTGGCGGTCATGTCAGATGGTGCTGTGGTTGGTTACACCAGTGTTGTTCTGGCTCTACGAGATGTGGAACAAACGCGCTGGCAGGTCAATGTACATCACCGTACCCGTGTTTTGCCTCAATATACAGTCGAGGAATTGGGACAGCCCTGCTCCAGATGGCTGAGAGCCGTGCAAAAGAGCTGCTGGCGGCGATTCAGAACGTAGAACCAGAACCCTTCATGCACATCGGGTATGCCTGCGAGGTGGAATCAGCGTCGACCGTGATTGCCAGGCTCCCCTGTCTGAGCGCTTTGGAGGCGATCAGGCTCTGCAACTGGGCAAACGACTACTGTGAGAAAACGGCGTTGGCTTTGCGCTGCTTCTGACCGGCGTGCTTGCCTTTCTTGCGGGGGCTCGCTCGCAAATATGGTGAGCTGTTCCAGGCCGATCAGGCTGCGTGGATGCTGCTGGGTGATGCGTTTGGAAACGACATGATTGGCGTCCTGCTTCAACCGTCTCTCTCGTCCAGAGATTGCCACCAGGTGACGCGTTGCCGAACGAGTGCCTGTCTGTTGCAGATGCTTTCTCAGGCTCGCGTAATGGTTGGCTTTGGCCCTGACCCGCTTGCCCGAATGGAAGGTGCTTGTGCCCGTGTGGGTGCTACTCACCGCCAGATAGCGAATGCTTGCATCCACCCCGACCACCTGCTCTACGCTCTGCGGTGTGGGATCAGCGACCTCGCAGGCCAGTTGGGTCGCTCGCAAAGCGATAAACTGCTCTTTCGTTGGCTGGAGTTTGAGTTTGGCGGTGATGACCGTTTTCATGCCTTCAATCCTCTCAATAAAGGAGAGGTGTGTCAAGCAGTATGAAGAGATTGTCATGTGCTCTTCCCTCACAAGGGAGACCCATTCCCCTCCCCCCTGAAGACGGGAACTTCCTGGATCGCTTCCGTGAAAACCCGATGCCTCCTGTTATAATGGTTGAGATAGCGTACTTTCTGGCGGTTTTGTAGGAAATGGGTAATATCTCTTCTGCAATTTCTTCGGTCCACCTCTATACTCTGCTATGATAGAGAACATAACAGAGTGTTTCAACATACCGCATTTTGGGCAGTGAGCGTAGCCAGCAGGACCTTCAAGAGATCCGGATGAAGTAGTGATATATGTCGACGGAGCAGATGCGATTGAACAAATGGTGTCATCCTCATACGGTCCTGATTCTGTCAGGTCAGGAGGTATACAATGCTTGAGTATGGTGGGCCTCTTTATCTGATCATTGGCAACGGCATTGCCGGGATAACTGCCGCTGAGGTACTCCACAGAGAAGATCCTACCGCCTCGATTGCTATACTCGCGGAAGACATCCGACCGACTTACTATCGTCCTGCCCTGAAAGATTATCTGCGGGGAACGCTCTCTGAAGAGAAGCTCTTTATGCATTCTGACGCCTTTTATCAAGAGCGCCAGATTGAGCTACAGCAGGGGTGTGTCGTCCGGATAAAGCCCGCACAGCATCGTGTTGTGCTTGATAATGGGAGTGAGATAGGCTATCAAAAGCTCTTACTGGCTTGTGGAGCACATCCGACGCGTCTGACCTGTGCTGGAAATGAGCTTGAAGGGGTCGCAACCCTGTACTCTATCGACGACTATCAGTCTATTCTCCGTCGTCTGGAGAAAGTCAGGCATGCTGTTGTGTACGGGAGTGATCCACTGGCAATAGATACGGTAGAAGCGCTGCGGAAACGCAAGATTACGGTAACGCACATACTCCCGAGCTCTCTGCTGTGGCCTGATATGTTGGATGCAACGGCCTCTGACCTGATTTTGCAAAGAGAGAGGCGCGATGGTGTGAATGTACGCCTGGAAGAAGACATTGTTGAGATCAAGGGGCGGCGTGGTCGTGTGACAGGGGTTGAGCTTGCCAGGAGCACACCTATTTCCTGTGAGCTGGTCATTGTTGCGAATGGCTTTGAGGCAAACTGTGAATGGATCAGGCAAAGTGGTATCGCGTGTGGTAAGGGGGTGCGGGTGAACGCGCGAATGCAGACGGGAGCCCCTGATATCTATGCTGCCGGTGATGTTGTTGAGATTATTGATGCTTCGACCGGGCGCGCTCGTATCCTTGCTCAATGGTATCCCGCGTTGCAGCAGGCACGGGTCGCAGCATTGAGCATGCTTGGACGTTCTGATGTGGCGCTCTCTAACACGTACTACTATGCATCGTTTCTTTATGGAGTCGAGTTCGCGGCAATAGGTGTAACCAGGCTGGCGCGGACTCAAGGCGTACAGGAGGTGCTGGCAGAGCCCAAAGCCGGCGAATATCGTAAGCTCTTACTGCAACAAGGGCTTCCGCTTGGCGTCCTGGCCATAGGCAATCGCAAGGGAATCATGGATATCAAGCGGGCAATGGATCACCGAGTTGATCTCTCACCTGTGCAAGAGCAGATTTTCTCTGCTGATTTTCGTCTGGGGGACTGGCTGGATCAGCAGGGGGTTCCGCCACTGTTTGCGCCTGCTCGAAAGCGGGAGGAGAAGCACAAGCATGGGCAGACAGCTTCGCTGATGCCAGTGCCAGAGCGGGATACTCGATCCGCTTCGTCTCCACTCACTGCATGGCTTGTTGCTCAAGGTGAGGTTGCCGATATTGTGGACACGGAGAAGCTCTATCTGAGCCAGAAAGAAGCCTTTGTTGTTGGGAGAGAGCCCGATGTTACGCTGATGATCGATCGCGGGACGATCTCTCGCTTTCATGCTGAAATTCGCTTCGCAAATGGGGTCTACTTGTTGAAGGATCTTGAGAGCACCAACGGTACTTTTGTGAACGGTCAGCGCTTACCTGTAGGTGCTGCTTATATTTTGAAAGATAGAGATGTGTTGAGCTTTGGCAGTAATACCCGGTTTGTTTTCCGTCAATCCTGGAAAGATCAGCAGGCTGTGGAACCCGTGCAACAAGGCAAGCTCACCGGTGGAAGGGGGGTGCGTGCGGCCCATTTCCTGACAGAAACTTCCCCGACCGTACAAATCAAGGCCGTGACCGGACAACTGCCTGTACCTGAACTACTTATTTGCCCTCATTGTGGAATTGCGAATACGCGGTTTGCTCGCTTCTGTGCCAGTTGTAGCAAAACTCTTACCGTATAAGGAGCTGGCAATGACAAAAACGTCCTCTCTGCCAATTGGGTTGGCGCACCGCAAGGATCTTCGAGCGCTGACAACGGATGAGATCCGTTTTGAGATAGACATGTGTATCGGCTGTGATCGCTGTATGCAGGCATGTCCGGTTCCTCTTTCCAATAAAATGACCATTGCTGAGCTCAATCAGGCGACCATAGGCGATGAGATTCCTCCGTTGGTTGCCCGCTTTATCCATGAGTGCGTGATGTGTGGTTCCTGTGTGCCTGTTTGCCCTGTCGGGGATCATCGAGACTTATTAATGTTGTCCTTGAAGCAGCGTCTGGGGTCTTCCTGGGATGAAAAGGCTGATACCGCACATATTCTCAGCAATTTGCCCCAGGGGTGGAATATTCCATTATTGCTCAGGCGGCTTCGTGAGCAACCTGCACTTCGGGATGCATCGGCAGTTCCCGACAACTATTTGCTCCATCTGGTTGCGGCATCGACGCTGCACGTTTTTTCCTCTGATGAACTCCTGGTGCAAGAAGGTACCTTTGGTAATACCCTCTATCTTTTGCTTGCAGGAGCGGTGGAGCTATTCACCCACGATGCTGCCGGGAAGGAGATATTGCTTGCGATCGTTCGGCGGGGCGAGTACATTGGCGAACAGAGCCTGTTTAGTGGCCAACCTCGCTCTTTCTCTGTCCGGACCAAGCGAAATTGCATTATGTTGGAGGTTCCCGAACAGGTCATCCAGCGTCTGATGGAACTGGTTCCTGCCGTTCAGCATTATTTCGAGGGCCTTTACGCTGCTCGTCTGACCGAAACTATTCTGCTGCGCTTGTCCTTATTTGAGGGCGTGCCTGCCCACGAGATCCACGCCCTGGCTACCAGGATGATCATCAAGCACTATGAGCGAGGGGAAAGCTTATTCAGGGAGGACCCTGACGCTCGTCCTTCCCGCGAATCGCTTCATATTCTCCTGGATGGTTTTGTGAAAGTCTCTCGTCGTACTATGCTGAAAGCTGCTGAAAAGGGGGCAGGAGAACGGGTAATAGCTTATCGGCAATGTGGCGATTATTTCGCTGGCGGGTTGGATATGTTAGGCGATAAGCAGGCGGTTTCTGTCTCTGCAATGACTCGGACCACAGCGGCTGAGCTCCCTCGTTCTGTGCTGTTGCAATTTCTTCGTCGCTATCCAGAGGTGCGACAACGTTTTCAGGAGCAGATGCAACAGTACAAAGAATCAAAGGTGGCTGCATACAGTGCTGTTTTTGAGCCATTTGGCAGCGCTCTGAGCTTTGCAATCGAGACCGATAAAGCGGCACGACACGGGCTCCATACGCTCGTCAGTGATGGCGTTATCGAGGGCACAGATGTTCTGGTGATCGACCTTGATAAGTGTATCCATTGTAACGAGTGTGAGGAGGCCTGTGCGCGCAGGCATGGTCACTCGCGCATGAACCGCAAAGGAAAGGTAGTCGGTAACCTGAGTATCGCTTCGGTCTGTCGCCAATGCCTGGATCCCGTTTGCATGTTGTGTAGCCGCGCCGGGATTGCGCGTTCGCCAACCGGAGAAATCTATATTACTGAAAGCTGCATCGGCTGTGGTATCTGTGCAGAACGGTGTCCGTATCACTGCATTTCTATTGTGGAGGTAGAGGAGAAACCGCAACAGGGGGAAAATCTCTGGCAACGCTTTAGCTCGTTCTTCTTGCGTGGGGGCAAAGAGCGGGGGCGTCGTACTTTGCCGGTACTTCAGCAGCGAGTTGCACCGGGGCCGTTTGATGTGCAGAAACCCCGAGACCTGAGCGAGGAAATGCGGAAGAAAGTCGCAGTGAAGTGTGATCTTTGTGCCGGGTATGAGAATCAGGCCTGTATTCAGGCCTGCCCGACTGGCGCAGCGATCCGTGTGAACCCTGTTACATTCTTTGGATCAACTGAGGATATTTTGAGCCGGAAAGCACGGTAGAAGAGGGGGGCAAACGCTTTTCAATGCTTTTACGATCTTCACAATCAACGAAACGAGTTCGCCTCTGGGGCGTACCCGATTCACGAATGAAATGGCTCTGGCTGCTGTGCGGTATTGGTATCTATGGGGGGGGCCTCGGTGGTTACCTGTATGTGAAATATACACAGCCTGTCACTAATTCGGCACAGGAGCCGCTGCGTTCGTTTGGTTTTGTGACGCTGGTGCTGATTCTCTTTGCGGCTTCCTATTCGTTACGACGGCGCTTGTTGCGGGCATTGCCAGGAAAGGTGCAGAGTTGGCTCTGGATGCATATTGGATTGGGCACGACGACGCTTCTTGTTGCCCTGATGCATAGTGATTTTGCCGGTATTACCCATGCTTTCCTGATGCAGTGGAGTGACCTCTTACGAGCGTATGCTGGCCCGGGGGCGCTTCTGGCGCTCTTTGTGCTGGTGCTGAGTGGTGTACTTGGTAAGCTGCTAGATATGTTCTACACGGGGCGTATTGTCCGTGAGGCCGGAACAAATGGAGTTGGGATTGCGCCAACTGTTGAGGAACGGGTCCAGGAGCTTACAGAGGCAGTGGAGCGCCTCTGCGCAGGCAAATCGGAGGCTTTCAAATCTTTTTGCCGGCTGGCTCTGCGCGGTCAGAGAGACGCGGAGCGTACAGTTGCTGTTGCTCCGGTTGAACACCAGGATTTTCAGCGGGTACGTGAGATCCTGCGTAAGCGAGCTTCCCTGCTTAGCTCGTTACGGCGTATGAGGCATGCTGAGCGACTGATGAGGCGCTGGCGTTGTGTTCATGTGGTGCTGTCGTTACTGGCTTTCGCCGTGATTCTGTATCACTGTAGTATGCAGATTCTGGTAATACTGCATGTAATTTGACGCCCCTGGCTGAAGCAGAGAAAATGCTTCCTTTACCAGGCAGGCTTGCTCATCTGCCTCTCATGAGACAGTGAGGAGAGGCCAGGGAGTCCAGAGGCGTTTCATGGTCCTGTCGCTTGTTGGTTCCCTTCTGCCGGTACCCTGCAAGGCTTTGTGCAAAATATTCATTGCGACATTGTGGTCACGATCGGGGGGATTTGTAGATGAGCATCCATTTTAGCTTGTTCCCCCTTCTCTGTGTGATTGCATATCAGAGCCATAATAGTGCCAGGAATGATCAATGATGCAGCACCATCGCACTTTTCTCTGTGTAAACATGTTGAGCAAGAAACGCCTATTCAGAGCGGAGATGAGTGACAGAGTTTTCCCGGACTGTTCATTGTGCATGCGTCTTTTCACGTGTCTGGGAGTAGGATCTTTGGCTGATATCTTGTCTTACCCGGGGGAGGATGTTGGACAATGAAGGGGGCAATACAGTGGTTTGAGAAGCTGCATTGAGGGATGCGGATACAAAGAAATGGAGAGGCTGATCAAAACAGCCTCTCCAGTGGTTTTACTGTTGTGGCTCCTGGGGAATTCCCAGTACCTCCTGAAGGTTGTTTGTTGGTGTTGCTTGCTCAGGAGGTGTGATGGTCACTGGTTCGTCGAACTTGCTGAGATCTATTACCAGATCGGAGGTCGATGTAATATCACCTTTCTGGGTTGATTGGTTGGAGATGGCAGACGGATCAAGGGCCATATTGACCTTCATTTCGGTACGACGCACATAATGTTTGTTCTGATCGATCCAGACATCAACTGTTGAGTTGAAGGATTTTGTTTTATCGATCACTGTTTCAATATCCTGCTGACCAAAGTAGCCCTTCAGTTGCGGGCTGTTGCGCAGTAACTCTTTGAAGGCCTCTTTGTCCAGATCAGCGGAGATATGACGCATGTTCTCGCCACGAAGCGACTGAATACCCTGATCTTTGATTTTCGCGTGTTGTAAAAGCCCGAGCATGCTTTGCTGATCAAGCTGGTATGGGCCGCCAGGAATGCCTGCTTGCTGCATCAGGACGTCTTTATCCAGAACATACCATTTGCCCTGCTGGTTCTGAATGTAGACCTTATTGCCTTTCATGATCTGGACAAGCTGCGCATTCTGCTTTCCGCTTGAGAGCGTATAGTTGATTTTGGCCTGATCGGGCATGCTGACGTCACCGTTTCCTTTGATCTGAATTGTGATATTCTGTGTCTGAGTGGTGGTCGGCGTGCTCTGCGGCGTCTGTTGTATTGGGTTCTTGACCTGATTATTTGCCTGCAACTCCAGATGAGCAGATTTGAGCTGTTTCATTGCTTCAACGCTTTTCTGGATCGCTTCCAGCGGAGTTTCATTTGCTGTTTGAGTCGTTTGGGTATTGCCTTCTTGAGGGGCACAGGCCGCTAGAAGGAAGACCATAAGTGCCAGCAAGAGAAAGGAAACATTTCTTTTTTTCCACAATTGCATATTCCCTGCTCCTCATCTCTGTTCTATATGAGAATTGTTTGTTTATGAAGACTCTTTGATAAATGATCCTGCTTTTTATGATCTGTAGTAAATACGGAAGAGACATGTAAAACGGTTTCATAGGTTCAAAAAAGTGATGTACAGCATACTATCTGGAGATCCAACGGAATAGAGAATGAATATGCGCTATTATGCTATAATAACACCTGTCCATGAGAACAGAAGCGCAGAGATTCAACAGGTATGGAAGTTGAGCGTATTGTTTCAGGTTGTGGCGTAGCTCATAGCGTCGGGCACGCAAGCAGGCTCATAATATATGAAAGGAATGCGGTTTGTCTCTTTTGGGAGGCTACAATAAGAAAATACTGGGTAGGAGTTACAGCAGGAGGATTCCAGGTTCTGTATGCTGATAGCAGAAGCCATTGCTGACGATAAAATCCTGCTGGAATCGTAGAACATAGAGAAACAGTATCCGTCTCTCTGTATCTTCTCTTCCTGAGTGGATGAGGCAGGCCTTTTCGATGGGTGAGCTGAATCGGCGCCGAGGCCGGTTATTGATGTTGTGAGAGCTGGAAGCAGGGAAGAGGGTGCTCATCGGAATGCTGTTTACTTGAACCCCCTTTGCTGAAGATGGATATGAGCCGAGGCGAATAGTCCTCAGGGTCTTTTTCAGGGTATGGAGGGTTGTATCCAGGGTACTGGTTTATAGTAATTTCGGGTTCTTGCTGTTTGTCATTTGGTGCTTGTACAGAAAAACAGCAGTAAGTCCTCGTACGAAGAAGGTGCAAACTGGACGGCTTGTTTGAGAACGGCCTGTTTTCGCGTCTATTGTAACCAGGGCTTTGAACGAAACGTATTTCTTCTGTATTCTATTCGTAACAAGCTATAATACAATTGGCGGCACCTTTCTATCCATGAATACGCCTTAGGATAGGAATTATCAGTTATGAATCAAGAGAAAATTGCGCAAAATGCCTCTTCTTCCCTGTACAGGATGAATCGAATCGTGGTACTAGGGATGACCTTTACTGTTCTCCTGGCCCTGCTCTTGAGCAATACATTCATCATGGCAACCGCGAAAGCCGAAGGAAGACCGGGAGGAAATGTCGAAGATCCCGAGGTCAGAGCGGTTGTAATCGCAAAACCCGCAGTAGTGCGTATTGCAACCACTATTTTTGCTACCGTTACTGTGCGAATGAAGTCAGGCGAAACGGTGAAATTCCCTCAAGGAAGCAGCACAAGCGAAAATGCTGTTGGCTCGAATTATGCGGGAAGCGCTCTGGGGAGTGGGACCTTTATCTCCTCTCAAGGCGATATTCTTACCGCGGACCATGTTATCAATCCTCCAAAAGATGATTCGCTCGCTCTCTACTTTTATCAGGTGGCCGCGCCTGACATCGCGCTTTACTTGAATGAACATGGCGAAAAGGGAACCACCGCCGAAGATGTTGAAAACCAGTTGAAGAGTGGGCAACTGAGAGGGGCAATCGATATCACCAAGACGGAGAGCGTTGTTTTCCTGAGCACAGATTATACCGGTCCGTTAGATGCATCTTCGTTCCGTGAACTGCCCGATTTTGTACAGAAACCTGTTGATAAGGTATATAAGGAGAGCTCGATTGAAGACAAGGACATGGCGATCATTCACGCCGCGTTTACCGATACTCCTCATATACAGCTCGGTGATTCTTCATCGGTACAGCAGCAAGATAATCTCACCATCATTGGTTTTCCTGGCAATGGCGATGTAAGCGATACGCCAACAAATATGTTGACTTCTTCAGTCAATAAGATTACTGTCTCTTCGATCAAGACAACGAATAATGGCACACGCTTGATTCAGGTCGGGGGCAATGTTGAGCATGGAGATAGTGGCGGTCCTGCCCTGGATAGCAAAGGAACCGTTGTCGGGATTGTCAGCTTCGGGCTAGATAGCGGCGGTCGCGGAAATACAAGCTTCCTGCAAACCAGTAACTATGCACGCGAATGGGTGGAACAGCTTGGTCTTGATACTAAACCGGGGCCACTGCAAAAGCTGTGGAATGATGCGATGAATGCCTACGCCTCGAATGAGGCCGGACACTGGCATAAGGCGCTTGATCTGTTCAACCAGATTGAAAAGAAGTATCCTGATTTTAAGGCAATCAAGTCGTACCAGGACTATACAGAAAAGCAGGCTGCTACTGAGAAGGTGCCGACGACCAATCAGAATCAACCTGTGCCGGCACTCTTCTCTTCACCGATTACGCTTGCTATCACGATTGCTGTCATCGCATTTGTTGCGCTGCTCTGTATCGTTCTGGCATACCTGGTGATCCGAAGTGGCAACCGACGAAAGGTGCAGCCTGCTCCTTTCGCTGGTGGAGCACCCTATTCAACTGGTTTTGTGAACGCGCCCCCTCAGGGCCAGTATAATCAGTTCCAGGGCTATGCTCCGGTGCCGCAACCTGGCCAGCAGCAAGCGCCATCTCAGTTTGATAATAGTATGTATGCGTTTGGAGCTCCTCCGTCCCCGGCTCCATCTTCGATCGCTGATGAGGTTACTGTGCGGCGTGCTCCGGTTCCTCAGCAGTCGCAGCCAAATAGCCCAATGGCGCAGCCTGTGCCACAGCAGCAACCAGCGAGTTCGAGTGCCGGGTTGAGTGTCTGGCCCTGTGGGCATAGTAATCGGCCGGAGGCTCGTTTCTGTGGAGTTTGTGGTGAACCTGCTCCGCATACTCCGCCTCCGCCACATCACGTTGAGCAGTAAAATACGTATTGAGAGCCAATCTCTTGTTCTTGAAAAGAGGTTGGCTCTTCTTTTTTGTTGCGTTCTCGTCAGCGTGACCTGGTTTCTGAGCGGAGCGTTTCACGTGAAACACCAGGGCTGGAAGAAATCGCATTGCTGTTTCACGTGAAACATTGTTGCTGGATATACCTCCTGTTGCTGTGGCTCTTTATAACGACGAACTGTTTCACGCGAAACGATTGCTCTCTGCTCAAGGAAATAGATCGTGTCACTGTTTCACGTGAAACATCCTCATCGAGGGTTTGCGCGCTCGCTCTTTTGGGAGCAGAACATATGCATCGATGGGACTCCGGGGGCTTCGGGTGAGATGTAGAATTCAGTGTTTCACGTGAAACAATCCCGGGTGGAACCGGGCCTCTATCCATATCAGGCCACTCTCTCTCTGTTTCACGTGAAACATTCACCTCTGAAAAATGCCGCTGATTACTGCTGATCAGTGCTTGCCTCCAAAAGGGCGCGCGATCCTGAACGCTTTCAGGCCCCGGATAAAAGGGAACGTTGCTGCTTTCCGGCCTATCAGACTGTTTCACGTGAAACAGCGAGGTTAGCTTTCACCTGGCGAGATTGAGGAAGCGTTTCACGTGAAACATTTCCTTTGCTCTTGCCATAAGGGGGGCATATATTGTTTCACATGGAACAGTACCTCTGCATCGAAAGCAGAGCTTGCCTGCTGGTTCCTCTTCTAGAAGCACACGGACTGAAAGCTCAATCCATCGGCACTGCTTCCATAGGCATACAGTGTTTCACGTGAAACGCGTCCAGGGCAATGCTTTTTTTCAGCAATCTATTGTTTCACATGAAACAGAGAACTGAGATTGATACTGCAAAGGCGGGTGCTGCCAGATGGGTGGAGTTGGTTTGTGCTTTATCCTACAGGACTGTTTCACGTGCAACGCAGAGGAGACCGTTTTGCAGTCGGAGATCGAGAGAAGCATTTGTAAAGGGTGTGTTTCACGTGAAACATGCTGCCCTCAAATTCCTGCATTGTTTCACGTGAAACGGAGAGTTGTTTTATGGAACTGGATAAGAAAAGGCCGGGTCCTTGTAGAGAAGGCCCGGCAGAAATGGTATATCGATTTTAAGCGCCCATAATATTGTAGCCTGCATCAACGAAGAGAACCTCGCCAGTGATGCCACGAGCCAAATCACTGCACAGGAAGAGCGCCGTATCACCAACTTCGCTTTGCTCGATATTGCGGCGAAGTGGTGCGACCTGCGCGGCCTGATTGCGGAAGCCAGTGAAACCGGAGATACCGCGAGCTGCCAGCGTATTGAGAGGGCCTGCAGAAATGGCATTGACGCGAATATTGTGTTCGCCCAACTCGTAAGCCAGATAGCGAGTGCTGCACTCAAGAGCGGCTTTCGCGACAGCCATCACATTATATTTCGGCATCACGCGTTCACTTGCCAGATAGGTGAGTGAAACGATGCTGCCGCCACCGCGAGCCTGCATCATGGGGGCGGCACGACGTGCTAAAGCGATCAGAGAGTAAGCGCTGATATCCAGAGCGGTGTGGAAGCCTGCGCGGGTTGTCTGCACAAATGGATTTTCGAGTTCGGAGGCGGGAGCGAAGGCAACCGAGTGAACCAGAATATCCAGTTCGCCATTAAAGGCTTCGGCTGTCTTTGCGAATGCCTCATCGATCTGATCATCATATTGGACATCACAGGGAAAAGTAACGGTGCCGGGAATCTTTGCTGCGAGCTCTTTGACATACTTTTCCATGCGATCCTGATAGGTGAAAGCAAGCTGGGCACCTTGAGACGCGAGAGACTGTGCGATTGCCCATCCAATAGAGCGATGATTCGCGATGCCAAAAATAAGGGCTTTTTTGCCTTCCAGTAGAGACATAAGTAACCATCTCCTCTCAAGAAATAAGCTAGCCTATGCTAGCTTTGAACAAGGGTATCTCGATTTGTTTGTTTTTAGCGCTCAACCGGGTAGCGGTGATCGAGCCAGCCAATCATGCCATTTGCCAGATTGTAGACTTT
Organism: Thermosporothrix sp. COM3; assembly: GCF_059696735.1. NCBI lineage: Bacteria > Bacillati > Chloroflexota > Ktedonobacteria > Ktedonobacterales > Thermosporotrichaceae > Thermosporothrix > Thermosporothrix sp. COM3. The sequence goes on along the minus strand of NZ_AP019376.1, from coordinate 5,374,519 downwards.
CTGGAAACCAAGCAACGACGCAATTTCTGAGGCGATCGAGCTGCGATGGCCTGACCGACACACAAAAATCACCTCTTTGTCTGTCGGTAAATGAAGTTCCTCCAGGGCTTTCCCGAACAGATAGATCCCCTTGCTATTGATAGGTACAAGTTGAGCCTGTGCAATATGGCCGCTCTGCCATTCTTCCGGTTCGCGTACATCCACAACGTGAGCGCCGGTTTCAATCATCTGCTTTGCCTGTTCTGTTGAAATTGTTGTATAGGGCAAAGCCGCTTCCTGTTCTTCGTATGCCATATATTATTTCTCCCCGGTAGTCTCGCTCGACTCGCTTTGATACTGCTCTAGCCAGAGCTTTCCCAGGAGAGTCGGCGCGAGTATATATTCGTCACCTATAAACGAGAGGGTCAGTAGGCCCTGGTCTTCCATTTCACGAAAATCATCAGTGATGAGATAGAAGTCATGCAGCATGCGGGCTACATCGCTTTCCGGCAATTGTTTATAGATCTGTAAGATGCGTAGCACCGCCGCATACTTGGGACTACTGTCATCAATCGCTCGCATAGTGAGCACTCCTGGTAAGGTATCCCGGCACCACACGTTTTCTTTCCCCTTCCCTTTGAGCAAGAGGGAGAGGTCTCATGGCTCTCATTGAGCTGAAGACTGTTTATGGTGTTGGAATCCCTGGAAAAGAATATGTTCCTTCACAGTGTAACAAATCCGTTTGCTGAGAGCAAGGGGAGCGGAGTAGCATGGTATACTATAGCGTCTGATAGGTTTTATCAGGCGCAGGCAAGGTATACATACACATGTTCCGCGCGCGTTTACCCTTGTTACTCCTGGAGAATGCCTGTTTCGGGCTCTCCGTGGGGAAATGGCGTTAGATATAAAGAGAGAAGCAGGAGGAATCAGGGAGAATGATGGACGAAGTTCAACCGGTCGATCCATATCAGAAACCGCCTACAACTATTCTTGCCAGCACTGTTATTCGCAATATCAAGCAATTGGTCACGGTGGCGCAAGCTCCTATAGAAGGAGCGAGTGGCCCTCTACAGGTCCTTGAGCAAGCGGTTATCGCTGTCCATAAAGGATCAATTGTCTGGATAGGGCAGGAAGGAGTGAATGAGCCGCACTTTGTTGCGGATAATCCCGAGGATAGCAACGGTATTACCTTGATTGATGCCCGGGGAGCCGTGATTACACCGGGTTTTGTGGATTCCCATACTCATCTGGTTTTTGCTGGAGATCGCTCTGAGGAATTCCATCTGCGCCGTGCCGGGGTCAGCTATGGGGAGTTGCTGGCTCAGGGACGCGGTATTTTAACAACAATGCAGGCGACCCGAGAGGCTAGTGAGGAGGAACTACAGCAGTCCGCTCTGGCACGTCTGGCTTCTGTGCGTCAGCACGGTACAACGACGGTAGAGGTAAAAACTGGCTATGGCTTGAGTAAGGAGACTGAGGAAACCTGTTTACGCGTCATCAATAGCCTGAACGCCACCTGGCAGGAGAGCTTGTCTTCTCTGGACAGTATTCGCGTGGTTCCTACTTTTCTGGGAGCTCATAGCGTTCCTCCTGAATATCGCGGACAACGACAACGCTATGTCGATCTGATTGTTGAGGAAATGCTACCTGCCTTTGTTCATCTATCTCGTTTTTGCGACGTGTTCTGTGAACGCGAGGCTTTTACTGTCGAAGAATGCCGTCGTATTCTGACGCGTGCAAAAGAATTGGGCTATCAATTAAAAGTGCATGCCGATCAACTGACACCCGGCGGCGGCGCTCGTCTTGCGGCAGAACTCGGTGCTACTTCTGCCGATCATCTGGACTTTGCTACTGATGAGGATCTGGATGCGATGCGCGAAGCCGGAGTCGTCGCGACATTGCTGCCGGGCTGTTCTTATACACTGCGCACTCCGTATCCGTCCGCGCGCCGTTTTCTGGATCGAGGCTTACATGTGGCGCTGGCTACGGACTTCAATCCCGGCACCTCCTATTGCGAGAATATGCAGATGATGCTTGGTCTGGCAATGTCGGCTATGGGTATGTCTCTGGAAGAGGCACTGACCGCCACAACGATTAATGGAGCGCGCGCCCTGGCCTTACACGATCAGATTGGCAGTATCGAGGTCGGGAAACGCTGCGAGCTAGCTCTGTGGTCCATTCAGGATTATCATGAGATTGGGTACCACTTCGGAGTGAATCTGATACACTCGGTGCTGATGCCAAAGTAGCTCCGTTTCACGTGAAACATCCCGAGGCTGCCCTTTGAAGCGGTTAGTGCAGAAGTGTAATTTGTTTCACGTGGAACGCTACACCTTTTGCCCTTGTGAATAGCTCCTCCTTCGAAAGAGTGTTTCACGTGAAACGGGAGAACTGATCCGTGCTTTTGAAGAAAGGCCTTAAAGCGGAGAGTGTTTCACGTGAAACACTCCTCTATCAGGGAAAAGAGGTTGCCAGAATGCAGGTCTCTGTGTTTCACGTGAAACATTCGGACCTTGCGCTCCGGAAAGCGGTTTTCCTTATTAAGGGGAATGTTCCACGTGAAACATCAAGGAAACCAGAAATCCCTGGCAAATCTCTTCATGAAGAAAAGTGTTTCACGTGAAACAAAACCCTCTTTCCCCTAAAGGAAGAAGTAGCCCTTTCAGACTGCGGATCTTTCGTGTGAACCATTCGCCCTTTGTATTCTGGTAAACAACTTCCCACAGAGGAGGGACTGTTTCACGTGAAACGGTCAAATTCCATGCATGAAGGAAGGGCGTAGCATCAATTCTGATCCGGGACTGTTGCGCGTGAAACGTTCGGACGTTGCTCCCCGATAAAATAGTTCCCCGGAGAGAGAGTGTTTCACGTGAAACACTCTCTCTCCGCACCGACTATGTTTCCCCTCTTTTTGACGAACTGGCCTATGCTGGAAGTGAATAGGGGAGCTGGTTTCTCGATGGTTGCTTAGAAGCGCACACAAAGAGGCCGAAACGTGCTATTGTAATAGTGTTTGCTGGAAGTGACTCTGATTTGCTTCTGGCCATCGTCATTCTACTCTATTGGCAATGATGCCAGAAAGGAAATTTCTTCTATGACGAAGCGTACAGCATCAACTGTTTATCATGACGCAGACTTCCATCATGAGAAGCATATTGATCAGACTATGCGTGTGATTGATGGGGAGGCGCTAAAAATAGAGGATGTGCATGCGGTTGCGCGCTATTTTGCTCCGGTGTCGCTCAGCGAGCAAGCGATTCAACGAATCCAGGCGGCTCGTGCTGTAATCGATCAGGTGGCTGCTGAGGGACGGAAGATCTATGGCATCACAACCGGTTTTGGACATCTCAGCAGTGTACGCATTCCACAAGATCAACTGGTTGATCTTCAACATAATCTGTTACGAAGTCATGCTGCTGGTGTGGGTGAGCCACTCAGTAAGGAAGTTGTGCGCGCAATGATGTTCCTGCTTGCGGCAAGTCTGGCGCGCGGCAATTCGGGTGTGCGCGTTGCTGTGGTACAGCAGCTTGTCTCTCTGCTCAATGCAGATATTGTTCCTGTGATTCCCTCTCGTGGTTCTGTGGGAGCAAGTGGCGATCTGGCTCCGCTTGCCCATTTAGCACTGGTTCTTATCGGGGAAGGAGAGGCCTGGTATAACGGACAGCAGATGAGTGGAGCAGAGGCTTTGCAGCAGGCGCAACTTTCGCCACTTCATTTGCAGGCGAAGGAGGGACTGGCCTTAATTAATGGTACCCATTTGATGGAGGCAATTGCTGTATTGACTATAGTCGATGCTGAGGCCCTTTTACGTACTGCTGAAGTTGCCTGTGCGATGAGCATCGAGGGGTTGATGGGAAGTCATATTCCTTTTGACGAGCGGATTCATCGACGCCGTGGACAGGTAGGACAGCAGGAAACAGCGGCTCATCTTCGGCATCTTCTGCGCGATAGCGAGATTGTGTTAAGCCATGCTAACTGCTCACGGGTTCAGGACCCCTATACCCTTCGCTGTTCACCTCAGGTGCTGGGTGCAGTTCGCGACGCACTAACCTATTGTCGTACCATCTTTGAACGGGAACTGTCCTCGGTGACGGATAATCCGCTTGTCTTCCCAGAGGAGGGAGATGTCTTAAGTGGCGGGAATTTCCACGGTCAGCCTCTTGCGCTCGCTCTGGACACGCTGGCTATCGCGCTTGCTCAACTGGCAAGTTTCTCTGAGCGCCGAATCTATAATCTGATGGGGCCGCATGACTGGGATAAAGACGGCGCTCCTCTGTTCCTGGCACCGGACCCGGGGCTAAACTCAGGATTTATGATTGCTCAATATGCTGCGGCAGCTCTCGTCAACGAGATCAAGATCCTGGCTCATCCTGCGAGCATTGATTCCATTCCTACCTCTGCCGGGATGGAGGATTTTGTCAGTATGGGGGTGACCAGCGCCCATAAGTTGTTGCGCTTAATTGAGCTTACACAGCAGGTTGTTGCCATTGAGTTAATGTGTTCCGCTCAAATGCTGGATTTCCGTAAGCCGTTAAAACCCGGGGCCGGGGTGCAAATCGCGTATGCCCGAGTGCGTGAGCGTGTGTCGATGCTTGAACATGATCGCGTTCTGGCCCCAGATATCGCAAAGCTTGCAGACGCTGTTCGAGAAGGCGCCTTTGCCGATATTTAGGAAAGAAATACAAAGTCTGTTTCACGTGAAACATTTTTCTTCGATAAGCGACTTGCTGAAGCGGGTAGTGTTTCACGTGAAACAGTATGGGAGTACGATCACTGCTTGCTCCTGTGACTATGCTTCTGGATGGAGATGTTTCACGTGAAACATGAAGCTTTGGCCCATCGGGACCTTGTGTCTCGTGCCTCCCCCATTGTTTCACGTTAATCACCTCCTTCTGAAGGCGGAAGCTTGTGTCTGGACTCCACCGCACCTTAGCCTCTCTTTACAGGGGGCTACTTTGGCTTCCTTGTCCGAGACATCAGGGATAAGTGACTCGTGCCTCGTTCTCCGTTTGAAGCGTGTGTCAGTTTAATGCGCAAATGGCTCTTGCTACATGCTGTTGCACGGTACCATTCGAGGAAGAGCGTGTCAATTATTTTGAAGCAATTATCATGGTTTGAGAGGATCATCTACTGTTCTCTCTTTGAGATGCTTCTGAGGCCGTTGCAGCAGGCTATTCCTCTCTCGTCTGAAGACAGAGCACCCTGGCCCGCTTCTGTGAAACACCTTCCCTCGTATCTTCCTGTTTTCGCTCGCTGCTTCTGTGAAGGGTGTTCTGAAAATAATGCGATCCTCCGTTCGATAGAGAAGTCCTTTCACGCGAAACGACTGGCTGACTTTCCCTGTCTTGTTCTCCAAAGGATCAAGAAACGTTTCACGTGAAACAATCTCTGTGGATGGATGTGTGCAATCGGGTTTAATAGAAGTGGAGCAGTAGAGTATCCCACAGAAAACCTCCGGTATCTCTGGATTATGCTCCACTGAGCGAATATGGAAGAGAGTGTTTCACGTGAAACGGCTGGACTTTCTCTCGGATATTGGCTCTGCTTTATAAACAGCGGTTTAGTATTCTGATCGTTCTATATCCTGAAAGCTATGATTATGGCGCAGTGTTTCACGTGAAACAGTAGCACCGTCTCTCAGATGTGTAATCGGGACAGGCTTTACATGAAATAGCCCTCAATCGCTGCTACCGTCTGGTTGGGGATAAAGGTAAGGGAGTGTTTCACGTGAAACGCATAATCTCGATGACCACCATCTTATTCATGATTATGGTTGTCTGATGTTCCGTGTAAAACGCTCATGCTATTCTCCTATTACTATCTCTTTACGTCCTTCTTTACTTTTGAAGTGTTTCACGTGAAACACTATTTCACAGAGAGGTGAACTCGTGCTCTGTTAAAGCAGAGTTGCCCGATAAAATATTCGAGCATAGCTTGATGTGCCTGCCTCCAATAGTGAGGGAATGTTTCACGTGAAACACTGCGACGCATTCCCTGTTCTATGTCCAGGCTCCTGGTGGTGAGCTGATAGAGTTTCCCATAAAACGTTTTGAGAATCCAGGTTTTTCCCTGGAACTGTTGTCAGGGCAGGAATGTTTCACGTGAAACACTGAGGAGCATGTGGCAAGGGCAGGCCAGGTATGCAAGCGAAGCGCGAAAAAACAGAGCGGATCCACATCAATCTCATATGAACCCTGTTGTTTTGATCTCCTCTCGCCTGGCTACTATATGCCTGTTTCACGTGAAACATTTCTGCCAATTCACGATGTCCAGAATCTCTTTTACGGAGCTGACAGTGTTTCACGTGAAACATTCTCTCTTCCTTTCATCTGATCAGACATTGAAGAGTTTCACCCGGCGTGATGAGGGTTGCAACATCTGGATCGCCGTACATGAAAGAGAGAGCGAAAAGCCCTCGGCAATGTTTCACGTGAAACATTCAATACATCACTCGGCCTCCATTGACGACGATGATCTGTCCAGTAATATAGGCGGCGGCTGAAGAGGCAAGGAATAAGGCCGCTCCTGCGATATCATCGGCTGTCCCCCACCGTTGAAGAGGAATTTGTTCGGTGATTTTTTTCCGAAACGATTGACCGGCTTTCTGTTGTGCCCATTCGTTTTCAATGAAGCCAGGAGCGATACAATTGACGCGTATATGGGGAGCGAACTCAACGGCCAGACAGCGCGTCAGAGCAATAATCGCGCCCTTGCTCATAGCGTAGAACTGGTTAGGCAAGCCGGGGTCGCCTTTCAATGCGCCATCATAGCCGATATTAATGATGCAGCCTTGCTCGGTCAGCGTATGTCTCTGTTGTAGTTCGCGGCAACAGAGCCAGGTTCCGCGGACATCGACATCCATAATCCGCTGAAAAAGGTCGAGCTCGCTCAGTCCTCGAACCTCTGCGGAATTGACGCTGACGCCAGCGTTATTGACCCAGACATCTATAGGGCCGAACGCATGTTGAGCCTGAAGCACCAGTTGACGAATGTGCTCCGGGTTGCTGAGATCAGCGTATAGCATGGTTGCTTGTCCACCGATGTGCTGAATTGCCTCAACAACGTCCCGGGCATGCTGCTCAGAATGCGCGTAGTGTACCACGACATGGGCTCCCTGTTCAGCAAAGCGCAGAGCCAGCGTTTTCCCTATACCGCGACCGGCACCGGTAATAACGACGCGTTTTCCTTCTAGCATCATCTCTCTCTTTCGTTTCACGCGAAACAAGTCTGATCCTGGCAGATAGTGCGAGCAGGATCTGCGAAAGCGTGAAAAAATATCTATCTTTTATTATAGTGGTATCCAGGCGAAAAGCCAGTCAGAGCGCTTACCGGAGTTTGCTTCTGAAGGGATACGGTTGCTGAGCATCCGAGCATGGAGAGAGAACCTGTAGATGTATAGTCTTATAGAAGAGAAAACAGCGGCAGGGGTTATCGGTGTAAGGAAACATATCGAAGGGGAAACACAAGGCATACAGGTACTGTATCTGTTCTCTATGCCTCTCTGGCTTCTTGCTGTTCAGTGATAGCATGTGTTACACTTGTAACGGTAGCATTGTCAACGGAGACAAGGGCTTATATACGAGATGCGCCCTGTAAGCGCACGCACTTGGAAGGGAGTTACTAGGTGATGACCCGCAATACTCATGTAGACTCGCCCGCCGCTTCAGCCTCAGGCGACCAGTACGCGATTCTACGTCAGCTACGCAGCCAGCTTATTGCTCATTATCGACCACTTTTGCAAGACGGCCCCGGGCCTATTCGCATTATGGCGCGTATTGTGACGGAACTGGAACAGGCATGCCGAAAACAGCATATTTCCGAAGAAGTGATCCAGGCAGAAATAGTCAACCGTACAATCGGAGATATCAATTTACGGCTGGTTACTGAGTGTGAGGGTGAACCTGGCGGTTCTGGCGATTACCGTTTGCTTGCGGATGAACTGGGGGTTGCACTCCCGGGTGAAACGCTCCCTTGTGGCTATACTGCAACTGGCGAAACCTATCTCTGGCTGCGCAACCAGATGATGGAGTGCGAGCGGCTCTTGTTAGAGCACAACTTTGACCCCCGCATTTACGATATTTATGGAACTGGAAATCCTCTCTTGCGTTCCTGGCTTGCCCGGGATATGCAAACCCTGTGGGGATTGCCTGTCTCTTATGAACAGCTTTACCTCAGTCTTGGCGCTATGGATGGGATTGATAAAGTCCTGCGCGGTCTGGCCCTGACATATCGTTCTCAAGACTCATCTGGATATGGTATCCTTTTCCCTGAGCCGGGCTTTGGTGTCCCAGAATGGCAGGCCCGCTCGTATGGTTATGAGCTCTATCGGATTCAGACGCGTGAGGAAAATCGCTTTAAGTTGTCTGCTGCTGAGCTGGACCAGGCTCTTCAGGCTCATCCTGATATCAAGCTTGTCTATCTGACCATCTCAAATAACCCGACAGCTTTTGCGTTTAACGCAGACGAACTTAATGCATTGCATGCTGTACTGCGCCGTTACCGGTCTCAAGGAAGAGATATATTAATATTGGCTGATCTGGCGTATATTGGGACCGCGCCCCCGCAGGAAGATCAGGCGCGTATGGCAACCTTTATTCCAGAGGATATCCTGCAACATACGATCTTTGTCAGCAGCCTCTCCAAGACAAACACGTTAACCGGGGAGCGTTTTGGCTGGGTCACGGCTGGAAGTAAACAGCTTGCGAATGCTATCGCGGCTTGTTGGACGAACAGCACGGCATCCCTTCCCGGTGAATGGCAGCTCCGTTATATGGCCTATTACAGGTTAATCCAGGAACGCCCCTGGCTTAACGAGAAACTGCGCAGATTCTATCGGCTACGCCGCCGTCGCTTCATCGAGCAATTAGAGACAATCAATCAGCAGCAGCGGCTCTTTGAAGCAATCTATCTCGATGATGATGCAACCGTTTACAACTGGAGTAAATTTGCTCCGGGTGAAGATGCATTTTCGTTCTTTGAAAAGACGGGCATAGCAGGCGTACCGGGATCTGGTTTCGGATATACCGATCAATATGTGCGCTTTTCAATAGGCTTCCTCCCGGTTGAACAGTCCACGATGCCTGTCACAGGTAGATCATAGTCTGAAGCGGGCCTACAGCTTACGTCGTCTACATCTTGATTCATCATGGATTAGATGATACGCTGTTACGGGTGATATGCTATGCCATATGCTCGTAGGTATCAGGCTTTTTCAGATACTGCACAGCAGGACTGTAATCAAGGTCATCTCTGCATATCTATCAGGCTGCCGCGTATTCTGTGTGTGCATTGCGGTCCTTCCTGATAAAAAGGCATACTTCTACCTGTGAAAGACCTGCTGTTCCTGTTCAAGCCCTTATCACTTAGCGCAGGCAGAGCTGAAGCGAGAAGAGCACTCCACGCGTGAGGAGAAATGAAAGTGTGTGCTTTGGTTTTCCAGGTACACTATCTTTGACCTCACTTCTTGCATGGAGATGCGATTCTGCAAGCAGACTGGCGGAAAAAGGCTGGCAAGGGAGTGGTATGTCTCTGCATGCTCTTGCCTCTACCGTCATTGGTACATTGTGTGTTGCTGCCTGTGAGGACCGGGTACCATGTGCCAGGAGTAGAACACTTGCTGTCGCTGGATCGCACCTGTGTATCCGGCGTGTAACCTGTCCAAATATATTACGCTATAAAGGAGAACAGTTGTATGGCTCTTCGTGTAGGTATCAATGGTTTTGGACGTATCGGACGCCAGTCATTCAAGGCGATGCTGGAGCGTCACCCCGAAGAAATCGAAGTTGTCGCAATTAACGACCTGACAGATACAAAGACGAATGCTCATCTGCTGCGCTATGATTCCACCTACGGGCATTTCAAAGGTGAAGTTGAGGCAGGAGAGAATTACCTGATCGTTGATGGCAAGAAAATCACCGTCACTGCCCAGAAAGATCCGGCTCAGATCCCCTGGGGTGATATGGGGGTCGATCTTGTGATTGAGTCCACCGGCCTGTTTACCGACGCGGAAAAGGCGGCTGCTCACCTGCGTGGCGGTGCAAAGAAAGTCGTTATTTCTGCACCGGCGAAAGGTGAAGATATCACAATCGTGCTTGGGGTCAATGACAACATGTACGATCCCTCGAAGCATCATATTATCTCTAATGCTTCCTGTACCACGAACTGTCTGGCCCCGGCTGCCAAAGTGTTGTTTGACAACTTTGGGATCGAGTACGGCCTGATGAATACCATCCACTCGTACACTAATGACCAGCGTATCCTTGATGTTGTGCATAAGGATCTGCGCCGTGCCCGTGCCGCTGCTTCCAATATCATTCCAACCACTACTGGTGCAGCCCGCGCTCTGGCTCTGGTTATCCCCGAGTTGAAGGGCCGCTTCGACGGTATGTCTCTGCGCGTACCAACAATGACCGTTTCCGTTGTCGACTTCGTTGCTACCACAACCAAGCCTGTTACTAAAGAGGCCGTAAACAATGCCTTCAAGGAAGCAGCCGCGGGTCCGCTGAAGGGCATTCTCGGTTACACTGATGAGCCTCTGGTTTCCAGCGACTTCCGGGGCGATTCGCGTTCCTCAATTGTTGATAGCTCGTTGACGATGGTTCTTGGTGAGAAAATGGTCAAGGTCATTGCCTGGTATGATAATGAGTGGGGCTACTCTTGCCGCGTGGCTGACCTGGCGAACTTCGTTGGTCAAAAGGGTATCTAAACCATGAATAAAAAGACGATACGCGATGTTGATGTAACCAGCAAGCGGGTTCTGGTCCGGGTAGATTTTAATGTACCACTGGATTCAGATCTGCACATTACTGATGACACGCGCATTGTCGCCGCGCTGCCCACTATCAACTACTTGCTTGATAGGGGGGCAGCCGTGGTGCTGATGTCGCATCTTGGCCGCCCGAAAGGGCAGGTTGTCGAAAGTATGCGCATGAAGCCAGTGGCGCAGCGCCTGAGTGAACTGCTCAAGCGGCCAGTGGAGACGGCTGATGATTGTGTCGGACCAGACGTCGAGGCGAAAGCAAAAGCGCTACAGCCGGGTCAGGTCCTTCTGCTCGAAAACCTTCGCTTCCATAAAGAGGAAGAGAAGAATGATCCTGCGTTCGCGAAACAGCTTGCGTCCCTCGGAGAGCTCTATGTCAATGATGCTTTCGGGACCGCCCATCGGGCCCACGCTTCGACTGAAGGAGTAACCCACTATCTGCCGGGCGTTGCGGGTTTCCTGATGGAGAAGGAAATCAACTATCTCGGCGCTGCGCTTGAAAATCCGAAGCGCCCTTTCAAGGCTATTATTGGTGGCGCGAAGGTCTCCGATAAAATCGCGGTTCTGGAGCGTCTGCTAACGCTTGCCGATGGTATTCTGATCGGTGGCGGTATGGCGAATACTTTCCTGAAAGCTCAGGGATATGAGATCGGCGACTCTCTTTTTGAGGAAAGCAAGCTCGATGTGGCGGGCTCTTTGATCCAACAGGCACGGGAGAAAGGTGTTGAATTCCTTCTGCCTGTCGATGTCGTGATCGCTGATCGCTTTGCCCCTGACGCGAATCATAAGGTGGTCTCCTTCGACGCGGTTCCTGCTGGTTGGCGCATTCTGGATATCGGACCTGAGACGGTGGATCGGTTCCGCAAGTCGCTGGCTGAGGCTCAAACGATTGTCTGGAATGGAACGCTCGGGGTGGCTGAAATGCCAGCGTTTGCCAAAGGCACAAACGCGATGTGCACTATTCTTGCTGAGCGAACTGCACAGGGCGCAACGACAATTATTGGCGGCGGAGACTCCGCGGCTGCTGTTGAGCAGGCCGGGGCGGCAGATAAGATGTCCCATGTCTCGACCGGTGGCGGCGCTTCTCTGGAATTTCTGGAAGGCCGTACCCTTCCCGGCGTGGCAGCCCTACAGGATAAATAAAAGCGAAGAGGAGAGTTCCGTATGCCTACATCTCGTACTGCCATTATTGCAGGAAACTGGAAAATGAATTATGGTCCGCAGAAGGCATCTGAATTTACGATGGAGATCATGCCTTCTCTGGGCCAGTTGATGCGCTCGTATCCGAGAATTCTGTGTCTTCTCTGTCCTCCAGCTATCTCGCTGAGCTCCGTGCGCGAGGTCGTAGATGCAATGCCTGCCCCGCGTATCGAACTGGGGGCACAGAATATGTACTACGAAGAGAAGGGCGCTTTTACCGGTGAGATCGCTCCTGCAATGGTAAAGGAACTCTGTACTAGCGTGATCCTGGGCCACTCTGAGCGCAGAACCTATTTCGGTGAAACAGATGAACTGGTAAATAAGAAAGCTCGTGCCGCTTTCGCCCACCGACTGCGACCGATTATCTGCATTGGGGAAAATCTGGAACAGTTCGAGTCGGGCTCAACACAGGAGGTAATCCGAACTCAGATACAGGGTAGCCTGGCCGGTTTTACCCCTGAGCAGGCTGCACGAGCTGTGATTGCCTATGAACCAATCTGGGCGATTGGGACCGGTAAAGCTGCAACGGCGGAGCAGGCGGGACTTGTTGTTCACTTTATTCGTGAACAATATTCCGAAATGTACGGCACAGAGGCCGGAGACGCGGTACGTATTCTCTACGGTGGCAGCGTCACTTCTGAGAATATTGCTGAGTTCATTGCCCATCCCGATATTGATGGAGCACTGGTCGGTGGCGCAAGTCTCAAACCCGACTTTGTCGAGATTGTGCGCAAGACGATAGATGTCATAAAGGGCTAGGCTCCCGGGAGGGCTGAGTTTCGCATGAGCAAGCTGCTTGTGCGAAACTTGCTTTTTTTTGGCCGGTCACAACACGAATATCCCACTGTCCGGTGAATGTGGTCGCGACCATTTCCTGTAGCGCCTGCTGATACAGGTTATCGAATCTCGTTTGACTGACTGTGCCGTTCTTCGTCAGAAATGGCTGGATAAGCTGTAAGAAGGCGGCTATGTTCTGTAACATCCCGTTATGTGCCGCTGTTCCTACCGAAAAGTTGAGGGGATAGACTGTCTGCGAAAGAATGGTGAAGCCGCTCTCCTGTAGGAGTGAGGCGATATCCAATGGCTTTCCTAGCTGGTGTGGCGTTCCGACCGGTGTACAGCGAAGCCCTTTTTTCTGCAATGTTTCGGCATAATAGGCGCTTAGCTGTTCCAGTGCAGGGCTGCTGGTGCGGCATGGGTCACATTCAATCATGCATATGAACGAGTCGTTTTGTAGTACACGATGACACTCGCTTAGCACAAATGGCCATTCTTCGTCCTGCACAAAAGATGCAAGGAAGCGCATATGAACCAGACAGAAATAGGCATCCGGAAAGTCGAGTCCCTCTCGAATATCCATCTGCACAAAGTCTATGTTATCCAGATCCTGGACCTGGGCATGTGCATAGTCTATCTGCCTTTTGTGGCTATCAATGCCAATCACATCAAAATCGGGATAGGCAAATGCCATATCCAGCGTGCAGGCTCCCCCTCCACAGGGGATATCGAGAATACGCCCGGTCGTTGGGAGCAGCATTGAGGTGTTTTCTGCCGCATGAAGTAGATAGGTGTTGATCAGCTTATTCTGGAGTGTCTGACGTGTCATTTCAACTGGATTATCTCTATCTATAATGGCTACTTTGCCATATTGTGTAATGTCGGAGGCTGTGAACATGGTCTCTCCCTCTGGATTTGCTCTTAAAAAGAGTTGTTGCTGTTCATATGACCTGTTATGTCTACATCTATTGCTATTTGTCCTTCGCTTTTCTGGTAAAATAAGCTATTCTTGTTTATATAATGTCTTATCAGAGAGAAATTGTCAAAAAATAAGAAAACAAAGTAGCAAAAATAGAAGCTTATAGAACATGTGTTAAGCTGGCAGGCAAGCATAGAAGGAGAACATGTTCATTGTTGAGTTAGCGGGCGATTCAGTTGGAGCGTCGGGTCTGTTGTCAGCTATCTGGAAATGTCGTATTATAGTCTGCAAAGGTTGTTTTTCTCATCTTTCACCAATAGATATTTCATCTACTTATTCTGTTCGTCTGAAAAGATGAAGGGATGGGCTACGCACAAGGAAGATCTGAGGAGGAGAAAGAAAGTAAGCAATGCAAACGAGTATGCCGCAGGAACTCCAACTATTGTTGCGCCATATCTATGAAGAGGGACAGCAACATGATGCTCGCACGCAGGAACGCCGTGAAAAAATGCTGTTGTTGGAACCTGAAACAGCGCAGGTACTCAGCCTGTTGATTCGGAGCAGCAAGCGTAAACGCATTCTAGAGGTCGGGACCTCGGCTGGCTATAGCACGATCTGGCTTGCCTGGGCTGCTGGAGAGCAGGGGCATATACTCAGCATTGATCGAGAGGCGCAAAAGCATATGCTGGCTGATGCCCATTTACGGCAGGCGGGGCTTCGTGAGCAGGTGACATTGCTTTGTGGCGATGCGACCGAGGTTATCAGGGATCTGGAAGGACCGTTTGATTTTGTCTTTTTTGACGCTGATCGTTTCAGCGCTCCTGCTCAACTCTCGCTACTCCTCCCACACCTTGAGCGGGATGTGATGCTCTGCGCTGATAATGTCCTTTCCCATCCCGAGGAAATCGCTGGCTATCTTCAGGCTATTGCGGCCCTGTCCGATTTTGAGCACCTTGTGCTTCCGGTTGGCAAGGGCTTGAGCATCGCCTATCGTACCTGAAATCTCTCTATTTTCATCTTTCTTATGGGCTTTGAACACTTTTTGATGGTGGAAGGGAATTCGGAATGATGAAGAGTCCTGGAACGCTTGCTCTACAGAGAGAACCGGCGTTCTTTCCTGAAATTCTGCTGGCTGATCTAGAGCGTTTACAGAATGACTTAATTGATTTTTTTGCAACAATTACCCCCAGATCCTGGGTACACCGGCCTTCAAAAGAGGGCTGGACGCTTTTTGATGCGCTGGTCCATGTCAGCACTGCTGCCGAACTCTATCTTGAAGCGCTTGAAAAGGCGTTAACCGGTGAGCCGTTGTCGGAGGGAAATGTTGAACTCCCGGTTCCTGTTCAATCTGATGTTGATGGCGCTCAGGTGACCATGCCTCAGTTATTACTCCATTCGTTTCTCAGCGCTTTGCAGCGTACGGCAGCAATTATACCGCACTTACGGGCCGAGGAATTTTTGCAGTCAGCTCCCCTGCATTTTGCTGGACGCTTTCCTGTTGTCGCTGAACTGTTGGCGTTACAGATTATTCATCCCGCGCTCCTTCATACGGCTTTATTGTCAAAGGCTATAGGGGCAAAACCGCTCTGGAACGAATATCCTTCGGACTACCTTCAACGGAATATCCTGCGCCTCTTCGCGATCATGCCGGTTGTCTATCGACGAGAACTCTTTCCCGATGTTCAAGGGGGCGTGAACTGGCATATTGGTGGCCCGGCTGGTGGGCACTGGTTCCTTCTATTTGATGAGCAGGCCCGTGTGGGGAAAGGAAGCCTTGCTCATCCGGCGCTCTCGCTCTGGTTTCCCGGTGCGCATGCATTCCTGTTGTATATCACTGCACAGATAAGCATGCGCCGCGCTCTGGCCACCGGGAAAATGATGGTCTGGGGCAATCTGCGTACGGCTGCCGGTATACGAGGGCTGCTACCGAAGCTCTGCCTGATTTGACTCTTGTCCCGGCTCAAGTTAGCAGATGAAAGGCGTACTTTGGGTAAATGCTTCCTTTCAGGCTCGGATCTTCTCGTTTGCGGTTTCTGTGGGCTCTGCTTTGATCGTTGTGATTCCCAGATAGCGAAAGGGCATTAAGACTTCTTCTGGCACGGAGGCTTCGGTTACAAGATGCGTCAACAATTTGAGCGGTCCGACAATGTAGGGCGTTGAGGAATTGAGCTTCTCTGCTGAAGCAAGTGCGACCACTTCGGCGGATCGTTCGATCATGACCTTTTTAATATAGAGCTCCTCACGCTCTGTCGTGGAGATACCTGCCTCTACGTGCAGCCCACAGATGCCAAGCAGGCAGATGTCGGCCTGATAGGAACGCAGCGCCTCTACTGTCTCTATGCCTGCTGTTGTCTGCGTTGATTTTAAGAGCGGCCCGCCCAGAAGAATCATGTCTACATTTGGATGCTCGGCAAGCTCCATCGCGATGGCCGGGCTGTTGGTAATCACTGTTGCGTGGAGCGTATAGGGGATGGAGCGAGCTACCTGTAAGGTTGTTGTTCCTCCATCCATAAGAATAACTTGTCCGTCTCGTAAAAGCTGTATGGCGGCTCGGGCTATGGCTGTTTTTCCCTGAATGGTTTGCTGTACACGCTCACTATAGCGTAAGCGGGGCGCACGCAACACGGCTCCGCCGTGAACACGTTGAATCAGCCCTGCTTCAAAAAGATCTCTTAAATCTCTTCGGATGGTATCTTCGGAAACGGAGAGAACGTCACTGAGCTCGCTGGCAAGCACGCTTCCGTCCTGATGCAGCATTTCCAGAATACGTTGCTGTCTCTCTTCTTTTAACACAGTGTTCTTACCCCGCACATACGTCTCTGATCTGCCCCTCTATGGACAGTGGTAGATCCTTTGATCCTTCCAAATGGCGCAGATGATTTCGTTGACAAATGTCGATATTTGCGTGTATTATCTTGGTTATGCATTATATTGCGTTTTAGTGCCGGGGTCAAGGAAACAGTGCTGTGCGTATGATATTGTCATCTCGTATTGCAGGCGTTCCTTGATAGGTTATTCCTGGTAGATTATGCTCAGGTATTATAGGCCGCTTTTGCTTTCTCATCCTGGAAAGAAGGTTCCATGCCCACTGGTGAAAAAACTGTCCGATCACAAGAAGTGCATACCCCGCATTTTTATCGCATTTTTGTCGCCGTCGCATTCTATACTATCTTTATGGTTGGGGTGAATGATGGTGCGCTGGGGGTGTTGCTTCCCAACATCAGCGCGCATTATCAGGCCAACAATGCAACTATCAGCCTGCTGTTTCTGTTCAGCACATTCGGGTATTTGCTTGCTTCTTTCAACAATGGATTACTGGTTGCTCGCTTTGGCAAAGAACGTGCGTTATTATTCGGTTGCCTCATTTTTTGTGCCAGCTTTCTGGCGCTCTGCCTGGCTCCACCCTGGTTTTATGTCCTGTTGCCGCTCTACCTGATGCTTGGATTTGGGATTGCGCTGCTGGACGCGGGGTTGAATACCCTTATGGCGATGCTCCCGCGAAGCACAGTCTTACTGAATTATTTTCACTTCTTTTACGGCGTTGGTGCCTGGCTCGGGCCAAACATCGCCACCGGCGTGCTTGCCCTTCGCTTTGGCTGGAACTCCGCGTACGCTCTCTGGCTGATTCTCGGGCTGATCGCTCTGTTCGGTATGGGCTGGACCTTCCGTAAACAGAGAATCGCGGGCGGGAATCAGGAACAGAGCGAGCGTGGGAGTGGACGCGGGCTGCTCAAGGCCACACTGAGTATGAAGAGTGTCTGGCTGGCGGCTGGTTTCCTGTTATTCTATGTCGGTACCGAGGTTACGCTTGGTTCCTGGGGGTATAGCTTTTTAACGAAAGAGCGACATGGGGATCCCGTTCTGATGGGTCCGGTTGTTAGTGGCTACTGGCTCGGTCTTGCGATTGGACGGCTGATACTGGGGAAGCTGACCGAATATACTGGACCAAAGAATATGGTGATATATTGCCTTGCTGGAACGATCCTCGGGTTGCTGATCCTCTGGCTGGTTCCGGTGCAGACGATCGCCATCTTTGGCTTCTTTCTGACTGGATTCAGTCTGGCTCCGATGTTCCCGATCGTGATTGCCATCATGCCGAAGTTTGCTCCACACCAGCTTTTACCGAGCGCAGTGGGCTTCTTGACCAGCCTGGGAAGTATGGGGGCGGCGCTCTTCCCCTGGTTGGTCGGTACGATTTCACAGTACTTTGGTCTCTGGATATTGATGCCCTTTACGGTCGTTACCTCTCTGCTGATGTTCCTGTTCTGGCTGTTGCTTCACGCGGCTCCTGTGGCTCAGGAAGAGCAGGCATAACCGCGTGAAACTCTCCGGTGTTTCACGTGAAACATACTTTTCGATCACGCATGCAATGGAGACGTCTGGCGCGTAATGGTGAAATGTTTCACGTGAAACACTCTTCCCTTCTGGCTCAATGCTGAAAAAGGTGGGCAAGCAGGCGAACCCGTGTTTCTTTTCCCCAGAGAGCAAGCATATGTTCGTAAAGCGTGTAGCATTCGCTGAAAGCAAGCTCGCTATTAATGTGTTGCGCTGCTCTGGCGGCCGCTTCCAGATAAATACAGCTTTGAATCATGTTGCCAAGCATGATAGAGGTATAGGCCCGGTGGCGTAGAAATTCCGCTCGCACTCGCGGTGCAGGCGCGGGCTGGATGCCGTCAATTTGTTCAAAGGCTTTCCAGGCAAGGCGGGGCTTGCCAAGACGCAACAGAACCAATCCCTGATAGAGAAACAGGATCGTGCGGTCACAGCGGGTAAAAGGGTAGCCGGGGTCCATCTCTGGGGTCTCTGGAAAGACGGTGACTGCCAGTTGCAGGAATTGCATAGCTTCCTTTTCACGGCCCATCGCTGCCTGAATTTCGGCCAGACCGGCAAAAATACGACTATGAAGCAGGGGTGAAATAGCGTCTCTGGTGATATTGATCAGCCGGAGCGCATCATTATAGGCGACAAGGGCAGAACCGATCCGTTTGCGCGTGGTAAAGATGGTGGCGAGATGTATTTGCGAGGCAATATAGAGATTCCAGTCTCTGGCAATCTGGCTGTACACCAGCGCCTGGGTGCCGTGAGCCTGAGCCGAAACAAAGTCGCCGTGTTGCAGTTGAAGCAAGGCAAGGAGTTGATAGAGCTGTGCTGTCAGTGTGGCTGCTCGCTGCTGTTCCGGTCCGGGGTACAGGGTGATTTCGCCCAGTTGCAGAAGATAGCCCGGAAGTACGCGCTCAAGATCCGCTTGCCCGCCTTCCTGATAGGTTTGCCAGCTTGTCGCGATCGTGGCGGAGCAGTGTTCCAGCTTTTGGCGAATCGCTTCCAGTTTGTAGCCCTGCTGTTTTTCGATTCGGGCCTGACTCTTTCGGGCCTGTAATGTGCCTGAAAACCCGAGCTCTTCAGGGGTCATCTCAAAGACGCTGCATAGTGCGCGTAAAGAAGCGTGACGCGGTACCTGACGGCCTGCTTCCCATCGTGTATAGGTATTGGGACTGACCCCTACTTTGTGACTGACAAATTCAACTGTCCAGCTCTTTTTGATTCGCGCCATTCGTAACAGGCGGTTTGGTTGTTCCATAGCATCTCAACCTCGCGTTTTATGCACTAACCACCATTTATAAAGCCTTTTCTTTCTCGCGTCAAGTAAAAAGATATTAAAATATCAGAAACAAAGAAAGTCTTCTGCTCTCTATTGACCATAGCAGGTCCTTGCCTGTTTTTCGCGTTGCTGACCGCTGCTGGCCTTTCTGAGCCCTTGCTGTTGCGAGGTGGGGGAGGAAATCCAGAGGAAAATTTTCTGTTTGCCAGAAAAAGGCCAAAAAAACTATTGACTAAACAATGCAATTAGTATATACTACCAACTGTCAACGAGAGGCGACATTCCTCGATAGCTCAACGGTAGAGCAACCGGCTGTTAACCGGTGGGTTGTAGGTTCGAATCCTACTCGGGGAGCCGAGGGTCACGAAAGTGACCCTCCTTTTTTTTGTCTTTCTCGTGCTCTGTCATTGGGGGGAAATGCGCTCCCGTTTGCGCTTCACGATTTGAATAGCTATACTGTAAAGGGCACAAGAAAAAGGTGACTGCATGTTTTAATAAGGATGGTGATTCGTTTGGTCAACAGCACTCGTATCAACTATCGTCAGATGTTTCTTCATCTTCTGGAATCGCTGCCGCTGGCAGCCTTTGTTGTTGATCGATCACTGTCGATTCGATATGCCAATCAACCTGCCCTACACTTTTGCTCGCTGACTCGCTTGCCCGAGCGAGCCTGCCTTTCCTCGCTTTTGAAAGAACCTGCCGTGCTTGATCTTGTGCAGGAAGGAATCGAAAAATCGGCTCCTGTACGTGAGCTGCTTGAACCTCAGGGAGAGAATATTTCCTGGAAAGTAGCTGTTACTCCAATGGTGCATGCGGCAGGCGTCCCTTCAGAGAAGACCCCCTATCAGTTTTTCCTGTTAACCATTGAAGATATCAGTGAAGTTCGGCGTCTCGAGCGAGCGCAGCGTGATTTCCTGACCAACATCTCTCATGAACTGCGCACGCCTCTAACCTCCGTTCGCCTGCTGACGGAGACGCTTGAAGATGTCATCGATACAGATCCGGAGCGGGCACAGGAGTTTGTTGAAAAAATCGAGACCGAGATCCATTACCTTTCCAGTCTGGTCGCTGAGATTTTAGAGCTTTCCCGGCTGGAATCGGGACAGGTTCCGATGATGATAGAACCGCTGGAGGCCGAACAGCTTGTTCGTGAAGTAATGGCCCGTATGCTCCCCCTGGCACAGCGCCATCGGGTACGCTTGCTGACTGAGATTACAGACGGCCACACGCTGGTTGCCGCTGATAGCAAGTTGATTACGCGCGTCCTGTTCAACCTTGTACACAATGCGATCAAGTTTACGCCCTCTGGCGGCAAGATTGTACTTGGCACGCACCCGCTTGCGGAGCAGCATATGCAGCGTTTCTTTGTGCGCGATACCGGTGTTGGTATCCGTGAAGAGGAGCTGCCACGCGTGTTTGAGCGCTTCTATAAAGCGGACCGTGCGCGTTCTAAAGCGAATTATATGGGGCCTGGCGGTGGCGGAACCGGGCTGGGTCTGGCGATTGCCCGCCAGGTTGTTGAGGCTCACGGCGGACGGATTTTTGCCGAAAGTAAGGTTGAGAAAGGAAGCACCTTTAGCTTCACCCTTCCTGTGGTGCATGATGCGGGAAGCAATGCCCTGAAATAATGTAGTGAATACGTGCTTGTCTCTCTCCTTTGTAAGGAAAATAAAGCGATCTCTGCCTTTTTCTCGTATATTTAATTATGAGTATTGTTCTTCCCGTGCAATGTACTTGAGGCGCAGGAGGTCGCGCTATGGAGCCCGAACCAGGGAGCCGCTTACATTACGCAAGCAAACAACAGCTTCTTCATGTACTGGAAGTACTGCTTGCACGTCATCCTGAATTGCAAGCTGAAGTGGCTGCAACTCTGCATTCCCTGGATGCTCAACCGCAGGAAGAGGATGCCTGGGAAGCGGAAAGAACGCTTGATGCCTGGGATGATGATGAGGTTATTATTATCCCTTCCCAGAAACACCCTTCATTGCCACCAATGGATTTAGGCGCTTATCGACAACGTATTGACAATTATCCCGTTCGCCTGGAACAGAAAGAATCGTTGAAAGTGCTTCGTGCTGACCTGGTAGAATTGCTGCATGAGGCAGAGCTGCGTACGGTGCATTACGATTATTATAATGCATTGGGACTTTATGCTTTGATCCTGGATGCACGGTTGTCTTCTCGTAATACCCAGATTGACCGTCTGTTCGATGAGGTCATTGATGAATTTATTCCGTCTCTGGCGGCATTGCTCAGTGAAGCCAGCAATTCGGTTGGGTACGACACGTCTTTTCGCCCTTTGCTCTCAGATGAGGAGCGAACTGGCTGGCTGAAGCGCCTCTTTGCTTTCTGGCTGAAACGCCTGGAGCAGCGGCGGGGAGATGATGAGCTGGTTGAAATCATGTACGATATGGCCTGGAATTCGGATGCCGATTTGCTGCGTCAGCTTGCGGAGGAGGAGCTATCACGACTGAAGGATGAGGGACCATCGAATATTGTTGACTTCTCTCGGCAGTATCGCACTCGCCTGATTGAACGGTTTCTACACGGAATTCCCTTTTCCTGAACGATTGAGAAATGCTGTAATTTTAAGCATTTCTTTATGTCGAATAGGTTGAAACTTGCCTCTCGCTTATGGTAACATCCTTACTATAAAATGTGTCTTTTAGAGATTGGTTGATACTCAGTGATACAGCCGCTGGAGAGGAAGAAACCTTCTTTCTCTCCATCTGGCCGTTTTCTTCTCTTGTGTATTTGCCTGTAAATTGGGTACAATTGGTGGGTAGATGGGTTGTAGAGAAAGAGGATACTAGCATGAGCAATAAACTGGTAATGGTTATAGATGACTCCGCAACGGTGCGCAAGATCATTGAGACATGTCTGGGCCGCGCTGGCTTTCAGGTGTGCAGCTTCAATGATGGTGTCGATGCAATGCGCTGGCTAACAACCAATTCGGATGCACAGGTTCCTGATCTTGTTCTGCTGGATATAGGTCTCCCGAAAGTAGATGGATATGAGGTTGCTCGTCGCCTGAAAAATAAACCTCAGTTTGCCAATACTGTCATTGTGATGCTCTCACGCCGTGATGGTGTCATCGATCGCTTGAAAGGCCGCCTTGCCGGGGCTAAGGATTATATTACCAAGCCCTTTAAAACGCAAGAAGTGGTTGCTATTGTTGAGTCGCATCTAGGTTCCCCTATTTCTAAATAGTGACAGGTTTCTTGTATGGAGAGTGATTCCGGGATTGGTCCCGTTCGTTTTTATGCTCACTCCCTTGAGCACATCAGTGATGAGGAGTTCTGGCAACTGGCGTCTGAGGCCGCGCAGAGTTCTCCTACTGCTGTCCCCTCGGCTGCTCAGCAGTACCTGTTGTGCACGCTTCGGCGTGGCCCCTGTATCCTTCCACAACAGCCTGTGCGCGAGGTCATTTTTCCCCTACCTGCCTGCGCGCAACTCCCTTTTTCTCCTCCCTGGTTGCTCGGGTTGATAAGCTGGCATGGCGAAACGATCCCGGTTGTAGACCTGAATATGTATCTCTGGCGCGCACCTGCATCTGGCGATGCGCGTGATGGTTCCCTTCTGGTTGTGCAGAAGGATCAGCTTTCGGTTGGCTTCCTGGTCTCTACAGTTGTTGCGCTGACGCTGGATGCTCAGCAGATTCTTCCTGCTGGCGCCGATACGCCTTTCAACCATCTTCCGCCCACAGCCCTCAAGATGGTGCGGGGCGTTGAAACACTCCTGGAAGAGCAGACCCTGTTGCTGGATATAGGTGCTCTTCTCCCCGAGATTGTGCAGCAACTGAGCGGAGGAATGAGAGATGTTGAGGCCTTGTAAGAAGATGCTGCCCCGAACGATTGTATTTCTCGCTACACCTGGTTGAGCGATAGAGCGCAGGAGGAAGATGGCATTTTCCTGCATTGTGCAGGAATCTGCCAGGATCACCATGTATGAGGATTTTGAAAGATGGCAGGAGGACGAGCCAGACTCTGATTATCCCCATGAGGAGACCCTGACCGAGGATGATCTGGCCGTCCTGAGAGCGTTTGAGGAGATGGATGATTCACGGCTTCCCTCCTCTGCAACTGGAGCGAACGAGATCTCGTCACCTGCTGAGGGGGAAAATGACGACGACATCCTGACTATTTTTGTCTCGGAGGTTGTGGAAGACCTGGCGAAGGTACAGCATGCTCTCACACACCTTTTGGCCCACCCTGCCGATCTGTCGGGCTGGAACGCTATCAAGCGAGCTGCACATAAGATTCGTGGCACATCTGGCGCAGTTGGCTTTACCCACCTCTCCGCCATTGGAGATCAGACTGAGCTTCTGGCAGAACGGGTATTGAAGGGGGAAATCGTCGGGGCCGAGGCCCTCGGTGTGCTCGATACCGCTGCTGGAGCGCTTGCCCGGACTGTTGAGGAGATTATGGATGCCGGGCAGGAACCCGAAGCACCGTTGCACAAGTTGCTTGCTCGCCTGGAAGAACTGAACATCAGGGGAGAACCAGCACCTGAAGCAGCGCATTCTTCGGAAGCTCGGAGCGACATGACGCAGCTTCCACAGCCCGAGAAAAGATTCTGGGACGAACGACTTGGTCAATTGATTGCGCAGGCTGATCGCGTTGTTGACTTGCATTCAGCTCTGGAAAACGCGCAATTACAGGTACAGTCTGCTCTACAGGACTTACAGGCTGCTCGCACGCGTCTGCGCCGACTTGAGCCTTCGCTTTCGACCCTGCTGTTTAACGAGATCCCGCTTCATCCTGCACAGGAACTCTCGGCCTCCTCATCGTTGATTAACCGCATCTTACAAATGAAACAGATGCGGCAGAACAGAGCGCCCGAGACTACTGAGAGCAAACAACAGGTTCCACTGGAGAAGCTTGAAACCTGGGATACGCTGGACATTGAGCGCTATACCGATAAAGATCTGCTCTTTCGGTCGCTGTCTGAAGCAATCATGGATGTCTCGGTTGCGACCGCACGAGTACAGACGGCCTATGCTCGACTACAGCAAATTCTACAGGAGTATATGCAGCAATCGGAGCAGGCACAGCAGAGCGTCCACCAGCTTCGGTTGACCCCGCTACGCGTACTCTTTGATCGACTGGCTACGATTGTTGGACTCTACCCGGTGCTTCAGAATCGCGTGCACCTGGATCTACAGGGGGAGACGCTAGAAGTTGATTATGAGATTCTGATGGCCCTGTTTGAGCCGTTGGTTCACCTGATGCATACCTGCCTTGCTGGCGTGCTGGAAGATGATCTCACCGTTTCCGAAAAGGAGCATTCAATCCGCTTGCATGCTTCAACACATAACGGTGAGATCAGGCTGGAAATTGGGTTTTCTATGAGTGTTCATGGGGGGGCGCTGGAACACGTTCAACCCGCTATCCAGAGTCTGCACGGCTCAATCACCCTGTCGCGTAATGATATTGGTGGCATCAGCTTTCAGGTGCGCGTCCCTGTTTTGCGTGGGAAGCAGCGCTGTTTGCTGCTACGAGCCGGAGATCAACATATGGTGGTCTCGCTTGCGCAGATACAGCGTGTTTCTGATGGCAAGGGCGAAGCGCTGGACCGCACCTATTATTTGAATGATCTGCTAGCCCTTCCTGCCGCCACAGAAGCGGAAAAGCGTGTGCCTACAGTGCTGATATTAGAGCAGGTTGGCGGCTCACATATGCGCGTTGGCGTGGAGGTTGATGAGGTTGTTGGAATACTGCATGTGATGATGAAGCGTTTACCTCCCTATCTTCAGCGCCCGGGTATCAGCGCAACCGCAGAAGACGGCAAGGGGAGCGTCTTGCTACACCTGGATCTCTCAAAGCTGATTGCGTCCTCTGTTTCTATGCGGCGCAATGGAGGGGAACCACATGCATCGGTCAGGCAACCGTTACGCCAGCCGACTGTGCTGATTGCGGACGATTCGGTGTCGCAACGCCAGACCTTTCTACAGGCACTGAAACGGGAGGGTTTTGTTGTGCTGGAAGCCAGTGACGGGCTAGAAGCGCTCCAGCAGTTGCTTGAGCATATTCCCGATGTCTTTTTGCTGGATATCGAGATGCCCAATCTAAATGGGTATGATGTGCTGAACACGATGCAACTGTATCCCGAACTGGCCGAGGTCAAGATAGTGATGCTGACCTCGCGCTCTTCAGAGAAACATAAGAAGCGGGCGCGAGAGCTAGGGGCTCATGCCTACCTGACAAAACCGGTCGCTCTGGATGATCTGCTTACAACGGTTCGGCGCTATCTCTCATTGCCAGTCTAATAGAGCGCTAGAGGCCATGTTGTCGCAAAAGCGCTTTGAGCATATCTGCTGATAGTGGTCCCTCGTGCACCTGCTTGATAATGCCATTGCGATCGAGAAGGAACGTTGTCGGTATGCCTCGAATGTTGTAGCGTTGCCAGACACTGGCATCCTGGTCTTTTACGATTGGGAAGGTAAGATGCCGCTTTTCAAGAAATTGGCTGGCGTCATCTTCGCGAGCTTCGACACCAAGCAACACAATATCGTTTCTGTGTTCTTTGAGTTCATAATATGCCTGTTGAAGATCTGGCATTTCGATCAGACAACTGGCACAGCTCATGCTCCAGAAATTGAGTATGACGGTTTTTCCACGAAGATCGCTCAAGCTGATATTCTTGCCTGTATAAGCAGGCAGGGTAAAATTAGGCGCGGCATTTCCCGGCTCCGAGCCAACGATAGTATCTCCCTGCCTGCTCTCTGTTGTGGGAAGGAGTCCGGTTTTCTGTGCTGGTTGAAGTAGCCCAATGATAATCAGGATGATGGTTCCTACGGCAATCAGGGCAGCGCTCAGGCGCATAATGGTTTTTGCTTGCATGGGATTCCCCTTTTATACCCCTACATAGCGCGCTCGGGGCCGAATGATCTGCTTCGTTTGATATTGTTCAAGCGCGTGCCCGATCCAACCAACTGTGCGACCGAGTGCAAAGAGCGTCAGAGCGCTCCCTTCGGGCAGGCCCAGCACATGTGCTAACGCAACAAGTCCCAGATCCAGACTCGGGCGTTTCCCTGTCAGTGCATAGACGGCCTCAATAGTCGCGTGGATCAGCCGCATCGCCGAGTGATGCTGATAGTCCTGTTCAAGCTGATGCAGCAGAATCGCCCCTCGGGGATCACCGTTGGCATAGAGCCGATGGCCGAAACCGGGAATACATTCACCCCGTTTCAGACGCGAGGCGACAACCTGGCGGGCCAGTGGCTCTGTCCCGATCTCACGTAGCAAGCTTTCAACCAGCATAATACTCCCTCCATGCTTGAAGCCCTGCAAGGCTGCCAATCCAGCCGTAACCACAAGGTAGGGTTGAGCATCTGCTGAAGCCACAACACGCGCTGTAAATGACGAGGCGTTGAGCTCGTGATCCGCACTGGCAATAAGTGCAGCATTGAAGAGTTGCTGCGTGGCCGGAGCATCGGGACGCCAGTTTTCCTGAAGATGGGCGGCAAGGGAGCCGGTGATCTGGCTGTTATCGGTGGCAACGGCAACCAGCAGCTTCAAGATGCGCGCTCCTGTACGCATCAGATTGAGCGATTGGGTATCGAGATCATACGAGGCGAGATCATCCTTCATTGCCAGTGCCAGCGCGATTTGCAATCTTTGCAGTGGAGCCAGCTCTTCGCCCATTCGTTTGATGGTATCAAGGTAGTGTTGCAGGGGGAGCGCTGTCTGTGTGGTAAAGATCTCAGTCTCATTGGCACTTTCTCCGCTCCAGAGCAGTGCCGCGACCTGTTCAATACTGCATTCGGCGGCCAGCTTTGCGACATCCTGTCCTCGATAATACAGCCCGGTCTCTGTAATCTGGGTCAATGCCGACTCCAATACAGGCGTGCCCCAGTGAATGGCTCCGTTCGTCAGAGGAATCGGGTCTTTGCGATACGATTTGCGATCAAGCAAGCGCTGTACGTCCTCAGCGAGATAGAGCTTGCTCTTCTGTACCTGCTTTTTGAGCCAGTCTTCGCTATGCCCTTCACGTGCGGCCAGCACGCGAAAATAGCCAATACGTTCCGATTCTGGAACCGGGCGCAATTTTCCTCGGCTCACATATGCATAGACTGTTTCGAGGCTAACACCCAGCGTGCTGGCAACCTCTCGTGCCGTCAAATAATGCCGTCCTTCTACCATCGTTTCCTGTCCCTTCTTCCGCAATGTCAGAACTTCTACAAAGAAAATAGCATAGATCGAGGTTGGCGTCACTAGAGCGCTTCCTGATAAACCATCTTACGTTGACTGTATTATCAACCTTGACAGGGTTGATGTCAATTCACTACAGTAAAGGTAATGGATAGTGTTGATGTGGCTGGCAGGGGAGATGAAAAAAAGACAATGATGTTGTGATAAAGGAGATCAGCGTTGATGCGAACTATTCCTGATCCGGAGCAACCGGAGTACTTTCTTGAGAGTTTTCCGCGTGATGCCTTCCCTGCCTATGTCTGGACTGAACGCCCGGCAACTTTGCCTGCCGACGTCTGGATGACTGAGACGACGCACCGTGATGGGCAGCAGGGTGGTCTTCCTTTGACTACCGAACAGAGCCTGCGCATTTACGATATTATGTGCCGTTTTTCCGGGGCATCAAAAGCGATTCGCCAGGCTGAGTTTTTTGTCTATCGTCCTTCTGATCGTAAGGCATTGGAAGGTGCTCTAGAGCGGTATCGTGCGGGAGCACCCATCGAACCAACTACCTGGATTCGTGCGACTGCCAGAGATGTCGCGTTGATTCAGAGTCTCGGCATTCGTGAAACCGGAATGCTGGCCTCCTCTTCTGATTATCATACGTTCCATAAGTTCAAGCCCGGTGGACGCAATCAGGCAGCACAGACGTATCTGGAAGCAGTCCGGCTGACGCTTGAGGCCGGTATCCGCCCGCGCCTCCATCTGGAAGACGCAACCCGAGCTCCGATGGACTTCATCAAGCCCTTTATCGAGGCAGTACAGGAACTGGCGGCTCCTTATGGAAATGAGCTACGCCCGAAGATTCGCGTCTGCGATACGATGGGTCTGGGTCTTCCCTATGAAGATGTGGCGCTGCCTCGAAGTGTACCCCGGCTTATTAAGGAAATTCGCACGCTTGGCATACAATCTGAAGATCTGGAATTCCATCCGCATAATGATACCTGGCTGATTGTGGCGAACTGTCTGGCCGCTATTCGAGCCGGTTGTTCTGTGATTAATGGCACCCTGCTTGGTAAGGGCGAGCGTACTGGCAATGCGCCACTGGAAGGCGTGCTGTTACATGTGCTTGGCATGGGCTATTTTCAGGAGCAGCGGCCCGATTTTACGGTCTTGAATGAGCTGACTGAACTCTACGCCGAAATGGGCGAACCGATTCCGCCCAAGTATCCGCTGTATGGAAAAGATGCGCATCGGACCCGCGCTGGCGTCCATGCCGATGGCCTGAATAAGTTCTGGTGGATGTATGCCCCCTTTAATGTCCCTCAGTTACTTGGGCGCCCGCTGGAAGTATCTCTAACAAAAGAGAGCGGACTTGCTGGCTTGATCTTTGTGATTCGGCAACATATGGGCCTTGAACTCGCAAAAGATGATCCCCGCTTGCTTGCTATTCACAACTGGCTGATTGGCGAATTCGACAACGGACGACAGACAAGTGTGGAGTGGGAAGAGCTACACCCAATCGTGGAACAGCATCTCGGCAATGTGCCCGCTTGATTGTATATCCTTTATCTCAATGCGGAAGCCGGACATCCGAAGATGTCCGGCTTTTCTCTTTTCTCGAATCCGAATGTTTCACGTGAAACACTGAACTCAGCAGTGAAGCCAATGGTATTACCCATGATTCTACGCTTTAATATGTGTAGCACTCAGATAAATATATTCTTCATGGGTGTAATAATTCCTGTTAAATAGATAATTCCCCTGATTTCCCCCGCCTCTCAACCCACAACTAGCATTTCTCAAGCCTTTATTTGTGGGAGTGAGGGTTCTCTTTCTGTAAATACTACTTACGATAGAAGTAGCCATTTTTGGGATACAAGATAGTAGCTTATAACCGTTAGATAACCAATCTCCCTTAAAGCCTATAAAGTTTTTAGAGTCTTTCTTTCTTAAAGAAGGGAGTATTCTCTATGTCCAGAATATCGAAGCAGCAGTGTTCGAAGCGTACTACTGCGAAAAAATCAACAAAGAAAAAAACACGACTGATGACCCACTTAAAACATGACATCAGCACATATATACGAGTACTGTTTATAGTAACAATTTGCGTAGTTGTA
The DNA here is from genome assembly GCF_059696735.1 of Thermosporothrix sp. COM3. Taxonomy (NCBI): domain Bacteria; kingdom Bacillati; phylum Chloroflexota; class Ktedonobacteria; order Ktedonobacterales; family Thermosporotrichaceae; genus Thermosporothrix; species Thermosporothrix sp. COM3. The sequence continues at coordinate 5,345,034 of NZ_AP019376.1, read as the reverse complement.
TACCTTATTACGCATGATTTGGGACTGGTTACGGCACTTTCACCGATTTTATTATCAGTTAATACAAATAAACAAAATAGACAGAAGTAACTATAAGATAAACAAGAGTGCAAACCACAATCCGGTAGATCCTCTTTTTGCCTGGTTCATGTGAAACATCAGGGATTCAGAAAAGGGAGAGCAAAGGAAGTGTTTCACGTGAAACAGTAGTGCCTCAAAGAACTGTCCAAAAGGGAGATGCATACTGCCCTGTTAGCCGGTGCTTCTGCACTGGCGCTATGCTAGAATAGGCGTTGTGAGGGGATCGGAGAGGAGAAGCGATACACTTCCTTGTGGGAAAGGATGAGATTATATGAAGAACTGGGTCTGTGCGACTTGCGGCGCACAATTTTCTGAGAGCGAGCAGCCTCCTGCTCATTGTCCGGTATGTGAAGATGATCGGCAGTATGTTGGCTATAACGGGCAGCAGTGGACCACGATTGAAGAGTTGCGGGCGAAAGGGCATCAAAATAAAATTGTTGAGCATGAGCCGGGCTTAATCGGCATCGGTATTACTCCCACCTTTGCTATCGGTCAACGCGCTCTGCTGGTGCAGACACCTCAGGGAAATGTGCTCTGGGATTGTATCCCGTTCATCGATGAGCAGACGGCTGAGTTTATTGAAACACATGGTGGTATCAAGGCTATTGCCATCTCGCATCCGCACTACTATACAGGCATGGTGGATATTGCAAAGCGCTTTCATGCAACGATCTATCTCCATGAGGCCGATAAGCACTGGATTATGCGTTCTGACCCATCGATTACGCTCTGGTCTGGGGACACCCTGAAGCTAATGGAGGGGATCACGCTACTTCGGCTTGGTGGTCATTTCGCCGGTGGAACGGTGCTGCACTGGGCACAGGGAGCCGAAGGGAAAGGGCTGTTGCTCAGTGGAGATATTATTCAGGTGGTTTCTGATCGGCGCTGGCTCACCTTTATGTATAGCTATCCCAATATGATTCCCCTGCCCGCCTCCGAGGTGGAGCGCATGAGCAAAGCGGTGGCCGCCTATCCATTTGAGCGGTTGTACGGTGCCTGGTTCGAGAAATATGTTGCAGCAGATGCCTATAATGCTGTACAGCGCTCGGCAGAACGCTATATCAAAGCCTTGCAGACTCCCTTGAGTCTCAGGCCGGAGGCGATCGAGGGAGCGCAACAATAACCGACAAAAAGAAGGCCGGTGTTTACTCACGCCGGCCTTCTTTTGTGAGGACGATACAGAGCATGATTTCAGGCGATTTCAAGTCTGGAGGCCAGCATACTATGCTGCTGCTTCCACAGTCTCCAGTACATTCCTTCCTGACGCAGTAGCTCTTGATGGGTTCCGCGTTCAACAATCTGGCCCTCCTGGAAGACCGCAATTGTGTCGGCCATATCCATGTCAATCAAGCGATGGGTAATCAACACGGTGGTGCGCCCTTTGCGGAGCTCGCGGATCGCCTGAAGTACCTTTCGTTCGGAGACCGGATCAAGGTTGACGGTGGGCTCATCCAGGAGCACAATGGGCGCATCCTTTAGGAAGGCCCGGGCAATGGCAAGGCGTTGCCGCTCGCCTCCACTGAAACGATAGCCCTGCTCACCGACACGGGTATCATAGCCCTCAGGAAGTCCACTGATAAAGTCATGAATCTGGGCCTGCTTCGCTGCGCGAATAAGCTCCTCTTCTGTGGCTTCAGGCCGTGCGAGAAGCAAATTCTCTCGAATGGTTGTGTTGAACAGGTAGGTCTCCTGAGAAACGACGCTGGTTATGCGAGTAATATCTTCCTGCCGAAAGCGGCGGAGATCGTAGCCGCCCAGGGTGATTGCTCCTTCCTGATACTCCCAGAAGCGCAGAAGCAAGCGCAACACGCTGGATTTTCCTGCCCCACTCACACCAACCAGAGCTACACAGGAACCATCAGGAATATCCAGATCAATGTGATGCAGGGCGGGCATATCTTCAGGAGTATATCGAAATGTAATGTCTTTCAGTTGAATATCATAACGCTGAGGCTCTGGCCCTGCTTGCTCTGGCTCTTTGATAGTTGCAGGAGTATCGGCAACCTCAAAGAGGCGTTTCGCGGCCTGAAGGTTGCTTCCCAGATCCTGCCATGCCGCAGGTAGCGGTTGAACTGCCTCAAAGCTGGCAATGGTCGCAAGCATGAGAGGCGCAAGCATAAAGCCGTTCAGTTGCCCGTTCAACACCATCGGGATCGCCAGCAGCAGGATCAGCACGCCTGTCACATTAATAAGCAGGTTTGTGATTGTCGCTTGGAGACCACGCATATGCGCCAGCCGCTTCTGTAGACTTATGAGCTGGTTATTCAGCTTCTGGATCTGGGCGAGCTGCCTTTCTTCCATGCCAAAGGCGACCAGATCGGCCATTCCTTGAATGCCATCCACCAGGTATGAGGATAATTGTGCTCGTATTTGGACAATCTGCTCGCCTGTATGACGGCTGAGTTTATGGGTCACAAAGGGGACCAGCAGACCAATAACCAGATAGAACGCGATGTAGGTCAGCGCGAAAATTCCGGCATAGGCTCCCAGGAAGAGAAAGACACCGATACCAATCAGAATCGCGATCAACGGAGGCGCGATCACCCGCGTATAGAAGTTTTGCAGCGTATCAATGTCCGAGACAACGCGCGAGAGTATATCGCCGCTGCTCTGCTTATTTTGCGAGAATGCTGCTGGTACAAGTGGCTCTATCGCCGCGTAGAACCAGACTCGCAGGTTGGTCAGCAGGCGCAGCGTTGCCTCATGCGTTGTCAGGCGTTCGGCGTAGCGAAACACTCCCCGAGCGATGCCGAAGAAGCGCACACCGACAATGGCAACGTTTAGCGCCGCTATCGATGGATGGAGCGCCGCCATTGAAATCAGAAAGTTCGATGTGCCCATCAGGCCAATGCCGCTGGCAACTGTCAGTGCGCCAAAGAAGATGGAGCCAAGCATCCACTTTCTGACGGGCATGATCAAAGCGAGCAGCCGTGCTGTTGTATGCTTCATAACGTTGCCTCCTCCTGGTTATAGGCGCTTACCAGTTGCCGATACAGCTCGGAGCGCTGTATCAATTCACTATGGGTTCCGCTGGCGGCTACCCGTCCTGCTTGCAGCACGACAATGCGATCTGCGGTATACACGGTATTGAGTCGGTGCGCTATCACCAGCACCATGCGCCCGCGTCGTAGCGTCTCGATTGCCTGTAAGATCTGAGCTTCAGTATCGGGATCAAGGGTTGACGTTGCCTCGTCAAGCAGCAGGAAAGGGGCATCTTTAAGAAAGGCTCGTGCCAGACTAAGACGTTGGGCCTGTCCGCCGCTCAGCCGTGCGCCGCGTTCGCCTGTGACCGTATCATATCCCTGGGGCAGTGATTGAATGAAGTCGTGTAAGTGCGCTTTTCGCGCGGCTTCAATGACCTCTTCCCGGGTTGCCTCTGGACGCCCGATACGAATATTATCTGCAATGCTCATATTGAACAGGTAGGGATGTTGTGGCACCCAGGCTACCAGTTGTCGCCAGTCTTTTGCCCGAAACAGGTGGATGGGTGCGCCATCAGCCAGAATTTCACCGCTATCTGGTTCCAGAAACCGTAGTAACAATTGAGCTAGCGTGCTCTTGCCTGCGCCACTGGGGCCGACCAGCGCCACGGTCTCGCCTGCGCGAATATCGAAAGAAACATGCTGCACGGCTGGTTGCCCTTCTTCCTCCTGTGCATAGCTATAGCTGAGGTTATGAAGCGAGAGCTGTGCTTGCAGCGTTGGTATCTGCGGCGCCGCTGGCGTGTGGTGCGCGGGAAGCGGTATTTCCAGAATATCGAAGAGGCGTTGTGCTGCTGCGGCGCTGTTCATACTGGCATGGAACTGGCTGTTCAATGAGCGCATGGGCAGGTAGAATTCCGGGGTGAGCAACAGAATGAAGAAAGCCTGTTCAAATGGCATCATCCCGTAGAGCAGTCGCAGACCAATCTCGACCGCGATGATGGCTGTACTGATGGTCGCGCCCAGTTCCATAACCAGCGATGAGACAAAGGCAATCCGTAAGACCTTCATGGTTGCTGTTTGGTAGCGCTCGCTGACAATCTTCACGCTTTCTCGCTGTTCCTTACTGCGTCCAAACAGTTTGAGCGTCGTCAGCCCTTGCAGCACATCGAGAAAGTGAGCGCTCATCAGGCTCATTTCGGACCAGCGCTTTTTGGTCAGCGCGTCCGCTGTTTTCCCGATCAGGATCATAAAGAAGGGGAGCAGCGGCAGGGTGACCAGCAGCACGATCCCGGAAAGCGTGTCGAAGAAGAAGACAACAACCAGCATCAGGCCAGTAATGATAACAGTTGTAATAACCTGAGGAATATACTGACTGAAGTAAGCGTCAATTGCTTCAATCCCTTCAGTCAGCGTGGTCGTCAATTCGCCACTGCGTTCACCACGGGTATAGGCTGGTCCTAGAGCCAGCACATGTTGAAAGACGTGTTCGCGGAGTCTGGCTTTGACTGTTCCAGCAACCGAATGCGCAACCGCTTCACTGACCCAGTGAAGCAGCGCCCGCCCGACGATAGCAACAAGCAAGAATGCCAGAGGCACCGCTACCTGAGCGAGTGCCTGTCTGGCAAGGAAGACATGGTTTATGATGCGGGTGGTGGTGAACGCCTGAAGAACGGTGAAAAGCCCTGCCAGCGTGCTGATTCCCAGAAGGATTGCAATGTATGCCCACAGATGAGGCACCTGACGTAACAGGCGAAAGTCTTTTTTCATGGTGCGTTACCACCTTTATAGTTTGCTAATAGTGGAGCGAGTGCCCTCCGACACGTTTGCGGAAGACCCAGTAGTTCCACGCCTGATAGAGGAGCACAAACGGAAGGGCGCTCAGACTGACCCAGCTAATAATTTGCAGTGTATATGAGCTCGATGACGCGTTGTAGATGGTCAGGTTCCAGGCCGGATTCAGGGTCGAAATCATCACGTTCGGGAACATGCCGCTCGCGATGACAACCGCTGTGAGGAGAATGGTCACACAGCTCATCGTAAACGCCCATCCCTCGCGCTTTGTCAGCAGCAGGAGCCCGGTCGAAAGAATTGCCAGGGCACTGATAACCAGGACGCCGACGCGGATAGCATCGAGGCGCTGGAACGCGTTACTGCTCAGGTAGCTACCGACGACAAACACTGCGGCCAGAACAACGGCGGGTAGCCAGAGCCGTCGAGCCGCGCGACGCGCTCGCTCCATGATCGGGGCCTCTGTCTTCAAGCTCAGGAAGATGGCTCCGTGGAGCGCGAACATAATTACAAAGGCGCAGCCGGTCAGCAGGGCAAAGGGCGAGAGTTGATCCCAGATGGTGCCCGTGTATTGCATCTTCTCATTAATCGGAGCGCCTGCAATAAAGTGCGCGATGGCAACACCCCAGAGGAAACTGGGAACGATACTTCCCACAAAGATCATGGCATCCCAGAAGCGACGCCATCGATTGGTCTCATGTTTGCTCCGAAACTCGAAGGCAACACCGCGCAGAATAAGCGCTACCAGAATCAGGAACAGCGCGATATAGAAGCCGCTGAAGAGCGTTGCGTACCAGTGCGGGAAGGCGGCAAACATCGCGCCGCCCGCTACGATCAGCCAGACCTCGTTCGCATCCCAGAAAGGACCAATCGAATTAATGACGACTCTGCGTTCTTCGTCCGTTTTGCCCAGGAATGGCAGAAGAATACCGACGCCATAGTCAAAGCCTTCCAGCATGAAGAAACCGGCAAACAGGACGGCGATCAGGATAAACCAGAGGATATGCAGATCCATAATAGTGCGTTCTCCTTCCTGTCTACCGCACACCAAGCAGATGGATCTCGTCGGGCTTCACAATGATCTCTTCCGTCTCGACTTGTTTGCGTGCAAACTTGATCATTATGAATCCATCGACAACTGCGAGTGCCGCGTACAGTAGAACATAGATGCTTAGCGTGAAAAGGATCATTCCTGCACTGACGGTTGTTGAGACGCCATGCGCGGTCTGCTCCACACCGTAAACCAGCCAGGGCTGACGACCCATTTCGGTCAGTATCCAGCCGCCAGCGTTTGCTACATAGGGGAGCACAATCGAACAGATAAGCAGGATCAGGAAGAACCGCTTCTGTGCAAGCTGCTTTTTCCAGAGCAAGAAGGCCGCGGCAAGTGAGAACAGGATCATGAGCACGCCCGCGCCGACCATGAAGCGGAAGCTCCAATAGGACACGTTGACCGGTGGAATGTAGTTACCAGGACCATAGGTATTCTCATATTGCGCTTGCAGGTCTTTAATGCCTTTGACTTCGCCTGTGAAGGTGTTGTTCAGCATGAACGAGAGGCCAAAGGGAATTTGAATATCAACAATGTTACGCTGATTCTTTTCATCGATAATAGAGAAGAGGGACAGGCCTGCCGGGTTCTCGGTTTCCCATAAACCTTCGGAGGCTGCGGTTTTCATCGGTTGAATATGGACCAGATACTGTCCCTGGAAATGACCGGCAAGGGTAACCACAATACTGCCGATCAGAGCCGCAATAATCCCGATTTTGGCCGAACGATGGAAGAAATCGGTTGCACCTCGCTTCTTAAGCAGGTGATATGCACTCACCGCTATGACAAAGAAGGCTCCGGTAACCAGCCCGCCGGCGATGATATGGGGAAGCCGTACCCAGAGTTGAGGGTTGGTAATCAGAGCCTGGAAGTCTGTCAGTTCGGCCCGCCCGTTCCGAATCGTATAACCGACCGGGTTCTGCATAAAGGAGTTTGCTACCAGAATCCAGAAGGTCGAGAGGTGCGTGCCTAAGACAACCATCCAGATCGTCGCAAGGTGTATCTTTTTCGGCAGATGCCCCCACCCGAACATCCAGAGACCGAGGAAGGTTGATTCAATAAAGAATGCAAGGATACCTTCAATCGCAAGCGGGGCACCAATAATATCACCGACAAAGCGGGAGTGCTCAGACCAGTTCATGCCGAACTGGAATTCCTGCACAATGCCGGTTACAACGCCCATCGCAAAGTTTATCAGAAAAAGCTTGCCCCAGAATTGGGCCATTCGCTTATAGGTGTCGTTGCCACTGCGCACATAGATTGTTTCCATTATGGCGATCATAAGGCCGAGCCCAAGCGTCAGCGGCACAAAGAGGTAATGGTAAACAATCGTTGTGCCGAATTGTAGTCGTGCCAGTGTGACTGGATCCATGTGTTCAATAACTCCTTGCCTACCTGTTCGTCCCATCCCAAGACGAACCTTTATCTGCGTTACAGTTTCTCTCTCGTCGCTTCTATAGTGCCATAGGAAGCTCTCTCTCGGCATCGGAGGAATTCCATATTTTAAGGCCACCTTTTCCTGATTTTTCTCATCCGGAAAGTACCTGACAATGTAGGGATACTCATACGGAAAACTCCTTAGTGTAATCAGTACACTTTAGAGAGACCGGAAAGCTCTACTGTGCTGGGGGGCGGAAAACACCTTAGGGGAATTCGCAAAAACTCTACTGTATCCCCTAAGGTGGTGCTGTAAGGATGGACTTTTCTGCATGGCAAAATAGGATTACTATAAACTGAATGGAAGAATAAATGAATGAAGAATAAGAAATGTATTGTTCAATGAAAGAGGTATCCTGTTTCAGAGAATTCTCGGATCAATGCTGGTGCAGACCTGAGAAGAGATGCGCAAGCACAAGGCTTCTCCCTGCGTATATTGCTATCGCGAGTGCAATAGAGCCGCCAGTTCTCGCTGAACGCTCTCTCGTTGAAAAAGAAAGGATATCTGCCGATAGCATGGAGTAGTTGCGTTTTTACCGGTGAAGCCCCTCATTTGATGAGCTTCCTCCCGGTAAGACAGATGGGTGGATGGGAAGAGCTTCTTCGTTCCTTTTGTTATAGTAAAGCGGTGCATCCGTTTCGTTCTCTTTATGAGAAACCAGACGCTTTTCAGATTCGTTCCTTGTATTGGTACTGAGGTCCTATAGTATTATGTCTTGCTTGAGCGAGGAAAACGTAAGTAGTACACTATCACATATGTCTAACAAGCAAACAACCTACGAATGGCATCCCTTGACGGCGTGGCGGGTGATGCTGGAACATGTTGAGGCTGAATCGCCATATAACGTGATCCATCGCGCTGCCTGGGCCAATGGACGAACGGCCATCTATGATGTCTTCACTCTCTGTCAGGGTGAAATGCCTTTAGTCCAGTTTGAGATTATGCGCATGATGTCTGTCTCTGATGATCGTAAGCCTGCGCCTCTACGGGTGCTCTTAAATAAAATTGGAGCGGAGATTAAAGTCAATCTGATCGAGCGTACGATCCGCCTGGCTGTTCCGGCGGCTGCTTCTCCTGGAGAAGAAACGCTCACAACACAGCGGGATGCCGTGCTCTCTGGTTCTGAGAGATAACAAAAAACAGAGTAGTAGAAGCGTTTTTTTAGTCGTTCTTATTCTGATTATCAAAGTGATTGAGAAATGATCCTTGCGAGGGAAGCAGATACGCTTCCCTCTTTTTTATCCCCTGCTGGCTTTGACGAATTCGAGAAAGAGCAGATAAAAAAATCTCCCCCAAAAACGCTTGACAAATTTCCAGGAATATGCGATATTATGTAAGCCTTCGATGGAGAGCTTGAGACAATAAATCAGTCAAAGGCCTCCGATTTCTGTAACTGTACCACGGTAATGTGGTTCTTCAAGGGACAGTAACATTTCCCCTGATTATTAAGAGTCGCGGGATATGTATGCCCATGACACAGTTATGGAAAAGGCAGAAGAACAAAGAAAACATCAGGTGGAGCTTCTGGCTTCGCCATCGCACATAGAAAATTGAATAGTGTATGCTTCAATTTTGCTGAGTATAAAATCAGACAGCAAAAGCGAAGTCGAGATTCTTTAGCAAACAGGTAGAGAACAAGCGCACAAGAGTACGAGGTGGATGCCCAGGTGCCAAACGCCGATGAAGGACGCGGAGACCGGCGAAACGTTCAGGGGGAGCTGCATCCAAGCGATGAGCCCTGAGAGTCCGAATGGGGCAACCCATCCAGAGTGATGTCTGGATACCCCTTGCTGAACCCATAGGCAAGGTGGAGGGCAGTGGGTGAACTGAAACATCTCAGTAACCCGACGAAAAGAAATCAACCGAGATTCCCGTAGTAGTGGCGAGCGAACCGGGAAGAGCCCAAACCATTCGTTCTTCGGAACGGGTGGGGTTGTAGGACCTGCACTCCCTTGCACAACTGCTACTCGAACAGGCTGGAACGCCTGACCGGAGCGGGTGAGAGTCCCGTAGAGAACGGCGGCGGTGCAAGCGCAGGGATCCTGAGTACCACGAGGCACGTGAAACCTTGTGGGAAGCTGGGGGGACCACCCTCCAAGGCTAAACACGTTTGGCAACCGATAGTGAACCAGTACCGTGAGGGAAAGGTGAAAAGCACCCCGAGAGGGGGATGAAAGAGACCCTGAAACCACGTACTCACAAGCTGTCAGAGGTCACTGTCCTCAAGGAGGACTAAGGACTGATGGCGTGCCTTTTGTAGAATGATCCGGCGAGTGGTTCGTTGTCGCAGGTTAACCTTCGGTAAAGAAGGGGAGCCAGAGGGAAACCGAGTCTGAAGAGGGCGCACAGGGTGGCAAGGAACCGACCCGAAACCGTGTGAGCTACCCATGAGCAGAGTGAAGCGAATGTGAAAGTTCGTCGAGGCTCGCACCCACCAGTGTTGCAAAACTGGGGGAGGACTTGTGGGTAGGGGTGAAATGCCAATCGAACACGGAGATAGCTGGTTCTCCCCGAAATGCATTGAGGTGCAGCCACAGGAAAAGACGCTCGTGGAGGTAGAGCCCTGAATGGGCTAGGGGCCAAGTGCTGGTTACCAAACCCAATCAAACTACGAATGCCACGAGTGGGTCCCTGTGAGTGAGACGGCGGGGGCTAAGCTTCGTCGTCAAAAGGGAAACAGCCCGGACCACCAGCTAAGGTCTCTAAAAGATGCTCAGTGTGAAAGGGAGTCAGTGCGCAATAACAGCCAGGATGTTGGCTTAGAAGCAGCCATCATTGAAAGAGTGCGTAATAGCTCACTGGTCGAGTGAACTGGCACCGACAACGTACCGAGGCTCAAGCATCGTACCGAAGCTGTGGATTGATCTCATGTGAGATCAATGGTAGGGGAGCGTTCTTGACCAGAGAAGCCAGACCGTGAGGACTGGTGGAGGGAAAAGAAGTGAGAATGCCGGAATGAGTAGCGTTATATCTGTGAGAACCAGATACACCGAATGCCTGAGGGTTCCTGGGCAACGTCAATCGTCCCAGGGTTAGTCGGGACCTAAGCCGAGGGCGTTAAGCCGTAGGCGATGGAGAGCAGGTAGGACAGTCCTGCACCAGAGCAGATCGTTTGAGTGAAGGGGGGACGCGGTCAGGAAGGTGAGCCCGTCGAATGGACAGGACGGGTGCCCTGTCTGAAGCGCGTGGACGAGGAAAATCCCGGCCACAGGGAGCGTGACAGCAGGGCCGAGCGCCCGAAGAGGGTGCGGAAGTCATCGGCCCCCATGCCGCCAAGAAAAGCCTCTAGCGAGATCGAGCTCTGCCCGTACCGCAAACCGACACAGGTAGGCAGGGAGACGTCTCTCCAGGTGATCGAGGGAGCCTCTGCTAAGGAACTCGGCAAAATGACCCCGTACCTTTGGAAGAAGGGGGGCCTGAGTAGCTTTCGTGCTGAGAGGCACGGGGGTGAGCAGGCTGCAAGAAATGGGCCCAACCGACTGTTTACCAAAAACACAGGTCTCTGCGAACGCGAAAGCGGAAGTATAGGGGCTGACTCCTGCCCAGTGCCGGAAGGTTACGAGGAGTGGTGAGCGTAGCCATGAATCTAAGCCCCGGTGAACGGCGGCCGTAACTATAACGGTCCTAAGGTAGCGAAATTCCTTGTCGGGTAAGTTCCGACCCGCACGAAAGGAGCAACGAGTTGGGCACTGTCTCGGCAGAGGACTCGGCGAAATTGAAGTACCCGTGAAGATGCGGGTTTCCCACGACAGGACAAAAAGACCCCGTGGAGCTTTACTACACCTTGGCCTGGAAACGAGGCAGGACGTGCGTAGGATAGGTGGGAGCCGGAGAACCCTTCCTTGTGGGGGAGGGGGAGGCAGCAGTGAAATACCACTCTCGTTGTGTTTTGTTTCTCACGCGTGAGCCAGAAGCTGGCATGCGGACAGGGTCAGGCGGGTAGTTTGACTGGGGCGGTCGCCTCCCAAAGGGTAACGGAGGCGTCCAAAGGTTCCCTCAGGGTGGATGGACATCACCCGAGCAGAGTGCAAAGGCAGAAGGGAGCTTGACTGCGAGGCAGACAGGCCGAGCAGGGACGAAAGTCGGGCTTAGTGATCCCACATTCCCGAGTGGAAGGAGTGTGGCTTAACGGATAAAAGCTACCCCGGGGATAACAGGCTGATCCTGCCCAAGAGTTCACATCGACGGCAGGGTTTGGCACCTCGATGTCGGCTCGTCGCATCCTGGGGCTGGAGTAGGTCCCAAGGGTTGGGCTGTTCGCCCATGAAAGCGGCACGCGAGCTGGGTTCAGAACGTCGCGAGACAGTTCGGTCTCTATCCGTCGTGGGCGCAGGAAGATTGAGGGGAGTCATCTTCAGTACGAGAGGACCGAGATGGCTTGACCGCTGGTGCGTCAGTTGGCCTGCCTGGGCCAGAGCTGAGTAGCTACGTCAAGAAAGGAGAAGCGCTGAAAGCATCTAAGCGCGAAGCCGACCCCAAGAAGAGTCTTCCCGCTCTCTCCGAGAGGAGGGAGCCAAGACCCCAGAAAGAAGATCTGGTAGATAGACCGTGCGTGGACGTCTGGTAACAGGCGAAGCGGAACGGGACTAATGGTCGAACGGCTTGTTTCACCTGCATGCTTTATGGATTTCGACTTCGCTGGCGCTGTTTGATGTGCTCGGCAAAATTGAGGCATACGCTTTTTCAATCGCTACTTCATACGTGAGAAGGTTTGCCGAATCGGCAAGCCTTTTTTTATTGTGTTTTTGCTGTACAAAGCCTATTCACTTGCTCGATTACACGCCGAAGCTTGTGGTTTATCGACAAGATACCGCTTTCGAGATATAATGAGCGGATAGAGCGCACCCTATAGTCTGTAAAGAAGTGTGGAGAATCTTGCTTTGAGCAATTATCATAGTCATTCAGGAATGGGTAGTAGCTCAACTGGAGGGAATGGCTACAATCCGCGGCGGGAGCGCGCAACGCATCCGACCGGACAACTGACAGGAGGTTCTGAGCGTTTCAGCTATTCTTCGTCACCCTTTGATTTTGAAGAGATGCTGGAATCACTTCGTGAGCTGTTTGAGCATGATCGCCAGGTTGCCAGCCAGCCGGATTCAAGCCGTTGTGGCATCTGTTACCTGTACTTTCCTCTCAGTGAGCTGCACTACCGTGATGAGGGTTTCTATGTCTGTCCGGAGTGTGAGCAGGCATTAGGGAAACAGAGCGTGCAAATTTTGCGGAAACAACAGAAATTGTAGGCCGGGCCTTTGAGCAGGCATGAAATAAAAAGAAGAGCCTGTTACCTGTGCGGAACAAGCTCTTTTTCGTTTTCTTCTATTCAAGCACGGGCGCTTCCTCGGCGGCTTCTTCCAGATCCTCGGGCTTGACCTCGTATAGGTCGTCCGGACTGTCCAGTCGATCAATAAAGAGGATGCCATCCAGGTGGTCGATCTCGTGCTGCAAGATACGAGCAAACCAGCCCTCGGCCTGAACCTTGACCGGCTTGCCGTGAACGTCCTGGGCCTTCACTGTGATTTTTGTGGCCCGGCGAATGTTCTCACCAAGATATCCCGGGATGCTCAGACAGCCTTCGCTTCCACGTGCTTCGCCTTCGGCTTTGATGATTTCAGGATTGAAGAGCGCGGTCTTGTAATGCTTTCCAGCCTCTTCATCTTCATACTCGGCGACCAGCACGCGGATCGATTGGGCAATCTGGGGACCGGCCAGACCAACGCCATTATTTGCGTGCATAGTCTCGAACATGTCGTTGACGAGCTTTTGAAGGGAAGGATCAAAGCGACGTACCTTTTTCGCTTTTTGCCGCAGAATCGGATTTTCTATGGTAATGATTTTACGAATAGCCATTGTAAATGCAACCCTCGTCGTTTTGCGATACTATCTCTCTTGTGAGTCCTCTACTCTGCCTCTATAATTAATCTATATCGTATCATACAGGAATGCCAGGCGCAATTTACTATGAAGTTTGAACAAGACACCGCCCCGATTGTTGAGGCGGTGAAAACATATATTCTTGAACACCAGCTCCTGCCAGAGCAAGGGACAGTGGTTGTTGCTGTCTCCGGGGGAACAGATTCGGTGTGTTTGCTCCATATCCTGTCGCGCCTTTGTGGACCGGGAAGAGCTTTCGCCGCAGTGCGCCTGCATGTGGCTCACCTGAATCACCAGTTGCGTGGCTCGGCCAGCGAGCGAGATGCGGCGGTTGTGGCTCAGTTGGCGGCCTCTCTGGAACTGCCTTTCACTCTGGGTAGCGAGGATGTACAGGCACTGGCGCGACGTGAGCGGCGCTCTCTTGAAGATGCCGCCAGAGCTGCCCGCTATCGCTTCCTCCGCTCCGTGGTTCCCGGGAGCCGCATCGCGGTCGCGCATCACCTGGACGATCAGGTTGAAACGCTGCTGCTTCACTGGTTACGAGGTGGTGGAATTACTGCCATGCTTGGCTTGCAGCCTGTGCAGCACGATATTATTCGTCCCTTGCTCACGCTTGATCGTGCGACGACGCTTGCCTATTGTGCACAGCATCAATTGGACACGGTCGAAGATGAAAGCAACAGCGATATTCGTTTCCTCAGGAATCGTATTCGGCACGAGTTGCTTCCTCTGTTAGAGTCTATCAATCCCGGCTTTCGAGCGACGCTGCTGCGTACCTCAGAGGTGATGCAGGTCGATGCTGCCTGGATTGATGCACAGATCAATGCATGCTGGGATTCGGTGGTTCTTTCCAGTTCTGCGGACGAGATCCAGCTTCGGCGTGCTGCCCTGCTGGCCTTGCCTCTGTCCCTTCAGCGACATCTGTTGCGCCGCGTGACCGCACGTTTGTGTGGCGGACAGTCGCCGCTGGAATTACGCCATTACAAGCTGATCGAACAGTTGCTTGCGCAGGAAACCGGTGAAGAGCACTCATTCCATTTACCGGAGCGGATACGCCTGATGCGCAATGGTGAATTGGTGCGCTTTTTCCTGGTACCAGTTCTACAAACAGGCGTCGAGGTGGAACCCCTCCCGGTGGCTCTCTCTGTGCCCGGTACGCGGTTGCTGTCCGGTATGCACTGGAAAGCGAGTGCCGAACTGGTGCCAGTGGAGCTTACTGAGCTGGTCCGGGATGCGGTGCGCCGGAAGGATTGGTCAACAGTCTGGCGGCTGCTACCCTCCGATCGGTATACTGTCTATATTGATGGAGCCTGCGCCCGGGATGGTTTATGGATACGCAGGCGGCAACCGGGTGATCGGATGCAGCCTTTGGGAATGAACCATGAGAAGAAGGTACAGGATATTCTGGTTGATCGACATATTCCACGATTTGAGCGCGATTCTATTCCGCTCTTTTTCAATCAGTCACATTGTGTCTGGCTGGCGGGAATTGGCATTGACCATCGTGCCCGTTTGACGGCGGAGACGCGACAGATTGTTCGTTTGTCTCTGGTTTATTTTGATTCAACTCAACAAATGCCTGTGCTGTCCGAGAATAGAAAATAAAGAATGCCGGAAGAGAGGTTTTCATGCACGAAGATATCGCAGAAGTTTTATTCACTGAAAAGCAAATCCAGGAGCGGATTCAGGAGTTGGGGCGGCAAATTACCGAGGATTACCGCGGCAAAAACGTCCTGTTACTTGGTACCCTGAAAGGGGCAGTCCCCTTCATTGCCGATCTGGCCCGCGCGATTGAGCTGCCTCTGGAGATCGATTATATGGCTATTTCGAGTTATGGCAATAGCACCCAGTCCAGCGGCATTGTGCGTATTGTCAAAGATCTCGAAGGGCCCATTGATAATAAACATGTCCTGATTATCGAAGATATCATCGATAGCGGTTTAACGCTGGCATACCTTGTGGACATGCTGAAACGCCGCAATCCGCTGAGCCTGCGTATCTGTGCACTGCTCGATAAGGAGCGGCCCCGGGCCAAGACAGTTCCTGTTGACTATCTCGGCTTCTCGATACCAGATAAGTTTGTTGTTGGCTATGGGCTGGATTACGCACAGTACTATCGCAACCTTCCCTATATCGGGATCCTGAAACCCTCCGTCTATGGCGGAACCGAAGAGCCAGAGAAAGAGCATAGCAGTCCAGCCGAGAAGCGATAACGTGTAAAAGAGCTTTCCTCTATCATTGTCGTGTTTCATCTCCCCGAAAAGGTGCGATGCTTTCCTTTCTGGCACCTTTTTCACGACAATGATGGGGGAAAAATAGGTAAGCTGTACCCTTTCGATACGAGAAAGCTTGCTGTTTCGTAGTAAGGATGTGTATAGTTATATCTACAGGTCGGAAGGAATACACTGGAACACACAAAGTGATTGTATGAACATATCCCGATGTGGGAGCTGCGAGAGGCAGCTACACGGGGAAGCGAGAAACATTTTCGCAAAAGGGTGCCTCGTCTTTTCTGCTACAATTGGTTCTCCACCATTCTCAGTAGCTGTGCTCTGACTTTAATATCGCAAGGAGGCAGGTTTCATGCATGTTTCTAAAGGGCAAATGGAGGCCCGGGCACGTTGGGGGACGCAGGATTCAGGAGCCGATTTCGATCGAAAGAAAACGCCTTATCTCAGCGATGAGGCCCGAGCATTTATTTCACGGCAATCATTCTGCGTTGTCTCTGGCCCCGGCATGCAATGGGAGCCGCGTAGTATGATTATTGCGGGGAATAGAGGTTTCATTCTCACCCCTGATGCTCATACCTGTGTCCTGAAAATCCCTTTTATGCACGAGCGCTACCGCTCGGCACACCTATTGTATGGTATTCTTCATCAACTGTTAGCAGGTCAACCCGTCAAGCTCAGCTATTGCTTTGTGCAGCACGCCACTCGCGAGCGGTTGTGCGTTCAGGGAGAGGCCGAGGTGATGCTTGGTGAGGAAAGCGATTCCTTCTGGCTTTTGCTGCATGTAACTCAAGCCTTTTTTCATTGTTCTCGCTATGTACGCAGTTCGGTTGCCGGTCTGACTGCTTCCGCCGAGATCTCAACCGGTGAAGCCGCACTGGCAGAAGCAGTGAAACGAGCGGGTGATACGTACCTCTCTCCTCTGGTACGTGCCTATCTGGCGCAGCGTCATATTTGTTTTCTCTGTTCCGTCGATGAGCAGAGACAATACGCGCTCAATCACCGTGGGGGCTCAAAAGGTTTTCTTGTGACGTTGCCGCCGAATCAGGCAAGTCCACGCGGGACCATTTTACTTCCTGACTATCGAGGGAATGGAGCTTTTGAGGCTATAGGGAATATTCTCGAAACGGGAAAAGCGGCACTACTTGTACCGGATTATGTCTCTCAGATGGCTGTTTGTATTGTCGGGCAGGCGCAGGTGTTTGATCGTGCGGATGTTCCGCCTGATCGTTTGCACCACTTCCCTGCTGCTGAACGGATTGTTGCCCTGACCGTGACTGATGTCGAGATTCAGAAAGAGCTCCGGTTTAATCAGGATCGGAAAAAGCAGCATCTGGTGTTTACCAGCGCGAATACAAACACAACCGCCCCTTCGTACTTCGTTTCGTCTCATACATACGACAGTTGAGCTTTGGTGAGGTGACAGGGCTCTTTTGCCGTCGAGAGCGAACGTACGGTTGAAAGGTTGTAGTAACGGCTTCTCTGGCGGTTTTATCGAGAGATTGATAAAAAGAAGGAATGGAAGCAAGGAAAATAGTATATGCATGGATTAGTTGTCTACACGTGGGAAAAATACTTACGCGAGCGCTATGGCGAGCAGTTTCTGTCATGGTATCGCGATAGTATGGGTCAACCACAGGATAACCAGCCCTTGATTGAACACATTTACCTCGATGAAGAGGTCGTACGGGGCGTCATGCTGGCTTCTCAGGCGCAAGGGGTGTCAGTCGATCAGCTATTACGGGAATATGGGCGTTATTTTATCACCAATATTACCACCAACCATCGTTGTGCTTATCTGCTGGATTCTGTGACCAGCGGGCGTGATCTGCTGTTGAAAATGGGCGAGGCTCATGCGCAGATGCATCGCGCATCGGAAATGGTAACGCCGCCGCTTTTCCGCTACGAAAAGGCTCCTGATGATCCCTTAGCCTTTTTCTTGATCTATCAAAATGGCCGTACCTTGTGTTCGCTGCTCTATGGAGCAATCGAGGGAGCGGCTGAACGCTATGGGGAGACGGTTCAGATTGAAGAATTGGCATGTATGAAGCAGGGAGCCGAGGCATGTGTGTTGAAGGTTCGCTTCTTTCCCGGCAAAAGATCGGGTCTCCAGGATCCTGAAGCAAACCGTAAACGGAAGCGACAGCGAGAACTGGCGGAAATGGTGTTGCAGGTGCTCCCAGAGGATCCACAGCAGGCCTTGATGTTGTATGACCTGCTTGCAATCATGCGACGGGGACAACATGAGCTGCTTCAGGCGTCTACCCTGCGCCCGAGCGCGTTATTGATCGCACTACAGCAGCTACAGGCGGCGGGTCTGGTTGCCAGCACCGGGCTCAATTCCAATGAGCCGCTTGACCGTCGGCGCTACTGGCGCGTGCCTGCGGCTCCGCATCTCCGCTAGCATATCAGGAACCGGGAGGTAGCCTCCCGGTTGCCTTCCTTTCTCCTATTACCTGTCTTCCTCTTTGACGGCTATTCCTCGCTCTTCTGCTATGCTACAATGAACCAGAAAAACATTGTCCTTCTTGCAAAAGCATTATTCTGAATTGTCAGGAGAACATTTCATGGTAGCTATCGGTGTGATCGGTTGCGGTGCCTGGGGAACAACGCTGGCGCGTCTTCTGGCGAAGAAAGGGCTTGCTACGACCCTCTGGGAGCATCGGCCCGAGCGGGCAAGCGTGATGCAGCAGAGACGAGAGAATACACTTTTCCTGCCCGGTTTTCCTTTCCCCGACACACTTCAAGTAACGTCCAATATCGCTGAGGCAGTCTCTCAGAAAGATCTCGTGCTCCTGGTCACTCCCTCACAGCGCATGCGTGAAAATCTGCGCCTGCTCAAGCCCTATCTTGAGGCGCAGACGCTCCTCCTGAGCGCCAGTAAAGGAATTGAAATAGGCACATTGAAGCGTATGACAGAGGTGGTAGCGGAGGAGATTCCGGACGCGGCCCAACGGCTTGCGGCCCTCAGCGGCCCCAATCTCTCCCAGGAGGTGGCGCAGGAGAAACCGACAGCCGCTGTTGTCGCTGCGGTCGAGCCCGCTGTTGCGATTACCTGCCGTGATCTGCTGTCGACAGCTTATTTTCGGGTTTATTCCTCGGATGATGTGGTCGGTGTTGAGCTTGGGGGCGCATTGAAAAATATCATTGCGATTGGTGCAGGGATGAACGATGGTCTGGGGTATGGCGAGAACGCGAAGGCAACCTTTATCACACGTGGGCTGGCCGAAATCGCGCGTCTGGGGATCGCTGCTGGAGCCAATCCCCTGACGTTTTCTGGTCTGGCCGGGATCGGTGATCTGATCGCAACCTGCGCCAGCCCTTTGAGCCGCAATCAGCAGCTTGGGCGGCGGCTCGCTGCGGGAGAGCGCCTTGCTGATATTCTGCAATCTACTCATTCTGTCGCGGAAGGCGTCACTACGACGAAGGCGGCGCTTCAGCTTGCAAAGCGCTATCACGTGGAGTTACCTATTACCGAACAACTCAGTCATGTCCTGTTTGACAATCAGGACCCTCATCAGGCGGTTGCTGAACTGATGCTGCGCGATCCAAAGGGAGAACTGGAGGGCATCATCTAATCTTTTCCTCTGATATATGGAGGCATATGCTGAAATGCTGTGCCTCCCGAAAATTTCCATTTCACGGATTTTTTGTGACAAAATCCCTTCACAAGCTGACAATTTTTAGGTATACTTTTTAGTGCAATTGACTCACATCCCTCTACTCGTCGAATAGTTGAGTCAATAGGATCGAAGGAGTGTATGTATGGATGAGGATGGTGTGGTCTGGATACCTTCCCCCAATTACTTCCCGAATCGGGACGGTCACTCTCCAAAATGGATCGTACTTCATGGTACTGCGGGCTTTCATACAGCACAGGAAGTCGGCTATTACTTCCAGCGTGAGGATAGTCAGGTAAGCTCCCATTATGTGGTGGGTCAGGATGGAACCATTGTACAGTGTGTCAGCGAAAAGGACGGGGCGTGGGCCAACGGCGGTCTGACCGCGGGCCATGATCCCTGGTGGCCGACAGACGTCAATCCTAATAATGTCACGATCTCCATTGAGCATGTCAAGCCGAGCACCGATAATTCGGACGAGCTGACGGATGCGCAGCGTGATGCAAGCTTTCGTCTCATTCTGCACATCTGCCAGCGTCATGGCATCCCAATGCGGAAGGCTGATGGTGACGGCGGCATTACCGGCCACTTTTCGCTTGATCCGGTGAATCGAAGCCGTTGTCCCGGGCCCTATCCCTGGGACGATCTCTTTCGTTTTTTAGAGGAGGGAGATATGATCAGTCTCTCACATCCGGAGGTCGCAAACTACTTTGAAGACGCGGGCCCTGATCGTTGGCGCTGTAAGAAAAACGGCCTGACTATCTATGGGGCCATTCTCAAGTTTTATCGTTCCTTTGGTGGAAATGGCTTCAATGGCCTGACCTATCTGGGGCTCCCTCGTACCGGGGAACTCTACCCCAGGCAGGGAACGGCTGTTCAGCGGTTTGAACGGGGCATCGTCGCCTATGATCCGCGCCACCAGCTTGACTGGCCTCCGGGCAGTGGCAGCGTGTACCTGCTCCATCTCTCCTCACCGTATGGGAAAGCGCAATCGGCCAACGTGTTCTCGGCGCTGCTTCAACGCCTTTCGCACCAGGAATAAATACGTTGCACGCGCACTCTGAGAACAGGATGCATTGCCAGATGAGCAATAAGTGTCAGGCACACACTTATTGCTCATGGTAATTTGCGCACCGTGTAAACTTAGTGCTACAATGAACATGTCCCATCGGATGAGGTGTTGTAAACTGGTCTGGTGGGACAACATTCTGACAGGACCTTTTTTCCAGAGCCAGCCAGGATTAAGAAAAGTGACATTATATCAAATAGAGGTACGGGCAACTTCCGATTCATACGATGGGTATGCTCGGCAGCTTGTCCAGGATATATTGCAATTACCGATTCATTCTCTTCCTTCACTCGCTACGATTGTTGACACCCCTCTTTTTATCCGTACCGCTCAGCTTTATCACCTTTCCGGTTCCCTGAGTGACACGGATCTTGAGCAATTGAAGCAACAGTTGCTTGTTGATCCCGTTGTACAGGAGGCTCGACCGGTAGGATATGCTGCTGACGTGCATACGGTGGATGTTTTCTACCATCCAGGGGTCACTGATACTCTGGCCGAAAGCGTGATCGAAGGCGCGAAGATGCTGGGAATTCAGGGGCTTGAGCACGTTGAGACCGGTCTGCGGTTCTTGCTTGATCAGCGCTTAAGCGAGGAGGATGTTCGTTTTATCGCGCAATCCCTGCTCTTTAATCCGGTTATTCAAACCTATGAGATCCATTGTGCAGGGGACCGTGCAAGCGGAGGCAACGAAGGTCAACCAGTCGTCCAGCCAACCACTGTCGCGCAAGCGGATGCAAGCGAGCGGAAGGTGCATGTGACGACTGTTTTCATTTCCGGGATGAATGACAATGAGCTGATCGAGCTCAGTCGTTCCGGTTTGCTTGCCCTGAACCTTGAGGAGATGCGCACGATTCAGGCCCATTACCGTGAGCTTGGACGCGAGCCGACCGATGTTGAGCTTGAAACAATCGCACAAACGTGGTCGGAGCATTGTTCGCATAAGACCTTCAAGGCGACGATTGAGTATCGCGAACAGGACGAGCAGGGGCAAACGCAGGCACAAGAAACCATTCATGGCCTGCTGAAGAGCTATATCATGCGTGCAACCAAAGAGGTGCAGCATCCTTATCTTGTTTCGGCCTTCAGCGACAACGCCGGGATTATTCGCTTTACCGGAAGCCATGATCTGGCGTTTAAGGTCGAAACACATAATCATCCCTCGGCAATTGAACCGTTTGGCGGCGCGAATACCGGTGTTGGTGGCGTCATTCGTGACGTATTGGGCGTCTCGGCTCAGCCGATTGCCTGCACCGATATTCTCTGCTTTGGTCCGCCTGATACACCTGTCGAAGAGTTGCCGCAGGGCGTCCTTTCTCCGCGTCGTATCGCCAGTGGCGTTGTCAACGGCGTTCGCGACTATGGAAACAAGATGGGCATTCCGACCGTGAACGGAGCCATCCTGTATCACAAGGGCTATATCTATAATCCGTTGGTCTTCTGCGGCTGTCTGGGTGTGTTACCTCACGGAAGTCATCCCAACGCGCCTCAACCCGGCGATCTGATTGTTGTACTGGGGGGGCGAACGGGACGCGATGGTATTCATGGTGCGACCTTCTCTTCTGGCGAGATGAGTCATGAGCTGAATACGCAGGCAGGTAGCGCTGTTCAGATTGGTGCGCCGATGACCGAGAAGAAGGTCACGGAAGCGGTGATCCAGGCGCGTGACCGTCGCCTGTACAACGCGATTACCGACTGTGGTGCGGGTGGCTTCTCGTCTGCGGTGGGTGAAATGGCGGCAAAGACCGGCGCCCGTGTTGAGCTGGCCCATGCGCCGTTGAAGTATCAGGGACTTGCGCCCTGGGAAATCTGGCTTTCTGAAGCGCAGGAGCGCATGGTACTGGCGGTTCCTCCCGCGAAACTGCAAGCGCTACTAGATATCTGTGAGATCGAAGAGGTTGAGGTCAGCGTGATTGGTGAGTTTACTCGCGACAAGCGACTGACTGTGACCTATCAGGGGCAGGTTGTCGCAGATATCTCGATGGAATTTCTGCATGATGGTTGCCCGCTGCGCACCTTAGAGGCGACCTGGACGCGCAAGCGGCCCGACACGGCGTCGACGACTTCTGTTGCATCTGCGAATGCGCTTGGTAGCTCCTATGGCCCCGCTTTGCTGGCGCTATTGCGTCATCCCTCGATCGCTTCAAAAGAAGATGTTGTGCGCCGATACGATCACGAGGTTCAGGGGGCGACCATTCGCAAGCCGCTGGTTGGACGCGCTGGCAATGGCCCGGGTGATGCCGCCGTGCTTCAGCCTCTTCAGCCGGTTCTGGGTGAAGAAACGCGGGCCGGGGTTGTACTCTCAAATGGTGTGAATCCGCTGCATGGCACGGTAGATCCCTACCATATGGCTGTCAATGCGGTGGATGAGGCACTGCGCAATATTACGGCTGTTGGCGGCGATATCACGCGAACTGCCATTCTTGATAATTTCTGTTGGGGCAATCCGACTGACCCCGAGCAGCTTGGCACGCTGGTCCGTGCGGTGAAGGGCTGTTATGATGCCGCTGTCGGGTTCAAAGTGCCCTTTATCTCTGGAAAAGATAGCCTGAATAACGAGTACCGTGCCGATGGCAAACGCCTGCCAGTGATCCCCACGCTGGTGATCTCGGCGGTCAGTGTCATTGAGGATGCGGCAAAGACGGTAGATATGGCGCTCAAGACGCCTGGAAACCTGCTCTATCTGGTTGGACGCACGCGCAATGAACTGGCTGGCTCACATCTGAGTGAGGTTGTTGATCCGGGTTCGCTGCATAATGTCTTGCCACAAACCGAGGTGCCACAGGTCGAGATTCCCACTGCCTTTGTGGCTATGAAAGCACTTGGAGAGGCCATTCGTAGGGGACTGGTTCGTGCCTGTCATGATCTCTCCGAAGGTGGTCTGGCTGTTGCGGCGGCTGAGATGTCACTTGCGAGTATGCTTGGCGTGCGCCTCGATGTCGCTCAGGTTGGTATGCTGAATGTCAGAGCGAAGGACGAGGAGCGCCTTGAGCCAACCCTACGAGAAGTGACGCCCGCTGCGCTCGATCTGGTGCGTCTCTTCAGTGAATCTCAGACTCGTTTCCTGGTTGAGGTGACTCCCGAGCAGGTTGGTGCCTTTGAACTGCAGATGCGAGGCGCTGCGAATCTGACCTATCTGGGCAGAGTGACGCAGGATGATCGCTTTGTGATTGTCAATGGCGAGAAAGAATTGATCAACCTGAGTGTTGAAGAGCTCCAGGAAGCCTGGAAAGGAGGGCAGGCATGACCCGCGCTATTGTTCTACGTGCTCCCGGAGTAAATTGTGATCGTGAGGCGGTGTATGCCTGCCGTCTGGCCGGGTTTGATACCGATCTGGTGCATATTAATGAGCTGAGTAAGCAGCCAGATCGCTTGCTTGATTACCATTTTCTCCTGCTCCCTGGCGGCTTCTCCTATGCTGATGATCTGGGTGCAGGAAACCTGATGACCAGAAAGCTGATGCTGCATCTCGGGAAACAGCTCCGACAGTTTGTTGATGAGGGACGCCCGGTGCTTGGCATCTGTAACGGCTTTCAGGTGCTGGTGCGCTTTGGCCTGTTGCCCGGCGTCTTCGATGATACCGGACTGCCCCAACGCGCGACGCTGACTGAAAATGAACTGGCTCGCTTTGAATGCCGCTGGACAACGCTGGCGACGCAGCCAAGCGCCTGTATCTTTACCCGGGATATTGATCGTCCGCTGGAAATTCCGGTCGCGCATGGGGAGGGACGCTTTGTCTTCTCTGGCGATATTGCGGATCTGGAGGCAAACGGCATGGTCCCGCTGGTATATGCGACCGCGACCGGGCGTACCGGCTCGGCAGTGAGCTATCCCGAGAACCCGAACGGCTCCGCGGGAAACATTGCGGGCGTGTGTAACAAGCAGGGGAACGTGCTCGGCCTGATGCCGCATCCCGAGCGCTATGTCTCCGCACTGCAACATCCGCAGCATCGGGGACTGGCGAACGGTGAGGGCGATGGCCTGATTATCTTCCAGAATGCCTATAGCTACGCTCAGCAGTTTTCCAGAACGATGGTCGCGGTCAGCGCCCCTACGCCGACCAAAAAAGCCGATACAGGCGCTACTTCTTATGCTGATAGTGGTGTGCATATCGACGCTGCTGAGCAGGCCAAGCAGTTGATGAAAAAGTCGGTGCAGGCCTCTCATGGGCCCGAAGTGCTGGCCGGGATAGGTGCGTTTGCTGGAGCCTTCAGCGCCGAGGCGTTGAAAAAGATGCAGTACCCCGCGCTGGTTGCCTCTACGGATGGTGTAGGGACGAAAACGTTGATTGCCGCACAGGCGCGTCGCTATGATACGATTGGCTATGATATCGTCAATCATTCGGTCAACGATCTGGTGACACAGGGAGCCAGACCGCTCTTCTTCCTCGATTATATCGCAACCAGCCAGCTTGACCCGGTCCAGGTTTCGCAGATCGTTGAGAGCGTGGCGAAGGCCTGTCAGGAGGCCGGTTGTGCGCTGATTGGGGGCGAGACCGCAGAGATGCCGGATGTGTATGTTCCGGGGGCCTTTGATCTGGCCGGGACGATTGTTGGCGTCGTTGAGCGCAATGAGATGACCAACCCGCAAACGATCGAGCAGGGCGACGTTCTGCTTGGTTTCCCTTCTAATGGCCTGCACACAAATGGCTATTCTCTGGCTCGTAAACTGCTGGCTCCGTACTCGCTGGATACCGTCTTGCCGGAACTTGGTGAGTCATTGGTTGATGCGTTGTTGCGACCGCATCGAAGCTATCTCCATGAGATTATGGATCTCCGTTCCTACCTGGCGATTCGTGGACGGATTATCAAAGGAATGGCGCATATTACTGGTGGTGGTTTCCAGGGCAATATCTCACGCATTCTGCCAACTGGCTTGCAGGCTGTGATTCAGACCGCTTCGTGGAAGACTCCACCCCTGTTCCAGTTACTGGCTCGCTTAAGCAACCTGCCGAAAGAGGAGCTCTATCAGACGTTTAATATGGGCATTGGCATGGTTCTGGTCCTATCCCCTAAGGCAGCAGTAGAGGCCCGAAGCCGCATTCCTGAACTGATACAGATCGGTCGTATCGAGGCCGGTCAGGGTGTCGTCATTCAATAGACCGATACGACCTTGAAGAAGGGCGGTCCGTGAGGTTCGCCCTCTTTGTGGTTCTCTACTTGTGGAAGGAGAATGAGATGAACGAGAAGCCTGAATTTGGGCCGTTGCTTGCCGAAGGAAAAACAAAGAAGATCTACGCGCATCCTGAAGAGAGCTCGCTGGTCTACATCGTGAACAAGGATGCTATTACCGCCGGTGATGGCGCCCGCCGCAATGAGCTGGCTGGAAAATCTCGCTGGAGCACGCAGACGACGGCTAATGTCTTTCACCTGTTGAACGAGGCAGGCATTGCCACACACTTTGTCCGCCAGGTCGATGAGGTGACGCTGCTGGTACGTCACTGCTCGATGCTCCCGATAGAGCATGTACAGCGTCGGCTGGCGACTGGCTCGTTTCTCAAGCGGCATCCCGAGGTGAGCGAGGGAACGCGCTTTGACCCGGTGCTCATTGAAACCTTTTTAAAGGACGATGTACGCCACGATCCTCAAATCTGGCCGCAGGATATCGTTCAGTCAGGTATAGCTACCGAGGCCGAGATTGAGCAGATGGCGAATATGGGCCGTCAGGTTTTTGAGGTGCTTGAGCAGGCCTGGGCTGGCGTTGATGTTGTGCTGGTCGATCTGAAAATTGAGTTCGGTCGCACCGCTGAAGGAACACTGCTGGTGGCTGATGTCATTGACAATGATAGCTGGCGTCTATGGCCCGGTGGCGATAAAAACCGCATGCTGGACAAGCAAGTGTACCGCAATCTACGCGAAGTCACCGCGGATAGTTTACAGGATATTGCCGACCGCTACGCACTGGTTGCGGATCTGACCGGCAGACTGAAGTTGTAATGTCTTGCGTTTTCATGGTTTTATGGCTGAACCATCTGAATACGTCTGGTAGTATGCCAGAGAGGAGCTATCATGGAGCGACTACATGAGGCTTGTGGTGTGGTGGGGATCTATACGCCACAGGACAATGCTAGTCTGGATGTGCGGCGTTATCTTACCCTGGCCCTGAGCGCTCTGCAACATCGTGGGCAGGAGAGCGCGGGCATGGCTGTATACAACGAGGATGGCACCATCTCGCATCGCGTTGGTATGGGGAAGGTCCGCGAGGTGTTCCCCGACTCCGGAACAAATCTTCCCTGGTCGAGATGCGGCATCGGGCATGTGCGCTACTCTACAACCGGTTCCAGTTGTGTCGAGAATGCCGGACCTTTTGTTGTCGGTGGCCGGGCGGAATCGATCGCGATTGCTCATAACGGCGACCTGGTCAATGCCGCAACGCTACGGAATGCATTCCCACCAGAAGCGCTGTCTTCAACAACAGATAGCGAGGTGATTGCCTGGCTATTACTCTCCGTCGAGGGAAAAACGTTCCGTGATCGCATGTATGAGGTCATGCAGATGTTGCGTGGCTCATTCAGTCTGGTGATCCTGGCGAACGGCAAGCTCTACGCGACTCGCGATCCCTGGGGACTACGTCCGCTCTGTATTGGACGTCTGGGCAATGGCTGGATCGTTGCCTCGGAGTCTTGTGCACTGGATCGCACGGGAGCTACTTTTGTGCGCAAGGTTGAGCCGGGCGAACTGATTACGATTGATGAGAATGGTATACAGAGCGAAATGCTGATCGATCTGCCAACACACTCGCTCTGTGTATTTGAATATATCTACTTTTCCGACGCTACCTCGCGCCTGAATGACCGCTACACCTATTTTGTGCGTGAGGCATTGGGCCGTGAACTGGCACGCGAGCACCCGGTTGAAGCTGATCTGGTGGTGCCCGTTCCGGATTCCTCTATCCCCTCTGCTCTGGGATACGCTGAGGTCTCGGGTATTCCTTACAGTCAGGCCATTATCAAGAACCGCTACAGTGATCGCTCGTTTATCAAACCGGATCAGCGCTTACGTCAGCTAGAGGTTGATCTGAAGTTTAACTTTGTGCGGCCGAAGATCGAGGGGGCACGCCTGATCATCGTTGATGACTCTATCGTGCGTGGCAACACGGTCAAGCGGCTGGCCTCGGCATTGCGCAACTATGGCGCGAAGGAGATCCATCTGCGGATCAGCTCGCCTCCGTTGCGACATCCCTGCTATTTTGGGATCGATATTCCACGCGATACCGAATTAATCGCGGCGGGGCGCAGCATTCAGGAAGTGGCAGACTATATCGGGGTCGAGAGCCTGGGCTATTTGAGTCTGCCCGGCCTGGGACGCGCTATTCATAGTGCCGGAGCGCATGCGTATGAGTTGAACGATCAGGAAGGCATCGAGTTGCTCAACCGGGAGTTCTGCTATGGCTGTATGGAAAAGCAGGGCTGGCCGTTTGATCCGCAGATTGAGCGCAAGCATGGTCCGGCTCCGCTGAGCTTCGTTCCTCGCGATGCTATTATCAAGGGGAAGAAATAGAGCAAAGGAGAATGAAAAACGTGCGCGTTTTAGTTATTGGTTCAGGGGCGCGAGAGCATGCGTTGGTCTGGAAGCTGGCCCAGAGCCCACGCGTTGCCAGAGTATACGCCGCTCCTGGCAATCCTGGCATGATGCCCCATGCAGAGTGCATCCCGATCAGCGCTGAGGATGTGGTGGCTTTAGCCAACTTTGTGGAGCGAAACCGCATTGACTATACGGTGGTTGGCCCTGAGGCGCCGCTGATTGATGGAATCGTTGATATCTTCGAGCAGCGTGGGCTCCGTGTCTTTGGTCCCGATAAAGCAGGAGCCGCGATCGAGGGGAGCAAGGCGTTCGCCAAAGAACTGATGAGCGAGGCTGGCATTCCCACCGCTCAGCACCGCTCATTTACCGATTATGAGCAGGCAAAGGCATATCTTGAGGCACATGGTGCACCGGTTGTGGTGAAAGCTGACGGCAATGCGGCAGGCAAAGGCGCAATTGTCGCGCTGGATATGCAGACCGCACAGGAAGCGTTAGCGGATATGATGGTTCGGCGCGTCTTCGGCGCGGCTGGCGATATCGTGGTGATTGAGGATTATTTACAGGGCGATGAGGTCAGCATTACCGCGATCTGTAATGGTGAGGACTATGTGCTGCTGAAGTTCTCCCAGGATCACAAGCGCGCCTTCGATAATGATGAGGGCCTCAACACCGGCGGTATGGGCGTCTATCTTCCGCTGCCTTTCGTGAGTGAGGAGCAAGCGCAGCAGGTGGAAGAGCGCATTGTCAAAGCGACCTTGCGGGCGTTAAAGCAGCGCAATATCACCTACAAGGGCGTCCTCTACAGCAATATGATGCTGACAGAAAATGGCCCGATGGTGCTGGAACATAACGCACGTTTCGGGGATCCTGAGACGCAGGCCTTTATGATTCTGATGAAGGCCGATCTGCTGGATGTGCTTGAAGGGAAGCAGGTCACGCCTGAAGAGCTCTGGCATCCGGGTTTTGCGGTTAGCCTGACGCTGGCTTCCGGTGGCTATCCCGGCAAGTATCAGAACGGACTGCCGATCAGTGGCATTGAGGAGGCCAATCAGCTCGATGGCGTGCAGGTCTTTCATGCGGGCACAAAGCTTGACGGCGGGCAACTGGTTACGGCTGGCGGGCGCGTTCTGAGCGTTGCGGCTCGCGGTGAAACTCTGGAAGAGGCCGTTACGAAAGCCTATGAGGCTGCGAAACTGATCTCTTTTGAAGGCATGCACTATCGACGCGATATTGCTCATCGAGCATTACGCGGGCGGTAATGTGCAATAGAACAGAGGACATTGAAACGTGAGGAGTGAGAGTGAGGCACCGCGCACCTTGCGTCTTGCCGTCTTGATTTCTGGTTCTGGAAGTAACCTTCAGGCGCTCATTGATGCGATTGAAGGGGGCCATTTGCCGGGTGTTGAAATCGCTCTGGTGGTGAGCAATAAGGCGAACGCCTATGGTATCCAGCGGGCGCTTCAGCATAAGCTTCCAGTCCTGTATCTGCCCTGGCGGCAGCGGAGCGCGTGGGAGAACAAACTTCATGAACTGGTACAGCTATTTGCTATCGATCTGATCGTGCTTGCGGGCTTTATGCGTATTCTGTCCGCCGAGTTTATCGAGAAGTACCCTCGGCAGATCATCAACCTGCATCCGGCCCTGATTCCTGATGGCGGCGAGGGCGAGACCTACACGACCTCTGACGGGACGGTGATTCCCGTTTTCCGTGGAATGCATGCCCCCCGGCAGGCGCTCGAGGCAAAGGTCAGTGTGACGGGCAGCACCGTTCACTATGTGATCCCGGCTGTGGATGCCGGCCCCCCAATCTGTCGGCGCGAGGTGCTGGTTGCGGCTGATGATACCGAGGAGTCGCTACAGGAGCGTATCAAGCTGGTTGAGCATGAATTAATCGTTGAGGCGATCAAAGAGCATATGCGCCAGACACGATAAAATGATGTAAGGGAGAAAAGCCTTCAGGCTTTTCTCCCTTTCGCTGTTTTAGCTGGCCGTGTGTTCTGCCAGCCAGCGCTGCGCGGTGCGCATCTCGGCATGGTTGATGTTGTGTCCGCCACTCTGCCAGAATGTGGTAACATCCGCGCCTGCCTTCTTGAAGAGGTATTCCATGATCTGTATCTCTTTGGGCGGGATCAGCTCATCCGCGGAACCGCCGGTCAGCAGAAGGGGCTTCCCGCTGAGGTCTGGAAGCTCATCCGGGATCAAGGGAACCCGTGAGTGCAGAATGATCGCGCCATCAAACAACTCCGGGTGTAGCAGTAGAAGCGCGGCTACCATATTGCCGCCGTTTGAGTAGCCCACCGCAAGACGCTTCTTTGAGCTGATGTTATAGGCGCTTTCCGCCGCTTTTAGAAAGGCGGCCAGCTCATTGGCTCGTTGACGAGCGCTCAGTGGATCAGGTGAGCCATCGGGCTGGC
This sequence comes from Thermosporothrix sp. COM3, assembly GCF_059696735.1. Lineage (NCBI taxonomy): Bacteria > Bacillati > Chloroflexota > Ktedonobacteria > Ktedonobacterales > Thermosporotrichaceae > Thermosporothrix > Thermosporothrix sp. COM3. Next base: position 5,315,030 of record NZ_AP019376.1, on the reverse strand, counting down.
GTAGATAGTAACGCGTTTTTCCCTCTTCCTGCTCTTTGCCACGTACACTGAGCAGGGCGGCTCGTGGATCAAGCAGGCGGCCGACGCCGAGCATATCTTCCTCATTACTGCCCATCGAGTGGAACAGGATCAGCACCGGGCGCTCGCTGGCCTGCGTTGGTTCATAGATATGGGTAAACCCGTGCAGTGTATGTCTGGTAGACAACGATTGTTCTCCTGAAATAGAAAGGGATGGAAGAGAGAGGGGCTATCCTCTCCCTTGAAATGCAACATCCGATCAGGATGCGCTGGTTTTCTCCCGCTGTTCCTTGCTCTGCGTCTCTTCCTTGCGGGCTGGTTCAGGAAGAGTCCTTTGCAGCCGCCGAATCTCTTGCTCAAAGATGCGGCGCACAATCGCGACCGTACAGGCATAGGTTGAGTCCATGCCAAAGTAGGAGAGACTGCCTGCGCCCAGATTCTTGCCACGCGTATAGGGCGTGTCTGAGGCGTAGTGCAGGATACCCAGTTCATAAGGCAAACTGGCAAAGTTGATATTCTCGCCAATCGGGTAGCGGGTCAGGTATTGATCCTCGTAGATGGCGTTCAGGTAGGGGCCGCTTTCCATCTCGACGACCGTGTAATTGGCCTGATAGTAGAAGTCGAGATACTGGCGATTTTGCAGGAATGTTCCTTTTGCCGAAACGGCCTTCTGATTGTCCAGCACCGAGCCATAGATCAGATAGGGCTGCACATCGCTGGCATTGAAGCGGTTGTCCAGCCAGTAGACGTTCTGACTATGCTCATCCAGCACGACATTGGAGATCATCACATCGCCGATGCTGCCATTGAGCGTGGCGGCTTTCCCCAGAATATAGATGCCTCGAATCTGGGTCGTATTCTCCATGATCTCGCGCATCATGCGGTAGGCGGCCATCCCGAGCGGATAATCAATATTGAGAATGATCGCTCGACTCTCGGCCAACAGGTTCATATGAGGCATGCGGCAGCGCGGGTCAATCTCGAATGGCTGGAGCTTTGCCAGCTCGAAGATCTGGGCATCGATTTCCAGCCCATGCCGTGCGTTGACACGCCAGATGCCGCGTTCCTGCTCCTGCTGCTCGCGCTGCTTCAGGAACTCCTGGCCCTGCGGCGTGCGCCCCCACTCGCGAGCCACGAAGTAGAGGAAGTTATGCCAGTTGCCCGGCACGATGCCTTCTTGTAGCTTGCGGCATTCTTCGGTGAGGTAGCGATCCGGCCCCTTAAGCGCGAACCGGGTAAGCTCTTCTTCTCGTTCAATGATGCTGCCAGAGACCAGATTGACCAGACTATGTGTGTTACTGGAAACAAAGTAGATCGGGCGATCGTTGAGCTGGAGCTTGTCGAGCACTGCTTCCACCGGTGCCCACCACTGACGCGTTGCCCGCACATAGCCAACGTGCGAGCCACCAAGCATACGCATACGGAAGCTTTTGCGCTGGCGGCCAATCATCAGCAGGTTGTGCCAGAGCTGATCACCCCAGATCACCTCAAGCCGTTGCCAGTCATCCCGGGCAATGTGCAGCCGCTCGCTGACCACCTTGCTGATCTCGGTAAAGACGGGAGAACTTCGATCCATTCGTGTCTCAAGCAGCTTCATCGTGGTTGGATCTTCGTTGAGCAGATAATAGATCTTGTTCCACTCAATCTGGAAAGCAACCAGAATCGGCACAATGTCATCTGTATCGCTGACGCTAGCAACATAGACGGCCAGCGTTTCTTTTCCATCATAGAACCACTTGCGGCGGCGGGCTGGCGCGGTCACGGCTTCCCATTGGTCCACATGGTAGCCCTGGTTCAGAAAGACCGTCTCGGATTGCCCGAGCAACACCAGATTACAGTGCAGGATGGCGGAGGGGAGCCGCAGCACACTATAGATGAAGGCTGACATATCGGGCTTGGCCGAGCGCGCGTCGGGATGCAGGCTCGAATCGATGTTATAGTGTGCCTGAACCAGCGCCTTTAAATTGATCTCTCCGGAACTGCGCAACAGGGTATTGTAGGTACGAATATACATCTCGACATCTCTGGTTCCGGCCTCGTGATAGCCTTCTCCATGCTCAATCGAGGGAATAATACTCGTTCCTCGGCGCTGGCTATCTGTTTCCAGCAAAACTTCATCAACGCGTTCGTTTTCTTCAAATGGCGGCTGATATGGCGTTGCAGCTTCCACTGGCCGCCTGTATGTATGTTTGTTTCGGCTATTATTGTTCTTTTGTTGACGTACCATAGACGTTCTCTTTTCTTTCGGGGAAATGCTTCGCTTTTTTTCGTATTCCTGCTATTATACTTAACATGAAAACTGCTCTTCTGTTTGCTTCTGGCGAAGAGTCGACTTTCTTATAGAACGAAGGAGGGCCAGAAAACGGATCATGTAGCTACGACATGAACATAAACTCAGCACTCATCTGTGAGGGTTAGACGACGACCGTAAAAGATATTGGTTTATTGTAGCATGCGGTCTTACCCTTTTTCAAATAGTGTTTGCTTGTTAGTGGAGAGTGAAGGAGGCGTTATGGACATTGTGAAAAAACTCCTGGCATTACCGTTCATGCATCTGTTGATCGAGCTCGGTCTGTTCTTCGTGCTGTCATTGCTGCTGTCTTTGGGGTTGCTCTTTGTAGAGGTTCCGCGTGGCTGGCAGGATGTCATTCTCTATGCGATCTCGGCACTGGCCGGGGTCATTACCTTGCTGCTTGCGCAACGCTGGCCCGAGCGTCTTCCCTCGGTGGAGGGTGTGGGGTTGTCCCCGCGACATGCGTTACGCGATAGTGCGCTTGGCCTTTTCTGGGGCTCGATCCTGGTGGCGGGAGTTCTGGGGTTGCTGGCCTTGCCGGGCTGGTATCGGGTAACGGGCATGATCGCGCCGGGGCAGATCCCCGCTTTCCTGCTCCACGGTCTGCTGCTCTTTCTGGCCGGAGCAATCTATGAAGAGGCCTTCTTTCGTGGTATCATCTTTCGACTTCTTGAACGGATCGTCGGGTCCTGGGGGGCAGTGGTGCTCAGCGCGGCACTGTTTGGGCTTGCGCATCTGTTAAACCCGCATGCTACCATTCTCAGCGCGCTGACGATCATGGTCGAAGCAGGTGTTACGTTCGCGGCCATTTACATGGTGACGCGCAGCCTCTGGGCCGTGACCGCTGCTCACTTTGGTTGGAACCTGATGCAGGGAACCATTCTGGGCGCGCCTGTCTCCGGAATCGCGTTTCCCGGTATCCTGCATGCAAGCCTGAGCGGTCCCGAGATCTGGACTGGTGGCAGCTTCGGCGTTGAGGGCAGCCTGATAACGCTCTGCCTCGGCGTGTTTCTCGCCGTCTACTTCTTGCGCCTTGCGCAGCGGAAAGGGCAGATCTATACCCCTGAGTGGATGCGCAAGCTCTTGCTCAAGCAGCAGATAGCCTAATGTTGCTCCTTTGGCTTGTAGAGCACGACGATATACTGATGCGCGATATTCGGGATGTAGGCAACAGGGTAGCCATACGGGCGTAACCGCGTTCCTACCTGATACCAGATGATCTCGCCTTTGGGGATAAAGCCATACCGTCTGGCTCTCCGGGCGAGATCTACATGTGTGAAGATATATTCTCCCCGCTGATAGGCGTTGCGCACAATCACGACCATGTACTTCTGTGGCTTGAGCAAGCGATAACACTCCGCGAAGACCTGCCCCATTGCATCCAGATAGGCTTCATAATCGGGAAGATTGGCGAGATCGGCGGGATGGTCGGAGCGCATATCATAATCGGTCCGCCGGTTGGCATGATTCGCGGCGTAGCGGGTGTTTGACATGGTTTGCTCAAGATGGATATTGTAGGGAGGATCAGTCGCGATAAAGTCAAAGGAAGCGGATTCCATGTCCTGCATTAGCTTCAGACAATCGCCACAAAGCATCTGTTGCGGTAGCAGGGTCCCCTCGCTCTCGGTAAGCACGTGTTGATAGATCTCTATCCATTTTGGGTTGATCTCAATTCCAATGGCTTGCCGTGGCTTTTTACAGATGGAGGCACCAATAAGCGTGCCGCCAACGCCCGCGAATGGGTCGAGCACTCGAGCGCCCGGCTTGGTGAAAAACTCGATTAACTGGCACATAAGCTGTGGAGGCTTATTTGCTCCGTGCTGCTTGCGTAGCTTATGTCCGTATGCTGACGGATAGGACGTGGTGTGGATGCTCTTCGTAAAATACAGCCATTCTGCTCCTGTTAGTTCATTGAGCGTATTACGCGCTGAAATATTGCTATTATCCACAATTTTGCTCCGCTATCCCTATTACTCACGGTATGTCATCCTTTTCCAGACCAGGCGGTGCATACATGTGAGTAATAGCTTTTCTTAAAAAGAACACTTTTGCTTCTGTAATTATGCTACCAAATGCCGCGAAAATACGTACATTATATATAGGAGGTGTTGCTAAAACGTTGGGTCTCCCCATGCCCAACGTTTCCCCCTGGTAACACCTTCTATGCCTTACTTCCTTTTATGCGTTCCAGAGTAATATATCCTCGTTCCCGGGGAGTGCTGTGTGCTGCTGCTCTGCTCCTGATCTCCTCCATTCGCAGTATACAGCTTTGTTCAATAATAACTTTTGGATGATCTCATTGTAATCAGCTTGCGAAAAGTGCCCGAAGTGCGAGAGGCAAAGCTGTTGCCGCAGATCAGGCCAGCGGCGCACACGTTGCCCTCGACCCAGATGGAGCGTCTCTTCATAGAGCTGTTGCAGGGCGGTTGCCCGCCGTTCCTGCTCCTGAGCAAGAAACCATTCTTCCCCGAGAACTCCCCGACAGCTCTCCCTGTACAGGTGCTGCCGATAGAAGCTAATCGCGTCATTCATACAGAGCAGGCTATCCTGGCGGCGCGTGGCAAACAGGAGCGTATAGGGTTGTGCCGCAACATGCGCCGGACCGACCTGCATCAGGACCGGAATGCGCTGAATTGGGAAGGAAAAGTGACGTTTCATCACTGCCATAAAGAGCGTGAGAAAGCCTGAAACGGCCTTTGCGGGCGGCAGTGTTTTCCAGCGATCGCTGCGCAGAAGATCTTTCAACTGTGTCGCAACCTCGCTTGAATGCTGGGCTGTTTGCATCAGGGCCGTGACCTGTTGATGAGAAATCAGCAAGCAGAGCTCGGTGGGAGCTGTCCGCCTGAAGAGTGGTACAAGCTGTTCATAGCGAAAGAGGTTTGGACTCAGAGGGTTAAGGAGAAAGAGCGCTGGCGATTGCTCAAGCTGTTGCAGTATGGTTGTCGCTGCATTGGGCCAGGGGAGCTGAAAAAGAGTGCTTTTGCCAGAAAGAGTCAGGGGTTGAGCGGTATGCTTCCGCTTGCCGGGAGCAAAAAGCAGGGCGGAGAACTGAAAAGATGCGTGTTCTTGCTTCAGGCTGTTTGTGAGCGAGAGAAAAGGCTGAAGCGCCGCGGGCTTGCCTGTCCCGTTGCACTGAGAGGACAGGGCACGCGTCTCAAGCCCCAGGGCATCAATCCAGTAGCAGCGGCGAAAGATACGTGTGGCGATCAGGGAGCGACAATAGGCCGGAAGATAGTGTTCTACCAGCCACTCTCGTACTGAGGACAGTACGTCCCATTCGGTGAGACGGCGCGTTCGGCGTGTCACCGTTCCGGTTCTGCTCTGTTCTTGTTCATTGTGATCGATATCGGCCCACAGGTTCATATTGCGCTCATTTTATCACAACCGGGTGAGGAGATTCCGGGAAAATGCGGGCAATTCTAAAATGCTCGTATAATTGCTTCTACCTATGATGAGAAAAAAAAGATCCCCCATCCATAACGAATGGGGGCATGAGGAACGGCCGTTAATGGGCGGCGGTTGCCAGTAGATCATCTTTATGGACGCGCATGTAGGTCACACTGATGAGCGAGACGATCAGCATCAGGGCCGAGAAGGTCATCAGGCCATAGAAGCCCTGCCAGTCGACAAAGATGCTGCCAATACCCTGGCCGAGTGCCTGGCCGATACCCAGCACGACAGAGTACAGGCCCATGACCGCGCCACGTTTGCCAGGCATGCTTTCAGCAATGGCGTTCATCTGAGAGAGCGCTACCGGCGTAAAGCCAGCCAGCAGCAGCAGACCAACCACCGCAAGCACCAGCATCGAGATGGCAAACGGCAGTATCCCGGCAGGCAGGCTCTCCATCGTGCCACTCAGGCTATTGACGATCGAGAGGGAGGCAATCAGCAGGGCCAGCCCGGAGAGACCGATATACATCACGGTTGAGCGACGCATGCGCGGGACAATAAACATCCACAGGCCCATTCCTATCAGGAAGAAGAGCGCGAACAGTCCCACCCACATCGTCGATGCCATGCGATCGAAGCCGCCGTAGAAGAGCTGTCCCGGATGACGTGCACTGGCGGCGGGCTCTGGATAGGTCATAATCAGCAGAATCTGGTTCGGGAGTGCGCCAATCAAGGCGTTCACGGCGAACCATGCCGGGATAAAGGTGAAGATGCGGCGATGGCGGATCATCGCGAACCCTTCCCAGATCGAAGGGTGAGACGCTGTCTGCTGCTCACCGATGTGATGGCTCTCTTTTATGCCGAAGAAGGACACAGCGACGATGGTCAAGTAGAGCGCAAGCACGATCAGGAAGCCCGTCGTCCCGGCCATTTTGCTGATTGCCCCACCAAGCGGGATTGCTAGCGCCAGTCCGGCCACCGTGACGACCTCAAAAGCGGTATTTACTTTCGCGCGCAGCTTCTCAGAACCAATCGTCACATCTGTGAAATAGCCGAGCGTGCCGGGCACATTCATGCCAGTGGTGGCACCTTCGAGCAGACGCCCAACCAGAATGACGCCGAGCAGGATCAACAGATGCAGATTGAACTGATCCGCGTTCGGGCTCGGGTAGATGCGCGAGATGGTGAAGAAGCCGAAGACAGCAATAGCTGCCGGAAGCGGACCAAAGACCAGGAAGGGACGGCGGCCAAAGCGGTCTGAAAGGCTGCCGATGATGGGAGAGAGAAACAGTTCAGTCAGGTAGTAGGATTCAAGAACAAGGGTGACCAGGAAGGCCGATTCAAAATGCTCTCCCAGGTAGAAGGTCAGAATAATAAAGCTCACACGCCCGGCGACACGAAGCAGCAGGGTCGACAAAATGATGACCGCCAGGGATGAGATACTGAGTTTTGGTGTGGTTTCAGGCTTTTTTACGAGCTCCCTTGGAGGACTCTGTTCATGTGAATTGGTATTTGTAATCATGCAGGCGTAGCTTTCCAATCATGAGTAAAGAATAGGAACAGAAAAACTTCTACCATGTTTATTTAAGGAAAAAAGGAACGCCGCGCCGTAATCCATGCCAGAGATGCGATAACAGGAAACAGGGCAATGGTCGGCCACGTGTGCCCCGAAAAAGCACTTACTCTTCAGAAGAGTATACGTGTCATGTGTCGAAAAAGTTTGTCAAAAGTGTCGCGATCCTGTCTCAATTGTGTATGCTTCCCCAGTATACAGAATTGTGCGTGAACTGTGATGGGTCTGGAGACGGATCATCGGGTAGTCTCCAGATGGGTTATTGCTTTTCAGCAAGTGAAAAGAGCGTCACCTGAAGATGCCAGAAGGCGTAAAGGTATTTCTCCCTGTATCATGGTAACGTGGAAAGGCAAGAAAAATCAAAGGTGGTGGCCCTTTCTGGGGGATGAAAAGGCAATTTGACACTCCCCCTTGACTATACTACAATAGACACTGAGGAAGTGTATTTTTGACACTAGCTCGTACATGTCGATGTGTGTATAGGGCGTATTATTACGGAATAAAAAAGGAATCCCGTCTTATGGGAACACCACTCCCCATTTTTATAATGGTTACGCTGGCTGTACTCTTCGGCATCCTGGTAATGGTTGTCTCAAGCATTCTGGGACCGAAAAAACCGACACCGGCAAAGCTAGCGCCATACGAATGCGGTATCCAGGAGGTTACGCCGCCAAAGCGACGCTTCCCTGTCAAATATTTGTTGACAGGTATGCTCTTTATCGCGTTTGACATTGAGATAGTCTCGTTTTATCCGCTCGCCGTCCTGATGAATAAGCTGGAAGTGTTCGGGCTTATCGAATTACTGGTCTTTCTGGCAGTTCTGGCGGTGGGCTACATTTTTGTTTGGCGGAAAGGGGCTTTTACATGGGAGTAAAGAATCCCTGGGAGCCAGTACAGACGTATTCCAATACGCAGACGCCGCGCTTGCGCAAAGAGTTGAACGTCCATAACAAGGATGGCAGCTTCGGCATTCTGACCACTCAGGTAAGCAAACTGATTGATTGGGGCCGTAGCTCTTCTCTGTGGCCCGCGCTATTTGGTCTGGCTTGTTGTGCTATTGAAATGATGTCCACGACTGGAAGTCGTTTCGACCTTGCTCGCTTTGGAGCCGAGGTGTACCGTGCTTCACCGCGTCAGGCTGATCTGATGATTGTTGCCGGGCGCTGCTCGGTGAAGATGGCTCCTGTGCTGCGGCAGATTTATGACCAGATGCCCCATCCGAAATGGGTTATTTCGATGGGGGCATGCGCCTCCTGTGGTGGCGTCTTTAATAATTATGCAATCGTACAGGGTGTAGATAAAATTGTTCCTGTTGATGTCTATGTCCCTGGCTGTCCCCCGACGCCTGATATGTTGCTGTTTGGCTTTACCGAATTGCAACGCAAGATCCGTGAAGGTATCCCCAATCCACCTGATCCACTCGAAGCCAGCGGCCTCAAGCTGGTGGGTCCCGTGGGTGAGGACCAGTAGAAGCCGGGTGAACAGGACACCCACAAGAACAACCACGAAGAGTTTCGGGCCAAGCGTTGGAGGAGAGAGAAAAGCCCGCACCTGAGCGAAACATGCCTGCTGGTTGGCGCAAACCACAGAGGGGGAAACAGGTTTTACCCCCTCTTTCTGGCGTTTAGGCGGGTTTTTCAGGGACCAAACGACGTCACTGGCCTGCTCGGGCTTTTTATGTTTTAGTGTAGGGATGTAGATATATGGTCATAACAGCAGCTTCGACAGTGGATGTGGTACGGGAAACGTTCCCGCAAGCTGTGGTTGAGATCGTCGAATCCAATGGCGAACAGACGATTGTGCTCAAACCAGAATATCTTCTGACCGTTTGCGCGCATCTGCGCGACAAGCTGGGCTATGATTTTCTGGAGACCGTTACCGCTCTCGACTGGCTTGAGCGTGTACCACGTTACGATGTTGTATACCACGTGTTGTCGTATTCAAACCGCTGCTTCATCCGCTTGAAAGTACGCGTTGGTGAGCGCGGTGAAGAGTACCCTGTTGTTCCAAGCGTCGTGCGCATCTGGCCCGCCGCCAACTGGTATGAGCGCGAGGTCTATGATATGTTCGGGATCAAGTTCAGCAACCATCCCGACCTGCGACGTATCCTTATGCCGCCCGATTGGACAACACACCCGTTGCGGAAAGATTATCCCCTTTCCGGCTTTGATCTCCCTGAGCCCCACTGGGGTGGGCAGGTTCCTTATGACGTTGATCCCGGTGTGGGCTCCTATTATGAACAGTCGCTTCGTAGTGCAGAGGGCCGCCAGGTAGATGATCCTCGTCGTGTGCTGAATCCCAATCAGGAACCGGGAACGCTTCCACAATCGAACGAAGAGACGCTTTAAACGGTTATCTGCAAGAGGATGTCTATGCAGCAGAAAGAAAAGTTGAGTATCCCGGCAGGAACGTCCTATTCCCTTGAAGAGGGATCGCCTCTGGTCGATGGGCGCCATGACGATACTATGACGATCAATATGGGACCGCAGCACCCGAGCACTCACGGTGTGTTGCGCCTGATCCTGACCATCGATGGCGAGACCATTGTGAAGGCTGTTCCTGATATTGGTTTTCTGCATACCGGGATTGAGAAAACCGCCGAGTCCAAGTCGTATCATCAGGCGCTGGTGCTGACAGACCGTATGGAGTATCTGTCTCCACTCTGCAATAACCTGGCTTACAGTCTTTCGGTTGAACGGCTGCTCGGCATTGAAGATCAAATCAATGAGAAGATCAAGCATGCTCGTGTGGTGTTGGCCGAATTGCAACGTATCGCCAGCCACTTGATCTGGCTTGGCACCTCGGCTCTCGACCTGGGCGCACAGAGTATGTTCCTGTACTGCTTCCGCGAGCGTGAAGTCATCCTGGACATCTTTGAGATGGTCTCAGGCGTTCGCATGATGACCAGCTACATTTGTCCCGGAGGCTTGCAGGCCGAGCTCCCTCCTGGCTTCGATCAGAAGGTGCGCGATTTTCTGGACTACTTCCCGGAGCGCTTGCATGAGTATCATGACCTGCTGTCCAACAACCAGCTCTTCCTTGATCGCACCAAAGATGTCTGTAAGATTACCAGAGAACAGGCGATTGCCTATGGTGCGACCGGCCCGGTGTTGCGCGGCAGTGGCGTGGTCTGGGATATTCGCAAGGTCTTCCCCTATTCAGGGTATGAGAAGTTTGAGTTTGATATCCCGGTTGGCTCAAATGGCGATGTCTATGATCGCTATCTGGTGCGTATGCTTGAGATGGAAGAGAGCATGAAAATCATACGCCAGGCGCTCGATGGCATGCCAACTGGCCCTTATCGCGTGCTTGACCGCAAGGTCGCGCCGCCGCCGAAATGGCAGATTACCGGCAATATGGAGGCGCTGATCCATCATTTCAAGCTGTTTACGGAAGGATATCGTCCACCGAAGGGAGAAGCCTTTGTTCGTACCGAGGCTCCGAAGGGCGAGCTTGCAATCTATATGGTAAGCGACGGCAGCCCCAAACCGTACCGTATGCATGTACGCGCTCCTTCCTTTGGCAATTTGCAGGTGCTTCCAGTGATGATTGAGGGAAGCCTGCTCTCAGATGTCATTGCTGCTATTGGTAGCGTTGATCTTATGCTCGGGGAGGTTGACCGATGATTTCAGAACAGGCCAAACAGCGCATGCGTGAGCTGGCGAAGCGCTATCCGGCTGCCCGTTCGGCGGTGTTGCCCGCGCTCTATATCGCACAGGAAGAAGAAGGCTATATTACCCGTGAGGGCATCGATGCGGTCGCCGATGTGATCGGTATTACGCCCGATGATGTGGAGAGCGTTGCGACATTCTACACCATGTATCATAAGCAGCCTCCCGGCAAGAAGGTGATCAAGGTCTGTACCAGCATCTCCTGCTATCTGCGCGGCTGCGATAAGCTCATGCAGCATCTGGAACAGCGACTCGGGATCAAGGCGGGCGAGACGACTCCTGATGGGAACTATACCTTGCAGGGGGTGGAATGTCTGGCGTCCTGTGGTACCGCTCCTGTGTTGCAGGTCAATGGCGAGTTCGTGGAAAATGTCTCGCTCCATGATGCTGATGCATTGCTGGATGAACTGGACAAAGAGTTAAAGGCAAAAAAATATGAGCCCAGAACCGAAGCCCGGTTGTAGGGGAGGAACCCGATAGCATGCCAGAGATGGAAAAATTTCTAACGAAACATATTGATGTTCCCGGCATTGATACGCTGGACGTCTATCGCCAGCATGGCGGATATGAGGCGCTGGCGAAGGCACTACGTGAGTATCAGCCCGACCAACTGATCGAAGAGGTGAAGAAGTCGGGGCTGCGGGGACGTGGTGGTGCGGGGTTCCCTACCGGCATGAAGTGGAGCTTTCTGGCCAAGAACGATAAACCGCGCTACCTCTGCTGTAATTGCGATGAGAGTGAGCCGGGCACGTTCAAAGACCGGATGCTGATGGAGAAGATCCCGCATTTGCTCGTGGAAGGCGTGCTGATTACCAGCTATGCCTGTCGCATTTCGACTGCATTTATCTACATTCGCGGTGAACTGGCCCTGGCCGCCCGCCAGGTCGAGAGAGCCGTCAAAGAAGCCTATGAGGCCGGCCTGATCGGTAAGAATATTCTGGGTTCTGACTTCAGCGTGGATATCATTGTGCATCGGGGGGCCGGTGCCTATATCTGCGGTGAGGAGAGCGCTTTGATGGAGTCACTGGAAGGGAAGCGCGGATATCCTCGCCTCAAGCCACCTTTCCCGGCTGCGGTTGGCCTCTATGGTGGCCCGACCGTGATCAATAACTGCGAAACTCTCTGTACGGTTCCTGCCATTATCCGTCATGGAGCAGACTACTATGCATCCTTTGGCACGGAGAAGAGTAAAGGAACGCGTATCTTCTGTCTCAGTGGTCATGTGAAGAAGCCCGGTAACTATGAGCTGCCGCTTGGTATTCCTATGCGCACCCTGATCTATGATGAGCAGTACGGGGGCGGTGTCCTGGGAGACAAGGCGGTGAAGGCCATTATCCCCGGTGGCTCGTCGACCTTCTTCCTGGGACCTGATAAGCTGGACACTCCGCTCGATTACGAGTCGATTGCCGCGGCTGGCTCAATGCTTGGCTCGGGCGGCGTAATCGTGCTGAACGAAGATACCTGTATTGTCGGGGCTATTTTGCGTGCGGTTGAGTTCTATCGCGATGAGTCCTGTGGCAAGTGTACGCCCTGTCGCGAGGGAACATTCTGGCTCACGCAGATTCTGGAACGCCTGGAACATGGCGAGGGCAAGATGAAGGATATCGATTTGCTGACAGATATCTGTAGCAACATCAGTGGCAAGTCCTTCTGTCCGCTCGGTGACGCGGCGACCAGTTTGATTACCAGTGGTGTGCGTCTCTTCCGCGAAGAGTTTGAATATCATGTCAAACACGGACACTGTATGGTAAGCAGTCAGCCCGCGCTGGTATAAAACCTGAAACGTATGCTCGTTTGACATCTTACGGCGAAGAAGCCGCCTGAACAGGTAGAAATACATTATGTCAGAAGAGAAGAAAGACGAACTCGTACACCTTACCATTGATGGCATTCCCGTTGAGGTGCCTCCTGGTACGCTGGTGTGGGCTGCGGCTCAGAAGGCTGGCATCGAGATCCCGATTTATTGCTATCATCCCAAGATGCCGCCGCTGGGTGCATGCCGTATGTGCTTTGTCGAAGTTGAGGGAATGCCCAAACCTCCACAGACCGCCTGTACAACACCGGTCAGTGAGGGTATGGTTGTTCATACAAAGACAGAGAAAGTGCAGAAGGCGCGCCGTGGCACGTTGGAATTCCTGTTGATTAACCACCCGCTGGACTGCCCGATCTGTGATAAGGCAGGCGAGTGCGATTTGCAGGATTTCACTTTGCGTCATGGCCCGGGGAGCACGCGCTTTGATCTGCATAAGCGCCATTATCCCAAGCCGATTCCTGTCAGCAAGGACATCAATCTTGACCGTGAGCGCTGCGTGCTCTGTCAACGCTGTACGCGCTTCAGTTCAGAGATCTCGATGGACAATGGCCTCGTAATGGTCAAACGAGGCTACCGTACAGAGGTCGGTACGGCCCCTGGACATGCCTTCGATTCGATCTTCTCGGGCAACACAGTTGAGATGTGCCCGGTTGGGGCGCTGACCGCGACCAGCTATCGCTTTAAGGCGCGGCCCTGGGAATTGAAGCGTATTCCAAGTGTCTGTAACAATTGCAGCGTAGGGTGTAATGCCCGCGTTGATGTGCGTGTTGACCGCGTGACCCGCCTGTATTCGCGCAACAACGACGCGATTGATGATGGCTGGCTGTGTAACCGTGGTCGTTGGGGGTTTGAGTTTATCAATAACCCGCAGCGCCTGCGCACGCCGCTGATCCGACGCAACGGCCAACTGACCCCGACCTCCTGGGAAGATGCGCTGCTCTATATCGCACAACGCTTTAAAGAGATCGGCGATGCGCATGGCGCGAAGGCAATCGGTGGCATTGGCTCAACGCGAACCACAAACGAAGAAAACTATCTTTTCCAGAAGCTGCTGCGTGAGGTTGTGGGTACCCCGAACGTCGATCACCATCACGGCTATTTCCTGGGTCCCCGTGATCGTTTGACCGGGCGTCCCTGGATGATGACCAATAGTATCGCTGATATGGAAAAGGCGTCGCACATTATCCTGGTAGCCTCCGATCCATACCAGCGTCAGCCGATTCTCAATCTGCGCCTCAAGAAGGCGATGCGGAACGGCACGCGCATTATCATTATCAACGATCAGCCGACCGAGATGGATCGCTTCGAGAAGAACGAGCTCTATGCGGTCACGAAGATTACAATCCCTGAGAAGAGTGCTGGCCTGGCCGCCAAGCTGCTACTGAAATATGCCGTGCAGCACGGAGCCGTGAAGGTTGAGGGCTATGAAGATGTCCCGAGCCAGCTTCTACGCGAGTCCTCGCAGTTGGAAGAGGCGGAACGCTCTTTCGGCGAGGAAGCTGTCAAGCGCTTACAGGCGACTGCGAGCGAGCTGGTTGATGCCCGAGCTGCGATCGTGCTGTACGACGAGATGGCAACGCTGGAGGAGGGCGCGGAGAATCTGGCAACCGACTTACAGGCGCTGGCTTTCCTGACCGGCAATATCGATAAGCCCGGTGCTGGGGTGGGCCCGCTCTTTGAGGATGCGAACTCGCTTGGCGCCCGCGATATGGGCGTATTGCCTGATGCGCTGCCCGGCTATCAGCTCGCCCCTGAAATCGGTATGACCTACTCCGAGATGCTGAATGGCACTGGCCTGAAAGCGCTCTATGTAATGGGTGCGAACCCACTGCGCCATGTGGATGCGCTGCCACAGAGCCTGGAATTTCTGGTTGTGCAGGATATCGAGCTGACCGAGACGGCAAAGCAGGCTGATGTGGTGCTGCCTGCGGTCACGTTTGCCGAGAAGGATGGCACTATGACCAATGTCGATCACCACGTGCAGGTGATTCGCAAGGCGCTGCGTCCGCTGCCAGGGGCAAAGGCTGACTGGGAGATCTTACAGGCGGTCGCGCACAAACTGGGGGCGCAGTGGAACTACACCGGCCCGCGTGAGATCTTCCGGGAGATCGCCGATAGCAACCCGTTCTATCTCGGCCTGACCTATGAAGAGCTGGGCATGCAGGGACTGCGCACGCAGGAAAAGGAGGCTGCTCATGCTTGATTTCCTGAACAATGAAATCGTGGCCTCGATCATTAAAAGCATCATCCTGATCTTTATCCTGCTGACCATCTTTGCCTACATGACGCTGATCGAGCGTGTGGTGCTGGCACGCATGCAGGGGCGCCTGGGGCCGAACCGCGCTGGCCCCTTCGGCATGTTCCAACCGCTGGCAGACGCGATCAAGATGGCGTTTAAGGAACAGTTGGTGCCAGCTCAGGCGAAGAAGTTCATCTATATGCTGGCTCCGGTGATCTCGATTGTGGTGGCGCTGTCGGCTTTTGCCGTGATCCCTATCGGCATGCCCTGGAGTGGTGATGTCAGCAAGCGGGGGCCCTGGGACCCCTTTATCGGCGATGTCAATATTGGCCTGCTCTGGCTGCTTGCCATGTCGTCGTTAGCTGTCTATGGCATTGTGCTCGGCGGTTGGTCATCGGGAAACCGCTACTCGCTGCTTGGCGCATTGCGCAGTGCAGCACAGATGGTCTCCTATGAGACCAGCATGGGGCTTGCTCTGGGTGGCATTCTGATGTTCTCTGGAACGCTGAGCATGGTCGGTATTGTGCAGATGCAGCGTGATATGGGCATCTGGTTTGTGGTAGCGCAGCCGCTTGGCTTTGTGATCTATGCCATTGCGGGTGTTGCCGAGGTGAACCGCGCCCCGTTTGACCTGCCAGAGGCGGAGCAAGAGCTGACCGCTGGATATCTGACCGAGTATGCGGGGCTGCGTTGGAGCCTCTATCAGATGTCCGAATACATCAACATGATCACAGTCAGCGCTGTGGCATCAACGCTGTTCTTTGGTGGTTGGAGCTTCTTCGGATTGGAAAACATTGCGCCCATTCTTTCGGTGGTGTTTTTCGTTATCAAAGTCGCTTTCTTCCTGTTCATTTTCATGTGGCTGCGTGCAACTCTGCCGCGTATTCGCTATGACCGCCTGATGATGTTTGGCTGGCAGTTTCTGTTACCGCTGGCCGCGTTAAATGCGGTGATTACGGCGACAACGGTTGCACTTCATCTGCCCTGGTTTGTCAGTGGTATTGCCGGATTGCTGGTGATTGTTGTTGTGCTGTTCCTGGTGCGCCGATATGAGGTTATCAAAGGGCTGCGCTTTGAGGAGGATAGCAAGAAAGGCAAGTTGGTATTGCCTGCGACCGTGCGCCTGGTGAAGTTTGAGGCCTCTGCACCCTCGAATGGCTCCACTGAGAAAGACACAACACCTGTGCAGGTATAGCGTCACGTCGCTCCTTGTTCCGTGTGAAGTGGACCGCGTGATATGAAAGCATGAAAGACACCGTCCGAGCCATCACCCTGCCTGTTTCCGGGGGCATCAAAGGTTGCAAGCAGGGGCGGCTCGGACCGCGTGATAGGAGCATCTACAATGTCAATGGAAATTCTCAAGGGGATGGCAACAACCCTCAAAAATATGGTGCGTAAGCCTACCACCGTTTCGTATCCAGAGGTAGAGCGTGAACTGCCGGCGCGTTTCCGTGGTCGTCATGTGCTCCATCGCTATGAGAATGGGCTTGAGCGCTGTGTTGGCTGTTATCTGTGTGCTGGTGCCTGCCCGGCAGATGCCATCTATATTGAGGCGGCGGAGAATACCGAGGAACAACGCGTCTCTCCGGGTGAGCGCTATGCCCGGGTGTTCGATGTGAATATGCTGCGCTGTATCTTCTGCGGGTACTGTCAGGCGGCCTGCCCGACCGGCGCCATTACCCTGGAAAAAGAATATAAGCTGGCTTCGTATTACCCGGAAGATATGGTCTATCATAAGGAACAGTTGCTTGAGCCAGTCGGACAGTCAACGATCGGCTCCGCTGCCGTGTGGGCTGATCCCGCACCGCCAGAGGCAGAAGAGCAGCCTGTTCCTCAGGCAAATCTGGTCTTTGATGGTGCACAGGCCAGTGCGGCAGCGGTCGGTATGGGAAACCTGAAAGCCGAGCGCCCTGTCCTGCTAGAAGACGAGGAGCAAGACGCCGACAGACGGACGCTGTAAGTGAGGGCTGGCACGGTATCGGGCTGCGGTAGCGTGTCAGCGTTTGGTTCGGCTTCGATTCGATGAGGAATTCGTTATGACACCTGATATAGCAAATATGTTGGCGTTCGGCGTGCTGGCGCTTGCCAGCATTGCTTCTGCCATAGGAGTTATCGCTTTTAAGAACGCGGTACACAGCGCGCTCAGCCTGATTCTCACGCTGTTCTTTGTGGCGATGTTCTATCTCCAGCTTGGGGCGATGTTTATTGCCGTGGTGCAGATTCTCATTTATGCCGGTGCGATCATGGTTCTCTTCCTCTTTGTAGTGACAATGCTCTCACCGGACACACAGGAGATGGAGAAGAATCGTCTTTCCTGGCAGCGGTATGCAGGTATTCTGCTTGGCATCGTTCTGGTGGGCGCCTTGAGTTACCTGATCTACTCACAGGTCTCATCGGGGAGCATCATGCAAACTCAGCATGAGAGTCTGCAACAGGTTGTGCAGAAGCAGGGAGATATTCAGGCTTTTGGTCTGGCGCTCTTTCATGGCTTTGCCTTCCCCTTTGAAGTGACCAGTTTGTTGATTGTTGTCGCGATCATTGGCGCTCTGGTCTTCGGGCGCAGGTCGTCGTAGGGAGGAATGCTGATGCCAGCAGTTGTCAATTTGCCGCCATTGTCGGCGTATCTGGTGGTAAGCGCCATCCTGTTCACCATTGGGGTGCTCGGTGTGATTATTCGGCGCAACCCGCTGATTGTCTTTATGTCGATTGAGTTGATGCTGAATGCCGTCAATCTCTCTTTTCTCGCTTTCTCACGTTTTCTTGACTCGGCAGATGGACAGATGTTTGTGTTTGTTGTGCTCACCGTCGCGGCAGCCGAGGTCGTGGTGGGACTGGCAATTATCGTCACCATCTTCCGCACGCGCCGCAACATCGATGTAGATGAGATGAATATGTTGCGCGGCTAAGAGAGGGAAGTATGCAGAATTTTGGTTTATGGATGTTGCTCCCTCCCCTGCTCGGTTTTATCATTCTGGGGTTGCTGGGCAAGGTATTCTCGCGGGCCGTGATCCAGACGGTGGCTTGGGCTGCCTGTGGCATCTCCTTTCTGGCTGCCGGGTTGAACTTTCTGGTGATGCTCGGCACCGCGCCAGATCAACGGGTGAGCGACGTCGTTCACTATACGTGGATGGCCTCTGGCCTCGCGTCCGAATTCAAGGTCGACTTCGGCATTCTCTATGATCCCCTGACGGCAGTAATGATGCTGGTGATCACCGGGGTTGGCCTGCTGATTCACATCTATTCCGCCGGGTACATGAAAGATGATCCCGGTTTCTGGCGTTTCTTCGCCTACCTGAACTTCTTTATTTTCTCGATGGCGCTGCTGGTCCTGGCGAACAACTTCCTGTTCCTGCTTGTCGGGTGGGGGTTGGTCGGTCTGGCATCGTTCTTGCTGATCGGCTTCTGGTATCAGCGTCCTGCGCCTGTCGCGGCGGCTCGCAAGGCATTCGTCATCAATATTATTGGTGACTTCGGCCTGATGATTGCGCTGTTCCTGATCTTCAGCAATTTCGGGTCGCTGCAATATCAGGAGGTCTTCAGCCATACCGCGAAACTGGCAGCGGGTAGCACTACCGCTATCGTGATCTGTCTGCTGCTCTTCGTGGCCTGTGCGGCCAAGTCGGCGCAGTTGCCGCTCTACATGTGGTTGCCGGATGCAATGGAGGGCCCGACTCCGGTCAGTGCCCTGATCCATGCTGCGACGATGGTTACTGCCGGTGTCTATCTGGTGGCTCGCACGCATGTGCTGTTTGAACTGGCTCCCACTGCGCTACTGGTGGTTGGCATTATTGGTGGCCTGACCGCGCTGTTTGCCGCGACGATTGCCCTGGTCCAGCTGGATATCAAGCGGGTGCTGGCGTACTCCACAATCAGTCAGCTCGGCTACATGTTTATGGCCGAGAGTGTACATAACTATGGCGCGGGCATCTTCCACCTGATGACGCATGCCTTCTTTAAAGCGCTGCTCTTCCTGGGCGCGGGCGCGGTGATTATCGCGCTTGCTCATGAGCAGGATATGCGCAAGATGGGCGGCCTCTGGAAGCGGATGCCTATCACGGCCTGGACCTTCCTGATTGCGACATTGGCGATCAGTGGTGTGCCTCCGTTCGCTGGCTTCTGGAGTAAGGATGAGATTCTCAGCACGCTGTTCGCGCAGGCTATGTCGACCGGGAACGCGGTCTATTATGTGCTCTGGGGTCTTGCCCTGCTGACGGCTGCGCTGACGGCTTTCTATATGTTCCGCCTGTTCTTCATTGTCTTCACTGGAACGTATCGCGGCGAGCAGGCTGTGGTGCGTCGCCATGAAGAAGAAGAGGAGGAAGAGGAGGAGCCGGGGCACCACGCCACTCCTGTTCCGTACTATGAGATCAGAGAAGTGCCGGGTGTGATGTCGACGCCTTTGGTCCTGCTCGGTATTCTCTCGGTAGTTGGCGGCTTGATCGGTATGCCCTTCTGGTCTCCGTTCGGACAGTTCCTTGAGCCAATCTTCCACGGCGTTGAAGCTCCGCACCTCTCTGGAGGGATGGAATGGGTCTCTGTGATCCTGAGCCTGGTCGCGGCTGCCATTGGTTTTGGCGCGGCATGGTCCATCTATCGCAAGGGCTATGCGTACAGAGAGAAGCGGAACCCGTTCTATCAGTTGCTCTTCAACAAGTATTATGTTGATGAGCTTCTGGATGCAATCCTTGTGAAGCCGATTCTGGCTCTGGGTCGCGGTCTGACTACCGCGCTGGAAAACTTCACGCTGGAAGGCGTCAGCCGTGGTATTGCCGGGGTCTTCCGGGGAACCAGTTCAGGGCTGCGCACACTACAAACCGGCTACATGCGGAACTATGCGTTTATTATCCTGGTAGGTGTTGTGTTGATCATCCTGTACTACGTGGTGATGAGGGGGTAGAAGTCATATGTTTCAGATTGTACTTCCTTTGGTCGTCCTCCTCCCCATTGTAGGAGGGATTCTTACACTCTTCTTGCCGCAGGCCCGACATGGCCTGATCCGAGGCTTTGCGCTGGCTGTCTCTGGGCTGACCCTGCTTGGCAGCCTGGTCCTGGCGCTGGTATATGCACAGAAGACGGTGAGCCTGTTCAGTGAAGCAACCTATGGTATCAGTCTTCCCTGGATTCCGGCAATTGGTATTAACCTGACGCTGAATGTTGATGGTATCAGCGTTGTGTTGATTGTATTAACCGCATTGCTGGCTCTGGTCTGTATCGGTGCGTCCTATCGGCTGGAGACAAAGGTCAAGCATTACATGGCCTTTATGCTCCTGCTTGCGGGCGGCATTATTGGAGTCTTTGCCGCGTCGAATCTCTTCCTCTTCTACATCTTCTGGGAGTTGATGCTGATTCCGGCTTATTTCCTGGTGGGAAGTTGGGGAAGTGGACGCCGCGTGTATGCTGCGCTCAAGTTTGTGATCTTTACCTCAGTCGGTAGCTTGCTCATGCTGGCAGGAATCATCGCGCTTGGTGTGTTCTACCAGCGTTCGACTGGTTGTGCCTATACGCTCGATCTGGGAACGTTACTCAATGGTATCGTTGATCCGGCGACCGGTCAGGTATCCTGTAAGCTCTCGCTGGATCACACCGCACAAATCTGGCTTCTGCTTGCGTTTGCTGCTGCCTTTGCGGTAAAGATCCCGTTTGTGCCGTTCCATAACTGGCAGCCCGACACCTATAGCGCGGCTCCTGCTCCCGTGACCGCCCTGATCGCCGGTGCGATGTCGAAAGCTGGCGCGTACGGCTTCCTGCGCTTCTGCATTCCGTTGTTCCCGCTGGCTATCCAGGATCTGGCTCCGCTTTTCCGCACGCTGGCGGTAATCGGTATTCTCTACTGTGCGGTCCTGGCGCTGGTACAGGTTGATGTCAAGCGCCTGCTGGCCTATTCCAGTATCAGTCACCTGGGCGTGGTTATGCTTGGTATGTTTGCCTTTAATGCTCAGGGGGCCGAGGGCTCGGTGCTACAGATGGTAAACCACGGTATCACTACCGCTGCCCTCTTCCTGATCGCAGGCTTTATTGAGGAGCGCACCGGAACACGCAAACTGACCGATTTTGGTGGCATCGCAACAAAGGTTCCGGTACTGGCAACAGTCATGCTGATTGCGGCGCTCTCTTCTCTTGGCTTGCCCGGGCTCAACAGCTTTACCGGTGAGTTCCTGTCTCTGCTCGGGGCATTCCGTAACAATGTCTGGTTTGGTACTATTGCGACCATTGTGGTAGTCCCGGCAGCGTGGTATATGCTCCGCTTCTTCCAGGGTATGATGGTTGGACGCCTGCCCAAAGCGGGCCCGGTTGTCGCCCAGTTGCGGAAAGGGGCATTGCCTGATATTCGTCTGGGCGAGTTTGTGGTGATCTTACCATTACTGGCGTTGATCGTGTACATCGGCTTGCAGCCGAACTTTATTACAGCGTTGCTGCATTCGTCGGTGGCGAATACGATTCAGAATCTTGGCGTATTATTCGTGAAATAGGCCGCCGGGGTGCCTGTTCAATGTGGGCGGGCACCTCCTACTACGAGGTAGAGTTTGTTTATGACGTTCACATATACCGTCTCCGCTGCGGATTGGGGGCGAATAGCGCCAGTACTGGTCCTGGTAGGCATGGCACTCGTGGTTATGCTGGTGGATGTGGTGCTCCCGCATGCGGGAGGAAAGCGCACGAAGGATACCGGGCCGGAAAACTTTGTTGTTCTGCCTCTCCTGGCGTTCCTGGGAGTGCTTGGCGCTATTGCCGCTACCATTGTGCTTTTTGTCATGGGCGACCATCAACCCGCGTTTAACAACATGGTGGGTTCGGATTATGGGGCGCTCTATGCAAATCTGATTCTCTTGACTGCAAGTGGCCTGGGTATCTTACTTTCGCCCCAGTTCCTGAAGCGCTTGCAACTGGTTCATCAGGGTGAATACTATGCCCTGTTCCTGTTTGCGACTGTTGGCATGATGTTGCTGGCTTCGGCAACGAACTTTGTGACGGTCTTTCTGGGCATTGAGCTTCTTTCGCTGGCTCTGTATATTCTATGCGCCTTTGTGGCTCGCCGCAGGGCCTCGCAGGAGTCAGGCATGAAGTATTTCTTGCTCAGCTCGTTTGCCTCGGCCTTCCTGCTCTATGGGATCGCGTTGACCTATGGCTCGACGAATAGCACGTCGTTTCGGGGGGCCGCGGATGCGGTCTCGCTTGTAATGAAGGGTGGGAATGCTGCACCGGCTATGTTGCTGGTTGCGATGGCGCTGATGTCGGTCGGCTTTGCCTTTAAAGTGTCGGCTGTGCCGTTCCAGGCCTGGACGCCTGACGTATATCAGGGCGCTCCGGCTCCCGTGACCGCCTTTATGTCGGTGGGCACAAAAGCGGCCGCGTTGATTGCATTTGCCCGCGTCTTTGATGTGGTGCTGTTGCCGGCGCATGCGACGTGGATGCCCGTTATCTGGGCGATCGCGGTGCTAACGATGGTCGGCGGCAACATTATGGCGGTTGCGCAGAAGAACGTGAAGCGAATGCTTGCCTATTCAAGCGTTGCGCATGCTGGTTACCTGATGATCGGGATCGTTGTTGGCGGCGTCGACGGAATAGCCTCCATTCTCTTCTATCTGTTCTGCTATGCCTTTATCAACGTTGGCGCTTTTGGGGTCGTCTCGTTCCTTGAGAGATTGGACAACTCCGGCAGCGATGCAAGCGCTCTGCGTGGTCTCTGGCATAGACGCCCGGTGCTGGCTGGTCTGCTGGCCTTCTTCCTGCTATCGCTGGCCGGTTTTCCGCCGATGGCTGGCTTTGCTGGAAAATACTATCTGTTCTATACCGCTCTGGTCGGTGGGCATCCCGAACTGCTGATTATCGGCGTGCTGGCGAGCGTTTTTGGTATGTACTACTACCTGCGCTTTATCGCGACCATGTTTATGGAGGCACCAGAAAAAGAGGTTCAGCCCGCGGTGGCGCCTGCGGCCACGCCGGTGCGCCGTGCTTCCGGAAAACTGAGCACACCTTCACGGGGTGGCACTGCTGTTGCGGTGAAGCCCGCTGCTGAGAAAGAGGTGAAGGTTGAGTCCGGGGTGGTCGCTGAGGTCGTGGATGATGAGCCGAGGCACAATCTGAACTGGATGGCCTGGCTGTCTCTGGGACTGTCCGTTATTGGAGCGCTGGCGATGGGGACTGTGCTGCCTTTCTGGCTGGTTGATCTAGCCCGGCAAGCGGCAGAAGCAATGTTGAAGTGACAAAACTGGTTGCGGTTTTTGAGGGTCGGGAACGAGTACGTCCCGGCCCTCTTCCTTTGCCGCAGAGAGCGCTTCAGGAGACCCGGGTTACGGTTGGATGAGAGGTTTGCTGGTTCTGCTGGGAACGCTTACGATAGGCGAGATAATCATCAAGAATGCGCAGTGAATGCTTGCTCATCACCAGGCGCAATTCTTGCTCCGACATCCAGCAGGCGGATCCTTCAACGGTTGGATGTAGCCGCCCGCCAACTACCTCACCCGAGAAGACAAAACTATTGGTGCTCATGTTGGTCCAATGGTCGCTGACCAGCGAGTAGACATTGATACAATCCTCTGCCTGGATCTTCATGCCGGTCTCTTCTTCTCCCTCACGCTCTGCTGACTGCTGCGGTGTTTCGCGCCAGTTCATAAAGCCACCTGGGAAGACCACGCGATTCCCCGGGAGGCGAACGACCAGATAGCGATTGTTCTGTTCAACGACGACTGCTGCGCTCCCAAAGGGTGGAATTCGGTTGCCGGTGATGAGATTGATCAGATGAAAGAAAAGGCTGACACATTTTTTTAAGAGATCATAGAACATAGGTCTTTCTACTCGCTTTCCAATAGCTGTAACTGATTCAGAGCCGAAGAGTGCCCTGACACTTTCCCCTTGCTACTGCCTATTATCGTCGATGATTGTCATAACAGTATCATAGAGTTGTCGCAGAGCTGTCATAGATGAAAGTAAGCTGTATATACTTTTACTGATAGGGAAGCAAGAGGGACTCACTTTTGAGGATGGATGCATTATATTCCTCTAAGGAAAAAGGGGAGTGTCGATGACGAAGGTTCTCTCTTTGTCGACAATAAGAATGAGAGCATCCTATAGGAATGGGCTGTAACAGGCAATGAAAACTCAGCAATACAATTGCGTTTTTACTTCGGTTGAGGCGCACCTGGGCTATTGCAAGCGCCAGGTTAGATAGTGACTGGAAAATTGTGTTAAGATAGCTATGTGAATGAAGAAAAAGCATGGAGAATTGAATCTGGTATGAGGAAGCCACATATTACCCCTTACGGCTCGTGGAAGTCTCCCATCACAACTGATATGCTTGTATCGGAGACCATTAGAGTAAACGAGATCGCACTTGATGGACAGAATGTATACTGGATTGAGGGGAGACCGTCTGAAGGGGGCCGCAACGCTATTGTAAAGCGAAACGTTGACGGGTCACAGGTCGATGTCTTGCCTCTGCCGTTGAATGCTCGTACAATGGTTCACGAGTACGGTGGGGGAGATTACGCCGTCAGTCAGGATACGGTCTTTTTTGCGAACTTCAGTGATCAGCGGCTTTACCGCTTGCAACCGGGCGCGGAACCGGAGCCGATTACCCCTCCCGAACGGAAACGCTATGCAGATATGGTGGTCGATCAGCAGCGGCAACGCCTGATCTGTGTCTGTGAGGACCACACGCATTCTGATCATGATCCAGCAAACACGCTTGTCAGTGTGCCGCTTGATGGTAGTGGCAAGCTCTGCACGCTCGTGGCGGGGAATGATTTCTACTCCACGCCGCGTCTGAGCCCTGATGGCTCAAAACTCTGCTGGCTGACCTGGAATCATCCCAATATGCCCTGGGATGGCTGTGAACTCTGGGTTGGCTCTATTGATGCAAATGGCTATGTCAGCTATGCCGAGCATGTTGCAGGTGGCGAAAGCGAATCTATTTTCCAGCCGCAGTGGTCTCCTGATGGGGTTCTGTATTTTGTCTCTGATCGTTCGGGCTGGTGGAATATTTATCGCTTAAACGCTGACGGCACGATAGAGCCGATGCATGAGATGCAGGCTGAGTTTGGCTCTCCACAGTGGGTTTTTGGCATGTCTACCTATGGCTTCGCGTCTGCTCAGACCATTATCTGTCGCTATACAGAGGGCCAGGATAAGCTTGCCAGCCTGGATACCCGCACCAAAAAGTTTACCCCGATCCCTGTTCCTTATACCGTCATCTCAGACGTGCAGGTGACCCCAGAACACGTGTTTTTTATCGGGGCGTCTCCAAGCGAGTTCCGCTCGGTCGTAGCGCTGGATTTGCAAAGTAGGCAGACGACTGTGCTGAAGCGTTCCAGCACGCTCGCCCTTGATCCGGGCATCATCACCGAGCCGCAACTGATCGAGTTTCCGACCGAAAACGGCCAGACGGCCTATGGCTATTATTATCCGCCTCGCAATGCTGCATATGAGGCTCCAGAGGGCGAGCTTCCCCCGTTGCAGATCTGGAGTCATGGCGGACCGACCAGCCAATCGGTCGCGGTGCTGGATTTAAGTAAGCTCTACTGGACGAGTCGTGGTTTTGCCATTCTCGATGTCAACTATGGAGGCAGTACCGGCTATGGGCGGGCGTATCGTGAGCGGCTCAAGGGGCAGTGGGGCATTGTGGATATCGACGATTGTGTGAATGGAGCGCTCTATCTGGCGAATCAGGGCCTGGTTGATAAAGAGCGCCTGACGATTCGTGGGGGAAGTGCGGGCGGCTATACCACCCTGGGGGCGTTGACGTTCCGCGATGTCTTTAAGGCCGGTGCCAGCTTCTTCGGTGTCAGCGATATTATCGGGCTGGCCGAACACACCCATAAGTTTGAGTCACGCTATACTTTCGGTCTGGTTGGCCCGTATCCCGAGTGTGCTGATCTCTATCGTGAGCGCTCTCCGCTGAACCACGTTGAGCAGCTCTCCTGTCCAATGATTCTCTTCCAGGGCCTTGATGATAAGATCGTGACGCCCGATCAGTCACAAAAGATGGTTGAGGCACTGCGGGCCAGAAAGATTCCGGTTGCCTATATTGAGTTTGAAGGCGAAGGTCATGGCTTCCGGCGGGCCGACTCGATCAAGCGGGCGCAAGAGGCAGAACTGTACTTCTACGCAAAGGTGTTCGGCTTTGAGCTGGCCGAGCAGGTTGAGCCGGTAGAAATCGAAAATTTGCATAGTTGAGGACTCTGCTGCTGCGATATAATTGAGGTGAGGTCGAGAAGCGCTCTCTTGCGTCTGTGCAGGAGAGACGACATGTTCATTCTATCCCTCGGGCGTGAGGATCATCAGCCTCACGCTTGCTTTGTTCAACTTCATTGATGTGTTTGCATAAACAGGAAAGAGAGACAATAGCACGTGGCAGAACAGAAGATTGACTTTACACGTAGTGATGACCGTATTAACACGTTGCTTGAATATGTACAGGAGATCGTCGATCTGAGTTCTCTCGCCGCTCTGGCCGACTGGGACCAGCAGACCGCGATGCCCGATGGTGCCAACGAGGTCCGCGGTCATCAGATGGCAACTATGAGCGGCTTGGTGCATGATCGGCAGACCTCTCCGCAGCTTGGCGAGCTGCTCAAGAGCCTGGAGGATGTGGTTCATCAGCCTCAATACTCTGATGCTGATCGCGCTCTGGTCCGCGACACCCGCCGCGCGTATGATTTCGCTGTCAAACTGCCCCGCGAACTGGTGAAGGAGATGGAGATTGCGCGCGTTGATGCGTTCAATACCTGGGTGAAAGCGCGCGCGAATAATGATTTTGGTCTCTTTGCTCCCAAGCTGAAAAAGATTATCGAGTTCCAGCGTGAGGTGGCTGATCGCTGGGGCTACAAAGAGACGCGCTACGATGCCCTGCTTGATGCCTACGAGCCCGGGTTTACTGCGGCGAAGGTGTCGGCTCTCTTTGAGCCGGTACGCGATGTCAGCAAGACCATGCTCAAGCGCATTCAGCAGAGCGGCAACAAGGTCGATATGAGCTCCGTGAGTGGTCAGCGTTTCGATGTTGAGAAGCAGAAGGAGCTGTGCATCAAGGCCCTGAAGGCAATGGGCTATGATTTCAACCGGGGCGAACTGCGTGTCTCCGCACACCCATTTACCACCAGCTTTGGTTCTCCTTTTGATGTGCGTGTCACCACGCGCTATCAGGAAGATTATTTGCCGATGGGCCTGATGGGTGCGCTTCACGAGGGCGGCCATGCGGTCTATGAGCAAGGAGTGGCCCCGACCCTGGTACGTACGCCGCTGGCAAGTGGCGCGACGATGGGCGTTCATGAGTCGCAGTCCCGCCTGTGGGAGAACATTATTGGTCGCTCTACAGCGTTCTGGAAGGGACAGTTCGGCCTTGTACGCGAGTGCTTCCCCGAGCAGTTCCAGCAAGTGTCTGCGGAAACGTTTGCCCGCGCTTTGAACAACGTTGAGGCCAGCCTGATTCGTGTCGAGGCGGATGAGGTAACCTATAATCTGCATATTATCATCCGCTTTGAGATGGAGCGTGCAATGATGAATGAGGATGTCTCGGTAGAGTCGCTGCCCTCAATGTGGAATGCTAAATATCAGGATTATCTGGGTATTACTCCCGATAGCGATGCCAATGGTATTCTTCAGGATGTCCACTGGACCTCTGGCTTTGGCTACTTCCCGAGCTATACCTTTGGCAATCTCTATAGCGCCCAGATCTATAACACGCTGCGCAAGGCATATCCTGATTTTGATGAGCGCCTGGCTGGCGGTGATGTCTCCTTCGTGCTGAACTGGCTGCGCGAGAACCTCTATGCCTACGGCACGATCTATCAGCCAGAAGAGCTGATTCAGCGCGTTACCGGAGAAGCGCCCAACCCACAGTATCTTGTTGATTACCTGACCAACAAGTTTTCACAGATCTATAACCTCTAGCATGAGAAGGGGCAGGAACTCTTTCCCTGCCCCGTTTTTTTGATTGAGCACGTTTCTCCTGGCCCTTTCAACTGACCTGTGAAGGCTCTCCGCTGTTCAGAGAGGTATCAGGCCTTCCATGCGCACCAGACAGTCCAGCGACATTGCTCCACAATTTCGCCCTGCTGATCGCTGTAACGCTCTCGTATATACTCGGCTAGTTCCTGTAGTTCTGTGTCGGTCAACTCGTGAAGAATTGAACGTCCCTTACGGGTTAGAATATGCTCGGTCAGTTTCTCAATGTTCGGGTACACCTCTTTAATTTCCCAGAGGTGGCGTTCTTCAATACGGGTAAAGCCTGCCTGCTGTAGCGCTGCCATTGTTGTGACGCTGTTTGGGCGCCTGCTGGTCTCAATAGTCAGCAAGCGAGGGAACTTCTCAAAGAAATAGCCACGTGGGTTTGTGTCGCTTCCAGGAAGCTGACAATCTTCCGGGGTGCGGTTCTGTACAAAGAGCACGCCACCCGGGCGGAGCAGGCGATATGCCTCGGCAAAGCAGGCCGGAAGCTGTTCCTGTTTCAGATGATGTGTCAGTCCCCGTTCCAGGATCACATCAAAATGGGCGTCCGCCAGACCGGTGTGCAGCGCGTCCCCCTGCTGGAAGGAGACGGTATCATAGCCGGAGCATTGTTCGCGGGCGTCTTGAAGCATCGTTTCGGAGAAGTCAACGCCGGTAACATGGGCGGCTCCCATATCGGCGAAGGCAGCAGTATAAATGCCTCCTCCACAGCCGATATCCGCGATATCTTTTCCCTCGATTGTGATAAGTGCGCGCATAAAGTCGCGCCATGTGCTGTCTGCCTGGCGATCAGCGTATGAACGATGATTCCGCGTGGCATGAAAATCAATAGGCATGAGCAACCCTTTCTTTGAGAGACATCGATGTACTCTCTATTCTTACGTATCTTTCTGCCATGCAGAGAATACCACACCGAGGGATGAGAACACAAATGGGAAGGCTTCGGCTGTTTCATTCTAGTAATAATGGACCATTACCCCGGTAGGAGGCAGTATCAGCTTTTTGTGATGCTATTGTGATCTGGCCAGCAGAGATTTATGAGCCTTGTCCTCTTGCGTTACGGTTACACAACGCGGTATGATACTTTTGAATTATATAATGAGTGAAACCATGAGAAAAAAACGAGATAGAGAGGGATGAAGGCATGTTAGGACTGGTTTTCTCGACCTGGGAAAAATATCTTGCGGGTCACTTCGATGCGGCCGTTTTACAGGCGTATCGCGAGGCGCTCGCTGGGCAGGTAGAAGCGCGTCCTCTGGCGGGTCGGGTTTTTGCAGATGATGCATTTATGTGCGGTCTACAGGTCGTCAGTCGGAGAACCGGTATCCATCAGCAGCGATTGCTGCGCCAGTTCGGACACTATTTCATTACCAATGGGCTGACGCGTCACCATTGTGCTTTTCTGCTTTCGCAAACAAGCTGTGCGCGGGACCTTGTATTATTGATGCGTGATGCACATATCCAGATGGCAAAGGGCCCCGATGGCCTGACTCCTCCGGTATTCAACTATACCCATCTCTCGGAGGATCATTCCCGTTCTAAAATTCTGTTCCGGTACGACAGTCCCAGAGCCCTCTGTGGCTGGTTCTGGGGTGCGGTAGAGGGAGCTGCGGAGCGGTTCAAGGAAAAAGTATATGTGAAGGAGCTTTCCTGTGTTACTCGTGGTGCTCCACACTGCTATTTTGAGGTACAATTTCAGGCTCGTACGGCAGAAAGACCCCGGAAGACGCCAGAACAGCGGGCCCGCTGGGAAGCGCAACAACGGCTCGCGATGCTGGTAAAGACGGTCCTGCCAGAGCATGAAGGGGAGGGGATGACATTGTTTGAGCTTCAGGGGAAATTGAGTACTTTGAATGCTTCCTCTCAGCCGGTCCGTCTTGGTCAGCTGCTGGAAGTCTTGCAGATGCTGCAACACGCTGGCTTGCTGGCTTCAAATGCCAATCAGCCGGGTGATAGTCTGGAGACGCGCCGGTACTGGCAGGTTCCAGCTGCGATGGGTCAGCGATAGCGCGAGGGTAAGGACCTGTTTCACGTGAAACGCCGATGCAACATGGTCCCTCTCCTCGGGAAAAGAAAGCAAGGACTGTTTCACGTGAAACACTCAGCGGAGGTGCTGGATCTCAGAAAGCATTGCATCCAGCTCGTAGAGAATCGCCGCATGCAGCATAACGCGTTTCTCCTCCTCGATAATCCCTGTATCGGGGTGGAGAAGGTGACGCAGACAGCGCTGCGTCTCTGCCAGGGCGATGCGGGTAAGTTCCTCGAAATCTTCCGGCTGCTTCTGCGCATCGAGCAGTGCCAGGCGAAGCAGCTTTCCATTGAGTTCAAGGAGGCGGCTATACCGCATCAACCAGCGTTGTTCTTCGGGAGCAGCAAAGCAAGCGGCACCGGTCAGGAGCGAGAAAAGGCGCTGCATACGGAGACGGAGCTGTTCCAGCGTTTTGAGTATATGGGTGTGGTTGGCAATGAGTGAGCGGGCTGGTTTGGCCCAGAGATCAAGGCGGGCACTCTCAAGGGCAAACGAGACCATCTGACGGCTTGCGCTGATCTGTCGCTCAAGCGTCTGTAACTGCTGTTCTAGCTGTGTCTGGAGTTGCTCGTTGAACTGCCCGGAGAACGCGGCGGAGAGCGTGGAGACAGTTTGAGGGAAGGCTGTCAGCACCTTCTGGCTGGCAGCGTGAGCGCGAAAAATATGGAACGGGTGCGAGAAGAGGAGTGTGATGAACAGGCCAATCCCGCCCCCGAGACAGGCCCCGAGCAGGCGCATCAGTGGATACGAGGTAGCGTGTGGATCGGTCGTCAGGGTAATCAGCGTGAAGAGTGCAGTGATCGGGATCTGAACGGCAACATAGGCGGCGCGCCTCTGGAAGAGCAGGCCGAGCACATGAGCGCAGAAGACAACCAGAAAGAGTGTCCAGACCGTTAGCGGGAGAAACGAGAGAAAGAAAAGGACCAGAATGCTCCCGATCAGGACAGCTATCACGCGCTCGATGCCCTTGCGGAGTGTCTGTATTGAACTTGCCTGCGTGACAACAAGCCCGGCGGTTGCCGCGAGAGAGGCATTGCTTTGCCCGACAAGGAGGCGTGCGAGTTCCCAGGAGAGGGTAACGGCCAGCGTGATTCTCAGAATATGCAGAATTTGCGGGAGGTACTCATGTCCGCGGTCAAAGAGTTTTTGCATGAAGGCGGATGGCTCTTCAGAGATGAGGAACGGCTTTTTCGCTACAGGTATCATATAGACTCCACTGACTCTTAATGCTTTTGAGTTGCAGCATTGAATTGGTTTTTTTGAAGAAAGAAGCGGGGGAATGCGAGAAGAAAGGGCTTCCCTGCTTGCCTGTTTCAGTATAGTGCAGCGGGATTATAAAGTCCAATATATATATTCTTCTTATTTTGATAGGGAAAATCCTATGTAGATGAGGAGAAAAGAAAGGAGCCTCTCATACGAGAGACCCCTTTCGCTTTCTTGCTGTCTGATCAGGAGGCAGATTACATCATGCCGCCCATTCCGCCCATACCGGCGGCGGGATTGGCTGCGGGCTGCTCCTCAGGAATATCGGTGACCAGCGTGTCGGTGGAGAGCACCATTCCGGCAATGCTGACCGCGTTCTGTAGAGCGGAGCGCGTCACCTTGACCGGGTCGATGATACCGGCCTCGAACATGTTCACATACTCGCCCTTCAGCGCGTCGAAGCCATAGCCCTCTTTGCCGTTGCTGCGGACACCAGCCACGATCACGGAGCCGTCAAGTCCGGCGTTGGTTGCGATCTGGCGCAGAGGCTCTTCGAGAGCGCGGCGCAGAATGGTGACACCGGTTGCCTCTTCACCCTCGGCCTGAACCTTATCAAGGGCGCGAGATGCGATCACCAGTGCGGAACCGCCACCCTGAACGATACCCTCTTCGATTGCGGCGCGGGTTGCGGACAGAGCGTCCTCAACGCGGTGCTTCTTCTCTTTCATCTCGACCTCGGTCGCTGCGCCAACTTTGATGACGCCAACGCCACCGGCCAGTTTCGCCAGGCGCTCCTGGAGCTTCTCGCGATCGTAGTCGCTGGTAGTCTCCTGGATCTGGGCACGGATCTGAGCAATGCGAGCCTGAACGGCCTGATTGGAGCCTGCGCCCTCAACAATGGTGGTGGTCTCTTTGGTCGAGGTCACGGTGCGGGCGCTGCCCAGATCATCGAGGGTTGCGCTCTCAAGCTTGAGACCCTTCTTCTCGGTGATCACAGATGCACCGGTCAGAGTAGCGATATCCTCAAGCATTGCATCGCGGCGCTCGCCGAAGCCCGGAGCCTTGACACCAAGCACATTGAAGGCACCGCGCATCTTGTTCAGAACCAGCGTGGCAAGGGCTTCACCGTCGATATCTTCGGCAATGATAACAAGGTCCTTGCGGCCGCTCTGCAACACCTTTTCGAGCAGGGGCAGAATGTCCTGAATGGCGCTGATCTTCTTGTCAGTGACCAGGATATAGGGATCATTCAGTTCGGCAACAGTGTGATCCTGATTGGTGGCCATATATGGGGAGATGAAACCGCGATCGAACTGCATACCCTCGGTATACTCTTTCTCGGTCACGATACCGCGTCCCTCTTCAACGGTGATCACGCCATCCTTACCGACTTTCTCCATGACCTCAGCGATCAGAGCGCCGATTTCAGGATCAGCGGCGGAAATAGCTGCGACCTGTGCGATCTGCTCGCGGGTCTCAACGGGCTTGCTCATTGCCTTGATTTCGGCGACGACGGCATCTGCCGCGCGCTCCAGACCACGGCGCAGGATCATCGGGTTTGCGCCTGCGGCGAGGTTCTTCAGGCCCTCGGTGACAATCGCATGTGCCAGCACGGTTGCGGTGGTGGTGCCATCACCTGCAACGTCATTGGTCTTGGTTGCCGCTTCTTTGAGTAGCTGGGCGCCCATGTTCTCAAATGAGTCGGGCAGCTCGATCTCGCGGGCAATAGAAACGCCATCATTGGTGATGGTCGGTGCGCCGAACTTCTTATCAAGGACGACATTGCGGCCCTTTGGACCGATGGTTACACGAACCGCGTTTGCTACAACGTCCATACCCTTTTTCAGGGAGTAACGTGCCTTCTCATCAAACTGTAATCGCTTTGCCACTGTATCTCAACTCCTACGTTTCGGATGAACTATTCAACGCTCAGATTGACTATGGATCGTCGGGCTCGCTTTATTCAACGATGCCCAGGATGTCGCTTTCGCGCATAATCAGGTAGGTCTCGCCTTCCAGCTTGACTTCTGTGCCGGAATATTTGGCGAAGAAAACGGTCTGACCAACGCTGACTTCAGGGGCAACATGTTTCCCGTTGTCCAGCACTTTTCCCGAACCAACGGCCAGAATCTCGCCCTCCTGGGGCTTCTCTTTGGCTGTATCGGGCAGAACAATGCCGCTCTTTGTGACGGCCTCTCGATTCAGGGGTTTGACAACAACGCGATCACCAAGTGGTTGAAGCTTGACACTCACTTTTGGCTACTCCTTTTTCGTTTTCCCTGTCTGTCTGCTTGTCTCCGCAATTGCTGTTGTATTGCTAAAACTTTTTTGCTGAGATCTGGAATTAGCACTCTATAGGTGAGAGTGCGAACCGTCATTATCATACACCATCATTTGCCATTACGCAAGGGGATAACCGCTGATGAATGACATACACTTCCCTTCTTTCTTTTTAGATGCTATACTGCACATAGGCGAAAGTTTGTCACATGTACCGTTTGAGTGCTCAGAAGTGTGTTTTGAAAAGCGCTGAATGGTATTCTGAAAAACAGGCCGATGAAAGAACAGCAAAAACCTCTAAAAGAGCCATTCGGTCTCGCTGGCGAGGTGCGCGGATTCGGCAACTATGATCTGGTTCGACGCATCGACGTGGGTGGCATGGGAGAAGTGTATCTGGCGCGTCAACGTACGGCCTTCGGGCGTGAAGTGGCGGTGAAGATCATTCGCTCCGATCTGGCTTACGATACGGTTGCGCGGAAACGTTTCTTGCGAGAGGCTGAGGTAAGTGCTCATCTAAAACATGAACATATTCTCCCTCTGTTTGAGTTTGGCGAAGAGCAGGGACGCCTTTTCCTGGTGACTCCATATATTCAGGGGGGCACCCTGGCACAGCGCCTGCAACGTGGACCGCTTTCTTATGGTGAGATCCATCAGCTTTTTACCGCGCTGGTACAGGCCGTTGCCTATATTCATAAGCGGGGCGTCATTCATCGCGATCTCAAGCCGAGCAACATTCTGCTCGATACGGCAGATGACAGCGATCAGGTCTATGTGCGCCTGATCGATTTTGGTATTGCCTCTATGCTTGGCTCGCTTGCCAGCCCGCCTTTAACTGAGAATGGCCGGGAAATAGGCACAATCGAGTATATGGCTCCCGAACGAGCAAACGGTATCTCAGCCCCAAGCAATGATATCTACTCGCTTGGTGTCATTCTTTTTCAGATGCTGACCGGCAAACTCCCATCCGAGGCTCGTGGCGCCAGAATTGCCGAGCCGATGATTGAGGTGCTGAAGCGCAGTATGGCTCCTGATCCGGGCGATCGCTTTGCCAGCGCCGATGAGCTGCTTCAGGAGTTCGAGCGAGCTTATCTGGCCTTGAACGTCTCTCCCGAGGAACTGCCTGCCTCTCTTTCGCGACAGGAAACGGCCCCCCGGCCGGTCCCCAGAGCGCAACAATCTGAGCCTGATACAAAGGTGAGTGAGCCCCCAAAGCAGGCCCGCGTGAAGGCTGTCCCGACAAT
Organism: Thermosporothrix sp. COM3; assembly: GCF_059696735.1. Lineage (NCBI taxonomy): Bacteria > Bacillati > Chloroflexota > Ktedonobacteria > Ktedonobacterales > Thermosporotrichaceae > Thermosporothrix > Thermosporothrix sp. COM3. The sequence continues at coordinate 5,280,338 of NZ_AP019376.1, read as the reverse complement.
GCCTCCTTTGCCGAAGAAGAGAAACGTGCAGGAGCAGATTGTCTTACCGCGTGAGGAGATTATTCTTCCTCCTCCACGAGGTGGCCTCTTTGACGATCATGATGCACCGACCTCCTCGGTTGCTCCAGACGACTTGAAGGCGATGTTGAGTAACCGCAGAGGGATGAACAGTCAGCCTCCGAAGCGACGTAAGCGCTCGTTATTGCCGTTGCTCTCTATTCTGACAGTGATCCTGGTGCTGGTCGTTGTGGCCCTGAGTTTCTTTACGTTTCAGGCCGCGCAATCGGCCACAGTGACTATCACGCCGCAGGTGCGACCCCTCAATAAGGTCGTCACCGTGACGGCACGAACGGGAATTCAGAATCCTGATCTTGCTTCCGCCTCGATTCCTCTAAGCACATTGACAAAGACGAAAACAACGACAAAGACCGGGCCGGCCACTGGCCGCCCGTTTCTGTGCTTTATCAAATGCCCGAAGGTGGTATCAAGCGAGGACGTGGATAATCTGGTTCTACAGGCCAAGCAGGAGCTCGAAGAGCAGCTCAAACAGGAGATGACGACTGACCTGCAAAACAGGGGAGCGGTGATGGTTGGTGAGCCGTCTTTTATCAGTAAGGATGGCTCGTATGAGCCTGAGTTAGGCAAGAAAAGCGAGACGGTTTCGGTCACACTGACTCTTCAGGGAACTGCGAACTATTATAGCAATCGCGAGGCGCAAAATCTGGCTCAGAAGATGCTGGAAAAGGAGGCCGGGGACGGTTTTCAGCTCATGCCGACCTATACAAAAGTGGGCCAACCAGTGGTCAAGAACAGCACTGATAGCACGATTACGCTGGCTGTTCCTGTCGCAGGAGTGGCGAAATACCGGTTAACACCGGAAAAACTGAAAAATATTCAGGAACATATCAAAGGCATGAAGGTACAGGAAGCCCGCACCTATATTACAAAACAGGCGGGCGTTGATCCCACGAATGTTGTGGTCAAGGTTTCATTTGGTGAGATGGTTCCAGCGGAGATTGAACAGATCAAAATAGGGACGGCTGAACCAACGAATATCCCGCAGGTACAACTGCCGAAAGCATGACTGACTGGCTCCTCTGAGTAATCGTTCTCGGAGGAGTCTTTTTCTCTCTCACTCGAAAGGTTCGTCGATGCTTTCCTGCTTTTCCGCTTCCCAGAAGTGTTTGACGGTTCGCATTGTGATCTCATAGTTGAAGCCGCGTCTCTGCAAAAAGGAGCCAAGCCGCCGCTGGAAGGTAGGATAATCGATTCCCGGTTGTCGCAGTAGAGAGAGCGCTTTTTTCTCGGCGGCCCGCAGCGCTCGCTCCTCATCCTGTTCCCCGTCGACCAGTGTGTCAATGATCTCGCGCTGTACCCCTTTCTGCTGAAGTTCATTCTTCAAGGCATAGGAGCCCCGCGGGCTGAAGTGTTCTCTGTTCTCGACCCAGAAAGAGGCAAACTGCTGATCGTTAAGCAGGTTGAAGTCATGCAGACGCTGCACAATTCCCTCGATCATCTCGGGAGGGGCGTTCTTGCGCCGCAGATAGTTCTTCACTTCCCGGGTGCTTCGTGGTCGCAGCGACAGATAGTTCATGGCGCGGTCCAGCATTTGCTGAAGGGCTTCTTCCTGCCGCAGCCGTTCTATTTGTGCCTCTGTTAGCTCCTGTCCGACCTTCAGGCCCATTTGCAGGACGAGCAGGGCATGGACACCGAGGAGGAAGGTATGATCAACAAAAATGTTGACCCGTTCTGGATTGTGTACCTGTGCTTGTAAGGCTGTAATGCGCATATATCTATTATACCTTCTTTTCGCGGGGCTTGAAGTCGGGGGAAAGGGAGTGGGGGAAAGGGAAAGGAAATACCTTACAAACGTTTGATAGGCTGCGGGCAAGTAGTAATTCATTCAACCACCGGGGTCGAATGAACCTACTCGAAGCGGGACTCTTAGAAGAGTGCCATCGCTTCATCTGCCTCTGCTGGCAGCATTTCGTGAAGGGGAACGATCTTTCTTTCTGTCATTCGATTGTTTTCGTCAACAAAAACGATCCGCGGACGCAGGCTGCGAATTTCTTCCTCGTTAAAGTCACCATAACTAATAATAATAACAAGATCACCTTCCGCAGTCAGACGGGCCGCAGCACCATTCAGGCAGATGACACCAGAACCACGCTCACCGGCAATTGTATAGGTTTCGAGGCGAGCGCCATTGTTGATATTGACTATCTGCACCTTTTCATAGGGGAAGATTCCAGCGGCGTCGAGCAGGTCCTGGTCAATCGTGATGCTGCCAACATAGTTGAGATTGGCCTGGGTGACGGTAGCACGATGAATTTTCCCTTTGCACATGGTACGCAGCATAGTAACGGTATTTCCTTTCCCTTTTCAGCTTCTTTCTCAGTTTGTCTGGTTCGTTTCTAAAACAGATTTACAAAAACGACTCTATGGAGATATTTGCCTATCCCCATGTCTATTATAAATAACGTTTGACAAGCCTATTATAACCACAGATATATTCAGATTTCAAAATGTATGGCCGAGAACCATTACTATTTGGTTGCTCCGACAGGATACGCCCGAAAACTCTCTTCCTTGCAAAACGCTATGATGAAGCCTGCTGGGCCCGGTCAATCAATGCCAGAATTCCGCGAGCGTAGGCTTCTGGCACGCTTTGGGCATCATACATGTTTTCGGATAGTAGAAGACGATAACGGCACTTCCAGCGCCGAGCAGGCCAGTCAGCCAGCCGAATCAATGTGTAGGTCGGAGTGTACCGTTCGAGCGCCTGACGAAGCGCGACTTCGTCCAGATCGGTGATGCCGTGCTGGCGGAGCCGCTGCTGTATTTCTTCTGGAATCATTGTTTTCACCACAAGACTACATTGAATTCTGAGGCCCTTGCAATGCCGCGTGAAAGGCTTTGCGTATTTGCTCTACAGGCAGAGTCATCACATCTTTTGTTGGCAGGCGGCGCGGCAGGACGCTAAAGGGCCCACTCCAGGTTTTCGCCTGCTGTTCCAGTTGTTCCAGCGCCTGATAGGCCTGTTTCTGTACCTGTCTGACGATCGGGTACTGTTGTGCGGCCCGTTCAAAGACCTCGTGATCTTTGGTAAAGACGCTGAAATTATCGCGCACAACAACGTCAATATACAGATCCGTATAGATCAACTCGCGTGCACTACTGGTATAATCGTGGTTGGGCAGGACAATATCGCAATAGGCCTCGCGGAAGCGGCCATCAGGATAATAACTGAGGTGTATAGTATACCATTGATCGGGCCAAAAATAAGAGATACCGTACGCTTTGCTGATCCAGGTTCCCGGTTTCCATTGCATGGCGGTTCCTATCGGGGTCCAGATCGTGACATAGTCAGAACTCAGGGGAAGTTGATAACCTTTCCAGCCACCCCACTGCTCACCGCTTACAAGCATTTTTCGGACATTCGCTTCTAAAAGCATACAATAGCCTTTCTGCTGTACCTTGTTCGGTTCTGTCTGATCGTATAGCTGTTCGTTCCGTTGAGATTCCAGGAGCCCTGTATAGTGAAAATGTGAAGGACTGTGGCTCTCTGAACCGGGACGAATGGGTCGTGAAAGAGGCCCTCTATTATCAGGTACGTGTGAGCGCATGGTTTGTGTTGCAACTGGTCATTCTCTTTATCTGTCGGTCGTTCTCCATGATATAATGCAGAAAGCATAAAAAAATACTCAATGAGGAGTAGTCAATTATGGTACAGACTCAACAGACCCGCATCGAGCGCGACTCTATGGGCGAGATGCAGGTACCTGTCAATGCATATTATGGGGCAAGCACGCAGCGTGCTGTGCTGAATTTCCCGATCAGTGATCTGCGCTTCCCCCGGGAATTTATTCGCGCTATCGGGCAAATCAAACTTGCGGCAGCACAGACAAATGCGGAACTGGGAACCGTTGATCACCAGATCGCGGAGGCTATTGTCAAGGCCGCGCAAGAAGTGATTGACGGCAAGTTTGACGAACATTTTGTCGTTGATATTTTCCAGACCGGTTCCGGTACTTCGACCAATATGAATGCAAATGAGGTGATCGCGAATCGGGCCAGCGAGCTTCTCGGCGGCTCTCGTGGGTCACGCAAAGTACACCCAAACGATCATGTGAACTTCGGCCAGTCCTCAAATGATGTTATCCCCTCTTCTATTCATGTCTCTGCTCTGGTGAGCATTGAGCAACAGCTTATTCCTGCCCTGGAGGAATTGAATGCGGCAATGCAGGAAAAAGCTGATGCGTTTATGGATGTGGTCAAGACCGGGCGCACCCATTTGCAGGACGCTACCCCGATTCGTCTGGGCCAGGAGTTTCTGGGCTATGCGGGACAGGCAGAGCGTGGTATTGCCCGCTTGCGCCATGCACAGCAAGAACTCTCTGAGATTGCGCTTGGCGGGACGGCAGTTGGCACCGGAGTCAACACCCATCCAGAGTTCTCGGCTCGCGTATGCAGGCGCTTGAGCGAGATGAATGGTGTCGAGATTCGCGAGACCAGCAACCATTTTCAGGCGCAGAGCACGATCGATGGTGTGGTAGAGGCCAGCGGCGCGCTGAACACACTGGCAGCCAGCCTGATGAAGATTGCCAATGATATTCGCTGGCTTGGTTCCGGGCCCCGTGCAGGCTTCGGTGAGCTGGAAATTCCTGCTGTGCAGCCTGGAAGCTCGATTATGCCCGGGAAAGTCAATCCGGTCATTGCCGAGTCGCTCTGTATGGTCTGCGCTCAGGTGATTGGTAACCATACAACTATTACTGTTGCCGGGCAATCGGGAAATTTCGAGTTGAATGTGATGCTCCCGGTTGCAGCCTACAACCTGCTGCAATCGATCAGCCTGCTTGCTGCTGCTGTGCGGAACTTCACCGAGCAGTGCGTCAAGGGACTGAAGGCAACCAGCAAGGGACCAGAAATGGTCGAGAAAGGTCTGGCGATCTGTACATCTCTGGCTCCTGTCATTGGCTATGATGCGGCGGCAGCAATCTCGAAAGAGGCTTTCCGTACTGGCAAGACGATCCGTGAGGTTGCACGCGAGAAGACCGATCTCTCAGAGGAAGAACTGAACCGCATTCTTGATCCTGCCAGTATGACAAAGCCCGGGCTTGAGGGGGGACCCGCTGCCGGTTAAGCAGAAAAAGGGAGGGTCGGCGCAGCCCGGCCTTTCCCGGCTCGGCATTTTCAGCACGGCTGTATAGAGTCCTTTGTTCAATTTGGTTATATTCATGTTCGCTCTTTGAAATCCGAACGTACCCGGCCACTTCTACGGTAGGGCCGGCAATCCCGGCCCTGATACGTCTATTCTTGCGCAGGTGTGGTCGCCTGTGGTGGCTCGGTGTAGAATTGTCTGGCAATCGCTAGCCGGGAAACGATTTCTTTTGCCCGCCCCTCCAGGTGTGGGGTGAGCTTTCCGGCCTGCACGAGGCTCTCGATAAGAGCTGCTGCTTCCCGGAAAAGGGGGGCCAACACCACTACCTCCGCTAAAGAGGGCTCAAACAAGATTGCTACCACTTGATCATGCTCATCCCGAATGAGAGCAGCGATAGCCATGTCTCCGTTTGGTTTCTGCACCAAAGTGAACCCGCCATGTCGTAACTTCATTTCTCCCCTCTCGCTTCCTTCTTTCCACATGACCGGCATATCTGACAATCATGAAGTTGAGCCCAAACGTGCCGATAGTGAAGCAGGCAAGCTTTCAGGTTATATTCCTGAGGGTCAAAGTAAATTGATACCTCAAGCAGCCGCTTCGTCGCATCCTCACTCGCTACAATCGCGTGTGAAAATCCCAGAAGAAAGCCGAAATTCCATTCCTGGAATCGATTATCACGTGTTTCTATCTGTGAAATCATGCGTTCCAACAGAAACGCGTGTGTTTCCTCTGCGTCCATTGGCTTACCGCGAAAATGACGGTTGTAGTAAGCCGCACCGACGCGGTAACCACCCTGGAATGCGTCACTGCCGGATACAATCGTTGAATACCCGATAACCGTTTTAAATGGCTCCATCGCTACCAACCTTGCGTGTTTCAGCATCATTGCTCCTCCTTGCCAACTGCCCCCGCCACGTGCTACGATAGCACTGGAAGAGGCTTTAGTACGTTTTTTTACCACTCTTCTGTCAACCGCCTGTGACAGCAGGCGGTTTTTTGTTGCTCTTGTCTTGCTCTTACCTCCTCTTTCTGCAAGTTCTACAGACAGTATAAGATCTTTCTGGTTATTTTTCAACCCTTTAAGTTATCTTAAGTTATTTTGGGGTTCGTTTTGTTGATCTTTAAAAGGAGAAGACTTACAATAGTAAAAAAGGAAGGGGGTACCAAAGGTGGAACCGGAAAAGCCAGAGCCAATGTTAACCGTTGAGGATTTATGTGACATTCTACGACTCAACAAGAAAGCTGTACAAAAAATGCTCAGACAAGGTACAATAACAGCTCACAAAATAAACAATAAAGAGTGGCGGGTAAGTCGTGCCGCCCTTCAGGACTATCTAGACCGAACAAGCAACAAACCGGGTAGCAAGCAGTAACTTATTTTGAAAAGCAAGCCCGCAGGGGGTTGATAGGGTCGCTCATACGGGCTTGCCAGCAAAAGGCAGTGTAAAGGATATCCGAGTTGGTCTGAAAAGAAGCCCCGGGAAGAGGCAGAGGGAGGAGTCTCCCGGGGCTTCCACCGGATAGCCCGACAGTTAAAAAGAGGGAGTTTTCTTCTCGGGTTTTCGCTCCTTCCCCCACTTTCTTCGCTCCTCGGCGTCCAGTCGTTGTATATCTGGATGTCTGTTCAGGAAGTCCTCCAACTTCTCCTCATCCATATAGAGGTAGACCAACCCACATCTCTGATATGCCTCTGTCAACACATCGCCGTTGGGCAATGTGATCTTGTATTCAGGCGATGTCATGGGGACGCCCTGATACTGGCTGATGGTTCCCTCTGGATAGACCAGCGTCATTTGCTCCCTGTCGGCACTGGGTGTCACCTCACAGCCGGCATGACGGAGATATTCGATCACCCCGATAAACATACCGGGCACGGTGCGGGTTCTCGCTTTCCTATCCACTAGCTTTTCTGGTGGATAGAGAGCCGTGTCACGGGCATCAGATCGGAGTGGAACCGGGTTCATGGGGGATTCATGCCTCATTTTGCACCTCCTCTTTTTCCCAAACCAGATGGAAGACAACAAAGCGCGATGGCCGGACAATTGTCCCTATCTTCTTTTCCCCTTCCCATAATTGACAGTACATATCGTCGTCCTTCTCTTCCGTGTGCTGTTCGAGCCGGACCGTCTGTGGAAGGAACAGGGAAAAATAGCCATAGGTGGGTGTGCCCTCCGGGGTGAGCCCTTTTTCCCTATAGGGTTTCACCTTTATGTGGTGCTTTCGCAAAACGGGCCTTTCTTTGGTCAGGTCAAAACTGAAGACACGATGAATAACGTGTTGCTCCGGGATGTAAAACGGCCTGAAGTTCTGCGGCATCAGATAGCCCTCCTGTCCCTGTACCGGGATGGTGTGATAACGAAGGTAGGATAATGCATCTTTTGCCTCCTGTGCCCACATAGCTCTCTCGTCACGCGAAATGGCATTCGCGTAACGTGTACAAGACAGCAGATAGTGTCGTTGCATTGCCCGATGAGCGCGGGCCGTTGCCTGTTCACGCTCTTCCTGGGTGAGTATCCTCATTTCCACAAATCTTTCTCCTGATCTGTCAATCCAGACAACTGCAAAAGTAGCCCAATCCGATTTCGAACACTTTCAAGCAGATAGGCAAGGTACCGATGTTCCTCTGTCGGGTTCGGATACTGCTGTTGAAGCAGGGAGAGCCGCCAGAACAGCGCGTCCTGTATGGCGACAAGCTCCCAATCGGAGAGTGTCAGGTGCCAACGCCCTCGCTCATCAAAGCCGGGTGGTTTCTGTGACTTGATTCCGTTCAAACTTCACCCCTTCCTTCAATCACCCGATCAGCTATCGTCACCACAGCGACGCGGGCCGGTTCTTCCCCTACCAGCTTTTCCAGCTTCGCCATATACTGGTAGATGTTCTCATAGCGCTGGTAGATGATTTGATGTCGGGCGACACTGGAAAGCCCCGTGAGCCCTTCCTTCATTGCTTGATATTCTTGTTCAATCTGCTGTTTTAACCTGGTTACTTCGCTATCCATAGTGCCCCCTTTTAGGGAGGTCTTTATCCCAGTTTGCAACTAACAGCGTGTACGCGATAATATCCACTGATGAAATAATAAGCTTGCTTAATCTACTATAGTATTCATGTGATTCACGTATAATCACATGATGGTCAGGGAATATAATCTCCCTTAGTTCTTTCAATGGGGTGCGTTCTTTCGGCACTCTTTCGGCATCGATTGGTAGGATAACGATACTTTTCCCCTCGCCAGGACAACCATCTAAGCGGCATCCCAGAAAGAGCAGGAATTGCTCTTCTAGCGGCTTTAGATCTTCCCTCAAGAATATCGTTCTTAACATGTTTGCCATGAGCCCCCCCCTTGAAATCAGCGTTGCAATGTTTCATAATGTATATCAAGCAAGCATTTATATGTCGGTCTACTGCAAATAGTATTGTAAAACAGACCCTATTTTAAAAACCGAGTTAATAGGGATGTAAATATGATATCTCCTCGGATTTACAAGATAAACGTGCAACGCTATAATTGAGATAAAAATAGTCAACAAGGTGGTTGATGATGGCATTGCATTCTCCAGAAAATCCTATTTCAAACCGTGAGGAGATAGGTGAAATTATCAAGAAGGCACGTAAAGGCAAGAAATGGAGTGCGGAATTTTTAGGGAAACTTTACGGAACGGCGATCAAAGGAAAGCCCGTTTCTTCTGATGCAATTTACCAGATAGAAAAGGGGGAAATACCACAAGATATGAAAAGACGTGCAGTTTTAGCAAGGCTTCTTGACATCCCACCCGCAGCGCTCGGGCTTTCTGGTTTGCAAGATGAGATGCTGATAAGCCCCACAAAGAAGGTTAACCTCAATGGAATTGAAAAATTGTTAATGGTTTACTGGGAACAAGGGGCAAAAGACCCTCACAAAGCGCTAAAAGATCTGTCTGGAAAGATAGAGTTGCTCCATCGCAATGTCTTGTACATGACCAGTCCACAAAAAGAGTATGCCAAAAAATTGTTATGTTCATGCCATATGAGAGTAGCTTATATCTGTGGTGAACTGGGGTATCACAATAAGGCGCTTGACCACCTCTCAAAAGTTGTTCGTCTGGCAAAAGATGAGGAGCTTGACGATCTGGAAACAATCGCATTGTATAGAAAGGGAGAATATCTTTTCGATAGACGTGACCTCAAACCTGCTTGCCAATACCTGGGAGCAGCATATAATAAGGCTCTTTCCACTCCTCTTCCTCCACACGTGATAGGCCGTATAATGGCTTTGTATGGGCTTGCCCAGGTCCGCATTGCTCGAACTCAGGAAGGCTACAAGCAGGGGAGAAAGTTTATTGATAAGAGTGAAATGCTTGTTCGAGAGGATCAAGGGCCACTGGAAACGGCGGCGCTTTACACTCTTGCTAATACCCGTAGCTTTTATCTACAAATGCAAGGGAAAGGAGCTATTGAAGCCCCGGTCAAAAATCTTCAGAATGCCCATCAGACGCTTGAAATAGCAGATGAGTTAGAGGAAGAAAAACATCCAGACAAGAAGCGATTTAATCAGTATGTCGTACTGAACTGTAATCTGTTAAGATCACAAGCCTTTTTCTCACAGGGCTATTATGAAGTAGCCACAGAGACAGCTAAAGAGGCTGTAAATAATATGTTTAATATGCGAACCTTCGTTCATCTCCCCACTATGAAGGTGTTGTATGAAAAGCTTAAAGAATCTTCTTATGGGAACAGCGAGGCCGTAGCTGAGTTAGGAGTTTTGATCCTCTTTAATGAACTTGTAGACATATTCTAGGAGACAAGGGAGTAGCAGAAAAACTACTCCCTCTATACTGGGCCTGATCGCGGAGAATGGGTGTCTCAGGTTGGCTCCTTCGCTATCTATACGTGTCCTCCATCGGGCTTTCTTTCTGCCATTCATCTATCAATATTCTGTAAGCGGTAAGATCACGAGGAGAGATCATGATCTTGCTGAGCTGGCAATAAACATTGTATATCTCTTTTATGGTGACGTTGCTGAGGGGAAAGTACACAAGCCGCAAGTCTTTCATCGGGGTTCTGCTTTCGGAAAGCCGGGTAGCTTCTTGCGGCAAATGAACAACGGATTTTCCTTCACCGGGGCATCCATCTAAGCGGCATCCCAGAAAGAGCAGGAATCGCTCTTCTAGCGGCTTTAGATCTTCCCTCAAGAATATCGTTCTTAACATGTTTGCCATGAGCCCCCCTTGAAATCAGCGTTGCAATGTTTCATGATGTATAGCAAGCAAGTGTTTATATGTCGGTCTACTGCAAATAGTATTGTAAATCAAGGACATGAGGATAATTCCAAAAACGGAATGTAATCAACCGGTTTTTTGGAATTTACAAAAAAAGAAAGCAACGCTATACTTATTACCGAATAAGACAACAAGGGGGTTGAAAAGTGTTGCTTTCTCAAGAAAGTTCCCTCTCTAATAAAGAGATAGGGAAAATAATAAGAGCTGCACGAATAGAAAAAGGTTGGAGTGTAGAAATAGTAGCTAAATTATATGGTGAAGCGTTACGTGGTAAGTCAGTTGACGTTAACACCATTTATTGCATCGAAGAAGGGATAGTACCAAAGGACATGAGAAGACGAGCGGTACTTGCGGAGATTCTTAATATACCTCCAATGTTGTTGGGTCTTGACCTCTCTGTGGGTGCATTGGATGAAACACCTCCTACCAATTCTAAAAAGATAAGCGCTAAGATCGTTGAAAAAGCTCTGCTATCATATTGGGAACAGGGACCGAAAGAGCCGCATCGGGCAATGAAGGATCTGGCGAACAAAATTCAAAGTCTTCACAATAATGTTTTGTACACATCATCACCAGAAAAAGAGAAAATGAAAAAGCTGCTGTGCGCTTGTCACATTCGACGGGCATATTTAGCTAACGAATTAGGGCTATCATCTGTTGCCTTAGACCATCTAGATAAAGCTATCCTTCTCGCTCGTGAAGAAGGTCTTAAAGACCTAGAAATCATCTCTTTGTACCGTAAGGGAGAGTTCTACTTTGATAAATGGGATTTAAAAAAGGGGACACCTCTTTTGCAAGCGGCTCTCGACGGAGCCAAAGCAGCAGCACTACCAACTTCTATTAAAGGACGTATACTAGTCATTTATGGTCTTGCTTGTGCAAGACAAGCAACTGGCCAGAAAGATGTACAGCACTCCATAAAAATGATAGAACAATCGGAACATTTTATAGATGGCGGGCGGCTTGAAAATGGCATTTATACATTAGAACACGATCGCTTCTTTCTGTTCCAAAATCTCGGAAAAGGTTTCGTTGAAACACCTAAACTGAAATCACCTCGTAACGCTATAGAGATTGCAGATGAGATGGAAAAGCTTTCTCATCCAAATCGGAAAAGATTTTATGCTTACGAAAGTCTCAACATGACGCTCATTAGGCTACAAGCCTATCAAGCGATGGGCTACCAAGAGATTGCTATAGAAATGGCACTTCAAGCTTTACAAGATATGAAAAAAATGCACTCGTTTGTGCATCTACCTGTACTTACCCGTACCTATGAGAACGCAAAAGAGACTCCCTACGGTCGTCATAGCGAAGAGGTGGCCGAATTAGGAGTGCAGCTTTTATTCTGCCAATATTCAGGATTGTTCAAAAAGTAGGAGAGAGCTTTTCCGGTAGGTGAAGTCCTGTATGCATATTGGCGTCGTTCAAAGCTTTCCAAAGCAGAACTTGCACGCCTGTATGGGGCCATCCGAAAGGTTTATCAGAGTGCTATTGAGTCCAGAGAATAAGGATAAGCCGAAAGATACAGAAAGACGGAAACTGCTTGCAGACATTTTAAGGATCTCTCCTGTGCTACTTGGTTTGCAGGTGGCAATGGTGGCGGATGCTGCATCGCCGCTCATCACGTATATCGACAGTCAAAGGCTGATGGCATATGAAGATGTTCTCTCTATGTCATGGTCACTGTATCGATTTGGCGATTTCCAGATTGCCACTCAAAAATCAGCGTTATGGGTCTGGCAACTGGAAAATATGGTGCGTGAGGCCTCTTCAAGCGTTGAGAAAGATCAAATAGCTACATTATTGTGCCAGTTCTATCAGGTGGCCGCTGCAAGCGCACGTGATAGGGGGTCATACCGCGACGCTGTAGCAGCAGCAAATCAAGCTGTAAAGCTCGCTGAACAACTGAACAATCCATCTCTACTAGCCTCATCGCTATACCACAGATTCCGCGTTTTCATCCAGTGGGATAAATATCCAAAGGCCACCAATGACGTTGAGCATGCCCACTCGTTTATACAGAGACTCCCTGATACGCTAAAGTGCTCACTCTATTCAGCAGCAGGTGAAGCATATACATATAGAGCTTTATATGAAAAAGACAAACAGGCCCAGGTAAAAAGCCTGCATATGTTTGATAAGGCTGCTGAATGGGGCCGTAAGCACAACAATGTCGAGGTTGGCAACGGTTTGTTTAGCGGGCTCTATAAGCCGCTAGTGGAGCGAGCCTACAGTCTGGCTGACTACGGGGAGATAAATGATGCCACTGAGTGCCTTGTCCTTGCCGAATCAAACATCAAACCGAACAACCTGTGTGGCTTGAAGGACTATTATCTCTCTCTTGCGAAGATCAGCATAGAGCAAGGGGACGTAGAGGCTGCAAGTGAAGCAGCTTTGAAATGTTTGGAACTGCACCATGACACGACCTCTAAAAGCAATGTGGGGTGGCTCCATCAAATATACAAGCAATGCCAGAAAATGGAGCCGAATAACAGAAAAGTGTTGAAGTTTGGCAATACTCTTTCTGCATATGTGGATCTCTAGGGGGCTTTTTAAGCCCCCGAACCCTGATCGCGGAGAATGGGTGTCTCAGGTTGGCTCTTTCGCTATCTATACGTGTCCTCCATTGGGCTTTCTTTCTGCCGCTTTTTGGTAAGATCACGAGAAGCGTTAGTCCGTTTCAAAGTGCCCGTCCCAGAATGACATAGGGCAGCGGATTGCCGGAAAAATAGAAATCGTGTAAGATGATTTGCCAGCCTCTCTTCTGATAGAAGCGCCGGGCAGGTAGGTTCTCGTGTTGCGTGGAGAGAATCGCGGTACGATGAGGGAGACCATAGAGAATCGTATCATGAAGCATTCCTCCTATTCCCTGCCTCTGAGCTGCGGGATCAACGCCGAATGTCACGATCTCATACCCGTTGCTAAACCATTGCTGATATTGTGCCTCGCTCAGGTATGGTGCTACCTGATCGTGCCACCAGAGCCCCTTCTTTGTGGTGTGGCCGTAGATAAAGCCGAGGAGTGTTCCCGTCTCCAGTGAACGTGCGATACAGAAGCGAAAATGCTCGTTCTTGCTATGGTGCACGATCTGGCGCGAGACGAAATGCTGTGCATCTGCCAGGCTCTCATTATGAGGCGGCAGCGAAAAGGCACGGTAATAGACCTGACGCAATTGCTCCTGAAAAGGGATGAGTTCAGCTTCTGTCGTCAATGTCACAATCTCGATAGACATAAGAATCCTTTCCTTTGTCTTCTAAGTTGTTCCATCTTTCCTCTTTCTATTGTAGATCATCTTTTGCGTTCGGTGGGCTTTCTCCTCGCGATGGTTACCGCTTTTCGATGGAAGGGGAAGAAAGGACAAATAACGATAGTTGTATAGGAGAAAGGATGCTGCATGAAGAGAGAGCAAACGTGTTATCAAGAGAGGCCTGCGGAGCGAAAAAAGCGCTCTGGCGTGACAGGAGAGGGCGTAGTGACACCATATGATGAGGTGCACTGATGGTTCATGCTCTATATCATGCTCGTTCTTCTGCCCGGCAGTTTGGCGGAAGTGAAAGCGATTATCTCCCGCTCCATCAATTTCTAGACCAGACAAAAGCATATGTCCCCGGGAGCCTGCATCGCCTGGTGTTGCATAACACATTTGGCATCCAGTTGTGCGAGGAGGTGTACGGTGTCGAATGGCAGCGCCCCTCCGATGGAAAATTAATCGCGACCCGCTTGCTTGTTCAGCAGCATATTAACGAGGATTTTGGCTTTGTGCCAACGCTCTCCGAGTGCTTTCAGGATCATCCGTTTTATCATGAGCAGCAGGTGCATCCCTATACGCCTGCTGAAGTTCAGGTGGCGCTGGCGCATACACTGAAAGGTGTGCCTGAAGATTATCGTGAGCTGGTGAACTGGTTCTATAAGCCTGTGGAGCTGTTGGAGAACCCACAATTCTTCTGTCTGCTCGGGAACAGTTTTGGCACCTTCCTGGCGGAGGCGCGCTTTGGTATCGCGCTGCAGCGGGCCTCTGATGGGAAAGAGTTGCCAACGCAAACGGTTGCTGAGTGGCTGGTGCGTCTCTCTCTGGGTTTTTTGCCAACCCTGACGTACTTCTTTCGGGGGATGCCGCTGCTCTCCTGGATGAGCCGCTGCATTTCCCTTGATATCGAGGAATAGGGAGCGTGCAACCAGAACATGTATCGCTGGTTGCACGCAACGTACTCAGGGGACAAGGCGTGTCAGGTCGCGTGGGAATGTGGCTGCCAGTTTCACATTTTGCAGGCCGAGTAACTGCATCAGCAGGCGCTCTGAGCCGATTGCGAAGCCTCCATGTGGAGGCATTCCATAGCGGAAAGCCTCAAGGTAATGCTCGAACGGTTCCAGCGGGAGCCCGGCCTTCTGTAGGGCCGTCAGATAATCCTCATAGCGGTGCAAACGCTGTCCGCCTGTGACCAGTTCTGTGCCGCGGAAGAGCAGGTCAAAGGAGTTAGAGAACTCCGGGTGCTGTGGATCGGCATGCGTGTAAAATGGCCGCTTGCGCATTGGATAGCCTGTCACTGCCAGGAAGTCGCTGCCGAACTCCTCTTTGGCCCAGGCTCCTAGCCACTGCTCATCCTGTGGGGAAAGATCTGGCTCACCGCGAACGTCCACTTTGTGCAGTTTGTAAATGAGTTCCTGCGCGTCACTGAAGTGAATATGGGGGAACTGTTCCGGGATGGCCGGAACCTCAGCCCGAAGGAGTTCCAGTTCTGCGGCGCACTGTTCTTTCAGCGTGGTCAGGATGCCTGCAAGTACAACACGCAACATTTCCAGCACCGTAAAGTGGTCCTCGATAAAGCCGAACTCGACATCCAGACTCACATATTCATTGAGGTGACGGGTTGAGTCATGTGGTTCCGCACGAAAGACCGGGCCAACCTCAAAGACACGCTCAAAGACGCCTACCATGATCTGCTTGTAGAACTGAGGGCTTTGCGCCAGGTAGGCAGGCCTGCCGAAGTAGTCAAGCTTGAAGACGTTTGCACCGCTCTCCGTTGCCGAGGCGGTAATTTTCGGCGTCTGGATCTCGGTAAAGCCCTGTTGCAGGAGCGTCTGCCGAAAACCATACAGCATGGCCGAGCTGAGCTTAAAGATCGCTCGGCGCTGTGGATGGCGATTGGTCAGAACGGCATGGTCGAGGAGAGTCGGAATGCTGGCCTTGAGATTGCGCTTGCTCAAGGTGACGGGGAGAACCTCTTGAATCGGGCTGAGCACCTCTATATGCAGGTCGTGTAATTCCGCGCCTCCGGGGGCCTGAGGCATCGCTTCGATGCGGCCTTCGACCGTAATGATACTCTCTACTCCGGCGTTTGCCTGTTCCAATGGGGCGATCTCCTGCGGCGTCTCTGCTACCGCTTGCGCGGTCCCCCAGCCATCGCGAATAACCAGAAAGTTAATCCCGCCAAGTTGACGAAGCGAGTGCAGCCAGCCCTGAACTCGGACTCGCTCCCCAATATGTTCCTTCATTGCGGTTGTACGTGTGCGTTTCATGGAAAACCACCTTTCAGTCTTTGTCGGAGGAGAAACGAGGGGAATACACCTGTCCTCCGCACGTTGTGACGTCAGGTGTATTCCTGTCAATCGTGAGCGTTATCGTCGTCATCTGAATCCATACGCGCTCCCTTGCAAACAAAAAGCCCTCGATCCTCTCAGGAGGACGAGGGCTGAAATTGCAATGCCTTCTCGTGGTGCCACCACCAATTTGCCATAATAACTTATGGCCTCAGTCGGTTCTCTCTGTACAAAGGGAACCGTTGCGCGCTAACGGGCGCGACCCGAAGACAGCTAGTATGGTTTCTGGCCGGTTCACTGCCTGGCTCCAGGGTGTCATTGAGTGGGCCCACAGCCGCGCTTTCACCAATGTGCGCCTGCTCTCTGCGTGTTGGGCGGACTACTCAATCTGTCCCTTTCACAGCTTTTTCTGCTCTTTGCAATGATTATCATGACTATAGCATATCTTTTTGGGAGTCGTCAAGCGATATGTGCTGCTCGCTCTGAAGGGTTGCCTCGATCGGCTCCATTGTGGCGGGTACCTTTTCTTTCCGCAATGCCGCGATGAAGAATGGAATAATCGGGCTTAACAGCGCCCCTGTTGTCAAGAGAGCCGCACGAATGCCAAAGCGTTCACCGATATAGCCGACGCCAGGGCCTCCAGCAATCTGCCCGATCGCGTCAACCTGGCCGGCAGTCGAGAAAACGGTTGCCCGGACTCTGGATTCGCTATTTTGCGCGATCCAGGTCATATAGAGCGGGCGGCTTGTTCCGCGCAGCAGCTCAACACTCCAGAACGCAAGCAAGGCCAGATAGAAGTGGCTGGCCAGGCTAAAACAGAAGATGCCCCCGATAACGCCCAGGTTCAGCACAAACAAGGTGCGCCCGACCAGATGCGACTGTGTGATATCGATGCGCCTCCTGATAATCTCCGTTATGATGATAGAGAGGATCAGGCTTCCCGCGTTGATAATACCCATCCAGATTACCGAGGAAAAGTAGGGGAACTGGAAGTTGTTGACAAAATGGGCAGTCTGCAAGCGATCGAAGCCCTCACTACTCAACCCCAGGAAGAAGGTAACGCCAAGAATGCCAAGCAGTACCGGACTGCGACGAACAGCCTTGCTCCCTTCGCTCAACTGGCGACCCATTGAGTGCCAGGTGTTTCGCTCCGCTTTTGGCGTTGGCTGAAAGTGCTTTTCTGGCATCACCCAGAGCAGTGTAAGGCTGAGAAGAAGCCAGATAAGCCCGCCCACCACTACCGGCAGATTCAGACGAATTGAGCCAAGCCAGACGCTGAACGGAATGCCAATGAGTGAGGCAAGCTGGCCGAGCTGTGCGCCTCGAGTGAAGATGCGGCCGGCCTGGGCCTCGCCGATTTCGTCGGTAATCCAGGCTTCCTGGGCTCCATCAATACAGGTGGCTCCAATTCCCCAGAGCACCTGTGCAAACAGGATTGTTTCAAAGCGTGGTATCAGTCCCTCGAGCAGAAACGCACAGGCGGTCAGGAGATAACCAAGAATTACCGAGAGGCGGCGGCTATACAGGTCGGCAATGATGCCGGTTGGAACCTGACTGAGAAAGCACACGGTTTCAAGGGAGGTGCCGACAAGCACCAGTTGGAGGGGATTCAATTTGACCATCTCGACCTGATAGAGCATGTTCATGGTAAAGACGGTGGTCTGTGCAAATGCTCCGATTGAGACAATAAGTAAGTATACAGGTAATGCGGGCAAATTGAAGCGCTGTAAGGACATAAAGCGAGTATCCTTTTTCTTGATAACATGTCAGAACACAGAATAAAATGCGTGTGGACAGCGCAGCATATAAAAGGTGTGAGGTATAATGAGGTGAAAAAAGTGCGGGGATTCGGTGAAGAAGAGGCCTTCAGAAAAGGTTCATGAAGTTAATGCAGAAGAGAAAATAGAGAGCTTTTCTCACTCTGATGGCTGGAATAGAACGCGCCTCTTCTTCAGCGAATCCCCCCCTCTGCCACGCTATGAATAGAGGTGTATTGAGGCATGTCTGTTGATGCTCCTTTTCCATGAGGTATGTGGGCGAAGCGTTCACACGCCCAATAGAACCAGTATATAGAACTATGGAGAGAAAATCAAGCCCGAAGGAAGAGCCGTGACCGACCTTCGCTCGCGTTCGTCGGGAAGTGTAGAGAGATGTTCATTTATGAAAAAGAGGGCAGGTCTATGGCGATGTTGAGTGTGAGCGCTGTTATTTCTAGAAGAGGGGCGTGTGCTACTGATGCAGCGCGAAGATCTCCGGTGTTGGAGTTTGCCAGGAGGCATGGTTGAACCGGGAGAGGTGGCATCCGAGGCGGCCAGAAGAGAAGTTTTTGAGGAAACGGGAATCAACGTTCACCTGACACAGTTGGTCGGGGTGTATGCAACGCCTCATTTTGATAGGGGGCATAAAATGCTCTTCGCGGGCTATCCGTCAGGAGGGACCTTGCAGCCCTGCCCAATAGAGGCGCTGGACGCAGGCTATTTCTTGCCGCAACGGCTTCCAGAAACGTTATTGTGGTGGCATCGGTATATGATCGAGGATATGCTAAAGGGAGTGACCGGAACGTTCCAGATACTCAATGTGCGCTGGCCACCTGAGTACCCATCTCGTGCTGAGGCATTCGCTGCTCTTCGGGAGGATGCAGGGCTCTATGTGACCTTCCAGAAACACTTCTGTACGGGGAATGAGGACGATAGAGAGATCATGTGGTGAGGGAGAGCCGGAAGGCTGTAGCGGTGATGCTACAGGCCTGCCGGACGATTGTATGACATTCCCGGAACCTGCTGCGGATAGAAGGCGGCAGGTTGCTGTATATGCACTGACTGCTGGTTTGGTGAGGCGTTGTCCGTCGGGACCTTTCCGCGCAGTTTGAAAGAGACAAACACGAAGAATGCCAGCATCAGAAGGGCCAGAGTGGCATAGACAAAGATCATAACGGGAAGCTCGGCTGTTCCAATCGTGAGTGTGTTTGCGAAGAACGGAATGGTCTCAAGCAGTGTTGAACCGTTCCATAGGCCGTGCTGGAAGATCGCATATGCGATGCAGAGGATACCAAGTAGGATATGGTTGTACTTCCCCGTTTCCTTCGGATGGAAGAGATAATACACGCCTAGCGACACCATTGCTGCGCCGAAGCCATGTAATAGCCCGGCGGCACTGCGGAGCAGCGCAATTTGTAGCCAGTCATTATAGCCCTGGCTGATATACATGGTTGTCTCTACCAGATTGAAGCCGATGCCACCGGCCAGACCTATGATAAACGCTTCCCCGGCACTGCGTATCCGCCCGAGCATGACAAAGGTTCCGATTGGTTTGACCAGCTCCTCAACTACCGGGGCAACCACTGCCAGAGAGATGAACAGGTAGAAGAGCTTTCCCGGATCTGTTGGGAGTTTATCCTGTGAGAGAATATCTGAACCGATGCCAATTTGCAGCATGAAGATATAGCCCACCACCATTTCTAAAATCATCGCAAGAAGGATGGAGAGCGTTGCGCCGCTGGTCAGGGACAGGGTAAAGCGTCGCCATGTCGTGGGCCAGAGTGCTCGCCTCGGATAGTGAATAATGCGCGTGCCCAGGGCCAGAAAACCCAGGGCCGGCAGGAGCGCTGCCAGGATAATGAGAGTCATCGCGACTGGAAGGCCAGGAAACTCAGTCTGTGTGGAGGCAATCGCGAAGGCAATCCCGATGACAATCCCGTATAGCACGAAAAAGATCCAGAACCAGGGGAGTTGAAAGTTTGCCGACCGCTTCTTGAAGAGCGCCCGTAGGCTGTGATATGAGCTGAAGAGTCCACCACCCAGACCGGCAATACTCAACGTGATGAGCAGGGCTGTGCTGGCAAACTCCTGGTCTGGTGTTAATTCCCGACTGTATTGTGCAGCGCGGATAATCAGGGGCAAGAGTAACAGACAGATAAGGCCGCCAAGAAAACTCAAAAGCGAACAAACCAGCGCAAGAATGCCTACAATAAGCTGATAGAGCCGTTGCCCATCGCGTCTGGGTTGCAGCATGTATGGCGCATAGGGATAGCTCGGTACCGCATAGGAATAGTTCGGGTACGGTGGCTGATAGGGAATATGCTGAAAAGGCGGAGGTGAGCCAAAATGTTCGCTCGCTCCCGGCGTGGTTGGTGGTTCTTGCCCATCGGCTGCCGTAGGTTTGTCATTATTCAAGTAGCCGGTGATATGCTCTTTAAAGATAGGCTCTTCGATATATCCTACATCTGCTGTACGAGGAAACGAAAAAGGCTGTATACGTTCCCTATCCTGAACATGTTCCTGATGAGAGGGCGTAGAGGCAGATGCGTCGGAATGATTTGGCGTGTTGGGGTCTGTGATGGGACCCTGGCGTTCAGAATCCACGGTTTTTTCTCAACCTTCTCCTAAGTACTCAGCGGATATCGTATCCTGTTATCATCTGGTTTTCAACCCGCAGCGGTCTCTCACCCTGCTGTAAAACGCAACCTCGCGGTAGCGGTCAGAAGATGTGCCGGTGATTGTCAACAACCCGGGATTGTGTGTTCCATGAGTGTGAGCGAAGCTACCTTTGAAAGGTTCCATTCCCAAAACAGGTTTATTATCCTGCACTAGAAATACTACGTTGCAGTTTGTAGAAAGGTTTCTATCTACTATAACGCCTGGAAGGCAAATTCGTAGTCCGCAGAGGTGGTTTCGGGTAGAACCTGGGGACTTCTTCGCTATGCGTGCGTTGTCGTAGAAAATTGTGCCACAGAAATTGAAGGATGTCGCACACCCTCTTGAGTGCGTGTGGCAGGGGTCCAATATGCGAGCTATTGGACCCCTGTGCTTTGCCCGGTATGCCAGCCCTAGTTCAGGACCTTGACCTCGATCGAGCCGGCGCCGAGCGTCTCTTCCAGCTTGTGATGAAGTTCTTCTGAGTACTGCATGGTGTTATTGGTGGGCGTCAGGCGTGCCTGCCATTCCCCATTGCAGACCAGAATCTCGTACTGATCGCGTCCAGGACGCTCCGTAATGTAGCGGTGCGCATCCTGCACTTTCAGAATATCGTTTGAAACCGAAAGGGTATCGGAGCCGCTGACATGAATCGTGAGCCAGACCTGATAGAGCTTGCGGTTCATGGCCTCTTCCGCTGTTTTGAGCGGTTCAACACTATCACAGAGAATGCCCGGTTCATCGCGGCGCACCTGCACAGTGCCTTTCACCAGCACAACGGTATCTTCAACCCACATCTCTTTGGTTTCTTCATAGGTGCGCGGGAACACGGTAACGCCGATTGTACCAAACATATCTTCAATCTGGACCACGCACATATCATCGCCTTTTTTCGTAGTGATCCGCCGCGCTTCTTTAATCAGGCCACCGATGGTAACCTTACGCCCGTCAAGCTCCTCCGCGATCTGTCCGATGGAGTGGGTCGTGCGTTCGGAGAGAATATCGCTGAGGTATGCCAGCGGGTGACGCGAGATATAGAGGCCGAGCAGTTCTTTTTCCCATTCAAGCAGTTGCTTGCGCGGGATCTCCTCCGCATCGGTTGTCAGCGTGAACTCAAGCGAGGTGCCGACCTCTTCCAGATCACCGAACAGGCTCATCAGGCCGCGCTCTTTGGCGGCTCGCTCGCTCTTGCCGAATTGCATCGCGCGCTCAACCGAGGCAAGGAGCACATGGCGCTGATTGGGAGCCAGCGAGTCCAGCGCACCAACTTTGATGAGTGCCTCAATCACGCTTTTGCCCACGAATTTGGGATCGGTGCGGGTACACAAATCGGCCAGCGAGGAGAACGGGCCTCCTTCCTGCCGGGCGCGGAGAATCTCGCCAATCGGGCCTTCACCGATGCCCTTGATTGCCAGCAGGCCAAAGCGTACCCCTTTGCCCTCAACGGTAAAGCCGCGCTCGCTCTTGTTGATGTCGGGGCCGAAGACCTCAACGCCCATGCGCTTACACTCGGCGATGGCGTTCGCGATCTTCTTGGCGTCTGCTGCCTCGGTCGTCATGGTGGCGGCCATAAACTCGGCGGTGTAGTTCGCCTTCAGGTAAGCTGTGTAGAAGGCGACGACGGCATAACTGGCGGCGTGCGCCTTGTTAAACCCGTAGCCACCGAACGGCAGAATCAGTTCAAAGAGCTTCTCCGCGATATCCGGCTTCACCCCGTTCTGGACACACCCTTGCAGGAAGTCGCTCTTGTAGCCTTCGACCTCATCCATCTTCTTCTTACTGAGGGCTTTACGGAACTTGTTCACCTTGCCCCAGGAGAATCCGGCCAGGTTCACGGCGATCAGCAGCACCTGGTCCTGATAGACGATGATGCCGTAGGATTCTTCGAGCCATTCTTTCAGGCGGGGGTCCAGATACTCAACCTTTTTGCGACCGTGTTTAGCAGCAATAAAGTCGGGGATACTATCCATCGGGCCCGGGCGGTAGAGCGCGACCATCGCAGTGATATCCTCGATGCAGGTCGGTTTCAACTGTTTGATGTACTCGCGCATCTTCGCGCCTTCAAGCTGGAAGATACCGGTTGTCTCGCCTTCAGCGAGCAGATCAAATGCTTTCTTGCGCTTCTCATCAAGGACTGGATCGCCTGTCGGGTCCAGCGGGATCTTTTCCAGCACGAGGGTCTCGCCACGCGATTCCTTGATGTAGCGAAGCGTGTTATCCAGAATGGTCAGGTTAGAGAGGCCCAGGAAGTCAAACTTGATCAGGCCGAGTTCCTCAAGGTGCATCTGCTCGTACTGGGTAATCAGGCCCTTGCTCGGATCCTTGTAGTCACGGAGCTGGAGTGGGACGAACTTATCCAGCGCCTCATTGCCGATCACGACACCTGCCGCGTGGATACCGGTATTGCGGACCGAGCCTTCCAGCTCAAGCGCCTGATCGATCATCTCACGGGCCTCAGGACTGCGTTCATAGAGGTCGCTCAGATCTTTGACGCTTTCCAGCGAGCCCTTAAGCGTCACCTTCGGGCCGGTCGGGATCAGACGGGTGATACGGTCTCCCAGGTCCTGGCGGCCAAGCGCGCGCGCCACATCTTTGACCGACTGCTTGGCAGCCATCGTGTTGAAGGTGACCATCTGTGCCACACATTCAGGGCCATACTTATTCGAGACATAGGCAATCACCTGATCGCGGCGGTCGTCCGGGAAGTCCATATCGATATCAGGCATGTCGTCGCGTTCCGGATTCAGGAAGCGCTCGAAGAGCAATTGATAGCGCAGGGGATCAACGTTGGTGATGCCAAGCACATAGGCAAGCAGGCTTCCCGCTGCCGAACCGCGAGCGGAACAGCGAATGCCGTGCGAGCGAGCATAGTTGACATAGTCCCACACCACGAGGAAGTAGGGGACAAAGCCCTTTTGCACGATCAGCTCAAACTCATAGTCAAGTTGCCGTTTGATCGGCTCGGTCAGCTCACCGAAGCGCTCCTTAACGCCTTCAAGACAAAGCGCGTAGAGGAATTCACGGTCGGAGCTGTACTGAGGCGGGACCTCTACCTTTGGCAGTTGGGCTTTGTAGGCGAGCGGGTTGACCTCGCATTGCTCTGCCAGCCGGACGGTATTGATCAGCGCGTCGGGAAGCTCCGGGAAGAGGCGTAGCATCTCTTCGGGGCTCTTTAAATAATATTCTTTACTGTCAAACTTAAAACGTTTGGGGGAGTCAAGCTGCTTGCCAGTTTGAATGCAGAGCAAGACATCATGCGTATGTGCGTCATTGGCGTTGATATAATGCAGGTCATTGGTGGCGATCATCGGGATCTGGAGATCTTTGTGCATCTCATAGAGCAGATGGTTGACCTCGGTCTGTGGAGAGGCCTTTCCATCCCAGACCCCATGATGTTCCTGAATCTCCAGATAGAAGTTCTCTTTCCCAAAAACATCCTGATACCAGCGAGCCGTTTTATAGGCTTGCTCTTTCTGGCCTGCAAGCAGCATCTTGGGGATTTCGCCCGAGAGACAGGAGGACGTGACAATCAAGCCCTCGGCATATTTCTCAATCGTTTTCTTGTCGATACGAGGGCGGTGGTGATAGCCTTCGGTATTGGCAATAGTGGTCAATTTCAGCAGGTTGCGATAGCCGGTATTGTTTTTGGCAACCACAAGCAGATGGTGATAGTCATCACTGAAGCGCTTGGAGTGATCATACATATCTTCTGTGAGATAGGCTTCACATCCAAGAACGGGGTTGATTCCTCCCGCTTTACATGCCTTGTAGAACTCGATCGCTCCGTACATGGCGCCGTGATCGGTGATCGCCAGATGCTTCATGCCCAGATCTTTCGTCTGCTGAACCAGCTTCTTGATCCGGCTGAAGCCATCAAGGAGCGAGTATTCTGTATGGACATGTAAATGCGCGAAATCTATCCCCATACCTTGCCTCCTTTACAACGGACAAATAGAAATACATTTAGAACATATATTCAGGGTAGAAAACAAAGAGAATGCATCACTAATGCTTTTTTGACTGGCTGTCAGTATCATATCATATGCTCTGGTGTGCCGCGACGGGCTTTGGACTTTCGGATGAAAGAGAGCCGGGCTATACCCGGCTCTGCTTTTTCTGCTGTAGCTTCTGAAGAATGAGCCTTCCCAGGAACGCCGCCCCGAGAAGTTGCCCATCAAGGATCAGGGTCAGTAGGAGCGCCTGGCCGCTGGAAATGCCGGCTGCCATGAAGGCGCTAATCAAGGCCAGCTCACGCACTCCCCAACCATTATAGGAGAGTGGAAGATGGTTCAGGAGTTCAGCCAGGGCAAGCGCCAGGCAACAGACTGCAAGTGGTAATTGGAGACCCAGGGCCAGTGCATAGGCCTGACAGTTCATTAAGACGATGAGCCATGAGAGCGTGCTATAGAGAAGGGCTTTGCCCAGGCGGTGGGGCTTCCGCAATGTCGCGTTAAGGATGCTGCCTGTATTCATCAGGGTTACCATAAGCGGGTATTGCGACCAGGGACCGTATGCCAGTTCCGGGAATAGTTGCGCCAACAGCAGGGCAACGCTGATCGCGGCTATCGTGCAGAGTGTCAGGACAATAAACCAGAGAATCAGAGGGGGGCTGAGGTACTGAGCACCGAAAAACAGCGAAGGAATGGTCAGAAGCAGCATGCTCAAAAAGCCGACCAGTTTATTACGTATGGCTGCATTCTGCGTGCCATGTAGATTTCGGGCAATTCTCCCGATATAGCGGGCCTTCAGTTCCTCACCCCTGAGGGCTCCACCCGGGTGAAGATAGAGAAAAAAGGTGCCAAGCAGGTAGAGCTTGATCAGATCTGCCATTTCAAAGTGAATACGCTCCATCAGCAATAAGCTGCGCCAGCGATAGGCCTGAATCAGTATTCCTGCAAGTGCGATAAGGCCACCCATCAGGAGCAGACTGCCCTGTATATGAGCCAATGCCTGAGGAAATGATGACCAGATGACACGAGTTATCAGGAAGAAACAGCCTGTAATGGTGAGACTCAGACGGACAAAGAGAAAGAGAACGGTTCGATGACGAAGAAGAGCGGCTTTGAGTGAATGACACTCTGTCTGGTGTTGTACCAGAAGCGTCGTCTCAGGCTGAAGTGGGTCTGGTTCTTTGCCTGACAGGGGCTGTTGAAGCGGGGCGGAATGGTTCTGAGCAGGCAGGGAGAACTCAAATGCGCCAAAGTCTCGTAGCCGTTTATGTTGCGGTGATTGCATCTTAACATCTCCTATCCTTTCCACATCCACACATAGAAAAATGCAACATGTTTGCACATCGAAAAGATATGCACATCTCTTTGTTTGTATACCGCTATCTATCTCAACGCATTGTTGGACCTGCCGTAACATGCATGAATTTATTGACAGAGAAGTGCTTCCTTGACAAATGAAAAACATACAATGTAAACTTTTCTCATGCTATCAGTACTCGCTCAAACGACAAAGGGAGAGAATGGATATGGCCCGCCCAAAAGCCGGTGAAAAGACGCCTTTGAGCCGCCAGAGAATTCTGGATGCTGCCCTCCGCATCGTCGATCGTGATGGGCTGGAAGCGCTGTCCATGCGTAAAATAGGGGCTGAATTGCAGGTTGAAGCAATGTCGCTCTATCGATATGTGGCGAAGAAGGAAGCCGTGCTTGATGGGATCGTTGAACTGCTGCTACAGGAGCTTGAACTGCCTGCCTTGCCTCCCGATCAATGGGAAGAGTATTTATACCAGGTGGCGTACGAGTTTCGACAGATGTTACAACGCCATCCCGCGGTTTTGCCGATTGTCGCGACGCGACCTGTGAACACTGCTGGCAGTCTGGCCCCGATGGAGCATCTGCTATCGACTCTACGCAAAGCGGGCTTTGCGCCCCTTGAGGCAGTCTATACCGTGAACAGCCTCGTTGGCTTTGTGATCGGTCATGCCTTTCTCGATTTTGGCACGCTTCAGGGTGTGGAACCGGGAACGTCAGATCTGAAGAATCTTGCGCTGGAAGACTTTCCAGCCGTCAGGGAAATGGCAACTGCACTGGAGGCCCGGCGCTCCGAAGATGAGTTTGAATATGGTTTACGGCGGCTGCTTGCTGGGACCAGACTGATGCAGAAGACAAAATAGGGAGCATCTGAGAATGCTCCCCGGGAAGTTCAGTCTGTTTTCTGTGGTTCCGGATCGATCTCGAACGTTTTGTACAGGAAGATCAACAGGTCACTGAGCTCCTCGATCTGTTTAGAAAGTGGCTTGCCGTGCCCATGTCCCGCTTTGGGCTCAATGCGCAACAGGATCGGCGCCTCGCCTGCATTGGCTGTCTGTAGTGCTGCCGCGAATTTTTTGGCGTGCGCCGGAACAACCCGATCATCGGTATCGGCGGTGAGAAGCAGGGTCGGTGGGTAGACGGTCTGTTCCCGAACGTTGTGCAGCGGAGAGTAGGCGTAGAGCGTCTTGAACTCCTGCTCGCTTGCCTCCGGGTTGCCATATTCTGGAATCCAGTAGCGCCCGACCGTGAACTTATGGAACCGCAGCATATCCGTGACCGGCACAGAGGCAAGAACCGCTCCGTAGAGCTCGGGGCGCTGCGTCATGCAGGCGCTCACCAGCAGGCCGCCATTGCTGCCGCCATAGATTGCCAGACGTTTCGGATTGGTATAGTGCTGCTCAATCAGCCATTCAGCAGCGGCGATGAAGTCATCAAAGACGTTCTGCTTCCTATCCAGCATGCCCGCTCGATGCCACTCGTCCCCGTATTCAAAGCCGCCCCGGATATTCGCCAGCGCATAAACCCCGCCGCTCTCAAGCCAGGCAACCACCAGCGGTGAGTAGGATGGCATCATGTTGATCGCAAAGCCGCCATAGCCATAGAGTAACACAGGATTCTGACCATCAAGCACCAGCCCCTTCTTATGAGTCAGGAACATCGGGACACGGGTTCCGTCCTTTGAGGTATAGAAGATCTGCCGCGTTTCGTAGGGCTCTGCTTGAAAGCCGCTCTCGTCTGGAAACACGAGGGCAAGCGTGTGTGTGGCAAAATCATAGCGATAGATGGTCGGAGCCGCGAGGAACGAGGTAAAGCCGAAAAAGAGCTCACTTTGCGCCCGTGTGCCTGCTATATCTAGAACGGTGCCGGGCATAGGTAGAGCAATCTCACGCTCAAAGGTGCCATCATGGCGATAGAGCGAAAGCGAGTTATGGGCATCCCGGGTATAGCACAGCACAAATTGATCGTTCACCATCAATGCATTGGTCAGCGTAGCCTCCTGTTCAGGAACAAGCTCACGCCAGTGCTCACGTTCTGGCTGTGTAATATCAATGGCGATGATCCGGTTGCGGGGGGCATTATATCCAGTCAGGAAGTAAAAGAGCGGGCCATCATTCCCCAGGAAAGTATAGGGAGCATCGTTGTCGTCCAGGAGCCGAATGAAATCACCGCCCGTGGTTTCGTCCCGATAATAGAAGCGCGAGCGAATGTCGGTGCCGTGGGTGACATGCAGCGTCAGGTAGCGTTGATCGTCGGTAAGCAAGGGTGCGAAGTGCAGCTCTTTGGCATCGGGCCGTTCATAGACAAGGATGTCATCGCTTTGGGGCGTGCCGAGCCGATGCCAGTACACCTTCATATTGGTTGATTGCTCATCTGAGGGAAGGCCGGTCGGGTCGGGATAGCGATTGTAGTAGAAGCCGCTTCCGTCGTCTTTCCAGGTGAGCGCGGGAGCTCGACACCAGCGCAGGGTTTCTTCGTACTCCTGCCCGCTCTCAGGCTGAAGGATGCGGATTTCCTGCCAGTCGCTGCCGTTTTGTGAGGTTGAATAGGCAAGCAGCGAGCCGTCTTTATGAAAGAAGATGTTTTCCAGGGCGACCGTGCCATCACTGCTGAAGCGATTGGGATCAAGCACAACGGTCGCGGGACCGTCCAGGGCGGTACAGCGCTTCAGAACGGGCTGATTTTGCAACCCTGCAAGGTGCGTGTAGAAATAGTGCTTCCCCTTTCGTTGTGGGACACCATAACGAGGATAGTTCATCAGCGTTGTCAGACGCTGTTTGACGAAATCCCGTTTGGGGAAGCTGTCGAGAAAGGAACGGGTCAGAGCGTTTTGCGCCTCTGACCACACTTGCGTTTCCTGTGCGTTCGGATCTTCAAGCCAGCGATAGGGATCCTCAACAGAGATCGTGTGATAGATGTCAACGACCGTATCGCGTTTTGTGGGCGGATACTGCATTGATCCAACCTTTCTGTCCAAGAGCAAGCTAGTGAACTTGCTTCAAGCCCATCATTTTCCGCTTTTAGCACTATAAGCTATTGACTGCTACCAGCATATCATGCTGATTGCGCATTTGTCTAGCAGTCCCCCGCCTTTAGTGCCAGCTTTTCGGACGAAAATAGCCTGCTCCGTTGTTGGCTGGTGGATCCCTTTACCAGTTTGGTTCCTGATAGGCAGGAAGCGAGCGCACAAATTCAGCGACGTATGCCTGTACTTCGGGAAGCCGTCCCTGAAAGAAATGATCCGCGTTCTCGATAGTTACTATCCGCCTGGGCGCTGGCACCTGTTCATACCATCGTTGTGCGAGATCATAAGGGGCAAGCTCATCATTGGTGCCATGAATAAAGAGTTTGGGTTTCTGGCAGCCCTGCAAGGTCTCTCCAGACTCGAACATTCGGGCCGGGACGCCAAGCCCGATCAATGCCCGTACACGGTCATCAAGAGCGCCCACCCGCAGGCCGACGTAGGAGCCAAAAGAGAAGCCAGCAACGATGGCGGGAATGCCGGGATAGCGGCGGCTCATAAACTCAAGCGCGTAGCGGACATCGTCCATTTCACCGCGGCCCTCATCATAGGAGCCGGTGCTACGGCCAACACCACGGAAATTAAAGCGCAGAGAAGGGACGTTGAGCGCCTGCATCGTTTGCGCCACTTTGAAGATGACCTTGTTATGCATAGTGCCACCGCCAAGTGGATGGGGATGACAGACCACACTGATATAGGTCGGTTGTGTTCCCTCCTGTTCGGGTTTCAAGATACCTTCAAGATAACCTGTTGGGGTTGGAATATTGATGTGTAAAATCTGGTTACTTGCCATAAGAATGTTTCCTGATATTCTTGCTGCTTCCCTGTGCGGCTCGGAAAGAGTCGCAATGCAGGGGATTCATTTGTTGAATCAAAAAAAAGTCCTTTATTGGGTCTACTTACCTGTCAGAAGGAATACTATCACATAGAAACCTCTTTGGGAAATGTCTTTTGTTTTCCTGAATAAGCTGAGTAATGGAATTCAGGAAGTAGAGAAAGCTACAATGGTATATACATACTGATGAGGTAAAAGAGAATGTATGCGGTCTCTGGGGAGGGGAATACCCGGATGTACCGTGGATGTGATCAGCCACTTGTCGGATATTGGTATACGTGTTATACTCAGAAGCAGAAAATTGTTAGTTGTTTGATACCCACCATTCAAAAATGACTTCCTGTTGAAAAGGCGAACACCTTGTAGGGTGTCGCTTTGTTGTGTGTATGGAGGTCTGGAATACGTGGGCTTTCCTTTAAGGAGGTGAGGGACATGGACGCTGGCCCTAGTTATAGTAGGTGTGTGCGTAGCTCATGCCTGCTGTCGGGTATGTTCTGCTCCTTATCGAGTAAGCTTCACGAATTCATTCATTTCCTCGACTAGAAATCTCTGGTTCTCCGCCTTACTCGATAAGTAATACATCCTCTCAAGATGTCGAGTGAGGACATTCCCACCTGCCAGTAAGTCCTATTCTGCTGTCAAGCAGCGTCCCCTGCATGTTTTGCTCTACAGCATTGTTGTAATGCGCGTTACACGAATCCGTGCAGCGTATTGCAGCAACGTGCCCTGTTCTCTGTAACAGTGGTTACGAAGGTGGACGAGTTATCCACTTTTCCACAAACTGTGGATAAGTGATGTGGAAACTGCTCTTCTATGGTCTTAAGAGGGCTCCTTGTGCGTTAAGGCCTGTGCAAAAAGAGCAGAAAGTTGTTCTGCTTGCGTGAGAAGCGAGGCTGCGGCATGCGCGCGGCTTTCCTATCGGCACGATATATGCAGAGCATCTGGTGGTCGATTGTTCGAACTCGTGAAAGGCGGTGATTCCTATGATTTTTCTGAGCGAACTCTTGCGTCAGCATGTGTATGATGCCGAAGAGAAGCGTGTAGGGCGAGTGCACGACGTGTGCATTTCCCTGAATGAGACCTTTCCAGTTGTCACTGCACTGGTTCTGCGTGGCAACACTGGTAGCCGTGATATCATTGTTCCCTGGAAACAAATTCGGACTATTGAAGAATTCCCCATTCATCTCACCGTCAAACAAGACAAGATAGATTCCTATATTCCGGCAGATAATGAATTATTGCTGAAAAGAGACATTCTGGATAAGCAGATTGTTGATACGCAAGGGTTTCGCGTGGTCAAAGTAAATGATCTGAAGCTGGCACAGATTAAAAAGACCGGGCGTCTGGTTGGCGTTGATATCAGTCTGAGTGGGCTGTTGCGCAGATTGGGGTTACAGGCAGCGCTGGATAAGTTGAATAAAGTGATGCCGCGCTCCCTGGAAGAGCGAACGATTACCTGGAATTATGTCGAGCCAATTCAGGTTGTGCAGGTAGGCGCGGGGCAGACCGGAGCAATGCGGCCTGTCATGGCTACCTCGCGGGCCTCGACCGCAGTGGGTTCGGCCGGGATTGTACCGCAGGTGCAATTGAACGTAAGCCATACCAAACTGGCGGACCTGCACCCGGCTGATATCGCGGATATTCTGGAACAGCTCGATGTCGATGAGGCCGGGGCCATGCTCGATCGGCTGGATATGGAGACCGCTGCCGATGCCCTGAATGAGGTAGAGCAGTTTCGCCAGGGTGAATTGCTGGGCGAGATGACTCCTGAGCGCGCATCTGATCTCCTTGAGCGCATGCCACCAGACGACGCCGCCGACATTCTGGCGAATCTGCCGCAGAAAGATGCGGAATACCTGCTTGATTTGATGCCTGAGGATGAGTCTCAGCCCATTCGTGATCTTTTGCGCTATGGGGCAAGGACTGCCGGTGGCATTATGACCCCCGAAGTCCTGTCCTTGCAGCAGGATTTCACGGTTGAAGAGACGCTGCGCTATTTGCGTCAGCATTCCGAGCATCTGGAAATGGTGTATTACCTCTATGTGGTTGATGAGGAGCGTCATTTGCGTGGCGTGGTCTCGTTGCGACAGCTTGTCGTGGCCGATCCCTCCACTCGCATTGACGAGCTGATGGATGAGGAAGTGATCAGAGTGAATGTCGATACTGATCAGGAAGAGGTTGCGGATCTGATCGCGAAATATGACCTGCTTGGTGTGCCTGTCGTTGATGCTGAGAATCGTCTGGTGGGGCTGGTTACCGTTGATGACGTGATTGATGTGATCCATGAAGAGCAGGCCGAAGACATCTCAGAGTTCTCCGGGGCCGACGTTGAAGATGCTGAGGAAGAAGAACATTTTTCCTGGAAAGAGGCGTTACAGCGTACGACCTGGCTCGGGGTGAGTGCGCTTGCCGGGCTGATTCTTGCGCTTGTGGTTCTGGAAGTTTTCCAGCCAATGCTGATGGGACGCACGGCGCTAGCGTCGATGGCAGGTGCTGTTGTCAAAGGACAGTCAAATGTTGCGCTTGGAAGCGTACTCTGTCTGTTACCGATGCTCTTGCTGGTTAGCGGAAGCGCGGGCTCTCAGGCGCTTGGCGTTGCCGGGTGGAATATGCGCACCAAGAAGGGACGTGATTTCTGGCGGCGTTGTCTGCGTGAAATCGGGATGGGAACCTTCGGCGGCGTCCTGATCTGCCTGGTTGTGTGTGTGTTGAGCTGGCTGCTGTTTCACTCCTGGCCGTTGAGCCTGATTGTCGGGCTCGGTTTTGGGCTTGCGTTGCTGGTTGCCTATGCTTGCGGGTTGCTGTTGCCAAACCTTCTGCAACGCCTGCATCTCCGGGGTGGCTGGATTAGCGCCCCGTTGCTTGATCCTGTGATCGCCGTACTCAGTGTCTGCATCTTTCTGGCGATCACGGTGGCTTTCGTTGAACAATGGATGTGGTGAAAGGGCGATGAAAGCGAAATCTCTGTAGGGGCGGAACGAAGCAGAAGGGCTCTTTTCTCGTTCCGTCTCACTCACAATGATCCTGTTCGACGCTGACAGCGTGCAAGCGTTGGGGCTTGCCCTACTCCTCAGTTGGAGCCTGTGTCGGTTCCTGCTGTTTCGCCGTTCGTCTCAGTGCCTCCCAGGGAATACGTGTCTCCGTTTCAAGATCCATAAGATGGAAAGCGTCATTATAGCGCATGAGGCGCCAGACAGGCCGCTTTTGTTCGGGCCGAGCGGTGCATTTCCAGTGCGTGATAGAGGTGTTCTGGGTGTCGAAGTGGACGGGGGGCATCGTGATCGCGCCAACATTAAAGAAGTAGATAAAAGAGGTATCGATTACCCCTCCGTGGCAGATAAGCACGATATTTTTCCCTTGATATTCCTGTGTGATCCGCTCCAATGCTGTGCCCACCCGCAAGAGAAATTGTCCCCAGTTTTCTGCTCCCGGAGCCCAGACGCGATAGGGCTCAAGCTCATAATCTGGCATGGTGGGTTTATACTTCTGCTCATATTCCGCAAGGGGGATATTTGAAAGGAAGCCCGCTCGCATTTCCTGTAGCTCATCATCGAAGATCAGCGGGCGTTTCAGAGCTGGCGCGATAATTTCGGCGGTCTCTCGTGCGCGTGGTAATGTACTGGCTATCACCACATCCGCCTGGATCTCACCGCTGGCGGCAAGACGGTCACGCAGGGCCTCTGCCTGCTTTTTGCCGCGTGGTGACAGTCCAAAGTCACTCAGAATGCCGTTTTCAACAAGCTTTGCTTCTCCATGACGGATAAGATAGAGATTGGTCATACATTGTATCCTTTCAATAGAAAGAGGAAACACACCACTTTCAGAAGAAAGAGGTAGGGGTTAGTGTAGTCGCTGATGAGAGTATGTGTCAAGTCGCGATAGCGACAGGATGGGTGGGAAAGAGGGTGGAGTGCTGACACTTTTTGAAAAACCCATGCGTGTAAGAGAAAAGGCGCTGGTCTCTGGCGAACGGCACAGCTTTATTTCACATAATGTGAAAGGGGACACAGTGTGAGCAGTGAAAAGGAGGAATCACAATGACCACTTTCAAGACACCAATCATTGCCGGTGTATTCCAGAGCGAAGATCAGGCCAAAGCGGCTGTAGATGAGTTGCGTAGAAGAAATTTTGCGCATGAGCAAATCGGCGTGGCGCTTCCACAGAAAAGCAAGCTGAGTAACCCGCTTTCTCAGGATTTTATGAAGCTCGGCGTGCCCGCAGAGCAGGCAAACTTCTATGAGCAGGCGTTTAATTCTGGCAAGATCGTTGTTTCTGTCCGTCCTGATGGGCGTGATGACGAGGTGCGCGGGGTCTTGCGCGGAAGCGGTGGCTATGATTATGACGCTGGCGGTCAGGGCATGCCCCCACAGCAGAACTGGACACCACAGGGGCAGCCGATAAATGAAGCTGGCAACTATGGGCAGGGCGATTATCGCCAGTATGGCGGGGGGCAGATGGGCGGACAGCAGCCCGGTAGCTCTCAATCCTGGCAGCAGTATGGCGATATGCAGCAAAGAGAGCAGCGCCCGGGCGAAAAAGGGTCCGAAGGGTAGCCCTGTAATTCTCTGAAGGAGTGCAACTGCACTCCTTTTTTTATTTGTTCGGCGGCAGGAAAACTGCCTGCCTGTCTCGAAAGAGCGTGGCAAGTCGTAATAGGTAATGTCGACATTTTCCACAACATACAGGAGCAGTACAAACAGATGTCTGAACATAGGTTACTGCGCAGGCAGCGCATCTATATTCCAGCAGTGAGTATTAACCGGGCGACTCTGAAACATTCCTGGATCAGAGTGCTGGTTGCAACGCTGGATGAGCCAGAGCAGATCTGTGGTGTTGCCAGGCGCATAGGCTACACCGGGAAGCAGGAAGATGCGCTTGCACTCTATCGTCTGAAGATCAAGCAAGGGCACGGTCATCCAACGGTGACGCTTCCGGGCATCTATATTATTGACGATGGTCTATTTCAAGACTACGAAGAGTGGAAGCAGAAGCAGGGCTAAGTATCGCTTCCGGGCATCTTTGTTTGTAAAGGGATGGTAAAGCAAAAAAAATTCTGTCCCGCGCATGTTCTCTTTGATAATGTAGTAAGTTGCGTGAGAAACAGCCTCCAGAAGAGCGACACCAGCCGCGAAGGATGGGGAGATACAGCGGGTGAGGTCGTTCTGTTCTGTTTTTTCGGGTCTTTATCCTGAAAGAAAGTTTAACACAATCTTAACCTATCCATAAAGCATATTAACATATCCATAAAGCACGGTTAATTTCCGCACGGTATTGTATAGGTACACGGAATAAACAAAAGCAAGCTCCTGTGTAAGCCGTATTGCGAACTATATTTGTGCATTGACAGGCAGCGCTTGTGTACAACAAATAGGAGAAGTTATGTCTAAGAAGTGGCGTGTCGCACTTATCATGCTTGCCATCATGGCGTTTTCCGTCCTTATTTCCGCCTGTGGCGAGGGCTCTAACGCGTCCAACAATAATAACCAGACGACACAGAGCAATGACGGATGTGCTACCGGCTCTATCACCATCAGTGGCTCGACCGCATTACAGCCGCTGGTGCAGGAAGTTGCCAAGAAGTATCAGGCGAAATGTTCTGGTTCAAGCATCACCGTCAATGGCGGGGGAAGCAAGACCGGCCTGGCCCAGGTAACGGCTGGAAACGTCAATATCGGTAACTCCGATGTCTTCGCGAACGAAGAGCAGGCGAAAGTCCTGACAGACCATCAGGTAGCCGCCGTTATCTTCTCCATCATTGTGAACCCGAAGGTCAACGTGAAGAACCTGACCACGCAGCAGGTGAAGGACATCTACACTGGCAAAGTGACCAACTGGAAAGAGGTTGGCGGCGCAGATATGAAGATTGTTGTGGTTAGCCGCCCGGCCAGCTCCGGTACACGTGCTTCCTTCCAACAGTTCGTGCTTGGTGGTCCTGAATCGGTTACCGGCCCGCAGAACCTGACGACCGATAGTACAGGACAGGTTATTCAGAACGTTGCCCAGAATGAAGGCGCGATCGGTTATGCTTCTGTCGGCTCTATTAAAGACGACAAAGTGGTGAAGGTCTCGCTCGATGGCAAAGAGCCAACCGCCGAGAACATCAAGAACAACGACTACAAGTTCTGGAATATCGAGCATATGTACACCAAAGGTGAGCCTCAGGGCCTGGCGAAGTCGTTCCTTGACTACATGGTCAGCGACGAGGCAAAAGAAGTTGCCACCGCGAAGGGTTTCGTGCAACTGAAAGAGCTCAGCCAGGATGCGATCAGCTCGCATCAGCAGAAGAAGTAGAGATTGTAGCCTGGTAGAGAAGAGGTGTACTATGGCTCGCTCCCGACCAGAGTACATCCTCTTCCCATCGTATAGGCAGGCAAACAACGTGCGGCAACGATCACGTTGCAATCAGGCAGCGTGTAAGGAGGAAGAGTTTGCAACCTAGTAGACGGATGCGCCTGACAGACCAGATAGCGAAAGTGATCTTCTTTCTCTGTGCACTTTTGCTGGTAGGGGTGATTGTCAGCGTGATCTACTTTATCGCCTCAAAAGCATTCCTGATTTTTGGATCAGGAGTGAACCCCTTGACCTTTCTCTTCGGTACTACCTGGGACCCGACAGGAATCGGGCACATGGATGCCGATGGGAACCCCGTCCCTTATTTCGGTGCAGGTGGCCTGATTCTGGGCTCAGTTGTGACCACACTGCTTTCTGTCCTGCTGGTCATCCCGTTCGCGGTTGGGACCGCTATCTTCTTTACCGAACTCGCACCTAAATGGGTCATCACACTGCTTCAGCCGCTTCTGGAAATCTTCACCGGCATTCCCTCGGTTGTGATTGGTTTCCTCGGCCTGATCGTGCTGGTTCCCTGGTTGCAACAGCTTTCCTCGCCGCTCACCGGTGGCCTGGCGACTGGTGGCTATGGATGGGGAGCCGCTATTCTGGTGCTGTTCGTGATGGTGTTGCCAACCGTGATCAGTGTGTCAATTGACGCGCTCCGGGCTGTGCCGCAGAGCGTGCGTGAAGCCAGTCTGGCCCTGGGCTCAACCCGCTGGCAGATGATCTTTAAAGCGGTCGTCCCGGCTGCTTCAACGGGCATTGCAACGGCGGTCGTTCTGGGATTGGCGCGAGCCATCGGTGAAACGCTGGCGGTCGCGATGGTCTTGCAGGGACATCGTCTGCCTGAGAATCTGTTCTCGCTGAAGATCTTTTTCCAGCCAAACGTGAATATTACCGCGTTTATCGCGCAGGATTTCGGTGAAACCGCGGGGACGGCGCAGAATGCCTACTGGACACTGGCGTTTATTCTGCTCTTCATCTCGTTTCTGTTCATCTGTATCAGTCGGTATCTGGCAAGCAGGAGTGTATATAAATGAGTGTTTCGCGGGAAGCACAGCCAATAGTGGCACAGCCTGAGCGCAGGCATATCACCGATTTGAAGCGGGTGGCGCGCCGCCTGCATCGGAATGATCGGGTTGCGACAGTTTTGTTATGGGGGATCGGTGGTTTTGTCGCCTTGTTGTTCATTGGCATCATCATCAAATTGCTTGTAGATGGCATGCCAGCGCTCGTCAAGCCCTCATTTTTCCTGGGCACCGACGATGCCGATATCGCCAAGCAAATCTTCAATACCTTTTATCTCCTGATTCTGACCGAAGCCTTTCTGTTCCCGATCGCTCTGGCGGCAGCCATTTATCTGGTGGAATATGCGCCACAGGGAAAGCTGGTTGCCACAATCCACTTCGCGGCTGAAACGCTGGCAGGTGTGCCTTCATTGGTGCTCGGTATGTTTGGCTTTCTGGTCTTTGGCATCTACATGCAGCTTGGTATCAGCCGCCTGTCCGGTGCATTAACGCTGCTCTGCCTGAACTTCCCGCTGGCGCTGCGCCTGTTTGAAGAGGCGCTATCGAGTGTACCGCGTGAGCTGCGCGAAGCTGGGCTGGCAATGGGGGCCTCTAAATGGTACGTCATTCGTACTGTCGTGCTTCCCTCCGCGGTTCCGGGGATTATTACCGGCCTGATTCTGACGGCAGGCAAGATTATTGGTGAATCGGCGGCTCTGCTCTTTACGATGGGAACCTTCAGTCCGGCCAACGTCTTTACCCTGAATCCGCTGATCGGCAGTGATACGCTGACCACGCGCCTCTATTATGTGAAGGGGCCGGGGGCAGGACAGACAGGACTGGAGCCGATGCAGGAGACCGCGCTTGCCGCTGGTATCGCGGCGGTGCTGATCGTTGTGCTCTTTGTGATCAATATCGGCGCTCGTGCGCTTGGACGTGCCCTTCAGAAAAAGTGGACGGCAGCGTAGGAAATGCCGATAAGTAGCCGTGAGAAGCGGCAAGTGAGAGGAATATCCGAAGAACCATGTATCATACCGGTGAATATATAAGGGAGAAACACGTCATGAATGTGCCTATCAAGTCAACACGAGGAAAGGGCGCGATTGATTTTACGGTTCCCCAGGGAGCAAATATCTGCTCCCGGAAGGTTGCCCGCAGCGGGCATATCTCCTATGAGGGACGCCCTTACTTTATCAGTAAAGCGCTTGCCGGGCGCTATATTCGGCTGGTTGTACTGGAAGATCGGTTAATTGTCTGCGAGTCGATTCCACTCTACAAAGAATATCAACTGACATCGTAAGCGTTTCCGTAAGCGTAATTCAGTCTGGCCGGTGCATTATGTTCTCTCCTCTGTGGTATCCGAGCGCGGATGCCGATAGAGTGAAATAGAGAAAGGATTCTATGATGAGCGAGAGATCTCTAGGCGATCAGTCTTCCTCCTTCGACCGGTTGCAGCAGTACCAGGCCCAGGTGAAGATAGAGCCTATCGAGGAAAACAAGGTGATAAAAGAGAGTCTCCCTTCTATTGAAGTGAATGGTGATGCAATGGTGAAGGATCTAGCACAATCAGAACATAAAGGAAACTTTGACCCGAACAAAACCTTGAATACCACCGCGGGTCTGGAAATAGATGTGCGAGATGTGAACTTCTTCTATGGAAAGAAGCAAGTGCTCTTTGACGTCAGTCTTCCCATTCGGAGCCGCCAGGTCACGGCGTTGATCGGGCCCTCGGGCTGTGGTAAGTCAACCTTTTTGCGCACCCTGAACCGCATGAATGATATGATCCCTGATACAAGGGTGGAAGGACAGGCACTTTTCCACGACCAGAATATTTATGACAGGAAAACAGATGTTGTGCTCCTGCGGCAGCAGATAGGTATGGTGTTTCAGCGCCCGAATCCCTTCCCGAAATCCATCTTCGATAATGTGGCCTATGGGTTGCGGGTGCAGGGAAAACCGCGTAAATATATTGAAGAGATGGTGGAGAAAAGTTTGCGTGGGGCGGCGCTCTGGGATGAGGTCAAGGATCGGCTGCGTTCCTCTGCACTCGGCCTTTCGGGCGGCCAGCAGCAGCGCCTCTGTATCGCGCGGGCACTGGCAGTGCAGCCAGACGTCTTGCTAATGGATGAGCCCTGTTCCGCGCTAGATCCGATCGCCACGCTCAAGATTGAAGAACTTATCACAGAACTGGTAAAGGAATATACAATTGTTATTGTGACACATAATATGCAGCAAGCTGCGCGTGTCTCACACTTTACTGGATTTTTCCTGAGTGGTAAGCTAGTGGAATATGGACCGACCACCCAGATCTTTGAGCGACCCCAACAAAAGGAGACAGAAGACTACATCAGCGGTCGGTTCGGTTAATCGAGAAAACATGGAGGGCACTTGTGGCTCGCACGATTCTGGTAGTAGATGACGAGGCTGTTCTGGTGGAGACGATTGCGTACAATCTGGAACAGTCAGGCTACCGCGTTGTTACGGCGGCGGATGGCTACAGTGCGTTGGATGCGGCAAGACGTGAGAAGCCGGATCTTGTCATTCTGGATATCATGTTGCCGGGAATGGATGGTCTGGAAGTGTGTCGGCAGTTGCGGCGCGAGGATAGCACCGCAACGACTCCGGTTCTGATGCTGACTGCAAAAGGGGATGAGATAGACAAGGTTGTGGGGTTGGAGGTTGGAGCGGATGATTATGTCACCAAACCTTTTGGGCGGCGTGAGCTTCTGGCACGGGTACGCGCTTTGCTGCGACGAGCAGACTATCCTGCCTCAAATGGGGGGGGACAGCAGCAGCAAAGTGCCCCGGAGCAGGTTGAAGCGCGACGCCCTTCTTCGCGCGAGCTGGTTGCCGGGCCGTTACGCATTGACCTTGCGGGGCGACGTGTCAATTGCCGGGGCCAGGAAATGGAGCTCCAACCCAAACAGTTTGAGTTGCTGGCCTATCTGGTGCGCAATCGGGGCACCGTTTTGACGCGCGATCAATTGTTGCACAACGTCTGGGGCTATGATTATGCCGGTGACACACGTACCGTTGATGTGCATGTGCGCTGGCTCCGTGAGAAGCTGGAAGAAGATCCGGCAAACCCAAAGTTGATTCAAACCGTGCGCGGCGTCGGTTATGTCTTCCGCTGTTAAGCGGGACACAGCCGCCCGCGTGAGCGCCTCTCTCCCCCTTCCCGCATAAGGAACTACGCAGAGGAGGGAATTGCACTGATGGTCTCTCCCTCTTCGTCCTCCTCCATATCAAAGAGCGGATGCGTGATGAACCATTGCTGACTGTCAAACGCTTCCTCTCCATTTGCGGGCTGAAGGCGGACATAGCGCTCGTCCGGTTGCAATAAGCGTGCATTGACGGTATCCGCAAGCAGCGGGTGAAGCATCTTCTTGAGCAACGCTTCACGAAGCGTCGGCAGCTCGACCGGGAAAAGGACTTCAACCCGTCCGTTCAGATTGCGCTGCATCATATCGGCACTTCCCACAAAGATCTCAGCCCGTCCGTTATTGCCGAAGTAGTAGACCCGGCTATGCTCAAGGAAGCGGCCTACAATGCTACGCACACGGATATTCTCGCTCACCCCGACGATCCCAGGACGCAGACAGCACACCCCCCGGATGATCAGATCAATCTTGACTCCTGCCTGCGAGGCGCGATACAGCAAGCGAATAATGGCCGGATCAGTCAACTGATTCATCTTAAAGATCAGGCGGCCGTTTCCATGCTCCTCGTGCAGGCGGATCTCACGCTCAATGCGCTCGGAGATTCCCCGGCGTAACCCGACTGGCGCGACCAGTAACTTACGATAGCTGACCTGCCGTGAGTAGCCGGTCAGTGAGTTGAATAGCATGGTCAGGTCGTTACAGATATCGGGCTGACAGGTAAGGAGTCCGAGATCCTCATAGACACGACCCGTCGTCGCGTTATAGTTGCCGGTTCCGAGATGAACATAGCGACGCAGGCCATGTTCTTCACGACGAACGACCAGCGCCATTTTCGCATGGGTTTTCAGACCGATAAGGCCATAGACCACATGGACGCCAGCTCGCTCAAGTTTTTGGGCCCAGACAATATTGTTCTCCTCATCGAAGCGGGCTTTCAACTCAA
Source organism: Thermosporothrix sp. COM3 (assembly GCF_059696735.1). Taxonomy (NCBI): domain Bacteria; kingdom Bacillati; phylum Chloroflexota; class Ktedonobacteria; order Ktedonobacterales; family Thermosporotrichaceae; genus Thermosporothrix; species Thermosporothrix sp. COM3. The sequence goes on along the minus strand of NZ_AP019376.1, from coordinate 5,239,413 downwards.
CCAGAACGGCGACCTGTTTGCCATTTTCTGCGGCCCGCAGGAGCGCCTCAACGATTGGCGAGTTTTGTCCGACCCGATAGAGTGTCTGTTTGATTGCCAGAACACCGGGATCTTCCGCCGCTTCGGAGATAAAATCAACGATCGTGCTGAAGCTATCATAGGGATGATGGAGCAGGATATCATGTTTCTGGATTGCGTTAAAAATGCCTGGTGTTCGGCGCAAGAGCGCGGGGATATGCGGCGTAAAGGGCTTATCCTTAAGATCTGGCTTATCCAGTTTTGTCAGCTCAGCTACCGAGCCCATGCCAAGCGGCCCATCAATTACTGTCAGATCTCGTTCGGTGATTTCCAGATTGTCGAGCAGCAGACGACGAATGCGTTGGGGCATCGCGGGATTGACGGCGAGGTCAACTACAGTGCCGAAGCGTCTTTCGCGCACCTCTTGTTCGATATATTCCAGCAGGTCGGCGGCGTCGTCTTCCTGTAGCTCGATATCCGCGTCACGAAGTACCCGAAACGGGTATGATTCCCAGACATCGAAGCCGGGGAAGAGCATGCTCAGGTGCGCGGCTATCACCTGTTCCAGCCAGACAAAGGCCATAATCTGGGGATTATCGGTTGCCGTCGGGATCGGGACCAGCCGTGGCAGAGAGGGCGGTATTTTGACCCGTGCAAAGTGTTCACTGCCGTGGGATGCGTCGGTCAGGACTACAGCCAGATTCAGGCTCAGATTCGAGATGTGCGGGAAAGGATGCACTGAATCGACGGCCAGCGGGGTCAGAACCGGGAAAACCTCATTCTCAAAGTAGGCGCGCATTGCCTCCCGCTGTTGACGATCAAGCTGTTCATAGTCCAGTATGTGAATATGTTGCTCTGCCAGTAATGGAAGTAGCTCGGTGCGCCAGTAATGACGTACTTCCTGCGTAAGCGGAGCCAGAAGCTGACGTACCGCAGCGATCTGTTCTTCCGCCGTGCGGCCATCCGGGCTACGGGTGGGAGTCCGGGCGGCGACTTGATCTTTCAGGCCAGCAATGCGGATCATCATGAATTCATCAAGGTTGGTCTCAAAGATCGAGATAAATTTGACCCGTTCCAGAAGTGGGTGGCGCGGATTCTTGGCCTCTTCAAAGACGCGGCGGTTAAATTCGATCCAGCTCAGTTCACGATTGATATACAGATCAGGACGTTCAAGCTCTACTGGCGTTGTGGATGATGTTTTCGACTCCATACAATGATTTATCCCATGACAGCAAAAAGATGATTTTACCATACCATTGTATCATTCATTGCCAATATGCTGCAAAGAAGCAGTACTGGCTGAGTTGCAGGGCCAGATTCCAGATATACAGGAACAATCGGGGGACAGGAATAAAGGGGTTGCCAGGAGGCGTTATAATAGAGCGGTGGTGAGAGAACGTCCTGACGTTTTGTGTCCATGACGTTCTTTGCTAAGGAAAGCAATGGGAATGCTGAGCAGGTGGGTGAAGTTGGTGCACTTTAATAGCCCGAAGGTCAAAAAAGCATGGATATATCTTGACAGTAGCTTGTCTGCTGATGTATTATCCACAGAGGATGAAACCTTATGGCTTTCTCAATAGAAGAGAGCACGCTTCTATTGAAAAAGGATCGGGCGGTTGCTGAAATTGGTAGACAGGACAGACTTAGGATCTGTTGGTGCAAACCGTGAGAGTTCGAGTCTCTCACCGCCCATCAAGCGGGAGTGGCTCAGTGGTAGAGCGCTTCCTTGCCAAGGAAGATGTCGCGGGTTCGAATCCCGTCTCCCGCTCCAATCTGTCTTGGACAGAGGTCAACCAGTTTCGTTGCGCCTCTGTGGGCAAGTGCATAAAGGTGCAACCCACACAAGATACACCATCCTTTACGCTCGTAGAGACGCATTGACAAAGAAGGGCTTGAGCCCGCCGCTAGCCGCAGAGGGTATGCCCGGGCGGTTCTCAGGCGCGACACTGTTTGCGCAAAGAGACCGCGAGCGATTGCCCTCATGTCGTTGGTATGGCACCTCCCACAGGCATACAGCATGACCAGCGTCGTCTATCGCGATGCCACGCATGCGGTCCCTGAGCTGCTGCGGAGTGTTACCACAGTTCATTTGTTGATCGGGTGGTTTTTGGGTGGGAGAGAGTGCGATGTGCTTCCCACAGTTTTATTCACCAGACGTAACAACAACGTGCTAATATATAATAGCTTCGACGTTTTTCATTTGATCGAGCACACACCTTAGCTTTGAACCTGTTGGAGGAAATGTGAAGGTCTCTGTTGAAAAGCTGCCGACCAGCGAGGCCGTCCTTGAAGTAGATTTATCGTGGGACGAAATAGAGAAAGCCTCTGATAAGGCATTCAAGAAGATTGTAAAGCAGATAGATGTTCCCGGCTTCCGCCGTGGCAAGGCTCCTCGTTCTCTTGTCGAGCGCAGAGTGGGTAAGGAATATATTTACCAGGAAGGTATTGACGACCTGATTTCTGAGGCCTATCGCAAATCTCTGCTTGAGCATGAATTGACGCCTATTACTCAACCAACCCTCGACGCCCCCCTGTTTGAGCAGGGGCAGGACTACCACTGCACCATTAAAGTTCCCGTTATCACTCCTGTTGAACTGGGTGATTATCATTCACTCAAGTTCGAGCGGGAAGAGGCATCGGTGACGTCCGAAGAGGTTGACAAAGAGATTGAGGCTCTGCGTGAGCGCGCTGCGACCTGGGAGCCCGTTGAAGATCGACCGGCTGACTATGGCGATCGCGTGACCGTGGATATGCGCGTCACTTCTGGCGAGCAGAAGGTTTCTGATCTCAAAGACAACCCCTTTGAGCTGACAAAGGAACGCGTTGGCCTCTTTACTGGCATGGATCAGGAAGTCGTCGGGATGAAACCCGGTGAAGAGAAGTCTTTCACCACCACCATTCCTGAGGACTATGGCAACGAGAAACTTGCTGGCAAACCGGCAGAGTATACGGTGAAGGTCCATAAGATTGAGCGCAAGGTCCTGCCTGAACTGAACGATGAGTTTGCGGCAAAGGTCAGCAACGATGAGATTACCTCATTGGAGGATCTCAGCAAGGTTATCAGTGATAACCTGCTGGCAAACAAGAAGCGCCAGTTGGACGAGGAACTGCGCAATAAGGTCGTTGATGCTGTCATTGAGCAATCGAACTTTACGATCCATCCTCTGCTGATCGATGAGCAGGTTGAGGATATGGCGCACCAGTTCTCGCACATGCTGGAGCATCAGGGCCTCTCCTTTGATCAGTATCTGATGCTCTCGCGCAAGTCGCGCGAAGAGTACATGAAAGAGCTGCGTCCGGATGCCGAGAAGAGCATCAAGCGTCAGTTGGTTCTCGATGCAGTGGCCGAGAAGGAAAACATTCAGGTTGATCCTGAGGAAGTTGATGCCCTCTTCAGCCTCTATGAGCAGAGTGGGCAGGCTGTGGCACGCACCAAAGAGAACCGCGATGCGCTGGCCCGCAGCTATCGCCGCGAAAAGGCCGTCTCGCGTCTGGTTGATCTGGCCGCTGGCCCTGATCCCGATCAGGCCGTGACAGAAGAAGTGGCGGAAGAAAATGCAAAGGCTGCTGCTGAGGCCGCCGAGGACATTTCGCCCGAAGTGCATAATGAAAACAAGCAGGAGAACGAGGAGTCTGCGACATCTCTGCCAGACGAAACCGCTGCTCAGACCAAAGAGTAGTAATAATTAGAAATGGTGAAACAACGAAACGGCGAACAAGCGTGAAAACGTGACGTCGTTATGATAGTTTTTCCTGCTACTCATGTACCGGAGGACGAGGATGCGGGGCGTACCATTAGAAAGCATGCTCTGCTCCTCGTCATATCGTCAGAGGCAGTATTTTGAAAGTCGTACAGGATAGGGACTAAGAGGTCGTTCCTGTCCGTTTCTGGACGATAGTTCTCCAGATGGAGAGTGTCTCTTGACGAAGGAAGATTGTCTGTGCCATACTCCTTGATTATCAGGAGTTTTCTTGAAAGGCGTCCGTGTGCGAAACAGACTCCTGGTAGAGAAAGCTGATCAATGCAGGAGTCCCCTGCTTGGTCCACTAAGATGGCACTTTCGGAGAACGGTCTAGCAGAAGAGGCAGAAAGGTGTGGTATACTTTCCTTATCGTATGAGGAAGTATCCGCAAGATAGGTGACAGCCGTGGCAAACTCGAAAAATATGCGAACGACATATCGCTGCTCTTTTTGTGGCAAGAGTCAGGATCAGGTGCAGCGCTTGATCGCCGGACCGGGGGGAGTCTATATCTGCGATGAGTGTATAGATCTCTGTCGAGAAATCATCGAGGAGGAGCAAGCCACAGTTTCCAAACCACGCTTGCAGACCGGCAAAATCCCAACGCCCAAGAAGATTTATGAACAACTCAGCAACTACGTTATCGGTCAGGAGCGTGCGAAAAGGACGCTGGCTGTTGCCGTCTATAACCACTATAAGCGCATCAGCGTCGGTATGCAGATCGATGATGTAGAGCTCGGTAAGAGTAATATCTTGCTGATCGGACCCACCGGTAGTGGTAAAACTCTGCTGGCCCAGACGCTGGCCAAGATCCTTGATGTTCCATTCTGCATCGCAGATGCGACCGCTTTGACCGAAGCTGGTTATGTGGGTGAGGACGTAGAGAACATTCTGCTGCGTCTGATCCAGACCGCCGATTTCGATATTGCACGCGCCGAACGCGGCATCGTCTATATTGACGAGATCGATAAAATTGCTCGCAAGTCTGATAATCCCTCTATTACTCGTGATGTCTCCGGTGAGGGTGTCCAGCAAGCTCTCTTGAAGATCATTGAGGGCACGGTGGCGAATGTTCCCCCTCAGGGCGGACGTAAACACCCCCATCAGGATTTTATCCAGATCAATACTGCCAATATTCTCTTCATCTGTGGTGGCGCCTTCGAGGGGCTGGACAAAATTGTTGAGCAGCGCCTGGGAGCAAACAAACAGATGGGCTTCGGGACGGTGAAGAGTAGCCCGGAAGTGAAGAAGGGCGAAAATGAGAACGAGACGATTCTGACCAGCCTGATTCCCGATGATCTGTTGAAATATGGCCTGATTCCGGAATTCGTTGGCCGTCTCCCGGTCGTCGTTTCCCTCGATAGTCTTGATAAGAATGCGCTGATCCGCATTCTGACCGAGCCGAAAAATGCAATTATCAAGCAATATCAGAAGTTTTTACAGCTTGATCATGTGGATCTGGTCTTCACTAATGATGCCTTAGAGGCTGCGTCTGAATGCGCGTTGAAACAGAAGACTGGGGCGCGTGGCTTACGCTCGATTATTGAAGATGTCTTGCTTGATGTCATGTACGAAATCCCATCGCGTTCTGATGTGAAGAAGGTAATTATTAACGGAGATGTGATTACCTCCCGCCACAAGCCCTTGCTTGTGACACGTTCAGACCGCACAATTGCATATTCCGAAGATGAGTCTGCTTAGTGCAGGCTCATCTGTTTTTTTTGTTGAGGTAGGTGAGCTTCAGGCTAGATAGGTGGGAAAGCAATGAGTGAGATGGTACGCCAGGACAACATAGAGCGTTCTCAAGAGATATATCCATTAGTGGCGTTAAAAAACGTCGTTGCCTTTCCCCATAACCGGCATACCCTGGCAATAGCTCGTGAAAAATCAATCCGGGCTATTGAAGAAGCAATGATGCACCCGGATCATTTACTGATTGCCGCTACTCAACGCAGCGTCGATATTGATGATCCACAGCCTAAGGACCTCTATACAATCGCAACCCTTGCGGAAGTCGTGAAGATGCACCGTCAGCAAGATGGTAGCCTGCAAGTGTTGATTCGTGGTATTCAGCGCGTCCAGGTTGACGATTTCCCCGATCTGGAACCCTTTCTCCATGTTGCGGTCACTCCCCTTCAGGAGAAGGGCGCTACTGGCCCGCAGGCCGATGCTTTTGTGCGTCATGCTATCAGTCTCTTTGAACGCTATGCCCAGTTAAGCCGTCGTTTCTCGGTTGATGATATCAACTCGATTGTAGCTCTGAAGACGGTCGGACGGCTGTCCGATACGCTGGCTACGTATATCGTTTCCAATACAGATCAACAACAGGATCTGCTCGAGACGCTCGATCCGCTTGAGCGCCTTGAGAAGATCTGTGTGCTGATCGGAAATGAAATCGAGATTCTGGAACTGGAAACCACCATTCGTAGCCGTGTCCGCTCCCAGGTCGATCGTACGCAAAAAGAGTTCTATTTGCGTGAACAGTTACGCGCTATTCAGGAAGAACTGGGAATGGATACCAACTCCGAGGTTGAGGAGTTGCGCGCCCGACTCAAGGAGAAGAATCTTCCTCCTGAGGCGGCTACAAAGGTTCGTAAAGAAATCGATCGTCTGGAACGACTCTCTCCCCAGTCCGCTGAGGTCGGAGTGATCCGCTCGTATATCGATTGGGTGCTTGCTCTCCCCTGGAATGAGCGTACTCAGGAGTCTTTTGATATCGAGCGCACGCGCCAGATTCTCGATAACGATCACTACGGTCTTGAGCCTATTAAAGAGCGAATCATTGAGTTTCTGGCCGTACGCCAGTTGCGCCAGCGTCTGGCAAGGGAGGGCGGTCTTCCCGCGAACGAAAGCCAGGGGCAGGTACTCTGTTTTATTGGCCCACCAGGCGTTGGTAAAACATCGCTCGGGCAATCAATCGCAAAAGCACTCGGACGCAAATTTGCCCGGATCTCGCTTGGTGGCGTCCATGATGAGGCCGAAATCCGTGGGCATCGACGCACGTATGTTGGAGCGCTTCCAGGCCGCATTATCCAGAGTATGAAGACGGTTGGCGTTCATAACCCGGTCTTCTTACTTGATGAGGTTGATAAACTCTCGGCTGAATACCGGGGTGACCCGAGCGCTGCCCTGCTGGAAGTGCTTGACCCACAGCAGAATAGCACCTTTACTGATCACTACCTTGAGCTTCCGTTCGATCTTTCTGAAGTCTTCTTTATCTGTACCGGGAACATCAAATATCAGATCCCTCGTCCGCTGCTAGACCGCATGGACGTGATCGAGCTACCCGGGTATATGCTGGAAGAGAAGATTCATATCGGACAGCGCTATCTGTTGCCGCGCGTGTTACATGATCATGGACTGAGCGCGGAGCAGTTACGTGTTCCGCAGACGGTGATGCAGCATATCATTACCGATTATACGCGTGAGGCCGGAGTGCGTAATCTTGAGCGCCAGCTTGCCGCTATCTGCCGCAAGGTCGCACGGCGCGTGCTGGAAAAACCGGGTACGCGTGTCCGCCTGACAACCCACAATCTGGAACAATATCTCGGGATGCCGCGTTTTGCTATGACACCTCTTGCTCGCAAGCCACGTGTAGGGGCTGCAATGGGCATGGCTGTCACCGAGAATGGCGGTATTCTCCTGCCTGTTGAAGTTGTGACGATGGTGGGTAAAGGCGATTTGCTGGTAACGGGACAGCTCGGGGATGTCATGCGTGAGTCCGCGATTGCCGCGCTTTCCTATATTCGGACCCGAGCCAAAGAGTTGCAAATTGATCCGAATTTCCAGGACGGCACCGATCTGCATATTCACCTTCCCGAGAATGCTATTCCGAAGGATGGGCCTTCGGCTGGTATCACGATCGCTACCGCGTTGATTTCCGCGCTGACCGGACGCCCTGTTCGGAGCGATATTGCGATGACAGGAGAAATTACGCTGCTTGGCAATGTCCTGGGTATCGGTGGCTTGAAAGAAAAGGTACTGGCTGCTCAACAGGCACAAATCAATCATGTGATTGTTCCTGCTGAGAATAAGAAGGATCTGGCCGAGATCCCTGCTAAGATTCGACAGAAGGTCCAGTTTACGCTGGTCGAGTCGATGGATCAGGTTGTTGATATTGCACTGTTGCCGCCTTCTTCCCTGCAAGAATCTGTCACTGAAAAGGGACAGGCGGAAAGCCCGCTTGCGGCTGCCCGGAAAGAGGAGCGGCTGTCTTCTTTGCGCGAGAACAAATACCGTAAGTCCCAGGAAGATGAGGAGCATGAGGGTTTTATTGTTCCTCCCGAACGTCCCTCGCAGGATATCTATCCTCGGGCAAAGCCAGGCAAACAGGAGCATGATTGATAGAGAATGCTCCCAATAGACTGAAACAAACAACGCTTGCCTCTCCCAATTGGAGAGGCAAGTTTACATAGCGCCATATTCCTGCTTGAGAATCATGGCCCTCGCCCGTTCTATTCTTGAGAGGGATGCTCTCTCGTCTTGGGAGAATAGAAATAGCACTTTTGTGCTAACAGGGAGGTTACTTCAGAGAAGCGTACTCGTGCCATGCTTGCAAGAGAATCCGTCTCTCCTCGCTCGGAGAAAGTGAAGAACCTCATATACAGATGGAAATTCAGAATGTATACTTGATAGCACATATATCTATTTTCCTATGTGCGAATGTTGCGATGTGGAGGCCCGACCTTGCATGAAGCTGGAGAGCAAGAGGAAACCTGCCTATCGCTACCAGGAATTATTCTAGAGTAACCGCAAGAGAGGAAGAGCTTTATGAGCTATTATGACCCAAATCAGCAGCCAAATTCGGGATATGGCGGCTACAATCCCCAGCACCCTGCCGGAGGAGATCCTTATAGTGGTGGTCAGTATGGCAACCCGCAACAGGGAAGCGGCCAGTATGGCGGCCAGTATGGCGCTCCACAACAGGGAAGCGGTCAGTATGGCAACCCGCAACAGGGAAGCGGTCAGTATGGTGGTCAGCAATATGGTCAGCCGCCCTATGGTCAGCAGCCTCCTTATGGTGATCCACAGTATGCGGCCTACCAGCAGCAGAACCCCTACTATCAGCAGCAGGGCTACCAGGCGGGTGGTCCCTCTACGGTGAGTAATCCAAAAGTAGCGGCTGGTTTTTGCTACATCGCCATTGTTGGTCTGATTTTCTTTATCATAGAGAAGCAGAATAAGTTCTTGCGCTTCCATGCGCTCCAGGGCTTGCTCTATGGTGTCATCTGTGGTGTTGTGATTAGCATTATCTCCAATATTATCGGTGTCATTGCCGCGAATAGTATTGGATTGGCTCTGTTTGGAAGCTGTCTCACTGGCTTGCTTGGCCTGGCCTATCTGGGCGGTATCATTTTCCTGGGCATCTCGGCCTATCAGGGAAAGAAGATCAAGCTACCACTGATCGGCGACTGGGTTGAGCGCACTGTCTAAAGCAAGCGAAAAGAAACAGGAGTGTAGCGGTACAAGGCCGCTGCACTCTTTCTTTTTAACCACTGGAGGAAGCGACGAGTAGCGAGAGAGGGTTGGCAGGAAGCGAAGCGTAAAAGGGCTCGCTTCTCGTATCCAGAGCCGAATGGGAGGGAAAAGTAAGCAAGGATGGAGGGAAGCAAGCAGAGAGCAGGTAGCTTGAGAGAGAGAGAAAAGAAGAACCGCCCGTGTGGACAGGTGGAGCGGCAATGTCCTATTTTCCCAGGCAGCTGCCCGCCAAGTATCGTCGGAGCTGAAAGGCTTAACTACCGTGTTCGGGATGGGAACGGGTGGAACCCTTTCGCGATAATCACCGCACCACCTGTACATACAGGCGGCTTTCGTTGACAGGGAGTATAATAGCACGGGTTGGGAAGCCTGTCAATACTTTTTGCAGATTTTTTTTGCCAACGGAGAAAAAGGGGGAAGGAGCGCCTCGCTGAAGCGTTCGTACGGAAAGGAAGTTACGTGTAAAAAGGGTTCGCTTCTTGTATCCAGAGCCGAATGAGCGGGAAAAGTAAGCAAGGATGGAGGGAAGCAAGCAGAGAGCAGGTAGCTTGAGAGAGAGAAAAGAAGAACCGCCCGTGTGGACAGGTGGAGCGGCAATGTCCTATTTTCCCAGGCAGCTGCCCGCCAAGTATCGTCGGAGCTGAAAGGCTTAACTACCGTGTTCGGGATGGGAACGGGTGGAACCCTTTCGCGATAATCACCGCACCACCTGTACATACAGGCGGCTTTTGTTGATAGGGAGTATAATAGCACGGGTTGGGAAGCCTGTCAATACTTTTTGCAGATTTTTTTGGCCAACGAGGAAAAAGGGAGAAGAGGGAAGGGGGGAGATCTTTCTGCGAGGCGCAAGGGAAGTAATCTCACCTGAAAATGAAAGAAGTCGCCGGTAGCGAGAGAGTTGCGAGGGTGCGACAGTGTAAGGGAAAGAGAGAATCACTATGAGCAAGTGCTTTGAGAAGGAGAGTACACGAAGTAGGAAGCGACGAGTAGCGAGAGAGGGTTGGCAGGAAGCGAAGCGTAAAAGGGTTCGCTTCTTGTATCCAGAGCCGAATGAGCGGGAAAAGTAAGCAAGGATGGAGGGAAGCAAGCAGAGAGCAGGTAGCTTGAGAGAGAGAAAAGAAGAACCGCCCGTGTGGACAGGTGGAGCGGCAATGTCCTATTTTCCCAGGCAGCTGCCCGCCAAGTATCGTCGGAGCTGAAAGGCTTAACTACCGTGTTCGGGATGGGAACGGGTGGAACCCTTTCGCGATAATCACCGCACCACCTGTACATACAGGCGGCTTTCGTTGACAGGGAGTATAATAGCATGGGCCGGAAAGTTTGTCAACACTTTTTCGGTGATGTTTTCAAAATGGTTTTGAGTTCTGGCTTGAGAAGGGCAGGAAGCCTTGCAAATACTGTTTTGTGCTGACTACTGAGACAGGAGGAAACCTGATCCTGCATATGAAGAAGAAGTCGAGATTGTACGGACATTGAAAGGAACCTCTCTCTACCGGACGTCGATGCGTTAACACGTCAGGAGCGACCTCAGCGGGCTGTGCGCCTGGTTCAGGAGGTAGGAGACGAAGAGCCTGCTGTCTATCGTGGGTGGATGCTCCGGCCGGAACATTACGGCCTGTTGTATATGGTCTTGCTAGAAAAGGGACTGCGGCTGATCACCTCGCCCGTTGCCTACCGCTTCTGCCATATGCTTCCCGAATATTATCGCTCGATTAAGCCATTGACTCCGGCAACGCTCTGGCTTCCTCCTGATTGTCCTACGGCAGAGATACAGGAGGTGGTCAGTCGCTTTGGTGATACACCGTTAATCATGAAAGATTATGTCAGGTCGCGCAAGCATGAGTGGGATGAGCCTGTTATATTCCCTCTGCCATAGATAGAGTGGCCGTAGAACAGGTCGTACGCCGCTTTCTAGTGCTTCAGGGGGAAAGATCTCTATGGTGGTCTGGTTTTCCGCGAATTTGTCCATTTTGAGCCCGTGAAGCATGGAAGTTCCCTGGCCAGGGAGTACCGCATTTTTTTCTGGAGGAAGCAGCGCTTGTCCGGGCCTACTACTGGAACGAGGAAGTGTATCCAAAGGAAGAGCGGCCACCATTTGCGCTGTTGCGCAAGCCCTGCCGAGCCGCTTTCTGACGATGGATGTTGCGAAGCGCACAGGTGGCACATGGATGATTGTCGAGCTTGGAGACGCATAGATCGCGGAGCTACCGGCCAGAGCCGATAAGATCCGTTTCTATCAAGCTCTGACCGGATGAGCATGTACAACTCTGTTAGTCGGTTTTTGTGGGGCTCGTTTCCCTGTTTGATGGTTTGGTATCTATCTCAATGGCCTCGCCAAGCTTTTGGCGGGTGGTTTGTGACGGGTAGGTCTCGCCATTGAGAAGATGCTGTAATGGGAGGAAGAGCGGTTCCGGGAGCGAGTCCCAGGAGAACCAGCCAATGTCGGACTCTTCTTCTGGCGCGCCAACTTTTAGTTCGCCTGAGACATAGTTTGCGTCGAACCAGACAGTCACATAGTGTTTTTGTTCGGCCTCGAAGACATCATTGGTGATCACGCGAAAAGCGACGTCGTCAATTGTGATACCGGCTTCTTCCTTCGTCTCGCGTTTTGCGCAATCTTCAAAGGACTCGCCGAACTCCTGATGTCCCGCGATTGGTCCCCAGGTTCCAGCGCCATGAACATTGTGGCGCTTATTGAGCAGGACACGACCACCATTTTTCACCAACACGGCGACGCCTGCCAGCACCTTTTTCTCTTGAGATTGTTCTGCCATTGTTTGATGTATCCCCTTTCCTGACTTTTTACCGCTTATAGCTCACACGATTGGTGAAGGGGGAGCGTTGCACTGGTGTATAGATGGGGATGAATATAATGCTCAGAAAAAAGCAGGCGGAAATTGGGGGGTTAACCTATTGCATCTTCCCTCAAAATACGCTACAATAGCATCGGTTCAACAATGCGCGTGTAACTCAGTGGTAGAGTACCCGACTTTTAATCGGGCTGCCGTGGGTTCGAGTCCCACCACGCGCATTTCTTTTTTTATACCGATGTTACGATCGGTCTCCCACCAGACCAACCAAAGGAACGGATCTGGTGCCTTTTTTTCATGTACGGTTTTTGGCTTGTAGAAGTGGTTCGGCTTATGCAAGCGTTGCTGAGAATGAACCGAAGTTCAGGTATACCTTCTCTTCGGTTGAATCGTATAGATAGAGAAAAGGGTTTCGTCATCTTTCTCCCAGGGAAAAAGCGTACCGGTAAACCGGTTCTTGCCTCTACAGCTTGCTACGTTTACCGGGACATGATATAGTACTTCACGTGCAGTTCTCTTGTTGAATGTTGTTACCGTGCCTCAAAAACACGAAACAAAGTGGTTAGGGGTGCGTTTGCACTAGGAGGCGGTGAGTGTGTGACGGGTTTTACCCGTTGACTGCACCGATTGGATGTGACAAAACGGATACTTGTTGTTGACGACAGAAACGAACTGCTTCATCTCATGCGTCGGGTACTGGAAGATGAGCAGTACCAGGTTTCCATCTTGCAAGAGGGTAAGGATGCTTTTTCACGGGTCAAGAATCAGTTGCCTGACCTCTTGATTCTGGACCTCAAGCTCGGTGATATTTCCGGGCAGGATGTGCTCAAGCAAGTGAAAAGCGACCCTGTAACGGCTGATATCCCGGTGATTGTTTATACTGCCGCGGTACTGGAAGCCGATGAAGTGGCAAGCCTCATTGAGAGCGACCCTCAACGCTTTGGCAATGTCTATCTGCTCCGGAAACCTTTTGAGTTGCAGGTTCTTCTGGATAAGGTTGAGGAATTGCTAGAGTAACAACCACGAACCTGCTTGAAGCACAAACGAGCATGTTTCAGAGGGGGCTTCACCCGCTTTCATGGATGGTCTACGACGAGAAAGATAGCTATCAGCCATGTGAAGGGGGAGGAAGTCTATACTTCTATCTCATCTCCGCCATTGAGGATGAGGGGTACAGTAGTCCCGAAAGGCTCCTGTACATGGAATGCAATAAGAAAAACGGTCATTGATCCTGAGAAAATGTCTGTACGGCGCCCTTCTGTGCTATTCTTGTAGCAGTATTCATTTTTGAGAGCGGCCTGATCCGTTTCCGAGGTGTGGGGCAGAGAAATGCTAACCATGAGCCAGGAAAGAGGGATGAGGTCCTGCGCTCATATCTCTTACAGCTATTGAAAAAGACGTGGTGCAGCAGTTCTGTGAGACTGCGAAGGATTTGTATCAGATTCGCCAATCAATGCAGAGCGTTTTATGAAGGGCTGCCGTAGAGGCAGGGAAAGGAAGGAACGAGAGAATGAAGTTCATCTGGGGTTTGCTCGTAGGCCTGGGCCTCGGTTTTGTTCTAGGCTTGCTCTTTGCTCCTCAATCCGGCGAGGAGACCCGCGCACAGTTAAGCGAGCAAGGAGTGCTTTTGCGTTCGGGCGGCTTTAGCGATGAGATTCGGGCCCGCGCTCAAGAAGCTCTGGCACAGGGTCGAGAACTGTATTCTCGCACCAAGAACGAACTCTCTGATCGTTATACGCGTGCTCGTTCCGGTGAGCTCTAGGGAGAAAGCAGCTACGACCTCAGGAGAGCGCTCTAGCAGCACTCTCCTGAGGTAATTTTTGTCAGTTATTCTTCTCGTAAAGCTTGATAAGCTGATCAACCTTATTGCCGATCTCGTGCCAGATGTGATGCTGATAGTCCAGCATGCGGGACTGGTTCAGATCGAATTCGCGGTTTGAGGCATCGCGCTGTGCATTGGCCGCGAATTGCTGAGAAAGCGCCCGCGTCTTGTCTCCACGCCCGTGGAGGTAGTTAGATAATTCCTGTAAATCCTGGAGCAGGGCTCGAAATTTTTCGTCTGTTGTTGCCATATCTATTCATCCTTATGAAGTAGCGCGATCTGTTTGCTCTGGCGGATGAATCTGTAATGCATCGGCGAAGCGATTAAAAAAGTTAAATGCCCCGATGACGCTGGTCAGTTCGACCAGTTCTCCATCATCGAAATGCGCCTGTAATTCATCCCACAAAGCCTCATCCACATCGCGTGCACTGGTTGTAACAATCTCCGCATATCGGAGCGCTATCAACTCTCGTTCGCTGAACAGGTGATGATAGCGGTCGATATGGTAAAGAGCGTCCAGAAGCTCTTCAGAAACGCCTAACTGCTTTGCCAAAGCAGTATGAGCCGCCATTCAATAGGAACAATGGTTGACCTGAGAAACTCGAATTGCCAGCAACTCTTTCAGGCGTGGCTCCACTGTCCCAGAACGCATGGCCGCCTCAACAAGCTGTAAGGCTGGCTGCATGATTTCTGGACGGTGCGCCATAACGCGAAAGAGTGTCTCCATTGTCTGGCTTCCGGCTTGCTCGGATATGGTCAGCTCTATATCTTCTCGGGGTGGTATACGTGACATCACTTTTTGCCTTTCTTCTGCAATGATAGATCCACCTCTCCAACGCTCTTCACCCTCTCTTATTCTATGAGAGCATCAGAAGGTTATGCAAGCGGTATCCCGTTTGACACATATCCTGACAACAGCCTAAAATGAAAGCAGCCTTATACTTCAAGGAGTCAAAGTTCCGTGAAACAATCACTGAGTACGCAAGAAGCACAACGCGTTGCTTCTACACATATTGGTGTGGTTGGCGGCGGGCAACTGGGGCTGATGCTCGGCGAAGCCGCTCAGCAGATGGGGTTCCCCGGGCTGGTGGTGCTGGACCCCACACCGCAGAGTCCTGCTTCTGCTGTCGCTGAACAGCTCGTCGGAAGCTTGAAAGATCCGGTTGCTTTGCAGCAGTTGGCTGCACGTGTCGACATCCTCACTTATGAGATCGAACATATCAATACGGAGGCGCTGAGCGCTCTTCAGAAACAAGGGCATACGCTCTATCCTGCTCCCTCGCTCCTGGCGATTATTCAGAACAAGTATCGCCAGAAAGAGTTTCTCTCACAGCGTGGTATCCCTGTCGCTCCCTTTCTTTCCATTGATACCCCCGCCGATCTGGAAATCGCTATCGAGCGTTGGGGCTTTCCGCTGGTTCTAAAAGCGAAGAAAGACGCATATGACGGACGGGGCAACGCGCGAATCAATAGTCGGGATGATATTGAAGCGGCGTTCCAAAAACTGGGTGATCGCGAGCTCTATGTAGAACAATGTCTCGATCTGGAAAAGGAACTCGGGGTGATGGTAGCTCGTAACGTTCAGGGTGAGATTGCAACCCATCCCGTCGTTGAGATGATTCATGCCCGTGATATTTGCCAGATTGTTCTTGCTCCCGCTCCCATTGATCCCGCCTTCCAGCAGGAAGTTCAGGAAATTGCCCGCCGAACGATCGCTGATCTGGAAGGCGTGGGTATTTTTGGCATTGAATTTTTCCTGGACAAACAGGGCAAGATCTGGCTGAATGAGATCGCTCCTCGTCCCCATAATCTGGGCCATTATACCATTGAGGCTTGCGAAACATCCCAGTTTGAGCAACACCTTCGTGCGGTGACTGATCTCTCGTTGGGTTCTACAGCCATGCGCTATCCCGCTGCTGTGATGATCAATATTCTGGGAGAGCGCAACGGGCCGGCGGATCCCCGATGGAGCAAGCCATATGATGCCGAGCGCGTCTTTGTGCATCTCTATGGCAAGCGCGAGACCAAGATAGACCGGAAAATGGGACATATTACGGTTGTCGGCAATAATCTGCAAGATGTATATGAACAGGCAAAGGAGGCGAGGGCTGCGCTCTCGATATAAAGACGATATGTCACATGAGGTGATTCGTTCTACGGCGCTCAATGAAGAACACGGCGTTCTGGTTTCGGCTGAAGGGGTGGGTTCTGCCGCACGTGGCGAGCCTCGCGTCCTGGTGACGATGGGGAGTGACTCCGATCTTCCGCTGATGATGAAGGCGGTGGATACACTCCGGTTTGAGTTTGGCATCCCCTGTTTGGTGCAGATCAATTCGGTGCATCGCGATCTGCGCTCGATGGTGCGCCATATCGAGAACCTGCCTCCTTCGGTTCAGGTGGTGATTGCCTGTGCGGGTGGGGCAGCTCATCTGCCCGGCAATATCGCCGATCTGCGTGCGGATCTTCCGGTGATTGGCGTTCCGCGTGATCTGGGAGCGCTAAAGGGTGTCGATGCGCTGCTTTCGATGGTGCAGATGCCCGAAGGGGCTCCAGTGGCCGTCATGGCGATTGGCGATGCCGGAGCGGTCAATGCTGCCATTCATGCCGCGAAGGAACTGGCGATCGCTGATCCAGCAATTAAAGAACGCTTACAGGCTTATGCCGAGAAACGAAAGGCAAAAGTCCAGCGCCAGAATCAGGGTCTTGAGCAGAAGCTACAGGGCTTCTCCGATTGATAACACAGAGACAAAACAGCAAAGAGCTGCCTCGGAGCGTATCCGAGGCAGCTCTTTTTCATCTTTGCTTAGTGCAGTGGACCTGTTTTTTCAGGCTCCCTGGGCTTCGCGCCATTTGCATGAGCCACAGCCACCGCGGGCTTTCTGTTGAGCCGATCTTTGACGCCCTCGACCATCACATAGAGCGTCGGCACGATTAACAGGGTCAGAATCGTGGAGGTTGTCAGGCCGCCGATAACGACGATTGCTAGCGGGCGAGAGAGCACACCCCCCTCGCTGCTCAGGCCAAGCGCCATTGGCACCAGAGCCAGAATGGTTGCAATCGCGGTCATCAGAATCGGGCGCAGGCGCTCCGTGCCGCCCTTGATAACGGCTTCCTGAGCGCTCATACCCTGAGCACGATACTGATTTACCCGGTCTATCAGCACGATAGCGTTCGTGACCACAATACCAATCAGCATCAACATACCAATCAGTGACGTGATATCAAGCGTCGTGTTTGTTGCCAGCATTAACAGGAGCGAACCTGTAGCTGCGAATGGGATCGAGACCAGTAGCACCAGTGGCTGTACCAGACTATGGAAGGTCGCGACCATAATCAGGTAAACAATCAGGACTGCGATGAGCATTGCGATACCCATGTTCCTGAATGACTCGTTCTGCTGCTGGGTGACACCACCAATGCTATAGGTTGTACCTGCCGGCAGATCAAGCTTTTTCAGGCTCTCGGAGAGCTCGCTGTTCACCGCTGCCAGGTTGTCGCCTGCCACGTCGGCGCTGATGGTTGCGGTACGTGAACCGCCATCGTGGCGAAGCTGAGCGGGACCATTTTGCTGGGCCACGGTGGCAACGTCGCTCAACTTCACCGCCTGTCCCGTCTTGGTAGGCAGGATCGTGTTCTTGAGCTCATTCAGGCTTTTGGCTGGAGTGCCCAGTTTCAGGTACACATCCTGCTGTGTGTTATTCAGCGTAACCTTTGTGACGCTGGTTCCTGTGTAGATCGCACGCAGGTATTGTCCGACCTGAGCAGGTGTCAGGCCATACATGCTGGCCTTTTGTGGGTCAACATGCACGTCGATCAGAGGCGCGGAGGCGGCCAGATCGCTCTTCACGTTTTTCAGGTTCCTGGTTTTTGAGACGGTATCCAGGACCTGCTGTGCGGCCTTTTCCAGCGTCTTGTTATCGGACGACTGTACCAGCACTTTGATAGTATTGGTGCTGGCGCTCATGCTGCTTTCGGAGACTGTGATTTTTCCAGCATTGTTCAGCTTCTTGACCTGGTTCTGCACATCCTGTTGAACATCTTTTGTTGTGGCCGAGGTTTCGGTTGTGACGACAATACTGGCTGAAACGCCACCGCCGCCCCCTGTCAGAAAGCCCATACTATTGCTTCCTGAGCTGATCGTTGCTTGATAATTCTTAATACCTTTGGTGCGGGCCAGAATATCTTCGACCTGCTTCACCTCCTGGCTGGCCTTGTTCAGGTCCGTTCCTGAGGGGAATTCCTGCTGTACCATAAAGGTGTGCTGATCGCCCATATCAAAGAAATTGATCTTCAGAAATGTAGCGGAGAAGAGCGAACCAACCAGGATCACGATAGCCGCGAGAATGGTGATAATGCGGTGTTTGGTCACCCAGGCAATCAAGGGTGTATAGCCTTTTTCCAGGAAAGTCGGCTTCTCATGGGCTGCTTCTGCCTTCGCGGCCTGTTTCGCACTCGGGGCCTTCAGGAACCAGTACGCCAGAACCGGGATAATGGTCAGGGCGACAACCAGCGAGGCCAGCAGCGCGATGGTGACGGTCAACGCGAATGGGCGGAAGAGGACGCCTACCATTCCATTGACAAAGCCCAATGGAAGGAAGACGGCAACGGTTGTCAATGTTGACGCTGTGATTGCTCCTGCCACCTCGCGGACGCCATCCAGAACGGCCTGTTGTTTGTTTGCGCCGCGATGCAGGTGGCGATAGATATTCTCAAGCACAACGATGGAGTCGTCAACGACGCGTCCGATCGCGATGGTCAGACCACCCAGCGTTAGCATATTCAGCGTGTAGTTGCCTGCCCAGAGGCCAATCAGCGCGACCACAACCGAAAGCGGGATCGAGACCGCCGTAACCAGGGTTGAGCGGATCGAGAACAGGAAGACCAGAATGACCAGGATCGCGAAGCCTGCGCCTATGAGGCCCTCACGGACCAGCCCTTCAATCGATTGCTCGATGTATGGCGTCTGATCGGAAGTAACAGTAAAGTGAGCATTGTTGCCAAGCTTTTTCTCAAGGTCGCTCAGTCGATCCTGAACGGCGTGCGAGATGGCAACCGTATTACCCGCATTCGATTTTGTGATTGAGATACCGATGCTTGGCTTGCCATTGGTATGGGTGATACTGGTTGACGGCTCCAGTTCCTGCTTGACGGTCGCGACATCGCTCAGCTTTACCGGGGTTGGCGCCGTTTGCATCTGTGTCCCTGTCATGCCCGGAATGCTTTCCTGACCGGGGATACCGGTTGTCGGGGGCATCTGAGCAGCGCGCACGCCAACAATGATGTTCTTGATATCATTGATTGATGTGAATGTATTGCCAACGCGCACCGGGAGAGATTTTCCACTGGCATCCAGGCTTCCAGCGGGCAGGGTCAGGTTATTTGCCTGTAACGCGCCCTGGATCTGTTCCTGAGAAATGCCGGTCGCGGCAAGTTTTTTCATATCCAGGGTAATGGTAACAACCTGCTCGCGAATGCCGGTTATTTCGACCCGTGCGACATCTGGAATGCTCTGGAGTTCGGGAACAACCTTCTGCTTGAGGTCAAGCGCGAGTTGCTGCGAATCCTGCGATGAAGAGACGGACAGGTAAATTACTGGCAGGTCCGAGATGTTGAACGATTGCAGGCTTGGCTTTACATCCTCTGGCAGTTGTGATTGTATCTGATTGATACGGTCATTCAACTGCTGGCGAGCCTGAGAAAGATCGGTGCCGAAATCATAGTTCGCGGTCACAACTGAGACACTCTCACTGGATGTTGAGGTCAGTGAGGTGATCCCAGGAGCCCCTTTCAGGGTGCGTTCGATCGGCTCAGTCACGTCTTTCTCCACGATTTCAGGTGAGGCACCGACATAGGTGGAAACGATCGTGATGGCCGGGAAGTCCAGCGACGGGAATAATTCCTGTTTCAATTGAGGAATAAGAAAGCCACCAACAAGCAAGATCGCAATGGTGGCGAGCGCGACTAGCCCTCTGTTCGCCAGACTGAGTCGTGAGAAAACAGACATACAAAAGCTCCTCTATCGCCTTCCTCTACACATAGAAAGTATGATGGGATGAATGGTCCTCGTCTTTGAGGGAGAGATTTGTGTGTTGGAGCGGTCTTTTTTACCGATTGTTTGCATGATGAAAAGAATGTCTCTTTGAGAGAGACACTGTATTGCGTATCAGATACAATTTCGGGTTACTGCCCTCCTACCGAGCGTTGTGCAAGCTCGGTTAAAGGTTCCTGCCCCTGAAGGACCATCAGGACGCAAGTGTTGTTTTTCAACTTCGTTGACTCAGCAGTCATATACTCTTCATAACCAATAGTGGATAATGCATGAGATGGCTTCAGTATACGGACTGATGGAGGAAGTGAAACGGGTCTCTAGATCTATTTTTGGGTGCTGAAAGTCGTGCTTGAGAATAGGATGTATCGGGGAAGAGAGGAAACATACTGGCATGAGCGTCTGAGCCGTCCCCTCGACTCGCTGCATTATCTCTGATATAATGAAGCCAGACTGCATAGAACACTAGTTTCACCGGTGGAGAATTCAATGGATGACCGCCTTGTATCACCACATCTAACCGACGATGAACAATTTATTGAAGGCAGTTTGCGACCCCGCCACCTGGAAGAATATATCGGGCAGGAGAAGATTAAAGAGAATCTCAATATCCTGCTCGAAGCGGCGCGGCGTCGTAATGAGCCCGTGGACCATATCCTGTTGTATGGGCCTCCGGGACTGGGAAAAACAACGCTCTGTAATATCATTGCCGCCGAAATGGGGGTGAATCTGCGCACCACATCCGGGCCCGCGATTGAGCATGCTGGTGATCTGGCCTCAATCCTGACCTCGTTACAGCCCGGGGAGGTGCTCTTTATTGACGAGATTCACCGCCTGGCGCGTGCCGTGGAAGAGCGGCTGTATTCAGCAATGGAAGATTTCGCTATAGACGTGGTGATAGGCAAGGGCCCCGGAGCCAGATCGTTGCGTCTCTCGTTGCCTCGCTTCACGGTTGTTGGCGCAACGACACGTGTTGGCTCGCTGACTGCTCCCTTGCGCGATCGCTTTGGAGCTATCTACCGCCTTGAGTATTACGACGCGGAGGCATTAAAACAGATCCTCCTTCGTTCTGCCAGTATCCTGAAAGTTCCCGCCGAAGAGGACGGCATCAGCGAGATTGCCCGGCGTGCTCGCGGAACTCCTCGTATTGTCAATCGCTTGCTTAAGCGTGTACGCGACTATGCACAGGTGAAAGCGAACGGGACCATTACGAAAGAAGTGGCCCAGAAGGCGCTGGATGCTCTGGAGGTAGATGAACTGGGGCTTGATCAGACCGACCGCAATATGCTGCTGACGATTATCAAGAAATTTAACGGTGGTCCTGTCGGCCTGGATACGCTGGCGGCCAGTACCAGTGAAGATGCTGAGACGATCGAGGACGTCTATGAGCCCTATTTGTTGCAGCTGGGCTTTATTGCTCGGACTCCTCGTGGTCGTGTCGCGATGCGTGCAGCCTATGAGCATCTGAAAATTCATCCGCCGGAAACAGAGGGGCGATCGACACTGTGGACAACAACCTAGACTTGAAAATCAGCGATTTTGATTATGACCTTCCGCCAGAGCTAATCGCACAAACACCTGTCGAGCCGCGGGACTCCTCGCGCCTCCTGGTAGTGAATCGCGAAACCCGGGCTCTGGCGCATCGACATTTCCGGGATATCGGCGAATTTCTACGGCCCGGTGATCTGCTGATCGCCAATCAGAGCCGTGTTATCCCGGCCCGTCTGCTTGGCAAGCGTGCCGAAACCGGTGGCGCTGTCGAGATCCTGCTGCTGACCGAGCGCCCGGACCGGGGTCGAGATGTGTGGGAAGCTCTGGTACGTCCTGGACGCCGCTTGCGTGAGGGCGCACGTGTCCTTTTTGAGGATGAAAAGCAGACCACCCGCCTGGAAGCCGAGATTCTGGAACGCACAGAGACCGGTGGCCGGATCGTGCGTCTCTTTATCCCGAACCAGACCGAGCTACAAAGCGATGATCCCTATCGCCTGCTCGATGTCAAACAGGCGATTGAGGCGCTTGGTCATATGCCACTTCCTCCCTATATTCATGAGACGCTCCAGGACCCGGAGCGCTATCAGACCGTTTATGCTCGAATTCGCGGGTCTGCCGCTGCTCCTACAGCCGGGTTGCACTTCACGCCACAACTGCTTGAGCGCTTGCAGGCGCAGGGGGTCCGCGTTGGCTTTGTGACGCTCCATGTCGGCCTGGATACATTCCGTCCAGTCGAGACCGAGAGTGTCAAAGATCATAAGATGCACAGCGAAGAAATTGACCTCGATGAGGCGACCGCTGCGTTGATCAACGAGACGCAGAAAGCCGGTGGACGTGTTGTCGCGGTTGGCACAACGTCTGTTCGCGTGCTTGAAAGCGTGGCGGCGGTCGGCGATGGAAAAATCGTCCCGTATCATGGGCATACCAACCTTTTTATCACGCCGGGCTACCGCTTCAAAGCCGTGGACGCGATGATTACGAACTTCCACCTGCCTCGCTCAACCCTCCTGCTCTTAATCAGCGCGTTTATGGGTAAAGACCTGATGGAGACCGTCTATCAGGAAGCGATCCAGGAGCGCTATCGCTTCTTCAGTTTTGGCGATGCGATGCTGATTCTCTAGAGCTTCTACGGCTCAAAACCTGCTTTCTAGGGCGCGGAGTACGTAGCCCCCTGGCGATTGTAATAATCCCAGACAATAATGGTTGCGCTATCCCGCCCTTTCTCCTTATGAACTCGCTTGAGCGCATGCTGAACCAGCGCGCTGAGATTCGTTTCGCGTACCTCTTGCCTGTCGGTAAAGGCCTGATAGAGCCGAAAAGGGTTATCATAGGGCCGTGAGCCATATTCCAGCAGGCCATCAGTCACCAGCAGGATACGGTTCCAGCCAAACCGCAGCTCTTTAATGCCTGAGGAAAAACAGGGGACAGGAAGCTCAAACGTGTTGGTTCGGCCTACCCATTCAAAAAAACTTCGCTGATTCAGGGGAATCTGTCCCATATAGGCCAGTTCAGGATGGAGCAGGTAAAGCACACAGTCCCCGATATTCAACCACCAGAGAAAGCGATCTTTGCGGGCACAGAAAAGACATGAGGCTTCGCCGATAACCTCTCGACAGCGCTTGAGAAATGCCGGTGAACCAAGCAGCGTGACAATATGCTGTTGGAGTGAGAAAAAAGCGGTTGAGATCGGTTGCGTTAATGCTTCTACAATGGCCGGTTGAATGCTTTCGATGGCATCAAGGAGCAGATCGGCGCTTTGTGGTGTGTAGTGGGCATCAACAATCAGAGCAAACTCCCAGTTCTGCTCTTTGTCGCACCAGACCAGAGCTCCATCTTCGTTCTTCTGTGCTCCTGCTTTTGTGTTGCCGCCATAGCAGCCGACGACGACCTGTTCACAGGTTGAAATAGCTGGCGTATCCAGATATAACTTTGCGCTGCCAGACCAGCGGTATGTTGCGAGCGATGATTGCGAGGATGCACTGTTCAACGAGCTGACTCCTTCATCATTGTTATCATTTCGTGTGCAACCACCATACTATCAGATGATGGTTGATGCAAGCCCCCCGTCTCTCTTTCCCATTGTGCTGGTGCATAACTCTCTCTGCTGTATGGCATCACGCTTCTGATCAGGCGGTTCGTTCGCCTGGTACTGAAGAGGGGCAGAGATGGTGTGTCACTTATAGGACGAAACATCTCTGCCTCGGTAACCTATCAATCAGGCGGCTGCTCTTTGCCGTCTCTCTTCCTTTCCACGTACCAGAGAAGTAAAGACACCGATTGCCGCGATCACTGCACAGACGATAAAGGCAATCTGGAAGCTGTGTGTAAAGATATGTTGCTGCTCTGCTTGCTGTGTTGCTGTCAGTTGTTGCACTTGAAGCATATGACCGGCGGCAGCGCCTCCCAGTGTCGCAAAAATGGCCCCTGAGAGAGCAACGCTGATACTTTGCCCCATCGTGCGTGCGGTGGCAAGGAAGCCGGAAGCGATTCCCTGGCGGTTGGAGGGAGCTGAACCCATCAGGGCGCTGCTATTAGGGGATTGGAAGAGCGCCTGCCCAAAGCCGGTCAGCATCAAGCGCCAGATGATGTCTGGAATAGAGCTCTTCTCGTTTAACTGCCCTATACAGATCAGACCGATACAGGCGATTGCCAGACCACCCGCAGCCAGCCAGCGAGTCCCGATTTTATCGGCCAGAGCGCCACTGAAAGGCGCAACACATGCGATTGTGATCGGCAACGGAGTTAGCAGAAGACCGGCGTTCTGCGTCGGGATGCCACGCAGTTCCTCAAGGTAGAAGGGGAGCATGAAGCTTACCACAAAGAGCGCCATTGAACTGAGAATCAGGCTGATATTAGCCGAGAAAAAGACACGATTACGGAATAGAGAAAAATCGATGATCGGATTCGCAACGCGGGTCTCGACCAGCGGCAGGGCAAGCAGGGCGATGGCCGCAAGCACAAAAATGGAGATCAGCACTGGCGAACTCCATCCGATATCCTGCCCGAAAGAGAGACCTCCGGTTAGCGATGCCATCCCTACAGCCAGCAGGATTGCCCCGAGCGGATCAAACTTGCTCTCTTTGCGTGGTGTCGTCTCTTTCAAAATACGCAGGGTTGCCAGAAGACCGAGGATACCAATTGGTAGATTGATAAAGAAGATCCAACGCCAGGTCCAGTACGCTGTAATAAAGCCGCCGAGCGTCGGGCCAATGCTGACGCCGAGCGAGACCGTAATGGCGTTCAAGCCGAGCGCCCGCCCCCGTTCTTGTGGCGGAAAGGCGCCCGTGAGAAGAGCGGGACCAACGGCCATCACGAGTGAGCCGCCAAAGCCTTGCAGGATACGGGCTGCAATCAGGAAGCCAAGCGAGGGCGCGAGACCACAGAGAGCTGAACCACCTGTAAAGATAATCAGGCCTGCCAGCCAGACTGTTTTGCGTCCAAACATGTCGGCAAGTCGCCCGGCAGTCAGGAGGATAGCGGTTGCTGCGACCAGATACGCGATAATTACCCACTGGATTGCGCCATTCATCGGTACATGGAAATTTTCCGCTATTTTAGGTAGGCTGATGTTGACGATTGAGGAGTCAAGCGTTGCCATAAAGACGCCGACGGAATTAATGATGAGGACGGCCCATTTGTTAGGGGGGGTCTCGGGTTGCCTGGAAAGTGATTCGATGGTTGTTTCCAGAGTGTTCTGTTTCTGCGTCATACCTCTTTCCTTTTAATGTATGTATATGTATGCGTATATGGATAGACCAATAACTCTCCATATATTACACCCGCTGTCAGCTTTTCGTAACCGGAGGCGCTTGCTCAGGCGCTTACTGCCGGATAAAGAAGTATGCGCTCAGGCCGAGGCCAATACAGATCACAAAAATACGAACATACTTTGGATCAATTTTGCGGGCATAATAAGCTCCGGCGTAGCCTCCGATGATCGAGCCAAGAATCATCAGCAGCGCTTGCGGCCAGACGACGGCTCCCCGGAGAATGAAGAGCACAACTGCGGCTCCATTGATAATGATAGTCAGAACCGTCTTGATACCATTCATTTCGTGGATGTTGTCCATACCCATCAGCGAGAGGGTCGCTAACATCATAATGCCGATGCCGCCGCCGAAAAAGCCACCATAGATCGAAATAAGCAACTGGGCAAAAGCAACGAGTACCAGAGCGGCGATTCCATGCTTTTGGACGCCAGTCGACTCTGTCTGCGTCTCCTCTCTCCGTTTGCGCAGCAGGCGTGTGAGCGGGGGGCTAACCGCGAAGAGCAGTGTTGCCAGCAACAACAGATAAGGAACCAGTTGGGTAAAGGTGGCCTGTGAAGTGCCCAGAAGAAGCTGAGCGCCTAGAATGCCTCCAATGAGACTGGATCCCGGCAATAACAGCAAGGCGACCAGCGACTGTTTTTTGAGTTCGCGTCGATAGGCGCTCGCGCTTGCAATGGAGGCGGGCCAGAGCGCAACTGTGTTTGTGGCGTTGGCTTGAATAGGAGGAATCCCGGTAAAAATCAGGGCTGGAAAACAGAAGAAGCTCCCTCCCCCTGCAACCGCGTTCAAAGTGCCTCCCATAACCGCCGCCAGAAAAAGGACAAGCGCATCAAGAAAGGTCATGCAGAAACCTCTTTCTGGTTAGAGCTACTCACTTTACTCTCATTTTGAGTATATCACTATTTTGTGGCGCTTGTTGAATGTGGCGAAACAGAAGAAAGAGCCTCCCGAGAGGGAGGCCCCTGGGCTGCTTATCTGAATAAGAGGAAGAGGACAATAATCAGGACGATCAGAAGCAGCGTGCCAAAGATAAAGTAGTAGACTTTGCGGTCAAGTCTCGCTCGTTTGGGGGCAAGCTGCCGTCTCAGACGCTCCTGCTCTTCAGCGGCGCGTTGCTTCTTGAGGTCCAGCTTGCGCTTACGTTTTTCGCGCATTTTCTCAAGGCGGTTCTCTTCAGCTGCTGGACCGGCCCCGATCTTTTCCATACGGCGGCGCATTTCGCGGTTATAGCTCGCCAGTTGCTGTTCTTGCGGATTGTTGGATGTGGGCATCTGCTTGGGCTGTGTTGACCGTGCTCCGGGAACCGCGCTCCCACCAATTTGTGGGCGCGTTCCCTTTTGCCGTTTCTTGCCGGTTGTGGCTTTGTTGGGTGTATTCTGGTTTGCCATGATTCATCTATCTCCCTAGATTGCGTTCGGTACGTCGCAGAAGAATGTTTCTACTGGAAAATGCTGTTTGAGAAGTTCCCCCAGGGCCTGGATACCGATCTTCTCCGAATTATAATGGCCTGCGGCGATAAAATTCACACCTTCTTCGCGGGCGTAGGATTCGGTCGGCTCGCCTACCTCGCCTGTCAGAAAGGTATCGCAGCCGCGAGCAATTGCCTCAAGCAGATAGCCCTCGCCGCCGCCAGTGATAACGCCCAACCGACGAATAGTTTGCGGGCCATAGGCGTAGACAAGCGGTTTCGCACCAGCAATGGCGGCGACTTGCTCGATCAGGTCACGACGGGTGATGCGCCTGGGGGCAGTGCCGATGGCCCCAATCATCTTCCCGCGTGCATTCCCGATTGTGATGCCCTCTACCTCAAAACCAAGCTCACGAAGCCAGAGGACGTTGTTGCCAATTTCAGGGTGTGCATCCAGGGGAAGGTGGTAGCCAAGCAAGGTGATATCGTTATCAAAGAGAAGCTTCAGCCTGCCCTTCATCATTGCCCCGATTTCCCGCGGCATATTTTCCCAGAAGAGGCCGTGATGCACGATAAGCATATCTGCCTCACCGGCTACCGCCTGGCGAAAACATTCAAGGTTTGCGCTGACGCCGAGCGCGACGCGTTGCACCGACGTGCGACCAATTACCTGCATACCATTTGGACAGTAATCACGGAACGCATCTATATTTAAATAGTTGTTGATAAATTGTACGATGTCATCTCGCAACACATTCATTTCTCTCTCCCGGCACAAATATTCCTCTGGACAAACCCTGCTTGCTGTTCTCTGGTTTGAGAGGGGGGAAGAGCACCCCAGGCGGGTGCTCTTCTACTCTTTGTTGACTTGTTCCTGTTGCTCGCTGGCAACATAGGCCCTGGCTATTCTGGCGGCTTCCTCTTTGTCGTCAGGAGCGAGTTGACCATCAATGACCAGACTCAGTAAATGCTCCTTAATTGGACGAAGCCAGGGACCGGGGCCACGCTTGAAGAGAGCCATCAGTTCATTACCGTCAAGAGGGCTTTTCAGTGGCACCCGCTCGGCCTCTTCTTTGAGTTGCTGACAGCGTTCGCCAAGTTCAGCGACTCGCGCGGCTGCTTTCGCAACTTTGTCGACGCGATAGCTAGTGATATCGGCCCGGGAAAGATCTAAGAGATCGGGCAGATCGTCACCAGCATCGAGCATCAAGCGGCGAACCGCTCCATCTGTCCAATCAGAAGTATAGGCATTGGCTCGCATATGTAGACGCACGATCCGTGAAACGCTGTCGATAAAGTCCCGGTCAAAGTGCAGGCGCTTGAGAATCTCCCGAGCCATATGGGCCCCCAGATCCTCGTGACCGTAGAAATGAACCTTATTATCTTCAACCGTTTTGGTCCGGGGTTTCGCAATATCGTGGAGTAATGCGCTCCATCGGGTGACGAGGCGTGGAGAAGAACGCTCTACAACGCGCACAACATGGGCGAAGACATCCTTAGAAGCCGGTACGCGGGTTTGCTGCTGCTGGCTAACTCCACGCAGTTCCAGCACCTCGGGTATGATGTACTCCATCAATCCTGATTCCACCAGCAGTTCAATCCCCTTCGCGGGATGCGTTGAGAGCAGAAGCTTGTTCATCTCGTCTCGAACGCGTTCACGGCTGATTTTTTGCAGTTTAGAGGCCTGCCGTTTAATGGAGTGCCAGGTTTCCGGTTCAATGCTGAAGTTGAGCTGCGCGGCGAAGCGCACCGCACGCAACAGGCGGAGCGGGTCTTCATCGAAGCGTTTGTCGGGTTCGTTGCCAACGGCTCGCAAAATATGATCCTCTAGATCGCGTCTGCCATTAAAGGGATCGATGATATGTCCATTCAGAGGGTCGCAAGCCAGTGCGTTAATGGTAAAGTCGCGGCGTAGCAGGTCATCTTCCAGACTTGTGCCAAAACACACTTCGGGCTTACGCGATTCTGGATTGTAGCGTTCACTACGGAAGGTCGTAATCTCTATAATGCTGATGTGCTCGCCGCTGCCATAGTGAAGGCGTACGGTGCCAAAGCGCTCACCAACCAGGATCACCGCGCTTGGATTGGTCGGTTGTACCAGGCGCTTGATCTCCTCGGGGCGGGCATCGGTAGCCAGATCGGCATCAGCGGACTTTCCGCGATGAAGCAAGACATCGCGAACCGTTCCTCCTACCATATAGAGTTGTTTTTGCTGAGCACGGAAATCTTGCGCCAGCCTGATGATGATATCTAGCATGCTAAAAATCTACAGAAAAGTGCTGAGTGTTTTTTTGTTCGTGTGTGCCTGATCCTTCTTCAGACAGACTCTGACGGGGCGGCAATCTATCCCATTGGATCCGGGGAAGCTTGTGCCGCGCCAGACAGGAGGACGCCTTCCTTCGTAAAAGAAGCAGAAGAAGGGTATTCTATCAGACGATGTAGTATCAAAGTCCTCTGAGTCTACAATGGGACTATTGTATCATGTTCGTATGGGTCCTTTAAAGGGGGAGCGCTTACTGTTTTGGTATCGCGTCGGCGTTTTCTTGTGTTTCTTCTATTGCTGGAAGCGTTTGTATCCACTGCTTTGCCTCTTTCAGTAGACGATGCTTTTTGCTGGCAAAGGTTGCCAGGACCTCTTTTCCTGCCTGATATGCCTGAGCGTATTCCCCTTTGAGTGCAGCCACCCGGGCCAGACCATAATGAGCCCGGGCCAGGAGCAGACGATTCCCTGCCGGTGTGCGCTCAAGCATCTCCTGGAAACTGTTGCTTGCCTGCTCAAGTCGCTGCTGTTTCAGGTAGAGTTCACCCTGCATGGCAAGCATATCTGCCAGGAAACGATGGGTGTTGGTCTGCCGTGCGATCTCCAGGCCAACCTGTAGATACTGTTCGGCTTGCTCATAGTCTCCCTGCCGCAGGTGGAAGACGCCCCAGCCAAGCTGATATTCGCAGAGCACATCTTTGTTATCTGGCAGATGTCTGACAAGGTGTTCCGCCTCTTGAAGCGCTTCAAGAGCTTGTGGAAACCGACGTTGATTACTCAAAAGTATGCTGAGGTGGGTCAGCAGCGTTGTTGTCCAGCGCCGTTGATGGATCTGGCGGGCCAGCGTGATACCCTCCTGATAGAAGGTATACGCCTCGGTGTCGTTTCCATAATCATAGGCGACATCACCCAGATTCAAGTGAAAGAGGGGGATATAGTCGATCAAACCGTATTGTTGAGCAAGCGCCAGCCCTTCGCTGAAATAGGCCTGTGCCTGTGCCCCATTGCCGCGTAAGCAGGAGAGCCAGCCAAGATTGTTGAAAAGGTAGGCCACTTTCTCGTTATTATCCTGCTTGCGGGCCAACTCAAGTGCCTTTTTGCCGTTGCTTTCTGCCTGCTGATAGTTGCCTCTATCTCCGTCGATGATCATCAATTTATTGAGCAAGGTAATAATCAGCTCAAAGTTATTCAGGTGATAGCTGATATCAAGGCTGCGATGGAGGTAGCGTTCGGCCTGTTCATAATCAAAGCGATTGAGGGCCAGCGTGCCCAGTGAGCGTAACAGCTCTGCCATCTCAATGCTGGCGTGCTGACGATCTGCTTGTTGCAGGCCCTCTTGCAGATAGCGTTCAGCCTGTGCATAATCGCCTTTGCGACAGAAGAGGTCCCCGATAGCGCTCAGCAGCGAGATGACAAGCCGCTCGTCCTGTGATTGGCGGGCCAGATGGAGCCCCTCCTGTAGAGCCAGTTCAGCGCTCTGATAGTCGCCGCATTTCTGGGCAATTTCTCCCTTATAGGCAAGCATCGTTGCGCTATCAGCCTGCCAGTTCCGAGCAGTGGCGATCTGGTATGCCTGCTCGACGTAGTGTTCAAGCTGCCGATAGAAGCTCCGCGCGAGCAGAAAGTGTTGATATGCCTTGACCCCACGCAGAAACGCAACATCTAAGTTTCGCTCATGTGCCGTTTGCAGCGCCGCATTGATATTGTTCTGTTCAAGCGAGAGGATGGTATAGTCTTTCTGATGCTGCTCCATATACTCGACATAGTAGTGCACGAAGCGCTCGTAGACCCGCCCATCATGCAGGTGGAGATGGGCGTAATCGGCAATGGTTTGGTGCAGGGTATAGCGTCCGGGGGCGCTACTCTCAAGCAGACCAGCATCGCTCAGGGTATCCAGGATCTCACGCGGTGTGTTGCACACGGCAATGGCGGCCTCTTCGGTGAAACTATTTGGTTTGGGCGGAAAAACCGAGAGGTCGCGGAGCGCCTGCCGCGCCTGGGCATCGAGCAATTGGTCACTCACGTTGATAACCGATTGGAGGGAGACCGGGATATTATGCGCGAGGCTGGTATGGCGGTCAACCGGGGCGCGTGGCTCACTGAGCTGTAAACGGGCACGGGCATGGTGAAGATGTTCAATTGCCGCGAGGATGCGTCGGGGCTGACGGCTATGCGATTGGACACGCAGATATTTCCCGATCAGCGTGAGCGCAAGAGGAAGTCCACCAACAGAACGCACCAGCTCACAGGCCATCGGTCGGTGATCCTGTACAATAGAGGGTGCCAGCCGCTCAAGCAGTTGTAAGCCCTCAGCTTCCGCCAGCTCATTTACCAGCGTTGCGCCATCGCTGGCGAAATGGAGCGCGATATGTGGAAAGCGCGTCGTAAGCAGGAAGGCGCACTGTGGTCCCCCTACTTTGCAGGCAAGAGCGTTTTCCAGTTCCCAGGCGTCGTCAATCACAATGAGCATGCGGCGCGTTCCAATTGCGAAGCGGAGCGCCTCGGCCCAACCATGAGCGCTCTCCTGCTCTTTGACCTCTTCTGCCTGAATGCCTAGCAGATTGCCCCAGCGCACCAGATGACTGACGATATCGGGAGAAGGGCCGAGGCCTGCCCAGAGGATGCCGTCAGTGAAATGCTCCTGAATCGCAGGATCGTGGGCAAGCTGAATCGCGAGAGACGTTTTGCCCACACCAGGGAGCCCGTTCAAAGCGGCAAGGGCCGCTGCGTTGCTCTGACAGAGGCGATCTCTGGTTTGCTGAAGCAACGCGTCACGTCCAATCAGGCCGCCTCCTATCGTGGTTGGAAGCGGAATTGCTGGATCAAAAATGTAGGTGTCTGTCATCGGGGGAGAGGAAGGAGGTTCCTGGTCGCTGTTCTCTTCCTGAACGAGACCCAGTTCTTCAGCGTTTTTTCCAAAAAGAGCACAGAGGCGTTCCCGGAAATAAGGATAAGGAAAGGAAAGCCCGCGTTCCCATCGACTTACTGTGGCTGGATCAGTTCCGATTTCTTGCGCGACTTTTGCCTGAGACCATCCCCGTAGCTCGCGTTCCCGTCTTAAGCGCTGATTCTGTTTCATGCCCTTTTACCTTGATAACCATACATATGCGACTGTGCATGCTTTTATCCTACAAGATGATGATGTAGAGCGACATTCTTTCTGACATTCGTTCCAGTCTGGGTTGATTGTGCCTTAACCGGATTCCTGGTCTCTCTATGATTAAGTATGACGCAAACTCTGTTGAAGTGCAAAGTTGTTGGATAGTTGTCGTATAGTTGTCATTGTAACAGATTGTTTGGTGTATGCATAATTATGTATGGAGCACATAGTCAAAAAGGTTTACTCGTTTACATGGGGCATAAGAGTATGTATTAAGTTCAGAGGGGATTTGAACCTATGAACAAGTCTGTGATGATTATAGACGATTCTCCGACGGTTCGGAAAATCGTGGAAGTTTGTTTGAGGCGAGCCGGATTTCGTGTTATTTCGTTTCCCGATGGGGTAGAAGCCCTGCGTGCCTTAACGACCGAGCAATTAGACCGCCTGCCCGATCTCATTATCCTGGATATTGATCTCCCCAAGATGAACGGATATGAGGTAGCCCGTTACTTGAAGTCAAAACCCGCACTGAGTCGTACCCCGATCATGATGTTGACCCGCCACAATGGCGTCGTTGACCGCCTTAAGGCGCGTCTGGCAGGTGTTCATACCTATCTTTCCAAACCATTTACGACCCATACCATTCTTTCGGCAGTAAACGCATGCATTGGTCTGACTGCCGCATCGGCGTAACCAATATCTGTTTTCTCTTTTTATCCTGTGTCGTTCTGATCCCGCCTCGCATCGTACAGAGAGGTAAGTTGAACTCAAGCGTCCGTTCAACTTGCCTCTCTGTTGTTTCTCTGCCTGTTTTCTCGTTTCCTTACTTGACTGGCTCCCCTGTTCTGGTATACTATTATATAGAAATTTTGTTCTAACTTTTCTATCGGGATGCTAGAAAGGAGGACGAACCGGTTATGGATTCATCTCAGGTTCGCCGCAAATCACGACCGCTCGGAAGCGATGTCATCGAAGAAAATGGAGGAGAGGCTACCTTTTTTGATGAC
Organism: Thermosporothrix sp. COM3; assembly: GCF_059696735.1. Taxonomy (NCBI): domain Bacteria; kingdom Bacillati; phylum Chloroflexota; class Ktedonobacteria; order Ktedonobacterales; family Thermosporotrichaceae; genus Thermosporothrix; species Thermosporothrix sp. COM3. The sequence goes on along the minus strand of NZ_AP019376.1, from coordinate 5,206,463 downwards.
GCGCTTTTCGAGACGCGCCGACCGACCAGCACGCGCCGCTATAAGGCGTATGCCCCCCCTTCCCGGGATACAACAGATGATCCAGGAATAGTATATCGCAGACGTTCACGCGGCCTTCAGCAGGAAACAATCGATCTGGATGATGATGAATTGCCGCAGAGCGCCCCTGGAAAGCGCCCCGCCCGTAAGCGCAGGATTAGTCCGCTGCTGCTTATTCTCGTCGGCGGAATTATGACTATAGTACTATTTATGTTGTTGAATGTTGTCTTTTCCTGGTGGCAACTCTATCAGGATGATCTTCATTATGGACGTCCTCGTACTTCGCATCTCGATGCTGTCGTTGGACATGAAGATAGTAAAGAGAAGCCAACCCACTTTATCTTTTTAAATCTGGATCGACACATTCAGGTTGTTGAGATTCCCGGTGGAGATCCGTCGAAAGTACGTATTTTCCCCGGGCCGATTCTGCTTGGTGATGGACAGGATTTGACACCGGTTACCGGAGAGGTAAAAGATGTAGATGGTGATGGTAAGCCAGATTTGCTTGTTCATATCCAGAATCAGCAGATCATCTTTTATAATGATGGGAAGACGTTCAAAGCACGCTAGCACCGTCCCTGTATAAAACCTGACTCCCGCTGGAAGGATGCCAGGTTTTTTTCGTTTGCGGCACGCACCGGTTCTCTTTCTGCATGAAACAGGGTATGCTTGTGTCAGGACACTGTTTGTCCGGTATTTTCATTTTTTCAAAAGGAAGATGGTGCTATGACAGCAAAAGAACAGGATGTGTTGCTCTCTTTCTGGGGCATTGGCGATATGCACTATCGGGCTCATCCCGCCTGGGAGAAGGTTCAGACGCCTCGCTTTCAACTTATGTATGATGATCTTCAAGCGCTCTGGAAAGAAGAGGGAAAGCCCGCCTTCTGTGTCTCACCTGGCGATGTGGTTGATACATGGTTGCGAGAAAACCACGAACTGGCAAAAACGCGTATTCTGGAGCAGATGGGCGATATTCCTTTTTATCCCGGGATTGGCAATCATGAGTACTATGATTCGGCGCAAGGCTTTGCCACACAGCATCTGGAAACCTTTGAGCACGTCTGGGAAAAGTCCCCTCGCTATTGCTGGCAGGTCGGCGAGGTAATCTGTATTATGCTCGATTATCCCGATCCCACCGCAGGCGATGATCCCATGTATGCCTATGTTATGCCCGAGACACTGGCTTTTCTGGATCACACGCTGCATGAATACGCAGAGAAGCCGGCCCTGATCTTCTTACATTGTCCGTTGCGTAATACTGTACGAGATCGCGATCCTGAGCGCCATCGTGACTATAACTCGCTGCAAAACTTCTTCTCTCCCGAAAACTCACAGGCCGTGCGGAATATTCTTGCGCTGCATGATAACGTTCGGCTTTTTATCAGTGGACATACCCATACCGGTTGGGAAGCGCCGGGAATTGTCTGTACTGAACGGCTTGGAAAGCGTCATGTGGGCTTTGTGAATCTGATGTCGCCCTGGTATACGGGCACGCATGGCGCGACTCGCTTTGATGGAGAGACGTTGATCTATACACCGGATGAACCGCACGTTATTCCGTCGTTCCAGTTTCAGATCTATCGGGATCGGGCGGTAATCCGGGTGCGCGATCACTTCAGCAAATGCTGGCTCAAGGAATGGCTGGTCTCTTTTTGAGGAGAGGTCAGGCGGTGAACCGGTACCCGACACCCCAGACAGTTGCAATTTTCTCGCCTAACGGGCCGAGCTTTTTGCGCAAGCGGGTAATATGGGTATCAACGGTACGATCAAATCCATCATAATCGTAGCCCCAGAGCTGCTGTAGCAGGAAATCCCGACTGAAGGCCCTTCCGGGATGTGATGTCAGCAGAACCAGAAGCTCGTACTCGCGCGGTGTCAGATCGATAGTTGACCCATTTAGCTGTACAGTACGGGCTGACTGGTTAATCATCAGCGTCCCATGCACAATTGTTGGGGCCGGTTCGGAAGGGGCAGGCTGGGCAGGGGCAGTGGGCTGAGGCGGCTGTGTCAGACGGCTATCAAGCTCAACGCGTCGCAGCATAGCACGAACGCGTGCCATCAATTCGCGTACGCTGAAGGGCTTACTAACGTAATCGTCTGCGCCGACTTCCAGCCCTAGAATACGGTCTATCTCCTCATTCCGGGCGGTAAGCATAATAATAGGCATGAGGTGATTCTGGCGCACGCGTCGACAGACCGAAAGTCCATCTAGTCCGGGAAGCATCCAATCCAGGATTATCAGATGTGGAATATGTTGTTCTACCAGTGTCAGAGCGGTGGGGCCATCGAATGCTTGAAAAACAACGTGCCCCTCGGCTTCCAATTCGCTCTTAATCAGGTTACATATATCGACTTCGTCTTCAACTACTAAAACGCGTGCCATAAATGTTGTTTGTTCTCCCTGCCCGTTTCAGGAATACATACAGACTGCTGTTGTTCTCCTATAGTGTACAACCTCAACCGGTAATCCGTCTAGCATCCCTGATAAATCGAGGTGCGAAGTCAGGCAGTTTGAAGGATGACGCGAAAACTGCTCCCCTCCCCGACTTTGCTTTCAACGTTGATAAAGCCCCCCATTGCAATTACCAGATCCTGGACGATAGCGAGCCCCAGGCCAAAGCCACCAGATGAGCGGGTACGAGATGCATCGGTGCGATAGAAGCGATCAAAGATCTTCTCAAGCGCCTCCTCGGGAATGCCGATACCGGTATCTGAGACCGCCAGAACAACCTGATCGAGCTTTTCCTGCTTCAAAGTGATCGCGATAATGCCGCCATCGGGCGTATAGGTGATCGCATTGCGCACAAGGTTCAGCAGAACCTGACGCAATCGCTGCCGATCTGCTTTGACTCTGGGTATTCCTGGCTCGATCTCGCGAATCAGAGTAATCTGACGCTCTTTGCGTGCCAGAGGTAAGAGCGACTGATAGACCTCTTCAACAACCTCATCTGCTTCGACCGAGGCCATATTCAGGTGCAGCTTGTCTGTCTCGTTGCGAGCCAGAGAGAGGAGATCATCAACCAGTGTGCCCAGGCGCACCGATTCGCGATGAACGATGGTCAGGTAGCGATGGAGCGTGTCCGGAGTCAGAGGCCGCGTCCCGGGCTTCTCTGTGGCCTGAAGCAAGGACTCAAGGTGAGCGCGAATGCTGGCAACGGGAGTGCGTAGCTCATGCGAGACATTGGCGATTAACTCCTGTCGGCTCAACTCGGCGCGTGTGGCGCGGGCCTGCTCTTCGCGGGCTTTTGCTTCTGCTCGGGCAATGCGTTGCGTTTGATCGTTCATGCCAAGCAGGATGCGTGCCAGCTCTTTCCAGATCCAGACCATTCCCTGAAGCAGGTAGAGCGGCAACAGTGCCAGTCCCAGACCGGTCACACCTGCTCCCAGGATCTCAAGCATGGTTTCGGCGTGAATATGACGTTTCCCCAACCGAAATGAAAGTGGCTTGCCCGCGATCACGATGCCAATATAGACAAATGGCGCGATAAGGAACGTCAGCACGCTGGTACAGATTGCGAGAACGAGGATAAGCACAAAGGCGTTAATGGTAAAGATGAACGAGAGCAGGCCAAGCGGGAACTTGAGTATCAGAAAAGCAAGCGTTTTCCATGTCATCGAGCTGATCAGGCGTTTGCTCAGCCACTCGCGCATGGTTGGTTTACGGGATTCTGGTATCTCAATAGGCGGCACCTCAGCCTGTAGCAAGTTGATCGCCAGAGAGCGCTCAAAGCGGGCCATTCCCCACCAGCTATAGAGCACAAAGAAGAGAATCGGTATGCCGATCCAGACAATCAGGAGGCTGAGGCCCAGAGAGATTCCCGTAAGTAAGAAGACAAGGTATGCTATTCCTAAGGGGAAGGACAGCAATAGGTAGAGTATGCTTTTCGAGAAGCGCTTTCCGGGTGAGGAAAGCGGCTCAGCAGTTGCCTGAATTGTTGTTTGCATAAGCATGTATTTTTCCTGAAGCTGGTCAAGCAGTGATGATAGCGTGTCACCACAGATCCGTGGTTCTGGTTGCTCAGAAACGCTATGGAGCCAGTATAGTGTGCTGGTATGTATAGCATATAACGAATTTGTTACGAATATGTGTCCTGCTGCTTGACAGCAAAAAAGGGTCCGGAGGCAAGGAAGCCCCCGGACCCCTTCTGGTCCACCACATCCCCTCATCCACCCCTGTACAATGTGCGCTGGTTCTATCGCTGACACTCCATCCGGTGTGACCGGTGGATTCTTCTTTCATCCATGTGGCGTGCTCACCTGCCAGTCTCCTGACGCGGTGAGGAGAAGCCACCTGTCCAGAAGCGTTTGACGAGGCGTGCTCGTCGGTTCCCGTCTGCCCGACGGTACCGCTGCTTCGTTCAGGAACACCCATCTCCCCGCCCTGTCAGACGAGGCATTCCGGGTCTTCGCTGTCACTTCTTGCTCTCTCCACCTGCCACCTGACAAGCCCTGCTCCACTACTGAGAGTAAGAAGGTTTTCCTGGTTGATCTCTGATGAGAAAGTGCATCACTGCACTTTCCGCTCAGCATCAACACCCAACCTCCCTGCTACATCAAGGCCTGCTTCCCCGCTCACCTTCCCTGCCACGCCCATCGGCCTTCCCCTCATTCTGAGTCCAAATAGATGGCCCGAGTAGATGCGCACATCTTCCTCCCTTACCACTGGAGCCCCCATATATACCGATATGCGCTTTTTGTGAGAGCCGATGCCTCAGCCGCTACGCTTTCACAAGACCGGCAGGCGAAAAGCTCACATCCTGTCGTCCGTTACGGCGCTCTTCTGGCTGAGACACCTCGTCTCTCTACCAGATCCAGCACCTGACCTTCCCCACAACCACGTATTCCCCATGCTCCAATCAGGTCAGCTATGCACTTTCTCTTCGGGTTCCGTGCACTCTGTCAACATCTCTACCAATCCCCGCACCTGACCTTTCCCCCAAACCACGTATTCCTCATGCTCCAATCAGGTCAGCTATGCACTTCCCCTTCGGGTTTTGTGTTCCCTTTTGTTTCTGTCTCTAATATAACACGAAGTTATGACGATGCAATGAATTGAAGAACGTGTATGATGAATAATTTTTCATTTTTGGAGGCAAACCAAAAAGAAATGAGATTACATTTTTTTCATCTTGTTATAAATCTATGCTAACAGAGATGTTTTCTAGCTATTATGTTGCTATAACGCAACCATATTTTGCTCATTGACGAGCGTCTGATGGTCCCGTAAGCTATGCGGTGATATCGCTGGAACGCTAGATTGAAGGAGTGAGAGTATGAGACGCCCGTTATGTCTGTTTTGCGAAAGTGTCTCGCTTTCTGGTCGGGAAACAGTGCTGATCCTCAATTCGGCGGCTGACCCCTTTGTGCAGGAGCTTGCCGCGAAAGCAACGGGGAGTGCAGAGATCATTTTTGCGGAAGATAACCTTGCTGCGGCTACAGCGGCTTTGCAGCTTTTCTCACCGGAACAGCACACACGCTTTGTTCCTTTTCATGCCTATCTTCAAGATCAGAAGGAAGGAACGGCAGATATTGCGCTGTTGAACCTGCTCTATCAGCCCTCCAATGCCTGGATGTATTACGCGTTGCAGGTGGCGGCCTATGCCCTGCGCCCCGGTGGAACGCTCTATGTCACAGGTGCGAAGGATAGAGGTATTATGAGCATCGGGCGGCGTATGCAGGAGCTTTTTGGCAATGGCGAGACGCTGGTGATGAGCAAGGGGCAGCGGGTGATTGCCTCGCGCCGTCCCCCGGGACTGGCATTGCCGAAGCCGGAGGCGCTGCCTGTCTTTGCTGATAGTCGGCTGGATGAGGGAACGCGTCTGCTGCTTGAGGCGGTGCCGGTGCGTCTACAGGATCGCGTGCTTGATCTGGGGTGTGGCGCTGGCTTTATTGGTGTGCATCTGGCTCGTCAGGCGTCAGAGGGCCATGTCACAATGATTGATGTCAGTCTGGCTGCGGTGGCGGCAGCACAGGAAGCTGTTGTCAACAGCGGGCTGCGTAATGTTACGGTTTTGCCCGGTGATGGAGTGCAGGCAGTTCGAGAGCAGCGGTTTGATCTGGTGGTGACAAATCCTCCATTTCATCAGGGAGGCATCCAAACGACGACCATTGCCGAGCGCTTTATCCGGGAGTCGGCGCAGGTGCTTCAGAGGAGTGGGCGCTTTTATCTGGTTGCGAATCGCTTTCTCAAATATGAGCCGACCATGCAGAGTTGTTATGGCAAAGTGGTTGAGGTGGCAGGAAACACGAAATATAAGGTGTTGTGCGCTTCGTCTCCCTTGCCCGGACAGAAGTAGCGAGCGCAGAACACGAGAACATCAGAGTCAGGCGCGAGTAGACCGGCTTTATGGGGTACAATAGAAGAAGAGTTGTACTGATATTCTGGTATCTCAAAACATGTAAGTGGGTTCTGTTGATCTTCTTGTGATGTGAGGCCAGCATTTCTTTTCTGCCTGTCACTGTTCCGGCACGTATTGCATCTCCCTGTCGTCCGGGATCAGATCTGTGCGTGTACTGACGGCGCTTGTTTGCCTCATGGAAGCGAATTGAGCGACGAAAAGCTGTACCGCTGGTGCTGACAAGCGGGACATAAACGGCCTTGCTTTCTTCTCGAAACGGATTGAGTGTCGGTTTCGCTTTATGAAGGGATTAGCCATGACAAAACCTCGCAGTGCCTTTGTCAACACCGAGATTATCAGACTGCACTACCTTGAATGGGATTCCTCGTTGACAGCTCAGACTGCTCCGGGAGAGATAGGTGACAGTGCCGAGGACAATATCCCTCTGGTTTTGTTGCACGGGCTGAGTGCCACGGCCAATACCTGGCAGTTAGTGGCACAGCACCTCTATCATAAACATCTCGTGATCGCCTTTGACCTGCGCGGGCACGGATTGAGTGAGCAGCCGGAGGCGGGTTATGACCTTGTGACCGTGGCGGAAGATGTGGTCCACGGGATGGCGGCTCTGGGGCTTGGTCAGGTGGCACTGGTCGGACATGGTTGGGGGGCACGTGTGGCGCTGGTACTGGCTGCACGACATCCGGCGCTGGTCAGCCATCTTGTGCTGGTTGATTGTCCTCATGTAGAGCCCAGACACTGGCCTGGTATGACCCATGATCGTTTCATTCGGGCAAGTGAGAAGGGCCCTGATCGCCATTATGCCTCGCTGAATCATTTTCTTGAGGCGATGAAAGCGGAGATGGAGGTGTTCTGGTCTCCCGAGATAGAAAATATTATACTCAGCTATGTGCAGCAGTTGCCTGATGGGAGCGTGGAAGAGCGGTTACAGCGTGAACATGGAAGACAGATTCGAGAATCACTGTGGGAGGACCGGGCGCTGCTCTATTATAGTAAGCTTTCCTGTCCGGTTCTGTTGGTGCCAGCAGCGCCTGAACCGAAGCCGGATGGTGATCCGCCGGAACGATTGGAGACGGCCGCCGAGTTCGCCGCGGCAAAAGGCTATATGGCGGCTCAGGTTGCCCGGGCTATTCGGCGGTGCTCGGTGCTCTGGATGCCCGGGGCCAATCACGATATTCAGCTACAACACCCGCAAACACTTGCGCAGGCTGTAGCCAGTTTTGTTGCAGAACTCTGACTATTCTTGGAGAGGGTTGACAGATGACAACAGTGCTTTTTCTCAATGGCAACATCTACACGATGGATGCGTTACAGCCACGCGCTCAGGCGATGGCAATCGATGATGTCAGTGGCCGAATTCTGGCCGTTGGCAGCAATGACGAGGTGCGACGTGTTGGCGGCCAACATGCTGAGTTGATTGATATCAAGGGGCGAACCGTTCTTCCCGGCTTTATTGATGCGCATATCCATCTGATGAGCACCGCGTATCGCGCATATCATATCGATGCAGAGAACGCGTCCTCAGAAGATGAGGTCGCGGAGCTGGTGCGACAGCGTGCTGCAAAGACACCGCCGGGGCGCTGGATTCAGGGAGGACGTTGGGATAAGAATTTGTGGCCCGGTGGTCGTTTTCCAACGAAGGCTTCGCTAGACGCGGCAGCACCTCATCATCCTGTTGTGCTTTGGAGCAAAGACGGTCATTTGCTCTGGGTGAACTCGCTGGCACTACAGAAGGCTGGAATCACAGCCGAGACGCCGGAGCCGGAGACCGGGGCAATCTTGCGTGATGGCTCAGGTGAGCCAACTGGCATCTTGCAGGAAGAAGGCGCGACCTCACTGATGTATCGCGTTGTCGAAAAGTCAGATCCTGAGCTGGATCGGCTCCTGATTGAAGAGGCATTGCAAAAGTTGCAGCGGTCGGGTATTACCTCTATTCACGATATTGAGGGAGAGGATACGCTACAGATCTTTCAGCAATTGCGTGATGAAGGCAAACTTGGGGTGCGCGTACAGATGGTGTTGCCCCGTCAGCTCCTGCCTCAGTTGCGCGAGCGAGGGATCAAGAACGAGGACAATGACCTGTTGCGGGTGACCGGGATCAAGATTTTTGCGGATGGCACGCTTGGTTCACAGACGGCGGCAATGCTGGAAAGTTTTGAGGGGAACCCCGGGAATTTTGGTATTCTCTCGATTCCTGAAAACGAGATGCAGGCTGTTGTGCGCGATGCCAGTGATTTAGGTTTGATGGTTGCCATTCATGCGATTGGTGACAGAGCGGCCCGCGTGGCACTGAACTCAATTGAATATGCACAGCGCTGGCTGGCCGAGCAGGGAAGGCCCTATGATCCAGAACGGGGCTTGCGTTATCGGCTGGAACATGTTCAGTTGATTGCACGGACCGACCTTGAGCGCATGCGCCGCCTGGGCGTCGTTGCCTCCATTCAGCCCTATCATGCGGTTGCTGATCGTGATCTGGCTGTACGGTACTGGGGTAAGCGCCATCGCTATGCCTATGCCTATCGCACTATGCACGAAATGGGAATCCCGATTGCGCTTGGCTCAGATGCGCCAGTGGAAACATTTGATCCCTTGCATATTCTCTATGCGGCAACTGTACGCTCCGATCCCGAGTCAAGACGTCCTTCCTGGTTGCCAGATCAGGCGCTTTCTGTGAGTAACGCGCTCTGGGGGTATACGCTTGGTGCGGCGTATGCAGGAGCAGAAGAGAAGCTGAAGGGCTCCATTACGGTTGGGAAGCTTGGCGACGCAGTTGTGCTCCGAGATGATATAGTGCACGTACCCCAGGAGAAGATGAGTGAGAATGGGGTCCAGGCAACTATTCTCGGTGGGAAAATCGTCTATGGTGAAGTGTAGGAGGTCCTTTAGCCTATAGGCCATTTCTCCTAGATTCATAGTGTTTCATAGTGTTTCATCGATTGCTTGTGTTAATATTGCCTCATCAAAGGATTTGCATCAGTGTATACGCGCTTGATAGCGCGGGCAGATAACGGGACTGCCATATACACGCAATGGAAAAAAGATGGAGGCAAACAATCGATGAACAGATTGCAGACAATCTGGCAGTATTGCAAGAAGCGCAGCGTTGCAAAACTTGCTATCACAAACCTTGCCATTATTGGAGCGCTGCTGATCGGTGCCTTTGGTGTATTTGGAGATCAGATCGCAAGCACGTTTGCGGCAGGTCTTTGTAGCACCGGAGATCAGACATATGTTGTACGCCCGGGCGATACGTTGGGCGCTATTGCTATGCAGTATGGCACCAACTATCAGAACCTGGCGACCTACAACAAGTTGCCGAATCCGGACCTGATTTACGTTGATCAACACGTCTGTATTCCTGGTAAGCAGTCTGGCAGCGTTTCCAACAATGGTGGTGGCTCTTCCCAGGGTACAACACCTTCTAACGTCAGTACAATCTCCTATACGGCGAACCGCACGCACGGAAGTGGAAACTATTTCCCTTATGGGCAGTGCACATGGTGGGCGAATGAACGCTTCCATCAGTTGCATGGATATTATGTTCCCTGGACGACCAACTCTAACGCCTGGCAGTGGGTTGACCGCGCTCGCGAGTTCGGTTGGAACGTTTCCTACACACCGGTGCGTGGTGCTGTTGTTGTCCTGCAGGCCAACGTACAGGGAGCTTCCTGGCTCGGTCATGTCGGTATCGTTGAAAGCATCAATGCTGACGGCTCTGTAACAGTCAGTAACATGAACTGGGGTGCCAATCCCTGGAGTGTTTCTTACTCTACTATTTACCCTGGAAGCGGCGTTGCTTTTGTCTACTAATTGATACATAGACGTACGTCTATATCTGAAAGCGGGTGGTCGAGAATAGATCACCCGCTTTCCTTTTTTGGCTCCTGTTGACACGGAAATAATAGATCTATTCCGAGTGAAAGTAAGCGTCCAGGCCCAAATGTGCTACTTGTCAACATTTACACCTCCCCTGCACTACACTTAGCATAGCAGATATGATATGCTAGGCTGTACTGAATCGAGAGAAACTGATAGAGATTAGGCCTGAGGAAGGATCGAGACCGAGGAGGGAAAACATATGGCTTCTGCCTCTGCCTGGGAAAGTCCTGACGCATCCAGGAACCGGACCTATTTGTTGCCACTCTTGCGTTTCCTTTTACAACAGATGATGGCGCAATTTTCCGCACAGGGAGCCTGTATCGCGCTCTATGACGAGAGTCAGGATCGTATGGTTGTGCAGGCCCATGTTCGTGTGCGGAATGCAAGTGTGTATGTTGAAGCGGGCGGGTTGGGTCTTCGAGTTCCCCGGAGGCGTATTTCAATGCATCTGCAAAAGGATATCGCTCCCACTCCTTCCGGTTATCTGCGACAGGAAAGCCCCGCAATGGATGAGATTGAAGATGTGCTTCCTCCGCAGTGTGAGCTGTTCGCGGTAGGGACGGCTTTTGCGCGTGGTCAGGATGTAATCGGGCAGGCCTGGCAGAGAAATGAAGCCTATATCTTGAGCCATGAAGAGTACCTCTCGATCTTCCATCACGGGCAGCCCCTGAAGCTGCATATTGATATCCCTCCTACGTCATATCTGGTTGTGCCTGTTCAGGAAGGTACCCCGGTTGATGTGCTCTATGGTGATGAGGCCGCTCCCTCTCGTGTTGAAGGGGTTGTGGTTCTGTATCAGATCATTTCCGGCCTGGGCGCGGGCTTTCAGCAGCGACAGCGAGCCGAGGCACTGCAATATGTTGAGCGTATCTCGCTCTATCTACAAAATGAGCGCCTGAAGCGGCTTCAGCAGCGGACGAGCGAGTACCTTGAGCATTTGCAGAATATCAGTACCGCGTTTCCTGCCACGGTCAAGCTCTCGGAGCTGGTTGGCAAGATCTATCAGTTTACGACTCAGGTGGTTGATGTCTCGGCAATGTTGTTGACGCTATACGATCGGGATACTGAGGGAATCTACGATATCTTTGCGGTGATCGATGGTCACTCTGTCGCGAATCTGGCTGAGCAACCGGTGATCTCGAAAAAAGAGGACCGCCCGATGTGGTGGACTGTGGCGCAGCAGGTGGCCCACAACGAGCTACTTCGCCTGAACTTTTCGCCCGCTCAGGATGCCCGGCTTCGAGAGCAGTATCAAGAATTACTGATGGGTACCTGGGGAGACCAACGCAGCGCTCAATCGTTTCTTTTCTTGCCAATGAAAATGTTTAATCGGGTTACAGGCTCATTGTGCCTTACAAGTAAGCGTCCACACGCGTATCATGTAGAGGAAATACAGGTTCTGGAAACAATGATTCAGATAGTCACTGTAAGCTTCGAGAACGCCAAGCTTTATGAGCGTGACCGGCATCTTCTGCGTGATGCTCGTCAACGTGAGGCACAGCTTGCCGCGATTAACAGCGCGTTGCAGTCTATTGGCTCTGTGCTGGATGTCAATGCACTGCTCAATACCTTTGTGGAGAAGGTTGCCAGTCTGGTACGGGTGGATCTCTGTGTGTTCTTCCAGCTCTCGCCCACCAAAGAAGAGCTGGTTGCCCAGGCGATGTATGGCCCTCCGAGTGTCAGCCAGCTTGACGATGGCAGTGGACGCCCGGCGATTGAGCCGCCCTATAATAAGGGCGAGCACGAGGCGCTGATCCGCTTGATCCGCCTGCCGTTTCAAGATACCTTTTTGCAGCAACTGGTAAACGAGTCCTCGTTTTTCTATCTGGACCCGCCCAAGCTGGAAGAGCTGGCACAGTTGAGCGACGAAGGGGGAGCCCTGTTCCTGCGTGCCCTCCCCGATCAACAGATGTTGATGATACCGATGTTCTTTCAGGAAGATTTTATCGGCCTGCTTTCGGTCTCTGTACCGAGAGAGAGCAGAAACTTCCGTCCGAAGGATGTGGGCATGTTGCTTGCCATTTGTGCCCAGGCGGCCAGCGCGATTCGGAACGCTCAGCTTGTTGAGCAGCGTGAGGAGGCGTATGCAGAATTGCAGCGCATGGACAAGCTCAAAGATGAGTTTATGGTGACTGCATCGCATGAGCTACGCACGCCCATGAGCGCGATTATCGGCTATTCGACCCTGCTAAAACGGCAGAGCTCTCGTGCTTCATCGCAGGATATTCTCCGGTTTGCAACCAAGATCAGTACCGCAGCGCAGCAACTACAGAATCTCATTGATAACATGACGGATGCCGCAAAACTGGGAGCCGTTGACAAGAAGTTGGAGCTTAAGTTTGAGGCGGTACAGGTCCGAACAGTGGCGGAGATTGCTGCCAGGATGCTCTTGTTCAATATTGAGCAGAAGATCCGCCTGCGGATAGACAAGCACTTGTGGGTGAATGCTGATGTGCTCCACTTTCGTCAGGTGATGGTTAATTTGCTTGATAATGCTTCAAAATACTCGCCGGCAAAAAGCGAGATTACGGTTTTTGCCGAGGAGACAACGCTTGCGAAGGTGGCGGAGAGGTTGCCGGAAGACCAGGAAGACCCAATGTTGCTGGTAGAACAGGGGGATATTCCTGTTGTGTTGATCTCTGTCAAGGATCAGGGAGAAGGTGTGTTGCCAGAGGATCAGCAGCGCATCTTCGAGAAGTTTGTCAGGGCACCGCGTTCACTGACGACGCCGGTTCGGGGGTCGGGTCTGGGGTTGTATATTTGTCGCCGCTATGTTGAGGCTATGGGGGGAAAGATCTGGCTGGCGAGCAGTGACCCTGAAGAAGGTTCTGTTTTCACATTTTATCTTCCTCGTGTCGAGCCACCAGTTGAAACAGGAGAGTGATATGCAGGTGCAGAAGAGGCCAAGTGCGATCTTAGTGGTGGATGATGACCCTATTATCAGAGATATGATGGTTGATATTCTCAGTTTTGAGGCGTATCCGATCTCTGTGGCTCGTAATGGGCGTGAGGCGCTGGAGATCTTGCGCAGAGATGGAAACTTTCTGGTTTTTATGGATATGCTGATGCCTGTCATGGATGGTCGAGAGGTATGCCGACAGCTACTGGCTGAACCGGAGGTGCGTCAGCGGCACGTGATTGTGCTGATGTCTGCCCTTGATAATATGGTGGATATTTCCGCGCTTCAGGTTGATGCAACCATGCCAAAACCGTTTACAGTAGATGACGTGATGCAGGTGCTTGAACCATACATGCTTACAGGCTAAAAGATGGATGTTTCTGTCATTGAGTAAATGAAAAAGGAATATATGGAAACAACCATGAAATCATCTCATCTGGGCAGGCATGATGTGCTTGCCTTTTCTTTGATTCTTGCCGCGAGTATTATGCGTGGTATCTTTATTTTTCTAGGGTGGCCGTGGACCAATAGTGATGAAGGCACGATTGGTATTATGGCGTTACGCATTGCCTATCACGGCGATCTTCCCATTTTTTATTATGGTCAACACTATATGGGGTCTCATCAGGCGTTCCTGGGGGCCCTTTTTTTCCATCTCTTTGGCCCATCGCTCTTCGCGCTGCGGTTGGGTCTGGTCGTTCTCTTTGCGCTCTTTTTAGCAAGTTCCTATATCCTTGCACGCTTGCTCTATACCCGGGGATGGGCTCTGTTCTCCTTGCTCCTGCTGTGTCTGGGTTCTGGCTATGTCATGGCACGCGAGTTGAGCGCGATTGGAGGCTATACTGAAACGCTGTTGTTTGGTTCGCTCCTGTTTGTGCTCTCTGCGCTGCTCGTCCTGACCTACCGCCCACGCAGCTTTCGCTGGTGGCGAGTTGCGCTCTACTTGCTCTGGGGGCTTGTGGCGGGCTGTGCGCTCTGGAGTGACTTACTGATCGCGCCTTTTGTCTGTATGTCGGGTGTGGTCCTGTTTGTGGTTTGCTGGCGTGAGTTCCTGCACGGGTGGCCTGTGTTGCTCTTGCTCCTCGGCCTGGGGATGGGCGCGTTCCCGCTGCTCTATTACAATCTGCATGCCCTGCCTGGCCAGGATTCGTGGTCGGTGCTCAATAGCATGCGTGGCTCACAGTTGAGTTGGGGCCAGAAAATAACAGGCTTGCTCAATACGATTCGGATCAGCATTCCGTTGATGACTGGTGAGCCTTTCTGTCCTCTGTATGGCAAGTTTGTCTACCTTGCTCCTGTAGTGCAGTATACGCGCCACTGTCAGGTGCTGATGGATCTGTGGGGGTTTGGCTATTGCGCCGTCTTTTTGATCGCGCTCTGTCTGGCTTGCTGGACGCTCTGGCGCACATGGAGGCAGGGGCGGCAGGCGCCAGGAGAGGAACAGGCACAGCTTCAATGGCGGCGGGCAATCTTACACGCTGGCCTGCTCGGCGCCGCTTTGTTGACGATTTATATGTATGCATTTAGCAATGGTTCTCTACATGATCCTGACGTGCATGCACGGTATGTCATTGGTTTGCTGGTCTGTTTGCCCGCGCTTTTCTGGTGGCTCTGGCAGGGCATTACGGCGCAGATCGAGAAAAAGCGCTGGCCCGCACTGGTGGGCAAAGGCGGATGCGCCCTTATTCTGACCTATGTCCTTGTGATGTCGCTGATTGGCCCATTCCTGACCACATTTGGAGAAGTGCCGCAGGCAATAGAAATTGCGCGCCGAAACGAGCGTATTGTGAACACGCTGGTTCAGCTTGGTGTGAAGAGCATCTACACCGACTATTGGGGGTGCAATAAGTTTTCGTTTCTCTCGCAGGAACGCATTGCCTGTGTCGGGGTGAGTGATGAGCTGAAGCCCGGGCGAAACCGCGTGCCGGGCTATCTGGAACTGGTACAGCATGATTCGAAGGCGGCGTATCTGTTCTCGGCCTCCTCGAAATATGTACCGGGAACAGATATCTCGCCCGCCAATTCTGTTGTGCATAAAAACATTGAGCGTTACTTTCAGCAGACCGGGCGCAAATACAAGCGGATCTCGTTAGAGGGATACTGGTTGTATTTGCCCCAGTGAGCCAGTTGTCAATCTTTTGCGATGAGCTCACGAGACTCATCGTTTATAGAAGCCGTCCGCTTTGTTGGATGGCTTTTTTTATTGCGTGTCAGCCGCTCTCCAAGCTGAATCCCCGGGCGTTCAACCAGGAAGAAGAGCAGCAGCATACAGGGAATAATCAGGAAAAGGAGCCAGGCACCGTAGCTCAGGTAGATGAGGATGTTGGGCCAGTGGTGCACATGGCTTTGAATCAATGGTGTCAGTTGTTGCAATAGCAGCAGATGCCACATATACAGGCCATATGAGAGCAGACCAATCCAGCGCAACGGTTTCCACTCAAAGGGCCGTTTCAGCCAGGCAAAACCGAAGAGCAGGGCCAGAACGCAGATGCCATAGCCCAGACCGTAGCCCAATTCGGAAACGTAGGCGAAATTGTCATTGAGCGCTCTGAAAATGTTGAGATCTGTGGCGAGCTTCGGGTGCATATCGTACTTCCAGAGGAACATACTGAGGAGTACCAGTAGCCCGATCACAAAGAGCAAGGGGCTGAGCTTTTGCAAACGGCGCTCGGTGTTTTGCTTGTGTTGCTTGGGAAGCGCTTGCACATAGATATAGAGCGAACTGACCCACATACCAACTGCAAAGTTCTCAAGGAATTTGCCGTGCAGGCCTGCTTTCTCGATCGTGCCATATGAGAGCACAAGATAGATATGGGTGATAATAGGCGGAATGGCCGGTAGATTCCAGACATGCCTTTCAAATTGAAGCCCGACAAAGCGTGAGAATACGCCCCAGCTTGTCAGCAACAGCAAGAAGAACGAGAGCAGAAAGAAGCGTGAACGCGGAGTGGAACGAGACATGATTGCTCGCACCAGCAGGCCGATCCCGAGCGCGATAAAGGGAAGCCAGAGGTAGAATTGCCACTCGACTGCCAATGTCCAGAATGGACCGTTGATCTCCTTGAAGGTGGTCTTGCCCGAATCCATAAACATAGTGACAAATGCCACTACACGGGGGAGGTTCCTGGGCTGAAGGTAGGCAGGGTGAAAAAGGAGAATCATGAGCAGGAGCGAGAGATAATAGGCTGGCAAGATGCGCATAATGCGCTTTACATAGAATCTCCAGAAAGAGGACCATTTCTGTTGCTCAAAAAGAATGGCTCTCGCGTAGGGAAGAAATAGCAGGAAGCCCGAAAGAATAAAAAAAAGATTGACGCCCGTATCTCCTGCGTTGAGGATCGCCCCGAAGAAGACCGGGAGCTTGTCCATGCGCAGGATCTTGATATCCTGTACAAATATGAGCATCATATGATAAGCAATAACAAAAAGGCAGGCCAGTGCCCGCACCCCATCCAACACAGCAATCGTGTTTTTCTGTTTCTTGCCTTCCAGTATAAGATCTAGTTTTGCTCTTGTACGTTGCAAAAAAGATTCTCTATTTTGGCTTACGGCGACTGGAGTAATCAAGGTTTTAGTGACTCCTCACATTTTACAGCATTAGGTCCTACTTCACCTGACACTGTAACAAACAGGGCCGAGGATTTGCAAGAATGCGAAATAAGGGTAGGAATATATTGCGGTATATTAGATAAAAATAACCGCTTCCGTCAGGTAGAAAACGGTCATTTCTCTTCTTATTTCTTTTGTTTGCTTTTCTCTTTTGTGCCCTTTATAGGCTCAGGCCAGGAAATGGGCAAACCTTCCAATTGCATGATCTTCAGAGCGTTGGTTGTGGGACAGGGGCCTACGTGCAGCTTATAGTCAAAGGTCATTTTCCCGTCAACCACCTCTTCCCGGAAGTGATAATTGCTTACCTGCGGCAATTCCTCGCTGAGTGTCACAAGCTCAAGGTCGTGAGTGGTCAGCGCACCGACACACCGCTTCTGCGCCAGTGCATAGATATAGGCGTGGCTGCCAATAAGCCGCTCGCGGTTGTTTGTGCCTTTGAAAATCTCATCGATAAGGAAGAAGATCGGGTAACGTGGTTGTGCTTCCAGCCGCTGAAGGAGTCCGCGCAGACGATGAACTTCGGCATAGAAATAGGAGAAGCCATCAGCCATTGAGTCGGTAACACGAATGCAGGCATAGAGCTCAAAGAGCCGGGTCTGAAATGAGCGAGCAACCACCGGTGCTCCGGCATATGCCAGACAGAGGTTAACGCCGATAGTGCGCAGGAAGGTGCTTTTTCCCGCCATATTGGAGCCGGTCAGGAGCATGATGTCACCGATGCGGGCAAAGCTGGTCGTGTTGGTCACACGGACGGCGGGATCGATCAGCGGATGACCGAGCTCTGTTGCCTCTAGCAGTGGCTCATCCGCTTCAGCGGGAAGAAGTCGGGGCATAGTGTATTCCGGGTTGAGATAGGCGAAATTCGCCAGTGAACAGAGCGCTTCGAGCTCATACCATGTATCGAGCCATTGCGGCAGGTGCTCGCTGAGGTCGGCCTTGAACTCCTGAAGCCTGCGCGAGATGAAGGCATCCCAGGGCAGGAACGCATTGAAGAAGAGGCTGCCTATCTGATCCTGAGTGAACCCCGAGAGAGAGGCAATCAACTTGAGGTTTTTCATCAACCGTGAGGGACGAACAGTGCCACTGTAGCAGGGATGACATATTCCCTGGAGCTTCGACTGCGGCGCAAAAGAGGTGCGTTCGAGAAAACTGAAGATGATGCCTAACCGTCTGAGTGTTTCACTCATGTAGGCCGTTTCTTCATACAGGCCTGCACGATCAGAGGTTGTCAGGATTGACCAACCGATACAAAGAAAAAAGGGAATGGCTGTTAGCATCAGGGAAATATGGGCAACGATATAGGCAATGATCGTTCCGAGAAAGAGCGCTGTGAGCAGGAGCGGAACAATCAGCTTATAGAGGGGTATAGGTTTCATGGTCCTGGTGACCCAGTTTTGTAGCCTCTCGCTTACAAGATATTCGTTGCCATAGCTGACCGCATACTGTGAATGCTCGGCCAGCGCGGCCCGAAAATTGATCATTGGGGTCAGTTCCCGCACAAGCTGCTGGCGTTGAAGGATCGTATCACGGTCAGGTTCACGTGTCAGAAGCCATGAGCGCAGGCGCTCGCTTCCACTCTGGGAGGCTGCGGTATTGAGCAGTTCATGCAGCGAGTAGTCGCCGCTGATATCCAGGTCATTTTCAAAGGGGTGATCGCTCTGCTCCGCTTTGGGGCCTGTTGAGGGGATATTCTCCCAGTCGAGTGCAAGGCGGGCAAGCTGCTGTTGATGGTATTCGAGACGGCGCTGATAGCGTGATACACTCTGTTGATAGGCTTTATGCAGCCGCCAGTTATAGACGAAATAGAGAATAGCGCCGATGATGACAAGTACGCCAAAAATATGGTTCCAGGCCAGCGCCCCCGCACAGAGAAAGAAGCCCAGGAAAACCGTGGCGAGCTGTTGCATACCATAAAAACGTTGGCGGTCTAGGCGTCGATCTATACGCTCTTGTAGTCGCTCCAGATGCCGTTGCAAGGCAGCCTGACGCATGTGTTGGGATATCATTTTGCAAGTGTCCTGTCTTTTCAAATGAAAGCTTGATGGGGTTTCTACTTTTTAAGTAGTACGTAAAATGCGGCTTCGGGTTGTGAGGGCTGCTGTCTCGAAGAGGCATAAAAAAAAGCGCCTTTTCGGCGCGCATACAAAATGCCAAGGGCCGGAATCGAACCGGCGACACCAGCATTTTCAGTGCTGTGCTCTACCGACTGAGCTACCTTGGCGCGAGAATTAATATAACACGACTCGCTCTGGCCGTCAAGCCTTTTTGGACCCAATTTTTGAGCTTGTGGCAAAAACAGCGAGAAATCTGGCACGCTGGCCGAGGACCAGGCAGGCGACAAGCATGAACTTGTCGCCTGAGATGCGATGTATGCGAACTACAGTATGGCACGGAGATAACGCCCGGTGATACTTTTCGGGTTATCTGCGATCTGTTCCGGTGTCCCTTCGGCGACAAGGTAGCCTCCCTGTTCACCTCCGTCCGGCCCCATGTCGATGATCCAGTCTGCCGTTTTGAGGACATCAAGCTCATGCTCGATGACCAGAACGGTATTTCCAGCGTCGACCAGCCGGTGCAGCACATTCAGCAGGTGCTGGGTATCCGCAAAATGCAGGCCCGTGGTTGGCTCATCAAGAATGTACAGAGTTTTGCCTGTTGCCATTCTGCTCAGTTCTTTGGCCAGCTTGATACGTTGTGCCTCACCACCACTAAAGGTGGTTGCGCTCTGACCGAGCGTGATGTAATCCAGGCCGACATCACAGAGGGTTTGGAGCATGCGAGCCAGCTTTGGGTTATCGTTGAAGAACGCAAGGGCTTCGCCAATGTTCATATTGAGCACATCAGCAATGTTCTTGCCTTTATAGCGGATCGCCAGAATATCTTCTGTATAACGAGAGCCATTACAATCTTTGCAGGTGACCCAGACATTGGGAAGAAAATGCATCTCGATAAAGATCTGTCCGTGCCCTTTGCAGTGCTCGCACCGTCCTCCCTCAACGTTGAAGCTGAAGTGCTCGGCTGTATACCCTTTTGCTCTGGCTGCCTCTGTCTTTGCGAAGAGCTGACGAATGGTATCGAAGATCCCGACATAGGTTGCGGGATTCGAGCGAGGTGTTCGTCCAATCGGGTCCTGCGTGATATTGATAACCTTATTCAACTGCTCAACGCCTTCCAGGCTGCGATAGGGGCCGCACTGCTCTGGTGTCGTGTGGTGAATAGCCTGCATCAATGCGGGATAGAGTGTCCCATTAATCAGGCTACTCTTGCCGCTACCGCTTACCCCTGTGATACAGGTAAGGAGACCAAGCGGAAAGCTCACATCCACACCCTTGAGATTGTGCAGGGTGGCTCCTTTGATGCTCAGCCAGCCACGCTGTGGAGAACGACGTTGTTTGCCGCGTGGCAATTCCACTTTGCGCTTGCCACTGAGGTATTGTCCGGTGATCGAGCGCGGTGCTTCAGTAATCTGTGCAGGCGGTCCAGCGTAAACCAGCTCTCCCCCGCGAACTCCGGCTCCCGGTCCTATATCGATAATCCAATCAGCAGAGCGCATCGTGAGTTCATCGTGCTCGACAACCAGAACCGTATTACCCATATCGCGTAAGTCGATGAGTGTTTCTAGCAACGTATGCAGGTCACGAGCATGCAGGCCAATAGAGGGCTCATCAAGCACGTAAAGGACGCCCACCAGGCCATCACCGAGCTGACTGGCAAGCCGGATACGTTGCCCTTCACCACCGGAAAGCGTGGGCGCGGCTCGATTGAGCGTCAGGTAATTCAGGCCCACCTTGAGCATGAAGCGTAAACGGCGCTGTGCTTCGTGCAGCGCTTCTGCCGCGATACCCCAGGCTTCATTGTCCAGCGTTTCTTCAAGCTCGGTGAGCCAGGCATACACATGCTCGATTGCCATATTGCTGATTTCATGGATATTCTTACCTCCCAGGGTGACAGCCCGGGCCTCTGCCGTTAAGCAGGTTCCCTGACAGGTCTGACAGATCTGCTGACTCATAAAGGTTGCATAGCGCTTGCGGCTGGTTTCCGACGTAGTATTGTGATAGAGTCTGTAGAGCTGCTGGACAAGGCCGATAAGCTTAGCCTCTTTCTCGAAAGACCAGTGCCCATTACTGCCATCGTACTCCATTTGCATCGGGATCTTATCTTCGGACCCATAGAGCAGGGCATCTCGGAAGTGTTGGGGAAGCTCCTGCCATGGCGTCTCAAGATCGATCTGGTAATAGGCTGCGATATCGTCCAGGTTACCAAGTGGCCAGAAGGTATGCGAGCGCTTACGCAGGCTGCCAAACCACTTGATTGCGCCATCGAGAATGGAGAGTGTTGGATCAATCAGCAGTTCGGGATCAACAAAAAGTCGGGTCCCCATGCCGTTGCAATCGTTGCACATGCCGCCTGGCTTATTCGGATTAAATTGATAGGATGCCAGTTCCGGGAAGTGTGTGCCGCAACGCGGGCAGATCCTCTGTTCACTGAAGATCAGCTTCTCTCCCTGCTCGGTTGCCAGTAAGAGCGAGCCATTCCCGGCTTTCAATGCTCGCTTAACAAGCGTGAACAGCTCTTCCTTCCAGTGCTGGTCCTGATTTGCTGGAAGCTCGATCCGGGTGATATATGTTTTCGGAATGAGTTGCCCGGGGTGCAGCAGGTCTGGCGTGTAGAGCTGTATGGATGTACCTGCCGGAAGTCTGCTGATCCGTGACACAATGTCTGCGGGGCTGTAGCGGTGAATCGCGGTTCCACAGTTCAGACAATGCGCGATCCCGATGCGCGAGTAGAGCAGGCGTAGATAATTAATTACTTCGGTGATCGTTCCAACCGTTGAGCGAGGGTTCTTACTAACGGTCTTCTGCTCGATGGCAATGGTAGGACTGAGTCCGCCTATGTAGTCGACGTGTGGCTTCTCAACTTGATCGAGAAAGCTCCGAATAAAAGGAGAGAGATTGTCCATATAGCGTCTCTCACCTTCCGCATAGATGGTATCAAAGGCAAGCGATGATTTTCCGCTTCCACTGACGCCCGTCATAACGACCAGCTTGTAGCGCGGAATACTGACATCGATATTCCGAAGATTATGCTGTCGGGCTCCTCGAACTACTATTTTATCTGCTTCCAGCGTTGCCTTTTGCTGGACGACTGGCTTCACGGTGCGCCGTGGCGTCTCCTGTTCAAGAAGCAAGGAAAGCAGGTTCTCACTCAATTGAGATGATTGCGTCATGCGTTCTCCTTCTCTGCGGCCTGGGGAGGCCATATAATCTTCATCAAAAAGAAAAAGAGGAAAAGCGGGTGAATGCTTTACTGCGCACAGAAAAGAAATTTGCTGTCAGATGGAGCGATGAAAAAGGAAAGGGTTTCCAGATGGAAAAGGTCGCTTGCTCTTCAGTAGCTCCAATGCTACTATGAGCGTAGAGCATCTCTTTGGAATGAAGGTGATGTCCTTTCTGGACATAGAGAGAGAATCCCCTTTCTGTATTTGAGAGGTGGACCAAAGGAAGAGCGAGTCCACGGGAATGTTTGGCTGAAGGGCCGTGTTATCTTATAGTACAGAGCTCTTTTGTGTTTCCTGTTCTTGTTTCTATTGAAGAGTAGCATAGATCTCCTGACATCTTCTGTCATATAATCGGGGAGGGATGGTGAAGGGGAAAGGGAGACGTCAGCAACTCGCTTTTCGGCATTGCGCCTGGAATTCTCCACAGATGAAGCGTTTCTTCTATGAGCAGGCAGTATTCAGAATGTGTATTTTCTGCCGATATGTATAACAAAATAGGATTGCAGCTTGTTTTTAAGATAGTCACTGTAGTATACTCTTAAATGGATCATTATTGCTTATTTTGACTTTTCCTCCTGCTTGAGTGTGCGGGAGTAAAGATACATATATGAAAAGTGACGTTTATAGCCGTGGGCTACAGATATAGTGTTTTTTAGGAGGTTCTTGAACCCTTGACAACAGAAAAAGTTCGACTTATTCCCCTGGGAGGCCTGGGAGAAGTCGGCAAGAATATGATGGTCGTTGAATATGGCGACGACATCATTATCATCGACTCGGGGGTAATGTTCCCCGATGATGAAATGTTTGGTGTTGATCTCGTAATCCCGGATACAAGCTATCTCGCTGATAAAAAAGATCGTATTCGCGGTATCCTTATCACTCACGGTCATGAAGACCATGTCGGAGGCCTCCCTTACATTTTGCCGATGCTCGATTTTCCTCCTGTCTATGCGACACGCTTGACGCATGGATTGATCAGCGTAAAGTTGAAAGAGCACAGACTTCTGGATAAGGCTGTTATCAACGTGGTGTCTCCCGAAGATCATGTTGAACTGGGGCGGTGTACGGCGGAGTTCTTCCGGGTCAATCACAGTATTCCTGATGCAGTTGGCATTGTTATCCGAACGCCTCTGGGTGTCGTTATTCATACCGGTGACTATAAGTTCGACTATACACCGATTGATGGGAAGCCCGCTGATCTTGGCATGCTTGGCCGTCTGGGCAATGAAGGCGTCCTGGTGATGATGGGTGATAGCACGCGTGTTGAGTCTCCCGGCTACACTCCTTCGGAGCGCGTGATTAACGACTCTCTGGATAAGATCTTTGCCAATGCGCCAGGTCGCGTGATTGTGGCAACGTTCGCCTCACTGATCTCGCGTGTACAGCAGGTAATCGACACTGCTGTCCGCTATGATCGGCGGGTGGCTCTGGTTGGTCGAAGCATGCAGAATAACGTGCAGATGGCGATCGAGCTAGGGTATCTGGATGTGCCGCCAAGCACGCTGATTCGTCCTGAAGATATCAACAAGTTCGATCCAGAACAAATTGTTGTGATCTGTACGGGCAGCCAGGGTGAGCCGACATCGGCACTAACTCGCATTGCGAATAAAGACCATCGGCTTGTGCGCATTCAGCCGGGCGATACCGTCATTCTGTCGGCAACGCCTGTGCCGGGCAATGAGAAGATGGTTCATCGCACCATCAATAACCTGTTTCGCCTGGGGGCGGAGGTCTATTATCAGGGCCTTTCCCATGTGCATGTTTCAGGGCATGGCGCTCAGGAAGAACTGAAGCTGATGCTCAGCCTGCTACGACCCCGGTACTTTGTGCCGATCCACGGTGAGTATCGCCAGTTGATCCTGCATGCCAAGCTAGCACATTCGCTAGGCATCCCTGATGACAATATCATGGTTGCCGAGGACGGCGATATCATCGAGATTTCCAGCGAGGGAATCAAGCATACCGGCCATACGGCAACAGGTAATGTCTATGTGGACGGATTGAGCGTCGGCGATGTGGGACAGATTGTGCTCCGCGATCGAAAGGTGCTCTCTCAGGATGGCATCCTGATGGCTGTGCTGACTGTCGATAAAGAAACCGGCCAGCCTATTGCCGGACCCGATATTGTGTCACGCGGCTTTGTCTATATGCGTGATGCTGAGGAACTGCTGGAGAGTGCACGGGAGCGTGTTCTTGAGTCCTTTGTTGACTTGAATGGTCACGGCTCCGACTGGTCCTTTGTGAAAGATAAGATCAAGGATACTTTAAGCGAATTCCTGTATGAACGAACACGCCGCCGACCGATGATCCTACCGGTCGTGATGGAAGTGTAATCTCACTATTCTTGCTGACAAAGTAGATCACAAAACACCAAACCAACTACCAGAAGCTTCCTTCTGGTAGTTTCTTTTTTTGTAGATCACAAAACCGGACCTTTTTCGCAGGCTCTCTCTATGTGCTGTAGATTAAAATGAAAAGAAAGGCGAAAGATGAAGTGTAGCAGCGAAAGGTGTGTTGATGAGCGAGGAAGAGAAGCAGCGAAACGATCTAGAACCAGTAGATGATGACCTGATGATCGTTGACTTAGATCCTCCCCCACCGCAAACGAAGGGGAAACAGCGAGTTGGAGACCTGCATTCTCCTCTGATGCATGCACTGGCCTGGGTCCGAAAGCCGCAGACGCGGGTTCCATTGCTTTCTGTCACACTGATTGTTGGTACTGTTCTGGTACTCCTGCTGAGTGGAACCTTGCCCGATCTGGCTGCGATACTTCCGGGAAAGGCTCCAGAAGCTCCCTCTCCTTCACCACAGAGCTGGCAGGATGAGATCAGTTGTGTCTATGACGCGGCCTGGTCCGCTGATAGTCGCTTGCTGGCTGTTATCGGGGTCTATGGTGGCTGTGAGACCTCGGAGGTCTCCTATGCCTATTTAAATGTCTATGACGTGGTTCAGCAGAAGCGCCTGCAACAATACACCCCCGAAGAGCTGATTATTCAACAGTATCGTGAGCAGTTCTCAGCGGGCTTTCATGGCACCATTGGCAACTATCTGGTTCGCTGGTCTCCCGAGCTCCATCAACTTGCCTGTTTGTTCCTCATCTGGCCTCCGATCGGCTCAGGCGAGAAGTTGCTTGAAGGGGTTCTGCTCCTGCATGAGGACGGTTCGTCATCGGCGTTCTTCCATCCATTGCCGCTGGCTGCAAAGAAACGGTGGGGCTCCTGGGGCTATGGCGTCTGGGATCTTAAACAGAAGCGCTATCTTGAGAAGCCGCGAAAGATCCAGGAAAAGCAGGCATTCGGGTTTACGTTTCCTCCAGCTCCGGCCTATCGCTGGCTGCCAGATGGAAGCCTGCAACCCTTGATGCAGAATGCGATAGGTCTGGAGCGCTCTGCTGCCTTTTCGTTCTGGCAGGAGGGCTCGGTTGCTCGCATTGAGGATAAGCAGAAGAATGCAGTGTTTCTGGTCTGGATGGCGACGCCTGTGGTCTGGTCTCCTGATGGGCGTTATCTGACACGTGGCCTGATTCTGGGGGGAAGGATTGAGGTGCCTGGCATCACCTCAAATGATCAGGAGGCGTTACGCCGCAATGGTCTGGATGCAATCGAGGTAGTCCAGCCCCCAGACAGGGCGCTGACGCAGGCGCTGCGGGAAGCGGAGGCGCTTGAGCGGAAACAGGAGATGCAATATATCGTGTTGCTACGTCAGGTGGCGTGGAGCCCCGATCGGCAGATGATGGCTGCGTTAAACACCTTTTCCCGAAAGGTAACAGTGTTCAGGAGCAAGACGGGTGAGAGCATGGCTACGATAGATTTTCAGGCCGGTATCGACGATGAGAGCAGCCTGCTGCACTGGTCTCCTGATGGGCGCTTTCTTGTCTCGGCTGCGCAAAAGCTGCTGTTCTGGAATGTACAAAGCCGTTGAGTGCAACCGCTTCGATATGGTATGCTTAGATAAGAGATGTTTTTCCAATAGATCTTTGAATGATCGACCTGTAAATCTGTACAATCTATTTAAAGGGAAGCTAGGGGAGCCCGGAGAGCCGGGCTGAGAGTGCAACCCGTCAATGTTGCTGACCCTGTATCGATGTACCTGATCTGGATCATACCAGCGGAGGGAACGCTTTCTTGTGCCTCTTTCGGTGAAGATGTATTGGCCGTTTCCTCGCTGTGAGGAGAACGGCTTTTTTGTTGGGCCGCCTCCTCAACCTCCTGAAAAAAAGAAAGGCCAACATGATGACAAGCGATACGCTCAAAATTGGTTCGCGTGCGTTTCGGTCACGCCTGATCCTGGGAACCGGCAAGTATCGGGATTTTGAAGAGATGAAGGCGAGCCTTGAGGCAAGCGGCACCGAGATCGTCACGGTTGCATTGCGGCGACTTGACCTCTCCAATCTCGGGCAACCGTCGTTGCTGGATTTCATTGATCCGGCACGATACACCATTCTACCCAATACAGCGGGCTGTAAAACAGTAGAGGAGGCGGTTCAGATAGCCCGGCTGGCGGCTGCGATGGGGTTGCCACGCTGGATCAAGCTTGAGGTCATTCCAGATGCGCGCTACCTGCTCCCTGATCCTGTTGCCACGCTGGAAGCGACGCGCCTGTTGATCGAGGAAGGTTTTGAGGTGCTGCCCTATATCAACGCTGATCCCATTCTGGCGCAGCGGTTGCAGGATGTGGGGGCGGTAACAGTGATGCCGCTTGGCTCGCCGATCGGCTCAGGACAGGGACTCTTAAACCTGCCCCAGATTCAGATTATTATTGAGCAGGCACGAGTACCGGTGATTGTTGATGCGGGCATTGGTGCGCCTTCTGATGCGGCGCTGGCGATGGAGCTGGGCGCTGCTGCCTGCCTGATGAATACGGCGGTGGCACAGGCCGGAAAACCGCCACTGATGGCGCTGGCGATGAAGCAGGCGGTTGAGGCCGGGCGAGCCGCTTTTCTTGCGGGTCGAATTCCTCGAAGCGCGTATGCTCAGGCCAGTAGCCCGACAACCGGCGTCGTGTCGTATGAAAGCGCTACGAACAGGTAGGGAGACTCCTATGAGCCGGGATTCCAGAGAAGCTACCCGCAATCCTTTTCAGTTGTGCCTGGTAACCGATCCGACGCACGCAGAACTGGAACGCGTGGTGACAGAGGCCCTGGCTGCCGGGATTTCCATGCTGCAACTTCGAGGCCATACGCTTTCGGCAGCCTCGCTCTATGCGCTTGCGCGGCGCTTTCTGCCGCTCTGCAACCGTTATCAGACCGCCCTGATCGTCAATGACCGGCTTGATGTGGGCCTGGCTGCGGGGGCGCATGGCTTCCAGCTTGGCAGACGCTCTCTTCCTGTCGCGGTTGCCCGGTCACTGGTTGGTCCTGAGATGCTGCTTGGGGTCTCCGTTCACTCGTTGGAGGAGGCCAGGGAGGCTGTGGAAGCGGGCGCTGATTACCTGCTGGCCGGGACGCTCTTTCCCTCTCACTCACATCCGGGTGAAAGAACCGCAGGGATCGGGCTGATTCGGGCACTGCGACAGGCGTATCCGGCACTGCCGTTGATAGGCATAGGTGGCATTACCTCCGAGAACGCGGCGGAGGTCATAGAGGCGGGTGCAAATGGCGTTGCGGTGATCTCGGCTCTTTTTCAAGCTCCCTCTGTCTCAGTAGAGGTTGAGCGGCTCCGCA
Organism: Thermosporothrix sp. COM3; assembly: GCF_059696735.1. Taxonomy (NCBI): domain Bacteria; kingdom Bacillati; phylum Chloroflexota; class Ktedonobacteria; order Ktedonobacterales; family Thermosporotrichaceae; genus Thermosporothrix; species Thermosporothrix sp. COM3. Next base: position 5,178,741 of record NZ_AP019376.1, on the reverse strand, counting down.
GAGCCAGTGATAGGAAAGGAGAAGCAGACGCATGACCGACGGACAGCAGCCTGCGAATGGGACGATTTCTATTCTCGCGAACGGACAGACGCGCACCGTGCGAGCGGGCTGCACTATTGCAGAGTTCTTACAGGAACTCTCGATTGCGCCGCGACTGGTGGTTGCGCAACTGGATGGGACCATCATTGCTCGTGAGCAGTTTGGGACCACACCTTTGTATGAGGGCTGTCGACTGGAACTGGTGACGATGGTGGGTGGCGGGTAAGCGCGAGACGAGCCGCTCTGTGCAGGGCGGCTCTTTTCTGTTCTACCTGTGAGAGGGCGGAAAGAGCGTGGATAGGAAGAACCAGGCGAAAGGGACAGGAGATGAGTGGCGCATTTTCGATGTGAAATATAATGGAAAGAGAAAAGATCTGAGGATACAAAAAGATGTAGCGAATTAGCGAATGGAGATATAGCAGGTGTTCCCTCCTCTTCTACGTAAGCTTGTCACCCTTATCTTTATGTTGCTCTGTCTTCTTCTTATTGCCGCAGCAGTCATGATTACTGATGTTCGGTCTTTTATCTGGCTCTGGCGCTAGAATGGCTGCTTTCGAGCCCGTCCTGTACTGCTCTGCTTGCATGAATCCGGTGTTCTAGCCCTTGCTTCCATGTTCCATCTGCGCTATCATAACTGTTGTCTCCCTCTGGTATTGAACGTAGGAGGAAAAACCTGAATGGCAGGTGGCAAAAAGAAAAAAGACGATGAGCGCCAAAAGGGGCTAGGGCCATCGCGTGTCAGTGGTGCTGCCGGAGCACTGGGCTCTCACAGATTGATGAAAGCGCGAGTCGAGCAGCGTTCCAGTATCTCCTCGACCTCGCGCCCGAGTGGTCGTAAACAGGCTGCACAGCAGCAAACACAACGGACAAAGTCAGCTTCACGTGCATCAACCGGAAAAAAGAAAGCAGCTTCCGCACGAACCGCGGTTCCTCCGGTTGCCGAGAAACAGGGTCCACAGGATACGCGGTTTATTGATTGGATACGGCAACAGTGGGAGACATTGGATTCGTATCAGCAGCAGCGCGTTTTCGGTGTTCTGCTTCTTATTCTCTCTTTGCTTCTGTTTGGATCTTTAACGATCTTCAGCACTTCTCCGGTCTTTAGTGCGATCAAAGCGTTCTTTATCGGCCTGCTGGGCTGGACTGCTTACCTCTTTGCGCTTGGCCTTATCGCATTTTCCACTATTCATCTGGTTGAAGGGGTGCGCAGAACGCGGCTGATGCGCTGGCCGATGGTGGTTGGCTCGATTGTGCTGTTGTTGATCTTGCTGGTAGAATCGCGCCTCTGGCTCGGACAGGGGAAAGCTGGCTCTCTGGCTGATGCGCTGGCGCTTCCGTTCCTCGGATGGGACGCGCTGATTGCCCATGTTATTCTTATAGGGGCTTTTCTGCTGGTTTTCATTTTCAGTTTCCGTATCACCTTCGGCCATGTGCTGTCTACCTATCGCTCGCTCCGTGGCCTTTTTGGTAGACATGCGGAAGAGAGCACCGGCCAGCAGAGCTCTCCATTTCTGGGGCAGCGGCCGCGTTTCAGTCGCTATATGCGCCAGCAAAGCGAGCCGGACGACATAGGGGATGAGGATGATGACTCTCAGGAGCCTCTGATCCTTTCGCACTCTGGCAAGCAGCTAGATCTTGCCGAGATGGAGGATCTGGCTGATGATGAGACTGTGGATCTGCATTCAGATATGCCTTTCGAGGAGGAGGATGAAGACCCGCTCAACGATATTAATTTACACAAGCAACATATCGGGAGCGTGCCGAAAGGGCCGATGCGGGTTCCTCCCTCGTTTGATCCTCATGACTATGCCGCATCTGTTGATAGCGTGAGTCAGCAGCCCCTGCCTTTTGAGCAAAAAGGGCGTAAAGCGCCGCCCCGGCGTAAGGTAAAGCTGGAAGCGCCACAGGCCATAGTTGCCGATGAGGATGGAACGCCGTCGAATCCACGCCTACAGACCCCGGCCAATCAACGTGGCTCAAGACGTGAACGGGCGGCGCAGACCCCGAGCATTGTTTCGCGCTGGCGGGTGCCGGATACCTCGTTGCTGAATAGTGCCGAGTCGGCCAAGCTCCAGATGTATAACGATAATACCGCAGAGCTGGCCCGCCTGATTCAGGAGACGCTGCGCAGCTTCCGGGTCGAGGCAGAGGTGCGCCCGGAAGATATCAGTATCGGGCCAACCGTGATTCGTTTTGGCATCCGTCCGACCGGTAAGCCCGCACTGATAAAGGATGATAAGACCGGGAAGATGATCCCCATGCGTGACGCCGCGGGCAATATCATCTATGAGACGCGCACGCGTGTGAGCCGCATTATGGCCTTGCAGAATGATCTCGCGCTGGTGCTGGAAGCCAAGTCCATTCGTATGGAAGCTCCGGTGCCGGGGCGCCCCTATGTCGGCGTGGAGATTCCAAACAAGAACAGTCGGCTGGTGACGCTGCGTGAGGTCCTGGAAAGCAGAGAGTACCAGGCGGCCAAAAATAAGTCAAAGCTGACAGTGGCGCTGGGAAAAGACGTTGCCGGACAGGTACGCTTCGGTGATCTGGCCCGTATGCCTCACCTGCTGATCGCGGGTGCGACGGGCGCAGGCAAAAGCGTGATGATCAATACGCTGATTGCCAGCCTGTTAACTCAGGGAACGCCCGACGACGTTCGGCTGCTGATGGTAGATCCCAAGATGGTAGAGCTGAGTCTGTATAGCGGTATTCCCCACCTGCTTTCTCCCGTCGTGACCGAGGTCGAGAAGGTTGTACCCCTGTTGCGCAACGCGATCAGTGAGATGGAGCGCCGCTATCGTCTGTTTTCACAACTGGGTGTGCGTAATCTCGATGGGTATCGCAAGATGCGGCTCCAGCGGCTGGCGAAGGGCGATACCTCGCTGAACAATTTACCTGCGATCGTGATTATCATTGATGAGCTGGCTGATCTGATGATGGCAGCCCCCGAGGAAGTAGAAAGCATGATCTGCCGTCTGGCGCAGTTGGCCCGTGCGACCGGCATTCATCTGGTGATCGCAACACAGCGCCCATCAGTTGATGTGATTACAGGTCTGATCAAGGCAAATATTCCAACGCGTATCTCCTTCATGGTCAGCTCTGCTGTTGACTCGCGTACCATTATCGATATGGGAGGCGCGGAACGCCTGCTCGGACGTGGCGATATGCTCTATCTTCCCGCCGATGCCGGGCGACCGGAGCGTATTCAGGCCTGTTTCCTGGCTGATGAAGAGGCTGAACGGCTGGTACAATTCTGGCGCGATCAGGCTGCTGAACTGGCGCATAGCGATGCGGTAAACGATCCGGGCATCGCGAGTGCATTGCAAGAGGTCGCGCCCGGTTGGGAGATTCAGGAGCAGCAGGAAAGTGGCTTTGAGCTGGAAGATGAGTTGCTTGATAAAGCGGAAGAGGTTGTCCGTGAGGAAGGCCGTGCCTCGATCTCGCTGTTACAGCGGCGGCTCCGCGTCGGTTATTCACGTGCAGCTCGGCTGATTGATTTGCTGGAACAGCATGGTGTAATCGGCCAGTTTGAGCCGGGAGGCCGCTCGCGTATGGTGTTTGATAGTCAGGGCGGTATCGTGGCAGATGATGCCGAGAGCGAGCAGTCCCTTTCTGATGCGGCTGAAGAGATCGCGTTTGAGGAGCAGGCTCGCAATGAATGGTTACGCCAGCAGGCAAAAGCGCAACGCCAGCGTCGCCCGCAGGAATAGCCCCTTGACAATATATACATACGTAGTGTATGTATAGAAGTGAGAGGAGAATGGCTATCATGCGTCGAACAAAGGAAGAGGCGGCTATCACAAGGGAACAACTGCTGAAGGCGGCGTTGCGCATCTTTTATGAGAAGGGATATAACGCGACAACGCTGGAAGATATTGCGCGTGCGGTTGGGAGCACACGCGGCGCTGTCTACTGGCATTTTGGGGGCAAGGCCGAACTGTTCAACGCGGTGATTCGAGAACAGTATCACCGGGCATGGGAGAAGCTACAGCCGCTCTATGTGCGCGATGATCGCCCTCTCCGTGTCTTGCGGCGGATTCTGATTGGTTGGATGCTCTATCCGGTGGAAGATGCTGATTTTCGGATTATGCAGAAGATGATGAACTGGCAGACCGTGCTACTGCCCGAGATGGTTGATGGAATGCAGGAAAAGAGAGAGGGACTTCAGCGCTCGCTGGAAGGGATGGCGGAGCTTCTCAGAATGGCAAAAGAGAACGGAGAAGCTCGCGCCGATCTGGACGTAGATGCGACCGCGTTTGCCGCGATGGGGCTCATTTATGGCATCACCGATCTCTGGATGTTGATGCCGGATCAGATGCCGCTTCAAACAAAGGCAGAGGAGATAGTTGATGGCTTTATTCGAGGAATCAGCCGCTAAGCTATCTCCTCTTTTTTTTGAGTAATTTACATACATGCTGAATGTATGTAAGGAAAGGAGCAGGTTATTGGTATGCATGATGTCATCGAGGTTGAGAACCTGAGCAAAAGCTTTCAAAGTCGGGGCAAGCAGGTTGAGGCGCTTCGTGGCCTGCATATGCGGGTGAAGGAAGGCGAGATTTTCGGCTTGCTTGGCCCGAACGGTGCGGGCAAAACCACTACGCTTCGCATCCTGACAACTTTGCTCTCACCGGATGAAGGCCGAATTCTGGTTGCTGGCTTCAATGTGGTTCGCGAGTCGCATCGAGTGCGTGCAGCGATTGGCTTTATTAGCCAGAAAGGTGGCACTGATAGCCTGTCGAGCGGTCGAGAAAATCTGTTGTTGCAGGCGCGGCTTTATGGGTTGTCCTATGGCGCGGCCCGGAAACGCGTGGCTGAGTTGATTGACACGCTTGATCTGGCCCCTTTTATCGATCGTCTGGCAATCACTTATTCAGGCGGGCAGCGGCGCAAGCTTGATCTGGCGCTCGGGCTGGTCCATAAACCCGGGTTGCTGTTTCTGGATGAGCCCACGCCGGGACTGGACCCACAGAGTCGTGCGGCTCTCTGGGAAGAGGTGCGCAGCCTGCACGCCGCAGGAACAACAATCGTGCTAACCACCCATTATCTTGACGAAGCGGATCATCTTTGCAGTCGCCTGGCGATTGTGAATGCCGGAGTGGTGGTCGCTGAAGGCTCTCCTGCACAGCTCAAACAGCAGATTGTCGGCGATGTCGTCACACTCGGACTTAGCAGCGCCGCGCGGCAGGCGGAACACCTGCTGCGGCCTCATGTACGTGAGCTACGGCTGATTTCTGAGGCAGAAGCTGAGAAGTTACAGGTCTATGTCGAAAATGGAGAAGAGCGGCTGCCTGCTCTGCTTCAACTGCTGAATAGTGCCGGAATCGCCGTGCATACCATTTCGCTGTCACGTCCTTCGCTGGATGATGTGTTTTTACGGCAGACCGGATTTTCTTTCAAAGATGCTGAGAAACAGACACCTCTGTGGGAGGGAAACCATGAAGCTATTCTATGAAACGCGCCTGCTCTTTGTCAGGAATGTGCGCCTCTCTTTCCGAAATCCTGCCTGGATTCTCTTCGGGCTCTTTCAACCTGCCTGTTACCTGTTGTTCTTTGCGCCTCTGTTAGACCCGATCAGCCGGATCGCAGGATTTCCTGCGGGAGGCGGCATGTTGGCCTTTACGCCCGGCTGTATGGTGTTGATGGGGATTTTCGGTCCGCTCTATAGTGGCTTTGGTCTGCTCCAGGAATGGCGTTCCGGCTTTCTTGAGCGCCTGCATGTGGCTCCTATCAGCCGTTGGGCGTTTCCTTTGAGTAAAATAGGGTATGATGTTCTTGTGCTGCTAGTACAGGTTATACTGATTGTGCTGCTGGCCTGTCTGATGGGGCTGCGTCCGGACATTCGCGGCGTACTACTCTCGTTGCTCCTGATTGCGCTGATGGGAGCTTTTCTCTCCGCCTGCTCTTATGCACTGGCCCTCTGGTTGCAGAGTGAGGATGCGCTGTCTTCTTTCCTCAGCACGCTCAGTATCCCGTTAATGCTGCTGTCGGGGATTATGTTGCCATTGTCGTTAGCCCCTGTCCTCTTACGGCTCATTGCCAGAGTGAACCCTTTTTCCTACGCGGTGACTGCCACACGAGCGCTGTTTCAGGGAAACTTTCTCAGCGGTGAGATCCCGCTGAGCTTCGGCCTGATGTTTGTCCTCACGCTGCTGGCACTGTTCTGGGCCGTGCGCTCATTCAAGCCTGCTCTTTGATGTTGCGGGGAGGGATCAAACATCCCTCCCTTACTTGCTTTGTCGCCAGTAGATCCCGTTCTCACGCTGCATCAACCCAAAATCGACCAGACAGCGGCGCAGATAAGCAAAGTCTGGATGGTAGAGTTTAAGCCGCTCATTGACCTCACGTTCCGCATAACGAATATTGGGCTCGAAGCGCTCAGCAAGCCATCTCAGAACAACCTTCAGCTTTTTAAAGCTGGCTGGTATTTCTTTCAGGTGGTGTCCATCAAAGAAGTTCCGCAGGATAACGCGTTCCCATTCCTCGCAGGCAAAGTCAGCGAATGCATCCGGACCTGAGGGCGCTTGGAAAGTTGCTTTCAACGTATTGAGTGTTTCTGTATTGAGTACATAGGTGGAATCCTGTGTTCGCGTCAGACCGCTAGCAGAGAGCCGCGCAAGGTGGTGAGCGATGACGTTTTCTTTCATCTGAAGCTGCTCGGCCAGTTCAGACAATGTGTGAGGCCTGATCGCCAGAAGGCCGAGGATTTTGAGCCGCTCTACATCGGTCAGTGTTTTCACAAGCAGTTCGGTAGATGGCATTGCGCCCTCCTTTTCTTGTTAGATAACTATCTAATTAGAAGTATATCTAAGAAAAAGAAAAAGTCAAGGCCATGCCTTTGGCGGAGTTCAATGTGAGAGGGAGGAGATACGCTTCCTGTGGCAGAAGCGCATCTCTGACAGAGCCGGGTTATTCCACGAGTTCAGCCTGTGCTTCCTCGTTCTTGATGGGAATCACACGGACACGAGCGACACGGCGTTGATCCATCTCCTCAACGCGCAGAACATAATGGTCAACCGTTACCTCGTCATTGATCCGAGGAATACGATCGATCTGCTCAAACACATAGCCGCCGATCGTGTGTACATGGGTATGCTCAATCGTGACGCCAAAGCGCTCCTCAAAGCCAGCGAGAGACATCAAGCCATCAATCGTGCTGGTGCCGTCTGGATGCATTTCTACTTCAGAGCGTACGCCCGCTTCCCGTGTATCGAACTCGTCCTGGACCTCACCGACCAATTCTTCAACGATATCTTCCAGCGTGACGATGCCTGCCGTTGAGCCATACTCATCAATAACCACTGCCATATGAGTGCGGCTGGTGCGCATCCGGGCAAGCAGAGTCTCAAGCGTAATGGTTTCGGGAACGGCCAGAATTGGGCGCTGTAGGCGTTGAATATCAAAGGTAGCGGATTCCGGGTGGGTATCAAGATAGGTCAGCACGTCCTTGATATGCACCAGTCCAACGATGGTATCCAGATTCCCCTGATAGACAGGATAGCGCGTGTAGCGTTCCTCAGAGATAATCTGCTTGAGCTGATCTAGTGTGACAGTGGTTGGCACGCCGACAACCTCAATGCGCGGGATCATCACATCATGGACAGTCTTATCGCTGAAATCGAAGACGTGGCGTAAAAGCTCTTCTTCCTGTGAGTTCAGGATACCGGCCTTACGGCTCTGGGTGACCAACATTTCCAGCTCTTCGACTGTATGAACAGAGGCGCTCTCGCTGGTTACTTTGAGACCTATCAATTTAACGGCCAGATTGCCGATTCCATTCATCAGCAGAATGAAAGGGTGGAAAATCTTCGCGAAGAGCTCCAGAGGTCGAGTGACAAAAAGTGATGTCCCTTCTGTGGCCTGAAGCGCGATTGACTTTGGCACAAGTTCACCAAAAACGATATGCATGGTGGTGATCAGAATAAAGCTGATCGCGACGGCAATACTGTGTGAGATTCCTTCTGCGAGCCCCTTCCCGAGCCAGGCGAACGGGGGCTCGATCAGGTGGGCGAGGGAGGGTTCACCAATCCAGCCGAGGGCCAGACTGGCAATAGTGATCCCTAACTGGGTTGCAGCAATATAGCTATCGAGATGATGAATCTGTCGCTGAAGGGTTTGTGCGGCTCGATTCCCTTCAACAACCAGTTGTTCTACCCGAGTAGAGCGAATTTTGACCAGGGCAAATTCTGCGGAGACAAAGAAACCATTTGCTGCTATGAGTACAATAACAGCCAGGATTCCGAATAATGAAGTGATGTCCATCGTTTGTTGTTCGTTTGCTCCTTTCGTGGTTCAGAGACCACTTCCAGCAATAGATGTGTGAATAGGGAAGGGATGTCTCTTCCCGATGACGTCTTGAGCAGTGAGTGCCATATCAGAAAATAGCCGGGGATGCATGCGGCCCCCTTTTCAGGACTTGAACGTACAGAATGGCCTGCCGTAAAATGTATTATGTAAAATAAGGCTGTATAGCTGCTGAGTGAACGCATGCCATAAGTTCCTGAAAGCATTTCTCGAGTATAGGCCCTGCTCCCTGATATATACGAGTATAGCAGAGATATGGTTTGATTATCAGTGTAGCTCCTTTTCTTTTTCACGTCACGCATAGAGTTTTTGCTGACATTTTCCCTCCTGCTGGCGTATTATGTTGTAAGGGTTCTGGCAACAGGGTGACGTTGCCCCCTGCTACTTTGGAAAGAAAGAGAGGCCAGAAGCACGATGGATCGGGGGAACAGACGCCCGTACAGACGTCGGTACCGTGAGGAACCGGAGCGTTACAAGCGTGCCTTCGACTATGATAAGTACGCGGAGGATGAGGAAGAGTATGACCATGCACCGCGCCGTCGCCCGCGTTCCAGGCCAACCGGCCCGGTAACCGCGCCGCGCCACTCCACACGATCACGCCGCCCGATCCAAAGAAGACGTGGTAGCGCCTGGCCTTCCCTGTTGCTTGGCTGCTTCTTTGGTATTTTGCTTGCGGTTGGTGGGGGTGCGCTGGGTCTCTTCTATCTTTTCCGCATGTCGCAGGGACAGGGACTGAATATCGGGCCATTGCCGCTTGGGCCGAAACCGTTTACGCAGGAAAAAACGGTTGAAGCTCCTCTTACTGCTGTCACGGCATTGCAAATTTGCAATATGCTCGGCAATGTTTCTGTGGAAGTTGACGCGCAGACGAAGAAACCGGTGATCGCCACAACAAAGCATGTGCAGGCAACAGATGAGAAGGAAGCCCAAAAGAAATTCAATGATATCAAAATCGAGGTCTTGCCGCCCGATCAGGAGAGCAAACAGCTTACCTGTAGCAAGCAGTTGAAGGATCTCGGGCAGCAGCCTGATCCGAACAGTACCTTGACGGTGAATACCATTATTCCCAATAGCCACGAGTTACTGCGCACGACCAATGATTCTGTTGATATCACGATCAAGCTCCCCACCACGCAGCCCGGCAATAGCAATGCTCTACCGCTGCAACTAAATCTGGAAGCGCCCGCAGGAAATATTCATATCGTTGGCGTTCTGGGGTTGATGCGCGTGCACGGAAGTGCTGGCAATATTTCAATAGAGCGCTCGGTGCTGGGGAATGGCTCAAAGATTGATACTGGACAGGGAAATGTTACCTTTAGCGGGCTGCTTGAAATGCCGTTTAACGAGCAGCAGAAAGAGAAATATCACTATTATATTACGGCGGAAAAGGGAGATGTAACTGTTTCTTTACCTGAGAGCATGAAAAACATCACGCTGGATTCTAATGTTAATGTCGGGACAATTCAAAGCGATTTCCCGTTGCGCTCGCTGACTCGTGAGGATGAGGGTGCGCATTACTATGGCCCGTTGAATGAGGCTGCGGGTGCTCCAGTTCCTGTCATATTGACGCTGAATGCCAGCACAGGTAAAGTAGAGATCCGAAAGGCAACGGAACCAGTAGGCCAGGTAATTCGCTCAGGATTCTATTTTGTGCCGGGATGAATAATGCACACTTTTTTCGTGAGCCAGATTACAGACAGGGATTGGTTTTCCTGGTAAATTTCTACCTGTGTTTATCCGCCGAAAAGAAAGGAGATACCGCACAGTCTATGCAGGAATGTCCTGTGCGGTAAGTGTATCAGGGTATGAATGGACAGCAAGCCCACGGCACGCTGCAAATTCTCTCCGGGTCACAGGCCGGGCAACAGGTGCCGCTCGTTGCTCCGGTGATGAACATCGGGCGAGACCCGGCGAATCAGGTAGTTTTGCCTGATGCGTCTGTTTCGCGCTTGCATGCGCAGCTATTACTCATGAACAATGGAATGTGGAGTATCAAGAAGCTGGCTCCACAGAACGTCTTGACCGTAAATCAGAGGCCGGTTGAGCAGGCCCCACTGAAGCATAATGATGTGATTGTCCTGGGGAATGTGACGATGACATTCTTACAGGTGCCTAACGCTGTGGCGGCTGGCGCGCCCTCGTTCCCGCCGCAACAACAGTACGGGGCTCCGGACTTTACTGCGACCCGAACTATAGGAGCCGGTGAGATGCCGGGGCGGCCATCGAATGCAGGAGGCCAGAGCGCTGGTGTGCCTTCAATCGAGGTGAGCACCAATATTGACTCTGAGCGGCACAATTATCCGCTGACCCCGGACAAGCAGGTATTTAATATCGGGCGCGCGCCTTCCAATGAGATTGTAATTGAGAAGCCAACCGTCTCGGCATTTCATGCGCAGATTTTGCGAGAGGGCAATCAGCTTGTCTTTGTGCATCCGCATCCTGGGAAAGGCAGCACCACAAACGGCATTGTCTATAATGGGCGCCAGATTCGGGGAACCGAACAATTTCGCAAGGTTCTGGAACGTGGCGATATCTTCCGTATCAGTGATGGGAACGGCACCTTTGTTACATTGGCTTACAATGATGGAACCGGTGCTGTACAGGAGGTAGTCCCCGAGGTTCGCCCGATCCCGCTTGGGGCTCCAGTGATCACGCTTGGTCGTGCGCCGGACAATCATGTTGTGCTGAAGCATGTGCAGGTTTCGGCCCATCATGCCCGCCTTGAGCAGGTAGGAGGCGGTTATAGAATCGTTGACCTGCGCAGTAAGAACGGCCTGTATGTCAATGGCATGCGGACCCGCGTTTCTGACCTGCTCAAGCCAGGCGACGAGGTGCGTATTGGTCCATTCAGGTTTATTTACACGGGCGAACAACTCACCCAGCAGGACGAAAGTAATGGCATTCGAATTGACGCGCTGAACCTGAAAAAGACCGGAACCAACAACGTCATCCTGTTGAATGATATCTCCATTGCTATTCCACCGCGCAAATTTGTAGCGCTGGTCGGCGGCTCTGGTGCTGGTAAATCGACGCTGATGGACGCCTTGAACGGTCTGCGTCCCGCGCATCAGGGAGCTGTCTTCTATAACGGACAGGACTACTACCAGAATATGGCAGCCTTCAGCACACAGCTTGGCTATGTGCCGCAGGACGACATTATTCACCGAGAACTCACCGTTGAACACGCGCTGTACTATGCGGCCAAGCTACGCCTGCCCGAAGATGTCAGTGATGAGCAGATTCGCCAGCGTATTGATGAAGTGCTTGACGATGTGGAGATGACCGGGAGGCGCAAGCTCTTGATCAACAAGTTGTCTGGAGGCCAACGCAAGCGTGTCTCGATCGCGCTGGAATTGCTGGCGAACCCGAGCGTCTTTTTTCTGGATGAGCCGACCTCGGGCCTTGATCCCGGTCTGGACCGTAAGATGATGATGTTGTTGCGGCGTCTGGCAGACAAAGGCCATACAATCGTTCTGGTCACGCATGCTACCAACAATATCAATGCATGTGATTATGTCTGTTTTCTCGCTCAAGGTGGACGCCTGGCCTATTTTGGGCCGCCGGATGGTGCAAAGGCCTATTTCGGGAAAAGCGATTTTGCCGAGATCTATACCTCGCTTGAGCCAACCGAGGAGAACCCCAATATTCCGGCAGAGGCGGAGATGCGCTTCAAGCAGTCGCCTGATTATCAGCGTTTTGTGGTTCAGCAGTTGCAGCGTGGGCCGGCAAACCAGATGAATGCAGCCCGCATGCAGCCACAGGCGCTCAAGCGGCCAAAGCGAGGGAATCCGTTCCGGCAGTTTGGTATTCTCTCGATCCGTTATCTGGAATTGCTGCGAAACGATGTCGGAAACCTGCTGATCCTGTTGCTTCAGGCGCCGATTATTGGTTTGATACTCTTCTTTATGGCACAGCCCTACATCTTTAAGGAGACAAGCCTTGTCTCTTGTCCGCACCCGAAAAACATGTTTACACAGCAGGGTGGGATCACAGAAGACTGCGGCGATCTGGAAAGACAGCTCAATTCGCCCCAGGGGAAGTTCTATCTTCAGGAGAAGGGCAAAACCAAGCAGCAGGTTATAGACGAATCGGTGAAGCCGGGCTCAGGAGGCAATGGACAGAAGATCCTCTTCATTATGTCGTTTGCCGCTGTGATGTTCGGGTGTATCAATGGCGCACGTGAGATTGTGAAGGAGGCCCCGATCTATCGGCGTGAGCGTACTGTCAACCTGGGAATCGCGCCCTATATGTTCTCCAAGATCATCGTGCTTGGGGTGCTCTGTCTGTTGCAGAGCCTGATTCTGGTACTCTGTATTCAGCTCAAGACAGGCTTCTATCATAGCGTCTTCTTACCGGCCTTTTTAGAGATCTATATAACAATGGCGCTCACCTCCCTGGCTGGTTTGATGCTTGGTCTGATGATCTCGGCGCTGGTGCCGACCAATGACCGCGCGATGAGTATGGTGCCAATCGTGCTGATTCCGCAGGTGATCTTCGCGGGTGTCATCTTCTCGCTTGATGACCCGAAGATGCTCCAGATTCCGGCGGCATTCTTCCCCTCACGCTGGTCGATGGCGGCGATGGGGACCACCGTGGGTCTGCGCGGTGACTCGCTAGGCGCTGACGACTTCTCCTATGTCAGTATGCTGTACGGGCATGCCACGCAGAGCCAGGCCTTTCAGCACCTCTTGCTGACCTGGGGGGCCCTGGCGCTGATGATTGTGGTGTTTGCGGTGGTGATTGCGTTCTGCCTGAAACTGAAGGATGTGCGGAAGTAGGAGAGAGAAAGGGAACGTTGTGTGCAGGCGTTCCCTTTTTCAGGTGAAACCATCGAAACTGCACTTGTCTATGGCCTATCTTTTAAGAGGAATAAATATACGTATCAATGAGAACAATTCATACCTTCTTATAAAAGAGGTATAACCGATGAAATGGCATGGTACTTATTGGCAAGTTGGTTGTCGTAAAGTACCGTGGTGTGCTATTGTAAAGGTGTTCTCATAAGGACTGTCCAAAAAGAGGGAACGAGAAAGCCTGCATGTTACTGAACAAACATGTTATCGTCGGTATTTGTGGGGGGATTGCATGCTATAAAGCGGTCGATCTGGTCAGCAAGTTACAGCAGGCCGGCGCGCTTGTGGATGTGGTCCTGACCGAAAAAGCGGACGAGTTTGTACGCCCGCTGACCTTTGCAACCGTGAGCCACAGGCCGGTCTATAGTGACCTGTGGGAGCCTTCGGGGGAGGCGGCAGAGAACCATATCAGGCTGGCCGAGGAAGCGGATATACTGGCAATCGTTCCCGCAACGGCCAATACCATCGCAAAGCTTGCCCACGGTATTGTAGATAATATGCTTACCGCCGTAGCATTGGCGACACAAGCTCCCTTACTCCTGGCACCTGCAATGTACAAACATATGTATACGCACCCCGCCACACAGGCGAATCTAGCCCTTTTGCGTGAACGGGGCGCATTTCTTGTTGAGCCGGAGGTTGGGCGGTTGGCATCTGGGGCTATCGGCCCCGGGCGTCTACCGGATACAGAGACCTTGCTTGGAGCTATCAAGCTGGTCCTGGGCAAGAAAGGAGATCTTGCCGGGTGCCGCGTTGTCGTGACGGCAGGTGGTACGCAGGAACCAATTGACCCCGTTCGCTATGTGGGCAACCGCTCATCAGGAAAAATGGGCTATGCTCTGGCGGAGGAGGCACGAGATAGAGGCGCTCACGTCGTTCTTATCAGCGGGCCGGTCTCGTTACCTGTACCTTATGGCGTCGAGCTGCGCAGAGTCGAAACAGCAGCACAGATGCAGGCCGCTGTTTTCAGCGCCGTTACCAATGCCGATGTATTGATCATGAGCGCCGCTGTGGCGGATTTCCGTCCGGCACATCCGGCCTCTCAGAAGATCAAGAAACGGCTCGGTGGAGGTCGTGGGGCCGGGGAAGGGGAGAACACAGGGGAACAGGCAACGGACGGCAGTTTTTCACTACACCTGATAAAAAATCCAGATATTCTGGGTGAACTGGCTCAGATGCAGGATCTACCCCGTCGCTTGGTACGGGTAGGGTTTGCCGCCGAGACTGAAAATGTGGTAGAAAATGCAAAAGACAAGCTGCACCGAAAACAGCTTGATCTGCTGGTTGCCAATGATGTAACCCGCTCTGATAGCGGCTTTGGCACCAATACCAACAAAGTCACTCTTTTTCATGCCAATGGTGTAATGGAGGATCTGCCGGTAATGCCCAAAACAGGCGTTGCGGCGGCGATTTGGGATCGTGTTGTGTCCCTGTTGTCCTGAGTAAGTTGGGAGGGCGTGGCGCTGTGATGGGAGCTTTTGTTTTAGAATTATTGGGTACTCGAAGTACGCAGGAGGAATCCAGAATGGATCGTGCTGCTAGCGCTGGGTTTGAAAATATCGCACAGATGCTGCTTGAGCAGAAAAAGTTAATGGATGCGTTAGAGGCAGAAAACCGCGAGTTACGACGCCAGCTCGCCGATCTACGGCGTGGTGTTGGTATTGCAGTTGTGATTGATGGCAAGACTATTCAGTTGGCAACCGAGCCGGCTTCTTCTTCTTCGTCCAATTCGCAGGCGTTGCAGAGCTTGCAGACGCTACAGAATACACCGCAGTCCTCGCCAGCCAATGGCGGACAGAATAACTATGCACAGAATCGCCCCTCAAATGGGCAGAATACGGTGAATCTGAACGGCGAAAAACGCGAGAATAATAACTCCGCTCGGAGCCCGCTGGCCGATAGCTTTGTACTCTAACTCTTTTTCAATCTAAAAAGACAATAGAAGAAACAGTCTGTATTTGCGCGGACTACTCCAGTACAGTATTGTTCTGAGGAATGAAGGCCGTGAAGACGTTCATGTTTGTGGAGCATGGGGCGACAACGCTGACAGTACTCCCGGAAAAGCAGGCGGCCTGCATGCCTCTGCTTATCCTCATGAACGTTTTGCGACAGTCCTCAACGGCTGTTGTGGATTGAAACGAAACAGATTACAGAAAAAGTGCACAAGAGAGATGTGGGTCTCTGTCTTTCTGGAAAAGAACAGGGCTGCACATCTCTCTTTTTTGGACTGGTTGGCATAAAAAAGCCCTGCAAAGTGGGTGCAGGGCAGAAGGCGAGTCTTCCAGGGTGCACTAACCTCCGGCATGGGGATGATTCTTTTCCTTATTGATACGTAGAATTTTGAGCATGTACTGCTCCGAATTCAGGTAGTAGGGGTTGCGCTTAATGTACTTTCCGACAACAGAGATAGGATGCAGCTTGAGCATCTCAACAACCAGATTGGGCAGTAACTTGCTGTGGTCGTAGTGCATCAGTGCAATAATGGGCGCGTTCTGAAACGTAAATACGGCATCAGAGGCGGCCTCGTATTTGAGAATTTGTTCCGGAGTAGCGATATCTTTTGAAAGCCAGGTCATATCAATCGAGATGCGCACGGCCTTCCAGCCCTCGCGAAGCGCCTGCGCGATAAAAGTCTGATGTGTAGATAGCAAATAGTATGGGTCAAAGCGTTTTCCACCTGCTAAAAAGGGCTCACGTTCCTCATAGAGGACAAGCTGACCGGTATCAAGGAGGGCTTTCACATCAACCTGTAATTTCTGAAGCTCATCACAGAGTTCTTTGACCTGTGCAGGGGCGGCGGCAAAAAGACATTTCTCTGAATTTGCCAGACCGACCCGGAGCAGCCGTGCTGTCACTGCCGGAATCTCTGTTACTTTACTGTAAAGCTGGCAGATATGTGAGCCAGGCGGAATACGCTCTGATTTACCTTCAACACTAAGATCCATTGCCTACCTCCGCTGGGTGCTACTGGCCTTCTCCTGTTCGTGCCTGATCTTTGCACGAACTGCCTGATTGTAGGCCTTGATGCTAGCCCAGGCCGAGAAGCCAAAGAGTATGAAACCGAGGACTATTGCTCCGGCGAGCCAGATAACCGCTCTCTGCAATGATATACCTGCAAAAATAACAACAAGGAATATCATAAGAACAAGAGGAATGGTGAACAATATGGCCCAGGTTGCAATAATACGCTTACTCTGGCCTGGCGTCAGTTCATCATTACCGTTAGCGGGAAACACTAAGCGGCGTGCAAGTGAGAACTTTTGCGGCTGGCTCTCCATAAGGCTTATAGCTGCCTTTCTTTCCATTGATAGTGTAGCCATCGGTGGAGGATCTCTTCTGCCTGATTCAGAATGCGTACTTCATTTTGATAGGTCAGATGGCGGCTGGCTTCATGGAGCGAGAACCATTTGACCTGATCGTATTCCTGATCATGAAGCGAGATATCGCCACCGATAGCCTCAAGTAAAAAATGACGAACCTGTTTATGATAACGGATGTGCTCGCGCACAAATGAATAAGAGATGCTGCCGATATAAGCGATCAGGCGCACCTGTAAACCAGTTTCTTCCTGAACCTCGCGCAACGCGACCTGTTCAATTGTCTCACCAGGCTGTGGAGTGCCTTTCGGCAAGACCCAGATGCCCGCGTGGCTTCGACCAACAAGGACAACCTCTACCCTATCGGCCTCTTTCATCGAGGGGCCAGATGCATGCCCTGCACTTCGAGCCTCTTTTGTCTGCTGTCTGGCAGGTTTGTACCCATGCGCCCGCTTGTGTCTGCTGTGTCCGAAGTGTTGATCTGGAGAGCGCAACGGGACAAGGCGAAAGACCACTCCACCCGCCGAATACGCCCGCATAGTGCGATTTCGCTCCATTTTTTTGCAACTCTCACCCTCTCTAAAACCACCAGAAGCGCGGCGCGAGTACCTTTGCTTGACTCCCCAAAAGGAGAGGATGTGCGAGCGGCAACACGTCATTTCTGTTGAGTCTTCGTGGCGCGTTGCGTTGCCTACACATCTCTATATCGACTATACTATACAACATTTTCTTTCTCCTCTGCCCTGTTATTAGCCATCATGGGCAGAGGAAGAGAAACGTGATTCCACACGCCCATACTATACAAGCAAGCAGGCGAGTTGTAAAGAAATCATTATTTGTATTACCACCAGAACAGGTATACTATCTGTCCTGGCGAGAAATATGTGCGAGTATAACCAAAGCGTCTGGCAGTGTCAAGCCAACATGCGACGCACTGCCTCTATATTCCGGGTTGGCGTGTCTGGCGCGAGGGTACAGCCGGGAGCCAGCAAGAGATGCTGTGTGCCGGTCTTTTCCAGTATCTCTGCAACGTTCTCCTGTATCTGTTGTGGCGAGGTGCTGGTGCGAAGGAGATCGGTATTCAAACCACCCATTACGGCCTTGCCTGAACGACGCATCCCGTCCAGGAGATCCGGGTTCCCTTCTCGCTCAATTGCCCAGTTAATGGCATGCACAGGATAGGCTGCCAGGAGATCGAAGTGCATCTGTGGTCCACAGTTGTGGAGAATGGTCAATTTGCTGCGGCTCTTAATGGCGTCCAGCAGCTCAAGGTCATACTGTTCGCCAAATTCCCGATACTGGTCTTCGCTGAGAATGGGTGCGTTCGCCCACCCATTCGTAGAGTAGAAGATACCGTGTGCGCCCTCTTCCAGACAGGCAATTGCAAAGCTGGTCAGCGTCTCGGTAATCACCCGGAGGGCCGTATGCATGGCGGTGCGATCTTCATGGATGGTGTGCAGGACGTTCTCGACGCTGCCTGCAATGTAGCGTGCAACGCTCAAGGGATTGAAAAGGGTCTCCACAAAGTAGGCTTCAAAACCAAGCGAGTGGTTCATCAATTGGAGCGCAAGCAATTGCTCACCAAACGCCCCCTGATCCGGTTCTAGCGGGCGCAGGCGTTTCCAGTCAGAGGCTCTGCTGATAGGAGTGCTTTCCAGAATAGGCGGCGTAGCGCCATCATCTGCCGGGCGATAGCGGGCCTTCCAGCCTTCGGCATGATAGCAAGCGCGTGGCGTCAGTCGAACATAATCCCAATCGTAGCGGCTGTAGCTTTCCAGTGTGGCTTCAACCAGGGCCTGAGCGCTCCATTCGCGCCGATAATCGCGGCTCCACATGCTCACTGGAACTCGATCAACAGGGAGGCCCTGTAATGCCGCTTCAACACGTTGTTTTTTGTCCATGCGTTGTCCTTTCCTGACCTTGAGTTGTGCTTGAAAAAGCGTTCCGTAAGCGTTGGCAGGTACACCTTGCTCCGTTGTGGAGAAGAAACGGCTCCTGGAGAAGGCCACAGTTCGATGTGTAT
Organism: Thermosporothrix sp. COM3; assembly: GCF_059696735.1. Classification (NCBI taxonomy): domain Bacteria; kingdom Bacillati; phylum Chloroflexota; class Ktedonobacteria; order Ktedonobacterales; family Thermosporotrichaceae; genus Thermosporothrix; species Thermosporothrix sp. COM3. The sequence continues at coordinate 5,160,211 of NZ_AP019376.1, read as the reverse complement.
CTACTCATAAGCAAGAAGTTCAGTTATCCAGTTCTTTGAAGCGATAGCCCAGGCCCCGCTCGGTCAGAATATATTTTGGGTGGGCGGGGTCTTCTTCGAGTTTTTGCCGGAGGTAGGTGATATAGAGGCGCAGATAGTGGGCCTCATCCCGATACTCGCGCCCCCAGACCTTTGAGAGCAACGTTTCGTGGGTCAGGAGACGACCGGCGTTGTTCACAAGATGGTAGAGGAGACGGTATTCAGTAGGGCGTAAGATAACCTTTTTGCCGCGCACAATGACCTCTCGGCGCGAGAAGTCGATCTTCAGGTCTTTGTCAACGACAATTTCTGTCTTACGAGCGGGAGGCGCCATCAGTGAGCGGCGCAGCAGAGCACGAATACGCGAGAGGAGTTCTGGTGGGCTGAAGGGCTTGGCGATATAGTCGTCTGCCCCCAGGTCCAGGCCACGGATTTTGTCCTGCTCACTCTGGCGAACCGTCAGCATCACAACCGGGACAGTGGAGACCTCCCGAATGGCTTTGAGTGTCTCGAAACCATCCATCTCCGGCATCATCACATCAAGCACTACCAGATCGGGGAGATTTTCGCGTAGCTGTTCCAGGGCTTCCAATCCATTGGCTGCTTCGATCACCCGGTATTGCTCTAGCTCTAGATTCATACGCACAAAATCGCGGATACGCGGCTCATCGTCCACGATCAGGATAGTCATATCACGTTGGTCGAAAGCTTCCATCTCCATTTAAAACACCACCATTGGTAAATGAGCTTGCTCTTCACGTGGCAAACTGAATGAGAACGTTGAACCCTGGCGAAGCGCGCTATCTACCCAGATGCGGCCCCCATGCGCCTCGACGATGGCACGACAGATGTAGAGCCCCAGACCTGCACCCGGTGTAGACTGTGCCAGAGGATCTCCTAGACGCCGAAAACGCTGAAAAATCTGTTCCTGGTCACGCAAGGAGATGCCCATCCCGGCATCTCGGACACTGACGATCACATCATTGCTTGTTGCACGAGCTGCAATAGTGATTGCAGGCTTATCTGGAGAATATTTTATCGCATTATCCAGCAAATTTTGCAAGACCTCTTCGATTCGATCCCGGTCTGCCATTACGGTTGGCAGATCCGGGGAAATGTCCAGCGCGATATCAAGGTCCGGGTATTTCACCTGCAAGCGCCTGATAACACGGTGGATGAGTGGTTCCAGTTGAAGGGGGGCCACATCCATCTGAAGCCCCTGGGCTTGAATACGTGACGCATACAAGAGATTTCCAACAAGCTTATTCAGGCGATCTGCCTCATCCTCGATTGCATAGAGCCGGGAACGCACGACGTCGGGCTTGAGCCGTGAGCCGGCGCGGGCCAGGGTTGAAGCATACCCCTTGATAATCGCGATGGGGGTTTGCAGTTCATGTGAAATGACCGAAATAAAGGTTGAGCGCTGCTCTTCTTGCTCCCGTTCTCGACTGATATCGTGGACGGTCAGTATACCGCTCACTGGTTCACCTCGCGGCGAGCGGACACAGGAGGCTGTAACCCGAACGTCAACCGATTGCCCATCACGGGTTGTAATAATCATATCACGGTTAACCAGTGGTTGACCGGCAAAGCATTGGAGAATAGGTGAATCCTGAAGTCCCAGTTCATTTCCCTGGCGATCACGCGGACGTAAAACCGTAAAGTAGAACTGCCCGAGCACCTCACTCTCGTGCCAGCCCGTCAGGCGCTCCATTGCCGGGTTAAAGTCGATGATGCGCAGGGCGTTATCAACGGTTAGAAGCCCTTCTGTACTGTGATGAAAGATGGCTGCCAGGCGATCCTGTTCTTTCACCAACGACTGCGCCTGAAGTGCAAAGCGCAGGGAAGCGGCGAGCTGTGCGATAAAGAGGAAGATCGGGCTTCTCTCTCCTGCCTCCGTATCGGTTGTCTGTTCCAGACAGGAACGCTGTCCAACCGGGCGCAGAAAGTGGAGCACACCAATCGGGCCATGCTGGTCGGTGACCGCAAGCGAGCAGCATTCTAATTCTGCTGGAAGCTCATGTACATCTGCTGGCAGACCCACACGCAACTGTTGCGTAAACTCTGGCTCGGTCATCTCAATAATCAAAGGATGCCGCGAGGTTGGTTGCAGGCTCTCCTGTACGAACGAGAGGAGAGGGGCCAGCGCGCTTTCTTCCAGACGATACAGAACATATTCTGTTCCACTGCGGGGATCGAATGCCTCATTGGAAATGACAAAGACACCGACTTCGCCACAGAGAAGACGGATTGCGCTGCCAATCAGAATGGTCATTTGATCTTGCAGGTTATCAACTGTCTGTATCCAGGACATGTATGGGCTCCGCTCGCAGAAAATTACCGCTGTCAGTGTAGCATACCTCTACACAGAAAGAAAGAGAGGTATCTGCTGCACCTGAACTGTTCAGTGGCAGGGTGAAGGTCCTCTTTGCTTGTGTGACATGGCTTGTTTGCAGTAAGTAGCTTGGTATGCTAGCAATTCTATCTTTTGACTGCTATTTTAGCACAGAGGGCCGTATGCTACAAGCTGGCATACGGCTTTTCAGGGAAAACGGCACAAAGGATAGACGCGGCTGAGGCGAGTTGCTATACTTTTGAAGCGATACTGAGGCGAGGAAGTGAGAGAAAAGTGTATGCATATCGATATTTTTACGCTCTTTCCGGGCATGTTTCAAGGCCCATTTACCGAGAGCATCTTAAAGCGGGCACAGGAGCGGGCTCTGTTGAGCATCGCGCTGCATAATATTCGTGACGCAACAACGGATAAGCATCATGTGGTCGATGACTATCCCTATGGCGGTGGGGCTGGTATGGTCATGAAGCCCGAACCGATTTTCCGGGCTATTGAGGCGGTGTATCAGGGCGGGCCGATCATTTATCTGACGCCTCAGGGGCGCGTGTTCAATCAACAGATCGCGCAGGAACTGGCGCAGGAGGAGCGCCTGACATTCTTATGTGGCCACTATGAGGGCGTCGATGAGCGTGTCATTGAGCATCTGGTAACGGATGAGATTTCGATTGGTGACTATGTGTTAACCGGGGGTGAGCTGGCGGCGATGGTGGTGGTTGATGCGGTGGCACGTTTGATTCCGGGCGTTCTGACCGAAGGCTCAGCACAGGAAGAGTCGCATAGCAGCCAGATGCTGGAATATCCCCATTATACCCGCCCCCCTGAATTTCGTGGCTGGCGCGTTCCTGATATTCTCCTTTCGGGCCATCATGAGAACATCGCACGCTGGCGCAAAAAAGAGGCGCTGCGCAGAACCAGACAACGCAGACCGGATCTCTTTGCCCGGCTGGACCTGAGCAGCAAACAGGATCAGAAGTTGCTGAAAGAGCTTGACGCGGAGGAACAGGGCTGAGGAAGCGCCCGCATTGGCGGGCCTTCCCGAACATGCTAGATCACCTTATCATTGGTTCCTGCGAGCTGACGCAGCAACTCAAGCTGGCCTACATGGTAGGTTTCGTGCCAGACCATCTGATGCAGAAGACTGAGCACAGTATCCCCATTGACTTCCTGTGTCAGAAGTTCTGGTGTTGCAGCTTGCAGGCTCTCTTTGAGCAGGGCTTGTGCTCGCTTGAGCTCTGAAAGCAGCTGTTCAAGGGTAGGAAGCTGGGGGTCATAGCGGGTAATCGGTTCAGAATCGCGTGTATAGAGTGTGCGCGTGGTCTCTGGAAGGGCCAGTTGTGTGTTACCCAGAATGAAGAGCATCCTTTCTCGGAAACAGAGAATGTGACCGAGAATCCAGTTCATACAGTTCCCCCTGACGGGGGGCTGGAGAAAGCTGTCCTCATTCTTCAGTGTGTCGGTTTGTTGCAGGATGACGCCAGTGTTCCGCTTGATCGTGGGATAGAGGATGTTTCTAGAATCCATGTCTATTTTTTCTCCTTGTTCTTCAGTATATGCCAGTGGTCTAGCCTTTTCAAGGAGAAAAGATGCAGCATTTTGCATTGGCTCACGATATATAAAGAGAACGATCAAAGAGACGTGGAGGCAGCAGGGATGCAACAACGACCGGTCGAAGTGCTGCATCGCGCAGAACTGGCACAGTTATATCAAATATATGCCCCGAAACTGCTGGACTACATCAGGCGGTACGGCGCTTCTTTAGAGGACGCAGAAGACATTCTTACTGATGTCTTTGTGGCTGCGATGGAATATACCTCTTTTTCGACACTGACAGTGCAGCAGCAACAGGCATGGCTCTGGCGAGTCGCTCGCAATAAGGCGGTGGATCTGTATCGCCGTTCGCGCCGCTTCTCCCTGCATTCCGATACTTTCGCCGATGAGCAGACCGATGGAGTAAGTCCAGAAACGCTTAGCCTGAAACAGGAGGAACAGGAACTGTTACTTCGACTTATTCAAGAGCTTACTCCTGAGCAACAAAAAGTGCTTGCGCTGCGTTTTGGCGAAAATTTGCGCTGTGCTCAAATCGCAGAGCGGATAGGCAAGCGCGAAGGCAGCATTCGCTCTATGCTCTCGCGCATGATGAACCTTTTGCGCCGCAATTATCATACCTATGACGGAGGAGGTAGCAGCCGTGGAACCACATGATGAATTCTTCAGCCCTGAACGCATTGATGAGCAGATAGATGAATTGCTGGCACAGGGTGTTGAGCAGCGTGATGGCCGTCTGGTACAGCATCTTCGGCAGCACTATGAGGTCGCACAGCGACAACAGGTGCTGGATCGAGCCTGGAAACGCGTTCAGCTCGCTCAAGAACAGCGGCTTGCAATGGAGCCCGTTCACCTGAAGCGAAGGAATGAGAAGATCACTCCCCCGGCGCATTCACTGCGTACACTCTGGTTTCGCCTGGCGCTTGTTGCTGTCATTGTGCTGATGCTTGGGAGTCTAACGCTGGTGCTTGGTATGATGACGCGAAACAACGGGAGTGCGAGCCCTGTCACCCCCATTGTGACGCCGACACCAACAGCGATCCCTCCCACGTCTGCATTGCCGACACCAACCATACAGGCCACACCCCAGAGGCCTATACCAACGCCAACGATCAACTCGACACCCACGGTGCCCACGCCATTACCAACGATCAACTTAACGCCGCAGATTCCACCGCTGCCCTGAAAAACAAAAAAGGGAGAGCCCTCAATGCTCTCCCTTCATTTTTTCTGACGCTAGAGGAAATAAATGTAAATGGGGAATGTCAGCGTATAGAGCATCGCCATCCACAGAAGCCAGTTATTCCTGGTATACCAGGCATGGAAGACCATCGCAATTACAAGCCCTGTCGAGAGACGGCCTGCCGAGACCAGCTCAACATAGGAGAGCCGGGACATAAAGATCACCAGTAAGAGATTGAGCAGCCAGGAAATCCACGTAGCGGTCTTCCAGCGGTTGTGTCTGACCTCAATCAGAATGTAGAGGATGTTGAGCACTGTTGGCACAAACATCAGGATCAACAGCGGGAGGAAGCGGCTATTTCCCTGAAAGACAAAGAGACCTTGAAAAGGGATCGGCTCAAAAGAAGGTGCGTAGCCGAGCCCGGTCGAACCAAAGATAAATTGCAAGCAGAGATACCAGACTGGCAGCGGAACCAGTGAGATCAGTCCGAAGATGAAGGCATTGCGCCACTCGCGATTCAGGACCAGAATCGCAACGTAACCCAGCGGGAAGAGAATCGCGGTTTCGCGACACAGGCACCCCAACCCCATTGCAATTGCCGCAAGCAGTGTCTTTTTGTTGGCAAGCAGCAGAAAGCCCAGGCAGACAAAGAAATAGGCGATGGGCTCAGTCGTGTCAAATACAAAGGCCGTTGTCTGCCCATAGTAGAGCCCGATGGGCAGGCTAAACCAGGGAGAAAGCTGATGCTTGCAGAGCAGACGGGCAACAAACTCGGTCGCGAGCACGATCGAGAAGAAGTTCACCAGCAGAAGCACCCAGGGAATCAAAGCTGTCATGCCGCCCAGGCTCAGGAGATAGACCAGCATCGGATAGAGAATACGCTGATAGCGATAGGGGGCATTATCCATTCTCCATGCGGCGTGGAGCGGGTCCTGAGCGATGTAATAGAAGAACTGACCGTCGTATCCTGCTGTGTGCGTATTGGGGGTATGCGAAACGCGGCCCAGATGCACATAGGAGAGGATCGAAAAGCCATGAAAGCGGGCCATAAAGAGAAAGAACAGGATATAGAGAAGCCCGACAATGACCGATGGGCGAAGCAAGAAATGCTGTTTTTTCCTCTCGCCAGAAAAGAACTGAGAAATAGATACTGTGAATGCGCTGCTCATAGGTGCTTGCGATAACCCTTTCTTCAAAAACTTTATCCATTAGCTGAAACGAGTGAGGGTCGGGAGAAGTAGCAGAAGTGGGTATGAAGAAGCATCTAATCCGGAGCCAGAACAGTTGACGTTTTCCTCTTGAAGGAGGAAGATAGGGTGAGGGTTGCCAACCCGGTGTGAGGGGAGAAGGGGAGTTTGTGGAAGAGGTCACTCCATTGAAACAAGAGTGGGCGTATAATAGAGCGCAGGAGCGATCAAGTGAGACGGTGCAGTGTTCACAGAAGTAAGGAGTGCCGGGAAAGAAATATGTATAGCAGCTTTTCAACAGATATCCTTCACGTTATAATACGATGGCAGATTCGCGTAGGAGCGAGACATGACTGAAAAACAACGCTTTTTGGTACGGTTCTGGGGGGTGCGAGGGAGCTATCCGACTCCCGGCAAGCACACGCTACGATATGGTGGAAACACGTCCTGTGTTGAGGTGCAGGCGGGCTCACATACCTTGATCCTTGATGCGGGCAGTGGCATTATCCGCCTGGGAGATGAGCTGATGCGGCGGATGGAAGGGCAGGAAACAGTTCACCTCTCGCTGTTTCTCACGCATGCACATGGTGATCATCTGGTAGGGTTCCCCTTTTTTGCTCCTCTTTTTGATATGCGCACCAACATTCACCTTTTTGGACCGCGGTTGGCTGGACGCAGCATCGAGCAAATTCTTGTCCCGCTCATGTCTCCTCCCTACTTCCCGGTAGATGTTCGCCAGCTTCCCTCTCAACGCATATTCCATACCATTTCCGATGATCAGTGTATTGTCTGGGATAGCTGTCAGGCGGAGCCGCGCATGAATGGCAAATGGCATACCCGTACCGGAGCAGTGAAAGAGCAGGATACCGAGCTACGAGTGGTTACCAAATTTACGCGCTCTCACCCCCAGAATGGAGCCGCATTTTATCGGATAGAATATGCCGGAGTACGGGTAGTGTACGCGACCGACGTGGAGTGGTGCAAAGGGTGTGACCCCGATTTTCTTGAGTTTATCGAGGGTGCGGATCTTCTGATTCATGATGCGCAATATACTGAAGCCGATTATCGGGAGCTCAAACATGGGTTCGGACATAGTACAATAGAGATGGCGACGGAAGCTGCCTGTGCGGCCCGGGTGAAAGAACTGATTCTTTTCCATCACGAACCCACCTACGATGACGACCAGTTGGATGCGATGGAAGCGGAGGCCCAGGCGCTTTTTGCCCATACTCGTTCTGCACGAGAAGGAATGGAGATAGACCTGTTAGCATAGAAAAGGACTGTACCGGCCATGATGATAAAGTTGAATGTGATACTGGCCCTGATGCTGATTGGCTCGTTTCTGGTCGCGATAGCCCTGCATGAATGGAGTCACGCGGTGGTGGCCTCGTGGCTTGGTGATCCAACTCCGCGATCGCAAGGGCGCAAAACGCTGCGTATTCCTGCGCACATTGATCCGCTCGGGCTGTTGATGTGTCTGTTCATGGCTTTTCAAACGACGTCGTACGCAGTGGCGCTCTTTGCCGGGCTGCATCCCTTCGCCGGGGTGGCCCTGGGGTGGGGGAAACCAGTGCGTACCGATCCCTGGAAATTGCGTGGGGGGGCAGATCGCGGCACGATCATGGTCGCCTGTGCTGGCCCCCTCGCAAATCTGATTATCGGGATAGTGGTTGCACTTGTCTTACGCCTGTTAACGCCCATCCTGGATGGGGCAGGAGTATTTCAAGGTATCACCGTGGGTAGTATTGTAGTCACGCGTTGCTTGCAACTTCTGGCCGTCTTTGCTACTGTTAACGTTGGGTTGGCGATTTTCAATATTATTCCGCTGCCACCCCTGGATGGCTACAAGGTGCTGTACGGCCTGTTGCCGGTTCAGCAGGCGAAACGCTATGCGAATTGGGCCGAACGTTATGGCATGTATACTGTTCTGGCAATCTTCTTTCTTGTCCCCTTCTTTTTCGGCCTGATCGGGTTGGGGGCGTTCGCCTGGCTGGACAAGTATATTGTACTGGGTGCGTGGGCCATCCTGTCACTGATATCTGGTATTGATGTTTCGGCTCTCTATCTTTATTAGGTAGCTGGATGGTTCTATGTTTCTGGAAAAAATACTGTATCGTTTGGGACAGGTGAAACAACAACTGGGATTTGTGAAACCTCTGACCAACGAAGAATATGCGGAGGTAGCGCGTCTGTTACCTCCCGCCGCTCAACGCCTCTTTTTAACGATGTCAAGCGCCGACCAGCGGCATAGCCTGCGGGTCTATCATGGTCTGCAAGCCCGCGGGTGCCAGGATCTGGATATGCTGGCGGCTGCGTTGCTCCATGACGTGGGCAAAGCCGAAGGACGGGTTCCATTCTGGACACGCCCTGTGATTGTGCTCGGTAAGCTCTTCGCGCCCGGACTCCTGCGCAAGGTCGCGATCCATCCTACTGAGTTTGAAAGGCAGCAGGCGCCGGGCTGGCAACGCTCTTTAAGCTATGCCTGGTGGCATGCCGATGTAGGCGCTGAGCTGGCCGCTCGGGCTGGACTCTCGGCGCGTTCCGTGCTCTACATTCGGACTCACCATCAGGATCATGGTCCAGCCCATGAACTGCATCTGGTTGATGAGGTATCCTGAGCATGGCCGATCAGATCGGGGAAGAGGTGCAGGAGCTTCAAGAGGCTCAATCGGCACGTGAGCAGGCGCGGTATGTGGTCCATCTGCCGATTTTTGAGGGGCCACTTGACCTGCTGCTTCACCTGATCGAGAAACGCCAGATGGAAATCACCACTATTTCGCTGGTCGCCGTCACTGATCAGTATATGGAATACCTCGCTCGCTGGGAAGAAGAGAAACTTCCCCTGGCGAATATGGCGGCCTTTGTGTCGATCGCTGCTCGGCTCCTGTTTATCAAATCACAAAGCCTCTTGCCGCAAACTCCACGTGAAGCGGAACATGCAGAAACGAGTGAAGCGGCTGCAATGGCCGAAGAGTTGCAACAACATCTGCTTGAATACAAGGTGGTGAAAGATATTGCACAGCTCTTGAAGCAGCGCGAAGATGAGGGATTGCAGACCTATGCTCGTTCTGGCTTACTTGCGGGCATCGAGGCACAGCTTGCCTGGACGCCGCCCACATTGACCGGACTGGAAGTGCAAGCTCTGGCTCGCGCTTTTCAGCGCATCTTAGAGCTGCAAGCACGGGATGAGGCGCAGGGAGATCAACTTCTCCCTGTGGCGCGCGTCCGGGTAAGCGAGCGGATCGCGGTGATTACAGAGTATTTGCGTGAGCGTGAGCCCGTTTCGCTGGCCGAGGTGCTGGCGGGGGAACAGTCGCGTTTTGTGATTGTGGTGACGTTTATTGCGGTGCTGGAAATGTGGAAGTGGCAGCGTGTCGAGGTCACGCAAGAAGAGCTTCTGGGCCCGATTCTCCTGTCGCGCGGGGCCCGTTGGAATGCACAGGAACAGGACCAGATCGAAGATTGAGCCTGCTCCTGGTTTAGGAAGAAAGTCACTCCCGCTTGAGATTTCCGGTACCGTGTTTCAGTATGTCAGGGAAGGCCATACGACGCGGTGCAGGCTGTGCTGGTCTCACGCAAAAGGTTTGACAGTAAGTGACTCAAAGATTATACTAAGAAGAGACTAAATCGGTAGGAAAACAACCATTTTCAGCGTCTTTTCCTTCATTACACCAGTCAGCACTCTGTGGCTTTTGCATGACTGTTTTGTACAACCGCATGCCCTTTATCTGAAGAAAAGAGCGGAAGAGGACACATAACCAGCCAGGTGATGTCTTGCTTCTGTTTCTATAAAAGAGAATGTATAGAAATAGATTGTTTTGTGAAACGATCGAATCAGGAGAGAGAATAGAGCGATGGACAATACGCAAGAGACGATGAACAATCAGCAGCCGACGGGAAAAGACAATCAGCAGTCAGCCGAGCAGACGAATGCAGCCGAGGCCCGCATTGCCGAGCTAGAGGCACAGCTTGAGCAAGCTCGCAAGACGGCTGAGGAAAACTGGAATCGGTTTGTACGTGAACGCGCTGATGTTGATAATATCCGCAAACGCATGGAGCGTGATGTTGCTGGCCGTGTGCTCCACCAGAAGAAGGCGCTCTTTCAGCAGTTGCTCGATGTTATGGACAATGTAGAGCGGGCGCTGCGCTTTCAGGAGACGATGGACAAGCAGCAACTTCAGCAAACCCTACGCATGTTGCACTGGCAGATGAATGAGGTGTTGCGAAAAGAGGGCGTGAATCCGGTGCCCGCCGCTATTGGTGAGAAGTTTAACCCATATATTCACGAGGCTTTCGAGGCGGTTGAGACGAACGATGAGCCGGACAAAATTCTTGAAGTGGTGCGTGCAGGCTATACCCTCGGGAGCGAGACCCTGCGACCTGCCAGCGTCAAGGTAAGTAAGGCCATCACAAATAACGAGAATGCCTCTGAGTCGCAGAACAACCAGTAGCGGAGCGAGAACGCTGCTATAGAGCGAGGTCGGGATATGGAGTACAAAGACTATTACAAAATACTCGGAGTGACGCGCGGAGCCAGCACGGATGATATCAAAAAAGCGTTTCGGAAGATGGCGCGGAAGTATCATCCAGATGTGAACCCTGGCGACAGAAAAGCGGAGGAGAAATTCAAAGAGATCAACGAGGCATATGAAGTGCTCTCTGACCCGGCAAAAAGGCGCAAGTATGATACGCTCGGGCCAAACTGGCAGGAACAGTTCGGCGGTTTTGGTGCCGGTCGGAGCGCATATCGTTCGCCTTTTGACTTTGATCCGTCCGGTCCCGGCTTCTCCGACTTCTTTGAGGCGCTTTTCGGTCGCCAGGCTGGCATGAGTGGAGGACGCACCACTGTCCGAAACGATTTTCGGCGGCGGGCGGGTGATAACATAGAGCAGTCCGTTGAGGTCTCGTTACAGGAGGCATATACTGGAGCGTCGCGTACCTTTAGCATCCAATCAACAGAGGTCTGTCCGATCTGTCGAGGCACCGGCATTACCGGAACGCGTGAATGCAGCCGGTGCAGTGGTCAGGGATCGCTGGCACACACCAAGCGGATTCAGGTCAAGATTCCCGCGGGAGTTGATAACGGCTCGAAGATCCGTATCGCGGGCGAGGGCCAGCCGGGATTAGGCGGCGGGCCGCGTGGCGATCTGATCTTTATCGTGAGTATCAAACCAGATCCGAAGTTTGAGCGCAAGGGTGATGATCTCTATACAGATGTAGAGGTTCCACTGGTGAACGCGATGCTTGGCGGTGAGGCACAGGTGATAACACCAGATGGCAGAAAGCTATTGCTGACCATTCCACCTGAGACACAGAATCATAGTACCTTCCGACTGGCAGGCAAGGGTATGCCTCGCTTGCGTGGCGAGGGACATGGCAATCTCTATGCGCGGGTCAGAGTTGTGCTGCCCATGCGGCTGTCAGAGGAAGAGCGTGGGCTGTTCCAGCAGCTAGCTCGAAGCCGAGGTGTTGAGGTGTGAACGTAGGCGCGGCGAAACGAAACAGAGGTTCGTGGCTGCTTGCCCGAACGAAAGGAGTGACCGATGCCAGAGAGAAATGAGGGCGCATGGTATATTATCAGCGTTGCGGCTCAAAAAGCAGAGGTGCACGAACAGACGCTGAGGCATTACGAACGACTGGGCCTCATTTCGCCTGCACGCAAGGGAAGTAGTCCGCATAGTCCTCGTCTCTATTCAGACCGCGATATTGATCGTGTCCTCCATATTCGCAGGCTGATGCGTGATCTCGGGGTGAACCTTGCAGGCGTTGAGGCGATCCTGCATATGAAAGACCGCATGGAACAGATGCAGGAAGATCTTGAGAAGCAGATAGAGGAACTTCGTGCTCAGCACGATCAAGAAGTGCGCCGTCTCAAGGAAATCATCGAGCGCCTACAGCAGCAGCGCGGCAATGAGTCTTCGTCATCTCCGATTGTGCAGAAGTACGAAGACGAATAAAGCAAGGGATGGTGGTGAGCCTTGCTTTTGAAGCGGGAAAAACAGGGGAGCATGCAGAGTGTGTCCATGATGAGGAAACGCTGCGCGCTCCTCTTTTTTGTCTTACGATAGGGAGAGCAGGTCAGCGGGGAGGGATGACGGCTTCGGGAAGAGGGAGTTTGACGGTAAAGGTGGTTCCCTTCCCGATCTCGCTTTCGGCGGTAATCGTGCCATGATGGGCTTCGACAATCGCGGTCGCGATCGCCAGTCCCAGGCCTGTTCCAGCAATGCGCTGATGCTGACCCCGATAGAAAGAATCGAAGATATGGGTCAGTTCATCCTCAGGAATGCCCGGGCCATGATCGATAATCTGAATAACCGTATGGTTCTGCTGTTGTTCCAGTGAGAGCAGAATGGTGGCTGCTTCCTCTGTGCAGCCATATTTGACCGCATTATCAAGCAGAACGAGGAAGAGTTGTTTAAGATGCTCTCTGTTCCCTTTAAAACCAAAGCGGGTCTCTGAAGCCGCATGCAGGGAAATGGCACACTTTTTGTCTGCCTGGATGCGAACCTGCTCAATGCTTTCCTGTGCCAGTTCGCGTAGATCAAGGAACTGCACTTTCTGTGTCCCGCGGCCATCGAGCCGGGCCAGCATCAGCAGATCGTTGATCAGATTTGTCATGCGCTCATTTTCATTCTTCATCAGATGGAGGATACGTTGTGCCGTTTCTGGATCATCTTTTGCGCCTCGCAGCAGGACCTCCGTAAAGCCGCGAATCGAGGTTAGCGGGGTGCGTAACTGATGGGAGGCATCGGTAAAGAAGCGACGAAAGCGCTCCTCAGCCGCATGCTGAAGCTCTTCGGCATGTTCCAGGCGTGTGACCATTTCATGCAGGCTGCCAGCCAATCGGTCAATCTCATCCTGGGGAGGGCGGCGCAAGGGAAGTCGCTGCCGCTGCTTGAGATCTCCCAGTGCAATTGCCTGAGCAGTATCGGTGATGCGGCTCAAAGGACGCAAGAGCAGAAAGGTGCTGAGCCACGCCAGTACCAGAACGCCCAGAGTGGTGATCAGGATAGCCACGACGGTAACGAGTGTGTTTGTTTGTGCCAGTGTATAGACCAGGACAACTGCCAGGAGCAGGAGCAGGCTATAGATGGTCGCGAGCTGCACGCGCAGACTGGAAAAAGGTTGGAGCCAGGCAGGAACGGAAGAATGAGGCCGGACATGCGCTCCCTCGTCCTTCTCTGTGGAAGAAGGTGAAAGCGAGGCAGGCGTGCTCATAGGAACGGAAGGATGAGTTCCGTTGCTATGAGCGGCGCGTAAAGATGGCTGTTCTTTTGTACGTATGTTGCGTGGTTCAGGCATGTGACCGGAACTCCACCGATGATAAATGAACATGGAACGAATACGAACTACCCTTTTAATACGTAGCCGACGCTACGAACGGTCTGGATCAGTCTTGGTGAACTGGGTGAATCTTCAATCTTTTCACGCAGGTAGCGGACATAGACTTCAATGATATTGGTTTCGCCCAGGAACTCATAGCCCCAGACACGATTGAGAATGGTCTGGCGATCCAGCACCTGACGAGGGTGTGTCATAAAGAGATGAAGCAGGTTGTACTCGGTTGCGGTCAGTTCAATCAGGCGGCCTCCGCGTGTAACCTCACGGGTGGCGGTATTCATCCGGAGATCCTCAAACTGCAAGATCTCGCCGTTTTCCCCTTCGGCTGCACCTCCGCCTTTTGCGCGATTCTGGCGGCGCAAGATGGCTTTGATGCGTTCGAGAAGCTCATCAAAGTCAAATGGCTTGGTCAGGTAATCATCGGCACCGATACGTAACCCTGCGATCTTATCGCGCACATCATCTTTGGCTGTCAACATTAAGATAGGAATGTCTTTAGTCGTTGGATTAGCGCGCAGGCGGCGACAGACCTCCAGGCCATCGATACCGGGAGGCATCATCACATCAAGAATAATAATATCGGGATTAGTACGTAACGCGGCCGAGATTCCCTGCTCCCCATCGGTGGCAGCTTCAACTTGAAAGCCCTCGTAACGGAGGCCCAGACGAATGAACTCAATGATGTTCTCTTCATCATCGACCACGAGAACTTTAAGAAGGGGTTTGTTGTCCTGACCTGCCTGCCGGGAAAGACCCTGTTGCATAGATTCCGTTCTCCCTTGAACTATCGTAGCAGAACCAAACAACGATAGCAGAAATGAAATACGCTGTGTCTGTATGGAAGTGCTTAGAATGTCATTTTCATTATAGATGCATGGTAGAGTGGACGCAAGAAGATTTAAGCAAATACCAATATTCTCATCAGAATCTAATCAACCCGGGCAATTGGGCAAGCATGGAAGAGGGGCAGTAAACCCATTGACACGCGTACGTTACTGAGATATGCTAACATTAGGAAAAAAGTATAGTAAACCTGTCACTTTGCCCTAACGAAAGGTTCCCACCGATGAAATTGACAATGAAGGGAGATTACGGCCTGCGAGCAATGCTTGATATGGCCGCGTACTACGGGCAAGGGCCGATTGAGAGTTCGGATATAGCAAGCAGGCAATATATACCTGAGCAATATCTGGATCAGATACTCATGGTATTGCGCAAAGAGGGCCTGGTGAAGAGTATCAGAGGTCCCAAAGGCGGGCACATGCTGGCAAAACCTCCCGGACAGATCACGATGGCTGAGGTCATGCAAGCGCTAGAGGGCTATGTTCCGCCGATGGAATGTTTGCCAAATCCAGATTTTTGTAAACTCTCTCCTGGTTGTGCCTTGCGCGAAGTGTGGCGAAAAATTGATACCTTGACTCAGGAAATTCTCAACTCAACTACCATTGAAGAACTGGCTGAACGACACCGTGCAGGAAGTACGGAAACAATGTACTATATATGATGAACTGATATCGTGAGTTGACATTCCAAACCTATGCGAGAGCACGATGAGGCCAGATATCAAGAGAAGGGCCTGAACAGATTAAAGGGGATGGTAGAACGTGGCTGACACAGCAGGTGTGGCTGAAACCAGAAAATTGATCGCCATCGTAGAGGATGATCCACGGCTGGCCGACATGTTCAGTGACGTGCTCGGCTGTTTTGGAAATTGGCGTTTGCATATCTTTGCGGATGGACAGGCGGCCAAAGATCAGCTCCCGGATCTAGGCGCGAACCTCATTTTGCTGGATGTTGGCCTACCAAACCTGGACGGAGTATCGTTGTATAAGATATTACGCGGACACAGCAAGACCAGGCATACACCGATTATCGTGATTACGGGAAGCCACGATTGGGAGCTGCATCGTATGGGGCTGCAATCAGGGCTTTTCTTGCGTAAACCTTTTAATATGCACGAACTCATTAATACGATCAGAGCCTTGCTGCCCGAAGAGAAGAAAGGGTAGCTCTATTATGACCTCCTGGGCAAAAAATGCCACCGAGCTTATCGGTCGAACTCCCCTGATTGAGTTGCAGCGTTTCTCTGCTGCTGCGGGTGGCACCCCCGCAACGCTTCTTGCCAAGCTGGAAATGTATAGTCCCGGCGGGAGCTCAAAAGACCGCGTTGCCTATAGTATGATTCGCGAAGCTGAAGAACAGGGGAAGTTGCGTCCCGGCAGCACGATTGTCGAGCCAACAAGCGGCAATATGGGCATTTCGCTGGCCTGGATCGCAGCGGCGCGTGGCTATCGCTGTATTCTGACCATGCCCGATACGATACCACTTGAACGGCGAATGCTGCTTCAACGCTTTAACGCACAGATTATGCTGACCCCGGCCAATCAAGGAATGCGCGGCGCGATCAATAAAGTAATCGAGCTGCGTACCTCCTTACCCAATGTGTGGTATCCCCAACAATTCTATAATCAGGCGAATCCTCGCGCTCATCGCGAGACGACCGCTGTGGAGATCTGGGAGGATACCGGCGGACGGGTTGATATGATCGTGATTGGTGTGGGCACCGGCGGTACCCTGACCGGCCTTGCTGAGGGACTACGTGAGCGCAATCCCGGACTGGAGGTTGTGGCGGTTGAGCCCGCCTCGTGTGCTGTTCTTTCTGGTGGGCGGCCCGGTCCAAATCGCATTGAGGGCCTGGGCGCTGGCTTTATTCCCGATACCCTGCGGCTTGACCTGATCGATCGGGTAACCAAAGTCACGGATCAGGATGCGGTCAGTACGGCTATTGCAATCATGAAAGAAGAGGGGCTCTCGGTTGGTCTGAGCAGTGGCGCAGTTGCCTGGGCTGCGTTACAAGAAGCGAAAAAAGAAGAGAATAAGGATAAGGTGATTGTGACCGTCTTTCCCAGTGGAGCCGAGCGTTATTTGCAGACAGTGCTTTTTGAGGATCTGCGTCATAAGTTGCGGCAGCAGGGGGGCACGAAACGCTAGGAATTGAGCATCGCTTCCTTTGTTGCGGCAGAAGAGCGCGGTTTTGCAACCCGAAGAGGTGGAAAATCGTTTTTAAGACAGAGGAGGGAAATGGCGGAAAGAGATCAGTACAATAAAGATTCTCTTTCACCCTATTCCTCGTTGTGGCTTGACAGATCAGGATGAAGTCATATACTGCTTCTGTTGTTATGAGGGGAAGACATGGAACAACCTGCGAATGCATTGCATACCTTTCGTCTGGGAAAGACGGCGTACAGGCGCACAACCTTGCTCAGCCTCCTGATGATGGTGGGCTTGCTGCTCTGCGCTGTGCTGGCTGTGTGTGGCTGTGTATGGCTCTGGGGAAAGTATGACCACCATTTCACTCTGTATTTGAAATGGCAGGATGCCCTGATCGGGCTGTTAGGCGCAATCTCCTTTATCGGATTCGGCGGCTGTATTTTGATTGCCCGCTTTCTCTTCGCGCTGCATAACGGGTATCGGAAGAGTGTCTTTACGCTATATGAGCATACTCTTGAGGCGCGGGACCTCTCACCTCAAAACCTGCTCAGTATCTTCTGGAGTCTGAACGCAGCTTTCTGGTGCTCGGTCGCGGCGCTGATCGGTCTCCTGCCTGCGGTGCTGATAGGCTGGACGCTCAAGCTCAGTGACCCGATGTTGCTGGTACTGGCGACAGGAGGCACGATCCTCCTGAGCATTGCCGGGCTGGTGGTTAGCATTGTCTCTGTCGTTTTTATCGTGATTGGGGTGGTTGGGCTGGTATCATTTACGCAGAAGCTCGGGGCGGCGTTGCACTATGAGCTGGATAATCGCGCCGCTTTGCGTATTGATCGCTCGGTCCTGACGATTATCTATCCGGGTAAACAGGAAACCATGATAGATCTACGACTCCTGGACCCCGAGGATCAGTGTCTGTTGCTTGCTCTCTTGCGGGAGCGCTGGCAAAGCGCCAGAAAAGAGTGGAATCCCGACCTCGGCGAGGAAATTGAGCAGGCGCTCCATGAAGCCGAGCGCAAAGCGATCCCTGTGTAGTGGAGTGGGTCGCTGCAATTTTCGTGCCAGAGTCGGTAAAAGTATTGACTTTACAGGGAGAAAATAGTATAATTGGCTCTTGCCAGTGTCAGTATACTATTTATCAGAATGTTCAAGGGAATCCCTAAACTGAAAAAGCGAGAGCAGGCTAGATCTCAATAACAAAACAAAGTGAACACATCACTTCCCCTGTTAAGATACCCTTCAGCGATCTTTCAGGACAAGGGGCGGTGATGTGGATTTGTTGCTGTTTATTGTCCCACGCGTGTATTTGTTGTTTTTTCCTGAATGTATGAGGCTTTGTGTATGGTTGAGTGCAATGAGCGCGTCATGCTCACAACATGGGTCTGGAAGGGGGCTGCCTCTTCCCCGATATGTACCGCACTCGACACGCGCCCCGTCAAAAGCTCAACAAGACGTTTTCTGGTAGACGCGTTGCCACCGAGGCGTTCTGCTCAGGTGACGTGAAAGGAGAGGGGTTCAAAGTAACCGTTACATATGGGAGGGAAACGCGGTTACTTTTTCTTGGCATCTATTCGTACAGCACAGGCGTCATCTTAAAAACACTGCACGCAGACAGGTTCTTCCTGTTTTCCGTTTTTCCCGTTCACTTCTGAGGGGCGGCTATGCATGCCTCTCATAATCCTCTATGGGCGACTAGGTGAGAGGAGTATATCATAATGGCGATAAGTACCAGGGCCGTTGCGCTCCCCGAACGTGTATCATTTGCACGGATTCCGGATATACGGTCCATGCCTGGTCTGATCCAGATTCAGCTAGACTCCTTTGAGTGGTTCAAGCAAGAAGGGCTACGCGAACTCTTTGACGAAATATCTCCAATAGAAGACTTTACTGGCAAGAACCTGAGTCTTGAATTTATTGTACCACCAGAACCATTTGGAACGCCAAAATATACCGAGGATGAGTGTCGGGAACGTGACGCGACTTTTGCTGCGCCTTTAACGGTGACGGCACGCTTGATCAATAAAGGGACGGGAGAAGTTATCGAAAAAGAAGTCTTCATGGGAGACTTCCCGCTGATGACGCGGACTGGCACATTTATTATCAATGGTGTGGAGCGGGTGGTTGTCAGTCAGTTGGTGCGCTCTCCGGGTGTGTACTTTACGGTCGCCGAGGATGCGACAACCGGTAGAAGGTTGTATGCCGCCAAACTGATTCCCACGCGCGGGGCATGGTTAGAGTTTGAAACCGGCAGTAAAAATCAGATCACGGTGAAAATTGATCGCAAGCGCAAGCTTCCGGTAACGACCCTGTTGCGAGCAATCTCTTCTCTGGCAAAAGAACAATGGCATTTGGAGCATGTTGATCTCGCAACAGACCAGGGGATTCTGGACGCGTTTGCCGATGTCGATAATGATGCGACGGTTCGCTACATTCAGGCAACGCTGGATCGTGATCCAGCCAAACGAGAGGCAGATGCGCTGCTGGAGCTCTATAAAAAGCTGCGTCCGGGCGATCCTGCCACGCTGGAAAATGCACGGTCCCTGGTGCGCAACCTCTTCTTTAATGCGCGGCGCTATGACCTGGGGCGGGTGGGCCGCTACAAAATGAATCGCAAGCTTGATCTGGCCGTCCCGCAACACGAGCGCATTTTGACGCTGGACGATATTCTCAATCTGGTGCGCCGGCTGGTGAGCCTGAATAATGGCCAGGGGCGCAAAGATGACATTGACCATCTGGGAAATCGCCGGGTCCGCAGTGTCGGTGAGCTGCTTCAAGCACAATTTCGTGTTGGCATGCTCAGAATGGAGCGCGTGGTTCGGGAACGCATGAGTATTCAAGATCCCGGCCAGGTATCGCCCAACGCGTTGATCAATATCCGTCCGGTAGTTGCGGCCATGAGAGAGTTTTTTGGTGGAAGCCAGCTTTCTCAATTTATGGATCAGGTGAATGCGCTTGCCGAGGTTGCCCATAAGCGGCGGCTTTCCGCGCTTGGTCCTGGTGGACTGTCGCGGGATCGGGCCAGCTTTGATGTACGCGATGTCCATGAATCGCACTACGGGCGTATTTGCCCGATTGAAACCCCGGAAGGTCCGACTATCGGGCTGATCGGGAACCTGGCGACCTATGGGCAGATCAACCCCTATGGGTTCATTGAAACGCCCTACCGCAAGGTCTATCGATGTCTCGCCGCCAATGATGCCCGTTTGATTGGTCATGAGTTGCGCGGCATCTACGGGCGTGAGCGCGAAGACATCGTTTCTCCTGAGGGGGAGACGCTGTTTCAGGCACGACAACCTGTTGTTATAGACAGCGGCCTGTTTCAGCAGCTTGCGACTACTCTCGGAGAGACAATGGTGCGAGTGAAGCCCTTTGTGTCTGACGAGGTGGAGTACCAGACAGCAGATAACGAAGAAAACTTCTACATTGCGCAGGCGAACGCGCAACTGACCGAGAATAACGAGTTTGCCGATGTGCGTGTGCTGGCGCGCTATCAGGGAGATTTCCTTGAGGTTGGATCGGACCTGATTGATTACATGGACGTTTCGCCCCGTCAGATCGTCAGCGTTGCCACTGCTCTTATTCCTTTTCTTGAGCATGACGACGTGAACCGGGCTTTGATGGGCGCGAACATGCAGCGCCAGGCGGTACCACTGCTGCGACCGCAATCCCCTATCTGTGGTACCGGGATCGAGCGTCAGGTGGCTATCGATTCGGGACAGGTAATTGTCTCTGAAACGAGTGGCGAAGTGATCTCTGCAACCGGGCGGCGCATTGAGGTGATTGATGAGCAAGGGAAGGTGCATACCTATAGTTTGCGCAAGTTTCTGCGCTCCAATAATGGCACCTGTATCAATCAGCGCCCGATTGTCAAAAAAGGGGATTATGTTGCGTCCGGGCAAGTGCTTGCCGACAGCACCTCAACCGAACAGGGAGAGCTGGCACTGGGACAGAACATCCTGGTGGCCTTTATGAGCTGGGAGGGCGGCAACTACGAGGACGCCATTCTGATCAGTGAACAGATCGTTCGTGAAGATCTCTTTACGTCTATTCATATAGAGAAATACGAGGTCGAGGCAAGGGAGACCAAGCTTGGACCTGAAGAGATTACGCGGGACATTCCAAACGTTGGTGAGGAGGGTCTGCGCAATCTCGATGAGCGAGGAATTATCTACGTGGGTGCTGAGGTTGGCCCCCAGGATATCCTGGTCGGCAAAATCACGCCCAAAGGCGAAACGGAGCTGACCGCTGAGGAAAAGCTTCTACGCGCCATCTTTGGTGAGAAGGCAAGAGAGGTAAAGGACTCTTCCCTGCGTCTGCCGCATGGTGAACGGGGGAAGGTGATTGATGTCCGGGTCTTCTCGCGCGAGGCGGGAGATGAGCTGTCGCCGGGCGTAAGCCAGCTTGTCCGTGTCAGTATTGCGCAGAAACGCAAAATTGGTGCGGGCGACAAGATGGCCGGGCGCCACGGCAACAAGGGCGTTATCTCGCGTGTTTTGCCGGTAGAAGACATGCCGTTCTTGCCGGACGGAACACCAGTGGATATTATTCTCAATCCGCTTGGTGTGCCGCACCGTATGAATATCGGACAGATCATGGAGACCCATCTAGGATGGGCCGCCAATGAACTAGGGTTCAAGATAGCCACGCCCGTTTTTGACGGCGCAACCGAAGAGGATATCTCTGAAATGTTGCTCCGTGCTGGCCTGCCCGAAAATGGCAAGGTGCAGCTCTTTGACGGGCGGACCGGGGAGCCGTTTGATCATTCGGTAACGGTCGGCTACATCTATATGCTAAAACTAGCTCATCTCGTCGAGGATAAGGTACATGCACGCTCAACTGGCCCCTACAGCCTGATCACACAGCAGCCACTGGGTGGGAAGGCGCAGTTTGGCGGCCAGCGCTTCGGTGAGATGGAAGTCTGGGCTCTGGAAGCCTATGGGGCTGCAAACATCCTGCAAGAGATTCTGACAATCAAGTCTGATGATGTTGTGGGACGAGTGAAGACCTATGAGGCTATTGTCAAGGGTGACCCGATTATGGAGCCCGGCGTGCCCGAATCCTTCAAGGTGTTGGTCAAGGAATTGCAAAGCCTTGGAATCAACGTAGAAGTGCTCAACGAGGACGAGCAGAAGATACATTTTATCGAGGAAACCTCGATTGATGTGATGCCGGAACTAGGTATTAATCTGTCCGGTTTCGAAGGAGATCAATAGTGTAGGGAGGAAGTGCGACGATACATGGTGCGCTCATACCGCTTTTGATATCTCTATGAGGGTGCTGTGTATTTGCCCCTACCCCAGGAGGTAGCATGCTCGAAGTCAACGATTTTAACGCTATCCGTATCAGCCTTGCCAGCCCGGAACAAATTCGTAGCTGGAGCTATGGCGAGGTGACGAAACCGGAGACCATTAACTATCGTACACTCAAACCAGAAAAAGACGGCCTGTTCTGCGAACGCATCTTCGGGCCCACCAAAGACTGGGAGTGTTACTGTGGTAAATATAAGCGGGTGCGCTTTAAGGGCATCGTATGTGACAAGTGCGGTGTTGAGGTAGCTCGCTCAAAAGTACGCCGCGAGCGTATGGGACATATCGAACTGGCTTCGCCCGTCAGTCATATCTGGTACTTTAAGGGCACACCAAGCCGTATTGGTCTCCTGCTGGACCTGTCGCCGCGTAACCTTGAGCGCATTCTGTACTTTGCGCTGTATGTGGTGACGAATGTTGATGAAGAGGCGCGACAGCGTGAACTGATGCGTCTGGATCAGGAACTTCAGGAACTTGATACAGACCTCAATGAGAAGGTTGTTGAGCGGATCAATTCGCTGAAAACACAGCGCGATGATGCTATCCGCGAGAACGCCACTCGCTTGAAGACGGTTGATCGTCAGAGCATCGAAGAGCGCCGCGAGCGCGACCTTGAGGATGCTCGTCGCGAGGAGAGCGAGACGCTGGCCGAGCTCCGCGAGAACATGAACAAGGTGGTTGATTTCGATATCGTGTACACACCAAGCGATACCGTGATCGTCAGGGACGGAGAGGTTGTTTCACCGAAACATATTGAGGTCCTTGAACGCGTTGCCGAAACAAAGCGCAACGCCATCGCCGAACAGGCTCGCCGTGAGCTCGATGCCGCGATCGTCGATAACAAGCGTGAGGCCGATCGCCTGGGCCTGGAATATCAGGGCCAGATCGACACCGCACAGGCTCAGCTTGAGCGCGAGCGTGCCGAGGCAAAAGCTCGCCTGGATGCACTGCGCCGCGATCTGGAGAGCCTGAAGAAGATGGATCTGCTTCAGGAGAATCGCTATCGCGAGCTGAAGGACGCCTTCCCCGATGTGTTCACCGCCGGGATGGGCGCCGAGGCTGTCCGCGAGCTGATCGCCAGCATTGATCTGGATAAACTGGCTGCCGATCTGCGCCATGAGATCAACTCAACGGTTGGTCAGCGCCGCAAGAAGGCAACCAAGCGCCTGAAGGTTGTGGAAGCTTTCCGCAAGTCAAGCACCTCTCCTGAGTGGATGATCCTGACCGTGCTTCCGGTTCTGCCGCCTGAACTGCGCCCGATGGTCCAGCTCGATGGTGGCCGCTTCGCGACCTCAGACCTGAACGATCTGTATCGCCGAGTGATTAACCGCAACAACCGTCTCAAGCGCCTGCTGGAGCTTGGTGCACCGGAGATCATCATTCGCAATGAGAAACGCATGTTGCAGGAAGCCTGTGACGCACTCATTGACAATGGGCGCCGCGGTCGTGCGGTTGCCGGTTCCGGTAATCACAAGCTGAAGAGCCTGTCCGACATGCTCAAGGGTAAGCAGGGCCGCTTCCGTCAGAACCTGCTCGGTAAGCGCGTTGACTACTCTGGTCGCTCGGTTATCGTGGTTGGTCCTGAGCTGAAACTGCATCAGTGCGGTCTGCCAAAGAGAATGGCGCTTGAGCTGTTCAAGCCCTTCGTCATGCGCAAGCTCGTTGAGCAGAATTTTGCCCACAATATCAAGAGTGCCAAGCGCTTTGTTGAGCGGGTCAAGCCCGAGGTCTGGGACGTGCTGGAAGAGGTTATTAAGAACCATCCAGTGCTGTTGAACCGCGCTCCGACGCTGCACCGTCTTGGAATTCAGGCCTTTGAGGCCGTGCTGGTTGAGGGTAGCGCGATCCAGTTGCACCCGCTGGTCTGTTCTGCCTTTAACGCTGACTTTGATGGTGACCAGATGGCGGTACACGTCCCGCTGTCCGAAAAGGCACAGGACGAGGCGCGCCGCTTTATGATGTCAACCCGTAACCTGCTATCACCTGCCCATGGTGAGCCGTCGATTGGCGCCAGCCAGGATATGGTGCTTGGCTGCTTCTACCTGACTCAGGAGCGCCCGAACAAGAAGGGCGAGGGCCGTGTCTTTACCGACACGACAGAAGCGCTGCTGGCCTATCATCATGGCTTTGTTGAGTTGCAGGCTAGAATCAAGGTCCGTCTTGGTGATTATGATATCTACGATGATGCGCCACCAACTCGACCTTCATTCAATGCTTCGGGCGGCAAGCTGGTTGAAACCACCATCGGTCGTATCATCTTCAATGAGGCGTTGCCTGAGCGTCTGCGCTTCAGAAACTACGCCATGAAGAAAGAGAATCTGCGCCAGGTGATCGCGGACTGCTTTAAGATCTATGGTCGTGTCAAGACGACCGAGCTGGCAGACGAGATCAAGCGCCTGGGCTTTAACTACGCCACGAAGGCGGGCGCGACCATCGCGATCAGCGACGTGAAGGTGCCTATCGCCAAGCAGGCGGAGCTAGAGCAGGCAGATGAGAAGATCGCTGAGCTGGAAGAGCAGTATCGCGACGGTCTGATTACGGAAAACGAGAAATATCAGCAGACAGTTGATATCTGGAACGAAGTCACCGAGAACGTCACCAAGATGGTGGAAGGAACGCTTGATCCGTTCGGTTCCATCTACACCATCGCGAAATCTGGTGCGACGAAAGCGAAGTTCCAGCAGATCCGTCAGCTTTCCGGTATGCGCGGTCTGATGACGAACCCGTCCGGTAAGATTATTCCGGTGCCTATCCGTGGTAACTTCCGCGAAGGCCTGAGCGTGTTGGAATACTTCATCAGTAGCCACGGTGCTCGTAAGGGTCTTGCAGATACGGCGCTGCGAACGGCAGAGTCCGGTTACCTCACCCGCCGTCTGATCGACGTGGCACAGGATGTCATCGTCAATGAGGAGGATTGTGGTACCACCGACGGTATTCTGATTACCGAAGAGGACTCGAAGGAAATGGGTCTCGACAATATGCGCAGCCGTCTGATCGGTCGCGTGCTTGCGGAAGAGATCCCCGGACTTGAGCATATCAAAGTCAACGATGAGCTGACTGAAGATCTGGTCGATGAGATTGTAGAGGCTGGTATCCAGCAGGTTCGTGTGCGCTCAGTGCTGACCTGTGCGGCCCGACGGGGTGTCTGTCGCCTCTGCTATGGTCGCGACCTGGCAGCAAACGCACTGGCAAGTATCGGTGCAGCGGTTGGTATTATCGCCGCTCAGTCCATTGGTGAGCCTGGAACGCAGCTGACGATGCGTACGTTCCACACTGGTGGTATCGCTGGTGCACAGGGTGACATCACGCTGGGTCTGCCACGCGTTGAAGAGCTGTTCGAGGCACGTGTACCGAAGGATAAAGCCGAAATCAGCGAAATCGATGGTGTTGTTGAGATCGTCAAGGATGAGGAGAGTGGCCAGCGCACCGTGCGCGTTGTTGCCAGCAACGTCTTCTTTGACGAGTACAAGCTACCGGCAGGCACAGAGGTCATGGTGGCTGACGGAGAGCATGTACAGAAGGATCAGGTCATTGCCCTGATGCCTGCGGAGGGCGGTAACGAGCCTGTGCCTGTTCTGGCGCGTACAGAAGGCGATATCGTCCACAATGCCAGCGAGAATGGTGATGTGCTCTCGATCCGCTTTGAGGAGCGGGACGAGCGCTCGTATGTCATCCCGGCAGCCAAGAGCATCGTTGTCGAGAACGGGCAGAGGATCACCGCTGGAACACCGATCACTTCCGGTCAGAAAGATCCACAGGATGTCTTGCGCATCCAGGGTCGCGAGGCTGTACAGATCTATCTGGTCAAAGAAGTACAGCGTGTGTACCGTAACACCGGTGTCTATAATAACGATAAGCACATCGAAGTGATCGTGCGTCAGATGCTGCGTCGCGTGAAGATTGAGGATCCGGGCGACACCGATATGCTGCCCAATGATCTGGTTGATCGCTTCACGTATGAAGAGACCAACGCCCGCATTCTGGCAGAGGGTGGTGAGCCCGCCACAGCGCAGACTGTGCTGCTTGGTGTGACGAAGGCCTCGCTCAATACTGATAGCTTCCTGGCCGCGGCCTCCTTCCAGGAGACCACCCGTGTGCTGACCGAGGCTGCGATTGAGGCGCAGACCGATCACCTGATTGGCTTGAAGGAGAACGTGATTATTGGTAAACTCATTCCTGCCGGATCTGGCATTGCGCAGCGCCGCAAGGAATTGCAGGCACGTCAGCAAGCGATGGCGCAACTGCTGGAGTCGGTCTCGCCGGTTCCGGCTGGCGTCGGAGGCCTCACTGTTGATAGTCTGCCGAGCAATGCCACAGGCAGTACCCTCGGTCTGACACTTGACAGCGAGGAACAGGAATGATAACATATGCAATCGCGTATAAGTGATGGAAAGTCGCGGATAGCCCTGCTATCCGCGCTTACTCAAGTGAGGACAGGGAGGATGTTCCTTGCCGACAATTAACCAGTTAATCCGAAAGGGCCGCTCCCAGAAAACAAAGAAAGTGAAGGCCCCGGCGCTGCTGTATTCGTACAACGCGCTGAAGAATAAAGTCTCGCGCCTTGAGGGTTCGCCGCAGAAGCGTGGCGTGTGCACTCAGGTGCGTACTATGACGCCGAAGAAGCCGAATTCGGCCATGCGTAAGATTGCTCGTGTGAAGCTCTCGAACCAGATGGAAGTAACCGCTTATATTCCTGGCGAGGGTCATAACCTTCAGGAACACTCGGTTGTTCTGATTCGTGGTGGACGCGTGAAGGACTTGCCTAGCGTTCGGTATCACATCATCCGCGGTACGCTGGATAGCGAAGGCGTTTCCAAGCGCCGTCAGGGTCGCTCGAAATATGGCGCGAAACGACCGAAACCCGGACAGGCAGCCGCACCAGCAAAGGGTAAGCGCTAGCACTTTAGGTGCCAGAGACGGCATAGTGTATCTTTTGACCTGTTATCTGCGTGCCGTCGATGAGATTATTGGAAGATCTGTGGCATTGTAGAGCAACGGTGATGCGAGCGAAGCTCGTGCGTCTATTGCACGGTTCTACGATGCATGTCAGGTGACCTCCTGGTTGAGCGCTCGCAGCTCAAATGAGGGAAACGACCGGGAAAGGCACCTGCGGGCAGGCGTCAGAGATTGAGGAAAAAGTGTGCCTTGATCTAGTCGGCGCCTTTTCTGGTGTTAAAAACGCCCGTGAGGAATGGAGTTGGCCATAGGCCACTGTATTCAGCGCGACCGGGTGTACAGTTTCCCCCGGGGCGGGCCGCACCCGTCGAAACGGAAAACAGTCTGTTTTCCGAGGCTGTCTCTACTTGATAATGCAATCTTACGAACAATCACACGAAGAAGGCCTGCAAGGCTGGACCTCGTGAGGTAAGGCAATACAGGACCGTACCGATAGGGCAAATCGGAAACGGACAGGGGATCTGCCCCTGTGAAATGCTTCTGGACAGACCGCCTCTCCCCGCCTTCCTGCTAAGGCCATGAGCAAAGCGGGCTGGATGAAGGAAGAACCCTCGTCATTTGGGGCGAGGTGCTGTCAGGTGGCTGTGAAGTAAACTACATCCGTAGTAGGCATTCGGAAGTACGCAGAACCAGGAGGGAGCTGCCTCCAAGTGGTTCGTGTGGACACACGATGCGTTAACCAGATGACGCGTACCTTCTGAGTGGTGTGCAAAGAGGAGGCAGGAATTGCCAAGAAGAAGAAGAGCGGTGCGCCGGCCCGATGTGCCGGATGCAAAGTTTAGGAATAAAAACATCACACGCTTCGTAAGCAAGTTGATGTTGGACGGCAAGCGGAGCCTGGCTGAGCGCATCGTTTACCAAGCGCTTGAGACGATTGAGGCCAAGCAGAAGCGGCCGTCGATCGAGGTTTTTGAGCAGGCATTGAAGAATGCCACGCCAAGCATTGAAGTCAAACCCCGCCGTGTGGGTGGTTCGACCTATCAGGTACCTATAGAGGTCCGTAAGGATCGCGGAGTTGCGTTGGCGATACGTTGGCTTATTCGCTCTGCTCGTTCCCGCTCCGGGAAGACAATGGCGGATAAACTTGCCAGTGAGTTGATGGACGCTGCGGCGGGTCAAGGTGCAACTATTAAGAAACGTGAGGAGACCCATAAGATGGCGGAGTCCAACCGGGCTTTCGCTCATTATCGCTGGTAGTATAAAACATGGCTAGAGAATACTCACTCGAAAGAACTCGCAATATTGGTATCATCGCTCACATTGATGCTGGTAAGACGACCACCACGGAGCGCATCCTTTTCTATACCAAGAAGATTCACCGCATCGGTGAAACGCATGAAGGGGCTGCGACGATGGACTACATGGAGCAGGAGCGTGAACGCGGCATTACGATTACGTCTGCCGCCACTACCTGTTTCTGGCAGGACCATCGTATCAATATCATTGATACTCCGGGCCACGTAGACTTCACTGCCGAGGTGGAGCGCTCGCTGCGCGTCCTCGATGGTGGCGTTGTCGTCTTTGACGCTGTCGCTGGTGTTGAGCCTCAGTCCGAGACTGTCTGGCGTCAGGCGAACAAGTACAACGTGCCACGCATCTGCTTTGTCAATAAGATGGACCGTATTGGAGCCGATTTCTGGCGCACCATCGAGATGATCAAAGATCGTCTGGGCGCTGTACCCGTTCCTATTCAGATGCCGATCGGTCAGGAAAGTGACTTCAAGGGCTTTGTTGACCTGATCAATCAGGAAGCGGTTGTCTTTGTTGACGATAAAGGAACTCAGGCTGAACATAGCGAGGTTCCTGCTGAACTGAGAGAAGAGTTCCAGAAGCATCGTGATGCTCTGATCGAGCGCGTCGCTGAGACAGACGAGGAACTCACCCTCAAATATCTTGAAGGCGAAGAGATTACGGTTGATGAGCTGAAGGCGGCCCTGCGCCGGGCAACTATCTCCAGCGCTCTTGTTCCCGTGCTGTGTGGTAGCTCCCTCAAGAATAAGGGCGTACAGGCAATGCTGGATGCCGTGATCGACTATCTGCCCTCTCCTCTGGATATTGCGAAGCCGACAGGCACCGATCCAAACACGGAAGAGGCTGTGACTCGCGAGGTCAGTGACGATGAGGCGTTCAGCGCACTGGTCTTCAAGATTGTCTCTGACCCCTTCGTTGGACGTCTGGCATTCATGCGTGTTTACTCTGGTATGTTGAAGAAGGGTTCTCCCGTTCTCAACAGCACCAAAGGCAAGCAAGAGCGTATTGGACGCATTCTGCGGATGCACGCAAACCACCGCGAGGATATTGACGAGATTCGTGCGGGTGACATTTGTGCAGCCGTTGGTTTGCGCGATACCTTCACCGGGGATACGCTCTCTGACATACAGCGTCCGATTGTCCTTGAGTCGATCCAGTTCCCTGATCCAGTGATCGAGATCGCTGTTGAGCCAAAGACCCGCGCCGACCAGGAAAAGATGGGTATTGCACTTGGCAAGCTGGCGGAAGAAGATCCGACCTTCCGTGTTCACACCGATCCTGAGAGCGGTCAGACGATCCTCAAAGGTATGGGTGAGTTGCAGCTAGAAGTGCTGCTCGACCGCCTGGGCCGCGAATTTAAAGTCGAAGCCAATGTGGGTCGTCCGCAGGTAGCCTATCGTGAGTCCATTACTCGCCCCGCACAGGCACAGGGACGCCACGTCCGCCAGTCGGGTGGTAAAGGTCAGTACGGTGATGTCTGGGTGAAGGTTGAGCCCAATGAGCGTGGTAAAGGCTTTGAGTTTGTGAACGCCATCGTCGGTGGTGTGGTGCCGAAAGAGTACATTAAGCCCGTTGAAGCGGGTGTCCGTGAGGCTCTGGAAAACGGTATCATTGCTGGCTTCCCGATGGTTGACGTCAAAGCAACGCTCTATGATGGTTCGT
The DNA here is from genome assembly GCF_059696735.1 of Thermosporothrix sp. COM3. NCBI lineage: Bacteria > Bacillati > Chloroflexota > Ktedonobacteria > Ktedonobacterales > Thermosporotrichaceae > Thermosporothrix > Thermosporothrix sp. COM3. The sequence goes on along the minus strand of NZ_AP019376.1, from coordinate 5,130,421 downwards.
ATCACGAAGTAGACTCCAGCGAAGCAGCCTTTAAGATTGCCGGTTCACTGGCAGTACGCGAGGCCGCACGTAAGGCTGGTCCGATCCTGCTTGAGCCCATGATGAAGGTAGAAGTGACTACCTCCGATGAATTCTATGGCGACGTCATTGGCGACCTCAACCGCCGCCGTGGTATCATTCTGGGTATGGAGAATCGGGGCACGATGGCCGTGGTTCGGGCTCATGTTCCTCTGGCCGAAATGTTCGGCTACGTGAACGACCTGCGCTCGATGACCAGTGGTCGTGCGAGCTACGCAATGGAATTCTCTCACTACGATCCTGTTCCGAAGAACATCTCTGATGAGATTATTGCAAAGTCGAATCAGTAGGCGTGGTTTGTAGGGAGCTCTTTTGTACAGCCCTACTCTTGTAGGTACGGATGAACGCAAAGTAGTAAGATTTGGCCTTGAAAGCCTCAAGGTATTGCCTCAACGCGTAGGAAAGCATTATAATCACTGGGGCCTGTGAATTACCTCAGGTTGCACTGTGCCCCGGTGCTTCTTCCTCACTAAGCGTTGTCACCGATCAAACAAACGCAAACGTATTTACCAGAGCGCAGAGCGCAAAGCACACTGCATCTTCGTATCATAGATACATATTGCGCATAGAAATTGGCTCGGTGCCGAAGTCAGGGAACAGGCCTACCGAGCAAGGGCGACCGAACTGATGGTAGCCCGGTCGTACAAAAACGTGCATTCTACGGTAATGTAGAATGGCTAGTAAAAGTAGAAGAGGACTAAAATGGCTAAGCAGAAATTTGAGCGTACAAAGCCCCATGTAAACGTGGGTACGATTGGACACATTGACCACGGCAAGACGACCCTGACGGCAGCGATCACGAAAGTGCTGTCGAATGCTCAGCTTGCCAAATATACGGCCTTTGACCAGATCGATAAGGCCCCCGAAGAGCGAGAGCGCGGTATCACGATCTCGATTGCTCACCTGGAGTATGAGACCGAGAAGCGCCACTACGCACACGTTGACTGCCCGGGTCACGCGGACTACATCAAGAACATGATCACCGGTGCCGCTCAGATGGACGGTGCCATTCTGGTGGTGAGCGCTCCTGATGGTCCGATGCCTCAGACACGCGAGCACGTGCTGCTGGCTCGTCAGGTGAACGTTCCGGCGATTGTTGTCTTCCTCAACAAGGTTGACATGCTCGAAGATGAAGAGCTGCTGGAACTGGTGGAGCTGGAAGTGCGTGAGCTGCTCTCGAAGAACCAGTTCCCTGGCGATGATGTGCCGGTGATCCGTGGTTCTGCCCTCAAGGCCCTGGAAAGCAAGGGCGATCTCTCCCGCAACGATCCGAATGCTGCCTGCATCTGGGAGCTGATGGATGCCGTTGACTCCTACATTCCGACCCCGCCGCGTCCGGTGGACCAGCCGTTCTTGATGCCAGTGGAAGACGTCTTCGGCATTAAGGGACGTGGAACCGTGGCAACCGGTCGTATTGAGCGCGGACGCATCAAAGTGGGTGAGTCGGTGGAAATCGTTGGTTTCAGCGACGAGAGCCGCACAGTGGTGGTGACAGGCGTCGAGATGTTCCAGAAGACCCTTGATGAGGGAATGGCGGGTGACAACGTCGGGTGTCTGCTGCGCGGTGTTGAGCGAACGGACATCGAGCGTGGACAGGTGCTGGCGAAGCCGGGATCAATCAAGCCGCATAAGAAGTTCAAGGCTCAGGTGTATGTCCTCTCGAAGGAAGAGGGTGGACGTCATACGCCGTTCTTCAACGGATATCGGCCGCAGTTCTACATCCGAACGACGGATGTGACCGGGTCCATCCAGCTGCCGGAAGGGGTAGAGATGGTGATGCCTGGTGACAACATCGAGATGACGGTGGAGCTGATAAACGGTATCGCAATGGAAGAGGGCGTGAAGTTCGCCATCCGCGAAGGTGGACGCACCGTCGGTGCTGGCTACTGCACCCAGGTTATCGAATAGGTTTCTTGCAGATGAATCAGGAGAGGCTGTCACAATAGCCTCTCCTCCCCTGTGAGAGACCATTTCCAGGAGAAAGAAATGGCAACGGGAACAAAACAGCGAATTCGCATTCGCCTCAAGGCGTTTGATCACCGCATTCTCGATCAGTCGGCAATGCAAATTGTGGATACCGCACAGCGAACCGGCGCTCGGGTCTCTGGACCAGTGCCTCTGCCCACGAAAATTAACAAGTATACGGTGATGCGCTCCACCTTTATTGATAAGGATGCTCGCGATCAGTTCGAGATTCGCACGCACAAACGCCTGATTGATATTGTGGATCACACAAACAAGACTGTCGAAGCCCTGACTCATTTAAATCTGCCCGCAGGCGTAGACATCGAGATCAAGCTGTAGGAAACAAAAACCTGACGGCTGTAGTGACCGAAAGTACACGAAGCGAGTAACCGGGCCTGAATTTCTGAGAAGAAACCAGTGCTCAGGGCATTATTGTGTTTTTTCGATGCCACGGCTCGGTGAAAGTGGCGACGATACAATGCGGGTCCCTACAGATGAGTAATGGCATTCAGGATCATGTGTCCATCTACAATTGAGCATGAGCGCTGAATGTATAAGATGAGGTAAAAGAGTATGTTAAATGCGTTGTTGGGCAGGAAGGTCGGCATGACCCAGGTGTTTGGACCGAACGGATCAGTCATCCCGGTGACGGTTATTGAAGTCGGCCCCTGCGTCGTCACCCAGATCAAGAAGGCTGACCGCGATGGCTATGATGCGGTCCAGATTGGTTTTGAGCAGGTCACAACGAAGAATGTTACACGGCCTGTTCTGGGACATCTCGGACACAGCCTGCCACTACTGAAGGCACAGCGAAAGCAGTTACAGGCTTATCAGCAAGAGCAGAAGGCCAACACTGAGAAGAGCGAAGAGGGCGAGGAGAAACTGAGCAAGCAGATGCGCAAACTGCTCAAGATTTCTGAGAATCGCCAGCGCCGCCCGGGACCGGAACTCGGCCCGTTCCGTGTACTGCGTGAGGTACATCTGCAAGAAGGCATTACCCCGGAGCAAGTGGAACTGGGGACAGTGTTTGATGCCAGCATCTTCAATGATGGCGAAGTTGTGGATATCGTGGGAACGTCCAAAGGTAAGGGCTTCCAGGGTGTCGTGAAGCGCCACGGTTTCGGTGGTGGTCCCCGCACTCATGGTCAGTCTGACCGCTGGAGAGCTCCTGGTTCAATTGGCTCTGGAACTACTCCGGGTCGTGTACTCAAAGGCACGCGTATGGCTGGTCGAATGGGAAATGCACGCGTGACCGCGAAGAAATTGCAAGTCATACAGTCTGATCCTGAGCGTAACCTGCTGGTGGTAAAAGGTTCTGTGCCTGGTGCCAATGGCGGCTTGCTCATGATTAAGAAGCATGTGATGAGGTAACCGACATGCCTTCGACAACAGTGTATAATCTGGCCGGAGAGGCCGTAGATAAGCTCGAACTGAGCGAGCAGGTTTTCGGAATTACTCCGAATATGGCTGTATTGCATCAGGTAGTGACGGCACAGCTCGTCAACCGCCGTCAGGGAACAGCCTCGACCAAGACGCGCGCAGAGGTTTCGGGTGGTAATAAGAAACCGTATCGGCAAAAAGGGACGGGCCGCGCTCGCCAGGGTAGCACCCGCGCACCGCAGTTCCGTGGTGGCGGCACCGTGTTCGGACCGAAGCCGCATCCCTATCATCAGGATGTGCCCAAGAAGATGCGCCGTCTGGCTATTCGTTCGGTATTATCTGATAAGCTGGCGAATGAGAATCTGATCATTGTCAACGATTTGAGCCTTGAGCAGCCGCGCACCAAAGATATGCTCGCCATTCTGGAGAAACTCCCAACGAGCGAGGGCAAGCGCGTGCTGATGATGCTGCCTCAGCGTGACGAAAACGTTGTTCTGTCGGCGCGTAACATTCCTACGGCGAAAGTGCAGCATGTTTCCTCGATCAACGTCGTGGAACTGCTCAAGCATGATTTTGTGGTCATGCCGATTAAAACCGTGAAATGGATTGAACTGGTCTTTGGCGAAGGTCTGAGCGCCGAGGAAGCCAGCAAAAAGATCGCTGAAGAGACTCCGGTTGAGTCTGGTAGCGAAGCGTAGCGAGGAGGGAAACTGTGGAAATCACAGAAGTGCTGCGCCGCGGAATTGTCACCGAGAAGACGGTGAAGCAGCAAGAGCAGAACAAATATACGTTTGAAGTGGCACTGAAAGCTACGAAAGTGGACGTTCGTCGTGCTATTGAGACGCTCTTTAATGTGAAGGTTGAGAAAGTCAACATCATGCGCATGCCTGGTAAGGCTCGCCTGCTCCGCAGAAGAGGGGCGTACCCTCGACCGATTGAGGCGCGCGAGTGGAAAAAGGCGATTGTCACCCTGAGCGAAGGACAGACAATCGACGCATTGAAGGCGTAAGGGATAGAGAAGATGCCAGTTAAACAGTATCGACCAACGTCTCCCGGGCGTCGTGGCATGTCTGTCTCGACCTTCGAGGAGATCACAAAGACAAAGCCAGAGAAGTCACTGACCGTTAAGCTGAAAAAGCACTCTGGCCGCAATAATCAGGGTAAGATTACGACGCGACATCGTGGCGGTGGCGCAAAGCGTGCCTATCGTCTGATTGATTTTAAGCGCAATAAGTTGGGCGTTCCTGCTCGCGTCGCAGCGATCGAATACGATCCGAACCGCACAGCCAATATCGCGCTGCTGCATTATCTGGACGGTGAAAAGCGCTATATTTTAGCGCCCGTTGGTTTGAAGGTTGGCGACCAGGTGATGGCCGGCCCTGAGGCCGAGATTCGCCCTGGCAATGCGCTGCCGTTAAAGAATATTCCGACCGGTACGACTCTTCATAATATTGAGCTGGAAATTGGCCGGGGCGGTCAGCTTGGCCGCAGTGCCGGTAGCGCCATCCAGCTTATGGCGAAAGAGGGAAATTACGCGCTTCTGCGTCTGCCCTCTGGTGAGCAGCGATATGTTCATATCCAGTGTATGGCAACCGTCGGCCAGGTAGGAAATGTGGATCATGAGAACCTGACGATTGGTAAAGCCGGTCGAGCCCGCCACATGGGCCGCCGCCCGACCGTTCGAGGCTCGGTGATGAACCCGCGGGACCATCCTCATGGTGGTGGTGAGGGTCGTGCACCGATTGGTGGTAAGCCTCAGACGAAGTGGGGCAAACCTGCGCTGGGCTTCAAGACTCGTAGGAACAAACGCACTGATCGCTTCATTGTTCGCCGTCGCAATGCGGGCAGGAGGAAGTAAGTAAATGTCGCGCTCAAGAAAAAAGGGACCGTACATACACGAATCGCTCAGGAAAAAGGTTCTTGCGCTCAGACGCAGCGGCGAGAGACGCGTAATTAAAACCTGGTCTCGCGCTTCCATGATTTTTCCTGAAATGGTCGGAATGACTATTGCTGTACATAATGGAAAGACTCATGTGCCGGTTTATGTAACCGAGAATATGGTGGGTCATAAGTTAGGAGAATTTGCCCCCACAAGGCATTTCCGTGGTCATGCGGGTGGCAAGAATGAAAAGACCACTTCGGTGAGGTAGAGATGCAAGTCAGAGCTATTGCTAGAGATCTCGGCATATCGCCGCGCAAAATGCGTCTGGTTACAAACGCGGTGAAAGGGCTTCGCGTGAATGAGGCTCTGGCTGTTCTTCAGTTCTTGCCCAACGCAGGTGCGGAGCCTGTACGGAAGGTGGTAGCCTCAGCAGCGGCAAACGCGGAGAACAACTACAATCTGAATCCAGATGACCTGTACATTTTGAATATTGTGGCGGATGACTCATTCCGCATTAAGCGTGTGAAGCCACGTTCACATGGCCGAGCAGCCCGCATGCTGCGCCGTTTCTGCCATGTGACGGTCATCGTCTCGGACGACCCGGCGGACGCAGGCCGCTAAGTTAGAGGAGGATACTCTTGGGACAGAAGGTACACCCCATAGGGTTCAGGCTCGGCGTCGTAAAAGGCTGGCAGTCCCGCTGGTATGCCGAGCGGAATTATAAAGACGTTCTAGCGGAAGACTTTGCTATCCGCAACATTATCAGTAAAGAGCTTTCCGGTGCCTCCGGGGCTCGTGTTGACGCTGCGATCTCTCGTGTAGAGATCGAGCGTGCAGCACCAAAGCAAGTGCTGGTGAAGATCAATACCGCGAAACCCGGTATCGTGATCGGGCGCAGCGGCGAAAAGGTCGAACACCTGAAGCGCTTGCTTGAGGCGAAGACGCAGAAACGCGTCCGCATTGAGATCATCGAGATCCGACAGCCTGAGCTTGATGCATATCTGGTAGCACGCACCATCGCTGATCAGCTTGAGAAGCGCGTGGCCTTCCGGCGTGCTATGAAACAGGCTGTTCAGAAATCCATGCGTGCCGGCGCAAAAGGCATTAAGGTCATTGCTGGTGGCCGTCTGGGTGGCGCGGAAATCGCCCGCACAGAAAAGGAAGTAGAGGGCAGTGTTCCTCTGCATACCCTGCGTGCTGACATCGACTATGGTCTTGCCGAAGCGCATACGACATTTGGTGTTATCGGTGTGAAAGTCTGGATCTATCGCGGGGACATCCTCTCCAGCAAGCGCCGTGAGGCCCTCACTGCTGGTGCAGGCGTTGCTCAACCTTCCGCCCCGCGCGAGACTGGCGAACGCCGTCCAGAACGCCGCAGAGGCGAGGGCGGCACACGTGGTCAGCGTCCTCAGGGAGACCGAACACGTGGTGGTGAGCGCCCCCAGGGCCGTCGTGCACCTGGCGAGCGAGGGCCACGTCAGCAGGGTGAGAGATCCCGTCCGCCGAGAGCACCTCGCGGTCCACGCCCACAGGGGGAGAGACAGCCGCGGGCAGCACAGCCTTCCGAAGTGCAGCAGCCTCAGGCACAGACACCACCTCCTGCTGAGCCGAAAACACAGTCCGAAGGCACGCAGAGCGAGTAGAGGAGAGCGAAGCCATGTTACTGGCACCATCGAGAACTAAGTATCGTCGTCAGCATCGTGGTCGCATGAAAGGGGTTGCCACTCGTGGTGCAACCCTTGCCTTTGGCGACTTCGGTTTGCAGGCGCTTGAACCTTGCTGGCTGGAAGCCCGCCAGATTGAGGCCGCTCGTATCGCGCTTACCCGTTATATGAAGCGCGGCGGTAAAGTCTGGATCCGGGTATTCCCTGATAAGCCAATCACCGCCAAACCTGCTGAAACCCGCATGGGTAGCGGTAAAGGCGCTGTCGATCACTGGGTTTCCGTTGTTAAACCCGGGCGCGTTATCTTCGAGATCGCAGGTGTGAGCGAGGAAATCGCGAAAGAGGCCTGCCGTCTTGCCAGCCACAAGCTTCCGATCAAAACACGCTTTATCACACGAGGGGAGGCGGAGAGTGTCGAAGCTTAGCGAACGCAAAAAGCAGATCAGCGAAATGAATATCGCTGAGGCGCAAAAGGAACTCAAAGAGGCACGGCAGAAGCTGTTCAATCTCCGCTTACAACAACAGCGTGGAGAAGTGAAAAATACTCGTGTTTTTGCGCAAACCCGGAAAGATATCGCACGCCTGTTGCATCGTCTATCGATGTTGGAGAAAGAATAATGACGCAGCAAGTCGCAAACACCACGCCTGTCTCTACGCGCCGTGTGCAGAAGGTCGGGCGTGTGGTCAGCAATAAGATGGACAAGACGATTGTCGTCGAAGTCGAATCCCTGAAAAAACATCGCATCTATAAGCGAAGATATAAACAGACCAAGAAGTTTTATGCGCACGATGAGAATAACGCCTGTCAGCCTGGCGACCTCGTTCGCATCGAAGAGAGCCGCCCGCTGAGCAAAACCAAGCGCTGGATGCTGGTTGAAATCCTTCAGCGTGGTTCTGGCATTGTACCCGTCGAAGAGGTTCTGGCCGAAGATGAAGCTGAGCAGTCGGCGGAGGGAGAAGAGTAAATGATCCAGCCACAGACACGCTTGAAGGTGGCCGACAATACCGGAGCTAAAGAAATTATGTGCATCCGGGTGATGAGCGGCTCTGCAAAGAAGTATGCAGAAGTGGGCGACATTATTAAGGCCTCTGTAAAAGTAGCAACACCAAACGGACAGGTGAAAAAGGGTGATGTGGTCAACGCGGTGGTTGTACGCGTCGCAAAAGAATATGCCCGTAAAGATGGGTCGCATATTCGCTTTGACGAGAATGCAGCCGTCATTCTGGCTCCTGGTAACAACCCGCGTGGTACCCGTATCTTTGGCCCCGTCGCTCGCGAACTACGTGAGAAGAACTTTATGCGTTTGGTTTCGCTTGCACCTGAAGTGCTGTAGCGAGGGAAGAAATGGCAGTAAAGCAGAAAATCAAAAAACCCTTGCACCTTGCAAAGTTGCGCATTAAGAAGGGCGACACCGTCCTGATTCTGGCCGGCAAGGATAAGGGGAAAGAGGGAACAGTTTCGCGGGCTATCCCTCAGATGAATAAGGTCATTGTTGAAGGCCTTAATACCGTCAAGAAACATGTGAAGCCGCGAGGACAGACACAGCAGGGCGGCATCATTGAGAAGGCGATGCCCATTCATGTCTCGAACGTGATGCTCAAGTGCACTGAGTGCAATACCCCCACCCGTGTGGGCATTGAGCGCCGCGAGATGGGACAGGATAAGAAAATGCGCCCGGTGCGCGTCTGCAAAAAGTGTGGTAAAGTTATTCAGGATCGGACGAGGAGTAGTTAAACGTCATGGCAGCACGCTTGAAAGAAAAGTATCGCCAGGAGGTTGTGCCAGCCCTGCAACAGGAGTTTAACTACAAGAATCCGATGCAGGTCCCTGCCGTCAATAAAGTTGTTATCAATATCGGCATGGGCGAGGCAATCCAGAACGCGAAGGCGATGGATGCCGCTGTCTCTGACCTGGCTGTTATCACCGGGCAGCGTCCCGTGATCACGCGGGCAAAACGCTCGGTCGCTTCCTTCAAATTGCGTGAGGGGATGCCGATCGGGTGCATGGTGACCCTGCGTGGTGAGCGGATGTATTACTTCCTGGATAAACTGATGAATGTTGCGCTGCCCCGCTTGCGCGACTTCCAGGGTGTTTCGCCAGAGGCTTTTGATGGCCGCGGAAACTATACGCTTGGTCTGAAGGAGCAGCTGGTCTTCCCGGAAATCGACTACGATAAGGTCGACAAACTCCGCGGTATGGAGATTACTATTGTAACAACGGCCTCTTCTGATGAAGAGGGCCGACGGCTGCTCTCTTTGATGGGCATGCCCTTTAAGAAGCGATAATCTGGAGGGCGAAAATGGCAAAAATTTCGATGATTATGAAGTCGCTCCGCAAGCCCAAATACAAGGTGCAGCAGCATAACCGCTGTCAGGTCTGCGGTCGACCCCGTGCATATATGCGTAAGTTCGGCTTGTGCCGCATCTGCTTCCGTGAGCGTGCGCTTCGCGGTGAGTTGCCCGGCGTCACGAAATCGAGCTGGTAGTCGCGATTTAGTGGAGGAGATTCCATGAACATGACCGATCCCATTGCGGATATGCTTACTCGTATTCGCAATGCGATAAGAGCACGGCACACTCGCGTACTGATTCCAGCGTCGAAAATGAAGCTGGCGCTTGCGCGTGTGCTCAAAGAAGAAGGCTATATCAAAGATATCGAGATCTTGAAAGATAATCCGCAGGGCACGCTTCGTCTGACACTCAAGTATGTCGACAAGAAGCCGGTGCTGAACGAGCTCAAGCGCGTCAGCAAGCCGGGCCTGCGAGTGTACACCAAGCGTATGAATATCCCTCGGGTCCGCGGTGGTCTGGGGATTGCCGTTCTCTCGACGCCGCAAGGCCTGATGACTGGCTCTAAAGCCTATAAGCAGGGTCTCGGTGGCGAGGTCATCTGCTACGTTTGGTAGAGGGAGGTATTGTATGTCTCGTATTGGACGGGCTCCAATCCCAGTACCACCCGGTGTGCAGGTGAACTGGACCGAAGATAATGTTGTTTCGGTAAAAGGTCCGAAGGGAGAGCTTTCGCGCAAGATCGATCCGGCTCTGATTCTTAAGCTGGAAGATGGCAAGCTCATTGTCGATCGCCCTTCCGACAGCAAGGAGCATCGCTCAAAGCACGGCCTGTATCGCACGCTGATTAGCAACATGGTAGTTGGCGTTACCACAGGCTTTAAGAAAGAACTGGAAATTCATGGCGTCGGCTATCGCGCGGTGAAGCAGGGAAATAACCTGGTGATCCTGGTCGGTTACTCTCATCCCGTTGAGGTGGAGCCCCCCGCTGGCATCACTCTGAATGTTGAGGGCACCGATCCCGGCACGAAGGCAACCCGCATCAGCGTGAGCGGTATTGATAAGCAGCTGGTTGGCGAACTGGCAGCCAGCATTCGCCGGATTCGCAAGCCTGAACCCTACAAAGGGAAGGGCATTCGCTATGCTGGCGAGAAGATCCGCATGAAGGCCGGTAAGGCCGGTAAAGTCGGCGGCAAGAAGAAGTAAGCTCTTATCTTGAATATATCCGGGGCGCACGGTACAGAGCGCGAGAAAGTCGCTGTTGTACGGCGCCCGGAGCCTGAAAAACTCTGTGGTTCTGTAGGCAAAGGGTGGTGTTGAGCAAAGAGAAACGTAGTGCCGACCACGTCTCTCATGTCTGTTCCCACTACTCTGTGTTCTCTGAGAAAGAAAGGAGATGCGAGAGCTCGCACTTGCGAACTTTCGCACCTGAACTATGATTAAGAAGTTTCATGCAAATCAGGCGCGGCTGCGGCGGCACCAGCGGATGAGACGCCATCTACAGGGCACTACGGCACGTCCACGCTTGAACGTTTTCCGCAGCGGAAAGCATATCTATGCACAGCTGATCGATGATACTACGGGCCACACGCTGGTTTCGGCTTCGACAATTGAGGAGAGCCTGCGTGGCTTCCAGCCTGAACCCGCGGCCCCTGCCGCTCAGCCAGAGGTAGCGCAGCAAGAAGAGATTGTCGCTGTTGAGGAAGTGGCGGCAGAGGCAGCCACCAGCAAAAAGGCAGCGAAGAAAGCGGCAAAAGGCAAGCAGCAGCCCGCTGCTCCGACTGCTCTCCCTGCCGCCCAGAAAAAGCCGAAGAGAACTCCGGTCGAGATGCTGGCTCCAATCGCCAGTAACCGGAAGGTTGCTCTTGCACGTGAAGTTGGCAAGTTGCTGGCTCAGCGCGCACAGGAAAAAGGTGTGAAGCAGGTGGTTTTTGACCGTGGAGGCTATGCCTATCATGGGCGAGTCGCAGCACTCGCTGAAGGCGCTCGTGAAGCGGGTCTGGATTTCTAAGGCCACGGAAAAGCCTTTTTGGAGGATGCCTTAACGAACAAGGCAAGGAGAAATATGGCGAGAATAGATGCATCAAAACTGAACCTGGAAGAGACTGTGGTGGAAGTCAGCCGCGTCTCCAAGGTGGTCCAGGGTGGCCGAAACTTCAGCATTCGTGCCCTGGTAGTGGTCGGTGATCGCAACGGTCATGTGGGCTTCGGCTTTGGTAAGGCCAGCGAGTATACAGAGGCTATCCGCAAGGCTGTCGAGGATGCGAAAAAGCATCTCGTGGAAGTTCCTCTGTCTGGCACAACGATTCCATATCTGATTAAGACAACTTTTGGCGCTTCTGAGGTTCTGTTAAAGCCTGCTGCTCCTGGTACCGGCGTTATCGCCGGTGGTGCGGTACGTGCTGTTGTTGAGGCTGCTGGCATTCGCGATATCTTGACGAAGACGCTTGGTAGCACCAATAAGGCGAATACGGTGCAGGCGTGCATGAAGGCCCTGCGTGAGCTGCGCGCTCCCGATGAAGAGGCTGCCCGCCGTGGCAAGACCGTTGCCGATATCCTGGGCAAGAAACGCGCCGAGCAACTGGCCGCCGCCGCTACTGCCGCTGCTGAGCAGGCCGCCGCTGCAAAAGCTGCCCGCGAGGAAGAGGCACGTGAGAGCCGCGCTGCCGGTCGCCGTGGCGGTGAGCGCCGCGAGCGCCGTTCCGGTGGCGAGCGCCGTCGATAGGAGAATGCAATGCCAAAACTACGTATTAAATGGGTAAAGAGCGCAATCGGCTACCCACAAGATCAGAAGGATACGATTCGTTCGCTGGGCCTTCGCAAGCTCCAGCACACTGTTGAGCATGAAGATCAGCCCACGATTCGTGGTATGATTCGTAAAGTGCAGCACCTGGTGCAGGTTGAGGAGACGGAATAAGTGAGCCCGATTACACTTTCCAATTTGCGGCCCGCCCCTGGTTCACATAAGTCCGAGCGTCGCGTTGGTCGCGGCCACGGCTCCGGTCGTGGCAAAACTGCCGGACGAGGTACCAAGGGTCAGAAGGCGCGTTCCGGTGGCAAAATCCATCGCGCTTTTAATGGCGGCCAGAACCGCCTGTCAAAGCGTTTGTCGTTCGTTCGTGGTCAGGGCAATAGCAATGCCCCTTTCCGCGATGAATATACTATAATAAATGTTGTAGCCCTTAATCAGTTTGAAGCAGGCTCCCAGGTGCGCCCCGAGGATCTGGTTGCACAGGATCTGGCTACGAAGGCGCAGAGCCGTGGCTTGATTAAGATTCTGGGAGAAGGCGAAATTGATCGTCCTTTGACGGTGTATGCCCATAAGTTCTCGGCCAGCGCACGTGAGAAGATCGAAGCGGCAGGTGGTACAGTCGAGATCATCCCGACGAAGGTCTATCCGAAGACCAAACGCCGCAAAGACGACAAGGCTGCAACCGCGAATCAGCAGGGTGCCGGGGAGTAATTCCCTGGCCTCTTGCTCGTTGTTGTCTCTGTGAGGCTTTGTCTTCCAGCCCTTCCCTCGGGTGCCTGCTCTCGGGCTCTCGGGGTGAATGGCGGTTGGAAATCTTGCAACACGCATCTGCGCCAGGGACCCTGTACTGCTTGCAAGGCGGGCAGGCGCTTTACTGCTACCCGCGGCGTCTGGTGACGTGAAAGGAGGCTCCCATGTGGGAAAAGCTGCGTAGCATCTGGACAGTACCCGATCTACGCAATAAAATCCTTTTCACGCTAGGCATGTTGATTCTCTGCCGTGTCCTGGCCCATATCACGATTCCCCTGACCGGGGAAGAGCGAACGGCTCTGGTTGCTCTCTTCCAGGGCAAAACGGACCCCAATCTCGGCCAGCTTCTGGGTCTGCTGGATATTTTCTCTGGCGGCTCCCTGCAAACCTTTTCGATTGTTGCGCTGAGTGTGTATCCGTATATCACTGCCACTATCGTTATGCAGCTCCTGCAACCCATTATCCCGGCGTTGCAGAATCTTGCCTCTCAAGGAGAAGCCGGACGCCTGCGCTTTAGCCAGATCACTCGTTGGGTCACCGTTCCTCTTGCGTTTCTGCAAGCGGTCGGACAGTGTGCTCTGTATCAGCAGCAGAATGTGCTGAAGCACTTCAGCCTTGTTGACCCGCAATACGCGTTGCAGTCATACTCAATCCTCTTTTCTCTCACCGCCGGCGTGCTTGTCCTGGTCTGGTTCGGTGAGCTGATTACGGAAAAGGGTATCGGAAACGGGATCTCCATTGTCATTTTTGGCAATATCGTGAGCCGGATTCCGAATACTGTCCATCAGGGCTATGTTTCTGCCACCTCCAGTGGAGGCAATGGCAGTGGCATCGTCAGTATCGGCATTTTTGTGCTGATCGCTCTGGTGACTCTGGTCGCTATCGTCTATATTTACCTGGGACAGCGCCGTATCCCGGTTCAATACCCGACGAAGCGCATGGTTGGTAGAGGCTTGTTGGTAGGCTCGGCGCAAACCACCTACATTCCCATGCAGGTCAACAGTGCTGGTATGATCCCGCTGATCTTTGCTCAGTCTATGATGCTCTTCCCGGCGGTGATCTCTAAATTCCTGACAACCAGTAGTATTACCTGGCTGAAAGATGCTTCTATTTGGGTTTCGACCTGGCTTGTCAACCCCGGTCTCTGGTACTACTGGCTGATCTATGGCCTGCTGGTTGTTGCCTTTACCTACTTCTATGCTTATGTGATGTGGCAACAACAGAATATTCCAGAAAACCTGCAAAAACAGGGAGCGTTCATTCCTGGTTATCGTCCCGGTCAGCCAACAAGCGATTACCTGTATGCGATCCTGAACCGCATCACGCTTGGCGGCGCTCTGTTCCTGGGTATCATTGCGGTCCTCCCCTTTATTGCGAATGTGGGTGGCAGCCAGTTACTGGGAACGGCGTCTCTCTTGATTGTTGTGGGCGTTGTTCTGGATACAGTACGACAACTGGAATCTCAGATGGTTATGCGTAACTATTCTGGTTTCCTATCCTAAGGGGAGTCAGCCGGAGCAGTGGCTGTTTCACTGCACTTCCATCTCTGGTCTGGTAGGCGTTTGTATGGGAGTGCAACGGCGCACTCCCTTCAATTCCGTCGGAGGAAAATCGTGAATATCATCCTGATCGGTGCTCAGGGGTCCGGAAAGGGAACGCAAGCCGAAAGGCTCGCTCACAAACTTGGTATTCCCCACGTTGCTAGTGGTGATCTGTTTCGTAAGGCGATTGCGGACAAAACGGAACTGGGTGTACAGGCAAAAGAATATCTTGACCGCGGGGAACTCGTCCCCGATGATATTACGGTCGCTATGATTCTCAAGCGTCTCAGTGCTCCCGATTGTGCCCGTGGCGTCCTCCTTGATGGCTTTCCGCGCACGATTGTACAGGCTCAGGCTTTAGACAGAGGTTTGGCAAGTGCAGCTCGCTCGGTCGATTGTGCTGTCTATCTACAGGTGCCCCGCGACGTTCTGGTCGAGCGCCTCTCGGGACGCTATATCTGCCGGGCCCATCAGCATCCCTACAATATTCGCACCAATCCCCCGAAAGTTCCGGGAGTCTGCGATATTGATGGGAGTGAATTGTATCAGCGCGAGGATGATCGCGGCGAAATGATACAACGTCGGCTTGACATCTTCTTTGGCGAGACAATCCACCTGCTCGATTACTATCAACAGCAGGGAAAGTTAATTGAAATTGATGGAAATCGCTCGATTGAGGCGGTCCATCAGCAGCTCTACTCCGCTATTATGGAGCGGGTGGGCGAGAAAGAGCGCGAGTAAGGCGGGCTGTACCCTGTCGATACAGGGTACCCCTCTTGACAAATGCGCTGTTTTCACGCAAAGTATCGTGAAGAAAGATATCTCCCCTCGTGATAATGAGGGGAGAGCGCTCTTCTGTAGAGTGTATGTATTTGATCCGGTTGCAGCCGTGTTCCTGCTTGTAATCCTGAGGCCCGCACATGCTTTCGGGTTCTCACTGATGGAGGATGAAGAAGAGAAACAATGGCACCTATTCTCAAATCAAAGGAAGAGTGTGCGAAGATCCGGGAGACCGGACGCATTATTGCGGCCATCCTCGCCGAGCTGCGCTCTGCGGTGCGTCCCGGTATCACGACTGCGGAACTGGATCATCTGGCAGCAGAGGCCCTGAAACGTTTTGGCGCAAAGTCAGGCTCTCTGGGCTATCATGGTTACCCTGCTTCTATTTGTACGTCTGTAAACGAAGAGGTTGTACATGGTATTCCCGGACCACGTGTGTTGCAGGAGGGTGATATTATCACGCTCGATCTGGCTGCCAGCTACCAGGGCTGGTATGCCGACTCCGCAGTCACGGTTCCGGTTGGCTCTGTCTCTGCGGAGGCCAAACGCCTGCTTAAGGTGACAGAGGATGCCTTGTACCGGGGAATCGCTGCTGCCCAGGCTGGAAATCGTCTGCATGATATCAGCAGAGCGATTCAGCACCACATTGAGGCTGCTGGCTATTCGCTGATTCGCGAGTATGGTGGGCATGGGATCGGTCGTAGCATGCACGAGGACCCCGATGTGCTGAACTATGTTGAGCCCGCCTATCCGAATATGCGACTGCGGCCCGGTCTGGTGATCGCGATTGAGCCAATGGTCCTTCTGGGCTCCGAGGCAACCCGCGAGCTGGATGATGGCTGGACAGTCGTCACTGCCGATGGTCGGTATGCGGCTCATTTTGAGCATACTGTGGCTATCACGGATGGAAACGCGGAAATCCTGACACTGGGAGCGTAAGAGAGAAACGGAACGCTCTTTTTTTCCGAGGGTGCTTCCCCCCTCTCGACGTCCAATGGAAAGTATGCTATAATTCGTAGTTGGCTGCAGCAGTAGGTACTGCTGCCCTTTTGTACTTCTAAGAGTATCGAAGTTTTGATTCTGCCCTGTATTCGGATGGATCAGAAACTATCCGTGTGCGCTCCGCGTTCTCGGTTCGTCCGACAAGCACAACAGTGGACGCGCCCGCTCCGAATGCGGCAAGAATGCTGAAAAGTAGTACCTCAAGAAGTAGAACAGACGAAACTGGTAAAAGCCGAAACCCCGGGCGTGGGGCGAACGGTGTTTTGAGCGGAGAAAGACTTTCTGTTCTGGGGCTTTTCAGGCGCATGTGTTGGCTGCCATATGTGCTCTCCTTGCAAGCCGGAACAGAGATAGAGTAGAAAAAAAGTCTGTCCGCAATCAGGAAAGGATGCTATGCCTAAGAGTGACGAAATTTCAGTAGAGGGTACTGTTGTAGAGGCCCTTCCAAATGCCATGTTCAAAGTGAAGATTAACGAGAATCACGAGGTCCTGGCTGTCCTCTCAGGACGTATTCGCATGAATTTTGTGCGTATCGTTCCAGGCGACAAGGTCAGAGTTGTGCTATCCCCGTATGACCTGAAGCGAGGCCGCATTACATGGCGTGTGAAAGGTTGATGTGGAGTTAAGGCATCCTTCTATATCCTGACGCCACTGATGCCTGAAATCACCAGGGGCATTGAGTGGTGAAACGTAGAGTATTCAGCGTTTTCTGGAAGCAAGCAAAGCGCAAGAACAGAAAAGACGCGTTGTCATGCTTCCTTTTTGCCTGCATGCCGCTCTTTCGTGCTGGAGGGTGGGGCCGGTGAAAAAGCGCAAGTGTCGATAGATTGTTGAGGAGGGCAAATTCATGAAAGTTCGCGCCTCTGTAAAACCACGCTGTGACGGTTGCAGGATCATTCGTCGCCATCGTGTGGTAATGGTTATCTGTAGTAAAGATCCAAAGCATAAACAGAAGCAAGGCTAAAAAAGGCGTAGTAGGCTTCTCGTCTTGCCCATGGGCGAGACTGAAGAAAGCCTGATGCTGGAGGGAAAGATGGCAAGAATTGCTGGCGTTGACATTCCCCGCGAAAAGCGTGTGGAAATCTCGCTGTGCTATATCTATGGAATCGGGCTGACGACAAGCCGCAAGATTCTGGAAAAGACTCGCATTAATCCGGACACTCGTGTAAAAGACCTGACCGAAGAAGAAGTCAATCGCCTGCGTGAAGTAATTGACCGCGAGTACAAGGTTGAGGGTGATCTGCGCCGCGAAGTTGATATGAACATCAAGCGGCTGATCGAGATTGGCTGCTATCGTGGCATGCGCCATCGTCGCAACCTTCCAGTGCGAGGACAGCGCACACGCACGAATGCGCGCACTCGCCGTGGGCCAAAACGGACTGTTGCTGGCAAGAAGAAAGCCACGAAGAAGTAATGCGGGAGAGAGTGAGAAAGAATGGCAGACAAGAAAAAGACTACTGGCAGGGTCAGGCGGCGTGAGCGCAAGTCTGTGCCACGTGGACAGGCCCATATTCAAGCAACCTTTAACAAT
This sequence comes from Thermosporothrix sp. COM3, assembly GCF_059696735.1. Classification (NCBI taxonomy): domain Bacteria; kingdom Bacillati; phylum Chloroflexota; class Ktedonobacteria; order Ktedonobacterales; family Thermosporotrichaceae; genus Thermosporothrix; species Thermosporothrix sp. COM3. Next base: position 5,112,807 of record NZ_AP019376.1, on the reverse strand, counting down.
ACCATTGTTACTCTTACCGACCCCAACGGTAACGTTATTGCCTGGGGTAGCGCTGGCGCTCAGGGCTTCAAAGGCTCGCGTAAGAGCACCCCGTATGCTGCTCAGGTAACGGCTGATAATGCCGCTCGTAAAGCAATGGATCACGGTCTCAAGCAGATTGATGTTTTTGTGAAAGGACCGGGTTCCGGTCGCGAAGCTGCAATTCGTTCTTTGCAGGCCGCAGGGCTGACCGTGACTTCGATTACCGACGTTACACCTATTCCGCACAATGGCTGCCGACCGCCGAAGCGGCGTCGTGTCTAAGCTTGCTGTTATCATGCTGTGCGTGTGAGGAGGAATCATTTAGATGGCACGTTATACCGGCCCGGTCTGCAAGCTGTGCAGGCGTGAGGGGGTAAAACTTTTCTTAAAAGGTGACAAGTGCATCCAGAAATGCACTCTCGATAGACGCAGCACTCGCCCCGGTCAGCATGGTGCGAGTCGCGCACGTAAGGAATCCGTGTACGGCAAGTTGTGGCGTGAGAAGCAGCGGGTTCGCCGCACCTATGGGGTGCTTGAGCGCCAGTTCAGCAAGCACTTTGAGGAAGCCGCCCGCCGCCCTGGTAAGACCAGCGAAAACCTGCTCCAGATCCTGGAGATGCGCCTTGACAACCTTGTCTATCGTCTGGGCTTCGCCGACTCTCGGGCGCAGGCGCGTCAGCTTGTCAATCACGGCCATTTCGAGGTCAATGGACGCAAGACGGACATTCCGTCCTTCATTGCCAAGCCGAACGATGTAATCACTGTGCGCGAGCACAGCAAGAGCATGGAGTACTTCAAGGCTCGTGCTCTCCTGCTCGATCAGAAGAGCATTCCTTCCTGGCTTTCCCTGGATAAAGATGCGCTTTCTGGCCGGGTCCTGTCTCTGCCTTCACGAGCAGAACTTGAGCTGCCGTTTGATGAACAGCTCGTTATTGAGTACTATCAGCGGTAACACGTTGAGTCGCGGTGGGTCTGTCCCTGTCCCCTTCCTCTCGAAGGCGCTCAGGGATGTTAGAAGCTCTTGGACTACCTGCGGTTTCGCTATCTGATCCCTTCGCAATGCGGCTTGACTGGCAGCATTGGGTAGAAGGGGTCAGTGTTAGGGACGAACTCTGGTAGAAAAAGAAAGGCGGGTTAGAACCTTGCTAGACAACATTACTCTGCCTCGGATTAAAAATACAAAGATACAAGGGAATTATGCAAGTTACGATATCGAGCCGTTAGAGGCGGGGTACGGTATGACCCTGGGCAACGCGCTACGGCGTGTTCTGCTGTCATCTTTGCCCGGTGCAGCAGTGACCTCGATTCGCATTGAAGGGGTTCAGCATGAGTTTCAGGATATCCCCGGCGTTATGGAGGATGTCACCGATATTGTGCTGAACGTCAAGAAGCTGCGTCTGCGCAGTTTCTCTGACCATGCCGTTTCTATGCGCCTTGAGGTAAACGGTGAGCGCGAGGTTACGGCTGCCGATATTGTTGCTCCCAGTACGGTAGAGATTGTCAACCCCGACCTCCATATTGCGACCCTGGATAATGAAAATGCCCATCTCGATATGGAACTGGTCGTTGAGACTGGACGGGGCTATGTTCCTGCCGACTCGAAGGAAGATCAGCCGATTGGTGTGATCCCGGTCGATGCCATTTTTAGCCCGGTGCAAAAGGTCAACTATACGGTTGAGCATACTCGTGTCGGTCAGATGACCAACTACGATAAAATCGTTCTTGAAATAAATACGGATGGTACGATCACGCCGGATGAAGCTCTGCGGCAAAGCGCGGACATCCTGGTACGCCACTTCACTTTGCTGGCGAACTACCGTGCGTCCTTGCCTGAGCCTGAGAAGGCTCCGTTGAGCAGCTTGCCCATCCCTCAGAAGATCTATGATACTCCCATCGAGGAACTGGATCTCTCGGTCCGCGCCTATAACTGCCTCAAACGCAGTAACATCACAAAGGTTGGACAGATCCTCTCGATGAATGAAGAAGATCTTCTTGGTGTGCGCAATTTCGGTGAGAAGAGCTTACAGGAGCTGCGCGAACGCTTGCTTGCTCGCAACTTCTTGCCCAATGCTCGCACCAGTGCTGTTGGGGCCGATTTGGACGGCGATCACGAAATGGAGGAATGAGTTGAGGCACCGAGTTGCCGGAAACCGGATGAGCATGCCTGAGCCGCGCCGCCGTTCTGCGCGCCGCAATCTGATGGCTGGCCTCATTCGGTATGACCGCATTAAAACAACTGAAGCACGCGCGCGTGCTATTCGCGCTGAAGCGGAAAAATTGATCTACGCAGCGGTTCAGGGCCGCCAGCAGGCATGGGACTACCTGACCTCTGTTGTTTCCGATAAAGAAAAGGCCGAGCAGATCCTGGCTTTCGCTCGCAAGGGCCGCTTCTCTCTCAAGGCGTCTATTGCCAGCAATGAGGAACGCGCCGCCCAGCTGAAAGCTCCTCTGACCGAGAAGGGACGCAAGTTCCTTGAGGACAAGCTTGCTGCTCGCCGCGAAGAACTCTTGAAGATCATCTCCAACGAAGATGAGGCGGAGAAGGCGCTGAATGCGGCTTACCAGGCTATGGTGATTGAGCTCCGCGCGCGCCGCAAAATTCTGAAGGCCCTGCCCGATGAATTGGTGGTAAAGAAGATTTTCGAGGAACTGGCTCCGCGCTATGTCAATCGCCGCGGCGGCTATACTCGTATCACCAAACTTGGTCGCCGTAAGGGTGATGCCGCTGAAATCGCTCAGATCGCCCTTGTCTAAGCTTTTTTGAAAGGGCGCACCCTGGTGCGTTACCTGATTTGACGTATGAATATTGCGTGCGGTATTGAGTATGATGGTACCGACTATCATGGCTTCCAGCGTCAGCCCAGAAGCCACGGTGCAACGGTACAGGGTGTACTGGAAACTGCGATTGAGCGGATTTCCGGGGCTTTCTCGGTCGTTTCCAGCGCAGGACGAACCGATGCTGGCGTGCATGCAAGCGGACAGGTGATCAACTTCCGCCCGCAGAAGCTGCTGCGTCCTGATGCCTGGCGTCGCGCTCTCAATGCCGTTCTGCCTGATACGGTTGTGGTTCGCTGGGTTCGGGAAGTCCCCGAGACTTTCCACGCCCGCTTTAGCGCCTTGAGCCGTTCCTATCGCTATTCGATCTGGAATGATGCCGCTCCTACCGCGTTGCGGAGCCGCTATACGCTGTTTTGCCCGCGCGCGCTGGATGTTGCGCTTATGCAAGAGGCGTGTCAGTTTTTGCTCGGGACTCATGATTTTGGGGCCTTTGGTCATAGCCCCTATGACTCTGACCCGGCAAAACCAGGACCACATCATTGTATTCGTACGATGTTGGAGGCCCGTTGCACGCGTGATCCGGTACAACCAGAACTTATCTATTGTGATTTTTCTGCCAATGCCTTTCTCACGGGGCAGGTTCGCAGAATGGTCGGCACTCTGCTCCTGGTCGGTCAGAAACGACTAAGCGTGGCGGAGTTCGCCGAGATTGTGCGACGGGCCGAGAAGACGCACCCTGGTTCAGCGGCTCCATCGCATGGGCTGTGTCTGGTACGGGTTGAGTATCCTGAAAAATTTGGAGTTAATGCATAATGAGAAAGACATATAGCGCCAAGGCCGCTGATCTGCAACCCAAATGGTATGTCATTGATGCCGAGGGGCAGGTGCTGGGCCGCCTGGCATCGCAGATCGCGCAGATCTTGCGCGGCAAGCACAAACCCACCTTCACTCCGCATATGAATTGCGGCGACTTTGTGATTGTGGTCAACGCCGAAAAAGTCGCTGTTACTGGCAAGCGCCTCGATCAGAAGGTGTACTATCGCCACTCTCAATACCCCGGCGGCTTGAAACAGGAGACTCTGCGTCAGCGCCTCTCCGGTCGCTTCCCGGAACGCGCTATCGAGCATGCTGTTCGTGGCATGGTGATGCATAATCGCCTGGGCAAAGATATTATGAAGCGACTCAAAGTCTATGCTGGCCCAACACATCCACATGAGGCTCAGAAGCCGGTTACCTGGACAGGCCCTCAGTCCCTGTTGCAGCAGGCCGGTCAGGAGAAGTAAAGAAGAGGAGATCCTACCTTGGCAGATACCAATAGAGGTGACTACTACTACGGTATGGGACGGCGCAAGACGGCGGTCGCCCGCGTGCGCCTCTTCCCAAACGGTGATGGTAGCGTGACGGTCAACGGCAAAGCCGCCAACGATTATTTTGGTGGCCGCGATGCTTTGCTTGCTACGATCACGGCTCCCTTCCGCGAGTTGAATCTTGACGGGTACAATATCACCGTCCGTGTTGTGGGCGGTGGCACGAGCGGTCAGGCTGGCGCCATTCGCCACGGTCTGGCTCGCGCTCTGGTTCGCATGAATCCCGACTTTAAGGCGGCTATGCGTAAAGCCGGGTTCCTGACCCGCGATCCTCGCATGAAGGAGAGAAAGAAGCCTGGTCTGAAACGCGCTCGTAAGGCTGCTCAGTACACGAAGCGTTAGTTTCTCCGTGCTTATCTTTCAAACAGAAAATGCATATGCTCCCTGCCAGTGTTTTGCCCTGGCAGGGTTTTTTTTAACCGCTACATTCAATGTGTGAAGGAGCTTGTATGGTGGAGGATAAGTCTTTCTGGCTTTCCATCCAGAATCAGGATTATGATGTTCCTGATGGCTATTCTGCAACCGCTCTACTCTCTGCTTTGTTGCCCGCGCTTGGCTCAAGTGATCCCGAGTTGCGCGATACGCTGTCCTATTCGATCCTCGCTCGCTGGATCGAACGCGGTTTCTATACTCCCGCAGAGCTGCGCTCGCTTGCTCGTCGCATGGAAGAACAGCTTACTGTTGGCCTTGGGGAGTACGAGACTGATACGGTCTTCCTCCGCTCATTCTCGGTCTTGATCCTGGCTTGTGTGCTCGAATATGACAATGAGCATCCCTTCCTGACCGAGGAGGAAATTCGATCCTGTCTGGAAGCCGCGCTGCTTTATTTTCGGGCCGAGCAGGACCGTCGCGGGTATGTGCCAGGTAAGGGATGGGCGCATGCTATCGCTCACGCGGCTGATCTGTTGCTGACGCTGGCGCAGAATCGATATATGCAAAGGGCTGATCTTATTCGTATTTTGACCGCTATCGCTGATCTGATAACAGAACCGATTCCGTTTGTATACCTCTATCGCGAAGATGAGCGTCTGGCCTATGCCGTGATGGGCATATTGCGGCGCGATCTGCTGAACGGAGAAGACCTGAAGCTGTGGTTGCGGCGGCTGGCCCAACCTCCCGGACTGGAATTTTCCTGGACACAGGAATATACCAGTGAAGAACGAGTAAGCGCTTTTCACAATACGCAGACGTTTTTACGTAGCCTTTATTTTCAACTTACCCTGGTTGAGCGTCCTCCTGCCATTGCTCAGGCGCTGGTGTATGAGCTCGTTCAGATCTTGCGTGAGATGGATACTGGCTTTTATGAGCTCTCCTGAAGAGGGCATGAAAAAAAGAAATGCTGGCAGGCTGTTGATGTCTGCCAGCATGCTTGGCTTCATTTTAGTCGGTATTCTCGGCGCTCACAAGGCTGTACACCGGAGTACACCACTTGCGGTACTCCGCTCGCTTGCCGCGCACGATGTCAAAGTAGAGTTCTTGCAACCGGGTCGCGATCGGGCCAACGTTGCCGGTACCGATAGGGCGGCGATCGATCTCTATAACGGGTGCGATCTGTGCTCCTGTGCCACACAGGAAGACCTCATCTGCATTATAGAGCTCTGTTCGATCAACCACACGCTCACGAGTTGGAATCCCGAGTTCGCGCTGCGCTACCTGTATGACGGTGTCGCGCGTAATCCCGAGGAGGATGTTTTCTGAGGGGGCCGGGGTGACGAGTTCTCCATCAAGATAGAGGAAAATGTTTTCAGCGCTTCCCTCTGACACATGTCCCTCGTTGGTGAGCATAATGGCTTCGTCAAAGCCGTTCTGAAGGGCTTCGCTCTTAGCAAGCGCTGCGTTCACGTAGCCACCACATACTTTTGCACGGGCCGGGATCGCGTTATCATCTATACGCCGCCAGGAAGAGACACCACAGCGCAAGCCGGTAATCTCAATGTAGTTTCCCAGTGGCTCAGAGGTGATAATGCAATCGTCCTTCAGGCCGTGAAGACGTACGCCGATAATCTGATCGCTTTTATAGATGACCGGGCGCAGGTACACGTCCTCGCGTTGCCCGTTGCGCCGAACCAGCTCAGTGCTGATTTCGATAAACTCATCAACTGTGTAGGGGAGAGACATTTGTAGGATCTTGCAGGAGCGTTCCAGTCGCTCAAAATGCTCGCGAAGCCGGAACAGGTAGATCTGTTGATCCTCTGCGTTCCAGTAGCCTCGAATTCCCTCGAAGCAGCCAGTCCCATAAGCAAAACCATGTGTGCGAACGGATATTGTCCCCTGTTCAAAAGGGAGAAAATCCCCGTTCATAAAAAGGACTTTTGCACCCATACGCTTCTGGCAGAGAGCAGCGCCGTTGCGGCCCCCTGCATCCTCCTTTGTCTGTTGCTTGGATATCTTCTACTACAAGTGACAGGCAGAGCAAAGAGCGCCTTACAAGATCTTTTTCCCGAGGGCCGATAGGATAAGCTCGACAGCAAGTCGGGCGGTCGAATTTTCGTGGTCCAAAATAGAATTCACTTCTACGATATCCATCGAGACGATTTGTCGTGAGTCGGCAAGAACCTCCATTGCGGTATGAGCTTCCCGATAGCTCAAGCCGCCCCGCACTGGTGTCCCCACTCCCGGGGCCTCACGCGGGTCGATTGAGTCCATATCAAAGCTCAGATGGATCGGGCGGCCATTGCGTCCCGCGATCTCAACTGCCCGTTTGCTTACCTCAAAGATGCCGTAATGATCGATATCCGACATCGTGAAGACGCTTACATGGTGCTGCCGTAACAGCGCTTTTTCTTCGTTGTCAAGGTCACGTGCCCCAACAATCACAATATTTTCTGGCTTGATCTTTGGAGCCCATCCTTTGATATGGGTGAGCTTGTGGTTGCCCAACCCGGACAGTGCTGCTAAAATCATACCATGAATATTGCCAGAGGGGGTGGTTTCTTCTGTATTAAAGTCGGCGTGGGCATCAATCCAAATGACGCCAAGGTCCTTATGCACACTGGCAACACCGCTGATCGAGCCGAGTGCAATACTGTGGTCCCCTCCAAGAATCAAGGGGAACTCTCCGTCCTGCAATGCCTGCTCGACTGTATCGGCAAGTTCTTCTGATGCTTGAACGATTGGTTCAAGATACTTGAGCTTTGGATGTCCGACCGGGCGGCTTTCCGGCTGAGGAATGTGAATGTTGCCTATATCATGAACGCTGTAGCCGAGACGTCGAAGTTGTTCGTTCAGTGCGGCATAGCGAATTGCGCTTGGACCAATATCTACGCCGCGTCGATCTGCTCCCAGATCCATGGGAGCGCCAATAACACGGATACGCATATAGAAACCTCTTGTTCAACATTGAACAATGTTATTTTTCTATCCCCATTATAGTCATTGCTCTACCGTTTGTCTATGGTTATTTCGTGTATCCAATGCGCATGGCTCTGAATGGGGTACCATTGGTTGTCTGCACGCTTGCATTGGTATAATCCTTTTCATGTATACGTTCTACAATCAGGTAGGAATTATTTGATGCAAAACAGAAAACCAGGGAGTGAGATCCTGAAATAGTTTAGTTGCCCGCGAGACATGTTATGCCAGTTCCCGGGATACTGGAAGAGCCGGGGGCGCCCGGACAGGCGGCAAGGCGGACTGTTAGCGCAGGCTTGATGATATGAGGATTTTTGCATGCTGCGATTTTTTTCTTGTTGCGGAAAGTGAGGTACACCCCGATGTTTTCTTTTCGATCACCCGGGCGATTCAGGCGTGCCTCCTCACTGCTGCTCTCTTGCTTGCTGCTGCTGACGGTGGTTACTGCTTGTAGCTCTGGTGGAAGTAGCGGAAAGACGTCGAATGCTCAATCGCCCCTTGCGGCGGAACAAGTCTTGAAATATCCAAATGTAGGTATTTCTGATCCTGCATCCCTTGACCCTGCTCTGATCGCCGATGAGAATACGCGTCTGATTGCTTCGATGCTCTATAGCGGCCTGGTCAGGCTGGACAAGAATCTTAATGTGCTTCCAGATCAGGCAACCTGGGATATTTCCCCTGATGGCAAAACCTATACGTTTCATCTCAAATCCGGAGTGCGTTTCTCCGATGGCTCTCCGGTGACGGCTGGCGATTATCTCTATTCCTGGTCCAGAGCGCTCTGGCCGGAACTGCAAGCTCCGCATGCTTCTCTGCTTGAAATCATTGAGGGAAGCGAGGCCGTGGTGACGGGGAAGACAAAGGAGCTCAGTGGCGTGCGGGCACTGGATGCACATACGTTGCAGGTAACGCTTGTTCGACCCGCTCCTTATTTTCTCTCTGCTCTAACAAATTGCGTGTTTATGCCGGTGAATAAGAAACTCATCGAGCGTTATGGACAGCAAAAGTGGTCGCTGCATGTTGCGGGGGAGGCTGTTGGCACGGGACCGCTGCGGGTGAAGCAATGGTTCCATAATGTGAAGATGGTCTTTGAGCCAAACCCGTTCTATTATGGGAAAAAGACACAGTTAAAACAGGTTGATATGCTCTTTATCAATGATCCTGTGGTGGCTTTGAAGGCGTTCCGGGCCGGACAGTATAGTTTTATCTGGAAGATCTCTCAGGGAGATCAGAATAATGCTCGTGTGATTAAAGGCTTTACCAGCGCTTCTCTGGCTCAGACCAGTCTGCTTTTCTTTGATACGACAAAGCCGCCGTTTGACAATAAAGCCGTGCGTCAGGCCTTTGCCTATGCGCTGGATAAACAGGGGCTCTCCGCTTCAATGTGGAAGAATGCCGCTATCCCTGCCCCGACGATTGTGCCGCCGGGTATTCCGGGCTATCAGCCTGATGCGACCGGCATTCCCTATGGGCCAACGAAAGCAAAGTCGCTCCTGCAAACAGTCTACCCGGATGTGACTAAATTCCCTGATGTAACGTTCTCATATCCGAGTGCACAAATGACCTCGGGAGAAGCGGGTACATTACGCAAAATGTGGCGGGAGGCACTCGGCATCAATGTCGAGCTCCACGCAATGGAGACAATGGCATATAACCAGGAGGTTCGTCAGCACCAGGTCCAGCTCGGGTTTACACAGTGGAGGGCGGATTTCCCCGATCCCTATGACTGGCTGTATACCAATCTCTGTTCTTCTTCTCCTATGAGTGAGGGGTTATGGAAGAACGCTGAGTTTGATCGGCTGGTGAAAGAGGCTGAGACCAGGACAGGCAATGAGCGCCTGGCCCTGTATCAGCAGGCTGAAAGGCTCGCGATCGAGGAAGCTGGCTGGTTGCCACTCGGACATCATACGCAGGCAGCGATCATTCCTTCCTGGCTCAAAGGGGTCAGTCTGAATGCCGCCGGGCTCTATTTTGGAGACTGGTCAGAGGTCGCTCTTTTACAACACTGATCGCGGTAATGACCGACCAGACTAACGCGCGTTCGGCTTGAAAGCAATGAAAGTCTGGTGTTATACTGTGGATGGATTTTGAAAGGCATTCCCGCCCAAAACAGGGCGGGTTTTCCTATGCGCTCTCATTATACTTTTTTGTTTCTTGAAAGAACGGTTTATGTTGGGAGTTTCACCACTACTCAGTGAGCAATGGTGCTCCATGTGCAATGCAGCAAGCTGGCCTGAGGTGGCCGGTGCCTAAGGAGGTACTTTCATAATGGCTATTGATGTGATGAACCCGTACGAAATGGCGGTTGCTCAGTTTGACGAAGCTGCGGAGCGACTGGGCTTATCACAGGCGATGCGTGCAATTCTGCGGAAACCAAAACGCGAATTGATTGTCAATTTCCCTGTCCGCATGGACAACGGCGATGTTGAAATGTTTACAGGGTACAGGGTACAGCACAATATTAACCGGGGACCGGCGAAAGGTGGGATTCGCTTCAGTCCAGAGGTGTCGTTAGACGAGGTGCGTGCTCTGGCGATGTGGATGACCTGGAAATGCGCGGTTGTTGGCATTCCCTATGGCGGAGCCAAAGGCGGTGTGATCTGTGACCCGCATAAGATGTCTATGGCTGAGATCGAACGCCTGACGCGCCGCTATGCAACCGAGATTTCGATTCTGATCGGCCCTGATAGCGATATTCCTGCTCCTGATATGAATACCAACCCTCAGGTGATGGCCTGGATTATGGATACCTATTCCATGCATCAGGGGTATTCGGTGCCGGCTGTGATCACCGGGAAGCCACTTGCAATCGGCGGGAGTGAGGGCCGCCTTGAAGCAACCGCTCGTGGTGTGCAGGTGGTGGCACTGGAAGCGATGCAAGACATGAATATGCAGCCTGAGAAATGCCGGGTTGTGATTCAGGGCTTTGGAAACGTTGGCGGTATTGCTGGCCGGCTGCTACATGAGTCCGGCTGCAAAGTCATTGGCATCAGCGATATCTCCGGCGGTCTCTATAATCCAGATGGGATTGATATTCCGAAGGCTACCCGCTTTTCACGCGAGCATGGAGGCCTGAGAGGTTTCCCTGAGGCTGAGGCGATCACCAATGCCGAATTACTGACACTCCCCTGCGATGTGTTGATTCCCGCGGCGCTGGAAAATCAGATTACCGGACATAACGCGGCTCAGATCAATACTCGCCTGATTATTGAGGCGGCGAACGGACCGACAACGCCTGAGGCCGATGCGATTCTGAATGAGCGCGGTATCACGGTGGTGCCTGATATTCTGGCAAACGCTGGCGGTGTCACGGTGAGTTACTTTGAATGGGTTCAGGACCTGCAACGCTTCTTCTGGGCTGAGGATGAGATTAATATGCGCCTGGAAAAGATTATGAAGCGCTCATATCAGGCTGTGAAAGCAAAAGCAGAGGAGCAGCGAACGAATCTGCGCATGGGAGCGTATCTGCTGGCTGTTGCACGGGTAGCAGAAGCGACAGAAATTCGCGGTGTATATCCATAAGCGTGGTTTCTTGCATCTCCATAAAAAGCGAATGCCGGTGTACGGGGTTTCCTACACCGGCTTTTGTGTGTTTTCTGTCTGCTCGCTCGGCTGAATATCGAGAATTTTGATCCAGGTTTCGGTGCGGTTCTCATCCTCGGAGGCCTCCAGGCTGAAGATGATATTCACGTGTTTGACCCCCTTGAGCCGCTCAAAAAGGTGCCCACCTCTGGGGACAGTAGCCCAACGTTGTTGGCCGTGTTCTTCGGGATGCTCCAGCAGCACGCTCAGATTGAGGCGCTCAGAGCGTCCGGTAACCCGACTCCGAAGCAGGCGTAGATGCTCCATTTTGAAGACTGGCTCAGGATTACTATTGCCAAACGGGCCAAGCCGGCGGATCTGGAGATAGAAGTCATAAGTGAGCTGCGAGAGGGTGATCTTCTCAAACACCAGGTCAATGGTGCGGGGCTGTCCGGTAATCAGCCGTTCCAGCTCTGCCTGTTCCTCCTCGTCTTCAGTCTCCTCAACGATCGCTGTGAGCGGCGAGCCGGTCCAGTTCAAGAGATGCTCATACAGCTCGGGAATGGCGTCGCTGGCAATCGTAAAGCCTGCCGCCTGCGTGTGGCCGCCAAAGCGCACAAATTCGCCGGGGAAGCTGCGCAACGCCTCAATAATGTTATAGTTCTTCTGGCTGCGCGCTGAGCCCCGGCTGAGTTGGGTTTGCTGATCATGGCTGACAACCAGCACGGGTTTTTGCAGCTCATCGGCTAGCTTTCCGGCAACCAGCCCGATAATGCCTTCGTGCCAATCCTGTCCGCTAACCAGAATTACCGGGTGCGCAGGGTGTTTCTGTGCCTCTTCACGCACAAAGCGCATCAGTGTCTCGGTTTCCTGTTGCCGGCTCAGATTCAGCGCATTGAGTTCGGCTGCGAGTCGGGCGCCTTCTTCTGGATCGTCGGTCGTGAGCAGACGGAACGCAATGCCTGCATCTTTCATCCGGCCCGCGGCATTGATACGAGGCGCCAGACTGAACGCAATATCGCGCTCACGAATTGAACCCAGGCGCAACGTTGTATGCTTGATCAGCTCCAGAAGGCCGCATTTTTGAGTCCTATTGAGGCGTTGCAGGCCAAGCTGTACCAGAATATGGTTTTCGCCAAGTAAGGGCGCTATATCAGCGATTGTGCCGATTGCAACCAGGTCCAGTAATTCCAACAGCTCTTCTTCTGGTCGCTGATAGACCTGATAGAGCGCCTGAGCCAGCTTGAAGGCAATGCCAACCCCACAGAGATAGCGTTCTCCATAGGGACAATCAGGACGCCAGGGATTGACCATTGCGACGGCGGCGGGCAGTTCGGCGGGCGGGTGATGGTGATCCGTGATGATGACATCCATAGCGAGCGAGCGAGCATAGGCAACCTGTTCAACATCGGAACTGGCACAATCGGTTGTGACGATGAGGGAGGTTCCGCGGGCCTTCAACATATCCAGGGCGGGAAGGTTCAAACCACAACCGTCATGCAGGCGGTCGGGGATATGGAAGCTCAGCGGGGCATCGGGCTGTTTCAGGCGTCGCAGGGCGCGATAGAGCAGGGCCGAGGAAGTGACACCGTCGGCATCGTAGTCCCCATAAACCGTGATATGCTCCTTGCTTTCCAGTGCCTGCTGTATCCGTGTGACGGCTTTCCGCATATCGATAAGCTGAAAAGGGTCACGCGTTTCCTTGAAGCGAGCGTTCAGGAAGCGCTGCATCTCTTCAGGAGAGGTAATCCCGCGATTATGCAGCAGTTGTGCCTGTACAGGTTGGATTCCGTATCGAGCCGCTTCTTTGAAGAGGTCGCCCGGGAGGTAGGGCATTACCTCCCATGATGGTGATGCTTTTGTTGATGATCGCTCGTGTGATGCCACGTTTCCTTTATCCTTTACTAGTCAGGTAGCAGTCGTAGAAAAACTTCGTTCCCGAGGAGCCTGCCTTTCTTTGAGAGGCGTAACCAACCATCCTCGTGCTCTAAGAGTCCAGCTTCCTCAACGAGCTGAAGTCGATCGCCAACGAAGCGGGCAAAGGGAAGAGAGAAGCGCTGCTCAAACGTGGGCAGATGCAGCCCCTGGGCGGTGCGCAATGCCAGAAAAGATGTTTCGGCCATTGCCTGTTCAAGTGAGACGGTTTCGCTCTCAACAATGGGAAGCGTACGGGCCTTGAGTTGTTTGATATACTCGCGCGGCTCGCGCTCGTTGGAGAAACGCTTGCCATCGAAGAACGAGTAGGCTCCCGCTCCCATCCCAATATAGGGGAGATTCTGCCAGTAGGTCAGATTATGCTTACTCTGGTGTCCGGGGAGCGCCCAGTTCGAGATCTCATAGTTCTGGTAGCCAGCGACGCGAAGGCGCTCGTCCGCGTATTCATACATATCTGCGCAGAGGTCCTCGTCTCCGGGCACAATGCGCTTCTCTTCAACCCATTTATAGAACGGGGTGCCTTCCTCAACGATGAGCGAGTAGAGCGAGAAGTGTTCCGGGTGGAGCTCAAGCGCCTGCTCAAGCGTGTCACGCCAGTGTTGCATGGTCTGACCGGGCAGGCCAAACATAAAGTCCAGATTGATCGAGGTGAATCCGGCGGCCCGTGCATAGTGAACGGCCTGCGTGATCTCTTCCGGGGTATGGATACGACCGAGCGTTTTTAACAGGTGAGCGTCATAACTCTGAGCTCCCATGCTCAAGCGGTTGATGCCAGCCCGGCGCAATCCTTCCAGTTGCTCCTGTGTCAGGGTGCCGGGGTTGGCTTCTAGCGTGATCTCAGCATCCTCGTCGACAGCAAAGGCCGAGCGGCAGGCATCGAGCAGACGAGAGATCTGTTCGACGCTTAACAGGCTCGGGGTGCCACCTCCAAAAAAGATAGTACGTGAGCGACGCGGAGAGCCATCGGGTAGGCGCGCCATCTCGCCTGCAAGCTCTATTTCTGTTAACAAGGCGCGAACATAGGGCTCGCGCATGGGAAGAATACCCGCGTAGGTATTAAAGTCGCAATAGTAGCAGCGGGTATGGCAGAAAGGAATATGGAGATAGAGAGCGGCGGTTTCAAGTAGCCTCTGGATCTCCGTTTCTGGTTTGGTTGTACCGGTTGCAAACGTGGTCATATCTTTGTGTTTCTCTTTTGATGAAAAGAGAGCGGGGAAGGTCGAGCACACAGTGTTTGTGCTCGCTGGATTCCCCGCTCATTGCTATGGTGTTTTTGCTGCGTTACGATGATTGGACGGTTGCCCGGCTCTATCATCCACCATAGGGCGACTGTTGCGTTGGTGGCGAGACTGGCAGATTTGACGGCATATTAGCCGAATCCAGCTTCATCTGATCATCCACCTGCGAGATCTTATCACCCAGGCGGGCCTTTTCTTTGAGCACCCAGACAGTATAGGCATTATCTTTCACGTTCTTCAGCGTCTTCTCGTCGACGTTGCGTGATTTCTCAATGCCTGTGATTTTGAGGATACGATAGGTGCCACCGTCGTTAATCACCGGGCTTACCTCGTTCACAGTTCGCTTTGGATCGAAGAGCCAGAGATCTCCGGCTACGCCGACCTTCGAGACGCGGTCAATCGAGTACTGGCCTGGGATCATCCAACCGAGCTCACCGCCTTTGTCTTTGGTATCGGAATCCTTTGACTGCTCTTTCGCAAGCTTGGCGAAGTCGGCCCCTTTCTTGAGCTGGTCGAGCACTTTCTTCGCAGCCTCGGGCGTGTCAAGGATGATATGGCTGGCCTGAACCTGATAGGAAGGCGATGTCACCTGGTCGGCCTGGTACTTTTTCATGTTATCCTGGCGCACCTTCACAGTGAGCATATTGCGCACATCCTCATTGCTCAGGTGGTTATCCTGAAGGAATTTGTCATAGGTCAGCGATTTCGGCATTCCCTGTTTGAAGTCATTGAGTGCCTTATCAACCATCTGCGGCGTCGGGTTAATTTGATTGCTCAGAGAGGCGTGCTGAGGGTCCGCAAGCCACTGGCGAATCAAAATGTCCTCAAGGAGAAGATCGGTACTTTCCGCGCCGACCTGTTGCTGCGTGTAAAGCTGCTTCTGGTTTGGGATATCGTTTTGTACAATCGCGTTATAGCGCATTTGCAGATCATTCAGCTTTTTCTGTTCGGTATCCTGCTTTGCCTTTTTCTCGTTAAGCTGTTTTTCCAGGTCGGGCTTTGCGTCGGCAGAGCTGCTTTTCAGCTTGTTTTGCAGGTCCTCAACCTGTTTATTAAGATCGTTGACAACTTTCTGCTGTGGATCGATCTGCTTTTTCAGATTATCGCTTTTTGTTTGAAGCGCTTCGATATCATTGGCGCGCAGCTGGGCTTTGACAGCGACCATTTTGCGATAATCGGCCTGTGGAACTTTCTCACCGTTTACCGTGACAAGCGGGCTATTGGGGATAACGATATTGATATTGATCCAGAAACCGACAAGAAGAGCGACAATAATGACGGCGAAAGCGATAACAAGGGACCAAATAGCGCGGCGTTGTAGACTGAGTTTTTCTTTTTGGGAAAGGTGCCCTCCCCAACCAAATATCAGAGGTTTGCCGTCGCGGCGTGCCTCAACGTGCGCCGTCTGTCGTTGATATTTGCGAATTTTTGCAGAGCGTGTAGGTCGCTTATTGCCGGGGCGACGCGCTGCCTGAGTTTTCATTGAAACCTCCAGTAAGGATATCCCTGGCCGAAGCCGCGTCAGGAGGAACACAAGACGGTGAGACAAGAGCACCGGGGTGGTGTCTCTTGCCTCCTCTTATCCGTCACTACATCCCACGCATATGTTCTGCTGTGTAGGGGAGCAGGGCCATATAGCGGGCCTGCTTGATTGCTGTGCTCAAGCCGCGCTGGTGTTTGGCGCAGGTACCAGTTTTGCGGCGAGGTTCGATCTTGCCACGATCGGAGATGAACCGTTTCATGAAGCGGTTGACATCCTTATAGTCAATCTCGCGAATATGCTCGTGGCAGAACTGACATACCTTACGGCGTGAACCGCGCTCACCGCGCTCCCGACGCGGACGAGGCGCCGGTGTTGCCGGAGCGCTTGTGGTTGTAGCTGATGCTGTATCCGTACGTTTTTGCACGAACTTTCTCCTTCATAATCAGAAGGGATGCGCGTCCAGATCTCCCAGGTCGTTGCTCATATCGAGGAAGGAGTCAGCGTCATTACTGGCAGCGGGCTGCTGGTTTTTCGGCGTCAGCATTTCCATATCGGTTGCGGTCACATCAACCGCTGTGCGCTCGACATTGTTACTGTCGGTGTAGCGGCGGATATTGACCCGACCCTCAATGTAGACCTTGGACCCTTTGTGTAGAAAGCGCGAGCAGGTCTCGGCCAGCTGCCGCCAGGCCACGATATTGAACCAATCTGTTTCACGCTCACCGCTTGCAGACTTTGTTCTTTTGCTTACTGCCAGTGAAAACTTGACCATTGCTGTCCCATCGGGCAGATAGGACAATTCGGGATCACGTCCCAGGTTCCCGATCAACATAATCTTGTTCATGTCTCAGCTAAATCCTTTCGACTGCTTCCAGCCCGACTCTTCTTGCAGGAGAACGAACGAACTATCCCGGACGACTTGACTGATACTAGGCCTGAACGGACTCACCTTCGGAGCTGGCCGGTGTGGAAGACTCTTCCTCTGTAGCCTGAGGGGCCTCTTCAGCAGGTGCTTCCTGAGCGGGTGCTTCGGTTGCCTCTGTCTGCTCGGCCTGTTCTGCTTTCGCTGCTTCTGCGGCGGCGGCAGCCTCGGCTGCACGTGCTTCGCGGGCCTCGCGCTCGGCTCGCTCTGCGCGCTCCTTCTGGACAGCCTTCGGATCGCGTTTCTTGACCATGTACCGGAGAATAGTTTCCGTGACCTTCATTGTGTACTCAAGTTCGCTCACGGACTCAGGGGTCAGGATCATGTCAATAAAGATGTAATATCCGTCGCGGTGGCGCTCGATGGGGTATGCCAGACGCCGGCGTCCCCACTGATTTACCTTTACAATCTGGCCGCCATGATTAGCGACGATCTGTTCGATACGCTCTAAAAGGGCGCGTATCTGATCTTCGTTGGCTTCGGGATTGAGAATGAACCCGAGTTCATAATCTCTACGCACGAAGTCAACCTCCTTCCTTTGGGTTTGCTTCTGGTCTGACACGCAGTGTCGCCAGAGCAGGTGGAGCATCAACCATTGTTGACGCACAACAGATGCCGCACGTTTCCCCTTTCTCCCAGAGACACACGACTGCTTACCAGCTTTTCTGCTGTTGCGGAGGCTGGCACCGACGTTGTCTGGAGAAATAAAGGCGGTTTAGCGGCTCACTACTGTATTTTTCCCCACTACGGGCGTGGGATGAAATGCCTGTTCCTCTGTCATCATATGATGATACAGAATGCTTTATGATGAAACACATCACGAGCGGGCATTTAATACCACGCTATTATAGCATTGTTCGCTATACCTGACAATAGAGTCGAGCAAAACCACGAATTTCGTTCGAGCGTTAGTTCTCCTTCTCATCGCTCTATTCTTTTCATACTCCGCAAAAGTGGCAAAGCGGAAAGAACCAGGACATTTGAGGCCAGCAGTTGCGACTGTCAGTGCTCTTATGTTATAATGCGTTGCGCAAGCGGGGGCGTTCTTGAAAAAGGCTTCTCTGCGCCTTTGATGGAACAACGTTTGAAGGGTTTTGACTTGTTTGAACTCCTCTCAAGAAGTCGTCAGGCATCTTCCCAAATGGAACTGGTATAGTCTGACGTTGTCTCTGAGGGGGCGCATTCCCCGCGGATCAGTAATAAGGAAGAAGAGAGAAATGAAGCAGAAACTGAAAACACACAAGGCAATGGCAAAGCGGGTTTACCGAACCGGCTCTGGCAAGTTCCTGCGCCGTAAGGGCAATATCAGCCACCTGCGCCGCAGAAAATCGGCAGCCGCAATTCGCGGTTCTGACAAGAAGTTCCAGCTTGCAACGGGCGATACACGCCGTCTCAAGCGTCTGCTTCCTTACGCCTTTTAGGCTTTAGCGAGAAGAACGGAGGATTCATAAAGAACTATGCCAAGAGTTAAGCGTGGTGTAACCGCTCACAAGAAGCATAAAAAGTTTTTGCGCATGTCAGAGGGTCAGCGCGGAACACGTCGCCGTTTGTTCCGTCCTGCGCATGAAACCCTGATGCGCTCGATGGCGTACATGTATCGCGACCGCCGTAACCGCAAGCGCGACATGCGCCGCCTCTGGATCACACGTATCAATGCGGCCGCTCGCATGCACGGCATCTCTTACAGCGCTCTGATGCATGCCATCCATGTTGCAAATATTGATGTGGATCGCAAGATTCTGGCTGAGATGGCTGTCAACGATCAGGCTGCTTTCAGCTCGCTCGTTGAAAAGGCAATGGCAGCCGTGAAGTAGCAGGTTGGACGTTGCACGTTATTCTGCAATAAGCATTTTTCAATCGAGGGTGCGCCGGATCATTGATTCCGGCGCATTATTTGTTCTATGACGTTTCTTTCCAGTCCATCGAATCCACGTATCACCCGACTCCAGAGCCTGCATACAACGCGTGGACGCAAGAAGACCGGTCTGTTCCTGATGGAAGGGCCACACCTGTTGGCTGCCCTGCTGGATGCGCAGTTGCTCCCGCAAGAGGTCTACTACCATCCCGCTTTACTTGAGCGAACCCCTGAAGGGCGGGACCTCTTGCAACGTATCCTGCGGCTGCTCCCGCAACAGCGCTTGTTTGAGGTCAGTGAGCGCGTGATTGAAGCGATTGGCGAGACCCAGACCTCTCAAGGTGTTGTCTGTGTGCTGGCAATGGCGGACTTTGCGCCGGAGCCCGTTCGGGAGCGACGCGCGGGGGGTAAGCGTCCCGCCCTGTTGATTCTGGATAATCTGGCGGACCCGGGCAATATGGGGACAATTCTGCGTACAGCTCTGGCGGCTGATGTCGAGACGGTCCTGCTAACGCCTGAGTGCGTGGATTATTTCAATCCAAAGGTTGTGCGGGCGGCTGCTGGCGCTCATCTCCTGCTGCCAGTGCAGCACAATATGAGTTGGGATGCAATCACCGAAGCGGTGCAGCAGCATTGTGGGGGGCGTGTGCTTCTGGCAGAGGCTGGGAGCGCGCAGATGTATTATGATCTGGATCTGGCGCAACCATTTGCGTTGGTGATCGGCAACGAGGCCCACGGCCCTTCTGCCGAGGCACGCCAGCGGGCAACAGAGTCCATTTCGATTCCCCTTGCTTCTGGAGTGGAGTCGCTGAACGCGGCAATGGCAACAGGGATTATTCTGTATGAGGCGGTGCGTCAGCGCAGGCAGGGACGCGCCTTCCCAATCTAAAACGCAAGCTGACAAAAAAGAGGCCTCTCATCAAAACGTGAGAGGCCTTTTGCTTTTTGATCTAGAAGCCTGATTGTGGCCAGCGTGGGCTGCTTCCCGGGAAGGATTCAGGCGTTTGACTGTTGTTGTTTCCGGCTGCCTGATGCTCACCCGACCAGGAGGGCAGCGGCGGTGTGGACTGGTTCCAATCCCAGTTATCAGGGAAGCTGATCTGATTCTCCTCAAACGAGGCCGGTGTAAACGCGGGCATTCCCTGGGGGAGCGAATCGAAGGTCCCTTCCTGAACCTCAGCGGGCTGTGCGGTCGCGCTGACGGTACGGAATACGCCACTGAAAGTCAGCGGGTTCTCGCTGCTATCCTCTGCGGTGAGACCCATACCACTGTTTGCCATGTAGTATTCTTGATCTTCACGCAGTTTGAAGGCTTCCACCGAGGCACGGAGCTGCTCAACAAGGCGGGCGAGGCGTTCCATGTTTCCGGACGCTTCGCGGGTATTGACGCTACTCTGCTTCGTGGATTCGGCAACCTCATGCATGATACGCACGATTGCGCTGGATGATTGGAGCTGTTGCATGGCCGCTTTGTTAATGTTTTCAACTTCGCGAGCCTGATGTTCAATGGCGGAGAAGATTGAGCTCAGTGCGATACCGGCTTCCTGTGTCAGTCTACTACCAGCAGCAGTTTCGCGCTGGGTTTCCTGCATCGAGAGGGCCACTGCGCCGATCTCTTCACGAACGCCGCGTACGATACGACCGATACTGGTTGCCTGATCCTTTGCGCGTTCTGCCAGACGGCGGATGTCGGCTGCGACCGCGCCAAAGCCTTTACCGTTCTCACCTGCCATAGCTGCCTGAATAGCGGCGTCCAGTGCAAGACGGTTCGTCTGGTGCGCGATGGTGGTCATTGCCTCAGCGATTTCGTCAATCTCACGCGAGCGCTCGCCAAGCATCTGGACTTTCAGCGCTGTGCCCTGCACGTTCTCGTTAATACGGCCCATTCCTTCTACGGCCTGTTGTAGTGCGTTACGACCACCATGAGCGTCTTCACGCGCTTTATTCGCAACATCGAAGAGCATCTGTGAGCGTTCTGCCACTTGCCGACTTGAGGCTGCCATGTTCTCGACCTCAACCCCGGCTTCGCCCATCTGCTGAATCTGGACGTCAGCCGTTTCCACAAGCTGCGTCATACTGTCAAGAATGGTTGAGGTTGTTTTTTCAACTTCGCTTGCCACAACTTTGACGCGGACAACCAGGCTTCCAAGCTCTTCCACCATGTAGTTAAAGGAGTCGGCCAGCACTCCCAGCGCGTCAGCCGTGACCTCTGCCTGTACGCGCAGATCACCTTCACCGACACCGCTGACCTCGCTGACCAGCTTTTCGACCTGCCCTTGCAGCGAGTCGCGTTGTGCCTGCGTCTCCTGGATCAGGCGTACGATGTTGTCGAGCATGTTGTTCATCGACTGGGCAACAGTGTAGATCTCATCACGGCCCTGTAGCTGTGCTCGGGCATTGGTCTCACCTTTGGCGATCCGCTTGGTCAGGGTGGCCAGATGGAGGAGCGGGTTCGTGATGGTCAGGTTCACGATGTAACCGATGAAGATAACGAAGACCATTGTGACGAGCAAGGCGATAATGGTCGCGAAAATAAGCGCGTTGGTAATAGATGGGCCTGTTGTGGCGGTCTGGGTATTTATCTGGTTCGCGATGGTATCGATCTGCTTCCAGGAATCATTGAGCGCCTTAAATGCATCATCCAGCGCTTTCTTGTCTGCATCGGCGGTTGGGTTGGCGGTAATGGTCGATGCCTCCAGATGCTTGAGCAGGTTGTTCTGCGCATTCATGAAGTCAGGCCAGAGCTTCTCGCGCACGTTCTTGAAGAGCTTCTGTTGTTGATCCAGAATGCCGGGGTCGGGGAGATCCTGGCTCAGGGTTGCTTTAATGCGCCCCATTTTAGCCGATGTATTGACTTCATATTCTTGCGTGAATTTGGTGATATCTTTATCGACCTGTCCTTGCTTCTGGTGGACCTCCTGAATAATGGTCGGAAGCTGTGCCTGATATTGACTCTGGGCCCAGATAGGATATTCCAGGCGGGGTTGTGTCGAAAGATCTTTGAGTGCGGTATCAATGTGGGTGCTTTGTTGCACCATCGCGGCGGTTAGCTTCAACTGCTCGCTGCGATCGTTGACCGTGTTGGTAAAGAACCATCCCAGAACCCCGATCACAATGCCGGGGATAACCGCCGCCAATAAGAACGCACTGAAGAGGCGGCGAAAGATAGGGATGTTGGAGATGAATTTTAGCATGGTATGCAGCGTCCTCCATAGGCGGCAGGTACTTCTGACAGTTTTATGTACGAGTCAGAAAGGTAAGGTAGTGTTGTACGGCGAAATAGCTCAATGCCAAAAATAGGTCAACTTGCAGTGTACCCGACTTTTCGTGGAAATGAAATATTAAAAAGTGCGAGTGGCCTTTTTTTCCTATGCATGTGCGGAAATGCGTGCTATACTGTGGACGAAGAGAAAACTCAGAAGTCGAAGGAGCCTTCAGATGGATACACACTCTGTTGCGCACTGGCCGTTTCAAAAGGTGCTGGTTGCGAATCGCGGTGAGATCGCACTTCGTGTGATTCGAGCCTGCCGCGAACTGGGCTTACGCAGTGTTGCGGTCTATAGCGATGTCGATAGAAACGCGTTGCATGTTCGTATGGCCGATGAGGCGTATCATATTGGCCCGGCGGTGGCAGCGCAGAGCTATTTGTCTATTCCAGCGTTGCTGGATGTTGCCAGACGTTCGGGGGCACAGGCGGTACATCCTGGCTATGGTTTCCTATCAGAGAATGCCGAGTTTGTGCGAGCCTGTACGGAGGCCGGTCTGATCTTTGTTGGCCCGCCCGCTGAGGCGCAACTGGCAATGGGTGAAAAGACAGCAGCACGGCGGACCGCCAGCGAGGCTGGAGTTCCCATTGTGCCGGGTGCGATGGCCGACGTTGCCGATGACGCAGAGGCGGTCGCTATCGCCGAGAAGATCGGGTATCCGCTTCTCTTAAAGGCGGCGGCTGGGGGTGGCGGCAAGGGCATCCGTTTTGTACGTGACTCGCGTGAGCTGCTCCCCTCGTTGCGAACGGCACGAAGTGAGGCCATGAGCGCTTTTGGTGATAGCCGGGTCTATCTTGAGAAAGCGATTGCGCCTGCCCGTCACGTTGAGGTTCAGTTTATCGCCGATACACATGGCAATGTGGTTCATCTGGGGGAACGCGAGTGCAGTATTCAGCGTCGCCATCAGAAACTGATTGAAGAGTCTCCGTCTCCGATCGTCGATGCTGAGTTACGCGAGCGCATGACGTCAGCAACCATTAACCTTGTGCGCTCGATTCAATATGTCAATGCGGGCACCGCTGAGTTTCTGGTTGGGCCTGACCGCAACTTCTATTTTCTTGAGGTCAACGCACGTGTTCAGGTCGAGCATCCCGTCACGGAATGGGTCACGGGCATCGATCTGGTGCAGGAACAATTTCGTGTCGCTGCCGGGTTGCCGCTCTCCTTTACGCAAGAGCAGGTGGAACTGAGAGGTTCCGCAATTGAATGCCGTATTTCAGCGGAAGACCCCGAAAACCGTTTCCTGCCCGCGACCGGGACAGTACAGGCGTTGCAGGAGCCCTCAGGTCCGGGGGTACGTGTGGATAGTAGTCTCTATGCCGGGTTACAGGTCCCGCTCTACTATGACCCCTTGCTCTCAAAGTTGATTGTCTGGGGGAAAGATCGCATGCAGGCTATTGCTCGCTTGCGCCGTGCGCTGGACGAGTATCATATTGTCGGTGTCCGCACGACGATCCCGTTCGCCCGCTGGCTGATGGATCATCCCCGCTTTATTGCCGGTGATATGTCCACCGATTTTATTGCGGAGGAATGGGACGCCCGCTTGCTGCAAAAGGAGCCGAAGGCCGAGGAGCAGCTTTCAGAAGAACAGGTTGCTGCGATCGCTGCTGGCCTGCTCCTTCATGCAAAGGTTGAGGATGAAAAACTCCGTCGCCAGCCGCTGGCGCAGAATGGACATGAGGGGCGCAGTCGCTGGCGTGATGCCGTGACACGCTGGTAGAAACGCTACAATAAAGAAGGAGCAGGGGTATGAGTAGTGCTGCTCCTTCTTTCTGTTTATTCCTTGACCGGTTCCGGCAGCGTGAACGCGGGTGGGTTCTGGCCTTTGCGTTTGGCGGCTGCCTCTTTCAGCCGCTCAACCGACTCGTAGGGCACATAGCGTGCGCCAAGCGGTGTCGGGTGGATTCCGGGGCCGTGGAAGTCGGTGCCACCGGTCGGGATCAGATTATACTCCTTTGCAAGCGCAAGCAATGCCTGAACGTCTTCATCGCTATAATCCCCGTAGTAGGATTCCAGACCGACCAGACCGGCGTGACAGAGCTCAGGTAGCCAGTTACGAAGTTCGTCCAGTCCGGGCAGCGAGACCGGATGGGCCATCACGGGCAAGCCGTTGGCGCTGGCGATCAGGCGCACGGCATCGGCGGGAGAGAGCTTGTAGCGCGGTACATAGGCAATGCGGCCACTTCCGATATACTGATCGAAGGCCTCTGCCACGCTCTGAACATAGCCTGCTTCAACCAGGGCCTGTGCAACGTGTGGACGGCCTACGGCACCGGCTGCCAGCTCACGTACACGATCCCAGGAAATGTTGATGCCGTTCTCATTCAGTAGCTCGACCATCCGCTTGCCTCGCAGTTCGCGGGCATCACGCAGTATCTTAATGGTGGCCTGGAATTCGGGACGCTTATATTCAAGATAGTAGCCCAGAACGTGAATCTCGGATTTGCCGACTGTGGTGTTAATCTCGATGCCAGGGATAAACTCAATGTCGCGGGCTCTGGCCGCTTCCGCCGCTTCGTCCAGACCGTTTGTGGTATCGTGGTCGGTCAGGGCAAGCACGTGGAGCCCCGCTTCTTGCGCTTTCTCCAGCAGAATTGTGGGGGAATAGAGTCCATCGGAGGCTGTTGAATGTGTATGTAAATCGACGGTGTTATGCATAGATTGTTTGTGGTCCTTTTCTCTTATCGTGAAGGGTGGCCGCAAGGGCCAAGCCGAGTATGGACCTGGCCTTTACGGACACCCTTCAATTGTATCAGGTCAAATCGCGCGGACTAGCGAGCGTAGTCGACAGAGCGCGTTTCGCGAACCACGCACACTTTGATCTGGCCAGGATAATCGAGGCTCTCTTCGATCTTGTGTGCGATATCGCTGGCAAGCTGTGCCGCCGCATATTCGTCTACTTCTTCTGGCTTGACAATAATGCGGATCTCGCGGCCTGCCTGAATAGCAAACGATTTCTCGACACCGGTAAAAGAATTCGCGATATGCTCCAGCGCCTCAAGTCGCTTGATGTAGAGATCAACCGTTTCGCGGCGAGCGCCCGGGCGAGCGGCTGAAATCGCGTCGGCGGCCTGTACAATAGCTGCTTCGAGTGTTTGAGGCTCGGTCTCGCTGGCATGGTGCGCGACGATGGCGTGAATGATCTTCGGCGATTTGCCGAAGCGGCGCACGATCTCGCCACCAACAATGGCGTGTGGGCCTTCTACTTCCTGATCGACTGCTTTGCCCAGATCATGAAGCAGAGCTGCCGTCTTGCAGACATTGACATCCGCGCCAAGCTCATGCGCCATTGTTGCAGCCAGAATAGAGACCTCCACCGAGTGAGCAAGGACGTTTTGCCCGTAGCTGGTGCGGAAGTGCAGCCTCCCCAGAATCTTGAGGAGATCGGGCTGAAGGCCATGCACATTGGCTTCCATCGCGGCGTTTTCACCGGCCTCGCGAATAATGTTGTCCACTTCCTGACGGGCTTTCGCGACGACATCTTCAATACGAGCCGGGTGAATGCGGCCATCAATAATCAGCTTGGTCAGGGCGATGCGGGCAACTTCTCGGCGCACCGGATCAAAGCCGGAGAGGATCACTGCTTCGGGGGTGTCATCAATAATCAGATCAACACCGGTGGCTGCTTCCAGCGCCCGAATATTGCGTCCCTCGCGGCCAATAATGCGCCCCTTCATCTCGTCGTTCGGCAGAGGCACCACGGAAACCACGGCCTCAGCGACCTGATCCGAGGCGCAGCGCTGAATGGCGAGAGTGATAATTTCGCGGGCGCGAGTCTCGGCTTCAACACGGGCCTGATCCTCGATCATCCTGATCCGCTGCGAGGCCTGCGTTCTGACCTTTTGCTCAATTCTGCTGAGCAACTGTTCTTTTGCCTGCTCTTCTGTAAGCTGAGAAATGCGTTCGAGCTCCTGAAGCTGCTGCTGTTTGAGCTTTTCCACCTCTTCGCGGAGTTGCTCTAGCTGGCGCTCTTTGGCGGTAAGCTTCTTGTCTCGCTGCTCAATCTGCTCAAGTTTCCGCTCCAGTGCCTCCTCTTTGAGCTGAATCCGGTGCTCCTGGCGTTGTAGCTCTGAGCGGCGCTCTGCATTTTCTCGCTCTATGGTCGCGCGGAAGCGTGCCGTTTCTTCTCGCGCTTCACGGAGGGCCTCACGCTGCTCTGTCTGCACTTCCAGAAGTCGTTGCTCGCTGGCTTCTTTCAGGGCGCGCAGGCTCTCATCGTATTGTCCTTTTTTCTTTAATGATCCTAGCCAGTATCCGACGAAAAGAGCGAGCAAAGCTCCGATCACCAGAACGACAATAGCCAGGATAATATCTGTTGCGGTCACGTCGTCCTACCTCCAGTAGTGACGGTAACAGGCCTGTAATAAGGCGAGTATAAATCCGTTATTGCTGTTATTAGCACATAATCTCTCTATTTGACTCATCAGAATACTGTGGGATTTACAAATGTATACTATGCGCCAAGAATACTATACTAAGAGTGTTAACATTACGTCAAGCACAAAAAAGGGGAAGATTTTCTCTATCAGTGCAAGAAAGTATCACTGAAAGTAGAAAGATGCACTTTCGCAGAAAGAGAAGAAAGGCGAATGCGGAGGCCGGGTAGACGGTATTTTATACCGTCCAATGCCCGGTCATAAATTGTAGGGTAAAGAATGCCAGCAATGGCAGGGAAATCATCAGATAGCCATTATGAAACCAGGGTTTCTTTCCTAATCGTGCCAGAATGATGAAGCCTGCAAAGATTTCCAGCACAAACCGTTGTGTTGAGGCAAGCGGATCGTAGCCGCCGGCCCGTGGCAGGCTCGGCCAGAGTACCGAGTACACCAGTGCCAGGAGGCCGAAAAGGATGAAGGTCCACTGGTGTCGGGCGAAGCGCTCTTTTCCGAAGATTGCCATCAGTAGCAAGACCAGGAAGCCAAGCAGAGCCACCAGATCAATAATGTTATGGGCTGTAAAGAAGGTAAAAGGTGAGTGCGTGACAATCTGCTCAATGGTCAGGTAGATTGCCACAAGCGGAAAGCTGAGCGATTCACGCCAGAACACCTGTGCATGCATAAACGCCAGCGGATCGCCGATACTGTAATAGAGCCCGAGCATGTAAATCCCGAGTGCAAGCGGGATCAGCAGCACGGCTATCAGATTGGGGATCTGTCGCAGGACATAGGGGAGAACGCGCCGTTCACGCCAGCTCAGACAGAGTTCTGGCCAGTGTTGACGAGCATATTCACAGACAAAGATGATCGCAACGAAGGTACCAATAGAGCGGGTCAGCATCGAGAGCGCTCCGATAATCGCTGCTGTCCACCAGGCACCACGCCGCATTGCATAGAAACTGGCGATCATAAAGAAAATAAAGAGGGACTCATTGTAGGCCGCAAAGAAAAAGTGTGCAGTTGGAAAGATAGAGAGATAGAGCACCGTTTTATGCGCGGTTTCACGATCGAACTCGGTCTCAACGAGCCGAAAGAGGACGACCAGAACACCGAGAAATGCCAGGTTTGAGATCACCATCCCGGCGAGCAGCAAGCTGTGTGAAGGCATGATCGGCTGAATCAGGCGCATCAGGGCCGGGAAGAGTGGGAAAAAGGCTGCATTGTCGAATTTGAGATACCCGTCTGCGGCAATACTGGTGAAACGCACGGCATCCCAACGGTGCCAGGTGTAGAGAAGCGCCGACGCCGAGAGTTTCCCGGTCCAGTAGTTCGGCACAAAAAAGAGTATCCCCCCAAAATAGGTGAGTAGAAGAAAAACGAAACGTGTGATAAGGTATATAGGGAGAATTGAAAGTGTTGCCTTGAACCAGGGAGCAAGAAATGCAGGCAGCGCTCGGGATAGTTTTTTGTCCTGTTCTATCTTATCTTGTTCCTTTGAAGTATCTTTGGTTGTTGTTTGCATAATAAAAATACCTGCCAGGCTTTGAATTTGTCATCAGGTCTACTACTAGTAAAACGGTATAAAAGCGGGTCTTTCCAGTTCTTCAGAAGATAAACTGGTACTTATTTCTTGTTCTGTCGGAGCAGAGACGAACACTTGCTTCTGTGCTGCCCCTGCATGTTCTGCTCAAAAGGGGCGCTTTGGAGCGCATTCGTTACATAGCTTTTGAAAGTATAGCGGAATTTGTACATGCTGTCACCTTTCCAGGGAGGATGAGTATGATGAACCAGCAAGGATCGGGAACCGGTCCCCTTTCTAAGGGGTCTTCGTCACGGGGCACTGGTCCCCTGTCGGTTTTGCGGAAGACACATGTTGTAACGTGCTTTCTTATGAGGACTGATGAGCGCCCGGCTCGTATTTTACTTGCTCGTCGGAGCCAGCGTGTGGGGAGTTATAATGGGGCCTGGGCCGGGATTAGCGGCTTTGTTGAGGAGGGAATGACGTCCCTTGAACAGGCCTATACCGAGATTCAGGAAGAGACGGGGCTGAACCGCGATCAGCTTCGCTTGCTGAAAACCGGTGCGGTTGTACAGCATGTAGACGAAGCGTTGGGGCGCCATTTCTTTATTCACCCGTTTCTCTTTGAGGTGGTGCCGCCGTTTACGATTCAACCCGATTGGGAGGCGACCGAAATGCGCTGGATCGTTCCTGATGAGCTAACACGCTTTGAGACGGTTCCGAAGCTGCCAGAGGTCTATCAATCGGCGTTGCATGGAGAACCCGCATAGTGCCGGGCGAAAAGAGGAGGGCGCGGGAGGGGAAAAGCTTGCTCCTACCCGCGCTTTTGCTTGCCTGGGGTCTAGAGGCGCTCGATCAGCGTCGCGATGCCCTGGCCGACGCCGATGCACATGGTCGCAAGCCCATAACGTCCGCCGCGCTGTTCAAGCTCATACAGCAGTGTGGTCATTAATCTGGCTCCGCTACAACCGAGGGGATGACCGAGGGCGATTGCGCCTCCATTGACATTCACTTTCTCCGGCTCGATGTCCAGTTCGCGGATACATTGCAGCACTTGAACCGCAAAGGCCTCATTGAGCTCGATCAGGTCGATATCCTGAATGGTCAATCCAGCGCGTTGCAGCACTTTGCGGGTAGCCGGTATCGGACCAAGCCCCATATAGGAAGGATCAACTCCTGCCACTGCCGTTGCAACTATGCGCGCACGGGGATGCAGCCCAAGCGCTCGGGCGCGGTTATGTGCCATCAGAACCAGTGCCGCGGCCCCGTCATTGATGCCTGCCGCGTTTCCGGCGGTTACGCTGCCGCCCTGGCGAAATACCGGCTTGAGAGCGGCCAGCTTCTCAAGCGTGGTGTCAGGGCGTGGGTGCTCATCCTGAGAGACAACCTGCGCTTCTCCCTTTTTCTGTGGGATCGTGACCGGTGTGATCTCAATGGCGAAACGCCCCTCCTGTTGAGCCGCAACAGCGCGTCTATGGCTGCGCAGGGCGTAGGCGTCCTGCTCCTCGCGGCTGATATGGTAGCGCTCCGCGATGTTCTCGGCGGTCTCACCCATGCTGTAGGGAGGATACAGCGCTGCCAGCCGCGGATTGATAAAGCGCCAGCCAAGCGTTGTATCTTCCAGTTTGAGAGAGCGTGCGAACGCTGCGTCACTTTTACCCAGGACAAAGGGGGCGCGCGTCATGCTCTCGACGCCGCCCGCGACGAAGGTATCTCCGTCTCCGGCCTGGATGGCATGGGCAGCGCTGTTGATCGCCTGCAAACCGGAGCCACAGAGCCGGTTGACGGTCTGCCCGGCAACCTCAACGGGCAAGCCTGCAAGTAGAAGAGACATGCGGGCGACATTGCGGTTATCTTCGCCCGCCTGGTTAGCGCAGCCAAAAATGACATCCTCAACGCTTGCTGGCTCGATGCCAGCGCGTTGAATGGCCTCTTTGATGACCAGCGCCCCGAGATCGTCGGGACGGACATCTTTGAGAATGCCGCCGTAGCGCCCGATTGGAGTGCGTACCGCTGAAAGGATAACCGCCTCTTCCATCGTGAACCTACTTTCGTCCAGCTAACCTATTTGCCCTGGAAATTCGGTTTCCGTTTCTCGATAAAGGCTCGCATTCCCTCGCGCATGTCTTCGGTAGCGAAGAGCAGGAAGAAGTTTTTCCGCTCAATCTCTAATCCCTCTTCGAGCGAGGTTTCAAAGGCCGCTGCTACCGCTTCTTTGGCCAGGCGAACCGCGATCGGTGCCTGCTCAGCAATCTTGTGGGCCAGCTCCAGCGCAGCCTGAAGATGCTCTCCCCGGGGAACGACCCGGTTGACCAATCCCAGTGCCGCCATTTCCTGCGCTGTTACCTGCGCGCCAGTCAGCACCATTTCCATCGTGCGATACTTCCCGAGCGTGCGGGCAAGACGCTGTGTGCCTCCTGCGCCGGGGATGACGCCGATGGCGATTTCGGGCTGCCCAAACCGAGCGTTTTCGGAAGCGACAATCATGTCACAGAGCATTGCGAGCTCGCAGCCTCCGCCCAGGGCATACCCGCCGACGGCGGCAATGGTTGGCTTTTTGATTTGCTTGATGCGTTTCCAGCCCTCAAAGCTGCCAAGCATCATGTCTATAGGGGACTTATCGGACATCTCTTTGATGTCCGCTCCGGCGGCAAACGCTTTCTCGCCTGCCCCGGTGATGACGATACAGCGGATCGCATCGTCGCGATCAAATTCCTCTAACGCGTCTGCCAGTTCGTTGACAAGCTGGAAGTTGAGCGCATTGAGCTGATTTGGGCGGTTGAGCGTAAGGATGCCAACGCGCTCATCACGTTCGGTGAGGATATACTGATACTGTGCCATAGTCTCCCTTTCACATAAAATAGCGTCCTGTACAAACAGAAAGAGATAGTATTCTCTCTGTAGTATACGACATGTGTGGCGGCGTGTGTTGCCTCACTGATTGACAACTCGGATATAACGTACCGTCACAGTCCCGATAAGGCAGTAGAGAATAGCCAGCGTAAAAAGCAGTTGAAAGCCGAGTGTGCTTTGTCCGATGCGGTAAAAGTGGTCGATCAAAGGGCCTCCAATGACTGGAGCGATAATCTGTGGAATTGCGAGCGCGATGTTCCAGACGCCCATATCCCGGGCAAAGGTCTCCCGTGATGGAAGGGTGTCGGCAACAAGGGCCCAGTCCACGCTTTGATAGGCCCCATAGCCAAGCCCGAAGATCAGCCCGGCAGAGATGACGATGGGGAGCGAACTGGAGACGATGAAGATGAGCCCAACCAGCGCCATTAACGTTCCCGAGATATAGATAATGCGTTTTCGCCCGAAACGGTCCGAGAGCCAGCCCGCGACAAAGGCGCTGATAAGGCTGGTAATCGAAACGAGGATGATAAAGTTGCTCGTTTGCAGGGCAGGAGAATCAACGCGCACGACATCTTGCATGAAGTAGAGTAGATAGGTCTGGATCGTATACACACTCAGCATCACAAAGAGCCGGGTGACAAGTACCCAGGCAAAACTGGGAGTGCGGCGCGGCGAGAACTCAAAGATGCGTAAGAGGCCAATAGCCGCGATGATCTCAAGAATTACCTGTTGCGCTTCGCTGCTGATCTGGATGCCGACGGGTCGCAAAAGATTCCAGAGCGCAAGCAAACCCCAGACAAGTGCAAGGCTTAGCAGGGTGATACCAGTCGTTAGCAGGTGCGAGCGCGTGAGCCAGGGCTTGCGCTTCGGGGTCTGCACGGTAACGCTCTCGCCACGCTCACGGACGACCAGCACCGTGACAAGCATTAGCACAAGCAGGACAACAATCACAATGCCATAGGCCAGCCAGAGACCGGTGAAATACGTTGGCTTGCCAGTATCGATAAGAAGCCCCGAAACAAGCGTCCCACCGATGGTCCCGGCAATCTGAAGCAGGCCCATTGTGCCGGACACCTGTCCTCGTTGTGCGGCTGGCACAATATCGGGGAGGAGAGCGTGAAAGGGAGCCTGAACCGCGTTACTGGTAAGTTGGACCAGGAGATAAGCAAGCATTAACTGAAGCAGATCAGGTGCAAGCGCCATCCAGAGCAGGGCCCCGGCATTCAGCAGAGTGCCAATCAGGATATAGGGCCGTCGCTTGCCCAGGCGCGCTAGCCGTCCCGTTGTTCGATCGCTTAGCAGCCCGAAAAACGGGTTCGCGAACAGTGCGACAAATGCGCCCGGGATCAGCACAAAGGCGAGCGCTGCACCCTTGCCGGGCTCACCAACCAGCTTGAGAACCTGGCTTGGTAGGATGATAAAGCCCAGGGCTGCCCAGTGGAAGCTCAGGCCGAACCAGAAAATACTGATGGCGAGAATCTGGGACCAGCGCAGGCGTGGGGAAAGCTCAGTATCCATTGGGTGGTGTTTTCGCTCCTTCCAGACCATGTGAGAATGCTCGTATTCAACGAGTATACGGTCTAAGCTATGCCGGTAGGCAGGGGCATTTGTCCCATATGCGCTTGATCGATGAAGTAATTTGCTGCATAATAAGGGGGTGAAGTCCTCCTTTGCTTGAGACCAAAAAGAGAGCGCTCCTTGCTACGAATGACGATAGTACCTTTTCCTTTCGATTTTGTTGACACCAACAACCCCCTTTGTTAGAATGGCATACCCCTATATATTGTTGAAAACACCCTACTGTAACACAACATGTTGG
Source organism: Thermosporothrix sp. COM3 (assembly GCF_059696735.1). NCBI lineage: Bacteria > Bacillati > Chloroflexota > Ktedonobacteria > Ktedonobacterales > Thermosporotrichaceae > Thermosporothrix > Thermosporothrix sp. COM3. Next base: position 5,080,502 of record NZ_AP019376.1, on the reverse strand, counting down.
GAAATTCCCCCCTTTTTGCTCTTGACTGGGTGAAGGCTTTATGTTACTGTAATACCACGTAAGCAGTCGCAGAGCTGCAAGAAAATGTGCGCTATTGCGCTTGCTCTAACTGAAGAGTGAGCGGCTTCGGCGCGAATGGAATCAACAAGTGTTTACCACCTGGCAGCATTTGCTGTCATCTGACTTGTCTTTCTCAAAATAAAAACGTTCTGAAAATCCTGCCTTTTTGAACGAAGTTCTAACTCCTTTTGACGAGGGGTGTTTTTATGCCCAAAAACAGGGTGTGAAAAGGCGCAAAATACAATTTTATACTTCTTTGAGGCGATAACGGGGCGCGTACAGCCTGTGGTTTTCGGGCTGTAATAGGTAGCGTGTTCCCTGCTGTCTGGCCTGATCCACGAAGGGACAGGCTTTTTTGATTGTAATTTTACGAGAGGTAACAGGCGATGTCTCAAGTAATAAGTTCAAGTAACGCAAACTCTGCCACTCAGTCGACACAGCACGATGTGCCCGCTTCCTCCAGAGGATATAGCCCGGAGGCGCTGCGCCGTATTCTGGATGAGGTGTGTCATGGCTTCGGACCAGAAATAAGCGTGGATGAGCTGTTCCAGGCAGTTCATGCATCGGTTTATGCCGGTATTTCTGATGCGGAGTTGTGGCAGGCGATGATTATGGCGGCCCGCACAAAGGTTGAGTTCGAGCCCGCCTATACCTATGTTGCAGCCCGTATTTTGCTGGTTTCGCTCTATAACGAGGCGTTGCAGACGACCAACGAGAATCGTGTGCGTCTGGCTGATGCCGCCGAGTTCTACAAGACCTATCTCAAGGAATACGTCGAGTTTGGAACCAGCAACGGCTATCTGGACCCGCGCTTCAAAGAGTTTGATCTGGAGAAACTGGCAAACGCGATCCATCCAGAACGCGACCTGTTCTTTGCCTATCCCGGCCTGCAGATTCTGTATGATCGCTATTTCTTGCAGCATAAGGGACGCCGCTTTGAGTTGCCTCAGTTGCTGTGGTTGCGTGTGGCGATGGGGGTAGCGCTGAGTGAGAACGAGCGTGAGACACGCGCCATCGAGTTCTATGAGCTGATCTCGCAGTTCTACTTTACGCCCGCAACGCCGACGCTCTTTAATGCCGGTACTGCGCACCCGCAGCTTTCGTCCTGCTATCTCACGACCGTTGATGACGATCTGTTTCATATCTTTAAGTGCATCCAGGATAACGCCCTGCTTTCCAAGTGGGCGGGAGGCCTGGGAAATGACTGGACACGCGTTCGTGCTCTCGGTGCTCATATCAAGGGAACCAACGGCATCAGTCAGGGTATTATCCCGTTCTTGAAGGTTGTTAACGATACCGCGGTTGCTGTCAATCAGGGAGGCAAGCGCAAGGGTGCCGTCTGTGCCTATCTGGAAAACTGGCACCTTGACGTTGAAGAGTTCCTTGACCTGCGCAAGAACACCGGTGACGATCGCCGCCGCACACATGATATGCATACCGCGCTCTGGATCTCTGACCTCTTTATGCAGCGTGTGGAGCGCAATGAGCAGTGGACTCTGTTCAGCCCTGATGATGTCGCCGATCTGCATGATCTCTATGGTGCGGCCTTCGCCCGGCGCTATGAAGAGTACGAGCGCATGGTTGAGGAGGGCAAGCTGACGCACTATCGCCGCGTTTCCGCTGTCGAGCTCTGGCGTAAGATGCTGACGCGCCTGTTTGAGACTGGCCATCCCTGGATCACCTTTAAAGATCCGTCGAATGTGCGTTCGCCGCAGGATCATGCGGGCGTTGTGCATAGCAGCAACCTTTGCACCGAGATTCTGCTGAACACCTCAAACGATGAGACCGCTGTTTGTAATCTCGGTTCGATCAACCTTGCCGCCCATATCAATGATGGCAAGCTGGATCATGAGCGCCTGCAAAAGACCGTCCGTACGGCGGTGCGCATGCTGGATAACGTGATTGACATTAACTACTATCCGACTCAGGAGGCCCGGAACGCGAACCTGCGTCATCGTCCGGTCGGCCTGGGCTTGATGGCTTTCCAGGATGCGCTGTATAAGCTTGGCATCAGCTACGCCAGCGAGGCCGCCGTTGAGTTCGCTGATCGCAGTATGGAAGCGATCTCGTACTATGCCATCCTCGCCTCAACGGAGCTGGCTGCTGAGCGTGGCGCTTACGAGAGCTACAAGGGCTCCAAGTGGGATCGTGGAATGCTGCCGATTGATAGCATTGCCTTGCTTGAGCAGGAGCGTGGTGAGCCGATCGAGATGGATCGCAGTGTAACAATGGATTGGGATAAGGTGCGGGCCGCTGTGAAAGAGCATGGCATGCGCAACAGCAATGTGATGGCGATCGCACCAACAGCAACGATTTCTTCCATTGTCGGCGTCAGCCAGTCGATCGAGCCGAGCTACAAGAATCTGTACGTCAAGAGCAATCTTTCCGGCGAATTCACTACGGTGAACTCGTACCTGATCGAAGACCTGAAAAAGCTTGAGATCTGGGATAAGAACACACTTGAGGCCCTGAAGTACTTTGATGGCTCCCTCAAGGAGATGACGTTCCTGCCCGAGGATGTGCGCATGCGCTATCAGACTGCGTTCGAGATTGAGCCGAAATGGCTGATTGAATGCGCAAGCCGCCGTCAGAAGTGGATTGATATGGGACAGTCGCTCAACCTGTACCTGTTTAACCCGAGCGGCAAGAAGCTCAGCGAGATGTACTTGCTGGCATGGCACAAAGGCCTGAAGACGACGTACTATCTGCGTACGCTGGCCGCGACTCAGGTCGAAAAGTCAACGATCGATATCAATAAGTTTGGCATTCAGCCGCGCTGGATGAAGAACGCCAGCCCATCCAGCTCGATTCAGGTCGAGCGTGAGAAGCCGCAGTTCCAGCAACTCCCTGAGACCATGTCGATGAATGTGTGCTCGCTGGATGGCGACTGCGAGGCCTGCCAGTAAGAGATTGTGCGGGAGTGGGGAAATACTCTCCCCACTCTTCTTCCTGAATGCTAGTACCGAAAAACTGTGTAAGGAGCCACCTTGTAACGATGAGTCTTTCTTTTGATGATACCCCGGCTCAGTTGCAGCGAGCCAGTGAAGAGAGAGCGCAGAAAAAGCGCCTGATTAATGGCTGGCATGTCGATGTAAACCAGTTGATGCCGTTGAAATATCACTGGGCCTGGGAACATTACCTCAATGGTTGTGCTAACCACTGGATGCCGACTGAAGTTCCCATGACAAAAGATATTGAGATCTGGAAGTCGGACCGTCTGACGCCAGATGAGCGCCTTGTGATTATGCGCAATCTGGGCTTCTTTGCGACGGCTGAGAGCCTGGTGGGCAATAACCTTGTGCTGGCTATTTTTAAACATATCACGAACGCGGAATGCCGCCAATATCTCTTGCGTCAGGCTTTTGAGGAAGCGATTCACACTCATACGTTCCTCTATATCGTTGAGAGCCTCGGGCTCAACGAGCGGGAAGTGTTCAACATGTATCATGATATTCCCGCAATCAAGCGCAAAGATGAGTTTGAGATGCAACTGACTGCCGATGTGCTTGATCCCGATTTCTCAACCGAGACCTTCGAGGGCATGCAGAAATTCCTTGAAAACCTGATCGGCTACTATGTCATTATGGAAGGTATTTTCTTCTATAGTGGCTTTGTGATGATGCTCTCGTTCCACCGCCGGAACCTGATGACCGGTGTTGGAGAGCAGTTCCAGTATATCCTGCGTGACGAGACCATTCATCTGAACTTCGGTATCGACCTGATTAATGGCATCAAGGCTGAGAATCCAGAGTTATGGACTCCGGAGTTTCAGGCGCATGTGGTCGATCTGATCAAGCATGCGGTGGAACTGGAAATCGCTTATGCGCAGGACTGCTTGCCGAATGGAATTCTGGGTCTGAATGCTGATCTCTTCCGCGACTATGTCCAGCATATCGCTGATCGGCGTTTGGAGCGCATTGGCTTGCAGCCGATCTACCATTCGCCACATCCGTTCCCCTGGATGAGCGAGACCATCGATCTGAGCAAAGAAAAGAACTTCTTTGAGACTCGCGTCACCGAGTATCAGGCGGCCTCCACGCTTGAATGGGAGTAAGATGAGCACCTCACCCGTGCAGACAAACTGAGGTCTCCTCTCTCTCGTTGTCATCTGCCCCGGAACATGGACACGTTCCGGGGCCTTTTTCTTTTTTGCTCTGGAACATGTACCGTAAGCAAAAGCTATGAGAACGTGGCATAATATCATCTATATTGTGTATTATAGCTGTGCAGTGGAGAACATGCCAGAATGAGCAAATTGATGACGATGCGTGATGCAGTGGCGCATTACGTCCCTGATGGTGCCTCGATTGCGGCAGGAGTGGCGTTGGAGCCACTGATTCCCTTTGCCTTTGGTCATGAGCTGATCCGCCAGCAAAAGCGTGAGCTGACGCTGATTGGTCCGATTTCTGATATGCTCTTTGACCAGTTAATAGGAGCGGGCTGTGTCAGCCGGATTCAGGCGGCATGGGTTGGTAATGTGAGCGAGGGCCTGGGTCATTGCTACCGACGTGCTATTGAGAAGGGCGTACCGCGTTCGCTGATGGTACAGGAGTTCAGCAATCATACAATCGGGCTGGCTCTACTGGCTGCCTCACTCGGCGCGCCATTTATTCCCACTCGATCGCTGTTGGGAAGTGATATCCCCCGCCAGAACCCGCATTTTCTGCTCTCTTCTTCTCCTCTAGATGGTTCCCCGGTGCTGCTTGTGCCGGCGCTTCGTCCTGATGTCGCCCTTATTTCTGTCCAGCGCAGCGATGAGCAGGGCAACGCGCATCTTTGGGGAAATCTCGGTATCAGTCAGGAAGCGATGCTCGCTGCGCAAACTGTGATCCTGGTAGCGGAAGAGATCGTTGCGCGTGAGGTGATTGCCAGTGACCCGAATCGTGTGATCGGGCCATCCTATAAGGTCAGAGCGGTCGTTCATGAGCCCTGGGGAGCGCACCCTTCTGCCGTTCAGGGCTATTACAACCGGGATCACGCCATGTTTGCTGACTACCATCAACGAACGCGCACGCAGGAAGGATATCGGGCGTGGCTTGAGGAATGGGTTCTAAGCGTGCCGGATCGAGCGGCATATGTCCAAAAACTTGGACAGGAGCGCCTTGCAAGCCTCCGGGTTCGTGAACACCGGTATGCTGCTCAGGTTGATTATGGCTATTGAGGAGGGAGTCATCATGCCTGCTACTCACTATTCGCCGCGTGAACTAATGGTGGTTTGTGCTGCCCGCGAGATTCGCGACGGTGAAAATGTCTTTGTTGGGATGCGTCTGCCATTGCTGGCCTTCGCGCTGGCAAAACGAACGCATGCGCCCAATTGTATCGGGCTCTTTGAGGCTGGCATTGTGCGCGACACGCCTTCCTCCGAGCTTCTGTATACGATGGGTGACGCACCTAATATCACTGATGCCCTGTGGACGACCGGCACGGTAACGCTTCTGGGCTTGATGGCCGCCGGTGATGTGCAACTGGGCTTTATTGGCGGGGCCGAGATTGATCGCTATGGCAATCTCAATACCTCAGTTATCGGGAACTGGCGTGACAGACCCCGGGTTCGATTGCCGGGCAGTGGGGGCGGCGCTGATATCGCTTCGCTGGCGCAACGGCTGGCGATTATCATGCCCCATGAGCGCCATCGCTTTCGCGAGCGGGTTGATTTTGTAACCAGCCCGGGCTATGGCTATCCTGATGAGCATGGCCCGGCAGGCGTCTCCTGGCGAAAGCGAGTCGGGTTGCCGCGTGGCGGCCCGGTCGCCCTGATTACCACAATGGCGGTGTTTATCTTTGATCCCGAGACTGGAGAGGCGCTGTTACAATCCTATCATCCGGGAACGAGCATCGAGCAGATACAGGAACAGACGGACTGGCCGTTGCGCCTTGCTCCTTCTTGCCGTGAAACCAAGCCACCAACGGAAGAGGAACTACGTCTGATTCGTGAATGTGATCCTCACGGCGTCTGGACTGCCTGAGGCTACGACAACGCCCCATAGTAGGTTTTCTGAAGCTTCCGAGCAAAGTTTCTGTCAGGATGGTATCCGCCGCATTGCCCGCGCTCCTCAAGCAGGAGCTTGCCCACCAGTTGCAGGCGCAGGGGCGGCCATGTGTTGTTGCTATCCGCGCCATAGCGCCAGAGATAGCGCTGCTCATATGGCGTGAAACCGGCCTGGATGCTTTTGTCATGGATGAATTGCTCCGCTTCTGGTCGCTGAAATGGTTCAAGCGTAATCTGCTCAAAGATATTGAAAAAGCTGCTGGTATCTTCCTCGCGTTTCAAATAGGTTGAGAGCGGCAGGCAGCTGGCAAGCACCAATACCAGCCCATAGGTTCTGGTGAGCGAGCGAAGGTTGCGAAAGAATGTGGCCGTAAAGTGACGCTGTTTACAGAGGGACTCAAACTCATCGATGCAGAGAACGGGAACGCGGTTAGTCGCTCGAAAGAGTTTGAGTCCCTGTTCAAGTGTAAGCAGGCCTCTTTCGCGTATCTGAGCGGAGAGTCCGAGCGCCTCAGTGGCTTCACGCGCGAAGCCGGTAATGGTGCGACAGCTTGGCGTTGCAGCGTCGAGATAGCCGATACAGAATCTGACTCCCAGTTCTAGAGGTGCACTGAGGCGTAAATAATCGATCAGCCAGGTTTTGCCGATACGACCCGGGCCGACAATGATAGTCGAGGCCTGACGGGAGACACGATGGATGAGGGTCTCTCGTGCCCGATGTCGTCCGTAGAACTCATGGATATCGGTCAAGGGCTCATTGAAGAGAAACGGCGAGGCGTGCCGTTTTCGTTTGGGGGGATGTGCTATGGTGAGCGAGATCGATGGAGCAAGTTGAAGGAGTCCCAGGTCCTGTGGGCTTCTCCCGTACAACGAGCAGAGTTTCTGCCGAAAATGCCGGTTCGGAACGGTAATTCCGCTCTCCCATCGACTGATGGTAACTCCTGTGGTGCCGAGCCGCTCGGCCAGTTCTTCCTGTGTCCAGCCCAGAGATTCGCGGGCGCTGCGGAGTAGCTGATTAGGTATAGCCTCTTCTGGTTTTTTCACCTTTTCCCCTTCCTTCTGTTTGCGTAAAGCAACACTCCTGATACCACGTAGAGAAGGTGTATCTCCTCTGGAATGCAGTTGAGAATACCTGTATTGTAGCACTGGATTTGGGGAGTGGAAATAGCTGTAAGGAGTTTCCGGGAGAATTTAATGTATTTTTTATACTGGACATGAAAAAAGGATGAGCACTGAATGGCTCATCCCTCTTGCATTGTATTGATGCATTTAGTGGGCAACAGTGTACCCTGCATCATCGAGTGCTGCTTCAACGTCTTTCATGGAAACCTGGTCAGGCTGGTAGTCAAGCCGGACGGTCTTTGTGTTGAGGTCAACATCAACCTTCTGCACGCCCGACAGGCCGCCAAGCGCTCCCTTGATTGCATGAACACAGTGATCGCAGCTCATATCGGGGACAGAAAGCACTACTTCCTGAATGTTTGCCATGTGAATGCCCTTTCTCTGTTGCATGAGCGCAAGGCCCACGGAAAAGTCGTTGTGGTTTGTCTCCCAACCCCCCTGGGTATGGGTACGACTTGTAGTATATCACGATTTGAGAAAGCAAGCAAGTGTTACAGCAAATGAAGCCCTCAACGGTTGTGCATATTCCCTCTTCCTGTATGATGAAAACAGAGCTCCGGGACAATGCGAGAAATTGGAGGCATGTTTGTCAACACCTGATCGACTCTTACAGCTTATAATGCAGTTACAGCGTGAACGCAGTATCGCGCGGGGCCGAAAACGCCTGCTGAACTATATGCGTACGTGCAGTCAGGCGAGCTATGTTGCGCTCTTCGCTCTGGAGCCCGAAGAACACCTGCTGATGCTGCTTGCCTTCAATGGTGAGGCCCCAACAGATGCCAGCGCGCGAGTTCCAGCAGGCGGCTCTTTTGAACGGCTGATTCAGCAGAACGCCACTGGTGGGGCTGTGGATCTGACGCAGCTCTTGGATGCCAACGTTGAAGAGCGTAGCTGGTGCTGGCCAGAGGGAGAGATGCGGATACAGCCTGTGCGGCTCAGTCCAACACGGAATGGTCTGATCATTTATGGCTTTCAGACGCGCAGGAAAGTCCCGTTCAGTGATGAGCAGGAGCTGGAAATGCGGCTCTGCAATACACTGCTGCCAATGTATCTGCAACAGACACGTCCAGTTCGCCCGAAAACACGACCCGGCAGTATACCACTTGAGGAGCCCGAAGAGAGGGTTGAACTGACAGAGGAGCAAAAGCAGGCAGTTGAGCGGGAACGCGAGCGCATTGCCCGCGATATTCACGATGGACCCGCCCAGAATATCACGCTGGCTTTGTTGCGCATAGAATATCTTCAACGTACCATCAAAAAAGCGGAGGATCTGCCCGAGCATCCGCTACTCCTTACAGGCGCTGAGGAACTGGAAAAAGTGCATGCGCTCTTACAGGAATGTGTTGAGGAATTACGCCATACCGTCTACTCGCCACAACCCACCTCGCTGGAACAGAAAAACATTGCGGTTGCACTTGAAAACCTGATTGGTGACTTTCGGAGCATGAACCCTGAAGTACAGGTCAGTTTTGTCTGGCAGGTTACCGGCTTACAGGATAAGATGCCTGCCGCGGTACAGGTTCCGGTCTATCGCTTTATTCAAGAGGCGCTCAACAATGTCAGCAAGCACGCGCAGGCCAGCCGGGTAACCGTTAGCATGCGCATTGCTCGGGGCTCACTCATTGTCGAGGTCCGAGATAACGGTAGAGGAATCAGCCCGGAAACGTTGCAGAAGCTGAACGAGGAACAACCGGGTGAGCGTCCCTTTGGGCTACAAACGATGCGCGAGCGGATTGAAAACGCGGGTGGGCACTTTGAGATCCTGTCACAGGTCGGGGAAGGCACCATTGTGCGCGCCCGCTTTCCTGTCCGGGGAATTGCCGCAGGAGTATCGAATCTGACAGAACGGGAGCAGGATGTGTTGCGTCTGGTGGTGGATGGGCTCTCGAACCGGGCAATTGCTGAGCGGCTTTCCATCAGCATCGATACGGTGAAATCGCATATTCACCATATTATTCAAAAGATGCAGGTGCGAGATCGGACCCAGGCGGCAGTTCTGGCGATGCGCTATGGCTGGTTATAGGAACCCTGCACCTCCTCGTCAGTGAGCAGACCATGCCGCAGGGCAAAAATGGCGACCTGGGTCCGATCTCGCAAGTGCAACTTCTGAAAGATAATCGAAAGATAATTTTTCACCGTTTTCTCTGAATACGAAAGCTTTTCCGCAATCTCCTTATTGCTCAAACCCGCGGCGACGTACCGAACAATTTCCAGCTCTTTTTCAGTGAGTAGCTCGGTTGATTGCCCTTCGGATGAGGCCTCGGCCAGTCGGCGGTATTCGTTGACGATGGCCCGGGTCATTTCTGGCTCTATTGCCAGCCCCTCAGCATGCACCTTACGGATCGTTTCGGCCACTTCCGCGGCTGAAGCGCTTTTAGGGAGATAGCCTTTTGCACCATTCTTCAGCGCCTGAAGCATATATTGATTTTGTCGGTACATTGTGAGTATGATTACCGAGATGTCGGGATATTCCTGCGTGATTTGTCGTGTCAGGGTGATTCCATCAACGACCGGCAGGTTGATATCAAGCAAGATCACCTGCGGCTGGATCTGGCGAATTTTCTGCATGGCCTCAAAGCCATCGCTGGCCTCGCCAACAATATCGATATCCTCTTCAAGGGAGAGGAGTTGACGGAGTCCCTCACGCATTAGCGTATGATCGTCTACCAGAAGCACACGAATTACAGCGTTTTGAGTGGCCGTCTCTTGCTCTGTTCTGGTAGGGGGAGCCCCTGCTGATGGTTTGGGAGCGATCTGAGAGAGTGTGGGAGACTGCTTCTGTTCACCGATTTTGGTTTGATGCATAGCGACTCCTTCCGGGTTTTCAGCAGTGAGGTTCTTGTGAGCGAATCTAGCTTTCATCAGTAGTATAGCAAGCAAGGAAAACGGGATACATCACCCGGAAGAGTGATTTTTAAAGAAGCGTACAGGGCAAGAACGATTTTTTGAAGGATGGGACGCATGATGAAAGAGCTATTTGAGGAAGAGCAGACGTTAGCAGCAATCTCAGCTGAGGTCCGCAGGCGCTTTGAGGCTCGCCACGATCTCGCGCATGGCTGGGATCATATTCAGCGTGTCTATGCACTTGCTCTCTATCTTGCGGAGCAGGAGGGAGCGAACCGCTTTGTGGTCGGACTGGCTGCCCTGATGCACGATCTTGGTCATGCGGCTGAAGAGACGGCCCTGCATCACGCAGATCTCTCGGTAGACCTGGCGCGCCAGCTTATGGAGGCGCAGCATGTGCCGACCGGGGTTCAGGAAGCGACCGCTCATGCAATTGTCGCGCATAGTTTTAGCAGGGGAGTGGAGCCCCGGACGCTGGAGGCCCGGGTTGTGCGTGATGCCGATAGACTGGATGGGCTGGGCGCGATTGGCGTTGCACGATGGGCGATCACTGGCGTGACCCGCAAGCATACAGGCTTACAGCTCTATCACCCTGAAGACCCGTTTGCTGAAAGTCACCTGCTCGATGACCATCGCTATATGCTTGACCATTTCTATCAGAAATTGCTGATGCTGCATGAGCACATGCTGACAACCACGGGAAAGGCGCTGGCAGAGCAGCGGACGCGCTTTATGCAATCCTATCTAGAACAGTTACGGCTGGAACTTGCTCTGACTCAGGGTTGAACAAGCCTGAAATTGGTAAACGAGGCATCACCGCTAGTAATTGGGGCAAGCGTTCCGGCTGCCAGGGCTACCTGGCCGCTACTATAGCGTTCATCCTGAACCGTGCCCACAGGCGTCCCATTGATGTACAGTATGAAGGTGGAGCCGGTTGCGATTGCCAGCAGCGTGTTTACGTCACCGGGACGAATCGCCGGGCTGCTGGTCGCTGCAAGCAAGTAGACATAATTCGCCCCGGCACCCGCATCGTGACGCCGGAAGAAGAATTGTCCATCGCTGGTGATTTCAAAATCATAGAATTGCTCCCGCTGCAAGCGCAACAGCAGCCCGGCATTGCTGCCAGAGTGTAACTGCACATCGACCTGTATCGCGCTATCAGTGATCGTGTGGTTGAGTAATGCGCAGGGTTGCAGATAATTAGTTTGCTGCACCACGCTATGATAGCCATTCTCGGTGAAGCGGCAGCGGGTACCATCGTTTGCCCAGTTCTGGTTTGCTACAGTGAGTGGGTCAGCAAACAGCGGAGGACTGGCGGCGATGGTTGCTGGCACATCGGTTGTCGCGGTTGCCTGCGCCTGTGGCGTCCGGTCCTGCTGCGTGGGTTGTGCGCTGACTGTTGGCTGTACGGTGTTCTGAGGCGAGTGAGAGAGGAGATAATACAATGCTGCCATCGGGACGCCGACAATCAGTAAGAAGCCGACCAGTACGATGCTGACAATGATACGATGGCGATGACGTGGTGAGCGTGGTGGAACTGTGCGTCGTACTTCTGTAGGTCTGAAGGTCTCGGTTGAAGGCGTGTTCCGAGTGTGGGTAGTAAGTGGGGGCAACTGAAATGATGAGGTGCTTGGCTTGCGAACAGTCGCCGGTGCCGCTGTTTCGGAAAGGACAAACTGCTGCTGCGTCCGAGGAGTAGGTCCTGTTGTCTGTGATGGAGGTTGTATCTCAGGGTATTCCAGTGCCTGCTGAAAGTCTGCTGCAAGTTCGAGCGCGGTCTGATAGCGTTTCCGGGGATCTTTTGCCAGTGCGCGAAGTAACACGGCATCAATTGCGGGTGAGAGTTCCGAGTTGAAGACCGAGGGTCGGGGCGGCTGCTCTTGCAGTTGTTTCCAGAAGGTGGAGAGCGGTGTTTCGCCCAGAAAGGGCAAGTGACCGGTGATCATCTGATAGAGGGTAATGCCAAGTGCATAGATATCGCTGGCTGGTGTGGCCGCCCCTTCTGCCAGCTCAGGGGCCATATATTCCGGGGTGCCAAGCAAGGTCCCTGTCTGAGTCAGTTCTCGACTTCCTTCAACCGATTTCGCCAGGCCAAAATCTGCCAGATATGCATAATGCTCGTCACGTAAGAGAATATTTGAGGGCTTGATGTCGCGGTGAATGATTCCTTCGCAGTGGGCGTAGTGGAGTGCGTCGGCGACCTGAGCTAAAAGCTGGTTAGCGTGTTCCAGTGAGAGCGGTTTTTCTCTGATCCATTCTTTCAAGGTGCCGCCAGGTGCGTAGAGAATCACAAGATAGTGCCATTCCCCCTCGGTATCGTAATCATAGGCCGGGAGGATATGGGGATGTTGCAGTTTATCAATTGCGGCTATTTCTCGCCAGAAGCGTTCCAGATAATCGGCGTTACTTCTGTGCACTACTTTGACCGCGACCTCACGTTGATGCGCCTCATCATAGGCCAGATACACTTCTGCCATGCCTCCTTTGCCAAGCAGGCGGCGTAGATGATATGGGCCTAACATCGAATGAAGCAACGAGTCAGGCATATGCTTTTGAATCCCTTCGTGACCTTCTCTAACGTCATATCATTTCACTCTCGATACGTATAGGTGCAGTATAAGTTTTTATGTGTTTTCTGTCAACCAGAACGAGTACAATCGGCTTGAAAGGGCTGTACATGCCAGTTTATTTCTTCTTCTCTTTCTCTGGCTTATGCTGCTTATCATGCTCTGGCTGTTGTTTCTGCTGATGCTTCTGTCGGGTGGGCGGCTGCTTTTTTTGTTGCTCGGTTGCAGCAGGAGGCACTGTGAGGCCTGGATAGGGGACGGCGTTCAGTGGATTGCCTGATTTCCCATCGATGCCGCCGTTTGCGGTTCCCATTGGTGTTGGATTGTGACTACCTGCTGTCGGCTGGATGCTCGAAGAATTTGGCTGTTCTTGTAACAGCGCTGGAAGCTGTAACAGAGAGAACAACGAGAGCAGAAGCAGTGGCACCGCCAGCACTCCTGCTGTAATCAGCATAGGCCGAAACTGCTTTGCATCTGGTGCTTGAAGCAAGCTATATTCGTCCGGTTCTGGATGAGGCACGGGCCGTTTGCCCTCAAGGACAGCAGCTTGATAGGCTTGTGCAAATTCACGAACGGACGAGAAACGCTCATGTGGATCTTTTGCCAGCGCACGCAGAATGACTTCATCAACAGCAGGCGGGATCTCCGCGATATGTTTGCTTGGAGGGACAGGGTCTTCTGCAATATGCTTTAAGAAGGTGGTGGATGCGGTATTCCCCTTAAAAGGAAGGCGGCCCGTCAGCATCTGATACAGGAGCACTCCAAGTGCATAGAGATCGCTCTGTGGAGTTGCCTCTTCATCGACTAGCTCTGGAGCCATATAGTCAGGTGTACCGATAAGGTAGCCACTATCGGTCAGGCGTTCCTCTTCATTGGCGGCGAGCTCGCCGATTCGGCGGATCAGGCCAAAGTCTGCCAGATAGAGATAGTGTTTGTCGCGCAGTAAAATATTTGAAGGTTTGATATCACGATGCACAAAACCCTGTGTATGTGCATAATGGAGTGCACTGGCTAACTGTTCAAGCAGCTCTCCGGCTTCAGCTAAGGAGAGCGGGCCTTGTTGTAAATACTCGCGGAGCGTTCCATCCGGAATGAAGGGGGTCACCATATAATACCAGGGACCACTTTTGCCGTGGTCAAGCACCGGGAGGATATGGTCATGATGGAGCTGTTCCATCATCTGGATTTCGCGAAGAAAACGGATGACATAGTTCTCTTGATTACAATGAACCAGTTTAATAGCGACGAGTTCTTCTGTGTATGGATCACGAGCAAGATAAATATCTGACATTCCACCTTTTGCCAGGTGACGCTGGATGTGATAGTGTTTGATTCGCTTGACCTGTTGGACCTCTCGCATAGAACTCTCGCCCTTCCTAATGAAAAATATTACAGCCCTTTTATTTACACAATACAGGGTTACCAGAAATACACGTGTCGCCAGGTTGAAATGTGTCAGGGCATGACCATAAGCATATTCGGGAGGGCGAGAGTATTGGCTATCAGGCCACAGGGAGAGAGCGCGTCAGGAGCCGCTGCCAGTTTCCATGCATGACATTGGCAATATCCTCTTCCTTATAGCCTGCGGCGCGAAGGGCGTCAGCAATCTTGATGATATCGGCAACCGTATCCAGTTCCTCTGGCGTTTCATCACGGCCAAATCCGCCATCAATATCGGTACCGATCGCGACATGTCGGGTATCACCAGCAAGCTGGCAGACATGATCGATATGCCGAACGACCTCATCAAGATGGATGGGGAACCGATTGGCACGGGACCAACCGCCTCGCAGGAACATGTTACCGGGAAGAATACCGATCACTGCATCTCGTTCGATCAGGGCGCGAATCATCTCATCGCTGATTTGCCGATCTGTGGGGGTGAAAACGCGACAGTTGCTGTGGCTGGCGAGAAGCGGTCCAGAGAAAAGGTCGAGCGCCTGCCAGAAGCTTTCCTCTGCCAGGTGCGAGATATCCAGGATCATACCAACACGCTGCATTTCCTTCAAGAGCGCCTTTCCGGCATCAGTCAGGGGGCCGGGCATACCAGTGCCGCCACTGTAACGGGTGCCTCTCCAGGCCAGCCCGAGAATGCGCACGCCGCGCTGGAACCATTCTTCAACCTCATCAGGGGTGCGAATCGGATCTGCTCCCTCCATCAAAGGAATAATGCCGAAGGGGCGCTGTGGATCGTCTGCGCTGCTGGCTTCCCAGGAGGTAAGAAACGATTGAAATTGCTCCTGCGTGAGGATCAAAGAAATACCGGGCTCTTTTGCCAGCTCATGATAATAGGTGAGCTGCTGCTGTCCGATGCGATAGGCCTCTTCAGGTGTTGTATAGACCTGTGTCAGACCGGCGGGAACTCCATCGGGAAAAATAAAGGCTGGCTCAACAAAGATCGTGCCGAAGACGACGCCGAAGCCGCCCCGACGGAGCTCGGGAAGCCCAGACATAGCGATTCCGCCTGCGCCTTCTCCCGAGGACGTGTGCCCTTCACGCTTGCGCACCTCATGCACGGAGAGACGGATGTCACGTTTCCACTCAAGGGCATTGTAAGCAATGTCTTCATGACCATCAATAATCAGCATAGAAGGTGTCTCCTCTGTTGCTTTTCCTGATATGATACAATCTTTTTTACAAATTTGGTGGATTATCAGTTGTCAGCGAAAGCAAATGGGGGAATCATGTCAGATCGAATTGTCTATTCTACCGACAGCGGAAGAGTGACGACCTGTCCACGATGCGGGCAGCCCTATAAAAAATGCCGCTGTGATGAGGGCGGCACGGCAGAGAAGAAGCCGGTTGATTCTGTAGTGCGACTGCGCCGAGAGCGCAAGGGACGCGGCGGGAAGACTGTTTCTATCATCAGCAATGTGCCTGAAAGCGAGCAGGTCAGCCTTGCACAGCAGTTGAAGAAACTCTGCGGCACGGGCGGAACCGTCAAAGAAGGAAATATTGAAATCCAGGGCGATCACCTTGAGAAGATACAGGAGAAGCTTACCGCGCTGGGCTATAAGGTCAAACGTACGGGGGGCTGAGTTGCGCACCCTCGACAGGCCGGAATCCGGGATACGAGCGGGTTCCGGCTTTTCTTTTTCTTGCGGGCTGCCGATCGATTTCCGTTTTTGATTGAGGTGTATGGAAGAACAAATAAAAGGGGTACGACTTTTGTGATCTGCTTCATATGCATCTCAAGTAAGAGAGGGAACCTGTATGAATCTGAACGAGCAGTTTGAAGAGTTTCTGGCAAGATTAGGTGTAGAAATGGAACGTCCAGAGGAGAGCTACTATAGCAGTGGCGATACAACACCGGAAGTCTCAATTTTTCAGGCCTCCCGGGATCATTATGGCGTCTTTTATCGTCTGGATATTGTCGAGCAGAAACCGGAATTGCGGGTGATGGTTCCTGTTGATCGTGGTGATATCAAGGTAGAAATCTATCTTGTGCGTCTCTCCGAGCGTATGCCCTTGAATGCGTACTTCCGGGATCTCACTGTCTATACGGGAAGTGCTGCATATGAGCGGAATCGTGAGGCAGCGCTTCAGCACATGCTCTATGCGGTTGCGGAGATGATGAAGCAATTGTTCTGGCAAGGAGACATGCAAACGTTGAGCTTTCCCGAAGAGATTGACGTATATCCTCTGCTCGTAAATGATGAAGTACAAAAGAAGAGCAGGAAAAAAAGATAGGCACGGGAGAGTACTACTGTAAACAGCGGATATGGTGCACTCCTTTCGGCTATGGTACACTGTATGTGTATTTATAGAATAAACTACAGCCCAGCTTAACTTCAGCGGCGGGCTGAAAGGAAGTTGTACCGCGATGCCTGAACATATCGAAAAGATCGGGAAAGAAGCAATTGAGCACCTGGGGTTGAAGCATGCCGCACGCGAGCAGGCATTGCCTAAGGCGCGCCAGGTGATCCGCTATTGCGCGAATAGTATTCGCGCGACTCATCGCCATGAGTCCGCTACTGCTGAACAATTGATCGCTCAGGCTGCAAGCCTGCTGGCCGAAATGAGAGAAGATCTGCGGGACCACCTTGATATCTTCTTTGCTGGTTTTGTCCAGGATGCGCAAAAGGAATACGCAGAAGCGGTTTGTTTCTCCGCACTGACACGTCATCGCTCCCTGCCAAATGCCTCTGACCTCAACATCGGCTGGGCGGCGTATCTGAACGGGTTGGCGGAGGCTGTGGGCGAACTGCGACGGTACGTGCTGGATCAGCTCCGTCGTGGCAACTTTGAAAGCTGCGAAACCTACCTCGGCTATATGGACGACATCTATTCATTGTTGATTACCGTTGATTTCCCCGACGCGATTACCTCCGGTCTGAGACGAACCACAGACGCAACCCGTGGTATCCTTGAAAAGACTCGTGGTGACCTCACAACTGCGGCCAATCAGGTGCAGTTGCAGCGCTCGATGCAGGCGTTGCAGGAGGAATTGCGTAAACACCAGCAGTCATAGTCGAGCAATTGGCTGCAATGACGTACACTGTTTTTTCATCTCTGTGAGTAGAGATACCTGCTACTTCCGGCATTTTGTTTTCTCTCATGCCGGTTGTACTATAGTAGAAAATATGTATGTATTAATGTTTTAGTTTCTCTGTTTTGTATACTAAGAGCAGTACCGAAACGTGATGCAACGGGATATCAATCTCCGGGTGGTGGCTGAAAACAAACTGGTGGAAGTGAGGGGGGGGAAATGAAGATCTGAGTATAGCCCAATCCATGCTGAGAGGGGAGCTTTTATGGCAAAGGAAAAAGAAAAAGCGAAGGAACCTGAAGTTGTAGAAAAGGCCAGGCAAACTGAAACACACGATACTGAAAGAGAAGAGAAGCAGCAGGCATCAACCCAGGTCGTGACAGCGGAAGCGGTGCGCGCCGAGGAGGTGCCGACGATCGCGATGAGCTCGCTGCAAGCAATTGACACCTTAAAGCCAGAGGTTGTTGTTCACTCGGTCGAGCCGACGAATGAAGTGGAAGCGCCCGTTCCGCTGATCGCTACGACTGGTGAGTATAAGCGCTCAATAGGGGAGTGGGTACGGGTCTGGTGGGATGGCTTACGGCCTGCATATCTGTCGCTGGCGCTCTTGCCGCTACTGGTTGGTAGTGCCCTTGCATGGACGCAGACTATTTCAAAAGATGCCATGTTTGGTCATTTCCGCCTCCTCCACTTTCTGGGAGCGCTTATCGGAGTGCTGCTGCTTCAGCTTGGCGCCAATCTGATCAATGATTACTATGATTATGTGCATGGGGTGGACACCAGTAACACGCTCGGGCCGGGTGGGTTGATTCAACAGGGCTTGATCAAGCCGGTGCGGGTGCTGATTGTCGGTCTGGTGTTGCTTGGCCTGGGAGCGGTTATCGGGGCCGTCGTCGCCTTCGCTGGTGGTCCGCTGGTCTATGGGCTCGGGCTCCTCGGTGTGCTCGGCGCGTACTTCTATAGTGCTACGACAAAATCATTATCAGCGCTCTTTCTGGGAGAGCTTGTCGCTTTCCTGATCTATGGGCCTTTGATTACGCTTGGAGCATACCTGATTCAGGGCGGAAAAGCGCCGCTCAGCGCTATCATTTATAGCCTGCCTGCTGGCTTGCTAGCCGCTGCAATCATTCTTATGAACAACATGCGTGACATCGAGGGGGATCAACAGGCCAGAAAATATACGGTGGCGACCGGTCTCGGCATCAAGCTCAGCCGCTATGTGTATCTGGTGTTGGTGTTGGCGGCCTATACCGTCGTGATTGTGCTCGGCGTGCCGCCCCGCGCGCCTCACTGGATCTTGCTTGCGCTCTGGTCGTTGCCTTCGCTCTTTGTTGCGATCAGTGGCGTGCTGCGCACAGACGTCACCACTGGCTTTCAACTTGTTTTACGCACGACACTCAAGTTAGAACGACAGTTTCTTCTCTTACTGGTGCTTGGCATGGTGATAGCTGCCTTGTTGCCGCTGGTACCGAATATACCGATGCTCCTTTTACCATAACAAACACGAGGAGAGAAAAGGTGGGATGTTGTTTTGCCAGAAACAATGTCCCATCTTTTCTTTTGTCGGTGAAACTGGCTTTTGATGTCATGTCGCTTCAAAAGTCTGCTCAAAGATCCTGAAGAAGACCACACACACTATGACCATTCGGGCCATTTACAAGGATGATACACTGTGTTACACTTCGCTTAGGACGGCAATGCGAAACAATACTGATATATTTCAGAAAAGAACTGAGAACTGACTGGCGAGAACAATGTTCGCCACTGTGTTTGAGAGTATGTTTCACAAGGAGGTGCTTTATGGCTGGCTGGGAAGAAGAACTAGCTGTACTACTGGAAGAACTGGGAGTAGAGCAGGAAGAGCCCAGGGCTCACCTCCGACCGGGGCGCAGGTCTTTACGGAGCGAGGCGAGACGCAGGGACCAGTTAGCTGACGCGTTGGGTTGGGGAGAAGGAAGTATCGCAGGTGATGAGGAATGGACTGATGATCTCTCCGCAATGCGCCGTGAGGTTGACGCTATTGTCAATCAGGTGATTCTGCTGATGCAGCGTGGCACGCTTGATCCTTCGTTGAAAGAAGATGTCATGGTTGTGTTGCGTGCTCTGCGGCGCCGTGCTTCCGGGCTACAACAGTCCATCGGTGATGAAGCCTATCTGGAATCCGCGTCCGCGATGTTGCACTTCTGCCGGCTTGTTCTGCAATTAAGTGAGTTCGCGACCGAAGATCGTCAGTAATATGTAGCCGCGATGCCCGGTTTTTTGCGCTCTCCGTGCGATTTTTCTGCGTATCCCGACTGCGGATAGGCCTGAAATACGCTGTTCCCCTTTGATTGTTTTCCCCGTTTCAAGAGAAGAACCACAGTTTCTTGACATTCTGTGATATGAGCTGACATACTATATTTTGTGCCCGGCAAGGGATGCCGGAACAATCCACTACTTATTCTCAGCATTGTTGTGAGGTGTTTTATGGGACTCAGGACTGAAGCGGAAACCAGGCCTTCTCTCAGTGATACGTTGCTAGAGACAGGGCGACCATATATCCAGAATTTGCGTACACGAGGCGAGGAACTGGCTGGTGAGCTGGCCGAGCGTGGAAACTGGCTGGCCCAGTTAGTCGCGGAGCAGGGTAACCGCCTGGTGCATGATATGGCCGAACGCGGTAAGGAAGCCCGGCGGGATCTCTCGAATCCAAGCGAGGCCTTTCTAAAGGAGCTGGCGAAACGTCGCAAGAAGGCCGCGCTCGATTTTGCCCGCTATAGCGAAAAGGTGGCCCTGGAATTGAACAAGCGCAGCGAGCAAGCCGCCCGTGATCTGCGTCGCAAAAGCGAGGAGATCAACAACGAGCTGAATCGCTACAGCCAGAAGTTGGCCCGCGATGTGCGCACTGGCAAATTCTGGGCAACGGTTGGTTTTAGCGTCGGGCTGGTTGCAGCCGGTGTAGGTGCCTTCGTAATGATCCAGAAGTGGCGGAAGGAGCGCGTCGAAGAGGGCGGGGAGCAGATCCAGCGTGAACAGAGTGGCCTGTTGCAGCAGGAGCAGGCTGAACTGAAAAATGAAGTCCAGCAGGTGCGCGAAGGGATTGAGGAGTCTGCGCAACAGCAAACGTCTGTTGAAGCTGTGCCACAGGATGAGCAGCCGAACGCGCCAGAAGAAGAAGGTCAGAGCTAGCCAATATCATCGGACCATTTGTATACCTCATTAAGGAGCGCTCCTTCTCCTGATGGGAGCGCTCTTTTCGCTAGAATAGCTGTGTTTTCGGGCCGTCAGCCTTATTGAACAGATGAGCGTTTGCGATATTGCCGGGGTTCTTTGCCCTCTTCAAAGCCTTCATTGATGATGCCCCGCTGCATAAGATAACGGAGGAACTCCAGTTGCCGCTGAAAGCCAGAGGCCTCGCCGGTTTCTGAAGAAGAAGGGTACTGTACAGGTTGTATAGAATAAGATAGAGCGTAGGGTGAGGGTGATGGCTCTTGAGTCGGGGGCAGGGATGAAGACTCGGGGGGCTGCTCTTCTGGGTCCTTCTTGCGTTGCGTTTGGGCGAAATCCGGGAAGACCTCCTCTCTACTCTGATCGACAGCGATTGACAACATGCCTGTTTGTGGTGCATGGCCTTCCTCCGCAGCGTACCGTACCGGTTCCTGTGCCAGGCCTGCATTGCCGTATGCCTGGGCGGTTGTGGTCGCTGTGGTACGCCTCCACGGCCACCAGGCAAACAGTTTTTGAAACCACCGTTTGACCTTTTGCGAGATCATGACGCTCAACCCTCTTCAATGGCGTCGAAAAACCATACCGGTTCTCGACAATCACGCACTAACCGTCCCACCGCGCAAACTCTTGCATTTGCTTGTTAGCGATGCTTTTTTCTCTCGCTTCGCTCAATCAAGCGGAATGGAAGAAAGTGAATACCTCTGAGGAATATAGAAACATAGTAGCATATCAAAGAGGCCACGTCAAACGCACTTGCAATTTCACGGGTCCCGTGCCATAATCAATAAGTCAGGCTATGTTAAGATGTGGTGGAGTATGCCATGTCGCTGAAAAGGCGCTGTTCCTGTTGCGTTTGTTCATCTGTACAGCGCAATGGGAAACGAAACAAAGAGTGTGAGAGCGTCATGGAGAGGTGATGTCACCTGTACGATAGCCTGATACGGGAGGAGACGTCATCGCTTTGTAATAACAGAAAGAAGGTGTCGGCATGCAGGAAGACATTCTTGGAACCCGACGGACAGCTGTTCCAGAAACATTTGTTACCTGTGCGAGATGTGGACAGGCAACACTTGTACGGGAAGCTCGGGTGATTGAAAGCGATGTACTGTCAGATGGAACTATATCCGAGTTCGTGTACATCTGCCCGGATTGTCAGAAAGCGATTGATGCGGGCGAAAAGGATCTCCCCATTGAGTGAGGGGGTCTGATCGTCTTGTAGAGAATAGATCTGGCAAAAGGCAAGGCGCTACAAGACAGTAGGGCTTTGGCTTTTGCCTTCTTTAGATTCAAAAGAGCATCCTGAAGCAATGAAACGTTTTACCTGCAATGGCTCTGCCATTGGGACAGGCATGTATGCTTTGCTTCGGGACGAGGCGGCTCTACCGGAAAGCCGGTCTTGACTCAGGAAAAGTGTGGCATATGCTTTCTCCACAGCGTCCTTGCATGGTTGCTGTTTCCCTTTCGGGTGGGCCTTCTGATGCGCTTCTGGTAAGGCCGCCTCTTTGTCTCGTTATGCGTATCACAGGGAACAAGGGGAAGGAATGATACAGGCAGAAATGGCCAGAGTTGTGACGGCTCTCCGGGGTCTCTGAGGTTTGGCAAAGAAAACAAATAACAACCTATCGAACTGAGCATATTGCAAACATACAAACGATAGAGGGAAACGATGCGGATGCGTTATAAACAGGTGACGTATCGTTACATTGAGGGGTCACAACATCGGCTGGAGCAGCATTACCGCCGCCTCTTGCATGATGCCCTCAGACAGGGTCAGTCGTCTTTGGTCCAGGGCTCTACTACCTGGCGACCTCTGGCCGATATTCTCGAATCACCTCAGCGCATGCTGGTAAAAGTCGAACTGGCCGGCGTGCAAGAGGATGAGATTGAGGTTACTCTGTATCAAGATGCACTTGTGGTCAGCGGGGTCAGACGAAACGCGTCTGAATATCAGGAGAGCCTCTGTTATCATGAAGCGCAGATTCGCTATGGCCCTTTCCGCCTTGAAGTCTTTATACCCTATCCTGTAGATCGTGACGCTGTAACGGCCCGCTATGAGTGCGGCTTTCTATGGGTTGATATTCCAAAACAACAGATTGAACAGAAGCCGCTACCGTCCGATATGCCAGATGAATAACGTGTACCCTGCGATAACGGTTTTGGAGTTTTGAGGATGCAAAAGAGCGATCAAGAGCGAGACTTGGAACAAAAAGAACTACAATCTGAAACTATCCCGATTCAGAATCAAGAACATGAGATCAATGCAGATGAGCCGCAGGGTGGCAGTGAACAGGTTGAAGCCTCTTCTTCTGCTGATGAGAAGAAGGAGCCCAAGAAGCGAGTGAGAAAGACTGCGCGAGCGAGCACAAAAGAGACGAAGGATGCTCAAGAGGAGCCGAAGAAAGAACGGACGACGCGCAAAGCTCGCTCGGTTGAAGAGCGTTCTTCAAAGCGTCGGCGTGAGTCTGAGCCCACGGAAGCTGATGAGGAACAGATGGTCTTCCCTGAGGTGCTGCCTGTCTTGCCGCTCAAAGATGTGGTCGTCTATCCCTTCTCTGTCCAGCCCCTGGGGGTGGGACAGGAACGCTCAATCCGTCTGATCGATGATGTGATGCGCAGTGATCGCCTGGTGGTGCTTGTTGCGCAAAAGTCCGCTGATATCGAGCAAGCGGGACCTGACGATATCTTTAGAATCGGTACGGTCTCTCGTGTTGGACGCATGTTCCGGATGCCCGATGGCACTCTGCAAATTGCTGTTCAGGGGTTGGAACGTGTTGAGATCAACGAGTTCACCCAGGAAAAGCCCTACCTGATGGCCCGGATCACGCCGCGACCGGACGTACAGGAAGAGGATACCGAGACCGAGGCGCTGAAACGGAATGTCATTAGCTACTTCCAGCGTCTGGTTGCTCTGGTGCAGAATGTGCCAGAAGGGGTTGCAGCCGCAACGCTCAATCTGGAAGAGCCGCGTCAGGTCGTCTATGTCATTGCGACCTTTGTACAGATGGATCTTGAACTACGCCAGAAGCTGCTGGAAATCGATTCCGTTCATGAGAAGCTGGCGCAGTTGAGCAGCTTCCTGACACATGAGCTGGAAATCCTGGAACTGGGCAAGAAGATTCAGACCAGTGCCCAGGAAGAAATGGGTAAGATGCAGCGCGAATACCTGCTGCGTGAACAGCTCAAGGCGATCCAGCGTGAACTGGGCGAGGAGAGCGAGGAGCAGGCCACTGTCAATGAGCTTCGGCGTAAGATTGACGAAGCCCATATGCCCGAGGAGGCTTTGAAGGAAGCCAACCGCGAACTGTCACGGCTGGAAAAGTTGCCCACGGCATCTCCAGAGTACAGTATTATTCGGACCTACCTTGAACTGCTGGTCAGCCTGCCGTGGAGCAAGGGTTCAGGTGAGAAGATTGATGTGGCCCATGCCCGCCAGGTGCTCGATGAGGATCATTACGATCTGGAGAAGATCAAGGAGCGTATTCTTGAGTATCTCGCGGTGCGTCATCTGAAGGAAGAGCGCCAGAGCGCTGAGGCCGCCCGCGAGCGTGAGCTGCAAGAGGGCGAAGAGGAAGAGCAAAAGGGGACCACGCAGCCCTTGCAGTCACAGGAAGAGAAACGGGTCATCAACCGTGAACCGATCCTGTGCTTTGTTGGCCCTCCGGGTGTTGGTAAAACCTCGCTCGGTCAGTCAATCGCGCGGGCCCTCGGTCGGAAGTTCGCTCGTATCTCGCTTGGCGGCATTCGCGATGAGGCTGAGATTCGCGGTCATCGTCGCACCTATATCGGTGCAATGCCTGGCCGGATTATTCAGACCTTGCGTCGGGTCGAAACCAATGACCCCGTGATTATGCTGGATGAGGTCGACAAGGTTGGCGCGGACTGGCGGGGCGATCCATCCTCCGCGTTGCTTGAGGTGCTTGATCCCGAGCAGAACTACAGCTTCCGTGATAACTACCTGGATCTGCCTTTTGACCTCTCGAAGGTTATGTTTATCGCGACGGCAAATGCCCTTGAGCCGATTCCTGCCCCGTTGCGCGACCGCATGGAAATCCTGGAGCTGTCGGGCTATACTGAGGAGCAGAAGGTCCACATCGCTCGTAGCTATCTGCTACCCAAGCAGTTAGAGGCGAACGGTTTGAAGCAGGGTGAAATGACCGTTGATGACGACGTCATCCGCAGGGTTGTGCGCGAGTATACCCGCGAGGCTGGTGTGCGTAATCTCGAACGCGAGATCGGGACACTGTGCCGCAAAGTAGCAAAACAGATCTCGGAAGGCCAGCCCAGTCCAATTCATGTGACGGCAGATGATGTGCCTGAGTATCTGGGACGTCGCCGCTTCTTTGAAGAGGCTGCGGAGCGCCTTGACCGGCCCGGTATCGCTACAGGGCTGGTCTGGACGCCGGTCGGCGGCGAGATCATCTTTGTTGAGGCTGCAACCATGCCCGGCAGAGAG
This sequence comes from Thermosporothrix sp. COM3, assembly GCF_059696735.1. NCBI lineage: Bacteria > Bacillati > Chloroflexota > Ktedonobacteria > Ktedonobacterales > Thermosporotrichaceae > Thermosporothrix > Thermosporothrix sp. COM3. Next base: position 5,055,771 of record NZ_AP019376.1, on the reverse strand, counting down.
GAGCGCCTGATTCTGACCGGTCAGCTTGGTGATGTGATGAAAGAGTCGGCGGCTGCGGCCCTGAGCTATGTTCGCTCAAACGCGGTGGAACTTGGTTTACCCCGCCACGTCTTCGAGAATCAGAACATTCATATTCATGTGCCCGCGGGTGCCATTCCGAAGGATGGTCCTTCCGCCGGTGTGACGATGGTCACGGTTCTGGTCTCGCTTGCCAGCGGGCGTCGGGTGCGCTCGGATGTCGCTATGACGGGTGAGATGACGCTGCGAGGGCGGGTGATGCCGATTGGCGGCGTGAAAGAAAAGGTGCTGGCGGCGTTCCGCTCCGGTATCCGCACTGTGATTCTGCCGCAGAAGAATGAGGCCGATCTGATGGAGGATCTGCCGAAAGAGCTGCGCGATCAGATGCACTTCGTCTTCGCTACAGATATTCGTGACGTACTTGAGGCCGCGCTTGAAGATGAGCCGGTCAGCAAGAATGGCAAAGAAGACAGCAACGCACGGCGCAAGCGCAAGAAAGATAAAGAGAAAGAAAAGGCGGGCGCTCACGCCTGATACAAGCTGCTAGCGAGGGGATCGCGTTCTTATCTGAACGTGGTCCCCTTTTTTACCACTGAAAACGGCCTGGATAGGCTTCCTCGCGGATGCTGGCATAGTCCGGGTTGCCGATAATGATATGATCCAGCAGCGTGATATCCAGCAGGTGTCCGGCCTGAATCAGTTGTTCCGTTACCTCATAATCCTCTTCTGAAGGTGTGGGATCACCACTCGGGTGATTATGGCACACAATGATATTCGGGCAATTCCGAATGATGGCATGACGAAAGATCTCCGAAACGCGCAGCATCGCGCCGTTCACCGTCCCTTTATAGCGCTTCACGTGCTCGATGACTTGCTGCTTTGCATCAAGAACCAGAATGTGAATCTCTTCATGGTCCAGATACATCATTTCCATACGGAGCAGGGTGGCGACATCAGCCGCTGAGCGAATCCGATAGCGCTGCGTTGGTTGCAGGGTACTCAGGCGTTTCCCGAGCTCCAGCGCAGCCTTCAATTGCGCTGATTTTGCAGCTCCCATACCATATTCATTGCAAAGCTCCTGAAAGGTTGCCGTGACCAGGCCGCTCAGGCCCCCATATTTCGCAAGGAGCTTCTGCGAAAGCTCAATCACGTTGTCTTGTTTGGTACCTGTGCGCAGAATAATCGCGAGGAGGTCAACGGTTGAGAGCGCCTCGGCTCCGCCTTGCTGTAAGCGTTCGCGTGGGCGGTCATCGACAGGGAGATCATGAACGGTCGCGTGATACTCAACGGGTGGTTGATCTTCAATCAGGTCAAGCATTTTTTGTTCTCCTTCGGGGAATTGTGTAGATAAGATACCATTACTCATTCACGGATTTACATACTTTTCTTTGAAAATAGGAAAAATGGATTATAAAATATTTTCTTGTGTAATAAAGATGAAAAACAGTTTATATTGGTTTGAAAAGCAATCGTCCAGTTGTCCCCGGAAAGCTGTCAACTTTCGAGAGCCAACACGATAGAATAAAAAAACAGGCAACAAGAAGCCAGAGAAAAAATCTATCCTCCTCTCTCTGGTAAAGAGATCCCCTTTCTTCTAGCCCCTTTCTCCTGTCTTGATGGCTCTTTCTTGTTCAATCCCATGAATTTGGATACAGTGATGATATATGGATGTGCTCCCTGGTGCATGTCCACTTCTGAACAGGATGTCAGTTGAGACGAAGAGGGATCAGACAATGTATGCCGAGAAGAAACAGAACGCGGAAGTGCGGACCGGAAATCTGGACCTGGAATGGTCACTTCCTTCAACGGAAGGACTGCGTATCACTCCCCCGGCAACCGGCACACTTGTGGATACTGAAGGGCGCAAACCGGTCGTAATTAAAGGAGGTGGGAAAAAGGCGAACGGGATGTTCCCCCCGCCCAAACGAAGGCGCTATATCGTTCATCTTGCCGTTGTTGCTTTTCTGGTGCTGATTCTTGGCGGCACGCTGGTAGCGGTACAATCAACCGGCTCCGAGGCGAAGAACACACCTCGGGTGTCGAGCAACAAGCCGCCGAGCTACTATTTAACTAAACATAGTGAAACCTTTAAGGTCCTGCCCGAGCAAGAAGCGACCGTTACCGCTGTGGTACAGATGTATTCAGAGCCAACAGTGATCCCTACGGGTCCTGAAACCAGTACCGGAGGAGGCGGAAACCCGGGCGGAACTATCCCACCGGTTGAAGATTCCTCGGGGAACCATTTCTACCCCGGAAACTGTACATGGTGGGCGGCACAATACTATCACAGGGTGAATAATGTCTGGATTCCCTGGTATGGAGATGCCTACGAATGGGTAGAGGGCGCAAGGGCCGCGGGCTGGCATGTCTCGACGACACCCGTTGTTGGCTCGATCATTGTTCTGATGCCGGGCGTGCAGGGAGCTGGCTCGGTCGGGCATGTGGCCTATGTTGAGGGCGTTTCTGGCAATGTCGCTCATACCAGCAATATGAACTGGGCGGCGAACGGTGGCGGCTTTGGCATCGTATCCAGCTATGATTTTACGGCTGGTGATGGCGTCTTCTTTGTCTATCAATAATGAAAAAGGAGAAGAACCAGAAATACGAGTGTATCGGTTCTTCTCCCCTGTTCCTCGCATCAGGTATGTAGTGGCGGTTTACAGGTAAACATCGGAATTTCGCCTGTATCCTGCTCCCTTTGCTGCAATTCCAGTGCCAGATGCGCGGCGGTTTCGGATGGTGTGGTCTGGGTGGCGCTGGGCCACGGCTGGAAGGCATCTGCATAGTCGGTCTGTGACTGTTTATATGTTGGAACGCGGTGAGCCGTTGTACGTTGGTAGGCTTCCGCTTTGTCTGGCTCCATGATTTGCTCTAACCAGAGTGCACCGCAAACTCCACAGATGCCATGACTGGCCTTATAGAGCTTGGGTAGTGGGAGATGAGACACGCGCTCGCCCTCGCTATCTATCAAGCGCAAACACCATGCGCACTGTCGCACCATATCTTTTTTTCCTTTCTTAGAGGATCGGCAGAGGGAACGGCTGGCCTGCTCTGGTAGATCCGAAGCATAGGGGGATCCGTAACGGTCGTTCCATATCTGGTTTTGCTCCCTCACGGTTTATCAGGTTGAAACCCCTCTTCCTCCTACTGTACAGAATACTGCTGAGCTAAAATACTCCTGCCCCGGTTGGTTTTGCGGTCGGTCTTTTGCTGGCATGCTGAAAAGGGAAAGCGGCTCACTGAGCGGTCTGAGAAGAAAACAAGAAGAACCGCTTCCACTTTGCACCCCGAAAAGAAGAACCAGGGAAAGAGCATCATAAACTTTACCCTGTCTTAAAAGCACAGCTTACACTGCATGTCGCTTTGTCGTTTGCGCCGACTGCGACATTTCACGACCCCTTTTTATCATAGCGAAGCAGGCATACAGGCTTTCTCTTCCTGGAAACCTTTGTGCCCGTCCTACTAAGGTAACGAATAAGAAGCGGAAAAGTCTCGTTAAAATTCTGTATATTGTGTAACAAATTGCGCAACTCAGGAAGATAAAGAGAGCAGATGTAGATGTAAGAAGGAATGACGTGAGTATGAGCCTGAGAGTGTTTCGCTCTCAGGCTCGTTTCGGCTTTTTATTGATTGTTTGTGGTCTCGGTTTGGAGGACGGGAACAAAGCCCTCTCCCGGCTTGTAGTCGGGTGATTGGTGTCGGAAGTAGGTGTTATAGAGTTCCGCATAGTGGCCGCCACGATGCATCAAGGCCTCATGGTTGCCCTCCTCCACGATTCGGCCACCGTTCAGCACAATAATGCGGTCGGCGTGCTTGATCGTTGAGAGGCGGTGTGCGATCAGAATCGCGGTCCGGTTCTGCAAGATCACGTCCAGCCCTTCCTGAATCTGGGCTTCGGTCAGCGGGTCGACACTTGCTGTTGCCTCATCCAGAATGATAATGGCGGGGTCTTGTAGGAGAACGCGCGCCAATGCGACAAGCTGGCGCTGGCCCATTGAGAGTGCCTTTCCGGCCTCACCAACCATTGTGTTCAGCCCGTTTGGCAACGCTTCCAGCCAGTCACCCTGGCCAATCTTATTGGCAACCTCGATAACCTCTTTCTCGGTCGCGCCCGGGCGAGCGTAGCGGATATTGTCTGCGACGGTTCCCGAGAAGAGGAAAGGAACCTGTGGCACAATGCCCAGCCGCCGTCGATAATCGCGCAGGTTAAATGTACGAATATCCTGTCCATCAATCAGGAGTTCTCCCCCCTGATACTCATAGAAGCGGGCGACAAGGCGGGCAATACTGGACTTTCCTGCCCCGGTATGCCCGACAAAGGCCACTGTTTCTCCCGCTTTGATCTTAAGCGAGAAGTCAGGAAGTACTGTCTGTCGATCGTCGTAGCTGAAGTGCAGATGCTTGAACTCAATCTCTCCACGCAGGTTATGAACCGGGACATCATCTGTCTGATGTACGCGTGGTTCAGCATCCAGCAAGGCAAAGATACGCTCGCTGGCCGAGAGCCCGAGCTGGAACTGGCTCCAGAACGAAGCAATACTGGTAACTGGTGCCCAGAGCGCTTGAATGCCCTGTGTGAAGAGGAACCAGTCTCCGGCTGAGATCGAGTTATTCAGGACGCCTTTGCCGCCAAAGTAGACGACCAGCACCGTTCCGAGGTTGGCGATCGCAACCAGTACCGGAAACACGCCATTGTAGAGGAACCCGGCCCGAACGTTGACATGATAGGACTGGCCATTGATCTTTTTGAACTCTCCATACATGTTCTGTTCCTGCCGGAAGTTTTTGGCGACGGTAATGCCGCTGATCACTTCCTGCACGGTCGAGTTCACGCGGGCAAGCGAGCGTTGAGTTCGCTGGGTGGCCTTACGGGCGATATAACGGAACCCGAGCGCCACTGCCAGAATCACCGGGATGATTGCCATTGAGATCAGCGCCAGTTGCCAGTTACGGGTGAACAGGATGCAGACGATCAGGATGAACAACAAGACCTGGCTCAGCAGGTTCACTGAGAGTGTGACCACGGTCGCAAAGCTATCCGTATCGGATGTCACGCGGCTGACGATCTTACCCGAGGCAAACTCGTCAAAGAACGACATATCCCGATCCATCACTGCGTTAAAGGCATCTGTGCGCAGTTTCAGCACGACATCCCCGATCGCTTTTGCGGTCAGCCACTGACGCAGCATGTTAAAGACCCAGGAAAGCACGCTTGATAGCAGGATCAGACCGACAATCCCGAGGGCAAGATTCCAGGCATCTTTCAATGCAGTAAGGGCATCCAATCCCTGCGAAACCAGGATCGGAAAGGCGGTATCCAGGAGCGAACGCAGGACCACCAGAACCGCGACAAAGATTACCAGCCCGAGTTTCGGTTTAAAATAGCCAATAATGCGCTTGATAAGTGTACTGTCTGAATATGTACGGTCATACGCTTCGGCGTCGAGGCCGTCCATAATAAAGCCCATAGAACCTTCGCTCCTTTCCTACTCTCCACCAACTGCGGTTGCTTTTTCGACTTGCTCTGTTGCCGGAGCTGAATCATAGTGTGAGAAGATACGGCGATATGTGTCGCAGCGCTCCATTAATTCATCATGGGTTCCCTGATCGATCAACGCGCCGTTTCGCATGACCAGCACTTTATCTGCCCAACGGATCTGTGAGAGTCGATGGGTAATCAGCAAGGTTGTGCGTCCCTGAAGTACCCGCTTGATTGCTTTTTGAATCTGATCTTCGGTGGCGCTGTCGATGGCGCTGGTCGAGTCGTCCAGAATCAGAATGCGCGGATCAGTCAATAGTGCACGCGCGATCGCTATCCGCTGACGCTGACCTCCGGAGAGCATGACACCGCGTTCGCCAACCACCGTGTTATAGCCTTCTTTGAAACTCATAATGAATTCGTGGGCCTGAGCATCTTTGGCCGCATTCTCGATCGCAGCCTGATCTGCTTTACTGCCGAAACCATAGGCGATGTTTTCAGCAATGGAGCGAGAGAACAGGAAGATATCCTGCTCGATGGTTGAGATCTGTGAGCGCAACGAGTCAAGGTTCCACTGGCGTACATCCTTGCCGTCAATCAGGACACGGCCTTGTTGAGCGTCATAAATGCGGTTTACGAGCTTGGTCAGGGTACTCTTGCCCGAACCCGTTTGGCCGACAATGGCGATGGTCTGCCCCGGTTTGGCGTGGAAGGAAACGTTCTTCAGAATAGGGGTTGTGCCATAGCCAAAGGAAACGTTTTCAAAGACGATATCGCCCTGCATCTCGCCCTGATAGCCGCCATCGTTTTCATCAAGCTCGGTTTCTTCTTTCATCAGGTCAATGATTCGCTTTGAGCCTGCCACACCGAGCTGAACCAGGTTGAAGCTCCAGGTGGACATATCGGTAACAAAGCGCAGGTTCCCGGCCAGCGCCATGAAGGAGACGAGCGTACCCAGGGTAATCTGGTGGTTCAATAGCAGGAAGAGACCATGCAGGAAACACAGCGCCAGTGCGATGCCAAACAGCAGGGTTGGCAGGTAGCGTCCCTGAATCTGACCGCTGCGCACAAAGTAATCACGGTATTTGGTGGCATTCTCGGCGAACTTCTGCTTTTCCTGTTCTTCCTGTGAGGTCGATTTGACAACCTCAATGCCCGATATAGCTTCGTTTAATACCGCATTGGTGACGCCGAACTGCTCGCGGAGCTTCCGCGAGACCGGGTTCAGTGTGCGTGAGTAGAAGTACAGCGCGATCAGGAAGCCAATTACGTATAGCACAGGAACCAGTAGTAGCTGAGGATTCAACAGACCAATATAGATGATAACCACAGCCATGCTGGAAAAAGAGTCGAAGATCACATCAAAGCCCGGCACGACCATATCCTGTAGCTGATTCATGTCGTTTGCAGCGCGGGCCATAATGTCGCCGACGCGCTGTCGGTTGTGAAAGGTCTGGCTTTTCCCGAGCAGGCTGATATAGAGCTCCTCGCGTGCGTCTCGGGCGAAGCGGCTGCCAAGCAACTGGACGACGCTGCGCGCACCAAGATCGACGCATGCGCAAAGAAGAATGGATGCAAGCATCGCAACGGCTATGAAGACAAGTTGACCTTCATTGTGCTGTAGCACTGCGTCAAAGGCACTGCCTGTAAAGACCCGCAACTGTGAGTAGAGGGTATTTGTCGCCAGGGCAAGGACAATGAATGTGATGATTAGAAATTTATAGCGAAAAAGGTGTGAAATAATCCAGCGTGTTGGACTGGATGTGTTGTAGTGATATTCGTTCGTGACGGTGAATTCGCGTTTAGCCAAGCATATACCTCCGCCATGTCAAAAACGGCCTACAAATAGACGAATTGTTCCAGGAACTGGCAAGAATCCTGTACTTTCTTCTTTCCGTGGGACGGGTCGAAATACGGAAAGTGGCTTCCCCATTGCCTTCAGGAGGAACAGCAATCGCTGTTATGATGTGTGTGAAAGAAGTGTGTCGTGTTTCCTCTACTTCACCATGCTCTGAAAACTCCCTGCAAGCTCTTCTATCAGAGCTCTTCTACACTCCCGATTCTACTAGCGGTGTTCTTTACTACAATTGAACGAGTGTTCCATATGGGAGGGTTTGAAGTGCTATTGATATACCCCGCTTATTTACTATACACTATATTCCTGACATCTGCTGTCAGGATTTTGTGTTAGTATTAATGACATCTGGAAAAATGAGCGAGGGCTATTTTAGTGACAGATCTGGTGACAGAATGACACCCTGTCCATAAAATCAAGGAGTAAGAAAAGGGGGAGAACACGTATGCGCCTCGGCTTACAATCACTATTTTACAAAAATGCCTGGCATCCGAACGATAGGTACCGGGGGAAAACCGATACCAACAGCAAGGAACGCGTGATCTATAGCGGACGACGGGATAGTAGCGCCCTTCAGGCGATTGTCTGGGATGAAGACGCGTTCCTGCTCACTCTCAGTAAAGAAACGGTGTTCTGGAAGGGAGGAGCACTGCCTATCGGACGGCTTGAGGTGACGCTTGATGCCCCTTTTCCGGTTGAAGTGAAACTGGTAGGCCGTGTGGGCGACAACCTGCATACGCCAACCTCGGATGTGCTGCTTGAACAGAAGACAATCTATGTGACAAAGCAGCGGCTTCAGCAGGTCTGGATCGAGTGCCATGTCCCTGTAGAGGCCATGTCGGGCACCTATACGGGCACAGTGAAGCTCTATACGCATACGATGTTTGAGGATGAGCGGCTTGAGGATGAGGCCCGGTTTACCCTGATTGTGAAGGATGTTGTCTTACCCGAGGCCCGGGACTATCGCTTCTATCTGGATCTCTGGCAACACAGCTCGAATATTGCCCGTCAGTATCAGGTTGATCTCTGGTCGGATGAACACTTCACGCTTCTTGAGCGCTACCTTGCGGTTCTGAGTCAGCTCGGGCAGAAGGTCGCGACGCTGATAGTCTCGGAAATTCCCTGGTCGGGGCAGGGTAGCTTCCATGACTGGGAACCCGCTGATTTTTACGAGTACAGCATGATCGGGGTGACGCGCAAACGGGATGGCTCTTTCCAGTATGATTTCTCGGCGCTTGACCGCTATGTGGCTCTTGCCGAACGCTATGGCATGGCTCAGGAACTTGAGGTCTTTGGCTTGCTGAACATCTGGCAGATGCCCGAAGATGGTTATGGGGCCATTGTCGAGGGCTACCCTGACGGTATCAGGGTGCGCTACTATGATGAGGCAAGCGGCATCTATCGCTTTATTCGAGAGTATGAGGCACTCGCGGCCTATATTCGAGCGATTGAGGCGCATTTTGTGGAACAGGGCTGGACAGAACGCGCTCGTATTCTGGCCGATGAACCGGCGGATGTGGCGGAGTTTATGAAGCGCTGGAAGAGTCTGAAGCAGCTTGCTCCCTCTTTTCGGATGAAGGTTGCAATCAACCATGTCGAGTTCTTGCAACAACAGATCCCGGATATGTATGACGCTGTACCGGCTCTGAATTATGCGGCGCTGGAATATCACCAGTTGATGGAGGCACGCGCCCAGCTTCCCGGCAAGATCCTCTATTATGTTTGTTGTTCACAGCCGCATCCCAATACGTTTATTCACTCGCCTGCCTTTGAAGCGCGGGTGACGCCGTGGCTGGTTGAGCGGCTGAAGCTGGATGGCTTCTTGCGCTGGAGCTTCACCTGCTGGACAGATCGTCCGCTGGAAGATGTCTATACGCGTGGTGGCAACTGGCCTGCCGGTGATACACATCTGGTGTATCCGGGGGCACAGGGGTGGCCAATGCTCTCGTTGCGCTATAAATGGTTGCAGCGGGGGATCAGAGATTATGAGTTGCTGCAAATGGCGAAAGAGGCCGGGCGTGAGGCTTGGGTTGAGGAACTCATCAACGGTGTGTTCCGGTTCACGGACCCGACTGAAATTAAAATGGAAGTATCGGCAACCAAATTCTACAGCGACAATCTGGAAGACTATGAGCGCCTGATACGGGAGTGGTAGTCTACCGGAGAAAGGAACAGCCATGCGAGCTGATCGCTTGCTCTCTCTCCTGATGATCTTACAGATACATGGACGTATGACTGCCCGTGAATTGGCGCAACGACTTGAGGTATCTGAGCGTACGGTCTATCGAGATATAGAGGCGCTGAGCTCGTCTGGTATTCCTGTGTATGCTGAGCGGGGACCCGGTGGAGGCTGCATTTTGCCTGAAGGATATCGAATCAATCTGACCGGCCTGACCGAAGATGAGCTACGCACGCTGTTTATCACGCCTCTGGCAGATCTGGGGATGGAAAAAGCTCGCGATGCCGCGCTGTTAAAGCTGCTGGCAGCGCTGCCCACGACCCAACGCCAGAGCGTCGAGTATACCCGTCAGCGGATGTATTTTGACCCGGTTGGCTGGTTCTACTCCACCGAGGCCTCGCCGTTTATGCCGTTGCTTCGTGAGGCTGTGTGGGGAAATCGGCGCGTGATCTTGCGGTATCGCAAACGTAATACCGATCTGGTTGATCGCCTGGTTGAGCCGCTTGGCCTCGTCTGCAAAGCCGGAATCTGGTATCTGGTCGCGCTATCCAATGGCAACAACCGGGTCTATCGTATCTCTCGGGTGCGAAATGTGGCCCTGACCGATGAACACTTTCAGCGACCTCATGACTTTGATCTTGAACACTACTGGAAAGCGTGGTGCGTGGAGTTTCAGGCGCGGCTGCATCCCTATGAGGTTTGTTTGCGGATCGCGCCGCAGTTCGTCCCGATTTTACCCTATGTCATGGGGGAGTCCATTTATCAGGTACTGGAAGAGGCAGAGCCGCCCGATTGTGAGGGCTGGCTGACGATCAAGTTGCGCTTTGAGTCGCTAGAAGTAGCCTGTGGCTTCGTGCTTGGCTTTGTCTATAATGCCAATGCGGGGACGACGGTCCCTCCCGACTTTGAGACGGTGGTTGAGGTGCTGGAACCGCAGGAGCTTCGGGAGGCGATTATTCAAATCGCTGACCGGCTGTATACCTTTTATCGCAAGCGGGAGTAAGCCGTTTGGGCTATGGGGGAAAAGCTCCGTATCGTTGCGGTTGATGTTCCATTCTGCGTGAGAACGCTTCCTGCCTATTTGACGATTGGGAGTTGAGCGTTTATAATCGGGCCGGACGGATTTTTTTGTGTATTGATGACTTTGAGTTTCTGAACTCCACGATTTGTTGCTACATCGAGGGAAAACTGATGCCAAAACTATATGGATGGGTGCGTGAGGTTGTACCTGAAAGCCCGGCTGATCGTGCCGGCATACAGCCAGGAGATTTGATTAAGACGATTAACGGCCACCTGATACGTGATCTGGTCGACTATCGTTTCTATGTTGCCGATGAAGAGCTTGTGATAGGTTTGGAGCGCCAGCAGGATCAGCACGAGATTCGTCTGACGAAGGCTGCCGACGAGAATTTAGGCGTGCTTTTTGGCGAGGAGCCGACGCCCTACATTCGTCAGTGTGCCAACAAGTGTGTGTTCTGCTTTATTAAAGGGCTGCCGGAGCGCTATGCACCGCAGCGTGGCCTGCCAAACGGAATGCGCTCTTCTCTGTATATCAAAGATGACGATTACCGCTACTCGTTCCTTTTTGGCAACTTTATTACCCTGACCAACCTGAAAGAACTTGACTGGCAGCGCCTCGATGAGCAGAAACTGACCCCGCTCTATGTCTCTGTCCATTGCACCAATCCAGAGCTCCGCCGGAAAATGGTTGATGGTCCGCGAGCTGGAGAGATTCTTGAGCATATTCAGCGACTCGGCTCAATCGGGATTTCCTGTCATACACAGCTTGTATGCTGTCCGGGAATCAATGACGGCGCGGAGCTTGATCGCAGTATCCGCGAGCTGGCAGAGCTGCGCCCGATTGTGGAATCTATCTCGGTTGTGCCTGTTGGTCTGACCAAGTTTAACAATATGATTAAGACCGGCGAGTTGCCTCCCTTGCGCCACTACACACGTGAAGAAGCAATCGCTGTTGTGGAGCAGGTAGAGGCCTATCAGCGCGAGTTCAGCGCCAGCGACCCCGAAGGCTCCCCCTTTGTCTATCTTTCCGATGAATGGTACTACCTGACCGGTCGCGAGTTCCCGCCTGCTCAGCACTATGGGCTTTATTCTCAGATCGAAAACGGTGTCGGGATGACCCGCTTCCTGCTTGAGCAGTGGGGCCGCACAAAGCGTCGTCTCCCTCATGCAATGCCAGAGCCGCGCCCGAAGCGTATTACACTGGTTACAAGCACGATGGCTGCTCCGATTATCGAGCAACTGGCCGAGGATATACGACAGATTGAAGGGGTTGAGGTTAAGGTCCTGCCGGTAATCAATAAGTTCTTTGGCGCTGAGGTCACGGTTGCGGGCCTGCTGTGCGGTCAGGATGTGCTGGATACTCTGCATGCACAGGAAGAGATCGGGGATCTGGTGCTGCTGCCGCGAGTGATGCTCGATAACGAGGGTGTACGTTTCCTTGATGATGTCACCGTTGAGGACTTTAAGGCGCAGCTTCCTGCGAAGGTCGAGTTTGTGCGGAACGCGCAGGAGACCATCGAGGCAATTCGGTTACTTGCTGGACTTCCCGGGGCTACCCGTGGACGGCAACTGGTGCGCTTGCAGTCACGTTTGTAAACGCATCAGAGGAGAAGAACAAAAAGAACAGGGCACATATAGCGGCCCTGTTCTTGCTTTTTTGGCGTTTTACCCGTTGAGATGGCCTTAGAGGCTGTTGCCACGAATGGCGCGAACCAGATGCCATATAGTGGGCATAAGAGCAGCAGCTACGAAGATCTTCAGGATATCGCCGGGAATGAAGGGAACAGTACCGGCCATTGCCGCGCTTTGCAGGCTGAGCCAGAGATTATGGCTTACGTTCAAGCTGAGCAGGGCCAGCCATGCGACGCCGAAGGCGTGAATGATGAGCGAGGCAGGAATCATTGCCAGCACCGAGGTCAGGTAGCTGCGCTCAAGTCGCTTTTCGCAGAGCAGACCGACGACAAACGCGGCGATTGGCCAGGAGATGATATAGCCTGCTGTGGGCCCGAGGAGATACACCAGACCACCGCCACGTGCGAAGACGGGCAGGCCGATAGCCCCTTCTGCCAGATACAGCAGGATTGCCAGCGCACCGCGCTTACTGCCAAGTGCAGCGCCGATTAGCATAACGACCAGCGTTTGCAATGTGAGGGGGACCGGGGTAAACGGCAGGGGGATCTGTGCTTTGGAGGATAGCGCGAGCAGCAGACTGGCCCCGATAATAAGTCCACTATCACGGACGAGTGCGAGCCGCTGTGAAGAGGGCTCTGGAAGCACATAATCTGCAAGGGTGGCTTTGCGATACATTGCCATAGGGAAAAGCTCCTTCTTACCATAGCAAGATGAAATAGCGCTCAATACATTCTCAAGCTGCATTGAGATGTATGAGCATGTGTCAATATATGCACATTATATCGCATAGCCTTTGGGTTGTGGCAACTCGGAGCATGGGGGCCCGGCGCTATTGCACGGTTGCGATCAGCTCCGGGCTATCATAAGCCGGGTTATTGACTTGCCGCGAGACGGGATGCGCCGCCATTTCATCCGAGGCGTAGGGTTTGAGCAGTGAAAGCAATGGCCCGGCCTCGTGAATGGTGGGATCAAGCCAGATATCACGCTCCTCTGGTGTCAGAATGGCGGGCATGCGGTTGTGAATCGGGTTCATAAACTCATTGGCATCGGTGGTGATAATGGTGCAGGTACGAATGATCTCTCCATCGGGGTTTTTCCAGGCATCCCAGAGCCCGGCAAACGCGAAGATATCCTGATCTTTCAACGTGATGTACATGGGGGTCTTGGTTTTGGCCTCTTTTTTCCACTCATAGAAACCATCGGCGACAATCAGGCAGCGCTTATGACCGAGCAAGCGTTTGAAGCTTGGCTTCTCTGCCAGAGTTTCGGCACGTGCATTAATCATTCGTGAGCCAATGCTGAGATCTTTTGCCCAGGAAGGTACCAGACCCCAACGTAACATGTCCAAATGCCGCTCACCATTTTGCATCACTGTCACGATGTTCTGAGTCGGGGCAATATTAAAGCGCGCGCTGTTCTGGAAGGAGGCGGGAACTGTGGCTTGAAACGCTCGCGCAATCGCATTGGCATCTCTGGTTAACGTAAAACGTCCACACATAGGGATGTGCTCCTTTCGCTTGTCTATCTGGTACGACGGTCTCATCAGTATACAGGGAAAAGGACTCTTCTTTCCTGTTCTTTATGAGATACGAAGAAGCGGTAACGAGCGGCTACGCTGCGTTTTTTTGTGGGGGGCAGTCGAAAATTCTTTTTTTTCTTTGGCAACCGACAACGGGAATTCTTTTTTTTGAGGCCCACGCTTTTTTTTATATGAGGCAAGCTGTAGAGCGGGTTCAAAGGGGTAATCGCTACGACGTTTTTTTTCTTTGGTAACCGAAGTTGTGGAACAGTAATGATGCCAGAAGGCCGCCAGATCAAACTGTTCCGGGCGCTGGAATGACTGATCTGTGGGTGCCAGCCGAAGGATAGTATGGAGCGCGATCGCGGTGATCGTCTCGCCCAATTGGCCGACAAGATGCCAGCTCTGCTCTTTCAGTACCAGCCCATAAGGAGCAATGGTTCCAAGCACAAGCGCTCCATCGGGCTCACGATAGAGAAGGCTGAGCCTGTGTTCCTGCCAGAGAGCCTGCTGTATCAGATCGAGATACTGACGCTCCTGTGTCGACTGCTGTGCTGTCGCTGTGTCCAGATGGAAATAGCGGTGTGCCTGTTCTGCCTCGGCGCGTGAGGGATGGGGCAGAGCTGCCGCCAGTTTGAGCATAGCAGAATCTCGTGCCTGTTCCAGTCCGAGGGTATCCAATGGAACCGCTTTTGCTGCCAGGAAGAGGGCTCGTATTTCTGGTGTGGTCAGGCCAGTCAGGCGCGTCTGATAGCCACCAATTAATGAGATGCCGCCACCCGGGCCACGTTCGGTATAGATGGGAACACCGGCAGTGTCGAGGGCTTCAAGGTCCCGATAAATGGTGCGCTCGGATACTTCCAGACGCTGAGCCAGCTCTTGCGCCGTCATACGGCCTTTACTCTGGAGCAGCATGAGGATCGAAAGTAGTCGATCCGCTCGCATAAAGAAGACCTCCCTTGCTGAGTGAGTCACAGGGAAGTGTACCATAGAAAAGTGGAAAATTCCAGAGAAGAGCCGAGAAGAGAGGAGCTCTTCCCGGCAGTTATTTAACGATTGAGGAAAGAAACCGCGGAACGGATCAGGACTTCCGCCGCGATGGGCAGAGCATCCTCATCAAGATTGAAGCGTGGGTGATGATGCGGGAAGGTTGTTTCCTTCTGCTCGTTGCCCATGCCAACCACGAAGTAGCAGCCGGGAACCGCGTCGAGGAAGTAGCCCATATCATCGCTCCCAGTCGTTTGAATGTTCTCGCTGCTGTCAACGTGTTCCTCTCCGACCGTTTCGATGGCTGCGCGATGCACATACTCGGTCATTTCCGGGTTATTGATGCAGGGCGGACAGCCTTCGTGGAAATGCACCTCGCAGGAGCCGCCCATAGCGCTTGCCACCCCATTGATGATCTCGGGAATGCGCTTGAGCAGGTAGGCGCGATGCTCTTTGGTGTAGGCGCGCATCGTGCCGGTCAGCGTGACCTCTTCAGGGATGATATTAAAGGCGGTGCCGCCGTTGATTGTGCCGATGGTGATCACTGCCGGGCTAAATGGAGAGGTCTCGCGGCTAATCAGCGTTTGCAGGGCCTGAATCACATAGGATGAGATCACGATAGGGTCGACGGCTCCATGCGGCATCGCGGCATGTCCACCTTTTCCTTTGATGATAATGTCCATGTGGTCGGCGCTGGCGAAAACGGTTCCTGCTCGCACGCCAACAAGGCCAATCGGGTAGTTGCTGAACAGGTGCAGGCCGATCACGCCATCGACACCCTGCATCACTCCAGCCTCAACCATTGGCTTCGCGCCCCCGATCCGCTCTTCGGCTGGCTGAAAGATAAATTTTACATCTCCCTTCAGTTCGTCCCGGTGCCTGGTCAAAATATCGGCCACAGCCAGCGCAATCGCGGTATGGCCATCATGACCACAGGCATGCATCACTCCATCATTCTGTGAGCGATACTCGACGGTATTTTGCTCGTGGATGGGGAGCGCGTCGATATCGGCACGAATTGCGATGGTGCGCGAGGTATCGCTTCGCTGCCCCCCTTGCAACAGGCCAACAACGCCGGTTTTGGCGATGCCCGTCTGAACCTCCAGCCCAAGCTTTTTGAGGCGCCCGGCAATAATGCCGGATGTTCGCACCTCTTCAAAGGAGAGTTCGGGATGCTCGTGCAGGTCACGACGCATCGCAACCATATCGGGAACGAGCTCATCGATTTCGGCCTTCAGATTCTCGATCATAGCAGCTCCTTCTATAGAGATTATGAAAGCAAGAAGTGGATAGCTGTTTCCCAGCCTGCGTTTTACCATATCCAGTGTGAAGCGCTCGTGTGGTCGAGTGAAAACGCGCACTATCAGTCGGTCACGCGGGAATCCTTTTTCCGTGCTGTAGCAAGGCGTGTTGCGCACGCGCTTTGTTACAGGTAGATGAGCTATCACTTCTTCTGTAACAGACACAATACGGCGAAAAAGCGTACGAGTGTGAACGCAAAATTCGGATAGATATTGTTTGACTGGTGTTCTATCATAGTATCATATTCATTCGGGATGTTGCCTGATCGGGCGTTGAAGGAGGTGCACAGTATGCAAGCGGAAGCATATAGAGCAGATCAGCAAGAGCGATACTGGCAGGCAGTACAGGAAAATGATGTAAGGATGAACGGAGTGTTTGTCTATGCGGTTAAGTCAACTGGCATCTATTGTCTGCCCTCCTGCCCCTCGCGCCTTCCCCGGCGGGAACATGTCGCCTTTTTTGCGGGTCCAGAGGATGCGGAACGGGAGGGATTTCGGCCCTGTCGACGCTGCCAACCAAAGCGTGAGAGCGCAGAGAGCGAGCATATTGCTCTGGTAAAGCGGCTGTGCGCCTATATTCAGGAGCATCTGGAAGAGCCGTTGACGCTTTCTGACCTGAGTGAGCAGGCCCATATGAGCCCCTTCCATTTGCAGCGGGTGTTCAAGCGAGTGATGGGGATAACTCCCTATCAATATGTGGAGGCAAGTCGGATGCGCTATCTGAAGGATCGGTTGAAAGATGGTGAGCAGGTGACGACAGCGCTCTATGAGGCCGGGTTCAGCTCACCAAGTCGCCTCTATGAGCGGAGCGCTGCTCAGATGGGAATGTCGCCCGTAGTGTACAGCAATGGGGGAAAGGGTATGACCATTTCCTATACCCTGGTCTCTTCACCCCTCGGGCGTCTGCTTGTGGCCGCGACAGAGCGTGGCATCTGCGAGGTGCGTATTGGTGAGAACGATGAAGAACTGCTTGCAGGCCTGCGTGCCGATTATGAGGCGGCCCAGATGCAGAAAGATAACGTTGTGCTCACCGAGTGGGTGACGGTACTGCTTCGACATCTGGAAGGCCAGCAGCCTGATCTTCACCTGCCTGTTGATGTGCAGGCAACTGCCTTTCAGTGGAAGGTCTGGAAAGAGCTGCTCAAGATCCCCTATGGAGAGACACGCTCGTACGGAGAGATTGCCCGGGCGCTTGGTGATCCAAAGAAAGCGCGGGCTGTGGCAAATGCCTGTGCCTCAAATCCGGTCGCGCTGGTGATCCCCTGTCATCGAGTGGTGCGCAACAATGGTGCGCCTGGTGGCTATCGTTGGGGGATCAAGCGAAAACAACAGTTGCTTGACCAGGAGCGCCATCACAAAGACGTATAGGCCAATTGGCTCGCATTCTATTCACATTGGCTGTAGGAACCACCTTCAGAATCGGGTACTCTATAGGCATATGTGTTCTAGTTCTGGTACACCGTTCCTGTATGGTATTTACCCGTAGCATTTTTCCCTTTGTCTTTATATTGAAGGTGATCTATGGAGATGCTTTTTGTCCTGTCGTTCTTTCTTCTGCTTGCCCTCGCTGCCCGGATATGGGGTGCTGATAGTCGAGACGGTCTCTGTAGCCCTGAATGGGAGAGAAGGCGCTACTGGCGGGGGTTTGCTGGTAGTTGATAGATCAGGTAGAGTGGAAGTAGATCAATGAGGTAGGTGAAGAAAGTCTGATGAAGAAAGAACCTGGAAATCTGACACTGGCTGGTAATGCGAATAGTACGCTTGAGGTGAGTTCCCGGCTTCAGGAAGCTAGCACGGTGCAAGCAAAACAGGAGCGGCTCCTGATTGGGCTGTCGTTGCTGACGCTCTTTGTGATCTGGGGCTCCACGTATCTTGGAATGCGGATTGCCATCGAGACCTTTCCTCCCTTCTTGATGGCTGGAATTCGCTTTGTGGCTGCGGGCGCGATTCTCTATCTGATCTTGCGGGTACGTGGAGCGCCTGCGCCGACGCTGAAACAATGGGGGGGAGCGGCTATTATTGGTTTCTTCTTGCTTGTTGGAAGTAACGGCCTGGTCTCCTATGCGCAACAATGGGTGGCATCCGGCATATCGGCCATTGCGCTGGCAGCGGTGCCTCTGTACACGGCGCTGATGATGGGCGTATTGGGGCGCTGGCCCACACGCCTGGAGTGGGTGGGGCTCGCGATCGGCTTCTGTGGCGTCGTCCTGCTGAACTTGCAGAAGGGGATCTGGGTGAATCCACAGGGAGCGATTGCCTTGCTGCTAGCTCCTCTTAGTTGGTCACTTGGCTCAGTGCTCTCTACGCGTATCACACTGGCCTCGGGGCTGATGGCAAGCGCGATGCAGATGTTGCTTGGTGGCCTTGAGCAACTGGTGGTGGGCGTTTCGCTTGGCGAGCGCCTGACAAGCTGGCCGACATGGCGTTCGTTGACTGCATTGATCTATTTGATCCTATTCGGGTCACTTGTCGCGTATTGTGCGTATGGCTATCTGTTGCGGAAAGTCCGCCCTGCGCTGGCGACAAGCTATGCATATGTGAACCCCGTTGTCGCCCTGATACTCGGTGTGGGGCTCGCGAACGAGTCGTTTACTCTGATGAGCGCCGGAGCAATGGTCGTGATTCTGCTCGGGGTGGCGCTGGTATCGCTCCGCAAGAAACGAGAAACATAATAAAGTGGCCGGGTGCAAGCTTGCTACCCGGCTTTCTGATCTTATTTGCCCTTGTTGAAGCGGAAGTGGGCAATATCGCCATCTTGAATGACGTAGTCGCGTCCCTCCAGGCGTTGCACGCCTTTTTTGGCGGCAGCGGCAAAGGAGCCACATGCCATAAAGTCGTCAAAGCTGGTAACCTCGGCGCGGATAAAGCCTTTTTCAATATCGGTGTGAATCTTCCCGGCTGCTTCAGGAGCCTTCGCGCCTCTGGTGACGGTCCAGGCGCGCACCTCATCCTCTCCAGCGGTCAGGAAGGTAATCAGGTTCAACAGGCGATAGCCAACCTGAATGACGCGATCAGCACCCAGTTGTGGGAGCCCGAGCGCCTCAAGATACTCGTTGGCCTCCTCCTGCGGCAGCTCATTCAGCTCGGCCTCCAGCTTGGCTGAGACAGCAACAACCTCAGCACCTTCCTCTCTGGCTCGTTGCGCGATCTGGGCAAAGCCTTTGGCCTCGCCCTGGAGTGCATCGATCTGTACATTTTCTCCTGCGCGGATCTTTTCCAACAGCTCGTTCGCGGTTGCCAGCATGTCCTCGCTGGTGTTCAGCACATACATACGGGGCTTCATCGTGAGCAAGAAGAGCTCATTCAGGACAGCCTGATCTTGCTGGCTGAACTCAAGGGTGCGTGCAAGCTGCATGTCTTCCAGGGTCTCCTTGAGGCGCTGCAACAATTCGAGTTCCTGAAGATACTTCTTATCGCCCGATTTGGCGGCTTTTTTCGTGCGCTCAATGCGACGCTCGACGGTGCTCAGATCGGTGAGGGCCAGTTCAGCATTCAGCGAATCGAGGTCGCGGTTCGGATCGATCGTGTTATAGATATGGGGGACGTTCTCATTCGCAAAGGTGCGCAGCACAATTGCAAGTGCATCTGCATTGCGGATATGTCCCAGGAATTCGGGGCTCAGGCCTTCTTGTTTGTCTTTCCCGGCGGCTCCTGCCTGTCCCATACCAGCAACATCGACAAACTCGACGGTCGTATATGTCTTCTTCTTTGGCTGAAAGATTTCTGCCAGAGCGTCAACGCGTGGATCAGGTACCGGGACCACTGCAAGGTTTGCCTGAACTGTTGTTGTGGCGTAGCCGCTGATCGGGGCGTTCGATTTGGTTAACGCATTGAAGAGCGTTGTTTTTCCGCTTTGCGGCAAGCCGATGATACCGATTGTAAGAGCCATAAGTGTCCCTTCTTTAGAATATCTGAAACCATGAAAACGAGTATGCTATATCGGGAGGTTTTTCGTAACGCCCCCTATTGTACTATCTTTGCCCTGATTGTGGTACATCTTCGGGAAAGCGGCTCATGTAGCAAGGGAAGCGGGAGAGGCGCTAGCCTGACCTCTCCTCCTGCACCTTATTCGTTTTCGACCTCGACCCGCGTGCCTGTCTGGGCGGCTTTCAGCGCAGCTTCAATCACAGACTGGACATGGAAGCCCTGAACGAAGTCGGGATCATAGGGCTCATGGTTGACCGTCTTGCGGATAAACTGGGCCATACTATCGATATAAAAGCGCATCTCGCCAACCGGAATATCAGCACCCGGCACAATCGCCCCCGGATAATTCTGGAAGGTGGGAATAGCCAACCAGCCGCGCTCATCAGAGGGCATACGCTTTTCGGCAAGATACAGATAGTTCGGGTTGGTCACGGACCAGCGCAGGCTGCCCTCACTGCCATAGATCTCAATGGAGATATCATTGATGGAGCCGGTGATCAGGCGACCGGACTCGATGGTTCCGATGCCGCCATCTGGCAACTCTGCTTGAATGATAATATGGTCATCGGTGTCAATCGGGGTGCGTTCAGCACTTCCTTTTGCCACCGGACGCTCTTTAATAAAGGTGCGAGCCTGTGCTGTCAGGCGCGCGGGCTTGCCTATCAGCCAGAGAACAAGGTCTGCAATGTGAGGAACCAGATCGTTGCTGACGCCGCCACCGCTGGTCTTCATGCTGCCCTTCCAGCGCAGCGGCTTCTCCGGGTCGATATAGCTCGGGCGATAATAGACCGCGCGGAACGCGTAGATATCGCCAATGCGCCCCGCCTCAATAACCTTCTTCGCATACGCCATTGCGGGGCTGTGGCGCAAGTTGAAGCAGATCTGGCCGTTTCGGTTGCGCTTGCGAGCCTCTGCAACAATCTCACGAGCCTCGGCCAGATTATTGGCTAGTGGCTTATCTGCATAGATGGCTTTATCGGTTTGCAGTGCCGCTAGAAGCATCTCGCGGTGAAGGTGATGGGGCGGTGCGATGATGACAGCGTTAATATCGTCGCTGTTAAGTAGCTCCCGATAATCGGTTGTGTAGCGCTGAAATCCATATTGTTCAACAGCCGCCTTGCCGCTTTTCTCGCTGGTGGTGGCAACGGCGACCAGATCAACCGGAGGGAGCTCAGGATAGTAGAGGCCAGCGCTACGAATGGCTGCCGTGTGCAGTTTGCCAATACCATACCCGATCAGACCGATACGGAAGCGATCGTATTCAGGCATATTCTCTCTTCTTCCTCTCTCTCTAGTGTATCGAGCAGACAGTTTTCTTTCTATTGTATCCTCTTTCCTTTATGAGAGAAAGCAGAACGCAAGATCCCTCAACCCGGGGAGGGAAGAGGGATCTTGCTGAAGGCCCGTGCGGTTCGTGTTAGTCTAGCAGATACTGAAACAGGAGTAACGCAAGCGTACTCAGTGTGACGACAAAAAGAATAAGAATGATGAAGAGAAGCAATCGTACTGTATATCTATGCTTTGTTGAGAGAAATGACATCTCTTCCTCTTTGAGAAGTTCCGTAGAGATTTTCTGCTATTGACTATGCATATTGAGAAAAGGCATCTATCCACAACACTCAACCTCCTACATAGAAAGTATGGAATTTTTTGGCGTGAAATACTGTGAAATACATCACAGGAAATGAGTGAAATTGCTTACATAGTGTAAGATTATGCTTCCTGCCTGCGATGCGCGTGTGTGGACGGAATCATTCACACGTTTTTGCCTTGACGAGAGGTAGGTCAGCAACTACAATATTTTTGTAGCGACGAGTTCCCCATAGTGAATGGAGGTCATACTACTTATGCCACTTTACGAGTATTATTGTTCTGATTGCCGTTCAAAGTTTGAGCTTCTGGTAAGCCATAAGCATGCTGATGATGTGGTCTGCACCAAATGCCATAGCGAAAACGTTCGCCGAATGCTTTCCCTTTTTGCGGCTCGTGCGGGAAACAGCGAGGGTGATTTTGACGATTACGCGCCTTCGATGGGCAGTTGTGCCTGTGGCGATGGAGGCTGTGGCTGCCACTAGTCCCGAAAGAAGGATATTGAAGCGTCTGGCACGTTGATGAACGGGCGCGAGGAGCCTGAATGTGCTGACGCTTGTACAGGGATGGATATCTTCCTATGTTCAATAAGACAAGTTATCGTCGAGGTATTATCGAAGGCGTTATTCTGTATACGCTTGGTCGGCTTGGATCATTAATCAGCCCCGTGGTATTTCCCGGGTGGCTTTTTTTGATCCTGCCGTTGATATTCCTTGTGCTACAATATGTGATTGCTCCTGTCTGGGCAACGCGGCGAATCGCCTCGACAAAGCGTGAGCGCTTGAGTAAGCGTTTCTGGCTGCTTGGTCCACGAATGGCGCTTATCTGTTTTGGAATTGACCTTGTGCTCTCTTTATGCGTGGGCTTGCCGACAGGCCCCTTTGGGGTGCAGCTTGGCCCCGGGATTATGCGGCTGATGAGTCATGGCAAAGAGGCGCTTACATGGCTTGATTTCGCGGGGACTGAAGTGCGCTCGTTGGTCACGCTCCTGGCTTTTTATGTCATGGCGGTGGTCTGCTCACGTCTGGCAATGGGCGGCTTCCTGCGCTTTACGATGCCAGCAGGGGGGAACCGGGTTACGCTCTAGGTCTCCCCTTTTCTCTCTCTTTTTCTCCTGTCAGGACCGTATCGTTTGTAAAAACGGTTAGATGCTCTCCTGTGTCGTTCAAAGGTAGCAGGCAAGTTTTCCCTGTACACCGGGACTTCTTGCTTACAACTGGACCATTTGTTACAATGTCGAACAGAGAGTGTCTTCCTGATTATTTTCCTCTGGCAAGGCGAAACGGAAGGGACGGTAGCAACCCGTGTCAAAAGTATATGCGATTACCAATCAAAAAGGTGGCGTCGGCAAGACGACCACTGCAATCAATCTGGCTGCGTATCTGGCCGCCGCGGGACGCCGCGTTTTGCTAGTTGATATAGATCCACAGGCAAACACTTCGAGTGGAATTGGCGTTTCAAAGAAACGACGGAAACATACTATTTATGACTTGCTGATCCAGCAAGATGAGAAACTGTCTATCTTTGATGTCATCGTGCCCGGTTCGCGTCGTGAATTGGTCGTTGCTCCCTGCACGGTTGATCTGGCGGCTGCTGAGATCGAACTGGTGGGAGCTATTGCGCGTGAAAGCCGCCTTCGCCAGGTCTTAGAGCCCATTCGTGAGCGTTGCGACTATATCATTATCGATTGTCCTCCGTCGCTTGGCCTGTTGACGATTAATGCTCTGGTTGCTGCTGATGGCATTTTGATCCCCATTCAGTGTGAGTATCTCGCGCTTGAGGGGTTGACGCAGTTATTGAATACCGTGAACATTGTCAAAAGTAAGTTGAATCCATCGTTGTATATTGCGGGTGTGGTGCTGACAATGTTTGATCCGCGCACCCGGTTGGCTGGTGAGATTGTGCGCGAGGTTCGTAATTATTTCCCGAAAGAGGCTTTTCAAACGATTATTAACCGCAGTGTGCGCTTGAGCGAAGCCCCAAGCTTCGGTCAGCCCATTCTTGATTATGATCCTACGTCGCCCGGCGCTCTGGCCTATCGCGCACTCGCTGAGGAGGTTATGGCTCGTGGCTAAGCAGAAATTCGGCCTGGGGCGCGGCCTGGATGCGCTCATCTCCGGCGCATCTGAAGTGATATCGGCACAGCAGCAATCTGGACAGGCCGCTTCGGATGCACTCCCTCTTCTCCCCATTGAGAGTATTATTCCCAATCCCCAACAGCCGCGTCGGACATTGCGTGATGATGACCCGCGACTGTTAGAGTTAAGCTCTTCTATTAAAGAGCATGGACTGCTGCAACCCATCGTCGTGAAGCGCCTTGAGCAGGCAGACTCAGAGGCAGCTCCCCCTGCATGGTTCTCGGCCGCTGAGGAGCAGCCGCAGAGTGAGCCAGAGCAACCGGCGCCCCAATATCAGATTATTGCCGGTGAAAGACGCTGGCGAGCGGCTCGTCTGGCTGGATTAAAGCAAGTTCCGGTGGTGATTAAAGAGGTCACGCCACAGCAGATGCTGGAATTAGGGCTGATCGAGAATATTCAGCGGTCCGATCTGAACCCGATTGAGGAGGCTCTGGCCTATCAGACCTTGATTCAGGAGTATGGCCTGACACAGGAGAAGGTCGCGCGCCAGGTGGGAAAGGATCGCTCAACTATCGCGAACTCCCTGCGGCTGTTGCAGTTGCCTGAAAAGATCCGCGAGGCGCTTGTTACGATGCCCGATACCTTCACTGAAGGGCATGCCCGGGCCCTGCTTGGCCTTGCCAACGAAGAAGATCAGCTTGCGGTCATGAATCAGGTGATCTCGCTCCGCATGAGTGTACGCCAGACCGAGGAACTGGTTGCCAGAATGAAGCAGGTACAGGAGGTCGCTTCAGAGGTCAAGCCCGCTTCCCTATCAGAGCAGCGAGCTGCGGAGCTTGAAACCTGGGAAGAGCAGTTTCGCAATGCTCTGATGGTCAAGGTTGAGCTGAAGTGCAATCAAAAAGGCAAGGGGACACTGGTCCTACATTTTAATGATCAGGATGAGCTGGAGCGCCTGTACAATCGGATCCTCAATCGAGGACAGGAGTAAGCGCGAACACGTTGTTCTGTTGAGGGAAGTGTGAGGTGTATGGAGTGGGTGAGAGACCATTTGAACTGGTTCGTGGCAAACTGGTATCCGCGCGCATTGAAGTGCTGGCTCAGTTAGCGAAATTCTCGCGTGAAGAACAAGCGTTGCGTCCTGCAAGGGGGAAGTGGACACCCTTGCAGGTTGCCAACCATCTCTATATCTGTGATGGGCTGATTCTAACCCAGATGCGGCGTGTGCAAAGTGAAGAGAACCCGCTGCTCCCTGCAATAGAGGAAGATGCTTCTACCTTCTACGAACCCCCTGATATTCCTTTAACCCCCGAAGTTGTGTTGAACGGGATGGCGGCCCGTCGTGAGGAACTCTATCATTACCTTTCTACATTGCCTGCGGAGGTCTGGCGGCGCCCATTTCGCCACCCCGAATGGGGGCAATGTGCCTTCTATCAGTTGATCGATTTTCTGATTGACCACGATCAACTGCATGCACACCAATTGGTCGCGATGAAAGCTGCTCGCCAGTAGGAGGGCGGCCTTGCTTCCCTTCTCGAAATCTTTGTAAAAAGTGAATTTGAGATAGAGGTTTATGAAGATTTTGGTAGATTTCCTGTTGTCAAAAGCGATCACTCCACGCTATTATATGTGAGAGAAAGAAAGTTGAGGGTCCAGGAGCGTAATCGGTCAGGCAAACCGGTTTCTCTGCAATGCATGGACCCCGGAAAATGAAGGTTTATCGTATGCAAGAAGGACAGAAAACACCGCATACCGGCGTGGCTCGCTTTATGGCTGCATGCCGTCGTGAACAGCCGGATATGACCCCTGTATGGTTTATGCGTCAGGCCGGGCGCTGTCTGGCTGAATATCGCGAGATGCGACGCAAATATGACATTCTCTATATGGCGAAAAATCCAGAACTGGCCACTGAAGTCACGTTGATGCCAATCAAAACCTTAGGTGTGGATGCGGCTGTGCTCTATGCTGATATCATGTTGCCGCTTGAAGGAATGGGAATCTCCCTGGAAATCCAGCCAGAAGTGGGCCCGATTATTCATAATCCGGTGCGCTCGCTCAAGGATGTGGAGGCGTTGCGGGTTATCAAAGCGGAGGAGAGTGTTCCTTATGTGCTGGATGCACTGCGCCTGGTACGCCGTGAGCTTGATGGTAAACAGGCGG
The DNA here is from genome assembly GCF_059696735.1 of Thermosporothrix sp. COM3. Taxonomy (NCBI): domain Bacteria; kingdom Bacillati; phylum Chloroflexota; class Ktedonobacteria; order Ktedonobacterales; family Thermosporotrichaceae; genus Thermosporothrix; species Thermosporothrix sp. COM3. The sequence goes on along the minus strand of NZ_AP019376.1, from coordinate 5,030,026 downwards.
TCATCGGTTTCTCTGGAGCTCCGTTCACCCTGGCCTGTTATATGATCGAGGGAAAGCCCTCTCGCGATTATGGGCTTGCCAAGTCGTTGATGTATGGGCAGCCGGAAATCTGGGACGCCTTGATGAACAAGCTCAGCGATGTGGTTGCCGATTATCTCGTCGCTCAGGTGCGAGCAGGTGCCCAGGTCGTTCAGCTCTTCGATAGCTGGGTAGGAGCGGTCAGCCCGAGTGTGTATCGACGCGCTATCCTGCCGTATACCCGTCGTATCTTTGAGACTGTTAAGGCTCAGACCGATGTGCCCACGATCCATTTCGGCACTGGTACAGCGGCCCTGCTGGAAGCGATGACGGAGGCAGGAGGCGATGTCATCAGCGTTGATTGGCGGGTTGACCTGGATGATGCATGGAAACGCATTGGTTATGATCATGGCATTCAGGGGAACCTTGATCCAACCCTGCTGCTTGCTGATTGGTCTGCTGTTGAGGCAGGCGTCAAAGATATTCTGCGGCGTGCAGAGAACCGCCCTGGCCATATCTTTAACCTCGGTCACGGAGTGCTGGCCCAAACTGAGCCGGACCGCCTGCGCCGCCTGGTTGATACTGTCCATGAAATGAGCAGACGATAAAAGACGCTCTTGTTGAATTGAAGAAGGTTGTATATGAAACAGATAGGCGTTCTGTTGATGACCTATGGCTCGCCCGAGCGCTATGACGATGTTCCGGCATTTATGAAGAATGTGTATGGCGGGCGTGAGCCTTCTCCTGAACTGGTCGCCGAGTTTCGGCGGCGTTATGAACTGATTGGTGGTTCTCCGCTGGTTCGGATTACGCGTGAGCAGGCTGCTGCTTTGCAGGAAGAACTGAACAGCCAGAGTACAGACGGCACCCGCTATCATGTCGGGGTTGGTATGCGCTTCTCTCCGCCGTTTATTACCGATGCTGTCCCTGAGGTAGCGGCGGATGTACAGACTCTGGTCGGGTTGGTGATGTCGCCACAATTCTCGCCAATTATCATGAATGGCTATGTACGGACACTGGAAGACGCAGTAGCCGATCTGGAGCGTTCAGATCTTTCGCTGAAGATTGCTCGTGACTGGCACCTGCAACCATACTTTATTGAGGCGACGGCCCGCCGTGTGAAGCAGGCGCTTGAACAGTTCCCGGCAGAGATTCGCGAGAAAGTACCCGTGCTGCTCTCCGCCCATAGCATGCCGAAGCGCGTTGTTGAGAACGAGCCCGACTATATCAACGCCTTAAAGGAGACTGCCGCAGCGGTGGCGCAAAAAGCTGGTCTGGCTAATGATCGCTGGATGTTCTGCTATCAGAGTGCCGGACACACCCCTGAAGAGTGGCTCAAGCCAGACTTCGCTGACCTGATGCCTGAACTCAAGCAGGCAGGTCACACGCATGTCTTGATCGCCCCGGTACAGTTTCTGGCCGACCATCTGGAAATTCTCTACGATATTGAGGTTGGAGCCCGCGAACAGGCTGAAGAACATGGGCTGGTCTTTGCACGGACCGAATCGCTGAACACAGATCCGCTCTTTATTAAGGCCCTGGCCGCAGTGGTACAGGAGACGCTGACCGCGAACAGCTAGAACAAGATATTTGATGCCGCTCTCATTGCAGAGCGGCTTTTTATTGTGCGGTGATTTCAAAGGTGACGGTGATCGGTTGCTCTCCCGGAATAGCGATGCGGGTATGTAAGAGCCAGGGACCACTCATCGAGAAGCGAAAGTGGGCAAGGTACTGATTGTTGTTCTGGCTTTGAGCTTCAAGCGGCGTTGTGCCCATATCCATTGCTTGCATTGTTGCTTCGAGCGTGATGCGCGCGTTGGTGATTGGCTGCTGCTCGCGTAGCACTTGCAGGGCAAGTGTGGCTTCTCGGGATGGCGTGGGCGGATTTGGATCAACCTGTAAGCGGATCAGGTATGGGCCACTGTGCGCCTCTTGAACTGCCGGTGAGGGAGCAGTGGTATGAGGCGTTTCCATGTTCGAGACCCAGGCCCCAAACCCGCTCATCACGGCGAGAAAGAGCACGCCTGCCAGCAGGATCAGGAGTTTTCGTTTTCGCTGCATATAGTTTTTCTCTTCTGGTTCTGATTGATTTCTGCTTTTCAGAGTATCTCAATGGAAGGGGAGGACGCAAGAGGCCGGCGTTGTACGCCAAAAACGAAAGGTGGGTCACGCTTTCTCACCCTCGCACAAAGAGAACCATTCTTGCCATTTCGCGGTCAAAGCACACAATGAAAGGGCAAGTGTTCTACTATCTTCTGTGGCGAGGGCGAAGCGCGACCCACCCGGTTAATGATTCTGCTATTTCTCTGTAAAAATACGTTCGGCTCTCTCTACAAATCTATTATAGCGTATTTCGACAAATTTTGAAAGGGTGAGGGAGCCAAAAAAGGAGAAAGCAGCGAAATAAGGTGAATACCCGATGACAGGTAATGTGACTATGCTATAGTATGAAAAACTGTCCTATCAACTGTTATTGCCAGGTCAAAGAACGATGCTTGGGATGGCACCAGTTAGCTAGAAAATGTGATAGGAGAAGGCATTATATGCATGACATCGCGCCAGAGGTGGTCTCAATAGCGGAAGCTTGCCTCGGTGGTCTGCAAGGTCGTTCAGCATTACTGATCGGGCCGAAGGAACGTCGCTGTCCGTTTATTGCACTGTTGCAAAGATCTCGCATGAAATCAATCTATCAGGAAGACACGCCGGTTCGTGTCCCTTTGTTGTTGCCTCAGGTTGAGCTTGTGATCAGCACTCCCTCGATGGCTGAGAGAGAAGCGGACAACTGGTTAAGCGCTGCCAGCATTGCAAAAGGTTGTGAGGGTCGGCATTCGCCATTGTTGATTTTCGATTTAGCGGCCTCTTCCTCGGTTGAAGAACTGGTGGGTTTGTTGCCACCGGTGTGCCTGTATACGCCTGATGATCTGCGTCAAATTCTGAGTAGAAGGCGGGAGATGAAAGCGTCTTGAATTTGTGGTACACTCGGGATAATTCTTGCAATCTAAGGTAGACACCTTAAGGTATTGGGATGGCATGACCATCTCTCTATGTTATAGATCGAGATAGAGGACGCAATGGAAGTAATCAAAATCTCTCCTCGTGGCTATTGTTATGGTGTAGTAGATGCCCTGACGATCGCGCGTAAGGCCGCTAAGGATACGACACTTCCCAGACCTATCTATATTATTGGTCAAATTATTCATAATCGCCACGCTATTGAAGAGCTCTCGGAGATGGGAGTGATAACGCTCGATGGTCCAAACCGTCTGGCAATTCTGGAACAGGTGCAGGAAGGCACCGTTATTTTTACCGCTCATGGTGTCTCTCCCCAGGTGAAGCAGCGAGCTCAGGAGCGCGGCTTACATTGTATCGATGCGACCTGCCCGGATGTAACGGTGACGCATAATCTGGTGAAAAAGCTGGTAGCCCGAGGTTTCTATATTTTATATATCGGCAAAAAAGGTCATCCAGAGCCTGAAGGCGTCATGGGAGAGATTCCCGGCCATATCAGTCTGATTGAGACAGAAGCCGATGTTGATGCGCTGCAACTTACACCCGAGCAGGCGCAGAAGATCGCGGTTTCTACCCAGACCACGCTCTCATTATGGGATACACAGCGGGTGATTCGCTATATCAAGGACAAGTATCCACAGGCCGAGGTGCATGTTGATATCTGCAATGCCACGCAGAAGCGACAGGAAGCCGTTGCGGAGCAGGCAAAAGGCGCTGAATTGACGATTGTCGTTGGCGATCCACGCAGCAACAATACCAATCGGCTGGTTCAGGTGTCACAGGAGCTTGCCGGAGTGCCAGCCGTGCGTATTGAGGATCTCTCACAACTGGATGTCAGCCTGTTGAAAGGCAAGAAGCGAGTCGCGGTTACTGCCGGAGCATCAACGCCAAGTCAGTTGACGCGTGAGGTTATCCGTTTTCTGGAACAGTATCCAGCGGAAGAGGCCTGAAAAAAAGCGGAGAGTGTTTCACGTGAAACACTCTCCATTCTTTTGTGCGTTTCTCGGGAAAGCGGTTGGATGACGATAAAATAAGGGCGATCCGCTTTTTGAGTTGCCCTTTCTTGCATAGCCGAAAAATAAACGTTCACTGACAAAGGGCACTGATCGAGAATACTTATTGACGGCACGCCTCGATGATCTGCATGGCCTGTTCACGGGCGCCGAGCTCGGTGAGTGTGACAAGCTGCTGAAAGATGGCGTGGCTGAGCAGGTTGCTGCGCTCTTCATATTCGTCTGCCTGCAACGAGATCTTGTTCTGTTCAAGCTTGCGCTGCTTCAGGGCGAAGAAAGCCAGGCGAAGAAGCTCAAAATTGCGAATCTGCTCCCCTGACTTGAGCTGACTGCTATCCGGTAAATGTGAGATACTGAGCGGAGCCAGATCTTCTTCTGTGATATTGGGTTGAGTTGTCGTTCCGGGCTGTTGGGTCATGCCTGTTCCCCCCTTTTCCTGATAAACTGAGTACGCCACTACCGTCGTTACTCTAGACTCTACCATGAGAAATCCAGCATTACAAGAGTATGCCTGAGTATCAGCAGCAGATAAGAGGAAAGAGACCGTCTGCGCCGGCTTCGAGAATCATTATTCGCGTCGTATCAGTCTGTTTCTAAGGCCATGCGGAGAGAGACCCCGCTTTTTCTCACTCTGGACAACAGCCGGGGTAGTACTTTTGGAATATTTGCTTCGGATCAGGCGGAGATATTATTCCGGGATGCCCGGACCGAGCAAGGTATGGCGTAACAGTGTCAGATGGATGATCGGTCCCAGGCCACCGGGAACCGGAGTCAGGAACGAGGCGACCTCCCGAACGTGCTCCGCATCGACATCGCCAACAATGCGACCCTCAACCGGATTGATGCCTGCATCAAAAACGATAGCGCCCGGCTTGAGCATCTCGGCGGTCAGAAAATGCGGGCGCCCGACGCTCACCACCACGATATCAGCGCTTCTGGTGATGCGGGCAAGGTCTTTGGTCCGCGAGTGGCAGATGGTCACGGTGGCGTCCTGCCCGAGCAGGGCAAGTGCTATCGGTTTTCCCCCAATATTGCTTCGCCCGATAATTACTGCATGCTTTCCTTGAACCGGGATCCGCGCGTCTCGGATGACCTGTAAAAGCGCATCAGCAGTTGAAGGGACAAAGTTTGGAAATCCGAGTAGCAGGTTGCCAGCATTGCGGGGCCCCAGACCATCAACATCTTTTTCAACAGGGAAGACGTCAGTAATGGCTTGCTGGCGGATATGCTCGGGGAGTGGGAGGAGCAGGAGCACACCGTTGATCGTGGGATCGCGCATGAGTGTAATCAGGTATTGACGTAGCTCGGCTTCGGTGGTCGCGAAAGGGAGAGCAAGCGTCAGGCTGTTCATGCCAATGTGGTAACAGGCATGCTCAAGCTGCTGACGGTAGACCTCCGCCGCATCGGCTTGTCCTACAATCACCTGGGCCAGACGAGCGGCACGCCTGTGCTGCTGTTGAAAACGCTGTGCCTCGTGACGCAGTTCAGTGAACAGATGATGGGCTAATGGCCTGCTATCATAGATTGTGGCTTCCATAAGGCAGACCTCCTTTCCTGGTGCAGCTTCTTAATCATTATATAGAGAAGCTCGGAGAGGTATCGAGTCTCCCGATAGCGTTTTTTTATGATAGGAGAGGTGAAATAGGCTTTCTCTATCGTAAGGTGTTCTTCTTGTGAAAATGTGCCAGATATCACCAGAATGTACCCTCTTGGGGGAGGAGAGTGGCAATCATGAGAGAAATGAGTTACAATGCCTCCAAAAGAAGACAGGACAATGAAGCCTCAAGACTGACTCTTTTGTGAATGAACAATTCCTCTCTTTCCAGTTCTTATGACGGGCCTCTTTGTTCTGATGCTGGAAGTAAAAGAAAGGGAACTCATGGCTTCCGAGTGTTCTTTTGATATAGTATCACAGTTTGATGAACAGGAGCTGGTGAATGCTCTGGATCAAGCGCAGCGAGAAATAAAGACGCGCTATGACCTGAAGGATACCGATACCCAGATTGAGCATAACAAGGATACCGTGACAATTGTGACGGCTAATGCACTGGCTCTGAAGAGTGTTCGCGATATTATTGAGTCAAAAGCCGTGCGGCGTGGGCTCTCGCTCAAGATCTTCAAGTTTGGGAAAGAAGAACAGGCCGCCGGTGGTCGCGTGCGCCAGACCGCGCAATTGCAGCAGGGGATCACACAGGATCAGGCGAAGGAACTGAGCAAGTTCATCCGGGAGAAATTCCCGAAGGTCAAGCCGCAGATTCAGGGACAGGCTGTGCGCGTAAGCAGCAAGAGTCGCGATGAGTTGCAGGCGGTGATCACGATGCTCAAAGAGAAGGATTATCCGATCGCGTTGCAGTTTACCAATTATCGCGGGTAACGCTCTACGGGTAAGGTCTGTAGATAGGAAAAGAACGCGAACAGCATAGACGTTCTTTTTGTGGGTGGAAGGGATGGGGTGGGGGGCATCTCTGGTTGTGTTTAAACTACTACAATAGCGTATATTCCGGTTTTTTCTAAGTCGCAGGTACTTTAGTACCAAAACGAGTGTCCAGGAGGGGGAATTGTAGTACCCTGATTTTTGATTAGACCAAGCCTGCTAATACACCTGAGTGTAGAAATCCTTTTGTTTTGTGCGTACAAGCGCTCTTAAATAGAGAAAGAGACTATATGCCTGGGAACCGAGAAGTTTATAGCGCAGCAATAAATGCAGCCGACCGCCATCGTTGGGATAGTCAGTGGATGGAGGCGTTGCGGGAGTACCAACGAGCGCTTGCGGAGTTCCCAGAGGATGCGACCGCACGTAGTGGGCTAGGGTTCTGCTACATGCAGCTAAAGCAGTGGCAGCAGGCGCTCAACGAATATGAATATATCCTCAGGCGCGACCCGAGCAACATCATTGCGTTAAGCAAAACCGCGGAACTATACGGGATTCTAAACAGGCGTGAGGATGCATATCAAGCATATTTACATCTAGCAGATCTTTATTCTCAAGCCGGACAAGGTGCGCGTGCTGAAGCAGCCTGGCTCAAAGCAGTGCAGTTGTCCCCTGGCAATCCTGAGCCTCATGAACGACTCGCCAGCTACTACTTTGAAAAGAAAGATATCGCTGCAATGATGCAGCAGCGTCTGGCAGCGGCACAGGGATATTTATATCGAAATGAGCTAGAACTGGCACGCCAGCAGTGTGAAGAGGTTTTACGCGCTGATAATTCAAACGTCCAGGCTCGCCAGTTGCTCGCACAGATCCAACAGGGATCGGGGCCGCCTTTGGGGACAGCCTGGCCTGACTCCGTATCGAGTGCAGGGCCCCCGGCTCACATGCCTCAAACGACGAACAGCCCTTTCTCTCAAACAACGAATTCAGATCATTCTGTAGCCAATACCGTTTCATCGGGTAATACAAGCGGAGGTAATACTGGCATCATGGGTAACATGGGTAGCGCGGGCAACTATGGCGGAGTGAATAATATGGCCTCTTCCGCCGCTCTTACCGGCTCCGGTGGGATGCCTCGCAGGCGCATTACTGCCAGTCAGGTCACAGAGGCGTTGAAACAGGCCCAGATCTTTCAAGATCAGGGACGATACAATGAGGCCATTGATCTCTGTGAACAAATTTTAGAAAGTGGCTTTGACCGTCCTGATGCCCGCTACTTTCTAGGATGGCTCTATCAGGAGCAGCAGCGCTGGGATGATGCTATTCGGCAGTTCCAGATGTTGCTGAATGATCCTGATTATGCTCTTTCTTGCTATTATGCTTTAGGCCAGTGCTATCGAGCACGTGGCGATCTTCGTACTGCGACGGTTCATTTTGATGAAGCTGTTGACCGGGTTAATCTGGACGCGCTTACCGTTGAAGAGGCTGACCAACTGGTTCAGCTCTGTCAGGAAGCCGCGGAGGCTCATCGCTTGCTCGGTGAACAGGAACAGGCACTGACCGTTTATAACGCTCTTCTTGGTTTCCTGCGTAGCCGTGGTTGGAACGACAAAGTTGCTCAGGTAGAGTTTATGTTGCAACAGGCGCAAAATGCACCTGCGCCTGCTCGCCCTGTTACCCCCCCTGTCACTCAGAATGGCTCACCGATGCAGGGGCCGCCATCACAGATGCCGCCACAACAGCCGATGGCCGACGCGGCAACGATGATGTTTAATGCTCCTCCACAGGCCCCTATGCCGCCGCAGCAGCCACAGCAGCCACAACAGCCAGCGGCAAACCAGGCGAATAATAACGTGGGCGAACTTCCAGATTGGTTGACCGGCATCCTGAATGAAGGCGAACAACCACAGATGGCGGCTCCACAACAGCCACCAATGTCACCGCCGCAGGCTTCAGTGGCCGAACAGCCAACAATGATGCAGCCGAGTATTGGCGATCAAATGGCGCCTCAACAGTCAGTTCCTTCACAGCCGTTGCAGGCTCCACAGCCTGAACAGCAGGCAGCTCCTTCCTGGCTAACAGAGGATATTCCGCCTGCCGCGCCAAACTCAACGCGGGTGCTGCCACAAGATCAGTTTGGTGGCGATATCTTTGGCCAGCCGATGCAGCAGCCGACGCCGCCTCCGGGGCAACAGCCAGCCGTACAGCAGCCGACACCACCTCCGGGGCAGCAACCAACGGTCCAGCCGATGCAGCAACCGGCAGCACCGCAGTCGATGCAGCAGCCGACGCCGCCTCCGGGCCAGCAGCCGGCAATGCAATCAATACCGCAACAACCAACTATGCCGCAGCAGCCGGCACCTGCACAGCCAGCGGCGCAACAGTCGAGCTTCTTGTTTGAGCAGCCGACACCGCCGCCAGGCCAGCAACCGGCAATGCAGCAACCGGTGGCACCGCAGCCGCAGCAACCGACACCGCCTCCAGGTCAGCAGCCGGCTGTCCAGCCGATGCAGCAACCGGTGGCACCGCAGCCGCAACAGCCGACACCGCCGCCGGGCCAACAGCCGGTGATGCCGCAAGGCTTCCCGTTTGAGCAGCAGCCGCAACAGCCGACGCCGGGCCAACAGCCGGTGATGCCGCAAAGCTTCCCGCTTGAGCAGCAGCCGCAACAGCCGACGCCGCCGCCGGGACAACAGCCAGCGGTCCAACCAATGCAGCAGCCAGTGGTAGCACAGCAGCCAGTTATGCCTGCTCCAGCAGAGAAATCACCGGTTGTCTCGCAGCCGTTACAGGCCGCGCCAACTCCTGCCGACCAGGTTAGCTTGTTGCTGCCGAACACGCCGCAGGAGCCACAGCTAAGCACACTGGCGGGCATGATTGCGGGGACTGCGTCACCTCAGCCGGAGACAAAGCCTGCTGAAGATCTGTTGAGTCAGCTCGCTGGCAGCACAAATACGGTTCAGGTTGAGGATGCCATTACGGCAAGTACCTATAATCTGCCGGAGAATGTGCGGGGGCGGGTTGCCCAGTCGATGCGCGACATTCAAAACTATGTCAATCATGGCCTGCTGACACCTGCAATGGAAGAGTGTCTGCGCGTGATCGAGATGGCGCCACAATATCTGGATGTCCATCAGGTACTGTGTGAGATCTATGTGCGACAGGGTAAAATCGAGCAGGCCATTACCAAGTATGCCATTCTTGTTGATACCTATATTGTGAACGGGCGTACCGAGGATGCGATTGCTACCTATCGGCGTATCTTGCAGCTTGAGCCAAATAACCTGACCTATCGCATGCGTCTGATCAATCTTTTGTCGTCGCATGGGAATAAAGAGGATCTCTTGCGTGAGCGAACGCTGGCAGCGGAAGCGTATCTGCGCCTGGGCTATATGGATCGTGCGCTGACCGAACTGGAGCAGGCGCTACAGGAGAGCCCGACCAGTGTTCCTACCCGCCTGAACTATGCACTGGCTTTGCAAAAGCTCGGACGCAGTCAGCAGGCGATGGCTGAGTATCAGCGCGTCTTGCAGGTTGATCCTCGCAACATCACCGCGTTGGTCAGGCTACATATCATGCAGATTACGGCCCTCGGTACTGCACGCTCGAACTCGTTGGAACTGCTTTCTCGCATTCGCTGGCAACTGCGTGGTGAAGGCCAGAAGAACGCGAACGCGGTTGTCCGTGAGTATCTACAGGCAGTTGATATCTATCCGAATAATGCGGATGTTCACTATTCGCTCGGACAGATTTACCAGCAGTGTGGCCTGTTTGATAAAGCGGTCGATTCGTACAGCCTATCGCTGCGTGATAGCTCGGTGGAAGTGCTGGCACGGGTTGCATCCGCGCATTGTCTCTTGCAGCAAGGGAAGCCCGAACCTGCAATTCAGCATCTCGAACAGGCTCTTCAGGCCGCCCGGCGCTCGCCCGTGGCAATTGATCCGGCTACCTGGGCCGCCCGTCCCCGTGAGGAGGGTGAGGAGCATAAAGCGCCAGAGGTCGAGATCTCGAAGTTACTGGCGGATGCCTATGCTCGTACAGGTCGTATGGAGCAGCGCGATGCCCTGTTACGCCAGTTGAAGCAGACTCGTGCCGCTCAGGATGAGGTTGCCTCGACACTGGCGGAAATCTCGGCGCGTCAGAGCGACCCTGAGACAACGCTGCGTGAGTATCTGGAGCTGGTGAACCATTATCGGAGCAGCCGACAGGGAGACAACGCGATCAAGGTGCTGAACGAGATGGTGCGGCTTGCTCCTCAGGATCCTCGTGCTCATGAGGAACTGGCCGAGATCTATATCAACCGTGGTCTACTCGAAGAGGGCATTGCAGAGCTACGCCTGCTGGCCGATATCTACTTACGTCGGAATCGCTCGAGTGATGCCGCGCTGGTGCTTCAGCGTATCGCCAGTATCTATGATGAGATGGGCGACAATGATGAGGCTCTGGCGAACTACTGCCGGGCCGCCGAGCTTGACCCAACCTCAATGGATCTGATGCGCGAGGTGGTTGGTTTCTGTTATCGTGTTGGCCGATCTCATGAGGCCGCCAGATATCAGGAAGCGATTGCGCGCCACTACTACGAAACCCATCAGGTGAAAGAGGCGGTCGCCGCGCTACAGCAGTTAATCACTATCGATCGAACGAACTACGATGCCTATGATATGCTCGGTCAGACCTATCAGTCTGTTGGTGAGTATGAACAGGCAAGCAGGGTATATCGTAACCTGGCAAAGGTGAATCCAGGGAGCACAGTAGCGCGTGAACGCCTGGCGACATTGCAGGAGTTGCGTTCAAGTTCCCGCTAAGGTTTGTTCTTGGAGAGGGGCAATAATTTGCCTCTCTCTTTTTTTATTTTGACCGGGCTCCTCGCGGTTCTGCTTCCAGGAAGGGCTTGACGAATCATGTTAGGGTGTGCTAATATCCGAGTAGATTGGTAAGATTTAAAGGGGAAAATGAAGGCCAGATATATTCCATTTTCCCTCCTTCTCGCTGTTTTTCACGTCAGGGAATGTGTTCGGGAACTCATGGGTACCGAAACACATTCCTTTCTTTTTGGGACCAGGCGTCATCTGGCGAGAATGCTTCTTATATGCAAGCGAGTAAGAAGAAGTATTTGGTCCTATCAGTATAATATCCTCAAATGCGTAATAGTACCCATTCTTTCATGTGCATATGCTTTACCTCCCCTCGCCTCTGCTAAGCCTCCTCTAGCGAGGCGAGGTTTTTTTTGCCGGAGGGAAAAAAAGAGCGCAAGAGGAATCCCTTCAGAGGGGAGGCCTGCTCTTGCGCTTTTACTCTTTTGAGGGTTGAATGACCGAAGAGTTTATTTGCCTGGTTTTTCGCGGGCTTTTTCCGCGTGAGCCACGGTACGGGCGGCAGCGGCTTTACGGTATGCCATCTCATCGCGTTTTGTCTTGATCTCAAGCAGGGCGCGATAGGTCTGATAGACGACCGGACGGTAGGCGAGGTCATGCGTGTCCATAAAGCGGATGGGATAGCCGCCAAACCCGCGCTTGAACTGATAGACGCCCCAGAGCTCCTGACCTTCTTCGAGGATATCAGGAATACCCCGGAAGTTGTAGTACCAGCAACCATGTTGTTTAGCCCACTGGATGCCAGTCCATTGCAACAGGTGGTTTGGCATGCGCTCACGATGCTCGTTGCCCGATGCTCCGTACATATACCAGCTCCAGCGCCCGAAACACAGAACAATGATCGCAGCAATGGGCTTGCCTTCATATTCGGCTATAAAAAGCTGACCCATGTCCTGTGAGCGGAAGGTTTCGAGTACGTTGCGGTAAAACTCTTTGCTATTAATATGGAAGCGATCGCGCTCGCTTGTTACCTGATAGAGACGGAAGAAGGCATCAAAATCAGCGTCGCTGGTTCCGGGACGGACGGTGACGCCTTTCCGGCCTGCCAGCCGAATATTGTAGCGCCACTTCTCTTTCATCTGAGAAAGCAGCGTTTTCTCGTCTGGCTGGATATCCAGCACCCATTCGTGACGGATATGGACATAGTGCGGGTTTGCATGAAAGCCAAAGCGGCGCAAGGCCGAGGACCATTTCAGGTTGCGATCAGCAACGCTTGGCTCCACTTTTAGCATAAAAGCGCCCCGCTTATGCGCCTCTGCCTTCACGAAATTGAGGAGGACGGTCATTGCGGGAGAATGAGGGTCCTCAATAATCGGTCCGCGTGGTGCGTAAAAGTAGGTCTGCTTGATAATTGGTGCCTGAGAGACCAGGATCAGCATTGCGGCGCATAGCTTGCCGTCGTTGTCTACAACGCCGACACGAAGTGTTTCCTGCACGCCGTCAAGCTGAGTGGCGTAGTCTCCCCACTCATAGGATTGTGTAATATTGCAGCAGACTGATGAGGTGACGAAATCGTTCCACTGCTGACGGTCAGTAATAATACGGGCTTCCATTTCCAATCCTTTTATTCTGTGTCCTGTTTTACGCCGATTTTTCCGCCTTCTTTTGCTGTTCTACGGGCGGTTTCTTCTTGCTACCGGTTATCTGTTTCTCGGCGGGATTCTGCGCTGATTTGGCCCCATTCTGGGCGGCTGCCGGTGAGGTTTTCTCAGGGCGTTTGGTCTGAAGCTGACCGCTGGCGGCTCGCTCAAGCTCGACTTTTCGGCGTTCGCGTGCGCGGCGGGCGCGTTTCCATTCGACAAGCGTTGTCCAGAGCGTATAAATGGCTGGCCGGTACACGAAGTCCTGTGTAGGGATATTCAGGCGGGAGAAGCCCCCAAAGCCCTTCTTATATTCGTAGACGCCCCACATTTCCTCGCCGGGCTCCAGAATCTCTGGAATGGTACGGAAGTCAAAGTGAGTGCATCCCTTTGACTGTGCCCACTGGATACAATGATATTGCAGCAGGTAGGTGGGCTTGAGATTGCGCTTGTGATTGCTTGAGGCGCCGAACATATCCCAGCACCAATCGCCAAACCGGATCAGCATTTTCGCCGCGATCGCTTCGCCCTCGTGTTCTGCGAGGAAGAGTACCGCATCACCCTTGCTGGCAAAGTGCCGCAGGATCTCCTTATGATACGCCTTGTCGTGAATGAAGAAGGCGTCGCGCTCGCTGGTAATTTTCATCAATTCGTAGTAGGCATCGAAATCGGCATCGGTGGTAGCCTCACGAATAACGACGCCTTTACGGGCGGCGGAACGCACGTTCTGACGCCATGTCATCTTGAATTTTGCAAGCAGTTCTTCAGCGGGAGGGCGGATGTCCAGGACCCAGCTTCTACGCCCGTGAACGGCTATCGCGTTGTTACGGAAGCCGAGGCGCTGATAGGCGTTGATCCATTCCTGCTGATTGGGATCGTCATCGGCGATATTGGGTTCGATACGAAGGACGACGGCCCGTTCTTTGCGAGCAATCAGATGAGCATGCTGGATCAACGCTGGCAGTGCAGGCGAATCGGGGCTGGTAACGGTTGGCCCACGAACGCTATACAGCCACTTGAGCTCGACGCCCGGGATTTTGACAGGCAGAGGAACCGGATTGACGGTCAGTAGCATCGCGCCGATCATTTCGCCATCCTGAAGGGCGCCCAGACGGTAGATGCGCCCTCCAAGATATTTGTTGAGTTCTCCCCACTCATAGGACTGTAGAAGATGCCCGCGAGGCTGTGCCTGAAGGAAGTTATTCCATTGTTCGCGATCGGTGATTTCTTCTATGGTAAGAGACATACGCAATTACTTCTTTTCTTCTTGCTCCAAAAATTCACTTCTCAAAAGGCTGTATACACGAACGTTGTTATATTTGCCGAAACGGAAAATGGCTTCGCGCAATGTACCTTCATACTTGAAGCCCGCTTTTTCATCGGCTTTCCATCCGCCTATATTCTCTTCCATATCCTGCGTCTGGATGCGGTTCAGATTTAATTCCATAAATCCGTAGCGGATCATAAGCTTTGTTGCCTCAGTGCCGTATCCCTGCCCCCAGACGCTGCGATCTCCGATAATGACGTAGAATTCGGCTGTCTGATTGAGGGTGTTGATGTCCTTTAAGCCAACCAGACCGATGAGGCGATTATCACTCTTCCGCACGACACCAAAAATAATATGACCGAAGCTTTTGTACAGGTTCTCGATGCGTTCTTTTCCGCGGTAGTCGCTTGTTGGGTAAACGGAGAAATAACGGCGGATCTCCTCATCATTTAGCCAGGTGGAATACAGGTGGTTGTCCTGGGCCGGTTCCAGAGGACGGAGGTAGAGACGGTCTCCAATAATAAAAGGGTTTTGCATCTCGGTAATATTTTCAGACATAGTTTTGTACTCCATAGCTTCAATGTTCTCATGCATACAAGTTACTGGTTTTGAGGGCAGTATAACATAGCGAAAAATTCGAGGCAATTTGATCGTGCTTTTCTAGGGAGAAAGGGATACTATGCACAGACAGGTATCCTATTTCGCTCTTTATCCTGCGGCCTCACTCCTGTTTCGTCAACTTGCTGTCTATCTTTGCTTGCTTGCCTCTTGACAGCGAGATTTCTCTATGTCTATAATTGACTAAACTGATCAACTAAATTAAAAATCCAGGTAGCGTGCCCCTCGGTACGACTTCAACAGGGAAAAGTAGGTACGGAAAAATGTTTGTGATTGAGTCCGAGAACCCCCTTCGGAGGTTCGCTTTGACGCCGCTTGCGCCACGCATCAACCTATCTATGATTCGTGCTATTCCTCATATGTCCTCCCTCTCTCAGCGTTGTATGCCCTGTTCCATGTGTGCCTGTTGTTGTTAGGGCCTGGCTGCATTCTTTCATCCCTTTCTCTTGAGTCTTCTCTTTTCATTCTATGGCATGGAATAAAATCCTGTCATTGATGTGTCTTATGTTATAAACTAGAGAAAATAACACCGCTCGGTTATTTTCATTCTTTTCTGTTCATCCCTGAAGGGAAACACTATTTCTCAAATAGGTATTCCCTGGCTGGCAGTGTAAAGGAGTTCTTATCGATGTCATTACGACGTAGCCCAATGCGAAAATACTCTTACATCCTGTTGGGCTTTCTGGCTCTGCTCGTCGTCGCCTGTGGAGGCGGGAACACAACCACAGCGAATGATGGCGGGAAAGCACCCGAGAACAGGCAGGTTCTGGTTCAGCCGATGGTCGGCCCTGGATCATTGAAGACGCTCGATCCGCCGATCGCTGGCGGTCCGCGTGTGGTGAGCATGCTCTATACCGGCCTGGTGCAGCTTGACGAGAATTTACAGGTGATTGATCAGCTTGCACAGACACACGAGGTGGCAAGTGATGGCGTGACCTGGACATTTAAGCTGAAACCCAATCTGAAGTTCAGCAATGGAGATCCCCTGACATCTGAAGATGTTGTCTACAGCATTGATCGAGCTCTCCAGCCTGCGACAAAGGCTCCAGATGCGCTTTTCTATTTGCGCCTCATCAAAGATGCGGACAAGCTGGCAACAGGCAAAATCAAGACGCTGATCGGTTCCAGTCTGCTGACTCCTGATCCGCAGACCGTGAAGATCATCACCAGCAAGAAGGCCAGTCACTTCCTGTATGCGCTGGCCTATGAGACGGCTTTTGTAGTGAATAAGAAGGTCGTTGAGAAGTATGGCTCAAGCTATACCCACCATATCAAGGAGGGCGCGGGAGCCGGTCCGTACATTCTCTCTGAGGCTGATGAAAACAAAGCGTTCGTTTTTGTTCCCAATCCGAACTACAATGGACCAAAGCCACAAATTAAGAAGGTGATTATTCCTTTCTACAAGAGCCAGGACACGATGTATCAGGCCTACCAGACCGGTGAGGTCAGCTACACGAACGTGCCTCCCTCTCAGCTCGAAGCTGCCCAGAAACTGCCCAATAACCAGTTCTACAAGGCAGCTATTCAGGGGACCACGTACTACACGATGAACTATCTGATCAAGCCGTTTGACAATCAGAAGGTTCGTCAGGCTTTTGCCCTGGCCCTGGATAAAGAGCAGATCGCGCGCTCGGTGTATAAGGATACGATTATTCCGACAAACCATATCGTCCCTCAGGGAGCGAACAGCTACAACCCGAATCTCAAAGGTCCGGCTGGTGTTAATGATTTGAAGGGCGATAAGGCCAAAGCAAAAGCGCTCTTTGAAGAGGGACTCAAAGAAGAGGGCCTGAGCCGCGATAAACTGCCCCCGATCACGCTTTCGATCCCCCAGGGTGATACGCTGGTGCAGCGTGAGGCTGTGGTGGTGCAGCAGATGTGGAATGAGACGCTTGACCTGGACGTCCGGGTGAGCGTTGTTGAGACCTCGAAATATTACGAAGATATGGACGCCACAAAGAACAATCCACATGGAATGATGATCTGGCGTTCCTACTGGAAAGCAGATTATGCGGACCCGCAGAACTGGCTGACCTTGCTGTTCGATAAAGAGTCGACTTTTAATAATGAGAACTACGGCACAAACAATGCCTCCAACAAGGCAGAGCAGCAGAAGGCCATTGATCTCATGTATACTGCTGATGCAAACTTCAATCAGGATGAGCGCATCAAGCAGTATCAGGAGGCGGAACAGATGGTTGTCGATCATGCTGCCTGGATCCCTCTGTTCCAGATGACAAAGGTTCAGGTGCGCAAGCCGTGCGTAAAAGGCATGATCAATTCGGCCCCGTTTGATCCGGCTCCAGACAACTGGTCGAAGATCTACATTTCAAACGACCAGCCGTGCATTAGCTCAAGATATACTGTCTGAAGAGACTTTCTCACAACTTTGACGGCGTAGCGTGTATGTCTTGGTGACGATGAAGAGGGACAGCGAGAACAATGACGTTCTCCTGTCCTTTTTTCTGCGTTTTGGCCTGAGGAGGAGAGATGCTGACCTTGAATGGCCCCGGCATCTGGTTCTGCCAGAACAGGAATCATGCCAGCGCGACGGAAAGCGGCTCTGAGAGAAACAGTGAGAGGGGGGAACAGAAAACGAGAGAGAAACAGTCTGCTGGCTGTTTCTCTCTCTGCACAGGCTCAATCGGTATCTTTGGTTTCCTGGGGGTTATCCGTGCCATATGGCCTGATAGGAGGCGTTGCATTGATGATGCCCGCCTGTGTTTCAGCGTCATAGGCCCCATGTTTGCGCATAATTGCCAGGGCATCACGATACCCTTCCGCACTTGGCGTTTTTACGACGATAACGGTGTGACCGGCTTCCAGTTCCTGCTGATAAAACTGTGCATCTTTCTCTGGAATGCCGAATTTGACGAATGAGCCGATAAGCCCTCCGGCGGCTGCTCCGAGCGTGGCCCCGCCAAGTGTGGTCGCGAGAATGCCGCCTGCCACTGCCGGGCCAATGCCAGGAATGAGTAATGAGGCGGCTGCACCCAGAACGCCTCCGATGACACCTCCTTCGAGGATACCGGCGGCAGTGTTGGCTGCTTTGGCTGCATCTTTGCCGACCACGCGGCTGCGAGCTAGAAAGCCGATCTCATCATCATTGAAGCCAGCCTGCTTGAGCTCTTCTATGGCCTGGTTCGCCTGGGCTTTGTCATGGAAAACACCCACGACAACGGTATTTTGTGTCATTGCCATCGCCCTTTGCTCCCTTCCTGTACGGCTGTTCCAGGGCTACGAAAGGCTACTTCCTGTGTGATTAACACGGGAATGGTTCGGGTAAAGTTTCACAAAGCGCTTATTGATTCTGTGGCGTTTCCGGGGTTATCAGATTGAGGCGAGCGGCGTAAAGTGCTGCCTGAGTGCGACTCTGGACACCGAGTTTCGCCAGAATATGGCGTACATGTGTCTTCACGGTATCTTCAACGATGTGCAGGTGTCGGGCGATGTCTTTGTTAGTCTGCCCCTGGGCAAGCAGCCGGAGCACATCGGCCTCACGCTCCGTCAGGCGATCAATACGGTTTGGGATGCGCATTTCCTGACGCAGAAAAGCAGTGGCCTGAGGAGACATATGGAGTTGCCCTTTGCTGGCCGCTTTAATGGCTGTACAGAGCTCCTCGGCCTCAGTATCTTTAAGCAGGTAGCCAATCGCTCCCGCTCTGACAGCCGAGATTACTGCCAGACGTTCCAGAAAGCTGGTCAGAATAACCACTTGCGTTTGCGGAAATTCCTGACGAATTCTGCTTGTTGCTTGAATGCCATCAATAACAGGCAGAAGGAGATCCAGTAAGACAACATCCGGGTGATGCTCTCGTACAAGTTCCAGCGTTGCTGCTCCATTGGCAGCTTCTCCAACGACCTCGATTGCTGGATCGTCTGTAATGAGATGGCGTAATCCTTCGCGTACAATGCAGTGGTCATCTGCGATCACCACGCGAATCATCTCTGTTCCTCCTTCCGGGTACAGGCTTCGTGCTCCTTTTTTATTCTACACCGTCTGACGAATGCTTTTTCGTGCATGTTCTGCGAGTGATCTTGACTCCTGTTCTCTCGCTGGAGGGGCTGTCATTCGGGCTAGAACTTGTGATAACGGACAAAGATATGCTGTAATAGTTCTGGGCAGGCCTAACAAACAAACTGTATGTGTATTTTGAAGCACTATCTGGAACAAAAGAAAGTATTGTAATGGAGAAAGAAATTGTATTACGGACAGAAGGGCTGTCAAAGCGTTTTGGAAAGCGTGTTGCTGTTGATAATCTGCCTCTAGAAGTATATCGGGGTGATGTTTTTGGGTTACTGGGGCCGAACGGATCAGGTAAGACAACGACGATTCGGATGATCCTCAATCTGATCCGGCCAACGAACGGGCGGGTGATTCTCTTTGGCTGTCCTTCGACCGAGAAAGGAGCCTATCGCGAGGCATTGCGCGGTGTGGGCGCGATTGTTGAGCAGCCGCTCTTCTATCCTTTCCTTTCGGGATGGGAGAATCTGCGGGGGATCGCGGTCTTTGCCGGGCTCCCTGATAACAGTCAGACAAGAACTCGGATTGACGAAGTGTTACAGATGGTCGGGCTTGCGGAACGGGCGCGGGACACCTTTCAAAAGTATTCATTGGGTATGAAGCAGCGTCTGGGGATTGCCGCGGCCCTGCTGAACAATCCAGAATTGGTCATCCTCGATGAGCCAACAAACGGCCTTGATCCGGCCGGAGTTGTGGAGATCCGAAACTTTATTGGGCTGCTGGCAAAGCAGGGCATTACGGTGATTGTGTCCAGCCATATCTTACATGAGATCCAGCAGGTCTGCTCGCGGGTTGCCATTATCAAATTCGGGCAATTGCTGGTACAGGGCGACGTGCATTCGCTGCTGGCCTCTCAATCGGGGGTACGAATGCTCTTCAGGAGCACGGAACAGGCATACATGGCCGAAAAGTTGCTCAATGCTTTGCGCGGTGAGCGCGCTCCCTGGCTAAATGGTGCGCACTGCCTTCAGGCGGAAGCAGGGTCGTGGGCTCCGCCAGGCAGTGTATTGTTGCATGTTGATGTATCGGTTGAGCACTCGGCTGATCTCAATGCGTATCTCTGCTCTCAGGGAGTGGTGCCTGCCGAGATTCGGCGTGTAGAGGCCAGCCTTGAACGCTACTTCCTGGAACTGACGGGCGAGGCTGCGGGCTCTATGACGAACCATATACAGGGAGCCTCAATGATGGCTCCGGGGAGGAATGGCTAAGATGCAGAATGCATGGATAGAAGCGTCGCCGAGGCAGAGACGGCGAAGAAGCTGGTTTGGGGAAGTTGTGAGCCTGATTGGCTGGAACTGGTTTGTGCTGCGTCGTCGGGCGAGCATGACCGTAATTCTGACGCTCTTCTTTGCAATCGCGGCGCTGATCGTGATTGGCCTGTTTCTGTTGGGAAGCGGGTTGTTAGCCTATCCCGGCTCATTGAATATCCTCTCACAATATACGGTAAAGCTCGGTGCATTTCTCTTTCCTGTGCTTGCGGCTATTCTGGTCGGGAGCGAATACAGTCAGGGAATGCAGCGTCAGATCCTTTCTCGGGGCTTGAGTCGAGCGCAGGTGTTGATTGCGCAACTTATTTCGCTCTTCCTGCTCCTGCTTGTACTGGTGGTGATTGTGTTTCTGCTGGCGCTGCTCATCGGATTCGCTGTGCCAATGCTGAAACAGATGCAATGGGCGGTACCATCATCATATCACTGGGAGCTCTTGCCGGTCTTTCTGCTTGGCTGTGTGCTGAATCTCTTCCTCTATATGACGATGGCCGTCTTCTTTGCGACGCTTGCGAGAACGCCGGTTGGTGGCGTGGCCTTTGTCCTGGTTTATGAGATGCTGGAACTGGCACTCTGGGGGACGCTTCAGGCCTTTCTCGCGATGGGCGTTATTCAGGAGGATGCGGCACGTTGGATTCAGAACATCGGCCCCTGGCTCCCGGGCAATGTAGCGAATCGGGTTGCAGCGTTGACCTCGGATCTTCTGCCAGGCAACTTTGAGCAGGCGACCTCGCTGGCTGTTACAGGGCTGCCAATCTCGCTGTTGACCCTGCTTGGCTATTGTGTCATTCTGATTATCGCTGCCTATCTGCTCTACAGCCGACGCGATATTCTTGAATAATATCCAAACAGGAGGCTGACAAGCGCAAGCTGCCGGCCTCCTGTTTTTGTTATCCGCTGCTATTCGACTGTTACCGACTTGGCAAGGTTACGCGGTTGATCCACGTTACAGCCACGGGCGACGGCAACATGATATGAGAAGAGTTGAAGCGGAATAATAGCCAGTAGTGGGCTGAACGCTTCCAGCGTGGCCGGAACATACAGCACATCGTCAGCGAACTGCTTCACCCGCTCATCTCCTTCGGTAGCAACCACGATCGCACGGGCGTCTCTGGCCCGAACTTCCTGAATATTGGTGATGACCTTCTCATAGATGTGTGAGGAGGTGGCGATACCAAGCAAGGGTGTATCAGGGTCAAGGAGCGCGATTGAGCCATGTTTGAGCTCGCCAGCAGGAAACCCTTCGGCATGAATGTATGAGATCTCTTTGAGCTTGAGTGCCCCTTCCAGCGCGGTGGGATAACCAACGCCACGCCCGATGAACATCATATTGCTAACGGACGCCATGCGCCTGGCAAGCGGTGCGATCACATCATCTGGGCCTGCCGCCTGATCGAGAATGTGCTGTACCTGATCCGGGAGATGCTCAAGCGCAGCCAGAAAGGCGCTCATCTGCTCCGATTGAATGCGCTTGCGTTGCTCACCCAGATAAAGCCCGAGCAGGTAAAGGACCACCACAGAAGTGACGAAGGTCTTTGTTGCCACCACGCCGATTTCTGGACCGGCCTGTAAGTAAAGTACCGCATCTGAGAGGCGGGTGATCGCACTGGCGACAATATTGGTGACGGCGATCACCGGTGCTCCTTGCTCACGTGCCTGCCGAATGCCGACCAGCGTATCAGCGGTCTCGCCTGATTGGGTGACAGCGATACAGAGGGTTTCGGGTCCAACGATCGGGTTGCAGTAGCGGAACTCTGAGGCGGTAATAGCCTCAACCGGAATGCGGGCCCATTGCTCAATCACGTATTTCGCGAGCAGGCCCGCGTGATACGAGGTGCCGCAGGCCACGATAATGATGCGCTGAACTCGATCAAAAAGCCCTTCTTTGCGTAGCTTTTCCAGTTCTGGCAGATGAAGCTGTCCATCTCGGATGCGCCCGAGCATGGCCCGGCGTAGAGCGTCGGGCTGTTCATTGATCTCTTTCAGCACAAAGTGAGGATAGCCGCCTTTTTCGGCAGCTTCGGCGTCCCATTCAATAGTGATGTGGTCGCGCTCAACGACGCGCCCATCCAGCTTCTGTAAAGAGACACCGTTTGAGCGCAGGGTGACGACCTCGCCGTCTTCCAGAATCAGGATCTTGCGCGTATGCTTGAGGATCGCCGGGATATCTGAGGCCAGAAACTGCTCGTTCTCTCCCAGACCCACGATCAGGGGCCCATTGCAGCGTGCACCAACCAGAATATCAGGTTGTTCGCGACAGACCACAGCGATGGCATAGGAGCCAATCACGCGCTGTAATGCCTGGCGAACGGCCTCGGTCAGATCGCGCTTTGCCGGGCCAAAGTAGGTCTGTTCGATGAGATGAGAAAGCACCTCGGTATCGGTTTCTGAACGGAAGGTGTGCCCGAGGAGTTCAAGTTCCTGGCGCAACTCGGCGTAGTTTTCGACGATACCGTTATGCACCACAGTAAGGACTCCCGTGCAATCGGGGTGAGGATGCGCGTTATCGTCGCTTGGACGCCCGTGGGTTGCCCAACGGGTGTGGCCAATGCCCAGGCCGCCTTTCTGAGCTTCCAGGCGGGTGGTAATATGAGCGGCCAGATTGGCGATTTTGCCAGCTCGACGATGGAGCTCGAGTGTACCGTTTGCTGTCAGAACGGCTATTCCAGCGGAATCATACCCGCGATACTCTAATTTGCTAAGGCTTTCAAGCAATATGTCAGTAACATCAGAGCCTTGAGGCCCGACGTATCCTACGATGCCGCACATGGATGACTGGCACCTTTCTCTATTGTATTCGGGTTCTGCCTGAAAAGGGCAGAATACACCCGGCTACATCACTGTGAGCGTTTTGTTCCGATCGTTACCAACCGGGTTTGTGTGCCCACTTCACAGGGACGTGATCGCCCCTGGAGGCTCCCCGCTGATGGTCCGAACAGCCTCCACCTCGTCAACCGGGCTTCCTCCAGAGCCCGGCCCATGCGCTACTCTCTCTACAACACTACAAACAATAGACTTGATAGGTTTAGATCTACAGTTCTTTTGGCGCGTATCCCCTGCTCGAAGGGGGGCACCTGATCCTCTCTAAAGTGAGTATATCATATAGGTGGTTGAGATATTAGGAAATAGCACATTTAGATGAGTTGACACTCCCCGGCCTGAAGGCCGGGGATTCTTCCTTCATCCAGCCTGCTTGCGCGGCGCCGCAGTGCGACGACGCGTAGCGGCAGGCTGTCCAGAAGCGTTCGACGTTCCTTGCGGAGCGTCGGTTCCCGTCTGCCCGACGGTACCCTGTAGCGCTTTGTGCAAGATATTCAAGGCGGCGTTGTGGTCCCGATCCAGGAGCAGCCCACAGCCAGGACACAGATGGGTACGCACACGCAAGCTCTTCTTCACCCGTTGTCCACAACGAGAACAGTCCTGACTGGTATAGGCCGGTTCCACCCCGATCACCGGAACACGATGCAGCATGCCATCGTATCTCACCCACCAGAGGAAGCGCCCCCACGCCGCATCAGCGATGCTCTTGGCCAGATGACGATTCTTGACGAGATGGCGGATCTGCAAGGCTTCATAGGCAATCAGGTCGTGAGACGAGATGAGCGCGTTCGCCTGCTTTCTGGCGACATCCTCGCGCTGCCGTTGCACCTTGAGAGACGCTTTGCTGAGGGCTTGACGGGCTTTGCGCCGATTGCGGCTGCGCTTCTGCGTCTTCGAGAGCCGACGCTGCAGCCGCTTGAGCCGCCGTTCCGCTTTGCGCAAATACCGGGGAGGAGCCACGGTGTTGCCTTCGGAGTCGGTGAAGAAGGCACGCAGCCCCAGATCAATGCCCACCTGCTTGCCTGAGGGCTGATGCTCAACGCGTCGCGTGGCCGCCACCGCAAACTGACAATAATACCCATCAGCCCGCCGGAGCAGCCGTACCCGCTTGATCTGTGAGAGGGGAAAGGTCATGATATCGCGCGAGCCGATGAGGCGCAGCCGGCCAATGCCGCAGCCATCTGTGAAGCGAATATGAATGCCATCGGCCTCCAGCTTCCAGCCCGTCTGCTTGTATTCGACACTGCGACAATCGTGCTGGAACTGAGGAGAGCCCTTCTTGCCGGGTGTCTTGAGGCGACAGTGCTCGTAGAAACGGGAGATGGCAGCCCACGCCCGGTCAGCGGCAGCTTGCCGGGCCTGCGAGTTGAGGGAGAGCGCAAAGGGGAACTGTCTGGCCAGCACAGCACAATAGTGCTGCAGGTCATTCCTGGAGACGCCGCGTGCATCCATCCAGAGGCGCAGGCACGTATTGCGAATGAATTGGGTCGTGCGGATGGCTTCCTCGATGGCGGCGAATTGTGCTTTCGACCCATCCAGCTTGTATTCGTAGATCAGCATCCCTTGCTCCTTGTTCGTCCTCACTGTCTTCGCATATCCTCACACAACAATTGTCTTCTGTCAAGCGAAGGGGAACGTTCTGCCTCTGATGGCTTCCTGCGCCATCCATCCCCTTGGCTGAAGCCAGCGGCCTTCTGCCGCTTCTTGGTAATCTTCTGACGCATTCGTGATGAGAGTTTCCTGTGCGGTACGATATACTTTACAGAGATCCTAGAAAACATCCCCTGGAGGCGATGAAGTGTCTGTTGATTATATCATTCTGGGTATCCTCAGTCTGGCGCCGCGTTCTGGCTATGATATGAAGGCTGAAGTGGAAAAGGGCAGTGTAGGCATGCTCTCGGCGTTAAGTTTTGGCAGTATCTACCCTCGGTTGAAATCGCTGGAACAGGCAGGCCTGATAACGGTTCAGGAAGAAGAGCAAGCAGGCCGTGGCAAGAGAATGTATGAGCTGACGGCGGAGGGCTGGCGTCAGCTTCAGAACTGGCTTGATTTGCCCTCGGAGTATCCCATTCCCCAAAAGGACGAACTGCTCCTCAAAATGCTCTTCTGGGGCGCGGCAGGGGCTGACCGGACAACGCTGATCGAGCACCTGAAGCGGCGGCGTGACGAATCCTCTGATTTCTTACGTTATCTGGCGGAGCGTCCGCAGGATGGTCGTTCTTTTATTGATGAGTATGGCATGCTGGTGCTGGAATACATGCAGTCAAGGTTGGAAGCTGAAATAGGCTGGATTGATAAAGCGATTCGGCAGCTAGAGGGTGAGCCCGCTGTACCGATTCAGGACCCGCACTGGCTCTCAGTCTTACAGAAATCGCGGCGCACAAAGGCTCTGAACCCAGAGGCGGATGAGGAGCCCGAAGCTAAAGAGTAGCGGGCTGTTGAGAGGGACAATACGTTCGGGCGAGGCGCTGTGCTTTCGCGGAGATATCGAACGGTCTCCTCTTGACGAAGGGACGGAATCCCATTACTGTATGCGGTAAGGAATAGAATTGTTTCCATTATCTGCTTGAACGAAGAGTTAGGAGCATCTCTCGCATGGAGGTTTTAACCTTTGCCGTTCTGGTCACGCCATTTATTATTGTTTTCTATCTAGCCGTGCTCTTGATTGTACGTCCATCGAGGGCTGTGCTCTTGTCATCTTTGCTTGGTGGCCTGATTCTCGGCGTCGTGAATTTCCTGTTTGATCTAGCCGCATCCTCTGCTCATTGGTGGCATTATAACCTGACAATACCAAGCCCACAGCAGAAGATTCCGTTTGATATCCCGGCTGAGACGTTTACTCAGTTTATGTCACATCTTCCCTTTCCGTATTATCTGACACCTATCCTGATCTTTGGCAGCCTTGCCTACATGGTCATCTGGAAGCTGTGGCGGGGGCCAAAGCACCGCATTGCCCAGATTGTTCTGTTTGGTGTTCCTGTGTTTTGTATTCTGCGTGATATTTTGGTGGCGCAGAGTGGCGGAACGTATGCCACCAGTTGGGATAGCCCCATTGCCCCGCTGATGGTGGTGTTGATGTGGCTGATTGGCTTCTTCGTCGGCTATCTGGTCTTTAAGAAGCTCTCCCCCACACGCGAGAGCGTTGAGGCGCGTCGTCAGGCCGAGCATGAGCGTCTGCTTGCCGCCATTGAGGCACGAAAGAAAGCAATGCAGCAGAGCTAAAGAAGAGGAACGAATTCAGGCGGGTTGCACCAGATGCAGCCCGCCTTTTTTCTGGA
This sequence comes from Thermosporothrix sp. COM3, assembly GCF_059696735.1. Classification (NCBI taxonomy): domain Bacteria; kingdom Bacillati; phylum Chloroflexota; class Ktedonobacteria; order Ktedonobacterales; family Thermosporotrichaceae; genus Thermosporothrix; species Thermosporothrix sp. COM3. The sequence goes on along the minus strand of NZ_AP019376.1, from coordinate 5,003,889 downwards.
AGAGCACAGTTAGCCGTACAGCGCATGATCGATTGCGATCGCCTCGCCATTCCAGATCTTTTGTGCGGTCCACGGGGCCGATCCCTGCCAGAAGGGGTCTTGCTCTGGCAGACCGAGGGGCAGGAAGATCAGGGAACTGAGGTACAGGCTGCCAGTTGAAATATATTCTTCGGCTAACACGGCCTGATGTCCGCAAACACCGATCTGAAGCCAGCCATGCTCATCAAAGGTGCCCGGCGCCTCAAGCATGCGCTTCATCAGGGCGGTGAGGGCGCAGCGTACCTGAGCGGGTTGCAGGGTCTCATCAAGGCGATGTTGTAGGGCTATCTGGCTGAGTGCATGCATCGTGCCGGTTCGATAGGTGACAGAGCGCCCGATAACCGGAATGGTGCCTTCTGGCGAGATGAGCCGTTCAAGGATGGTGGCATAGCGTCTGGCTCGCTGGATAATGGGCTCTTTAAGGGCTTTCCAGTCGTGATACTGGTCCCCAACTGTCTCAATAATATCGACAAGCATAGGATGGATGACGTAGCTGTTATAGTAGTCCCAGTGGAACTCGACCCCATCTTTATAATGGGCATCTCCCACATACCATTGCTGGAATTGTTTCAGGGCAAAGTCAATGCGCATCGGGTCCCACTCTGCCCCCATACGGAAAAGAGCGGCCTCAATGGTGGCGCTAAAGAGCAGCCAGTTGTTATATACCGGCTTGCGGCTGCGTGTCATCTGAAGCGCCTTGATCACATTTTGTTGAACACGGGGTTCCAGCTTTGCGTAGAGCTCGTTTGGCGCACGCAGAATGGCCTCAGCGACATAGGCTGTATCTACGATCGGCTGCGAGCCCTCAGTGAAGTTCAGGAAGTCCGCTGAAGCGGGTTCGGTTGCCATATCCAGCGCTTTACGGGTCAGCTCTATATACGCGTGGCGCAACTCGCCCTCAGCTCCAGTGTCCGGCCCGGTTTCCAGCCAGGGCGCGAGACCTGCGAGCAAGCGGCCAAACGCCTCAAGATGCGAGAACTGGCTGCGTGAATACTCATCCCATTCCCATTCGCCCGGTTTGCCTTCAACAGGCATGGTCGCTCTCAATTGCTGGTTTGCCAGCGCCTGTAGAACCGGAGACGCAAGCTTGCAGAGCATCTGTAGCCAGTAGCGTCTATCGGCGTTGTTAATCTGCGCAAGCAGGTGTTGGTCATCGCTCATTTGCTATTCCTTGCACTCATTCCTTCAAAAAAGTGGTTGTTTGCTTGTAGTTTATATCGACTGATATCGTTCTATAGTCACATCTTTCCACAATGGGCGTGGAGTTTCGGTCTGTGATACCGTATTAGGAGAGAATGAAGCTGTTCTATTTTGTAGTGTAGAGGGAAAGGCTATGGAATTCACTCAAGAGGAGATCATTGAACGGATAAACAGCAGCCGCGCCGGGTCTGTCTGGGAGGTGCTTGACATCAAGCTCGTTGTCGCAGAAAAGCAGCGGGTGGTGGGAACCATGCCCATCGGACCGAATCAGCGGCAACAACTGGGGTATCTGCATGGAGGTGTCTCGGTCGTGCTGGCCGAGTCGCTGGCCTCATTTGGTAGTGTGCTGAATATTGATAATAGGCGACAGATGGCATTTGGCCTGGAAATCAACGCGAACCATATTCGGGCCAAACGCGATGGGATGCTGACCGGAACCGCGATCCCGCTGCATCTCGGACGAACAACGCATGTCTGGGAGGTCAAGATCACCGATGAGCAGGAGAAACTGATCTGTGTTTCTCGCTGCACCATCGCGATCGTTAATCGACCGCCCGAGAACGACAATATTTTGACTGTAGAGTGATAAGCTATTCCAGAACATCAGCCAGAGCTGCGCCCAGATTCTCATACACCAGATCGGGCTTGATCGGTGAGCGAGCCAGACTCTCACGGCTATCTTTGCCAGAGAGAACGAGCATGGTATGGGTTCCGGCAGCTTTGCCTGCCTTGATATCGATCTCCAGACCATCGCCGATCATCACCGTTTCTTCAGGGGTGCTGCCAAGCAGGTTCAGCGCCTCTTGCAGCAGCGCGGGCTGAGGCTTGCCGATCACTTGAGGGGTCACGCCGCTGCCCGCCTCAATCGCGGCAACCATTGTTCCGGTTCCGGCAGTAAAGCCACCTGCGACGGGCAGCAGTGGATCACGGTTGATGGCAATAAAGTGCGCTCCGCGCCGGACCGCGAGAACGGCGGCTGTCAGCTTCTGGTAAGTGATGGTGCGGTCGAGGCCGACCAGAACAACATCTGCATCGCTGGCGTCCTCTCGGGCAAGCGGCAGGTTGTATGCGATGACCATATCAATCAATGGTTGCTCGCCGATCACAAAGACATGGGCGCCGGGAAAACGGCGGGCAATGTTGCGGACCGAAGCCTGACCCGCACCAAGCACATGCTCTTTGCCGGCGGGAATGCCCAGGCGGTTCAGTTTTTCCACAACCTGGGCCTCGCTGGCAAAAGAGTTATTCGTTGGGAAGAGATATTTTTTGCCAGTGCGCTCAAGCCAGGAAATAAAGTCTTTTGCGCCCGGGACAAGGGTCTCGCCTCGGTAGACGACGCCATCAAGATCGATAAGATAAGTCGTATATGGTGGTAACATAGCGCTCCGTTGTTTGTGTGTTTACTCTTTATTCTCTAGAAAAAAGACATCCTTGCGGCTGCTCAAGAGTGCCGCAAGGCTGGTAGAGTACTTGCTATCAAGACAAAATGCTGCTTACAGTTCAAGCCCTAATCGCGTAAGAGCTGTTCGCGAATGGCCTCAATCTCCTGACGCAAGGTTGAATTGTTTTTCAGCGCCTTCTCAATTTTTTCACAGGCATACAGAACTGTGCTGTGATCGCGTCCCCCAAAGAGCTGCCCGATCTCCAGCAAAGACGTCTGGGTCTCATGGCGGACCAGATACATCGCGACCTGTCGTGGTTTCACAATGAACTTGTCTCGTTGCTTGCTACACATCGCCTCAAAGGACACATGATAGAAGTGGGCGACGGCCTGAGCGATCTGCTGTCCACTGAGTTGCATTTCACGCTGATCGCTGTCCAGCGATGACATTGCGGCCCGAGCGATATCAAGGGTCAACTCGGTGCGATGCAACTGCTGGTAGGCGATCAAGCGGTTCAGGCAACCTTCCAGTTCGCGGATGTTCGTTTGAACCCGGCTGGCGATATAGGCAATCACCTCATCTGGAACGCGATAGCGCAGCATCTCCGCTTTGGCCCGTAAGATGGCCATACGGGTTTCAAGGTCGGGCGGCTGAATATCCGCGATCAGGCCCCATTCAAAGCGAGAGCGGAGGCGCTCTTCCAGGCTGACGATGGCCTTCGGCGGGCGGTCACTGCAAATCACAATCTGCTTGCTCATTTCATGCAGGCTATTGAAGGTATGAAAGAACTCTTCCTCGGTTGATTCCTTGCCTGCAATAAACTGGATATCATCGACCAGCAGAATATCAACTGAGCGATACTTGGCGCGAAACTCTTCGGTGGTGCGATAACGAATAGCATTGATGATTTCGTTGGTAAATTGTTCCGAAGAGACGTAGAGGACAGCCAGACCGGTACGCACACCCTGATGGCCGATAGCGTGTAGCAGGTGTGTTTTGCCCAATCCCACGCCTCCATACAGGAAAAGCGGGTTATAGGACTCTCCCGGAGCTTCCGCAACGGCCAGAGAGGCTGCATGCGCCAGCCGGTTGCTATTGCCGACAATAAAGGTCTCGAACGTGTACCGCGGATTGAGCCGGTTATGCATCAGAATGTTAGCGCGTTGCTCGTTGTCCCACTCTTCGAGTGGGGGTGTTTCATAGCGTGGCTCTGCCTGTTGCGCAGGTTTTCGCATTGTGTAGAACGAGTAGCCATTCTTTTTTGCAGGCTCATCGGCCGGGGGCTGCTCGAAGGAAGCAGTGCTGCCTCGCGTGCGTGTGTCTGCTGTCCGCTCGTCGGCAGGCAGGCGGACCGTAAGCGTGACTGGGAGCCCGGTGACTTCTTGCAAGGCCTCCTCGATGGTCGGGCGCCAGCGGGTATTAATGACATCTTTCGCGATCTCATGGGGCACTTGCAGTTCCAGATACAGGCTATTGCCCGGGCTCTCGCCATCCGAGACATTGGTCAGATGAGCTTCCTGAAGCCAGACCTTACTGGTAGCGTCAAGTGACGCATGCTCTAGCCGTTCAAGGGTTGTACGCCAGATGGTAGCAGTGTTCACCGTTGTCTCCCAGTGGCTAATCTTCAACCAGGGCAACGCACTCAATTTCGACTAATGCCTTGCGCGGTAGTTCAGCGACCTGAATCGTTGAGCGGGCCGGAGTCACCCCACTGTTGAAATACTGAGCATAGATGGCGTTCATGGTCTGGAAGTCACCCATATTGGCAAGGAAAACGGTGGTTTTGATTACCTTGTCAAGGGACGTGCCGGCGCTTTGGAGGACGGCTTGCAGGTTCTTCAAGACCTGATGAGTCTGGGTTTCGATGTCGGAGCCGACCATCTCACCGGTGGCAGGGTCCAGGGGAATCTGTCCGGACGTATACACAAATTGGCCGCAGCGGATTGCCTGGCTGTAGGGACCAATCGCTGCCGGCGCTTCCGTTGTATTGATCTTCTTGATCTCCATAGTTTTTTATCCTGGTCTCTCTCTTAATAGTGGTTTTAGAGCGGGCAAAGGCTGCCCGAATCGGCTGGCTCTTTTTCCTTGATTATATCTGATGCGCAGACAGACAGGCAGCAATGTGCAGGCTGCATGTCTGGAAATTTCGGGCGCACCGCGCTGATAGAAAAGGAATGCCTGTTACTCAGGAATACTGCCGAGGTCCAGCGGGAGGGATCCTTCCCTGACCGTCGGCACCAGGGTACTGGTGAGGGTACATCTGGCTCTGCTGTGCCACTGGCGCGTTTTGCTGTAATAGCTCGCGGGCACTGCGTTTCAGGGCAAGCTGCATATCCGAAGCGGAAGAGAAGCGGTCTTCCGGCTCTTTCTGAAGTGCCTTACTGATAACGCGCTCGACAGAGGGCGGGACGGTCGGGTTAAACTGGCGCAACGGTGGCGGATTGGCCGTTGCATGTTGCATGGCGATCGAGACGGCAGTTGGCCCGACAAATGGGGGCCGTCCGGCAAGCATCTCAAACATCACAACCCCTAATGAGTATAGATCGGAAGATCCGGTGAGCGTTTCACCGCGTGCCTGCTCTGGAGAGAGATAGTCTGCGGTTCCCAGAACAATACCGCTATTGGTCAGACCGGCATCCTCCGCGACACGGACAATACCGAAGTCAGTTAGCTTCACCCATGCCCCCCCGTCACTGAGTCCTCGACCGCCTCCACTGCGGGCTAGCATAATGTTTTGCGGCTTGATGTCGCGGTGAATGAAACCTCGTGCATGGGCTACCTGCAAGACCGAGCAGACCTGAATCGCAACTTCGAGCGCCTCACGCGGCTGCAACTGACGGCGCTGACCAATCAATTGCTTGAGCGTAGGTCCGTGAATGTATTCCATGACAAGGAAATACTGGCCTGCCTCTTCAACAAAGTCATAAATAGTGACGGCGTTCGGGTGCGCAAGCGCGGCCGCTGCACGGGCTTCACGGCGGAAACGCTCTACGGCTTTTTGATCGTTCTTATCCAGGGACCGCAGAACTTTAATTGCAACAATCCGCTCTACGCGATGATCCCAGGTTTTAAAGACGCTTGCCATTCCTCCGGTCGCGATATGCTCACGTATTTCGTACCGTCCAGCAATGAGTTTGCCTTCGATTTGATTCAATGTTCTAACCTCAAGCGACCTGGGCGACTAGACCACAAGACAAATATACAACAAGAGTCCTTCTGTCTCACGCTAGTATACCATCATTGCGTTATGCCGTCGAGTTTTGTGACCTTCAGTATACCTGTCTCTTTTTGCCTGCATGGTCCCCTTGGGTCCGGTAACACCGGAAAAGAGTGGCTGGCGCTTTATCCTTTCACCCAGGCAATGCGCGAGTCCGCGTCAAGTCTGGCTTGCTGATCGCTGGCCTTCAGCAACAGTATCGGGTCGCCTTTCCTCTGATAGGTGTCATTTGCTTTTTGGACCTCAAGCAGGTACAGATTGAAGGTGTTGTCCTCATATCCAATATAGGCGATATACTTGCTGTCAGGAGACCAGACAGGCTGACTGATAAGATCGGCTTTCAGCAGCAGGGTTGAGTGATTATAGGGCTCCAGCGCCTTTTGTGCAGTTGCTTTATCATCGGGCCTGGTGATGACGTCTTCAGCGATTGGCATCACATAGAGCTCCATGCCGGGCGTCGCAAGATCGGGCTTGCGCACATAGGTCAGAAATGCGCCATCGGGCGAGAAGGCGGGCTGAATGTTCATCAGATCTGCTTGAGCCGGAGTCAGAGCAACCGAGGGATCACGATGCACGCCCGGAGCTCCGGGCTGATAAGTTCCCGGCTCGGCTTTTGCGATAGCGTTGATGTTCTGGGTGAAGAGTTGAATCAGTTGCTTGCTCTGTTGATCCTGGGTGTACTGATAACCTGTAAAGACAATCTGATCGGGGTGGTTCGGACGGATAATCAGGTCTCGCTGGCCCCCATCTCCCAGGACCGCGTAGGTGACATGTTGCAGGACACCGGGATAGTCGTCAACGTTTTGCGGATTGATGCGGGATAATTGCGGGTTGTTGATATCGATGCTATAGGCCATCAGATCCAGCATAAAGGTATCCAGTCCGGAGGTGATCTGAAGCTTGCGAATGTCGCTGAGAAAAACAAGGTGGGTATTATCGCGCCAGGTCGGTTGGGCGAACCAGGTATGTGTACTGATCGCTGAGGCATAGCGGGGATTGGGTGTAAAGTCACCTTTGCCCGTAAGCAGGACGCGAGGCTTCCCGCCGCTGGTTGGCATAATGGCAAGATCCGCATAGTTCTTGTAGCGGATCACGAAAGCAAGCATCTTCCCATCGGGCGAGACTGCCGGGTCGCGGATATCCATATCATGGGTCAGCCTGCGGGGTGTACCTGAGGAGTCGAGCACATAGAGATCGCGGCCAATGGTAAAATAGAGCTTTCCCGGAACCTTCAACTCGTTGTTGATGTCGACGCTGGTCCCATTGCCGAGGGTGGTTGATTGGCTTTTCCGAACCGGGCTCTGGCAACCAGCCAGCAGGAGCAGAATCAACAGAAGAAGCCCTGTTTTGATATACTTCGATGTTTGCATGATAACGCTTTCCTGTCAGGGGGTATGAGTGGTCTCTGAATTCACTACGTTTCGGGTACCAATTTGGTTGACGAACACAAACGTTTCCTGAGAAAAACGCAGGTGTGTGCGGTCTGATCAGACAGGAGACGAGAGAAGAGCCTTCCCCTTCTCTCGCCCAACGGGTTTATTTCGTCCAGATGAAGCGTGAATCGGCGTTGATCTGCGCTTTGGGATCGGTTGATTTGATCAGGGTGATAGGCTCCCCTTTTTTGCTATATTTGCCGTTCTCTTTCGCTACCTCGATAAGTGAGAGCTGAAAGGTGTGATCGCTATAGCTGATGTAGGAAATGTATTTGCCATCGGGTGTCCATGCAGGTTGTGTGACATACTCGCCACTGAGTATGAGCGTTGACTGATCGTAGGGCTGGAGCGCTTTTTGCGTCGTTTCCTGTTCATTGGGCGTCTGTAGCAGGCTGTCATCAATCACAGGCATGACCCGAAGCTCGGCCTGGGAGTTGGTAACGTTAGGCTTTTTGATATAGGCGATCGTGTTGCCATCGGGTGAAAAGGAGGGCAACATGTTCGCCATATCGGTCTGCTGCGGGGTCAGTGCGAGTGAGGGATCTCGCTGTATGCCATTGAGTCCCGGACGATAGGTTTCGGTGGGTGGAGCGTTCTTGATCCCGTCCACGTATTGCAGGCAGATTTGAATCAGTTGATGCTCATTGCTGCTGTCATATTGATAGTTGGTAAAAATGATCTGGTCAGGGTGGTTGGGCCGCAGGCTGATGTCCCGGTGCCCGCCATCACCGGTAATAGCATAGGTGACCGGTTGTAGCGCATTGGGATAGTCGCCGACAGTGTACGCGTTGATCTGTTGAAGTGTCGGGTTGTTGATATCGACGCTGAAGGCCATGAGTTCTAGCGAGCGTGCGGCAAATGAGCGCCCCTCGTCGGCATTGGGCCAGTACTGGTATTTCCAGATATCACTGAGGAAAATAAGGTGTGTGTTGTCGCGCCAGATGGGTTGTGCATACCAGGCATAGGATGTATCAACATAGTCATCTGTGCCATCGCCGTTGGTATCATGGCCGACAAACTTCCCGTTCCCGCTCAAGATAACCTTCGGTGTGCCGCCCCCTGCCGGCATAATGGCAATTTCTGAGTAGTTTTTGTGGCGAATCTCAAAGGCGATATTTTTGCCATCAGGTGAGATCGCCGGATCGCGCACATCAAGTCCCTTTGTCAATTGTTTCAGGCTGCCGGATGAATCCAGCATATAGAGATTGCGGTTCAGTGTAAGATAGAGCTTCCCCGGAAGCTTGATATCTTTATTGATTTCGATATTTGCGCCGTTGTCCAGTTTGGTTTGCTGGTTGTTTGGGCCAAGACAAGCCGTCAGGAGCAGTGAGAGCGCCAGTAGTAAGAGCGGTATGTGAAAATATCTCGATCTTTTCATCTTCTGGTTTTCCTGAGATACAGAAAATAGTGAACAAAAATGGGGAGGGTAGCCACAGCTACCTCTCCATCACCTTCTACTTAAAATATATCCCTTATCTATTCAATTCGGCTATTTCGTCCAGATCAAACGAGAATCAGCATTCAGTTGTACTTTTTGACCGTCGGTCTTGATCAGTTGAATCGGATCGCCGTTTTTCTTATAGGTTTTCCCCTCCTTGACGACTTCGAGCACATACAGGTTAAAGATGTTGTTTTCATAGCCTATATAAGCGATATATTTGCCGTCCGGTGACCAGATTGGCTGACTAATGTACTGAGACTGGAGCAGCATCGTCGACTGACTATAGGGTTGCAGCGCTTTTTGTTCTGTCGCTTTATCATTGGGTGTGGCTGTGACATCTTCGGCCACCGGCATGGTGTAGAGCTCCATATTGCTGGTGGGGTTGGGTTTGCGAATATACACAAAGGTATTGCCATCGGGCGAAAACGATGCCTGCATATTGAACAGATCTGCCTGATCGGGTGTCAGCGCCACGGCGGGATCTTTTTGTATCTCCTCAATGCCGGGCTGATAGGTGCCCTGTGGCGCATGCGCGATTGCATCGGCGTCCTGTAGAAATAGTTGTACGACCTGATGCGTGCGAGAAGCATCATATTTATAGCTGGTAAAGACGATCTGCCCGGGGTGACCGGGGCGCACGCTGAGATCACGGTGTCCGCCGTCGCCCGCGATGGAATAGGTCACGTGCTGGACTACATCGGGGTAGTCATCCACAGTCTGTGCATTAATTTGCGATAATCGGGAGTCATTGATATCTATACTGAACGCCATTAAATCCAGCATAAAGGCATCCTGCCCCGGGTTGATTTGGAGCTTGCGCAGATCGCTTAAAAAGAGAAGGTGTGTGTTGTCGCGCCACGTAGGCTGGGCGTACCAGACATGGGTGCTTTTGGGTGCCGGATAGTTTGGATTGGGAATGTATTCTCCCTTGCCGGTCAGCAGCACTTTCGGCTTGCCACCTGTTGCGGGCATGATAGCGAGATCCGAATAGTTTTTATAGCGGATAATAAAGGCAAGCGTTTTGCCATCAGGTGAAATGGCAGGATCAACAACCTCCATTCCTTTGGTCAGTTGTTTGGGCCCCGATGCATCCAGCACATAGAGATCATGATTCAAGGTAAAATACAGCTTCCCCGTTAAGGGAACCTGTGTATTGAGTTCTAGCGTCTTCCCATCACCGAGATCTTTTTGTTGATAGGTTGTATCTGTACCCAGACAGCCCGTCAGCAGCAGTGCGACAAGCGTCAGGAGAACGAATAGCTCTCTTTTTTTCTTCATAATGATAGTCTGTTTTCCCATAACCACATGCTATTTTAGAACAGGGGAGAAGGGGGCAGTATAACCTTGCCCCCTTTCTCAAGCATTGTTATTGTTGACTCTTCTGATGATAAGAACGCCAGTGTGTGGACATTTGTTACGGCCTGTTTATGACCAGACGGAAAAGGACCCTGTCACACCCATCAGCATCAGTTTGACGATGTTCTGGGCTCCAGTAATCTCATCATTGAGCAGGAGCGGTTTCTGTTGCGGAGATGAAGCGGTCACAGCGGAAGGCTGCTGTGCCTGGCTGGCGATCTGGTTTGGCGTGCTGGTGTTCCCGGTCTGGTTGCAGGTGCCGGTGCCGAACATCTTTTCCAGAACCGGTTGCATCTGCGTGCAGACCGGGTAGTAATCTTCGCTTTTCTCATCCAGTTTCTGAGAATAGGGCGGGCTGAAGACCATGCGATCAACTTTGTTCATATCGACCTCGCGGCCAAAGTTCCCGAGCTGAATCAACTGGTTCAGGGAGAGGTCAGTTTTCACATAGCCTTCCATATCTTTCATCAGTTCAGGAAGCTTACCGATCGTGTCGATGGTAGCGAGCTTAGTCTTCAACTGGTTCAAGACCTGCTGCTGGCGCTGGGAGCGTCCAAAGTCACCGATCAGGTCTGCGTGGCGGGTTCGCACATATTGCAGCGCTTCCACACCGTTGAGGTGCTGAGGGCCGGGAGCGATGTAGAGGCGCCTGTACCCTGAATGGTCAGAGCTATGCACATCGTCAGGGTAGGTATCATCAACCATCGGGTGGATGACATCAACATCGACGCCGCCCGCAGTATCAATCACCTTAATAAAGCCATCAAGGCCAACCCAGGCATAATAGTCAATGGGGATGCCAAACTGATTCTCGATGGTATCCATCGTAATGCCTGCTCCGGCGGCCAGAGCCTTATCTTTGCTCTTTGTCTCGGCAAATTTAGGCGTGTAGCCCGCTGAGAAGACGCGCATCATTTTCTCAGTGGTGCCGTCTGGCATGCGGACCATCAGGTCACGAGGAATCGAGAGCATACCCACGTATTTTGTTTGTGGATCGATCGTGACGATAATCACCGATTGAGTGAGCAGATCTACTTTAAATTTATCGTCATTATCGCTTCCAAGCAACAGAATATTCAGGCGTTTTCCGCTGAGAATATTATTTGGGTCAACATTATGATCCACTTTGTCATTCTTGTTTTTTCGGTCTGCCTGCTGCCCGAGAATGTTCCCAATGGAGCTGGCAAAGTTGATCTGGTAGTAAGCAAAGGCGCTACCACCCAGAATAACCAGGACCGCCAGGACAGCAATCAGGATCCGTGCCCACATGGGGAGGCGCTTCCCTTTCTTGTTTTTACCTGTTGGAGGCTTTGTCGATGGGGGTTCTCCTGCTGGAGAAACCAGATTCCCCGATATTTTTACATTACCAACCGGTGGAAGCGTCACCGGACCTGGAGTCTGTTGAAGTTGGCCTGATTTGGTCGGACTGACAAAGGGAGCCGCGAACGAATGATTTGCCTGGGAAACCGGGTTCTTGACGGCTGGATGGCTATGTTGCGCAAAAGGACCTGTGACCGGCCTGTTCCCCTGCGGAATACCGGATAAGGAGGTTGCAGAGCCACCAGGAAGCTGTTGTGAGAGTGTTTTCTTTTGAATGGCGGACTGATCGGGCGAGAACGCGCCTCCCCAGCTCGGGCCGATGCCTGGTAGGGTTGATGGATGCTGCTGTTGGGTTGTATTGTTTTGATCCAGGTTCCCGGTCAATGGCCTGGTAAATAGTGGTTGTTTTCCGGGTGCCTGAAATTGTTGTCCCCATTGTGAAATAGGCCCCGCTCCCGAAATACCGGAAAGGGATGCGGGATGTGCTGCTTGAGACTGTGCTTGTTCGGGGGGAATCGTAGGTGTCGTCCCGGCTTGCGACACCTGTGGACTGCTAGACGCTTTATCTTTCAGTCCAGGTTGTATTGGTTTAAATTGCCGTTTCACAGTCCTTTACCTGCTTCCTTTTCTGTGCTGCGAGTATATTACGTTTGCTGTTTTCTATACCCTCTTCTTTCCTATTCGTCATCGTATAGGGTTTCGTCACCCATTCCACGTAGTCCCTGTGTACATATTTCTCAGTCTGCTTAGAAAGTAGCTTTGCTGTTGAGTATAACGTATAAGATTGTTGAACCATGACGACCTATTGTGGAGAATAGGACATTTGGTATAAGGCATACGCTGCCTTTAACCTCTTTTTAGCCATGTTTTTACATTTCTATTACTGTGACTTAAATTCCCTCTAATGAATACCGAATATGCTGGAAACGAAGTCACCTGTCTTGTCTTACGTTCTGCGTTCTCTGGCATATTTGCTGACCGAAAGAGGGGGTTTATGCGTGTTGCTCTGATTACTGAAAACTTTCTACCTAAATTGGATGGGGTCACACGCACGCTTGCCCGTCTTCTGGAACATTTACAGCTCACCGGCCATCAAGCGCTTTTGCTTGGTCCTGACTCTGGCATGGAACGCTATGCAGGAGCTGAAGTACTCGGGACTGCCGGTATCCCGCTGCCTTTTTACCCCGAGCTGCGAGTCAACTTCTTTCGACCGCTCTTTGTACGCCGTCTCTACGAGTTTCGACCTGATATTATCCATGTAGTTGATCCGGTGATTCTAGGCGCTACTGGCCTGGCGGCAGCTCGGCTCCTTGGTACACCAATTGTTTCGTCATATCATACCAACCTGGCGGCTTATTGTACACACTTCGGTTTTCCCCTGCTGACTCGACCCATGTGGTTCTATAACCGTTTTATTCATAACCAGTGCGAACTGACTTTCTGCCCTTCCGCGTCAACTGCGACGATGTTGCGACAGCAGGGCTTTACGCATATACGCATCTGGCCTCGTGGCGTGGATACAGCACTCTTTACGCCTCAGCGGAGAAGTGCCGAGCTTCGGGCTCGCTGGCTTCAGGATAAGCGTGACAAGTGCCTGCTGCTCTATGTCGGGAGGCTTTCGTACGAGAAGAATCTGCGCCTGCTGGTTGAGGCATATAAGGGGATGTCTCATGAGCGCTGTCATCTGGTGCTGGTCGGGGATGGGCCGGCGGCGGCCGAGTTGCGGCAGGAGCTGGCGACTGTTCCGGTGACATTTACAGGCTATTTGCAGGGGGAGGAACTGGCAACGGCGTATGCCTCGGCTGACCTCTTTGCGTTTCCCTCAACAACCGAGACATTCGGGCAGGCGGCACTTGAAGCGCTGGCTTCGGGCTTGCCGGTGGTGGGATTACAGGCTGAGGGCATCTGTGATCTGGTAACGGATGGCTCTAATGGGCTACTGCTTGAGCTTCAGGGGAAGCAGCCAGAAGAGCAGATACGGCTCTATCGGGCTGCACTTGAGCGACTGATTGAACAGGAGCCTTTTCGCCTGCAACTGGGCGAAAACGCGCGCCGGGCTGCCAGTCGATATAGCTGGTTTGAGGCAATGGAATGCCTGCTTCAGGGCTATCGTGATGTGATGCAGAGGACCGCGCCGCTGGTTGCGGCCTGAGGCCCGGGAAGGAAAAGGGCGATTATCCCTTTTCTTCCCGCTGTTTCTCTTCTCGCCAGGTCTGAATCAGGGAAAGAATTAACGATCCCAGCAGAAACACGAGCAAGAAGAGCTCCATTGAACTAAAGACTTTTTTCTTTTGCATGCTCCCTCCTCTCGCGCGTAAGACCCGCGCTCTTTATATTTTAACCCATAGCTCTTTGTTTTGCCCGTACGATTTGACAAGCCTATAGTGCTGCTTGACCCAGGTATGGAACGCGGAATCCTTATCGAGAATCAGGCGTCCGGTATAGAAGAGGACAGCCTTGACCTCTGTTTTACTGGCCTCCTTTTGCAGCATCTCTGTGGTCAGATAATGGGATGTCAGCCGTACCGAGGAGGTGTCAACCAGATCGGGTGGCGTATCGCGTCCCGCAAGGGCGACAAGGAATTGTGCGTCGCTGATGACGTTTTGTCCACGCTGCGTATAGCGCTGCAAATCATTGATGACCTGCTGATCCTGACGCGAGATGCCATGTTGCATCTTATAATAGCCACGAATGGGGCGGGCATTGGTTGCAGCTGTTAGCGTGACAAGCACCAGCATTGCAGCCATCGTAATCTGAAGCGCCGATTGCCACTGCTTGAGATCAAGCACCCATTTCGCGGGAGCCAGCCCGATCACGGCCAGGCTGATCAGCGGCACTGTGATAGCAACATAATGATGTGGGAAGAGAGGCACTTGCTGCCAGAGCACATAAATAGTGGCAAGCGTCCAGGCAATCAAGGGAAGTACGCGCCAGTCCTTGCGCAGACAGGCGATCACGGCTCCGATCAAAGCAGGGAACGTCAGAAAGCCGGTCAGCAGGCTGCGAATCGCACCGAAGTTCTTGCTATGCTCTTGCTTTAAAGCGTCTCCTGCAACCACGTGGAAGGAGACAACGCTATCCCAGAACTGGGGCCAACTGCCAAGAAAGGGGAGAATCAGCAGCAGACAGGTCGCCGCGCAGGCCAGCAGACCAAACAGGATGGGCCTGAATGGTTTGGGCTTGACCGGCCCCTTCTTGCGGATCTGGAGCCAGCTAAAGGTGAGAAGCAGCAGGCCAATGGGGACTACTGCACCTACCGTTAAGAGCTTGCTCATCAGGCTCAGGGCCAGAGAGATGCCGCAACCGATAGTGTACCAGTATGCCCGGCGTCCTGTTGGCTCTTCCCACCACATCAGGGCCAGCCCAACCGCCAGCGCGGCGAACGCCACACAGGGGACATCTGCCTGTAGCGTCTGCGATTGTGCCAGATAGCGCTGATCAGTGACCAGAAGAAAGAGGGCGACCAGTGCTCCCATGCGTCCTGCCAGTGCTCGACCGATCAGGAAGACACCGACCAGACCGAGAAGAGAGATCAGGACAATACCAAATCGGGCCGCCCAGAGCGAGTGGCCGAAGAGCACATAGGATGGAAAAACCGATAGAATAAAGAAGGGCGTCTGTGAGTAAAATGTTTCCTTATATAGCGGGTGTCCGGCACTCATCGCACGTAAGGTTTGCCAGTAGACACCTTCATCGTAGGTATCGCGATCAAAGGGCGCATCCAGATGATACAGCCGCATGACGAGGCCAATGAGGAGTAAGAGAACGGCACTTCCATAAAAAAGGATATGTTGCCATTGCTGAGATATGGTGATGCTTCTGGGTATAGAAAGCTTTTTCTTCTTGGTTGCTGCTTTGCTACTCATTCACTTTTACTTCACTCTCTTCAATCATACTCTGGTCTGGCAAATTGCCGCTTTTACGATAACAAAAATAGAGGATATCTTCAATATCGAAAACGGAGCAGTCACAAAAAGGTGCAGGCAAGCGGGCCTTATCTCCCATTCCAGAGGCTGGTTCATCAGTACTGGTAGAAGCCTTTCCCTCTCCCTGCTGTCCGTTGTACAATACCGCTGTGATGCGTTCACACCGTTGATTTTGCCGCTTTTCATATGCTGAACTGTTTTTCGCAGCTTGCTCAAGAGAGCATACGTCCATTTGTGAATAGGGATTGTTGACGTTATAATAAAGATCCGAAAACTCGAAACAGCTTGAAGTGCGCCCGCGAGCGGGATGCATAGCCTATGTGCAGGAGCATGTGTAATGAATATGAGAGTTGAGAAGCCCGAGGGGGGAAAAGACTATATCTGGCTTCGTTATGCCACAGAATTTATAGTTGAGGGTCGCAAGCAATCAGTGGAAATGGGCATCCCCGTGCCGCTCGGGGCAACCGCCGAGGCACGAGAACAGCTCTTCCGTGAAGCAGAAGAGGGGATGGAGCAATTGATTGCTCATGTAGAGCAGCGCCTTCCCTTGTTTCTTCAAGAGAAACAGACAGCTCCTGCGATCCCGGCCCGTGCCAGTCGTGCTATTCAGAGCCAGCCGCCAGCGGCAAAGCCTGCGTCCGAGGCGGCTCCACAGACGGTCCAGCTACCGGCGACTGAACCGGAAAAGCCCATGCCGCCTCGTCCAGAGCGTCGCGCGACGACTCCGCCTTCTCCGCGCTCTTCTTCTGGGATCAGTATGCCGACAGTCGCGGCAGGACCCTCGGAGGGGGTAGCCAATATGTCGCTGCCCGAGTTCTTGCATGTGGCGCAGGAAGAGCTGAACTTGAAGCCCCGCGACATTCTGAATCTGCTCGGGCTTCGCACATTACAGGGCGTAAACTATCGACAGGCGTTGCAGCAGTTACGGATGGTGCAGGCTCACAAAAACGGAGAGAATTCGGCGGGTCGGCAGGCTGAGCCAGAGCGACGGCAGTCTGCTCCTCAGGCACGCATCTTGCGCGAGCAGGGCGCCGAAGAAATCGCTATCGAGCAGAAAAAAACGGAAGCGCTCGAACGGCCATCTGCTCCCTTGCGTTTTGCTGAAGAGACGGAGCCGGAGGAGGAGGAAGAGATCTTTTTTGACGAGGAAGAAGATGAACCCTATAGCGAGGACGAGGAAGAAGAGGAGATCGGGCCGCCTCCTGCTACCTCAGATCCAGTGGAGCGGGCTCACTATCGCTTGCGGCGCTTGCGGGCGGTTCGCGGGCGGGAGGCCCCGTCTGCTGATCGCTGGCGCGCGTTTCAGAACCTGATCCTCTCTTCTTTGAGCGAGCAACAGGTGATGACGCTGGTTCGGGGCGTCTGGAGTATTGATTCGCCCAGAAAGCTGAAGGCTGAACAATGCGAAGAACTGATCTCCTGGGCGAAGGAGGACAACTTTCCTGCGGAGGCCGAGGCTCTGATCCAATTGTTAGAGGAGGAACATTATGCGCGTGGTAACTGGTGAGGCCAAAGGCCGGAAGCTCAAATCTCCGAAGTCGGCAGGAACACGTCCGATTATTGATCGGGTGAAGACCGCTCTGTTCGACATCCTTTCGACGCGGGTGGAAGATTGCCGGTTTCTGGATCTGTTCGGAGGCGTGGGGAATGTGGGGATCGAAGCCCTGAGCCGGGGCGCGGCCCATGCAACCTTTATCGAGATGAATCATAAGGTCCTGCGCATCTTGCGGGAAAATCTGGATATTACCGGGCTGGCTGATCGGGCGGAGACGATTCGCGGCGATGCCTTTAAATTCCTGCAAGCTCCTGTCGGGGTGCGGCCCCCGTATGACATCATCTATGTCGCGCCACCTCAATATCAGGAGATGGCTGCCCGGGCGCTGGCGCTCCTGGATGGCTCGCCACTCGTTGCCCCCGCTGGACTGGTGATTGTGCAGATTCATCCGAAGGAGCGACCTGGAGTGGCCGCGGTGGCCTGTCAGCAGCTTGAGCTCTATGATGAACGTCGATATGGTAGCTCATTGCTGATGTTCTATCGGGCCATTTCGGAATAGGATGACGATTTCTCACGGCATCGTTGTTGCCCGATCCCGGGGAGGGTGAAGCAGAAACTGCTCCCTTCCCCCGGAATGCCCCGGCTCTCAACCCAGATACGCCCACCCATAACCTCAACCAGATGCTTGCTGATATAGAGCCCCAATCCACTGCCACGAACCAGCCCACCCAGATCGCGCTGTAAGCGGACAAACTGCCCGAAGAGCAGCGGAATCTCTTCCGGAGGAATACCCGGCCCGGCGTCCTTCACGCAGATACAGACGTTCCCTGTTCCCTGCTCAACATGGGCACTGACACGCACCTGACTCTGTGGAGGTGCATATTTGAATGCGTTGGAGAGCAGGTTATAAAGGACATGGCGCAGGCACTGGGCGTTCGCATGCACAAAGAGGTGGCGGGAGATCTCAAGCTGAATCGACTGCTGGCGCTCTCCAAGCGTGTTAAAGTGTTGGATCACCTCCTCGACGCTTTTCAGGAGATTGAGCGTCTCTACCTGAAGCTGACCGTTGTCATTGCCGATTGCCATACTATCCAGCACATTATTGACCAGCCGGGTGAGCTCCTCACAGTAGTTTAACGCGTTTTTGATATATACGCTGTGCGCATCTTTTTCAAGCGTGCCGTTTTCTTCCAACAGGTGAAGCAGGAGCTCAAGATAGCCATAGGCGGCGGCCAGTGGAGTGCGGAGCTCATGGTTGACGTTCAGGATGAACTGATTTTTGAGCTGGTTTAGTTGTCGCTGCTGTTCATACGCCGCTTTGACCTGTTGAATCGCCTGGTTGGTCGTCTGTCTGGCAGCCTCTGACTCATTCAGGATGTATCGAAGCGAGACCATCAAGCAGCCCTCGATGCTGAGCAGCAGCGTGCTCCCGATGAAAGAGGTCAGGTAGGTGGCGGGCCAGTAGTGCAGCCAGAATATGGCATAGAGGCAGCTAAGCAGCATGTGACCAAAGAATACGGTACAGGCTCCTCGCTTCTCAAAGGTCCAGCTTGCCAGGAACATAGGTATAGAAATAATATATCCGCTGTTTATTTGAGGAATAACCAGCATATGGAGTATGGCACAGATGAGGAAACTGAAAATACAGAGTGAGAGGCGCACTAGAAGCGGGCTCTTAAGGAAATAACGTGGCCATGGTCCGGTAAGCCATTTGCATATAATCATCTCAGCTTCTCTCCCTTCCCACATAGATCTGTTTGGTCTCTCCGCAGTGCTATCACACAATGCACTTCTTCCGACAAGTATTCTAACATGCTACGCTTCGGTTTTATAGGGGATAGACATTAATATTGTATTATTATTTCTGCTCTCCAGATAGAAAATGAAGTTTTTGTAATAGAGGTTCTACTGCAATGTACTACAAAGTTCTATGTCTGGTAGGAAAAACGAGAGTGGCTTTGGCCATCCGGGGAGAGTCGAAGTGGAGCAGTTGAATGCGCTATAATAGAAACCAGAGACAAAGCAATTGCGAGAAACGGATAGGCTTTTTGTCTGTCCTGAAAGGATATCAGTACAATGTCAAAACAGTGGCGAGAGCCGGGGGTTCTCTTTGCTGGCATACTAGTAAATGGAGGGATATGCTGATGCTTGGAAGACCGAGCCGCTTTGCGTTTATTGATGCCAGTGAAGCCGCACGGAAGCTAGGTATTACTCGTGTCACACTGGAGCAGTGGGTCAAAGATGGGCGTTTAAAGCCAGTGCGCGGTATGGGCAAGGAGACGTTTTTCCGTGCCTCTGATGTGGATGCGCTCTACCGTGAACTGCATCCTGATGCGGAGCTGGCGGAAGCGATTGCTGCTGATGAGCAGGAAAGCGCGGGCGATGCCAAACAGCAGGCCCTTGCCCGACGCAAGAACGATCCGCAGATGCGCGTCTATTTGCGTCTTCAGGCCGATGCAAAATGGTATGATACCTCGGACGAGGATATTCGTGCCTGGTTTATGCAGCTTGATCCTGATGGCTATGAGCGCAACAAGCGCAATGCTCTGCATGCGATCAAGAAGCTGCAATATCTGGTCAGTCTGATTGAAGAAGAGCAGCAAAAGCTGTCAACCGGGGAATAAGGCGTTTTCCCCGGTCTTCTCTTATTCCGCAACACCTTCGGGCAGGCACAAGAGCAGATCATCTATCGATTTGACAATGAGATCTGCGCCGCGCTGCTGGTACAGCTCTATCTCTGAGGGGTTGACCATCATCGCACTGAGAAATTCTGGCTCGCCTGCCTGACGGCTTTCCATATAGTAGCGAACGAGATCGCGGTCATCCGCGGTATCGCCGATAAAAAGCCCTCCTCTGGCACCGGTTTGAGCGATCGCCATACGCAACGCTCGCGGATCGGGCTTCGGACAGACATCCCCCGGGATCACCACCTCCCACCAGCGTTCTCCGGTATACTGTTCGAGCATCGCCAGAGCAACCTCTACTTCTGGCCCCACACGTCCTGTAATAAGCCCCATATGTTTAATGCCGCTTGCACGGAAGCGCTGAAAGATATCTGGCTGAAACAGGAAGTGTTCGCGCAGATAAAGTCCCTGCTGGTTCTGGACATAGCGCGGTTCGCGCCCATAATAGGTTCTGATGCCCTCGGCCCCCCAGTAGTATTCATGATAGATATCGCCGACAATGTGATAATCCAGGCGAGCGCTTTCCGGCACGACAGTATTGACCCAGGTGCGCCCTCCACGGCCCGCTAGATGAGCCTCCCGGGCCAGATTTGCCCATTCCTCTGTTGTACGTGCCGCCAGGGTTGTACCGCGCCACTCGCGCCAAATCGCGGTATAAAGCGAGGAAAGCAGGTAGCACATATCCCAATCATTGTTAAAGCCGCCTGCCAGCTTAAACTGTTCGATATCCTGGAGGGTGACCAACGGCTTCCCCTCGTGTTGCCCCCAATCCAGCCCGTGTAGTGTCCCGACGACATATTCGGCGGTCGCAATATCGGTCGCATGGAAGGAGTCAACGGTGTAGAGCAGAATGCCATCCACATCAAAAAAAAGCGCGTCAAACGGCTCTGGATAGCGCAGACCCGGTTTGCGCCAGATGCGCTGGTTCGTCATCTCGGACCAATCCTTTCAAATAGCGTGTATTTCCGGACTGGA
The DNA here is from genome assembly GCF_059696735.1 of Thermosporothrix sp. COM3. Lineage (NCBI taxonomy): Bacteria > Bacillati > Chloroflexota > Ktedonobacteria > Ktedonobacterales > Thermosporotrichaceae > Thermosporothrix > Thermosporothrix sp. COM3. Next base: position 4,983,421 of record NZ_AP019376.1, on the reverse strand, counting down.
ATGTATCGTATCACATTCGTTGCCGAACGCTGTGGGCGAATCAGCGGGGCTCGGTGATCAGCAGCGTCAGGAAGCGGCGTAGAATCAGCGCCAGAATACAATAGACCACAATGGCAAGAATCAGCGAGCCATCAATCAGGAAGCCCTGATAGCGTGTGTGAGGGAGTACATTTTGAAAGGGGAGTGCCAGCGGATCACTGCACAGATACATCCACTGGACAAAGAGGCTTGGATGTCGTTGCAGATGGAAACCTGTCAACACAAAACGACCACCAAGCAGCAGAAATGTAACCAGCAGCGCCAGCCCGAGCATCTGGTTGATCTTGCGCACCAGAGCGACGCCAAACTGTTTGCAGGAGTGGCCAAACGAGCGCCAGCGCGACTCCGCGGGCAGATGCAGCGGAGGAAGTGGTGCTGTATTACTGAACGTTACGGGCTGCGTATGCATGCTATAGAAGCTGGCCGTATGTTGCTGGTTCTCTGGCTGTTTTTTCTGTCTCATAGCTTTCTCCGTACGCTTTTTATGCATCACAGGAGCGGCGGATACTGCTTCTATTGTACCATACCAGAGAACAGGATTCGCGCCAACATGCAGCGAAAAGATAGATAAAGGGAGCGGCCAGGCAGGGTGCCTAGCCGCGTGTATTCTCTCCGCTCGTTGATTTCTCTTGCTGTGGTTCTGCTGGCGGATGCGCTGGGGAAGGTGGCGGGGGAAGAATCCGAATGCGAATCAGATTGTTATTTAAGGTCAGGTGTTCTTCGCGGAGCACATGAACCTGTTTCCAGGGCTCACGCTGTGAGTCCTCAATGGCTTTACGAAGCTGTTCTTGATGATAGCTGATGACCTCGCTACCCACACGTCGGTGTCGCTGCTCTTCGTGCTCAAGACAGACATCCAGCGGCACATCAAAGATGAGCAGACAGGTATGATAGTGGTACTTTGCGGCCAGATCGAGCAAGTTATAGCGTGCTTCTGTGGAGAGAGCCGTACTATCTGCGATTGTGAAGCGATTCTGATACATACGTTTGCGAATGATGTAGTGGAAGATATCAAACGCATCTTTGCTGACAAACTGGTTGGTTTCGTCATCGCTGACCAATGCACGACAATAATCGGATGAGACGATCATGGTTGGCGCAAACTTGCGGTGTTTGTAGCGCTGGATCAACGAATGAGCAAATGTGCTTTTCCCGGCTCCTGCCGGACCACACAAAACAACAAGCGAACGTTCGGGTATGGTGATGAAGAGTGGAACTCGCTTCTCCTGAGGGGAGTCGGCTCTGTCCATTGCGGTACTACTTCTCCTTTGATATAATGCGCATGCGCAGATATACAGTATTCATTATATTGCGCTATAATAAGGCTGAATATGCTCGGTGAAGTGCTGTTCGGGGGGGCCCCTTCCTTCTACCGTGTAGCTATCGCCACAGCGAATATTTTTCTTTGACAAAACTGTTTCAGTACACAAGTATGTGGCGTGCTTTATCTTACAACACTTTAGAGAAAGCCGCCAGTGGCGTTCTCTGCATATAATAATGACGGGAATTCCCAGGCAATTGTAGAAATCATAAATCCGTTTTAGAAAGAGAAAAAGGTTTTCAGAGGAGTCTGCCTATTCTTCCAAAGAGAACGCTCAGCCCGGAGTCTCTGAAACCCATACAAGGGGGTGAAGCCCTTCTCCTTCTTCTCTCGCCTCTGCTATCGTGGTTGAGGCTTGCAGCAGCCTTAGAAGACTCCTGAGGCTTGCATTTGAGGCTGCTGAGGATTGAGACCAATAAAGCAAGGAAGATCCGTCAGAAAAAAGATGCTCCTACCATTTTGAGGAGGGTTGCTGTGTCTGTCAATACAACACTAACAGGCGCTGAGATTCGAGCGCGATTTCTTGATTTCTTTGTCAGTAAAGGTCATGTCAAGGTCCCCAGTTCCTCTCTTGTCCCTCATAATGATCCCACCGTGTTGCTCACCACGGCCGGGATGCAACAGATGATTCCGTACTTTCTGGGACGTGAGACTCCTCCGGCGACACGGCTGACCTCGGCGCAGAAATGTTTTCGTACAACCGACATCGATATTGTTGGCAATCAGCGGACGCTGACATTCTTTGAGATGCTCGGTAACTTCTCTGTTGGTGACTACTTCAAGCGTGAGGCAATCACCTTTGCCTGGGAATTCCTGACAAAGGTGCTTGGTCTGCCCGCTGATAAGTTGTATCCGACTGTCCACCCTGAAGATGATGAGGCCCCCGCTATCTGGACCGAAGTGAGCGGAATTCCCGATGAGACCATCGTGCGCCTTGAGGACAACTGGTGGGGCCCTCCGGGAGCATCCGGTCCCTGTGGTCCTGACTCTGAGATCTATTATGATCGTGGTCCCGAACATGGTTGTGGACGGCCTGATTGTAAGCCTGGCTGTGACTGCGAACGCTTCCTCGAAATCTGGAACCTTGTCTTTATGCAGTATTATCAGGATTTCGACGGAACCCGGGAGCCTTTGCCTCGCAAGAATATTGATACCGGCATGGGTCTTGAGCGCCTGACGATGGTGCTACAGGGACGTGAGTCTGTCTTTGAGACAGACCTGTATCGCCCGATTATCGATCACTTTGCCGGGTTGACCGGAACCGAGTACGGCAAAGATCCGAAGACTGATGTCTCGCTGCGTGTGATTGCTGACCATGCTCGGGCGCTGGTCTTTCTGGCGGCTGATGGCGTGCTTCCCAGTAACGAAGGGCGTGGCTATATCTTCCGACGCGTGCTGCGTCGCGCTGTGCGACACGGCAAGCTGCTCGGGCTGGATAAGCCTTTCCTCTCGATCGCGGCTGATACCGTTATCAATTTGCTTGGCGACTACTATACCGAGCTGCGGCAGAAGCGTGATCGGATCGTTGAAGTGCTGAGCATGGAAGAGAAGAAGTTCAGCCAGACGCTTAATACCGGTTTGCAGTTGCTGAATGAGCTGCTGACCGAGCTGAACAAGAAGCAGGAGCGGGTCATCCCCGGTGAGCAGGTCTTCAAGCTCTATGACACCCATGGTTTCCCGGTGGAACTGACCCAGGAAATCGCCGCTGAGCAGGGCTTCACGATCGATACCGCTGGCTTTGAAGAGGCGATGCAGCGGCAGCAGGAGCGCAGCCGTGCCGCCAGCCAGTTCGTTCAGAAGCAGGATGATCGGGTGCTGACCGAGATCTTACAGCGCCACGGCCCGACCGAGTTTACCGGATATCAGGGTGTGGCCGGGAATGGAAAGGTACTGGCGCTGGTCGTAGATAGCCAGGAGGCCGAGGATATCAGTGCTCCACAACAGGCGCTCCTGATTCTTGACTCGACACCATTCTACGCGGAAAGTGGAGGCCAGATCGGTGACCGGGGCACCATTCAGGGGCCGATGGGACTCTTTGAAGTGCAGGATACGCGCCGTCCGATCAAGGGGCTGATTGTTCACTATGGAAAGCTGACCGAAGGCCATTTGCGTGTGGGTGATGAGGTGCAGGCATCCGTGATCGGGGATCGTCGTGAAGACACGATGCGCAACCACAGCGCGACTCACCTGTTGCATAAGGCGTTGCGTGATTTGCTCGGTCCGCAGGTTGAGCAGCGTGGATCGCTGGTCGAACCCGAGCGGCTTCGCTTTGACTTTAGCTCTCCGCGTCCGCTGACTCCGTCTGAGATTGCTCAGGTTGATGCCCAGGTTAATCGTTGGATTCGCGCCGATTATCCCGTTCATATAAATGTAATGCCTTTACAGGAAGCGATGCAGACGGGTGCAATGGCGCTCTTTGGCGAAAAGTATGACGACGTTGTACGTGTTGTCTCGATGGGAAGCAGTAAAGAGCTATGTGGCGGCACGCACTGTGCCTCTACCGGCCAGATTGGCATCTTTGTCACCGTTCAGGAGGGCAGCGTTGCGGCTGGTGTCCGGCGCATTGAAGCTCTGACCGGACGCGCGGCGGAGGCCTACTTGCGCCAGCGGAGCGCCCTGGTTGATACGCTGGCCACCAAATTGCAGGTGCAGCCCGACAAGCTGGAAGCTCGTATTGAGCAGCTTCAGCAGGATCTGGCGGCGGCTCGGCGGCAGATAGAGCAGTATCAGCGTGAGGCGGCGCAGCAGCAGGCCGAAACGCTGGCGAGCCGGGCTCAGGATGTGTCCGGTGTGCCGGTGGTGGCTGCGGTGGCGCAGGTTGCTAACGATAAAGTCTTGCGCGAGATGGGCGATATGGTGCGAGCGAAGCTCAATCAGCCCGCTGTTGTTGTTGTTGCGGCGGCCTTCGGTGAGCGTGTCGCGATTCAGGCGAGCGTTGACCCGGTTCTGACAAAGCGCGGACTGCACGCCGGGAAACTTGCTGCGGCAGTGGGCCAGCGCCTCGGCGGCAAGGGCGGCGGTCGTCCAGATTCCGCGCAGGGTGGTGGCAAGAATAAGGCTGAGATGGGGGCTGCGCTTGATCTTGTCCCTGTCCTGGTGAAAGAGAATCTTAAATAATCAAGCGAGGCACGTTGTGAAGGGGAGTCATCTGACTCCCTTTCCCCCGTTCGTTCGTGTCAGGAACAAGGAGGGAACTGGTTTCGCTTTTGTCGCTTTCCCCACAGGCGCAGGGATGTAGTTTACACAATGCTCTCTCTTGTTGCCGCAACGTGTATTATCACTCTTTGCCACAAGCGCTATTTTTGTGTTATAAAGTAACGTGCATAATGCTGACAATAGACCGGGCATCATCTGTTTTTCCGCTTGCCTGTGCGAAGCCAGCGGCTTCCTGAAGCGCTCGCCCTCTCTCTTGCGTCTGTGGCCTGTTCCAAAGGAGCAGCCCGCAAGAAAGGGTTGCAGGCGAGAGCAGGGATCTCCCGCCACTACAGGGCGAAAAGCAATAAAAACGGGAACGTGCAATGATGGATCTCTTTCAAGGTTGGCTCAAGAAGCTGTTTACACGAGGTTCCGACGCGGACGGCTATTATAGCGAAACAGAAGTAGGGTATGATGAGGCTCTGAATACCGGGCAGAGTCAGCTCTTTACCGCTCTTGATGTTGGGACGGCCTATGCTAAAGCCATGATTATTGAGGTACAGGGAGACCATGCAGAGGTTCTGGGGGTCGGTCGGTATCCGCAGAGCTATTCTCATATGGCTGATGGTATAGTGACAGATATTCAGGGCGTCATTGCGAACTGTAATGAAGCTCTCTTACGGGCTGAGAAGTCGGCGGGGACGATGGCCCCGGCGGCGGTGATTGGCATCGCTGGCGAACTGGTCAAAGGAGCATCGACCCACGTCAGTGTAACCCGCCAGCACCCAACCAGGCCGATTACACGGGAAGAGCTGGAACAACTGATTGTGTCGGCACAAAAAAAGCTTTTGAAGAACGCGAAAGCGCGTATTGCCGCTGAAACCGGGCTGAGCAATGTTGAGGTCCGCCTGACCAATGCCGCAGTGATCTCGGTGCGCATTGATGGGCAGACCGTTACCAATCCGATCGGCTTCCCTGGTCGCTACTTCTCGTTGACGCTCTTCAGTGCCTTTGCGCCGCTGATGCAACTGGGGGCGCTTGAAGCGGTGGCTCAGGGGTTAGATCTCTCGCTGATCGCGATTGTCGCGGAACCCTATGCTCTGGCCCGTTGTTTAAGCATGAATGCAGGCACAGATAGCGGCGCGATTTTTATTGATATTGGTGGAGGTACCACTGATATTGCCCTGGTACGACAGGGAGGCATTGAAGAGACGCGCATGTTTGCGCTTGGGGGGCGCACGTTTACGCGCCGAATTGCAAATAGTAAGGGCATCTCGTTGAAAGATGCAGAACGTTTAAAGTTAAGCTATAGTAGTGGTGAGATGAAGGGGAGTGCTGTTGAAGAGATTCGCACGATTCTAGAGCCGGAATGTGAAACATGGATGGATAGCGTCGAATTGCTGGTTGAGGAGCTGTCAAAAGGGGAGCTTCTCCCACCTGCCATCTATGTTGTTGGCGGTGGTTCCGCGCTCTCTGATATCCAGCGAAAGCTAGAAGCATTCCCCTGGACGGAGCGGCTTCCGTTCTCGCGTCAGCCGATTGTGCGTACTGTGCTGCCGGAGATGGTAAACCATATTCTTGATCCACAAGGACTGTTGCAGGATGCTCAGGATATCACACCGATGGCGCTTGCATTTCAGGCGGTGGAACTTCAGAATGAGAACTCTGTGCTTGAGAATGCCCTGGACAATGTGATAGATCGCATGCACATCTAAACGGGTATGCAGGAGGCTCGCCCGGTCAAATCTGGCTGCGTTTTGTGGTAGTTCTCGAACCTGTACTTTGATTGGGGTTTTTAGGGCTATGAGTGACGAGCAGACGATTTACATAGGACCAGAAGACGACTTAACCAGCGTCAGAGAACGCCTTGAACATATAGAATCTCGTAGGGTAATCATGGTCATTCCTGCGCAGACGCAGCTACGGAGCCATGTGGCCTGGAAGCTCCTGCATGCCCGTGCTCGTGAGATGGGCAAAGATGTTCTGATTATCAGTTCCGATCCTCAGATCCGTTCGGTTGCACAGGCCGTCAAGTTCCGGGTGGCGAACTCTTTGGAGGCGGCACCCATTGAGCGATCAAAGCCCTTACAGGGAGGAAGCAGGACCGGGCGGACCTCTTCTCTGAATAAAGGTCGCTCTGTGGGCACGCGAAAAGCACCTGCCGAAAACCGTCCTGTGCGCAAGGCCCCTCCAGAGCGCCGTGAACCCTGGAACTCACGTCGTCCCGCGAAAGAGGCGTCTCGTCCCCTGCCCTTCTCCGGTGCTGCGTTTGATGAATCTCCCTTTGAAATTCAGGAAGATCCGCTGCCCTCGTATGAGAACAAACAGCGAGAGATCACGCCTCCGATTCGGCCCCTGACGCCCGAACAGATTGATGAGGAGCCTGATCTACTAATCGAGGATTATCATATATCGCAAGATATTCGTCAGGCCGCGATGAGCAGCCAGCCGGGGTCTACCCCGGTCGATGAGGACGAGGTGCTTTCCGCATACCCTGCATCTCCCTCAACACCCGCCTCTGAAGATCCGTTTGAGTATCTGGATGATACCACGTTCTCACAGCGCAATGAGCAGCGGGCCGGTGTCCCGATGGATATTTTTCCTGTGGAAGAGGACTACCCGCTTGAAGAGGCTCCGACCCGGATTGAACGTCCCTCTCGTTCAGCCAAGCAGGATATTTCGGAGGCCGAGACAATTGATATATTTCCAGAAGCGCCTGTACAACGGGAACGGCCTCGCAAAAAAGAGCCGATGGCACCTCGTCAAAATCGCCGCTCGCTTCCTCTCACACCGCGTGAGCCGCTGGAAGAGGAAGAGGGCGTGCCGCTAATCGAGGAAGAGCCGCCGCGGGCAGTCCCGCCACGCCAACACTCACGCACATCGCGGGCCTTGAATCGTCAGCCTTCCATTACCCCGCGGACTGCTCGCCCGGAGATGGAGCGCACCGATCTTTCGGGGGCTCTGCGTCCCATGACCCGCAAAGGGCGTCCAACCTCGCGCAAACTGGAACCCATCTCGCGTGCCAGTTCTGTACGAAAGCAAGCGCGCCAGCGCAGGCGCTTCCCCGTCCTGATGTTCAGTATCATTCTTCTGTTCATTCTGGCGCTTGGCTCTCTGGCTTTCTTCGTACCTGCTACTGATATCACGTTACTGGTGAACCTGCGCGACTACAGCCACGCGGTCAAACTGACAGCTTATCCCCACGATCAACAGGGACCGACCGGAGCGATTGGGGTTCCCGCCGATGTGCTGAAAAATACCTTTACCGGTGAGGGCACCGGCGTTGCGACTGGCTCCAGGAAAGTTGATACCAATGTTGCGACCGGAAGCGTCACCTTCACCAATAACGGGACGGGGTATGTCACCATCCCTTCTGGAACCCGCATTGAGACCGAAAATGGCGAGAAACAATATAAGACAACTGCCGAACTGACACTCAGTCCGCAGGGAAGCGACGTTCCCTCTATCACCGTTGATGTGGTGGCGATCAAGGCCGGTGAAACGGGCAACACCCCGGCTCGTACGGTCACGGTTATTCCCGATGAGAGTAAAGCGCAGATCGCGAAAAAGAGCAACATGAATGTATCGGATCTTCGGATTCAGGTCATCAATGCTGCCGAGATTAAAGGGGGAGGCGCCGGTATGGCGAAGGCGGTAACGCAAGCTGACCGCGAGAAGGTGACGAAGAAGCTTCAGGATGAGCTACTGAACACCACTGTGAAGGACTGGCTCCAAAAACAGAAGACCTCTGAACAGGATGTTATCGGGAAACCGGCATCTACAACGACGCTGGTGAATGCGCCGCAAGTGGATAGCGTTGTGAATGGTGATGGCTCTTTCCGCGCGCTGGTACGCGTTAGTGTAACAGTAATGGTGGTGCGGGCAAAGTCGTTACAAGATGCTACAATGAAAGCGCTCAATGTTTCACTCCAGGCTGAAAAAGACCAATCGCTCAAAGGGTATACTATAAACGAAGAGCTTGCACAGGATGTTGACATCAAAGGCTTGAAGACCGCGGGTGAAGGCTCCAATCTGGCCCTTGAATTTACTGCTGCGGGGAAAGCTGTTCCACCCATTCAGCAGGAGGATGTACAGAAGCTCGTTTCTGGAAAATCGGTTGAAGAAGCACAGTCGCTTTTACAGGCAAAATATCGGCAGTACCTTCAGAAAACGGAGGTAACGATTCAGCCGACATTTTTCCCGAGGATTTCCTATTTTCAACCGAATATTCATGTTCATCTGAAACCCGCTCTAGTACCATTGAAGCCGAAACCGTAACTATCATTTGGAACAGGACGTAGTATGGTTATAAAGCTGTCATAAGCTTACCATACAGCCTGTCCCTGCCTGTGAGGAAGCGGAGAACAGAAACCAAAACGGCACAAAGGTTTTTCTCTTTATGACTCGATTACTCGCATTAGATGTGGGTGAGGTGCGCATTGGTGTGGCTGTCAGTGATGCCACCGGCCTGCTGGCTTCACCCTATACGACACTCCATGTCCCTCGCAGTGAAAAACAGTTGTGGACGGCATTACAACAGATCGTTGACGAAACAGAGGCGGAAGGGATCGTTGTTGGCCTTCCCGTGAGTCTGGATGGCGCTATTCATGCTCAGGGAGAGCGCATTCTGGCGTTTGCTGAGCGCCTGAAAGCACACATATCCCTCCCCGTTTCATTCTGGGACGAACGACTCTCGACCGTAGAGGCCGAACGTCTTTTGCTGCATCGGCCAAGTGGTGCGGGCAGAAAGCCGCGACGTTCGGGCCAATCACACTCCCGGAAGTCTCGCCAGAGAGGGCATGAGCTGGATGCTCTGGCGGCTACTGTGATCCTGCAAGAATATCTGGACTCTCTGCGGAGTAGCAAACAAGAGGAAAAGGAACTATGAAACGACCTGGAGGATCAAAGGCTGCTGTTATCTCCATTATCCTGGTGGCAGTAATTATCTTTATCGGTCTCTATTATGCCTGGTCGACGGTAACGGCTGTATTTCTTCCTGTGAGTGATGCAAAGAATGCCAAAACTGTGTCAATCACTGTTAAGCCGGGGGAAACAACAGCCGATATCGCTGAAAAGCTGGAGAAAAATGGCATTATTAAGAATGCCTTTGCTTTTCGCCTGTGGTCGCGGGTGCGGGGGTTAGACGGAAAACTACAGGCGGGCGTCTATAATAAACTCAATTCAAGTATGACAATTGATAAGATTATCGACGAATTTATGAATGCGCAGCCTGATGCAACCCAGGTTCTGGTGAAAGAGGGATATCGCCTCGAAGAGATAGCAAATGCGGTTGCACAATCCAGTCCAGTGCTGGTGAATTTCAAGAAGGACGAATTCCTGAAATATGCCCACAATATCAAGAGCTTTCCTGATTATGGGAAATATCCTCTGCTGAAACAGATCAGCCAGCAAAGCGATAGCATGGAAGGCTTCCTGTTCCCGGCTATCTATGAGATCCCTGTTGATGCTGATGCCCGCGTGGTGATCCAACGCATGATAACGAAGACGACCGAAGTCTTGCAAGAGAACAAGCTGGAAGCGCTGGCGAAGCAGCATCAAATGTCGCTGTATGATCTAGTGACACTGGCCTCGGTTGTGGAGCGCGAGACCGGAAAAGTGGAGGAAGATCGCCCGAATATCGCCAGCGTTTACTGGAACCGGCTCTACAAGGTGAATCCAGAGATTGGTAAACTGCTACAGGCCGACCCGACGGTACAGTATGCGCGTGATAATCAGGAAAAGCCAGCGAAATACTGGACGCCGTTACAGGATAGCGGCGGGAATGTCTACCCTGATAGCCCGTACAATACCTATACGCAGGCAGGCTTGCCGCCAACACCGATCTGTAGCCCGGGACTGGCAAGTCTGAAAGCGGTCGCTGAGCGACCCGATACCGACTACTACTACTTCTTTGCTGACAAAACAGGGAAGTCCCATTTCGCAAAGACACATGCCGAGTTTACGCAGCTCATGGCGCAGTATGGCGTCAGTGGTGCGTAACGCAAGCTGAAACATCAGGAGGTACGGAAGCTTTGTGCTTTCCGTGCCTCCCTGCTTCTATACCACATCAGGCCTGTGAAGGTGCTCCCAGTACCTCCCCGACGATCTGCCGATAGCCCCGCAGAAACTCTTCGGTGCTCATTGCCTTTTTGCCCTCCAGTTGTAACTGCTTGATAAGCAGATAGCTGCTCCCGGTTACCACGCCCATATAGACATGGCCTGCCTCCTCTCGAACGGCAACCGTTCCGGGAGGAACAGGCTTGGCAGGCTCAAGCGCGACGGCTTTCGCGGCATGGATTTTGAGCAGTTTGCCGCGCCAGTAGGTATAGGTCCCCGGCCAGGGTGAATAAGCGCGTACCTGGCGGGCAATAACTCCGGCTGGCTTCGTCCAGTCAATCAGGCCATCCTCTTTCTGCAACATGCGCGTATGGGAGGCTCGCTCTTCGTCCTGTGGCTCTGGCTGAATCTCACCTGCGATCCAGCGGGGCAGGGCCTCAAGCAGGGCCTTCGCGCCGAGCTCTGCCAGCTTGCCCGTCAGGGTTCCAGTGGTGTCGTCTTCGGCGATAGGAATAGATCTGCGCAGCAGCACCGGCCCGGTATCGATGCCCGCATCCAGGAGCATGATCGAGACGCCGGTCTCTGTGTCTCCCTGTAAAATGGACTCCGCTATAGGGTCTGCGCCCCGATATTTGGGGAGCAGCGAGGCATGAATATTGAGTGTGCCATAGCGGGGCTGATCTAAGACGGCCTGTGGCAGAATCTGGCCGAAGGCGGCGACAATATAGAGATCGGCTTTATAGGCGGCCAGCTCTTCCCGGTTCGCTGCTTTCTTGAACGAGCCAGGCTGCCAGACCGGAAGATGATGAGCGAGCGCGGCTTGCTTGACCGGAGAGAAGAGAATCCCTCGTCCGCGGCCTGCTGGTTTGTCGGGCCGGGTGATGACGGTGGCAATCTCATAGCCTTCCGGGAGCAGTTTGCCCGGAGCCGAGTGTTGTACTAATGCTTCCAGTGCGGGGACGGCAAACTGTGGTGTCCCCATATAGATGATTCGTAACAATGGCTACCCCTCTATTCTACTGAATCCGCTCGATAGTAGTGCTTTGTCTCGCAAGGCTGTTCTCTGAGTCTATTTTATTGTATATTGACTTACGTTGAAATGCATCGGGTGTTGGATCTCTGAATCAGTTTCTGTAGAAACAAGCTGAGCATGAAAATATTGTTTTTCTGGATGCATAGAGTATAGCACAATCAGGCTACTCTCTCAGGTTTTTTTGACAAAGAAGAGTATGCTATATTTGCATGTACCAGAGTTTTTCTGGGAGTACTCTTGTAACGAGTGGGGTGTCAACTCACTGCATAACGGAGCAAGTTGTGAAGACGGATCGTGATATAATTCTTCCAACAAATCAGCTTATTGAACAGGCACAGACAAGCCTGCACGAGCAGCTTGTGTCTCTGACTCCTTTTGGCATTATTGCAACAAAGCCACCCGCGACAGATCCTCCAATGACGATGCAGCGTGCCGACGAGGTCCATATTCTCCTGCGTATGGTCAGCGATACGGAGACCAGCTCAGTGGTGCTCACCGGGAATCCCGGGGCCGGAAAGTCGACGCTGGCTGCACTCCTCTACAATGGCTTTGAGCTCTCGAAGCGTTCCGGTCTTCCAGCTCCTCGCTATCTGGTCTGGCTTGGTCTCAGTCCGTTTACCACCATCCCTGATATGATTGCGGCAATTCTCCAGGGCCTGGAGTATCCTGTTGAGGATTTTGTGCTGCTTCGGCCTGCTGAGCAGATCCAGGTGCTGTTGCAGGCGTTACGGCGTCCACAAGAAAGTGCGCTGGTGATTCTGGATCAGTTTGAGGCGCTGCTGTACTCGGATACCAGTCAAAGCGGGGGGGGACGCGGGATGTTACCGCTGTTCCTTGAAATGTTGCAGCAGGACATCGGGACGAGCCGCATTATTCTGACCAGTTATCAATCGCCTTTTGATGAGCGCCTGGAAATTCCCCGGGTGCGCTCATGCCTGATCTCACGGATCAGTATTCCTGAGGGGCTTGGACTGCTGCATGAGCGTGGGCTGAGGGCTTCCCCCGAGGAATTGTCTCTGATCTGGCAGCGCTGTACCGGGCATATCTTCTCGCTGGTGCTGTTTAACGCCGTGGTCCAGCTCAGTGGTATTTCCGTCAGCTATCTGCTCAATTCTCCGGATTATCGTCCGCTGTGGAGCGGTGACGTAACGATGCAGCTTATCGCAACGCTGTATCACTTTCTGAATCCGACGCAGTTTGCGCTCTTTCAGGCCTTGAGTCTGTTCTATCAGCCAGTCCCGCTTCAGGCGTTGATTGCGATTGTTACCGGGAACAATCAGATCCAGAAACAGAGCTCGCAGTATCTGCTGTTTGAGAAAGAGTTGGATACGCTGGTGCAGCTCTCACTGGTGCAGTGTTCGACTGATCGCTTCGGGACTCCCTGCTATATGCTGCATTCCCTGCTGCGTCAGTATATGTTTGAAAACTTCCTGGATTCCAATCCACAACGGCGAGGAGAGAGCCTGACCGCGTATGGCATTACGTCTCCGCTATCTCAGGTGCCCAGCGGTTCCGATGGGGTTCGCAGCGCGATTGCGGCGGGCCATAAACGTGTGGCCACCTATTATCAGGAACTGGCGCGAACCGCGTATCCACCGAAAGGGAAGCGCCAGAAGATGCACGATGTTGAGCCACTGATTGCGGCGGTGCGTCACCTCTGTCTTGGTGGGTTCTGGCAGGAGGCCTGTGATCTGCTGTTTGCCGAAGGATTGCACGAAAACTTGATCCAGTGGGGAGCCTGGAATACATTGATAGGCATATATACATCGCTGTTGCCTCCCTTTGGTGATATTGCGGCCCGCGATCAGGGGATTGTCGCCAGTTATGTGGCGATGCTCTATGCTCGTCTGGGTGAGTTTCCGCAGAGTCAGTCGTACTTTGAACAGGCGCTATCGTTGCAGCGTCGTATCGGGGACCGCAAGGGAGAGGTCGCGACGCTGGTCAATCAGGGCGAGATGTTTCGTCTGGCCCGTGACCTTGAGCATGCGCTGAATTGCTTTGAGGCAGCCAGTCAGTTGAATGCGGGGAGCGATCGACAGGTACAGTGTGTGATCTTGCACAATATGGGGCTGCTCTATCACCAGATTAAGGATTTCGATCAGGCCTATCAATGCTATATCGAGGCTCTGGATATTATTAACGAGACCAATGCGCCCGAAAGTGCTGGTATGGTGCTGACCAACCTGGGAATGTTGCTCTATCAGCAGAAGCAATTTAAGGAGGCGCTGGCGATTCTCCTGACGGCGCTTCGTATTCGCAAGAAGGTTCAGGATACCTCTGTTGTCGTGCTGGAAAAGTTCTTAAAGGCTGTTGAGCAGAAACTGGGGCCGGAGAAATACGGAATTCTCTGTCAGGAAGCAAAAGAGATGCAGAAGCAGGTACTGAGCCGCATTCTACCCGCGCATCCGCTACCGTGAATATGATTTGACAAGCTATGCCATATTGTCTACATTACGTGATAATGTTACTCGTTTTCAACATGGCTCTTGCTTTGTTTTTTTGAACAAAAACGACTTCCGGTACTGGAAAGTGAGTTTCTCGTTATGTCTACCGCTACCCCAAGTCCACAAGAGATTCAAGAAACCAGTGCGCCACCCGCGCAGGCTGCCGGCCGTCCAGCGCAGAGCTGGCTGGTTATCTTGCTGGTCTTTGTCTCTGGCGGTGTCTCTCTGGGCGTTGAGATGGCCGCCTCACGTTTGTTGGCCCCTTACTTCGGGACATCGCTCTTTGTCTGGGCGAACCTGATTGGCCTGATCCTGCTGTACCTGACAGTGGGCTATTATGTAGGTGGTCGCCTTGCGGATCGCTTCCCCCGGCCCACTGTTCTCTATGGGATAACCGCGCTTGCATCATTGCTGGTTGCCTTGATCCCGCCGCTATCCCGGCCTATTTTGCACTGGTCGCTGTCGGCTTTTGCCACCTACTCGGTCGGCGTCTTCTATGGCTCGCTGGTTTCGGTTATTCTGCTCTTCTTGCTGCCGATGGTCTTGCTTGGCTGTGTTTCGCCGTTCGCGATTCGGTTGAGCGTCGATCAGGTTGGCAAATCGGGACGCATCGCCGGTTTGCTCTATGCGATTTCGACCGCCGGCAGCATTCTGGGCACCTTCCTCCCAGTGCTTGTGCTGATCCCGAATTATGGCACCGCGATGACCTTCATTATCATGGCTGCCGCCCTGTTGCTGGTCTCGATCATCGGCCTGCTGTTCTCTGTGAAGCCGCAGCAAAAGAGCCCTGCTGAGAAGGCGCGCTTCCTCTCAATCTTGTTGTTGTTGCCTCTAGGGGGTGCTTTTCTGGCATCTCAGGGCAACATCAAACCTGCCAGTGGGATCGACGATAATGGCAATATTGGAGGCAAGCTACTTGAGGAGCACGAATCGGGCTATAACTATATTCAGGTGGTGCAGGTAGGAGAAGAAACCCAGTTGATTCTTAATGAAGGATTGGGGGTGCATTCCATCTATAACCCAAAGCGCGTGACGACGGAGGGAGGCGGTCCCTGGGATTATTTTTTAATCGCGCCCTTTTTCAATAATTCGTTCAGTCCCGATCAGGTCAAAAAGGTCTGCATTATCGGTCTGGGTGGTGGAACCTCTGCCCGGGGCTTCTCCGAGGCATACAAATCCGTTGCCATTGACGGCGTTGAGATCGATCAAAAGATCGTCGATATGGGCGAGAAATATTTCCATCTGGGCGAGACGAATACCAATGTGATTGTGCAGGATGGTCGCTATTTTCTTGAGTCCACCACAAATAAGTATGATGTGATTGGTATTGACGCGTATCAACAGCCCTATATCCCCTTTCAGTTGACCTCGACTGAGTTTTTCTCTACGGTTCGTTCTCATCTGACTCCCAATGGCGTGGCGGTGATTAACGTCGGACGCACAAATGATGATTTCCGGCTGGTCAACGCGATGGCCCAGAATATGAAGACCGTATTCTCAAACGTCTATATTGTGGATACACTGCGTTTTACCAATAGTCTGATTATCGGGACAAACGCGAAAACCAATCTGGGCAACTTCCAGAAGAACACCATGCTGGTTGATAATCCCCTGCTCAAAGAGATTGCCTATCAGGCGTTGGTGACCGGGAAGCTGCGAGAAGAGAAGCAGGCACACGTCTACTTTACTGACGACCTTGCCCCGATTGAACAGATGATTGACCAGATTATCTTCAATGTCGCGCAGCACTCACTCTAAACGGGTAGAGGAGGAGCAAGAGCCCTCCTCTATTTCTTCTGGGTAAGCGCCTGCTCCAGGGCGAAGACATGTGGTTCATTGGGTGCTTGCTCTTTGCATTGCAAGAATGTACTCCTGATCCGCTCCTCTTTCATCGGCAGGTCCAGCGCGCGCACAATTTTCAGGGCCCGTAACAAAAAGAGCGCGCAATCACTGTACTGTTGTAGCGCGTAATGGACACGTGCCTCTTCCAGCAGCAGATTTATCTGCCAGCGCGGCAAGCCTGGCTTCAGCCCCTTGCGTGCTACCAGCAAAGCGTGTGCAGCCTCATCATAGCGACCGAAGAGGGTCAATGCTTTCGCTCGTTCGATATACAGGCTGGTGATATCAAGGCGAACGAAGCTCCCATCCGGTTCGAGTCTGCCCTTTCGTACGATATGTCCGGCGGTGTTGAAATAGGTCAGGCTCCTTTCCTGAAGGCGTTCGCTCTTGCCCGCAAGGTATGCTTGCGCTTCACCGGCGATCTGATAGACTTTCCCTTTCAGAGGATCGCGTGAGAGGTCGGCATAGGGGAGAGCCTGCATGGCATCCTGATATGCAGGCTCGAATTGTCGGCTCTGGATATAGATGCGGGCGCGGCGTAACAATGAGGCCGCGATAAGTTCGGTGTTTCTGAGGTGAAAGGCGATCTCGATAGCCTGATTCTCGTAGGCTAATGCCTCATCAATATGCAGGCGGTCGCGCTCAAGCAGTGAATAGAGCTGATAGAAACGACAGAGAAGCGCTTCAAACTGATCTTTACAGACCCCTCTGGCGCTCTCCACTCTTCTCCTCAGGCTGGAAAAGCAGAGATCGATTGTACAGGCAGCCCGCTGAACGCTGCTGCTATAGTAAAAGTCCCAGCTTAGTGCAAGCAAGTTCTCGTAAAAGGTGATGATCTTCTCATCTGCCATCAGATCTCCAGTTATCACCTCGGTGAGCGGCTCCGGCTGCTGCTCAAGCAACGCGATTGTTGAGAGCCCGAGTAGAACCGGGGGAATGTTCAAGGCTCTGCTGATCCGCACCCGGCGCGGGATAAGTTCGGGCATCTTCTTGTTTTTTGGGCTTTCCAGCATCTTGATATAGCGCAGTGACCAGCCGAGGATGCGGGCCAGCTCTTCCTGTTCCCAGCCCCGGAGCTTACGGTAATGCTTGATAACCTGACCGATATGCGGAAATTGCCCTTCTCCCGGGTCAAACGGCCCATACGTATGCCACCAGTAGTAGTCTGTTTTTGTCATAATCGCCACCTACCCTGCACTACAACGCTTCCTTTTCTGATAAAGTCTAAACCATGCTCTGCTGTATTTCAATAGATGTTTGCTCATATAAGGGTGAAAGTTCTTTTCATTATAATAATTGCGTGCATTGGCGAAAGTTGAAATAAGGAGTAATGTGCATGTAGCACTTTTGCCGGGACATTCTCTGTTCGGTTGCATGGGAAAAAGAGGAGAGAAAAAGACGATTCATGTGACAAAGGACGGTATATGATGAAACGTGAAGAGACTCTGGTATCTTTCACGGCAACCCATAGCGAAATCATTGCACTTGGCGTTGCGATCCTCGCATATCCCCGCTATCTTGCCACACAGGAACAAATAACGCAGGAGCAGCGGACCGTGATGCAGTTGCTGGATAGTTTCCAGCGCCGCCTGGCGCTTCAGGCACAGAGGCCCTCTTTGCGCCTGCTCTTAGAGCGGCACCATGTGAGCATTAATGACCTTGCGCGTGCCAGTGAAATTGAGGTGTTGCTGGTCTGGGCTATGTATGTTGGCAGGCCGACTACGCGCGAGGATGCGCAAGCAATTGTACAGGGACTCAATCGGCTCTGTAACACCCGGTATACACTTGACGATATTTCGGTTGTGTTTGCCTCCGGGGAGTAGCAGACGCAGCTACTTCGCCCGGGAGGCGAAGCAGTGCGCCGCGTTTGAGGGGTTCAGGCGCGTTTGCGCTGACTGGCAAAGATGATAAGACAACCGATAAGAATGCTGATGCCGTAGCCAATCCCGTTCACGACGAGTGGCAGCCGGAAGTTCAGATGATAGAGCGGCAGGAATAGAGTGCTACCAACGAATGCCCCCATAAAGCCGAACATATTATAGAGGCCCTGAATCTGCGCTCTGGTGTTGGCTGTTGAGGATGTCGCGACGTGAGCGTCAAGGGCTGGAAGCATCAGGCCATAGACTGCCCCGTGAATGACGAAGAGGATACCAACCAGGGTGGCGCTGTTTGCCAACCCATATGCCATATAGAGCGGCACTTGAAGCAGGCCGCCCACAAGAATGATCCACTTGCGGCTCAAGCGATCAGCAAGTCTGCCCCCCAGTGGCGAGAGAATGATGTTTGGCACCGACCAGAGCATATAAATGATTCCTACTACCGTCACCGTCGCCCCCAGATCATTATGCAGCCAGATCGGCATAACAGTCTGATCGAAACCCAGGAAGAGGTAATCACCAAAGGCAATCACATATGCGCCGATCAGTCCGAGCGGGAAGAGCATATGCAGCGGAAGCTTTGTTTTCTGCTTTGTTTGTGTGATTTTGTGGGATATCCCGCTTTTGACCAGCGTGATAATCAGCACCAGACCGATCAGGCGAGTGACAACCGAACCAATAAAGGTATTGGTATATCCAAGCAAGCCGCCAAGTCCGGGACCAAGCAGAAAGCCTACATTCAAAGCCGCTCCAAATATGCCAAAGGCCTCACCCCGCTGGTGCTCCGGTACGGCTTCGATGACCATTGCGCGGCCTGCCGGAGCGACTGCGGCTCCAACCATGCCTTCGAGGAAGCGAAGGACAATAAAGAGGATCGGGTCTGTAATAACCAGATAGATGATGGTTAATATCGCCTGTAGGATCAGGCCAATAATCATCAGACGCTTGTGTCCGAGTTTATCTGAAAGCCAGCCGGCAGGGAACTGGAAGGCGAAATTTGAGATCAGAAAGGCATTCGCCATCATAGAGATAATGGTAAGAGAGGCCCCCTGCTGTTCTGCATAGAGCACACGAATCGGTGTCACCATACTCAAACCGATATACGTGACGCATACAGCGAGTGATATAGCCAGTAGTGTGCGATTGCGCCAGACCGGGGTATCTGGAATGGTAGGTAACCCGCTTTGCATATGCTCAGATACGGATGTATTGGTAGATGAGTGATTGGCAGACATAAGACTCCTTTGAATAGTAGGGTGGCTGGCCAAAAACGCTACACGGAGAAGAAGTATTCTCAGTATAGCTGATGCAGAGTATTTGGGCCCTGTCCTGAAGGACAGAAACCGGTCCGGGTGTGGCCGGCAGTTCCATGTACGCTGGAATGAATGTATTGTGGTATACTGAGCTTAATTTCGCGTGCATGACCAGCCTTGCTCAGAAAGGATGTTTGTATAGAATGAGTAATCAGACGCTTCCCCCGAATTATTTCTTCCACCGGCTCCCAAACGGGATTGAATTAATCGGGCAATATATGCCAAGCCTGAGCTCAATTACGCTCGGCTTTCAACTCAATGCTGCGGTGATCCATGAGCCTGCCGAAAAATATGGGCTGGCTCATCTGTTTGAATATATGCTGCTTCAGGGCACTAAGCAGCGTGATGCCCGTGCACTTAACGAAGCCTTTGAGTCGCTTGGAGCACGCAAAGGGGTAAGCACCAGCCTGGAAATCTCCCAGATCTGGGCGCAGATTGTGCACAATAAGTTTGATGATACGCTGGCACTCTTGCGTGATGTCTTGCTCACGCCGACTTTTCCGCGCAATGAGTTAGAGCAGATGCGCAATATTATTCTGCAAGAGATTCGCCGCCGCGATGATGAGCCCATGAGCCGCATCTTTGAACTGGTGCGCTCAAAGTTCTATGAAGGGACATCACTTGGCCGCCCCATGCTTGGTACCAACGAGAGTGTACGGGCGTTGCAGAAACAGGATTTGCAGGAGTTCTGGCGCGAGCGTTATCAGCCCGATAATGTGCTGTTTGCAATTGCCGGTAAGTTTGACTGGGATCATGTCGTTGCCCAGATGGAGACGCTTTTCGGCGATTGGAGCGGTCAGGCAAGCGCCGTCGCAAAACAAACCCCAAGACCGCAAAATGCGATTGTGCTTGATCGACAGGAGGGCAAGCAGGAACATATCTGTATGCTGTGCCCATTCCCTAATTATACCGATCCTGATTACTATGCGGCAATGATTCTCGCTGAGGTCCTCGGTGGCAATATGGCTTCACGCCTCTTTGTCGAGGTGCGTGAGAAGCGCGGTCTGGTCTACGGCGTCTCCGCCAGCCTGGCAGGCAACAGGCATATCGGGGCCCTGCGCATCTATGCCGGAACCACGCCAGAACAGGGACGTGAGTGTCTTCAGGTGATTGTAAATGAGTTGCGCAAATTGGAGCAGGACGGCATTACTGCTGACGAGCTGGAACGCGCAAAGGTGCAGTTGAAGAGTGAAAACGTCATGCGCAGCGAGGGCTCTGGTTCCCGTATGGGCGCGATTGCCCGTTCATGGTGGTATGAGCGCAAGGTCAGAACGGTACATGAGGTGAAAGATGCGATTGACGCTGTCACCGCCGATCAGGTTATGCAGGTCTTACAGCGTTACTCTCCGTTGAATCCGCTGACCGTTGCCGCTGTCGGCCCGCTCTCCCGTGATGAACTGGTTGGCGATACCTTGCCTTTCTAGCGGTGAGGATGAGTCTTGAGCAGTTGCTGAGGCTGAAATAAAGCCATCAGCAATGAGCCTGTGATCTCAAGTGTGCGTACAGTATCGCTTCCCGTTCACCTGGAGAAGCGATACTGCGGCCTTTTCTGCGCCGTCCTCATATCTCGTCAGGATAGAGACTTATGAAAAAGGATTGCAATGTTGTTCTACTTGGCTCAAATGGCTATCTTGGACGCACTCTGACCGTGCGTTTGCAGCGGGATGTCGCCGTATTTCCCACCCATCGGCAAGGCGCGCTTTTCCCCTCGTCGCTTCAGTACGACTTCTGGACGGACGATCTGACTCCGTTGCTCAGCCTCTGCCAGGCTGACATTGTGGTGATCGCTATGAATGTCGCCTATGTGGCGCAGGATCCCGTCGTTGATAGTCGCCTGTTTCGGTTGCGCGTGGGTAAGCTGGTTCATGCCTGCCGTGAGCGCAGAGTGATCTATATCTCCAGCGACGGTATTTTTGATGGCCGATCAGGCATGTATACCGAGACGGATGTACCGCACCCGATTACACCCTATGGCAAGAACCTGCAATTTTTCGAGGAACGTGTCAGAGAGTTCTGTGACGACTACTGTATTATTCGTCCTAGTTATCTCTTCGGTTATGCCCATGCCGAGCTTGATCGGCGCCTGGCACGGGTGCGTGCTGGTTTACTTGCAGGAGAGCATTTCACCTTTTTTAAAGATATGATCAAAAGCCCGCTCGACGTCAATCAGGCGGCGGAAGCGATCGCCCAGATTACGCTTTCCAACTATATTGGCGTCGTGCATGTCGGCGGGGTTGCGATGTCGGTCTATGATTTCTACCATACCGCGATGCAGACGTTGCAGGTTCCCTGTGAGGGGCTCAGTGCAAGCATGATGCCCGCTGATAGCACTATGCCGAAGAATACGTCGCTTGATATTCGCTTGATGAAGGGACTGACCGGAGTCAGACCCTATACGGTGCAGGAGGCATTGCAGCGGATCCCTGTTGAGTAGCGACGATGCGGTAGATCAACCCTGCTTTGTCATCGCTTACGTATAATGCCCCATCGGGACCCACGGCCAGCCCGACCGGCCTACCTGTCGCTGCGTTCTGCTGTAACCATCCTGTCGCGAAGTCCTGGGCTGGTCCGGCCACGTTGCCCTGTGCGTTCAGCGGCACAAAGACGACCTTATAGCCGGTGGGTACACTGCGGTTCCAGGAGCCATGAAAAGCGATATAGAGCCCATGATAGTGTTCGGGGAAAGCCTGTTGTCTGTAGAAGGCGAGCCCTAACGGTGCGGAATGAGCCTGCATTTTCAGCAATGGCTTGATGATTCCGTGACAGGAGTCGGGTTTTCCCAGTTCGGGATCAGGAATGTCGCCCGCGTGGCAGTAAGGCCAGCCGTAGTGGCCGCCATCTTGTAGCGCATAGACCGTCTCGGGCGGCGTGTCATCCCCGAGCAGATCGCGCCCATTATTGGTGACCCAGATTTGCTGGTTCCAGGGATTGATAGCCATGCCAACAGCGTTCCGTAGACCATCGGCATAGAGCCGCCCCTGGCTGCCGTCGAGGGCATAGCGCCAGACCGATGCGCGGCGCTTATCCTGCTCCACGCAGTTATTGCAACTGGACCCGATAGAGACATAGAGGGCATTGTCTGGCCCAATCAGGACCGTTCGCGTGGTATGATTACCTGTTGCTGGTAGGTCCGGGATAATCACGCGTTGCTGTATTCCCCGGTAGCCCGACCCGAGAAGCAGGCGCGTGATCTTTGACGTTTCACCTATGTAGAGCTCATTCTGGTGAAACGCGAGGCTGGTCGGACTATCGAGCCCCGAGGCCACCACAACATGGCGTGTGGCCTTGCCGGTATGGTGTGGGTCCGGGAGCGCTGTAACCTGATCCGCCCCGCTTTCGGC
This sequence comes from Thermosporothrix sp. COM3, assembly GCF_059696735.1. Lineage (NCBI taxonomy): Bacteria > Bacillati > Chloroflexota > Ktedonobacteria > Ktedonobacterales > Thermosporotrichaceae > Thermosporothrix > Thermosporothrix sp. COM3. The sequence goes on along the minus strand of NZ_AP019376.1, from coordinate 4,961,022 downwards.
GACAAAGAGCGTGCCATCTGGACCGAAGGCCAGAAATCGTGGAGCTGAGAGCCCGTCGGCAAAGATAGAGGCCTGAAAGCCTGGTGGCAGGGTAAGTGTGGTGGCGCCCGGCATACCGCTGACCCGGCTGGAGCCAAAGATCCAGGAACGGAGTGCATTGAACCGGACATAGACCAGTAGCCCTCCGACAACCAGCACGATCAGACTGACGACGATAACAAGACGTATGATTCTGGTGCGACGCTCTGTCATCTTTTCCCTCTTTTCCTGTAATCTGTCCTTGTCTGCTTCCAGTATAGCGCTTTTTGGCTCTGAGGTGAGCTTATAATGGAGGCAGGTAAAAGATTGTTCCCCTGTTTGGCTTTTTTCTTGACAGCACTGACAATGCATGCAACAATGGCACTCACCAGGAATGATAACCGTTGAAACCTGTACAAAAACGAGAGAAGAGACGAGCGCTGTCGGGGTTGGCAGCAGTTGGAGAGCTCGCAGGGAGGAGCTTGAACAATGGCCGGTGAACAGGGTTTAAGTATGTATGAGAAAGTGATGGCAACCATTGAGCACGAGCGCGTGCGCTTTGTGAATCTTGAATTTACAGATATTGTCGGCATGGCAAAATGTGTGACGATTCCCGTGGAGCAGTTTGTTAATAGTGTCCGTTACGGGAAATGGTTCGATGGCTCCTCTCTTGAAGCGTTTGCGCGGGTGGCCGAAAGCGATATGTATCTCTTCCCGGATCTCAGCACCTTCGCCGTGCTGCCGGATAAGGTGCGTCCGGTGCCGACGATAGAGGCCACACCAGATGAAGAACTGAGCGCCAGTGATGTGGTGGCGCGGGTAATCTGTGAAGTGCGTACGCCGGAAGGAGAACGCTTTGACGGTGATTCTCGGGCGACACTGATGCAGGCGCTCCAACTCGCGCAGGAGATGGGTTTCTTTTATCGTGTTTCCCCCGAGCTGGAATTCTTCCTGTTACGTTTTGAAGGCAAGACGCCAACGCCGTTACCCCATGATCGCGGAAGCTACTTTGACCTTTCGACCGATCTGGCAACGGTGGTACGCCGCCAGATGGTGCGAGCCCTGCAAAAGATGGGTTTTACGATCGAGGCCAGTCACCATGAAGTGGCCGAGGGACAGCATGAGCTCGACTTTGAGATTGCGGATGCCCTGCATATCGCTGATGGCCTGATGACTGCCAAGTATGTGCTCAAGGCGATCGCGTCGCAATATAACCTTTACGCAACCTTTTTGCCCAAGCCCTTCTTCGGGATCAATGGGTCTGGATTGCACACGCATCAACAACTGATCTCAAAGGAGACGGGGAAAAACGCCTTTGTGGATATGCAGGCCGAGTATGGGCTGTCGCAGATCGGACGCTATTTTATCGCCGGGCAATTGGCGCACGCTCCGGCTATGTGCGCGATTCTGGCGCCGCTGGTCAACTCCTATAAGCGATTGGTGCGCGGCTATGAGGCTCCGGTCTTGATTAATTGGGGCCGAATCAATCGGCAGGCGCTCATCCGGGTGCCGCATTTGAGCAAGGATCCCGAGACCTCTATGCGCATTGAGCTGCGCTGCGCCGACCCGAGCTGTAACCCCTATCTGGCCTTTGCGGTGATGCTGCGGGCCGGACTCGATGGCATTCAGCGGAAGCTGGATCTGCCGGGACCAATGGAAGAGAACCTTTTCTTGCAGGATGAGGGGGGGCGCCTCCGTCCACGTGCGCGTCTACTACCTGCGACGCTTGGCGAGGCGCTTGACGCCCTGCGTAGTGATTCGCTGATTCGCGAGACGCTCGGCGACTCCATTTATGAAGGCTTTATTGATGCCAAAAGTATTGAGTGGACCGAGTATCGCGAGCAGGTGCATGGTTGGGAAATTGATCGGTACCTGCCCATCTTCTAGCGTGTCTGGCTGCGTGAGTGCAGTCTGAATATGGAGGCAAGAAAGAAGGCGACGGGTTCTGAACCGCCGCCTGTTTGTTTAGATCAGGAACTTTCCGTTCTCATAGAAGAGCTCACCATCTGCGGTGATGCGTCCCTGCCGTAGATCACAGATCATATCCCAATGCAACCCGGATTCGTTCTTGCCACCGGTATCAGGATAGGATTGACCGAGCGCCATGTGCATCGTGCCGCCAAGCTTTTCGTCAAAGAGGATGTCCTTTGTAAAGCGCTGAATGTCATAGTTTGTGCCAATGGCAACCTCACCCACAAAGCGGGAACCCTCGTCCATATCCAGCATGGTGTTCAGGAAGTCCAGGCCACGATCAGCGCTGCTCTCAATCACTTTGCCATCTTTAAAGACAAGGCGCACATTCTCGACCTCGTTTCCCTGATAGATAGCGGGATAGCTGAAGGTGACCACACCATTGACCGAATCCTCAATTGGGCCGGTGAAAACCTCGCCATCCGGGAAGTTCACCTTGCCATCGGCACTGATCCAGGTGCGCCCCTTGACCCGGTAGGTCAGATCAGTTCCGGGAGCCTCGATATGAATGACATCGTGCTGATTGAGATAGTCGACAATGCGCTGCTGTTCCTGGCTGACCTTTTTCCAGGCGGCAATGGGATCCTCTTCGTTGAGCTTGCCTGCTCCGTATACGAACTCCTCATACTCGCTCAAGGCCATTCCGGCTGCCATTGCGTGTCCCTGTGTCGGGAAGCGTGTCAGACACCAGCGTAGCTCTCCAGTGGCGGCTCGCTCCATATTGCGCTTGCCCAGTTCACGTGTGGCGCGGCTACGAAGGGTTATGCGTTTGGGATCGACGCCGCTGAGGGTGTAGATGTTTTCGGAGGCGCTGATGTGGAGCGTCTTGTTGAAATATTCAAGCTCATATTTGGCAAGTTCGGGGACCGTGGTCAACAGCTCGTCGCTGGCCTCTTGCAGAAAAATCGAAGCGAAATCCTCGACCTCAATGCGCGTGCTAACCTCTGCTCCTGCTCTGACTGCTTCGCGATAGACTTCGCGCAACAGGGGCAAGCTGGCAATAGATCCGCTCAGACGAAAGCGGTCTCCGGGCTGCAATTCCAGCGAGTAATGGACCATGATCTTAGCCAGTTTCTGTACACGAGGATCGGTCATAACGGCAAATCTCCTTCTTTTATGGTGCCTCTTCTTCTACCACCATATGTATAAATGGGCATCATAATTTCTGGTTGGATACGATCACGTGGTGATCTCCGGGTGGATGTTTTTCAGTATATCATTCAAGACGATGTGGGGCTATGCTTTGGGGCATAGCGAGTAATAGAGCTGCTCGTAAGCGGTGAGCATGCTCTGCAAAGAGAAGTGACGCTCCACGTGAGCGCGACACCGGGCCCGCGAGAGGGTATGGAGGTTGTGCACCGCTTTTACGGCTCCCGCGATATCGCCGGGCGTGACCAGGAAGCCTGTTTCTCCATTGGCCAGCACTTCGGCAGCTGCCCCGCGCTGATACGCGATGATAGGTGTGCCTGTTGCCATCGCTTCTACGGCGGCCAGCCCGAACGGCTCTTCCCAGGAGATCGGGAACAGGAGGGCCCGCGCTTGCCCCATCAGACGCCACAGATCCGCATGCGGTAGCTGACCCAGATAGTGGACCTGGTTCCCCTGGATTCGGGGCTTGATGCGCTGCTGATAGTAGTCCTCATCATAGATGCCTCCGGCAAGGAGCAGGCGCACACCAGCCTGTTCGGCGATCGCAATGGCATCTTCTACACCCTTCTCAGGTGTAATCCGTCCGGCAAAGAGCAGAGGGGCGTCGGTGGCGACCTCTTCTTGATAGGGAATCGCCGAGAGGTTCAGCCCGTTGTAGATCACGCGATCAAATGGGGTATAGTCAGCATAGCTTTGCGCACAGGCCTGCGATACGGTGACCAGCGTTAGAGGATGACCCTGTTGGTTGAGGACACGCAGACAGTCGTTGATCTCTGGTGTGACGGCAGGCAGATGTATGGTATGGACCACCGGAATTTGATCCAGTAACGTACTACAGGCGAAGGCGGGCCAGTCGAAGGCGTGCGCGTGAACCAGATCAAATTCATGCTGCCGCTGTTTGAGGCGCAAAAAAAGGTCAAGGAAGAGATTGGCCTGTGCGAAGAATCCCGCGTCAGCAGGGCGCTCCTGAGGCGGACCCGAGAAGCGGGCTGGAACCACGCTCTCGGGCACAGCGATCTGTTCGATCACGATATCGGGAAGGATGGAACCCTCGCGGGCAAAGAGCGTCACCTGATGACCATCTCGATGAAGGCCGGTGGCCAGTTCAGCGACTAACGCCTGTGCACCACCCACGAAGGGCTGTGCGATAGGGGTAACAAGTGGGGCGATCAGGGCTATTCGCATGCGGGACCTCGGTAGGTGGCAACGTTATTCTCAGTTTCGTGCAGTGTGACTTCATAGAGCATATGCGCGGGAAAGGCGCTCTCCAGGCGCTCCCAGAACTTGATAACCAGCATTTCGGTGGTGGGGATTACTCCTTCAAGCCAGGGAACATCATGGTTGAGATGCTTATGATCGACCCAGTCAACAACCTGTTCATTGACGATGCGCTTGAGATCTGTCAGATTGATGATCATGCCAGTTTTTGGGTCCGGCTGACCTTGCACGGTGACTTCCAGCGTATAGTTATGTCCATGCCCGTTGGGGTTGGCGCATTTATCATAGATGGCGTAATTCTCTTCGTCGCTGAGATCGTTACTCCAGAGGCGATGTGCGGCGCTGAAGGTTACGCGCCGTGTCAGAAACACCATAATGTTTGTTCTCCTATTACAACACGCGGGACGGTGCCCGAGCCGGGCGGATAGACGCCGTGTGGTTGTTCAGGCATTGGTGAACAGTTCGATATTACTGCCGTTAAACTTGCTGCCGCTCTCGTCGGCCAGGAACAGGAGAATCCGGGCCAGTTCTTCGGCTGTCATGCCTGCTTGCAGGTGCGGAGCCGCCTGACGAAGCATCTCGGTATCAATGGCTCCCGGACTGACCGCACAGACGCGAATATTATGCGGCTTCCCTTCGACTGCCAGAATCTCGGTCAGGCTGGCAACTCCGGCCTTCGAGACATTGTAGGCGCTTAACCCGGGAAACTTTTCTACCCCTTTGACGCCCGAAAGCGATGAGATGTTGATAATCACGCCCTGGTGTTGCGCAATCATCATCCTGAAGGCCTCACGGCAACAGAGGAAGGTGCCACGCAGGTTGACAGCAAGCACGCGGTCCCAGGTGGCGCTATCCATATCCTCGAAGGGACGCGTTGCAACAAGACCCGCGCTATTGACAAGAATATCGACCCGTCCAAACTGTTTCCTCATTTGTTGGAACAGCGCCTGAACGTCGTCTTCGTTTGCAACGTCGCCGCTAACGGCGATGGCGGTTCCGCCTTCCTGGCGAATCGCGGCCAGGGTCTCTTCAAGGTGGGCCGGCGTCTGACTGAAAAGGACAACTTTGGCCCCTTCCCGGGCAAAGAGCTGCGCCGTTGCGCGACCGACTCCACGACCCGCACCGGTAACAATAGCAATATGATTTCTTATACTCATAACGGCATTATAACACGCGTGGCCGGTGGATGGTGTCGCTTGTCTGCTGCTCCGCACATGGCTGGAGTTTATTTGTTGATCTATAAATAAAAATATGGTATTACAAAAGAAACAGAAGAAATTTGAAAGTAATGCCTAAAAGTTAAAAGGGAGAGTACCGTTGGATGAGATAGATCAAAAGATCCTGAACTTGCTTGCTCGTGATGGCCGGATGACACATACCGCACTTGGAAAGGCGACCGGATTGAGCGCACCTGCCGTTTATGCACGTATTCAGCGCCTGGAACAGGAAGGTGTGATTACCGGCTATACGGTGTTGCTCGATCCCACGAAGATTGGCTGCGGACTGACTGCGATTGTCCGGGTGGTGTTACAGGCATGTGAGGGAGAAAACGAGCTCTTTGAGGACTTTGTACGCCGGGAGCCGCAGATTGTGGAGTGCTATGATGTTGATGGCGAGGATTGCTTTATTTTAAAGATCCGGACGGCCTCTCCTCAGAGCTTACGGGAGCTGGTCGCCCGCATCCGCAGTATTCCGCAGGTTACTCGTACTATCACCTCGATCGCTTTGTTAACTATCAAGGAGCCTGGCGTCAACGGCCCGCTTCCTGAATACTAGAGAGGGTTCTGTATTTTTATGGCAACCGAGATGCAATCAAACGTGCAGCCCGGCCACGGGAGCGCACTGCATACACGAAACGGTCATCATCTGAAATATATTCTGTTGCCGCTCCTGGTCTCGATGATCTGGGGTGGAACCTTTATTGTGGTGCAGCGTGCGGTCAGTCTGAGCGGGCCTTTTACCTTTCTAGCGCTGCGTTTTGGGATCGGGACGCTGATTCTGGCGCTCTTCTCATACAAGCGGCTGCGCAGGATTACCCGACTGGAACTGATCTCAGGTTCCTGTATCGGCGTCATTCTCTTTGCCGCTTATGCATTGCAGACTGTGGGTTTACAGTTTATGACATCGAGTAAGGCAGCGTTTATTACCGGGCTCTACGTGCCGTTTGTGACGATCCTCTCTGTCTTGCTGTTGCGCCAGAGGCCGACGCTTGCCGCGCTGGTCGGAGTGCTGCTGTCCTTTCTCGGGTTAACGCTATTATCGGTGAATGATCAATTGACCCTGACGTTTGGTCTGGGGGAGGCGCTGATGCTCGGCTGCGCCGTAGCAAATGCACTGCATGTTGTCAGTATCAGCAAGTTTGCGGCGCGCTCGGATGCACTTAACCAGACGATTATTCAGATGGGAATGACGGCGCTTCTGAGTGTGATCGCGATGCCGCTAGCTGGTGAGCGCTTCGTCTCTCCTGATTGGACAGTCTGGCTTGCCGCGCTGGCGATGGGGTTGATCGCGACCGCATTCTGTATCGCGGTGATGAACTGGGTGCAGAAGTTCTTGAGCAGCACACAGGCAACGCTGATTTACGCGCTTGAGCCTGTCTGGGCAGCTATCATCGGAGGGGTGATCGGGGAACCAATGAGTATCCCGACAATTATCGGCTGTGGGGCAATCTTTCTCGGTATGATTGTTGGCGAACTGGATTTGGGCCGCTTCAAAAGAAGGAAAAGTGGATAGTTCATCTTATCATTGCACGAACCCTTGTTTCAGATCACTTTAAGTGTGAAGGTGAAAAAGAACACATACTGGTAGAAAAGGGGAATAACAGAGGCAATAAGATACTTGTTGAAACAAGTTGAGCTTGTTATAATGAGGCAGAAAACAGTGTTCCGACACGTTTTCTTCTTCGCAGAAACGACTCGGATTCGCTACAATCAGGGTAGATGTTTTCCAGTGTTCTTTTAAACTGATCTGGCCCACGGGGGATATATGAATACAGGCACTGTCTTATCTGGATCACTCAAAGATTTTGGCCTGGTGGAAGTATTGCAGATAGTGGAAATGGGAGGGATGACGGGCGCTATCCATCTGAAGCAGAGCAACGGGCGAATGGGTATCCTCTATTTTAATGAAGGGAAGCTTGCGAACTGCTCCGAATTTGACCCGAGTGCTTTAACGCTTGGTGATGTCTTGCAACAGCTTGGTATGACCACGTATCACCATATCGAGCAGGCCTACATGCAACAATTACAGGATCCTATTGGGAAGCGTATCGGGGAACGGCTTATCGCAATGGGGGCGATTACGGAGGATCAGTTACAGCAGGCACTCAAGACAAAGGTCTTATGGACGGCCCGCGAACTGGCTCTATGGAACGAAGGCAATTATGAGTTCATCGCCAGCCCGAATGTACAGAAGCTGTTGCCGCATGGAGAAATCTCGTTAGACATCGATGTTCTGCGCATCACGATGGAAATGGTGCATTATGGCGATGAGTGGCAGACGCTCCGGCAGTTTTTACCGCAGGGCATGCGCACCATGCTTCAGCTCTCGCCTGCAATCCCGTTTACCATCCGCTTTGATCTCCGCGCTCTGGAACTGTTCACCCATGTCAATTTGTATCGGCGGGTGCGGCGGATTGCGACCGCTATTCGTCGTCCTGAACTGGAGGTTGCGCAGGATCTGGCGCAACTGGTACAGCAGAAGTTCTTGCTGGTCGCGCAGCAGGAGGCGGTGCCACCCAGCGAGCGCAATGTGCGCCTGCCGGATCCGGCGGAAAAGCTGCGTCTCGAAAACTTTGCGCTGTTAGATCTCATCAGCCGGATGGAACAGGAATGGGATAAACGTAGAACGCCAATGGATCAGCTTCCGGCGCTGGCTGAGTTTGTTAACTGGACGATGGACGCGCTGGCCGAATTGCAGCGCTCGAATGGCCTGGCGCTTGATCCGAATGCGCTCAAGTCCTTGATGATGAATGAAGGGTTGACGAACGTTGGCAATTATGAGTTTAAGGTTGAGCATAATCATGTCGACGTCGAGAACTTCACCAGCCTCTGTTACGAGATTATGAGCGGCGATGTGCATAAGGCTGAGGCTTTTTACGATCAGGCCGCGATGATCCTGCATCGATTGTTATGTTGTATCTTTGAGATGATCAATGCTCGTGTTGCCAATCCACGCGAACGATTGGAGAACCAGGAAGTCTGGGAGGCTATGTTTGAGCAATTCGCTTTGCAGAGTAGTGGTGCCTGAGCTGAGTTTGTGAAGCTACCGAGCTCGCCAGAAACTCGGTAGCTTTTTGCTTGAATGAGCCTGTTATTTATGAGGCGGATAGGACACGAATATACTCTTGACCTCGCTGAACTCATCAACGGCGCTGCTGCCTAGCTCACGATGCCCGTTGCCGCTCTGCTTCATGCCGCCGAAGGGTAAATGAATCTCCGAACCGGTTGTGCCCGCATTGACGTAGACCAGTCCTGACTCGATATCCCGGATGGCACGGAAGGTATAGCGCATGTCCTCGGTGAAAATAGCAGTCGAAAGCCCGTACTGGCTGCCGTTCGCGACCTCAATAGCCTCCTCATAGTTGGCCACCGGAATCAACGAGACGAAAGGCCCAAAGATCTCCTCGCGGGCTATGCGCATCTCGGGCTGAACCTCGGTAAAGATGGTCGGCTGATAGAACGCGCCCTCGCTGTGTGCACCGTCGGTCAGGGGTGCTCCTCCCGTCACCAGTTTGGCGCCCTCCTGCTTGCCAATTTGCGCATACTCGTGAACCGCTTTGACACGTCCCATATTGACCAGCGGTCCCATATCAACCTGTTCATCCAGGCCATCACCAATGCGTAGCTTCTCGGTAATGGCTAGCAGGCGCTCGGTGAAAGCTTTGAGGACCGAACGCTGAATAATCACGCGGCTGGTTGCTGTGCAGCGCTGACCGGTTGTTCCGAATGCTCCCAGGGCGACGCTTTCGGCGGCAAGGTCCAGGTCGCCATCTTCAAGAATGATGACGGCATTCTTGCCCCCCAGCTCCAGGGCACAGCGTCGTAGATCACGCCCGCAGATCTCGGCAACCTGCTTGCCGACCTCAGTTGAGCCGGTGAGCGAGATCATATTGACCCGCTTATGACTTGCCAGGGCTGTGCCCAGGGTGCCGCCTGAGCCAGTTAATACATTCAGCACGCCATCGGGAAGCCCGGCCTGTTGTAGAATCTCGGCCAGCTTGAGGGAGAGCGCGGGGGTATCGCTGGCGGGTTTGAGTATCACAGCATTGCCTGCCATCAGGGCTGGAAGCGTTTTCCAGACAGGGATGGAGAGCGGGAAATTCCAGGGGGTGATAATGCCGACGATGCCAAGCGGATGCCGTACGGTCATACAGAATTTATTGGGTAGGCCGGGGGGAACAGTCTCGCCTTCTGCACGGCGACCTTCTCCGGCAATAAATCGAGCGACATCGATAGAGACCTGAACCTCGCCACGGGTCTCTTTCAGGATCTTGCCCATTTCACGGGTCATGAGGCGGGCAAGCTCCTCACGCTGTTCGTCCATCAATTGGGCGGCCTTCATCAAAATCTCGCCACGGACCGGGGCTGGCGTGCTCGCCCATCCTTTCTGGGCCCTGGTGGCGGCTTCAATCGCTGCTTCCAGGTCTTCCACGGTCGAGCTCTGATAGGTGCCAATGGTGTCACTGGTACGAGCCGGGTTAGTGCTGAGAAAGGTTTTGCCGCTGCTGGAAGCGCACCACTTGCCACCGATAAAGTTCTGAAACTGCGTTGGGGAAGTTGTTGACATAACATCTCCTCACTGAAGTGAATCGGTCATCTTTGATCGAGTTCGAGGGCGCTTCTCTGGCATGGGGCTGGAGAAGCGCTATCTCTCTGTCATTATAGCATGTGGAAAGCAAGCGAGGACTTCATGGGCTTATGTATTCCAGAACGGATTGATCAGAGGACGCAGCGTGGCGATATGCTCATCAATGCTTTTCACCGACGGAAGCTTTTGCCAGGAATCAAGCTGACGGCGCATGTTCAGGAAGCGTTGGAAGACACGTGCCGATTTGATCTGACCAATCAGATAGAGGGCTTCCTGCGCATAGAGACAGGCTTCGCTCATCTCATTCGCCTGACAGTAGGCGCTGGCAAGATCGATATAGACAATTGCTTTCTGACGTGTGCGCGTTGTATCAAGCCGTAATAATGACTGATGCAGTGTCTGAATCGCAAGCTCAGTCTGATGCAGCCGGAGACGGCAGGTTCCTTTATAGTTCAGCAGCGTGGTGCTATTAAAGCGGGTGTATGGCAGGTTACCGGGCTGTCCACGCTCAAGGAAACACTCCGACATATCCAGCGCTTTCTGACAGGCCGCCTCATTGCGCAACAGGGCATGTGCTTCGGCTTCAATTGCCCAGAGCCAGGCTCGCGTGACCTCAGGAAGGTAGAGCGGCGAGAGAGTATGTGCTTCCTGCAACAAAGTGAGTGCCTGCTGAGCGTTCCGGTTGTAGAGCGGAATAAAGCATTTGCGCCCGAGGATAACCGCCTGCATAATCTCGTCTTTGATCATGCGAGCCGCTTCCAGCGCGACGTTATAATAGTACTCTGCCTGCTCATGCTCTTTCAGATCAAAGAGGATCTCACCGACAACTTGAGCCAGCTCACCGGCAACGCGAGCGAGGCGGTGACGCGCCTCGGCTGAGAGCGGGCTTTCAAGGAAGGTGGTGACGACTTCCAGGCGTTGCAAGACATAGTTCAACATGCCCTGCGAGAAGATTCCGAGCATATCAGATAGCACGGACCAGCAATCTCTAGTGATAGCTTCCAGATGCTTGAGCGTCATATCATCCAGTTCAGTTGGTTTTTTGAGGGCCATTGTCAATCGCTGCCAGAGCGGAGGAGCATCGGGAAGAGGCTGTGTGAGGTGCGGTGCAAGCCCGTATCGTTGTAACACATGAAAACGGGTGTGCGCCATGTCGGCGCTTTCAAGCTGCTTCGAGGCCAGAACGATGCCCTGAGCAATGGCCTGGGCGATCGGTGAGGTCGGGATTTCCTGTAGCGCGATAGCGGGAGTGTCGGGAGGACGCCTGTTGTCGACTGCTTTCTGCTCGTTGTTGACCAGTCCCAGTGCTTCCGGCGTCATTCCAAAATAGTCACAGAGCAGGCGGCGCGATTCGGCATTGATAGGCTTGTTATGCTCGGCACGCAGGATTGTTTGTGCGCCAACTCCAGCCTCTTCTGCGAGGCGTTTCTGTGTCAGGTTCAGGTGTTCGCGCATAGCGCGGAGTGGATGGATTGGTCTTTTCGTCACGGTTACTTCCCCTTCTTCCACATATTCCCATGTTCGGCTTCAAGAGGGCCAGATATGAAAGCGGTAATTGTGAGATGAGGTCCTCTTCCGTATATAGGGTAGCATAAAAATAGAGATATGCAAAATGGTAGGAAGAATGTATAAAAGAGAAATGGTAAAAAGTATGATGTGTGAGCTGGTTGAATAGTGCAATAAAAACCTGAGCGTATCTGAAGGGCACAGATACGCTCAGGAAAACCAGAAACTCAACCCGGTAGATCAGGCATTCTCGACGGTCGGGCCGCCACTTGCGGGAGGCGTTTGTTCCTCCTGAGTTTGCTTTTCAGGGTGCTCGTCTGCGAAGTCGCCCTCTTGTGCCGGGCGTTTAAAAACATAATATGCGGAGTTGGTGGTCAGAGGCTGAACGGCGACCAGCTCCCAGCTTTCGCGTCCCAGACTGTTGAGGTAGCGACGGGCAAAGGCGCTGCGGCGCTCATTCCCGATCAGGGTTTCCTGCCCCTCACAGGAAATACGGCCCCGGTAATCGATATAGACCACTTTGTAGGCCCACTGTGTCATATGATCTCCTTCTGCATTGGCGCTCCAATCCCGAGGTAATAGACAAGGATAGGGAGCCCTGCTCTCTCTATGCTCTGAGAGCGGCAAAACAACGCTGTACGCAAGAACCGGGACAGAGAATGAAGAGTCCCTACCAGTAGCACCATACCAGAGTTTCAACCCCGGTACGGGCACCGTCCCCGTCGTGCCCTATTCCCACTCGCACCGGGTTCCACAATGCAGCGCGGGCGAGAAATGATGCGTTACTGGTAGGTTTCCTCGCACAGTTGCCAGTATAGCCGTTCCCCAGACCAAAAACACCGCTCATCTCAACGGTTTTTGGTTCCCGAGAAATAGACAGGGCCTCCTGTCAGATTCTACAGGTAAGCTATGTTGAAAAAGCATGATGTGATATGTGGAAAAATGTCACTATCTGCATGAATAATTTACCATTCATAGAACCGACTTTTTAAAAATAAAATAGTACTACATGTGCGGTGTGAGCTCATAATTTTTGATTTAAAATATGCTGTCATGTATAATGCATTGTGAGCTACTGTGGTACAGAGTGAGACATTTGTGGTTTGTACTATATCTGGATCACAAGGCTCGATGATGCAGGCCATTCGCAGTGGTGGCAACTGTGGAGAGGGATGGCAGGGAAGATGGTCGGTCAACAACGGGCCGTCTTGCATATCTTCTTCCTTTACTTCTAGTTTTTCAGGAAAGGATTAAGTGAGTATGCGACAGTACAAACGCCTCATGCTCTTAGTCGTACTGGCTGGTGGCTTACTTGCCGGTGCTGCAACGTTTGGTTTTCACCGAGCTTTTGCCGTTCATGATTCTCAGCCGAACAAAAACAAGGCGCATACGGTTGCGCCTAAGGATGATAAAAAGAATCCGCCTGCCGGTGTGTTTACCAATTATCCTGCGACAAAAGATCTGAAGCCGATTGCGGTGGATGATCTGCCCGGCTTGACTGCCCGCCTGCTGACGGATGACAAGGGCAAGCCCGAGGCGGTCACGTCGCCTGAGAGTGCGGGATTGCTTGGTGAGCTGCTCGGCGGTCTGGGACTACAGCAGATGCTTGGTGATACTAAGCTCTTGAAATCTGGCTCCATTCAGACGGGTGATCCCTCGAGTGTGCTTCAGACCGATCCTCAGCTTGAGTCGATGGCAATGCAGGCCCCTGGAGTGGGTGAGGTGCCTTTAAAGGATATTACGAGTCTGCTCGGTGATGTTGGCATTGATAAGCTCGGAAACCGGCTGAACAACTTCGGTAGCATGGAAAATGCCCTTGAAGTGGTCGAGAAGCTGAAGAACGCGCAGCCGGGACAGCGCATCACCTTGCGCAACAATCACGGCGCGTTTAAAGAATATCGTATCACAGGCACCTCTGAGATCAGAGACGGTATGGCGTGGATACCCTCGGATATGCCGGTCGGAGAAGCAAACCAGTATCTTGCGTTGATTGCTGGCACAGCAGAACTGGTGAAATCCACAGGGACAGACCAGTTACTCAAAGGGGTTGTTGTGCTTGCTCAGGCAGTCTAACATAAATCGTATCCTGCTGTCTCCTCGTGTTTGTCTTTTCTGTTTTGTACAAGGCGCTTCCAGAGTTACTGGAGCGCCTTCAGTTTGTGCTCAAGCCGAAAAGCGTGGAGCGACGCTTTGCTGTTTGGTTGGAGGGGGAAGCGGGCTTGAGGGGAATGCTCTACGGGCAGAATGAGGAGGGAACGTTTAGCCATCCTGCAAGGGCAGATCGAAGCAGAACGTGGTGCCACTTTGCCCTGGCTCTGGCAATTCCAGCCGTAGCGTTCCTCCATGCGCCTCGATGATGGAATGCGTGATGTAGAGCCCCAGGCCATTTCCTTTGCGCCTCTCCCGGGTTGCTTCCAGCCGCACAAAGGGCTGAAACAGGTGGCCCCTTTCCTCCGGAGGGATCGTAATGCCCTGATTATGGACACTGACATGTACAAGAGCCGGTTGCTCCGCTGTTGCCGAGGTGAGCCATACTTTGACCGTGATGGTGCTTCCCTCATCCGAATACTTGATCGCGTTATCCAGCAGATTCCCGAGTGCCTGATGCAAGCGCCCTTCATCCCAGTTACCCGGTACAGAAGTATCGGGTGTTTCCACGACGAAGGTATGATAGGGAGCGACGGGCCGAAGCTGCTCAACGCTCTCTTTGACGATGGTCACAAGATCACATGGCCTGGGTAGAATGGAAAACTGGTTTGAGGCGAGTTTGTTCGCATCCAGGAGATCATTGACCAGGCGGGCCATTCGCTGGGCCTGACTGACAATGATACTGGCATTACGCTGCATTCCCCTGGGACGGCGTGCCGTTGTTGCAGGCTCCTGATCTTCTACGTTGGCAAGATGACGGTGCAGCATCTGCGCGTAGTTAATGATAGGCGCAAGGGGATTGCGCAACTCATGGGCTATCATCGCGATAAATTGTTCTTTTCGCTCAATCTCCTCCTGTAATAAGAGGTTACTTGCCGTAAGTTCTTCGATCTGTTTCTGAAGAGCCTCTATCGTCTCTTGCTGTACCTGTGTCGGCTCGTGCTGCACCTGCATACCCTGTAACTCCTGCACCTCTCTATGTATTATTGTTTGCTTCCTTGTCTCCCTGCTACAGATTGTGTAATTTTAGTATACACTCTTATGCTGTTTCGAGTGCCATAGTAAGATCTGTTAATAGGAATATTGGGTGAATAGATTGCCTTCTACAATTTTGTGCAGATGGGTTTTGGTTGGTAAAAAGAGGTGTAAAAGTGCGAAGAAAGGGGATCAGGCACAGGATAAACAGAAGGTAGGATGGGCTATTCAGGTGAATGGAAGAGGTAAGCGATGAGAAACGCTCAGATGCGCCAGGCAAAAAAAGAACCTCCTTTGAGTGGAGGTCTATTGAGCGTCGGGCGGAGCTGGTAAGAGGCGAAGGGCCCGGAGCTCCTCCTGTGCCATTTCACTGAAGAGAGAGGGATCTAATGACGGATCGGCATGACCGATCAGGTGGCGAATCTTCTCAAGGATGCCCTGCCGAATATAATAATCATCGGTAAGCAGGAGTTCGCCGATCGCAGCTTCAATCTGCTGTCGTTGAATGGAGGCCAGAACCGATTCTCCCATATGGTCTTGCTTGCTCCTCTTTTCTTATCGGGCGGCGGTAGGCTCCGCCTGAAGGCGGAACCCTACGAACCCGCAGCGGTTGCTGTTTTGCTCTCGCTGGATGATGTGCTGTTGTTTGTGCTTGACGAAGAAGAGCTCTCTGTGGAGCTCTTGCTTTCGGTAGAGCTCGTGCTGCTTCCGTTAGAAGAGCTGCCGGGATGATCGGTCTTGTAGAAACCGGACCCCTTGAAGATGATTCCCGACGGATACAGCACTCTGCGGATATGTCCACCACACTCAGGGCAGACGGTCAGCGGTTCATCGGTCATTTTCTGCCACGTTTCAAAACGGTGGCTACAGGCTTGACAGAGATACTCGTACGTTGGCATATACCAATCACCTCTCTACAAAGCGGCCATAACAACTGCTTGTTTTTCTTTTCTTGTCTGAAAGAGCAGTAAAATAGCAGCGCAGAGTCAGAACAACTCTTTTGTTGCCAGGTATTTGTTTACTATGATATTACATAAGAACGGGGGAGACTGGAAAAGTCGCCCTGCATTTGTTATAGTAACGCGAAACCGTTGTGTTGTCAATCGGAGCTTGTGACTGCTAGCACTCCTTATTGTATAACGTTATGTCTGGCTTTTTTTATTCCTGGCGCCCGATGTATTCCTTGACTTTTTCAGCGGCCTCTCGCGTCATTCCTTCTAGGGCTGCCAGCTCTTCAACACTGGCGTTACCGATCGCCTTCAGCGAGCCGAAGTGACGCATCAGCGCCTTTTTACGTTTTGGGCCGATGCCGGGTATCTCATCGAGCTGAGACTTAAAGGTTCGCTCCGAGCGCACTTTGCGATGGTAGGTGATGCCGAAGCGGTGCGCTTCATCGCGAATGCGTTGCAACAGATACAGCGCCTGTGAGGTGCCGGGAAGCAGGATCGGCTCGGTGGCCCCGGGCACAAAGATAGCCTCATTTGTCGCCAGTTTGGTATGTGAACCCTCTTCCTTTGCCAGCCCGATAAGCGGAATGTCAAGGTGAAGCTCCTGGAGCACTTCCATCGCCGCATGTAGCTGTGGCTTACCGCCATCGATGATGATGAGGTCCGGCAGGCTCCAATCATGCTCAAAGTGCTGCTCATCTTCGGTTGCGGGAGCGATGTCGCCGTTTACTGGAACCGCAGGGTTTTCCAGTGTTGTGTTCTCTATCATTGTATGATCGGCTTTTTCTTTCGCAACCTTACGGAAGCGGCGACTCAATACCTCCTGATGGCTGGCGACATCATTTGCGCCCTCAACGGTCTTGATTTTAAAGCGGCGATATTCACTGTTCTTCGGCTTGCCGCCCTCAAAGACAACCATCGCCCCGACCGAGTTGGTGCCCTGGGTATTGGAGATATCGTAGCATTCAATGCGCTGTGGCGGGCTGACCAGATTCAGCGCTTCTTGCAATTCGTCCAGAGCAAGCTGTGTTTTCTGGCTATCGGTCAGCCATTTGATCCGCTGCTGTTCCAGCACTTCCTGTGCGTTGCGCCTGACCATCTCGATCAGGCGGACCTTGTCTCCACGTTTGGGGACAGTCAGGGTAACGCTGGTGCTTCTGGAGGTGGCGTTGCTGCTTTTGCGCCGCTCTTTGAGCCAGTTCTGAAGCACCTCGCGGTCATCCGGCTCTGCTTCGAGGATGATTTCAGAGGGAATGTGTGGTGACGTTTCGTAGAATTGTTGCAGGAACGAGGAGAGTATTTCACCCTCGCTGCTGTCGCGGGTTCCCTGAAGA
Organism: Thermosporothrix sp. COM3; assembly: GCF_059696735.1. Lineage (NCBI taxonomy): Bacteria > Bacillati > Chloroflexota > Ktedonobacteria > Ktedonobacterales > Thermosporotrichaceae > Thermosporothrix > Thermosporothrix sp. COM3. The sequence continues at coordinate 4,943,948 of NZ_AP019376.1, read as the reverse complement.
ATAAAGGATTCGCGCCCTATGAGCTTACCGCTGCGGAAGAAGAAGACCTGCGCACAGGTTTCATCATCCCCGCGGGCCAGAGCGATCACGTCCTGATCTTCCTGTCCTTCCGTGTTAATGATGCGCTGTTTCTCCAGCACGCGTTCAACGGCCTTGATGCGATCGCGGATGCGGGCGGCCTCCTCGAAATTAAGGTTTTCGGCGGCGGTCTCCATCTGGTGTTGCAGATCTTTCAGGATCTCATCATGCTTGCCCTCAAGGAAAAGAATCACCTGCTGAATCACCGCGTCGTATTCCTCTCGGGTACAATAGGCCACACAGGGAGCCAGACAGCGGTGAATATAGTATTGGGTGCAAGGACGCGTGAGAAGCTTCTGTTTCCAGCCGGCGGGCACTTCGCCTTCGCGCGGGGGAGCCCAGTTGCTGCCATCATAGCGGCAGGTGCGGAAAGCAAAAAGTTTATTGAGCAGATCTAATGTGGCATCGACCGCGCCCGAATTGGTATAGGGTCCAAAATAGCGGTTCCCATCACGCTGGTAGCTGCGGACGCGATAGACACGCGGAAAATCTTCGGTGAGCGAGATTTTGATATAAGGATAGTTCTTGTCATCGCGAAGCAGCACATTATATTTCGGGCGATACTGCTTGATATAGTTGCTCTCCAGTACCAGCGCTTCGACCTCGTTTTCAACTACCAGAAACTCGATGTCGTCAACACGAGCGACCATGCTTTGATTCTTGGGGCTCAGGTCGGCGGAAGGCTGGAAGTAGGAGCGCACGCGATTATGCAGCGAGATCGCTTTACCAACGTAGATAATCTTGCCCTCTGCATCCTTCATCAGGTAGATACCGGGCTTGTGTGGGAGTGAGTTCAGGACGGATTGTATCTTTTCATTCATTGCGTTTCTGCAACATCCTCATCATCAAGGCTAACCAGGCGGAAAATCTGTTCGTACGTCCCCCCCATTATACTACAAAGCTACTACAAAGCTACTACAAAGCAGCTACAAAGGGGTCAGCCTCCGCGTTTGGTCTCTGGAGAATCGGAAACGCGGGGATCAGGAAGGGGGCCGGTACTGAGACAGTTTTGCGACAATTATGCGATACCTGTGCGACAGCTCTACAGTATCGTTTCTGACTAGATTGATTGAGTGATTGAAGGCTATACGCTGAACGTGTGTATCAAGGCTTTTGTATGTATGATTTTCTGAAAAACACATGGCATGGACGAATTGAGGAGTACTGAGTATGGAGGTGTCAAACGTACAGGGGCACATGGCGATAGGTATGTTCCCGAGCTTCCCCGGGCTGGTTCAGGGCGAAATAACGAAGCTCATGCGGCATCCGCTGACCTGGGTGGCCGGCCTGCTTTCGCTCTGTGGGCTGGTAGGTGTGAATCTGCTGATTCTGCTTACGGATATAGGGAATGATGCCAGGAGCCCGCTCAAAGATCCTGTTGGCTTCTGGACGAACCAGTTTGAGGGGCTGATGTTTGTGCGGGTGTGTGGTGGGCTCTTCCTGATCATGATAACGGCCTACTTGATCGGGATGGAATATCACTTCGGTACGATCCGTGTGGTGCTTGGTCGCGGTGTAGGGAAACTACAGCTTCTGTTCGCGAAACTGACTGCCCTCTTGATTATGGCGCTTGGCATGCTGGTTATCAGCGTCCTGGTCTATGCTCTGGGTTCAGTCGTGAACGCCTTGATTCTGGCCGGGAATCTGAACAGCCTGAGCGCGTTGAAAGGCGAGAACTGGAAATTTGCCAGCTATTTTCTCTCCTCGGCGCTGATTAGCCACGTAGTGACCATTATAATGGCTGCGGCAATGGCGGTCCTCGGGCGCTCGCTGGCATTCGGGATGACAGCGGCACTCTGCTGGTTTGCCGTCGATAACATGGCAACAATCATGCTCTACCTTGTGGCAAGCTTTACCCACAACGACATCTTCCTGAAGATTCAGACGTATCTGCTCGGGCCTGATCTGAACGCGCTGGTTTCTGCCTGGGCCGGTCAGGAGCACGTGCGTCTGGCGATGTTTACACCGATTGTCAACGGGAGCTACTCGTCTACACAGTTCTTGCTTGTAATCGCGGGCTATACGGTTGCCTTGCTGGCTATTGCCGTCTTCTTCATGGCCAGACGTGATGTGAAAGAATAACCCTTTTTTTACCTCTGCCCATTGTTGAGGGGGACGATGTTTCGGGCATCGTCTCCCTTTTTTATGCGCTCGATTGGGCAGAAAGGGCTTGTTGTAGTATACTGAAACCGTCTGGGATTATCCTTGATCCATCGAGAAACAAGACTTCTGATAAGGGCTAAGGAAGCGTAGCAAGAGGAACTATGAGTTGTATTGGTACTGCCGGGCATATTGACCACGGAAAGTCGACGCTGGTGCAGGCGCTCACCGGAATTGATCCTGACCGATTGGCAGAGGAAAAAGCGCGTGGCATGACCATTGATCTGGGCTTTGCCTGGTTGACGTTGCCAGGCGGGCGTGAGGTCAGTATTGTGGATGTACCCGGTCACGAGAGCTTTATAAAGAATATGTTAGCAGGAACAGGCGGCATTGATGCGGCGCTGCTGGTTGTTGCCGCTGACGAAGGGATTATGCCGCAAACGCGGGAGCATCTGGCAATTCTCGACCTGCTGCGGGTTCCCCGTGGTGTCGTGGCTTTGACAAAGGCCGACCTTGTGGATGAGGAATGGCTGGAACTGGTGCGTGAGGAAGTGAGCGCGCAACTTCGGCCTACCACGCTGGCTCAGGCCCCGATCCTCCCTGTTTCTTCCTATACGCGAGAGGGGTTGCCGGAACTTCTGAGCACACTTGACCGTATATTGTCAGAAGAGGAAGTGCGGCAGGATATTGCCCGCCCACGCCTGTTTGTTGACCGTGTCTTTACGCTCACCGGCTTTGGCACGGTTGTGACCGGGACGCTTCTTGATGGGACACTCCGCGTTGGACAGGAGGTGGAGATCCTGCCTGCTGGCTTACGTACACGTATTCGAGGCATGCAGACGCATAAGCAGGCTGTCGAGGTGGCTCGTCCGGGGAGCCGGGTCGCGCTCAATCTGGCGAACATTGCTCGTAGCGATGTCAGGCGTGGAGATGTTGTGGCCCTGCCGGGGCAGTTGCGTCCGGTCCAGCTCTTTGATGCGCGGATACGCTTGTTGCCCGATGCACCTCGTCCGCTAACGCATAATACAGAGGTAGAGGTGTTCAGCGGCTCCCAGGAGATTCCGGCTAAGGTGCGCCTGCTAGATGTGGAGACGTTGCAGCCGGGAGCGAGTGCCTGGGCGCAGTTTCGCCTCAGCCGTCCGGCGGTACTGGTGCGACGGGACCCGTTCGTCCTGCGTATCCCTTCGCCAAGCATGACTATTGGCGGCGGGGAGGTAGTAGACACACGGCCCCGGTATCATCGACGCTTTCAGGCTTCGGTGCTTGAGACGCTGGAACAGATGCTTCATGGCACGCCGGAAGATCTGGTGCTGGCTGCTCTGGAAACCCGCCGGGTCGGAGCGAAAAAGGGCGCCTCTGCGTCGGGTGGAAAAGGATATGAGCTGAGAGATCTGGCCCGACAGTGTAATCTTGCAGAAGATGTGACACAACAGATATGTGACACGTTGTTATCTGAAAGAAGAGTGCGTAAAATAGGCAATTTCTGGGTCGCGCAGACGGTCTGGGAAGCCCTGGTTGAGGAGAGCGTCCGTCTGGTGAGTGATTTCCACAGGCGCTATCCGTTGAGAAGCGGACTCTCCAAAGAGGAGTGGCGTACTCGCCTGCATCTGACGCCCCGTCTTGCTGCCGATGTATTTGCGACGTTACAGAGAGAAGGCGTGCTGGAACAGGGAGAGATACCGGGCACAGGGGGCCTATCGGAGACGCGGGGAGCGGGCACGGTCCATCTTCCGGGCTATGCACCGCAGTATACAGAACAACAGAAGAAGCAGGTGGTACAATTATTGGAGAGGTTCCGGGCCAGTCCGTTTACGCCGCCAACGCGTGCCGAGGCCGAGAAGATTGCAGAGGCGGAGGTGGTCACGGCCCTGATAGAGCAGGGAGTGCTTGTCAAGATTGGTGACGGCCTGCTCTTTTTGCGTGAAACCTATGAGGAAATGCTGCGCAAAGTGCTGACCTATCTGTATCAGCATGGTACGATGACGGTTGCCGAGGCGCGGGACCTCCTGGGAACGACACGAAAATATATTTTGCCTGTGTTAGAACATATGGATATATTGCGTATTACAAGGCGTAACGGGGATGAGCGCGTTCCGGGACCGAATGCAGCCCTGCTTGTGCCAGATCAGAGTGAGTTTCTGGAGCGTAAGGAAGAGAAATAATCGAGCGGTAATAGCTGAAGTTGATTGGCGCTGGCATACAGTTGTAAACTCCTACTTTTGTGTAGAATGTTCCATTCTGTCGCAGAATAGGTTAAAATAAGTGACGCAATGCATTTTTTCCCGGCCGGGCCGGAGGCTCTGATCTGTAGTCAGCTTATCGTATCACCGATCAGAGAAAGCACTTACGCCTTTTCGTCGATAAGGTAGCAATAATCTGTATCCTGAATTGTTGGTGGAGTGTGGTGTGTGTGGAAGGCGCATCGGAAGAAGGTGCGATCAGGCATCATTCTGTAGAACGCTTCTGAGAAAGAGAGTTGCCTGATTTCGGAAAATAGGCAACCGATATCTTGCCTGTACAGTGCGGAGAACTATGCAAATCGAAGTTTTGGCTGAGCGATACCAACTACTCGAACCAATAGGGCGGGGCGGCATGGCGACCATTTACCGTGGGCGTGATATGCATATGGAACGCGATGTCGCTATTAAAGTGCTGCGCGATGTTTATAGTACCGATCCGAAGTTTGTTACCCGCTTCCAGCGCGAGGCGAAAGCGGCTTCATCTCTCCAGCATCGCAACATCGTACAGGTCTATGACTACGGCCAGAGCGACGGTAATTATTTTATTGTCATGGAGCTGGTCGAAGGGACTGACCTGCGCCGCTATCTGCGGACTCGGGGGGTACTGGCTGTCGATCGGGCGATTATTATTGCTCATGATGTGGCACTTGGTCTGGGCGCTGCTCATCGACGGCAGATCGTGCACCGCGACGTCAAACCGCAGAATATTCTGGTTGGGCGTGATGGTTCGATCAAGTTAACCGATTTTGGTATTGCCAGTGTCTATAAAGATATTAATGCCGAGCGTCTGACAACCACGGGGATGACACTTGGTACGGTGCAGTATTATGCGCCGGAACAGGCACAGGGGGAAATCGTCAGCCCTGCCGCTGATGTGTATGCGCTGGGAATCGTCATGTATGAGATGCTGACCGGGCGCACACCATTTGAGGGTGACACACCTGTTGCCGTTGCAATGCAGCATATTCAGGACCCCCCCACGCCTCCCAGTCATTTCAATCCGGGCATTCCTCCGGCCCTTGAAGATATTATCTTACGCTGTCTGGAAAAACAGCCGGAGATGCGCTATCGAGATGGCAATATGCTTGCGCGAGCCCTCGAAGCGCTGGAACAGGGGGATGCCTCCCTGTTTCATCCGCTCCATAATAGTGGCCTGCTGGTCGCGACTGATAGTGCGACTGTCATTTCGCCTCCTGTCGCAGGAGGGCCTTCCGCTGGTGGTGTCTACCAACAGCCCTATCAACATCCGTCGAACCCGCAACATATGCTTCCTCCTCAAGGGGAGCCGGTAGATCCCGCCTACGCTCAGGCGCCGTTGATGGTTGGGTCGCAGTCAGGAACCTCTATGGACCCTACCGGGGCAACGCGTCCGTTTCAGCGCGATACCATGATGCAGTCAGATGCAGCTGCTGAGGTCCCACAGAAAGAATCCCGTGCTGCCGGTATTATCACTGTTCTTATCTTACTTGCTGCTGTCGTCTTACTGGGATTCAGCGCCTTTCTGGCCGGTGAGCTTGGTCTGATTAAGCTGCCGTGGACGCAATCGGCAACGCCGACGGCTTCTCCGACGCAAGAACAGGTTCAGGTTCCCGATTTTCATGGGAAGAATTGGAGCGAGGCCGAAAAGCTGGCGAAAGAGAAGAAGCTGGTCATCAAGCCCGAGGATAATGTGAAAACGGGTGTAGTGATCGCGCAGTCCCCCGATCCGAATATGAACATTGCCGCCGGGGGAACGGTGACGCTGAAGTTCGGCCTGAAGGTGCCGAGTGGCATCACCAATGTCAACCTTGATATTGCGCGCCAGAAGTTGCGTGAGGCCGGTATTCCGCTTGATCGCATTCGTGAGCAGGATGCGGGCGTAAACGCGGCTCTGAGCGATGATACCGTTGTGCGTGTGGAGCCCGCGGAAGGATCCGAGCTGAAGGAAGGTGATACCGTGATCCTTTATGTTGCCAACTACTCGAAGGTTGAGCCAACGCAGGAGCCGACCGCGGAGCCAACGGAGACGGCTACCCCATCGCCGACGCCATCACCAACGCCGACTTTGACGCCATCACCAACACCGACCTTGACACCTTCGCCCACTCCAACGCCGACGGAGCTGCCAACTGCGATGCCGACGCTGCCTATAGGGGGCAAGACCGATCAGGGGAATCCGTCCCAGAACGGCCAATAAGCAAAAAGCAAGACCCGTCAGCAATGGCGGGTCTCTTTTTGTCTGGTGGGAACGCGCAGGGAGGGTTGAAGTGGCAAGCATCCCCTTTCGCACACTTGATTGCTCTTCCTGTATATATGAGTCTGACTATCACCTCCCTATCGTATTACCTTTAAATATAAAAGAAATTCATTTCTACAGTACTGTAAGCTTTCTTCAAAGAGGCCGGAGAAATACAGGATTTCAGGCATGGATGCCTGCTTTCTGTGATATACTGGCAGTGTTGTATAGTGATGCTACCTGACATGCTATACTGAATAGTAGAGTTATTCGCTGCACACTTTTCGTGCTGATCGATATCCGGTGCGAGAGTTCGCGATGCGGCACGTTTTCAAATGTTGTTTCCGTCACCTGACAGGGATTGCAGGTCTTTGCGCTGTCGATTTTCAGGCTCGCTGCAATATATGGTTTCTGGGGCCGGACGTTCAATGGTGAACAAGAGCAACAACCTCTTCCCTCACCTGTAGATCAAAGGACTATCTGCTTATGTTAAAATTAGAAGGTGCAATTACGCCTGAAAACACGCTGTTTGTGCTCCTGTGTTTTGAGGGGCCGGATGTTTATTCAACCGCCGGGGGACTCGGCACACGCATTACTGAACTCAGTGAGGCGCTGGCGGTACAGGGATATACGACCCACCTGCTCTTTATCGGTGATCCCGATAAGCCCGGCATCGAAACCCGGGTAGAAGGTCGCCTGATTCTCAAGCGCTGGTCTCAGTGGATCAGCAAGTACTATCCAAATGGCGTGTATGATGGAGAGGAACAAAAGCTCTACGATTATAATGAGAGTGTTCCCTACCATATCTATGAAGAGATTGTGCGCCCGGCTGTTGCCGAGGGTAAGATGGTAGTGATTATGGGCGAGGATTGGCACACCGCCGAGGTCATGTGCAGAACGTCTGATCTGCTCCATTGGTTCGGTTTGCGTCAGAAAGTTCTCTTGCTCTGGAACCTCAACAGTCTCATGTCGCTGCACCGGGTGGATTGGGCCCGGCTCAATTTTGTCTCAACCCTCTGCACTGTCAGCAAATATATGAAGCATAAAATGTGGGATCTGGGTGTCAATCCGCTGGTAATCCCGAATGGTATTCCCTCACGGCACATGGAACCCGTCGATCAGGACGCTATAACGCGTTTACGCCGCTTTGCCCGTCAGGGGGACCCGAACCGGCTGTTTCTCTTTAAAATCGGGCGTTTTGACCCTGATAAGCGCTGGATGATGGCCGTTGAGGCGGTCGCCCGTCTGAAAGAGAGCGGCTATCCTGTGACGCTGCTGGTTCGTGGCGGCATTGAGCCACATGGCGCCGAGGTCTTCTCGCATGCCTATCGGCGCGGGTTGGTCATTCGTGATGTGGTTGCGCCCCGCCGTCCCTCGACGGTGAACGAATGCCTCGATCTGCTGGAAGGGGCGGGAACCGCTGACATCTATAATCTACGCTTCTTCTTGCCTGAAGCTTTCGTCCGCTCAATTTATGCCTCGGCTGATGCGACGCTGGCGAATAGCGGTCATGAGCCGTTCGGCCTGGTCGCGTTGGAAGTGATGGCCGCGAAGGGGATCGCGGTGACGGGATGTACCGGCGAAGATTACGCGGTCTCCTTTGAGAATGCGATTGTGATCGAGACAGATGATCCTGATGAGATCGTGGGCTACCTGCTGTACTTGCAGCGACACCCGAATGAGCAGGAGCGTATGCGCAGGGAGGGCTATCGAACCGCGCAGCAGTTCTTGTGGGAGCGCGTGCTTGAGAACCTGTTCGGAAAATTAGAGTTTCTGGCACGAAAACAGAATATCATTCTATCACCTCGCCAGTTGGAAGAGCAGGCTCCGGCCAATGGGCAGCATGGCGCTTCGTCCACTGTTGTTGAACGGGAGAAGGTGGCGGGTAAACCAACCGCTTAGTTTGTGAGGGCCGTTGTATGGTTGCGAATCTGGCGATTTATACTGTTGTGCATCAACCACGCCGCTTGAAGTTTCCGGCGCAACCAATTCCGTATGGGGCATCGAGTGAGGATATTGCGCGCTGCCTCTTTGATGAGCGCCTGAATGAGCAGTGTTTTCATCAGGTCGCGCGCGAGTGCTACTATCCGGCTGCACAGGTGTTCCTTGAACTGGTGCGGAACGAGGGGTTGAAACTCTGCATGGGGGTTCCCCTCTCTTTTGTGCAACAGGCGCAGGTCTGGGAACCCGCGCTTCTGGAGCTCTTCCGCGAATTGATTGCGGAACCCAATGTAGAGTTAATCGGGGTGGAGCCCTGCTATAGCTATCTCTTCTTGCTGGACCTGCCTGCTTTTGTCAAGGAGATGCAGCGCATGTCTGATGAGCTGTATACTGTTTTTGGCAAGCGTCCACGAGTTACTGATACCACCTCGCTGTGCATGTCGGCCCCGCTCTATGATGCTCTGGATGAGGCTGGCTTTCAGGGGGTGTTTGTTGATGGCAGTTCCGCAATGCTTGGCTGGCGACAGGCAACCTATCTTTATCGCAACGGGGATGAGGGCACCTATACCCTTCCTCCGGTGACCCCGAAGAAGATACGCCAGGCAACGCCTGCTGCTCCCTATCTGCTCTGTCGTCATCAGGCTTTGAGCGATGATGTTGCGGTCCGTTTCTCAAACCAGGACTGGTCTGAGTTCCCGCTGTATGCCGACACGTATGCCGAATGGATCGCGCGTACGCCGGGTGATCTGGTGGTGCTGGGGTGGGATTTTGAGGTATTTGGTATCAGGCAGAGCATTGATAGCGGTATTCTCTCGTTTCTACGCGCCCTACCAGAACAGCTTGCGCGTCGAAATATTGTCACCTGTACCGCCAGTGAGCTCATTGAGCAATATCAGACGCAGGCGTATTATCTTCCCCTTTCTGTGTATCCGTCAGCACGCGACTTTCTCCCGGACACCAGGGCGTCCCAGCAGTTGTTTTATCTGATGCACTCCCTCTATGGAGTGGCGAAGCTGACCGAGAAGCCTGAGTTGCTGGAACTGGCTCACTGGCTGGCGCAGGCCGACCATTTTCTGTACTCTCCCCGTGATATGCTGGCTCCGGTTCCGCGGCTGAAGCACTACGATACTGTGCAGGAGCAGAAACAGATCTATCTGAACGCGCTGCATGCGATGGAGCCCTATCTTCCGGCTCGCCTGTCGCGGCGGATGGAAAAACGACGACGTGCCTCAAAAGCATCAAAAGAAACAGCAACGAAACGAAAACAGAAATCCGTACCTGGCAAGCGTATCAAGACGAGCATGCGCTAACGAGAGCAATGCGCATGAGAAGGGCTACACTCGCTGTGGCCCTTCTCATGTTGAGACCGGCAGAATACCTCTGCTGTATCAGCCCGATGAAATCCGCTTTGATTGGTAAGAATCGGTTAAGATAGATCATTTTTACATTACTTTTCGCCCCTATTCGGCACAAAACGTTGACGCCTCCGTGTTTCTTTGGTTATTCTCAGACATGAAATGGTAGCTGCTGGCGCAGGGGGGCTTATGGTTGTATCGACAGGAAGCAGCTAATGTCAATGATGATAGTAAAGAGAGTTGTTTGAGGTAGGATATGTCCCAGTTCCGTTCACGTGTGCCGTTTCAGGTTGAGGAGAAGCCGTCGCCTCCTCCTCTTTCCGGTCCGCATCTGCCATCTTCGCCCTCATTCGTCGGGGGAAAAGCAGGGACAACGGAAGCGTTTGAATTTAGCCCGATTGCCAGCGCCTCAAATCCGGTTCGTGTCCCAACAGGCCAGCTTAGTACGACAAAAACACCAACAGGGCAGTTACTGCCGACACCATATCAGCCCACCACTGGACAGATGTATGTGCTGACCGGGCCGTTGACCGACGGTCTTGTGCTACCCCAGAATCGGCAGGCTGTGGTTATTCCCGGCTCAAAGAAGAAGCGCCAGAACACGACAGTGCAGCGCCAGCCTTTGCCTGCACGTGTTCGCTTTTCGATTGTGGCGATTATGCTGTTCTGCTTCTTTATTTCAACGCTGGTTTCGTTCTCTCCTGTGGGCACCGGTCAGAAGACGACTCCCTTTTCGGGTTCCATCGCAGAATGGTTGCAGCGCCAGCAGAACTGGAATACGATAGGCAACAGTGGCGTACCGGTCAGGACAAATCAGGAGAAGCCACCGGCCAATGTTCCTGATGGCGATTATGTTGCGATGGCTCGCGCTGCTGCTCGGGCGGCGGGCATCCCCGAAGAGTACTTCGTGAAGCAGATTGATGCTGAGACTGGCTTTAATCCGAACGCCATGTCGCCGGTTGGGGCGATGGGCATCGCTCAGTTCATGCCTGATACGGCTGCCAGCCTGGGAATCGATCCCTGGAATCCTGAACAGGCGCTCTATGCTGCGGCACGAATGATGTCGAGCCTCTATAAGACGTATGGCGATTACGCGAAAGCGCTTGCCGCTTATAACTATGGCAGTGGCAACTTACAGACAGTTTTGAATGCCTGCGGTTCGGGCTGGATGGGATGTCTCCCCGGAGAAACCCGAGCCTACATTTACAAGATTATGGGAATCTAGCAGGCATTTGGCAATACGGATCAAGAGAAACGCGCATAACCTACCACCTGATGGCAACCCGGTATCCAGCCGGGTTGTTTTTTTTGTCCGTAAACGTTCGGGGCACTTTTGCTGTTGAACAGCTTTTTTTCCTGTCAGGCTATCTGACCTATCAGCTTGACTTTCCCCTGCTCTGCGGCATACAATTGATATGTCCATATGGAGATATGACACTTCGTTTTGTGTGAACAGGTATGCTGAAAGTGACGCTTGCGACGTCTCTGGCCTCCCTCATCTGGAGGGGGCCCGTTTGAGTAAAGGAGTCTGGCGATGGTGACGCAGACCCCGGCTTTGCAAAGCGAGGAGGCTTTGCAGCAACGGCTTCGTAAACAACAACTGGTCGAATCCCTTGAGCATATGAGCCCGGTGTATCTGGAAGGGATCAAGCGCATTCTGACCGTCTCTGCTGACACCGAGCTGATTAGCTCTCCTGCGTATTATCATGCCGCTGTGCATGCACCCTCGTTAAATGCCTTTGGTTCCGCCATTTCTATTATTCAGGATGAACTCGGCCATGCTCATATTGCCTATCGGCTGCTGCGTGACCTGGGCGTGGACACCGAGCAACTGATTTTTGAGCGTGAGCCAGCGAAATTTAAGTACCCCTATGCGTTTGATGTGCCTCTGGAAAGCTGGGTTGAACTGGTGGTTGCCAACGCGTTCTATGATCGGGCTGGCTTCGTCCTGTTGAGCGATGTCTTCCAGAGTACCACCTTTGGCCCCTGGAAACGTGCCCTGCTGAAAGTTGATAAGGAGGAGACCTTCCACCTGCGCCACGGTGAGCAGTGGATGCGTCGCCTGAATAAAGATGCAGAGGGACATGCACTCCTTCAGCAGGCGGTGGACTGGATGTTCTTGCTGACGGTGGAATGGTTTGGCCTGCCCGATGACCTGAAGAAGCACACCGAGCAATTGAACTATGGCTTTAAGGGACACAGCAATGACGAACTACGCCAGATCTGGATGTCAACGGCTGTGCCGCTCTGTAACGAGCTTCAGCTTCAGATTCCAGCCCATTATGATGAGGAGCAGGGAAAATATGTCCTCGAGTGTCCTTTCCCGGCCTATTTCAACGCGGAGAAGAAGCGCTGGGAAGAGTCCTGTTCCTGGGACGATGTCATGAAACGCTGGAAAGCACGGGGCCCAAAGAATGAGGAGTTTGTTGGTATGATACAGCGCGGCAAGAAAGAGATGCTGCGCCTGTTGGAGCAGAAATAACGATGCCTGCACACTATCCATCTCTCAAGGACTATCCACGCGATCACACGTCGTGCCCGGCTCTCTGGGACGCGCTCCGTGAGGTGATGGACCCGGAGATCCCTGTAAGCGTCGTTGATATGGGGCTGATCGTGGCAATCAGTCAGCAAGATGGGGTGGTTAACCTCAAGCTGACCTTTACTGCGATGGGCTGCCCGGCAACGGAGTTCATTCTTGAGGATGTGCGAGAACGCCTGTTGCGTGAGCCCGGGGTCAAAGAGGTACAGATTGAGGTCGTTTGGGACCCCATCTGGACAAAGGCACGTTTGAGTGAAGAGGGCGTTGAGATCATGCGCTCCTGGGGTATATCTGCATGAGTACAAGCACAATCCGCTCGCAAGCGCCTGCACGCCGCGAAGCGCTCAATGAGTCGCAGGTCTGGTGTGTGTATGCCCGGCGCAAATATGAGGAGCCGCTACATGAGATTGGCAATGTGATGGCCGATGATGTTGAGCTGGCAAAAGTCTATGCTCGCAGTATCTATGATGAGTTTTCCTGGGTTGAAATGGTACTGGTTCCTCGTGAGAGCATTGTTACCGTCATTGCATCGTGAAAAGTGAGGCGGATCTTTCGCATGAGTACAATATCTCGTATCAATCATGCGGCTTTATTTGCTATTCTGTCGTCGCTTGCCGATAACAAGCAAGCGATTGGGCGGCGCTATGCCTACTGGTGTAATGGCGCTCCGGCTCTGGAAGCGGCGGTTGCGGCTGCGGCTATGACGCAGGATGAGCTCGGCCATGCCCGGACGCTCTATCCTTTACTTGGTCACTTCGCGCAGGCCGAAACGATGCCCGAACAGGTCGAGCCCGAGACGCGCACACTGCGCTATCACCTGGCCTATCTCGATCAGGAGTTTCAGGGCTGGTGCGATTTTGTGGCGACGAATTTTCTGCTCGATACTGCCCTGACGACCTTCTTTGAGGCAGCACAGAACTCAAACTATGATGCACTCCGCGCCCGCTCTCGCAAGATTGTGCAGGAAGAGCGCATTCATGCGATGCACGCGGATGGCTGGGTGCGGCGTCTGGCCCGGGCCGGTGGCGCGGTGCGAGAGGTGTTGATTGCCTCGCTAGAACGTCTCTGGGATGAAACGCTGTGCTGGTTCGGCCCATCTGATGATGCGGTGATGCTGCAACTCGTTCAGGATGGCATGGTCGAGGCTACACCTGATGAACTGCGTGACCGCTATCTGCGGAAGCTGTTACCCGTACTGCAAGCGACAGAGATCGAAGTCCCGATCCGGTTTGAGGAGCGCATACAGCGCTGGCTTCCCGTGCGGCCCTTGCCCTGGGCATGCTGGAAGCAGGAGGAGCGGCGCTTTCAGGGGGATCGCTGATGAGTGAGCAATCCGAGGTAACCTGTCCTTTTTGTGGCTCCACTGAGACAGAGCTGTTTTCATTGTTCGGGCAACAACTGTTGACCGTGCAATACTATTGTCGTTCCTGTCGTACACCGTTTGAGCGCGTCAAAGATGACACGGTGCTTGATGAGTATGTCGCACGAAAGGAAGAAGAGCAATGACGACACAGACTGAACGGACACTGGTCAACTATAATGTGACCGATGGGGTTGCGATTATCGAGCTATCCAATGCTCCCGCAAATACATATAGCTACGAGATGATGAGCCAGCTTGATGCGGCTATCCTGCGCGCTCGTTTTGATGAACAGGTGCATGTGCTGCTGCTGCGGGGCGCTGGCGAGAAGTTCTTCTGTGCCGGGGCCGATATTTCCATGCTGAACGAGGTCACGCCCGCGTATAAGTATTATTTCTGTCTGCATGCAAATGAGACGTTGGTCCGTCTGGAGCAGACGCCGAAACTGGTAATCGCGGCACTGAATGGCCATACGGTTGGCGGTGGTCTGGAAATCGCGCTTGCCTGCGATATTCGTATTGCGCGGCGCAATGCCGGGAAAATTGGCCTACCTGAAGTGAATCTTGGCGTGTTGCCGGGAACCGGCGGCACACAGCGAATGGCCCGTGCCCTGCCCAAAAACAAGGCCATTGAATATATGGCTGAAGGCAAGCTGATGAGCTTTGAAGAGGCGCTTGAACTCGGCCTGATCAATTATATCTATGAGTCCGAACACTATTGGGAACAGGTGCTTGACTATGCCCGATCGTTCTGTCCGCCGCATAAAGCAGCCCGTACAGTTGGGCGTATCAAGCGTTCGGTGCAGTCCGGAGCTGAAGTCACGCTGGCCGAGGGGTTGGCACTTGAACGCGAACTCCAACAGCTTTGTTTCCAGAGCGAGGATGCAAAGGAAGGCATTGCCGCCTATGTAGAGAAACGCAAGGGGAATTTCAGCGGGCGCTAGCAGCAGAAGTTGAGCTATCCTCTCTTTGCGCACCTCTTGAATGTCATCCAGAGTCCCATTTGTGGGCTCTGGATGATATAATAGTTGCTGGTAGAGACAAAGATGAGCAATGAGGGTGCAGGGTCAGAGAGCGGTTATGGCTGAGATACGAACGCGAGTGCAGAAGGATGTCTGGTGGATCATTCTCGATAATCCACCGTTAAATCTCCTGACGACAGAGATGCTGGTACAATGTACAGCGGCTCTGCAAAAAGCGCTGCGCCTGTCCCCACGCCTGATCGTACTATCCGGTATTGGTGAGCAGGCTTTCTGCTCTGGCGTTGACCTCCCCTCCGAAAAGCAACGTTCAAAGCTATTGCATGCTGCCCGGGAGACGGACGTGATGTTCTCAACTGTGCGGCAGAAAAAGATTCCCACCGTGGCATTGATTAAAGGGAACGCCTTTGGTCCCGGCTGTGAGATCGCGTCTTTGTGCGAGACGATTATTGCACGTGAGGATGCTCGGTTCAGGCTTCCCGCGCCCAATGCACAGGTGTTTCCCTCGGCGGTCACGACCTATTTACCCTCTCTGATTGGTCAGGAGCAGACAACCTTTCTCGGGCAGAGCGGCAAAACGCTTTCAGCCCGTGAGGCGTTGCATCTGGGGCTGGCTCATCAGGTACTCCCGGCGCGTCGCTTCTTGCAGGATACAGAAGAACTGCTGATTATGTTGGCTACAATCGGCTCTCCCGCCTGAATATGGTATACAGAGGCGCTTCTTCCTCGCTTACTATCCATGGCGTTTTGTGGCCCAATCCCTACATGAGTGAAACGGGAACTTTTTGAGCAAGCAGAACGTCTTGTCTGTGAAGGCTTATTGGTGCAGAGGATGGAGGTGAGCGAGAAGGAGTATCTTTTGAAGAAGGAGAGCTATGATGCAGAAGCTCAAATCAATACCGTATCTGACACACTGGCTGCTGGTGCTTTCTCTGGTGTTGGTTCTGGTACTTGTTACGGCATGTGGTTCAAGGCCAACCACGGGGGGACAGCCAGCACAGGGAAGCCCGACCGCAACCCCTCCTGCTACCACGCCTGCTCCCGATAAGGGAGACAAGAACGCGCTTACAAACGGCTGCCCTAGCGATATCACGATGAAGACCGTGCCATCAAAGGCGGATGTCATTGTGAAGAGAAGCGATATTGGGAAGACCATTGTTGTGCATAAAGGCAATATTATCGAATTTGATCTCCCGTTCGGGCAGCGCTGGCTTGGGCCGACCGCTACACCAACCATTCTGGAAATTCAGCAGCCTGCTGGCTTTGCTGCCTCTGAGAATAAGGCCTGTATCTGGCGCTTTGTGGCCAGGGATACAGGAAAGATCGAGCTTGACTTTACGGCGCGGGCGATCTGTCGGCCCGGTAAGATGTGCGCCATGTATATTATGGATCTTCCATTTACCATCGAAGTACAATAAGACCTCGTTCATCTCTCCAAGCGGGCGTATACGGGACGCCTGCTTTTTTTATGCGGTGTAAAGGTTGCTTTTGGGTCCCACTTTGTGCTGATAATGAATGGAGGTACCTGCTAAGAGAATGCGAAGCGGAAAACAGGGAAGGTCATAGTCGCTCAGGATGCCTGTTGAGCCGGAGCCAGATGTGATTGCTCCCGTGGCCACCTGCTCTTATTGCCGAGATCCTCTTTTTCTTCTCATCGGTTGTCCCGTTTCTTCCTGATCGCTGCTGCGGTGGCCTGCTTTCTTATCTATGCTGCTCAAACGAAGCCCCGGTGTGCCCATAATCATATCTGGACCGGGGATAGATCGATATGTTCAGTAATATCTCTTTTTGTTGGTGGTGGAACATATGAATATCCAGGAGCAGGTGAGGAAACCTGCACAGAATCGTATTGCCAGGCTGCTCTTGCGCCCATTTCAGGCGTTTTTTGATGCGGAAGTCACAGGAGGAGTCATCCTGCTCTGCTGCACCGCGCTTGCTCTAATCTGGGTCAATTCGCCATTTGGGCCGCTTTATGACGCACTCTGGCAGACACATGTTATGCTCGGGATCGGACCTTTTGCGCTGGATGAAGCACTCCATTTCTGGATCAATGATGGCCTTATGACGCTCTTCTTCTTTCAAGTCGGGCTGGAAATCAAGCGTGAAGTGCTGGTAGGGGAGCTCTCGTCGTTACGAAAATCGGCCCTGCCTGTGATTGCTGCCCTGGGCGGTATGATCTTTCCGGCCTTGATTTTTCTTGTATTCAATTTCAACACCAGCGCTCATAGTGGATGGGGTATCTCGATGGCGACCGATATTGCCTTTGCACTCGGGGCCCTGGCGCTGCTCGGAAGCCGTATCCCTGTCGGGCTCAAGGTATTTCTGGCAGCTTTTGCGATTGCCGACGACCTCGGCGCGGTTCTGGTGATCGCGTTGTTCTACAATACCGGGATTGATCTGCTTGCGCTTGGGCTTGCGGCGCTGTTCCTGATGAGCCTGATTACAGCGAATATGCTCGGGATTCGGTGGCGCTTTGTCTATCTCGGGTTGGGTGTCTGCCTCTGGCTGGCGTTGTTGCGCTCTGGCATCCATGCCACACTGAGCGGGGTGTTGCTGGCGATGACGATTCCCGCCCGCGCCTTTATTGATGGACATGATTTTGTCAGGACCGGGCGCGAATTGCTGGATGAGTTCGAGAGCTGCGATCCCGGTCAGGTTGGCCTGGCGATGAGTGATGAGCAACAGGCGGCAACGCAGGCGCTTGAGGTGGTCTGTGAGAAGATTCAGGCTCCCCTGCAACGGCTGGAACGTGGTCTGCATCCGTGGGTCAATTTCTTGATTATGCCCCTGTTTGCGCTCTCGAATGCAGGTATTCATCTTGAGGGGAATGTGTTGAGCAACATTGTCAGCCCTGTGTGCCTGGGGGTTGTCCTGGGGCTTGTCTGTGGCAAGCAAATCGGGATTACGCTGTTCTCCTGGCTCGTGGTGAAACTGGGCGTCTCCGAGCTTCCAGAGCGCGTCTCGTGGCGGCATATTTATGGCGCGAGCTGGCTTGGTGGAATTGGCTTTACTATGTCCCTCTTCGTCAGTGATCTGGCCTTTGGCGCGGGGCAGGAGGTCCATATTGCGGAGGCCAAGCTTGGCATTCTGATTGCTGCACTGCTGTCGGGCGCGGTTGGTTGTGCAATTCTGTTTGGATGCAGGAAAGAGGCGGCTGAGTGGTAGTTTTTTCTGTCTGGCTGCTGTAGAATGGTGCTGCAAGAAGATGCAGTTTCTGGCTGAGGAAAAGAAGATGACAAAAGCGCTTTATTTTGACTGTTTTTCTGGTATCAGTGGAGATATGACCCTGGGGGCGTTGTTGGATCTTGGCCTGTCGCTGGATGAGCTGCGGAGAGAACTGGCGAAACTGAATCTCTCTGGCTGGAAGATCGCGGCACGCCAGGAGATGCGCGGGTATATTTCCGGGACGCGGGCGCTGGTTGATGCACCTGAGCAGCACCATCATCGGCATCTGGCGGATATTCGGTTGATTATTGAGTCAAGCACCCTTTCCGAGCGCGTTAAGGCACAGAGTATGCATATCTTTCGGTTGCTTGCTGATGCTGAAGCAAAGGTGCATGGCCTCTCGCCTGATGAGGTTCATTTTCATGAGGTCGGGGCTCTGGATGCAATCATTGACATTGTGGGTACTGCGATCGGGCTGGAACTGCTGGAGATTGATGAGGTGTTCGCGAGCCCTCTGCCTCTCGGCTCTGGCTGGATTCAGGCTGCTCATGGCTGGTTGCCGCTGCCGGCGCCTGCGACGCTGAACCTGCTTGCCGAGGCGGGCGCACCGACTGTTCCCGATACGTTGCGGACAGAACTGGTGACGCCGACCGGAGCCGCTATCCTGGCCGCGCTGGCGACCTTTGAACGCCCCTCACTGCGCTTGCAAGGTGTGGGGTATGGGTTGGGCATGCGTGAGCTGGAACGACCTAATGTGCTACGCGTCTGGCTTGGTGAGCGGTTGCCCCCGGAAGGGGAAGAGCGACCAGAAGAACATCACCACCATCACCATCATCGTTGAAGGATAGAGAGAAGAGGGTGACTCTCGTTGTGCTGAGAGCCACCCTCTCCATTTTACCACTGGTCCCAGTGGATCAGTTTCTCAACGTTCTCGCGTTTGGCTGGTTGAAAGTTGGTGCCAATGGTGTAGGCAATGGGCAGGAGCGCGGCCTGCTGAACCCGCTCATAGGGAATCCCGAGGAGCTCGGCAGCTTCGCGTTCATAGCGCAAGTGAAGCGTTGTCCAGGCGGTACCGAGGCCCCGAGCGCGAGCAGCAAGCATAAAGCTCCAGGTTGCCGGCAGGATAGATCCCCACATCGCAGCCTGGCCCTCTGCTGGAAGGGTATCGGTTCGGCCTTCAAAGCACGGAAGCACCATTACCGGAACCTCATGGAAGTGCTCGCTCAAGTAGATCGAAGATTGCGCGATGCGCTGCTGTGTAGCAAGTCTTTCAGAAGGCAGGGTGCTCATTGCCTTTTGAGCTTGCTTGATATAGATATTGAACGATTTACGATAGAGTTCCGCAAGTCCTTTGCGCTTTTCTGCGTCAGTGACTACCATAAAGTGCCAGCTCTGCCGATTGCTTCCGGTTGGAGCCTGAATCGCGATTTCAATGCACTGGCGAATGACCTCCGGTTCGACCGGACGCGAAAAGTCGAGCCGCTTCCGAACAGTGCGCGTGGTAGTTAGAAGCTCATCCGGTGTCAGTTCAAGGTACATCTATTGCTCCTCCTCTTGTGTTGTGGGTAGGTGAAGGGCAGGTTGTTGGGCGCTCCACTCGCAGGCCTGTTCATAGGCTGTTGCGGCGCAGAGGATACGCGGTTCATTCCAGGCATTGCCGACAATTTGCAGACCTATCGGGAGGCCAGTCTTGCTGAAGCCACAGGGTAGTGTCAGTGCGGGCAATCCGGTCAGGTTCCAGGCTGCCGTGAAGCAGTTCAATCCGGCGCGTTGCTCCTTCTCTGCCTGGGTTTCGGCCAGTGGGGGCGAAACAACGGGCGTGGTGGGAGTCAGCAGCAGGTCATAGTCCGCAAAGAAGCGCTGCATAGAGCGGCGGATCCGGGTCTGTTCATGGCGGGCGCGAGCATATTCGATACTGGCAATTGCAGCACCGTAGGTCAGGCTCTCCCGCACTGAGTCGCTGTAGGCTTCCGGTTGTTTTTGCAGGCGTTCATAGTGATAGGCGGCAGCGTCACATGTCAGAAGCAGTCCGTTGAGGCTCCGCACACGGCTGTCAGCCGGTGGTTCGACCTCGTGCAGTCGGGCTCCCAGACGCTCGAAGACGTGAAGTGCCTGCTCGAATGCCTCGGCGATGTCGGGTTGAAGTTGCTCATCCTCGTTGAGGAATGGGGCGCGGGCAAAGGCGATGTTCCACCCTCTGACCCCGTTTTTGAGGGTGGAGCGGTAGTCGGGTACGGGCATGTTGCTTGTGTATGGATCCTGCGGATCGAAGCCTGCAAGTTGCTGCAAGAGTAGTGCAGCATCTTCAACCGAGCGGGTGAACAGGCCCGCGGTATCCAGGCTCCAGCTTAACGGGATAACGCCCCGGTTGCTTATGCGCCCGAGAGTGGGTTTGAAGCCAACAATGCCACAGAACGCGGCGGGAATACGCGTGGAGCCGCCCGAATCGGTGCCCAGAGAGGCAGCAGCCAATCCCGCGGCAACCGCGACCGCCGAGCCACCCGAAGAGCCGCCCGGGTCGCAGTCTGTATTCCAGGGATTGCGACAGGTGCCAGAAAGCGGGTTGGAATTATCGGCTTTCATTGCCCATTCGCCCATTGTCTGCTTTCCCAGCAGGACCGCGGTTCCGGCTTTGAGCTTTTGAACGACGGTCGCATCTTCCTGCGCGATATTGTCGAGCAGTGCCGGAGAACAGGCTGTTGTGGGAACGCCTTGCACATCAAAGAGATCTTTCAGGCCCAGAGGAATGCCGTGCAGGGGGCCTGTATAGGTGCCGTTCGCTTGCAGGTCGTCGGCCTGTTGTGCCATACGCAGTGCAAGCTGTTCTGTCACGGTGGCGTAGCTGACAAGCAAGGGGTCATAGGTAGTGATCCGTTCCAGGTAGGCCTGTGTGACCTCCAGAGAGCGTACCTCGCCTTGCTCAATCAGGGGTGCCAGTTCGCTGATTGTGTATGCTGTCAGGTGTTGCGTCAAAGAACCTCTCCTGCTTTTTGGTTTGTTCTTCATGCCTTTATGCTACTATATTAGCAAGATATGAATCAACAAAGAAGGGTGGATGTTTCGCATGTCTGAGACACACGCTGCAAGGAGGCAGTATCGCGTCGGCTTCGTTGCTGACTCTCCGAATTTTCCCGCTGCCTGGAACGATGTTGTAGAGAAAGTACGAATCGCGGATGAACTGGGCTTTGACTCTGTCTGGCTCGGGGAATCCTGGGGGTATGAACTCTTTACCTCGCTGGCTGATCTTGTGCGTGCTACACAGAGAATTAAGATCGGGGCCGGTATCGCGAATATCTACTCGCGCAGTCCTGCCGTACTGGCGAGTAGTGCGGCAACGCTGGATGAGCGCTCTGGCGGGCGTTTCCTGCTTGGTCTGGGCCCCTCGGGAGCGAATGTCATTGAGCACTGGCACGGCGTCCGCTTTGAGAAACCGTTACAGCGTACCCGCGAATATATCGAGATTATTCGGATGATCCTGCGGGGCGAGAAGCTGATTTATCATGGCACCTTCTTTAAACTTGAGCGCGGGTTCAAGCTCCGATTCACGCCGCCTCGGAGTGATCTGCCGATCTATGTTGCCGCGATGGGACCGAAGAACATTATCCAGACGGGTGAGATCGCGGATGGAGTGATGCCGATCTACTGGCCGTGCACTAAGTGGGGCGACCTCCGGGCGCTGCTGGATGAGGGGGCCCGAAAGGCCGGGCGAGTGCCACATAGCGCGATGATTGCACCCTATATTACGACGGCGCTCTTGCCAGAAAACGTTTCGGAGGAACGACGTCAGGAGGCACGTAGCGCGGCTGCAATGCCCCTGGCCTACTACGTTGGCAAGATGGGCACCTACTATGCTGATATGCTGCGCCGAAATGGCTTTGAGGCGGAGGTGCAGGCGATTATCGATGGCTGGCAGAAGGGCATAAAGTCGGCTATCGCCGCTGTGTCTCCGCGTTTGCTTGATGCGGTGGCACTGGTCGGGACGCCCCGGGAAGTGGTGGCGCGGCTCGATCAGTGGGCTGAATGGGGTGTTGACGAGCCGCTGTTAACCATGCCAGAGGGCCCGGTTGATGAGGTGGCTGCCCTGTTGCAGGACTTGAAAGAGGCTCTGGTATAGGATGAGGAGAGGAGCCGTTCCGCGAACTCGTCCGCATGCCTGAGACGGCGGTGTACGGCAGGATGGGAATATAGCCAGAACTCGACGAGGGGTGCGGGCGCGATCTCGGTAAGGTTCTGGCTTGCCAGACGGCGCATGACGCTTTTGAAGGCATCTACCTTTTGTGTAACCTGAAGGGCGTACTCATCGGCCTGATATTCCATATGGCGGCTCAGAGTGTTCCGAATCGGCATGATCAGCACATGAAAGCTCACGACAAGCAGGGCAAAGAGTGGAATGGTGGCCGGATCTGTCAGGGAGAAGTACATGTTTTGATTGTCCATCAGCCAGCGCAGGAAGAGGTGCGTCAGCGAGAGGCCTGCGAGCGTCAATACCCCCTGGCTGAAGAGCATTTTCCAGATGTGATTGTGGACATGGTGCCCGATTTCATGCGCAAGCACTACCTCGATTTCATCAATCGTGTAGCGGTCGGTCATGGTATCGCCCAGAACGATGCGTCTGGTGTTGCCCAAACCCATGAGAGCTGCGGTGGCCGCTGTCGTCCGATGGCTGAGTTGAATTGTGAAGATACCCTGTACCCGTGTCGCAGTGCGGCGGGCCAGTTCAAGCAGCCGCTGGTTCAGCGCTCCTTCAGGTAGAGGCTTGAAGCGATAGAACAGAGGAAAGATCAGGACCGGGGCCAGATTGGTCATGATAATCGAGAAGAGCAGGAGGAGCAGCGCAAGCCAGAGCCACCACCAGTGTGGTTGACTTGCCAGCAGACCATAGGTGAGCAGCAGTGCTCCTGCCTGGAGTGCGAAGTTAAGTAGAAGGTTCTTGCCTGTATCATGCAGCCAGGTTGAGCCATCGATGAGCGCAAGCCCATAGCGAAATGAGAGACGATATCGCAGGTAGGCGAGCGGCAGACTGAGGCAACAATAGCCACAGAACGCAATGGCGAAATAGGCCACCAGTTGTGCCGGGTAGTAGCCGGGAAAAGGATGCCAGGTCAGGATAGGAGCCCAGAGCACGGCCATATAAAGCTGATCTCGCAGTAGCTTATCAAGTCCCGTTGCTATCGTAAGCGTCAGGCAGGTGAGAAGCAGAACAAGATCCAACAGAGAGAATACCAATTTTTGCCGAGCATAATGGCGCGCTTTCCGTTGTCGGGCTTTATCTATCTCCATGCGATTGCACTCCTGAAAGGCCTGGCAGCCTCTTGCCTTCTATGCCACATTCTGGTGACAGCAGTGTCTCAACAAGCTCAGGGTCTCATTCCGTATTGGAGATGGATGGTGTTGCGGCTTTACTTCAGTCCTTTTAAATAGGCCAAAGAACGCTGCGCGCTTTCGAGTGACGGGATCTGTGGCGCGTCATTCTCCACCAGATACCACTGGCTTTGGGCGGCCTGAGCAGCCTCAATATAGGATGGGATCGGCAGCGTACCCGCACCCGCCTCGGTAAAGGTACGCTCCGGTGTCATATCTTTGATATGGACCACGGGAACCCGTCCCGAAAGCCGCTTGAGATAGGCAACTGGATCGACGCCCGCATACGCAGCCCAGTAGGTGTCGAGCTCACATTGCAGCGTCTCGGCGTCAACGGCCTCAAATAAGCGATCAAGCCAGTATGCGCCTGCGACCTCGGTAAATTCGGCGGCATGGTTATGGAAGGCAAACGTGATGCCCTGGTCACGACAGCGCTTGCCGAGCTCATTCAGGATCGGAGCCAGCTTCTTCAGCCCTTCCTCGTTGATCCATTCCTGCCCGAGCCAGGGGAGAACGAGATGAGGACAACCGATTTCACGGCAATACTTGATCTCGCGCTCGGCATCTTCCTGCAAGGCGAGCAGACTGACATGTGTCCCTGCGGCCTTCAGACCTGTTTCCTGAAGCAGGTCGCGCATTTCGGCGGCGGAAAGATTGCCATATCCGGCGAACTCAACCCCCTCGTAGCCCATTTCGGCAACGCGGCGGATGGTTCCCTTGAAATCCTGGGCCGTCTGGTCTCGCACCGTATAGAGTTGTAGTCCAATGTGCATTGTTGTAAATACTCTCCACTTCTAATTGAATTGGCTTTGAGCTCTGGCCGTTCTTCGGGGCGGGAGAGAAGAGCATTCTAGCCTTGCTTCTTTTCTTCCTTGAGTAGTTTTTCCTGCCGAAGAACTACTTTAGTATATCTCTTCTTGTGGCTGCCATGCCAGTTGTCTGTAAATCTTTAGCGTGTGTTGATCTCCTGGTACATAGCTGACCATCGAATAATTCGCGATGCCGGTAAAGACAGTCGTTGCGGTTCGCAGTGTCAGGCGTCCAAGCTGACTATGCTGAATTTGAAAGACAAAAGAGGGGGCAGGTTTGCCTGCGGGATAGGTTGCGGCGGCGATGCGTTTGAATTCTGGAAGTGTGCGCAAACGCTTGCGGAGCTCCTTGTATCCCGGCAAATGAGTGACGGTGCTGGTGTTGTACTGGAAGTCGCTGACCAGACGCCGCGCCAGATGTTCCCAACCATGAAAGCGTTTACGCATATGCGGATCAAAGACGAATTCCAGCAAGTGTAACGGTAACCCGGGCGGTGCAATCTCAAAGAGCTCAAGGGCAGCTTTATTCCATGAGTGGAGATACCATAAGCGGTTCAGGGAGTGCGCCGGATACGACGTATTATGGACCAGTAAGCGGGCGAGCTCTCCCAGCTCAAGGAGCGCGCTTTCCGTCGCTGTTTCCGTATCGACAAGTTGTCCCGTGAGCCGCGTATAGGCCTGATAAAACTGCTCTTTTTCGGCTCCAAAGAGCTCAAGGGCTCGTGCGAGCAACTGAGCAACATGGGGCGAGGGATTGTGCCGCTGCCCGGATTCCAGATGGTAGATATAGGTCCGGGAGAGGCGTGTTGCCTGTGCCAGTTGCCCCTGGGACATGCCCTTCTGCTGCCTGTATTTCGTAATGAGCCTGGCAAAATCTGATTCTAGGTGTTGAACCATCCTTGCGCGATCCTGTTGCTATCATAGCGTGAAAAAGAAAACTCTGCAATGGAGAGTCGCTTCAATAGCGTCAGGAGTCAGTCAGACGAAAGCGAACTATCTCTGCACTTTCTCCTGAGAAACCTGGAAGTTTTGGTAAAAACGTTAGCTACTTCTCCATTATCGCGCAAAATCTGTTAGCTGGCAACATGGCTATTACTCAACGGTGGCCATATAATTAAAGAAATGGGTCTTTCACATAGCGGTGCGTCATAAAAGTGGAACAACGTTGGTTGAGCGCACGATGTGGCGTCAGGCTGAGCTAAGCGTTTGTTGTTGCTTATAGGGTGACAAAGAAGTCGCCGGGGGTGGTTCCCCCTGTAGGAGAGGAGCATACACCATGTCTGACCCATCTTTAACAAACAACACTCCTGCTGAGCAGAATTCATCTTATGTGGGCGCGGCGGATGCTGAACTCCTGGCTTCTCGCCCCTGGGTACGTCACTATGAAGAGGGAGTTCCTGTCACTCTGGAACTACCCGAGCGCCCTTTGACCTACCTTCTCGATAATGCGGCAAGCCGTTATCCCGGTCATACTGCGCTGTACTATTTTGGCACCAGGATAACCTATGCCCGGCTCTCGAATCTGGCGAATCGTTTTGCGATCGGTTTGCAGAGACTGGGCGTACAGAAAGGGGATCGGGTTGCTATTTCTCTCCCTAACATTCCGCAGTATCCGATCGCCTTTTTTGGAGCGCTGCGGGCAGGTGCAGTTGTTGTTCCTACCAATCCTATGTATACCTCGCATGAACTCAGACACCAGCTAAAGGATTCAGGCGCGAAAGTGCTGGTTGCGCTTGATATGTTCTATCCCAGAGTGCGAGAGATCCGCCACGAGACTGCCCTTGAACATATCATTGTGACCAGCCCTGCTGATTATCTCCCCACCCTACTGCGTACGCTTTATCCGCTCAGCCAGCGCAAACAAAAGCCAGAGAAACCTTTGACGGACAAAGAGATACAGGACGACCCCGGCTTACATGTCATGCGCACGATTCTGGCAGAACAGACCAGAGGCGGCGTCGAGCTCTTCAATCTCCCGGTACCGGCGAGAAGCAGCGATCTGGCTGTGTTGCAATATACCGGCGGCACAACCGGACAGGCAAAAGGGGCGATGCTTACGCATGGCAATTTGCTGGCAAACGCCTACCAGACACGCTATTGGACCCCGAAAGCCCAGGAGGGGACAGAGGTCACGCTGTGTGCGGCCCCCTTTTTCCATTCGTATGGGCTGACCGTCGGCATGAATCTGTCGCTGCTGATCGGGGCAACGATGGTGCTGGTACCGCAGTTTAAGGCCCGCCAGATTGTAGATGTGATCCGGCGCACGCATCCGACGCTCTTTCCGGGTATTCCAACCATGTATATCGCGATCATGCGGGAGGTTGGCAAGCACACCGACTACCTGCAATCGATCAAGTTTTGTATCAGTGGAGCCGCTCCGCTTCCGGCCCAGGTACAGCATGATTTTGAGGAGATGTCGGGGGCAAAGGTGGTTGAGGGCTATGGTTTGAGTGAAGCCAGTCCTGTCACTCACTGTAATCCGCTGACCGAGGCGTGTCGCAATGGCAGTATTGGCCTGCCTCTGCCCGGCATCGATGCCCGCATTATGGATGTGACCTCGCATCAGTTCTTACCTGTCGGCGAAGTGGGCGAGATCGTGGTACGTGGACCCAATATCATGCAGGGCTACTGGAACCGCGAGGGAGAGACCCGTGACATCTTTGTCGATGGCTGGATGCGCACCGGAGACATCGGCAAGATGGATGAGGACGGCTACTTCTATGTGGTGGACAGAGCGAAAGACCTGATCCTTGCCAGCGGGTTTAACGTCTATCCACGCGAGATCGAAGAGGTGCTGTTTCGGCATCCCCGCGTAGCTGAAGCCGCTGTGATTGGGATCCCCGATGAGTACCGTGGTGAGACGGTTGCCGCCTTTGTTGTCCTGAAGGATGGGAACAAGCCGTCAGAGGAAATCAGGCAAGAAATTATTGCCTTCTGCAAGCAAGAATTGACGAACTATAAAGTCCCGAAAGTTATTGAGTTCCGTGAGCAGCTTCCCAAGTCGATGGTCGGGAAAGTACTGAGAAGAGAGTTACGAACAACCAGGCAGTAACAGCGCTGACCTGATGTGTGAGCATAAAGGAGTGATACGGTCTATGTCGACAACTATCAAGCCTACCGAGGTTGGTACTGCGTTTTTGACGACGCCCGTTACCGAGAGCGCAGAGAAGATCTGGACTCTAGAACAGCGCACCGAAGAACAGCGCATGATTCAGGAGTCCTGTGAGACATTTGTTGAGCGTGAGGTTCTGCCGAAACTCGATGCTATCGAGCATCAGGAGCCCGGTGTGATGCTGAACCTGCTTAAGAAAGCGGGCGAACAGGGGCTCCTCTCGATCGAGATCCCGGAGGATTTTGACGGGGCCGATCTTGGCCTGTTGACCGCTGTCCTGATTGCTGCCTCGCAGAAGGAAGCTTCGTTCAGTGTGGCCTATGGGGCGCATACGTCTATCGGCTCACTGCCGATCGTCTACTACGGGACGGAGGAGCAGAAGAAGAAATATCTCCCGAAAATCGCGAGCGGCGAGTGGATCTCTGCCTACGCGCTGACCGAGCCTGGCGTTGGTTCTGATGCCATGCACCTGAGCACGCGGGCCGAACTGTCACCC
Source organism: Thermosporothrix sp. COM3 (assembly GCF_059696735.1). Classification (NCBI taxonomy): domain Bacteria; kingdom Bacillati; phylum Chloroflexota; class Ktedonobacteria; order Ktedonobacterales; family Thermosporotrichaceae; genus Thermosporothrix; species Thermosporothrix sp. COM3. The sequence goes on along the minus strand of NZ_AP019376.1, from coordinate 4,916,198 downwards.
GACGGCAAGCACTATATCTTGAACGGAACCAAGCAATGGATCACCAACGCCGGTTTCGCGGATGTGATGGTTGCCTTTGCGCGTATTGGCGATAACAAGCCCTCTGCCTTTATTGTGGAAGCGTCCTACCCGGGCGTTTCGACCGGACCAGAAGAGCGCAAGATGGGTATTAAAGGCTCCTCGACCCGGCAGGTAATCTTTGACAATACGCCGGTTCCAGTTGAAAACCTGCTTGGCGAGATCCATAAAGGGTACAAGATTGCTTTTAATATCCTCAATATTGGGCGCCTGAAACTGGGGGCCGGAACGGTTGGCGGGGCGCGTAACGCGTTGAAGCTGGCGGCAACCTATACCACAGAGCGCAAAGCGTTCGGTAAGTATCTGCATGAGTTCGGTATGATCAAGAAGAAGCTGGCACGGATGGCTGCGGAAACATATGCGGCAGAGAGTGAGGTCTTCCGCACGGCTGCCAATATCGATAACGCGCAGCGAAGCTCTGACGAGAACACCGAGCATATGTTTAAGGCCGTGGAAGACTACGCTGTCGAGGCCTCGCTTGCGAAAGTGCACGGTAGCGAAGTGCTGGCAATGGTGGTCGATGAGGGCGTGCAGATCTTCGGTGGCTATGGCTTTATGCAGGAGTACCCGATTGAGAAGGCGTATCGCGATGCTCGGATTCAGCGCATCTTTGAGGGAACCAATGAGATTAATCGTCAGGTTGCCTCTGGTACCCTGTTCCAGCGGGCTATGTCAGGCAAAATCAACCTGATGGGCGTCTATCCGCAGGTAGAGGCGCGGGTGAAAGCCGGGCAGGCGGCCAGTGTGGCCGGAGATAGTGTCCCGGCCGAATTGCGCGATGCGGTGAACGCACTTGAGCGGGCCAAAGATGCAACCATCTATAGCGCGGTACGCATCGCGATGAAGCATATGCAGGCGCTGCGAGACGAGCAGGAGTTTATCGAGTATCTGGCTAACCTGCTGATCGATCTCTACGCGACCGATAGTGCACTTGCGCGCGCGATTCAGGCGGTACGGCGGGGTGATGCCGAGAGCGCGACCCATGTCAAGCTGGCACAATTGGCCTCATGGCTGGCATTCTCGCGCATTCGCACCAACCTCGATCAGATGATTATGACCTATATCGATGAAGCACGTGTGGCCAAAGAGCTGGACCGCGTCCGCTCGTATGTTGGAGATTATCAGTTGAATGGCGTCGCGCTGCAAAGAACCATTGCCGACATCGTGGTAGAGAAGCAGGGATATCCTCTGTAGTCCTGACGAGGACAAGCAGACAAAAAGACCTACTCCTTTTTTACCTTCTTGGGCTCCTGGTGTAGAGAGAGGGGTATGGAAGCTCCCACCGCTCCATATCCCTTCCCTCTCACGGCCTCTTGTGTATTTGAATGGCTCGCGGTATGTCAGGTACCGTGATACATAAAGGAGAAATGAACCTATGGCTGAAGCCGTAATTGTGAGTGCCGTTCGTACTCCGATAGGACGAGCAAACAAAGGTGTTCTGAAAGATGTTCGCGCCGATGATCTGGCGGCGATGGCGGTCAAAGCGGCAGTTGAACGGGTTCCGGCTCTGGACCCGGCTTTGATCGAAGATGTGATTCTTGGCTGTGCCTTCCCTGAGGGAGAGCAGGGCATGAACCTGGCACGTATCGTTACGGCGCTGGCCGGGCTCCCGGAGACGACCGGAGGCGTCACGGTCAATCGCTTCTGCGCGTCCAGTCTCCAGGCGGTCAATATGGCGGCGCAGAGTATCATGCTTGGCCTGGGAGATGTTGTGATTGCGGGTGGCGTCGAGAATATGTCACGGGTGCCGATGGGAGGCTTTAACCCGAGCTTTAACCCGCGTCTGGTCAGCCCGCGCGAGGGAGAGCGGATCTCATCGCCATATCCTCCCTGTGAGCTGGAATACGGGTATGCAAGCTATATGCCGATGGGCATCACCGCTGAAAATCTGGCAAAGCAATATCAGATCAGCCGTGAGGAGCAGGACGCGTTTGCGTTGCGCAGTCACCAGCGGGCAATTGCCGCGACGGATCAGGGTATTTTTAAACGCGAGATTGTGCCGGTTCCTCTGCCTGATGGCCGGGTTATGGAGATCGATGAGGGCCCGCGCCGTGATACCTCAATGGAGAAGCTGGCGGCGCTTGAGCCTGCCTTCCTCAAGGGAGGAACCGTCACAGCCGGAAACTCCAGCCCGTTAAACGATGGCGCGGCTGCTGTGGTGCTGATGTCGGCTGGGAAGGCGCAGGAGCTTGGTATTACGCCGCTGGCGAAGGTCCGCACAATGGCGGTTGCGGGCGTACGACCCGATATCATGGGTATTGGTCCGGTGCCCGCAGTTCGCAAGCTCTTGCAGCGTGCAGGGTTGCAGCTCAGCGATATCGATGTGATCGAGCTCAATGAGGCTTTTGCGGCACAGAGTCTCTCGGTTGTCAGAGAACTGGAAATCGATGACGAGAAGCTCAATCCGCATGGTGGAGCGATTGCGCTTGGTCATCCGCTTGGTTGTAGTGGAGCTCGCCTGATTGCGACGCTGATAAACGACCTCCAAACCCTGGATAAGACGCTTGGAATAGCGACCCTGTGTGTAGGTGGTGGTCAAGGTCTGGCTACCCTGATTGAGAGGATGTCATAGCATGTCTGAAACCACATATCAGATTCGGAAGGTCGGTGTGCTTGGTGCAGGCGTGATGGGGGCGGCAATTGCCGCGCATCTGGCAAACGTTGGTATCCCCTCTGTGCTGCTTGATATTGTGCCTCCAGGAGAGACAAAAGATCGCAATAAGATCGCTCGAACCGGCCTTGAGAAAGCGCTGAAATCCAGGCCTGCATCATTTTATAGCAAGCGCTCTGCCAGCCTGATTACAATTGGCAATATTGAGGATAACCTTGCCGATCTGGCGGAGGTCGATTGGATCGTTGAGGCTGTTGTGGAGCGGCTGGACATCAAGCAAGCGCTCTATAGCAAGCTGGAAAAGATCGTCAGGCCCGGGATGATTCTGAGCTCCAATACCTCTGGCCTGCCCGCGCATATGCTGATAGAGGGGCGCAGCGAGCTCTTTCGTCGTCAGTTCCTGATTACGCATTTCTTCAACCCTGTGCGCTATATGCGCCTGCTGGAACTGGTCCCGACCGCGGATACAGATCCCGAGATTGTGGCTGCAATGCGGCGCTTTGGTTCCGAGACGCTGGGAAAAGGGGTAGTTCTCTGTAAGGATACCCCGAACTTTATCGCGAATCGTCTGGGTGTCTATGGCTTCCTTTCGACGATCCACCGGGCCCTCAAAGAGGGTTATGGTATTGGTGAGGTGGATACCATTCTTGGGCCAGTAATGGGACGACCGAAATCGGCGGTCTTTCGCACGGCTGATCTTTCAGGGCTGGATACCCTGGCCCATGTTGCCGATAACCTGTATGAGAATGCGCCCGATGATCCTCGGCGTGAGGAATTCAAACTTCCGGAAGTGGTGCGCGATATGGTCAGTCGGGGCATGCTTGGCGAGAAGAGCGGTCAGGGCTTCTATAAGCGGGTGAAGGAGCAGGGCGCTACTGTCATTCTGGAACTTGATTTTAACAGCATGGACTATGTCGCGAAGTCGAAGGTCCGTTACCCCTCCATCGGGGCGGCACGCGGCTATGATGACCCGGGACAGCGCATGCTAACCATGCTTGATGGCGATGATCGTGCCTCACAACTGGCCCGTGAAACGACCGCCGATGCGCTGACCTATGCAGCGGAACTCGCACCAGCGATTGCCTATACCATCGTTGATGTGGACAACGCGATGCGCTGGGGCTTTAACTTTGACCTCGGTAGTTTTGAGGTCTGGGATCTGCTGTTGCAAAAGCCTGCTGTGCTACAAAAGGTGTTCCCTGATGGGAGGCTGCCCGAGCTTGTCAGGCGGGTGCAGGAGAGGGGGCAGGGAACCTTCTACATTGGAGGTGCCGGTCAGAAGCAATATTTTGACTTTGAGACCGATACCTATAAGCCCGTGCCCGTACCTGAGGGAGGCATCACGCTGGTTGGCCTGAAAGCGCAGGAGAAGGTGGTGCGCGACAACGGCTCGGCGGCACTGATCGATATGGGTGACGGCGTGGCGTGTCTTGAGTTCCATACCAAGATGAACGCGATCGATGAAGGTGTGATCGAGATGATTCGCTATGCCGTGGAAGAAGGGGCAAAGCAGTTTCGGGCGCTGGTGATTGGCAATGAAGCGCCTGACTTTTCTGCCGGGGCAAACCTGTTTCTGGTCCTGATGGGAGCGCGTCAGGGCGCATGGCCCATGATCGAGAACGCGGTCAACGGGCTGCAACAGGCGAATATGCTGCTGAAGTATAGTCCGATCCCGGTCGTGGCTGCGCCTGCCGGTCGGGTACTGGGCGGCGGCTGTGAGATTGTGCTGCACTGCCATCATACGCGAGCACTGGCCGAAACCTATGTTGGACAGGTTGAGGTCGGGGTTGGTGTTGTGCCTGCGGGCGGTGGCTGTAAAGAGCTGCTTCTACGTTACAAGGCCGATGTAGAGTCGCAGAAAGCGGGGAAGACGGGTGGCCCATTTCATCCGGTGCGCAAAGTGTTTGAGCTGGTCGCACTGGCAACCGTCTCGACCAGTGCGGTTGAGGCACAGGAGCTTCGCTTCTTCCGCAAGACGGATGCAATCACGGTGAATCGCGATGTGCTGCTGCGCGACGCGAAGAACGACGCTATCAAGCTGGCTGAGGCCCAGGCGGCAGGTCAGTGGCAGCCTCCAAAGCCGCAAATGCTGCTGTTACCGGGTGCGGGGGCACGCCTGGTGCTTGAGCAGCAGGTTGAAGGCATGCTGCTGGCGGGCAAGATCAGTGAGCATGACGCTGTGGTCGCCTATCACCTTGCACGTGTGCTGACCGGGGGAGATTGCTCACCATTAGAGCCTCTCACCGAGCAGCAGGTGCTTGACCTGGAACGAGAGGCATTCCTGAGCCTCTGTGGCATGGAGAAGACGCAGCAGCGTATGGAAGCGATTCTGACAACTGGAAAGCCGCTTCGGAACTAGATAGACCGATCTTCTTGTAGCCTTCCGTAAAGAGATATCGGGAAACGCGTCCTTCCCGATATCTCCTGTTTTTCGCAAAAAAAGAGATCCGTCAGCCATGCTAACGGATCTGTGCTGTACTTCTGCGAAAGGAGTATTAGAAGTATGCCTTCTGAGACTCGCTGTCGAAGAGGTGAATTCTCTCGCTATCAACGTACAGCCGGATGCTCTTTCCTGGTGTGATGTTGGCGCGAGGATCGAGGGTCGCGATGAAGTCCTTGTTGCCAGATTTGAGGTACGCCTGAAGCTCGTTACCGAGGTTTTCAACGACATCAACCGTAGCATCGATGCTGGAACGGGTTGCGCCGTTCTCGCCGACCAGGCGGGCATCTTCCAGGTGAACCGGGCGGATACCGAAGGTAAGCGGCTTGCCGGAAGCGGCTGCCTCGCGAGCTTGTTTCTTGTACTGCTCGGGAACCTCAATTTTACCCACGCCTTCGAGCACGATATGGGTGTTCTCACCCTCGGAGACGACCTTTGCGCCCTCGAAGAAGTTCATTGCCGGGGTGCCGATGAAGCCTGCAACGAACATGTTGGCGGGATGATCGTAGAGTTCCTGCGGGGTGCCGAGCTGCTGAATGATGCCGGCATTCAGAACGGCAATGCGGTCGCCCATCGTCATCGCTTCAACCTGGTCATGTGTCACGTAGATAGTGGTTGTCTGAATGCGCTGGTGAAGCTTGATGATGTTTGCGCGGGTCTCAACGCGGAGCTTTGCGTCAAGGTTGGACAGAGGCTCGTCCATCAGGAAGACTTTCGCTTCGCGAACGATCGCACGTCCAAGTGCAACGCGCTGGCGCTGACCACCGGACAGCTCTTTCGGCTTGCGCTTCAGCAGGTTTTCCAGACCGAGGATACCAGCAGCCTCTTCTACGCGTTTCTTGATCTCTGCTTTGGGGAAGTGGCGCAGTTTCAAGCCGAAGGCCATGTTGTCGAAGACCGTCATGTGGGGATAGAGAGCGTAGTTCTGAAATACCATTGCAATGTCACGATCCTTAGGATCGACACCATTGACCAGCTTGTCTCCGATGTAAATTTCGCCGTCGCTTGGCTCTTCCAGACCTGCTACCATACGCAGACAGGTACTTTTACCACAACCGGAAGGGCCGACAAATACCATAAATTCCTTGTCTTTGATGTCGAGGCTGACGTCTTTGACGACTTCGACTTTACCAAACCGCTTGTAAACGTTCTGAAATTGAACACGAGCCATGAAGGACTACTCCTTTCGCTTCATAACAGGAACGTTCCTGTTATCCTTCGCTTAGTATTTGAAGCTTTCGCTTGATGCCCCGCTGCATCGAACCTGTACGAGGTTGACGGGAGTCAACGTGGCTTCTTACCGCCTGTCGCTACAGGGTTGTTTAGCTCTACCTTAGCGAGCTAGCGATAAAATTAGTATAACATATACTCTCTGAAAAAAGGAAGAGCCGTTGTCGCCTCCCTGAATATTGCCAGTTTGTTCCTGTTTTGGCTGTGGTAAAAAAAGAGGGGGTATTTGTTTAGCTCTATCCTGAAAAAGAGGGCTACAGGCTCTGCTGTGCCCTCGGGAAACAATCAGGCCTGCATGCATTCTCGGGCGAAGAGATCCAGCACATCAGGATTGGTTGCGGAATCCACAAAGCGGATAATCAACTCCTGAATACCAGCCGCTTCGTATTCTTGCAGGCGGGCACGGATCATCTCGGGTGTGCCGATGAGGGCTGCCTTGCGCATCGTATCAACCCGCTGTTGCTCTTCCGGCTTGAGTTTGGCAATCGCTGCCTCTTCCGTTTCGGCAATGGCGCAGTGGTCAACAATAGCGGTCTTCCAGATCTCGTTATAGTCGCGCCCGATGGCCTCACAGTGCTGGCGCAGGACATCAAGCTTATGGGTGATATTGGCGATATCGCCGCCCAGATTACATGCATCCGCATATTTGGCGACCAGGCGTAGCGTGACCTTTTCACCGCCGCCACCGATCAGCAAGGGAATATGGGGCTTCTGTACGCCCTTTGGCTGATTGATTGCACCCCGGATCTGATAGTACTTTCCTTCAAAGGTGGCCTCTTCCTGGGTCCACATCGCGAGGATGACCTGAACGGCTTCGCGCAGTCTACCGAGGCGCTCTTTGGTCTCAGGATAATCATAGCCATAGGCGCGGTATTCATGTTCATACCAGCCTGCGCCGATGCCGAAATACAGGCGTCCATGACTCAGCACATCAACGGTACTTGCCATTTTTGCCAGCAAGGCAGGATTGCGATAACTGTTGCAGGTAACGATCTGCCCGAGCTTTACTTTTTTTGTATCGCGGGCCAGCGCTGCAATGCTGGACCAGCACTCAAACGTAATTTCCTGTTCGGGACGGGGAACGGTGTGAAAGTGATCGTACAGCCAGATGGAGTTGAAGTTCAGGGCATCAGCGCGCTGAGCAACACGCGTCATTGCCTCGTATGCCTCAACGGGATCAGCAATATCGACCAGATCAAGCCTCCATCCCTGGGGAACGATAACACCGAATTTCATGACATGCTCCTTGAGTGTAGTGTGAGATAGAGTGTCCTGCACAAAGAGACTTTTGCGCGTGAACATATCCTTCTAATTACATTTGTAACATCATTTTGTTATCGATAGCAATGGATTTGAAAGGACATTTTAATAGGGCTGCTGGACGCCAGTCTATATGTAGTAGAGGAGGAAAATACCACTGTACAGCCCTTCTCGCGACTGCTGGTGAGCGACTGGGGAGGCCTTTCCCGGGAAGCGTGCTCTATGCGGGTCAGCGGAAAGAAGAGAGGCCGAGTGCAAAATGTTTGCAGATTACAGGACAAATGGAGAACACTGTGCAAAGAGTTTTCCCAGTGTATGTACCTGTTTTCTTATATAAACTGACACGGTTTGTATACTTTGACATCTAAATGTTGTATAGCATGAATAGGCTTATATAGCTGTTCTACTGCTTTTCTGGTGCTGTGTCAGGAACAATCCGGCCTATAAAAAAAGTATAAAAAATCATGGTAGTACAGGAAAAAAGTCACAGGATAACTGGACAGGAACAGAACTCCTCATACATACTATTACAGTGTATTTGGTATCAAAATACAGCTTGTTCTTACAAAGGAAATACATTGTAAGGCACTTGTCAAAACAGGTGCTGACATGCGAGGGAAAAAGGAGAGCTCGCATGGTATGGTAGGAAGAAAGGAAGAGAAGATTATGTTAGAAGCGCAAAAGCAGCGCAGTGAAGTTGCTCGTTTGTTATCGCAAATCAGCGCGGAGTATGAGGCGGCACAACGTGGCTTGTCTGGTCTCTCCTATGGCACATCACAGCATGAGTTCATCACAACGCGCATGGAGAATATGGGGCAGCTCCATAGTCAGTTGCAGGCGCTTGTTGGTGATGCGGCGATTGCCATGATTGCGGATCGGCTGGCGAATTGTCATTGAGACGAGAAGGCGCAATGGAGGGAACGGGTGAGGTTCTGCGACATTGCGTACCGGTGATGAGGGGTGGAGGAGGAATTATGCTGGCTGCTTGCCTGCATGATCCTATTCCGCTCACCTTTTTTTCTTGTTGGGTGGCGCATAAAAAAAGCTCTTATGCCACCGAGCCGGGGTCTCAGTGACATAAGAGGAAGCTACCTGAAAGACTGACTATATGTCTGGATGCCTGGTTGTCATTGACTGATAGTCGCTATCTGGACCTCTTGCAGAACGTTGTCTGATGGTTGATGCCATTCCCCGGTGACAACGAACTCGGTCTCTTCGCAGACAAAGTCTTCTCGTTGCAGGACTGAAGCCTCGGAGAAGAAACAATTCCACCACTGCTGAACATCATCGGTTGAGAGATGAGGCGCACCTTCACAAATGAACCAGTCGGCAATTCCCTGGATATAGTGTATATAGGATTGTGGGAGCGGGTATTTGCGCGTGATCGTATAGGTGCGCTCCTGAATATTGGTATAGCCGGCAGCATGCAGGTAGCTTGCCAGCTTGGAGCCGACCCAGCTATCTTCAAAGGCGTAGCCCAGATGCACACGTTCCTGTTCCCAGCGTTCGCGAGCCTGAAAGACGCGGGCCTGAAGGGCAGTATCAATATTATGGAAACGTAAGGTGCCAAAATCGATATCTTTGATAACGAGACGCCCTCCATCTTTTAAATAGGGTCCCATAGCTGCAAATACAGAGACGGGCTCGGGCAGATATTGAGAAACATTTGCGCTGAAAATGATATCGGCCACCCCATAATCAAGCGGTAAGCGATCAAGAGATGCTTTCTTGTATTGCACAAAGGAGTTATACCAGGAGAAATTGCTGCGCTGTCGAGCAAGAACCAGCGATTCAGTGGAAATGTCTATGCCGAGAATATGCCCTTCCGCACCAACTACCTCCGCCAGAAGTGGAGTCCAGAGGCCAGGTCCGCAGCCTGCATCCACCAGGAAACTACCCTTTTTGATCTGAAGATCCCGAATCATTTGTTGACGTTCAGATGCTTTGCTGGCATGGTGCGTTTCCAGCCATTGGGTTGCATTTAGCGGTAGACCGTACTCGTTTGCATGTATGGTCCGATTCACTGCCATAACTTCTACCTTAACCTTCCATCCACTAGTTCGTTTGCCTATTCGTTTGTCTCATCTCAGCAGCCAGACAAGGACTGCTGCACCCCCCATCCCCAACGGTAGAGATAGGAGAACGGGCCTCGTTCCTCTTTCATGAAAGGTTCTCTTGGTATTGTGCTTTCCATGAAAGCGAATGAAGCTGCCTCTAAGATCTCCTGTTCCATTCCCGGGCCAGGTTCATTGTTCTATACAGGAATACATGCATTACAGTATCGAGAACTACTAGCAAATGCTAGCTGACTCGTTGATGCCCCTCAACAGGAAGAGGCATGGGGTGAACTGCGCACCCTCTACCCCCTGGCAGAAACGCCGCAGGGGCTCCTTTTCGGATCATGTTGTAACTGCCATTGACATTAGCATTGATGAGCGTGCCGAACTGTGACCGGAACAATCCACGTTTGATCCGTTTGCCACAATACGCCCCTTCTGTTTGTCCTTGTACTTCGGCAACTTCGGATGTCCTGGAAAGTTCTCAGGATGTTCCTGATATGCTTTACAGGCAGCAAAGTAGGACTTCCAAATCTTGTCCAAGAGTCGGAGTACAGCGTTGCTCACCTTACGTGGCAAGGCTTGATAGGCTTCGTGATGTTTGATGCGGTGAAAGACTTCTGCATAGCCCAGGTACAGACCCTCATGAAGAAAGGACTGGAGTGCAAGGTAGTTCGCGGCATTGTAGAGGTTCTTCGAAGCAAAGGCCGCACAGTCTATAGCTGCATAGCGCGGATCACTCGTTCTAATGACATGCCGCTCAATCAGTTGCATCTACCGTTCCTCCTGCTTCAATTGCTCCATTAAGGCTTTCGTCTTGCGCTTTGCCCGGCACTATCCATAGAGCCGAGCAGTGAACGACCTGCTGTTTCTGGTAATAATATTACATGTAGATTTACGGAAAAGCAATACATGTATGACATTGTAGTACTTTCGTATAAACATTGTTGAAGAAGAGAAAATTGAAAGGAGGAGTAAGGATATTCATTGTAATAAAAAAGAATGAGAGAGGAAGGGATATATGATAAAATGTGACAGGGGAAATGAAGAGAAAAGTTAGAACCGTTTTCACAGAGGAACAAACAAATATGCTGATCTCACATGCTGGTATGTGGTCTCTTTTAGGGACAGTACGGTACATTTTTTGTGTATCTTTTCATAAAAGGGGCTACAAGTTTCATATTATATGGTATAATTTAAAGGCCAAAGTTTTGTAGTGGGTACTGTATTTTTTTGTTAAAGGACGGATTACGATGCAAGGACGTACTGAAGACGATTTGCCCGTAAAGAAACGTCGTCGCTCAACACGCCGTAATATGATCGGTGGAAACAAAGGTCAGGACCGCACCCGAGAGAGACGTGTACCTGCTACAGATGAGAAGCAGCCAGGGGAACGGAAGAGGCGCGGGAGCAAGGCTGCCTCTGCTGAAGCAAAGGGACAATCGGTGTTTTGCACTACCTTGCGTTCACTATTGCGGCGTGACAGAGCTCAGGTGACCCGGGTATCCCGGGCGCTTGAAGTGGCTGAAAACACGGTCTATCGCTGGATGAGCGGTGCTTCTCGGCCCCGGCCCGTCCATCTCAAGGAGTTGCCGGACGTCCTGCCGGAACATCGGCAGACGCTAATTCAGGCCATTAACGAGACGTTTCCTGGAACGATCAGCGAGGCGACTGAGGACGTTCCCGAACTACCGGGCGATGTCTACAGGCGGATACATTATCTGGCTGCGACCATTCAGGATGCAGACCAGTGCTTTTTTACGATTGCTCGTGAACTCTTTGAGCAGGTGCTGCAACTGTTGGGTAAGCCGCAACAGGGCATGGCGCTCACCTATGCCAGGTTGATGCCGCCGCGCCCTGATGCAAAGGTTCATTCTCTCTATGAGATCTTTGTGCGTGGAACGTATCCCTGGGAAAATGAGGCCGAGGGAAAGGTGTTTCTCGGGCGGACCACCCTTGCGGGAAACGCCGCACTGACGCTTCGTACACAGACATGGGATAGCAGTCAGGAACAGCGGCAACCAGTTGAGGTTGATGAGCATGAAAAAAGTGCTTGCGCCGCACCGGTGATGTGGCGTGGTAAAATTGCTGGCGTGATTATTGTTTCAAGCAACCGGACGGGAATGTTTAACAACCCGAAGATGCGTCTTCTCGTAGAAGAAATAGCGCGTCTTCTGGCCATTGGGCTAAGCGAGCATGATTTCTATGCGCCTGAACAGATCCAACTGCGCCCGATGCCGCCATTGCGGGTGCAGCGTGAAAAAGTGGCCGCCTTATATGTAGAGCGTGCTCTGGCATATGCACGCAATTTTAAAGTGTCGGGGAAAGATGCCGAGAGACGTGTGCAGGAGGAACTGGAAAAAGAATTTGAGTTAATGGTCCAATAGTGATAGAGTGAGTTATGAACCGGTCTCGGTTTGTATCCTATTTTGAGAAGTATATCAGGAGCAGTAATCAGTAATTTATTATGCAAACTCCTCATCATTCATCAGAAGAAGAGCCCACTTCGGGTTCTCAACCATTTTTTGAATATTCTCGGGAAGAACTGGAGCCGCCTGCTGAGGACGTGAAAGCGGAGGAACAACAACCCGCTCCCGCTGAACAGAAGCCGAGCGAGGGCGAGAAAGGGACATTTGTCTATCCTCCGCCACCGGATTTCTACCAGAATATGCCCGAGCGAAAAGAAGCTCCTCCCGAGCCGGCCGCTCGCCCGGCTGAGCCCATGCCCGAAATACAGTCCTATCACGTGACTCCTGCGCCGCCACCTGTTATGGCTGCACCACGGGGACGGAAGCGCCCTCACACGTGGACCTGGATCTCCTTGGGGGCCTTTGTTGTCTTGATCGTGCTGAGCTGTTCACTCTGCTCGATCCTGACGCCGACGATGTCTTCTGCTTTTTCCAAGTCGGTCGCCAACACGATCGTGAACCAGTATTATATGGCGATTCAGAACAAGGAGTATGAGAAGGCCTATAGCCTCCTCAGCCTTCGAGATGGCGGTAGCCTGACAAAAGAGCAATTTGAGACGATGGCGAAGGAGCGCGATCAGCAGTATGGAGAGGTGCGCTCGTTCTCGCCGAAGCCGGGACAGGCAACCGGTGATACCAACCTGATGGAGATTCCCATCCTCTATGAGGTTACGAGGGACAGGCAGACCTACACGGTCAAGCTGGACGTGCGGAATGTCAATGGTGAATATAAGATCGTCGGGTTTGATGTGATCTGAGGCCAGAACAAAAGATAAGCGGCGTATAAATAGGGGATACGCCGCTTTTTGTATGCAAATGAAAGATGGTTATTGGTTGCTCGGAATCAGATAAAGGAAAAGGGATGAAAAGAAAAGGAGTTTCCTTGTTACTGGTTCTGAGCCATTCCCGTTGAGGAAGTCTCGCGGCCAACGCACGCGCGTAGATCCTCACGATAGAAGCGCCATGTGCTGCCAACCTTGTGACCGGTAAGCTGGCCGGACCACATCAGGCGATAGAGCGTGGAGCGGCTCACACGCAGGTAGTCCATTGCCTCTTTGAAGGTCAGAAGGGTATCGTCCTGGATCATCTGAACAACCATCTGTAGATCTCCTTAATATCTTAGATAAGTACACTTGACACTAGCAATGTAAAATGAAAAGACGACACTATGAGATACATAAATTTGTCTCATTGCATATTATAGTAACCAATGGTGACTCTGGTCCCAGTTAAGGAACAGTTGCGATCTGGTTAATTTTTGTGTTCATGTGATTAAATATTCATCACCACGGATTTTAGTAACCTGAATGCGGTTACCACGGCGTTTCCAGCAACTCATCAAGCTCCTCCAGTGCACAGGCAACAGGGAAGATCAGCATGCCAGTGAGTTGTTGTAGATAGCGAACAGCTTCTTGATCGGTCGGATGTAGCATCGCCACGGTCAGATGTCGCTGTTCTTTTCCGACAGGAGCGCAGTGAAGTTGCCGGGCGACAGAATACGGAATATACCGTGTAAGGTGATCCGAAAGCCGTTTCGGCAGCTTGAGAAACGGAATTCCCGGATACACGCTTTCCGGTTTTCGGGGCTGCTGTGGCAGCAGTGCCGACCGAAAAGTAACCTGGCGCGTCACTTTCCCGCACTGATAGAGCAGGCGTTCCAGTGATTTGCCATCTTCTGGAAAGGAGCAACTACCCAGTACGATGTGCGTTTCATGTGCCAGTGGCGGAATGAAGGTTTCGGGTTGGAGCAGTTGAATGCTCTGCACAAAACGCTCAAGAATGCGACTGGCGTCCTGTTTGTTCGCTCCTCGTAGCAGGTAGATGGATCCCGTTTCATTGTCGGTCAGGGGCCTATCTGTGGCCCGTATCCCTCGCTGTACTGCCGCAAGAAGCTGCTTGAGCTGTCCGTGCGCCAGGTGCGAGGGCTGCGCATCGGTAATGAGCTGATGAGCGTGAAGCAGAAAGATACTGAAGCATTCTTCTGACTTCAGCAACTCGGTCAGATGTTGTCGTAATTGTGCCAGCAAAGGGGAGGCGACTGGAACCCAGCGCGCCGCTTTGCCGCTCTGAAGCCGGGGAGAAGCGGCAGTACAGGAACAGAGACCGGACCGAGAAGGGAGAAATTCCGTTCCTCGGGGACCATGTGGCGTTGACTGCTTGATCTGTCCCTGGATGGTCGCTCTGGCCGATGAGAGCTGTTGCGTTGAGAGACGCGTTCTCTTGTTCTTAATGTCCATAGCCATATCTATAACTGCTTTTCCCCATTTGCTTCATTCGCTGCTTCTGCTGTGCAACTCCTTGTTTGATAGTGTACCTGTTTGGAGCAGGGCAGTCGGGCATGTGTCTGGTTGTGTTCCGGTTAAGATTCTCCTCTCTCCGGTTAAGAAGCCTGAAAGCAGGGGGATAAGAAGATCCCCCGGTTTCACGGCTCGATGGTGATGGGAGCCGTAAAGGTGTAACCAACGCCCGGAACCGTCATAATAAACTGGGGGCTGTTGGGTGCGGGTTCAACCTTCTGGCGTAAATGTCGGATATGGGTTTTCACCAGGCCGGAATCTCCGGCATCGTCATAGCCCCAGATCCGCTCGATAATCATATCGGTGGTGAGTACCTGCCCTGTATGACTGATTAACAGGTGAAGTAAGCGGCTTTCGGTCGGTGTCAGGCGGATTTTCACCCCATCTCGTGTGACCTCATGCCGCATCGCGTCCAGGGTAAAAGGGCCGACCGTGATGGTGGATGATCCCGTTACCCCACGTACCGTATTGGCCCGCCGCATCAGCGCCTTGATCCTGGCAAGCAACTGGCGGGGGCTGAACGGCTTTCGTAAATAGTCATCGGCCCCGAGTTCCAGACCGCGAACTTCATCGTCTTCTCTATCATGAGCTGTCAGGATGAGGACCATGGAGTTTGTTTCCATCCTCATCTGACGGCAAACTTCAAAACCATCGAGTTTGGGCATCTGGATATCCAGGATTACGAGGTCAGGGAGCGTTTCACGCCAGCGCTTGATGGCCTGTTCTCCGTCGAACGCCCGCACCACGTCGTATCCATGCCCCTTGAGCCAGTAACTCAACATATCTACCATGTCGCGGTCATCATCCGCTACCATGATTTTCACGTATGAGCTCCTCCTACATTACAGTCCTACATTACAAAGCAAGGATGTACTGATGTAGTCCTTACAAAAAATGCGGATAATTCCTGATATTCTCTGCTAACCCTAACGGGATAAAGGGATACCGGTAACATAATGATACAATTTGGTCCAGAAATATTCACGATAAATAGGCTATATTTCCCGTTTTTGTTCTTGCAGGAGAGGGGGAGATTGCAATGCAGGTTGAGTGGCGGAGCGAGATGGACCCCGCCACTTCCAAACTACTCTATGACCGGGCGAGCGCGTACCAGCAGGAAGAGCAGTGAGAGGAACACGCAGGCAACGCCAGCGACGCTGAGGGTGAGCGGTGCGCCAAAGAGCTGCGCCATCCAGCCTGCGCAGAGATTGCCGAATGGCGCCAGGCCCGAGGTAATCAGGATCCACAGGCTGAGCACACGCGCTCGCATTTCCTGCGGCACCATTGTCTGAATGGTGGTGTTGGTCATGGTCGATGATATGACGGTGCAGGTGCCAAGCAGCACAAGCAGTGCCAGCGATAGTGACAGGTTTTGTGAGAGCGCAAACACCAGGCTGGTGACGCCTCCGATGCTGGACACGATGATCAGCACCCGCAGCCCGTTACGCATGCGCGAGGTCAGCGAAACAAGCGTGATTGAACCAAGCAATGCACCAATACCGGTTGCTGAATTGAGGAGGCCCAGACCGTTCGCTCCACTGTGAAAGATTGAGTCCGCGAATACCGGAAGTAGTGTGCTGAACGGGTAAACAAGGAATGCCACTACGAATTGCACGCCAAGCAGGGCCATCAGGGATGGGCGGGAGCGCACATACTGCAATCCCTCGCCCAGGCTCTGGAACAGGCTTTGTCCTTTGGGGCGCTGGATGTTCTGCTCACTTCTGGGACGAATCAGGAGTAAAGGAATGATAATAGCCAGGTAACTGAGACTGTTTAAAAAGTAAGAGCCAGCCACACCGACAGCGCCGACCAGAATGCCACCGATGGCGGGACCGATCACACGGGAAAGATTGAACTGCATCGATTGAAGCGCGATACCCTGGCGCAGCATGCTTGGCGGCGTAATATCCGAGGTGAAAGCCTGCCATGCAGGAAAGCTGACCGTGCTGACCAATCCAATCAGAAAGGCAACTGTGATAATATGCCAGACCGTAATCAAATGTAAGAATGAGACAATACTGAGAAAAAGAGTAAGCAGCATATAGGTTGCTTGCGTGCAGATCAGGATATGCCGGCGTTTGAAGCGATCCGCGATCACCCCGCCAATCGGAGAAAGAACCAGGTTGGGTACGGTGGAGGCGAAGGCGACCAAACCGAGGAGAAATGGGGAGTTTGTCAATCGCAACACCTGCCAGCCTTCACCGATGCTTTGAACCCAGAAACCAATGCTGGAAATGAACGCGCCCCCCCAGAAAGTGGCAAAATGGGCGTCGGTCAAGGGACGTAATGAGGACGGAAGTACCGGTCCTTTTGAGCGCTTTGTAATACTGTTGAGTCCATTTGGCGCTTGTATACGTGTTGGAGGAGAAGCCATGAGAACCTCACTAAGAACTAAAACAGGGAACCTACGAAGACAGCATGAAGGAATAAAGTCAGTTATTACTCTAGTTGGTTCTCGGGCATATGACAATGTACAAATCCTCCTGTAAAAAAGGAAGTGTAATGTGTACAATTACCAGCCAGGCGAGAGAAGGCTGTAAAGAATCACCCACTTTTCCTACCTTTTTGTCTTGAATGAAACAAGATGATATGATGCCTGCAAAGTTGTCTTCTGTCAGAACCGCAAGTGCATTCTGACAATGGCAAGGCATGACCAGCGTTTTGCTGCTGCTTCTTGCGCCGTGAAAAGAAGGTTGCTGTCATCTGAGCGCTTGAGCATCAGGAAAGGCTTTGGTGATGTAATGGGAGAACGGGTTCGAGCATGAATCCTGTGATAAAGAGATGCAAATACCGTCTGCTCTAGATTGTCATATACGACAGACATCCTCAAATAATCCCGCAAAAAGAAGCCGCAGACAGGCGGTGGGAATAGAGACTGCACAAAATCCCGGTGGCTGGTTCGTTCTACATACATTGTCTTCTTGTGGACGATGTAGGTTCTATGTGTAAGGCAGGAATAGGGTGTGAGGGAGGATGGAGACAAGTATTGTAGGATTCCCCATCTGGTTTTATGGCGGTTTTTTTGGTGGTTTTGCCTGCTGTACACTGGCTATTCTGGGAACCTCGTTACATACTGTCTTGCGGAAACGAGGAACTCTCAGGCAGTTGGTCGGTGTTATCGGCGTATGCCTTGTTGTCGGTGGCCTGCTTGTACCGGCAAAGGTCTGGTTTGATATGTGCTTTGAAGATGGTGGTGTGGTTTCTCAGACCGAAAAAGGGGTCGTGCTAGTCTACATGCTTGTGATGGGCTGGTTGGTGCCGCTTGGTGGCGCGCTGGCCTATTGTCTCTGGACTGCCCCTCGCGCACCGCGCAAAGAAGAGCGTTTATCACAGCCATCTGAGGCAACTGGCAAGTATTTTCCCCCACGGAAACAGCCTGGTGTCCCTGTCCCTTTTGTGTATGGCGAGGAGATTCCCTGGGGTTGGCTGGAGTACCGTAGCGGTAACTTTCAGGGACAGCGCCTTGCACTGAAACGGGCAATTATGACTATCGGGCGTGATGAGGATAATGATATCTGGCTGGATGATGAGCTTGCCTCACGCCATCATGCCGAAATTGCCTGGGTTCAGGGAACCGTCTATCTCACCGATTGCGAAAGCCTCAATGGGGTGCTGCTGAATGGACGACGGGTGCGCGGCTATGCTCAACTAGAATCAAATGATGTGCTGGAAGTTGGTGAGCATCGTTTCACTTTCTCGCTTGCTGAACAGAAGGACATGCCGTTGCTGGACGTTGATCCATTGGCCCATCATCGCTGGCTCTCCTCTGATGATCTGGCAATGGATGATGATAGAACCAGCGAGAAAAGCCGAGTGCTTCCGCCTACAAGGCCGCTCGGACAGAATGAGAAGCTGGCAAGCGGTGTCACTGAGGAATGGAAAGAGACGGCTGAGCTACAGCAGGCCGCGCCTTTGCCGCTGACTGAGACCGCTTGCGCGGTGATGGTGATTCAAGAGGGCAGTATGGCGGGCAGCAGCTTTCTGATTGATCGCTCGTTGATTACACTCGGGCGAGGCATTGAGAGCGATATTGTGATTAATGATAGCTCTATTTCGAGACGGCATCTTCAGTTCTTGCGACAGGCCGACGGAGACTATGTACAGGATATTGGCAGTCGCAATGGCACAAAGGTGAACGATGAGCCGTTGATGATGCCGCGCCGTTTGCAGGAAGGCGATATTGTCATTATTGGTAACCTGAAGATGGCCTATCTTTCCGCTTCTGCTGCTCGAACGTCATCGCTACGCCAGATCATTACGCCGCGCCCGTTTGCGGCACCCATCAGCGGCATTGGTCCTTCTCCTATCAAGTTGCCTAGCAGACAGAAATAGGGCAAGTCTACCATTGGATCTCGGTGTGCTGAAGGGGATGCATGGCCAGAATGGGCCGTCCGTGTCCGGGATAGAGATAGCGCACCGGGAGCTCACGAAGCACCTGAAACGTTTCGTAGAGGCGCTGGCGATTGGCCCCGACATGCAACAGCGGACCATGACCTTCAACAGTTGAGATGGTATCACCGCAGAGCAGCTCAAGCGTGAAGGGATTGTACAGGCAGATGCTTTCGGGGGTATGCCCCGGGCTGGCAATAACGCGCCAGTCCGGATGCTCGGGAAGCCCACTCACATCGTCAAGCCAGAGCTCAACCCAGTGCAGATGGGCGCTATAGCTTGGAGGAAGTAGATCAACGTGGGGTGCGGCATGACTGAGCAGCTTTTCTGCCATATGGCTGAAGTACGGGAAAATGCTTCCTCGCTCTTCTTGTGCCAGCGTGCGGATGATGGCTGAGGCTGCTACCGGAGCCTGGCAATAACGCCGTAACAGAGACAGTCCGGCAAGGTGAGGCTCGTGCAGATGCGTGAGCACGATCAGGTCAATATCGGAGACCGACCGCTTGAGAAAACGCTGTATATAGGTCAATAGCAGGCGTACAGAGGTATCTGAGCCAGGATCAACAACGATCAATTTTCCATCATCAAGCAGGAATGTATTGGCAACAGAATAACGGTCGGTGATCGTGTGAACCTGACGGGGGCGACGTTCCGTTTCTTCAGTTTCTACTGGATGAACCGTTGCGGTAGCCATTATGCTCTTCTTCTCCGGCTGAATCTGATGTAGGCACCTCTCATGTATCGATCGTGCATCTATATAGTAGCATTTTCGGTCAAGAAGGGGAAAGCAAGGGGTCCGGATGCGAAAACGCGGTTCAGCAGTATAGCGCGAATGGGGGAGATGCAGGAGGGAAACAGAAAGAGCGAGTGCGGATCAGTAAGTAGCCATTCTTGCGTTTTTTGGGATGCTCAGAGACAAATGAGATGTGCTATACTTAGCGTACAGTATGTTCTATTCCATCCTCATTATGGAGGTTTTTTTTAAGAATGACTTCTACCCCTTCAGGTCAATGGCCTGCGTATACGTATATCGTGCCACAGATCTACACTCGGGCGAAAGTGCGCCTCATCGGGTTGGGGAGTTACGCGCCTAAAGGCATTATCACAAATGATTTTTTTGCTTACATTTCAACCCAGTTAGGTGATCCCCGCAAAGCGGCAGACCTGGAGCGAGTGACCGGGCTCAAGACCCGACATGTACGTGTCAGCACGCTGGATCTGTGTAAAAGGATGGCTGGCGAAGATGCACCCGGTTTGATCTATCCGTCAGATGGTTCCCAGGACGAGACTCTGACCGATATGGCTGTGATCGCGGCTCAACGTGCTCTGGCAAGCGCGGGCTTGCAGGCAAGCGATATCGATACGGTTATTGGTGCTTCCTCCTCGGATAATGATGCCTTCCCCACCATTGCTGGTCTGGTACAGCACCGCCTGGGCATTCCCACGATCAGAGCTACAATGCTGCGAGGCGCCTGTGCCTGTCAGACAGAAGCATTTCAGATGTGCTGTGAAGTGCTGAAGGCCGGTTCTGCAAAGCGCGTCCTGCTCATTACCTCAGAAGGACTGCTGCCGAATATCATGCATGTCCTGGATTGGAAGACAAGCTCCCTCTTTGGTGAAGGCGCGGCTGCTTATATTTTGGAAGCGGTGGAAGCGGGCGAGACGGAAAATTATGAGACGTTTGCTATCAATGGCTCCGATGCCGGACAAGCGAGCTCCCTTTACTACCAGACACCGTTGCGTAAAGATAGTATTGAGATGGCCGAAGTTGACCTGAAGATTCAGCAACTCTTTAAGGAAGGGCGCGGAAAAGAACTCAGCGTTCTACTCTCTCAGTATCATGTCGGCTATACCAAGATGAACGGTAAAGAGGTGTTCCGCGAGGCCCCACGCGCGATGGCCGAAAGCACCGATGCGCTGTTGCGTCATTCCGGTCTGTCCTATGATGACATCAGCCATATTGTGCCGCATCAGGCCAACTCACGCATGACGCGCCGCCTGGGTGAGCTGTTGATCAATGACTATGGCTGGCCGCAAAATACTATGGAGAAGCTGGCCCATAACTTCAGCTACTACGGCAACCTGTCCAATGCCAGCATTGGCACTGCCCTTGTCGAGCTCTTAAAGGCTGAGAAACTGAAGCCCGGACAGTGGCTCGCGCTACCGGCGGTTGGTGGCGGGATGAACTATGGCTGCTGGCTTTTACAGTATCACGGGTTGAAGAATGTGGATGCGGCGATAGAGACCGAGTAGGGAAAACGTCAAGAAAAAAGGGTGGTTTGTTTTGTAGAACCACCCGTTGTTTTTTTGGAGCGTCCAGAAAGGCTTAGAAAAGACCTTTCTCATAGACAAAGAAGAGGTTATCGTTTTCCTCGAAGCTGGCTCCAGTGTAGCCCACGCCAGAGAATGCGTCGCGCATAAAGACCTGATCGGGCAGGTAGACACGCACGCGATCCATCTCCTGTGTAATGGCATGATGAAGCAGCTCATAAGCCAGTAAGCTGACCGGCTCAATTGAGGTGCCATCGATGTAGCCAAGCGAGATATGTGTACCATAGTAGTTGTTGGGAGGACAAACGTCAAAAATGGCAAGGCCGTCCAGCTTCTCCCAGCGCCTGGTGAGATAGATCTGTTGCTCTTTGATTTTCTCTTCAAGGAATACAGCTGTGATCGGGATAGCGCGGAACCGGTGGAAATAGAGTCCGGCCATGATTGGAAAGACATTGGAGGCATTGAGGAACGAGATAATGTCATCCAGATCCTCTATCGTTGCCGGGCGGGGCCGGTCTTTGGCCGAGATCTTCTGTAGCTTGTCCAGTGCCGGAACGGTGCTGAAAGGCAGGAAGCCTGCTACCTTGCGAAAACCACCGGCTTCGGCCAGCTCCAGAGAGCGCTGATTCTCATGCGAGATTGCCATGCGAATATATTGAGCTCCTCGGCGCATGGCCTCCAGCAGCGCGGCCTCATTCATGCGTCGGGCCAGGCCCTGACGTCTATAGGTTGGATCAACGCGCAGGCCCTCAAGCCAGGCATCGGTAGGGGTGAGCATCTCCATATGGAGAATACCTGCCGGGCGGTCGTCAACTGTGACGACGACAAGCTGTCCCGCCGGATTGTTCAACCATTCATCCCAGACTTCTTCAATATAGTCACCGTCTTCCCATGTATGGGCACAGAAGGCCAGGACGATATCTCGGTCCTCGGGCCGTGCGGGTCGAGTCTCGATTTGAGGCATGCAAGAATACTCCTTCATAAAAGTATAAAATAGAAAATTTCTGATTTTGCCATATGGCAGATTGGCACCCGTGAGATGGGGAACTGCCCTTTCTCTTCCATCACATGCTGGCAGGGCAGGAGGAATAGAGGCTACCACAGCAAATTGTACAATGCTTGCTTGCTGAAGCGCTACTGTAAGAATATCTTCTTATTTGTCCTTGTTATACAACAAATGGGAGGATGCTATTTATGCCTCCGTTGACGGAGCCTGTAAGAGGAAGCCGGCCTGTCTCTCTTTCAAATGGAGCACGGAACAAAGAAAAGATCTCCCCCAAATTGGGGGGAAGAAGGGTTGACAGGAGCCTGACCTGATAGTAATATAATGACTGGTAAGTCACAGAATAGAACTGGTAGTCATATAGTGAGCATAAGGTCAGAAAACTACCCGGGAGGGCAGCCAGCCTCGGCTGAAGAAGAAAATATGCAGACGATGCAGTCGCATTGTTCATTACGAGAGAAACAGAGACAGGAGAGAGAGCAGCTTATTCTGAAAGCGGCAGAAGAGATACTGCTTGAGAAGGGGTACTATGAGACCTCAATGGATGAGATTGCCGCACGGGTGGGAATAGCGAAGGGGACTATTTACCACCATTTCCCGAGCAAAGAAGAACTGGTTGCGGCTCTGATTACCTGGAATATCGAGGCTGCTTTGCGTGAGGTAGAGGCTGTTGTTGCTGCCGACCTGACCCCAAGCGAGAAGCTTGATCGGCTTATCGAGCATGTGTTTACTGGCATCTATAGTAAGCGAGCTCGGCTTTTGTCATCGATTTACAATGGAATCGATATCAAGCGAGTTTTCCAGGAAAAAGAGCACGGTATAAAAGAGAAAATGGATACATTATGCCGATATACCGTTGAGATTCTGGAAGAGGGGAAACGGGTTGGTGAGTTCGAGACATCGATCTCTACGCAGGCGATGATGTATGCATTTTTCTCGCTCTTTTCTATACGCCGCTATGACGCTATTTTGCTTGGCGGAAAGGAAGTGCCGCATCGCGAGCTCTTTCGCCAGCTTCGACACATCTTTTTACAGGGCATTACAAGAAAACAAGAATCAAGTGACAAAGAATAAGTAGGAATGTGGTTGTTTTGTTTGAAACAGTAGAGAAGGTGGAACAAATTCTATGAAAGAGGTTACGGGGCAGACAGTGGATATGGACAGCGGCCGCCCCGAATTTACCAATCGGGAGAAGCTGCTGACCATGTTTGGTGTTCTCCTGGTAATGTTGCTGGCATCGCTGGACCAGACCATTGTTTCAACCGCGATGCCGCGTATTATCGGTGAACTGAATGGTATTGATCGCTATACCTGGGTTTCAACTGCGTATTTGCTGGCTTCGACCGTCATGATTCCGATCTACGGTAAGTTATCGGACATGTTCGGTCGTAAATTGATCTTCTTGATTGGAGTCATCTTATTCCTGGCCGGTTCGGCAATGTGTGGCGCTGCGCAGGATATGAACCAGCTTATCGCTTTCCGCGCGTTCCAGGGCCTGGGCGCAGCCGCGTTGATGCCTATCGCGATGGCTGTGGTTGGAGACCTGTTTACTCCGCGTGAGCGCGGTAAGTGGCAGGGCGTGACCGGCTCAATCTTTGGTCTCTCATCAGTGCTCGGTCCTACCGTGGGGGGATGGATTACCGAGAACGTTTCCTGGCGCTGGGTCTTCTATGTGAACCTGCCGGTTGGCGTGATCGCGTTGTTAGTGCTGATCTTCCTGATGCCTGCGCTGCACACGCGCGGTAAAGACGCACGCGTTGACTACATCGGTTGTTTGTTCCTGGTCGCCGCGACTGTCCCTATGATGCTTGGTCTGAGCTGGGGTGGCTCTGAGTATCCCTGGCTTTCCTGGCAGGTGCTTGGCCTGATCATCTTTGGCCTGGTCTTCTTTGTCGTGTTCTTCTCCTATGAAGCGTTCCTGGCACGACGTGAGAAGCAGCCGATTATCGATCCTGGTCTATTCAAGAACAACATCTTCAGCATCTCCGTTGTGATCACGATGCTGATGAACATGGGTCTGTTTGGTTGTATCTTCTTCCTGCCGCTGTATGCTCAGGGCGTGCTCGGCATCTCTGCAACCAACAGTGGCCTGATCCTGTCGCCGATGATGATTTCGATGATTATCACCAGCGTCTTTTCGGGCTTCCTGGTCTCGAAGATCGGTAAATATAAGATCATCGCTATCAGTGGTATGATTGTGGCCCTGGGTGGCGCGTTGCTTCTGTTGCGGTTGGATATCAATTCGGTCTGGAACGATCTGCTCATTGCCATGATCGTGATGGGCCTGGGTCTGGGCTTCGGTATGTCGCTCTACACGCTGATCGTACAGAACTCGGTTCCGTACAAGAAGATGGGTCAGGCGACATCGGCGTTGACCTTCTTCCGTCAGATCGGTAGCACGATTGCCCTTTCAGCAATGGGTTCGATCATGAACACCGGCTATGTCGATGATTTTCACAATGCGCTGCCAGCCAAGTTACGCCAGTTGCTTGAGTCCATTCCTTTGCCAACCGATCACTCGAAGACGCTGTTGAGCGCATTTGATAATCCAAATGTATTGACGTCGCCTGATATGCAGGAAAAGATGAAGACCGGCTTTATCGCTGTTGGTAAGGCAATGCATGTCGATGGCTTGCAGATGTACAATCAGGTGATGGAGGCGGTCAAAGTCGGCCTGACACAGGGTATTCACAACGTCTTTATCCTGGGTACGATGCTGATGGCGCTGGCGCTCGTGGTGGTCTTCTTCCTGAAGGAAATCCCGTTGCGCGGTAAAAGCAAGCCCGCCGAGGCAGCGGAGGACGCCGCCAATGCGGTGAGCCCGGTCGCAATTCACTAACGCAGATAGTTCTCTTTTTACGTTACGTACTGCTTCTGGCTATTGAGGGATGCCGCCCATACACTGTATGGGCGGCTTCTTTTTGTCAGGGATGGGACTTGACGGGCACTTCCAGGGGCCTGGCCTGAAGCTGTTCAAGCTGCTGCTTGAGGTTGTTGAATTCCTGGAGTGCTTTTTCGTACTTTTCAGCGGCTCGGGCCAGTTGTGCCTGACGATGTTCCAGCTTCTGCCGGCTTTTGTTGACTTCCTGGCGGAGCTCTTCAAGCTGTAGCATCATTCTGGCTTCTTGCCGGGCCTGCTCTTTGTTCTGATTCAGGGTCGTGTTCTGCTCGGTATGTGTCATGGTTGTCTTTCATCCTGTCTGCTAAGTTGATGGATTCTGAATGAACATGCTCCTGCTAACAAAGCATACTCTGTTTGCTCGCACGTGAGCAAGCTGAAGCAGTACATTGTTTGCTTCCTTGAGATGTGGTAGACTCGACCGCAGAGGCGTACAAAGACCACTCGCTCAGTATTTTGTGCTCTTTTCTAAAGCATATATGGGGAAATAAAGAGATGATTACAGATTTAAATGATCGTTCGGATTATCAACTCTGTTTCGCCTGTGGGAAGCGCAATCCCTATGGATTACAGATGGAATTTCGGCGCGAGGGCGACACCGTGGTTTCCGATTTCCGCCCGCAGGCCGAGCATCAGGGCTTTCCGGGTGTGATTCATGGTGGCATTATTGCAACCGTGCTCGATGAAGCACTGAACCGTACCTCTATGTTAACGGATAGTCCCGCCTGGTCAATGACAGGCAGGTTGGAGATCCGCTACCGCAAATATGTGCCATATGGGCCCTTACTACGGGTGCGTGCGGAACTGGGGAAACAGAAGGGACGCCTGATGCAAGCATCGGGAAAAATCACTCTGGCCGAAGATGAGAGTGTGGTGCTTGCGGAAGCACAGGGAACCTTTATGGCGCTGTCCTCCGAGATGCTCGATTCCGTAATGAAGGAGTACCCTTTGATGCGGAGCTGGCTGGAAAGGGATGAAGAGGCGGAATAAGCAGGTCTGCAAAAAAGAACGGGACAGAGGATTGCTCTGCCCCGTTTCTTACTTTATTCGGTCTGCTGGTGTTCCATTTCTGGCGGCTGTGGACGCTCCGGCGGCGGAGGTGGTGCAACCGTCGTCGCGATCTGTGGCACCCTGGGTCGTTTCTGTGTCGACGCGAGTGGTGCACCGGTCTCCTCACAGATGGCATGCAGAACTTTTGCATCGATCGTCTCTTGCTTTCGCAGCTCTTCCGCGATGCGGTCAAGCGTTGGGCGATATTGCTGCATGATCTGGTAGGTGCGCTCATAGCATTCACTCACGATCCGTGAGATCTCTTCATCAATGATTTGAGCCGTTTCCTCACTGTAGTCGGTCGGGTTGCCAACATCGCCACCCATGAACGGGCTTTGACGCTCGCTGAAGGAAACGGTTCCCAGGCGCTCGCTCATACCCCAGCGTGTGACCATCTGGCGTGCAATCATAGTAACGCGTTGCAGGTCGTTCTCGGCTCCGGTCGTGATACGATGAAAGACGGCCTGTTCAGCGGCGCGGCCACCCAGAGCGTACACGATTTGCGCAAGCAGGTACTCTTTTGGATAGTTATAGCGATCATCAAACGGCGTTGCCATCGTGACACCAAGCGCCTGACCACGCGGGACAATCGTCACTTTGGTGATCGGGTCTGCACCTTCGGTAACCAATGCAGCAAGCGCGTGACCGCCTTCATGATAGGCGGTGACTTGCAGGTCTTCATCGCTCAGGACAAGCGGGCGTTCGGCTCCGAGCAGAATTTTATCCAGCGCGTCTTCAAAACAGCGCTGCGTCACAAGATCCTGGTTACGGCGTGCGGCCAGCAAAGCAGCCTCGTTGACCAGATTGGCCAGATCAGCGCCAACCATGCCGGTCGTGCTGCGCGCAATTGCCTGCAAATCAACATCAGAGGCCAGTGGCACATTGCGTGTATGGATCTTCAGAATAGACATGCGACCGTTCCAGTCAGGACGATCAACAGTGACGCGGCGGTCAAAGCGGCCCGGGCGCAGGAGTGCCTGATCCAGTCCCTCGGGGCGGTTGGTCGCGGCGAGTACAACCACTGCCTGACGGGAATCGAAACCGTCCATCTCTACCAGCAACTGGTTCAAGGTCTGCTCACGCTCATCGTTGGTATTGATGCTGGAACCACGCTGGCGACCAACGGCGTCAATTTCGTCGATGAAGATGATGCTCGGTGAAGCTTTCTTGGCCTGATCGAACAGGTCACGCACGCGACTGGCACCAACACCGACCAGCACTTCAACAAACTCAGAGCCGCTCATGGAGAAGAAGGGCACGCCTGCTTCACCAGCAACAGCACGAGCCAGCAGCGTTTTACCAGTTCCCGGAGGGCCTACCAGCAACACACCACGAGGAATCTTGCCGCCCAGACGCTGGAACTTCTGCGGCGTCTTGAGGAACTCAACGACTTCTTGTAGCTCGTATTTGGCCTCGTCAACGCCTGCGATATCCGCAAAGGTGGTGCTTGGCCGATCCTCAAGAATCAGCTTGGCACGACTTTTGCCGAAATTAAAGATCCCCTGTTGACCCTGAGAGACACGGCGGCTCAGGTAGATAGAGACACCAATCAGGAAAATGAGCGGCACAACGGTAATCAGCAGGTTAATCAAGAGCGAGTTATCTGGTGGAGGCTCATACGTGAATGTTGTAACGTTATTCTTGCGGAGCAAATCCGGCAACTGTGGATCCCGTATCGGGAGCTGATACGTTTTAAACTCTTTATGATTCTTGTATGAGTTCCTGAAGGTACCGGTGATCTCACTGTCCCCCTGAAAGGTGACAGACTCAACGTTCTTCTGCTCCACCTGTTGGAGAAACTCGCTGTAATCCATTTCAAAGCGAGGCGAATTCGCGTTTCTCCCGAGGGTGTTAAAGTAGTTAAAGAGAAAAAGCGCCAGCATAGCCAGAACTAACACCAGTAACCACGTGTTAAAGCGGTTGCTCGGGGGTGGATTGGAGTTCTGCCCGTTCGGGCGGCCTGAGGGGCCGGGGCGCATTGGTTGTCTATCGTTACTATTTTGTAGCCAGAGATTGTTGTCCGGCTTGTTGTCCATGAGAATTACCTGCTTTCTGGGCCTCCAACGATTACCCTTTGATAATCTACTGAAAAAGGATAAACGGGCCATCTTATGGCATTGTTTATTATATCGTACTGCGATTGGAAATGCACGTACAAATAGATCAGCGTATACATATTGTGGTCTCTCTTTTCTAAAACGGATATTTTGTCTCCGGCTTGAGTTCTGATAGGGTCAGGAGGCACGGAGAGAGAGACCGGAGGGATAAATCTACCTTCTTCTATACGTTATACGTTGGTGATATGCTTCAGGTATTACATTTTGTCGGGCGACGAGAAATTTGCTGAAGCGGCGCGAGAGGCAGGAAAGGCCGAGCCCGGATGTGCGGAACGGTGCAGCGCTCGCTTCTGCTCGACCTTTTCCCTGTTGCCCTACTCAAACGGACGGGCGTGAAGCTGAAGAATCAATTGATGCGAGGAGCCGGGCTGAATGTTCAGACGTTCTTGCTTCAAATTCAGACTGTTCTCTCCAGCAACAACCGGCTCAAAACAGATAAACTCGTGATCGGGCGCTGTGACCGGTTCGGACCAGATCTGGAGATGTGCCAGTGAGTAGGAGCCATTGACCGGAAGCTCGCGGATGCTGAGGAAGCCCCCTTTTGGGATTTGAACGTTGAGCTCATGGTTGGTAAAAGGATAGAGCCTGTCGGGTGGGTTCGTATCCCACTGGAACTGATCGATTGCGAAGCCTTCGGGGCCATCAGTAATCACCTGGGCTTTTTCTGCCTGCCCGACGGCAAAGTAGGGATGGAAGCCGGGCGCAATCGGCATGACCTCGCTCGAATGATTCTCCATTGTCAGCGTATAGGTCAGTGTGTTCTCGCTGACCTCAATATGAGTGAGAAACCTGAAGTCGTAGGGATATTGTGCGTGGGTGGTCTCGTTGCTATCCAATTGCAGCGTGATGCTGCGGGGAGTCTGGGCTGTAACGCTCCAGGGAAGCAAGCGACCAAAGCCGTGCATGGGGAGCGAAGTTCCCTTATCCTCAAAGAGCCCATCTTTCAACCGAGAGAAATTGGGAATCATCAGCGGCATGCCCCAACGGCGCACGTTGCCGGTCCCTATCGCCCGATAGAGGACCGGCCAGTTACCCACTTGAAAGTGAGAGACGAGATTAATTTCCGGGAGAATCCCGATTGTGGTATCGCCGCATGTCAGGACGCGCTCCTGTTGCATCGGGAAATCCGTTGGCTTTTCCATTGTTGTGTCTATCTAGCCTCCTTTAGTGATGATTTCTTGCAATGGAGTTTCTCTCGTCTGCATTGTCTTTCATGGAGTGAGAAGATTGCAAGCCCTCCTCGCCTCTGGCCTTACTCGCCTGCACACAGAGGAGGCCGAGTAGATAAGCGCCGCATGCTAACCAGAGTGCCGTATGCATTCCTGCCAGAAATGCCCCTTTTTCTGCGACCCCGACCAGCATGCCTAGCAGGGCGACGCCAAGCACGGAGCCGACCTGCCGGCTGGCGTTTAAGACCGCAGCCGCGATGCCAGAACGCTCTTCAGGAGCAGCCGCGATACAGGCCGTGGTCATGGCAGGCATGGTAAAGGATGTGCCGAAGCCGATCGCCAGCATCGGCAGACAAAGCAACCAGTAAGGTGTATGTGCCTGAGCAATACTCAGCGCCAAAAAGCCCAGAGCTGCACAGAGGAGCCCGAGGAACATGGGGAGGTGTGGCCCGTATCTCCCGGTTACACGTCCCGCCAGAGACGAGCCGATCAGCGCCATACCTACCTGTGGCAGAACTGCCAGCCCTGTGTGAAAAGCGTCCAGTTGCTGGACCTGCGCAAAGTAAAGATTGAGGACAAAGAGCTCTCCATAAAAGGAGAAGTTGAGCAGAAGGCCCAGGAGCGTGGTGAACGAAAAGGCCGGACGCTGAAAGAGGGCAAGCGGAAGCATGGGCCGACTGACGCGCTTCTCGATCAGGAGAAAGAGCAGCGTCGCCAGAACCGCCGCAGCCAATGAGCCAACGATGAGCGGATTGAGCCAGCCAAGATGACGCCCCTCGATCAATAGAAACGTCAACAGACCAAGTGCCAGGCAGCCAGTTACCTGCGCCCCGGGATCGAAGCTCTGCTGCCTGTTCGCTCGGCCTGGTGGAAGAACACGAAGCGTTAGCAAGAGCCCGAGGAGCCCAATCGGTACGTTGACCAGAAAGATACCGCGCCAGCTCAACATCTGTACAAGGAAGCCTCCGAGAACTGGACCCGTTGCCGCTGCAATCCCGGCGATAGCTCCCCAGGCTCCAATAGCGCGAGCACGGCTTTCGGGCGTTGTGAAGATCTGGTTCAGCAGCGCCAGCGAGGAGGGGAGCAGCAAGGCCGCCCCGACCCCCTGAAGCACCCGGGCTGCTTGAAGCATCCAGAGCGACGGTGCAAGGCCGCAGAGCGTTGAGGCCAGCGTGAAGAGCAGCAAGCCCGCACTGAATATACGTCTGTTTCCGAAGCGGTCTCCGAGCAGTCCGGCGCTCAGCAGCAGGCTTGCCAGGATCAGACTATAGCCGTCAACCAGCCAGGTGCGGGCCAGCGGGTCCGCATGCAGTTGCAGGCGCATATTTTCCAGCGCGACATTGACAATTGTCGTATCGAGGATCACCATAAAGTAGCCGGTGCAGACCGCGATCAGAGGCGCGATTCCGGCCACGCGCGTTTTTTGCAAGCCAGTCATCTTGTTCTTTTCCTCCTTTTCACACTATCACAGTATAAAGACAAAATAGTTCGGTGAGACGTGAACTATTTCGCGGGTATAATGTGGGGAAATAGAAAAGACGTTCTCAAAAGGAGAGGGAGACCATGCAAGGTGATATCAATATTGCATCATTTGCTGAATTGCTGGCTGATCCAACGCGTGTGTCCATCCTGTTGCTGCTTTCGGATGGAAGAGCTTTTACCGCCGGGGAACTGGCTCGCAAGTCCAAAGTTGCGCCTTCAACCATCAGTGGGCATCTTAGGCGGTTGGTTGATGAGGGGGTATTACGTATGGAAAAGCAGGGGCGAAATCGTTTCTTTACCCTGCGTGACCCATCCATTACACATGTGCTGGAAACGCTGGCGCTTTACGCTCCAACACAAGCGATTCGGACCTTGAGCGAGTCGGAGCAGGCCAGTGCGGTACGTCAGGCGCGTATGTGTTACAACCATCTGGCCGGGGAACTGGGAGTGCGGATTACGGAGGCAATGGAGCGGCGTGGGCTTGTGGAAGCACTGGAAGAAGGCTATATTGTCACGGCAGCGGGAGAAGAGTGGCTTGACTCCCTGCGCGTTGATCGAAGCAAGCTGAAAAAGCGGGAGCCTATCTTTGTTCCCTGGCATATCGATTGGAGTGAGCGCAGACACCATCTGGCTGGAGCGCTGGCGGCCGCCCTTGCCCGGCGTCTTTTTGAGCTGAAGTGGATGTTCCGCCTGCCAGATAGCCGAGCGGTGCGCCTGACCGACGCAGGGAAGCAGGGACTCGGCGAAATGCTGGGCCTGGAAGTGCACTGAGGCGGGAAGCGTTCGGGGCAGTGTGAAGGAGCAGAGGGAAGCGGCGATATCACGGAGTTCTTCTATGTCGGCAGGAGAAAAGGCGCGTTCTTTGACATTTTGTTTGGTTTAAGCTAGAATTCAAGAAACTCCTGGACTTTGGGGCTACACAATCCAGGCTGGTATCAACGAGGAGGCGTAGCCGCCACAGCAAGTGTTTACCTGTACCGATGTCCACGGAACATGCATATTGAGCATATTCATAAAAATGTATGTGGTGGCATGAGGTGTCAGTACACACCTGCTCCACAACAACAACGGGGCTCAATGACTATGGAGGAGAGAAAGGAAAGAGAAGCGTCGGAGGCATTGAAAGGAAGAGATCGCTCGAATGGGCTGAGAAGAGAGGAAAGGAAGACTGTGCCAGCACATATCGCGATTAAGGGGACGCGTAGTGGCTTGCTCCTGACGCTGGAACCGGAAATGCCGTTTAGTGACTTATTGAATGCACTGGCTGAACGGCTTGCTGAGGCTCCTGCCTTTTTTCGGGGAGCCTCTTTAACGGTTGATACCAGTCGTCGTGCGCTTCGCGTGAGTGAGCGAATCCAGTTGGAGAGGCTGCTTGCGCACTATCAGATGTCGGTAGCCGCAATCGACAGGGTGGATGTGCAGAGAGAGGCCAAAACGGTTCAATTGCCGCCCGAACACTTTGCACCGATGAGTCCCCCGCCAGCTCCTCCCCCGACACCACGGGTGACGGTGACACGGGAGCTGCAACCGGCAGCTATGCCAGCTTCGGTTACAAAAGACCCGCGCACTTCAGCAGATACGCTCTTTATCAGAAGGACGGTTCGTTCGGGCCAGGCAATCAAACATGCGAGTAATATCGTTATCCTCGGTGATGTGAATCCAGGTGCAGAGATCGTGGCGGGAGGCGATATCATTGTCTGGGGGATGCTGCGCGGCATGGTTCACGCGGGTTATCCCAACAACGAGAGCGCCGTTGTGTGTTCGCTGTACCTATCACCGGTGCAATTACGTATAGCTCATTTGCTCTCGCGTCCACCCGAGGGCTTTGAGGCCCAGACCAGTCCCGAAGTGGCGATGATCCGTGAGGGCCAGATTGTGGTTGAGACCTGGGTGAGTGGTCGTCCTCCACGCAAGTAGCGTGAATATACCACTCCGCCTTGAAAAACAGAAGGGCAGAGCTGCGCCGCATCTTTCCGCGTGAATGCGCAACAAACGGCGTTGTTTTGGTCTGTGTCGTTTTCTATTTCAGGACGGTTCGTGGTATACTATGTAGCGATTGAGCGAGATCACAACGCTCGTCAGCAGAGAACAGAACTGAAGACAGGGGAGTAAGGTCATGGACAGCAGGATTATCACGATCACATCAGGCAAAGGTGGCGTCGGCAAGACAACCACAACGGCGAATCTGGGAACGGCATTGGCATTGCAAGGAAAGAAGGTTGCGGTTGTTGATGCTGATATTGGACTTCGCAACCTCGATGCCGTGTTAGGGCTGGAAAACCGCATTGTCTATGACCTTGTAGATGTAGTAGAGGGGCAATGTCGGTTGAGACAAGCTTTGATTAAGGATAAACGTCTCCCGGACCTCTATCTTCTCCCTGCTGCTCAAACACGTGATAAAAATGCCGTCAACAGCGTTCAGATGGAACAGCTCTGCCAGCAGTTGCGTCAGGAGTTCGATTTTGTGGTGATCGATTCTCCAGCAGGCATTGAGCAGGGGTTCCGCAATGCCATTGTCGGGGCGGATGAGATTATTATTGTGGCAAATCCCGAAATGGCTTCTGTCCGTGATGCAGATAGAATCATTGGTTTGGTTGAGGCTGCGGGCAAGCCAGAACCTCGACTGGTGCTCAATCGGTTGCGCCCCGAGATGGTCAAACGGGGCGATATGATGGATGTGGCAGACGTACTGGAAGTATTGGGCATTGATCTGTTAGGAATTATTCCTGAGGATGAGGCTATCATTGTTGCTACCAATAAGGGTGAGCCAGCAGTCTATGATAAGCGCTCGCGGGCTGGACGGTCCTTTGTGAATGCTGCCTTACGCCTGCTAGGTGAAGAAATTCCTCTTGAGGATGTCGTCTCAGAAGCTCCGTCACTTCTGGAAAAACTACGACGCTTGGTAGGGTTTGGGCCTGCGCCTGCGGATAGGCGGTTGCGCTCTCAATCATCCTAAAGGGGGCAAGTTATGGGTGTTTTTGAATTTATGGTCGGGAAAAAAAAACCGACACCGGGTGAGGTGGCGAAGGAGCGCTTAAAAGTCGTACTGGTTCATGATCGGCTCAAGGTCAGCCCCGAAACACTCAATTTGATTAAAAAAGAGCTGATCGGCGTGCTTTCTCGTCGCCTGGAGGTTGATGAGAAACTGGTCCAGATCAATCTGACGCGCGAAGCGGGCTATGATAAGCTACAGGCAGATATTCCGATTAAGCGCCAGCGCGTGACGTTTGATTGGGACCCGCCCGCTTATACTCCCTCTGAAGAGGTCTTGCGGGGCCGCATTAATATCGAGGACGATGAGGGAACCCACGATTAAGCAGGAAGACAGCACCCTTCTGGTCTGCTGTCATTTTGTTTTCTGATTCCAGCGAAATCCATCCTTTGCAGGCGCGACGGATGGATTTTTTGTTGTCCACGAAAAGCGTGCACAGCATTCATTCTGTAATATCAGAAAATACTGGTGCACATTAAAGAGATTGACTTCTATCTTTTCTATCGTGTTTTAAATAGAGATATTATCTCATAATGATATCGTTATAGCTAAATAATCTACAGAAAAGGTTAAGAAGTCTGCTCGTACGTATATCTATTCTTAACTGATTCTTCATGTATTCATAACCTGAAAGAGAAAAGACGATGTTACAATACTATTGACGGAGCTTCCAGACGATATGGAGGCGAGTTTGACAAATCACGATATCTGGACATTCAAGCATCAGGCTCTTTTGTCGGTGCTGTGTGAAGGTGGAAAGGAGGGAGAGACGACAACAAGAGAGATGGCCCGGTGTTAATGAAGTGCCGGTGTGGAGATATGGTGGTGTGGTTGTGGTGGTTATTGTATCCTCGTGGTGGTTGTGGTGAAAAGATCATTCCACTGAAAAAGGCTTTGGCTTTCTGGCGTTCGGTTTGTGTGGGGTGGAGTATGCAGGTGTTGAGACGCTGGAAAGGGGAAAAGCAGTGCGATCCCTCAAGGGTGGTTGTGTGGGAGTAGTGAGGAAAAAGTATGAGGGGGGAATGATTGAGTGTAGAGGCGAGAAAAAGGATACAATACATGTGAGGAAGAGATGTTCCCTGGGGATACATTGTTATCCGACAGCGTGAAACATGCTCGACTACACCGGCGTCTGAAATTGCCGGATGCACTCCGGCACTTCATTGACATGGCCGGGTAATCTGCCTGAAAAGATATGTGGTGAGTAGTGTGAGTAGGGTAGAACGGAGACATAAAGAGAGAAGATGGCATCAGCATTCGTCTCTATTCATACCGCAATCCGCCTGTGGTATCAGTAGAGCCGTCTGGCCACCTGAAGTACGGCGCAGTGTTCCGATCAGTCGGAGCGCCATTAAACGCCGAAAAAAAGGACAGAGCCATGAAGCGGGCGCGACGGGGCATGGGGTGCGCTTGCGCCGCTCACGGTTCTGGCGCTCTTTCTTACTCCTTTTTTATTGCTTGGTTATTGTGGCTGTGATTGTGACCGGTGTGTTGCTGACAATATTTGTGCTCAGTCCCTGGGTGATGTTGTTACTGCTTGCTATCGCGTGGGCTATGACAGCGGCGGTAACGGTCTGGCTTTTGTTTTTGGAGATTCGTGCCTCGCTTCGCTATAAAAAGCTGAAAAAGGCAAAGCTGCGCGAGCAAGAGCAACCGCATGACCAACAGCAGACACAAACACAGGATCGTTCCGCGCCCGAAACCCCGGTTCCTGCCATTCCCTCAACCCCTCTGGTACGTGTGCTGGAAACAATCGATCTCTCCTCGACCAATGTAGAGCATTTCCTTGAGCATGACCCCTCACAGGAAGCCGAGAACTCTTTACCTGTTACTCAGACTGATGATACGGAAGAGAACGATGATTCAGGTGAAGTAGTCGAAGAGAAAAAGAACGGGGAGGAAAAGGGAGAGAATCGTGAGAAGAAGATATGACCTTCGGGTAAATTCATTGACCCTCTTTCTTCTGGCTAGGTATGATACCTGTTGGTATAGTGGGAGTATTCTGTCAGTTTCTGGAACATGCTGAACGCATTGGTGCATCACAAGCGGGATGTTCCGGGCTGCGAGATACAGAATGCAGGCGGTTCGGTTGTGAGCCGCTGAAAACCAGGGAGACAGGTGTTGTTACTTAGCCAGCGAGAGATGTGGCCTGCCGGGAGAATATGACCGCGCCCGCGAACAAGCAGATGTGCAAGGAAACAGGTAGGGAGCACCTGCCCCATCTCTGGCTGAAGGAGGGGTGCTGTGAGTGATCAGCAAATACAGAAGGTGAAAGTCAAGCGTCTGGTTCATGTTGGACTCTGGGTTGCGGACGTTCCCGCACAGGCGCGTTTCTATCACCAGATACTTGGCCTGAATTTGCGCCTTGATACCGCCGATACGAATGATGGGCTGGATGATAACGAGAGCAGCCTTTTTCTTACGTTAGATGAGACCACGCATTGTCTGGGCCTCTTTGAGGATACTCGCCCGGTGATCCAGAAGGGACGTAAGCCTGTACAGTATAGTCCACTGCATCACCTGGCCTTTGGTGTTGATACTGATGCCGAACTGGCCGCTCTGGCCGCTCGGCTGCAAATGGCCGGAGTAGAGCTTTCTTTTGAACCTCGCGATGGTGATCCCGATCAGGGAGATACGCTCTGGTTCCATGATCCTGATGGAAACCGGGTCGAGATTCTGGTGACCGCGAACGAGCTGTTGACACCTCCACATGCGACCCGCAAGGCGCACCTGTTGCGGCGTCCTCTGGCGTTACAGCATGTGGCTTTGCAGACGGAGCGCCTTGAAGAGATGGTTGAGTTCTATACAGAAGCGCTCGGCTTCGATATCTCGGATTGGCTGCTGCGTGAGTGTGCGTGGTTGCGCTGTGACAGTAATCACCACTCGCTGGTACTGCTTCAGGGCAAGACTGGCATCGATCACGTCGGATATGCTATTGCGAATGGGACGGAGCTTTTGCACTGGGCTGATCATCTCAGTCAGCAGCAGGTGCCCATTCTCTGGGGGCCGGGTCGACATGGTGCCGGAGAAGACCTCTTCGTGCGTTTTGCTGATGTTGAGGGTATTCAGGTGGAGCTCTCGGCCGAATTGCAGCAATATCATGACCGTGATGTGACAATTCCGCCGCGCCTGTGGCATACGCGTTCAGCAGCCTGGAATCTCTGGGGCATATTACCGCCCTGGATGCGCGAAGAAACACCAGTATAAAGCAGGAAAGCAGAAAGGGAAACAGCGCCTTTCTGCTCTCTTTTTTTGCGGGTGTTATTTCCCGGCTTCGACAATGCGATTGCGCAGGGTACCAATTTGCTCAACTTCGGATTCAACAACATCGCCGGGCTTCAGGAATTCAGGAGGCTTGCGCGAGAAGCCAACGCCGCTCGGGGTGCCGGTCGCAATGATGTCTCCGGGCTCAAGCGTCATACCCTTTGAGAGGATTGCGATTGATCGGGCAATTGAGAAGATCATCATGCCTGTATTGCCGTCTTGCTTGGTCACACCGTTGACGCGCAAACGAATGCCAAGGTTCTGAGGATCGGGAATTTCGTCGGCGGTTACAATACAGGGACCCATCGGGCAGGTTCCGTCCAGACTCTTGCCTTTGAAGAACTGCTTGTGGTTTGATTGAAGATCGCGAGCTGTCATGTCGTTCAAAACGGTGTAGCCGAAGACATAGGAAAGCGCCTCTTCTTCTGAAATATTCTTGCCACGTTTGCCTATAATGACGCCTAGCTCAACCTCCCAATCCAGTTCGGTGGAGACGCTCGGGTCAATCTCGACGGTGCCAAACGGGCTGTTGACGCTGGTTGTTGCCTTAGTAAAGAATACCGGGATCTGAGGGATCTCCCCTTTATGCTCGCGGACGCCCGCCGTCTCCTTTGCGTGCTCGCTATAGTTGACGGCAAGGCATATCACGTTTTTACGTGGGCGGGGAATCGGGGCTGCCAGCTCGACTTCTGAGAGAGCGTGAACTGCGCCAATATCGGTGTATGTCTTGACCTCAGAGAAGCGGCGCTTTCCGGCCTTCTCTAGAAGGGCATCCAGTGCGGGGCGATAGTGCTCATAGTTGTCAATGAGATCGAGCATCTGGTCAGGGACGTCCTGCTTGAGAGCGCGACCCGCCAGGTCAACGTCAAGTACCT
The DNA here is from genome assembly GCF_059696735.1 of Thermosporothrix sp. COM3. Lineage (NCBI taxonomy): Bacteria > Bacillati > Chloroflexota > Ktedonobacteria > Ktedonobacterales > Thermosporotrichaceae > Thermosporothrix > Thermosporothrix sp. COM3. The sequence goes on along the minus strand of NZ_AP019376.1, from coordinate 4,878,246 downwards.
CATCATCACGGAGCAACCCCAGGTGAGGAGTTGGTAACTGCGAGGTGGAGAATGTGACGAAACGCATGGGTTCACTCCTTAACATTCAAGATAGAAGTACCTCATTGTACAACAAAGCAGGCAGTGTATGGCGCGAGCCAGCGTTAGATTTGCAGTGCCGTGCGCATGACATCCAGCGGGGCAGGCCGGTTGAACCAGAGCTCGAACGAGAGCGCTCCCTGATGGAGCAGCATCGGCAGACCATTTGCCGCGCGAAGCCCCATAGTACGCGCCTGAAGCAGCAGGTGGGTTTGAATCGGGTTATAGATCATATCGAAGACAAAGGTATCTGCTTCAAAGCGAGAAAGTACCTCTATTGGTAATGGGCTGACATCTCCATGCATGCCAACGGATGTCGCGTTGATGATGATTGATGACGAGTGAGAGATCAGGAACGCTGGATCATTCAGGCTAAACACCGGCCCATCATACACCTTCTGGATGTCCGCAGCGAGGTGCTGAGCGCGTTCCAGGCTGCGATTGAGGATAATAAGGCGCTGGACGCCGGCTCCTGCCAGCGCGAAGGCTGCCGCCCGGGCCGCTCCCCCTGCTCCAAGCAAAACCGCAGTATAGCCTGTCAATGCAATGGAGCCATCGGTGCTCTGCTCACCGATTCCATTTTCATAGAGGGCCATGAGCAGGCCATAGGCATCAGTATTGTAGCCATGCAGATAGTCGTCACGATGCACAATGGTGTTCACTGCGCCGATACGTTCCGCCAGTGGGTCTACCTTGTCAAGCAACGGAAGCACGGCTTCCTTATGCGGGATGGTAACGTTCGCTCCAATACAGTGCTTTTGACAGAGCGAGCGAATGCGATCAATCAATTGCTCGGCTGGAGTGCGCCAGAGGTCATAGCGGGCGGGGATTCCCAGAGCATCCAGTGCGGCTTGCTGGAAGCGAGGCGAGTAGGAATGTGCGACGGGGTCGCCAATTAAGCCCACGCGTAGATATGGTGTCACGCGGGATGGTACGTTGTTATTATACGTAGATAGCTGACTGGTTGGCATAGACATGCTCTCAAATAGCCATAGTAATAGGCCCTGGAGTAATTCTCCTGGTTGCAAGCCGTTTGTTTGACGTTTTGCCCACCTCTGAACCGAAGCGAGCGCCTCTCTTCAGTATAACAGAGAGAAAGGGAGAAAAGAACCATTCTCTTATCATGATACCATAAAGCCTCGGCTTTTTTGGTGACAAGGTGTGGTGCGTGCATATGGTACTATATAGAGTGAAACGCATCTGGATGACCTTGCGTTGTCAGGTGCTCTTGCTGTATTGCTCTGAAAAAAAGACGGGAGAAGGAATGGTATGGCGATACAACCGCGGCTGGCTGCAACGGTGATGTTGTTGCGCGATGGAGCGCCCGGGCGTGAGGGAATAGAGGTCTATATGGTGCGGCGAGTGGTGCAGAGCGAGTTTATGCCCGATATCTATGTGTTCCCTGGTGGGTCTGCCTCCGCAGACGATCGAGCGCTTGAGCAACAGGCGCCGCTCACGGTAGAGCTAGAGGGCGCTGACCCGGAGGGACGCACTGCCCTGGGAAGTGGGGTCAGGGCCGCGGCTATCCGTGAGCTTTTTGAGGAAGGAAACGTCCTTCTGGCATATCGTGGCACCGATGTGCTGGCGATTCCACAGGAAGATGTTGAGCGCTTTGCGAGCTATCGGCAGCAATTAAACGAGCGTGCCGTCAGCTTGCGTACTATTCTTGAGCAGGAAGGGTTGCAGCCCGCCTTCGATCAGCTTGCCTATTTCGCGCACTGGATTACCCCGGAACAGCTTCCACGGCGCTTCGACACTCATTTCTTTCTTGCAGCAGCTCCGGCACAGCAGGAAGCGCTCTATGATCGTCTGGAAACCAGCGAGGGTCTCTGGATTGAACCGGTGGTCGCGTTGGAACGCTTTGAGGCGGGAACCTTCCCGATTGCCTTCCCGACCTTCCATCAGCTTCGGGATCTCTCGGCATTTCGCACTGTGCGGGAGGCCGTGGAGGCGACCAGGACGCGCTATGTGCCAACACATCAACCATGCTGGCTGGAACAAGAAGGCGGGCCGTTTGTCTATTTACCAGAAACGCCGGATTTCCTCTGGAAGCTCTAAGAGAGGACAAACAACCTATGGAACTGTATACAGTGCTGCTTGCACCGAATGCTTCGATGATGACAGGACCGGGAACTAATACGCTTGTTCTGGGAGAGCCTGCAAGTGGCGCCCTGGTGATTGATCCTGCCGACGCCAACCCTCAGCACCTCGATGCGATTCAGCAAGCGGCTGAGGAGCGTGGCGGCGTCGCTCGGATTCTGTTGACGCATAGTCATCCCGACCATATCGGGGGGGCGGTTGAGCTGCGCGAGCGAACCGGAGCCGCTCTTTATGGCTTTCGTCGTGAGACGATGCCCTTTCTCGACCATGAAATTGCTGACGGGACGACCTTCTCCACTGGAAGCGATACGCTCCGGGCGCTCTATACACCGGGTCATTGTGCCGATCATCTCTGTTTCTATCTCGAAAAGGGGCGCGTGCTCTTTGCTGGAGACGTAGTGGCGGGTGTTGGCACCGTCGTGATTGAAGATCTTTTTGAATATATGGAGACGTTGCATCGCCTGCAAGCGCTGGATATGAACGAGATGGTGCCGTCTCATGGGCCGGTGATTCAGAACGCACAGGCAAAGCTTGCGGAATATATTGCCCATCGTATGGAACGTGAACAGCAGATTATCGCCGCGCTTGATCAGGGGGAGGCGACGGTAATGGAACTGGTTCGGCGAGTCTATACGGACGTTCGCGAGAGCCTGTACCCGGTCGCGGCGTTCTCTGTCTCGGCCCACCTGAAAAAGCTTGAGCGGGAGCAGCGTGCGATCTGCCAGGACGATCGCTGGCGGTTAAAGGGGAGGGAATAGCAGTGCCTCCCCTTTGTTATAGGTGTTACCGCCTGAGCAACAGGCCAAGCACACTGAGCGTTGCCAGCCCGAAGCAGAACCAGCCCGCAAGGCCCTGGTGTAAGGAATGCAGATAGATCCCTGAGCCAAGCGAAGAGCCAAAGACAAGGAGCCAGGTGAGAGCGCTCGAAGCGCTGCCTTCGCTGATTGTTATCTGCCCGTTACGTCGCTTGCGCTTACCGTTACCGGTAAAGTTGTTGACCTTTACTTCGACCTGCCCGGACTCGATCTGGCTGATAAGACGTTCCAGTGAGCCCGGAAGTGTGAGCAGGAGCTTTCCCGTGTTGAGCACTTCACGGAAGAGATCCTGTGATGCTTGCGCGATGCCTTTGCTATCCCATTGCAGGAACTTGCGCGCATAGGGAAGAGCGACATCAAAGAAGTTGAATTCTGGAGCCAGCCCGGTTGCAACACCAACCAGTGTCCCGACTGCCCGGCCGCTGAACGCGAACTGGGCCGGGATCTGAAATGGTTGCCCGTAGAGCAGGCTTTCAAGATCGCTGGCAAGTTGGCTGAAATCGATATTGCTGACCTCACCGAGCGTCATACCGTAATACTGATCGAGCAGAATGGTGATGCCGCGCTCAAGCGTTGTCAGATTGGCTCCCTTGCCGATAAAGCCCAGTTTGAAGAGCGCCTCAACGATATCGTGAGCGTTGCGCATGACCAGAGCAATGAAGAGATCCCGCAAAGTCTTCTTCATATAGCTGGTCAGAGTGCCAACCATGCCAAAGTCAACGAGGGCGATGACCGGATCATCGACCGGTGAGCCTTTTTTGACAAAGATATTGCCGGGATGCGGATCAGCATGAAAGAAGCCGACTTCAAAGAATTGATAGAAATAGGCTCGTACTGTCCGGTTCGCGACCTCCAGCCGATCGAAGCCCGCTGCTTCTAGCGCGGCGTAATCGTTTAATTTGATGCCATCGATCCACTCGATCACAAGCACATGATGGGACACATACTCGTCGTACACGCGCGGAATAGAGATGGTGGGATCGTCTTTGAACATCTCCTGAAAGCGCTTGATATTGGCGGCTTCCGTCACATAGTCGATCTCCTCAAAGACGGTCCGACGGAACTCGCGAAAGAGTCCAACCAGATCGACAAAATCTGGATTCACAAAGCGGTTGACCACCCAGATCACAAAGCGTATCGTGCTGAGATCCATGCTGACAAGCTGATGTATATGAGGGCGCTGGATCTTCACGGCTACCGTTTCCCCGGTTGAGGCGAGCACGGCTTTATGGACTTGTCCGAGCGAGGCGGCCGCGGTACATTTTCGTTCCAGCACACTGAAAATCTCTTCGACAGGCTTGCCAAGCTCTGTTTCAAGGACGGCAACCACATGCTCGAACGGGGCCGGGGGCACCTCGTCCTGAAGGTCGGCAAGCACTTTCAGGGCATCCTCGGGGAGCATATCGGCGCGTGAACTGAGGAACTGCCCGAGCTTAATCATCAGAACCCCCAGTTGGATAGCCGTATCGCGGAAGGCCTCCAGCACCTTGATGAGTACTTCGCTATTTGGTTTCGCATCATAATCGCCACGCTCTCTTGCTCGAATCACGCGCTGGCGCTCCCGATAAATGACCCATATCGTCCAGAGGAGCAGACGCGAAACCCGATAGAAACGCACGATCTGAGCAAACCTGTTGATGTGCGGTGTTTTTGCCCGCATACAGACGCCTTTCGTTCCCTGTTACAATGACTCCGTTTCTCTAATAGTAGTACGGCCACGCAAGGGATCGGTTCAAGGACCCGCTTCTCTGGCTATGTCCCTTGCCGGAAGGGGAGGTGCTGGCGCGGAGCCAGTCAGCGACGCTCGTTTACACATGCTATAATAAAGCACATAGAGAGAATGGAGGGACTTGATAGAAGGGCTCACGGGGAGAACGCTCAGAAGGGGGCTTGTGCTTCATGTTCTATGCCTGGTAGCGAGAAGGGGTGAGGGAGAGGGTATTCCCCGGTCTACAGCGTCAATGTGGAAAACTAGAAACAGAGGTGATTTATTTTGGCTCATTGTTGTAATCGTGTGCATTCTCTTGGGGATGGGTACAGCCTGTTTGCCTGGCAGGAGCCTGTTGGAACAGGACCCGCCCCGACTGCCCGTTCGTTTGCTCTGCCTGGTGCCGAGGTGCAATTCCCGCCTGATCGTCCAGCCGACGTGAAGCACGTCAAACTTGATATCAGTCTGGATTTCGATCAGGAGACGGTCAGTGGTACCGCCTATACCACCTTTTCCGCTCTCTTTGAAGAGGTAACCAGCGTCACGTTTGATGCGATTGAGCTTCATATTGATGAAGTCACACTTGTTGGTGGCGGAAAACTGGCGTACAGCGTCGGAGAAAAGCAACTTGTTGTCACGCTGGATCGCGTCTATCAGCATGGTGAAGAGTTTACTGTTGCGATTTCCTACCATGCCCGCCCCCGTATCGGATTGAATTTTGTCAAACCTGCTCCCGAAGAACCCGGGCGCTTTACCCATTGTTATAGTTTCCATCAGCCCCAGTACGCCGCTTACTGGTTCCCCTGTCATAACTGCCCCAACGATCGTGCGACCACCGAGATTCTGGTCACGGCTCCGGCCCAGTATATTGCCATCGCGAACGGCAACCTGCTGGAAGTCAAAGACAATGGCGCAACAAAGACACATCATTGGCTGCATTCCGTGCCTCATGCGTCCTACCTGCTCTCGCTGGTTGTTGGTGACTTCGCTGTCGTCGAAGATACCTTCCAGGGCATGCCTGTGACCTATTATGTGCGTAAAGATCGCGTTGAGGATGCCCGCCTGCTGATGGGCAAGACGCCAGAGATGATCCGCTTTTTCTCCGAGTTTATCGGCGTCGATTACCCCTATGATAACTACAAGCAGACAGTCGTGGAGTTGTATACCGGCGCAATGGAGCATACAACCACTACTACGCATTCTTTCTCGTTGCTGCTGGATCAGCGTGCCGCGCTTGATATGCAGCCGGGCTATGAGGCGGTGGTTGCTCATGAGCTGGCGCACCAGTGGTTTGGTGATCTGGTCACCTGCCGTGACTGGTCGAATACCTGGCTGAATGAGGGCTTTGCCAGCTATTTTGATCAGCTCTGGGGTGAGCATGATCTTGGCAAGGATTATTTCAAATACTCCATGCACCAGGAAATGAAGTCCTACCAGAACGAGGACAAGCACTATCGCCGCCCGATTGTCTACAATGTCTGGAGCAATGAAGGATGGGAGATGTTCGATGCCCACACCTATAAAAAGGGTGAGTGGGTCCTGCACATGCTCCGGCATCAGCTTGGCGAAAAGGCGTTCCGTCGTGCGATTAACTACTATCTTCAGCGCAACCGCACCCGCGAGGTCGTGACGGCCGATCTTCAGCGTGCGCTTGAGGAATCGACCGGGCGCAGTCTGGAGCAGTTCTTCCAGCAGTGGGTGTATCATGGTGGCTACCCTGAGTTCGAGGTACAGTATAACTGGGATCGGGCGCAGAAACTGGCGAAGGTTGTGGTCAAGCAGACACAGAAGATCGACGATCTGACCCCCTGCTTCGCGGTGCCGGTTGAGCTGGCCTTTACTATCCCTGCCTCTGATGAGGCGGCAAAAGACCCCAACACCACCGATACAAGGACGCTCACGTTGCGCGTTGTCGTAGGCGAAGGTGGTCAGACCGAGCAGGCCTTCTTCTTCCCGCTTGAGCGTGAGCCGCTGATGGTGCGCTTCGATCCTGATGGCTGGGTTCTTAAGACTTTGCAGTTCCGCCTCCCAACGAACATGCTGTGCTATCAGCTTGCGCATGATCCTGATGTGCTTGGTCGCATTGAGGCTATCGAGGCGCTGGCAGAGCGCAGCGAGCCCGAGGCGTTGAAGGCGCTGGAAACCGCTCTATTGCAAGACTCGTTCTATGGCGTGCGAGCGGAGGCGGCCGCCGCTATTGGCAAGCAAGGCACCGATCAGGCACAGGATATTCTGATTCGCGCCTTGCAGGAGCTTGACCCGCATCAGCAGCCACAGGCCCGCGCCGCCATTGCGACGGCTCTGGGCGAATTTCAGGCTCCGGTGCGCAAAGAGCAGGCAGAGCGCTCTGCACAGGTCTTGAAGGCGCTGCTGGAGAAGGGCGATCCTAGCTATCGAGTTGAGTCCAGTGTGGCGGCGGCGCTCGGTAAGACACGCGTTGAGGGCAGCGTTGACGCGCTCTACTCGGTGCTTGATCGCTCTTCCTGGCTCTATATCGTGCATAGCGGCATCTTTACCGGTATGGGTGCCTCCGGTGATGAACGTGTTGTCGACACCCTGTGCCAGTACCTCGGCGACAAAACAAACTATGTCACGCTGCGTCGCTATGCTGCGGCAGGACTGGGCACTGTGGGTAGCAATAAGCTCCTCTACAGCGAGGAGGTGCGACAACGGGCGGTCACGGCACTCTGTCAGGCTGTTGAGCATGATAGTTGGGCTCCGACCCGGACAACGGCTGCCAGGGCCCTGCTTGCTTTCGGCGAGAAGCGGGCTATTCCTGTGCTTGAGCGGGCCGCTGAAAAAGATCTGGACGAGAGCGTCAAACGGGTTTCGCTTTCTGTGGCCGTTGCGCTCAAGTCGGCTGATGGAAGCGAAGAGCAACTTAAGCAGCTGCGCAAAGACCTTGAGGAGATCCGCGAGGAGAATCGTAAGTTGCGTGAGCGGCTTTCGGCTCTGGATGCCCGTCTCTCCTAGTTTTCGAGATAAAACAAAAGCTGTCCCTGCTGCGACTGGCGGGGACAGCTTCTTTTTTGGGGGTTATGCCACTGTACTGATCTTGAGACGACGAATATAGTTGTACAGCGCTACCCCATAGTAGAGAGCGAAACAGGCCGCATAGATCAGGCTGGCAATCAGTAGCGTTGTCCAGGTGATCCGGGCTGCAAAATCGGTTGCCAGGAAGAGGTGTAGCATATCCAGTGTCGCTACACTGCTATGCACAATGGCGATCAGAACCGGGATAAAGAAGAGGACCAGGAACTCAATGCCGATAATCCGTATACCCTCTCGTTTCTGCATACCGATTCGTGAGAGCGCATGGAACTGCCGTCGATCCTCCTCCTGCTGCGTGAACAGCTTAAAGTAGAGCGAACTTCCCGCAGCGATCAGGAAGAGACCGCTGACAATACAACCCGCAACAAGAATGATGTTGATTAATCCGTTCATTAGCGGCAGAGATTCATCGCTGTCAAGCCAGTACGTGCTTTCTTTCTCTGCTGCTTTTTTCGCAATGAGCCCATACAGATCAAGAGTATCTGGTACCTGCTGTAAATGGTAGCTCTGAATGCGGTACTGCTGTTGGATGGTACTGATCTTTTGAAGCTTCTGAAAGAGGTCGGTATTGACCACGAGAATGCTTGTAGGTATCGTTTCCCCATTGAAACCCGGGTTATTGAGCACGCGGTGCTCTCCCCGCTCAAAATGAAGTATGTGCTTCTGTGACCCGAATTGAAGCGTGAGAGTCTCCCCCTCTGTGGTGATGCCTCTGTTCCCTGTTGTGATCGCAAAAGGTACTGCATCCAGCAAATAGGCCTGATCCGGGGTGAGGGACGCAGGGATCTGCCCGGTGTTGTCCAGTCCCGAGGTATAACGGAACGCCATGTCACGGAGCTGCTGATAGGCGTCCTGGGAGACGATCTGTGCCTCTTCCCCGTTCACAGTGCCGGTCAGAAATAGTGTGACCTTCTGGTCCGTCACGGTGAGCCCTTCTTTTTTGAGGGTCTCCACAATCTGGTCAGGCGTGAGACGGAGCGGGTGTTCCATACTCTCCTTGATTTGCAAGCTGAAAGGATACGACTGTTCCAGGCTGATCCGTACAGACTGAAGGAAACCATAGACAGCGCCCATCGCAGACAGAACGGATGCATTCAAAATGGTGACAATTGCCAGGATACGGGCATAGTCGCGCAGGCGATGCGAGAGCCGCGAGACTATCAGCAGCTTGACGCCGCTTAGCGCCCGACGACGCAGGATGCCCAGCAGCCCGACCAGCAGTTCACTGTACAGAAAGAAGGTTCCTACAATTGCCAGGATGACAATCGGGAAGGCATTGTACAGAAACTGTACGCTAAAGGCGATGGCCATAATATAGGCACCTGCCAGACAGGCAAGGCCCAGAAGTACCTTGACCAGCGAGATTTTCGGCGGTATCTGGCGAACTCGCGCTCCCAGAAGCAAAATCCGTGGCGTGCGCCGCTGAACCCGCCAGGATGTGATTGCCGCTTCCAGCAGGAAGACAATGCCAAAAAAGATCACGGTGATTGTGAGCGGGATTGGCGAGAAAGCGAACGAAAGCGTGTTTGGTAAGCCCACTACCAGACCGATAAGCGCGAAAAAGAGTGGCGAAAGGATCAGCCCCGCAAGCGAGCCGAGCAGAATCGCGGCAATACCGATACAGATACTCTCAAGAAACACCATACGCCCGATTTGACCCGGTGTCATACCAAGCGTCATAAGCAGGCCAAATTCTTTGTTTCGTTCACGAATCAGCGTCGCGTGAAAGTAGAAAATGAAGAAGGCCGCAAACCAGGCGACGATAAAGACGCAGAGCCCGAGAACAACCGCGACCAGTTGAAGCTGTGCCAGGCGAGTTGCGTTCGGGTGGAAGAGAAAGCTAAAGAACAGGACAAAGACCATCACGGCCAGGGTGCTTGCTGTCAGGTAGCCCAGATAGCGGCGCATGGTCCTCCTGATGTTTTTCAGGATAATGCTACGCCACTCCATGTGAGCCCTCCAATTGGGCCAGCAGGTTCAAAATCTGCTGGAAGAATGCCTGTTGATCAGCACTGCGTTGCAGCTCGCTATGCACCTGGCCATCTTTGATGCTGACAACGCGGCGACTATAGCTTGCTGACAGGGGATCATGCGTCACCATCAGAATGGTTGTGCCGATCGTCTGATTTAAGCGCTGAAACAGTTCGAGCAGGGCCCGGGAAGATGCTGAGTCCAGGTTTCCGGTTGGCTCGTCTGCAAGGAGCAAGCTCGGATTATGGACGACGGCACGTGCGACGGCGGCCCGTTGTTGCTGGCCCCCTGAGACCTCGTAGGGATAGCGATTGAGATATTCGTTGATACCCAGAAAGCTCATGACCTTCAGAACGGCGGGGCGGATCTCTTGATTCTTTTTACCGTCGAGGCTGAGCGGCAGGGCTATATTTTCACCAAGTGTCAGCGTATCCAGCAGATTAAAATCCTGAAAGACAAAACCGAGATTGCGACGCCGAAACAGGGCCAGATCATTTTGACGCATGGACGCCATATTCTGTCCTTGAACCCAGATCTCTCCAGAGGAGGCTGTGTCCAGGCCTGCAAGTAGATTGAGCAGGGTGCTTTTTCCGCTGCCGGAAGGCCCCATGATGCTGACAAAATCGCCGCGTTCGACCGTCAGATTCAGACCCTTCAATGCGGTTGCCTGAACGCCTGTGCGCGCGTTGCCGTAGACTTTTGTGAGGTTGCGTACCTGTAAGACTGCATTCTGAGGCGCTGCGTGCATCTGTCCATGTGGTGCGGCCTGTGTCAGGTGGAATGGCTGCATACGTTGTTTCTCCCTCCATTGAGAAAAAGACTGGCTTTACTGGAGGTATTGTAGGGAGAAAATGTCGTAAGCGTATCGTGTATTTGTCTCAGAACTGTCGCATCCTCGGGGGATGCGCTATCTCCGATAGAGATGGCGCACAAAGTCAGACCATGCGTGTTGAAATCCCTTCCCCCAGACGAGGAGCAGGAGGGGGAACACAAACACGACTCGCTTATTGTAATGCCATGCCTTGCGAAACTCGCCATGTATGGTGCACGAGACCGCCCGTGTCATACCACAGCCGGGACAGGTGCGGTGCAGCAGGAGACGTGAGAGGCAGGGGATCGGGTGCGCTTCGAGCCATGACGAGGGAATCAGCCAGAAGAGCAGTGGCAGGAGAAGGTAGCCGACTACCTTCCCCGTGGCTCTTGAAGGGATTGTGTGCTTCATGATCTTCTCAGCGGCATGCCGTTCACATCGTTAAAGCTGCCTGTGATAATCATGATGAGATCGACCAGTGCCCAGATGCCACAACCGCCCGCGGTAAAGAGCATCAATAGACCGGTTCCGATTTTTCCGACATAGAAACGGTGCACGCCGAACGGTCCCAGGAAGATACAGAGAAGCAGAGTTACCAGCCAATCTTTTTGTTCATAACCGGGGATCCCGATTGGTTGTCCGTAAATGGGTTGCTGCTGATACCCTGGCTGTTGATAGCCAGGCTGTTGATAGCCAGGTTGCTGGTAACCGGGTTGTTGATAGCCAGGTTGCTGGTAGCCCTGTTGATAACCGCCCTGTTGCTGATATTCGGGGTTGGAATATGGTGGTTGATTCATGCCCATTGTTGAATTTGCCCTTCCTTCTCAAAAGTGAGAAAAACATGGTTGCGTAGCGTATACAGGCATTTCTTTTCCTCATTATAAGGGAGAGCCTGTGCATTGTCTGTGATTCCCCTCACAGGGTAAAGGACCGACTACGCTATCGTCAAACAGAATAGACAGTACTAGCCAGAATGTAATAATATTCTCGGCACGAATACTTGTCATACTTCTCTATACGTATTCGTATCGAGGGAGTGATATCGGTCAAAGAAGGTGGTCAGTATGGCCTTTTTTCCTGTTGAGAAAAAGCTTGCCTCATTCTTTATGAACGTAGTGATTGCGCGGCAGTAAAAGCAGAACTGAGCCTGTGCTGTCTTTCCCGGCCCTGGAAGGCTGGAATAGTGTGCTCAAGAGAACCTATCGGACAAAAGCAGCACTGCGCGTATCAAGATATGGCAGGGCAATACTATTCTCCTCGCGAACGCGCTTCAAGGCGTGCAATAGCGCGTTCTGTGACCTCTAAGCCCGCCTTCAGGACAGCCTCTTTATACTCGCGTACCAGCATCTGATATTCAAGGAGGCGAGGGCGACGGCTTGGACGATCCGCATAGTGCTGGCGGACCTGTTCCATATGCACAAGCTGTTGACGTAGACTATCCCGATGCTGTTGTAAGTGAAACAGGGCGGTTTCGTCATCGGTCTCCCCACAGAAGAAGAGCTTGGTGAGAAACTCATCCTTTGTATAGCGCTCCGGGACCGCTTCTTGCAGCCAGTGTGCAAGTTCTTGTTGTCCAGCCTCTGTCAGTCGATAGACCTTGCGGTTCGGACGCGACGTCTGGACGATCACTTCGGCCTCAACAAGCCCGTCATCGCTCAGGCTCTTGAGTGTCGTATAGATCTGGCTGTTGCCCGCGTTCCAGTAACTGGCAATGGCACGGTCAAATGCCTGCTTGATATCATAGCCGCTCATGGGATGGGCCCAGAGCAGGCCGAGAATAATATGGCGGAGCCGATTGCGTGATGAGGGCGCGTGGCTGTTCTGACTTTCCTGCATATCAATCTCTGCTTCTGATGGGTTAAGATGCTCGCGCATAGGCTCTTCCCTGTTCTCTATTGGGTTGTAGCGCGCTTCTTGCGTTCATATATTATAGCATGCTGGTGTATTGCCTGTGTGAATCGAGATGAAGCAGGTATGGTATACTGTCAAAAGATAAAGACTCCTTTTGTGACAGTCAAAACCCCTGTGAGAAATCGGATATCATTTGACACAACTCTTATGAGAGAAAAGCGTAGATATTAAAAGGCAAGCAATGCTTATCTAAGATAGCCTGGGGAAAGAGAGAAACGAAGGGCGATACGGCTCTATCATAGGAATACCGAAAGCATGGGCCGAATCAGTAGCAGCTCCACGAATGGTACCGCAAGCAGGAATAGATGTCAGCAATCCATCCGTGCCTTATATCTCTTGTACCCGGTAATCCTATGAGCGAAGAATGTATGATAACAGGTAGTATTATTGGGAAAAGCTGTAGAGCTACGTTGGAGGTCTAGTGAATGGACGCCCGTTTTTATCAGTCCGAAGAGATAGACATTGAGCGACTGGCGAATGATCTTGTGAGTGCCTATAGAGCTCAAGGGTATCAGGCCCAGCAGATCGGGAACAATGATCAGATGCTGGTGCAGTTGAAGAGGGGAGGCGACTTTGAAGCCCTTGTTGGTATGCAGGCCGCACTTTCTTTGACTCTACAGCGTACATCCGGTGGCGTCCTGGCAATGATCGGACAGCAGCGCTGGGTGGATAAAGCTGCCGTCGGTGCTGTGGGTATTCTGGCCATGCCTGTGCTCTGGCCGTTGGCGCTAACCGCTGGCGTGGGTGCTTTGCGCCAGGCAAGTCTGGGTAATCAGGTATTGAATATGGTCGATGGGCTGGTACGCCAGCAGCGCCCGGGTATTATACCGGGTCCCGTTCCTCAGTTCTTGCTGCCGCAGGTACAACAACAATGGACCTCGCCGCAGCAGCAACAGCAGACACCATATTATATCCCTGCGCCGCGTATTGATGTGCCGCCAGAGCAGCAGCCTCAATCCTGGCCCGCTCCGATGCCTGTGGCTGGTGGTCCGCTGCGGTGTCAGCATTGTAATACACCGTATGAGAAGGGGGACACGTTCTGTTCCGGTTGTGGTCGCTCATTGACACCGCCGAAGCTGTATTGTCCGCGCTGTAACACAGAATTGAAGCAGGGAGCGGCTTTCTGTCCCAAATGTGGTGCATCGACGTTTGATACTGTTGCCAAACAGGCTGCTTCTCAGACGCCATTGCCTCCCCCGTCGGCGCCCTCTCCCCGCGTGACCTACACGCCGCCCGAGGAGCCAGCCTATACGCCGCCAACGTATCGGCCACCTGAGACACCGGTGTATACGCCGCCGCCTGCGCCTTCGCAGCCTCCGGTTTACCGGCCTATTGTGGAATCAACTATCGTGCCGCCCACTCCGCCAGAGCGGCCACCTGAGCCACAGTATGTCCCGCCGAAGACGCAGAACCCGGCAGTACAGCCACAACCAAAAATCACCTATGTTCCGGGTGGTGAGAAGAAAGAGCCTCAGCAGGCTCCTCAACAGCCAGAAGTGCCGTATTATGTGCCCAAAAATCAGCAAGCACCGGCTGCCGCTTCTCAGCCGACGGTCTCCTATGTGCCGGGTAGTGGACAGAAAGACACGGCGTCTGCCCCTGAACAGAAGAAAGAGGAAGTGTATTATACACCTCCTCCACATCTGCAACAGCAGATAGAGCAGGCCCGGCAGGATCAGAAGAATAAGCCCAGAATTGTTGAACCGGCGCAGAAACCGGCTCCGCCCAAACAGTCGCTGAAAGCGCGCCCTGCCGCATCTGAAGGGTCTTCCGCCAACACTGTCTGGGGAAAGCTGACCTTTAGCGATGGGTCTGAGGTTCAGTTACAGGGTGAGCGTGCTGTTGTCGGACGCTATGATCATGATCTCGGTGGTATCCGGCCAGAAGTTGATCTTGGCTTAAAGGATGGCGCTGATACGGTGTCACGCATTCATGCTGCAATCGAGCATATCGGTAGCACCTACACGGTAACCGATCTGAACAGCACCAACTCGACCAAGCTCAATGGTACAAAGCTGGAACCGGATAAAGCGACGCCTATCAAGGATGGTGATACCCTCTCCTTTGGGAAGGTCACATGTACCTTTAAACGCGCATAAACAGAGCAGACAGGTGAGGGCGATCCAGTCGATCGCCCTTCCTTTTTGTCCGGCGTGAGGTCATTTGCTTTCTTGAACTGATGTATGGTATACTGACAAGCACTTGAACGAATACTATTCCAGAAGGAGTATGTTTACGCATGGGTATCGTGCTGTACAGGCTGCGGGTAAGATAATCCGCTGTGACTGGGCCTGTACGAATTGTCTTCCAAACCTTCTCTTTTTGAGAAGCACGTTCTTGTATCTCCTTTTTCTTTTCCACCTGTGAGAAAGGTAGAGCTGCCCGACAGCGGATGTCTGCTGTTTGGAGGGAGCTCCTGGCCTTTTTTCTTACTCTCAGCCTCTTCTTCAAATAGCACCTGTCTGGCTTGTAGGCGCGTTTGCCTCTCATGCTCCTGAATGAAGGAGAGACCAATGACAGAGAGACAATCACCTTCGAGACGCTCTACAGTTCGCACTAGTTGGGACCCTCTGGCCGAGTGGTATGATGGCTGGTCTGGCAAGGATGGTAGTCTGCATCATCGCAAGCTGGCGATTCCCACAACACTGGAACTGCTTGATCCACAGATGAACGAGCGTATCCTTGATATTGGCGCTGGCCTGGGTGCGCTGGCCCCTCATGTGGCCGCTCGCCTTGCGCAGTATGTCGGCGTGGATGTTAGCGTCCGTATGGTACAGAAAGCGCGGAAGTATCACGGTCATGTCGGGACGTTTCTTCAGGGAGATGCTCGCCACTTGCATCGTGTGCCAGGAATACAGTCTGCCTCATTTGAGGGAGCGGTTTTCCTCCTGAGCATTCAAGATATGAATCCGCTTGCCGATGTGTTGCGTTCGGCTGCCTGGGCTTTACGTGGCGGGGGAAGGCTGATCATTTTGATGATCCATCCCTGCTTTCGAGTTCCTCGTCAGAGTGGTTGGGGCTGGCAGGAAGAGCGAGCCCTGCAATATCGGCGGGTAGATCGCTATCTGACGCCGCTTGCCGTGCCTCTCAAGGAGTATCCGGGCAAGGCGCAGGGAAGCAGCCGCAGTTTCCATCGTCCCCTGCATGAGTATGTGAATGGCCTGGCTGATAGTGGCTTTGTGCTTGACCGCATGGAAGAAATCATTTCCTCTCTGGCGGCGAGCGGCGCGAAATCAAAGGCTGAAGCGCGTGCTCATCAGGAAATACCGCTTTTTCTGGCCTTGCGAGCGCGTAAACTCTAGTCTTGGGGTGCCCTTGTTTCTTTCTGGAAACAGGGGCACAGCATTTACATACTTTTCTATGGATTTCTACAGGTTGGAGTATATTTCTGGTATCAGGAAATAAAGAAAAAGAGGAAAACCATTTTTCCCTCTTTAGTGTGATATAATAAGGAAACCTGTTCAGCTTTTGCATGTGAGTTGGAAGAAAAGAGGGAAAGCCTTATGCGTTTTACAATGCCCGGAACAAGGGTCATTACTCGTATCGGGGCGCTATTATGTATTGCGAGTGTCTTTGTGACGCTACCTGACGTATCCGGAGTGCATGGAGCCTCCGCGGCACAGCAGCCTGTTTTCCCAAAACGTCAGCTTCGCGCCGCCTGGATAGCGACCGTTACGAATATTGATTGGCCCTCAAAGACCGGTCTGTCCATTGCTGCACAGAAACAGGAGTTTATCGGGCTGCTGGAAACCTTGCAGAAGATGAATTTTAATGCTGTTGTGGTCCAGATTAAGCCAACCGCCGATGCTTTCTATCCATCTCAGTACGGCCCCTGGTCTGAATATCTGACCGGCGTACAGGGAAAGGACCCCGGCTATAACCCGCTGGCTTTTATGCTTGAAGAAGCCCACAAACGGAATTTTGAATTCCATGCCTGGTTTAACCCCTATCGCATCAGCATGCAGGATGATATGAACAGGCTTGCGCCCGATCATCCGGCGCGAAAACATAAAGACTGGGTGATTGCGTATGGTGGGAAGCTCTATTATAATCCGGGAGAGCCAGCAGCGCGAGACTTTATCGAGCAAAGTGTGCTCGAAGTTGTGAAGAACTATGACATTGATGCTGTCCACATGGACGACTACTTCTACCCCTACCCTGTTGATGGGCAGGATTTTCCCGATGATGCCACCTACAAGAAATATGGCGCGGGCAAATTTGCCAATAAAGCCGACTGGCGACGCGATAATGTCAACCGCCTGGTTCAGGAACTCTCACAGAAGATCAAACACGAGAAGCAGTACGTAAAATTCGGGATCAGTCCCTTTGGGGTCTGGCGCAATAAGTCGGATGATCCAACCGGTTCGGATACCAGAGCCGGAACGACCAATTATGATACTCTCTATGCGGATACGCGCCTCTGGATCAAGCAAGGGTGGCTTGATTATATTACGCCTCAGATCTACTGGAATATCGGCTTTGAGGTCGCTGATTATGCGAAACTGGTCGATTGGTGGAACAAGGAGGTACAGGGAAGCCGTACGCAGCTCTATACCGGGCAGGCCGCGTATAAAATTGGAACCGATTCACCGCCTGACTGGAAAGATCCGGAAGAGATTCCTGATCAGCTTCGTCTGAACCTGCGCTATAAAAATGTCCAGGGAAGCATGTTCTTCAGTATGAAAGATCTTCAGGAGAATCGCCTGAAAATCCGAGACAAACTGGCACAGGAGCTCTACAAGTACCCTGCGCTCATTCCTACCATGCCCTGGATTGATAAACTCCCCCCGACACCGGTTGAACTGGTGAGTGCTCGCGCGACCGAACAGGGCGTAGAACTCCACTGGATGGATCTCTCTTGTAATGATGCGACCTCCTTTGCGATCTATCGCTTTGAGGGAAACGAGAAACCAGGAGCTGCCGATTTCGCCAATGCCAGTAACCTCCTGACGCTCGTGCGCAATCAACAGGGAGATATTTCGCGCACCTTTGTTGACAAGACAGCCCAGCATGGCAAGACCTATACCTACTTTGTGACGGCGCTTGATCGCCTGCACAATGAAAGTGATCCCGGCAAAGGTCGCACCGTGAAGCTGCCATAAACGAAGCAACCTCCATGTCTGCTTGAGCTTCCTGCTTGAGCAGGCTTTTTCCTTTTTATTGATGTTCGCTGTGATCTATTTTAAATCATGCTTAAAAATATATAGGTGTATTTACAGATATTCATATATGTGATACTATACAGGTCGCTATCAATTTTAGGGGGGTTAAGGAAAAATAGAGGGATAGCAAAAATACGTACCTTTACAACCTGAGATTCTCTTTATTGAGTTGCTTGAATAAAAGCGACTGGAGTGTTTATGAAGGTCTGGATCGTAAGCACCAAAAACTTCAAGGGTAAAACCTGCATCCACGGGATTACAGAGGAAGGCAAAAATGTTCGTCTTTTGGATGAAAATGGTATGTACCCCCTACCCGATAGGCATAGTTATGTCCCCGGGGAGATCTATGAAATGCTTTTGCGTGATCCTGTGGACGGAGGAGATCCATTTTGGGAAAATAAATGTGTGGTTTCCCAGAAATGGAGTGGATATGAGTGCAACCTTCGTCAATTCTTATTGAATAGGGTAAAGATTGAGCGAGGAGGTCTCGATACACTGTTTGGAGGGTGTTTGCGTCGTAGTGAGGCTGTAAATACTCCATATATCCCTCATGGAGAAGGCAGGAGATACAAAAGTATGCTGTATTGGATGGTAGATATACCATTATACAAAAAGGAGAATCCTGATAAAAAGGAGTTTTATCCAGGTTTGACTAGCTATGTTTATAAAGAACCCTGGGGCGAAGATGTGTGGTTCTTGGATGCTCCTTCCTATACATCTGGTACATCTGGATTTTCGGCCCCCCTGAGGAGCTTCCCAAAGGGACCTTACTGCATTTGAGCTTTTGTCCGCTATGGAAAGCCCCTTCTCATTCTACATATAGAAATTATATATACTCCTGGGAGAGACCTGCCGATTTTGAGAGATGGTATGTTTGTATAACCAACTGGTTCCTTGAACAGCCTTCGGTGTCCCGGGATGATTTTGTATCAGTGATGGTGTTCTAGTATAAAGAAGTATAGTATAGAGAAGCACGAATGAGCTGATAGAGCGGGTGGAAGGAGACGTAATTGCTGCATAAGTTGAAGTAGCTTGACATTCTTCTTTCCACTCGCTAGACTAAAGAAACAACTGAAGAAAACACTTTCTGGCGTCGATCAGGAGGAGTAGGGATAACGCCTGTTCAGAGAGGGAAAATCAAGGGCTGTGAGTTTTCCCCGGTTTTACTGTTATGCCGAAGGTCGCCTGTGAGCCTGGGAAGCACCTGTAGAGGGAATTCCCGCGGTGTGCTCGTTATCGCACAAATGAGGGTCAGCCTTCTCAAGAGAAGTGTTTGACCGAAGTAAGGTGGTACCACGAGCGTCCTTTCTCGTCCTTGACGAAGAAGGACTTTTTTTATTGGTCAAAGATATTCCAAAGAACTTCTTTTTCTTTTTATCCATTATTCTGGAGGGTTCATGGCTGAGCAGGAGAATACAGCAATTATACAGGCCTCGTCGGCTGCTGAGTTGCCAAAGGCCTATGAGCCGCAAGCGGTCGAGGGCAAATGGTATCGTTTCTGGGAAGAGGGTGGGTATTTTAAGCCTCGTCCCAGGCCGTCTGGAAAGCCGTTTGTCATCAGCATGCCGCCACCCAATGTGACCGGCGCCTTGCATTTGGGCCATGCGATTACGGCTACAATAGAAGATATTCTGATTCGCTATCACCGCATGCGGGGAGATGACACGCTCTGGGTTCCCGGTGAGGATCATGCGGGCATTGCCACTCAGACCGTGGTGGAGCGCCAGCTTGCGAAAGAGGGCACAGACCGCCATCAGCTTGGACGCGAAGCGTTTATTGAGCGTGTCTGGCAGTGGGTGCATCAGTACAAACATCGCATTCAGGACCAGCATCGTCGCCTGGGGGCTTCCTGTGATTGGTCGCGCGAGCGCTTCACATTGGACGAAGGGCTTTCTAAAGCGGTGCGCGAGGTCTTTGTGACGCTCTATAACGAAGGCTTGATCTATCGTGGTGAGCGTATCATTAACTGGTGTCCTCGCTGTATGAGTGCCCTATCTGATCTGGAAGTGAACCATGTTGATACACCGGGCAAGCTGACCTATGTGCGCTATCCTCTCAAGCCGATTGAGGGCGAGATCGAGACGCGCTATATCAGCGTGGCAACAACGCGTCCTGAAACAATCCTCGGTGATACCGGTATTGCGGTCAATCCGAAGGACGAGCGCTATAAGGATCTGGTGGGTCGGGTCGCCATTCTGCCGATTATTGGTCGTGAGATCCTGATTGTGGCCGATGAGGCGGTTGATCCGAGCTTTGGTACCGGTGCGGTAAAAGTGACGCCCGCGCATGACCCGACTGACTTTGAGATCGGAATGCGGCATAATTTACCCGCGATTCAGGTGATTGGCTTTGACGCAATGATGACTGAGGAGGCCGGGCCATACGCGGGACAGGATCGCTATGAGGCGCGTAAGCATCTGGTGGCCGACCTTGAACAGCAAGGCTATGTCGTCAAGATCGAAGATTATACTATTCCTATCGGTCACTGTCAGCGCTGTGATACGGTGGTTGAGCCGTTGATCTCGAAACAGTGGTTCGTGAAGATGAAACCGCTGGCAACGCCTGCTATTGGTGCGGTGAAGGCGGGCCTGCTGCGCATTGTGCCTGAGCGCTTCAACAAGACCTACATGGACTGGCTGGAAAATATCCACGACTGGTGTATCTCGCGTCAGTTGTGGTGGGGGCATCGTATCCCGGTCTGGTATTGTGATACCTGCGGTCAGATGACTGTCAGCCGGGAGGACCCAACTGAGTGCGCTCACTGCGGAAGTGACCAGATTCATCAGGATGAAGATGTGCTCGATACGTGGTTCAGCTCATGGCTCTGGCCGTTCAGCACGCTTGGCTGGCCTGATATCACGCCCGACTTGCAGCGCTTCTACCCGACGTCGGTGCTGGAGACGGGATACGACATTCTCTTCTTCTGGGTAGCGCGTATGGTCATGGCCGGTATTCACTTCCTGGGCGTGATCCCCTTCAACACCATCTACCTGCATGGGTTGGTGCGTGACGCGAAGGGTGAGAAGATGAGCAAATCAAAGAATAATGTTGTTGACCCGCTGGAAGTCATGGATAAGTTCGGCACGGATGCGCTGCGCTTCACTCTGGCAACCAGTAGCACCCCGGGCAATGACATGAAGCTCATCGAGGAACGCATTATCGGGAATCGCAACTTTGCGAACAAGATCTGGAACGCATCGCGCTTTGTGTTGATGACCACTGCCGAGATCGGCGGCGGCATTCCCGATATTGCCGATTTGCAGCCTCAAACGCTGGCTGATCGCTGGATTCTGAGCCGCTTTACCGAGTTGACGCGCTCTGTGAGCCGCCTGATAAATGACTTTCAGCTTGGTGAGGCTGGCCGCCAGATCAACGATTTCTTCTGGTCCGACTATTGTGACTGGTATGTAGAGATTGCAAAAGTGCAGATGCAGGGTGATGAGGCAGCACGGAAGAATACCGCTGCCATTTTGCGCGCGGTGCTGGATCAGAGCCTGCGCCTGCTTCATCCCTATATGCCATTTGTGACTGAAGAAGTCTGGCAGCATCTCTATCGTCTGACTGAGCCTGATCAGTCGCTCTGGCCTTCGTCTGCGTTGATCGTGGCTCCCTGGCCACAGGTGCATCAGCGGTTTGTGGATGAGGCTGCTGAGCAGGATTTCAGCCTGCTTCAGGAAGTGATCACGCGCATTCGTGATGCACGAAACCAGATGAATGTGGAGCCTGCACGCCGTATTCCGGTGATTATGGCGGTGGGCGATAAGCTCACGATGTTTGAGGAGCAGGTTCCATTGATCGAGTTCCTGGCCCGCACGCAGAAGCCAGAACTGCATTTTGCGCTTTCGCAGAAGATTGAGCAGGCTATGGGGCTGCTGGCTGGGAACGTCGAGATCTATCTGCCGCTTGCCGGTATGGTGGATATCGCGAAAGAGCTTGAGCGTCTTGAGAAGGAGATTGCTCAGGCCAAACAGGAGGTTTCGCGTGTTCAGGGCAAGCTGTCCAATCAGAACTTTGTGACGAAAGCCAAGCCCGAAGTTGTAGCGAAGGAGCGCGAGAAGCTGGCCGCCGCCGAAGAGCGTGTGAGCAAGCTGCTTGAGCGCCATGCACAGCTTGCAGGCTAAGACGAACGAAGAGGAAGGCTCTCTCTTGCCTCATGCGGGTGAGGGAGGGCTTTTTTACAGGCTTGACTTTTTGAATGGCAGCAACTATACTCAAAACAGTTTACATTACCTCTCACTAGAAAGGACTGGCCTTTTTGATGCAAGTCCGCTTTTTCAGGAGCACTGAGAGCCGTTAAGGCGCAGGCAAAGACAATCAAGAACATACAATCGAGAAGCTGGGGCACAACTCGAATTAGTGCCTGACCCCGCTCTATGTGCGGATCTCGTTGTATACTCATAAAAAGACAAACGGAATAGTTTGCTTTTTGTGGCGCTTCTTCCTATGAGAAGGCGTCTCTTTTCCTGTACGCCTCTTTTTTTACTCCTCAGTGCTTTCCCCGCATAAACTTTCACTCGTTTTTCTATCCTGTTTTGACTGATGTTTCCGGGCCTTTTTCTGCCTTTTTTCAACAGGTTTTAAGGACAAGGCAGGATATAGTAGTTTTTCATGTTTAAAATACAGAAAGGGTGTTGTATGTTTAACGCAAAAATGCAGTTTGCGGTAGCGCTTGTTCTTCGTTCGTCGCTGTTGAGCGACTTCATTGATCGTCAGTTGTCAGGCACAAAAAGAAGAAGGATTTCCATTGAAGCAATACCGCAAGCAAGGCAAGAAATTTCTGCATCTGGAAGATGCGATTGCGTTAGACATTTATGATGGTGAAGACGCCGAAGACTTCAAGGGCTCGACTCGTGTTGATGCAAAGAGGAAGCAGAAGCCCCGTCATTCGGTGAAAGAAGAGGTGTTTAAGTGCAGGCATTGTAAACGCTTTGTCTGCCCGTTGCCCAGTGGTGGCAAGCACCGTAATCATTGTCCATTCTGTCTCTACTCCCGACATGTGGATGCAAAGAAACCGGGAGATCGTCTGAGTGAGTGTGGCTCGGTGATGCAGCCAGTTGCCCGTTTCGTCAGGAATGCGGGTGAAGATGTGCTGGTTCATCGCTGCCTGGGCTGTGGTGTGGAGCGCTTTAATCGTATCGCAGCGGATGATGATTATGAGCTGATGCTTTCGTTGCCTCAGGTGCCTCCCCGGACGGCGCGAGAGGTCAAGATGCAGCAGCTTGAGGAGTGGCTGGATGAGCAGTATGTGCAGAGCCTGCCCGATTGGGCAGACGTTGGTTAGTGTGGCTGCTTCCCACCTGATCGTTTGATCCAGCCCTGTTTGATTATGTGCCCTCTCTTGTACCATGCTCAGACAAGAGAGGACACATTATACTTGTTTGTGGTCACGTAAGGGGTTGTTGCAGGATAGGGATCACCAATTGCCAGGAGTTTCCCCCATCAAAGCTCTGATACAGGACAGTCTCCGACTGGGCGTAGGCGAGGAGCCAGCCTTTTTGTGGCGTGGCGAATTGAAGTTGCGCAATGGAGGTGAGCGGTCGTTGGGGGGTAAAGGAGGTTCGTTTCCAGGAGAGAGCGCTGTCTTGTGTCACATAGAGCTCTACCCCCTGATTGGTCAGGCCTGCTGCCCAGATGGAGCGGGGACCGAGCGTGGCCAGCGCGGTCGCGATTCCCGGAATAGGAGTTGTGCGCTGCCAGGTATTGCCTCCATCATGCGTGAGGTACAGGTTGAGAATAGCTGTCCCCGGGATTACAAAACTGACGGGAAGAATACCATCCTGCTTATTCAGAAAAATGGGAGAGTGAATGGTGATATGTTCATGCCTCTTGAGTGGAAAGGGCAGCGTTTGTTTTTGCCAGGTCTGACCGCCATCTTGCGTCTTGCAGTACAAGGCAGAGCCGATAAGCCAGCCTGTGGAGGGAGAGATAAACGAGAAGCTGGATTTCAGGCCGTTCGGGATGTTCTGCTTGTTGGCTCTGGTATCTGGCCGTGAGGCGGGCGTCCAGGTTGCACCACCATCTCTGGTTTGCAGGAGTTCGAGTTCGGAAGCATGCTGATGGGGATTATTTCTCTCAAGGAGTAGCCAGCCAATTTGTGGCGTCAGGAAAGAAATCTGTCGCACAATGGCATTCTGTATAGAGAGAGTAATGTGTTGCCAGGTATCCCCACCGTCGAGAGTACGCGTGATGAGAATGCCGCCACGCATGGTTGTGATAGGCCAGACGACCCAGGCATGCTGCATATCAAGGAAGGTTGCGGTATGAATATACGATGAGTCAGATGAAGAGGAGGCTGTGTGTGGTGGCGTGACTTCCTGCCAGGAGGTAGGGCCGTGTGTGGTGCGTAAAACGCGAACGCCATCAGCGCTGGTGCTCCAACCGTGGAACTCGTCAAACATATGGAGATTGAGCAATGAGAGACGTTCATTTGCGGGAGTATTAAGCGGTCGGGGGGAAGAAGGGGAAGAGGAGGGTGTGCGAGACGGTTGCTGGCAGGCCGGAAGAAAAAGAAGGCTACCAAGCAAGAGAAACGAGAGCCAGGTTGTACGCGAAAACGATTGAGAGCAGCAGCGTTGCAGCCTCCCTGTGCGGAATGGTGGAATATGCATCGTTGCATCCTTTGCCCCAGACATTGCCGCAGCATATATGCTGTTCTTATTACAATGGCTGGAAACTTCATAGAACTGTTATGAAAGGAAACGATCAAAGGTACTGTACGTATTATGCCATATTGGGTGCTTAATTTGAATTGTTGTGGTAATTTTGGTGCATGTTTTTCCCTGGAAGAGGAAGGAATGCAGGGAAAACCTGCCAGGCTCTCCCTGCTTCTGGAGTGATACTATGCCATTTATCCCCTGCCTGAAGACAGAGACTTTCTGGTGCTATGCAGTAATGCCGTGTGTATGAACGAACTGTTCGTTATAGAGGTGAGCGTACAGGCCACCTTTTGCCAGTAATTCCTGATGAGTTCCCTGTTCAACGATTCTGCCTTTGTCCATAACCAGGATGAGATCTGCGGCCAGAATGGTTGAGAGACGATGGGCAATCGCGATCGTTGTGCGCCCTTTCATCAGAGGATCGAGCGCTGCTTGAATCAGACGTTCGGAATGTGTATCAAGCGCGCTTGTAGCCTCATCGAGTATCAGGATACGTGGATTTTTCAGGATCACACGGGCAATCGCAATACGTTGCTTTTCGCCGCCAGAGAGCTTATAGCCCCTCTCTCCAACAACCGTATCGTAACCGTTTTCAAGCTCCATAATACGATCATGAATTGCGGCGGCTTTGGTGGCTGCAATAATTTCCTCTTCGGTTGCGTCCTGCTTTGCATAGAGCAGATTTTCACGAATAGACGCATGGAAGAGATAAGTTTCCTGTGTGACCATGCCAATAAGCTCGCTTAATGAGTTCAGCGAGATATCTCGGACATCATGTCCATCGATCTGCACGGAACCACTATCAACATCATAGAGGCGTGGCAGCAGGTATGTTGTTGTTGTTTTGCCTGCTCCACTCGGGCCAACTAGCGCGGCCAGTTGGCCGGGTTTAATTGTAAAAGAGACGGAGTGCAGAGCTGTATGATGAAGCTCGCGAGGAGCATTTCCATTCAGCCCGGGATCGGATGTCTCTGCATTTGACTGTCCCTTATAGGTAAAGGTGACATTTTGAAAGCGAACGTCACCTTTCACCTCTTCTGGTTTGAGTTCCAGGGCTTCGGGCTTGTCCTTGATCTCAATTGGCAGATCCAGATACTCGAATATGCGCTCGAAAAGAGCAAGAGCACCCTGGATCTCAACCTGAATGTTCAGGAGCTGTCCGATCGGGAAGAAAAGGCGGCTTTGGAGCGTGGTAAAGGTGACGATAGCGCCGAGGCTGAGCGGCTGCCCGAGGAAATTCACATGCTGGATAATCTGCCAGCCCGCTATCAGATAGACAATTGCTGGAGTGATAGAAAAGAATATACCGATAAACATAAAAAACCAGCGTCCGATCATTTGCTGTCTGATTTCCAGTTTTGCCAGATGCTGGTTTTCGTTTTCAAAGCGCTCTCGTGCATATTCCTGACGCCCGAAGGTTTTCATCAAGAGGATACCACTGACGGAAAGCGTTTCCTGCATCATTGCCGTCAGCTCGGCCATGCTCTTCTGGGTTTCTTTGCTGGTTTCACGTCGAATATTCCCTACTTTATAGGTAATCCAGAGAAAGAGGGGCAAGAGACCAAGTGAAACAAAGGTCAGCAACGGGCTAACAATAAACATCGCGATAACTGTGCTGATAGTTGTGGAGAGGTTTGAAATGATGCTTGGAGCGGTGTTTGTGACAACATTCTGCACACCCCCGACATCGTTTGAAAGTCGGGACTGGATTTCGCCTGTTCGCGTACTGGTGAAGAAGCGCAGGGACATCCGCTGCAAATGGCTGTACAGCCTGTTGCGGAAGTCTCGCATTACGTTCTGCCCGATTGTATTATTCAGATAAGATTGGCCAACGCCAACGATCCCCGAGACGATAGGAGTGACAACCATAATGGCTACATAGATGAAGAGCAAATGCATATCGCGGCGTGCAAAGATTGCATCATCGAGAATGCGCTGAATCATTAAAGGATTGATAAGCCCGAGTAGGGTGGTTGTCAGGATTGCCCCAAGCACCAGAAGGAC
This sequence comes from Thermosporothrix sp. COM3, assembly GCF_059696735.1. Lineage (NCBI taxonomy): Bacteria > Bacillati > Chloroflexota > Ktedonobacteria > Ktedonobacterales > Thermosporotrichaceae > Thermosporothrix > Thermosporothrix sp. COM3. Next base: position 4,851,979 of record NZ_AP019376.1, on the reverse strand, counting down.
CTGCATTTTGTACGGGCGGAATGATGCGATGACACGTCGTACAGTATGGGCATCTGTTTTGTGGCCCCGGGCTTTCTGTTCCTCATAATACGCTCTCATCCTCCCACCATGCATACCATGAATAGACATAGAATAAGGTCCTCCTCACCTGCTTCTAAAAAGATTGCCCTTTTTTGAAAACAAGAAAAATTCATATGAGGCAGGCGCTTTCGGCGCGGCCCCATATGAGGATTCTACTCTGATGGAACGGAAAAGCCACTGACCTGCCGAACGGTTCTCACCCTGTCAATTTTGACAGGCAGAGCTGATGAATCAGTCCGGCTACCAGTGCCCCACGTATTGGAATAGTCTCTATAATGAGGTGTTCCTGTTCCAGATTGTGCATGCCACTTCCTACCGGGCCGAGGCTATCAAGCGTGGGAACACCTGTAGCCGCCAGAATATTAGCATCGGATACACCACCATCAACTTCACCCGAGAGCGAGATATCCAGTGCCCGGGCTTCGGCCTGCAAGCGCTCAAGAAGTTCCTGAATTCCCGCATTTACTTGATAGGGCCGCCGTCCAGGTGTCCGCGTGAGGGTAGTAATGGTGTCAGGAATGCTCTGGCCGATCGCAATACTTTCCAGCGCTCTCGCTGCCTGATCCAGTGCCTCCTGGCTACCGGCTCGAACGGAGACGTAGCAGCGGGCCATATCTGGAATGATATTGAGGGTTTCTGTGCTGCTGAGACAGGTACAGTTAAAGGTCACCTCGGGAAACATACTGTTCAAATGTTGAATAGCAAGGATTTTATGGGCCAGCTCAACAACGGCAGAACGCCCTTTCTGTGGTTCGGCCCCTGAATGAGCTGAGACGCCTTGAACCTCAAGCAGATATCTATCTGTCCCTTTGCGTGCGCTGGTGATGCTATGAAACGCGAGCGAGGGTTCCAGAACGAGTCCGACATCAATCTTGTGCGCTATGCTGGTGAGTAGTTCATGGCTGCCGGGTGAGCCAACTTCCTCATCGTTGTTGATGACAAGATAGAGTTCGCGATAGTCATGAAACTGCTTTTCCTGAAACGCTCGCATGATATAGAGCGCAAGCAGCACTCCGGATTTCATATCGAGAACGCCGGGTCCATAGGCCGCACTACCTTTGACAGAGAAGGGCTGAAGCTGCGTGGCTCCGGGCTGATAGACAGTATCAATGTGACCGACCAGAGCGATACGTTGTGTGCCCGTTCCTTCAAGCTGTGCTACAAGGTTATTGCCAAATTCCTCAACAGGATGGAGGGTGATCTTGCAGCCCAGTTCATGCAGCCAGATTTGAAGCTGCTCGATGATGCGATTAACTCCTGCAATCTGACCTGTTCCTGAGTCGATGTTTACCAGGGTTTCCAGACGTTTCAGAAATTCAGGCAGATACGAACGAAAAAGAGGAAGATAAGATGAAGCATACGTAGTATTGCGGATTTCTTGTTGCATGATGTCAAAAATCCTTCCGGGATACTACGGGACACGACAGGCATCTGTTAAGGCCTTGCTGTTCATTCTACCACATTGAGGAAAAGGAATAGAAAAGAACGATGCTGTTGATCGACTGTGATTTAGCGATGGTGGCAACGAGAATACGGGATCTGCGTGCGGGCGCTGAGGGTGCCTTGAGATCATTATCTCGTGCCTTCCATTTTTAGTTTTTGCCCTTTTCTAGTAGCAGCGTGACAATGTCAAGTTTGTGCGAAAACAATAAGAGAGGCTCTCTCCCGAGATAAAGGATGTGGTTGTCTGCTGGAAGGGCTTGAGGAGCTCATTCAAGCGGCAGCGACTTTTATGGAGGAGATTTTGAAGAGGGAGTTGATAAGTGCGCCAGCATATAAAGTCGGTGGTTTCAGGGTATGCCGTATCCTCAGGCTGCCCTTTTCTCCTGAGCGACAGCAAGAAGCAGCAATCTCTTTGGGCGCTTGCTCATTTTTTCAGCGCAGGCCTGTCCGTGAACGATGGGCTCTGACCGGTGTTGAACCCGGTTACAGGCTTACTTCTTTGCGCAAGCGCTTGTAGGCAATGCTGAGCAGTGCCGCGTGTCGATTTTTGGCACCGGGATCATCAGGAAGTGGCTGGCGATAGTCACGCAAATGAATCCCCTCTTCCGAAAGCACCTGTTCAAGCAGAGTAGGCTGCTCGCCAAAATCAGAGATCAGGGCGAGGTCTGTCAGCAAGGCTGCTCGCTGTCCCGGAGGGAAACGAACGACTAGACGCGCTGCTATCGTGATCACGTTTTTCAACAGCAGATGATCGACCGCGATTTGTGAGGGATCTTCTAACGATTCTAGATGAGGATAACTTTCTTCAGGTCCAGAATTTTCTTGAGAGGGCCGTACAAGATTCCAGTCTTTTTTGCGGCGATCCCGGAAGTAATTCTGTGCAATTGTTTTACACAGGGACTTCAGAGAATCGATTGGCCGTACTTCTCCGTGATCAGCGCGCTGATTGTAGTGGAAGGTACGTAGAACAGCTTCCTGTGTGATATCTTCCGAAACTTCTTTCTGTTGCCCGTACCAGGCCACTACATTAGCGTAGCGCACCCATTTTTCAACAAGAGGCAGCAGCCAGACATATAAGTCGTACCAGATCTGGTCATCAAGTGGCCGGGTTGCGACAGGTGTCGAGGAAGTTGTGCTCGCCTTCACTTGTAAAACCCTCCTGAAAGGAGAATGAATAATGATTGCCTACAGAGTTGATCCCCGATCTTTCTTTGGTACCGCTGTCAGGAGAATGTCAAGAAAGTTCATGTTTGATAAGTAATTTCTGCCTTATATAAAGTAATATTACCCGAAGAGAATACCATTGTCAACGGATGCTACCTGGTATACTCCTTTGACAAGTTGGATAACGCCGCTTCAGTTCAATATTGGGTGGATATTGACGAAATTAGCAATTTTATCCTATATTACAAAGAGGAGTGAGAAGAATTTTACTGAGCGCGTTCTGAACTTTCCTGGTGTTGTATAGAGGGAAGATAGCTATACAAACTCTGACATATATGTTACTATAAAACAGACCTTTTCTTGTTACATCTGTTTTATTCTGCGCGGCAGGAGGCGGTATGGACGAAAGAAGTATGAGGCGTGTAAAAGAACACCTCCAGCAGGAAGACGTTCAAAGAAGGGTTTTACGGTACATTGAAAAAGGGCGTGCTGAGGCGACCGTGACGATCAGTCGGGCTGCTGAACTCTTCAATTTGAGCGAAAACCGCTTGCGTGACTGGGAAGAGTATGGATTGTTGCGTCCCCTGCGCCCGACTGGCCCGAAGGGACGCCGCCTGTATACTCCTCAGGAACTGGATAAGCTGGCAATCATTCGTGAATTAATCGATGCGGGATACGCGCCGAGTGACATTCCGCCCGATATTGATTTGATCTGGCGTACCTTTTATGTTCCTGATGAGCAACACAGACAAAATGGACAGCCCATATCCTATGGGCAAGAGGGTGGCGGTTTTGCGACCCTGCCGATCAATCAACGCGTGGATCTGAGCCGAGAAGATTCGTTCTGGCGTTTCTTTGCCTCTCATGCTCTACGTCTCTCATTGCTCTTACTCTGCGAAGAGCTTCCCCATACGACAGCATGTCTTGTTCTACCTTTAAATCCGCAGATCTCCCTGATGAATATTCAGAACGTTGAGGATCTGGAACAGGTTGGTGAGGCGCTGGTTGGCTGGCTCAATCAGAACCGCTCATCTCAGACCTTGCTGGTGCCCGCTCCCACCTTCGAGTATGCTTCGGATTTTCGGTTGCTGCCTCTTGCTGTCATGACCGAGGATAGTATTGAAGAGGAACCACGTGACCGCACCTATATTTTGCTGGAACGGCGGTCCAGACGTCTGACACTCAAGGCGCCAATCGTCGAAACCGTGCGCCTGTTGTTGCGACCTCTTTATGAGAATGTGGAGCTTTCGCGGCGTTGTTTAGGTCCGGGCATGCGCGATGTCTTTGACTCTTCAACGGATCCGGATTATATGCATCATGAGCAGGACGCCATTCTGCATGGTCTGGCTGAGACCATCATTCGGCTGGGTGGAAAGGGCATTGATAATCACCCGCGCTGGCTCTTTAGCTGCATTCTTTTGCCTGATTATCCCTTATCGATGCTTTCCCTGCAACAGCGTGGCCTGATTGTCAGCGCGCAAAGCGCTCTCTCACCGCATAAGGTAGGCAGTACCGCCGTTGTGCCTCAAGGGGCCTCGATGGATCCCTGTTTGCGAGCGTTCCAGAGCGGTCATATAGTCTATCATCCTGTGGTCTCCGAAGAAGATATCTTGCTGGCGAACCCTAACCGTGAGTATCGGCTCGGCTCGTCCATTGCGGTGCCAGTCTTGGGCCGCGACAATGTTTCGGTTGCGGTCATCTACGTCACCTCACCGTCTCGGCATGCGTTCTCGCTGGCGGATCAGCGTGTCTTACGGATGGTCGGGACAATGGTTGGTATCTTGCTTGAAATCTATCAGGCGCGCATGAGACCGGTCGGCCATTTGCGCGAGATGATTGCGGCTCCCGCGATTGTTGATACGCAGTTTGCCCCGTTCCTGACGGAGAATGAGTTCATCGAGCATGTTGAGACCTTGCTTCAACATATCTATGAGGGAGAGGAGATCAGGGAAAAGGATATCTCATTTATCAGTCTGGACATCGATAATCAGAGCAGCCTTGCGAATAAATATGGTGATCGCATGGCGCGGGATATCAGTAAAGCGGTTGGCTTACGGATCCGGGGCCAGTTGCGTGCGTTAAAGGATGATGCTGTTTGTGAGTTTTATCGTATCAGTGCGGATCGGTACTATATCCTGCTGCAAGGTATGCCGCTTGAGCAGGCTCGGGCCAAAGCAGAGCTCTTGCTGTCGGTGCTAAGTGGTTCCTATCAGATAGACCCTCAGCGTATTCCACCGGGACAGCCAACGCTGCCCGAAAATATGGTGACATTAACCAATATCACGGTACGACTCGGTGTCTCCTCGTACTCATATCGCAAATTGAAAGAGATTCTTGCTCGCTATCCCGGCGAGCGTGCTGTTGTTGAGACTCGACTTTTGCTCACCCGTTTTCTGGATGAGGTGCTTGATATTGGAAAGCGCAAGGGGGGAAATATCGTTGTGAGTTGGGACCCCGATAAGCGAGGATACTTGCACTTTCCCGCAGGGCCGGATGAAGTAAGTAGATAGGCGCGTTGCTATATTGACATGTATTTGCAAGCGACCGGCAATAGCCTTTTTCGGTACGTTGTCTATGGCTTTGAGCGTGCTTTTATTGGCGTCTCCGGTATACTTATCTCTAACAAGGTGCTAACGAAAAAAACTCCAGTAAGCCTGAGAACAGACAAGGTGTGAAGCTTAACAGCGGAATAATGGCCGACAGTGTGTGATCGTTTGGGTACATGCGTATAAAGAGAACTGCAAAAGGACACAACAGCTTGTGTCCTTTCTTCGTAGCAGATCTGTCTCGGCTTATACCATGTTAGGGCGCGGGAAACGCGCCCTTCTCTCATTTTTGTCGCCATTGTTGAGATTGTTTCGCTTCTGACGGGGGAAGGTTCGCAGGTTCCTATTTGGATGAATAACCTCTGTTAGCCGAGAGGAGAGAGCTATGACTACCAAAGTGTTTGTACTGGGACGCCCGGGTAGTGGCAAGTCCACGGCTGCCCGCTATCTGAAGCAAATGGTGCAGGAAACCGGACGACAACATCAGCATTTTAACGATTATGACATTCTGCGTGCCATGTTTCTCGCAGATATTCATCATGAAAAGTTCCAGCCCACTGAACATAATGGCTTCAATGCAACAGACCTCTCGGTACTGGATGATGCGCTGATTGAACTGGAACAACAGGTTCGGCTGACGTCTACAACGGCTGATCTGGTGACAATTGAGTTCGCACGTGACGACTATCGGCAGGCATTGAGTCTCTTCAGCCCCGATTTTCTGAAAGATGCATTTATTCTTTTTATTCATGCGAATCTTGAGACGTGCATCTCTCGTGTTCACGAACGTGTCGAGCGGGCCAGATCACATGACGACCACCCGTCATTTTCAGATGATATCTTTCGGCGCTATTATTCCAAAAGTAACCGTGAGTATATGCTGCATCACTGTCAACTGGAATTTGATCTTGAGCAGCCGGTGACCGTGATAAATAACATGGGGCCGCTGGAATGCTTTATCCATAGCCTGGATCGGTTTTTAGCCATGGTGTTTCAGGCAGAAAAAAAGCTGCTGATCCCTGCCTGAACAAGAACTTCAGGGCTTGCCTTTCCAAAAAGATAGTGTCATTATGTTAAGTGAACCCACACACTGTTCATGCATCCTTACCAATCACCTCTTACTTGTTCTGGTTTGGTCCTGTGTGGGGCAAGCTCACATCCCACTATCAATACAAATGGCAGATGTACCGGCAGAAGGTCCGGGCTTTCAGTCTGGTCTTCTGCCTCTATTGCGCGAAAGAGAAAGGCAGGAGGAAGAGGGCGCGTGGCTTCAACACACATTCCTTTCGAGAAACAGACCCCGGTTCATCCGCATGAACGCATTACGCTGGAGACCGGCGCAACACCTGTTGCAACACGTGTTATTGATTTGCTTATCCCTGTCGGATTTGGACAGCGAGCGCTGGTCGTCGCTCCGCCACAGACAGGAAAAACGACCATTTTACGCCAGATTGCAACGGCGGTCCAACAGAATTATCCCCGAACAAGTCTATATCTTTGTCTGGTTGATGAGCGACCAGAAGAGGTGACGGAATGGCGCTCTGAGATTCGTGGGCCAATGGTGCATGTCTATGCATCCAGTTTCGATCAGCGCTCATCGCGACATGGTTATGTTGTTGAGCAGGCGCTGTTCGATGCCAAGCGCGAGGTAGAGCAGGGCAACAATGTGATTATTCTGCTGGATTCGCTGACCCGGCTGGCTCGGGCGCATAATCTCAATACTGAGATGTGGCGCGGAGGCGGACGCAATGCACGGGGAGGTCGAACGCTCTCCGGTGGGATCGACGCACATGCGCTGGAAATTGGCAGACGGGTATTTGGGGCGGCCCGAGCGCTGGAACAGGGCGGAAGCCTGACCATTATCGCAAGCTGTCTTGTCGAGACTGGAAGCCGTCTGGATGAAGTCGTCTATGAGGAATTCAAAGGGACCGGAAACCTGGAAATCAGGCTCTCGCGTGAGCTGGCTGATCGACGCATCTTTCCCGCTATTGATATCAGTGTTTCCAGTACACGGCAGGAAGAGCGGCTCCTTTCTTCAGATGAGCTGCGAGCTGCCTCCATCATTCGGCGGCGTATGGCGGATCTGCCACGGCGCGATGCAAATGAACAGGCGCTGCGCCTTTTTGAGAAAACCTCAACCAATGCTCAACTTGTGGGAGCAATTGTACGCCAGGGATGATATACTACGCTATATGCTTGATGTCTATAGATGCAATCAGCGAAGATGCAGGAGATGATACATGCGTTGTCCGTTTTGTGGCAATGTGAATCAGGACACCGCTACTGTTTGTCCTCGTTGCGGTCGGCTCCTGATTCAGCCGCATTCTCCCCGACCGCAGATGCCAGTACCACCAATGCCTCAGTCGTTCGCTCCTCCGCCTCCCCGGCAGCAAGCCGTGCCGCCTGAAGCTCCTTCGGTCGCTGCCCGCAGCGCCAAGCGTCGTCTGGGCACTCAACGGGTTGAAGCGCCTGCTCCAGTACGTCTACCGGTACAAACTCCCCCGGTTGCTCCTGATCCGCCCGCACCTTTCCCTCCGAAGACGGTCGGACAGTTGCAAGCGCTGGCACAGGGCGCGCTGGAGTATCGGGTTGTTGACGATACGGTAGCGTATGGACGGAAGAAAGTTGTGCGTATTGCCTATGCGCACTGTGCGCAGTGGCAGCAGGTCGCGACTCTCTACAAGGCGCTGAGAGCGTATCGTTCAGATGCCTATGATATTCTGGTGATTCAGGGGGTCCATCCCCAGGAAGACAGAGCCTATACTTATACCAATGGGCAGATAGAATATAATCGTAATGTTCGCCTTGGGAGCGACCTTATCAGTCGCTATGAGATTGAGACTGGAACCGGGTTTGAAAGCGATGCGCTGCGCATTGTGTTGACCGAAAAATAGGGCCTCTCTATTGAAGTAGAACAATGAAGTAGAAAAGAAGATGCAAGCTGTAGATATTATCGCGAAGAAGCGGGATGGGCGGATTCTCTCTGCGGAAGAGATCCGCCACTTTATCGAACATTATACACGAGATCAGATCCCTGATTATCAGGTCGCGGCGTGGTTGATGGCCGTGTACCTTCAAGGCATGAACACAGACGAAGTTCATGCGCTGACCTCCGCTATGGTTGAGTCTGGTGAGCAGTTGCGTATACGCGATACACTTTCACCTGTAGTTGATAAACACAGCACCGGAGGAGTCGGGGATAAAGTGACGCTGGCGGTTGCCCCGTTGGTCGCGGCCTGTGGTGTTGCTGTGGGGAAGATGTCCGGGCGCGGATTGGGTCATACTGGTGGCACGCTCGATAAGTTGGAGTCGGTCCCTGGTTTTCGAGTAGAGCTTTCACAGCAAGAGTTCCTCGATACGCTGCAAAAACATCAGTTAGTTCTGGCTGGGCAGTCACAGGAGTTGGCTCCTGCTGATGGCAAGCTGTACGCCTTGCGTGACGTTACGGGCACTGTTGGGAGCCTGCCACTGATAGCATCCAGTATTATGAGCAAAAAGCTGGCTATTGGCTGCTCTCACCTGCTGCTAGATGTCAAGTTCGGGAGCGGCGCGTTGTTAAAACCGGTCGAACAAGCACGTGAGCTTGCACAGATTATGGTTGCGATCGGAAAACAGGCGGGTATGCATACGGTCGCGACGCTGACATCGATGGCGCAGCCGCTTGGGGCTGCGATCGGGAACGCACTGGAACTGGCTGAGGCTATCGCTATTTTACGCGGAGAAGGGCCTGCCGACGTCCGCGAACTCTGCTATTATGAGGCTTCGGAGTTACTGGTAATGACCGGAAAAGCCCCGAATATGGAGGAAGCGCACCAGCAGGTAATGCAGGTAATCCTGCGAGGCGAGGCTGTCGCGAAGCTTGCCGAGGTCATTGCGGCACAAGGGGGCGATGGCAGCATGATTGAGCGGCCCGAAAAGCTTCCCGCGGCCCCTGCTCGCCTGATAGTGAAAGCGCCCCGTAGTGGCTATATTGCGGCTATCGAGGCTGAACAGATGGGAAGAGCCAGCATGCACCTGGGAGCAGGCCGGGTCAGAAAAGGGGAACCGATTGACCACCGCACCGGCTTTGTGCTTCAGGCAAAGATCGGCGACTATGTGCATGCCGGGGATGCGTTGCTTGAAATTCATGCTCGCACCGTGGCCGAGGCTGAAGCGATCCAGCCCGCTGTACTGGCGTGTTACGCATGGAGCGAGGAGCCCACACAACCATTGCCGCTTATTTTTGAAACTGTCCATTGATGCTCCTTGCTGGCAATGGGGATATTCTCGAAATACAGTCATGTTTTCTGGGTGTGTACAAAAATGTATGCACCCTTTTCTCTTGCTCGCCTTTCTACCGATTATTGCTTGTTCAAAGTGGAACAATCGAGATATTATTGTTTGCTTTTGTGTAGATCTTTTTTATCTCTATTATACTGCTTACTTGTTGCTAAAATGGATGGTTCCTATTACTATAAATAGAGAACCTGTATTGTGGTAGGGAGGAAGAGAGGTAATGTTACAGGGAAAAAGTGTTATCCCACAGCAGGATGCTTTACTCGGGTGTACTTTGCATGATGGCGAATATCTGGTGCGACGGGTCCTTGAGTACGGCAATGAGTGTAAGACCTACATGGGAATACATACCACACTGCATATCCCCTTTGCGCTCAAGCAATCCCGGGCCGATAGTCCTTTGCCGGAGACCGTCATAGCGGAACTTGATGCCGCGTTACGGGAGCGCTCCCCGGCTCAGCAGTGTGAGCGTACCGCGCGCGAACTTTATTTTCCTTCCAGTGGTGGTGAGTTGACGGATCGCTTTCTCCGCGAGGCGTTATTGCTGACTCGCCTGCATCATGCGGCAATTCCTACCCTCTATGACTATTTTTTTGAAGACGGTTACTGGTATCTGGTGACGGATTATATCCCGGGCACGACACTTAGCGCTTATCTCCGCCATCACGCGCCCCTGCCGCCACTGGAAGCGTTGCACTATGCTATGCAGCTCTGCGATGTGCTGGATTATCTGCACAGACAGGAGCCACCTATTATTTTTCGGGATTTGCAGCCCTCCAATATTGTGTTGACGCCTGGCGGCACGCTCATGCTGGTGAATTTCGGCATGGCACGCTACTTCAAGAAGGGGCAGTACAGCGACACGCAAGATCTTCGGGTCCCCGGTTATGTGGCTCCTGAACAGTATCAGGGCGAGGGGCAATCTGACGGGCGCTCGGATCTGTTCAGTCTGGGCGTACTATTGCACGAAATGATCGGCGGTGAACGGCTCTCTCCGGCGTCGTTGTTGCTCGATGCACCGCGTCAGATTCATGCCGATATCTCGGTTGCGCTACAGGCGTTCATCAATCTGGCAACTCGTTCACAACCGATGTATCGCTTTCAGAATGCGCAGACGCTCTACCTTGCGCTGGATCGTATCTCAACGCTGGAAGAGCGCCGTGCCTATCAGCGCTATGTGCAGAAACTCCGGCAGATAGAGCAGAAGGATGCGGAACAGATGGCCTTCCCAATGGCCTCTATTCCGGCTACAGAACAGGGCTGGAAAGAGCCACAGGAAGAGGCTAGCGATGAGGAGCCAGTGCTTCCCGGGCTGGAAGAACGCTATCTCAGGAGGGAATCGCTGTATCTGGCACGGGTGGAACGGAGAGGGCAGCGGAGGGTATCGGCTCAGTTGCCCGCAAATGAGCCAGCACAGAAGCCGGAGACAAAGGAGCCAGAACCGGAGCGGCGTCTGAGCACCGATTCCCTGTTACTCAGAAGAATCGGACATACACAGCATAACATGCGAACTTTGCTCTTGCTCTGCTTTGTTCTGACCATTATGCTGACCTGCATTTTGTTGGTTGTGTTTCTCTCGCTTCAGGGGCAGCCGTGAGCCCGAAATGAAACTGGCTCGCCAACCTTGAGGGAAGCGAGCCAGAGCAATTACTGTTATGAGGCAACTTCTTCAACCTCAAGCTTTTGTTTCGTGGTGCGGAACACGAACTTGTCAGAGACCAGATACTTGTAAATGAAGTTGAGTACAAGGCTGATCGGGTTTGCAATATACTCGTTCAGATGGAGAAGAAGGTGCAGGCCTGAACTGATGATATAGGCCACCAGAAAAGCGGAGAGATTGGCGATCTGTGCTTTGAAGCCTTTGATGATCCAGCCTTTCAAGGTTGTCGGTTTCTGATCGCCGTAGGTAAATAGCTGGTTCAGGACGAAGTTGATAATCGTACCGACCTCAAAGGCTGCCGCGTTCGCTATGAGATATTTCCAGGTGGCATCGTTTCCGAGAAGGTACTGGAAAAGCGCCAGCGCCAGCATATTGACAGGGATACCAATGCCTCCAATAATGGCGAAACGGAGTGCCCGATTCCTATAGAGTTTTAGTATAAGCGTACCCAAAACGATACAAATCCTCTCTCTACTAAAAACACGTTTCTATTTTGATATATATTGTCATCCAGCATTGTATGTAAAAAGGGTAAGATAGCACCGTAATTTTCCGAGAAAAGGACCAGAAGAGGCCCGCAGAGCGCCTTCAGTGCCTATTCTGTCAGCGGGCATTCTGGAATCAAGTACCTGCTTCTTTGAACGTATAAGGCCGTGAATTGGTTGCGAATCGATACTTGATAGTACTTCTACAGTGCCAGAAAATACTTTATCCTCAGCGCCTGGGCGCTATTTATTGAGCAGGTAAAAAAGAGCGTAGCGCCTGCATGAATGCATCAAAGTTATCGCGCCGCAGGTTGTGACCTGCTCCGGGAATGTGGATATGCTGACACTGTGTTGCTCGCTGAACAATTTCGCTGGCTGTCGCAGGGGTGACAAATCCGCCTCGGCTGACCTCACCACTGAGGAGCAGGATCGGGCAGGAAATACGTGTCACCAGCTCGCGCCAGGGTGTTTCTCGCCAGGGAGCCTGAGCAGTATTGGTAAGTACGGTATAGATATCCAGATTGAAGGCTCGTTGTGCCTCAATCCAGGGTTCAATATCGCTGAGCGCCCAGTTGGGATGTTCCAGGCGTGCCTCTTCCAGCGCCTCTTCTTGTGGCACTGTCTTATAGATCTTTGTGGAAGATTTCCAGGCTTCCAGTTCAATACGGTCGCGTTCTGCGTCGGGCACAAAGTTCTCTTCCCAGGCCGGATCTTCCAGAACCACGCTGCCTACCAGCTCGGGACGCATGGACGCAGCCAGGGCCGCGACATGAGCCCCCATCGAATGGCCGACCAACGTGGGGTGTTCCAGATGCAGATAATCGATCAGTGCAAGCACATCGTTAGCAAGGGTTGTATCCTGAACATCACCGCTCCCGGAAGTCAGACCATGATAGCGAGCATCGGGCATCACCATATCATATTCTGATGCCAGGGCCTCAGCGACATGCTGCCAGCAGCGCCCATTATCGTGGTATCCGTGCAGGAAGAGAATCGAGGGCTTGCCGCTGTTCTCAAGCCGGTAGTAGTGAAGCGAGATGTCGTTCAGTTGCACCGTTTGTGAATTCCATTCACCCATACGGTTTTCACTCCTTTGTAAGGCAAAGAAATAATCGAATGCATGGATAGTATACCGGAAAAGGGAGCCACTGGTTAAGCTTTTTCGCCAATTGTAATATAGACCTCCCAACGTGGGCCCCGAACCATTTCGGAGCGGCGGCGGAGATTGGCCTTCTCTAGCGGGATGAGCCGCCCGAAACGAGCATCGGGAACAACAATCGTGGTTGGCCCATTCGGGGTACGTGTTCCCTGTTTGGGGTTGCGGCGCAGCGTTGCCGGACCATAGACCAGCATTTGAAACAGGAGCAGGAGCGGCTGAATATAGCCCACTGGTAGCAGGTTTGCCCCTTCTACAATGATGATGCGACCACCCGGACGCAGTACACGCGCGACCTCAGCTATCGTGTTTGGGTCATAGATATATTCCGAGGGGAAGGTGCTCACAACCGTATCAAAGGAAGCATCACTGAAGGGAAGCGTTTGTGCCGACCCCTGAAGGATCAGACTTGCCGAACCGACGTTACGTTTGCGCAGGGTATCACGGGCCGCTGCTACCATCTGTGGGGAGTGTTCGACAGCCTGACACTGATATCCCTCCGCAAGCATATCGGCCAGCAGATCGCCCAGGCCGCAGCCAAGCTCAAGCACGTCTTTCCCATGCAGGCGCGGCAGGACCTGACGCTGCCACTCGCGCCATTGGCCGGCAAAGGGAACGGTGCTGGCGAAGCGGTACAGATAGCGATTCTTATATAGGGTTTCAAACAACAGTTTACGTAATCTGGGTGTCATGGTCACTCCGTCTCTGGCAAAAGATGCAACAGCTCACTGACTCGCTCGATCATTGCATCTGGTTGCATAAATGGCTTGATCTCATTATATGACGAAAGAGAATACTTCTTCGCCTCATAGCGACCGACAAAATCGGCCAGCGCGTTCAGTTGCAACGGGCGATCTGGATACTGCTGCTGGAACGCTTGCAGCCTTTCAGGGGTTGGCTTCCAGATGGCTTGCAGCTTCAAGCGTTTGGCGCCGGCAACGTCGGCGTAGATGTTATCACCAATCATAATAGTTTCTGCGGGCGAAGCACCCATTTTCTCCAGGAGAGCGCGAAAGATTGCCGGGTGCGGCTTGCGCAGGCCGTAATCGCAGGAAACAATGACATGGTCAGGGTGGATAGCTTCCAGCAGACCAAGCTTGCTGAGATCTTCAAAAAAGAGCCGCCCACCTTCTTGCCGGTTGGTCACAATGCCAATTTGATAGCCGCGTTGTTTCAGTGTATGCAAGGTAGAGAGCGCATCGTCATCGAGTTTCCGGGATTCAGGAAGGCGCATCCGAAGGGCTTCAAAGAGCGCTATTGCCTGTTCATCGGTAGGAAGGGGATAGCCGATTTGCTGGCAGGCGGTACGCATGATGTCAGGTGTGCAGGGACTGATCTCGTTCTGGGCCTGTAGCGCCTGCATAATGGCGTTTCCGCGGGCTTCCCGTAGTTTTTGTCCGCTCTCAGGGTCGCTTGACGGGGTGGGAAAGAATTGGGCCAGCAGCGTGGACGCTCGCTGGTTGCCCGCTGCTTCAAGCGCTTTCCAGTTCCTGGTATTTTTGGTCCAGAGGGTATCACCCAGGTCGAAGAGCAGATAACGAACAGCGCGGCCTTCAGAGGAAGAGCTCTGGAGCATACAAGGTCCTGCTTTCTGATCAGTCACGAGGGGAAAAAGAATGCCGCCCCTTCGAGAAGAGACGGCATATTGTAGAGACACTTTCTGGCTTTACGCTTCTTTTTCCTCGGAACTCGGGTTGAGAATGTCATCAATAAGACCGTATTCGACAGACTGCTGTGCGGTCAGGTAGTAGTTACGGTCAGAATCCTGTTTGATGCGCTCGACGGTCTGGCCGGTATGCTTGGACAAGATTTCATACAGGCTGCTGCGCAGGCGCAGAATCTCGCGGGCAGTGATTTCGATATCGGCTGCCTGACCTTCCGCACCACCGAGAGGCTGGTGAATCAGCATGGTGGAGTTAGGGAGTGCATAGCGCTTACCCTTTGTACCGGCGGCCAGCAGAACAGCGCCCATACTCATCGCCATACCCATACAGAAGGTAGAGACGTCCGGGCGGAGCCACTGCATGGTGTCATAGATGGCAAGACCGGCATAGATGCTTCCACCAGGAGAGTTGATGTAGATCTGAATGTCTTTAGTTGCGTCCTCGCTCTGAAGGTAGAGCAACTGTGCGACGACGCTGTTGGCTACCTGATCATCGATTGGCGAACCAATAAAGATGATGCGTTCTTTTAACAGGCGCGAGTAGAGATCCCAGGCGCGTTCCCCTCGTGGAGTTGTCTCGATCACATGAGGAAGAATACCTCGCGGCTCAAGAAATCCACGGGACTCTTTGATCCATTTTGGATCGCGTGGATTGAATACACTACCCATGTTTGCTCCTTACTATCTATCACGGTGCACTTTCTCTCAATTGAGTGAGAATGCTGTCCGGTTATATAACAACCAAGTGTGCTGAGGAGACCCACGAAAGCGGGGACAGTTGTTAACGTTATGATAGCACTTGAGCGGAGTAAAGGCAAGAAAGCCTTCTTTTGTTACAGCGTATCGACGGAAATAGACATCTTGCCGGTATCTTTCGGCTTTGCAGATGATATACGCAGAAGCAGGGTATTTCCCCACTCCTGCGAAAAAGCAGCCTGGATAGTCAGAGGACAAGCGCTAATGCTTGCGATAGTTGCGCGGGCGAAAATCCTGCGCACCCTGCATCACAACCCGCTCGACAAGGCCAATGTCACCGAGGCGAGAGCGGAGCCGCTCATCAATTGTGTTGAGCCCCTGCGGGTTTGCTGTGATGACGGTTGGCAGGTTGGCATTGTAGCGATAGTTGAGCAACTGGAACAGCTTCTCGTTGGCCCACGGCGAGCTCTGTTGCGCACCCAGATCATCCAGCACCAGAAGGTGGGCCTCTTTCATTTTCGAGAAGCGCTGATCGTATACCTCGGTTGAGTTGGGCGCGAAGGTTGCGCGCAAGTGTGCAAGCAGATCAGGGACCACTGCAAATAGCACAACCGAGCCATCATTGAGCATTTTGTTGGCGACCGCTGCCGCCAGATGGGTTTTGCCACAGCCGTTCGGCCCGACCAGCAGTAGCCAGCCCTGCGGAGCATGCGCGAAGGTATAGGCAGCCTCAAACGCCTCATGCAGACAGGGATGTCCGCCGGGAATATTCGGGTTAAAGCTCTCGAAGGTTTTCTCCCGGAAGGCCCAGAGGTCTGAGAGCTCCAGAAGTTCCTGACGGCGCTTCTCTTCTCGCTCGGCAAGTTTGCAGGCGCAGGGGACAGCTTTCCCGAACGAGGGATGCCCGAAGGGAACATCGACCCGGAGAAACCCGGCACCCCGGCAGCGCGGACAAATCGTTTTCTGGCTGGTTGTGCCGGTAGTGACCGCCGGTGTCACCGCCTTACTGGGAATGAGCGCTTGCTGCGATCGAGGCTGAGGCGCCCGCGAAGTTGGTTTTGGTCGCGTAACTGGAGCTTTGTATTGCTGTCGCTCCTGCCCTTGCGCGTGATTGGTCACAAACTGGTTATTCAAAGGCTGTGTGACACGCTGGCTTTTATACGGTTGCTCTTGTGGCAGCGGTAGTCCGGTGTTACGCGGTGCACGGGATGCAGGGCGGGTATAGGGTTCCTGCTCGACAATGTCGCTCAGATCGCGCGTATTGCGCTGGGCATAGGTATTGTAGTTATTGATATAGGACTGTTTGCCTGGTAGCTCGACAATGGTCTTCTCTTCTGCCTGATACGGCAGATATCCCTGTCCAACCATTTCCCAGTCTCCATGCTGGATTGAGCCGATGGCGTCATCTTCTTCGGGCCATATGTTGCTATACTCATCTACCACATCAGCCTGCAAATGAGGAGTGCTCTCCTCGGGAATATAATCGGGTATCGGGCGGGTCTTCTGGATGGGTTGCGGATAAGAGCGTGTATTGCGATTTTTGGTATAGGAGGGCATCTGAGGAAGATAGTCTTCCTCGTCCTGATACAGCACATCGGCATCCTGCTGATAGGTGTAGTGCGTTTTGGGTGCTATTGGCGGCTGTGCCTTTGGCGGCATTTGCTGCTGTGAGTACTGCTGCGTTGTATGTTGTCCCCGCCGAACGCGCTGCTCTGAAAGGGAATCACGGACAGAGCCCTGCTGTCGGGAGTGCTGCTGGCGGGAGCGATCCATTTGTGTGAAACGCCCCCGTGTTCGTCCAAGAATACTATTCAGGCTTTCCATTTAATGCCTGCCTTCCGTTTCCCAGCGCCGCAAGATGGCGCGAATATAAGACCACTTTCGTTTATTTTGTTCGACAGCCACACGAAACGCCTGCTCAATCCAGCCCGGTGGATAGTGCGTGGCTGCATCTTTGAGTTCATCGGCAACCATAGGTGATAAGAGACCAATATTTTGTTCATATAAGCTGAATATATTCGGTCGTTCTACATGAACTTCAACGTCTGTAAGCGCTTGATTTGATGGAGAAACAAGACCTCTAGATGTAGCATACTCTTCTACTGAAAGAGCAGTTTCTTCTCTCTCGGTATGGACTCGCTGCTCCTGGTCGAGCATGCGAACCGGCACTATCTCACCCCCTTGAAGTTCTTCTACAACTTTCCGACTACGAGCCGTGTTAAAAAAATACCAGTAGATGACTGCCGCCTGATCGCTTCCCTCACTGATCAAGCGGAGATGAGCGCGTAACAGGGTTCCGCGGGCAACGGCAAGCTCTAATCCCTGCTGAAGTCGTTCTTCTGGCGGACGTGGATCGCCACGGCGCCGCAGGCTATGCAGCAGGACCTGATCATGCTGTAGTTCGCGGTCACTGATGCAACGCGGGTTTCCCCGTTTTTGAGCCAGAATCCAGAACAGGTGAAGGGTGACCTTCAGTTCCACCATATCCTCGATTTCTGGCAATACCTGCGTGAAAAAGACTTCAGGTATTGGGATATAGGGATTATTCTTTCCACTTGGAAACCCGACAAATCCAGTCATAAGCTCTACCACCTTTACTTCTTATCCTTCTTCTGTAGGTGGCTGTAGTTCAAGATCAGCAAATCTTGTTTGGCTGGCCTGGAAGAAGAGACTGACATCTCCCACCGGGCCATTTCTATGTTTGGCGACGATAATATCGGCGATATTCCTGCGTTCGGTCTCGGGATTATAGACCTCGTCGCGATAAATGAACATAACAATATCAGCGTCCTGCTCAATGCTGTTATGGACGATGATGTCATTTGCGGTGAAATTGTGCAATCCCTCAACCGTAAGATCATAGACCTTTGTCTGGCCGTTTGGTTCTATGGTAACGACTGTATCCCAGTCGATGCCTGATCCTGGCGCCATTTGAGGAATCGCAATGCGGTCATTGCGGGCAAGCTCATCGAGTCGCCGCCAGCCAGTGGGCGTCAGGAATTTGTGGTTCCCGGTTGCGCGTATGGAGCGTCCGGAGCGTGTCTGTAGACAGAAGACCGGCTTCTCTCCGGTACAGAATGCATTGGTGACTTCCCGTGTCTCTAGCAGCTCTGTTTCTGGATTAAAAGCGAGGACACAGAAGCCTTTTTGCCCGCTCAGTTGCTCAATCGGGCGGGTGATGCCTTCATCAGGGAGATAGACCTGTGTTTCGCCTGCGAGACAGCCCGATTCACGCAGGTCTGAAAGCTGAGGCACCTTGGACTGACGGGTCTCGACGGTACGCGAGAGCTGCGCCAGTGCCAGCACTGGAACATTGAGTTCGCGGGCCAGCCCTTTCAGGTTGCGGCTGATCTCAGAAACTTCCTGCACGCGGTTCTCGTTGCGCTTTCCACCGATATCGGACTGCATAAGCTGTAGATAGTCGACAACAACCAGATCAAGGCCATGCTCAGCCATCAGACGGCGGGCTTTACTGCGCATCTCCATTGTCGAGATGCCAGCGGTATCATCAATAAACACGTTGAGGGAGGCCAGCCTGTTCATGGCCTCAAAAATGCGGTCCCACTCCTCATCCTCAATCCAACCGGTACGCAGGCGCTGCTGATCGATGCCCGCAGCCATTGAAATAAAGCGCTGAACAAGCTGTTCTTTACTCATTTCCAGGCTGAAGATCGCGACGTTTTGTTGATAGCGTGAAGCCGCATTATAGGCCAGACTGAGCGCGAAACTGGTTTTCCCGACTGCTGGACGTGCCGCGAGAATAATCAGGTCCGAGCGCTGAAGGCCGCCGGTCAGCCTATCCAGATCGGTAAAGCCGGTGGGGACGCCGACAATGTTGCCCCGGCGCTCGTGCAGTTGCGTCAGCTTGTCCATATATTCGTCAAGCACTTCGCGGATCGTCGCGAAATTGTTCTGCGTATGCCCCTGGCTGATCTCGAAGATCAATTTCTCAGCCTTATCGAGAGCAATCTCCGCGTCGCTCTCCTCATAGGCGATTGCGGCGATCTGTCCTGCTGCGCTAATCAGGCGGCGTAAAATGGCGGTGCGTTGCACAATGCGAGCGTAATACTCAACATTGGCACTGGTTGGTACCTCATTGACGAGCGCTGTAATGTAGCCGGGGCCGCCAACGGCCTCTAGCTGGTTCTGGCGTTCCAGTTCGTCGCAGATGGTAATAAAGTCTGCCGGTTCCTGCTGCTCGTAAAGCCGCATGATCACGTTATAAATAACCCGGTGTGCATCGCGGTAGAAGTCTTCCGGACGCAGGAAATCGGCTATCTGGACGATGGCATCTGGATCGATAATGATACTTCCAAGAACGCCACATTCAGCCTCGATGTTCTGTGGCAACAGTTTTTCCACGTCTCCACTCCAGCATCTACTGTCAGATTATTGGTACCTTTCAGCGCGAACAGGCGCAAAGAGTCCTGACCGATTCGGTCCGAATCGGCAGAGGGCGCGTGTGAGCTGAAATGGTTTGAGCCTGCTTGCCCTCTGGCTACTGATGAGCGAGGGCGGCGATGGTTGAACTGGTTTTGCCCGGCTACGCAGTAAAGTTCAGATGAAGCGGCTTTTCTCTTTTCTTTATCATATCACATTTTTTCAAATATGTGACGTCTGTTCTATAATTCTTCTGGTTTATCTGGTTGTTTCTGTGAATGCAGACGAGCAAAAAACCTTATGTGCTAAAAAAGTGTACCGAATATTGCCGGTAAAATCAAATAGGTCCTGGCTCTTTGCTGTGTGGATAAGTGACGTGCTGTGAGGGAATTTTGAACAAAAACGGGAGAGAAAAAGAAGTTATCAACCAGTTATCCACCGTAATAGAAGGGTTATCCCCAATTATCCACAGAGTTATCAACAAAGTTATCCACCAAAAATTGGTCTGTTTCTGACAAAATTGGTCTTGTCTCTTGTTTCGAGAGGGGGAATCCTGGGCTATTAGAAATCATGTCTATGTGTCTGGATGACTTTGCTACCCCTGAAAGGGGCTCTCTGGATGTGAATATGCTACACTGTAGGCGATGCCTTTTCGAGAAGATCTGAATAAATGCGAGCTGGCCTGAGGAGCGCTTTCAGATGCTAGAGAAGGAACAGGCCAGGCGGAAGGACTTGACCCGATAAGGGAGGGAAGCTATTATAGCACAAAGAATTAGAGTTTCAGGATATAAGGCTAAATGCACCACATCCCGCTTTCCCCGGCCTGACATCGGGAGTGAGCGTTAAAATAGGCTGGCTCATGAACAGGGAGCAGGAGCGTGAGCCGAGAGCGCCCGGGAGTGTTGCATTCCTTCCTGTATTTCTTTTGCTATGGCCCTTTCTTTTATTTGCCGCTTTGCCTGGCGGTTTTTCCCTCAATCAAGAATGGCAAGCATTCTGAAAAGTCATGAATGAGAATAAGGAGCATCGCTAAGAACTCATGCCTAAGTCAACGAAACGAACATTGTCCAAGCGAGCAGCACGTATTCAACGAGCGCTGCACACTGAGCCGCCAGCGCCAAAGAAAGAAGATATCAAGGCGGCACAGAAGCGCACACCGAACCAGAAGCCTCCCGCTCGTGGGTTGGCACGGTATCCCTGGGCGACGACTATCAGCCTGCTGATTATCCTGGTCGCAGTGGGCACTTTCCTGGCCTATTTTAACCACTGGGGTCCCTTTGCGCAGCCCGCGCCGAAGAAAGATGAGACTGCGGCCAACGCGACCGCAACCGCGACGGCTGATGCCTCGATTCTGGCGAACGCGCAGGCAACTGCGACCGTGACTGTCAAGAATATGCCCGCTGAGCAACAGAAGGCAATGACCGATTCCGTTTGCGTGAAGGATGATATCGTCAAGCAGATTACGAATAGCTCACCTGCCCCTTCCGACGAAGAGTTTGCTAAAATCAAGCATAGTTATGACAAGGCGCCTGCTATGACCATTGATAAGAACAAGACGTATTGTGCAGGCATCAATACCAAGCGTGGCTTGATTGTTGTTGAATTGCGTCCCGACTGGGCTCCTGAGACGGTGAACAACTTTGTCTTCCTGGCCCAGAACAAGTTCTATGATGGTATCAAGTTCCATCGCGTGCTGACGACCGGCACCATGCATATCGCTCAGACTGGCGATCCTAAGGGCGATGGCACTGGTGATCCCGGATATAAGATCCCGGCAGAGACGGTGAAGAGTGAGTATACCGCCGGAACGCTGGCAATGGCAAAGAAGAGCGGCGAGAAAGAGAACAGCGGTAGCCAGTTTTTCATCAATACCAGCGACAACAGTAAGGCCTTGCAGAAGGAATACAACCTCTTCGGGCGCATTGTGAAGGGTATGGACGTTGCCCTTGCCATTCAGGGACCGAATCCTGATGACGAGAATGCTCCGCAGCCTGCGCCAGACCTGATTAACCATGTCGTGGTAGTTCCTGCAAGTAAGTAAGCGGTGTTCATCGACTGGCCCCATCTGGTGATGAGCAGATCCAGGATTTTGAACCTGAGGGGGTCGGTGGTACAATAGAACAAATTTGTGCATGAATGCATTGCTTCTTTCCGGTCTCCTGGTCGGGAGCGTACGGAAGAAGTGAATGCATTCATTCTTTACTTGAAAGCACCAGAAGGCTCCTGGCTCAAGCTATGGGGATGCATGCGCATCTACATCCTCGGGAGGGGAGAACGTGAACATCGCTTGACAGGAGACCTCGCCTGCTGCGATACTCGTTTTCACGAACAGGTACCGGCGGGCAGGCGGGAACCGACGAGGGAAACTCGTCAAACCTTCTGGACAGCGTGCCTCTACGGGTTGTCGCACAGCGGCGGCTTGCAAGCATGCTGGCTGAATGAAGAATCCCACGGCTTGAGCCGTGAGGAGTGTCAAAGGAGGTTCATAGTGGCAAAGCGATACAGCGCTCCACCAGCGATGCAGATTGACCCGAGCAAGAAATACACGGCGATTTTCCATACTGCCAAAGGGGACATCACGGTTGAGTTGTTTGCTGATAAAGCGCCAGTGACCGTCAATAACTTTGTCTTCCTGGCCCGCGAGGGTTTCTATAACGGAACAACGTTCCATCGTGTTATTGGTGGTTTTATGGCTCAGGGCGGCGATCCGACCGGTACCGGTGCAGGTGGCCCGGGATATCAATTTAACGACGAGAAGAGCGCTCTGGAGCTCAAGCATGATAGCGCCGGTATTCTGTCGATGGCAAATGCCGGAGAGAATACCAATGGTAGCCAGTTCTTTATCACCTATGCTCCACAGCCGCACCTGAACGGCAAGCATGCTGTCTTCGGTAAAGTGACCACGGGAATGGATGTGCTGAAGTCTATTCGCGAGCGTGACCCGCGCTTCGACCGCCAGCCCGGTGATGCGATCAACTCGATTGAGATCACTGAGTCATAATAGACCGACGCCAAATAGAGAAAAGCTCTATCGTCTCTTCAAAACGATAGAGCTTCTTTTTTCGTCTAGCGGTAGGTATCCGAGTACGAATTGACAATCTGCCATTGGGAGAAGGGCCAGTAGACTACGACGGCCTTGCCGACGATATAGCCGCTCGGGAGAAAATCCCAGCGACGCGAATCATTGCTGAGCGAACGGTTATCCCCCATGACAAAATACTGATTTGCTGGAACCTTCCAGGTTTTAGCGATTGGGTTCGTTGCATCTTTCACATACGGCTCTTTCAGTTCCTTGCCGTTCACCCAGATTTGCTGGCTATTCACCTTAATGGTATCGCCAGGGAGGCCGATAACGCGAGCGATCAGCTCAATATCAGGGTTGCGCGGGTAGCGAAAGACAACAACGTCACCGCGTTCAGGCCCCCGAAAGACATACGCAACCTTGTTCACCAGAACCGAGGTGTTGGTTGACAGTGCCGGTTCCATCGCGGGCGTGTTGATCTGGTAACTTTGTAAAATAAAGCGAAATCCTACGAAGATCAGCAGACCAAGCGCCACGATTTCGAGAATTTCACGAATGTGTAGTCGCTTCACCCTTTATCAGATCCTCTCTGTGGTTTAGTCCTCCTCCGCCTCCTCTTCCTCTGCGGCGGCATACTGGGCTCTATACTTGTAGGCGGCGCGGGTTGATCCCCATTGCCCGAAAATGCCCCCAATAATAAATACGACAAAGACTCCGATAAGGAGGAGCAGAATACCGCCGAGCGGTGCGGGAATAGGAGATTCGGTTGTTGGAGACGACACCGTTGACTGATTTCCAGGGTAGCCAGGAATCCAGTTCAGCGCTGTGCTGACAATATAGACGAGCAGTGTTGAGATGCTGCCTGTCCAGAAGCCAAGCCGTCCATTGAGAAAGCGTTTGCCGATAAACCACCCGCCAATAAAGCAGAGCGCCAGATTGAGGATCACTTGCAGACAACTCAGTCCCAGACCGATATAGGTCAGCGCGTTGGCGGTCGGGACATTCTTCTGCTGCTCCAGAATCGGCGAACTGGCAAACGCACACGCAATATTAATGATAAGACCGATGACGCCGATGCCCAGGCCGTAGATGATGGCGGTGCGTTTGGGATTCGCTGCCTGTGTCTGTCCCTCGGCTCGCTGTCGTGCTGTCTTTCCTTCTACATCTTTCATTTCAAGCCCATTCTTTCGTTCTTTCAAATTCACTCCACCCCATATGCTGCGCCAGTTAGCACTTGTTCCCGATGCGGCTCATCAGAGAGCAAGAAGAGGCTACTGCTTTGTCGTGATGGGCGCAAAGGTGTTTGAGTACGTATCAATGAATTTCCACTGATCCGTGGGCCAGTAGACAAGTACCGCTTTCCCAACAATGTACTCTTTTGGCACGAAGTCCCAGTAGCGGGAGTCCTTACTGACAGGTCGGTTATCTCCGAGGACAAAATAGTTGTCAGCGGGAACCTTCCATGATTTCGCATATGGGTTGATTGCTTCCTTGATATAGGGTTCGTTGAGCTGTACATCATTCACCCAGACATGTTCGCTATCAATGCGAATGGTATCGCCCGGAACCCCGATGATACGCTTGATGTAATCGACATTGGGTTCTTTAGGATAGTGGAACACAATAACGTCACCCCGCTCTGGCCCTCGGAACAGATAGGCCATCTTATTGACCAGAACGTTCTGGTTTGATTGGAGACTGGGGCTCATACTATCACCATCGACATGATAGCTCTGAACCACCAGACGAACCACCAGGAAGATCAACAATGCGAGTGCAAGGATCTCAACAATTTCGCGCAGTAGGTGTGAACGTTTCAACTTTTCAACCCTCTTTATGCATAATTACAAACTGGCTTCAGTACAGGTTTTGTCTTTTTGGTGTGGAGTTCTATGACTGCGACGTGTTTCGCCTGTTCTCCGGTATCGCGTGTGCTTCTTTCACACGCAGCGGAATGTATCTTTATAACTCATCGCATAACCCATCGCTCCACATTATAGCGGAAACCGAGGTCAACTGTCATTCCATCAACTGGTTTTCTCGCCTTCATTCCTGATGCGGATAGTAAAGAACATAGCCTGCAACGAGCTCACGACGGAACGTATGCTTCTGATGTGCGTATATCTCTTGCTCAAAACGCTGCGCCTGTGGTGAATGCTGCGGGAAGAGATACGCCGGATTTGAGGCCGCCTTGACGCGCTCAAGATAGGGCGTATAGCGATCCTGTCCCGGGCGTAGCGACTCGTCAAGGACCGCACAGATAACCTGCTCCTGACTCTGGAAAATAAGCTTGTTGCACGTCCAGTATTCGGTATAGAGCCGTGTAATATGGTGACGAAGCAGGTATTGAACCAGCTCGGTTTGCTGTTGCTGAATCTGTTGCGCACGTGGAATATCCGCGAAGGTCCGATAGGTACCTGCACAGAAGAATGCCGTGCAAAGCGCCAGCAACGCACCGGCGAGCAGGGCAATCGCTTTCCGTTGCCACGTGCTCACCCGAGGAAACGTTCTCATCCCCTGCCAGAGTGGCCAGAGAAGCGCAGGCGTGGCCAGACTCATGCTATAGAGATAGCGAGATGTCGGCGCCGGATCGACCGCGGCCGAGGCGCTGTTCAGGTAGAGCACGAAAATCGCTGCCGCCCCCAGAAGCAGGATCAGACGATTGCAGAGCAGCGCAGCTCGCTCCTTGTCCGCTGTGTGCTTGAAAGCCCGGATACATGCTCGTATGGTGAAGACACATGTTCCGCCTAGCAGACAGAGAAAACCAAGCGACCAGAGGCCATGAGTGACGACGCAGAAGGCGGACGATGTGGTACCAAAGAACGGGAAATCATGAGCGGTGCAGGATGACGTGAGGCCGGTCGCAGCAGGAAGCGCGATCAACAGGGCACCGATGGGCTTGCGAATTGCCGGAAGGTGTTGAGCTTCCATTTTCGCCGCAATACTGCGATTGATGTCCAGCAGCACATTGAGCGAGTTGCGGTCAATTGGCGCTGTCACGTTGTAGTAGAGCAGGGGCGCAGCCCCAACCAGAAAGCCGAGCAGCAAACTGAGCCATGACCAGTGACGGAGATCCTGCTGCCGAAAAAGCAAGATAGTGAGCAGCGAGAGCCCCACATATGGCAAAATAATCTGATCGATCCAGAGCGCCAGCCCTATTGTGACGCCGAGGGCCGTATAGAGTATATGCCGGGTCCTCGGGTGAAAGGTACGCGTGGTCAGGAGACTGGTAAAAAGGACAATCAGCGCTCCAAGCAGGAGAATATCAGGGTAGCGCCCGTAGGCTCGAAGCTGATACAGGAAAATATCCGGTGTTCCCAGGGCAAGGAGCGAAACCGTCAGGAACGCCAGCCCCTTGCTGAAAAGCCGGGTCGTCAGCATATACATCGCGATCAGGAAGAGCAGGAAGAGCAGAATTAGCACAAGCCGAGCGTGAAGAGTAGAAGGTCCGAGCACGAGAAAGAGAGGAGCGGCAATATAGGCTTCCAGCGCTCCCATATAGGGCTGTCCGTAGAAGAATACGGGATGCTCTCCTTGAAAGGCGATATGCTGCGCCATCAGCATGATAACGCTCTCGTCGCTATCGGTTGTAGGCCAGTGTGCATAGATCAGAAGAAGCCGCAGCAACCCCGCTACGCCTATCAACACAAGGAAGTAGCATTGAGATTTGTCAATATGAATTTTTTTGCGCAACATGCCATGTTGTACGTTATTCTCTGGTATTTGTTTCAGCTCATAGCCACACGGGCTAATGATCTTCTCTTTCTCCCCATTATACTGAAGATCACGGCTCTCGCTCCATGTGTGCCATGAGAAAGGTAAGATCAGGCTATTGAGCGGGAAAGAGATAGCGCTGATAGAGCTGTTGAATCAGTGCACTATAGGTCTGCCAGGAATACGTTTCATCGCAAATGCCGACGCGCTCCTGTGCCGCATTTCTGGCTGCCGACAACAGCGCCTCGATTAGAGATGCCCGGCTTTCAGGCAGATAAAAGATACAGTGCTGTGGAGGGAGGGTTCCCTGAAAGCGCGGCAGGGCTGGAACAATCACCTGTCGTCGATGGAGCAGAGCCAGCCAGGTCAGCGCCAGTTCTCCAGCGGCTGCGATAGGTTGGTGAGGCTGCACGAGCGCATCGGCTGCCGAGAGGTACTGTCCGAGTTGCGCGTTTGTTAGCGGTTTCTCGTCAAAGAACAGATGCACGTCGGACGCATTCGCTGCAAGCTGAAGCAACTGGCGCGGCTGATTTGTATCCGTTGGAAGGCCTGCAATGATGACCTGCGGTCGCAACAGTTCAAGCGGCGTCGAGGCACTATTTCGCGCCGCGATAAAGGCTGTCAGCAAATAGAGCAGTTCAAGTTCCGTGTGATAGTGAGCAAAGCAGAGGTAGACAAAGCCGCTATGTTCTGGCAGGCCGAGTTCTGCGTGTGCTACGGCCCGAGATGGTAAGAGCTGTGGGCCAGTTGTGCCCGGATAGGGACAGCAGAGGGTGCGTTGACCGAGCGTGGGATCTTGATACAGGCGGGCTGCATCTCCGGCAAAGGTAATAATCTGATGGCTATGCCGCAGCGTAAAGCCTTCAAGAGCCTTTCGGGGCATCGCCGTGCGATGAGAGGCGCTTTGCCACCAGCCTCCGCCATCGGTGGTAAGAAGCCGAATACCAAATCGCAAGGCAAGATGCAGCCGCAGACGGAGGGCAAGCCGCTGTCTGTAGGTCAGTTGAAAGGCACCTGGTCGGTAGATATGGAGCAGAGCACGGCTCGCTTCCCCTTTTTGTGGCGCACGGTTATGCCAGAGCCACCAGAGCGGAATGCGATGACCGCAATGGATGATTGGGCGTGGAGAAAAGGTTTCCCAGAGCTCAGGTGGCGGTCCCTCTTCCAGAGAGGATTGGACAAAGAGTGCTGATGGACTCTCTAGCAATGCTGCGGGCTGCCAGAGGAGACTGAACACCTGCCGGTAGCGGCCACTGAGATAGGCCTGTGTCATGGCATGGTGCAGCCGTTCGCCAGTTGAGGGCTGAGAGAGCGTTTGCAGCGGGTGGAGGAAGATGGCGTAGAACAGCCAGTTCAGGAAGGAAAGGAGTCCCTCCCACAGAAGCAACTGAAAAGAGAGCAGCCTTCCCTGGAGGTATGCCGGGATCACGTACTCTTCCAGGATTTCGGCGCATCCACGCCAGTAGGCGCGACCGATAAAGAATGAGGGCTGGATGCGCTCTGCCGGAACTCGGTGATAGACGATTGCTTCGGGCTCATACCAGTGCTCATAGCCCGCTTGCTGTAGACTGATACAGATGCGCTCAATATCCAGGTTGATCGGGAAGCGATTGCGTTTGTTCAGACAAGGCATAAAATAGAGGTCCAGCGCGTGAAGCACCGAAGCGCGGATAGAGAAGCAGCAGTTACTGGGGACAGTCTCCTCTGTCAGACGAGTGCGCTTCTCGGCGGGAGCAAAATAGCCGAGATCAGGCAAGATCCGATCATGAACCCAGTATGGGCGGCGGCCTTCCCAATGCAGTTCCACGCGTCCGCTCACAGCCGCTGCTGTCGTGGTATCGTAGGTATGCAGTAGCGCCTTGAGAAACCCGTTGTTGACAATAACATCATCGTCCAGAAAGACGAGGATCTCCCCACTGGCTTTTGTAATCGCCAGGTTGCGGGCATGGGCCAGCCCATTGCGAGGCTCGGAGAGGTAGAAGACGCGCCAGGATGTGCGAGCCTCTGCATCTTTGCGTTGTAGCTCATGTACCAGGCGCTGCACCTCTTTTGCCGTCATATCGGTTGAGCTATTATCGACGATCAGCACTTCAAAGTGTGAGAAGGGGAGTGTTTGCTGATACAGGTTCCGCAGGACGCTCAGGAGCAAGGATTGACGATTATAGGTACAGAGAATGACGCTGATGCGAGGAAAGACAGATGCTTGTTGTTGTTCCTGTCGTTTGGGGTGTTGAAGCGTCATGAGTGCTCCTTTCTCTTATACATGCAGTCCCGGAGGGAGCTCATCAACATTTGAGCATTTCAAGGCATGATGACAGAGCCAGATAGCGCCGCCCGCCGCGAAAATTTGCACACAGCTACAGGCCAGCGCGGCGCCGAGCGTGCCACTGACCTGAATCAGGAGACCGGCCAGCACGAGCTTGAGCAGCGCTGCACACCAGTTCAGGCGCAAGAGATAGTTTCGCTGAGGCAGAGAGGCGAGGTAGGTGTAGCTGACGGTGGCAACGCAGCCGACGGCGCTCGCCAGAAGCTGAATATAGAAAGGCAGGACAAACGGGTACACCTGGGGCCCAAAAAGGAACTCAACGATGATGGGTACGAGAAGAGCAGCAAGAAAAAAGAGCGGAATGGCTACAAGTGCCAGATAACAGGAATGGCGTAGAAACATATCCTGTGGCCGTGCAGCGCGTCTGAGGGAACGCGTCAGGAAAGGATAGAGGACAAGCGAAAAGAGGTGTGGGACGGCCCGCATGATCCAGGTACTGAGCGAGACGCTGAGTGCATAGATCCCGATGGCCGAGTGTGGCTGCCAGAAGAGGAGAAAGAAATATTCGCCATTTTGCCAGATGATACTATCCGGTACAAACTCTTTCAGGGAGCTATAGCAGTGCTTGAGTAGCCGTTCGCGCAGAAAGATCCCCGGGCGCATCGGATGGTCCAGCGGGAGTAACTGGGTCACACAGTAGATCGCAACCGCGAGCGTAAGCGCTCCCGCGATCACATTGATGAGGAACAGGAAAAGAAGCTTCTGCTCCTGAAGTTGCTCGATCCAGAGCAAGAGAAAGAGCGTCAGCAGCGCATTGAAGAGCTGAAGCAGCGTCAGCAGATCGCGGCGGCGCTGGCTGGAAAGCGCGATGCCTGCAATGCTGTTAAAGAGCATGGGAAGCGTTGCCAGGTTTGCCAGGAACAGCAGGTGCCACGGAAGATGAAGGAGTAGCGCCAGGGGATAGACACCAAGCACGATCAGCATGATAAAGCGCAATGCGGCGCGTGATTGCCGGGACCAGAGCAGGTAAAAAATACCGGCAGCAATGCGCGGAGTTTCGCGGCTTTGCAACTCGGCCAGCGCCCGGCTTGTCAGGGCCGAGGAGCCAATACTTACCAGGGGAAGTATCAGCGTGGCAAGCCACTGTAATACAATGTAGGTGCCGAAGTCCTCAAAGCCCAGATACTGAATGATACGAAAAGAGATATAGCCACTGATCAGTGTTGAGCCGAAAGAGAGCAAGACAGGCCAGGAAGCAAAATATAGTCGAAAGGGCTTGCTCGCCTCAACACGTTTTCGTGCAAGCGGTAATAACATATGTTCCTCTACCCAAACCACGCCGCCAACCGTTTGTTCTACCTTTACTGGAAAGTGGTAGCACAGGCAAAAAGAAGCCAGGTGTTTCTTAGTCATTGTAGCAAAAAGAGTTGTATTTCTGCTCAAAACGATGAGTGGTGTACCAAAATATACTATAACGTTTCATGCTACAGAAACATGTATATTTATGGCTGTGAGGAGAGCAATAAAAAAAGAGGAAGAGTAACACTCTTCCTCTTTGTGGCTGGGGTGCAGGGATTCGAACCCCGATTAACTGATCCAGAGTCAGCCGTCCTACCGTTGAACGACACCCCAATTTTCCCTTCGCAACGTTTCTTCCTCGTTGCGAGAAGTATAATACCTTTTTCTCTGCCGTTTGTCAACCCCTTTTCCCCATCTTTTTTTGCGCTCACAGAAAAGAGGCGGAAATAGCTCTCTGTTGCCCGGGGAGAAAGCGAACAGGGAGTTGAACTGTCTTCTTGTTGCAAAACGTAATATGTGTATAGCTAGAGTATCATGGTGGTGGCGAGGTTGCCGATAGACAGATGTAGCCCTCTACTTCAGGCAGGGTGTACCGTTTATTGGTATAGAACGTGAGAAGTAATAGAGATAGAGAAGCGGAATGAAAAGAGAAACAATATGTTGAGGTAAGTTGAAGTGACAGAATGTACAAACCTGCACAATTGTTTTCAGAATGAGAGATTAATGGAAGTTGTGCTTGACGGTACACCTCTCCCTGCTAATGTGGCACGCCATGTTGCACATTGTCCGCTCTGTCAGAGTACGCTGGCACAGTATGAGGAACTGCACTTTAAGCTTTTGAGTCGGTTGTATCGTTCACAGTGTCCCTCAAGCCTGCAACTTGGCTTCTTCTGTGCTGGCCTGCTCTCTGGCGCGGAGAGTGAGGCGATTGCTTCCCATGTGGCGCAATGTCCGCTCTGTTCATTGGAGGTATTACAGACGCAGGAATTTTTGCACGATGTGGAGCAAATCCGTTAACAGGAACGCAAGAGAGGATGTCAAGACTACAGGTGAGCTTGCGCGCGGGGAATGGCGTTTCTTGTTGAGGGAAGAAAGAAGGAAGAGAGGTATAGACAATTGCCATGTCTCCCTTTCAGGGCATACAATACGTATAGCAAATAAGAATGCATGTACGATGCTATTCGCCTCTGGTTCTTTTCCAGAAGTGAATGGCTATCTATTTTTCAACGTCGAAAGGAATACGTCAATGCGAAGTAAAGTGTCTGTTATCGGAGCCGGTTTTGTGGGGAGTACCCTGGCTCAACGCTTGGCGGAACGTGACTACGCCGATGTAGTTATGTTTGACATTGTTCCCGATATGCCTCAAGGAAAAGCGCTTGATATTCTGGAGGCGGGCCCTGTTCTTGGCTATGACTCGCTGGTTATCGGTACAAATGATTATGCCGATACCGCGAATTCCGATATCGTTGTGATCACTTCGGGTTTTCCGCGTAAGCCTGGCATGAGCCGCGATGATCTGGTGAAGAAGAATCAGGAAATCGTTGCGCAGGTGACAGAGCAGGTGGTGAAGCACTCGCCCAATTGTATCATTATTGTAGTGACGAACCCGCTCGATGCGATGGCGCAGGTTGCCCTGAAGGTCAGCGGTTTCCCGCGTGAGCGTGTAATTGGCATGGCCGGTGTGCTGGATACCGCCCGCTTCCGCACGTTCATTGCGCAGGAAGTTGGCGCTTCTGTCCGCGATGTTCAGGCGTATGTGCTTGGAGGGCACGGGGATACAATGGTGCCGCTGGCCCGCATGTGTACCGTTGCCGGTATCCCTATTTCGCAATTGATTCCGGCAGACAGGATCGAGCAGATTGTGCAGCGAACCCGTGACGGCGGCGCTGAGATCGTCAAGCTGCTCAAGACCGGGAGCGCATACTTTGCGCCGTCGGCTTCTGTGTTACAGATGGTCGATTCGATCCTGCTGGATAAGAAGATGATTATGCCCTGTGCGGTCTCTTTGCAGGGAGAGTACGGCTTCAATGACATCTTCGTTGGTGTGCCTGCACAGCTAGGCGCAAAAGGAATAGAGAAGGTCATTGAGATCGAATTGACGCCGGAAGAGCGGAATGCATTGGAGAAGTCCGCTGACGCCGTCAAAGAATTGATTCAGGTTATGGGACTGTAACGCAACTGTCCCGACAAGGCTCATGGCCTCTGTGCTGTGGGCCTTTTTCTTTCTTTTGCTGCCTCTTATCCCGCTGCAATAAAATGCTGCTGATTGAACAAAAGCGAAACCTCTTTCCTGCAATTTGCTGATTTGAAATCTTGTATTCTTTTCTGCTTTCTGTTATGCTTCTTTCAGCGGAACTATACAGCTACCATTGGTTATCCCTGCTGGAAAGAGGTGAGCAGCATGGG
Organism: Thermosporothrix sp. COM3; assembly: GCF_059696735.1. Taxonomy (NCBI): domain Bacteria; kingdom Bacillati; phylum Chloroflexota; class Ktedonobacteria; order Ktedonobacterales; family Thermosporotrichaceae; genus Thermosporothrix; species Thermosporothrix sp. COM3. The sequence goes on along the minus strand of NZ_AP019376.1, from coordinate 4,819,723 downwards.
GACATTGCTTCTACAGGTGTTTCCGCCGTTAACGGTTGAGATGATTCTGCTTCTGGCCGTGCTTCTGTTGATTGTGCTGATCCCGATACTCGCTTTCTTGCTCTACATAGTGCAGAAAAGAGACAGGGAGACGCCGGTTCCGGCTTTTTCCGGGGGCGAGCAGCTTGCCTCTGGTTCGGTGCCAGTCGCTGCTGAGCCGCTTCAATTGCATTCCTCCGCACCACTTCCCGTTGAAGGCCCGCATTGTCCGAGGTGTGGCGCCTGGGTGCGACCGGACGATGTTTTCTGTATGATGTGTGGCTATCGTCTGCGTGAAGAGTCACCTCAGGAGGCTGAAACGGAGCGCGTGATCCCGGTGCCACCTCCTGAGCCGGAGCCACTTCCTGCGCGGCTGCTGGTGAAGCTGGAGGGGCAGGTACTTCAGGAACATGTGTTGCTCCATCGGTTAACCTCTATTGGGCGTTCCTCGAAAAACATGATTGCCCTGACCGGGGACAAGGTCGCCTCCCGTCATCATGCCATGCTGGCCCGTGAGGGAGAGCGCTATCTGCTGACTGATGAAGGAAGTTTAAACGGTACATTTATCAATGGAAAAAAGCTGATCCCGCATCGGTCCTATACCCTTCAGGATGGCATGCTTATTCGGATTGGCAGCCATGAGCTTCAATTTGAACAGCCAAAGCGCATTGAGGATTTGCCAACGGTTATTCAACAGGTGCCCGAAGAGATTTTCGCCGGGACACGCAAGACGACACCTCGGGAAGTAAGTGCCAGCCCTGCTGAGCTCTTCTTCACTGCGGTGTACCCCCGGGAACTAAGCGCGGCGACCTGGGAGACGCTGCTGATCTATAGCTATCTTGAAGCTTTCCGCGAGTATGTGTTTCAGGAGATCGAGCGTTTTCAGATTGAGCGGCGGCGCTTTCCACTGGCAACGGCAGGCTTGCCGGCGCTGCTTCAGACAAGCAATATTACCCTGGTGCCAGAAGGAGAAGGGATCCACTTCAGTCCGAAGCGCCTGACATTTAAGGGGATTGAGGGGGTCCACTGTTCATCGTTTAGCTTCGCTGTAAAGCAGCAGTGGGTTGGCAGCAGAGTTCCATGTACACTCTCAATCTATATTGGGCCGTTACTGGTTGCCCGCCTGAAGATGACATCCTTCTGTCTTGAGGCGACACAGCAGCGTACGTCTCATGTACCACTGGAGCGTGTGACAACCCGGATTGCCCGGAAGGTGTACCCGGCATATAGTTTCAATGATACCATGATTGCCCGGGCCTGTCTGGAAACGGCTCAGGCGCTTCATTTTGCTTTCCCTCTGGAAGTGGAGGCAGTACGCCGTAGACGTGCAATCACACCCGAGCTAGAGCACAAGATTGCCGAAGCGGACCTGTTTCAACTCTTCTGGTCGTCCTATGCGGCACAATCGGATTTCCTCACAAAGGAATGGGAGCTTGCCCTGCGTAAGCAGAGTGAGCTGCGACAGGATTTTCTCTGTCCTGTGTACTGGGATGTGCCGCCTCCCTCACCGGTGCCTCGCCTGGCCTCGCTCTCTTTCTCCTACCTGCCAGTCTATACTTTTTTGCACCCTGAAACCGGGATCGAGTAGCCCGCTCGGGCTACTCATTGTTCCTCAGTATTACGGTCCTTTTTGTCTTTGCCTGCGATTACTACAACGTACTCGCCTTTCAGTTTACTCTGCTCGATCGACGCAAGGAGCGTTGAGAGGGTGCCACGCTCGACCTTCTCGAACATCTTAGTCAGGTCATTTGCGACGGCGGCGGGACGATCACCATAGACTTCCAGCGCATCACGTAAGAAGTCGGCGAGCCGATATGGACTTTCATAGAAGATCAGTGTGTGGGGCGAATCCTTATCAATTTCCAGAAACTTGCGGCGTCCGACCGTTTTGCGAGGAGGGAAGCCGCGAAAGGTAAAGCTGTGTACAGGCAGACCTGAGAGGACAAGCGCCATAATACAGCCGGTCGGGCCGGGAATCATGGTGACATCCAGCCCGGCATTCACGGCCCGCCGAACCAGAGTGAAGCCGGGATCAGAGATACCCGGCGTCCCTGCATCAGAAACCACCGCGACAGACTTTCCCTCTTTGAGCAGTTCTTCGATCCGCTGGCCTGCGCGTTCCTCATTATGCTCATGAAAAGAGAGCTGTGGTTTCTGAATATCAAAATGTTTGAGCAGCAGGCCAGTTTTTCTGGTATCCTCGCTCGCGATAATATCGACGGAGCGCAACGTTTCCAGAGCCCGCAGCGAGATATCGTTCAGATTTCCAATAGGAGTAGCAACCAGATACAGCATATCAGGCGTATTTTTGTTCCTTCCGCAAAGATTCGAGTTGTGCTTGCAGATCCTGACGCTTTACTTTTAAGGTATGGGTACGCGGGAAATCCGCTTCGGGCCAGATCGTAAAGCCCTTGATCTGCTGATGGGACGCAAGCTTTTTATTGACCTGCTGAATGACGGCTTTCGCTTTGGCCTGGTCGGGCGGATCCATCAGAATGACTGCATGAACCTCGGGATTCTTGCCCTCGGCTTCCAGACCGACAACGACCGCATCTTTCAATTCGGTGTACTCATGCAGCATATTTTCGATGTCTTCGGGATAGACATTCAGTCCGTTTGCAAGGACGATCAGGTTTTTCTTGCGCCCCTTGATATACAGGTCGCCCTTGTCGTCGAAATAGCCCAGATCGCCGGTGCAATACCAGCCGTCCTGAAAAGCGAGTTCGGTTGCTTCAGGGTTTTGCCAGTAGCCACTGGTGACATTGTCCCCGCGCACCTGAATCTCGCCATCATCGGCGATGCGCACTTCAACGCCGGGAAGCGGGGGGCCGACCGACTCAAGATTGTGGCTGTTCATTGGATTGACGCTGACAACGGGTGAACACTCGGTTGTGCCGTAGCCCTGCAAGACGCGGAAGCCCATATTCTCCCACCGCCTCCCGAGGGCCGGAGGAAGATACGCGCCACCACTGACAAAGAAGCGGAAGTGGCCGCCAAAGCGCTTGTGCACCATGCCGAAGAGATAGCGACGCAGCGCAAAAGGAAGCAGGGCAGCGACACGGTGAAGCAGCTCGAACGCTTTTTCTTTCTTCTGCTTGCGTACCTCGCGTTCAATACCATTCATAAATAGTTGAAGTGCCTGAGGAACCAGAACCATTAATGTAGCATGTTCCGTACCGAAGAGTCGTAGAATTGTATCGGGCGAGAGGGACCGAGCATAGACGATACTCGCTCCTTTCGACAGAATAGCCAGGTCGATTGTCAGTTCAAACATGTGTGAAAGCGGGAGAATCGAGAGAGCGCGATCATCGGCCTGGATATGGACTACTTGAAGCGCAGCAAGCGCATTGGAGACAATGTTTTTGTGACTGAGCATGACACCCTTTGGCTGACCTGTGGTGCCCGATGTAAAGACGAGTTCGGCCAGATCATCCGGCTGCATTTCAGGCAGAGCATCGCGGTCAAAGGGAGCAGCGGGAAGGGCGTCAATGTCAATGAGAGGGACGGTGGGATCTATCAGGCTCTGGTATTGTTTCCGGGTGGTGACAACGAATCTGGGCTCGGTCGCTCGGGCAACGCGCTGGAAAAAATCCTCTCTGCTGTTGACATCCAGTGGGACGACGGTCATGCCGACCAGGAGAGAACTGAAATACGCGATTAACCAATCAATGCGGCTGGCCGACCAGATCATAATGCGTTCGCCGGGTTGAACCTGCTCTTGCTGTAAATAGCCAGCGAATTGCTGGACTTTTTCTTTGAGCATGTGGAAAGAGAGTCGGCGAATGGCATTGGCTTCAACTGGCTCGATAAGGGCTGGTCGTTGAGCGAAAGTGTCAACGGTGTGATAAAAAAGTTTAGGAATAGTGTCCATCTCGTAGCCTTTCTCGATACGGATAAAAGACTGTACTTCCTTGTGATATACTGCGTCGTATTGTGAGTGAGGACGGCCCTTTTCGACTCACAAATAAGAGAGAAAGAATTGCAGTCATTCAGCTTATCGTACAAAGAACTGATCTGGATTGTGCGTGAACGATGCCTTTCATTGCTGCGTCCGTATAGAGTGTAACATACAATGAGTGATACAGGTAGTAGGATGTTTTCGTCAGGCCGGGAGCGAGGGGACCGTTCTATTACAGAATGAACTATTGTGGTATGAGTTGAGATAGAAACCTTGCGAATGGTGTATTGAAACTTGATCGCAAAGATACAACCAGGAAGCAACAATATGAATGCAAAAAGGGCTGGTTTTTTACTCAAAAAAATTTTATTAGAATCTGATTTACCTATGAGCAAGATTTTATAATAAAACTATGAGAGAAGTACAATATGGGTTGACTAGAATCATGTGAGTATGATAGACTACGTGATATAAAAACGTTATCTAGCGAGTTCCTATCTTGTGAGATTATCCCGCTGTAAATCGCAAGGGTAATTTACAGGTGGGATACAACATTTTTACAGGAAAAACGATTACCTCACCAGTGGGAATTGCTTAGATAGTGGTAACGGCGAATGCTCTCGCAATTGGTTTAGCGTGCCTTTTCATATTATCTGTGTGCTGAAAGGAAACATTCATGCCGTCCCTTGAAACTGCTAATGTCGGGAAGGCTGTTGCAGCCCGTGTGGGGAACAATATCCGTGAGGTTCGCACAAAGCTTGGTATGACGCAAGCGCAACTGGCTGCTCCTGAGTTCTCAATCTCGTATATCTCTGCCATTGAGCGCGGTAAGATTCGTCCTTCCCTCAAAGCCCTCTCAATTCTTGCTCGTCGTCTGGACGTTCCTCTGACATTCCTGCTCGAAGGCTCGCCAGCCGGTGCTGCTGAGGCCCGCGCTGTCGGTTATTCTCCTGCCGATTCCGGCCCGGATCAGCGCGTTGATGTCGATCTACTTCAGGCTAATGTGCTTGTTCAGCAAGGAGCGTATGAGCAGGCGAAAGAGCTGCTGGAGCCAATTCAGCCCGAGCGGATCACCACCGATCAGGCCTATCGTCTCTATCTGCTCAAAGGTCAGGTCCATCTGGGTTCCAATGAGTATCAGGAAGCCGTCGTTGATTTGCGGCAGGCTGTCAGCCAGGGAGAAGCGTTGAACGATACCGAGTATACAGAACGTGCGCGCAACCTGCTCGGCAAAGCCTATTTCCTGCTCTATAACTATACTCTCGCGATGGAGAATCATTCTCGTTGTAGTTCAGCAATCGAAAATGGTCAGATTACCGATCCAGTGTTTGCACTTGAGGTATACAGCAATCTGGCAAGCGACTATTTCCGACTTGGTGAACTGGAACGCGCGATTCAGTTCTATCATCAGGCACTTGAGGTTCTGGACGAGATCAGCCGGGATACCCGCAGCTTTGCACAGAAGTATATGGAGATCAGCCAGCACTATAAGTCTGTCGGCAAGCTTGCGATGGCCCGAGAATATGCGATGCACAGCCTCGCTATCTATGAAATGCGCGACGAGCAGCGAATGGTCGGCTTGACCCATCAGCGGCTGGGTAAAGCGCTTGAGAAACAGAACGATCTGGAAGGTGCTGAGACAGAGTACCGCAAGGCGATTGCGATCGAGCGCGAACTGGGCGACGAGATCGCGGCTTCCCTTTGTCATACATCACTCGCTGAACTGCTGCTGAAGCGCGGTCAGACTGAAGAGGCCGAGAAAGAGGCATCTGAGGCGTTGCAGTTTGCACGTTCCAGCAATGATGCCCAGACGCAAGGTCAGGCGTTGATTGCGCTCGCTCAGATCTATCATCAGCGGGGCGACTTTGACGCAGCCGATCAGTTCTTCACGCAGGCTCTCGATCTCCTGGATGCCTCCCATGCGCATGAGATCGCGGCGAGCGCTTACTTCCGCTATGCAAACCTGCTTGAAGAGCGTGGCGAGGTGCAGCGCAGCCTGTCCGCAATTAAGAAGGCGTATGAACATCAACGCCTGGGTAAGCGCGGCGACATTGAATAGGTAGACTTACAGGTAACGGTTCAGCAAGCCTTTGTTCGTAGCGGGGATAAAAGTATGTTCCTTTGTGACATGCTCATATAGTTGAGCGGCCAGGAACGCGCGAGCGCCGCTATCAGGCGCTTTCTGGACACATGGGCGTTTCTCGCTGTCTGGAAACTGGCAGATGAGGGCACCACGTGGATGAAGGATGAGTCCCTTGCTTTGAATCGGGCGAAGTATCAGAGATGTTCATCCCCGCAGGCCTTTGCGGGGATCTTTTTTTCTCCCGCTGGCTTGCTGTGCTTTATTGCGCTTACCCTCTATTCCTTGTACAATGCATAGAGTGAATGTCTGCCAGCCGTAGCATAAAGCTCTCTCTTACAGGAATTGAGCGAAAAATTCATCGAGCGGCAAAAATGTACTGAGGCATTACGGAGGGCCTACCCCCATGCCATTTACTGCACACGACCTGCGGTATCATCCAGAACAGAGTTTTCCTGTCTTATACGCTTATCTCCAGCGGAATGCCCAGCGCTTTCTTGGGGCGTTACAATATGATGCAATTGAAGTTGATACCGTCGTTGGTCATGTTATTGAGCAATTAGTGCGTCTTGGGCTGTTTGGCGGTGGTGATACAACCGCGGAAACAGTGTTTGACCGTATGACAGATGCACAGTTTTACGCCTTCTTAAGTCGAATGGTTCATAATAAGGCGATTGATCGACAGCGCAAACGTCGACTCAGGGTACAACCGACCGCAGAACTGGAATATTTTCAGGGGGATGAGGGGGATGAGAGCCCTTTAGATGAGGCTGTAGAGCCCGTCTGGGGGGCGGCTCCCTTTTCGACTCCGGAAGAGATTACAGTCCATCTGGCCTCACAGCTCGAACTGCGTGATCTGCTGAAGCATTGTATTGTCGTATTGCGTGCTGCCCCGTTGCAATTGAATGCGGTGGTTCAGGAGTTGCGCGATATAGGCGCGGATGAGCTGTTAGAGGATATTTTTGTTGAACTGAATATGGAGCCTCCGGCGGCGACGCAGAATCCTCATCTGAGTCAGCATAAGGATCATGCCCATAGGAAACTGCGTCATTGTCTCCAACAAAAGAGTACCAATTTGACGGTTATTGTTGCTTTACGTTTGATTGAGTGTATGGCATCCCAGAAAAAGGAATGTCAGATCCCGACAGAACAACTGGTCGGTGATGATCTCTCTTTTGACGATGTCAAGATTGGATTACGAGAGCTCGCTGCCGAGGGTCTGCTTGATTGGCAAGAAGAAGAGACAGTTCACCTGACTGCCTCTCAGGCAAAGCGTTTGACTCGCTTCTATCGCGAGGAGTAGCCCCGGCAAATAGAGATGACTGCAACAGATGAACTGCTTCCCAGTTGATCTGCCTATAAAAGGAGACCCGTATGAGCAATATCAATCAGTTCGGCGGTATGCCTGCTCCCCGCCCGAGTGAGGTCAAGCTTGCTCAATGGTTGCAAAATATTCTGTATACTCCGCCGCGCGCGCCGACTGAAGGGCCGAAACCACGAAAAGCATGGAGCGATTCCCGGCTTGAATCTCAACTAGAAATGGTAATGGGTAGCGATTATCACCTGCGTTTTTATCAGCAGTTGCCCGATTTTATAGAAGCGCTCCTCAAGAACGAGCCCGGGGTTACGCTGCGTTATGCCTCATTACTGTATCATCTTGCCGGATGTGAAGAGTGTCATCAAGGATATCTGGAACTCTATGATGCTTTGAGCTTTGCGCTTGCGCCACAGGAGACCCAGATCATTCTTACCCGGGAGCCGGGGACCAATACACCTCCTCGTATGGTCGGGCATCTCTGTCGGGTGTTGATCAGTCAGGCTGAGGCGGTACTGAAGCAGGCCCGTCGTGAGCATCGAGACGAGGTAGAGGCGGCGCGGTCGCTCTTGCAACTGGCGCTACGCTTCAGTTCTCGGATTCAACAGAGTGCGATTCGGCGGCAGGCGACGCAGGATCTGGTGCGTGTTGCGACCCTGTTTTCCGGACCAACGGCGCCTGCGTCAGAGGATGCTGATACCGGAGTATATAAATACACTCCAATGCTGGCAACGCCCGGCGGCGTGCGTGGACGCAAGACCGTTCGCCATACCGAGCTATTGGGGCGGCCTCGCGATCAGGTTCCCTCGCTGATCTCCTTGCAGTCCCGTGGCCTGGAAGGCTCGATTGAACAACAGGGAGAGATGCTCGAATTGCGGCTTCAGGGATTGGGTCCAGAACTGTGCGGCAAGCATCTGCTTGTAACCATTCCTCTGGGATCGCTCCTTGAACCCGTGAGCTGGCAGGGGGGCAACCCGCTGGCAATCCGCAGTGAAGAACCTGTCGATGCACAGGGAAACCTGACAATGACGCTTGGCACAACGAGTTTGCGTCTGAGCGATCCTGAGGAACACAATTTGCTAGAGACGCTCTTCTTGCTTTTAGAAGTGCGTCAGGCCGAGTGAGACGCGAAGGGTCAGGGAGCGGACGGTGAGAATGTGACTGTGCCGCTCTTCCCTCCGCTCTTCTGTGCGATATAGGCCTGTTCCAGCGTGATAGTCGTGTCGACTCCTTTACACATATCATAGATGGTCAGCGCAGCGACAGTTACGGCTGTGAGCGCCTCAACATCTACCCCGGTTTTATAGGTCGTGCGCGTTCGTCCCTCAATCGAGATCCAGCCCTTTGTGCTATCGAGGACAAAGTGAAGTTGAATATGCGTCATAGGGAGCGGATGGCAGAGCGGGATCAGGTCAGGCGTCTTTTTTGCGGCCATAATCCCGGCGATCTTTGCGACTTCCAGCACACTCCCCTTGGCAATTTGATTCTCCGCAATCAGCTTGACGGTTTCAGGACGCATGCGGACACGGGCATGCGCAATCGCCTCACGCAGCGTCTCCTGGCGGTCGGTCACATCGACCATATGAATATTACCCTGTTCATCGAGATGGGTAAGCTGTTGTGCTTCGTGTTTTTCAGATGAAGACATACGACATAAATCCTCCTATGGCAAGGAGTATACCATCAGAAGGTGAGGCATGACGAGGAGGAACTACCAGGGCATTTCTGAGACGAAAGGATCGTGCCTGTTGCAGCGTGTTGCTCCCTCTTGCATGCACTGGCATTACCAGAAATGCCCCTACCTTTTGTATCAGGAAAGGACTGATTGTGCTGGATGGCGGTTGGTCACAGGGCGAACTTATTTTGCAAGCTTTTGTCGGCTCTGGAACGCCCTTCGGAAATAGGTAAATGCTTCGTGCGCCTTCCCATGCTCCTCAAGAAGCTGTGCGTATTGTACAGCTTCGTCGGCGAGCTCTTCATGGTGGCCCAGTTTCTCAAGCATTTCCAGGCCGGTGACGAAGTGGCGATCTCCCTGCTCGGCCTCTCCCCGAGCGTAGTAGATGCGTCCGAGCACAATATGCATCTCTGCGCTGATGAGTGTATCACCAAAAGGTGCGGCGAGTTCTTCGGCTTTCGTGGCGTAGGTGGTGGCTTCATCGAGCTGCTGATGGGCATAGTACCAGGAGGCGTTTGTTGTGTAGAGGCTTGCCAGTGCAAGCGGGTCAGTTTCCTGTAGTTTGCTGGCCTGCTGGAGTGCTGTATCCAGGAAGGTGCGGGCCTCACTGGCATCCTGTTTCAGGGTGACTGCTCCCAGGTAGTGATAGAGTTCACTACGCTGCGTCTTGAGACGGGTAGCGTCCGCAAGATAGCGACATTTATACGCATACTGGATTGCAAGCTCCAATTCATCGATATTGCAGTAATGTCGAACCTGTTCCAGATATGCAGCTTGAATGGTTTCCGGGGTTGAGTAGATGTCGCAGGTTTCCAGCGCTTTATAGAAGTGGGTAATAGCCTGTTCCAGATGCTCCTGTTGATTATGCAGATTGTGCTGAGCCTGCTGGGTATAATATTGCCCAATCTGCATATATAATTGTGCGGCAAAAAAAGGATCATGCTGCTCCGACGTCTCAAGCGTATGGAGGCAACGCTGATAGGAGAGGAGTGCCTGTGTATGGTTACGCATTCCCAGATAGGTTTGTGCCAGAAGATGCAGGATGCGGAGCGTAAGGAACTGATTATTCAGCTCTTTGGCGATCTGTAGGGCTTCAATGAGGGCGTATTCGCTTTCCTGATAGTGTGCTGCCCTGAGTTGGGCCCAACCGTAGAGGTACTGGTACTGTAGAATCTGGTGTCGCTTCAGTCGTTTCTGGGGGATCTTGCCGAGCTGTTCCAGGGCCTGCTCGATGGAGTGTTCGCGGATGAGGACTTGAATTTCGAGAAATGCCAGATCAATTTCATCATCATCACGCTCTGCAATGCCCAGGGGGCCGTTCAGTCGATCATCGACCTGATTGCGTGCGGGCAGGAGCTGCGTGGATGACAATCCTAGCCGTTGTGCCAGAATCTCCAGCGCACGGAGCGATGGATGAATTTGTCCACGCTCTATAGCAGAAATGTAACTGACAGAGAAGTCAGGCGCGGCCAGTTGACTTTGCGTTAAATGCTGAGCAATCCTTGCTGCTCGTAGCTTTTCCCCCACTGATTTTCCAATTTTGCTAGACGATGGCTCAGGGGACATTATCGCCTCCTACATAGTACTTGAAAATGCATGTCAATAAATACACAAAATAAACGGTCAAATGTATTGTAAAATACACATATGTTTTCTGTCAATATGTTAGTGCAATAAATGTTATAAAGATACTTGTAAAATCTTGCTTGTGTTACAAGTAAAGTGGTTTCTTCGCTCTCTCTGTAGAGTATAGGGTGTGTAGATGTACTACTGGCCGTGTAAGCAACGCTTTGCACGAAAAAGGAAGTCTGATTCTTTGCAGCAAAGTTGCTGTTTTTCAAGCTTTTAAAGAGCGAATAGAGCGACGGGAAGGAGAAAAGACCGACCTCCTTTCGTATGGGCTCTATTATAGCTGGAAGGCGCCAGATATTCTGGCATTCCCTATCGAGCAGGTTTTCCAGCGCATTCTTAGCTATGTAGAAAACGCGCCTCCATACCCTTTTTCGTCTATCAATATGGGAAGATAAACTGTTTATCTATGAAAACTCTATATAGCCTGCCTGCTCGTTAGAATAGCATTCTTCCCTCAGACGCATTGTATTCTACAACAAAGTGACCAATCAAGATAGGCTTGATAAGAATCCTGGTACGGTGCATTGAGGAGAATAAACAGGATATAATAAGGTGATTTCATCGAATGCTCTTATCAGGAATATTTGACAAGGAGAAAAAAGCCAATGTTTCGATTCTTGACTGCTGGTGAGTCTCATGGTCCCGGCCTGACCATTATTGTGGAGGGGCTGCCCGCAGGGTTGACTGTTGAAAAGGTGCTGATTGATGCTGATTTGCGGCGGCGGCAGGGCGGCTATGGACGTGGTGGCCGTATGAAGATTGAAAAGGATGAGGTGCGCTTTCTCTCCGGGGTGCGACATGGAAAGACGCTCGGCTCTCCTATTACCATGCAGATCGAGAACCGTGACTGGGTCAACTGGGAAGAGCGAATGAACCCGGCTCCGGTTGATGTAGAGATGGAGCCCGTGACCCGTGTTCGTCCCGGCCATGCTGACTTCACGGGCGCGATCAAATATGGTCACAGCGATGTTCGGAATGTGATTGAGCGTTCTAGCTCACGCGAAACGGCTGCCCGCGTCGCTGTGGGAGGACTCTGCCGCCAGTTCTTGCAGCAGTTTGGTATCACGATCCATAGTCATGTGCTCTCGGTGGTTGAAGTGGGCTATGAGGAGCCGCGCCCGATGACGCCCGACGCATACCCCGAGGAGATGTGGGAGGCAGTAGAGAACTCGCCAATGCGTTGTGCTGATGCCGCCCTGACTGAGAAAATGATTGCGCGTATTCTGGAAGCAAAGCGACACGGTGATACTTGTGGCGGCGTGTTTGAGGTCGTGGCGTTCGGTGTGCCCATCGGCCTGGGCAGCTTCAGTCAATGGGACCGTCGCTTGAGTACTCGCCTGGCAATGGCGATGATGAGCATTCCATCTGCGAAAGGGGTTGAGATTGGTGCTGGCTTTGGTGCCACACGAACGACTGGCTCTCATGTCCATGACGTCTTGCGACACCGGGAAGATGGAAGCTGGTATCATCTGACGAACAACGCAGGTGGTATTGAGGGCGGTATCTCGAATGGCGAGCCAATTGTGGTGCGTGTTGGTGTTAAGCCTATTCCCACTCTGGCGCATCCGTTGCCATCAGTTGATATTGCGAGCGGTGAAAATATTGATCAGAGCCGCTATGAGCGAAGCGATGTCTGTGTTGTCCCCGCAGCCGGAGTTGTCGGTGAAGCGATGATGGCGGTGGTACTGACCGAAGCGCTACTTGAGAAGTATGGCGGCGATAGTATGGACGAAATGCTCAGGCATGCGCGCGCCTGAGAGCGGGAGGGGACGCCGCATGGCGTCCCGACCGGCCCCTGCTCTTATCCCCTCCCTGTGCTACTTCCTTGCTCTTTCTGAGCAATAATGGTATACATTCAAGCTGAGAAGGTACCTGTTGTATATGGTAACCTGTATAAGTATGTCTCAATTTGACTTATTACGCAGAAGATAGGCGGGTACGTTTGCTTTTTCAGTGGCATTACCGCATCTTTATTCGTTCTATAAAGCAGAGTAAACCCACACCTTCTACCCTGAATGAGCGTAGAAAAGAAATAGATAAAGAGAAAACGCCGCACTATGCCGGCGTCACCCAGGGTAAAAACCACATAAGTAAGGACGCGAGGGATCACCTATGACCACAAAATCTGGCATTCGCCGTTTGATGTTTGTCTTTGTCGCCCTATTTCTGGCGATGAGCGCGGGGTTGGTCTACTGGCAGGTGTACGCCGCCGAAAAGGTGACTGCGAATCCGCGTAATCAGCGCCGCTGTCTGACCACAAATGTACCGTTGCGAGGCCGCATTCTGGATCGTAACGGGGTGGTGCTGGCCGAATCGAAGCCAGATCCAAAGGTATGCGGCGGATATGTTCGCCATTACTATGAGCCGTCACTTGCTGGCCTGATCGGTTATTATCCAGGACCGAACTATCTCACGACCGGCCTTGAGAAGACCTTCGATGATTATCTGATGGGACGAGTCGGGATGAGCGCTCTGGATAATCACATGAATAAGCTGTTGCATCGTCAGCCCATGGGAAATGACATCTACCTGACGATTGATGTCCGCATACAGCGTATTGTTGATAAGCATTTTGATGATCCCTTGCTCGTCAACGATCCAGATAATGTGGCCGCCACCAATCGTGGGGCTGTCATTGTCAACGATCCAAGCACTGGTGAGGTCCTGGCTATGGTCAGTCGCCCGAGCTACGATCCCAATAAGCTGGTGCAAACGCTTTCTCACGGAGATGAATCCTACTATCAACAGCTCACCAAAGACCCCGATCAGCCGTTGATCTATCGTCCACTCTATGGTCAGTATACTCCCGGTTCAACCTATAAGACGATGACACTCCTGGCGGCGATCGACTCGGGAACGACTGAACTGGAACGGGTCTATCCGCCAAAATATACGGTTGGTCCGGTTGTGATTGGCGATCACCAGTTTACCCCTGCCATGAGTAATATTCAGGGCTATACCCATAACTTTAATGTCTCCACGCATTATGGCTATGCCCACTCGGATAATATTCTCTTCGCGAAGCTAGGCGAGGATATGGGTGTTGATAAGTGGCTTGAGTATAACAAGAAGTTTAAGGTCGGCACCTCGTATGATATTGATGGCCTCAAGGTTGCAACCAGCCGGGTTACAAAGGCAGATGGCACGCTCGATACCAATACAATGGTTGATGGAGCCTTCGGCCAGGGTGTTGACTTCGTGACGCCATTCCAGATCGAGCTGATCAATAATATTGCTGCGAACAATGGGCAGTTGATGCGCCCGGCTCTGCTTTCAAAGATCAAGACACATGATGGCGCGGTCTTGAAAGAGTTCTCTCCGCAGACCTGGGATGGGCCCCAGGTGAGTAAACAGGCAGCGATGGATACGCGCAGAGCGATGTTCGGTGTGGTCAATTGCGGCTCCGGTCTGGAAAATGGAGTTGCGCTGCCTACTTCCCCGTGGGGTATCGGGGCCAAAACCGGTACGGCTGAGCTTGGTGGCGATAAGCTGGCCCATAGCTGGTTGATGACGCAGGCTCCCTTCTCTTTGAATAACCCCGAGAAGAAGCCCGCACTTACCATTGTGGCCATTCGTGAGAATGGTGGCGAAGCCGGTAAGTCGCTTGGCCCGATGATAACGAACATCTACAATGAGATCTTTTCAAACAATCTGGTCAAGGTAGAGCAGCCGCCTGCTACCCCGCCAACCTACTGCTGTGATGCAAAGCTGTTGCAACAGGGACCAGGCTGCTAACAGCACGAAACACATACAGGGATCTTCCAGGAAGTGGGAGGTCCCTGTTCTTTTCCTCCTGTTCTATTGCCGTATTGCGCTGTTACAATGGAATGTATCTGGCTGAAATCTGGTACGCTGAAAAGGAAAGAGCTCTTTTCATTGGGAGTACAACCAGACGAACCTGTTCTGCGAATATAGAAGAGAGAGAAGAAAGCTATTTTGTGATGAGGGGAGGCACTGAATGAATATCCGAAAGAATGCGTTGCGCCTGGCATCTCTTTTTCTTGCCTTCTTTGTGGCCCTTTCTGCCGGGCTGGTGTACTGGCAGGTGGTGGTAGCGCAGCAGGTGCTCTCGAATCCGCGCAACAATCGTCCCTGCCTCCCGGATAATGCGCCGCAGCGTGGCCGTATTTTTGATCGGAATGGGGTGTTACTGGCTGAAACCAAACCGTCAAAGAAGGGGTGTGGTGGGTTGCGGGTCTATTACGAGCCCTCGCTTGCCGGACTGATCGGGTACTATGTCAGCCCACTCTTTTCTGTGACGGGAATTGAGAATCAGTACAATAAGTATTTAACCGGCCAGGTAGGAATGACGACGCTTGATAATACTGTCAATAAGCTGTTGCATCGGCCTCCTGTCGGAAGCGATATCTATTTGACGATCGATGTACGCATACAAAGGCTGGTCAATAAGCTCTTTGATCAGCCGGTTTCAATTGATAACAAGAACACGTTTAAGACGGATCGCGGCGCTGTCGTTGTAATGAATCCACAAACCGGGGAAGTGCTGGCGATGGTAAGCCGCCCGAGCTACGATCCGAACAGGCTGGTTGATACGCTGGCAAGCGGTGATTTTTCCTACTATGAGGAACTGACGCAGCGAAAGGATCATCCTTTGTCCTGGCGCCCGACACAGTTTCTCTATAGCCCTGGTTCCACCTATAAGACTATGACTCTGCTTGCCGGGCTCGATTCCGGGAAAGTAACACTGCATGATCAGTTTGATGAGAAGCACGCTATTGGGCCGGTTGTGATCGATGGGGTGCGATTTGGTCCCTCTGGTAACAATATTGAAGACTACACGGAACAGTTCCCGGTCAATACCGAGTATGGATATGCGCATTCTGATAACATCATTTTCGCGCAGCTTGGAGTGAAGACCGGTCTGGATACCTGGCTCGAATACAACAAGCGCTTCTATGTTGGCGATACGATTCCCTTTGATCTGCCTGTCGCGTCCAGTTCAGTGATGAAGCAGGATCAGAAGACGTTGAAATTGAGCGAGCTGGCGGCGAATGCATTTGGGCAGGGATACGACCAGATGTCGCCGTTGCAGATAGCGCTGATTCAAAATGCGGTTGCCAATAATGGAACGTTGATGCGTCCATATGTAATCTCGAAGATTGTAGACCCGAGCGGTGCAGCAGTCACATCAAATTCACCGACCTCATTGGGGCAGAAGGTGAGCGAGCAGACGGCAACTCTGGTGCGTCAGGCGCAGGTAGGCGTCATACAGTGCGGCTCTGGCCTACTGATCCCGCCAATGCATTCGTCAAAGTGGGGAATCATTGGCAAGACTGGCACGGCTCAGGTTTCCGATGATGGTAGTGTGCCGGCTCACTCCTGGATGATGACCTCAGCACCATATTCGCTCAAGCAGCCCTCGCAATTGCCCGCGCTGACCATTGTGGCAATGAAAGAGAACGGTGGAGAGGGCGGTTCGACTGTCGGCCCGATGATTGCATCCATGTATGATCAGATTTTTTCTCAGAAGCTGATGCAGGCTCAGGAGCCAGAACCGGTAGATGCCAACTATTGTACACGTACTGGCCTGCTTCAGGGATAGCTGAAGCAGGCCCTGGCTGTATGCTATATTGCCCTGTAGGTCACGTTTTTTTCAAGGAAAGCAGTTCTTGTATGCTGGCTTGTGATTACGAAAGGGCGCGTATACAATATGGTCTATTGGGAACACCGTTATCTTCTCGGCAGTATGGTTTTTACCATTGCGGGAGACGTTGTACGCGATTTTGATGATGAGTATGACGCCTGGTGCTGGTTGGAGAAGACTGGTTGGGGGCTGGTTGCGATTGAACCACCCGATCCCATTCGCCCGGGAGCATGCAAGTATTACTTTAAGCGGCAGAAGCTCCCGCTCAATCGGCAGACAGCCGAGCACCAGATACCTTCAGAAAAATGGAGATAAGAGCAATGAATGGTTTGTGGCGCTCACCGCAAGACCCGTTGCGAGTGGCTAGAGGGACCGTGACCCACTGGCAGGAAGCAACGATGCAGGAACGTGAAGATATGCTGGCAGTTGAGGAGCCATTCGAGGTGCGTGTCAACGGTGAGAGTCTGGCTGTGATTATGCGCACTCCGGGTCATGATGCCGAGCTGGCCGCTGGCTTTCTCTTTACAGAAGGTGTGCTTCATGCTCCATCTGCGATTGCAGAGATCCAGGCCGCTGTTGATGCTGATGGGCTTCCTCAGCCCAACGTGGTTGATGTGCGGTTGCAACCCGGTATCACTCCTGCACGGCCCGGTGGTGAGCGCCGCTTTGCTGTTTCTTCCAGTTGTGGCCTCTGTGGCAAGAACAGCATTGCCGATCTGGTTCAAGATGTACCTCCCCTTGCAAGCGATCGGGTGCGCATCTCCACGACCGTCCTCTATCGTCTGCCTGATCTCTTGCGTGAGCAGCAGGCAGTATTCAGTCATACCGGTTCACTGCATGCAGCGGGGCTTTTCTCGCTGGATGGCGATCCGCTCTTGCTGCGTGAGGATGTGGGTAGACATAACGCAGTAGATAAGCTGATAGGCTATGGCCTGTTGCATCAGCAGTTTCCTTTTGAGCGCTCAATCTTACTTGTGAGCGGGCGCACATCGTTCGAGATCCTACAGAAAGCGCTGAAGGCTCGCATTCCCTGTGTGGCAGCAATCTCTGCTCCATCGAGTCTGGCGGTTGAGCTGGCGCAACAGGCCAATATAACCCTGATCGGCTTTCTGCGTGGTCGCTCCATGAATGTTTATGCCCATCCTGAACGTCTTCTGGAGAGATGATCTTCTTGTTACTTCTCCTATCGAGAATGGGAAAATAGGGCGGTGGAGAGATTGAATTGAGGGGATAAGATGGCCTGAGCAGGTCTATTTTAAGGCATGGACAGACAGAAGACGCGCTCTTGTTCTTCCTTAGTTGGTACTGTATAATCCGGTCATGAGAAACGATACTATTGCTGCTATAGCTACCCCGCCAGGGGTGGGCGGTATTGGTGTGATCAGGGTAAGCGGGCCAGAGGCGTTCACCGTTGTCTCCTCATTGGTGCGGCGCCCTGGAAAACCCGATGAACTCCCTCCTGTGCCTCCATCCCATCGGCTCACATATAGACTGGTAATTGATCCAGAGACCCGAGAAGTGCTGGACGAAGTGCTTGTCGCCTTCATGCGGGCTCCCCATACCTATACCTGTGAAGATGTTGTTGAAATTCAAGGGCATGGTGGCCCATTGGTGCTGCGTCGGATTCTGCGCGCCGTGCTGGCGTGTGGCGCACGAATGGCCGAGCCCGGTGAGTTCACAATGCGGGCGTTCTTGAATGGTCGCCTTGATCTATCTCAGGCTGAAGCTGTCATGGATCTGATCGACGCACAAACCGAGGCAGGGCAACGACTCGCGCTGCAACAGTTGCGCGGAAGGCTCTCCGATCAGGTTCAGGAGATAAGACATACCATTCTGGGTGTGATTGCACAGATCGAAGCCAGTATTGATTTTCCCGAAGAGGATGTGCCAACACCCGAGGCCGAGGAACTCTCGCCCCCGATTGTGACAGCTCTTGAGCAGATTCAACGGCTACTGGCTGGTGCGGAACAGGGAAAATTGTTTCGCCAGGGCTTACGGACAGCCATTATCGGGCGGCCAAATGTAGGAAAATCGAGCCTGTTGAATGCCCTGCTTCGTACTGAACGGGCGATTGTGACTCCTATTGCCGGTACCACACGTGATACTGTTGAAGAGGTGGCGAACCTGCGTGGTATTCCGCTGCATTTGATTGATACAGCCGGGATTACGCCGACCGATGATCCCGTTGAACAGATAGGGGTGCAGAGAAGCCGGGCCGCCGCTGAGAGTGCTGATGCTGTATTGCTTGTCTTTGATGGTTCGGAGCCCCTTGCCGAGCAGGATCGCCGTGTCTCAGCCGAACTGGAGATGATGGGGTTTGGCGCTGATGAGCAGACACACAAGCGCCCTGTGGTGATCGTGGTGAATAAAGCGGATCGCGATCAACGAATCGAGCTTGATGAGTTGAAACAGTTGTGGCCGCTTGCGCCCATTGTGCATACATCAACGCTCAACAATGAGGGCCTTGATGCTCTGGAAGAGACGCTTGCAGAACTGGTGCTGGCAGGGCGAGCCGTGAACAGTGATAGCGTGCTGGTGACGAATACGCGCCATCAGGATGCGCTGCGCCGGGCCAATGAGCATTTACAGGCATCGAAGGCATCACTTGAACAGTATTTGCCACTGGACTTTGTGTCGATTGATTTACGGGCGGCGTATGAGGCGCTTGGAGAAATCACCGGCGAAACGGCTTCAGATGACCTGCTGGATCGTATCTTCAGGGATTTTTGTATTGGCAAGTAATGAGAGATGGGGCGGTCAGGACGCCCGGGATGCTTTTCAAAAGAGTCTGGATTGTTGATAAGCTGATATGCCCCGCTCTCTTGTTGAGTCAATTTCTCGAAAAACTATCCGAAATGAGCTGATATGATGCGAAATATATTCAAGAAACCGATTACCATCGTGTTTCTGGTGTTGGTTGTATGCAGCATCGCGCTGGCGTTTATGGCTTATCGCTTTACCGCTGAACCGGCTCACCCTCCGGTTCAAGTGACGCCGACACCAACACCAACCGCAATCCTTCCTTTCCCTTCTGCAACGCCGAAAACGAACCTTCTTCCACCAGTGGAAAACAATCCTGCCAAAGTGCTCGGTATAGAGGGAAGTCGTGGGGTCAATTTCCAGGTTCCGTGGGTGCGCGTCCCGTACGCCACCTGTGGAACGCAGGTAAACAAAGGAACCTATCTACAGAAGCTTGTGGAGGATTATCATAAGCAGAAAGTACGTGTCCTGTTGACCGTTTGCCAGACCAGCAATGATGACAAGAAACTATACGACACCAGGCTGCTTGGGGACGCAGCTCGTAGTCTCCCCGATGCTGTTCAGTGTGGCAATGAACAGATGAAGAATGATCCAAGTGTTGCATTTCTGCATCTTGAGCCCGCTAAATTCGCCCGTTTCTATGATCTCTGTGAGCGCACCATGCACTCATTTCGGAAAGGGATCCCAACGCTATTAGGCTCGCTTGATCCACAGGTAGCGCGATTCGATGTTCAGAATCTTTATGGCCAGGTCGCCTATCTGGATGAAGTGCAGGCAGAGATGCAGAAGCTTCATCCTAAGAGCAACTGGCAGTGGCGACAGCAGGCTGTTGGGCTGATCGATAGCTGGCATAATGGATGGAGTAACGGGCAATATAATCCCGATGAGAACAATCTGCGGGATCAGTTCGCCTTTTGGGCGCAACAATTTGGCGTCGATATAAATAGCGGCAAGCTCGGACAGCATCTCTGGGTGGTGGAAGGAACCGCCTGCTTCAAAGGATGTGGGGTGAACGAGAATGATCCGTCTGAGATCGCGAAAGCGCATATCTTCGGCCTGATTGTTGATGTGCAGACCGCGATGCAGTATAAGGTTCCGTTCTTCTACTTTAGCGGGAGAGACTTCTTTGATCAGGGCATTATCTGGCCAATCGGGGTGGCTGACCCACAGGGCAAGGCCAAGCCATTGCGCCAGGATCTGGCGCCGGGATCGATGACTTTGGAACTTACTTGCGGAGGGAAGAAAACACCGGTACGCGATCAGATACAGCTCCTCTCGCAGCTCTATAAGGGATGTTCGCTCCCCGGGAATTATGTGAATATACTGGTAAGCTAAGTACTCTCCGACGGCATTACAAGCCTGCCCATGCAGAAATGGGTGGGCTTCGTTTTTTGGAAATTTATAAAATTTTATAATTTTTGAAAAAAATAGCAAAAAAACTATTGACAACTTCATAGCCCTATGGCATAATACGGGAGCCGTCGGGAGAGAGGGCAAAAGGAACCCCGGGAAAGCCGGAGGAGCCGCCCGAGCAAACGACGAAAGTATAGCGAGTACCTTGACAATTGAAGAGTGGAAAACAGAACCGCATGGACGGAGGCTCCTTCCTCCAAGAAGGAGCGCAATGTCAGTTCCTGTTGATTCTGTGATCTGTTCCATTGAGCAGATCAAACACCAACAACCAAGCATGATCGCATATCCTGTGAGGATATGTCGAGATAGAAATAACGCTTGAATGGCGAGTTTGATCCTGGCTCAGGACGAACGCTGGCGGCGTGCCTAACACATGCAAGTCGAACGCCCTTCCCTCGTGGAAGGGAGTGGCGGACGGGTGAGTAACACGTGGGTACCTACCCTGAAGTGAGGAATACCGGCGAGAAATCGCCGACAATACCGCATACGCTCCTTCGGGAGCAAAGCTCGCAAGGGCGCTTTGGGATGGGCCTGCGGCCGATTAGCTAGCTGGTGAGGTAAGAGCTTACCAGGGCGACGATCGGTAGCTGGTCTGAGAGGACGATCAGCCACACTGGGATTGAGAACGGCCCAGACTCCTACGGGGGGCAGCAGTGAGGAATTTTCGGCAATGGGGGCAACCCTGACCGAGCAACGCCGCGTGCAGGAAGACGGCCTTCGGGTTGTAAACTGCTTTTCTGTGGGACGAGCAAGGACGGTACCACAGGAAGAAGCCCCGGCTAACTACGTGCCAGCAGCCGCGGTAATACGTAGGGGGCGAGCGTTGTCCGGAGTTACTGGGCGTAAAGCGCATGCAGGCGGTCGGGTAAGTTTGCACTGACAGTCATCGGCTTAACTGATGAAGGCGTGCGAAAACTGTCCGACTTGAGGGCTCTAGAGGGGTGCGGAATTCCGAGTGGAGCGGTGAAATGCGTAGAGATTCGGAGGAACACCGAAGGCGAAGGCAGCGCCCTGGAGAGTGCCTGACGCTCAGATGCGAAAGCTAGGGGAGCGAACGGGATTAGATACCCCGGTAGTCCTAGCCGTAAACGATGACCACTAGATGTCCGGAGTATCGACCCTTCGGGTATCGGAGCTAACGCGTTAAGTGGTCCGCCTGGGGAGTACGGTCGCAAGATTAAAACTCAAAGGAATTGACGGGGACCCGCACAAGCAGCGGAGCGTGTGGTTTAATTCGATGCAACGCGAAGAACCTTACCAGGTCTTGACATCACACTGACAACCCTAGAGATAGGGTCTTCCTTCGGGACAGTGTGACAGGTGCTGCATGGCTGTCGTCAGCTCGTGTCGTGAGATGTTGGGTTAAGTCCCGCAACGAGCGCAACCCTCGTCGCTAGTTGAATGCTCTAGCGAGACCGCCGTTACAAAGCGGAGGAAGGTGGGGATGACGTCAAGTCAGCACGGCCCTTACGACCTGGGCGACACACACGCTACAATGGCCGGGACAAAGGGCAGCCAACCCGCGAGGGGGAGCCAATCCCATCAAACCCGGTCTCAGTTCAGATTGCAGGCTGCAACCCGCCTGCATGAAGTCGGAGTTGCTAGTAACCGTAGGTCAGCACACTACGGTGAATACGTTCCCGGGTCTTGTACACACCGCCCGTCACACCACGAAAGTCGGCAACACCTGAAGCCGCTGGGCTAACCTCATTGAGGGGGCAGGCGTCGAGGGTGGGGTCGGTGATTGGGGTGAAGTCGTAACAAGGTAGCCGTACCGGAAGGTGCGGCTGGATCACCTCCTTTCTAGGGAGTACAGGATGAGGGAGACAGGAAACTGTCCCCGCAGACTCATCCGATCCCAGGTCGAGCAGGAACCAAACAGACAGCACCGGCCAGCGGCTGGTTTCCACTCTTCAGCGGTGAAGGTCCTCGCACCAAAGGCATCCTTTCAGCAACGGAAGTGATGCAGAGGATCATATCCCGTCGTACCTGAACAACTGAAGAAGAAAGCAAGCAAAAGAAGAGAATCCTTCAATTTTGCTGAAAAGGTCATCGGTCTGCATCCAGGAGGACGCAGTCCGAAGGACCACGAACACCTCATCATCAAGAGAGCACAGATTACACACAAGCGCAGAAGAGTACGAGGTGGATGCCCAGGTGCCAAACGCCGATGAAGGACGCGGAGACCGGCGAAACGTTCAGGGGGAGCTGCATCCAAGCGATGAGCCCTGAGAATCCGAATGGGGCAACCCATCCAGAGTGATGTCTGGATACCCCTTGCTGAACCCATAGGCAAGGTGGAGGGCAGTGGGTGAACTGAAACATCTCAGTAACCCGACGAAAAGAAATCAACCGAGATTCCCGTAGTAGTGGCGAGCGAACCGGGAAGAGCCCAAACCATTCGTTCTTCGGAACGGGTGGGGTTGTAGGACCTGCACTCCCTTGCACAATCGCTACTCGAACAGGCTGGAACGCCTGACCAGAGCGGGTGAGAGTCCCGTAGAGAACGGCGGCTGTACAAGCGCAGGGATCCTGAGTACCACGAGGCACGTGAAACCTTGTGGGAAGCTGGGGGGACCACTCTCCAAGGCTAAACACGTTTGGCAACCGATAGTGAACCAGTACCGTGAGGGAAAGGTGAAAAGCACCCCGAGAGGGGGATGAAAGAGACCCTGAAACCACGTACTCACAAGCTGTCAGAGGTCACTGTCCTCAAGGAGGACCAAGGACTGATGGCGTGCCTTTTGTAGAATGATCCGGCGAGTGGTTCGTTGTCGCAGGTTAACCTTCGGTAAAGAAGGGGAGCCAGAGGGAAACCGAGTCTGAAGAGGGCGCAGCGTGTGGCAAGGAACCGACCCGAAACCGTGTGAGCTACCCATGAGCAGAGTGAAGCGAATGTGAAAGTTCGTCGAGGCTCGCACCCACCAGTGTTGCAAAACTGGGGGAGGACTTGTGGGTAGGGGTGAAATGCCAATCGAACACGGAGATAGCTGGTTCTCCCCGAAATGCATTGAGGTGCAGCCACAGGCAAGAACCCTCGTGGAGGTAGAGCACTGAATGGGCTAGGGGCCAAGTGCTGGTTACCAAACCCAATCAAACTCCGAATGCCACGAGTGCGTCCCTGTGAGTGAGACGGCGGGGGCTAAGCTTCGTCGTCAAAAGGGAAACAGCCCGGACCACCAGCTAAGGTCTCTAAAAGATGCTCAGTGTGAAAGGGAGTCAGTGCGCAATAACAGCCAGGATGTTGGCTTAGAAGCAGCCATCATTGAAAGAGTGCGTAATAGCTCACTGGTCGAGTGAACTGGCACCGACAACGTACCGAGGCTCAAGCATCTTACCGAAGCTGTGGATTGGTCTCATATGAGATCAATGGTAGGGGAGCGTTCTTGACCAGAGAAGCCAGACCGTGAGGACTGGTGGAGGGAAAAGAAGTGAGAATGCCGGAATGAGTAGCGTTATATCTGTGAGAACCAGATACACCGAATGCCTGAGGGTTCCTGGGCAACGTCAATCGTCCCAGGGTTAGTCGGGACCTAAGCCGAGGGCGTTAAGCCGTAGGCGATGGAGAGCAGGTAGGACAGTCCTGCACCAGAGCAGATCGTTTGAGTGAAGGGGGGACGCGGTCAGGAAGGTGAGCCCGTCGAATGGACAGGACGGGTGCCCTGTCTGAAGCGCGTGGACGAGGAAAATCCCGGCCACAGTGAGCGTGACAGCAGGGCCGAGCGCCCGAAGAGGGTGCGGAAGTCATCGGCCCCCATGCCGCCAAGAAAAGCCTCTAGCGAGATCATGCTCTGCCCGTACCGCAAACCGACACAGGTAGGCAGGGAGACGTCTCTCCAGGTGATCGAGGGAGCCTCTGCTAAGGAACTCGGCAAAATGACCCCGTACCTTTGGAAGAAGGGGGGCCTGAGTAGCTTTCGTGCTGAGAAGCACGGGGGTGAGCAGGCTGCAAGAAATGGGCCCAACCGACTGTTTACCAAAAACACAGGTCTCTGCGAACGCGAAAGCGGAAGTATAGGGGCTGACTCCTGCCCAGTGCCGGAAGGTTACGAGGAGTGGTGAGCGTAGCCATGAATCTAAGCCCCGGTGAACGGCGGCCGTAACTATAACGGTCCTAAGGTAGCGAAATTCCTTGTCGGGTAAGTTCCGACCCGCACGAAAGGAGCAACGAGTTGGGCACTGTCTCGGCAGAGGACTCGGCGAAATTGAAGTACCCGTGAAGATGCGGGTTTCCCACGACAGGACAAAAAGACCCCGTGGAGCTTTACTACACCTTGGCCTGGAAACGAGGCAGGACGTGCGTAGGATAGGTGGGAGCCGGAGAACCCTTCCTTGTGGGGGAGGGGGAGGCAACAGTGAAATACCACTCTCGTTGTGTTTTGTTTCTCACGCGTGAGCCATAAGCTGGCATGCGGACAGGGTCAGGCGGGTAGTTTGACTGGGGCGGTCGCCTCCCAAAGGGTAACGGAGGCGTCCAAAGGTTCCCTCAGGGTGGATGGACATCACCCGAAGAGAGTGCAAAGGCAGAAGGGAGCTTGACTGCGAGGCAGACAGGCCGAGCAGGGACGAAAGTCGGGCTTAGTGATCCCACATTCCCGAGTGGAAGGAGTGTGGCTTAACGGATAAAAGCTACCCCGGGGATAACAGGCTGATCCTGCCCAAGAGTTCACATCGACGGCAGGGTTTGGCACCTCGATGTCGGCTCGTCGCATCCTGGGGCTGGAGTAGGTCCCAAGGGTTGGGCTGTTCGCCCATGAAAGCGGCACGCGAGCTGGGTTCAGAACGTCGCGAGACAGTTCGGTCTCTATCCGTCGTGGGCGCAGGAAGATTGAGGGGAGTCATCTTCAGTACGAGAGGACCGAGATGGCTTGACCGCTGGTGCGTCAGTTGGCCTGCCCGGGCCAGAGCTGAGTAGCTACGTCAAGAAAGGATAAGCGCTGAAAGCATCTAAGCGCGAAGCCGACCCCAAGAAGAGTCTTCCCGCTCTCTCTGAGAGGGGGGAGCCAAGACCCCAGAAAGAAGATCTGGTAGATAGACCGTGCGTGGACGTCTGGTAACAGGCGAAGCGGAACGGGACTAATGGTCGAACGGCTTGTTGAATCGTTGCCTCGCAGGTGAGGGGAAGTGGTACAGAGGAAGGTGCCCGAGCGGGTGCAGCATCGATGACAGTTCGGCAAAATTGAATGATCGCTCTTGAGAGACTGCTTTCTACTCTTCAGTTGTGAACAATAGCATTATGTGATACAAAAAGACTCGCGATTATGTGATAATGTATACGCGAGTCTTTTTGTATTTCGTACAGTCTATTGTGCAGGAGCCTGTAATGCTCATTGATTTTCATACGCATATTTTCCCCCCGCACATCTGTGCCGAGCGCTCACGATATTGCGAACGTGACCCCTGGTTCAACGAACTCTATGCCAATCCGAAGGCCCGAATGGCAACAGCAGAAGACTTGATTGCGGAAATGGATGCTTCCGGCGTCGATGTCTCTATTACTTTCTCCTTTGGATGGACTGATCCCGGCTTGATTGAAGAATGTAACAGTTATGTCCTTGATGCCATGCGACGTTATCCCGGGCGGCTTCTGGGTATGGCAGTTCTGCAACCCACGGCAGGAGCGCGGGCGCTCAGGGAGCTGGAGCGTTGTGCGCAAGCTGGCATGATCGGTCTTGGAGAACTGATGCCGCATGGACAGGGCTATCGGCTCAGCGATATCGCGTTACTTACCCCCTTGATGGATATTGTGCGACATTTTCAGATGATTGTTCTCTCTCATTGTAGCGAACCAGTAGGGCATCTCTATCCTGGCAAAGGTAACGTCTCTGTAGAGGATATTATTACTTTTCTCACCGCGTTTCCAGATATTCCTTTTGTCGCGGCGCACTGGGGTGGGGGATTACCATTTTATACTTTAATGCCAGAAATCCAGAGGGTAGCGGCCAATGTATGGTATGATACGGCTGCAACTATCTATCTGTATCGTTCAGACATCTTTCCGGCAGCCGTACACATGGTGGGCGCAGATCGCATTCTGTTTGCCAGTGATTACGGTCTGTTGCACCAGAAACGAGTAATCAAACATATTGCCCAATCTGGTCTGGACGAGGACGACATTGCTGCGATTCTGGGCGGCAATGCCCGTACACTTTTACGGCTATAGGGATTTGAAATATGCGTGTTATTTCATTGGCAAGCGGCAGTAGTGGAAACGCTCTTCTGGTTGAGGCTGGACCCCGAGGAAGAACAAAGCTTCTGGTAGATGTTGGCATTTCAATGCGCACACTGATAGGACGGCTCCTCAAGATTGGCGTCGCTCCCGAACAGCTATGCGGCATTCTCGTTACCCATGAGCATAGCGATCATGTCGCCGGGTTGCCATCGTTTATCCGGCGCTATAGTGTTCCAGTGTATGTTGATCCGCGTACATATGAGCACATTGATAAGCGAGCTACATACAGCGCCCGGGATATTAATCCGGAAGAGGCAACGGTTATTCCAGAAATCATTGCGCTTAAAGTGGGCACAACTCGAATGATAGGAGATATCGAAGTTACATCATTCCCGGTATCACACGATGCAGTTGCACCCTGTGGTTTTCTGCTGCATGCCGGTGGCTGTCGCGTTTGCGTCATCACAGATAGTGGCGAAGTTACATCAGATATGCTCTCAATGATGGGTCAGGCTGATTTGCTGGTTCTGGAAGCAAACCACGATCGTGAGCGCCTGCTTCGGGGTCCCTATCCGCGCAGGCTGAAAGCGCGCATCCTCAGCTCGACCGGGCATCTCTCGAATATGCAGGCTGCGGAGGCTGTGCTGAAGACCTGGCGTAGTGATGGCCTGCGCTGGCTCTGGCTTGCGCATCTGAGCAAAACAAATAACACCCCTGCGCTGGCCCTGGAAAGCATACGAGACAGTATCCAGGAGGCAGGGGCGAATCCGACAAACCTGCATATTTCGGTCTCTCCGCCGGGTATGGGCGGTGTCTGGGACTCAACACAACTCTGGTCGGCTCGCTCCCTCTGGGAGATGTCCTTTTAGCTCCTTAAAAGGTCAGGATGTCCTGTAACATGGCCTGGCGGGTGCGCTCGACGCCGGGCTGTGCTTTGAGTGACTCAAAGAAACCGATGGCCTGTTCAAAGTGGTAGCGCGAACGTGCCAGATAGGCACTACGGCGGTTTGTTTTTTCCTCCTTTGCGGCAAGCCGCTTGTACAGGACTCCCAGGGCATAGAGTGTATTGGCCTGTTCCCATGGCAGATCAAGGACTTCGCATCGATGCAGGGCCTCGCGCAGATCATTTTCGGCCAGCTTCCAGCGTTTCTGCTCCATATACATTCGGCCGCGGGCACGTATCGCTATCGCCATGCTCTTTCGTGAGCCGGATGACTCTGCAACCTGAAGCGCGCGTTCACAGATTCTTTCCTGTTCAGCGAATGGTGCTTGCGTGGTGACCAGTAGATCAGCCAGGGTGGAAAGCACTTCGGGTGAAGGGAGTGGCTCGCTGTTCTGAAGCTTGGCCCGATAGTCCTCGGTTGCCTTCTGCCAATCCCCTTGCGCAAGGTGGATTGCATGCAGCCGGACAAGGTGTTGCTGTATATCTTCGCCCAGTTGCTGCGCCTCCTGATCGATCAGGCGTCTACACTGACGATAATACTGTTCCCCTTCCTCAAGCTGGCCACGGCGAAAAGCAATGGTTGCCAGGGTTTCCAGTGCCCAGAACCGCCGCTTCTCATCTTTATGCTGATATTGCTCTAGCAATTGTAGAATTTCTTCCGCCACCTGCTGCGCTTCATCCCAGCGATTCCATTGGCGCCAGACCCGCATGCGCCCGCTCATGCTGGCCAGAAGTGAAGATGGGCTCTCCATTGTTTGAGCGTTGTTCCATGCGCGACCGAACCACATCAGCGCCGTCGGATAGTCATCAAGCTGTTCATTGATAAAGCCAAGCGAGTAATAGAGATCATAGAGTTCCTCACGATCGGTTAGCTTGCTCTCAAGTTTCTGACGGCGCATTTGAAGCTCATAGGCTTCCTTATACTTATGGTACTGAATGTTGATGAAGCTGAGGGAGTCCAGCGTTAACGAGAGTGCCTGAGGATCATTGAGCCGTTCAGCCATTTGCAATGCTTCGTGACCGCTGGTGAGTGCCTGTTCAGCCAGACTTGCCTTCTGGGCATATGAGGCGCTTTCAAGCTGGCGAATATACCAGAAGGCCAGATAGGTATGAAATGCCACTCGTTCCGGGCTGAGCTTCGTATCCTGTCCCAGGAGTTCAATACCAGCATCGATGTATGCCTTGACTTCTGAAGGGGTAGGCGGCTTCCGGAACGTGTTGCTCCACCGCGTTCCCAGTTCGGCCAGATCCTCATAGATTTCCAGCAGTAGCGTATTGTTTTTCTCTTCCTGGCTGAGCGCAAGCTGTTCGGCTTTCCGATAGTCCTGCCATGCCTGATCGGTGTCTCCACGCTGCGAATAGGCATCACCAAGCTTGATATGCAGCTTGATCTGGAGATGGGTGTCTTTGATCTGCTCTTCTGTAAGCAGATCAAAGGCGTCGT
Organism: Thermosporothrix sp. COM3; assembly: GCF_059696735.1. Classification (NCBI taxonomy): domain Bacteria; kingdom Bacillati; phylum Chloroflexota; class Ktedonobacteria; order Ktedonobacterales; family Thermosporotrichaceae; genus Thermosporothrix; species Thermosporothrix sp. COM3. The sequence goes on along the minus strand of NZ_AP019376.1, from coordinate 4,790,768 downwards.
GATAGGCTTGAAGCGCTCGAAGAGTATAGTAGCTGTGCAGCGCTTGATCGCCTGCAATGATTAGATACTTGATTGCCCGACGCCGAAGCTCAGGACGCGAGATACGCGTTTCCGTTCCCTGTTGTTGCTCAAGCGAGAGATTCAGCGACCAGTTCGCAAGTGCCTGCTGATAATGATAGGCCAGTAACTCAGCGTAGAGCGCAGGGGTGTCTTTGACCTGTGCTTCCAGCCAGAGGGCCAGTAAAGCATGTTCCCGAGAGCGTCGAGCACGAGGAATATTATTATAGACCACATCGCGGATCAATACGTGCTTGAAAGTAAAGAAGCGGTCATCCTTGATCGGGTTCCTGCTTGGACGCTCTGTTTCAAGGATAAAATCGCGCTCAGTCAGTGAGTCAAGCGCTTCGAGTATAGCGTTGATACTGATCTCAGGAGCAAGTTCACGCAATGCCGCAAGCCAGAATGTACGCCCGATAACAGCCGCATGCTGAAGAACAAGCTTCTCAATCGGGTTCAACAGGTCCACACGCGCTACCAGCACCCCCTGAATGGTATCCGGGATATGCGGGAGTGGTAGGACATAGTGTGTTGAGATCAGGGCATCCTCGGGCTGCTCTCCGAGTGTTGGAAGCTCGCCAAGCAGTGGATCATGGATATTCCCGATATGCCAGCTTTCGGTGTTTTGCTGTCCATTTTGCTCATGAATAAGAATGTGCTGATCGATCAGCATGCGAATGATCTCCTCGACGAAGAAGGGATTCCCCTCAGCTCGAGAAAGAATGGATGTACGCAGAACTTCGGGCAGTTCCCGATTATTTAAATGCGCGTCTATCAGCTCGTTGGTCTCGTCCTTTGAGAGCGACTCAAGCTCGATCGTGGTGAAATTGCGCCGTCCACCACCCCAATCGGGGCGCCGCTCGAATAGATCCGGACGCGCTGGACAGAGAAAGAGAATGGGAACATCGGTAATGCGATCTGTCAGATATTCAAGCAATTCAAGCAGAGCTTCATCGGCCCATTGCAGGTCATCAACCACAATAATCAGGGGTTGCAGCTCCGCCAGGGCTTCAAGAAATGTGCGCCATGCCCGAGAAAGAGTGCTCTGTACCCCGCTTTGTTTCGTGCTATGAACGCTCGAAAGCTCACTCTTGCTCTTCTCTCTGCTCGATACTGTTTGGAGGTGTTCTCGGCCCCGGCCAAGACTACGAAAGATTGTATCAACAATCTCCTCGGTTGGCTCCTTACGGTAGGTGCGTGTGAAGATATCCTGCACAAAGTCGCAAAAACGAGCCTTCAGCGATTGAATATCCTCGTTCTCTTTGGCTTTAAGCAGGCCGCGCATGATTTCGATAAGGGGCCGATAGGTAATTTCTTCTCCGTAGGGAGGGCAGCGCCCTTCAAGGACCAGTGGAGAAATCGGTAAGCCCTGAGAAGAGGCGGTCTTCACTTTTTCCTGTTCGCGGGCAATAAACTCGCGGACCAGCCGGGATTTGCCAATGCCGGGCGACCCAAGAATCGTGATGAGATGCGGATGTCGCTCGGCCAGGACGCGGGCATAGTTTGCATGGAGCAGGGTCAGTTCCAGGGCCCGCCCGACCATCCGCACCTGCTTGCCCGGGATGCCGCGTGGATGTTGGGTGATCTCAAGCGCGGCTTGATCTATGACTCCTTCAACGGCATAGGCATTGATCGGTTCGGGTTTCCCTTTCAGATGCAGTGGCGCGATAGGACGAAATCGAAAGACGTCGCGTGTTGTGAGATAGGTTCTTTCTCCTACCAGAATCGTATCTGGAGCGGCGGCAGTCTGTAGCCGGGATGCAACGTTGACCGCATCACCCGTTACCAGAAAATCCTGTCTCTGATGAGTGGTAGTGCTCGGAATAGCCACCTCTCCGGTATTGATGCCGATACGAATTTGCAGGCTTCTGGCGTTTGGATCAAGGGCTAGCCGTTGTTCATTGAAGTGTTGGAGTGCATCCTGAATGTCAAGCGCGGTCCGAATGGCACGGTCTGGATCGTCTTCATGCGCGATAGGAGCGCCGAAAATGACCATCACGGCATCTCCAATATATTTTTCAATCGTGCCCTCATGTTTGCGCACCTGTTCGGCGATCAGGTTGAAGTATCCGGTTAAAATGGCGCGTAGCTCTTCAGGGTCAAGCCGATCACCTAGCCGGGTTGAATCGATAATATCGGCAAACATGATTGTCACCACACGCCGCTCTTCTGGTGGTAGGAGAAGGGCCTGTGGTTCCGTTCTGGTGGTGCTTGTGATGATGGGCATTGGCGCTGTGGTAGCGCCTGTCGCTGCCGGCGCCGCGGCAATTGGCTGGAGTCTGGTGCCACATTCCATACAGAATTTCGCATAGGGAAGATTGGCGGTACCGCAATTCGGACAGATTAAGAGTCGATTGCCGCACTCAAGACAAAATTTCGCCTGCGCCGGGTTCAAGGTCTGACAATTGGGACAACGCATCTATAAGAACCTGTCTTTTACTGGTGGATTGCTGACTATACGTTTGCATTATTGTACAACACCGAACGGATGCCTGTTAATATTGCTCTGCTTCTCTGTGCTTCTTGCCTCTCTCGCTCGAAAAATGAGCGGAGTGGCCGTTCATAGAAATGAAGCCGATTCTTCGTCACTGCTGTGTTTGAAATAAAGGATGATGATGAGTATGTTGATGAGAAGTAGTTCACTTTTTTTGTTGGGCTCGAACGGCAGGAGAAAAGGTGGGAGAAATTACCTTTTGTGCTTGACGATTTTCTCCTGATTACGTACTATGGGGCAACGGAAGGAGAAAATCATGCGACAAGACTTTTTGGTAGAGTGTCGTAGTTATGAAAAGGTGATACGTGGTTCATGGCGAGGAAGCAGAGTGGATGCTGATGCTCTGCTTGGCGATGAACAGTTGAATGAGCATGCGCAGGATCTGGTACGTGTATGGGTTCCCGCTGGTACGCCGATGAACTGGGCAACCGGGACCCGTCCCTTACGCTATCATAGTCTGCAATTCTTCTGGCCCGAACGCTGGTATATGCTGAGTGCTTTCTATGATGGACTTGCATTAATCCATACATATGCGACTATTATCCAGCCTGCCACCATTGGTCTTGAGCGCCTTTCTTATACCGATCTGGATTTGAGTATGCTGGTGAAGCCTGATTTCTCCTATGAGGTACTGACTCAGGCGGAGTTTGAGCAGGCCGCCGAGATGCTACACTATGACGAGGAAACACGCATCGGTGCTCTGATGGCCCTTGATGTGTTGACGCAAGCAGTACATCGGCGCTCTAGCGTGTTTACACTGGTTCCACATCTGTTACAGGATATTCCCTCGCAACCCTTGCGTTGTGGGCATTAGTGATAGGTAGGTGCCGTACATGGCAAAGCCAAAGCGGATCGATCATGTTGCGATTATTGTGCGGGACATTGAGCAGGCGCTATGCTTTTATCGTGATACACTGGGCATCGAACCGAGCGAGGTCAAAGAAGTACCGAGTGAGCAGGTTCGGATCGCTTTTCTGCCTCTAGGGGGACCTGCTGGCAGCGAAATTGAGCTGATAGAGCCGACTGCCGAGAATGCCAGCCTGAACAGGTTCCTTGAGAAGAGAGGCGAAGGACTGCATCATATCTGTCTGGAAGTTGAGAATATCGAGGCAGCCCTTACCGAAATGAAGGATCAAGGCGTGCCAGTCCTGGATGAACAGCCCCGTATCGCGGCCGAGGGGCGGGCTATCTTTATTCATCCAAAGGGCGCGAACGGCGTCTTGCTGGAATTACTGGAAAAAGCGTAACGAAAAGGGGAGTATTACTCCCCTTTCCTCTGTTCTTTGCGCTTTGAGTTTGGACTAGAGCGGAATATTACCGTGTTTCTTTGGCGGGTTGGTATCCCGTTTATTCTTGAGCATTTCCAGCGCATTGATGAGCTTAATACGGGTGTTGTGTGGCTCAATAACCTCATCTACGTAGCCCCGGGCGGCTGCTATATATGGGTTTGAATACTTTGCCATGTATTCTTCAACCAGCTCTTTGCGGCGCTGATCTGGATCGGCTGCCTTTTCGATTTCATCCTTGAAGAGAACATTGACCGCAGGTTCAGCCCCCATCACGGCGATTTCGGCGGTCGGCCAGGCGTAATTGATATCTCCACGTACATGCTTACTGCTCATCACGTCATACGCGCCGCCATAGGCTTTGCGCGTAATCACGGTGATTTTGGGAACGGTTGCCTCACAGTAGGCATACAACAGCTTTGCCCCATGCCGGATAATGCCGCCATGCTCCTGAGCGATCCCAGGCAGGAATCCCGGGACATCGACAAAGGTCACAATCGGGATATTAAAGCAGTCACAGAAGCGGACAAAGCGTGCCGCCTTATCGGATGCATTGATATCCAGGACACCAGCGAGAGAGCGTGGCTGTTGCGCCACGATACCGACGGAGCGTCCATTCAGGCGGGCAAAGCCGATGAGGATATTCTGAGCGAAATGTTCCTGGACCTCGAAGAACTCGCCGTCATCAACAATATGTCGAATGATCGTTTTCATATCATAGGGCTTGTTGGGATTGTCGGGAATGATCGAATCAAGCGCCTCTTCCACGCGAGTCGGAGAGTCGTTCGGCGTGATTCGTGGCGGATCTTCCATGTTGTTCAGTGGAAGATAGCTGAGTAATTGCCGAATCATCCGAATACATTCGGGCTCACTCGGGCAGGCGAAGTGTGAAACACCACTGGTCGAGCTATGGACGCGCGCTCCACCCAGTTGCTCAAAGGTAACATCCTCATGCGTCACGGTTTTGACAACATTTGGCCCGGTCACAAACATATAGCTGGTGTTTTCGACCATAAAGATAAAGTCTGTGATGGCAGGTGAGTAGACGGCTCCTCCGGCACAGGGTCCCATGATCGCCGAAATCTGGGGAATAACACCGGATGCCAGCGTATTGCGCAGAAAGATATCAGCGTAGCCGCCGAGGCTGACCACACCTTCCTGAATTCGAGCGCCACCTGAGTCATTCAAACCGATGACTGGAGCCCCGTTCTTCATTGCCAGATCCAGCACCTTACAGATCTTCTCTGCATGTGCCTCTGCGAGGGAGCCGCCGTAGACGGTGAAGTCCTGCGAGAAGACGTAGACAAGGCGTCCATCAACTTGACCATAGCCCGTTACAACGCCATCGCCATAGATGGTCTGACCATCAAAGCTGGTACGGTTGGTGACAAACATATCAAGTTCATTGAATGTACCAGGGTCCAGGAGCAGATCAATGCGTTCGCGGGCTGTTAGCTTGCCTTTCTTATGCTGTGCATCAATGCGTTTCTGACCACCACCGAGTTTTGACTGTGCTTTGAGCTCTTGCAGCTCTGACAGCTTCTCAGCGGTGCTCTTAATATGGGTTGTATCCTGGGCACTACGTTCACTTGTGGTCATTGTGAGGAATCTCCATTGATTGCTTGTACTCTGAGTTCTTTTGTAGAAATAGGCTACGCACCCACTATACCACATCGCGTTCTTTCACGCTCGCTACCCTGAACAGTTCAGTTTCTGGTGATAAAAGCGCCTGAGCGGAAGCGCTCTCCTGTTACCCTTCTCCTGAAAGGAACGTGTTTGAGAGTAGAATCAAGAACCTGTTTTGAGGATGGAACAGGCAGTTTTAGCGGTGACTCATTTGCGTTTATGTGGCGCGTGGTCCCGGGGCTGAGAGCCATACAGAATGGGAAACCTTCTTCTCGTTTGAGAATGAGTGTTGGAGTAGCCCCGGAGGCCGCTGAAAAAGAACCTGTTTCTTGCTATCAGAGAAGGAGACTTTTTATGGGGAAAGAGAAAGAACATGATGAGCTGGAAGGGGTAGAGTCCATATCCCCTGAGCAGGCCAGAAAAGAAATGAAACAAGCTGCTGAGCGCGTCCGAAAAGAAGGGCAGGGAGCAAAATCCTCTCAGGGTGAAGAGGATGAGCTTGCTGATGTTGAGAAGATTTCTCCTGAGCAGGCAAAAGAAGAAATGCGTGAAGCAGTGCGTAAGCTCAAAAAGGAGAAGCAATAAGAGACCCTTCTGATAGATCCCATTATGTAGAGCGGGAAGAGTGAAGGTTCCCGCTCTTTTTTCTGCTCTCCGGCAGGACTACTCTCCGGAACAGGCTTCATGGGCAAGCTGTGAGAGCTGTTGTGCCTGTGCAAAATGTTCTTGTACAGCTTCAAGCGGTAGGAGACCCAGGCCACAGGTCGCGGTAAATATGGTGTGTCTGAGGCTCGGGATGATATGCTGACCTGGTTGTTGGGTCAGGAGCCAGCGCATAAAAAGTGTCGAGATATCCAGCTTGTGCGGTGTCGTGACTGTTGGAAGCAGCCCATAGGCTACGATTCCCCCGCCTCGTATAAACTCCTGTGTGCTAAGATCGGCTGCAAAGGTTTCCAGATCGCGATAGGCGTCAAACGAGATCAGATCAGCGTGAAGCCGTGTCAGCAGGGCATAATCAACAAGCTGAGCACAGCAATGGACTCCCGCCAGCGCTCCGGTTGCATGTATACGCTCAAGAAGCCACTGAAGCAGAGGCAGATGGGATGCGCCCAGGGCCAGACACGGTTCGTCTACAACCAGGAGCGTTGGACGCTGATACCGTTGCAGACGACGAATCTGCCAGAGAGCCAGCCGCGCCAGGTAGCGTGTAAGCAATCCGGCAGCCTCCGGGTCGGCAATGAGCGGTGTTTCACCGTCGAAAAGGCAACTGGCGAGCGTGAGGGGGCCGACCATCTGTCCTTTTACCGCTTTGGCCCGGGGAAAGAGCCCGGCAAACCATCCCGTCTCAAATGCAAAGAAGCCGCTGGCATTTTGTTCTGTGAGGGTTGCTGGACCACCTGCCAGAAAGCGCAGCAAGGCAGTTCGCTTCCCTGCTTTGATACGATAGCCGTACGTTCCGTCGCGCGGCTCGATCAGAGAAAGCGCCTCTCCTACTGCCTGTTCAAGCTGCATCTCCTGAGATGAGCGTTGCGGCAATTGCGGCCAGAAAGGAAGCTCCGGACTGTATTCGGCCACGAACTGAACTGCCGCCCGGGAGTCGGTAAGGGGCAGGCTCCCGACTCCCGTAACCGCGCCATTCGGGAAGAACGGTTGTTGGTTCACCCCTGTTTCTCTTTCTGCTGTGAGGTGTGCCGGAAGCGCCGGGCTGCCTCTACCATTCGGGTCAGGGATGGGCGCACCTCTTCCCAGCGGCGCGTTTTGAGGCCGCAGTCTGGATTCACCCAGAGCTGGTGGGCAGGTAAGACCTGTAAGATTGCTTGAAGTGTTTCGTCAAGCTCTTTTTGCTCTGGCACACGAGGTGAGTGAATGTCATAGATGCCGGGTCCAATGTCATTCAGGTAGCGACAGGTAGCAAATGCGTTGAGTAACTCAAGCTGAGAGCGTGAGGCTTCAATGGAGAGAACATCAACATCCATGCTGGCAATGGCATCCAGAATATCATTGAACTCGGAATAGCACATGTGGCTATGAATCTGCGTCTCGTCTTTGACGCCGGTCGAGGCCAGCCGGAAGCTATGAATTGCCCATTCAAAGTAGCGCTCGCGTTCCTCTACCCGTAGTGGCGTTCCCTCGCGTAGCGCTGGCTCATCGATTTGAATGATTTGAATACCCGCCTCCTCAAGCGCCTGTACCTCGTCTCGAATCGCGAGGGCAAGCTGATAGCAGGTTTCAGCGCGAGGCTGATCGTCGCGCACAAACGACCACTGTAGCATAGTGACCGGGCCGGTCAGAATGGCTTTCAGTGGTTTCTCCGTCAGCGCCTGAGCATAAGTGATCCAGCGAACAGTAATGGGGCTGGTATGTACCACATCGCCATAAATGATCGGGGGACGGACACACCGTGAACCGTAGCTCTGTACCCAGGCGTTGGCGGTAATCAGGATCCCTTGCAGGTGTTCTCCAAAATACTCGACCATATCGGTGCGCTCAAACTCGCCATGAACCAGGACATCTATCCCGATATCCTCCTGAAACCGGATCGTTTCCTCGATCTGATGGCGCAGGAATGTCTCATAATCCTGTGTGTTGAGCTTGCCCTTTTTATGCGCCTGCCGTGCCGCGCGTACTTCGCTGGTCTGTGGAAAAGAGCCGATAGTAGTTGTTGGCAACAGAGGAAGCTGGAGCCGTTCCTGCTGTTTGGCTTTGCGCACCGCGAATGGAGATGTGCGCTGGGCCGATTGTTGCAGTGCGGTGGCAACCCTGCGGGCAACGGCTGGATTGGAGACACGAGAAGACGCGCGACGCTGTTGGATGGCTTCTCGACTGGTTGCGAGCTCTGTTTCAACGGCGGGGCGTCCCTCGTTCAGGGCTCGGGTAAGCACAACCAGCTCTTCCACCTTTTGCCGGGCGAAGGCCAACCAGGGGCGAATCTCTGCATCTATATCGGGCTCCTGTTCCAGATCCATCGGCACATGCAGCAGCGAACAGGAGGGAGCAAGCATGACCCTATCTGATCCAAGCGCCTGTACAGCCCGCTCGGCGTATTGCAGAGCGCGATCAAGGTCGGTGCGCCAGATATTGCGTCCATCGACCAGCCCGAGTGAGAGCGAGAGTGTTGAGGGAATATCTGTGAGGGCCTGCTGCAATTGCTCAGGGGCGCGGACCAGATCAAGATGCAGCGCAGCTACCGGGAGGTTAAGCGCGGTTTGAAGATTCTCGTGCAGGGGACCAAAGTAGGTGGCCAGAAGGATGCGCGGGCTGGCTTTGCTCAAACGGGTATAGATAGCATGGTACAGCTTTCTTATCTCATCATCAAGGCGAAGGACAAGACATGGCTCATCAAGCTGAACCCACTCTACACCTGCTGCGGCTAACTGCTGAAGTAGCTCTTCATAGACCGGTAGTAGCCGTTCCAGCAATGAGGGGAGATGAAGTGTTCCTGTATGTGATTTGCTCAGGAGCAAAAAGGTAAGCGGGCCGGGTAATACCGGGCGGGCGTAAATGCCGAGGGCCTTCGCTTCCAGAAACTCATCAAGCGGCTTGGTTGAGGAGAGTGAGAAGCGCTGATCCGGGGTTAATTCGGGCACGATGTAGTGATAATTGGTATCAAACCACTTGGTCATCTCCATTGCTGGAAGCGCTGTGTCCCCGGCTGTTACGGCTTTTGTGCCGCGTGCCATCATAAAATAGGTGGAGAGGTCAACCATCGTGCCGGACCAGGCATAGCGTTCGGGAATAGCCCCGACCAGCGCGATTGTATCAAGGATATGATCGTAGAGGGAGAAATCATTTGCGGGAACATGATTCAGACCGAGTGTATGCTGAAGCTGCCAGTGCTGTTTGCGTAGTTCGGTCGCTCTGGATTGTAGCTCTGTCGCAGTGATTTTCCCGGACCAGAAGGCTTCCAGCGCCTTTTTTAACTGGCGTTGGGCCCCGATGCGAGGGTAACCGAGGTTTGTTGCGAGTACCATTGGATTGTGTCCTCTCTTGTCCTGAAGAATAACAATCCCTTCCAGCGTGAAGACAGAGAGCAAGAAAAAAGCCTGATCCGGCGGGGGAACAGGCGCAAGATCAAAGAACTTGCAGAGCGTGATGTGCTCCTGATGTCTTCCCCTTTGACGCGAAGGGTTGCTCGACGGTTCGTACGGGTGGGCATTCGGGCTCGGGAGTGGTTCCCTTACCGTTGCGCGACAGCACCGGATTTGCACCGGATTTTCCCCATATTTCAGCTATGCCACGACAGCATAGCCCCGTAGATGCGCTATATTCGTTTTCTGCGCTATAAATGTATGCTACCATATTCAGATTCTGGCCGTCAAGTGGCGCATATTTTTCCACTGAAAAATGAGTCATGATTCCCGAAACAATGGAAATTTTGTCTGAGCGATTCTCTGTAGAGTGCTGTTGGCTGTGCTTTTTCTGTGTGACTTTTTGCTTTCTTTGTCGTCTCTTTAATAGCATAGTGGCAAGAACAGCTCAACTCTTCTTTTCCGAGGAAATGGCTGTGTTGCTACGCGGAGAATGGGTGAAAATTCAAGCTTGAGTGCAACAAGGAAAGGGAAACGTATGACAACTCAGGGTGGAAAAAACGTCCAGAATCAGCAAGAAGCAGCGCGTACGGGTGTGGCAACGATTCCCCGTGCGACCGAAACGTATTCACAACAGGGAAAGACCTCAATTGCTGATGGTGTGGTTGCGAAGATCGCGGGTATTGCCGCACGTGAGGTACAGGGCGTTCATGCACTGGTTCCGGGTGGAACAGGGGCCGCAATCGGTCAACTGGCAACGCGCATGACTGGTGGCGATACGCGCTCTCAGGGTGTCAGTGTGGAAGTGGGACAGCAAGAGGCGGCGGTTGATGTGAATATGATTGTTGAGTATGGTGTGAGCATTCGGCAGGTAGCCGATGCTGTGCGGCAGAACATTATCAACCGTGTCGGCTCCATGACCGGACTCACCGTCAAAGAGGTGAATATCTCGGTGGCTGATCTCTACTTCCCTGAAGATGAGCGTAAGCAGAAAGAGCAACCAGAACCTCGTGTCCAATAGTATGGCAACAGGGGGACATCTCTTATAGAAGAATGCTCCTCCTGTTGTCTCACTTTCTGTGGAAGGAGGGGGGATGACACAGCTTCATTCTAGCGAGATCGGGGCACCGTCTGCTGAGGTTCGCTTTGCTCGGGAGATTGCCCGGGCGGTTGTACAGATGCCCGAGTTCGCATCTCTGGGGCCAGGGCGCTTTGTGCAGGCGGCAACCTATGGCCCTGGTGAACGTATCACCGGGGTTGTGGTACAGCAGAGCGCTCCCGAGGTTTTTACAGCAGAGATCCATGTGGTGCTGACAGAAGCCGCACTACAGCAAGCGTTCATACAGCAGCCAATCGGGAGCGCATATCTGCTACAACTGGCTGACGCTGTTAGGAAGGTAGCGCATCAGGCTGCGAGTCGGGTAGCAGGTACCGCTACCCTCGCTCAAATAGATGTGGCCTTTGATGATGTTGCCTGAGCATGGAGGAGAGCTATGAGAAATGTATTTAACCGGATAGTGCTACTCATTTTAAGCATTCTGGCTATCGTGTTTGGTATCCTGGCACTGCTGATCCTGGGCGGGCTGGTTTCACCTGCACAGCTCAGCCCTGGTGGTTTCTTACATGGCTTATGGAGCTCGATAGGCATGAGCAGCGGGCCCGGGCGCACGACAGCACTTATCAGCAGTATTGTAGCGCTTGGTTTAGGATTGGTGTTTCTGGGGATTGAGTTGTTACCGGGACGCAGAGCGGGTGAGTTTGTCATTCGACGTGATGGCCTGGGTACGGTCTCGGTCGCACGGAACAGTATTGATGAGCTGGTCGGGCGAGTGGCTGGGAGTGTGCCGGGAGTGCGTGAGGTTCGTGAGGACGTGGAGAAGGGAGATAAAGGGTTGCGCGTGTGGGTGCGGGCGGCGGTTGCTCCCGATGTGGTAGCGCCAGATGTAGCCCGTACCTTGCAGGAACAGGTACACACCGCCTTACAGAATAATCTCGGGCTCCCTGTCTCTGAGGTGCGTGTCTCGACACAGCTTGCTTCATTGGAACATACCCAGCGAAAACGAGTACGGTAATCTGGAAAGGAGGAAATGATGTCAGGAAGAACAGCAGGACTTCTGTTCGGTTTTGGCCTGGGGGTTGTCTGGATGTGGCTTGGCTTCTGGCCCGCGGTGTTAACGTTGATTCTTGGTGTGATCGGCTGGTTGATTGGGGGTGTCGCGGAAGGCAAGGTGAATCTGGCCGATGTCTGGAGCGATTTACAGGGACGACGGCGTGAGGTGTGACCACAGGTTAAGGATTCTTGGAGAGGGTCGCTAAGCTGAAAGTAGAGTGCACTGTGGTTCAGGGAGAAGCAGGAAGAAGTCTGTGAGCAAAAATAACCTCTCCGATGAAGAACTTGTGAGCCGTTGTCAACGTGAATTGCCCGATTCAACGCAGAGCTTTGAAGTGCTGGTCCAGCGGTATAAGCCGAGAATCTATCTGCTGGTTTATCGGCTTGTCCGCAATGTGGAGGAGGCAGAAGATGTCACACAGGAGGTATTCATTAAATTATATTATCATCTTCACTCGCTTGATCAGCAGGGCGCGTTTACCGGATGGATGTATCGAGTGGCGATGAATGCAGCGCTTGACGCTCTGGAACGGTGTAAGCGACATCCCCACCCCGAGACGGAAGGGGAGAGCGTCAATGCGCTTGATCAACAGGCGGCCAGTATACCAGAACCAGATGAGCAGGTGATAAGTGCTGAGTTGCGAAGCTGCATTCAACATGTCTTGAGTCAGTTGAAGCGAGAGCAGGCACGGGCGCTCATTCTGCGTGATGTTGAGGGGCTGGAGTATAAAGAAGTTGCTCGCTTACTGGGAACCAGTCTGAGCGCCGCAAAGATGCGAGTTCACCGCGCCCGGCTGGCATTTCAACGCCTGTTCATGCAACAGCCCTGTGGGCGGATCTACTTTGAACTGTACGTTGAGCAAGAGCAAGAAAAAAGGAATAGCTATGAACTGTAAAGAGGTACGGATGCAGCTGCTCGCACTCATTGAGGATGATCTACCAGTAGAGCAGCGTGAGGCTGTGGAAGCGGTGCTTGTCCATTGCTCCGAGTATCAACAGGAGTATCTGGCAGCGAGGCAAGCCCGCTCATTGCTGCTCCTCTTTCGGTCGAAGCCGGGAGAGGCCGTGCCCCTTCCCGATTTTGAGAGCCGCCTGATGGAGCTCTTAAAGCAGCGAAGGAGTGACAGGTTGGTGCAAGAGGGGTTTGAGGAACTGGTACCTCTGGCAGGTAAAGAGCAGGTGTCATCAGAGGAGAGGAGCGCTGTACAGAAAAAAAGGTAGGAGCACTTCCCCGGTTGCTCCTACCCCCAATGCCAAAGGATTAACGCTCGATGGGTGAGCGTACAAGGCTACCCCACTCGGTCCAGGAGCCGTCGTAGTTACGGACGTTCTGGTAGCCGAGGAGCTGTGTCAAGATGAACCAGGAGTATGCAGCGCGTTCACCTATGCGGCAATACGTGATGACATCTTTGTCAGGCGTGATCCCTTTTTCCTCATAGAGCTTCCGAAGTTCGTCTGCTGATTTGAAGGTTCCGTCCTCGCGTGCGCCAGTTGCCCAGGGAATATTCTTCGCACCCGGGATATGACCTGCACGCTGTGCTCCCTCTTGAGGATAGTTCACCATATGGAGAAGTTCGCCACTGTATTCCTGTGGAGAGCGGACGTCAACAAGCGCGAGACCGGGATCTCCCAGACGCTCAAAAATCTGGTCGCGGAACGCACGAATACCCTCGTTCGCGGGCTGTGCCTGATAGTTTGTCTCCTGATAGGTTGGCACATCTTTGGTGTAGGGCTGTCCAGCCGCTTCCCAGGCCGCGCGTCCGCCGTTCAGAATGCGGAGATCCTTATGCCCATAGAGCTTAAAGAGCCAGAAGGCATAGGTGGCATACCAGTTATTCTTATCGCCATAGAGAACGATTGTGGTGTCGTTCGTGATGCCCCACTTGCTCAGCAGCTTCTCGAAGCCTTCTTTGTCAATGAAGTCGCGGCTTAACGGATTCTGTACGTCGACATTCCAGTCAAGCTTGACTGCGCCGGGAATGTGCCCGATATCGTAGAGCAAGACGTCTTCGTCGGCCTCAATCAGACGGACCTTCGGGTTCTGTAGATTATCAGCAACCCACTGGACATTGACCAGAACTTCTGGATGAGCATACTCTGCCATCTCTGTATCTTCTCCTTTAGCCTATTGTTGACTAAGTAGATCAACTAAATAACCTTCTAGCTAAGTATAGTCAGAGAATGGGGCGAATGTCAACCTTTTACAGGGATGAATTTTAGAGAGTATGGAAAATTCCATATGGATGGATGGAAGGCGCAAAAAAAACTCTGGAAGAAAGCAAACTCTCTTCCAGAGTGGATAGGAGAAACTCGGGCTAACGGCGTTCTATGCCAAGACCGCTTGTGATGGTACTGAGGTCATAGCGGGCTCCAGATTGCTCATAGCCACCAATAAAGGGATCTTCTGCCATCAACATTGGAGTATCCAGATCGATATAGCGGAAGCCTCCGACTCCGGCTACCAGATGCGCCGCCGCGCTGATCGCAAGTCGAGAATCGATCATTGCACCGACCATCAAGGCGGTGTTGGTTGCCCGGCAAAGAGCCACGATATCGAGCGATTCAATGAGCCCGGTTTTCATCAGCTTGATATTGATCACATTGACTGCGCCCATGCTAATCAGGCGGGCAACTGCCGCCGCGCTATACGCACTCTCATCAGCCGCAACCGGCACCGTAGTATGTTGGGTGACAAACCGCAGGCCCTCAAAATCTTCCTTGTGTACCGGTTGTTCCAGCAGAATAGGGCGGATGTCGCGTTCGTCCAGCGCTTCCAGACAGAGCAGCGCTTCATTGGGGGTATAGCCCTGATTGGCGTCAAGGATAATAGCTGCGTTGGGTGCTGCCGCACGAACCGATTCCACGCGGTCCACATCTTCGCGTAGATCTCCGCCTATCTTGATTTTGATAACGCGCATACCCCGAGAAACAGCATCTTGAGCCAGATCATATGCATGCTCGGGTGTAACGATGGGAATGCTCATATCCGTTTCGATGGAAGAAGATGCCCCCCCGAAGAAGGTATAGAGCGGGATCTGATGCGAGCGTGTCAGGGCATCAAGCACAGCCATCTCGATTGCGGCACACACACTTGCCTGCGCATAGAACAGGCTGCGCACTCGTTTGGCCAGGGGACGCCAGTTTGCGGCGTCTTCGCCCTGAATCAATTCGGCGCAAGCCCGGGCTGTAGCAAGCGCCGTCTCCTGTGATTCTCCTGTGCTTGGCGGAAAGGGAGAACTTTCGCCATAACCTACACTGCCATCTGCCAGCGTGACCGTAATCAGAACGTTTCGGGCGGCGTTGACGCTTCCAGTCGCAATGATAAACGGCTCCAGCAGCGGGATATTTAATGGTTCGACCGCTACCGATGTAATGAGAGTGCGCGACGTCATCTGTTTCACCTTTTCTCTTTCGGCGCTGAAAGAAAACTATGGATACGTGTTCGTACTGTGGGGGATGCTTTTACAGGCTGGTGCGATTGCGCTGGCGATCCTCATGGCGCTCAAGGGCAAGCTCAATCAGCCGATCGATCAGCTCCGGATAGGGAATACCGCTTGCTTCCCAGAGCATGGCATACATACTGACCTGCGTAAAGCCGGGCAGCGTATTGACCTCGTTAATCAGAACCTCACCTGTATCCTTATTCAGGAAGAAATCAATGCGTGAGAGGCCGCTGAGGTCCAGCGCGATAAACGCCTGAATCGCCATTTTGCGGATCTGCTCGGCGGTCTCCTGTGGGATATCAGCCGGGATGACAATCTGTGATTTGTTGTCGATGTATTTAGCGCGATAGTCATAGAACTCGTTGCTCGGGATCACCTCACCTACCACCGAGACAATCGGCTCGTCGTTGCCCAGAACGGCGCACTCAAATTCGCGGCAGTTAATGCCCTTCTCAACAACAATCTTGCGGTCATATTCAGCGGCGACCTTGATCGCGTGGATCAGCTCCTCACGATTATGGGCCTTGTTGATGCCGACGCTGGATCCCAGGTTTGCCGGCTTGACAAAGGTGGGATAGCCAAGTTCCTGCTCGATTTTGTCCAGAATGGTTTCAGGGGCACGCTCCCATTCATTGCGACGGAAGACTGTGAAGGGCCCGACGGGAAGCCCGACCTGTTGGAAGATCAGCTTCATCTTTTCCTTATCCATGCCCAGGGCAGAACCCAGGACGCCGCAGCCCACATAGGCAACATTCGCCATCTCAAGGAGTCCCTGGAGTGCTCCATCCTCGCCGAAGGTGCCGTGTGTGACGGGGAAGATAACATCAATCGCGCTCTGATCTTCCTCCTCGGTCGCTATCAGGCTCTGGAGCGTGGGATCACCGGAAAGCGCGACGGCGTGGGTGGTGCCTTCTGCGGAGCTCTCGGGGAGTGCGACCGGCGTTCCCGCTTCCAGTAATTTGGTAGGATCGGCACCCCGAACCCAGGCCCCTTCTTTTGTGATGCCAATTGGCACAATATCATACTTTTCCGGGTTGATCTGACGCATCACCGACTGAGCAGAAGCAAGCGAAACCTCATGCTCACCGGAGCGCCCTCCGAAGACCACGCCAACACGGATCTTTTTTTTCTGTCCCATTAATTGTGTTCCTTTCCCTTACAGGTGGAAATACCGAGCTGATTCCGCTCAAGGAATCAGCTCGGGACGTTATTCAGAAAGCATTCGCAACAGGCTATCCAGACCAACACCGAGTGAGCCCTTGAGGAGCACCAGATCACTCGCCTGCACCTGCGATTTCAGCAGATCGGCTGTGGCACGTTTGGCCGCTTCCAGTTCGGGGGTATTCTCAAGGTTGGCGCTATAGTACCAGGTCTGTTCTGCGGGCAAACCGGCTGCATTGGCCCCTTCAATAAAATACCGGGCGTGATCGCCAATCGCAACGATATAATCTACCAGGCCAGCAAGCGCCTCGCCGGTTTGATAGTGCTCGTCTCGTGAGTATTCTCCGAGTTCAAGAATGTCTCCCAGAACGGCCCAGCGCTTTCCGCTGACCTGTTTGGCCTCTTTCATGGCGCGGGCAATGGCAATGATCGACTGGCGGTTCGCGTTGTAGGAGTCATCGACAATGGTGCTGCCGTTGGGACCAGGCTTGAGCTCGCCTCTTCGCTTGAAGGCTGTCAGTTCTTCAAGCGCCTCGGCTATCGTTGACAAGGGAATCTGAGCGGCACAACCGACCGCGGCGGCAGCCAGCGCGATGGTGACGCCATGTTCGCCGGGCAGACGAAGCTGAACAGGAACCTGTTCGCCCCGATAGTGCAAGGTGAAGTGCAGCCCGAAGAGCGCATCTCCACCGATATCGGTGGCGCGTACGTCTGCCGCTTCGTCGGTGCCATAGAAGAGCACGCGGGCACGGGTTTTTTCCTGCATGCCACGAACGCGCAAGTCATCATAGTTCAGGATTGCGATACCATCTGGCTCAAGCACCTGAACCAGCTCACTCTTTGCGATGGTGACCTGTTCCTGTGATCCAAAATAGCCGAGATGAGAGGCTCCCACATTGGTAATAACCGACCAATCAGGGCGCGTGATGGTGCTCAACATTGCGAGCTCACCAACCCACTGCGCCCCCATTTCAAGCACAGCGTACCGATGATGTGATTCCAGATTGAGCAGTGTAATCGGGAAGCCAATCTCAGTGTTATAGGAGGCTGCCGTCTTGAGGGTTGGCGCTACCTTGCTCAGGATCGTTGCGATGGCTTCTTTGGTGCTTGTCTTGCCGTTGCTGCCGGTAATTCCTATATAAGTGGTCTCGGGCTGCCGGCGGGTGCGCATCCGCGCAGTGTTGTGGAGAGCCTCAACGACATTGGGAACGACAAACTGAATGAAATCAGCAGGAACGTCGGAGGCTGGTACGGGATGTTCGCAGAGCGCCGCCTTTGCGCCCGCTTGAGCGGCTTTTGTGATAAAAGTATGGCCATCGACCTTTGCTCCTTTGATCGCAAGAAAGAGATCTCCGGGGCCGATCTGACGGCTGTCGTGATGTGCTGCATGGAACGTCAGGTCTGGGTCTGGCTGTTGAGCGCAGACCATTTCTAGCTTGCCTTTGTTTCCTTGCAGGATGTCGTTGAGGGTAAACATAGTGTCAGCTTCCTCTACATTCTGATACTATTTTGGTGCAATTATATCATGGATGACCTATTCTCTCCTTCCCCTCTTCCCTTCGTCCTGTATCTTCTCTCCTATCCCTTTTCAATCCTGACTAATAAAATGTTAGGTACTTGACGATGATGAGGACCTCGTGTTATACTAATGTCAACTCAGTAGTAAGATATTATTTAGCAGCTAACTATTAATAAGTAGGGACGTCCTTTGCGGATGGCTCGCCTACCTTTTTGTTGGAGAGAGGAGTTGTATTCTTATGACCTGGCAGATTGATCCATCTCACTCCCGCGTTGGCTTTTCTGTCAAACACATGATGATCAGCACTGTGCGTGGCCAGTTTAACTCATTCCGTGGTACGTTGAATATCGATGAGCAGAACCCTGCTGCTTCCTGGGTTGAAGCTGAAGTAGATGTTGCGAGCATCGACACCGGGGATAGCAATCGTGATGCCCATTTGAAGTCTGGTGAGTTCTTCCTGGCCGAGGAGTACCCAACCATCACCTTTAAGAGTACCAAAGTGGAGCCCGCAGGCGAGGGCGAGTACAAGGTGACCGGTGATCTGACTTTGCGTGGCGTGACCAAACCTGTCGTGTTTGATGTTGAGTATGGCGGTCAGGGGAAAGATCCCTTCGGAAACGTCAAAGCCGGTATCTATGCCCGCACAAAGATCAATCGTAAAGACTTTGGCGTCAACTATCATGTCGTTCTAGAAAGCGGTGGTCTGCTGGTTGGCGATGAGGTTAAACTTGAGCTTGAGCTAGAGGCTGTGAAATCCGCCGAATAGATATATCAGCAGATAATACCAGTTGTCTCCTCAGTGGAAAAGAGCATTCACCCGATACCGACAGTGGGTGAACGCTCTTTTTTTGCGTCTATGCTTCAAGCAGATTCTTACAAATGCGGCCATCTTTAATGACGAGACGCACGTTATCAGGATTACCAAAAAGGTCGATATCATCAAGCGGATTGCCCGAGAGCACGATCATATCCGCAAGTTTGCCTTCTTCCAGTGTGCCGAGCTGGTCATCCAGATGGAGCAGCCGCGCCGCATGAAGCGTCGAGGCCTGAATAGATTGCATTGGTGTCATACCATGTTTGACCATCAGTGAGAGCTCGCGCCCATTGCCTCCATGCCGTCCAACACCCGAGTCGGTTCCCATCGCGATTTTTACTCCGGCTTCGACGGCGCGTCGATAACTTGCCTGATGCGCTTCCACGACCTGTAGCGCTTTGGCGGCGATCATCGGGGGAACGATTTCGGGATGCTCATGTGAAAAATCGATGACATCGAGTGGAGCAACAAGTGTCGGCACCAGATACACACTTTTTTTCAGCATCAGCTCGATCGCTTCATCCGTTAAATAAATGCCATGTTCGATGGAAGCGACTCCTGCTTTTATGGCATTAATTATACCTTCTGCACCCTGTGCGTGGGCCATGCAACGCTTGCCTTGCGCCGCTGCCTCATAGACCGCTGTTTTGATCTCATCAATAGTAAGCTGGGCCGAGGTGGGAGCATCGGCTGTTGAAAGAACGCCGCCGGTCGTTGCAAGCTTGATCCAGTCGGCTCCGGCGCGTAGAAGCTCACGTGTCACCTTGCGCACCTCGTCCTCTCCATCCGCAACTGCGCGTGGAACATCGGTAAGCTGAAGACCAAACAGGCCAAGATCGCAGCCACAGGGATAGTAGCCGTCTCCATGTCCACCTGTTTGCGAAATAATAGAGACAGAGATCAGCATGCGAGGTCCTTCAATGATTCCCTGCTGGACGGCCATCTTCACACCTGCTGGAGTGCCGCCCGCATCACGAACGGTAGTCACACCCGCGTCAAGGGTTGCTCGCATTCGGGGAATGGCCTGAAACAGGCGCAAGGAGGACGGTGTAATCAGGTATTGCGCCATATTTGGATATTCCATCAGGAAATGAACGTGTGTGTCAATCAACCCAGGGAGCAGCGTTGCCCCTTGAAGGTCAATTGTCCGGGTGCCCGCGGGAATCTTGATGGTTTTGCCGATAGCTCGAATACGATTCTCTTCGATCAGAATGCTGATGTCTGAAATGGGATCGCGCCCGGTACCATCGATGATGGTGGCGTTGGTAAGGGCGATCATAGATGAAACTCCTTTCCGGGGCTATGAAACGTGCATTGCTTTCTTCATTGTACAATAAGAAGAAGAATATATCGGTTGAGAAAGGGGGCTTATCTGATGAAAGCAGTTCTAATTACCGGGGCAGGCGGGCCCGAAGTGCTCAGCATTCAGAATGTTGAGCCGCCCCAACCTTATGGGGAGTATGTCCTTGTGCGCGTGCGGGCTGCCGGGTTAAACCGGGCGGATATCGGGCAACGCATGGGGAATTATCCCGCACCGCCAGGAGCTCCGGCGAACATTCCCGGACTTGAATTTGCTGGTGAGGTGGCTGAGATCGGGCCTCAGGTACGGCGCTGGAAGCCCGGTCAGCGCGTAATGGGTATCGCGGGCGGTGGTGCTCAGGCCGAGTTTCTGCTTGCCCATGAGGGACTGCTTGTGGAGATCCCGGAGAACCTTGATTATGTGCAGGCGGCGGCGATTCCCGAAGTCTTTATGACGGCTCATGACGCGCTCTTTACTCAGGGGGGCCTGAAAATGGGTGAGCGTCTGCTTGTGCATGCGGCGGGAAGCGGTGTCGGTACGGCGGCTATTCAGCTTGCGCGCGCTGTTGGAGCGACGGTGTATGGAACATCTCGGACACCTGCAAAGCTGGAAAAAGCCAAGCCGCTCGGGCTAGATGTGGGGCTGGGTGCGGACCATTTCGCCGAAGAGGTGCAGCAGATGACAAAGGGTGAAGGGGTCCATCTGGTGCTCGATTTCATTGGGGCTGCCTATATGGAGCAGAACCTTGATGCGCTTGGTCCGTGGGGGCGTCTGGTCTATCTGGCAACGATGGGAGGAGCGAAGGCATCGGTTAATCTGGCGAAGGTGATGGGAAAGCGTATCAGTATTCGCGGCTGTACTTTGCGCTCGCGAACGCTGGAAGAGAAGCTTGCTGTCACTCGTCTCTTCACAACGCAGGTGATGCCTCTCTTTGAGAAGAGCCGTATTCAACCGGTGGTTGAGACGACATTCCCCCTTCATAAGATCGCTGAGGCGCATCGGGCAATGGAGGAGAACCGGAACTTTGGTAAGATTGTCCTCACGCTAGATTAGCGGGCTGTTCCCGGGATTTCCCGGGCAGCCCTGTTTCTTTATAGAACGGGCGCGGGAAAACCCCCTGGATTTCTCCGGGGGATGAAAGCGCCCTTCCTTGTTTGGCGGATGGGGTGGGGAGATACTGTTGACGTTTTACACCATATGGGATATCATGTAACGCATGAAACAGAAGAGAGCATACAAGTACCGCATCTATCCAACCGATGAGCAAAAGCATCGTCTTGCTCGCACCTTCGGCTGTGTCCGTTTTGTCTTCAATTGGGCGTTGCGTCAAAAGACCGATGCCTACTACAACGAGCAGAAGCGGATCTACTACAAAGATCTGAGCGAGATGCTGACGGCTTTGAAGAAGCAAGACGAGTATGCCTGGCTGAACGACGTCTCTTCTGTTCCCCTGCAACAAAGTTTGCGTCATCTGGAGAAGGCGTTCATCAACTTCTTTGAGGGACGTGCTCAGTATCCCACGTTCAAAAAGAAGCGCCATCAGCAATCCGCAACCTATACCAGCAATGCCTTTGTCTGGCGCAATGGGATGATCACTCTTGCCAGGATGAACGAGCCGCTTGACATTCGATGGTCGCGTCCCTTGCCTGATGGCAGTAAGCCTTCCAGTGTCACCGTCTCCAAAGATGGTGCTGAGCGCTCTTTTATCTCCATCCTGGTAGAAGAAGACAGTGAACACCTGCCTCCCTCTGTCCAGTCTGTCGGTGCTGATCTTGGCTTGAAGTCCCTGGTGGTCTTGTCTACGGGTGAAAAGGTCGGCAATCCCAAATGCTTTGCCAAAGACGAAAAGAAGCTGGCAAAAGCGCAGAGACGACACGCGAAAAAGAAAAAGGGATCGAAGAACCGAGACAAGGCTCGCAAGAAAGTGGCTCGTATTTATGCCCGGATCGCTGATCGACGCCGTGATTTCCTGCAGAAACTCTCGACAAGATTGATCCGTGAAAACCAAACGATCTGCGTCGAGACGCTGGCAGTCAAAAACATGGTCAAGAACGAGAAACTCGCCAAAGCGATCAGCGATGTTGGATGGTCGGAGCTGGTGTCCCAATTGGAATACAAAGCGAACTGGTATGGTCGAACCCTGGTCAAGATGGATCGGTGGTACCCATCCAGGAAGCGCTGTTGCGCTTGTGGGCATCTTCTCGACGCCTTAGCGCTTGATGTGCGTGAATGGACGTGCCCTGCATGTGGGGTCCATCATGACCGTGATATCAACGCAGCAAAGAACATGGTGGCCGCCGGGCTGGCGGTGTCAGCCTGTGGAGAGGCGGTAAGACCCGGTGCGGTGAAAACCAAAGCGGGCACGCCTCGTCGAAGCAGGAAAGCCCGCTCGTGAGGGTGGGAATCCCCCGTGCTTGAGCCGGGGGAGAAGGTCAATAGCTGAATGCAGCGCTCCCGAGGGCAGCACTATTCATCATTTCTTCCTGATACAGGCGATGCAGGAACCAGCCGAATGCTGTAAGAAAGCTCAGAGATGGGCAGGACGCGGCTGCTGGCTCCAGGCGAATCTTCTTCCCGCTCACCTGCACAAGCGGCGCACCGCTTTGATCGTGCCAGCTAAAGGAGCCCTTGAGCACTCCATCTTTCGTCCAGGCATACTGTCCATCTGGCAAAATGAGCGTATAGCGCGTCGAGCTATGCCGCTGGAGCGTAAGCACATTCGCGCCTTCAATCTGGATCTCTGGCTTGAAAAAGCCCTTACGAGAGAAGGTCCAGGTATGTTCTCCTATCTGGATCGTCGTCTGTGAACTGATGCTGGATTTCCAGCGCAATGTAGCGATGAGCGTGTTCTGATCAGCCCAGAGCTGGCTTTCCCTCTTGAACATGCCAGCCGAGCGAATTTCAAGCTCCTGGCCAATAAAGGGATACAGGTAATCCATGTTGTACCTTCTTCTCTGTGACCATTATTAATACTGTATATAATTGGTATACGTCGGAGCGTGAGAAAGGTTAAAAGGCAAGTGTTCTGGGAAACAGGCTTCGTTTAGAGTGCGATGGGGACCCGTTCCAGAATCAGCAGTTCAGTGTGGGGATGCTTTCCCGTGACCCGGGCAATGCTCGAACTGGCATTGTACGTCACGCATATATCTAGATCGGCTCGAAGACCTGCATTGATGACCGAGCGTGCCGAGCGACAGTATTCCAGCAATTTTGGAGGCGCGTAGGTCTGATAGAGTGCGAGCGCCGCATGGACGCTTTCATGTAGTTCCAGTGTAGGCGTCTGTTCGATGAGCATCTGTGCCAGATAGCCCGCGCAGACGGCGTCATCCAGCGGGAAATAGCCATACTCACCGGCACACACGATGGCGATATTACTTCCCAGATTGGTCGCCTGGGAGAGGGCATAGCTGGTCACAGCCTGGGCATTGTAGAAACAGCCCGCCAGACGTACGCTCTCGGGTGGACAGGCAAAGAAGGCGCGTGTTCCGTTCGTGGTGGTCAGAACCAGCTCTTTGCCAATTAGCTCGGCCTGTAAGAACTGGACCGGCGAGTTTCCGAAATCAAAGCCGGGGAGCTGCAAGGCGTTGCGTTCTCCACAGAGCAGGGCACCGGGGAGGTAGCGTGACGCCTCCTGAGCCTGTTCGATGGTCTGCGCGGCATAAATGCGGCTGGCTCCGCGGTCAAGGATGGTAGTCATGCTGGTTGTGGCACGAATCAGATCGATCACAATATAGACATCAAGGGCGCTTGCCCTGACTGTGGCTACTTCTGCTGGTGTAAAGTAGATGGTTAATTGCATGAGAAAAGAACTTCTTCACCTCTTTTTTGGGCATTGTATCGCGGGAAAAGTGTCGCTAGCAAGCACGGGCACAGGGCGGAGTGCTATGATACACGCTCATACACGCAGGATCATGCGCCTGAGAACTGCCATTTCTCTCGCTGGCCTGCCCGGGACATCAGTACCAGGACTTTCGGGCGCTTCCCGAAAACCTGTAAAGAATGAAGACGGGTGCGACCTGAAAAGAAGCATCATTCGCTTGTGATACCATCAGGATGAGTTCTTCACAAGTAACATGGGTAATCCAGGAAGCATAAATACTATGTATATTTCTCGATATGTCAACTACCACATGTTTTTCAGAGAGCAAAGGATCACGTCTCCTCTATAGTATAAGGTGTTGCAGTGCAGCAGATGCAGGGTGAAGAGACGAGAGACTTGAAAGATCACGACTCCGCCTTGTTCCGGATCTGGATCCTGGGACCGTTTCATGTTGAAAGGCATCTCTCTACTGATGCCTGGGAACCTGTCGACGAGAAAGAATGGGGCAGTATCCAGGCCGCCGCAGATTACACCAAAAGTCTCTGGAGATTCTTGCTCACGTATCATAAACGAACAACAACCTGAGCAACGCTGTTGCAGCGGCTTTGGTCTCATATGGCTTCCGAAACCCCTTTGTACCGTGCGACATCGAGGCTTCGTGCTCTTCTCTCAACACCGGACAAGCAAAGCCTGCTGACAACTGGCGAGCGCTTCACGGGTGCGGACCAGGCGCTCATCTGGGTCGGTGCCGACCATGCCGAAGCACTTGTCAGGGAAGCGGAAACCATTGGCCCGACGCAACCAGCGGCGATCCCGCTGCTCGAAGAAGCGCAGGACCGGTTCCAATGAGGGAGATTCTGGTGCAGGGGGGATGGAACATAGTGCATTAATGAGAAATGGGATCCTGTTGCAAATGAGATGCTATAAGCATGGCAGATGCTTGAGCGGGGAGAATCCGCAGAAGAAGCAGTCATCCGAGAGGTCTATGCAGAGACAGGAGCGCATATCACAGTGGCGTATTTCCAGGAAAGTCTACACGCGCTACAAGGATGACTATCCCAATGGAGGTCAAGCACAGCCGATCGCATTCGTCTTTGTGTGCTTGATACGTGGGGGAATGCTCTCTATCAATGGAGAGGAGACGCTGCGTTTCTTCCCGGTAATGGAAGCTCTCCCCTTTGTTCAATCAGCAGCAACGGGATTCGATGACTTTCTGCATGGGCGATGTGGTATTTCTCGTTAAGTCTCACCCTTTTGATATGGGGTGCAAACTCCCCCCTCTGGTCACACAGCAATGGAGAGAAAAGAACGGCACTTTGCACCGAAGCGCCGCTCCTGATGTTCTTGCTGATTCTCGCGATGAGAGGGAGCGAGGTTCTATCGTTCGAGCTTCTCAAGCTCTGCCCTGACAGCCTCTACCTGTTGTTCCATTGTGGCAAACATCGCCTTTCGTTGCTGCAACCATTCAGGACTTTGTGATTCATGTAGCCGTTTCTGGATAATGTTCATAAAGGACTGCTGGTGTGCGAGCCAGGCGTGCACAAACTGAATGACATGCTCGCGCTCGCTTGTACTGGTGGGCATTTCGCCGATGCGGAGAAAGGTTTTTGTTGTAGGGGTGTAGAGGGAGAGTTCATAGGTGGTGACGGGAAGGTGTTGCCCATTGGCATAGTCATGAATGGCGCGTAAACAGAAGTTCCCATAACGGAGAGCGACCGTTGGGCTGATGTGGCGCGTGACGGGGGGAAGATCGATACTCGGCAGATTTGAATGATAGTCCGGTTCGATCTCCTGTAGCGCCTGTTCTACATGGTGATAGAGTTGTTTCTGTCGCTCAAGGAAACTCTGCAATCCAGCTCTGGCGGTAGGATCAGGCGTTTGTTGTTGCATATGCTGAATACTGGCAAAGCGGTAGCGTTGCTCCTTGAGCCAGTCATGCAGATGCTGGATCAGGCCGGCCAGGTTGCTTTTATCAATATCAATGGTGCCGAGATTAGCCGTACAGTGGGTGATATCGTCGGTGAAAAGCACATGATACTGGTTGGTTTTCTCGACGATGTCGCCCTTATAAAAGGTGCCGGTATGCAGATGGAAACGCCCGTATTGCTTAATAGCCGGGCCTATCTGGAGAACGTGAGCCACAACAGACCTCCTCGGGAGACGTGCCGTACATGCGAAAGTACAAATCCGGTTGCAGCAGAGAAGTGCAGTATACATCACTTATCATCATTATACACTATGGCTGCAGTAGAAAAGATCTTTCTGGTACTGATACGAGCGGTGTTATGCCGCAAAAAAGCTTCCCGTTCGAGCCTGAACGGGAAGCTGGCTACCGTGGAGGGTCATTTTTGTATCGAGTGTTGCTTGTCTCTTTCTCGGAAAGGACGTCGCTTCCATCGCATCCAAGAGGGCAGGAGAGCCCGGAAGGGACTCCGGACTCTCTCGGGCGCAATGCAATGCATAGAACAGGAGTAAATGATATGGGAGATACTTCTGTCTTGTCCTGTAGTGTACCGGGAAAACATGAAGAAACTGTATGGTAACTTTTAAAAAACTCTCAAGATTTCGCGTTGGAACCAGAAACGGTCCATGCCATTCACCCTGAGCTATGATAAGATACGGAAAGATGCAACGGTATAAACAGGATGTGGGATGGAGCCGCACACAAGCATGACACAGAAAATATTGATAATTGAAGATGAAGAGGGCATTGTACACCTGCTCAATCTCTATCTGAAAGATGCCGGTTTTATCACGCTGGTGGCCAAAGATGGAGCTGATGGACTGGCGCTGCATGCCCGAGAGAAACCCGATCTTGTCATTCTTGATATTATGCTTCCTGCTGTTGACGGTTTTGAGGTATGCAAGCGCATTCGTGCCTGGGCTCAAACGCCGATACTCATGCTCACGGCTCGTGGGTCGGAGGATGATCGTGTGAATGGGTTAGAGCTGGGGGCGGACGACTACCTTGTGAAACCGTTCAGCCCGCGTGAATTGGTCAGTCGGGTGCGTGCCATTTTGCGCAGAACGGCGAGTCAGGAGAGCGGGGGCGAGGCCCCACCTGAGACCGAGCGCCGTTTGCTCTGTTTCCCCGGCCTGACGATCGATCTGGCAGCCCGGCGGGTTGAGGTGAACAGCAAAGAGGTTGCCCTGACTCCAACCGAGTTTGACCTGTTGTCATTGCTGGCTCAGACGCCTGACCGTGTCTTTACTCGTGAGGTATTGATGAACCGCATCTGGGGATATGACTATTTTGGGGATGGGCACATCATCGATGTCCATATGAGCGCCCTGCGTAAAAAGATTGAGGGGAGTTCCGGTCTGCGCTATATCAAGACGGTCTGGCGTGTTGGCTATCGGTTTGATATTCATGCTTCCTGAATGCAGAGAAGAGGATGCGGGCTATGCAAAAGAAACCGCGCTGGTGGGAACGCCTTCATTGGCGATTCGCTCTGGTCACTGTCTTTGTCTCACTGTTCGCGATGAGCGCAATGGCTGTTTCGGCTCTGGTAGCGCTGACCCATTTTTACGTCAGTGAACAGAATCATCGAGTGGAGGATCTGACAGAGAGCAGGGTACAGGAGATCAGCCTGATCTATCGCCATATGAATGGAAACAAAAAGACTGAGTGGCGCAAAGCGATGCTCTGCCGGGCCGTAATGCAGGTATTGACGAACGTCTCCAGAAAGAGCCTGCTTGGCGAGCAATCCTACGTGATGGCTGTTATTTCTCCTGCAAACACCCTGGTCTATCCTACCCCGGACCTTGAATGTGATGAACAGCATGGAGGCAAATCCTGGAAAGCACCATTCTCGCCGACTGTAGCGCAATTTTTAGATAAGCTGATTGCGGCCTCCGGGCGCGAAAAAGAGAAGATGGATTTCACCCTCTTGCGCGGTGCGATCCAGCAAGCACAGATGGGTGAGGAGGTCGCGGGCACTTTTGGGCCGAGCTGGTTACCTCAGCCTTTTATGGCGCAACCTATCCGCCTGACCCGATCTGACGGAACGAGTGAAGTGCTTGGTGTGCTCTTTGTCACCACACGCTTCGCGATAGATGAAAGCATGCCGCAGTTGATTGTCAATGTGGGAAGTGTGGTCTTGACTGCCTCGCTGATTATCGCGGTGATCGCGGCGGTGATCGCGATCCTCTTTACCCGGACCATTACCAGGCCGCTGGCGAAGCTCTCGAAGGCAGCCCGGCAAATGGCAGGTGGTGAATATCACGCGCAGGTGGTGACGCGGGCGGGGGGCGAATTGGGTGAGCTGGCTCATGCCTTTAACGAAATGTCGGCGCAGTTGCGGCGCGATGTGGAAGAGCTACGCCGACAGGAGGTGCTGCGGCGTGAGCTGATTATGAATATCACCCATGATCTGGCAACTCCCTTAACAGCTATTACCGGACTTGGTGAGGCGCTGATTGATGGTGTGAATCAGAGCCGCGAGGATTATGAGGCGACAGGCCAGATTATCGTGCGCGAGACGCTGCGCCTGAGGCGGCTGGTACAGGATATCCATATGATTGCAAAGGTAGAAGAGGGAGCCCTGCATCCACGCTATGTCCCGGTCCGATTGGCTGCGCTGGTTGATGAGGTGTTCGCGGTGTTGACACCCGAATTCGAGCGGACGAACCTTGAGCCGATCAACGCTGTTCCGTATCATCTGGCACCCGTTCAGGCCGATCGTGATATGCTCTTTCGTGTCTTTTCCAACCTTTGCGAGAACGCGCTGAGTCATACGCCATCCGGTGGCACAGTGACCGTTTCTGCGGAGCGCGAGGGCAACTATCTGCGACTCAGCGTCACCGATACCGGGCAGGGAATTCCTGAGGAGGCGTTGACCAGGGTCTTTGAGCGCTTTTATCGTGCTGATAGTGCACGGAGCTCGCAGGCTGGCAAGAAGGCCGGAAGTGGGCTGGGATTGGCAATTGTGAAGGCCATTATTGAGGCGCATGGGGGGAGTGTCTCTGCCGAGAATAGACCACAGGGTGGCGCACGAATCAGCTTTACGTTGCCGCTCCGTGATTCAAAGGGAAAACAACAGGAAAAAGCTGAAGAACGTTTGCGCCATGCGGAAATATAATATATGATATACTCTGACGCAAACAGCCGCTAAAATCCGCCCCTGTACAGTCAGATTAGGTGTAGTTGAAGAGGTCTTGATAATGAAGAAGGTAGATTCTTTTTCCTGCCCATCGCAGCCCACAACGCAGCTTGAGCTCTTTGTACAGCTCTCACAGTGGATGATTGCGCAGGGTGAGCCGACTGTACTGTATCGCGCCACGCTGGCCGAGATCGGGCGCTTGATCGAGAGCGAGCAACTGGACCTGTACCTCTATCGCTCCTTAGAGCCGGATGAACTGCGTCTCTGGCAGTGGCGCACTGAAGCTGGATGTCTGACCGTGGAAGGAGAGCGTCACCCTGCGGCAGAACTGCAAGAGCGAGATCCTGGCGTTGCTCATATACTGCATGCGCGTCCCCCTCTGGTGCATGAACGTGTGGGTTCGTCTGCCCAACTGGCGGCTCCGTTGAGCGTCCGCGGGAAGCTTTATGGCATTCTCTCACTCAGACGACACCGAGATTTTCGCCGCGAAGAGATTCAGACACTGCGGCAGGCGATCCCGCTGCTGTCTTCCTTGCTGGAAAACCTTGACACCGTGCGCGTACAACAGGAAGAACGACATCATCTGATCTCTCATTTTGGGCATGAGCTGCGTGCGCCCCTGAACACAATTAATGGCTATCTTGAACTCTTGCTGGCCGGGTCTGCGGGACCCTTGCAAGGGGAGCAGGTTGAATTTGTGCAACGAGCGAGGGCCAGCAGCGAGAACCTCTATGCAATGATCGAAGATACGCTGCTGCTGGCGCGTCTGGATAATGGGCGGCTGCAACTGTATCGCTCGCTGCTGGATGTTGCCGAAGTCGTGCTTGATGCAGTCGAGCAGTTGGAGCTGGACGCGAAGGACCGCTCGCTTAAAATACAGATAGCGGTGCCACCAACGTTGCCCCGTCTCTATGCCGATCAGTTGCGGCTCCAGCAGGTGGTGCGAAACCTTGTGCGTAACGCGATTGATAATACCGAGCCGGGAGGAAAGATCTGGATTCGCGCCACGCCAGACGAGCGGGATGCATCGCTGTTGCTGCTTCAGGTGCAGGATACCGGGAGAGGGATTGAGCCGCGCCACCGGGAACGTATCTTTGAACGCGGCTACCAGATTCGTCGTCCCGAGGGTCACCGTCACAGCCAGGGAATGGGATTGGCAGCGGTCAGAGCGATCGTCGAGGCACATGGGGGGCGAGTTGAGGTTGAGAGTGAGACCGGCAAAGGGAGCCTCTTCACTTGCTTCTTTCCAGGACTGCTTTCAGCATAAGAGAAGCGTACTGCACCCAAATGTTTGTCTGGTACGTGTAAGATTCTAGTAGAAACCCTTGACGCACTTTTAAACGCATGCTATTCTCAAAATATCTCATAGTGTTTCTTGGTGTAGTCAAAACCAGGAAGCCGGGAAGAGCGCGGTAGTAGTCACGCATGTAAAGAGAAGGAGACGGACCGTGGGAATGCTACGTATTATGTCCCGTCGGGGAGACGATCGAATTACATGGGACCCGAAGAAAGCCGATGCAAATGATCCTGAGGCTCAGGCCGCAGTGAGAGAGGCAGAGCGTATCTTTCAAGAGGCTCGTATGCGCGGAGCAACGGCATTTAGAGTCAGCCCCGGCCCTACCGAGCGCATCGATAAGTTTGATCGTACTGCCGAGCAGATAGTTATTGTACCGCGTGTTGTAGGTGGGTGAGGAGCGATACAGCTATGTTAGAAACGCTGAGTTTGTTTCTGGGCATATGGCTGTTGTTTCTCCTGCTCGCGATCTATTACCTGTCGCAAGCGCCAGAAGGGCGTGTCGGACGTTTTCGTGAGAGTGTCAGTGAACACTTCTCGGCTGAGAATCGGGCCAGGGCGCTCTTGCAGGAGATGTTGACCGACGAACAATATCAACAGTTGATGAAGTATGGATATCTCGAAGTTGCCAGTCCTTCGAGCGCCGACAGGATTTATCGAATTCCCGGCTCTGGTGGTCTGGTCAAGGTGTACGAGCGGGGGAGTGCGGTGATGGAACTCTGTTTGCAACCGGCGGAGCCTCTCCCGGATGGCGATGTTGTTTTGATGCATAAACTGATGATAGAAGCGAACGAGCCGGAATACCTCCAGAAAGCAAACCACTTTGCTCCGGGAATCATTTCGTTGCGCTGTCCACATCTGTAGAGCGGAAAAGGCACCGGGGGTTTTCGTTCCCGGTGTCCTGCTTTTTTTTGCCTGCCTTTCTCTTCCCAAACGGCGGATTTTGATTCTCCCCGCCATTTTTCGTCCATTTAGATAAACATTACTTCCCCCCTTTTGTTGAACTTTTTGTATGCAAATACGTAATCTATAAAGGGCCAGTCTATCACTATTCGAGCCTGTTTATGAGCGAAGGGAAAGAACATCTGCTGGTTCTCGACGGATATCAGGTAAACAAGTATAATGAGCTGGAAACGTCTATAGAGATGTGGGCTCTATTTGCGTCTTAGAAGGCAGGCTGAAACGATGGTATGTCCTTATTGTAATGCACCTATGCGAGATGGTAGCCGCTTTTGTGGCCGTTGCGGGAGGCATATCGGGCAGGAGAGGCGCGTTTCCTCTTCTACCGGGGCCCTGACTCCGGGGACGCGCCTGCAAGGGGGCAGATATAGTATTAAAAAAGTGCTCGGCGATGGAGGCGCTGGCTCGGCGCTGCTGGCAACCGATGTGCGGCTTGACAAACAGGTGGTGATTAAAGAGCTGCTCTCCAATGAGGCGAATGTGGCCGGATGGCAGGAAGAAGTGAAGCACTTCAAACAAGAGGTGGCAATCCTTGCGCATGTCGATCATCCACTGATGCCAGGGGTCACCGATCACTTTCAGGAGGGGATGCGTTATTTCATGGCGCAGGAGTATATTGAGGGCGAAACGCTTGAGGAGCGCCTGCAAACCCTGCAACATCCACTGCAAGAGCGAGATGTCCTGCTCTATGTATCCGATATTCTGGATCTGCTGGCCTACCTGGCCCGGTTGCCAACCCCCCTGATCCATCGTGATATCAAGCCCGCCAATATCATTCTCAGTGACGATGAGCAGGGAGTGCATCTGGTCGATTTCGGTATTGCCCGGGCGGAACAGAATAAACATGAGCGCCGTAAGCGAACCGAACGTTTTGGCACTGCCGGCTATGCGCCGCCGGAACTTTATCAGGGAGAAGCTGATCCGCGTTCCGATCTGTATGCGCTGGCTGCGACCATGCACCATGTGCTGACCAACCGGGATCCTCGCAATTATCCTCCTTTTCTCTATCCTTCGGTGCGGTCACTCAATCCGCAGCTCTCGCCTGAGCTTGAGCAGGTATTGGAGCGAGCGCTGCTGCGAGACAAAGAGCAGCGGTACCAGAGCGCCGCGGCCATGAAACAGGAGATCGATACGATTTTACGGGTTCGCTTTGGCGTGGTGCGCGACATCCCTGAAGTTGATGTTCTCCCTGCTGGTCATATTGTCACAACCGCAGAAGTGGGTGGCCCGAGGGGGGGAGCAACGCTTCCGGTCCAGCGCAGAGAACAGGTGGCGAATGCCAGTTTTACCCCACCTCCGCCGCCCACAGATCAGCCGCCGTTGCTGCCTCCTATAGGAGCGCTGCCGACGAAGAAGAGGCGTGTGAATACAGGCCTGCTGTTGCTGATCGGCCTGCTGCTTCTGGCGCTCTTAGGCGTGAGTATTTTTGGCGTCTTTTCTTTTATCAGCCCGGATTCCGGGCAGAAGCCGGAGACTGCGGAGAGCCACGGTATCGGGTCCGAGATGATCAATGGCGAGAAGATCGGCCTGAGCGATGGGAGCGTTGCGTTCGATGTCAAGCGAAGCGGCGGTGTGGTGAAGGAGCAGGGAGCGGAGCGTTTCCAGAAAGGCGATGTTTCGGCAGCTATTTCGCTCTGGAAGCAGGCATCCTCTCAGGACACGTCCGACGCGGAAACCCTGATTTATCTGGAGAACCAGCGAGTTGGAAATGCGCCACATGTGACAATCGTTGTTGGTACCATGCTTTCCGGCTCTGATGATGAGGTCGGAGTGGGACGCGATGATCTTCAGGGAGCGTACGTCGCCCAGAAAGAGTTTAATGATGGCGCAAAGCTGAAGGGTGGTGTGCTGGTGAAATTGCTGATTGCCAGCAGCGGTAGCCAGAACAGCTACGTGACAAAGGTGGTTCAGCGGATCAAGGAGCAGATGAAGCAGGACCCGACGATTGTCGGGGTGATGGGCTGGCCTTTAAGCGGACGAGCGCTGGAAGCGGCGCGATTACTCAAAGAGGTCAGGCTTCCTATGGTCTCGCAGACAGCCACCAGCGATGATCTGACCGGAATCTCACCCTATTTCTTCCGGATTGCGCCACCAAGCGCTGTTCAGGGGAAGGCGGGCGCGATGTATGCCCGCAAGACACTTGGCGTGAAAAAGGTTGCGCTCTTTCAGGATAAGAATGATCCGTACAGCCAGAGCCTTGCCAGCGATTTCGCGCAGGAGTTTCAGCGGCTTGGTGGCACTATTGTGACAACCGTCAACTATACCATTCATAAAGCTGAGACGATCTCCGAGGCGATGGAGCAGGCAATGAAGCCCAATCCTGATATGATCTACTTTGCCGGGTATTCGGGAGATGTCAGTACCCTGCTGGTGAACCTGCCTCCGGGAGAAATGCCGGTCATGGGAGGCGATACACTCTATGAGCTAAATGGCTTTCAGAGCAGTGCCCGGGCCAATTTTCACCGGTTGCGTTTTACGTCGCTGGCCTATCCCGACGAGTGGGATATTCTGGCGAAAGGACGTCCGCGACCTGCTTTCTTCAGTCATTATGCGGCGGCTTTTAATCCCGGCGGAGCGCATGCCCCTGCCTATGGATATACGAGGGCGAACAATGACGTCATTCTCTCGTATGATGCGATGACCGCGCTGCTCCTTGGATGCGCTAACGTGTTGAAGGACGGTAAGGAGAAGGTAACGCCTGAAGCACTACAGGTGGGCCTGAGAAAGATAAATGGCGCAAATGCATTTCAGGGAATCAGCGGTCAGATCTCTTTCGGCGCGGATGGAGACCCGCTGAACAAGGCAATTGTAATCCTACGGGTTGATGATAATGGTCATATTCAGATGGAGCCAAAGATTATCGGGACATACTTCTTGTAGTGTGTGACAGAGAAGTCAGGGTCCCGAAAGGGGAACAACGGCAGATGAGGGCGCTGTCTCCCCTATGAGCAGTCCGAACCGTTGGTTCTGTATTTTCTATGAGTGAGCGTGTCTCTGTTGTTGTATTTGTGGAAGCGGTCATCGGTGTGGTGTTCGGACTGTCATTTTTGTCAGTTGTCAGTTATAGAGCGAGTTAACGCATAAGTGGGAATAAGGCTAACATACTATGAGATGTCCTGTCTGTGGAACAGATAATGCGCCTGGCGAAGATTTTTGTGGGAACTGCGGCCTTGCCCTGGATTCTACAAATGCGAATGCGCCAACCGTCGTAACTCCTGTCAAAAGTGCCTCTCCGGTGAATACGGGGCCGACAGTAGTCTATCCAACCACGTCGCCCGGTATAACCGGAATGACGGGCGGCTCGGGAAAGCTTGCACCAAATATGGCGCTACAGAATGGGCGCTATGTTATTGAAAAGGTGCTCGGTGAGGGGGGGATGGGTACAGCCGCGCTTGCCAGAGATACGCGTGTGGCAAATAAACGCGTTGTGGTGAAAGAGCTGATTACTGACAGCAGTGATCCCACAAAATTAAGTGAGGACGTTGACAACTTCAACCGTGAAGTTGCGACACTGGCGAGCCTGAATCATCCGTCGATCCCTGATGTTACTGACAGCTTTCAGGAGGGATCGCGCTACTTCATGATTCAGGAGTATGTGCCCGGTGAGAATCTGGAAGCGTATATTGATCGGTTGCAGAAGCCATTGCCGGAGCGCGAGGTTCTGACCTATGCTTTACAGGTCCTTGATATCATTGACTATCTGGCACAGCAGAACCCACCCATTATTCACCGCGATATCAAGCCTGCCAATATCATTATCGGTGCGAGCAACAAAAAAGCACATCTGGTTGACTTTGGTATTGCGCGTGCGGATGTGAACAAGTATGCCAAGCGGAAGCAGACGTCGGCGTTGGGCACACAGGGCTATGCCCCGCCCGAACAATATAGCGGCAATGCAGACACCCGTTCGGATCTCTATGCGCTTGCGGCAACCATGCACCATCTCCTGACCAATCGCGATCCGCGCAATTATCCGCCGTTTAACTTTCCTGATGCCCGAACGCTGAATCCACAGCTCTCGGTTGAGACGGAGAAGATGCTGAAGAAGGCACTGACCATCGATGCCAGCAAGCGCTATCAGAGTGTCGGCGAGATGCGGAAAGATATTCAGGATATCTTGCGCAAGAACTATAACATGGGACGCAATACCATGCCTCAGCGTGGGACGGCGACTCAGGGCGGACAGGCTTCCCGTCCAGCGGCCAAACAGCCTGTAACGCCGCCTCCGGTGACGCCACCTCCTGTGCAACCTGTGTCGCCGCCAAAGAAAGAGTCTCATTGGGTGCGCAATTCGTTGCTGTTGCTGGTGGTGCTTGGCGTGATTCTGTTTGCGATTATCGGGGTCCCGCGTCTGTTCCCTGCGAAACAGGGGGCCAGCCCTGGAACAACCCCCACTGCGATCACGCAGACCGAACCCACCGCTAACGCGACTCCAACCCCCGGCGAAAAGAACGTCCTGGGTGTAGAGACGGTAGATGGGCAACTGATCGGGATCAGTGATGGCTCGACGGCCTTTGATCTGAATCGCCCGAGTGGTCCAGATAAGAAGGCCGCCGCGGAGAAGCTGAAGGCCGGAGATGTCAACAGCGCTCAGTCCCTCTGGCGAGCCGCGCTCGGGAAAGATAGCAGTGATGCAGAGGTGTTGATTAACCTGGAAAATCAGCGTGTGCTGGATTCTGGCAAGCCCTATGTAACGATTGTCGTGGGTACGATGCTGACCGGTGCAGCAGATAACATTCAGGCCGGGCGTGATCAGTTGCAGGGTGCCTATGTCGCGCAGAAGGAGTTCAACCAGAACAATGGGGCGCGTCTCGGTGGCAAGCTGGTTCGCCTGTTGATTGCTAATGGCGGCGATAGTGATCGCTTTGTGCCACAGGTTGCCAATCAAATTGTTGAGCTCGCTAAAAATGATCCAACCGTTGTGGGCGTGATGGGCTGGCCGTATAGCGCTCATGCACAGGCCGCGATTCGCGTACTGGGAAAAGCCCAGGTCCCGATGATTACCGGAACAGCTTCCAGTGATGATCTGACCGGCGTCTCTCCATACTTCTTCCGGGTCGCGCCATCCAATCAGGAACAGGCGAAGGTCGCGGCGAAGTACGCAAAGAGCAAGATGAACGCGAAGAATGTCGTTGTCTTCCAGGACCCTGCGAATACATATAGCCGCAGCCTGGCTGAAAGCTTTATGCAGGAGTTTCGGCAGGAGGGGGGCACGATTCTGGGCCCGGTTTCCTATACGCTGAAGGACGAGACCTCTATCAGTCAGGCGTTAGATGACGCGCTTCAGTTGAGCCCGGCACCTGATATGATCTACTTCGCGGGGTACTCCGATGATGTGAGTGTCCTTTTGAAGGATCTGCCTGAGAAGCCGAATACCCAGAACTTGCAGATCCTGGGCGGAGATGCGCTCTACAATCTGGGTGGCTATCCGGCAAATAACAGCGGTTTTAATCGGCTGCGCTTTACCGCATTTGCATATCCAGATGAATGGGATGTGCTCGGTCACGGAAGTCAGAAGCCGTCCTTCTATAAGGACTATCCAGACGCCTTTGACCCTAATCGGCGGCATCAGGGAAGCCCCTACGGCTTTACTCGTCCGGCCTTCAATGTGGTCCTGGGCTATGATGCAATGCTGGCCCTGCTGTCTGCGTGTGAGAACGCTACTAAGGGTGGAACGAACACACTGACACCTGAGGTAGTCAAAGATGCGCTGACTCAGATTACCGGGACCAAGGCCATTCAGGGCGCAAGTGGTCAGATTTCCTTCGGGGCAGATGGCAACCCGCTTGAAAAGCCTATTGTGATGCTTCGAGTCAACGAGCGCGGCCAGATTCAGATGGAATCGCAGCTCGGTTCTGGCAAGCTGTTAGTCGGTGAATAGCCAGCGAAAACAAAGAAGCGGTAGTGCTAAACAGCCTACCGCTTCTTCTTTTTGAGCGGATTCTTGATACGCTCCTGGATTTCGTCCAGCGTTACGCCTTCAATCTCCAGCGTTTTCTGACGTCCTGTTTCTCCTCGCACGATCTGAATGGAGCGTTTGGGCACCGCGAGGCTCTGTGCAAGCAGATCAATCAGCGCCGCGTTGGCTGCGCCATCAACTGGCGGCGCGGTCAGGCGGGCCTTAATCGTGCCCTGCTCCCACTCAAGGCTGTTTTTCCCGCTTCGGGGGATCACACGAACCGAAATGTACATACACTAGATGGGCAGGGCTTGCAGGATCAGGATCCTGATGATCTGAATGGAGAAGGCTGCCAGAAAGAACGAAAGGTCAAAGAAGCCAATTGGCTTAACAAAGCGTCGGAATGGCTCAATAAACGGGTCGGTGACATACGCAAGAAAGCGCACAATCGCGTAGCGCTCATCGATTTGAAACCAGGAGAGGAAAGCGCGCACGAAAAAGCAAATCATCAGGATGTTGAGCCCGATGTTTGCGATATAGTAGACGATCAGAAAGAAGATGCTCATACATTACTCCTGGACCGTTCGGACCTCAATAAAGGTGAGGCCGAAGAAATTGCGGCGGATGATCTCGGTAACGCGCACGCCCTGGAGATCTGGCAGGGTGGTAAAGTGGCGCTGGACATATTCACCAACTGGCCGGGCGGCGGCCCAACCGGCCAGCGTAGAGGCGGCAGCGGTTGCAATGCGGGTGCGGGTATTGCTGGATGCGAAGCCAAGCAGTGTCCCGAGGGTCACCATTGTGACTCCGACGGCCAGATTGGTGCCGCAATTGGGATGAATCGCCAGCTCCGCTTCTCCTGCTTGCAGGCGGCGCAGCGCTTCTTCAAGGGCGTGTCGTAGCTCTCCCAGGTCCACATCACCGAAGATAATGAAGCCGTTCGTATTGGAACGGGCGCTCACTGTCAGGTTCGGGACGCGTTGACTTAAAATGGTAATGGTTGCATGCTCAAGTGCATGGTTCTGGCGAATACGACGGCCAAACATAAAATCATCGAGTTGCATTCTGTTCCTCCTTGCACGATGCCTGTTGTCTGTCAATGACCGACATCGCCGCTAACAAGAGCTTACCGGGAAGGGCGTGCGCCGAAAATCGCTCGTCCAATTCGTACCATAGTTGCGCCTTCTTCAATTGCGACCTGATAGTCATCTGTCATGCCCATCGAGAGGTGATGCCAGGAATGCTGTGGAACGGCATCGCGCAGACGGTCACGAAGCTCGCGGAGCGCTCGAAATACCGGGCGTACCTCCTCGGGATTCGTAACCAGCGGCGCGACTGTCATCACGCCCTGTATATCCAGATGGGGGTATGCAGCGATCTCCCGGGCAACGCTCAGGCTCTCTTCCGGACGCATCCCTGCCTTTGAGGCCTCGCCTGCGATATTGATTTCCAGCAGGATAGGCAGGTGTTTTTCCCTGGATGCTGCCAGACGTTCCAGCACCTGAGCCAGATGAAGGCTATCAACGCTTTGAAGCATGTCAAATGCTTCGACCACTTTTCCAGCCTTGTTGCTTTGCAGGTGCCCGATCATATGCCAGTGAATCCCTTCCGGGTGAAAGGTCGCTATTTTCGGAAGCGCCTCCTGAACCCGGTTTTCCCCGAAATGGGTGAGCCCCTGCTGAAAAGCCAGTTGAACCAGTTCAACCGGCTTAGTTTTTGAAACGGCAATCAGCGTGATCTCTTCCAGCGGGCGGTTTGCCTTCTGGGCCGCTTCAGCGATTCTATTGCGAACTTGCTCGATATTGTGGGCAAGCTCTTCCGGTTCTAGAAACGATGATGAATGTTCTACCACAGTATACTCTCAAAATGTATCGGAATGTGTAATCGTTGCTGATGCTGATCAGTTGTAATACGCTTGATCGGGTACAGGAGTTGTGTGCCCTTTTCTCTATATCACATATATATTGTGCATACTGGCATAGATCAACGCATTCGTCAATATCGGGAAGAGAAAAGGTCATGATAGCTTGAAAGTACTCTTCAAAAAACGCTCGCTGTATTGGTTTTCTTTTCTCCTGTCTATCTGGCAAATTCGATCCCTGAGATCGGATACAGGCGTTGTGTGGCGTCATTGGCGTTCTTCGCTTTCGCCTGGATGCCATGAAGCTATACTGATATTATTTGAAATGATATTGTACGTCTTGATATAAAAAGGTACACTGTATGATGAGATAAGGCCTCTTTCAGAATTATGTGGTGAGGAGGGTTGTAAGGGTGGATGCCTCACGAGAGAAGCTGCCTGTCCTGCTGCTTCTCCTGTTGCTTTGTGTACTGCTGGCTGCTTGCAGTGGTGGATGGGAGAAGACCGAAAAACCAAGGCAAGATCTGCACATGACCGGGCCTACGTCCTGTGAGACCGAACAGCGGCCATTTCAGGCCGGGATCTCGTATCCTCAATGGAGTGTAACAGGGTACGGAGATGAGCACTGGAGCAAGAGCCTTGCCTTGCTCAAGGCCCAGACAGGCGCGTGCTGGATACAGATGCCAATTCTCCTGACGCAGGAAACATTGATCTCCACTGACGTGTTTCAGGATACAAACGCGCCTGCTCTCTATTCCTACGCAGAGGGTGTCAGAGCGGCTCATGCCCAGGGGCTGCGTGTCTTCACAACGTTTCTACTGACGGTGAAGCGAGATAGAAGCGACTGGGCTGGAGATATTTATTTTCAACGGAAGCAGGATATAGGCCGCTGGTTTGAGAGCTACTGGCAGGCGATCCAGCCATATGTACAGGTGGCGCAGGAGGAGAAGGTTGAGCAGTTGGCGCTTGGAACTGAACTAGAATGGCTGGCGGCCCATGCCCCCGCTCAACTCTGGACTCAGTTGCTGGGCCGTGCGCGTGCGCTCTATACCGGCTCTCTGGTCTATGACATGAACTGGACCGGCTTGCAGGAGGAGCCTCCTGCCTGGATGAAAGATCCTGCCCTGACCACAATAGGTGTATCGGCGTATATGCCGATTCTGCTGGAACCCCGACCGATTCCACGATCACATCTCACACTGGTCTGGAAGCAGCGTGAAGGGGCCGCCCTTGACACCTTTGCGCGTCGTCTGGGCAAACCGGTCCTGATTTCAGAGATCGGGTACCGTCGGCATAGCGATGCACTTGCTGATCCCTGGCGTGTGCATAGCAAGGCTCCGCTGGATCCTGCATTGCAGGCAAGCGCCTGTGAGGCCGCGCTTCAGTATGCCCTCAGCAACCCGCGCATCAGGGGGGTATTCTTCTGGGCCTGGGATGAGGTAGGGGCCATGAGCTTGCGCGATCAGCCCGCAGCCATCGTTTTGCGCAACTGGTTTACCTCTCCTCCCACAACGCCTGAATCCGAAAGCGAGGGTCCTTTTCGTCTTGCCGGTTGCAGAGCAGCGAAACAGCGATGTCAGCCGGGTGATGTACAGCGTCCTTCCAATGGGAGCCATACAGGAGAAGGATAAAGAGCATGATGATCCAACGAATGATAGCCCCTCGGCTCAAGATACCAAAGAAACAGACCTCGAATACCCTTGAGCACTATAAAGTATGGCTGGCAAAGCAGGCCGAGTGGGAGAAAAATCACGATCCGATCAAGGAAACCGAGGAATATCGCCGGGCTGCTGCACGGATTGTCAGAGTCAGAAATAAGAACGTTCAGGTATTTGTGCCGTTTCGTCCCGGCCTCTCCGCTTTTCAGGTATGGAGCAGGTCGCAGATGGGTATCGCTTGTATGGTCGTTCTGGCCGGTCTGGCTGGTGTCTTCTTCTCTGGCCTCTCTTTGCTCGTTACGACTATTGCGTTGATCACGATTGTCTATGCACTGCATTTGCTCCTGAGTTTCTGGATGCTGGCACGAGTCGCCGGGCCGTCGGAGACCACAAAGGTTGATGAAATCCTGCTTCGGCAACTCAAGGATGTGGAATGGCCGCGCTATACGGTGCTTTGTCCACTCTATCGGGAGGCGACGGTTGTGCCGCAGCTCTTGCGGGCGCTCAAGCAACTGGACTACCCTGAAGACAAATTACAGATCTTGCTGCTGACCGAGGAAGATGATACTCAGACCCGGAGCGTGATTCGGGCGCAAGCCCTGCCACCACATTTTCACCTGGTAACGGTACCTCCCGGAGAGCCGCGCACCAAGCCTCGGGCCTGTAACTATGGCCTGATGTATGCGACGGGAAGCTATATCGTCATCTATGATGCGGAAGATGTCCCGGACCCTTTCCAGTTGAAGAAGGCGGTCCTGGCTTTCGCGAGCCATGACACCGAGGTGGTCTGTGTGCAGGCCAGACTGAATTGCTATAACGCGAAGCAAAACCTGTTGACGCGCTGGTATACGGCTGAATATTCGATGTGGTTTGATCTGATCCTGCCTGGTTTGCAGAAGCTCGGGCTGATGGTGCCGCTTGGAGGAACCTCCAATCATTTTCGGGCTTCGGTTCTGCGTGCGCTTGGCGGGTGGGATGCCTTTAACGTAACGGAGGACTGTGATCTCGGGTTGCGGCTGTCGCGCTGCGGGTTCAAGACGGTTGTGCTGGACTCTACTACCTATGAGGAGGCCGTTTCGCAGGGGGGGAACTGGCTCCGACAGCGCTCCCGCTGGATCAAAGGCTACTTTCAAACCTACTTTGTGCATACGCGCTATCCGCTGACGCCGGGACGGAGAGAGCTACGCAACCTGTTTTCGCTTCATCTGCTTATCGGAAGCGGTGCCTGCATGCTGTTTATCAATCCGATTATGTGGGCGCTCTTTCTGCTCTATCTCTTCTGCAAAGATCTTGTGATGCCTTTCTATCATACGCTTTTCCCTCTGCCAATTTTCTATCTGGGGATTTTCTGCTTTGCTTTTGGAAACTTTTTCTATGTCTATCTGTACCTGCTTGGTTGTGCCCGAAGGAAGCTGTACGCTCTGATGCCATGTGCCCTGTTGATTCCCCTCTACTGGGTTGGGGGGTGTCTGGCCGCGTTGTTGGCGCTTGGTGAACTGGTGTTCCGCCCGCATTACTGGCAGAAAACCACGCATGGTCTGCATCTGAAGGATGGGCAGAGTATCCAGGGCTACCCACCAGAAGAGCGAGCCTCGGCAACGCTCAAGCTGACCAGAAGCCGAACGGATTTTATCCTCCCGGTCACTGATAAGATTCTGCGGGTCAATCCACTGCCAATGATGTTGAACCGGATGTATGCGACGCTACAAACGTTTCCGTTGCCGGTCTTTACGCGGATGCAGGCCCCTGCCGCAGAGGTGAAGAAGCGACGCCGCTCTGATCACTGGCTCATGGTCGTGCTTGGTACTGCCAGTGTGCTGAGTATCGCGAGCTGTGGTTACTTCTTCTGGCGGCGACAGATTTTGCTTTATAGCGAGGCGACCATCCAGTTGCGGCTGGCGCACCATGCCTTTGAGAGCATTGCGTCCGGGCAGGCGTTACCGGCAGGGACGTGGTTTTCGATGCCCCAGGTTGTGATGCTCCCATTTATCTGGAACTCCTATCTCTGGCAAACGGGACTTGCAGGTAGCCTGGGCTCGATGCTTTGCTATGTCTGTACTGCCTGCTTCTTGTAC
The DNA here is from genome assembly GCF_059696735.1 of Thermosporothrix sp. COM3. Lineage (NCBI taxonomy): Bacteria > Bacillati > Chloroflexota > Ktedonobacteria > Ktedonobacterales > Thermosporotrichaceae > Thermosporothrix > Thermosporothrix sp. COM3. Next base: position 4,748,261 of record NZ_AP019376.1, on the reverse strand, counting down.
TTGACGATCAAGCGCCTGACGGGCAGAAGCATTCTGAGCTATCTGGGCACGCTGTTGTTTCTGCTGAATCCAAACATGCTGTACCTGCAAGCGACGCCGCTTGCTGAAGCGGTGGGTATTGCCACCTGTACGACGACGCTCTTCTTTTTTCTGGCCTGGGTGCAGGAGCAGCGGCTGCGTCTCCTGATCCTCTCAGGGGCCTGCTCGTTGCTGGCAATGATGGCTCATCCTCTTGGGTGGGGCGTGTTTCTGGCGCTACTAATCTTGCTTGTCGTGACCGGAAAACTTCAGCGGCAGTCTTTCTCCTGTATTGGAAGCAACCTGTTGCTCTTCGGTCTGTGGGGCGTGTGGGGGCTGGTGCTCTGGGAATGCTGGAATCTAATCCAGGCGCGTAATCCGCTGCTTGAGCTCTCTCGCCTGGCTTTATTCCCTGTTGAGATGTGGCATACACAGGGCATCTCTCCGGCCTTTCACCATATCGGGATAGCATTGAAAATTGCTGCGTTCGCACCTGCGTTCTTTGCCGGGATAGTACCTGTGATGCTGGCCTGTATCGGTATCGTGCTGTATGTCAGGCGGCAGAAATTGACGCCGGTCACGCTGACGGTGCTGACGTTTGGGATTGTTCCTTTCGTGTTTCTGGTGCTGGCGCTCTATACAGGACAGCTTTTTATCCTCTTGCCCGATACATCTCATGCCTCGTTTCACAATGTGCGATTTGGCTCGCTGCTGCTGGTGCCTGTGGCGCTGTTCTGTGCGCTGTTCTGTGATAGTGTGAGGCTGGAACACTGGCGGCCCTTCTCTCGCATCATGTTAGTGATCTTTGCGCTGCTGATTCTGGGGCAGTCTGTGGCGCTTGCGGCTGACGGGGGCGTTGTGCTAGAGGAGCGGCAGCAGGGTCAGACGTGTGAACCTGTGCCCCTGGTGTATCGCTACCTGGAGCAGCACTACAACGGAGGCATCATATTACAACGTCGGCCTGACCCGCGCCTTTCAACTATTCAGCGGCGCAACCTGCTTGATGAGCGCTCGGGCCTGCGGTGGAAGCAGGCGCTCCAGGAGCCGGAACGCTTTGCTGAGTGGGTCGTATATGATGGAGGCATGAAGGCACTGGATGTGAAGAGCGCTCGCTTTCGGACGCACTATCTGTTGCTGGTGCAGGATACATCGGGGATGCAACTGTTCTACAAAAAGGGAGGGCCGTCGCTGCATCATGTTGCCCGGGTGGTCGAGCAACCATGCCCTGAGCATCAGCATTAGTTTCCCTGTCTACTTCACGTAGGTGGACGCCTCCTGTTCCCTGGGGCGGCTCACCTGATGCCTCTGCTGGAGATACCGCCGGACGTGAGACGGCGGTATCTTTTTTCGGAGGATGTATTTTTGACACTCCCCGGGCCGAAAGAGTTGGGAATGCTTCTTTCAACTCGCATCCGTGCGCGTCGCAATAGCATGATGCCCTCCTGTCCAGAAGTCTTTGACGAGGTACAGTCGTTGGTTCCCTGTCTGCCTGATGGGACCTGTTCATGAAAAGGATTCTGACACAGGTGAGGTCCACTACCAAGTGACATTCGTATTCTCTGCCCAGAGGGAGCTGATGCACCATGAGCTCAAGCCTGGGACTTTCTGTCGCATTTTTGGTAATATGTAAAGATGTGGTGAGTGAATGTGTGTGTGCATAATCTGAAGATCAGGAGCGTGAGACATGGCCCTTTATGTAGATGGCGCCTACCTTGACGAGATTGAACAGGTTGCCGCTGTGCTACCAATCGCGGGAGTGACGACGAATCCGACCATTCTTTTGAATACGTGGAAACGTGGGCAGCATCTTGGAGCGCGGGAGCTCTTGCAGCAGCTTCTAGAGCGTGTGAGCGGCGATATCTTTATGCAGCCCTCTATTGCCAGCGAAGAGGATGGCTATCGTGAAGCAATGGGCTACATTGAGATCGCACCAGAGCGCATCTTACCAAAGATTCCGCTGACCCAGACCGGCATGAAGATCGCAATGCGATTGAAAAAGCAGGGGGTCCGTCTGGCGTTTACGGCTGTTACCTCAGTTGCGCAGGCGTATGCAGCAGGGTTGCTTGGTGCTGAGTTCATTATTCCCTACTATAATCGGATGCTGCGTAATGGTATTCAGCCTGCCGAGCGTATCAGTTGTATGGCGAAGATCTTTCAAGATCAGCAGTTGCCGACGCGTATTCTGGCGGCCAGTATCAAATCATCGGTTGAGGCGGCGCAGGCGCTGGCAGCGGGTGCACATGATCTGACAGTCCCTCCCGAGGTTCTACTGACAATGGTCACCGAGCCCGATACCGAAGAAGCGGTCGAGCGCTTTGAGAAGGATAGCAGCGAGCTACGATCGCTCTAGTTCAGGAAGGGGTGTGGGTCAGGATGCGCTGTTCTGACCCACCCTGTTCACGCAGGACGGAGCATGATCGTGACCGGAAAGCGGCCCGTCTGCCCGTTCTCCTTGCGATGTGAGAAGAAGTCAGCCGTGTTACAGCCGGTACAGATGTTGGCCGCCTCAATATGCTCCGGACGCAATCCAGCCAGGAGCAGCAGACGGCGATGAGTCTCTTGCAGGTTCAGGCGCAAGCTGTCGCGTCCGTTTTCCTGCACGATCCCAAAGGAAGCAGCTTCCCGAAGAAGTGGGCGGAACCGCTCCGCAATGGGGTCCTCGTCAAAGTTTGCCCGTCCCAGAAAAATGGCACGAACCTCTTCTGAAACCTCATAACAGCACTCTCCGATCGTCGGCCCGATCGCGGCGTGAATATCTTCAATGTGGCTGCCAAAGCGCTGTTGCATCGCCTCAATAGTGGTCAGGGTGACGCCACGAGCCGTGCCACGCCAACCGCCATGTGCGATCCCGATGACGTGTTGAACCGGGTCATAGAAAAGCAGGGGAGTACAGTCGGCAAAGGACATCGTCAGCGCCATGCCCCGGGTTTGTGTGATAATGGCGTCTCCTTTTCTGATCGTCTCGGGAGTCCAACCGGGCTGGAAATAACTGGCTGAGGACCAGTCAGAGCGCCAGGGTGCGTCCGGCTCATAGACATGAACATCAGCTCCGTGGATCTGCCAGAGCGTCACACAGGGCGAATCGGCGATATCAAGCGCCTCAAGTACCAGCCGCCGATTCTGTAGAACGTTTTCAACGGCATCACGTTTTTCTCGTAAGATAGAATGGGTTGTATTCAGGCTGTGATAAGGTGCCGGGCTGGTGCCACCGTGACGGGTAAAGACGCCGTGAACAAGCTCGGGGTACGCGGAAAGATGGTGAAATTGCAAGAACCGGAGTTGTTGATAGTGCTGTTCGATCAAGATAGTATCCTTCTTTATCAAGGTGGTCGAAATGGAGAAACTGTATGCTTGATTTTATTCTAGCATATAGAGGATGGGTAGCATAAGAAGGGAGTGAGGAACGGAGCCTTATTTCCTCACTCCTGAAGCTTCGTTATGTTCCTACATTGCAGCTCTGGGTGTCCGCTCCCAGTTCAAAAATGCGGTTAATCAACGGCTGGATGTTCTCACAATGCGGTATCACAACGTCCTGTTCCAGGCCGCCAATGCTGTAATCAATAACCTTGTCCCAGTGGCCATAGTTCTCTTTCCCTTCGCCCGGGCCAAGCGTCAGGCGCTGGATTTTCTCTGCGGTGAGCGTGCGTCCGAAATTGGCAAAGTCCAGCATCTCTTGCTCGCTCACGTTGGTGTAGACCTTCCCTTCGAGGTCTTTAAGAAGCTCTGGAAGCTTGTTCAGCAGGTCGAGGCCGTTGAGCTTCTTTTGGAGTGCTGTCAGTACCTGTTGCTGGCGATAGGTGCGTCCGATATCGCTGATCAGGTCGGCATGCCGCGAGCGCACATATTCAAGTGCCTCACGCCCGTTCAGGTGCTGAGGACCGGGTGCGATATAGAGCCGCTTGTATGCGTTCTTGTCTTGCGTGTGGACCTGCTTGTCCATATCATCCGGATAAGTGTCGTCAACAATGGGATGTTCAACCACAATATCGACGCCTCCAAGCAGGTCGATGACGTTGGCAAACCCATCAAGGCCGATCCATCCGTAGCGATCGATTTTAATGCCGTAGTTCTTTTCAACTGTCTGTTGTGCCAGAGCCACGCCATCTTCAAAGCTATTATTCTGGTTTGCACCGAGCAAGAAAGCCTGGTCTATCTTATGCATTCCATAGTCGTTGGGAATCGGAACCCAGGAATCACGAGGGATGGAGAGCATCGTAACCTTGTTTTGAATGGGATCGATACGTACAACCATCATAACCTGTGTCAGGACCGCAGGGAAGGTGTATTTTCTATCGTTATCGCTGCCAAGAAGAAGCAAATTCCAGGCTCGCCCTTGAATGCTGCTGAGTTGTGGTTCTGGCGTTTGCTGTTGCCCCGGCTTATTCTTAGTAATGGGTCGATAGAATTTGGTGAGTGGATCATGAATGTTCTGATAATAATACCAGTATCCTACTCCTAATATGGCGCCGAAGAGGACCAGAAACGCGAGAAAGATCGTCAACGCAATGCGTACCGGGCGGCGCTTGCGCTTCTTTTTTGTGCCCGGCATCTGGACGGTTGGCGTTTGGGAGAGCTCTTCGCGCCTCTGCTTGTCTGTTTCTTCTTTTGTTGTGGTTGCGGTCTCTGGTGGTGTATCGGGTCCCTCGGTTGACTGTGGCTCGGCAGGTGGCTTCTCTTCTACCGGCTCGCTAGATTGATTGTTTTGAGTATTTTGATCGGTCATAAATCATGCATTCCTGATAAGTATCTCAAAAAAGTATAAAGTGTCCGGGGGCCAGAGATAAAAGAAAAAGGTATCTATCAGAAGAGAGTGCTTCTGGCGGTGATTTGTTCCGCCGGGTTGCCGTATTTTCTCCTCCTGCTGTCTTTTTGCCGAGTATACTAAAGAAGGAATCGTTTGCTATGGGAAGATTGTACCATATTTAGATGTCCGTGATACAATGGTCTGAATAGATGACAATGTATCGCTGTCCCCCGGCTCGTAGCGAGAAAGGATATGGTCTTATGGATCTTGAACATATTCAACAGGCCTTGCGCGATGAGAAGATAGATGGGTGGCTCTTTTATGATTTTCGCAAGTCAAACCCGATCGCCTATCGGGTCCTTTCGCTCCCATTGAATGCTTTCTACTCGCGACGCTGGTTTTATTTTGTCCCGGCTCAAGGAACGCCAACAGCTATTGTCAGTGCGGTTGAGCCGCATGTGTTGAACGATTTGCCTGGAGAGCATCGTGTTTTCCGTACCTGGCAGGATTTGCATGCTCTACTAAAAGATACGTTGCAATCGTCCAAAAAGGTTGCAATGGAATATTCGCCCATGAACGCTATTCCCTACATTGCCCGTGTTGACGCTGGCACGGTCGAACTGGTGCGCTCGGCAGATGTGGAGGTCGTCAGTTCTGCTGATCTGTCACAATATTTCGTTGCTTGCCTGAATCCCTGGCAGATCGAGACGCATCGTATAGCCGGCAAAACGCTGATCGCGATAAAGGATAAGCTCTTTGCAGAACTGGGTGAGGATCTGCGCAGGGGGCGTGAGCTTGATGAGTATACGGTGGTGCAGCGCTTTGGCGCGATGCTTGAGGCGGCTGGCCTGAATCTGTCGCAGGGCTTGCCCCATGTGGCGGTGAATGCGAATGCCAGTAACCCCCACTATGAGCCGACGGCGACCACTTCTAGCCCGATCAAGCGCGGCGACCTGATCCTGTTCGACTTCTGGGCAACCACGCGAGATGAGGGCGCGATTGTCGCCGATTATACCTGGATGGCCTTTGCCGGAACCAGAGACGAGATTCCCCGGAAGCAGCGCGAGGTCTTCGAGGTTGTGAAGCAGGCACGTGATACTGCTGTTGCCTTTATCAGGGAGCGTATCGCCGCCGGAAAGCGCGTCCAGGGGTGTGAGGTTGACGATGTTTGCCGTGCCGTGATTGTCAAAGCGGGGTATGGCGACTACTTTGTGCATCGGACCGGCCATAGTCTGACCACGGCCACGCATGGCGAGGGGGCCAACAATGACAACTATGAGACACATGATAGCCGCTCTCTGTTGCCTGATACCTGTTGCACTATTGAGCCGGGCATCTACCTGCCAGAATTTGGAGTGCGCAGTGAAATTGACCTGATTATTGGCAAGAATGATGTTGAAGTAACCGGGGTTCCTGTCCAGGAAGAAATTGTGCCGCTTCTCTCATAAAGACCCACGAGAGGCCGACTTCCAGTCAGGAATGTCGGTCTCTTTTGTTTTGGATGGGGAGACATGCCGATCATTCTGAAAATACAACCAACGTCTGGGTATGGCGTATATAAGGTAGCAGCAGTCAGGATTGATAAACACTGCATCATAATAGCGTGAGTTGATATAATCAATCGAGAGTTCACCGTTTGGCTTTGTTGAAGCCACAGGATGGAGGCACCAGACTATGAGCGAGCGCAACACCGATCCCTATCTGCATAACTCAGGCCATACACCTTCGGATGATAAAAACGCGGATAAGACATATGCGGGCTCAGCTTCAAATTCAGAGAATCGAGGCTATTCCTGGCCAGATGATAAAGCGCAGCAAGATGAAATTGAAAAGACGATAGATGATATTAAACGTATGGTTGTTCAGGGAGCAAGTGAGGCTCAACAACGCATCAGGCGGGTGGTCGATAAAGCTGGCGATTACTGGCAAAAGATTCAGGAGCAACCCACTCCCCGGCAAGCGAACACCGTAGAAGAGCAGCGCCTGCGTCAACTGCTCAATATGTGGAGTAACGAAAACTGGCGTATTGCTAAAGACCTCGGTTCCTATGCGGAGTTGCATACCTGGGATAGTGGCGAGGTCTGGGAGGCGACATTACAGACGCGCTGGGAATCGCGGCAGATGGAGATTGTCAGCGAGCCCTACACCGGGCAGACTGTTGGTGCCCCAAAGCCGTTGCTCCCTGTCTGGGATTATGAGCTTCCACAGGTTGTGGGGCTGAAGCCGCCTCAGACACGCACTCGTCTGGAGAACATGGATGAGATTGTCTCGTGTACGAACTGCAATGGAACAGGGCATGTGCTCTGTGCCAATTGCACGGGGCGCGGGTGGGTGGTCTGTCCCGATTGTAAAGGACGAACGAAAAAGCGCTGTACTACCTGTCGGGGTCGTGGCTATATTGCTGATACCGAGCCCGGTGGCACAAAGAAGCCGTTCTTCAAGCGGCAGGCTGAAGGTGTGTCTCGATCGATCTCCGGGAAGTTCTCCGATCTCTTCGAGGGCATTCGACAGAAAGGTGTGCCGATTCCAAATCCGATAGATTCTGATCCCGCGGAGAAGGGACCGACGATTCCCTGTCCCGACTGTGTGAAAGGCGAGATGCCCTGCACCTGCGGCAATGGCAAGCGTGTCTGTGAGACCTGCGAAGGCTCACGGATGATGCTATGTAAGAACTGCAATGGGACAAGCAAGCTGGTGCGACATCGCGAGATCGCCCGGCGTTTTGACCTGCGCACCCGTACCGAGATCATCGGTCAGACCGATATACCCGCACAGCAGTTGCTGAAGGCTGGCGGTGATATTGTCTTCAATACCGAGGTCAATGAGCCTCTCTATGCCGCTGCTCCGCCAGATGGTGTCCCTGCTGAGGTATGGAGCACGGTCGTCAATATGGTCGATTCCGAAACTCGCCAGGGACGGGAGCGCTCTGGAACGGAGCCACAGTTACAGGCTCGCCCCACGCTTCAGGTGATTGAGCTGGCGCGTATCCCATACACGCGGGTCTTTTATCGCTTCGGCGATCATGATTACGTTGTGTATATCTATGACAGCGAGGGCAGTGAGAAATTCTATGCTGAGCAATTCCCGGCACGATGGGATAATATCGGACGTCTCTTCAAGGCAATCACGGCTGATCTGACAACCCCGGTGACTGTCCCAAATCCTGATGATAGCAATCGCCCGACCGGCGGCTATCGTGTTCCGGTAGAGGTTCCGCCCGAGGATCCCAACAACCCGGATACCTTTGACGAGCATGGCGGCAAGAATCCTTATCGCTATAAGTAGGCGCGAAACGAACCGTTTTGCACCTTCCAGCGAGAAGAGCGGATACCCAGAGATGGGCGTCCGCTCCTTATTTTGGGGGGGACGCGTGACGCTTTGCCTGTAAAGACGATAGTTATTAACGAATTATCGCATGCGAAGCCTGAGAAGGTAAGGAAACCTCTTTTTTATGCAACAATCGTTATCTGTTCATGATATGAAAGCCGCTGATCTCTATCAAAAATATTCTGTTAACTTATTTGCATATTTACGGCTGCATCTTGCCTCACGTGAGGATGCAGAAGACATGCTGGTAGAGATTTTTCTAGCAGCGCTCGAAAATGAAAAATTGAAAGATCTAGGTGAAGACTATCAGCGGCGTTGGCTCTGGCGGGTCGCTCATAATAAAGTGGCCGATTACTATCGGTCGAGAGAGAAACGTCAGGCGGTTGCCCTGGAAACGGTCACTGACTCGATGTATGAAGATGAAGAGCTGGCTCCCGAGCGGCTGGCCGAGCGTGGGGAGGACTATGCACGGCTCTATGCTCTCATAAGACAGTTGCCTGACATTCAACGCCGTGTGCTTGAATTGCGCTTTGTCCAGGGGATGCGTTGTCGGGAAATCGCTGAGCTTGTAGGAAAAAGAGAAGGAAATGTGCGTATGTTGATTTCGCGAGCGCTGAATCTCTTACGGGCTTTATATCAAGAGGCCAGAAGGGAGAACGGACAATGACAGAACGACACAGAGAATTTGATGCCGAGCACATAGATGAGCAGGTGGAAGAGCTGCTTCGGGCCGCATCAGAACCAACAACGTCAGAGGACGTCGACCAGCGCTTTGTGTATGATCTCCGGGATATTCTCGCCTCGTATGATGAGGATCAGCGTTCGGTCGATTGGGCCTGGTCTCGTATCGCGAGCCGAATGGCGCAGCCTGTATCACAATCACGCATACAGAGAACAAAACGCATGCGCCGAAGCTGGCTTGCAGATCTCAGAAAAGTGCCTGTCCTGCGGTTCGGAATCCTGGTGGCCGCCTGTTTGCTTCTCCTGCTGGTGAGCAGTGTCGCGTTTGCTCTCTATCAGGCGAAGCAGAATCAGCACCTGTCCCGGACAGCGGAGATACCGCCCTCTCAAAAAGGTGCTACACCCACGCTGGTTCAGACCTATGCGACTTCGGAGGCACCGGTGTACTCGCTTGAGTGGTCACCAGATGGGAAGCACATTGTCGCCGTGATTGGTGATACCGTCAAAAGCTGGAACGCGCTGACCGGGTCCGATGAGAAGGTATACCCGCTTCCGAGACTGCGAGGAGCGATTACGGATGTCAGATGGTCGCCAGATGGACGCTTGATCGCGGCTGGCACTGGAAGTCAATTGGTCATCTGGAATGCCGAGAATAGACAGGTCGTCAGAGTCCTCGGCGCTCAGCTACCAGGCTCAGATCAGCTGATTGGCTCGATTCTCAACCTGAGCTGGCTGCCGGATGGAAAGTCGATAGAGGCGCTGGTATCTGTCGAGGGCCAGATGTTGACCCAGATGTTTGTGATCTGGCATGTAGACGATGGTGCGCAACAGCGTGTAGTGTCACTCAATGGATTTGCGACCTCCGTCGCGTGGTCTCCTGATAGAAGTCGGATAGCAACCGAGCAGAACGGCAAGATGATGATCTGGAATGCCAGCACGCTTGAGAAAGTTGCGTCTTATGATGCGGTGGCTTCGCTGTTTGCCTGGTCTCCGGATAATCGTTCCCTGGCGCTGGTGGTCCCTGGTCGGGACCAGCATCGTCAGGTGATTATCTATGACGCTCAAACCGGGGCTCAGAAACTGGTCTATAGCGGATACGGCAACGTGAATGATATTGCGGACCTTGCCTGGTCGCCTGATGGCTCGCGGCTTCTCTCCTCTGCCTGGTTGAGCCTGCATATCACAACGCCGGATGGACAGAACACAAGGTCGACCGGGCTGCGCAGCGAGTTTTGTATCTGGAATGTGGTTGATGGGACAACGTTGTATACCTCGGCGGAACAGAACCAGTTTTTAGGGGCGCTGGCCTGGTCGCCTGATGGTTCCTTCTTTGCGGTCGGTGAAAGCTTCTGGGGAGGTGGAAAGAGTAAGGAACCGCTGGCTATTCGGATCTGGAAGGTATCCTGAAAGCAAAAGGAGCCGGGAGGAAGCCCCCCCGGCTCACGCTGTACTACTGTCCCTGATTCAGGGTCTGAGTGAGATGGTTGACCAATTGAGAGCGATCAACCTCAACCTGCTTGCTCTCAAGGTCGGACTCTTCTGCTTGCATGTTCTTCAAAATGACGGCGTTGCGCGTCAGCTCATCCTCCATGATCAGGACTGCATAGGACGCATGTGAATTATTGGCCTGCTTGAGCTGCGCTTTCCGGCTGCGGTCTCCATAGCTCATCTCGGTTTTAAGACCGGCATGGCGCAACTGGGCCGTGATCTCAACCGCGGCCTGTTTGAGTTCTGGCTTGCGGTCAAAGTAGACCACAAAGACCTCAGTAGAGCGCTCTGGGGGCGGCTCAATCCCCTGACGCTTCATCTCATTGATGATACGCTCAATCCCAAGCCCAAAGCCAATCCCGGGTGTATGTGGGCCACCCAGGAGTTCGGCAAGGCCATCATAGCGGCCACCGCCATTGATCGCCAGCTTATCCTTTTCGTTGGTGAACTCGAACACGGTACGGGTATAGTAATCCAGACCACGGACGATCAATGGATCGTGGACATAGGGCACACCATAGGCGGTGAGATACTGTTTCACGGCGTCGAAATGGGCCTGACAGGCTTCGCAAAGATGCTCGGAGATTTTGGGTGCCGCGGCAATTTTCGCCTGGTCCCTGGGATCTTTACAGTCAAGCATGCGCAATGGGTTCTTGGTATAGCGCACTTTACAATCATCACAGCAATCGTCCAGTAGCGGGCGATAGTATTCCTTCAGCAGCTCAACATACTGCGGGCGGCAGTTCTGATCGCCAATGCTGTTGATAGAGGCACGGATGTGTTTCAATCCCAGGCGGGTAAAGAGTTCATGAAGCAGACCGATGATCTCGGCGTCAAGCGCTGGATCTTCTTCTCCGATGGCCTCACATCCGAACTGATGGTGCTGCCGATAGCGCCCGGCCTGAGGACGTTCACGACGGAACATCGCCATATCAAGATAGAACAGCTTGACTGGCTGAGGGAGCTTGAACATGCCATGCTCAATATAGGCACGCATCACGCTGGCCGTTGCCTCCGGGCGTAGTGTGATGCTCTGGCGGCGTCCCTCTTTGTCGGGGCGATCGTCAAAGGTATACATCTCTTTCGTCACGATGTCGGACGATTCGCCGGATGTGCGGCGAAAGACGGCTGTCTCTTCAAGCAGAGGCGTATCAATGCGGCGATATCCAAAAAGCGTGGCAACCTCGGTCGCTACCTGCTCGAAGTAGCGCCAGTAGGGCTGCTCATCCGGCAGAATATCGCGAAAACCCTGTAATGCTCGAAATTGTTCTGGCATAACGATCTTATCTCCTCCAAGCACTTTGCGAATAGAGCTATTATAGCAGATTCTTACATGACTGTAGAGACATCGCAGACAAGAATATCACAACTTTCTTACAATCCGGTACAACACGTTGAAAAATGCTGAAACGTGAGACCTGAATGTGTGCTAAATAGAAGTGGGGCGATCTCTCCCCACATGATGGAAGAAGGAGAGTCTAAAAGTGTCAAGAACGATTTGGTGCGATATCGAGACTGCGGTCAGTGTCGTGCAGTCTGGTGATAGAGTGTTTGTACAGGGGGCCGCCGCGACCCCGACCGCGCTGACAGAGGCGCTTGTCAGACGGGGCGAAGAGCTGCATAATGTCGAGATTGTGCATATGCATACGCATGGTCCCACTCCCTATACCGAGGAGCGTTGGGAAGGCCATTTCTTTTTGCGCTCGTTTTTTGTGGCCGAAAATGTGCGCGAAGCGGCCAATAGTGGCAGAGCAAGCTATACTCCTGTCTTTCTCTCAGATATCCCGTTGTTGTTTGAGCCGGGCGGGGAGCTCCCGATTGATGTTGCCTTTATTCAGGTATCGCCGCCCGATCGGCATGGCTACTGTTCGCTTGGTCCCTCGGTTGATGTGACGCTGGCGGCAGTCCAGCATGCGCGTACCGTTGTGGCGCTGGTGAATCCCAATGTACCGCGTACGCATGGGGAAAGCTTTTTGCCCTTCTCGCGGGTGCATTTCGCAGTGCACTGGGAGGCCCCATTGTATGTGGTGGCCCGTCAGACGCCTGATGAGGTACAACTGAGCATCGGTCAGCATGTAGCACGGCTGATTGATGATGGTGCGACGCTTCAGCTTGGGATCGGCGCGATACCCGATGCGGTGTTGCGAGCCCTGGATAACCGCAAAGATCTGGGTGTGCATACCGAGATGTTTTCTGATGGTGTGCTGGATCTGGTCGAGAAAGGCGTGATTACCGGCGCCCGGAAGAAGCGGGATCAGGGAAAGATTGTCTCAAGCTTTGTGCTCGGCTCACAACGAGTCCTTGATTTTATTGACAACAATCCTGCCGTTGAACTTCATCCCACAACCTACACCAATAATACCGCGATTATTCGCCAATTCGAGCATATGGTGGCGGTCAATAGCGCCTTGCAGGTTGATCTTACAGGTCAGGTCTGTGCAGAGTCAATCGGACCATATACCTATAGCGGTGTGGGCGGGCAGATGGACTTTCTGCGTGGGGCGGCGCTCTCACCGCGGGGTCGTCCGATTATCGCGCTTCCTGCTACTGCCCGAGAGCCACGAACGAGCTATCGTACCGAGGCGCTGGCCCATCTGGATCTGGGAGCGCTGCGCCTGGACCCGGTTGAGGGACATATCTCGCGGATTGTTCCCATTTTGACGCCGGGTGCAGCGGTTACGACATCACGAGCGCACGTGCATTACGTTGTAACCGAATATGGCATCGCGGAGCTGCATGGGCGTAATCTGGCGGAACGGGTACGCGCCTTGATAGAGGTGGCCGCTCCTCAGTTCCGTGAAGGGTTAGAGCGGGCAGCCTATGCATTGCACCTTCTACCCGCTCGTTTCTACTAAACAGTCCAGAAGCCAACCAGAAATTGTAGTAGAAAAAAGGCTTGCAAGGAGCTTGCCAGTACCAGATAGTGCAGGTGAACCTGTTTCTGCATCCCAAGCTTTGCCAGGACGATAAAGGCTGGAAAGAGCTCCAGCACTAACCGTGAGAGCGATTGGAGCGGAAAGCCATCGTATGAGGGAAAGAGGATCAGAAAGAGATAAGCGACAAGCCCATAGAGCGCGTAGACCCGCTCGCGGGCGCTGAACTTCCAGGGGCCAACAAACGTCAGGGCTGTGAGCGCAAGCAAGATAAGCCCGGTGCTGAGATCAATGACGTTATGGATTGAGGCAAAGCCCAGAAGCGGCTGTTGACGAATCACGCCGAACGCCTTCAGGAAACCATAGCCGGGCAGACTCAGAACGCGATTCCAGCCCGCCTGTGCATGGGAAAAGGCCAGCGGATCGCCGAAGCGATACCAGCAATAGAGCGCGAAGAGCCCCAAACCGGTGGGTAATAGCAGTACGCTCAGGCCATCCAGCCGCAGCGCCCGCCAGTTCCACCCATGCTGACGCAGATAGTCATAGCAGAAGGGCAGACAGAGCAGGATTCCAGCGGAGCGCGTCAGGCAGGCAAGGAAGCCTACCAGACCCGCCAGCCACCAGCGCCCTTTGCGAATCTGGTAAAAGCAGAGCAGGGTAAAGAACAGGAAGAGCGATTCGTTGTAGGCTGCTGAGAGAAAGAAGGCCGTCGGAAAGAGTGCCAGATAGAGCGTTGTTCGGGCGGCCAGGATGGTGCCAAAATCACGCTCAACCAGACGATACAATATGACAAAGACACCGAAGAGGGCCAGGTTAGAAAGCAGCAGCCCAGCCACCAGCGCGTTTCGGGTGAGGAGGGCCAGGCCAGATTCAAATAGGGGATAGAGCGGAAAAAATGCGGTCCGCCAGGCCTCGTCATAGCCCTTACTGGCAATAAATACAAAATGGTCAGTGTCCCAGCGTCCCCACCATGAGAGGAGCATGGGTAATGCCAGGGATTTCTGCGTAAAATTTTCCAGATGAAAAAGACTACTCAAATAGGTGAGTAGAAAATAGGCAATATGTGTTGCAGTATAGAGTGGAAGGACAGCCAGAGCCGCTTTTTGCCAGGGGCGAAAGACCTGAGCCGGGCGGGTGGGCGCAAGCTGTTGCTGAAATTCGGTGATGGGAAGTGGTGCCGGAAATATTGGCTCCAGAGGAATATTCTGGGTGTGTGCGTCGTTCGATAGATCCATGTAACCTTTATCCTGACTAGCTGCCGATAACAGGTGCGTCCCCTTTCAGGAGCACCCATATGTGTTTCTGGCAGGCACAAAGTATGCTTCTGGATGGTGCATCCTTGCCTGTTCTTCCTTTCTTATGGTTGTGCTTGTTGATTCAAACGGAAAAAGAAGAGGCGAGTAACACTATCTCTGGAGGATAAGAGAAATTATGGAAGATAGTATCATGCTTTTCAATTTTTAAATGGTAGAGATGGAGTAATATGAAGAGGAGCATTGTGCAGATGCTATGAAGTTTGGTGGGTCGTCCTTCGCTGTCTTTCTCAAAATGGGCCCCTTGTGCTACAAAGTATAGAAAGAAAGCATCCAGGTGGTATAGTAAGCTGAAGTTGAGCCGGTAGGTGGAAAATGGTTTCGGAGGAAGGAGAGGACCGGGTGACATAAAGAAACTGTATCACAAAGAAGTAAAGGGTGAGTATGGATTCTCACAGAATACAGAAGAAAAACAGCGGGGATATGGTGGCAGGCAGCGGAACGGTAGGCTCATTGAGTGATAAACTGGACAGGAAAGCGCATTCCGGGGTGAGTGCCCGTCTCTCCTGGCGGCTGCTGATCGGTCTGGTCCTCTTTGGGGGCATGCTGGTGCTGGATCTCTTCCGCCTGGGACAACCAAGTATCTGGTTTGATGAAGCCTTTTCGGTTGAACTTGCGCGTCTTCCGTTCTCTCAGGTCTGGCATCTGGTGACTGACGCGGAACCGAACATGAGCCTGTATCATCTCTTGCTGCATGGATGGCTTCAAATCATGGGATGGTTCGGGATCTTGCCAACAGAGGCTGTGGTTCGGCTTCCTTCTGCTCTCTTCATGGCTTGTAGCGGACTGATCCTTTATTTCTGGGCCTCGCGTTATCTCGGCCTGCTGGCCGCGACGGTTGGTGTTCTCCTCTATGCATGCAACTTTTTACAGCTCACCTATGCACAGCAAACGCGTGCATATGCCTTGCAAGTCTTGCTCCTCTGCCTGGCCTGGTCTGCCCTCTTTGAGGGATTGACCCAACAGAAGAAACGCTGGTGGATCTGCCATGTGCTGGCCCTGATCGGCGCGATCTATGCTCATATGTTCAGCTGGTTGATTCTATGCGGGCAACTGGTCGGGCTGCTCGTCATGGCCTTGCTCAGTCAGGAATGGCGAGAGCGCATCATGGCTCAGAAAGTGCCGCTTGGTATCAGCGTGCTGACCGTAGGTGTACTGAGTATTCCGCTGGCGCTGCTCATTCCGCGTGGGGCTAAGACGGGCTGGCTACCAGCGCCGCACCTGGCTGAGATTGTAAACCTGCTCTATACCATTGGCGGCTATCAAAAGTATTTTCTGGTGGTGCTGGCTCTGATCGCGCTTGTTGGCATCAGTGTGGCGTTGCTACGTTTTGTCTCGTTCAAGGGACGTATCAACAAGCTATACGGAGTGCCTGGATCGGTGGTGCCGATCGTCTGGGCACTGTTGTGCTGGTTCCTGCTGCCCATTGTGATCGCTTATGTGGTGTCGTTGAGTCCCTGGCGGCTCTTTTCTGCACGTTATCTGGTAACGGTTGTGCCTCCCTTCCTGTTGCTGGCGGGAGTGGGGATCGCGGCACTGCGTCAGGTGTGGCTCAGGGGGATCTGTCTGCTGGTGTTGCTGGCGTTGGCTCTGACAGGAACGAGCTACTATTATCGCAGCGCGCAGGTGGAAGACTGGAATGCGGCCACGCATTGGATGCAGGAGCGCGCCCGGACAGAGGACGGCCTGGTATGCTATGACAATACAGTGCAGCAGGGATGTCAGATCGCGGTTGAATACTATCTGCACGCGTATCCTGGTCCCGCTCATTTCGAGCCTGAGAGCCCCGGGGCCTTCTCCTGGCAGATGTTTGGTCCTCTGCGTTCCGCTGGACCGGATGAGGCCGTTGATCCGGCGGCACTACAGCGATACGGCCAGAAACACGCGCGCATCTTCTTCATTGTCGGACGTGTGCGTGATGACGCGGCTTCGGCTCGTCTGGAGCAGGCGCTGAGCTGGATGGATCAACATTTCCACAAGAACGCGCAGTATACCTCGCGGACTGTCTCGATCTATCTCTATGAGACAACGCCGTGAGGGGCATAGAGCATGCAATTTGTGGTAGTATTGAGACGAGAGCTAATATAGACAAGGATTCGACAAGAGGAGAACAGGAGTATTTTTGGCATGGCAGACGGGTCATTTAACGAACTCTATCGGGACACGCTAAAGGATGTGTTTCTACGACTGGCGAATGAGCAGCTTGAGCAAGGAGCTGACGGCCTGACCTGTGCCGATACCTATGCTGAGCAGGGAAAACCAGAATTCACGCTGGCTTACCTGCTGCTTACAGAGGTTGCAGACGAGGTAAAGCGGGATATTCTGGCCCGTGCCTATGAGCAGCGGGCGCTATTGTCGGAGCAAAAGGCCGAGGCAATGGCCGAAGAATTTCATCGTCCATTCCCGATGATTAAGGTTGAGGCGCAAAAAGATCGTACCGCGGCCAGACAGGTGCGTTCAGGCAAACGCCTGCGTCGCGAAACAAGAGCCATTTCGATTCAGTTGAACTAAAGCAAAGAAGCCCTGACAAGAGACCAGGGCTTCTTTGCTTCTTTCGAGAAAGCAGGCAGTTTATTCCTGCTCCTCAACGGTTTCTGTTGTTGAGTCTGTCGTAACGGGTTCTGTTGCTTCCTGTTCGGAAACGGTGTTCTCGTCGAACTCCTCAGTGGTGTCCTGAGGACGTTTGCCATTTGTCGTCGCGATTGAAACGACCGCATCCCCATCGGCAACATTCATCAGGATCACGCCCTGCGTAATGCGGCTGGACTGCTTCACCAGATTAACATCTGTACGGATTACCACTCCGTTTGCGGACACAATCATCAGATCGTTATCCTTCTCAGTAATGATACGTGCCGCCGCCAGAGGGCCCGTTTTATTGGTGATGCGGAAGGTGATCACACCGGTGCCACCACGTCCACGCAGCGGGTACTCGCTCAGAGAGGTGCGCTTTCCATAGCCTTTCTCAGTAACGGCAAGCACCTCGCTGTCCTCGCTATCTTTCCGGGCCACGTTGAGCGATACCACGCGATCGCCATCCTCAAGCCGGATACCACGGACACCGCCGCTGGTGCGGGAAGCCCGCCGAAGCTGGTTGACGGCAAAGCGGGTGGCATGGCCATGAGCGGTGACAAGTAGCACGTCATCATCTTCGCGAGCAAGCTTGGCGCCGATCAGCTCATCATCATCTTCAAGATTCATTGCGATCAGGCCGGCACGGCGTACGACCTCAAATTCGGACATAGCCGTTTTCTTGACCTCGCCCTTGCGGGTTGCCAGAATCATATAGTCACGGCTTACGTCTTTCGGGACAGAGACAATCGCTGTGACGCGTTCGCGCTGCTCAATCGAGATCAGATTGATGAGATGCTCACCGCGTGCGGTGCGGCTGACATCGGGTAGCTCAAAGGTGCGAAGCTGGAAGACGCGCCCACGATCGGTAAAGAAGAGCAGGCTGTCATGCGCATGGGTGACAAGCAGGTGACGGACGGCATCATCCTCGCGTGTAACCATACCTGTAACGCCGCGTCCACCCCGGCGCTGTGCGCGATAGGTGTTGGATGGCAGGCGCTTGATATAGCCCTTCTCAGTAAGCGTGACAACTGCTTCCTCGTTCGGAATGAGGTCCTCATCCTTGAACTCGGTGACTTCAGCTTCCTGAATCTCGGTGCGCCGTGGGTCGCCATACTTCTCTTTCAGATCCTCAAGGTCCTGCTTGATGATCTTGCGAACTTCATTGATATCGCTCAACACCATCTGATAGTAGTGGATATGGCGCTGAACTTCCTGCAACTCGTCTTCGATTTTCTGCCGTTGCAGTGCGGCCAGGCTGGAGAGGCGCATATCCAGGACCGCCCTTGCCTGCTCGTTCGAGAAGCCAAAGGTTGTCTGTAGTTCTTCGGCCAGACCTGCGGTATCGCGCCTGGAATTGCGAATCGTGTTGATAACCGCATCCAGGTGGTCGAGAGCGAGTTTGAGCCCTTCGAGGATGTGGCGGCGTGCCTCGGCCTTTTTCAGGTCGAATTGGGTTCGGCGTGTGATGACTGACTCGCGATGCGAGATGTAGTGCTGCAAGAACTTCTTGAGCGTCAGCGTCTGTGGCTGCTGATCGACCAGTGCCAGCATATTGGCGTGGAACGAGCTCTGCATTGCGGTGTACTTGAAGAGCGAGTTCAGGACGCTGTGAGGATTGGCATCACGTTTGAGTTCGATGACCACACGCATGCCCCGGCGGTCGGACTCATCGCGAATCTCGGAGATGCCGTCGATCTTCTTGTCACGTGTGAGCTCAGCAATTTTCTTGACCAGCTCAGCCTTGTTGACCTGATAGGGAAGCTCGGTCACAATAATGCTGATGCGGCCGCGTTCAGATTCCTCAATCTGCGTACGGGCGCGAATTACAACTCGCCCCCGTCCATTTGCGTACATATTGCGGATACCCTCACGGCCCTGGATGATGCCGCCGGTCGGGAAATCTGGCCCGCGAATAATGCGAGAGAGATCTTCGGTGGTGGCATCGGGATGATCAATCAGGTAAGCGATGCCATCGCAGACCTCGTTCAGGTTATGGGGGGGAATATTCGTTGCCATACCGACAGCAATGCCGGTAGAGCCGTTCAAGAGCAGATTGGGCAGACGAGCCGGAAGAACGGTCGGTTCTTTCCCTGTGTTATCGTAGTTTGCGCGAAAATCGACGGTATCTTTCTCGATATCGCGCAACAGTTCGTCGGCAATTGCCGCCATTTTGGCCTCAGTGTAGCGCATGGCTGCCGGGGGATCATCATCTTGCGAGCCGAAGTTTCCCTGTCCGAGGACCAGGGGATAGCGCATAGACCAGGGCTGTGCCATACGGACCAGCGCTTCGTACACGGGCGCGTCGCCGTGGGGATGGTAACTTTTCAGAACCTCTCCAACAGTACCTGCACATTTACGAAATTGGCGCGTGGATTGCAGGCCCATTTGTTCCATTGCGTAGAGAATACGACGGTGTACAGGCTTGAGCCCGTCTCGAATGTCGGGGAGCGCCCGGCTGACGATGACGCTCATCGAGTAATCGAGATAGGCACCCGTCATTTGCTCAACAATATTGACCGTTTTTATGTTACCTAGTTCCATTGAAAAACATCCTCACAAAAAAAATCAGACATAGCCCACCGGCGACGTCGGATTGTAGTGCTCTTTCGCTTTATGAAGGCCTGGAGGGGACAAAGAAGATACTGTATTTTTGCAGTTAGAGGGCGCATGCATCGCACCTCTGAACAAGCATCAATATTGAATCCAGCATACATCTATAGTATAGCACATTTGGGTCATTGAAGCGAGTTTTTACCCTCTGGTAATGGTATGTTTAGGGATTAAAATGCTGCATGACAAGTTGATACAAAATTCACCCTGTTCTGCCCTATGTTTTCAAGATAACCTGTGGTATGATTTAATGCAAGAGCGGGATTTGCGGGAGAGTAGTATCATCTTGTTGTCACACAGACAGGCGCGTAGTATGGCCGTGATACTGTAGCCCTAAGGGAGTGACGAGCGTTATGGTTTTGCCTTTTACGGATCAACAGTGTTTTTTTGTAGCCATTCTGGCATTTATAGTGATAGGCTTTATAAGGGGGTGGAAGCGTGAACTGATATCCCTGGTTGCCGTGCTGCTGGCAGTTTTTCTCATTCGGCCGGATAGCGGAAGAGGCTTCAGTCAATTTATCAGCCGCTTACCTCAGATCTTTTCGTTTCTTATCACCGGCTCACAGGCGAATGCGCCCCAGCCGGACGCATCAACAAGCAACTTTCTTGGCGGCCCGTGGGGGTCGATTGTGCTGTTCATGGCGATTGTTTTGCTCGGCTATTTCCTCGGGAATAAGGCTTTCCCCAAGCCGGGTGTCCCTCAGGAGCGCTTTCTCGGTGTGATTCCCGGGATTATTTCCGGGGCCTTTGTGATGGCGTACCTGAGCAGCATGATCCCAAAATCGCCGAGCGGGCAATCTCTTCTTTCCGTTGCAGTGCAGGCTCCTGATCCAGCAAATTATATTCCTGTCCTTTTCTTGATTGCGATTGTCGCTGTAATCATTGCGTTAGTTGCCGCACGTGCAAAGCAGGCCAAAAAGTAGAACCATTCTCCATTCTTTGTAGAATCTCAATGACCGTGTTAGCAAACAGTGTGAGTGTATAGCGGTCGGCAAGCGTGAAGTGTTGAGGTGACGAATGGCCGAGAAATCCGGGAACAACACGGCTGGCGGACAACGGAAACGTTCTGGCTGGCGTATATCCCATTTTCGGCGCGGGGCAGATCGAAAGTGGTACTTCTCAGGACAGCAGCCGGGTGAAGTGGTGCGGATGGTGGTGCGCAAGCACTGGTGTTTTATGGTGCGTCCTGCTTTGCCCGCGATAGCCTCGGCGCTGGTATTGATACTGCTCCTCTGGATGAGTACTATTCTCCCGGGTGATCCACTGATTTGGTGGGCGCTTTGCGGAGTAGCGTTTCTGGTGTTTCTTGTCTTTGCTGTGATGTTCGCGTCTCGCGATCTGGTTGCCTGGTGGTTTGAGTCGTTTATTATCACGAACAAGCGTATTATCAACACGCGTGGCCTGTTTCAACCAACGCGCAAAGAGGTCTCCAACGACAAGATCGAGCAGGTTGGAATCGGCTTTAACTCGCTTCTGGGACATGTCTTCCACTATGGGACCGTCTATGTGTACCTTGATGGTGGTGAACTGATTATGGAGGATGTCCCCAATCCCAAACGGGTCAGGGACGCCCTGCATGATATCAGTGAAGACGTCAAAGCAAAGAAGTCCGGGGCGCCGAAGAAAGAGCAGCCCATGCCAGAAGATCCGGTGATGGCGGCTGTTCTTGAAGAGCTTTCGAAAGGGAAAGAGGTTCCCTCGCTGGAAAATGCAGACGCGGATTTACCACCTCCACCGGGAGAGGGAGAGCGCTTCCGGGGCCCGCGGCGTACCTTTGGCGGAATTCTTCGTATTCCTGCCGGTGTGCGCTACAGCTCTGGGGAATATACCGTGAAGTATATTCAGCGGTCGCGCTACGTGCTCTGGCGAAATCTGGCGATTCCGTTTTTGATCCTGTTGCTGGTGCTGCCAGTAGCCTTTTTGTCACCTGCCAGTGGTATCATTACACCGTCCATTCAGGTCTACTGGTGGTTTATCATGGGGATGCTTGTTGTTGGCTGTCTGGTCGCCATGCTCCTCATCTACATGAACTATGTCGATGATTTGTATATCCTTACGAACAAGCGCATTATCGACATCAACCGCCATTTCGTGCTGCTGTTTGAGCGTCGTGTTGAGACAGAGTACTCCAAGATCGTGAATTTGAAGGTGCAGGTCTCCAATCTGTTAGAGCGCTTTTTGGATGTTGGCAACCTGTATATTGAGACGCCGGGAAACAATCCCGATATTGTGTTGCGCACGGTTGATGATCCCTTCTCGCTCATGGATGAGATTCAGGGAATCAAGGGGTTCAAGGATCGCTACGACAAGGCCAAGAAAGAGAACGAAGAAAAGGAAAAGATGAAGCTCTGGTTTGGAACCATGTTCCGACAACTGGAGGCCCGAACGCGGGGCAGAGGAGCTCCCGATTTACGTGAAAAGGACATACTAACGGCGATCGCCTACGCGCAGGAGTGCGGTTTTGATGTCTCCGTGCTGGCGGAGGAGCCAGACCCGGGAATGGGTGTCCCCCCTGGCTTTGTATTGAGGCAGGAGCCGCCCGCAGGAACCTTAATGGAAGAGGGGAGCACCATCGGATTGGTGCTCAGTGCCAGCGGTAAGGCCGCCACGCTCAGTAAGCCCTAGAGAAGTGAGGAAGCCCCGGCAGTCTCGTCGGGGCTTCCCTTTTTATGCGTTTAGCGTGTGCCGCCAACGCGGGCCAGCAGAGCCACACATTCGATATGATAGGTTTGCGGGAACATATCGACGGGCTGCGCCGAAACCAGACGATAGCGTCCACCAGAACAGAGTGTCGCGATATCGCGGGCCAGAGTGCTTGGGTCACAGGAGACATAACAGATGGCGCGGGGGGCCATCTGTTGAAGAGCCCAGAGCGCCTTTGGATGGCAGCCGGTACGTGGGGGATCCAGCAGAGCCAGATCAATCCGTTCACGGCGATAGTGCAGGGTATTTAGCACGCGCTCAAGAGGTCCCTCAATCGATGTGATGTTGTTCTGGTTGTTGAGCGCTGCGCTGGCGCGTGCATCCATTACCGCGCTTGGCTGTGACTCAACCGCGATAACGCGAGCCGCCCGGGGCGCAAGGAACGACGAGAAGAGGCCAACGCCGCTATAGCCGTCCAGTACGACATCTGTGCGCTGTGGCTCAAGCATTGCCAGGGCCCGTTCAACCAGTACCGCTGTCTGTACCAGATTGACCTGAAAGAAGGAATCAGCGGAGACGCGGAAGCGGCGACCAAGTACGACGTCTGTCAGGAACTCCTGACCCACAAAAATACGGCCATAGCGTCCGCCGACACGCTCGATAATCACACCAACCATTGCGGGCGAGAGGCCGAGTAACTCCTGCGCAAGTGCCTGTGGGTCCTCGATCACCGAGCCGGGACGCGCGTGAACGGTCAGGAGTGTGGGTACGGCCTTTGCTGTCGCGAAGCTGTTCAGATTGTTGTTGGTAACAGCGCCGATTGCGCCCCGAATCTGAAAGCCCTGAATCATCTGACCAAGCTCATCACCAAAATACGCTATAAGCTTGGCACGAACGAGTTGATAGATATGGTCAAGAGCCGGATGGAACAAAGGAAAGCTCGGTAAATCTTGCACATCGTGGCTGTCTGCGATCTTTTGTCCGATTTCTCCCGACGGTCCAACTGTGAACTGTGCGATACTGCGGTAATGCCAGGGTGGAACCTGAGGCGGCATGCCAATTGTCGGGTGGACCAGTGCATCGGGCTGCTTACCAATGCGAACCAGCAGCTGACGTACAATATGGGCCTTCCACGTGAGTTGAGCCGGGTAGGCAATGTGCTGCCACTGGCAGCCGCAATCAGTCAGCAGTGGGTAAGGTGGCTCAATGCGTTCTGGAGCAGGACGAAGAATTTCGAGCAGCTGCGCACGTGCGTGCCCACGCCGCTCTTCAACGATCTCAACACGAACCCGCTCCCCTGGAATCCCTCCAGGGACGAACAGAACGCGTCCTTCATAGCGACCTACGGCATCACCTCCGTAGGCAAGGTCTGTCAGTTCAACATCAATACTCATGTTCACCTCGGCGGTCACCTGACGACATGCTTCCGTAGCGGGCGGCGTTGCCCTCGGAAGGTGCGCTACTCATCCGTTACAAGATGAGGAAAGCGCGTACTCTGTCGTTGATGTCCGTCCCATCCTTCCAGCGAAATTTATCTGACTATCCACAACAAACAAACGATTACTACTTAGCCCCAAAGGGATGTCTCGTCCCTTTACGCAGGATTCGTTCCTGTGTAGGTCGAAACGCTCTCTGATGTGAACCTGCACCACGGCCAATCGGAGCAGAAAAATTCGTTGCTTTTCATTTTAGAGCGGTAGCGGCTGTCTTGGCTGGCCGTATAGCCGTGTGCCGAAGCGGCTCAAGAGGACGGCACCAAGCCCTAACAATCCCGCACCAAGTGTGATAAGCCAACCGATGTAGGGGAGAGACCCGGCTAAAACGAAAACTGTCAATCCCACTACGACCTGTGTTAACCGAGTGTTATAGCCTGGAAAAAGCTTGTGCACTATATATTCGCCGATCAGGCTGCCAACGGCGACAGTGCCGAGTGCCCAGGCGGCAATGAGCACAACCAGGACGATGATAGCTAAAGGAATCGAAACAATTAACGCAAATAAGACGGCAAGAAAGAGCGGGGCAAGCACAACGCTGAGCAGGCCCAGAACCAGACTCCGGCGCAGCTTCTGGGTGATTGTGGTGCGTACCAGAACGACATGTTCCGGCATGAGTAGCGTGAGCAAGGCACCCAGTGCCAGCCAGGTCAGGAGAAACCAGAAACGGATAGCCGGGTTAGCCTCGCCAAGCAGAACCATTCCTGCACTTTTGGTGCATTCAAACAACGAGCCATGCAGTTCGGAATCGTTGTCATTGGTCCACTGACTCTGGCAGAGGTGAACGTCTCCATTCACATGTGCGTTGTCTTGCAGGGTTACACCCCCGGCATACACCATCACTTTCCCGTCAATCTTTCCATCAATCACTACAGAGCTGTTAAACGCAACAACATCACCTCGGACGATGCCACGAATAACAACCGTACCACCAAATACAGTAAGATTGCTACAGATCACCTCCCCACTGGTGATAACCACCGTTTTTCCGAAAAATGGCTGATGATACTCGCCTGTACAGTGCTGCTCGCTCGGACTCCGGGCGGCTGCGCTCGCCGTGCCGGATGTTGTCGGCAAGAGGACGCACAGCAGAAGGACGAAAACCAGGCCGAGCCAGCGCGCTCTGTCAATCATGCGCTGTTGACGTTTGGTGTTTGCATGCATATGGAACCTTCTTCCCTATCATGATCGCCCGGATAACGACCATGACCCTCGCCTACGCCTCCTGTGGGTGGCGCATCAAGCGAAGCCACATCCCCGACATGACGACAACGGCCAGTGCCAGCGCGGCAAGTAACCAGTTATTCTGCGTGACCAACTGTAAGGTTGATTGCAGGTATTGTGAGAGTACCACCAGTATATCAATAAGTCCTTTTCCAACGGTGAGCAGTTGTACAACCGTATCCGATTGAATAATGACAAGTGCCAGTAACCCGAGTGGCAGGCAGCTCAGGGAAAAAAAGATGATTGCTGCAAGCACCGTTCCAAGCGGCTGGATCTGGCTCATGCGGGTCCGCTGTTGCGTGCGAAGCTCTTCAAGCTGCTGCGAAATCTGACTCCGCTGCTGAATGGTGCGCATTATTTGTTCTGTCGAGACATGAGAGATGCTCGGTTTCATCTGGGGGATGGAGAGACGGAGCAACGCGTCCAGCTTCTGGAGCTGCTCTTGATGCATGCGACAACTGGCACACTGCTTCAGATGGTCTCGAAGCTCGTCTGCCTGACCGGGCTCGAACTCTTTTTGAGATTGAGCTTCCAGCCATTCTCTAGCGTCGCGACAGCGCATCAGCGTTTTCCTCCTCCTGTTGGGCGGCTTGTTTCTTAATCTGGCGCGCCAGAAGCTCGCGTGCGCGGTGCAGGCGGGCTTTGACCAGTGCCGGGGTCAGTTGGAGTGCCTGGGCGATTTCGTCGTAGGAGAAATCATACCAGTAGCGTAAAACGATAACGGCTCGATATTTTGCAGGAAGCAGTTGCAAATAACGCTGAATCTCGTCCTGCTGTTCTCCCTGAAGTGCTGATTGTTCAGGGCTGATTCCTACGTCGACAATCCATTCCAGAAATGGCACATCCTCTAATGGCAGGGCCAGAAAACGCCGGCGCCGCAGCTGATCAATGGCAAGGTGTGAGGCAATTGAAAGCAGCCAGGTGCTGAATTTATGCACTGGTTTGTACGTGTTGAGTTGTGTATAAGCACGCACGAATGCTTCCTGCGTGACATCTTCCGCTTCGGTGACGTTGCCAAGCATCCGATAAGCGAGATTATGGACTGCGTCCTTGTAGCGCTCGACCAGCACGGCAAACACTTCCTGGCGTCCCTGAAGCACCAGCTCGACAATCTCAATATCGCTCTTCGCTTCCAGTTGTGCATCAACTCTGCTGTATACCTCTGTTCGGCTTTGAACGCTGCTCTCCACCCGGGCCGCACTACGGCTTCGGCCCTTTTTCGCTGCGGGTTTGGCGATTGAGCCTAAACCCCCGAGCATATCTGTTGCTTTTATTGTTGATTCAACCATGCCTTACCGCTCATTATTTCTTCTAGAATAGACGTACTTTAAGAAAACTTCAATATTACAATGAGAAACTCAACATTTAAAAAGGCTTTTTAGACATGTACGAGCCGCGACTTAAAAAAGTTGTAATCTTTTTTGCAGTGTAACATGACTCTCCATCAGTGACAAGAGTCTGCTGTTGTACCGCTATTCTGCGCATACGCTGTTCAAATCTGCTCATTACCTGTTCCTTCCGGGCTCATACACATACCCATACTCTCAGTGATGAGATGAGTATATATGAGAAAAAGCTAGTCTTCTCTACTTTGTAAAACGAAATATAGTGACAGAAATCAAATTATGGTATCGCGTTCCCGGGTCACAAAGTCGATCTCCCCACTGGAGAGAACAGTGACAACATGCTCGTTATTCCCGAAATCGTCAAGAGTCTCATTATGATGGGCAACGATTTGTTCTGCCGAACACACATCGCTATCAACGGTGCTGTGAGCATCTGCGACCAGAGTGACATGAAAGCCCCGGCTGACCGCGACCCGGCAGGTGGTATCAATGCAATATTGCGTCCGACAGCCGACAATCACCAGGTGCGTGATGTTTTTGCTGTCGAGCAGAGCCTGTAAGGGTGTTTGATAGAACGAGTCGGGGGCGCTTTTTCGCAGAATGGGTTCGTCCGGAGCCGGTGCGACCGCGGGGTGAATCTGCCAGCCAGGTGTTTCAGGTTCCAACCCGCTCCCCTCGGGACCATCGTGCTGTATATAGATGACTGGGATATCTGCTGTACGGGCGGCTTGAAGCAGGGTCGTAATCGTGTTTAGAACGTCTTCGCGGCGAAAGGATTGCTCATTCATCAGCCCACTTTGCACATCGATGACCAGTAGTGCGGTCCTTCCTGTCATTGGCTCTCGCTTCCTTTCTACCCACTCATATAGCAACTCAGTGCTATTACTTCATAGATAAAAATCTATCTATTAATCTCTGAAAACATCTTTCATATGCTTGTATGTTTAAGATAACAAAGCACGCGTTGCATGTCAAGATGGAGAGTGAATGCCGGGGCTCAAAAAAGGGAAGGTGTGGGCATAAAAAAAGAAAAGGCGCTTCCTGGGAGGAGGAGTGATGAAGTGATGGGGCGTGTGGGACTCGAACCCACACGGCCTTGCGGCCCCGGGATTTTAAGTCCCGTGCGTCTACCATTCCGCCAACGCCCCATGTGGATTTACTGCTACGATAGTACCATGTTCTGGCCCTTCCGTCAATCGTTTTTTTCAAGAAAGTGCGGCTTCTGTTTTTTATCCCATTGTTCCCTCTCAAACGATAACGCAAAAAATGCTATCTCCTGCTTGATATATTGACGGAACCCCGTAACTGGGGCATAATACGAGTCGTGTAGGAGTGAAAAAACATTCATATAGAGGAATCGATAAAAGGAAACAACCAGGTAGAATGAGCATGAGTAATGGTGCAATGAGCGTCAATTCCCCTGCTGAACAGATGGTACGGGGAATCTATGATGTGATCGTGGTAGGGGCCGGACATGCAGGCTGTGAGGCGGCGCTTGCTGCTGCCCGTATGGGCCGAAAAACCCTGTTATTGACCATGAATCTGGATAGTGTTGCATTAATGCCCTGTAATCCTTCTATGGGGGGGCCGGCAAAGGGCCACCTGATTAAAGAGATCGATGCACTGGGCGGTGAGATCGGACGCAATACCGATCGCACGTTTATCCAGATGCGGCTACTCAATACCAGCAAAGGCCCGGCTGTGCAGGCGTTGCGCGCGCAATGTGACAAGCAGGCATATCGACTGGCAATGAAATACGTGCTTGAAAGTCAGCCCGGGCTTGAGCTCAAACAGGCAACCATTGCACGCTTGCTCAGCGAGACGGGGCCAGATGGTCGCCCGGTGATGACCGGCGTGGTGACGAATACAGGCTGGTGCTATATGGCGCCCTCCATTGTGTTGACGACCGGAACCTTTATTAATGGTCGCCTGGTTGTGGGTGAGAAGACACAGCCCGGTGGACGTGCGGGTGAAGGGCCTGCGGTGGGTATCTCCGAATCGCTTCGTGCTCTGGGGCTGGAAGTACGGCGCTTTAAGACAGGGACGCCTCCGCGAATCGATGCGCGTACCGTTGATTTTAGCAAGACCGAGCCGCAGCCCGGGAGCCGCAAGCCGCTGTATTTCTCGCGGGATCTCAGTGCCCGTGAGGACGTCCAGCTTCCCGGCGGACGTCCAAATCCGGTCTACCCCGTCACGGACGAAGATCTATACGGCTGGCGTCCACAGCTTCCCTGTTATCTGGTGCGCACCAATGAGCGTACCCATCAGATTATTCGCGATAACCTGCATCGTTCTCCGCTGTATACTGGCATTATTGAGGGCATCGGTCCGCGCTATTGTCCCTCTATTGAGGATAAGATTGTGCGCTTTGCGCAGAAGACAGCTCATCAGATCTTTCTGGAGCCGGAAGGCTGGCGTACTGGAGAGATGTATGTGCAGGGGATGAATACCAGTCTGCCCGAAGATGTCCAGCTTGAGATGCTGCGCAGCATTCCGGGACTGGAAAAGGTTGAGATGATGCGGGTCGGCTATGCGGTCGAGTATGATTATGTACTCCCTGTGCAGTTGAAGACGACCATGGAGACAAAGGCGGTTGCCGGGCTCTTCCTGGCTGGCCAGATCAATGGCACCTCAGGTTACGAAGAGGCGGCGGCACAGGGGATTATGGCGGGCATTAATGCGGCGTTATATGCGCGGCATGAAGAGCCGTTTGTGCTTGGTCGTCATGAAGCCTATATTGGAGTCCTGATTGACGATCTGGTGACAAAAGAGATGAGTGAGCCGTATCGCCTGCACACCTCGCGGGCCGAGCATCGTTTGCTGCTGCGAGCTGATAGCGCCGATCTGCGTTTGAGCGAGCATGCCTATCGTCTGGGGTTGATTGATGAGGAGCGGTATGCCCGGGTGATCGAGAAGCGTGAAACGATTCGGCGCACGATGGTCTCCTTGAGTGAACTGATCTTTACGCCATCCAGGCAGGTTGAGCAGCAGGCTCAGGAACTTGGCTTGACCGCCCTGAGTGGGAAGATGACCGCGACTGAGCTGCTGCGCCGGCATGATGTGCGCTATGAGCAGGTTGAGAAGCTCGCACAGGCAGTCGTCGGACCGGAGGCTCTCCCGGAACTGGAACCGGAAACGGCGGAGGAGGTGGAACTACAGGTCAAGTATGAGAGCTATGTCAAGAAGCAAGAGCAGATGGTCAGGCGCACCTCCCGGTTGGAAGAGATGCGGATACCGGAGGCCCTTGACTATCAACAAATACAACATTTACGCACGGAAGCGCGTCAGAAGCTGCTGAAGACCCGCCCTCGAACCGTGGGACAGGCGTCGCGGGTAGAAGGGGTGACTCCGGCTGATATAGCCATATTGATGGTGTATATCGAGAAAATACGTGCGCTAAAGTTGTCCTCTTGACATTTTCCGCAAATTGTGTGTACCATACACAAGCATAGAGCTCAGAATAGACGAATAGAGCAGAGAACGGTTTCATGTGTTCCCCCGTGCGTGCGACCGGCTCTATGCGTATTCATGCATTTCTAGTGCTGTATCACAGAACTGTCTGGGGAATGGAACGGAGGTTGTGGAGGCAGTATTCCTCGCGTTCATGGAACGTGCAACTTAGCATTCCATGAAAGAAGGAGCAAGCCCACACACCTCTTCTCAACACTCGCGTCGAGGCTGTAATGCGTGTTGTGGCGGCGTGGGTGGAAAAACGAAGGAAAGCAAGCGTATGGAGGTGGAAGTGTCTGTGACTGGAATCCGGTGTACAGATAGGAATGCTCTGTACCAGTGCATGTTGGTCGTCTTATGTATCGGTCGGTTAAGGAGTGCGGAAGTAACCACACAGGCGTGGAGTGCCTGAAGAACAGGAAGAGGGGAAAACCGTGTACATCCTTGTCGTTGACGACGATCGCTTTGCGAACACGCTGGTTCAGTTTGTACTGACCAAAGAAGGGTATGAGGTGGAAACCGCGGATAACCCGCGTGGTGCATTGCAGATGATACAGAAGCGTGAGCCGGACCTATTGATCCTTGATGTGACCATGCCCTATATTAACGGGTTTGAGTTCTCTGCGAAGCTTCGGGCTGAAGGATACGAGATCCCCCTTATTTTTATGACCGCCCAGGACACTATTGAGGCCAAATTGCAGGGCTTCAACATTGGTGCGGATGATTATATCTGTAAGCCCTATAATCATCAGGAACTGGTTGCTCGGGTGCAGGCGGTGATGCGGCGGATCAAAAAGAATGGTAAGGGGGGCAATCAAAGTATCCGCGTCGGACAGCTAGAACTCTTCCCTGCTGAACTCAGGGTGGTGATCGGGGGAAAGCATGCCGTCACTCTTACCCCGACCGAGATGCACGTGCTACGTGTATTGATGAGTAGTGCTGGTCAGGTGGTCAATCGTGAGCAATTGCTTGCGGAGGTATGGAACGATAACGAGAACAACAGCAACATTGTTGATGTCTATATACGCCGTCTCCGGGTGAAACTTGAAACAGATGCCGAGAAGCCGCAGTATATTCTTTCGGTGCGCGGAATCGGCTATAAGTTTGTTGGGAGATAGGGGGTCAGGGTGCGGAAGCGAGTATCAAAGCAAGGGGATAAGCAGTGCGTTGTCCCCATTGACAGCGAAAACAGAGAGAGCTGCGCAAGAGAGGAGCCACGGATGCTGGCTCATGTGCCTTTCGATATGCAGGCATTCATGCGCTTGACGCCTGATGCCATCTTTATCCTCGACGAGCACTTTCTGGTGCGCGATCTGAACCCGACGGCAGAGAAGACGCTGCACTGTTCGAGGACAGATGCGCTTGGCAAACGCTGTACCGAGGTGTTGCGCTGTAAAAATATGAACCACATGGAGCTCTGTGGAACCTCAAGCTGTCCCCTGATGCGGGTGTTGCAGGAGCAGCGGGCACTTCCCAATGAAGAGCTGATTTTTGGAACAGAGGTTGCGGCACAGTGTGAGGTCTCGACCAGCGTCACCCCGCTGTTGAATGAAGAGACTCGGCTGGCTGTCTTTACCGCTCGTGACCTGTCCGCGTTAAAGGTTGCCAATCAGGTGCGGGCGAATTTTGTTTCGATGGTCTCGCATGAGCTACGCACACCGCTCAACTCGGTGCATGGCTTTATCGAGCTACTGTTACAGGGCCATATGGGCGCGTTAACCGAGGAACAGCACCTCTATCTGGGGTATACGCAGGAAGGGGTGCAGCAGCTTATCTCGATCGTAGAAGATATTCTGTTTATGACGCGCTCGGATCTGGGACAGTTCGAGATCAAGCCGCAGAAGGTGCATCTTCGTGCGCTGGTCTCGCAGGTGATCCAGAGCTTGCAGCCGCAGGCAATCAAGGCCAGCGTGATTCTCTGTCATAATATCTCGCCTGAGACGCCACCACTCTACATTGATCCACAGAGAATCAAGCAGGTACTGAACAATCTGGTGACAAATGCCATCAAGTTTACACCGCCGGGTGGAACGGTCACGATTACGACGCGCAAGCACGATGATCGTTTTCAGATGATCTCCGTGATTGATACCGGCTATGGTATCCCGCCGGAGGATCGCCCCCATGTATTTGAACGTTTTTATCAATCAAACCATAGTCAGCAGTCGAAGATGGGCGGCTATGGTCTGGGACTCCCAATTGCGAAGTTAATTGTTGAGCAGCATGGAGGCGCTATCAGCTTTGATTCGGTCGTTGATAAAGGCACCACGTTCTATTTTACCGTGCCAATCTATAAGGGACAGGATGCAGAAGCATAAGGCCCTGCATCGCTGTTTGGTTGGCAGCGGATAGGGCTACTGCCAGAGGCTTTGCTGTTCCTCGGGCTCGGCGGGTTCCATCCAGGTTTTTTCTTTCGAGAGCTTGTCGGCCTGGCGAGTTGGTTCGGGCAAGCGGTAGCCTTTTGTCGTGGCAAGTACATAGCGGATGCTTGTTTCCAGGCTGACCAGGTGGCCTGGTGAGATAAACATGGGTTTCACTCGGCTACGGGTACGAACAACCGCACCGATTGTCTCGCCGTGGTCAATGAGCGGAACCCATGATCCGGCTTCTTCCCCAAGCTCCTTGCTATTGTATTTTCCGACAAGCAACGACTTGGCACAACCGATAGTAGGGATGTTCAGCCAGAGGCCGAGGTGGGAGGCAATGCCGATTCGGCGAGGGTGAGCAATGCCCTGTCCATCAGCCATGATCAGATCAGGACGCTGGCGCAGCTTCTTGAAGACTTCGAGCAGACTGGGTGCTTCGCGAAAAGAGAGCAGACCGGGAACGTAGGGCATGCGTAGCGGCTCTTCGTGCACGTGTTTCTCGATGATTTCCAGCTCTGGATAGGAAAGCAGAACGATTGCTGCGCGGGCCATCTCGGTTTCTTTCCGAATCGCCATGTCCACACCAGCGATAAAGCGCACATCGCCTACATGATCCTGAAGAATCACGCGTTGAGCCAGCTC
This sequence comes from Thermosporothrix sp. COM3, assembly GCF_059696735.1. Taxonomy (NCBI): domain Bacteria; kingdom Bacillati; phylum Chloroflexota; class Ktedonobacteria; order Ktedonobacterales; family Thermosporotrichaceae; genus Thermosporothrix; species Thermosporothrix sp. COM3. Next base: position 4,715,469 of record NZ_AP019376.1, on the reverse strand, counting down.
ACGTTGAAGGGCAATCGCTTCTTCTGGGGTCAGGTTCCATTTATGTAAGCTTTCTTGCATCTCTCTCTCTCTTTCCTCATACTAGCGGGTCGTCGCGACGCAGATCAGGCGGGGACTATCGAGCCGGAAGGGGCTGAAGTCATAGTCGCCAAGTATCTCTTTGATGGTGAAGCCTGCCTGCTCTAACAGAAGCTCAATTTCGCTGCGTTCAAACAGGTAGTGATAGGTTGTAGTGGTTGTGCGCTGGATCGGGCCGCCCTGCGTATAGCAATCATAGAAATGTGTCAATTCCAGCAGATGTCGATCTGTGGAGGCGGCGGGGCTGACAAAGTGGGTGAGCATTGAGCCATCTTCCAGCTTCCATGTTCCCTGATGAATCAACTGGCCGCCCATATTCTCCATATAGCGAATATCGCTGTTGCTCAAATCAAGGAGAAAGGTGCCGCCCGGATTCAGGTGCGCTCGAATGGCTGTGAGGGTCTGCTGCTGTTTGGCGCGCGTCGTGATATGGGCGAATGAGCCCAGGGCAATAAACGCCAGATGAAACTTCTTTCCCAGGGTAAGTTGACTGATGTCCTGTTGAACAAGGGTTACACGCTGAGCAACGCCAGCTTCTGCCAGCGCCTGTTGCGCCCGTTCTAGCATCTGGGCCGAGGTATCGACGCCGGTAACCTCGTAGCCATCTTCGGCCAGCGGAAGCAATACCCTCCCACTTCCACAGGCCAGCTCTAGAATCGAGCCTCCACCGAGTTCAGCGTAGTTGTGATACATGTCCAGATCTTCAACAAAGTGCGCATGCTCTATATCATAAAAAGTCGCTATCGGATCGTAACTATTCATCGTGTACCCTGTTCCCTCTTGCATTTCGTTTGTCAGGCAAGGTTAGTATAGCGTTCTGTAGGGGGAATGACAAGGGCAGAGAAAAAAGGATCGCCAGCCGGATAGCCTGGCGATCCCCGATAGGGCGGGTGACCCTCTACGGTAAAACGTCGTAGTCTACGATTATTTCTGCGCCAAAACTCTGCTGTAACAATGAGAGAAGCCGGGTCCCCTGAAGATCGGCTTTTTTGTGTCCCATTGCCCTGAGGCCGTAGCGCACATAGTAGGTCGAGCTGGAATAAAAGGTTGTGACGTCAATGCAATGCAGCATATGCGGAGTGGTGAGAGCAAACAATAAAACATCTGTCATTTTGGCGAATGACGGATGACGCGCTATAAAATCTGGATGAAAGCCTGCAAACCAGAAACATAGATTGCTTTTTTCATAGGAAAGGTCGTGCAGGGCATGGAGCAGCGCTGTTGGCTCTTTCCCATGATAATGAACAATGATTTCTTTACCCTCTGCTACGATCGGTTTTTGAATCTGTGGTGCGAGGTGCAAATTCAAATGAGCGATGCTGAGCGAGGAGTTGATTTCAAGGTCACCGCTGAGTAGTGCGCATGGCAGGGTGACAATCTGCTCCTCTATAAGCGCAGAAAAGAGCGCTTCAATGCTCTGGCGACTGATGGTACCGGGGTGACGTCGGGCGACCAGTAAATCAACCATACAGCCCACGGTGTTGCTCCTGTTCTAGCATTCCTGAAATCCTGCAACCAGGGTCTTCTCTAGTATAAAGTTTCGGATCTTTGTCAGGAAAAGATGTAGTAAAAAATAAAAATGGTATGGACATTGCTTGTGCGAAAATAAAGCATGAATGGTGCAGTGACAGGTTTCTTTAAGAAGAAATAGTTGTGTGTTTACTTCATGCTTGCTCCAATTGACTCCCTCCTGCATTCTTTTTATAGTATTCTCAAGTCCCTCTATGACGAAATGGGAGATCTGAAAAAATATCATACAAGAGAGAAAGCACAACGTAACTGTGTCTTTTTGTGGGAAAAGTGAAGTGTTTTGTTTTTAAGGAAGAACGGCGCTGTTTTCTCTTCATCGGCTAACTTGCCTTTGTCTGGAAGGTATTGGTATTCGCCACAGAAGCGTAAGCGCCTCTCTCTCTATGGTAGAGCTCGTTGCGAGATAACCTGTGTTCTGAAAAAAAAACGCTATTTCAGAAAGAAGTTCTCCCTGTGTATCTCCGGTGTTGTTTTCCGCTATCTCCTCAGGTATAAATAGAAGTGTTGGATGTCTGTCGTTTTGTGTGTAGAGGCGCACCGAAAGCAGAATGCCAGAACGCTCCTGCTCATCTGTGAAGTAGTTCATATGATTCTGTTTCTTTCTACGCTATTGTACATATATATTGATCAATTTGCGGGGGGGAGAACGTGGGGGGGCATGTCAGATTTTCTGGCGGGTGAGGACGCTTGTTTTTCCCAGGGGAAACAGCACACCGCTGCTCTTCACTTGCGACCAAGCGTCTCTAAGGGAGAAAACGACCCATCTGGCAAGTCAGGATTTTAGTTATCTCGCTTGAGATTGACATTTTTCACGTTCGAGGAGCAGTGTATTATGAATTATCAGCCGAACCCCCAGCAACCAGGTCCATATCAGCCGCAGACCAATTATGGCAGCGGTCAACCGTCACCAGAGGGTAACCCGGTTGATCCATATAACCCGTATACGCAGCCAGCATATCCCTCACATATGGGGACATCATCGCCTCAGTATGGACCGGTGCCCACTCCCGGCCCTACCTATACTCCGATGCCTCCGATGGGCCCTCCTCCAAAGCGGCCATCGGGCAAACGCACTGTGTTTATTATTGTGGCGGTCTGTATTTTGCTGGTTGTTTCTGCGTCGGCCATCGGTGGAGCTCTGTATGTCACCAATCAGAATAATATCAACGCGACCGCAACCGCGCAGACGAAGAATGAGCAGGCGACCGCAACCGCACAGGTGCAGGCGACCGCAACCTATCTCGCCACCCACTTTCCGTTTAGCTCAAACCTGGTTCTGGATGATCCCTTGACGGATAATAACAAGGGGAATCAGTGGCTCACTGACGAGTATTGTGCCTTTCAAAATGGTACTTATACGGATCATGTGCTGAATACCAAGACCTTTGCTGCCTGCACAGCGACCAAGCAGAATTTCTCGGATTTCTCGTTTGAGGTCACGATGAAGAACCTTACAGGGGCGGGTGGCGGCATTGCATTCCGCTCCAATGTAAGTGAAAGCCGGTATTATCTCTTCATGATCTATACTGATGGGTATTATTCGCTGAGCAAGTATAGTAAAGCCGATCGCATGACGACAATCGTGAAAGGCACCATTGCAAACTTCGACGCGCAAGGCCCGATCCGCCTTGGCGTGACCGCTGTCGGGAGCAAGATTCAGTTGTTTACCAATGGCCAATTGCTCAACGAGGCAAACGATTCTACCTTTACGACCGGACACGTAGGGGTTGTCGTTGTCAATGAAGATTCCATTACCAGCGCCCAGTTTACGGATGCAAAGGTCTGGCAACTGCCATGAACCTGGTAATGAGAAAGACAGAGGGAGCGCCTGCCGGGGCAGCTCCCTTTTTCGTTTTGTGCAAGTGTTATCGTCTCGTTTGCCGCAACTGGACCAGATAGGAGAGGAGCTGATCGGCCTTAAGGCTGCCTAAGCCGGTCGCGAGATCATAGTTGCGGGTGGCTGGATATGTTCCCTGATGCCAGCCGTTGAAGTCGTTGTTGCCGGTTGTGATGTCGTGGAAGGCGGCCTGATAGCTTGCCGGATTGGAGGCCAGTCTGTAGAGCAGGGGATTCAAGAAGCCGACACGACCTCCCCCATGTTTCTGTAACTGTTGATTGGTAATAGCGGTAAAGGCCGCCCAGATAGGAGCGCCTGCCGAGGTGCCACCAACTGCGAGCCAGGGCTTCATTTTGTTGCAGCCTGCTGATGGGACCGAGCAATAAATCAGGTAACCCTTACTTGCATCGGCATGCAAGGCGATATCGGGAATCTGACGGCAGATGCGCCCGTTGCCGGCCTGGCAGGGGGCCGCGCTTGTATGCGGGTTAATCACTCCGGGCGCTTGTTGCCAGGAAGGAGCTGCCCAGTAGTGGCTGATTCCGCCTCCTGAGGCTCCGATGCGAGGTGAGGGCGTGTTTTCAGTCGGATGATTCCAGACGGATTCGCTTTTATAGGTTGAGTCGCTGTTCAATTCCAGGCTGGTTCCTCCCACTGCTGTTACAAAGGGCTGAGAGGCGGGATCACTGACATTGAGCTGCTTCAGCGCTGGATTGGCATGCGCGCAGGCGGAACTACCACTATCGCCCGAGGCAACAAAAATGCTCTGACCCTGAAGGGCGGCGGCCTTCAAGAGGGTGTTTTCCTGTTTGAGCATTGCTGGATCTGCCAGATCCTCACAGACACCCCAACTATTGCTGACGACCGGCACGCGGTCTTCAACAATGCGGCTCCAGGCGTCCAGCACGCCAGCGGGCGTATTGGATGCTTCATAGATTTTCAGGGTACGAAGACCCGGGGCCATACTCAATACCTGTTCCGCATCAAGCTCGACTTCCAGTAAGCCGGGGCCGCTGCGCTCCGGGCCGTTGCCAACAAGAACCTGTTCAATAGAGGTCTGGCTGTCTCCATAGCAGGCACTATAGGTATCAAGATCGGTGGTCGAGTAATCATCAAGCTCAAAGAGGGCGATGGTCTGTCCTTCTCCACGCAGGCCCCGCTCATATAGTGAATCGAAGCCGTAGGCCCGGGCGATCTGCTCGGGAAGATAATAGCGTTCTCCAGGGCCCGGGCAGCCGAGCTCTGCCCCACGGGCGCTTTTCTCAAGGGGGCGAGCTGTGATACGGGTGCTGTGCTCCCATTGAATCGCGTTATTGAGTCCGGTAATACCGGAGATAAATGAGGCTAACCGTGCTGGCAAGCGGGGTTCACGATTCGTTGCGTAGTACTGATGGCCATCTGGCGCGGCATAATTCTGAATATTGACGCCAAAGGTTTGTTCTGCCTGTTCAGCGGTACCTGTGGCGGTCAGGAGCAATCGGTGCTGGTAGGTGTTCTGAACGTGAAAGCCAGCGCTTTCAAGATAGGCCCGAACTTGCTGATAGGCGCTTTCATTAGGGGCAAAAAGCGCGTTGAACTGCTGTGATGTCAGCATGGGGGGCGATCCACCCGCATTCAGAGTTTCGATATAGGCGTTGAACAGATCTTCGTTGCGCGGACGAAAACCGAGGGAAATAGTAAGTGGTTGCGTGCTCTGGCTCTCTCCTTTGAGCAGGCTAACGGGGAGCAGGGGGGAGAGCGAACCCGGGATAGTCAGCGGAGTCAGCGCCTGAAGCGGAGGCGTATACAGGCACTGAAGCAGCGCTGTCCCGATGAGGGTGAGCAGAATACTGACAGGTAGAAACAACTCTTTCAGAGACACTCTGCTCGTGTTCTTTGGGCATGTGGGCATAAGGTCTTCTAACCTCCCTTCGACTTCACCCGGTGATACTCTGGCTCCTGCCTGTGCAGGAGTGCAGCATGTTCCGCATCTATAGATATAAAAAGGATATATATAACTATGCGGTAGTGCATTGCTCTATACTGTAACATCATATGAATAGGGTGAAATGAGCCTGATCTATAGAGCGGTTGAGGGAGTCTGAGGAAACCGGAGCGCTGCTCTTTGCTGGAAGCGTCTATGAGCGGCGAGAAGAGCGGCAGTTTGCTATGTTGCTCATTTGACCAGGTATCATGCAAGGGGATACAATGAAACAGGCCAGAAATGGCAGTACTTTGTTTTTCGTTACGGGTCACAATGTCGTGATAGAATTCTGCATCCCAGGGAGGGTTTTATGACAGAACATATTCCCGTTCTTGTAGGAGCGGCGAGGACGCCGACGGGAAAATTTTTAGGGAGTCTTGCAAGTTTGAGCGCCATCGATCTGGGCGCTATTGCAATAAAAGAAGCGGTACGTCGTGCCGGGATCGATCCAGCCAGCCTGGATGAAGTGATTATGGGTAATGTCGTCTCCGCGGGCCTGGGACAGGCGCCCGCCCGGCAGGCGGCCATTCATGCCGGATTACCTGAGGATCTGCCCGCCTTTACGATCAATAAGGTGTGCGGGTCCGGCTTAAAGGCAGTGATGCTGGCGGCGCAGGCGATTCGCGCCGGAGATGGTCAGGCATTTGTTGCGGGTGGCATGGAGAGCATGAGCAATGCCCCTTATCTGTTGCCGAAGGCGCGAACCGGCTATCGCATGGGTGACGGAAAGCTGATCGATGCGGTGGTGCATGACGGCCTCTGGTGCGCCTTTGAAGACATTCATATGGGGAATGAGGCCGAGATCATTGCGGAAAAGTTCGGGATTTCACGCGAGGCACAGGACCAGTTCGCGTTGAGCAGCCATCAGAAAGCCCTGGCCGCGACCCAGGCCGGACGCTTTAAGGATGAGATCATCCCCATTGAGATCAAGCAGAAAAAGGGCACTATCGTCGTTGATACGGATGAGCCGATTCGTGGCGATACCTCGGCGGAAGCGCTGGCGAAGCTGAAGCCCGCTTTCCTTGAAGGAGGCACCGTAACGGCAGGCAACGCCCCCGGCTTAAGTGATGGCGCGTCCGCGACCGTTGTGGTGGATGAGGCGTTCGCGAAAGCGCACGGCCTGAATGTGCTGGCGCGTATTACGGGCTATGCCTCGGCTGCGATCACGCCTCGCTATATCTTCGCCGCTCCAACACGAGCCGTGCGCCGAGTGCTTGAGCGGACTGGATTAGAGATCAATGATTTTGATTTGATTGAGGTGAACGAGGCGTTCGCGGCTCAGACGCTTGCGAATGGGAAAGAGCTCGATTGGGATTGGTCACGGGTGAACGTGAATGGTGGCGCGATCGCTCTGGGCCACCCGATTGGTTCCAGCGGATCGCGTGTTCTGACGACGCTGATCTATGAGCTGCGCAGGCGGGGCGGTGGACGTGGATTGGCAACACTTTGTCTGGGTGGCGGTGGAGCAGTCGCGATGACGGTTGAGGTCTGAGTCCTGTAGAATGAGAGAGGGAGGGCGTGTATTCCTCAAAGGCGCTCTCCCCGCAGTATTCCGGTGGCAGAAAAACAGGGAGCACAAGAAGAAGGCGTCTATTGCTGTGTTTTCTGCATAGGAGCAGTACCATACAATGAAAATTCGGTCTATGATACAATATTGGAGAAACGGGCGCGTGCCCTTGCTGACCGTGCTAACTCGCAGAGGAGAGAGCGTTCAATGATTGAGCAAAAACCGACTGAGCCGTCTGTGAAACAGGGAACCCTTTTTGATAAGGCCGAACTGGAACGCCTGACGGTCAACAAGGCCGAGTGGGAAGCGACGGCCGTGCAAAAATCGATCGAGCGGGTCCCAGAGCGAAAGAATCTGATGACGACATCCAGTGTACCGGTGCAGCGGCTCTATACGCCACTGGACAATCAAAATCTGGATTATACCCGTGATCTGGGATTCCCGGGCACTTACCCCTATACACGGGGCGTGCAGCCTACCATGTACCGGGCGAAACCCTGGACAATGCGTATGTTCGCTGGCTTCGGCACCGCCGAGGATACGAACCGGCGCTTCAAGTACCTGCTCCAGCAGGGGCAGACCGGCCTTTCTACCGCGTTCGATATGGCGACGCTCTATGGCTACGATACCGATCACCCGAAAGCGGCCGGAGAGTTTGGTAAATGTGGCGTCGCGATCTCTTCTCTGGCCGATATGGAGATCCTCTTTGCAGATTTGCCTCTGGATAAGATTACTACTTCTATGACCATTAATAGCCCCGCGCCGGTGCTCTGGGCGATGTATATCGCGAATGCTGAGAAGCAGGGCTTCCCGATGGCCTCACTCGGGGGTACCTTACAGAACGATATCCTGAAGGAATATATTGCCCAGAAAGAGTTTCTGTTTCCGCCGGAACCTTCGCTGCGCCTGGTTGTTGATACTATTGAGTTCGGCACGCGCTTTATGCCGAAGTGGAACACGATCAGTATCAGCGGGTATCATATCCGTGAGGCGGGAGCGACCGCCGTGCAGGAGCTTGCTTTTACCCTTGCCGATGGGCTGGCCTATGTGGATGCCGCCCTTGAGCGTGGGCTGAAGATTGATGAGTTCGCGCCGAGGCTCTCGTTCTTCTTTGATGTCCATAACGACTTCTTTGAGGAGATTGCCAAGTTTCGAGCTGCTCGTCGACTCTGGGCACGGTTAATGAAGGAGCGCTATGGAGCCAAAGATCCGCGCTCAATGATGTTGCGTTGCCACGCGCAGACAGCAGGCGTCTCATTGACCGCACAGCAACCGGAAAACAATATCGTGCGGACCGCTATTCAGGCGCTGGCGGCTGTACTGGGGGGTACACAATCGCTGCATACCAATTCACTTGATGAGGCGCTGGCTCTTCCCACCGAGAAAGCGGCCTTGATCGCGCTACGCACACAACAGATTATCGCGCATGAGAGCGGCGTGGCGAACGTCGTTGATCCGCTTGGTGGTTCCTACTTTCTTGAGGAGCTGACCGATCAAACCGAGCGTGCGGCATTGGCCTATATCGAGCAGATTGACTCACTGGGTGGTGTGCTTGCCTGTATCCAGAATGGCTTCTTCCAGCGTGAAATAGCTGAGTCTGCCTATCGGTATCAGCAGGAAATTGATGCGAAAAAGCGTGTCATTGTCGGCGTCAATGAATATGTCATGGATGAAGAGGTTCCTGTACCGACGCTCTATGTTGATTACGAAGGACAGAAAGTACACCTTGAGCGCCTGAATCGGATTCGTCGTGAGCGAGATCAGGGAGCGGTTCGAGAGGCTCTGGACCGGTTGCGTTGCGCGGCCGAAGGAACAGAGAATACCATGCCATTTATTCTGGATGCGGTGAAAGCCTATGCAACTCTAGGCGAGATTATGGATGTATTCCGCACCGTCTTCGGAGAATACATGGAACCGGCCGTTTTCTAAATAGAACGTCTCAATGCGAGCATACCCTTCTAGCGGGCGCAAGGTTTTGTACCTGAACGCATTCAGTGATACAATGACTTGCGCCCTTTGTCTGCCCGCCGTTTGAGTTTGAAAGGGGGCTTGATTGGATGGATTCAATGATTGAAAGAATAGATGGCCCAATCGAGAAGCGCTCGCTCACCGCAGAGGATGTCGTTGCAATCCTGAAGCTTGCTGATGCGTGCAACAGGTATGAAAATTTGCATATGCGCCTGCTTGAAAAGGATCTGCGGGATCCCGAGCTCAAAACTCATTTTCTCTTGTACGAGGATGGCAGGCTTGCTGGCTATCTGTATGCTGAAGGAGTTGAGGAGAGGGAGCTGAGTGTGATGGTTCACCCGGCCTATCGGCGGAGAGGGATCGCCCGGGCACTGGTGGCACAGGCTCAGGCTGTTTTACGCGCGGCTGGCGCCACGCAGTTGCAGCTCATTTGTGAGGAGGGGGCGGCGGGTGGCAAGGCCTTTCTGACCGCACTTGGCGCTTCGCTTGCTCGTGCCGAGCATGAAATGGAGCTCGCGACGTTTCAGGAACGCTTTGCCTTTGATGACCGCCTTTCGTTTCAACCTGCACAAGACGATGAGATGGAGAAGGTGATCTCTGTTCTGGCGGACATTTCTCAAAAGTCGTCGGCGCACATTCGCCAGCGAGTTGAGAGTTGCTGGTCTAATCCCCACTGTTCCTATTATCTGCTGACTTTTGGTGAGGGTGCTGTCAGTTGTCGGGAAGCGGTTGGCGTTGTTCGTCTGGATTGGGATCGTAATGAGTGGACCTGCTGGCTCTACAGTCTCATCATAAAACCCGAGTATCGGGGGCGTGGCTATGGGCGTGTCTTGCTCGAAGAAGCGATACGTTCACTGCCTCATGATGAGCAATGGAAGGTCAAGCTTGAGGTGAATACAACGAATATTCCCGCTCTTCAACTCTATCAATCCTGTGGTTTTCGTATCACACGGACGTATGGATATTATCTCTTACCGCTGGCGTTGTCGGACGCACGGTAGGAACCCCTTGTATAAGGGAAACATTATCTACTTGGAGAACAGGAAATACTATGCGTTGGTTAGAACTTACGGTTACCTCTCATCCTGATGCAGTCGAGTCGGTCAGTGAACTCTTGAATCGCTACAGCCCGGATGGTGTGGTGATCGAACAGCCAATAGAGCTGTATGAAGAGGGTCAGGCGTATCGCGTGCTGGAGGGTCAGCCGGTCAAACTTCATGCATATGTGCCTATTGATGGGACGGAAGAGGATATCTGTTTGCGCGTGCGAGAAGCGCTCTGGCATTTCTCTGCGATCGGGTCACATCTGGTCGGTGATCTGGAAACGCGCCCGGTGAGTGAGGAAGATTGGGCCAATGCCTGGAAAGAATACTATCATGTCACGTTGATTGGCAAGCGCCTGGTAATTCGTCCCTCATGGCGTGACTATACCCCGAAGCCGGAGGAGGTCGTGCTGACGCTTGATCCCGGTATGGCGTTTGGCACTGGCCTGCACCCAACCACGCGCATGTGTCTGGAACAACTGGAAAAGCGCGTGAAGCCTGGAATGCAGGTGCTGGATGTGGGCACTGGTTCCGGCATTCTAGCGATTGCCGCCGCCAGGCTCGGAGCAGCTCATGTGCATGCCATTGATAACAGCAGCGTTGCCGCCGAGAGCGCCGCCGAAAATGCGAAAATGAACGATCTGGATGATCGCATCGATGTGGTGCTTGGGGTGCTGGACGAGCAGACGGCAAAGCAGCACGAAGGTAAATATGATCTGGTGCTGGCAAATATTATTGCCCACGTGATCGGAGGAATGGCCCCGCAACTCGCACAGACGCTTGCTCCTGATGGCCTGCTCATCGTCAGCGGCATTATTGAGGAACGGCGGAAAGATGCCGAGGAGCCGTTGTACGCTGCCGGGCTGGAACTGGTCGAAAAAGTGATGATGGAAGATTGGCTCGCGCTTGTGCTACGAAAGCGCACCGCATAATCAGTAAGGTTGTGAGGGTCTATGCATCGTTTCTTTGTCCCGCCAGAGTTGCCTTTGCAACCTGGCTCCACGCTTGATTTACCGGATACCGTTGCCCATCAGGTGAGGGATGTTTTACGTTTGCAGCAAGGGGAGCACCTTGTCCTGCTGGATAACAGCGGAGATGAGGCGCTCTGCTCGGTAATGAACCTCTCGCGCTCTCGTGTTGAGGTGCAGGTTGAGCAGCGTTCCCCGGGAAAGACCGGCTCAACGGTGAAAGTCATTTTGTGCCAGGGATTGTTGAAGTCATCAGGCCGTTTCGAGCTGATCCTTGAAAAGGGAACGGAGTTAGGAGTGACAACCTTTGTGCCAACCATCTGTCAGCGTTCGACGGCTGGACTCGGCGAGGTTGGTTCCTCCAAGTTGAAACGCTGGCAACGAATTGTGCAGGAAGCAGCGGAGCAATGTGGTCGTGCACGGATCCCGGGACTGGCACCGGTTCGACCGTTTGCCCGGGTGTTCGATGAGTTGCCTGAGGGGGCATTAGTTCTCATGCCCTGGGAAGAAGAAAAAGCACACCATCTGCGGACAACGCTAAAGGCGGCTCGAACCGCCTATACTGAGGCCCCGGCGGTGGAGCCACTCACGGTGGTTGTGTTTATTGGTCCTGAAGGCGGACTAACGGTCGATGAGGCGCGCATTGCGCGGGAGCATGGAGCACAGGTTGTCTCGCTCGGGCCGCGCATTCTGCGAGCAGAGACAGCGGCAATCACGGCTGTAGCGAATATCATGTATGAGTTAGAGTGTATCGGCGTAGAGCGAGGGCTTCATTGACCATGCCTGTGATTCGTGCTAAGATAGCCGGACATATAAGCGTATTCTGAGTATCTTACAGCTTTTTCTGTTTCCACAGCGGAGAAAGGTTCCTGTGGAAAACGAGCTTTTTGCGGACAATAATGGTGCTATGGAAAATGTTGTACCGGGCGTCCTTTTGCGCCTGAAGGCTACCGATATTATTCACATGGCTGGTCTCACCACTGCTTCTCTAGGACAGGAATATTGCCATATGGGGGCAGTGCTGAAGCCACAGCGACAGGGCGCATCTCTGAGTGGAACTGTGCGTGTAGCTCATGCGTCCTCACGGGTAGCTCTGGCGCTGATCGGTGAATTGGATGAAGATGCTTCCGCAGGTGAGTCGCGCCGCTATGATGTCAGCATTACGATTCAGAGCACGACTTCCTGGGATTATATCTGTACCTGTAATGAGCGATCCGAGCGGATCTGTGCTCATGCCGCGGCTCTGCTTTATTACTGGCTGGCGGAGCCGACTGCCTTTGTTCCCATTGCCCAACCCGCAAAAAAGCAGGAACCGGAACGACTGCCTGCACCGCCAAAGCAGTCGTTAAAGTCATATGCGAGGCCTCAGGCGAAATCCTATGCACCTGCTGCCCCATCAATCGTCGAGACGGGACAGGCTCCCGCTCGTGCGCCTGAGCATGAGACGCGAATCACACTTCCTGCAGGAAAAGTGGTAGAGCTCTTACAGCGGTATGGGCAGGAAGAATTGCGCTCTCTTGCCCGGGAATATGAGCTTACGGTAACCGGCCTGAACAAACAGCAGATAATCATGGCACTGCTTGAGGCGTTGCAGCAACCTGAAGCAATCCGACGAGTGGCGGCCTCGCTGGAGAAAGCCCCCCGCCAGCTTTTGGCCGTGATTACGCTTTCAGGGGGGACCGTGTCTGAAGGTGAACTGCGCGGACTCTATGAACGCTTCTCATTGAGCCGTGCGGGACAGCTTCAGGATCTTTTGCAGGTGTTGCAGGCGAAAGGGCTGCTTTTCCGCAAAGGTCTATCTCGTGAGCATGGCTGGTTTGTCCCTGAGGAAGTTCGTGCTGCTCTGCGTGTCACCGTCCCGATCAGCCATTATGCGTTATCGGTTCATGATATCCCCGAAGTCAGCAAGCAACAACTGCAGAAATTGCTGTCAGAACTCCTGCTACTGGCTCGGGCGCTGGACGGTTACCTGCTCTCTACAGAAGAACGGGAGTGGTTAGATCAGACAACGCGTGATGAGCAGCCGGTCTTCTCAAATCACCTGCCTGAAGCGCTGTTGCAGACTGCGCAGCAAGTGGTGTCGCGTCCTGCCGAATATCTCTCTTTTCTGGTTCGGCTGCTGCGTTTAGCCGGTTTTGTCTTGCGCGAAGAGGAACGGCTGCGGGTGCTCCCGGACTGTACGGCCCTGTTGCTCGGTCCATCCTCGATGCAAACAGCTCGTACTCTGTTTGATCTCTGGCTCAAGCAGACAGCTCTTGATGAGCTACAGGCCTTGCAGGCAGGTGGGATCAGGGTTGCCTTTCACCGTGATTCGCTCAATCGGCCCCTGTTGCGTGCGGGTGAGTTAGAGAGTGAGAACTGTGAGGCCCGCCAGACGTTGATAGCGCTTCTGACGCGCGTCCCTTTTGGTCAATGGGTCACGTTTGCTCCCTTTGCTCGCTTTGTCTACCGGCTAAATCCTCTGTTTTTACAGCATAGACAACGGCTCAATCCGCAGCCTCACTGGTGGCTTGAAACCGATGATCGTCATCCCTTACGCCCTCAGTTGTGGAATGATTGGTCACGCGCTGAAAAGGTTTATCTGGAGTATCTTTTGCGGGGACCGTTGAGCTGGTGGGGGCTCTGTGCGACCGTCGTTTCAGCCGAGCAGCAGGTCCAGGCGTTCTGTTTGCTGCCACAGGCAAAGCATCTCTTGTTTGCTGATGCGTTGCCGGAACCCGCCTTTGTAGATTTCCGGGAGGGACTTCCACTGGTAGAAATAGAGAATACCACAACACTCAGGGTTGCTCCTGGTGCGCAGGCCTGGCCTATTCTGGATCGTTTGGAGTCGTTTCTGCAACCAGCGGGCGTTGATCAGGGGAAACTCCTGTATCGGCTCTCTCCCGGCAAAATGGCGGCTGCGCTTGATCGAGGCATGCGTCCTGAGCCACTACTTGAGCTACTAGAAGCCTTGCAGGAGACGCGGGCAGATGAGAGCTTGCGTGCGCTGCTGGCACAGGTGCGTCACTGGCTCAACTGCTATGGTCGCGCTCGTTTATATACCGGTGTGACGATACTGGAAACGGCTGATCCGGGGATTATGGCCGAACTGACTGCCCAGGTCGACCTTGAGGAAAAACAGGTGCTGCGTATTCAACCAACAATGGCGATTGTGCGCAATGAGATGGTGGACCAGTTAATAGAAGAATTGAAGCGGCGGGGACAGACTCCCCTCTTGCACACAGAGGGACAGTATGGAGTTGAGTGAACTGGAACTGTTGCGTACCGTGCCAGCTTATCACGTGCAGGCAATGCTCCGGGCACGACGTGTGAAGGTTCCGGCTGGCAACGAAGATGAGGGGAATGAGCTTGAGCAAATTGTGGCTCGTCTGTTTGAACCAGGAGCATTGATAGAGGCGCTGAGCGAGCTGCGAGGGCTGGAAAAGCGGCTGCTCTGTGAACTTGTCTGGTGCGGCGGGCGGGCCAATAGCCGTGATCTGGCCCTGTATGCCACATATGCAGGATTGCTCGGAGAGGGAAATGAGCTTGAAGATGCTCGCCCGGGCATGAATGGAAGTGTTCAATATCCTGCCGCCTATTCGCACGGGCGGTTTGAGATGGCCCTGCATCTGTTGCTGCTTCGTGGCCTGATCTTCTGGAGCCAGAAGACACAATTTGCCAGTCTGGACTATGCCAGCGGGATTCATGATGGTATGCTGATCGTTCCCGCGTCTGTGAAAGAGGCGGCGCTGAAGCTCTGGCCCCCCACGAAACCGCTCTCTGCCCTTGCTGAGGAGCAATTGTACGATGTAGGGGCGGGGGCCCGGACGCTGCAACGAATGCTGTATCTCTACTGGTCAGCGGTGACGGCGGCACGAGAGGGGCTCACGCTGCTGAACAATGGCCTGCTGGCGCGTTCAGCCTTGCGCTATATTGTGGAACGGGTTGATGACCGTACCCGACTGGAACAGATCCGAAGCGAGACCGATATACCATACCTGCTGTTTGTGCGCCTGCTCTTGCTCAAACTGGGATTATTGCGTGTCCAGGGGGGGACACTGCTGGCTGCTCCGGCTCGAACCTATTTTCGGCAACCACTGCTTGAGCGTGCTCGCCGCTGTTATCAGCTCGCGCTTGAAGATGCATTCTGGAACGAGATTCCCTATCTTCCCGAGGTGAATGTGCGGCCAGGTCCCGCGCCCCTTGAGGCGGTGCATAGCGAGATACTGCGCTCCCGGCAGACTGTGATTGAACGGCTGAAATACGAGGAAGTGGGGGAGTGGATTACATTTCCCGCTTTTATTGCGCATATGAAGCTCTTTGCTCCCTACCTGCTCTTCCCTCGGCAGTATGGGCCGCGAGCGGAGCGCTATTCGACTGGTTGTAACCCCTATAATTGGGATTTCCGGTTGCGGAAGGGCTGGCTGACGCCGCGTGAGGGTTGGTATGCCGTCGAGGGCGGCTTTATTCAGACAGTAGTTAGCCAGATGCTTACCTGGCTCGGGATCACTGAACTGGATCATGCCGAGAAGCCGACACGTTTTCGTCTTCTGCCAGAGGCGGCTTTGATTATGGCAGAGCGTGAACCTGTAACAGGCGATGAGATCCAGGGTCGTTTGATTGTGCAACCGAACTTTGAGCTGGTCGTTCTTGCTCCCGTCTCGGAGGGGTTGCTGATCTCTCTGGATCGTTTTGCTGAACGGATTGACCTTGAGCATGTCGCTCGCTATCGTCTCTCGAAGGCCAGTGTGGTGCGGGCCATTCAGCAGGGACTGAATGCTGAGAAGATCACCCGCTTTCTGGAAACAGAGTCTCATAGCACATTACCACAGAATGTCGCTTATTCGCTCAAAGAGTGGGAGCGACAGGCGCGGCGGGTCGAGCTCTGGCGCAAGGTGATATTGCTGGAAGTTGAAGACCCGGCGGTGCTGGATGAGCTCTGTGCACAGGAGGAACTGTATGTGCGGCGCTTGAGCTCAACACTGGTCGAGGTGCTTCCAGAACGGATGCAGGAGATTCGGGAATGGCTCTGGCAACGTGCGCTTTTGCCTGCACAAACGGAAGCGCCTGCTCACTCTCCGCTGGCCGGTGAGGCGGGAGGGCCGCAATGGCGGTTATTAGAGGATGGGGTGTTACAGCCACTGTATCCGGTAGTTGATCTCTTTGTGGCAGCGGAGGCTGAGCGCTTCTGTGAGCAGCACAAGACTCATGGGGGGTTCTGTCTCACGCCTGACTCCGTGCGGCAGGCCTTGAAACAGGGAATGGAGCTGGAAGGGATCATTCGTTTTCTGCAACGGTATTGCCTTGATGGGATCCCGGGCTCGCTGTTGCCCCGCCTGAAACTCTGGGGTGATGGCTATAGCGCCAGTACTTCCATTTATCTTGAGCAGGGCCCGCTACTGCGTTTGCCTGAGCAGGTATTACAGGATCTGCACGGAGACGAGCAGGTGAGTGCTTTACTGGGTCCAACGCTTGAGCCAGAGTATCGCTTTGTGCGCATTTCCCCCTCCAATCTGGAGCGGTTACGAGCTCTGTTACGAGAACGAGGCTTCGCTTTAGATGAATTTTCCCAGTTTCAAAAAAATTCCTCGGAAAGTAGTTGACAACTCTTCCAAGTTATGATATTTTATACGTGCAGTCGGGAGTCACAGAAAAAAGAAAGTGATGACGACGCGCTAGCACTAAAACTAGCGGGAGTGGCTCAGTGGTAGAGCGCTTCCTTGCCAAGGAAGATGTCGCGGGTTCGAATCCCGTCTCCCGCTCTTTTTTATTGTATGGCGACGTAGCCAAGTGGTAAGGCAGGGCTCTGCAAAAGCCCCATTCAGCGGTTCGAATCCGCTCGTCGCCTCCAGGCGTGATGGTGTGAGACCTCACGCCTTTTTGTGTTGTTCTGGCGTTCACGCTACCAGTGCTTTTTCTGGATTGCTCTTTATGGCGCAACCACGTACATACTCCACCGATGCAATCATTCTCAAACGCTTCCCGTATGGCGAGGCCGACCGCATTTTGACGCTCTTTACTCCCTATAAAGGAAAGATCAGCGCTATCGCGAAGGGGACGCGTCGCCCGGTCAGTCGCAAATCGGGCCATCTTGAGCTGCTGTGCCTTTCGCGTTTGCACGTGGCACAGGGGCGTAATCTCGATATTATTACGCAGGCTCAGGTGAGTGAAAGCTTTCTCCATCTGCGGGGTGAGTTCTGGCATATGACCTGTAGTACCTATCTGGCAGAATTGATTGACCGGCTGATCGAGGACGATAACCCCTACCCGGAAGTCTATGAACTGCTAACGCTGGCCTTGCGTGTGCTGGATGCTGATGCGCAGGAGCTTCAGCAACAACGCACTGCCGGAACGCTCAATGCCGCCCATGAGCGCGACCGCAGCCTGCTGTTATTGCGCTTCTTTGAAATTCACCTTCTCTCATTGATTGGCTATGAGCCGCTGCTTCGGACCTGTGCTCACTGTGATGCGGAGCTGGAACCGGTGGAGAATGGCTTTACCCCGACGCTTGGCGGTGCGCTCTGTCCCGAGTGCTCGCATTTGTGGTCTCATAAAATCTCGGTCAATGCGCTCAAAGTCTTGCGTCTGCTCCAACGCAGTTCCTGGGCTCAGGTGCCGCGTCTGCATCTGAATGAGCAGCTGCATGGCGAGATCGAGCATGCAGTGCGTGGCCTGTTACGCCAGCATCTTGAGCGTGACCCGGAATCCTGGGAATTTCTGGCGATGTCGACCCGGCACTAGTGCCGATACAATCAATACATGATGCGGTGTTCTGGCTGAGAAACGGTGATGTGAACAAAAGCGTGCTCTCAGTAGAGTCTGTTTTTGTTAGCAATGGAAGGAGCGCCAGTATGGCGAACGAACATCGTTTCCATGAAATACATGCCCATACTCACGGCTCACAATGTGGACATACAGCCGTTCTGCATGAAGGGCATCTCGATTACCTGCATGAAGGGCACCTGCATCACCCGCATGGCGATCACTATGATGAGCACGTGATTGCTGTCAGCCCCCAGAATCCTGAGGAATGCAAGCAGGTGAGCTGCGCGTGTAGTGGTCATACAAGCTGCCAACATGAGCAGATCCCACATGGCGATCATATGGATTATCTGGTGAATGGTCGCTTGCATCATGTGCATGGCAACCATTGTGACGATCACGGACCTGTAGAGGTGCGATGAAAGAGGAGGATTGTTCCCCCTCTTTATTTATGCCTCCCAGACCTGATTGAGCTGAGGGGCGTAGAAAAGAATGGCTCGCCTATAGGTCTGAATATCCTCATTCGAGCTGGTTTCCGCGATGATACGAAGTACCAGCTCCATTGCCTCTGCGTGTCGTTGCACGTTGTAGAGCGCCATTGCCAGAAAGACCTGTAGCGCTCTCTGCTGTGGAAACTCCTGAACGCCTTGCTGTAAAGTTTCGACCGCTTGCTGATACTCTCCCAGGGCTCGATAGGTGCTTCCCAGACCCAGAAATGCTTCTGCCCGTTCTGAACCCGTGAGCCCGTTGTCCAGTGCAGCCCGATAATAAGGAACTGCCTCGCGCTCCAGTCCGAGCGAGTCATGTACTGAGGCGGTATAATAGAGCGTCTGCGGGTGTTTGGGGTTGGCAGTGACAAGCTGTAAAAGCTGTTCTCGCGCTTCTTCAAGCTTGCCCGCTGTATAGAGTTCTATCGCGTGCTGTAAATTCGCTTCCATTCGATCGGCTCCTGTCGCTATCATAATAGCTCCCAGTATACCCCATCTTTGAGTAGCGAGCATCCGTGTGCAAGAAGTCTTTTCCCGCCCCCTCAATGCTAGGAAATACCCTTTTTCTATGATATGGTTAAGAGGAATTGAATGTGCTGCATTGTAGCCGCCTCTGGAGGTATGATGGAAGATACCGCACCTGTTCCTCGAAAGGGCGAAGGACGTCGCCCACTTGTTGCATCCGCATCTTATGTATTCTGGGTCATGTTCTGTATCAGCTTTCTGAACTACCTTGACCGGTATGTCCTCAGTGGTGCAGGAAACGTGATGGCAAAAGAGCTGAAATTTGACCTCGGGCAGCTTGGCCTGATCGGTTCAGCTTTCCTGATCGTCTATACACTCTGTTCGATGCCACTGGGAATGCTAGGTGATCGCCTGAAGCGCAAGAACGTTGTTGCCACCTGTGTGGCGATCTGGAGCTGTGCCACAGCGCTGACCGCGCTGGCGAACAATTTTCTGTCTCTCTTTTTGTTTCGTATGTTGCTTGGGGTTGGGGAGGCGGGATATTTCCCGGCGGGGACCGCGCTGCTCAGCGACTATTTCAGTCGTTCGCGCCGCTCACGCATTATGAGCTTCTGGAGTATCGGACAGTATGTGGGCGTGCTCGGTGGCTATGCGCTTGGCGGTTATCTGGCAACGCTCTATTTTGGAAGCTGGCGGTTGGCCTTTTTGCTGACCGGTATTCCGGGCCTGCTGCTGGCGCTGCTTATCTGGCTGGCGCGAGAGCCCCGACGCAATCAGGCCGATGAGGAAGAACAACAGCAGCGCGGAGCTGTATCGGAGCCTGTGGAGCTGACAAATGCTCCACGTGGTACGATCCTACAGCAATGCCTGTCTCTGTTAAAGATCAAGACCATGATCACATTAACCGTCATGCAGATCTTTGCCTATTTTGTGCTTGGCATCGCGGCCTACTATCTCCCGGTCTTTCTCCAGCAGAAGGACACATTTGATCTTTCCTCAGATCGAGCTGGCCTGTACTCTGGTGGCGTGATTGTCATTGCCAGCTTGATCGGGACGCTGACTGGCGGCTATCTTTCGGATCTGCTGAATCGGCGACACCCGGGGGCGCGTGTGCTGGTGTGTGGGCTTGGCTTTCTGCTCTGTGCGCCGGTCTTTGCAACGGCCATTCTGACCCGGGATATGACACTCTTCACACTTTTCTTTGTCCTGACAGCGATTCTGCTCACCCTCTATACCGGGCCGAGCACCGCGGCGATTCAGGATGTTGTCCCTTCCTATTTACGTTCGAGCGCGGTCGCGGTCTCGATGTTAGTTGCGCACCTGCTGGGGGATGCCTTTGCGCCGCCTCTGGTGGGCATGCTGGCAACCTCTTTTGACCCGACGCATGGGACTCATTTTCAGGCGAATATGGCGGGCAACGAACTGGCTCTGGCATTTCTGTATACTTGCGTTCCGGCGCTGGTGCTGGCTGGACTGGTTGGAATTTTTGGGGCGCGCTGGATGAAGGACGATGTGGCGGCTGCTGAGCAGGCGGACAGGGAAGCGAGAATTGTGCCCGCGTCATAGGCCTTCCGGGTGATAGCGTCAACGGAAAATACGAGCGAAAGAGGAATCTCCTGCCCGCGAGCGGGAGGTTCTTCTTTCTGTATGGACAAGGAGGGTGACTGTCACTTATGATGAAGAGAGAAAAAGTTGTAGAATCTTCTGATTCGTCTTATTGTATTGAGCAGTAGAATTGTGTGCCGGGAGGTTCTGAGGAATTGTCAAAGATTCATTTTTATGAACTGGAACAACTGAGCGCGGAACAGCGAGCACGACTGTTGCGGCGTTCAGAGGTCGCGATTGACGATCTGATCGAGTATGTGCGCCCGATTGTGCGAGATGTGCGTGACCGTGGAGATGAAGCGGTGATTGAGTATATGGCCCGCTTTGATAAAGTGCACCTGACACCTGATCGTCTGCGGGTGAGTCGAGAAGAGATCGAGCAAGCGCATGCTGCATTAGAGAAAGATGTCTATGCCGCAATCGAGCATGCGGTTCGCAATGTGCGAACGTTTCATCAGCGTCAGTTGCCCCATGAACAGTGGTTTACCGAGGTCGCGCCGGGCGTGATGGCAGGTGAGAAGATCACCCCGATTAGTAGTGTCGGTCTCTATGTGCCGCGTGGGAAAGGGGCCTTCCCTTCTGTGATGTATATGCTTGCGGCTCCGGCCAGTATCGCTGGTGTGCCTCGAATTGTTGTTTGTACGCCTCCCGGACCGGATGGAGCGGTTGACCCAGCCTCGCTGGTCGCGGCTGATCTCTGCGGTGTGCATGAGATTTATCGCATTGGCGGTCCTCACGCGATTGCAGCGCTGGCCTATGGCACACAGAGTATTCCTCGGGTCCATAAGATTACCGGGCCTGGAAATCCGTATGTTTCCGCGGCCAAGCGTTTATTGTATGGGACGGTTGATGTTGGCCTTCCGGCTGGTCCAAGCGAAGCGATCATTCTGGCTGATGAGAGCGCAGATCCTGAGCTGGTTGCTCGTGATGTACTGATTGAAGCTGAACACGGTCCCGATTCGTCGAGTATAGTAGTGACTGATAGCCGGAAGCTTGCACAGGCGGTTGCGGCGCTGCTGCCGGCGAAGATTGAGGCGCTGCCTGAGCCGCGGCGGTCATTCTGTCTCAATGGATTGACGGGGGAAAAGGGAACGGGTGGCATCCTGCTAACGAAGACTATGCAGGACGCGATCGCCTTCGTGAACGAGTACGCGCCTGAACATATGGAAGTGCATGTGCAAGAGCCATTTGCGCTTTTAAGCGAGCTCAAGAATGCAGGTGAGATTCTCTTAGGGCCATATACACCGACCTGTACCGGAAACTATAGTGTTGGGACCAATGCGATTCTGCCAACCGGTGGCTTTGCCCATACCTTTTCCTGTACCTCAGTATTCGATTTTCTCAAGCGAACCGGAGTGGCGTATCTGACGGCAGAGGGCTATGCCTCCTTGAGTGAGACCACGCGTCGTCTGGCCACCTTCGAGGGGTTCCCGGCTCATGCTCAAGCGGTAACCGAACGACCGGTCCCTGATGCAAGGAAATAGCACTGTTGGGGGAATGAACCATCTACCCAAAGATACCAGTATTCGGTGTACATCCTGAAAAATGGTATGCTACATGGAGCAGTGGCGTGCGTTAGTGCGGAAGAGGGGGGAAAAGTGTGATTGTGTGAAGTAGGCTACTGCCCAGTGGAGACAAGATGTGTTATAATTCCCCCTACATAGAGGCCATCTTGTAATGTAGACTAGTGAGAGGACCAGTGCGCAGGGGAAGGTGTCCCCTTCAAACAGAGTTGCCAGGTCAAGGTGCTATGCGTCTCTTGTTGTCAGAAGGAAAGGGAATACGTTGTAGCACACGCCGGGGGATCTGACGCAGTATTGTTGCTGGCATATATAAAGGTCACGTATCAGATAGTATATCAGCAGTTGACCTGTTGCTAGATAGAGTCTAAAAAGTTGAAGATCGGTAACAGCAAGATATGAATAATAATGCACCTGATCCCAAAAATATATCATCTGTAAGCAGTGAGAATGGGCCTCAGAGTGGGCCAGTATCCCCTACGCCGTCAACCGATGGTGGGGCGCAAGCACGCCGCCGTTTACTCCCTGATACGGAGCTCTCAGACGGGCGCTACAGGATTGAGCGGTTGATTGCGGCTGGCGGCATGGGGGCTGTTTATCGTGCAATTGACAAGCGCTTTAACCGTCCTTGTGCCGTCAAAGAGATGCTGGATGACTTCACCGCAGAGGCGGAGCGGGCTCAATCGGTTGAGTGGTTCCGACGCGAAGCGACTCTGTTGCTGGATTTAAGTCATCAATGTATTCCTCGTGTGCGCGACTTTTTTACGCAAGATGGTCGCTACTATCTGGTGATGGACTTTATCGAGGGACGTACTCTATCCGAGATTCTTGAAAAAGAAGGCACTGTGATAGGGGTCAATGGAGCGCGAGGCGTGCCCGAGGCGCGTGCTCGAAGTTGGGCCATCCAATTGTGCGATGTACTGGGATATCTGCATCGCCAGAACCCTCCGATTATCTTTCGTGACTTGAAACCTTCCAACATCATGGTCACCGGGCAGGATGAAATTAAATTGATTGACTTCGGTATTGCTCGTAGTTTCCAGTCTCAGGGGCAGGCGACCATTATTATGACGGTTGGCTATGCACCACCTGAGCAGTTGCACGGCATGCCGGAACCGCGCAGTGATATCTATTCTCTGGGGGCGACCCTGCACCGTGTGTTAACCTGCCATGATGCTGCAAATAACAAGCCAACTATCTTTTCTTTCCCGCCTGTGCGCTCCTTGCGTCCAGATCTCTCTGTCGGCTTTGAGCAGATCTTGATGAAGGCTCTGGCATATACGCCTAATCAGCGCTGGCAGAGCTGTGATGAGATGGCGCGGGCTTTACGGAACTTGCCGCCGGTCACCGCTACACCGGTCGTTTCTGCTCCTCTGGGCAGCGGACAGCATTTCGCTGGCAGGCAAACACCAAGCGGCCCACAGAATCCGCCAAGTGGCGGCTCGGGTGGATATGTGCCTTCATCTGGTCCGGTGACAACCGGGACAACCGGCCCGGGCGGACAGTTTATTACGGCGGCGCTTGGTCATATGGCGGCGGGGCGAATTGAAGAGGCGTATATGGCAACCAGGCAGGCGTGTGGTATAGAACCCAATAACGCGCTGGTGCATAAGCTCTTCGGTCAGGTGTTTGCGCGGAGACGCCCCCCTCAGGTTGATCAGGCGATCCGGGCCTATGCACATTCTATTGAGCTGGACCCGAATGACGCCGAAACGCACAAGTTGATGGGGGATATCTGGCTCTATCTTCGTCCGCAGCCATATCAGGCCATTCCACATTACACACGCTCGGTTAGCCTGAACCCGCGGGATCATGAAACGCATTTCCGTCTGGGGTTGTGTTATGAGAAGACAAACCAGTTGGAACCGGCGCTGAAAGCCTATCAGGAAGCGCTGAATCTGGTGCCGAAACAGCCACCTCAGATGATGGGTCATTATGGGCAGATGCTTGGACGCCTTGCAATGCGTATGCAGCGCTATCCTGTTGCTGAACATGGTTTTGTACAGGCTTTGATCGCGAATCCAGCCGATCATAACACGCGCTTCTTGCTGAGTCAGGTGTATGAAGCTGAACAGAAGCTGGAAGATGCTTTCAGGGAATGCTCCTATGTATTGGGCCCTCTGGGCTCGATGAATCCGGCGGTCGCACAGATGTATCAACGATTACGCGCACGTTTAGGACGATAAAGACAGATTTCTATGCGCTGTCACTCCGGCATGAAGGGAAAATGTCAATGAATACGCATAGTCTCAGTTCCAGATGGCAATGGCGAGGTCGGTCGCTGTCTGTCTGTGCATTGGGGGGACTTCTTGTTGCTTTGATTCTGCATCTGCTTGCGTTCTCGCCCGTCTCTGTCGCGGCGGCAGAAAACAGGCCGCCATTGGGTGTTGCTCGTGCCGGTGCTTCGCTGGTGCGCCTGGTGGCTACGTATACCGTAGAAGAGAATACAGCTGACGCGACCCCTTCGCCAACCTCAGGGACTCCCCAGGCTACTTCAGTGGTGGTTCCCAGTACTATGTTTTCCTGTACCGGCCTGGGAGTGATTTTTGCGAGTTGGGCTGCTGACAATGAGTTGAATACCTGGATTCTGACAGATGGCAATGTCGTCACCAATGACGGACGAACCTGCGCTTCCTCTCGTCCAAATGCCAAATTATCCAGGCTGTTTATCTATTTCAGTACGGCGTTTAATGAGAAAATGCCTCCCATCCCCTTGCAGTTTGATATCGAAAAGGGAGATAAGCTGAATTCTCTGAAGTGCCAGACCAGCCCCTGTAAGGATGGCGTGGTTGCTTTTTCGCTGAATTATTCGCATTCGTTACCTTTCATTTCTGTTGTCAGCAACTCACCATCGGAAACGTTCACACTTGGCCTGGCAAAGAATGAAGACGCGATTGTGATGCCTGAAGCGGTGCATGACGGTGGCGATGGACAGGAGGCGGGTACCTATCGCACCCCGGTGCAGATGCCCGGTGAAGAGCTTGGTCAGAACCGTCTGGGTATGCCTGTGGTCAATAATGTCGGGGATCTGGTTGGCCTCTATGTGGGAAACACCCGGATTTCCGGCGACAGAATCAATGCTTTTATCAAGCAGCAGCTACCGGAACTACAGAAGTCCCATGAAAACACTGTAAACGCCCACTGGAAGAGCGGCGTTACCAATTTTTACCAGAAGCGCTATGAGCAGGCGCAGAGCGATTTCCAGAGTGTGGTAGCCGAGAATCCTCAGTTTCAGGGGGCCGATCTGTTGCGTCAGGAAGCAGCGCAAGAGCTACAGCATCAGAACACAACCAATACTGAGAATCAGAAGAAGGAGGCCGAAGCCGCAGGGCTCACTCTATTCGGTTTCCATCTTCCATATTGGCTGTTGATCGTTGCGGCCGTATTTCTCATTCTGGTGATCCTGCTGATCTGGGTTAGCCTGCGTTTCGGACGCGCACGAAGCCAGAAGGCACGTATGCGCAAGTTTCAGGCCGAGTTGGAAGAACTTGAGCGCCTGGCAGAGCCCGACGCAGCAAGAATTAAACAAGAGGAGGAGGCGCAAGCCATGCAACATCAGCAAAAGCCCCCGCAATCTCAGCCTCTCTGGGAGCAGCAAAAGGTGCAGGTATCTCAGGGCGCTGGCAATCAAGCGTCAGTTGCCCCCGGTTCATTCCCTGCTGGCAGTGAAACACAGCCTGCTCAGGCTGCCTCGTCCGCTCAGCGGAAGGGAGCTGAATTGACCTGTCCTGCCTGTGGCGCTCCGGTTCAGAAAGACGATAATTTCTGTACAAACTGTCGGCAGGTGCTCTCACCTTCAACCTCGGGTGTGCACTATCGCATCTCGTCTCAGCCGCTTGGGAGCCTGCGTCCGGCAAATCTGATACCGGCGGATAAAATCGCGGAGATGCCAACCGCAGAGATGCCACCCAAACAGTCGATTCAGGATGAGCCGACACGCCCGATTCCACCCGGTGTGACTCCGTCCTCCGCCGATACGGAGAAGACGGTTCCGTTTGATCGCTCCTTCATGGCTGATTTCACGCCGCTGTACCGAGCTGGCACGGCCTCTGATCCGGGCATCAAGCGCAAGCACAAGCCGAATGAGGACAGCTTGTTTGCGGCCTATGGGAGTTGGAATGTCAATTCGGCCTATGTACCGTTTGGCCTGTTTATCGTTGCTGATGGTATGGGTGGTCACGCTGCTGGACGCGCTGCAAGCCGTCTGGCGATCCAGACGATCGTGAACTTTATGCTGCCGATCCTGAACAAGAACTATATCGCTCACGGCGACTCGTTGGAGAAGTTGCTTGTGGAGGGCGTGCAGCGTGCCAATCAGGCGGTACACCAGAATAACATGGAGCAGCGTGCTGATATGGGCACGACGATGACGGCGGCGTTGTTGGTGGGGGCGAATGCCTATGTCGCCAATGTTGGCGATAGTCGCACCTACCTGTATCGTCCGGGAACCGGACTGAAGAAGATAACAAACGATCACTCGGTTGTTGCCAGTCTGGTGGAGGCGGGCATTATCAAGCCTGACGACATCTACACTCATCCAAAGCGCAACCAGATCTATCGCAGCCTGGGCGAGAAACCAATGATAGAGGTAGATAGCTTCCAGGTCACACTTCAGCCGGGCGATAAGATGCTGCTCTGCTCGGATGGTCTCTGGGATATGGTCCGTGATCCACAGATCGAGAGTATCCTGGCAGCGCCTGAGGGACCAGAACAGATGGTCCAGAACTTGATTCAGGCCGCGTTTGATGGGGGCGGTGAAGACAATGTCAGTGTGGTGTTTGTTGAACTGGCAGAGGCGGCACAGCCACCAACTGCCCCCTCTTTCCAGGTGGTGGGAAAGCCGGATACCATCGAGTTACCACCCCTGCAATAAGGCTTTTTCTCTCGGGCGGGATCGCATCCCGCCCGCTTTTTTGTGCCGCTTTTTGCGCATGATTCGTAGAAAGGGAAGGGGCGTAATAAATTGTCGCTCCTTTCTCCCTGTGCTATAATCAGTGCAGCATCTTCTAGCCTTTGTCGAAATAATAAAGGCCTTTTTATTGGGAGGAAAGCTCGTGCCAACCCTTAATCCTGGGTATTTATATGCAGGCATTCTCTTAGTGGCGGGCTTTGTTTTTGTGATACTTGCAATGGCCGTTGCTAACCTGCTTGCACCCCATAATGCTACAAAAGAGAAGCTACAGACATACGAGTCTGGTGAAACTCCGATCGGTTCCGCCTGGGTGCAATATCCTCTGGGCTTTTATATCTTCGCCTTGCTCTTCGTTGCATTTGACGTTGATATTGTTTTTATCATTTCCTGGGCGGTGATCTTTAAACAGCTAAGTATCTTTGGCTTTGCGGAAATTCTTTTCTTTATTATTGTGCTCACGCTTGGCCTGGTCTATGCCTGGCGTAAGGGAGTGACGCGATGGATCTAGTACCACGTTCAACAAACATACCCAGTGCAACAACTGGCTATCGAGATCAGAACGCAGCGCTTGCCCGTGATCTGGCGCCGATCGCGCAGATTATTGGGAAGCCGGTTCAGCCACAGACCATGAAGGGAGACTTCCTGGGTCTGGAGGTTGATGCGGAACATCTGGTCGCTGTGTGCCGTTTCTTGCGTGATCAGCTTGGCTTTGAATTGCTGAGCTGTGTATCAGGGGTCGATATGCTCGATCATATGGAAGTGGTCTACCATGTTCGCTCCATTGTGAGAGGGCAGTTGCTTCAGGTGAAAGTGCGCATTGATCGTGAGAAGCCGGTTGTTGATAGTGTCGTTTCGGTCTGGCCTACAGCGAACTGGCTGGAGCGCGAAACCTACGACATGTATGGGATCCACTTTGCCGGGCATCCTGATCTGCGTCGTATGCTTCTTGATGATGATTTTGAGGGCTACCCGCTGCGTAAGGATTTCCACCAGGTCCCTCTGACGGTCAAGCCACGGGCGACAACACAGGTTGATCCGAATATGGCTGTATCCGGTCAATTCCAGCAGCAGCGTCTGGAGCGCGTTGTGCAGAAGAAGCTCGGTCAGGGCATGCAGGAGCGCTTGCACCCCGGGACACCGACGTTTGGTCATTCTGCTCATGGGCCGGAAGATACCCCCCAGGGCGCGCCAGAGAAGTAGCAAGGCCCGTTTCTTCTGGTTCAGTTATGCAATGCGGGAACTGGCGTTCCCTCCTGACTGGAAGCGATCTCTGTTTGTTGTCTGGTCGTTTGCTCTCTCCTGTGAGCCGAATTGCCCGGGAGGAGTGAGCGTTTGAGCCTCTACCTGACTGAAATGTGAGTGTGTGCTATGCCGAGAGCAAGGGCGCGTCGGAATACTGGACAGAGCAAAAAGGGAACAGGCACACCCAAGAGTGAACAGGCTCGTCATCGTAGAGATAACGGAGGGAACAGCGGTGGAACCGGCGGTCCGACCCAGCAGAGAAGAACGGTCCTTATTCCTGCTCTTACCGCGCTTGTCTGTTTTTGTGGTGGCTTCTATTATGCCCTGTTCTCAACGGACCCGAACCGCGCTGTGATTGGTGGCATTGCTGTGCTCACGGGGTTTATCTGGCTGTTCCTTGTCTGGTCCCGTGTGCGAAGGCTGCCGCGAAGAATACATCGTAGATAAAGTTGCATGATACTCTGTGTTTCCTGTTCCGCCTGACGGCTCTTGTGTAGTCGTTGCGCGGGGTGGAAGATTTGAAATTTTCTGATTGAGGATACTCATGGCTACAGACCAAGAGATGAAAATACATCCTGAAGGGGGAGTTATCGAGGAGTCGAAGTCACAGGAAATGCTGTTGAACATGGGTCCTCAGCACCCTAGCACTCACGGCGTGTTGCGCTTGATGCTGAAGCTTGAGGGCGAAACAGTCCTTGACTGTACTCCAGTGATCGGCTATTTGCATCGCGGCATCGAGAAAATTCTAGAGAACCGCACGGTAATGGCCGGTATCCGTTATATGGATAACTCCGACTATCTTTCTCCGATGCTCAATGAAACGGCATATGTTGGCGCTGTTGAGCAGTTAATGGGCATCGAGCCCCCGCGTCGAGCTCAGTACATTCGCTTGATTACCAATGAGCTTCAGCGTATCGCAAGCCATCTGGTGGCTCTGGGAACCTACGGCATGGACCTCGGCGCTTTTACCCCGATCCTGTGGACCTTCCGCGACCGTGAGGGCATTCTGGACCTGTTTGAGGCCCTCGGCGGTAGCCGCTTCAATGTGAACTATATGCGTGTGGGGGGGGTGCTCCATGATACCCCCAGTGGTTGGCTTACGCAGTGCGAAAAGTTCCTGGATGAACTAGAGAAGAACACAAAAGAACTGGATGCTCTGCTGACCGGAAACGAGATCTTTATGGCTCGTACTCAAGGGGTCGGCTATATCGATCCACAGCAGGCGATGGCTTATGGTCTGACTGGCCCGATGCTGCGCGCCAGTGGCGTGAACTGGGACCTGCGTGTGAACCGCCCGTATATGGCCTATCGTGAGATCCCGGTGAATCCTCAGGTCCGTCAGGAAGGCGACTGTTTTGCTCGCTATTATGTCCGTCTCAATGAAATCTTTGAGAGCATTCGCCTGTGCCGTGAGGCTATCGATAAGATGCCCGGCGGCCCGATCTCGACACGCACTCCGATTGCCCTGCGCCCACCACGCGGCGAAACCTATTTCGCTGTTGAGAGCAGTAAGGGTGAGCTTGGTGTGTACTTTATCAGCGATGGCAGTGAATATCCGTGGAGAGCGAAACTGCGCGGACCTTCCTTCATCAACTTGCAGATCCTCCCGGAGCTGCTGCGTGGTCATAAGATGAGCGATACCATTGCGATTCTGGGTAGCCTGGACATCGTGCTTGGTGAAGTTGATAGATAACACGAGGTTTTTGACGGTACGAGTTGAAACAGGTCAGGGTGGCTCCCCTTGCCTGTTTCTATGTGTGCTGTTTTGGAGTAATTCAAGATGTTTAGCGTTGTGATGGCTGAGGCCGGATCGAGCGATCTTTGGACCTGGTGGACTCAGTTTGTAAGCGGACTCCTTTCCTGGGAGACCCTTCAATATGTGGTTGCCTTCCTCTCGATCTTTGGCTTTATCATGACCAGTGCGGTTATCCTGATCCTGCTCGAACGTAAGGTGATGGGCTGGATGCAGGACCGTCTGGGTCCTATTCATACCGGGCCGTGGGGCTTGTTGCAGACGGTCGCTGACGTTGGTAAGCTGTTGCTGAAGGAAGATATTCATGTGGTCAAGAGCGACAAGCTGATGTTCCTGCTTGCGCCTTCTGTCTTCCTGGCTCCGGTGATGGCATCCTGGGCAGTGATCCCGTTCTCTCCGTATATTCGCCTGCCGTTTACGGCTCTGGCAACCGGTATTGTCTTTTATGTAGCAATGAGCTCCATTGACGTTGTTGGCGTGATTATGGCCGGTTGGAGCTCGAATAACAAGTATTCATTGATTGGTGGTCTGCGTTCCGCGGCTCAGATGATTTCCTATGAGCTGCCGCTGGTGCTCTCGCTGGTAAGCGTGGTGATGCTGACAAGCGTCCTGGCGAAGGATGGTATCGGTACGGTGTCCCTCTGGGATATCCAGCAGTACCAGGATACCTGGACAAAGACTGGCAATGGCGTGCTGGACTTCCTCTTCCAGGGCTTCACTCCCTGGAGCTGGTTCTTCCTGGTGCAGCCGCTGATGCTGATGATCTACTATATCTGTGGTCTGGCTGAGACCAACCGCTCGCCGTTCGACCTGCCAGAAGCGGAGTCCGAGCTTGTGGCTGGTTATGTGACCGAGTACAGTGGTATGCGCTGGGCTCTCTTCTATCTGGGTGAGTACGGTAACATGACGATCGTGTCCGCGATCGCAAGCTATCTCTTCCTGGGTGGTTTCTCTGGCCCTGGCGTTGGTTTCTTGACCGGCCTCGGCAATATCTGGTGGGGACTGCTTGGAAACATCCTGGCGTTGGTGTACTTTGTGCTGAAGATCTACCTGCTGTGTACGGTCTTCATCTGGGTTCGCACAACTCTGCCACGCTTGCGTGCTGACCAGCTCATGCAGTTCGCATGGCTGATCCTGATGCCTGTTACACTCTGTAACATTGTGCTGAGCGGTGGCATCTACCTGATCTGTAACGCGCTTGGTCTCTCCAACCTGATCTACTTGATCGTGCTTGGTGTCATCAACTGGCTTTCGATCGGCCTGTTCATCTGGATTGTGCGTCGTGCAACTGTGGCGACCACGCGTCGCGCTCAGGCTCCCGCGATCCGGGCACAGCGTCGAGCGTCCTCTGTCCCTGCGCTTCAGTTGCGTGACGGGGTTCCGTCTCGCGTCTCTGAGCTCCCAGCGGGCAGCTCAGTCGCAGGTGGTGGCTCGCACTAAGCAAAAGAAGAAGCGAAAAGAGGCTACAGATTTTGCATGTAGTCTCTTTTCTTTTTGCCCGAAAAAAAGAGCCGGAGCAATGCCCGGCTCAGTGCCTGTTTTTGTTGATAGTAGAGATAACCCTTTCTTCTTTTTTTAGATCATCATTTTTGAATAGCTTAGAAGCCTATACATGTCAACAAGAGCCACGGAAGTAGAACACCGGCAATGGAGCCTGCGATGACCTGACCGGTGGTGTGACGTCGAAGGACAACCCGTGACCAGCAGACCAGCAGGAGCAGAACATAGGCCGGTAAACAGATCGCTCCATAGATGATCGTCAATATAGTGAGCGCCCCTGAGAGCGAGGCCGCGTGCATACTGATTTTCCACCACGCAGTAATAATCAGAAGAATGACTCCAATAATAATAGTGGCGAGCAATACGGATTGCAGGGCTCGTGGCGCTCGGGTCAGGGCCAGCGCGATCAGACCGAGCAACGCTGAACTGAGACCGAAGAGAAAAGGACCGGTCCGCTGTGAGCGCTTGCTGACGTCCAGATCGCTGAGCTTGCCCATTTTGACGCCGATCGCGATATAGATCATCGGGCCAACGCTCAGGAAGAAGAGCGTTAACGCGGTATAGCCAAGCGCGGTGTACTGATTCGCGGCCTGTGAAAGCGCCACCAGAAAGACTGCCGGAATAGAAATCACTATTGGTGATAGAATAGCTGAAAGATAGCGGGCAATGCGAATATGAGGTAATTGTGACGTCGCAAGTGGTGTATTCTTATCGAGAGTAAGTGGTTGTTCTCTCATGCGCCTCCTTCGTTCTTTCTCTCGCGTGTTATTGAAGCGAGAATGGTGCTCTCAGGTGCTTTATCCTGAAACCTGTGGATAGTTTTTCGCTTGCGTGACAGTGACTGGATAGCCCAGAATCACGCTGGCTGTCCGTTGAAATGCTGTGGCGTCCCCACTACTCCATAGCTGGACCGTTCCTCTTTCCTCCTGTTCAGCAGGCCGGAGCAGCTCTTCCGTTTCCAATACCCATTGTGTACGGCGGGCAATTGCACTTCCGCTATCAATTACTTGAACGTTCTCGCCGACGATTTTTTCAATCGCAAGTCGCAAAGCTGGAAAATGGGTGCAGCCGAGGACCAGAACATCGATATCTTTTCCCAGCACCGGGCGCAGCGATTGCCGCAGGATAACATCAACCTCGGGACCCTCGATTCTTCCCTGTTCAACCAGCGTCACCAGTTCGGGGCAGGCGGCGACGGCTACTTCAACCCCTGCTGCATGAGTAGCAATCAGGTTTTGAAGGTATGCAGCCTTTACAGAACTATTGGTTGCCACAACACCGATGCGTCGCTTCTGGGAAAGGCGTGCGGCTGGCTTGACGGCTGGCACTACACCGACAAAAGGAAGCTGTGGAAATGCCATCCGAAGTGTTTCCAGGGCTGCCTGTGAGGCCGTATTGCACGCGACCACAATCATTTTGACATCCTGTTCCAGCAGAAAGCGGGTGGCAAGTTGAGCCAGCTCCCGTACTTCTGCATCGGTGCGAGGACCATATGGATTGTTGAGCGTATCCCCAAAAAAGACAAAGTGCTCATGGGGTAGTTGCTTTCGTAGATCGGCCAGAATGGTCAGGCCGCCCGCCCCGGAATCAAAAACTCCGATAGGAGCAGATGGGCGACCTCTGCGGTCGCCCCGTGTTTTCTGTTCGCTTGTGTGTTCCTGGTTTCTCAGTATTTGTTGCGTCATAGTCTAAATCATCAACTGTACTTATGAACAGATCCTTACAGTTCAGCGGCGAACTCTCTTTGTTCTCCGAAGACATGTCGCAGCGCATCGCTGATCTCTCCCAGAGTGGCGTAGGCTTCAACTGCCTCAATGATAAACGGTATCAGGTTCTTGCTGCCTCGTGCTGCGTTCTGAAGAGCCTGGAGCCTGTTTTGTACCTGCTCGTTATCGCGCCGCTGGCGCAATGCCGCAAGTTTGGCAGCCTGACGCTTGCCTACCTCGGGATCAACCCGCTGAATTTCCGGTTGTACCTCATTCTCTATGGTAAAACGATTGACGCCCACAACAGTAGCAGTTCCTCGCTCTAAAGAGAGCTGATAGTCATAGGCAGCCTGTTCTATCTCAGATTGGAGGTAGCCCTTTTCGATGGCACGAACGCTTCCCCCGAGCTCATCTATCTTGTGGATATACTGCCAGGCAGCCTCTTCAAGCTGATTGGTCAGGGTTTCGATAAAGTACGAGCCTGCAAGGGGATCAACGGTGTCGGCGACGCCAGTTTCGTAGGCCAGAATCTGCTGTGTGCGCAGGGCAATACGAGCAGATTCTTCGGTCGGGAGAGAGAGTGCCTCGTCTTTGGAGTTGGTATGCAGTGATTGCGTGCCTCCCAGGACGGCGGCCATCGCCTGATAGGCGGTACGAATGATGTTGTTATCAGGCTGCTGTGCCGTCAGGGTTGAGCCGGCCGTCTGCGTGTGGAAGCGGAGCATCATCGAGCGTTTCTCCTGGGCGTGGAAGCGCTCGCGCATGATGTGTGCCCACATGCGGCGGGCTGCCCGGAACTTACAGATCTCTTCAAAGAAGTTGTTATGGCAGTTGAAGAAGAACGAGAGCTGCCCGGCAAATCTATCCACGTTCAGCCCTGCATCAATGGCCGCCTGTACATAGGCAATGGCATTCGAGAGGGTAAAGGCGATTTCCTGTGCTGCCGTCGCTCCCGCCTCGCGGATGTGATAGCCGCTGATGCTGATCGTGTTCCAGCGCGGCACATGTTCGGCGCAATATTTGAAGATGTCGGTGATGAGGCGCATTGAGTGCTCTGGCGGGTAGATGTAGGTGCCTCTGGCGACATACTCCTTCAGGATATCGTTTTGAATGGTGCCTGAAAGTTTGCGGACATCGGCCCCCTGCTTTTTGGCGACCGCGATATAGAGCGCCAGCAGAATAGAGGCCGTGGCATTGATCGTCATTGACGTGCTGATCCGCTCCAGCGGGAGGCCATGAAGCAGCGTTTCCATGTCTTCCAGGCTGGAAATAGAGACGCCGACCTTGCCGACTTCTCCGGCGGCCAGGGGATGATCTGCGTCATACCCGATCTGGGTAGGAAGATCAAAGGC
The DNA here is from genome assembly GCF_059696735.1 of Thermosporothrix sp. COM3. Lineage (NCBI taxonomy): Bacteria > Bacillati > Chloroflexota > Ktedonobacteria > Ktedonobacterales > Thermosporotrichaceae > Thermosporothrix > Thermosporothrix sp. COM3. The sequence continues at coordinate 4,681,291 of NZ_AP019376.1, read as the reverse complement.
AACCGAGAGGCCCGTGGTGCCCTGTGAGAGCAGATAATGGTAGCGTTTATTTGATTCCTCGGCGGTGCCAAAACCGGCATACTGGCGCATGGTCCAGAAGCGTGAGCGGTACATGCTCGGCTGTACGCCCCGGGTAAACGGGAACTCGCCGGGATATCCCAGTTGCTCCTGAGGCTGAAACTGAGCTAGATCCTCCTGTGTATACAGTGGCTGGACTGGAATATCTGAACTGGTGGTAAATTGGACCTTGCGCTCTTCTACCTTCTCACGCGCCTTCCGGTAGGTTGTTTCCTGCCATTCCCTGGCGCTTTTACTCACATGCTGCTGCATCGCAACATTCCTCCTTTGCATACCTCTGGCATTATAGCATACCTTCTGCGATGACCCCCGCATTCTGCTCTGGCAATGGGTCTTGAGTCCTGGTACCTCCACATTCAGGTTTCGGAACAGGAAGCTCTTCGCAGTAGCTTGCCCATCTCGGGTACGCGATTGAAAATGGTACCGGGCCACTTTGCCCGAAGTCGTTGAGAAGCGTGTTCAGGCGTCCTCTCCGGCGATAACAACCAGAATGTCACCCTGATCGACGGTCTGCCCTTTCTGGACGCGGATTTCGGTGACTTTACCGGTAAATGGAGCAGTCAGGTCATTCTCCATTTTCATCGCTTCCAGAACAGCAACGGCCTGTCCTTCTTCAATATGATCGCCAACGGCCACGGGAAGGCCCACAACCAGTCCAGGCATCGGAGCGGTCACTTCGGCGGTGCCTGTGCCTGCTGCGCCTTTGATCAGGCCACTTAATAGGCGGGTGCGCTCATCTTCGACGGTGACTTCAAAGCGTTGGCTCCCGATGAACAATTCATAGGTTTCACTTCCCTTCTGGCCGGGCCTGGTGATGCGACGGGCAAAAATATCATAGGAATGGTTGCCGATCAAAAGGCTAAAATGGCCCTCCGCATGGGCCGCGCCCTGTGCGATATTTGCCAGTTGCGCGATCTGCTGCCAGTCGATGGTATAGGCGTTGCCATCAAGCGTGATCGTATTTTTCTGGCCGTTTTCGCCAACCTCAACACGATAGGAAGGTTTTTCTTTTCTGGTATGAAGCGTTGTGATGTAGGCCATAAGACATGCATTCCTCCTGGCACATAATAGCTTGCTTGTTCTTACATTTCGTGCAAACATTGTACCATACCTTTGAGAACGCTGTGAGAGCGGAAGAAAGGGGGGATGGGCGTAACAACAGCGGTGGGGCTCGTTGGATCGTGGCTCTTCTGACGCCACAGGGAAATTCTAACACTTCTCTAACATTCTTCCTATACGCTTCTAACAATTTCTGTGGCATACTCATGTACGGATGAAGTAGTAGTTGTTCCACCATCCGTGAGAAATGAGCCATGTTCGCAGAACGCAATGAGAAACAGACAAATCAGCAGGCTTTTGAGAGCGAAACCGGGTTGCATGTGCAGTCGCGGCAGAGGCTCTATTGTGCGAACTGCGACATTGAGATTCTCTGGCGGCCAGTGGTGGTTCAGGGAAAGGTCTATTGTTGTGCGGGATGTGCAGCGGGTGGTCCCTGTACCTGCGACTACTCTCAGTATCGCTCGGTGAACATTGCCGGGGTGATCCATTATGAGCAGGAAAACGGGGGCGCGACTACTGGCGCTCCTGATGATAGGGAGATCCCTGAGCAATAACCATAGACTTTGTGAAACAAAAGGAGTATACGGCAGTGGCTAATATTCGTCCTGTTGGTGACCGCGTTGTAGTAAAGCCCGCGGCAAAGGAAGAAGTGACCAAGAGCGGTATCGTGATCCCTGATACAGCGAAAGAGAAACCCCAGGAAGGCACCGTGATTGCAGTTGGTAGCGGTCGCTTGCTCGATAATGGCGATCGTGCTCCTATCCAGGTCAAAGAGGGTGATCGTGTTCTGTTTGCCAAGTATGGCGGCACAGAATTCAAGCTGGAAGGTGAAGAATACCTCGTTCTTAAGGAAAGCGATATTCTCGCCATTATTGGTTAGTTGCTCATTGAAAAAAGAAGGAAAAGGACTGGGTTACAATGGCAAAGCAGCTCGTATTTAATGATGAGGCTCGTCGTTCGCTCAAGCGTGGTATCGATACACTTGCCAATGCTGTAAAGACCACTCTTGGTCCTAAGGGCCGCAACGTTGCTCTGGATAAGAAATTCGGCGCTCCTTCCGTTACACATGATGGCGTCACTGTTGCGAAGGAAATTCAGCTCGAAGATCCATTCGAGAACATGGGCGCTCAGTTGCTCAAAGAGGCCGCGACCCGCACAAACGACGTTGCTGGTGATGGTACCACCACCGCAACCGTGCTGGCTCAGGCTATCGTGACTGAGGGTCTGAAGAACCTGGCCGCCGGCGCCAACCCCATGCAGCTTAAGTATGGTATCGACAAGGGTACCGAGGCTGTTGTTGAGTACATCCGCAAGATGGCTATCCCCGTCGAGAGCAAGAAGGAGATCGCACAGATCGCCTCTATCTCCGCCGCTGATGAGCAGATCGGTGAGCTGATCGCCGAAGTGATGGACAAAGTCGGTAAAGATGGTGTCATCACTGTTGAGGAGTCCCGCGGTATCAACTTCGAGGTCGACTACGTTGAGGGTATGCAGATCGATAAAGGTTACATCTCTGCATATTTCGCGACCAACACCGAGAAGATGGAAGCCTCGATCGAGAACCCGTATATCCTGATCACCGACAAGAAGATCAGTGCCATTCAGGATATCCTGCCTTTGATCGAGAAGATGGTCCAGCAGGGCAATCGTAACATCGTCATCATTGCCGAGGATGTTGACGGCGAAGCGCTGCCGACCCTGGTTGTGAACAAGCTGCGTGGTATTCTGAACGTGCTGGCAATCAAGGCCCCTGGCTTCGGTGATCGCCGTAAGGATATGTTGCAGGATATCGCTGTACTGACCGGTGGTACCGTCATCAGCGAGGACATGGGCCGCCGCCTTGACAGCGCCACTCTGGAAGATCTGGGGACTGCTCGCCTGGTTGTCGCGCACAAAGACGACACCACCATCATCGAGGGTCATGGCAATCCCGAGGACATTCAGGCCCGCATCCGCCAGATCAAGGCTCAGATCGAGGCGACCACCAGCGACTATGATCGCGAGAAGCTTCAGGAGCGCCTGGCGAAGCTTTCCGGTGGCGTTGCCGTGATCAAAGTTGGTGCTGGCACCGAGGTTGAGCTGAAGTATCGCCAGACCCGCGTTGAGGACGCCCTGTCCGCGACTCGGGCCGGTGTTGAAGAGGGTATGGTCCCCGGTGGTGGCGTTGCTCTGGTTAACGCTGTTGCCGCTCTGGACGATCTGAAGCTTGAGGGTGATGCCGCGACCGGCGTGAGCATCCTGCGCCGCGCGCTTGAGGAGCCTCTGCGCCAGCTCGCCGCAAACGGTGGCCGTGATGGTTCTGTGGTTGTTGAGGGTATCCGCCGCGCTCAGAAAGAGCACAACAGCAACCGCATCGGTTATAACGTCCTGAGCGACAGCTATATCGACATGGTCGAGGCTGGTATTATCGACCCGGCGAAGGTGACGCGCTCTGCTCTACAGAATGCAGCCAGCATCGCCGCGATGATCCTGACCACCGAGGCCCTGATTACCGATATCCCTGAGAAGGAGAAACCCGCTGCTCCGGCAATGCCTGAGTACTAGTCGTTCTCCGTTTCGCAGATAGATCAAAAAAAGTGGCCTGCTTCCCGTTCCGGGTGGCAGGCCCTTTCGTTTGGAAATAGATTGAAAATCGGCGATTTATTGCGGAGAATCAAGCAGGATACAGTCGAAGCGAACGGTCCCGCTTTGCCTTTCAGTGACGACTTTCTGAATACCGACTGTGATATGCTCACCGATCTGGAACGGCAAGTGAGCCTGATTCAGGATACGACAGACGAAGCGCCGTGTTGGCTCTATCTGATCCGCGATCACGCAGCGAACGTAGGCCCGTTCTTCTCCCTGAAAGAACATTGTTTTCCCCTCTTCCTTTTCCTGGAGAATTCCAGCCCGAATCATCATGGAAGCGGCTCCTTTTTTTGTCCCCTTTGTTCTATCGTGTGCATAAGTGTTCTCGGCAGAAGAGGGAAGGCCCGGCACAACAAGACACCGGGCTCCTTTCTAAGCCGTATGTTGCGCTACTGGCTCTTTGCTCTCCTCAGGGATATGAAATGACCCGCGGAAGCGACGGCGTAACAGCATGGCCAGGGCTGGCCATCCATCTTTCCAGGGATTCAGCTTCTTGGCGGTGCGCGGGTTGTAGCTGATGGGCACTTCCAGGATCGTGTAGCCAGCCTGAAGCAGACAGGAGGTGATTTCTGGCTCTATCTCAAAGCGTTTGCCTTCCATCGGGAGCGCTTTGGCGACTGCACGCGGGAAGAGCTTATAGCAGGTCTCCATGTCGTGGATGCGGCTACCGTAGAGGAGGTTGGTAACGGCTGTGAGGAAGCGATTGCCCCAACGGGTCGTAAACTTCTGGCGTGAGAGGTTGCGATACCCGTAGACCGCGATTCGTTTGATACCGCGGGTCACTCCCTGCTCATACTTCTGCACCAATGCAGGGATGTCCTGTGGATCGTATTCCATATCGGCGTCTTGAATCGTGACCAGATCGCCGTTCACCAGCCCGAAGCCCGTCCGCAGACCTGCGCCTTTGCCCTGGTTATGATCGTGGCGGACATAGAGATATTTATTAAACGGTTCTTTTTGCTTTAGCTCCTGCAAAATTTCCCAGGTCCGGTCTGTTGAGGCATCATCAACAACAATGACTTCCAGATCCAGAGGAACTTCTGATAATGATTGTAGAATGGTTGCTACAGTTTGTTCTTCATTATAAACAGGAACGATTACTGATACACGCATAAAATAAGGCCTCTCTCCTACATATGGAATTTATTATAGGCGTTCCCTGAAAAAAGTTCTGTTGCCTGATTACACGAACGATTCAGAATGACAATAGCAACGGTTAAGTTACTTCCATGTATATATAGTCCCATCCGTCAGTGCAACAAAAAGTTGTCTTTCACTGAAATAGAGGGAACTGATCTGCCAGGGGTGATAAAACTTCTGAACAAGCTGGCCCGTTGCAGCATGCCATAAATCAATGACCCCTTCGTTGATCTCGCTATCTTCACGTGCAATCGCGATCCATTGACCGTCTGACGAGAATGCCAGGCGGGCGCTGCTTCCCATTGTACCCGAGGGTAAATCGCTAAAGGTTCCGTTTGTACTATCGCAGATACGCAGCTGATTTCCGGCAAAGCCAAAGGCAACCATACGAGCATCTGGCGTGACCGCGTAGGGAGGCGCACACGCAGCGCAATCTCCCACATCGAGCGAGATATCAATATGGGGGCGTGGTCCGCCAAAGCGCCCTCTGGCTGTCAGATCCCATCGTCTGAGGATCACTTTCTGCTGCTTTTCCCCTGGTATCTGGGCGCAGGAGAGGGTGAGCAGGTGGTTAGTGTCCTCGGAGAGCGCTCGCAGCCGGATAGCCCAAAATTGTCGATTTTCAATGTTTTCTTCAACACAGGTCACAGGGTCTATCAGTTTCTGGGTGTCATCCTCCATAATATGGCTGATAATGTCGCTGCCACGTACGCCCCATGAGCGCGGTGCCCGGATATCTCCTGGCAGGAGTGGAAGGGCCATTCGTACTGCCTGCTTCCCTTTTGCGGTCACCTGGGGCACGAGATCAAGGGAATAGTGAGCAGAGACGGCTCTTTCTGAGACATTATAACTCCAGAGGCGCTGACCACTCCATGCGTCCCAGACATGGACCGCCTGACGCCCCCAACCGGTTAGCAAGCTTCCAGCTTCTGAGAAGCGCAGTTCGCGCAGCGATTCAACGGTCGGGATAGGAGCTGCCGAGAAGGCAATTTCTTTGCAGGGCTGGTCGTCAACAAGTTGCCAGATCTTGCCTGTGCCGTCAAGGGTGCCTGCGGCGATCAATTGACCACTGGCGATGGAGATGCTGCGCAGAGCAGAGATCACTCCGAGCCCGGTATGCAGGCGCGGCCCTGAACGGAAAGGTCCCTTTGTGCAAAAAGTATTCAGGCCTGCAAATTCCAGGTCCTCCTGTTCGCTGAAGCGTTTGGGTCTGGAACGAGGCCGTGTCTGGCCGATGACGCCACCACGAATCGCATCGTAATGCTGTCGCTTTTCGGGATCGCTCAGGACGGCATATGCCCGATTGATCCGCTTCATTTGAATTGCGCTTCCTTCGCCTGCCAGATCGGGATGATGCTGTCTGGCAAGCTGGCGATATGCACGTTTCAGTGTTTCGTTATCCGCATCCTCTGAAACGCCAAGAATGGCATAGTAATTTTCAGGAGTGTCCATAATAACTATCTGGCTTATCGGTTCAGGTTGTACGAATGGCGCATCTGCATTCTCTATAAGGATACAATACGCGTGCGCTTGCGGTCATCCTTCATAGTATATCTGCGCCACCGCCAGATATACCACGTGGCAAATGTGCGATATGGTTTCCAGCGTTCCCCGAGGGCAAGCAGCTCTTTCCGCCCGGGCCGCTCTGGCAGACCGTATGCCTGTCGCACGCCCTCAACAAGACCAAGATCGTCAACTGGAAGCACATCCGGACGCGCCAGAGAGAAAATCAGGATCATTTCGGCGGTCCAGCGCCCGATTCCCTTCACAGCGGTGAGCTGTTGAATAATGGTCTCGTCGTCCAGCTCCGGCAGGCGCTCCAGATCAAGCTGTCCGGTCAGAATGTGTTCAAGGAGATTACGGACATAGCGGGCCTTTGCATTGGAAAAGCCGAGGGAACGCAGATCTTCATAGGCCAGAGGAAGAAGCGTATCAGGGGTGATCTTCCCATCAGGGACAGCCTGTCGGATACGCGCCATGATCGCATCTGCCGCTTGAACGGATATCTGCTGCGAAACGATGGCATCAACCAGGGCTTCAAAAAGATTGGGTTCGGGCTCAATGGTGCAAGGCCCCACCAGCTCAATGGCATGGTTCAGGACTGGATCGACCTGTTTGAGGTGCTCTGTTGCCTTTATGCGCAATGTGGCAAAGGATTCTTGTTCTGTCATACTCTTTTTGGGCTGCGACTTCTCTTTATTGATCAGGTCTCTATTGTACGACATATGAACCTTTTCGTCAGCAAGTACTGGGAAAAATGGTCAGGAGAGCCCTATACTGGTGGATATGACTTTCTACTTCTTCTGATCGCTTTTTGTATCCGTATCTGGCTTTACAGGCGAAGTGAGGCCCCGGTCTCGGGGCGCTGAAACCACTCTCTGGCTGCTCCGATATATGTTCGCAGCAGTGGCGCGAAGTATTCACGGGCCTCCTGCATGGTTTCGGGGGCTGGTGCTTGCCCTGACTCAAAGCGTTGCTGAATGACCGCCGCAGCCTCATCCGCAATCTGTTCGGCTGAGAGGCGCTGATCTTCCGCTAAGTACTGCTCAGTCATTAAAAAGCCCATCATAATCGCGCTAACCGAGTACAGTTGGGTTCGGACATCCATATCAGTACGAAGCAGTTGCCTTTCACGCAGGAAGAGCAAGAGTTTCTCGATAACTGCCAGTTTTTGCTGAGCCAGTGTAGGCGTGCCAACGTTCGCCAGTTGCAAAAAGTCACCGAGCAGATCGGTATCGTTGAGAAAGAGGGCTCTGGTCAGCGGGCGGTTCAGCGTCACAAACAGGGAGTGTCTGGTCAGGTGGGAAAGCAGGATGCCTTCGGGGTCTGCCTCGATCCTGTGAAGCATCTCCTCTCCTGCGCGAAGGAGTTCACGGAATATGGCCGCAAGGAACAGCGCTTCACGTGATTTCCAGTGCAGGTAGATGGTGCCTTTTGCCACGCCTGCCTGTCGGGCGATGTCGTCAATGGTGGTCTTGCGATAGCCCCAGCGAAGCATCAACTCAACGGCGACATCCAGAATGCGATCTGCACGCTCCTGTCGTCTGGTGGAATCGGATTGTAGTGATCGAGCCATTGTGTTCCTCCCTTCCCGCGCCGGTGTTCTGTTATGACTTTTTGGCTGTATCTGGTCACATATTCAGAGTTTGAGTATAGAGCGCCGGCCTGGAAATGTCAAGTACGGGGTTATTGCTCAATTTTCTCTTCTTTTCTGGATGTCGTACAATGCAAGAGAAACTGTCTTTTTTCGGGAGAAACACTTATGGCCGAGCAGCAACCACCCCGACAGGGTGAACATACGCACACCAACCGCTTGATTCATGAGACCAGCCCGTATCTCTTACAGCATGCTCATAATCCAGTGGATTGGTATCCGTGGGGAGATGAGGCACTGAAGCGGGCCCGGCAGGAGGATAAGCCTATCCTGCTGAGCGTTGGCTACTCTTCTTGCCACTGGTGTCATGTCATGGAACATGAGTCGTTTGAGAACGAAGAGATCGCAACCCTGATGAACCAGAACTTTATCTGTATCAAGGTTGATCGGGAGGAACGCCCGGATATCGACGCGATCTATATGCGTGCGGTTCAGGCCCTGACGCAACAGGGAGGCTGGCCGATGACCGTCTTTCTGACGCCTGATGGTCGTCCGTTCTTTGGTGGAACCTATTATCCGCCCCGTGATCGTCATTATGGTCAATATATGATGCCGGGCTTCCCGCGGGTGCTGCTCAGTATGGCGCATGCCTATCGAGAGGAGCGGGAAAAGGTCGAGGAGCAGGCGAATCAGCTTGCCCAGTATCTCCAACAGCAGAGTGAGGCGCCACTATTACAGCGCTCAACTCGGCACATCGAGTCGCTTGATCTGCTAGGCACAGCCAGCCATGCCCTGATTGCTGAATATGATGCGCAGCATGGTGGCTTTGGCAGTGCTCCGAAATTTCCGAATACGATGGCGCTTGAACTGCTGCTGCGCGTCCACCTGCACCGGGAAAAGGGCGAGATCGAGGGACAACCTCCTCGCTATTCCGAGCTACAAGTGGTGGAACACTCACTGCAACAGATGGCTCAGGGTGGGATCTATGATCAACTGGGGGGCGGTTTCCATCGATATTCCGTTGACGCGGAGTGGCTGGTTCCGCATTTTGAAAAAATGCTGTATGATAACGCGCTACTCAGTCGCGTCTATCTGCATACCTATCTGGTAACAAAAGAGCCGTTGTATCGGCGTATTGTTGAAGAGACGCTGGCCTATGTCATGCGCGAGATGCTCTCGCCTGAGGGAGGCTTCTACTCGACGCAGGACGCCGATAGCGAGGGGGTTGAGGGCAAGTTTTTCCTCTGGACACCCGAGGAGATCGAGCAGGCGCTTGAGTCGCAGGATGCCCGTATCTTTATGCGCTATTATGATGTGACGCGTCAGGGCAATTTTGAGGGCAAAACGATTTTGCATGTTGTCACCAGCGTGCCCGAGCTTGCGGCTGAGTTTCAGCGCTCACCCGAGGAGATTGAGCAGGCTTTGCGGCGTGGACGAGAGCGGCTCTTCCAGCTCCGGGAGCAGCGTGTGAAGCCCGGACGTGATGAGAAAATCCTGACCTCATGGAATGGCCTGATGCTGCGCAGTTTCGCGGAGGCGGCGCGTCATCTCCAGCGTGAGGATTACCTGCAAGTGGCGCTGAAGAACGCGGAGTTCCTGCTATCCACCATGCGCCAGAACGGGCGTCTTCTACGCACCTACAAGGATGGTCGGGCGCATATTCAGGGATATCTGGAAGATTATGTGTTTCTGGCTGATGGTCTGCTGGCTGTCTATGAGGCGTGCTTTGACGTTCGCTGGTTCCAGGCGGCTCAGGAGCTGGTGGAGCAGGCAATTGCGCTCTTTGCCGATGAGCAGAACGGCGGTTTCTTCGATACTGGTAAGGATCATGAGGAATTGATCTGCCGGCCAAAGGATATTATGGACAACGCAACGCCTTCGGGGAACAGCGGTGCGGCGGATGTGCTGCTGCGGCTGGCTGCCTTTACCGGTGAGAGTAGCTATCGGGAGCGAGCAGAGAACTATCTACAGGCACTCGCGGATGTGATGGTACAGCACCCCCAGGCGTTCGGACATGCACTGGGAGCGCTGGACTTTGCCCTGTCACCAGCGCGTGAAATCTCGATTCTGGGAGATCCGGCCTCAGTGGACACACAGGCGCTTCTGGCTGTGGTCAATCAGCGGTATCTACCGAACAGTGTGCTTGCCTGTGTTCAGCCGGAGAACAAGGCAGTGCTGACGGCCATACCATTGCTGGCTGGCCGTTCCATGCTCCAGCAAAAGGCAACCGCCTATGTCTGCCAGAACTTTATCTGTCAGCAACCGGTTTCATTTCCACATGAGCTGGAACAGATGCTAGCATGAGAAGGAGAACGCGGTTTCAGGGAGGGCTGCCTTTAGTCGTTAACGTAGCGTAGCTCTCCTTCTACCTGATGGCGGCACAGCATGCCACCTTCAGTAAGCTGTTCAAGCGCCTTTGTAGCGGCATCAAGTTCCTTTTTGCCAGAGGCATCTTTACCAGGGGGGGTGAAGAACTGCACCACTTTTTGAGGTGTCAGGATGGTCAGAGATGCGTTATTCTCTTTGAGGTAGCGTTTAACCTCCTCTTTGTACCAGCCGACCAGATCGTCAACGCGGTCTGGTTCGGGGGTAACGACAACCATAACGGGGCACGAAGCAAGCTGCAGGACGCGCTGAGAGACACTACCAACCAGCATACGCCGGAGGCGATGCTTGAGCGTATCGGCATGTCTGCCAACAACGATAAAGCTGGCATTATGTTCTCTGGCAGCTCGCACGATCTCGTCTGCTGGTACCCCTTCGCGAATGATGCTCTCGGTGCGCTCCAGTCCAATTCCGCGCTGTTCTAGCAGGAGGCGCGCTTTTTGTAGCGTTTCTTCTGCCAGGGTACGCTGCGCCGGTGTGACGACGCCGGGAAGGACCTGCCCGACATACATTCCTGGCTGCGCAGGAATGACCTGCGTAACCGGTATGACGTTTAAAAGCAGCAAACGAACCTGGGGGGCAGCACGCTCGACAAACTCGCTAACGGCCTGCAAGGCGTACTGAGCTGTCGGAGAAAGTTCAGAATCGATACCAAGCAGGATAGACTTATTCATGTCCCTCAGTCCTTTTTGTGGGACTGGTCACTTTTTTTTGGTTACGCAAGACATTGTACAAATCGCATGTTGCGAGTAATCTTATATATAAAGTATACCTGCTTTATTCATTTGTGGCAAGAAATGGTACATTTGACAGAGTAAAGTGTGCGAGTAACCAGGCAGGGGAAGGGACTGAGAGGGATACTGTACTCGCGTATAGATCATCACTGAATTTTTGTCGGAGATCGATTGAGAGAGATGGCAGCTTCTTCAAGAACCTATTTTTCGGGAGCGACAGATTTCTGTACATGATCGTTGTGTACTGTAGTGGTTGTAGTGAGGGGAGATCCCAGGGAAGCCGGAGCGTAACCGCAATTGCGCAAGAAAGGCTTTAGAAGCGAACCTGCGGAAGGTTTTGAGTAACCGCAAGATGCTGCGTTTATTCTCGTAGTGCGTCCACCCGGTGGAGGGGAGACGTACTATCCGGCCTTCAGTACAACTGAAGAGGAAGTAGGACAAGAGCAAATGGGGATCAGAATGGATAAACCACCTGGCGAAATGAGCCTGACGGAGTTGATGGAATGTAGCGTACGTGAAATGGGCAAGTATCGTCGGAAAGAGCCATGTAACGACCAGTATTGTTTAGAGGTGCTGCGCCGTGCAATTGTCGAACGTTGTGAGGAGGCGTGGCTTGTATTACAGAAGCTGTTCAGTGAAAGTATTCGTCTCTGGATTGGACGTCATCCCAGTCGTGAGGCGGCGCTGCGCCTGGAGCATGAGCAGACCTATATGGACGATACCTTCCGACGTTTCTGGCAGGCAGTAAGTGATCAGAAGCTGCGTTTCTCCACTCTCGGAGGGGCGCTGAGTTATCTGCATCTCTGTTTGAACTGCGCAATTATGGATACCCTGCGTGCCTACTCACGTTCTACCGTCGAGCCAATGCCTGACTATCATCAGGGGAATCATGACGAGCCCTTTGTGGTTGACCGCTATCATGAGAACGAATTGTGGCACGTCATTCAATCGCTGCTCCCCGGTGAAAAGGAGCGTCGGGTTGCGTATCTCCATTTTCACTGCAATCTCAAACCGCGCGAGATTGTACGCTATTGCCCGGATGAGTTTCACAGTGAAGACGAGATTTATCGGTTAAAGCGCAATATTATGGAACGCCTTTTACGCAATGCCGATAAGATTCGCTGGAAACTCGGGAACGGTGACGCCTGATTGGGAGGGCAGATATCTCGTTTGATGGTAACACTCTATACTTCTGTGATGGTGGTCTGAAAAGGTCCATGCAATTGTCTGTTACAGGGAGAGGTGGCCTGAAGCCGCGCTCTCCTTTGTTTTACCCGCCGGTTCTCTTTTCCTATTGTGCTTTGCTGGCTGTTAGTCCGGGCGAGTACAATAGTTATGTGCACATGTATCTATGTAGTGCGAGCGCTCTTCAGAAGCGGGATAAGAGTCTATACCTGTTCTCCAGAATGGCGCTCAGGTGAAAATAGAGTGCGAAAAATCTGCTCTCCGGCGTTTATAAAACAGCAGCAACCTAAACAACCGTCTAAATTGCGCTAAATGTTTAGAGAAATTGAAGGACCCGCTCATGATGGATTGTGTACATGCAATGGCACCTGATGATGACGAACTGCTCCGGTTTATTCTTGATGAGGAGCCATTGCGCGCTGAGACACAGGAGCATCTCAGACAATGTGAGGTTTGTCGTCAGCGACTGGTATTTTACAAGGAAACGAATGCGTTTCTGGTGTCGAGGCTGTATCGGAGCCAGTGCCCCGATGCGACAGCATTAAACCTCTTTTGCGCTCATATGCTCCCTGTCGATGAGGTGATGAAGATTACAGGACATCTGAAGGAATGTCCGCTTTGTAACAGGGAAGTGCAGGAGATCCGCCAGATCCTCGCTGATTTTGACCCCTTCCCCGTGCCTCCTTCACCGCGAGAAGCCCTGCGTGGCTTTGTTGAACGAATCGTGGCAACGCTGGTTCCCTGGCAGCCACAGTTTGTGACGCGAAGCGCCCTACATGAAACTCCGACTGAGAGTTCCTGGCCTCGTCAATATCGGGCCGGTTCTCTGAATATCTCTCTGCATCTCTCACGTACCAGCTATGGGGAAGCGATGATTCTCGGCTTGTTTTCCAGTGTTGATCCAAATGTCAGTAGCGAAACCTTTGAGGGAGGCTCTGTTTCTCTCTACACCGCTGCTCTCTTTCCTTCAGCACAGGAGATACCCGTTGATCCCCCTCTGTTGGAGGCGTCCATTGATGATCTTGGGAACGTGGTTTTAAAGCCGGTGCCAACTGGTGAATATGTGATGGTGGTCACCTTGCCTGAAAATGAAGTAGTGATTCCAGCTCTCTCCATTCCCGCAAGCTAGTGCCTGAAACTGCTTGCGCGGCGGTATTGTTTCGCTTTCAGCCGAAAGGGAAGAAACGCAACAGCTTTTTGCTTCCTGAAAGTAGATGGACTATTATTAAGGAAGATGCAAATGTTGTTTTTCTTCACATCCGCTGTTATGGGGTTGTTATGGATGTCGCACAATTCTTTCGCGAGGTGTTTGTTCGTGATTTTGAGGAAGGAAAAGCATACATCCTCTCTCAGGCTCGCTCGATTGAAGACCCGCTGGCGCTGGCCCGGGCTTTTAAAGAGGAGGCTTCAAAACAACTGTATGCTGACCCGTCTATCTCCTTAAAATACAGCGAGCTTCTGATCTTTTTCGGACAGGAGCTACAGATTCCTTTAGCCTATGGTCTCGGTCTCTCCGCGAAAGGGGATGCGCTTTCGACGCTAGGGTATCATCAAGCGGCCCTTGAGTGTCTGGAACGTGCCGGGCAGGAATTTCTACGCCTCGGAGATGAGTATCTTTGGGCGCGAAGCCGAATGAAATGGCTGATCTCCTGCGCGTCGGCGGGTCAGATTGAGAAAGCGTTACAGGAAGCCGCAACGGTACGAGCGGTGTTTGAGCGGCGGGGTGATCGTTACTGGATGTGTGCTGTTGATCTCAACACCGCGATTATTTATAAGCAGGCCGGCCTTTGTCAGAGCGCGATTGAACTCTATGATCGTGTGCTGGCTATTTATGCTGAGCTTGTTCAGGACGGCGATCCGAATGTCTATCGCTCGATTGCGATTGCGGAAAATAACAAGGCCAGTAATCTCTCAGTGCTTGGCCGTTTCTCTGAGGCATATAGCCTGCTCTATAGAGCTCGAGAGCGCTTCCTTGCCCTCGGGAATATCTGGCCCGTGATGATCACGGAAATTACGCTTGCTGATATCGATTTTGCTCAGGGCTATTATGGTTCGGCCCTGAAACGCTTCTATCAGCTACGCGATTTGTTTGAGCAGCATAAGCTGACCGATGCCCGATTGCTGGCCGGTATCTTGCTTCAGATGGCGCTCTGTTTGGTCAAGCTTGGTCGGACTCAAGAGGCCTATCGGCTTGCCACTGAGGCTCTGGAACAGTTCGAGCCGAAAGAGGGGTCCTGGGAGGCGGGTGATATGCTGCATCAGTATGCGCTGATCCTGGTGGCGGTAGGGCGCACAAAGGAGGCCCTGAACTCGCTACAAGAGGTTGTTGAGCTGTTCCATGCCCGTAACCTGATGTATTTCTCTAATATTGCTCGGCTCCAGAAGGCCGAGTTGTTGCTTGAGTTGGGGCGTTGGGCTGAGGCAGCAACCGAGGCCCGTGAGCTTCGGCAGATCTATCAGCAGCAGACATTGCAGCAGCTTCTCCTCCGTACTGAAATTGTGCTGGCTGATGCCTGTATTTCGCAGGCGGAACGCTGTGCTGCTGATGCTGACCAACGACAGAAGCTGTTGCAGGAAGCAGCAGAGCTGTGTCTGCATTGTGCCACGCGAGCCCGACAGCATAATTTTCAGGAACTGGTGTATAAATGCCGCTATTTGCAGGGGCGTCTGGCGCTCCTGCGGGGGAATGAGGGTCAGGCTGCACGCTATTTTGGGGGCGCGATTGCCCAGGTGGAACGCATTCTCGGGAATCTGCTCTACGATCTTTCGCCCTCGTTCCTGCGTACAACCTGGAACATGTACGAGGATATGATTGTGCTGCAATTGCGCCGTGGCAAGAAAGAGCAGGCCTTTCGGTATCTGGAACGCGCACGCTCAATCTCTTTGCGACAGTATTTAAATGTTGCTCCGGTCACTGCGCAGCAAGCTCAGGGGACGGTCTGGCAGGAACGCGGTACACTCTTCCTGCAGAAGCAGACCGAACTTGAGCAATGGCAGGAGCGCTATCGTAAATGTAGCGCTCAACTTGCGACGAATGATCCGCTGCTGCTCGCCCTGGTTGACCGAGAGGCTGTCAAAGAGGAGATGAACCTGTGCGAGGCAAAGATCAGTGAGCTTTTTGAGTGGCTGTATGTTCAGCAGATCGAAATACCCGATCATCAAGATTCGTCGTTGCGCTCGACTTTCCGTAACGTACGGACGGTCGATATCGCGCAGTTGCGTGCCTGTCTGCAACCGGATCAGGTGGTTCTGACCTATTATTTGTGTCGCGATGATGTGGTCATCTTTGCGCTTACTCCCGATACATTGGCTGTTTTTGAGGTGCCGGGAGCAGCGCTTCAGGTGGAACGCTACCTGCCGTTGTTGCATGCCCATCTACAGCCAGCCGGATGGTCTGACCCTGCGAATCCGCCACAGCAGGGACTTCGTGGGCTACTGCGCCGTCTGCACAAGCTGCTGATCGAGCCTGTGGCTTCGTGCTTGCCGCCACGCGAAGGGCTGATCACAATTGTGCCGTATGGGCCGCTGCATTCATTGCCCTTTCACGCGCTCTTTGATGGCGCGCGCTTTTTGATCGAGGATTTTCAGATCAGCTATTTGCCCGCAAGCACGCTGTTGACGCGAGCCATGCAGCCGGTGGCGGAGCATAAAAGCGCGTTGAACGAGCCGCTCATCTTTGGCTGCTCGGGGAATCGAGAGCTCCCCTCGGCTCGGCGTGAGGCTCTGGAAGTTGCTGAACTGTTGCGTGGCCGCTGCTATTTGGAGCAGGAGGCAACAGGGGAGAGGCTTCGGATGCTGGCCTCTGGTGCGCCGGTCATTCATCTGGCAACCCACGGTCATAGCAGACTGGACGCGCCGAATTTTTCCGCGGTGCTGCTTGCTGATGGGCTGCTGACAGCCTTTGATGCTTTCCACCTGGATCTTCATTGCTGTGAACTGGTGACGTTAAGCGGCTGTGAAACGGGACTTGCGTTGAGTGGCGGAGGTGACGAACAGCTAGGACTAGGACGTGCGTTTCTGGTGGCGGGCGCTGCCTCCCTGGTAATGACGATCTGGTCGGTAGAGGATAATTCTACAGGTCTATTTATGCATTATTTTTACCATCAGATCTTGCAGGGAGAAAGTAAAGTACAGGCATTGCGTACTGCTCAATGTCAGCTATTGCGGAGCTCTGCGGCCTACGCGCACCCGTACTTCTGGGCCGCTTTTCGGCTGGTTGGTAATCCGGGGCCGCTTGGCAGTGCGGTGAGGACCCAGCTAGAGAAGCAGGAGTCTCAATCAGTGTGAGGTGGGGGGCTTTGTCCTCCCACTTTTTGTGAAGAGAAGATAGGAGAAAAAATAGGGGGATAGTCGTTTATTTAAACGAAAATGTTATTGAAATATTTGGAGGAATACATGTCTGAAGAACATTATCATTTGTCTACCCCCTGGTGGAGTGCTCCTGTCATGTACTGGTTTGAACATGAACTGGTGGTGACGTTTCAATCGGATGTACCTCATACACATGGTACGGCTGTTGTGGCTGATTCTCTGAATATTGATGAATTAAACTCTTTTCTAATCAATCGCGGTTTTAAACTGGCCCCTCTGGGCTCTTCTCATTCTCACACTCATACTCATGACCATACGCAAATCAATGAACAACATACTGAACTCAAGCATGCGATGAAAAAGTGTCTCTTCTGTTCTCCTGCTTCAACCGGTACCACCGTTGTGGGTTTCTTCGCGGTAGAAGAGGTGGAGATGCACCATCAGTTGCAGGATGTTGAGGGGCCGGGATATGATACCTCTCCATCTCGTCGTGTGGTCAACATGTTGAATCAGAACCTGCAAGCATTGCGTGAGCATGCGCGTATTCCTATCGTGTCAGCGGCTCCAAACTGGTTGGGCGGTGCTACGCCTCAGGGGTGTATTTCTCATGGAAGCCCGGTTTATCCTCCGTTTCCGGTGCCCGTCGAGGATAGCTGTCCAGAACATCCAGGAAGCTGGTCGCTTTCTCTGCCTGAATTGAAGAATACCCCTCTTGAAACGAAGACGGGGAAAGGCGTAACGGTCTTTGTGCTGGATACCATGCCTGCGACAGCCGGAGACCCACAGGCGGCAATCCGCGAGGCGGCTCAACGTGCAGGTGATTCCAATATGCTCTTGCAGACGATCGCAGCACAGATGAACCGCGAGGAATCGCCCTCAATCAAATTCTACTATCAGCAGCTTTCCGAAGAGCTTGGCGAGGGGGCGGATGATCAGCTCGTCACCGGACGCGATATCTATGGGAAACTCTATGGCTTCCCGATGCCAGATCATGGCCTCTTTGTGACTGGCATCCTGCGCGATCTGGCGCCAGATGCTGATATCGAGTATGTGCGGGTACTGAACGATTTTGGCGTGAGTGATAGTTTAACGGTTATCAATGCGCTGGAAGCCATTCATGCACGCATGCAGCCAATTAATCCGCGCACGGGCCAGCCGGGTGATCTGCATAACAAGCCGGTCGTCATTAATCTGAGCCTGGTGCTGACGCCTTCAGATGAGGATCTCTTTAAGTACTGGCATGCTGCCGGTGCCTGCACGCCTCAGGAGCATGTGCAGATGATGTATGACATCAATCTCTTGCGGGCGCCGCTGCATCATGCAATTCAACGCCTGGTAGAGTCTGGCGCGGTCATTGTCGGGGCAGCAGGCAATGACTCCAATACGGATAGCACCCCGACCCGTATCGGCCCACGATATCCGGCCGCCTTTCCGGAAGTGATCGCGGTGGGTGCGGTTGATCGTCGTGAGCGGGCGGCACGCTACTCAAACTATCCACAGATTCCGCCAAAGGGCAATGGTATCGCGACTTATGGCGGTGGCTCGCCGACCCTGAACGAGATTGAGTATGGGATTGCGGATGCGATGATTGGCGTGTATACCGGGTCCAGATATCCCGCACTTGAAGCGAAGAACCCCCCAGAGCCTGCCTATGAGGGGAACAATCATTGTTGGGCATTCTGGTCGGGAACCTCGTTCGCCACCCCGATTGTCAGTGCGGTTGCCGCTCGCATTCTAGAACACATTCAACCGTTGCAGTTGCCTGCACGGCACGTTGCTGCCGAGGTACAATGGATCTTGACCGATCCTCACGGTCAGCATGAGGTATTCGGGACAACGTTAAGCACACAGCCAGAACTCGGGGTAACGCTGCTGCGTGCCACGCAGTGCCGCCCCGAGCGACCGCGCTTCGGACGCTAAACGCTGGAAGCAAACAAGAAAGAGGCAGGATAGTTCACGCTATCTTGCCTCTCTTTGTATCGAACATGCTGTTTTAGCTTCTACCACCTGTCAGTAATTTCAAGATGACGAGCAGAAGGGCGGCTCCCAGGAATGAGATGAAGATGGTTCCACAGAAGTGATAGGTCCCGCCTATATTCAGGGCACTGGCCAGGTATCCCCCGATTACCGCACCGATCAGGCCGACAACCGTATTACCCAGACAACCCAGACCTCGACCTCGGACGAGCAAGCTGGCAATATATCCAGAGATGAGACCAACCAGTAACCAGGCAATAATATCGCCTGGTTGGAGTAGTACGCCGATGTGAATGCCTTGAAATTGCATTGTGTGCTTTGCTCCTCTTTGTGCTATAGGGGCTTGTTTGTGTCCCGGTTTCCCGGGTGTTGTTATCTATGTTGTTGTTATCAATATACGCGGATTCAATGTCGGAGGTTATATTTTATTGCTTGCCTGGATGGCAGAGCTGAGAAACTGACCTTTTGTCCATTGTATGAGTGCAAGCGTGTGTGTTACTGTATACATATATTTGTTATCATACTGAGTCCAGGAGTATTACTTGTATGTCCTCTGTGTCCAGAGACCCTGAGACAGAGCACACCATAAAGGGTCGAGAGGCGCACACTACCCGCTCTTCACCTCTTTCAGTTCTGTCCTCTTTTATTCATTTGCCTCGTAATGTGTATCTTTTGCTTGTATTCACCCTGGGCAAAGGATTACAGCTTACGATCGCAACACTTACAATTAACTATTATGCATACAGTCTTGGGTATACGCAGGAATTCATCGGGATTTTTAGTGCGATGCCAGCGATCGGTGCTTTTCTGGGGGCTTTCCCTGCCGGCCTCCTGGCCGACCGTTTTGGGCGCAAGCCGATCCTGCTTGCCAGCGCTATTTTATCTCCGCTTTTTCTGGTCTGCATAGGTCTGGTAACGTCGGCTCCGTTGTTGCTTGCCTTCAGTCTGATTCAGGGTTTGGTGTCAACTGCATACTGGGTAACGAATCTCCCTCTGTTGACCGAGAGTACGACGGCAAACCAGCGCGTGGGTGTGATTGCTCTGAACAGTTTCCTGATGCTTGGCATTGGTTCACTGGGTAACCTTCTCGGAGGAGCAATTCCGGAGTTTGTTGCTGGCCTGTTGCATGTTCCCGCGAATAGTCCGGAGCCGCTACGTTGGGGTGTGATTGCTGCCTCACTCTTTACTTTCCTTTTTGGTTTGCCGCTCTGGCTCTTGAAGGAGTCGAAGCCGGTAGATGAGGCGCCAGCGGCTGAGACGGTGGTTGCGGTGCCGGAGCCAGGGGCTGCTGAGGCCGTGGTTGCGTCTACAGAACCGAAAGCATCTCAGGAGAAGCTGCCGGTCTGGCTCTTTGTTAAGCTGCTGATTCCTGATTTGCTCTTTACAATGGGTGAAGGGGCTGTGGTTGCCCTGATACAGATCTACTTTGTGATCCGGTTTCAGCTTTTGCCGGGCGAACTGGGCGTGATCTTCACTTTTTCGGGTCTGGCGGGTGGTATCTTCTCGTTGTTGGCTCCCTTGCTGACCAGGAGATGGGAGAAGATACGCATCGTGACGCTGGTGCAGTATATCAGCGCGCCCTTGATGGTATTGATCGGCTTTGCGCCTTCCCTGTTGGTAGCAATCGGGGGCGAATATGCCCGCTCGATTTTGCGTACGATTATTGAACCGGTATATGCAACTTTTGCGATGGAGCAGGTGTCGAATCGCCATCGTTCCAAGCTGGCTGGATTGTATTCAACAACATGGAGTATTGGTTTTAGCGTTGGGCCTTCAATTGCGGGCTGGCTACAGCAACACGTCAGTCTCTCCACATCCTTTGTGTATGGCGCGGGATGTCTTGTCCTGAGTGCGACGCTGTTGCTCCTGTTCTTCGGGCGAAAGCGGAGTGTTGTGTCATCCTCATAGCTCTTATCCCCTGAAGAGAAGCGTTCCTCCCTCTCTTCGGGGGCTATTGTTTTAGGTTGGGTTGATATGGTAAGGTAAGGTTGCTACTACTCTTAATAAATAAAGAAAAAGTCCTGATACCTGTAATAAGCGATAGTGAAACGCACTGAAAAAGGTATACTGCATAGTATGGCAATGCATATCTCTATTGGTCAATATAGACATGTCGTTTCAATGGTAAGGAGTATGGAAAGTTGAGCGTGCTTGACACCCGACGACCACCTGATATACCACCGGAAGATTGTAAGCCACCTCGATCAACACAGCCATTTTCTCAACCTGTCGTGGCAGCATATCCTGCCCCTCAGCGCTTTTCTTTTTCGTGGGCTCCTGCTGAAGGATGGCTTCCGTTAGTGCTGCTTGCAGTTGCGTTGTATAGTGTTGTGTATTCGGTCATTGCGGCAAACTGGGTCAAGCATGATACTTTGCTCTTTATTTGTCCGGCGGTTGGCCTGTTGGTTGGATTGGTAATCTCAAAAGTGCCGAAGGTGCCGCAATCGGTCCTGCACTTGTTGGCCTGCCTGTTCGGTCATACATTGGCCGTACTGGTAACGTGTATGCTGGCCTATCATATACCGATACAAACCTTGATAGAGACGACACATCAGGCGTTCATTGGTGGCTTTCAGGCAATGGAGGCTATTGAGCGTCTGTTCTTCTTCTACCTTGCTTTCCTGGCGTACTTCCTGGGCTACTTTGGTAGCTGGCTGATCTATCGGGCCCGTTTGCCCTGGCTGGTTGCGCTGGTCTATGCCTCGATCATCCTGGTAAATCTCAACTACGTCAAGACAGATTATAGCTATCTGGTTGTCATTCTGGCGGGAGCACTCGCGTTACTGATTGCTCGGGTTCAGCTAGCTGCGCAGATTTACAATTGGAGACAGGACGGCCTCTATACGGACCGTTCCTGGCTCCGTGCAATGACGCTGCGTCGGATGCAATTTGCCTCGGTAATAACGCTGCTTGCGGTTCTCGGGGCATGGTTCCTGCCCATTGTTGCTCAGCCTGCCCAGGGACGTGAGTTCTGGGCACGACTGGATGCGGCCTGGAATAATGTGGTTTCTGGACGTATCACGCCAGAGAATCTGGGGGATATCTTCAATGCGACTCCCGCGAACTTCTTTAGTGACCGGATGACCATTACTGGCTCTGTCAGCCTGCCGACTGGTGAGGTGCTTTCCTATACCACTACCGCTAATGCGCCACAATATCTGCAAGGCTTTACGTATAACGTTTTCGATGGTCGCACCTGGACGATTGAACCTGGAATGCTCTCTTCGGCCTACTTCCCGGCGGGGGCGACCCTACCCGACGATATTGTGCATGATAGCTCAACATCAACTATCGCAACGAATATCACCATGCTCAATCCGCCGCTTGGACCGAAGCACTATGTCTTTGCCCCTGCTCAACCTCATCGTTTCACGATCCCTACGATTGTGCGATCTGATGTGACCATGAGCGCATGGGAGAAAGAGGAACGCTTACAGAAGGATGAGCGTTACACAGTGGAGTCGATCCCGCCTGTCTCGGATTCCCGTCTCCTCTCAACGGTCCCTTTGCCTTCACAGAACTCATCCTTCTGGCAACAAGATCGCTACTATCAGGCGCTCCTCACTGGCTATGTCCAGCTTCCGCCCAATCTTTCGCCGGCGGTAGAGAGGCAGATGCAAGCGTGGACCGAGGGGGCGCACAATGCTTATGATGCTCTGAAGCAAATAGAGAAGCATCTAAGTGATAGAAACGAATTTACCTATTCTATAGAAAATACACCTATTCCATCTAATACCAATGTTGTTGATTGGTTGCTGCAAACGCGAGTCGGGTATTGTACCTACTATGCCAGCGCGATGATTGTGATGGCTCGCATGCTGCATATCCCGACGCGGATGGCAAATGGTTTTAGCCCCGGCCACTATGATTCACAGCGCAAGGCCTGGGTTGTGAATGGGAGCGATGCCCATAGCTGGGTACAGGCCTATTTCCCGCAGTATGGTTGGGTAAACTTTGATCCGACGCCGGGCTTCTCGGGTGATGGGTCGCAGTCGCTTGTGATTTCTCCACCGGAGTCAACGCAGCCGGCCGTTCCGACGCAGACAGCCACCGCAACCCAGGTCACGCAGAAAGAGGTGCCAACCAAACAACCGCAAGTAGAGAAGCCCAATTCGTCAGAGTCTCAAGATGAGAGGGACAATCCCGGAGTCTCCGTCCTGTTGACCGTGCTGATCCTGCTCACACTGGGTATTTCTCTGGTAGCGGGAGTGGTCGCGCTGTGCTCTCTCTGGTGGCGCAGGCTCTATGGGGGTAGCTCACCGATTGCTGGCGTCTATTGGCGGCTCTGCTGGTTAGCCAGTCGGGTCGGCTTTGCACCGAAGCCCTGGCAGACGCCGTATGAGTATAGTAGGGCGCTGGGGCAGCAGGTACCACAGAAATCGCCGTATCTCTGGCGTTTAACCGAGCTGTTTGTGCGTGAGCGCTGGGGTAAAGGAGCCGCTCGACCGGAAGAGGCCGAGCAGATACATTCAGCATTGCGAGATCTCCACTGGCAGCTTTTCAAGCGGAAGTGGCTGAGACGCACAAAGTAGAAAATGACAGAGGCATATCATTGATGTGCCTCTTTATTTGTGTATTATACGGGCGCTTGCCTATGTACGGATGTATTGATGTATGTTACGTTCGCTGACTCTTTTCGTCTCCCTATTAAGAGACGTCTGGAATTTTTGGGATGATGTGGAGAGGGGGAGTATGACCAAGCGTTCTGTACCGCTCATCGTCTGTCACTATGGATGGGGACGCCGCTTGAGCCTCTATCAAGACCACCTCGATTTACATGGAAAGCGCTATGCACTCACGGATTTACTTCAGGTACGGGCTCGCTACTTTCGCATTTTGGGTATCGCCTCGGCCCGACTTGAACTACGCTTTCGCTCGTCCATGGTCATAGTGCGTGGTATTGCTGCGGTTGAGGAAGCCCGCCGAATCGCTGAATATTTACATAGGTATGTGTCGACGTCACGCCGGAACGTCTATCGCTCTCGCCCGCGGCGAATGGTGACGACCGCAGATCAGCCGATCCGAAGCTTTTCCCGAATGCGCAAAGCGGCAACCACCGAAGAGCGAGGGCCTGTTCAGGTGTCCCACTGGTTGCATCGATATCAAGAGTTGCGTGAGCGGAGGAAACAGCGTTTACAGTCAGAACGATCGCTTCGCGAGTATGGCTTTGATGTTGAACAGTTGAGGTTACGCTTGCAGCAAGAGACCTTGCCACGTGTTCCCGTCCCGGTACGCCTTCTGCCCGGGGAGTATGCCCATTATAGCGCTGATGTGACGCTTTGTGATGAGATCCCCCCGGACGTACAGATACAGCGGTATCCTGCACGGGATCATGGCAAGCTGATCCTGACCAGCGAGCGCTTGATTTATTTTGGACGCAAATGTCAGATTGTGCTTGGTTATGGACGCCTGGTTGAGGTAACGGAGCTTCAGGGGGCCATCGCGTTTACGGCGGAACACTGGTCAAAGCGTGAGCTGTTTGCGGTGAAGCGCCCGCTAGAATTTCTGATGTATCTGGAAACGATTGTACAGCGTTTCCAGCAAGTGCAGCATATCAATCAGCGGCTCTCGCCGTGGCGTGGCACCTCCGTTCGTCAGGTGTTCTCTTTTTCATCTGGAGAAGAGCGTCAGCCTAGAACGGATGCGCTTTCTGGTGATCTGCTCTCAACGGATGAACATGAGGTCGCTGGACGCCGGGTGAGACGACTCAGTTCGCTACCGGACAAATTCTGAGGGTGAGCTATGATAGATACAGTAATGGCATTGTGGAATCAGGAAAAGCAGCGAGGAGGGTTGAAAGAACGCTTCTTTTACGCCGTGCTTGGTGGATGTCTGTGTGTTGGGCCGATGATATGCTATACCTTCTGGCAGATGTTCTTTCCGCTCAGAAGCGTCGAGCCGATACAGGTCATTACCATGACGCAACAGAAGAGCAAGCTGCAAATTGTGCCCCGTAACGAAAGCGAGATGCGGCGCTCACTGACGCTGCTTCCTGTGCAGCCGCGCGCGGTGGCGACGACGCCTGCGGAGGTGGTCGTTCCCCCGCCTGCTCAGGTGGTGTTCCCGGTCGCGACTCCTGAGCCAATCGCGACACTACCGGTTGAGCAGGAGCGGCCGCCCATCGCGCTCCCGACGCCGACGCCGGGACCTTCACACGTCACTCCTGAGCGAAAACCACCTGCCCCCGATCCCGGGAAGAAGAAAAAAGAGCCCGAACCGGGACCGATCATTCGTGTACCAGATATTCCTTCTGTGCCGGACCCCCTTTTTATTGCTGATCCAACGGTACCACCGATTCCAACGATAGTGGTACCAGAGCGCTAGGAGCCAGAGGACAGGATATCTGTTCTCGCGAGGTGTAGAAGAGAGAGTGAGTTTGCTCTCTCTTCTTCTTCTTTTTAGTCAGCGTTCAAGCGCAAGACCGTATGGAGCGAGGCGCGGATGATGGTGCTGACAGTCAGCAAGAGGACAAGCAGGCTGATCCTGAGTAGAGCCAGCAGAGGAAGCCAGATCTCAGGGGGAATGATGACTGAGATTGCCGCACCACTGTTGAGCATGCTGAAGAACTCCTTCGTTGTGCTGATGTTGGTGAAAGAGGCGTAATTGATTGCTGCCGGGAGCAGATAGGGCAGGGTGGTAAATGCCAGAAAGAGACCAACCACGAGGCCAAGCAGCAACCCTATGCTATATGGCGCTATCGTGAGCAGGGTATCTATTCCGAGACGCAGATGCGAGCTAAAGAGCCATTGTACAAGCGATCTGACCGCGAGCAGCGCAAGGAGCGGCCCAAGCAGTAGCGCCAGGATCGCGGGGCCACAGACCTGAAGCAGGAGCGTGCCGGAAAGCTGAAGCCGGGTTGCACCACGGCTGTGCAGCAGCGCGAGCGCCTCGTCCTGTTGCTCGAGTAACAGTTCAGTCATGATCGCCACAAAGAAGAGGATCAGCGCTGTTATCTGAACCGCGAGGACAAAAAGTGGGAGTTGCACTACTTGAAGTTGATCGCGGTAGATTGAGAGGGTGCCGGGCTTGCCTGCTGTGCCAAAGGCTGCCGAGCGTAGCTCACGTTGCTGAAGGAAAGGAGGCTTCTCGGTCAGGCTGCTGTCGCTGCTTTTCAGTTGTTCCCCGGTTATGTGATAGCGCGTCAAAAGTTCGTTGAGCTGTTCTGTATTCTCAAGGCGCTGGAGCACAACCGGATAACGCCAGTAGAGATGAATCGGCTCTGGAAGCGTCATTGTTCCTGATCGCGTCAGCGTATCGATCGCGTTAGCCAGCGCTGTATTCTCGGTCAATGCGGTCAGGGAGGTATCTGGCTGATAGGCGAACGTGGTATTTTGCCAATAGGGATCGCTTGCCGCAGGAAGAAAGATTCCGACGACGCGCAAGGTCAGTGTCGCTGGAGTGCCGACATGTGTGCCCGGCACTAGCAGCAGATAGCGCAAGGTCAGTGTCGCTCCAGGCCTGAGTTGAAGCTGAGTGGCAACAGACGGATGAAGCACGACTTCGAGTGCGTCCGCTGAGATGCGGGGAAGCCGACCCTCAAGAATCGTCAGGTGCGGCCTGGCCTGCTCTCCGGAGGCTCCTATCAGGCTCATGGTATACGGGTGCGACGTTGATGGTGCAAGTACTCTGGTACTGCTCGTTTCAAGTGAGAGCGTCGGGGGCACCGTAAGCCAATCCGTTAGATTGCGTTGAAGGGGTTGGGTCAGCTGTTGCTGGATCTGGGCCATCCGGGCCGCTGAGAGTGTTCCTGCTGTGGCATGCAGGGTAATGGTGGCCTCGGGCAACCCCAGCCGAAAAATAGTCTGTGTCAAGAGGGGGATCGCACAGATAACGAACGAGGCCGCGATCATTCCCAATCCTGTGATTGCCAGCAGTGGTCCTGTTTTCCGCAAACGCCACCCTGTGAGGACAAAAATTGCCGCCCATGTTGAAGCAAGAGGCCATTTAGATCTTTTCATTTATAAAATTCCTTATATGCGACAAAGAATGCTATTTATTACTGGTAATAAAAAGGGTGAACAATGTGAAAGAATACCGAAAGGCAACTACAAGTCTACCTTGATGATAGATATATGTCAATTTCTTGTGCAAGAGCAGTATTCTTTCCAGAAATTCAGCGAGGGAAGGTATCTCGGAGAGCCTTAGAAGAAGCAGCATGCTTTTCATGAAAAGGAGGATAGAGCTGCTTAAATTTTGTATACTATGTTATATATGTCGACCTTGCAGCGATGTATAAGTGTATCGTTGTTCGCCGAAAAAGTGCATCGTGCTGGAACATCTTCTTCTGCGGAGACGTAATAAAGAAAAATGATTACTCCGTAGCTAGGTTAAGGCTCTTATGAAGGCGAATGACGGAAATGTATGGAGAGGGGAGAAGCGTGTATTATCATATGCCGCTGAAATACATACTTGACAAAGGAAGTGAGTCGATGAGCCAGCTAGAAGAAAAGCCCTTCACGAAGTTGTCGTTGGAAATCAAAACCGAGATAGATCGTGAAGAGTGGAATGGCTTCTTACAGGAACATCCACAGGGTCACCTGCTTCAGTCATATGAGTGGGGAGAGCTGTTGCGTTATCTGGGCGCGAAAGTATATCGTCTGGCTGCTATTCAGGACGGGTGCATGATCGGTGCTATGATGCTCTCTCTTTCTGATGTGCCGCTTCCCGGCTTGCGCCTGAAATGGCTGTATTGTTGTCGTGGGCCTGCCGTTGATGCGCCTGATTCACCTGCTTTAAAAGCGTTGATTGAAGAGGCCCATGCCATTGCGCGTCGAGAGCGAGCCCTTATTTTGCGTCTTGAGCCTAACATTACCGAAGATGATCCTCAGTATGAGCGCTGGCTTGATGCTTTTCGCTCTCTGGGTTTTAAGATCAATCCGATTGCTGTGCATGGGCGGAGTAGCTGGCATCTCGATATCCGGCCTGCACTCCCGATACTTCGTTCGGCGTTCCGTAAGACATGGAGACATAATATTCAAAAGGCCGAGCGTATGGGCGCGGTCGTACGCGTGGCACAGAGCGAAGAGGACTTCGAGACGTATTATCGACTGCTGCAACTGACGAGCAAACGTGATGACTTCTTTATTCATGATAAAGACTATCATCGAGAGATCCTGCGTCAGTTCTCTGAGAACGGCAATGCTGCTCTGTTGATCGCTGAATATCAGGGGGAACCGGTTGCCGCAAAACTGTTGATTCGGTATGGTCACTGTTGCTGGGATATGTTTGCCGGCATGACAGATGATCGAACCGACCTGCCGAAATCGCATATTCTGCAATACCATGCGATTCTGTGGGCAAAGGAGCAGGGCTGCACCCTCTTTGATTTCCGTACCATTCCTGACAATCCACGCGAAGGGTCAGAGATGTGGGGAGTCTATCACTTCAAGAAGGGCTTTGGCGGCTTCCCTGCTCACTATCTCTGGACGCAAGATTACATCTATCGTCCTGTACTATATCGGCTCTGGCGGGAGGCAGTGGCC
Source organism: Thermosporothrix sp. COM3 (assembly GCF_059696735.1). Lineage (NCBI taxonomy): Bacteria > Bacillati > Chloroflexota > Ktedonobacteria > Ktedonobacterales > Thermosporotrichaceae > Thermosporothrix > Thermosporothrix sp. COM3. Next base: position 4,653,218 of record NZ_AP019376.1, on the reverse strand, counting down.
TTGCGCCGCACGCTTCGCCGACGCAAACATACACACTAGCACCAGAAGAAGAGAGGCTGCAAAGCCTCTCTTTCTTTCTGTTATGCTTGCTCATGTAGCAGGCGGGGCAGGCCAAGCGCCAGCGCCATCTGTAACATACAGATTCCCAGAATGTAGCACAGCATTGTGATTGAGAAGGCAGTGGTATAATGCTGTTCTCCGAGCAGGCTGAAAAAGATAACCCCGATCACCGCAATACCCAGAGCAGGCCCAACCTGTTGCGCCGTGCTGATCGAGCCTGAGGCGGCCCCGGCGGCATCATCGCCCGCGACAGTCAGAATAAAGCCCGGCAGAGGCGTGGCAACCAGCGCATTGCCGAAGCCCAGTATAGCAAGTGGAAGCATAGTGAGAAGCGTTGGTTTTGTCGTCATACTGACCACCACAAAGGTCACGACCGTTCCCAGGGCTGCTATAAGGATGCCCAGATGCAGGATACGAGTGCCGAGTTTCGGCGTCAGGCGGCTGGTTGCCAGGGAACCAACAGTATAGGCGATCGCCATAGGCGTAAAGGCCAGCCCCGCTTCAAAGGGGCTGAAGTGATGCCCGCTCTGAAGATAGAGGGCCAGAATAAAGAAAAAGGCGCTGCCGAGAGCTGTTTCCAGTAACAGGATCAGGATGCTCCGTGTAAAGACGGTGTTGCGGAACAGGGAGAGATCCAGCAGCGGGGATCCAAGCATCCGGGTGCGCCGTTGCTCATAGCGCAGAAAGAGCCAGCCTACAGGCAGACAGGCCACCAGACAGAGCAAGGTCCACCACGGCCAGCCCATTTCACGCCCCTCGACAAGCGGAAACGCAAGCAGGAAAAGGGTTCCTGTTGCCAGCAGGACGCCCGGCCCATCCACGCGGGTTGCTGTGGTTGAGCGCGACTCACGCAGCAGAAAAGGAGCCGCGAGCGCTGCAAGAAGCCCGACAGGCACATTGACGAAGAAGATGGGTCGCCAACCCAGACCCCCGATATTTGCACCAAGCAGCAGGCCCCCGAGTAATTGCCCTCCGATCGCGGCGGCTCCCAGAACTGCTCCGATAATTCCGAGCGCTATTCCCTGTTCTTTCTCGGGAAAGGTGACCTTCAGCAACGAGAATACCTGCGGAAACATCAGCGCGGCAGTGATTCCTTCCAGAATACGCGCGATAATCAGGACAAGCGTATCAGGGGCGATCCCACAGAGAAATGAGGTGAGCGTAAAGCCCCAGACCCCGTAAAGAAAGAGGCGCTTTCGTCCGTAGATATCGCCGAGGCGCCCGCCTGTCACGACGAGCACCCCATAGGCCAGAACGTAGCCCGCGATGACCCATTGCAGGCCCGCTGCATCCATATGCAACTCGCGTTGTAGCGCGGGCTCGGCCACAAAGACAATGAAGTCGTCGAGCGTTGTCATAAAGGCGGCCAATACGAGCACAACCAGCGCAAGCCAGCGTGTCCGGGCTGCCATCTGCTGAGGAACTTCTACTGTTGTCATGCGTGCAATCCTTTTTGCTCGGAGCCGGTAATCAGACTGATGATCTCGTTCTGGTTTGTTTCCTGGATGAGCCGCTCCCCTACCTTGCGCCCCTGACGCAGCACGATGACGCGATCGGCGACCTCGAAGACATCCTGCATATTATGGCTGATCAGCAGGATGGGGGTGCCGCGTTCGCGTAGCGTTCTGATCAGTTGGAGCACTTTCCGCTGTTCCGGGACGCCCAGAGCTGCCGTTGGCTCGTCCATGATGAGTAGACGGGCGTTCCAGTAGATGGTGCGAGCAATCGCGATTGCCTGCCGCTGGCCTCCGGATAGCTCACGTATGGGGCGGGTCAGATCCGGGATCTGGATATCAAGCTGTTCAAGCAAGGTGTGGGCCTCGCTCTGCATCAGCTTGCGGTCGAGCTCTTTGAACAGGCCCAGGCGACGTTTCAAGGGCTCGCGTCCCAGAAAGAGATTTGAACTGGCATCCAGATTTTCACAGAGCGCCAGATCCTGATAAATGGTCTCAATACCCGCCTTACGGGCGTCCATCGGCGTTGAGAAATGAACCGGTGTCGAATCAATGCTGATAGTACCCTGATCGGGCCGATAGACGCCGGAGATCATTTTGATGAGGGTTGATTTGCCTGCCCCGTTGTCTCCAAGCAGGCCGACAACCTCACCAGGATAGATAGTCAAGCTTACCTGATTGACGGCGATCAGGCCCCCGAAATGCTTTGAGAGGCCATCGAGTTGCAATACAGGCTCTTTCTCGGGCATGGATAACCTCCTCAGGCTCTGATGCGCATGCGGTCAACAAAGACGGCAATGATGATGACAACGCCCACTGCGATAAACTGCCAGAATGGGTCGATTCCCAGGATGATCAGGCCATTTTGAATCACACTGATAATCAGCGTACCGATGAGCGTGCCGATAATGGTTCCCTCGCCACCGAACAAGGAAGCGCCACCGATTGCCACCGCCGCGATGGAGTCAATCAGCAGGGGATCACCAGCCTCAGCGGCACCACTGGAAAAGCGGAACACATAGAGAACGCCAGCCGTCGCGGCCAGACAGGAGGAGAGAATATACACGAGCACGGTGTGGCGGGCGACCGGGATGCCTGCACGTCGAGCGGCCTCTTTGTTGCCGCCAATCGCATAGGTATGTTGACCGAAGCGGGTGCGGGTAAGCAACCAGTGGCAGAAGAGCACCAGGAGCAGGCTGAGGATCAATGGCATCGTAAAGAGGCCAACCACGTTGCTCATCTGCACGGCAGTCAAGCCCTGTGGTGGCTGAAAGAAGGTGATTGCTCCAGTGGGCTGAATATAGAGCAGGTTATTATTGCCGATGCGCCCGATATCCTGCAAGGGAATGCTGATCGGCAGGCCATTCTCGATGATAAAGCCGGCTCCTCGTGCAATGCCATACATACCAAGCGTGACGATAAAGGGAGGCACAGAGAGACGTGTGATCAGGACGCCGTTCAGCAGGCCGGGCAGGACGCCTACCGCCAGGCCAACCAGGAAGGCGATCACCACAACCAGCGGCAGGGGCAGCCGTGGAGCGAGGGCAATGATAATCTGTGCCACAATCACGGAAGCCATGCCAGTCGTATAGCCTACGGAGATATCCAGGCCGCCCAGAATAATCACAAAGGTCTGGCCGAGTGCCATGAGCAGCATGAAGGACATATCGGCAAAAATATTCTGGATATTCGTAATGCTGAGGAAGCCGTTGCCGCTGATAGAAAAGAACAGGAAGAGAACACACAGAAATATCCATGACCATGCTTTGCTGAGGTCTTTCCAGGATAGCTCCCGGCGGTTACGCGTTTTAACGCTGACCATACTTGCTCCTTTGTTTGACAGAAGAGAGACGTGATCGTACTGATCTCGCCTCTCTTACTGTATGTGTTCTGATGGTCGTAATTGGGTTAGTAGATCGCGTTCTGGGATTCGGGGGTATCAACGTTGGTCTTATCGATAACCACGAAGTCGGTCTGCACGTTTTTCTGAAGCGAGCTGTCGCCGTTCAAGGCCTTGATCGCGTACTGCACACCGATTTTGCCCATTTCGCGGGGCTTCTGGCCGATGATAAAGTCGATGATCCCATTGCGGAGATCGGTCACGCCCTGCTGTGACGAGTCGAAGTGGATAATCTTAATGGCATTGCTCTTGTTGGCATTTTTCACCGCGGCGGCTGCGCCTTCAGAACTGAAGGCTGTGGTGCCGAAGATACCAGCGATATCAGGGTGTGCCTGGAGCACTGCCGAGGTTTGCTGTGTTGCTTTATCCATGCTGCCCTCGTCATAGCTGGTGGAGACGATGGTGACCGCGCCATTCGTGGCTGCAATGGCCTCCTTAAAGCCCTTCTCGCGCTGGTCGGTTGAGCTTGTGCCGGGCTTATTACTCTGGATGTACACCTTGCCTTTGCCCCCGATCGCTTTGATCATCACCTCACCGGCAATCTTGCCGCCTTTGGTGTTGTCGGAGCCAATATAGGTGATAGGAAACTTGACCGAGCCATTGGCGTAGTCGCCATCGCCCAGAACGGTATCAACGGTAATGACGGTGATGCCAGCATCGTGCGCCTTCTGGAGCGGCGCTACCAGCGCCTGATTGTCACAGGGAGAAATAATAATGGCGTTTACCTTCCTGGCAATCAGGGCCTCAACAATTTTGGTCTGCTCGACCGGGTCCCACTGTTTGGGGGCCTGATAGGTCAGATCCATGCCTTGCGCCTTTGCTTCTTCCTCCGCCCCTTTTTTAATCATCTCATAGAACGGGACGCCCGCCATACCGCCTACGACCGCCAGAGCGTACTTTTTTGAGGAAGACGTATTTTGATTGTTGTTATTGTTTGAGGCGTTGGTTGAGTTGTTGGCGGAGCAGGCAACCAGGGCCGCACCACCAGCAACAGTAGCGATGCTGACAAGAAATGTGCGCCTGTTTAGCGCGTTCGAAAGGTCCAGGGGTTTGTTTGTTTTGCTCATGAATAAACTCCTTTAATGCACAGAAAATAGAGAAAGAGTGAATGTGTTTATGCAACACAAGAGAAATGTCTTATTTGCCAACGACGGTGCGCAACTGGTTCACCACCTGCTCTAGCTGGTCAGCGGCGTCGGTTGCTGAGGTCGCTCCCATCACGAGCTGATCGGCGACCTGGGTTGAAACCTTGACAGCCGAGGTCAGCTTTTTGTTGTTTTCCGTCTGAAGCCGGATGGCCTTTTCCGCGTAGCGAGTTGCGTTCATAAGCTGCTGCAAAGCTTTGCGGGTTGTAACACCGTCCAGGTTTTCCCAGTGCTGTTCTAGTCTGGTGCCGACCTCGCTTGCCTGCTTGATAGCGGTGTTGGCAGCGTCGGTATAGTATTGAAGTGATTGCAGACCGACGTTACAGGAATCAATCACCCAGGACTGCTGGGTCGCGGCCTTCTGCTCTTTTTCCGCTAGCTGCTTCAGAGATTCGCTGCTCTTACGCAAATTGTTGACCGATGCCAGGATCGGGAACGTGACGCGTTGGGCCAGCAGAACACCGATGATTGTGGCTGAAATGGTGAGTATACAGGCGATAATGATGGTGCTGAGAAGCTGTTCATCAGCGACCGCGGTAGCGGTTTTCAGCGGCGTTACCACGACATAGGTCCAGGGGACGGTATATGTTGTCTGGCGCGCGGCCTGATGGACCTCCTTCTGTCCGGGAGGCGTAAATTGTAACGTGACAGGTGGGTTGACCTGCTTATAGAGCTGTTCAAGCTCGGGAATGTCAAGCACGTCAACAGCATTCTCTGCCCCTTTACCGTAAAGATCACCAGCGCCGATCAGACTGCGTGTTTTCTCCGAGAGCGGCATCACGGCTTGAAAAAGATGCTGCGAGTGCACACCACTGAATGGGTCCGGGTTGGGGCTACTATGGGCAATAATGACGCCGTTCTGATCAAGAATAAAGGCATAGCTGCCGCTTCCATTCGTTCCCTGCTCTTTATTCACCAGATCCCAGATATAGTGAATGTCGAACGTGGTGCGTAAGATACCAACCTGCACATAATCTGTGGTTGTAATAGGCGTATAGATATCAATATAGGCTTCCTTTGTGATCGGGCTATAAAACACGCCAGAGACAAGGGTCTTCTTGGCTGATGGTGGCGGCTGATTGGCGCCGCTACTCTGTTGCTGTCCATCTGGCTGCATCTGCTTTAAATCTGCCGGGAGAATGTAATACTGCCCATGTGGCAGGGGCGAGGCTGGATAAGAGAGTTTGGGCATTCCTTGCAGGTCAAGCAGTGTCCAGTTCTCATAGTAGCTGCCGCGTCCATGACCGGTTTCAAGGCTGTCCAGTGCGCGTTGTTTGGTCGTTTCACTTGCGCTGCCATTCTTTTGTAGCTCTTCCATAAAGGTATGGAGAGGAGCCAGGCGGCTGAGCGCTTCGGCGGCGAGGATGCGTTCGGCAAAGAAGTTGTCAATTAGCTCTGTATGGATTTTCGCGTCGGTCTCTATTTCGCGATTCGCCTGGGCGATTGCGGTCGGACGCGTGACAAGCGTAATGATACCGATACTGAAGAGTAGCGGTGTGATGGCGACAATCACCAGAAGCAAGGCAACTTTAAGCGAAAGCGAGAGCGAGCGTCGGGTGTGTGTCCGATGGACTGGCTGTAACATGAGGCTCCCTTCTACGGATGTGCTATCGCTGAATGAGCCCGAGGGTTTCCAGTTGTCCGAGCATCTGGTGAACTTCCTCGGGTGAGCGCCGGACCAGGACGGCTAGCTCAGAGATGGTTCGTTGAGCGTCAAGTAACAGGAAGAGACGGCGATGCGTACGAGAAAGGCCGTATTGTTCAATAATCTGAAGGGCTTCTGCTGGATGTTTAATTCTGCGAATACCAGACCACGTCGGAGAGCCCTGTACAGAGGGGGTGGCAGGTGGTAGAGCCCGCTGCCTGCTGGTTTGACGAGGAGGAAGGGGGCCACTCATACGAAAAAGGGTGGGGCTTGTCTCGGGTGGGATGCCGGGAGAAAAGGAGAAGAAGCAATTTTTCCAGGTGCTGAGCCACCGGAGTGCTTCCGCTGTTCCCAGATTGCCCAGTGTAGCCCGGGTAATCTGCCCGTTGACAAAAGTAATGACCCCTACTTCTTTTTTCATTGTATCTTCTCGTTTCACAATAAGTACCCCGGATTTCCGTCCTAACTGTAGCGTATCTATCACGCTCCCCAGATCATCGGTCTGGGTTTCATTTGGTTCAAACATTCGTCTAGTGCTCCCATCCAGCGTATAACTCTAGTGATGCTTGTAGTACGCCTGAGAAGCTGCCGGGTGGCCTTTCCTTCGTATTCTACCTCTATATCTGTCGTCAAGGTGACCGGTTGAATGTATCTCCCATTTGCATAGCGCTACTTCTGCACGTGAACACAGGTGCTCGTTCCCATGAAGAAGAACTCCGGGGGTGAGACACCCCGTAGAGAAGACGGGCGTATACAGAGAAATGACAGGTAGAACAGGTAGATTGAAATTCCGGAGCAATATAGTAAAAAATAAGGTGATCTTGCCAGCGAAAGTAGAAAAATAAATTGAGTTAAAATATATTGCCCGGGTATTACTATCTATTCATGTATACACCCGAAAAAAAGTATTATCTTTATTTACCTTCCCGGGCAATATTATAACAAATAAAGGCAGGCAAGTCCATATAAGTACTTCTTATTTGTAGGTAGGAAAGTGGCATAGAAGCTATGGAAGATGCTAGAAGAACGATATATACTATCCTTGGTTTTGAATTTAAAAACGGGAGAAATTTCTGAAAATTATAGATAGGGGGCGGGATAGCTACAGAGGTAAAAAGGCTGTGGAAGGGAATCCACAGCCCGTATTTCTTCTGTAATATGACAGCGTTATTGATTTATTTCCGGCTCTTTGCAGATAACTGCCTGTGCTTCTTCTGTCTCTACATTCTCCCGATCGATGATGACAAAACCGGTTGAAATACGTTCGGGAATAGTACTTTCTTCTCCTTTCACTGCTTTTACCGCGCATTTTACCGCGAGTTGGCCCATATCAAATGGGCGCTGCGCGATCACAACATCTGCGACTCCGGCACGAAGCTCATCAATGCCCTGTTCTGAAGCATCGAAGCGCACAACTCTGATGTCCTGCGCCCGGTTTGTGGCTCTAAGAGCACGGGCAACACCTTTCGAGCTATAATCTCCAGTGCTCATAATGGCCGCAAGGTCCGGGTGGCGTTGGAGCATGGCTGTGGCCTGCTCACACGCGACATCAATCGAGCCGCCATCATACTCGATGCCGAGCAGTTCGATATCGCTTGTGCGCAGGATCTCAATGCAGCCCTCCTCGCGCTGATCAGTTGCGCTGACGCCCGGGTGCAGGCTCTGGATATAGACCTTTGGTTTGGTCTGACCATTGAGCAGACGCAGCAACAGCTCGCCGGCGAGCCTACCCCCGGCGGTATTGTCGGAGCCAATAAATGTCAGGGGAAAACCATTGGTAGAGGTGCCATCGCCGATGTGGGCATCAACGGTTAGCACCTTGATTCCGGCTTCGTGGGCCCGGCGCAAGGGTTCAACCAGTGCCTGACTATCGCAGGGAGTGACAATCAGCGCGTCAACGTGACGCTCAATAAACGAATCGATCAGTGGGATCTGTAAGGATGCATCCCAGTCGGCGGGTGCATCAACAAGCAGTGCGACGTTCTGACGGGCGGCTTCGGTCTCAGCCCCTTTCTGGATCGTGAGAAAAAAGGGTGTGCGCAGACCAAGTAGCAGCCCGATTGTACAGGTGTCCATCGGGTTTCCCTTTCATAAAAAAAAGCTAGATTGTATCGGGAAAAGGGGGTAAAAATGCGTTAATGCATTCTTACAAGGACGGGGGAAGGTATAGGTTCTTCGCAATTTTACCTGAAGAAGCGTGAGAAAACAAGGGAAACAGGACAAAAAAAAGAGACCAACCGGCGATTGACCTCTTGACGGGCGGAGGAGGTGGGATTCGAACCCACGAGGGCTATTCACCCTACACGATTTCCAGTCGTGCTCACTAGACCACTATGAGACTCCTCCACGCAAGCGGAGAGGGCGGGATTCGAACCCGCGAGGGCTGTTCACCCTACCGCTTTTCGAGAGCGGCACATTCGACCACTCTGACACCTCTCCGCCGTGAAGTATAGCATAACTTCCTCATTCTGACAAGCACTAATTTTCGTTTAATTCACCCTGCTCGTACAACCAGCGGGCGAATTGAATATGGCTGTCTTCCTCCATGCGCTGGCGCACTTCTGGATTGCTATAGAAACCCTCTTTCATATCGATGAGGCGAATAGCTTCACCCCAGGAAAAACCGCTGTCCAGCAATGCTTTTAACTGTGTATGCTCTTTGTACAGTGCCAGTTGTGTGGTCTCTGTCTGGTCTGTCTCACTGGTGTGCAGCGTTTGTTCTGGCTGCTCCGAATCTCCTGGCTGATAGGGTAGATTGTGCATTCCTGTTTCTCTCCTTAGGATCTTGAAAGATAATAGCGTTTCAGTGCATATGGAAGGGATTGGTTATCTACTTATATCGACCTCTTTGCCAAAATGTATAGTTCTCTTTTCTTCGGGACTTCTGTATGTAGAAGAAGGGACCAGAGTCAATAGGTATTGCCTGTAATTCCAAACTACACTGTAGGTACGTCAAGGAGCGAGACGAAAAGAGGAGGGCGGTGAGTTGTATTTTGCAGGTGAAAGGAGCGTAGAGTAATTAGTATGAGGGTCGGGGTGAAAACTTCTGTTGATGATATCTGGACACAATATATGAATACTCGCCGTCCAGAACTGCGCGAAGAGCTGATTGCACATTATGCTCCCCTTGCTCGTTTTGTTGTTGGTCGTCTGGGTATTCCTCCTTCCAGCCTACTCGATACTGAAGACCTCATTGGCTATGGTATGATTGGCCTGATAAACGCAATTGACCGCTATGATCCATCACGAGGAGTGCGCTTTGAATCCTTTGCGACACCCCGGATTCGAGGCGCGGTCATTGATCAGATCAGACAGTTGAACTGGTTACCACGTTCTGCTGTTTCGCGCATGCGGCAGGTCGAGGACACGCTAGCAACGCTGGAACAACGTTTGCAGCGTCCGGCGACTGAGACGGAAGCCGCGGAGGCAATGGGCGTTTCCATCGATCAGTATCGACAGATGTTGCTGGATATGAGCGCAACCGTGCTCTCGCTTGATGCCCCCCTGGGATCAATGGCACAGGAAGACGATGCGACCTCCCTGAGCGATTTGCTGGAAGATGAGCAGACGACAGGGCCCGCGGAGCAAGTTGAGCAGCATGAGCTTGTTACAGTGCTGGCAGAGGCGATCGAGCGCTTGCCGGAACGGGAACAGCTATTGCTCTCTCTGTACTACAAAGAGGAGCTGACTATGAAGGAAATCAGCCGGATCATGAACGTTTCCGAGTCTCGTATCTGCCAGCTTCGGATGCAGGCCATCATGCATTTGCGGGCCTCTATGCAGACCTATCAGACCGGAGAAGCGAAGGCTCGTAAAACACCCAGAAAAAAGGCGGAGGCCGGTCAGCGCCGTGGCCGTGGTCGTCCACGACGGAAAAGCACGACCGAAGAAAAATCCACTGATTGAACTGACCGGATTCTTTTTCAGTGACCTATGTCTAACAAAAATTCACGCGCTGCCGATTGTAATGTGTAGGATGTTGAGGGCCTGTCGGAGGCTCTCATTCGGGAGGTCAAGAGATGAAAAGCAATGCGGCGCGTAAACCTCTGTTTTTTGAACAAGCGCAGCATAGGGAGAGAAATAAAGTGCAAGGCCAGACATTTCAACCGGGAAATCAGATGAACTACGAGCCAGTACCACATTCTCGCTGGTACTATGATCTACCAACTGTTGAGAGCTTAATTGCCTGGGAGCAAGATCGAGCCATTTTGGTCGACAAATTACGTGCCCAAATCGAAGCAGGTACGTATACTGTAGAGAGTACGGTTGTTGCCAATTGTATACTTAAAAATGAAACCTGTTTCAGGTAGGTTGGTGTACGTTTTCGGAAGAGAGAATGTATTCTATCTTCCTTGTACAGAGGGAGAGACTGACCGCGGATTGTCTGATAGTCATAGGGGATCAAAAATGCACTATCAGACGTCATAATAGGTGTGGTCTGTAACTCTTGATGGTATGCCAGGTTTTTTGTCTACTGGTGCGGTTACGCTGAAAGATGCTCCTTTAGGCGTTTGTCGCAGCGCAGGGACGCTTGAAATGTGCTTCAAAATGATGAAGGTGAAGGGAGCTTTGCATGCTTGTATTGCGACGTAAAGTTGGCGAAAGCATTGTGCTGGCTGGAGTAATTAACATTTCTGTATTGGCTGTTGAAGGCGAGCGGGTAAAGATCGGCATTAGCGCACCCCCAGATGTCTCGATTGTGCGCGAAGAGTTGCTCCGCTCTGTTCCAGAGACGTCTTCGGTACAGAACACGTCTCCGGTACAGCATCGGTGAGCAATCGTGGATATGCCATGTATTGCCTGTGTGAATACATAGCATCTACAGATAGTGCAGGGTAAAACCCGAGGGCGGCATATACTGCCGCCCTTTTTTCTGCTTACTCAGTTGGTGCTTCAACCTGATGACCATTTGCCTCCACTTTGACGTTTCCTTTTCCTGCCATTTCGGCAATAAAGGACTCGGTCATTTCGCGAGCCACGTCATCGGAGTGTTGAACGGGAGGCGATTTCATCAGGTACGCGCTCGGTCCCTCAAGCGTGCCGCTTATTCCGTTATCGAGGGCCAGTTTCGCCATGCGCACGGCATCGATCACCACACCTGCGGAGTTCGGCGAATCCCAGACCTCAAGCTTGAGCTCAACATTGAGCGGAACATCCCCAAAGGTTCGGCCTTCAAGGCGGATATAGGCCCATTTGCGGTCACTGAGCCACTCCACATAGTCTGAAGGGCCGATGTGCACGTTCTCTTCGCCCAGTTCATAATCAAGCTGGCTGGTCACCGCGTTGGTTTTGCTGATCTTCTTGGACTCAAGGCGGTCGCGTTCCAGCATGTTGTAGAAGTCGGTGTTGCCGCCGACGTTGAGCTGCATGGTGCGTTCCAGCTTGACGCCGCGCTCACGGAAGAGTCGGGCCAGCTTGCGGTGAACGATGGTTGCGCCTACCTGGCTCTTGATATCATCTCCAATCATCGGGAGGCCGGCTTCTTTGAAGCGGTTCTGCCAGTATTGTTCGCGAGCAATAAAAACGGGGACACAGTTGACGAAGGCGACCTTTGCCTGTAGCAGTTGTTCAACATACCACTTGGTGGCATTCTCGGAGCCGACAGGCAAATAGTTGATGACGACATCGGTTCCGGTATCTTTGAGGATTTGCACGATGTTGTCGGTCGGGCCTGGGGCTTTGGTAATGATTTGTGAAAGATATTTACCCAGACCATCGTGTGTCATTCCTCGATAAACGCGGGCGTTCAGGTAGGGGACATCAGCAAACTTGTAGGTATTGTTGGGGGCGCTGAAAATAGCCTCGCTCAGATCCTTGCCGACTTTGTTCTGATCGATATCAAAGGCAGCGGTGAACTCAATATCCCGAATATGATACCCTCCCAGGTTGACATGCATCAGTCCCGGGATGAAATCGTCCTCGCTGGCGTTCTGGTAGTATTGCACTCCCTGCACCAGTGAACTGGCACAGTTGCCAACGCCGATAATTGCAACACGAACTTTTTTCTTCGACACTTCTCTTTTTTCTCCTTTTCTCCGTGCTTCTTCTGGCTGCGCATTGTCGCTTTCAGGGGGAAAAGACTCACTCGCAGAATGCAGCCCGGCACGGACTCTACAACATCTTAACCTTTTTGCCGGGGTAAAATATTCCACCTGCATGCTTTCTGTTCTGGTTTCATCCCGCTATATCGCCTGGTGATGAGCGGCTTGCGTATACTACTCCCTGGTTGAAGCTTTGTTTGAAGCAGGATACGCATCTGTTTCGTGGTACTAGATAGTTGGTTGAAGATATTATGCTTGCGCTTCACAAAGCATTTGTAAGGTTTATAGGATTTATCAAATCCTGTGGTAAAGGCAAGGAAGCGCTCCCTTATTTTGTGGTAGAGGAGATCGTGTTTCTATGTTGCTTGTAAGAGCTCCTATGCGAATCAGTTTCGGAGGTGGAGGGACGGATCTAGAAGCGTACTATGGCCGCTTTGGTGGCGTGGTGATCAGCACTGCTATTAATAAATACTTTTATACTATTATTGAAGCTGCAGCTACAGATGAATTACAAATAATCTCAGCCGATTATCGCTCTCTCTTTCGTCATGCGCCTTTTGATGCCCTTTCCTGGGATGGTGATCTTGCGTTGCCGAAAGCGGTCTGTCACCACTTTGGTATACGTGGTGGTCTGAATCTCTTTCTGGCGGGCGAAGTGCCCCCGGGGACAGGGCTTGGTTCGTCAAGCTCTGCGGCTGTGGCGCTGGTGCGCGCGTTCTCAACCCTGTTGGAGCTGCCAATGAGCAAACAGCAGGTTGCTGAACTGGCATCCTCTATCGAGATCGAAAAAATGGGGATGCCAATTGGCAAGCAAGATCAGTATGCCTCCGCCTTTGGTGGCCTGAATAAAATCTCCTTTACTGCCGATGGGGTCACCGTGACCCCCTTACAGATTGCCCGTGAAACCTATTGGACGCTGGAAAGGCGCCTGTTGCTTTTCTTTACGGGCCGTTCCCGGCTGTCAACCTCTATCCTGAAACAGCAGCGTACATCGACTGAACAGAATGATGTGATGGTGTTGCAGGCACTGCATCATATCAAAGAAGGGGCGCTGCAAATGCAGGAGTGTCTGGAATCTGGGGATCTTGAACGCTTTGCTCGCCTGCTCCATTATGCGTGGCAGGAGAAGCGTTGCCTTGCACCTGGCCTGTCTTCAAGCTTTATTGATGAATGTTACGAACTGGCGCTTCAGCGTGGAGCGCTTGGCGGAAAGATTACCGGTGCCGGTGGTGGTGGCTTTCTGCTGCTCTATTGCCCGGAAGAGGCTCAAGAGGCGGTCACGCTGGCTCTTGAGCAGCAGGGCTTGCAGCGAATGAATTTCCGGTTTGATCGGCAGGGGGCAGCGGTAATACTCAACGTTTCGTCTGGTTACGATCATCTGCGGGTTCAGCCCTATGAACACGAGTAAGCGGGCTGTTGTTGTTCGCGGAGCGTTGTGAGTTTGTCTAAGGGGGAAACATGTTGCATTCAACTGTAGCATACTTTCATGATGTTGAGCGCATGGTTCGTTCTATCTCGTTGCCGCAATTGCAAAATGTCCTGGATATCCTTGAAGATGCATATTACAAAGAAAAACGCATCTTTATTATGGGCAATGGTGGCAGCGCGGCAACCGCTTCCCATCTCGCGCTTGATCTGGCAAAGAATACGATTATGCCGGGTGCCCCACGCGTGAAAGCGATCTCACTGACAGACCATGTTCCCTTACTCACGGCCTGGAGCAACGATACCGCTTATGAGCATGTCTTTGCGGAGCAACTGGCAAATCTGGTCGAGCCGGGAGATGTCACGATCCTGATCAGCACCAGCGGCAATTCTGTGAACGTTATCCGGGCAGCTGAACTGGCGAAAGAATATCAGGCGGCGACCATTGCCCTGCTCGGGGCGCGGGGCGGCAAGCTGCGCCGTATGGTTGATGCCTATGTTCTGGCTCCGGGACGAAATATTGAGCAAGAAGAGGATGCTCATATGATCCTTGCGCATGTGATCACCCGGCATATGCGCGGTGTGGTGCGTTCCTATGCGCTTGAACAGGCGGAAGCGGCGGCCGTGATTGGAGAGCGGTAGCCCTGCGCCATCAGAGCTACCGCAATGCCTCAGTGCTGTTGAAAGTATGCGAGTGTTTTCTTGACGCCCTCTGCAAAAGAGACTTCGGGTTTCCAGCCAAGCAGCCGCTCTGCCTTGCCACAACTGAACTCGGCCATATAGAGGTCTCCCGGGCGTTTGGGGGCGCGGACAATCTCCGGTTCATAGCCGGTCAGATCTGCCAGGGTACGATAGATCTGGTTGACGGAGACGGCGTTTCCTGTGCCGATGCAGAACACATCGTTATCCCCGCGATTCAACGCCTGAATGTTTGCTCTGGCGACGTCCTCGACAAAGACGTAATCTTTGCGCTGCTCTCCATCCCAGTCAATGCGCACTGCTTCATGAGCAAGGAAGCGTTTCGCAAAGATTGCGATCACACCAGCCTCGCCGTTCGGGTCCTGACGTGGCCCATAGACGTTCCCGTAGCGCAGAATGGTATAGGTCAGGCCGTGTGCCTGCTGCCAGTACCGCAAATAATGTTCGGAGACCATTTTTGTGATCCCGTAAGGGGATTCTGGCCGCTGGAGTACATCCTCATCCAGAGGCAGACGGGCAGGAGTCCCATAGGTCGCGCCAGAAGATGCGAAGATAATCTTGCGAGTTTGGACGCGGGTGCAGTTTTCCAGCACGTTGAGCAGGCCCATGACATTGACCTGTGCATCCAGCCTGGGATCACGCGTGGAGACTGCAACGCTATGCTGTGCCGCGTGATGGCAGACGATTTCTGGTTGTACCTCGCTGAAGATGCGTGTAAGGGCCTCTTCATCGCGAATATCTGCATTGTAGAATGTCGCTTTGGGGTGAATGTTGTCCTTCTTCCCGCCGCCCTCATTCCACATGTTATCTATGATTGCGACCTCGTGTCCAGCCGCAATATAGTGGTCTACGATATGTGAGCCGATAAAGCCAGCCCCGCCAGTAACAAGAATTCTCATCAGCAGCCCTTTCTTTTGCAGGTTATTCCGGGCGGTCGCGTTGTGCCACGAGCGTTTATTTGCTCAGTTGACCGCTAAACAAACACGCAAACATCGCCCCCTTGCATTATAGAAAGAAATTCGGGCAAGTTCAACTTTACTGACGAATTGCCAGGCTTTCCTTCTGTGAGCATGATGTTCAGGACATTTTTTCCAGTGCTGCTTGAAGCTCCTGTGGACTGGCAAGAACCGGATAAATCTGCATGCCTGTCTCCTTCTTAAGCCGGTCAAGCGCCTGGCTGTTCTGTGGGTCCGACATTGCGACCGTCAGGGTATTGCGCTCACGACCAAGAGGGAAGCAGTGAAGCTCCTGTGCCAGTTTCGGGCTGATGACTCCCTTGAGGCGGCGCGGAAACTGGCGCGGAAGCAGGGAGAGATAGGGTATCCCGAGCTTGCGTGCAAGGCGAGAGAGCTCTTCCGGTTCGTGCGCTGCTGGACCGTTGTCGCTCTGGTGAATCAAGGCGCTTTGTTGCTGCATACCAGCGGTAATCAGACATTCTCTTCCACTGGGGTCAGGGAGCGGGTACGCACTGTGGCCGATACTGACATGCAGGGGTTGGCTGATATCCTGTTCGGCAGTATGATGAATACGCCAGAGCAGCGTATCCCAGAGGCGTTCCTGCACAAGCTGGCCGCCCTGACGGTTGGCTCCGAGCAGGAGAAAATGAAATTGCTGCTGCCGCATCAGCACGATATCTGTTTTGCGGACGCGTAAACGCAGGTGTGAAAGATAGTAATGGCAACTTCTTTCACGTGTTGCAGCAGGAATAGTGTCCTGAAAACGAAGTGAAATGGTTACCAGGGCTGTAGAGGGTGAGAGTTGCGAAATGCTACCCTCTATCATCCTGGCAATCTCTGGCACTGTTTCCACCATTCTGTAGTGATGTTCCTGTACCTCTAACGCTCCACCCGGTGCTGAGATTGCCTCCTGGCGCATAACTCGTCTCCTTGTATATCGAAAAAGTTGTATCCTTGAGATGTTGTGGAAAGTATAGCGCAACACACTGGAATTCGAGTCTTGACCCGGTTGCAGTCCTGTTAAGTCTTGTAATTTATGGTTAAGATCAATTCATTTCTTGTTTCAATGCGTGATGCGCTATCAGTGCCTGTAACGGTTCCATCAATGCATCTATGGTAAAAATGGCTTGATCTGCTTTCTGCATCATATCAAGTAAAAGAGTCATCACCATCTCGTCGTCTTCCGCGAGTACTGCCTGAAAGTCTGCCAGAATATCGCCATAGATCGCACAGGTGCTCTCAAGAAGTTCACGAAAAAGGCTGTCCAGACGATCCAAACCGGGAGGCATTGATTGAAGGTGGAAGGCATAGGTGCTCAGGGTACCACGGTAGCTTTTCCAGCTCTTAATGTGGGTACTGACGATGGCGAAGGCTCGACGCCATTGCTCTTGAATTTCGGGCTGCCAGCGGCTTTCTGGGGGCGATTGGAAGCGTTCAGAGCCGGGGCTGATCCCCTGTTCTTCTCTGACGTGTGAGGTGTCGGCGGTGGCATCCAGCGAGTCAATCATCCCGTTGATTGCGCTATTGAGGAGCTGAAAGAGTGTGGCAAGGCGTTCAAGCTGGCGTTGACCCACCAGCAGGTTACTCCATATTTTGCGTTTGCGTTTGAGCTCTTCGCTTCCTCGCACGGGCAGGTGCATACTCTGAATGGTGGTCGTGACTCTGGGCAGGATGTCCTGATAGAGTTTCGAGGTACTGAGAAAAATATGATGCAGGCTGACCTTGAAAAGCTGGATATCGGCGGCAAAGACACGCTGTTCGCAGTGTATCTCAAGCCGCCTGAGCATGGTTGCTAACCAGCGCTGTTCAGATCCGCTACCGGGTTGGAGCCGCCGTTCTGTGATGGCGCTCTCAGGGGTGCTGTTGTGATTCACGTCTTTTTCCCTTCTCTCCCTCATCCACAAAAACACAACAACTCTTATTCTCCATTGTACCGGACCTGCTGAATTGTCAGGTATAAGCATGCTGATCTAGAGCAGCGGTATGAGCGTTTCCCTCACTTTGGTGCGGGTAGTGCCAAGCGCCGTCAAAATGTTTTCCAGAGGGCCCTGCTCATCACGCAACATTGCCAGCAGGAGGTGTTCAGGACTGATAAGCTCTTCGTCTCGGGTTTGAGCCTCTTTATGCGCAATGAGCAGATACGCTGAGAGCAGAACAGAGATGCCGGGATGGGTGCTATCTGGCTCCTGTTCCGGTTCCTTTTGTTCAATAATCGAGCGAGCCTTGTCGATGGTGACTCCTTGCTTCTGAAGCGCCTGCGCTGCTGGTGAACTGCCCTCGTGAAGCAGACCAAGCAGCAATAATTCAGGGGTGAGGAGCAATTGCTTTAAGCGGGCAAGTTCGCCACCTGCGAACGTGAGTGCTGAGATAGAAAGTGGACTCAGTTGCCCATAGGGGATATCCTGTGGAAAGATCGTGAACGTCACTCCTGAGCTGAAGATCTGCTGCCTGATGGTTTCTTCTCTGGCATGCAGCGTTGAGGATGATCCAACTAGCTGTATTGTTGTGGTACGCAGGTCTTCCAGAGAGAGGCCCTGGCTTTTCAACACGCCGCCTGCGATGCCTTCGCCCTCACGCATCAGGGCGAGCAGGAGGTGTTCGGTGCCGATATAACGGTGATTCATCCGCCGGGCTTCATCGACGGCCAGTTCTATGACCTTTTTGGCGCGTGGTGTCAGGCCGATCGCACCAAGCACAATACGATCACCGCGTCCGATAATGAATTCGATTTCATGCCGAATCTTCTCAAGAGCGATACCACGAGCGAGGAGTACTTTTGTTGCTACGTTCTCTGGATTACGTAGCAGACCGAGCAGGAGATGTTCGGTGCCAATGTAATTGTGTGAGAACTTCTATGCCTCTTCTTGCGCATAGGAAAGCACTTTGCGAGCTTGTTCTGTAAATTTGTCAAAGCGGTCACGATCCATATTCTTTCCCCTTCTCTGATAGGCAGAAATACTCTAACATCTAGTACGTGAACTGTATTGAGAAGTTGTAAATACTGTGATTCTTTTCGCATATGCGGCTTTCTGAATGTTTCTTGACACACCTCTCAGAGCGTATGAAAATAGAAGTGCTGTATCTGTTGCGCTCTGTTTTGATGGCCTGTAAAACCGAAAGCATTGTTGCAATCGTTTATGTATTGTGTGGGGAGAAAGGAGGGCTTTATTCTGCGCGAGATGGACAACGTTCCTATCTGTCTGCCGCTTTGCGTGGCGATGTAATACAATGGCGTTTGAGCTGTCAGATGCTTATCAGCCCTCTTGTTTGGAAGATCATTTCTCTGTGCGCTTTTCTGGCGTACAGTATAAAAAGCAGCAATAGCAGAAGCAAGAAAACGAAACTATGCAGCAACCTTTTCATACTCCATTAGATGGAGATATTCAGACTGAACATCTGGTATCTGAGGGGCAGACTATTTCTTCCGCTGATCTGGAACAGGCAGCGAAAGCGGCCGAACGCGCCCGTTTACGTCAGGGTATTATGCATGTGCGAATCCACCATCTCTACTGTACGCTGGAAGAGCACTTTGACCCCTCATTGAAGGGCACCAGCTTTGTGATTGGTACCGGGAATGGACGTCCGAATGAGCCGGGGCGTGTGATTGACGCTTCGCCTGCTGCAATACGCCAGGGCATTACTCCGGGTATGCCACTACGGAGAGCGCATCGAATCGCGCCACGCACACGCTTTATGCCCGCTGCTCATGAACGCTACCAGCCGATCTTACAGAAGCTGCGGGAGCGCTATAGAGCCTATTCCCGGATTATCGAGTCACTGCCTCTGGCTGATGCCTATATTGATCTGCGCGGGTGCGAACTTCCTTTTGACTCGCCTGTGGCGCTTGCGGAACGTCTCTGTGCTGAGATCGCCGAGATGGAACTGACCGCACAGATCGGTGTTGCCAGCGGTAAGGCAATTGCTGAACTGGCCGCGCTGATGAGCCGGCGTGATGGGAGACAGGGCGTCCTTTACATTCCTCCGGGGAGCGAGGCATCATTTGTGCAGACCTTGCCTCTGTCGTTGCTCTTACAGGTGCGTGCTGCTGGCAATAGTGCCGGGAGCGCCGATGGAGATGAACGGGGGGGGACACTGTCTCGTCCGCCTGAGGCTGATGGTCGAGGCGAGCAGATAGACTCGTTTGCAGTTGCTGAAATGGTTGCCCATTTGCGCGATTTTGGTATTACCGAGTTCTCTCAGGTCGCAACCTTGACTGAAGAAGGGCTCCGCCGTCGCCTGGGACGCCTGGGAAGCTGGCTGTTTAAGGTCGCACAGGGAGAAGATTCCAGCCTGGTTGTGCCGGATGTTCCACCGCTGAGCCAGAATGCCAGAGTGCGCTTTCATCATGCCGCGGATGCCGACGAGACCTGTGCTGCGATTCGGAAACTGGCGGATTATCTCGGTCAACGTCTCCTTGAACAACGTTTAAAGGGTCAATCAATCGCCCTGATTCTCTGGCCGCACCGGTTGCTACGACGTGAGACACGAAAGCTAATGCTGGATGAAAGTGGTGAAGAAATGGCGGTGAGCGAGGCGGATGAGTCGATTGGAGGGCAGATGATTCTTGCCCGCCATACTGATGACGCCGATGTGATTGCCCACCATAGTTTGATGCTCTTTGCTCACTATCACCGTCCAGCATATCGGTATGTGCAGGTGCAGATCAGAATTGGCGATATTATCGCTACAATCCCTTCATATTACCCGCCACCAGCTCGCTCTCGTGGTCGCTTGACCCGAAAATTGCAGTCATCAGGACGATAACGAAGCACCTCATGAAAAGGAGCAGCATCTTCTGCTCCTCTTTTTTTCTGATGTTGAGAAGGTCAAGGGACTAAGAAATGTCTCTCTGGTTCTGAAGTACAAAATCGCTATATTTCTTTGCATTATTTTAATGCCTGTGTATGATGATAGCGCATACGCCTTGCTCGGTCAGACGAGCTATGACGAGGAGCCGGGTTTGTCAGCATAATTCTGCGCTTCTATTTCCTTCATGCTATCGTATTCCCGCCGATGTAACATACGAACGGCGAATGCGTTATAGCTATAGAGTGGGAGTTGCGGGGCAGAAGGGATACATGGCTTTTCTGGTCTTTGAAGCAATGCGCTCTTACTTGAATACATCATAGAAAAAGTATGTCTAAAAAACGAAAAAAGCGAAATAAACGTCACTCAGATTCCTCGCAATATGCACGTAAGCAGATGCGTGGATCTGAGGTGCAGAGAGAACAGAAATTGCGAACTCCGCGTGTGCAACGTCCTGAGGAAGCGCAACCTGAGGGAACAGAAGAGGCTGTTTCCGAGGGGAAGGCAATAGCTGCTGTCAAAGAAAGACCGGCGGTGCTGATGGACAGAGACACACAGTGCGAAAAGGAACAGGTCGAAGTGCCTCCTTCAATACCAGAAGCTCCTTTTTCCACGGAAGAGGCTACCCCTTCCTCCCAGGTTGAGAACGGTGAGGCAGAACCGCTTCTGGAGCCCTTGCACGTCTCAGAAGAGGAGCAGCCGAAAGAGGAAGCCATACCCGCTGAGGCCACTCAACCCCTGAAAGAGGCAGAGGAGCAGCCGAAAGAGGGAGAAGCTATACCTGAGGTCATGGAACAGGCAGAAGAGCAGCCGGAGCCTTTGTATGTCTCGGAAGAGAAGGAAGAACAGCCGAAAGAGGAAGAGCCGGAATCCTCAGGAGAAGAGGAGAAGAAAAAGGTTGCGCTTCCCGAGACTGTGCAAACCCGGGAAGGGAAAGTGCAAGAAGCTGCTGCTGTTCCGGCTGTTGCGGTTGTGGACGAGCAAGCGGAGAAGCCTGAAACAAAGCCGGGGGAAGCAGAACTTGTTCCTGGGCCCAAAGCTCCTATCATACTGCGTAAGCTGCCGTTAAGCCGCCGGCTCTCTATTGGGGTGCGTCTGGCGCTGGTATTCTGCCTGCTGGCTCCGCTCTGTGCTGGCGTGATCTATGGTGTAAATGCCTGGGTGACATATACCTCACTGCGCGCACATGCTGAGAATGGGGTGCAGCACCTTCTGAATATGAAGACGCTGCTTGCTGGTTCCGGGTCTACAGATGGGCAATCGATGATCCGCAAAAGCCCGAGCAGCATGCTTGATGCCAGTACATTGAAAGATGCAAAAGAGGAAGTATTGGCAGCGAAGGCGGAGTTTGAAGCGCTCAAGGGGTTGCTGAATGATTCAGCCGT
This sequence comes from Thermosporothrix sp. COM3, assembly GCF_059696735.1. Lineage (NCBI taxonomy): Bacteria > Bacillati > Chloroflexota > Ktedonobacteria > Ktedonobacterales > Thermosporotrichaceae > Thermosporothrix > Thermosporothrix sp. COM3. Next base: position 4,631,702 of record NZ_AP019376.1, on the reverse strand, counting down.
GATTCACCATATTTCGCAGTGGTTGCCTCAGTTTGAGCCACAGATTACCTCGGCAAAGGCAGCAAGCCAGATCGGGATTGAGTTAACCGATATCGCTCAGATAGCGCTGGATGCGGGGATACAGCTTGCTCCTCGTTTTCGGGGGCCCTTGCTTGCCAATGAGCAAAAGCCGCTGGTTACCTCGACAGACTTGCAGCTCCTGCAACAGACGCTTCAACAGGTGATGCCGCGTCTGGACAAGATCGAGCAACAGACCAGGCTGCTTTCACTGGATGCCTTGCCGCTGGATACTGCGCAGCGGAATCAGCTTCAACAGTATGTGCTGCTGTTGCCACAGGTGCGAGAGACGCTCGGATTGCTTGAGAATATGATGGGGGTTGCTGGCTGGCTTCTGGGTGTGGATACGCCGCGCACCTTTCTGGTGCAGACCATGGATCGGGGCGAATTGCGAGCGACCGGAGGCTTTACCGGCCAGTTTGGAGAATTGAAGATCAATGGCGGACGCGTGGCTCCATTCTCGTTAACCAATGTGGCCTTGATCGAGTATGCGCCTGGTAGCCCGAATAGCGAGCAGGATGCACCGAAAGAATACCGCTCATGGTGGCCGTTTGCTAACTGGGGGCTGCGGGATGCGAACCTGTCAGCCGATTTTCCTGCATCTGCAAAGATTATTATGCAGGCATATAAGGATGAACTGAAGAAGAATGTGGATGGCGTGATTATGTTTACGCCATTTCTGATCGAGCACATGTTACAGGTGATTGGGCCGCTTTCCATCCCGAAGTACAACGAAACTGTGACTGCTGAGAATCTTGAGGATCGCCTGCATTATTATCAGCTCGATAACGCGGGCATCCTGAAAATCAAAACAATCGAGCATATTGAGAACAATGAGGAGGCTCGCAAGGTCTTTACCAGTCTGGTTGCGCAGGCATTGATGGCGCGTATTCGCAACGCATCCTTTGATGAATTGCTGGTGCTCGGAGTGATGGGTCTACAGAATTTGAAGACAAAGGATTTGCAGATCTATTTCGCCAATGAGCAGGCTCAGCAGTTGCTTAGCCGTTATGGCTATGCCGCGGAGATTGATCGCTCGACGGACCATGATGCCTTTTACCTGGTCCAGACCAACGTAAGCGCAAGCAAAGCCTCGCAGTATGTGCGTACGCTGATGAAAGATACGGTCACGCTGGATGCACAGGGAGGGGCGACCCATATGTTACAGATCAGATTGGCCTATAACCAGTTGGGTTCAGTCTATGGCCTGGATACCTATCGTGACTATATTCGTCTCTATGTGCCGCCCGATGCAAAGTTCCTCTGGGGCAATGGCTTTGATACCGGAGAACCCTTATGCGGGGGAACGCTTGGTCATTGTCCGGCGCAGGGAATCTATCCGGGTCAGGAACTCATTTGCCCAACCGATCAGTACGAGGCGGGAGCCTCTGCGCCGATGATTGGAGATCCCTATTACAGGCAATGGCACCCGCTGAACAAGATCGGGCCACCGAATAATTTCAAGAGCGATATCGCCGGGCGGGCTATGTTTGGCGGCTATCTGGTAGTGCCGAAGAACTGCACCATGCTTGCTACCATAGCGTGGTATGTGCCGCCCCAGAAGGGCCAGCAGACTGGAGTATACGATCTACTGGTGCAGCGTCAGGCGGGTACATTTCCGGAGCTGGATCTAACCCTGCAAAAAGCGGAGAGCGGATGTGCAACAATGCCACGCGATGGATTATACTATAATGGTGTGATGACTCAAGATATGCTTTTCAAGCTGGATGAAGGACAGCACGAGAAAGCTGCGAGCTGCCCTGAGAAGCCAGCAGTCGCTGTATAGACAAAACAGGCGGAAAAATCTTCCCTTTTCGCCTAAAAAAGAAAGTGTTACACAAGTTTCTCACTATTGTACATTTCCAATCTTTAAACATACTAATGAATCTGTCAATAGTACGAAGAGGCAATTTTCCTATTGCCTCTATGGAACTTATATGCTATCTTATACTGTACAAATAGCTGTGCGTTTGATAATGTAGAGCAGACTGCGACCCGACATCAGCAAACAGGGGAAATGGTGGTAGAACAGAGGGGAGCCAGATTCTGTACCGTGTGGTATTCCGAACAGCGTATACTACGTTGTGCAAAAGAAGTCCCCGAGGCCGTTCAGGTGAAGGGGAAAGCGGGTAGGTAGTTCACCCGATACATTGCTGTGGAAGCTGTCTATAGTCGAGCTATAGATCAGGAACTGCTTTGTTGTACTGTGTAGGAAATGGTCTCGGTCGCGGCTCTTATTGGTCTGTATGGGCCGATAAAGTGGCGGTGGGGCCTGGAGAGAGGGCATCTGCTCGTAGTGATTGCCGCCGGAGGTTGTGGCCGGTACAATGGTAAGGATGGGGCGCGCTGTCAACGCAGAAATGAGAGAAACAGCGTTATCACAATTCGTAGCAGAATGTACCGATCGTGCGTTATCGTAATTCACGGGAAGATTGTGGAAGAGAAGTATTCATGGAACAGCCAGCCATTTTAAATATCAACCGAACCGATGCAAAATACCAGTTTCGTCTTGATCTTCCCGATGGTCAGGTGCTTGCGGGACAGGAACTGAGCGTAGAGCTGAGCCCGGAGCAGAATGACCGTCTTCGTCGGATGCTGCAAGCAATGGCACAAGCGACCCGCTCTGTCGGGACACTGGATGGAAAGAGACAAACGGCCAGGACGGCTGCCATCAGTGATACACACATGGCGCTTGGTCGCTTCCTCTTTGATACGCTTATACCTCCTGTTTTGCATGATGCATTGCGCTCACTAAACGGTGCTCTCCTGCTTACGACAAACACCCCTGATATTCCGTGGGAGATCATGTTTGACTCAACACAGAGTCCCCGACCGGGGAAATATCTGTGTCAGACGGTGAGCGTTGCTCGTCTTCCGCAAGCGGTGCGTGATCGCTCCTATCGGTCCGGGTTACAGGATCGAGTGAATCGAGCTCATAAATTTTCCAAACGTGACGCGCAGGCGCTTTCGATCCTCTTTCTGGTCAACCCAACGGGCGAATTTGTGAGTGCGGAAGAGGAAGTTGCCTCTCTGTGTACCAGTCTGCCCGAGGCCATTGCGCGACTGATCCTCTACCGGCAGCAGGCAAATCAACTAGAAATGCGCATGCGGCTGAACGCAGAAAATCCTCTGATTGTGCACTATGCCGGCCCTCTTCCTTCCTTCATGGGCCTCAAGCCTGTCTTGCCCCTGGCAGGCAACTCACGTCTAGATGCATCTGCGGTTGAGCAGCTTTTCCTGGCATTACCCAGGAGTCCGCTGGTATTTCTCAGCTTTTATGAAGATGAACGAATTCTGCGTTCAACTGGCAGTGCGGCCGCACAGTTGGAGCGTGATGAGATTGTTGAGCAACTGGCCGCCACGCTGCTCCAGGCAGGAGCGGGTGCGGTTGTCGTGCCTCGCTGGCCTGCGAATCCGTTGCGCATGCGCGAATGTATGGCGCTCTTCTACCAGGATATTGCGGATGGCGTCACTCTGGGAGACGCGTTGCGGCGGGCACGCTCCTATATGGCTCAGCATTATACGGATGATACCGCCTGGATGACGTTTGTCTTATATGGTGATCCAACGCAACGTCTGGTAACTGGATCGCTTGCAGGGAAAGAACGCCCTGTTGAGCCACAATTTGATGACCTGGATGATAGTCAACTTATGCCACCCTTTTTCGCATCTTCTCATACACCTGATAGACGTTTCTTAAAAGCAGTTCTTGAACTTGCTCTGACCGAGGCCCGGCGGATGCACAAGGACTATTTAGGAACCCCCCATCTCTTCATTGCGCTCACAAAGCTGGATGGAGGCTGTACGCAGGATGCTTTACGGACGCTTGGTTTCTCTCCCAAGCAGGTGCGTGATGTCATCCGGCTGGCGCTTGGCTCAGGGAAGGCGTCCATCGATACGCCCATTCTTCCCACACGTCGCTGTAAAGAGATACTCCAAACGGCAGAGCGCAATGCGGCTTCTGCCGGGAGCTCGCTGGTTGATGAACGGGCCATTGCGCAGGCTGTTCTGAGTGAAGGGGATGGCGTGACCCATGAGCTGTTAACCAAGCTTGGTATTAATCCCTCGCAATTGATGGAACTGATCTCTCAGAGTAACGCCCATGCGCTGCTTGAGTTGGTCCCGTCCGCGAGCGCGGGAGGCCCCGAGATTGGCGCTGATGATCTGCCGGGCGTGCTTGCCCCCGAGGGAGCACCCAAAGGCGGAAACTCGGTGCTTGAGCGTCTGGGACGCGATCTGACCCGCCAGGCAAGCCAGGAGCAACTGACACCGCTGATCGGGCGCGAGAAAGAGATGCGTCTGCTCATGCAAACTCTGATGCTCAAGGATCGAAACAACCCCATCCTGATTGGCGACTCTGGTGTTGGTAAGACCACCATCGTATATGGTCTGGCACAGCGCATCATTGAGGGCAAGGTACCGCCCGAACTGAAAGGAAAACGCCTGATAGAGCTGTCCGCTAGCTCGCTTGTTGCTGGAACAAAATACCGTGGCGAATTTGAGGAACGCCTGCTGAAGGTGTTGGAAGAGGCGGAGGGAAGTGGCAATATTATCCTCTTTATTGATGAAATGCATCTCCTGATCGGGACCGGGCGGGCCGCCGATGGAAGTATTGACGCGGCAGGGATTCTTAAGCCGGCTCTTGCCGGGGGACGGCTACGCTGTATTGGCGCCACTACGCCACAAGAGTATCGTCTGATCGAGAAAGACGCGGCAATGGAGCGCCGTTTGCGCCCGATTCTGGTTGAAGAGCCATCACCGGATGAGGCGCTCGCTATCCTGAAGGGCATGCGCTCGCTCTATGAAGAGCATCATCATGCGACGATTACTGATGATGCGTTGCAGGCAGCAGTGAATCTTTCGGTCCAGTATCTCCCAAATCTCAGGCTTCCCGATAAGGCCTGTAGTGTGCTGGACGAGGCCTGTTCACAGGCGCGTATTTCCTGGATGGAACATGCGGAGGAAGCGGAACAGGAGGAAGAGCAGGAGAACGTGGATAATCGCCCGACGCCGGTGATTACGCCTCCGCTGATTGCCGAAGTGATCTCCCACCGAACAGGCATTCCGGTGCGCGCTCCCGGCCGTGAGGAGCGAGATCGATTGCTCGGTCTGGAAACGCGGCTCAAAGCCCGGGTGATCGGTCAGGAAGAGGCGGTGAAGCGTGTCTCGCAGGCGATTCAGGTGGCACGTGCAGGATTGAAGCCGCGCAATCGACCTGTAGGGGTTTTCCTGTTTGTGGGCCCGACCGGTGTTGGTAAGACGGAGCTTGCGCGTGCACTGGCGGCGGAGCTGTTTGGCTCCGATGATTACCTGATTCGGGTGGATATGTCCGAGTATATGGAGAAACATGCTGTGTCTCGCATGATCGGCGCTCCTCCGGGCTATGTAGGCTACGATCAAGAGGGACAGCTAACCGGCAAACTGCGGCGGCGCCCTCATTGTGTGGTGCTGCTGGACGAGCTGGAAAAGGCACACCCGGAAGTGTTTGACCTGTTCTTGCAGGTGTTTGATGCCGGACGTCTGACCGATGCACAGGGGCATACCGTTGATGCTCAGCATGCCATTTGGATTATGACCTCAAATCTGGGAACAGAGATGCTTGGGCGCTCGGTACCCGGCGGCTTCCGCGCCTATACACGCGAGAACGAGAAGCAGATGCAGCGTGAGCAGATCATGGAACGAGTTCGTCAGGCATTCCGCCCCGAGTTCCTGAATCGAATTGATGATATCGTGCAGTTCTACCCGCTGGATCGCGATCAGGCTCATACGATCACCCGGCTCCAGTTGCATGAGCTGGCCGGGCGCTTGCTGGAACAGGGAATGACGCTGAATGTAGAAGATAGCGCTGTCGATCTGCTTTGTAAGGAGGGCTTCAGTACGACGCAGGGCGCACGTCCGTTGCGTCGTGTGATTGAGCGTATGCTGACAGTTCCTCTCAGCTTGCGTATTCTTCTGGCCGATGTCCCGCAGCATTGTGAGGTCCGTGTCTCGGCCGTGAATGGTAAGCTGAATATTGACCTGCGCGATACCTCAACCATCATGTCTTCTCCTGAGCATACGCCAAGCGTTCCGGATGAAATCCCGCTGGATGCCGAGTTGACCTCATAAGTACAGGCGAAAGAAGAGTCGATAGCCCTTCATTCATCCATGAAAAGGGCTATCGACTGTGCTTCTGCGATCAGTCAAGACCGTTGTCAACTTTTGTCACAGTCCCCCTGGTTCCGTCATAGATAACCTCAACATCGACAGGCTGCTTGCCTGGGATAGACTGGGCGTTGGCAAAGTCTTCAATGCGGGTGCGTGAAGGATCGATTGGCAGATCATAGGTGTTGTTGCCTACCTTGAAGTGCAACATATTGTCCTTTCCAACCGGGCTGGTGGTGATACCCTCAAAATTAACCTTCTTGATTCCTGGCTCCCGTCTATCCTCGTCGTCGGGGAGCTCAAGCTTGTTTGCGACAAAGTTTCCTTGATTATCGGCAATCGTCTTGACTTTGATGAGTTGCCCGACAGTCGGCTGATCGGGGGGAACTTTATCGCGCCTGGTCTGTTCTGTGACGCGCATGGCCAGTTCTTTCCCGTTAGGCATTGTGACGCTCAGGCTGTCCTTGCTGGCCTGTTTCACGGTGCCGGTGAACTCGATGGTCTGTGCCGTTGTTGGCTGCTGAGGTTGCTGATTCTGCCCGGTTGTTGGGCTTTGTTGTGGCGGCGCTGGTTGCTGCGTCGATACCGGGTTCTGTTGCGTTGTGTTGTTATTGGTACAGGCAGTAAAAAAGAGTATACATGCTATACTTATTACGAGAAGAGAAAAGCGAATTTTTGTGAGCAATGACATTTTCTTGATCCCTCCTTTTTCATAGAATAGGGCATCTATATCTATTGTACTCTTATGAGTATAATAGATAACTTATATGCTATTCAAATATATACTCTTCAATATATGATTCTTAATATTAGAAACTCTTCTGCACGCTTTAGTAGATCAGACGGATGGCGAACTCATGCAGCAGGGCACTTCTCTCCTCTCGTGGACTATGCACATTTTGGGTGTTTTCAGCCCTCCTTGCTCTTCGGAGCGAAGCTTACAATGGAGTTGCTCAGCTTGTTACTAATTTAAAATTAGGGACTTGACAAAAGAAAGTGAAAGAGGTATCCTACTGAGGAGAAGAAAGTCACTTATCTAAAGTAACCAACGAGGGAAACTAAGAGGAGATTACCATGTCTATCGAAACTGGACTGTTTCTGCTGCGCGTCTGCTTTGGACTTATCATTGCAGCACATGGAGCACAAAAATTATTGGGCTGGTTTAGTGGTAGTGGTTTGAAGGGCACTGCGCAATTGTTGCAGAAGCTCGGGTTTAAGCCTGCCGGGTTCTGGGCCTTGTTAGGAGCAGGGGGCGAGTTTGGCGGCGGCCTGTTGCTGGTATTGGGTCTATTGACACCGCTGGCGGCTGCCGGTGTGTTTGCTGCTATGCTAATGGCTGTATTGAAGTTCCACTGGTCGGCTGGCTTCTGGGGGACGAAGGGCGGCTATGAGTATCCTTTGATTCTCGGTATTATCAGTATTATTCTTGGTCTGGTTGGTCCTGGAGCATATGCACTGGATGGAGCACTTGGGCTCGCCACGGTTCTTCCTGAGCTAACTGTGTTTCTGGTTGCTGCGGTGCTTGCCATTATCGTCGATGTGATCGGCCTTGTGACCAGCAAGCAGCCGGCTGAGGCTGCCACCCAGCAAGCATAACCCCTCTTTCCGCTAGAGAAAGGCCCGGTGTGAGCGCAGCGGGCCTTTTTTGTTGCGGCAAAAAAGAAATGTCGCCGACGTTACAGTCAACGACATTCCCGAATGTGCGACGGACTATTCTGCCAGCCCTGGCATGAATACACCGCAGATAGTGAATATGTGTGCGGGCAAACAGTCTCCGCTTTTCTACTGAGAGGAACCACACATTGTTTTCACGCAAAGGACCGGTGAAATGTTACAGGTGGCTAAAAGCTTGCTTCTATCGCAAGAGAAGGTGAAAAAGGTACGCTCGAAACGCCTCTTTCACCTCTTGAGGGGAATAGATGCTATTCTGATACTAAAGAAGAGAGGTGGGCGATTCTCGCTCTCACCCTGCTGCGATCACGGAAGAGAACCTTGTAAGCGGCTCAACGATTGTACCCTGTGGAGCACTGCTCAACACCAGATTTATCGGAACCCACGCTTTCAGGGATCTCCTGAGGATATGCAACCGGGCTTATTGGCACCCGTGCGACAATCGACCACCCTTGCCTACAACTATACCGCGAGCAGCTTCCCTGGCCCTTTGCTTCGCTCTGTTCCTCTCTTCAGCGGGTAAAAGTGGCCGTACAAGCCTCTGAAGCCACTGGAGGGGGGCAGATCTCTGCCCTGTCTTCTGACGAGGTGTATTTCTTCTCTTCATTTCTCTGAAGTCTTACATAAGACCGTGGAAGTGGTGCGCGCTCTGCTTTCTGGCCCTACGCCAGAAATATCGCTTCCCGATTGCAGGTGTCACACATTTACTCAATTTATGGTATGATAGGGGTGCATTCCTTTCAATCACACGGGTTTGTCGCCCTTATCTCTATAGATTTCTCTGAATAAAGGAGGATATATCTCTTATGAAAGCAGTTAGAACGCACGTCGGGCGCTGTGATACCTGTGGAGAGCCCGCTGCTTACGCGCAATTGCTCCCCGGTGGTCGCCGTTTCCTCTTCTGTGAAGAACATGCCCCCTTGCTGGTCAAAAAGCAGGCAAAGGCGGCTGAAGATAAGGATAGTGCGAAAAAGTAGCCTCTCCGCCTAAGCCATGGGCAATAGGATAGAGATTGTTGTACCCTTGCCTGGTATACCTTCACTTTCAATCCGAATCTTTCCACCCATGGCTTCAATCAGGCGGCGCGAGATATAGAGACCCAGACCAGAACCCCGGACAGGACTGTTCACATCACTTTCCACGCGGAAGAAGCGCTGAAAAACCCGCTCATGATCCTCCGGTTTGATTCCTTTCCCTCGATCACTGATGGTAATCATCACCTGCTGTCTCCCCTCCTCCTCACGCACGCGTGCGACAATCGAGAGCGGGGTCTGTGGCGGTGAATACTTCAGCGCATTGGTACAGATATTCATCAGTACCTGACGAAGTCGCATCGGATCAGCCCGCACCATGAGATGGGTGGGCACATGAAGATGAAGGTTTCGTTGCTCTTTGGTTAATTGTGGCTCGATCATCAGCACCACACTCTCGATCGCTTCCTGCACCGAAACGTTTTTGAACAGTGCCGGGCCGATGGTCATTTCTTTATCAAGACGACTGGCATCCATCACGTTGCAAAGCAGCATTGCCAGTTCGTCACATCCACGTCGTGCTTTTTCCAGAAACTCCCGACGGTCATTTGCAGGCAGGATCTCATCATATTGAGCCAGGAGCTCGATATAGCCCTGTACTGCGGTCAATGGTGTGCGGAGCTCATGGGAGGCCGTAACCATAAATTGATCTTTCATTTGATCGAGCTCTTGCAGGCGACTATGTGCTGTTTGCAGACGCTGGTAGAGCTGTGCATTCGTGTATGCGACGCCCGCCTGCTCACCGAAATCCTGTGCCTGTGATAGCTCGGGCAGATCCAGAGGCCGTGTGGTAGTGCTGCTCCGGTAACTTGAGCGTGCAAACACAAGCAGGCCAAAAGGTTCACCCCCTTCAATTAAGGGTGTGAGAATAGCGGTGGTGACGCCCTGCTGTATCAGCGTATCTCGGAAACCCTGTCGTGACTGAGTCGCGATACGATAGGTGCTGTGTTCGTCTCCTTGCGCTTGTTGTTGTCGCTTTTTGCCGATAAAATTGACATTATCCTGCTTTTCCTCTTCCAGCACGATGAGCGTTGGCTGCAACGCTTCAAGTGCCTGAGCATCTGGTTCATACAGGCTGATCGGGGGCCAATGGATGGGCTGGTCACTGCCAGAGTAGGCGGCCTGTGGCTGTAGCCCCTGGCCTTTTTGCAACAGATAGAAGATTGTGAAATCCGCTCGCAGGGCACGCGCTCCCTCTTCACAGATAAGCTGGCTGAGTTCTTCAGGTTCAATAACGGCGGCATTGAGACGGGTTGCTATATTTGCCATTGCCTGGGCGAATGCCTCACGTTCTTGCGTTTCCTGGTAGAGCTGTGCATGGCGAAGCAGTGTGGCGACCTGCTCGCTGTAGGCTACCAGGAGGGAGCGGTCCTGTTCATTGATCTCTGTCGATGATTGGCGCGCGACACCCAGACACCCGATCCGTTGCCCATGATAGCTTAAGGGAAAGAAGGTCATTGTCGCGATCCGTTGCGCCAGAAACCACGAGGCCACCGGCTCCGGGATATCGGGAGTGTGGCTGTTCCAATGTAAGAGGGTTTCATGCTCACTACGATAGGTGCGCTGTAGAATGTTCTCGCCCTGGAAAAACCAGCTCTGAAGTGGCTGTTTATGTGCTGCTGCAAGAATGTGCAGGTGGGGTGGCATATGGTACGGTCCACGATGCTCTTCTACGAGAAGCAAGAGTGCCGCATCAAAGCCCAGATCCGTAATCAAGGTGCGGGTCGCTTGCTCTCGGAGCGGTTTGAGCTCAATATGCTGTGTCAGCCGGGCCACGATCTGGTGCAGGTGGGCCATTTTATCCTGATGGGCGCTCTTTTCGCGCAGCAGTCCTTCGTTTTCGCGGCTGGCAACGAAGAAACGCGCCCCGATCAAGATGCCAATACTCAGAATCAGCAGCGGTAGAACCATCGCTTCATACTGAGGATTTATTCGGATATGGCGATATGCTGTTAGCACGAAGAGCAGCAACATGGGAATGTAGACCAGTAAATTCTGGGTGATGCTGCCGTTTCCCTGAACAGGCTCTTTCTGGCTGGAGGCCTCTTCTGGTTCCAGGAGCACCTCTCGATAGCTATAAAGGGAGGAGAGGCCGGTCAATAGACATCCTGCTATCCAGAGTGAATTTTGCAAACGATCCATTGCCCCTGTATAGAGCGAAATTATATCGCTGATGATAAAGATACCCAGACCGCCAATCAGTAACAGTGATGAGGGCTTATACAGTGAATGGACGTCGCGATAGAGCAGGTAGGCTATCCCGAACAGGGGAGCCAGAGTAGGACAGAGATACAGTAACGTCAATGAAGGCGATGGAGCGACGACCTCACCGAGGAAGGGAAGCGTCCGTTCTGGTATATGCATGAGCACCCAGGCGATCCCAAAAAGAGAAAGCGTGGTGATGATCGCGTCAAGGAGCATCTGGAAAGAGAAACGAGTGCGAAACGATAGAAGAAAAATTCCCAATAACAGAAGTAACGGACTGAGCAGTGCAAAAGAGACATCCTGTAACAGGGGCAACATCTGGTGCCACCACATATGCAGCAATAACCAGAGGGCATACAGCAATATGGAAGCCCCGATAGTGAACCAGGCATATTGATCACGCCTGTGGAGCCGTATCGGGCCTTTTCGGGCCAGAATAGCCGTTTGAAAGCACCAGAAGCTCGCCAGTAGTGCAGCGATCATCTGTGCAATACTGATAAAAAGAGTGGTTTCCGCTCGATCATTGATACGCCAGGGCAGGCTAATGACGAGAAGGACCACTGCCAGGCATGTAGCCAAAAATATGTATTTTGTGAACCTCTGTTGTTTGAGGCTATATGGTGCTTTTGTTGTGTGTTCGGACATTGCTAGCGTTTCTGCACGTTGCAATCACAGTCCTTGAGAGCGTGGGTCTTGTATGCAAGTATACTAACATGCAAACAAAGAGTCAACGGCATTTCCGGCTGAGTTTTGTGGGAGGTTGCTCCTGTTCACGGAGAGAACCACCCTCCGTGAACAGCGTGTCACTGATCGATTTTGGGCTTGACGAGGTCCAGATACCAGTATGGTTGACGTTTGCGTAGCATGGGCTTGCTGCGGACTGAGTTGCCTGGAATGCTGTCCTGTATGGAATAGTCCAGCTCTCCGGTCAGTGAGCCTGCCATATCTCCCGGCGCGTATCCGAGGGTATGGGTAGTGCGGCGTCCGGTGCGCTGCTCGCGCGTATCGATCGTCATCAGCATCAAGCCCGGCTCATCCTCATCGGCGATCACTTCATTGGCTCCAGTGGGCGAGAAGATGCCACTCAGGCCATTCGCCCGGGCATCGGCGTGCTGTCCGCTCCAGTTGGTCACTGCCAGATAGACATTATGCTCGGCGGCCCGAATGCGCCAGAGATAATGCTGTGGTGGCTCTTCCTCTTCAAAGCCCAGAATGCTGGGAATGGTAAAAGTGGGAGCTGTAAAGGGCAGAGGCACAGGGTCTGGGAAGTCGAGCAGCGTGGGCGCACAGACCAGATCGGCTCCCTTGCTCGCAAGCACACGGATCGTTTCAGGGAAGAGCGCATCATATCCCGTTGTAAGTCCAATACGCCCTGATGGCGTATCAAAGGTAGGCAGTCCGGCATTTCCAGGTGTTGCCCAGAGGCGATCTCGTTCGGTGAGATGGAGCTTGCGATAGGTGCCATAGACGCCCTCAGGGTCAATCAGCACAACGGAATTATAGTAGTGTCCATCGGCATATTCAGCGACGCCGAGGACCATGCTGAGTTGCAGTTCTTCAGCGAGTGTGGCAAAGGCTGCGGTCTCGGGACCAGGGATTTGAATTGCGCCTCGCTGGATATAGTTGCGGTACTCCTCATCACTCAGGTTGCCCTGTTGTTCGCGTGGTAGCGGGCCGGGTAGGAGCAGTTCGGGAAGCACTAACACGTCCGGGCAAGCCGGGCCACTGTCTTTAATAACAGCACGAATCAGGTTCCCGAGTGCTTCAATTGTTGCCAGGTTATTGCTTGTAGTACTGCGCGTAAAGGTGCCCAGACCGAGCTGTAGAAAGCCAACACAGGAGAGCTGCCCCGGTGGAAGGCTGCCCAGTTCATACAGCCCATGATAACGGAGTGGTTCCCAGAGATAGGTATTATCAACAAGCTGAATATACTCGGCTGGTCGCCTATCTTTCAAACGATCTCCCCGGCTAACCGCGCCCTGTCCCCAGACCTTCTGGCGACTTGCTTGCAGGTCAATCTCTCCGTAGACAATGCCGTCTCCTTTGCTGAGAAAATCTTGCAGGGTGCCATCTGGGTTAATAATGCAGCTTCCGCCGCTAAACTGGACGCCTCGTTCGTTCCCGTAGCGGTTGGCGACAACCACGTACAGGCCATTTTCCAGCGCTCGCGCCATCCACCAGCCCATTACCTGCTGATCACCTACCTGACTGGAAGGCAGGAGCAACACATCTGCGCCGTGCAGGGCGGAGAGGCGTGCCGACTCACAGTAGAAGGCATCCTGTGACATCAGGCCGCTCAAACGACCGAGCTCTGTATCCCAGACCGGTACTCCTTTATCCCCATCCCGTGCCCAACGTGGTTCTGACATATATGAATGTATTTTGCGGTACGTCCCTGTTATCCCTTTTGGCCCGATCAGTACCATACTGTTGTAATATACCTGTGTAAGGGGGTCAACTTCAGGTAGTGCGAGCGCGATAGAGCAGTGATATCGTGCAGCTAACTCCTGGAATTGCTGGCTTGTTGGTCCGGGAATCGATTCGACAAATGGTTGAATTTCCTCGCGTGATGTCCAACAGTAGCCGGTTGTGCCCATCTCCGGCAGGACAATCAGACTGGCCCTGTTCTTTGCCGCTTCTTCTGCCAGATGGAGCAAGTCGCGGACATTCTTTTCTTTCTCCCCGAGCGTTGGTTCATACTGAATTGCAGCAACACGATAGCGAAAGGGGGAGGGTATGGGATTACTCATGTAGTCTCCTGGCTAGGTAACTGTGCGAAAGGTCCCTCGCTTTTTGAGGCCAAAGGGCTTGGTTTTATGACTGGCTAGTAGGCAGTCTATCTCATCATCGTTGTATTATAGCACTTTGCACGCTTCACTGTATAATTTTCTTGTCGCTTGCTTAGTACTTTCGCCCCAGCGTTTGAAAGTGCTTGCAAGGTCATAATTCTATGATATTCTCTCACAAAAAACTATTTACAGGTTGCGCTTCTCTATGGTATGCTATAGGTATGTTCTACCGGTAGGCAAATGAGATAATGTGACCGTGGACACAAGACATGTCTTCTTACTCAAGGACATTCAGAGAGGATACACCGGCGGCTGAAAGTGTACCTGTAACCCGAGAAGAAGATACCCCTTGTCAGGTCTGTACCGAGACAGTAAGGTACACGGTAAAACCCCGTTAACGGTTTTGACCACGAGTGCTTTCTGCGCTTGAGATGGTCTCACTTGAGTTCTGAAGAGATTGGAAGAGCTCAAGGAGATACGTTATTGCGGAAAGAATCTGGGTGGAACCACGGAAAGTATTGAGCCCTTTTCGTCCCAGTGGGGATGAAAGGGTTTTTTTGTTGTTCTGTCCGCTACAGTGAAGATGCCAGGAGAGAATAGATGTCTTCCGCTGAATTAGATCTGGAAAAACAATCGGTGCATTATTCGCCTATTCAGCGTATGCGCCATTCGGCTGCACACGTGATGGCGGAGGCCGTTCAAGAGATATTCCCCGATGCCAGGTTCGCGATTGGTCCAGCCATTGAAGATGGTTTCTACTACGATATCGATCTTCCACGTCCGTTGACGCCTGAGGATTTGCCGGAAATCGAGAAACGTATGAAGCGCATTGTGAAGGCGAAACATCCGTTTGTGCATGAGATGTGGCCGCGTGAAAAGGCGCTCGAATACTTCCGTCAGAAGGGCCAGGTATATAAGGTTGAGATTATTGAGGGACTCCCTGATGCAGAGGTCGGCATGTATCGACAGGGGAACTTCCTTGACCTTTGCCGTGGTCCGCATGTTGAGAATACGGGACAAATCGGTCCCTTTAAGCTGATGCGGGTTGCTGGTGCCTACTGGCGTGGCGATGAGAACAAGCCAATGTTGCAGCGCATCTATGGTACGGCCTGGTTCTCACAGGAAGAGCTTGACCAGTACCTCTGGCGGCTGGAAGAGGCCCAGAAGCGCGATCACCGCAAGCTCGGGCGCGAGTTGAAGCTGTTTGTGATGCATGATGATCTCCCGGCGGGTGTGCCAATGTTCCTCCCGAATGGTGAGATGCTGCGTCACCTGATGGAAGGCTATGTGCGTGAGCTTCAGGAGCGCCACGGCTATCAGCACGTCTGGACGTCGCATCTGGGCAAAGTGCGCCTGTATAAGACGTCGCGCCACTGGTATACGTATCGCGAAAACATGTTCCCGGTTATGAAGGGCGAACAGGAGCAGCTTGAGGATGATGCCTACATTCTGAAGCCAATGAACTGCCCGCACCATATCACGCTCTATAAATCGCAGCGCCATAGCTATCGTGAGCTGCCGATTCGCTACGCCGAGTTCGCCACGCTCTACCGATACGAGAAGGCTGGAACACTCTCCGGTCTGGCCCGGGTGCGCAGCCTGACGCAGGATGATGCCCACGTCTTTATGCGCCCCGATCAGGTTCAAGAAGAGTTTAACCGGGCGATCGATCTAACGCTAGAGGCCTTCAAGACGTATGGTCTGAATGATTATTGGGTGCGTCTCTCGCTGCGTGATCCCGAGAAGAAAGAAGAGTATATCGGGAGTGACGAGATCTGGCAGGCCGCAGAGGATGCTTTGCGTGATGCTGCGCTGGGGAAAGGCCTGAAGTATGAAATTGGTATCGGTGAAGCCGCGTTCTATGGCCCGAAGATTGACTTTATGGTCCGTGACGCGCTTGGTCGCGAGTGGCAGTGCTCAACGGTGCAGCTTGATTTCAACCAGCCCGAGAACTTTGAGCTGGAGTATATCGGCGAAGACGGCCAGCCGCACCGTCCGGTGATGATCCACCGTGCGGTAACGGGATCGACAGAGCGCTTTATGGCAATGCTGATCGAGCACTATGCTGGCGCATTCCCGGTCTGGCTTGCCCCGGTGCAGGCGATGGTGATTCCGATTGCTGACCGTCACGCTGACTACGCCTATAAGGTGCAGGAGCTGTTGAAAGCCATCGGGCTTCGGGTTGATGTGGATGTTCGCGGCGAGCGCATGAACGCGAAGGTTCGCGATGCGCAGTTGCAGAAGATCCCCTACATGCTTGTTGTTGGCGATAAAGAGGCCGAAGCCGAGGCCGTCGCGGTTCGTTTGCGCACGAACAAGAATCTCGGTGCTGTGCCTCTGTCGCAGTTTATCGACAAGGTATCCGAACTGGTACGTACGAAGAGCCTCGCGCTCTGGGACGAAGAGGCATAAGGTCTGATATTCCGGCATCCTCCTGAAGGAGTCAGGAGGATGCCGGTTCTTTTTATGCCAGATATCGATAGGCCGGGAGTGTCAGAAACTCAACGAAGGTAGCAGAGGTAACCAGCTCATCGAGGATGCGAGCGGCATCCTCGAAACGCCCGGCGCGTAGTGCTTTCAGCCGAGCAAGCTCTTCATCCAGAAAGCTGTGGAATAGCTCAACCGTTACCTTGCGCCCATCGCCGAGAATTCCCCGTGGGTGATGGAGCCACTGCCAGAGCTGAGCGCGAGAGATCTCAACCGTTGCGGCATCTTCCATCAGATTGTTGATCGGCACGCAGCCAGTACCGCGCAGCCACGACTCAAGATATTGCAGGCTGACACTGATATTGTTGCGCACTCCGCCCTCGGTGATCGTTCCCTCTGGCACCTTGAGCAGATCGGCGGCGGTTACCTGTACATCCTCGCGTTTCCGCTCAATTTGATTGGGCCCCTTCAGGACAGCGTCAAACTCGGCCCGCGCTATAGAAACCAGTCCGGGATGTGCTACCCATGTGCCGTCGTGCCCGTCAGTTGCCTCACGGCGCTTGTCTTCGCGGACGCGTGCTAGCGCCTCTTCATTGGCCTGAGGATCATGCTTGATCGGAATCTGGGCTGCCATTCCACCAATAGCAGGAGCGTTGCGCCGATGACAGGTCTTGATAGTCAACAGGGTATAGGAGCGCATAAAGTGTGTGGTCATGGTTACCTGCGCCCGATCGGGATACAGGAAGTCCGGGTGATTGCGAAACTTCTTGATGGCACTAAAGATGTAATCCCATCGTCCACAGTTGAGCCCGGCTGAATGCTCGCGAAGCTCGTAGAGAATCTCATCCATCTCGAAGGTGGCAAGGATGGTTTCAATCAGGACGGTGGCCTTGATGGTGCCCTGCGGAATGCCCAGTTCTTGTTGTGCCTTGCTAAAGATATCGTTCCAGAGCCGCGCTTCGAGGTGGCTTTCCAGTTTGGGCAGATAAAAGTATGGGCCTGTGCCACGTTCGAGCAGGGCGTGCGCGTTGTGGAAGAAGTAGAGCGCGAAATCAAAGATCCCGCCAGAGATGGGTTTCCCATCGAGCAGGACATGCTTTTCGTCCAGGTGCCAGCCCCGAGGACGAACCAGCAGCACAGCCGTTTGCTCGTTGAGCTGATAGTGTTTGCCTTCTGGACTGGTATAGCTGATGGTGCGTCGCACCGCGTCTCGAACGTTGATCTGTCCCTCAATGGTGCCGGCCCAGGTGGGTGAGTGAGCATCCTCAAAATCGGCCATAAAGACTTTGGCTCCGGAGTTGAGCGCGTTAATGATCATCTTGCGATCGACTGGCCCGGTGATTTCAACGCGGCGATCCTGGAGGTCTGCGGGCAGGGGCGCAATGGTCCAGTTGCCCTGGCGAATGTGCGCGGTTTCGGGAAGAAAGTCGGGCAGTGTTCCGGCATCTATTTCGGCTTGTCGAGCGGCGCGGCGCTGTAAAAGATCTGCCCTCCTTCCTTCAAAGGTGCGACAGAGCAGAGCCACAAATTCCATCGCAGCCGGTGTCAGGATCTCGGCAAATGCGGGCGAAATTGGCGCGGTGATCTCGATACCTGCGGGAAAACGTACAGTTTCCTGACTGGTCATACTTTCGTCCTTCTTTATCACTTGTGCGGGAACAAACTACAGAAAGACGCAGGAGTGTGCTATTCACGTCTACTGATACACACTCCTACATCTTATCATAGAAGCGTACTGTCTGTCTTACTGGAACTGGGTCGTTTCAGTTGAACCTGTGAGGGCCACTGTAGAGGTTTCTCCGCCCGCAATCACCTGCGCCACCTCGTCGAAATAACCCGTCCCGACTTCGCGCTGATGCCTGGTCGCTGTATATCCCTGCGCCTCAAGCTCGAACTCTGCCTGTTGCAGCCGGGAGTAGGCGGCCATGCCCTCCTGTTTGTAGCTCTGGGCCAGCGTGAACATGCTGTAATTCAGAGCGTGGAAGCCTGCCAGCGTGATAAACTGGAACACGTAGCCCATTTCACTGAGACGCTGCTGAAAGGTGGCAATAGTTTGCTCGTCGAGGTGCTTTCGCCAGTTGAAAGAAGGTGAACAGTTATAGGCAAGCAGTTTGCCGGGATAGTGTGCATGAATGGCATCGGCAAAACTGCGGGCCTCATCCAGATCAGGCGTTGAGGTTTCGCACCAGATCAAGTCGCAGTAGGGAGCATAAGCCAGACCGCGTGCAATTGCAGCCTCAAGGCCTCCCCGTGTTCTGAAGAAGCCTTCAGGAGTCCGCTCACCCGTTAAAAATGGTTGATCGTTTGGATCAATATCAGAGGTAATAAGCTGTGCGGCGTTGGCATCGGTGCGGGCAATCAAGATGGTGGAAACGCCCATAACATCAGCGGCAAGACGGGCAGAGATCAGGTTCTTGATCGCGGCTCTGGTCGGGATCAGGACCTTGCCGCCCAGGTGCCCGCATTTTTTCTCGGAGGCTAGCTGATCCTCAAAATGAACGCCTGCAGCCCCGGCTTCAATCATGGCTTTCATCAACTCAAAGACATTGAGGGGACCACCGAACCCGGCTTCGGCATCGGCGACAATGGGAGCAAACCAGTAGATATCATTTTTGCCCTCGGAATGGTGAATCTGGTCGGCTCGCTGGAGGGCCTGATTGATCCGTTTCACGACATGGGGAACGCTGTTACTGGGGTAGAGGCTTTGATCCGGATACATCTGCCCGGCAAGATTGGCATCGGCTGCTACCTGCCAGCCACTGAGATAGATTGCTTTAAGTCCAGCCTTTACCTGCTGGACAGCCTGATTACCGGTCAACGCGCCGAGTGCTGCAATATAAGGTTCAGTGTTCAGCAGGTGCCATAATCGTTCGGCACCCAGGCGGGCCAGGGTGTGCTCGATTGAAATGGAGCCGCGTAAGCGCAGAACATCTTCTGCACTGTAGGGACGTTTGATCCCTTTCCAGCGAGGATCATGTGTCCATTGTTCTTGAAGGGATTGTGCCAGGGAGTCAGTCGTCATGATGTATGCTCCTCATCTCTACATGCTTCAACTTTGAAGCGCTGCACAACAAACAGTAGAAACCAGCGTCTACGCGTGAGGATGACGCAAGGGAGACCCCTTTGTCTCCCTTGTATCCTGGCGGAGACTCCTTTGTCCCCAGAGATTGTTTTCTACCAAAAGAGTACCACGAAGAAGCTCAAGCAGTCTATATTTTTACTTCGCAAATTCTGAGGTTATCCATAACCAAATGCTTATGTATCTGAAAAGAAAAGGCCGGTTCAGCATGAGAAGTCGCTGGATACTCGTTTCTGCGCTCTTTTCCCAGAAGCAACTGTTTAAGTTACAGCACCACTATTGGCAGCATGGGGGGTAGGCGTATCCCTGTGAGGAGGCCTCGGACGAAATGAAGAGGCAAGTTCTCACAAGCAAGCGAATATTCAGAGAGGAAGAGGATATCTGACTCTATTGTCGCCTGTACTGCGGTCGATGCAAGGAAGGGCGCACCGAATGTGCTGGTAAGGAGGCGGCTGGCGGCCTTTGGTTGGGTTTCGGAGCCACTTACCAGCACCTGGCAGGGACAACGTGAAAAAGCGCAAGTGTGCATTTGTCAGCTCAAGGCGAGCGCGAGCTGTACCCACAGGTTGAGCGAGAGATCAAAGCACTGCATCTCTGTGATGAGCTGGAAAACATCGTTCATGCAATCGTGGTAGGAAGCAGGGGTTTATCCTCTTCATGGGATTGAGCTGGAAACGGGCTAGCCGAAGAAAAAGACGGGTTCCCCTCTTCATTCAGTGGGAACCCGTCTTGTCTTTTGGCTTATGCGCCGTGACAGCGCTTGTATTTTTTTCCGCTGCCACAGGGACAGGGATCATTGCGCCCGACTTTGGGCAGGCTACGTGCAGCTGGAGCAGGCGTTCGCTGCCCGTTCTGACGGTGGCTGTTTGAGCGTGTTTTTACGGGCTGCTTTGTCTCGTCGCTTTTGGCCTGACCACTGGCCTCAGCAATGGCCTCGGCGTTTGTCTGTACATTGCGCGGAATGCGGCGCGGCGGCTCCGGTCGATTGACCTGGATCGTGACCTCATTGCGCAGCAGCTTCAGCAGGTTATCGACGGTATGACGTTGAATGGCTCGTTTAAGCTCTTCAAACATCATATAGGCCTCGTTCTTAAACTCGACCAGAGGATCACGCTGACCGACACTGCGCAGGCCGATACCCGCACGCATCAGGTCCAGCGCGTCGATATGATCCATCCACAGGCGATCAACGATGCGCAGCAGGTTGGTACGCTCAAGCTCGCGGATGGGGTCAATCGTCAGGCCCTGTGCTTTTGCCTGCGTGCGAAGCTCCTGGGCACGTTGCTCGTAGTGGTTGACCACCAGCTCGATGAGCTCCTTTTTCAGCTTATCTTTTTGCAGCGCGTGGATATTGTCTGGAACGATCTCTTCGGGAAGCTCGACCCAGGTCTCCAGCGCCTTAAAGAGGCTGTCAAGCTCTTCTTCATCGCTGATGGCATGGCCTGGAATGTGGGCCTCAACGAGCTGTGCGACCTCGTTTTCGATCATGTGCACGATACGATCATGCATATCGCCATGTTCGAGAATCGTGCGGCGATCAGCATAGATGACGGCACGCTGCTGTGCGATCACGTCGTCATATTCCACCACATGTTTACGGAGGTCAAAGTTGTAGCCTTCAACCTGGCGCTGTGCGTTCTCGATAAAGCGGGTGAAGATCTTGCTTTCCAGCGGAATATCTTCCATCCCGGCTTTTTCCATCAGGCCAGAGACACGATCGGCGGCGAAGCGGCGCATCAGTTCATCATCCAGCGCCAGGAAGAAACGCGACTCGCCAGGGTCACCCTGACGTCCGGCACGACCACGAAGCTGGTTATCAATACGGCGCGATTCGTGGCGTTCGGTACCAATGATATAAAGGCCGCCAAGCTCGATAACCCGCTTGCGATCTTCCTCGCACTCCTTGATCTTCTGTTGAAAGAGCTCCTGCTTTTCCTCTTCGCTCATATTCGCGATATAATCGCGGATTGCCTCTTCCTTCTCCTCACGCTCTTCTTCAGAGCGGGTGGGCATGTCGCGAATAAAGCTGACCGATTCGGCGTGTTTGCGCAGGATCGTATCAAAGTATCCTTCTGGATTGCCGCCAAGCAGGATATCGGTACCACGACCGGCCATGTTCGTTGCGATCGTAACAGCACCACTCCGACCGGCCTGAGCGACAATATGTGCCTCACGTTCGTGGTGCTTGGCGTTCAAGACGTTATGCTCAATCCCTTCGCGTTCCAGCATGGCGGAGAGCATTTCGGAGATCTCGACCGAGGTTGTACCGACCAGGACAGGCTGACCCTCCTCGTGGCGTTCTTTAATCTCGTTGACGATCGCGCGGTACTTGGCTTCCTGATTACGGAAGATCAGGTCTGGCATATCGCGGCGGATCATTGGCTTGTTCGTCGGGATGACGATGACGTCCAGCGAGTAGATCTTGTGGAACTCTTCGGCCTCGGTGAGTGCGGTACCGGTCATACCAGCCAGCTTGTTATACAGGCGGAAGTAGTTCTGAAAGGTGATGGTCGCGAGCGTGTGGTTTTCACGCTGTACCTTCACGCCCTCCTTTGCCTCGATTGCCTGATGCAGGCCCTCGCTATAGCGGCGTCCCGGCATCTGGCGGCCTGTGAACTCGTCGACGATCACGACTTCGCCATCTTTGACAATATAGTCCCGGTCACGCTTATAGAGAATCTCGGCTTTCAGCGCGTTCTCCATATAGCGCGTCATATCCAGGTTCTCTTCAGCATAGATGTTGTCGATACCGGCCATCTTCTCAATTTTGTCAATGCCTGCTTCTGTCAGCATGACGGCGCGGTGTTTCTCATCAACAGTATAGTCGAGCTCTTCTTTCAGGCGTGGGGCCCAGCGTGCGAACTGCGCATACATCTCGGTTGGCTCTTCGCCGGGGCCAGAGATGATCAACGGCGTACGCGCTTCGTCGATCAGGATGTTATCGACCTCGTCAACAATTGCGAAGTTGAGTTCACGCTGTACGGTCTGCTCGAGCGAGGTTGCCATATTATCACGCAGATAATCGAACCCGAACTCGTTATTAGTGCCATAGGTAATATCCGCCTGATAGGCTGCTTTACGCTCTGGTGTGTACGGCTCAATCGCGTTTACCAGAATGCCGACTGTCAGGCCGAGGAAGCGATAAATGTTGCCCATCCATTCGGCGTCACGCCGTGCAAGGTAGTCGTTGACCGTCACGACATGGACTCCTTTTCCGGTCAGCGCGTTCAGATAGACCGGAGCGGTTGCGACCAGCGTCTTACCTTCACCGGTTCGCATCTCGGCGATCTTGCCCTGATGGAGCACGTAGCCACCGATGAGCTGCACATCATAGTGGCGCATATTAATCACACGTCGGCCAGTCTCACGGACAACTGCGAAGGCTTCGGGAAGCAGGTCGTCCAGCGTCTCGCCTGTACGATAGCGCTTCACCATGTCTGGGAGCAGTGCGTCCATCTCTTCGGCCTTCAGCGCAATCAGTTCTTCCTGCATATGATTGAGGATGGTGAGGAAGAACAGCTCCATGTAGCGGTCAGCATTCTCATCAGTGATTTGACCGGAGGAACGCGTTTTCTCGTATGCCGTCCATGCTGTCTCGAAAGCCGCATTGCGCTCATCCTCATCAATATCTTTGAGCAGTGGTTCCACTTCGGTCAGCAGGGCAAAGGTGGTCTTTTTGGGGTCTGACGCCTCATCGGGCCATTCCTGACGCTCTTCGGCAAGATCCATTGCAGCACTGACGCGAAGCTCATTGAGGATAGGAGAGAGTTTTGTATAAGCCTCCTCAAAGCCTTCCGAAAGGAGATCCTGAAGGTGATCTTTTAATTCAGTTTCTGCATCTTTTTTGCGGTCGATTTTCTGCCGGTACTCGGTAATTGCCGCACGGAGTTGGTCATCTGTACATTTCCTGGCAAGCGGCTCTACTTTATCGAGTGCCTCACGGAAGAGCTGTACGAGCTCGTCTTCCAGCACCAGGCCGCCTTTGAGATGGAGAGAAAGCCGTGAGCGGAACTCAGCGGTTTTTCCGGCCAGTTCCTCATCAGAGAGTTTTTTTAGTTCCGGTTCTAAGGCATTGATCTTATCAATGATAGGCTGAATACTCTTTATTTCTCGTTTATTGGGGTCTCCCAGTAGTTTGCTTAGAAGTTGCATAGTGTCTGTTTTCTCCTACTGACCGGCATCGGTGCTGTTGGTAATAGTGTTGGAAATGAAAACTCCGGGTGATGCAATGGATTTCGTGCCTATTATACCACGGATGCTCAGTTTAGCACATACGTTTTTCTTTGTTCTGCTTTGGCTTTATGACCGCTATGATGGGTGCATTCTTGAACGGGGAAATGAGGAAGAAGGGGAAGGCGGAAGGTTGATCCTTCCGTCTCCCGATTTATGATCTGTTTAGCCCCAGCGCTGACGCAATCTGGGCAAAATTTCTTTCGCATAGAGTTTCAGGAAGCGCGACTGATCATCGCCCGGAGCATGGAAGACCAGATGTGTAAAACCAAGCTCAATATACGGGCGGATCTGCTCAATATGTTCTTCTGGGTCATTGGAAACGAGCCAGCGACGATGGGCCTGATCTGCAACCTCTTCGGCTTTGCGCTCCATCTCCCGGGGATCATGAATCGCAACTTTATCTTCTGCTGGCAGCGCCAGAGCGGCCCAGATACGGGTATCTTTCAGGGCGCGATCCCGGTCAGTATCGAAGGAAACCTTTATCTCAATCATGCGCTCGATCTGCTCGGGATCTCTCCCGGCTGCTTTCGCGCCTGCGTCTAATCCCGGTATCAATTTATCCCGATAGAGCTCATCGCCCTTTCCTGAGGTACAGATGAAGCCATCTCCCAGACGACCCGCAAGTTTTGCTGCAACAGGTCCCCCGGCACCCATATAAATAGGTATCGGCTGTGAAGGCTTATCATAAATGGTTGCATTGCGTGTATGGTAATACTTGCCGTCAAATGTGACCAGATCTTCAGTCCAGAGGCGGCGAATAAGTTCTACCGACTCTCCAAGACGGGCAAGGCGTTCTTTCGCCGATGGCCATTCAATATTGGCAACAGCGATCTCATTGAGCGCTTCACCTGATCCTACGCCCAGAATGATACGCCCGGGGGTCAGCACTCCAAGCGTGCCAAACGCCTGCGCTACCACCGCTGGTTGATACCGAAAGGTTGGCGTTAAAACGCTGGTGCCAAGCACGATCCGCTTTGTGCGCTGGCCAACAGCGGCCATCCAGGAAGGTGCGAACGGTGCATGTCCGTCGGTGTGACGCCATGGCTGGAAGTGGTCGCTGATCCAGACGCTATCAAAACCATTGTTCTCTGCTTCAATTGCCAGATCAAGCAGATGTTGAGGGCCAAATTGTTCGGCTGATGCTTTATATCCAAGCTTTAATGGAAAGCGTGCCATTTTTTTGTGATTCCTCCAATGCTTATCCCAATAAAAGGGGAAAAACACCTTCGACCGCTTGTCACTCTGGCCGAAGGTGAATATTCTTTTTAGTGTACCTAAGAAAACGAAAGTTGCTCCCTTTATTTACGGAATATTTGGGAGCTTTTGTCAAGATGAACTGTATACTCTCGTTATTCTCTACTATTAGATCTCTATTCTATTTTAGCCCGCTGCAAGAAGGGCAACCTTTGTTGCATGGTCCAGATGGTCGGGGATCTGGATACCATCCGCGCGGAGATAATGGAGGAATGCCCGCGCCATCTGCGTGAGGTCGGTAAGCATATCTGCGTCGGGGGTTACGTCGTCTTCCCACCACCATTGAGAGATGGTCCAGATACCTTTTTCCAGCCGCGAATCAAGTCGGGCGATAAAGCGGTTCTTATAGAAGACAGGTAGGACATAATAGCCCCAACGGCGTTGTGAGGCTGGTTTGTAGACTTCCCAGATATACGAGAAGTTGAAAAGCTTGCAGGTTTTTGCGATCCCAGAGTAGATTGTCCAGTGGACCAAGAATCCGCATGCGGTCGGCTGGTATGGAGGTGGTATCAAGCAGCGGCAGGGCGCTTGTCGGGATATAGTACGGCGTCTTGAGCGTCTCGATCGTGACCTGCGTGATGGTTCCCTCTTCGAGCAACTCGGCAATAACACGCTTGCGATCCTCGGCTTTGCCGCACACGCTCCAGATAGCCGGATCGGCTGCCAGACGCAGGAGACCAACAGCCTGAATGCGACGCGCTACGATCCAGCGAAGGTAGGCGTCATGGTCGGCCAGGAGAGGCTGCGCGAAATGTTTGGCGGGAATGACGCGCTCCGGTCTATCATAATAGTGGCGGCCATTTTTGCGATGATGGGTGAGCAACTCGCCACAGACCCACATGGCTCGTAGGGCACGATTGATCTGGGTGATACCGTACCAGGAGTTCCTTTCTCCATAGCGTGCCCTTTCCTCAAATTCAAGCGAGGAGAGCGGCCCACGGGAATCAATTGCCGCCATGATGGTACGTGGTAGGTCGGGATGCAGCCCCAGAATCTCACGATCGTGGTAAGGGCGGTGATGGGCACGGATAATTGCGCGTAAGGGCCAATCGCTAACAGGAACAAGGCAGGCCTGTTTATCCCAGGCATCGTAGATCAAGCGATTCTGATAGGCCGCTGTTTGCCAGTCATCCACCTGATAGCCGGGAATACGCGCCTGAAAGACAAGGTCCGGATTGCGTCCAACCGGGTTCAATGGATCATATTGTACAGTGCCCAGTTGCTCAAAGATCGCTGGCAACGTTGTCGGCTGAAAATGGTAGCTCGCCAGAAATTGGCGAGCCTGTGGTAGAGAGAGATGAACAGTCATAGGCTGGTTTCCTGCACTATTATTGAAGAGTTATTGGGCTGCTTTGCGTTGCAACCAGTTTTGAATGTATTCGGTATGCTCCTGATAGTGGCTGAATGTGTTTCCGTCTACGAGTTCCCAGAGAAGATATTTGTCAGTCCAGCATGGAGGCTGATTTAACATCTCTTCGGGCGTCTGCTCAACACTCTGCACTGTCTGAGCATAGGTATCCTCAAACTCTTGTTGCACATCAGCCAGAGAACGGTGTCTGTTCTCCTGAAAGATGCGTTCATTGATCCCATCAATGTCGAGTCCCTGGTCACGATCCTCCGGAGTGATACCCGCCCGCGCCGCTGCTAGATCGTCTATCAGGCGTTTATGCCAGGCGCTCAAATGTGCAATGTTATCTTTGATTGACCATTCACCATTGACTCCTGGTTCCTGTAATTGCTGCTCATCGAACTGAGCAAGGAAGGTTTTGAGGGCGTCATGCCCTTCCTGAATTTTTCTAAGCAATTCTGCTTTTGTAATTGGGTCGGCAGGCATAATGTTTACTCCTTCGTAATATATTGTATATCGTAATATATGCCAGTATACCATATCCTGTGCTAGAACTGGATTTCATGAGCTGGAACGACCCGGACCCGATATTCGCCCGTCTGAAACCAGTTTAAAAGCTCGTTATGATGGCGAATGATCTGTTCTGCTGAGAACGATGACGAATCAGAGGTTGTATGTGCATCGGAGACAAGCGTTACGTCATAGTGATGTGCGGTCGCGCTTCGCGTGGTGCTATCAACGCAATACTCAGTCTGACCGCCAGTGACAATCAGGTGGGTAATGTGGCGCTTCTGAAGCTCAGCCTCAAGCTCGGTCTCATAGAAGGCATCGCAGGCCTGTTTACGGATAACCGGCTCCTCTGGTGCTGGCGCGATAGCTGGATGAAGGTGCCAGCCCGGTGTATCAGGCTCCAGCGGGTCACCAGCAGGGCCATCATGTTGCACATAGAGAACCGGAAGCTGCTTCGCGTGGGCTTTATCAAGCAGTGTGCGGATGGTGTTCAAGGTCTGTTCTGGTTGATAGGCTCCTTCGAGTAAGCCTACCTGCATATCAATGATAAGAAGCGCGGTGTGATCCTTCATGGCCTGGACTCCTTTACCGAATTGCTGAAGCATTCTTTTTGCTTCTCATCTTGAGTATACCAGCATATCAGGTTATAATTTGACCTGTTTAAGGCGGTTCTGTCTGCTGCTCTCAAACCGGAGAACTGTTTCACTTGCGTGGCCTCCGCTCGTTGAGGATGGCGGTTCGCACCATGACCAGGAGCCGCCTGAAGTAGTTAGATGAGAGGGGAGAATGAATGTATTTTCCGACGACACGTGTCCTGACCGTGCTGGAACTCCTGCAATCACGCTCAAAGATCAGCGGACCGGAACTGGCGGAGCGCCTTGAGGTCGATATCCGAACGGTGCGACGCTATATCATGATGTTGCAGAGTATGGGGATCCCGGTTGAAGGCGGGCGGGGACGCTATGGGGCCTACTATCTGCGCCCGGGCTTTAAGCTGCCTCCCTTGATGTTTACTAACGATGAAGCGTTTGCCTTGACGCTCGGTTTGCTGACGGTCCGTAAACTGGGGATGGCTGATGCTGCTCCGGCTGTGGAGGGAGCGCTTGCCAAGCTGGAACGAGTGTTGCCGCGCGGCCTGAGTGATCAGGTGCAGGGACTCAAAGAGGTGCTCAGTGTCGATGTGCGGGAAGTACAGACGCTGACACAAAGTGCGATTATTGCTACGCTGGCGGCAGGGGCGCGTTTGCGCCGTAGAGTCTGGGTACGCTATGGCGCATATGACGCGGGGGCGACGGAACGCGAGATTGATCCGTATGGGCTTGTGTGTCGGGCAGGGTACTGGTACACGGTCGGGTATTGCCATTTGCGGAAGGACCTGCGTAATTTCAGACTGGATCGTGTGGAAATGGCTGAGCTACGAGACGAGACCTTTACCCGGCCAGAGAACTTTGATTGTCTGGAGTTCGTGGTGAAATCACTGCCAATGACGCCTGCTCGCTGGTTCATTGAGCTCTGGCTTGAAACCTCGCTGGAGGAAGCGCAGCGCTATGTCTCACCTGCACTGGCAGTCCTGGAACCTGTTCCGGACCATGAGCGGATGGTAAGCTTTCGCTGCTATGTCAATGAACTGGATTGGATGGCGCATATCGTGGCGGGGTGGCCTTTCCCGATCAATGTTCGTCAGCCGGCCGAGTTACGAGAGGAATTGAAGCGTCTGGCTGATGTGCTGAAAATGCAGGCCGAGAGAACCCTTTAAAGCGTGTCCAGGTCGCGACATGCTCGAAACCATATCGTGCATACCAGTTTTTAGGCCAATCGGCTGCATCGGCTCGCAGGCATAGTCCCTGTAGTCCTGCTGTAGTGGCAAGCTGACAGATGGCGTGCAGGAGCTCATTGCCGAACCCTTTTCCCTGATAGGCCGGGATGATATCGACATCTTGTAGCCTTCCAACTTTGCCATAGGGCGTATTGCAGCATACCAGACCGATGCCTCCAACGATGGCCCCTTCAGCGTGCGCAAGATACCAGGCGCTTTCTAGATGGCGCTGGCGCCAGCGAATATGCTCGATCATGCGTTGAATGGTGCGAGAATCGGTGATGCCGAACGCTTGCTCTCCCTGGAAGCGATAGGCGAACATGGTTGCCCAATCGGCTTCGTTTTGGGCTGGAGTGAGCCCCAGACGCAGGGAATGGATGTCAGGAAAGGCGGAAGCTGGCAGCCACATCCCCCATTCATGCTGCATGCGAACGGTTGGCGGTTGAGGCTCTGGAAAGAAGTCGGCCCATTCACCCGGAGCCAGTACGATCAGCTCGAAGGGGTGGAGGCAGGGAAGTGAGAGGTCTCTGAGTGCCTGACCGGGCTGTTGTATCCAGAGCTGATGAGAGCTGTGCTGATCGTGCCAGGCGCAATTATAGGTAAGCTGCCCCGCCGGAAGCTCAAGGATATGATTGCCTGTTGTCGCGATGTGCCATTCGGTTCGCCAGACAATATCCGCAAGATGGTGCATGGTTTTCTTCCTTTCAACAGGGCTGTCTTCTCCTCTTGAGGGGAATTCCAGAAAAGAAGGAGATAGGTTCTTCTAAGACAATAGAAATAGTGTATATATAGAAAAGCTTTTCTATAGAATGGGTACTCGAATTTTTCGCGAGGGCACTTTATTTTGCCTGCCCAATCGGACAGATTGCTCGAAAGGGACAAGCCTGGCATTTCCGTGCATTCTGGGTTTTCAGAACAGGCTGTTCCTTTTCATCGCAGGTACTCATTGCTCTGAGTTGTCGAAGCACTTTTTTGCGCAGCGCAGGTGTATACTCGACCGTAAAATCTCGGTCGGCATAGCGAAGTATGCCATGTGTTGGCGCTTCATCCGCGTAGTCTTCCAGGATCAAGCAGTACGCCGCTACCTGGATGACATGGTTGCTATACGGTTGCGTCGCCCCTTTGGTAGAAAGCTTGAGTTCAAGCGGCACGAGGCGACCATCCCGTTGCTGAATCACATAGTCAGGCTTGCCGATAAGCGGGTATGCGCTGGAACTGAGCGTTGTTCCCTGGCCATCGGCATCTTTATAGACCAATGTTCCTTCTGGCAAGCGTAACGCCTGATAGTAGGCGGTCTCCCGACGCTGTTGCTGGTGCTGCCGCTCGTTCCTCACCAGGAGGAGCAGGGCAACCGATGTAATAAGCAGAACAAGGCCAAAAGCGATCAATAATGAACCCATAAGCGCTCTTTATCGTCCCAAAAAGAGACCTGCTACGATCAGAATGATGGCAATGAGAAGTATGCAGATTGCAATCAGTGTCAATCTGTGCAACAGATCATTTGATGATGAGTCCGCTTTTAGACCACGTTGAGGGCCATGATCATAGTCGGTATGCTGGTGGATACCCTCATTGAAGGCATTCTGGCGAAGGAGCAGTTGTTCGATCACCTGATACTCAGGAAGGGATGGAGCCTGCGAGCCGTATTCGTGCTCAAGCTCGACCAGACGGGCAAAAAGCTCTTCTGTATCGGCCCGGGCTGTGGGGCCGAAGTGCTCGTACCACCAGGAGAGAGGGCAGTACTCGAACTGCGCAATCTCGCTGGCGGTAAACAGTCGCTGTGATTGAGGTGGACGAGGCGTATTGTCGATGTTATCAATCATAGCGCATCCTGTCAGTGCCTCTCTAGGCGGCAGTGCCTCGCAAGCCGAGCTGATCTGCAACCTCACTCATGGCCTGAATAACATTCGCGATATGCTCTTCAAGCGGAATACCCAGTTCTTCTGCCCCTCGTACCAGATCTTCACGGTTAACCCCGGCGGCAAAGCCTTTCGACTTCATCTTTTTCCGCACAGAAGAGACTTCCAGCCCGATCACGCTTTTATTCGGGCGCACAAGGGCAGTGGCTGTAATCATGCCGGTGATCTCATCACAGGCAAACAGCGCACGTGAGAGCAGGTCATTGCGAGGATTGGTCTCTTTATTGAGGTCGTTATGCGCCAGAATCGCATAGATAATGCGCTCGTCATATCCTTCTTCGCGCAGCCAGTGGGCGGCCACCTGCGTATGGCGCTCTAAATCGGGGTATTCTTCATAGTCGCAATCATGCAGGAGACCTGCAATTCCCCACAGTTCCTCGTCCTCCCCGTATTTCCGGGCATAGAAGCGCATTGCAGCTTCAACAGAGAGCATATGTTTTTGCAGGTTCACGTTTTTGACATGACTGGTCATCAGTCGATAGGCATCTTCTCGTGTTGGCATAGGAAACCTCTACAATTAGCAGAAAATAAAATGATGTCTTTCCGGTTTTATTGAAGCTATTATACTACATCCCGATGGTTCTGCATCCTCCCGCTGTTGGGGCAATCGGAAAAAAGGGGCCAGAAGTCCGCTTTCTCCATCCGTTATTTATGATAGTTACTTCATTTCTAGAAATACTACATTGACAGAGCCTGCATCTTCTCTGTTCTAGATGTGATCTCTGTCTATCCTGAACCGGTTCTTGGATTGCGATGAAAAAAAGACTGCTTGTTTTAGTATTGATTTTTTTTCATTTTATGTGTTATAAATTATCTAACTTTTATAGCTTTCTTCCAGGGATACGAATTGCCTCTTTGTTTGTATTCTTTGGTGGAAACGTTTTCTCCTGATGTGCGCTCAAGATTATCAAACAGGAGGAATTATGGAACGGACCTTTTCTGCATCGGGGAGGATGCGTAACCTGGCCTGTATCCTGTTGCTTATGGCAGTGTTGCTGAGTCTGGCAGGGTGTGGGCTGAATGCCAATGCGAGCGGAGATGGGAAGATCCATCTGAAACTCTGGTACTGGAACCGCTCCATTGATGATAACCTGCTTGCACAGGTGAACAAGGTTTTTCCGAATGTGGTCCTGGAACCACAGAAGATGTCAGATTATGACGCAAAGGTGCGTACCACAATGGCGGCTCATAATGGGGTCCCCGATATTCTGGCAATTAACTCCAACATCTCCATCTATTTCCCGGACGAAGATCAGTTTTATGATCTCAATACTCTGGGCGCGAAAGAGATCAAGTCGCAGTACCTTGAATGGAAATGGAATTACGGTCTGACTCCGAAGAATCGTCAGATCGCTATTCCGATGGATACAGGCCCGACGGCCCTCTTCTACCGGGCAGATCTCTTTGAGAAAGCTGGTCTTCCTGGCGACCCTGAAGAAGTCTCTGCACAGATCAAGACCTGGGATGATTACTTCGCACTGGGCCAGAAGCTCAAGCAGGCAACGAACGGACAGGTCTACGTGGTGGACAGCCTGACCAACCTGTATACGCAGCTCATGTCACAAAGCCCGAAGCTCTACTTCGATCGGGACGGAAACTATATCGGCGATCAGGAGCATGTGAAACGGAATTGGGACCTTGCCGTGAAGGCGTATCAGATGGGCATTGATGGCAAAATTGTCAGCAGTGAGTGGAACAAGGCCGCGAATAACGGGCGTATTGGCGCTTTTGTTCACGCTGTCTGGGAGAAACAGATCCTGGCAGATGCCGCGCCCGATACAAAAGGAAAATGGCGTATTGCCCGCGCCCCCGGTGGTGATGGAAACAATGGCGGCTCCTTCCTGACGATCACCAAATATTGCCAGCACCCGAAAGAGGCGTTTGAAGTAATCAAGTGGCTCCAATCTCCCCAGAACCAGTTAACCGCGTACAAAACCATGCAGCTCTTTCCCTCAGCATTCGATGCCCTGAAATCACCCGAGCTTGCGCAGCCTGAGCCATTCTTTGGTGGTCAGCGCACGACTGAGATTTTTAGTGCGGCTGCTGTAAATGTGCCTAATAGCTATTCTGCCCCTGATGATAGTGTGGTGAGCACCGCGATTACCGATCAGCTCACGCTGATTGAGCTTCAGGGAAAGAATCCCGAACAGGCCTGGCAAGATGCACAGAACGAAGCACGGAGAGTTTTGTTGCGGTAACGATTCCAAACAGGAGACTTGAAGGACGCGTCATTGTAGACGCAAAAGGAGTAGCTAGTTATGGGCAGCTTGAGTCCGGTTGCGACAACGATGAGTGGGAACAAGAGTAGCGCGGGTGCTACAACTGCACGGAAGAACTTTAAGCGCTATATTCCGATGTACCTATCTGTGGCACCCTTTTTCATCCTGTACCTGGTATTTGGCCTTCTACCATCACTGTTCACCCTGTACCTGTCGTTCCAGAAATGGGATGGTATCGGCGAGATGAAGTTTATCGGGCTGAATAACTTTATCTTTGCCTTAACCGATCCCAAGTTCGGCAAGTCAATCATCAACACCTTTCTGATCTGGTTCATGTCCACAATACCGATGCTCTTTCTGGCATTGCTGATGGCCTTCCTGCTGAACCAGCGGAAAAAATCGAAGTTTCTCTATCAGGTAGCTTTCTTCCTGCCTTACGTGACCTCGATTGTGGCGATTACCCTGATCTTTAACTCCTTCTATGGGTCAGAGTATGGCCTGATTAATGTGATACTACGCGCCATTCATTTGCCCGGGATAGAATGGCTTTCTGATCCCTGGGGGATAAAATGGTCAATTGCGATCATGGTCATCTGGCGCTGGACTGGCTATAACGCCCTGATCTATATGGCCGGTTTGCAAAGCATTCCAACGGAGCTGTATGAGGCAGCCCGCATTGACGGTGCAAGTACGAAAGACATCTTCTTTCATATTACGCTTCCACTGCTACGCCCGGTCATTCTTTTTACTGTGATCTCCTCGACAATTGGCGGTATGACCCTCTTCACTGAGCCTCAGGTTATGCTGGGCAACGGTGGCGGTCCGGCGGCTGAGGGCCTGACGATGTCGCTCTATCAGTATGGCCAGGCATTTGTGAGCTTCCGCTATGGCTATGGTGCCGCGGTGAGCTGGCTGATCTTCTTGATCCTGCTGGTGTTCACCTTTATTAACTGGAAAGTGGTCAACCGGGGCGATCGGTAAAAAGGAAAGGAGTCCGAAAGATGATAGGCGTAGCACCGCAACAAAACCATTTGAGCGCAAAGGGTCCCGGCTACTGGGTCAAGACCATTCTGGTTGAAGGTTTGCTCTTGCTTGGACTGATTGCTTCTGTGTTCCCGTTCTATTGGGTCTTCGTCATGTCGACCAACACCACCAGCGATATCTACAGGGTACCGCCAAAAGTGATCCCGGGTGGTAATCTCTGGACCAATGTGACGAATGTCCTGACGAATATGGATTTCTTTCAGAGCTTTGCGAACTCGCTGATTGTTTCTCTTGTATGTACTGTTCTGGCGTTGTTCTTCTGCTCAATTGCAGGATTTACCTTCGCGAAATTTGAATTCCCGGGGAGGAATGTGCTGTTTGCCTTGCTCCTGGGCACAATGCTTATTCCAACTGCCGGTTCAACTGTGGCCTCGTTTGTGATCATGGCAAATCTTGGCTGGATTGGCACATTTCTCCCGTTAATTATACCGGGAATGGCGACCGCCTTTGGTATCTTCTGGATGCGTCAGTATGCCCTCTCGGCGATTCCAAATGAGCTGATTGACGCGGCCCGTCTCGATGGGTGCGGCCATTTGCGGATCTACTGGCACGTCGCGTTGCCAGCGTTGCGCCCGGCGCTCGGCTTCTTTGGCATTCTGACCTTTATTACCTCCTGGAATGACTATCTCTGGCCGTTGATTGTCTTGAATGATCCCAGGATGTACACCTTACAGGTCTCGCTGACCTCACTGAAGGGGGTGTATGACACTGACTACAGCATGATCATGGCCGGAACGTTGATGTCAACGATTCCGCTCATTATTATCTTCTTCCTGGGAGCACGACAGTTTATCGCCAATATTTCAGCCGGCGCGCTGAAGTTCTAGAGCGATAGTCACTGTTGTCGGGTGCAAGAGGCATGCGTCCTGACAATGGATCTGAAAATGAAGATGAAATAACGAGCGCACACTAGAGAGAAGAGCGAGTCACCCGGTGAAAAGGGTGGCTCGCTCTCTCTGTCTGTCTTATCTGGCTTATGGCTAGAGGGGTTTCCAGGGGTTTTGTTGTTGTCCCTGTTGTGGCGCTGTCCAGGGACGCTGTACAACCGTAGCCTCATTCCCGTTTGCGGCGGGCTGTTGCTGCTGAGGCGTAAAGGGCGAATTGCCTATGCCCGGCATTGACGGAACGTGTGGCATAAAGCCTTGCTGTTGTGGTTGGACCTGCGGCATGCTGCCTTGCTGTTGTGGTTGGACCTGCGGCATGCTGCCTTGCTGTTGTACAGGTGCTCCCGACTGTGGCTGGAAAGGAGGTCCCGGACGGCGAATCACTGTCGCATCAGGATCGGCGTTCTGCTGTTGCGGTTGCCCCCATACCGGTTGCTGACCCCATGCGGGCTGCTGAGGCTGTTGTGCATTCCATGCAGGTTGCGCTTGTTGACCCCATGCAGGTTGTTGCGGTGTGGAATGGCGTACCACTGTGACATCTGGTGAGGAGCCCTGCGGTGCGCCTGAGAACGCCGCCTGACCCCATGCAGGTTGCTGCTGTGGTTGTCCCCATGCAGGTTGTTGTTGCTGAGGTTGTTGCGCATTCCAGGCGGGCTGCTGCTGAGGCTGTTGTGCATTCCAGGCGGGCTGCCCTGTGCCGGGAACTTCAGGGGACCAGTTCTGTGCGGTAACCTGTGCCTCGGTTTCCTCGGGTTCCGGCTTCTCACGCATCTGCAAAACGAGACGCCAGATATAGATAATTGCAAGAATAGCCACACAGCCACCGAGGATGTATTTGCCCCATCCTCCCATGATGTGGTCAATCTGGGTGTAGTTTTCTTTGAGGGCGTAGCCGCCAAAAGTCAGACCGATATTCCAGAGAGATGTGCCAAGCAGGGTCAGGAGCAGAAATGGGACGATTTTTACTTCAGCAACGCCTGCCGGGAGTGAGACCAGAGAGCGAATACCGGGAATGAAGCGACAGAAGAAGACGACCCAGATGCCATATTTGTCGAACCAGGCATCCGCTTTGCGAATATCCTTCCCGGAGACAGTAAGCCAGCGACCGTATTTATTAGCAAACTTCACGAGTCGCGCGGTACCGACGAATTTCCCCAGATAGTAGAAGACAATGGCACCGGCCATTGAGCCAATTGTTCCCGCTAAGGCAACAAAGACGGCATCCAGGGGATTCTTGGCGATAGATCCTCCCCACGGCATGATGACTTCTGAGGGGATGGGTGGAAAGAGCACCTCCAGAAACATAAGTATGCCTATACCGGGGTACCCGAGGGCCTCAAATGTTTTAACGAGGCCATCAATGATCTGGCTCATGAAGTGAGTTATCCTTTCACTTTGTCAGGGCTTTAAGCTGAAATGTGTGTATGTTCAAGGCGATTGAGTGTAAAAAGGCATAGTTTTTTTTATTTTATAGACGATGCAAACTCAGATAAGTTGTTTCTCATGGGAAAGATGGTAAAAATACCATTATTCTCCGGTGCTTTCCCGAAAATTGTACCATAGATTATCTTAAATCCAGATGAATCGAGAGAATAGATAGCTATAAAGGTTAGGGATAGCTCTATGAGTGGGGGAGAAGAGAGGCATTGCAGGAATGAACCTCTCTTCTGTTATTCTCAGTTTCGTGGGGTGACGCCCAATCCGGGAGCATCCGGGAGGATAAGCTTGCCGTGCTCGACTTTGACACCACTATAGGGATCGTTCTTGATCAAGAGATGTCCATCCAGATCGGCGTAATCAACCAGCGGGGTGAGGTGAGCGGCTGCCGTGATCGCAAGCGAGCTTTCGATCATACAACCAATCATGACCCGCAGATTGTGTGCTCGTGCAGTATGAATCATCTTCAGGGCGTTGCGCAAACCGCCACATTTCATTAGCTTTATGTTAATCCCATCAACACAATCAGCAACGACTGGAATGTCATCGACGGTGACGCAGCTCTCATCGGCAATGATGGGCAGGGGCACATTGTCGCGAATCAGCTTGAGCCCTTTCAGGTCGTGGGCTGGAACCGGTTGCTCGACGAATTCAACATTCAGGTCTGCGAATTGCTGAATCTTCTCAATGGCCTCTTTTGGGGTCCAGCCACAGTTTGCATCAACGCGGATCACCGCTGACGAGACTTCGCGAATCGCCCGGAGGTTGTCCAGGTCGTTCTTTGTCCCTACCTTGATTTTCAGAATGGGATAGTCTTTGGCGGCCAGCGCTTTCTTTGCCATCTCAGCGGGGGTATCGATGCCAATCGTAAAGGAGGTCAGCGGTGTGTGTTCTGGATTCAGGCCGAGCAGCCGATAGACCGGGATGTTCAGTATTTTGCCGATGAGATCATAGAGAGCCATATCAATCGCTGCTTTCGCGGCTGGATTACGCCCTATCGCTTTCTCAACATCGTGCAGGATCGTATCAAGCAGGAATGGATCTTCGCCCAGATGGTCTGCAAAGCGCTCAACACAGGCGAGCACGGTTTCCTGAATTTCGCCATAATAGCGACTGGGGGCCGCTTCACCATAGCCGGTAATGGTATTATGAGTTATCTGGACGACAACGTTTGTCGCAACATGCTGAACCGAACGTGCAATCCGAAATGGGGTTTCTAGATCGAGATTCATGGGCCTGGCGTCAATATGCATCTTGTGGCTTCCTCCTTAAATAAGACCAGCGCGTGGCTGGCGGTACGGTCGAACTCAAGCATTGAAATGGCGCTGAATGGCATCAACTAGCGGATCTGCACCAAAGCGGAGAACATCAACAGTGGGCAGGCCGGTTTCCTGCTCAATACGTTGTATCTCGGCGCGGGCTTCCGCTTCAGAAAGATGATGGGTGAGCAATGAAATACCAACCACTTTGCTGTTATGGTGAGGATGGAGCCAGTTGACAACGTCTTCGTTCATCCGAATCATCTCGGGAAGAGATGGGAGCGGACAATGTTGATAGCCGTCAATGGTTGTGGCTCCGGCAATATGGCAGAAGATCATCGCATCGGGAAGTGTTCCGTGTAACAGGCCTAATGTAACCGGGGAATAGCCGGGGTGATTGAGGGCCCCCTGTCCCTCAACAAAGACCCAATCATATTTCTCACAGAAGTCCAGCACCATTTCTTCGACCATTCCAGCTAGAAAATCACAGATGATATGGTCGATAGGCAGTCCGTTCCCTGAGATCATGATTCCGGTCTGGCCTGTGGCGACAAAGGCGCTGTTCAGGCCCCGCTGGCGGGCTGTTTGCTCGAGTTCCAGCATGGTGGTCATTTTCCCGGTTGAGCAATCGGAGCCGACCGCGAGAATAGTATGGCTACCAGCGCGGTGCGGAGTATAGTTCGCAACAACCTTTTTCTCTGGTGGGCGGCGTACATCATAGAGCATGACGCCATGCTTTTCGGCTGCCTGACGGAGCTCTTCATCATCGGATAGGAAGAAATGGAGCCCGCTGACGATGTTCATTCCCGCCTCGATTGCTGTGAGCAACTGCCAGCGCCATGCTGCCGGCAGATTCCCGCCACGTGGAGCGATACCGATAAGCAACGTATCTGGCTGATAGGGGAGGGCTTCACGAATGTCTCGAACAATTGGTATCCCTGTACCGAAGTTTGTTTGCAGTGCTTGCGCAACATCCTGACCAGCTTTGGTGCTGTCAATGACAGCAACAACTGTATCCTTGCTATAGCGGATGACACCTACTGCTGTTTTCGCTGCATGAAACTGAAAGGAGCCCTCTGCAAGAATAACGATTCTGCTCATAATAGCCCAACCTCGCAATACTCGAAGATGCTCTGTCATTTCAGGATGAATTGACAGAACGATCCGCTGACCGACAAATAGTATCTCTTATTATATAACCTGAAAACGGGCTTGTAGGGCCTGATTTTTCGTATGCAGGATTGGAGGTACGCTTGCTTGCTTCGAGAGGAAGGGCGCTTCTGCAAAAAGGAAGCTGATTATCTGTATAGTTTGAGAAACGTGATAGAAATAACCACGTACTATGTAAAGGGGAGATCGGGGAGAAATCTTCTAGAAGGAATAGCATATGAGGGAGCAGAAAGGATTGACTGAGTACAGCAACGGAGTTGATACCGCGATGAAGCATTTTTCGTCGTATGACGATCAAATCCCGATAAAGATGGAGGCCATTGTTGCAGGTCCCATCAGCCTGCATATTCAACCTCGATTCGGGGAACAAGCAGGCGTATCCAGGAAAATGTTCGAGGCCGAACAGGTGGCCTTGACGGCTGCTGGCTCTGCCTTTCATACCGGGGTGGCGCTGCAAAAGCTTGGCATTGGCACCGGTTTAATGGGAAAGGTCGGTGATGATGATTTCGGGCGTATACTCTTACAGGCGCTTGAGCCCTATGGCCCGATTCTGACCGAGAGCATGATCATTGCGGCGGGAGAGGCCAGCTCATGTGCAATTGTCGTGGAGAAGCCCGGGAGAGAGCACACGGTCATCTATTCACCTGGTTGTAATAAGACATTCAGTGTCAATGATATTCGTTATCGGCTGTTGGAAAATATCGCGCTCTTTCATGTTGCCACTCCTGCTCTGTTACCATGCATGTATCAAAACAATGGAGAAGGGCTGCTTGCGCTGATGCAGCAGGCGAAGGAGCGTGGTGTGACCACCTCGCTGGATCTCTCGTTCCCCACGCTCCTCGGGGTCAAGCCGGAGTGGAACGAGATGTTATCGGCTGTTCTACCGTCTGTAGATGTGGTGCTGGTAAATGTGGAGACGCTGCTATTTCTGTTGCGACGTCCACTGTATGAGAAGTTTACAGCCCGCGCCAATAAGATTAAGCCTGTAGACCGGGTTTCGCCTGAACTGGTTTCTACCCTTGCCCGAACCTTGATGGAGATGGGCCCAAAGATGGTCGGACTGAAGCTCGGGCATCGTGGCTTTTATCTGCGTACGGCCAGCTTTGCTTTGCTGGAACAGATGGGGCGGGCGCAGCCTTCGGGACTGGTGAATTGGGCGGATCGCGAGATCTGGGCTCCCTGTTTTAAGGTGGATGTGACAAGTACCACTGGAGCCGGGGACACCGCGCTTGCAGGCTTTTTGCTCGGGTTGCTGCGGGGAATGTCTCCAGTGGCGGCGCTTTCGGCGGCGTGTGCGGTCGGAGCGAGCAGCGTTGAGGCGCCAGATGCGTTAAGTGGTGTGCGAAGCTGGCCGGAAATCATGGAGCGGCTGGCGGCTGGATGGCCGCGTCTGTTGCCCGGGAAGAAGGTGCGGACTCCACTGGATATGGAAGCCTTTAAGTGGCGTTGGTCTGAAACAGACGAGGTCTGGCTTGGTCCTGAAGACAGCCGTTATTAGCTGTGAAATCGTGAGCGGGAAGGCGTCAGAAAATCGTATCTACAGCAGAGTGCATCTGATGCG
This sequence comes from Thermosporothrix sp. COM3, assembly GCF_059696735.1. Classification (NCBI taxonomy): domain Bacteria; kingdom Bacillati; phylum Chloroflexota; class Ktedonobacteria; order Ktedonobacterales; family Thermosporotrichaceae; genus Thermosporothrix; species Thermosporothrix sp. COM3. The sequence goes on along the minus strand of NZ_AP019376.1, from coordinate 4,591,645 downwards.
CTTTCCCTGCTCTGACAGAGCATGCGCCTACTGGACTCTAACAGGCAGACATGATATCATTATCTGCAACCGTATGGCGTGGATGCACGGTATTTAAAGGAGTTGATTTTTCATGCAGTTTGACTTATTGCGCTGGCTCTTCCAGGACCCTGCTACAGCCGGTGCTGATGCGGGTTTATCAGGGTCTGAGCCGTTCCATTTTCTCTGGCCCTGGGTTATTTTTTGTGGTTTAGGACTCCTTGTCTGGTTTTACTATACAGTTGAGGGCCGGAAACGTTTTGTGAAAGGCAAACCGATTGCAAAGCGCATGCTTGATCGCTTCCTCGGCTGGCTTGCTGTGCTCTGTCTGGTTGGCTTTGTCTTTATCTTTGCTCGTGTCGCGATGGACTCAAGTCTGTTCGCCTGGCGTTTCTGGCGGTATCTCTGGGGGCTTGGCCTGCTTACCTGGGCTGTTGTCTGGGTTGTCTATCTCATCAAGCGCTATCCGAAGGAGCGGGCGAATATGGAGGCATGGAATCGCAGACAGCAGTATATACCGGCAGGGAAACGGAAGAAGGCAAAGGCAGGTAGCAGGTAGAACAGAGCATGAACAGCGCTGCGGGTATTATTCTCACAGGCGGACGAAGCAGGAGAATGGGACGCGAGAAGGGGCTTTTACCGCTCCCCGGCAATGAGCAGTATACGTTCGTTGAACGCCTCAGCCTGACCCTCTCCTCTCAGTGTAGCGAAGTGATTCTCGTTGCCCGCGACAGGGAGCAGGCACGCCTGTATCAGATGCCGAATGTGCGCACTGTCGTTGATGTGGTGCCAGATGTTGGGCCACTGATGGGTCTCTACAGTGGCTTACGGGCCATGCAGGCAACGCATGCACTGGTAACGGCAGTTGATATGCCGCTGGTACAGCCTGCGATCATTCACTATTTATTGGCTTTCCCTCAGGATGATACCTTGCTTGTTCCCGTTGTGAAGAATATCCCGCAGGTCTTGTTCGCTGTGTATCCGCGAACGGTTCTTCCCCTGATCGAACAGCGTTTACAGGAAGGGAGACGCGACCCTCGCTCCCTGCTGACGCTTGCCCGAGTCCGTTATATAGAAGAAGCGCAACTGCGACTGATTGAACCGCAGTTGCGTTCATTTCTCAATGTGAACACTCCTGAAGAGTTGGCTGCCCTTCAACAGCCCTCCTGATACAGGTTATGCTTCTGGCTGTGTGGCTTGAAACCGACGCCAGCGGCGCTGTGCCAGCCCCTTGATTTCATTCTCAAAGCCGCGAACGGTGAGCCACTCACGCGTCTCTCCAAGCAGCACCACATCGACCTCGCGCATTTGGGCGATGGAGGCGGCTCCGCTCAACTGCATCGCTATTTTGAGCTCCTGAATAAAGCGTTCCAGCCATTCCTGAACGGCCTCATAGCTCTGGCTGGCTGCCTTCAGGAATGGCAGACCAACACCGACCAGCGTAGCTCCGAGTGCCAGCGCTCGCGCCATATCCAGTCCGGTGCGTATGCCCCCGGTCGCGATTAAGGGGACGCGTGCGCTGGATGCCTCCACAATGGCAATCGGTGTCGCGATCCCCCAGTTTTGATAGAGCAGCCCGAGATTCATTGCGGCTGTGTTCCCATGTGAGCGGGCCCGCATCGCTTCCAGCGCTGGCATACTGCTGCCGCCTGCTCCTCCGACGTCGATTGCCGCGATGCCGTAGGAGCGGAACAGGAGCGCCTGTTCCCGGCAGATGCCTGCGCCGGTTTCTTTGGCGATCACTGGCAGTGGAAGCTGTTTGGTCAATGCTTGAAGTGAGCTGGCGATTCCGACGGCTCGTCGATCTCCCTCGGGCTGCGTGGCCTCCTGAAGGCTGTTCAGATGGACTGCAAGGGCATTGGCTCCAATCATGGAGATCGCGCGTTGTATCTGCTCAAGCGTAAAAGCCGGATGGCCTTCCTGCGCGATAAGCTGCGGTGCGCCGATATTGGCAATGAGAAACGCGTGGGGGGCCTGTTGCCGGGTAATAGCAAAGCTTCCTTCAACCTCAGCGTTGACAAGGGCGGCTCTCTGGCTGCCAACTCCTAGCGCCAGGCCGTATTCTTCGGCTGCTCTGGCAAGATTGCGGTTGATGGTGGTCACGTCGGGATGGCCGCCGGTCAACGAAGAGATAAAGATAGGGTAGCGGAGCCGCTGCCCGAGAAACTCGACTGACATATCAATGGCGTCAAGGTTCACCTCTGGTAGCGACTGATGCACAAAATGCACATCATTCCAGTTGGCGCGTTGCGGGACGGCTACATCTTCTTCCAGTGCAATCTTGACATGCTCTAATTTGCGCTGTTTGACTTCATCGGTCATGAGCGTGTAATCCTTTCTTTGTGCTTGCGACGGAGGAGCGAGACAAGTAGATAGGCAAGCGGAATACCAAAGATAAGCGCTGTCTGATATGGAGCGATCGGATCACTCTGAAAACCGATAAACGCGTAAATGAAGAGCGAGGTGAAGGTCAACCCCAGTATTGTACTGGAAAAGGTGTCCAGCTTCTGAAAAGGGAGCATCCAGAAAAACCAGAGGGTGTACCAGGGCCAGAACCAACCGGAAACGAGTACAAGATACCAGAGAGCGGAGGTATACCAGCTCTTGAACAGGGTAAAGATACCTGCTTTGTTGAGATATGCTGCTCGTACCTGCCCAAAGCACGAGCCATAAATCAAGACAAAGATAATGGTTGCAGAAGCTCGGAGCGTCATATCTGCGGAAATGACCGGGTTGATATATTTAGGAATATGCGCCACTTGAGCAAAAAAAGAGAAGAGCGCACGCAACGGGATTGCCAGTACACCAATTGGTGAGTGCACAAAGTGTTGCATGTCGATCGCCGATGTAATGGCAAAAAAGGTGACGGCCCCTTTCCAGAATGGGAGAAAGAGGCAGAATGCCGGAAGAAGAACGAGCACCAGGCGGCGGCAGAATGCCAGAAATGCCTGTAGTAGCACACGCTCGTGTCGGACATCAAACCAGAGAAAAAGGGGGGCCAGCAACAGGGCAATCAGGTTCGTGCTGATTGCCAGCCCAAAAATGAGAAAGGCCGCTATACATGGAACGATGCGCTCTTTATAGGTGTAGCAATAGACGGCAAGGAGCAGAAGCAATAAAAGGAGTCCCTCACTATGTCCGTTCCCTGCTAACTCGATCAGCACCAGAGGATTCCAGGCATAGAGAAGCGTGCCCGAGAACTGCCTTCTGGGCATGATCCTGCCAAGAATGGTCCAGACAAGCAGTGTGTTCAGCAGGTGCATGAGCAGTGCAAAGCCTTTAAAGAGCAAAAGGCTGACAGCCGGATTGTCACTGAGAAGAGAGAGCAGAGCAGAAATACAGAACCAGAGGGGACCGTAAATGTTGGCGATATTCCGCCCGGAAATCACCCAATGGATATAGGGATCGTAGGGCAATTGGGCCGGAAGCGTGTTATAGGGATCAAGCCCGTAGACCGTGATAATTCTTCCGGCAATCATATATGTAAACACATCATCCGAGAACAGCTTCGGCAAAAAGAGCAGAGTGACACCAAAAAGGGCGGTGCTTCCTGATAGCAGGAGCAGCGGATGCCGCAGGATCTCCCCCGCGTGTCGACTCAGCAAGAGGGCTAACAGATACAGGAAGATCAGCCCGAGAAGAGTACCGCCGAACAGGAGTGAAGGCAGGAATGAGGCGCTTGTGTGAAGCAGTCCTGCGAGTTGTTGATAGGGAGCTAGAAGCCAGGAAAGCTGTTCGAGCAGGGGAGTTGCACGAAGGTGCAGCACGGAGAAGGGAACCAGTGCAAGAAGCAAAAACCAGAGAAGTTCTATACCAAGCGCCAGCACGCAAAAGAAAAGGAGCTGACGTCCTGATTTTTTGTTTTTAAGCATTGATGTTGCTTGAGTTTGTACTGAAATAGCCAAAATGAAAGCAATCCTTCATCAAAAACTGGGGAAAAAAGACGGTAACTTCCTGCTCTGAAAGCATCACCCGGGGGCATGCTTTCACGAGAGTGAACCATCTTCCTCCTACTATCCTACCACTATATAGTATGTCGAATAGCAGAAAGGTTCTATAACAGGAAGCTACCGTTGTAGAAAGCTATTCCAGTCCAACGCGTTTGAAGGATGTATCGATATATTTGAGATAGAAATCTGTGTTGGTTAGCTCTTCAAGCTCAGCGCGGCTGAGGTGCTGCGTTACTTCAGCGTCGTTGCTGAGCTCGTTCAGCAATGCCGGACCCTGAATCGGGCCCTGGCTTGCCTGTGCCCAGACCTTTTTGGCGTTGCGCTGGACCATTTTATAGGCTTCCTGTCTGCCTACACCCTTGTCAATCAATGCCAGCAGAATGCGCTGTGAGAAGACCAGGCCGCCCGTCATATTCAGATTGGCCTTCATGCGCTCTTCGTCTACCTGGAGTCCTTCAATCACGTTAGTGAAGATGGACAGCAAATAATGCAGGAGGATACAGGCATCGGGAATGATAATGCGCTCGGCGGACGAATGGCTGATATCCCGCTCGTGCCAGAGGGCAACATTTTCCATTGCTGTGACCGAGTAGCCTCGCAGAACACGTGCCAGACCACAAATACGCTCACACAGTTCAGGATTGCGCTTGTGAGGCATTGCAGAGGACCCCTGCTGACCGGAGCCGAAGGGCTCGAAGGCTTCGCTGAGCTCGGTTCGCTGAAGGTGTCGGATCTCCTGTGCCATTTTTTCCAGCGAACTGCCAAGCAGGGCTAGCGTGGTGAGGAAGTGGGCGTGACGATCACGCTGGACAACCTGATTGGAGATCGGAGCCACACCCAGACCAAGCTTTTCGCAGACAAATTCCTCGATCTGTGGTGGGATCGTGGCGTGTGTGCCAACCGCACCGGAGATCTTGCCGACACTGACCTGTTCCAGAGCAGCGGCCAGACGCTTTTGATGGCGTCGCAGCTCATCCATCCAGAGCGCAAGCTTCAGACCAAAGGTGATGGGCTCGGCGTGAATGCCGTGTGTGCGACCTGCCATCAGGGTGTATTTATATTTCTTCGCTGCTTCACCAACGGCTGCGGTCAGTTTGGAGAGTGCAGCGGTCAAGACCTGTCCGGCCTCCTTGATCTGGACGGCCAGCCCGGTATCAAGTACATCGGAAGAGGTCAGGCCGAGGTGGATAAAGCGACCTTCGGGCCCGAGCTGCTCTTGAATGGAGCGAAGGAACGAAATAACATCGTGGTGTGTTTCCTTCTCGATCTCCTGCATGCGCTTTTCATTATAGCGTGCTTGCCGGATCTTCTCCATTGCTTCGGGGGGAATGACACCTTCACGGGTCCAGCCCTCACAGACGAGGAGCTCGACTTCAAGCCATTTATCGGTTTTATGTTTGTTGGTCCAGAGGTTTGCCATTTCTGGCAGTGAGTAACGCTCGATCATTGCTTTCTGTGTATCCTCAATCAATGGTTGTAGAGATCAATAAAGAGAAAAGCCGCGAGAGTGGTTCTGCCTGGCGACACCAGGGTGCTCACATCACAGCAGAACGCACAACACAATCAGGGTGTGCCGATAAGATTGTAGCATCTTGTTAGTACTATTGTCACCTGGAACGTGTTGTTCCATCGTGGAGGGGCGCGATTCTGCGAGGGGGTCGGGCCTCGCTGGCCGGGATGGTATAGGCAATTTGTCCTGTTTCTCTGGTTATTCGTTCCTCTACTTCCTAGAATTCTTGTGTTACATACTTCCTTGTGATATTCTCGCTTTATCTATGAGGCCAGATATCCTTACACTTTTTCTCTAAAAATCGTGTTTCTTTCGGGGTGAAAGAGAGATACGTGTCTCTCTATCGATGGCTCATGGGATGTGCAGGGAAGTGAGACCTGAATATTGTTTCAGTAGCGCCTCAGGGAGCATGAAAGAGGTGTAAAGCGTGAGCTCAAATGTGCAGCAAATTGGCAAATACAGGCTATTGGAAAGTCTGGGGAAAGGGGGGACAAGCGAGACCTGGAAGGCATTCGATGGGCAAAAAAGACAGCATGTCATTGTCAAGCAGCTACAGGCTGAGGTTGATAATCCAACTGCTTTTGTGCAGACAACCGACATACTCAAGGCCTTATATCATCCGAACGTGATCCCGCTGCGTGAGGGGATTCTTGAAAACGCCGGGGCGTATATGGTCAGAGAGTTTGTGACCGGAAAGACGTTGGCGCACATCCTGCAGCAGAAACGGCAAGCCAGAGAGACCTTTTCGGCGCAGGAAATCGTCGAGATTTTTTATCCTGTCGCTCAGGCTGTTGAGTATGCACATCGAAGCCGGATCATTCATGGAGGTTTAAAGCCATCTAATATTTTTCTTCGTCAGCCTGACGGACGCGGCGGAAGTTACTCGGGTGAGGTGGTTGTAACCGACTTCGGGGCATGGCAACTACTCGGCAATCCCGCAAACGCGCAGCATCGCCTCTCTTTGACCGCAATGACGTATATCTCGCCAGAGCAGGCATGGGGAAATCCGGGCCGACCAAGCAGTGATATTTACGCGCTCGGTGTGATTCTCTATGAGATTTGTGCTGGAACGGTGCCATTTCAGGGCAATCGACCGGTCGCGCTCTTGATGCAGCATGCCAATAAAGCCCCGGTTCCGCTTCGGGCGATCAATCCGCATATCTCTGAGAGGCTGGAAGCAGTGATTATGAACTGTCTGGAAAAAGATGCTTCCAGGCGCTTTCAGAGTGCACCAGAACTGGTCTCGGCGCTGGCAGATGCGCTACAGGTTCCGCTACCAGAGAACACAACGCCGTCGCTGAGTGGCAAGCAGACATCTGGTTGGCTTCAAAGCGTTCCTCGGGTGATCGATGCTACTCCCGCTCCCAAAAGGCCGGAACAGCAGCCTGCTCGTACAGTAGCATCTGACGTGCGGAGTCAATCAGGGCTACCGGCAGACCATAGGCGTAACGAGAATGTTTCACAGAAAAGCGATCAGGTGCAAGCGCTTTCGGAGATGCTGGCCTCCCGGCAGGAACGACAGCGCCGGCAGCAAAAATTGATCGTGACCGTGAGCGCTCTGCTGGCTTTGACACTGGTGCTTGGCATTGTGTTGACTCTGACCCTGACTCTCTCAATGCGCTCCGAGCCGAAGGTGCTCGGCTACGCTTCCTTTAGTAGCAGCCACCTGTTTGAGGTGAAAAAGGATGGGCGCGGCAATAATGATCAGATGACAGTCACGCTCTCTAATCTGGAAAAGCAGCCCGCGGCTGGCTCTAGCTTCTATGCATGGTTACTTCCAGATAAAGGGATGAGCCTGGCATCTGCTCTGCTCCTGGGCAAACTTCAGCTTGGAGATGACGGCAAGGCGACGCTCTTCTATCAGGATAAGCAGCAGACGAACCTGTTCTTGCGCATGAGTCGGCTGGTTGTGACTGAGGAACCGGATCCGAGCCCTCCACAGAAGCTGACAACGGATACCAGCAAGTGGCGTTATTATGCTGAGATGCCACAGAGCGTGGGCAACGATAAAACGCTGCTCCAACAGATGCGGGCGCTGCTGGTGCAATCACCTGAATTGAAGACATATGGCATTGAGGCAGGCCTGAGCGGCCAGATGCTTCAGAATATGCAGAACCTCTTTGCCCTTTCGACTCACATCTATAGTGTACAGCTTGATGGCACTCAGGCAACATCCTGGGATCCAACGTCTCTGCGCCAGGAACTGGCAAAGCTGCTGATCTATCTGGAAGGCTATGAGCAGGGAACAAAGGATGCATCACCCATCTCGGTAACGCTTTCGGAGAGTGAAAAGCAGGCGACACAACTGGGTTTGGTGAGTGGTTCAAAGAATTATCTGGGCCTGCTTGAGCAGCATCTTGAGAATATGAGGCAGTCACCTAACCTGCTTCAGGAACATCAGGAAAAGCTATCAACGCTGAGGCAAGAGGTGAAGGTCCAGCGTCAGTGGCTGATGCAGATACTTAATGATGCCAAGCAGGCGGTCAAGATGAGTGATAAGCAGCTCACTTCAACCGGCGTCTTTGTGGATATTGCCCGCTATGGCTCGTATGCCTATACGGGTTGTGTGGAGGAAAAAAACAACCAGAAGCAGCCCGGCTTCGTAGAGATATATGTACAGACGCAGGACCTTGCTGCCTTACCACTGCTCTCGTATGCCGCAGGAAGTGAGAAATAGTGCGCTGAGGCAGGTGGGTTAGTAATGTCGGCATAAAACAGTGTCGTCGCGTGTTATTTATGATAGAATATGACGGGCTGCTAAGAAATGAAAAAAGGATGGGACCCGTCAATTGCGGGTCCCTCTGTATGTAGATATGGAAGGCCGGAGCGGCGGGTCAGGGCAATCCCCCCCTTAAAGGAAACCGCAAGCACATCTTGACGAAGCAAGACCATGCATGTACAATCTTGTCACTGTGTTGTGTGTGGGGGGAACCTGCCGGAAAGCACAGCCTTCCCGGACACCTAGTAATCATTGATTAGAAATTGGGAGAGACCAATCACTATGAAACAGGGAATTCATCCGAACTACGTTGAAGCCACAGTGAGCTGTGCCTGTGGAAATAGCTTTAAGACGATGAGCATTAAGCCCGTCCTGAAAGTTGATGTTTGCTCTGCTTGTCACCCGTTCTTCACCGGGCAGCAGCGTATTCTTGACTCGGCAGGGCGCGTTGAGCGTTTCCGCAAGCGCTTCAATCTTGAAGACGAGAAATAGGCTTTTGAGCGTATGCAACGGGATAAAGGATGGCTCAGGCACTCCTTTATCCCTTTTTTCAGTTTGAGCCCAATGGATAGATATGAGAGATCCATGAGATACATAAGGGACTACAGGGGGTGAATATTCTGGTGAATGCAAAGCAGCGCACTATCTTATTCCTGATTGCTGATACGGGCGCGGGACATCGTAGCGCGGCGAACGCGATCAGAAATGCCTTACACCTCATCTCTCAGCAAGAGCAGGACGAGTGGCTGCAACGCTCTGATGCGGAGGCCGGGAGTGAGGAGAAGCAGGCGCCACCACCACATTACAACGTCGAAATCGTTGATGTGTTTGAGGAATACAGCCGTTTCCCGCTGCGTGAGTTTGTCAAACTCTATGGGCCTGCGATTCGTTATAATCCCAAACTGTACGGCGATGTATTTCATTTAAGCAATCGCGTTGGAACGGTAACCGCAGTCAATACCATGACGACGCCCTTACTGCTGAACGGCTTGAAGCGGCTTATCATCAGTGTACAGCCTGATATCATTGTTTCTATCCATCCGATGATTAATCATGTGACAATTCGTGCCTTGCGTTCGCTTGGCTTGAAGATCCCGTTTTTAACTGTGGTCACGGATCTGGTTTCTGTACACCATTTCTGGCTGGCTGAGGGCGCTGACGGCTATATTCTGCCAACGGAAGAGGCAAAAAAGCTCTATCTGGAACGTGGGCTTGATCCGAAGCGAATGCATGTGTTAGGCATGCCTATTGACCCGAAATTTTCGCGCCCGATTGCAAGTAAAGAAGAGCTGCGTCAGAAGTTTGGCCTGACGCCGGGGTTGCCTGTGATTCTGCTTGTTGGTGGTGGTGATGGTGCGGGAGGACTGCAAACTGCGGTCAAGGCAATTTCTCAGGCTCGTCTTCCCGTGCAATTACTGGTCGTGACTGGACGAAATAAGCGTCTGTATGCCAATTTACAGCGCACGCGCACGCGTTTGCACGTTCCGGCGCAGATCTTTGGCTTTGTTGATAATATGCCTGAGCTGATGCACGCTGCCGATGTCCTGATTACGAAGGCTGGACCGGGAACGATCTGTGAAGCGCTGGCCTGTAATCTGCCCCTGATCCTCAGCGGCTATGTGCCCGGGCAGGAAGAGGGGAATGTTGATTTTGTGGTACAGAATGGGGTTGGTGTCCTGGCGCTTGATCCGCGCACGCTGGTGAATGAACTGCGCAAGTTGATTAAGCCCGGCTCAAAAGTGCTACAGCAGCGCCTGGAGAACGCGAAGGCCCTGAGCCGTCCAGAAGCGTCATTTGATATTGCACGGTGCATCCTGAGTTATATTCCTGCGAATCAGGAGATGGACCCCTGGGAGTCCCCGCAGTGGTTACGACGGCAGCGGCATCTGACGGAGCGCTTGCGTTCGGCTGTGCGCCTGCGTCCTTTGTCTGCGCGTTTCCCTCACACTCTTCTAAAGAACCCTGCGACACGCCGTTCTACACAGACACATGATTTATCGGATATCAGTGATGTCTGGGAAACAAATAAGCGCAAGTAAAGGCGCTTGTTGAGAGAGCATCTCTATCCTTTTCCATCGCGCCTGATACAATTTGAAAAGGGAGCAATGCCGGGTGAAGGAGCTTTTAACGCATGGCTAAATTCTATTATGGTGGGCAGGCAGTTATTGAAGGTGTCATGATGCGCGGGCAGAACTCGCTCGCTGTCGCTATTCGAAAACCGGATCAGAACATTTATGTCTACGAGGAGAAGCTGACACCAAAGATCTATCAGAATAAGCTCTTCCGTCTGCCCTTTTTACGTGGCATGATCCTGATGTGGGAGGTTCTGGGCCTGGGATCTCGGATCCTGACCCTTTCCGCCAATGTTGCGACGGGCGCGCTGGACCCTGATGCACCGAAGGAGACCACCGAAAAAGGCGAGAAGCCGGAAATGATTGGCGGTGCTGGTATGGTCGGTTCCTTGCTGGTCTCTCTCTCGATTGCTGTTGCGGTCTTCTTTGTCGGACCGATGCTGGTAGCGAATCTCCTTCAGCCATTGATTGGTGGCGGCTGGCTCAACTTGCTGGTTGAGGGAGGCATTCGCCTGTTGTTGTTGCTTGGCTATCTGTATTTCATCGGACGAATACCCGATATTCAGCGTGTGTTTGGCTATCATGGAGCCGAACATAAGGCAATCAATGCAATGGAGCATGGGCAGCCGCTCGACGTTGCGCATGTGCGGCAGGCGACCCGCTTGCATACTCGTTGTGGCACCGGCTTTATCCTGATAGTCGCGGTAATCTCCATTTTTGTCTTCGCACTGGTTGGTTCGCCGATCTGGCCGATTAAAATACTATCGCGTATTCTACTCGTTCCTGTTGTGGCAGGGATCGCCTATGAGGTGATGCGTCTGGGAGCGAACTTCTATCATGTACCTCTGGTGCGCTGGCTGTTGACGCCTGCTCTGGCCTTGCAAGGCTTAACGACGCGTGAGCCTGACGATGGTATGATTGAGTGCGCAATTGCCGCGCTCGAACGTGTATTACAGAGAGACAAAGAAGCGGAATCGGCTCACGATGAGGTGCCGGTCAATGATCGTCGGGTCGTAACTGAGAAGTGATGGAAAAGGATAAGCTAAGAACGATGCAATCTGAACAAGCGCCAAAACAAACATCTGAGGAAAATACTGCTGTACCATATGATTTACCTGAGCCTGTAGAGAGCGAAACCATGCTTGCGGGGTTGCGGGAGCCGCAGAAGCTTCGTTTCTCGTTTGTGCGTTGGGGAACAACGGGCATGATTCGCGTACTCTATCGGCTCTGGACACGGCTGGCGGTTCGTCTGTTTCCGGAGAACTCACCGGGCGAGCGAGTCGCCCGCGCCCTGCATGTTCCTCTGCCTGACAGCTTGAACATGAGTTGGGTCACGGATCAGCTTTCCGTGGGTGGACGCGTGCATCCGCAGGACATTCAGACGTTAGCGCGGGCTGGCGTGAATTATGTGGTAGATACCCGTTCCGAATATTGTGACGATAAAGAGGCTATGCGGGCAGTCGATATCGAACTGCTGCATTTGCCTGCCCCCGATACCTATCCGCTCAGTATAGATCAGTTGATGGAAGGGGCACGGTGGGTCAGCGAGCGCCTTGAACAGGGAGGACGCGTGCTGATCCACTGCGAACATGGCGTCGGACGCAGCGTTTTGCTGACCTGTGCCGTGCTGGTCTATCGCGGGATGAACGCATTTGAAGCGCTCAGTCTGGTGCAGCGAAAACGCTGGCAGGCCTCGCCAAACCATCGGCAGGTTCAGCGACTGCGTGAATTTGAGGCCGCCTGCCGTTCCAGAACATAGCGCTCAATCGCGAGTGCAACCCCATCCTCGGCGTTACTGGCAGTAACCGCATGGGCAACCGCCTTTACCGCTTCCGGGGCCTGCCCCATTGCCACACCCCAACCGGCTGCCTGAAGCATCTCGATATCGTTATTGTTGTCGCCGATAGCCATAACCTGTTGCATGGTGATTCCCAGATGGCGGGCCAGCGCTTCAACGCCGCTGGCTTTCGAGCAGGTCTTATGCATAATTGCCAGCTCTGCCGTCTGGTAGCTACCCAGTGGCGTGATGTTCCAGGCACAGTGCAGGGATGAGATTGCTGGAACCAGCTTCATCACCCGGTCTTCTGTGGTGAAGGCCACAATGCGCAGGGGGTCCGGTTGCCCCATGCAACAGGTCGCATGCTGGAAGCGACGAATGATGTTGATTTCGGGAAGGTATGCAAAGTATTTTGCGACATCTTCGTTATCGAAGTCCTCTGGTCCGGTCCAGGTTTCCTCAACCTGATTGGTAAAATGATGAATGACCGGTTGCACGTTGTACTCAACCAGCACATCAACAACCTGCTGTGCGATCTCGGCCTGTAGCAGATTGGTATGGAGCACATGACCATCCGGATGGTCCAGAATCAGCGCACCATCATAGAGCACAATCGGGATGTCAAGCCCGAGTTCAGTCGCGATGCTTCCCGTGCTGAGATAGCGGCGTGCCGTAGCCAGTGTGACGGTAATACCGGCTTCTCGGGCGGCACGAATCGCAGCGCGTGTGCGTGGGGAGATCTGTTTCTGGGGGTTGAGGAGTGTTCCGTCAATATCAATTGCTATCAGTCGGATATCTTGTGGTAGCATATTCATGGGCGAATGTACAGAGACCCTTTTCTACAAACAAAACAATGAGAAAGCTACTCTCATTATAAGCAGGACTGACGGAAGAGGGCCAATAGAAAGCCTACAAGTACTGGCTGCCCGCGCTTGTGAGCACGATCGTTCGGGCCGCCACGCATTTTTCAAGCAACCCCTGAAGGGATGACAATGAGAACGAGAGAAGAACAAACAGTAAATATGAGTGACGATACTGAACAGCCGCTTGCGCAGAAGCAGGAGGAAGTGATCCGCCCCGAGATGCGCTCTTTCTGGCGGGATGCGGAAGGCTGTCCGCTTCTTCCCGATATGGAGCCTGTTAGCACGGTACGTGATAGCCTCTACGATTTGATCCCGCTTGGACCCCGTGAAAGAAAACTGATCGGGACAACTCCATTTTTGCGTTTGCAGCAGGTGAAACAGCTTGGCTTTGTCTATCGTGTCTGGCCCGGTGCGACGCATACGCGCTATGAACATAGTCTGGGATGCTATCATCTGGTCGTGCGGGCGCTGCGCTCGCTGTTGTATCGGGGGGAGCATGGTGGCCTGGATGGTATCTCTGTCAGCAGCATTCGGGCGCTGGTTGTGGCGACATTGTTACACGATATTGGCCATTATCCCTATTCACATACGATTGAGGAACTGGGTCACCCGATCCTCTTGCATGAAAAGGTGGGGCGCTCGATTATTGAGAAGAGCGAAATCGCAACGATCATCGAACGCGATTATCATCTATCGCCCGAGCGTGTCGCTGACTTTGTTGACCCGCCGCGCAATCGAGAGCGCCATCCGGATGATGAGCTGTTGAGTGCGCTCCTGAGTGGGCCGCTGGACGTTGATAAGCTGGACTATCTTCCCCGAGATGCGCGAGCCTGTAATGTTCCCTACGGAGGCGTTGATGTTGCCAGGCTGATCAGTGCGTTGCGCGTTCATACCATCGATGGTATGCGGCGCATTGTCGTAACGAATAAGGGTATTAGCCCGATGCATTCACTGCTCCATGCGCGTCAGGAGATGTATGATAATATCTACTGGCACCATACGAGCCGCTCATTCCAGATGATGCTGGTCAGGGCGGTACAGGATGCACTATCGGCGGAGTGCCTGACGGCTGAAGAACTGGTTGGCCTTCATGATGCCTCTCTGCTTGAACTGCTGCAAGCTGAGACTATGCCAGAGAGTACAAGGGCGCTAGCCGTGGATCTGGACAAGCGCCGCCCGTATAAAGTGGTGCTGGAAGTCAGTCGGAAGGCGGGCCGCTTCTTTAATCGGCTGGATGCCCTCTACTGGGACGCGGAACGCCGTCGCCGGATTGAACGGGAACTGGCTGCTGCGCTCACTGAGAAGCTGGATATGAAGATCGCCGATTATGAAATCCTCTTCGATATTCCCCGCCCCGAGAAGTGGGAAATGGATCTCTATATCTCTTTTGAGCATCCCCCCGTCGGGATGAAGCCGCTTATGTCCTGGGTCGAGGTGACCGGTCTGCAACCGGATGATCTGGCGCGCTATGAGCAGCATCAGCGGCGTATTCGCGTCCTGGTAGCCGCGCATCTGCGCGAGAAGATTCAGGCGCGCAAGGATGATATCGTGCTTCCGTTGTTGGAGCAACTGGTTGCTTCTGTCCATTAAAGCGCTTTCCGCAAAGCGAGAGTCCGGTTCCGGGAGCTCTCGCTTTTTTGTTGCTGGTGAAGATTGGCAGTGATAGGACGTAATTGTTGCAGAAAGCAGCAAAGGAGTCGGACCATGAATGCAGCAGACAGACAGGAACAGCGACGGCCAGGATGCATGGCGCTTCTCTTTCGCTGGCTGCACTTTCTGGTGGTAACCACACCCGGACGGGTTGTGGTGGGTATCATCTATGTCGTAAGTGGGCTGGCGTATGGCTTCTCATCATATACAGTGCACTATCAGGCTGGTCCGTCCGGTCCCTATCATCTCCTTGTCTCGGGTGACTCCTATTATCTCTCTACTGAGTCCGAACAGAACGTCTACTATCGTGTGGCGGTGGGAGATTTTCAGCCTATGCCGCACATTCAGGCGGAGCAATGGGACAAGCCACCGATTGTGTCCTTGCTGATTGAAGATCGGGCGGAGCATTTTGAGCTCTGGCTACCGGATGGTCGCCGTTTACGCGGGAAGAGCTACCGGGTGGTGCAGTTGACGCTGAGCCCGAATGAAACCTTTACAAGCGCTACGCTGCGCCAGCACCCCGATGGCTATTCGGTGAATCGCTGGCCGCTAGGGCTTGGCTCTTTGGGATTCGGGCTGCTCTGGTGGCTCTTTGCCTCGCTCGGGTTGTTGCTGGACTGGCTGGCGAAGCGCAAGGGCCGGTACGGGGAGCTCCGCGTTTCCGAAGAAAAGGCGCTGGAACTCCTGGACAAGCAGAACAGACGAGAGGACCTCTATGTGCCGGAGCACTGGCTGAGGCGCATTCGCCGGGCGCTTCGTGATAGAGGACGGGATTAAACGGGGCGCATCGGGCGAATGCTGGCTGGTTCTCGATCCTGCAAGCGAAGCTTTTTCAGTGCCTTATCATGAAGCCGCTGCGCAGGCGGATATTGCATATCGATCTCAAGCGCCTGCTCAGAGGCCGTGAGGGCCTGCTGATATTGTTCAAGGCGGTAATGAGTATCCGCTTTCAGGGTCCAGTAGCGCACATTGGTAGGATCAAGCTGGATAAGGTTATCAATTACCTGGCTTGCCTGTGCATAGCTGCCCATGCCACGCAGTGCCCGGATAAAATGTTCCCAGGCGAACACGTGATCGGGGATGATCTGAAGCAACTGTCCGGAGATTTCCAGCAACTCGGGATAGCGCTCCAATGAGCGAAGGGCTTGAGCCAGATTCATCAGGGCAATGGTGTTGAGCGGTTCCAGCGCGAGAATGGCCTGCGCTACCTCTGCTGCTTCCGTCATGCGTCCGAGCTTGTAGAGAATCTCGCCTTTCAATTGAAGCGGGAAGATATATTCAGGGTCAAGCGCAATGCTCTGATTGAAGGCGCTCAGGGCCTCGTTCAGTCGCTGAAAGTTCATCAGGGCAACGCCCAGATTGGCCCACGCTCGTGGGTCATTTTTGCCAACTTCAACGGCGCGTTGTGCGCTGCGCAGGGCCTCTGGATATTTTTGCTGAAGCAGTTGCAGGCCACTCCGGTTAATCCATGCTAGCGGAAGAGTATTATCAAGCAGCAGCGCCTGATCATTTGCAACGGTGGCTTCAGAAAGTCGTCCGAGTTTTTGCAGTGCCCGTGCTTTAAAGGCCAGACCCTCAGGAGATGCCGGTTTCAGACGAAGATACTGCTGAGAGAGCTCTAAGAGCTGCTCGAACTGTTCTGCCTGCTCCAGAACTTTCGCGAAATAGGTATAATAGCTTTGTGTTCTATAATCATGAAAGTTCTGCTCCAGCATTCTGACCAGGCAATTTTGTGCGAGCTGCCAATCTTCTTCTGTGATATGTTGGAGAAGTTGGGCAGAAAGATCTTCAAACTCCTGGGCTGTCATTGTGTGGCGCTGCTGTTCGTTCACCGTTCCAGATAACCCCTTCCGAGAATATCAGGGAAGCTATCCCCCCTCAACAATAGTAACACTCATTATCGCATGTATACCGGGTATGAGCAAGCCTTTCTTTACATGCCATGACTATACAGATTCTTTACAATTTTCACAAGGTTTCCTGATGAGGTCCCTGTATAGTAAGTATAGAAAGTTTACAGAGGGGATAGGGATAGACGTGGTATGAGAGTGAGGATATCTGGACTTGTAAAAGGGAAGAGGAGACTGCCAATGTCTACTTTTGAACCGGACAAGGATGAATTGCAATCATATAATGCTGTTCCCAATACGCAATCAGCGGAAAAGACATCTTCTTCTGCTCCGCAGGAAGCGGGGAGCACTCCACAGGGCGACTATGGACTGTATGCAAGCCAGGGGAGCCACATGGATCAAAAGATAAGTCCGATGCAAAACGCGCAACAGACGACCGCGGAAGCCCCATACAATATGTACACTGCCCCACAGGCATATGGTGCGCCTCCGCCAAAACGCAAGCGGAAATGGGGCCTCGCGCTTCTGATCCTTTTGCTTCTGGCGCTTGTCTTTGGCGGTGGCCTGTTTGCCGGTTTGCAGGTTGCCCGTGGGGGGGTGGCAAACGAGCAGGTGACTCCTCAGCCGACCATACCGCCTCTAACAGGTACCAACATCGAACAGGTGCGTGAGGCGGCTGTTGAGAAGGTTCGCCCATCTGTGGTTCTGATTACGGCTGAGACCAGTAAAGGGACCAGTCTTGGCTCAGGGGTCATTGTGGATAAACGAGGCTATATTGTCACCAATAACCATGTCATTGAGGGTGGACGCAATTATCAGGTAACGATCAACGATGGTACCAAGCTGAACGCGCAGGTGGTAGGCACCGATTCACTTGACGATCTGGCCGTGCTGAAGGTGGAGACCAAGAAGACGCTTATTCCCGCAACACTGGGTGACTCATCAAAGCTCAGAGTAGGTCAGGAGGTGTTGGCAATTGGTAATCCTCTGGGCAATGAGCAGACCGTAACCAAAGGTATCGTAAGCGCACTCAACCGAACGGTTTCTGAGGATAATGGTTCGGGTGCGATCCTGAACGCGATTCAGACCGATGCTCCTATTAATCCTGGCAACAGCGGCGGTGCGCTGGCTGATCTTCAGGGGAATGTGGTTGGTATTCCAACGTTGACGGCGATTGATCCACAGTTTGGTACTCCGGCAAATGGTGTCGGGTTCGCGATTCCCTCAAACCGGGTGCAACAGGTCGTCAAGCAGATTATTGAGACCGGAAAGGTCACCAATAGCGGACGTGCTGCGCTTAACATTCAGGCTGCTGACGTTGATCCGTTTGTCGCGGCACAGTATAACCTTCCGGTGGACCGTGGCGTGCTGGTGGCCGAGGTCACGCAGGGTGGTGCGGCTGCAAAGGCTGGAATTCGGAACGGGGATGTGATTGTGAAGATCGATGATACAGATGTAAAGAGTCGCTCAGATCTCACCAATTACCTGTTGAACAAGAAACCAGGTGATCAGGTGACGATTGGGCTCTATCGCGGTAATCAGCAGTTGACGGTCAAGGTAACGCTGGACGAATTGAAGGCGCAATAAGAAGCGCTCATGCATTGCGTTTGACTTGAAGATACCATTTCTCGCATGTGCGTTCTAACTGTGCTTCTTCTCCGAACGAAGAAGAGGGGACGGAGAATCCTGGCTCCTATCCTCTCTTCTTTTTTGCGCTTTAGGAGGTATGGGAAACCTGCGCGGTTGGGGCCGGGCGAGGACGCCGACTGGCAAGCACGACGCCAGAGAAGAAGACAATCCAACCAACTGCCATAATCAGCCAGAAGGTACTCTGGATGCCGAAACGCGCGAGGCTGCCTGCTGCCGCGTTTAGCAGGTCTCCAAGCAGGATCAGGAGATTCGCCCAGAGCAGATTTGCTGTACGCATCCCTTTAATATTGGTTTGGTGGCGAATCAGTTTCCAGCCGGAGTAGATCGCAACCCCGACGACGGCAACAACACCCAGTGAATTGAGGAGAATAATCATAACAAGCCAGGGACCGGGGCGCAGAACGCCGCTTCCAGGGGTTCCGGCAATTGCTGCCAGATGCGTAACATCGATGGTAGCATCTAGAATAAACGCGATGCAGATCAGGCTCAGGAACGAGAGAATCAAAAGGCAGGTTCGAGTAACGCGCGGACCGCTAACCAGCGCAATGCTTCCCAGGCCCAGCCAGGCTGGCATGATTGCTGCACCAAAGATATAGTAGATGCGATACAGTAGCATTCCCGTGGCGCTGGTCGGTTGTACCAGCAGCATACAAATATAGGCAAGCGTCGCAACCACTGCCATGCTGAGACCGATCGACCAGTACAATTGATTGGCTCGGTGTTTCTGTAGATATTGTTTGATGACGGTTCCTGCAAAGATTGCGGTCACTACCACGTTAATGATAGGTGGCAGATAGATCAAGAGTGTATTCATGACAAGCCCTTATGTGTTAGCGTACAATCTCAAAATCTCCAGAAGTGCTCTGAGATTTTCTCAAAGATTCTCTCAAAATATACAAAAAACGATAGGGGAAATGCAAAAAGGCCTGTCAGGACAATGCTTAGCGAATCGGAGCAGGAAGACCTCTGTGTTTGAGCTAGAGCGAAAGTTAAGGACTGCCCCGGGTCCGAGGTTTGAAGAGGGTTACTCCCATACCGCCGAGGATCGCAAGAAGAATGCCTACCCCGAGCTGAATGCCGGGCGTATTCAGGTTCAAGAAGGAGAGCAGCGAGAAGCCGGGCGCTGGCTCCTGTGTTTGAGGTGGATGCGTTGTTTCCTGCGTTTTCTTCAGGCTTGGCGTTGTTGGCTTGTTATTGGTGGTGACCGGCTGTGGTGTGTTCGCTTCTGCTGATTGGCTTGAATCGGACTGACTCGCAGGCCGTTCACCTGACGAAAGCATCACGCTATTATGTTGCTGTGTGAACATCAGGAAGCCGGAAAGCAGGAAGAAGATGCCGATCACCGCTGCCAGACCACTGATCAGGCGTAGCGATCTGCGAAGCGGGCCGGGTAAATGCCGCTTATGCTTGCTGACAGGTGTGACAGTGCTGCCCTCTTCTACTGGCAGCGTAAAGGAGCGTGGCAGGGGCAGCGGCGGAAGGTCATGGAGCAAGGCGACCGTTTGCCGGAGCGACTCCAACGATTGCCTACAGTCCTCACAGGATTGTATATGGCGTTCCGCCTTGTCCTGTTCGGGGGAGGTGAGTTCTCCATCAAGGTAGGCCGAAAGTTCTTCAGTTGTCAGATGCCGGGTATCGTGTGTCACACAAAAGCTCCAGGAAAAGATTTACTCGTTGCTTAGACGATAGGTGCCGGGTAAAAGTTCCCGGTGTTGCGAAAGATAACTGCGCAGTTTGCTCCGACCACGCGCAATGCGGGAACGAACGGTACCGAGCGTGGCCTGTGTGGCCTCAGCAATCTCATCATAGGAAAGGCCCTGAATATCACAGAGAATCACCGCGACGCGCTGATCAAGCGGAAGCTGCGCCAGCCCCTGTTGAATCAGTTCTTGAAGCTCGCGTGCGAGTACGTGCGCTTCCGGGTTCTCCTCTTGCCGGGAGGTGATGAGAGGGCCTAATTGTTCGGGTGCATGGGGCGCATCTTCTTCGGTCAGTTCGTCCAGTGAGCTCGCGGGGTGGCGTTGAACCCGACGCCAGTGGTCGCAGGCCAGGTTGGAGCCAATGCGTAACAGCCATGCCCGAAAAGAGGAGCCGGGCCGAAAGCTCGAGATCGCGCGAAAAGCGGAAAGAAAGGCTTCCTGCGTGACATCGGCGGCAACCTCGGCGTTCCCGAGCATGCGAAAAACTGCGCTATACATCAACTGCTGATAGCGCAGCACAAGCTGGTTAAATGCCTGTACGTCCCCTCGTTGGCTCCGAGCGATCAGGAGTCGCTCGTCTTCTGTTGCTGACCTGCTCATCACACAAATTACCCCAGACTTTGAAGCCGTTTGTGCTAGTGTAGCATATTTTACGTGCGGTGACTATTGCTTTTGGCATGAAAGGCTATCTCCAAGTTACAACGACTTGAAAAAGAGGGATATAAGGTGATATATGTAGATAGATAAGCGTGTTAGCTAGCTTCGTTGACACCTGCAAGCTCTGGTGTCATAATACCTGTACACAATAACACTAGAACTATCGCGCAATGTCTACAAAAGTTTCTGCTTCGCTGTGGAAGCGGAAAGACTGGCTCATTGATGAGCAAGTATGCCGCATATATTCCCCTGAGACGAAGCGATATCCTGTGGAGGACTGAGAATGACCACTGCTACAGCAGGTCTCGAGGATGTCGTCGCCACGACGTCTTCTATTTGTGATCTTGATGGTAAACTTGGCAAACTCACCTATTTTGGGGTGGATATCCACGATCTCGCACGCTATTCGACCTTTGAAGAGACCGCATATCTTCTCTGGCATGGTACGCTCCCAACGGAAGCGCAGCTAGAGGAAGTAAAAGCGCAGCTTTGTGCTCATCGTGTTATCCCGGAGCAGATTATTGCGCTGATGAAACTGCTTCCTGCCGAGACCGCCCCGATGAACGCCTTGCGCACGGCCATTTCTGCCCTTGCTGCATTCGACACAAGCTTGAATGATACATCGACACATACCAACGAGCAACGGGCGATTCGCCTGACTGCCGCCTTCCCTACCATTATCGCGGCCTGGCACCATATTCGGAACGGACGTGAACCGATTGCGCCATTGTCCGATGGCTCCCATGCCGCTAACTTCCTGTATATGTTGAATGGCGAGAAGCCCGACGAGTATAGCGCTCGGGTTCTGGATGTTGCCCTGATTTTGCATGCTGACCATGAGTTGAACGCCTCGACATTTGCCGCTCGTGTCACTGCCGGAACAAAAGCCGATATGTATGCTTCAATCACTGCGGCTATTAGCGCGCTTTCTGGCCCGCTGCATGGTGGCGCGAACGAGCAGGTCATGCGCACCTTACTGAAGATCGGCGAGCCTGAAAAGGCAGAGGCCTATATTCAGGAGGCGCTGGCCCGCAAAGAGCGCATTATGGGCTTTGGGCATCGTGTATATCGGACGGAGGACCCCCGAGCAACGCATCTGCGTGAGATGTCGAAGGAATTGGGTGAGCGCAAGGGCGAAACTCGCTGGTTCGAGATATCGCGTAAGATTGAGGCATATATGAAGGAGCATAAAGGGCTGAACGCCAATGTTGACTTCTATTCTGCCTCGGTGTACTACACAATGGGCATTCCTGTGGATCTGGATACTCCCATTTTTGCTTCGAGCCGCGTAGCAGGCTGGACTGCTCATATCCTGGAACAGTATGCAAACAACCGCCTGATCCGGCCACGCGCCGACTATGTCGGACCAAAGGTGACGGAGTATGTCCCGCTGGAACAGCGTGGCTAGTGCAGACGAAATTGAGCGAGAAGAAGAGACTGCGCGGTCTCTTCTTCTTTACCTTTTGGTTACCAGGGCTTGCAGACTCGCCTTGAGTTGCTCATAGGTCTGATAGCGCACGCCCGGGTCTTCGGCCAGCGCCTTACTGAGAATTGCTTCAAACGCTGGCGAGATTGCTTTATTCAGGATGCGCGCCGGTGGGTAGGTTGGGTAGTGTGGCGGCGCGATGTTGGTTACTGCATGATGCATAGTCGCGGCCAGAGCAAAGATGCAGGTTCGTTGATCGAATGGCTTGTCCTGAATTGGCAGATAGGGGGAGATAGCCAGTTTGCGCGTGGTGCGGCGGGGGCCTCCTCCGGGATGAGCTGCCAGAATCGAGGGCGGAAGTGGCACCTGAAAGCCTGTGAGCATGGCTCGATTGCGCTGTTTCTCGATAATGATGTTAGAAGGCGAGATATCATAGTGCCGCAGAGGAGGTGTCTGCTTTTCCAGTGCGATCAGAATATTTAAGATCGAGAACATATACTGAATGGCGTCCTGTTCAGGGATCGGACGCAGCAATTTCAGCAGGCGTTCCTCAATGCTTTCCCCATCAATATAGTTCATCACCAGATAGTAGTGCTGGCCCTCGGCAAAGCGCTGTAGGACCCGAGGTACCAACGGATGTTGCAGGCGCGTGAGGGGTTCGGTCACTCTATCGAAATGCGCGACATCTTTGGCCCGTTGTGCTAAGGGGGTGTCGGCGCACTCCCACCGTTTGAGGATGACTTTCTGCCGCGTTCGCTCATCAAAAGCAATTGCCACCATTGAGCGTGATTCTTCCGAGCGCCTGAGCATGTGTTTGATGATATAGCGGCCCTGGTTCAGGCTGACTCCTGCCAGTGGGCTATAGAGTGCCAGTGCTGAAGGAATAGTCAGGCGGCCACAGGTGGAGCAGCAGCGCTGACCGAAGCGAACCGGCGTCTCACAGTAGGGACAGCGGCGGTTATCATATTCGGTGCCGCAGAAGGCGCAGCGTTGAGCGCCACTGCGATTCTGTTGCCCACAATGACGACAAACATAGCGGAGCAGCGCTGTTTCAACCGCCTCGGTATAGGCGCGAGCGAACAAACTGACGCTGCTATAGCGCTGGCGGTAATCTTTTGCCATCGCTCGCTGCAACACAGCGGAGACCTCAACCGGAATGCGCGGATTCCATTGCTGTGGTGGGGGAGGCGCGGTATGGACGTGGGCCAGCCACATTTCTTCAATCCCTTTATGGACAAATGGTGTTCGCCCCGTCAGGAGCTCATAGCAGCAGATGGCGAGAGCGTATTGATCCGAGTCGCGTCGTGGCGTGCCCTGCCACTGTTCCGGGGGCATATACGCGGCGGTTCCAGTGACTTCGCCCAGGGAGGCATGTGTCTGAGTGCCGAGATGGAGCGTTGTGCCGAAATCGGAGAGGAGTACCTGTCCATTGCGCCCGATGAGCAGATTACCCGGTTTGACGTCCTGATGCACCATTCCGCTATTATGTACATATTGAAGCGCGTCTGCGGTTTGCTGCACATAGGGAACAAGCTCTTCGGCGAAAGCAAGACGGGGAGCGCCATTACTGTTACGGAACAGGTCCAGAATGGTTCGGGGGGCATAGTCAGTGACAAGATAGGGTTGTTCGCTATCCTCTAGCTGGCCAAAGTTATAGACCGGTAGAATATTTGGATGATGCATGGCCGCAATCCGTCGAGCCTCCTGAAAGAAGTTCGCTCTGGATTTGGCTGTAAACTGATCCAGACGCAGGACTTTCAGGGCCAGTACACGGCTGAGTGGAGCCGACTCGCGGATCTTATAGACATAGCCATAGCTCCCGGCCCCAATAAATGAGAGCACCTGATAGGTGCCGATATGAGCGCCGTGGACCAGGAAACCACAACGTGAGCAACTGATAGCTGTATCCGGGTTCTCGTGTCCCCCGCGTGGATTGAGGCAGTAGGCCAAAGAATTGTCTCCCACTTCTATGATTGCTTTCGATATGGTCGGGGTCAGATTCCTTCCCTCTACATCTTACTACGGTTGGTCGGCACTCGGGTTACGCGCTTTGTCTCTGATCAGGAGTACGGTGTGTCCTCATCAGTAATATAGAGAAAAACATCAATATCAAGTGCGCGTAAATAGCGGGCCATCAACGGGCCAACCGTATCCCAGGAGAGTCGCCCGTGCAGGGTGCCGAGTTTGGGAAACGCGATACTGGTGATGCCTTGCTTGCGATAGTGGGCGACGAAGTGGGCAAGACCCTGTTCAATGATCGAGAGAGTTGAGGGTTGGCGCCAGTGATTTTTTGTCGGAAAATTCAGAATCCAGGGCGTGCTTTCGGTATAGAGGACCGGGCGCCCGATACGCAACCTGCCCGCCGCACAATCCTGCTGATAGGCTTGAAACATCTTCGGGTAGCGTTGTTTGAAGGCGAGAGCAAGCCCTGCCCCCATGACCCCTTTACAATTCACCGGGTTAACAAGCGTCTGCGCTGTTGAGGTAAAGAGATCGCCCTTCATGTAGTATATCGCTGACATATGCCATCTCCAACTGCAAGACCTGTTTCTTTTAGCATACAGGATGACGGCTGCGGGCTGCAAGGAGCAACAAAAAAAGGGGACTTCGGTGAAGAGGTCCCCTTTGAATGATTGTTCTGGTTGCGGACTAGCCCACACTACCGGACATCTCAAGCTGGATCAGACGGTTCAGCTCAACGGCGTATTCCATCGGCAGCTCTTTGGTGATCGGCTCGATGAAACCGTTGACGATCAGCGAGTATGCCTCGGACTCATCAAGACCGCGGCTCATCAGATAGAAGAGCTGATCTTCACCGACCTTCGAGACAGTGGCCTCGTGGCCGATCTCGGTCATGTTCTCTTCGACGCGGATGGTCGGGTACGTGTCGGTGCGGGCTTGCTCATCAAGCAGCAGCGCATCACAGCGGACGCTCGACTTCGTGTGATGGGCGCCCGGATTGATGCGGATCAGGCCGCGATAGGAGGAGCGACCAGAGCCCTTCGAGACCGACTTCGACAGAATCTGCGAAGTGGTGTGCGGTGCAAGGTGCGTGATCTTCGCGCCTGCGTCCTGATGCTGCCCATCGCCTGCGAAGGCGACAGAAAGCACGTCACCACGCGCGCCTGGCTCCATCAGCAGGACAGCAGGATACTTCATGGTAACTTTTGAGCCGAGGTTACCGTCAACCCATTCCATCGTTGCGTCACGGTATGCGGCGGCACGCTTGGTCACGAGGTTGTAGACGTTCTTCGACCAGTTCTGAATGGTGGTATAGCGAACGCGTGCGCCCTCTTTCACCTTGATCTCAACAACAGCACTGTGCAGGCTATCATCGGTATAGTTAGGAGCCGTACAACCCTCCACATAGTGGACATAAGAACCGGGTTCGGCGATAATCAGTGTGCGCTCGAACTGGCCCATGTTGCGGGCGTTGATACGGAAGTACGCCTGTAGCGGAATCTCAACGCGAACGTTGGCGGGCACGTAGACAAAGCTACCACCACTCCAGACGGCGCTGTTCAGCGAGGCGAATTTGTTGTCGGAAGGCGGAACAATAGTGCCGAAGTGCTCTTTCACCAGATCAGGATACTCGCGCAGGGCGGTGTCCATATCGGTGAAGATCACGCCAAGCTTTTCCAGATCCTCACGAACCTTGTGATAGACTGCTTCACTTTCGTACTGTGCGGTCACGCCAGCAAGGTATTTCTGTTCTGCCTGAGGAATACCAAGACGGTCGAATGTCTCTTTGATTTCGGATGGCACGTCATCCCAGGACTTACCCTGCTGGGGCACAGGCTTAATGTAGTAATAGATATCGTCAAAATTAATACCGGACAGGTCAGCGCCCCAGGTTGGCATCGGCCGTCTCTCAAAGAGTTTCAGGCTCTTCAGACGGAAATCCCGCATCCAACTGGGTTCGCCTTTCATCTCAGATATTTGTGCAACGATGCGCTCGTTGAGGCCCTTTTCGGACTTAAACGCATAGTTTTCTGGTACATGGAAACCAGCACTATACGTATCCTGTTCCAGTTCAAATGCCTGACTCATAGATTTCTCCACTTGCTGGCTTAAATCTTCTCTATCAAAAATGGGAAAAGGATTGCTTCCCCTAATCCTTAGTTCTTTACTCGGATTTCAGGTGTATTATAAGTCTTTGAGCGTTGCTTGTCAAGGTGTGTCCGGTGGCCGGGCTGGTGGCTGCTCATCCTCTGGTAGCGAGCCGGGTCTGTATTGCTGAATCTGTCGACCGGGGCAAAAAGTCAGCAGATGCTTGACAGAATGGGGCAGGCATTGCTATTATGATAAAGGGTTTGCCGTTGTTTATCCAGTGTTTCAACGGTTTCCCGGATGTAAGCGCCCATAGCTCAGTGGATAGAGCAACGGTCTTCTAAACCGTGTGTCGCAGGTTCGAATCCTGCTGGGCGCGTTTGTAAGAGAGATGGCTTGTTAAGCCGTTTCTCTTTTTTTTGTGCTCTTGCCATATTCCTGAAAAATCCGCTTCATAAAACCTCCACTGTGTCTTTTAAAAAATCGTTACTGAAGCTCGTTGCTCTATCCCTTGAGTATAAGTGCTCAGATCAAATTTATAATACTATGTTCTGTCATGTTTTATGCCATCTGCCTTTATTTATTTTGCCACTTAGAAGCTTTTAAAGCCACTCTTCACAATGAATGCATCTAGTTTCCAGACAGAGGTACAGAACCAAAGGACTCCAGAAGCTAAAGAGCCTCCTGTGAACTGCCTTCAGTAAAAAAACCTTGCAGGGAGATTAATACAGGATATCCATATAAGGCTATATAACATCTTATATCGTAAGCATAGGGAGTATAACACGATGCTATAAATACAAGAATTTCATCATACTATATATCGTATTAGAGGAAATATTTGTATGAACGACATGATGCATTTTTAGAGAGGAGGGATCAGATCCTTAAACAAAAAAAGCTGTCTGTAGATCGCAATGGATCAATAATCAAAAAGCGTATAAAAATTACAAAATTCTTTATATCATAGTAAGTTGTAAACAATGCTATAAAATTTCGGTGGGGCTACGTTTAGCATATCAGATCCTTTTTTTATTGATTCTTTGAATTATATCTTGTGGAGGATATGAATGCAACAACCACCAAATTATCAACCACTTTACCCCCAGAAGAAGCCCAATCCCTTTATTGCCTGGTTCAAGCGTTTGTCGGTTCGAGGAAAGGTACTATTCATTGTTGCCTGTGCTGCCTTGCTTTGTACCTGTAGCGGATTTGGATCTTTTGCTAACTCTGGTAGCAAAACGGCGCAAACACAAGCCCAGGCGACAACTCAGCCCACCCAGCAGAAACAGCAACAAGCTGCGCCAACCCCCACGCCTACCAGGAATCTCACTCTAGAAGAGCGAGTGAAAGCGACTGCGACCAGCGTGAAGAAAGATGCTGAGGTGCTTTATTTTCCTGATCAGAAAACGGTTCAGGTCACAACATATATCGGAGCACAGTGGGATAACAACTCAGCTCGCGATTCGGTCAAGATGGATTGTTTTAGAATGCAGAAGGCGCTGTGGACCGCACAGCCGCCGCTAGGTCTGGAGAGTGTAATTGTTTTTCTACATGGGGATACCATTGATAAATATGGTAAAGAGGCAAGGGAACAGGTCGGAGGCTGTACACTGAAGAGGCCGACCGCTGAGCAATTTGTATGGCAAAATCTAACGTGGCGCACTGCCTGGGATGCGTACGACTTTAAGTCTCTGGCACCTTTCCTGCAAAAATAGGACTGTTCTTCTGGATGCCATAAACGGCCTTGCTGTTTTTCATGTACTTCCATCTGAAGCGAGCCGCAGTTGTTTTGCCGGGATGCGTTTATGTCCCGGCAAATGTATGCCCGAATTTTGGGCAATTTCAGGAACTGTAGAGAGCGCTCATCATAAGATGGGGTTGTATTTAGGAAAGAGGCAGAGTCAGGTACCGATCCTGGGGAACTCCTACCCTTTGTAATGGTGTGATATTGACCTTAGCTGGAGCAGAAGAAAAACGTTGTAAAGTAGCTTGTAGAACCGAATGCTTACAAACAGGTTTTCTAAACCGTATGTCGCAGGTGCTGGGCGCGTTTTTCTATTTTAGCCCGCGCTTGAAGCCAAATAACCCTATAGAACAAATATCAAAACACACTTCTGTAAGGTTTTTTCTTCAGAACTGAATGTCAGATCTCCCATTTTTCCGACAATGAAAGCCGGCAATAAGCTCTACAGTTCAGCGGACTTTTGCTTCTTTCTCTCCTTTTCCTATAGTTCCTCCCCCATTGCGAGAGCATTCTGTCTGCCGGAAATAGCAATTATTTCCGGCAGTAGAAGCGTGAAAACGCCCTCAAAATAGCAAGTGCTGATTATTTGGCCAAATCAGTACTTCTTTTTTGCCCTTAAAGGGTACCATGAAGTCCTGTATGGTGAGCGGAAAAAAAAGAGGCATGGATCCGTTTCTGTCCATGCCTCGGAATGATCCTGCTAGACTTTTTGCAGGGTGAGGGTTGCCAGATACTGGCTCTCGACATACGCCTGATAGGCTCCGGCTGAACCCAGAATCGGCTGTGGGCCCTGATTGGGTGGAATGGTTCGGCCGGCATAAGCGTCAGCCGCGAGCTGTTTCAACTGAAGAGCAACCTTAATCATCTCGGGGCTCTTGATATCCGATGCCTTAATAAGCTGGGTTGCGTAGGTTCGCATCTTCTGGACCCAGTCTTTCAGGTTCGTGATGGCGTTTTCCACGTTGCTTGCATGTTTCATTAACTCCTGATCTGAGCTTGCGACGCTTTTCAGTTGGGTGATCTGCGTGGAGAGCAAATCGAGATAGCCCTGCGTATTATCAATCGTCAGAATGCCGGTCTCGGTCGGTAGCAGGCTTGCTTGTTTTGCAGGGAGATCTCCGCTTTTGTGGGCCATCGTGGAGCCATCAATCAGCTCAATGATGCGCACCGCCTGTCGATATGCCAGTTGATAATCACCGGTGTTCTGAAGCGAGTCGACAATACTGCCTGCCTTATCATTGATCGATTGAAGCGCTTCTCGCATACTGGTTATAGCGCTCTGCTTCTCTGACAGGCCGGGCGTTGCGTAGAGAATATTCTTAATAGAGGGGAAGGCTGCTTGATCGAAGAGCCCTCGGAACACCTCTCGATTGCCCGGTTGTTGTGGCGGATGGTCAGCGTTCTCAAGCGTGATGATCACACCACGCGGTGAGAGCGAGAGCAAGTTCGTGTTCTTTTTGTCGCCGGGATAGAGCAAAGAGCCCTGTTTCTCCTTGAATGTGATCTGACCAAGAGGAAGCTCAGGCTGTGTCATATCCTGCATCTGGAGCCAGGCGAAATAGCCCATCCCATCTGGTGGAGCTTCAATGTTATTCAGTTGAATCCGAATAACATTATTATGCCCAAGTGCATTATCCTGAAAAAAGACCTGTCCGACGAGCGCTGCCGAGGCTGGCGCTTGACCACCACGATTCAGAAAGAGCAGACTGGCTGCACCTCCGCCAAGCAGCAGCAACACGACAAGCACTGCCGCAATAAGGTACAGAGGATTTGTGCGAGCGCGTTGCTTCTGGTGAGCAGGGACGGGATGCAGTGATGAGGTCCGCTGTTCCTGCGTGGGCACGGGAGGCGGCAGGACCGGTGATTGCTGCATCAGTTGTTCCTGCGGCGCAGCCGGGGTTGTGGTGGGTGTTCTGGCACTAACGACTTTTGTTGGCTCGGGTTCGTTTTTGAGCACAGGATTGATGGCCGTTGGCTGCATGGAAATACTGGCCGCCGGGAGTGATCCCGGAGGAGGCGTTTGCTGTGGCGCCTTTTCAACCGGAAGTGTCTGTGATGGCATCTGTGCCGCGGGTAGTGGTGGCAGAGAAGGTGTTGACCCTGTTCGTGTCGTTGAGGGTCGGAAGAGCGGCTGTGAGACGCCGAGTAGTGTTCCCCCCTCGTTGGCTGTTGGGGGCGCAGGCAGTGCCTCAATCTCGCCGGTTCTGGTTACTGGATAGATTGGCCGCAGTGAACAGGCTTCAGCGATGGCGGCAGCCAAATAGGCAGCCTTTGGGTAACGCGAGGCCGGATCTTTGGACATGGCGCGAAGGATGACCTCTGAAAGAGCCCCGGGAATGTTCGGGTTAATCAGGTTTGGCGGTGTGGGCAGTGTGTGTAGATGTTGCATGAGAACCGTGGTCGGCGTTTCTCCACGGAAGGGCTGTACTCCGGTGCAGATCTCATAGAGAAGCGCTCCCAGGGCATAGATGTCACTGCGTGCGCTCGGAGCTTCTCCACGTGCTTGCTCGGGTGAAAGATAAAAGGGTGTATGAGCATTAATAGGCATATTGAGCAAGCGAACCAGGCCTAGATCTGCTACATAGGGTTCACCTGCCTCAAAATGTGTTGTATTCTGTTGGTGAAGTAAAATATTTCGCGGTGTAATATTTCCATGCGCAATGCCGCGCCGATGCGCGTAATCAAGCGCAGAACCAATACAGGCGAATAAATAGACAATCTGGGGCACAGGCGGAAAGATGCCACGATGTGATGTTTTTCCCAGATAGGCATGGAGCGTCATGCCCGGGATATAGTCCATCACCAAATAGGCAAAAAGAGTGTTTGTCTCTACCGAGCGATACACGTTTAGATCAGTGACTGGCACCAGATTGGCGTGCTGCAACGTTATCAGAGCTTGTCCATTCTCTCGAAAATGCGTAAAGAACCGGGGATCGGTCTGTTGTAAATCGGTGTGGAGAATTTTTATGGCGATGTCACGCTGGAGCTGAAGATCTCTCCCCTTCCAAACCTCGCCAATAGTGCCCTGTCCGATACGCTGTTGCAGCTCGTATTTCCCCAGTTGCCTCGGGATTGTGCTCATTGCGACCTCCAATGTGACACTTCGCAAAGGCGTTTTGTTGTAAGCTACGCCAGACTGGCATAGCTGTTTGTTTTGACGACGATAACGAGGGTGAAAAACGCAGAAACGTGCTGAACTGTACGGGGAAAACCGGAGCAGTCTGTGCACTCCTGACTGTTTTCAAGATACAACAAGAAACATCGTAGAACAGCCCATAGCTACCATAGCATAAAAAAACGGCATCTTCAATTATGTTAGGATGCTTATCCTATCCCGTCTTCTCAAGAGGAATGGCAGCCTTGTCGAATGCTCTTTCCTTTTTCTGCTCTCCGCGTGAGAAGAGAAGGAGAGAATGGCGTGCGTGCCTTTGTTCCGCGAGCGCCTGATTCTGTGTTATATACTTGGATGGGAAAGAGACTACTGAGAGAGGAATATGTGTGCGGTTTAGTTTACAGGATGTGAAAAAGACAGTCCAGCGCCGGGGACAAGAGCTATCTGTCTCACTGCATTTTGTGCGCCCGGGAACTCTCACCACCGAGATTCAGAGCCTGATTGCCTATTTTGAACAGCTCCTGGGGCAGACGCAGCGCTCGTTCTCGCTTGACGAGGCACGCAGTTGTATCGGTGATTATCGGCTGGCTTCCTGCCTGATCGCGACGCTAAGCAACTGGTATGTCTGGCGTCAGCGTGAGTGGGGAGCTGTTGTACGGGAGATGCAGGCAAGCCCGGATTTCCTGCGTGACTTCGCGTCCCCGGGACAGCTCCGGTTGGCACTCTATGAATATGTGAATGAGCAGCAGAACGGCTTCCTGACACAGCAGAATCGTCATGCCACGCTGGCAGCGTTTGCCGCGCGCTATCACCTGACGGTTCCGGCACTGGAATATCTGGTGTTGCTGGATAGCGATGAGGAGGCTCTGTTGATCCGAATGACGGAGGCGCCTCCTTCTCCTCAGGATGTGGCGACGCTGTATAATCAATGGGCCTTTGAAGCCGCTCTGTGTAGCGCTTCAGAGGTGCAGTTTGTGCTCGATTGTCGGGCATTCGCGAGCGGGCAGACGAGCGGCAAAACGCGACCAGTGGCAGGTATCGGCACAGTAATCAAACGATTATGTTTTCTGGCGCGGCGGCTCGGCGTCTATTATGAGCTGAGCTATGAGGGGGAGGCTGAACATATGCTGCTCTCCCTGACGCTCTATGGACCGCAGGAAGTAACCGGAGCACCGCAACAGTATGGCTTACGGTTGGCGCGACTTTGCCGCCTGCTGTTGCGCTATCAGCAGGGACAGAAGCGCTCAGTGATACAGGCAATCGTTGAGGCAAGCGCGACTGTGCATTTCCTTCAACGACGCTATCTCTTCCGGATGGATTCCCACCTGCTTCGCCTGCTTCCTGCTGGCGAAGGGAACGACGACGAAAATCAGGACACCATTTTCGATAGCAGTGTTGAAGAGCAGTTCGCGGCTGCGTTTCTGGATCTGGCAAGTCGTAAGGGTGTGGAGGGCTGGATGCTGGAACGTGAGCCTGAACCCCTGCTGGTACAGGGCAGTATTTTGATCCCCGATTTTGCCCTGACGCGCGGGCAGAAGCGCCTGTATGTGGAAATTCTGGGATTCTGGACTCCGGCCTATCGAGAGCGGAAGGTGCAGAAACTCTTGCAGCTTCGTGGGCGCGATGACATCGTGCTCGCGATCCCTGAGGAAGCGAAAGAGGCGTTTCAGGTGATCTCGACGTTTTTCCCGATTGTCTATTATAATGGGCAACTTACCGTGACGGATATGCTTCAGGTGTTGCGACAACACTATGATAACTTCTCCGAGCGCATCCTGCACATCCAACCTGAGTCGGTACGGGAGCGCGTGCTTCAGGCCGGATTGATCCCTGAACAGCAGTGCTATGAGCTGCTGCATTGCTATAGTCGTTCCGAACTGATGCAGGCGCAGATCCATGTGACCGACGAGCATATATGCTATCTCCCGGGCATTGGTTTGTGCGCAGTAGCCTGGCAGCAGCAGCTTCTGGCGGAGGCCGTTGTCTGGCTGAAAGAGCATGGCACCGTTCCCCTGTCTGAACTGGTGATCGCTCTCCAGCAGCAATATTCTGTGTTGCAGCCGTGCGAGGAGGCAACAATAGAGGCTCTGCTTGCCTTGCAACCGACTATTCACATCACCCATGATTCAATCTTTGAGGCAACGGTCATGCTACAGGATGGTGAGCCGACCCCGGTTAGCATGGAAAAGCCTGCCGAGCCAGCTCCCAGGCGCAAGAAGCGAGCTGCATCGGCACGCAAGAAGGAAGCACCCGAGCCCCAGGACGGCCTCTGGAATTTTGGCTGAAATCGGATGGCGTTCAGGAGCGACCCCGTGCCTCAAGGAAGCGCCGAAACTGGTCACGGTTTTCCTGCAATGTGATGTCCATAAACAGCGATTGAGGTGGGACGGACTCCACTTTCGCGACAATTGTTGTCAGTGTATTGGTGATCAGTGCTTGCTGAACCTGCGCTTGAAACTCCTCAAGCGTCGAAGCAAAGAAAACAGCAGGAACGCCACTTTCCCGGGCAATTCCAGCCAGGTCGGTTCCTGTGGCTGTCGCCGTGGGAAAGCCACCAATCGAGGCCATATTTTCATTATCAAAGACGATGTGTAACAGGTTTCCAGGCTGGTAGCGGGCCATTGTACTGAGCGTCCCCAGATTCATCAGCAAGGAACCATCGCCATCAAGGACGATTACCTTTTCGGAGGGAAGCGCAAGAGCAATTCCCATACCCAGAGAGGAGGCGAGACCCATTGCATGTTGCAGATAGAAGAAGTTCGGTCGGTGTCCAAGCGCGTAGAGCTCACAGGCCGTTGCCCCCATGATTGTCACCACAATACGCGATTGCAATTCTGGATAGATTGCTCGAAGGGCGTCTGAACGAAGCATGGTTTACTCCTCCCAGAGTAGTTGGCGGGTCAGTAGCACAGCGACAGGTTGCAGCGCTGCGTGTGCAAGCGTCTGTGTGTCTGCGAGGGTGCGCTGTGCGTCAGCGGGTGAGGTCAACAGCGAATAGGGAATGTTGAGCGCACGCAAGACTGGCTCGGTCTTTAGCCCACCCTGGGTCTGCCACGGATCTGTTTCTCCTGATGAGCCACGATAGCTGATCAGCAGCAAGAGCGGAATTTTGTAGAGGAAGGCCAGCGAGACAATCGGATTGATAGCGGCAAGGAAGCCATGATTCTGCACGATAAGGGCTGAGCGAACGCCTGCCAGATACGCGCCGGCAGCGATGCCCACCCCCTCTTCTTCCTTCGCAACCTGGATGAACGTCATTTCCGGGTCATCGTCAATGGAGTTGAGCAGGGGAACTAACCATGTTTCAGGCAGCGCGGCAATCAGTTTGATATCACAGGCCTTGAGTGCCTCATAGAGGCAGCGGGCGTTCTTGCACGAAATTGGCATGCAACCTCCCTGGCAGACAATGGACGAACAAGGAAGAAACAGGGGATATATCTTCATTATACCATAGCTATATCAGATAACATGAAATACGTACTCATTCATGTGCTTGCCTGGAAGCCAGTCGATACATCGGGAGCAGCAGCGCGGCACCTGCTGGAATGCCCTTGCATTCTGTTTGAGCAGCAACTTATACTTCAGATATATGATTCTATATATAGAGAGAACCAGAGAAGAGGAGACAGCACCAGGAGGCCTATGAGCAAGATCAGAAAGCAGGAAAGCATATGAGGTATATGTGAGAGACGTGGTAGCTTGTCTGGTTCCCATCGAAGACGAGGAGGGAATATATGGATAGAGAGCGCCTGGAGGGGCATACTCCCGTAATTCGTATCTATCTACTGGGACAGTGTCGTCTGGAACGATGGAATAGATCAGAGTGGCAGGAGGTACATGAAGCAGCATGGCAACAGCGACGGATTCGTACTTTTCTTGGGTGCTTGCTGAGCGTGCCTTCTCGTATGCTTGGACGAGAGCAAGTAATGGAGGCGCTCTGGCCTGAAACCGATCTGGAGACGGCGGCCAATCGTTTGAATATCACGGTGCATAGCTTGCGCCAACTTCTAGAGCCGGATCTTGCCCGGCCTGCCAATTCCAGCTTGCTGCGTCTGGAACATGATATTTTTCGCTTTGCCTCACAGCAGAGAGTATGGCTTGATGCCGATCATTTTGAGATGCTACTTCAGCAGGCGTTACAGACACAGGAGCCATCCGAACGAGAGAGCCTGCTTGAGGAGGCAATGGCCCTGTATCGGGGTGATTTTCTCCAGGGGGAACAGATCGCTTCATGGGTCACCGTGCGGCGCGAGACCTTGCAGCGGAAATGGTTCGGTGTGTTGCTGGCTCTGGCAGATAGCTATATGGAGAAAGAGGCCTTTGTGCAGGCGCTTGCTCTGCTTGAGAAGCTGCTACAGGCATATCCGGCGCATGAAGCGGCGGCCTGCCGACTAATGCGCGTGCTGGCGTTGCAGGGAA
Organism: Thermosporothrix sp. COM3; assembly: GCF_059696735.1. Lineage (NCBI taxonomy): Bacteria > Bacillati > Chloroflexota > Ktedonobacteria > Ktedonobacterales > Thermosporotrichaceae > Thermosporothrix > Thermosporothrix sp. COM3. Next base: position 4,556,475 of record NZ_AP019376.1, on the reverse strand, counting down.
GCCGCACAGAAGCACTGCTTGCTTATCGACGTCTGGAAGCGACGCTGTGGAAATTCTATGGGGCGGAACCGTTGCCAGAAACACGAGCCCTGTATGAGCAACTGCAAAGTAGCGGCCAGATAGGAGCGGTGCATCCGCGCTTACCTTTGCCGGTGGCGCGAGGAACGCGTTGTCATTTTGTGGGCCGGGAATATGAGTATCAGCGTATTCTTGAACAGGCAGACGCTCTTCAGAGCGACAAAGAGGGCTTCCCTCATTCACTGTTTCTCACTGGTGAGCCCGGCATTGGAAAGACGCGACTGGCAGAAGAGGTCAGTCGGGCGCTGAGCGAGCGGGGTTGGGCTATCCTCTGGAACAAAGTCTATGAGCAGGAGCAAACTGTATCCTATCGTCTCTGGATCGATGTATTGCGGCAGTTGAGCGGGCTGGAACAAGTTCAAGGTATGGAGCGAGTGCTGCGAGAGACGCTCTCGGGGCTGTTACTTTCCTCGGCTCCCTCCTGGTCGGCCAGAGTTGCCCGTGAGCGCTTTTCCCTGACCGAAACACTGCTTGAGTGCCTCTATCTGGCAGGACAGAAAGCGCCGATCCTGCTGGTCTTTGATGATCTCCATTATGCTGATCGAGCCAGCATTGAGGTCTTTGCAACTATCGTGCGGCGCGTCTGGTTGCAGCCGGTTTTGCTCCTGGGAACTTGCAATCCGCTCACAGACGGGGAGGAGAATGGGCTACAGATGCTCATTCGAGATTTGCAGGCAGAGCAGCGCGCCTGGCATCTGGAACTGAAGCCGCTTCCGTCTGAGCAGATAGGTCGATTGTTGCGGCGCTGTTCTCCTGCAATTCAGCGTTCTATTCTCGAGTACGCGCATGGGAATCCCTTTTTTGCGATCGAGTTTATACATGCCATTCAAGAGATGGAGCAGCAGCAGGGAGAAAACGAGATTCTCTATACGCTGAAGTTTGGCTCTTTGCCAAGCACTATCGCGGCGGCGGTCGATCTGCGCCTTGAGAAACTGAGCGAGCAGTGCCGGCGGGTGCTCTCGAAGGTAGCGGTACTGGATCATCCTTTTCCATTTGAGCTTGTCGCATTGATGACGCAAGGACAGGGGGGGCTATCACAGATGCTCGAAGAAGCGCTTCAGGCCGGGATCTTACTTGTGGAGAAGCAGGGAGAGCAAGAGCTGTATCGCTTTGCGCATCCATTGTTTGGCAAGCGTTTATATGAGCGGCTTTCGGCGGCGCGACAGGCATCACTTCATCGGCTGGCCGGTGAGGCACTGTCCCGGCTCTATAAGCAGGACGAAGAGGAAGTATGGTGTACGATTTCCTATCATCTGCTTAAAGGAGGACAGAACCCATTTACGCAGCGGGGGAAGCGGGAGGCATCCTGAAAAAAGCCCGCCAGAGCTGGACTCTGACGGGTTTTTTTCGCTTTAGCGTGCCGCGCGGGAGGGTTGCAGTGCAGCTTGCTCACGTACAACCTGCTGCTCGGTGACGGGTGCTGGTGTATCGGGAATGGTAGCCGCAAGGATAGCGCGTGACGTTACCTGAGATGTCGAAGTCACATGTATATGAGAAAGCCTGGCTGCTTCTTGATCTTTATTTCGGAGGGCAAGGAAGGCGAACGTAATGAACCACCCCAGCAAGACAACCAGTAGAACCCATAGAAGCGTGATTTGTGATGTCGAAGTCAGATGTGATATGCCCACTGTTTTTATCCTCTTTTCAAGCTGGTTTCTGATAGATACTTTCTAAGCTGTATAATGAAACGTCAAGTTACAGAGAAAACGAAATTGGAAAAATGTGAGACTCGATGCGCTCACTAAGAGAGAAGTACAGACCGCATAGGCTATCTTCCTCATACCTGATAGGAGTGGCTATCGCATGCTGCTGAGGGGTGCCCATTGCCCTCAAACAAAGAATGAGATAGCGTTCAAGCCGGTTAGCTCTACAGCCTCCGGCGGGCCTGGACTCCACATTGACATGACGAAACATAGCCATAGAAAGTTTCACTGTGCGAGTCTCTTCTTTTGACATAATCTGGAAAAGAGCATCTGGATAAAGATCTCAATATAGGTATATTCTAGTTTTCTTCTGATGAAACGTCTAAGCAAATAGAAGCTTTTGGCTAGGACTGTCCGTTAGAGTACTATCTATTGTAAAAAGAATAGCTGAAAACACTTGTTTTCGACTATGAAACATGTCACAATGGTGAAGATAAAGGTACACCGTCCGGTTGCTAACAGCGAGGAAAAAGAAATATGGGTCAAATTAACTGGCAACGAACGCGTGATATTTTAATCTGTATCATCTGCGTTGGTTTTATTTTCAGCGCATCATGGGCCTTGTTGGGTCAGTTTGTCGAGGCGATCGTGATTCTTGTCCTGTCAATGGCGATTGCCTTTCTGCTGACTCCTCTTGTAAACCTGTTAACGCGTGCGAAAATCCCGCGTGTGCTCTCCACCGCGATTGTCTATATTGGCGTTCTGTTCCTGCTTGGTTTTCTGATCTACCAGTTAGGAGCGAACGTGGCAGAGCAGGGAAGAAAATTCTCCGGTACTGTTTATGACTTCGTTGTCAGCATACCGGATCGCTATAACTCTACAATTAACTGGCTGAAAGAGATGGGCATTGCCCAGAGCGATATTGACAATGTCCTTAACGAGTTAAGAACGCAGGCCTGGAACTTTGCCTCTTCCGCGCCACTCAGTACGGTCAACATTCTGACGTTGGCGGTGCAGTATTTCCTCAATATCTTTCTGGTTGTGGTAATGAGCTTCTACCTGACACTTGACGGGAAGCGGATTCGTGACTCGCTGGTAGGGTTGGCTCCCAAGCGCTTTTTGCCGAATGTCCTGTTGTTTGAGGATGCACTGACGCGAGTAGTTGGGAATTATATTCGGGGACAGTTGACTCTGGCGCTGATCGTTGGCGCGATGACGGGGCTGGTCTGTGTGTTTAACCCACCTCTGGGCGAGTTCGCCCTGATCTGTGCGGTCCTGGCATTCCTCTTTGAAACAATTCCGATGGTGGGGCCGGCGCTGGCCTCGATTACACCTATTGTGATATCGCTGCTGGAGCCGCAACAATTTCCACGTACCTTTATTGTTGCCGGTTGTTTTGTCGCGATTCAGTTAATTGAGAGTAACATTCTGGGGCCTCGCATTGTCGGGCACGCGGTTGGGCTGCATCCGGTGGCTGCTATTCTGGCCTTGCTGGTAGGTGCGCGTCTGTTTGGCGTTTTTGGTGCTCTGCTGGCGACCCCGATTGTGGCGGCGCTGTGGGTGGTTGTTTCCAGCATTTATCGCTCGGCTCGAGGCGAGACGCCCGATCAGATTCTTGCGCGTAAGCGAGCGCCGTGGACTATTCGCCGTCCAAATGGGCGTTTTCGGGTTCGTCTGAGGCCACCCAATAGTACAGATGAAAGCGAAGCGCAGGAAGGTGAGGTTGAGTATAGTGATCTGATCTATGCGATTGATCAGGAAGGCAAGGCGGAGGAAGAGGGCGAAGAGAAGGAGAAAGAGCAATCGGAAACCTCGAAGAAAGAGCCTCCTTTGAGTGAGAAATAGGGCAGAAGAGCACTTCATCGCTGGATTGAAGTGCTCTTTTTGCTTCTGGCTTGTCCTGACGTTTAGCTTGTGCCGAAGTTGCGGCGCAGCTCTTCTTCTCCCTCCTGACTGAGGAGCGCATAGACGATATCGTTTGCCTGTAGCACGGTATCGGCATTGGGGAAGATCTCTTCGTTGTTCCGAATAATCAGCGCAAGCGTGCATTTGCGTGGAAGGTTGATTTCGCTTAGCTTCTTGCCAACAACCGGTGACATTGCCGGAACATTTACTTCGACAATCTCAAGGCCGGCTCGTTTCAACGTCAGCAAAGAGATAAAGTGCGGGCCGGGCAACTCACTTTCGATCAGCGAGAGGATTGCTTTTGTCGGGCTGATCGTGACATCGATTCCCAGTTTATAGAAGAGGGCCTCGTGCTTGGGATTGTTCAAACGAGCAATAGTACGAGCAACATTGAAACGTTTCTTTGCCATCTGGCAGATAACAAGGTTGTCTTCATCTTCACCGGTGACAGCAATGACTACTTCAGCACGGCGGACGCCCGCTTCTTCCATTGTGCGGGCCTCGCATGCGTCTCCCTTAAGAATGGCCTGTCCCAGTTCTTCGGCAAGCATTTGAACACGTTGTGCCGACTTTTCCAGAAGGAGCACCTCGTGTCCGCGTTTGAGCAAGCTCCTGGTCAGGTAGTAGCCGACGTCGCCACCACCTCCGATGATAATATACATAGATACGCCTCTCTACTCCCTTCCCTCGTATGCCGGGAATGTATTGATAGTGCTCATTGCTTTTCTTCTTTCAGTATGGCTTGAGAGAGAAGTTCTGCTCCTACAATTGTAGGGCTGATTGTCTCTATCCCAAGTTCCTGATACGTGCCCTGGCGAATCGGGTCATAGATACGGCAAACGACCTTCTTGACGTGAAAAATCTCTTTTGCGATCTGGCTTGCCATGATGTTGCGGTTGTCGCCATTGGTAACGGCGGCAAAGGCATCAGCTTGCTCGATTCCAGCCCGGCGCAAGATATCCTCATCCACTCCATTTCCGGTGATGCGCTCTCCCTGGAACTCGGGGTCCAGACGCTGGAAGGCGTCTGTATTGATATCAATGACAGATACCTGATGACCCTGCTTTTCGAGATTTGATGCAAGGGTGGCACCTACCCGACCACAGCCGAGAATAACAATTCTCACAGAATGCCTCCTGTCGGTTGTCAACCGCGTTTAGGATTAGGTGAAATGACAATGGTATTATAGCATGTCTGTCTTTAGTGATAGGATGGTTTTCCTGTGGAAGAGTGTGAAGAAGGCCAGTGATATGATAAGCTATCATAAATGCGAGAGAAAGTGAGTCCTATGCAAGCTCTACATCAGCGTTATACACTTCATCTGCTTCATGAGGCGGCGCGCGAGGTCTGGAACCGCTTTGTTGATGAGCACCCGAACGGACATTTTTTGCAGTCATGGGAATGGGGCGAGCTCAAGGCGCCCACTGGCTGGCTCCCTCAGCGCCTGGTTTTATGGGATAGAGAGCAGCTGCGCATTGTTGCGGGAGCACAGGTCCTCTGCCGGACCGCTCCCCATGTCCCCTTGCGTATGGGGCATCTGGCGTATATCCCGAAAGGGCCGGTGCTGGACTGGCGACAGCCCGAGCTCTGGGAGCCATTCTTTACCCGACTGCATGAGCATCTCAAGCGCCAGGGGGCTGTGGCCCTTCAGGTTGAATCAGCGGAAGAGACCGAGACAGAGGGTGGACGGTGGGTAGCGGAATGGTATCGACGCTGGCAAATGCAGCCGCTGCATCCAGTTCAACCATTGCGCAGTATCGTGCTGGACCTTTCCCCTGCTGAAGAGGCGCTCCTTGCTGGCATGAAAGAGAAGTGGCGCTATAATGTGCGGCTGGCGGCCCGGCGTGGCGTCACTATACGAGTGGCCGAGCGACCGGCTGATGTCCGCGCCTGGTATAACCTCTATCGTGTTACCAGTGAACGCGATCATTTCGGAATTCATGATCTTGAGTATTATCTGCGGGTCTGGCAGCTTTTCGCACCACAGAACCGACTTCGGTTGCTGCTCGCGGAGCACGAGGGCCAGCTTCTGGCAGGAATCTTTGTCGGGCTGTTTGCACGTCAGGGAATCTATCTTTATGGGGCTTCGGGCAATGAGAAGCGCCAGTTGATGCCAAATTATCTGTTACAATGGGAGGCGGTTCGCTGGTGTAAACAGCAGGGGGCAACGACGTATGACTTCTGGGGGATCCCTGATACCGATGCAGAGGGCGAGGCGATGGCCGGTGTGTATCGCTTCAAACGCGGTTGGGGCGGACGCGTGGTACAGTATATAGGGAGTTACCAGCACGTTTACCAGCCCTGGTTGATGAGGCTTGCCGAACGATTCCTCTAGCCCAATCGGAAAGGAAGGAAACGTCTGTCAATGGAAGAAAATATCCCATTTCGCCTGGAAACTGCATTAGAACGGAAAATCGCCGCTGACCCTGAGTGGCTGGCCGGGATTGAATGGGGGAAACCGCGAGCCGGTCACATGGAGGGTCCGGTGAAATTCCATATTGCAGACGTGCTGGCAAATATTGATGCGCAACATCCTGAGCCAGAGGAGCGGCGGGTGTTGCGCTTGATTGCCCTGCTTCATGATACATTCAAGTATCAGGTTGACGAGCACAGGCCGCGCATTCATTCAAACCACCACGCCTACCGCGCTCGATGCTTTGCACAGCGCTATATTTCTGATCCCATCTTGCTAGACCTGATTGAGTTGCATGACGAGGCTTATAATAGCTGGCGACTAGGCGCGATTAAGGGCGACTGGCGGCATGCGCAAGAGCGTGTCGACCTCCTGCTTGCCAGAATTGGTCCGGCGTTACCCCTCTATATCCGCTTCTTTCTGGCTGACAGTGGCACCGACTCAAAAGACCCGGCGCCGGTTCGCTGGTTCCTCGATTATGTGCGCAAGAAAGGGTTTCCTCTGCCTCCGATTCCTTCACGATACAAGCTGCCAAAAGAGGGCTAGAAGTCCTTTGCTCTTCTTCTTCTTTTGTCTATAGCTTCTCTTTGGATGCACTTTGTACACTGAACAGAGTGAGAGTGTATTGTTTCTGTTCAGGGGCAAACAGCATGAGTAAAGAAGGTGCGCGGAAGACGGGAGAGCAGAAAACGGGGGAGCAGCAAAAGCAGCGGCGTAAACCCTCGACCTCGGTGATCGAAAAGGTTGACAGGATCCATAGCCAGGATGAGTTACGCATCTATCGTTCTCTATTTGTGGGCATGGAACAGGGCGTAATCGTGTATGACGCCGAGGGGAGGCCAGTTATGGCGAATCCCGTTGCGGCCCAGATTCTGGGCATTCCGATGGAACAGCTTATGCAGCGTACGCCCTCCGATCCAGCCTGGCGTATGTTGCAGGAGGATGGCACGCCGTTCCCTGTGGATGCTCTGCCCGTGGTTCGCTCGCTTCGTAGTGGACAACTTCAAGCCGGTATTGTGGTGGGCGTTTTGAATCCCAAAGAAAAAGCATATCGCTGGTTACTGATGAATGTGATTCCTTCTCATCCTTCTCGAGCAACCCGGCCTGACTTTGTGCTTATGGTATTTCATGATTGTACCAATGAGCATCAACATCTAGATATACTCCGCTCCTCTGAGGCGCAGGCGCGCTCACGACTTGAAGAGTTGGAGGCCATTTTTGAGGTCATCGCCGATCACGTCTCCGTCTACGATTGTAATATGCACATCTTGCATATGGGACGAGTTTTGCGTGAGGCATTAGAACTGCCTGAAGAGAATCTGCCGGAAAGTCTGGATATACTGGTAAAGGACCAGAGCCGCATTCTGGATGAGCATGGAGAGCCGCTTCCCCGTGACCAGTGGCCGACCGCCCGTATTCTACGTGGCGAAGTACTCAAGGATGCAAACGCGGTCGATATTGTGGTGCAGCGTGCCGAGAAGCATGATGTCCGTTTTAGTATTACTGGTGCACCTTTGTTTGATCAATATGGGCACATCACAGGTGCGGTGACGATCTCAATGGATGTAACCCGGCGGCGCATGCTGGAACAGCGAACCCAGAACGCGTTGCATGCCATCCTTTCAATGGCTGAGGCGATGGTTGAGGAGAGGCATGACACGGGCTCGTTGATTGCTGCCTTTTCCGAAGGGGAGAATGCTGAAAGTGTTGATATGGTGCGTCGTCGACTGGCTGAGATCCCCTACCATTTGTTGGATTGCGAGCGAGTAGCGCTTCTGTTGCTTGATCCTGAGGCCCAGACGCTTGAGCCAATGATTATTGTGGGGGCTTCCCCGGAGCAAGAATTGCAGTGGCGCAATCGCATGCAGGACATTACTTTGCATGACATTGTGATGGGCAACGAAGCCTTGCTGAAACAGCTATATCAGGGTGAGGTAATTGGCCTGCGCCCCGGTGCATCAGCCTTGAAAGGCTCTTCGCTCTACAGGGTTGTTTCACCGATCATGCAGGGAAAGCAGCTCATTGGCCTGCTGGTTATTGGCTATGCCACGTTGAAGGTGCGCCTGGAGCCCGACGACCTCTCAATTATTCAGGGGATCGGGCGTCTTGCTGCGTTGTTGATCGCGCGTGAGAAGGCACAACAGGAGAGGGATCAGGCCCTGCAAGCCTTGCGAGATGCCAATGAGGAGCTAGAACGCCTCAATCGGATGAAGAGTAACTTTGTCTCGATTGTCAGTCATGAGTTCCGCACAGCCCTGACTGGAATTCAGGGATTCAGCGAGATTATGCGGGATAGTGAACTCAGTGCGATGGAGGTCAAAGAATACGCCGCCGATATCCATGCGGATGCACGTCGCCTGGTGCGCATGATTAATAATATGTTGGATCTCGATCGGCTGGAGTCGGGGCGTCTGCGCTTGAATCTGGGCTGGCTCGATCTAAACGCGATTATTATTGAGGTTGTGAATCGGCTACGTCAATCGGCGCCGAAGCATCATATCCGCTTGCGACTGGCAAAAGCGTTGCCCATTATACTGGGGGACCGTGATAAGCTGACGCAGGTCGTTGTCAATCTGCTGAACAATGCCATCAAGTATTCACCCGGCGGCGGAGAGATCGTGATTGGGAGCATTCTTGAGGGTAGTATGATTCATGTCTATGTCAAAGATAATGGTCTGGGCATTCCCGATGATGAGTTAGAGCGTATTTTTGAGCGCTATACTCGCGTTGAGACGATGGGCACACGTTTTATTCAGGGGACCGGACTTGGCCTGCCGATTGTTAAAGAGATTGTGCAGTTGCACGGCGGCGAGGTCTGGGCTGAAAGTGCGGTCGGAGAAGGCTCTGTATTTCATTTTACAGTGCGTTATGGCCCAAAAAGCGTGTAATGGAAGGGGGAATTGAGATGGCGAAGATTGTCTTTTGTGAGGATGAGGAGCGTATTCAGAAGCTGGTTCGGGTCATGCTTCGCTCAACACCACATGAGCTTTACCTTGCGGCTGATGGGCGTGAAGGGCTGGCTCTGATTGAGCAGGTCAGGCCAGATATTATTTTTACGGATATCTCGATGCCCTATTATGACGGCTTTCAGCTTGCCAGAATGGTGAAAGAGCGTCCTGAGCTGGCGCATATTCCGATCATTTTTATCTCGGCGTTCTCTCAACGTTCAATGATAGATGAAGGGTATGAATACGGTGGAGCGAGTTATCTGGTGAAGCCTTTTAGCGCAGCAGAACTCTATGAGAAGATCGCCGCTTTTTCCAGCATTTCCAACCCGGATACCTCGTCTCACGTACCTTAAATAGAGTAGTATGTAGTGTGATTGTATTGAATAGAAAAAGCGCTTCATCTAAAGGAGAAATAAAAATGTCTAATCGCGGATGTTTTTTTAATAGTGTTTTGTTTCTTGCTATTCTGTTTCTACCTGTGATTGTTGGTCAGATTATTGAAACCTTTATGGTGCTTGAAGATGAGTACTCAACCTCTGGAAAAGTGCTCTGGCTGGTTCTGATTTGGTTGGTGCCGGTGATTGGTACCTGGCTCTATCTGTTTTTCGGGCAACGTCCTCCGCAGCGCCGTGGGTATATTCGGTTCGGCCAGTCGGCATAAACCACACTTGTTCCATAGTTGTTATACAGGAAAGCAGCCAATTAACATCAATTGGCTGCTTTTTTAATACGTCAATTGGCCCTTGTCACATAGGGGGCGAACAGTTTACAGTGAATGGAGGAAGCCAATGCAGGAGGAATAGAGATGCGAGAGAAAACTATCCGAAAAGCGAAACATCCCCCACTCTACCAGAGCACGCCCCGATCTGTGGTGGTCCCGCTGCATACTTATATTCATTTAGAGCGTTCTTCCAGTGTGCCGCTCTATAAACAGATCAGTGACCAGATTCGCGAAGTGATCCTCTCGGGAGAGCTTGGTGAGGGATCACGTTTGCCAACTGAGAGGGCGCTAGCGCAGGAACTGAATGTCAATCGAACGACGATCATGAACGCCTATAATGAACTGGCTGCCGAGGGACTGATAGAGGGACATGTTGGTCGTGGAACAGTGGTTAAGCGAACCTATTTTCAGGCCTTTGAGGATGAGGAAGCCTTTGTTGATGATAGTCCTTCCTGGCTTTTTGGTTTGTCATCTATGGATGATCTGTCAGAGGGCCCTCAGGCGCGCGTCCTGAGCGATATTGCCTCAATGGGAGAGCGCGAAAATATTATCTCGTTGGCTTCAGCAACCCCACCACCTGATATGTTACCGGCTGAACTGATACAGTCCATTATGAGTCAAAGGCTGGCTGAGGGGAGACAAAGCGCACTAGGGTATTGTCCGGTTGAGGGATTGCAATCATTGCGGCGTGCGCTGGCATCACACATGCGGAAGCGTGGGGTTCCGGTTGACTTTCAGCATATCCTGGTGTTGTCCGGTTCGACGCAGGGAATCGGCTTGATCGGGCGTTTTCTCTTGCATCCAGGAGATGAGGTTGTGGTGGAGGTACCGACTTATCTGGGAGCGATTCAGACCTTTCGAGCATTGGGTGCGCGGATTATCGGGATCCCGGTCGATAAGGATGGAATGCGTGTTGATTTGCTGGAAGCGATGCTTGCCAGGCGGAAACCGCGCCTGATCTATGTGTTGCCAACCTTTCAGAATCCGACCGGGGTGGTGATGTCGCTTGAGCGGCGTAAGCGTCTATTGGCTCTGGCCCGGCGCTATCAGGTACCGATTCTGGAAGATGACCCTTATGGTGAGATCTATTTTGAGAATGATGTGCCTCAGCCCTTGAAGGCGCTAGATACGCGGGGCCATGTGCTGTACCTGAGTACCTGTTCAAAGATCCTGGCTCCCGGTTTGCGGGTTGCGTGGCTGGCGGCAGCGGAACCGTTGATAGAGATGCTTTCCCTGCACAAGCAGGTTTTTGATCTGAATACGAATGCTTTGGGGCAGTGGCTTGTATCCGAAATGTTACGTCAAAATGTACTGAGTAAACATCTGGAAACCGCGCGAGCGCTCTATCACCACAAACGTGATCTGATGCTTGATGCAATAAAGCGCTATTGGCCGGTTCCTGTGCGAATTCATGTCCCGGATGGCGGTTTTCATCTCTGGTGTCATCTTCCGGGCTGTATTCGGGCGCGAGCGCTCTTGCGAGAGTCCATTCAAGAACAGGTTACGTTTGTTCTGGGTGAGCCATTCCATGTTGATGGAGGTGGCCATCAACATATTCGTTTGAGCTTTGCTAGCGCCTCAGAAGATGAGATTGTAGAGGGTATTCGACGTATCGGTCTGGCAATGCAGCGTATTCTAGCTCGCCATGTACCGCGTGAAGAGCAGGAGAGGATTGAGCGCTTTCCTGTTGTCTGATCGCTTTATATAAAATAGCCGCCACCCCCTTGCTACCCCCTGAGAAAAAAGAGAGGACACTGGCTATTTTCTTCGCCTACGAACATGAAAACACGTGAACGGATGGTCTGAGCTAAAGTGCGGATTTGCGCTAAGGTGGCGAATAAGTGTGCTGCGTGCTGCATAGAATGACGCAAGCAGTTTCTGCTTATCTGCGCGTTCTTGCGGCCAGCGGCAAGGCGTGATATCCAGGTTATATCGCTGAAAAGACGCGATCAGGACATGTCGATCATCAACGATATCGTTAAAGTAGCAGATGGTGGCATACCGCTGTACGGGGGGTAATTCCATGATGGCGTCTACAACAAGGTCAAGTAGTTCCTGAAATGATGCTCGGTGTTCATATTCAAGGGCGGGATCGTCCCACCCCTGGCTCAAAGAGATGAGTGGTGTTCCGGTACAGGGTTCACCTTCTTCTGTGGTATGGAGGGAGAGCCAGGGCCTGGTGCTGCGGAGATAGCTGACAAACTCATTGTGGATGGTTCGTTTGAGGTATCCATGGAGATTGCTGATCTCGCGGCTTGCCAGGGCTCTGGCAAGCTTATACAGCGTGCACTGCGCTATCTCGTCCTGTTCCCAGTCATTCAGTGAGCAGTTGGCATGCTTCAGCATCACACGAATTACGGGTTCTAGCTCTACGAGAACCGAGTTAAGAGAAGGGGCGCTATAGTCAGATGGTACTTGAGGTTTCTGATAGGGCATACTGTACCCCTTTCTTTCCTGTGATGTTAGTTATAAAAAGAGCAGAAATTTTTATATTAAGTAATATATGCAGTAATTATTGGGAAATGTCAATAACTTTTGACGTAATTTTTGGAATAATAGACAAAAGAGAAACAATTTTATTTTCGTCTCTTTATTTTATTTTTATTCCTAAACGAAGTGATATAGAGACTTGACTTATGCATTTTTACATATTATTATTACGAAATAGGATATGGTTTGTAAAACTGTGAGGCAAGCAAAAAGAGCAAAGGTGCTTCCTGATGGGAAAGACTCGTTTGCAGGCAGAGCTTGCATGCTGGAAACCGGTTCCTACAACAATACCCGCTGAATGGGCTATGTGGATCGAAGAGCTGGCTCGGGAGACAGTGGGAAGCCCTCGTCCGGCCCATGCCTATGTGCTGAATGTGATCAGGTATGATGCCCGGGAAGTAGGGAAGCTGTTACAGAACTGGGGGTTGCCCTGGCAGGTTGTGGCAGCGGGATACCTGCGTATCTACGATGAGGAGTTGATTAAGCGGCGGCAGCTTCTGGATCGAGAGCGGGTGATGAGCCACTTTAAAGAGTCGCTGCTGTACTCTCGTTATATTGAAGAAGAGCAATTAGGGCCCCTCCTTTCTCTGCCCCATCGTGATCTAGGAGCGTTGTTGATTGCGGTTGCTATCCATTATCAGTCGTTAGTGCAACTGTCCAAAAGCGAGCAGCGGCCTGGAGACGATCAGAAGCGGCGACCACGTATTGAGAGCACCGGGCGAATCCTCCTTCACATTTGTAAGCGTTTGGGAATGTGGCGTTTTAAGCGCCAGATTGAAAACCTGATTGAGCAATTGGCCGATCCTCTGAAGTATAAACAAGATGAGCAGCGGTATTGTGCCATTCTTGAACGAGATGATGAGAAAATAGAAGACGTTCGTTGTATGTTTGTTAACTATTATCAACGAACGATTGGTCAGCAGATCGAGATTGAGGTTATTCCGTGTGAAGTTTCGGGCCTCAAACGCAGAGAGCTAAACAGTTATGCCCCGACAATAACACAGAAAAGACGTCTCTCGGGATTTGATCTGGTTGTTTTTAATGTGATTGTGCCCACTGTAAAGGATTGTTACACTGCTTTTGGCGTTTTAAATCAGCTTGGCATATTACAGGACCGCGTCGCTGACCAGATCGCGAATCCGAAACCTAACGGCTATAGTTTGTTGGCTTATGAACTCGTGCTGGATGGAAGCCATTCAGTTTTACAAGACCTTACCTGGTTGAGTGAAGAGCGCGTTTGTTGCTTTTTGCAGATTGCGACCGCACCTCTGCATGCCATTATGTATTATGGCTGTTTGTATCCCGAATGCTACCTTGTCTATACTCAAACTCTGCCTTTTCGGAAGCATCTCTACGAACTGCCTTCCGCGTATACCTGGAATAGTCCCGTTGGACGGGCGCTTTTTGCAATCAAGAAGGCAATTGTTGAGAGTGAAAAGGCCGTGCCGACCTATGATCGTTTGCGCCCGATTATCGTGTATGATAAGCATCGCAACCCGGTTGCTCTGGAAAAAGGAGCCACTATCCTGGATTTTGCCTATCAGCTTGCCCCTCATTTAGGTAATCAAATTGCGGAGGCTTATGTGAATAATCGTAGAGTGCCTCTCTATCGTGAACTCGATGCCGGTGACGTTGTCGAGATACGGACTGGGGGAGAATTGCAGATCCAGGATGATTGGTTTGATGGAAGATATGCCATTACCAAAAATGCACTGGATCAGATGCGCAAGGCATTGAAGAACCAGCTCCATAGATATAAGGGATATGTTTTAATTGATCGTGCGTTGAGACGTCAGCATTATACATTGTCTTTTGACGAGCTGGATGATGAATTGAGTCTGCTTGTGGCGCAATATCGTCTCGGTACGAGACAGATCTATCTTGAAAATTTCAAAGTGGAGTCGGAAGCGCCTTATACACCGGATTGGGCGGCGCAACAAATCATCAAGCGACGTGAACAGGCCGAGACGCAGAGCGAAGGGGAAGCCTGGCTCCCCCAGGCAATAGATTCGGAACAATTATACCCTTTGCGTTTATGCTATGTTTGCCAACCTGCTTATCCTCAGAGGATTGTCGGCAATCGTCGTAGGGGAAGTGAGGAATTAATAGTACACACGATCACCTGTGGTCGCTTGCATAGAAGAGACGCTGCCAGACATGCAGGTACTGTGCCGATGGACTGGAGGCGTGTTGATTCCACTCTGAAAGTGACGTTTACGATTGAGGCCCGTGATCGTCGTGGATTGGTACATGATCTCGCGAAACGATTGCGTCGGCATCAGTGTCTGTTGTTAGGTATTAATGGACGTGTGGTAATGCGCTGGCGCAAGGCGGAACTGAGCCTCCAAATAGAGGTCATTAATGATAGAGAGGCGCTTGCTCTCTGGGATGAGCTATCACAGGTAGAGAGCGTCACAAAGGTTGAGGTAGATGCAGAGGGGACTGACCGGTTAGTGTATGCATCCCTGGTGCATCAGAAAAAGAGGAGCTATCCCGAGCAAGCATATAGCAGAGGACCGGTAGCTTCTGATCAGCGAGGACAGAGCCTCACAAGGCGGAATCGTATTTTGAAGAATCCCTATGACATTTCAAGGCCTGCGACGGCGCAGATGTTTGTGGGACGTAGTTACGAGATGGATCGCCTGAACAGGGAACTCTGTGAGTCCGAAAGAGGGAAAGCGGTGCTCCTATATGGCCCCAGACGTTCCGGAAAAACCTCGCTTTGTAAGAATTTTCTGGAGCGCTATGTTACGCCGCCTTTCTGGTACACTTTTTATTCGCTTCAGAATGTTGTTGGTGAAAATGAAGAGGTTATTTTGCGATGGATTGCTGAGGCTATCGCCCACGCATTTCAATTACAATTAGGGGTAGAGGCTCCTCACTGGAATGAGCAGGCTATTCCTGATATTCATGCCTGCTTTACGGATTTCCTCTGTCGTTGCTTGGCCCTGACTCAAAACTCCCGCCTGATTCTGGTACTGGATGAGTTTGGGAGCGCCCTGGATGCGTATCAAGCCAGGAAACTGGATGTTCGTTTCTTCTCCTTCTGGCGCCATCTGATGGAGGAGGTTCCTCAACTCAGCCTGTTGATTTCGTTGCCTACACGCGCTCATATGCTGCTCACATCCAACGAATTTTCAAATGCGTTTAGTTTTGCCCAATCATTACCTGTTTCATATCTCGATTCAGAAAGCGCCAGCCATCTGTTAGTGGATCCATTAGAGGAACAGCATATCCAGTTTGCTTCTCAAACCGTGGCGGAAGCCATGCGTTTGACCGGAGGTAATCCATACTATCTTGCACTGCTCGGCCTACAGCTTGTTTTCTTTCTCAATATGGAGACAAACAAAGAGTACGTGACAAAACAAGATATCGATCGGGTAGTAAATGATATCATAGGTGCAGGTTCAATTCAGAACTTCATTTTTTATGGGAAAGAGTTACAGGATGAGCAGGAACTGGATATTATTGAGGCAATTGTTGAACTCACAGAACAGAATGGACAGGCTACTGTGTCCTTGCAGCAACTGCTAAATTCCCTGAATTTGTCTGTCCAGCATATTCGTTCTCGCCTTGAGCGCCTGCGTAATGGTCTGGTTCTTGGAGAATATATTCACCGTAAGCCTTCCAATCCCTATTATGCTTTTAAGGTTGAACTGGTTCGTTACTGGTTGCAACACAATCGCTGGTTTTTTCATTATTTTCGTAAAGAACGAGAGGACAGCCTAAGATGGGAGAGAAAGGAACTACATGGTTCAGTCTAGCCAATCCTTTTTTTGCTGTTGAAGACAAGGTGATAGGGAGAGTATCGGGGCGTGGAACAGATATAAAAAGAATGTTGATCGGCAGACAAAGCGCGATTATTCTGACGGGAGCGCCTTGTATCGGGAAGACCTCGTTGATTCGCTATCTCTGTGATGAGCCTGACAGCGGCTGGTCATGGAGGCAGGAAGAGGAACTGATCCCTCTTCAGGAGATGTTTGCCTTAGATAGGTACCATTTTGTGCAGATAGATCTTGCCCCCTTAGAGGGGTGTCTGCATGTACATGATATGTTACCTCTTTTTATTGCTGAATGCGCAAAAGCGCTCTATGCTATTCATTGCCCTGGTGAGAAACCACCTGCCCATGATCTGCGTGGCCTTAGAGATTTATTGAGATCGCTGAGTACGCAACATCCAGAGGAACAGTATTGTGTGATGCTGGATGCTGTTGAGAGGCTTGATCGACCAGATGTTGCTTTTCCGGAACTGGAAAAGAGCGGGGCGAAAACTCCTCAGGAAAGAGGGATTGCTTTGCTGAATCATTGCGGCGCTATTCGGGTTCTGGTTGACCTGATAGATGAATTTGCCTGTTTTAGTGTTGTGCTCTCAATCGAGAGCCTCCCTCATGCCAATATCGAGAGCCAGTTTGAGAATATCTCTGCGGATCTTGCCCGTTTCTATACGATGCCACTCCAATGTTTCACGTTGAAGGATACCCGTGCCTTGCTGGCCCAGCTCCCA
Source organism: Thermosporothrix sp. COM3 (assembly GCF_059696735.1). Classification (NCBI taxonomy): domain Bacteria; kingdom Bacillati; phylum Chloroflexota; class Ktedonobacteria; order Ktedonobacterales; family Thermosporotrichaceae; genus Thermosporothrix; species Thermosporothrix sp. COM3. The sequence goes on along the minus strand of NZ_AP019376.1, from coordinate 4,539,773 downwards.
AGGGATTTCGGGGAAAAGTGGGCTGCTTCATTCCACGAGCTTGGAGGAATGGAGATATTTTCCCAGCAGGAACAGGACTGGATTTATGAACAGGCTGGAACCCATCCTTATCTTTTGAGCCAGTTTTGCTATCAACTGTTCTATTTTAAACAACTGTACGCAGATGTATGCGGCTCGTGGCGTGAGCTTCCCTTAGATGGTCGCGAGCAGCTCCTTGAACAGGTCAATGCCGGGATTGCCACTTTTCTCTCTCGGCAATGGAAACGCCTGGTTCAAGCTCTGGAGCGTGGAGGTCCGGAGACAAAAAGCCATTTTGCTACCTTTGTTCTCGCCTTAAAGCAGAGAAAAGCAACGGAGCCATTTTCAGATGCAGAATGGAACTCATTTTACAATGTGCGCTATATCCTGACGAATGAAGGTATTGTGCGTTACGATCCATTCCGCCCTGTTTATCCTCCCGGATCGCTGCTCTGTCATTACCTTATCCAGCAGATACGTGAATGGACGTTACCTGCTGGACCAAGTGTTTTTCGCTTGAGCATTCAGTTTGCAGATAAAGAACCTGCGCAGCTCACACTCACTGAATTGGAATACAGGCTGTTAAAGGTCCTACTAGATCATCCCAAGCAGTGTAGCGAAGAGAGCCTGATGAAGGGAGGGTGGGGAAAAATAGTCGAGCGCTCCACTCTATCTCAGCGAATGCATCATTTACGTAAAAAATTACGCAAACACAGCGGTGAAGATCTGATTATTAATCACTATGGGGGCCATTATTCGCTGACAAACCCGTTCAGGCTCCAATTGGGATGAGTGCAGTTTTCTCCGGGGGCTTCTCCTGTATCACTTCTGGCTTGTCTGTGAGCTTGCTTGCCAGGACCTTGGCGATATCAAGAAACCCTTTGGAGAAGTCTTTTGACGCCTTATCATAAAAGAGGCTGGTATAGGCGCAAACGATTGCCTTTTCTGCCATGTAGTACCAGAGCAGGGGTTCGTATGCTTTTATCTCGCTGGAGAAAGAGTAGGCATCGAAAAAGGTGTTTAAGAGTATGCCCCACTGCTTCCATTCGAGGTGGCGAAGGATACTGACAAGCAGCATCGCCAGATCGCTGAGCGTGTCAATGTAGTAGAAATCGGAGCGCTTGTCGAAATCAATACAGTCGATTATCCATACATCGAAGGTCTGGTCAGTTATATTGAGATAAATGTTGTTTGCCTTGAGATCTCCATGACAGCGCTTGATGTGTTTCCGCTCCCATCGTTGCTTAAAGAGCCATTGATAGCGATGAAGTGCAGCTTTTAAGGGGACTGCAATAGCGGCTTCTGGCTCTTCGGCCTCTAATCCCAACGCACGGCAAACCGAATAGAGACACTTGAGGTTCACATTCAGTTTGCCTTGTAGCCGTGCAATGGTTCCGAAATCTGGCGGCGCCGGCTCTAACTGTTGATGTATTGAAGCGATATCTCGGGCAAGCTTTACCAGCTTTTCTGGCTGTAATGCAAAGTCATGCTTTTTGAGCTGGCAGTCCAGCCAGCCATCTGGATTTGATGGGCACTTCATAACCAGCGCATATTCAATTTCCTGTTCAAAATGGTTGCTCTTCTCATTCAGGTAGGTACGAAAATCTTGCTCCTGAATAAGATCTCCAATCTCGATACGACCACCTTCGCACAGGTCTTCCACATACTTCAGGGGGGCGATGCCCAGATAGATGTGTGGTGTCAGTTTGCGATTAAAGGTGTAGCCCTCTAGCAAAGCTTTTCGCCGTTGGATGCTTTCAGTGAAATCATAGATTCCATCCTTGTAAGCTTGGAGCCATTTGAGGCAAAGTTCCTCGTTGTATTCTGATACTGTGATGGGCTTAACTCTGACAACATTTGAGGGTTTTCTGTGTGAAAGGACTGTCCTGATGACATAGGAGGACGAGGGAATATATTTGTGTGTGTGGGAAGTTGAGGGGCTGCAATGCCCTTTTACTCCACTGCCATCATTGGCCTGAGGCATAAAGCACGTACATCTCCTCTCTACGAGATAAGATTTTGCTCTCAATGAGAGCCTTGATGAAGATTTAGTTCTGAATTTCAAATCGATGTGTTTGATAACAAGCTATAGGGGAGCAAGTCCTGCTCTACAAAATATAGTATACTGACCCATATGAAAGAGGCGTGTAATTGGGATTATGGTATATTTGTTTGATAGATAAATATCTACATTTGAAGTATATGTATATATTTGATAAAAAAAGAATGTGATGTGACATGCTGAAATAACGTTTGGGGAGGCGTGGTTCTGTGATGTGAAATGCGCTACAATAAAACAAGGCTGTTCCATTCGCGATGGTGCATAATGAAGTAACTTGTCTGAGAATATGGGGAGATGGAAGCAAACTTGAAGCGAAAACTGCAAAATGAGAATGCAGATTGGGAAATAACCTCTGATGGTCTGTATGTTGCGACAAGAGGGTTTTTGATTCGCCGTGGCTACTGTTGCGCCAATCGGTGTAAGAATTGTCCGTATATCAACTGGCGGGATAACCCCGAGTGGGAGCCCGCACCGCCAGAGGCCGTACGGCAGATGCGGGTATCACCAAAAGCGATCGCGGGAGCTGAAGCTATGCTGGCCTATCATAGGCAACAATTAGAGCTGGCTCACGACGAGCAAGAGCAGCGCTATCATCGGCGTATGTGGACACATTATGCTCATCTGTTGCGTTGTTGGGGGGCCGGTTCCTGATCGCCACTGTTTTATGGTGATGAGACAGCAATATGCACGACGAGACGCTTTGGTGAGCGTGGTCCGGGTTGCTTGCGACCGGTACCGCGAATGATGACGATCTGACGCAGTGAGGTTGTATCTTTTTGTGGTACTTCATCTTCTGGTTGACGTTCTGGTGTGGCATTTTGATACAATGTGGTTCCTGTTGTTTCGTTCTCTGGTTGCTGACGGAATGTTTCAGATGTTGTGGAATAAAAGGACGGCATGCAGAATTCCCTTTTCTCTTCTAGCTTGCATTCAAACGTGTACATGTACTCACAAAAACATCAGGCGTCCATTGCTGAATTAAACCAGCTTTGAGCTCCTTCGTCAAGCAAACGAGCCGGATACCAGGACCAAGATGCTACTCCCCTTTTCTCGCTGTCTGTTGAAGAAGAGCCCTTTCTTGCTTCCTCTTCTGTTTTTACCTCTTTTTGAGAAATACTGAGGCCAAAAGAAAGGGCTACAGATCAATTAACCTGTAGCCCTGTCATATGTTTGCTTTAGTGCCAGACGAAGTACATTCCCGGACCGGGTGAGAAATCCCAGTAGGACAGGGTTGCGAAACCGCCGCCTCCGGCATACCAGTTCCAGTTGCTGGTATGAACGGTTCCGTCAGGATTGATACTCTCTACGATCGCAACGTGACCGTAGCCACCTGCTCCCTGTACACCCGGCATCATTACCAGGATAGAACCGACGACAGGTTGTTGTGAGACATGCCAGCCATACGCATATGCTCCACTTACCCAGTCTGCTGCATTACCGAGCCAGGGAACCCAGATCCCGGTTAATTCGTGATAGCGCATTGCCGCCCAGTAGGTGCATTGACCGTAAAAGAAGTGGTTGCCGTCGCCGTAAGCGCCTGGAGGAGGAGTCGGAACACCTTCAAAGACCTGATTCCCCGGATCATAACCGTCCTGCGTTACAGCCGTCGCCGTGGCTGCCTGCTCGGGGAGCAAGGTCACTTTGTCATTCTTCGAGTTAAAACTGTTCAGCGTACTGTTGAGGAGCGTGCTTGGCGCTCCCTTTGCGTCAGATGTGATAGGAACGACTGCTGCCAGTGCGCCGCCGATGATCAGGACAAGCGTCAGAGTGGCAGCAATATGCAGAACGAAACGCCGGCCTTTTGGAGGGCGGACGCCGCCACTTTTCTTCCCGGAGCCTTTAATAACAACCGGGTCACGTTTGACCCCATTATCTCCCAGTGCTCCAGTGAGCTGGCGCGTCACTTTGGGAGCCATCATCTGCGAAGCATTCAAAGGTGCAGCGGGAAGCGGCTGTGATGCTGGTGGCATCTCTGCCCCTGGAAACGCCAGTTGCTCTACCGGAGTTTGCTGTTCTGTTGCATCCGAGGAGAGAGAATCAGTGTGTAATTGTGATTCAGGATTCTTTGTGAAATTCAACGACGACATACGAAATATCCTTCACTCCAGTATCTCGCATTACAATAAATACTTTTGCGATTTGCAGCACTTCATCACCTATACCTGACTTTACCCAAGGAGCTCGGGGGGGTCAAGTTATGTTCCGTTAAATAGGACTATAGAACTACATTGAGCAGCATGATCTTAACCAAAAAAGAAAGTACGTTGCTACTCCTCTCCCTGGAAAAATGCAGAGCTACTCATTGCTACGTGAAATATATGCTGATTGGGCACGATTAGTAGTAATCTGAGGAACAGGCGGAACAGGATAAACCGGTTGCTGCTCTACACTCCTTTCCTCCAGGGATTTCACCTGAACGAGCTTGTTTCTGCTGACCAGATACGAGGGGAACAGGTATAATGTGCGCAGGGTCAGAAACAATAGAGCATTTCTGACCTGGTGTACCATCGCTATGACCTGCGTGGGTCAGGTATAACGAGAGGAGAAGCATGAAAAAAGAGTTTTTTCGGTATTGGTGTTCCCTCGGCCTGCTGCTAACGCTACTGCTGGCGGCCTGTGGTGGAGGTGGTGGGGACAATGGAGAACAGCCGACAAAGCAGCCACAGGTAACCCCAACAGTACCACAAACTGCAACGACTGAGCCTGTTACTTCCTGTCCTGCACGGCTCAAGGAAGTGCGAACCTGTCTGACGCCCTATACGCTACGGCAGGTGTATGGTGTCCAGTCGTTGATTGATAAGGGATATACCGGGAAAGGGCAGACCGTTGTGCTGATCGAGTCCTTTGGGAGCCCGACAATCAAAGAAGATACAGACGCTTTTAGCAAGACCTTCGGCCTTCCTCCTGCCGATATAGAGGTAATCTTGCCGCTCAATGTGCCGGAAAAAGATCCGCATAATGATAAATATGGCTGGATGCAAGAAACGACGCTGGATGTCCAGATTGTGCATTCTATTGCTCCCGAAGCAAAGATCGTTATTCTGGTCAGTCCGGTGGCTGAAACGCAGGGCACTTTTGGCCTACCGGAATATCGTCAGCTAGAACAATATATTCTTGACCATAAGCTTGGAAATATTGTCTCACAGAGCTGGGGGGCATCTGAACTGACATTGCAGGATAAAGCTGCCCGCGATGAGCTCAATAAGTGGGATGCATTATTGAAAAAAGGGGCACTTGAGCATCATATTACCTACCTTAGCTCGTCTGGTGATTCCGGGGCTACCGATTATATCGATCAGGAGAGTACACGTCTGGGTGATAAGCCGACGACGGTTTTTTCAGCCAGTAATCCCTGGGGGCTTGCCGTCGGTGGGACAACGGTTCTGCCCAAAAAATCTGGTGGCTATACCGAGAGAGCATGGAATGGGAGTGGTGGTGGCTTCAGCAGTATTTTCGCGCTTCCCGAATATCAGAAAAAGCTACCCGCGCAGGTACAACAGATGTTGCAGAACCGACGAGGCGTGCCCGATGTTTCGGCTAATGCTGATCCGGCAACCGGCCTTGCCTATTATCTCAAGGGTAACTGGTCAATGGCAGGTGGAACCAGCGCCAGCGCTCCCCTCTGGGCAGGCCTGATCGCCATTGCAAACCAGATGGCCGGGAAACCACTCGGCTTTATCAATCCTGCTCTGTATCAACTGGCTACGACTCCCGCCTATAACCAGTGCTTCCATGATATAACGACCGGCGACAATACCAATCGTGAGGCTGATGTGGAAGGCTATCCGGCGATGCAAGGATGGGATCCCGTTACCGGTCTGGGCACACCGAACGCGGAGAAACTGCTTCCTGAGTTAATCAAAATACAACATGCTTGAATGAGGTGAGCTGCTCTCATTTTTTGCGTTTCAGGGGCGCTTGCGCTAGAGTATGAAGGAAGTTGAAAAATAAAAGATAAAGGATGGTCGATCGCTGTGTTCATCGCTGGCATTCTTCTTTTTTTGCTCGGGGCCGCTGCCCTCTTCTGGTATTGGAGAAAAGAAGGTGGCTTTGCTCGCACTCATCTGGATGATACAGAGATACAGGAACCGGAGTGCCTGGCTCCGGCAATTGCAGGGATCATGGCGATGAGTGCGCCGTTGCCGTCCTGGCATCATGCCCAGAGCGCCCTCTATCATCTGGCCAATCGGGGCATCTTACGAGTGCAGGAACTTGAGGAAACGGTTCTCTGGCGACCCGATCAGGCGGATTATCTACTTGAAATCGTTCAGGTGCCAGAGCAGTTGAGCGAGCATGAGCAGGGAGTGCTTGCCATGCTTTTCCCGGAAGGATATACGCGGGGAGCCTCGCTGAAAGCTTCTCAATTGAAGCGAGCCTATAGCAAACAATATCGATATTTCGCTGACGCATTGTTGCATGAGCTCGAAGAAAAGGGTTTTCTGGATCGGCGAAGGCAATATGTCCGCGGACATTTCGGCCTGATTTGTGTTTGTTCTCTGATCCTGGCGCTGATCGGGTGTATGATCGGGCTGACCGTTGGCTCGACCGAGGGGATCGGTTCGGTTGTCCACCTGGCCTTTGGCTTACTGGGCATTAGTGCCATCGCGTTCTTTATGCGCCTGCTTTATTCGACGCTCTCACCCCGAGGGCGAAGGCAGTCGCAGCGCTGCCGGGAATTCGCGAACTCGCTGCTCACAGCAATGAAGAAGGATACCGGGCCCGAAACGTTTGTGCAATACTTCCCCTATGCTGCCGGGTTTGGCTGGTTGGCCGCGTGGGTTTATGCGTTTCAGCAGCGTGAGGCTTTGAACGCTCCTGACTGGTATCAGCCTCGTACCTCGGGGGATGCACCACGCTCATTTGCTGCGATGCTCTTGATGTGGAATTCGATCTTTACCCGTAGCAATGGCGGTGATCTCCGCAAAAGTAACTAGGAAGTATCCGGGACGTCTCTGGTCGAGAGAAAGAGGACGGCACAAGGCCTGATGCTTTGCGCCGTCCTTTCATCGCAAGAGGCTAGAGCAAACCTTTTTGCACACAGAGTTCCGCATTCAGGACCGAACCACCAGCCGCGCCCCGGATGGTGTTGTGACCCAGGACCACAAACTTGTAGCTGAGAATCGGGCAGGGGCGCAGGCGTCCGATAGTTGCTGTCATACCCCGGCCTGCATTGCGGTCGCGAACCGTTTGCGGGCGATCCTCTTCATAACGATAGATCAGCGGATGCGCGGGAGCCGTAGGAAGCTTGAGCTGTTGTGGCTCTGGCTGATAGTTTGTCCAGACTGCAATGATATCCTCGGGGGTGGCCTGACGCTCAAGCTCTATACTGACGCATTCCAGGTGTCCTTCTCGGGTAGGAACGCGGGTGCAGTGAGCACTGACAGCAAGGGGAGCATCAACAAATCCCCGGCCCTCTTCCCAGGTACCAAGCATTTTACGCGTCTCGCGTTCCAGCTTCTCTTCTTCGCCCCCGATATATGGGATCACATTATCTACAATGTCATAGGAAGGCAGACCGGGATAACCTGCCCCGGAGATTGCCTGTAGCGTGGTGAGGATGGCTTTCTTGATGCCAAAGGCCTGCTGGAGTGGCTTGAGGGCCATTACCAGCGGCGTCGCCGAACAGTTCGCATTCGTGATAATAAAGCCGGGCCATTCTCTGCGTTGGCGCTGTTCCTGAATGGCCGCGACATGATCGGCGTTGACTTCTGGAATCAACAGGGGCACATCGGGTGCCATGCGGTGGTTTTTTGCATTGCTGAAGACCGCTACTCCGGCTCGGGCAAAGGCCTCCTCGATCTCGCCCGCTACCTCTCCGGGAAGCGCTGAGAAGACAACGCGTACGCCCGGGAGCGCTTCGGGACGACAGGCAACGACCGGCAAGGAGGCGACAGAAGCGGGCATGTCGCTTTCGGGGAGACGCCAGCGGGCTACTTCTCCATAGGGGCGGCCACCATGCTGCTCTGAGGCGGCAAGCCCGACCAGCTCAAACCAGGGATGATTGTGCAAAAGCTCGATGAAGCGTTGACCGACCATGCCTGTCGCGCCAAGAACGGCCACTGGAATACGTTGCTGTAACTGTGATGCCATAATAGTGCGTATTCTCTCCATTTCACTCAAGATTGATTTTGTCTGGCAGCCTTATGCTTCGCGGCGTTTTTCCTGTGTGGAATGGCGTACCAGCGGGATAACAGGCGCAATCAGATCACGATGCAGACTTCGCAGCGCCCGCTCGCTATCCTTCTCCTCAATAACCAGCGTGATATTGAGGTCGGAGGAACCCTGAGCGATAACCGGGATTCGCTCGTGTGCCAGGGCTGCGACGGCGCGGGCCGGGCTCATCGGATCAGCCATAAAACCGGAGCCAATGCAGGCACAGAGCGCTACATTGCGGCGACAGCGTACTGTCCAGTGTCCCATATCGTGTTGGAGCAGTGCAAGGATCGAGTCAGCAGATGCAGCCTCAACCAGAAATGAAAGGTGTTGACCCGAAGTTGAACAGATCGCAACCGGGGCTGCATCGGCGCGTGCCGCCAGCTCAAAGACCTGACCGGCATTCTCCTGAGCCCCGAACATATCCGTGCTCTCCATGATGATCAGGGCCAGGTTACGCTTAACGGTGATCGCACGTGCGCCGCTATTCCGCTGCGGGGCAACCGGTCCCACCACGGTGCCGCGAAGATGCGGGCGGAATGTGTTGCGTACCCGGACCGGAATATTGCGTGAGGCAATCGGGATCAGCGTGCGCGGATGCAGAACCTTCGCACCGAACCAGGAGAGCCGGGCGGCTTCTGCATATGAAAGGTGTGTTAGAAGGCGGGCATTCGTCACCTGGCGTGGGTCGGCGGTAAGGACACCATCCACGTCGGTAAAGATAGTCACTTCCGTGCAGTCGAGTGCTGCACCGATAACCGTGGCAGAGTAGTCCGAGCCGTTACGTCCCAGGGTGGTCACAAAGCCTGTGATGGTGCGGCCCAGGAAGCCAGCAGCAATGGGGACAATCCCACGCTCGACCAACGGGCGAACCAGTTTTGCCGCGTTGGCCCGGGTCTCTTCAGGAATAGGGTTTGCGCCAATGACCACACCGAAAGGCTGAGTGGTATCAGTTTTGGGGTGACTTGTAATGATAATTTCCTGTCGGATAGGTTCGGCAGCAATCCCTATTTCATTGACCGCGGCGGCAACCAGCAGGACCGAAAGCCGCTCGCCATATGCGGCAACCGCAGCGGTACGAAGCGTGACATCCTGATTCAGCTCGGCAACCCGCGCCAGAGCCTTAATATCGAGTTGTAATGATGAAAAGGTATTGGTCAGTTCAGCAAGCAGATCCGAAAGCGCTCTGCGATCAGTGACGAGCACTTCTGCGGCGTCGAGATGTTTTTGTCGCAGCTCCTTAAACTCTCGTATAATCTCCTCTTGCTGCCCTTCGCAGGCGTAGCGGGCAATACGGAGAAGCTGGTCCGTGATACCTGCCATTGCTGATACAACGACAACTGGAAAAGCGTCCTGTTCCTGACGCGCCTGTGCGATAACGCGGGCCACCTGTTGGATACGTTCACCACTTCCTACAGATGTACCGCCGAATTTCAAAACACAAACAGCATGTTCCATTTAAGTCACCCCAATTTGACAATGCTTCATGGTCCGGGATTGCCGGACACTCTTTCCTATGAACCGAAAACAAAAAGAAGAGGTATCGCTGATACGCCGCGATACCTCTCGATGAAGCGAATCGTGTCACGTTACGCGTTGACCGATTCATTTGCGGCGGCTACAGCAGCTTTGAGCGCCTGATCCAGGTCCTCAATCAGATCCTCTACGGTCTCAAGGCCAACCGAGAGACGGATGAAGTCTGGAGTGACGCCGGTTGCCTCTTGCTCCTCTGGCGTGAGCTGTGAGTGCGTAGTGCTGGCAGGATGAATAATCAGAGATTTGGCATCGCCAATATTTGCCAGATGCGAGAAGAGCTCAATATGGCGAATCAACTGCTTACCTGCTTCAAGCCCACCTTTAATGCCAAAGCCAAGAATAGCGCCATAACCATGCGTGAAGTATTTTTTCGCCAACTCGTGCTGCGGATGGCTCTTCAAGCCGGGATAGCTGACCCAGGAGACAGCAGGATGCTCTTCCAGAAACTCTGCAATGCGCTGCGCGTTCTGGCTATGCCGCTCCATGCGCAGCGGAAGGGTTTCCAGACCTTGCAGGAAAAGCCAGGCATTAAACGGGCTGACAGCCGGGCCCATGTCACGTAAAAGCTGGACACGTGCCTTCGTAATGTATGCCTGTGGACCCAGTGCCTCGACATAGCGCAGCCCATGATATGAGGGATCTGGCTCGGTCAGGCCGGGGAAGCGCCCACTCGTGGCCCAATCGAAGGATCCGCCATCGACAATAACCCCACCGATGGAGGTTCCGTGACCACCGATAAACTTGGTGGCCGAGTGAATCACGATATCCGCTCCGTGTTTCAGCGGCTGCACCAGATACGGCGTCGCCATAGTGTTATCAATAATCAGGGGAATCTTGTTGGCATGCGCGATCTCGGCGATCGTGCTGATATCCAACGTGTCCTGCCGTGGATTGCCGACCGTTTCTGCATAGACAGCTTTTGTTTTCTCTGTAATCGCAGCACGAATGTTTTCCGGGTCGCGGCTATCAACAATGCGTGTGGTGATGCCGAACTTGGGAAGGGTGTAGTGCAGCAGATTGTAGGTCCCGCCGTAGAGGCTTGCGGAGGCAACAATTTCGTCGCCCGCCTCGGCGATATTGAGAATCGCCAGCAACTCAGCAGCCTGTCCAGAGGCGGTAGCCAGTGCGCCAACGCCGCCCTCTAATGCCGCAATACGCCGCTCAAATGCATCCTGAGTCGGATTCATAATGCGGGTGTAAATATTGCCACTTTGCTGCAAAGAAAAGAGATTCGCCGCATGTTCCGGGCTATCAAACACATAGGATGATGTCTGATAGATGGGCACCGCACGGGCATTAGTTGCGCTATCGGCTGTCTCCTGTCCTGCATGCAGAGAGAGGGTTTCAAATCCATAGCTGCGATTACTGTTGAGCGCCATAGAAAGTCAACTCCTTTTCAATCGAGTGAGTAGAGAAACCAGCTAAACAAGCTGCGTGATAACTGCGGACATCTGCTGCCATTCTTTTAAGAATGCATCATGACCACAAGGCGAGTCAAGTTCTGTATAGATTGCATTACCGCCCAGCTTGCGTACAGCATCAGCCAGAGCCTGCACACGAGCTGCCGGGAAGAGAAAGTCCGAGGTAATGCCGACAAACAGGATTTTGCTGCTGATTCGGCGCAGCGCCGCTTCCAACGAGGGGAAACCGGCACTGATGTCGAAGAGATCCATTGCCCTGCTGAGATAGAGATAGCAGTTCGCATCAAAGCGACGCACCAGCGCCTCACCCTGATAGTAGAGGTAGTTTTCAACGTCGAAGCGGCCACCCAGATCGGGATGGCTGGTCGGCGAAGAAACGGCCTCGCGTCTCAGCGTATTGCGCCCGAAGCGGTGTTCCATTGACGCCTCGCTTTGATAGGTGATCATTGCCAGCATGCGTGCAATCGAAAGGCCGGTGGCGGGGCCTTTCCCTGGTGCATAGTCGCCACACTGCCAGTCGGGATCGGCCATAATGGCCTGGCGGGCGACTTCATTGAAGGCAATTCCCTGGGCGGTCAGCGCTCCTGTGGCGGCAATGACCGCTGTTTTTGAGATCAGCTCGGGGTAGAGTACTGACCAGCAGAGCGCTTGCTGACCGCCGATAGACCCTCCAATGACCAGTTCGAGCCGTTTCACGCCCAGATGATCGATCAGCTTGCGCTGTGCTCGCACCATGTCATGGATGGTTATAACCGGGAAGCGCATTCCATATGGACGCCCAGTCCGAGGGTCGATGGATGCGGCTCCGGTGCTGCCATAACAGCCGCCAAGCACGTTCGAGCAGATGATGAAATACCGGTCGGTATCCAGTGGGCGGCCCGGCCCTATCAATGGATTCCACCATGCTGCTTTGGGATCATAGGGACGAGCCGGGTCATGGGCGTGGGCATCACCGGTCAGCGCATGGGTAATCAGAATCGCGTTTGTGCCTGTGGCATTGAGTGTTCCCCATGTCTCATATGCCAGCGTAATCGGGCCGAGCACTCCTCCCTGCTGGAGTGATAGCCGATCAAAGGAAAAGGTCTTCTTTTGTGTTTCCGGTGTGATCGAAATGGGCTGCGTGATCTGAACTTTTGCCACCATAGGTTTTCGACTCTCCTTTCACGCTACTGGACTGTAGCGTGCCTCTCAAAAGGGCTCTCCTGTATGTCAACCGAACAGACGGATGTACCGTATTCAGGCTCTAGAACGCTAGTGAACCAATATCGAATATATATTGACACGCCCTGAAATATCTATGGAGGAGGAAAAGGGTGAAAAAAAACCCTCCCCCATCACAGGGGCGAGGGTAACTAGGCTTCGCGGTACCACCCTGATTTGTTGACACCTCACGGTGTGCAACCTCAGTGAGTGCTGTTCTCCTTCCTCTTTTCTCTACCTGCTGGAAGTGACAGCACTGCTGGCCTATAACGTAGCCACACGGCTCAACCTACTCTAGCTATACAGCTTTTTCAGTCTGCAACTCCGAGGTCATCTTCAATGCTGGTATGACGCTGACCTTCTCATCAACCGTCAACTCGCTGTAGTCACCCGTTGCATTTACTCGTCCTCTTCACGGTCATTTCCGTTCTATGCAGTGTTCAGGGCAACAAAAAACCCCTGACTTTTGACAGGGGTGCTGCGACTACGCATACTCCCCTCATCTTGCGGATTATGCATTCCGCCGGAATTGGCACCCTGTGTAATGCGACTTTGCAACACGGGTTGCCGGGCTTCATCGGGCCGTTTCCCTCCACCTCTCTGGATGAGAGCAATTGCTACTGCATATATTTTATTGTCAAAAGGTGCTTGCGTTTCGTATCGTTGTTAAGTATACCTAAGAGTTCTGAAAAATGTCAAGGGGGTGCACTGGAATTTGTTGAGCCGCTCCCCTTCTTTTTTTTATCCGTTCCCGGTGTAAAAAGAGCAAATATTGGAGAATGGTCATGTTTTCCTTTAAAATATGAAAAATAGATGGAAAATATTATATACTAAGACGTTAAATAAGTAAGAGTATACTATCATTTGTCGGCTTCTCCCGTTACTACCTTTATTTACTAAGAGGCCGTACTACACGTACTTAAACCGATATTCGTTTTTCAAGGGGGAAGACATGATACGTCTCAAGGTGAGGGAAATTGCTGAAAGCAAGAGCATCAGTATGACCCGTTTATCGAGAATCGCTGATGTAAACTACAAGACTGTACAGGCGCTGTTTCATGATCCGTATCGTGACGTAGCGTATAGCACTTTGGTCAAGCTCTCACGAGCCTTAGGGGTCAGTGTTGGCGATCTGGTTGAGGAGGAGCCCGACCGCAATTAGAACTATGGACAGGAAAGGAGAGAGAACAATGTATACGTACCCTGAAAACCGCTCAGGGTACGTTTTTTGGCTTAATCCAGCCGTTCAAGAATCAAGGCGTTGGCCATACCTCCGCCCTCACAGATCGTCTGAAGACCGTAGCGGAGCCCCGTTCGCTCCAGTTCGCAAAGCAGCGCAGTGGTCAGACGTGCCCCCGAGGCGCCCAATGGATGCCCAAGCGCAATTGCTCCGCCGTTGACATTGACCTTTGCCTGATCGACCCCAAGTTCATGCTGCCAGGCAAGCACAACACTTGCGAACGCCTCGTTGATCTCGAACAGGTCTATTTGCTCAAGCGTCATGCGTGCCTTTGTTAAGACCTTGCGCGTGGCAGGTATGGGCGCAGTCAGCATAAACACGGGATCAGCTCCGGCAAGTGCGAAGGAGACAAAACGCGCTCGTGGCTTGAGGCCGAGGCGCTCAGCAACTCCTCGCTCCATTAGCAGCAGAGCGCAAGCTCCATCGCTAATCTGGGAGGAGTTTCCTGCCGTGATACGTCCTGCTGACCTGAACGCTGGCTGAAGCGCGGCCAGCTTTTCGAGACTGGTATCAGTACGAATCCCTTCATCTCGTTCCATTAGAACGCCAGTCTCCTGAAGCGGAACCGGAATAATCTGTGAGCGGAAACGCCCCTCAGCAGTAGCCTGTGCTGCTCGGCGATGGCTTTCGAGGCTGAAGGCATCCAGTTCGGCCCGACTGAGTTCCCATTTTTCTGCGATCAACTCCGCACTGATGCCCTGGTGGACAAGTCCTTCTGTGTAGCGTGCACTCATTCGCGGCCCGAATGGCTGTCCTGGCCCATGCTCATAGGTTGACCCCATCGGGACACGAGTCATTGATTCGACCCCTGCCGCAATGGCGACGTCATATGCTCCGCTGATGATGCCCTGCGCGGCAAAATGAACCGCCTGCTGTCCTGAGCCGCACTGACGGTCAACGGTGGTTGCAGGCACACTTTCGGGAAAGCCCGCGGCAAGCACTGCATTGCGTCCGATATTCAATGCCTGTTCTCCAACCTGGTCAACACAGCCTACAATGACGTCATCAACGAGGGTTGGGTCAAGGTTGGTGCGTTCGATCAGGGCGGAAAGGACATGAGCAAGGAGATCAACAGGATGCCAGTCTTTCAGGCTTCCATTTCGTTTCCCGATCGGTGTGCGCAGGGCGGCAACAATCACGGCCTCGCGCGTGGAGGGCTGTAACATAGCATGTTCTCCCTGACTGCTGCTAGAAAACAGTCTATAGTCTTTTCTCTTATTATCGCATAAATTGCTCAAGAGAGTTGCTCAACCAGAGCGACCAGCAGGCGGATCAGCAGCAGGCTGACGATGATCGCAAGGCCGATTGCGATAAACCAGGCCAGCAGATTCACCACGAGAAGCAGCAAGAAAGGGAGCATAAGCAACATGTTCAAACTTCCACCAAGTGCCTGCGCAAAAGCAATCCACTGAAGCCCTAAATGGCCCTGGCGCAGGTTACGGGTGATTACGAGTAGCGCTATTCCGCTACAGAAGAGGCTGCCATTGAGCAGTTGGAGTGGAAACGCCTGCGAGATCCATTGCATATAGACAGTTAGCGGATTGTTCAACCAGCCCAGAAAGAAGGGGAAGTATATACTCTGTAGTGGCTGCTTCATCAGTGGGAAAAGCAGCAGAAGGGCCGCACAGATCACAGAGAGTAACATTCCTGCCTGTGCGCCCTGCTTGAGCTTTGTCGTAAAGGGAAGCGGTTGGTGCTCATAAATGACCGTGTGCTCTATGAAGTCCTGTACGCTGATTCCTGAGAAGGGGGAAGGTTCCCTGTCCTGTTGTTGTCTCTGTCGTTGTGTTGGCAGCATAAAAAACTCCTGGATAGTTTGGTCGGTCAGATTGAAGCGCCCGGGAGGCATGCAGGCTGCCGGGAAGCATACCTCCCGCTCAGCCAGCTTTACCAGTACCATTGTGCCAGAACAAACCATGTGGCCAGGCCATGCTGATCGGCATACGCACCAAAGATCAGCGGGTCAAGCAGTGCTGCGGCTGCGATTCCGGCCCCGGTGGTGGCGATGCCCGCACCCTTAATACCGGCAGTAAAGGCCTTTTTCAGCTTGCCCAGAACGATTGTAGTAGCGATATGTGCGATGTTGCCTAGCTGTTCGGCGGTGGCGGCTGCTTCCTTTGGCACAGGCGGCGCGATGACTTCCAGTGGAATTGGTCCATGCTCGCTGACGCTGTTGCGTGGCACCTCGTGGGCAATGTAGGTCCGCATCTGGTCGAGTGGTACCCCGGCTTCTCTGATGAGTTGAAGGCGTCGAGCGACATGAAGCGGCACAGGGAACTTTCCTGATGCCAGGAGCGGATCTTCTTCTGCCGGAAGAATCACTACATCTGTTTGCGCACCTCGAATCAGCTTTGAGCCAGTAAACAACGGATACTCGCCGAGGCACTGGATCGCAATGCCATGCTCCTGGCAGGGCTTCTCGATCAGCTCGGTGGCTCGCTGGCGTAAGGTGAATGCGGCCTGTGTCCAGATACAAAGCGTGCTGGCGAGGACATTTGGTGAGATACCCTGTATAACACCTTGCCTGGCGAGCGCGCTCTGTATTGTGCTGGTGACACGCCTTGCTTGAACATCATCCCGGTACAATGTATGATGCATTGTGTTCTCCTTTGTTCCAATGGCGAAACATGCTGTACGTGAATACCCTCTCTACCTTTATGACGCAGTTATTGTGGAATGTATTAAATCTCACGGTTACGATAAAAGAAATGCTATCTGCACACGCACGAAAAAGTACAACTGTTGGTTGTACGATTAGTCGATGCTCTGACGCAGACTATGTTAAACTGTTTCTTTGTTGTTTATGACGTTGCAAAACGGCAAAGATAAATTTGCTGCCAGGAGGGATGTACTATGAATGCAATTGAACAAAGAGTGAAAAAACTGTACTCAGATAGAGAACATGGGTCACGCTGGTTAGTGCGTGAGGCAATTTGTATTATGCACGATGCAGCGAAGGAGAAGGTTACCGAACAGCAAGAGCATATTTACATGCTGCGAGAAGTTGCGCGCGAAATCGCACAGGCGCGTCCGGCAATGGCGGCTCTTTCGGGGGCGATGGGCCTGTTAATGGTCGGACGCAAAACGCCCGCGGAGATCGCAGCGGCCGCTGCAAGGATGCTCTCTGACTATGACCGCATGACCACCCGTATCGCGCAGCACGCGGCTCCCTTATTGCACGGGAGCCTGCTGACATGCAGCATCTCCAATACCGTACTTGATGTGTTGCGGGCCTGCCGGCAGCAGATCAGCGAGGTGGTGGTGATGGAAGGGCGCCCGAACTTTGAGGGGCGTGAGACGGCACTAATCTTACAGTGTGCCGGGCTGAAGATCACGCTGATTACCGATGCTCAGGCCGCTCTTTTTCTGCCACGCTGTCAGGCGGTGGTGGTCGGTGCTGATAGCGTGCTGGAAGATGGCACGGTGCTGAATAAGGCCGGGACGGCTCTGGTAGGCTGGGCGGCTCACGGTCTCCAGATCCCCTTCTATGTGCTCTGTGAGACATTGAAGATCACGCCGCGCCACTGGAACCCCGACGAGGAACACTGGCTTGAAGAAAAAGAGCCAGAGGAGGTCTGGCCGGACGCGCCTGAAGGGATTGCAGTGCGCAATTTTTACTTTGATGCGACACCTTCCCACCTGGTGCGCCACTGGATTACGGAGCAAGGAACGCTGAAACGGGACGAGATTGGCACCTATGCCCGGAAGATCGGGGAGGCGATGCTCGCGTTGCAACTGGCTCCGTAGAGCACGGTAGGGGTGGGGAAAGAGAGTGACGCGGGAGACAACACTACTTTTGGCCTATTGATTTGGTGAAAATGGGAGTTGTTTGTATCCTGATACTACAGAAAGCAATAGTCTGACACTTCTTGAAATAAGGTGGTGCATGTGGAAGAAGGTGAAAGCAGTGGAGAGTCAGAGCAACGAGCACAAGCGAGTAGAGGATGCTTCCGATGACATCATGGCTGTGGCTGAGGGAGAGCAAGAGAACGAAGAGGTGGCGCCCGGCGTCTCTGTCATCAGAAGCAATACTCCCAGACCGTTAACCCTGCATTCTGAGCTTGCTCTTCACGATCTATCGCAGCTCGAAGAGCCGGAGGCAAGCGAGGAAGAGATACAGCCCTCCTTTCCGGCAAAGGCCCCGTCTGCCCCCCCTTTGCCCGAAGAAATCGACGAGGAAGAAGAGTCGGTTGAGGAGGGATCAACCGTTACAACCGCTCCCGTTGAGACAGTACCGCAATTCACCTGGCTTTTTGAATATGGCCTTGAGATGGACCCTACCGTGCTGAATAGCGTCGAACGGATGGATGGACAGGCTCTGCTCTATGGTCCCGCAGTACTGAAAGGCTATAGTATTTTATTGGGAACCCTGCCGAACGAACAAAAGACCCTGGCAACCATTGAACCCGGACCTGAAGCAAAGGCGGAGGTCTGGGGGGTGCTCTATCGTGTGCCACAACGCCTGACAAAGCCCGTAGATGATGAAGCATCGCTGCTGGATAGGGTGCATGCGGCTGCGCCTCCACGGCCCCTGTTTCGCCCCGTACAGGCCGTTGTGCGCGAGGCCTATCGGTCCCGCGATATCTCCTGTATCACCTATATTGCAACCGAGGCCGTGCGTCAGCAATTGCAGCCCCTTTCTCTGCTATCGGAGTCGGGGGGAACGGCTTTTGTTCAGCAACTGGCGGCAGCGGCTCGTAAACAAAAACTACCGATGAAGTACCTGGGGAGGTATATGATGCAAGAAGAGGATGCAGCAACCACCGAGGAGAAAAGCAGGCTGGATACGGCACTGATCGAGTATGCCCCGCAGGATACAGAGCCGCTTCCAGCCTTTCAGGAGCTTCAGGAAAAGGAGGCCAGCAAGGAACCATTGTTGCCGCGTGCGACGACGCGTCGGCGTTCCTCTCTGTTAACTTTATTTGCGACCTATCTGGTATTTACGCTCCTGCTAACACTCACCTTTGCAGTGTTGCATGGCATTGGTTTTGCGCGGGCTATCTTGAATGAAGAGTTTACGCTGTTGGGAGTCCCCTGGCTGGTCTTGATGTATGGTTTGTTGGGTGGCTGTATCAGTTGTCTGTTAACCCTGAGCCAGTATCGAAGTGCTCCCCCACCATTATTTATCGTCATCACGTGGTTCACACGACCATTTGTCGGCGCGGTTCTGGCTCTCTTCACCTATCTTCTGCTTTCCAGTGGGTTGTTTGTGTTTCAGGGTGGCATTATGACGCATCGCGGTATCTTCTTGCTGGCGGGAGCGCTGGCCGGAATCTGTGAAGGCTGGCTCTTTGTCCAGAAGAGGTAAAATGAGAAAAGGACCATTACGATATTAAAAATCTGAGATGAGAGAAAAGAATTAGAAAGAAAAGGTACTTGTGTTGTCGGCATGCCAGCGTATACAATGGAGTATATGGCCGTTGTTCTGCGAGACGGTGCATGTCTTTTTTCTCAATGTGGAGGAAAACGTCTATGCCAACATACGTGACTCTGGTCAATTTGACGGAGCAGAGCGTGAAGGATGTCAGGGACGCGCCAGAGCGTCTCAGGGCCTTTGAAGAGGCCGCAAAAGAGGTT
Organism: Thermosporothrix sp. COM3; assembly: GCF_059696735.1. Taxonomy (NCBI): domain Bacteria; kingdom Bacillati; phylum Chloroflexota; class Ktedonobacteria; order Ktedonobacterales; family Thermosporotrichaceae; genus Thermosporothrix; species Thermosporothrix sp. COM3. The sequence goes on along the minus strand of NZ_AP019376.1, from coordinate 4,520,566 downwards.
GGTGGCAGGTTAGTAGGCTTCTATTTAGTGATGGGCCAGTTTGATTATGTGGTAATCATCGAGGCTCCCGACGATCAGACGGCAGCTCGCCTTCTTCTCGAAACGATGACTCAGGGTTCCATGAGAACGCAAACTCTGAGAGCCTTTCCACGTGAGGAATTTGAACAGATCGCTCACGGATTGCGATGAGCATGACAAGCCCTTCTACGCCAAAGGTAGAAGGGCTTCTTCAGGCCGCGTGAGGGTCCAACAAATACTGGCGTGGCCAGATGCTGTGTTAAAAATAGTCTTTCAGGATGGCCTGCACCAGTCTATCGGCATCGTGACGGGCCAGCGTGTCATCTTCCAGCGTGAGGTGCTCGATGACAACGTTGGGCACCAGACGACTGAGCTGGGCGCGATCGACAAGGACGGGCTCACTGCGCTCTTCAGAATACATCTTGAGGAGATCGGGTGAGAAGGGACCGTCATTAACGATGACGCGGTCGACGCGGGCTCCAAGATAACGATGGATTACATTGACAAAGTCAGATGCTTTGTAGCCATCTGTTTCACCATGCTTGGTCATCAGATTGCAGACATATACCTTTTCGGCCTCTGACTCACGAATAGCGCGTGCGACATCGCGCACCAGCAGATTGGGGAGCAAGCTTGTGTACAGGTCGCCAGGGCCAATAATGATGATATCTGCCCGGCGTAGCGCACGAATCGCCTGAGGACAGGCTGCGGCATCCTCCGGGAGAAGATGGAGACGTTGAATAGGGGAAAGGTCGCCGCGGTCTTTTTTGCCACGTGTATCGATCTCGGTTTCGCTACAGATCGTCGTGCCGTCTTCAAGGTCTGCACAGAGCGTTGTGGGAGTTAAGGTTACCGGCAGAACATTGCCTGCGGTATTGAGGAGTTCTTGCGCGTCTTCAATGGCAAGAAGCAGGTCGCCGTTATTGATGTCCTGTAGCCCTTTAATGATCAGGTTACCCAGACTATGCCCGGTGACACCCTGCCGAATGGTTGCCTCTGTTTCATCCTCATCGTCACGTTCAAAGCGATGCATAAAGACCTCGCGCCAGAGAGCTCCATTGCGGGCAAGCGCTACAAGGGATTGGCGAAGGTCTCCGAGTGGTAACTGGCGACGGAACTCGTCCATGAGCATGCGTGAACTGCCGCCACTATCTGACATAGTCACGATGGCAGTAATGTTCAGGGGATATTTTTTGAGATGCGAAAGCACCGAAAACGTTCCCGAACCTCCACCGATGGTGACAACCCGCAGATTAGTGAGGCGATCATGTAAGCGATGGTTTCCTTGCACTGTCAATCTCCTGCTACTGGATCCACTCTCGTTCTCGATGGTACTATCTTCTTCTAGATGCATCAATTTCGTTTCTCCATCTTCCACATCTAGCCACTTTGCTTGTTTTTGGGCAAAGGGGTAAACGTTTTTTCTTCCTGCTTTTATAATACAGTATCGAGAGGGTGGGCGCTCTGGCCCCTTGCACAGTCTATCACGAAGCTACTTGTCTCGCAAGGAAAAGCGCATATCCTGTAAGTACTGGGTTCTTGTGTAAAAGAAAAGATTACGTTATACTGTGAATAACGGGAAATCTCCTTGCCACTTTGTGGGCGCGGTGGTAAGGGTTCAAGATTTTCCGTTGTACTTTCTTTACCCTCCTTCTATTGGTATATAAGACTTCTTCTCTTCTTTCCTATTTATCCTTCCAAAACTACTCATTTTCCTATGGATGTGTTATAATTGCATATGTTTACATATGATGTAAGGAGGAGATGCGGTTCGTGGTATCAAATGCAAAATTGCAGATGCAGTTGTATCGTGCTCGTCTGCAAATAGAAGAAGGGCAGTCCGACGTTGTCTTGCATGAGTTGCAACAGCTACAGCAGGAGATTCAAGCTGCCAGCGAGAAGCAGCAGCAAGAATTTGCCTATCTGCTTGGCTGGTGTTACGTGGAACGACGCCAGTGGGATGAAGCCATGCGTGTGCTCTCTCCTTTACTGGAACAGGCAACAAGGGCCGAAGGCAGTGAGATTGTGCTAGAGCGCGAGCGCATCGCGTTTTTTTTGCTCTGCCTGGGGAAAGCCGCTTCCAATCTGTTTCTGTTTGTTGATGCATCCCTCCATTTTCAAGCCTGCCTCAAACTGTTGCACGATCGGCGTATTCACCTACCGCGAGTCCGTATTCAAGGGCGCTACTCTCTGGCTACCGCTTTCTATATGCGGGGGCTCTATCAGGCCGCGATACGGGAATACATGGAGGCACTACGCCTGTGTCAGCACTATCAAAACAGGGATGAAGTCCCCAATATTCATTATGGTCTCACCGAGACCTATCGAGCAATGGGCGACTATGAGCGGGCTGGTGAGCATGGAGAGATTGCGCTGAAGTTGTATCGTGAGCAAGCGAATCGTACGTTGGAAGCTCGAATGCTGAACGGCCTCGGATATATTCGTTTTTTGCAAAAGGATTATAGTACAGCGGCTGATTTATATACTGAAGCTCTTTCAATCTGTACCGGCTTGAGCGGTCAGCAGGCGCTTTCTATGATGATCTGTGCCAATCTGGCTACATTGCGTCTGGCTGAAGGGCGACCGGATGCGGCCTGGCGGTATTGTGAACGTGCTCTGGGAATCATCGAGCAGATCAAGGGAGCCTCTCCCTATATGGAAGGTGTAACATATCGGATCATCGGTGAGGTAGTCCATGCCGAAGCCATGCAACAGAGTGGAGAGCGGCGGAAGCAGCTCCTTGCCAGAGCGGTCGGCTATTTTGAACGAGCCATTGAGTGCCTGAAAGGAACGCAGACTGATTTCGCTCTGGCGGAGGTCTATCGGCATCTGGCGCAAACGCTAGAGGCGCAGGGGCAGCAAGAGCGGGCCCTTGAATACTGGCGTTCGGGATATGAACTGTTGCATGCCTCTGAGGCTGGTGGACAGGGCGATACTGCATTCCGCGAATAAAGGCTATAGCCCATCTTCTTTGTAGGTGGCCTCGTATATCAACATCTTGTTTGAGGCGGGCTGTCTCGATCGGGCAGCCCGCTTGCTCATTCCTCTGCTCGCAGCCGAACCAGCATGATGCTAAACCAGAGAATCCACGCGGCAAAGAACAGAATGGCATAGGTGGTTAAGGGCGACTGCCCCGTTGCCGGGCTGCAAGCAACTCCGACCGCGCTGCCACTCAAGGGTGCGGAAACGGCCAGCCCACAGTAGCCAAAAAGGAGCCAGGAAGTCGGCCAGAGCGTGCGCCCGCTTCGAGCAATCATCGCACCAAAGAACAGGCTGGAAAGCGCCAGAATCCCGATCGCGACCGCATTAGTCGTAATGGTAAAGATGTTGGTAAACTGGATAGTTCCCCCTGCAATGGTGCTGCCATGAAAGTTCTGCGCGGTTAGTGTGACATAGATCGTGCCGATGAGCGTTCCCAGAAGGAAAATCAGAATACCAATTGTGCCAAGCCAGGCGGCAAGGACCGCGAACCCCTTTCCTCTCCAGGCAAAAGATGGCATCCCCTCCGCCTGGTGTTCATCTTCTTCCTGCGGTTTCTCGCTCTCCTGCTCTTCACCCTCTTCAAGCTGACGCATCAGTTCTTGCGCGACAATAATGCGGTAGAGTGAATAGGGAAAGGTGAAGAGCAGCGCGAAGGCCAGAAAGAGCAGGCCGCGATAGATCAGGAAGTGGAGCGTGTGCTGCTGAATCCAGAGAAAATAGGCATCCATCCTGCCAACCAGCCGCGTATCATCGAAGCCAGCCGGATTGAGGACCAGCAATTGATAGAGCGGCGTGAGAAGAAGCAAAATAAGTGCGCTGACCAGATACAGCCAGCCGTTTGTGCGTAAACGTGAAAGTAAATTCCGTTTTTTCATGAAAAGCGAACCTACATCTTTGAACTTTCTTCATACAGTAGCAAAAAAGCCTTCATGTCACAAGATCGAAAGGGAAAAGACAGCTCTCTTATCGTTTAACCAGTAGAGACCCTTTGCTCGCCTGTTTTGTTTTGCTGTTGGGTTCAGTTGGAAAGTGGAGGATTGTTGTTATGCCTCGTGATATTCCGGTGGGAAATGGACGATTACTGGTGAATTTCGATCGGGCCTACAATGTGCGTGATATCTACTGGCCACATATTGGACAGGAGTTGCATACTGGTGGCGATATCTCCTATACAGGCATCTGGGTCGACGGCGCGTTTGCCTGGCTCAACGATCCCGAGTGGCGGCGGCAGATTCAGTATAGAGAGGAGACATTGGTCACCCATGTACTGCTTGAGCATCCTCGTTTACAGCTCCGCTTGCTCTGTGAAGATTTGGTCGACTTTCACCACCCTGTGTTTCTCCGCCACATGATTATCACCAATCTAGCGACACGGGAGCGAGAGGTGCGGCTGTTCTTCCATTATGACTGGTATCTCTGGAATGACCGGAACGCAAACACGGTATTTTACGCTCCCGAGCAGCAGGCGCTGATCGCCTATAAGTTGCGTGCATACTTCCTGATGAACGGGTTGGTGCGCCTGGACGGAACAACCACCGTTGGGGTCAGTAGCTGGGCTACCGGGATCAAGCAGTTTCAGGGCGCAGAGGGAACATGGCGTGACGCGGAAGATGGCGTCCTGGGCCGTAATCCGATTGCGCAAGGCTCGGTTGATAGCACACTGGCGCTGCATGTTCCGAATGTTGCTGGCGGCGCTGCTGTTGAGTGCTATCACTGGCTTGTGGCCGGTCAGGACTGGTCTGCCGTTGTGGAACTGGATCGGCTGGTGCGTGAGCGCGGTCCCGAAGTGTTGCTACAGCGTACCGCGAATTACTGGAAGCGTTGGGTGAACAGGGAAGTGGAGCCAGATTTCGCCGACCTGTCGCCTGAACTGGTCGCTCTGTATAAGCGCAGCTTGCTGATTGTGCAGAGCCAGATCGATCACGGGGGCGCTATTCTGGCCGCAAACGATGGCGATGTACAGGAGTTCTCCAATGATAGCTACTCCTACATGTGGCCACGTGATGGGGCGCTGGTTGCAAACGCGCTGAGCCATGCGGGCTATGGCGAGCCGACCCGCTCGTTCTTTCACTTCTGCAACGATGTCCTGACCGAAGGCGGTTATTTGCTTCAGAAGTATAACCCCGACCATTCCTGGGGGAGTAGTTGGGAAGCGTGGATTGATGGGGAAGGGCAGCCTCAGTTGCCGATTCAGGAAGATGAAACGGCTCTGGTGATCTATAGTCTCTGGCAACATTATCAGCGGTTTCATGATATCGAGTTCGTGGCTGCGCTGTTTCGCTCGCTGATCGTGCGAGCGGCTGACTTTATGGTCTCCTATCGAGATCCGAGAACGGGACTGCCCCAGGCCTCCTATGATCTCTGGGAAGAGCGCCGGGGCATCTTTACCTTTACGACCGCCACCGTCTATGCGGGATTGAACGCGGCGGCTCAGTTCGCGCATCTGTTTGGTGAAACTGTGCTGGCGGAGCGCTATGGTAGGGAAGCCGAAGTGATGAGAAGCGCGGCGCTTCAGTACCTCTGGGATGAGGAACGGGGCCACTTCTTGCGTCGAATCCAGGTGAAAGCGGATGGCTTACTTGAGAAAGATACGGCGCTGGATAGCAGCCTGTGCGGTCTGTTCCTCTTCGGGTTGCTGCCCGCCGATGATCCTCGTGTTGAGCGTACCATTCAGGCTGTTGAGCGCGCCCTCTGGGTGAAAACAGAGATCGGGGGGATGGCCCGCTATGAGAATGATCGCTATCATCAGGTGACAGAAGATCTCTCCATTGCGCCGGGGAATCCCTGGTGTATCTGCACTCTATGGCTGGCGCGATATCGCATCGCTCGGGCCCGCTCCCTGGATGAGCTACATCAGGCCTTGCCGCTGCTGGAATGGGTGAAAAAGCGGACCCTGTCGAGTGGCGTGCTGGCAGAACAGATGCATCCCTTTACCGGCGAGCCGCTGAGTGTTTCCCCATTAACCTGGAGCCATGCGGAATATATTATGACCGTGCGCAGTTATTGTGAGGCATATCGCAAGCTGGCATAACCAAATGACGAACAGCGATAAGACAGCGTTTGCTCCTTTATCGCTGTTCTTTTTTGTGTTAGTGTATACATGTGAGAAATAACCCGGAAACAGCCCGTTAAGCGCCTTAACCTCTACATTTTTGCAGAACAGCATAACCCGCCTGCAAAAGAAGAAAATCAATTGAAGGGGAGGACTCTTTTCATGCCGCGCTGGTTGTATTTCCTGCTGATCTTTGCAGTTGCAGCCGTTGTTCTTGATTTCGCACATGTGTCTTTGCCACCCGCCATCATTTTTGGGCTTGCAGCACTTGGCATTGTGCCGCTGGCTGCATTGATTGGCACATCCGTTGAAGGGGTCGCTGAATATACCGGTGAACGCATCGGGGGCTTGCTCTTTGCGACATTTGGCAATGCCACCGAACTGATTATCAGCATTTTTGCGCTGAGTGAAGGATTAGTCGATGTGGTTCGTGCCTCGATTATTGGTGCGATCCTGGGTAATGCGCTCCTGGCCCTGGGAATCTCTGTCTGTGTCGGTGGTTTCAGGCACGGACGCCTGAAGTTCGAGGCTCGCCCGGCCAGTCAGTATGCATCGCTCTTTTTGCTCTGTTCAGCGGGCTTGATGTTGCCAACCATTGCGAATCTGCATGTGGTATCGACGCAACAGAAGGTAGTAGAACATAATCTCTCGGACTTTATTGCGGTCATCCTGTTACTTGGATATATCGCTTCGATTATCTTTAGCGTGTTTCGGTTTCGTGATCATGGTGACGAGGATGAGGATCTAGAGCCGACTCTGGGCGCACGCTCAATGGACGCGATCTCGCGCTTGCTCTCGTACCGCTATCGTCTGGCACAGAGCGATATCGCGGGTAAGACCGAAGCATTGAAGCATATAGATGTCGCTGTGGATACGATGCTCAAACAAGAGCAGAAGCCGGCTGCAACCCGGGAGATCAACCCGGTTCAGGCGGCAGCATCCGCGACAAAACAGCCTGTCCATCTGCACCGTCCGCCGCTCTGGCGTTCTCTGTTGCTGTTGTGTCTCGCCACAGTAGGGGTCGCGCTGGTCTCCGAGGTGTTGGTTGGCTCGATTGAACCGATGGCGAAGGGTCTGGGTTGGAATGAGGCGTTTATAGGTCTGGTGTTTGTGCCATTTATTGGCGCGTTGCCCGAATACTTTAACTGCATCTCGATGGCCTGGAATAAGAAGATCGGTATGGTGTTGGCGGCGTCCGCTGGCTCCTCTATTCAGATCGCGCTGCTGGTTGCACCGCTGTTGGTGCTGCTCAGCCTGTTTATGCCACAACGCCTGGATCTGGTATTCAGTATCGTTGAGCTTGCGGTGCTTGGCATTACGACCTTTCTTTTCAGCGAGATTACAAAAGATGGCGAACTGGTCTGGCTGGAAGGGCTTTTGCTGATACTGCTCTTTGGCATGATGGCAGGAACAGTCTTTGCCTTTGGTGCCTGAACAAGCGAAGGGCGAGCGGAGGATCTCCTGCTCGCCTCTTTTGTGTGCGCACGTTACCGTCTTTGAACCGAGCGGGTAAAGTGCAGGTAGCCCAGAATGACGCTCGCAAGGAGCAAGACAAGCGTAACAACGATACCCCCTTCGGGCCCAAAGTTTCCCCCATTCAGCCACTCCGGGCCGACACTATGCATTTGAATGGGATAGAAGCCCCGATAGACAACCCCGCTGACTGGCAAACCGAAGACATTTCCTTGCATCCAGTTCCAGGCGGCATGGAGGCCGCTAACGCCCCAGATGTTCCCCGTATAGGCTGCATAGAGCGCGGTCAGGATCGCGAAGAGGAAGAGGTTCAGGAAGGAAATCACGTTGAAATTGGCGTTCAGGCCGTGCGCGAGCGAGAAGAGAAGCGAGGAAACAAACAGCGCAGCGGCCGGCGAGAGCTTCACGCCCAGGAGCGGGAAGAGCCAGCCCCGATAGATCAGCTCTTCTTTACCCCCTTGTAGCATCCAGGCCAGAAAAACGACCGCCACGCTTTGCCAATCGCGCATGTGCCCCTCCAGGGGCTTGAGTGAGCTCAGTGTGGCTGTTCCTGAGAGCAGAAGGAGGCCAACTGAGGAACCCATGAGCAGACAACCCGTAGTTATTCCAAGAGCATATGAACTGGTGAATGATTTGACGTTCAGGCCGAGGGTGCGAAAAGAACGCTTTTCACGATAAGGAGCCAGAGGAGCAGAACGACAGCGGCAAGCCAGATAAAACAGATCCAGATGTAGCCAGCGGCGCTCTTCAGACTATCAGTATCTCGATAGAGTGCGTATACCTGTTCACGTAACGAGAAGATAGAGCAGATTTTGTAGAAAGCAGGGATAAGCAGGTAATTGGGAAGCAAGAGAAAGACGAAAGAAAGCAGGGCTGTGATGAGAATCGTGAGGATCTTGCCCGGTCGGAAGCGACTGAGTCGGGCCTGCTGAAAAAGTGGTGTATGAGGATCAAGGAGCGTTTGACGCTGCTCCAACTCCATTGATTGCATTTTAATATACATTTTTTGCATTGCCCCTTTGACATAGTATAAATGACAACATAACGTCATCAAGACAGCCTAAGCGTCATGCTGGAAAGAAACTGTTCAATTGTCTTCTACAAACAAATCGCAGAAAGTGCGGAAATGTTACGGGGTAAAAAAAAGACGAGCAGGGAAAAGGACCTGCCCGCCTTTTGCGTGCGTTAAATGGGAATGGGGAGAACGTTATGTCCCTCTCTTCCTGATTGTACCAGATGGGATATAAACAGCTCGACGACAAATGGTTGCTCATAAAGCAAGCGATCTTTTCCATCCTTGATGCTGATGTAGAGCCGTTCGCGGCGTCCCCCGGGCTCTTTTTCAAACGGAGGCATCGGAAGCAAAACCTCTGCTGCATAGCCATATCCTGGGACCTGTACCTCTGCGCGTTGGATGACATAGGCTTTGCCCTGAGCCAGCACAGACCGAACCTCCAGATGGACTATATCGCCCTCTGTGAGGGCGCTCAGGCCAGCGATTGGGCTTCCTGGTGGCGCGGCAATAGGCCGGGTGGGGTGATTGCGACCCATAATGGTAATGCGTACCTGATAGGGCTGCTCCGGTCTGATCCGTAGCGGGGTTTCAACCAATGCGGCAGCCTGAATATCGCGTCGTTGTGTTCCAAGCACAAAGCTTTGCAGGTGTTTCAGCCAGACGCTCTTGACAACCGTTCCCTTATGAGGAGCCGGTAAGCCGGGCTTGCTCGCCGGGATCGGAAGCTGATTGATCACACGCATGATTGCAGGCAGGGCCGTGGTGAGCCGCTGTTTGACACGGTGCATGGTCTGGCTCAGTTCTCTGCTGAGGGCCGGCTTCTGTGGCTGCGCCGGAACTGGCAGGAACGATTGCTGCGGTGAGGGGGCCCCCGAAGGGGGGGGCTCATGCTGTCGAGATGCAAACGGCTGCATCCGCATGGTTTCCTGCTGATCGATGGGAACCGGTTCAGATAGCTTCCGGGTGGGCTGCTTCACCACGTCATCGCTTGTCGGGCTACCCTTCTCTTCTGGCATCTGATAGGGCAAGGGACCACTGGCAATGATGGTTGCTTCTGGGTCGTGCTTGCCCTGTTGTTTATCTGTATGTTTCGATGTAGAGCTATCGTTTGAGGCAAGCGTCTCAAGGGCAGCGGCCAGTTCATCGGCATGCTGGAAACGTTGAGCGCTCTCGATAGTCAACGTGCGTTGGAGGATCGGCGCGAAGCGGGCGGGAAATTCCTGTTTCTTGACGATGTCGCGTTCGGGAGCGGCTCCGGTCAGGAAAAGGTAGAGAAGCGCGCCCAGGCTATAGAGATCTGCGCGCGCGTCCGGCGGGTTTTGCTGGATCTCGGGCGCGGTAAACTTGCTGGCCGGGATCTTTGCCTTTTTTGCTGGCAGAAGCTGACGGACGGCAGGCGTTAGCCAGGAAACGATGAGCTCTGGTGTTGAATCGTTTTCACGGATAACGATCGTATAAGGATCGAGATCACCTAAAAAGATCTGATGGCGGTGCAGTGCAGAGAGCGTGCGGCAGAGCGAGAGGGTCCAGCGAATCGCTGTTTTTGTATCGGGGAGCCCGTTTCCGCTTTGAAGCTGATGCTGGAGTACATGCAGGGAGGACTTTTCTTGTGTCTGGACCTGTTGCCCGGCAATAACGAAAACATGTCCACGAAGAGAACGGAGATCGATCACTGGCAGAACACCGGCCGGGTGTTCCTGACGGAGCAGATCATATTCTTGTTGGATTGCTTTGAGAGCGCGGGCCTGCGTGCTCTGATCCAGCGAACTGGTGTCGATATCACGAATAGCGACAGGGCGTTGAAGCCGGTTGTCGGTTGCCAGAAAGATTTGTACAGCGGGTTGTCGTCGCACGAGAGCTGTTATATGATAGCGTTCATCAATCGCTTTCGTATCGCTTGAGAGCATATTGGAGTTCTGCTCAATGCGTGCGCCACAGCTACTACAGAAAACCGCATTCTGCGGTAGCGCGGTCTCGCAGTGCGGACAATGGGTACCAGAGGGCTGTTTTTGTGCATTGATAGTCGGTGTCACGCTCATAGATCCTCTACTACGTCTTTTTCAGGATAGGACAAACAACCGCCTGACAAGGGATACACAGGTTGAGCTTCTCAATGGCACGATGTCTGCTGCTGAAGTGCTTTGAGAAGAGAAAAGAAAAAATGATAACAGACAGTGTTGTTCTATAAAGAATGAACAATACGAAGCTCCATTGATTTCTGTCTTCTTATTATACGTTGTATTGGTGGATTTAGGGTATCGTCGTAGGAGGATGGAGAGGGATGTTTTCCCCTTGTCACATGTCGGATGTTTTGTTAGAATCCCTAAAGGATACTTGGCCTCTTTTCCTGCTCTGGATAGTGCCTGAGAAGCTTGCGAGTGATACAATATGAGTAAGAGTACCCCAGAAGCATAGGGCCGGGGGCTGATCGACAGTGCTGTCTCTGCGGTCCCTGCTGGCTTCTCAGAGCCAATGTATTCGCTTACCAATCTGGCACCACAACGACGTCTGTGTGTGCTTGCCTTGTGTCTCAAGAGGCTCCTGAATACCTGCATGCGAGCATGCTCTTGATTATGGATCACTCTTGTATCCGGGATGTCAAGAGTGTGTTTCCATGTTTGGAGAAAAATACAAGATCGATTTTCTCGTGTAGAAAGCCGGAACGGTTTTGAGAACGGAACAGAAGAGGTTTGAAAGGCGACACCACTCGTGTTCTCTGGAACGCGAGGACCGGGGGCGTTGGCAGAACCTCTTTGAGGAATGCAATGCGCGTTCCTCGCGCCTCTCTCCTGGAGAGAGCAGCCTTGTGGCAATCCCTTGAGGTTGTTGAGGGCTGAAAGCAAACAAGCGAACGTCTCTCTTTTGTGGAAAGAGAAACGGCGAGAAGACAAGAGGCGAAGAGTGCATTTGTGCTACGTGGAGTCCTGTTACTTCTTTTTATGAAAAGAAGCGAAGATAGAAGGATTTAATGTTCTCCTCTTGCCAGAAGAAAAGATTGTGATGATCCGAAACGACCCGGAGGTATGTTTAAGATGGACTTTGCCACCCTTTTATTCTGGATTCTGGCAATTGTCATGGTGGTGGCGGCCTTAGCGGTAGTCACAATGCGCAACATCGTTCACAGCGCTATGGCGCTCTTTTTCATGTTTGCGCTGGCTGCCGGTGTGTATGTCCTGGCCCGTGCTGAATTCATTGCTATTGTACAGATCCTTATTTATGGTGGTGCTATTACCGTTTTGATCCTGTTCGCGCTCATGTTGACGCGTATAGGAGGACAACGGCGGACGAATCCAACAAACAGAACCTGGCCGGTTGCCTTGCTGGTCTGTCTCCTTGTTGGTGGCAGCATCCTGTATGCTCTGTTGAGTAGTCCTCTGGCTGTTTCGCAGACGCTTCCTGCTAGCGTCCCGATGGACCCACTGAACAATGTAGCACGCATTGGCTTGCTGCTGTATAGTCCTAGCCAGTATAGCTATGTACTGCCTTTTGAAATTGCCTCTATTGTACTGTTGGTAGCAATTGTCGGCGCAATTGTTATCGGCAGGGAGGATTAGTATATGTTAACCACGCTCACACTCAACCATTTCCTGGTGCTTGGCGCTATTCTTTTTTGTATAGGACTGTATGGCACCATTGCAAAACGGAATGCCATTGCTGTCCTGATGGGCATTGAAATTATGCTCAATGCGGTGAATGTGACTCTGGTTGGTTTTTCGCTCTTCAATCAGGTTCCCGCTTATCGGGGCCTGCTTACCGGTCAAATCTTCGCTATCTTTATTATCACTGTGGCGGCGGCGGAAGCCGCGGTTGCTCTGGCGATGGTCATTGCGATCTATCGCAGACGCAAGACGGTGGATGTTGGCGAAATTGATATCATGAAGTTCTGATTCAGACAGGTCGCTAATGTGAAGAAAGGAGTTGTGCGCCCCCCTGTCTTCGAGGGTTAACACAGTGCGCACTGTGTTTTTTGGTTATGGAATTGTATCAATCTTCCTGGCTGATCCTGTTTGCTCCGCTCTTCGCTTTCGTCGTGATTATTTTCGGCACGCGAATGCTGGATCTGTTCAGCCGTCCTCGTGCAGCCACGGTGAGCGAAGAGTCTCATGGACATGCCACAGAGGCGCATGGTGAGGAGTCTCATGGTCATCATCATAATGGACTTGATGACGATGAAGATCCCAAAGTGCCTCAGTTGACCATCTGGGCAAAAGCCAGCGCCTGGGTTGCGATGCTCTTTATGGTGATCGCCTGTGGGTTCTCCTGGTTTTTGTTAATCAATGCTCTTACCAGTAACGTGCTCCCGGATCAGGGCACCTCGGTCTTTCATTATGAGTGGTTCGCGGTCCCTGGCAATCCGTTAAAACTTGAAATCGCTTTCCATATTGACCGCCTGGCTATCGCGATGATGGTGGTGGTGACGACGATCGCTCTCCTGGTGATGATCTACTCTCAGGGCTACATGGAGCGCTCCGCCGGGTACGCTCGCTTCTATTCGTACCTGTCGCTGTTCGCGTTCTCCATGCTGGTGATCGTGTTTGCCGCTAACTTCCTGGTCATGTTCATTGGTTGGGAACTGGTCGGTCTCAGTTCTTATCTGCTGATTGGCTTCTGGATTAATAAGACTGCCAAGCCTGATGAGCAGCGTCCGTCTCCCGCAAGCGCTTCGTTGCAGGCGTTTGTGATGAACCGTATCGGTGACGTTGGCTTTATCATCGGCATCATGATTCTGTTCACGTCTCTTGGCACCTTCGATTTTCACACGCTCTTTGCCAATGCCGGCCATATGGATAAAACCCTGCTGACCATCGCGATGATCTGTGTGTTCTGTGGTGCTATTGGTAAGTCGGCCCAGGTTCCGCTGCATTCCTGGCTGCCTTCCGCTATGGAAGGTCCGACTCCTGTTAGCGCGCTGATCCACGCCGCGACGATGGTTGCTGCTGGTGTCTATATGGTGGCGCGTACCTTCCCGCTGTATGCTGCGGCTGAGCCTGCTGCGTTCACTGTTGTTGCCTGGATTGGTGGTCTGACCGCGTTCTTCGCAGCGACCATTGCGCTGGTCCAGCGCGACTTCAAGCGTGTGCTGGCCTTCTCGACGATCAGCCAGCTTGGTTATATGTTTGTGGGTCTTGGTGTTGCCGGTCTGGCCGTGTTGAACGGTCATGGACCCGCCAACGAGCATGAGGCGCTGTTGGTCGCTGTTCAGGGCGCGTTGTCCGAGGGCGGTCATCATGTGCCATACTACGGCGTTGGTGCCGGTATGTTCCATCTGTTCACGCATGCCTTCTTCAAGGCGCTGCTCTTCCTGGGTGCTGGTAGCGTGATCCATGCCCTGCATCATGTGACCCATCGTGAGATGCAGGATATGCGCTTTATGGGTGGCCTGGCGAAGAAAATGCCGATTACGGCGATCACCTGGTTGGTTGCCGTGCTGGCAATTTCTGGCTTCCCTTTCACCTCTGGCTTCTATAGTAAAGAGACAATTATTGGTCTGGCCTATGAAACCAATCAGTGGGGTCTGTATGTGCTGACCCTGGTGACGGCCGGTCTGACCGCCTTCTACATGCTGCGTGCATATATCCTGGCCTTTGGTGGTCGCGATGGTAAGTTCGGTGGCCTCTGGGGTGGCACCTATCGCGGTGTTGGCGAGCCTCATGAGTCTCCGTTCACCATGACCATCCCGTTGATTATTCTGGCGATTCCTTCGATTATCGCCGGCTACTGGACTGGTTTCTTTCCCTTTGTGCAACCTCAGGCGAACCCGCTGGACATCCCGCACATGCTGTCCCTGCCTGATACCTGGATCGGTGTGCTGGTGTCGTTTATCGGTCTGGCCGTCGCCTATGTGATGTATTGTCGCGTGGAACCAGCAAAACTCGAATCTTTCGTACGGAATAATTCCTTCGTACGTGGACTCCACGCCTTCCTGTTTAACAGATGGTTTATTGATGACCTCTATGCGGCCTTTGTGAAGTACATTGTGATTGGCTTCTTCTGCAATGTCGCTCAGGCCATTGATACCTATGTTGTTGATGGTATTGTAAACGGTGTCGCTTTCCTGATTACTGGCCTGGGCCAGGGTATTCGGCGTCTGCAGACCGGACGCGTGCAGGCTTACATGGTTGGTTTCTTTGGTGGCGTCGCTGTGTTGGCAATCGTGGTTATTGTGCTGGTCACGAGGGGATATTAAGTTATGGACATTTTGTTTCATCCACTTACCTTAATTATCCTGCTGCCAGTGATCGGCGCACTGGTAGCGTATCTGACGCCTACAAAGGTTTCTCGCTGGGTGGCACTGATTTTCAGTGCGCTCGTGTTCGTGGTGACGCTCTACCTGCTCGGGCAGGGCTTCTCTCATGGATTTGGTAGCTTAAAGACCATTGGCGCTGTTAATCGCGTCGATTGGAATGCTGTTCGCGTCGACTGGATTTCTATTCCTATCGGGAAAATTCCGTTTAATGTTCAGTACTTCATGGGCGTTGATGGCCTGGGCCTTCCGCTGGTGGTGCTGAATGGTATGCTCACGGTGCTGGCGATTATTGGTGGCTGGCGGCGCAATCGGGTAAAAGATTACTTCGCCTTGCTGCTGCTGCTGGAAGCTGGCGTGATGGGTGTCTTTACAGCAATGGATCTGTTCCTCTTCTTCCTGTTCTGGGAGGTCGAGCTTGCCCCGATGTTCCTGCTGATCGGTATCTGGGGTAATGAGCAGATTAAGCACGGGGTTCCGGGTCGTATCTACTCTGCCTGGAAGTTCCTGCTGTACACCTTCTTCGGTAGTGTCTTTATGTTGGTCGGTTTCCTGCTGCTCTACTTCATGAATGCAGGAACCGCGGGTGCGACAATCACGGCGAGCATGCCGTACTTTGCCGATCCGGCGCATATGCCCTCCGGCACGCTGAATATTCTTGGTATCACTGCAAGCGCCCAGTTGGTGCTGTTCCTGTTGATCTTTGTCGCCTTCGCGGTAAAGATCCCAATGTTCCCATTTCATACCTGGCTGCCAGATGCGCACACCGATGCTCCAACTGAGGTCAGTGTGATCCTGGCTGGCGTCCTCCTGAAGATGGGTGCGTACGGTCTGATCCGTATCTGTTTCACGCTCTTCCCGGAGGGGATTCACGCGTTCGCTCCCTGGATGGCTGGACTGGCTGTGATCAACATCATCTATGGTGCGGCAATCTGTCTCGTCCAGAAGGACATGAAGAAGCTTATCGCGTATTCCAGTATCAGCCATATGGGTATTACCCTGCTTGGTGTGGCTGCCGCTGCCGGTAGCGGCAACGTCCAGTTCCGCGAGGTGGCGCTGATGGGTGCAACCTTCCAGCTTATCAGCCACGGCTTGATTTCTGGTATGCTCTTCTTCTGCGTTGGCGTGATCTACGACCATGCCCATACGCGTATGATTGCTGACTTCGGTGGTGTCGCCAAGAAGATGCCGCGTCTGGCCACCCTGTTTACGCTGGCCGGTATGGCCTCGCTTGGTCTGCCTGCTCTGGCTGGTTTCGTTGCTGAATACATGGTCTTCACAAGCAGCTATAAGATCTGGCCTGTGGCGACCGTGGTTTCGGTCTTTACTATGATCCTGACCGCTGGCTATCTGCTCTGGATGTTGAAGCGCGTCTTCTTTGGCCCCTTCAACAAGAAATGGAGCTGGTTGCCGGATGCCAACCCGCGCGAGATGGTTCCGCTGGTGATCCTGGCGGCTTTCATCGTGATCGTTGGTATCTATCCCAAGTTCTTGATTGATGTGCTGCTACCTAGTTTGCATCATGTCCTGTATGATGCGGCTCAGGCTTTGATTAAGTAGGAATCTCCCGGAACCCGTTGAGGCGATAGAGCTTCTTCTTCTTCGGGTTTCGGATCACCCGAACCGGGGGAATATTGCCGAAATATTCCCCCAGGCGGGTTAAGGAGTTCAGAATGAAATTCAGTGCGTTTGATTTCTACCTGCTCTCGCCAGCGATCAGCCTGATGGTATTGGCGCTTGTGGTGATGGCGGTCGATATGTTCGTAAAACGCCGCAGTGTTGTCGCCGCGATTTCGCTCGTCGGTCTGATTGTTCCTGCGGGGTTTGCGATCTCTCAAGCGATGACTCTGACCGGGACGCATAAAGCGTTCTGGGATATGTTGATTATCGATCAATACTCTATCTTTTTCACGATTCTCTTTTTAGTAATCGCGGCAGTGATGATCCTGGCCTCATATAACTATGTGGAACGCTATGTGAAAGGCCAGGGCGAGTTCTATGTCTTGATGCTGTTCTCAGTCGTCGGCATGATGCTGATGGCAAGCACCAGTGAACTGATCACGGTCTATATCTCGCTGGAGCTGACCAGCTTCCCGCTGTATGTGATGGCGGGTCTGATTCGTGAGAACGATAAGTCTGCTGAGGCAGCCGTCAAGTATGTGCTCCTGGGGGCGATGTCGTCCGCAATCCTGCTTTATGGCTTTGCTCTGCTCTATGGTCTGACCGGGACAACTGATCTGGCTGGCATTGCGAAATCCTTTGGACAGATCGGACAGGGGAACCTGGCTGTGCTGGTCGCCGATATTCTGATTATTGCCGGTTTCGGCTTCAAGATCTCGGCTGTACCGTTCCACATGTGGGCCCCTGACATCTATGAGGGATCACCTACTCCTGCAACGGCCTTCTTCTCGGTTGGCTCAAAGGCTGCTGGCTTTGCCGCAATGATTCGTGTGTTTATGCTTGGTAATCTGGGCGCGGTCAACCTGGGTGATCTGGTGGTCGTTCTTTCAATCGTCGCGGTTCTGACCATGACGGTCGGTAACGTGGTCGCTGCGGTTCAGAGCAACGCGAAACGCATGATGGCCTATTCCGGTATCGCGCAGGCTGGCTATATCCTGGTTGGCTTTATCGCAAGTCTGGCATCGGGACAGCCGCAAGGCAATAGCGCGGTGCTGTTCTACTTGCTGGTCTATGCGGTGACGAACCTGGGCGCTTTCGCCGGTATTATTGGGCTGGCGAACCTGACCGGTGGCGATCGCATCGAAGATTTCCGTGGCCTGTTCTATCGCGCGCCGCTGCTGAGCATTGGAACGGCGCTGTGTCTGCTGTCGCTCGGTGGTATCCCGCCAATGGCTGGCTTTATCAGTAAGCTGTATCTCTTCTCGGCTGCCTGGAATATGGGCCAGTACTGGCTGGTGGTCGTGGCACTGCTCAACAGCGTGATCTCGCTGGTCTACTATGGCCGCATTGTGAAGGCGATGTTCTTCGACAAGCCTGCAAAGCAGGGTCGCCTCTCCACTTCCTTCAGCCTCGGCACATCGCTGGTGCTGATGAGTGCGGCGCTGGTCGTGATGACACTGGTCGCGCAGGTCTTCCTGTCGGCTACCAGTTTGCCCGCTGGTCTCCTGATGGCGGGTCACTAAGCATCTATTCAGAAGAAGAAACGGGGTCCGTGCTGGTACGGGCCCCGCTTTGCTTTTCAGCTTGCCCTCTCCTCATCGCCCATTCCCCTGGATTGTTTATTTTTTCTTTAGATTCTGGCTGTACGATTTGGGAGAAATACATGTATACCTGTTTCTATTCGGAGTCCAATAATGAGCTTTATTGTGCAAACGGTCCATCTGACCAAAAAATACAGAAACCAAATCGCGCTACAGAATGTTAATCTGCTGATTGAGCAGGGGACGATCTATGGCCTGCTCGGGCCAAATGGAGCGGGAAAGTCAACGCTCATCAAGCATCTGGTTGGCCTGCTCCGCCCGACTGAGGGGCAGGTGCTGTTGTTTGGTGAGCCCTGGCGGCGAGAACACCTCTGGCATATTGGTGCACTGATCGAAGGTCCCGCCCTCTATGGCCATCTGACAGCCTGGGAGAATCTGGCGGTGCATGCGACGTTGCTTGGTGTGCCAAAAAACCGTATTGATGAGGCGCTGGAGCAGGTTGATCTGCGCAATGTAGGTTCCAAGAAGGCGGCTCAGTTCTCGCTCGGGATGAAGCAGCGGCTGGGGATTGCTTCGGCCTTGCTGAGCAGGCCCAAATTGCTGATTCTGGACGAGCCAACAAATGGGTTGGATCCTGCTGGCATTCGCGAGATGCGCGGGCTGATTCATCGTTTTTGCCAGCAAGGAATGACGGTTCTGGTTTCCAGTCATATCCTGGCTGAAATTGAGCAGGTCGTTACGCACCTGGGCATTATCAGCAAGGGGCAGCTTCGCTATCAGGGACGACTACGCGATCTGCTGGCGCAAGGACAACAACGCGTTGAGTTGGAGACGCCGCAGCTTCAGCAGGCATACCGGTTGCTTCAGCCCTCGTTCCCGGCCTTGCGGGTCGAAGGTCAAAAGCTGGTGCTTCCGAATCCGGGTGCGGTCACGGCTCAAATTATCTCGTTGTTGACGCAGCATGGCATCGCTGTGACCAAAATCGATACGGTACAGGATGATCTGGAAACGCTCTTCCTGCGGCTTGTTGAGAGCGGAAACTATCGCTAGGAGGAGAATGAGAGATGTTTGCTGTACTTCGGGCTGAATGGTTGCGTCTGAAAGGGGCTTTTGTACCGTTGTTTCTGACGGTGCTCCCGGCGAGCATTGTGGTGCTGGTAACGATCATGCGTTATCTGGCTCCGAACGCGACCGTCTGGAGCTATTACCTCTGGATGCTCTTCAACTGGTGGCCGCTGATCTGGGGGCCTTTCGGTATCGCGATTCTGGCTGCCCATTCGATGATGCTGGATAAGCCCTTGCTTCGGGGGCTGCGCTCACGTCCCGTGTCACCTGCGCTGCTCTACCTGGGAAAGCTGCTGGTACTGGTAATTCACTTCCTGGTCAGCTCTCTGTTGCTGATTGCATTGACGCTTTTGTCCGGGGTGCTCTTGCTCAAAGGGGCGACACCCTGGGGAACGGTCATTACTGCGTCGCTGCTGATCTGGGTAACGGCGCTGCCGCTGGTTGCGCTGATGTTGTGGTTTGCGCTGCTTGGCGGTTATGTATTGCCGGTTGTCGTTTCGCTTGTCGGGCCCTTGAGTGGCGCAGTCATGGCGGTACAATCATCCTGGATGTTGAATCCCTGGGCTTGGCCGTTGCGCGTGGTTATCCCGGTGGTTGGGGTGCATCCAAACGGTGTACCGCTTGAGGCTGGCGACCCGCTGTTGCAGACGCCAATGGTTCCAGTAGTGTTGGTGTCACTGATCGCGTTTATCCTGTTCGCAGCCCTGGGGGCGGTCTGGTTCGCCCGGCAGGAGGTGAAGGCATGACACTCCTGCGCGGAATGGGGGCCGAGTTTCTCAAGTTGCGGCGCTCTATGACACTCTGGTTAACGGTGCTGTTTCCGTTGCTCTGCATGCTGGCATTTGGCTGGTATCTGGCAACGACACACCGGATGACCTGGGATAATCTTCAGGAAACGTTTCTCATCTGGCTGGTGTTCTGGAGTGCTGGCGGTACGGCACTTCAGGCAGCGCTGGCTGCGAACATGGATGGGCAGAACTGGCGAGCGCTCCTTGCGCGTCCTGTTGAGCCGGGGATACAGCTAGGCGCGAAATATCTGACGCTGCTTGTGCTCTTGTTACTTCATGCGCTCTGGTTCAGTGTCTTGATTCTGATCACGGGGCTCCTGCTCCATGCTGAGGGCGAGATTCTCTGGGGGAGCTTGCTCGGTGCGCCGCTGGCTACCACGCTCTTTGTGATGCCGATGCTGTTGCTTTACACATGGCTTGCGACGGCGAAAGGGTTCGGTTGGACCATCGGGCTTGGTGGGATCGGCATGCTGGTGGGGACGCTGCTTGGGACAACGTCAATGGGTGATGCGGTATGGATGTATGTTCCCTGGGCGTGGCCTTTCCGCTTCCCGATGATGGCGCACGCGCTCTCCACGAACTGGCCACAGTTGCTGTTCCCTGTGGTTGCGACCGTTGTTCTGACGGTCACGGTGTTGTGGGTAAGTATACGCTGGTTCAGGCGACGCGAGTGGTAGACGGGACATTGTACGATTCAGATATGCGACCATTTTCAGGGAAGGAGCTGCTGTGTATGCTTGATGATGCGACGTTGCAGGGGAAAATTCTGCTTGTAGATGATGATGATGAGATTACACAGTTCGTCCAGGATGCCCTTGAGGACGAAGGCTTTACGGTGCTGATTGCACACGATGGAGCCCGGGCTATTGAACTGGCTCGGGTGGAAATCATCGATCTGGTGCTGCTGGACATTATGTTGCCGCATCTCGATGGCTTCAGTGTGTGCCAGGTTTTGCGTGATGAGCTGGATATCCCGATTCTCTTTGTCAGTGCCAGACAGGGAGAGTCCGACCGGATCCAGGGATTGAGTGTCGGTGGCGATGATTATATTATGAAGCCGTTCAGTATTCGGGAACTGGTTGCCCGGGTACGGGCGCATCTCCGCCGCGAGAACAGGCTGCGCAAGCAAAAGCGCCAGATGGTACGGCTGGTTTGTGGTGCGCTCTCGATTCACCTCGATACCTACGAGGTGCGCTACCGCGAACAGCTCCTTGCCCTGTCGCGCAAAGAATTTGAGATTGTTCGCTTGCTGGCGTTGCACCCGCGGCAGGTGTTTTCGCGCGAGACAATCTACGAGCGGGTTTGGGGCGACGATGCGAATAGCTACTCGGAGACCGTGACCGAGCACATCAAGCGAGTTCGGCGGAAGCTGGCGCTTGCAGATCCGCATACCGAATATATCAAGACGGTCTGGGGAGTAGGGTATAAATGGGACCAAGCCATAGCGAAGGCTTCCGACGCCTCTTTCTGAAATATCTGTTTTTGCTGCTTGCGATCGCTATTCCAGCTATTGTGTTTCTGGAAATGTGCCTTGCTGCTTTCTTGTTGCGTCCATTCGGCATGACTCAGGTAAGCGGCGAGGCCGGCCGGCTGGCACAGTTCGGGAGCGAGCATGCGGCACTGCTTGTGGAGCGAGACAATCGATTCATGCAGGACTGGGAGCGACGTGTGCGAGCTGTACCTGCTTTAGAGTATCTGGTACTCGATCCGCAGGGAAAACCGCTTGCCGGGAACAGGCAGACTTTTTCACCTCTGCCCTCTCCCGCGCTGTTGCTTCAGCGGCTGAATCAGACTATTTTGCTCAAGAATGACCACTATGTTAATACCGTGCCTCTGGTTTCTGATACCCGTGTCTATGGCTATCTCCTGTTGACCTATCCTGCCAGCGCCCTTCCTCCACAGGCGTCGATTTCCTGGGCTTTTATTCTGGGGCTGTTGCTGCTTGAGCCGCCTGTTGTGCTGTTTGTCGTTGTTCTAATCTTTGCCTCGCGTCTGGGCAAAAAGCTGAACCAGCCGGTTGAAGAACTGATGGGGGCGGTCGAGAAGATTAAACAGCACGACCTGGATTTTACGATCCATTATGACCAGCCTGATGTACTCGGCGATCTCTGCCGGGCGGTCAATGATCTGCGTACGGCCTTACAATCCTCGCTGTTGCGCGAGTGGGATAAAGAAGAGCAGATGCGCGAGCTTGTGGCCGCTCTCTCGCATGACCTGCGTACACCTGTGACCGTGATCCAGGGGCATATTGAGGGACTACAGCGGGCCCAGCCCGCCAAGCGAGCAGAGCGCCTTGAGCGCTATCTTCCGGTGCTGGAAACGAACGCGCAGCGCATTGGTCGTCTCCTGGAAGAGATCTTGCTGATCTCCTCGCTGGAACAGGCAGAATTCTCGCTTCAGATGCAGGCGGTCCATCTGGGCGATGAACTGCGACGTAAGGCCCAGAATTATGAGCTGGCGGCGGCTGAACAGGAGATTCGCTTTCGGTATGAACTCTATCGTGTCGCGGAGTCAGAAGAGGCGCTGCTTGATTTCTCGCAGATTGAACGGGTACTGGATAACCTGTTTGAAAATGCCCTGCGCTTTACCCCGAAGGGAGGCGAGATCACGCTTTCCTGTGCCTGGAATGTTGGTGTGCTCAGTATCAGCCTGCACGATACCGGGAGCGGGATTGACCCGCAGGAACTTCCTTTTATCTTCGACAAGTACTACACGCGATCTCGCAGGCCGAAGCAAGGCAAGAAGAAAACGGTTGGTCTCGGTCTCTATGTTTGCAGAGTGCTGATTGAAAAGCATGGGGGGCAGATTATGGCCCGCAATCGTCCCGAAGGTGGTTGTGAGGTATCATTCTGGCTGCCATTGCAGTGAGGCGCGTCACTGGCTGTCTATATTGATATATCTGCTATCTATGATATACTTGAGGTGAATTTATTGTGTTTGGCCGTATGATGGCCGGGCATGATTGCGCTGCTAGGGGAGCCTATAGGCTGAGAGGTGGCCGGAAGCGGCCCCGACCCTACGAACCTGATCTGGGTAGTGCCAGCGGAGGGAAGCGGCAGTTCTTCTTTTTCTCTACCTCATTCTCGTTTCTGCTGCATTCTTTCCCCATGCCTTTGTATCTCCCGAAAAGAGCTGTAGAAAAACAATGAATCCAGGCTATAAACTCTCGCTTCGAGGAGTGACCAGGAGCTTTCGTTCCGGGAAGCGAACGGTAGAAGTGCTGAGCTCAATTGATATGGATGTCAGGAAGGGCGCATTTGTGACTCTGATCGGGCCCAGTGGCTGCGGAAAAAGCACGCTGTTCAATATCATTGCCGGGTTGGATGTGCCTTCTTCTGGAACGGTGGCGATCGATGGTGACGCCGAGAGCCCACGTGCCGGACGAAGCGGCTATATGCTTCAGCAGCCGTTGCTGTTGCCCTGGCGCACCGTCGAGGAGAATATCCTGCTTGGGCCCGAGGTGCGACGTGAGGCTCGCCAGCAGGCCCGGGAGGAAGCGCGTGAACTGATGAAGCGCTTCGGGCTGGCGGAATTCGCACAGCAGTATCCCGCCACGCTTTCTGGTGGCATGAAGCAGCGGGTGGCCCTGCTCCGAACGGTGCTGTTTAACCGTTCGTTCCTGCTGCTGGATGAACCGTTAGGAGCACTCGATGCCCTGACGCGTCTCTCTTTGCAGATGTGGCTGCTCGATCTGTGGCAGAGTTTCCAGTCAAGCGTGCTCTTCATCACCCATGATGTGCGTGAGGCGCTCCTGTTATCTGACCGCATTTATGTGCTCAGCGCGCGGCCTGCGCGGATTTTGCGCGTGGTGGACGTTGATTTGCCGCGCCCGCGCCGCCAGGAACATCTGGCGGAGGCACGAGCCTTACAGCTTGAACGGGAGTTGCTTTCACTCTTGCTGAAGGAGCAGCCAGTATGAAACTACGTCGTATTGCCGCTTTTGGCCCTGCATTTGTCGTCGCCCTGGCGCTGCTGGCGCTCTGGGAAGTCTATGTGCGCTCGGGGATAGTCACTCAGTCTGTGTTGCCGTCTCCGTTAGCTGTGGTACAGGCTCTGGTAGATCGAAGTGATGCTCTCTTTGCCGAGACAGTGCAGACGTTGCTTGAAACGCTCCTGGGCATAGTGGTCGCTACGGTGTTAGGCTTGCTGCTGGCGCTGGCGCTCGGGTTATCGTCGCTAGTGCGTCAGGCGCTCTATCCGTTGCTGGTTGTTTCGCAGACAGTGCCTCTGGTCGCGCTTGCGCCTCTGTTGTTGATCTGGTTTGGCTATGATATCCAGCCGAAGATTGTACTGGTCACACTGTACTGCTTTTTCCCGATAACCGTTGCCTGTGCGGATGCGCTGCTCAGCGTGGACCCTGACCTGATCCGACTGCTTCAAAGCATGCGGGCCTCAAACTGGCAAATTCTCTGGATGGTGCGTTTGCCCGCGGCGCTGCCCGCCTTCTTTTCCGGGCTCCGGATTGCCGCGACCTACAGCGTGACTGGAGCGATTGTCGGCGAGTATGTCGGAGCTGAACGCGGTCTGGGAATCTATATGGTCAAAGCGGTGAACGCGCATGCGACGGCTGCTGTCTTTGCCGCTATAGTGATTACGTCGCTTTTGAGCCTTTTCCTATTTGTACTCGTCTCATTTATTGAGCGGCTTGCTTTGCCCTGGCATCAGCGGACGTTGCCGGGTAAGTTTGGACAACAGCCCGAGAGGGCTTAGTGTTTGTGGTTGATGTAAGGAGTTCTCTTTTGTTATGAGTAAGCGAATGCGCCTGCTGGCCAGTATTTTGATCCCGGTGCTGTTGATTGCAATCGTGGCCGGGCTCTTTTTCTGGCTGCAACGTGGTAATACACAGGGGGGGCCACAGGAGATGGTCAAGGTGACGCTGGCCCCCGACTGGACACCAAATACCAACTATACCGGCGTGTATGTGGCCCAGAAACAGGGCTGGTATCATGAGCAGGGAATTGATCTACAAATCCTGCCCTATTCGCCAAATACCACGCCAGATACGCTTGTAGTCAACAATAAGGCTGATATCGGGATCAGCTCAATGGAGGGTGTGGTTGCCGATGCCGCAGCCGGTCAGCCGGTCACTTCAATTGCCGCTATTTTCCAGCATAATACGTCTGAACTGGTTGCACTGGCTGACTCCGGGATCAAGCGCCCTCGTGACCTTGATGGGAAAATATATGGCGGTTTTGGCGCTCCCTATGAAGAGGCTGTGGTGCGTGAGATTATCAAGAAGGATGGCGGGAAGGGCGACTTTAAGAACGTAATCGTGAATACCAATGTCATGGATGCTCTGAAGCAGAAGAAGATCGATTTCGCCTGGATCTTTGAGGGGGTCGACGGAGTCCGAGCTGATCGCGAGGGACTGAAGCTGATCCGCTTCCCGATCAAAGATCACGGTATTCCCGACTACTACACGCCGACCTTTATTACCAGCCCCAGGCAGATGAAGGAGAAGCCCGACGTGCTGCGTAAGTTCATGGCAGCAACGGCGAAGGGGTATGAGTATGCTCGTGAACATCCTGAAGATGCTGCGAAGATGCTTATTGAACTGGGTGGCAAGGATGCGTTCCCCGATCCTGATTTTGTGATTGCCAGCCAGAAATATCAGAGTCAGTACTATGCTGACCCCGGGCAGCCGTGGGGCTGGCAGGAGCCGAAAGTCTGGTTAGGCTATCCGCGCTTTATGCTTCAGGCTGGCGCCGTGATGGATGCCTCCGGCAAGCCGGTCAAGCGACTGGAAATCAATACCCTCTATACCAATGACTTCTTGCCTCCGAAGAAATAGGGAGAAACCCGGGAGCAATTTATGCTTCCGGGTTTTCCTGTAATTCCGCCTGCCTGGTGTGAATTGCCAGCAGAATGCCTGCCTCCAGCGTCACGGTCGCCTGTGTCGCTGTCAGCACATTGCTGATACCGCGGGGTTTGCCAAAGGTGAGCGTTTCGCCTTTCAGCGGGTAGTAGAGATTCTGTGTGCGCACGCCTTCCGCGCTCATGGTCAGCGGAAAGAGCGAGAACAGGTCTCCCGGTTCCCCTTCAATATGGAGCTCGCCCGGCCCACGAACAACGGTGCAGAGCGAGGGACCATCAGCAAGCCTGAGGTCGATACTCGCGAAATCTGGATCGGCAATGAGTAATATGTTGCCAACGGTATGCTCGAAGCGCGCTCCACCCAGTCCGCCAAGAAGGGTGATGCGGGTTGCCCCATGCGTGCGTGCAGTCATTAGCGCAAGTTCAGTATCGGTCTCGTCTTTTTCGGCTGCGACCCGGATGAGTTCGGGCGCATGTGCTTGCAGCGAAGGAGGAAGAGAATCAAAATCGCCTACAATAATATCGGGAGGATAGCCTTGCTGGATCGCGGTCACTGCCCCTTTATCGGCGGCAATAATCAGGTCTGCGCTGGCGAGAGCTTCGTTGCAGGCACTTCCGGGGCGAAACGTTCCACCCGCAAACACAACGACATGCATCTTTCTTTCAATACCTTTCGGGCTAGAATAGTAGCTCTATTTTCTCACAAATTGGTACAATGGGATATCTTCTCAATTGAGACAGTAGAGATGGACAAGAATAAGATGGCTGCAAACAATCATCCTCAATCGTGGGGGCGTTTTCCGCAGGTCAGGCCCGAACGGGTGGTTCCAGTGTACTGGCGCGATGAGATCCCGGATCTGGCGATGTTTGAGCGTCCGGTGCTGCCCTACGCATATGGTCGAAGTTACGGCGATAGCTGCCTGAACGAGGATGGCATTACCCTTGATGTCAGTAACCTGCGCCACTTTCTCTCCTTTGATGAGGAGCAAGGGCTGCTCTGCTGTGAGGCGGGAGTCACGCTGGCTGAGGTACTGGATGTCATCGTGCCTCGGGGCTGGTTTTTGCCGGTAACGCCCGGAACGAAATATGTCTCGATTGGCGGGGCGATTGCTAATGACGTACACGGCAAGAACCATCATAAGGCTGGCACCTTCGGCTGTCATGTCACACGTTTTGAGCTGCTGCGCTCCGATGGACAGCGCCTGATTTGTTCGCCAACCGAGAACAGCGAGTTCTTTCGTGCGACCATTGGCGGGCTTGGGCTGACCGGCGTCATTCTCTGGGCCGAGTTTCGGCTGAAGCGGATCCACAGCCCCCTGATCGTGATGGATCGTATCCGCTTCTCCTCGCTGGATGAGTATCGCGAACTGGCGACTGCTTCCGATCGCGACTTTGAGTATACGGTCTCCTGGGTTGTGTGTCTGGGAAGCAAGAATGAGGTTGGACGTGGCTTCTTTATGCGGGGCAACCATGATACCTCTACCCGACGCGTCGTTCAGCGACGGCGGTCGCGGCTCCCTCTGACAGTCCCGTTTGATTTCCCGTCGTTCACGCTGAATCGCCTGAGCATCCATGCCTTTAACCGGCTCTACTATCATGCGCAGTCCGTGAAGCATGTACGGAAGACGGTGCATTACGACTCGTTTTTCTATCCGCTGGATGCTATTCATCACTGGAATCGGATGTATGGGAAGCGCGGCTTTTTCCAGTATCAATTTGTGGTGCCCTTTGAGGGGGGCTACGAGGTGATGCAGGCGATCATGAACTGCATCAGCCGCTCGGGTGAGGGCTCGTTTCTGACAGTGCTCAAGTCTTTCGGGGATGTGGAATCTCCCGGTATGCTCTCGTTTCCGCGCCCCGGGCTGACGTTGGCCCTGGATTTTGCCAATCATGGCACAAAAACCTTGCGACTGCTTGATCGACTTGATGCGATGGTTCGAGAGGCTGGTGGCTGTATTTACCCGGCGAAGGATGCCCGCATGCGAGCCGATGATTTTCAGCGTGCCTATCCGCAGTGGAAGACGTTTGAGCAGTATATTGATCCAAAGTTTTCTTCGAGCTTCTGGCGTCGTGTGACGCGGGAGAATGGATGGGAAAAGAAGATATGACAAAACTGGTCATTGTAGGGGCAACCTCCGCGATTGCACAGGAGACCGCGAAATGCTTTGCCAGAGATGGCGCTGAACTATTTCTGGTCGCACGGAACAGAGAGCGGCTTGAGATCCTGGCCGCCGATTTACGGATTCGAGGTGCACAGCGGGTCGAGCTCTTTGAGCTGGATGTGCTGGATTTTGAGCGCCATCAAGAGATGCTGGATACCGCTATTGAGACTCTGAAAGGGTTTGATATGCTGTTGATTGCCCACGGGACACTGGGTAATCAGCGGGCATGTGAGGCCAGTGTTGAGGAGACGTTTGAGGAACTCAAGCGCAACGCGCTCAGCGTTATTTCTTTGCTTACAATCAGCTCCAATTATTTTGAGCGGCGCCGCAAGGGCGTAATTGCGGTCATTTCCTCTGTAGCAGGTGATCGGGGCCGCAGGAGTAACTATGTCTATGGCACGGCAAAGGGAGCTGTCAGCCTCTTTTTGCAGGGGCTGCGCGGTCGGCTGGCAAAGGCCGGAGTTGCGGTAGTGACGATCAAGCCCGGCTTTGTGGATACGCCTATGACCGCTCATATGCGCAAAGGGCTGCTTTTCGCGAAGCCGTCGACTGTGGGTGAAGATGTGTATCGGGCGATGAAAAAGCGCAAAGAGGTTGTCTATACTCCCTGGTTCTGGCGCTATATCATGCTGATTGTTCGCGCTATCCCTGAGCGCCTTTTTAAATATCTCTCATTCTAACATGTCAGAAAGGATTCTCGGGCAATGACACTTGATCCACAGGTTGCGACCTTTCTTCAGGCTCTGCCAGATAAAACAAGTGGTGGACCTGAACCCACCCTGGAAGAGATACGCCTGGCGGCAGTGCAATCCGCACTTCAGACAGCGGGTGAGCCTTTTCCGGTTCACGGGGTGGAGGACCGAGTGATTCCCGGCCCTGGTGGTCCGTTGCCTGTTCGGATCTACACCCCGGCTGATGAGGAGGGACTGCCGGCCTTGATCTATTTACATGGTGGAGGTTGGGTGATCGGCAGCCTTGAGACGCACGATCAGGTTTGCCGTTCGCTGGCGAATCTGGCACATTGTGTGGTGATCGCGGTTGATTATCGGCTGGCCCCGGAACACCCCTTTCCGGCAGCCCTGGAAGATTGTTATGCTGCAGCGGTCTGGGTAGTTGAGCATGCCGAGACGCTCCATATCGACTCGAAACGGCTGGCAATCGGTGGAGATAGTGCGGGGGGCAATCTGGCGGCGGCAGTCACGCTGATGGCTCGCGAAATGGGAGCGCCCCACTTTGTCTTTCAGGTGCTGATCTATCCCGTGACCGATCACCCGGAAAGTGGCTCTGCCTCTTATCGCGAGTTCGAGGTTGGTTATTCCCTGACGAAGCATGATATGCTCTGGTACTGTGAACAGTATCTGCCCGATCCCTCCCAGTGGCAGAATCCCTATGTTGCGCCTCTGCATGCTCCTGACCTCAGCGGACTTCCTCCCGCGCTGGTGTTAACCGCTGGTTATGATCCTGTGCGAGACGATGGGAAACGTTATGCCGACCGCTTACAGGAGGCCGGAGTTCCCGTTCAGTATCGCTGTTATGAGGGCATGATTCATAGCTTCTTCCGTATGTTTACAGTGTTTGATAAGACGATGGAGGCTCATCGAGAGGTTGCCGAAGCCTTGAAAGCAGTGTTTGAGCGGGAGGCTTAGAAAGCGAAATCGGGTATCCTCAAGATGAAGAGCGATACCCGATGTTCTTTGCTGGAACAGGGGCTATTGTTTGGAAAACACGATATAGAGAATAGCGCCAACGATGACCAGTACAACGCCAATGCCACCAAAAACATAGATCAGAATGCTGATGGGGCTGGTGCCACCTGAAGAAGAGGTCGTTGATGTCGGAGTTGGAGTGACGGCTGCTGTCGGGGATGCCTCCGGGGTGGGAGTCACTTCCTCCTCTGTCGCGGTTGGGGAGGGCTCGGCTGTTGCGGTTGGAGATGCCTCTGCAATCGTAAGCTGTGCGGTTGCTTTCATGTGCTCACTCGGGTTGCCGGGAGCGTAGGCCAGCACGCTATAGGTTCCGGGCGCTGTCGTCGATGGAATGGAGAAGGTCACGCTGAACGCTCCATTTCGATCGTTGGATGATTGCGCGGTCTGAGTGAGAATAGGGGAACCACCGCTATTGAGAATGCTGATATTGACTCCCTGGCTGGGAACCCAGTTCGCGCCGGTGACTGTGACCTGATCGCCTGGTTTGATATTGGGCTGGGAAAGTGTGATACTGACATCCTGAGCCACCGTATAGGCGTTTGATGAGAGCGTGCCTGTAGTTCCCACAATTGCACAGATATAGTATGGCGTGGTGGGGGTTGCCGCGTTAGCGGGCCAGGTTGCATTGACGAGAAATGCGCCCCCCTGTATGGGGGCCGTCGATGGCGAGAAGGGGGTCATACCGGGTGCAGTGCCCGGATTGCATTGACCGGGGTCAGCATTAGTGGTCACAAAGAGCAGGACCTGGGGTTGATTGTCAAAGCCGGTGCCTGCAATTGTGACGGGTGTGCCAACGTGCCCGATGGCGGCACCCTCAACCATTGGCGCAGTAATCTGGACCTGGCCCGCTGCATGCGCCGGGGTTGGCTGAAGTGGGGCCAGGAGAGAGAGTCCAACCAGACAACCAAAGAAAAGCAGCAAGAAGCGCTTATGAAATAGCTTTATCACGTTCTATAACTCCTGAGCAAATAGCCTCGATCATTATGATATGACGTAGGGAGCCAAAATCATGTAACAGATCCTTGACCTTTTCACCGGGTGCGCGAGGTAGCAGGGCTGCTTATCGGCCCTGCTCGTTTCCTGTTCGCTGCCTGAGCGCTTCATAGAGCGCGATGCTTCCCGCGACTGCCGCATTGAGCGAGTTAATGTAGCCGTACATGGGTAGCTTGATGAGCAGGTCACAGTGCTCGCGTACGAGGCGACTGATGCCCTTCCCCTCATTGCCGACGACAATTGCCAGCGGGCCGGTCAGGTTAGCCTGAGTATAAACTGTTTGTGCCTCTCCTGCCAATCCCACAACCCAGACATTTTGCTTTTTCAGATAGTCAATCGTCCGAGTGATATTCGTCTCTTTGGCGATCAGAATATGTTCCGTGGCTCCGGCTGAGGTTTTGACTACGGTCGCATTGACCTCGGCGGCGCGATGCTCAGGAATCACGACACCGTGTACGCCGGCGGCCTCGGCTGTGCGCAGAAGAGAGCCCAGGTTATTGACGTCCTGAATCGCGTCAAGGATCAGGATAAAGGGGGCTTCGTTTTTGATGGAGGCGTGCTCAAGGATATCGTCAACGTGGGCGTACTGCCGCTCTTCTACCTGTGCGACGCAGCCCTGATGAACCGCGCCCTTGCTGATATGATCGAGCCGTGAGCGTGGCACAACCTCAACGGGCAGGCGCTTTTTCTCCGCGACCTGTTTAATCAGGGAGATAACGCCTCCCTCCTTCAAACCTTCTGCCAGCAAGATGCGCTTGATGACCCTGCCAGAATTCAGGGTTTCGAGAACGGGGTTGCGACCCCAGATATATTCTGCCATTATGCTCCTCTACAACCATTTTTTTGCTATCAACAATGCTATCCCGGCTGTCAAGTAGCAAAAAGGGGGAGTGAAAGGGGCATCTAAGGAGACAGAGAAACGAGCAGGGAGGTAACCCGACTCGTTTCCCTGAATGATCTGCTTATTTCTCCTCATCCTCTTTGGAGGAAGGAACGAGGATCTCGTCCACAAGACCATAGTCTACGGCCTGTTGCGCGGTCATATAGTTATCGCGGTCCGAATCCGCTGCGATTCGCTCCAGGGTCTGTCCGGTATGATGGGCCAGAATCTGATAGAGGCGATCGCGGGTGCGAATGATCTCGCGGGCCTCGATCTCGATATCGCTGGCCTGACCCTCGATGCCGCCAGAAACGAGCGGCTGGTGAATCAGGACAGTGGAGTTCGGGAGGCAGTAGCGTTTCTTCGGTGCTCCTGCTGCCAGTAGCACGGCACCCATACTCATCGCCATACCCACACAGAACGTCGAGACATCGGCCTCAAGGAACTGCATGGTGTCATAGATCGCCAGACCGGCGGTTACGCTTCCTCCTGGTGAGTTGATGTAGATGCTGACGTCACGGGTGGCATCCTCGCTCTGTAGGTAGAGCAGAACCTGAATGGTCTGGTAGGCGACGATATCGTCAATGGGCTTGCCGATCATGACGATGCGGTCTTTGAGCAACAGATCATCGATCGTCATAGACACATCATACGACTCACCACCATAGTATTCGTTGGTGATGCGCATAACGTCCTCAACAAACGACGGCCTGTAGATCGGGTTGTTGGCGCTGCTCTTCTCGATGATCTCTAGAGCCTCTTTCCGCCATTTGGGATCATTTGGATTAAAAACGGTGCCCATGCTTTCTCCTTCTCACGTTTACGCTTGCGTCTCTTCCCGCTTGATGATCTCGTCGGCCAGACCGTAAGCAACAGCCTGTTCTGCGGTGAGGTAGTTCACGCGGTCGGCTGTCTGAGCCACCTCATCATAGGTTTTACCGCTATGCTTGGCGAGAATCTCGTAGAATGAGCGGCGCTGACGTACCAGTTCGGTCGCCTGAATCTCGATATCGCGCGCCTGACCCTTTACCGCGCTCAGCGGCTGGTGAAGAATCACGCTTGCGTTGGGCAGCATGTAACGCTTTCCTTTGGTTCCTGCGGCTAGCAGCGCCGCCGCTGCACCACGTGCGACGCCGACGCCGACGGTCGTGATATCGGACTTGAGGTACTGCATGGTGTCATAGACCCCCAGTCCATAGTACAGGTGCCCCTCAAGTGACCCATGACAGTTAATATACATAGCAATATCACGGGTGGCATCTTCGCTATCAAGGTAGAGCAACATGCCGATGAGCATA
The DNA here is from genome assembly GCF_059696735.1 of Thermosporothrix sp. COM3. Classification (NCBI taxonomy): domain Bacteria; kingdom Bacillati; phylum Chloroflexota; class Ktedonobacteria; order Ktedonobacterales; family Thermosporotrichaceae; genus Thermosporothrix; species Thermosporothrix sp. COM3. Next base: position 4,487,915 of record NZ_AP019376.1, on the reverse strand, counting down.
TTGGCTATTTCGTCATTGATGACTGGAGGCACAAAGATGATTCGCTCTTTGAGCAACAGTGAGGGGATCTCGCGTACGCGCACCGGCTCTCTGCGACCATAAGGGCGGTGTCCTTCGATTGTGGGGAACGGTGTTCCGGGAAGCGCAATTCGCTGCCTGACCTCCTGGCGGTTTCCGTCATCCATGCTGTATGCTCCTTTGTATTTCTATTTGCATTGACTGTGATTATACATCTACCATATGCCACGGAAAATGTATCGTCAACTGAAAACTTCACCCTGCAAAAAAAAGTGTTGTTTTATGATATCGTAACCACATGAATTTATCAATGCGAGCCTGGAACAGGAGAAGATGCGCCGCTTTCCCGGCCAGGGGGACAAGCTGGAATCACTCAAAATCGGCAAAGAGCCCATAGAGCATCTCGCGAATCGGAGAGAACGTTTTGCGATGGTGAGGCGTTGCACCATATTGCTTGATGGCCGCGATATGGGCTTCGGTGCCGTAGCCCTTGTGACGGTCAAAGCCGTACTCCGGGTATTCCTGGTGGAGCTCTCGCATCAGGCGATCGCGGGTGACTTTCGCAATAATGGAGGCCGAAGCTATAGAGAGGCTGCGTGCGTCCCCTTTAATGAGCGAGCGCTGTGGGAGCGTAAGATTGGGGAGGGTTAACGCATCAAGGAGTAATGCCTGTGGTGCGGGAGAGAGCTGATCCAGTGCGACCCGCATTGCTCGCTTGGTTGCCTGGAGAATGTTGTAGCGCTCGATCAGTTCAACGGAACCAATGCCAACACCCACGGCCAGCGCCTCTTGCATGATGCGATCGTAGAGGCTTTCGCGTGTGGCTTCGCTGAGTTGTTTGGAGTCATTCACACCCCTCAGGAGCTCGCTGAGGGTCTCGGCTCCTTTCTCCAGAGGTAGCATAACAGCGGCGGCTACCACCGGGCCCGCGAGGCATCCTCTTCCAGCCTCGTCAAGCCCGGCGATAAAGCAATAGCCCTGCTCGAACAGGGCCATTTCTTCTGCTAATGATGCTGTGATCGCTCCAGTAGAGCGAGTTGTGCTCGATTTAGGCGTTTTCACTTTGGGCTTCGGTGCGTGCTTCCTGTTTCGCGGCCTTCTGAGCAGCCTGTGCGGCAGTCATCGGGCGAACTTCTTTCAGGCGTGCAGCCTTACCAGTGAGGCCACGCAGATAGTACAGTTGCTTGCGGCGTACACGCGCATGGCGCAGTACTTCGATCTTCTCGATACGAGGCGAGTTGATCAGGAACGTTCTCTCAACACCAACACCATTGGTGATACGACGAACGGTGAAGTTGCGGTTGACGCCGCCACCACGAATGCGCATCACAACACCCTCGAAAGGCTGAAGACGCTCGCGGTTCCCTTCAACAACTTTGACCTGCAGGCGAACTGTATCGCCAGATTTAATTTCTGGTATGTCTTTGCGTAACTGAGCACTTTCAACAGCGGCCAATAGCGCCCGCCCTGCTGGCTTCGTTACGACCTTGTTATCAGCCATCCCTTAAAACCTCCTGTGCGCTCTTTGCTTTTCGCAGACACGCATAACTCCCGCTGCTTCCCGGAGGGGCAGCGGAATCCACGATTGCAGTGCATTGGGCGCAGGTATTACCTTGCGTTGAGTTGCTTCATCAAGCGAGATTTGCGGCGTGCTGCGTTGTTCTTGTGCAGTACACCTTTCTTTGCAGCTTTGTCCAGTGCGCTGATCGCTTCACGAACAGCAGCCTCTGCGGCAGCCGCGTCCAGATCAGGCGTTGCAATTGCCTGACGCGCTTTGGTGATCTCGGTCCTGACAGTTGATTTCACGCTGCGATTGTGTGCGCGGCGCTTCTCTTCCTGGCGCATGCGCTTTTCGGCAGCTTTATTGTTTGGCATGTGAAGATTTCCTCCCCGAATATCTGCCTCGACACCGGCTTTAACGAACGGACAATGGTACTCCTTGACGAACTACGGGGGCTTCGATCAGTATAAGCGGCATCACCGCAAGGATTCTGGGATGCGCTTATCTGTTGGTGTACTTCTTGCCCTGACTTTTTGCTTCTGTTCTTTTAGATAGTATAGGGATTATCGCAACAATAAAAATCCCGGTCTGTTATTGCCGGACTGGGTGAGTGCGCGTAGATTATAGCAGAAGTCCTTTTCACCTGTCAAACGACGCGTACTCGTGGTTACGAACTGACGCGTTTCTAATAAATGAGCAGTGGTGTCCCGTAGGCTGTATGCTGATAGAGCCAGCCCGCGTCCGCTTCTGCCAGGTTAATGCAGCCATGACTGCCATTGCTCGCAAACTCACCCCCTGCGTCGGCATGCGGAAAATTGGTCCCCGGCCCATACTCGGTACGCCACCAGCTATCGTGAATAAAGTAACCTCCCTCACGAAATCCCAGTGCGTATGTGATTCGGGTGTCGGGATACCAAAAGGCAGAACCCGGAGGCTCGGGAGACGTGAAGCGTGTCGGGGATTGGCGCAGAAAGATCGGCCAGTACCCGGGTGGCGTTGGACGCTCATATTGCCCTGTGGTGACGCGGAAGGCCCGAAGCAGCTTCCCCTCCTGATAAACGCGCATTGTTTGTTCGAGTAGCGAGACCACAATCACCTGTCCCTGCTCCTGATGATAGAAGCGGATCAGGTGGAGATCGGTGCTATGGACCTGATTCCAGGGCTCTTTGCTGCTGGCGTTGTTCTGCATCGCATGAAAGTGTTCCCGGGCATTTTTCAGCAGATCAATGATAACCTGATAGTCATCCGCGTTCTTTGCCCGCTGGACGCTGGCTCTCAACTCGGCAAGTAACCCATGTGTATCGTTGTACTCATATCCATAGCTGTAGGTAGTATTGTCAAATGCATTTTGATACCGGTGGGTCTGACCCCAACGCTGGACCTCGTCGCGCAGGATGTTCAGCCGATAGGTAGCCTCCCCACGGAGCAGCGGAAGACGGAGCGCGGCGCTATCCTGCTCAATTTGCTGTGCGACCTGCTGATATTCGGCGGGTGAGGAGGCCCGCTTGAAAGCCTCTCTGTTCGCTTCCAGCCGCTTTCGATAGACGCTGATATCGACATGGTAGCTTTGCAGCCGTTCCAGATCCTCGGCAAGCTGCTGAAGCTTCACCTGCCCGATAGCCTGGATGTGTTGCGCGGTAAGCTCATTGCCCAGGCGAACATGGTTCTGAAGCTGCTGCAACAGACGAGTGAAATCGCTGGCGGTTTGGGCACTTAGCAGGTTGGCTTTGTCGCTCTGTTCGTAAGTCTTGAGCGTATCGACTTTCACACCAACCTGTGCAAGCAAGGTAATGGTGGTCTGGAGACGGTTGAGCTGGTCATGAACAGGACCGAGTAGCTGTAGTGCCTGCATCGTATCGTGCATGCTGGCACTGACCTGTACAAAATCGCCGGGAAGCCGGGCCTGTTCTAGTTGCAGGCGATATTGAGAGAGCACCTCTTTGAAGCGCTCAGTTTCCAGAAAACCCTGTGCCTCGCGTTGGTTGAGCAGACTACTGAGCGCCTGTAGGTCGCGGTTCGCCTGGTAGCTCAGTCGTTGTGGGGCCTGTTCCTCGATACCGTGGAGTTGGATTAGCAGGAGTTGGTAGCTCTGCTGTAGATTGGTATAATAGGTTGTTACAGCCTGTGTATTTGTAAAGAAGGCGAGCGGCGCATGGGTGTTGTCCAGAACCCGCTGGCGGCGGAGTATTGGCTGAAGGTAGGCGTCGGGAATCCCGATACTACGGGCATACCGGAGCTCCTGCGCGAGTGCTTTGCTGCTCTGTTCGGCCTGTTGTTGGGCCAGCGGATCGCCGGGAAAGGCACTGAGCAGCACCATACAGAGAAAGAGAAGTCCTATCAGGAGGCAGAGACCTCGCAGTACATGCCTGTTTGGGCGACGCTTGTGTTCTGGTTGCGGATACCTGCTCAGAGTGCGCAGGTACCGAGCAGGATGTGCGGTCTGGATGGTGGCGGTTTTTACTGCGCGAACCATGACTCCTCGCAGCTTCAAGAGACGCCTGCGCCCGACCAGGCCATATCCCAGAAAGCCTTTTCCATCTGGGCTACATCGAGGAAAGCCTGCTCTGCTTCCTGAACATAGCCTCCGCGTTCCAGCGAGACTGAGGCAAGGCCATCAAGTACGCCGACGAATGTTTCAAAGCTCGGTGAGGTCCAGCGTTCGACAAATTCACGGAACTGTGGTCCTCCCGGAAGGGCGCTTTTCCAGGCGTCCAGGTAGGCACGTTCCACGGCCCAGATAATGGTGAGAATGACGGGTGGAGGTGCCTGAACATACTGTTTAAAGAGCGCTCCATATTGCTGTGTGACCGGATGTTCTGGACCATACACATTCAAATGACGCTCTTTTGCCAGGCCCTCGAACCATGTTAGCTCTGCTTCCAGTGAGGCAAGACAACGTATGATCGCTGCATGCGCAGGACGTGGCGCACGGGTGAGAAAAGAGGCCAGGAATTTCATTTCATAGCCGACAAAGTGATAATCCTGAACAAGCCATGCATTGAAGGCCTGGTCGTTCAGGGTTCCATTCCGCACTGCGTCAAGGAATGGATGATGTGTTGCGGTTTCCCAGCCATCTTTGAATTTCTCTATGAAAGATTCAACTCTCATTGTGGGATGCCCTTTCTTTCTTATCCAGGTGAGCAGAGTTTCCGTTTTATACAATAAACGATAGATAATTATAAGTGCAAGGGATTGTTTCTGGCGTAACAGGGTAGTTGGCCTTGTTATGTATTTCACGTTGTTGTCAGGAGGAGAATAGACAAATGTCACATTGACTTTTGTCTCGCTCTCCTTCTATTATTGGGGAGTGAATCCCTGAGCAGTTAGAAGATTTGTATGGAAAAACAGTCAAAGCAACATGTTTTATCTCCATATATAGAGCGCGCTCGTAAGGTGCTGCAACTGGAACAGCGCACACAGTATCGGGATAAGGCCATTCTGGGTGGTGGGCTTGAAGCGTTTGCCTCTCACTGGACCTCGGAGGCTGTTCAGACCTGTAGTGCTGCTGGTATAGATCCCGCTCCTGTGCGCCGTTTTGCCCAGTTGCTTCAGGGGTATCATCAGCGTGACCCGGAGCAACGTGCATCAAGTTTGCGGGCGGTGCTGGCCCTATTACATGAACTGGACTCCGGTCCAAAGCCAGTCGCTACACCCGTGAAGAAAGAAGCGGAGCCGATTGCTGCGCCCGTAAAGAAAGAGGCAAAACCGAAGGAAGCCAGACCGGAGCCGGTTATCCGCAAGATGCAGGAGCCCCCACCGTTGCCACAGAACCAGATCCAACTGGAAGCGGGCATGTCTCAAGGGCATACTGCTTTAACGCTGTTGAGTGCCGATGTGAGCGCTATTCCCGGCGTGGGGCCGACGGTGAAGAAGCGCCTGAATCACCTGAATATTCGTACGGTGCGGGATCTTCTCTTTTATTTCCCGCGTGAGCATCGTGATTATAGTAGACTGACTCCTATCAACAAAATTCCGTTTGATGAGCTGACAACAACAAAGGGCCTGATCTGGGAGGTGAGCACAAAGCGCACCAGCGGAGGCCGAACACGCACTATTGCCGAAATTTCCGACGAACATGGCAAACTCTATGCAAACTGGTTTAATCAGCCTTATCTGGAAAAGCAACTACAAAAGGCGAAGGGAAGCTATATTGTTGTTACCGGTATCAAGCAGCGTCTCGGGAACAAAGTCTACTTTAATGTCCGGAGTCATGAACTCCCGGAACAGAACGAGCTGCTCAACACCGGGCGGCTGGTTCCGGTCTATAGCCTGACCGAAGGCCTGCATGCGAAGGCCTTGCGACGTTTTACTGATTATGTGGTCAAGCGCTATGCCGGGATGCTTCCTGAACATCTTCCCCCTTCGGTGTTGCAGGCAGCGAACCTGCTGACGCTCTCGCAGGCAGTGGCGCAATATCACTATCCCGAAAATGAGGGCATGCGTCAGGCGGCCTATCGACGGCTGGCCTTTGACGAGCTCTTTTTGATTCAGCTTGGCATGCAGGAACGGCGCTCGCGCTGGCAATTCGAGGCTCCACAGGGGAACGCTTTCTCTATTGAACTGGATAAGATCTTTCTTGATTCCTCTGAGTTGCCGAAGATCAAGAGTCCTGAGCGTCAGGAAGCTGTACCTACGCTTGGCTCAACACTCTGGTCGGTCTTTACCACCGATAAGCCGCTTGAGGCAACCCTACCTTTCCGCTTTACTGAGGCACAGAGGCGGGTGATTTGCGAGATTTTCGCGGATATGGCGAAGAGTCAGCCGATGTGTCGCTTGCTTCAAGGTGATGTGGGTGCCGGTAAAACGGCAGTGGCTGCTGCCGCGCTGTTGATGGCGGCGTTCAACGGGTGCCAGGGCGCAATTATGGCACCAACGGAAATTCTGGCGGAACAGCATGCGCGCAGTATCACGAAGATGCTGGAACCGTTCGGCATTCGGACGGTGTTGCTGACGGGAAGCCTGCGCCAACGTGAGCGCAATCAGTATCGTGAGATGCTGGCGAGTGGAGAGGCCGCGGTGGCGATTGGTACTCACGCGCTGATTCAGGACGATATCACCTTTCATAAGCTTGGTCTGGTCATTGTTGACGAGCAGCATCGTTTTGGTGTGGAACAGCGCGATCTCTTGCGACGTAAGGGGTACCATCCGCATATGCTGGTGATGACCGCGACGCCAATCCCGCGCACGCTGGCTCTGACCCTCTATGGCGATCTGGACGTTTCGGTGATCGATCAGCTTCCGCCCGGTCGGCAGAAGATTATCACGCGCTGGCGTACCGGCGCACGGCGCAAGGAAGCCTATCAATTGATCGAGAAGCAGGTGGAGGAGGGCAGACAGGCGTTTATCATCTGTCCGCTGGTTGAGGAGTCGGAGGCGCTACAGGAGGTGAAAGCGGCAACAGCCGAGTATGAGCGCCTCCAGCGGGAGGTCTTCCCGCATCTGCGCCTCGGGCTGTTGCATGGAGCGATGAAGCCCGCCGAAAAAGATGAGATCATGCATCGTTTTCGAAACCATGAGCTTGATGTGCTGGTCGCAACCTCGGTGATTGAAGTTGGTATCGATATCCCGAACGCGACTGTTATCGTGATCGAAGATGCCGACCGTTTTGGTCTGTCTCAGTTGCACCAGTTTCGAGGCCGGGTCGGACGCGGGCAACATCAGTCGTATTGTTATGTGCTGAGCGCTGAGGCCAGTATCAATGCACAGGAGCGCCTGGGCGTCTTTGAGCAGATCGATGATGGCTTTAAGCTGGCTGAAGAAGATCTCCGTTTGCGTGGCCCCGGTGACTTTGTCGGCGTGCGTCAGAGTGGTATGCCCGAGATGAAGGTTGCTGATCTCAGCGATACCGCGCTGATCTCATTGACGCGCGATGTAGCTGCTAAACTCTGGCAAAGCGATCCCTACTTACGCAAACCAGAGCATGCACCACTGCGCGAACGCATGCACCTCTTCTGGCGCGATTTTATGGCTCACTAGCAAAACAATCAGGCAGGGGAACTGTTTCTCACGCTTCCTCTGCCTCGCTCAGAGGCATGTTGAGCGTCTCCAGCCGATAGGTCGTACCACAGAGTCGGTTCAAGCCTGCCAGCGCTCGCTCAGCATCCTCTCGCTGAACCGGCTGTCCCAGAACCATCATCCAGATGAGCAAAGTGCTGATACCGCTATATCTGGATACTTCAGTCATAGAGACCTGATGCTTTTTCAATACGTGTTTAAATGTGAGCTTTATCATCTGCCTTTTCACCCTTCAACAGTTCTTCAAAACCATGACACTATAGCAGTAAGCAAGGGACGGGTTCTCCGGACCGAGAAAGTGTGATCGTGGTTGCGTGAGCTACCACAGTTTCGTGCTTCCTCGAAATAACTTGATTTTTCAATGCGCTTTTGAGACACTAAACGCAAATCTCCCTCTCTTTTGTGGATGTCCGACGCGATAAAAGTTACCCAAAAGGTGGAGCAGGATCGAAAGATATCGAACGTTTTGCTTGTAATGCTCTCCATTTTCTGTCGTCTCTTTTGTGCATGAAACCGGAAGGAGCAGGTTGGAGGAAAAGATCCATCTTTTTCTCGATGCATTCCCAAGTGTGCTGCTGCTATAGTGTGAAGTGTTCCAGATAACAACGTGATGCATGATGAAATGGGAGAACACACAATGGTTGCACTCTCTACGCAGGAAAAGGAGATTCCTTTTCTCAAGCAAGAGAATCCCCTGATGGGGAGCCTGCTTGAGCATAATAGAGACCGTTTGAACTTCTATATGCGGCTGTGGCAGGAACATGGGAATGTGGTCGGGTTTCACTTTGGGCCCTTCCCGGGTGTGGCGTTTTTTGCGCCTGAACAGGTACGCAGTATTCTGGTAGAGCATGGCTATGATTTTGATAAAGGAGTGGCAATACATACCATCTTTCGGGCAGTCGTTGGCGATGGGATCTTTAGCAGCGAAGGGGAGTTTCATCGACGACAGCGCAAGATTATGGCACCTCCGTTTCAGCCACGGCATATTGTCAGCTATGCTGATACGATGGTGCGATATAGCGAGCAGATTCAACGGCAGTGGCAGGATGGGGAGAAAATCCTGATCAACCATGCGATGACCGATCTCACCATGAGCATTATTGGGAAGGTGCTCTTTGATGCGGATGTTTTGAAGGAGACCGATGAGTTGGGAAACGCCTTTACCATGATGTTTTCGTATGTCGGGAAGGAGCTAACTCGCCTGATTCATCTACCGCTTGGCTGGCCTCTTCCCGGCCATGCGCAGGTTCGTACTGCTGCCCGACTGCTCCAGGATCGTCTACGCCAGATGATCCGGGAACGGCGCATGCGGCCACTGGATGAGCGCAATGACGTGCTCTCACTCTTGCTGCGTGCCCGCTATGATGATGGGAGCGCGATGGATGAGGATCAGATCATTGCGGAGGCGCTAACGCTTTTTGGGGCAGGACATGAAACGACTGCCGTGGCGCTTACCTGGGCCTGGTACCTGCTGACGCAAAATCCCGAGCGCTATCGGAAGATGCGTCAGGAGGTCGACACTGTTTTGCAGGGCCGTTCGCCGACCTATGACGCTCTTGCCCAACTTCCCTACACGGTTCAGGTCTTCAAAGAGGCGTTGCGTCTGTATCCACCAGCCTATGCGTTTACTCGCACCGCGCTGAAAGATGTTTTGATTGATGGGTACCGCGTACGCAAGAATACGGTTGCGCTGATGGCTCCATGGGTGATGCATCGCAATCCTGAACATTTTCCTGATCCCGAACGCTTTGAGCCCGAACGTTTTGGGCCAGAACGTGAAAAGCTGATCCCGCGCTATGCGTTTCTGCCGTTTGGAGCCGGACCGCGTATCTGTCTTGGGAACCATTTTGCTATGATGGAGGGACCGCTGTTACTGGCGACGCTGGCACAGCGCGTGTCGTTTGAGTTTGTGTCGGGACAACAGGTTATTCCCAATCCTTCCAATACGCTGACGCTGCGTCCGCGTGATAACGTGAGCATGATTGTACGGCGTCGTGTCTGACAGGAGCGCAGAAAAGGCGAAGCGCAGGGCGATAAGCGTGCCTTGACGCCTCGCCTTTTTCAACGATATAATAGGTCAGATTTGACTGAGTAGGGCGGCTGTAACCATGTATAAACAAGTGATGCTTCTTGGCCTGCTGTTGGAAAAGCCAATGTATGGACAGCAGATCAGAGAGGTCATTGAAAACCATCACGAGATGCTGGCAAACTTTATCAAGAAGCCAACCATCTATTATCAACTGGAGCGTCTGGCGCATGATGGCTACCTGGAGATTCGCCGAGAGTCAGTGGAGGCTCCAGGGCCCGGTGCTGCCCACGATGATGTTGCGCTGCGCGAGCGTGACGTCTACTATATTACGGAAAAAGGACGTCAGTATTTCTATAGCCTCTTACGAGATACGATCAGCCGCTATACTCCCGGATTGGAAGATATCGACGCCTGTTTGTTCTTCCTGCGCTATCTTTCGCCCGAGGAAGCCAGGGCTCTGCTGGAAAAGCGTTATCAACTTGTCAACAGTTTCCGCCTCTCGGTCGTGAAGCAAATGGAAGGACTCTCTTCTCCAGATCCCGCTCACTTGCTGGTAAATGATCATAAGCTGACATTGCTGGATGCGGAGCTGAACTGGCTGCGCCGAGCAATCGATCATCTCTGTTCTTCTCAACGGAAGCAAGTCGAAGCGTAACTCTTTTTCCAGAGACGAAAGCATAGAAAGGGACAGAAGGTTTGCTCTTTTTTATGAGTTAAGTCAAATCTGACTTAATAAAAGGACGAGGTTAGAGTATGGAAAAGCAGAAACGCACGGCTATCTCCTTGATGGCCTTAACCGTGCTGATAGACTTCACAGGCTTTGGACTGATTATCCCGTTACTTCCTTTTTGGGCGGAACATTTTGGCGCGAATGCTTTCATGGTTGGCATGCTTTCAAGCCTGTATGCGCTGGCTCAGTTCCTGTTTACCCCGCTGTTGGGAAGCCTTTCTGACCGGTACGGGCGTAAACCGATCATTCTGCTCTCGTTGGTGATCGAGGCGTTGTCGTTTGCTCTGACGGCCCTGGCAGGGTCGCTTCCGGTGTTGTTGCTTGCTCGCTTTATCGGAGGTCTGGGCGCTTCAAATATTGGTTCTGCGCAGGCTGTGGTCGCGGATGTCACTGCGCCGAAGGAGCGAGCAAGGGGCATGGGAATCATCGGGGCCTCTATTGGTCTTGGCTTTGTGGTTGGTCCTGCGCTTGGCGGAGTGCTGGCACAGCAGAATCAGACACTGCCATTCTGGATCGCTGCCGGGGTTGCCTTGCTCAATATGGTGCTGGTGCTATTCCTGTTGCCTGAGACGCGTAAGCGTAGCAGCGTGAAGGAGGAAGCACAGCAGCGAGGGATCAATGTGCTGTTTTCTGGCTGGCGTACCGCGGTGCATTACCCGCTGATCCTGTCGGTTGTCCTTGTCAATCTGTTGTATACCGTAGCTTTTACCGGCATGGAGTCAGTCTTTGCCCTCTTTACGCAGCATGAGTTTGGATGGGGGGCATCACAGAACGCTTATGTGTTTACGTATATAGGCGTCATTGTGGTGATCATGCAAGGTGGGCTGGTAGGGCAGCTGGTGCGGCGCTGGCGTGAGAACGTTGTAATGATCGGCGGTATGGTATGCCTGGCGCTCGGGCTGCTCGTACTGGCGTTCAGTCATCAGCTTGCACTCTTGCTTATCGCGCTTGGTATTCTGAGTATTGGAGATGGAGCGGTTTCGCCACTGGTTTCCACCCTGCTTTCGTTTGCCACGCCTTCAGATGTGCAGGGCGAGACCCAGGGCTTCGCGCAGGGGATCGCGGGCCTGGGGCGTGTGCTTGGGCCGCTGGTTGCAGGCGGGCTCTATGCACTGGGGGGGCCGGCGATCCCGTTTGTTGTTGGTGGGCTGCTTTCGTTGCTGGCTGTATTGACTGCTTCCCCATCGCTTGCAAAGATTCAGCGTCCGGCCTGACAAGCCGGAGAATATGAAGTGGTGAGCTGCGATTTGCAGTGTTTCCACTTTTACGGTATCTTTTAACGTAAGGGAATGACGCTGCATTGGCAGCGTAGTGTGCGGGTCGTTGCTGGTCTGCACGCTTTTTTACCTTTAAAGGAGAGTGAGTTTTTATGCGTATTGCAATCTGGGTTGTGCGTGTTTGCTTTATCCTGGCTCTTATCATGGGAGTTCTCTTCTGGACCGGGAATTACACCTATATGCCACGGGCCGTAGATACACATAGATTACTGGGCCTGATCGTCACCATTGCGCTCTGGGTGATCGCCGGTATTTTGATGACCTCCAAACCCGGAAACCGGGGAATCGCAATCGGAGCCTTTGTCTGGGGTATAGTCCTGTTGATTGTGGGCTTCACGCAGGATTCTTTTGTTATCGGCCCGGGCAATGTGGTGACGAAGATTGTGCATGCCCTGCTTGGTATCGGCGCGATTGGTTTGAGTGAGATGATGAACGCTCGCCATAAACGCGACTAAGCGGCGGGTGCTGCAAGGCGAGGAGACAGTCCACAGGCTGTGTCCTTGCTTTTTTTATAGGCATCTGGAATCGGGGTAAAAGGAGCAGTGAACGCACTGGCTCATATCTCCCTCCTATTGCCGAAAGTCTCGCGTTATGGTTTAATGGAAACAGCATTCCTCTTAACGAGAAAGCGTCCGAGGGGTGCTAAAAAGAACAAATGAGGGGGAACCGGGCATGAATACTCCAGCGCAATCGGAACGGATTGCAGTCTATCCTGGGAGCTTTGACCCGGCAACAAACGGGCATCTGGATATTGCGCGTCGCGCGGCAAAACTATTTGATACCGTCATCATTGCGGTCTATGCGTTTCCCGCGAAGAATCTGTTGTTCTCGGTTGAGGAGCGAGTTGCGCTCTGGCAGGAGATACTGAGAGCAGAGGGGCTACACAATGTGCGGGTTGACTCCTTTTCGACACTGCTTGTTGAGTATGTGCGCTCGGTGGATGGTATCGCCATTATCAAGGGCCTGCGTTCTCCCAATGATTTTGATGCAGAATTTCGACAGGGTTTGATGAATCGCAAACTGGCACCAGAGATTGAGACCGTTTGCTTGTTTACAAACTTACAGCATCTTGTTGCAAGTTCTTCCTTACTCAAAGAAGTCGCACGCCTGGGCGGCGATGTCTCAGACATGCTCCCCCCTGTAGTTGTTCGGGCGCTTCAGCAGAAATATGGATGATAAAGGATTTCTGACTGTGCGCGGGCCTGGGGAGTTTCTCAGTGGGGAAGGAGGAAAAGAATGGATATATTATATCTCATTGACCGCCTGGAAAACCTCATTGCCAGTAGCAGGCGCGTCCCTCTAACGAATCAGGTGATTCTGAAAGAGGGTGACATCCTCAACATAATCGATCAGATGAGAACCTCGATCCCTGAGGAAGTGAAGCAGGCTCGCCGCATTATTCAAGAGAAAGAGCGTATTCTTGCCCAGGCGCAAGCTGATGCCTCCGCGCTTCTTGCACGCGCTCAGGAAGAGACTAACCGGGCCATTGACCGTGAGGGATTGCTGGTCATTGCGGAAGAGCGCTCACAGGAGATGATCCAGAGCGCAAATCTGCGTTCTCAGGATATCATCCGGCGGGCAGAGGAGCATGCCGAACAGCTTAAGGCTGATGCGGATGGATACGCGCTGGAAACGTTGCGCAACCTGCGTGAGCATCTGCTACATGTGGAGACCGAGGTCAGTCGCACGATTTTGAGCATTGAGCGCGGAATTGACAGTTTACAAGATCAACCAACAACGATTCTTGAAGAAGAGGTTGTTGAAGAGGAAGAGAACACGTTGCCTGAGCCTTCCGACCTTCCGACACCCCGGCGCTCGTCTCTGGCAGCGGATACTATAGGCGGGCCGAATGTTTTTTCGTAAAGGGCTGATTCAGTTGTGAATTTTGCGCTGTGCTTTCTGCCCTTGTGCTTGTGGTGCTACTTGCTATGGGCGTGAGCCGCTATCCTTGTCTATGCTGGTCCTGTGAGGGCTTGACACCCTCAAACGGCTTGTCTATAATGAGCAAGCGCCAGCTAAGAACGTAGGAAACTACATACCTGCGCCATAGCTATTTATAGTGATACATGTGTTCTCCCCACCGGGAGTTTGATCTATGGAAGGGGATTTCCTATGCTTTTTAATGTGGCGCAACTCATGAAGTCTCAGGTTGGGGCTTCATTCAAAGCAGATCTTCACGAAGACGAGATTCAATTCGATGAAGTTTCCAGGGTCGTCGGCCCACTTAATGGACATGTCCGCATGCGTCGTATCAATCAGGGGGTCCTGGTCGACGGATGGGTTGATGTAACCCTCGAATTGTCCTGCACACGCTGTCTGAGGGAATTTCAGCAGCCGATGCATGTCGTCTACGAAGCGCGGTACTATCCGACCGTTGATATTCTCACTGGCATGCCTGTGCATGCCGAGGATGTGGAAGACGCCTTCCCGATTGATGACCACCATCATCTCGATTTGACGGAGCCGGTTCGACAACAGATCCTGCTTGACATTCCGATGGTGACGCTCTGTAAAGAGGAGTGTAAGGGACTCTGCTCACAGTGCGGTAAGGATCTGAATGAAGGTCCCTGTTCCTGTGAGCCTGAGGTGGATACACGCTTCAGTGCGTTAAAGGCGTTGCTCCAGCAAGAAGGCTAATACAGCGGGTCGTCCAGCGGGTAGCGCCCCCACCCGATGGGGACGTTGCCTGTGGCGGCCTTCGCTTGGTATAGTGTTGTATGATTCAAAAATAGACAAGACCCAGGTTCTTATAACCGGTGGAAGAGGAGAGTACTAACCATGGGAGCGCTACCAAAGCAGCGTGTTTCTCGTTCACGTCAGGGTGAGCGGCGAGCTCATCATCATCTGAAGTTGCCGCAGCTGGCGGCTTGCCCGCAGTGCAAGAAGCCTCGGCTGTCACACCATGCTTGCCCTCATTGCGGTACCTATCGTGGACGTCAGGTCTTTATCCCGAAAAATCAGAAATAAATTTAGAAGGCGGCAGTGTAGCTTCTCACAAGCGATACACAGGCCGCTTTTCTACTGAAGAGTGAAGCAACATGTCGACACGAGTCGCTTTTCTTTTTCCCGGGCAAGGTAGCCAGACCGTAGGCATGGGGGCAGACATTTATGAGGCGTCGCCCGCTGCTCGCCGTGTCTTTGAGGCCGCTGATACAGCTTTTGGCTTTCCCCTGAGCTCTCTCTGTTTTCAGGGGCCAGAGGATACCTTGCGCTCAACAATCAATGCTCAGCCCGCTATTGTAACCGTCAGCCTGGCCTTCCTGGCCGCCCTTCAAGAAGCCCTTTCTCCTGACGATTCTTCCTGGATTTCTCCGCTTACTCCTGCCTTTCTGGCCGGTCACAGTGTGGGGGAGTGGACCGCGCTGACTGCGGCTTCGGTCCTGTCCCTGGAAGAAACGATCAAGGGGGTGCGTGAACGTGGGCGCCTGATGGAGCAGGAGGGAACAAGCTGCCCCGGTGGAATGGCTGCCATTATCGCGATGGAGCCGGACGTTGTTGAGCAGGTGTGCCAGGAGGCAACCGAACGAGCTCTGGCCGAGATCTCCGAGCCGGTGCATCTCGGACAGGGTAAGGTCATTGCCGCGAACTATAATGCGCCCGGACAGATTGTGATTTCCGGTGAGAAGCGAGCACTGGAGCTGGCGTGTGAGCTGGCAAAGGCCCGCGGAGCCAAACGCGTGATCCCGCTGGCGGTGAGTGGCGCGTTCCATTCTCCAGTCATGCGGCCCGCTGCTGATGCCCTGGATTCGGTGTTGTCCGAACTACAGATTAAAGATGCGGTTATTCCGATCATCAGCAATATTTCAGCAACTCCTTTGACAGATGCCCATGCCCTGCGTGAAGAACTTGCGAAGCAGGTGGCAAGCTCTGTGCAATGGACAAAGACCGTAGAATATCTGGTCTCTGCTGGTGTTACCACCTTTATTGAGATTGGCCCGGGCAATGCGCTTGCTGGTATGGTAAAGCGTATCGCCAAAGGGGTAACGATGCTGAATGTGAGCAAAGCGTCCGACGTCGCAAAGGTGGCTGCTGCTCTACGTGAAGCAGGCATCTAACAGCTATTCTGATAGGTGAAATAAGCCATCCTGGCGCTTTCTACTTGACAGCGCGGAAAAAAGCACCTATCTTTGCAATGGAAAGCGAAGATGCTGTTGTTTCGGTCGCGCCGCTTGTGGCCCCGGCCACAAATCGGTAGTAGAAAGAAGGTCTTATGACAATAGCGTCACAGCCCAGTGGCACCGTTCGAGTGGCACGGCAGGTTCTTTCGACTATTGTCATTCATAGTGCGTTGCTGATACCCGGTGTTGTTCGGATGGCAAATCCTGTTCGCTCTGCGCAGCGATATGGGCAATGGTCCCATCTTCTCAAGCGCGAGCTTCCGCCGCAAG
Organism: Thermosporothrix sp. COM3; assembly: GCF_059696735.1. Classification (NCBI taxonomy): domain Bacteria; kingdom Bacillati; phylum Chloroflexota; class Ktedonobacteria; order Ktedonobacterales; family Thermosporotrichaceae; genus Thermosporothrix; species Thermosporothrix sp. COM3. The sequence goes on along the minus strand of NZ_AP019376.1, from coordinate 4,471,957 downwards.
GCGTTTCCTTGACCATTAAGGATAACACTGTGACTGCCGACCTGTATATTGTTGTCGAATCCGATGCTGATATGCTTGCAGTCGGGTCCGCTGTACAGGAGGAGGTTTCCGCAGCCCTTGAAGAGATGGTAGGGATGCAGGTTGAGGCTGTCAATGTCTATATTCAGGATGTTGCATAAGAGGGCGGGTGATACTGACACCTCTCTTTCTGCTTCGTCAGAGCATCCTGGAGATGAACGGGTGGTGTGCCGGGAGAGGCACATCTGGCCCGATGGTAATGTTGCATACCACGATGTCAGCGCTGCGCCCATGTCCTTCGTTATATGGTCAGGTAGACTAAACGGGTGAATCGCTGTGTCTGACCTCTCAGTTCAGGCATCGTGAAAGGAGCTTTCGAGGTACTATGCCAGGGATACGCAGACAAGCACGCATTGTCGCTCTGCAAACGCTTTATGAATACGATACGGCCAACCATGACCCCTTTGAGGTCTTGCAGCGGCATGCTCAAGAGCGTAATCTTCACACGAAGGTGGTGGAATATGCCCATGAGCTGCTTCAAGGTGTCTGCGACCACCTGGCGGAGGTCGATGCTCATATTCAGAGTGCCGCGCGTGAGTGGCCGTTACAACAGATGGCTCGCATCGATAAAAATATCCTGCGACTTGCCATCTACGAGATTCTGTTTAATAATACTGTACCAGCAAAGGCTGCTATTAATGAAGCCGTGGAACTTGCGAAGATTTTCGGAAGTGACACATCCAGTCGCTTTGTTAATGGTGTCCTGGGTACTATATTTAATCGGGCTCAGCAACAGCCCATCCCGAAAGCGGAAAGTGAGGTGAAGTAAATGTCGTCGTCCATCTATGAGCAACTCAAGCAGATTATCGTCGAGCAGCTTGGTGTGGATGAAAACGAGGTTGTTCCGACAGCTTCTTTTGTTGAGGACCTGAACGCTGACTCTCTCGATCTGGTCGAGCTGATTATGTCCCTGGAAGAAAAGTTCGGGGTTCAGATCTCCGATGAGGATGCTGAGAAGATCACAACCGTTCAGGAAGCTCTGGACTACATCGAAGAGCATTTGCAGAGCTAAATTTTTATCTCTCGCGCTATTATCCATACACGACAGGGTGGCTTTTTGCTGCCCTGTTTCCCCCCTCCCTTTTCCTCTCTTGCCCCTTTCCGTTTGAACTGGTATTGTAATAATAGTAAGACAATGATTTTTTTCGTTGTCACAAATCCTCCTGGTCGTGCATCGTTGTAATTAAGTAACTGTATTTGAGACACTGCTTCGCTGTGGAAGCGGTGAACGATAGAGAGTGGTCGCTGTGGATAAAATGCCAGCCGTTGAAGCGGTTGAAGCTCTTATACGTGATTACCATAAGCTGGTTTTCCATACTATTTACGGCCTGACCGGCGATTGGGAAGAAAGTCAGGATCTTACGCAGGATACGTTCCATCAGGCCTTGCGCTCGATTGATGCGGCGCGGGCCGCCAGTGGCGAGCATTTTCAGGCCAGAGCCTGGTTGCTGCGCATCGCGCTTAACACTGTCCGCATGCAGCGTCGGCGCCGCAAACTCTTCAGTTTTATTCCGTTCTCGCGGATGCCACAGAAGGCTGAAGGGAGACTGGAGGGTACAGAGGTTGTGCAGGAGGAACAGGCTGTTCCGGTGCAACCCGTTGGCTTTGCTCCGGTCGCTTCGCGCGATCTTGCTGAGCAGGTGGCGGAACAGGAGCTTGTGCAGCGAACCCTGGCAAAACTCCCTGAGCAGTTGCGTGAATGCCTGCTCCTTTCCATCGTGGGTGGCCTCTCAACGGCACAAATCGCCGATCTGCTCTCACTGAATGAGGCTGCGGTCCGGCAACGGCTCTCGCGAGCCAGAAAGCAATTTCAGCGGCTCTATCGCTATGAAAGTGGCGAAATGCTGATCGATACCTCTTCCCCACAGCGTCGCGTGACCCGTGACGAGGAGGAAGGGCAGGTCAAACCGCTCTCTCGTCGTTTATCGTTCCTGGCTCATCCTCCCGGCAGATAGGAAAAGCTCATGCGAAATGATTCTCTTGAAACCCTGCTGCTGCGCCATTATGGGCATGCCGCATCCACACCAGATGGATTGGAACAGCGTCTGATCGCGTCAGTCCGTCAGGAGGGCGCACAGCTTCGCCAGCGTCAACAGATGGAAGCGCATTTGCGGAAACGGCGCTATAGTCGCCGCCAGATGCTGCGCTTTGTGACTCTGGGTACAGCCGGGGTTGGCGTGGTAGGAGTCGCTCTGGATGGGATTAGCGAGGTAAGCGCATCTCTGCTTGGTCGGGATGTCTCGCACCCACAGCATGTCTGGTAATTGTTCTCTGTTGTTGCCAAAGGTTGTTACGACCAGAAAGGATACAAAACAAATGCCTATTGGATTTCACCCTTCTCAGCTTCTCATTCTGTTCTTGCTCGCGTTGTTGTTCTTTGGACCGAAGCGTCTTCCGGAAATGGGTTCAGCGATTGGTCGCACGATCAAAGAATTCAAGAAGAGCGTAGAGGGTATCGGCAATAGCTCCAGCTCGAAAGACGAGGAAGAGTATGTTGAGCCCAAAACGGCCCCCGCTCCAGAAAAGGCTCTGAACCCCGCGTCAATGTCGCTGGACGAGCTTGAGCGCGAGATTGCTGCTCGTAAGGCCGCTCTGGCTGCAAAAGAAGCTGCTCAGTCTGAGGTGAAGGTTGCTCCCGAGAGCGAGAAAAAAGAAGTCACCAGGGATGGCAAAGTTAGCTAAGACTGTTTCTATAGCCTGCTTAGGGGGAACTCATGGCTTCCAGTGAACTGGAACGGCAGGATCGGTTCAAGCAAGCGCTGGCCGAAGATGATGACGATTTCCGTTTCGATTTCGGAGACGATGATGACGAAGATGATGAGCTGGCTGGCTCTTCGATGACGCTGGTCGAGCATCTGGAAGAGTTACGCCAGCGTATCTTCAAGTGTCTGATCGCCATCGCGGTGTTTTCCGTGGTTGCGTTCATCTTCCGAGATTATATTATGGCTTTCCTGACTGCTCCTTTGCCTGATGGCACGAATGTGTTGACCGGGGTCAAAGGCACAGGACATAGCAAACTGGTCGTCACCGGGATTGCTGAAGGCTTTACAGTAACCTTGATGGTTTCTATCGCTATTGGGTTCCTGGCTTCTTTGCCTGTCGTTCTCTATCAAACCTGGGCGTTTATTGCGCCTGGCCTCTATTCGCACGAGAAAAAGGCGGCGTTGCCGTTTGTCTTTATCGGGATCGTGCTGTTTGTGATCGGCATTTCGATCGGGTACTTTATTCTGCGATATCCGCTGGAATTCCTGATCCGGTTCGCGCAGAACAACTTTACCGAACTGGTAACGGCGCAGAGCTACTTCAGTTTTGCGGCCTGGTTCTTGATTGTCTTCGGGCTTATTTTCGAGTTGCCGCTGGTGCTCACCTTTATGGCGAAAATCGGTCTGGTGACATCAGAGACACTCCGAAAGAAGCGTCCGTTCGCTCACTTTATTCTCTGGCTGATTTCCTGCTTCCTCCCGGGAGGCGATATCTACAGCCCGATTATTATTGGCATTTTTATGTCAGGTTTGTATGAGTTGAGCATTTTCTTTGTACGCTTCTTTACTGAGCGACAGTCGAAAAAGTCCCTGAGCTAAAAAAGGGATAACGAAAAGAAGGGCGGGAACACTCCCGCCTTCTTTCTGTTCAGGAGGGTTGCATCTCCTGCTCTACCTGTGGTGTGTGTGACGGCTCCTGGAGTCGGATGGCCGTGACCAGACGTTCCCCTTTCCCTCGTCCGAAATATCCCCAGAGCAGCAACAGTGAGCAGAGATACAGGATAGCGGCTCCTATGAAGACAACACTATAGCCTGATTGATCGATTAAAAGCCCTCCTATGGGGGTAGAAATGGCCGATGCGCCCTGATATGCGATCTGATAGAGGCTGTTAGCCATTCCCCGATTTTTGCGCTCTATGGCCTCCATTGAGAAGACCTGAAAGAGACCATTCCCCATATCCATTGTCCCAAGCCGGAAGAGATACAGAATTGAGACAAGGGGCAGATAGTGTATCAACCCGATTGCCAGCAGCAAGGGTAGACTGATGAGCCGGGTCAGGACAATAGTATTGATTTTGCCCAGAGCCGTGGCCAACAGTGGAGCGAGTAATGTGAGAAGCGCATACACAATGTTAGCTCCTCCATCAATCACCCCGAAGAGAAAGGGAGAGGCCCCCAGTGTATGCACAAAGTAGATGTTGAAGTAGGGAATGAAAAGTCCCGCTCCCAGGCCGATAAGCACCTGAATCGCGATCAGGATCGTGAGTGGGCTACGCAGCAGGGCTTGCGGGCGCCAATGCAGGCCGGGGCGCTGCGCTGGCCGGTGGGTGGCGCGGTCCTGTTGCGGGGGGCGTGGTGGCGGCGCGTCGCGCATCAACAGCAGTGGAATGAAACTCGGAGCCGCAATAATGCCAGCAAAGAGCAGCGAAAGCTGGTACGCCCGGGCCTCTGCTCCCGGGGCCAGCATGCTCTCTGCCCAGGAGGGAAGCCAGGCGGTCAGCCAGCTATAGTGTTGAATCCACTGGGGAAGCGCGCCCCCAAGCAGCTCCCCGATGACGGTCGTTACTTGTAAGAGCACGATATTGACACTAAAGAGATGCGGGCGCTCGCGTGGCGTGCTGTGATGGGTCAGGAAGGGGGCATTCACGACCAGAATAAAGGCCCCGCCAACTCCCGCGGCAAAACCGCTGATGAGCAGGGGAAGGGGCTGGTGCAAAAGAAATTGTCCCGCTCCGGCGATGCCAATTGCGAGACTGCCCAGAATCATGATCCACTTGCCACTAAAGCGGTCAACACAGAGGCCAGCGGGGAAAATAGCACATCCTGCACCCAACGTCGTTACAAAGAGAAGCTGACCGACGAAGCTGGTATCATAGCCCAGTGCGATCAGGTAGAGGTTATAGAGCACAAGGATGATACCAACTGTTACGCCGCTCAGCATGTTGCTGATAAGAAAGAGACGTGCATCTCGCTGAAAATGTTTGAATGCCTGAAGGTACTCAACGAGAAGGGACATCTTTTAACTGCTTTGCTGTGATTGTCTGCTCATATCCTTCGCCGCTCGGACTTTCGGCGGTGGATACAGGCGCTTTTTCTTTCATGAGTGTCCGATAGCCCGGGCTGGTAAATTGTAGCCCTTCCTTATTGATGCGTTCCTCAAGATTCTGCTTGCGGGGCGGCTTGAAGAAAGTTTTGACAATAGCCTTGCCCTGCTCAATGCGGGCGCGAACCTCAATTGCTCCCTGCGCGACTTTCCCGGTTGCCTGAGTAACCTTCTGATCAACCTTATCGACGCCGGCGGGCACTTTTGCTACGGTGCGCACGATGGCGTTTTGACTCTCGTCTGGTTCGCTTCCCTGCTTGACAAGCATGGTTGTTTTATTGATGCTCTCAACGTGGGGGCGCAACACTTTGATCAGTTCGGTTTTTTGGCGAACCCAGGTAAAGGCATAAAAGAACCCGATGTTCAGCGCGAGCGCCAGAATAATCAGGATCAGCGCGAACAGACAGATAATGATCGCTGCTATCTGTCCTCCGGCCTCAATAATTGGATTAATGACGGCAAATTCCATGCTCAGTCACCTCCCGCATTCGCCTGTATTTGCTCCATTTGTTGTTGCATGCGTTCTTCATAGCGGCTTCTGTTTGCCCCTTTACCAAGTAGCACGCGCAACATATGTTGTCCGGCGACAAGGCCTGCGGCGATGCGAATGCCCGGAGCCAGAATAATTTCAGAGACCAGTCGCGAGAGCGAGCTGACCGAGCCGACGGTATTTCCCGCCGTCTGGGCAGTATCTTTGACAATGCCGATGGTCTCCTGTATCGAGTCTGCCAGTGGCGTGACCTCGTTGCGCACTGTCTGGATGGTGCGAATAAGCATGATAATCCAATAGACAAGAAGGAGTGTTGATAGAACTAAGAGGGCTGCTAAGATCATTAAGAATATGTAGAGCGCTTCTAACAAAACATGAAACACTGCCGCAAGGACGATGCCGACGATGAGAAGGACGACTACAACCCCTGCGGTAATCGCCAGTGTTCTCGTTGCTCCCCGCATGATTTGCCTCCAATACAATTTCTCGGTAATTCTGTTTCATTATAACGTATGAGTAGAGGCCGTGTAAGCATTCTCTCCTGAATGAACTGCAATGGCTAGAGAATGCCGGTCCCTTCCTACTGTAACACGTTGCGAAGGAAGATCTCGGTACGCACAATTGATGAGGTTGGCCCCCGAGCGCTTGCCTGCTTTGTATGCTATAATGAGGTCGAAAAAGCTCTTGTGAGGTTTTTTTTTGTGCCTGCTATTCTGACGTTTACTATCAGTGCTTTTGTCACCTTTATTACCATTATAGATCCGGTTGGGCTGGCTCCTGTGGTTGTTGGGTTGACTTCCCATATGAGCAATGAACAGCGAAAAACCATCATCACGCGCTCGATTGTGATCAGCGCGGGTATTATTGCGTTCTTTGCTGTAGTTGGACGCTTTATTCTGGACAGGTTGGGCATCTCTCTCTATGCATTTAATATTGCCGGGGGCGTGCTGCTTTTTCTGGTCGCAATCGATATGCTCTTCGGGCGTCCGTCTGGCGCGCGCGAGACCAAGGAAGAGGAAGACGAGGCGATGACCCGTGAGGATATCAGTGTCTTTCCGCTGGCAATCCCGATGATCGCAGGTCCGGGAACTATTGCGACCACGATTCTCTATGTTGGTCGGGCGATGTTTCATCCGCTTGAACTGCTGGCGGTCTCGCTCTCTATTCTCTGTGCGCTCTTCTTAGCCTGGCTGGCGATGCGCGGAAGTTCCTGGCTGATGCAGAAAGTGGGCCGTACTGGAATTATGGTTGTCTCCCGTATTTTAGGTATTTTGCTGGCGGCGCTGGCTATTCAGTTTATGCTGGATGGGCTGCATTCTTTTGCGTTGGAGACTGGCTTCCTGCATTAAAAAAGATGGCCTCTGCTTTTTGCTTTCTGCATTTCTCTCTTTGCGACTCTCGCGCGCCTCAATCGTATTACCAGATAGAGAGAAGTTCTCTACTGGCAAAATCTTCTTGAGAAGAAGCGGTTGTAGTGGATTATTCCCGGCATGCAGGAGATGGTTCGGCGCTGTCTGATTCCACCCTTGCTGCAATAGGTATCTGCTTCCTGAAGAAACTGGTGTTCTCGGGTATTGGCAGGGTCATCGGCGCGTCTTTATTTGATTGACCCGGGAGAGCAGTGCGAGGAGCCGTCTCGCTTTGCGGGTGAGTGCGCGGCTTCCTGTTTGTGATTGGTAGACGTTCATTCTCTATTTTCAGTATTGGCTTATTGGTACCAGGAGTCGATTATTATGCATTAGTCAGTGGTTGTCTTTGCCGCACAACAGGCATACCTCTGCGCCGTTATCATGATCGATCGTCAAGGCCTGACACGCGACGCTATTGACAATCCTGGGTACACTGTTACTTGCAATTATGTCCCTGTCTCTTATCGGGATAGAAAGCGGAAGCCAGGTTGCCGGTGTGGCGTTTTCCTGGTGCTACTGGAGGAAACTTGTGGAAGCACAAACAAATATACAGCTATACATGGAACAGGGAAGGCAGGCCCTGGCTCAAGGGCAGGGGCGCGAGGCCGCGTTAGCATATGCCCATGCCGCACAAGCTGAGCCAGAGAACCCGATGGTCCATCTGGGGCTGGCAGAGGCAAACCTTGCGTTAAGAAGCTATGATATTGTGCGTATGGCCTGCCGCCGTGTTCAGGAGTTACAGCCGCAGGGCGGGTTAGAGGCGACGCTTGCTCAGGCGCTACTCGACCTGCTTGATCGCCGCTATGAACGTGCTCTCAGCAATGTGGATAAGGTGCTGAGTGAAGATCCCGGCATTGCGTATGCGCATGCACTGCGCTCGTATCTCCTGCGGATTCAAGGTCAGGATTATGATGCGAATCTGGCGCGGGCGCGGGCCGCTCGACTCTCGTTCGGAGGACGCTTTGAGGATTGTTTCCCACCAATGACAAAGCCGTCTCCTGCACCAATAGAGCGATCGACGACCTATACCGGAGGCTATCAGGGAACGACCGAGCCGAGTCGCAAGCCGCAACAGGAGTCTATTCCTGCCTGGACGCGTCCGAATCAGATGCAGCGGCAGATGCTACGCACAAACTTTTTGCTCCGCTATATTCCTGTTGTCACCTATACGATTATTGGTATTAATGTCCTGATCTATCTGCTTATCAGCATTTTGATGATTGTGGCTCCTGATCTGGCGTCACTCATTTATGGGTATGGTGTGCTTGCCCCTACATCTTTGCAAGATGGTGAGATCTGGCGTCTGATCACGTCGATGTTCTTGCATGCGCCTCCCCCCTCGGGGATCCTGCATATCGGGCTGAATATGCTTTCTCTGCTGTTTATGGGGCGTGATGTTGAGATCCTCTTCGGGAAATGGCGCTTCTTGCTGATCTACTTCCTGGCTGGTCTGGGTGGTGGGCTGCTGTTCATTCTGATGCCGGGTGACGCTAATGTCGTGGTTCTGGGCGCTTCAGGTGCGATCTTCGGCGTCTTTGGGGCGCTTGGGGCATTCTTGCTGACAAATCGCCGAGCAATGGGTGAACTTGGACGGGCCGCTTTCTCAAACTGGATCTTCTGGCTTGGCTTGAACCTGTTGTTTGGCTTTATGCCAGGCTCCAATATTGCTGTAATGGCCCATATCGGTGGCCTGATCGTCGGATTTGTGCTTGCGTTGATCCTGTTGCCGGGAGTGCAACGGAGTAGAAGAATATAAAATTCTTATTATTGAGGAGAGCCTGATATTAGTTGCAATATCAAGGCTCTCTTTTTTTATACCCTCTGCTTGTTGGAAGCCACAGTACACTGAATGTAGAGAGTCGAGCTTGCAATCTCGCTGTGACCCGGCTGAGTCACAAAAGATCCTGTCCATGCTCCAAAGTTCCACCAGGATACACTGGAGTTGGATTGATCCTATCCATGCCCTTTACCCCCCTGCTCGGCTCTCTCTTCCTTCTTTACAGATGCCGGCCCTCAAGATCTAAAGGGAAGGCATTCGCTGGCTGACTGTTTTTCTGTGGCGGCTTCGTGGTGCTGAGAAAAAGAGTGACCCGGTAACAGGATACCGGGCCATAGATATTGTCGTGTTTAATGTTTGAGTATCGCGATGATGCTGGCATACTGGCCTGTCTGCACGATTCTGGTCTTGGTGCCATGTTGCAGATCAAGGGCGTAGAGTGCGCCATCTGCATAACAGGTGACGACTTGATCGTTGAGCCACGGGCCTACTTCGACATGATGGGCATTGCTGGTTGCCTGAAGCTGTGGCTGCCCGAGATGCATTTGCGTGCCCTGACCGCTTATTTCGACCGTATAGAGCGAGCTATGGCGGAAGAACGGCGGACGGTCGTCGCTTGAGAAGACCACATAGGTAAGCTTTTTCCCGTCAGGCGAGAACTGGAAGGAATGCACCCAGTGATAACTGGCCTTATTCGGCATGTTCCGCTGCTCCGGGAGAAGAACCTGTGGGCTTCCCGGCTTGAGAGCTGCCCCGTCAATAGCCATCAATGAGAGGCTATTGGCGTTATTGAGCGCGGTAATATCGTCAGGGATATTTTTATCCTCTGGAATGGGAGCCATGCCGATATGGTCTGAATAGAGTAGTGTATTCATATCGGGAGCGAGTCCCATTGGCATCTCTGGCGTTTCCGCGTCAAGAAGCTTGATAGGCTCCTTTTTGGCCTGTTTGGAGAGCGAAAGGGCCCATAAACCATACAGGTTGGCGCGATTGTCGCCCCGGTTATCGGTGATAAGCAGCGTGGGCTCTGTCCCGTGCAGGAACGCGAAGGCGCGGAAACAGGGACACTGCTTATTTGTGCTTTGGTACACCAGTTCGGGGGCGTCAAGCGAGCCCGCATAGATACGAATTGTGCCTGTGCCTCTGGCCGGGGCAATGCTCCAGGCGATGCGGGAGCCGTCCTGGCTGAGTACCAGTGAGGTAATGGTCTCCCCTGCTTTGAGGGAGGCAAGCTGTTTGGCCTGACCATCAAAGGCGGGTATGGACCATACACCTGTGTTCGTCGTATAGAGTAGTGTGCCAGAAGGAGTGAGTACAGGCGGTACCGCTCGATTATAGTGATACCCGGGTGTATTCAGTGCCTCTGGAGTTCCGCCAGCGACTGGAACACGGTAGATCTTATCCTGTCCGGCATAGAGGACATAGAGTCCATTCGGTAGTGTCAGTGGCTCAACCGAGGGATTCTTTGCCATTTGAAAGGCAGAAGCCAGATCAGGTGTTGCGGTCGGCGTTGCTGACGCGAGCGTCGTGGGCGTCGCCGCTTCCTTTGTATTCGCTTTTTGTACCAGATTGCCGAACAAAAGGCCGGTAAATAGAACAAGGATCAAACCAATAAGTGTGATAAACGAGTAAATACTGAGACGTGAGACGCGTGCTCTTTTGTCAGGCGGCGATTGCTTGTCTGGTTTCTGTGCTTGATCAGCTACGTTATCTAATTTTTGTGTCAATGTGATCTACAACCCCGCATTATACAAATCGATTATCAGTATACACGAAGCTAGCTCTTATTGAAAAGGGTGATAGTTCCTATAGGCTGGACGGGTGAGGAAACAGGCAAGATGGTCTGTAATTCTGCCTATTTCTGACCGGGTATATGGCGATGTAAAAAGGCAAGGGTCCGTGCAAAAACCTCCTCGCGATCATGATCTTTCATAACAACATGATAGGAGTGCCGTACAATCAACAGATGTTTTTCTCGGGAGCCCAGACGCCTGTAGATCTCGTAACCATCCCGCACCGGGACAACATGATCCTGTGAGGCAGCGATTACCAGCGTAGGAACTGTGATGCGCGGGAGCTCCTGCCGTAATTGAGGGAGATAGAGCAGCATACTTTCTACCGGCTTCATTGGTGTCCAGCGGTAGCCATCACCGGGGTAGCGCTTACGCGCCTCGGGATCACAGATATCTTCACGCAGTGAGGGCAGCAGCGGTGCAACATATTTGCTCAAGCGTACTGCCGGTAGCATCCAGGGCCGCATAAAGAGAGGCGCACACATCGAAACGACTCCGGCGACTGTTTCGTGTGCCGCTATATGCAGGCAAAGCGCTCCACCGAGTGAGTGCCCGATGAGAAAGACGGCTGAGCAGTGTTGTTGAAGCTGATATAGCTCCTCGCGCACGCTTGCGGCCCATTCTTGCCAGCCGTAGCGAATCTGCTCTCGCCAGCGCACATCTGGACCATGCCCGGGAAGGAGCACCAGCCGAACGAGCCAATTCGGTTGCTCCAGCAGGGTGGGGAGTTCTGCAAAATCGTTCACGCCGCCATTCAGACCATGCACAAAGAGAACTCCGATCGGTTTACGCGCTTCCGTCATGTTTTCATCTCCTGATAAGTGCTCTGTATAGTAGTAATACGGGAAAGTATTGTTCTGGTTTGAACCTTGTCCTACCGGGATAGGGAAGAAGAACCGATATATTGTGCTTACCCACGTATGATGATATAGTCGGTTTATATGTAAGCAGTCTGTGTCAGATTTGATTGTGTTGTGTGAGGAGTTTGTTGTATGAAGTTTTCAACAAAAGTGATTCACGCGGGGCAGGAGCCGGACCCGACGACCGGTGCGGTTATGACCCCGATCTATCAGACGTCAACCTATGCTCAGACTGGCCTCGGAGAGCATAAGGGCTACGAATATGCGCGAACGGGCAATCCCACGCGTACCGCGCTGGAAGCATGTGTTGCGGCGCTGGAAAATGGTCAATATGGCCTGGCCTTTGCGTCCGGGCTGGCTGCTGAACATGCGATTCTGAACCTGCTGCGCGCCGGGGACCATCTGGTAGCCTGTGACGATCTCTATGGGGGAACGTATCGCCTCTTTGAGCGTGTCATGGGCCGCTATGGCGTTTCGGCCAGCTATGTGACTGCCAGTAATCTTGTGGAGTATGAAAAGGCAATCCGCCCGAATACGCGCCTGATCTGGCTAGAAACCCCGACGAATCCGTTGTTAAATCTGGTTGATATTCAGGCGGTGGCTCGCCTTGCCCATCAGCACGGACTGCTTCTGGTCGTTGATAACACGTTTGCCAGTCCGTACTTTCAAAATCCGCTGGATCTTGGCGCGGACATTGTGCTGCATAGTACGACCAAGTATATCAACGGCCATAGCGATGTGATCGGTGGGGTTGTGGTTACCAGTAATCAGGAGGTCTACGAGGAACTGAAATTCCACCAGAATGCAGCCGGAGCTGTTCCCGGGCCGTTTGATGTCTGGCTCACACTTCGGGGCATTAAGACGCTGGCAGTACGAATGAAGCAGCATGAAGAGAACGCGATCTTGGTTGCCCGCTTCCTTGATGAACATGCACGGGTCGAGCGTGTCTATTATCCCGGCCTGCCTTCACATCCAGATCATGCGCTGGCAAAGCGGCAGATGCGAGGCTTTGGCGGTATGGTCTCGTTCCAGTTGAAGGGAACACGGGCCGATGTTGATACCGTGTTGCGACGGCTGAAGGTCTTTACGCTGGCGGAGAGTCTGGGAGGTGTGGAGTCGCTGGTCTGTCATCCCGCGACGATGACACATGGCTCCATCCCGCAAGAGATTCGGGAGGCGCGTGGCGTGGTTGATACGTTGCTTCGTCTCTCGGTTGGCATTGAAGATATTCATGATTTGTTGTTTGATCTTGAGCAGGCTCTGGCCTGAGTGGCGGCGCTTGTCTGTTATTTGAGAAATGTCAGGCAACCGCCCAGATAGATGATCAGAAACACGATCGTGAGCAAGATCAGGGCGAGCAAGATAGGCTGAACGATGACACGGCGGTCTCGCGGCGGCGCTTGAAAAAAGTAGCGAAGCAAGCCGACGAGAACCAGGAGGAGCGCAAGGCCCAGGCCGATATAGGGGGTGTATCCTGCCGGGCCCGGGCATTGTGTTTCTCCGCGCCGGGCCATCCAGAGAACGTTGACGAACAGCCCGAGTGTGCCCAGTATCGGGACGAGAATACGATTCGCCAGGGCAATCGCCTGCTGATTTCCCTGGCGGCTCTGTATATAGATTGTCGCAAGGATCCCGATAAGCAGGAGCGCGGCTCCGATCAGTAATATCGGGGTGAAGCCGATACGCATAATGGGCTATCTTTCCTGTGAGAGCATACTTTCTGTGGGCCAGATGCCACAGACTGGCTGCCAGTGCAGAAGCTTTCTGGCGGCAAGATTGCTGCACCGTTGTGAGGGCGGACAGGGTTTCATCGGCTGTCGGGGTGGATGCGGGACCTCTAACAGGTCTGCCAGGCGATCAAAGTATTCACCACATCGTATAGGCTCATCAACAATGTTGAACGTTGAGCCGGCTGGTGCAGCTTCCAGCGCGGCAACAAATGCTGTTGCCATATCATGGACGTGCACTGGCGAGAGAAAGTGGCGTCCTGTGCAGGGAACCGCCAACCTTCCCTGACGAAGTAGAGTGAGCTGTTGTTCTTGATCTGTTTCTGGGCCGACAAACTGTCCACCACGCAGGATGCACCAGTGCAGTTTCTCGGGAGGGATGGCGCGAATCCGTTCCTCCATTTCACTGATTGGCTGACTGATAAAGAGCCGTTGTGGTGTAGTATCGAACGGCGCACCCTCATAAATCCAGTTGTCCCCACTGTCCTGATACGCCATCACTATACTCTGCTGTAAATAGCGCTTAACTCCGACCGCAAGCGAGATCTCAAGGAGGGCACGCGTGCTCTCGGTTAACACGCGTCTGACCTGGATTTGATCCTGAGTGGCGCCCGGGTCAGGGGGGACCGCGCCCGCGATATGGATAACGACATCACACCCTTTCAGCAATTCGGGCAATCTGGCAATGGTTCCCGGGTCCAGTAAGTCGCCTTGCATGACCTCTGCACCCGCTAATTCAAGGGCGCGAACTTGTTCAGGAGTTCGTGCCACTGTACGTACAATATATCCTTTTTGGAGCAGAAGAGGAAGTAATGCACGACCGAGGACGCCGGTTGATCCTGCAATGCCTATTTTCATGTGTGTTCCTTTCGTGCAGGTTGGAATGTCCCTGTGTTTTGCTTCTCTTCGTTCCCTGGCCCTGCCCACCAGAAAGAAGCGTGAATACTCTCCTTTTTCTAGTACGAATGATGCGGAACAGGTGTTTCCAACCCGGGATTCAGTGGCCTGTTTTTGGGGAAGCCAGAAAGAAATGTTTCTCTTTTGGAGAATTTTGGCAATTAGTTTGCAATTTACAGACGAATTTATGTTGATTTTTGTTGATATCTATGGTATCCTTCCGATGAAGCGAAAAAATTCTCTATAAAGATGGAAAAATTCTACCGAGAAAAGTTACTTTTTAATGGAGGAAGAAAAGGTCGTATGTTTGCCGTCTTAGCGAAAAAGAATTATACACTCTTGTGGTTAGGTCAGGTTGTCTCGATGATAGGAGACTGGTTTCTTGTCGTTGCCCTGCCATTCTACATTTATCAGTTGACTGGTTCGGTGCTTCAGACTGGCATTATGTATATTGTTGAATTGTTACCGCGGGTGCTACTCGGGCCAGTTGTCGGCGTATTTCTTGACCGCTGGGATAAGCGCAAAATAATGATGATCACCGATCTGCTGCGAGCGGTTATTCTGCTGTTGATGTTACTGGTGCGCTCAGCTGATTTCATCTGGATCATTTATGTAGTGACTATCTTGCAGGCGATGATGGCGCAACTGTTTGTTCCATCTTCAATGGCGCTTATCCCTATGCTGGTCGAAAAAGAGCAACTGATTGGAGCAAATGCCCTTTCATCCTTTAGTGAGTCGGTGACGCGGCTCATCGGTCCTCCGCTGGGTGGGGCGATGCTGGCCTTACTTGGCCTGAATGGCGTCGTGATTGCTGATAGCGTGACCTACCTGTTTTCCGCATGCTGTATTATGCTGATGGCAGTGCAGAGCACCTCGAAAGGACAGGAGGCGGTTGTTGCTTCTGGCAATGCGCTAAAGCGGCTCTGGAGCGAGTTGCTTGAGGGGCTGGTTGCGATTAAACAAAGTAAGGTTGTGGTGGGTATCTTTGTGATTATGGGCATTATGATGGTTGGTCAGGGGTTGATGAATGTGATGTTAGTTCCCTTTATTGAACAGATGCTCCATGCTGATGCGATGGCGTTTAGCTGGCTTCTCACTGCTCAGGGAGCTGGAACGCTGCTCGGTGCCCTCCTGGTGAGTACGCTTACGAAGAAGGTCAAGCCGGTTATCCTCGTCTCTCTAGGGCTGATCTCAACTGGTTGTACGATGCTGCTGTTAGCATTCTTTCCGAATCTGTGGCTTGCGCTTGGGGCCATCGCGATTATAGGGGTTTTGCTGGCTGGTTGTATGGTTTCGATTCAGACCTTGCTTCAGATATCCGTGGATGAGCGATATCGGGGAAGAGTGTTTAGCTCTTTTGAAACGATCATTTCTCTAACGATGCTGGTTGGTCTGCTGGCTTCGAGTGGCATTGGTGATCGGGTCGGGCCAGCACCGCTTATTGCGGCAAACGGAGCACTGACGGTTATTGCCGCGCTTGTGTCGCTGTGGTTGCTGCGCTCTGCGCGTTTCTCAGAGGAGGCAACTCTATCCGGAGCCAAGGTGGTCCCTGTCGTTGAATAACTTTCCCGTTTGTCTTCTACTCTGAATGGGGTGTGGCTGCCAGTCGCTGATGGTAGCCACATTTTTTATGTAACCTGAAGCGAATAAGAGTCACTAGAGAGTGAGAAAACGAGCGAAGGAGATAGTATGTTCTCACTCTTATTCCGATGTGATGTCTTGCTGTTTCGTCTGGGGCGCTTTGTTGCCGATCTGACAGGTTCAGCCTCAGGCATTGTTTTGCCCCTTCTGGTCTTGCAGCTTACTGGTTTGGTGCTGTCGATGGGATTGATGATGCTGATCAGCTTCTTACCTGAAATACTTTTCGGCACTGTGGCAGGCCTACTGGTTGATCGGCTGGACAGACGAAAAGTGCTGATCGGCTGTGAGCTCTGTAGTGCTGCTGCGGTGCTGCCGTTGTTGTTCCCGCAAGGTGGTGCAATGATCTGGTTGATCTATGGCGTTTATCTGGTGCAGTCCTTCTCTGGCCTGTTTTTTAACCCCGCCTCACGTGCGTTTATCCCGCAACTGGTTGAGAATGAACAGCTCGTGGCGATGAACTCGCTGGTATCGACCTGTGAGGCACTGATCCGTATTATCGGTCCTGTGGTAGGAGGAGCACTATTTGTCCTGCTTGGCTTGCAACCTGTGTTGCTGCTTGAGTTAGGTGGGTTCTCTTTTCGGCCTTGATGCTGTTACTGATCCGAGTGCCCGTGAGCGAGCGTGTCCCTGTTGAGCGAGGCCAGAAGCTAGCCGAAGAGTTGCTGCAAGGTGTACGCCTGATTCGGGAGGATCGAGCGCTTACAGGCTTGATCATTGTATTGATGCTGGTGCGGCTTGGAAGCGGAGCATGGAATGTCTTGCTGTTGCCTTTTGTGCTGCAAGTGTTGCATGGTGATACGCTGGTGGTTGGCTGGATCATGAACGCGCTTGGCATTGGCGCGCTCATCGGTTCGCTATTTATGCCGAAGGTCAGTGGCTGGCTTAAGCCGGGAAGCTGGATGGCCGCTGCAACGCTCTGTCTGGCGTTCTGCACTGTGCTGATATGCTGTTTTCCGTTTCTGCCTCTTGTTGTCGGTTTGATGACGATTCAAGGGCTATTTAACCCTGTTCACGGTATTATCTCTTCTACTTTGATCCAGCAACGGGTACGTGGTGAGCAGCAAGGGAGAGTCTTTGCCGCAGGGAACGTTGCATCAGTCGCTGTCTATGTGCTCAGCCTGGTTGGCGGAAGCTGGTGCGGCGATAGGTTCGGAATCGTGCCTGCGCTGCTGCTATCTGTATTGGTGCTTATCTCTGCCACCCTGCTTGCTCCATACTTCCTGTGTGGTGTTTCACTGCATACTGCCGAAGAGGTAAGACATGTTGCAGAAGAGAAAGCCTGTGGTGTAGAGTAAGAAAAGAGGAGACAAATCATATAGCAAGAAAGAATATATTATGGGTTTCTGAAGCTGAAATGGATACGGTGTTACAGAGAAGTAGACCCCTGGTTGCTGCGTCAGACGCGTGCCTTCGGGATAATTGATGAACAGGCAGAGGATGTGGTACAGGAAACACTGATTGCGGCCTGGAAGGGACTGCATCAGCTTCGAGATCCTGAGCGTTTTGAGGCCTGGTTAAGCGGCATCTGTCGGAATCTCTGTTTGCAGTATGTGCGTCGACAGAAGGCAAATTCTTCTACGATATATCTGGGCCCCTTGTTGAGGAAGAGGGCTTTGATATTGAGGAGGATCTTCTTCAACAGGACCGGGAGCGCCTGCTAGATAAGGTGTTGAGCTATCTGCCTGTCTCTGGGCGTACCTGCCTTGAGCTCTACTACCTGCAAGGAAAGCCGCTGGAAGAGCTTGCTGAAAGCTTGCGGGTTTCCGTGCAAACGCTCAAGGTGCAGATGCATCGGCTCCGCAGGCAACTATGGCGGCTTTTCAATACAGAATTGCGAACCGAGGCTGAAGAACTGGGATTGGCTGTCCAGTCGGCTGAGGCAATGGGACGACAGAAAACATGTATCTGGTGTGTGTATTGTGGGCGTCATTATCTGGTAGGCACACTTCAGCCAGAACAGAATGGAACCGGGGTCTATCTGTATTGCCCTGAATGTTCGCCCCGGCCTGAAGGTGAGCTCTTAATGAGTGGTGGGACAATCCAGAAAGCCAGTAGATGCTCTTTTTTGCCTGCCTATAAGCGCGATGGGAGCAAGCTGGAGAAATGCGCTGCAAACGGGATACAGGATGTGTTGTTGTTGTGGCGGTCGGGTACGCGTCCGAGTGTGTCCGGGAGCATTGCCCGCGGAAAAGATCCAGACGTGGATTTATGGCGAGTGCCTTAACTGTGGTGCCTATGGGCCCTGGGTGTCGGGGCTGACTGCGCTCCCTTATCAGGAGATTATCGCGTTTCGGTTGAAGCATCCCTTTTCGTGTTTCGAGCTGGAGCGTCTGGTTGTGTATAACGGGCTGCCAGCGCTGCGTTTCTGCCTGACCGATCAGAAGAGTGCAAGCAAGTTGCTCTTTTTCCTTGAGCCGAAAACGTTGCGTTGTCTGGCAAGCATCCAGGAGTAGCATGAGAGCAGAAAGAGCTGCTTCTGCTCTCAGAAAACTCCTTACGCTGATTTGTCGCTTGCTTCTGCCGGGGCAGTGAAGTGAATCTCAAGCGCATTGTTTGCCAGCCGGGCGCGAGTCGCTTCCTGATGAGCAAGGACGGACGGGAGCGTGATTTCGCGTTTGAAGTTGCCAATCTCAATAATGATCTCGTCGCCCTTCTTTGTCATGACCACCTTGTTCATTTCAATATGAGGGAGGGGCAATCGCAGCACATAGCTTTCACCCTGACGGACGATCTCCTGAACCGGTCCTCGATGAAAGACTCGGGTGGGATCCTCTTCGCCAAAGATCTCCTGTGCCAGTTGGGTCAGTGCGTCAACACCCAGAATCTCGCGTGGGTAGTAGGGAGCCTCCCAGACGGGCAGCGGCGAGAAGGTATCGTGGATAAACGTGCGAAGCTTCTCCTGACTCTGGAACATCTCCTGCATGAAGGCGTCCTGGTACGTGCCAGGCTGAAGTACACGGTTGCACATCACGCTATCAATCGGATAGCCAAAGAGCGCAAGATAGGTCTCGGCACGTAACGCTTCTTTGATGACCATTCTTTCCGGGTTGACGACGGGTCGATACGAGCTTATGTCCGGGTTGCTCAGCACCTCGCGTAGGATCTGAACGCGCTCACTGAGGCGCTGTACCTCGGTCATAATTTCGGTGGAGGGAAGCACTTTCTTGATAAAGGGACGCGCAAAGCTCAATGCATTCTGCACACTTTGTAAGCCGGAGATACGGTTCACGTACCACTGGAATGTATCGGGCATACTGAGCAGGCGAACCGTCTCACCAGTAGGGGCGGCATCGATGACCACAACCTCGAAGTTGCCCTGTTGGGCATTGCGATAGATGTTCACCAGGCTGACAATCTCGTCCATGCCGGGAACCAGTGCCAGTTCTTCAGCGATCACGTCATCCATGCCCTGTTTGCGAAGGGCATTTGCCATCTTCTCCTGAAGCTTGCCCCAACCGCGCCGCATCTCATCGAGCACGTTTACTTCCTGGGCGTAGAGATTGGGCGCTAGCTGCTGGGGTTCATTGGTCAGTGTGGTTTGAAAACAGTCTGCCAGGCTATGGGCGAGATCTGTACTGACTACCAGGGTGCGTTTTCCCAGAGCGGCAGAGCGTGCGGCTGTTGCGGCTGAGATGGTGGTTTTGCCGACGCCGCCTTTGCCAAGATAAAGAATAATGCGCATAGAAGTCCTTTATTTTGCAGTCTCTAGCTCTTAAGAGTCGAGTTCTTGATCTGATTTACTTACATGTACGTAGGAAAAGCCGCCCTGGTTTGAAAAAGGTTGGAGCATAGAAAAACGAAGGAGCCCACCAGAGAGTGGGCTCCTCGCAAAAGATATATCTACATTGCACACAGGTATGAATCGTCATACCTTCTTGCACTACGAGTTCTCAAAATACCTACGAATTCAACTTCCCATTCATATAGAGGAGTTTAAGAAACTCCAGGTGACGAATTACCTCAACCCTATCACTTCCACCATTCTGATACCACTGGCGCAACCAGTGCAGGGAAATAATCTCATCAGTTGAGAAGCCGCATCTGGTTAATTCGTCTGTTTCAGAGGTTGCATGATCGACGCCGCTATACGCTTCCAAAGGTCGTGTATTCGTATTCATGTGTATATCCTTCCACCTACGCCGATTTATGGCGAGCCGCCACTGCACTCATCCTCAATCTCATGTGCTGCTCTGGACAAACCAATGAAGAAGAATCGACCCAATCAGTCTTCTATTGATTTAGACGTCCGCCACAACACTTTTTCAAATACAAATTTTTCTGGAAAACGCACCTCCTTTAACACCTCCCCTGCTACATATTTCCTGATAGTTTAAGGATAAGCGGAAATCGGCGTAGTTACTATAGTCAGTCTGACACTTTTCTTGTGAAGTAGTTCACACTTTTCCAGAAAGAGACTACGCGAAATCCGCTCAAAAGGCCCTTCTCCATACGGGAGAGCAAGCGACCTGTATGAGCTCTCTAAGATTATATACGGTTGAGAATGCGAAAACGTTCCGTTCCCAGGACCATTAGTCCAGTGTGATGGGGCTTTTCCGGCGGCTTCGAGCCCCCATCGTCCTACGGGGTTATGACTCGTCGCGAACATAATTCCGCTCTTTCCCACACACAACCGAACCCTTTCTTCTCCACAACGCCACATCGCATCATACTGTTGCGCGAGCTTGCGGGATTCCTCAATTACAACAAGGAGATTGCCCTTTTTCTTCCATCCCAGACTATCAAAAAAAGCTTATGGCAGGTGGTTTAACGCTTTGGTTGGTAACACACAGTATGACAGGCTTCCCTGTCTTTTTTTACACTGAACGCAACTACGAGAAAACATACAAAACAGCATCCCGATGTTTATTGTACACCAGGATGCCGTTTTTGTGAACTCTTTTTTCACGTAGTTTCAAGCGCGTTTTGTTATCCCTTGCGAACAACAACGTTTGCAAGGCGACCGGGAACATAGATGAACTTCTGAATGGTGGCATCGCCGATGAATGATTGTACCTTTGGCGTTGCCAGCACCAGTTGGCGAACCTCGCCTTCATTGATGTTAGCGGGAACCTCAAGGCGCTCACGGACTTTGCCGTTGACCTGAATGACCAACGTAAAGGTTTCATCCTGGGTCTTGGCCTCATCATAGTGTGGCCACTCGCTCAGGTGGATGCTTCCTTGATGGCCGGTCAGGTGCCAGAGCTCCTCAGTGATATGAGGGGCCATCGGGGCCAGTAGCTGCATCATCGTCTCTAACGCCTTGCGATACTCGGCGCTATTGGCAACCGGGCTCTTCTGCTGCTTGATCAGCGCATTGTTACACTCCATCAGCGCGGCCAGGGCCGTATTGAAGTGGAAATTCTCCAGATCTTCTGTGACGCGCTTGATTGTCTTATGGCGCAGACGCTCGATCGCGCGGGTTTCCGCGTTCTGTTCATTGGTTGGATTATCGTTCCAGCTCTCTGTGACCAGTGTCCAGAAGCGATTCAGGAAGCGCCAGACGCCTTCCAGATTCTCCGCTTTAAAGGAGCCGCCAGCATCGAACGGTCCGAGGAACATCAGGTAGCTACGGACCGTATCGGCACCGTACTTTTCAACATAACGGTCTGGCGCCTCGACGTTGCCACGTGATTTTGACATCTTCTGGCCGTCGGGACCGAGGACCATGCCCTGATGGAACAGGCGCTTGAACGGCTCACCGAAGGGCAGATGACCCATATCGCGCAGCGCTTTCGTAAAGAAGCGCGAGTAGAGCAGATGCAGGATCGCATGCTCGATACCGCCTACATATTGATCGACCGGCATCCATTCTTTGATGCGTTTCTGGCTCCATGCTTCCTCGTTGTTGTGCGGATCGGTATAGCGCATGTAGTACCAGGATGAGCAGATAAAGGTGTCCATTGTATCTGCTTCGCGGGTTGCCGGGCCGCCACAGCTCGGGCAGGTGGTGTTCAGGAAATCCTTCTCGTAGCGCAACGGAGACTCACCGGTTGCCTTGAACTGGACATATTCGGGCAGGCGCACAGGCAGTTGATCTTCAGGAACCGGCACCATGCCACAGGAGTCACAGTACACAATCGGGATCGGACAACCCCAGTAACGCTGACGACTGATGAGCCAATCGCGCAGGCGGTAGCTCACGGTTGCCTTCCCGATTCCCTTTTCCTCCAGGTAGCGGATGACACGCGCTTTAGACTCGCTGGCGGGGGTTCCGTTGAACGGTCCGGAATTGATCATTGTGCCCAGGGCTGCCTTTGCTGAATCCCAGGTCGCGGGATCGGAGGGCTCTTCGTCTTCGGCACAAATGACCTGACGAATAGGCAGACCGAATTTCCGTGCGAACTCGAAGTCGCGTTGATCGTGAGCGGGCACGCCCATAACCGCGCCAGTACCATAGCCCATCAACACATAATCGGCAATCCAGACGGGAACCGGTTCGCCACTGACGGGGTTGGTGACATAGCCGCCGGTGAAGACACCGGTTTTCTCTTTCTCGGTGTTCATGCGCTCGATCTCGCTTTCGCGGCGAGCCTGTTCAATGTAGGCCTCGACGTCGGCGCGCCGGTCGGGAGTAGTGAGCTTCTCAACCCAGGGGTGTTCTGGTGCCAGAACGAAGAAGGTCACGCCATAGATCGTGTCCGGGCGTGTTGTAAAGACGGAGATTGCTTCGGTTTTGCCCTCGATCTCAGCGGTGAAACGGACCTCTGCGCCCTCACTGCGACCGATCCAGTTAGTCTGCATGGTGACCGTTTTTTCAGGCCAGTCAATATCCTCGAACTTTAGCAGCTCCTCGGCGTAGGCAGAGATCTTCAGCAGCCATTGGTCGATCTCGCGGCGTTCGACGATGCTGCCACAGCGCTCACAGGTGCCATCAGCCAGCACCTGCTCATTTGCCAGCGTGGTGTTACAGCTCGGACACCAGTTCGCGGGCGCTTTCGTGCGATAAGCCAGATTATGCTTGTAGAATTGCAGGAAGAGCCACTGTGTCCATTTATAGTATTCTGGCAGACAGGTGACTACTTCGCGTTGCCAGTCCCAGCCTGCGCCCATTGCTTTGAGCTGATCACGCATGCGTTCAATGTTGGCGAGTGTCCAGTCCCGGGCCTGGATGCCGCGCTTGATCGCGGCATTTTCGGCGGGCAGGCCAAAGGCATCGAAGCCAATGGGCTGCATCACATTATAGCCCTGCATGCGTTTGAGTCGACCAAAGGCGTCATGTGCAGAGTAGTTGTACCAGTGCCCCATATGCAGATCACCGGAAGGATATGGGAACATGACCAGATGATAGAAGTTCTCTTTTGGCGACTCATCCGGCGCATGATAGATTTGATCTGCTTCCCATTTGGCCTGCCAGCGCTGTTCTATTTCTTTGGGGTCGTATTTTGTGCGCGTAATCATGTACGGTCCTCCCCGAAATTCTTTCTTTCCGCAGCAGTTCAAAGGACTGCTGTAAGGCTCACCAGCGTAGGTGAGCAGTGGCTGTAGCTTTCATTGTTCTTATCATGGATAATCGTCAGTGCCCCGGGCTGAGTAATCCATGAAAGCATGTGAAGACTTTTATGAAACCAACCTCAAACATATCTGGGATACAGCGATAAGGTCCAGAATTACAAGAACTTCAAGCAATCAGGAAAAGCTCTGAGCATCGCCACACTGCTGAAAAGGGCCGTTTCTGGCGGAAACGGCCTGAGCTTCCTGGCTCAAACGTGAACCGAGGAATGACGAAGAGCAGGGAAGGGAACAACAAAAAAACCTTCCATCCGCGAGGGACGAAAGGCTTTCCGTGGTACCACCCTGATTTTTCAGTTCAGGTAAGCAAATTTGTTGGTGGACCTGAGGGGACTCGAACCCCTGACCTTCTCCATGCCATGGAGACGCTCTCCCAACTGCGCTACAGGCCCATGTTCTGTAAATCGTGTTGGTACACTTACCTTGAACTTACTCTCATTTTACGCTATAACGGGCGTCCCGACAAGCGCTACCAGGATATCCTGTTGACACTTGTAGCTCCCAGGCGAGTTCGGTTTACTGATGTAGCCTCGCACCACCCGGCTACTCTCTGGACGAGAAACCTACTACTCCTGCTCATCGCTTCCTCTTTGGCGGTATTTACTATACCACATCCGTCAGCGATTTGCAAGCCTTTTTCTCATCAATTCAACCAATCTTCCTGGTGGAGATGAGGGGATTCGAACCCCTGGCCTCGACAGTGCGATTGTCGCGCTCTCCCAACTGAGCTACACCCCCTTGCGGATTAGATAATACCATACTCTGTGGAAGTTGTAAAGACCTTTTGCCAGGATTTTTGAAAATTCGCCATTTTCCGGGGAAAAGTGGGGCAGAGTGAGGTGACGGGACGCGCTCTCGTCACCTCTGCCTTTGCTCAGGGAATGCTGGCAGTAAAGACATCAAGCCCGTACCGGCCATCTACCCGAATACGGAAGAGCTTTTGCGGTTGCTGGCTGTCCTGAATGATGCCGGTTTCACCCGGGGCAATCGTCGAGCCGACATAGCCAGCCTTGTTCAGTTGTGCGACGACGGCCTGCTGTGTACTCAGCGCTCCGCTTCGGAACGGCTCGCCGGCAGGATAACAGAACTGCTGAATTGGTACCTTGAGATTCTTTTCTAGTGTCGCACGGGATTCCTGAAGCTCCCTGAATGCCTGATCGGGCGAGGAGAGATAGGTGACTCCCATATCGACATGGTGGACGCTGTGAGAGCCTATCTGCATGCCATTGGCGAGCATCTCACGGAGCTGATTCCAGGTTGCCTGACCCTCCCAGCCAATCTTTTCTGTAATAATATAGAACATTCCTGTGTAGCCATATTTTTTGAGCAGTGTATAGGCGTTTGTGTATGCATCTGTGTAGCCATCGTCAAACGTCAGAATCACCGGGTGCTCTGGCAGTGAAGCGCCGAAATAGAGCGCGTTAAATAGCTGATTGAAGGTGATTGCATGGTAGCCTCGCTGCTTGAGATATTTCAATTGCTCTTCAAACTGCTGTGGCGAGACGGCCAGACTGAGATCAAGAGCGCTTGCGCTTGCGGGAAGCTCAAGAATGTGATGATACATCAGAATTGGCACTGCGAGTTGTTGTGCTGGTGGCTGTAACGGGGGCAGTACAGGTGCCTCTGGATCCGCGGGGCCTCCTGCCAGCACGCGCCACTGCTTTTCTTTCCCTTTGAGCGTCATTTCCTGGATGATCAAAGGCAGATTCTGGAAGATCCGGGAAGGATGCAGAACGTCATCGGCAAGCAGCGTTGTATCGGCTGGTGGCTCGGTCAGATCGAGCTTGAGCGAGACGGGTATGTGCAACACGTTCGAGTAGCTCTGCATGGTTTCGGGATTGATCCAGGTTTTTCGTTGCTCCTCCTTGCCGAACGTATAGCTATGAAAGGTATAGGCATTGTAGCGAGCTTGCTGGAAGGCAACATAGGCCGCCTGATTCTTCCATTGTTTTTGAATCTCGGGATGAAGCAGAGACCAGAGCTTTTGATAGTCCTTTGCCTTGAAGGCCGTCATAAATTGTTCTGCAACCTTATGCGCCTGTTGTTGTGCGGTGAGTTGTGGTGTGTTCGGGGAGGCTGACCCTCCTTTATTAGAGAGAGTCGCAGTATAACCCAGGACGCCGCCGAAGACGACAACAAGCGCGATCAATGAGATCACCAGGGGAAGCCAGAGCGGACGTCTGCGTGAGTGCATGACGGGAGGTATTGTCGGCCGAGTGAATGGAGGCGGATCAGGTTGCCTGGAAGCAACTTCAGGTGCTCTTTCTACCTGGAATGGTTGCTGACGCGAATAGGCAACAAAGTCCTGTATTAGCTCTTCGTTCTGTCCTGGTAGTTCCGGGAAGGCCGTCGGGAACGGAGTATTCTCTATACCGGTTTGCCTGCCCGCGCTTTCAAAACTGGTCTTGTGGTCATACATCATGGAAGTGCTCTTTCTGGTTTGCTGACTTGCACGTGATTGAAAAGCACGTCGATATTTGGAAAAAAAGCAGGTGCATTGATAGCCTGAATGCAAAAGAGAATGGGTATACTTTTAGCATACTGCTACGGTATACTGATAAGTGGCTTACCTCTCTAGTGTTTACAGCTTCTGGATATAGAGACGTAGTGGGTGGGCTTCTGTAGCGGGAAGAAGCTCTGCTAGGAAAAAAGGGGGGACCAGGCGTTTCAAAAGAAGAAGGGCCGTCCCATACTGACGGAACGACCCAGGGGATTGATATTCAGATATGCTCGATGCGTTTTTAAGCGCGAACGGGCTGGCGTTTGGGCCCAATATGAAGGGGGCGACCTTCGACCGCAAGAGCGGCTTCGTGAATGCCCTCGCTCAGGGTTGGGTGCGGGTGAATCGTGTCGATGATCTCATCAACTGTCAGTTCGCCGCGCATAGCAATCGAGAACTCGCTGATCAGGTTTGTGGCATCGGGGCCGATAATATGGGCACCCAGAATCTCACCATACTTGCCTGTGATAATCTTGGTGAAGCCATCCATCTCGCCGATAGCGACTGCTTTCCCAATTGCTGCCCAGGGGAAGCGCTCCACATGAACCTCGTCGTATTTCTCTTTGGCCTGTGCCTCGGTCAGGCCGACGAAGGCAATTTCCGGGAATGTGAAGATAGGATTGGGGACAACATCGTATTCCATTGTTGTCTGATGGCCCATCGCGTTCTCAGCGGCAACCTCACCCTCGGTTGAGGCTACGTGAGCGAGACCGGCACCTTTCGTCAGGTCACCAATCGCATAAATGCCGGGGAGGTTGGTTTCCATCTTCTCGTTGACACGAACGCGGCCACGATCCATATCAAGGCCCTGTTCAATCAGTTGCTCAAGGCCGGTGGTATTGGCACGGCGACTGACAGCCATCAGTACGTACTCGCTATTGAAGGACTGTTCACCCTTGTCGGTGGTGGTAATAACCTTCTTCTGGTCGCCATCATCCTCGATTGCCTCAACCTTTGCGCCGGTCACAATCTCGATTCCACGCTTGTTCAGGATACGGACCAGCAGCTTGCGTACCTCGTCATCGACGGGAGCCAGGATATTCGGTAGCATTTCCAGAATGGTCACTTTTGTGCCGATCGCGTTAAACATGCAGGCCAGCTCGACGCCGATTACGCCACCGCCGACACAGATCAGGCTCTTTGGAACAGCGGGCAGATTCCAGCAGGTATCGCTGTTGATCACATTGCGCCCGTCGATACCCGGCATAGGCGGCATCAAGGGGACGGAGCCATTTGCCAGAATGATCTTGTCCGCGCTGATGGTTTCCTGAGAGCCATCATTCTTTTCGATGCTGATAGAGCGGGAGGCGTCAACGCTTGCCTTGCCTTCAAAGACATCGATTTTATTTGCTTTCATCAGTTGGCCGACGCCGCTGGTCATGCGCTTTACCACTTTATCTTTATAGGCAACCGCCTTGCGCATATCGAGGGTAGGTTGCTCGGGAAGGCTAATACCCAGATCATCCAGTGACTCCATGTTGTGCAGTACTTCTGCGATGTGGAGCATGGCTTTTGAAGGGATACAACCGACATTGAGGCAGGTTCCGCCCAGATATTGTTTTTCCACGATCGCGACACTGGCACCAAGTTGTGCGGCACGGATAGCGGCGACGTAGCCGCCTGGTCCTGCACCAATCACTGCTACATCATAGTTTTTGCTTGCCATAAAGAAAACTCCTGCAAGTGAATAATCTATTTGCATGTGTGCTGACAGCTTCGATTGCTTTCCTCGTGTCAGCCAGTCGTAAACGGGAGCGTGTTTGACCTGCTTGTACACTTGTCTGCCGGGTACTCCTCAAGCGTAAGAGAGAGCAGCTTGAACGCTCCGCCTCGCTGGAAGCCTTTTTTGTCCATGTCAGTATATCACGTTTGAGCAGGCAAGGGCTATGCGGTCGAGTTTTCGGTTGAAGGGGTTGCAGCGCTACCTGTTATCATCATAGACTCATCCACAAGGACTGGCCTTTTTGGCCTATTGAAAGCTTTTTCTGGCTCGACTTGCCCCGGTGAGGCGTTTCTACTGATAGAGCTATGTTTTCATTATGCTTTTGTTTTTGTCCTGCTAACACTTACTCAGATTGCGTGAGGCGTCTTGCAAGGGAGGCTGAGCGCAGTACGCGGACCCGCTTTGAAAAAGGGGATCAGTGATCCTGTACAGGGCGTCCAGGCAAGGTCTGGGGCCGAGGGGCAAGGTGGAGGAGGACTGATTTGACCGCTTCGTTTTTTTATTGGGGGTTCTACTATGACTTCTACAAGCGAATTACGTGCAATTATTGAGGAATTGGAGTTAGTAGACATCGGGGACGCTGTCAGTTACTTTGGTGAGGAACTCTATGGTGAGGACGATTTTCCAGCGCTGGAACAATTAACCGGGCCGACTGGCGAGCTTTCGGAGAAGGCCGGAGCCTCTCAGTCACCGCTGCTTGCAGATACATTGTACGAATGTCCCTGCCATTTGAACATGCAGCATTATAACTGTATGTCCTGGTGATAGGGTGCTGAGGGAAGAAGTCCCGCTTCTTCGGCGGGGCTTCTTCTTTTTTGTCTGCCAACAGATCAATATTTCGCGGTCGTCAGGATCTTGATGCGGCTGCGGGCATGAGGAATGCCACACTCGCGCAATTGCCTGACTACCTGCTCGATATCATAGGAAACGCGTCGGATCTCGGCATGCCAGCTTCCATCCTGCCATGTTAACAGGCCATAGGAAGCACGTGCATCTTCGTCTCGGGGCAGACCACAACTGCCGACATCGACTAACAGGAGCTGTCGCCAGTGTCGAACATACGGAATATGGAGGTGTCCAAAGGCGAGCGCTCCAATAGTGGCATTAAGCGAGCCGAGTTGCTCTTCCAGCGTCTCATCTGAGGCTGTGGGGAAAATGGCCTCGTTCTGTGTCCGGGGGCTTGCATGGACAATCAAGGCGTTACTCCCATGCGGGTTGGTAATCAGGTGTGAGAAGGGCAGAGCGGACAGGTAGTCGATGCCTTCCTGCCCGATCTGTTCCTGTGTCCAGGCGATGATGCGGCGTTTCTTCGGACTTTTCGTGGGAGCTCCTGTGATGGTGTCAACGTCCACATTTCCCTGGATGACCGGACACTGAAGGCTCTGGATCAGTTGCAGGACCTCTTTGGGTCGAGGCCCGTTCAGGCAGAGATCACCAGCAATCACCAGATGATCGACTGGCGCCTGTTGGGAAAGATCGTGCAGCACTGCTTCAAGCGCTACCTGATTCCCATGAATGTCGGATATAATAGCGATACGCATAAATGTTATGTATCCTGGAAGTAGGTTTTCTCATCGTTTTTTTTGGTACCGGTCTCGGACTCATTGAAAGGGGCTCTTTCTTCAGTATAGCCCGGCAACGTACCACTAGCGTAATAGCACATCCAGGGAGGAAGCGAAATAGTATGGTCCATAAAGTAGGAGTTCTTTCTGATACTCACCTTCCCAGGTTTAAGCGGCTTCCAGAGGCTCTCTGGGAGCATTTTGCTGATGTAGAGCAGATTATCCATGCGGGTGATCTCTCGGTACTCTCGGTGCTCTCGGAGTTGGAAACGATCGCACCTGTTGTCGCAGTGCAGGGGAATGTCGAATATGATGAGGTGGTAGAGGCGCTTCCCATCAAGCGAGAGATACAGGTTGGCTTTTGTCGTATTGGCATTGTGCATATTCTGGGTGATTCAAAATATTATGCACGTAATGCTCTAGTAGAATTTCCCCGGGCCCGGGTGGTCGTTTTCGGACATAGCCATGTACCCTACAATAAAGAGCAGGATGGGCTGCTGCTCTTTAATCCTGGAAGCGCTACAGATCGTCGTCGCCAGCCAACCTGTAGTATCGGCATGTTGTATATCGATGATGAAGCGCTGTCGGTGCGCGGAGAAATTATTCCGCTTGCCTCATAGAATCTTCACCAATGAGGGCGTGATGCTGGCAAGGTTCGGGCAACCAGCCAGTGTCATCGCCAGTGCCAGTTCAGAACGCAAGATTTCCAGCACGCCGCGTACACCTTGAGCTCCGTTTGCGGCTAGTCCCCACAGCACAGGACGACCTACCAGTACAGCGCGAGCGCCAAGCGCCAGCGCCTTGAGGATATCGGTGCCGCGTCGGATACCACCATCCATGTAGACCTCACAGCGGCCTGCGACAGCTTCAACCACTTCTGGCAGTGCCTCAATGCCGGCCATAACCCCATCAAGCTGACGACCGCCATGATTGGAAACAATGATTCCATCGACGTGATGTTCCAGGGCCAGCAGCGCATCTTCAGCGGTCAGAATGCCCTTCAACAGAATGGGCAGGCTGGTCACGCTTTTGAGCCAGTCGACCGTTTCCCATGTATCAATCTTATGGCGTTCGGTTGGATTGAGAAAGCCTTCGGAGAGCTGGAAATTTGCGGTAGGAAGCTGCTGAAGCTGGTCAAAGTTGTTGCGCAGGTCACGTTCGCGATGTCCAAGTTGTGGCATATCGACGGTAAACACAATCGCGCGATAGCCTGCCTGCTCGGCCCGCTGAACCAGCGTCCGGCTGAAGTCGAGGTTGCGATGCGTATATAACTGAAACCAGATTGGCCCGGTAGCGGCTTGTGCAATTTCAACCACATTTCGTGAGGCCGCGGTGCTGGCGGTAAAAATGGTATCACAGTTGCCTGTGGCCTGCACTGTGGCAATTTCAGCGTCGGGATGAGCCATTGAGTGGGCTGCGGTAGGTGCGACAATGACGGGCATGCTGATCGGCGTGCCAAGTGCGGTGGTACGCATATCGAGATTCTTCGTATCAACGAGCATGCGCGGACGGATGCGAATACGCTCAAAGGCGCTACGATTGGCGCGCAGGGTCACTTCGTCGTCGCTGCCGCCATTGTAGTAGTCCCAGGCTAACTGATCCAGTTTCTCGCGGGCCAGCTTCTCGTAATCAAAGACGTTGATGGGGTCCATAAGGGGTCTTTGCTCCTTCCATACTCAAAGAAAAGGCGCGTCTGCTGCTTCCCGGCAGACGCGCACAGGGGTTTTATTGTTTCGGGTGAATGTACTCCTGACCACCCATATACGGGCGGAGTGCCTCGGGAATCCGTACGCTTCCGTCCGCCTGCTGGTGATTTTCCAGCAGCGGGATCAGGATGCGTGGCGAGGCAATGGCAGTGTTATTCAGTGTGTGAACGAACTTCAGCTTCCCATCTTCGTCGCGATAGCGGATATTAGCGCGACGGGCTTGCCAGTCATGCAGGTATGAGCACGAATGGGTCTCTCGGTAGCGGTTCTCGCTCGGCACCCAACATTCAAGATCATACATGCCGACCTTGCCATCACCCATGTCTCCGGTACAGACGTTGACCACGCGATAGGGGAGCTCAAGCGCCTGCACCAGCTCTTCCGCGTTTCTCAGAAGCTGCTCATGCCAGCGAACCGATTCCTCATGGTCGTTTTTGCAGATAATGTACTGCTCGACCTTATTGAACTGGTGGACACGGAAGACGCCGCGTGTATCCTTGCCGTACGTTCCCGCTTCCTTACGGTAGCAGGGGCTATAGCCAACAAAGCGCAGTGGCAGCTCTTCGGCCTTGAGGATCTCATCTTTATACATGCCGGTGATCGAGACCTCGGCAGTGCCAACAAGGAACAGATCCTCGTCCTCAACCTCGTATACCTGATCGCGTCCTTTTGGGAATTGTCCATTGCCAATAAAGGCGAAATCGCGGGCCATTGAGGGCACGATAAGCGGCATGAAACCTTCTTTGGCCAGACGATCGAGAGCGAAGTGAATCAGGGCAAGTTCCAGGCGGGCTGCGTCGCCCCGCAAGGCGTAGCTGCGGGTTCCGGCAACCTTGACCGCGCGCTCGATATCGATCAGATCAAGATGCTGCATGAGCTCATAATGATCGCGCATCTCGAAGTCGAACTGTGGTTTTTCGCCCCAGTACTTAATGGGCACATTGTCATCCTCATCTTTGCCAATCGGGGCGCTTGGATCGGGAATATTGGGGACCAGCAGGAGCATCTGATAGCGCTCGTCCTGTAAGCGGGTCAGTTCTGGCTCCAGTGCTTTCAGGCGCTCCGAGAGCTGTTTCCCTTCGGCAATAAGTTGAGTGCGCAGCTCCACATTCTTCTCTTTCGCAGCTTGCTGAATCTGCTTCGAGAGCTGCTTCTGCTGAGCGCGGGTCTGGTCAACTTCCTGCTGCATATTGATAACCTGCCGGTCAAGCTCAAGCAGCGCGTCGATATCGATCGGGTTGTTTTTCAGTCGTGCCGCCTCTTTCACGAGATCCGGATTGTTTCGGATAAAGGTAAGATCTAACATCTGTCAAACTCCTCTTTTCAGACAATAAAAAAACGCCGTGTCCTTTTCTTTCAGGACGACGACGCAGAATATGCTCTATCGTGGTGCCACCTTGTTTTATTCACCTGTAAGTGAACCTCGTTGTTGTCCGGTAACGGGGACGAACCGTAAACGCTGTTCGCGCAGGCTCCCGGGTGGATTTCGCTGAAGGTGTATCGCTGCGTTGCACCATCCCGCAGCTCTCTGAGATCACCCAACAGGTACTTATCCCGTTCATCGCTTGATATTTTGTTGTGCTGAACTGATATATCGAGAATAACACTGGGTTTGCGCTTTGTCAACCCTTATGAGGTAAAAGGGGAAGAGCAGCCTCCCGGGAGACTGCTCTTTGCTGCTTAGAGATTCCAGACTTTGAAGTTTTTGAACGCAACGTCTGTAGGCTGTGACTCCGCGTCGCAGAATACCCCGACCTGTCCGCTGCTGTAGGTACTATCGACCACGCTATCAACATAACGTTTGTTGATGTAGAGATACATGGTGTCACCCTGAGCGATAACAGTGATTGTGTTTGTCTCGCCGGAGCCAGTGCGCATCATATCGGTATGGTTAGTCAGGATTGAACCTTTAAAGCTGCTGTTCTTCTCGACATGGACTGCATAGGTGCCGTCGCTCTTAAACGAGAAGAGATAGGCATTCCCGCCTTTTGCATCGCCGCGCAGAACCAGACCACCTGCATCGCCTTTTACAATCGTCATCTCGACCTCAATGGCGAAGTTGGCGTAGTCGGTTTTCTGGGCATAGCAGGTCAGGAAATATTTCTCTTTGTTCAGCGTCGAATGATACTGGCCATCGCTAAAGTTGCATCCGCCTCCATCATTGGTTTTACCCACGTTCCAGTTCGCGCTATCGTTTGCTGCCAGTGGCGACGAGAGAACGGGCTTCCCTCCTGTGGCCTGCGTATAGAGACTCTGAAGTGTCGTTTGTGTGGCAACAGCGTTCGCTGTCGCCTGTGCTTGAGCAGTCGAAGTTGCATGTGCTTGCGCGACGGATGTTCCTGTCACCTGTGCGTTTGCAGTTCCCGTGGCCTGATTCTGGGCTGTCACCGTTTTTTGGGCTGTCGCGGTCTGGTCGGCCTGAACCTGGTTCGGAATAATGACGCCAAACGTTACAATTGCGCCGAGAATGAGTAGCAGAGCAAGCGCTGCTGAAATAGCGATCAGTGCGGTTCTCTTCTTCTTTGGCGGTTGTGGGGGGGTAGGAAAGCTACCCTGCGATGGCGCGTTGTAGGGGCTGGAACCGGAAAACTGTTGCGGCGGATAGTTCGCGGCAGAACCAAATTGCCCGGGGGTATGGTGCGGGTAGCTGGCGACAGGGCCAAATTGACTGGGTGTTGGCTGTGGATAGTTCGCGGCAGAGCCAGGGTGATTGGGAGTCTGCTGCGGGTAGTTTGCGGCAGAGCCAAACTGATTGGGAGCCTGAACATTCGGGTAATTGGGTGAGCTCCCGTATGCTGCCTCGGTCGCATAGGAAGAGGCCGTTTCCTGATACGCCTGATTGGAATCAATCGGCGCAGGGATTGTTGAATAGGTTTCGTGTAGCGGCTGATGGTTGGCTCCTGAGCCCTGAGAAGAAGGCGGTTGTGAGAGGGGAGGAGGAGCCGGAAAATCTTGCTGAGCAACCGGCGGCGGGCTGGCTACCGTTTGTGCCGAGTAGTCATTGCTGCTAAAGCCCGGTGTGCTCGGCGTACCAGGGTTCTGATAGCCACAATTGGTGCAGAACGAGGCCCCTGGTCGCAAAGGCTGGCCGCAGTTAATACAATATTGCATGCAAAAACTCCGAGAACTCCAGATAAGTACAGATAGAACGCAAGAAAGTGCCGTACAGGATAAGGTCCTACTAGCATACCATTCTTTCTCGGTTGTGCCAAGTTGGCAGTCTCGCAGTACTTCTCGCACCCTATCATACCATGCGAGAGGCTCGATAGCGAGGGATGGAAGTGCTTTGCTATGATTGACTTTACTCAGGTGATAGGGTAAATTCAGAAGGAAAAGTGGAGAAGAGAGTGAGGGATGAGGAAAGGAGAAAGAGAGGTGGAAAATATGGATGAACTGGCTCTGTCATGGAACCAGCCCACCCATTGTGTTTTCTGCTTAGACAAGACCCAGTTCCCACCGTGCGTCTTCTGTCATCCGCTCAGGAGACCAGGGAGGATCGAAGGTGAGGTCGACTTTGCAGCTTTTCACGTTTTCGACCTGACGTACACGCATGTCGATCTCCTCCATCACCTCTCCGGCCATCGGACAACCAATAGCTGTCAGGGTAATGGTGACATCTACGTGCCCTTCTTCCTGGTTTATGTTAAGGCCGTACACCAGCCCGAGATCGACGATATTGACCGGTATCTCTGGATCATAGCATTCGCGTAAGGCGTCCAGTACTTCTGCTTCGTTAATCTGTGCCATTCATCGGCTCCTTGATTTTGCTCCTGTTTAATCCGAGTAAAAAGGTCGGAATATACTCTTGTAATATACTGTATTTCCGGGCAATTGTCAAAAGCGACTTGCATCGTCCTCTTATTATATCTGTTACTATCAATATGGGTGATAGATAATAAGGCTTTTGTAAGGAGTATTCTATTCTGTTACTATCAATATGGGTGATAGATAATAAGGCTTTTGTAAGGAGTATTCTATGCGGCGTTTTATTATCGATACAGATACAGCCAGTGATGATGCAGTCGCGCTGGTCATGGCGCTGACATATCCTGATGTGACGATTGAGGCGATCACGGTGGTATGCGGAAATATGCCACTTGAGCAGGGGGTACAGAACGCGCTCTACACGGTTGAGTTGTGTGGCAAGCAGGTGCCGGTCTATCCCGGGGCGGTTGCACCGTTATTGCGGCCATTGGAGGCAGCTCACGATTATCATGGACAGGATGGTCTGGGAGATATCGGGTTGCCCTTGAGCGGAAGAGTGCCCGCGGAGCGCCATGCGGTTGATGTGTTGCGTGAAACGATTCGGCGCTATCCCTCTGAGATCACGCTGGTGGCCCTGGGGCCGCTGACCAATCTAGCGCTTGCTCTCACGCTTGAACCGGAACTGGCGTCTCTGGTTCGAGAGTGTATTGTGATGGGGGGCTCAGTCTCTGGTGGT
Source organism: Thermosporothrix sp. COM3 (assembly GCF_059696735.1). Taxonomy (NCBI): domain Bacteria; kingdom Bacillati; phylum Chloroflexota; class Ktedonobacteria; order Ktedonobacterales; family Thermosporotrichaceae; genus Thermosporothrix; species Thermosporothrix sp. COM3. The sequence goes on along the minus strand of NZ_AP019376.1, from coordinate 4,436,759 downwards.
AATGTAACCCCGGTTGCGGAATATAATGCCTGGGTCGATCCTGAGGCAGCGAAAATCGTGTTCGCTTCGGGTATGCCAATCAAGCTGGTTGACTGGCAGCTTTCAAGTCGCTATGGTATGTTGACTCCCGAGGAAGAAGGTCAGCTTCAGGCACAAGGCACGTCGCTGGCCACGTTCTGTGTCGATATTCAGCGGGTGGCGCGGGAAGTCAGTCAGAAGAATCTACAACGGGGCATTGTGCTGGCTGATCCGCTGACAATGGCGATCGCGCTTGAGCCAGAAACGGCAACCGAGACGGGCCGCTTCTTTGTCGATGTCGCGACCGATTCGTTAACTCGTGGCCAGACTATTGTGGATATCGGGAATGTTCTTCAGCGTGAGCCAAACGTAGAGGTTGTTCTGACCGCATCCCATGAGCGCTTTGTGCAGCTCTTGCATCGGGCGGTCCGCTAGCAAAGGGAGCATGAGTAGTTTCCAGTGCGAAGATCTGGAGACTACTCACCGACGCTCAGTGTGAGGGATATGAGGCAAGCACTTCTTCCAGTGTTGGCATGCCCGATTGAGCGCCAAACCGCGTTACTTTGAGCGAGCCGGCATAGACTGCGAAGCGCAGCGCCTCCTCTGCCTGCTTCCCTTCGGCAAGGGCAACGGTCAATGCGCCTACAAAGCAGTCCCCGGCGGCTGTTGTGTCCACAATCTGGATGCGGGGGGCCGCCTGATAGACGCAGCGTGGTTTGTGCTCCTCGTTTCGGGTGACCAACACAGCTCCTCTGCCTCCCAGGGTGATAACAACCGTCTGAATGCCATATCCCTGTAGGACCGTGGCGACAACCTGTGCATCCTCCGTCGTGTTCACTTGCTGGCCGCTGAGGTGGCTGGCCTCGGTTTCGTTGAGGATCAGCACAGAGACCTTTTGTAAGACCTCTCGTGGCAGGGAATGCGCCGGGGCCAGATTGAGAATAACGGGAACGTGAACCTTATGGGCAGCTTCGATCAGGCGGGTGACCGTCTCGATAGGGATTTCCATTTGTAGTACGAGGGCCTTTGCCTGAGGAAGTGCCTCTTGAATTGCTGCAAAGTGCTGTTCATCTCGTCCGACCTGCATATTGGCCCCGCCTGCAACAACAATCGAATTTTCGCCTTCGGGCAATAGAAAGATGAACGCAACGCCGCTTGATTCTATAGGATCTGTGACGATCAATTCAGTGTCAATCGAGTGTTTGTGAAGCTCTGCTACCAATTGCTTGCCAAAGGGATCGCTCCCTACTCGTCCGGCCATGCTGACTGAGCCTCCCAGTCGGGCCATTGCAACAGCCTGATTGGCCCCCTTACCGCCCGGGATGAGTTTCAAGGAACCGGCCCCGAGCAATGTTTCGCCTGGCGCGGGGATGCGAGGAACGCGTACTACCTGATCCATATTCAAGCTACCAACAACAAGAATTGAGCCCTGCTTCATTCTATCCTCCTCTGTTTGAGCTGCTCCTTTTACCCTTGATCTTCTGCTCGCACACTCCATTTCTGTAGATACTCTTGAGCATACACTATAGTTGTAGCAGGCTGCAATAGATCTTTGCAATAACGCTTGCAGATCAGGAAGGATGATAGGGTGTGATCGTTTTCATGCTGCGGCAATAGGTTATCAGGCGGTTGAAAATGGGCAGGTTTTCCAGTGCTGCTACGCTGCCAACCAGCATCAGCTTCTGTTGTGCCCGGGTTAGAGCGACATTCAGACGGTGCGGATCAACCAGGAAATCGCGGCGGAGGGTGTCGCGGGCCGGTTCTCGTGCGGTCGCAAACGAGATAATAATGACCGGGCGCTCTCCTCCCTGAAAGCGATCGACGGTATCTATGCTGATGTCTGGTGTTCCCTCCCATTCGTAGCTGATATCTGGCTGAAGCAGGGTTCGCCTGAGCAGCGCTACCTGAGCGCGGTAGGGGGCGATAATGCCAATATCCTGCGGCGCAACGCCTCGGGCCAGCAGCCCACCCACCAATGCTCTAACTGCCTGTGCCTCTGTCGTACTGATTTTGTGCTCGTCTTCGTTGCCCGGCACATCCAGAAAAACGAGCGGATGACCGGGAACGAGCATCGGGACGACAAAGGCTGGTTCTGGTTCGGACAGCTTTTCGGGCTTTCTGGTGAAGCGGAGGCGCTGGTTTGCGATCTCTGGTGCTGCTACAAGCTGGTCCTGATAGAAGACCCGCGAGGCGAAGTGAGAGATCCATTTGTTCATACGATACTGCACCCGTAACGGCACGCAAGCGCTGATCGCCTGTGGCGCCTGTTGCATATACTCGTCATCCAGCCGCTTGAGCTGGCTGAAGAGCGATTCGCTCAAACCAAGCTCGGCTGCTTCCTGACTCTGGACCAGCGGCGGGAGCTGCTTTTCATCCCCAACAAGGATAAAGCGTTTGGCGAAGCGAAGCGCTCCCAGAATTGCGGGAATCGTCAGTTGTCCGGCCTCATCAATGACGGCCACATCAAAGTGCAGGCCATTTTCACCATACTTGTCTGATGACCATGTGGCGGTGGTTGAAGCGATAACGGGCATGCGTTGCAACACCTCATGTACGCTTGCAGGATCGTCGACCAGCGTTTGCAACAGGCGATGCTGCACCTGTGGATCGATGCTCCGTTCGTGCCCCAGGCGAATGTAATCGGTGAAGCCCTCTTTTTCGAGGCGCTTGAGGATGTTGTCAACGGCCTGATTGGTAAATGCTGCCAGGAGCACGCGCTTGCCCTCAGCACAGAGGCGTCTGACGATCTCCGCAATAACACTGGTTTTGCCGGTTCCTGGAGGACCATGCACAAGTAGATAGTCGCGCATTTGCAGGGCACGGGTCACCGCAAGGTTCTGCTCGATGTTGAATTCAGGACGACCTTCAACGTGGCGCTCATAGAAGCGGGGCCGAACCTTTCCGGCAACCAGATCGCGCAGATGCGGCTCGACCTGAAGCCAGCGGGTTAGATTTTGCAGGGTGCGAGTATGGACGAGATCACTTGAGTAGCGGTCGATCAGGTGCGGATGCGCGATCAGCTCACGAGTCCAGACCGTGACCTCTTCGGCGCTGATTCTCAGGATCGTGCCGCTGACCACCTCACCGCGAATCGGGTCGCCGTCACTGAGCAGGATTTCGTCGCCCTCGCGTAGTTCAGAGGTATTGATGCAGCGGAAGGTCTGTTCCCAGCCGTCTTTTTCGGCCCTGGCTTCGCCCAGCGGTTCCAGTCCCCTGAGGGCCACACCGCGCTCGATCCGTTCCAGAACGGGAGCCTGCCAGAGTTGCGCCTGCTGTTTCTCCGCCTCTCTACCTTCCAGTTGGAGCAGGTGATAATAGTGCGCAAAGAAGGGACGCTCCTCATTGATTCGAACGTTGGGAAAAGGAGATTCAGCGTCAAGCGGATCATCGGTGAGATCTGGTGGTTCCCATTGCAGCAAAGAAGAGATCGTGTTGCATTCGTGGCGCAGGCTACAGCGCGGGCAGCGGCGCTCGGGTGGTGGTGAGGGAATGGCGCTGATCTGATGCAGGACAAGGATGTTGCGCGTCTCTACAACGCGTTGCAACTCGCGAATTGTTGAGGGAATGCCAAAAGTCTGAGCCTGGCCCGGTGTGCCGCTGTAGAGCAGGGTACCGAGAGCGCGCTTCATTTTGGAGTCGCGGCGAACTGCCAGCAGGGCATGATAGCCAAGCACCTGCCAGCGATGCGCTGTCTTCGGGAGCTTTCCATTCGCTCCGCCAGTTTTTAACTCAAGCAGGCGCTGCCGCTCTCCCTGTTGCCAGAACAGGTCCAACCGACCGCGCAGCCCGATCTCGGGCGCCAGCAGGAAGGTTTCAGCGCGTACCTGTTGCCCGTTGGAGGGTGTTGCCAGATCCCACAGGGTGGTGCGTTCACTCTCATACCAGCGGGCAAGGCTTTCCAGATGCGGCTGTACCTCGGCACGGAGCGCATCCGGCGTGAACTGTGCCAGAGCGATATCAATACTGTAAAGCTTCAGTGCCTCTTCCAGGTGCTGTTGCAGAATATCCAGGGCCGGTCCCGGGTCCGGGTTGCGGTCATGCTCTTTCAGCAGCTCTTTAAAGCAATAATGCACCAGATTTCCGCGTATGGCCTCGATGGAGGAGGGAGAGGGGAGCAGCCGTTGCAGAAGATATTGACGTGGGCAATATTCTGCCTGATTCAGGTCGGTGATGTTCAGCAGTGTGTCCGGTTCCAGAATCGCCAGTGAGTATTGATTCCCGAAGTAATGATACCAGCTCACACCCTGTTGTTCTATCGGCTCGGGCTCTGCGGGGAGATGATAGGCACGTAGATTGAGTGGTGCTTTTCGGATGGCCTCACGTCGCTCACGCAGTGCCTGTACAAGACTGCGATAGTAGCTGTGGGAGAGATGAAGGGCAATGTAGCGGCTCCCGGTGTCCAGAAAAAATGTTGCGAAACGTTCTCCCTGATAGCTTGTTTCCTGTGCGCTGAGTATCCGTCCTTCAATCTGGGTTTCATGGAACGCATGGCTGCTTCTATCCAGGGTACAAAGGAAGCAATCAGGCTGTCCATCGGCAAGGTGTTCATTCGTGTGCATAACGTTCAAGCAAAACTCCCCTCCATCGCATTCTAGCTCAAGTGTAGTCGGTATGCTTGCGCCCGTCAATCCTGCCTCTGTATACTGGGCAGATAAAGGGAGACTTCCCTATCGCGTGCAAAGGGCGTGTAAGTACCTATCTTGTAATTCAAGAGCAAGCAAAGAAAAGAGGAAAAAGCAATGCCATACCCACCTATTCGTGCTATTACGCTTGGTATTTCAGAGGCTCATCCGCTCAAGGAGCAGCAGATTCAGCGTGCCGCGGCGCTAGTCCGGCGTATCGGGCAACAGTTTCAGGAGCAGGGCTATACAGTACAGACGCTGCGGTTCTCAACGCGCCCGCTCTTTGATGATCTTACAGGCTGGTCAATTGCACAGATTCAAGCGTATGCACAGGAGCTACAGCGGTTGTTAGAGAAAGAGGGAATTGAGTATTGCTCGATTGGGCCTCTCCGTGCCGAGGAAGCAGCGACCGCCAGCTTTGATACACTGGCTGATATGCTGATCACGACTACGGCGCTCAGTGCTACGGTGCTTGTCGAACGGGAGTTATCCTATCAGGCAGCGATGCTGACGGCGCATGTGATGCGGCGGCTGGCGCTTGAGACCGACGAGGGTTTTGGGAACTTCCGCTTTGCGTTGCTTGCCTGCGTAAAACCGGGAGGACCGTTCTTTCCTGCGGCCTATCATGCGGGGCCGACAAACATCACGCTTGGCGTTCAGGGGGCCGGTCTGGTCAGGGATGCCATTAAGCGAGCGCAGGCCGAAACGAAGGGGGTGCTGACTCCTGTACAGATCACAGAGCTGGTACGCAATAGCTGCTATGCGGCAGCGGCTCCAATGGTGACACTTGGTCAGGAGCTGGCACAGGAGGCTGGTGTTCGCTTTGGTGGCATTGACCTTTCACCAGCGCCGATGGCCGACGAGAGTATTGCGGAGGCGATTGAGGCGTGTGGCTATGGCGAGCTTGGGTCTGCCGGGTCGCTGGCGGTCACGGCGGCCATGACTACTGCATTGCAATCGATCGAGTTGCCGCTATGTGGATATAACGGACTGATGTTGCCGGTACTGGAAGATACGCTTCTGGGGCGGCGTTGGAGCGAGCGGAAAGTGCACCTGCATTCGTTGTTACTCTACTCAAGCGTCTGTGGAACCGGGCTTGATACCGTGCCCTTGCCGGGTGATTGTACGCAGGAAGAGATCGCGCATATTCTGCTTGATGTCGCGGCTCTGGCACTGCGCTGGCGGAAACAACTCTCGGCGCGTCTGTTTCCTGTTCCCGGGAAGCAACGCGGTGAGCGCGCCTGCTTCAGTTCGCCCCATCTCACGACTGCCCTGATATAAGGAGAAGTGATGAGCGAAGAACGTTTCTGGCACTATCTGGATGAGCTGGTTTCGACAACGGAACTGGTCATTGACAGGCCAAAGGGGAGCAAGCATCCGCGCTATGCTTCTATGGTCTATCCGCTGGACTATGGATATCTGGCGGGCACCACATCGGGTGATGGGCAGGGTGTTGACGTCTGGGTGGGAAGTCTGGAGGAGCGACATGTGACGGCGCTCCTCTGTTGTGTAGATATGTTGAAACGAGATAGCGAGATCAAGCTGTTGCTCGCCTGTACGCCTGCCGAGATAGAACAGATTGTTGCCCTGCATAATCAGGGACAGCAGGCGGCGCAATTGCTGCTTCGGTGAGGCTTACAATGAGGGGAGCACTGAAACAGCCAGCGCTCCCCTCATTGCTTTTCCTGATAGCATATATACCTGTATGTCACTACATAGAGGTAAAAGGTGTTCCCCAGAGGGCACCGATCACGCCCTGATAGGAACTCCTGACGCCTTCATATAAGCGGGCATTTTCGATAGCCAACGCGGCCAGACTGCCCAGGACAGAAAGGAACTGGATATCATCCTCATTAAAGTCGGTCTCGTGTTTTGTATACACGCGCAAGACACCGATCGCCTCTCCATGAACCTCCAGGGGAACGCAGAGGAGCGAGACAAGCCCTTCGTCTCTGGCGGCATGCTGATACTGGAAGCGTTTATCTACACGAACATCAGTGATGCAGACGGGGGCTCCGGCAAGCGCTTCACTGTCAATCGCACTATGGGTGATATCTACAGGGCCTTTTGCAAGGTATTGGCCGCTCAGGCCATAAACGGCGCTCAAGTGCAGTTGACCAGTTTCCTGATCAAATAGGCGAAGGACACAGGCATCAACCTGCATGGCTTCAGTAATGCTGGTCACAACACTTTGCAGCACTTGATCAAGCTCAAGGCTGGAAGTAAAGGTCAGTGCGGCCTGATAGAGCGCAGTGTAATAATCTTTATGTGAGCGGCGCGGAACATTAGTTGTATTGGCGTCAGTGTGCATACAATCTCTCCCCGGACGACTGAGAAAAGTGTGTCTTTCAAGAAAACAATAGCGCGATGATACTAGTAACACGCTTTTATTGTAGCACACGTATTCAGTCCGGGAAGAAAAGCATGCAATATACCACAAAGAGCGACTCTGTGGTAACGCTCATAGAGCCATTCTTACCATTTTTTTTATTGTGGGAAAAGAGAGGGGGAGCCTCTCTTTTTGATGTAGAGATCAGACCTGAGCCATCACCTTTTGCGGTGCCGGGTCCTGCACCAGCCAGACGCGGCAGGGCGCATTTGCCAGTACATAGGGAACCGTTTTGCCCAGATCTGTACGATTACTGTTACGTACCAGTCCAATCAGGATCAGTGCACAGTGATGGTCTCTGGCCTCATCAACAATAGCCGGTCCCGCATCGCGAGCCTGGACTATCTCGGGTATTGCTTCACATCCCACGCGTTGGGCGATCTCCATTGCAGAATTGAGTAGTTTGTCAGCTCGTTCAGACTCCTCAGTGAGAACAGCTTTCAGGGGCAGTGCTCGTGGAACCTCAATCACATGAACAAGATGGACCTTACGTTTGGCTCCTTTCGCCATTTGACAGGCCAGGTAGACAAGGTTGTAATCGAGTTTATCGCCGCAGATTACAACTTCTATATCCCCGGTGGCACCCTCACCTAGAGCAGATTTGCTCATCACCGTCTCTTCTTTGGCGCGGGAACCCCATAAGTGAACCATAATAGATTTCCTCCTGGTGGAGCATGATAAAACAGCATCATTGACTACCCGGTAGAGTGAGTTCCTGCAATGTCAGCAAGCTCGCTTGTCGGGTTTGTGTCCTACAGGATTGTAATACCGGCGCTTCTCTGAGTCAATGGAGCAGTCCACCTGTATTATTTTCCTCTCTGTTCCAGACTACAGCGTCTTAATCGTCTCTCCTCTTTATTTATACGCTCGAAGTATGGAGATGTTGTACATCTTTCCCGTTACTGCCCGTCGCAATCGGTACAAAGCAAAAGGCGACCGATAGAGGCCGCCTGGAACACTACAGCTAATCTGGCTCAATCGTTGCGGTTAAGCCGTAATCGATCAAGCGTTCTTGATAAAACTCAGCTAATTCCTTCGGACAGACAACAACAACCGCTTGCCCGGTGAGATGCGCAGTGAGCATAATATGCGTTGCCTCTTTCATCGTCAACGAGTTGACGGTTTCGAGCAGCGCATACACGACGTGCATCATATCGTTATGGTCATCATTGAACAGGATAACCTTGTACGGGGGAAGCAGTTGTACTCTTTCCCGCACTATCTCTTCTGGATTGAGCGAGTTGAGGGGTGAAAAACCCACATCCTGGGGCATGCTACAACTCTCCGTTTTCCTCGATTAACACGTAGCTGGAACACTAAGCATGCTATAGACTATTGTAAACAAGTCTTTTTTATTTTGCCAGTGGGCAGGCCCCTTTCTTAGGAGAAGTGTGGAAAATTCACTCTCAACTGCCTTTCTTCTGCTCTCCTTCGCTTCGTGCGGCTGCTTGAGCGCCTGGAATGGCCCTGAAACCCCTTTCCGGGACTAGCCCGAACGCCTTATCCGGACCAAAAAAAGTCCCGCCTGACTGCTCTCAGGCGGGGGAGTCGTGGTTTGCTCATTCCTGACGGCCAACGCTGCGGTCTATTTTGCCCTCGCTGTTCAACAGGATGGCTCTGGCCTTCGACTTGCGGCTGATATTGACGGGCTCATGGAAGCGCAGGGCAACGACGTTCTTCGCCTTGCCATTTGCACGAGTTGGGGACGGTGCGGGTTGTGCTGTCTTCTGTCCGATTGCGCCAACGGTTTTGCGGCGGGTAAAGCCAATAAGCGCACCAATCACCACACCGAGCACCACACCGATGGTAATCAGAAGCGGCGCGGGAATCGAGGGCAGGGCAAAGGTAGCGGCAAAGGCCAGCGCCCCGAGGACCACGGCAAAGATAACGGCGAGTACGATAATAAGCACGGGATTCGGGCGTGTTACCGTGACCTGACGAAACATTTCGCTTCGATCCTGTGGCCCGTGGACGCGAAACTCGCCTGCTCCATATGATCCTTCACTGAGCTGATGAACTTCGTCTTTGTCGAAGCCAGCTTTATACAATTTCTCAATGGCTGTATTTGCCTGGCTCTCATCGCGAAATACAGCCAGAAGGTCAAAATCTCCATATTGCTGCTGTTGTTGCTGTTGCATACAAGTCTCCTACCCGAAAATTTGGTATGGTTTGCAGCCTTATTATAGTGTCCAGCGAGGGGAAAGGCTACAGTATTCCGCTGCAAGAAAGCTTTTAGAAGAGTAGAGAATGCTATCTGCTCCATCTACGCTTGAAGGGGAAGGCAAGTTCCAGCGCACTTTAGCGCTTCTTGAAAAAGGGGGGCAACACAGGCCCTATCGCTCTTACGGCCTGTGTTGCAAGGATTCCAGCACGGCAGCGATCTCGTGGCGCACGCGCTCATTGTTTTTGATCTCAGCCTGGACCTTTTCCCACCCGTGCATAATGGTGGTATGGTCGCGTCCGCCAAGAGCCGCGCCGATTTGCTGCAAGGAAGCGGTTGTCTCTTCGCGCATCAAATACATTGCCACCTGCCGGGGCCAGGCAATCTCGCGATCGCGTTGTTTACTGCGAATCCGCTCTATCTCGACATTATAGTAGCGACAGACGCCCTCCAATACCTCTTCGACCGTTAGCTTGATGGGAGTATGCTTTCGTTCCGTATAGAGGTTTTCCAGCGCAGCTTCGGCGATGTGAGTTGTGATATCGACGTTGTGCAGCGTGGCGTAGGCGATCACGCGATTCAAAGCGCCCTCCAGCTCACGCACATTTGCGCGTTCGGGCCGAGCAATATACTCTATCACCTCATTTGGGACGGGGAAATGCAGAAGCTCGGTTTTAGAGCGAAGAATTGCCAATCGATGCTCATATTCTGGTGGTTGGACATCGGCCAGAAGACCCCATTCAAAGCGTGAGCGCAGGCGATCCTGCAAACTGTGAATCGCTTTAGGGGGACGGTCGCTGGTGACAACAATCTGCTTGTTTGCGTTATGCAGGGTATTAAAGGTATGAAAGAACTCCTCTTCTGTAGACTCTTTGCCTGCGATGAACTGAATATCATCGACCAGCAAGATATCTATCTGGCGGTATTTGGCCCGGAACTCCTCTGTTTTCTGATACCGAATGGCATTAATAATCTCATTGGTAAATTTTTCAGAGGTAACATACAGGACAGTCAGGCCTTTGGACTCTCCCTCATGTCCAACAGCATGGAGCAGGTGAGTTTTGCCCAGGCCGACTCCGCCATACAGGAAGAGTGGATTATAGATCTGCCCGGGTTTCTCTGCTGCGGCCTTTGAGGCTGCATGGGCAAGCTGATTTGATTTCCCCACAATAAAGGCGTCGAAGGTATAGCGTGGGTTCAGTTGGCTTTCTCCGGTATAGGGTGTTGACGATTTGACCGTTTTAAGTCCAGGGGTTGCCGGGATCTGAATCGGCGAGCGGGCAGGCGGCTCATCGTCCCAGGTCTGCTCCTGAGCAGGCTGGTTGACCGAGTCTTTGTTCAGGCGCTGGAGCGGAAGAATGAACCCCTTTGGGTTAGCCCCCGTCTCAGCAAGATGTTTCTCGCGCTGTACCAGGGACGGACGATGTTTCCCCAGGCGGTGAGGCCGTCGGGGAGGAGAGAAAAGGATATCGGTTGTAGCTTCCGTCTGTGGGCGTTCTTTGGCTACGACGATTTGTACTTCGACCGGGTTCCCGATCACTTCGCCGAGCGCGAAACGGATGGGGTCAGCAAAGCGGTGTTCCAGATGTGATTTTGCAAAAGGGGTGGAGACACCAACGGTAAAGACGCCATCCTGAAAAGAAAGCCCGGTGGTACCCTGAAACCACGTCGTAAAAATATTATGGGGTACTTTTGCTTGTAGACGTTCTATTGCTGTTTGCCAGATTTGTTTTGCATTCATATCTATGGCACAGAAGGCCCCTCTCTTCTCGTTTGCTTCAACTAATCTCTCTTGAAAAGAAAAATACTGGCTTTGTTGTTCACCAGATGGGTGGCTCTCTCGTTGTTTCTGAAACTGAGCGCTTGTTTGTATTGTCGTCCTCCCCGCCACCCCCCTCACTTATGTGCCAAGAAAGGTAAAAAAGGCTCTCATGTCTATTTCGTCGTTGGTGAATTGTAATGGTAGCATTAAATCTGGCTGCTGTAAAGTCCCCTGCCATCAGAACGGGATGAGAACTATTTCATAGTTTGGCCCGTTTGTAAAGAGTATACTTTTTGCAAAAAGGGGAGAATAGTACTCCCTGCTTTTGTCTACATTGCTCATAATAGTAATCTTTTCTGTGGGAAGAAGGGAAGAGAGGGGTACTCTTTTCTCCCTGTCGACCCGTACAAGAAAGTGAAAAGCAGAAGTGCTATAAAGACCGAGGTGATGGGAACCTCCACTTCCTTCATGGGGTGTGTTCACGATACAGGGCGAATGTTTCGTTTTACTCTCTAGAAGGATATGAACTACTCTGTAGTCTGTCATGTTGGCTGTTTTCATGCGGGATCAGTCGCGTCGCCCTCGACTCTTAACTTGTACTTTTGATATAATGACAGAAGTTTTTGTGCGCGTACGTTGCGAAATCATTGCGTGCAACGAATGGGAGGAACTTTTATCATGGATAAGTGTCCCTTTTGTGGGGCCGATACGCGGCCAGAGGATAATTTTTGCTTGAACTGCGGCAATCGCCTGCATGGAACCCCTGCCGTGCCTCAACAGTCAATCCCTGCGGGCGCAGGTGAGCCCACTCTGGCAAATCAGGATGAATGGAGTCCATCTGGACAGGAGGCGGGTACCGTGCCTGCTCGTGGTTGGTCCGATCCAATGGCCCCGACTGTTTCCGGGAACTCCGAACAAGAACCCGCTTATCAGGCAGCGCCGGTCGCGAATGCGACTATGGAGAAAATTGAGGAGCCTGCTCGCTTTATTCTGCGCTCCGAGGATGGACACGATATTCAGGAATACGTGCTCGATAAAGCTGAAATTACAATAGGGCGCGCACCAAATAGTGATATATTGTTATCGAAAGATAAGCTGACCTCACGCCGGCATGCACTGGTCACTTTTGAGAATGGTCAGTATTTCTTGCGAGATGAGCACAGTGCGAATGGCACCTTTGTCAACGGACAGCAGCTTGAGGAGAACGCTGTGCATCAGCTGCGCGAGAACGATCATATCGGCATTGGAGAGCATGAACTGATCTTCCGCGCTCCCGGCTCAGTTGCGGATGATGTCGCTGACTTTCCGACTGTCAGCGTTGATGAATCCAGTATCGATCATACGTATCGCACCAATGCCGACGCGAATGCCACCATCCCGACAACCGAGGACGCGGAGGAGTATGCCACGTTCTCGATGTCTGACCCCGAAGCGAATGCTTTGCATGGCTCGTCTTCCGACTCCTACTCCTTTACAGATCAGGAGGGGATGGTGCCCGCAACCGAGGAGCCTGCTGTTCCTGTTGAAGACATACCAACTATACAGGAAGAAGAGCCGGAAAAGCCCGTTTATACGCCGCAGGTTGAGAAGACCCAGAAGACCTCTTCTCCTGAGCTCGATCTTGTGCCGCCTACCCCGATCCTCAATAATGATCCCAATGTTACTTTCGGTCGCCTGACTTCTATCTCTCAGCCGGAACTGCCGGATCTGAGCAGCGTGATCGCTGCCCTGAGTTCGCTGGATGGTCAGGTTAAGGAGTTGCAAGATCAGTTTGTTGCTACACAGGACGCGATGCGCAAGCATGAGAGCGACGTTGCCAGTGTGGCTAATCAGCTTCGTTCCGGTATTCGCCGCGTTTCGGAGCGGATGGATAACACCATTGCTGATGTCGCACGCAGCCGTGAGGCGCTGGCATGGGCTGAGCTCTCGCAGTTGATGGAAGATGTGATGAACAATCCTCGCGACATCGAGTATGTTACCAAGCTTGCTCGCAAAGCGCGTGAGCTGAACAAGGTCTTCCAGATTCACCAGGCCGTGTTGAACACAATGGCCGAGTGCAATTCGCTGTTGCGCAAGATGATCGGTGATGAGTCGCAGGGCTAAGGAAGACGCTCTATTCTTCCAGTCTGATACAAAGAACAATCAACCTTGAGAGGCACCCTCTTGCGGGTGCCTCCTCTTTGCTATTAGAATTCCTCTCTGGAGATACAAACCACACGCTCTTTTCGATCAAGAAATTCAGATATATATTCGGACTTGTTACATGCAAGAACAGCTATCACAGAATCTCGCACCAGTCCTCCCGGCCAGTGAGCGCTATGATGCTATCGTCATCGGCGCGGGTCTGGGGGGCTTGCTTGCCGCCGCCCATCTGGTTCAGCGGAACAAGCACGTGCTCGTGCTGGAACGCCTGAATCATAGTGGGGGCCGCTTTACCGCCAAAACCTTTCAGGGTGTTCAGGTAAGCACAGGGGCCGTGCATATGGTGCCGTTTGGAAGCAGTGGCGTTCTGGCGCACATGCTCAGTCGGTTGCGCGTTCCCTATCGCTTTTTTGATGCCGATGTTTTTGGTTCCTTTCATGTTCATGGCAAACAACACCGTGTGCGCGGGCTCCTGGGTGTATCGCGCTTTCTCGGACCGCGTCAGTTTGGCTGGTTCCTGCGTCTGGGGTGGTTGATGTTTTTCCGTCCTCTGCCCGCAGATGAGCGCGATTTGCCCTTTGATCGTTGGCTGGAGCGGCATATCAACGTGAAGCGTAACCCGCAACTGGTCGCCTTTTTCGAGCGTATCTCGCGCTTTGCGCTCAGCCTTGAACTGCATCAGGTCAGCACTGCTGAAGTGATCCAGACGACAAAGAATATGTTTCGCTTTGGTGCGCCAGCGATTGTGGATGGTGGATGTGGAGCGCTATCGAAACGGCTGGAGCAACATGTTATCAAGCAGGGGGGAGAGATCTTGCATTCCTGTGAAGTGCGCCAGATTCTGCAGGAAGAGGGCAAGGTGTCCGGGGTGCGTTTCTTACAGAAGACGAGCGGAGAAGAGCGAACTGTCTATGCTCCGCTGGTTGTCAGTGATATTGGCCCACGCGCCACGGATGCCCTGCTAGAGAACCGACGGATCACGCAGGCAGCATTGTTAAAAGAACTGAAAAATCCGGCAATGGAGGCGCCACTGAGAGGTGAGCCCACGATCAGGGAAGCCGTTGGCCTGAAAGTACATGTGCTCAGTGATGTCTCGCTGATCCCGCATCGTGGGATTATGTATTGCCTGGATACAAAGCGTATTGCCGGGATCGTGCAGCCGACAAACAGTGACCCTTCATTGGCGCCTCCTGGAAAACATCTGTTGATTACGCATCAGGTGATTCAAAGTCACAATGTGGAAGAGGAAAAGGCTTTAGCACTGGCTGATCTCCGCATGCTGTTTGGAGAGACATTTGAGAAGCACTGCCGGGTGCTGACAATGGGCACCTATCGGGGTGAATGGCCGGTAAATCGTCTCTCACAGGGAGAAGATGTCTCACCAAAAACGCACGTACAGGGACTGTATCTGGTTGGCGATGCAGTAAAGCCCTCGGGTTACCTGATGGTTGAGGGCGTGGCCCAGAGCGTCAACCATTTTCTGGACCTGCTGGACTCGCTTGATCGGGAGCGGGCGCGTACGCGCCGGTCGCATATGGCGGTGCGTGGCTCAAAGCTCAATGCGTTGCGCTGGCTCTATAAGGCCCCCGGGAACTCCGGTCGGTATTAAAAAGTGCATGAAACAGAAAGGTTGTTGAATGGAACTCACTACTGCATCGTCTCAACGTGGGCCGTATTATCGGATCACAGGAGGAACTGCACTTGAAGGAGAGGTTGTCATCAGTGGGGCAAAGAATGCCGTCACGAAAATGATTATTGCCTCTCTGCTCACCGACGAACAGTGTATATTGCGCAATGTCCCCTTGCTTGGCGATATGTACCTGACAATGAAGCTCTGCGAGGATATCGGTTCTGAGCTGTCGCTAGAGGACCATACGCTCTCGATTCGGACGCCAGATGTGCAGAAGACGGTTATTTCAACGGAGGTGGGTGGCCTGAACCGTATTGCGGTCCTGACTCTTGGTCCCCTGCTCCATCGGCGCGGCGAGGTCACTATTCCGGCTCCCGGAGGTGATCGGATCGGACCACGCCCGATTGACTTTCATATCAATGGGTTGCGCCAGATGGGGGCTGTAATTATTGAGAAGGACGGCCATTACTTCTGTTCCGCTCCCAACGGACTACGCGGTACCACAATCAAGCTCCCCTTCCCGAGCGTGATGGCAACGGAGAACTTCCTGATCTCGGCTTCGCTGGCTCGTGGGGTGACCATCATTGAGAATGCTGCGACTGAGCCCGAGATTATCGACCTGATCAAGCTGCTGCAAAAAATGGGCGCGATCATTGAAATCAAGGTAGATCGGCGTATTGTCATTGAAGGCGTTGAGCGGCTGCATGGCGCGGTGCATACCTTGCTCAGTGATCGCAACGAGGCCGTCTCGCTGGCAATCGCTGCCTACCTGACGCGGGGTGATGTCTATTTGCGGCGCGCACAGCAGGACACACTGCTCACCTTCCTGAATACGCTCTCGAAAATGGGGCTTCGCTTCGAGGTCGATGACGAGGGGATTCGTTTTATCGGGCGTGAGACGCCGCCGCCTGCAATCGCGCTGGAAACCGATGTGCACCCGGGGTTTATGACCGACTGGCAGCAGCCCTTTACTGTGCTGTTGACGCAGGCAAAAGGCATGTCTGTGGTGCACGAGACGATCTACGAAGATCGCTTTGGCTATACCGAGGCGCTGATTGGTATGGGGGCGCAGATCGGCCTCTTTACCAAATGTCTGGGTGAGGTGCCCTGCCGTTTCCGCTCAAAAGAGCATCGGCATAGCTGCGTGATCAATGGTCCAACACCACTCAAGGGGACCCGTCTGCTGATCCCTGATATCCGGGCGGGCTGTTCCTACATTCTGGCAGCGCTTTGTGCGGAAGGTGTTTCCGAGGTGTATGGCATCGAGCATATCGAGCGAGGTTATGAGCATCTCGACTGGAAATTACGGCAGCTTGGAGCACAGATAGAGCGAATTGCACCGGAGGACTGATGAACCGGGAGACAGGGAGGGAAGGCGCGCTTTCCCTCCTGTCTTTTTATCCCTGCCATTCTGATTTGACTTCGCGAATCTGTTCTGGTGTGAGGATTCTGAACAGGATCAGCAGGTTCTCCAAATCGTATTCAAGGCCGATGGAATGGAGCTCTTGCCGAATGCGGCCAAGAGCAGCGATCTGTGCCGTGGTGATCAGGCCATGACTGAGCAGGCTAGCGGCAAGCAGTTGATCCGGTGTGAGCAGCTTGAACATTAACAGGATTTCGCCAAGCTGGTAGTTGAGATCAACGCCACGAAGCATACGCTGGATATTCTGCGCGACCTGAAGGCGACTCTCAGGCACCAGATGTCCTTCAAGTAACACACTATTGAGTGTGCGCGTCGCATGTCCGTTCAGCACCTGTGGCTGGGGAGCCTGAGCGGTTGGTGCTGGCATGGGCGGCAGGCTCTGCATGATATTCATCAGCACAGCATTATTGGGCCCTTTGGACGTCTCACTCTCGTTCAATGGCTCATTGGCAACCTTTTTGATCTCGGCCTTGATCTGCTCGACGAGGGCCTGATTGCTGTTGCCCTTTGTTTCGGTATTGGGCTCGTTTTTGCTGATCGGGAAGATCTGCTCCTCTTGCTCGTTGTCCTCTTCCTCTCTGACGGTTGTCTCCACCTTGAGAGATTGCGCAGTTGTACGGGGCGGTGTGCTGGAGGCGACGGTTGCCGAGGCGATCGAAGCCAGCGGCGTATTGGTTGCCGGTGCGGGTTGAGTCTGTGGCTCGGTACGTCGCTGATTCTGTGAGCCGGGCCGTTCAACCGGAATATCCTGAATCGGGGCAGCGCGTAACGGCTGCGAGGCGATGCTATCTTCGTTTGGCTTGATGGTGCGTACCCCTTCGGCGCTCGACTGAAGCATGCGCATCCCTGTCAGCGTGGTGTGAATGCCCGATTGCACGAAGGTGTCAGGCTGCGGCTCCTCGATGGGCTGAGGATTGTAAGGGTCAAGCTGTGACTGTTGTTGTTGCACCGCATGGAAGCCGGATGGCACAAACTCTTCAGGCGTTTGTGGCTGTGGCTCGGGTTGGGTGAACGCGGGTGGTACCGGTTGATTGAAGGGTGTATTTGTGTTGTAGGTAACGGTGCTCGGTTCCGGTGCAACGGGCGGCTCATTGGGAATAGGCTGACGCGACTGGACCAGCCGTGAGAGCTGCGCCAGACCGGACTCGTTGGCGGGATCAGAGGGCTCCTGCCCGCTTGCCAGACGCTGAAGAATCGTTGATTCGTTTGCCTTTGAAGGCGTCTGGTACTCATAAGCAGGTTTGTTGTTGTCGACAGGCTCGGTTTCGGGCTCATTGCCCTGTTGCGTTGTCCAGTTGCGCTGGTTGGGATAGAGAACAGCGCGTATTTTGTCGGTATAAGAGGTCGTCTGCACAGTATGTTCTATATCGTTGCCTGACGCCGCTGTATTCCCCGGAAAAGGCTGGTTGCTCCGTGGGGGTGCGTATGGGTTATAATCTGGTGAAGACGGGAAGCGTTGGGCGGTATTACCGCCAGCCTGATTGGTACTGGTTGTATACGCACCTGACATGACGGAGCGCGGCGAGGAGGGGGTTGTAGGCGACATCGGTGGTGGTGGTGGAACCCTCGGAACACGTGGCAATGTTGAATTACCAGAGGGGGCAGACACTGTCTGATTCGGAACACGAGAACGCACGGCATCGACCAGGCTCATAATGCCGATCATGCCGTCAACTTCTAGATCTGCGGTGGATGATTGACCGCCATCTTCAAACTCGCGTGCCCCATATCCTGCGATGTTTGTACAATTAAATGTAAGGACCTGAATACCTCGGCCCCGGCGCTGCGTATCCAGAGCCACCCAGAACTCTCGACGTGCAGCCGCCGCCTGAGATATGTTCACGAGAATCAGACGAATTGGCTGATGTGCAATGGTGTCAAATACCTCAACTGCGGTGCGTGCCGTATGACACTCATAGCCTGCAAGCTGAAGTTCACTGGTCAGCAATCCCGCCAGTTGTTGATCTCGTTCAAATAGTAGAATATGCGGTCCACCAGTACTGACATTCATAACCTGTATCGCTCCGGTCGCTGGCTCGTCTTGTATAAATTTCCAACAGATTTACAGCGTGTTTATTCGCAGTTTCTTTGAAGTATGGCTACATTGCCGCTAGTATAGCACATCTATCTGGCATTGTCATAGCAAGTATGACTTATGATATATAAGGCCCTTCTTAATGCGTAGGAAGGGCTTGTCATAGAAAGGCATAAACTCAGGTATCCTATTTCTACCTTTGCCATACTTGCCCATACTGTGTGTTTAGCGAAAATCACCATCAAGGAGAGAATGAGATACACATGAAACAACCGATTATTGCTTTACTGACCGATTTCGGTACTGCTGATGGCTATGTTGGCGTGATGAAAGGTGTCATGCTTGATACCGAGCCGCATGCACAAATGGTTGATATCACCCATGAAATAGCGCCACAGGATGTCCCCGCCGGCGCCTGGATCCTGGCGAACAGCTATCGCTATTTCCCGAAAGGAACGGTATTCCTCTGTGTGGTTGATCCGGGCGTGGGAAGTGTGCGTCACCCCATTGCGGTGCACCTCGGCGACTGGTATTTTGTCGGCCCCGATAATGGACTGTTCAGCTATATCCTGGCTCAGCAGCCCATACATCAGGCTGTTGTGCTGGAGAATCCCGCTTATCGGCTCACGCAGGTAAGCTCGACCTTCCACGGACGCGATATCTTTGCTCCGGCTGCGGCAGCGCTTGCCTGTGGCGTTGCGTTGACCGAGCTCGGACCTACCCTGGCCCCAGAAGCCCTGCAGCGCTTGCAGTTTGTAGAGCCGGTGCGCGCGGGAGCCGAAATCGAGGGCTCTGTAGTCCATATCGATCATTTTGGCAATATTATTACAAATATCCCGTTAACGATGGTCCCGGAACTGGATGGCGATCGTTCCGCTCAGTTGACCTTTACCGAGCACGATGTACGGGTGACAGGGTATCGGCCGACCTTTGCGGCCCCTCAGGCCGGAGGTGCGGCTCACCCCTTTATCTACGGAGATAGTTCCGGTTTTGTTGCG
Organism: Thermosporothrix sp. COM3; assembly: GCF_059696735.1. Classification (NCBI taxonomy): domain Bacteria; kingdom Bacillati; phylum Chloroflexota; class Ktedonobacteria; order Ktedonobacterales; family Thermosporotrichaceae; genus Thermosporothrix; species Thermosporothrix sp. COM3. The sequence goes on along the minus strand of NZ_AP019376.1, from coordinate 4,417,579 downwards.
GTTGCTATCCAGAATGGGAATGCGGCGGCAACGCTGGGGATCCAGCGGGGCGCCTCCCTGAAGCTGACACTTTCCCGCTAAATATGACGGGAGATGACATCCTTCTGCTGCTATGCTGGAAACAGCGCAAATCTGTTATGGGCATTAGAGAGGAGCAGAGTGGAATGAAGTACGGCTTTATCATCTCCTGTGGGGATGTACACACGGTCGCTGAGCTGGCATATGAGGCGGAACAGGCGGGATGGGATGGCGCTTTCTACTGGGATGGAATCTATATCGAGCAAGCGGAACATGTGTATGATCCCTGGATTGTGATGGCAGCAATGGCTCTGCGTACGCAGCACATTCGTCTTAGCGCGATTGTCACCCCGCTTTCAAGGCGGCGTCCGTGGAAGGTCGCGCGTGAGGCGCTCACGCTTGATCATCTTTCCCGGGGGCGTTTCACGCTCTCTGTTGGGTTGGGGGCGCTTGATGATGGCGGTTTTTCAAAGGTGGGTGAGGTGACGGACCTGAAAGAGCGGGCGGAACTGCTTGATGAGAGTCTGGAGATTCTGACCGGACTGTGGAGCGGGGAGCCGTTTTCCTATCAGGGCAAGCACTATCAGCTCGATGAGATGCGCTTTCGGCCTACTCCTTTGAGCCATATTCCCATCTGGGTGATCGGGGCCTGGCCATATCATAAGTCAATGCAGCGGGCGTTACGCTATGATGGCGTCATCCCCACGAAACCCCGGGCGGAGATGACGCCCGATGACACGCGAGCGATCAGGGAATATGTTGTTCAGCATCGTGTGGCAGACACGCCATTTGAGATTGTCTGGGAAGGGACAACTCCGGGCGATGATCCCGAGAAGGCGGCGGCGCTGGTGCGGCCCTGGCAAGAGGCGGGTGTAACGTGGTGGATGGAATCTGATTGGGCGACGAGCGATCCCGAGACCTTGCGTCGACGGATCAGACAGGGACCTCCCCGTGTAGACTGAATGGATGGCCGGTATCGACTGGATACCGGCTTTTTTTATAGGAGAATGGTGAGAATGCTGAGTAGCCTGTGCGAGGATGTCGAATCGTACGGTTGCCGGATCGTTTGGCAAGGTACGTAGAATGGCGTTAAAGGGCGCAGTATCGTTTCATTTTAGAATTGAAGTAAGCAGAGAAATATGCTATAATGAAGATAAACCCCATAGGAGGGAAGAACGTTCTAGATGAGGTTAAAAAATAGTTGGCAGAGATGTTCGTAACCGTCTGAAGAACATCAGTGGTTGGTTACAATGGATTAAGAAAGGACACATTGAAATATTGTAGGAGCATCAAACGGATGCAGTTGACAACTCTAACCCATTACAACCAACCTGTAAAAAGGGCTGGATTTATAGTAGAAAATCAAGCATATAAAAATAGAAACGTTGGAAAGGGCTGGTTCTCACACGCCTTGTTGAGCGTGAGAAACTGGCCCTTTCGGTCTTCTGTATCCTGCTGGAACGAAGGTTGTGGCATGGGGAGAGGTGATGCGTTCTTTACCAGCGCAGCATCACAAGCAGTTTGGGAATGGAAAGGAGGGTGTGAAGGTGACGTTACTCGTGTTCATGGGCTACAACAACCTCCGGGGTTCTGATGAACGGCTATGAACGAGTGATGAAACCTGCGCTCTTCTCTCACCTCTCGTTGAGGGTGAGTGTGTAGCGGTCCATTGAGACTGTTGCAACTTGAAACACACAAACGTAGAACTTTGTCCTTGCCCGAACGCGTACGAAGGTTCCCTAGCTGTCAATTGTAGTTTTTGTCTCATCGGTGACGTGAGTAAAGGGGGATCAGTTTCTTTCATGAGACTGCTTCAGAAGGTCGTCCATACGTCATCGATCTGTACAGCAAAGAGAGGGTAAGCCATGGATCTGGTGAAGCGGTTGGAAGAATATCGCGATAGAGAGCGAGAGCTGCTATGGGAAGGCACCTTTGCGCAATACTTTGAGATTGCGTCGAAGCGGCCTGAAGTGGCCCGTCTATCGCACGAACGCATTTACCATATGATTATGGATGCGGGCGTTGAAACGACTCGCACCGGCGAACATCGCTACAACTTTTTCAGTCAGGAGATCTTCGGCATAGAGAAGCCCCTTCAACAAATCGTTGACTACTTCCACTCGGCTGCACAACGTCTGGAAGTGCGCAAGCGTATTCTGCTGCTCATGGGACCTGTTGGCGGCGGTAAATCAACCATTGTGGCCTTGCTCAAGCGTGGAATGGAGGCATATAGCCGCACACCTGTGGGCGCAGTCTACGCGATCAAGGATTGCCCGATGCATGAAGAGCCGCTCCACCTGATCCCGATGGAGTTGCGACCAGATGTCGAGCGCGAGTTTGGACTGTATATAGAAGGTGAGCTCTGCCCGCATTGTCGCTATATGGTTGATACCAAATATGAGGGGCGAATTGAAGACGTCCCGGTCAAGCGTATCACCTTTAGCGAGAAGTATCGGACTGGTATCGGGACCTTTACGCCTTCGGACCCCAAAACGCAGGATATCAGCGAGCTGGTCGGCGGCATTGACCTTTCTACTATCGGTGAAGTTGGCTCAGAGAGCGACCCCCGCGCGTACCGTTTCGACGGTGAATTAAATATCGCAAATCGCGGCATTATGGAATTCGTTGAGATTTTGAAGTGCCTCTCTGGTGATACTCTGCTCTTCACTTCTAACGGAATCCGCCGATTGGACTCATTTGCATCTCCTGATCAGCCTGCTGGTATGTCGCGTGATATTCAGCTTTCCCTGGCAAGTAGTGTCGGTGTGGAGACTGCGACCAAGCTGTTCTATGCAGGAAAGAGCAAGACCCGGCGTTTGGTCACACGAAGAGGGTTTACGCAGGAGGGCACGCCTGAACACCGTGTTCAGATTGTGAATCAGGATGGTGTTCTGATCTGGCGCAGACATGATGAACTCCAGCCCGGTGATTGGCTTGTGCTGCAAAAGGGCCAGAACCTCTGGGGTCAGGATGTCGAACTGCGCTGGACTCCTCAGAGAGCCGAACTTGCACAGCGGATCCGGGTGCCTGAGCGCATGACCCCTGATCTTGCTCGTTGGCTCGGCTATATGGTTGCAGAAGGTGATATCCGGCCTGATGGTACGGTTCGTTTTACCAGTTCCGAAGACGAACTGCGTGACGATTTTGCCTCTCTGACTGAACAGGTTTTTGGTATTATTCCTCGGCGGAATCGTCATACCATTCAGCTCAATTCGGTTTCACTGGCTGACTTTGCGCTTTATATCGGGTTCCAGAGCGGAGCATGCAACAAAGAAATTCCCTGGAGTGTGCTCCAATCGTCTCATGCCTGTATGGTGGAATTCCTCTCGGGCTACTTTGCCGGAGACGGAACAGTGACTGCCAAAGGGCGTCTATCATGGACAACTGCCTCCGAAACGCTTGCAAAGCAGCTTCAGGTCGTCTTGCTCAACATGGGTGTGGTGGCTCGCCGAACACGTGTCCAGGCTCGCTCTGCCCAGATGAAAGAGCCCGGTTCTTACTGGGTGGTTGCGGCTGATGGCGTGGATGCTGATATGCTGGCAAAGCAGATGCCATTGCGTCCGCTGAGCAAACAGCTTGCCTATGAGACCCGTACCAATGGTGTGGCTCGCTCAGGGAGAGCTGATCTGATCCCGAATACCGCTGGATACTGGGCTACCATTTCGCAGGAACTTCAGCAGGTCACGATTGCAAAAACGCAGGCCGCTGGTAGCTCTCACGCGGTAGATTATACCGGGGCCCAACAGATTCTGGGTGAAGATTATAGGAATCTCCATATGCTCCGGACCGGTACAAATAGCTGTACGCGTGATATGGCCCGGAAAATGCTCGGGAAGCTAGACGGATGGGTGGAAACACCTCCCGGATTGAATGCGCTCCTGAACCCATCGCTGTTTTATGATGAGATTGTTGCGCTTGAGGATGGTGAAGCTGAGTGTTGGGATTTCCATGTCCCGGGTTCACATACCTTTATCGCGAATGGTATCGTCAATCATAACTGTGATGAAAAGTTCCTGTATGTACTGCTTACTCTGAGTCAGGAGCAGAACATTAAAACCGGGCGCTTCAGTATGATCTACGCGGACGAGGTCGTTGTCAGCCATACCAACGAGCATGAGTATCAGGCATTTGTTGGCAATAAGAAATCAGAGGCATTGCAGGACCGCATTATTCTGGTCAAAGTGCCGTATAACCTGCGTGTCTCCGATGAGGTTAAAATCTACGAAAAGCTTCTCAAGCAAAGCGCTTTGAAGAACGTCCATATCGCACCGTACACGCTCCGTATTGCCAGTATCTTCGCCGTGCTGACCCGCCTTGAGCCTTCCAAGAAAGCCGGGATGAGCCTGATGAAGAAGCTGAAGCTCTATGACGGCGAGGATATGGAGGACTTCAAGCAGAAAGATGTGCGCGAGTTGCAGGAGGAAGCGGTTCGCGAAGGCATGGACGGCATCTCGCCGCGCTATGTGATTAACCGCCTGTCAAATGCGCTGGTCAAACAGAATGTCACCTGTATTAACCCGATCGATGCCCTTCGTGCCTTGCGTGACGGCCTGGATCAGCATACCAGCATCACACGAGAAGAGCGGGAGCGCTACCTGAACTTTATCAATGAGGCACGCAAAGAGTACGACGAGATGGCGAAGAAAGAGGTTCAGCGAGCCTTTGTCTACTCCTATGAGGAGTCGGCACGAACGCTGTTGAACAACTACCTGGATAACGTCGAGGCGTACTGCAACAAGACCAAATTGCGCGATCCGATCACTGATGAAGAGATGGAGCCTGATGAGCACCTGATGCGCTCGATTGAAGAGCAGATTGGCGTCTCGGAAAACGCGAAGCGCTCCTTCCGTGAAGAGATCCTGATCCGCATTTCGTCGCTGGCACGCAAAGGACAAACCTTTGACTATACCAGCCACGAGCGCCTGAAGGAAGCTATCGAGAAAAAGCTGTTTGCTGATTTACGGGATGTCGTCAAGATCACCACATCAACACGCACACCGGATAAAGAGCAGTTGCGCAAGATCAATGAGGTGGTTAACCGCCTGATGACGGAGCACGGCTACTGTCATGTGTGCGCAAATGAGATTCTCCAGTATGTGGGTAGTCTCTTAAATCGATAAGTTGCACGAAGATGTGGGTGCATAGCATCTCTGTGATCGTATACGGTTGTTCTGCCCTGCGTTCCAGTAGCGCAGGGTAGATTTCCTACCGCTCTGATGTTGCCTCGGCATGGGATCTGCTATGCCATCTCATCTCCGTTTCCTTGTTTTTGAGAAGGAGAAAGACGATGTCTGTTTCTCAGCATGATTGGTCTTTGCACCGCAAAGGGCAGGTAGATCAGGAGCGCCATAAAGAGAAGATCCGCGAGGCAGTCAAGAAAAATCTGGGGGAGATTGTTAGCGAGGAAAGCATCATCCTCTCGGACGGCAAGAAAACAGTTCGCATTCCTATTCGCTCCCTTGAAGAATATCGCTTTCGCTTTGATCCTGGCCGCCAGACGCATGCCGGGCAGGGGAACGGAAAGAGTAAGGTTGGCGATGTGGTTGCCCAGGAACCAAAACAGGGCAAGGGGAAAAAGGGCGATGCCGGCAAAGATCCTGGCTATGACTATTATGAGGCGGAAATCTCTATCGAGGAACTGGCACAGCTTATCTTTGAGGATCTGAGTCTCCCGAACCTTGAGGAGAAGCGCCAGCAGGAAATGCAGACCGACGCCGTTCGCTTCACTGATGTGCGTAAAAAAGGCCCGATGCCCAATCTGGATAAAAAACGCACGATCCTGGAAAACATCAAGCGCAATGCCGCAAAAGGCGAGCCACGCTTTAAAGATATTAAAACCGAAGACCTGCGCTTTAAAGTCTGGGAGCCAACCATCCGCTATCAGTCCAATGCGGTCGTGCTGGCGATGATGGACGTTTCGGGCTCAATGGGCGAATTTGAGAAATACATTGCGCGGAGCTTCTACTTCTGGATGGTCCGCTTTTTGCGCACAAAGTATAACAATGTACAGATCGTCTTTATCAGTCACCATACCGAGGCGCGTGAGGTGACGGAAGAGGAGTTTTTCCATAAAGGCGAGAGTGGCGGCACACAGGTTTCCTCGGCGTATGAACTGGCCCTGAAGATCATTCAGGAGCGGTATAACCCGCAGGACTGGAACATTTATCCCTTTCACTTCTCTGATGGGGATAACCTGCCCTGGGATAATGACCGCTGTGTGCAGCTCGTGCAGCGCCTGATGGCGCAGTGCAACATCTTTGGCTATGGTGAGATTCGTGAAGGCCATTATCGTTCTCCCAGTACGCTCATGTCGGCTTATAGCAAGATAAACGACAAGAAGTTTATCGCTGTAACCATTTCTGATAAAAAGGATGTTTACCCCGCTTTGCGTAAGTTCTTTGCTCAACGTGACCCTGTTCCCTCCCGCTAGAGTACTTTTGGCTCTCCGGGAGGCTTCCCGGTAATCGTGTAAGGAGAGTATGCTATGATCGGCTTTGATTCCAATAGCGATCTTGAGCGATTGCGTGATGCGATCGATGCTGCCTGGGAGCAAGCTCACAAATTCGGACTTGATCCGTTCCCGACTCATTTTGAGATGGTTCCAGCCTCGATCATGTATGAGTTTGCATCCTATGGGCTGCCGGGCCGCTTCAGTCACTGGACACACGGGAAGGCATACTATCGTCAGAAGATGCAGTATGACCTCGGTTTGAGCAAGATCTATGAGATGGTGGTAAACACCAATCCCAGTTATGCCTTCTTGATGGAGATGAACAATCTCCTGCAAAATACCTTTGTTGCCGCACACGTGTTCGGCCATACCGACTTCTTCAAGAATAATGTCTACTTTCAGCATACCTCACGGCGCATGATTGATAAGGCCAGTATTCATGCTGAACGGATTGCGAAATATGAGTTCGATCATGGACGCGAAGAGGTCGAACGCTTCCTCGATGCGGCATTAGCGATTCAGGAGCATGTTGACTATAACCTGCTCCTGCGCCGTGAAGGGGGGGAGTCAAAGCCGAGCAATGCTGTAATGCGGACTACCGAGTATGATGATCTCTGGAACCTCGATGAGCGGGCCGAACGGGCCGAGGAAGAGCGCAGTATGCGCCCTGGAAAACCGCCCAGATTCCCTGAGAAGCCCGAGAAAGATATTATGCTCTTCCTGATCAATCATGCACCGTACTTGCAGCCCTGGCAGCGCGATATTCTGGAAATCGTGCGGCAGGAAATGTTGTACTTTGTGCCACAGATGCAGACCAAGATTATGAATGAGGGGTGGGCCTGTCTTGTGGCAGATAGTCTGGTCCAGACAGAGTATGGCCTGATGCGCTATGATGCTCTGCATCGGCTCCTCGCTCGGGGGCAAACGGTGCAGGTAGCGAGCGGTGAGGGCATCTGCGATCGAATCACTGATCGTCATGTGCGTCGCAATGCCCCGGTCATTCGGCTCCATACACGCCGTGGGCTGGTGCTGGAGGGAGCTGAGGAGCATAAGCTGAGTGTTGGCCCCGAGCAGTGGATGTCGCTTCAATCGGTGCGCGTAGGACAGCGTGTTCCTCTGGCAGTGGGAGAAAACATCTGGCCACAGGAAGAGGTGGCTCTGTCGGGAAGCGCACCCCGGCTGGTCGCTCGGCAAGGAGGCACACAGACCGCTGTTCTCGGTCTGCCGACAACGGTTACTGCCGGGTTTGCCGAGTTTCTGGGCTATCTCTGCTATGGCGGCAGGGTGGATCCGCTAACGGGGCGGGTCTGCTTTACCTGTCAGGATGAAGCAGTTGCCAGACGCTATGTGGAACTGGTGACCACGCTGTTCTCGGTTGATCCGGAGACCATTCATTTCACGGGACCGGAGACCAATCGCTGGTATAGTGTCTTCCGCTCGCCTGAGGCGCTGGAACTGGTACACTCGCTTGAGATGCAGAACGGGGTGCCCGAGGTCATTCTGCGTTCTCCCCGGCTGGTAGTCAACGCGTTCCTGAAAGCCTGCTTCGCGCTGACCGGGCAGATTTCTGAAGGGCTTGTATTGACGGCACCCTCGGAGCAGGCAGCGCGCACGCTTCAGTGCATCCTGCTCAACTATGGAGCGCTCTCGTGGCGTGATGGGGCGATACTGCGCATAACCGGTAACTCGTCTCGCGTGTTCGCGGAGGCAATCGGGCTAACGCACGTGCAGGAGGTTCAAACCTATCTGCGCAATGCGCCCGATGAAGCTCCATTTGATGAGGTAGTGCGTATCGAGCGAACCGTGGCAGATGTCTATGATATCACAGTACAGCGGTCGCATCGCTACATTGCAAATGGTATGTTGCACCATAATAGTTTCTGGCATGCGCGCATTATGCGGGCGTTGGGAGAGCAAAACGTGATTTCTGATGCGGAGACGATCGAGTTTGCTCAGTTGCATTCTTCGGTGCTGTCACCCTCACGAACGTCGCTGAATCCCTATTATATTGGCTTTAAGATCCTCGAAGATATTGAACGGCGTTGGGATAATCCAACCCGCGAGGAGCGGGAACGTCTGGGTCGCCAGCCCGGCAAGGGGCGTGAGAAGCTCTTCGAGGTGCGTGAACTGGATAATGATGTCTCGTTCTTGCGCAATTACCTGACCGAGGATCTGGTCAAGGATCTGGACCTCTACCTCTACAAGAAAGAGGGCGATGAGTGGGTGATTGTTGAAAAGGACTGGCGCAAGGTTCGCGATACCATCGTTTCCAATATGACGAACTTCGGGTATCCCTACATTGTGGTCGATGATGGGGACTATCGAGGGAACCGCGAGCTCTACCTGAAGCATATGCATGAGGGACAGGATCTCGATATGCCGTACGCGGAGAAGACCTTGCAGCATATCTATCATCTGTGGGGCCGTCCTGTGCACCTGGAGACGGTGTTCGATGGCAAGCGTATCCTGTTGTCCTATGATGGCGAGAGAAACAGTAAAAGTACTTTGGAAAAATAGAGGTCTGAGAGGCGCGGCAACAGGGGCTGCGCCTCTTTTTGTCTCGCTGTTACGCTGTGGTCAGCCCATGCCGGCTGAGAAAGTCGCATTGATCATTGAGCACCTGTGAGAAAAGTGGCTCGTGATAGATGTCAATATGGTCGCCCGGGTAGGTGCGGACTTCGGCGGCAGGAATACGGCGTGCGGTCTTTATCGCGGCCTGTGGCGAAGTAATGCGATCCTGTTCACAAATACAGAGAAGCACCGGACAGCGGATATGCTGCGCCTGCTGAATCGGACGGTAAAACGGCAGGGTCAGATTGATACGGGCCGCGATATGATTGGGATAGCGATAACCTGCCGGTAGCATCTCCTGATAGCGCTCGAATGCACCCGGGGTTGCCAGCATGGCCAGCTCGTCCACCTTGCCAACTGTGGTGATATAGTGCGGTTCCCGACCTAGAATGTGGTGACCATAATCGCGAAGAGCTGCCACGAGCAACTGAAGCGAGCGAAGCGGACTGTACATGGTGAGGGTTGTCAGACCGTCGGTGAATGGAATCTGGCTGATGACGGCGGCAATGCGCGAGTCCTCCGCGGCGATGCGCAGGACATGTCCCCCTGAAAACGAGGTTCCCCATAAAATAATGCGTTCTGGATCAAGCGCCAGGTTGCTGCGTGCGTAGCGAATGGCGGCTCTCCAATCGGCCAGTTGCCCCTTGATGTCGACAATCTGGCGAGGGGAGCCTGCGCTTTCCCCGAACCCACGATAGTCGAAGACCAGCGCAGCCAGACCAAGCGTGGCAAAACGTGTTGCATAGGCATCAAGGCGCATATCACTGGTCGCTCCAAGCCCATGCCCGAGAATCACGCAGGGAAGCGGTTGTGTGTGGTTGGGGAGATACAGCCGTGCGGCACAGCGATCCCCCCGGGACAAAAAGTCGACGTTCTGATACTCCATGCTATCTCCTTTTGCCGACTGAGCGACTCTCTTTGTTGTCTATCATGTTGTCTATTGCTCGAAATGTTTCAGAAAGCCCCGAGCTTATACCCGGGAATAAAAGGAGCATATGCGATCTCTGAGGAGAGAACGCGAGTACCGCTTGATAGAGGATCCTATCTATGCTTTGCTTCTTTTCATGTACAGGTACCCCTCGTTAAACGCTTCTGGACAGGTGCCGCTATGGGGCATCACCCCGTGACGGCTTGTATGCATGCTGACTTGAGCGTTGCGCTGCTCCGGGAAGGAACCTCGATCCTCTATCGGATGTTTACCAGTAGCGCTCTTCTTTCCAGGGATCGCCACTGTTATGATAGCCTCTGGTTTCCCAGAAGCCGGGCTTATCGTGCTCCATAAATTCAAATCCGTCTAACCATTTTGCGCTTTTATAGCCGTAGAGTTTGGGTACAATTAGCCGGACCGGGCCCCCATGTTCAGGCGTCAGAGGCTTGCCATCATGTTTCAGCGCGATCAAAACGTCGTCGTCATCAAGGGCTGTGAGCGGTATATTGGTGGTATATCCTGTCCAGCAGTGGGCCATGACATACTGTGCCTCAGGCAGGGGACGTACACGTTGGAGGATCTCGCGGATATGAATCCCTTCCCAGGTGTTATTGTAGCGGCTCCATAAGGTAACGCAATGGAAATCGGCGGTAACCGTTGTATGGGGCAGTTGCAGGAACTCTTCCCATGTCAGTTCGAGCGGATTTTCAACCAGACCTGAAACTCGAAAGCGCCAGTCAGAAGGTAGGCTGGAAGGCGTGCTCTCGAAGGTTAGGACTGGCCATTTACGTGTCAAGTGCTGACCGGGAGGAAGGCGATCTCTTCCATCGGGGCGTTTCTCGATTGGTGTTGACTTCTTTCCCAAGAACCATTTCATGATGATGTGAAACTCCTTCACGCTTCTTGTGGCGGCAGTGCTGTTTCTATGCCGGAGCATGATGCTATGATACCAGTTCTTGCTGTGATATGGGAGGCATAGAACAGCTCTTCTCTTGAACTCCGTCTTTTGTCCTGTAAAGATTGGAATAAAAGTACCTGCCACCTTCACCAGGGATCAGAAAAAAGAAAGCGCGTGGGTGTGCAACACTGATGTGATGCATAGACCCCGGACACAGGCGGTCAGTTTTCTGGTATTTCGATCTCTATACCCTGTATCGTTTTGGAAAGCTGCGGCCATAAAGCGGGCAGGAGATGGGGTTTCCTCTCCTGCTCTAAAAGCATGGGTAATCCTGTTTCTGGAAGCAGTGTAGCATGGTGCTGGAATTCCAGCAGAACTATCTGGCTGACTGAGAAGATTAGCCTAGTACTTACGGTCAGGCCGGAAGCGGTTGCGCATTGGCAGCCCGTTCTGATAGCGATGAATATTATCGGTGAAGAGCGAGGCAAGGCGCTCCCCATAGCGATCGGTTGAGCCTGCAATATGTGGCGTCAGGATGACGTTTGGCAGATCAAACAATGGATTCTCTTTCTCTGGCGGCTCCTGTGCAGTGACATCAAGCCCTGCTCCCGCAATCCAGCCCTCTTTGAGCGCGCGAATCAGGGCTGCTTCGTCAATGACCTTGCCACGAGCGATATTGACCAGGTAGGCATGAGGACGCATGGCGCGGAGCTCCTGCTCACCGATCATTCCTTCTGTGCGGGGGGTCAGTGGGACCGAGAGCACAACGTAATCGCTGAGGCTGAGCAGCTCATGAAGCTGATCACCAGTATAGAGCTCGTCGACGTCGGGATCTTCTGTTCCCGGTTGCGCAGAATGACGTAGCGCGATCACATGCATGCCGAAAGCTCGCCCGAGCTGAGCGATACGGCGACCAATACTTCCCAGACCGATAATACCAAGCGTGCTGTCCGCCAGCTCAGGTGTGCCACCTTGCTGCCCACGGAAGAGCTTGTTCGCCTCTGCGTAGGGCGGCCAGCGATGTTCTCGCTGCATTATGACAAGAGAAGGCCACGAGCGGTTGAACATCAACATACTTCCGAACACATATTCGGCGATACATTGTGCGTGAATGCCTGCGGCTGTGGTGATGATGACGTTGCTGTCCGGGGCCGCGAGGGGGCTTTTGAGAAGCCAATCAACACCAGCCGACGGCGTCTGAAGCCAGCGAAGGCGAGGGGCTAGTTCGCGCCCGTTAGCGGGCATAAAGCCGCAGGCAATTTCAGCATCTTTCAGGGCTTGCAAATAGTCGTTGTTATCGGCAAAGCAATGAATATCAATACCTGTTGCTTTGCGGATGCGCTCCTGTTGGGCAGGGGTGAATTGAAACGCGCTGACGATTGCGGGATGATGTGTCATAGGGCGATATGGTCTCCTTCTGTCATGCTGGTTTGCCCGGGAGCATCCCCGGGCTTTTTGTGTCTTTGTATTATACCGTATCTTGCCCTTATGCTCCGTTGCTTTCTGTGAAGCTATTCAGCATTGAATGTGAAGCCAAGACGTTCGAGGAGAGCGCGTGCCTGTCGGGCCTGATATTTGATAGGCATCTGTGCTGCCGGGCTGTGTGAGTCGGAGCCCGCACTGACAAGAAGCTGATGCTTTTCAGCGTAGCGCAGGAAGAACGCGGTATCTTCTGGGGAATGCGCAGGGTAGAATGCTTCCAGCCCGTCAAAAGGGGCAATGGCGCGAAGCTCGTCAAGCGCCTCCTCGGTAAAGTAGAAGGATGCACCACCACGTCCCGGGTGTGCAAGCAGGCAAACTCCGCCACTCTGATGCACCGTTTCAATCACCTGTTCAACCGGCACTGTGCTCCAGACGCAGTTCAGTTCGTCGAGAAGCCGTCTCCCTTCCGCTTTATCGGCGACGTAGCCGTGCTTGATGAGAAGCAATCCGAGATCAGTTGGCAGGCGCACCTCGCCGCCACGCTTTGCCAGAAGCTCCTGTTCCCGGGGGAAGCGATAGCCGCGTTCGAGCAGTGTCATATAGGCCTGGCGCGTCCTCATATAGAGGGGACGGAGTAGGCTATCACTCAGCTCGCGCAGAGCAGGATTATGCGGGTCAAAGCCGAAGCAGAGCACATCTGTCGAAATACCTTTCCATTCACCACTGAACTCGGCGGCTGTCAGGATATGAAGGTTTCGCTGTGCGCCCAGGTATTGAACCTGCTCGATTGTATCCACACGGTCATGATCGGTAATCGCTGCAATGGCAAAGCCTTCCTGTACCAGATAATCAATCAGTTCTTCGGGGTGCCACCAGCCATCACTATGGATAGTATGGAGTTGGAAATCAATAGGGGCATCAGGGGAGATGGTTGATGCTACTGTCACCTGCTATCCTTTCTTACACTTGTAGGCACAACAAAATAAATTGCCCTTATCATACCATTGCTGTAAAGCAGAGGATAGTTTATGGCTGTGTGAGCACATGAAATCCCCAATCAAGGAGCCGCCGGGCATCTTGATCACGGCGTTCTCCGGCGCTTGCCTGTAATATCGCCCCGATTAGATGATGTTTACCACTGGTTGCCGAGAATACAAGACAGTAACCTGCGTCGGTGGAATGGCCGGTTTTAATCCCTGTGGCTCCCGGATAACTGCTTAAAAGAGAATTGGTCGTTTCCCAGGTGTAAGCTTGGTGAAGGGCCGTTTCGTGGATCTGATAGCGCTGTAACTGTACGATCTGGGCGAAGAGCGGGTTGGTTTGTGCATGGCGAGCGAGTCGGACCAGGTCTTCGGCGGTCGAGTAGTGCTGTTCCCCGGCGGCGCTCATTGCCAGTGCGGGATGAATGATAGCCCCGGTGTTAGATAGTGTGTTTTTTTGAGCCCGAGGCGCTGGGCGTACTGGTTCATCAGGCGTACAAATGCGGGGAGGGTGCCGCCAACCGCTTCCCCAATAATCAAGGCGACCTCATCCCCTGAGGCCAGCATCAAGGCATAGAGGAGTTCTTTGAGGGAGAGTTGATCACCGGCACGAAGGCCGATAGTGTAGCCTCCACAACGCTGCACTCGATCGGTCGTCTCCTGTGGGATCGTGATGCATTGCTCTAAATCGCCATGTTCCAGTGCGATCAGTGTGGTCATGATCTTGGTTGTGCTGGCAATTGGGAGCGGTTCCTGTGCGTTCTGATTGACAAGGACGCTACCGGTATTGGCTTCCATCAAATAGATGGCGGCTGCATCTACAGAGAACGGCAGCGAGCGGGGCTCAGGCAGCGAATAGTGTGGTGGCTCATCAGTGCGGGCAAAGTGCAGAAAGGCGTATCGTTCCTGCATGGGGATGGCAAAGTAGTCGGCCAGAAGCTCCGTAAGCTGTGCCGAAGGGCGGCGCTCTCCTGCCTCTATTTTTCGTATAGTAATGGATGCACAATGAATACGTCTGGCAAGTTCAGTCTGAGTCAACCTGTATTTCTTCCGTTGCTCTTTGAGCCAGGCGCTAAATGCTATAGATAGGCGTTGATTCACGGTCTGCTACCCTGTGTTTTTCTCTAGAGATAGTACTGTTTCAATATTACGTTGTTTGTGGCGTAAAGAAAAGGGACATTTGCCCTATTGGAAGAGGCGGAAAGAGTGGTGAATGCGGCATCGATTGCAAAATAGTGGGAGTCCGTGTATGGATCGGCTTGTGATGGTGGACATGTAGCAGCAGCACAAAGCGTTTGTATGACGCTGGAATTGTTGATGAGCTGGTGAAGGAACTCCTCGGCGGGACATATACGGATCAGCAGCGGACTGCTGAGGCCTTGAAAGCGGCATTGTTGTGACATCTGAAAGAACTCAAGGACGTGTCTGTTGATGCGGGAACAGCGCTATCAGAAATATCACCATATTGGCTATGTGATCCAGGGGGAAGGGAGCCAGGCAGAAAAAAGAGCCACCTTTGCCGTCAGGTGGCTCCTTCACTGTTAAGGGACAAGGGGAAGTTTGGCTCGTTCGTATTGTTTCGGCCATGCGATATCGTAATGCAGGGCGTGCGCGGCACGAAGTGGCCAATGAGGATCGCGCAATAGCACGCGGCCCAGTGCAATGATATCGGCCTGTTCCTGAACAAGAATCTCGTTTGCCTGCTCGGGCTCCGTAATCAGGCCGACCGCTGCCGTTGGAATCCCGGCTTCTCGACGCACATGCTCAGAGAGCGGAACCTGATAACCGGGCGCGGTTGGTATCTTCGCAGTCGCGACGTTGCCGCCAGATGAGACATCAACAAGATCGACGCCATGATGCTTTAGCGCTTTGGAGATCTGGGCGGTTTCTTCAACCGTTAGCCCGTTCTCTGTCCAATCGGTCGCGGATAGACGGACAAGCAGAGGAAGCCGCTCGGGCATAATCGCACGTGTCGCGTCAACCACTTCAAGCAAGAAGCGCATGCGGTTTTCCAGACTGCCGCCATATTCATCCGTACGGTGGTTTGAGAGCGGCGACAGAAACTCGTGAATAAGATAGCCATGCGCTCCATGAAGCTCAAGCACCTCGAAGCCTGCTGCGAGGGCCCGTTGTGCCCCTTTCTGGAATGCCTGCACGATCTCAGTAATCTCTTCGCGCGTAAGCTCATGCGGATAAGCGTGGTCGGCTGAGAAGGCTTCAGCACTTGGGGCGATTGGCTGCCAGCCTCCCTGCCCTTCCGGGACAGCACCATATTCCGGGGCCCAGGGGCGGTAGGTGCTGGCCTTGCGCCCAGCATGCGCAAGCTGAATCGCTGGAACTGCTCCTTGCTCTTTGAGGAAGCGGGTAATGCGACTGAGCCCTTCAATATGCTCATCTTTGTAAATACCCAGGTCCTGAGGCGAGATGCGCCCGCGTGGCTCAACGGCTGTTGCTTCGGTCATAACCAGCGCCGCTCCTCCGATAGCGAAGCCTCCTAGATGAACAAAGTGCCAGTCGTTCGCAAAGCCGTCAACCGACGAATACTGGCACATGGGGGCAACCATAATGCGATTGCGGAGTTGAATATCACGGAGCTGGAATGGCTGGAAAAGCAGAGGAATAGACTGTTTGGGGAGAACCTCTTCAGAAGCTTTTTCCTGCCCTTTCTGCATGCTCTATATTCCTCCAGAAAAGATAATTTTTTCCATAAAAAAGCCGGACGATGCCGGTTTATATATTGCCTTTTTCATAGAAGAGAACAATAGGGCGGGCGCGATTATTCCCGGTCGCTCCTCTAGCCAGAGGGGGAGCAAGTGCGCTATGATGTCTTTATCACAAGGACGTGTAATTGCTGAAGAAAGCAGCTCTGAAATGAGGGAGGATAACCGACATGAGCATCGAAGCAAATAAGGCCCTTGTCTGGCAATACTTGAAACTCTACAATGGCGCTGATCTGGCGATCGTTGATACTGTTATTTCCCCCGATTTCATCGATCATATGCACCCTGAACAGGAGAGAGGACCCGCTGGCGTGAAGCATGCGCTTGGCCTTTTTCGTGCCGCCTTCTCCGACATTCGGTATCAGGTTGAGCATATGATAGGAGAGGGCGATATGGTGGCCTTTCGCTTTCGGCTGGAAGCGCTTCATAGGGGATCATTTGCCGGGCTTGCTCCCACAGGCCGTCGGGTAACGCTGACCGGGATGGATTTTGTGCGTATTGAGAATGGACAAATTGTTGAGCTATGGAGCTGTCAGGATACGCTGGACTGGGTGGCGCAACTCGGGGGTAAGCTGGTTGTATAGGCATATTGAACAGGGAGTGGACGTCACCGCCACTCCCGGCAGTGATAGATCAGTGTGCCTGCCAGATATGGATTAGCTTATCCTGCCCTCCTGAAGCGACAAAGCGACCATCGGGAGACCAGGCCAGGGCGCGAATCGGGCCATTGTGCCGATCATAGGTATAGATAAGCTGCATTGTGGTCATGTCCCACACCCGAATGAAGCGTTCAATCGTGGTGCTGGCTGCCAGAAAGCGCCCATCAGGCGACCAGGTCAGACTGTTAACGCCGTCCTGAGGGCTATGCGGTAGCGTATATGTCTGCTGCCCGATATGGTCACAGAGGGTGATGGGATGATGCTGCCAGCCAAAGGCGAGCAAGCGGCTATTGGGAGACCAGGCCAGGGCAGTAACGTGGGAGCCAGGACGCCGAAGCGTGTATTTCTGCGTGTTGGTGTGTGGAGACCAGATGCGCAGTGTATCGTCATTGCCTGCGGAGGCGATATAGCTTTGATCCGGGGACCACGCGAGAGCCAGCACGGTATCTGCGTGTTTTTCATAGGTTGAGGTCAATCTAAGCTCTGACATCTCCCAGATTTTCACCTGACAGCTTTCTCCGCCTGCCGCCAGTTGATTCCCGTCCGGGGACCATGCCAGAGCCCAGGTAATGGGCTCCCATTTTTCCAGAACAAAGCGCTTGAGGCCCAGAATTCGGGCAAGTGAGGTAGCGAACGAGGTGTAAGGAGCCCACATATGCAGCGTGTAGTCAAGGCTGGCCGAAGCGATATAGTCCCCGGTTGGGGACCAGGCGATTGCAGTAACGCGATCACTGTGGCCTTTATATTCATACATCTTCTTCCCACTGTTGGCCTCCCAAAGATGCACTGCTCCCTCGCTGGCTGCTGAGATGATGTACTTGCTATCAGGAGACCAGGAGAGTACGTGAACCTCTGCCTGATGTTGTCGATAGATGCAGGTGGTCACCCCCCTCGTCGAGAGCGTGAGCAGGCCGGGAACGGGTACCTGTTGTGCCAGTTTTTCCAGCGCCGCTTTTACCTCTACCGCGCTTTCGGGGCGCTGTTCACTGTCCTGAGAGACAAGCTGCTCGATCAGGTGGGCCAGCTCGGCATATTGTGTGGGAAGCTCTGGCAATGTAAAGTGAAATGGGTTTGCTTCTGGGTCGATGCCGGTCAGGAGCGTGTGCAGGGTAGCCCCCAGGCTGTAGAGGTCAGAGCGGGCTGTGGTCTGGGCTCTGCCGTATTGCTCAGGTGCCGCATAGCCGGGAGAGCCGAAGGCGATGGTATCACGAGGCTTACCGGGCTTGTAGCGTCGAGCAACGCCGAAATCAATGAGAAAGATTGTCCCTGAGGGCGTCTGAATCAGGTTATCTGGCTTGATATCGCGATAGATTATCGGTGGTTGTTGTGAGTGCAAATATTCAAGAATAGAGCACACCTGAATACCAATATGAATTACCTGCTCGATCGGTAGTCTTTTCTCCGGGATTTTATTACGCAGGTCAATGATCGTTTCCCCTTCAATAAAATCAATGACAAGATACCAGTTCAAGGGGTCGGTAAAGTGAGCATAGAGACGGGGAATCTGTGGATGCCGCACGTCTGAGAGGATCTGAACTTCCCGGTTGAATGCGTCGGTCGCATCGATGACCTCCTGCGGGGAAAGTCCTGCCAGCCTGATCTCTTTAATTGCGACCAGCCTGTCATCTTGCTGCGTATCTCTGGCCTTATAGACCGCGCCAAAGCCTCCGGTCCCGAGCTGTTCAAGAATATAATAGCGATCCTTAAAAAGATGGTGCAACACAATATGATCGCTACTTTCGATCTGTTCGGGCCGTTCCAGTTCCTGTATGAGTGAGTGATTGCAAGCGAAGCAGTGGCTTGCTGACGGCTCATTGGCCGCGCCACATTGCGGGCAATAACGATGCGTAGATGTTGTCATAAAAAAAGAGCTACCTTCATGTTCAGGTTGCATTATCTATTTTACTTAGATTCGTGAGAAAAATCTAGTAGTTAGTTTTGCAGCATACAAAAAATGCTGCTCTGGCCTGTCGAGCGAGCTGCAAAAGCAATATAGAATGATCTGGCGCTTGCTCTTTGCGGCTGAATCTGTTATAAGCATAGCAGGATGTTTCTGGCGTTCCGTACCACTGTGGAGATCGGAAAAGAGAAAGGGATATCAGCGTAGAACAGAGAGGTTCTTCTATGACAACAAGCAAGGTGCTAAACGCATTTCTTCAACAGAGGCCAGTGAAAATGTTGATTGGTGGGGAATGGGTGGAAGCGGCAAGCGGAAAGACGTTCTCTTCGCTTAACCCTGCGACCGGTGAGGTTCTGGCAGAGGTTGCTGAAGGGGAAAGCGAAGATATTAATCGTGCAGTTGCTGCTGCTCGCAACGCTTTTGAAAGCGGGGCCTGGCCGAAGATGACCCCTTCTCAGCGCGGCGCATTGCTCTGGAAACTGGCTGATCTGCTGGAGCAGCATGCGGAAGAGTTTGCAGAGCTGGAAACCCTGGACAACGGCAAACCGATTAAATATGCTCGTGCGGTTGATGTCCCGCTGGCCGTGGATCATTTCCGTTATTTTGCCGGGTGGGCGACGAAACTGGAAGGGGAGACAATCCCTGTCTCTATTCCCAATATGTTTACCTATACGCTGCGTGAGCCGCTTGGCGTGATCGGGCAGATTATCCCCTGGAATTTTCCCTTGCAGATGGCGGCATGGAAGCTCGCTCCGGCGCTGGCCTGTGGCAACACCTGCGTCTTAAAACCGGCAGAACAGACGCCGCTTTCCGCGCTCCGTCTCGGTGAATTGATCTGCGCGGCGGGCTTTCCTGAAGGCGTCGTCAATATTGTGCCGGGCTTTGGCGAAACAGCCGGGTCAGCCCTTGCAGCACACCCCGACGTGGATAAAATCGCCTTTACCGGTTCAACCGAGGTCGGGCGAAAGATCGTGCAGGCCAGCGCGGGTAACCTGAAAAAGGTGACGCTGGAACTGGGTGGCAAGTCGCCAAACATTATCTTCCAGGATGCCGATTTGAAGTATGCTATTCGTGGGGCAATGAATGCGGTCTTCTTCAATCAAGGGCAGGTTTGTACAGCCGGGAGCCGCCTATTTGTGCATCAATCGGTCTACGAGCAGGTTGTTGATGGCCTGTGCTCGTATGCCCAGCAGATGAAAATCGGGCCTGGCATCTCTCCCGATACCGAGCTTGGTCCGTTGGTCTCTGAGGAACAGAGGCAACGAGTCGCCTCCTATATTGAGCGGGGCAAAGAGGAAGGGGCAACGCTGCTAACCGGTGGCAAGTGCCCACAAAGCGAGACGTTAAAGGGCTTTTTTCTTCAACCGACCATTTTTGATCACGTACATGATGATATGACGATTGCGCGTGAAGAGATTTTTGGTCCGGTTGTTGTCGCATTGCCTTTTGAAAGTGTGGACGAACTGGCGGCCCGAGCGAATAAAAGCATGTATGGGCTTGCCGCGGGCGTCTGGACAAACAATATCAAGATCGCGCATCGAATGGCTGCGACGCTCAAGGCGGGTGTGGTCTGGGTGAACACGTACAATATGTTTGATGCGGCCGCACCATTTGGCGGCTACAAACAAAGCGGATATGGTCGTGAGATGGGCCATGCTGTGCTTGATGCCTATACCCAGCTCAAGACAGTCTGGATCAGTACCCGTTAGAGATGCACGAGGGGATAGTGCATGGCTGTTTGCTATCTCCTCCCACTTTTTCGGGCACCGGTAGATGAAAAAGAGGGTGTGATTAAAGAGGAAAAAGCTCGTTATAGATGATAAGATCATGGATATTTAAGGGTAATGTATGGTATTATTGGGAAGAAGAAAGAGCGGAATAGAAAAGGGCTAAACCACTAGAATAGGTAGTGAGGGAAGAGCTGGACTTTGTAGAAAGTATCAGGAAACTGAATAAATAGACGTGCATAAACACGATTTTAATTGTATACTGATTTTATGTTGTGTTTATCTGTATCATCCTGTACAGGAAAACGCGTGGAGTTGAGCGGGGAAAATGCATTCGTAAGGGACGTATATTGATGTATAGAGATGGAAGCGAGGAGAGAAAACAGGGCGGTACGTGCGGTGAGGTAGGGAAAGGGACAAAGGGTACACAAATCTATTTGCCAGCCAGGGGGAGCCGACGATTTTGCGACGCAAGCAAGGAACGTTAGGAGCAAAGGACCATGATGAATCTAGAATCGCACGAGATCCCGTTTTCATTTGAGCAACCTGAAGCCATTCAAACTCCTTTACTCTCTCTATTGCAACGCATAGAGCAGACAGAGCTGAGTATGCCGGGAAGCATACAGGGAAGTGTGGCACAACATGTATTGGTGATCGATGCAGTGGATTCCCGCGCCCGCTACATCGAAAGAGTTCTATTTATGGCTCGGTATCGACCGGTGCTCGTCCCGAAGGCGCTCGATGCCTTCACCCTTTTTTTGCGCGGTGGATATAATCCACTTGCCGTGATTGTAGGTCAGGACGAAGCGAATGAGCGCTTTTTTTTACAGCGCTTGTTGACTCAGATCGAGCAGCGGTATGATCGTAAGGTGCCCCTGATTCGCCTGCTGGTCAAGCAGGGACCTCCATCAGCACTTCGGTCTCAACGTACAGTGCCAATCCCACCTCGACCGGGAAGCAGCAGAGGGAACTCGGATTCGTTTCATGCGATCTCGCCTGCTATCTCGTTGATTCGTCCGCAGGAGCCGCATGGAATGCCAGTGCAGTCGTCACCGATCTTGACGCCGCCTTCCCCCTCCACACCAGAGCCGCTTTTTCCGCAGCAAATGCCATTTGTAACGACTGATGCCATGCAGCTTGGAACACAGGAGGCAGCGCCCCTTTTCACGCCATCAGCACCTATTCCCTCTCGTTCTGGTTTTGAGAATAGTCAGCAGTTGCCACAACCAAAACAGATACAGCCGCTCTCGCTTGAGGGGCAGGATCTGGGCCGCTATCGTGTCAGAACATTGATAGGGGCAAATGTGTATCAGACCTATGATCGCCTGCGGGAACGTGATATTGCGCTGAAGGCATACCAGACGAATGCGATTCCTTATGCAATGATGGAGGGGCAACTAGAAGAGTCCAATATTTTTGAGTTGGAAGCAGAGTTGCTAGATCCCTTAAAGCATCCGCATATTTTGCCCGTGTTGAATACAGGCAAATCTTATATCAGTGGCGTTCCATTTATTTATAAAACTATGCCTTTGTGCGCGGAGGGATCGCTGAAACAATGGTTATGGCAGCGAGGGGAGAATCGCATGTTCTCCTCACAGGAGATTCTGCCGATTCTGTTACAGCTTGCAGATGCGCTACAATTTGTCCATAATCGTCAGGTGACGTATCAGAACTTCAAGTTGTCGAACTTGCTCCTTCGCGGGCAGGCCGAGAGCCTGGATAAGATGCATATTTTGCTGGCCGACTTTGCAATCACGCAGGATGGCTCTTTCTTCTCGCATAGTGCCGACGCGTATCCCTATATAGCCCCGGAGCGCTGGCTAGGGCAGACATCCCCGGCATCAGATCAGTATGGGCTGGCGGCTATCATCTATGAGCTGCTGACCGGGCGCCCTCTGTTTCAGGGAACCTCGGAGCAGACCTTAAAGCACCTGCATATGAACATGCAACCACAGCCGCCAAGCGCGTTCAATCCGATGGTGCCTGCTTATGTCAACTCCGTCCTGTTAAAGGCACTGGCAAAAGATCCGCAAGATCGTTTCCCCAATGTGATGGCGTTTGCCAAGACCTTTCAACAATATTGCAGCGTCTAGCGCAACAAAACAGGAGGCGAGTTCGTAAGGGCTCGCCTCTTTTCTTCTGGTATAACCTCACCTGCGCCGCCCGGCTAACCGTTCGGCAAAATCGGCCAGGAAGGGAATGCGGAACTGCGAACCCCGATAGGATGTAAACATCAAGAGAATCCACAGGAGCGCCGAAACGCCCAGGAAGAGCGGTGTGACACAGGCAAGGAACGGCCCGAGCAGAAAACCAAGTACTGGAATGCTTGGAATAAGGGTCAGGATAAGGTAAATGATAAGGACTGACAGAGAGAAAACGGTTGACTGAGCCGCCGCAAAACGCACAAACTGGTTTGTCCGCTCCTTAAGCAGAAAGTAAATTCCGGAGAAGGGGCCAAGCGCATAACTCCAGACGGCAGCCTTGCGCCCGGACATGCCGCTTGCCGATGAGGTGTAAGCCTGGTGACGCGCTGTGACGCTGCGTGGTGGCTGATACACCCGCTGCTGCTGTTGTTGCTGCTGCTGTTGTCCTCCCGTCTCCTGATTGGCGTATTCCCCGTAGGGATCCTGAGAACTGGACTGGTTCTGTGAAGGCGAACTGTATCCGCCGCTATAGCCTCCGTAGCCGTAAGGGTCCTGATTTGGGTCTTGATTGGAATGTATGCTCATAGAGATACCCTCTTTTCTAAGCGAAGACACGTGTTCATTGTCTAATACGCTGTACCGAAGGAAAAGGTTAGAAAAAAAACGTTCCAGGATAGATAAACGTTGACCTGAAGAGAATGTCCAGCGGTGTATGAAAGCGTGTCCTCTCTTTTCCCTGCTCAAAATATGAGAATAGAATGCTGTCCTTCCCTCACTGTAACATGTAGAAGCGGTAGCAGGCAAGAGCGGGAGGGATGCCGGGGAGGGAGCCATGAAAGGGGACAGAAGGGGCGCCCTGAATAGCGCCCCCCTGCAATCGTTGTTTAGCCAAGCAGTGAGTATGGATTCTGCAACAGACGTTTCACTTCCTGCAAGAAGCGAGCAACCATTGCGCCATACAGAATGCGGTGGTCAGCAGAGATTGTCAGCGGCATAATGTCGCGGAGAACTGGCTGTCCATCAACCGGGACAAAGGTCTTGCGTGTGGAGGCAACGGCCAGAATGGCGGCCTCGGGCGGGTTGATGATCGCCTGGAAGCCGGTCACATCCATCATGCCAAGATTTGAAATGGAGAATGTACCGCCGCTCAGATCAGCGATGGTGAGCTTGTTATTGCGGGCTCTCTCGATCAAGGCTTTGGTCTCGCGGGCAATGGTGCGAACGCCTTTAATATTGGCATCTTTCACCACCGGGACGACCAGCGCGTTAGGGACATCAACGGCCATACCGATGTTAATATGCTTGTGGAGAATGAACTGACCGTCGCGGTAAGACGCGTTGACCTGGGGGAACTTCTCCAGGGCCAGAGCGACCGCCTTGATCAGCATATCATTGACGCTGATCTTCACGCCGTCCTCGCCAGCGGCAGCATTCAATGTCTGGCGGAGTGCCAGGGCATCGGTCATATCGACCTCGTTGCTGACATAGAAGTGCGGAACATACTGCTTCGACTCAAGCAGGCGGCCAGCGATCTTCTTCTGCACGGACGAGATCTGGACGACCTCGGAATCCTCAGGGATTGGAGCCTGAGCGAAGGAGGGAGCGGCGGCGAGCGGCGCGGGCTGTGCGGCTGGTGCCTGAGTTGTGGGTGTAGCCTTGCGTTGTTGCTCAAGATAGTCTTCGATATCGTCACGCACGATGCGACCACCCGGGCCAGAACCCTTGATCTGGGCAAGCTCAATGCCATGCTCTTCGGCCATACGGCGGGCCAGAGGTGAGACCTTGATCCGGGTGCCTACCGGGGTGGCTGTCGCAGCGGGTGCCTGCGGGGCCTCGGGCTGGCTGGCTGGTTCCTCATTTTGTGGTGCCTGAGCCTGCTCTTCGGCTTTTGCCTCTACTTGCGGGGCTGTGGCGGCGGGCTTCTGCGCGCCGGAACCATCGCCAATAATAGCGATAGCCTGCCCGATCGGGGCGGTTTCGCCTTCCTGGATCAGGATTTGCTCCAAAATCCCGTTCTCGTAGGCTTCGATCTCCATATTTGCCTTGTCGGTTTCCACTTCAGCCAGGATATCACCCTTTTTCACTTCGTCGCCAGCTTTTTTGAGCCAGCGAGTGATGGTGCCTTCCTGCATCGTGTCACTCAGGCGAGGCATGCTTACTTCGGACATATGTTGTTTATCTCCTTCTGCGGCGCGGTGCGAGTTCGTTGACCGCCTCGATCAACTGTTTGGCTCCAGTCAGGGCAGAGAGCTCAAGCGGCTTAGAGTAGGGAAGTGGCACTTCCACGCTGGCAACGCGCTTGATCGGGGCATCTAGATAATCAAACGCCTCTTCCTGTAAGGTCGCGGCGACTTCTGCACCGATACCGTAGGAGCGCCAATCTTCTTCAAAGATAATGGCTCGATTCGTCTTCTGAACCGACTTGACCAGTGTTTCGCGATCGAGTGGGCGCAAGGAACGCAGGTCAACGACCTCAATGCTGAGACCGTTTTCTTTTTCCATGCGATGGGCGACATCAACGGCAATTGAGGTCATGCGCGAGTAGCTGATGACCGTCAGATCCTTTCCCTCTTTGGCAACTTTGGCCTTGCCAATAGGGGTGGTATAGTCGCCCGAGGGGACCTCACCCTTTGTATTATAGAGGGCCAGGTTTTCCAGGAAGAGGACGGGGTTGTCATCGCGAATGGAAGCTTTCAGCAGGCCCTTTGCGTCTGCCGGGGTAGAAGGAGCAACGACCTTTAGTCCCGGGATATGAGCAAAGAGGACTTCCAGATTCTGCGAGTGGGTAGCAGAGAGCTGCTGGCCGCCGCCTCCCGGTGTGCGAATGACCATAGGAACGGCAGACTGACCGCCGAACATATAGTGTATCTTTGCGGCGTGATTAATAATCTCGTCAATACCCATCAAAATAAAGTTGATGGTCATAATCTCAACGACCGGGCGCAGGCCAAGCATGGCTGCGCCAACGGCCATCCCCAGGAAGCCGTTCTCGGCAATCGGGGTATCAACGACGCGGCGAGGGCCAAACTCTTTGAGCAAGCCCGCGGTAATCTTATATGAACCCTCAAAGGTGCCGATTTCTTCACCGAGCAGGAAAACATTTTCGTCGCGCTTCATCTCTTCGCGCAACGTATCATTAAGCGCTTGTCTGAATGTGATTTCTGCCATGAATCTAGTCCCTTCCCTGATCCTTATTTTTCGCCCGCATAGATGTAATCATAGAGAGTGTCAAGAGCGGGGAACGGACTTTCTTCGGCAAACTGGACGGCCTCTTCAACTTCCCGCTCAACCTGTTTCTCGATCTCATTGATTTTGGCGTCGTCGAGCAGACCGGCTTCGCGCAGCACGCTCTCAAACTTCATGATGGGGTCATACTGCTCGCGCAGGCGGCGGACCTCATCACGATCGCGGTAGCGGTCTGGATCAACCACGGAATGACCACGGAAGCGGAAGCTCACGGCTTCGATCAGGCTGGGCTCGCTCTCCTCGCGTGCCAGACGACACGCCTCTTGCATGGCGTCGCGGACTGCCAGCACATCGGTGCCATCAACGCGCACGCTATGCATATCATAGGCACAACCCTTGCGATAGAGCTCTGCCACTGCGGAGCCCTCGTCAACGCGGGTGCCCATACCATACTGGTTGTTGACCACAAAGAAGACAACTGGCAGCTTGTAAATCTTTGCCATGTTCAGAGACTCATGGAATGGGCCGCCGTTGGTTGCGCCATCGCCCATCTGGCAGGCGACAACTTCTTTGCCCCCTTTGTACTTCACGGCAAACGCTGCGCCGACGGCAAGAGGAATCTGGTTTCCGACAATGCCATAGCCACCCATGAAATGGCGGCTGACATCGGCCAGGTGCATTGAGCCACCACGCCCTTTTGAACAACCAGTTACTTTACCGAACAGTTCAGCCATGACTGATTTCGGTGTGATGCCGCGGCAAATCGCGTAGCCATGCTCGCGATAGTTGGCATACACGTAGTCATCGGGGCCGAGACCATGAGAGAACCCGACAACTGTGGCTTCTTCGCCCAGATTGAGGTGACAGTAGCCACCGATGCGAGCCTTTGTGTACATCTCGCCCGATTTTTCCTCGAAACGACGGATCAGTACCATCTGTGTGTAGTACTGCAACAAGGTGTCTTTGTCTTCGTTTTCAAGCTTTGCGACGTCGGGCTTGTTGGCTTCGGCTGCATCAGAGGCCTTCGACCGCTTTTTTTGTTCCGTATTCATGACGGCTCCTGGTAAAAGTAGTAGTAGTAGGGTAAGAAAAGGAGGCTGTTATCACGAGAATTGGTCACAGCGCGCTTTTTTCCTTCGCCATCGAGGATCCTTCGTCATTGAGGGGAGCGCTGCGCTTGATTATTCTTAGTCACCTGTCTACTGAGTAATACGCCTCCTAAGTGCAGTTTGTTTCCGTATAAAGAAGGATGCCCACCCGATCTTATTTGTGGGATTCTGCTCTCTTCGTGTTTGTTCGCTCGGTTTCTATCCTGTACAGCCACCTGGACTGCTACTGGGCTCCCTCTCTCATGAAGGGCCTCAAGGACCCAGGTATGCTTCAGGAAAGCGGGAATGTTGCCTATGAAACGTGCTTTTCCATACCCAAAACAGGTTTGTGATTCAACACGAAGAATCACCCTATTATATAAAAGATAGGTACCGTTTTGTCTATACGTAGTCTGGCAGACTCTTGTTTTGGTGGCGTCAGGTTTCTATGCACAACCTTATTTATTATAGAAGATAGCCCCCCACTACGCAAACTTTCCACGCCCGTTCTGGGAAGCTGTAATTCCGGTCTGTCTGTGCCCCCCTCCTCTCCTCATGCGCTTTCCTGCCGACAAGTGTCTTTGTTACACTTACCGGCTCTTTACTTTTTCTCTGTAGAATAGGTGATGCTATCTCGTTCGCCCTGTCTGTTAGAACCCGTATTCTCTACCTCTGCCTTCTGTGACACTTTTGTGAGCAGGGGATAGCGAAACAGGATACAAGACAAATGGGCCCCTTTGAAACGATCGGAAGCGTCATTAGCGTATCATTTAATAAAATCGAAAGAAGGGTTCAGAGCGCCACTATGAATACACCGCATATCCTGATTGTTGATGACGATGTCGCGTTATTGCAGGCCTTACCTCAGACGCTTCAGCTACGCCTGAAGGATGTTCAGGTTGAGACCAGCGATACCGCTGATAAGGCTCTAGAGCTCATTCAGAAGTATGATTATGACGCGATTATCAGTGATATTAAGATGCCAGGTATGGATGGGCTGGAATTGCTGTCGAAGATACAGGAGCTCAGACCCGATACCCCGACCCTGTTGATTACCGGGCATGGCGAGTATGATCTGGCAATCCGCGCCTTACGGGGTGGGGCCTATGATTATATTTTAAAGCCGATCGATCGTGATGCGTTTGTCGCAGCTCTCCAGCGCGCTATTCAAGCTCATCAGTTGCGTCGGCAGGTTAAAGAACAGCATCTTGCGCTTGCGCAACATGCGAAGACGCTTGAGTGGCAGGTACAAAAGCGCACCAGTGAGCTGATCGCCGCCAATGAGATGAAGGAAAAGTTGATGCGAATTGTGGCGCATGAGCTGAAGATACCGCTTTCTGGTGTGCTTGGCCTGGTCCAGTTGCTTCAGCGTCAGGTCGAAAGTGGAGAGGATCGTGAAGTGCTTTTGCAGGGGCTGAAAGATATTGAGCAGTCGGTGAGCCGAACGGACATTCTCATTCAAGATCTGCTGGATACCTCCTTAATGGAGTCCAATATGTTTGTGCTACGCCGTCAGCCATTCGATCTGGTGGCGTTCTGCAAGCAAATGCTCTCGACATATACAGGCGGCTCTGGCCCTCTGCTGACAACCGAGATCGTTGGGGGAGAGCCCGTGCTGATTGATGCCGATCGCGATCGTATCTGTCAGGTGCTGCTCAATCTGCTGTCAAATGCGCGCAAGTATTCGCCGAAAGGATCCGCCATTACGATCACGATCATGCAGCATGGCTATAATGCCCTGATCACTGTCCAGGATGAGGGTATCGGGATTGTGCCAGAGGAACAGGGAAAGATCTTCGATCAGTTCTATCGTGTGCCCGATGTGCAGGTCTTGAACGGTGAGCGTCCCGGCCTGGGGCTTGGCCTCTTCATCGCCCGTAAGGTTGTTGAACGACACGGAGGCAAAATCGAGGTAGAGAGCACGGAAGGCAAGGGGAGTACCTTTACTGTGGCCCTGCCCGTCTTTGTCGATCCAGATGCAACAACCGCCGATGCTTCCCTGCTGGAAGTGAAAACACATGCTACCTGGACGCTGGTGCATTGATCAGGAGAGGAATGATGCAGAAGCGATTTTTACCGCAGGAGTAGCCTGTAATAAGCTACTCCTCTGTGATTCTCGAAGAAACCTGTGTCTCCCTTGAAGAGAAGCTGTCGCTCGATTCTGCGACCGCTCCCATAGGAAGACGTTGTCAGCCGCTCATACCGGATTTTGAGCGCAAGAAGGTGGGCAAAGCTATTCAGCCTTCACTATTGTGTTAAGCGCTCCTCGTGCCGTTGTACATGCAAATTCATGGTAGCCATATGCTGCATAAGCTTGCAGGCAAAAAGACCTTCCTTTTTCGAGCTTATCTGCATATGGAAAAGCCAGTAGGGGAAGAGCAATCTCGAGCGATCACACTGCAAATTGGAGATCAAGTGATGGGGAATGGCATAGAAGACGATATCAAGCCCAAAACAGCCCGCCGGTTTTCCACTGCGACCTCGTTGGTTGCTCCATAATCGGGCATTGATGGCGGTGCACAGACTGCTCTTTACTGGTGGCTTGCTCTTCTCAAGCAAACAATTACCCTATTTTGACCAGAGCATACGTTATCTGGCCTTTTTTTATTGTAGAACGTCAATGAGCGGATTGGAACTCGGCTCCTGCAACCAGGGATTATGAAGCAGGATGTGCTGTTGTAGCGGGCATGGCGAGGGCAGGAGTAGAGGTTTCTCTGTCTCCTATCCCTCAGGATGTGGATGGGATTGCTTGTGCCGAGAAGAACGCGACCTCAAGTTGCATGGCGCGGCGGTACGTCGTATGAACTGGTGGTATATCACTGGCATAGCGATCGAGTAGCGTTTCAAGCCGGACTGCGAGTGCCTCAAATTCTGGTGCTGCGTAAGTATGAATCCAATCCCGGTAGGGGTGAGCTTCCGTCACCTCGTGAAAGGCAAGCATCTGCCCTAGAAAGGCATAGAGACGCATACAGGGCGTCATCGCTGCACAGATCTCCCCGATATCACGAAGCGTAGCTGTTGCCAGTAAGAAATCAGTGTAGGCCAACGTGGCCGTATCCGGGACAACCTGTGTAAGATCAATATCCCATCCTTTCGCGTTCCGCTGATGGAGCGTAAGTTCGGCAAAGACACCGGAGAGCAGTTCATAAAAGTCGCGCATGCCCTGCGTGTCGGGAGTATATACCAGTGCCAGCGCATACGCCCGGGCGTACGCGTTGAGGAAGAATGCATCCTGAGCCAGGTAATGCTGAAAAACCGCGTATGGGAGGGTGCCATAGCGTATCCCATGTATAAAGGGATGATCCAGTGCCTGTTGAGCGAGATCGCGATTTTCTTGCCATAAGAGCTGTGCAAGTGTCATTATACAATACCTCTTCTGTGTTATATCTCTCGAAGCCCTGGTTCCTGTTCTCAGTATAGATGGTTAGTACATCGTTTGCAAGGCGCTGCTTTGTTGGTGAGATGAGATTAAAAATAAATAAAAATTTTTCAGATGAATTGACGTACGTCATGCTTTGCTGATACTATTTTGAATAGTGACGTATTGAATTGGATATCATGCAGTAAGGGTAGAGATGTGGAAAGACCGTCCTCCTGGAGATCGCTCCTGAGTCAAAAGATACAGGACCCGCGTGAGCGTCAAAGCCTGGCGAAAGCCTTGAAAGTGAATGCTGTTACGCTTCTGCGTTGGGCTCAGAACACCTCAAATCCTCGCTATCAACATCTGCGGCGCTTGTTGGACCTCGTTCCAGAGGAGCGTGCTGTCTGGTTAGAACTGCTTCAGGCCGAGTTCCCGGATTTCTTACCACTGGGTGAGGGAACAGAGGCGAAGGATGAGACACTGTTTATCCCTTCCAGGGTGTATGCAGAAGTTTTCTCGAAGTATGTTATGTTGCCTCGTATTCAACGATCCTGGTGTATTATTGAAATCGTATTGCAGAATGCATTGAAACAGCTTGCTCCTCAGCGACGTGGTATGGCGGTTACGCTGGTAAAATGCATGCCTCCCGTTAATGGCCGTATTCGAAGTTTGAGGGAATATATCGGCTATGGGTATACCCCCTGGAAGGATAATCTTGAACAGCAGGCTGTTTTTCTGGGCATGGAGTCGCTGGCAGGATATGTTGTGAGTTCATGTCATCCGCGTATGATTCAAAACAGCAAAGAGTATACTGGCATTTTACCCGGGAAATGGGATAAGTGGGAGCGAAGTGCGGCGGCGTATCCTATTTTCCGGGCTGATCGGGTGGCAGGTTGTTTGCTGGTGTCCTGTGCAGAGCCCAACTATTTCACGACTGCGCGGCTGAAGCTTATAGAGCATCATGCCGAGTTACTGGTACTGGCATTTGAGGCACATGAATTTTATGAGCTTCAGGCTATTCAGCTTAAAATGATGCCGAAGTATACAGTGCAAGATGAGCACTTGAAACATTTCCGTGCGCGCGTGAATCAACTGATACAGGAAGAGGGAAGAAAGGGGCGAGCACTTGAAATGAAGCAAGCCGAGCAAGAAATGTGGAAAATCTTTGAGAATGAATTGCTGGAAATGGCCGAGCGGGCCAATCTGGAACGAACGATTCTGTCTCCGCAGGAGCCCCCTTCTACATGAGCGTTGTATTGATATATTTGGGCTTGTGGTGTGGTTTCGTCGCAAGCCCAGATATTTTGCCTATGCATACGCTTACTGTGCCCGCTCCATTCCTTTCCGCCAGCATATACTTCTGTGTCCTCTCTGTTGAGGGTTTGCGACACTTGCAGAACTCGACTGCTTCAGGGCGCGTGAACTGCGCGATTTGTTTGTGACAGAAGGCGATAAGTTCTTCGGCGCTTGTCTGTTGGCCAGGCTTTAGGACGCTCGCTCAGGGTTTTCATGCGTGATTGCGACAACCGTGCATCCTGGTACTATCGGGTGATGGACCATTACTGCTCGACCGTCATTGTGGTTCTCCTTCCCGAGAAATTATCTTCTTTGCACGCTCGCGCAGCTTGATAGAGTCATCCGGGTGCCAGGCGTCGATATTGTCGGGGGAGAACCTGCCACTGCGAAACACCTTTGCGGTTGCTGCTGGATGGGTATCCCTTCGCGACAGATTTCTGCGCAGAATGACTTTGCTCATTGTGTCCCCATCGTGCGTCTCTGGATCGATATCCCGCACGACCTTATCGCCCTCTATCGGGCAAGGAGCCACGCCTGTTCTGGTTGCTTCCATTCTCGCTGTTACTCGCAGATGGCGTAGATCTCAGTCAGTTCGGAGACAGGATTTGGACGTATATTGAGTTGATTGAGGTGTGTCAGCTGCATTAGAGGATGAGACGCGCCGGCAATCGTTGTCGTGATTGGCCTTCCAGGCAATGGGTATCTGGACGATTGACCAGGAAAACCTGTACAGTTGATGCCTTGCTCGCTTTCCCGCCATTCCTCACCTCTTCCGACGCTGGCTTGCCCGGGCAGACATGAGTCATGTCAACCGCTCGCTTCTCTCAAGCACGCAACCCGAGGCACAGGCTTATGTGGTTGTCAGGAAGAGGCGAAGAAGCATAGTAGCTGGAAAAGCGTATTGATACGCGTAAATATACTTGAAGGCTTGTGTAAAGCATAGTACTTTCACTATGACAAATAGGCTATATGGCTTGAATTATTGCTTTTCTATGTAAAATGGTATGTAGTAGTTACAATTCAGAAAAATGCTGATAGTTTTTGCAAAGATGCGTAATGGTTGTATTTGATGTATTTAAGTTTGCATTGTCCTAGCAACGAAACAGTATGTGCATGTAGAAAGAGAAGGATATGCGCCAATGTCTACGCTGTAACAGGGCAACGGTAGCATCTTCAGCTTTTTGCGAAAGCTGTCAAGCCTCACTTCTCAATCGTTCGCAGGAAGAAGGGGGAGCAGACATTCGCCAGGCACCTCCTGTTCGGCCACAGACGGATCAGGAGGAAGAGCGGAACCTTCCGGACGAAGGGGATTCTCACGGAACGCTTGTTTTGCGGGAGAATGCCCAACTTGTGAAGGAATTATCGCCAGTTCTTCAGGAGAACTCGCCTGCTTTACGTTCACTGCTCTCGGAGGTGCAGGAATTTCCTCCAGAAGTAGATGAGCTTTTACCGGCCCTGGAAGAGAAAACCATCACCGTTGAGCGGGAGAAACAACAGCCTATTCGTACGGGGGCTCTGAGTTCAACAGGTCAGCGCAAGGCTGTGGCAAAGCGTTTGCGCACGGGTTTTCGGATTCTGACAGTTGTTGCCATTCTGGCTCTGCTTGTTGATCTCTTACTGGTCTACTTTGTATTTTTGAACAGGAGCAGTAAGCAGGAACAGAGCAGCGCTTCGCCGATTATCATGGCCGTTCCCGGCATCGCCAGACGGGGGCAGCCGCTCAAGCTCCAGTTGAAATATTTTCCGTCTTCGTCGCAGGTATTACTGACCCGAGATATTCAGGAAAGTGTGCGTACTGAGAACGCTTCGCCCTTTCTCACGGTAAATGAGCAGGGCGAAGCGGAGGTCTTGCTGCATATTGATGATAGCTGGAAGGCCGGTAGCCACTCGATTCAGGCGCAGGATGTCCACACACACTATGTTGCCAGTACGGTGATAGAGGTCGTCGGGGCCGGTCGGGTGCAACCTCCACGGATTCAGATTCGACAGCGAATGCTTGACATGGGCGCCGCCCTTCAAGGGGCAAACACCATCCAGCCCTTGCAGCTCTTGAATAGTGGTGGTGGCGCAATCTCGTGGACGGCCAGCAGTAATCAACGCTGGCTCTTCCCGACTCCGAGCCGGGGCACATTTAGTAGTGGTCAGAATATTGCGGTGGCCGTTTCCCGGGCAAAGATGGCGCCCGGAGAGTACAAAGGAGAAATTCAGATCGCGTCGAACACGGGAGTAGAGACGATTCAGGTCAAGATGGTCGTGCTCCCGTTGCATACTACCAGTAGTTCGGTCATGAGCGTTGTTGCTCCGGGGCTCTCTTTTACGACCAGTGATGGCGATGAAAAGCGGCAGGAGCAGACGCTGACGGTGCGGAATGAGGGGAAACAACCATTACGCTGGAAAGTCGCGGGAAAAGCCGCGATGCCCTCATTGATTGGAAGCCCGATCTTGCACAGCGATGTCGATTGGCTCACAATCAGCCCATCTCAAGGAGAGGTTGCGCCGGGCAAGACGCAGACTGTGCATGTCAGGGTTAAGAGCCGTGACCTTTTGCCCTATGTATACGGGAGCATTGTGACCTTTAGTGCGGAGCAGCAAACCCTGAACACACCTCAGTCGGTCGCAATCGCGCTTGATGTCCTGCCCGCCTGTGGGCTGGCAACCGATCGGCGCAATCTGAGCTTTGAGGCTGCACAGGGCCAGACAAACGTTGCGCCGCAACAGCTTGGTATCCATCTGGCCTCGACCTGTAATGGTCGCGTCTCCTGGAGGGCCAAAACGCAGGCTAAATGGCTCGCGGTATCTCCTGCATCGGGCTGGTTGGAAGCCGGCGGCAAGACCATGTTACAGGTCGAGGTGAAACAGACCGAGGCCGAGCAGCAGGGCTTCATCATTCTGGAAAGCAAGCAGCAGACACAAACAGTGCTGGTGCAGCTTCATCTTTCTTCGACGACGGCCGCAACGCCAACCGTCAATCAGATCACGCCTTCTGTACAGCCAACGGAAACAGCGAGCGAGACAGCAAAGGAGGCTTCATATACTGTGTTCCCCTCGCTGGTGACGTTTAATATCTCGCAGGGAAAGAGCGAGCGGCAACAGCAGGAGGTTCTGGTCTCCAATACCGGTCAGGGTGAGCTGTCATGGGAGGCACATATTGATTCGGCGGGCGCTGATTGGCTCTCTTTGACGCAGAACCGCGGTATGCTGGCAGCAGGAAAGTCGGATCATCTAACACTGGAAGTCGACCCAACAAATCTGAGGGTGGGGAGCTATAGCGCCTTAATCAAGATCTCTGTGACCGACATGCAGGGTAATACGGCAAATTTACCAGCCCAGGCGGTCACGGTCATGCTGAATGTGATTCCACCGTGCTCCTTTACGGCATCGCCCGCTGAACTGGTCTTTGGAGCCTCGCTGCTCAATCCGAAGCCTGGCGGCCAGGATATTCAGTTGAATGTTAGTGGAGCTTGTTCCTACCCGGTAACGTGGCAGGCTACGATTGATGCTGAGGGACAGGACTGGATCCAGCTCTCGCTCTCTTCAGGTGTTGACAACGGTCAGGGAAGCACGATTACGGTTCATGTCAATCCTGGAAACCGGTTGCTTGGAACGTACAAAGGAACAATTACTATTACAGCGGTCGATCAAAGGGGACAGGTGGTGCGAGGAAGTCCACAAAGTGTTACGGTAACGTTGAATGTACTGCCGTGAGGCGGCGCCGGGTCTGGTGTTTGGGGATGCTCCCGACATCGGGCCCGACGTGAGCGGCGGTAGATGTTGTGATTGGGGAAGGGCACTTTCGTTATGGGTGAGAATGAATCCTTTCAGGTGTCGCCACTTGAGCATGCGGTCACAACGGTTCTGGCCTGTTTAAGTCTGGTGAAATATAAAGCGGCACTGGAAGAGACGCAGAAACGTGAGTTGATCGGTGATCTGGAAAAAACGCTGCAATTTCTCAGTGATCTGGATGAAGCGTTTGCCACGCAACAGGAGGCCAGATCAGTACGGGGGAAGGAGAGCGAGGGCGAACAACGTGTCGATCAGCGCACGCTGGCGGATCTCTACAAGGTCTATCAAACCTATCTGGGGATGGAACGCGGCGGCGTGATGGGCTCTTTTGTCGGACGCTTTAATGAATCAATGACCACCATCGATGAGGTGCAAAAAATCATAGAAAACTATGGAAATGTCGAAAATTATGGAAATAGTCATGAGATCTATACAGGAGCACTCTCTATTGAAGATGCACTACATCGGGTACGTGGTTTTCTCGCGGATCTCTACTATATCTTCCTGGAGTTTATTCGAGCGCTTGCGGCAGTGTTACAGCACAGCAGCTCTCAAATCGACACCGAGGAACTATCATCACTGCCGTTCGCTGCCGATACCTCCACGCAGGCTCTACAAAAACCGTATGCTCCCCTGTTTCGAGTCTATGAAAAACACCTCCTGCTCAAGAATCGCAATGGCTCGCTTCAGCTTCACGTCAATGAGTCGATCGCCTTTCTTGAGTTCCTCAAGGAGAGTCTGAGCAAGGAGTTTCACAAGCGGGACGAGATGATTATACAGATGAATAAGATTGCTCGCTTGCTTCGTGAGTTTGAGCGGCTCCTGACCGAGTATGAGGGGATCATCTCTCGTTTATATCGTTCTTCTTGATTGAGAAGAGAAGCGCTGCCTGACTTACAGAGAATTGACATATCATGGCGTTGAAGGTACATTTTGCAGAGCGAACACCTTCTTTTTCGCGATACCGAAGAAGGAACTCGTTCGGAGCAAGGAGATAGTGGTGTATGCCTTGACATAGCTGTGAGGCGGGGGATGAGATGGAGAGTTCAGACCGTATATTTCTGCTTTAGCAGTAGAAGGATTGTAAAATGAGCGATCAGCAACGTTTCGGTATGGACCTTTTCTGGAATCAGGCTTCGGTCATAGTTGAGCGGGTTCTTCAAAGTCAGAAGGACGTCATTGCACGAGCGGCTGAAATCTTTGCCAGTAGCATCACACAGGGTGGCGTGATTCATGCGTATGGCACCGGTCATTCACGAGCGTTTGCGATGGAACTTGCTGGCCGGGCCGGAGGTCTTGTCCCGGTCAACCGGATGGATCTGGAGGACCTGGCATTGAAAGCGGGTTGGCCACACGAAGTCGTGGTGCATCCGGACATTGAACGCGATCCTGAAGCGGGAAAGCAGCTTCTTTCCTGCTATCGCATTGAGCCACATGACGCATTTATTTTCTGTTCGAATTCAGGCGTGAATGTTGCGATGGTGGAAGTGGCCCGGCAGGTGAAAGAAAAAGGATATCCTCTGGTTGTCGTAACCTCGATGCAGCACACACAGCGTGTGTCCTCGCGTCACCCCTCTGGCAAGAAGCTCTATGAATTTGCCGATGTGGTGATTGATAATCATGGTCCGTTCGGTGATGCTCTGCTGGAGCTGCCTGGTGGTGGAACTGCCTGTGCGGTCTCTTCGATCACCGGGGTATTGATTGCTCAGATGATAACGGCGGAAACAATCGGTCTGTTACTGGAACGAGGTGAAGAGGTACCGGTCTATATCTCGGCAAATGTTCCGGGAGGGATAGAACGAAATCTGGAAATTGTCAGGCGCTATGAGGGACGCATTCGCCCCGTATAACAGGTGTCAGGGAAGAGAGAGACTGTTTCTCTCTTCCCTGCGCAGGTTTCTAGAGATGGTGTCCGTGCTCATAGAGGCCGGGCAGGCTGACCGGCAGATGACCCTGAGCGGAGATCTCTCCGAAGAGAACACGAGCCGCCGCTGTTAAGGCAGGCGCGGTATACTCATAAGTGACCAGATAAGTGGTCAGCTCAGGGAAGGCCAGCAGGTCATACGGATTGTAGCCCGCGATGCCGATCAAGGGGCGACCGGTGCGCTGTAGATCTTTGAGTACCTGTGCCTGAGCCCGATCGATGTTGGCATTGACGGTGACGGCGATAATCAGATCTGCCTCGTTCGCTGCCTGAAGCAGTTCTGTGGGTGTGGCTTCATTCTCAACCGGCTTATAGGCGTGGGCTGTCACCTGCGGATGCCGCTCGCGTATGGCATGTGCCAGCACCTCGAATTGATGATACTGGTCGGTCGCTTTGGTCCAGATATCCTTCTGTGGATACACGAGCAGGACACGTTGTTCCGGTTGCAGGCGCAGTGGAAGCAGCCCCGCTTCATCTTTGATCACGGTTGTTGAGCGCTCATACGCTTGGGTGCTGAGTTCCTGATGCTCCGGGCTGTTCACAATAGTGTTTGTTTGCCTGGCAAGCGTATCCTCCCAGGAGAGGCGCCGCGCCTTGAGTTCAAGAACACGTTCCAGTGCCTCCTGAATTATTTCTTCTGAGATGACTCCTTTGGCGACCGCTTCCCGAATGGCGTTCAGGCCTTCAAGCTGATGCTCGTACACATGTGAGATCAGTACCAGATCGATGCCTGCTTGCAGCGCCATCACGCTTCCACGCGTGAAGCCGAAGGTCTTTGAAATGGCGTTCATTTCCAGACAGTCAGAAATGACAACGCCCTGATAGCCGAGCCGCTGTCGAAGCAAGCCGCGAATAATGGTTGAGGACAGCGTTGCGGGAATGCCCTCTTCCTCGATCAGGGTGGGGAAATACACGTGTGCTGTCATGATGCTATCGGCTCCGGCTGCGATGCCTGCCTTGAAGGGCACCAACTCCACCTGTTCAAGACGTTCGAGCGAATGGGCGATCACCGGAAGCGACAGGTGAGAGTCGACCGCGGTATCACCGTGTCCGGGGAAATGTTTCAAACAGGAGATGACACCTGCACGGGCATAGCCCTCCAGTGCAGCAACTCCCATACGGGCAACATCCTGAGGCACCTCACTAAAGGAGCGGTTCCCGATCACCGGGTTGGCCGGGTTATTATTGATGTCAACAACCGGAGCCAGATTCATGTTAATGCCCAGAGCCTTGAGTTCCTGGCCGCAGGCATAGGCTACGTCCTGTACCAGTTGTATTGACCCAGTTGCTCCCAGAGCCATATTACCAGGGAAGGCGGTTGATCCTTTGCCCAGGCGCTGGACCATTCCATTTTCTTGATCCACGGTAATGAGTAGAGGATAGCGATGTCCGGCCTCATGTGCGATGCGCTGAAGCTCGTACGTCAGGGCGCGCACCTGTGCGGTATCCTGCACATTCCGTGAGAACAGAATAATATTGCCAACATGATGGTTTTTGATCAGATCGACAATATCGGGTGAAGGTGTTGTCCCATGAAAGCCTACAACAAAGAGTTGCCCTATTTGTTCGTCGATGGACATATCGGCGGCGAGCTTTGCCGTGACAGGATGCATCTTGGCTGTTTCCTTTCGTCTAGTCCGAGAGTGTTAGAGTGCGTTCCAATCGCTGGCCGGCCCCATCGTAATGGTTGCCCGTGCTGCACTCACACCGGGCTCCTTGACAATGGCAACCGGCCCGATGGTAAATTCTTTGCGCAGGTGGGTCAGCATCTGTTCGCGGAAATGTTCCTGTCGAACAAGGAGACTGCCCGCAAGCGCCAGGGGCAGGCGTTTCTCTGGAAAGTCCAGTTGTCGCCCCAGGGCCGCTACTGCCAGAGCGAGCTCAGCGGCAGCGGTAGCGAGAATCTGCTGTGCAACGGTGTCGCCTGCTTCCGCGGCCTCGAAGACACAGCGGGAGAGATCGGCAATAATATGCTTTTCGCTGAACGGATAGACAAATGAGATAATGTCGTCCGGCGTATCGAGCTTCCAGTACCTCAGAATCAGGTCGAGAAGAAGAGTCTGCGGGCCTCGCCCGTCGGCAGCACGTGTAGCGGCGTGGAGAGCCTGACGACCGAGCTCAAAGCCGCTGCCCTCATCACCCATCACATGCCCCCAACCACCGGCACGCCTGACCTTGCCATTGTGATCTCGTCCCATCGCGATCGAGCCAGTGCCTGCGACAAGCGCGATTCCAATAGCCCCATCAAGTGCGCTCAGCAGTAATTCCGAATCGTTAGTAATCAATACATCGTTAGCAAGCGACTGGACCAGAGGGAAAACCCGTTCGTGGTCGCCGCGCTTTCGTTCAAAGCCGGCCAGTCCAAGCCAGGCTTTCTTGATGGTGATAGGGTCAGGAATTTGAAGCAGGGCCTTTGCCTGTTCGACAGCGAGAAAGATATTTCGGGTAGCTGTTTCAAGGCCCAGTGCTGCAATATTAGAGCTGCCAGCTTGTCCACGCGCCAGTTCTTCCCCCTGTCCATTCACGATAACGGCCAGTGTCTTGGTGCCTCCACCATCGACACCCAGATAGAGGGAAGTGGGAGAGGGGTTCGGTGTTGCCATATGTTTTGCTCTGCCTCCAAAAAGAGTAGATTTCTTTACAGGATATCGTATAGCGCGTCTCACTGGCTATGGTTTTTGCCGAAATAATGGTCCTGGTACAGGAATGCTATGGATTGCTCAGCAACTGGTCTCGCTTGAGATTGACATAAAAGGTGTACTTATGGCCGCAGTAGACCGAGGATGCAAATTCAACAGGGATATTGCGCTCGGTGTAGGTCGTGCGGCGGATATAAAGGACAGGGCTCCCGATCGGTATCTTGAGGTATTGTGCCTCTTCAGTCGTGGCAATACCGGCTTCAAGTTCTTGCTCCGCCTCGACGAGGGGAAGCCCATATTTTTTTTCGAGCAGCGCATAGAGCGATTGCCCCAGATCTTCTTCAAGCAGCCGCTCACAACCCATAAAACTGAGGTGTGAGCTTTCCAGGGCGAGGGGCTCATCATTGGCGAGACGCAAGCGGCGCAGGTGAAATACTGGTTGATTGGCTTTGATACGCAACCGCGTAATTGCCGCTTCGTCTGGAGTGCACATCTGTGCCAGTAAGACCCGTGTGCCTGGCTGCTGTCCTCGCGCTTTGATATCTTCAGTAAAGCTGGTCAGTCGTATGAGTTGCTGTGTGATCTTCTGATGACTGACAAACGTGCCTCTCCCTTGCTCACGGAAGAAGAGCCCTTCATTGACAAGTTCTGTGATGGCCTGCCTCGCTGTCATGCGGCTGATGCCGTACTGTTCGCAGAGCTCGCGTTCTGAGGGGATCAGGTCCCCGGGTTTCCATTCCCCGGCTTCTATTTTCTCCCGCATAATCTCTTTGAGTTGATAATAGCGGGGGAGGGGACCTTTTTTAAAAAGAGAACTCATACAAAAGCTTGTCCTATCTTTTCACCTGTCGGAGAGATATGCCCGGAATACAAGCTCCCGAGCTTGTCTGATGCGCTCATCAGCCCGGCCTGAACTCTCTTCTCAGCTTGCGCCATAGAGTGTGATTTTGTACCTATGCCTGCCTGCTACAATGAGAGGTAAAAGTATCAAGGTGATATAATTGGTATAATTGTATATACCACCTTCTCCTTGAATAATCTCATAATTTTGAACACTCGTCAAGAGACGCAAGACGGGGTACGATAGAGAACGTTGGTAATACGTGCTATTTCCATGAACACTCAAGAGCTAGTGACGAACAGAAACAAACCGGAGTGAAAAAATTCAAAGGAGAAAAACTCATGGGTTTCACATTACGAGGTGCGCGCCTTGTCGATG
The DNA here is from genome assembly GCF_059696735.1 of Thermosporothrix sp. COM3. Lineage (NCBI taxonomy): Bacteria > Bacillati > Chloroflexota > Ktedonobacteria > Ktedonobacterales > Thermosporotrichaceae > Thermosporothrix > Thermosporothrix sp. COM3. Next base: position 4,376,665 of record NZ_AP019376.1, on the reverse strand, counting down.
CTTCAACCGATCTTCCCGCAGGAGACATTATTGTTGATGGTGAGAAGATCCAGAGCGTGGGAGCAACTTTGACTGTAGCCGGGAAGGTCATAGATGTATCAGGGATGATTGTGACTCCCGGCTTTATTGATGTCCATACACATGGGGGTGGCGGCTTCGAGCTCCATACAACTAAGGTTGAGCAGATTTATGCTTACTCGCGCTGGGTTGCGTCAACCGGTGTGACTTCCTATCTGGTCGCGGTTGTCGGGACGCCAAATTGTGTCCCTGTCGCTCAAATGGAGACCGCCGTTCAAGCAATTGAGCACCAGCAGGACGGAGCAGAACCGCTCGGTATCCATCTTGAGGGCCCGTATATCAATGTCAAGAAGCGTGGGGCTCATCCGCCTGAGTGGCTGCGTATTCCTGATCCAGAGGAAACAGAAGAGGTGCTACGCGTGACGAACGGTCATCTACGGCTGGTCACGCTGGCGCCAGAGCTGCCCGGTGCGCCCGAGATGATCAAGCAACTGGTGGAGGCACAGGTTACGGTCAGTATGGGGCATACCGAGGCTGACTACCAGCAGGCGAAGGATGCTTTCGCGCAGGGTATCACCCATGTAACCCACTGCTTCAATGCGATGCGTCCGATGCTACACCGCGAGCCTGGCCCGCTGCCCGCTCTATTTGAAGCGCCGAAACATGTGAAGGGCGAACTGATTCCTGATGGCTATCATGTGGACCCGGCCATGATGCGTGTACTGGTGAAGCTGCTCGGTCCGGACCGCACGATTATCGTCACCGACGCTCAGGCTGGCGCTGGTATTCCCGATGCTGTATTTGAATTTGCTGGTCAGACCGTCTATGCTATGTGTGGCGCTGCCCGTTTTAAGGATGGCACCCTTGCCGGGAGTATCCTGACGTTGGATAAGGGGTTGCATAATGTGCTTGAACTGACCGGTGTCAATCTCCAGGAGGCTATCACGATGATGACCCTGAACCCGGCGCAATCGATTCATGTGGATTCCCGCAAAGGTCTGCTCAAGACGGGCTATGACGCGGACCTGCTGCTTTTTGATTCCTCATTGACCCTGCAAGCAACTATCTGTCGTGGCCGGATTATATATGCAACCGAGGACTGGCGCGAGCGCTTCCTGTAGTCTTCTGGCTTGCAAAAAACAACGCACCGAATGAGCCGCTTCGGTGCGTTGTTTGCTTTCTTAAAGCGTCCGTGTGACTTTTTGGAGCCCGCGCGGTACATCCGGGTTAAGGCGTTTTGCCAGGGTAAGATGCAATGCCAGAACCTGCCCGGGCAAGATGGCAGTGATCGGACTGAGCCACTCGGGCAGGGCCGCCGCAATGGGCATTGGCGTTTGAGCGAGTTCTAACGCCTGCTCTGAGTCTGAAATGATCAGGAGCTCGGCTTCAAGCTTCTGGAGATCTTTGGCCAGCTCGATCATGTCCTGATAGGCGGCTCCCCGGGGCATAATCAGAATGGTTGGTGTACCGCTGTCGATGGTGGCAATCGGCCCGTGACGGAAGTCAGCGGAGGAATAGGAGATTGCCATCACATAGGTGAGTTCCTTAAGCTTCAGTCCGAGCTCGAACGAGGTCGAATAGTTATAGCCGCGCCCGACAACAACGCAATGTTCCATATAGCGATATCGCTCGGCAAGTGGTGCCAGTTGCTTTGAGCGCTCAAGGGTACGCGTCATTGCCTCCGGTATCTGCTTGATCTCTTCAAAGCGCTGCTGGTCTCCGCTAAGAGCCGCGGCAAACAGCATCATGACAGCAAGCTGTGCCGTGTAGGTTTTGGTGGCGGCTACTGCTCGTTCGAGCCCTGCATGCAGTTCAACGACGTGATCCGCGATAGTAGCGAGTGGTGAGTTCGCATCATTAGTAATGGCGATGGTGGGTCGTCCCTGTCGTTTTGCCTCTTCCAGCACGGAAACAATATCGGGCGATTGGCCGGATTGCGAGATGCCCACGACCAGCGCGTTATGGAGGCGTGGCGGGTGCTTATAGAGCGTATGAAGGGAGGGAGCGGCCAGGGCAATAGGATAGCCTCCGAGCGTTGACCAGGCATACTTGGCGTAAGTGGCCGCGTGGTCGGATGAGCCACGAGCAGCGATAACGATATAGTCGAAGGGTGGTAACTGAGCGACGATCTCGGAGATATGCTGTGTTTCTTGCTCCAGGAGTGTTGTAATGACCTGGGGCTGACTGTATATTTCTTGTTCAAGCAGCGATGACATCTGAATCCTCCTGCTGAAAGTCCATCATGGAGAAAAAGCGTCAGATCTTCTTTCACTACTATACCATACGCTGTAGTATAGTGGTCTAGATGTCTTGACAAATACGTTATTTGTAGGTACAGTTTTTAGCAGAAGCGATTCCTCTGTAGCTTTCATCAGAAAAGAGAGGGCAAAAAGTGTGCCTGTGGCCCTTCCTTGTTTGTAGCGTCAGTCCTTGTAGTACAAGGAAGTCATTGTAGCTCCGGAATAGATAGTGCAATCTCCTGGCAGGATGCCGGAAAGGATTGTTGTATGCTACAACGCTATCGACTACCGATGCTTATTGTTCCTCTGCTCTTTGTCCTGGTCTCCTCTGGCCTGATCGCGCTCTGTCAGCCACTTGGGGCGCGAGCTGCCTCTGATGTGAAAGTCCAGTACCGGGGCTCCGGGGGCGCAACTGCACAGGAATTAACTCCATGGCTACGGATCGTGAATACCGGGAGTGCCAACGTCTCGTTGTCCGAACTGAAGGTCCGATATTGGTTTACGCGTGACTCCAATGCAACTGTGAATGTGGCCTGTGATTGGGCGGTGATCGGGTGTGGCTCGATTACGCGCACAACCGGAACACTTGCCTCCCCCAAACCGCAGGCCGATTCCTATGTTGAACTTGGCTTCTCATCAGGAACAGTGAACGCGAATAGCAACACCGGTGAAATTCAACTCCGTATCTATAAGTCGGATTGGAGCACCTTTACGCAAAGTAACGACTACTCGTATGATGCCAGCAAGACGGCATTTGTCGACTGGGATCATGTTACTCTGTATCGGAACGGTCAACTCGTCTGGGGTGTAGAGCCCGGCGGCAACACCGGCCCGACTCCGACCCCGACAACGCCAACTCCGACACCAACAACTCCGACCGTGACCCCGATTCCAACAACTCCGACCGTAACGCCAACGCCTCCACCGGGTAATAAGAAGCAGGTTGTGGGCTACTTCGTGCAGTGGGGCATTTATGAGCGTCAATATTACGTCAAGAATCTTGTGACATCTGGCTCAATGAACACTCTCACGACGATTAACTATGCCTTCGGCAATATCAGCACCAGCCTGCGATGCTACGAGGAGAATCGCGCCGGGTGGGGGGATTCCTGGGCCGATTATCAGCGCTCGTTCCAGGCGAGTGAGAGTGTTGATGGCGTCGGCGACACCTGGGATCAGCCCTTGAAGGGGAACTTCAACCAGTTGAAGAAACTCAAGGCCAGGTACCCCAATGTAAAGATCCTCATCTCTCTGGGTGGCTGGACCTGGTCAGGGCGTTTCTCGGATGCTGCTTTGCCCGCCAATCGTGCGGCCTTTGTTAAGTCCTGTATTGACCAGTACATCAAGGGAAATTTGCCGCAGATAGATGGCGATCCTGCTGGTGGGAATGGCGCCGCTGCTGGCATCTTTGACGGTATCGATATTGACTGGGAGTATCCGGCGATGCCTGCCTTTGAGGGTGACCCGAGCCGGGGCATTCCGCCCAATACATACCGTCCGGAAGACACGCAGAACTATACTGCCTTGCTGGCCGAATTCCGCAAGCAGCTTGATGAGATCGGCGCTCAGAACGGGAAGCACTACCTGTTGACGGCGGCAGTTCCGTCGGGTGTTGATAAAATCGAGAAGATTCAGGTGAACTCGTTCTCGCAGTACCTTGATTGGGTCAACGTTATGACCTATGATATGCACGGTGCATGGGATGCGCAGGGGCCGACAAATTTCCAGTCGCCTTTGTATCCTTCGCCGAATGATCCATCAACGGGCGTGCAGAAGAACTACAACATCGACTTTGCGATTCAGCAGTATCTCAATGGTGGGGTTCCGGCAGGCAAGCTCTTGCTCGGTGTGCCCTTCTATGGGAGAGGCTGGACAAATGTGCCCAATCAGAACAATGGTCTCTATCAGACAAGCCCGAATATGCAGCCAGCTCCGGGCACCTACGAACAGGGCATTGAGGACTATAAGGTGCTGAAGAAGCTTGCGGGCTATACCAGCTACCGTGATCCGATTACCCATTCTTACTGGCTGTTTAACGGGTCAACGTTCTGGACGCTGGATGATCCCGTTGCCCTGAAAGATAAGATCAATTACCTGAAGAGTAAGGGCCTGGGCGGGCTTATGGCCTGGGAAATGGATGGCGATGATGGTACGCTGATACAGGCTATTCACGAGGGCATTTCTGGTTAAGGGAGACGGGCACGCTTCACGCCTTGTCATCTGAGAAGGTACCCTTCACCAGAGGAATCGCTTACGCTGTAGTCCTCCATACCAAAATGTGCTAGTGGAGGACTACAGGTTTTTTCTTAGAAGTTAAGCTGTAGTATACTGTATTTCCGCCAGATGAAATCTGGAACGTGTTTCCTTGCTCTCCTGGTTCCCCTTTCGTTCCAGTGATGCCAGAGGATACTTCTTATCGTATCGAGAGAAGCAAAGGGAGAGATGTATGCATTTTATAAATACATGCATTTCACTACATCTATTTCTATTGACGCGTCATGCTAAGGCGCGGTTCTCCGGTTCAGGAGGTTTGTATGAAGCCGACGTCAGACAGGGCAAGCAAGCGGGGCCGGGCGGGGGCCTTGCTCTTGCTAATGCTGCTGGTGCTCTCTTTTCTGCTCACTGCGTGTAGTGGCGGGGCAGAGACGCCAAAAGAACAGAAATCCCATGTGCTTAATGGCATTGCAACCGTCGATGAAAAGTATACGAAAGATATGAATCCTTTTTCGTCGACAGCGAATCCGGGCGTGAGTAGTTTGATCTATGAGCCGCTCATATTTACGAACATTATGGATAACTCCCTGACTCCCTGGCTTGCCAGCGGGTATAGTTTCTCGAAGGATCTGGGGACATTGACCCTGACCTTACGCAAGGGGGTGATGTGGTCAGATGGTATTCCTTTTACTGCGAATGACGTTCTTTTTACCTTCCGACTGCTCAAAAAGTATCCCTCGATGGACGTGAATAACCTCTGGGCATATCTCGCAAATGTAGAGGCACCAGATCAGTACACCGTGGTCTTATCCTTTGCCAGACCATATCCGCCGTTGCTCTGGTCGGTAGGAAAAACAACACCGGTGCCAGAACATGTCTTCTCCAGAGTTGCCGATCCGCGCCCGGGCCACTTTATCAATGAGAGCCCGGTGGGGACAGGCCCATATCTTTTGAAAAGCTTTGATCCATATCTTGTGCAGTATGTCAAGAATACGCGCTACTGGCAGGCCGACAAGGCGCAGATCTCTGAGGTTCGGTTCCATGTACTCAAAAATAATAATGAGGCGTGGGAAGGTGTCGCAAGTGGTCGCTATGACTGGTCGGGAATTTTCCCCTCGGGTGATATTAACGCAACCTATGTGAAGAAAGATCCCGCCCATAACCACTACTGGTTTGCTCCCTATGCTAATCTGATGCTCTTTGTGAACCATGAGCGTGCGCCGTTCAATATCCTGCCCATCCGTCAGGCGATCAGTCTGGCACTTGATCGCGAGCGGATGTTTAAAGATGCGGAGGGCGGCTATGAGCCGGTGGCAAGTCCAACGGCGGTGGTCTTGCCCGGACATAAAAAGTTCCTTGATCCGCAATATGCCAACCTGAAGTTCTCACGTGATCTGGATCAGGCGAAATCGCTGCTGGCAGCTCAAGGCTATCGCGCTGGAGCGGATGGTATCCTGCAATCATCACTGGGAACCCGGCTCTCGTTTAATCTGGTTGTGCCCGCCGATTGGAGTGACTGGGTTGAAGTCTGTAAGATTATCCAGGACAACTTGAAGGCGGTTGGCATCGAGGTCAAGCTGAATGGCCTCTCGGTGCAGAAATATTATGAGGCCCGCTCGCTTGGCGATTTTGATATGCTACTTGGTACAACGACGCCCTCGCCGCATCCTTTCTATATGTATGATATGCTGCTCAATAGCAGTCAGGTGCCGCCCGTAGGGGAAGCTGCCGTCTCCAACTACGAGCGCTGGCGTGATGCCGAGACTAACGAGTTGCTGAATCAATATGCTGGCACGATTGACCCCAAAGTGCAGCAGCAGGCGCTGAACGGTTTGCAGCGTATTATGGTGGAGAAGCTGCCGGCTATCCCGCTACTCTATGCCGCGATGTGGTTTGAGTACAACGATAAGCGGTTTACTGGCTGGCCAAACGAAAAGAACCCGTATGCCAGTGCTCAGGTTACTGACTCTGACAACATTATGGTCATCTTAAATCTCAAACCGGTGAGCTAAGCTGAAGGAGAGTGGTTTGATCGACCGCTCTCCTTTTTTTGAAATAGTCGAGCGTACGCTGAGAACTTTTCTAGAGCTGATGCGTAGTATAATGTGCCATAATCGAACGAATAGACACGCCGCTCGTCGAAAGATCAGCAGTTCCCTGCACCTTTTGCTAACGAGTTCCAGGATCATTGCGCGGAATTGATGGTCTAGTGGTCTAGATGACTTGACGATTTGATAAAGAAGAGGTACAGTACATACATACTTTGTTTCAGACAGAACGCGATGAAGCGTAATTGTACCTTGAACAATGTCTCTCCTTGAAAAAGGGGAAGGCAGAAAGGAGAGGATAGCCACCGGGAAAACAGAGGAAAGAAGCAGACCCGGAAGAGAAGAGCAAAAGATACCTGCTTTGGTTTTACTCTGAGAAATATACATCGAAAAGCGTAGATGCTTCTATAAACAGTGAACCCGTTACCATGGTGGTAACATAGTGCACATCTGGCAGAACTCATCGGTATCTTTCTTTTGACCCTATTCTAAATCTATTTGCTGTGCTGTGCGGCGGGCAGGGATAGTGCGCCGCCAAGTCAGTGTTAGGAGGTTACTTGTGTCTCCCAACTCTCACGCAACGACCGCGCGAGTAAAAGCAAAGATGAGCATGGCACTCTTCTCTGTGCTCATACTCTTTGCCGTTTTACTGACGGCCTGTGGTGGTGGTAACCCAGCGACGGGAAACAACACCACACCGAACAATAAGAAAGCTATCCTCAATCTAGGTGCCCACGTTGGTGGTCCCTATGTGCGAGCGACCAGCCCGTTCAACCCGAGTGCGAATGAAGGCATTCTGGGTTTTGTATATGAGCCGCTCTATTTCGTCAATCAGATTGACGGGAAAGAAACGCCGCTGCTGGCTTCGAGCTATCAGTGGAGCGAGGACTTTAAGAAGCTGACCTTCACCATCCGTGAGAACGTGAAATGGAGCGATGGTCAGGCGTTCTCCGCCGAAGACGTGGCTTTCACCTACAATCTGTTGAAGAAGTTCCCGGCAACCGATACCCGCGGTCTGTGGAACTATTTGACCAGTGCTGAAGCTCCCGACGCGAAGACGGTTGTGATTACCTTCAAGCAGTCCTATACCCCGCTGTTCTATAACCTTGCTTCACAGGTGCCAATGGTTCCAAAGCATATCTTTGAGAAAGTCAAAGATCCTGTGACGTACAATGAAGATCCTGTTGGAACCGGACCCTTCAAGTTTGATAAGCTGACTCCTCAGATGATCACTTACAAGAAGAACGCGGATTACTGGCAGGCCGACAAAGTTCAGATTGAGGAACTGCGCCTCCCGCAGGTGACAGACAATAACGTCCTCTTGCAGAAACTGATTGCCGGTCAGATCGACTGGGGTAGCTTCTTCCCTGAGGGCAGCCTGGATCAGACCTTCGTGTCCAAAGATCCGCAGAACAATCATTACTGGATGCCGCCGTACGCGATGTTCTCCATGTACATCAATCTGACCAAAGAGCCGCTGAACGATGTGGCGCTGCGTCAGGCGATGGCCTGGGCTCTGGATCGTGACCAGCTTGCCAAGCAGGCTGAGGGTGGGTATGTTGATGGCGGTAATCAGTATGGCCTCGTGACCCCGAACCAGAACAGCTACATTGATAGCTCCCTCGAAAAGATTTCGTACAACAAAGAAAAGGCAAACGAGATTCTTGACAAGGCCGGTTACACCAAAGGCTCTGATGGTGTCCGCACCAAGAATGGTCAGCGGCTCTCCTTCAAGCTGAACCTGCCTGCCGGTTGGACCGACTGGGAAAAGATGGCCTCGATCATTCAGGCAAACCTGAAAGAGATCGGCATCGACATTCAGGTGAATGGCTTGCAGCAGGCGAACTGGACCGATGCGTTGAACAACCAGAAATATGATCTTTCGATCGGTGGTACATACAGCGGTCCTTCTCCCTACTATCAGTTCAACAACCACCTGAACAGCGCCAACATCGGCCACAACGGCCAGAACTGGTCCGCCTGGAAGGATGACGAAACTGACAAGCTGCTCAATCAGTATGTCAGCAACTCGGCCAACAAGGACGAGCAGACGAAAGCCATTCACGGCCTTGAGAAAGTCATGGTTGAGAAGGTTCCGTTCATCCCTCTGGTCAACGCTGGCGGTTGGTTCGAGTACACCACCAAGAATTTCACCGGTTGGCCGAATAAGGATAATGCGTACGCGCTTGGTCCTACCTGGTCCTTCCCTGATAACCTGATGGTTGTGACCAACCTGAAGCTGAAGAGCTAAGACACACGCTCTTCAGGCCCGTGGCCTCGATACATGGAATGGCCTGGCAGGGCCCAGGCCATTCTTTATTGTATGAGAAAGGCACAAAAGATTGCGTTACATTTGCTTCCCAAATACTCTATAGGTTATTCTTAGGAGGAGAACGGTAAAATCCCGGCTCCTTTCAGGAAGAAGCGCATACGCAACAAATCTGCCCAAGGAGTAACACCAAAGGAGTAATAATATGCGTCACTTGCTCCGTCGCATATTTTTCTACCTGGCAGCCGTGTGGGTTGCCATTACATTGAACTTCTTCATTCCGCGTCTGGCCCCCGGTAACCCCGCGCAGGCTCTGGTCGCTCGATTGGCACAAAAAGGGCCGGTTCCGCCCGAGATGCTGAAAGCGGTTGAGGCGGCTTTCGGCATTAATTCCAGCATGCCACTCTGGCAGCAATATTTCGTCTATCTTGGTGATCTATTGCGTGGCAACTTTGGGATGTCCTATACCTACTATCCCAACCAGGTTTCTGATGTAATTGGCCAGAGTGTGATCTGGACCCTGATTCTGGGCGGCGTGGCTGTTGTCTTGAGCTTCTTACTCGGGAGTTTGATCGGTGCAGTTCTTGCCTGGAAGCGTGGCTCTCTGGGTGACTCGGTCTTAGTACCCTTGATGAACTTCCTCTCGGCGATTCCCTATTTCTGGCTGGCAATGATTATTGTCTTCTATCTGGGGTTTGTCCTGCGGTGGTTCCCGTTCTCTGATGGCTATGACCTGGATCTGGATATTGGCCTGTATCCCGAATTTATCGGTAGCGTTATCGTTCACTCTATCCTGCCCGCGCTGACCATTGTGCTCTCTTCTATTGCTGGCTGGATGCTCACTATGCGTAACTCGATGGTGACAACGCTTTCCGAAGACTACGTGCTCATGGCCCGAGCGAAAGGACTGTCTTCACGCCGAGTGATGTTTGCCTACGCGGCCCGCAATGCGATCCTGCCGAACATTTCTGGCTTTGCCATTGCGATCGGCGGTGTGGTTGGCGGTCAGTTGATGACTGAGATTATCTTCTCCTATCCCGGTATCGGCTATTCGCTCTTGCAGGCGGTGCAGGGTCAGGACTACCCGCTGATTCAGACCATCTTCCTGATTATCGCGCTGGCGATTCTCGGGGCGAATTTCCTTGCGGATATGCTCTATGTGGTTCTGGACCCGAGGGTGCGTCAGGAGAGGAGTGCATAACATATGGGTAAATCCAGTTTCTATCCAGATGACGCAGTAGCTACTTCGCAGCAGAAAACGGAGAAAGGTATGCTGGCTCCTTCTCAAGCTGAAGCTGTGATTGAGTCACAGCTTCATCCCTCGTTCTTTCAGCGGCTGGGCGGCGCTCTCTCTGCCTTCTGGCGAGCCTGTACCTCAAATAAGAAGGTTGCAATTGGATGCGTGGTTGTCTTCTTCTTTATCCTGGTCGGCCTGATTGGTCCCATGCTGATTCAGGGTGATCCGAATGCGGTCTCGCATAACGCTAATCAAGCACCTTCTGCACAGTATTGGCTCGGGACCGATGCGACCGGACGCGATCTGTTCAAGCAGCTCATCGCCGGAACGCGAACCTCCGTGTTTATGAGTCTGGCAACGGGGGCGTTGGTCACACTGTTCTCGATTCTGGTTGGGGTGGTTGGTGGCTACTTCGGCGGCCTGGTTGATGACCTGTTGACGCTGCTGACAAACGTCTTCCTGGTGCTGCCCTCTCTGCCTCTGGCAATTGTGCTGGCCTCCTATTTCCCGCGCAATGAGTTGACGGTTGCGCTGGTCATTGCCTTCACAAACTGGGCCTGGGGCGCACGGGTGTTGCGTTCAGTCACTTTGACAATGCGTGGACGTGACTTTGTGACGGCTGCGCGTGCCAGCGGTGAGAGTACCTGGCGCATCATTTTCTTTGAGGTGTTGCCCAATCAGCTTTCAATCATCGCGGCAAGCTTTGTCAGCACCACCGTGTTTGTGATCGTTTTCTCTGCGTCTCTGGACTTTCTGGGTCTGGGCGATCCGTCGAATGCAAGCTGGGGCGGTATGCTGCAACTGGCTTATAAGAGTAATGCATTGATGCTTCAGCAGTGGTGGTGGTTTGTGCCACCTGGCCTGTGTGTTGCATTGCTTGGAGCCGGCCTCTCTTTGATCAACTTCGGTATTGATGAGATTGCTGATCCGCGCCTGCGCAGTGAGCCTGTACCAAAGGAACTGAAACGTAGGAAGGTGATAGTCTAATGGCTACACAGACAAAAACTGAAACATTGCTTGAAGTCAAAAATCTAAGCGTCGACTACTTCGCGGCCAGCGGCACCGTGCACGCGGTCCGCGAAGTCAGCTTTACGCTCAATCGTGGCGAAATTCTCGGGCTTGCAGGCGAGAGTGGCTGCGGAAAGTCAACCCTGGCCTTTGGGGTCGCCCGCCTGCTGCGTCCTCCCGCCTATATTACCGGCGGTGAGGTGATCTATCATCCTCCTGCTTCGCGTGAGGAGCAGGACGCGATTCAGCGTTCCTCGCGCAAGACTGGTAGTGAGCCGGTGGATATTATGCGTCTCTCTCCTGCGGAACTTCGGGCCTTTCGCTGGAATGACCTTGCCGTGGTGTTCCAGAGTGCCATGAACTCGCTCAACCCGGTCATGAGCATCGGTGCCCAGATTATGGATGTGCTTAAGACGCACCGCCCGGATATGGGAAGCGATCGCCGCAAGAAGCGCGCCGCCGAGCTCCTCGAACTTGTTGGTATTGCCCCCGATCGCCTCAAGAGCTACCCGCACGAACTGAGTGGTGGTATGCGTCAGAGGGCCGCGATCGCGATTGCACTGGCTCTAAACCCCGAAATCATTATTATGGATGAGCCGACCACGGCGCTTGATGTAGTGGTACAGCGTGAAATCCTGCAATTGATCAGCTCCCTCTGTAAAGAGCTCTCCACTGCATTGATCTTTATCACGCATGATCTTTCGCTGCTGATCGAGCTGGCTGACAAGATCGCGATTATGTATGCTGGCACCATGATTGAAAAGTCGAGCAGTGTTGATATTTATACCAACCCCCGGCACCCGTATAGCTTTGGCTTGCTTAACTCGTTCCCGAATCTGCGTGGTCCACGGCGCAAGATGGCCGGTATTCCTGGCACCCCTCCCGACCTGCGCCATATTCCTACAGGCTGCCCGTTCCAGGATCGTTGCCCGCTGGTATATGATCAGTGCCGCAGCGTTGTTCCCGAGTTGCAGCCCGCGACCCCCGAGAAACCAAACCAGCTTGTCGCCTGCCACCTGTATGATAAGCGCTACCAGTCGGGCGTTACGCCGACAAAAGAAGTTTTTGCCCAGCGCTATGAAGCTCTGGCCGGAAGGGAGTAACGAATGAGTACTGCCAATCAAGAGATGCGCACAGAACTCGATACATCGGTTCAGCCAATCATGGAGGCTATCAAACTCAAGAAGGACTTCCCGCTCCGTCAGGTTCGTCTCTGGGGCGCTCCCGAGGCTGTGCATGCGGTAGAAGAAGCAACGCTTTCTCTCTATCCCGGGCGTGCGACCGCTCTGGTTGGTGAGAGTGGTAGCGGCAAGACGACAGTTGCGCGTATGCTGGCGCGTCTGTACGATCCCACGTCAGGCTCGATTCTCTTCCGAGGAGAGCCGGTGAAGTTGCAGCGCAGTGCAGCGGCGCTCCGCCAGTATCGCCGTCACGTGCAGATGGTCTTTCAAGATCCATTTGGTTCGCTTAACCCGATTCATAGTATTCGCTATATTCTCTCACGCCCGCTACGCATTCATGGCCATGTGCGCAACTCTCGTGAGGAGACCGAGCAGGTGCTTGCCCTGTTGCGCCGTGTGAACCTGACCCCTGCCGAGCAATTCATTCTGAAATACCCGCACCAGCTTAGCGGTGGCCAGCGCCAGCGTATCGCAATCGCGCGCGCTCTGGCTGTCAAGCCGGAGGTGCTGCTTGCCGACGAGCCGGTTTCGATGCTGGATGTTTCGATCCGCCTGGATATCCTCAACCTCCTGCGTCGCCTGAAGGATGAAGAGAAGCTGGCGCTGCTCTATATCACACACGATATTGCCAGCGCTCGCTACTTCGCTGAAGAGACGCTGGTGATGTATGCAGGCCAGATGGTTGAGGGTGGCCCAAGTGAAGAGGTCACACAGACGCCGAAGCATCCATACACGCAGTTATTGTTGTCCGCTGCCCCCGATCCCGACCGTATTAAGGGGCAGGGCTTCGCCAAGCTGCCCGCACGTGGTGAGATCCCGAGCCTGATTAAACCTCCGACTGGATGCCGCTTCCATCCGCGCTGTCCGCATGCGATGCCGGTCTGTAAAGAGCGCTTCCCTGGACGTACCGACCTGGGACATGGTCACTGGACCCATTGTTTCCTCTATGGGGAGGGCAAGCCGATTCAGGTTCAGAAGAAAACAGATCAGGCCGCAACCAACGACCAGAAATAGAAACGCAGTCAAAAAGAAAGGCTCTCATTCCACGAACGGAGTGAGAGCCCTTTTTTGTGCTGGCTGGCAATTAGACTTCCGCAAACATGCTTTGCAGCTTTTCGGCCTGCTCAACGGTAATCAGGTTATCGATGAACTCATCGATGTTGCCGTTCAGGATGCCGGGGAGATTATGCTTCGACAGGCCAATACGGTGGTCGGTGACGCGGTCCTGTGGGAAGTTGTAGGTGCGAATCTTCTCACTGCGATCGCCCGTCTGGACCTGGGAGCGGCGAGCTTTGCCCTGCTCTTCCTGGCGACGAGCTTGCTCCATGTCCCACAGACGTGCTTTCAGCACCGAGAGCGCTTTTTGCTTGTTCTTCAACTGCGACTTCTCGTCCTGACAGGTAACCACCAGACCAGTGGGCAGGTGGGTGATCCGCACTGCCGAGTCGGTGGTGTTCACGCTCTGGCCTCCATGACCGGAGGAGCGATATACATCTACGCGGATATCATTGTCTTTGATCTCAATCTCGATATCATCATCTGCCTCTGGCAGCACAATGACTTTCGCGGTCGAAGTATGGATACGGCCTTTCGCCTCTGTGGTGGGGACACGTTGAACGCGATGCGTGCCGCCCTCGTATTTCAGCCGACTGTATGCGCCTTTGCCCTTGACGGTAAAGGTGACGTCACGAATGCCGCCCTGTTCAGTCTCGTTAATATCCATGACCTCGATCTTCCAACGGCGGCTATCAGCATAGCGGCTATACATGCGGAAGAGGTCGGCTGCGAAGAGAGCCGCTTCTTCACCGCCAGCGCCACCCTGAATGGTGACAATGGCGTTCTTGTCGTCCATAATATCCTTTGGCAGCAGCGCGATCTGAATCTCTTCAAGGAGCTTCTCTTTGCGCTTTTTCAGTTGCTCCATCTCCTCAAAGGCAAGATCACGCATCTCGCCCTCTTCAAGCTCATAGAGCTCCTGGGCCTCTTTTAACTGCTGCTCGGTCTCGGTCAACTCAGTATATTTCTGGACAACCGGGGCCAGTTCGGCCTGTTCACGGCCGTACCGTTGCAGCAGGGAGACGTCGGCCAGGACATCAGGCTGTACCATAAGCTCTTTCAGCTCTTCATAGCGCTGTGCCAGACCGGCGAGTTTCTGCTTTAAATCCATAGTTGTCTTCTCTTCCTCTCACTTATTCTCTTTCTACCACTCTACGGACACCTGAAGGGATTCTGGCACTGGAAAGACATGCCGGAGTTGGTAGAAAATACTTCTCTCTGTTTATAATCGTTGGATACAGGGAAATGTTCAGAAAAAAGATACAGATTATTATGAGGGCAAAAAGGAGGTATCGCTACCCGGCTGTCAGCAGGTAACGTTTGTGTAGATTGTAGAGAATATGGCTTTGTTCCAGCATGAAGCTGGCGTTGGTGGAAAGCGTCATACAGCTCATGTCAGTATTATATCATGTTTACGGTGGTCGTGAAAGAGCGCTCTTTCACTTTCACGGGATCGATCGTTTTGTTGCATAGCTCATAGATTTCTTGCTCCAGCTGACGTATACTGGAAACATTCTTGTAGGGTTGAAATAGTCAACAGGAGAGGGGACGCGAGCGATGCGTTTCTGTTTTCTTCTTGATTCTATAGAGGAAGATTTTCTTGTCTGCGAAGCTGTGGTAGACCAGCTCGAACAGTGGGGGCATCAGTGCGCAATCGTACGACTGGATATCCAACAGGTTCCGCAGATCGAGGCTTACGATGCATATATTGCATGGTCTATATCTGAAGATTCCACTCTTTCTTTTTTAACACAAGTCGAGGAGCATGCTATTCCGGTGATGAATACTGCGAGAGCGCTGCGCCTGCTCAGGAAGAAGGAGGAGGCGTTACGGTATGCTGCGGCACACGGTATAGCAGTTCCGCCTTTCTCTACTGAAAAGCCGCTGGCGGCGGATATGTACCCCGTGTCTCTGTACCCGCTGCGCAACGAGAAGGCGGCTGTGGTTGTCGAAACGCCTTCCGCGCCCTGGCCCGAGGGTGAGTATCTGCTTCTGAGCAAGATCGCGAAAACGGTTCCTGATCTTCGTATTTGTGTGATTGGCAATGAAGCGCATGCGCTGCGGCGGGGGAAGAACGAGGATGGAGAGACCGTCTATCATGAGACGAGCTTTACGCCAGAACTGCTTCAACTGGCTCGACAAGTTGGAGCGGTCTTTGACCTGGATCTCTACAGCCTCGACATCGTGGAAACAGAACGGGGCCCACTGGTAGTCGCGCTACGAGAACGCCCTATGCCTGAAGGGGTACAGCGCCTGGTCAGTGGAATTGCTGAATATGTCCTCCATACTGCCTATCATGGCCGCGAACACTCTCCATTGGTTCCGGCTTTGATTCGTGGAATGCTCGGCCACCGGCATCTCTGAAGAAATGCCGGGGTCTACCTGAGCTAGAAGATACGCAGATGAGCGATATCATTCATTATATAAAGAACGCGCCGCTGCTGATTTACTCGAACGATGGTGATGCTGGTGTTGACGCAGGGAAAGAAAAACTCCTTATCGAGCTGAAGAACCTCTGCGGCATAGGCGTTAATCACTCCTCCATGTGCGAACAGGAGCACGCGCTGACCGATATGGCGGGCGGCAATCTCGTCAATGGTGGTGACGACGCGTCGGCGAAAGTCCTTTGAGCGCTCGCTGTTGGGGAAAGAATCCCATGTTCCAGATTCGCCCGCAATACGCACAATGTCGTCCTGCCGCTCTTGTAACGCCTTGACGATCTCCTGCGGATTGTTATGTTCGGCAATGGGCACCAGTTCATCCAGATTAATTTCGCGGAGTCCATCAACAAGCTGCGCCTGCAAGCCGAGGTGTTCTAGCAAGGGCGCACCGGTTTCCTGACAGCGCTTCAAGGGGCTGCTATAGGCAGCGTCAAAATGGATCTTTTTGAGGCGTTCTGCCAGGGCAAGCGCCTGTTTTCGTCCTATCTGACTCAGAGGGAGATTATCATAGCGTCCTCCAGGGATCAGTTCGTCTGCTCCCGGAATGGCGTCGCCGTGACGGATCAGAAAGAGCTCCGCCGCGTTTTGTGTGTGCATCAAGAATGGATCTTGCATTGTATTTGTCCTTTAGAGATTCCTTTTAGAATATATAAGGAAGCCGCTGGCTCTACCTGATGTGGTGCAGAGGTTGTCAGGAGAGCAGTGGCTGAAGTTGGTAGGGGTGCTATTGCCTGCTTTATGAGCATTGTAGCAGGCACGCGCGACACTTTCAATAGAGCTTCTGGAACATCTGTTTGTGAATTGGAAATAGATTTCAATGGTGTGTTGTTTCCTATTGATGAAACCTCTTTCGCGTATCGGAACAAAGAGCCTAAACGTGAAAAAGGTACTGAAAAAACGAGATCGAAACCGAATAAATGGAATAATACATCGAGCCACTATGTTATAGTAAGTGAAGTTAGCAATCAGATTGAGAGAGTGCTAGACAGCGGGCTATGCCTGTGGTATACTTTTAGCAGTCGCTCGGCAGATTTGCTAAACGAAGAAGATGGGAATGAGATCTACTTTTCTGAGAAAGAAGAGGAGCATAATAGATTATGAAGTGTGAGCGTTGTCATAAAAATCCCGCCCGTGTACGTGTTGAGCAGGTTATTGATGGGCGAAGAGAGGCGCACTTTCTCTGTCAATCCTGCGTTGACGAGATTATGAATGCAATGGGGCAGATGGGTGGCGGTATGGACGGCGTAGGCCCGATGGGTGGCGGTTTCCCCTTTGGCTTTAATATGGGTGGTGGAAAAGCCGCCTCCTCTGGAAACGTCAATACGGCAACTGCCGAGCGACAGGGCAAGCATAGCAAGACGCCGACGCTCGATCAGTATGGCCGTGACCTGACAGCAGAAGCAGCGGAAGGGAAGCTTGATCCGGCGGCTGGACGAGAAAGAGAATTGCGCCGCCTGATTACTGTTCTGGGGCGCCGCCAGAAGAATAACCCGGTTCTGATTGGTGAGCCTGGCGTTGGTAAAACAGCTATTGTTGAGGGACTGGCACGCAGAATCCAGGATGGAAAAGTACCTCCTCATCTGCGCAACAAGCGCATCGTGTCGCTGAACATTGGTGGTATGGTGGCCGGCGCTATGTTCCGGGGCCAGTTTGAGCAGCGCATCAAGTCCATTCTTGAAGAGCTCCGCGAGAATCCAGACACGATTGTCTTTATCGATGAATTGCATACCGTTGTTGGCGCTGGTGCCGCGGAGGGTGCGGTTGGCGCTGGCGATATGATCAAGCCTGCACTGGCACGTGGTGAGCTGCGCTGTATTGGTGCAACCACGCTGGATGAGTATCGCAAGCACATTGAAAAGGATGCCGCGCTTGAGCGCCGTTTCCAGCCAATTATGGTCAATGAGCCAACCGTTGAGGAAGCGGAGGAGATGCTGAAGATTGTGCGTCCGAACTACGAGGCACATCATGGCGTCTCAATCACCGATGAGGCTATTGAGGCGGCTGTGAAGCTGTCCGACCGCTATATCAATGACCGTTTCTTGCCTGACAAGGCAATTGATGTTATAGATGAAGCTGGATCTTCCCTGCGTTTGGAGGCGAGCGAGAAAGGTATTGTCACTCCAACGTTGATCGAAGATCTGGAGAAAGAACTTGCTGATATCCAGAGTAAGAAAGAGGCTGCGGCCAACGCAGAAGATTATGAGCGTGCAGCCCTGATGCGTCAGCAAGAACTGTTGACACTCAGCAAGCTTGAGAAAGCACGGGCGCAGATGAACGACGATTCGGCGCTGACCGTCACGCCTGAACATGTTGCCCGTGTGATCGAAGCCTGGACCGGCGTTCCTGTCAGCCAGATGCTGGAGAGCGAGCGCCAGAATCTGCGCAATCTTGAACAGGATCTGCGTAAGCGGGTGATCGGTCAGAACGAAGCCATCTCGGCTGTGGCGCGTGCGATCAGACGTTCACGTGCTGGTCTGAAAGATCCGAAGCGACCTATCGGTTCGTTCCTGTTCCTCGGGCCTACCGGTGTTGGTAAGACCGAGCTGGCGAAGGCTCTGGCGGCTGAACTGTTCGGTGGCGAAGACAATATGCTGCGCTTCGATATGTCCGAGTACATGGAGCCGCATACCGTCTCGCGTCTGTTTGGTAGCCCTCCGGGTTACGTCGGCCATGATGAGGGTGGTCAGTTGACTGAGCGTGTTCGCCGGCGCCCGTATAGTGTCATCCTTTTCGATGAGATCGAGAAGGCACATCCAGAGGTCTTTAACGCGCTGTTGCAGATCATGGATGATGGCCGCCTGACGGATGGTCAGGGGCGCACGGTCGACTTCAAGAACACCGTAGTGATTATGACCAGTAACGTCGGTACCTCGGACCTCAAGCGAGCCGCACATCTTGGCTTTGTGACCAAGAAGGGTGACTCGGAGCGCGAGGAGAAGCACGAAGAGATGCGCTCGAAAGCGCTGGAAGGTCTGCGCCGTGTCTTCCGACCGGAGTTCGTCAACCGTATCGATCAGATTGTTGTCTTCCACTCTCTGGGTAAGGAAGAACTCAACCAGATCGTTGACCTGATGCTTGAGCAGGTGCGTGAACGTCTGAGCGAGCAGAAGATTGAACTGGTAACGACTGACGCTGTGCGCGAGTTCCTGCTGAAGGAAGGCTTTAACGAGGAATTTGGCGCTCGTCCGTTGCGCCGCGCTATCCAGACGCATGTTGATGACGTGCTTGCTGATGCCCTGCTCGCAGGTGAGATCGCCAGCGATCAGAAGGTTGTCCTTGATGTTCAGGACGGCAAAGTTGTTGTCTCTAGCCCTGAAATGGTGCAGAACTAATCGTACACGAGCATAGCGGAAGAATCTTTACAAGCGGGTTGGGCTGTTCTTAGCGAGCGGCTCAACCCGCTTTTTTGTGCTTTGCCATGAGGGATGATTCGTTTTCTGACGGAACAGAAGCGTAGCGAAAAACGTACAATACTATAGGGAGCTTTGTGTGCTCATTTTTCCTGATGGCGGCTTTTTATATGCATGTATGAGCACGCACAGGGAGAAGACGCAATGTAAGGGGTAGCTGAAAGCTTCCCTGTTTTCCCGGCTTATGAATGATAAAAAAGAGATGTGAGGATAGAGATGAGTAGACGTTGTTGGCCTGCGAGGCGCTGGCTACAATTGGGAGCTATATCATTGGGTGTTGTTGGTGCGGGAGTAATTGTCAAAAGTTTTATTCCTCCAACAATCGAGCTGGAAGGAGCAGAGAGCGCGCCAGAAAACTGGCAGCGGCACAATCTGCCCGAGATAGATATTTCGTTTTTACGCTGTGGAAGCACACAGGTGCCCGAGTGGCTACTACAGCAGGGAGTGCTCTCCTGGCGACCGCGCACCATCGCCCATAGTGCTGTGTTAATCCGCCATCCCCGAGCGACCTTTCTGTATGATACCGGGCTTTGTGAGGCGATTTCCATACGCTTCATTGCAGAGCAGTCACCTTTCTTTCGGCGCACGCTTGGTCGTTTGACGCAAGAGAAGTCGCTGTCCGAGCTGTTAGGCGGGATCTCGCTTGATTTCGCATTGCTTTCCCACCTCCACTGGGATCATGTAGGCGGGGTTCCAGATATTCCTGGTGTACCGTTGCGTGTGAGCCGTATCGAGTATGAGTCCCTGCTTCAATCAAGAGATAACGAAAAGAAGGAACTCACGCTCCGTCTGATGCAGAACAATCCGGTTGAGGTGTTTGATCTGGAACCGGGAGACATCGCGGGCTTTTCGGCTGCACAAGATCTCTTTGGTGATGGGTCGCTGTTGTTGATCTCGTTGCCCGGCCATACACCCGGAAATACCGGTCTTTTGATTCAGCGTTCCAATGGCTCGCCGCTGTTTCTTGTGGGAGATGCAGGTCACATCGTTGAGAATATTCTTGGTCCAACTCCCCTTCACCCCCTGTTTGGTTCGATGGTGACGACTGATAAAGAGCAGGCCCTTGATACCCTCAAGCGGTTGTACCTCTTTGCGAATGCTCACCCTGAAATTCCCCTGATCTGTATGCACGATGCACAAATGCAGGAAAAGTTCATGAGTTCTGAGCTGGCACGAAAGGAGAGAGCTGTATAATCCGCAGAATCTGGATATCACAGCTTCTTTTTGCTCTATGGTAAAAGAATATGCTACACTGCAAGAAGAGAATAAAGAACGCAGTTTGGGGGAAAGGCAGGAGCCAATGACCGGAGTTCCCAGAGAAGCGCTTGTTGATCGTCAGGGACGCCCGCTGAAGAAATTAAGCTTTGAGCAGCGGGTGCAATTACGCAAGCAGTATACTGCCCGTATTCCTCGCTGGCGGCGTCCTCTGGTGGGCTATCTCTTCAGTGTTCCCTTGATTGTCCTCGCGTGGGGTGGGAATGCATTGCTTTCACTGGCGCTTGGACGAAGCGATGCAAACTTTTTAAGCGCTTTCTTGCTGCTTCCGGTGCTGTTTGTGGCTCTGTTCTGGGGGGTTGGTTCCTCAGTGGTGACGGTTCTGTTCAGTGCGCTTCTGCTCCATATGATGCAGTTTCGCGAAAACGGGTCTAACATGTTGGACTGGCAGAGCGCCATTCAAGTCTTGCCCTTTGTGGTGGCTGGCCTGACTATTGCGCTGATTACGGCCTTGCGCGAGCGTGAACGGCTCAAAGCACTTGCCGCCGAACAGGAATTGCAGGAATATGCTGAGGAACTGGAAGTAATCAACCACAAGCTGGAAGATGCCAACCAGTTGAAGGACCGCTTTATGTCGATCGCGTCACACGAGCTCAAGACGCCTATCACGACGATTCGCGGACAGGCACAGCTAGCGCTGCGCCGTTTAGAGAAGATGCGCGAATTGAGCCCGGAAATGAAAGGAATGAAACAGGCTCTGGAGCGGGTGAATGACCAGACACAACGTCTGACCTCTCTGGTTGAAGAACTGCTGGACGTCAGCAGCCTGAGAGCCGGAAAGGTGGAGCTCCGCAAGCGTTGCTGTGATCTGGCTGAGGTTTGTCGTGAAGTCATTGAGGATCAGCAGCTCCTCAGCGAGCGCCCTATTGAGCTTGTCCTGCCCGAGCAGCCTATCAAGGTACTGATTGACAAGGATCGCCTGGCACAGGTGCTGGTGAATCTGGTCAGCAATGCCTTGAAGTATTCCGCTGAGGGGAGCCCGGTTGAGCTCGGGTTAAAGCGTGAAGAGCATAGCCCGGCTTCCGCTTTGATCTGGGTGAAAGATCATGGAAAAGGGATCGCCCCCGATCAGTTGACCCGTATTTTTGAGGCATTCTATCGCGATCCAGATGCACAGGCTTCTTCCGCGAAGGGCCTGGGACTTGGACTGGCTATCTCGAAAGAAATCGTGGATCGGCACAATGGGCGTATCTGGTGTGAGTCGGAGCCGGGCCACGGGAGCACCTTTTTTGTGCGTCTTCCTCTCTAACATTACTATGGTGGACCTTTCACTGTACGTAAAAAACTGGTGAAGCGACAATGATGTTGCAAGAGGCCTTTCGAGGCCAGAAAAGAGTAGAGGAGGCCCGGAGATGGGCGCACAGCCCTGTCCCGATGAGGATCAGAACGCGCTGATTCTGGAGGCTCAGGGAGGCGATCTTTCAGCTATGGAACGCCTCTTTGAGCGCTATCATGCCCATATTTATCGATACCTGCTTCTCCTGCTCGGGGAGAGCGGAGCGGGGAAAGAACTGACACTGGAAACCTTCTGGCAGATCTGGGAGGCGCTGCCCGGCTTACACGATCCGATGCAATTTGTCCTCTGGCTCTATCGGATTGCAACCAACCTTGCTTATGACGAGCGCTCAACGCTCCCCATTACCTCGCGCTATCAGTGGCAGGCGCTGCCTCCTGATATGGCGCGGATACTGGGGGATGTCGGTCAGCTTCCCTGGCCCGAGCGCCCTTGTCTACTCCTGCATCTGCTGGTGGGCTTCACGGAGTCTCAGATAGCTGATTGTCTGGGCCTTCAGGAGAAACAGGTTACACAGTACATTGAGCGCTCTGTGGAGGCACTTTTACCGCTTAAGGAGCTGCGCCAGATAGTACAAGGTGTGCCGATTCCGCTGCCATCGGTGACCTCCCCTTTCCTCCCCGAGCATATGGAGCGCAGACAGGAGAGGCGGCCCGTGGTCCTGCTTGCCAGCACACAACCGTTTCGCCAGCGGCGCTTTTTACAACTATGTACACGAATCGGGATGCCTGTGCTACTTGTGGTGCTGTTAACATCAAGTGGGCTCTTGTTCTGGCTCAATCGGCCTGTGCAGCCAGCTCCAAAAGGAGAGCCGCTTGCTACCCCGTCCCGGATCTTTGATCCCGCGCACGATCGCCTGAGTTGCTATTTTAACGAGGTGGTCAATCAGCCGTCATCTATTTGTAGCAGGCATCTCTACCAGGATATTAATCAGAGTGTGGAACTGGGTCCCTATAAGCTGCGTGTTGAGCAGATATACGCGGATGTCAATATGATCGGGCTGGCCTATTCGCTGCTGTATCCTCGGGCCAGTGATTCCGACGATAATGTGATGTTGCGTATGTCTCTGCATGTGGGCAACGGTCTGACCATTCCCTTGCAGGCGGAGATGCGGGGGAGAAATCAATCTATCCCCTTTAAAAATGCGCTGTTTAAGATCGCCTTTTATTATCTCAGCCTACCATTGCAACAGATTCCTCAGAAAGCGAATGCGAGTCTACAGATCTCGCAGGTAACCGTGTTACGCACCGATAACAGGGATCGAATTGAACTGTTACGTCCCGCTGATGCATCGCTTCGGATCAACTTTCCGCTCACCTTCCATGCTGGTAGAGCCATTACGCCGATGAGTCAGATCGAGAAGAGCGATCTGCTGTTAGAGAGTGTGATAGCCTCACCAGGCAATGTGCAGATCCTGCTTCGTTGTGTACACTGTGCCACAACGACAAAGCGCTATAACTATACGCTGGTTGTTGGAAATGATGTTGCGATTGCGACGATGGTGTTGACCGGAAAGAATGGAACGGAGCTGCACATCTATTTCCAGGAGTCCTTTGATGAGCGTAACGAGCGCTGGCGGCTTATTATTACCGAGGCGAGTGCGGGCGGCAACAGGTATGAAACAACGTTTGCAGCCCCCGCTGGCGCCTCATGAGTATTAGCTTCCAGGTGATGAGAACGAGGGAATTTTGCTCTGTGCAATCACATAACGGTAAATGGTTTCGTAGCGTCGGGCCATCGCGCGGGCCGAAAAGTGTTCCTCGACATGGGCACGAATGTCCGTCTGGTCAAGGCTGTCCAGATGCGGTATCATTTCTATCATTTCGTCCAGTGTATCCACAACGAAGCCGCTAACGCCATGATGGACAACTTCGGGCGCGGCACCATGTCGGAAGGTGATAACAGGACAGCCAACGGCCATCGCTTCAATCATGACCATGCCGAATGGCTCTTCCCATTCAATGGGATTCAGGAAGCCCCGGGCTCGGCTGAGCAGCCTTCGCTTCTGTTCCATATTGACCGCACCGAGGTAGCGGATGTGCTGGTTATCAATCTGTGGCTCAATGGTCTGATGGAAGTAGTCCTGCGTCTCTTTGGAGGTGTGATCAATGGTCCCGGCCAGCATCAGCGGGATCCCGCTGCGCCTGGCAGCCTCAATGGCGTGATGCGGGCCTTTTTCCGGGGAGAAGCGCCCGAGCCAAACAAGAAAGTTCTCTCGGTGGTGGCCAATTGGTGTATAGTCGTCAGTGGATAATCCGTTAGGAACCACGCCTGCGAAGTTGAGTTGAGGAAGCTGTTGCAGGGCTTGCTTTCGAGCGCTTTCACTGATGGCGACCAGTGGTACCGAGGAGGACCAATCCATAAAGAAAGAGTCGGCATCTCCCTGCCAGTCGTCGCATTGGTCAAAGGGAAAAGGGCTGTGCAATGTCACGACATGTGGTGTAGAAAGGGATGAAAGCAACGGGTACAGGTACATGTCTGCTGGTGAAGAAAGGTGGGCATGTACCACATCGTAGGCCTGTTCCTGAATATGCTCGATGGCTTTCACCAGATGGTAGTATGCTTTAAGGGGCGCGTGCCAGGGTCTTCCCTCTTCCAGCAGAGGGTGGGGAATAAAGGAGATGAGCCGGGCCGAGGTGCGCGTATCTTCTGGCGCGTACATCGTGACCTCATGTCCACTCCTGACCTGTTCTTCTATCAGATGCGCGATCACGGCTTCAGTACCGCCATAGTTTTTGGGGGGTACGCTGATCCAGGGGGGAGCTATTTGTGCTATACGCATGACTATCCTCCATTGTAAGATGACAACAACTACTTCGGACCCAAAAGCTGTGAAATAAGGGTTGGAGAAGTAGAACAGGTAGAGAATCACTTCTTCTGTTATCAGTTACCTGTATGTGTAACGAAGGAGAGGGAAAAAGGGTGACTGTTACCAGCCGAAAAAAGCAGACTGCACTATGCCCCGACGGCAATGTGCAGCGGGTGGAGGAGAAATATCGCTTCTTTAGAAGTCAGTAACGAAACTAATGAAAGCGCGATCTCTGTTGTTCTGGTGTGTGGCGAGCCTCTTGTTCAGGAAGGCGGACCAGGACGCCAGCCCGTAACCGAATACCGATACGGTCCGGAGTGAGCAGATACCAGCCTGTTGTATCATGGGCAACCTGTCCCGGGAGCCAGTGACCCAAAATACACACTTCAAGGTTCTGACCAATCGAAAGCGCCTGCCCGTTGAGCAGCAGGCTGTCTTTCAGGTCGGTGAGGCGAGCTGGACCAGGGCGATGTGTGGGCGACGGAGTGTGAGAGGTCTCAACCATGATTTTGTGGCATTCCTTTCGTTTCAGACATTTCGGCAAGGGTCGAAATAGAGTGATTCTTTATAACACGTTGGAAAGAGTATTTCCGCTTCAGCAGGTGTGTCCGGCACTTGCCATTGTAGCTTGCTTAGCCGTTTGCACTGCCTGTTTATAGCGTAGAGCAGTTGCAGTCGGTCTGGCGGCTTCTCCAAAGGGAGAAGAGACGTGTGAAATGATAGGCCTTCTCTCCTGAAGGTCACGACACCCGATCTGGCTGGCTTGTAAGTGTCGTCAACAATCGTCTTATCCTTGCAAGAAACCAAAATGGAACGAAGGGGCTGCGCAGAAGCGCCCTCCTGACACATTGCTACTGTAGCATATGGCAAAATCACAGGCATCCTTCAAAGGGATGGTTTGCCAGAACAGGAATAGTTTCTCTTCCACTCCTTTTGGGTGATACTGGTGGCATGCTTGAGCGAGCAAGGATATCTATTACCGAAACACGTCAGAAGGCTCCTCCCTTGAGGCCGGGAGATAAATAGTGTACCCGCGCTCTCCGAGTAGAGAAAAAGAATGTCGCTTGATAGGAGATTTCACCTGTATTACACTCTTTTCCATGTGCCGTATCGGTTCTCGTCTGCCCGACGTGGTTCCCTCGTCTAACGCTTCTGGACTGCGTGCCCCTTCCAGGCCAATGCATCGCGACAATGTCGCAAGTATGCCGGTTGTAAGAATCTCCCCGGCATCTGCTCCGGGACGTATCAAGTTCTTGAAGGAAGAAGGGGCATGTGGAATGATGTACCCGGCTTCTCTGACTTCACCTGCTCGCATAGAGATGGGCCACAGCTCACGCCAGTCAGGAAGGGAAAGCAGGCTGAGCCCGGAAAATGATAGAAATTGTAACATAGGAAGGACAAGAAGGCAAATAAGCAGGTTGATGGGGGGCCCGGCTAGCCATCCGTGGGGGACCGCAAACCCCACGGATGTGCTACCGGGAAGGTGAGGGAGCAAAGGGACGGTGCGATAATGTCTGCTTCACGGTCCGTTGCTCTATCAGGCTCGTATAACCGGCATCGGTGTTGCCGAGACGAGCAGAATGTAACCGGTCGAGAGAATGGACGAGATGTCAAAGCCAAAGTGCTTCAGTTTCAGGCGTGTCCGTGAGAGTGCGTCGCGTATGGGCCGCATTTCCTGATCCCAACTGTTCTCTTCCTGGGCTCGATTCAGGTGTCGTCGGGCCTGCGCCACAGCCTCTTCACTCACGCGTCCATTGTAGAAGCTGGCGTACAGCGCTTCATACGGGCAAAAGTACGGGAACATATCCAGTAGCGGCAGCAGGACGCTCATCTCGGTTCCGGTGAACTGTTCTTGAGCGATCATCTGAAGCCGGTCCCCATCGTATGCAAGATACGACAGCGTACCGAATTTGGTATTCAGCGCCAGAATATGCCCTGTCGGGAGCGCATCTTGCAATGAGAAATGGAGAATCTCAGGGTCTTTTTTCACTTCGCAGGTCGCAGCTTTACTTTTACGCGCATAGATCTTTTGCAAAGTCATGGCTGCTCCGTCCTCTCTTGCCGCTCCCGGGCTTTGTTATTGTCGCTCTACTCTCTCCTGTTTTCTAGTTTGTGATATGGAAAAGATATCCGCAAATGAGAATACCGATTGTGCTGAGTGTCAGCAGGGCCAGAAGGTAGTAAAAGCTTCTGTTCTGCACATCTCTCATGCTGGCGCTTGCGATAACAGAAGGTACTGCCTGTGAAGCCGCTGCTCTCGTCTCCACAGGCACCACCCCCTGATAGGGAAGGGACATATCCCGAGGGTGAGCTTGGCCCTCGGGCTTTGCACGTAACCGCTTCGTCATGGGAGGAGGAACATGAATAGCTGTGAATCTGGAGCTATCTGTATATTGTCTGGTATATTGTCTGGCCGTTCCTCCGGGCAGGATATCCGTCCGATGCAATGGTTCTGTGATCGGGGCGGCTCCCTGTCGTCGTGATGTGCGAAGACGCTGGTAACGTGCTGCTCGCTTCTGTTGCGCCATTGGGACGAGAGACATACTGTGTAGCGATCGGGTGATGTGTCTCGCGGGACGGGTTGCCATATCATCTGGCGAAAGTCCCGTCTGGACGTTTTGTGCGGAGTGCGAGAAGGGAGTCTGGTTTGTGACGTTCCCTGTCTGCTGATCCTGCATATGTTGGCGTCCTCCTCTGGAGAGCGTGCCCCGTCTCGCTCAATACCGGCATCCTACATTGAAATTTGTCAATAATAGGTGGTAAGGTGGGTGGAGCAGCACGGCATCCCTGCCGGTTCTGCTGACCGTCAAACTATCAGTCGTCCCTGCTGATATGGACCGAGAATAACATCCTCTCTCGGATTAAGCTGCTTCCGGACCCACTTACCGTATCCACTCTTGCCTTTGTATTCCTTTACTTCTGGCTAGCGGACCTTCTGTTAAAATTATGGACCATAGCCGTACACAAAGGAAAGATCATATGTTATCATTCATTTAAACATATTTATCATTTTTGGGATTGGCTGTCTTTTGCCCTGGAAAATAAACAGTGGGGGGCCGCTCCGGGCGGGTATAATAAGCTGATCATTTTTCCCGGATGATCCAGACGGAAACTATGAATGCACTGAACACGAGCGTGCGAGTAACGATGCTGTTCCTTTTTTTCTTTTCCTCTCGTTTTATACAAGTGAAGGAAAGAAGGATGTGTAATCAGATTACGGGTGCGTAGTGCTATGTATGCGCCAGTGGGACGCAAATGCATGCAGTCAGGAAGGACTTGAGAATAGTGGAGCGCAATCATCCAGAGCATGAGCCATTACCACGTGTACGGCTCACTGAAGCTCGCGTCAGTCTTGCCCTCTCTCAGCAAGAAGTCGCGGAAAAGATTGGAACGACCCATGTGAATGTGAGCCGTTGGGAGCGTGGTATTACCAAGCCCAATCCGTACTTTCGGCGAAAGCTGTGTCAGCTATTTGGGAAAACGGCGCAAGAACTGGATCTGGTGCCTTCACCTGAGGAACAGAAGGCGGAACAGCAAGCAGCAGAGCGGCAACAGGCAGCAAGAGAAGAAGCGAGCAAGCCGCATGAGCGTGTACCAATCTATGATTCTGCGATTCCGCTTCAGCCCGCTATCCGTCTGGTTGGGCGTGATAAAGAGATGGCCCTGATCAAGAAGCGTTTGTTTACCGGGGGCAATGTCGCGCTAACCGCGTTAAATGGGCTTCCCGGTGTTGGCAAAACAGCGCTCTCCGTTGCGCTTGCGCACGATGCGGAGGTACGGGCCCATTTTCGTGATGGGATTCTCTGGGCTGCACTTGGCCCGAAACCCAATGTGCTTGGCTTACTCGGGCGGTGGGGAACGCTTTTAGGAATTGCCCCTTCTGAGATGGCAAGTCTGAGTGATGGTGAGGCATGGGCAAAGGCAATTCATCATGCGATTGGAAGTCGCGCGATGTTGCTGGTTATTGATGATGCCTGGAACGTTGAAGAGGCGCTGGCGTTTAAAGTTGGCGGTCCGAATTGCGCTCACCTGTTGACGACACGCCATTCTGATATTGCGACGTTTATCGCGATGGATGGCGCAACTCGCATTGAGGAACTTGGGGTAGAAGAGAGTATGACGTTACTACGCTCTCTGGCCCCGATGGTGGTTGATCGTGAGCCGCAGAAGGCGCTGGATCTTGTGCAGGCTGTTGGCGGTCTGCCGCTGGCCCTGACGTTGATGGGAAACTATTTGCGGAAACAGTCCTATAGCGGACATGCCCGCCGAATTGCCGCTGCTCTTGAGCGCCTGAGCGACGCCGAGGCCCGTTTAATGGTTAAAGAGCCTCATGGTCCGGTGGAAGGCCATTCAAGTCTGGAAAGCAACCAGCATATCTCGCTTGTTTCGGTTATTTCTGTCACAGATCAATTACTCTCGGAAGAGGCTCGTGCGGCTCTGTATAACCTCTCGGTCATTCCTGCCAAACCAAATACGTTCTCTGAAGATATGGCGCTGGCGGTGGCTGCCTGTGATGTTGAAGTGCTGGACATGTTAAGTGACTCCGGCATTCTGGAAAGCAATGGGACTAGTCGCTATATGATCCATCAGGTTATTCGTGACTATGCAGCCTATCAGCTTGAACTGGATAACGCGGCTGAGAGGGCGGCGCGGGGACGCCTGCTGGACTTTGTGCTTGATTTCGTTGAAACAAATAAGGACGATTATCAACAACTGGAGCAGGAAAGTACCAATATCCTTGCCGCGATGGAGATGGCCTATAACCTGCAAGTATGGGAAACGCTGGTACGCTGTGCCCTTGCCTTTATACCTCATTTCATGCGGCATGGTTCCTATGCGCTGGCTGGTCTGCATCTGCAACATGCGATCGAAGCTGCGCAGGCGCTGAGCCGAAAGCAGGATATAGCGTTGTTACAGCTCTATTATGGACAGGTATTGCAGCAGCAGGGCGATTTTGTGCAGGCAGAAACGACCTTCCAGGATGGATTAGAGGTAGCCCGGCAGATCGAAGATCAGAGCCTTATCAGCGCATTTCTCAATGATCTCGGTTGGGTCAATACCAAAATGGGGAAATACGACCTTGCGGAAGACTATCTTCAACAGGGCTTAACCATTGCCCGCCAGATAGGAGATCTCAAACGTATCAGTTCTATTTTGATGGTGCTTGGATCGGTCTCGATTTACCTGGGAGATTATGCCAAAAGTGAAGCCTACCTGCAAGAAGGGTTGAGGCTGGCTCAGCAGATCGGAGATCAAGAATTAACCTGTTTTATGTTGTCAAATTTAGGGGTGAATGCAGGTCAGAGAGGGGATTTTTCTGTAGCCGCTCAGTATTTCCGTGAAGGTTTGGCACTTGCCAGAAAAATTGGGCAGAAGGATCGAATTTGCTCGTTATTAACAAATCTTAGTGGGGTTGAAATAGAACTGGGAAAGTATCAGCAAGCTGAGAATAGCTGCCAAGAAGGTCTTGAGATAGCTTATCAGATCGAACATAAGGAACGTTTAAGCGCATTACTTATTAATCAGGGAATAGCCTTCCGAGGACAGAGGAAATTTGAAAGGGCAAAACGAAGTTTTGAGAATAGCCTGAAATTGGCAAGAAAAATAGGAAACCCTTTTATGATAGCTCTTGCTCTGTGTGAATATGGAACGTTGTTGCTTGATCTTGAGGAAATAGAGAAAGCAAAAGAAGCGTTTCAGGATGTATTGACTATTACTCCTAAAGGGGCTGCTGATCTTCTGGCCCTTGCTCAATATGGGCTTGCAAAGATAGCGGCGTCACGCGGGGAAATAGAGAAAGCAAAAGCGCTTGGTTCTGAAAGTGCCGTAAGTCTGGAAAACATGGGGCACCGTAATGCACATGAGGTGAGGGATTGGTTAGCTTCACTGTAGGTTGCTTGGGACGCAGGGGCGCTTCTTCACAAAAGCGCCCCTGCTTTTTAGATATTATTCTGGGAAGAATGCAAATGGGTGAATTACACCGGGATCACTAGGTGTTCCAGCCCCTGCTGCATGAACGCCGGTTGTGACTTGAATAGCTACAAGCGTAAGCGCCAGCAACAGAACCAGTGCCGGTATAATCCAGAGCATGAGTTTCTTTTTGTTCATGTGCGTGTCTTCCTTTCTTCAAGTGGGAGCGAACAGAAAGCCTTTAGATAAAGTAGTGTGGTATCCGGAACCTCTATTTGTTAATAGGATCGAGCCTTTGCCTTAACTATAAGGCAACTTATCTGAGTTCGTCCGATCCCTTGCTGCCCACGCAGCGTATATCTACAGGACAGGTACTAGCTTACTATATCCAGGTTTACTACTTCAAGCTTTTCTGTTCCTTTTCCCCTAAAATACCTGGTGCTTTATATTTGTTCAGTGGAGCCATTCCCTCGGCTTCATATGAACGGCAAAAGCGTATTGTCTGTTTCCCTGGCTCCCTCCAGGTTCTCCCTGTATAAAGAGAAAGCAGACAATATATTATTATGCTGGACTGCCTGCTAGTGCCGGGATTTGCTGGCAAACACAGTTCTACTTCTCATCTGGAAATGCAGTAGCGTAGATACTGTCCCTCCGCTTTTCTGGTCTAGCACAGACGATACCTGTTAATGTACTATCTTTATATTGAAGATAGTATAAGATGTATCGATGTTTTTCAACAAATTTTGCCTTCTCGACAAAAAAGTACTACCCGGAAGCGGATCGTTGCCATCAAAACAAGAAGCCGAAAAACTACTTCAAGCAGCATTATAATATAAAGCCCGTTTTGCCTTCAATGAGTTTCCGTGAAAATCGTGTGAAAATTCGGCGGTTTTTCGGATAGACATTTTCTTTTTGGGCATTCATACTTGTATCAGGCTATAATTAGTACAAGCTAAAGAGGAGTGTTTTAAATTATCTGGAATGAAAAAAGTTTGACAGAAGTTATGCCTTTTAGGGGTGAAGAACTGTGTTATTATAGGTAATGATAAATAGTATGGGCGCATAAAGGCCGCAGGCAGAAAAGAGTGATCAAGAAGAATGCTCGAAAAAGCAGCAATAGAGCTTGCAAGGAAGCCGATCCGGTGACAAAAAAAGAGCTGGTGCAGAAAGAACGAGAACCGATCTATGATTCTGCAATCCCCCAGTTGCCTCCATTTCCGTTGGTCGGGCGTGCCGAGGTACTGGAAGCAATCAAGCAGTGGATCTGGACCGCTGACGATGAATTGAATGATGGTGGAGGGACTGTCGCTCTGTATGGGACGCCGGGCGTGGGAAAAACAGCGCTGGCGACTGCACTGGCGCATGACCCCGAAGTAAGAGCGTATTTTCTTGATGGCGTTTTGTGGGCAGGGTTAGGCTTAGCGCCTGATCCGACCACTATTTTGAATAGGTGGGGCACATTGCTTGATGTTTCTCCCACTGTTCAGGCAAAGCAAAAGAGTGATGAGTGGAGACGTCTGTTGCAGGAGGCGATAGGGGAGAGAGCTTTTCTGATTGTCCTTGATGATGCTTGGAGGATCGAGGATGCACGAAACTTACAAATTGGTGGCCCCTACTGCGCGTATCTAATTACGACGCGTTCTTCAGAAGTTGCTGCTACACTGGCCGGTGAGGGGGCTGTGAAAGTCGAGGAACTGAGTCAGGAAGAGGGCGTACAATTGTTGCAAATGCTTGTTCCCGGGCTGGATATGACTGAGAAGGCCCAACAACTCGTTCAAGCGGTCGCTGGCTTGCCGCTGGCGCTTAAATTACTCGGAAATTATGTGCGCAAGCAGGCCTATAGTGGGCGTACCCGCCGGATTATTGCGGCTCTGGAACGTATTGAGCGTTTGGATGAACGGTTGAGTATTCAGGAGCCGCAAGCTCCGACCGAACAACATCCCAGCTTGAACGCAGATCTACCGCTTTCTTTACGGGCAGTTATTGCAATCTCTGAACACCAATTGCCAGAACAGTTGCAGCGAGCTTTTTATGCGTTGGCGACGATCCCAGCCAAGCCAAATACATTCTCGGAGGAGATGGCATGTGCAGTAATGAATTGTACTGTTGAGCAGTTTCATCTCGTGCGTGATAGTGGATTGCTGGAACTCAGTTCTCAGGGACGCTATACCATCCATCAAACGGTACATGATTATGCCTGGCAACGTTTGCACGAGGTTGGTGGACTTGAGAAGGCGTACTGCCGCTTGCTCTCTTATTTGATGGATTTTGGTGAGATGTATCAAAAAGAATATGAGCTATTACAACAGGAGTGCGTCACTACTCTTGCCTGCCTGGAACAAATAGTCGGTATGGGGAAAGGGAAAGAGTTTGCGGAACTCTTTTTGATGTATGTACCGTTTTTAATGAGCACTGCTCATTATGAAATTACCAGACAGCTTGCTTTACGCGCTGAGGCGATTGGCTGGGAGTACAAGGCTCCGGTACTTGTTGTTCGGGCCCTCTTTTATCAGGGACAGGTATTACAAAAGTTGGCACATCTTGCTCAAGCCGAAGAATGCTTCCGCGGTGCTCTCGAACTCGCTCAGCAGATGAATAATGAAGAATATATTTGTAGCGCTCTAACGGAGCCAGGATGGATTGAGTCAAAGCGAGGACCATATGAGCAAGCAGAGCAACATCTACTGGACGGGCTTTATATGGCAAATAAGCTATAAAACAAGCAATATTTGTGCTTTATATTTAAAAATTTAGGAACTTTATATATTTATAGAGGGTGCTATAAGCAGGTAGAAGTCTATTTACAGGAGGGGTTATCCCTTGCAGAACTTCTTCATGATCGAGAGTTAATGTGCCTTTTAATAGCGAATCCAGGTGTAAATCTGAGGGAGCAGGGAAGGCATGAGGAGGCGAGAGAAAATTTGCAAAAAGCGTTGATATTGGCCGAGCAGATAGGCTACAAGGAGCAAGTATGTAATTGTTTGCTCAATCTTGGTGGATGCGAACTTGCATTAGAGAACTATAAAGCGGCCAGAAAATATTTTCAAGATGCATTGGTGCTTGCTCAACAACTGGGACTTCGCGAATGGATTTGTGGAGTTTATAGCAATCTGGCAACGACGGCTATGCTTGAAGAAGACCGTGAACAGGCAGAGGTTTATTTTCAAGAAGCCATCAAACACGCACGACAACTCGGCTATGTATTTGTTCTTGCCACTGGCTTCTACGAATATGGCAATATGCAACTGCGTCAGGGCCGGCTCGATGAAGCGGAAGCGCTTTTTCGCGAGATGTATGCATTGGCGCCGTATGGGGCTCAAGAATTACTTGCGCTGGCCTACCATGGAATTGCTCGTGTTATGGCGCGCGCGGTCATCTGGGAGAGGCACAGCGATGGGGAGGGATTGGCCGTATCTATGCTGGAATCGATCGGGCATAGAAATGCGCAAGAAGCTAGAAAATGGTTGAATACATTAAGAATGAAGCATTCACAATAAATAGTTATGGACTATCAAGAAAAAGAACTGTGTGTATTTGTTGTTCATCAATGCATCAGCTTATGGTATGATAGGAGTCAGCCGGTATTTGAAAGGGGAAAAGCGGATCAGCAGGAAAACAGAAGGACGAGAGGCGATGTTTATTTAAGAAATGGGCGCCTGTAGCGTCTACTTCTGTTGTGGACCATTCGTACTCCTTTGTCCCGGGTTATCAGAATGTTATATAGGTTGACATGTTGCAGGGCTGTTTCTCGTCTGCCCCGGTTCTACTAGATGAAAATCTAGGCTGTATGAACGCATGTCGGTGAGATGCCGTAAAGAAGTACAATTAAGAAGAACGCAGAGGATGCGAGTGCAAAAAGTCAAGGATGGCGACCTTCTCATATGTGCGTCAATATGTGAGAAGCGGGCCGCTACAGAGGAGTTCTCCACATGGCGAAAATAGAAACTGATGTGTATCGGGCAGCAATGGTTTTTAGCCGTGAATGGTTTGAGCCACAACCGGTTTATGATCCTGCGATTCCTCCGCTATCGTCCCTGCCCTTAGTCGGAAGAGAAGATGATCTGGAAGCGCTCAAACAGCGAGTCTGGGAAGGCGGGAATGCGTCCCTGACGGTGCTGCACGGGCTGCCAGGTGTTGGAAAGACCTCTCTGGCCGCGGCTCTAGCTCATGATCCTGAGGTGAGAGAACACTTCTGTGATGGCATCTTATGGGTCGGGCTGGGCACTTCTCCCAATATCAGTGGGGCGCTCAGTCGGTGGGGGCGTCTGCTTGGCCTGGATTATCCACAAGAACAGCCATTAAAGAGCTATGAGGAATGGGCCCAGGCGCTTCATCACATTCTGGGTTCTCGACGCATGTTACTTGTCATCGACGATGCATGGAGCGTGGAAGCCGCCATGCCTTTCAAACTGGGTGGACCACTCTGTTCTCATTTGATTACCACACGCTTCCCGACCATTGCCAGCCATTTCACCGTTGACGGCCCGATGCTGTTGAAAGAGCTGAATGATGAACAGGGTATGCAGCTCTTACAGATGCTGGCTCCCCATTTGGTCGAACAGGAAAGGCAGCATCTTTCGGCACTGGTTCAGGCCGTAGGTGGCCTACCGCTGGCCTTGAACCTGATTGGAAATTATCTCAAGCAACAGGCGATAGGGGAAACGCAAGAAAAGCAACTGGAAACAATCCTGCGGTTGCTGAGGGATACAGAACAGCGGCTTCAGCTTCGAGGAGAAGATCAAGACCCTTTGCGCTTGCCTGCCAGTACGCTTTCGTTACAATCGGTGATTGCGCTTACCGATCAACAGTTATGCGAACAAGCTCGTAAGGCGCTTTACGCCTTATCTGTGCTTCCGCCCAAGCCGGATACCTTTTCAGAAGAGGCCGCACTTATGGTGGCCGACTGTGATAGTGATACCCTGGATATGCTGGTTGATGCCGGACTGCTTGAATGCCGGAATTTTGATCGCTTTACCCTGCATAAGACGATAGCTGATTATGCGAGTGCTCGGCTCAAGAAGCTGGCGCTTGCTCCTGAGCAGGGGCCTGCTCTGCGCCTGATCCGCTATGTGCTTGCATTCTTGCAGGAGCAAGCGCACGAGTATGACGCGTTTGAGAGAGAAAGTGCGACAATCATGGTCGCGCTTGAGGCCGCGTTTCGGCTCGGCATGTTCCCTGAGTTTATTCAGGGGAGCATGGCCTTTCTTCCCTTCTTGTTGATGCGTGGGTCATATGTGCTGGCCGAGCAGCTTGCTGACAGAAGTTATCGGGCTGCAATGGAGATACAGAGTCAGCAGGAGGTGATGGAGGCGATCTACTGGCGCGGGGAGATCGCTTCGCGTAAGGGAGATTTCTCGCGAGCAAATATCCTGTATCTTCAGGGGGTTCAGCTCGCCCGGGACCAGAGCAATCGCCTGTTCATTTCGGCCTTTCTGAGCAGTTTGGGAAGCCTGGCGTGGCGCATGGGTTCCTATGAGGAGGCTGAGGTATTTCTGCAAGAGGGGCTGGCGATTGCCCGTGAAGGGGGCTATCACAAATACCTTGTTCGTATCTATAAAGCGTTTGGCGCACTGACCTGCACGAAGGGCGAGTATGATCGCGCTATCGGGTACCTTCAAGAAGGGCTGGAACTGGCACGACAATATGACTATCGCGATATGGAATGCTATATCCTGATGAATCTCGGGGTGACGTATGCAGAGACCGGAGATTTCGCCCGGGCTGAGCCCTATTTTCGGGAGGGCTTGCAAACGGCGCGGCAATTGCGACATCGCGAACTGTTGTGTATGATTTTGCTCAACCTCGGAACACTTTCCTATGAGGGGGGCAATTACCAGGATGCTGACACGTTTTTGGAAGAGGGTTTGACGATCGCAAAGAGTATTGATCTGCGTGAATGGGTCTGTCTCCTTACAATAAATAGAGGTGAACTCAAAATCAGACAGAGCCATTTTGATGAGGCTGAGCCCTATTTTCGGGAGGGCTTGCAACTGGCACGCCAGATCGGGAACCGCCGGGCGATCGCCGCTGCCTTACTCGGATATGGAGAACTCCATCTGTACAAGTTCGAGTTGGAAGAAGCAGAACAGGCATTTCAGCAAGCACTGCAAGAAATGCCGAAGAGTGATCAGGGGCTCCATATTGGCGGTTGGTATGGACTGGCGCGGGTGGCTCAGGCGCGTGGCAAAATCGACGAGGCCCGAGAGCGAGGAAAAACATGCTTGCGCTATGTAGAGAATGGTGGGCATCGGCTGGAAGAAGAAATACGGCTCTGGATCAATAAATTGTCAGCCTGAATGGCTTGCTGTCTGGAGACCTGGAGAGTGAGGCGAATCATGTATCCGATCCGTTTAAAGCGAGCATATGAAGCGCCTGACGAAAGCGATGGCACGCGTGTCCTGGTAGAACGGCTCTGGCCCAGAGGTGTTTCAAAGGCAAAGGCGCATATTGATCTCTGGCTGAAAGACATTGCGCCCAGTACCGACCTGCGCCACTGGTATGGCCATGAGCCAGAAAAGTTCCCTGAGTTTCGGCAGCGCTACGAAGCCGAGTTACATGAGGGCGCAGCACATGATGCGCTCAATCGTTTGCGTGAAATGACACAGCAACAGCCTGTCACGCTGGTTTATGCCACGAAAGATGCAGAGCATAGCAGCGCAGCAGTATTATATGATATCTTACAACAACAGCAATAATAGCTGGCCAGGTCTGTAGGGAGGCCTTCTCTCTCTACAGGCCTGCTTTGTTTATCGGCAGAACTGGCATTTCAACGGTAACTGGGTTGCGGTTGGGGTCGGTCCGGGCGTGGGAAAGGCATACAGAGGACGCTCCGTGTAGGGAAACATCGGCGCGACCAGCAAGAGTAACAGAAGGCAGGCAGCCACAATTAGAAGTGCGCTCCCGAGAAACAGCAACTGCTTGCGATGAATAACCATATGATCTCCCTCTTTTTACTGTGGCTTTCCTTCATTGCGATGATCTCAGAATCTGTATGAGTGCTATTGTATTGATATATGGATATGTTTTGAAAGCAAATAGCCGCTTTGTCATACACGAGTGAGATCCCTATAGGAGATGCTGGTGAGGCCCAGGTTGTTTGTTGTCGGGAAACATGGTATGCTCTGGAATAGATGTTCTCATTTTCAGGAGAAGGAGTAGACTGTGCAGGCCCATCACGATGAATATGTATTTGGATGGGACCCGACGCCCGGTATTGTTTCGGTCTGGGCGAATCGCCAGGGTAGAGTGTTGTACTGGCGCAGGGTGCGGGATGAGGAGGGAAACGAGCGGGTGCTTTGTGTACGAGATCGGTTTCGTCCCTGGATTCTGGCAACCTCGCTGGATGACGTCTCGCACCTGGGGTCCGATCTGGTGGAGGAAGGGCGCGGGGGAACGAGTCGGACGGTCTGGTATCGGGAATTGCAGGGGGAAGAGGGGAGCTATCGTTTTTTGCTCTCCGCCTTTGATGGGCGCACGCTGGAACAGGCTATTCTTGAGGGGGCCTCGCTGCGCTTGCAACGTGCAGTCAAAACGGTACAGGAGTTGCCCGACGCCTATTACAGAGTTGGCCCGGTCGAGCAATATCTGATTGGAAGCGGACGCGTCTATTTTCGGGGATTGCACTATGACGATCTGCATCGGCTCCAATTTGATCTTGAGACCACAGCGCTGGATCCACATCGCGGGCGTATCTTCCTGATCGCAGTTCGTGACAATCGGGGTCTTGCTGAGGTGCTGGAGGCGCCGCATCCCGAAGATGAGAAGCGCTTGCTACAGACCTTCTGTCAGCTTGTGCGCGAGCGTGACCCTGATATTCTGGAAAACCATAACCTCTTTGGCTTTGATCTTCCATTTCTTGAGCATCGAGCACTGATCCATGATATTTCGCTTGATATCGGGCGTACAGGTTTTGATGGTGCTCCTATGCTTCTTGAGCGCTATGAAGAAACACTGGCAATCGGCCCGGAGGCACGCAAGCGAACGCGCTATAGTGTTGGCGGGCGCGAACTCATCGATACGCTTGACGCGGTGCGTCGCCATGATTTTGTGGTGCGGGCACTCCCGAGCTATGGCCTGAAAGATGTGGCGCGTTATTTTGGGCTGGCCTCGCAGGAACGCGTCTATATTGAGGGGAGCGAGATTTTCGCACGGTATCAACGCGAGCCGGAGCGGGTCAGGCGCTATGCCCTCGATGATGTCTCCGAAGTTGATGGCCTCTCAAAACGCCTTCAGGGGGCGCCATTTGCCCTCGCTGGTATGGCACCCCGTCGTTATGAACGCCTGGCCTCTGCCGGGCCTGCTATGGGCATTTTAGAGCCAATGTTGGTCAGGGCCTACCTGCGTCGAGAAACAGCTTTGCCGGGTTCGGGACAACGGGTGTTGAGTGGAGACCTGCACGAAGGCGGTGCGGTGCGGCTCTTTGCCAGCGGCGTGGCCCGTAATGTGGTCAAGGCGGATGTTGCTTCACTCTATCCATCGCTGATGCGTACATTTCAGATTGGGCCCTCGTGTGATCGCCTGGGCGTTCTTCTCAGCATTCTGGACCGGCTGACCGACTTACGTTTAGAGCAGAAAGCCGCGGCGCGAGAGGCGGTGCCAGACTCGATTGAGGCAAACCATTATGAGGCGACGCAGGCCGCGATGAAGATCCTCATCAATTCGGCCTATGGCTACATGGGTGCTGGCTCAATGGCGCTCTTTGCTGATAGTCAGGCGGCGTCGGAGGTGACACGTCGAGGGCGGGCGATCCTTGCTCAGGTCTTGCAGGCGCTGGAGAAGCGAGGTATGGTGCTGATTGAGGCCGATACTGATGGTGTCTATTTCGCTGTACCAGATCACTGGAATGCCGAGCAGGAGCAGCGTCTTGTGGCTGAGATTGGCGCGGAGCTGCCGGCGGGCATTCGGTTGGAATATGAAGGGCGCTATCAGGCTATGCTCAGTCACGAGGTGAAAAATTATGCTTTGCTTACCTACTCGGGGGAGCTGATCGTGCGTGGGGTGGCGTTGCGGTCAAGCCGGGTGGAGCCATTTGGCGAGCGTTTTTTGTTGCAGGCGCTTCGCTGTACCTTGTTGGGTGATATTTCCGGGGTGCGCAACGCCTACCTTGAAACGGTTGACGCGCTTCGCATGAAGCGGCTCCCCGCAATTGATGTTGCGACCCGGGTTCGGCTTTCCAAGACGCCAGAAGAGTATCTGGCGCAGCGCAAGAAGCATCTGGAACCCGCCTACGAGGCTCTGCTTCAGGCCGGACGGCGGAAATGGTTTCCAGGAGAGCGGGTGCGCTTCTATCGTGCCAGAAATCGTCAGTATGTCTGGATTCCAGAGGAAACAGCCGAGACCGCCACACATAACGACTGGGAACAGCCTCCGGGGAATGCGAACGAGCTTCGAGACCGCCGTGATTATGATACAGAGCACTATATTCAGGTGCTGAAGAACTCCTACGCGAAGCGCCTACAGAAGGCTTTTACCCCCGAGGATTATCATGCGCTTTTCAGCAATGAGCAGCCAGGTCTGTTTGATGGGATCTTTGAGCGACCGCTTGAGTGTATTCAGCCCATTTTGAAGCGTGAGGAGACCATTTGATCTGTGCTTAAAGCACAAGGCTTCCCGTGTCGGCTTGTTACAGGCGGTATTCCCCTGACAGGAATACCGCCCGGACCGTTTAAAGGGTAACGGTGATCCCCCACAGGCTTCGCGTGGTCTCGCCTGGTTGCAGAATCTGGAGGCCCAGACCGTTATTAAAGGCGTTGGCGGCGCAGGTGTATGGCTCAATGGCAAGGCCGCGCCGCCGTTCGTTTTCGGGCAGAGGATCGCCGGTGAAGACTTGCACATAACGGTACGACTCATCCAGAAAGAGGGTCACTGTGGGGTGGCCCTGAGCGGTCGAGAGGCTGATGCGGGCGAAGCCATCCGTGTCGCGTTCCAGATCAGCAAAACCGGTGTCCAGTTCAAGAGCCCCGATTTTGCGTGTCTGGCGAAAATCATAGCTGGTTCCTTCAACGGGAAGAGGCTTCGGATCGGGAATCATACGCTCATTGGTCTGAAAATAAGAGCGTGCTGGAAGGCGCAAGGTTGCACAGTTGACTCGCTCGGTGCCTACCGTAAAGTAGGGATGGTGCCCGATGCCATAGGGAAGCGGTGTCGGGCCGACATTCTGCGCGGTTGTTTCAATTTCCAGGCCCCGCTCGGTGAGTTTGTAGGTATGCTGTAACGCAAGCAGAAAGGGGTAGCCTTCCTGAACATGGAGCGTCAGCGCAAACGTGACCTGATCCTTTTCGCGCTGACTGATGTGCCAGTTCATCCAGCGTGTAAAGCCGTGGATGGCGTGATTGCGTGGAAGCTCATTGATGGGAAGCTGATATGTCTTTCCCTGGAAGGTATAGCGTCCGTCTTCTACACGGTTAGGCCAGGGTAAGAGCACCTGTCCACGTCCTGCCTGAGCGCTCTCCTGCTCAGGGTAGGTGTCCAGAAACTCGCGGCCCGCGACACGCAGAGAGCGCAGCCCGGCCCCGACCTCAGTGAGCACTGCCTGCATATTTCCGCGACGGATTTCAATTTGTTGACCCATTGGAAGGGTCTGACCCTGTGTCGATGCGCCTGATATCATCACTTTTCCCCTTCTCATTTTCGGTAAAAGCCAGTGTATGAGTCTATAAAAAGTATACTGCTTTTCGCGTAGTCTCACCAGTCAGAATGCTGATAAACACGGTCTGGGTGCCTTTTGAGGGAGGAGTGAAGCGGGGAGAAAGTTGGTAGGCGTGATACTGGCATGCTATAATACAGAAGAATTGTTTGACGAATACTGGCCGTTTCTCAGGACTACAAAAGAGAAGCTCATCTAGAAAAACGAATAGTGGTGAATGAAAGGTATGTGGTGATTATGGTGTATTTGTGTAGGATAGATGAGCGCCAACCCCTTTGATGCTAATTTATCTATGCCCATTTGTTTTTGCTTGCTCGTATCCAGGCATGTACGTTATTTTTTTGCCTGTGCATATGGCGTCTGGAGCTGCTATGATTCGATAATAAAAGAATGGGCAAGAAAAAAAGAGGAACTTTTATCTAAACAGGTGAATTATGGAGACTGTTTTTACTGATATACCGGCTATGAGTGAGAGTGAGACCGGGGAAGATGGGTTGTCACAACATGTTGTAGAGCGTCTGTTTTTCCTCTGTCAAGAGGCTTCTGCTCGTGCCTCGCATCTACAACAGAGCGTGCTGGCGTGTTTTACTCTATCAGTCAAACGGTATGATCCGCTCCATGTATTTTACGCTTTTCGGCGTATGGAAATGGGGGAACGCTTCTTCTGGGAGGTTCCGGCAACCGGTCAGGCACTTATTGGTGTAGGGAGCGCCGTAACGATTAACGCACAGGGGGCGAACCGTTTCGACGATGCCGCTGAGGCGGTACGCTTCTATCAAGATCATGCAT
The DNA here is from genome assembly GCF_059696735.1 of Thermosporothrix sp. COM3. Classification (NCBI taxonomy): domain Bacteria; kingdom Bacillati; phylum Chloroflexota; class Ktedonobacteria; order Ktedonobacterales; family Thermosporotrichaceae; genus Thermosporothrix; species Thermosporothrix sp. COM3. The sequence continues at coordinate 4,334,821 of NZ_AP019376.1, read as the reverse complement.
TAGTAGCGGGTGATGAGTACAGCCCGCTCTTTTTTGGTGGTTTTCGCTTTGATCCGCAACGTCCCCCTACTGAGCTCTGGCATGGTTTCCCGGAAGGATTACTGATCTTGCCGCGTTTTCTGTATCAGTGTCACCCCGGGCGTGAGCAGGCAACACTCACGTTGCATATGCTGATCGAGCCTGAGACCGCGATTGAACCTCTCTCTACTCTGTTCATTGAACAATTGCGGCGTTTTAACGCAATAGTTGCATCGATACCTGTACACAGATTCCTGCAAGCAAATGACGAAGTTACGCCGCTTCGTATCTCCAATGTGTTGCCGCCACAGGAGTGGATGGGCATTGTGGCGAAGGCTGTCGAGAAGATGCAACGGGGTGAGTATCAGAAGGTTGTGCTGGCGCGCGCAGTTGAGGCCAGCCGCGAACTTCCCTTTGATATTGAAGCGACATTGGCCCGGTTGCGCGTGAACTATCCGAATACCTTTGTATTCGCGATCCAGCGAGGGAACAAGTATTTTGTTGGAGCGACGCCCGAGCGGTTGGCGCGTGCCCACAACGGTTTGATCGAGACAATGGCCCTGGCCAGTTCTGCACCACGAGGGAAGACGGAAGCAGAAGACCGGATGTTTGAGCGTGAGCTGGAACGACCCAAAACCATGCATGAGCACTTGATTGTAGTTGATATGATCCGTTCTGCCCTGGAACAGATTTGCTCTGAGGTCACGGTTGATAAAAAACCGCAGTTGCTCAAGCTCAAGAATATTCAGCATTTGCACACGCATATTGCCGGTCGATTGTTGCCGGGGTGCTATGTACTGGATGTCATGAAAGACCTGCATCCGACGCCTGCTGTGGGTGGATTTCCTCGTGAAAAGGCTCTGGAAGAGATTCGCCTGCATGAGAAGCTGGATCGCGGCTGGTATGCCGGTCCGATTGGTTGGGTAGATGGTAACGGGAACGGTGAGTTTGCTGTTGCTCTGCGCTCTGCACTGATCGATGGGCAGAAAGCAACGCTCTTTGTTGGAAATGGTATGGTTGCCGATTCCGATCCAGAAAGCGAATTCCGCGAGACCTGTTTGAAAACCCCTGTTATGTTACGTGGTCTCGGTGGTGAATGCGAATAAGAAAGAAGTAAAGGCGTTATGACTGAGATTCAATCGAAGAACCAACCCGAGAACCCCACCTTTGCCTATGTCGGGGCATTTGTTGATGAACTGCAACGTTCAGGTGTGCATCACATCGTTTTCTGCCCGGGGTCACGTTCAACGCCATTAGCCATCGCTTTCGCGCAACATCCAACTATTCGCACCTGGCTGCATATTGATGAGCGTTCTGCTGCCTTCTTTGCATTGGGCCTGGCGAAGCGCCTGACCGCGCCCGTTGCGTTGCTCTGTACGTCGGGGACTGCGGCTGCCAATTTTCTGCCTGCGGTTGTCGAGGCGAAGTTGACGCATATTCCTCTGTTGATTCTGACTGCTGATAGACCCCATGAGTTGCGTGAGTGTGGTGCACCGCAGGCAATCGACCAGAATCGCATTTATGGCACCCACGTGAAATGGTATCAGGAGGCGGCCTTACCCGAAGCAACCAACACAGGATTGCGCTATATTCGGACACTGGCCTGTCGCGCAGCAGCACTTACAATGGCTTTTCCGGCTGGCCCAGTACATCTGAACTTCCCTTTCCGTGAGCCGTTGACGCCCGATCCGCAACCGTTGCCGCCCCTTGAGCAACGTGACCCGATCGCCTGGAATGGGCGTCCAGATGGTGAGCCCTATGTCACCGTAAGCGAGGCGCATTCCAGCCCCTATGTGGAGATCACCGCAGGCGATCGTTTTGTTGAGCTTGCGCGGAAGATGGCAGAGACACCGCGCACCCTGATTGTGGTCGGTCCTCATCTGCACCCACGGCTTCCGGTCATGCTGGCGGCAATGGCTCGCGCCTGGAGGATTCCGGTGCTGGCTGATCCTCTGTCCCAGTTGCGAGGCGGCCCAACGCTCTATGATCATATCATCACCAGCTATGACGCGTTCTTGCGCGATGCGGCCTTTATTGAACAGGCGGCTCCCGAGTTAATTATCCGCTTTGGGGCGATGCCTGTTTCAAAGCCTCTGCTGCTCTACATGAAGCGCTATAAAGACTGCCCTCAGGTTGTGATTGATGGGTACAGTGACTGGCCTGAGCCAACGCAGCTCGCTTCTGAGGTGATTCAGGCTGACCCGGTGGCGGTGGCGCAATATCTCTTCCACGCGGTCAAATCCTATGCGGAAGAGCCACAGCAGAGCCCGGGTGATATCGCATGGCTGCGGCTCTGGCAGCGCGCCGATAGCGTGACGAGGCAGACCTTGCGACAGACAATGGAACACTTTGAGGAGCCATTTGAAGGGCGATTGTTCACTGAGCTGGCCGAAACACTTCCCGCGAACTCGATTCTCTTTGCGGGCAACAGTATGCCTGTGCGTGACCTGGATACCTTCTTCTGGCATACTGAAAAGCCGGTCGCGATTTATGGCAATCGGGGAGCAAATGGCATTGATGGCGTGGTGTCGACCGCGCTTGGTATCAGTGCTGCGACCACGGCGACCGGAGAAAAAGAACCGGTCTTTCTGGTGATCGGTGATCTCTCCTTTTTTCACGATATGAATGGTCTGCTCGCGGCGCATTTGCATAAACTCGATCTGACTATCATTCTGGTGAATAATGATGGTGGTGGTATCTTCTCGTTCCTGCCTCAGGCCGCGCACCCCGAGCATTTTGAGGCGTTATTCGGGACGCCAACTGGACTGGAATTCCATCATGTCGTTGAGATGTACAATGGAAACTATGCGCTTGTCTCTGATTGGAGCGAGTTCCGCGCTTTTGTTGAGCAGAGTGTTGAAATGGGTGGTCTGCACGTAATTGAGCTTCGGACCGAGCGCGAGAGCAATGTGCAGATGCATCGACAGCTCTGGCAGGCGGTCAGCGGGGCGCTGGCGCAACTGCATGATACCAATACTGAGAGCCTGTACGAGGAAGAGCGCCTACCCGAAAAACAACAACTGGACGAGGCCGACGTCATCTCCGGGGAGGCCATCTTCGAGCCAGTACAGGAGGGCGACGACGACTTCGATCTGTTGGAGCAAGATGACCGATGAGGATTGCAGTAAATGGTGTCCATCTCAACGCGGAATGGTATGGCCATGAGCAACACCCGCCACTGGTGCTGTTGCATGGTTTTACCGGGAGCACGGCGACGTGGCGCCCCCTGTTTGCCGGGCTGGCTCGGTATCAGCTTCGCCTGATCGCGCTGGATATGCTCGGGCATGGAGCCTCTGACGTGCCTGCCGATCCAGAGCGCTACAGGATGGAGCATTGTCTTGAAGATATTCTGGCCGTTTTGCGCACGCTTGGCATTCGCGAAGGCGAGGCTGCACTATTGGGCTATTCAATGGGGGGGCGCATCGCCCTCTATTGCGCTTTCTCTGGCTTCTTCCGTGCGGTCATTCTAGAAAGTGCATCGCCCGGGCTGGCAGATCCTCAGGCGCGAATAGAACGGCAGCGCAGCGATGAGGCTCTAGCGGAGCGGATTGAGCGCGAGGGCGTGCCTGCCTTTGTCAACTACTGGGAGCGGCTCCCGTTGTTTGCTTCACAGCAATCGCTCTCGGAGGCGCGACAGCAGGCGCTTCGGGCTCAGCGGCTCCAGAACAGTGCCCTGGGACTGGCAAATAGCCTGCGTGGTGTGGGCACGGGCGTACAGCCAGCTTTACATGAGCGGCTATCGTCATTAACCATCCCGGCGCTCTTGTTAACCGGTGAGCTGGATACCAAATTCTGCACAATTGCGGAGATGATGGCCGGTCGGCTTCCCCGAGTCGAATGGCAACGGGTTGCGGGAGCAGGCCATGCTATTCATCTCGAACGACCAGAGGCATACAACCAGTATGTAGGACAATTCTGCACAAAGGTGCTAAGATGAAGAAGGGGGGCAGTTTCCTGCTACCCTGGAAATTCCTAGTTTAGTCAGGAGATGAAGTATTATGGCTGTCGAATGGCAGAAAGTATGTGATTATCAGGACATTATTTTCGAGAAGGCTGAGGGCATTGGGAAGATCACCATCAATCGTCCTGAGGTGCACAACGCCTTCCGTCCAGAAACGCTGTCTGAAATGATCGATGCTTTTAATCGCTGTCGTGAGGATCAGGAGATTGGCGTTGTGATTCTGACCGGTGCTGGCGGTCGTGCCTTCTGCTCCGGTGGCGATCAGCGCGTACGCGGCGAGGGGGGATATGTTGGAGGTGACGGCGTGCCCCGCCTGAATGCGCTTGATTTGCAGCGTGTCATTAAATATCTGCCCAAGCCCGTTATCGCAATGGTTGCAGGTTACGCGATTGGTGGCGGACATGTGCTGCATGTTCTCTGTGACTTGACCATTGCTGCTGACAATGCTCGTTTTGGTCAGACAGGCCCGAAAGTCGGCAGCTTTGACGCCGGTTGGGGAGCTACCTATCTGGCCCGCATCGTCGGCCATAAGAAGGCCCGCGAGATCTGGTATTTGTGCCGCCAGTATAGCGCTCAGGAAGCGCTGGACATGGGTCTCGTCAATGCAGTTGTGCCTCTGGAGCAACTGGAAGAAGAGACCGTGAAATGGGCGAAAGAGATTCTGGCGAAGAGCCCCATTGCGATTCGCTTCCTCAAGGCTGCCTTCAATGCTGATACCGATGGCCTGGCTGGTATTCAGGATCTGGCCGGTGACGCGACCATGCTCTACTACATGACTGAGGAAGGCAAGGAAGGCAAAAACGCATTCCTTGAGAAGCGCAAGCCCGACTTCTCGAAGTTCCCACGCCTGCCATAAGGTAACCCATGAGTATTGTTGATATTCTCTGTCATCCGTACCGGATACCGCTACGCACGGGTGTTTCAACTGCTCATGGAAAGCTAGCTGTGCGCAGCGGTGCAATTCTTGAGGTACGTTCTGCGAGTGGGCACATCGGCTATGGCGATGCTGCCCCTCTCGCAGATTTTCATGCTGAAACGCTCGATTCTGTCTTGCAGTCGCTGACTCCATTGCTGACACAGCTTCAAGGACGTGAGCCTCTCGCCGCCCTTTCGACGCTCTATAACCTGCTCGATTCCGTCAAGTTGCCTTCTGCCACGGTGTTTGGTCTGGAGGTGGCCCTGCTCGATCTGGTCAGTAAGATGCGCGGCGTTCCGCTGTATAGCCAGCTCTTGCACGATTCCGGGAAAGGAAAGAGTGCCATTCCTGTCAATGCAGTTATCGGGGCGAGTGGCATTGATGAGACAGTGCAGGCCGCTCGAATGGCGGTCCAACGTGGGTTTCGCTGTCTGAAGCTCAAGGTGGCGAATGGATTGAGCGAAGAAGATGAAATTGCTCGCATCGCGGCGGTTCGGCAGGCCGTTGGATCAGATGTGGGGTTACGCCTTGATGCCAATGAGCACTGGGATTTTGAGCGTGCTGTCAGGGTGTTGAATGCTTGCGCCTCGTACGATATTCAGTATGTGGAGCAGCCATTCAGAGCCTATGATCTGGACAGCATGTATCGCTTGCGTCAGGAGGTGGCGATTCCCGTTGCTGCTGATGAGGCCGTCTATAACCTTGAGAATGCCCGACGTATTGTGGCCTGGGAGGCGGCTGATATTTTGATTATCAAGCCGCAGATGACAGGGGGTCTCTATATGTCGCGCCAGATTATTCATGAGGCAACGCGCCATAATGTTCAGTGTGTGGTAACGGATGCGATGGAAAGCGGAATCGGAGTTGTCGCAACCCTGCATCTTGCTGCGGCCTCGCCCGAAGTGACACTGCCTTGTGGGCTGGCGACGCTGGATCTGTTGGCTGATGACCTGCTATTGGAAGCCCTGCCGATCGAGCAGGGATCTATGACAGTACCTGCCGGTCCTGGTCTGGGAATGTCTCTTGATCAAGATGCTTTGAAAAAATATGCAGTGAAAGAGGTGAGGGGAGAGTGAAGGTAGAAACTCCTTCCATGACAACAACAACTGTGTTGCCCAATTGGCTCAAACGCTGTGCCGAGAATTACCCCACGCGTTGTGCTCTCACCTATGGTTCTGTTCATTGGAGCTTTGCTGAGCTAAATGCGCAGGTAGAACGGCTGGCGCGGCAGCTTGCCGGGGCTGGCGTGCAGGAGGGGAGTCGTGTCGCGTGTATGGCAATGAATGGCCCGGCGCTGGTGATCTGTGTCCATGCCCTGACACGCTTGAAGGCTATTCTTGTCCCGCTGAATATTCGTTTGTCGGTTCAAGAACTGTGCTGGCAGTTACAGGATGTTCGAGCTGATCTGCTGCTGTATGAGCCGCGGTTTGCAACGACGGTCGCGACCATTGCCGAGATGGTGCCGGGATTAAAGCAGCACGCGCTGCTGACCGGGAGCGAGGACGAGCGCTATGCCGTATGGCTTGAGGCGGCGACCGAGCAGGATGTCCCGCTAAGCGAAGAGATCTCGTTAAACGCGACACAGGCTATTATGTACACATCAGGTACTACCGGACATCCAAAGGGTGTTCTGATTACCTATGCTATGCAATGGTGGAATGCTGTTGGCTCGGCGTTGAATATGGGGCTGCATGCGCGTGATTGCTGGCTTGCCTGCATGCCATTGTTTCATATTGGTGGCCTTTCGATCCTGATGCGCAGTGTGATCTATGGTATCAGGATTTATGTGATGGAAAAGTTTGACGCTCAGGCTGTCAATCGGGCTATTTGCGAGGATGGTGTGACGATTATCTCGGTGGTGGCGGTCATGCTTCAGCGCATGCTGAACGCGTTAGATGAGGGACAGCGCTATCCTGAGACGTTTCGTTGTGCGCTACTCGGCGGAGGTCCTGCACCTTTACCTTTGCTGCAAGCGTGTGCGGCGCGCAATGTGCCCGTTGTGCAGACGTATGGCCTGACCGAAGCCTGTTCTCAGGCGGCAACGCTGGCCCCCGAGGATGCCTTGCGCAAGCTCGGGTCCGCTGGTAAACCTCTGTTGCCTGTGCAGTTGCGCATTTTGAACGATGGAGTGGAAGCAAAGCCCGGAGAGCCGGGAACTATCTACCTGAAAGGGCCAACAATCACCCCCGGCTATGATCATCGCCCTGACGCGACCAGTGAGGCGTTTTTTGACGGCTGGTTCTCGACCGGAGATATTGGATATGTGGATGCCGAAGGCTATCTTTATGTGCTTGATCGGCGTACAGATCTTATCGTTTCTGGTGGGGAAAATGTCTATCCAGCCGAGGTAGAAGCGGCTCTGCTGTCTCATCCCGCCGTGGCAGAGGTGGGAGTCTGTGGCCGAGAACATGTCCAGTGGGGACAGGTACCTGTGGCCTGTGTTTGCCTGCATCCCGGGGCTCAGGTCTCAGAAAGTGAGCTTCAACGCTATGCTGAACAGCGGCTTGCTCGCTATAAGGTGCCGAAGGCTATTTACTTTGTCTCTCAGTTGCCGCGTACCGCTTCTGGCAAGTTGGTGCGCCGCGATTTGAAGCTGTTGCTTCCTGAAGCCTGAAAGGCTATCAGGAGAAGCGGGGTCGCTCTGGCCTCGCTTTTTCTTTTGGGGAGCGAAGATGTCTCTGTTGGCTTCTTACTACAATGTGCAAACAAAAGTTCACAAATGTCACTCTTTCATTTCTCAGTTGTTTATCAGATATGTGACATAGAAGATACTCTAATATCATTTTAATAGGATTTGGACCATAAGTGTGTTATAGTTTCTAATAACGAATGGAAATCTGCTATGTATCGCTTGAAGCCGAGGAGGGCGGACACTATGCGTATCGCTGTCATCGAGAACGAATTGTCCATACAGGACATGTTGCGCTATGCATTAGAACTGGAAGGACACCGGGTTGATATATATGCGTGTATCCCAGATCAGTTCCTTAAGTGCGATCTTGTCATTATCGAGCCGGGAGAATACGGGCAGCATTTTCAGGTGGTCTTACACTGTATCGAGTATTATCGAGTTCCGGTCGTAATTCTGACCTTTTACGATTGGAACATTATTATGGCTCAGGAATATGGGGTTCCGGCTCTCCGCAAGTTGCCGTTTCGTCTCTCCTTGTTTCTGGAATATGTCAATATGTTTCAAGACAGCACCGTGAGTCGGCTGAAGGTCGGGTGAACGCTTGTAGGGAACATGTGCTTTTTGCTATACTGCTCTTCGGGCGTCTGTATGTGACGGTCAATCTCAAGTAGAAAGAGGGGTAACTCGGGTCATGGTGACACCGGTTCTGGCTACGCTCGGGTATATTCTGTCTCCTGATGGCAAGCAGGTTTTGATGATCCACCGGAACAAACGGCCTGATGATCTCCATTATGGGAAATATAATGGCCTGGGTGGACGGCTTGAGGTCGGAGAGGATGTGGCAACCTGCATGAAGCGGGAAATTCGTGAAGAGTCTGGTCTGGAAGTGGATCAGATGACTCTGCGGGGGTCGATTATGTGGCAGGGCTTCGGTAAACAGGGGCAGGACTGGTTCGGCTTCATTTTCCGTATCGATCGCTGGCATGGCGAGCAGCATTCCGGGAACGCTGAAGGCTCGCTGGTATGGGTTCCGCTGGATTCTCTGGCTACGCTTCCTATGTGGCCAAGCGACAGATATTTTTTGCCGATGGTGTTCGATCAGGATGAGCGTCCTTTTCATGGTCATATGCTTTTCCGCAATGGTGAGTGCCTGAGCTGGACATACCAGCGGTAAGCTTGACGGGGCATGGTACAATAAGATCGCTCCGGGTGAATCCCTTCTCTTGCAGGTGAGCGCTGCGAAAAGTCTGAAAAATTCCCAGACAAAGCTATTGACAAGCTTTAAAGAACCTGCTAATATGTTGGAGAAAGGTGATGAGCCTGACGTACGGAGAGGTCGCATAGTGGCCTAGTGCGGCGGTTTGCTAAACCGCTGAGGGGTATTCCCCCTCCGAGAGTTCGAATCTCTCCCTCTCCGCCAGAAAGAGCGCATATTCAATATGTGCTCTTTAGTTCCCTTAGGGGAGTAGCTCAATTGGTAGAGCACCCGACTCCAAATCGGGCGGTTGCGAGTTCGAGTCTTGTCTCCCCTGCCAGGAAAACCTCTCTGTATCTCACACAGAGAGGTTTCTTTTTTTGCCCAGTTACTGCATCATTTCGACCCATTGTGCTCGCCAATCCGGAGCAGTATACGGTTCAGGCCAGTAATCAACCTCTTTGACAATCAGACTATCCCGTAGCTCAAAAAAAGAGATCGCGGTTTCCTGTTGACCCTGAAAGGCCATTGTGCAGAGGGTCACCGCTTCGTTCTCGCTTGCCAGAATACGGTGAATGGTGATGGTCCATTCTCCGGGGTAATTTGCATTCACGGCAATGTAATTTTCCTTGCCGCGAATCCGCTCCCTCGTTTGCGGCCACTCACAGGTGAAGTCATCATGAAGAAATACTGCCAGATCCTCGAAGCGTCTTTCGCTCATAGTCTGCCAGAAGCGTTCTATCAGGTCATGAGATGAATGCATTGCCTGCTTTCCTTTCTTTTGCTATTTTTCTATTATAGAAGAGATGTTCTATTTCGTAAAGTGGAAATATGGGACAAAAACGAACCTTTTTTCTTCCTTATCCGTAAATGAAGTAGCGATCAACGGAAGGAGCGCAATCTATGAGCGGAAGGAGCATAGTTATATGAGTGAACAGACAGGGAACGAAGCAAAAGGACGCAGTATCGTTGCGTATACCGATAGAGGGCGTTGGGTTAAGTCGAATGTGCGCAATCTGGCTACCGGAGCCGGACTGGCGTTTCTGGCGACACGGAAAGGCGCGAACTTCCTGATCAAAACAATCTCCTCAACATCGCGGGGTCTCCTGATGGTCTGGGGTCTGGGCAATGTGCCGGCCCTGTTTCATATGTTGAGTACAAAACCTCTGGTAGTCGTGGATGAGGAGGGCATCCGGTACAATCTCCCTGCGCTTGGTCCGATAGAGCTTGGTGGCTTCCTGCCGTGGAACGAGATAGCCGGCCTCTATCTTGCTGATATCTCGGCTTTACAGCAGGGCAAGGCACAGAAAGTGCTCTGTGTGCTTCCCAGAAACAAGGAGACGTTCCTTCAACGTGGGAGCCTGGTAACACGCAAGGTGCGCGGCTTTATGAATAATATGGTCGGTTCACCTTTCTGTATTCTAGATTCTGGCGGCGTTACGCTGTCGCCCGAAGAGATCCTGAACCGTATCAGAACATCGTTTGCTGACAAGCTGGAAGAGCATCGCATTGTGCTTGGCGATGAGCGCAAGGTGGCGATGCCCCGCTAGGGCAACTAGAAGAGAGAGCAGACAAATCCTTGTTCGAGGGATACTGTCTGCTCTCTTTTTTCTGTCTTAGTGCTGAGACGCGTAGAAATCATCGACGGCCTGGATTGCAGTGCCTCGGGTAACGGGATAACCGCTCTCAGGGAGCACATGTTCCAGCGCTTCCAGCACGGTATAGACGTTCTGGCTATTGGCGTTGTAGCCCATCAGACCGATGCGGATCAGGCGACCCTGAAGGGCGCCAAAACCACCGCCAATCTCGATGTTATAACGCGAGAGCAGGGTTTTGCGGATATGCATTTCGTCAACGCCTTCCGGGAGCAGGATAGCCGTCAGGACAGGTAACTCATAGCCGGGCTCGGTGAGAATCCGCAGGCCAAGCGCCTTGATTCCTGCTTTTAGAGCATCTCCATGCAACTGATGTCGAGCAAAACGGGCTTCCAATCCTTCCTCACAGGTGATGCGGAGGGCTTCGCGCATGCCATACACCAGATTGCTGCAGATCGTGTGATGGTAGGTGTGATCTCCGTTCCAGTAGCGGTTCAGGGCTTCCAGATTCAGATAGTAGCTTTGAACTGGCTTGCGGCGTTTCTTGATGGTTTCAAGCGCTCGTTCGTTCAAGGTAACGGGTGCAAGGCCGGGGAGCGCCCCCAGACATTTTTGGCTGCCCGCATAGCAGGCGTCAATTTTCCATTCATCGACTTTGACAGGGATACCGCCCAGGCCGCAAACCGCGTCAACCACAAAGAGTGCTCCGTGCGCGTGCGTGACACGTTCCAGCTCCTCAAGTGGCTGCCTTAAGCCGGTCGAGGTCTCGGCGACAGCGGTCGCAAAGAGCTTGACACCCGGGTTCTCCTGAAACGCCTTTTCAAGCGTGGCAGCTTCAAGCGGCTTGCCTGGCTCAGTTTCCAGATTGATGACTGTTGCACCGACACGTGAGGCGATGTCCACAATGCGTCCGCTGAAGAAGCCCAGGCTACCAGCGATCAGGGTGTCGCCTTCTTCGAGCAAATTACTGAGCACAGCTTCCGCACCCGAAAAGCCTGAGCCAGAAACACAGAGCGTCATGTCATTCTTTGTCTGGAACACCTCTCGTAGCAGGGCGGCTGTCTCTTCCAGAATGGTGAACATCTCGGGATCGAGGTGCCCGAGCTGGGGCGCAGAGGAGATTCGTAACACGCGTGGATCGACATTGCAGGGGCCAGGGCCGAGCAAGAGGCGATAGGGCGGATTGAGTTCAGGTATTTGCGATCGGGATGGGGTTATCTGGGTCATTGTAATGAGAGCCTACCTTTCCTTGCATACTGAAGAACACACCTCGACACTGAAGCGTGGCATCCGTTGCATAATTTATGATTTTCGATACATTTGTCAGCATATCACGAAAGAGCCGATGATTGTGCTATTGTTGATCCAGCACATCAGGATTCAGGATATTGGGCGGTACCTCCCCTTTCTGAAATGCCAGCAGGTTGTTCGCGGCTGTGGTTGCCATAAGGGAGCGCGTTTTCAGGGAAGCGCTACCAATATGGGGAGCCAGGACGACGTGTTCCATCTGCAAGAGCTCTGGTTCAATCGCCGGTTCGTTTTCAAATACGTCCAGTCCTGCACTGGCAATTTGGCCTGTCTGGAGCGCTCGGACAAGCGCCTTTTCGTCGATGATTGCACCTCTGGCGGTATTGATGAGAATGGCTTCGGGCTTCATCAGTGCAAACTCGCGCTCACCGATCAGATGATGTGTTTCTTGCGTATAGGGGCAATGCAGGCTGATAAAGTCGGACTCCTTCAGCAGCTCCTCGAACGAGACAAAGGTGAGGTTATAGCGCTGTTCTTCTTCCGCTGACAGGCGCGAGCGGTTGTGATACAGCACCCGCATGTTAAAGCCCGAGGCACGCCTGGCCATCGCCTGACCGATCCTGCCGGCCCCGATAATGCCCAGTGTCGCGCCGTAAACCTCTGCCCCACAAAACAGCAGTGGTTCCCAACCGGTAAAGCGCCCGGCACGTAAGAAGCGTTCAGACTCGGGGATGCGGCGCGCGGTCGCCAGAAGCAAGCCAAAAGCAAGGTCGGCGGTGGTGTCGGTCAACACTCCAGGGGTGTTACTGACCGCGATGCCAAGTCGGGTCGCGGTGGCAACATCGATATTGTTAAAGCCAACGGCCATATTCGCGATCATCTTGAGGCGCGGATTGGCGGCTGCACAGGTTTCCAGGAAACGTGCATCGATGGTATCTGTGAGCAGGCAGAAGAGATAGTCATGACCGGGAGCACGGTGGAGTAATTCATCATACGACCAGATGACCCCCTCCTCTTCGTTGGCCTCGACGATCCCGAAGGATTCAAGGATTGGATAGGCAGCGTCAGGAACCTTTTGTGTGACCAGGATCTTTGGTTTGTCAGACATCATTGCCTCCAGGAAAATAATGCGTGGACACGAAAGAGTGACGGAGGGTGGCGCTGTCTCTTTCTGGTGTCCCGGGTGCAGGGTGGTGGAACGCCAGACGCGGGGGTGTTCCACCAGTCATTGTAACAAACTGCTCTCCTGGATTGCAAGCTAAGAGGCCCGATGCCCGAGCCCTACAGGGTGCCCTTCAGCTTCGCGAAGCCCCAGTTGAGCAGCGCAGTGGCGTCAATATCGCGTTGGCTCAGACTGGTATCGTGTAGAATTGCTCCAATGATATAGTGATCGTCCTGAACGGCTGCAAAGACAAAGCAGTAGCCCGCTCTTCCTGTATAGCCTGTTTTGATGCCGAGCAGCCCTTCATAGGACGATAGGAGTGTGACCCGGCTTGGCCAGGTGTATCTGTGATTGGTGCTGGTTGCTTGTACCTCGTATGCGGGTGATTTGGCGATCTCGGCGAAGAGTGGAATTGTCATCGCGTAGCGGGCCAGAGTAACAAGATCGTCTGCGGTCGATGTACTGACGTCGCCCTCGATAGTGAGACCATCGGCATCGACGAAGTGTGTTTGTGTCATGCCGAGCGCCTGTGCCTTCGCGTTCATCATCTGGATGAAGGTATCAACGGAGCCATCGCCGATCACCAGTGCGATGGTATAGGCGGCATCAGCGCCAGAGGGAAGCATCAATCCGTAGAGGAGATCGCGCAGGGTCAGCACGTCCCCGGCCACAAGTTGTGCAGTACTGGCATCGGTTCCCTGCACGTGGTCGATTGCTGCTTCTGGCACCGTGATGCGCTGATCGGGGTTTCCGTTTTCCAGCGCAAGCACCGCCGTCATCATTTTGGTCGTACTGGCAACGGGTAGCGGCATATCATTCTTCTGCTGGAAAAGTGCCTTACCGCTATTGACCTCAAAAAGATAGGCCGCTTCAGCCTGAATGACTGGTGCGTTCTGCTTTGATGATACAGTGGGTGTTATCTCCAGGGTAGGTGAAGGCGAGGGGGTTGGTGATGGCGTCAGAGTAGCCGTCGGGTGTGGCATGATGGTTGGCGTTACCGGAGCCTTCCGGAGCCCAAAAGACGCGAGCAACGGGTTCGCAACGGAGGTGAAGGCAAGGACAGAGGCCAGCATTCCCAGTACCAGCACTATGATAAGTGCGAGAAGCAGTATAGGTTTCTTCTTCTTCATAAGGTATATGCTCCTTTTTAGAGACAGAATAGCTTTCATACATTCTATGCCAGGAAACAGAGATGAACGGAAACAGAGTCGGAAGCCGCCTCCCCATTGTCTGGCTTACTGTAACATGCAATTTCAGGAGAATCAATGTTGTTATTGGCGAAAAGAGAATAAGGTGTGCGATGGTATCGCTTTTTGTATCGCTCTCTCGTGAGAGTGGCGCTGGGTGGGCCGAATAGATCAGACCTCTTTGTTTGCAATGGGATATACTACTTGAAAGAGCGTACAAAACTCTGTCTCTGGTGTTCCTCTCTGAGAGGCAAATGATCGACTATCAATTTGCCGGGAAGAGATGAAAGAAAGGAGCTTCTATGCAACCCTGGTCCATCGAGTGGAAAGGCCGTCTCGTAGAGCATGTTTTCAAGAGTGAAGTGCTGAAAGGGAACCCGCTGCATGACCCCTATGAACGCCCGCTCTGGGTGTATCTGCCTCCCGGGTACGATGACGACCCCGCCCGACGGTATCCGGCTATTTATATGATTCAAGGCTTTACCGGTCAGTTGGATATGTGGCGGAATCGGACGGCGTTTCGCAAGAACTTCCCAGAAATGGTAGACGAGCTCTTTACGAAGCAGGGAACTCCTCCCTGCATTGTGGTTTGGGTCGATTGCTGGACCTCGTATGGTGGCAGTCAGTTTCTGGATTCTCCCGCGGTTGGGCGCTACCATACGTACCTGTGTGATGAGGTTGTTTCCTGGGTTGATCTCCACTATCGGACGCTGGCTTCCCGGGAGCATCGGGGCATTGCCGGGAAATCGAGCGGCGGCTATGGCGCGATGATAACGCCGATGTTGCGTCCGGATCTCTGGGGAGGCTTTGCTACCCATGCCGGGGATGCCCTCTTTGAGATGTGCTATTTGCCCATGTTTCCGGCTTCTGTGCGGGCGCTGCGCGAGCACTATGATGGCTCTTATGAAAAGTTCTGGCAGGATTTCCGGAGCCGGGTTCCGCTGACTCGCGAGAGCGATTTTAACCTGTTGAATGATTGGGGGATGGCTGCCTGCTACTCGGCGGAGAAAGATGGCACGGTGAAGCTTCCCTATGATACGACAACAGGCGAGCTGATTCCCGAGATCTGGGAGCGCTGGCTTCAATGGGACCCGGTGCGGATGGTACCACGCTATGCGAAGGCGTTGCGCTCAATGAAGGCCATCTATATTGACGCCGGCAGACATGACCAGTTCTATCTTGATCTGGGGGCGGAAGCGTTCCGGCAGGCGCTGGAATTGATCGGTGTCAGGGATGTCTTCTTCGAGCTTTTTGAGGGAACGCACTCTTCTATCGAGTATCGCTATCCGCTTTCGTTGCGCTACCTGGCTGAACGCCTTGCTCCCTGAACTCCTGCTGCATAATCGCTGAGAAACAGTGATTCCTGCTTCCTCGTGTCTTTAGTAGGGCAAACTCATCAAAGCAGAAACTGTATTACGAGAGAGACGAGGAGCAGGAACACCAATGGATATCTCTGTGATTCTGGCTGCGGTCAGTTTTCCGGCCTGGCTTCGCATTACGCACTTTATCAATATTCTCTTTATCGGTTTATTGATGCGAAGTGGCATTCAGATTCTGGCGGCGCACCCCCGTTTATACTGGAATATCGCCTGTAAACCCGGAAGCGAGTGGCTGCGCTTCACGAAAAAGAAAGTCCCTCGCGACAAGCTGTGGACCTCAATGGATGAAGAGGTGAAGGCATCGCCTCTTCTGGCTTTACCGGGAGGCGAAAATCTGGGACTGGGGCGGCACTGGCACTTCTTCTCGGTCACGTTCTGGCTTCTCAACGGGCTGATCTATGTGATCTTACTCTTTGCAACGGGCGAGTGGAGCCGGCTGATTCCCACATCCTGGGATATTATCCCGCGAGCTATCCATACAATGGGTACCTATCTGACCTTCCATATTCCGCCGAAAGGGGATTTTCAGCCCTATGATCCCTTGCAGCAGCTTGCCTACGCCGCGATTGTGTTTCTGGTCGCTCCGTTATCGCTTCTGACCGGGGCAGCGATGTCACCGGCGATTGAGGGCCGGTTTCCCTGGTATCCCAGGCTCTTTGGTAATCGACAGGTTGCACGGAGCCTCCACTTTATCATGCTGGTCATCTTTGTGTTGTTTACCATTGTGCATACGCTTCTGGTGCTGGTTGTCTATTTTGATGACAACATTCGCCATATTGTTCTTGGAACAACACAAAGCAGTCTTGGCCTTGCGATCGCAATAGCGGTTGTTGCGTTAGCCTTTGTGCTACTCTTTTACGCCTGGGCATCGTGGTTCACCTTGCGCCATAAGCGGGGGGTGCAGCACACACTGGGCCATTTTGTGGATCGACTGCAAAAACTGTTCCTCCGGCGAGTGACCTCAGCACAGGATTATAGCCGGGCTGATCTCACGCCCTACTTCTGGGTGAATGGACGTCCGCCCGATACGGAAGAATACAAGCAGCTTCTTGAGGAAGGTTTCAAAGATTGGCGGCTTGAGGTGAAAGGGATGGTTGCGAACCCTATGCATTTCTCCCTGGATGACCTGAAGCGTATGCCCGTGACCAAACAAAGGACGCTGCATAATTGTATCCAGGGTTGGACAGGAGTTGCGGAGTGGAAGGGCGTCTGTGTTAGCGAGATTCTGGCGACCTGTGGCGCTCTGCCCGATGTGAAGTATCTGGTCTTCACTTCGCTGGAAGAGGATTCTATGGGGCGCCCATACTATGAGGTCATTGATATAGAATTGGCCTGCCATCCACAGACTATTCTGGCGTATGAGATGAACGGGAAACCGCTACCGATTCCGCACGGAGCACCGCTGCGCCTGCGAGTGGAAACGACGCTCGGCTTTAAGATGGTGAAATACCTGCGCTCGATCGAACTGGTGCAATCGTATCGCCCGTTCGGCAACGGACAGGGTGGTTATCGTGAGGATGTGCGCTACTATGGAATCGATGCTGAGATCTGAGAGAGAGGGGGAACAAGCTTGCAAGAAGCCGTTCCCCCTTTCTTGCTGTCCATATGAAGGTCAGAAGAGAGGAAAACGTTGTCCGGGCTGATAGATGCGCCGCGCTGGTGTTATGGTGACAGCGGGGAGCCCTAAATAGTCGAGCGATTCATGCAGTAGCGTATCAACAATGTGTTCCAGAATCGCGATGTCGTCATGTTGAAAAGGGTGGAGCGTACTGGACCGCAGCAGCCTGAACGGATCTTTCTCTCTGATCCAGTGCGAGCAAATGATACCAAGCGCTGCA
Source organism: Thermosporothrix sp. COM3 (assembly GCF_059696735.1). Classification (NCBI taxonomy): domain Bacteria; kingdom Bacillati; phylum Chloroflexota; class Ktedonobacteria; order Ktedonobacterales; family Thermosporotrichaceae; genus Thermosporothrix; species Thermosporothrix sp. COM3. Next base: position 4,317,690 of record NZ_AP019376.1, on the reverse strand, counting down.
ATAAAGAGTAACAGGAGCGGGACATAGAGAATGGAGAGAATAAAGCAGAGATCCCAGGAAAAGATCAGACTTTGATAGAACTGCTCAAAATTCTGTTGCGTAAACGAGGTGGTCAGCGCTTGCTGGAGCACGATATAGCCGTAGAGTGGAGCCAGCAGGACCAGCGCAGTCAGCACGATCAGCAGTATAACGCGTAAGGGATTAAAGGGCATACAGATGCTGATGGTGCGCGAGATGTACAGGTTGTTGCCCACGGTGGTCACATAGATGAAGCCACTGGTTGCTTTCCGGCGGATGGTGATTAGCGTGCGCTCTTCCCTGCCATCTTTCTGATGGTACTCTTCAAGCGAGACGCGAGTCTCTTCAAGCTGTTGCTGATAGGCTTTTTCGGTGATGACCGCTCGTACAATCTCCTGTTTGATCGGGACGGTATCAAGCGGTGACTTGTTGACGAGCCAGGAATGATGGGAGACCACAATCCCGGGGCTGCTCGTCGTGCTCCGGGCTGTAGTTGGCTTGCCCTTCTCCGAGAGAAGCTCTCTGTTGGCAGGTTGTTCGGTCGGGGCTCCCGGTTGCGGTGTCGTTGGCAGGGTAGGATGAGAGCCTGAAGACTGTGACACGGGAGACGTGGTCTCATGAAGCAGGGCATCTTTAGACCGCAACTGATCGGCCGTGTTTGGGGCTGGCGAATGATTGCGCTTCAGGGCGGGCAGTTTGGCGAAAGAGCCTGTCATTTTGCTCCTCATAGGGAGTTTTGTGCCGCAATGAATGCAACTGGAAGCCTGATCGAAATTGACGCGAGAGCAATGAGGACAGATTGACGGCATGAAAAATGAACCTCCTCTACAATCCAATCCACACACACATTGATTAATGCGGATTTTACAAGCATCATGCCATTTTGTCAATCATCTCAACCATAAAAAGCTATACATGAATGTTCACGGCCAGGGAAGGAGAAGCGTGTTCTGCCTCTCCTTTCAGGTGGTGCCGGGCTGATTGCTTGAAATATATAGATCTATTGGGCTCAGTAAGAGCCCTATACTGGAAATAGATCCAGATGCGGTGATGCGGGGAGTGAGTCCGGGGCTTGAAAACTGGATCGCTGGAAAGGTGGGCTTTTCATGTTGTCTACCGTTGAAGCTATGCTGAAGAGATCGTTGAGTTCGCTTGAGGTGAAAATGCATCCCGGTTTTGTTCTGGTCGAGAGGAGAAGGGAAGAATGACAACACGACCAATCAAGCCACATGCTGCGTATCGACAGATTCAGCCAGTTCGACATGAGCCGCTGGAAGTGCACAATCTCTTGTGGAACAGAGCGCCTGCAACGCCGCCTGTGCGTTCCTCCTATGTCGCTCCAGATGCCAATCAGTACCATATTCTCTTTACCGGACTTGTTTTAGGTATTTTCAGCATCGCGGCGTCTATTTTCCCGGTTTGTGGTTTGCCAATGGCGCTGGCAGGATTGGTGCTGAGTTTGCTCGGGAGGCGTATCGGGGCGTTTCAGAAGCTTGCAAGCTGGAGTCTTTTGCTGGCGATTATAGGCTGTACGCTTTCGCTGCTCAATATCGGCGTGATGCTTGGCATTTATGTTCTGACCTATCTGTGAGGGGTGATACCTCACAGATAGAGCGCTTTTCAGGCCAGTAAGCCTGCATGGACACGGGGTTGTGCGAAGCGGGAGACCTGAAAGCGTTGCAGGGGAATGATCGGCTCACGATCAAGCACCATATTGCTGAGTATCTCGCCCAGAAGCAGGCCGAATTTGAAGCCATGGCCCGTCAGACCTGTTGCAAATACAATACGTGGATCGTCGGGAAGAAAGTCAAGAATAAAGTCCTCATCAGGGCTGACATCATACATACAGGTATCAACGTGTGCCAGTGTTGCGTTTTGCAGCAGCGGGATCAGGTGCTGAAGCTTTGTGGTAATGTGCTCGATCGTGAGCGGATCAATATTCGGTGGCTCATCAGGATCAATAGGCGTCCCAAAGCTATGAGAGGTGGCTTTCAACCAGGCGGGGCCATCTCCCTGACAGGTGTTATGAATTGGCATTCCGTACAGATCATCAGCCATAAAGGCCGGAAAGGAGTTCAACGCAAAGGGAGAAATGGGCAGGCCAGTAAAGTACAGAACATATTGACGTGTGATACGAATAGGGAGCTGTAACGATCCAAGTAAGTGTTGGACCCAGGGGCCAGTTGCAAGGATGACCTTTTCTGCATATATAGTGTCATGCTCATTGGTAATCAGACGAATTGGTTGCAGAGGCTGATCTGAGAAAAAATGCGTAACACGCGTATTGGGTACGATGGTTCCTCCCAGGTCACGGATGGCATCACGCAATGTATGTAAGCATTTCGATGCATAGAGCATGCCTGCTTCGATGTTGTATGTCAGAAAAGAAAAAGGCTCAATCTGAAATTGCGGGAAACGCTGACGGCAGGCCTGCGAACTGATACGCTGTATGGGGAGGCCGAGGTCTTTTAAGCTATGATAGCTTCCTTCAGAAGAAGGATCGTTTTCATGTCCCAGAACGAGCATCCCGGTTCTGGTGTAAAGCGTGCGACCCGTACTATGCTCTAGCTCATGCCAGCGTTGCAGGCTCAGTTGCACCATTTGCGGATAGAAGGTATCCATCCCATATTCAAAACGCAGAAGTCTGGAAAGGCCAGATGACGTAGCACGCTGATGAGCAACGGTCGCCTGTTCCAGCACCGTGACATCTCGTTTTCCCTGTCGTAACAGGGCATATGCTGCCGCCAATCCTACAATTCCGGCTCCGACGATGACAAATCTCTCACGGAACACGGTAACTCTGCCTCCTGTTTTCTTTCTTGTGTATAGAAGAGTTGGTATGATTATAACAGAGAATAAACTTGGAATCAACGAAAGAGCTTCTTATAGTATAGAAACGCCTTGACCTTTACTATGCATACCTTTGATATATTCATGTAGTGAAAGTGTAATAACTTTGTAGAATATTTGTAGTTCGTTCAGGGAACTCTATGATTTGAAAAGTATTTGCTCTGTCTTCCTCCTCCTGCGTACCTGACGATGTGGCCTTGAATCGCATATAATGGAGGCATCGTATCATCAACCAAAGGAGTTGCAATGCAAGAACCACTCATCACGTCTCCTGTGCCGGGACAGACGCTCACTGTTGCACCTGTTGCTGGCTCTCTACGGATCAACGGGCAACCAGAGATTCCCTCTTCAAAGTATTACACGTTGCGCTATGTCCTGGCCGCGACTCTGGCTGATGGAGAGAGTGTCATCTATTATCCGGCCCAGAGCGATGATAGCGAAGCGTTGTTTCGAGGATGCCGGGCGCTTGGGGCACAACTGGCCTGGGATGATGCTGAACGGCGCGTGCTGCGTATCAAGGGTATCGGTGGACGGCCTCCGGTACAGGGCCCGGTCACGATAGAGGTAGGCAATGCCGGGGCAGTTCTGCGCTTGCTCCTCGGTCTGGGCGCGTTGCTGCCGCAGGTGACATTTGAGACGGATCATCCTCTCTCGCTGGGCAAACGTCCAAACCGTGAATTGCTGGAAGCACTGGCATCGCTTGGAGTGACCTACGAGGCGACCGGACCCGAGGGCTGTGTTCCCCTAACCCTCCACGGTGGCAACCTGCGCGGAGGGCACATTCGTATTTCAGGTGCACGGAGCTCGCAGTATCTCAGTGCTCTGCTGTTTCTATGTCCACTGCTGACGGAGCCGGTTGAAATCGAGGTGGTGGATATGCTCAAGTCGCAACCGCTGGCCCGGGCCACGCTAGAGGTGTTGCAAGAGGCTGGTATTGTGATCGAGCATGATGCTGCGTTACGTCACTTCAAGATTCAGCCCAATCAGCGTTATCAGCCACGTGAGTATGTCATTCCTGGCGATTATCCATCGGCGGCTGCACTGCTTGCTGCGGCCAGTGTCGCGACCGATCCAGCCAGTGAACTGCGGCTGACGCGCTTGCGTCCGGGAGAAGAGATCGGGGAGGCGCTGCTGAGCGCGTTTCGGGCAATGGGCGCCGACCTCGTCCGTGATGGTGAGCAGATTACGCTGCGAGGGGGGCGGCCCTTGCACGGCATCGAGCTTGATGGCGACGTCGTGATTGACTGCATTCCGGTGCTGGTGGCGGCTGCCTGCTTTGCCGAGGGGAGAAGTGTTTTTTTCAATATCGAGAGCCTGCACTACAAGGAGTCCGACCGGATTGATGATCTGTGTGCCGAGTTGCAGCGGGCGGGCTGTGATGTTGAGCCGCGCCGAGATGCCATTATTGTGAATGGCCGACCAGAGGGGATCGAGGGCGGCGTTACCGTCGATGGGCATAACGATCATCGTCTGCTCATGGCGCTGGCAATCGTAGGCATGCGAAGTCGCCACGGGCTGACGATTACCGGAGGCGAGCATATTGTCAAAAGCTATCCGCATTTCTTTGCTGTGTTGCGAGCTCTGGGCGCGAACCTGTATTAAGGGGTGAGAGGGATCAGGAAGCGGCAGCGGGGCTTTGTTTCATCCAACTCGCATTGTTCCTGTACGGCAACTCCTACCAGTTCAGAAACAAAAGCCTCTGCGAGTTGGCAGGCAGCCGGGTGCGCCTCAATTGCGGCGGCCAATGGACACTGTTGCCCCTGAATACAGTAGTGATCTTCATGCTGCTCAAGATGCGCCGCGCCGCCAAGCTCCTGAAGAATGCGGACTGTTGCCTTCAGGCGGGTGGGTACATCGCCTGAAGGTAATCCGAGCCGGTGCGAAAGGCGTTCGCCTGTCAGTCGAAGGAGTGCTATCAACTCTTCCTCATCCATCTGTTCGGCCAGGGTAGTAATCAAAGTATGGAGCACAGTTCCGTAAGCTCTGGGGAAGAACTGCTCGGCAGACGGGGCCAACTCGTAGACGCTGGCGGGCTTGCTGGAGCCGCGTCGAACACCGTTCTGCTGTACGAGGCCGTCGCGCTCGAGTGTGGTCAGATGGGCACGAATTGCGTTATCGGTAAGCTGAAGTTTTCGGGCCAGATCATCAACCGTGCAACTATCCTGGCGAAGAATTTCGATGATGCGTCCGCGTGTGCTTGTGAAGAAGCGCTGATTCCAGGTTCTCATTACTTGCACCTTTCCTTTCCCGGGGAGCACTGCGTCTTTGTCAGTAAAGTCAATATTTTCCTTGACTTTCTTGTGTGTACTCTATTATAGCAAACGCTGTATCGGGCTATGGAAAAATGGTTGTCGGAGTGATACAATAGCCAACAATTGTAAGGCGTTTTGCTCAAAGCATAGCAGGGAATAGAGGAAGCTTCCAGTAATAACCGAAAGGAAAGGAATGTGTATAGGTTTAAAGGCTTTGATAGTGCAGAATGTGGGGACAGTATGTCCGCACTGGAAACTCTGGTCAACGCCTGGATGGAAGCGGAGCGCCCGCGCATCCGTTATATGTGCCAGAGTATGCGCGGCGAGCATATCCTGCTAAGCTTCGTCTATGAGGACACACGTGAGTTGGAGAAACGTGTTGCTACTCAGGCGCAGACAGGGGTAACCGGTGGGCTGCCGCGAATATACGACGAGGATCTGATTGACGAATGTCCGACCAGCCCGAGGATCCCGGTCACACCTCCCCCGATGCATTGAACTCCTTTTGCTTGAGCAGCATGTTGCGTTGATAGTGTAGGTTAGAATGTCTTTTCCATACGTATTGTACTGTACGCCCGAGGGTGAAATTTGCGAAGATCGTAGCTTACAGGCGCTTTCCTTTGATGGACACCCTTTGCGGGCCGAAGATTTGATCCCGCTTCCCGATGGCGTCACTCTCTCGATGATGCCGGATCGGCTGGCTGTTGGTTTGCGTAAAAACGGAGAACGGAAAGTATTGCCTCAATCCCGTGGGTGGGCGCTGGCGGCGCTGCTCCCGATTGGCTATACTCGGACGCTTCTCCCCGCGTACGAGAAGATCCCGGACACTGAGCCCTTGCCCTTCTTTGGCTATAGCGCCGTCGCCGGGATAAACGGGCGGCATTATGTCGCGGCCGTCAAGACCGATGATCCATATAAGTGGCATCCGCGCTCGTTCCCCCGGCGCAAGCTGGAGCGGCTGGTGCGTGAGAAGTTACGCGCATATCCCGAGAACCGGGTGATCAAGCAGCATGCACATTGTGCGCTTGACTATTCCTGTCCGACTGCCAGTAACCTGTTTTTCTCACGTTGGGAAATGGCGATTGCGGTTTCGCCGGGCTGTAATGCTCGCTGCGTTGGTTGTATCTCCAAGCAAGAGGAGGAGGAACTGATCTCGCCACAGGATCGCCTGACCTTTATTCCTACGGTTGAGGAGATTGTTGAAGTTGCGGTTCCACACCTTGAGAGCGCTCCTGATGCGATTGTCAGTTTTGGGCAGGGGTGCGAAGGGGAGCCGCTGCTACAGTTTCGGCGGATCGAGCAGGCGATCAAGGGAATGCGTGCCCGCACTGATAAAGGTGTGATTAATATCAACACGAATGGAAGCAGGCCCCGCTGGCTCCAGAAGCTCTATGATGCCGGGCTGGATACCATTCGGGTCAGTACGATCTCGGCTCACCCTGAGACCTATACCGCCTATTATCGCCCGCTTGGTTACACCTTTGAGGATATCAAGGAATCGCTGATTCGGGCGCGAGATGCTGGCCTGTATACGTCGATTAACCTGCTTTGTTTCCCGGGTATGATTGATCGAGAGCGCGAGGTTGAATCTCTGCTTGCGTTTGTGCGTGAGACAAAGCTGTGTTTGATCCAGTTGCGCAACCTGAATATTGATCCGGAAGTCCTGTTGCCGCGGATGCCCGCGCTCGACTCGATGGGGAAAGCGCTTGGCATGAAAACATTTCTGGAAGTATTACGGCGCGAGGTTCCTGAGGTGGAGCTTGGCAACTTTACGCGACCCATTCAACGACCGATATCAAGCGTACAAGCATAAGCACAAAAGTAAGAAGCAGGTGAGCAAGGAGTTTACCCATCTGCTTCTTGCGTTTTCTTTCGAGTGGTTCTGCGCTTCTTCGGCCGCTCTTCTCCTTGCAGCCGTTTGGCAAGCTCCGAAACGAAGCGCGAACGGGTCTGTGAATTGACCGGGAGATTGTGTTCGCGGCAGAATTCAAGCAGATCTTCGACAATAATAAAGATGGGCAGAACCGCGTATCCCTGGCCTCGGAGCTGATCGGTCATCCGTTGGGATTCCCAGTACCATTCTCTCCAGGTCGGGTGCATATCATCCGCATCGTCTGCGACACGCAGGAGTTTCGCATACTCTTCGGGCGAGTATGAGGCCAGAGCAATAAAAGATGTTTCATTCTCACGACTCATAAGATGTTCTGATCCCTTTGCTTCCACTGGTTCTATCACAACGACAAACAGATTGCTGCTAGCGCTGCACCTTGCCTGTTTCACGGAGCAGCCTGCGAGCTGCAACCGCGACCGGATCGACCCCAAGCAAGGCCAGACAATCGCGGGTGGCACAGCCTTCCGGTGTTCCAAGCATATGCTCGCGATAGAAGCAAGGCATACAGGGAAGATCCAGGTGTACAACGGTGGCCCGCTTTGGTTGCGGTTCGCCGGTATATGGCCCCCAGGCTTTATAGTTGGAAAGGCCAAAAATAGCAACGGTCGGCGTTCTGGCTGCGGCGGCCAGATGCATCAGCCCGGAATCGTTGCCGACGAAGAGATCAACTAGCTCCAGGGCAGCAGCCGTCACTTTGATACTTCCCTTCCCTGCCAGACTACGCACCGGCATCTCTGAGCGCATCAGGCTGATGATCTGTTGATGCAGTTCGGCCTCCTCTGGACCCCCCATCAGAAGTAATTGTCCCCCAACATCATGATAAAGGGTATCTGCTAATTGCGCAAATTTTTCCGGGGCCCAGCGTCGCGCTGTACTGTAGCCACCACTGCCCGGGTGCATGGCAATGATAGGACGCTGGAGCGTTTCCTCGGTCGCCTCACCATAGACGAGCAATCGGGCGGCTGTCCGTTCCTCGTCGCTTAATGGAAGAAACAGCGACTTATCGCGAATAGTTGCGCCAGCGGCTGCGGCAACCGCCATATTATAGTCAGCTTCGTGCATCGCGCCAAAGCCCTCATCCTTGACACGAACATTCAGGAACCAGCCGTGACCGTTATCCAGCCCAACGCGCCACTTTGCCCCCGTCACGCGCATCAATGCCTGATGTTTCAGCCTGCCAAAGAGCAGCGTCAGGTGGTGGAACAGGAGTACTGCGTCATATCTGCCCTCTCTCAGCGGGCGCAACAGGTGTAACAGGCGCTTGAGATTGCCGGGGTGCTTGATAAATTGCTTGGGATAGTCAAACAAGTATTTATCAAGAACAATAATATGATCGATTGCATTCCATCCGTTGAGCAATCCAGCAGAGTCAGGTGTAACCAGTAGATCAATGCGGGCATTGGGATAGCTCTCACGCAGCGCACGAAGGGCCGGAGTCGCAAGCAATAGGTCGCCAATCCCGGCCAGTTTCACAACAAGAATGCGGGCATTCTCTGGTAACGTAATCTGTGTTGTATGCATCATGAACTTTTCCAGATAGAGATTGTGCTGTAGTCGCGGAAACCGAGACGACGATATATTTTCTCGCTCATTGAGGTCGGAGAGAGCACTGCATGTTGATAGCCAAAGCGGTGTGCTTCATGCAGTGCGTGCCGGACCATTGCCGTGGCGATACCTTGTCGCCGCGCCTCAGGAAGGGTTGCTACGCCGAAGATGCCTGCTAACCCCGCATGCAGCAGCAGGGAGGTGATAGCGACAGGCTCCCCGTGTTGATACCCTATATAGTGGTGCCAGGAAGCGTTGAAGCCCTCATAGAGATACTTCTTATAGTACAGTGCTGCGATGTCTGGCGGGTTGCCAAATCCCTGCTGCTCGATTTTTTGTAATGGGGCCAGACTCTCCGCATCTTGTGCTTTCTGGATGGTCAGTCCCTCGGGTGTAGGTTCGTCCTGGGCGAACTCGGAAAGGTTGAGTGCCATACAGCTCTTGTTCACCAGATGCACAAAGCGGCGACGCTTGAGAAAGTGGGCGAAGTGAACCGGGCGGGTTGCCGCTCCCAGCACCCAGGCAAAGCCTGTATTCCGTTTTGTGAAGTAGCGGGACATCCTGTCGATGTAGGCAGAAATGGTGCGCTCGTCATTGTCTGGAATATGCGTTTGCAGGACGGCGTTCAGAATAGGCACTCCGGTATAGAGCCAGGTGAGTTCCGCTGTCTCGTGGAGCTCACCTTCTGGCATACTTCGTCCGAATCCGGCCATCTCCTCACAGATGATAGCATCAACGGCGGTTGCGAAGGTGAAATCGGTTGTGTCTTGAAGTGGTTTCATGCATTTGCCTCGTTCGCGGCTGGCTGTAAGCGAGCATGTACGACATGACGAACGCGAGCCGGAGAAATGTCTTTCATACATTGGGTAGTGAAGAAGCGGCAATCAGCCGGTCCTTCGGCGGTATAACAGGGACGACACCAGATATCGCTTGTCAGTACGGTCGCCCGAGGGCTGATGGGACCACTCAGGGTGGGATCGGTCGGACCATGAATGGCGATGACGTTTGTACCGACCGCGGCTCCGATGTGCATGGGGCCGCTGTCGCCTGTAATCAGGATATCAGCCTGTTGCAGCAGGGCCGCAAGCTGGATCAGATTGGTCTTTCCCGCCAGGTTCAGCGGGCGTTCGCGCATACGCTGAAGCACAGCCTCAATAATCGGTTGATCTTGTGGCGTTCCAGTAAAGACCACGGTATAGCCATCATCGTGGATCAGGCGATCGACCAATGCGGCCCAGTACGGGATAGGCCAGCGCTTGGATTGTCCGTTATGAGAGCTGACGTGACAGGCAATCAGGGGTGTGCCGGGCCTCCATCCATGCTGCTGTAACAGCGCTCGAGCCTCCTGACGAGCCTGTTCTTCTACAAAAATGTGTGGAATGCGATCGGCCTCGGTGGGCTGTGCACCGGCCGCTCGCCCTAGTTGCAGACAGTAATCAACCTCGTGTTTGCGATCACCGGGCCGCCAGTGTCTTCCTGCGATTGGATCGGTCATAAAGCCAGGGTATCCTTCTTCCGCGAACCCGATGCGTCTGGGTGCGCCGCTCAACACGGACAGGATAGCCGCCCACGGGCCATAGACGCTGATTGCAAGATCATAGTGACGATCACGCAGACGTTTCAGCAATGAGCGCAGTTCTTGCCAGTTCTTTTGCTGGAAGAGCGAGCGTGGTCTGCGCCAGATATTGGGATCATAGGAGATCAGATCGGCAATATCCGGGTCGTTGCGTAGCAGTGCAGCGCTGGCGGGCGTCGCCATCAAATCGATCTCTGCATCTGGATAGGTGCGCTTGAGCAGACGGAGCACCGTTGTTGACATCACCAGATCCCCGATGAGGTCAAGCCGTAAGATCAAGATGCGTCGGGGGTGAAAGGTGGCCGGGTTGAGTGGCTGCTTGCGCTTCCCTGCTTCTTTGAGACGGAGCGCGAGCCCTGCCACACTCAGGCCGCTGTAGATCGTCTTCAGTAACGCGTCTCTGATGCTATGAACAAGCACATTGCGAAGTTTCCGCTGTGAAGCCGGTCGTGTTGGGTAGCCGTATTCATCTATCCCTGGCTGCAACATATTTTCCTCTATTTTCAGGTGTTCAAATCTAACTCTCTTTGCTGCATTATAGAGAGTGCGAGGTAAAGTTGCAAATATGCAGCCCTTTGACTGGGAAGAAGAGCTTATAGAGCGGCAAGAAGCGAGAGAAAGTTGATCTGTTCTTCCTCCCGCCCGCGCTGTTCCAACTGGTTCCTAGCTCCCAAAACGATTGTGCAGAATAAGCCTGCTTGTTCCATTGGCGCTGATGCTTTTGACTGCCAGCGAGATGCGGTTCTCGGCATTCAGTGCTTCCCAGTAGGTTCTTAGCACATCTTCAGCTTTGCCCTGACAGGGGAGCAGCAGCGGATCGCCGCTAAAGCTCGGCAGTGGATTTCCGGGGCCTTGATAGGTGGTCAGGCCGAAGCCAAACCCCGCCTCAGGCATAGCCGGGCGATAGGTGAAGCGATCTGTATAGGCAGGATCAATCTTGCTTGCCTTGAGAATGCTGAAGCACACGCTCCCCGTTTGCTGCTGCAAATCGAGCATTGCACTGATGCGCGGCGTGTAGTGAGGGGCATCCGGTTCGCGCTCGCGTTTCGCCAGTGCCTCATCAAAGGTGCCTCCCGCTTGCAGGGTCTCAAAGATAGTGCGTGTCTGGTCTCCGTTGCTGACAAGGTAGCGATATGGAAGGTCAAGCATGGCCTCATAAATAATCAGGCTGGGATCCTCAACCAGACGAGCGTCAACCGGTTCAGTTCTCAAGACGTTGCGATCAGCCACAAAGCGGCGATTTCGGCTCTGCTCGCTGCGTCCCATGATCCAGTAGATAATGAACCAGCCGTTCTCTTCTTCTGAACGTCCGATGACGAGGCCGCGTCCAGGATACGGGTTGTTCTGGATATGCTGCTTGAAATTCTGGTGAGCAAGCGCTAGCGCATCTGTCATTGTGCGAGTAAACTCCTTCATAAACTGGAATAATATTGCACTCTCATGGTAGCATATCACGCCAACTATCGTGAAACGCGGCCATTACTGGCGGCAGAAGGTATTCAGAAGGGTGCAGGCTGCCTCTTCAACGGCCTGTTCGGGGATACGCTTCACGCAGGGATGCTCATCCAGTTCATCGGGGCGGAAATCCAGGCGACCGCAAGGGATACATGGGCAGGACGGACATTTTTCCTGTGAGGTAATAACGATATGGCGGTTCGCAGGGCCCCACGGGCCAAAGATTGCGGGATCAGTCGGGCCGAACAGGCGCACGGTGGGCGTACCCTGAGCTACAGCCAGATGGAGCGGCCCGTTATCAACGCCAAGGACCAGACTGGCCCGTTTGAGCAACGCTGCCAGTTGTCCGGTCGTCATCTGACTCAAGAGCAGGGGGCGCGGCTCGATGCCTTGTGCGATTGCTTCCAGCATCTCGTGCTCAGCGGGGCTGCCGGTCAGCACCAGACGCGCTGTCGGATATCTGTTGAGGAGGGCGTTCGCGCTGCGGGTCCAGGCGGCATTGCGCCAGAGTTTGACCGCGCCTCCGGTTCCGGGGTGGATCACCAGCACTTCTGTCTTCTCATCGATGCCAGCCTGTTCAAGTTGCGTCTGAAGCCAGCGCTGTTCGTCGGTGGTTGGCGTGAAGACAAGCGGGTAGCGTTCCGGCGCGAAGGGCTGCTCAAGAGCCGGCAGACCGAGGGCCTCCAGTCCGGCGCTGGTCAGCTCAAGATTATAGAAAGTCGAGTGTTGATGCGGCCGAAATGGCAGGGCGTGCGTTAAAAAGGGTTCCGCTGGAGCAAGGGCATAGCCGACTCGGCGCGGTATGCCTGCCAGATACATCAGGGCTGCGCCCCACCAGAAGTCATTGCGCAGGTTGATGGCAAGGTCATAGTGCTCCTCGCGTAGCTCGTGGGCTATCTGGCGAAGCAGCGTGTAGGGCTCAAGCGCCGATTGGGCCGTGCGGCGGAAGCCCGGGAAGGCACAGGTGCGCAGGTGATCAATGGCCGGGTGTCGGGCGACGACATCAGCCGCCCAGGGACCGACCATCATCGTGATCTGTGCAGTGGGCACATAGGCGCGAAGCGCATCTAGCACGGGCGTGGTCATTACCATATCACCCAGATGGTCAGGGCGGATCAACAGAATGCGCGGGCGCTCGGGAAGCGGCTGCTGTGCTTTTGCCCGGGCGGCGATGGCTCCCGGGAGGCCGGCCACACGAACGGCCTCAAGAAGTGCTATACGGAGCATGTGCTTCATGAGACGACCTCGCTATTCTGCTGTGTCGGAAGCAGGCGCAGGACTGCCTGCCACACATCATCTACGGTGATGGCCTGCATACAGGTGCAGTTCTGGCAGGCGTTCATTTTCCCCAGGAAGAAGCAGGGCTGACCGGTCGGATGTTTCCAGAGGGCGATATGCTTCGGGTCATCGGTTGGATAGGGGCCGTACTCCTGTGGGCTGGTGGGACCGAAAATGCCGATCACCGGGATACCAACAGCGGCGGCAAGATGCATCGGGCTACTATCATTGCCAATGTAGAGAGCACAGGCCTCAAGCTGCGCCGCCAGTTCGCCGATACTGGTTTTGCCCGCGAGATTGACAACGCTTCCCTCAGGAACATCCAGTCCATCAAGCAGGCTACGGGTCAGCTCGGTATCGCTTTGACCACCAATAAGCAGCACATGGGCCTGCAATTCATGAACCAGTTTCGCGACAAGGGCACGATAGCGTTCCAGCGGCCAGCGCTTCGCGGTCAACTCCATGCCGGGATTACTACCACCACCCACAAACACAGCGATCTGGGGTTGACCCAGATGCCGAGCGCTGCGCCGTTCTTCCTCGGTCGGGACAAAGCGCATGCGTGGTTGTCTGATAGGAAGTTTCAGGGCACGTGCCAGATCAAGATAGATATCTGCCTCATGCTGAAGGTGTTCGGATGAGCCGGATACCGGCACACGATCAGTGAGTGAGAAGCCACGTCCCAGACTATCCGGCCCCACGCGACGAGGGATGCCAGCCAGCCAGGGAAGCAGCGTCAGAAGTGGCGAGCGATCCAGCACAAAGGCAAGGTCAAAGCGATAGGTTCGTAGTTTGCGAGCCAGTTGCAGATATTCTTTAAGGCTATACCGGCCAAAAATACCGACCGAGCCACAATCAATCACACGATCGACGGCGGGGTGATGCTCTGGTATGACCTTTGACCAGGAACCCGCGACATAGGTGATGGTGGTATTGGGATAGCTGGCACGAAGCGTTTCCAGCAGTGGCGTTGTCATAATCAGGTCGCCCAGACAGCAAGGCTTTATCACCACAATAGAGCGTGGCTGTCTGCTGGCGCTTCCGATGCGCAGTGTATCCAGCAGTGTAAATGGAATGCGGAGTGCCTTGCAGACCGCACTGATAACCTGTTGACGCAGAGTAAAAGCCCTCCCTCTCGATCAAGTCGGCTTTATTATAACCGAGAAGAGCGAGAAAAGTCGATGAAAGGAGTACCAGAGAGTACAAAAGAGAGAGGACGTCGTCCAGACGACGTCCTCGGACCTGTTTTGCCCTGGTATAGAAGGTATGAGCCTGTGTGTAAACCTATTGCTTGCTCGCGCCAAGAATGGCATTCACTTTTGTGCCGCACTCGACACAGAGACCTTTCAACGCTGGTTTCCCGTTCTTCATCGTGACGCGCTGTGCGTCTTTAATCTCGGTCTTTTTCTTGCATTTCACGCAATAATACAGGTCTGCCAAAGTGTTATTACCTCCTTTTATCCGTTAAAAGCTGAAAAAGCTGATATCCTCGTGCTGAGGATGAATTGCGCGGGTCAGATATACTTCATATCCTGCTTCGCGCAACTGATGCTGTACACGTACAGCGGGATCAAGGGTGGTAAATGCAGTGAAGAGGGTTGGTCCGCTGCCAGATAAATAGACGTGAGGCGCTCCTGCGCGAAGCATCTCTTCTCTGGCTCGGGCAACCTCCGGATACTGTTCCAGCACACCTCGTTGCAGGCTGTTATGCAGGTCTTCAGGTCGTACGGGAGTTTGCTGTTCCAGCGCAGTGCGCAGTTTCCGGCTCCATGAGCCATCACAGTAGTCATCAGGCGTCAGGTTTCGGAAGACGGAGGCCGTCGAGACACTGATAGCTGGTTTGAGCAGGAGCAGCCAGCGCATGGAAGCGGGCCAGTGTGGTGTCAGAGGTGTAATCACTTCTCCGCGACCTTCACAATAGGCAAGCCCGCCTTCCAGGAAGAACGGTACATCGGAGCCCAGGGCGGCCGCGATCTCATGCAGTTCTTTTGCTGAGATGGGCAACTGCCATGCCCGTTGCAGCAGGGTGAGTACAGTTGCTGCATTGCTGCTTCCGCCTCCCAGGCCAGCAGCGACCGGGATCTGCTTATAGAGTTCCACTTCAAAGCCGTAAGGCAGTGCCAGCCGTTGGCGGAGTGCCTGGATCGCTCGCACCACAAGATTATCATCGCCGTTAAGTTCCGGGCGTGAGCAGGTGAGCCGCACCGCATCCTCAGCGATGGCGGTCACACAGATGGTATCGTAGAGATCAATGGTCTGCATAATCGTCAGCAGCTCATGGAAACCATCGCTCCGACGCCTCAGAACGTCCAGGGTCAGATTGATCTTGGCGTACGACCGGGCAAAACAGGTCTGACCTGCTCGCTGTTCAGAAAGGTGTGTGTTCGTCATGATACCTGAATGTCTACGCTATAATTTTTTATTATAGTGAGGGTTATTCTGATACGCGCTCATTGCTGATTACAGCATAGATGTTGATGAGGCGCAACCAGAAGACGATCAACATTGCACGCGGCAATCCTGATCTGTTTGGAAAAGGTGTGGAGAGAATACATTAGAAATGCAAAAATTGTCAAGCACGCTGTCCATCCTGGTGACTGATCTCATTTCTTTATCGCCCATTTTGCCTATTCTTGCGGGAAGAATGGCCGCTTCGATAGCCTGAATTTACCCCTGCTCCAGTGATTGCAGTTGGCCTGTGTTATACTGTCACGTATGCATGTATAAATGGTGCCTCAATCGTCGTAGGAATTTTAGAGTATAAATCATACCTGGAGTGTTGGTGGGACTTATGGATATAACTGTTGCATACTTCCACCCGTTCTTTCACCCGGAAACGGTGAAGCGCGATTTTGAGCGCATACGAGCAACGGGCGCAACAAACATTGTGTATGCTATTCATGAACAGGAAGAGCAACGCTGGGCGCGAGATTTGGAGCGCGGGTTACAGATAGCACGGGATCTTGGGTTGCGGGTGTTCCTGAGCCTCGGGCGTTATGGAAATCTGTTTGCCGGTCCTGCACATACTCCAAGCTGGTTTACGTTTCGGAATATGGAGTCCCGGGTCAAAGATCGGCATGGGCGCTATCATGGCGAGACCTGCTATAACCATGAGCCATTTCGCTCGTTCATCTTCAAAGAGATCGAATACTTTCTCAAGAACTACCCCATTGATGGCATCCTGATTGATGAGCCGCGTGGCCCTGATATCACCTGTTTTTGCTCTGTCTGTCGGGCACTCTGTCCTGATATCGCAGACCTTCCTCATTTTCGGCGTCGCTCGATGATTGAGTTCTTTGGAGAAATGTTCGCGACCGTCAAGCAGGCAAAGCCCGGGGCAAAGACGGCTGTCGTGTTGCTTCCCGAAGATCTGGACCTGGCCGAAGAGCTGGCCTCATCTATCCCCCAACTGGATATTATCGGGTGTCATTTGTTCTGGCAGCTCTTGAATGAGGATGTGACAAAGGTGGCCGAGTGGGGGCAGACGCTGGTCTCAATCGCGCATCAGTATGAGAAGCAGAGCCAGCTCTGGTTACAGAACTATAATCTCAGTGCTGGCGATGAAGAGCTGCTAGAGCCCTCTTTTAAGATGTTACTCGGTGCAGATCCTGACGAGGTCGCCTGCTATTACTACTGGCGCAACAATGAGAATCCCGAGCGGGTTTGGGAGTTGACCCTTGACCTCTTGCGTCGTGTTCCGCGCCCGCACTTCTTCAAGCACCCCACACTGTCACGACTTCCGGCGATCTCGGCGTCACCAAGTAAAGAGAAGCAACAGCACTGGAAGTCATTTCTCTCGTAGAGAGAAGAAAGGGCGATCATTCGACCGCCCTCATCGCTTATTTCGTGTTGCGACCAAAAGGCTGTGTCCCTGTGTCTTTATCTTCTTCAAAGAGCTGTTCAAGCAGCGTCCGGACAGCCTGGAGCTCTTTCCGGGTTGCC
Organism: Thermosporothrix sp. COM3; assembly: GCF_059696735.1. Classification (NCBI taxonomy): domain Bacteria; kingdom Bacillati; phylum Chloroflexota; class Ktedonobacteria; order Ktedonobacterales; family Thermosporotrichaceae; genus Thermosporothrix; species Thermosporothrix sp. COM3. The sequence goes on along the minus strand of NZ_AP019376.1, from coordinate 4,300,883 downwards.
GCTTCGTCGGCCTGAGCTTGCAGTATGACGCCCTGAATGCCGAGTAGCTTGAGCAGTGATGCGCGTTCGCGGTCCAGCTCGCCCGAGACACGAAGGAACGAGGGATAACGAACTGCCTCACGGACAGCCTGATAGCGTAGCGTCTCTTCAATGCTGAGCGTGCCATTTGTGTTAAAGTCCAGGTCAACAGCAGTGATGCCAAAGAGTGAACTCAAGGTTCTGATGAAGAGCGGGAATAGTTCTTCTGAGCGCATCGGAACTGTAACGACCTTTTCGATGTCTTTAGGTTCCAGGGTCAGGAGGTGGGCAGGGGCCGTGAGTGGCAGCACGACGTATTGCACCCCTTGCTCCTTGATGTGGGCAAAGCTTTCACGGTTCAGGTGCTCCCACCCGCCTGTGATGCGCAGGCCGCTGACCACATCATCATTGTAAGACTTTGCGGCTTCGATCTCTTGCTTTACTGTTTCCAGAGTACCATTCTCTTTACCGTTCCAGGTAAAAAGCAGGCCATCAGCTCCGGCTTTTAAGGCCGCCTCGGCGTTTCCTGCGACGATCTGCGGAAACTCAATCACAAGCGCTGCGGCATGAGCTTTTGAATCGGGCTTGTTCTTGCCCAGAAAGCCCATCCCTGCACCACTTTGCGCCCGGCGTGCCTGTGTAAACATGTCGTGCAGTTTTGCCATATTTTAACAAAATCTCCTTATCATGGACACGGTTTCTTCTCATCCGTGTGCTGCATTCTACCTTTGTACTTGAAACATCAAGAAGCAAGTTCATTATAGCATCTTTCCCTGTGATTGACATATGCCTGCGTGCTCCAGACGCCGCACTCCTTTTCTGATGCGTGTCTCCATAACGGCAGACCTGCTACAATGATGGCTGGATGGGAAGGCTCGCTTTCCCGCGTATTTCGGTAGTGAAAGGTGTTATCAATGATGCAGTACGAGAATGTTGCCGAGGCGGTGCGTGCTATTCAGGCGCGAACAACCTTGAAGCCCCATGTGGCTCTGATTCTGGGCTCCGGTCTGGGTGATCTGGCGGCGGAACTGGTCGACGCGACCGCTATTCCCTACGCGGAGATTCCGCATTTTGCCCGTTCAACCGTGATTGGACATGCGGGGCGTCTGTTACTTGGGACGCTGGAAGGCGTGCCTGTGGTTGTCATGCAGGGGCGCTTTCATCTCTATGAGGGCTACTCTCCCGAGGTAATTACATTCCCGATTCGGGTGATGCGTCTGCTTGGCGCCGAAATCCTGATTGTGACGAATGCCGCAGGCGGGGTTAATCCCGCATATGCCACAGGAGATATTATGCTGTTGAAAGATCATATCTTCCTCCCTGGCATGGCCGGATTAAACCCGCTCATTGGTCCCAATGATGAGCGCTTTGGTGAACGCTTCCCGCCGCTGGCCCATGCCTATGATGTGGAATTGCGTGAGGTGGCTCGCACGGTCGCACAATCCTGGCCCGATCTGACCTTGCAGGAGGGTATCTATACAATGGTGACGGGCCCGAACTATGAGACCTCAGCCGAGCTTCGCTTTTTGCGCACCATCGGAACCGATGCTGTCGGTATGTCGACGGTGCCTGAGGTGGTGGTAGCGCGGCATATGCGCATGCGAGTGCTCGGGTTAAGCCTGATCTCGAATGAGGCCACGGGTGATGAAGAGGCCGAGGTCAACCACGAGGAGGTGCTTGAAGCGGCAAACGCGGCACGTCCGAAGTTTACCGCGCTGGTTCGGGGGATTATCCGTTCACTTCAGTAGCGGCTCATAATGTTCAAGCGCGCCAAAGCGAGAATAGCAGCGTCTTCCTCTCAAATATGACAATCTCTTCGGAATGATTGACCCGCTCTTCTTCGGAGGGAGCCATCAAGAGCATGTAGCAAGAGCGGGTCGCACATCGAATTGCCACACGCATCGAACGGAGAACGCTTCCCGTCCGACAGGACCGGGCGAGAATGGGGCACGTGTCACTTGTCCCTGATGTGTCGGACAAAGAGGACAAAGCAGCCCCTGTGAAAAGGCTGAGGTGCGGTGGAGTTCAGACACAAGCCTCCTGGCGGGAGGTGATTGACTTCAGTAGTGAGAAAAGAAAAGGCGTGCATCTTACTGAGAGATGCACGCTTGCTGCTTATTTCTTGGGAGCCACAATTAATTCAAGATATGTCCAGTTAAAGCGTTTCCCTTCCCAACTCATAAAGAAAACGGCATAGTAGTTGCCCGGGGGCAGCGTAGGTGCTACTGTGTACTTCCATTGAATATGTCCTTGATCGTCGGTCTTTTGCACCTGTGGGGTCGAGGGATCGAAAACAAGGGCGTTCTCTATCTCCTCGGGGAAGGCCTGACCTATGCGGTCATTTGAGGCCCAGGGTGCGTTTGTCAGCTCAACCAGCTTCTTATTGAAGTCGCTGTCCTTTTTAGTGAGCCAGAGACGGGTGGCGATACCTGCCGTGTGTAGCTCTTCAGGACTATTACAGGTGCCGCTCCCTGTGACCGGTTTCTTCTGTGCTTGCATATCGGCAGTCAGTTGGGTTTGATCGCCTTCCATAAGGCCATAGGATGAAAGTTTGCCTGCTGGACAGCCGAAACCTGTCGTCAGAATGTCGATAGTAGGGGTTGGGGTTGGCGCTGTTTTCGTTTCGGTTGCCGTTGGCACTGTTGTGGTTGATGGCGTCGGTGTCAATTTTGTGTTTGCCTGATTTGCTGACTGTGGGCGATTGATCGCACCAATAGTGAAGCCACTGAGTAAGCCAGCAACCGCAAATAAAATAAGGGCGATGAGTACAGCGCTTTGTGGTTTATTCGGCCTCTTGCCGTTCTGTTGTGCTTGCCCTGAATAGCCGTGAGGTGGTGGCGTATGCGGGCCAGGTTGTGATGGTACTATTGGTTGCATGCTCTACGCGCTTTCTTCTTGAAATTCCCTGCACAAAATAAACTTTCCACTTACCTTTTACCATCATATCATGAGTGGGCCGGAAGGTAAGAGTTTTATCTATTTGCATTAGCCAAAATAGGTAGGGAATCGGAAAGAGAGCATGCTTGAGCGCTACTTCTCTTTGGTCACGGTAAACTCAACCCAGCTCCAGTTTGCATAGGTGCCGTCCCAGTCGGTGATAATCACAAGGAAGTATTTGCCCGGTTTGGTGCTGGCGGAAACGCCAAACTTCCAATGACCTTGCCCCTTTTCGTTGCACATCTGGGTTTGTGGTGTGCCGGGATCAAAGACCAGAGCTCCAGAGATTTCACCGGGGAGTGGCTCCTTGACCTTGTCGGGAGGCCAGAGGTTACTGGGAATCTGGATGCGCCCATTTTTATGCTCGGAAAGCCAGAGCTTACAGGTGATCCCTCCGGACTCGATGGGGTTTCCCGATTTGGCGCATTCTCCCGATTTATCGACCGCATGGGCCTTGAAGGTATATTGGATGGCCCCGTTCGCGATACCGCTGTAAGCCGTTTCGTCAACAACGGGGCAGTTGAGCGGCACCTTCGGGCCAGAAACCGGTGTCGTGGTGGCGGTTGTTTGAGCTACAGGTTGTGATGCTTGCGGTTTTGCGGCAGGAAAGAGCGCTTTTCCGGCAGCACCAAATGTAAAACCTGCGAGTAAGCCTGCAAGGGAAAAGAGAAAGAGAGCTGTGATAATGGCTTTCTTTCGACCTTTGCTCGGTTGGTTATACATATTCTGCATTTTCTAGAAAAATCTATGTTATTGTGTTGTTGTTTGTTATTGTATTACTAATGATATCACGCTATCGGTTGTGCTGTACCCTATTAGGCCAAATGGGTAGGATGCGCAAAAAGAGACCGATCATCACCCTGGGGAAGGCTTGATCGGCGAGCCCAGAAAAAGGGGGTATGGGGGAAAACCTGGGCCGGTAAGAAGAGCGTTCTACTCTCATGTATATGAACGGGAAAACAGCTCAATTTTTGTGCTGTTCTTACTCGGATTCTTGCTTGTCAGTATGATACAATACAGACACGAGGAACAGTCTTTTTTGCGGACAGGGGGTGATACTGATGCATTATTTAAATCTGGCTATTCTGATCTTGCTCCTGCTGGCCGTATTTGGGCCCAAGCATCTGGTGAAGATGGGCAAGGGAGCGGGAAAAGTGGTCGGCGAGGCAAAGGTGATGAAAGACAAGCTGATGGCCGACCTGAAAGTTGACGATATTGTTGGTGATCTGCGTGATGTGCCCACATCTCCTCGCGATGTCGCACGGAAGCTACTCCTTGATTCACCAAAGGACACCAAAGAGCAGGACGTCAAGGTCGCAAAAGCGGAATAAGCCCTCTCTCCTCGCAGGAGGCAGCCGAGTAATACCACTAGTGGCGTCAGCGGCGTGATGAGTGCTGACGCGCCGTACTATGCTCTTTGCGAGGAACCTTCTTGCTACCCCATCCGGTGACGTGAAGCCAGCGCTCGAAGGTCATAAGTTCCGGATAAATGGCACGAAGCGCCGGGATATCTGCCCTGAAACCACTGGTACTGAGCCAATCGAGATAGCGTACCATCTCAGGGCTGTAACCCTGTGTGCGCGACATTTCTACATAGTGTACCTCTTTTTCAAGCACGCGGCTAAAGGCTTCGGCAATCTGAAGCATAGAAAGCTCATCACCCGCAAGTTCCAGCGCCTGGCCGAGAAAGCGCTGTGGCTGCGCAAATGCCAGAGCCGCGAACGCACCGATATCTGCGACGGCAATCATCTGTAGACGGCGCTCGGCAGGAAGTGCCCAGGCAAGGACACCCTCTTGAATGGCTGAACCAAACATTGTGTGAAAGTTATCCATAAAAAAGACAGGCCGGAGAATGGTTGCGGGAATGTTGAGAGCGCGGATATATTGTTCAATCTGCCACTTGCTTTCAAAATGAGGGATGTTGGTATTGCGGTCGGCGCCCCCAATCGAGCTATAGACAAAGTGCTGTATGCCCTGTGCACTGGCGGCGTTCACCAGTCGCTTGCCCTGGGTGATCTCGGTCGCGGGATTCTGAAGCGTGTCTGGCTGCATGCTGAAAACGCCGTAAACGCCATGGAGGGCTTCGCTTAGCGTCTCCGTTTGGTCAAGGTTGCCGGGAACCAGTTCTACGCCGCGTTGAAGGAGTTCGCGCGCGGTTGGTTTGCGGGGATCACGTACTAGAGCGCGTACCTTCCAGCCCTGTGCGAGAAGATGATGCGTGACGGCTCCGCCCTGCTTACCGGTTGCGCCAACGACGAGAATAGTTTTTGCCTCTGGTAGCATAGCGCTCTCTCCGACGTATGATGGTAGAAAACCTCCTTCTCTTCTTACTATACCTGTCTATTTGATAGATGTGGATAAATGTTTGTTGCCCTTCCCGGATCAAACCCGCCAGAGGGAAGGGCACCCATGCTTAATGCATAGAATCATAGACCTTGTCAGTTTTCGCGGCCATAATGAAATCATTGCGATGAAGCCCGTGGATCGCATGTGTCCACCAGACAACACCGACACGACCCCACTCCAGCGCGATCGAGGGATGATGTCCCTCTTCCTCTGCCAGCTCTCCTACTTTGTTGGTGAATGCCAGAGCCTGAGCAAAGTTTTTGAAGGTAAAGACCCGTTCAAGGCGACGAATCCCGTCTTGCTCGATAACTGTCCAATCGGGAAGCTGTTTCATATATTCAGCAATTTCAGCGTCGGTGGCTTTGGGAGCATCGGCGCGGCAGGCCTCACACTTCAAATGTCTGAGTTTTGTCATAGCGCTTTTTTCTACCTCCTGAAATAGAATCCTCTATTAGTATACGGATGGGGTCCATGTATGGAGGCATCGGCAGTAGAGAACAAGCAGGTAACGTGTTTCAGGTTATGCGAAAAGGTGTGGGCGTGTGGCTGGTCCCTGATCGGGCCAAATGATCACATCGACACTTTTGTTGGCGGCTTCCGGCTGGATGAGCGCCTGTACCAGTACCTCGGCAAGGTCGGCGCGTGGGATCATACCATCTGTCGGGAGGGGATGAGGAAAAACCAGAATACTTTGTCCGCCCGGATCATCGGTCAGGCCACCGGGATGAATAATGGTATAGGTCAGGCCACTGCTTATCAGTGCCTCTTCGGCCTTGTGCTTGGCTCGAAGAATATGTGCCAGAGGCGGGATGCGTTCGGGTTGTTGTGTGCCCATTGAGGAGCAGAGGATAAAGTGGTGTATGCCTGCCTCTTTGGCCGTATTGATTGCCCGAACGAGCAGGGCATGTTCAGTTTCCTCAATCACCCTGCGATCGCTCATAGAACGCGTGCCAATGACACTGATAACGGCCGTGCATCCGTCCATTGCCTCCCGTAATGTTGCGGAATCGAGTATATCAGCAACGAAGATCTCTGTGGTGGGTGATTGCAGTCCTCGGGCCTTCTGTGGGCTGCGTACAAAAGCGCGAGCGTGAATGCCTTTTGCTTGAAGTGAGGAGAGAACAATGCGGCCTGTAGCGCCACTGGCGCCGAGAACCAGAACGCGTCCTGTGAAATCTACCATAAGTTGCAGCTCCTTCTTCAATCTTTCTTCTTCTATTATAGTCGTGCATGCAGAAGGATGAAGCACACAGGCCCGGAAAGAGAAAAAGCCGCCTTCCGGGTAGGAGAGACGGCCTCTTCGTGGTTCTATCTATCGTTCTACCAGGAGGGTGGCGTAACAGGCGATGCCCTCGCCGCGGCCTGTGAAGCCGAGGTTATCGGTCGTAGTGGCTTTGACGCTCACCTGATCGAGCTCAAGCCGCAGGGCACTGGCGATGTGCTGGCGCATCGCGGGCGTGTGGGGAGCCATTTTCGGGCGTTGCGCCACAATCGTGACATCAATATTGCTGATTCTCCAGTTCTGCTTGCGAATCAGCTCATAGGCATATTCCAGAAAGACGGTGCTTGGCTGATCTTTCCAGCGGGGGTCTTCTGAGGGAAAGTGAGAGCCAATATCGCCCTGAGCGGTTGCGCCAAGCATGGCATCTACAATCGCGTGAAGCACCGCATCTGCATCGGAGTGACCCGAAAGGCCGAACTCATAAGGGATGGTCACACCTCCGAGGATCAGCGGACGATCCTTGACGAACGCATGAACATCGAAACCAAAACCAATACGCATTGTCATTTTTCCTGACCTCGAACAAGGATTTCGGCGAAGAGGAGATCTTCCTGTGTTGTAATCTTAATGTTGGTATATGATCCGGGAAAGATCGTTACCTGGTGTCCCAGACGCTCCAACAGAGTTGCATCATCGGTCATATCGTCTTGTGCTTCGGGAGCGTGATGGGCCTCATAAATCAGCGGGAAAGAGAAGACCTGAGGTGTCTGCACCGACCAGAGCTGCGAGCGGTCGGGTGTCGCGACAATCACATTTTCTCGTACCTGCTTGATCGTATCTTTTACCGGGACAGCAGCAATAGCGGCTTGCGTCTGCTGCGCGGCCTTCAGGCCTTCCTCCAGTATAGCAGATGTGACAAAGGGGCGGGCGGCATCATGAATCATTACCCAGCGACAGCCGGGTACATGTTCTTGTAGCGCATCCAGCCCGTGGCGCACGGAATCCTGCCTTCGCTGGCCGCCGGGAACGACAGCAATCACTTTATGCCAGCGTTCCTGCTGGCAGAGCTGCTGTACGTCATAGAGACGCTCCTCGCTGGTCACAATGACAATCGTGCTGATCAGAGGGGACTCCTGAAAGGTATCAAGGGTGCGGGCAAGAGTAATACGGCCAGCAAGGGGGATCCAGAGCTTGTCGCGCCCCATGCGACGACTGGCCCCGGCGGCAACGATAACAGCGGCGGCTGTTGTATTCATGCTCTTCTTGAATCGCTTCCTTTCTCCAGTAGGGTTTGAAAGAGAAAGAGGGCACCCGCTGCGGGGTGCCTCTGAATGGGTTGCTCTGTTTGCTTTTTATGCCTGTCTCTGTCTGGTCGCCTGAGGGACCGAGGGAGGAGAGGCGGTGTTCGTCTGCTGTTGACTTTGTGGTTGCTTGGGATGGGCAAAGATCATACGACCGGCGACCGTTTGCAGCACGCGGGTGACGGTCACCTCGATCGTCATGTTCATATACTGGCGTCCGTTCTCGACGACAATCATCGTGCCATCATCAAGGTAGCCGACGCCCTGTCCGAGCTCTTTGCCATCTTGCATAATCTTGATATGCAGATCTTCGCCGGGGAGCAGCACCGGTTTAATCGCGTTGGCGAGCTCGTTAATATTCAGAACTTTGACGCCCTGCAACTCGGCTACCCGGTTCAGGTTGAAGTCATTCGTAATGATCGGACAATGCAGGTCTTTTGCCATCTTGACCAGTTTGCCATCAACGTCATTGATGCCCTCAACGTCGGTATCAATGATCTCGATGGGCACCGTGGCATCCTTCTGAAGCCGATTGAGAATTTCAAGACCACGGCGTCCCCGGTTGCGACGCATGGTATCAGCGGAGTCGGCGATGCGTTGAAGCTCATTCAAGACAAAGCGTGGAACAGTGAGTGTGCCGCTAATAAAACCGGTCTGGCTGATATCAGCGATCCGGCCATCAATGATCGTGCTGGTATCCAGTAGAATGGGAGAGGGCGGATGCTGCGCTTTAGCCTTGTCTTTGTCGCGATCTTTCTTGCGGTCGCGTTCATTCTCTTCATCGCGATCGCGGTCGCGGCGGCGTTGCCACATGCCCTGAAAAAGGTGGGCAAGATCGCTTTTACGCATAACCGCAGAGGCCACACCGAGCCAGCCGAACAGCACGGCCCCGACAAAGGGCAACAGATGTCCCAGTGGCTCTGGCAGGCTATTGAGAGGAATAGCCAGAAGGGCCGAGATAATCAGGCCAACGGTCAGGCCGATGGCGGCAGCTACCAGATCGCTGGCGGCTGCTTTCCGAATTTTATCGCGCATCCATACGTACGGAATGACCGTAACGTATGGGGTGATTACAAAGGCAAAGACCCCGGCGATAAGCGCGATACCAATAATCCACTGCCAGGGAAGAGACTCTTTCCCCGGTACGGCATGGGAAAGCTGCCACATGTAGTAGCTGAATATGGTGCCGATGGCAATGAGGCACCCGACAATACGTGACACATTGTTAACGGACATCCCTGCATCCTCCGTCGCAAAACACAATAGATGCGATACATGGTTTCATGCTCAAAAGGCGCGACGATGTAAATGCAGGCGAGAACGGTGATGAAAAGAAGAAGAATGATTGCAGATAACATGTTGCCTCGCTTGCTGTGATAAATCATAGAAACCGTGCCTGTTGAGCAGAAAATTTACTATATCGACTATGCAGTATACATGTTTTCAGGACGGGACGCAACAACCATAGTAAGGCTATCATCGTGCTGAAAACGGTGTGTCGTACTGCAAAAGTCATACGTTCACTATCATCTCGCAGTGGAAGGACCGATTGCCTTCCTCATTACTAGTGTAATGTAATCGCTAAATCGATCGCAAGTGATGTTGAAAAAGACTGCTCAATCCTGGGATGAAAGATTGAAGAGCACCTCTAATGCAACACCTAAAGTACTAGCAGTGATAATCGTAAAGTCTGGTGGGAGTCCCGCATCTTCCAGCTCAGTGCGAAGTTGTGACCCTTTGCCTGCTGAAGGAATAATGCAGCGCTTGAAGCCCAGTTTGGCCGCCTCACGAATGCGCAGAGGCAGGCGATTGACCGCCCGTAACTCGCCCGAAAGTCCCACCTCACCAATCAGCACCAGATCATCCGGGATATTTTTATCGCGATAGCTGGATGCGATGGCTGCTGCGATGCCAAGATCAACCGCGGGCTCTTCCAGCGAGAAGCCGCCAACGACATTCGCATAGACATCCTGATTATTGACAGGAAGACCGACACGCTTGGTTAGAACAGCCAGCAGCATCAGCAGGCGGCTATGTTCGATACCGTTGGTGTTACAGCGGGCGATGCCATAATTGGTTGGAGTGACAAGGGCCTGTACCTCCACCAGAATTGGTCGGGTGCCCTCCATGCTGACCACAATAGCGGAGCCGGTAGCACCTGAGGCACGATCAGAGAGGAATGCTGCTGAAGGATTAGGCACTTCAAGCAAGCCCTCCCCATGCATCTCAAAGACGCCGACTTCGTGGGTGGGTCCGAAACGGTTTTTCACGCCGCGGAGCAGACGATAGGAGTGATATCGTTCGCCTTCAAGGTAGAGTACGGCATCTGCGATATGTTCAAGGGCTTTTGGACCGGCAACCGTGCCTTCTTTGGTCACATGGCCGATGATAAAGATAGGCACATGGGTACTTTTTGCAAGATGCATGAGCTGGACGGTGCACTCGCGCACCTGACTGATGCTGCCGGGAGCGGCGGTCAGGTGGCTGGCAACGACGGTCTGAATGGAGTCGACGATGACCAGAGCGGGCTTGAGCTTATGAACGGTTTCGGCGATGACATCCAGCTCAATCGCAGCCAGAAGATACAACTGTTCGCCTGTGATCTCAAGCCGTTCAGCGCGCATCTTCACCTGCTCGACGGACTCTTCGCCTGAAACATAGAGGACAGGACCGGAGGACCGGGAAATATGGCCGGACACCTGAAGGAGAAGCGTGGATTTGCCGATACCAGGTTCGCCCCCGACCAATGTCAGAGAGCCAGCAACCAGACCACCACCAAGCACGCGATCCATTTCTGAATAGCCAACAGAAATACGGGTTTGTGTCAACGGCTGAATATGTGGCAAAGCAACCGGAGCGCTGGTCCCCTGTGAAAGAAATGACGAACCGGTAAGGAGGGGTTGACGACGTGGCTGCGCCGGTAGCTCGGCAACCTCTTCCAGTGTGTTCCAGGAGCCACAATCGGGGCATTTCCCCATCCACTTGCTCTGCTCACCACCACATTGCTGACAGACGTATTTTGTTCGAGTTTTCGGCATGGTTACTCAATCTATTTCAACTTGACGAGAGAGACCGCGATACAACAAAGAAGGACGCATTCTGGAAATCCCGTGCGAGACGGAAACCGACATACATCTTTTCCAATTGGAGGATGTAAGACCGGCAAGAGGTTTTGAAGAAACGGGTAAGAGAGAAGAGGGGTATGTTCAGGTACAACATACCCCTCTGGTTTCTACTAGGATTCTGGGCTGGAACTTCCCTCACCGCCTGCCGAGAGAGCAGCTTCAGGAGTTGCTCCCGGAGGGAGGGGCTCGACGCGCTTACGCACGTTGAGAACCAGCTTTTTCTCTTCAATCACGGCTTCAACGAGGTCGCCCGGGCGGAACTTGCCTTGCAGCAGGCCTTCAGCAAGCTGGTCTTCGACCAGACTCTGAATAGTGCGGCGGAGCGGACGTGCGCCATACTGAGGATCGAAGCCCTTCTCGATCAAGAAGTCCTTCGCAGCGGACGGGACGACCAGCTCAATCTGCTGTTCAGTAAGCTGTGCACGGACGCGGTTGAGCAGCAGATCCACGATTGAGTACATCTCTTCCTTGCGCAGTGAATGGAAGACGATAATCTCATCAATACGGTTCAGGAACTCTGGCTTGAAGGTGTTCTTCAGTTCGCCGATCACCTTGCTTGCCATTGTATCGTGCTCAACCTTTTCCCTGTCTTTCGTCTGGTGGAAGCCGATAGCGGCAGCCTTATTCAGCAGGGAAGCGCCAACGTTGGATGTCATGATAATGACAGTGTTTCGGAAGTCAACGGTGCGACCCTTCGCGTCGGTCAATTTGCCGTCTTCAAGGATCTGCAACAACATATTGAAGACGTCGGGGTGAGCCTTCTCGATCTCATCGAGCAAGATCACGCTGTAGGACTTACGTCGGACCGCCTCAGTTAACTGGCCGCCTTCTTCATAACCGACATAGCCCGGAGGTGCGCCGACCAGACGTGCGGCTGCATGACGCTCCATGAACTCTGACATGTCGATCTTAATGAGAGATTCCTCGCTGCCGAACATGAACTCGGCGAGTGCTTTTGCCAGCTCGGTTTTACCGACGCCAGTTGGTCCCATAAAGATGAAGGAGCCAATCGGGCGTTTGGGATCTTTCAGACCGGCGCGAGCGCGGCGTACAGCGCGGGAAATCTTCTCAATGGCCTCATCCTGGCCGATAACGCGAGCGTGAAGGGCCTCTTCCATCTTCAACAGGCGCTGAGACTCTTCCTGAGCGATACGCATCACGGGGATACCTGTCCACATCGAAACGATCTGGGCGATTTCCTCTTCGCCAACGACAGGCTTTTCGCTGCCACGCTCTTTCTGCCAGCCAGATTCCAGCTTGGCAATGCGCTCACGCAGCTTGACCTCGCGGTCGCGCAACTCAGCAGCAAGCTCATATTCCTGCTGTTGAATGGCTGCTTCTTTCTCACGCAGAACGGACTCCAGCCCTTTGAGCGCTTCTTTCAGATTGAGAGGAGCGAGCGAGTTCTGCATGCGAACGCGGCTGGCGGCCTCATCAATCAGGTCGATGGCCTTATCGGGCATGAAGCGATCAGTAATATATCGACTGGCAAGCTCGGTTGCGGCCTTGAGCGCCTCGTCTGTGATCACCAGACGATGATGCTGCTCATAGCGTTCGCGGATACCTTTCAGGATCTCCACGGTTTCCTCAACCGAAGGCTCGCGGACTATCACTTCCTGGAAGCGCCGCTGAAGTGCGGCATCACGTTCAATGTATTTGCGATACTCATCGAGAGTAGTTGCACCGATACATTGCAGCTCTCCACGGGCAAGAGCCGGTTTCAGGATATTCGCGGCATCGACCGCGCCTTCTGCGGCACCGGCACCTACGAGGGTATGAACCTCATCAATGAAGATGATGCAGTCGCGGCTGTTGCGAATTTCCTCAATGATCTTTTTCAGCCGTTCCTCAAACTCACCGCGATACTTTGTACCGGCCACAAGGGAGCCGACATCCAGGGTGAGCAAACGCTTCCCGGCGAGCGTTTCCGGTACTTCGCCTGAGATCAGACGCTGAGCCAGTCCCTCGACAATAGCCGTTTTACCAACGCCCGGTTCACCGATCAGTGCGGGGTTGTTTTTGTTACGGCGGGAGAGGATCTGGATGACACGTTCGATCTCTTGATGACGCCCGATGACGGGATCAAGGGTTCCGGCACGAGCGGCGGCTGTCAGGTCAATGCCCATCTGGTCGATGGTGGGGGTCTTCGAATGTTTCGCCTCGCGCTCATGCGGCGCGCCAGACTGGCTGAGCACCTGTATGGTTTGAGTACGAACTTTTTCGAGGTTGACACCCAGGCTTTCGAGAACGCCAGCAGCGATCCCTTCACCTTCACGCACAAGACCAAGCAAGAGATGCTCTGTGCCGATATAGTGGTGATTGAGGCGACGAGCTTCGTCAACAGCCAGTTCGATGACTTTCTTGGCACGCGGGGTCAGACCGATTTCGCCAAGAACGATGCGGTCACCGCGCCCAATTATAAATTCAACGGCGCTGCGAACCTTGTTGAGTTCGACGCCGAGATTCGCCAGAACTTTCGCTGCCACCCCTTCGCCTTCGCGCACCAGGCCCAGCAAGAGATGCTCTGTACCGATATAATTATGCTGGAAGCGTTGAGCTTCTTCTTGAGCGAGACTCAAGACTTTTCTGGCTCGCTCTGTGAATTTATCAAACCTATCTCTGTCGTTCACCTGTTTGTCACCCCCCTTTCAGTGGCAGAGGGTGGAACCGAGCCCTCTGTGTCGCTCAGGTAAACTATGTGATTCATCATACAACACCCATCATACAGCGTCAAGGATAACAACTGTAGCCTCCCGTCTGTCGAGAAACTCTTACTGTTTCTATGTACAATCCCGTCCTCGCACTTCTTTTATTGCGATATAAAGGAAGCTGGGAGAATCTTTCGCTTTGTTGTCTGTTTCTTTAGAGAAGTTTTCCAGGGAAGTGAAGAGAGGAAATGGAACCGGCTTGTGAGAACACCGCTTTTCCGCCAAATCATGGAACCTCTTGAGCTCTCTGGCCATCAGGACCGAGGGACTCTGCAAGGAGAACTGCGCTTTAGCGGAATGTGCTCAACCAGTTTACCTGCTCCTTGCAACGCTGGTAAAGAAACCCCTCTAGCATACTTGATAAACTGTGCATTTTATAATACTACACGGAATATGCTGCGTCAAGGAGACCCAAAAGTTCTATTTTATAGGGAGTGCGTCTGACCTCGCGGCATATCAGCATGCCTCTTATCTTCTCCCTGTATATACTCTCTACTAATAATTACGTTCGGTATATCGGGAAGTTGTACACCAATTCTTCTTATTTTTTCTTTCTTTTTGGTGGTGAAAATGGTGGGTTCACCTTGATTGTAGTTATACTCTGGAAGCGTACTTGCTTTATAAGCTGAAGAATATGCTGGTAAAGAAGCAGTTCACCCCGTTACTCTCTCGGTAAAGAGAGCAACGGGGGAAGCTTGTGTTTTTGTATCGTCTGATACCGTTTTTTCTGTTGTTGCCGCCGGCTTACTTCTCGGTCTCGGACTCTTCCTTTGAGCGCTGAAGCGCGGCTGCCCGGAAGGCTTCGGCCATTGCGGTCATCTCGCCTTCATCATCGGACGGAAGACCTTTGAGTAGCGAGGCATCGCGCTCGCGTTTCTCTGGTCGCTTCTCAGTGCGCTCGCGTTTGTGCTCCTGCGCAGGAGCGCTCTCCAGAGACGGAGGCGTGGTGCTCAGAGAAGGAACTTCTTTGGCTGCCTGCTGCTGAGCGGCAGGTGTCTGCTCCTGAGCCTTCTCTTCTGTCGGCTGGGCTGCCTCTTTGGTCTCCTTCGCTGCGTCTGGCTCTTCCACCTGACGCAGGCTCAGACCGAGGCGACGGCGCTCAGGCTCGATGCGCAGGATGCGCAACTGAAGCTGCGTTCCTTCCTGAAGCGTCTTCGGATCGGTACCGGCAGGCAACTCGGACTGATGGATCAGGCCCTCGATGCCATCTTCGATGCGTGCGAATGCACCGAAGGGTGCAATCTTAGTGATAGTGCCGGTAACGAGCTGACCAACATGGTAGCGCTGCTCCACAGTGGTCCAGGGGTCAACTTCGGCGCGCTTGATCGACAGGGCGATCTTTTTGCGCTCTTTGTCAACGCTGAGGACCTGTACTTCAACTTCCTGTCCAACCTGAAGAACCTCGCTTGGATGGTTCACTCGGCTCCAGGCAAGCTGACTGATATGGACCAGACCGTCGGCGCCTCCAAGATCAACAAATGCGCCGAAGTTGGCGAGATTGCTGACCACGCCTTTGCGGACTTCGCCCGGTTGGAGCTCTTCAAGTAGCTCCTCGCGGCGACGCTGGCGCCATTCCTGAACGGCCATGCGCTCCGAGAGAATCAGACGGTTGCGTGCACGGTTGATCTCGATAATCTTCAACTGAAGCTCTTTGTCTTTCATCGAAGCCAGTTTGGCGGCCGTTTCCTGGTTCTCGCCACCGGCTGCGACTTCTTCGCGCTTCAGGTTCAAGATCTGCGAGATAGGCACAAAGCCTCGAATCCCGTTCACATCAACGATCAGGCCACCTTTATTGAAATCAATGACCTTCGCCTTGATGATCTCGTTGTTCTTGTACTGCTCCTCGGCAATACGCCACTGGCGCTCGGTGTTTGCACGCTTGAGCGAGAGCACCGCATGTCCTTCAGCATTTTCCGGCTGAAGAACATAGACCAGAACTCGATCATTGAGATGGAGTTCATTATAGGAGCCATAGCCACTAGAAGGCAGCTCTTTCGTTGAAAGAATGCCTTCGGATTTAAGCCCGATATCGACAAGGATTTCATCCGAGTCGATGTGCACGATGGTGCCTTCGACGACATCCCCACGTTTGATAATGGGGTTAGCCGAGGCGGCTAAAAGCTCCGCCATCGTGTTCTGATTGAAGTCCGAAACTTCTTCGGGGTTCACTGGATTGTTGTTCTGTACTTGAGGGTCGTTGCCTTCGATCATCGTCTGTACCCGCCCGCTGTTAGGATTTTCCGCTGGCTTTGTCGAAAGGTCGCCTTGCTGTTGTGCTTGCATGGGTAAAAACCCCCTTCGATCCACGGTTTTTGCCCTGTGCTGGTGACACTCCGGCCAACGGTTTAAAAAAAGTAAAGAGAAAGATAGTGTTTTACCGTATTCTATTTTGCGTCATTTCGATTACCATAACAAGGTAAAACCGAGATGAGCGGTTTCCTGCTTCTTTGCTTAATAAAGAACCTGGGGAGTGTACCAATTTAAGGAATTGGGCTTATCGGAGGAGATGCTAAGGCGGTAATCGTTTCGATTAGAATTGCGCTCTCGATGCTCTGTCGTTTTCAGAACCATAAAGCGGCTTCAGAACCATATTGTTTGCTCTACAGAACGGTATACGAAACGATACTCGCAGGCAGGTAAGCTCTAGTTAAGACACATAAGCGCCTGGACAAAGCATATCCCCACTCGATGCTTCAATTATACCAAAAGCCGTCCTTGAATGCAAGACAATGCGCAGCCTTTTAGCAATGCTCTCCGATGTTTTCTATCTTCCACATTGTATCACAATAATGCAACCCCCCGGACCCTATTTCTTCGCGCTTCAGTGGCGCTTCTTTGGCCTGGCGAAAATACTTTCCACCTGTGAAAGTTTTGTGAAGATGAAGAGCTTTTTTATGATACAATATCTGGTATGAAACGCAAAGAGGTTTTGGCTTTTGTTCAATTTCTTCAGTCCAAACTTGCTCCCGTGGCTCACAGCGACCTGCTGATCGATCGCGTCGAAGGCCGACAACCACAGGCACGGAAAGCGGCTGTGCTTCTTCCGCTCTTTGAACGTGAGGGAGAAATTGACCTGCTCTTTATTCGGCGAGCCAGTTCGTTGCGGGCTCATAGTGGTGAGATTGGTCTGCCAGGTGGTAGTATCGAGCCCGATGATGAGACGGTTGCGCTTGCTGCGTTGCGTGAGGCATGGGAGGAGATTGGCTTGCTGCCGGAACGCGTTGAGATTCTGGGCTTACAGTCTCCAGTCTTTACGGTGGTCAGCAACTTTTTGATTTCGCCGGTGGTTGGCTTCTTGCCAGGGGGGCCGGGCACGCTCACATTGCAGCAAAGTGAGGTGGCTGAGCTCTTACAGATCCCGCTCTCTGCGCTGGCTGATCCTGCGATTCTGCGTACTGAACGGCGCGGTCCGCGTACCATCTACTTTTATGACTATGGACCGTACTGTATCTGGGGGGCGACCGGGCGCATCGTGCATGATTTCCTTCTGCTTGTGGCGGAATGGCAGCGTACTCAGGCTGCGGCTCAACTTCTGGATTAAGCTGCCTGTTGTACAATAGGAAGTGAAGACAGATTGTGCCAGGAGGTGGAGAATTATCACCCCCCATTAGTCATATGGCTCTTGCTAATCCCCGCAGTTTAGCTACAATTATGAATGTAGTAAAGAGGTTCTGTAGTGCGTTTGTAGTCGAAAATCTCGTATTGTGGTTAGGTCTGTAAGTACCGGAGCGGAGAAAAGACAGTGACAGTACCGACATCTGATACGCATTTTGCGCATAACCTGCCGCGAAGACCTCAAATGAACTCGTCTGCTCACTCGATGTTTTATGCTTCAGAACCAATCTATTCATCCTCATTCCCCTCCCCCTTACGCTCTGGCGCAGGTGACGCTGAAAACGTGCATCACAGGTACTCCATTGATTTTGCTTCGTGCTCCCGAGAGCTCGCTACTGGTGGCTTGAAGACGCTTACCGCAAAACGTGAAATCCCTCCGCCAAACCTTGAACGCTCTGCTTTCGGATATGAGGCCGCTGTCAGTGTGAAAAGCTATCGCTTCTATCTGGCAATCCTTGTCTGCGTGATTCTCATGCTGATTGGCGGAGGCGCTGTAATGTGTGTGATGCTGCAACCGTAGTGTGTCAAGCTTCAGTGTAGAAAGAATGGGAGAGTTGCCACACGAGATATAAAGAGATGCCCCTGCTGGTACTCGTTTAAGACGTTGTGGCTGCCGGTAGGCCATGCAATGTTTCGGCCCTTTGTACTGCCCTGAGAATCGCACGTGCCAGTGTGCTTGAGGCAGTTGCTCCAAGAAGACTCACAAGTTGAGCCATTTGGGTGGGGTCTGGGCGATGCTGTGGTACGGCGAGCGCAAAGATTGTGTCACCATCAAACATGGTATGTGCAGGATGAATGACCTGTGCAAGGCCGTCGTGTGCCATTTGCGCAAGCTTGGTTGCTTCCGCTTTGGTAAGGGCAACGTTCGTTGCGACGACTGCTAATGTGGTGTTGCTGAAAGGATGAGCCTGCTGAAAGCTCAATCCTTCGGGTAAATCTGCGCTCCGGGGCCCGGCGATCAGTTCGCGAGTATCAGGATCAACAACAGAACCAAATGCATTAACAACGGCAAGCGCTCCGACAAGCATTCCTGAAGGCAGTCGGGTACTGGCTGAGCCGAGGCCACCCTTATGCGCTCGTGCCAGCCCGAACATTTTTCCGACGCTGGCTCCTGTGCCTGCTCCGACGTTGCCTTGAGGGATAGGACCTACTGTAGCCTGAAGGCAGGCTCGATATCCGGACTCGGTATCCGGTCGCACGCTGGCTGAACCGAGGGCCAGATCAAAAATTGCTGCTGCCGGAACGATGGGTACCCGGGCTATTCCTGTCTGGAATCCTTGCTGATGCTCTTCCAGATAGCGCATCACGCCCGCTGTCGCCGCCAGGCCGAACGCGCTCCCTCCGGTGAGCAGAACGGCATTGACTTCCGACACCAGGTGTATAGGGTTCAGCAGATCGGTTTCATGTGTGGCCGGAGCACTGCCACGAATATCGACTCCACCTGTTGCCGCCTGATCGCAGAGGACCACAGTACATCCTGTTGCGGCCTCAAGGTTGGTATCATGACCGACACGAATGCCTGGAATGTCGGTAATGTCGTCATGCAGTGGATTTTTAGCTTGCATCATCGACTCCATATATGCTCTCTGCACTGAGTTACCTGTCAGTGGGATCACACGATTTCTTGTGAAGGATCGTTGTATTGGCAGTATATCTTAAAATGAAGGTATTTGCATGTAGTGATTGATCGCTGAGGGCTGGCAAGCACGCACTATTCCCACTCTGGGGATGCAAAAGAAAAGGGAGAAGTCAACCGCTGACTTCTCCCTGCAAACTTCCTAGATGAAAGGTGGTTCCGGCACCGAACGCAGACAGCTTGACGAGGGCGTCCGCTCGGGGTTGCTCATAAACGAGTTCATGATGGTCATCGGGCAGATGTTGGTCATAAAGACGCCGTGCCCGGTTCCCGGGAATACCAGAAATGTGCTCTTTGGCAGGGTACTATGTGCCATCTCACCCTGCGAGGGTGGCGTGATGGGATCATATTCTCCGGCCAGAATCAGAGTGGGGACCTGGCTTTTTACCGGTTGTTTCTGCTCCGAGGGCACTGCTGGCTGATTCCAGACTTTACAGATCTCATAATCATATTTGGTGTTTGGCATGAGCAATGTGTTCAGAGGCGGATGCAGTTTCTGGGTCTCTTCGATCAGCTTCTGTTGCGTGGTATAAGCCATGTCCTCGCCGCACATAATAGAGTAGTACATGCCCTCACTCATATTCTGATTGGCAAAGAGCAGCGTATACATCGAGGTAAACATCAGCGTGTCACCCTGGTCAAGTTGCTCGATGACCTGGGGCAACATAGGAATGAACTGTGTCACATAGAGGGCGCTGAAGAGCCAGTTCACCAGTCCGTTGCCATCAACAAGGAAGGTGCCTTCTTTTGCATCCTTGATCGATTCTGGCTGCTGATTCCAGCGATCGACCAGACTATAAAAGGTGCGTTCCAGCTCCGGATATTTGTGCTGGCAGCTTGTATCTTCTGAACAACCCTTGAAGAAGGTGTCAAAGGCGTGTTGATGCAGGCCCGGCAGATTTTCAAAGAGATTGGTCTGTAAGGGGACGGTCGAATCCAGGGTGACGCTGTGCAGTTCTCCGGGGAAGAGCCGCATCACGGTCAGCGCCAGGCGCGTACCATACGATACACCGTAAAGGTCAACCTGCTTATAGCCGAGGGCCTGAATCAGCGAGTGCACATCAGTGGCGTTATTGATTGTGGTATAGGTTGCCAGATTTACCCCCGATTGAGTGAGGCGATCACGGCATTTCTGGCCTGCCTCAATATAGCGCTTATTGGCTTCGTCCTCGCTCAGTTGCTGATCGCGAGTCTCTTTGTCCAGTTGATCCATTTCCAGGCAGTCAAGCGAGGGCTGAGAATAGCCTGCACCACGCTGGTCAAAGAGTACAAGCTGACGGCCCAGAGTAATGCTATCGAGATTCGTTGAATCGATGTAGCTTCCCAGATCTCCCAGTGCGGTACCGCCCGGGCCTCCGGTTAGATAGAAGAAGGGCGGGCGAGACTTTGCTGCGTCACCGGGTGGGGTGAAGATAGCGACGGCTAGCTTGATCTTCTTCCCATCTGGTTTTGCATAGTCTTCGGGAACGGTTAGATAGCCACATTTCACCTGTGAGCCTTCTTTGATTCCCTTCCCGAGTTCAAAGGGACAGCTTTGTTGTGTGAATGCGCTATTGAGTTGTGGGAGCGCTGTCGCGGTGCCCGGAAGGCCCGGAAACGCTGTTTTAGGCGACGGCTGTAGATAGTACCAGGCAATGTAGCCACCCGAAAGCAGTAGGGCCAGCACCAGAATCAGACTGACAGCGCCAATCACCACACGGCGGCGTCCAGGCGGTGCTGGTGGTGGAAAGATCGGTTGTTGGTACGGCTGTGCATGAGGTGGTGACGCCTGATATGGGCCGGGCTGTGGTGAAGCTGGCTGTTGTGGCGTCTGAAGTGTTGCTGATTCATCGGATGACGTATATTCCATAAAAGGCCCATCATAGATAAGCTGCTCATCCTGACCCGATGTTGTAGGTTGTGATGGCGTTCTATCAGAATTTCCCGGCGTCGGGGATGTGTCCATAAGAGTGAACCGACCTTTCAAATGATAACTGGCGTTCTTTATGACAGATTTTTCAGAGAATGAAGAAACGTAATGCACTTACAATTATTTCCATGTAAGCACATTTATAGCGTATGATGGAGGAAATAGCAAGCGATAGACTGAAATAAGGTTTGTTGGTTGAGACGGTTGCTTCATCAGGAACTGAGGGAGAAAGTTCATTGAGGAGGGGAAGGAAGATAGGAAACAATCGCTCTATTTCTTGACGATGCAGGGTTGAAAGGAGAAGGAAATATGACCCGCACTGATTATTACTATGATCCTGCGGCCCCGGAAGCGCATCGTATTGTGCCTGCCGCTTCGGCGGTCGTGGTAAATGACGAGCAGAAGATCCTGCTTCAGCGGCGCAGAGATAACGGGTACTGGTCATTGCCGGGCGGTATGATGGAAGTGGGAGAGAGTATTGCTGAGACAGTGATTCGCGAGACGCGTGAGGAAACCGGCATAGAGGTTGTCCCGGAATATATTATAGGAGTGTATAGCGATCCCCGCCATATCATCGCGTACTCAGAGCATGATGTGCGGCAACAGTTCTCGATCTGCTTTGCCTGCCGCATGGTTGGCGGAGCGCTCCAGGCAGACGAAGATGAGGCGACGGCTGTTGGTTTTTTTGCCGTGGACGAGCTGGCGCAACTCGCAATACATCCCTCTATTCGTCTGCGTATTCAGCACTATCTTGAGCGGCGTGAGCGTCCTTATTTTTCCTGAGCTTTCATGTTATGAGGAGAAAAGATATGGCGTCAACAATGCAGCGCTTGCCGATTACTGGCTATCAGGGGGAGCCTGTTCCCCATAAGTTCTTCTGTCAGGATCATACAACCGAGCATCTTGCGTTCATCTTTCCGGGACAGGGCTATACTACCGATCACCCGCTGCTCTATTTTTCAACTATGTTGCTGCAACATGCCGGGGCCGATGTACTCTGTGTCGACTATAACAAGCGAGCGAACTTTGAGACGCTGGCTCCTGATGATGTATTACGTTGTATCCGGGAGGATGCGCTTGCTGCCTCTCGCGCCGCATTACAGCAACGTGCATACAAACGGCTGACGCTTATTGGCAAGTCGCTTGGCACGATCGTCATGAGCCAGTTGTTTGCGGATATAACGTTTGAAGGCACGTTACAGGCTATCTGGCTGACTCCGGTGCTGCGAGATCCGATCTTTCGAGCGCTGTTGCATGAAAAAGAGCGCTCTTTATTGGTAATTGGTGACAAAGATCATTATTATGATGCGCGGCTGGTGCAGGAGTTTCAGGCCCAAACAACCGATCAGGTTATGCTGGTTCCGGGAGCGGATCACAGCCTCCAACTGGGAAACGACGCGCCGGGCTCGCTGCGGGTGCTTGCGCAGGTGATGGAGCGAATGGACCAGTTCTTGAAGCGGGCATAACGCAAAGAAAAGGCCCGTCCTCTGCACTCAAGCGATCCAGAACGGGCCTTTTGCTTCAGGTTTTAGAGATTGGAAGAGGTTGCGGCAAGGCGCAGACGCTTGACTGCATCTGCCACGCTTTCCTTTTTATTGTAGACCGCGGAGCCTGCGACCAGCAGGTTCGCCCCGGCATTGACGACCTGAGCAGCCGTCTTGATATTGATGCCGCCGTCGACCTCAATATCAATGTTGGTCAACCCGCGTCTGGTGATCATCTCACGAGCCTGCCTGATCTTGGGGAGCGTCTCCGGCACAAAATCCTGACCGCCGAAGCCTGGACTGATGGTCATGACCAGGATCAGATCAATAAAGGGCAGCATATCTTCCAGCATAAAGACTGGCGTTGACGGGTTCAGAGCCACGCCGGTTTGCTTGCCAGCCTTCTTGATCTGCATCAGGACGCGGTGCAGATGCGGGCAGGTTTCCTGATGCACAATAATCACATCAGCGCCAGCCTCCGCGAACGTCTCGATGTAGTCCTGTGGATTGGTGATCATCAGATGGGCCTCAAGGGGCAGGCTGGTACAGCGGCGCACTGCCTCAACAACCATCGGACCCATCGTGATATTCGGTACAAAGTGGCCGTCCATCACATCGATCTGGATGCGCTGTGCGCCGGCTGCCTCGGCCTCGCGGACCTGCTCGCCCAGACGGGTAAAATCGGCTGAAAGAATAGAAGGAACAATACCGATCATGCTTGTGCAGTTCACTCCTCTTTAGCGTGCTTTTTGTGATAGGTGCGAGGCAGCGCCGGTATCAAACAGCCAGGTTACATCACCGTTGGACGGTTGCACGATCTGGGCCGGGTACTCCTCGGGATTGTATTCACCTTCCAGCACAGCTTGCACAGCCTCGGCCTTGTCCTTTCCTGTAACCAGGAAGAGCACATGTTTTGCGGCATTCAGTACGGGAGGCGTGAAGGTCAGGCGCGGTGGAGGCGGTTTGGGAACCGTAACCGGCATGACCAGCCGAACCTGTTCTTTCAGAGACTCCTGATGCGGGAAGAGAGATGCAGTATGGCCCTCTGGACCCATGCCAAGCAGGATCAGATCAAAGACCGGAGTCCCTTCGGTTTTGAAGACGCGACGCATCTCATCGGTATAAGCCTGAGAGGCAGCGTCGCGGTCAGCCTGTTCCGCTGGAACGCGGTGAATCTGCTGTTCGGTCAAAGGAACCTTGCCGAGCAGCGTATCATATGCCATGCGATAGCAGCTATCGGGGCTATCGGGTGGTACACAGCGCTCGTCGGACCAGAAGACCTCAACCTTTGACCAGTCGATCTGGCTGGTGTAGGGCTCTTCTGCCAGCAGGCTATAGAGCGCTTTCGGGGTATTGCCGCCAGAGAGCGCAATGGTGAAGTACCCATGATCGGCAATAGCCTCATGAGCAGCCTGAATCACGCAGCGAGCTGCGGCCAGACTCAGCGCCTCAAGGTCGGCGTACGTTGAAACATGTATGTTCTGCATAAAAGCAACGCTCCTACGCTATAACTTAGATTTCAGATAGGAGTTGATAGACCTCTTGCAGGGTGTCTTCATAGAGATGATCGCGCCCGATAATCTCTAATTCCTCATGTAAGAGATCGATTGCCGGTTGTGTACCTGGTATTGGAACGGTGCGCGGGGGGCTGGCTCCTTCGGGGAGCGTGACCACGGTCAGCGCATGTTCTCGGTCATCAGTGCGATTGACGGTGAACGTCGCAAGCTTTCCATCTACTGTACTGGATAGGCGGACCAGACAAATAGATCCGGGAGGAAGGCCAGGTTGCACCCGAGGGCGCACAAAAATAGTCCCTTCACCACTGTGGGAGATCACCGGTTCGGGATAAAGCCCTTCAGCAGTCTCTTCGGTCGGGATGAAGTGGAGTGGCCCGGTGCGGTGAAGTGTATGCCAGGTATAAGCACCGGTCTCTGGATCGCGATAATTGTCCGGGTGGCTTGGATCAATGTGCCAGTTCAAACTGGTTTTGAGCCAGGCCGCGAGTAGAAGGGCACGCGTTGCATTGACGGTGGCTCCCGCAATAGGTGACCGGGCGGGTTGAGTATCCTCTGCTGAATCCGTGGGGAGCACGGAATGTTCCACCTCAATGCGGAAGACTCCTTCCAGATAACGCTGATAGGCGGGCACATCAAAGAACTGAGCAACCAGTTGACGCCAATGGGTGATACGGCTCCAATTCAGATCGCTCAACGCGCTATCGCGTAATGCGCGGCTGATCTGGGCAAGCTGCATCAGGCTTGCCTCGGGCTGGAAAAAGCCATGCGAGTCGACAATAACGCGGCTGGACGAATTTGCCAGATGGTGGAAGAGTGGATTGTCAGTCGGGACATCCTGGAGCCACCAGAGATACACGGGTAGGTCAGGTTTGAAGAGTGGCTGTAAAATGGTATCTGCCGCAGAGGCAGCAGAACCGGAGAGCAGGACAGTCACCTGTTCAAAAGTATGGCGCATCATATCGGAGACAATCGGGAAAGAGCGAAGCGTGACCCAGGTCGAGACAC
This sequence comes from Thermosporothrix sp. COM3, assembly GCF_059696735.1. Classification (NCBI taxonomy): domain Bacteria; kingdom Bacillati; phylum Chloroflexota; class Ktedonobacteria; order Ktedonobacterales; family Thermosporotrichaceae; genus Thermosporothrix; species Thermosporothrix sp. COM3. The sequence goes on along the minus strand of NZ_AP019376.1, from coordinate 4,276,060 downwards.
CTGGGGGGGCTCCGGGATCGGGATTCAGGATCAGCAGAATGACCCGTCCGATATGAGTACTGCCGAGATTGCGCAGCCCCGCACTAGCATGCTGAGCTGCGGCCAGGTTGGGAGCGCAGATCACAAAATTGAGCACGCTAGTGCGGACACGAATATTCTGACCTATACGGACATTATCGGCTGAGAGATGCCAGAGTTGGGCTAAAGTCTCCTCTACGTCTTCCATACGTACCTGTTTTCCGGCCCACGGAAGGCGCGGCTCAGTGTTTCCGGTAGAAACCTTCGTCATACCCCGTTCCCTTCTCAGATGAACGTCGTTGTTCACGCAGACAGCGTTGTACAAACACCATATATCAGTAAAAGGCTAAGCGGATGTTACGGACGACGCCACCGGAAGCCGTCGCGCCAGATGAATTCATCGGCGGCCTGTGGACCCCAGGTACCGGATTCGTAGGTATGAATGGGAACATCGCCACTTGCCCATTCGTCAAGAATTCCCTGCACAAAGGCCCAGGCGGCCTCAACCTCGTCGCGTCGCGTGAAGAGCGTTGAGTCTCCAAGCATGCTATCGAGAAGCAGGCGCTCATATGCCTCTGGCTGCTGACGAACGAAAGATGAACCATAGAAGAAGTCCATGTTCACCGAGCGAATCTGCATATCAGTTCCCGGAACTTTCGCGCCAAATTTCAGCGAGATGCCCTCATCCGGTTGGATGCGCAGAGTCAGAACGTTGGGCTCAACCTGTGATTGGCTGTCCTGGCGCTTGAAGAGCATCAATGGTGGCTGCTTGAACTGAATTGCGATTTCTGTTACGCGTTTCGGCAAATGTTTTCCGGTGCGTAAGTAGAATGGTACGCCAGCCCAGCGCCAGTTGTCAATGAACAATTTCAGCGCGACATAGGTTTCTGTAGTCGACGTTGGCGAAACGCCCGTCTCTTCGAGGTATCCTTTGACCGGTTGACCACCCACATAGCCCGGTCCATACTGTGCTCGAATGGTGTTGGTAAGCACATCCTGTCCGACGATCGGTTGCAGCGCCTGCAAAACTTTCACTTTCTCGTTTCGCACGGCATTTGCCTCAAATGCAATCGGCGGCTCCATTGCAACCAGCGTGAGCAACTGGAGCATATGGTTCTGAATCATGTCGCGGATCGCACCCGATTCCTCGTAGTAGCCACCCCGGCCCTCGATACCGATATTTTCCGCTGCTGTAATTTGTACGTGGTCAACATAGCGGCGGTTCCACACCGGCTCAAAAATGCCGTTTGCCAGACGGAAGACCTGAATGTTCTGGACGGTCTCTTTTCCAAGATAGTGGTCAATACGATAAATCTGCTCTTCTTTGAAGACTTTCCCGATCTGGCGGTTCAGCTCGCGTGCTGAGGCCAGGTCATGACCGAATGGCTTCTCCACGATGACGCGGGTCCAGCCTTTGCGGTTCCGGTTCAGGCCTGCCGCACCCAGGTTTTGAATGATGGTCGGGTACTGGCTTGGGGGCGTTGACAGGTAGAAAATGCGGTTCCCGCTGGTTCCGCGCTCCTGATCCAGCTTGTTAAGCAGGGCGGCAAGCCGCTCATACCCTTCAGGATCATGGAAATTGGATTGAAGGTAATGGATGCCAGATGCAAAACTCTCCCAGACTTGCTGGTTGACTGGCTTCTGACGTGAAAATTGGTTGACTGAGTCGAGCGCCTGTTTGCGAAATTCCTCATCGCTGTAGGGGCGCCGCGCAAAACCCACAACGGAGAAACCGGCAGGGAGTGGGTGCTCCAGAGCCAGATTATAGAGTGCCGGTAAAAGTTTTCGATGGGTCAAGTCGCCTGTAGCGCCGAAAATGACCATCACGCATGGCTCCGGGCTCTGCTTCATTCGCAGTCCCTCGCGGAAAGGATTTGGCGCCTCGACTACCGCACGTTGAGGCATGTGTAAATCTCCTGATTCTTAAAGATGTATGATTACGTCTCTGTCTGCGTGTTGTATAAATCCACAGTGAACAGCAGGAAGGGGAGGGCTGGCGGGTTGCCAGACCTTCCCCGATATGCCTTTTACTGGCTGTTTATGACTGGATAAATGGTAAAGGAAGTGGCCCCTGTTATTGATTGCTCTTCACCGCGTGACCACCGAAGCCCTTGCGCAGTGCTGCCAGCACTTTCGCGCTGAAGGACTCATCCTGGCGCGAGTGGAAGCGCTCGAACAGCGAGAGCGTGATGACCGGTGCCGGAACGTTGGTGTCAATTGCCTGCTGAATGGTCCAGCGACCCTCACCAGAGTCCTCAACATATCCCTTGATGCTCTCAAGCTGCGGATCCTGCTCAAAGGCACTCTCTGCCAGCTCAAGCAGCCAGGAGCGAACCACACTACCCTGATTCCACAGGTGCGAGATAGCATGCAGGTCAAAGTCATACTGGCTGGCCTTCAGGATTTCAAAACCTTCACCATAGGCCTGCATGATACCATATTCAATGCCATTATGCACCATCTTGACAAAGTGTCCGGCACCGTGGCTGCCGCAGTAGAGGTAGCCATCAGGGGGAGCCAGGGTCTTCAGCAAGGGCTCGATGTACTCGAAGGTCTCTTTCTCGCCACCAACCATCAGACAGTAACCAACCTTCAGGCCCCAGATACCGCCGCTGGTACCGGCATCCATGAAGTGGAAGCCCTTCTCGGTCAGCTCTTTGCCCCGGCGGATCGAGTCTTTGTAGTTGGAGTTTCCGCCGTCAATGATGATATCGCCCTTGTTCAGATAGGGGAGAACTTCCTGAATCATGTCGTCGGTTGCCTGGCCGGCAGGAACCATGACCCACACGACGCGAGGAGATTGTTGCAACTTACCAACCAGCTCCTGAATGCTGTATGCGCCTTCTGCGCCCTCTTTGACAATCTCATCTGTCTTTGCTGCGGTGCGGTTCCATGCTACTACGCGATGGTTGTCGCGAAGCAGGCGGCGAACCATGTTTGCGCCCATGCGGCCAAGTCCAATAAAACCGATTTCCATTTTCTGAATCTCCTTAGTATTTCAATACGCCCCTTTGGGAAATAGCGTATTTTGTTATAAGTGTGATGTTGGCGAAGGCTCTTCGCCCGGGCGAGCATGCTCGCCCTCTCGATCATTACTGGAATGACTGATAAAACAGTGCTGTAAGGATACCCGCTGTCAGAGAAAGGGGGTATCCTTACCTGCGACACACGTCTGTGCTTAGATGGCCTGATCCACGACCTGTAGGCCTTTTGCCAGATCGCCGGAAACATGGATACGGATGTTGCGGCGTTCATGGTTATCCAGGGAATAGAGGTCGCCGAGGGCCTGGGATTCCTTCAGGACAGCGAACGAGTAGATCTCGCCAGGGATCGAGGCATCCTGATGGACATCTCCTGTAATCTGAATAAAGACGCCGTTGTTGGCACCACCTTTGTGAAGCTGGCCGGTCGAATGCAGGAAGCGCGGACCATAGCCAACCGTGGTGGCAACTTTATATGTATCGCGCAGGTGCGTGCGCAGAGCCTGAAGGGCAGCCTCTGTGCTCTCAGTGCGCTCTACATAAGCCATGATAGCGATGTAGTCGCCGGGGCGTACCTGCGCAAGGAAGTTGTGCAGATAGCCTGCGAGATCTTTGCCGCCGTTCTCTTTGCCAACGATCTCAATCTTTGCCGGTTCGTTGGTGACCACAACTGGAGTCGGCTCAGGCAGGCGATGTTCCTGCTGATACTGGGTCAGGATGCGCTTGGTGTTGTCCTTGCTCTCCTGAACGTTTGGCTCGTCCAGCGGGTTGATGTCCAGGAAGAAGCCAGAAACGACTGTTGCGTACTCCCAACGGAAGAACTCAGCGCCGATCTGATAGAGATCGCCGATTTCAAAGCGCACAACAGGCTGGCCCGCGTCGACGAGCGCCTGTACGCCTTTATCAAGCTCGCTATTGTCGCCTCCATCGACGCGCAGATAGGCAAAGATGCGGTCATTGCCATAGACGTCGGGGGTGCCAAGCTGTTCGCCTTCAACCGGGAGCAGTCCACGGCCTTCTTTACCGGTGCTCTCCGCAATCAACTGCTCAACCCAGTAGCCGAAGCTGCGTAACTCGGGCGAGATGATGAAGGTCACTTTGTCGCGCTGCTGCTTGTAGAGTGCGCCCATGATCCCGCCAAGCCAGAGACCAGGGTTTTCCTGCGCGCTGCTCTTCTGACTGGCGTTCATTGCTTTCTCGCCCCACTCCAGCAGGCGCGGAATGTTCAGACCGATCAGTGCGCCTGGCACCAGACCGAAGAACGAGAGTGCTGAATAGCGGCCACCGATGTCGGGTGGATTCAGGAAGACATGGCGGAAGTTCTGTTCACGTCCCAGTGTCTCAAGCGAGGTGCCGGGATCGGTGATTGCGATGAAGTGCTTACCGGCCTCATCCGCACCGACTTCCTTGCTGACTCGATCGAAGAAGTACTTGTAGTGAGACATCGTTTCGATCGTACCGCCAGACTTGGAAGCAACAATGAACAGCGAAGTACGAAGATCAATCTTCTGTTCGACGGTGTGCACGGTGTCCGGGTCGGTAGTATCCAGCACGTAGAGCTCAAGATAGCCAGGAACCACGCCAAAGGTGGTGCGCAGAACCTCAGGGCAGAGGCTGCTGCCGCCCATACCGAGTAGAATGGCGCTCTTGTAGCCATCTTTGCGCACGGCGTCAACCAATGTGGCGATCTCGTCGTACTTCTCTCGCATGGTATTGACGACGGTCAGCCAGCCGAGACGATTCCGGATCTTTTCCTGAATAGCCGGATCGGATTTCCAGAGCGATGCATCAATCTGCGAGATGCGAGCTGCTACCTGCTGTTCGTCCAGTACACGCCACCCTTCAGCGACTGAGCGCTGAAGGTCTGCTGGCGCTTGAAATTGTCCTACTTGCAGTGCTGTGCTCATTAGTCTGCAACCTGCCCTTCTTTGATGGCCTTTTTCTTGCTCTCGATACCGTTGAAGAGCTGATGGAAGGAGTCAACAAACTTCTCAACACCTTCGTCCTGCAACTGCCTGGCGATCTGGTCATAGGAAATGCCGACCTGCTCAAGCGTGTCGAGGGTTTTCTTCGCGCTATCAAGATCGTCTTCGATGCTGTGGCGAACCACGCCATGATCGCGGAACTTGACGATTGTCTCAAGCGGCATAGTATCGACGGTGTCGGGGCCGATCAGTTCTTCGGCATAGAGCACGTCGCGGTAGGCCGGGTTCTTGGTGCTGGTGCTGGCCCAGAGCGGACGCTGAACATGCGCACCGGCATGCTTCAAGGACTCGAAGCGCGGGGTGCTGAAGAGCTTCTTGAACTCCTGATAGACAATGCGGGCGTTGGCGATTGCCGCTTTTCCTTGCAGGGACTTCAGCTTCTCCTGCTCATCTGGGTCGTTGCTGGCCTTGATCTTCTCATCGAGCAGCTTATCAACCAGGGTGTCGACGCGACTGACGAAGAAGCTGGCGACAGATGCGATGTGATCGATCTCAAGCCCTTCGCCGTTGCGATCCTCAAGAGCGCGGATGTAGGCATCAACAACCTCGCGATAGGACTGAATGGAGAAGATCAGCGTGATGTTGACGTTAATCCCCTTGCGCAGTGTCTCGTAGATGGCTGGAATACCTGCCGGGGTGGCCGGAATCTTGATCATCAGGTTCGGGCGATTAACCATCTTCCAGAAGCGCTCTGCCTCACTGATTGTGCCCTGCGTGTCGTTTGCCAGCTCAGGCGAGACTTCCAGGCTGACATAACCATCCTGACCGTTGGTCCGATCATAGATCGGGCGCAGCATGTCCGCGACGGTCTGAATATCTTTAATGACCAGAGCCTCGTAGATCTCGCTCGTGCTCTTGCCTGCTCGGAGGAGTTCCTGCATCTGCTCGTCATAGGCATGGCCAGCGCTGATCGATTTCTCAAAGATGGTCGGGTTTGCAGTCACACCTACAATGCCATCGTTATCGAGCATTTTCTTAAACTCGCCAGAGTTGAGCTGAGCGCGGTCAATATTATCATACCAGACGCTCTGGCCCTGCTCCTGGAGCTTGAGCAATGGGTTCGTCATAATCTATCATCTACCTTTCTCTATAACACAATCGGATTGTTTCTACAGAAGTCGGGCCGATGAGCGGTCGTTTCTGCTGGTGACCGCCCATGGCCGAAAAACGCTCTGGCTTTACGATTAGGCCAGCAGCTCTTTTGCTTTGGCTACCACGTTGTCAACAGTGAAGCCGAAATGCTGGAAGAGCAGTTTTGCAGGTGCCGAAGCGCCGAATTGATCGATAGTGACGGTTGCACCATCGAGGCCAACGTAGCGAGCCCAGCCAAAGGATGAAGCGGCCTCAATCGCGAGACGGGCTCTGACGTTCTTTGGCAAGACGGATTCTTTGTATGCTGCGTCCTGTTTCTCAAAGAGCTCCCAGCTTGGCATACTGACGACGCGGACGGCTACGCCTTCCTGCTGGAGTTTGCGTGCGGCATCGACTGCAAGAGAGACCTCTGAACCGGTCGCCATCAGGATCAGATCCGGTGTTTTCTCACTATCGAGTAACACGTATGCGCCTCGGGTAAGGTTTTTGGCTGATGCCAGCTCGTTGCGATCAAGGGTCGGCAGGTTCTGGCGCGTGAGTGCGAGGGCAACCGGGCCATCGATGCTGATGGCGGCGCGCCAGGCCTCAACTGTCTCGTTAGCATCTGCCGGACGGATCACGGTCAGGCCGGGAATCGAGCGCAGTGAAGCAAGCTGCTCAATTGGCTCGTGGGTCGGGCCATCTTCACCAACGCCGATGCTGTCGTGTGTAAAGACAAAGATGGATTTGAGACCCATAAGTGCCGAAAGGCGAATGGAGGCCTTCATATAATCGGAGAAGATCAGGAAGGTCGCGCCAAACGGGATCAGGCCGCCGTAGAGGGCCATACCGTTGACAATTGCGCCCATCGCGTGCTCACGGACACCATAGTGCATGTTGCGTCCATTGGTTTCAGGGCCGAAGTCGCCGAGACCCTTCATGTCGGTGTTGTTGGATGGGGCCAGGTCGGCGGATCCACCGATCAGGTTAGGGAGCTTGGGCGCGATCGCGTTCAGAGCTTTACCGGAAGCAACGCGGCTTGCCAGCGCCTCACCTGCCGGGAACTCGGGGAGCTCGCTATCCCATCCGTGCGGCAGCTTGCCTGCCTGTTCCTGCTGCCACTGCTCGGCCAGCTCAGGATAGGCGGCTGCGTAGGCGTTGAACTGTTCCTGCCACGCCTTTTCCTGCTCTGCGCCACGCTCAACGCACTGGCGGAAGTAGTTGAGAGCCTCTTCTGGAACAAAGAACGGCTCTTCAGATGGCCAGTTCAGGTTGCGCTTTGTCAGAACGACCTCTTCTGCACCAAGCGGAGCACCGTGGGCCTTGTGATGTCCTTGCAGGTTCGGGCTACCGTATGCGATCTTCGTGCGCACGACGATGAGGGACGGGCGCTCTTTCTCGGCCTGGGCTGCCTGAATGGCCTTGTCAAGCGCTGCCAGGTCGTTGATATCCTCAACGCGCTGGACGTGCCAGTGATAGGCCTCGAAGCGAGCAGCAACATCCTCGGTGAAAGCGATTGCTGTATCACCCTCAATGGTAATGTTGTTGTCGTCGTAGAAGTAAATCAGGTTTCCAAGCTTGAGTGTTCCTGCCAGCGATGCGGCCTCAGAGGCGATACCTTCCATCAGGTCGCCATCGCTACAAATGCCATAGATGTAGTGGTCGAGGATCTGATGCTCCGGCTTGTTGTAGCGGCTTGCCTGGAAGCGAGCAGCAATCGCCATACCAACGCCGTTGGCAACGCCCTGGCCAAGCGGGCCGGTGGTTGTCTCGACGCCTGCGGTATGTCCATACTCCGGATGGCCCGGGGTCTTGCTTCCCCACTGGCGGAAATTCTTGATGTCCTCAAGGCTCAGATCATAGCCGGTCAGATAGAGCATGCTATACAACAGGATTGAAGCATGTCCACAGGAGAGAATAAAGCGGTCACGGTTCACCCATTTCGGGTTGCGCGGGTTATGCCGCATGTATTTGGTCCAGAGGAGATATGTCAGCGGGGCGAGGGCCATTGCGGTTCCCGGGTGACCAGAATTGGCCTGCTGGACTCCATCCATAGACAGCGTGCGGATAGCATTTATGCAGAGATCTTCAAGAGAGCTTTGCGAATGTGTCGGTTTCTCTTGTTGAATTGTCATGAGAGTTGTGAATCCTCCAACGAAATCGGATGATTTATTGTATATCTTACACTATCGTCACCCTAATGATATCACATATGGCAACTCTTATGTTGTGGTCGGGTACTTCCTTCTGAAAAAGTCGCCGATCTTTTGGGCTCTATTTTTCCATACGGGCAGCATTATCCCGCCTGGATGATACAGCGTATGCCGCCCTTCGTCATCTGGTTTTGGCGCCCCGGAAGCCAGTTTGTGATGCGTTTGTGAGAGGTGTAGCGGCTTGTCTTCAAAGGATTGAAAAAAGGGACTCGATAATTGTGGTAATCGAGTCCCCGAAATGCTCCTATGCATGTTCTTTATTGGCTTTTTGTTGAAGCTCATAAAGCTTACTGATCGCTTCAATGGGTGTCAGTTCATCGATTGCAAGATTTTTGAGTTCTTCAACGACCGGATGGGTTTCGGGCGCAAAGAGCGTCATCTGCCACGCCTGGGGCATGGTGAGATCGCGCATGGCCTTGCGACGGCTTTTGGCGTCCCCTTTTTGCTCAAGCTCTGCCAGGATCTCTTCTGCCCGGTGGATCACGGGGCGGGGGAGGCCCGCTAGCTGAGCGACATGGATGCCATAGCTGCGGTCGGCGCCTCCGGGTACGATCTTGCGCAGAAAGATGACTTTGCCCTCTTCTTCGGCCACTGCGACATTGAGACAGCGAACCCGTGGCAGAATGCGTGAGACCTCCACAAGCTCATGATAGTGCGTTGCGAAGAGGGTGCGAGCGCCGCTTCGCCTGTTGTTATGCAGATATTCAACGACGGCCCGTGCAATCGCCAGTCCGTCATACGTACTGGTGCCGCGCCCGATCTCGTCCAGAATAATCAGGCTGCGCTGTGTGGCATGGTGCAATATATTGGCGGTTTCCACCATCTCAACCATAAAGGTGCTCTGGCCGGTTGCCAGATCGTCCTGGGCACCAATACGAGTAAAGATGCGATCAACAATGCCGATACGGGCCGATTCTGCGGGCACAAAGCTGCCAATCTGGGCCAGCAGGGTAATCAATGCGACCTGGCGCAGATAGGTCGATTTACCGGCCATATTGGGGCCTGTAATAATGGCTATCTGGCCCTCACTGATCGAGAGATCGGTATCATTGGGAATAAACGCTGTATCCGATTGTGTCTGTTCCACTACCGGGTGACGACCAGCGACGATATGAATGGTATCGCTCTCGTCGATAATCGGGCGACAATAGTTATTTTTCGCAGCGATCTCGGCCAGACTCAAATAGACATCAAGTTCTGCGACGGCGTGCGCGGTGTCTAGAATGCGCTCGGAGGCGTGAACCGCGATATCTGAACGCAGTTGCACGAAGAACTCATTCTCCATTCTGTTGATGCGTTCCTGCGCGTTCAGGATCAGCGCCTCCTGCTCTTTGAGCTCTGACGTGATATAACGCTCGCAGTTGGTCAGGGTCTGGCGGCGCTGGTAGTCGGCCGGGACACGGTCAAGGTTCGACTTGGTGACCTCGATAAAGTAGCCATACGCTTTGTTGAAACCAACCTTGAGGTTGGTAATACCGGTGCGCTTTCGTTCGCGCTGTTCTAACTCGGAGAGCCAGCGGCGGCCGTTGACCGAGGCGTCGCGTAGCTTGTCCAGTTCGGGACTGAAGCCAGCGCGGATAATACCGCCCTCGGTAATGCTGACCGGCGGATCTTCGACGATGGCGTGTTCGATCAGCTCGATGATGTCTCCGTTGTCAGAGAGCCGCTGCATGATCCCTTGCAGTGCGGCAACCGTTGCGCTGCTGCTTTCGGCCAGACAGTGGCGCACCTCGGAGGCGGCGCGGAGTCCATTTGCCAGCGCTACCAGATCCCGGGGCGAGGCAATACGTTGACGGACCCGGTTAATCAGGCGCTCGAGGTCGCCCGCTTTCTTCAGCGCTTCACCGAGCTGTGCCTGAAGCAGGGTATCCTGTAAGAGAACCTGTACCGTTTCCTGGCGCGTCTGAATTTCCTGAATATTCAGCAGCGGTTGACCGAGCCAGCGGCGCAACAGACGTCCTCCCATCGGGGTACGTGTTTTATCCAATACCCAGAGCAGCGAGCCTTTCGTTGTGCCACTGCGTCCCGTCTCGAAGAGTTCCAGATTGCGCCGGGTGTAGGGATCAAGCGTCATAAAGCTACTGGTAGAGTAGGTTTCCAGCGAGGTCAGTTGTTGGAGTAGCCCCTTTTGCGTTTCCTGTACATAAGCCAGAACGGCTCCGGCAGCGCGAATGGCCAGGGGCAGTTGATCGCAGCCGAAGCCCTCAAGTGAACTGACATCAAACTGTTTGAGCAGGCGATGGCGCGCATCGTCTTCGGCAAAATATCGGGAGTCGTAGGGCGTGATATGCCCGGCTAGCCCGTTTAGCAGCTTGACCAGTGGAGCGTAATCGTCCTCGTCGTCGTCCTCATCCAGTTCTGGTATAGTGGCGTTAGGATCGCCATTACTGCCGAGCTTGGTGACCTGTTTCTCGCTCAGAACGGTTGCCAGCCAGCGCTTCTTGCGGCTTCCCAGGCGGCTATAGTTGGCCTCAACCAGCACTTCCGCCGGTCCAACACGTGAGATTTCCTGTTGAATGGCAAGCTCTGGTTCAGGTGTGTTAAACTGTGTCACGGCGAACTCACCGGTCGTGATATCAATATATGCAATCCCAACGGCGTTACGTCCAAGCACAACCGCTGCAAGGAAATTGTTCCGTTTCGCGGCCAGCATTGTTGGGTCAATGACTGTTCCCGGTGTGACAACGCGGACAACCTCGCGATCGACCAGGCCACGCGAAAGAGCGGGGTCACTGGTCTGCTCGCAGACTGCAACGCGGTAGCCTTTACCGACCAGACGCGCGATATAGCCGTCGGCGGCATGATGGGGGACGCCGGCCATTGGCGACTTTTGTCCCCGACCAAAATCACGACGGGTGAGCGCTATTTCCAGTTCGCGGGCGACGATCTCCGCATCATCGTCGAACATTTCATAGAAGTCTCCCATGCGAAAAAAAAGGATCGCATCGGGATGCTGACTTTTGATCTTCAGATATTGAGCGCGAACCGGGCTATGATTGGGTGTATCGTTTGCAAACTCTCCGAATAAGACCATAGAACCTCCTCCAGGCACAGATTGTAGTATAGAGGTTCTTCCTCCGAGAGTCAATTTGCGTAGGCCTGGTTAAGAGAATGAGGCTGCAATGCGTAGCAATAGATCAAATAGTCTATACAGGTTTATGGTGGGAGATAGATACATTATAATATGTGATATTAATGGCGCAAGGAGGTTGAAATGATCTACCTCATGCTGGTAATTCTGGGCTTAATCGGCGCATTGGTTGCCATGTTCAGTGTCCAGAATCTTGATCAGGTTACCCTGAGTTTTTTTAGTCTTCAGCTCTCTTTGCCGGTGGGGATCATCTTTATCGCTACCTTTCTTATCGGGGCTATCCTGCTCTATCTGGTTGATGTCGCTGCTGGCAAGCGGGACAAGCGCGAAATCGCACGCCTGCAAAAAGAGAATGAGCGCTTGCAGAAACGTGTTTCAGAGATGGAGAAGCAGCTAGCTGCGACGCAACTGGCGCAGCAGATGATGCAGCCGCAAGCCCCGCTCTCACAGCAACAGGGAACCATACCGGGACAGGCCCAGAGACAGCCAATGACATCGATGCCTCGTTTGATTAAGCCGATGAAAAACTGAAATGTGGGTAGGAGGCTCTATCTACGCCAGAGTTGCCCCAGGAAGCGTTTGAAGATATTCTGGTGTTCTATGTCGTGAGAATCTTCCTGGGTCTTCCTGTCTGGCTTCTCCTGTTGGCTACTCTCGTTGATGGTAGTCTCCTGTGTCGTCTTCTCTTTCTCATGGGGCTCATCTGCTGGTTTCTTTTGTGTCGTCCCTTCTTGCTCACGGGGCTCATCCGTCTCCTCTGTGGGCTGTTGCTCGGGCAGCGGTGTTTCTGGAACATTCGCCGAAATGGTGACTCTTCCCTCTTCTGGCAGGCGCACACTGCTGATCTTCTCTGTAATGGGCTGCTTGCGCTTCTGTGTGCTCTCTTCCGGCTCTGCGACAAGGGTCGGTGTTTCGCCCTGTGAGTTGGTCTGAACAACAGGAACGAGCTCTTCTTTTTCTGCTGTCTCGGGTGTCTCTTGAGGCTCGGTGATTGGACCGTCGATAGCGGGTTGTTCCTCAGCAGGCTGCTCAGACACGTTGTGGATGCCTGCCTGCGTGGACTGTTGATCTTCGGCTTGCTCAGCAGACAGCGTGCTCTTGGGAGATGGTGGTTGTTCCTCTTTGGCTTCCTCGGGTACATCACCAATGCCTGCCTGTATGGGCTGCTCTTCAGCGACCTGCTCTGGTACATGATGAAGGGCCTCAAGGGATGGTAGTTGTTTCTCTTCGGCCCGCGCGGCCTCATTGTAAACAACCCCAATGGTGGGCTGCTCTTCAACGACCTGCTCGGGCTGTGAGGGTTTCTCTGTGTGAGTTGGCAATTCTCCCTCATCGTCGTTGGTGAGCTTTTGCAGCAGCATCTCTTCGGTAATAGCGCTTTCCTCTTCGGCGGCTTCTGGCGGGCGCTGACCTTCCTGAATCGAGTCAAGCCAGTTGTATGCGCCATCAAGGGCATTCTCGCACCACGTCGTATAGTCACCTTGAATGAGGTCGAGCGACTCACACCGTTCAAGCAACTGCATAGTGTGATCAAGCCAGATATCGCCACGTGAAAGCATGCGGTCAAGCAGGTCGAGATCATGCACGCCACTGGCTTGAAGGCGTGCCAGCGCGGCGAGCGCGATTGGTGATGGCTGAACTCTCTGCGTCTGTTCTTCGTTGGTTTTCAGTTCGTTATTGAGCGCGGTCAACTCTGTTTGCAGGGCGATAATTTGCTGCTGGATTTTCCAGAGCTTGTACCCCTGGTAGAACTGCTCGACATCATGTTCACCCAAGCGAGCATAGAGCGCCTCAATGTGAGCGGGAAAATAATGTACGGTTGTTTGCTTCTCTACCGGGCGCATCCTAATTCTCCCTCTTATCCTGTGATTGCTCTGACTGGCGGTGCCAGCGCTGTGCCCATCGCTCAACGAGCCGGTTTACCCGGTCGCTTTGCTGATCTATGGGCATATCTGTAGAAGCGAGATTGCGAATCCACCAGGGGAGGGCTACCTGCGGCGCTGTTTGTTGCTCTGCAAAATAGGGTTTTTCTGGCGTGCTCCCCTGAGGCGTTGAGCCAACGGCTACGGCCTGTAAGGAGGGCGAGGTAACCTCTCGGGCTGAAGGATATGAGGCGGGTGCTGACTGCTTCTGCGCTTCGGTGGCATGTTCGGTCAGCGCCCGGATAATAGCATTGTCTTCCAGTGAAAGGGAGCGCTGTAAGCGGGCTGCCTGGGCCTGAAGCTGGGCTAGCTCCTGCTCGCGCTGTGTCAATTCGTTTTGAAGACGTCGTTTATTTTCTCGGTAATATAACCATTGCCTGTATTGTCCCATACCGTCTCTCTCGTTCAATAATACTACCTTTATTATACACGGGGCCAATATATGGGCAGTATAGCATGAGCAGTATTGATATACAAGAAAGCAGAATGTTCGCTAAACTGCTAGTAGACAGTTTCTTTTTCCATCTCGGTATCATGAGAAATACGTAAGAGAATACCGATAATGATGTAGTTTGCGAGTATTGAGCTTCCTCCATAGCTAAGGAATGGGAGCGGGATTCCGGTTAATGGCAGTAGCTTGATATTACCTAGCGTAATAACCAGTGTCTGAATCGCGAAAATACTGGTCAGGCCCCCGGCGAGGAGCTGCATAAAAGGGTCTCGTGCCGTAATAGCGATGCGAAAGCCCCGATACATAATCAGCGCATACAGGCAGATAAGCGCGAACAGGCCAATCAGACCGATCTCTTCTCCGATCCCGGTAAAGATCATGTCAGACTCAACGACCGGCACATAGGTCGGATGCCCGAGCCCGATCCCCGAGCCGAGTAGTCCTCCGCTGGCAATAGCCATCACAGCCTGTAAGATTTGTTGACCCTGGTTTTCCGCATAGTATTGCTGAGCGGGTGTCCAGTTTTGCCAGTGTACAATATCGAATGTCACCGTCCGAAAGCGGTTCTGGACGTAGCCGAACAGGTTATAGCTGATGATTGCCATTCCAACAAACAGGAGCAGGCTGACAACGGTATAAAGCAGGCGACCGCTGGCAAGGTACATCAGGCAGAGAAAGGTACAGTAGATCAGCAACGCCAGGCCGAGATCATGGACCATCAGGAAGATCAGCAGTGCCAGGCCAAGCATCATCACCAGCGGGCCCAGATGGCGCAGCGGTGGGAGATGCAGCCGTCCCAGTTTCATATATCCTTTCGCGATAATCTCTCGGTTCTCGCTGAGGTAGGCAGCAAAGAAGATCACAATAGTGATTTTCGCGAACTCGGAAGGCTGAAGATTAAATGGTCCAAAGCGCAGCGCATCACGAGCCGGGCCTGCATCGGAGTCCATGATACTCTTAATAACGGCAGGGGCAAGCGCGATAAAGCTTAATACAATCCAGGTATACTTGTAGCGCGAGAACCGGGGCAGATAGCGAAGCGCGATCATCGTCAAGCCACACGCAATCAGGCCAAGCAGAACCCAGACAAGTTGCTTGCTCCCAAGATCAAAGCCCTGATCGCGCCCGATACGGGTAACCATCATGACGCCGATACCGCTGAGCAGGCTGACCAGTGGCAACAGAAACTGATCCGCTTTTGGGAAGAAGATGGTGAGCAGAATATGCATCACAAAAAAGGCGACGATCAGACCGAGCGCTGGAATCAGGCCCTGCACGGTCGGGAGGATCTTCGGGTTATAAGCTGAACGTGGGTCAATATGCTCGATCACGTTGTTCGCGATAAAAAGCTGTGTCATGATCAGCAGCAGAATAAGGGCGGGAAGAATGAACAGACTCAGCTCTGTCCAGCGATACCGCCTGAGCACACTTTGCTTTTCGGGCCGTGTTCTATACTTTGTTCGGAGCTGGCTCTTCATCATGGCTCATACCTGCCTCTCTGATAAATACGGTGCGCCTCTTTTCCGTTTTTCCCTGTTATTATATCAACAAATTATATATTCTTGATCGAAAGAATTACCCGGCGTGAAAGAGAAAAACCGGGAGAGGAAATCCCTTCCCGGTTTATCACGAACTATCTGATAGAGAGGTAAAAGGGGTCTAATATGAACTTTCCGCTTCAACCTCTGTATTATGGGAAATGCGGAGCAAGATGCCGATAATGATATAGTTTGCGAACAGTGAACTCCCACCCTGACTCAAGAAGGGAAGAGGAACACCGGTCAATGGCATCAACTTGAGATTTCCCGCGATAATGACCAGCGTTTGAATCGCGAAGATGGTCGTCAAACCGGCTGCTAGCAACTGACTGAACGAGTCACGCGCCTTCATGGCGATATGGAAGCCACGATGAATGATCAGCAGATAGAGGCCGAGGATCGCAAAGAGACCCATCAAGCCAATTTCTTCGCCCAGACCGGAAAGCATCAGGTCCGACTCGACTACCGGAATGAAGAAGCGTCCCGCTGGATGACCAAGCCCGAACCCCTGACCAAAGAGGCCACCGGTGCAGAGACCGATCAGTCCCTGCATGATCTGATAGCCGGGATCATCCGCGAATGCAACCTGCTCTGGTGTCCATTTGTCCCAGTTCACAACATCAAAGCCAACGACCGCAAAGCGATTTCGCACATAGCCTAGCAGCATATAACCCACAAAGCCCAGCACGAAGAATGCTCCCAGACTGACCAGCACATACATCAGGCGGCCACTGGCAAGATACATCAGACAGAGGAAAGTGCTGTAGATTAGCAGAGCCAGACCGAGGTCATGGACGACCAGGAAGATTGCCAGCGCGATGCCAAGCATGGAAACCAGTGGGCCCAGATGGCGTAGTGGCGGCAGACGTAGATTACCGATCCGCATAAAGCCCTTTGCCAGAATATCGCGTGTCTCGCTGAGGTAGGCGGCGAAGAAGATCACAATGGCAATCTTTGCGAACTCCGAAGGCTGGATTTTGAAGGGCCCAAGACCGAGCGTGTCGCGGGATGGTGCGTCTCCGGCGAGTACGCCTTTGATAAGTGCTGGAAGCAGCAATGCCAGCGTGATCAGTGCCCAGATGTATTTGTAGCGCGAGAGCTTTTGTGGTACACGCAAGATGGCGACTGTGGCGCAGCACAAGCCAAAACCAAGCAGCGCGTATAAGAACTGGTTGGTTCCCAGACGCGGGTTATGTAGATCAGGGCCCAGGCGGGTGGCCATCAGCACACCAATGCTGCTCAGGAGTCCGGCCAGCGGAAGGAGCACTTGATCTGCCTTCCGAAAGAAGAGATTCAGCACGATATGAACCACGGCAAAGGCGCCGATCAGACCGAGCGCCGGAATCAGTCCTTCAAGTGTTGGAAGCTGTTGCGCCGTCAGTGGTGAACTGGCATCACTGGCGTTTTTCAACGAGTTGGCAATAAGTAATTGTGTTGTGATAAGGACGATAATGAGGCTAGGGATAATAAACAATCCTAGCTCTTTCCAACGATAGCGGCGCGGTCTATCGGGTGAATGACTTGCCATCTATCTACACCTCTCTATCTACACGAGCTAAGCGTTTCCTGTTGCACTGCTTTTTGATCGGTCTAAGAATTTCTGTGGATCGGAGCGCGCATAAGCTCTTTTTCAGGCGCCTCGGCGGAGGAGAGGGGACGAGTTCCTGATCCTCCCGAATACCTGTGCCTTAAGGGCGGCTCAGGTCTACTGGGTCAGCTTAAACTGGATGTAGCCGACGCTGATAATATCCCCGGCCTTCGCGGGGAGTGGATCACGTGCCGGTTGGCCGTTGACATAGGTGCCGTTCGCGCTACCTGCGTCCTGAACGTACCATGTGCCATTACGGAACCACATGCGGGTATGCTCTGCTGAAATGTACTGATCTTGAATAGGAATCGTGTTTGTCGGGCCGCGACCGATATTGGTCTGAGGCTGAAGGGCGAAGCGTGTTCCGGGCATTAGACTGGTTGGGCCGCTGTTCACCACAACAAGATGGCCCCAGATGCGCCCGGATGGCTCCGAACTCCCCTCACCGGCGGCTGCATTTTTCTTGAGATCGCGCGTAATCGCAATAACTACCTGCATCAGAAACAGGTAGAGGAGCACAACCAGCAAAATGCGCAATATCAATAAAAAAGAGTCTATTTGTAAAGCCATAGGGCGGAGGTCTCACCTTCTCTCGAAGTAGAAATCATAGCTGCCGATGGTAAAACGGTCACCATTGCGCAGAACATGTTGGCGCATATTCGGTATGCCATTGATCGTGATACCGTTTGTGCTACCGAGGTCAAAGATGGCAAAATTGCCGTCGGGTTGATACTTTACCTGAGCATGATAGCGTGAGACGCGTTTATCTTCAACAATGATATCGTTACTGAGTTGGCGACCAATATTGACGACCGGTTTTTCGATCCGATAGACTTGCTGGCCTGACTGGGGTAGACGGATGGTGAGTCGTGCGGGTGGCACCGCAGCCGTCTGCTGTACCCCGGGCATAGAAGGCGGATTATTCCCCGCGGGCGGCCCATAGTGATTGGGGCTGCTGGCCGGAGTCGGAGATTGAGGAACTGGCGGTTGTTGCGGGGAAGAGCCCCCGAACTGGTTTTGTGGCAGGGCGGCACGAATCTGAGCCAGCTGTTCGGGAGAAAGGGCCTGTGTTGCCATCAGACCGTCACCTCCTTGCCCGTCACCCATCTCCACTTCAACGCGAATCTCGCCGGGGCCCATTGAGCTTTCAGCGTGCAGGCGAATAATCGGCATTGTGCGCAGGGTATAATGGTGGCGTCGCGCGTACTCGACAAGATGATTTTGCCAGTCACGAACCAGCATGGCCTGACCGGGAGCGAGTTGCTGGTGATCTTTGATGCTCAGGTAAATGTCATAGACATTCGGGGCGAGGCGACGTCCCTCGCCCTGAAGCAACGTATTGTCATCCAGCGCCCGCTCAAGCCGCCGCTCAATCTCCACCGGTTCCAGACGGGACGGAAAGAGACGCGCGAACGGACGCTCGATCAGGCGTTGCATAAACGCTTCAAATTTATTTAATGGGTTCTGGCGAGCTTTCAATTGCTCACCCTCCTGGCTGTTAATATCTGCCGTGCCTGCTGAATATCAGTGGAGAGCTGTGTTTTGAGCGCTTCAATGCCTGCAAATTTCTGCTCTCCTCGCAGGCGGGCAATAAAATCGATCCGAATTTCTTTATCGTACAGATCAAGCTCAACATCCAGTAGATGCGCTTCGACCTGGCGCACCTTTCCGTCAAAGGTCGGTCGTAAGCCAACATTGACTGCTCCGTTATAAACGGTGGAGGCCCCCGCTTCGTCACCACCGGTACTTTTGACTACGCGGACATACGCGGCGTAGACTCCATCAGCCGGGAGCAATTTCTGCTCGCCAGGGCGGACATTTGCCGTCGGGAAACCGAGGAGGCGACCGCGTTTATCTCCATGGAAAACGACGCCGCTTACCTCAAATGGATGTCCGAGGAGCGTGTTAGCCTCGACGATATTTCCTTCTTCGATGAGCTTCCGAATGCGGGTACTGCTGATGCGCTGCTGATCATCTTCCTGGAGCGGAACCGGAGCTACCTCAAATTCATGCTGTTGCCCGTACTGTTGCAGAAAGGCAACGTCTCCCATACGATTATGGCCGAGTCGGAAATCCGCACCGACTACCAGCCCCTTGATGGTGAAGTGCTGACGCAGGTTGTCCATAAACTCCTCGGCGGTCATTGCCGCGACTTCAGGTGTGAAGTGAACAACAATTGAGTCAGCAACCTTGCCATATTCACGGGCAAGGGCGAGCTTTTCATCAAGCGTAGAGAGCAGTTGGAGGTGGACGCCGGGCCGAACGACTTCAAGCGGGTGAGGTGAAAAGGTAACCAATACCGGTTTACTGCTCAGCTGTTCTGCCATGACGCAGAGGGTGTGCAGAAGATACTGGTGACCCCGATGAATACCATCGAAGTTCCCTATAGTAATAACGATAGGTTCGGTTTGTGTGAGCGTTGTTGTATATTCCATATATATTTTCAAAGTGGCTTCCAGAAGAATCTCTTGGAAATGCCGTACCCTATTGTGTTAAATAATGTTGCCTTTAGAGTACTCCTATAGTACCACAGGCTATTTTTGTCAGCAATAATCGTAGCCATAGCAGACATTCAACAACGCTCAGCGGACTGCTTGAGGCTGCATCCTGTTTCAACTTTGCAGAGGGAGAAGCCTGGCTCTCACAAGTCCCGGGCGTGGTGACGGTGCTGCTTGCCGTCTGCTCTTTCTGGCTGTCTTCTTATCCTTGATTACGTTTGGTTGTCACAAAAAGTTTGAATTTCGGGATCAGGCCGTGACGAATACCTTGACTGGTTGCCAGGTGCACTGCTCACTATTCCAGGAGGCTAGTGCAATAAAGCGGCCATCTGGATCATACACGCGTGCCAGGGGCGTTTGTGTATGGGGGAGGGCCGGATAACGAAAGGTGTTTCCATGCAGAACACGCTCTGCTGTCTCCGCATCCAGCGTCAGTCCGGGAAAATGCCGCACTGCGCTATCAGCAGGAAGCAGATACTCCTGAAGTCGGTTTTCTTCTATCGCGGAGGCCAGTGCTTCGAGTGTCACACTTTTGGCCAGAGTGAAAGGACCGCTGCGGGTTCGGGTCAGCGAGGAAAGATGTGCCCCATAGCCAAGATACTCGCCGAGATCATAAGCCAGTGAGCGAATATAGGTCCCCTTGCTGCACTCAACTGCCAGCATCAGGGTAGGAGGTGTCCATGCAAGCACATTCAGATGATAGATCTCGATCGGGCGAGGTTGTAGCTGCACTTCGGAGCCTGCACGCGCCAGTTTATAGGCGGGTTGTCCTTGAAGCTTGATTGCCGAATAGCGCGGCGGAAGCTGCTGCTGTTTCCCCAGGAAATGGGGGAGAGCGGCCTGTATCTGTTCCAGCGTGAGCGTAGAGGCATCGGCAGTGCGGAGAACCGTCCCCTCCGTATCATAGGTATCGGTCACGGTACCAAATGTAATCCCGGCCTCATAGGCCTTGCCGCTTTCACTCAGGTACTCGGCGACGCGTGTGGCCTGGCCCAGACAGAGCGGCAGAACGCCCTGTGCCATCGGGTCCAGTGTGCCAGCGTGTCCGACGCGCTTCTGTTTGACAAGCCTGCGTACTCGCGCCACAACATCATGAGACGTCATGCCTGTTGCTTTATTGATAACAAGAATCCCATCCATGACAGCCCGCTGCTCCTCTTTCCTGATCGCTATTCGTCGTCGCCTTCGCCGATGGCTTCTTTCAAGAGCGCGACGACCTCGGGAATGGCCTCTTCCAGTGGCTTATAAATCGTTGCGCCAGCGGCCCGGGCGTGGCCTCCGCCTCCGAGGCGCATACAGATATCGGCGGCGTTTACCGGCTCATAGGTACGCAGGCTCAGGCGGGTTTCACCCTCTTCGTAGCCTTTGAACAGAGCACCAACCTGTACGCCTTCGATATCGCGCAGCATCCCAACACAGCCGCTATCCATCTCGGTTGTCGCGCCGGTCTGCTCAAGCATGTCTTTCGAGATATAGGACCAGACCAGACGACCGCCACAGGCCACCTGTGCTTTCGCGATAACCTCGGCCTCAAGGCGCTTCTGGGCCAGGGGATGCGTGCGGAAAATAGGTTTCACCGATACTTCTGGAACTGCGCCTGCATTCAGCAGCACTGCGGCAGCCTCCAGCGTTCGGGCAGTCACATTTGAATACTGGAACGAACCGGTATCTGTGATGATGCCGGTCAGCAGGCATTGTGCCGCGTCTGTATTCAGGGGGAGCCCTGCCTGTTGCTGGAACAGGACAAGCAGCTCAGCGGTCGCGGCGGAGGCCACATCGATAATGTTGACCTGTCCACAGCCACTGCTGGTCAGGTGATGGTCGAGGTTGAGGACGCGGGCCCGCTCAAGAAACGCGCTGTGCCGTTCGTAGATGGCTCCATACCGATAGAACTCGCCTGCGTCCAGGGCAATGACCAGATCAAATTGTTCATCGCCGAGCGTTGTCTGTAGCTTCTCGATGCCCGGAAGAAAGTGAAACGCGCGCGGGGCTGGATCGGCGCATACAGGAACGCATTCTTTCCCGAGCAGGGAGAGTATATGAGAAAAGCCCAGAATAGAGCCGAGCGCATCGCCGTCGGGGTGCTCATGGGCGAGTAAGGCGATCCGCTGTGCTGGCTCTATCAGGGCCATTGCATTTTGCACAAGTTCTGGATTGAGTTGTTGATCTAATGGGGTAGCTGTGGGAACGGTTTGCTGACTCATTCTTCCTCTGTCTTTGATTGTTGCGTCTTCTCCTGCTCTTCGCGTTCAATCTGGTTGATCAGAGCAAGGACCCGAGCGCCTTCTGCTATCGAGTGATCGAGTTTGAAGGTGAGTTCCGGGACATGACGGAGCACGAGGCGGGAACCCAACTCGCGACGCAAGAACCCGGTTGCGTTCTTGAGACCCTGGATCGTTTTCTGCTGTTCTTCCGGAGTACCCATAACGCTCACCATGATTTTGGCCTGACGTAAGTCGCCGCTGACATCTACGTGGGTGATGCTGGCGAAGCCGACGCGCGGGTCCTTTACCCGGGTGCGCAACAGATCACTGATCTCTTCGGCAATCAGTTCCGCCAGTTTTTCCTGTCTATGTGTATTTGGCATAATGGACCCTCTTCAACTCCATGATACGAGCAGCGTGGAATGTTCCTGACCGTCATCAGTTCGATTCCACGCTTCTGTTCTGTACGATATTGTATCGGTTGCTTATGCGCCGGGCTGGACTTTTTCCTGTGTAAAGGCTTCAATGATGTCGCCAACCTCGATGGCGTTGAAGTCGTCAAGCACGATACCGCATTCGTAACCGGTATGAACTTCGCGAACATCATCTTTACCACGACGAAGAGAACCAATCTTGCCTTCGTAGACCTTCTCACCCTTGCGAAGAACGCGAGCCTGTGAAGAGCGCGTCACTTTACCGTCGGTGATACGGCAACCGGCAATCTGCATATTGCGTCCGGCCTTAAAGGTTGCCACGATCTCGGCGTGACCCTCAATAACCTCACGGTACTGTGGCTCAAGCATGCCCTTCAGCGCGTTCTCGATATCCTCAATCATCTTATAGATGATGTTGTAGTGGCGGATATCGACGCCCTCTTTGGCAGCCTCACGCTGTGCTGCATCATCGGTCTTCACATTAAAGGCAATGATGATGGCGCCAGAGGCAGCCGCCAGATGGACATCTGTCTCGGTCACATTACCGACACCCTCGCGGATCAAGCGGACCTTCAGGTTCTCGCTGCTGATCTTCGAGAGCGAGTTCTTCAGTGCCTCGGCAGAGCCCTGCACGTCACTCTTGAGGATGACGTTCAGTTCCTTGACCGCACCCTCCTGTAGATAGAGCGTATCCAGGCTGACCTGATTCAGGTTGGCCTCCTGCTTGCGGCGCTCGGCCTCTTCAGCTGCGCGCTGCTTGGCGCTCTTCTCATCGGGCATTGCTTCGACACGATCACCGGCCTGTGGCACTTCGGGAAGACCCAGAATGCTGACCGGGGTGCTCGGTGGCGCTTTCTGAATGCGCTTGCCTCGATCGTTGAACATGGCACGGACCTTACCAACAATCGGGCCCACAACAATATGATCACCCATTTTCAGAGTGCCATCCTGGACCAGCACGGTTGCAGATGTGCCGCTGCTCTTCTCCATCTTGGCTTCAATGATGGTACCGACTGCCAGCTTGTTCGGGTTGGCCTGGATATCCTGAATTTCCGCGACCAACAAGATGTACTCAAGCAGTTCGTCGATGCCTTCGCCCTTCTTGGCCGAGACCGGAACACAGACCGTTTCACCGCCGTACTCTTCAACAACAATGCCGATTTCGGCCAGTTGCTGCTTAACGTGATCGGGGTTTGCTCCCGCCTTATCGATTTTGTTCAGGGCGATGATAATAGGCATATTGGCAGCGCGGGCATGGTCGATTGCCTCGCGTGTCTGTGGCATGACGCCATCATCGGCAGCGACGACAATAATTGCAATATTAGCGACCTGTGCGCCGCGAGCCCGAAGCGAGGTAAAGGCCTCGTGGCCTGGTGTATCCAGGAAGGTGATCTTCTTCCCGTTGATCTCAACCTGATACGCGCCGATATGCTGTGTGATACCGCCGACTTCGCCCGCGGCAACCTTCGTCTTCCGGATTGTGTCCAGCAGCGTTGTTTTACCGTGGTCGACGTGTCCCATAATTGTCACGACAGGAGGAACGACAACCGCGTTCTTGTCCTGAATCGGGGGTTTCTGGATTTCTGGTGCGACGACGGGGCGTCCCTGTACCGCATTCGTAGAGACCTTTGCCTCCTGTGGCTCAAAGCCCAGTTCTTGCGCGACAAGGACGGCCTTATCATAGTCGATAACCTGATTGATGTTCGCGAAAATGCTATGACCGATCAGACGACGAATGACTTCATTCGGCGTAACCTCCAGTAACTCGGCCAGATCCTTCACCACAATCTGTGGTGGAATCGTGACCGGGCCGCCAGCGGGTTTCTCCTTTACCGGAGCGGCGCGACGTTCAGCCGCTTTATGTGCTGCATTCGAGCGAGAGGCTGGACGCGAGGTGGCTGGTTTACTCGGTCGACTGGTCCGTGTTCCGGCTGTCGGCGACTGGGTTGCCTGACCACCGCGAGCACCTCTAGTCGGCTGTGCAGTGCCTGTTTTCCCAGAGGGTGCAGGCCGCCCACTGGTCGCAGTGTTTCCTGCTGTTCGGGTTGTCTGCCCGCGATGGCCTCCGTGGGTGCTAGTGGCAGGACGCTGCGCGTGTGTGCTTCCTCTTGAATGTGCAGGACGGGCAGGCGTTGGGCTTGTGCCCTGATGCCCTTCTTTGCTTCCACTCTGGGTGCGTGTCGCGCCCTGGGAACTGTTGGAAGGACGCCGCCGCGTCTGTGCTTTATTCTCGTGTTCCTGGCTGCCTGGTGTTGTGCTCTCGGCTCTTGCGCGTGGCTTCCGGGTATGTGTCTGTTGTGTCGTCTTCGGTTTAGCCTGCTCAGTGCCTTCTGTGAGTTCAGACGTATCTCTCATGAAGAAGACTCCCTCCTATCATCTGCTGCGCCTTTAGGCGGCGGAAATCTCTCTTCACAGCCATGAAAAAGGTCTGTCACCCTTCTTCCTTCTCTTCAGCATTTTCTGTAGGAGAGGGGACAGACCCTCGTTGGTGCAGTGCCAGGCATGTTTTTAGTCTGCGCTCTCTGGCGTAGAGGCTATGCTTATTGAATCATAGCTGATCGCTCCGCAAACATTCGCTGATACAACTGCCCTGTAAAACGAGGGGCTGTGTCTCTAACAAGAGTAGAGATAATACAATACATTATTTCGTTTCAATTCTTGTCCGACCGATAGGTCAGAGCGTCGTATTGAAAACGTCCCTTGTTCTTTTTCGACCTTTGTTCTGCTGGAAAAGAAGGGACGATCAGAAAACAACCATCGAGTAGTGGCGGCCTTTTGTTTC
Source organism: Thermosporothrix sp. COM3 (assembly GCF_059696735.1). Classification (NCBI taxonomy): domain Bacteria; kingdom Bacillati; phylum Chloroflexota; class Ktedonobacteria; order Ktedonobacterales; family Thermosporotrichaceae; genus Thermosporothrix; species Thermosporothrix sp. COM3. The sequence goes on along the minus strand of NZ_AP019376.1, from coordinate 4,251,284 downwards.
CAGATGCCGGTACATTGCTATCTGTGTAAGAACGGTGTGAGACAATGTGGCAGCCAGCTCAGTAAAATCTTCTATCGGATAAGATATCCCATTTAGTATAGAATACTGATGCAACCTTTGCAAATGGCAGCAGAAAGCCGCCACTTGCAAGCGTTTGCGTATTACAACTGAATGATATACCGATACTACACAGTATACAGGTTTCGCGTGGTATTGTCTGAGGTTCTGGTACTTTTTTACGAGTTCGTGCTGCCCGTTGATACCGTTTGCTCTTTCGGTAGGGTCGCAATGAACTCGTTGAGCCCGGCTTTATCTTCTTCCGAGATGCTATCGACCTTGAGAACCTGCTCGATTCGTCTGGTTTTCATTGCCTGTTGCCAACAAGAGAGACGAGCGCACAGATACGCGCCTCGGCCCGACTTCTTGCCCGTCGCGTCGATCACGACCTTTCCTTCTGGCGTGCGCACAACACGCAGAAGTTCGCGCTTCGATTTGGTCTCGTGGCACGAGACACAGGTGCGCATTGGTATATGCTTCCGCGGTTTTGCCTGTTTCCCCTTTGTCATGCTGCTCCGCTCCCTATTTCTGGCTGCGAGAACGGCTTCGCTGACGGCGTGTTGTCACCGCCTCATCCTCAACCGGTTCCTCGTAGACTTCGCCCTCGGCTGGCTTCACAACATCTACCCGCCAGCCCGTCAATTTGGCTGCCAGACGAGCATTCTGCCCATCTTTTCCGATTGCCAGCGAAAGCTGACGTTCGGGTACCGTGACGATGGCAGTATGATCGGACTCGCGCAGCTCTACCTTCAGCGGCTTCACCGGGCTGAGCGAGTTGGCTACAAAAGTTGCCGGATCTTTATCCCACAGGATAATATCAATCTTCTCGTCGTTCAGTTCGCGCACAATATTATTGATGCGCGAGCCGCGTACACCCACGCATGCGCCGATCGGGTCCAGTCCTTCCTGACGGGAATGAACTGCCACTTTGGTGCGGCTTCCCTGCTCACGGGCAATTGCCATAATCTCAACAGTGCCTTCGTAGATCTCAGGCACTTCGGCTTCAAACAGACGTCGTACCAGATCTCGATGGGTGCGCGAGGCCAGAATTTGCAGGAGTCGTCCCTGAACCTTCCGAACATCATAAATGTAGACGCGAATACGCTGGCCCGGGCGGTAGCGCTCTGTCGGGACCTCTTCGCTGACTGGCATCAAGCCTTCGACCTTATCTACTTTATCAAGGTCAAAGTCGATGACCCAACCGCGGTTAGCGTCCTTTCGGGTGAGCGTGCCCAGGCGTATCTCTCCGACCCAGTTCTTGATCTGATCGTAGAGATGCTCATGCTCAGCTTCGCGAATGCGTTGTAAAATGACCTGTTTGGCCGTCTGGGTAGGGATACGCGCGAAGATGAATGAAGAATCTACGTCGACGAGTTGTCCGAGGGCTGCATTTGGGATTAAACGCTGTGCCTCTGCCAGAGAAATCTCTTCATTGGGGTCTGTGACCTGGGCAACGACGCGCTTTGACGCCCATACATGGACTTCACCGTTTTTATCAACCTCGATGCGTACATTCTCGCCTCCACCGAAGCTTTTGCGATAAGCCGCTAACAGGGCGTTCGCTACGGTCTCCATAACCACTTCGCGGGGTAGTCCCTTTTCGGCAATCAATTGTGCAATTGCCGCCTGAAATTCGCTCCTCATGTGCCTTACTCCTCCCGCTGGGTGCCCAGTGAAACTAGTTCAATTTGTTCGTGTGCAAAAAAAGCCTCTGGCAAACAGAAAAGTGGGGGGCACCCACTTTTCACAAAAACGCTACTCTATTCTGAAATAATTATAGCATGTAGATCGCTATTTGGCTAGTGGAAAACCTGTCTTTATCCGCCTCGATGTACATTTATCTTTTTCGTTCTCATGCTCGGAGTCGGGGGAATATCGGGAGCAAGAAGCTGCTTCTTCTTCGGGCTTGCGTAGTATATAACAGTCGGAACTTCCGTTTTATTCCTTTGTCTGTCTTTCGTTTATCTCTTGTAGAAGAGTGGTGACTGTATGTGGTAGCGATTTGTACCTGTTGTTTTTGAGAAAGTCTTCTTTATAATAAAAAAGAGGAATACGAATAAGAAAGAGCAGTTTTATGATGCAGCAACATCCGTTTGGACAAAGTCAGGTTGTGGTGACGCGGCAGGGCCCGGGATTTCTCTTGCGTGCGGCCTGGTTTCTGCTACTTGGCTGGTGGCTCGGGCTGTTCTGGCTCTGTGTCGGGTACCTTCTCTGTCTGACGATTCTTGGCTTGCCGTTTGGCCTGATCATGCTGAACCGCTTGCCGCAGGTGCTGACGTTGCGCCCTGTGACGCAACAGGCGCACGTAGTGGCAACCAGCGGCGGGGTGTTTGTGCATACTGGAGAGGTGTCGCAGCATCCTTTCTTGCTACGTGCGCTGTACTATTGTCTGATTGGTTTCTGGTTCGGAGCTCTCTGGTCCCTGGTAGCCTTTGTGTGCTGCATTACCGTGATTGGCTTACCGCTCGGGTTACTGATGTTTGATCGCCTGCCCGCCGTTATGACCTTGCGGCGCAACTAACGGTCACACCTCAATTGGTCGGTGCATCACGACATGAGGACCGATGCCAGGTAGCTCGAAAACCTCACCGAGCTGTTGAAACCCGTAGCGTTCATAAAAGCCTTTGGCGGTGATGCGCCCGTTACACCAGATCTCGCCGGGCTGCCCCTGGGCGGTAACATAGGCAATCAGAGCGGTAAGAATACGCCCGCCGATGCCCTTTCCCTGCTGCTCAGGGGCGACTGCCATCCCTCGAATCCGCCAGATATTCCGGTTGGTGGTGCCGTCTTGAGCCTCACGAAAGATTGAACCGATTCCTATTAACTGATCCTCGAAAAAACATCCTGCATGGAAGCTCGTTTCATCGGTATCATGTGGGTAGGCGCATGCTTCAAGCGCTTGATGGGGGCGAAGCACGCGCTGGCGCAGTGGGTAGGTTTCCTCTGCTGAAATAGAGCGAATCTGTAACATATGGGGTCTCCTGTAACGATAGAATAGGTTCAGTATAGCCTGGCGAACGGGGAAAGAAAAGCCTGCTGACAGAAGCCGTTCTGATAATGTGATATACTCCTGAATGAAGGATTCCAGGCAGGGAACAAAGAAGTCCCTTTTGCTTCGAGAAATCATGAGAGAGTGCGAAGAGCCGGTGTTACTGGCTGAGAGCGCATTTTCTGTTGACGCATCTGACGTCATGAAAGGAGTACAGGAGCATGGCTGTGATAACCGTCAGTGAAGACGAACGAGACTTAATAGCGGCGATCCGTGAGATTGCGGAGGAACGAGTTGCTCCGCGTGCCGCCGAAATAGATCACACCGGCGAATTCCCCTGGGATATGAAAGAGCTGCTTGCTCATCACGATATTTTGGCGATGCCTTTTCCCGAAGAGTATGGTGGCCTGGGGTCCTCTGAACTGGCGATTACGATGGCTATTGAAGAGCTTTCACGCTGTTGCGCTACTACTGGCCTGTTACTGGCTGTTCAACAGCTTGGCTCAATGCCGATTTTGCTAGCTGGCAACGAGAAACAGAAGCGTACCTATTTCCCGCGTCTGGCAAGTGGTGAGTGGCTGGCGGCCTTTGGTCTGACCGAGGCCGGCTCCGGCTCCGATGCGGCTGCAATGAAGACGGTCGCTGTGCGCCAGGGTGATAAGTATATTCTCAATGGTTCAAAGCGCTTTATCACGAATGGCGGCCTTGCCCAGGTCAACACTGTTTTTGCGATTACCGATCGCGAGAAGGGCACGCGCGGCATCAGCGCGTTTATTGTTGAGAAAGAGTATCCCGGTTTTTCTGTTGGACATGTTGAGGATAAGATGGGGATCAAAGGTTCTCAGACGGCTGAGCTGATCTTTCAGGATTGTGAGGTGCCCGCCGAAAATCTGATCGGTGAAGAGGGACAAGGCTTCAAGATTGCGATGATGACTCTGGATCGGACCCGGATTGGCATTGGAGCGCAGGCGCTTGGGATCGCCCAGGGCGCACTGGAGCTGGCAATCTCTTATGCCAAACAGCGTGTGCAATTTGGGCATCCGATTGCCGATAATCAGGGCATTCAGTTTATGCTGGCTGATATGGCAACAAAGGTTGAGGCCGCCCGTTTGCTTGTGTACAATGCTGCCGCGATGGTTGATCGAGGTGAGAAGAACTTTAGCAAGTATTCCTCGATGGCAAAGATGTTTGCCTCTGATGCCGCGATGGAAGTTACGAATGATGCAATCCAGATTCTAGGTGGTTATGGATACATGAAGGAGTATCCCGCCGAACGGATGATGCGCGATGCAAAGATTACCCAGATTTATGAAGGAACGAATCAGATCCAGCGTCTGGTAATCGCGCGGTCGTTGCTTGCCGAGTAAAGAATGCGAAACGCTGCGGGGTACAAATCGCCTCAGGCTGTTTGTGCCCCCTTTTGTTGAAAAGGGAGAAGGCTGGCTCATGGCATCATTTAATTTTGATACACTGGCACAAATCTATGACGCGACGCGGGGCTATCCTGAAGAAGTGGCCTGTCAGATCGCACAGAAGCTTGTTCGGCTCGCGGGCAAGCCCGAGCAGAAGAAATGGCTTGAAGTCGGCATTGGAACCGGCAGGGTAGCTATTCCACTGGCAGAACAAGGACTCTATTGTACCGGCATCGATATTTCCACTAATATGCTCGATCGGCTGGAGCAGAAACTGAAGCAACGTGGCTGGCAGGCTGTGGCATATCCCTGGGGAACGCTGGAAGATGAGCGTGTGGCCTCTATTCCCCGGGTGGTGCGCTATGAGCATCCTGAGCTGGTAGCGGCCTTGCGAGTTGCGCTTGCTGATATGACCGCAATCCCTTTTGAGTCAGGCTCGTTTGATGTGCTCCTCGCGATTCATGTCTTCCACCTTGTTGATGGCTGGCAACAGGCGGTACGGGAGTGTTTACGTGTGCTGCGTCCAGGCGGAGTATTTCTGCGTGCCTGGGATGAGTCGGTTCCTTCGGATATCAGCAAGATTGCCGAGACCTTCTGGCGCATGGTTGAGGAGCGTGGCGGCAAGAAGAGCCTTCAGGCATTAGAACAGAAGCCTCAAGTTGATGCCTTCCTTGAAGAGCTTGGCTGGCATTCAGAGGAGGATAGTTCATTTACCTGGGTGCAGGCAACAACGCCTCGCCAGGAACTGGAATCATATCTTCAACGGCAATGGTCGTCGCTCCGGCGGATTCCCGATGAGATCTTTCAAAGCGTGATCGGACCGCTGGAAGAGTGGGCCTACTCTTACTATGGGGAAGGGATCGACACTGTACGCAAGTGTGAGGAGCGCTTTGTTGTGAGCCGGAGCGTATGGAAGTCGTGATTCTGATTGGTTTGCAGGGTGCGGGGAAAAGCACGTTTGCGCGTACTGTGCTTCAGCCTGAGCCAGAGACATGGACCTATATCAGCAAGGATCTGTTCCCGAACAATCGACGGCCCGCGCGACGCCAGCATGTGCTGCTGGAAGAGGCACTTCGCGAGGGGCGCTCTGCGCTTGTCGATAATACCAATCCGACGAAAGACGATCGCGCTGATGTGATCGCGCTTGGGAAGCAGTATGGTGCTGAGATCATCGGTTACTGGTTCACTGCCAATCTCAAGAGTTGTCTGAAGCGGAATCAGCAGCGCAGTGGTCGCGCGCAGGTGCCTGATGTCGCCCTGTTCAGCACCGTGAAGAAGCTGGAACCGCCAGCATATAGTGAGGGCTTTGATGCCCTCTTTTGTGTGCAGACAAATAGAGATCTCACGTTTACCGTTTCCCCTCTTTAGCCGCTGGAATACTTCGTTCGCTGTATAGTATACTGACCGATGCAATTGGTTTTTTCGTCTTCCCCTGAAAAAGAATTACGCTGGAAGGGGCTTTTTTGCTTTTTCCTGGATGAGATCTTTCCCCTCTTCAGTCTCTGTAGATCGTTGTCTGTTTTTGATCCCTGTTTTCCCCTTTTACCGAACAAGATAATATTCTTCTTGGCCCGCCGCTAGAGCAGGATCGTCTAAAACGGGCGGTTCACGCGGCGGTGATGGAGCATGATGTTGTTGGCCTTGAAACCGGGCTGGCGACCCCTGTTGGGGTGAGAGGTGTCAAGCTATCAGGGGGCCAGATCCAGCGAGCGGCTCGTATGTTTGTGCGAGATGCTGAGTTGCTCGTCTTTGATGATCTCTCAAGTGCGCTGGATGTCGAGACGGAGCAGACATTATGGGAGCGGCTTTTTGAGCAAGCACAAACAACCTGCCTTGCGTCGCGCTGATCATATTCTGGTGCTGAAGGCTGGGCAAATTGAGGCTGAAGGAACGCTGGAAGAGCTACTGACACAGAGCAGTGAGATGCAGCGCCTCTGGTTCGAGACAGACTGACGAAAGCGGTTCCCGCAAACATATCTCTTGCGGGAACCTTTCGGTTATGAGGTTGGCTGTTTGTCTGTGGCCTCGGGAGCCGTCTGACGAATCAATACTTTGTCGATGCGGCGTCCGTCCATATCCATAATTTCGATTGAGATATTATCGATGGTCAGTTTATCGCCCACCGCCGGGATTTTCCCCATATGGGTAAGGATCATGCCAGCCAGTGTCTTGTACTCGACCTTCTCATCGGGCACGGGGGGCATATTGAACTTTTTCCTCACAAGTTCTTGATCGATCATTGCATCCACAAGCCAACTGCCATCTTCACGCTGAACAAAACCGCTTTCTTCTGGCTGGTCATACTCATCCTGAATCTCGCCAACCAGCTCTTCAAGCAGGTCTTCAAGCGTTACCAGACCGGTTACCTGACTGTACTCATCGATGACAATTGCCAGATGGATGCCTTTGCTGCGGAAGGTTTGGAGCAGATCATCAACGTGCTGATATTCTGAGATAAAGAAGGGCGGACGCGCCAGCTTGACCAGATCAACCGGTTCATCCTTTGAGCGGGCTCGCAGCAGGTCTTTTGCATACAGTACGCCGACAATGTTATCGAGCGTCTCTTCATAGAGCGGCAGGCGCGTATAGCCCGAACTGAGGAAGGTTTCAATCACGGAGTCAAAAGGCGTACCAACCTCAACGGCAACGATCTCTGTGCGTGGTACCTTTACTGAGCCGACCGAGCGATCAGTGAAGCGAAACACGCGATTGATGAACTCTTCTTCGCGGCTCTCAACGGTTCCGATCTCTGCTCCCTCACGTGCGAGGTATACAATATCCTCTTCGGTGATCTCCTGCTTACGCGCTGTCTGCTGACCGACCAGGCGCAGTACAATGTTAGCTGTCACTGTCAGGAAGGCAACAATTGGGCTGGCGATAATCGAGAGGCGGCGCATAATTGGGGCTGCAATGGTGGCGATTTTTTCGGCCGATTGCAGGGCGATACGTTTGGGAACCAGCTCACCGATCAGCAGCGAGAAGTAGGTAATCAGTACAACAACAATGCCGAGGGAAATCGGGGCGGCATATGGTTTCGTGGATGGGAACACCTGAACCAACCAGCGAGATAACCAATCACTGATACTCGCGCCTCCATAAGCCGCGGAGAGCGTACTGATCAACGTGATACCCACCTGAACGGTTGCAAGGAAACGGTCCGGGTCTTCTGCAAGGTTAAGCGCCTCCTCAGCGCTCTTCTTCCCTGCGTTTGCCTGTTGTTGCAGACGACTGCGCCGCGCCGAAACGATTGCAATTTCGGAGGCGGCGAAGAAACCGTTTGCCAGTATCAAGACAAAGATGATGATAACCTCTACTATAGGGAAGCCGGGCATGTGCTTTTACGTCCTTTATTTGATATTCCAGTGTTATGCTTGAGAATCATGCAGTTATCTTATGGAGTATATTCTAACATAGCCTGACAGCATGTGAAAACGCCAGTGACGATAGGTTTTGCTTTTCGCAAGCCTCAACCTGCCAGGATTTGATCTTCTTCCCTTTCAACTGTCTTAACCTATTGATACGGTTTTACGTTGTACAACAGGTTTGATAGCTTCAATGGAGAAAGAAGTATGTCTGTGAATCTTTTTCTCATAGCCGGTATATTCCTGATTGGCAGTATCATTGCCCTCTTTATGGGATTACGTACATGATTTACTCCTCAGATGCAGTTCTCTCTAAAAACAGGAGCTAGAGGAATGGAATCTTCCACAAGGGCAGTATTCCATGCAGGTGCTTATGAGACGGGTAACTGAGATATGGCAGGCCATTTTCTCTTCACTATGGTTTGGGCTGGCTGGCTCTGCATGGCGCTGGCTCTTCTCATGCTGGCATGGAAGTCTGAACAGATGCTATACTCGGAACTACTCTATCTGGAACTTGTCCTGTTTATGGGGGGTGGATATGGTGTCGGGGTGCTTGTCGGAATCATACGCGTACGCAAATTGAGCCGCTCGGCTGTTGCCTATAGTGATCTGCATCGGCGAAAGGTAACCGATATCCGTTCAGTGCTGTTCCCTCTGCTCATTGGGGCTCTGATCGTCTATACGATCTTGCTCACAGTGCTCTATCTGCCCTATTTGAAGTCAGGAGCAGAGCTGAATGCGGGGGTTCTGGCATGTGCCATTGTACGGCTGGGGCCTGGTGCTGATCCCTGCCGGGATGCTGCTTCTTGTGGGGCTGGTTGAGCTCCTGATCTCCTTGATTGTGCGTGGGGCTCGTTTGAATCTGACGCCTGATCCACAGCAATCTCGCCGTCTGGATGACTGGTTGCGGCATCGCTTGATCGCTGCTCTGACTGGACAGGAGTTCCTGCTTCTCTCGGGCCTGTTGGCAGCACAATGGCGTTTGCTGGTGCAGAGTGAAGGGATAACCGTGCCGGATTGGCTCAGCGTGATAGGGGTGGCAACCTGGTTGATCTCACTGGTTCTGTTACCTGTCAGTTGTCTCTTTGTGCATCTCTTTCGTAGAGGGCTTGGTGGTCGGCTGACGGATGGAAGCAAAAAGGAGTAATTGATGATGGACTCATTGCCACTTCTCGTCATTCATCATGATAGTTCAGTCGCACCCTATGAGCAACTCAAAGAGCAATTGAGAAGGGTGATAGCATCGGGCAGCATGCGGGCCGGAGAGAAGCTTCCACCTGTTCGTCAATTCGCCCGAGATCTGGGTCTGGCTCCTAATACAGTCGTGCGAGCATATCGGGAACTCAAGGAAGAAGGTTGGATCGAGCTTTCTGTGGGAAAACGAGCGAGAGTTGTATCTGTGCCGCCCGTGCTGCCCCTGGAGGAGCGGCAGCAACGACTGAGCGAGGCTGTGCGTGAGCTGCTGATTTCCACACAGCAGCTCGGGATCTCGCTAGAAGAGCTCTATGCTGAAATCGAGCATCAGGTTCAGTCCTATAATCCGTCTGCAAGGAAGTAGCGTTTTTCTAGCCTTCGGCAAATCTTACATAAGACAATTTTGAAGAGGAGATAGAATCCGGGCGAAAAAAGACCATATGCGCGTTCGTCTGACGTGAATTCGGCTGTAATTCTGAGCAAAGGGCAGTGGAAGTGGCTTCCCGTATACTGGATACTGAAAGCGATACACGAACCGGACAAGAAGCATAATCCTTTGTTTCTGTTCGTAACTAGCCGCTCAACATGGGGAAGCAGAAAGCCGCCGGAGCAGGGACGTCCCGGCGGCTTTCTATTGTTTCTGTTCGTCTTTGGGCTATCTGGCTCTAGATGGTAGCAGGTCTTCTGTTGGATGTCTCTTTCTGGTCGATTGCTTGAACCAGAATCTCCGAGATATCCTCAACCTGAAGCTTCTCCTCAGCCTCAACGCCTTTGATGCCATCCTCAAACATAGTGATACAGAAAGGACAGGCAGCAGCCAGCACCTCGGCTTTGGTGTCCAGGGCCTCGTTCACGCGGGTCTGGTTGATGCGCTTGCCTATCTTTTCCTCCATCCAGGCTCGCCCGCCACCGCCGCCACAGCAGAAGCTCCGATTGCGGTTGCGCTGCATCTCAACGATGCCATTATTGTTCAGTACAGTCAACACGCGGCGCGGCTCATCGTACACATCATTGTAGCGACCGACATAGCAGGGGTCATGATAGGTGAGCTTGCGCTTATCAAAACCCTCAGGAAGCTCAAGCTTGCCATCTTCTACCAGCTTATTGATGAACACGGTATGGTGGACCACATCGTAATCACCACCGACCTGCGGGTACTCATGCTTGATGGTGTTGAAGCAGTGGGGGCAGGCGGTAATAATCGTGCGATGTTTGGGAGGGCCTGCGTGCTCGTCTGCGGGTGGCAGCGACTGATTGAAGCCGTAGCTATTGAGCGTCTCCACGTTCTGTTGCGCTTGCATATACCACAGATATTCGTGGCCGATGCGGCGTGCGGGGTCGCCCGTACAGCTTTCTTCAGGGCCAAGAATAGCAAAGTTGACCTTTGCGGCTTTGAGCACCTTTGCAACCGAGGTTGCCACCTTCTTGTTGCGCTCATCGAATGAGCCCATACAGCCAACCCAGTAAAGTACATCGGCATCGGGATTCTCAGAGAGCAGCGGAATATCCAGGCCAGCGGCCCACTCGGCGCGTTTGTCGTTACTGATCTCCCAGGGATTGCCGTTGCGCTCGATATTGTTAAAGAGGGAAGTAACCTCTTGCGGGAACTCGCTTTCCTCCATCACGAGGCTGCGGCGCATGTCAACGATTTTGGGCACATGCTCGATCGAGACCGGGCAGATCTCCATACAGGCCATACAGGTCGTACAGGCCCAGAGCGCCTCTTTTGAGATGATACCGCCAACCATTGGTTTATGATGAGCTGCCTGCTCATCTGCCGTCTGATCTTCCTTCACGGCAGCGGTTCCATATTTGTCGTAGATCGTCTCGCGGCCCAGGATCTCACCGCTGCGGACAAAGAGAGCCTCTTTGACGCCTAGAATGATCTCTTTCGGGTAGAGAGGCTTGCCGGTATTGGTGGCAGGGCAGACCGTGTTACAGCGACCACACTCCGTACAGGCATAGCCATCGAGGAGCTGTTTCCAGGTGAATTGCTCCACCTTCGAGATGCCATAATCCTCTCGCTCTTCCAGATTCTCGATCGGCGGGAGTGCGCCCTTCGGTTTATAGCTCTGGAAGAAGACGTTAAACGGTGTTGCCAGCAGGTGCAGGTGCTTGGAGCGTGGCAAATAGATCAGGAAGGCAAGCACGATCAGGACATGAACCCACCAGAGAAAGCGATAGGCGTTGATACTGGCCTGATCTCCGGCCAGACGGAACAGCGGGTAGAAAAACTCACCGAGTGGGGTCCAGGCCGTACCGTGTGTGGCGCTATACTCGAAGCCCTCGACCAGGGCAAGGGTCAAGATAACCAGAAAGATCAACCCTAGAATGATATAGCCATCCCAGGGGCCATGCAGGAAGCTTTGCAGTTGTTTGGGATGAAACACTGCGCGCCGGATAGCAAAGATGACCAGGGCCGCGAATACCAGAACGAGGAAGCTATCAAGAATCCAGGCGAACACATGACTCTCACCGACGAATGGCAGCGAGAGATTGAATGCATTCAGTATGAGATCCAGCAACCCGATCTGGATCACGATAAAGCCCCAGAAGGTAAAGAAGTGTGCTATTCCAGGGATAGGGTCGCGCAATACACCGCTCTGCCCGAGAACGCCTTGAAAGATCGAGCCGATTCGGTCATCGATGCGGTCGAAGCGGTTTTCTGGACGCGCTTTTACCAGCAGCATAACCAGCTCGCCGGCTCGCCAGGCAAAGAGCCCCAGGGCTGCAACCAGTACGACAAGAAACAGGGCGGTGCCGAGCCAACCCCCGGTAGGTGAAATCGGTGGGGGCGTCATGGTATGGAACCTCCGTCTAGACTTCGGACGGGCGGTTTTCGGAATGCTTTCGCGAGAGCATCGGTCGCCCGTACAAAAGCGCTCAGTCCTCTTTTTCAAGAACTCTCTTCACGACGCCTGGCGACCACCCCGAAAGCGGGGAACGCGTCAGCATCGTTGGTGACGTGGGTAAAAAGTGCTTGTAGAGGGTACCTTTCTCTCTGGAAAGGCACCCGCATTGTCACAGAAGCGACTACGCTTTGCGTTTCTTCACTTCCTCTGTCAGTTGGGGCAGAATGGTCAGCGCATCGCCAACCACGCCAAAATCTGCCACTGAGAAGATAGGCGCATTCTCGTCTTTGTTTATGGCAACGATAAACTTTGAGCCTTTCATTCCTGAGAGATGTTGAATCGCGCCGCTGATGCCCGCTGCAATATAAAGCGTTGGCTTGACGGTCTTTCCCGTCTGGCCGATCTGATAGCTATAGGGGAGCCAGCCAGCATCGACAATGGCGCGTGTTGCTCCGGGAGCGCCTCCAAGTGCTGCCGCCAGCTCTTCAACCAGATGATAATTCTCGGCTTTACCCAGGCCACGACCGCCACTGACAATCACTGCGGCATCTTCGAGGGCTGGTCCTTCACTGGCAACCTCGACCGTATCGATGACCTTGATCGCCTGGGCTTCGGTGCTGATTGTGGTCGTGAGCGTCTCAACTTCAGCGGTGCGCCCTTCGTAGCGCTCCAGTGCGAAGGCCTTCGGACGGACCAGCACAATACCGGTTCCCTGATAGGGATGAGTCGCGGTGACAAGATTCTCACCACCCCAGGGCACAGTGACCTTCAGGCCATCATTCTCGAAGTTCAGATCAGTGGCGTCGGTAATCAGGCCGATATTGTTGCGAACCATCAGGCGTGCAGCGATATCGCGCAGGTTATAGGTGGTTGCCAGCAAGAGTAGATCGGGCTGATGCTGCTTGAGAAGATTACTGACTGTCTCAACGGCGGGCAGGGTCAGATATGTGTCATAGGTTTCATCGGCGTGGACATAGACCTTCTCAGCTCCGTACTGCCCAAGTTCCGGAGCGATCTCTGCTGCGGCTGCACCAAGCACGATCGCTTCTGCACGGCCCAGTTTTGCAGCTTTCCCGAGCACTTCCAGCGAAGAGCGGGCGGGCTTTCCATTTTCGAGTTCGATCAGAACCCAGATTGTGTGTGCCATCTGCTATTCTCCTTTCGCTGGTTCCTAAAGCAACTGGTACCGCTGCAAAAAGTCAGCGATCTGCTGAGCCGCAGTGCCATCGTCCTTGATAATCTGTCCTGCCGCACGGGCCTCGACCTGACCAATGCTCAGAATTTTCTCGCGGGCTCCCTGCTCACCTACCTGCGCCGCGTCAAGACCCAGATCCGCCAGCTTCAACTGACTGAATGGCTTGCGCTTTGCACTCATAATACCCTTCATGGTCGGGTAAATAGCCTCAAACGAGCCACTGGCGATGGTGACGACAGCGGGCAACTGACATTCAACGGTTTGATAACCGGACGGAATCACGCGTTTGATGACGGCTTTCGTGCCTTCTACCTTGATTTCGCGGGCAAAGGTGAGCTGAGGAATGCCCAGAAACTCCGCGATTCCACCGGGTACCATGCCGGTATAGCCATCGGTACTCTCGGTCGAGCAGAACACCAGATCCGCCCCCTCTTTTTGGATGACGGAGGAGAGGACGCGAGCCGTTGCCAGCGCGTCAGAACCTGCCAGCGCGTCATCTGTGACCAGAATGGCGCGGTCGCAGCCCATAGCCAGGGCGCGGCGCATGCCTTCCTGAGCGGAGGCGGGCCCCATGCTCAACGCGATTAATTCGCTGTTACCAATGGTGTCACGAAGTTTGATTGCCGCGGAAATAGTACTCTCGTCGCCAGGATCGAGAATGAGGGATACGCCTGTGCGTACGAGTCGTTTGGTGTTCGGGTCCAGTTTACTGACCGTGGTATTTGGGTCAGGCACCTGTTTTATACAGACAATAATCTTCATCGTTTCTGCGCCTCGTCTATTGTTGATGTAGGACGTGGGAGACAAGGAAACCGCGTTGTTTCCTTCGGTTATACTATTGTACCTGTCTGAAAAAGAACGTGTCAACGTTGCTAGCTAACGCGCGAAGATGGGAATAACTCTGCCTTTTTCTTTCCCGGCGTTTGTGGAGAAGGAAGAGGGGTATTTTCTTATATCCATGAAGATCACTCCGAAGCGGAATCAGAAGCGCTGGTTGGAAGAAAAGAGGAAGTGTCCCACTTCCAGAGCCATACTCGGGTGGGCTGTTTGTTGCAGGAAAGGAGGAGGTGTTATCCTGGTGGTGCAAGGAGCTAGCGGGCACGTTGTCGCTGGACGAAAATAGCGGTGATTACGGCAATAAATCCTGCAAAACAGAGCGAGAGGCCTGCCTGCGGACTACCGGTAAAACTCCAGAGAATGACACCGATGACCTCAAGTAAGATGCCGCCTGCGAAAAGGAGCGTAATCGCCAGCGGGGAGGTGTCAAATTTAGCACTGACCTCCTGACGCTCATAGCTTGGGGCCTCGCGTCTCTCCTCTGTGGTTTGCGGCTGCTCAAAGGCCTCACTGGCTGTCGGGGCATGCTCTTCAATGGCGGAACGAAGTGCCCGGTACAATTCTTCAATTTTGGCACGGGAGGAGCGCACATAGACAGTTCGTTCTCCATCGCTGATACTTAATTCACGGAACAACGGCTCAAAGCTCTTCTGACGGAGCGTTACTCGTTTGATGGAGGCAAGCGGAATAGCATCAAGGAAGAGATATTCTCGCGGGAAACTGCGGTAATAAAAGCCAAAAACGCGCTGGTTGGTGAGCACAACGTCTCCCGCCTCGCTACGCTTCTCTTTGCCATTATCCCAGATACCGGGAATATCAAGCAGAGGCTGTTCATCTGGCTGTAATTGCTTGTCGAGCCCTTTCAGGCTTTTGATGATCTTTTGCGCCTGGCTTTGAGACACCGCGTTTGCTCCTCCTGCGAATAGAACCAGAATAGAATTTTTCAAATCAAGGCAGATTATACCATAGTGACAGGAGTGTGCGTAGATGGTTGTTACCATTCGTCCGGCGCGAACTGAAGACGCGCATGGCATTGCTTTCGTTCACACTGAGAGCTGGCAGACCACCTATCAGGGGTTGATGCCCGCCGAATATATCGCGCAGCGTACGTTAGAGCGGCGTCAGCGAACCTGGGAACATGTGTTGCAGCAGCCCGATGCGCTGGTCTATGTGGCGGAGGATAAACAAGGGCGGCTTGTGGGCTTTGCGAACGGCGGACCGTTACGGAGCGATGATCCCGGCTATGCCGCCGAAGTATATTGCCTTTATCTGTTACAGGAAGCGCAGAGGCAGGGGCTCGGACGCACATTGGTGAGGGTGCTGGTAGCAGATTTCCTCGCGCATGGTATGGAGAGTATGCTGATCTGGGTGCTTGCCACCAATCCGGCACGGCGCTTCTATGAGGCGCTTGGAGGCATACTGGTTAGAGAAATGATGGTGGAAGATAACGGCTTTTCATTGCATGAGGTTGCCTACGGTTGGCCCGATTTGCGCGCGATGTCGTTTTGATCTGCTTCCCGGTATTCTGCGCGCATTGTTGTTGTTGACATAAATGCGGCGTGTAACGAATACTCGCTCTGGACACGTGTAGCATAAGGAAAGGGTGATTCGGGTGGCGCCGTGGTGCGGAGGGGAGAGAAGAAGTCAGTTCCTCAATTTTAGAAGGAGTAGAGGTGAATTTCGTATGTCAGACCTGCTCGCTGCACGTGCCCAGATGGGAACGTCCCTGGCATTCCATATTATCTTTTCGGCTCTCGGGGTCGGACTGCCTCTTCTATTCTGCATAGCCGAGGGTCTGGCGCTTAAAACGAAGAATCGAGACTGGATGTTACTGACTCGCCGTTGGTCAAAGGGAGCCGCCATTCTGTTTGCGATTGGCGCTGTATCCGGTACCATTCTCTCGTTTGAACTCGGGCTTCTGTGGCCAACGTTTATGGATTTTGGCGGCGGGGTGATCGGATATCCTTTTATGCTGGAAGGATTTGCCTTCTTTCTGGAAGCTATCTTTCTTGGTCTCTACCTGTATGGCTGGAATCGGCTTTCTCCGCGTGCCCACTGGCTCTGTTCTTTTCCGGTTTGGATCAGTGCGCTGGTCTCGGCCTGGTTTGTGGTCAGTGCGAATGCATGGATGAATACGCCGACGGGCTTCGTTTTAAAGAATGGAAGGCCGGTTGATATTGATCCCATTCAAGCCATGCTGAATCCAAGCACGCCTTATGAAACCATTCACATGATGCTGGCCTGTTATGTAGCAACCGGGTTCGCAGTGGCGGCTGTCTATGCCTGGGGTATTCTGCGCGGCAAACGAGACAACTATCATCGCAAAGGTTTGATGATCGGCATGTTGATGGCTGTGATCGCCACCCCCTTGCAGATTATCAGCGGTGACTTCAATGCTCGCTTCCTTTCTGATGCACAGCCGACCAAGTTTGCGGCGATGGAGGCGGTCTTTCACTCCGGCAATGGCCTGCCGATCACGATCGGGGGTCTGGTCGACCCTGACAATCGGACGGTGCACTACGGTATTGAGCTGCCAAAGCTGTTAAGCGTGCTGGCAAAGGGCGATCCAAACGCGCCTTTGAAGGGCCTGGATCAGTTTGCTCCCTCTGACTGGCCGAATATCCCGCTGGTGCATCTTTCGTTTGATGTGATGGTTGGCTGTGGTTTCTTCGGATTGCTGGTTGCGGCTGTTTTCTGGATCTCCACGGCGATCAAGCGGCGAATTCCGCTCAACCGTGTGTTGCTCTGGGGGGTTGTGATTGCCGGGCCGCTGGCTTTTCTTGCCATCGAAACCGGTTGGATGGTGACCGAGCTTGGACGGCAACCCTGGACAATCGTTGGTTTTCTCCGTACGGCAGATGCCGCTACACCGGCTCCCTGGGTAACTATCAGTTTTCTGGTGTTCTCGCTGGTCTATATTCTGCTGGCTGTGGCGTTGATCGGGTTGCTACTCTGGGTTGCTCGTTCTCCAATGCCACAGGTTGGAATGCCGGGCCAGGAGCAGCCAGTAGAGAAAGCGGGGGTGTAGTTGGGATGGATGTTGCATTGCTGGCCCTGATCGTTCTCTGGTTGGCCTTAATTACCTATACCGTGTTGGGGGGCGCCGACTTTGGAGCTGGCGTACTGGGAATATTCACGGGCAGGAATGCGGAGCGCCAGCATGAATTTATCAATCATGCGCTTGGGCCTGTCTGGGAAGCAAACCATGTCTGGCTGATCTTTCTGGTGGTCGGCTTGTTTACTCTCTTTCCAAAGGGATTCGCTATCCTGTGTGTTGCGCTTTTCTTTCCGCTGTTGCTGGCCTTACTCGGTATCGTCTTACGTGGTGCGGCATTCATTTTTCGCTATTATGCGCCGGATACGAGTAGCCTGTTCGCAAATGTGTGGTGGAAGGTTTTTAATATTGCCAGCGTCCTGACTCCGTTCTTTCTGGGAGCCAGTGCCGCAGCGGTTGCCAGCGGTCATCTGCTTGACCCGAGCGGAAAGCCAAACGCGGCGAATGTTTCTCCCTGGCTCTCTCCCTTTGCGATCATTATTGGTCTGATGGGTATTGCACTCTGCACAGCATTGGCGGCGGTCTATCTAACAGTTGAGGCGAAAGACGCTCAGGACGCGTTTCTCTGCGAATCCTACCGTAAGAAAGCGTTGATCGCGGGCGCGGTTACTGCCGTGCTTGGCCTGCTTGGTCTGCTGCTCTCGCCGATCTATGCGCCCGGGCTCTGGCGGGGCATGCTGGGACATGGCATCCCGCTGGTGATTGTGTCCATGCTGCTTGGATTGCTCACAGCGGCGCTGCTCTGGCTGAAACAATATCGGCTGTCGCGCCTGGCGGTGATTGTTGCGACGGCATTCCTGTTGAGCGCCTGGGGCTTCTCGCAATATCCGTATCTGGTTCCGCCTGCTCTGACGGTCTCTGCGGCGGCGAACGAGCCAAATGTCATCAAGGTCGTGCTGATTTCGGTCTTGATCGGTTTAATTATCCTGCTGCCGTCGCTCTACTACCTGTACTCGATCTTTAAGCTGCCGTATCCTGCTCCCGGGCGCGTTACTCAACCGGAGGGACACAGGAAATCTGATGGGGCCTGAGACTGAACGAGGGAGCCCGATGCGGTTCCCTCCCTTTTTGCTTTTTTGGGGAGCAATGAGAAAAAAGAGAAACAAAAAGCCTTGACGAATGCTTGACACCTGACTTATAATTGGACTGTACCCCCTACCAGGGGGTATGGGTTAAGACAATAGCAAAAAGTCAGGAAAACTGCTATGAGCATTGAGATACAAAAGCCAGCGGCAGGAGCGCAGAAGGTAACACTGGACATTGAGGGGATGACCTGTGCAGCCTGCGTGCGGCGAATCGAGAAGGGGCTGCTCAAGGTCCCCGGCATACTGGATGCAAATGTCAATCTGGCAACCGAGAAGGCCCAGGTGACATACGACGCGCAGGAAACCGGCGTAGAGCAGATGGTCAAGAAGGTTGAGGCGCTTGGCTACAAGGCCACACCTGAGCAACAGGCCGCGCCGAGTCAGCAACAACTGATGTTGAATGTGACTGGTATGACCTGTGCCGCTTGTGCGATGCGCATTGAGAAAGGGCTAAAGAAAGTCCCGGGTGTGCTGGATGCAAGTGTCAATCTGGCAACCGAGAAGGCCCAGGTGACATATAACGCGCAGGAAACCGGCGTAGAGCAGATGGTCAAGAAGGTTGAGGCGCTTGGCTATGGCGCGGCTCCGGTGGAGGACGTACAGCCTTCCGTTGAGAGTGCTGGCCTGAGTCCGGCTGATCTGCTCAAGCAGGAAGAAGAACATAGTCAGCGCAAGGCCCGTGAGATTCGCCATAAGCGCAATCTGTTGATTCTGGGCGTGGTGCTGGCGATTCCGGTAGCGATTCTGGGCATGTTCTTTATGAATCGCTTCCCGGGTGAAAACATTTTGTTATTGGTTCTGACAACGCCCATCTGGCTGGTTGTCGGTTGGGACTTCCACAAGGGGGCGTTAAAGAATCTCCGGCACTTCAGCGCTAATATGGATACGCTGGTGTCGCTTGGTTCAACTACAGCATATGTGATGAGTGTGGTTGCGACCTTTGCACCACAGCTTGTCGGCCATATGACCTTCTATGATACGACGGCCCTGATTATCGTGCTGATTTTTCTGGGCAAGTACCTTGAGGCGCGCGCCCGGGGGCAGACGAGCGAGGCTATCAAGAAGCTGGCCGGTTTACAACCGCGCGTGGCTCATGTGGTGCGTGATGGCATGGAAGTCGATGTCCCGGTCGAACAGGTGCGTGTGAACGATCTGCTGGTTGTGAAGCCGGGTGAGAAGATTCCGGTGGATGGTATGGTTGTGACTGGATCGTCCGCTGTTGATGAGTCCATGATTACCGGTGAGAGTCTGCCTGTTGAGAAGACAGAGGGCGATAACCTCATCGGGGCAACGATCAACCAGCGCGGTCTGCTGCGCATGCGTGCCTCAAAGGTAGGCGCTGATACAGTGCTGGCTCATATCATTCGTCTGACCGAGCAGGCGCAGGGCTCGAAAGCGCCGATTCAGCGCATCGCGGATACCATTTCGGGCATCTTTGTTCCGGTAGTGCTGGTGATCGCGGTGTTCACTTTCGTTGGCTGGCTGATCGCTTTGACAACCTTCCAAACAGAGACTATGCAACTGATGAGCTCGCTCAGTGGCGGGTCAATGATGATGATGCGTGATCCGGTGATCTCATCGATTGTGGCTGCGGTTTCGGTGCTGGTTGTGGCCTGTCCCTGTGCGCTTGGTCTGGCAACGCCGACCGCGATTATCGTCGGTACTGGCAAGGGTGCAGAGAAGGGCATCCTGATTAAAGGCGGTGAGAGCCTGGAGCGGGCACAGAGTATTCAGAATGTGCTGCTCGATAAGACCGGAACCATCACGGAAGGCAAGCCGTCATTGACCGATGTTGTGGCCGTTATGGGCTTGAAAGAGCAGGACATTTTGCGCCTGGCCGCTTCGGCTGAACAGGGTTCTGAGCACCCGTTGGCAGCAGCAATCGTCGAGGGTGCGAAAGAGCGGGGAATCACGCTGACTGCTCTGCAAGAGTTTACGGCGCTGGTCGGCCGCGGAATCAAAGCAGTTGTTGAGGGCCGTACGGTCCTGATCGGAACACGCCGCCTGCTGGAAGAGCATCAGATCAGCTATGAGAGCGTCGCATCACAGGTCGAAGGCATGGAGCAGCAGGGCAAAACGGCGATGCTGGTTGCGGTTGACGGCGCAACGGTCGGTGTTGTAGGAGTGGCCGATACGGTGAAAGCGGACTCCGCTGCCGCCATTCAACAGCTCCACGCAGAGAATATCGATGTCTGGATGATTACTGGCGACAATAAGCGAACGGCCCGAGCGATCGCAGCTCAGGTCGGCATTCCTGAAGAGCGTGTTCTGGCCGAGGTGCTGCCGGAAGATAAAGCCAATCAGGTCAAGCGCTTGCAGGAAAGTGGACGGGTGATCGCCTTTGCCGGTGATGGCATTAACGACGCTCCGGCGCTGGTTCAGGCTGATGTCGGTATCGCGATGGGAACCGGCACTGATATCGCGATGGAGGCTGCTGATATCACGCTGGTCAAGGGCAACCTCAGGAGTGTGGCAACCGCGCTCTCGCTCTCGAAAGCGACCATGCGCACTATCAAGCAGAATCTCTTCTGGGCTTTCGCCTATAACTCGGTGCTGATCCCGGTGATGATTCTGTCACCGCTGATTCCCTTCTTGAACGAGCAGGCTCCGATCTTCGCGGCGGCGGCAATGGCGCTCTCTTCGGTCACGGTGGTGACGAACTCCCTGCGTCTGCGTCGCTTTCAGAAATAATGTTCAGAAAACAAGGAAAAGGACGGGTATAGTGAGAACAGATACCCGCCCTTTCCTTTTTGGGTGCGCTCCATGGTATGGATGCCTTGCGTTACCTCTGGAGCTGCCGGGCTACCGAGTCGGGGACAACCAGTAGCCCTCTCCCATAACTGATGACGTGTTCAGCACTGAACATCGGGTAGTGACCGCTCTTCATTTCGCGTAACCCGGCCCCCCAGTTCAAAACCTGCTATCCGGAGTGCCGCGGGATCAAGCAGGATGTTTTTCACGATGCCTATCACCTCGCCGTCTTCCGCTCAGAACGAGATAATTGAGCAGATGATGCTCCAGTGGAAAGCGTTCAGCCCGGCCTCTTTCTCTTTGACCAGCTTCTCTTCTTTGTCGAAAGTGACGGCGTCATTGCCTATCGTCCGGATATCCTCGGTCAGCAGCGCTGGAGACCCGTCTTGAGCTGAAGGGCGCAAACGACATTTGTTGCAGGAGCGAAATAGAAGCCTTCAATGGGTCCTGCTTTCTCTCCCATGTCTATGGCGACGACGGCGAGGCCATAGAGCTCCGACCATTTTTGTACTCGGTCTGCATCCCTTCGCTCCTTGCTCCCGACTGGAAGGAGCCGGCGAAGCTCATCGGGTGGTAAGCCAATCCTTTGACTTTTCACGGCTCTCGTTTTACTATTTTTAGTATACTGGATTCCCTGAAATTGGTACCGGGGTTTTATCTCAGAAACAGGAATATCGTGTAATTTATGAGTGATATACAGCCAACAGTAGCAAGCGGGAAACCACCCGCATGGAAAGTATGGGTCAAGACAGCACGCCCATTTACGTTGACTGCGACAGTGAGTCCGGTGCTGGTCGGAACCACATTTGCAGCGTATCAAGGAACGTTCCATTTCTGGATTTTCCTGACCACCTTTTTCTCGTGCCTGTTCCTTCAGATAGGGACAAACTTTTTTAATGAATACTTTGACTATCTCTATGGGCTTGACCATGCGGGATCGCTTGGCGCCTCGACCGTAATCTTTCGCAATGAGATGACAGCGGGTCAGGTGCTTGGCGGCGCAATTGGTTGCTTTGTGATTGCGATCATACTGGGTGTTGTACTGATCTTTCTGGTCGGTCCGGTGGTGATCCTGTTTGGTGTGGGTGGCATGCTGATTGCCTACTTCTATAGTGCAAAGCCGTTCAAATTCGCCAGCCGCGGTCTCGGTGATGTGATGGTGTATCTGGCGATGGGCTTTCTTGTCACCTGGGGCTCGTACTTTGTGCAGATCCATGAATGGTCATGGCAGGCCTTTGCTGCCAGTGTGCCTATCGGCTTTCTGGAAACCGCGATTCTGAACATGAATAATGTGCGCGATTATCAGGATGATAAGGCAGTGAATAAGAAGACGCTGCCAGTGCGCTTTGGTCTGAAGTTTGGGCAGCGCTACCATGCAGCCCTACTTTTCGGAAGCTATGTGGCGATTCTGCTCTTTGTGCTGGTCGGACTCCTGCCACCTCTCAGCCTGCTGGTGCTGATTACCTTCCCACTGGCATGGGTGAATGTGCGCGCAGTGCTGACGGCGACGGAGCGTAAGGCGTTTATGATTGGCATTAAGCGTACGGCCTTGCTCCTCTTCCAGTTTGGACTTGTTTTCTCGCTGGCCTTCGTGCTTGCCATCTTTGTGATGCCCCACGCTTAGCTTTCTGCACTATTTCTCTGTCATCTCTCAATCTATACGAGTGAGATGGCAGAGATTTTTTATGGAAAAGATATATGTTTTTCTATATTATTTCAAATGATAATTGACGAAAGAGAAATGTGATGGTATAAATTATAGAAGGAGATGAAATGGCACTTGTGGCAACGCGCAAAGGTTGTGACTCTAGTGGGAGTGCGTGTGAAAGGAGAACGAAAAGCAATGGTTGCCGGGTATTGGAGATTGCGCGCTCAGAAATCTCCAGAAGCAGTCATCAAAATCCTCGCACGTCGGGCTCTGGCTCAAGATAAAGTTTTACGGATGTCAAATGCTGCGTTCGCAGTAGAAGAGGGGGGAGATGTGGTGGTTGTAGAGTCAATGAAGCAGGCGAAATCGCGTTCGCGCACAAAACGTTCCGTCCTCCCTGGCCAGGAAAAACGGATTGTCATTCCCCGGCAAGAAGCGTTTGAGTGTATTGCTGAGGCTGCGCAAGACAAGTCCAGGCAGTTGCGCGAGAAATTCTACCGCTATCATCGTCAAACCTGGCTCTGGTTCCTCGGGTGTGCTGTGGGGATGTCCGGCGTCATTATCAATTCCGTGCTGCTGGCTTTACTCATCTTGATCCCTGGCATTTTTCACTATTTCACTCCAACCTTATTGACGCTGTTGATTGCTGACGCTCTCAGCCTGCTTGCCGTCGCGCTGATCTTTCGCCAGACAAAAGCGTTCTGCCAGCAAGTTGATTTTACTGTAGAAGACATGCTTCAGGTCGACTGGTTATGTAAAACAGTAAAGGACATCGCGGCTATTCCGCTGGATTCACCGACAAAAGAGCTTCTCCAGGAAGTCCTGCTTGTGCGTTCTCTCGGTGGAGAGAATAAGCGTGTGGTAAAAGAGTATGTGAAGGCTGTATACTTAAAATAGAATGAATGTTCTATCGATTGTGTGACGGTTCCGTATGGCTCTCTGTTTGGAGTTATGGAGGGGAGGAAAGAGTATGCCGGTGGTGTGGAGACGGCGCAAAGATCTACAGCCGGATAAAGAGCGATCAACGCAACAGACGTTGCAGGTTGAACATCTCTCCCTGGCAGAAGACCTGAAGCCCTTACAGATCGCATATGAGCGCTGCTATATAGAAGCCCGTTTGTGGTTTTATGTGAGCATTGTTGCTGCGATTATTGCCACATTTACCACTATCGCTTTAGGTGTGCTGATTGTGAACTTCGTTATCTGGCGGGGAAGCACAACCTCCTCGCTGGTAGAAACGCTTGCCGCCGCGGTCAGCAGCATGATCAATGGCGTGATCACCTATCTTGTCTTCTCGCAGAAAAAGTATGCCAACGAGCGGCTTGATAGCTATGCTTATCGAATCAGCAAGATGGTGGATGAAGATGAGGACGAGGAGCGTCGAGGGAACCTGATTGGTCTGGTGCTCTCCTCGCATTTGAGCCAGGAGGAACAGAGCAAGCTTATCAAGGAGATCATCGTCAGCAGCCAGCGGAAGCGACCGACGCGCCTGCCCGAACAATCCCTTGTCGAGAGAATGCCTGAGCTGTAGCTTGAAAGGTCGCCTCGTTTTCTGGCTGCCTGTCTTCTCAGACGCGCAGGTGTTGTATATGCGTAGTATCGTTGTAGCGTACCAGTGTTGCCTGATCTCCCTGTAGGTGTACTTCTGAAAGGCCCGTCGGCTCCATCTCCAGGCGGCGACTACTGCGCAGATTCAGCTCTAACATATGCCCGATCAGCAGACGAAGCACCGTTTTATGCGATACAATCAACACCGTCTGGCCTGTATGTGTCTTCACTATTTCATCCAGGCAGGGAACAAGCCTTGCCAGCACTGCCTGTGGTGTTTCGCCATCAGGAGGCCAGGCGCGCCAGGAACCGCGGTCCCAGGCGGCCAGCAAGTCGGGATCACGTCGTGCCAGCTCGCTGCGGGGCAAGTCCTCCCAGGAACCGAAATCCATTTCGCGTAGCTCCTCCCGCTGTTGTAGGGGTAAACCGGTTATCCGGGCCAATGGAGTCGCGGTCTGAATGGCTCGTTGCTGAGGGCTGGAATAAAGCGCGTGGATAGGCTCATCGCGAAGCCGTTCTGCCAGAGCGGCAGCCTGCTGTACTCCATACTCGGTCAGTGGAACTTCGGTGCGGCCACAACAATAACCATCGCGGCTGGTTCTGGTCTGTCCATGCCGCACGAACAGGAGACGAGTCGTACCAGTATTCATAGAAAAAAAGCATACCTCTCGTTTCTCAGATAGTCATAAAGTATCATAGCAGAAATGGTCACTCGTCTTCAGGGGCTGCTGGAACAGAGTAGCTTTGCTTGTCAGGTAAACTACGGACGATGATCGCCTTTTTCTCGACGCGCAGTACGTGTTCCCAGAGCACTATTTGCGTATCGGGCCGTACTTTTAGCAGACGTGCAAAGGGCAGCGCTACGTGTAACCGATGGAGAAGGCCGTACCGGCCGCAGAGCAGCGCCGTAATTGTATACGTTGGTTCGGTTGATTTATCTGCTTGCTTCGACACCTGAATATCCAACACATGGCCGATCAGTTTACCTTCGGTCGAAACGATCCTCTTATCAAGCACCTCTTCAATTCTCAGAACTCTCATAGCCACTTCCCGGAATCCAGCGAAAAAGAGTGCGTGCAATCCATTGTTCTGAGCGTCCCGGGCCATAGTGGGAGGCTGGACCATGCAATAGCAGGGTTGGGCCAAAACGCTTGACCTCGCTGAGTGGTATCTTATATTCAAACCGACCGTGCAGGAAGAAATGCAGCCACTTTCGCAGGCGCGGACTGATGCGACTTGCCAGCGCCTCCGGTCCGACCAGCAGGTGAAGCAGCACAGGAGAGGTATCATCTCCGAGCAGACATTCAATGCTGGCAACGCGTCCGATACGCAGGCCATCCTCTGTCACTAATTGTGAGTCGATAATATCGCGGATCGCAAGCTTTCTTTCCTGCTTCAAGAGGTTGTCCCAGTATTCGCCATATTCGCTTTGCATTGGCTGATCCATTTAGCCACCTCCACTGAGAATAATCAGCGGGAGCGAACTGACCGCGATGACCCATGCAACCGCCAGAATAATGATAATCACGATATTTAAGGCCAGCCCGTTTGTGTAATTCTTCAGGTATTCTCGGTTATTCATCAGGATTAAGAAAGGACTGAGTGAAATGGGCAACAGGAGCGCGATGACAGTCGAGCCGATCAGCGCCAGTTGTTGGGGATCAATTCCGACACTGCCGATGATGAACGCGGTCAGCAGAATACTCATCAGCGCCAGTTTGAAGCGCGCCACCTTGACTGGCTTTTTGTTTTCGCCCCATTCCCAGCCAAATCCCTGGGCGATGTTATAGGAAACCGCAAGGTTGACCTCAAGGGCAGCGCTCAGGCAGGTAGCGAAGAGCGTTGTTGCGTACAGGATAGCGCCCCAGGGCCCAAAGGCTTTCGCGATTGTCAATCCGAGTTCGCCCATTGTACCCGAACTGAGATGCAGGGGCTTGAGGGTCATCGCTCCCAGTATAATTAAGGCCAGTGTCCCGGTACAGCCAAAACTCATACCAATGATCGCTGTAACACGGTTTAGCGTCAAGGAGTGCCTGGTCCAACGCTCTTCCCGTGCTCCTGAAGAGTAAAAATAGAGCAGATAAGGGCTGATAGTCGCGCCAAAAGAGGCCGCGGCCAGATAGAGATATTCGGCGAAATCTCCCTCCGGGATGTCTGGACGCCACAGCGTCGGGAACAGCTCCGGCGGTGGTCCGCCCAGATGAATAATACCCGCGATAAACGAGAGCATAGTGAGTCCGAGCAGCGAAGGAGCGTTTTCGATAAAGCTGAACGAGGCTCGCCAGCCAATCAGCCAGATAAGCAGAGCCGAGAGCGGGGAGAGCCAGTGCCAGGAGATCCCGGTCAGTAGCGAGAGCGCGACGGCAACGCCTCCAATTTCGGCGGAGAGCAGCAGGGTACTGGCGATAATCTCGCTACAGAGAATGACAAGATAAAAGCGGAAGCCGAAATTCTCGCGTATGGCCTCAGCATAGGTTTTCTGGGAGATGGCGGTAAAGCGCCCGATCATTTCGATCAGCAGGATCACAGCAATGGTTGCCAGAAGTACCACCCAGATCAGGCCAAAGCTGAAGCGGGCTCCGGCTTCTCCAGCGGTGACGATGGTTCCGGCGTCAAGAAAGCCTCCCATTGCTGTCATGATGCCAAGCAGGATCCCAAACCATTTTCTCACGACTTCCCCGCTTCCTGAAAAAGCCTGCTGGCGGTCTGCAAGCTCTGATATTGTATCTGCCAGTTGCAGGTATTGGTCAGGCAGGGCTGTTTTAGAGCCTGAAAGGCAGGTCGAAAGCTGGCAAGTAATGGTTTGATTTGAGCAAGAGGAGGAGCGCCTTCTAAGGTGGCAAGCTGCTGGTCGGTTCCTGCAATTGTCCCCACTAATTGCTCAAAGGTCGAGCGGGCATAGGGAAGCGGCAGTTTTCCCTGATGCACATATTGCAGGGTAACTGCTCCCGCCGCGAAAGTAGCGCCCGCATTGGTAACAGTGCGCTCGAAATCGGTATTGGTGAAACGACAACTGACCAGAAAAACAAGGCAGAACAGGCAGAAGCAACAGGATTTCAGGTGTTGTGTCATAGTGTGTGCTCCTTCTGCAAACGCCCCGAAGGCTTTATTACATAGACACGAAGAAGCACACAGAAAAAGAACAGGCTCCGCTCTCACACTGGAGCGAAGCCATTTATGACAAGTGCCAGCACACCCACCAGGCAGACAACAATCAGGGTGATCGCCTCCACACGGGTAAAGGAGAACTGGCGGCGTTTGCTGCGCCTCCATCCCCTGTGCATCCCATAACAGCGGGCCTCCATTGCTGTGCTAAGCGCTTCGGCACGCTTAAAGCTATTGAGAAAGAGTGGCACCAGCAAAGGCGCGAGTTTGCGGGTTCTTTGCAGAAAGTTTCCCTGATCGAAACGCACACCGCGGGCTGCCTGTGCTTTCACCAGCCTCTCGATCTCGGCAAGCGTCAGGGGGATAAACTTCAGTGCGACCACAAAGACCATGATGAAGGCGTTCACCGGCAGGCCGATTTTCTGGAATGGGCTAAGTAGCGCTTCCAGCCCATCGGTAAAGTCAACCATTGAGGTGACAAAGAGCAGCAATGAGGCCAGATAGTAGAGGAAGAAGACGCGAACGAGAATGGTTGCACTGTAGAGCAGCCCTTCACCGCTCAGGCTCAGGATCCCCCAGCGCCAGAAAACATGTTGGGCCGGAGCGCTATAGAAGAGCGTCTGCAGGACGAAGATAAAGGCAAGAAAGCCAAGAAACGGCTTGAAGCCCCGCAGGACGTAGGCGGTCGAGAGGCGCGAGAGACGATGCATCCACAGACAGAGCAGCAGGCAGAGCGCAAAGGCCAGAAAGCTATGGATGATCGAGACAACGATGGTCAGGACAATAAAACAAAAGAGCTTGGTACGCGGATCGATGCGGGTAAGCAGGGAGCCGTTATTAATATACTGCCCGAAAGTGATATTACGGGTAATCTGTATCATGGCTGGGTCTCCATGCGGTCAGGGATGGAAGCGGAGAGCAACACGTCTTCCAGCTCGGCCAGATTGGCCACATCAGTACGCAGGTCAGGGAAGACACTACGCATGTCCAGGGCAATCTGTGCTGCCTCGGGAAGCGCGATATCAAGTGCCGCGATCTCCTCTGCTCGCGCCAGAATGTCGCGGGGACTTCCTGAGAACAGGCATTGTCCTTGATCGAGAATGTGGATGGTGTCGGCCAGTTCGGCCACATCAGCGAGGCTGCTGGATGCATAGATGATCGTCATTCGGTGTTTGAGGGTCGCGATCAGCTCAAGCAATTCGCGTCGGCCCCGGGGATCAAGACCGGCGGTTGGCTCATCGAAGAGCAGCACATCTGGTTGCATCGCCAGCACTCCAGCAATAGCGACGCGGCGCTTCTGCCCTCCGCTCAGGGCGTAGGTGTAGCGGGTCCGAAAATCTTCGTAGGGCAGTCCGACCGCTTCAAGAGATTCTTGCACCAGCCGACGCGATTCGGCAACGCTGATGTTCTTTTGCAAGGGACCAAAGGAGACATCTTTACCGACTGTCTCCTCAAAAATCTGGGCTTCGGGCGATTGGAAGACAATACCCACCTTTGCGCGCAGGCGCTCGATATCGGTGACTGGACTTCCTTCAAAAAGGAAGGTCCCCTCGCCTGGCTGAATAAGCCCTGCCAGCAGATCCAGTAGCGTCGATTTGCCTGCCTTTGTTGGCCCGACAAGCGCCGTCGTTTGTCCGGACTCAATAGAGAGCGAGAGCCGATGCAGGGCCTCTGTCGCGAAAGGTGTGCCCTCTAGATAGGTATAGGAAACGTTATGCAGCGTGAACAGTGTCACTCTTTTCTCCTGTTTATTCTGCCAGGTGTTGCTGGAAGGCAGCTTTCAATTGGGCACTGGAGAGCAGGGTGTGCGGTAGCCAGGTCAGGCCCCGTTCACGCAGCCGTTGCCCAAGTCTACAGATCAGAGGCACATCGAGGCCCACTGCTTCCAGTTCCTCTATACGCGTGAAAAGCTGTGCAGGTGTCTCGTCGAAAAGGATACGCCCCTGATGCATGACGATAGCCCGCTGAAAGTGCGCAACCTCATGCATAAAATGGGTGATATGCACCACAGCCAGTGAGCGCTCTCGTGCCAGACGGTGGACAGTTTCCAGCAAGTGCCGGGCTGTCTGGCCTGAAATCATGGTAGTGGGCTCATCAAGCAGGAGGTAGCGCGGACGCATTGCCAGCACGCCCGCGATGGCGACCCGTTGTTTCTGCCCGATTGAAAGATCTTGAATCGGCATATGGGCATACGCTTCCAGTTGCAGCAGTGCCAGCGCTTCCTGAACGCGCTCCTCAATCTCAGGGCGTGGCAGGCCCAGATTCTCGGGACCAAAGGCGATATCGTCGATGACGGTGTTGGCGACAAGCTGGTCATCGGGATTTTGAAATACAATCCCTACATGCTGACGAATGGTCCAGAGCGCCTCACCATGCGCTGTAGTTGAGAGTCCATCAACCAGAATGGAGCCGCTCGACGGGCGCAGGATTGAGGCTAAGAGCTTCGCCAGTGTGCTTTTTCCTGACCCATTTTGCCCGAGAATGGCAACGGTTTCACCTGGCTCAATCTTCAGGTTGATCTGCTGAAGAACAGGAGAAGCATTACGCTCCTCCCGGCTATAGTGAAATGTAACGTCTTTGACTTCTAACATACTTCTCTAATAGGGCAATTCGTCGCGGTTTTTTGTCTCCGGGGCGTGCACCAGACGACGCTGGACAATAGAATAGCTGCGCACAATCACCTCAGCCAGCAGAGCCGAGATAATTGCCTCCGCGATGGCCTGAGGGAGCACGGTTGGGAGCAGAGCCAGCGGGACGTAGCCGCGCAGCAGGCCCATGCCCAGAACCAGTACCGTATTGGTGGCGGAGCCGAGGAAGCCCGCCATGATTGCGGCAAGGTCCGTATTCAGGCGTTTGAGAGCCGCGAAGACTCCCCAGGCTACCAGACCGATGAAAATACGGGGCAGGATTGAAACCAGTGGATCTTTAAACATCGGGATAGTGGCGTGAAGTAAGCTCATAATACCAAAGATAAGGCCGGAGAAAAAGCCTACCACAGGCCCACCGATGATGCCCCCGATCACGGTTGGAATATGCGCAATTGTGGCGTTCCCGGTAATGTTGGGAATAGGGATAAAGCCGATACCAGGAATAAGGGTAATGCAGATAGTGATCGCAGCCAGAATACCGGCAATCACGATTCGATCGGTTGTGATTGACCAGATAGCGGGCTCGCGGGTAATGTCCCGGTTCCCTTTCTCCTTCAAGATGGCACCTCTTCTTTATCTCAGCCTGATCTGAGAGGCTGAGGATCTTGTTGTTCAACGCATCAAAAAACAGAAGGCGCTCTCTCAAAAAAAGAGTATGCTTGAGAGATAATGCTTCTCAAGCATAATATCTGGCACAGCTTTGTTATGTCAAGCGACTTTTTGAGGTATAAGATGCGCTAGTTTGGCCTGAGTACTTTTATGCCATCTTTTCCTGCAATAATCGCTTCTTCGGCCATCTTCAGGAAGAAGCCGGTATCGACGAGGCCGACAATGCGCTGCATGGCTGTGTCAATTGCTTCTGGGTCGGCGACTCCATCGGGGAATGTGCAATCAAGAATGACATTGCCGTTGTCAGTGATGAATGGAGCATCTGAAGCGGGTTTCTGGCGAAGCTTGACCAGTGCTCCCAGAGCCTCCAGACGATGACGAACTGGAGTGATGGCGAAAGGCACGACCTCAACCGGGATGGGACAGTGAGTCCCGAGTCGCTGAACCAGCTTGGTCTCATCTGCAATTACAACAAAGCGGCGGGCGGCTGTGGCAACAATTTTCTCGCGCAACAAAGCGCCTCCACCGCCCTTCACAAGGCGCAGGAAGGGATCAATTTCATCGGCGCCATCTATATAAAGATCAAGCGTCGGATTGAAATCAAGAGTTGTGACAGGAATACCAACTTTCTTCGCCAGTTCCTGTGAACCGAGCGAGGAGGAGACTGCACCTTTGATTTGGAGCCCCTCCTGAATGCGCTGACCCAGTGCGGTAATGAAGTAATGTGCGGTTGTGCCAGTCCCAAGACCAACAAGCATCCCATCTTCGACTAGCTCCGCTGCCCGGGTTCCTGCTGCCTTTTTCCAGGATTCAAGCAGGTTTTCGTGGGGTATCATGGTTCCTCCCAACAGAATGAAGAGACGCGCGTAGGCGTCTCTTTTCTGGAATGTCTATTCCTAGATGAGTATAGCACGTCGCACAAGTTGACATCAAATCGGGGCTTGCTCAAGAGGGTGAGAGAGAGAAGGACGTGACAGGGAAGTACAAGTTGCTTATATTCTTGCTATCCATACCTCATCGTGATACACTCATCACGTGAAGAATGCTCCTATCGGCAATACTGATTATTTGCGCTACTGGATGATGTAAAAATACCCTTTCGGAAAAACTGAGCCTATCGCGCGGAAGCACGACCCTGTTCTGAAAAGGATGTCGCAGAGGAGACTTCACCCGCTTTCATGGAACACGTCGCTCTGGATTGCTGGTGCTCATCCCCCGGGGATGCAGAGCTGCAATCACATCTCGCCTCCATCGTCGAGGATGAGGCTTGCAGCGGTCCTCAAAGGCTGCTGAGGATTGAGGCAAAGAAACGGACAGATAGAACGAAGCAGGTCAATCTCTGTTGCAGGTGGTAGAAAACAATGACGAATATATCACGCGTATTTGTGGTTGAAAGCGATGAAATGCTGAACCAGGCTCTCGTGAACTCGCTTCATAAGGATGGCTATGTTGTCCAGGGGGTGACAAACGGGACTGATGCTATTCGGGTGCTCTGGGCAGAAGAATATGACGCAGTTCTGTGTGATTTAAAGGCGGCTGGAATTGATGGGCTTGAATTATTGCAGTGGCTGCGGGTATATCGTCCAAATACAAATATGATTATGATTGGCAATGCCAATACGCCTGAGGAGCAGCGCATGCAGGTGCTGGAAGGGGGAGCGGTTGGCTTTTTGGAGAAGCCGCTTGATATGCGTGTGGTACGTGAGGAGCTACGCCGTTTACAGCAACAGAGCGGATTTTCTGCGAATCTCGAATCATTTGACCTGCTGGATGTCATTCAAATTGTCACAATGAGCCGAAAGAGCATTGCGTTGGTGGTGAACACCGGCCTTGAAGAGCGTGGCGTGCTGCGCTTCCAGAATGGCGAATTGATCTGGGCTGAGTATGGTATGCTGCGCGGAGAAGAGGCCTTTTTTGCTCTTGCTGCCCATAAGAATGGGACGGTTACTCATCAGCCGTGGAGCGGCCCGGCGACCTCGAATGTGACGCAGCCGCTTTCCCGCCTGATTTTACAGGCCCTGCAATATCGCTCGCGGGCGCAGGCGGCTCAGAATGGCGGCTCTTCACCGCTTCAGCCTCCGCTGGAGCCACAGCAAAACGAGGCGGGTTTCTCCTTTGATCTTGATGAGATCGATGATACTCCATTTGGCTTTGTGGCCCCTGCCGGAGAAGAGGTGCCAGATCAGGCGACCATGCTGATGCAGAATCCCTTTCAGGCGGCGGAAAACGGTCAGTGGTGGGAGCCGCCTGCCGAGGAAGCTCCTTCCTTAGAGCCAGAGAATAAGAATAGCGGGATGTATGCCGCGATGGGCAATAATAACGTGCAAGGGGTCACCTTCAGCGATCCGGCGTTCGCTTTTGATAGCGGCCCGCTCTCGTTGTCAGAAGAAAGGAGAGCTATTGCACGTGCGCAACAGGAAGCGCCCTCGTGGGTGACCGATCAGCCTACGGCCTCTCATATACCTGCGGTTCAGATGCCGCCGACGGCTGCTCCCGGGCCATCTGAATGGCAGCTTCCCAACGGCTCGACCGGACAAATTGCTCCACTACAAACGACCGGCCCCCGCAAAGTGGTTTTAACCGAGGCGGTCAGTCCGGCGCCGTTTGAACGGCAAACAAATACGGGCAATCAACAGGCTATCTCCTCTTTCTCCCATCAGTTGCCCGGGAACAGTGCGGAGCTTTCGCCTATTTCTTCGGCAAGTGGTCAACAACGGGCAATTCGACGCAATTTGAACTATGGCGCGCTGGTGTCGGTGTTGCAGACGCTAGGATACTCGGTCCGTGGTTTTGTGGCCGCGGCTGTGATTACCAGCGAGGGACAGCCAATTGCGCAGGTAGCGATTGAAGAACTGGACGTTTCGCGTGCTGGCAAACAGCTTAGCATTGCTTTACAGAATGTTGTACAATCTTTACACCAGAGTGGCTGGGGCGGGTTTGATGATCTGATGATTGCCAGCACAGAACGCATGCTGTTCCTTCGCACCGTTGGCGCAGAGAAGAATGCTTTTCTGGTTCTGATGACCTCGCGTGATGTGGATACCACGGAATGCCGCAAGTTGCTGGTAGATGCTGAAAACGCGATCGATGGAGCGCTGAAAAATACCGGTGTATAAGAGACCGGGAAAAGATACAAAGAAGAAACAAAGGGAAACGTGAACATGGCAGAAGAGAAGAAAAAGGTTGTTACCGAAGAAGAGAGAAACAATAACTACTTTTCATTTATTGTCGGCATGTTTATTGCCCTGGCAGTAGTTATTGTTTTCGTTCTTCTATTCGGTCCGTATTCATAAATTAATCCTGCGACGCCTCCATATGCTTTTTCAGCTCATCAAGGCTTAATTCCCCGGGTGAGATACCGGCTGTCAGGTTATCGGTTGTGGTCCGCTTACGCCCGGGTAGACGCCCCTGTGCGCTCTTCCTGGCTTTAAGTGCCTGGAGCTGCTGTTCTAGCCGCTGCTCTTCCGATATCGCCTCCAGCTCATTCGCCAGATCTCGCTGATGCTGTTCGACCAGCGCCTGTGCTCGCGCTTCGGCGTCCTGGGTTGTGGCCTGAGCCTGTTGCGTACGTGGGTCATTCTGGATACCCCGGGTGCGATTCAGCGCTTCAAAGACACGCTGCTGCAATAAGGCGTTTCGTTTGCGCGTCTCCAGCAGTTCGAGCGTTGTTTCGACCTCCGTAATCTTTGCTTCAAGACGGCGTAATGCGCCACGCATGACCGTAATAACCCGCTCTTGATCGGTTTGCAGGTGTTGATAGCGCTGTGCCTGCTTGTTCAATTCGTTGTACTGGCTGAGCGCAGTACGGGCCAGACTATCATTATTCTGCTCGATTGCTTGTTCGGCTTTATGCAGCCATTTTTCGGCTTCTGCCTGCTTTTCTGTACAGCGTTTGCGTAGCTGATGGCTCTCGGCAATAGCCGTTGCAACTTGTGTTTTGACCTGTACCAGTTGATTGCGCAGATCAAGGCGCAGTTGCTGTAGCGCTTTATCTGGATCATCAGATTGCTCAACCACGCTGCTCAGACTGATGCGTAGCAGGGTAAGCACACGCTCCAACAAGTTCATAGGCCATTCTCCCTTGAAAGATAGACAGTAAGTATGGCAGGAGGGCAAAACTCGGAGCAGGCGGAGCAAAGAAAGCGCCCCGCCTGACAATCCGTTTTACTTGCTATAGGTACTATACATTATTGCTTCTCGCTCCCCGTTGTCTGCTCGGTATTTTCCGCGTCGCCCGGGTTCTGCCCGTTCAACGAGGGAACGCGATTCATCAAGTCACCAACTTTCGTGCCACTCAACAACTCGAAGAGAGCGGGAACCTGAGCAACCATATTGACGATGTCGCCTGTCAGGCGGCTTGCACCCAGCCCGTCTTTTCCTCCAGTGGAAACGATGGTCACTTTGTCGACTTTGCTCAGCGGCTCGGCAATGGCGCGAACCACATCCGGCATGCCGGTAAGTAGCTTGTCGAGGACAGCTGCCTGATTGTACTCGTGGTAGGCGGCGGCTTTCACCTTCATGGCCTGGGCTTCCGCTTCACCTTTGGCCTTGATAACTTCTGCTTCGGCAAGACCGCGAGCTTTGATGATCTCTGCCTCGGCGAGACCTTTGGCCCGGTTGGCTTCCGCTTCACCAAGACCGCGCATCTTGGCGGCATCTGCCTGACCTTGAGCTTCGAGTGTCAGGCGCTGACGTTCTGCTTCTGCGACGGTTTCAATGCGGCGGCGTTCTGCCTCGGCGGCTTTCTGGATGGTTGCCTGTAGTTCGAGTTCGCGGCGGCGGATTTCGGCTTCCTGCACCTTGATCTGGGCCTGTTTCTCGAACTCGGTCACTTTGACGGCCTCAGTGACGACCTGCTGCTGCACGATATTGGCCTGAATATCATAGGCCTTATCGGCGGCTGCCTGCTGCTTCTTGATCTCAGCCTCATAGGAAGCTCGCTTAATGGAGAGGTCGCGCTGAAACTCGGACTGCTTCGCCATTGATTCGGTTTCGGCTTTGACGCGCTCCTGATCGGCAGCGGCACGTGCAACGGCTGCTTCTCGTGAGGCATTTGCCTGCTGAATCTGCGTGTCGCGTTCCGCCAGTGCGGTCGCGATGTCGGCATTTTTGCGAATCTGGGCGATTTCCGGGCGGCCCATGTTCGTGATGTAATCGTTTTCGTCACGCACATCTTTGATGGTAAATGAGATGACCTCCAGGCCCATCTTGTCCATGTCGGCGCTGACGGTGCGCAGCATCTTTGCACCGACGCTTTCGGGATCTTTGACCAGATCCTCAACGGTAAGCTGACCTACGATACCGCGCAGGTGGCCTTCCATAACCAGACGGATCAGGCTTTCGCGCTCCTCGCGGGTTTTGCTCAAGAACTGCTCTGCTGCGGTCAGAATGCTCTGCGTATCCGAGCGCACTTTGATCTGCGTCACCGCTTCAACGTTGACCGCAACGCCCTGCGAGGTGTAGAGCGCCTGCGCCGGAGCGACATCAAAAGACATCAACTCAAGCGAGAACTCTTCGGCACGCTGAAATAGAGGGATAACAAATTTTGCCCCTCCGGTGATGACGGTTGCGCCTCCGGTACCATAGATGATTAATGCCTGGTTGGGGCCGACCTTGCGCAGGATGCTGCTTATAATGCGTAACAGGATAAGGACGACGATCACAAGGACGACAACGCCTATTCCTATCATTACAAGCATGTCCATAGAAGTTTACTCCTTTTGTAGATCTTTGCGCATAGTAGATTCAGAAGGGTGATCGGATTCTTTCAAAAAAGCTTCCAGTTCATCCAGAGCGCTTGCATCGGGGAGCGCTTCCGGGTTCTCTTGCTCCTGGCTGACAAAATGCTCCCATGTATCCACTTCTGCAACCCCTTTTTGATAACTCAGCACAACGACTTCCTGACCACGCTCGAGGCGGCGACCATCAACGCTGCGAGCCGGAATGCTTTTGCGCAGACCGCTCGGAGAGGTGTACATAATTTCACCGATGCTTCCTTCTTGAATGGTCAGGGTTACTTTGCCCACGAGGCCGGTGCGGTCCGATACATCCTGAATGGTCTCTCCTTCGCTCCCTCCCGCGATGCGGTTCAGCAATTTCAGGATCAGGGCAGCAATAATAACGCCTCCGACGATCGAGAGGATCATGGTTAACGGAAACTCAAAATGTACTCCGTTTTTGAACAGATAGCCAAAAAATCCGAACCAGAGCAGAAAGAGCACGATTGCGGTCGGATTCAGAATCGCGAGTAGCGAAAAATGATGATCCCCGCCATCGCCATCTGTAATCATGCCATCATTATGCCCATGTGCTCCATGATCTCCATATCCGGTATCAACGTGGTGTGTATGCAGCAGGTCACTGAAGTGATGCCCACCTGCATCGTGTACATGACCGTGCCCGATGCTTCCCATCATCGCGACGATGAGCAGGAAAAGCAGGCCAAAACCAAAACAGAATATGAAGAATAATGAGAGCGGATCAGTTGCTATCATGATGCTACTCCTTCGTAACCATCACCGGTTGTGTGCTGTATCGGTCCATGCGCTCGGCCAGTAATGCTATCCCGAGAAGAACAGCGGTGATAGCTAACGCGCATGCGATTGCAAGGCAAAACGAGACGGGAGAGATGCCTAGAAAACCCAGTACTGGAAATGGCCGATCATCAAGAAGAAGGCTGGTTGCAAGCAAGGCCACGGCGGAACCAAACAAGATGACCGGAAGCAGGATCGGAAAGCGGCGCGAAAGAACGCTGTGCCCTGGAGTAAACAGGACATGCTGCTGTTCCTGTCCTGCGTGCTGTGCTTGACTCTGTTTCATACTATTCCCCTTACACTAGAGAAGATGCTTCTGGCTTCTCTCCTTACAGGATGGTGTTCTCTCCCTTCGCTTGCTGGAACCCGATCAGAAAAGGCTGCGTTCGATTGCGAATTGTTATACACAACGCAGTATCCTGAGTAATAAAACGCGGAACCGCTGAGAAAATACAATATCTTCTCTATAAGAGGGCCATTAGTACCGATATCCCTGTACGGGCCGAGTAGATTCTTGCTTTCTTTTACTCCTGATAAGAAGTCTGGTCCTCATCGAGAAAGAGCGCTTCATGGCTGGTAACTGCCTCTGTAATCGCCTCTAGCTCTTCAAGTGGCAATTCTGCCAGTTGCCGGAGCAACATCAACAGGTGTCGCGGCCTCTCTGATGAAGCGAGAAGATGCAAGAGGGCGTGCAGGTCCGGTTCTGAACGCCATTCGGCGGCTCCTGCGACAAGCCAGGTATGCAGTCGATCGCTTTCGCTTTCAAACTCACTTAATAAGTCTGTGCTATAATCTGGTGGGTCACTGACCAGGTAGCCGGGATGCACTTTAAAAAAGCGGGCGAGCAAATCGCGGGTTGAGGCCGTAAGATGCACCCGTTTTCCGCTTTCCAGTTGAGAGAGATAGGCCTGGCTGATGCTCTCATTCAGCTCTTCCTTCATCGCTTTGACGACCTCCATTTGTGTCATCGGGCGATTCAGTCCGCGCAGTTCTCCCTCTACGGCCCGCAAGTGTTTCATTTTCTCCGCTAAGTCCATGTTCCCGCTCCCCATAACTAATTGCTATATCAAGCATAACTGTTTGTTATCCATTTGTCAAGGGTTTGCAAGCGAAGTGACGTGCCTCAGGGAATCTGGCTATCAAGCAGGACTATCAGGGCTGGAGAGAAAGATAGACATGTGGAAGGAAAGGGCAAAAAAATGAGGCTTGTCTTTTTTGGGGGTATTGGTAAACAAGCCTCACTTTTATGCAGGGATAGAGCCTGTGACCACCCTACCTCTGTCATGTCTTTCAGTGTATCCGAAAAATTTAAAGAATAGCTCAAGAAAAGCTCAGGATTGTATGAGATTTGTTTAAAAATTCCCGCTTTTAGCGTGGATGCAGGTAGAGGACTCCTTCAGCATGGGCGGTGATGGTATCGCGTTCGTAGAGCATCGGATGATGCCCCACCTGAAGCCATTGCTGGATCAGGTCATCGAAGTGCTTGCTGTTCGGGAGGCCCGATTGTCCCGGGGCGTGACTGGAAAGCGACTGTTCCAGATTTCCCAGGTCGACGATCATGCGATAGGTAGACACGGAAATTACCTCTTCTGGCCGATCGGGCAGGGTTGCACCCATATTGATGGTATCGCCGTCGCCCCCGATAGGATAGGGACCGCGATTGAACAGCTTCACTAACAGGGGATGCTTACCCAGGATATGCTTGAAGGTCAGCTTATGGACCGCGCCATAGTGCCAGCGCAAGATGTTGTCGCCCAGACGCTCGCGTAGCTCATCGATGGTTCCATGCCATGCGGCTTTCAGAGCTGCATTCCAGGTTTTTGGGCCATTCGGAATACGGGTTCGGGCAAACCAGGCGTCATTCTGTTCGTGGAGCAGGCGAATCAACAGGGGAACCTCGCGGCCAAATAGCTCATTATCGCTTGCCAGCGGAGTATGAGCAACGCCCAGGTAGCTGCTCAGGAGTGCTTCATCATCGCCGATTGCTGCGCTGAAGACAAGCCACGACAGTTTGCGTTGAAAGGTGGTATAGAGAGCCGCGCCAATGCTTTCTGGGGTGAGGGTGTAATCCCAGGAACGCAAGATCTCCTGTGCCGCACGTTCCTGAGGTGTGGTCGGCTCAAGACGCAGCAGGAAGGGGAGAATCTCGGTAGCCGGTATTGAGTAGGTGTCGGCCTGAATACGGACCATATCGGCGAGCGAGAATTTCTCTTTGCTGTGAAGCAACTGCTTGATACGTTGAGCACGATAGCCGTTCATCCAGTTGCTTGAAATGTAATAGGGGTAGGAATCGTCGACGATACGGTTATTTGCGGTGAGCAGAAAGCCCTGCTCCGGGTTCAGGGTGTGAGGCAGCTCCTCAAAGGGAATCACGCCGGTCCATTCATGAGCGCCTGTCCAGCCCGGCACTGGTAACACGTTTTGTTTTTGCTCACGGAGGGGGACGGTTCCGGCCATCTGATAACCGATATTGCCGCTGGTATCAGCATAAACAACGTTTTGGGCCGGAGTGTCCCAGTAGCGTAGTGCTTCACGGAACTCATCCCAGGTACGGGCAGTATTGAGGCCAAGCACGGCCTGCGGAAGTGTGCACGGTTCCTGTCCGATCCAGCGGATGGCCAGCGGCATTTTGATATCCTCATTGATAACCGGACCATGCCGGGTAATACGAACCTGTTCCACCACTGCCTCTTCATCTTTGACCTGAATGATCTCACGAAGTACAGTCGCTTCTTCCCAGTGATCCTGATAGCGGTACTGGCGCGGATTTTCAGCACTGAACTCTTCAATGTAGAGATCCTGCACATCGGCAAAAACGTTGGTTACACCCCAGGCAATAGAGCGGTTATGGCCAATCAGAATGCCGGGTATTC
Source organism: Thermosporothrix sp. COM3 (assembly GCF_059696735.1). NCBI lineage: Bacteria > Bacillati > Chloroflexota > Ktedonobacteria > Ktedonobacterales > Thermosporotrichaceae > Thermosporothrix > Thermosporothrix sp. COM3. Next base: position 4,211,531 of record NZ_AP019376.1, on the reverse strand, counting down.
CGGGAAAGCCGGCTCCAATCACGTCGAACGAGCCCGCGATAAGGTGGCATTCGTACCAGAGGGATGGAACTTCCTGTCCGAGATGAGGATCATTACAGAGGATCGGCGCGCCTGTCTCGCTTTTGCTGCCAGCGACAACCCAGTTATTGCTTCCGCCGATCAGGCCCGCGCCACAGAGTTGCTTGAACTGCTCGAATTGTTCCAACACGTTCGGGGTTGTGCCCTGATAGGTTGCGCCGGGTGGCAGGATCAGCGGGTGCTCGGGATCGCTACTGCCTTCAAGTCGAGCCGCCTGTTCCGGACCCAGATGCTCAATCAAGAGGGCACGGATCAACTCAGATTCCCAGTTCGAACTCAATATCCAGGCGATAGTGCGGCAGCGGAGCAGGGTGTCAGCGACGGTCCAAAGCGTCGGGCGATAGTGAAGGATCGCAAACTCTACGGGGAGGTTCTGCTTTTGCTGAATGAGGTAGGCATTAACACCAAGCGTATAAGTTGAAAGCGTCTGTTTGATCTGTGATGGCAGCGTTGCAACATCGCGGCGGGAGTCCCGATAGAGGCCCAGACGACGGCTAAAGCGATCTGCTTCTATGGCAGTTGCGCCAAAGATTTCCGCCAGACGACCGGATCCAAGACGCCGATGAAAATCCATTTGCCAGAGGCGATCACGGGCGTGCAGATAGCCTTGCGCAAAGAAGAGATCAGCTTCATTTTGCGCATAGACATGAGGTATGCCATACTGATCGGTGATGATCTCTACGGAGTCGTGTAGCCCTTGCAGGCGAAGCGTGCCTTCTGTTTGTGGTTGCCGCTTGAGCAGGCTCATTGTGCCGCTTGCCAGCCTGAGCATAGTATCAGAGGTCTGTTCCAGTTTCTCCCGCCAGGAAGTCATAATGAAGCCCTCCTTGCTATGTTTGAAACGCTATCAGAATGGGGACGTGCCGATGCACCACCCCCATTCTGATTGTACACGAAAGGCTACACCAGTTGCGTTCCTTGAGCGGTATCGCGTACCTCATAGCCCATCTCCTTAAGCTGTGCGCGGAGCTGATCTGAGAGGGCCCAGTTCTTCGCTTTACGGGCTTCGTCGCGCTGGCGTACCAGCTCACGGGCTTCGTCGCTGATCTCACGCGGCTTTTTCGGTTCGACCTCGTTCAGCCGCAGGCCGAGAACGCGATCAAAGTCGAGCAGCAGGTGACGGCGCTCGGCGGGATCAATGCTCTGATCGCGCACAACCTCTCGGGTCAGGGCCAGAGCGGTTGGCATATCCAGATCATCGTTGATGGCGGTATGAAAGGCGTCGCGCATCTTTTGCGCCGCTGGAGACCACTGTCCAGAGAATTCGCTGACCGGGAGGTCCGCCAGATCCTCGCGCAGGTGGTTCAACGCGTTCTGCGCCGCTGTGATCGACTCATCTGTGTAGTTGAGCTTCGAGCGATAGTGCGCGGTCAACAGGAGGTAGCGGAAGGCCAGCGGATCGATGCCCTCGGCTTTCAGCGTCTCGATCAGCAACACATTCCCTTTGGAACGCGACATCTTGATGCTGTCGTCGTCGTTTCCCTGTGCCTTCATTTTACGGTTGCCAATGATCAGGAACTCCCCATGCATCCAATAATTTACCGGAGGTTTGCCGGTGATGCCCTGACTCTGGGCAATCTCGTCCTCGTGATGCGGGAAGACAAGGTCGAGCGCGCCTGTATGGATATCGAAGCGTTCGCCCAGGTATTTCATAGACATAGCAGAGCATTCGATGTGCCAGCCGGGGAAGCCCACGCCCCACGGGCTCGGCCAGTTCATCTGACGTGACTCGTCGCCTTTTTTCCAGAGCGCGAAGTCTTCGGGTGCCTGCTTGTCCTCGGCAATTTCCATCTGCTGACGGCCATGTCCACCGGCGCGAAGCTGCTCGACAGTGTTCCCCGAAAGCTTGCCATAGTCCGGGAATTTGTCCACATCGTAGTACACATTCCCATCGGAGATGTAGGCCAGCCCTTTCTGAAGCAGCTTTTGGGTCAGATCCTGAATCTCGGGAATATGGTCGGTTGCCTTTGGCGAGAGGTGAGGCGGCAGGATGTTGAGCTCTTCCGAGTCGCGCATATATTGCTCGGTGTAGTATTGCGCGATCTCGAGAGCGGAGCGACCGGTTTTGCGTGCCTCAGCCTCTAGTTTGTCTTCTCCGCTCTCGATATCGTCGTTTTGCAGATGACCGACATCGGTAATATTGCGGACTAGAAAGACATCATAGCCGTTGTATTCCAGGGTACGCCGAATCAGGTCGGTCATGACGAAGGTACGGAGATTGCCGATGTGGATATCTTTATAAACCGTAGGACCGCACGAGTAAATACTTACTTTTGGCGGATGTATCGCTTGAAACAGCTCTTTCGAGCGAGTCAGAGTATTATAGAAGTATACAGGTTTAGATGAAACCGCAGACATGAGTCTTTCTCCCCTTTTGGTTTGTTGACGTATAAGGATCAGGATAGAGATGCGGTAACTCAGGCGGGACGTGCGGGGGATGGGCAAATCTGCAGGCACGCCGATACGTTCACGAAGGGCTGAGTCCCGGTTATTTGTTTCCTTCGTGAACGTAGCGACAGGTACAATATCGAACCTGATACTGAAGTGCTTGCTGATACACTCGGTGCTCCAGATGTAAGGATTTATTTCAGATATTATAGCATATTCGCGGGGGAAAAAATACACCTTTCCTTAGAAGCCAGAAGACAGGGGAAGCATAGGTTCACACACCTTCCCCTGCTCCTCCTTTGACGGCAGCACAAGATGTCAAAGATCAGAATCACTGGAAGGGTACTTTGCAACACTTTCAACAGAGGCATCATGTGCCGCGACTGTGCCATAATACCTCTCTTTTTGCCTTCTGTCACGAGACTTCAGACGGGTTTTTCTGGATTTTTCTAGCTATATAGTACTATTATGCCGTGCTGTAGGAATGAGAGCACCTTTTCTCTTTCCCACAGCACAGGAGTTGTTTTATACGGTAGCGGCCTCAGTAGCGCCACGAACCGAGAAGTAGACGGCCTGCGGGTGATGAATCACCAGTGCTGCGGTTGACTGTTCGGGCACGAGCTGATGTGCTTCTGTCAGCGAAACGCCGATAGTTTCCGTGACCGGCAGCACCTTGAAGAGCTTCTCATGCTCATCAAGCTCTGGAATTGAGGCATAGCCCCAGCTATAACGGCGGGCGCGCTTGTCATCCAGTCCCAGTTCTTTGCGTATATGGCGGTTGGTGTATTCTGCCAGCGCCTCAGCTAACTCAACCGAGAGCCCATGCAGATAGTAGGCCTCGGAGTAGTTTCCGGCGTCTTGCAGTTTCTGGACTGCCTGACTGGCTGACTCACCCATAGTTACTACCTGAAGCGCCACGACATCAAGCTTGCCGCTCTCCACTGAGGCAAAGTAGTCTGCCAGGCAGAGGCGATCACGCTCCTGCTGGCGTGGGAAGCGGAAGCGCACCACCTCATGAAGCGGTGAGCCGGGCTGCACCATATCGCGATAATCATAGACGATCAGCTCGTTCCCCTTCGACTGACAGGGGAAGTAGCCATAGACGACCTTCGGTTGCAGGTAGCGCTGCTGGCGTGCCTCGCGAAGCATACGTTCAAGGCGCGGCTCAAATTCGCGGGTGACCAGTTGCTTGAACTCTTCACCGTGGGCCTTGCCGCCCCAGTGCAGGCGATAGAGCGTGTTCAGATCGGCACAGGCAACCACGTCTTCCAGCCCGAGACGGTCAAGCACGCGGGGTCCCCAGAATGGCGGCGTTGGAATCGAATCAACTGGTTTGACGCTGGCCGAAGGGGTTTCATCTGCCGGGGCCTGTTGCGCCGGGGCCTGCTCTTTCCCGCCTTTGCGCTGTCGCTCCTTGAGGGCCTCCTGCTTTGCCTTTTCAATGAATGCCTTGCGCGCGCTCTCGGAGCTGGTCAGCTTGTCAACGATGTCCAGCCCCTCGAAGGCGTCTCGTGCATAGAAGACGCCCGGCTCATAAGGAACAGGGGGTGAGTCTGGCGTCTGCTCGTCCACAAAGAGAATGCGGCGACCAAAAGAGCGGTTAATGGCCGCGCCACCGATGATGACCGGGAAATTCAGTCCGCGCTTATGCAGCTCTTTGACGCAGAGCGGCATCTGTTTTGAGGTGCTGACCAGCAGTGCCGAAAGCCCGATCGCGTCGGCGTTGACCTCAACGGCCTTCTCAAGAATGGTGTTGAGTGGCACCTGTTTCCCGAGATCGTACACGGTGTAGCCGTTGTTGCTGAGAATCGTGTTAACCAGATTTTTGCCGATGTCGTGTACGTCGCCAAAGACGGTCGCGAGGACAACCTTTCCTTTGGTATAGCCTTCTTTCTTTTCAAGGTAGTTCTCAAGCTGTGCCACTGACTTTTTCATCACCTCGGCTGATTGCAGCACAAAGGGGAGAATCAGTTCCCCGGCACCGAAGCGATCACCGACATCTTTCATGGCGGGCAGTAACACCGTGTTGAGGATCGCAACGGCGGCTTCACCCACGGGAACACCCTGCGTCTCAGCATGCTCGGAAACGGCCTGATCGATCAGGGCTTCAATACCGTCTTTGCGGCGATGCAGGATATGCCAGTGCAGCTTTTCGGCCACGGTCATGCCCTCGGTCGGATCAGCTTTCCCGGCGCTCTCATCCTTTTGTGGGCTATGGGCCTCAAAGTAGGCGATGTAGTTTGGCAGGGCTTCGGGGCGATTGAAGATCAGGTCCTCTGCCAGTTTGCGCTGTTCCTCGTCGATCTCGGCGTAGGGGGTGATATGGGTCGGGTTCACGATTGCCATATCCAATCCCGCTTTCACGGCGTGGAAGAGGAAAACGCTGTTCAAGACAGCCCGAGCATGCTGTTTCAGGCCGAAGGAGAGGTTACTGACGCCGAGAATAGTCAGGGCGCCGGGAAGTTCGGCCTTAATACGGCGGATAGCTTCGATTGTCTCGATCGCAGCCGATTTCAGCTCGTCCTGACCGGTCGTAATGGGCAGGGTGAGCGGGTCAAAGATCAGCGCGTTGGGGGGCAGGTCGTATTCATTCACGCAGATGTCATAGATGCGTCTGGCGACCTCGAACTTGCGCTCGGTGGTCATGGCCTGGCCAACCTCATCGATGGTGAGCGCGACAACCGCAGCCCCATGTTCCAGCGCCAGAGGAAGAACCTTCTCAATACGCTGGCGGCCCATCTCCATATTGATCGAGTTCAGGATAGCGCGGCCCGGGTAGATTTCCAGAGCTGCTTTCATCACATCGGCCTCGGTTGTATCAATGACAAGTGGGGCCTCGATGCTCATGGAGAGCGTCTTGACCAGTTTTGCCATCTGATCAGCCTCGTCGGTGCGTTCGGTAGTGGCGACCTGAACGTCCAGCACGTGAGCACCACCTTCGACCTGATGGCGTGCGATGTCAAGCAGCGTATCGTAGTCGTCGTTGAGCAGCGCCTGTTTGGCCTTGCGGCTTCCCTGGGCGTTCACGCGCTCACCAACCAGCGCCGGGGGAGGATCCTGATGCATGTTCACGGAGCGAATCGCGCTGGTTACAACCGGAGGGATGATCTGCTTGAAGTCTTTGTTGGTGAAGTGAGTGTCGGCGAGGGGGCGAGGGCGGCGAGGGGCGGTACGACAGGCATTGACAATGGCACGCAGGTGCTCGAAGCTGCTGCCACAACAGCCACCAACAATATTCACACCAAATTCAGTAATGAACTCGCGCAATGCCTGAGCCATCGGTTCCGGCTCCAGCGGGTAGACGGCCTGCCCATTGACGTTCAGAGGGATGCCTGCGTTTGGAATGGTTGATATAGGAAGCGGGCTATGCTCGCTCAGGTAGCGAACCGGCTCGCGCATATGCTCCGGTCCGGTGGAACAATTCAGGCCGACGATATCGACGCGCAGGGCGACCAGGGTGTGCAGCACCGCTCCGATGTCGGTTCCCAGGAGCATACGTCCGCTGGTATCCAGCGAGACCTGTGCCTGAATGGGGACCTCACGACCATCTTCCTTCATAGCGCGACGAAGTCCGGTAATGGCGGCCCGCACTTCCAGGATATCCTGGCTGGTCTCGATTATAAAGAGGTCAACGCCTCCCTGTAATAGCGCTTTTCCTTGCTCGCAAAAGATATCTGCCAGTTGTTGATAGGTAATATTGCTGAGCATTGGATCATTTGAGGAGGGGAGCATGCCTGTAGGGCCGACGGAGCCGGCAACAAAGCGGGGCTGTTCTGCGGTACTGTAGCGATCTGCCAGACGACGGGCAATTTGTGCTGCGGTAAAATTGATATCGTAGGTCAGATGGCCTAGCCCATATTCGTCCAGTTTCAGGCGGCTGGAGGTAAACGAATCGGTCTCGATCACGTCACACCCAACCTCAAGGAAGCCTGTGTGAAGCTCTTCGATGACCTGGGGCTTTGTCAAAACGAGATAATCGTTACAGCCTTCCGTTGCCTGCCCGCCATAATCCTCGGCGGTAAGCTGGTAGCGTTGAATATTGGTCCCCATTGCGCCGTCAAAGATCAGGACACGCCGGGATAAGGCTTCTAAATATCGACTCATAAGGCTGCCTCTCTTCAGAATTCATGAAATTTCGGTTTTTCTCTGTTTCTTGAGATCCTCACACATACTGACCGGGGAGGATGATGACCGATACAGGAATGTCTGTATCATCTGGTTTTTTCGCTCTTGTCTGGCAAGCTGCATTGTTGACTCTGGTTCTCAACAATTATAGCATGTCTGCTACAGAGATGTGGAGGTGTCTATATTATTCTCGATAATGCTGAACGCGATGTATTGAGATCTCCGTTTTTCTCGTTCTTGAGCTCGCTCTTTGCTTGGTAGCCTTCGTACAATGATGATATGGATTTGTGAATAGACGACTATGAGTGTGACGAGAACGCCTGTATACAGGAGGGGAAGGGCCTGAAAGAGAAAAAGGAGCATGCCGATGGCGACACGCTTTACATTGGGGATTGAAGAGGAATTTCAGATTGTCGATCACAAAACCAATGCCCTCTTATCCGGGGCTCCGCAACTCTTACAACAAGAGGTGAGTGGGCTTGAGGAGAGGATCAAGCCGGAGCTGTTACAATCCACTATTGAGCTGATCACGCCTGTTCTGCCTGATATGGCGACGGCGCGGCATGTTTTGCGTGAATCTCGTGCACTGCTGGCTGCTCGGATGGCTCGAGAAGGACAGACATTGGTGAGCGCCGGGACTCATCCCTTTTCCCATTGGGTCAGCCAGGCCCCGAGCGTTGGTGAACGTTATACTGAAATGGTGGCCGAATACCGGGAAGCCGCACTCTGTAATCTGGCGTTCGGGCTGCATATACATGTTTATGTTGATGATGACAGAGACCTGTTGATTCAGGTGTTTAATCGGGCGCGAACGTGGTTGCCGCATTTACTGGCTCTCTCAACCAATGCACCGTTTGTTGAGGGCCGTGAGACCGGCTATAAGTCGTATCGCCCGATCATTAAACATCTTCTGCCGCGGAGCGCTATTCCGCCGACATTCGCGAACTGGCAGGCCTTTGATGCCTATCTACAGGAATTGATCTCGCTTGGCGTGATTGATAATGGAAAGAAGATCTGGTGGGAGGTACGCCCGCATGTTTTCTATCATACGCTGGAGTTCCGTGTCTGTGATATGCCGCTGACCATTCAGGATACGCTGGCGTTGGCTGCGCTCTGTCAGGCGCTGGTGGCGAAACTGACCCGTGATATTGAGCAGGGACGGGAGCAGGAACTGTGCTCTGTCATGGCGCTTGAAGAAAATCTGTGGCAGGCGATGCGTTATGGCCTGGATGCCCGGTTCCTGGATTTCTCCCGTCGGAGGTCTATACCAATGCGCAACGCGATCCGAGACTTGCTGACAGACCTGCATGAGGTCTCTGAAGAGCTTGGTTGTCAGCCCGAGGTCGCTTATGTGTATCAGATGCTGGATGATCCCCTCGGGACTGGTGCAGATCGGCAACTGGCCATCTATCATGAGACCGGTGATTTACAGGAGGTAGTTCGTTTTCTTCGAGCGCAAACAATGAAAGATATTGATCCTGTCATGGAGGGCATGGCCGGTAACTCTGCCCGATATGGGGGCGAACTTTCGCTTTGATGTCTCCATTTCCCGTCTTGAAACGTTTCTCAAAGGAAGAAGGAAATATGCTCTTTTGAGAGCGTTTCTTGATACCGCGCATTGAGAAAGGCGGGACTCATGGTTATGAATAAGCGCATTGACCTGATGGCGCAGCAAAAGCCAGCGCGGAGGGAAAAGCCTCATCGCTTTACGATCGGTATTGAAGAAGAGTTTCAGACGGTTGAGCGAGACAGCGGAAATCTCTGTTCAAGCGCCCCCTATATCCTGGATAAAGGAGCGCCCTACTTCCAGGAACAGATCAAGCCCGAAATGCTACAGTCAACGGTTGAGTTTATCTCGAGTGTGCTTCCCGATATCGAGGCTGCACGAAAGGAACTCTGTACCGCACGAGCTTTGTTGACGCGTCTGATTAAAGATCAGAATCTGGCGATTGTGAGTGCCGGAACGCATCCTACAGCGCATTGGCGTGCCGAACAACGGACCGAGAAGGAGCGCTATGCAGAGCTGGAAGAAGAATATCAGGATGTTGGACGAGCCATTCTGATCTTTGGCCTGCATGTACATGTTGCGATCCCGGATAAAGAGCAGGCTATTCGGGTCATGAATCGGGCGCGAACATGGCTGCCTCATTTGCTGGCCCTTTCGTCGAACTCCCCTTTCTGGAAAGGGCATCTGACCGGGCTGAAGTCCTATCGCTCGGTTGTATGGAGCCGTTTCCCGCGGAGCGGTCTGCCGGATATTCTCCCCTCATGGGCCCATTTTGACAGCTATGTGCAAAAGCTGGTCAAACTGGATTGTATTGATAACGGAAAGAAGATCTGGTGGGATATCCGTCCACACGCCTTTTTCGATACGCTGGAGTTCCGCATCTGCGATATGCCCGCAACGATTGAAGATACACTTGGTATTGCGGCGCTCTGTCAGGCGCTGGTCGCGCGTCTGGTCAGAGCTGAGGAGCGAGGCGAGGATATTCCGGTGCTTGCCAGCGATCTGATCGCCGAAAACAAATGGCGAGCGATGCGCTATGGTATGGAGGCCGAGATGCTGGATTTCGTGCGAGAACGGAAGCTGAGCCTGCGCGACTCGGTGCGGGAGCTGCTTGATTTCGTCGATGAGGTTGTTGATGAGCTTGGCAGCAGACGCGAGATGACCTACCTTCGTGCACTGCTGGATGACCCACAGGGAACGGGCGCGGACAGGCAGATCGCTGTATTCCGGGAGAGCGGCGGCAACATCACCAGTGTGCAGCGCTTCCTGGTTGAGCAGACTATGCGCGGTGTGGAGCTAACCGAGGCTGACTTGTCCTCCCCGATGTTCCACTTCAAGATGCATGAGCATATGTCTTGATGCTGTGGAGGAAGGGAAATCCCCCTTCCTCTTTTTTTACACGGCCTTGAAAATGATCTGATAGTGAAAAGAGGCTCCATCGAGCTGGATTCCATAGCAGCCGGGAGCCCGAACCCGGGTATAGGTTGCATAATTCAGCCAATTGGAGTCATCGCGGCCCTTGATGGTTGAGGCGAGGGCCAGTTTTGAGCTAGCTGGCTCCTGCCCGAAACGCACTTCGTGGTGACCATCGAGCTGCTGACCCCGCAATAGAATCGGGCCCTGATAGGAGGGGGCAACGAGGACTAGCGTTTTGAGGAGATGTTCATCTTGACCACCTGTCGCGCCAGTAGCTGGATCAATGATCATATACAGTGGGCCTTTGCCCTGTGCCGCTCCAAACCGCAGATCTACCCGTTGGGAGGGAGTGACCGGGCAGGATGTGCCGGAAGCAAGTGACGGCAAATGCAACGGGCGCTGCTGCAGCATTTGAAGTGTGACCGTTGCGGTCGGCGTTAGTGTTGCATTCGTCTGTGGTGTACAACTCGCAAGGAAAAAGAGAAGCGGAAACAGGAAGATAACACGCATCAAAAATACTCCTTCTCTTTGATTGAAAAGGAGTATAGCGAGCATAGCTGAATTCAATCTGAAAAGTCTATTCGAGTAGATCGGCGAGACTCCTGACGTAGAAATTGACCTTGCCGCACTGCATACAGGCTGTTGTATAAATATCCGCGATGTGTCTGCCCGAAAGGGCGTCACGGATGCCACGATTTGGTAGCTTGACTCGCACTTTACCCATATAGTTTGCTTCTATCTCGAACTCGACATAGACCTGTTCACCCTGACAGGCCGGGCAACGATGCAGCGCAATCGTTCTATCCGCCATATTGATGTATGCTCCTTTCTGCGTAATCTTCTGGCTCTATAGATAGAGACGCATTGCAGGCTCAAATATCGAATGAGTAGCCTATTCCACCGGGCGTTGCAGCGGGAGTTGAAAAAGGACCTTTAGTTCTGGCGCCTCAATGTCGAGCACTGCAATATGTGCAATTTCCAGCTCCCAACGAAAATTCTGTTTTGTGATGCAGGGCAGGACGCGGGCTAGCTTGTCCTCATCCAGCTCGGGAAGCGGGATCTCGATACGGGGTATCCAGTGTTCTGGATGATAATCCAGCGGTGGATGTTCACTGATACGCAGAAAGGTTTTCCAGAGGCATTGCTGAAAGCGGGCCAGTTGTGGGCTTCGGACAATCGCAATAGAGAGACATGGAGTGGGGCCGGCAAAGATACAAAGCCCGGCTGTCTGGATAACAAAAGCGCTATGGGAGCTGGCGCATTCATGGAGATAGCGTTCAAGCTGTTCCCAGTTATAGGTACAGGAGACATAATAGGGGATGTAGGGTCGTATTGTCTCGAAGCGGTGGGTCAGGCCGGTTGCTGCACAGAGTTCTGCCCCCAGTTTTTGCAGACTGTGGTCGATCGTGCCATCGAGCAGTGAGACAATTCCATGCATAATCTCTGCCTCGGTCAGTAGATCTATATATTTCTACCTTTTGAGCAATTATACAGGGTCGCACCAAACGGAGGCAGAGGCGGCTGACCTCTGCCCGGGGTGCTCTACTGCACGAGGCGCTCGATGCAGGCGCTGAAACGCTCAACCTCTTCTTCAGTGTTGTAGTAGTGAACGGAGGCGCGCACCAGTTGATCCAGCTGGCGTTCTTCCATGTCCAGCAGCGTGGAGCTCTTCTGAGAAATAGAGACATTGATCCGCTCTTTTGCCAGCTCACGCTGAATGTGTTCGGCTGCGACGCCATCAATGGTAAAGGTGACAATACCGCCCTGAGTGATGCCGCGATCATGTACGATCACTCCTGGAATCGGGCTGAGCAGCGAACGCAAACGATAGGCAAGGTCTTTGATGCGTCGCCACGAAACCTTGAGATCCCACTGCATTGCATAGTCAGCCGCGACACCAAGCGCGATCTTGGCCGCATAGTTGCCTTCCCAGTTCTCAAAGCGACGGGCATCCGGGCGGATCTCATAGCGGTCCTTACTGACCCAGGTGGCTGCATGGAGATCAAGCATCGGGGGCTCAAGCTGCTCAAGCACCGAGCGACGAACATAGAGGAAACCGCTGCCTCGGGGGCCGCGCAGGTACTTGCGCCCGGTTGCTGACAGGATATCGCAGCCAATCTCATCAACCTGAATGGGCATCTGTCCGACGGTCTGACAGGCATCAACCAGAAAGAGGATCCCGGCCTCGCGTGCGATCTTTCCGATCTGGGCTACAGGATTGACAAGGCCGCCGTTTGTTGGCATGTGTGTCACAGAGATGAGTTTGACGCGCTCATCAAGCATGTTGCGGAGTGCCTCAATGGAGAGCTGCCCATATTGATCGTTGGGGATTACTTCAACGACTGCCCCGGTTTTTTGTGCGACTTGAAGATAGGCAATGTAGTTACTGGCATATTCAGCCATCGCGGTCAAAATACGGTCTCCGGGTTTGAAGGGGATCGAATAGAACGCCATATCCCAGGCCCGGGTAGCGTTTTCGATCAAAGCGATCTCGTCACGATGCGCACCGATGAGCGTGGCGAGTGCGTCGTATGTATGTTCTATTTTGTCAATGGCCTCATCAGCCGCCTCATAGCCGCCGATCGCGGCTTCACGCTGGAGGTGAGTGATCATCGCATCAAGTACAGGCTGTGGGAGGAGCGAGGAACCTGCATTGTTCAGGTGCAGAACGTTGGTGCAGCCTGGCGTCTCTTTTCTGGCCCGTTCGATATCAAAGCGCATGCGTTTTGTATCCATTCCTTTCTAAGCCTCTATACGGCAACCCATACAATCACTTTTGCGTCGTTCCCACCGGATGCCAGGCGGCGGGAGTCGTTTGCCCAGGCAACAGCTATCACATCTTTCTCTTTATCATGGAAAGTATAATCATATATCTTTTTGCCTGTAGCAACCTCCCAGACACGAACAAGTCCTTTATCATGAGCCGTTGCCAGATAGCGTCCATCCGGGGAGAGGACGGCCTGGTGAATGTTCGGCTGTTTCTCATCCGCGAAGGTGCGAATCTCGGCCCCTGCCAACCTATCCCAGAGCTTGACTTCATAGCTGGTTGCAGACATCAGCTTTTCACCATCAGGGAGCCAGAGAATTGCGTTCTTGCTACCTGATTGCCCATCATACTCAAAGACGTCTTTCCCGCCCGGCTCCCAGATCCGGACTTCGGAGTTGAGGGAGCTGCTTGAGGCAATCAGCTTGCCATCGGGAGACCAGGCAATAGCCTTAATGGAGGAATTTCCATAGGTCGGGATATGCCCTTTATAGGTCGTTTTGATTGCGCCGGTCTTGGCATCCCAGATATAGATTACACTGTCATCCGCACCGGAGGCAATAGAGAGGCTATCAGGGGACCAGGCCAGCGCCCCGATGCCATCGCCGAAACTGCTGGCTTTGTGCTTGGTAAATTGGTAGGTAGCCTTCTCGGAATGGCCGTCCCAGATATGCACAACATTGTCGGAGCCGCCAATTGCCAGGTACTGCCCATCTGGCGACCAGAGCGCATATCGGACTTTGACGCTGGAGTATGTGGTGTGCTTCTCAGGTGATGGACGATAGACGCTTTTCGCTTCTCCTGTGGTTGCATCCCAGACCTGAACGGTGTCGTCAGCGGCGGCGGAGGCAATCGTGTTGTCATGCCAGGAGAGTGCCAGCACGTCCTGTGCGTGGCGTGAATAGGTCTGAATAATCGTGCCCCGTGGTGGCAGGGGCGTCGGACGTGTCAACACAAACAGGGCGCCTCCACCAATGGCAAGGAGACCCGCGCCACTGGCGATCCCGATGAGGGCGGCGCGGCGGCTGAGACGTGGGCCTCGTTTGGAGGGGGTCGGAGATTGTATGATTGGAGGCGTTTGCTGCACGGTTTGCGCGGCTGCGATATGTTGTTCGGTCTGTGGTTGTGTTACGGTCACATAGATCTGATTGCTGCTGTGTTCGCTGCCGGACACTCCTTCGGTGGTGGTCTGATGTGTCTGCTGGATCGCTTGAGAGAGCGCGGTGGCAAAGGCACGAATGCTTGCAAAACGTTGATGGGGATCTTTTGCCAGCGCGGTCATGACCACGCTCTCGATATCGGGCGAGATATCGGGACGTTTCTCGCGGAGTGGTGGTGGTGGCGTGAACAGGTGCTGTCCATACAACTCAGTGAAAGAGCCACGAAAAGGGCGTGTACCGGTAAGCCATTCATAGACGACAACCGCCAGGGCATATTGATCGCTGGCGGGACGCGGCTTGCCCTGAATCTGTTCCGGAGCCATATAGGGAATCGTGCCAGCGACTTCCTGTGTCTTTTGAACTTGCGAGGTCTGTGCGATCAACGAGATGCCGAAGTCGCCCAGTAATACTTCGTCATGGCGTCCAATCAGCATATTTTCTGGTTTGATATCGCGGTGCACCAGTTTCTGTTCATGCGCATATTGCAATGCCGAGGCCACCTGCTGGACGTAGCTATTGATTGTTGCCATAGGCACCTGGGTGCCATGGGGGTGTCTGTCGCGCAGGCTTCCGTTCGGGGCATAATCCATAACCAGAAAGGGGAGAGAGTCCTGCATACCAAAGTCCAGCACGCGAATAATATTGGGATGCAGCAAGCGGGCAATCGTACGAGCCTCTCGCAAAAAGTTGTCTTCTTCGGCCTGTCCAAGTCGCGTGCGCAACACTTTGATCGCTGCTTGCGTGTTGAGATAGATATGTTCTGCTAGATAGACCTCGGCGGAACCTCCCATGCCTAGAAGTCTGATAACACGATAGTTTCCGAACTGCTGTCCTGCTGCCGGAACTGTCATATGCATCTCCTTTGCCCTATCGTTATGCATCTCGCATTGTAGGGGGCTCTGGTTGAGTCTGTCAAGCTGCTATTCGCAGTCATACTTTGAAATAGTACAGAGAAGCATACCAGCAGAAGCGCCACTGCACAAGGTATTCTTTCGCATTCTTGAAAATCGAGAAGGCAAAGAGGCACAAACGCCTATCTGCCTGCTAGAAATGTGCCTGCGAATGCCTGTTTGTGGTAGTATGGAACTATTCTTTAGACGGATGAGGGCGTTACGAATGAAGGTATACAATCTTGCTCTTATTGGATTTGGTCACGTTGGAAAGGCGCTGGTGCGGCATCTCTTGCTGAAAAGAGAGGAATTGCGTGACCGCTATGGTATTGAGTGGCGCTTAACTGGCGTCGCGACCCGTCGTATGGGCTGGCTTGCTGACCCCGCAGGATTAGATGCAGACGCTCTGCTCGCGGGACAGCTTCCCTCTCCGCCTCATGCATTGCAGAATGTGGAGCAGTGGCTAGAGGCTGCACAGGCTAATGTGCTTTTTGAGCTCAGCTCGACCAACCCCCACAGCGGACAACCGGCCATTGACTATATTCGCTCCGGACTGGAACACGGGGCGCATGTGATTACCGCGAACAAAGGACCGATTGTTCACGCGTATCAGGAGTTGCGGGATCTGGCAAAGAAGAAGGGAAAGAAGTTTCTCTTTGAGGGCACGGTGATGGCCGGGGCCCCGCTCTTTTCGCTTTATCAGTACACGCTTCCGGCAACCAGCGTAACGCGTTTTCGGGGCCTGTTAAACTCGACCGCCAATGTGATTATTGCCGAGATGGAGCAGGGCAGAAGCTTTGATGAAGCGCTGCGCCAGGCACAAAAACTCGGTATCGCCGAAACAGATCCATCGCTCGATGTTGATGGTTGGGATGCTGCGGTCAAAGTGTGCGCGATTGCGACTGTGTTGATGAATGTTCCCTTACGTATTGATGAGGTCCAGCGCGAGGGCATTCGCAACCTGACCCCGGAGCAGGTGAAGACGGCGAAGGCAGCAGGCAAGCCCTATAAGCTGGTTGCACAGTTGGAGCGTACGCCTTCTGCCATTGTTGCCAGTGTCCGCCCCGAGCAGCTCAACAGCGATGATCCGCTTGCTGCTGTCAGTCCTGCCTCGATGCTGGTGCACCTGGAGACCGATCTTGTGCCAGGCTTGATGATTACCCTGCATCTGCCCGAAGAGGAGCGAGCAGGTCTGGATGCCACGGCTTATGATGTGATGGCCGATATGATTCGTGCTATTTCTGGTGAGGAAGTAGGGAGCCACTGAGGAGAGCGGCTCCCTTTTTTCTGCTCTGATTATTATTCTTGCTCGACAGGTACCAGTCCGACAACGCGAAGGTCGCGGGGGTGTTCAACCACAAAGCGGTAATCAATGGTGTATTTCTCGTCTGTGGCAAGCGCCTTTTTCCAGGTAAGCAATTCCAATTTAGTGCGCTCTACTGGAGGTGGCTGTAATTGCGTGACGCGAACCTTGATGCGCTCGTGTTGTGGTACGGGAAGCCGATCGCAGACCACTATATTGCGGGTTGTCGATGCGTAGTTCTGCACTGTAATCTGGTAGCCATAGGTCAGGCGGCGGATATCGCCCTGAAGCAGGTTCCCTTTTTCAACGTTGGCTTCGGTCAGCTTGCGCTCAACTTTCAGACGCTCATCCAGACCCAGGAAGACGCGAAACTGTTCGCCTGGTGCGGTCAGCTTGATTTCCGTGGTACCGACGTAGTTTCCGTCAAGAAAGATGCTGGCCTGTCCCGCGAGCAGCGGCGAGGCACTTGTATTGGTGATGGTGCCGCGCAGATGGGCGACCTTCTCCAGTGCGGGGGCGCAGACATAGTCGAACTCACAGGGGTATTTATCGATGACGATGGTTGTTTTATGGGGCGAACCATCAGAGGGGATATCGACTGAATGCCCAATATGAAAAACCGTGGCGGCCCCGCTGCTTTCGATCTCCGCTGTACTGATACTGGCGGGCGCAGCTGCGGGCTCGGGTGGCAGTGGTGGAGCTCCTGCGGGCATATCGCTACTCTCGGCTATCTTGCTTGCTGACAACATACTGTAGCGCATAGCTGGTTGTGCTGCCCGAGCGAAGGGAACCGGGGGCGTGTGCTCTTTCAGATACCAGGGGCGTAACTCGGGGAGAACCGCGGCCAGGCTAGGGCGGGCAGTGGAGAGCGAGATCCGAACCTCATTCCAGGTTTCTCCGGTTTGCTGCGTGACCATGCCGTTATAGGTTAGCTCAACGTCACCTGTTGTCTCCTGTTCTGCGCTTGTCGCAACCCGAACGTCGTAGCGAGGTTCCCATGAAGCGCCTGTTACCAGATAGGAGAGTTCAAGGGTAAAGTCGCCCTCTGTTGGAAGCTCAATGGTGACACGGGCTGTCAGTCTATCAGGGCTCTGGTTCCCCTGTTTCTGCTGACGCTCGCGTTTCCTGGCGTCAATATCTTGCAGGAGCTTCTGTAGCTGAAGGTGCAGGTCAAGGGAAGCTCTGGCATCATCCAGCGCTTGTTGTGCTGCGAAGCGAAAGAAGTCGGTGCAATCCTGAGGGCGCATGGTGCCACGCGAGAGGCCGTGTGCGAACTCTTTCGACTCTTCTCCAAGCGCTCGCAACCACTGCTGGCGATCCTGGAGGGCGCCCTGTTGGGCCTCAAGCAGGCGCTGTTGTTGTTCGAGCTCCTCTATTTCCTGATCCAGACGGGTTAAGTCTTCTTCAGGGGCGCGACTATAGAACTGGGTTTGAAGCTCGACATTGAGGATGCGAGTACCCTCCGGGCCTGTTCCGGCGGCGCGGAGTGATTCGCGTTGGATGGTGTGCTGAGGCAAGTTCTGTACCTCGACTTCATGTTCTCCTGCGGGGAGATGGATGGTCCCCCGTCGCGTAATCAGGGCTCGATCGTTGTAGACGGTCACTTCTTGAATCGATGCGTTGATAGCTGGCATGCTGTACGCCTTCCCTTTCTTTCTCTGGACGCTTTCTCAACTATCAACATATACGCAGGGAGGGAGGAAAAGTAATGGCCGAAAAGGAGGGAACTCCCTTTCGGCCTTGTGCTGCTCTGTATTAACGTACCTTTTTAATCGGGATGATGAAGACTGCGCTTAGCACGGCAGCAACGGCAGCCATGATGAACAACGCAGTGTAGCTATGGAAGACGCTGAATGCCAGGAAGGAGAACAGCGGCACCAGCACCTGAGGCAATACGTTCGCGACCGAGATCAGGCCGAGATCCTTACCAAGATTTTGCCCCTTCTGCACATCCTGTCCCTCGGGAAGCACCTGTGTCGCAAGTGCGATATCTGAGGAAAGGAAGATACCAAAGCCGATCCCGAAGAGCACAGCGACCACCAGAACCATTGTCCAGGTTGGGATAAGCGCGATAAGTGCCAGTGCGACGGTCATAATAAGTCCGGCTGCAATCACAAATGGCTTGCGGCGCTGTACCTTGTCTGACAGAAAGCCCGTGATGATTGTCGAAATTACTACGCTGACTGTATTAATGACCTGGAACATTGCCACGCCCTGCTCTGATGCCTGCCCGGGGAAAAGCTTCTCATAGTGGATGATGTCTTTCAAATAATAGAGCATGAACGTCACCAGAATGATCTGTGACAGCGTTGCCAGGAAGCGCCCGCACCATGTGAACACAAAGTCTGCGGTTCTCAGTGGGCTGAAGAAGGTGTTCAGGAAGGTTTTGAGCGAGAACGGCGGAAGCTCCTCTTTGCTCAGGGGCTTCTCCCTATCAAGGAGGACAAAGAGCGCGATCACGACAAAGAGTAGGCCGGCAATCGCATAGTATGAGCCCTGCACGGAGCGAATAACCTGAGCAATCAAAATACTGCCGATAACGATACCAACCGGCTGCGCCAGTCCCACGAAGGCCGAAACCGTCGCGCGCTGGCTGACCGGGATACGATCCGGAATGATGGTCAGGATTGGGGCGAGCAGCATACCCATTGCAAAGCCGTAGACGGCAACTTCGATTGCCAGTACCGCAATACTGGTGGCGAAGGATTGCAGCACCAGCAGCAAGCTCACAATGACCACGCCAATAGCCAGCCACGTTCGGCGAGGCCCGAGGCGGAAAGTTGTGCGGTCGCTGATCGCACCGATAATAGGCTGTGCGATTACACCGGTAATACCGGTCGCAAAGAGGATCAGTGAGAGCCCGGCTTCTTTGTTCGCAGCATCAATCTGCGCGATCTGCGAGGGAAGCAAGAGTTGCTGAATAGGGATAATGGCGAGCCAGATAACGATGTTGGCCAGCGAGAGAAAGAGTTGGAAGCCGAGGCTTACCCGCTTCTTTCCTCCCTCTGTTGGAGAAGCATCTTCGATGATTGAGGCGTTTGCCATACAGGTTCCTTTCATGTGTGTGAGATAAAAAATGAATGCTGTTGAGTGTGGCCATGCATTCAACAGGACCATGTGCTAGAATTGCTCCCGATATGCGCGAATAAAATCACGGATGGTATATGGTGCTCGTCCGAGGAGCTTTTCGACATCTGAGGTGACTCCAGCGGTGACGCCTGCCCGGGCGATGCCATAGACTGCGAGCGTGTTTTCAATGTATGGGGTGGGCATGCCCTTTGCCTCAAGATGTGCTCTGAATTCCTCCTCAGATGGGTTGGCATAAGTAATGGTGCGGCCCAGTTCCTCGCTCATGATCTGTGCGACCTCAATATAGTTCAGGGCCTCGCCTCCGGTTAAGGTATAGGCCTGATCGCGGTGCTGGTCGTTCAGCAGGCTAAGTACGGCGATCTGAGCGATATCACGGGCATCGATCAGGCTGGTGCGTGAAGTACCGGCTGGTATGAAGAGAGTGTTATCCTTACGAATCTCATCAAGATGTTCGGTCAGCAAGTTCTGCATAAAGAAGCTTGGCCGTAGCGCGGTACAGGCAATTCCCTCATCTCGAATATACTGCTCGACGCGGGCAGGAGGCGCGAAAGGAACGTGTTCAACACCCATTGCCGAGAGGAAGACGATATGCTGAACTCCCTGCTGTTTCGCTGTTTGAACGAAGGGGAGTAGAAAGGTTTGCGTATCGGCAAGCTCGGGAGGCCGTATCAGAAGCACCTTCTCAATGCCTGCAAGGGCCTGCGCGGCTGTTTCGGGTTTTGTGTAATCCAGATAGACGGCTCGTGAATCTTCGCGCGGTACATGACGGGTCGCGAAGCGGAAGGGAACTCCTGTTTGCATCAAGTAGTGGATTACCAGTGAGCCAATGGTACCAGTTGCTCCTGTGATAAGAATGGAAGACATGAGCAGCTCCTTATTAGTTATCAGGAATGAGTGGGAATGGTGCTTGTTTGGGTTGCAGCATATCGCGCTGGAGCTGTGCGATCTCTTTGTAGAGGACGTGCAGCCGGGTATTGCCCTTTCCGACCGGGAATTGAATCAGGTGATGGTGGGTTCGGGCTTGCCGTAGCGCCTTGAGCAGACCTTCCAGTTCGGTGATTAATTGCTGATACTCGTACTCAAGCTGGCGTGAGCGCTCCATGCGGGCAATCATGTTATTGATGGGGCCAATGATGTTCCAGAGCGGGTTACTCTGGGTCGAAATCTTCGTGAAACCCCGGCCTGTGTTGGCATGTAACAATGCCTGTGAGATCTCCTGAATGGCGGCCTCAAGGCGCTCCTTCTGTTCTGCAATCTGCTGACGTGACTCGGCGATATCGCGTTCGAGCAGGGCTATCTGTTCCGCGCGGTCAGCGCGTGCAATGGCTTGCGTGGCACTGCGTACCCAGAGAAATGCCAGGAAGGCAACCACAAGCTGAATCGCGATAGGCAAGGAGATCAGGCCAACGCCCGCGATGGGCAGCGCGGCGGCAAGGTCTGGCTGATGGGGTAGAAAGAGAATGCCCAGGATCGTGAAGGCGCTGCTGAGCCCGGCGAAAATAAAGACGTAATAGGCGGGCAGAATCGAGGCGCAAAGCACCAGATAGATCACCTGAAGATCGAATAAGGGCAGGGTGGAAAGGCTCAGTCCTCCTGGTGTTGTCAGAATATTGCTGGTTGTGGTAAACATCACGTTGCCTACAATCAACAGGCCGGCAGCTGTGATATACCCGTGCCGATTGCAGATCATCGCGATCGTGTTTGCAGCAATCGCGCCAAACAGAAAGAAGGCAAGCATTTTGTTGGTGCCGAAAAAGCCTGCGGGCAGCGAGGTAATGGCATAGACTTGAAGCAAGAGCAGAATGATACTTGCCAACCGGGCCCGGCGAAACTTTTCACGCTGGATTAAAGGCGCGGTTGGAGCTGGCTCCGGTATGCATGAGATGCGAAACCACCATTGTAACGGGTTCCGGCGGCTGGGAGCTTCTGTTTGCAGGTAGGATGGTAATTCCTGCCGGTTCATATCGTTCATTAGAGTATTTTTGGACCTCCCTGGTATACATGCAGGATATACGATTTTTTTAAGCAATACGCATACACAATACGAAGAAGCGTTACCGCGTGGTCGGACCCTGAGCAAAGACGATCAGATGGTCATTGTACAGGGCCATAAGCTCCGCATACACGACCGGGAGCGGCAAAGAGAGCAGGGCTGCAATGCGCTGTATCGTGTTGGCACCGTTGACCAGAGCATAGATACTACGCGCCGTACGCGATAAATGCTGTAAGTATCCCGGCGGTATATTCTGGTAACGAACCGGTATAAGCATGCTTCGACTGTCGGGCTGTGATGGACTTGCTGGCAAGAGCGATCGGGCTGGTGAGTACTGGGCCGGGTATCTCTCCAGTGCAGGATTAGGGTTGCCCATAAAGGAGGACGCACGGTTTTTATCAGGAGTTGTGGCCTCTGTTAATTGCCAGGCAAAGACAATGCCTCTGATTTTTTGCAAGGCTTGCTGTCCATCAAAGAGCAGTTGCCCTTTGGGGTTTCTAATCCTGATCGTGACGATCTTTCCCATCTGGAGTTCTACAAGAATGGTTCCTTTACGGAGAGAACCAGAGAGCCCGCCTGTTGAAAGATCTGCTTCCAGGAATCCAGTAATCCGGCGGTTTTGCAAGACACTTATCAACGTCTCGATATCCAGGTTATACACATTCTCTGAATTCAGCCCCTACCTCTAGAGGCAGTAATGCTGATGCTCCTTTACTGTTTCCACAAAATATGATGTTGGTTCCAACGTTTCTAACCGATAAAGAAAATGTTTTTGTCCCAAATGGTTTTTCATGTGCTCTACGTAGTTATGATATTAGCATGTTAAGTAGAAAACTACAATAGTACCGGGTAAAAATGTTTATTTTACAGCTTTACTTTTATGATAGCACCCTGTTACAATTTCCAGAATAGAGTTTCTCTGCTCGTCTGGTTGCTTTTGCTGTTATTTATAGGATTGTGTGCTTCAGATTATCTACACTGCTTTCACCAATGCTGTCATCTCACTCTTTTCTTTTGATAACAGTGTTGCAGCAAAACAAGAATCGTAAATAGAGGAAACAGTATTTATGCAGCATGACTCGATATATCCTGTCTCTCCCGGGACGGAAACATCACGTCCGGTGATTCTGCGGGCACATGATGCTCGCTATAATGAGGCACGACGTGTCTGGAACGGCGCGTTTGATCGCTATCCCGCAGAAGTGCATCTTTGTCGGAGTACCGAGCAGGTGGCATGGTCTGTGTGCTCGGCTCGTCAGCGTGGGCTGGCGCTTGCTGTGCGTGCCGGTGGTCATAGTCCGGCTGGCTTTTCCGCGCTGGATGACGGTGTTGTGATTGATGTACGTGGACTCCAAAAGCTCGCTATTGATCCAGTGCGGCGTCTGGCTACAGTGGGAGCCGGGCTGATCTGGCGTCAATTTGATGCTGCGGCCCAGGAATATGGATTAGCCTGTACTGGTGGAGCCTTTTCAACTGTGGGCGTTGCTGGCTTCACGCTTGGTGGTGGTGTCGGCCAGTTGTTACGTTCCTGTGGTTTGGGCTGCGACAATCTGCTTTCCGCTGTCGTTGTGACTGCCGATGGTGAGATCAGACAGGCATCTCCCGATGCGGATGCAGAGCTGTATTGGGCATTACGCGGGGGCGCAGGCAATTTTGGCGTGGTGACTGAGCTGACCTATCGCTTGCACCCAGTCCGGGAGGTGACAGCGGGAATGCTGGTCTATCCACTGACCGAAGCAGTTGAGGTGATTCACGCGCTCCGCGAACGGACGGCTGTCGTCCCTGATGCGTTGACATGGCATATCGTCTTTGCCACTGCCCCGCTTGAAGGTGGACCCTTTCCAGAGGCACTGCGCGGGCAACCGGTGATTCTGATACAGCCTGCCTTCTTTGGGCCTCGTGAGGAGGCAGACATATGGCTTCGCCTGGTGCGCTCGATAGGTCGCCCTCGCGTGGATCTGGTGGCCCCGATCACTTATGTAGCGCTGCAACAAGGAGCCGATGCCACTGCCCCGGCAGGGATGAAGTGGGATATGCGCGCCGAGTGGTTGCAGGCGATTGACGATGCAACTATTGCTACGATTGTGGCGGCGATGGAGCAGACAACCTCACCTTTGAATCAGGTTGTTTTTCAACTGGTCGGGGGCGCACTGGCACGCACTCCCCTGGCCGAGACACCGTTTTCGTTTCGGCATGCAACTCATTTCATTGAGATTATTAGTGGAACCTTTCCCGATGATCCTGATTTTGAGCGCCATCAGATCTGGGGACAGCAGCTCTGGCAGCAAATGACGCGTTGGTCCGCTGGAGGAGGCTGTCTTAATCATCTGGGTATTGGCGAGGGCCCGGAGCGCGTGAAGGCTGCATTCCGGGCGGAGGCCTGGATGCGCCTGGTTGCGCTGAAGCGGCGCTATGATCCTGAGAACGTGTTTCGCTCTACTGCTCCTATTTCTCCTGACGGATGCTAGCATGAGAGCCCGAAGATGTCGGAGAGTATGGCAGGCCAGCGGGAGAGATCCCGGTGGTACTGCCACCTTTTGACATTCCCAGAAGAATAGGGTAATGTACGTCTGTTCAATAAAAATTCTGTGTGCGCGAAGGGGTCAGGGAAGGAATGACGACGCCCGCTCGAAAACAATACTTACGGATCAAAAGTCAATTTCCAGATGCCATTCTGATGTATCAGGTCGGGGATTTTTACGAGACCTTTGATGAAGATGCCCGAATTGCAGCCCGCGAACTACAAATTGTGCTGACCAGCCGCCAGTATGGAGGCGATGGTGAGCGTGTTCCGCTGGCCGGTATTCCACTACATGCGCTTGATAACTATGTCGGGAAACTGGTGCATCGCGGGTATAAAGTGGCCATTTGTCAGCAGGTCGGGGAAATTGGGAAGGGGGTTGTTGATCGTGAGGTGACGCGTATCCTGACTGCTGGCACGCTCTCGGAGCCCAACCTGCTACCAGCTCGTCAGAACAATTATATGGTAGCTATTGCTCCCGGGCGGGCCCATACCGGGCTTGCGGTGGTTGACGTCAGCACCGGGGAATTTCAGGTTACATGGTTTGAGACAGCCGAGATGCCTGTTGCGCTGGATGCTGAGCTACAGCGCCTTGACCCTGTCGAGTGCTTGCTTGCGGAGGGACATGAGAAGCAGTCCTATCACTTCCCGACAAAGACTGTCACCATTACGGCCTGTCCGCCTTCGTTCTTCCAGCCCGAAGCTGCCCGCGAACGACTATGTAAGCTCTTTGGCGTCCAGACGCTTGAAGCATATGGATGTGCTCATATATCGCAGGCCGTTGCAGCCGCAGGGGCGATTGTTGCCTATCTTGAGAAAATGAACGGCAACCTGCTTTCACTGCTGACCGGGCTCCGCTCTTATCGCACGACCAGCTATATGGCGCTTGATGCCCATACGCAGCGCAATCTGGAACTGTTGCAGGGAACTCGGAGCGGTACGCTTCATGGAAGCCTGTTAAGCGTGCTGGATCGCACTATTACGGCAATGGGAGCGCGGCAGTTGCGCAAGGTGATTACGCAGCCGCTGCTTGACCTCAGCCTGTTATCCGATCGCCTCAGCAGCGTTGAGGAGCTCTTTGAGAGCCCTGCTCTGCGGAGCCGTTTTACCATGTGCCTGCAGGCATTCAGCGATATGGAGCGGATCGCCGGGCGGGTTCGACAGGGCACGGCGGTTCGCAATGAGGTATTCGGACTGCGGGATAATCTGGCGCTGATCCCGCAGTTGCGCAGTCAGTTGCTTGGTTGCAATGCGACACTGCTTCAGCAGTTGGCCGAAGAGATGGACGAATGCGAAGATGTCGTCTCGCTGATTGATCGTGCGCTGATGCGTTCGGGTGAAGAGGATGAGGACGGAGACGATGGCCGGCTGATTCGTCCCGGCTATCACGCGGAGCTGGATGAGCTCTTTGCTTCGATCAAGGATTCGCGGCGCTGGATGGTAACACTTGAGATGCGCGAACGCGAGCGGACCGGCATTAAATCGCTGAAGGTAGGCTTCAACAAGGTCTTTGGTTACTACATCGAGGTGACAAAGGCCAATCTGAAGCTGGTGCCCGAAGATTACATGCGCAAGCAGACTCTTGTTAATGCCGAGCGCTTTATTACGCCCGAACTGAAAGAGCATGAGGCGCGTATCCTCACGGCCTTTGAGCGTATCGAGGAGATGGAGCGCAGCATCTATGCCGATGTGCTGCGTCAGATCAGCGTACAGTATAACCGTCTGATTGAGACCGCACGGGCTGTAGCCTGGGTAGATGTGCTACTCAGTTTTGCCGTGGTAGCTGCTCATCAGGGATATGTGCGCCCGGTACTGGAACAGGGGCACGGTCTGGAAATTGTTGAGGGGCGGCATCCCGTGGTTGAGGCCACGCTTGACGGAGATGTCTTTATTCCCAATGATACAGAACTCGATGCGGACAACGCGACACGAATTCTTCTGCTGACTGGGCCCAATATGGCCGGGAAATCGACCTATTTGCGTCAGGTCGCTTTGATTACCCTGATGGCACAGATCGGCTGCTTTGTGCCCGCTCGTTCAGCCAGGCTTGGCCTTGTTGATCGGATCTTTACCCGTGTGGGTGCGGAGGACGATATTGCTGCAGGGAAAAGCACCTTCATGGTGGAGATGGAAGAGACAGCGACTATCCTGCATCACGCCACACAGCACAGCCTGATTATTTTAGATGAGATCGGGCGTGGCACCAGTACCTATGATGGGCTGGCAATCGCACGGGCCGTGGTTGAGCATCTGCATGATGTGACGCAGGCTCGCACGCTTTTCGCGACGCACTATCACGAGCTTTCGGCGCTGGCAGATGAGCTTCCTCATCTTAAGGTGTATACGATGGCGATCAGCGAGGATGCCAATGGGATTGTGTTCCTGCATCGTGTAAGGCCCGGAAGCGCCGGGAGAAGCTATGGGGTCTATGTGGCTCGACTGGCTGGCATGCCGCTGAGCATTATTCGGCGAGCGGAAGAGGTACTCGGCCATCTTGAACAGCGGCCATCCCCTGTGCTCTCGCTGGATGCTCCCTCGACGAATGGGCGTCGGGTGAAGCAAGTCGCGGAGGCGCCGAGCCGATACGAGTGGCAGAGTGAGGAGGCTCGTGAGCTTGCGACGCGTCTTGAGCAGGGTGAGGATGTCGATCTTGATTTGCTCGATGTCTACGCGATCACGCCGCTAGACGCCCTGAATATATTGTTCCTCTGGCAAAAGAAGAGAAGTAAGCAGCATATTCGATGAGTCAGTATTCACAGCAACCGGAAATACCATCACGTTTGCCGTTAAGAACCCTGCCTGTTGAGGTCGCCGAGCGGATCGCCGCTGGAGAGGTGGTCGAACGCCCGGTCTCAGTCGTGAAGGAGTTGGTTGAAAACGCGCTCGATGCTGGCGCCCACGAGATTCGCGTTGAGGTTCGCGGCGGTGGCCTGAAACTGCTTCGTGTGACCGATGATGGATATGGGATTCCCGAAGATGAGCTTGAGCGGGTCTGCCTGCGTCATACGACCAGCAAGCTTGCCCGTTTTGAGGATCTCAGTCGTTTACAGACACTGGGGTTTCGGGGTGAAGCACTTGCCAGCATCGCGGCGGTCGCGGAAGTGCACCTGCTCAGCCGCACCATTGAGACGGAACGGGCAGGACTGATTGAGCCCGCGCTTGGTATCACGGTGCGTGGTGGAGAGATCGTCGAGCGTGGACGGCGGGCCCGTGTGCATGGAACGACGGTTACGGTACGCGATCTCTTTTACAATGTTCCTGCTCGTCTCAAGTTTATGCGTGGCGCACGGACTGAGAACGGGCATATCCTGCAACTGCTGCGACGCTATGCAATGGGCTATCCGGCAGTGCGCTTTCATCTGCAACTTGATGAGCATATTGCTCTGCAAACCAGCGGCTCCGGCGAACTGGCGCTAACGCTGGCGGAGCTCTATCAGTTGCCGCTGGCGGAGATGCTGCATCCGGTCCATGTCAGTGATGGACAGCATTACACGGTGAGCGGCTATGTGGGAAATCGGGCGCTGGCCCAGGCGAATCGCCAGTTTATCACGCTATTTGTCAATGGGAGATGGGTGCAGACGCGAGCGCTTCTCGATGCCCTTGAGAAGGGGTATCGTGGCTCTCTCTCAAAGGGAAAGCATCCGCTGATCTCTCTGTTTCTGACAGTTCCCCCTGATGAGGTGGATGTGAACGTGCATCCTGCCAAGACCGAGGTGCACTTGCAATACGAGGAAAGTATTCTTGCAGCGCTCACCCGGGCGGTACGCGGTGTGCTGGAAAAAAGCCCTGCTTTGCCAGAAGAGGTTCAGTTTCCGGGCCCATTGCTGGCGACACAGCGCAGCCTGCCTCTGCCGAAGCGGCGCGGTTTGCGTGTCAGCGAATCGGCTGAGGGCTACAATGTCTCGACGGCTCCCCGTGATGAGGCGGAAATCATTGCTCACTTGCGTCCGCTTGCACAGCTTCAGCAGGCGGTCATTCTGGCGGAGGCTCCTGATGGTAGCCTCTACCTGATCGATCAGCACAGGGCACATGAGCGTGTGCTGTATGAGCACCTGCGCAGCCGCTATACCGGGATTCGCTCCGAGGAGGAGGTGACAGATGCTCATATGCTGCTTGAGCCGGTGATTGTGGAAATGAAGCGTCATCAGGCCGAGCTCCTGGAAGAGCGTCTCCCGATGCTTCGTGGTCTGGGGATCGAGTGTGAACGTTTTGGTGGGCGTAGTTTCCTGGTCCGTTCGGTGCCAGTTAGTGAGGGCAATGAGCAGTTGATCCCGCATCTTCAGGAACTGGTGTCGCTGGCGGCGGAGGATGCTGACGACTGGGAGGCCCATCTTCTGATCAGTCTTGCCTGTCGTTCCGCGCTGCGTCGTGGCCGGGTGCTGGACCATGCCGCGCAGGCCTCCTTGCTCAAGGCGCTTGCGCAGGTGGCGGCTCCCGCTGTGTGTCCACATGGGAGCCCGGTTCTGTTACACTATAGTCGCTCGTTCTTGATCGATAAATTTGAGTGGTAGATCATGCGTGTGCCTGGCTGAAGCGCTGTATCGTGTCCAGAAGCTTCGTATAGTCTAGAGAGGCAAAATCGGTAGTATCGATCTCATACAGCGGGCCATCCAGTTCGAGAGGGGTGATCTTCCCCTGAAGCAAGCGGTCCTTGATCTGCTGGAAGATGAAGGGGTCCGCATGCCCTGGATGACGTTGTCCCTGTTGCCAGCGCTGCTGGAAGCGTTGCACCAGCACCGGGCCTTCGCTGTAGCAGAGTACCTGAAATGGCACGAACGGATAGCGTTGCCGCAGCGCCTCTAGCTCCTTTGAAGCCTTTTCTGACTCGAAGTTGCTCTCGATAATACAGGGTTGACCGACGCGCAAAAGGGAGCCTGTGATA
Source organism: Thermosporothrix sp. COM3 (assembly GCF_059696735.1). NCBI lineage: Bacteria > Bacillati > Chloroflexota > Ktedonobacteria > Ktedonobacterales > Thermosporotrichaceae > Thermosporothrix > Thermosporothrix sp. COM3. The sequence continues at coordinate 4,183,414 of NZ_AP019376.1, read as the reverse complement.
GTGTACAGCAGCGCATAGATGGTGTTGTTGCGCTCCTCCCGCCGCTCCTGATCTTGATTGCTCCAACGCAGGTGCTCAAAGAAGAGCTCTTTGAGATTGTCTTTCGAGAAGAAGGGGAGCCGTAGATCTGCCGATAGACGCTCTCCCAGAGTTGTTTTACCGGTACAGGGATGGCCGGTGATAACGATCAATACTGTCATGCTCTAACGCCTCGCTACATAGAGTATCAGTTCTGCCAGGAGCAAGAAGAGCAGATCTAACCCGATCAGCACCAACAATGCGAAGTCGACATGAGCTGCGATCGAGGTTGCAAGCTGAAGCAGCAATGGATAATTGACGATATGGTTGAATTGCAGGTAGATGATGCCGACGATCAGGATCAGGGCCATACTTACTCCGAAGAGCAGCCAGCGGGCGCCGTACCAGTCCTGTCGGCTCGGCCAGAGTTCAGAAGTCACTGTCAGAATCAAGTAGGGAGTAATCAGCAGTGTCCACCAGGGCCAGTCGGGACGCCGCCATTGCAGATCCCATTGCGCGTTGAACGGGAAGTCCCAGAGTTGATAGCCAGTTGCTGCCCAGTAGAGGAAGGCAAACATCGCAATCCCGCCAAGCAGTGGTGCAACGCCACTGAAGCCATCTCCCACATAGCTCATGATTCGGCCTTGTGGGCGCACATATTGCACCTCACCCAGTTGCAGCGATTGTCTCCCCCGGCTCCTTACAACGCGTCCCTTCACCTTGCGCATTGGCATGGGCTTGACACGGAAGAGCGTAATGCTGGTAATGCGAAAGCCAAAGGGATAGAAGAGGAGCAACATGATCGCATGACTGAGCTCGTGTAGAATGACGCCAGGCGCATTGAACCAGAACCAGAGCAGTGGCCCACGCTCGCGCAACCAGTAGTAGCCAATCTCATCAATACGAAGACGTAATGCTTTACGGGAGACACGCAGCAAGGCAAAAAGGAGTAGCACACCTACAAGCGTGATCCAGGGCAGGTGTGGTTGAAGTTGTGCCAAGAAGTCTTTTCCTGAGTCCATAGCCCCCTGCATTCTTTCCTGATCCGTTTTTTAGTATTGTAGACGCTCAATCCGATGCCGTCAATGTATCCTCTTCTGTTCTAGAGTGATAACCTGCTTTTCTTGTTCCATTCCCTGCCGTTGATGATAAGCTTGTATAGCAGCGGCATGCTTTTTCTCATAATACAGACTCCAGGCTCCAAAGAGAATATGACAGACGGCAAGCAGATACAGCACGTTTTCAATGCCAAACGCGTCGGCAAAGCCACCCATAAACAAAATCACCGGGACGGTACAGGCACTGTAGAGCACAAGCTGAAGCGAGATCACGCGCCCCTTGAGCCGGTTCGGAGTCAACTCCTGCATCGCTGTCTGCGATGGGATATTCAGGAAGTCCAGCCCGAAGCCCGCCGCCAACAACAACAATGCGATCAAGCTGAAGACCAGCGGGTTAAAAGACCAGCCAGCAGGCTTGAGATACGGAGAGAGCCAGGCCGAGAGCGGGACAAGGGCACAGGCAATCGTTAAGATGATAGTTCCGGTGGTGATTGTACGCGAGTGCCCAAGTTTACGGAAGATACCCGGCGTCAGCAGCGAGCCAACAACCACACCGAGCGCTGCGGGAGCAAACACCAGTACCAGCGCGTTTTCTGGTAAATGCAGCAGGTTGGTTGTGATCTTGGTCGCCAGCTCGATAACTACAAAGAGCAGGACGCCTGCATACGAGAGCTGGATCACTGCCAGAAACAGCGGCTTATTTGTGCGTACAAACTGCCACCCCTGATACATCTCGTGCCAGATACTCCCGACTGCTCCAAGCGTCTGCGTGGTAATCTGGCCAGATTGGGTTGTGTACTTCCTGTCGACCTGGTTCTGTGGAATGAGCAGAATAAGACCGGCGCACAGCAAATAGAGGATCCCGATCAGGAAGTAGAGCTGAACGAAGGCATCTATTGTCAGATTGAACAGGTGAAACTCTGGTAAAAGCGTCAGCACAATCGAAGCGACTACATAGCCGATTGCCTGCGAGATCTGCATGGTGATGTTAAACAGCGAGAGTGCAGGCATTAACTCGCTTTTCCTGACAAGCTGCGGGATCGATGATGATTCGGCGGGAGCGAAGAACTGCCCGATCGTTGAAATAATAAAGGTAAGTATGTAGAGTGGGACAATGGATGTGTGATCGACAATAAGGACGACAATCATGAGCAGAGTGGCGATCCCACGCAGACAGTTGCTTCCCCAGAGGATTCGACGCCGTGATACGTGATCGACTACCACCCCGGCAGGTGCGCCGAACAGGACGGCAGGGAGCACGAAACTGATGATGGCAAGGCCGACAAGCGTCGTTGATTGTGATACTTTATTGATTAAGACCAGAAATGCATAGTTTGCGGCGTTGAAGATCATCTGGGAGATGATTTGTGCTAGCCAGAGATAGAGAAAGTTCCTGTTCCTGAGAACAGGTAGGAACCCCCCGCCTGGATTGGCTGCTGCCATAGAAACGTTTCTCCTTACTACCAGCGATATGGGCCCCAGGTTCTAAGAGGCAGGGCTGAGATGCGGAGGAGGCCAGCTGTTATACCTCCGCATTGGAATCGGTTTGTGATAATGGTGGCAATTTTTGTTTGACGCGCCGCTCAACCTCGGAGCGAGGAAGCAGAACGCGCCGTCCGCATGTCTCACAGCGCAGACCGATATCGGCTCCCAGGCGCACAACTTCCCAATCGTAGCCACCACAGGGATGCGGTTTGCGCAAACGCAGACGATCTCTCAATTCAAGCTGTAATGGTTGCATATAACAGTACCTTTAGGTGCCAGAAACGGCTTACTCTTGATAGAGACGCTGTACATGAATATACTGTTCTACAGGGTCTGGAACCTGATATCTGATCGGGCGGTGCTGCCTGACACGCTCCCGCAATTCTGTTGCTGAGATATCCAGCAGCGGAGCATGAACCAGCAAGAGCCGCTGTTTCAGCCCCGGGACTCGCGCTTCGATTCGGTCCAGGCGCTCCTGTGAGTCTGGATCTTCATTATAGCCGGGACGTCCAACGGCCACAAGGGCAGTCAGGTGGCGCAGAATTTCCTGGGGAGTGTGCCATGTGTGGAACTCTTCCAGGCTGTCCCAACCAACAACAAAATACAGCTCTTTTTCCGGGCCCCACAGCTCTCGTAAGCGTTGCAGTGTCAACGCCAGATAGGAGGGTCCGGTATTCTCGATTTCTATTCGCGAGCAGGCGAACGCTGGATTAGAAGCGATTGCCAGTTCAACCATTGCCAGACGGTGGTTGGCTGGTGTCACCTCTTTACCATGCTTATGCGGTGGCTGTCCGGCAGGGATAAAAACCATCGTATCAAGATTGAGCGTGACGCGAACCTCTTCTGCTATGGCAAGGTGCGCGTAGTGGATCGGATCAAAGGTACCACCTATTAAACCTATACGTTGTTGTGCCGCCAATGGTTGGAACTCGGCCACAAGCACACACCTCCTCAAGGCTTTCTCCGTTGCTATTGTTGCTATATATTGCCAGCTAATTCGGTGACCGTCAACTCCGCTGTAGGCAGGGCTTCATGCAGCGCGTTCATTGCATCTGTAACTGTTTCCGGTTGCTCCGGGCTGATCCAGAAACGCACGTTCAGGGTCACTTTCTCCTCAACGTAGCTGTTGAAGAGCACCTGTGGCTCTACATGACTCAGGATAGTGACAATGTTCTTCAACTCTCGCTTGATGGTGGCGTGTGTCTCTTCTTTCTGGTAGTCCTCACGTTTCAATGTTACTGCAATGGTTGCGCGGCGCTCTCCATAATAGGAGGCGTTTGTAACAACGCTGTGGAAAAGCAGGGTATTGGGGACCATAACCTCTTCTCCGCTGAGAAGACGAAGACGGGTCGCACGAAGCTGGATATCTTCGACGTGGCCGGTGTAGGTGATGCCTGCGTTGGTGATAGATACAATGTTGCCAATGTAAAAAGGGCGCTCAAGCAGGATATAGAAGCCTGCGACCAGATCTTTCAGGATATCCTGAAGCGAAACGGTCAAGGCGACGGTAATCGCGCCAAGCATTGTGACCGGCATAGTCAGCGGCACGCGCCAGAGGGAGAGTATCCAGAAGAGCACAATGACCAGTGTGATCACATAGATGATGCGTCCGATCAGGGTGCGGATGTTGATGTCAATTCGATTCTCGCCAAGTCCACGAATGGTCGCTTTATTTAGTGTACGGGCGACGCCAAGTCCGAAGGTGACTGAGATAATCGAGACGACCAGGTTCGAGATCAGACTGACAAGGTCAATGTTGGGGGCATGGCTCAAGATCTGTTTCCACCAGTCGGCTGCTCCATTCACGCTCAGGCTAAGGATAAATGGCGACGTGGCGAATACGATCAGGAGCGGAGGCAGCACAATCAGGATGCCGAGCGTTTGCACCAGCCAGTTATCAAGTATGGTGTTTTTGAGGCGTGCAAGGAGCTTACGCCGAAAATACAGGCCAACCAGCAGCCCGGCCAGGGTGAGAATGATGAATAGTGCTATGCCAATTGTCTTGCTGAGCATATCATCCGTTCCCCATAGAATAAGTCCCGAAAGAAGAACCATTCGGCTAATGAGACCACCCTTCTACGAAATCTGACACAGAGTTATTCTTGTGATATTGCGCGTATTATATCATATGGATCAGATCGAAAACGCTTTGCCAGTTCATCAGGAGCCACGTTAGAACCCGTTTCAACAAGATGACATCCAGCGGCTAAGAGCCCGACGACCTCTTCTGCTGTTGCCCCTTCTGCGCGCAAAGGTCCCAGCCCCATACTCCTATCTCGCTTCGAGAGGCGCTTTCCGCTGGCATCACGAATTAGCGGCACATGGGCAAACTTCGGTATCGGGAAGCCAAGCAGTTGAAACAGCAGGATCTGGCGGGCTGTCGATGAAAGCAGATCATCGCCACGCACTATCTGATTAATCCTCATCAAGCCATCATCCACCACGACCGCGAATTGATAGGCGAAGATGCCATCCGAGCGACAGAGAATAAAATCTCCCACCTCCTGTTGTACGTTCTGAGTGATGGTTCCGGCAAGCTGATCGGTAAAGGTGATCGTGGCATCATCGGGGACGCGGAGCCGCAAAGAGGGACGGCGCATCCGTGCTTTCTCGCTGCGCTGTTTCGCTGTCAGATAGCGACAGGTGCCGGGATAGACTGGGCCATCCCCTGCCCCCTGTTGCGGTGCGCTGGCCGCATGCGCGATCTCGGCTCGACTGCAATAGCAGGGATAGACCAGCCCGGCCTTTTCGAGAGTACGCAGATAGTGTTGATAGATGTCCAGCCGCTCACTTTGCGTATAGGGTACATGCGGGCCGCCACAATCCGGCCCCTCGTCCCAATCAAGTCCGAGCCAACGAAGATCGTCAATCATCTGTTCGGTTGCTCCCGGGCGAACCCGCGGACGGTCAAGATCTTCGATCCTGAGAACAAAGCGTCCGTTATGGCTACGGGCAAAGAGCCAGGCCAGCAAGGCTGTCCGTAGATTGCCCATATGCAGTGCTCCGGTCGGGCTCGGAGCGTAACGGCCTCGTACTATTTCAGACATTGCTCCGACCAGGGACAACAGACACCCGCAGGATCGGTGCAGATGGTCTCAGTTGTGTGGATACCGAATTTTTCGAGGAGTTCAGCAAGCGTGCAGAGTGGGAGCCCGACAACGTTCAGATAACAGCCGTTAATGCGCTCGGTTGGCTGAAACTCCGGGTTCTGAATGCCATAGGCCCCGGCCTTATCCATCGGATCGCCTGAGGCGATATAGGCGTCAATCTCTTCGTCGGTATAGGAACGCATCAGGACCGGTGTGCTACGGCTTGCGCCATACAGCGTCAGTTCACCGTTGATTTTCCTGCTGACCACCACACCGGTTACAACGCGGTGCCAGCGCCCGCGTTGTGAACGGAGCAGCTCACGGGCATGTTCCTCATCGCGAGGCTTGCCCAGGATCTCATCATCGAGCAACACGGTTGTATCGGCGGTCACGACAATGCGGTTCTCGGCTTCGGGAAGGGTCGATGTTGCCAGCGCCTTGTGTGCGGCGGTCCATTGAGCCAGGCCTTCTGCGGGGCCGTGGTAATGCTGCTGTACCTGATCTTCGTCAATTGGTGCGACGGCCACGGTGAATGGCAGGTGCAGCCGGGTGAGAATCTGCCTCCGCCGGGGTGAAGCGGAGGCTAATAACAATGCTTCCTGGGTCTCAGTCATAAAGCTCTCTCCAATACTGCCACGCTTTCGATGTGCGCTGTCTGAGGAAACATATCAAGCGGCTGCACAGAGCGCAGACGGTATGTTGCATGCTGGTTACAGAGAATATGAAGATCGCGTGCCTGGGTTGAGGGATCGCATGAGACGTACACGATTCGCGCAACCGGATGCTGAATCAGCGCTTCCAGAACACTTGGCTGGCAGCCCGCACGCGGCGGATCGATCACAAAGCCGTCAAGCTCAGCCGCCAGTTTAGGCAGGAGATCTTCGACTTTTCCCTGCATAATATCGACGTTGGTCGTCTCACGCAGGTTCCAGCGGGCATCTTTGATCGCGCTTGCAGATTCCTCAATGGCTATGACGCGCCCGAAGTGGCGAGAAAGAAGCAAGGCAAAGGTGCCCACACCACAGTAGGCATCGACGACGGTGAGCCTGCGTGGGTCTTCGCGATAGTCGTCGTGTGTCAGCAGACCATCGAGCACCATCTGTGCCATTTTCTCCGCCTGCGCCGTATTCGTCTGGAAGAAGGAGCTCGGGCGAATGCGGAAGACCTGACCGGCAAGCTTCTCTTCAATCGTCTCGGTGCGTACATCAATGCCAGCCGCAAGCAGATCCAGTGCTACTTCAGGCGACTGCTCTGGTTGCAGAATCATCTGGCCGGTCGCGGTGCCATAGCGCATCAGCACCTGTGGGCGCGGATTATGATGTTGGGCCACGATGCTCAGGGCACGGTTGATCTGCGGGTGCGCAATCGGGCACTCGACGATTGGCAGCAGGCGGCGTGTATGGCGCTCGGTCAGGCCGGGTTTTCCTTCTCCATAGACCGAGAAGCGCATATGGTTGCGATAGTTCCACGGGTTATCACACGGCACCGTTGGCAGGAGGGGCGGATTCTCAAAGCCGCCAACCTCCCGGAGCAACTGTCCAACAACCTCGCGCTTCCATTCGGTTTGTGCCTCATACTTCATATGCTGAAGCTGGCAGCCGCCGCAGGTTCCAAACACTGGACAACGAGCCTGTACGCGCAAAGGTGAGGCCTCGTGAATTTCGGTGATCCAGACACGGGGCGGGCGTGGCTTCCAGCGACGACGACGCTTGCGTGCAGGCGGCGCGGATGGCTCCTCGACCGCGATAGTGACGCGTTCGCCGGGCAGACCAGCAGGAACGTGCAAGGTCACGGTCTCGGTGGTGCCATCCTCACGCTGTTGTGTAATCTCTGCTGTGGCGTCTCCCTCACGGACAAGAGCGCCGAGCGTAACGGTATGATAGTGAATTTGGCGTTCTTCTTGTGTCATCATCCTACTTTGTATCGGGCCTCTTTCTTTTCTTCCGCTGTAGATGTTCTCGGTAGGACATGGCGACCTCGTATGCTTCGCGTGCCTCCTGGACAAGCGGGAAGTCGGGTGCGAGCTCCTCTGCCTTCTCAAGATAGTTCTCTGCGTCGCGGAATTTGCCCTGTTCCACATAGGTAAGTGCCAGCGATGCGAGTAGATTCGCATCTGAGCCGTGGGTTTCCAGCCCCTGGAGCAGGACGTCTTCCGCGCCAACGGGATCATGTTTGACGCTGCGATAGAGCAGACCAAGTTGAATATAGGCCTCAACGTTGTCCGGCTCGATATCAATGCTTCTCAGGAAGCTGAGCTCGGCGCTATCATACAGGCGCATGCGCATCTGAAGATCGCCAATGTCGGTCCAGACACCAGGATAGTGCGGGGTAATCTCCGCCGCTCGTTGATAGTGCATCAGGGCCTGCTCAAGATTTCCCTTCTGCTCATAGAGCAATCCCAGATTCCCTTCAATCTGCGTTGCTTCTGGAGTGGAAGGTGATAGCGTTGCGGCTTCTAGCAACAGCTCTTCCGCCTCATCCCGTCTGTTGTCCTGTTGGATTAACTGACGCGCAAGCAATATGAGCGCTTCAGGCGTGCGTTCCTTTGTTAATGCCTCCTGCAACGCCTGCTCGGCATCGCTTTCGATCGTGCGAACGCGGGCGATATCGGCCCTCTCCTCCTGTAGCTCCTGACTCAGCAGTTGTAGCGCTTCGGCCATTTTGCGTAACGCGAAGGCCTGCTGTTCTGGGAAGCGTTCCGCGAGCAACTGGTAATAATAGGCTGCGCGTTCGGCATCCAGCGAAAGAAGTGCTCGTGCTCCGGCTGTTTGATAGAGGACGGGCGCTTTCTGAGGAGCGCGAGCAATCAGGGCATCCTGATAATGCAGCATCTGAGTGAGCAAGGTGAGCAGTTCTGCCAGTTCGCCCCACCGCTGCGATGGCGGTATATCTATATTTTCATCGTCCTGATCGAACAAACTCTTGAATCCTTGATTGCGGATTTCCTGTTCGTTAGAGAGGCCGAGTGTACCAAGCTCTTCCTTATAGAGGCGCTCCAGGGCTGCCGCGCCCCGTTGAAGTTCCGCGTCGGGAAGACCGAGAAGTCGTCCTCCCTCATCTGTCAGGGAGTGGATGCGCGTCTGCTCGTTTTCCTCGACTAGCTTAAAGGCTGTCCAGAACCAGTATCGCCCCGTGCGAGCATAGTGCGCGGTTGCCTGTGGGAGGGCTGGAAGCTCGCGTGCAATCGGTGTCTCGATCATCTCCATTGACCAGAGAGCGTCAACCACCTCAACATCTTCTTCGTCTTCGACCGGAGCCGTGTAGCGATCTTCGTCGCTCTCGAACAGGTCATCAACCTCACGCGCATGGATCACATGCGGGTTGAAGCGTGTCGGATGAGCTGTATCAAACCAGCGCTTATGCAGTTTGACCCATTCTTCACGGGGGAGACCCTGTTTCAGCGGGCTTTCGCGGGAAAGCAGATCATAGGCGCGAATGAACTCGCCATTGGTCCAGAATTCGAGGAAGTTCCGCACGACGTCCTCTGCCTGGCTGATGCCGAAGAACTCCTGAAAGAGCTCCTCAACCTCGGTCTTTGAGGAGGGTGTGGCGCCTTCAGCGTAGACCTCTTCCTCGTCTTCGTTGCCGGCATGTGCTTCGGGCGCTTCAAGAATGAGCTTGCGCACAAGGTGGCTGTGATGCGTGTACTCAGGCGGAAGCTTTGAGCCCTGGGCGCGATGCACTTCCAGAGCCTCTTCAAGTAACAGCCGGGCGCGCGCCAATGGGCTCTTAATCAGCTTGACACCCTCAAAGTTTGCCCGAGTGTATTCGATCTGCTGTTCGAGCTGGCGCTTGCTCATGACATCAGTGAAGAACTCTTTGATCCCGACATCCCAGAAATCAAGCAGGAACCCCATAACTCGGATGCCTTCGTATTCCTCGCCTTCATACCAGCAGACAAGCAGTTCCACTTCGCCAATATCACGCGAATCGGTATAGATGGCCTGCCAGAAGCGTGGTTTCTTTTCGCCGCTGGCAATATTGAGCGTGACAAACGATGGCGGCGTTGGCGGAACCCATTCCGGGATAATCTTTGCACCTTCCAATTGAATGAGCGAGCGCCGCGCCTCTTTCCGTGCCTCTTTCTCAGGAGCCAGGTGATAGGCGGCATTCAAGATGTTGGCTGCAACAACATCCTCCCGCTTCCCGAGCTCTTTGAAAAAGGCGAGCTGGGTTGGGACGCTCTGGCTGAAGATGTCAGAGAGTGCCTCTTCAACCCGGGCGGTATTCTCGGCGACGTCAAGTTGTTGCCCGATTTGTTGATAGGAGGCCAGAAGATGTTGTAGCTGCTCCTGGTCTGCCTGGGCCTTGAGCTCTTGCGCTTTCTTGTTGTTTGTAGGTTTTTTAGGCGACACGACCTTCGATCCCTTCTTCAATCACCGAACAATAAGCATTACAGGGAGCATTGAGCATGATGGAGAGGAGGACGCAGGAAGCTGCGTCTCTCCTGAATAACTGGTTCGGTCTAGCGTTTTTTGCTGGCCCGGAACTGCTGCCGCACGCTCTGGACAATCTCCAGCGTTGGATCAAGCATCTCGGCGCGTTCCAGCTCCTCCTGTGCCGTTTTTCGTTCTCCCAGTTCATGCAGCACGGAGGCGTAGAGCGCATGGAGATGAGCAGAAGCGGGATTCTGTCTGACGCCTTCTGCCGCGATGCGTTTCGCTTCCTGTTTTTCGGAACGATTCATATGAATGGCGATCAGCTCCGAGTAGATGCGTATATCCTGTGGTTCCTGTTGGAGTGCGCGCTGATACATCTGCTCTGCCTTCTCGAAGTGACCAAGCAGACGATGCGCAAAGCCGATATTAAACCAGATGCCCGGCAGGTTTGCATCTAGCTCGGAGGCTCGCTGGAAATGTGAGAGGGCATCACCGACGCGCTCACGCCGCATAGCGATAGCTCCCAGGCTTGCTTCAATGGTTGCCTCATCCTGCGGCGAGGGCGACTGACCTCGAGCCTTTTCCAGCTCGGTTTCAGCCTCTTCATTGCGTTGCTCGCTCATAAAGAGCTCTGCAAGTAGAATGTGGTTGAGCGACGAATCATGCAACTCAATGGCCTCATGCAGCGCGTTCTCTGCCAGATCCAGGAAGTGTTGGCGGCGTTCTGGCATGGTTTCAGCCCGAGGACTGAAGGCGTAGTTGATCTCAGTTGCAGCGATTCTCCGCAGGTTCTCTTCATGATTCTCCGGGAAGCGCTGGAGCAAGCGATCAAGGTAGACCATCGTGCGTTCAGGGTTGCCCTGTGCCATTGCGCGCCCCACCGCCGCCTCTAATGGATGGCGATCAAGCGGAAGCAGGGCGATGAGAGCATCATAGTAGAAAAGGGCTTTGCTCAGACGCATCGCCAGCTCTTCCATAAAAGCCTGAATATTATCGCTTTGCTGGCGGGCCAGTTGGTCGACAGCCTCTTCCTGTTCCTTGATCTGCTGCTGAATTTCCGCAACCGGGAGGCCCTGAATGCGTGCGCCTTCATCCGTAATGCGCTGGATGCGCCAGCCGTCCTTCTCGTGGACCAGTGTGAAGATGGACCAGAACCAGTGCCGGCCAGTTTCTCTGTTGACGGCGGTTCCCATTGGCATTTCAGGTAATGTGCCGCTAAGTGGCGTCGGGCTCAGTTCGACAGACCAGCCAATCTCAAGATCCTTTCGTCTGCTTGCGCCTTTCGCAGTTGAGGGGAGCCATATAGCATCCTGTGTTGCCTCACGCTCCTGCACAAAGCTCAGCTCGATGCGAGCTGGTTTGGCCTCATCAGCCCAGTGGCGATGCTGCTCAATCCATTCATCGCGTGTTGCATCGCGGAGCAGGGTACAGGTGCTGCTGAGCAGATCATAAGTCAAACCATAATCGCCCATTGACCAGGCTCCAATAAAGTGCAAAGCGGTCTCTTGCGGCTCCATATCTGGATAGACAAAGGTAGCGCCCGAGTCGCGCCCTGCTTCAGTTGCTTCGAGGATCTGCTTCTTGATCAGCGGCTGATTGTTTCGGTACTCTTTGGGGAGTGGGAGCTTGCGCCAATTATGCACAGAGAGCGCTTCTTCAAGCAGGCGTCGGCCTTCAGCGAGCGTGCATTCGACCAGCGGGACATCTTGCAAACGCGCTTTGAGCTCTGTGATGCGGTCCTGAGCGCGGCGCTTGCCTGTTGTTTCAACCGAAACTTCTTTGATGCCTTCGCTCCAGAATTCCAGTAAAAAGCTGAGGCTACGAACCTCTGTATAATCGTAGCCTTGCTCCCAGAACAGGAGAAGCTGCACTTCTCCCTGTTCACGGGATTGCGTAACAAAGCCTTTCCAGAAGCGCGGCGGATTGGAGACATTGACCTGAACAACGGCGGGTCGGGCCTGTGGTGGCTGCCATTGCGGCTGAATCTTGTGCCCCTCTAACGTGAGAAGAGAGCGACGCGCCTCCTTGCGAGCATCCTTGTTCGGGGCAAAGGCGTTGAGGGCAACCAGCAGGTCAGCGGCGTCCTGATGTTGTTCTTTCCCGAGCGCTTTGAGCAAGGTGATCTGCTGTGCTTCTGTTAATGCGATAATTGGCTGAAGCACAGACTCTGCTCCTTGAGCATCTTCTGTAGTGCGAATGGTTTGTGCGAGTGTATGATATTGTGAAAGCAGGTCTTGCACCTGCTTGTGTTCTGCCTCAGAAAGTTGCTGTAAAGTCTCTTTTTTGCGTGACATAGTGATTACTCGCGCTCCTGAGATCTGTAAGATATACGCTGACTAGGGGATTGTACCACGAAGTAGGCAATGCGTCGAGAGAACGATGAAGGACGTAGAAACAGGTCCGGCGCATACCTCCGGACCTGTCTGTTGCATGCTGTTCTAGATGGTTCAGGCGTGTGCCGGTACCTGTGTTGTTCGAACCAGGCGACGCGCCCAGGCGATGAGAGAGAATTTCTCAAGTGCGGGATTGATACGCGCACCCATCACAATGTAGATCGGGAAGGCAATGCAATAGAAGTAAGACGGCAGGCTGCGCCACGCGAAGATCAGCGGCACGAAGGCAAGCAGTAGTGCCGCTTCCGGCGCCTTGCGGCTGATTCGCCAGTAGAGTGCCAGTGTGCCAAGCATTGTCAATCCTTCCACGACAGTATAGACTTTTTCAGGCAAGAACGGTATCAGCTTGGTGACGCTGAGGTTGATAATACCAATTCCCATCGGGAACATCGGGTCCGCAATTGGAGCCAGCACACCAGCGACAAACGCCTGTGGGTCCCACAAGAAGAACGGCAGGTTAAATACCAGAGCCACTGCAGCCGCAATCGAGCCACGATGCAGCGTTTCTTTCAGATCATAGTTTCTGAAGATCATAATGAAGTAGAATGGGACAAGAAACCATGATGTCTGCTTGGTTGCGATTGCCAGACCGAGGAACAGGCCCGAGAGCCAGCGCGAGTCCTTAAAGAGCCAGGCCAGAATAACCAGCAGCGCACAGAAGATGTCCAGGTTCCCGCCGACGGTCGAGGCCCACATAGGAATGTTCGCCATCGCGAGCAGCAGTGCCCAGGGGCGGAGCGCCGGATGTACCGCTTTCCAGGCCACAAAGATGATCAGCAGATAGCTAAGAATATAGAATGGTAGAACATTATAGGTATTCAGCAATGCGAACGGTAACAGCGTCAAAAAAGAGAGTGCTGGATAACTGACCCGTGACTCGAATTCGGGGGCCTCACCGGCCTTGAGCGCGGTATTCAGCACGCTGCGGATCTCGGGCTCGCTCGGATAGTCGAGACGGTCCGCAAACTGACCCTGACGCAGGGGTGTAGTCCAGCTTGGCTGTAGCTCAAAGTGCTGGTTTCGGAAGATGTCCAGCATATTGGAATCGGTATAGGGGTTGCGGCCATCTACCAGCAACATCGCGGCATTGGTGTCCAGTGTGGTGCCATCGTTTGAGAACTCGGGTGGTAGAAAGCACATGATAATGCCCCGACCGAATTGAATAAAGCCTGCAATGCTTAAAATCAAGGTCAGAATAAGCACAACACGTTGTCCACGTGTTGGGAAGGGTTGTCGAGTGCGGGAGGCCTCGGGCTTCCTGGTTCGCAACGCCATCCAGACGGAGGCGAAGCAACCGAGAAGCAGGAAAAGAGGAATCAGCGAGGCAACGGGTCCCAGGAACGGGAAATACCAACCATGATCGATCTCGTTAAGCGAAAGTAAGATCAGCGCGAGTGCAATCCATACGGCTCGTCGTTGCAGGTCCGCGATCTTCCTCTGATCCTGCGCTGTTTCTTGTGTAAAGAAGTAGCGCATCCATCGAGGCAACGGTGCTGAGTTCTTTTGCTCTTGTCGTGTTGTCTGCGTCGTCGTAAGTACAGATTGCTGTGCCATAAACCCTTGCGCTTAGCCCGATCGCTCTGTCTCTGTCCGTGTTCCGGGCGTTTGCGCTTTTGTACCTCCCGATAAAAAGTACCGAGTTAGCAGAGACTCGGTCCAAGTGTTAGAACGAAGAGTCAGGCTCTTCCGTCACAAAAAAGGGGAGGAACTTGTCTACCGAGCGGGAATTGACGGGACTTAGATGCGCAGACGGTAATAGAGCTCGCGATGTTGCAATTCAAAGCCGAGCGACTCATAGAGCTGAATGGCAGGAAGATTGTTCTCCCACACCAGTAAGTCCATAGCCTCGATATTGCAATGCTGATGGGCATACTGGATTACATGTTGCATGAGCGCTTTCGAGAGCCCTTTCCCTCGATAGTCGGGATGGACCACCACCCGTTTGATATAGCCGACCGGGTGCGGTGTACCTGAAGGGGGCAACATCAATTCCACTTTAGCGCAACATTGTCCATCGAGCTCCGCCAGAAAAATAAGGGTATATTCGTGCGTAGAGGGATCGACTGAGCCAAAATACTTCTCCATTTCGCGGTGAATGTTGCGGGTCGGCGAGTTACTGAAGCTATCAAGGTAATCAATAGCCTCTACGTCTTCGGGTGTTGCCAGGCGAAAGGTTAATGCCGTGGTCGAGTGTTTTTCAATCATAAACACAAACCTGCCATCTCTATCCTGAATTGCCCATCACTGCTTTAATGAAGGGGAGCGCTATGGCATCTTTTTGCGAGGAAGCAAAATAATAGAAACGAGCGCATAGCCAGCGCAGCCTAGCAGGAGCAATGAATAGACGATCTCTTCACCGTTACTGACCTTAATTGCCCCAAAAAGCATAGAGAGTCCCCACCAGAGGAAACCGATAAAGACCACAAAGAGCAGCAGCGTGCTCATTAACTTCTTGCTCATCTGTTCTATATCCTTTACATATCCTGTGCCATCAGGCCTGTGAGTTGTCAAATAAAGAGTGTGTGGATATCGCTATGCAGTAGAGCGATATCCAGTTCGTATTATAGCATAGGTGTCGAGATCTGGCTTCTCCCCCAGAAATAGAGCAGAAAAGCTGACACGACAGAAGAAGTCAGGCTGGTTCAGGCCTTCTGTATCGCTTGCCAGACGACCTCATGGATGACGGCTCGCATCTGGCCCCAGTCGTGCCAATCGCTCCCCTGTCCATCGGGATAATGGATATTGTGCAGATAACGCGCCATTGCCGGAAGCTCCTCAGGCTTGACTTCTCGATAGTTCTCAATCCGCTCATCTTCGTCAAGTGCGCCCAGAACGCCGCCCGTCTCATCGAGCAGGAAGGCAAAGGTGAAGAACGCCGGTTTCTCACCCGAGTCGCTGGTATGGTAGATGACAACAGCAAGGAAGCGGCGGACCTCTACCTGTAACCCAGTCTCTTCTTGTGTCTCCCGGAGCAGGGCGTCAAAGATAGCTTCTCCGTGATGGATTCCTCCGGTGAGCAAACGATAAGCCTCAGGTGGATAGATATCTTTCTTCATGGTGAGCAGGCGGCCATTGGGGCGGCGAATGACCATGCAGACCTCGCCATAGCGGTCAGCCTTGTTCAGAGGCTCAAAGTTACTGCCGCTCTCAAGATAGGCGGTATGGATCAGGGGCTTTCCATAGTGGTCGGCCAGGCGGATCAGTTCGGCCTGAATCTCTGCGGGCAACGAAGCAATCATGCGACAAGGGTACTCCATTCTGAAAGGTTGCTAGAAAGAAACAGCATGCACTGGACGGGCATGCTGTGAGCATTGGGCTTGTGTCTTTCTTAATAGTGATAGTTGCTGTGAGCGCGTTTCCAGTTCTCCTTGAAGAGGAGCGAGCGTTCCAGCATTTCCTGTGCGTTTTTGAGCGCCGATTCAGTGACACTGCCGCCAATAATATGGGCGATTTCGCGGATACGCTGTTCCGGTCGGAGCTCATTGACAATGGTCAGGGTGCGATCATCAATAATCTGCTTATTGACATTGTAGTGCAGGTCAGCAAAGGCGGCAATCTGTGGCAGGTGGGTTACGCAGATCACCTGATGGTCGCGGGTTAACTGCCAGAGCTTCTCACCGACAACCTGGCCGCTACGACCGCTGATACCTGAATCGATTTCGTCAAAGATCAGCGTTGGGGTTGCGTCCGCACCAGCGAGAATCGTTTTCAGCGCCAGCATCAGGCGTGAGGTTTCACCTCCTGACGCGATTTTCGTGAGCGGCTTGAACGGTTCACCGGGGTTTGGTGCAATCAAAAACTGCACGCGATCAATGCCGGTTTGATCGCAGGCGAAATGCTGTTCCGGCCCGTCATCTGGCTGAGCAGGCACACCGTTTTCATCGGGCCGTTGGAGGATCTCGACCTTGAAGCGGGCGCGGCGCATATTGAGATCATTCAGTTGTTCTTCCATCGCGGCAGCAAGCTGTGCAGCAGAAGCGCTGCGGCGTCGTGAGAGCTCTGAGGCCAGTTTTCCGATCTCACGGCGATATAGAGCGTCCTTCTGCTGCAACTCAGCGATAATCTCATCACGATGGGTGATGCTTTCCAGTTCGTTGCGATCCTTCTCGACGCGCTCTAGTAGCTCTTCAATGGTTGCCACTGCATACTTACGCTTCAATTGCGAGATCAGGGCCAGGCGGGCCTCGATCTCTTCCAACCGTCCCGGGTTGTCCTCGATATCGGCTTCGTAGCTACTGATACCAGTTGCGACGTCTTCAAGCTGAATGGTTGCCTCGTTGAGCATTTCAGCGAAGCCTTCCAGACTCTTATCAAGCCGTGCCAGTTCCTGAACGCTGCGCTGTGCTGCATAGAGCTGGTCAAGCGCGGAACTGAAGCTGTCGCTGCCTAGCTCGGAGCCTTTTATCAGGCCATACGCGGCGGTGCAGAGCTCACGGAGCCGCTCGGCACTACTCAGGACTTTGCGTTCAGCTTCCAGCTCTTCGACTTCGCCTTCGCGGAGTTCGGCCTTCTCGATCTCTTCGATCTCAAAGCGCAGGAAGTCGGCGCGGGCCTGTTGTTCGCGCTCGTTGCGAAGGAGTTCCTGTAGTCGTTTGCGGGCGTTGCGCCATTCTGCATACTTTTTACTGAGCTCATCACGCAGGGGGAGCAGCTCGGCATAGCGGTCAAGGAAGTTGATATGCTGCTCAGTGCGCAGCAGGCTCATATGCTCGCTCTGACCGTGAATGTCGATCAGCCAGCTTGCGACCTGCTGTAGCACATGTTGAGGAAGGGCACGTCCGTTGATGCGCGAAACGGTGCGTCCCGAGCGAAAGATATCCCGCGTGAGAATCAGGGTATCATCTTCAATTTCAATGTCATACTCGTGTAAAAGCGATGCAAGGGCAACGCGTGCGTCTGCGCTCTCGGTGTCGGCGGGCCGATGTGTGACGTAGCGCTCTGTCTGTTCGATCACTTCCAGAAGCGTTGATGGTGAAGCACCGTTTGAGCCAGCATGTGCAAGGACCTCAACCGGTTGCAGCTCTTCATCAAGAATCGGCGGAAGAGCCTCAACAGAGAAAACACCCTCGACGGAGGCTCGTTCGCAGCCAGCACGCACAAACTCGGCACCGATTTTGCCACCGAGTAGAGCATTAACGGCGTCTATGATGATCGACTTACCTGCGCCTGTTTCGCCGGTGAAAACATTAAACTGGCGATGAAGGTGCAAATGTAAGCGGTCAATAATAGCAAAATCGCGAATGTTCAGTTCAAGTAACATGATTATGTTCGGTTGCTTCTGCTATATCTGTATCGACTGCTAAGCTTTCAATCGGTTGCAAACCGTCATTCTTGAGTTTGGCGGTGATAATCTGATAAAAATACGTCGGAGGGCGGCGGCGCAAGAATTTGGTCACGTAAGGGCTTTTCTGTACGGAAACCAGCGCGCCATCTTTGATCTCACGATTGATCTGCCCATCAGCAGAGAAAACGCCGTTCTGGGAGCCAGTATAGATGCGCAGCTTGACACAGGCTTCTGGCTGGAGAATAAGAGAACGGTTTGAAGCGAGATGTGGCGCAATCGGGGTCAGGATGCTGCTTTGCACCTGCGGGTGCAGCAGAGGACCACCGGCAGCCATATTATAGGCTGTAGAGCCTGTCGCCGTTGAAATAATCATGCCGTCAGCATATGTCGTATTATAGTAGTGGTTGTCGACCCAGACCTGTACGCGTACGCCACGGGGCCACGTCCCACGAGCAACCACGACATCATTCAGGGCGAGAAACTCTTCGCTGGTATTATCCTGTGTCAGTGTGGCATGAAGCATTGCGCGCTCATCTACCCAGACAGAGCTATCTTGTTCGAGGTAATGATGTAGATGGGTGAGCACCTCATGCGGTTCCAACTCTGTTAAAAAGCCGACGCGGCCAAAATTGATGGCGACTATTGGTATATCCAGGTCGCAACAGAGACGCGCTGCATGCACGATGGTACCATCTCCGCCGAGCACGAGCGCTATATCACAACCTTGCAAGGAAATCTCGGGGTCGTGTCGCTCTTCTGTATGCAGACCGAAAATCCGAACCCGATAACCCTGTTTTTGAAGGAAAGGCGCTAACTGGTTCGCATAGCTGGCGGTTTCCTGCTTGCGTCCCTGATAGCAAATCGCTATTGTCTTCACAACCGTCTCCCAGTGGCAAGAGAGGGCGACTTGTAAGAGCCGCCCTAACGTTATTAAGCCTCTGTAATGGTACGTCATGAGGCTCCATTTGTCAATTATCTATTCGTATAAATGTTCGTATTTTGGGTACTCTTTTCTTGTTCAGGGTGCCTCTTTCTTCAATTCGTTGAGCTTTTCGCTGGCAAACCAGAGGGCATCTTCTTTTGAATGGATGATGCCATCTGCCTGCGCTTCTGAGAGCATTTCCAGCAGTTGGCCTATGATTGGCCCCGGCTTGAGGTTCAGGCGGTGAATCAGCTCCTGAGGCGTGATGACGCGTGGCGGCAGAATACGATCTCGTTCGCGAATATAGCGAGTGAGCAAAAGTACTACTGTGGAAAGATGCCGTTGCCAGGCCTCAGTAAGGTCCTGCGGGCCACGCATCGCCAGATGATCGGCAAGCGACACAAGCGCGACATTGATCCCGACGGGACCGAGATCAACAAAGTAACGTCGAATCGCACGCTGTGTGATCTCTGTGCCGCTGAGCTGACCGGGCCGCATATGATGAGCGACGACCTGCTGTACCAGACGACTTTCGGCGTTGCTGGCTCCCAGGCGGTGCATAATCTGGCGGGCGAGCGGAACGCCAGCCTGCGGATGATGGTAGAAGTGGATATGGCCTTCATTATCGACCGCGTACGTTGTTGTCTTCCCGATATCGTGAAGGAGCGCTGCAAGCTTCATTGGTGGAGAAGTTAGCGCTTCGCGAGAATAGAGGTGCTGTTCTTCCGCTTCTTTGAGGAGCGCCTGCAACGTGATGATATCGTCTGTCTGGTTGTGGTTCAGGCGGCTCTCACGGAGCTTTTCGGGTGGCTCGTCCAGCACCTGTGCCAGTTTTTCAAGCGCTGCAACCGTTTCTATAGAATGTTCCAGGACATCCCAGTTATGCAGGGAGGGCTGCGGCATGCCGCGGGCCGGGATGAATTCCGGGATCAGGGCAGTGAACAGTCTGTGCTTATCCATATAATGAAGACGAGAGGCCGCGCCCTCTGGCTTGAGAATCGTATAGAACTCTTCCCGAATACGCTCACTTGCCGTTTGAGGGAGCAGGTTCGCATCACGTGTGAGCATTTCTGCTGTCTGTGGCTCGATGGAGAATTGCAGCGTCGTCATAAAGCGAATGGCACGCAGAAGGCGTAGAGGGTCACGCTGAAAGACGGCGTCTCCGGTTGCTCGCAGCGTCTTTGTGTGCAGGTCATCCGCGCCATGCAGCGGATCGAGAAGCTGAAGCTCTGTTCCGCTGGTGAGGTGCGCTACCAGATTGGGGAGCGGAATCGCGATGGCGTTGATGGTGAAGTCGCGTTCCTGAAGATCCGCCTCGATGGCTGTACCATGCAGCGGCGCGATATCAAGGATAAGTTCTTCTTCTGCGGGCTTGAGGGTGATACGGCTTGCCTTCTCGTTCATCTGGGCATAGTATGCATCCAGGTGATTTGCCAGTTTTCGGGCAAGCTGATGCGCGTCACCGGTTGAGACGATATCCCAATCCTTGCAAGGTTGTTGGTGCAAGAGATCACGAACAGATCCCCCTACCAGATACGCCTGTTGTTGCTGGCTTTCAAAATAGGCTGAGGTCTGTTGTAAAACGCTGAGCATGCGTGCCTGACGCTGATTCAGTGTAATTTTCATAATGCGAATAACAGAACTCCCTCCCGGCTTGTATTCGCAAAATATAGTATCACAGATCGTATCACAGATCAGCGTTTTTGCCGTGCCTCCTCCCGAATGTTTTGCAGGTTGATGATCTCGCTGACTCCATAGGTGGTGATTGTCGAGTGACGGGGCGTAATGCGTATGATGGATGGGAAGCGCCCCATGCGCCCATGAAGCTCTGCAAGCAGCAGACAGGCGGCATGTGAGAGTCCGGGGGGGTTAATCACAAGGCTGGTTTTTTGCCATTCCTCCGAAGAGAGGGCGGCTGCATCGGCAAGCGCAACAATTTGCGGGCCGAGTGGCTCACCCTGTTCAATCTGAACTGGAATGGTGCGCACCTCTGAGGTCGTGTTCCCGGTCAGGCTTTCGATCTGCGCTTTCTGTTCTTCCGTGAGTGGGTGTGAAAAGTTCAGTACGATCATATTTCAACTCCCTTAAATGCGTGGATATTTTGGATTTATGGCTTGTTCTACGAGAAACTCCTTCACTCGGGGAAGCCCCTCTCCAGTAATAACGAAGATGTGGTCTTTTTCTGCTTTATGCTGAATATCTGCGTGTCTCTTTGGATCTATCTGGTTTGTGAATAGGCTCGTTATCAGGAACTTGCCAACGAAACGGTGACCAATTGAACTGGCAACAGTTGTAACATCTCTGACTGTCTTCGATTTCTTTCCTTTTGTCCCGGTTTTACACTCAACAATCAGGGCTTGAGCTTTGTATATCATTGCGACATCTATTTGTGGCGTAGTAGTTTGCAGTTGCAGAAGACGAAGGTGTAGTGGTGAGTGTCGCTTGAGATCCCTTCCCGGATTTCTTTGATTCCAGGCTTTTAAGCTATCACCAATAGCATGCAGTGCGTCTTTAACGTTTGTTGATGGGGAGCGGAACTGAGCGACCAGGAGTTTGCATGTGTTCCTGTTCAGGATCTCAAAGCTGGATGTGCCTATAGGTCGATTCTTTTCTCGATTTTTACAACAGAGGTTGCGTGCAGCCTTGATGCCATCAGAGAGCTGGAAGGCGAGCTGCTCTGCACTACAAGCATTTGCGAACGAGAGCCCGAAGAGCGCCTGTATATTTTTCCCCTGATACTGGATATCCTGGACAACCAGGTTGCCTCCGCAACGGCGTGCACGAGACCCAAGCCCGCCACGATGAGTCAGAAGCCAGAGAGAGGCGACTGCCTGTTTCAGTTGTTCGATGTGTGCATCATGAGCCTGAATGACGAGTTGAAATGTGGTTTCCTCCTGGAAGCAGTAGCGGCGAAGAGGGGCAGTTTTACCTCTGACAGCAAAGTCCATTGACCAGAATAGATACGCTTCTCCTGCTGCTGGCGGTTTTCTATATTCTATGGTCTTTTTTGATGCCTCGAGAGGTATTTTTAGGGTTGACGGCAGAACCCAGAGATGAGGAGCCAAAAACGGCAGCTTCAGCCTCGCGTAGCGCTTTCAGGTTTTCTGGCCCTTCTACTCCTGCAACGAGAGCCCGGTACCAGTATCGCATTTGTCCTCGAAAGGAGGGGGCACGGAGCTCGGCAGCTTTCTGGTTGGCACCGGCAAAAAAAGAGGGGTAAGCGAACGGAGAGTAAACGTGATTATATGCATCCTTTCTGATGTTTTCCTCTCTATCAATAGAACGAAATTTTACCTGTAATATATCTATATTTATAACAACTGGCAGGGACGTAGACGATAAAGTAATCAACTGCATTTCAGGGATAGCTGATGGAGAGAAAAAGATACTGAACTTGATGCGGTGAAATAGAGAAAAGGATGTAATGACGTACTATAGTTCCTTCTCTCTGAAGAACAATACCAAATATTGAAATTGAACAAAAAATGATGGAAAATAAAATAAAAAGGGAAGTGTATGCATGGGATATGTCAGGGAAATGTGGAATACTATGATAGAGTAGAAGAAAAGTAGTTTTAAAAGAAATGTTTCAGGAGCGAAAGGGCTCTATTTATGAAACGGGGAGATTCTGATCCAATGGGAATCAATGGAAAATCATGCCGTTCTCTTGTTTTGAAAGACTGTTAGAGGGAGGTTTCAAGCGCCGTGGCGGGTTCTCTGGTCAATAGTTGAGTAAGCTGATATAGTACAATAACGTACAAATCACATGAACGGTATTTCTGGGAGAATGGCGCCAGGACCCTGTTACACTGGGATTGTCAGGAGCGTATGGGAAAAGTGGAGCAGAGCCAGATGAGGATATGTTTGTGTTTGTGGTCGCCTCCTGCGTGACCTGAAAGTGTCCTGGGCAAAACCTATAAAGCCGGGGACGTTAGATGAGAAAGAGTTTTGGTGTGCTGCGGGTTGTGCGGGTGCGCCCGCCGTCGGGGGCAGCGGCGAAACGACAGTCATCTGAGTGGTTGCCTCACGACCGGCCTGTGCATGTACTGACCAATCGGGTTACGACAATTGGTAGAGCCTTAAGTAATGATATTTTGTTGATGGACCCAACCGTATCACGTGAGCATGCACGCCTGGTAGTAACCGAAGAAGGCTGGCGTGTCTATAATTTGACCGAAAATAGTATCGTACGAGTGAATGGGAAGGCGGTTCCCTTTGGGCAAAGCATGCCGCTGGTATCTCAGGATTATCTTGTGCTCGGGAGTACTCTGTTACAACTGGTTGCGCCTGAGAACAGCGGCATAGAGGAGAGTGGGCCAGGTCCCCTGGTAGCTGACGGACATAGCAGGCTGATTGAAGAGGAAGAGCAAGTCTTGCTTGAAGATCAGGCGCTGGCCTTGAAGCAGCAGCGAAAGGAACAGGTCTCTCCGGGGAGTATAACGCCAGCTCCTGATATTTCCTGGTGCCCTGAACCGACTCCAAAAGCGATACCAGATACGCTAGATCTGTGCCGGGGAGGTGAGAGCGAAGAACGACAGGAAACCTGGAATGTACAGAACGAGGAGCTTTTTGGCGTGGGGGTCACGCTGGAATTCGCGTTACCCCGGCGCTTTGGTCTCCGGAAACGCTGGCTCCTCTGGCTCTTTGCAGCTCTGGGGATTATTGTGCTGATCGTGGCGTTGATGCTGAACAGCTTTATCAGTCTTGGCTCGGTGCGGCAAGATGGGTTGCCTAACCTGCTGATGGCTGTGTTGATCCCTTTGATTCCAGCCGGACTAATTGTTCTTCTTGTAAACTTTATTGATTCCTATGAAAGAGAGCCCTGGTTCCTGAAACTCGCGGCTTTCCTCTGGGGAGCGGCGATTGCGGTCCCGCTCTCGGTCTGGATCGAGGAAGGAGTTGACAGGCTGATACAGGCAGCCGGTTTCAAGCTGGAAACAAATACTTTCTGGATTGTGCTGCTTCAGGGTGGGCTCAATCCCGGGATCACTGAAGAGGTGATGAAGGGGCTCGGGCTGCTGCTGTTCTTCCTGTTCCTGCGTGACGAGTTCGATAATGTGACGGATGGAATTGTCTACGGGGCACTGATCGGGGCAGGCCTGGCAATGGTCGAGAACACACGCTATTTTATCGACAACTCTTCCACAAGCCTGCTGGCAAACCTGATTGTAGGCCGTATTGTGCTTGGCTGGTTGACGCACCCGACTTTTACGATTTGTTTTGGTGCGGCTCTGGGCTATGTTCGGCATACACGGGTGCGCTGGAAACAAATTCTGATCCCGCTGGTGGGGCTGCTGATCGCGATTTTCCTGCATACGGTCTTTGACAGTGTCAACTATTATGCCTACGAGATCCTGTTCCCGACGCCGGAGAACAATCGGACCATGTTTTTCTGGTGGCTTGCGATTAGCTGTAACTATGTTCTGCCTTTGCTGGCGCAGATCTCGCTGGTTTATGTTCTGCTACGAGCGCTGACCCATGAATCGGCCATTATTCGTGAGTTTCTGGCCGATGAGGTGAGCTCGGGTACGGTGACGGTCGAGGAATACGCGCTGTTGCAAAGTGCGAGCCAGCGCAGGCGTGTTGAGAAGAAGGTGCGCCAGACTCAAGGCTTCAAGCAGTGGTTGCGTGTGCAGGCTCTTTATCAGACAGAAATCGGACTGGCGTTTCGCAAGTGGCACGTCAGCACAGGTGATAAGCCCAAGCGGCGCGAGATTCAGCCCGAGGAGGCCTATCGACAACGGATCTGGAGGCTCCGCCAGGAGATAGAGGCGGCACAGCTCGAAGCGAGCAAGGACCACCAGTAGAGCAAGGAGGGCATCTTGCCCTCTTTTTTTTTACGCCAGCAATACCTCTTTTCCTCTCTCATGCATGTAACAAGAAGGGGCAAAATAGCAAGTTCTGATTAGTTGGCATAATCGGAACTGGTCTGTTGCCTCTCTTTTACCGGAGAGAAGAGCCATTTCAGATGTAGAAATAGCTATGTGGAGCAGAGAGATACAGAAGGGAAAGAGCGTAAGAACCATACAAACAGGAGCTTGCAGTAACAAGATGCGAGTGGGGAAAAGAGACAAGTAGCTCTCCTCTTTTGAGGGAATGGGACGGCGACTGGCGCGTTTTCGCAGGCAGGTTGTGCTACAATAGAGGAGAAGCGTGCAGCTCTATAGCTTATACCGCTAGAGAGTAGCGAGAGAGATATCAGGCATTCGATCAAGAGCCTGTTATCTGGGCGGCTGGCATCAGGCTGAGAAGGGAGCAGCTAAGCGTGGTTGACACCCCTTTGAACCACATGCTAGCATGAACGCAGGTAGGCTTACATTTTTTCATGTAGAGATTTGAGAAAGAAGGGTGTAAGGACATGCTGGAGCGGGTTGACCTGCTACAGATCTATTACTTTATGCGCCTCACCCGTGCGATGGAGGACCGAACCCGGACCCTGTTTTTGCAGGGAAAAGTCGTGGGGGGTGTCTATACAGCGCAAGGGCATGAGGCCACCACTGTCGGGGCAGCAATGTCGCTGCGCGATGGGGACTGCATCGTTCCGCAGCATCGGGATCTGGGGATGCAGCTTGTTCGAGGGACTTCGCCTCGTGCAGTGATGTGTCAATGGTTAGCTCGCGGAAACTCCCCGACGCTAGGACGCGATGGGCAGCTACATATAGGCGACATGCATCATGGAATTGTGCCTATGATCAGTATGCTTGGCGAATCGCTTCCGGTTGCGTGCGGAGTTGCCCTCGCGATGAAGATGCGGAAGCGTTCAACGATTGTTCTGGCTTCCTGTGGCGATGGAGCCACCAACACGGGTCCATTCCATGAAGCAATGAACTTTGCCTCTGTACAGAAACTTCCTCTTGTACTTGTGATCGAAAACAACGGCTATGCGTATTCTACCCCCTCCCATAAGCAGTTCAATATTCAGAACCTCTCTGAGCGTGCCAGAGCATATGGCATCCCCGGTGAAACGGTGGATGGAAACGATGTTCTGGCCGTCATCGAAACGGTCGGGAAAGCCGTTGAGCATGCACGAAGCGGCAAGGGTCCAGCTATCGTTGAGTGCAAGACTTTTCGAGTTCGTGGACATTCGGAGGCCGATAAAGCCGATTATGTCCCGCAGGATGTGCGCGAAGAGTGGTTGAAGAAAGACCCTATCAACCTCTTTGAGGCGTATCTGACCCGGGAAGGAATTCTAACCACAGCAAAAAAAGCCGAAATTGAGGCGAACATCAAAGCGGTCACAGATGATGCTGTACGCTTTGCTGAACAAAGTCCGGCACCAGATCCGGAAACGGTCGCTGATTATGTGTTTGCTCCCGATGGACCGATTGCAATTGTTGGCGAGCCGGGGGCAGAAGATACACGCTATGTCAATGCGCTTGATCGGCGAACCGGGCAGCCATTTACCACGATACGGAAGACAGAGGAGGCCATTGGACGGCGATGAGCGCGAAAGTTACCTATCTGGAAGCTATCAGCCAGGCCATACGCGAAGAGATGCGACGAGATGAGGCGGTATTTCTCCTGGGTGAGGATGTGGGCACCTATGGTGGAGCCTTTAAAGTGAGCGCCGGTCTGCTTGAAGAGTTCGGTTCCGAGCGCGTCATTGATACACCGATGGCTGAGGCTGCGATTATTGGTTCGGCAGTTGGTGCGGCGCTGATGGGGATGCGCCCGATTGCCGAGATGCAGTATATTGATTTTATCACCTGTGGCTTTGACCAGATTATCAACATGGCGGCGAAGATGTACTGGCGTGTGGGCATGCCGGTTCCTATTGTTGTGCGCGGCCCCGCCGGGGGCGGCACCAAAGGTGGCCCTTTCCATTCCTCCACGCCTGAAGCCTGGTTTTTCCATGCTCCGGGCATCAAGGTCGTCTATCCTTCCACGGCCTACGATGCAAAAGGCTTGCTGAAAGCGGCGATTCGTGATAATAACCCGGTGCTCTACCTTGAGCATAAGCTGCTCTATCGTATGCCCGAGCTGCGGGAAGAGCTGCCGGAGGAAGACTATGTCGTCCCGATTGGCAAGGCAATCGTCCGGCGTGAAGGGGAAGACATGACCATGATTACTTATGGCGCAATGGTGCATCAGTGCCTGCAAGCTGCGCAAGTTCTGGAACGAGAGGACGATCTGGAGGTTGAGGTGCTTGACCTGCGGAGCCTGACCCCGCTGGATCGTGAGGCTATCTCGGCCTCGGTGAAGCACACGAATAAGGTCTTGATCGTCCATGAGGATGCGCTAACCGGAGGCGTTGGAGCGGAGCTGTCCGCTTTGATTGCTGAAGATCTGTTTGAATACCTGGATGGCCCGATCACGCGCGTTGCTGCTCCAGATGCTCCATTCCCTTATGCTCCTGCGTTAGAGGCGGCCTACTTGCCAAATGCAGCGAAAATACTTTCTGCGGCTCGTGAGCTTGCCGCGTACTGAGTAGAAGACAGAAAAGAAGGAGTGTACGATTATGCCAACGCCGGTACAGATGCCTCGCCTGGGTGAATCGGTCTCTGAAGGAACTATTGGGGCCTGGCTCAAAAAAGAGGGCGACTACGTCGAGCGTGACGAGGCAATTGCAGAAGTCATTACTGATAAGATCAATGCGGAACTCCCTTCGCCGGTCGCCGGTCGCCTGACGAAGATTCTGGTTCAGGTCGATGAAACGGTTGCGGTCGGCACCGATATCGCGCTGATTGAAGAGAGCGCCGATGTCCCGTCTGAGAGCTCGCCTGAAGCTCCTGCAACCGCTCCCGGTCCCGATGCGGCCCCCGTGGCCAGCCCGGCCCAGGCCAAAACGCCTGTGATGGAGAAGGCAGCCGCCCGTACGGCAGCACCCACCGAGAAGCCACCGACCGAAGAGCGCCAACGAATCTCACCGCTGGCTCGCCGCCTTGCCCGTGAGCATGGAATTGATCTCAGCCAGATTCAGGGAACTGGTCTGAACGGGCGCGTCCGCAAAGAAGATATTCTGGCTTATCTGGAGAAGCAGAGGGAACAGCCCCCGGTCGCTGCACCTTCCGCACCTGCAGCCCCGAAGCCCGCTCCGACTCTACCGCAACCAGCTGCGGTCAGCTTTGAGCCAGGAGAAGATGTACAGATCATTGAGCCCGGGCGTATGCGCCTGGCTATCGCTGAGCATATGGTGCGCAGTAAGCATACTTCTCCTCACGCCACTGCGGTTGTTGAGGTGGATATGA
The DNA here is from genome assembly GCF_059696735.1 of Thermosporothrix sp. COM3. Taxonomy (NCBI): domain Bacteria; kingdom Bacillati; phylum Chloroflexota; class Ktedonobacteria; order Ktedonobacterales; family Thermosporotrichaceae; genus Thermosporothrix; species Thermosporothrix sp. COM3. The sequence continues at coordinate 4,155,598 of NZ_AP019376.1, read as the reverse complement.
CCAACATCGCGAAGTGGTTGGAGAGGAACAAGGCGGCTTTCAAACAGCGCGAGGGCTATGCACTCAGTTATGTGCCGTTCGTTATCAAGGCGGTATGTGAGGGGATTCGTCAGTACCCGATCCTCAATTCAAGCTGGACGGAAGATAACAAGATTGTTATCAAGAAGCGCATCAATATGGGGGTGGCCGTTGCGACTGATGCCGGGCTGGTTGTGCCCACTATCTATGATGCGGATCAGTTGACAATTGCCGGACTGGCACGCAAGGTCAATGATCTGGCGGCGCGAGCTCGCGCGAATAAGCTGACCATTCAGGACATGCAGGGCAGCACATTCGTGGTGAATAATACCGGGGTTTTTGGTACAATCATATCTATACCGATTATCAATCAGCCTCATGCGGGTATTCTGGCAATGAACGCCGTTGTGAAGCGCCCGGTCGTAACCGAAGATGATGCTATTGCTATTCGGTATATGATGTATCTGTGTCTCTCCTTCGACCATCGCTTGCTGGATGGTGCCGAGTCGGGTGGCTTTATGAAAGCCGTCAAGACAAAGCTAGAGAGCTACGGCAAAGAGATTGATGTGTACTAAATGCCTGCATGGCAGACGATAAAAGCGTCTGGGCTGGCTCCTGGAAAAGCATAGGGGCCTGCCCGTAGTTCCATTTTTCAAGAAGAGCTAAGGAAACAAAACAATGACAATTAGTATCCCTCAACGACGACCGGAATGGTTGAAGGTTCGTCCTCCTGGCGGCAAGAACTATGAGCAGTTAAAGCAGTTGATGCGCGGAAAATCGCTGCATACCGTCTGTGAGGAGGCGCGTTGTCCTAATATCGGGGAATGTTGGGGGCAGAAGACAGCCACCTTTATGATTCTGGGAAGTGTCTGTACACGAAGTTGTGGCTTCTGTGCAGTCGCGACGGGGCGCCCTCTGGGTCTCGACTGGGAAGAGCCAAAGCGTGTCGCTGAAGCCGTGAAAGCAATGGATCTGCGTCATGCGGTCGTGACCTCGGTGAATCGGGATGAACTGAAGGATGGAGGCGCGGCTGTCTTCGCTGCTACTATTCGCTGGATTCGTCGCATGAACCCTGCTTGTAAGGTAGAAATCTTGACACCGGATTTCAAGGGGGTTTATGATGCTGTACGGGTAGTAATGGATGCAAAACCCGATGTGTTCAATCACAATGTGGAAACGGTCCCCCGACTATACAAGCGTGTCCGACCGCAGGCCATTTATGAGCGCTCTTTACAGGTGCTCAAGTGGGCGAAAGAAATGCATCCAAAGGCCCCGACAAAATCAGGCTTTATGCTTGGTCTGGGAGAAACCTGGGATGAGGTTATTCAGGTCATGCGCGATCTGCGTGAACACGATGTCGATATTCTGACCATCGGGCAATATTTGCGTCCCTCGTTTAAGCATCTGCCGATTGAGCGTTATGTACCATTGGAAGAGTTCGACGCACTGAAGCAAGAGGGCCTGAAGCTCGGCTTTAAGACTGTGGTGGCGGGCCCCTTTGTTCGTAGTTCGTATCATGCACGTGAGCAGGCCGAAGAGGCAACTGAGGTCCTGAATCAGGAGTAAGTATCTGTGAAAGTAAGAATCAAAGGCCGAGATATAGCTTACGACGATCATGGAATAGGGGTTCCGCTTCTCTTCTTGCATGCCTTCCCGCTCAATCGGAGCATGTGGGATGAGACGATCAAGGCGCTGCTCCCCGAGAATCGTTATCGCCTGGTTTCGCTGGATTGGCGTGGCTTTGGCGAGAGCGAGGCGGATACTGGGGTCAGCACAATGGAAGCGCTGGCCGATGATGTCGCTGGCCTGATGGATGCCCTGGGAATGCAGAACGCTGTTCTCTGTGGGCTCTCAATGGGCGGCTATGTGGCCTTTGCATTCTTACGCAAATATCCGCAGCGCGTGCGCGGGCTGGTTCTGGCCAATACGAAGCCCGAACCTGATGATGCGGAGGGCAAAGCAAACCGAGAGAAGGTGGCAACGCTGGTTGAAGCGCAGGGCGTCGACCCGATTGCTGATATTCAGGTGCCAAAACTGCTCTCGGTTGCTACCCGACAGCATCATCCTGAAATTGAAGCCCGTGTGCGCCAGATGATCCATGCTGCGACCCCGGAAGGGATTGCCGGGGCCTCCCGTGGTATGGCTCAGCGTCTGGATTCGACCGACCTGCTTCCTCATATCCATTGCCCCGTACTGGTTATCACGGGCGAGCAGGATAGCCTTATGACTCCGCAGAAGGTACAGGCCTATGCCGCTCGTATTCCTGATGCGCAGTTTGTTGTTATTCCAGAGGCCGGGCATCTGTCGAACCTTGAGCAACCGGCACGCTTTGATCAGGCTCTCCGCTCGTTTTTACCGAAAACTCTGTAGTGCTTGTTGCTCTTACTGAAACGTGCCGGGAGGCGGTACGTTCCCCTGAGGGATAAAAGTCATGAGCCAGGTACAGTCTTGGGATGGACAACATCCTCCACTGGTCCTTGTGGTTGATGATAATCCGGCGATACGGGATATGGTTTCCTGGGCTTTAGAGCTTGATGGGTACGAGCCTGCGGAGGCGGCTGAAGGTCAGGAAGCACTGGATTGGCTGACAACTGCTTTACATGAAGGGCGCTATCCTGCTGTGATCCTGCTTGATCTGGCAATGCCGGGTATGGATGGCAATACATTCCTGCAACGCCTGCGCAGCCAATGGCACCCCTCGCTCCCGCAGCCTGCAATTGTGGTGATTACGGCAGGCATGCGAGAGGCTGAGGCGCTCAAACTGGGGGTTGAGCAGGTGATTGTCAAACCGTTCCATGTTCGCGATCTTCTTGACGTAGTGCGTCAATTTGCCATGCGCAATGGAGAGCGCCGGTAAAGGGGCTCCCTGTGCTCGAGGAGCCTATCTTTCTTAAGAGCATTTCCAGACCGCGGTTGTTGATGTCCCCTGTGCTGTGAAGGTAATGGTTCCCTGCTGACAGAGCTGCTTATAGGAGGGGATATAGACCTGAAAGGTGATAGATGTTCGCTCTCCTGGTGCCAGGGTTCCCTCATTCCCTGAAGGAAAACTCGCTACGATTCCTGAGGCTGCGGCACTCCAATGCTGCTCTGTTGAGGCGTCATCGCTCAAGGTCAGCGTTGTCTGACAGCGAAACACAAGATTATGCTTGCTATCATAACCCATAAACGGACAATTCCCGCCTGCCATCGAGGGCGCAAAGGTGGCTGTTTCCAGCGCAAGTGTGCCCGCCTTAACTTCGGGTGTGGGTGAAGGCGTAGGGGTGGGGGAAGGAGTCGCTGTCGGTGAGGGCGTGAGTGTTGGTGTGGGTGAAGGCGTAAGGGTGGGGGAAGGTGTCGCTGTCGGAGAAGGAGTTGCTGTCGGTGTAGAGGTGGCGCCAGGTGTTTGCGTTATAGATACATCCTCGGTGCTGATTGTAATCGTGGTTGGTTCACTGGCGTTCGTGATCTGTTTTGGTTGTGAGATGGGATGAAAGAAGGCAAGGCCGCCACCAACGCAGGCAAAGATGACCAACAGGATTGCCCCCACGGTTGAGAGCACGACCCACTTGTTGGGCTGTTGATTGGCTGGTGGGCGCTGCGGCAAAGGATGAGGCGCGACTGGCTCGGCAACAGGCTGTGCAGCGGTCGGTGCATCGAAAGTCCCCATATCAGGTTGCTGCATCTGAGGTATGTCTAGCTGTGTGGGGGCTGCGGCAAGATCAAAAGCGTTTGGCGCAACCTGCCCGGGCTGCGGATCCGGAATTGATGGAATACTTTGATAGACTTCTCCCTTTGTGGCGGCACTCAAGGCGGCCAGCAGGCGGGGCAGTTTTGAGTAGCGTTGGGCCGGATCCCGACTCAATGCCTGAAGCAGTATCAAATCGACTTCGGACGGGATGGCCGGGTTAAGATGCGAGGGCGCTATCAGCGTTTTTGTGCGATAGTAGGTGCCAGGTTGCGTGGTTGAAGGCACGTGATAGGGTTTTTGCCGCGTGAGCAGCTCGTAAGCAATGGCTGCCAATGCATAGAGATCATTCTTTTTCTCGGCATCTCCCGAAGGTGCCTCGGGCGGTAAATAAGGCGCGGTTTTGTCGGTAGGTTCAGCATTGGGCAGCGAGTGCAGATGGATATCGGTCAGAAAGAGCTGCCCGTTGTCCGCCAGAAGCAGGCTTCCGGGGTGCAGGTTTCCATACACGATGTCCTGTGAGTGTAAATAGGTGAGCGCCTGCCCGATCTGTGAGATCAGTATATCCATGGCGGTGCAGGTGAATTGGCGCTCTGGCTGCTGTTGTAAGAGTGTTTCCAGTGTCCGAGCAGGCAGATATGGCCTGACCAGATAGGGGATTCCGTGTTCAATGCCAGCATCAAGATAGGGAAGAAGGGACTCGTGCTGCAAGCTTCGGAGCATTGCCGTTTCCTGCTGGAAGGCCTCATACGCCTGTGCCTCGGTCAGAGGCGCATGAGGATAGAATTGGATCTGTACTATTTGTTGAGGAATGGAAATGTTCTGTGCCTGGAAATGAATACAGTGTGAGTCGGATGCCAGCACGCCAGTGATAAGATAATTCCCAAGTTGTCTGCCAATAAAAGAAGCATGTTCTTGCATGAGAAAATTGAACCCCTGCCAGCTCTATTTTATACGGCCGTAACGAATGAGAAACGCGGTCTGTTGTCTAATGGATGAGTTGCTGTCCTTAGCATAGCAATCGGATGCTTGGCCTGTCAACGGGGAGGAAGCAGTATAGCTAAATTCCCTCAGTCACGTTGTAATTTATTCTCCTATTTTTGCTTGAAAGTGAAGAGTAAGTGGAGGTTGATAAATGCTGTATCCCTGTGGTGAAGAGACTGGCGTGACAGGAAAACGTGGCCCGTAATCCCATACAATGGTACTGCTGAGCACTGATTGAGTGCCAGGAAGGTCGCTGAAGCTCCGACACAGTCATACTGGAGATGGGAAGTTCCTCTACTCGTTTCGTGCCATTAATTGCTATAATAGGTGGTAACTTGTGGACTAGTCAAACAGGAGAAAAGTATCATCATGACTCAAACGGAACAGCAGGAGCCAACAAAGATAGAACTGGAAGAGGACAATGAGGTTCTAGAAACGACTCAGGGTCGAGGAAAGTGGTTGACCCTGGCTGGCTTATTTGCACTAATGATTCTTGGCGTGATTGGCTGGATGCTCTTCAGTCACCTGCCACGCGCCGAAACGCTCTCTGATAATCCTCTTGCAGAAGATACCAAACCGGTTCCGAGTCCCGTCAACCTGATGGAAGAGGTTGCATTGAAGACGCAGCCTGTTACGGTGCAGGGATTGGAGTTTACGCTAGAGAAAGCACAAACAGCCGAGAGCTTTTCGGATCTCAAGAAGAAAAGTAGCCCGTATACTACTCGTATTTATGTAAAAGTCAGGAATACGACGCAGAAGCCCATTGGCTTCCAGTATGTTTCTTCCGAAGTCGCGCTTGCGCTCAGCAATGGCAAGGAGATCAGCCCCAAATTTGCTGGACTGCCTCCCGAGCTCTTGCAGGGAGAGACCAAGGAAGGCTATATTGATTTTCCGGTTGATCAGCAGATCTCGCTTGGAGATATCAAGCTGCGCATTGGCACGACGCTTATTCCTCTGAAAGAAAAGTAGCTCTCAGAACAAAAAAAGAGCGAAGGACCTTCTCAGCCCTCGCTCTTTTTTGTGTGGCTAGTCAAGGTCGGGGGCCGACACATGTTCAACCCTCCGTATCACTTCACTAAGGGCCTCAACTTGCGCGGGATGGTCTTCCACCTGCAACAGGGCGTCCTCAAGCAGCAGGTAGTATTCAACCAGGGTGCCTTCACCGCTTGTATGGTGGTCAACGCATTCTTGAAGCAGCATGGCGGCGTCTTCAAACATCTGAAGTTGCTCCTGAGCATCCTGAATTGCTTGCTGAAGCTGCTGTATCTGTTGAAGAGAATCAACCTGCGTACGCCGCCGGCGGGGCCGCTCATCCTCTTCCTCCATAATGTATTGCATTTTCAGCGCTGATTGCCCTATCGCTAATTTTATCTCGCGCTGGCGGCGATCAAGCCAGGCCCGAACAGCGTGGATACGGACCAGGATATTGGCGTTTTCAGGAAGGCGCAATTGATCGTCTGCGAGTAAATTGTCACTTCCTTCCTCTGGTTCGGTTTCATCAAATTCGTCTTCGTAACTCATTCTGCGCTCCCGTGTGGCTGTTAGTAGCATTGTGCCTATTATAGCACGAAGCGGAGGAGTGCAATTGATGAGATGCAAAAAAAAGAAGCCCCTGCGTGTGCAGGAACTTCCTTGATATCCGAATCTAGCTCAGGGCTTGTCCGATCGGTTCAGGCTCCTGAGCAGGAATGAGATCTTCATCATAATCGCCTGGCTGCGTACTGTCCAGCCCCTTCTGAGGGCTGAAGATGTTGAAGATCGGTGTCAGGATCAGCACGAGCAGGATATTGAGGACCACTGAGGTAATCGCGATATAAGTAATGGGCAGGTGAATTGGGCCCAGGATAATCGGCGCGACCGTTTTCACGGCTGCTCCAGTGGAATTGGCAATCACGATCCAGGTTCCTGAGACCATCCCTGCCAGCCAGCCGATCAGCAGCGCCCAGCGGTTGAACCAGTTCGTATAGAGGCCAAGAAAGACAGCGGGCAGTGTCTGAATAATCCAGATACCTCCGAGAAGCTGGAAGTTAATCACAAGCTGCTTGTCGATGCTCAGGATGAAGAGCAGGGCCCCGAACTTCAGCACAAATGAGGCCCATTTCGCTACCTCGGATTCTTCACGGTCGCCTGCTCCAGGGCGCAGGTATTCCTTGTAGATGTTACGAGTAAAGAGGTTTGCGGCTGCAATGGACATGACGGCTGCGGGCACTAACGCGCTGATCGCGATGGCGGCAAAGGCAAAGCCGGTAAACCATGAAGGGAAGAATTGATTCAGCAGTGCCGGGATAGATCCGTTATTCCCCAGACCGGCAATTGGCTTTGTTTTTGCAGCGATTGCCATATAGCCGAGCAGCGCCAGCAGGCCAAGCATCAGCGAGTAGATCGGCAGCAGCGCCATATTGCGCTTGACCGCTCGCGGGCTGCTGCTGCTCAGCACGCCAGTAACCGAGTGTGGATACAGGAAGAGGGCCAGTGCAGAACCAAGTGCCAGCGTCGCGTAACCGAGGAAATGTTCAGGTTGTGGCAGGAAGATAAAGGTTTTGACCTGCGCTGCCTTCTCACTGGCTGCCTGAAAGATCGGGCCGAAGCCTCCGAGGGCGTAGGGAATATAGATAATCGCGGCAAAGAGCACAATAAAGATCATGATATCCTTTACCAGTGCAATCATCGCAGGAGCACGAAGACCGCTGGTATAGGTGTATGCTGCCAGGATCAGGAACGCGATCAATAACGGGATATCGACATTCACGCCCCCGATAGGGATCATGGTTGGAATGCCCAACCCTTCAAGTGCAACCTGAATTCCAAACATTTGTAGCGCGATATAGGGCATGGTTGCCAGAATCCCTGTGAACGCGATCGCCAGAGCCAGTAAGCCGCTGCCGAAACGCCCCCGGACAAAGTCGGCGGCAGTCACATAGTTATGCCGTCTACAGACTGCCCACAGTTTCGGCATGAACAGGTAGACCAGCGGATAGGCGATCGTGGCATAGGGAACGGCAAACCAGCCGCTCATAATGCCCACGCCAAACATGGCAGCCGGTACCGCGATAAAGGTGTAGGCGGTGTAGAGGTCACCACCAAGCAGAAACCACGTAATAAGCGTGCCGAAGCGGCGCCCTGCCAGCCCCCATTCATGCAGCTTATTCAAGTCACCGCGCCGCCAGCGGGCTGCGATAAAGCCAAGCACGGTGACAAAAAGGAAGAAAAATAGAAAGATAATGATTGCATCCCATTGCATGGTGTCTCTCTTCCTTTCATGCAAAGACATCGATGAGTGAAGTCAAAAGGCCGCGCTAAATGCCTTTTATGGGACGGGTAGTAGTCGGGTTAGCGTCTGGTCTCAAAGAGGTAGACGCCTGCGGTAATCAGGGAAGTGAAAATAATCCAGAGTAGCTGATACCAGTAGAAGTAGGGGAAGCCAAACAGTTCGGGGCTACCGGAGCTGTAGAATGGCACCCAGAGCAGGGCTACCAGAGGAATGATAAACAAGAGCCGCGCCCAACGTCTTCGTCGTCCTTGTTGGTCTAGCATGGCTGTTCTCCTTTTCGTGGGTAGAGAGGTGATGAATACAAAAAGTATAGAATGAAACTGGAAAGGGAACAACACAAAGTAGTTTATGGAACATCGCTGGTTCCTCTGGTACATAGACCAGAAGAGACGTTCCATTCCCGATGATAAGCGGTTTGCTGAGTAAACTACTTTCATGCTATCCTACGGTATTTTTTGAAAAATGTCAATCAAGCTATGGATACGTGACAGAAAACTTGCTGCGACAGGTAAAATAATTAAGGAAAAGGTTTTCATGTATTGTGGAGTGGTGGAGGATGTGCATCTTGCTATGTGTACAAACATAAATGATCAGGAAGAGGAAACGCTTGAGCAGGCGTATGCTCGCTGGCAGCTCTCCCTGATTCGGACCCCGCTTGATCTCTCGTTTCAAGATTTCTGTTCCGCGTATCCCGATGGCACGGATACAGGTGAACCACTGCGGAACGGTGATATTATTCTGGATGGATGCTATTGTATCGAGCAACTGCTGTATCAGCGTCCCCGGGTTAATCTCTATCTGGGAAGGCGGGTCGGTAGCTCGGCGGGTGGCGATAAAGAGTTTGAGCCGCTGGTTGCGATTCGTGAAGTGGTGCTGGTTGGGCTTGATCCGCTGGTTCGCGATTGTATCGAAAATGCTCTGCTGGAAGAAGCGCAACACTCAACGCTGTTCTGTCCCGTTGGCCTGCCTCTGGTGAGCGAGCGTGTGCTTGTGGAGGGCGGGCGCTACTATCTTATCATTCGCTTGCAGTGTGCTTACAGCCATCTTCAGGTATTACCAATGACACTGCAAGAGCTTTTGCTGCGCGAGAGCTGGCCTGCGTGGTTGCACAAAGAATGCGCCTTGCAGTGGGGCTTGCAGGTGTGTCGAATGGTTGCCCGGTTGCATCGATTGGGCGTTATTCTGGGTGATGTGAGCCCGACGACGATTCTGGTTGATCGTGATGGGGTGGCCCCCTGGACGCCGACATTGTTATTTTCCTGGCCGCCTGCCCCCTGTTTCTGGCATGAAGGTGCGGGTCCGTTTACCCCGCAGCAGATTTATAATGGTGTTTTCCCGATCCTGAATACCGCGGGAAATAACCCTTTTATCGCGCCCGAGTTGCTCTATGGATACGCCGACGAACGCTCTGATGTGTATTCATTGGGTGCTTTACTTTATATGTTTTTCACGCGTTTCGCTCCGATAGTCGCGTTACGCCGTATGCGTGCCGAGCAGACAGGCGCAGAGACAACGGGAACCAGTATCGAGCAGGCATATATGAATGCGATTGAGCGCTGTGAAGGGCTGGAATTAGTGGAACCTTCCAGACTGCGCCCGGGAATCCCGCGCTCTCTGGAACGTGTGCTGCTTCGTGCCCTGGCTCTGGAGCCGGAGCAACGGTTCTCTTCGGCTTTTGAATTGGTTGAGGCACTGGAGGAGGTTCATATACAGGATGAGCTCCCGGTTCCTCTAGAGCCGGTTCAGAAGCAACGTCGCTCTTTCTGGTCTGGCTTCTGGCGCTTGAAAAGGGAATAAGAGCTGAGCACGCTTTCAGGAATGAGTGCAGAGCAAACCATGCTCTTGCAGTGCAGCTCTCTGGACCGCCTGAACCAGACGATCTGCATGAAGCGGCAGGAGCTCATCGATCAGACGCTGTGTCTTCCCTTTTCGTCGTGCTTCCCGAAATTGAAGGAAATCTGCCTCGGCTTCTGTTTTCTTTGGAACGGGAATGGACTGCAAGCAGTCAGCAAGATGTGTGACTTCCTCCGGTGTGAGATAGCCGCTGATATTCCCATAGGCGTCGCCTGCCTGATAACCAAAAGGCATCTGGCGTCGGCCACAGGCCAGAAACTCAAAGAGCGCCATTGCCCGGATGGAATAACGTGCCAGCCAGCCGCGTATCTGAAGGTGAACCGGCAAACGACCTAGCTCAATCCCGATGGGGAAATCTGGCGCCTCATCTTCTTCGTCATCCTGCGAATCGGTGTGGGCGAAACGCAGGGGTGGTTGCTCTGCGACGGGCAGAGAAGTGGGCGTAATCGGATCTTCTCCCGCTGTGTGTTGTACGGCCACAAGACTATGAATCAGGTCATCCAGACCGGCAGTGTGTAACAGGGCGATCATTTCGCCGCGTGCCATCTCGGGTTCATCCTCAGCTTGGGGTAGGGGATTGATTGGGCCATGCTGCCAGGGAAGACAGTATTCCTGAATCAGCGCTCCCCAGATAGTACGGAGTGCCTCAGAAGGGCGAGGCAGTCGGGGAGTGTGATGCAGCGCATAGGTATCGCTGAGAGAGGTGAAGGCTGCGGCATCGCAGAGTACAGCATATTCTTCAAGGTAGGGTTGTTGCCGGGGCAACTGTTGCACAAAGCGTCGTGCTCGAATCCAGGTGCGTACTTGCTGCAATGCCGCAGGAACGAATAGTTCTTCCTGCGCACATCGGGTCTGCTCAAAGAGCTGGTAAGCGTCGGTTTCGTCTTCGTTGATGAGCCAACGAGCCAGAGCAGGCATGATACGATCTGCGTACTGGTGCCAGTCAAAAGCGTGAACTCGCACAATCATCAGGAACAACTCTCTTTAGAATAGATACAACTCAGATTACGGATGGCGAACAATGCATGGGTTTCCTCTGCATACAGAGTACCTCTTCTCTATGTCGAACTACAAATAGATAGCTCTATGGTAATAGGTCCTACCACGCTTATGGTACTCTGTTATTGCTCGACGCGTTTCCGTTGTCTTGCTCCTCCTTCTTTGGCATAACATACAGTCCCATCTGGACCTGCTGCATCATTTCCTCCAATACCGGATCATCCTGTAAGCCGGTGAAGGAGATCTGACCCTTTTTCACGGTTGGCTGCTGTTCCAGACTGCTTTGCAGATCTGGCGGGAGATCGAGCGAGTTCGCCTGTATATAGTTCACGCCGGGAATGCCATTTCCGCCGGGGCTGTTGGATGGCACAGGAGCATATGAGCCCGCGAGCGTGGCGTCTGCATCAAACTGCGTGGCAAAGTCCTGATTCTCCATTGCGGGCATGGGAGAGAGCTCTTCTGGCATGGAGATAGTAGAGAAGCCCCCTGACATTGGTTCCCGAGGCGTCGGGAATGAGCGGAATGCAGGCAATGAGCCACTCTGATTCAGCGGAACCGGTGTGGGCATATCGGCGACTGTCGGTGCATCCGGTGACTCGGCGCTCCAGGGTGCCTCAGGCGTTTGAACTGGTGGCGGCGCTGGAGAGAATTGCTGTGGCACCGGAGAGAATTGCTGTGGTGGTGTAACAGGCTGTTGTTGCTCTGGTACAGCGGTCGCCAGAGATGGAGACATGTACGGACGCTTGCCCTTCTCTCCCTGCTGATGCTGCCTGTATTTGCGTACCATCAGCAGCGTGATAATGACAGCAGCGATAACAATCATAAATCCAGCACCAACGATGGGAAAGATGGTGGATAGATTATTTTTCTGGGTATTGGTGGTTTCCTCGGGTTGAGCGGTCGCTGTGGGCTCAACCTCCGGTGATGCTTCCGGGCTTGGCGAGGAAGTGGGCGTCGGGCCAGGAGTGCGTGTGGGCGATGGTGACGGGCTCGGCGTCGGAGTCACAACCGGCGGCGGCGGAACCATTCCCCCTTCATCCGGCGTCGGACTGGGCGTAGGTGATGGCGTTGGGCTCGGTGTAGGCGAAGGCGTTGGGCTCGGTGTAGCGGTCGGGCTCGGTGTAGCTGGAGGAGGTGTTTTGGGTGTAGTTGTCACTATGACAGTGACAGTGTTCAGTGGATCGGGAGACGGTGTTCCATCTACCGTCTGTGTCCCGTTATCCAATTCCTCCGCATCAACAAGCATAGATTTCATCAGGGCGATCGTGCCTACCCCGGTAAATAAGAGCAATACCAAACAGAGCGCCATCGTCCTCAATGTCCACTGAGCATGCCCAAAATGACGCTTTTTCACAAGTGTATGCCTCCTGATTGGCAGTGCTGCCAGTTATAATTGCAAATAGAGAAATAAAAAGGCTGTCACCAGAAAAGATGGAACTTTTTTGTAGCATATATCGCAAAAAGACCGATAGAAAAGAGCGAAAAGCCGATTCTATTGCGGCGCGTATATTTGCTCTTCCCAGTGTAGAGAAAGAAAAGTTGTATTGTCAAGCGAACGGCAGAAATGTACCACAATATTTAAATACGGTTGTTTATGAGCGTTTGGTGGATGCCCTGCCTCGAAAGCGGGTCATTGTGCTTTTTTCGTAGTTGTTTGGCTGTACATCCGTACGGCTTTACATCAACGACAGCGGTGTAACGTTACTGTAAAGTGAAGCGTGAAATGAGAGAGAATCGAAATGTTTTTTGTATTGTTGAGATTGTCGAGTTTTTGAAGGATTGAGGATTGTGGCAATGAGGAGCGAGAGATGCTACTGTGCGATTCGAGGTCTCTTTGAGGATCACAAGGAAGGCCATTTCCCCCTTTTTTTGGACTTTCATTGCAGAATGCTGGCATGAAGGATGCTGGATTTTATGCTGTTCAGCACAGATATGGAGCAAGAGCAAGTAGTGCTTATATGGTATAGAAAAGATGAGGCATTTTCTCTCGCTTGCTGTTACGTGCTTCTGGTATCCTGGGTGCAGAACGGAAGCAAAGAAATGGAGCAGATCTGTGGTGCGCGTCTTGAGAGGGCTCAAGAAGTGCTCTGAAAGCTGCTAGAAACGGGGGCACAGCATGTTCTCACAATCACAGGATACCCGGGAACCGCAGATTTCTCTGCCCCTGCCTTATCTACAGGGAGAGGCCTCGGAAGCGCTGCCGCGCGTCCTGCGTGGTAAGGACATTATCACTTTTGTGGTGCTGATAACCCTATTTATGCCTGCTATTCCGAATATTTATAGGAGCGGGACAATTGCCTTTCTGTACTGGATTGTTGGTGCGCTTGTCTGGATGGTACCTAGCAATGCAGTGATGCGCTGGCTCTATCTGCGGATTCAGCGTCTGGGTTATGTGATCTGGGGGGTGCATGTCGCGGGGCGACGCTGGGGTATGTTATCTCTTTTTTCGATCTGGTTGGCAGGTATCTTTGCCACTACTGTCCTTTTACAGAGTACAATTTTACCGCTGCTGCATCTGTTCCCGAACTGGTTTCTTGCCCCGATCTATCAGGCGCTCTGTATGGTAGTTGTGCTCGCGCTAGCGACAGTACTCTGCTTCCTTCGGCTCCGTCTCCTGTTTTCCCTGCTCGGCGTTCTGACCATCATCTACTGTGCTCTTTTTCTGTCTCTCGGGCTGGCGGGTATTCTCTGGCTGTTGCGGGGACATGCATCTGCTGTGCCGCTTGTTTGGCCACCGCTCTCGGCTGTTGAATTTAAATTTAGCGAATTATTCGGGCCAGTCCTCTGGGCGCTGGTGGGTGGGGAGGCGCTGGCACTGATGGTGCGTGAGATCAAAGGGACTGCGGAGTCAGTGCGGAAAGAGACCCGCATGATCTGGGTGGGAAGTGCGATTGTGCTCTGCTGTTATCTGGCGGCAACCTTTGGGACGGTGGTTGTGGTCCCACTGAATACCTATACCTTCCCGCGCAGTGTGATGATCCCCGCGCTGAACAGCGTGTTCGGCGAGAACATCTTCGGGGATGTGCTGATCTTCTTGCTGTTCCTTTGCCGGGTTGGAACCTCGGTGATCTTGTTGCTCTCATTTTCGCGTCTGGCATATCGCATGGCCTGCATACGGATCATGCCGGAGCGCTTTGCTCGAAAGAACCGTAGTGGGATTCCCTATAATGCCATTATCGCACAGGCTATAGTGATATTTTGTGCTTTTCTTGTTTTATATACGCTCCTTCCATCATTGCAGGTCTTGAGTGTACGACCTGTACTTTTACTGGATATGCTGTTTTCTGTTTTGCAGGCAATCGCGTTGATTGTCTGGCTGGTTGCTATGCTTCAGGTCTTTCTCTTTGTGATTATCGCGTTGACAGGAGAGCTACGCGGGGAAAGCACTGCCGAGGGCAGAACCCCGAAACGGGAGGCGCTGGTCTTGCTCGGGCTGGCGATTGTGGGGTGTCTGACGGCACTGACTGGCATTGCGACATCGCTGACGCATTCGTGGGTATCACCCTGGGTTCCTATGCCGCATTGGTTTTTTCTGGTTACGGGAATCACCCTGTTGCTTGGCATTCTTGGGCTGCTCACCGCTGACATTCCTTATGTCAGCGCGGCGGTAAGCGAGCTACGACGCTTGCATCAGCGCGAGGTAGAACTGCGGGCAAGGTTGCAGGATGCGTATAACGAACAGCGAGTGCTTGTACAGCAACAACAGGAGTTAATCGCGGATGTCGATCGCTTGTATCGTGAGAATGCTCGTGCCGCCTTGACCGATCCGGTGACCGGGTTGCCGAACCATCGCGCGGTGCTGAATCGACTGGATCGGGATATACAGGAGAGCAAGCAACGTCATGAGCAACTGGGCTTTCTTTTTGTGGATATCGATCATTTTAAGCGGATCAATGATAGATGGGGTCACCTGGCAGGTGATGCGGTGTTGCGGGAGGTAGGGCAGCGGTTACAGCAGGGGGTGGGGGAAAACAACTTTGTGGGGCGCTATGGCGGGGAAGAATTTGCCGTCATTGTATGGAACGTCGATGTGCAGCAAGTCGCAGAGATCGCTGAGCGGCTTCGTTGGGCTATTGCATCCCGGCCTTTTCAATGGAATGTTGAAGCCGAAGCGGCGGCTACAGAGATCTCGCTTTCTGCCAGTTTTGGGGTAGCTGTTTGTCCTGTACATGGTAGTGAAGCAAAGACCCTTATTCAGTATGCTGATAGCGCAATGTATCGCGCAAAGAATAGTGGGCGAAATCGTGTATGCATCGCTGATGAAGACGAAAGGGCGATTCATATGGCACTCTCAACGTCAGAACGGTTTGAAACGGTGGACGAGCGAACGACGCAGGCGCTTCTGGCTGTCACTTCTGTACGTGATCCCTACCTGTATGTCCATTCGCGGCGTGTAATGATCCTGGCTGATGCGATCGCTGTTGAAATGAAACGTCCTGCCGACGAAGTGCGCCTGTTACAACTTGCAGCATTGTTTCACGATATTGGGAAGGTTGGTATTCCAGACAGCATTTTGCATAAACCCGGACCGCTGACGGATGAAGAGTGGAAAATGATGCGTCGCCATGCCGAGCTGGGCAGCCAGATCCTGGCGCAGGCGGGCGGCATTTTTGTGCTGGTAGCCGGGATTGTGCGTGCACACCATGAACGCTGGGATGGAAAGGGCTATCCAGATGGGCTGGTGCGTGAGGAGATCCCGTTTCCGGCGCGTATTCTTGCGGTAGCGGATGCCTACGACGCGATGACGTTTCCGCGTGTCTGTCGGAAGTCAGTTTCCTCTCATGAGGCCTGCCAGGAGATTGTGCGCTGCGCGGGCTCGCAGTTTGACCCCGCTGTTGTGCGGGCGTTCCTGTTTGTGATGCGGACCGCTTCACCGCAGGTGATACAGCGGTTACACTCGGTCACAGCGGGGTATGGTACATTGCAGAACGGCTAAAACGTCTTTTCAGGCTCGGAAAAGAAGGCGTGAAATACAAGCGATGGAGAGGCTAGCGTTCTCCATCGCTCAGGTTAGCTCTACACGGTAGCAGGTCAGGCAAAATCGCGCAAGATATGCACCTGAATCGGTTGACGTAGTGTCCGTAGGGCCTTGACTTCGATCTGACGAATGCGTTCCCGGGTCAGCTTAAAGTAGACGCTAAGCTCTTCCAGAGTATGGCAGTAGCCATCCTGTAGCCCGTAGCGAAGCTCAATCACCTGACGTTCACGCTGACTGAGCGTTTCAAGAGCGCGTGAGATCTGATCGCGGAGGACCTGATGCGTGACTACCTCGGCGGGGGCGGCTGCGCTGATGTCTTCCAGAGTATCAGCAAGGTGATACTGCTCATCATCGATGAGAGGAGCATCAAGCGAGATCGGTGTCTCAGCTATACTCTGTAGCTCAACAATGCGTTCCTTTGAAAGGTTAATCGCTTTGGCGATCTCTTCCGGGAAGGGATCGCGCCCAAGATCCTGATAGAGCTGACGCGTAATACGCTTCATTTTATAGATAAGTTCGACGACATGCACCGGCACATGGATTGTGCGTGTATGCTCGGCAACGGCCCGGCTGATGGCTTGCCGAATCCACCATGTGGCGTACGTGCTGAAGCGGAAGCCACGGCGTGGATCAAACTTCTGGACGGCTCTAATCAGTCCTAAATTGCCTTCCTGAATCAGATCTAACAGTGAGATTCCCTGATTGTTGTAGCGTTTTGCGATACTGACCACCAGGCGAAGGTTCGCTTCGACCAGCCGTTGTTGGGCCTCGTGATCTCCTTCAGCGACCAGATGCGCAATTTTCAGTTCCTGCTCAGGGGATAAAAGCGGGAAGCGCCCTATCTCTGCGAGATACTGGCGAATGGCGTTATCAACCTCGCTGTCCTCTTCGTCTCCAAGACCTTCGCCTTCTTCGTATAGGAATGTCTCTTCATCGGCAAGATCAGAAAAAGATGACGCTGTCGCTTTTGGTCTGCCTCTGCGCGCTGTTTTTTTCGGTGGTGTAAATGTTGTCTCTAAGTCACTTCCTTTCGGAAAGAGTAATCGTTCATCAGTATCCAGTAATGGCGTCTCTAGAATTTCCTCCTCTGTAGAGACTCTCCTTGCCTTTCTTCCTCTTTTGGCCGGTGGTTTGGTTGGCTGTGTTGATGCGGCACGGCGTCCACGGCGTTTTCTCTGTTGGGTTCCTTCACCTGTTGCGTAGCTCGTTTCTTGACTGTCGAGCCCATTGACTGGCCCGACGTTGTTCACACTGGCTACCATATACCTACTCCTTTACCTCAAAACCCATTCCACATAATTTGGTAACCGGAGAATGGTGATGCTGGATGAGCCCTTTAAGGACTGGAGCGTTTCCAGCAACACTGTGTCTATACGCTGCTTCACTACAGCTTCAAGAATAGACACCCCCCCTTATCTTTTTAAGGGTGCAAGATATATGCCAATCGGCCTGAATCTGAAGGAACTGGAAAAAATTTCTGAAAAGATGAAGCTGTAAGGACTGCAATAGAGCCAGTGCATATGGTCCGCTTCTGCTGAAAAATCGCGACATATAGCGCTTCTCTCTCTGCGTTGTACCTCATCAGAGGTGGAAAAATTTTCCACTTGCTGTGGATATATCCGCAGTTTGTTCGTCAATGACAGAGAAAATCTAGCTTGCTGCATCCCAAAAGCGGCCTAAACGGCGTTCTTTGTTTACAGGAGAATAGATTGATGTTTATCTCTGCTTTTCGGGAGCCCTATGAAGAAACATTATCCTATCACACCTCTTCCGGCATTGCGACAGGAAAAGCCGGTTCTGCTGCCTCGCACCTCGCTTCGGAGCAGGTTGCGGGAACAGCGTTCTGTATATGTGTTTCGTTCCCCTGTGTCATGTCAGCAACATGTGCTGCCACACTGCTGTAGCACACCTGCTGTTGAGGATATTCCAACTGCACCCGAAGAAGATTGTTTTGACATCGCTGATATCAGGACCTTTCCCCCGCCGGCATTTTCTGCCACTCCTTCCCCTGCCTATCTCCGTTCGATCACGCCACCACCTGAGCGCCTGCCGGTGCTGTCTCCCTCTCTGGTGAGTCAGCTTTCAGTGAAGGAGCGTTGCCGCCGCTGGCTACTCAGGCCAGGTCATCTGGAGGGGCTTTTCTGGCTTTGCGGAACGGCGTTGCTGGTGGGAGTGAGCGTGCTTGTAACGCTGGCTGTTCTGCTGCGTCTGGGGCTGCTTGCCCACTAGTGTTCACCTGATCTTGTGTATTTAAACTGCAAAAAGTACTGTTACCTTCTTATTATATTGTTAAAGAGAGATAGAATACTGTACAATTAGTTGGGGATCAGTATGTCTCATGCAGGCTCATCGTGGGAAAGAGGCTGCGCTGAAGGGAAGGAGGGGCTGTAAAGCCACAAGAGAAGTGCTTTGTTGTGATCTGGCGAAAGCAGGAGCGCTACAAGGCCTATAGAGGGAATGGCGCTCGAAGTGTTGTGAGCGGGCAAGCACCGGTTCTCGTGAAGCTGCGCCTTGTTGAGAAATTGAGATACAGAATAGCATGTCCTATATGCCGATGTTCTTGTCTTTCTCTCTCTTTCCCTTTCAGATCTGCGGTTCTTCGTATGATATAAATATACTTTTATCTCCCAATATGGTATACTCCACGCGAGACCGCTCGTCTGGATCGTAGAAAACAGGATCTGGAAGGAGAGGCGGTTTGTGGAATTCATTGTGATCTTGTTCCGTACTGTCTTTGTAGAATGTTAGTTGAGTTTTGGAACGTATGCGAAAGACTGAGAATTTAACACGTCCATTGGTGACGGGAAACCTGGAAGCTGTGCGGCCGGCGGCCTGGAAGCGCTGGCTCCATCTGGCCCATCTCGCTTTCTTTGGCATGCTCTTTGCTATCGTTGGCTGGAATGAGGTGATGCGGGGCGGCTCATGGTATCATCATGGGGCGATGGCTGCACTTGCGTTCCTCTGGTGTATATGGTACTGGTTTATGCTGGTGCGACATCCACAGTGGTGGCGGCGCGTCGGGTTGATGCTCTGCTACAATGCGGGGGCGTTGCTCCTGCTCGGGGCGCTGGTCTGGCTGAATTCCGCCTGCTGGCCGCTGGTCTACCTGTTCTATCCGCAGGTGTTTGCCGTCCTGCCGCTTGGTTGGGCGATTCCGGTTGGTTTACTGGCCGGAGGGCTACATGTCGGCATGCGTTATGTGCTGGATCAGCAGCCATTAGGGTTCTTATTGCTCAATGTGGCACTCGCGCTCGTGGTCTATGCAGTGGTGACGACAGGAGCCATAGCGCTGGTCCAGTTGCATCTTGAGCGCAACGCCTTGCAGGATGAGCTGCGAATCACCCGGAAGAAACTGGCAGAGGTCAGGCGTAGAACATATGCGCTGGAAGACCAGCAGCGTCAGTTGCGTACCGTGCACGATAATCTGACTCAAGGACTTATCAGTATTGTGATGCATCTCGCGGTCGCAGATAAAATGATGCCGAGGAACACGTATAGCGGCAGTCGACAACATGTCGAGCAGGCACGAAGCGTCGCCCGGGAAAAATTAGCCGATGTACGGCGCTGGCTGAAAAAGACCGGTCAGCACGACGCCCTTCCTCCTGAGCTTCCCGTGACCGAAGAACTAGAGCTGATTTCCTCGCTTGTACAGGAAGAAAAGCCATAACGGTCATGTGTGGTACAGACCACGGCTGAGAGGAATTGCAGTGTGCGCTTCCTTCTCAGCTATTTTTGCATGTATTGCTGTTCTTTTTCTCCACTTTATGTTGATAATGTAGCGGGGCAGTGGAACGCCTGGTCTGATTTGCTCGACGTGCCCTGAGTGAAGTGATACAATGACTTTCATTGGTAGATTCTCCTGATAAGAGAGACTGAACGCAACTCCACAGGTACTATTGTAAGGAGAAACGCATGCCGCGAGGTCGAAAAGGATTGCCTCAAGAGAGTATAGATAGCATTTTGCTGGCGATGTGTCGCCGTAATGATATAGAGCAAGAAACACTGGCGGGGTATTTTGATCGTCTGGATGAGGAATGGACGAGAGGGGCTCGTGAAAAGGTCCTGAATTTGCTGCGTTCCTCTGATATGATGGCGCAACGGGCGGCTCTGGTTATCCTCTCAGAGCTGGCGACCGATTTTGATATAGAGGAACTGGAAGATTTTGTGACGGACCCTACGGTGAGTGATGTCGCCAAGCTGTCGCTTTCTCCATTGTTAAAAGAATTGGGCTCTGAACTGGCTGAAGATGGGTTGGTTGAATACCTCAATGATCCTGTCGGAGCGATGCAGCGAATGCAGATGCGCCTGCTGGAACTGGTAGGGCAGAGTGAGCGTGGGACTGAGGCCGTCCTGGTTGATGTGACCTCAATGCCTGTTGAGCGCCGTATTTCTTTTATTCAGTGGCTCGGCAATAGCAACGATCCGCGGGCTGCAAACTTATTGATCCCGCTGCTGGAAAATCAGCCGAGTAAGGTAGTGACGGTGATTATTGATGCGCTGGAACAGCTTGGCGCGATTGCGGCACCGCGTTCGGTTCCGGCTCTTCGCCATCTGATCGCCACTACCTCGAATCGCCAGCTCAAGCAGCAGGCTCGCGTCGTGCTTGGTCGCCTGACCATGTTGACGGCCCCGGGATTGCTGGATGAGATGCCTGAAGCACTGACGCCCGCTGATCTGCCGCCATTTCAGGCGCGGGTGAGCTTTCTCGATGGAGCCGGCTCGCAATTTATTCTGCTGCTCTGGAAGCGCCCGGATGGCCTGTTGAAGGGTGTAAACATCTTCTATCGGGATCAGATCGGGATCAAGGATTGTTACGGTATCGATGAAATGGAGATGCAGCAGCTCAGTCGAATAACGGGTGATATGCATGAGCAGGGCATTCATAGCGTTGAGGTGCCGTTCTCGTTTGCGCGCCTGCTAATTATGGAGGCTCGTGCTGTCAACAAGCGGACGCGACGGGCGTTGCCTATCTCCTATTCAATCTGGCGCCCGTTTATCGAGTTTGAGCCTATTTCCAGGAAAGAGAAGGCCTCATTGCCGCCCGCCATCCTGGAAACGCTGCCTCTTGATGAGGAGACGCGAGCACAGGCACAGAAGGGCGGAGACCTGTACCAACTGCCCGAGTTTTATTCCTGGTATTTTGAAACGATCCAGCAGTTGGAACCATACATTAACCGCTATTGGAACGCCTGTAGTGCACTGGAAGCTCCAAATGCGAGCGCGAAGTTGCTGAACGAGGGGCGCAGTCAGGAGCAAGTGAAACAGGAGCTGCTTGAGGAACTGGTAACTGAGGCTCTGGAGAAGCTCTTTGATGAGAAATGGCGGGTGCTGTATGCCGAACGTCTGTTGCGTCAGGCGGCGGTGTTTCAGCTTGTTGGGCGTGAGGATGTGGCGCATACTATCCGAGCTGTTGCGACCGTCATGAAGCCCGCTAGCGGTGTTGTAATATCCGAGCAGGCATTTCCGCGTATGATGATGCAGCTCTCTATCGAGCAGGGGCCATTACGTATGATGGTCGAGGCGTTTGGGGATAGTTCGCTTGGGGATCAGGATCTCAGGGCGTTGGCCCATGATCTGGTGGGTGAAGACGATAACTGAGCAAAAGGCAAGGCCGGGCAATACACCCGGCCCTCTTTTTTCTCAGGATGAGGTTGCTTTCAGTGGGGTTTTGAGCACGGCCTGTGCCGCGTATTCACCACTATGCATGGCTCCCTGAATGCTGCTGGACTTGGTGTATTCTCCGGCAAGATAGAGTCCCTCTATTTCAGTTGTGTTGTCCGGAAGCGAATCATAGATGCCAGTGGGCTGCGCAAACTGAGCAAAAGGAATGCGATAGACGGCCAGCGTTTGCCAGCTCTTGAGATCATGTTCCGGGAACCAGCTTGCGATCTCGGTCAGGCTCCGTTGCGCAATTGTGTCATCATCCTCAGTTGGGTTGCCGAGGATCGTTGCCGAGAGCAGGTGCTTGCGGCGTGGTGCATAGCTTGGCGCAATATTGCTCAGGAGCGTGGCATTGTTCACATAGGCGTCTGGATTGGCGTTCAGCAGGATTTTCCGTTGTGAATAGAGCCGGGTGTCACCCGCGAAGTACACGCAGACACAACCGACGCCTTCGATAGGAAGCCCCTTTCCATGCTGTCCGAGGAGTTGAGAGGCGACGGGAGCCGGGGTCGCGAGAACCACCTGCTCCGTGTGGATCTCTTCGCCGTTTGTCAGTTGTACACCACGAATGCGCTGTCCCTCAATCAGCAGCCTCTGCACCCTGGCATTAAAGCGAATAGCGCTTCTGGGAATGTGAGACGCGATCTGTTCTGGAATGCGCTGTATCCCTTCAGCAGGAAGTACGATATCACCGGTAGCCAGCATCTTAAAGAGAAACTGGAACATCCGGGCGCTGGTATGCATTTCACGCTCAAGGAAGATATCACCGAAAAAGGGGCGTATAAAGTTATCAATGAACTTTTGCGAGAAGCCCTGTCGGAGCAGGTAGGCCTCTGTGCTTTCGTCCTGTCCATGTGGTTGGTTGGCGCCGGAAAAAATATCACCGGCGGAATACTTTTGGAGTTGTGCCCGTAATGTAACTGTCCTGGCTTTGTCGGTAGCTGGAATCAGCGGATTGAACAGGCTTGGAAGCAGCCCTTTGGGATCGCGGAGGGGATCACTGATCTCGTAGCGTTTCCCGTTCTTGATCAGGAGTGCACCTGGCTCAAAGGAGCGCTGTTTGAGCCGTTCAAGGTTGAGGTGCCGTTTGAGAGCCGGATAAGCCGTAAACAGCACCTGAAAGCCGCGATCGAGTCGATAGCCATCTTCATGATAATCTGTGCGCAGGCGACCGCCGACCTGATCTGCCGCCTCTAAGACAAGTACCTGCTGACCTGCTTCTACAAGCTTCTTCGCACACGTAAGCCCCGCCAGGCCAGCTCCGACAATAAGTATCATCAGTTACTCCTTACCACAAGGGATTGATTACTAGTCCGGTGATGAGTTTCGGATATATATAGGTTGATTTCTGTGGCATACGGTCATCTGCCTGTGCCACATCGCATACCTGTCGCAGTGGAGTGCTGTTCAACAGGAGAAGAGCCTGTATGGAGCCGTTTTGAAGCTCGTCCAGACTGGCTTGCAGTTCATGATTATAGCGAACATACTTGCCCGCGGCCATATCCTCAGGTGTCAGGCCAAGCAGCGCTTCAAAGATCAGGCGTTGCGCGATCGCGACATCCAGCCGTTCCCAGGCTGCTGAATGTCCGCTGTTCTGCATGGCGGCGCGTCCCTGGTCGTGGAGACGTAGCAGCAGCGTGTGCTCTTTGGTCTTCAGGATAAAGGATGGTTGGGCTTGGCCTGCCTCATCCAGCCGGGCCTGTAGGGCCTCATCTGTGTGCAGTGGCTCGACCTCGAAGAAGCTGCCAAGCTGCTCCGGTGTGAGTGCGCTTAGCCCTTCAGATGGGAGGTTAAACAGCAGGCGATGCGTGGGCATGACGACGAGTCCGGGGTCATCAATATCAATCAATGCCATCATAGTAAAGTTGGCAGCATCTTCGGGCGATAGTTCGCGGCCCCGGCTGGCAACAAGCTCATTCCGATAGTTCAGGCCGGTCTCATAGCGGTGGTGGCCGTCAGCGATATACAATTGTCGCTCGGCGAAGAAATCACGAATCAGCGCAATCTGCTCTTCGTCATAGATAGGCTGGAAGCGGTGCTCAACCTTCTCTTCGTCAACGAACAGGACTTGAGGCTGTAGTGCGTACTCGCTCAAGAGGCGGCGCATGCGGCCCTGTGGGTCCTCATAAAGGCTCATAATTGGGCTGAAATTCGCAACGCAGGCGCGATATAGGCTGAGGCGATCATCTTTATCTTTTTTGCGTGTGTGTTCATGAGGCAGAATGACCCGTTTTTCCCAGGGTTCCAGGCGCACACGAGCAAGCAGGCTGGTGCGTGTGTAGGTTTTGCCTCCCTGCTGAAATAGCTGCTGATAGAGGTAATAGCAGGGCTTCTCTTCCTGCTGGATGACGCCTTGAACACGCCATTCCGCCAGGGTGGCAGCGGCGCGCGTGTAGACGTTGTTCAGCTCATTATCGTTCGGTTCCGCTTTGCCAAGCTCAAGCCGCACGATGTTATAGGGGTTGCGCTGATAGTAGCGCTCCTGTGCCTCTTTGCTGATGACATCGAATGGAGGGGTAACAACTTGTGCAAGATCTTCTATTTTCTCATGCGCATAGCGCAAACCGTGGAGCGGTCTGACATCTGCCATAATGTATCGCTTCTCCATCTTTTCTTATCTACGTCCAGCACGCATGGAGCGGGCCTGCCTGGCAATCGGAAATGCTCTATGCCACTCTATTGTATCACGTCTCTCTATAGCAGTCTTTCTTTTTCTCGCTGCCCCGACCTCTTCTCTCCTGTTCAGCTTGTTTCTTGAACAGAGAAACGGTGTTCCAGCCGATGCTTGACAGGATTTGGTCGGCTGTGTTATGATGAAGCTATAGAACAAATGTTTGAAATTGAATATGCTCTCCCTTGACCTCATGATATTCTCCTTTGCTTCCCGCATGGCGGTCGGGTATTCCTCTCTCTCCCCCCGACCGCCGGGGAGGCACCTCTTCTTTCCTCTCGTTCCTGTTGCTTGACCCTCTGCTTGCTCAAGCGCTACAATGGAAGGGCTTGTGATGAAACTGGAATTTGAGGGAGAGAGGCCATAGTATGTATACGATCGTAACGTATCTGGGAATGCTTATTGCTGCTGGAATTCTCTTCTGGGGCGTCTGGCTGGTAACGAGAAGATATCTGGGTCGGAAAAAGGTGCTGCGTGGGCGAGTAATGAACGACTGGGTCCCCTTTGATCCCGCGACAATGGAAGATGATGAAGTTGCCGGGACGCCCTCTGATCTCTCCACGCGAGCCCGGCAAAATGGGCATTTCTCAACCGAGAAACACCCCCGGTATTAATAGAGGCAAGAGCGTTCAGTCTCGTTTCTTGTTTTCTTCGAGCAGGCGAACGACCTCTGCCAGAACATCTTCTGCGTTCAGATCGTTATGGAGCTCATTGTCTGGAGGCGGCACAGGACTGAAGGTGGTAGTATTGAGCGCTTTTCCGCGCTGGAAGAATTCCTGTTCGCATTCTTCCAGGGCTTCGTGGACACTTTTGTGCCCATAGAGGATACGTGGCAGGAGGCTCTGATAGATACCAATCGTCTGCATGATTGCGCGAGTGGCGAGCTGGAACTGTTCAAAGCTCAGGCCGTTGTCGGCGAGCGGAATCGTTTCCTCAAGGCGGATCTCGCCATCATTAAGATCAAGGCCAAACTTGCCAATAGCGATCCGATAATTGACGGCCATCAGGGCTTCAAGACACTCCTGGCGTTTATACAGGCCAAGCGTCGCGATATGGGGGACAATAAACATCAGTTTTCGGGTCTCTCCGCTTTGATGGAAGCCGATAATCAGGCGCCATTGCCCCTGTTCTCCATGAAAGGCCATTTCGACGAGCTCTTGTTTTTCATTCACGTTTGCGACTTTCAGGCCCATCTGTGTGAGGTATTGGATAAGGTGTGAAAGGCCAAAGTGTTCTGGCATGCGCTAACGCTCCTCAAATAATTGATGTAATAATACCTTTTTATACGCTTGTTGTTATAGTAGCTATACATTCAATGAAAGAGTAACAAAAAGGATAACCTGTAGATAAAACTGTTGAGAGCCACAACGCATCTGCACGCAAGCAAAAAGCGGAAGCTCCCCCCAAAGTATACCATATTGTAGAGATGATGTCGTGGGTCTTCGCTCGCAATCTGGAGCGTGGCATGTCATTCGGCCTCGTGGTTGCATGAACACGGAAGCGGGTTATAATAGTTGTATTACCAATCTGCATCTATTTCTTTCTGTGCGCGGGAGCATACTGAAAAGAGAGGCTCTGGTACTGAATTATTGCTTGTAGGAGAAGAGTTCTATGGTTGATCTGAATTCCCTTTCCTTTGAAGAAAAATTACAGCTCGGGGCGGAGAATGCGGTCAAGTGTATGGGGGTGTCCGAGGGCGATCGTGTGGTGATTATAACTGATTATGCACGTGAACATATCGCAAGTCGCGTGGCGGCAGCCGCGCTAAAACGTCATGCCGCCGTTTCTGTGTGCTTCCTTGAGCACTATGGGAACCGCCCTCTCACCAGCTTTTCCGATGAGTTCCGCAATGATCTGATTCAGGCCAAACCGACGGTAACCTTCTATATTGCCACTGCTCAGCCCGGTGAGATTGCGTTCCGTATTCCTCTGTTGCCGTTCCTGGTCAATGAGTTGCGTGTGCGCCACGGGCATATGATCGGTATCGATGACCAGTTGATGACTGAGGGTATGTGTGCCGATTACGACGAGGTATTCAAAGTCACCAACCAGGTCTACGAACTGGTACGCAATGCAAAGACTATCCATGTGACCTCACCCAAAGGTACCGATGTCAGCGCCACCTTCCACCCGGACTGGAAGTGGATCCCCTGTCATGGACGCTATACCGAGCAGGGAAAGTGGGGCAACCTGCCCGAAGGAGAGGTATTTACTGCCCCTGCGACCGTTGATGGCACACTCGTGTGTGAAGTGCTTGGTGACTATTTCTCGGAGAAATATGGCGTCTTGAAGCAGCCGCTGACGATCAAGGTCAAGGATGGTTATATTACCGAGGTCAGTAGCGAAAACGAGGCCCTGGCAAAGGAAGTACGCGACTACTTCTTCTCAGTGCCGAATGGCAACCGGGCGGGTGAGTTCGCGATTGGCACGCTGACCAGCCTGAAGAAGCTGACTGGTAATCTCTTGCAGGATGAGAAAATGCCGGGACTACACGTCGCTTTCGGTAACCCCTACCCGGAGTTTACCGGCGCTGATTGGGATGCTTCGATTCACGTTGACGTCATTCCTACATGTTGTACAATTGAAGTAGATGGAAAGACGATTATGCGTGATGGAGCCTTCGTAATCTAGTATCGTCTTGTAGTGCTACAGACGATATATAGAGCAAGAAAAAGCAAAGAAAGCGCCTGACTAATGCCGGGCGCTTTCGGGCTCTACTCTCTCTGCTTGCCTCTGATACGGCACCCTGCTGAGGATGAGCGGCAGCGTGAGCATTTTCGGGACTGACCGTTTTTTCTTTTTTTGCTGCGAGAGAGGAGCGTAACGTTGACCGCTGTGAGAGGTGAACACCTTATCGGGAAGGAAATCGGTTCCTGCATCCTTGAACGGGTGCTGGGGTGTGGGGGATCAAGTGTTGTGTTTCTGGCTCAACAGCGGAGCCCGGAACGAAAAGTAGCCGTAAAGGTCTTTCTCCCTCGTGCCAACCTGGAACAACAGGTATTACGCAATTATTATGAGCGTTTCTTACATGAGGCTGAAACGGCCAGCAAGCTTGACCACCCGAATGTTCTGCCTATTTATGCCTATGGCGAGCAGGACGGATTGCCCTATATTGTCATGCCCTATATGTCCAGAGGCACGCTCTCGGAGTATGTTGCTCAACATGGTCCTCTCTCGCTGCTGGATGCCCAGTGGTATCTTGAACAGATCGCCTCTGCATTGACTCATTTGCATGAACAGGGCTGGATTCACTGCGATATCAAACCGGCGAATATTCTGATTGATGAAGAAGAGCACGCAATGCTGACCGATTTTGGCATTGCGCAGAAAGTGCAATCGCTGCATCCGACGGAACAGGGAAACTTCTTGATGGGCACTCCCGATTATATTTCTCCTGAGCAGGCAATGGGTGCTGTGCTTGATAGTCGCTCAGATATCTATTCTCTGGGGGTCGCGTTCTTTTTCCTGCTGACTGGACAACTCCCTTTTAAAGCTTCAACGACGATAGCCGTTGCATTGATGCATGTGCATGATCGACCTCCTCGACTGACATCGTTGCGTGCGGATATACCATCGGAGATTGATACCGTGCTTCAGCGGGCGCTGGAAAAGAAGCCAGAACGCCGTTTCGCTACACCGCTCCAGTTCAGCGAGGCGTTTACAGAAGCGGTTAATCTCTATTATTACCGTGAGCAGCGAGAGCAGAAGAAACGCAGCAAGCGCCTGTTACAGGCTGTTGCGCCGCCCGCTGTACCCGAAGATGAACAGCCAACGCTCGATACTGGTGATCAGATATCGCTTCCAGCTAGAAAGAGGATAACCCCTGCACGCGTGGTCTCACTGCTGTCGCTCCTGTTGGTCGTCATCATCGGCGGATTCGCTGGCGCATTGCTCTACCCGCGACTTTTTACGGTTCCCGAGGTAAAAGCGACACCGACGCCTCTGCCTATGTATCAACCGGCTACCGGAGAGGCGCTTGATCTTCTGACAAGCTGCGATAGCTGGCCGACGAGTGGATCCTTTTTCTATGACAGCCGAAGCAGAGCTTATCATGTCTTGAATCGGACGCCACAGAATGTGCCGGTGGTCTCGCTTTGCCCCCTGCATAGCTTTCGAGACTTCCGCTTACAGGTTGAGATGAAGCAGATCAAAAGTCCGAAAAATGGGCGTGATAACTATGGCGTGATTTTCCGTTCGGATCCCGGGCAGTCGCACTACTACCTCTTTGAGATTCTGGGTGATGGTTCCGGTCAGTATGCCTTTTATCGCTATGAGGGCAAATGGAATCCACCGTTAGCGCTTGGTGCCTTTCCCGATTTTAAGCCGGGCTTGCAGCAGGCAAACACTCTGACGATTGAGGCCCGAAATAATACTTTTATCTTCGCACTGAATGGGCGCTCGCTTGGGCCACCCGTTGTGGATCCCGGGCATACCGCTCCAGCGGCTGGCCTGATCGGCTTCTTTGTAGAGGCAAATGGAGTTGAGGTGGCTTTCTCAAAGGTGATGATTGAGTCACGGGGAGCAGGGCGCTAATGCCCGCTCCCTTTTGTAGGCGAAGTGAGCGTTTAGCTTCCAAAGGGGAACGAATAGCGTGTCGGGAAAAGGATTTTTAGCAGCGCTTCCCCTTTGCTGTTGGCCGAGACATCCGGGAACATCCGGCGCAGTTCATCCAGACCCCGGTAGCCGAACAGGAGCTTGAGAAATGCGCCATATGGGAATGCGCCATCCGTTTCATTCTCGAATGGCTTCAGGCGGAACTTCTCAATGTTCGCCAGATGGCCTTCTTTGAAAACCAGACGTATACAGCCCCGATAGAAGTTAAGCTTGAGCTCTCCGCTGTAGTTCTCCATTGCTGTGCCGATCAGACGCTGTTCCAGCACGGGCGTGATCTTTTTCAGGAATGCAGGGAGATCGGGAACGCGAATATACCAGGCGTACGGCTGCTCCTGCTTGCTGATAAGATCCTTGCCAAGCGCGTCATAGACTGGATGCTGTCCGCCCAGATGGAAGGTAATCTCTTTTAAAGGATGTTGCCTTATTCCGCTTGGAAGCTGCTCGCCCCAGGTTTTGAGTGCGCGTAGCAATGAGGGCATCAGCACGGACAGCGGTACTCCGGGCTGCACATCCAGCAGGAGTACCGGGAGCTCACTGCCCCATCGGTTGCCCGGCACCATCAGGAAGCCCTGACCCTTGCCTGCTGCATCGGCGATAATGCGAATGCGGAAATAGCCGCGGAGGCCAGACTGTTCCTTTTCTGCATTGATATGATAGCGCCAGAAGGCTGCGGGCACCTCGCACCATACCAGGCTCTGTGGCTTACGGCGGCTATAGCAGGACTCGATCAGCGGCAGATCGTCTTCTGTGGCTTCGCGCAGGCTATAGGGCTCGGATTCACCCTCTTTCAGTTCCGGGACGGCATGAGCGGAGACCAGACATTTGCCCCCGAGGTCAAGAGCATACTCATAGCCAAATTGACGATAAAAGTTCGGAATGCCGGTAATTGCCTGAAGGAGATCCTGATTGGCGGCACTGCGTTCGTGCAGCAGCTCAAAGACGCGGCGAACCAGACCCTGATTGCGATACTCGGGGTCGGAGGCGACGATTTCGGGTCGCCCGACCGGGATTTTGATGCCATCATAGCTCCATGTCTCTTTCAGGTAACAAGAGCAGGCAACGACGGGCTTCCCCTCCTTACTGGTATCCTCAACAAGGGCGTAATCGTTGGGGCCCATTGCCGGGTGTGAGCCGCTCATTAAACGTATCACGGTATCATACAGGCCCTGGTGAAGTGGGTCAGTCTCCTTTTCGCGGAAGGCCTTGCCCACGAGATTGGCGATACGGGGCGCATCCGCGGCAGTGGACCAGCGTAACACCAGGCCATTGCCAAACTCATAGGAGCTCTTTGATGGTGAAGAGAGAGTCATACAAGTCCTCATTTCTAGTTGTTCATGATAAGGGAAACAAAAAAACCGTGGCAGCCATCCACGGTTTTCAGAGAGAGCGGCATCTATATAGCAGTTCTATCATCTGGTGCGTGTAATGCTTCTCTGAAAACAGGCAGAGTGGGCCCATCCTTGTAGGGAGCGTGAGAGGAGACGTGGGTGAAAGCGACGACCATAAAGAGGCTCCTCTGTTGCTGGAATGGGGTGTAAAGCTGCTGCAACACTGGAAATGCCTCCTTTCGATCGTGCTATAATAAGGGCGATGTCACTTCAACTATACCGGGTTTACTGATACTTTGTCAAGGTTACGAGTGACCCCGGCAGGCGTAAAAAGCAATTGACATCGTTTGTGCAACCCTCTATACTGAAACAGACCAAAAATAGAACGTAGCCACTGTGCTGGCCCTCATGGGGGGATAGCATAGTGTGCAGAGGAGGATATCTGGCCCATGACCTACGTAATCACTCAGCCCTGCATCGGCGTGAAAGACGCATCATGTGTTGATGTTTGCCCGGTCGATTGTATTCACCCTTCTGCTGACGAGCCCGGATATGAAGATGCCGAGCAGTTGTTCATTAATCCAGATGAGTGTATCGACTGTGGGGCCTGTGAACCCGCTTGCCCTGTGACTGCCATTTTTGAAGAGTCTGCTGTTCCCGACGAGTGGAAGCAGTTTATTAAGATCAACGCTGATTTCTTTAATGGCTAAGCGGAATCGCAAGTGAATTGTCACTTTCCAAAAAGAAGCGAGTGGGGTGAGCGCTTTTTTTGCTGAGGGCTTACCCCATTCAGTGTTCTATATCTCTTCGTGTGTGATATAATACATGTGCTACTGATTGCTGTACGCACATATTCTTCGTGATGGAGCGAACCCCAATGCCTGTAACTCGACGTAAACGCGCCAACCCACCTGAACAGCCAGAAAACAATAATCATCAAACTGCTGAACAGCAGGAAACAGCCTCGGTTGAGCATCCTGTTTCCGGGCGTTCTGCCGATGTTTCAGCTCAGGCAGAACAGGTGGAGAATCCCGGTCAGGAAACGCCTGCTGTGAGAGGAGAGAACGGTATCTATCAGCAACAAATGCCCCAGAATGGTGGCTCATACAATGAGCGTTCAGAGATGGAGCCTGTGGTCAGGCGCCCGACGTTCCGACGTCCTCAATTGTCGTCATCGAATGCGTCTCAGTCGATGCAGCAGCAGAGCCTGCCTGCCTCTATGACGACGCCTTCTCATGCACCATTGCCCACGCCAACCCACGAGATTACATTACCGCTTGGGAATCTCCTGCATCTGGCCTACAACCCGAGCTATACCGGGGCGGAAGAGGCTCGCAATGCGCTGATCCATAAGCTGGCCCACGAGAGTAAGTCCGGTGGACGTGCTCGCTGCTGGAGCTGTGGATCACTTGCTGTGGCTTATGATCACTGGAATACCCGCAGCAAGAGCTTTGGTGAAGTAGGGATTGCTTTCTGCGAAATTTGTGGCGTGTGGAGCGTTTTATAGTCAGGGATTTCTTGATATCCGTCTGTAATGACCTGTTGTGCTGCTCCTGCAACCTGTAGCAGTGATACCCTGCGGAGAGAGCAGATAGACGCGCTTGCTATTCAGCATGTGACGGAAGAAGAGAAACTCTGTTTGGATTCTGTTGTATCGATGTCGTGCGTATCGGATGCAGCAAGGAGATCGGCATGACAACAGACAAGAATGGGCTGGCTACAATAACCTGCCCGCGGTGTGGTGGAACTATGATCAAGCCTGCTGGAAGTACCTTCTACTGGCACGCTTCAGCGAATCATCCGCCCTGTACAATCACAAATATTCCGGAAGGCGTCTATACAACGACGAGTGGTGGAGAGGCTGACCCCGTCCTCTCTTCTTCCAATGAGGAAAGTCGTATCCAGTCATAATACCGGTTGGTTGCGGTTGCCAGTTTGATGAAAAGGCCGCTTGTTCGTCCAGACTCTTTGAGACGACGCAAGGGCCTTGCCACTGTTTTTGGTTCATCTCTGGTAGAGTGCAACTTCTCTCATCCTGATGCGTATAATAACCAGGGAAGAACCTCTTCAGTAGCTGGAGTATTGAGCGTATACTGAAGAGGCGCTTGGTATTGGCTTTTCTTCTACTGACCGTTTCGACCGGTTGAGTTCTCGCCGCGAGGTGTAACTATGTACAATCCGAATAACAACCCCTATGGTGGCTGGGGAAGGGGACCATATCCTCAACAGCAGCAACAACAAGGTGGTTATAATAACTTCGGCACACGCTATCAGTTCCAGACTGCGCCCTATGCTGGCCCGTTGCAGTCAAGCGATCTGATCAGTAAGGTGATGGGCCTGCTGGCCTTTTCCTTTGTCTTCGCTTCGGCGGGGGCCTGGGTCGGCATGTATGTGCTGCATCTGACGTTTATGACGTATCTTATCGTCGCCATCCTCGGTCTGGTTCTGTTGATTGCGTTGCAGGCAATGATTCAGCGCTATCCCGCAAACCTGATCTTGCTATATGCCTTCACTTTCCTGGAAGGCTTATCGCTCTCGCCGCTCCTGGCGTCCTATGTCGCTTTTGCGCCGACGATTTTGTTGCAGGCGTTCCTGATTACAGCCGCTACTTCTATCGGCCTGTCTATCTATGCCTGGACAACAAAACGCGATTTTACCCGATTGGGAGATTTTCTGTTTGTCGGCTTGATCCTGTTGTTGATCGCTGGCATTGTGAACATCTTCTTCCATTCAACCATCTTTTCGCTCATCATTTCGATTGTCGGCATCGGCATTTTTATGGGCTATATCCTGTTTGATATCCAGAAGGCGAAGTACATGGCGAACACGCTGCCCAATGCCATCGGGCTGACGGTGTCGATGTTCTTGAATGTGCTGAACCTTTTCCTCTACATTCTGCGTCTGCTGACAATCTTACAGGGAAGTGATAGGGATTAGAGCGCCACAAGGGGAAACGATGGGAAAAAGGTTCTCTTTCCCCTTGTCGGATGAAAGTCTCTCTTCGTATACTATTAGGGAGAGCAGAACCGCCGCAGTGTTGTTGTAGAGCTTGACCGCTGATGAGAAGGAATAGAATCTTTTCCTGGTTTTGTTCTCCTCAATAGATGCAGGTTAAGGACCATTTGGGGCTTGACGTAAG
This sequence comes from Thermosporothrix sp. COM3, assembly GCF_059696735.1. Classification (NCBI taxonomy): domain Bacteria; kingdom Bacillati; phylum Chloroflexota; class Ktedonobacteria; order Ktedonobacterales; family Thermosporotrichaceae; genus Thermosporothrix; species Thermosporothrix sp. COM3. The sequence goes on along the minus strand of NZ_AP019376.1, from coordinate 4,122,417 downwards.
CGCGAAATGCATCTATTATGTTCTTGGGAAAGTGAGTAGTTTGCATTATGGAACATGCTAATCTCTTCCACGTTGGAGATCAGGATTTTGAGGAGAAGGTGCTAAAATCCTCAACACCTGTGATTGTGGATTTCTGGGCTTCCTGGTGTGGGCCTTGCCGGATGCTGGCCCCGCACTACGAGCGCTTGAGCGATGAATATGCCGGTCGCTTGAAATTCGCGAAGATGGACGTTGATGCCAACCCGCGTACGCCGGGTAGCTATTATGTCCAGGCCATCCCGACCCTGCTGGTCTTCAAGGATGGTCGCGAAGTTGGCAAACTGGTCGGCCCGCATCCAAGCCGTCTGAAGCCTGAGATTGACCGTATTCTTGCGGAAAATGGGGTTTCTGCCGTTTAAACCCCACTTCGCGGTCTGGTCCCGTTCAGATCTTTTTCAGAAGAAGTTCAAAAGCTCTGAAGTTCTGGGGCCAGACCCCGATTCTTTCGCAATTCCTACTCGACGCATTCCTTTTTTTGTGATATATTCTTGTCATACTATACATATCACATTTTTAACTGTTGTATGGACATAAGGGGAACCGTATATGCCAATTCTAGAACGATCCAATCCGTTACCACTCTACTATCAGTTGAAAGAAGTGCTGAAACAGCAGATCCACTCAGGGCATCTTGCGCCGCATACGGCCATTCCGTCTGAGCCCGAACTGGTGGCTCAGTACCATGTGAGCCGCGCGACCGTCCGTCAGGCCCTGACCGAGCTGGTTCATGAAGGCCTGCTGTACCGTCAACATGGCCGCGGCACTTTCGTTTGTGAGCCTCGTGTGCAGCAGCGCGTGGCAAGCGAGCTGAAAAGCTTCTCCGAGGAATTGCGCCGGCGCGGTCTGAAGCCCGGCGGAATGCTGCTGGTTAGCGAACTGGTGCGCGGCTCTCAGCACGTGCGTGAACAGTTGCGCCTGAACGATGAAGAGCAGGTCGTGCGCCTGGAGCGTATCCGCACCGCTGATGGCGAGGCTATTGCCTATGAAGTCAACTATTTACCCTATCCTCGCGCCATGAACGTGTATCAGCGCGCGAAAGAGGCTGCTGATGGCTCGCTCTATCAGTTGATGGCTTCTGAGGGCATGGTTCCATACATGGCCGAGCACGTTTTTAAAGGCGACAAGGCAAACGAACGTGAGATCGACCTGTTGAAGATTCCAGCCGATGAGTGTGGCATGCGCGTGGAGTGCACCACCTTTGACGAGACCGGTGCGCCTATCTCCTTTACCGAGGCCTTCTATCCCAGCTCGCGTTACGAGTTCCAGTTGACTCTGCGTGTCGCGTCGAAGTAGTTCTATCCGCTGTGACCCATAGGTACCGGGTGTACCTATGGGCTACAGGCTCTTTGGCTGGTTGTATCATGAAAAGGGAGGTCAGTCGTTGTATATGCATGGATATGCAACGACAGGACACGAAGCGGGACCGCAAGTGATCGTGTCTCGGGCGCTCTGCCCTCCTGGTACATCACAGGAAGAAGCTGTAGCCTGTCCTTCAATTTGTTTGTTTTTCAAAAACACGGGGAGTAATACGTGTCGCAGATGGATGATAAGACTCCAGAAGATCGCGCAGATCAGGAGCAAACACAGCAGGTGGCCGATGAGGTCCAGATGTGGACAGATAAGGGCAATAAGGCGGCAGAGGCTGGCAATTATGAGGAGGCTGCCGATTGTTTCGAGCGTGCAGTTGCCGCAAACCCTGAAGATGCCCGAGCCCGCTATAACCTTGCCCTTGCACAGCAATATCTGGATGATACCGAGATGGCGATTGCCGGATATCATCGCGCCATCGACTTGAACCCGAACTTGCTGGAAGCCTATGAGAATATGGCGAATCTCTATGGCGAGTTAGGGATGTATGAAGACTCACTGGAATATTTCCAGCAGGCTCTGGAACTGGATCCGCAGAACGATGAACTCTATGTGAACATTGGCGATACCTATCGCTTTTTGAACCTCTATCGCGATGCGATCCAGTCATATCGCCATGCCTTGATTTTGAATCCTGACAACACTCGTGCATCAGATCAGCTTCAGGACGTACGTGAGCGTGTGAACGATCAATTGCGTCGCATGATGGATCAGGAGCGCCGCATTGATGAAGATCCGGCTGACGCCTCGCGCTATGCCGAACTGGCGAATATCTACCTTGATATGCACCGTTATGACGACGCGTTCTCACTGGCCAATCAGATGATCTCACTTGAGCCAGAGGGACGTGTTGGCTATGACGTGCTGGCCGCTGCTTATGAGCAGATGGGCAATGCTGAGGAGGCCGCGAAGGTCTACAATCACATTGTCGAGCTGGACCCTGAGGATGCCGAAGCCTGGGAAAAACTTGGTTTCTGGCGCTCGTTGCAGGGTGACGAGGGTGGGGCGGTTGAGGCCTATATTCGCGCGGTACAGCTTGATCCCAATCGCACAACCGCACGTTTTAGTCTTGCTGAGGCGTATCTGGATGCGGGGCGCTATGAACTGGCCCTCCCCATTTATCAGAACCTTGTGGAGAACAGCGAGGGACTGCTGAATGAGGACGATCATGCTGCCGCACTGGCCGGACTGGCCGAGACGTACAATACGTTAAAGCGCCATGATGAGGCCCGCCAGACCGCAGAGAAGATGCTGGAACTCTTTAAGGACGATGCCGAGGGCTATTATCAGCTTGCTACTGCCTATGACGGGCTTGGCGACAATGAGAAAGCGATTGAAAATTATCTCAACGCGATTGAGTTGGAGCCGCTGAACGCTGATTACTATAACGACCTCGCTGATTCACTGCGTAAAGCAGGCCGTCTTGATGAGGCGCTCGAATATGCCCATCAGGCGATTGCACTGGATTCATCCCTGACGGAGGCCTACGAAACGCTGGTTGAAGTCTATCGCGCGATGGGTCGCGAGGATGACGCGAAAGCTGCTGAAGAGCAGGTCCAGATGTTGCGGGGTTCGTCCGGCGCCTAGACGACAAAACAAACGAGTTACAGCACAACAAAGCTCCCTCTGGCGCTTTTCCTGCCGGGGAGCTTTTCTTTTTGGCTCAGGCCTCCAGTTTTGGTTCAATGGTATCTGCAAAGGTTTCGAGGTCGTGCGCCGTTCGCTGCAATGAGGCGTGCAATGCGCGTCTATCAATGGTATGTGGCTCATAGAGCAGGCTGTCACGCTGGTTTGTAATATGTTCAAGCTTATAGGCCAGCGGACGCGGAATGATCTGCTCTGTGGCGATGATGCCGAGCAGGTCGTGCTGTTCCTCGGGTTTGCGCAGGCTCAGCGCCGCAATGAGCATTGCGCACAGTTGTAAGCAGGCCTCAATCGCTTGCAATAGATAGCGCTCTCCTGCTCCGTACAGGCGATAATTGGTCGCAAACTCGTCTCGCTCCTTCTCGCCTAACTCCCTGAGTATTATGGTGGCTTCGCGCAGGTTTTTGAGTTGTTGCCGTGCAATCTCCCGGTTGAGCGAGAGGAGCTGCCCTTTGAGCCGCCGCCCGAGCGCCTGGTTCTGGATGTCATTGTATTTGCGGTAGTCCAGGTAGTCCATGACGGCGCGGGTCTCGAACATGATGCGCTTCTTCTCATCGCGACTATAGAGCAACTGCCCGTATTTAATGACATGCGATTTCAGCAGTAACGAGGCCTTATTTAAGATCAGGACGTCGATATTGTCCGATTCAAGGCGTTTCGCCAGTTCGCTGAAGAAGTAGAGTTGATATTCAAGAAATTGATCGGCTTTAATTTGCTCCATCAACAGGATAGCAATATCTACATCGGAGAAATCGCCGAATGGGGCACGGTTGGAGAGTGAGCCCGCGAGGTATGCAACAGTCACCGGGTTTTGTGCGAACAGTTGTGTGAGTTGGGTGTGCTTCTCGAATAGATTCATCAACGACCTCCAAGATATATCCTGGCTTGCCCAGGTCGTTGTTAGGTCTTACCAAAGCTATTCCGAATATTCGCCTTCTATTGCTTGAGGACTACTCTATTCTTTACTAGAACGAGTCGCTTTCTTCTTCCATTGTACCATAAAAAGAGCTTGTCGGAGAAAGAGGGGGAAGCCTTGCGCTCTCACCCCTCTACCCATGCTTCCCCGTCTGTCGCTACCTCCTTTTTCCAGATCGGGACTGTGGTCTTGAGCGTATCAATGATATAACGGCAGGCTTCGAAGGCTTCGGCGCGGTGGGGACTGGCAACAACGATAATCACGCTGGCCTCACCGATTTCCAGTCGTCCAAAGCGGTGCGCTACCGCGATTCGATCAACGCCCCAGCGCTTGCTGGCTTCCTGAATAATTTGCTGAATTTGTGGGTACGCCATCTCTTCATAGACCTCATACTCAAGATAGCGAACCTGTTTGCCACGGGCGTGATTGCGCACGACTCCCTCGAAAACGACGATCCCGCCAACGGTAGGATCGCTGACCGCCGCTACCAGTTCATCACGCTTCAGTGGCTCGCGTGTAAGTTGGATAATCGGGTTCATACGTGTTTCCTCCGGGGTTGACCACCTCCCATTGGGGGAATAAAGACAAGCTCATCTCCCTCATGCAGCTCGGTCTCAGGTTGCACATAGGCCCGGTTGACCGCGCATAGGCAGCGCTCCAGAATGGGCCGCAACGGCGGATAATGGTCCAGCAGCAGGGTGCGAATATTGGCAATGGTGCTACCCTCGGGAACGGTGAGCGTTTCTTCATTCTGGCCGGTCACTTCGCGCAGTGACGCAAAATAGCGAATTCGAATCTTCATGTTTGAGAGTATAACACAAATCGTCTTCCTTCAGGGTTGTGCTTTTGGCGCTTTCCGGGTACATTGAAGAAGAAGTACCTGTATTTGAAAGCGTTATCATAGGAGAACGAGAGAATGAACGAGAACCAGAGCTGGAATGAAGAAAGCTCTGCCATATTCCTTGCATATGCAGATCTTTTTGTCCCGGCACGGGAGGAGCAGTTCGCCTCGTTGATCTCGCTGCTTCCTGCGCGTCAGGATGAGTCTTTTACTGTTGTTGAACTGGCGGCAGGAGCTGGCGTGCTGGCAGAAGCGATTCTGGAGCGTTTCCCTTTCTGCCGCTATCTGGCACTTGAACCATCACAGGCGATGCAGGGGCAGATGCGGCAGCGGCTGGCACGCTTTGCGGACAGGTTGGAAATACGCCCATTCCAGATGGAAGAACTGGCATGGCGGGCGACCTTGCCAACGCCGTTGCGCTGTGTGGTATCGTCGCTGTGTGTTCACCATCTGACGGATGAGGAGAAGGCGACGCTGTTCAAAGACCTGTTTTCGCTGCTCTCTCCTGGTGGTGCGCTGTTGCTCGCGGATATCGTCAGGCCGCTGACTCCATTGGTTGCACAACACTATGCACAGGAATATGATGAGATCGTGCGGCAGCAGAGTTTGCTTCAGTATGGAGATGAAAGCGGTTTTCAGCGTTTCTGTGATGAGCGCTGGAATTACTTCCGTTACGAGTATGAGGATCCCGCTTCAACCGATAAGCCTTCGCTGTTAAGCGACCAGCTCCGCTGGCTCAGTGAGGCCGGTTTCACCGCTGTTGACTGCTTCTGGTTACGCGCTGGCCATGCGGTATTCGGGGGATATAAAGCGTAGCGTGTAGAGGAAGAAACATGCACAATACATGCAACTATCATAGGGGGTAATGAAATAAAGGAGGCCTCTGAAATGTTGTCATAAGTAGAGGGTTATAGAATACACGACATTATTTTCTTGTATCATTGATCGAAGTTGCCTTCGCGCCTCTCTCGATCATGTTTGTACCTCTCCTCGTTACCCATCTTCTTGAGAGGGCGGGTCGGTTGTAAGGATGAACCGACCCGCCTTTTCAACATGCAGGCCAGTATGGTCTGCTTTTTTTATGTCTATGAGCTTCTCAGGGCTATTGTACAAATGGGCTGTGTCTGCGTTTTTATTGTGTAGAGTATTTCCGTTTCGGTTTGCCGCCAAAGAAGAGAGCTGTGTTACAATAGATCAATCCATGTCAGAGGAGGAAAGTTTTTTATGCAAGTGAATATCGTGCAACGCCCGGCATATTCCCTCGGGGTGCTGACACTTGCGCCGAATGAGCCGATTCGTGCGGAGAGTGGCGCGATGGTCAGCATGTCCTATGGAATCACGCTTCAGACGAATACTGGTGGTGGAGTCTGGAAGGCGTTGAAGCGGTCGGTAGTTGGGGGGGAGTCGTTCTTCCAGAATGTCTATGTTGCGCCCCCTCAGGGGGGAGAGGTGACGGTTGCGCCCTCGTTGCCCGGAGACTTGTACCTGTTGAATGTGCATCAATATGAGCAATATTTCCTGCAATCTGGTGCATATGTCGCCTCTGAACTCTCTGTAGAGTTTGATACCTCGTGGGGTGGTGCCAGAAGCTTCTTTGGCACTGGCGGCGGCCTGTTTATGTTGCGCACTGCGGGAAATGGCCAGATTGTTGTGTCTGCTTATGGCGCGATTATAGAGCGCGTGCTTCAGCCCGGTGAGGTTTATACGGTTGATACCGGCCACATTGTCGCCTTTACGCAGAACATGCAGTTCAATGTGCGCCCTGTTGGTGGTCTGAAATCGACTTTCTTCAGCGGAGAAGGTCTGGTCGTCGACCTGACCGGGCCGGGGCGTGTGCTGATTCAGACGCGATCGATCAGCGCGTTCCTGGACTGGCTGATTCCGAAAATTCCCAAACGCGAAAACTAGGCTGTGGGCGAGCAGAGTGTCCTCTACCCTGCTCGCCTTTTTTATGATATACTCATCTAGAATGATCTCGCATCATTCTAGCTTGAACGAATTGGAGGTGCCCCAATGGGTACCAGCATCCGCACCCCTCAGCTTGCGTAGTTGCGCTGAGGGTACCTGACAGTTCAAAACCGTTTTTGAGAGAAGAGCCCTATCGCTTTATTCCTCGCTTGCGATAGTGTTTTACTTACCCCATTTTTGGTATTCCTCCGTCCCTATGTGACGCTCTATGCGCAACTACCCTCACCTTCATCTGGATCCGTTTTTTATGCGCATTTTGAAGGAGCGTAGAGTGAAATTTCCTGCTTTTTTGCGGAAGGGATTGCTGAATCGATCCTTTGCCTGGCTCTGGGCCGGGCAGACGGTCTCTGCTTTTGGCTCACATATTACAGCCCTTAGTGTGGCGTTGGTGGCGCAATTTGCGCTTCATGTCCAGAGCTTTGAATATAGCATCTTGATGTCGCTGGAGGCACTACCAGTGCTATTGTTTAGCTCGCTGGCTGGCGTCTGGGCTGATCATGTGTCGAGGCGTTCGTTATTGCTCTGGGCCGATGCAGGTCGGGCGGCGCTTCTGTTTCTTGTGCCACTGGCTGCGTTCTCTGGTTGGTTGCGTATCGAATTGCTGTACGGGGTGGTGTTGCTGGTCGGGGTGTTGAATGTGCTGTTTGCGGTCGCGTATCAGGCATTCTTGCCCTCGCTGGTATCTGAAGAGCAACTGGCGGAGGGTAATAGCAAGCTGGCATTGAGTGATGCGCTGGCCGAAATTCTAGGCCCATCGCTGGCGGGTGTTCTGATTCAACTGCTGACCGCGCCTTTTGCGATGCTGTTTGACGCGTGCTCCTATCTTGTTTCGGCGGCCTGTATTCTGTTTGGTATTCGGACAGAAGCAAAGCCTGAAGCGCGAGAGGAGGGGGCGGGAAATGCGTTTGCGGGCTGGCGCGAGATCTGGCGCTTCCCTGCTCTGCGGGCTCTTGCCTGCTATGTGACACTGCGGAGCTTCTGCGGAAGTGCGTTTGTGCTGTATATCCCCTTTCTGATTGATGAGTTGCATGTGTCCTCGCTCGCCCTGGGGATCATTATTTCCGCGGGTGGAGCCGGGGCATTACTTGGGTCGATACTGCTTTCTCGGTTGGTGGCTCGCTACAGGAGTGTGTCCTTGCTCCTCTGGGGAGCGCTGATTCATACCGGGGTAAATCTGTTGAACCCGCTGCTCCCTGGCTCCCTGGCGCTTACGTCTGTGCTGCTGTTCGGGATACAGCTTGTTGGCGATGCTAGCTACGCGATCTATAGTGCCAGTGAGATCACGCTGCGTCAGCGACTGGTTGCGGATGAGTACCGTGGGCGGGTGAATGCCTGTCTGCATCTGCTGGAAAACGGGATCGCTCCTCTGGGAATGGTGCTGGCAGGAGGAATTGCCCGGAGTGTCGGGGTGCGCCCGGTACTGTTGATTAGCTCGCTTGTGGCGCTTGTCCTCGGAGGCTGGCTGTGGTTCTCGCCTGTACGTCGGGTCAGGCTGTAGGGCAAGAAAGAGCCCTCTGACTTCTTCTCAGAGGGCTTCTTTGTGCTTTATGATCCGAAGGCAAGACCCGGGAAGAGGGTCTGTAAAAGCAAGTAGATGTTCAGGATTGCAATCAGAATGGCGACGAACCAGGAAAGGAGCTTGAGCCAGAGCGGATTGACAAAGCGTCCCATTTTGGTCTTTTCGCTTGTGAACTGAACCAGTGGGAAGACCGCAAAGCTCAACTGAAACGACAGGATTACCTGACTCAGCACCAGCAGTTCGCCAGTTCCTCGCTCACCGTAGAGCGCCGTGACGATCACTGCGGGCACAATGGCAATTACACGGGTAATCAGGCGACGTAACCAGGGCTTCAGGCGAATATTCAGGAAGCCCTCCATCACAATCTGACCGGCCAGTGTTCCTGTGAGCGTTGAGTTCTGCCCGGAAGCCAGCAGTGCGATCGCGAAGGCAGTGCTGGCAATCGGTGCACCCAGTACTGGCGTGAGCAGCTTATAGGCGTCCTCGATATCGGCCACGTTGGCGTACTGAGTGCCATGGAAGGTCGCAGCCGCCACAATCAGGATAGACGCGTTAATCACAAAGGCGAATAGCAGTGAGACGGTAGAATCGATCGTTGCGAATGTAACGGCCTGCGCTTTCCCTTCGTCGTCACGTTTGAAGGCGCGGGTCTGCACAACACTGGAATGCAGGTAGAGATTGTGCGGCATCACGGTTGCGCCCAGAATACCGATCGCGATGTAGAGTGCCTGCGGATTGGTCACGACTTCTGGACGCGGGACCAGATTGCCCACGATCGGCAGGATATCGGGTCGTGAAGCGATCAGTTCATAGCCGAAACAGAAGGCGATGGCAAGAATCAGGGCGCCTACAATTGCCTCAATGAGCCGGAAGCCCTTGTGCTGTAAAAAGAGAACAAGAAAGACATCGAGCGCTGTAATAATGACTCCGATAATCAATGGGATACCGAACAGCAAATTTAAGGCTATAGCGGAACCAATGACTTCCGCAAGGTCACAGGCTGCAATCGCAATCTCACAAAGGAGCCAGAGCACAAAGGTTACTGGTCGAGAATAGTGATCGCGGCAGGCCTGTGCTAGATCCCGCCCGGTCACGATGCCGAGCTTAAGGGCGAGATGCTGAAGCAAGATCGCCATCAGGTTTGAGATCAAAATGACTGAGATGAGTAAATAGCCGAACTGGGCGCCTCCGGCCAGATCTGTGGCCCAGTTCCCCGGGTCCATATACCCTACTGCAACCATCAGGCCGGGCCCCAGATAGGCCAGCAAGGTTCTCCAGAAGCCCTTCTTCTGGGGAACCTTTATTGTCGCGTGCACTTCTGGTAGTGATGGGAGACCTGCACTTCTTTTCCATCCCTGCTCTTCCGGCAACGGGCTTGAGACGGGTGTGTTCACCGTTTCTTGCGCCATGTATTTTCGTGCTCCTCTCATACGTTCTATTGTGCTCCGTGAAGCGATAATTTTGAGTGATAAATATAAATTTTTAGCTCTCTAAAATTTACTATAACATAATCCTAAAAAAAGCTCAAGCGGTTCTGGGGGGACTTTTCCCGAGAGAGAATATTTCTTTACTAGCACTTGTTTATTGTTGCGTCTTTTTGAGGGGCAAGCCCTGTTGAAAACACGTTTGGTCTTTGTAATCCGCTACGTTGCTTGCTGCTCTGACAGAAGAACACGTTCAAGAGAGTCAGACCTTCCAGGGGGGCAAATGCTGAATAGTGTTTCTTACTTTGAATTATCGGATTTCGGCTGACACATATTACCTGATTTTTCCGGCTGAAAAAGGGCAAGTACCGGTGTTTTTCTCGTATGATAGAGAAGTAGACCACTGAAGGAAAAAGGCGGGCCCTGAGGTGTCCAGAGCCCGCCTGAATGGTTCAGCTTATTGATGTGCTTCCTGTGCGATGCGCAGAGCCAGTTCGGCCAGCGTACGCACACCAACGCCTGTCCCCCCAACTTCCTGATAGGGCTTGCCGGTATCGACAGCGCTGGTGCCTGCAATGTCAAGGTGTGCCCACTGCGCGTCGTCCACGAAGTTTTCAAGGATCTTGGCGGCAGTGATGGAGCCTGCATGGCGGCCACCGGTCTGCTTGATGTCGGCGATCTCGCTTCTGATCTGTTCGCCGTATTCCTCATCCATTGGCATCGGCCAGTATTTCTCGCCCGAGAGCTTGCCCGCATCAATGATCCGCTGTGTCAGCTCCTCGCTGTTGCTGAAGACGCCTGTATAGACGGTTCCAAGCGCGACAACCATTGCGCCGGTCAGAGTTGCCAGGTCAATAATCGTCTTTTGGCCCTCTTTGCATGCATAGGAGAGCGCGTCGGCCAGGATCAGGCGCCCTTCAGCGTCAGTATTGACGATCTCTATGGTTTTGCCGTTCATAATGCGCAAAATATCGCCTGGTTTGTACGAGCTGCCGCTGGGCATATTTTCGCAGGTTGGAACATAGGCCGTCACATTGATCTTCGGCTTGAGTGACGCAATTGCCTGCATTGCACCAAGTACAGCAGCCGCTCCGCCCATGTCGCCCTTCATGCTTTCCATACCAGCCGCGGGCTTGAGGGAGATGCCGCCTGTATCAAAGGTGATGCCCTTGCCGACAAGCGCAAGATGTTTCGCGTTCTTATCCTCGGCTCCGTTGTAGCGCAAGATGATGAAGCGTGGGGGTTCGGCGCTGCCCTGAGAGACTCCGAGCAGACCGCCCATTTGCAACTCTTGAATCTTCTCTTTGTCGAAAACCTCGTACAGAATGCCGTATTTCTTCGCCATTGAGACGGCGCGGTTCGCCAGCTCGCGTGGAGTCAGGACGCAAGAAGGCTCGTTAATCAGGTCGCGTGCAAAGTTTGCGGCTTCTGCCAGCGCTCGACCTTTGTCGATGGCCTGCTGTGCGGCGGGGTCGTTGCTGACAATGGTTAGCGAGGCGACTTCACGGCTCTTATCCTGTGTCTGATACTTACGGAAGGTATACGCGCCAAGCACTGCGCCCTCGGTTGTGGCCTGAAGGGCAAGCGAGGTGTCAACGCTGGATGCTGCCCAGTCGAACGCGAAGGCGACGTTCTGTGCACCAGTATTTTGCAAGTGACGAGTCACAGTGGCGCTTGCGCGGCGGAACGACTGCGCGTTTACCTTCTTGTCAGATCCCAGACCTACAACAATGACACGACGTGCTGGCAGCTTCCCAAGTGGGTGGAAGGTCAGCAGCTCACCGAGTCCGGCTTTGAACTCTCCGGCGGCACAGCTTTCGCTGATCGCTCCGCCGAGTTGCTCATCAATAGAACGGGCGACAGTTGCGAGCGTGACGCTCTTTTGTTGGCTCTCGGCAGTAGCAGCCAGAACCAGAGCATCACACGATACTTCTTGGATTGAGGTTGTTGTAAGACGAATATCCATACGATCTACCCTTTGTACTCCTGTTCCCTCTTCTGGCGGAAGAGAGAACCTGTTCTGGTGTTGAAGAAATAAGGGCGCTTAGCCGTCTCCTTGTATGAAGCTGGATTGGAAGCGCCTATATGTTAGTATCGCACATCATCTCAACACTTTGTCGCCTGTTCTACCTGAATAAGGTGCTGTGCTGGATAATCAGGGCAAAAGCCGTTCAACCAATTCAAGCAACTGCCGCGGCTTAAATGGCTTGGTCAGATATTCTGTACAGCCGATCTGGCGAGCGGCCTCGCCCTCATCATGCAGCGCATAGGCGGTAACAGCGATGATCGGCACTGTTTCCATGCCCGGACGAGCGCGAATGAGTTGTGTAGTACGGTAGCCGTCCAGAACGGGCATCGAGAGATCTGTCAGAATCAGATCGACCTGTTCGCGGTCCAGAATATCGAGCGCCTCACGGCCATGCGTCGCGCTCAAGCAGCGATAGCCACGCGTTGAAAGCACACGCTCGATCAGGATACGATTTGACACCTCGTTCTCAACAATTAAGATGGTACGTTGATTGTTCATACCTTTGTTACTCTTTTCTCCTCTTCCATCACTGAGTGCGTATTTACATTCCTTGATGAAGCGGGGCAATCGGGAGGGTAAAGGAGAAGGTTGAGCCCTGCCCCGGAATACTCTCGACCGTCATTTCTCCCCCCTGTAACTCGATCAACTTTTTCGCGATCGTCAGGCCGAGGCCGGTACCGCCAAACTTACGCGTGGTGCTGCCATCAGCCTGACGGAAGGCCTCAAAGATATAATGCAACGCGGCAGGAGAAATGCCAATACCGGTATCACTGACCAGGACGCGAACTCTCTCGTTGTTGCTCATGCAGTGACAACGGATAGTCACGCCACCTGTTTCCGTAAACTTGAGCGCGTTTGATATCAGATTGATAGCGACCTGCCGTAAGCGGTGCTCATCGGCCAGTACCGGTGGCAGGTCGTGAGCGCCTTCCAGCGTCAGGGCCAGATTTTTATTGTTTGCCATTGGTTTGAGCTGGTTGACAACATCCTGCAAGCACCGTTCCAGATTGAGCGCTTCAGGGTTGACCTCGATCCGGTCTGCCTCGATTTTGGAGAGATCAAGCATATCATCGACAAGGTGTGAGAGGTCTTCGGCACGCTTCACGATAAACTGAATATGCTCTTCCTGTTCCGTGGTGAGCTCGCCATCCACAAAGCCCTCAAGGATCAGGGCCCCATAACTGATAATGCTATGCAGCGGCGTGCGGAGCTCATGCGTGACATTCGCCAGAAACTGTGATTTGAGCTGATTAGCCCGTTCTAGTTCGGCGTTTTTCTCTTTGACCTCGGCGAAGAGGATCGCGTTTTGAATAGCCATTGAGGCCTGAATGGCAGCGGTACTCAACAGGAACGTATCGCGTCCGCTGATCTGGTTGGGCTGATCGGCATAGAGAATAAAGGCGCCTATGGCCTGCTCTTGCAGCAGGAGAGGGACGGCCACAACGGAGTGGTAACCCGCCTCAAGTGCCAGCCTGGCCCAGACTTCTTGTTTTTCCTCGTAGATCTGGTCGATATCTTCGGCGTAGGCGATCTTCTTTTTCTGGATAACCATTTGTGCCAGCTTCATATCTAGTTCGCGCAGGGCCGAACGGGGGATACGTGAACTCGCGTCCGCGATTCCAACAGATGTGCTGCTTTGTGGTGCAGGGCTCTGGCGCAGGTTGGGGAGCGCGGCCATTTTGGTTGTCGCGGCCAGGGTAATATCTCCGCCTGGATCGGCATAGACGCTTACTTTGCCCTTTTCTTCCTCGTGAGAGGGCACAGGTGGCGTATAGGAGAGGCCTGAGGTAGTGACCTGCTTGCTTTTTGGCAATTCCCACTGTGCTACTGCCCAGGGTTGCAGCATTTCGCGCCCATAGAGATGCAGTGAGACATGTTTGACCTTCATAATCGTTCCCAGGCGGGTCACGATCTCACCAAGCAGGTGCTCAAGGTTCAGGGTAGAGATCAGCCCATCGCTCAGAGTCAGCAGGTTGCGCATCTGCTCGGTCATCGCCTGATTCTCCTTCTCACGCGACTCATTGAGTACTGCGATACGCTGTTCCAGCATATTGAGATCATCATCCAGCTCGCTTGTTTCCGGCTCTTGTGCAGGTGTTAAGCTGGTGCTGAGGTTGGCCTGAAGCTGGCGGAGTGGTTGAATTAAGAGCATGCGTGTGGTAGACATATAGGCCAGCAGACCGAGAGCGAAGATACAGAGGCCGGAGCCGCCAAAGATTAACAGGATTTGCGGGCTGCTATAGTCGACGCCCGGATAGCTGTCGATTGCGACCAGGACGATATCAGGGGAGATCAGCCCGGGAAGCTGGATCTGATCGCTGAGGGTCAGGAAGCGTTGTCTGCCTTCTAGAATCTGAAACTGTTTGGCCTGACAGGTGGCCTCATTAACGCCAATCTGCTGCTCGGTGACGCCCGCGATGCCGCGCACCTCGCCTTCAATACACAGAGCCGCGTTTGTACCGGCGCGTTGTGTCAGACCGGCCACGAAATAGTTATCAATGCGTTGTGTGGCGATCAGCAGCGATTGTCCCTTCCCGCTCCCGATAGGCTGAACGATCGTCAGGACCCAATTCTGCTCGCTATCACTTTCTGTCGCCTTCTGAACGGCAATAATCGGCTCGCCGGTAAGTGCTGGATCTAGCGGGGGAAGATTCTGCTGCAGAGCCGCCTCACCGAGCTGCGTTTTCTGCTGTTGGTCACGAGTCAGAATGGAGATGGTTGAGAGGCGCAGGCGTGACATATGGCTGCTTAAGAGTTCCTGAAGCTGATTCTGGGTATTGCGTCCGTTGAGCAGAGGGGGAAGCTGCGGGTTTTTGGCGAGCTTATCAAGCTCTTGAAGCAGCGTTGCGATCTGCCCTTGATAGGCACGAGTGAGCAGCGTGAGATGCCCCTGTACTCCGTTTCTGGCGCTCTGCTCTGTGTAGACCTCGGTGAGAAGCCAGGTCACAATTGAGAAGAGAAGCAGGCACGACAGGAGTATCAGGGTTGCGATAGTAATTAATTTTCCTCCAAGAGATCTGGCAATGAACCGCATGCGCTTCTACTGATGCTATCCTCTCACAAACTGATGCTTACGGATCTTATGATAGCATGAATGGGCGGGGGTTGCATCCGGGCAAAAGTAAGGGGCGGACGGGGTGCCAGCTCGTCCGCCCCCCACCACGCATAGTGACATGAAGTACTACGCGAAGTTCCAGAAGGTGCGCGTGTAAACCCCATGGGGAAAAGGTTACACGGAAAAGTAGATATACGTTACAAGCCGCTCGTCGAGGTGGAATTGCTTGCTCGCGTATATCCCGCCCTCCATCCTGGACCTATGTATTATAACGCATAAGTGAGTGATTTGTTATCACTTTCAGGGGGGAATTTTTCGTTTTTACAAGAAAACGCTAAAAGATAGCTCTTTTCTCCTATTGGGTGCGCTGCACCTCACCTGGACTACCCGGGCATGTACTGCA
This sequence comes from Thermosporothrix sp. COM3, assembly GCF_059696735.1. NCBI lineage: Bacteria > Bacillati > Chloroflexota > Ktedonobacteria > Ktedonobacterales > Thermosporotrichaceae > Thermosporothrix > Thermosporothrix sp. COM3. The sequence goes on along the minus strand of NZ_AP019376.1, from coordinate 4,107,211 downwards.
CGATTTATAGTGTAAAGTCTGGCAGGAGCGATAAAAGGAGGATTAGAGATGATGGGAATTAAGAAAGGATTCCTGTTCCAGGCAGCGCAGAAGCTCGTAATATTCCCGGGAGGAAAAGAGGTTGTGTGAGAGCGAGGGGGTGGGTTTGATTCGAGGCATCAGAGTGAGGAGAGTATCAAAACGGTAATAATCAATCAGGATACTGTGGCAATCCTGACAATCGACCAGATGGGAGGCGACCAAGGAACGCTCATCGCCTGCGAGCATGCCGTCAAGGTATGCACTAAGCAAATCCCTGACCTGCTCGCAGTTCATCGCCTGGCTCCTCCTTGCTCTAATGCTCGATAGTGTTCACGAAACGACTGACGTGCTCTGGACAAATACATCTTCACACCGCTTTCCGCAATATTGAGGGTCTGAGCAATTTCGCTATACGTGAAGCCTTCCTGAGTATAGAGCAGAAGCGCGGCACGATATTGTTGAGGCATGCGCTTGAGAGCAGCTCTGACAAGCTCGGTGGTTCCGTATACTTCCTGCGGATCGGCGTTTTCGGCGTCGGCGGGCTCATGGTCAAGATCTTGCCAGGGAAGCCAGGCGATAAGTTTCTTCCGCCTGAGCGCATCATAGGCTGTATTGGTAGCAATGCGGTACAGCCAGGCAGAGAGCTTGAGGTTTGAGTCCATTTTGGGCAGAGCGCGAAAAGCCTTCAGGAATGTATCCTGAGTCAGGTCGTCTGCCTGTTCACGATCGCCTACCAGATGATAGACGTAATTGTAAATAGCAGTTTTATATTCGTCATAAATCTGTTCAAAGGACCACGTACATTCCTTTGTTTCCACGCGGGTCATGCGCTATTATCCCTTCGATGGCTACTATTATCAGCTTGTCCGTTCCTCGCAAGTGATAATGCCCCATGCACGGAGGGAGCCGAGAACCGGCTTTCCGGTGGGATAGCATGACCTTATCCTTCTGTCTAGTGGAACGGACAGAGGCGTTTCCGGTAACATGTACAGGCGTTTGTCACCAGAGCGCCAGGATGTGGAAATCCTGCGGTGCAGCAGGCCTACATCTGTGACAGTTACTTGCAGTTGCGCGTCGTTTCGTCTATCATGGTAACATACTTTAAGGGTTTTTCTGCTATTTTTCGTCTATAGCCTAGTACTATTGGGGGGAAGAAACCCTCATCATACTCTCCTCCTCGTTACATTAAGGGAGGTTTTTCGATTTTTCTCGTACGCAAAGAATAAGGAGGACTTTGCTTCATGTCTTCTCTTCTTCGGCAACAACGGGTACACGCAGTCTGGTGGGAGGACGATGGCGAAGGGGCCGCTGTTTGCCTGCTTGATCAGACGCAACTTCCCGCTGAGGTCGTCCATCTTCGATTGCGGCATGAGCAAGAGGTGGCTGATGCGATTCGCTCGCTGAAAGTGCGTGGTGCTCCTGCTATCGGGGCAACCGCTGCCTTTGGGCTCTGTCTGGCGCTTGCGCGGCTGCTGCGTGAGCAGGGTGACGGGCTGACCTGTGCTGCCGCTTATGCTCATTTTCTCAAAGTTGCCGAACTGATGCGTGGTACTCGCCCGACGGCTGTGAATCTCTTCTGGGCCATCGAGCGGATGCAACGCTGTGCAGAGAGGCTTGCAAAAGAGGAAGTCGCGCCGTCCTATCTGGTGCAGCAGCTTCAGGCTGAGGCGCAGGCGATCGTGGATGAGGATGCACAGGCATGTCTGCGCATGGGTGAGCTTGGAGCCGAATTGCTTCAGGACGGCGATCATGTGCTGACGCATTGCAATACCGGGATGCTGGCAACGATGGGATGGGGAACTGCTCTGGCTCCGCTCTATATCGCTCATCGCCAGGGAAAGCGGATTCATGTCTATGTGGATGAAACGCGCCCGGTCCTTCAGGGAGCGCGCTTAACGGCCTGGGAGCTTTCACAGGAAGGTGTTCCTCTGACTCTGATTACCGATAACATGGCTGCGTATTTTATGGCTCAGGGAAACATCAAAGCTGTGTTTGTGGGGGCTGATCGCGTTACCGCCAACGGCGACGTTGCGAACAAAATCGGCACCTATGGGCTGGCTGTTCTGGCGCGGGCTCATCAGATTCCCTTTTACGTTGCGGTTCCTCGCTCGACGATTGATCTGTCACTTGCATCTGGCGCACATATTCCGATTGAGCAGCGTAATCCTGCTGAGGTAACAACAATTCGTGGGGTCTCGATTGCTCCTGCCGGTGTTCAGGTTGCCAATCCCGCCTTCGATGTAACGCCCAATCACCTGATTACGGCTTTGATTACGGAACGCGGCATTGCTTACCCTCCTTTTGCCGATTCGCTTCGTCAGATCTGTGCTGACGATTAACACTCATCTTGCTTGGAAGGTTGCACGGGTACAATGGATACCGATATTCTGCACGCTGTATCCCAGTATGCACAAGAAGTGCTTGGGAATGAGGGGTTCCGTTATGCCAGCGCGGTCGTCGCGAATTGTAAAATGCTTGCCCTGCAAATAGAGGCTGAAGAAGAGGCTGCGCCTGCTATCAATACGGAGGCCCTGGTTCTTGCCGCCTATCTGCATGATATTGCGGTTGTTTCCTCTGGTTTTAAAGACCATCACCGCAAGTCAGCCGAGATGGCGGTTGAGTTTTTGAAGCAACAGAAAGCGCCTTCAGAACTGGTCGAGCTCGTTGAACAGATTATTCTGATCCATACGACCAGTGTTCCTGAGGGAGAGCGCGAGTCAGTGCCCATAGAGGGTCTGATTCTCTATGATGCCGATAAGCTCGGTCGCTTGAGCGGCCTTGCCGTGGTGACTTCTTTGATTGAACTGGGTGAGCGCTACCCTCATCGCGCCGCTAACAGTGACTTGCTGGCCGCGGTGCTACGCCACATCGAAGAGCGCTTTATTGAACTGTATCAGTCTTTGCATACTCAGCCAGCTCGCGAGCTGGCACGAGATAAATTTAATCGTACACTTGCATTCCTGGACGGCGTGATTGAGCATCTGAGTGATGCCACTCCTGTCTGATCGTTTTCATTTTGCTACTTTATCGGACAAAACCTGTCCGAACATTTTGTGTCCTTTATGGAGGTCGTTAGCAGTGTCTATTCTTGTTGTTGGGTCAATCGCTCTCGATTCGATTGAGACCCCCTTTACCCGGGTCGAGAGGGTGCTTGGTGGTGCGGCATCATACTTTGTTACCGCTGCTTCCCTGTATACGAAGGTCAATATGGTCGGGGTCGTCGGCAAGGATTTCCCGCAGGAGCATCTCACGTTCTGGGAACAGCGAGGTGTTGATCTGAAAGGGGTCGAGATCAAAGAAGGGCAAAACTTCTTCTGGCGCGGGCGCTACCATATGGATATGAACCTCCGCGATACGCTGGAAACAGAGCTCGGCGTCTTTGGCGATTTTCACCCCATTGTCCCCGAGGAGTATCGACAATCCCCCCTGCTTTTCCTGGCAAACATTCACCCGGAACTTCAGCTAGAGGTACTCGAACAGGTTCCTTCTCCCCGCCTGACCGTGCTTGATACAATGGAGCTCTGGATCAATACAACACGTTCCCAGTTGACTGAGGTGATGAAGCGCTCCGATGTTTTGCTGATGAGCGAGGAAGAGGTGCGCCACTACACGGATCAGCCGAGCGTGCTTGCCGGGGTGCGGCAGCTTTTTGGGCTTGGCCTGAAGTATATTGTGGTCAAGCTAGGCAGCTATGGGGCTCTGTTGTTCGGCGCAGATGGCACCTATTTCAGTGCTCCGGCCTATCCGCTGGAAGAAGTGATTGACCCAACCGGCGCAGGAGATTCGTTCGCAGGTGGCTTCCTGGGCTACCTCTCGTCGGTACAGCCCGGTGCGGATGGGACCTATGCAATTGACGATCTCAAGCGAGCTGTGGTGCATGGAAATATCATCGGCTCCTTTGTCTGCTCCGATTTCAGTATCGATGGTCTGCGAAACGTGACTATGAGCGACGTGGAGCAGCGGTACAAGGAACTTGTGGTCTTCTCGCATTTTGACCCATCCTGGAAACCGGTCTCGTCTTTGCAGGATACCAAAGAGCAAGTTTTGTAGTACAATAGTCGATGGTGTGTTCAGAAAAACGTGTTTGAGAAGGCGAACCTGCGTGTTCGTCAACTCTTTGCTACGGCAGTTTGGACGCTTGTTGTTCTCTGAAAATGCTGTGGCGTTTTCAGGAAATGAAATGCCTGTAGTGGATTGAAAGAAAGAAAGAAGAGGAATAGCATTTCTATGTCTATTTCGACCAAAGGTGATGTGAAGGACCTTGCCCTTGCAGCCCGCGGACGTGACCGTATCGAGTGGGCCGCAAAGGATATGCCCGTTCTGCGCCTGATCCGTGAGCGCTTCGAGAAGGAACAGCCGCTCAAGGGTGTGCGTATGTCTGGCTGCTTGCATATTACGACCGAGACCGCCAACCTTGCGATCACGCTGAAGGCGGGTGGCGCTGACCTCGTTCTCTGCGCCTCAAATCCCCTGTCAACACAGGATGATGTGGCTGCTGCTCTGGTGAGCGAGTACGGGATTCCGACCTTTGCCATTAAGGGCGAAGATGAGAAGGTGTACTATCAGCACATTTATGCTGTGCTTGATCATAAGCCAAATATGACAATGGATGATGGTTGTGACCTCGTCTCGACGCTCCACAAAGAGCGCACCGCGCAGGTGCCCGATATCATTGCAGGCATGGAAGAGACGACAACCGGTGTCATTCGCCTCAAGAGCATGGAGAAAAACGGTGTTCTGAAGTTCCCTGTGCTGGCGGTCAATGACTCTGATACAAAGCATCTCTTTGACAACCGCTATGGTACCGGTCAGAGCACGTTGGACGGCATTATCCGTGCAACCAATCTGCTGCTTGCCGGACGTAATGTTGTGGTGATCGGCTATGGCTGGTGCGGTCGTGGCGTCGCTTCCCGCGCTCGTGGCATGGGCGCGAATGTGATTGTCTGTGAAGTTGATCCGGTGCGCGCACTTGAGGCCGTGATGGATGGCTTCCGCGTGATGCCTGGTGTTGAGGCTGCCGCTCTTGGTGATGTTTTCATCACCGTGACTGGCGACATCAATGTGATCGATGTGCCGCATCTGGAGCGTATGAAGGATGGAGCGATTATCGCGAACTCCGGTCACTTCAATGACGAGATCAACATTCCGGCGCTGGAAAAGATGGCGACTGGCAAGCGGCGCGTGCGCGATTTTGTTGATGAGTACACCTATGCCGATGGTCGCCGCATCCACTTGCTGGCTGAAGGTCGCCTTGTCAATCTGTCCGCTGCGGAAGGTCATCCCGCCAGCGTGATGGATATGAGCTTCGCAAACCAGGCGCTCGGTAGCGAGTATATGCTGAAGCATGCAAACGAGTTGCAGCCAAAAGTCTATACCATCCCCACCGAGATCGATCAGGAAATTGCCCGCTTGAAGCTTACCGCGATGGGCATCAGCTTCGACAAGCTGACTCCTGAGCAGGAACAGTACCTGAACTCCTGGGAGTCTGGCACCTAGTCGCTGGTCCGCAATGGGATCCGGGGAGCCTCTGGCCGTGGACCGGGGGCTCTCTGTGGTTGTTGAAGTATTCCTGTTCTGGTGGCTATAGGGCGGTCCTTCCGTGTGGCTCTGACAGAAGAGCATTGACAATGGCAGGTTTTTTGCCGTAAAATAGGTACGATATACGTGTTGTAAACGTTTCTAAGAAGCAATGACACATGATGTCAGATGGTCCCTTTGACAGGGTTTCTCCCTACGGGGGGAGAGGAGGAACAGCAATCCACCTTTTGTTCACACCTTCTCGCAAGCCACTTCTTTGGAAGTGAAGCCTTTCAGCGAGGTGAACGATGCGTCATGTAGCTCCGATCGTTTGCAAGTGCGGCGAAGAGTAGTGGGCACCGCAATTTGCCCTGCACGGCTGGACCGTGCGAACGGATGACCGATGGACCCATTGGTCATCACTTTAAGATATTGTTCAGAGTGACAGTACATAAACAATAAAACATCCTATGAGATCGCTCTCATCAAGAGAGGTGGAGGGAAACGGCCCGATGAAGCCCGGCAACCCGTCTGTGTTTTGTCTATGACAGGAAGGGTGCCAATTCCGGCGATAGCAGCTATCGCAAGATGAGGGGAATGTGCTAAACGCCAGGCCCCTGAAAAGCAGGGGTTTTTTTGTGCCTTCAAACCGACTCTGTGTATCTTTCTTGTCTTTTCTACAGCGCACATGTGCACATCTTCCCGTATCGCCTCGCGAGAGTAGTCTGCGGTGTTTGAGTTCTATCATTTATAGAGAGAGGATGGTGTCTGCAAATTGCAAAGTTTTATGCAGAATCCGAAAACATTCTTTACCAGTGAATCGGTCACCGAGGGACACCCGGATAAGATGTGTGACCAGATCTCGGATGCGATTCTTGACGCTATTCTGACGCAGGATCCGTATGCCCGTGTTGCTTGTGAAGCCGCGACAACAACCGGCCTGATCCTTGTTGCCGGTGAGATTTCTACTTCTGCCTGGGTTGATATGCCCGCGCTTGTTCGTCAAACAATCGAGCAAATCGGCTATATCAATGCTGAATATGGTTTTGACTATCGTACCTGTGGGGTGGTGACCGCAATCGGTCAGCAGTCGCCTGATATTGATATGGGTGTAAGCTCCTCGTTGGAGTCGCGTGAGGCTCGTCTGACTGATGATGAGTTGGAGCGTGTCGGCGCTGGTGACCAGGGTATGATGATCGGTTTTGCCTGTAACGAAACCCCTGAGTACATGCCTATGCCTATCAGCCTGGCCCATAAGCTCACCCGTCGCCTGTCTCAGGTTCGTCGTGATTCCTGGCGCGGTGAGGGCTCGATGGCATATCTGCGCCCTGATGGCAAGAGCCAGGTAACGGTACAGTATGAGTATGGCCGTCCTGTTCGTGTCGACACCATTGTGATCTCAACTCAGCACGCCGACTATGTGGATCAGGAGCAGATCCGCCAGGATGTGATTCAGCATGTGATCCGCCCGGTGATCCCCGAGGAGCTGCTTGACAACGAGACGAAGATTTTTGTCAATCCGACCGGACGCTTCGTGGTAGGAGGTCCGATGGGTGATGCCGGTCTGACCGGTCGCAAGATTATTGTTGATACCTATGGCGGCATGGCTCGTCATGGCGGCGGTGCGTTCAGTGGTAAAGATCCCACGAAAGTGGACCGCTCGGCCGCATATGCTGCTCGCTACATCGCGAAGAACGTGGTTGCGGCTGGTCTGGCCGATCGTATCGAGCTTCAGGTTTCTTACGCGATCGGTGTTGCGCGTCCGCTCTCGCTGTTCGTTGATACCTATGGTACCGGGAAGGTTTCCGATGAGGAGATCGTGCGCCTGATTAACGAGCACTTTGACCTGCGTCCCGCGGCGATTATTCAGGATCTCAACCTGCGCCGTCCGATTTATCGCCCCACGGCTGCCTTCGGCCACTTTGGTCGCACTGATATTGAGCTGCCCTGGGAGGCGCTGGATAAAGTACCAATGCTGCGCAAGGGCGCAGGCGCGGCGCTGGAGAGCCTCTAGAGCCGAGAACACCGGTTTTTATGAAGAGCTATGGGAGAAGCACCATAGCTCTTTTTGTATGTCGCGTACGGCCTTGTTTGGACTGGAGCAGCAGGGGTCTGCACCTCACTCGCTTCTGGCACGCTTCAATATTGCGCTTGATCACTTCCGCTGAGATCGCCCTGTTGTTCCCTGGGGGAACTGCTCCTCTACAGGTGCTCCTTTCCACATACCTTCTTGAGATGAAGAAGCTTCTTACTCAAAAAAACGCGAGGCGTATCCTTTGAGCAGGTTCATTATGAGCGCAGGACTAAAGTCTGACGGCGCGCTTGCAAGCACATGAAGTGATCTTCATCTGTCTCCAGTGCAAGTCATGTTACTCGCTGCCGTTCACCACATACCGCAGATAAGCGTTTGCCTCTCCTTTGCGTCTCGCACATCAAAATGCGACGGAGATATGTTGGTATCTACACGAGGTGATAGGCGATTGAGAAGTGAGTATACCTTGTTTTACCCATTTGCAAATCATTGGTATTCATGCTAGCATGATACGTATGAGCACGGTGAAAATCTACCAACTGAATCACTTGCCCCGGTCTCTCTTCCTTCGTTTGCACGCGGCACAGATGGAGGCTGCATCAGTGTGGAACGTGTGTGCTGAGATGCATAAAGAAGCTCGGACTACGCATGCCAAATGGCCGGGACGCAATGAATTACAGCAGGAGACCAGAGGTCGATTCGCGCTGCATAGCCAGTCGGTACAGAGCCTACAAAGCCAAAGCGGCCCACATCCTGAGTTTCACCGGCTCCGAACGAGGAAGCAGTAGCCGGTGTCCGGTTTGTGGGTAGAAGCACAAGTTCACAGGAAGAACATGGGCAGGCCGGGTCTGTGGATTTATGGGACACCGTGACCTGGTCGAGGCAGTCAATATACATCTACTCGCTTATGGAAAGCATGTGAAGTTTCCTCGTTCCTTCACGTATCTCCCCCTGGCATCTCCAGGAGGAGTAGTCGGGCCGACACGCCCCCCGTTATCTGAGTAAAGAAACTGGTCAAGCACGGCTTCCAGAGCCGGTCTCTTCGGAGACTGCCCGTCCGGTGGATGCTGCTCAGAAACCTGCCAACCTTTAGGTGGGAGTGTCACGATATAATAATGTCCAGTAAGTTCATTCCTGCGTACCCGAAGTACGCGCAGTAGAAAGGGAAACGTTATGGACTTTAGCCTCAACGACGAGCAACTAGCCATACGTAATACATGTCGGGAGTTTGCGGAACAGGAGATTAAGCCGGTAGCAGCGCGGCTGGATGAAACCGGTCAGTTCCCCTATGAATTGGTTCGCAAAATGGGTGAACTGGGCTTATTGGGCCTGCCTTTCCCTGAAGAGTACGGTGGCGCTGGCGCTGATTTCCTCTCATATTGTCTTGCCATTGAAGAGATTTCTCGTGGTGATGTAGCCATTGGAATCACGATGGAAGCGCATACATCGCTTGGCGCTATGCCGTTTTACCTCTTTGGATCGCAAGAACAAAAGGAGCGGTATCTACCTGTGCTGGCAACCGGGGAACAGCTCTGGGCATTTGGTTTAACAGAGCCGGAAGCCGGTTCCGATTCGAGCGGCACCCGAACGCGTGCCGTGCTGGAAAATGGACGCTGGCGCATCAATGGCTCAAAGGCCTTTATTACCAATGCCGGGACTGAGATGAGCGGCGGAGTCACGATCACAGCGGTCACTGGCGAGCGCCCCGACGGACGCCCGGAGATTACAAACCTGATTGTCCCGAAGGGAACGCCCGGGTATATCATTGGTAACAGCTATAAAAAGATGGGCTGGAAGGCCTCCGATACCCGCCCACTGACCTTTGAAGATTGTGAGGTTCCTGAAGAGAATATTTTAGGGCAGCGTGGCGACGGCTTCAGGCAGTTTATGACGATTCTGGATGGGGGACGCGTGGCGATTGCAGCACTCTCGGTCGGGCTAGCTCAGGCCTGTCTGGACGAGGCATTGAGCTATGCAAAACAGCGAAAGCAGTTCGGTAAACCGATCAGTTCGTTTCAGGCTATTCAGTTTAAGCTGGCTGATATGGAGACTGAGATAGAGCTGGCACGGTTGATGTACTATAAGGCGGCGTGGCTGCATATGCAGGGCAAGCCATTCCGTAAAGAGGCGTCGATGGCAAAACTCTTTGCCTCCGAAACCGCTAAACGAGCCGCCGATCAGGCTGTACAGATTCATGGGGGCTACGGCTTTATGGAAGAGTTCCCGGTGGCGCGTTACTGGCGCAGTGTGAAGATCAACGAGATTGGTGAGGGGACCAGCGAGGTGCAGCGCATGATTATTGCCAGACAGCTTGGCTGCTAGAAACAGAAAAGACAAGGGAGCGGTTTTAAACTGCCCCCTTGTCTTTTTTTGTTTTACTGCTGTTGATTGTCCGTTTGCTTAGGCCAACTGAAGGTATTAAAGGTGATCTTGTTTGGCTGCTGCGAAGCGCCATTCTCTGCTGTATTGGGCTGGTTGACCATCCAGACAGCAGTGTCACCGTTGACCCGCAGGAAGGCGGCGTTGTTGGGTACCGCGTTCCCGACCGTGACCAGATTGCCCGCTGTCACATCGTACATGCTGAAGCTCTTGTCCGAGCGTTCCCAGACGAGGAAGCGATCACCGCCCTGTGGAGCAAGTGCTGTTTTTACGTTGTCTTCCAGTTTGAAGAGATGCTGGCTGTTATCGTGCAGCGCGTAGGCAAGCAGGACGCCAGTCAGCAAGCTATCCGGTTGGGCCAGATCGAGCGCCTCAGCAGCTGACGGGATAATGCTATCCGGCTGCGGTGTGGCAGTCGGTGTGCTTGTCACCTCGGGCGTTGCTGTGCCTGTTGGTGTAGCGGTGCTGTGTGCCGTTTTGGTTGCCGATGGGGCGGCGTTCGCTGTTGATGTCGCCTTTGGCCCGGGTTGCTCGTTCTCGTTGACTTTCGTGCTCAGAACAAAGAGTGTGTTCCCGACCACCTGTGGATGGAAAGAAACCTCATCATCACGGAACAGCGATTTCTCTACTTTGCTGTTCGGCATCCTGTGGCTACTCGGGTTCTGGTTCTCTTGCAGAACCTGTTGCTGCCAGACATTGCCATGGAAGATGTTGTTCTGATCCTGCCATTCCTCACCCCAATAGATGCTTGAACCATCACTGGTTGCGGTGGGAGAGGTCAGGATATGCTGATCTTCCCCTTGAGCCAGTTCGTATGAAACGGGCTTCTTGCCTGCTTCCAGTGTGTATTGGGTCAGGAATGAGGTGCCGTGCTCATCCAGCCACGCGAACAGGAAATGATTCTGATAGAACGCAGTTCCCTGAACAGGACTGTGAACCCACTCAGGAGCGGCCTTCGGGTTGAAAGTGCCCTTGAATAAGGTCAGTGGCTGCTGCTCTCTCCCGGGGCTTCCCAGATAGAGCGCCTGGATGCTCCATGTTCGTTTGGTCTCGCTCTCATTCTGCTTGGATGCCTTTTTTGGGTCGTCCTTTGGAGGATCGTACTGAAACCAGACCAGCCAGTTATTGCCGTACTGTAACAGATAGAGTGAACTGGACAAGTCCTTGTTGAGCAGCGGAGTGCTCTGCTGTTTCCTGGTGTCCAGTTGTTGAAGTGTCCAGAACAGTTCTCCCTTTTCACCCTCTTTATATGCCGTGTAATAGATAGAGTCCCGGGTGCTAATTGCGCTGGCTACATGGGTATAGTCTGTTTGCGTGGTATAGTTGGTAACGGCTATTTGTGGGCGCTCATGAACCGAATTGGTAATTGGCCCTCCACCTTTAATCGTGACAGGTTGATTGGTATTTGATTGAGACATCAATGCCAGAGAAGTCAGGCCGCCAACCATAATAAAGAGCAGGAATGCCGCAGCCAGTCCAATCACCGCGAACTGGTTCATCCGTAGCGGGCGCGGACGGCGATGCTGTGGATGAAGTACCGGGATCGGGCCTGTCTCTGCGGTTGAAAAAGCCGTAAGAGCATCCGCACGACGTCCTGTAGCCTGCTGCTCCTTGAGATAAGGTTTCAAAAATTCAGGCGTCGGTGTCGATATCTCTGTTGACGCATTCCGCTGAAGGAAGCGAGTGTGTTCCGCAGCCAGGGCTTGCATCAGACGGCGGTGCGCCTCTGGTGAGGGTTCGATGGTTGGAAGTGAGCGAATGCCCTCCCCGATCAACCTGTATTCGTTTTGCGCGCGGCGACATGCTGAACACTGAGCCAGATGAGCCTCAAGTTCAGCAAGATCTGCCTTTTCCTTTTTGTGGTCCCGATAAATGGCGAGTAGCTCTCGCACTTGACTACAGTTCAATCTTCACCGACCTCTTTTTTGTACAATGCGATAAATCGTTCTCGTGCTCGCATCAGACGCATCTTCACAGCCGAGGCGCTGATATTGAGCACTTCCGCAATCTCTGCACAAGAAAGGCCGTCGTTTTCATACAACCATAAACAGGAGGCGTACTTAGGTGGTAGCTGTTGAAAGACGCGCTCCACTATCTCGCGGTCCGCAACGCGACTTTCAAAACGGGCCCCATCATAGTTATGAGGTTCATAGCTGGTACTGACCGCACCGGACCGAACTTCCGGTACGCTTTCCTCGTTTGAGTGCCCATCGCTGGTCGTACTTCCTGTCTCGCCAACCATTCCCGCCCCGATGCCGCGATCCTCATTAAAGAGCGATAACGGCAGCCAGGAAATCAGGCGGCGACGGCGCAATGTATCTGTCGTGGTGTTGGCCGCAATGCGGTACAGCCACGCCGAAAGTGCGCCGGGCTGAACGACGGTTCCGCCTAAGAGCGCTCTATATGCTTTTACGAAGACATCTTGTGCCAGGTCATAGGCTTGCTCTCTATTCCCTACCAGATGATAGATAAAGTTGGTGATTGGTCCTTGATAACGCAGGAAGATGTTCTCAAAGTCTTCGATGCTGATCTTTTCAGCCTGCTCCGTGTTGTGCGTTGCAGGTGACTTTTCCTCAGCGCCTTCGAGCTCTTCCGCACGCTCGCGAACGTCCTCTGCTTCCTCTTCTATCCCTTCCTCCTGTACAGGGAAAGAGAGACCCGATTGGCCTGGACGCTCTTCCTCTCGGGGAGAGCGTAGACTGCTATTTGTATTGTACAAACGGATGGCGATATCCATTGGTTACATCAACCTTAATAAGCAAACAGAATAAGTCAAGTTTTTTCTAGAGGTTCCTCGGGACTTTTTTTGATATATTTAGCAGGATAACATATGATTCGATTGTTTTGCTGTGAGCTAATAAACAGGAACCATCAGGCTGTGGTCTGGTGTGTATGCAGTGGCCCGATTGATTTTCCCCTCTCCTTTTCCCCTCCATTCTACTCTTCTTGCTGCCGGGTGGAGCAAAAGTAGGAACTTTGAGCCAGGAGCCCCTGCGTTACTGCACCTTTCGTCTGGCAAAACGACGTACTACCCGCTTCTTGTGCTCCGCGCTGGCCGGAGGCAAGCAGGCCCATCGTGATCCGGGTTGCCAACACGCTGACAGACTTTACATCGTAAAGCGCGGATATAACTGAAACAGATGCTCATAAATAATAGTATAGCATACCGATCTTCTGAGCATGGGCCGATAGGACTTTTACCCGGATGGCGCGAGTATTCTTGCTCTGGCCGGAACTTTCTGTTACCATGAATTCATGAGTACTCATGAGATATCAGCACGTGGCTGGAATATTGTCGGCCACGAACATGCGATTGATATTTTACGGCGGGCTCTGGCGGCACAGCAGATACGTCATGCCTATTTACTCGTAGGCCCCCCGCGTATCGGCAAAACGCTTCTCGCCCGGCGACTGGCGCAGACGCTCCTGTGCACTGGAGGGCCTGATCCAGCAGTCTCGCCTCAGGATCCCTGCAATACCTGCCTCGCCTGCCGGAAGGTACTGCATGGCAATCATCCCGACGTCCACATTATTGAGAAAGCGCCCGATAAGCAGTTTATTCTGATTGAGCAGATTCGTGAGCTACAGAACCTCTCGGCTCGGCGCACAATGGAGGGACGACGCAATATCTTCATTATTCCCGACGCACAATATATGAACCTTCAGGCGGCGAACTGCCTGCTCAAGACGCTTGAGGAGCCAGAGCCCGATGTGGTGCTGATCCTGACGGTTCCCGAGCCCGGACTGTTGCTGCCGACCATCCTTTCCCGTGTACAGATGCTCTCGTTGCAGTTGCTCACCGCTACACAGATCAAGCAGGCTTTAATCGAGGGCTGGCAGGTTGAAGCCGAACATGCCGAATTGGTCTCCGCGCTGGCCGCTGGCCGGATGGGGTGGGCGATACAGGCAATTGAGGATGATGAGATGCTGGATGAGCGGCGTGAGCATCTGGAACAGCTTGCTATGTTGCCTACCCTCTCTCGTGTTGAGCGCTTTGACTATGCTCAGAAGATAACTGCTGCTGACCGCATCGGTGAGCTTGGCGACCTGCTGGAACTCTGGCTGCTCTGGTGGCGTGATCTCTTGCTTGCAAGTAATAATTGCGTTGATCTTATTGTCAATGCTGATATGCGAGATCTGTTGATGAAACAGGCCGCAAAGCTGCCCTCAACGGTAGCGGAACAGACGATCAAGAACATTTTGAAGGCCCGTGAGGCCATTGAGCAGAACGTAAACCCGCGCATTGCCCTGGAAGTATTGATGCTGGATCTGCCTGCATTCAATGTGTAGGCTCCTGAAGGAATAGGAGTTTATACCATGAGTACCCCTTTTCAGCACCTGCTGCTGGAACGCGACGGACAGGTGCTTGTGATCACGATGAATCGTCCCGAAGTGTTGAACGCTATCAATGATCTGATGTTAGAGGAACTGGTTGCGGTAACTGAGGAGGCGGCGCGTGACAATGCGATCCGCTGTGTGGTGCTGAGGGGAGCCGGTCGCGCATTTGGTTCTGGTCAGGATCTGACCCGGTTCGCATGGGAGTATAGTCGCGGTAAGCAGATCTCGGTCGGTGAGCATCTGGACCTCTATCACCGACTGGTACAGGCGCTTCATACGATGCCCAAACCGACGCTGGCGGCTATTCATGGCGTGGCGGCTGGTATTTCCTGCAATATTGCGCTGGCCTGTGATCTCCGCATTGCTGCCGATGATGCCCGTTTTCTGGAAGCTTTTTCTCGCATTGGCCTTGTTCCTGATGGTGGTGGCAGCTATTTCCTTCCGCGGCTGGTTGGTCTGGGGCGTGCACTTGAGCTAGCGATGCTGGCCGATGAGCTCGATGCCCACGAAGCCGAACGGATCGGGCTGGTCAATCGCTATGTCCCCCTGGCTGATTTTGAGACTGAAACCAGAAAGCTCGCTCAACGGCTGGCGGCTGGCCCAACGCGCACATATGCGCTGATCAAAGAGCTGATGTTTGCCTCACTGGATACCGAGCTTGCGGAATCGCTGCGTCTCGAAAGCAAGCTTCAGGACCAGGCGCTTACAACAGAGGATCATCAAGAGGGGGTTGCGGCCTTTTTGCAGAAGCGTCCTCCCCGTTTCAGCGGGCGCTAAGCGTTTCATTGTAATATTGGAATCTATGCTGATAGCATTGTTCTCGTCGGATGTATGCTATCAGCATTGTTTTTCTCTTCTCCCGATGCCTTTGTCTCCTGTATGCTAGAAAAAAACCGCTGACTCGCCAGCTAAGAAAGAGGAATGAATTATGCGGCTTCTGATTCTCGGTGGTACGAAGTTTCTGGGACGGCATGTTGTCGATATCGCATTGCGGCGTGGTCACGAGGTGACGCTGTTCAATCGAGGTAAAACGAATCCAGAGCTGTTCTCGCAGGTGGAGCAGATTCATGGTGATCGCGCTACTGATCTGCACCTGTTAGAGGGACGCGCGTGGGACGCGGTGATTGATCCAAGCGGCTATGTTCCGGGTGTTGTACGGAAGACGGTGGAAGCACTGGCCTCGTCGGTCAAGCATTATGCCTTTATTTCATCGATCAGTGTGTATGAAGAATTTGTCGGTCCGAATGCCGATGAAACGTACCCGGTGGCGCAACTCAAAGACAAGGATACTACAGAGATAACTGAAGAGACCTATGGCCCCTTGAAAGCACTCTGTGAGCAGGTTGTTGAGGAGGCTTTCCCCGGACGCGCGGCGATTATCCGTCCCGGGCTGATCGTTGGTCCCTGGGATCCCTCCAACCGCTTTACGTACTGGCCGGTACGCATTGCACAGGGTGGTGAGGTGTTGGTTCCTGCCAAGCAGCAGGCAGTGCAGATAATCGACGTACGTGACCTCGCGGCCTGGACGCTGGATCTGGTGGAGCAGGGAAAAGCCGGGACCTATAACGCGACTGGCCCCGATTATGCTCTGACGCTGCAAACGGTGGTAGAGACCTGCAAGGCTGTGACGGGAAGCGATGCCCGCTTTACCCCGGTCAGCGAAGAGTTTCTGGAACAGCATGAGGTGCTGCCGTGGGTTGGTTTGCCGCTCTGGATTCCTGGCGATGCCGGCAACTGGTTCCAGCAAGTGAATATTCAGCGGGCACTGGATGCCGGTTTGCGCTTTCGACCGCTTGAGGAAACGGTGCGTGATACGTTGGCCTGGGCGAAGGAGTATCCCGCCGACCCCGAGAAAGTACGCTCGTTGAAGCCGGAACAGGAGCAGGCAGTGCTTCAGGCCTGGCATACCGCCAACGCCTGATTGCCAGATATCCATTGTTAGATACGCCCTGTGAGTGGGTCTTCTTATAGTATAATAGAGGGAAACCTGATGATTGCTATCTGAGGATACACAGTGCGTATAGATAAACTTTCTTTTAACAATGCCCAGACACAGGGAATGGCGCGGCGAGAGTGGTTACAGGCTCATTCGCCGCACCATCTGGAAAACTGCGTTGAACTGATGAAACAGGGGCTGCATCTGCGCCCGCGAAGTACCTCTCAAGCGACGGTCGTTCTGGGTGCGGGAACCTGTACAGAAGTTCCTCTGGTTGAGCTATGTCGCGGCTCAGAAGAGGTAGTTCTGGCCGATCTTGATTATGCCGGAATGCGCCGCGCCTGCGATGAGCAGTTGACTGCTGTCACGCTGCGCCGACGTATGCGGCTGGTCGAGTGTGATGTCAGCGGGCTGGTGAGCTTCAATCTACAACGAATTATGCGTGTGCAGCGTTGGGATGAGGCCGCGAAGCGAGGCGCTGATACGCTCTTTTCACTTGCGGCAGACTGCCTTGAGCGGTGCCCGGTTCCTGATCCGCCAGAGATCGGTGATCTCGGGGTTGGTGATTATGGGCTGGTTGTCAGCTCGCTGGTGCTATCACAGCTCTTCAGCTATCCTCTGCTGGACATTCTGGACCAGATTCAGAGTGTTGCCCCTCAGTTGCTTGGTGAACAGGAACGACATGCTCGTTATCAGCAGGCCGCTCAGGATTTCCGTCTGCGCCTGGTGACATCGCACCTGCACTTTTTGCGCTCGTTACTGGATAAGGGCGGCGTGGTGGTACTGCTCTCCGATGTTCGTGGATTTGCCTTTATGGTGCATGGCACAGACCATGATGCCAAACATCGTCGCTATCTGCCTCTGGTGCCGCGTCGCTTCTTCGATCTGGTGCGGGAGAACTTCGAGGTGGTGGAAGAGCGCAAGTGGGATTGGATTACCGATTTACCACAAGAAGGGCGCTTTGGACGCGGCTATGAGGTGTACGGGTATGTGCTGAAATAGCTGGTTGACTTTGGCGTAAGGATACATTATACTTGATTATATCTTGATTAACCCTTTGTAAAAACGAAATTGAGATGAAGTCGCCGCGAGGGACGAAAGTATGTGTGCTATGGAGCACGCCAGCGAGTCGGTGATGGTGGAAGACCGGCATTTCCCATAAGCGCATGCTGTGCCCCCCTCAGACCGCTAGCCGGTCGCGACGCAGGATGAACGCTTTTCGCCTTGTAATCCTTGCCGGTTGCCCTCCGTTACCACGGGGCAGGGCATCGAATGTATGCTGTTCTCAGCACTCTTGAAGCTGACGCGTATGTTCCGTGCCTGGTGAGAGGGAAGTTTCTCTGTATTACACCTTCAATGGCAGAGAGATGACCAATTCAGGTGGTACCGCGGGTACTGTTGATGAAGTAGAAGAAGACAGCCCGTCCTGAGCAGATAGTTGCTCAGGATGGGCTTTTTGATTGCTCAGAGAACGTCCCGGGCGAGAGAAGGCGGAAAGCTAAAAGTGCTGTTGTATTCATGTCATGATCTACGTTTGTTAGAAAGGAAAGCTATAATGCAAAGTAACGAGATTCGCCAGACGTTCCTGGAATTTTTTCAGTGCAAAGGCCATACCCGTCGCCCGAGTGCTTCTCTGGTGCCGAAACAAGACCCCTCACTTCTGTTTGTTAATGCGGGAATGGTGCCGTTTAAAGATCGTTTTCTGGGAGGGCCGGATAAGCTGGATCGGCTTGTCTGCTCTTCGCAGAAGTGCCTGCGGGTGTCGGGCAAACATAACGACCTGGAAGAGGTCGGGCCCTCACCCCGTCATCATACCTTTTTTGAGATGCTCGGGAACTTCTCGTTTGGAGAGTACTTCAAGCGAGAGGCGATTCAGTATGCGTGGGAGCTGCTGACCGAGGTTTATTGCATCCCCGTTGAGCGGCTCTGGATCACGGTCCACACTGGTGACGATGAGGCGGAGCAGCTCTGGCGTGAGATTGGGGTGGAGCCGTCACGGATTCTGCGCTTTG
The DNA here is from genome assembly GCF_059696735.1 of Thermosporothrix sp. COM3. Taxonomy (NCBI): domain Bacteria; kingdom Bacillati; phylum Chloroflexota; class Ktedonobacteria; order Ktedonobacterales; family Thermosporotrichaceae; genus Thermosporothrix; species Thermosporothrix sp. COM3. Next base: position 4,088,976 of record NZ_AP019376.1, on the reverse strand, counting down.
GCGATAAGGAGAACTTCTGGATGATGGGGGAGACGGGCCCCTGTGGTCCATCTTCAGAGATCCACTATTATCATGGGGATGATCTGTCCATGCAGCGACCAGAAGGGGTGAACTCTGAGGATGATACCTATATGGAGCTCTGGAATCTGGTGTTTGTTCAGTATTATCGCGATGAACAAGGGATGCTGCATCCGCTGGATCGTCCCTCGGTTGATACCGGAATGGGCCTTGAGCGCCTCTGCTCCGTGCTTCAGGGTGTCGGAAATGACTATCAAACAGATCTGTTTCAACCGCTGCTTCAGCGCCTGATCCGTGATACGAGTCCTGAACAGTATCGGGAACGGCAGGCATACTATCATACCATCATGGATCATTGCCGCTCGATTGCGTTTCTGATCGCGGATGGCGTGCGCCCGAGCAATACCCGACATGGCTATGTGCTGCGGCGGCTGATACGGCGTGCAATCTATATCGGGCGTGAACTGGGGCTACCGCGTTCGTTTCTGGGTGAGCTGGTGCTGACCGTCATTGAAACGATGGGATCAATCTTCCCGGAGCTTATCGAGCACTCTCAGGAGATTCTGGACTGGACGACCGATGAGGAAACGCGCTTCCTTCGGACGCTGGAAAAGGGCGTACGTTATCTGGAAGACGTTATGAACAGCCTGCACGAGCGCGGTGAGCACACGCTAAGCGGTGCAGAGGTTTTCCGCTTGCATGATACCTATGGGTTTCCGCCCGACCTGACGCAGAGGGTTCTGAGTCGTTCCGGGTTGAAGGTGGATATGCAGGGGTATGAGCGCTGCCGTCAGGAGCAACAGGAACGCTCCCGACGCGCGATTATAAGAAGTGGGAGCTAACTTTCTGGTGCATCATAGCAGGGATCGCTGGCAATCTGAACACCGCGGTATTCATGGAGATAAGCCCTGATAGCGGCGGTTGCTTTCGGTCAGCTCCTGGTGGCGCTTTTCCGCGGCAAGCACGGCTTGTTCTGGCGATCCCTGCTCAAGTCGGATCAGGGTCATTTGAAGCGCTGTCTCATGATAGTCGGCTTTACGCAGCCGTACGACTACCTGAATAGTGGGCCGTTGTTCTGCCTTGTATACGGTAGCCATTCTCGGGGGTCGCGTTTGGGGGAAGCTGGCCTTGCTCCTCCCAGAAACGACGAGTCGAGGGCTGGGCATCGACCTGCATCGCGGCTTCATGCATGTGGAGCCGCTGCCGCTTTTTCGTCTGCGAGGGTCTCGGAGGCCTGATGGAGCAGATGCTGCATCTCTTCAATTTACTGCCACTTCGTGATAAAGCCGGGCGTAGCACCATCGATCAAGGCGGTTATTACTATCAGATTTCCTTGACTAGCTGCCTGTATGAGCTGACGAGCGCTAACCCGGTAAACGGGCCAACCAGCAGATGAGCCAGCCAGAGTATTGCCAGATGAAGCGGGGTATAGTAGCGATACCCCTGCTTCCCGCGTTGTCCAGGGGAATAATCCCTCATGCTGCGTCATTGCGTATTATCTGGGGACTCAGGTCTATTACTCCGAATAAGTCTTCTATTTATAAAAGTCCACTGTTACCAGTTCTTTGCTGAATAGAACAATAAGCTCTTATAGAATACCTCAGCTTGCTGACAGGGTTATGGATTGAAAACGGGCAATGCAGCAATGAGTGCGTAACCAATAATGAGAAGCTGCATTGGTATCCGGAGCCAGAGAGGCGTTGCTGTCTTTCCCCGTAACGGTAGTTGCTCACGGGCGGCTTTGACATTTGCGGGAAACATCACCAGCAGTAACAGGATCAGACACCAGCCCGTGATATTTCGCGTCAACGGAAACAGGAGACCGAATGCCCCCAGGAATTCAAAGATTCCTGTAAGCGTCACCAGAGCCTGAGGAAAGGGCAAAAACGAGGGGACCATCCTGGTAAGCTCATACCTGGTTGCGGTAAAGTGAGTGGTGGCGGTCATGACAAGCATCAGCGCAAACGCGACACTTGTGCAGTTCTGCCACGCTGTGAAGAAGGTCAGTCCTAGCAGACCGAGCCCACGACAGAGCAGCGTTGTACCAATCAGAACCAGTTCAAGAAAAAACATAGTATTCTCCTTTTTGCTGTTATATAGGTTAACGGTGTTAATTAAGCAGGTAAAAAAAGAAAATTATTCGCTGCTCAAGCCCTCAAAGACCATTCTGCTGGTCAATTCGGTCATCTGCTGAAGCATCTCACGGTCAAGTACTGGCATGCTGATCGCAAGTGACACGATGCCATGTACGTGCGCCCAGAGCGTCTGGCTGTAGACCTCAATATTGCCGGGACGAAGCACGCCCTCGTTGATTCCTTGCTGGATTGTATCACGCAGGATATGAAACGAGGCATAGCGAGGCTGCTCTTCACCTTCTCTTTGTTGCAGCAGAAAATCTGAGCGTTGCAGAAACATCAATTGATAGTAGATCGGGTTCTCCAATCCGAAGGAGACATAGGCCCGGCAGAGAGCTGCGAGCCGTTCGCGGGCTGATGTGGCTGTCGCCACAGCCTGCTGAAGCTGGTAGGCGAAACGCTCGAAGCCGTAATCGACAATTGTGAACAAGAGGTCGTCTTTGTCCTTGAAGTAGTGATAAATCGTTGTGGCTGAATAACCGATCCGTTCCGCGACCTTGCGAAGCGAGAAGCGATTGTATCCCTCTTCAAGAAAGAGCTCTCCAGCAGCTTTCACAATCGTTTGCCGGAGCTCTTCTTTTTCGTGTCGTTTGCGCTGCTTGATGGCCTCGCGAACTCGCTCATCTCTGGTCATAGCTTGATCCCTTCGCTTTGTTAGGTTAACAGCGTTACTATTATAAACACAGATAACCAGAGCTGTCAAGGAAAGCGCTATCTCGTTTGAGACAGCGCGAGCAGCGATCTAATCCGCGGGGATTGCTCCGGGATTATCGGTCTGGCTTGGTGTGCGGCCTGATACGCTTTCCAGCAAGCTCAGGTAGTGGATCAGCATGGTGGGAATCAGATAATGCTGCCGGACATGCTCGTGTGCCTGCTGTCCCATTTCCTCCCATTTGTCTCGATCACGGAGCAAATGCAGCGTATATTCGGTGGCCTCTTCAGTTTCATCGCTGATATAGCCGTTGGTGCCATGAATGATCTGAGTACGTGGCCCTGTGGCTGTGGTGCCTATCACTGGCTGATATTTCCACATCGCCTCAGTAATTGTCAGACCGAAGCCCTCTTTTGTCGAGCGCTGTAAAATCACACTGGAATAGCGTTGGAGCGCATTTACCTCTCTATGCCGGACTACTTTTGGATCGGAAAGCAGGTGAATATCCGGGTCCCCCTGCGCATACTTCTGGACATCGTGCAGAATGTTCAGAGCGTTGATATCGTCTGCTGCCTCCATTGCGCCCACCAGGGCAAGCTGAACCTCAGGCTCTTCGCGTTTCACCCGGCGATAGATGTCGATGGCTTGCCACGGGTTTTTCCAGCGATCGAAGCGGGCAACCTGAGTAATGAGCGGACGTTTCGGGTCGATGCCACAGCGAATCAGGCATTCTTCGCCGACATCTGCCGAGAGCGCTGCGTTTTTCTCAGTAAATGGATCAATGCCGAGGGTCAGCACCTGGGCGCGGTCTCCCAGATGTTGTTTAAACACGGTAAACGGATTATTAAAGACACAAAGCTGATAATCACGCTGATATTCCATAATATAGTCTACTGCATCAGGATTCGGCTTATCTGTATCGATATGACAGAACCAGATGGTGGGTTGAAGCCAGGGGAAAAGTCGGGCCAGCGGGATCAACTGAAAATCATGGATAAAGTAGATATCAGCATTTTCCTCTTCGGTTGGCTGCTGTGGAAGGGCCTGCTGTAGCCAGCGCAGAAAGTTCTGCTTCTCCTTTTCGGGAATGGTTCCGGCGATACCGCCCTGTAGCATATCAACAATACGTGTTGTGAAGTGATTCGAGTCGGGATCGAGCTGAATAACCTTGCGCTTATGCTGAATATTGAGATTATCGGTGATAGGCGTCAGAGCTCCAAGTAGCTCAGCAACGCCGCCGCCTCGGTGAGTAGTATTGATATGCAGGACTCGTATCCCTTCCACAGATCGTGCTTTCTTATAGATATTTTCCAGGAATGTTTCACCGATCAATTCTACATAGCGATCTAAAAGCGGTGCATTCTCCATGCTTGCGGTCTCCTGTAAGAAAAAAATGCTGTCAGAATTGAAATTTGCATGATTTATTTGAGTTAGACACGGGATACCCTGCATTTTTGTTACTCAACCGTGGTGAATCGCGCGCTGGTTATGGTAGAGTATGGGAAAAAGATGGGAGGGAACAACGCATGCAAGCCAGAAGCCTGTATGTGCTTGCGCCAAAAAAGGTGGAATGGATAGCAGAGGAGCTTCCAGAGCTCGGGGTGCATGAGGTACTGGTTCAGACGACGACGGGAGAGAGCAGTATTGGAAGTGAGCTGCCACGCTATAGCGGGACGGCTCGCAGCAGTTCGCTCCCAAAATACCCTGTGATGACGGGTTACGAGAACGTGGGAACGGTGCTGGCCCGCGGCTCAGAGGTGAAGCGCGTGCATCCGGGAGTGCAAGTCGTCTGCTTTTATGGACATCGTACGCATGCCGTGATCCCTGAGTCAAAGGTGATTCGTGTTCCTGATGAGATCTCGGATGAACTGGCGCTGCTCACTATCCTGACCTGTGATTGTGCTAAAGGCGTGCGTAAGGTGATGCCGCGTCCGGAAGAAGCGGTACTGGTGAGCGCGGCCGGAGCAATTGGCCTGATGACGCTCTTTATCTTGCGGGCATATGGTGTCCTGCATGTGGATGTTGTTGAAATGGAGCCGCAGCGTCATGAGCTGGCTCGTAAGCTTGGTGCGCGACGGGTGCTGTTGCCAAACGAACTCCCGGAGAGCAGCGAAACGTACACGGTGAGCTTTGAGTGTACCAGTCGAAACGCCGCCTTTGCACTATTGCAGTGGAATTTGAAGCCGGAGGGACGCCTGTGTGTGCTGGCAGACGGAAACTATGAGCCTTTACAGCTCACACCTGCCTTTCATGAAAAAGAACTCTCCCTTTTTGCTTCAAGCGACGGCTGGAACTATCAGGAGCATGCGGCCTGGTTCTTTCAGGTTGCAGGTCAGAGCGGGTTGGAGGCACTTTTTGAGTGGCGGGTTTCCGCGCAGGAGCTTCCGGATGTCTTTGAGCGGCTGGTGCAGGGGGAGATGAGACCGGTTAAGGTGCTGGTATCCTATGAGCCGCAGCGTGCTTCGGGGCGTTGACAGTAGGGCTTGACGCCCGGAAAGTGGTGGCGATTGCGGGCGACCCAGTGGTAGAGTTTCTCTTCCAGCGGACCAATCAGCGGGAAGAGGTAGAGCAGGCTGAAGATGGGCACGACTGTGATGGCGTCAAGCGCGGCGCTGATTGCTCTGGCCCCCGAATACTTGCGCCCACTGAGCGGGATTGCCCAGACAGAAGTTTCGCATTGTTGTAGCGTCAGGCCGTACTGTTCGGGGATGCCGGGCTGCTGAAACGGCACAAGGCGGATACGTTTGCGCCAATCAAGGGAACGCAGAATGAGAGTGGTCGCAGTGCAAAAACCACAGCTTCCATCAAAGATGATGGTGAGTGTCGGCGTGTGCTGATCCATAACGTGTCCTTTCAGAACAGTTTTCTTAGAAACACGTGGAGTACCAGGATGGAGTGACAAACAGGGGAGGGTACAGGCGTACCCTCCGAAGGAGACAGATGTTTAGCGGGTCACTTCCTCAAGGGTGCGATCCAGAATCTGCGCGGCCTCATCAATATCGGCTGGTGTCAGGATCAAGGGCGGAATCATGCGCAGTGTATCGCCACCCAGGGCATTAAGCAGCAGCCCGTTTTTCAACGCCTTCTCAACCAGTGTTCCAGCCAGATCGTTTTTCACATGAACGGCACGCATCAGACCGATGCCACGCGGGCTATCAATAATATCATATTTGGCGCAGAGCTCTTCAAGCTTGGTGTTCCAGTATTCGCCCATTTTAGTTGCGTTCTCAAGCAGGTGCTCCTCCATGATGGTCTTCACGGTAGCGACACCAGCGGCACAAGCGACCGGGTTGCCGCCAAAGGTTGTCCCGTGATCACCGGGCTGGAAGAGGTCAGTGCGTGGACCTGTGAGCATTGCGCCGATGGGGATACCGCCAGCGAGGCCTTTTGCCATTGTCACAATATCAGGAGTGATGCCGTAGTGTTGCCAGCTAAAGAAGGTGCCGGTGCGCCCCATGCCGGCCTGAACCTCATCACAGATCAGGACAAGGTTTTTCTCGTCACACCACTGGCGCAAGCCCTGCATAAATTCCTGTGAGGCGGGCCAGATACCGCCTTCGCCCTGCACGGCTTCGACCAGAATGGCGGCTGTTTTATCGCTTGTGGCAGCTTTTACGGCGTCCAGATCGTTGAAAGGAACCTGCTGGAAGCCATCAGGAAGAGGTTGCCAGGTGGCCTGATAGGAGTCCTGACCGGTGGCGGCTGTAGTGGCAAGTGTGCGTCCGTGGAAACTGCGCTTCATACTGATAATCTCATATGCGCCGTTTCGGTGCAGGCGACCATATTTGCGGGCCAATTTGATCGCACCTTCGTTCGCCTCTGCTCCGCTGTTAGAGAAGAAGGAGCGCATACCGCCGCTCTGCTCCGCCAGTTGCTCGGCCAGCTCGATCTGACGGACATTGTAGAAGAGATTTGAGACGTGGATGAGCTGCGTGACCTGCTCCTGTACAGCCTGAACGATTGCCGGGTGACAGTGGCCCAGGACGTTGACTGCGATTCCGGCCACAAAGTCAATATAGCTTTTTCCGTCTGTGTCCCAGACACGTACTCCTTCACCGCGCACCAGTGTGATGGGTTGTCGCTTGAAGGTACCCTGATAGTATTTCTGCTCAAGTGCAGCCCAGTCGCGTTTTTCCAACCCCGTTGTTGTCATGCTTTTTTTCTCCTACTCACTGAAAAAAATGGGAACCTTACCGTGTGTATAACGTGTTCTCGTCGATGTAGCCATGTGTCAGGTCACAGCCCCAGGCGGTTGCAGTGCCTTCGCCCAGATGAAGATCAATCGTGATCGTGACCTCATCGCCGAGCATTGCAGCCTTTGCCTGTGCCTGATCGTAGTTAAGCGGCAGACCTGCCTTGAGAAGCTGAACATCGCCGATATATATATCGTACGTATTCTGGTCAAGCTCACAGCCGCTGGCGCCAAGTGCTGCTGTAATGCGTCCCCAGTTAGGATCACTGCCCGCTACGGCGCATTGCCAGAGTGGCGAGAGGGTGATGCTGCGCGCCGCTTTGACGGCGTCGGCTTTGCTGCGTGCGCCACGAACATTGACCGTCATCAATTTCGTAGCCCCTTCGCCATCGCGAGCCATCTCACGAGCCAGATAGCGCAACATAGAATTGAGTGCCTGTCGGAACGTCTCCGCCTGCGGGTGCCGTGCATTCAGAGGATTGTTCCCGGCGAGGCCGTTGGCAAAGATCAAGCAGGTGTCGTTGGTGGACATATCACCATCAACGGAGATCATATTGAATGTATCGGCTACAGCGGCGCGAAGCTCGTGCTGAAGCCATTCCTGCTCTACAGCGGCATCGGTTGTCAGATAGCACAACATGGTTGCCATATTCGGGTAAATCATACCCGAGCCTTTGGTGACACCTCCCAGTCGTACCGTTCGGTCATCGATCTCGAATTCAAGGGCGATACGCTTGGGGCGCGTATCGGTTGTCATAATAGCAACCGAAAAATCGTTCCCGTTTGCGCTGCTTAACTCGATGTTCCGAACGCCTGCCTCAATCTTCTCCATTGGCAGTTGACGTCCGATGATGCCTGTTGAGGAGCAGAGCACAAGATCTTTGTCCAGCCCGAACTGTTCGGCGACCAGCTCAGTCATGCGATAGGCGTTCTGAAGGCCCTGTGCTCCGGTGGCACAATTGGCATTCCCGCTATTCACAATGACTGCCTGTGCTTTTCCTGCTTTAAGCCGCTCCTGACAGACCATGACTGGCGCGGCTTTGGTGGCGCTGGTGGTAAAGGTACCGGCTGCCACACAGGGAACATCTGAGACCAGAATTGCCAGATCTTTGATTCCGGCATCGGATTTGATTCCACACGCTGTGGTTCCTGCGCGAAAGCCCCGGGGAGCCGTCACGCACTGATCGATTTCACGAAATAGTTCTGCTGCCACAGACCGTTATCTCCTCCTGATTGAAAAAAGCTCCAAAACTCAGCACAACAAAGCCCATATTTATCAGTTCCGGTTGGGCTCGTGTCACTGGATAGAGGTGTGCGGAGTCAGGAACTTGTACCATATCTCATTGTACAATGCTGCGCTCGGTTCCTACAAGCCCCGAGATGAGGAAAAACGAACGGGCGGTGCGAATGCCGCCCGCTGTACTTCTTAGCCTTCTGCCTCTTCTCGATAGAGAGAGGGTAAAGGGGGATACTGTGTCTGTGTAGCGCTTTTGAGAACAGGAGATACGTGAGCGGTATCGTGTGTGTCCTGATCTTCTTGCTCTTCGTTTAAGGGTTGATTAAAGAGTGCCTCAAAGGCAGGCCCTTCCAGGGTCTCTTCTGTAATCAGGCGTTCGCTGATGAGCACAAGCCGGGTTTTATTCTGTTGCAAGATGTTATACGCGCGGTCGAATGCTTCCTGCACAATCCTTTGCACTTCCTCATCAACCTCGCGGGCGGTCTGTTCGCTATAGTTGCGCTGCTCGCCGAGGTCGCGTCCCAGAAAGACCAGCTCTTCTTTATGGCCGAAGGCGATCGGGCCAAGGCGCTTGCTCATGCCATATTCGGTGACCATCGCGCGTGCGGTTTTTGTGATACGCTCAATATCGTTGGAGGCTCCGGTTGTTACCTCACCAAAGATAATGAGCTCGGCCACATGTCCACCCAGTGCGTAGGCCAGCATATCTTCAAACTGGGACTTACTCCATAAGTAGCGGTCCTCAGTAGGGAGGAGCATCGTAAAGCCTCCGGCCTGTCCTCGGGCCACAATGGAGACCTTATGCACGGGGTCACAGTTGGGGAGCATACGAGCGACCAGCGCATGACCGACCTCATGATAGGCGGTGATTGCCTTCTCTCGCTCACTGATAATTCGGCTTTTGCGTGCTGGTCCAGCGACCACGCGGTCAATGGCCTCTTCCAGCTCGCTGATTGTGATCAGGCGTTGATTGCGGCGTGCCGCCAGAATCGCAGCCTCATTTAACAGGTTTGCCAGATCAGCACCGGAGAAGCCCGGGGTTTGCTTGGCAAGCGTTTCCAGCGAGATATTATCCGCCAGCGGCTTTCCTCGCGCATGGACTTGAAGAATAGCGACGCGGCCTCGGATGTCAGGGCGATCCAGTACCACCTGGCGGTCAAAGCGTCCGGGGCGCAGGAGCGCGGGATCAAGGACGTCGGGGCGGTTGGTTGCGGCGATCACAATCACATTGGTGTTTGAGTCGAAGCCATCCATCTCAACCAGAATCTGATTCAGGGTTTGCTCACGCTCATCATGGGAGCCGCCCAGACCAGCGCCGCGCTGGCGTCCGACCGCATCGATTTCATCAACGAAGACAATACAGGGGCTGTTGCGTTTGGCCTGATCGAAGAGATCACGCACGCGACTGGCTCCAACGCCGACAAACATTTCTACAAACTCGGAGCCGCTGATGCTGAAGAAGGGGACGCCTGCTTCTCCGGCGACGGCGCGGGCTACCAGCGTCTTTCCGGTCCCGGGAGGTCCGACGAGGAGCAGGCCCTTCGGAATGCGTGCACCCAGAGCGACAAACTTTTCGGGATATTTCAAAAATTCGACGATCTCCTGTAGCTCCTGTTTCGCCTCCTCTACCCCAGCAACATCGGCAAAGGTCACCGTTGACTTATTGCCCATAAACAGGCGGGCGCGGCTCTTGCCAAACGAGAGCGCCTGATTGTTCGCTCCCTGCGCCTGTCGCAGAATGATAAACAGCAGGCCGAGAAACAGCAGAAAGGTGAGTATCCCACCAATAGAACTGAGCAGCGTTCCAAACTGGTTGGGCGCTTCATATTGCAGGGTCAGGTTACTGGTGTTGACGTAGTCGATGCCATTATCCTTGAGTACCTGGGTGACCATGAACCCTGGATTGACGGTTGCGGTTTCTTTTGCTGCGTTTGCCTCTTTGCCGCGTGTCAGCGTGAGTGAGTCATTGCTGACACTCAAAATGTCCTGTTTACCCTGGCGAATGTCTTCCTTTACGTGCTGCAACAGTGTCGAGACGTTGACAGTTTTGACATTCGTTTGTGGGCGAAAAAAGAAGACGACCGCAAAAACGACGATTGCGATGACCAGGAGCCAGATAACGCTTGCTCTAAGCCATTTTCCGCTATTTAGCATTGTGGCTCCTCTCTCTACGGATAGCATGCACAAAAAGCGGCTTTGTGCTGCTCTTTTTCCTCTCCATATAGTTTCCTGATTGTCTCATATCAATTATTGTGTGCTCTATTATAGCATATCAGGTGAGGGACTCTTTGCTGTTGTGTATTTAGCGAAATGAAAGAGAACGGCTTGCATTTCTTGACCTTTCATGTGCGAAATTCCTTTTAGCCAGAACCAGGCCCCAGACCGCCTGAGCGCCAGCGTCCAACAAGGGGCGGGCACAGGCTTCCAATGTCGCGCCGGTCGTACTGACATCGTCGATCAGAAGGATGGTTCGCTCTCTGATCCGGCGTGTCGAAGAAGGAAGGCTGAAGGCAGCCGCTACATTGGCACGCCGCTCGCTGGCGGTCAGGCCGACCTGCGAGGATGTGGCCCGACGTCGGATCAGCAGCCGCTCATCCCAGGGAATGCCAAGCTGCCTGGCGCAGGCGCGTGCAAGAAGCGTTGCCTGATTGAAGCCGCGCTGGCGCTGGCGCTCGGGGTGCAGCGGAACCGGGAGCACGATGTCTGCTTGCAAATGGTGGCGCTGGTAGGTTTGAGCGAGCAGCTTTCCGAGCGGGTCAGCCAGCTCGATGACACCCTGATATTTCAAGGCGTGAATGCTGGCAAGCAGGACGCCTGTATAGCTCCCGACAGCGCGCAGTCCTCGAAGTGCTGAGATGCGTTCTGTGCAGGGGCGACAACAGGCCTCGGGTGTCGCAAGGAGTGTCAGGCAGCGTGGACAGTAGGGCGGAGTCAGCGGCTGGATGCTTTGCATGCAGCGGCTACAGAGCACGGTTCCACTGAGAGCGCAACCTGCACACTGTGGGGGAAAAAGCAGGTTCAAGGTCCCTCGGTAGAGCCAATGTAATGGTGATACGTTCATACAATACTGCTTTTCCTTTTTCCGAAGCCTTCTTGATCTATTCATTTCTATATAGTATACGGGTGAGAACAAAGGCCGGCTGAAAAGAAAAAGCGCCCCCGACCAGAAGGCCGGGGGAATGGGATGTATCAGTATTTATTCTTCGGTGGTTTTGCGCATGGCCGGGAACAGGATCACGTCGCGAATGGACTCCTGATCGGCCATCACCATTGTGAGGCGATCGATGCCGATACCGACGCCACCAGTAGGAGGCATCCCGATTTCCAGCGCTTCAAGGAAGTCTTCGTCAAGTATCTGTGCTTCCTCGTCGCCCTGCGCGCGCTGACGCATCTGATCCTCAAAGCGGGCGCGCTGATCCAGGGGATCATTGAGTTCGGTGAAGGCGTTTCCAACCTCAAGGCCACCAATAAACGGCTGGAAGCGCTCAACCAGGCCGGGCTTGCTGCGATGCTTCTTAGTCAGCGGTGAGAGGTCAAGCGGGTAGTCGATCAGGAACATGGCCTGCTTCAACTCGGGAATACCCTTGCGGAACATGGCCCCTTTCAAGTCATCGATCAAGCGACCGCGCTCAAGATTGGGATCAACCTCATAGCCCTGCTCACGCATTGCCGCGCCGAGGCTCTCTTTATCGGGGTACTGATCCACGTCGATGCCGGTATACTGTTTGATGGCTTCCAGGAGCGGGATGCGCGGCCAGGGAGGCGTGAGATCGATTTCGACCCCCTGATAGGTGACGACGGGCTTACCCTTGACTTGCCGGGCAACATAGGCAATCATTTCCTCGGTCAGCTTCATCATATCGTTGTAGTCTGCATATGCCTGATAGAACTCAAGCATCGTGAACTCGGGGTTATGACTGCGGTCAATGCCCTCATTGCGGAAGTTGCGGCCAAGCTCATAGACGCGCTCGAAGCCGCCAACGATCAGGCGTTTCAGATAAAGCTCAACTGCGATGCGCAGATACAGATCGCGATCAAGCGCGTTATGGTGTGTAATGAACGGGCGTGCGGTCGCGCCACCATAGAGCGGCTGAAGGATCGGGGTCTCAAACTCCAGGTAGCCGTGATCATCCAGGAAGCGGCGAATTGCGCTGATAGTACGGCTGCGGGTAGCAAATACCTGTTTTACCTCTTCGCCATTAGCGATCAGGTCAAGATAGCGTTTACGCTGGCGGGTCTCGATATCTTCAAGCCCGTGGAATTTTTCGGGGAGCGGACGCAGGCCCTTCGAGATAATGTGCCATTTGCGGACATGCAGCGTATGCTCACCGGTTTTGGTGACAAAGAGATAGCCATTGGCCTCGATGAAGTCTCCGACATCAAGTAGTTTGATCTGGCGATAGTTCTCTTCACCAATATCATTAATGCGGAAGAAGACCTGAATTCTTCCGGTGCCATCCTCAATGGTAGCGAAGGTGGCTTTCCCCATCACACGGAGCAGGCGAACTCGGCCAACAAGTGTAAAATTGCCTTCTGGTCCAACGAACTCGTCAAAGTGCTGCTGGACGTCTGCAATTGTATGAGAACGCTCAACCGTTGTAGGATAGGGTTCTATGCCCTGATCTCGCAACGCATGGAGGCGCTGTATTCGTATCTCCCTTTCCTCTGGCATATCGTTTTTGTTTTCCCTTCGACGTTTTGTGCCATAGTATACCGCAGGCATGACAAAGACACGGATAACCGGTATACCAGGCTCCATGTTCTGTCCATTGTAACATTGTTTGGCGTTACTGGGTAGTGACAGCGTGCCCTGCTATCACATTTTGCTATCGTGGTAGGGGGAAGAAAAAAAGGAGCCCTCCAGGTGTTGGGCTGTGAAATGGGAATAGCCAACCCGGGAGGACTCAGTTTTTCTGGGATTGCAACCGTATCCTCGTTTGAGAGGAAGGGAGCGGCGCGGGAGGAGCTTATTCGATGCTTATAACGGTGTACTCTTTCACGCCGCCCGGGGTGGAGACCATAATATGATCTCCGGCTTTGTGGCCGAGGAGTGCACGACCTACCGGGGATTCGTTTGAGATGCGACCGGCGCTCGGGCTGGCTTCAAAAGCACCAACAATAGTATAGGTTACTTCACGATCATCGCTAGTACGAAGATGGACAATCGAGCCCAGGGAAACTTCGTCAGTTTGTCGATGGTCGATCAGCTTGGCACGTGCGATAAGCTGTTCGAGCTCCATAATGCGAGACTCAAGTTTAGCCTGTTGGTCCTTTGCGTCGTCATAGGCAGGGTTGTCTATGACATCGCCGGACTCTTTAGCATCATGGAGGTACTGCGCCACCTCTGCGCGCCGCACTGTGCGCAGAAATTCAAGCTGACTCATAGCACGCTGTAAGCCGTCTGAAGTTAGGAATACATCCTGTGTCTCCATCTTCTGTTCCCCTCATTCTGGTTGGAGTTCGTTCTCCAACGATAGTACCTCTGCAACGTCAACTACTCCGAGGGATACCCAACGTCCCCCCAGGTGATAATGACGCGCTTACCTGTAGAAGAGCGTAAGATCAGTTCTCCGCTCTCGCCAACGTCTTCCGCGACCCCTTCGATCAGGGTATCTCCCTGACGTACTTTGATAGAACGCCCCAGGGTTGAAAGGCGTTGACGCCAATTGTTCAGGACCTGCCGGGCCTGTGTGTCGCCGTTTGTGGCGGCCACCCCTTCTTGCGCCTCCTGCTGGAGCGCCAGATAGACGCGTTCCAGATGATAGAGGAGGTGCGCGAGCAGAATTTCCCGTTGTACGGGATGTTCGCACTCCGTCTCTAGCGTGGTTGCCCGCTGTTGCGGCGCGGCCTGCGCAGGTGTTTGTTCGCTATCCCGCACACTGCCTTCAGTGTGTTGTGGAAGCGGCATATGTTCAATACGACCATTGACGTTTATCCCGATGCCCATCACTGCAACCATCCGACCGGATAGGTCATGGCTGGTCTCAATGAGTATACCAGCAACTTTCCGGCTGCCGATGAGAATATCATTGGGCCATTTGATCGAAGCTTCTAGTCCACAGCATTCGGCGATTGCATCGACAACTGCCAGAGATGCAAGCATAATCAGGAGATAAGGCGGAAAGTGTGGTGTTACGATTGTTGACGAGAGCACATTCTTCCCGCGCACATCGATCCAACGCCTTCCCAGTCTCCCTTTACCGGCAGTCTGGCTATCGGTTAGAATCACCGTCCCTTCATCTGCTCCTTTCAGAGCACATTGTATCGCCAGGATGTTTGTTGACTCGACGACCGGTAGAAAAACGGTTCGTCGGCCAAGCCCAAAAAACTGTGTCCCCAGAAGGGAAAGCTCTTTCTGTAAAACGTCAACGTCGAATTGGTTTGTATCAGTGGTATTCTCTGTTTTCAAATTCTTCCGCTTCTATCTACCCTGAAAAGAAATACTGGTATGAGTCCGTGATTAAGACGTTGATTTTGCTTCGAGATACACTAATGAGGTGCCTTGTTTGATAAATAGAAAAAACTGTGTATCACTCTGTTCTAGGAAGCGTGCCCCGAGTTGAGGTCTGGCGCGACTTGTACAGAACGCCTATCACCCCCCGTCAGGCATTGCAATCAGCATATAGAAAAACGGCTTTCCAACCGCTTCCATCATGCATTATACGTGCAAAAGATCCTCCGCTGTGTCAGCAGAGAAAAGGGCGATGTATACACAGCTTTGCGCTCGTTGAGAGGTATTGTACCAGAGGATTTTAAGAGTTGTCAAGCTTTTTCTGAAAACTCACTCATGCGCAGAAGCGTGATAGGCAGCTCCTTCGGCTTATAACGCTATCTGGTGTGGTTGAGTCTACTGTGAATTTTTTGTGAAAGCAGCCCCTTGTCTGGTAGAGGTTTATAGGGGAGGTTTTTATTCCCTGCCAGCGTGGCATTGATTCGATTTATAGAAATAGAATATGATAATTGATAGAGGTATATATTGTGTAAAGGGAGGGGCTATGGGTATTGAACAAACAGCACATCCGCATATTATTCGTGATTCAACCATTTATGATGGTGAGCCAATTATTGCCGGGACGCGAACCGGAGTTCGGCATGTCATGCTTCTGTTCCAGAGCGGCCTTGACCCCGAAGTGATAGCGGCTGAACAGCATCTCACTCTCGCTCAGGTGTATGACGCGATTAGTTACTATTACGACAATGAAGAAGAAATAAAGCGTTATATGCGAGGTGGGTAGTGTACAGCGGCGTTTTTAACCATCTGATTGCCGTGAATCGGCTTGTAATCAAGAGTGCTATCAGTGTGGCAAATTCCCCGTTAATACGCTATACTGTGTAGTAGTGATGACGGTAAGGGGTACAGATAGCATTATCTATCTGGCCGTTGTTCATGCTCCACGTTTTCTCTGTCTGAAAAAAGAGTCTGGCCCGCTTTGCAAGGACTTTGTGCGTGCGATCTTCGGTCTTTAGCATGCGGGAAGAAGGCAGACCCATCGGGCTTTGTGCTGTTCTTGTCTTGTTGTTGGGATGCCCTTTTTCTACCTGTTCTCATCGTTTATTGCCCGTGGTGGTCTCCTCTTGTGGTATCCACGATTGCTCTGGTTTTGTTCTTACCTGGATCTCTCTGAGTATGGTGGCCTACGTCACGATGTGTAGCTAGATGCGTAAGGGGGACAAGTATATGCAACACCAGTATGTGGATTTGCTTATTGATGCCCTCCTTGACGAGGGATTCTCCTTAGAGGAGGCTCGTAAGCTCATCAAATTACAGGAAGAGTACGAAGAGAAAAAAGCGTCTGAAATTACCTATCGTCATCTTTTTGTGCGCTGGTTGGTAGAACAGGGAAGGTTGAGTGACTGGTAGTAAATGCCTTGCGACGCGTTTTTCTCTTGTTGTACAATAATGTTAGCGGAGTTGTTCGGACGGCGTGGCTGTAGCTACGCCGTCCTTCATCTATTTTACTCATTCCTTGCTTTACGTGCTTCTTTTGACGGTGTTGAGTGTGTGAAGTTTGGCTCTCAGGAAGTTAGCTGGGATAAGGGAGGCTCTCATGAAGGCAGTTGTTATGGCCGGAGGTGAAGGCTCACGGCTACGCCCCTTAACGATTCGGCGCCCTAAACCGATGGTTCCCATTGCCGGCAAGCCGGTTATGGAACATATTCTGAATCTGCTGAAACGACACGGAATTACTGAAGTGGTAGTTACCGTTCAGTATCTGGCGAGCAGTATTGAAGATTACTTTGGCAATGGCTCTCAGTTTGGCATGCATATCACCTACTCGCGGGAAGATGTGCCACTGGGGACCGCCGGCAGTGTCAAAAATGCGGAAGAGCATCTGACAGAGCCATTTCTGGTGATCAGTGGTGATGCTCTGACCGATTATGACCTTACCGATTTAGTCAAGTATCACAACGAAAAGAAGTCCCTGGCAACGCTTTTGCTGGCGCATGTGCATAATCCTCTGGAATATGGAGTTATTATCACCAATGAGGATGGGCATATCACCCAGTTCCTTGAGAAGCCAAGCTGGGGCGAAGTTTTCAGTGATACCATCAATACCGGCATTTACGTGCTGGATCCGAAGATTTTTTCCTACTTTGAGAAAGACAAGCCCTTCGACTTCAGTCAGGAACTCTTCCCGATGATGTTGAAGCAGGGTGACCCGATATATGGCTATATTGCGCCAAAGGGGTACTGGTGTGATGTCGGCAATTTAAGTGAGTATATGCGTGCCAATGCTGACGCTCTACAGGGACGCGTGGATATTGAGATTCCGGCGAAAAATATCGGCAACAATATCTGGTGTGAAGAGGGCGTCGAGATCGATGGCTCAGCTCAGTTGTATGGCCCCGTCTATCTTGCACATGACTGTAAGGTGCGACAGGGCGCGATTATTCATGGCCCGAGTATCATCGGTGGCTACGCCATTATTGACGAGCGAGCGCAGATTGATCGCAGTATTGTCTGGAATAACTCCTATATTGGCGAGCGAGCAGAGCTGCGCGGTGCGATCGTCGGCACCTCAACCAGCGTCAAGGGAAAGGCGGTAATGTTTGAGGGCTCAGTCATTGGCGATAATTCCACGATCCAGGATGGCGCGATCATTCAGCCTAACGTCAAGATCTGGCCTGATAAGGAAATTGAGGCCGGGGCCGTTGTCAATACCAGTATTATCTGGGGATCACAGGGACGGCGCAGCCTCTTCAGCCGTCACGGTGTGACCGGGCTGGTGAATGTGGATATCACACCCGAGTTCGCCACCAAGATCGGGGCTGCCTATGGCGCGATTCTGGCGCGCGGGGCGACTGTCTGCCTGAACCGCGATGAACACCGCACGTCACGCATGATTAAGCGCGGTATTAACGCGGGCCTGCCTTCTGCCGGAGTCAATGTCTGGGATATCAATCAGGTGCCGATTCCAGTGGCACGCTACTTTATCCGCAATACAGATGCGGTCGGTGGTGTGCATGTACGCGTGTCTCCCTATGATCCCAGAGTCGTCGATATCAAGATTTTCGACCATAACGGCCTTGATATTAACAAGACGACCGAGCGGAAGATTGAGAACCTCTTTTTCCGTGAAGATTATCGCCGCGTCTATATGGATGAGATCGGCGCGATTAATGTGCTCAGCGATTCCGATGTGTGTGGCCGCTATATGCAGGGCTTCAATCGTACCATCAAGCATGAAGTGATTCGCGAGCGCAAGTACCAGCTCGTCGTTGATTATGCCCATAGCAGCACGATCCTGATGTTGCCTCAGATTTTTGATGATCTGGGCTGTGAGGTCATTGTGCTCAATACCAGTCGGGACGAAGGGGCACCAAGCTCGCCTGATGATGAGGGACGGGCAATGCAGCGCCTCGCGGCGGTGACCTCTGCTCTGAATATGGATATGGGCATTCGGATTGACCCGGGCGGTGAGCGCATCTGGATTGTTGACGATCGCGGGCGTATTCTGGACGGGATGAAGCTGCTGGCGGTAATGACCAGCCTGTTCTTGCGCGAGAATCGCGGGGGCACAGTGGCCGCTCCGGTAACGGCTCCCAGTGTCTTACAGCACATCGCGAAGCGCTATGATGGCTATATTCAGCATACGAAGGTTCTGCCGCATGCGCTGATGACGGCAGCCATGCGTGAAGGTGTGGTGCTGGTTGGCGATGGACGCGGCGGTTTTGTCTTCCCGTCGCTGCAACCTGCCTTTGATAGCATGCTGGCGATCGCGAAGCTACTGGAACTGCTGGCAACCTTTGAAATGCGGCTATCAGAGGTGGTCGACGATCTTCCGGCATACTATATGAGCATGACCCGCGTGACCTGCCCCTGGGAGCACAAAGGGAAGGTGATGCGCATCCTCAGCGAGCAGTATCGTGAGCGGCGTGCCAAGCCGATTGACGGCATTAAGATCGATCTGGGCAGTGAGTGGGTTCTGGTGTTGCCCGACGCCGATAATCCGCTGTTCCATGTTGTGGCCGAGTCTACGTCAAATGAGCAGGCTCAAGCACTTGCGGAAAAATATGCACGTGTGGTTAGCGGCCTGCAACAGTAGACATCTTTTGCAGAAGGGCTCTTCCTGCACAGGAAGAGCCCTTCTTCTTTTGGTTTGAGTAGAAATGGATTTCTGTGTTTATAACGGAAGAGAAAAATAAACTTGTAATATGAGAGGCCCTGCTTTACAATAGCGAAAGAGGAAGTATCGATTAGCTTCGTTTGTAGGAGCAAAGGATGAACGCGTTTATTGGAAAGCAGATCGGAAATTATAAGATTATTCGTATGCTTGGAAGTGGTGGCTTAGCCGATGTGTATTTAGGAGAACATAGTTATCTGAATACGCAGGCGGCGATCAAGATGCTTCAGACGCGCCTGGTAAGTGAGCAGGTTCAGCCCTTCTTGAATGAGGCGCGCACGGTCGCGAACCTCTCTCACTCGCATATCGTCAAAGTGCTGGATTTCGGTATTGATACCGAGAGCAAATATCCCTATCTGGTGATGACCTATGCCCCGAATGGGACCCTGCGGCAACGTCATCCCCATGGAACGCGCCTCTCTCCAACAGAGGTCCTCTCGTATCTCCGGCAGCTTGGTCCGGCACTTCAATACGCACATGAGCGCAAGCTTATTCACCGCGATATCAAACCCGAAAATATGTTGATAGGTGCAGATGGCTCTATTTTGTTGGGAGATTTCGGGATCGCGGTCGCAACTCAGAGCTCGCGCTATCAGGGCAAGCAGGAGGTTGGCGGCACAGTTGCCTATATGGCCCCGGAACAGATTCAGGGGAAAGCTGTAGCTGCCAGCGATCAATATGCGCTTGCGATTGTGGTCTATGAGTGGCTGGTGGG
Source organism: Thermosporothrix sp. COM3 (assembly GCF_059696735.1). Classification (NCBI taxonomy): domain Bacteria; kingdom Bacillati; phylum Chloroflexota; class Ktedonobacteria; order Ktedonobacterales; family Thermosporotrichaceae; genus Thermosporothrix; species Thermosporothrix sp. COM3. The sequence continues at coordinate 4,069,402 of NZ_AP019376.1, read as the reverse complement.
ACAGCGCCCCTTTACCGGCTCTTTTGCTGAGATCGGGAGTCAGCATCTCTTTACTGCCCCACCCTCGATACGGGAGAAGGTGCCCGAAATCACGCCACAGATCGAGGCCGTCGTGCTGAAGGCGCTGAGCAAGAAGCCTGAGGATCGTTATCCAAGCATCCAGGCCTTTGTAAGCGCTTTTGAGAAGGCCTATCAGGAGAGCCAATCGGCTCCATTGCCTCCGCCGCCGAAGGATGTGAGCGGCGAGACAACCCATATGCCCCAGGATGCGAACAAGACGCCGCAGTTAAGCGAGTCGCAGATCCCAACCGCCCGGGCGCAATTTACGCCTTCCTCGCCTGAGCAGCCACCAGTGGGGGTGACATCTGGTGCGTCGCATGTGATGACCAACCCCAATCTATCGCAGATTCCAACCTCGCGACCGCTGATGACTCCCACGCCTTCTGGAAGTCAGCTCTCGGGCTATTATCCGGTGCCTCCGGCTGCAGCTTCGGCTCCTCCAGCTCCGAAGCAGAAGTCTCGTGCCGGGCTGATCCTGACTATCGTTATCTTGATTCTGCTACTGCTTGGCACGCTTGGCGGCGGTGGCTATCTGCTCTGGCAGATGAACAACCAGATCGTCGCGTTAAGCAAGGATCGGGCCGCCAACACGCAGCCGACTCAACCCCAGAGTACCCAACCGATCGTCACGGCCCCGACCGCGACGCCTTCACCAACCAATGAAACTTCTGGCAGTGCTGCGGCAACGGTAACAACGACTCCCGAAGTCACACCAACGGGCGGCCAGATTATTATATACAATGTCGCTGATATCAAGAAGTTCCGCTTTACCTGTGCCTTGAGCTGCGATTACAACGCGCTTGATATCGTTTTGGACTCGATTACCGTAAATGACGAGGAGCGTACTTCTACCTGGCATTTCACGATCACTAATGGTTCTCATCAGGCTTGTGAGTATATGCGAGCGTACAAACTCTATTTAACTGATGAAAGTGGTAAGTCATATAGTTCGTCCGGGCCGTTTACTGAGGCCATCTTGTTGAATGGAGATCAGACGATGGAGCGCTGGGCTTCTGTGAAACTGGGGTCTGAGAAGAACACAGTCTATCAGGTTCATTTTGAGGATACTTGTTTTTCCTTTGGTAGTAATAAGGTCTACCAGATTGAGAATTTCAGGATTTAGGGGATAATAAGAACCCCCCGCATACTGGCGAGGGGTCCCAAAGGGTAGCCACGGTGTTTAGGCGCTATCGCAAATGAGTATATCTGCTGGTTTGCGAGCGCCTTCTGGCCGCTTTACACCAGCGAGGGGATATGGGTAAGTGTGGGTTTCTGCTGGCTTTGTGTGGTGTGCGGGTGCCCGTCGAGACGTTGAAGCATGCGCTGAATGCCCTCATACAGTGACACTTCAGGGTACCATCCAAGCATGCTACGGGCCAGACTGTTATCAAGGACGATCTGCTCGGTCTCGGCGAGTGAGCCAGAAAGCGTGACCGGCTCAATGGTACTGCCAAGCGCCTGCGCCATCAGGCGATACAGGTGTTTGATGGTGTAGCCTTCGCCGCTACTGATATGGAAGGTCTGGTTGTCGCCGCGAACGAGGGCGAGCAGGTTTGCCCGAACCACGTCATCAATATAAATATGGTCGTGCATGCTATCGCCGGAGCCGCGAATGATGGGGGCTCGCTGTTCCAGCAGCATCGCCATACAGTAGCTCAGGGGGTGGTTGGTTGCCTGTTCTCCATACACATTGGCATAGCGCAGGATCGTATGTTGAAAGCCATATTGTCTGGCATAATAGCGCACATACCATTCGCCTGTCATACGGCTGATATCGACGGGTTGTTTGGGCTGAAGAGGAGTCTCTTCTTTGAGTGGAAGCTGGGAGGGATCAACGGTGCCGTAGAGCGTATTTCCACCGGAAGCGAAAATAAACTTCTTAATTGCAGCATCAGCACAGCTCTCAAGGACGTTCAACAGACCCCGAATGCTGGTGTCGGCGTCCAGTAGCAGGTGATCCTGTGGCAGTTCGTCTGTAGTATACGCCACGTGGTAGCTGACGATATCCGGGCGTTCGTTGCTCAGAATCGTGTGCAACTTTGGGCTACGGATATCGATGTGATAAAACCGGGCGCGTGGGTCGATAGTGTGCTGAGTGCTATGACTGAGATTGTCGATGACCACAACATCGTGGTTTGCTTCCAGATACGCTTGTGTGAGATGGGTGCCGATAAAGCCTGCTCCTCCCAAGAGTGCTATTTTCATAGAACTTCCTTCTCTCCTTCGTTCTTCTAGGGACTGGCCTTTGTCCGATACCGGATTGTGTGTATGGGTTTGTGTTGCGAAACGTCACATGTTGTTCTGCTTTTTTTGCTCCCCTTTGTTTCTAGTGTACCCCCATTATGTATAGACATGGGTAGATCCATATTCTTAAAATGAATTGAGTAGATTTTTGGGAAAAGAGCAAAAATATTCTACTGTCTATTATACTGACTTTTTACTTACTGAGGCTCGAAATGCTCGCTGCTCTGCAGCAAAAAGAAATGGGGTACCAGAACAGATACCCCATTATGCCGTGTGAGTTGCGTCTGAACTGTTCTTATGCTGGCGGTGTGCCTCCACTCAGCAGCTTATCGAGCGTTGACTTCTTGATACGATACGCCTGACGTTTGCCCCGGTGGGGGAGCGTGATCGCCTCAAGCGCGCCACTCTTGATCCAGCGTCGTACGGTCGTATCATCCACGCGCAGACGACGTGCTACTTCCCGAACAGTTAACAGTTCATCATGGGTCTCTTCTACCATGCTTCTACCACTCCTGCACCGATTGGTGCTCATGTGCACTAAATTGGACGACTTCTTGATCAACAGAGATATATCGCTGTTTTTCAATCTCCTATTGAGGAGACTGATACGTAAATGCCTTCTGGACATTCGGTTGACGTTAGTCTGACAGTAAAGGCACAGGCTATTCTACCGTCCTGAGTTGTCCGTCTGTCCCGTTGGGTAACTGGCGATGCAACGAAACTACATACAACTTTGGTTGCCAGTTAACTATACTATACATGTCGGTGCAAACACTGTAGTAATAGACTTGTCACCCGCAAAAGGCCTTACCCGGGCTTCGTGTTGTTTTCGCGCCTGCTCTTTTGCGGTCTGATCGGCGTCAGACGCGATTCACTATTCATCTCGCCAGGGAGGGAATAGTATTCTTGTGCGGTGTCTTGCTCCTGTATTTCAAGCTTGCCCATACGGTCTGCTGCGAAACAGGTTTTCAGATCGACTATGCGACTTACAGAAAGGATTCTTCATGACACACTATAAGCTCATCATAAGTGACCTTCACCTTGCGGATAACACCTTTCCTCTCGATGGGTTTGGACAGCGCCAGCAGGAAGCCTTTATGCGTTTTCTGAGCGCGTTTGCGGCTGAGCCCTCCATTCTTGAGGACACTGCCTCATTGGAACTTATCATCAACGGTGACTGTTTTGATTTTCTGATGGTTTCTCCTTCCTTATCGGCGGATACTCCAACTTCTCCTTACTCTACTATACGTAGTACGGATGCAACTTTTGCACAGCAAAAGCTGGAAAAAATAAGAAACGCACATCCATCATTCTTTACGGAACTGCGGCGGTTCCTTGCTTTCTCGCATCACAGTCTGACGTTCCTCGCTGGAAATCATGACATCGAGCTCTGTTTTCCTGAAGTGCAGCGGCGCATCTGTGAGGCGATTACAGGGAAGCCCAGCGATGAGCGTGTGCGCTTTGTGCCCGATCGCTTCTATTCCCCTGCTCCTGATGTGGTGATTGAACATGGTCATGCATTTGATGCCTGGAACTGCCCCCCTGAGCTCTGGGACGATGCAGGACGGCTCCGTGCGCCATTCCCGGCACACCTGGAATTGCCTCCAGGTACGATCTTTCATCAACAGGTGCTGCGGTATATCGCGCTCAAACATCCCTATATCGAGCATCTTGAGCCTCCAATCAGCAATATTCGTGAAATTGCGCTCCTCTGCCTCATTGATCCTGAGCTATTGCATGATATGGTCCAGCGCACTGTGCGTCTCTTTGCGCCAGAACGGTCTATGACGATGGAGGCTAGTCCTGACCCACAAAAGCTCTTTGACGCGGTTATTTTTGAATTTCTGGCCTTCCGTAGTGAGATGGGGGCACAGAGAGAGGAGCAGCGAGTTTCGCAGGCTGAAATGCTGGAATACATGCAGGTTCGTGAGGCGCTGTCTCTGCCGGTAGAACAGGCGCTCGCCCGCCTCTTTACCTCTTCTCGTGATGAGACCAGCGCGGCGGTCTCGCAGGGGATGCATGAGGGGCTGCGTTCCCGGCCAGAGCTACGCTATGCGATTGCAGGCCATACCCATAGCTGGCGCAGTGAGCGATTAAGCGACACTCAGACCTATCTGAATACCGGCACCTGGGTTGATCGCTATGCGATGCCCTCGCCCGAAGAGATAACGCCGGAACTGATTGCATGGCTTCGCCAAACCGACTGGCGACGCATTCCTTTACGCGATCTGACGTTGTTCTCGTTTGTGCTGGTAGCGACCGATCCAGGAACACCGTCGCAGGCGTACCTCTATGCCTGGGATATGGAACATAATCGCTATGAGGTGCTTGAATGATCGCAACAAGGGCTTTCCCTGAGACGCAGAAAACAGTACAATGTCTGCTGACAAGAGTGATGTATGAATCCGTTTGTGCTATTTTGCCGGGAGCATTGCCGTTTCTATACCGCGCAAAAAGAATTCCTGGGAATAAGAAGAGTTGAGGGGTTTCTTTATGGCTGCATCAGAGAATAAACGAAAAAAGCTTGTACTGGTCGATGGACACGCAATTATCCATCGTGCCTTTCATGCCGTTCCAGAGGACTTATCTACCAGCAGCGGAGAGCCGGTCAATGCGACCTTTGGCTTTACATCTATGTTAATGAAGGCGCTTTTAGAGGAGCGTCCTGACTATATCGCCGTCACGTTTGACCGCCCGGTGCCCACGTTTCGCCATGAGCATTATGCGCCCTATAAAGCGCATCGCCCGACCCTTCCCGAGAATATGAAGCCACAATTTGGCCGTATTCGTGAGGTGGTGTCGGCATTTGGCATCCAGATCTACGAGAAGGATGGCTTCGAGGCTGATGATGTGCTTGGCACACTGGCTGTGCAGGCCACACAGCAGGGCGTTGATACGATTATCTATACCGGTGATATGGATACGCTGCAACTGGTCAATGATCATGTGCGTGTCAAGGTTGCCAAGCGTGGTATCTCCGAGGTGGTTGACTATAATACCGCAGAGGTTAAGACCCGTTACGGTTTCCCGCCGGAGCGCTTGCCTGATTTCAAGGGACTGGTGGGCGATAAATCGGACAACATTCCGGGCGTGGCCGGCATCGGTGAGAAGACGGCTACCCGCTTGATCGAGCAGTATGGAACACTGGAAAATATCCTGAGCCACCTGTCAGAGCTCAAGCCGAAAGAGCAGAAGCTGTTGCGTGAAGGCTCAGAGATGGCAAAAGAGAGTAAATATCTGGCAACTATAGTGCTGGATGTTCCCATTCAACTCAAGCTTGAGGATTGCCGCTTACAGCATGTGGATAGCGAAAGGATCCTGACGCTATTTCGTCAGCTTGAGTTTCGGTCGCAGGTTGAGCGTGCGTTTGCCCTGTTCCGGCAACTGGGAATTACCTTTAAGCCGGACGAGATCGGGGCACAGAGCCTTGACGAGCTATCCGATGAGGCAACCGTTGCGAACGCGCAGGCTGTGGAAGCGGAAAAACTCCACTATGCACCTCCTGTGGGTGTGGTGCCGATTCTCACGCCTCCGCCACCACCGGATGGGACAACTGTTCCGCTTCTGCTCTCTCATCCCGAGGCTGAAAACATCGCAACACCAGCCGCAAACGATGTCGAAGAGATCGAGCGGCCAACACAACTCAGTCTGTTTGGCGAGGAAGAGCCGCGAGTAGAGACGACGCGCCGATTGCGCTTACCAACCTCGCAGGCTATGGAAACCCCTCTATTCCTGCCAGAAAATGCGACAATGCAGACCAGTACCATGATCGTCGATACGAAGGAAGCACTAAACGTGCTGGTGCAAAGTCTTGCTTCTGCTGGTCGCTTTGCCCTTGATACCGAGACTACCTCTGAGGATCAGCGTAAAGCGAAACTGGTGGGTATCTCGCTGGCAATGGCTCCGGGTGAGGCGTACTATATCCCGGTTGGTCATACGCACACCATTGATAATCAGGAACCAGGCCAGCAGCTTCCGCTTGAGTATGTGCTGGAAACACTGCGCCCTGTCTTTGAGGATACCGCTGTCCAGAAAATCATGCATAACGCGAAGTATGATATGGCTGTGCTGTCGCTGCATGGAATTGAGGTCCGCGGACTGGCATTCGATACGATGGTCGCTGCCTATCTGATTGAGCCGGGCAGGCGGGCTCTGGGCTTGAAGGATCAGGTATTTCAGCGGCTCGGGCATCTGATGACACCGATCAGCGAACTGATCGGGACGGGCAGCAAAGCAATTACGATGGATCGTGTGCCCATCCGTAAGGCCGCTGACTATGCAGGAGCAGACGCCGATATGACGCTGCGCCTGGCCGGACCGTTACAGGAAGATCTTGAGCGTAATGGTCTGATGACGCTCTATCAGCGCGTCGAGTTACCACTGATCTCGGTACTGATGCAGATGGAGCTCTATGGCGTGGCGCTGGATGAAAACTTTCTGCATGTCTTTGGCGAGAAGCTGAACGAGCAGATACACGATTGTGAGCAGGCGATCTATGACGCGGTCGGTCACACCTTTAATATCAATTCAACTCGACAACTGGGTGAGGTGCTGTTTACTGAACTGAAGCTTCCAGCCGGGCGCAAGACAAAAACGGGATATTCGGTGAGCGCTGACGTGATTGAGAGCTTGCAGGGAAAACATCCCATCATTGATTATCTGCTGGCCTATCGGCAGTTGAGCAAGCTGAAGTCAACCTATGTTGATGGACTGCTGAATCTGATGGATAAGACGACCGGGCGCGTCTATACCTCGTTTAACCAGACGATTGCGTCCAGCGGGCGTCTCTCGTCCAGCAATCCGAATTTGCAGAATATCCCGGTGCGTACGGAGCTGGGGCGCCAGATTCGCCGGGCTTTTATTGCTGACCCAAGCTACCAACTCTTAACGGCTGACTATTCCCAGATTGAACTGCGGATTCTGGCGCATATTACCGCTGAGCCGCGTCTGGTCGAGGCCTTCAGTAAGGATGAGGACATTCATACCATCACGGCCTCATCGCTGTTTGGTGTGCCGCCTGAAGCTGTCACAAAGGATCAGCGTCGTCTGGCAAAGACCGTTGTGTACGCTGTGCTCTACGGGCAGTCGGCCTTTGGCCTGGCGCAGATTACCGGTATGACCAACTCTGAGGCAGCCGACTTTATCAAGCGCTATCATGAAACCTTCCCGAGCATCAAGGGCTATGTTGAGGGAACGCTGAATCAGGCTCGCCAGCAGGGCTACGTCAACACGCTCTATGGGCGCAAGCGCTTTATCCCTGATATGCGCTCGCTCTCCTTTACCGAGCGGCAGGCACTTGAACGTGAGGCAATAAACATGCCCATTCAAGGGACTAATGCCGACATTATCAAGATGGCGATGCTTCAGCTTGCGGGCGAGTTTCAGAGACTGCGTATGAAGACGCGTATGCTGCTCCAGGTGCATGATGAACTGGTCTTTGAGGTCCCGGTTGAAGAGATCGCGCGAGCCAAGGGACTGATTCGGCAGAAGATGGAACATGTCGTGACTCTCTCTGTGCCGATCAAAGTAGAAATGAAGCTTGGCAAAAATTGGTATGAGGCCGAACCAATAGAGTAGAATACAACAAAGAGGGTAAACGTATGAGAGTCGCTTGTGTGTTTTTGTGAAGGACACACAAGCGTTGTTCCATTCCGAGTAGCTTGTAGAGGAGTTTCCGTGGTTCAGTTATCGAATCTTATTAACAGCCTGCCTCCCTTCCATTTTGCCGATGCCAAGAAGCGTATTGAGGAGAAACAGGCACAGGGGGTAGATGTCGTTGATCTCTCCGTAGGTGATCCAGACCTGCCCGCGCCTGCGAGTGTTATTGAACGTCTGTGTGAGACCGCTCATCAGCCGATCAATCATCGCTACCCTGAATATCGGGGCATGCATGCCTTTCATGATGCTGTTGTTTCCTGGTTTCAGCGCCGCTTTGGAGTCGCGCTAGAGCCGGAGCGCGAAACCCTGGCGCTGATCGGCTCGAAAGAAGGGCTGGTCTATGCGGCCTCCTGTGTGCTGAACGCTGGCGATATCGCGCTGACCCCTGATCCCTATTACCCGGTCTATGTCTCGGCGGCTACCACAATTGGCGCCCAGCCTTATATGCTGCCGTTGCGCGAAGAGAACCGGTATCTGATGGATCTGGATAGCATTCCTGCGAATGTGCTGGCGAAAGCACGTCTGCTCTGGCTGAACTATCCTAATAACCCGACCGCTGCGGTTGCCGATCTCGACTATTTTGCGTCTGTTGTGGAGTTCGCGAAACGTCATCAACTGGTAATTGTGCATGATATGGCCTATGCCGAGACCTACTACGACGATTTTCGGCCACCCTCGCTGTTACAGGTCCCCGGGGCAATGGATGTAGCGGTCGAGCTGCATTCGTTGAGTAAGACCTATAACATGCCGGGTTTCCGCGTAGGGATGCTGGTTGGCAATGCGACGCTGGTTGATGCCGTGGCACGTCTGAAGAGCAATATTGATAGCGGCATTTTTCGTCCGGTGCAGTATGCCGCAATCGAGGCGCTAAACTTGCCGGAAGCATGGACGATTGAGCGCAATGCTGTCTATAAGCGTCGTCGTGATTTGCTGGTTGAGGGTTGTAATACACTGGGTATGCGTGCGGTAGCTCCCCTTGCGGGCCTCTATATCTGGGCGCGTATCCCTGCGGGATATACATCGCGCGAGTTCTCAAACTGGCTCTTTGATCGCATTGGTGTCTTTATCACACCGGGCTCGAACTTCGGGCCTGCCGGTGAGGGCTATGTGCGTATCTCGTTGACGACGCCCGATGAGCGGATCGCCGAGGCATTGCGTCGTATTCGAGAACTGATGGCTGCATAGGTTTGCAGGGCTGCTTGCTGAGAACGCGGTGGCCCTGCTTTTTTGACTCCATTCTAGCCCCCTTGTCTTCTTCTCTGGACGTGATACGTTGCACGTGATACACTGCATAACTGGAAATATTGCATTTCATAGTGTATTATTCTTTGTCACTGAGACGCTCCCTCATTGATAGCGGGAGTGTTCTTTCCCATGATGACTCAGGCGGCAGTGGGAAAAGGGACAATGAGGAGGTTATAAGAGAATGTTTGCGAAGTTGCAAAATGAACCTGTTGCTCAACCTGCCGATTCCGCTTTCTGGCATATCAGATTAGACCGCTCCATTTGTGCAGATATACAGACCGCACTGAATTATGAATGGCTTGTCACGAATGGCATAGGTGGTTATGCTTCCAGCTCGCTTGTGGGTGCAACGACGCGTGGGTATCATGGGTTGCTGGTTGCTGCTGTGCGGCCTCCAGTTGAACGGGTGGTGATGGTGACAGGAATAGATGAAGAGATCACGCTGACTGATGGAACCGTATTGAAATTGGGCACTCATGAATATCAGGGGGGCGTGCTTGATCCCCAGGGCTACCACTATCTAGAAGCGTTTGAATTGGAGGGCGATATTCCCTGTTTCCGCTATCGGCTCACTGACGAGCTATTGCTGGAGAAACGTATCTGGATGGAATATGGGGAAAACAGAACGTATGTGCAATATCGGTTGCATGGGGCGAAGCAAGGCGACAACGCGCTTGCGCTGACATTGGTACCATTTTGCCTGAGCCGCGATTATCATGGGGTGACGCGCGGGTCTGAAGACTGGCATTTTATCGTAGATAGTCAGCAAAATCGCTGTCGGATTCGTGCCTATGACGGAGCGCCTGTATTTTATCTGGTTGCTGGCCCCTCTGCCTTTTTCTCTCCTACCGGGCTCTGGTACTGGCATGTCTACCATAGACGAGAGCGAGAACGCGGTTTGCCCGATCTGGAAGATGTCTATCAGCCCGGCATTTTTCGGCTGTCGCTTGGAGTTGATGAGCCGGTTTCGTTAGTGCTGGCAGCCGGTGAGCAGTCGCTTGCCGAGTTCGGGGGAGAACAGCATGAAGCGGCTGTGAGCGCCGCCTTGCGTCGTCAGCAACAGCGTATCCAGCGGGTACTTGATACAGCGGCCTGCGTGGCGGAACAGGACCCGGTTCGTGCGCGCCTGACGCTTGCAGCAGATCAGTGTATCGTCTCGCGGCCCGCTGCACAGGGCACGGAAGCCAGCCGTACCGTGATTGCGGGTTATCCCTGGTTTACTGATTGGGGACGGGATACAATGATCTCGCTTCCCGGGCTGTTTTTGTGTACTGGACGCTATGAGGAGGCGCGGGCGCTGCTCAGGGCCTTTCTGGCCTATGTGCAGGATGGCCTGATTCCGAACCGCTTCCCCGATTACGACGCCACCCCGGAATATAACACTATTGATGCGACGCTCTGGCTATTCTATGCCCTGGATCGCTATTTGAAAGAGACCAATGATATGGCTCTCCTTCAAGAGGTGTACCCGATACTGGTTGATATTATCGAGCACCATGTAAAGGGAACGCGCTATAATATAGGGATGGATGCCGAAGATGGGCTGCTTCGCGGTGGTGAACAGGGCGTTCAACTGACATGGATGGATGCCAAAATTGAGGAGTGGGTTGTGACACCGCGTCGAGGGAAGCCTGTTGAGGTGAACGCGCTCTGGTACTTCGCGTTACGGGCTATGGAGCGCTGGACGCAACAGCTTGGTGGAGAGAGCACACCCTATCAACAGCGTAGTGAGCTGGTCAAGCTGCATTTTGCCCGGCGTTTCTGGTATGCCGATGGTGGCTATCTCTATGATGTTGTTGATGTGGATGGTGTTGCCAATCAGAATGACCCGGCATTGAGGCCCAATCAGTTGTTCGCGGCAGCTCTTGCCCCTGACCTGCTCGCGCGTGAGCAGATTGAGAGTCTGTTTCAACAGGTAACGCAGTATCTGCTAACTCCTGCCGGGTTGCGTACGTTGAGCCCGCATGACCCGAATTATCATAATCACTTTAATGGAAATCGCTGGCAGCGAGATAGCGCCTATCATCAAGGGACGGTCTGGCAATGGTTGATAGGCCCGTATATTGATGTGCACTGGCTGCTCTATCGTGATGTGAGGGCGATCAGAGAGCTGCTTCAGCCTCTCATCGAGCAGCTCACGCTCATGGGACTGGGGTCGATTAGCGAGGTAGCTGAACCTGAGCCTCCCTTTGAGCTTGCGGGCTGTTTCGCACAGGCTTGGAGCGTGGCCGAAGTGCTTCGGTGTTGGAGATTGGTGCAGGCTGAACAGAATCAAGAGTAAGCAAAAAAATCCTGCGCCATTTCATCTTCTTTTCATAAATGTAGAGTATAGTAACAGTATCGTGTTGATTCCTATGCTGCAAGAGTCGTGGTGGGAGGAATCAACACGATGCGGCATTTTCTCATAGAGGTAGCTATGCGCATCCTGGTTGTTGAAGATGATCCGCGTCTGGGGCCTGGTTTGAAGAAGGGGTTGGAAGGGAGTCATTACGCCGTCGATCTGATTGCCAGTGGTGAAGATGCGATCATTATGGCCCTGACCACTGCTTATGATCTGATTATTCTTGATATTCTCCTTCCCGGCCTGAGTGGTTTTGAAGTCTGCAAGCAGCTTCGTGCGCAGGGAAAGCCAGTTCCCATTCTCCTGTTAACCGCGCTTGGCGAAGTAGAGCACCGTGTCACCGGGCTCGACCTGGGCGCTGATGACTATCTGGTGAAACCCTTTGCCTTCAGCGAACTTGAGGCGCGTGTGCGTGCTCTCCTGCGGCGGAGAAGTCCGATCAAGTCTCCTGTATTGCAATTCATGGATATTACCCTCGATACGCGTTCCCATGAGGTGCGGCGCGGTGAGCGGCTGATTACGCTTGGCAACAAAGAGTATGCGCTGCTTGAGTTTTTTATGCGTCACCCCAATCAGGTCTTAAGCAGAACGATGATTGCCGAACATGTCTGGGATGCCGATGCCGAGCATCTCTCGAACGTGATTGATGTCTATATTCGCTATCTCCGGCGCAAGCTCTGTGAGGCGAATGAGCCCAATGTGATTCAGACAGTACGTGGATCTGGCTATCAATTACGGGAACCGGCATAATGAGCAAGAAGAGCCCTAAGCCCTATGTCTCGGGCGATTGGAGCCGCTATTATACCCCGATCGAGCCAAAGCACAGCAAACGGCGCCTGACCCCGCCTGGTATTCGTTTACAGTTGACGCTCTGGTATTCCGTTGTATCCGCCACGCTGATCTTTCTCTGTGCGCTGGCCTTCTATGCGGCATTTGAACGTTATCTGTTTGTCAACCTGGATACAACATTGCATCTGCGGGCACAACAAATCGCTGAAGGGATGGCAACTGGCTCCGATGGACGCTTGCGGGTGGTTCGGATTATCAGTGAGGAGCCAGAGCTTGATGCGTCGGCGGTGATTGTGGGCAACTGCCTCAACCATACTGAGGCCAGCAGCGATTGCGTGAACCGGCTGAATGACACCACGGCCCGTTCACAGGAGAGCATCTATGTGCGCATTCTGGATCGCTCCCGCTCGATCATCTATAGTACGGCTAACCTGAAGGATGTGCAATTGCCCCTGGAGAGTCTTGATCGGCCTGAGCAGGGGCAGCCCTGGGAGGGAACAGTGAATAACGGTGACGATGAGGCTGTGCGGTTTTATAGCACTATGTTGATCTTTAATGGCAAAATCGTCGGCGTGATTCAGGTGGGGCAGAAGCTCGCGCTGCTCTACACGCGGTTGCGGTTCTTTCTCTTTGTGTTGTTGATCTTATGCCCTGTATTACTCACGATGAGCGGCATTGTCAGCTACTGGCTGGCGGGGCGGGCGTTCCGGCCCATTCGCAGGCTGACACGTACGGCCCGGGCAATTGGAGCGCGTGACCTGGATCAGCGGGTGCCGCTTTCTCCCGCGCGGGATGAGGTGCGGGAGCTGACTATTATCTTCAATCAGATGATCGGGCGTCTGGAGCGGGCTTTTGCGCAACAACGCCGCTTTGTCGCCGACGCTTCCCACGAATTACGCACCCCTGTTGCCGTGATTCGAAACATGACCGAGGTTGCGCTGACACAGGCAAAGAGCAAGGAAGACTATATTTGCGCTCTTGAGGCGATCAATGACGAGTCCGATAGGCTTGGCCGCCTGGTCAGTGATCTGTTAGCGCTGGCTCGCGTCGATGAAGAGCGCATGCCACTTGATAGCGAGCCGGTGCGCCTTGACTTTCTGGCTGCTGATGTCGTCGATAGTATGGCAAGCTTTGCGGCTGAGCACGGTATCACGCTACAAACAGGTACCTTGCAGCCTGCCACGGTGAAGGGGGATGCAGCCCGCCTGATTCAAGTGCTGATGGGGTTGGTTGATAACGCCGTTAAGTATACCAACGCCGGGGGAACCGTCACGGTGGCGGTTGAAGCCTGCGCATCGCATGTCCATTGCAGCGTCACTGATACTGGAATCGGTATTGCCCGGGAACACCTGCCCCATATCTTTGAGCGCTTTTACCGGGCTGACCCGGCCCGCTCAAAGGCAGTCGGCGGGAGCGGGCTTGGGCTCTCCATTATCGATTGGCTGGTGCGTGCGCATCATGGGGCAGTGACCGTTGAGAGTGAACCGGGGAAGGGCTCGACCTTTATGATAACGTTGCCACTGATGCACTAGGAAACGATCGCCACGATAGCGCTGATATTGCCCTCTCCTCCGGCGTCATTGGCTGCATCGGTCAGGCGGCGTGCCATTTCCTCCGGTGTGCCTCCCTGGGCCAGCAAGCGCTGGATCTCCGAGTCACGGAGCATATGCCAGAGGCCATCTGTACAGAGCAAGATAATATCGTTTGGCGCGACGGACTGCTGAAAATAGTCAATCGGAACATAGTAATTCTGCCCAAGCGTGCGGTAATGGTGGTTCCGCTTGGCGCTTTTATACACGTCATCCGGTTCAAGCAACTTGGACGCAACCAGTGTTGCGGCAATAGTATGATCGCGTGTAATGCAGTAGAGACTGTCTGCGTCGGCGTTGTAGACGTAGGCCCGGCTATCTCCAATGCTGGCGACATGAAGCTGATAATGGTATAGCAGGGCCACTGTCAGCGTACAGGCCATGTTGCTATCATAGTCAGCATTACAGTGGTAGACGACCTGATTGGCCTGACGGGCCGCGTCGCTGATCCATTGTTGTAACACAGTCTCAGACGGTCGAACGCCGGGATTACTGCCGGGAATGGGTCCTCTGGGGCCTGTTGAACTGTTACTGCCCATTGGCGGCGTGTAGTGCGTCAGCGAGCGTGGAGGCTCGGTCAGGCGCGGAACCATAATATCTGCGACGCTCTCGATCGCGAGCCGGCTGGCTTCATGACCACCGAGTGGCTGCCCTTGTGTCCCGAGCAGACCATCTGAGATAGCAAGCAGGCTGAAGGGACTGGGCGGGGGCTCCAGATTGGTGCAGAGTCCTTGAATGACCAGCAGCATATCTTCATTTTCCTGTGCCTTGCGTCCCAACTCGCTGATATAGCCGAGCTGGCAATGATCGGCCACCGCCGGAGCCGTGACATCCAGATTGCGCCCACAGTGACGGCAGAAGCGAGAGGAACTGCGGTTCTCGCGTCCACAGTGTGGGCAGGGATTCTCGGGCATCACGGTACGCACAATCACGTTAGCGTTACTGGTAGCCATAATGGTGGGGGCTACAATGGTAGGAGCCGAGTGAATGGGATCGGAATGCAGGGCATCCTCAACCGCCTGCGCGAACTCGCCTGCCGAGGTGAAGCGTTTCTTCGGATCGATGTCCATTGCCCGCATAATCACAGGGTCAACGTTCGGCGGTAATGCATGATTCAACGCGCTTGGTGGCGGGATCTCTGCGGCCAGCGTTTTGATCACAGCCTGCATTGGTAGTAAGCCGGTGAACATCTGATAGGTCACGACACCCATTGCATAGATGTCACTGGCGGGCTCGGGCTTCCCCTGTTCCTGTTCTGGCGCGATATAGTGTTCGGTGCCGATGGAGAGGCCACGCTGCGTCAGGGACTTTTCCTGCTGCATTGCCCGGGCAATACCAAAGTCAGCCAGGATCAGGCGTCCATCATCCTGATGAATGAGCAGGTTGGATGGCTTGATATCCCTGTGCACGATCTGCTGTGGATGCTGATGGACTGCATCGATAGCCGCGGCCATATCTTTCAGATAGGTTAAAGCCTGTTGCGTTGGTAGTGGCTTCTCAGGTTTGAGCAGCGCTTTCAGGGTTCCTCCAGTGATTAACGGCATTTCCAGATAGAGAAGTTCCCCATCCTGACCGAAATTGACCACGGGCACAATATTCCGGTGACGGAGCTGATGTGCATAGCGAGCCTCGCGCCGGAAGCGCTCTATAGCCGTTTGTGGATCCATATTTTGATAGGATATAGAGAGTACTTTCAGGGCGACCTGCTTCATTTCAAAGGTATCACTGGCACGATAGACTGCACCCATACCGCCCATGCCAATGAGCGTTTCAATACGGTAGCGCCCGGCTACCACAGCTTCGGGCAGCAGGCAGCGGCAGTATGGATTCGCGCATATTTTTGTTCCGGGTGGATATTCTGCTTGGCAGCGCGGATTCGGGCAATGTGGCATAACGACTTCTCTACCATCTCTTTTTTCTGACAGGGGTCTCCCTGTAATTGGAAATACCAGAAAGTGTACCTGGGAACCACTTGACTAGTGTATGGTAATGCTTAGAATGCTGTCAATATGAATGATAATTTTGTCTGTATTTCCCTCCCAGTTTGCGAGGATGCCTCAGAAGGAGCGAACCTGAACGGGCTCTCTTGCCATTTATACGGCTGAAGGAGATCCGGGTTGCATGGGCGCTCGCGGTATGAACAGATACAAGCTGATTCAATGTTTCTCATGTTTCTAGCTTCCCCTATCGGACAGTTTGCTTCAAAGTGTTAAGCACGCTATAATCAGTTTAGCTTGGAAAGGGGTCTTATTTCCACAGCCCTGGTCTGATAACAGATGCTTTAAAGGATAACAGGATATCATGCTACAGTTACCGTTGGTGCTTTTTATCGTGATGGCGGAAGTGACGGTCGGCTCTGTCTGTGTTATGGTCTTTCTGGACTGGCGCAATGAGGTACGCCGCAGCTTCCTGATTACGTATGCGTTTATTTATCTCTTCCTGGCAGTTCTCACTTATCTGGCACAGCAGAACTTTGCTTCTGCGGAACTGCTGAACTCGTTTGCACATCTCGATCATGCATGGACCGGGTATTTATCTCTGCCGTTACTGGTCTTTGCTATTCTGCTCTTGTTTTATGCGATTTTCCTGATTGCCGATAAAAGTGCGGGCGGAGATGGAAAAGAGAAAATGGAGAAGGCGGCAGAAGAAGCCATTGCGGAGGGGAAGACTGCTCCGGCGAAGTTCTCGGTGGCGCGTCTTCTGCGTTATGTCTCCGGGGCTGCTACGATTGTTGTTGGCCTGATCGCGATTCTGGTGATGGCGATGGTCTTTCGTCCACTGGCCGCCTCGGTCCTCTCAGGAGGGGTGACTGTTGCTGTCTTCTTCGTGGCGACGTTTGCGCTTGGTGGCGTAATGACGGCGATGTGGCTTGGTCACTGGTATTTGAATACGCCTGCTCTGACTGAGAAGCCGCTGCTCTTTGCCACAAATATTGTGCTGATCTCTCTGCTGCTTCAGCTTGTTCTTTCCTTCTTTACCGGTCCGGTGATTGCCAGTGCACAGAAGCAGCCGCAAACGAATAACCAACCAACTGTGACGGCATCGACACCAGCGCCAGGCGAGAAGGACCCGAACAAGATTGTGAAACCTGCCAATCAGCCGACCGTGGCGCCGATCAGCGTAGATGGAATGCACTGGCTACAGATCGCGGTTGGTTTTGTCTTCCCGCTGATTCTGGGTGGGCTCACCTGGAAGCTGGTACGTGATCGCTCGTTCCAGTCGGCAACCGGCATGCTCTATCTTGTTGTGACGCTTACTTTGGCCGGGGAGATTATGGCGCGCGGCCTCTTCCTGGGTGGTCTGTAGACTGAGCATGCGTCTCTATTGGTGAGGAACGCCGGGAAAGCTTCCCGGCGCTCTTTTTTTATGCGTTCTGAGCTCTCTCCTTCAAGACACGGCGCAGGATCTTGCCTGATGCATTTTTGGGAATTGCATCGATAATTTCAAGGTGGTGGATCTTTTTGTAGCCCGCAAGTCTGCTGTTCACGAATGCCATGATCGCTTCAGGGTTTGCTTGCTGCCCGCGCCTCGGCACAATGAAGCCTTTCACCAGCTCACCCGCTTCCTTGTCGGGAATGCCGATCACCGCGGCATCGCCGACCGCTGGATGTTCCAGCAGCAGGGCCTCTACCTCGGCAGGCGCGATACTGAACCCTTTATATTTGATCATCTCTTTCTTGCGATCCACAATATATGTGTATCCATCTTCGTCGACATGGCCGATGTCGCCCGTATAGAGCCAGCCGTTACGGAGCACTTTCGCGGTTTCTTCTGGTGCTTTCCAGTAGCCCTGCATGACCTGTGGTCCGCGAATGATCAGTTCGCCATCTTCTCCCGGTGGAAGCTCACGCTCACCGGTCTCAAGATCCACGATTTTTTGTTCGGTGTTATGCGTCAGCAAGCCGATGCTTTCCAGGCGGATCAGCGCGGGATCTTTCGGCTGAGCATGAGTCAGGGGAGATGCTTCAGTTAATCCGTATCCCTGTAAGGTGATGATGCCGGTTTTCTCCTGAAGCTGGCGGGCCGGTTCTGGTGGCATGGGGGCTGCGCCAGAGAGAATATAGCGGACCGTTTTCAGCTTGCTGAGGTCTATGGGGGCATGGGCGAGGGCCAGCACAATCGGGGGAACGACAAATACATAGGTGACGGCGTGCTTTTCGCACAGTTCTAGCGCTTGCAGCAGGTCGAAGCGCTCCATAATAACCTGCGTGCCACCACAGGCGAGGAAGCTACCAGTCAACATAATGCCATAGATATGATAGAACGGTAGAAAGAGCAGTGCTGTGTCGGCATCGGTGGGCTGTAATGCGGTCAGAAATTGAATATTGTTGCTGACAAGGTTGCGGTGTGTCAGCATGGTGCCTTTCGGGAGGCCTGTTGTGCCGGATGAGTAGGGCAGGGCAAGCAGGTCATCAGGGGTCACGGGATCATATTGCTGATAGCGAGGCGAGGAGCGGCGAAGAAGGGCGGCGAAGGTCTCCGCGCCCTCAAGGTGTTCTGGAATATCGATCCCTGTCACCAGAATATGCTTGAGGTGGGGGAGCTCATGCTGACTCCGAACAAGCTGAAAGATGGGGACGAGTTCGCGCTGTATCAGGATGGCAACCGCTTCGGAGTCTTCAAGCTGATGGGCAAGCTCGCGCTCTTTGTAAGAGGGATTGACGGGACTGACCACCACTCCCAGTGAGGCGGCAGCAATAAAGGTCAGGATGAATTCCGGGCGGTTGGCGGTGTAGATGCAAAGACGATCTCCTTTACGCAATCCTATATCATGCAGGCCGTTGGCGATACTGTTGATCATTGAGATGGCTTCGCGATAGGTCAGGACAAGGTCATAGTACTTGATCGCGGCTTTTTCAGGGTGTCTCTGAGCGGCTGTTCGTACGAGCTGGTCGTATGATACCTCAGGAATGTCGATGGGTGGCCGAAAGAGCTCCGGCGCTCTCATTTTTTGTACATCCATTGTGCGCTATCCTTTCTTTCTCATAGAAGCAAGAGAAGGGGAAAAGGGGAAACAATGCGCGTGATGGGCCTGTAGATATAGGTGAAAAGAAAACTATAGCAGTAGCATAAAGGATATTTCTGAAAAGGTCAAGTGGAAAAGGAAAATCTTCAGGAAAAGGCCGTTGCATGAAGAGGAGGAGGACAATCGGGCTATTGATTTTTGGAGCTTATGAAACTGGGAAAGTGCTTCCGTACGCTTCAGTGGTGCTGAGAAAGCAAGAAAGCATGTAGAAATGTGGAAATGTGTGCCTGTTTGGACCTTTTCATATAATACAAGTAGAAGTGGAAAATCTCTCTTTTGAAAATGTGTAGAAGTGTGGCGAGGTTTCAGTTACAGTTTGTGTTTGATACATGTTAATACATAAACGTTCTGTCTATCGTAAGAGCGCCATCGAGCATTACATGCGGAGCCGGGAAGGTGATACCCTGCCGCGCTTTATCTCGTTGCCGCTCTCCCTCTTTTTGTGGATTTTGTTTTTACTGCTACTGGAGGCACTTGGCCTGGCCTGGTTCTATAAAGTTCCGGTGTATGTGGTGGGCAATGGAATTGTGCTTGCCCATGAGCAGCAGAAGGGCGAACAGGGTGCTCTGGCAGCCATTTTTGTGCCGGCCTCGCAGGCGGATAAACTACGGGTCGGTCAGGTGGTTCTGGTGCGATTGCAGGCGAATGCTCAACCGGTACGAAGTCAGATAGAACAAGTTGAGGAGCCGCTACAGAGCCCTGATCACCTCTGTCGTACCTATGGGCTGGCCGCGCAGTGTACGACACTGATCCAGCAGCCATCGGTCGCGGTGCTGCTGCGTTTAAACACGTTTTCCGCACGGCAGTATGCGGGGAGTCTGTTAACTGCTGATATTCAGGTCGGAACCCGATCTATTCTCTCTCTCTTCCCGGGTTTGGGTGGGTTTAAGTAGGATGTTGTGGCAATGAGTAAAGTAAAACCTGAAAAGCGACGAAAAAGAGCGAATGAGAAGCATATCCCTATTGAAGAACAGGAAACCTTAAAGTTGCCGGGTAGACGGCTCAAGCCCTCAAAGCTGTCTCGTAAGCGGCGCGTGCCGGTGCTCCTTCAGATGACGGAAACCGAGTGCGGCCTTGCCTGTCTGGCTATGATCTTGAGCTACTATGGCCGAAAAACGTCGATTGCTAGCCTGCGCTCACGGTATGGTGCGGGACGCGATGGCCTGACTGCGTTAGGGATTGCCAAAGCTGCCCGTCATTTTGGGATGCGTGTGCGGGCGGTTTCGTTGCAGCATACCGATCTCTCAGGCGTCACGTTGCCAGCCATTGCACACTGGGAATTCAAGCATTTTCTGGTTGTGGAGCGCTGGTCAAAAAAGACTGTTGATGTGGTTGACCCGGCGGGTGGGCGGCGCCGCCTGACGGCAGAGGAGTTCGATGCGGGATTTACCGGCGTGCTGATCACATTGGAGCCGGGTGTCAGCTTTGTCAGCAATGGACCCGACGCGACTCCTAAACTCTCGCTGACCTCCTATCTGTTGCAATGTTTAAAGCGAACGCCCGGCGTCCTGGCGCAGATCTTTGTGGCATCTGGCATTTTACAGGTCTTTGGCCTGATTTCTCCGCTACTGACGAAGGTTGTGGTTGATCGTATTCTCCCTTTTGGATTAAGCGATGTGATGCTGTTGCTCGGGGTGGGTATGCTTATGCTGGTGCTCTCCCAGGGCGTGATGACGCTGCTTCGAGAATGGCTGCTGGTCTATCTGCGTACTCGGGTTGATATTCATCTGATGCTTGGCATTCTAGAGCACCTGCTGACTCTGCCCTTTAGCTTTTTTCAGCAGCGTTCGACTGGTGATCTGCTCTCGCGCCTGAGCAGCAATAGCGTAATCCGTGATACATTGAGCAATCAGCTTGTATCCACTCTCTTAGATGGTAGTCTGGTTGTAGCCTATTTTTTTATCCTGCTCTGGCTCTCGGTGCCGTTTGGCCTGCTGGTTTTCGGGATTGGCTTTTTTCAGGTCTTATTGATGATTGGCTCATACAAACATATTACCAATCTTGCCAGTCAGGAACTGGTCGCACAGGGAAAGACACAGGGCTACCTTACGGAGGCACTGGCTGGAATCGCGACTCTGAAGGCCGCCGGGGCAGAAGATCGAGCCCTTGAACGCTGGACGAACCTGTTCTTCAAGCAACTGAACATCTCGATTCGGCGAAGCTATTTCACGGCAATGACCAGCACCGGGATGAACCTGTTGCGCACGTTTGCACCGCTGGCACTGCTCTGGATCGGAGCGCTTCAGGTGTTACAGGGCTCGCTCTCGGTTGGCATGATGCTGGCGCTGAACTCGCTGGCCGTCTCCTTTCTCACGCCGCTCTCGTCGCTGGTTAATAATGCACAACAGTTTCAGCTTGTACAGGCAAATTTTGAGCGTCTGGCAGATATTATGACTGCTGAAGCCGAGCAGAAAAAGCAGGAGGTCGCTTTGCCGCCAAAACTGAGCGGCGATATTGAGCTAAGGGGGGTCTCTTTTCAGTACGCGCCCGATTCCCCAAAAGTACTGAAGGATATCAACCTGTCGATTAAAGCCGGGCAGAAAGTGGCGATTGTAGGGCGAACCGGTTCGGGGAAGAGCACGCTTGGCAAGCTGTTACTGGGCCTCTATGTGCCGACAGAGGGCGACATTCTCTATGATGATATTCCGTTGCGGAAGCTGAACTATCAGGAAGTGCGGCGTCAATTCGGAGTTGTGATGCAGGATGCCTCGGTTTTCAGTGGCACGGTATTACAGAATATTGCGCTGAATGATCCTTCAATGGACAACGAGCAGGTGATAAAAGCAGCTCAGCTCGCTGCAATTCACGATGACATTATGAATATGCCAATGGGCTACGAGACCTATATTGCGGAGGGGGGAAGTGCCCTCTCGGGTGGTCAACGGCAACGGCTGGCAATTGCCCGGGCGATAGCCCATCAGCCCTCTATTCTGCTCTTTGATGAGGCGACAAGCAGTCTTGATGTGGTGACAGAGCAGCGGGTTGCGCTGAATTTACAGCAGTTTGCCTGTACACAGATTATTATTGCCCATCGCCTGAGCACGATTCGGGATGCTGATCTGATTCTGGTGCTGGATAACGGCTCGATTGTTGAGCAGGGCACGCATAAGCAGTTAATTAGCTTGAAAGGTTACTATTATCAGCTAGTGCTCCATCAATATGAAAGAGAAAGAAATAAGATGAAACAATATAAAACAACCCAGCTACCATAAGAAACAGGAAGCCCCATGATTTCGGATATTTTGCTGTACGAGTATAATATAAATAGGTGATACGGTTACAGTTGCAAAACCGGGGAGCTGATGGAAGTGTTGTAATGCCCTGTGCAGTGCTGTGCTGCTAGAACAGACAGTATTTGCATGATCTCCACCTCCAAATATACCGCTCTCAAGCTGTTGACCGGTTGCCATGTCGTAAACCGTCAATTTCACAGAGAGAAAGGAATTGGAAACATGAGCTTCGATGTCGTTCGCGCATGGAAAGACGAAGAGTATCGCAATTCTCTGTCCGCTGAGGAGCTGGCAATGCTTCCTGAGTGCCCTGCTGGCGAAATGGAACTGACCGATGCCGATCTTGAGCAGGTCAGCGGCGGTTGCCATCATCATGCCAATCAGGCAATTTCGTTCGGTTGTGTAAATTCAGCCGCACTTGCCTGCTTGCAGAGCGCACTTATCGGTGCTTGCGTCTCCGCAGGCATCTGCAACGTTGACTAGTCCGACCTCGGACAAGGGTGTTTTTCATAGGAGGGTTAGGGAGGTTACAGTCCCTGACCCTCTGCTTGCTGTTTTCTGTGGGAAGAGAGAGGATGATGAAGGATGTGAGTGATATGGAGATTCAACAGAATCAGGATATCTGGCACCGCGCAACATGGTATCGTGCCTTGTCATTGCAGGAGCGTGCGCACTTGCGAGAAGAGATGCCACCGCAGTGGGAGCCTGACCAGCAGGCACTGAAAAAGGCACAACGCTGGCAGGAACAGCCTCCTTTCCAGACCGATACATATTTCGAGCGGCGGCTTGCGACCGTGTCTCTCTCCTATGATGCTTTTCTGGCGCTCCTTAGCGAAGATCCTGCACAGCTTCAGGCGCGTTTAATGGCTCTGCCTCCCTGGCTCATTGAATTGCGCGAAATCTGGGCTCTCCGTCATGAAGAGATCTCTTTCCCTCTTCCCGAGTCTGCAAAGGCTGATTCTGGTTCTCCTGGGGCTTTCCTGCCAGCGTTGCGCCCTTTTCTGATGCGAGCGTGGCAGCGTCTGGAACGGGGCGTATCCGCGCTTGTCGATGAGTATGGAGCAGTACCATTTGATCCACAGGCGATCGTCGCACAGCTCTTTGCTCGTCTACCGGTGCAGCTCCTTATGCGCTTTCTACGTACAGCGGTTCTTGAACTCAACGTTGCACGCGTGCAGGGGCGGTTGCAGGGTGCGACACCTGAAGAACGGTTCCAGCGTTTTATTGATTATCTGGCGCGGCAGGATGGGCTGTTTGTGTTGCTGGAAGAGTATGCGGTTCTGGCACGCATTCTTGTTGAGACACTTGAGCGCTGGATTTTCTGCATGTTGGAACTGATGAAGCGTCTCTGTCTGGATTGGGAGGAGATCCAGGCAACGTTCTTTCCAGATCAGGACCCCGGCTTGTTGGTCGAGATACAGACTGGCAAAGGCGACACGCATCGTGGTGGTCGTAGTGTGGCTATTTTGGGTTGGCAACATGGACAGCGTCTGGTCTATAAACCTCGTTCCTTGAGTATTGATGTGCACTTTCAGGAACTGCTGCGCTGGTGCAACGAGCGGGGATGTGAGCCCGCGTTTCGTCCGCTGGTCCTGTTGAATCGGGGAGACTATGGCTGGATTGAGTTTATTGAGGCGCAGGACTGCACTTCGGAGGAGGCAATAGAGCGTTTCTACCGGCGTCAGGGAGGGTATTTGGCGCTGCTGTATGCGTTGCAGGCCGCGGACTTCCACGCTGAAAATGTGATTGCTTCGGGCGAGCATCCATTCCTTGTCGATCTGGAAGCACTACTACAGCCGCGTATCGCGTTGAGCGCTGGTATAGAGCACGATTTCCCGGAGTTTCAGGTCATTGCGCAATCGGTTTTGCGCATCGGCCTCTTGCCTCAGCGTATCTGGTCCGGTGATGAATATGAGGGTATCGATGTCAGCGGATTAGGGGGCAAATCCGGGCAGCTTTCCCCGTCACGGGTTCCGATTCTACAGCAGATTGGAACGGATCAGGCGCATATCAAACGTGAGCGTATTCTGATGAACCTCGGACAGCATCGGCCAACTCTGAATGGGAAAGATGTAGACACGTTGAGCTATTGTGAAAGCATCGTGGCCGGCTTTACTGCTGTCTATCATATCCTGATGCGCGAGAAAGAGGTATTGGGCCAGAAACTCACCGCTTTCGCTGAAGACGAGATTCGCTGTGTGCTGCGGCCGACTCGTATTTATGGCTTGTTGCTGGAAGATAGTTTCCATCCGAATGTGTTGCGTGATGGGCTTGACCGTGACCGCCTCTTTGATCGCCTCTGGATCGGGTGTGAGCATCAGCCTCATATGGAACGCCTGATTTCTGCTGAACACGCCGACCTGTGGGCCGGGGATATCCCGATGTTTACGACCCGTGTCGCCTCATACGACCTGATATCTTCGCGTGGTGAGCGGATAGAGGCATTCTTCTGTGAAACCGGGCTGGAACGGTCACTCAAGCAGGTGGCGCAATTCAGCGAGGAAGATCTGATGAGACAGCTCTGGGTTATCCGGGCCGCGTTCACCAGCATGACCCTCGGTACAGAGAATGTCTCGCGCCTGAGCTTGCCTGCGCAGGAGACGGAGGTGTCCAGCGCGGACCTGCTTCAGGCGGCCCGCTCCATCGGGGAGCGGCTGCAACGGTTGGTCTTACGGCACGAGACTGGCGCGGGCTGGCTTGGTGTGGTTCCCGTAAATGAACGAAGCTGGCACCTGTTGCCCGCGGGAACTGATCTCTATAATGGCTTATCGGGCATTGTGCTGTTCCTGGCGTATCTGGGGAAAGTCGCGAACGCTGCTGACTGTACTGAGCTGGCACGGGAGGCATTGAAGAGCATCCGTTATCAGCTCGCGATTCAGCGCAAATATGGCATTCTGGACGGTATCGGCGCGTTTAGTGGGTTAGGCTCTTATGTCTATCTGTTCACACATCTGGGAGCGCTCTGGCAGGATAAGACGCTGTACGAAGAGGCCAGAAGCTGGCTTCCATCTATCGCAGAAAAGCTTGAGCAGGATAGTGCCTTTGATGTGATTGGTGGTGCTGCGGGATGTATTGCTGCGTTGTTAAGTCTGTATCAGGCCACGTCTACAGATGAGGTGCTGATGGTTGCCCGTCGCTGTGGTGATCATTTGCTGGCTTCGGCTCAGGAGATGTCTCAAGGGATTGGTTGGCGTACCCCGCTCTCCGAGCAACCGCTAACCGGTTTTGCGCATGGAAATGCTGGCATTGCGTTGAGTTTGCTGCGGCTCTTTGTGGCCTGTGGAGAAGAGCGCTATCTTGAAGCGGCACGAAAGGCGGTTGCGTATGAGCGGAGCTTGTTTTCAGAGGCTGAACAAAATTGGCCCGATCTTCGTGATTTGCCCGGTAGATCGAGAGAACAGCAATCGTTTATGGTGGCCTGGTGTCATGGGGCGTCTGGTATCGCGCTTTCCCGTCTGGGCATGCTGTCTTGTATGGATGATGCGATGCTGCGGGCAGAGATTGGTGCGGCACTGAAAACAACGCTGATCCGAGGATTTGGTCTGAATCATAGCCTCTGTCATGGCGATTTCGGGAATCTTGAGGCGCTCTTGCTGGCATCACAGCGTTTCCAGAAACCAGAATATGAGCAAATGGTGCATCGTCTGACGGCGGCTTTGCTCGTGAGTATACAGGAGCAAGGAATTGTTACAGGCGTGCCGCAAGGGGTAGAGACGCCGGGGCTGATGCTCGGGCTGGCGGGTGTGGGGTACGCGCTTTTGCGTCTGGCTGCTCCACAAGAGATGCCATCGGTTTTGCTGCTTGATCCCCCGAGGGGTTTCGTATAGTCAAAGGGTATAGGGAAACTAACAAAAGACCGAATGCAATGTTCTGTATCCCTTGTTTTACTTCACCTCTCACTCTCTATTGAGGGGCCTTTCAAGGCCCTTTTTTCATCTGTTCAGGTAGCAAAAATGGCATGGAATGCATTATGATAGAAACAGACGGTATCTGATTGTATTTGTAGCTCTGGGATTTCTCCTGGAGAAAAGGGCCTCCTCTTTATGCTGAATTTCTCATTAACAACGGAGCAGGAAGAGCTTCGGCAGCTTGCGCGGACGCTTGCCCGAGAGCAGTTGCGCCCGCAGGGACGAAGCGCGGACGAACAGGGCTTTTGCTCAGACGCGCTCTGGCAAACTATCACACAAACCGGGCTGACAAGGCCTTTTGCTGAACGCTATGGGGGAGACGGGGCGCTTGATGCGGTGACGCTGGCTATTATCGCCGAAGAGTTTGGGTATGGTGATGCTGGTCTTGCGCTTCATATCCTTGGCTCACTGATCGCACCGCTCACGATCGCTCTGGCGGGAACTGAGGAGCAGCGCCAGAAATATATCAGTCTGTTTTGCCGGTATGAAGAGGCGCGGGGAGCTCTGGCCTTTGCCGAACCGTTTAGCGCGTATCGCTGTGAGGAGATCACGACGCCCCTTTATGCCACGGTTGATGGGCTCTCTGTGCGGCAGGGCATAAAGCGGAATGTGCTTCATGGCGGTAGCGCTGCATTGACTGTTGTGCTTGCGCGTAAGGCCGGGGATCTGTGCGCCTTTGTGCTCCCTGAGACCGGTTGGCAGAGTGTGCCCGAGGAAGAGCGTGTCGGCTTGCGAGCGGCACAGAGTGCGACGCTCAGGCTGGAACAGGTACAGATTCCGACTCATTGTATGCTCGATAATACGGAGCAGGTTACACGAGCTGCGCTGCTCTATTGCCTGTTACGGGCAGGTGTTGCATGTGGCATTGTGCGGGCAACGCTGGACTATGCCGGGCAGTATGCGCAGGAGCGTGTGGCCTTTGGACGTCCGATTGTCTCCTATCAGGGTATCGCTTTCTTGCTGGCAGAAATGGCGATGAAGCTGGATGCGGTGCGCTTGTTGCTCTGGCATGCGGCATCTCGTTGGGATCAGGAAGCGGTGACTGCCGAGCTGGGTGGCGAGATTGAGGCGGTGCAACGTCAGGCGCTTACCCTGGCTCAGAAAGCGACGGCAGACGGTGTGCAGATTCTCGGAGGCGCGGGCTATATACAGGACCATCCAGTTGAGTTGTGGATGCGTCACGCGATTGCGATGGAGTAGTGCGCCATGCTGGATTTTACGTTAAGCAAAGAACAAGAGGCGTTTCGGGACTATGTGCATCAGATTGCGCTTGAAGAGATGCGCCCGGTGTCGCTGGAATGCGACCGTACGGAAACTATTCCAGAAGCATTTTTCTGGCAGATGCAGAAACGCCTGCGTGGTGGTGCGGATGGACAGGCACGCCAGTGGATCGCCGAGGGGAAAGCTGCTCCCGGCCAGGAACAACTACTCTCGATGCTTGGTTATGAAGAACTGGCGTGGGGAGATGCGGCGCTGGCAACCGCTTTACCCGGCCCTGGTCTGGCCTACCCTCCACTGATGGCTTTTGGCACTGTGGAGCAACAACAGCGCTTTCTCTCGCTCTATGAGGATGACGGCCTGCATTGGGGGGCGCTTGCCCTGACCGAGCCCGGCTGTGGCTCCGACGTTTCAGCGATTGCGACCACTGCGCGGCGCGAGGGGAATGCCTGGGTGCTGAATGGGCAAAAGCAGTTTATTACGAATGGGGCTCGTGCCGATCTGATTATTACCTTCGCGACTGTGAATAAGGCGGCGGGACGTGGCGGCTTGCTCCCGTTTGTGGTTCCTGGAGGAACTCCCGGTTTGAAGGTGGGGCGCATCGAGAAGAAAATGGGGCTGCGTGCCTCTCAAACTGCCGAGCTGCTCTATGAAGAATGTCGCATTCCTGAAGATCACTTGCTTGGAGCGCTCTTGCACGCCGGTCGAGCTGGCTTTAAGGCTGCTATGCGAACGCTGGATGCAACTCGCCCGATGGTTGGAGCTCTAGCTGTGGGATTAGCTCGTGCTGCCCATGAAGAGGTGACGCAGTGGCTCAAAGAGGAACTTCCGGCCAGCTATTCGCTACAGAAGCGGCGGGAACTGCTGGAGCAGGCTGAGGAACTGGGATATGAGATCCAGATGGCGCGGCTGCTTGTCTGGCGTGCTGCATGGATGGCTGATCGGGAGCTTGCCAATTCAAAAGAAGCGTCTATGTGTAAGGCCTATGCCGGGGAACTGGTGATGAAGGTAACGACGTTTGCAGCGCGGGTTGTCGCCTCGGGTGAGATGACGGAGGCGCGCCTGTTTCTTGAAAAATGGTTTCGTGATGCCAAAATCTTCGATATCTTTGAGGGGACCGCGCAGATTCAGCGGCTGGTTATTGCGAGAAGGCTCTTCCCTGAGGTTACCATTCCATGAGAAGGGGGTAGAGGCGGTCGGGCCGCCTCTACTTTCTGCGTGGCTGTTTGAAGTTTGGCTCGTCGTCTATCTCATCGTCGAGCTCCTCTTCCAGTTCCAGCTCTTCTTCTTCCAGCTCGCGAATCCAGTCGTGCGTGCGGTTGTTCCGTTTTCCGACAGCCGCCCGCCGGCGTTCTGCGTCGAACTTGAAGGAATCGCGTTTGTTGGCTGCGCGTTTATCACGTAACTTGCCTCTCATGCTATCACCTCCTCTCTAGAACGGAGGTGATAGCGGGTGTTTGCTGACCAGCAACAGGATTTCATAGGACCTGCGTAAGAACCTTTCTACTTTTGATTGGATGAGTATATATCAAACACTGTTGCCTAAAACCCAGGTGAGTGGAGCTCTCTGTCCTGAGAGTGGCGAACAGGAAACGATTCCTACTACTTTGAGTATAAGTGTAGCGTGAACGTGATTTCATAATGAGGAATGCATGCGCACAGTGAGGAATTTTTGTGGCGAAAGATGAACGCCCAGGCGCTGATTACACCGGGCCAGAACAGCAGTAGCCAGGGTCACATGATTGTTCAGATAGAAAGATTGTTTTTCTTTCGGTGAGTTCTGTTCTTTCGCTGCAAAAATCGCGCTGTGGTTGCAAGACTTCTTTGCATAGAACCCACCTCCTTTGAATGCTTGTGTGATCATCTTTTCAGTGAACAGCTTCATCAAAGAGACCTGTAACTGTTTATGAGTGTACAAGCCCTCTAAACAAAAGTCAAGCATTTTTGTGCACAAAAAAGTCCTGCTGAGAAAGATAGCCTGATATTACCAGGGAAGCCAGTGCAAGACTTGCTTCTTGCGTCGAGACCTATTTCATTTGTCTGTCTGTGTCCTTCATGATACACTCCTGTCAGAACAAGGAGAATGGAGACCTGAAAGCATGGAAAAAGCGCGATTGATTTATCATGCAAGCGTGGCGACTCCAAAGGGTGAGTGCGTGGTGATGGCAACCGAGCACGGTGTTTGCTGGACGGGCACGCCCGGCACACCGCTGGAAGAGGGCCTCGCATGGTGTCGAAAACGCATCCCCCAGGCGCAGATTGAAGCGGGGATAGGTGTCGCCCCACTTCAGCAGGCGATCGATGAGCTACAGCGTTATATCCAGGGAGAAAAGGTGCAGTTTTCCTGTCCCCTTGATCTGTATGGCACGCCATTTCAGAAGCTTGTATGGCAGGAGCTCTATAAAATTCCCTATGGCGAAACCAGAAGCTATGCAATGATTGCCCGAGCGATTGGAAGACCACAGGCGTGTCGGGCGGTTGGGGCGGCCAATGGAGCAAACCCGGTTGCGGTTATTGTGCCCTGTCATCGCGTTATTGGAAGTAGTGGCTCGTTGGTTGGTTATGGTGGGGGACTGGAAACAAAGGTATGGCTGCTCGCACTGGAACGAGCAGGAATGACGCCTCTTCTATAGTGCGTAGCAGCCAAATTCCCTGTGCGCCTCCCATGAAAGCACGATATCAAGCGCAATCCTTATCCCTTGCTTTCTGTGTAAGGTGCGAACGATTTGCTTCATAGTTATTGAAAAGCATCTTTTACATCTAGAAAAAGGGCAAAATACTATCCCTCCTGTTTGACTTTGCGGGAGGGATAGGCGGACCTTTACGGACGATAATTACCGGCCTGCGTCATGAAAACGCGCACCAGACCACGGATCGCCACCACGGCTACCACAATTTCAATGATAGCCATAACGATCCAGACCCAGAGCAAATTAACGTGATAGGATGCGGAGTGTGGGTCAACTGAATGGGCGAAAAGTGGGCCAAGAATAATCAGCGGCAGGGCGAGCAGCATAAGACAGCACAAAATAGCCACCACCGGCAGAATAATACGCCAGAGCCCTGAGTCGCGCAGGTTCTCCGTTTTGGCGGTTCCAAACGCCTCTCTGCGCTCTGTACCGGCAACCTCCGATGTTGCCGATACCTTCTTTGCGGTTGAGGCCGTTTCTTGTTCCATACAAAGACTCCATGTGTGTGTTTCAGCCCTCAGCATTCTCTGAGGACTAGTGGACAAATGCCTCCCTGGTCGTGGAGGGAAAAGCAGAAAAATCAACGTTCACCCGTATTCATAGCGGCTCGTTCCAGATTGAGGGAGCCATGAAAGCGGATGAAGTCTACCATGAAACAGGACGTTTCATTTTTGCTCTTTAGTATATCATAGTGTAGAAGCAGATGGATCGGGAAGAGCTTGCCATTTGAACGGACTGAAGCGTTTTTTTTCCTCTCTGTTTCCTGCTATGAGATGAGAGCCGGAAAAATGTTGAGAAATGGGGACAAAAGTGCTTGACAATCGGCGGCGATAATGCTATATTGCTTGTGTCAGTTGCAGAGGGCGCTTAGCTCAGTGGGAGAGCGCTTCGTTCACACCGAAGAGGTCACTGGTTCGAACCCAGTAGCGCCCACCTCTCATTCTTCCATTTCTCAATTCTTCCATCTTTCACCTTTGTTTTTTCCTCCCTGCCTGATACGTATAACAATGTGTGAGACTGATTGCTTTGTCGTTTGAAAGTGAGCCCAACCCTATGACCGAAAAACGCAGGCAACAATTACTTGCACAGCTTCATCAAGCCGGAATCACCGATCAACGAGTTCTGGATGCAATGGCCCATGTTGACCGTGGACTCTTTGTTGAGGCACAGCTTTTGCCGCATGCGTATCGTGACATGGCGCTTCCAATTGGTTGCGGACAGACAATTTCACAGCCATTTATGGTTGCATTGATGACCCAGGCCTTGCATCTGACCGGGAATGAGCGCGTGTTGGAAATTGGAACCGGCTCCGGATACCAGGCAGCGATTCTGGCTCAGCTCTGCTCATATGTCTATAGCGTCGAGCGCCATCAACAGCTTGCACAACAGGCCTCATGGCGTTTGATGGAAGCGGGAATTCGAAATGTTTCGGTCATTGTAGGCGATGGGTCTCTTGGGTGGCCCGAGGCAGCTCCCTATGAAGGGATCCTGGTAACGGCTGCTGCTCCTGAGGTGCCTATCAGCCTTGTCGAACAACTTAGTCCCGGTGGGCGGCTGGTGCTCCCGGTTGGTTTGCCTGAGGAACAGGATTTACTGCTTATTGAGCGGAGGGGAGCGAAGGTAGAACGAACCTCACTCGGTGCTTGTGTCTTTGTGCCTTTGATCGGGCGTGAGGGATGGAGTGAGGATCGCTAGTACTGGAGATGATTATCCTTTGCATCGGGATAACCCGTAGCATATAATAGAGATATTAAGATGATTAGTTCCCGGTTCCACAGGCTCTCTGCTAGCCAGGAACCATTTCTCCCCATTTGCGAGGGTACGGCATGCCAGGCGTGAATTTTATACACATTGTAAACCCTCTGGGTGTATGTGTGTTCATTGTACTGTGGCTTGTTCTTTTCAAGCTTGCTCACCTTCTGGTAATGGTTTGGCGTCGTGAACCTATGGTTGGATGGGCCATCGGACCTCTCGGTATCACCTTTATGATCGCCCAGGAACCCTCTCCATTCTCCATCTGGCTTCGCGTATTGTTTCCAGCCTTTGTTTCTGGAAGTGTCCTGTATATTGGTTTGTTTACGCCTCTAAGCCCTGTAGATATGCCAGAACATCCCCTGATTCAATTTGTGATGATCCTGCTCGGGGTGCTTCTGACCAGTACCAGGGATGTGATTAACGCGTTGCGTGATCTCCTCTACCCGCTCTGGGGAGAAGCTCGTATCCTGCAAAATCTCTATCAGCTTCGTGGCTCATGGACGAAGTTTCATTTTACCTCGTTTGGCCACTCGTATTTGCATGACCATTTTGGTTCGAGCCCCGGTGATTTGCTACAGGTTCTGTAAGAGGCTCTTGCTGCTGTGGATGTTGGTCGCGTGGTAGTGTAAAGTAGAATGTGGTCCCGATATTCTGGTTTTTCGAGAACCAGATCGAGCCGCCATGTCTGTTGACAATCTCTTTTGCAACATAGAGACCAAGCCCGATCCCAGAATATTGCTGTGTGGCGGTATTGTGAACCCGGTAGAAACGCTCGAAGATGTGGTCATAGTGTTCCGGGCTGACCCCAATTCCCTCATCAATAATACTGACAAGATAGTGATCTTTCTGCTGTTGGAGCCGTACGGTCACATGGCCACCATGTGGGGAATACTTGATCGCGTTATCCAGAATGTTTCCCACGACCTGCCCGATTCGCTGGCGGTCGGCGACAATTTTGGTATCCTGCGCCTGAATATCCAGATGCAGGGTATGCTGTTCTGCGCTGACCTGAGCGAGGTTCACACAATCGTTCAGGAGATCAGCCAGATAGAATTCTTGAAAGTGCAGGGTCATCTGGCCCCATTGCACCTGTGAAAGGTCCAGCAGATCGTTCACAAGGCGCTCCAGATGCTCGGTCTGCCCCTGAACAATATACAGGCTGCGCAGATCATAGCTCTCAGGTGGGTCCTGTACCTCGGGCTGTGCGGTGTGGAGCTTGCGCAGGCGCCGCTCAATCCGGCGGACAAGGTGCTGCGTGTAGCCTTTAATTGCGGTCAGCGGCGTGCGCAGTTCGTGCGAGACGACCGAGACAAACTCATCTTTCAGGCGCTCAACCTGCTTGCTTGAGGTAACATCGTTCAGCACGGCAACGACACCAACGGGATGCAGCGACAGACCATCGGTGCTGTGGAGTGGTGAGGCGCTTACACTGAGCGAGACCGGTACGACATCGCTGCTTGCTCCATCAATCTCTACATCTTGATTGATGACGGTTTTTCCCTTTCGTGCTTCATCGATAATATCGGCCAGGCGTGCCAGCCAGGGGACCTTTGTTTTCTCTGCCAGTGAGCGCAAATGGGTGTCAGGCGTGATGGTGATCTCTGCCTGTGAGAGCATATGCCGGGCCGACTGATTCAGGGAAGTGATAGTGCCGTTTTCATCGGTGAGCAGTAGCCCCTCTGCCATACTACGAATGACGAGTTCCAGCCGCTGTCGTTCCAGCTCAGCCTGACGCCAGAGCGCGTTTTCACGTTCTCGAAGCCGCACGTTTTCCAGCGCGACAGCCGCGTAGTCGGCGATCATTGTGGTCAACTGTAGCAGGTTGGTGTCAAACGAGCCGGGACGCTCATCAAAGAGGCTGAGTAATCCGATGATATGGTTCTCAACGGTCAGTGGAATATTCAGACAGGAACCAATCTCAGAGCCGGTTGAGCCCTTCGGATGGCGCGATTGGGCCAGTTCGTCGGGCGCGTCCAGATAGGCACTGCGGGCAAGTGACTCCTCGTCCACATGGGGGAAATCCATCACCCGAGCCGCGCTGGCGATCCGCTGAATCATAGCTTTGAGGAAGGGAGCACTTAACGGATACGACGGAATGATGAAGAGCTCATGGGGATTCCCTTTGAGCAAAATGCAGCAAGCTGAGAAACTATAGATCTCCTGTAGTGCAGCAAGCAAAGCACGGTGGACCTGAAAGCGGTCAAATGCTGCAACAAACCGCTTACCAATGGTGTTGATATATTGCATTTCCTCGCGGATAGTCGCAAGGCGATCCGCACGCTGTCCAGCGGAAGAGCGGAACGCGCCATCTATGATATTTGATTCGGGTTGCACGCTGCTCTCCATGCTTTTTCCTTACTGCATTGACTACATTGAGAACTACTGTATTTGTTTCAACTCATGGGTGACCTCTTCGTGGAGAGGTGGAGCGATTAAGTCACCCGTCAACTCCCGTAAGCCCGCGAAACATTCTTCCAGCAAAGCGTTTAATCCCTCCGCCAGTTCCGCCGAGGTTGCTCCAGCGAGATGAGCCTGAATGGCCGATGGATGAATAGCTGTATAAGGACGTGTGATAAGGTACTCCAGAAACGGGTATTGTCCTGCAACTCTTCTCGCTGCACCCTGTACAAGAACCCGCGTGGTTGCTTTGCCTAGAAGAGGAGAAACGCGTTTATCAATCAACTGTAGAGCTTTAAGAAAAGCGTCAGTTAATTGTTCACGGGAGATGGAAGAGGAGTTGTCAATGATTTGTGACACTTGCTGCTCCCTTCGCTGATTTAAAAATGCTCTCCGATTTTTATTATAGCATAGTTGCCTATATATTGTAAGTGAATAGTACTTACAATGATATGGCTATATCGAGATCTATAAAAAGCCTTTTTAAGAGATGTATACGTAGAGATGAATGAATGCTGTTTTACGCGCTCAGCTTACGTTCTTCAAACGGACACTCTCGTATGACGCCTTACAGAAACCAGTAGTGCGCTTCTCTGGCACTTTTTCACCACACCACTTACCGAAATTCGATCTACAATTGAACAATTCATCCGCCTGAAGCTCATTTATTTGTTGGAAGCTCTACAAGAAACACCGCCTCTACTTATAGAAACGGATATTCTTCTTCTGCGGTTACAATCCGGTGGGATTCCCTTGAAATCTCTCTATGAAGAAAAACGCAAGCAACTGCACTCTTTTGCAGATAAAAAATGAAGCGACCATTCTACTATTATAGATTACTGGTAGATTGGTCGCTCGATTACTTCTGCTTTTTCTGTAATTTTTCTGGAAAGACCTAGCCTCGCAGGAAGAACATCTGAAGAATGAGCAGAATAACCAGCACTGCAATGGCGATGCCCATCCAGAAGCGGGCATCCTTAACCAGCATCAAGAGCGGTGCGGCTGTGCTTAGATCGGGAGCCTGCGGGTTATCCCGGTCGGCAGCCATCTCTAGCAGGCGCTCGCGTCCGCGCTCAAGCTTTTGCTGCTTCTCCTCTTTCTTTTGCTGTGCCTCATACCGCTCTGTCTGCTCCTGAATCGCCAGTTCGAAGTGTTCGGCACGAATCAGAAACATACTGGTCAGTTCGGCTGTGGTAGGAGGTTGCGCTTCTTCCTGCGCTTGCTCGGTCGTTTCAACGGCCTGTTGCACCTCGCTCGCTACGACTTCGGGCTTCGGTAGCGCTTTCCCCTGTTTGAGCGAAGTTTGTTCTCGTAACGCAAGCAGAGCTGCGCGGCGGCAGATCGCCTCGATATCCGCGCCGCTGCGTCCTTCGGTCCGGCGAGCCAGATCTTCGGCGGTTACATCGGGTGCAATTGGGCGCTCGCGCATATGTACCTCAAAGATGGCGCGCCGCTCTTCTTCGTTCGGGTAGTCAAGCTCAACCACCAGATCGAAGCGTCCGGGGCGCAACAGCGCCGGATCGATCAGTTCAGGGCGATTGGTGGCCGCCAGCACAATAATGCCCTCACGTCCCTCGATGCCATCCATCTCGGTGAGCAATTGTGCAATGATGCGGGCTCCAACGCTGCCATCCGCCCCGGTATCGCTGCTGCGGCGCATTGCCAGTGCGTCGATCTCATCAAAGAAGATGATACAGGGAGCGGCGTGCTTGGCGCGGCGGAAAATCTCACGAATCCCCCGCTCTGACTCTCCCACCCATTTCGAGAGCAGTTCGGGCCCCTTAATCGAGATGAAACTGGCATCGCATTGGTTGGCAAGTGCTCGGGCCAGCAACGTTTTACCTGATCCCGGAGGGCCTGCCAGCAGGATACCACGCGGTGGCGTCACCCGGGCCTTCTCGTAGAGATCTGGATAGAGCAGCGGCCATTCAACGCTTTCTGTCAGCATATCCTTGACCTTTTGCAGGCCGCCCACATCATCCCATGAGGTTTCGCTGACCTCAACGTACACTTCGCGGATCGTGGAGGGCTCAATCTCGCGCAGGGCCGTCTGGAAGTCGTTCATTGTGATCTGAAGGTTGACCAGCGTCTCATATGGAATGAAGCCGCCCTGAAGTAGCTCATTGATTCGAGGCAGGTTGCGGCGCAACGCCACCATTGCGGCCTCTCGACAAAGCGCGGCCAGATCAGCGCCTACAAAGCCTGGCGTCATCTGGGCCAGGCGGTTGAAATCGACGTCAGGGGCCAGCGCGGCATTGCGGCTATGGATTTTCAGCACCTCGATACGACCCCGGATATCGGGAACGCGCAGCGGGATCTCTCGGTCAAAGCGCCCGGGACGCCGAATGGCGGGATCAAGGGCGTTTGGCTGGTTTGTCGCTCCAATTAATACGACCTGCCCGCGAGAGGTCAAGCCATCCATCAGTGCGAGAAGCTGGCCGACAATACGTCGCTCGACCTCGCCCCCGGTTTCCGGGCGTTTAGGCGCCAGCGCGTCCAGCTCATCGATGAAGATGATACTTGGCGCGTTCTGTTGCGCTTCCTGGAAGATATTGCGTAGCTTCTGTTCGCTTTCTCCGTAGAACTTGTTGATGACTTCCGGACCATTAATGACATAGAAGGCCGAGTTGGTCTCGTTTGCCATTGCCCGGGCGATCATCGTCTTACCGGTTCCTGGAGGGCCATAGAGCAAGACCCCCTTCGGCGGCTCGATACCGACGCGATCAAAGACGGCGGGAAACTTGAGCGGCAATTCTACCATTTCACGAATTCGCTGAAGCTCTTTATCCAGGCCGCCGATATCCTTATAGCCGACGGCCGTCGTATCCAGCGTGATGGTGTCGCGTGTCTGGATGCGGATCGCCGTATTTGCCTGAATGATGACGGCATCCGTTCCCGTCTCCTGTTCCGGTTGCCGTTCGCTCTCATTGGCGGAGACCTTATAGATCGGGGTAGATGGAGTGGTGCCGATCACCAGAAAATCGGTCGGTGTTGAGCCCGAGAAAGGCACGCTGAGCACGTCGCCGATGGTCACAGGAAGGCCGGTCAGGAAGCGGAGCAAAAGAGGAGAATCCGGCTTCAGGGGCGTTCCCTGCGCATTCAGTGGCAAAAGGGAAATTTCATCTGCGTCGGCGACATTGTTCGCTTTACGTACGGTGACCTGTTCTCCGGGCTTTGATGCACTATTGAGAATAATACCGCGATGAAGGACTATAGAATCTCGCTGTTGCCCGGGCAGAAGACGTGCAGCAGTTGTTCGTTTTCCTGTAATCAGCACAATATCGCCAATCTGGCAGCCGAGCCGCGTGATGGCTGCGGCATCGAGGCGGGCCACGCCGCGCTCATGCTGTGGTGGACCGGCTACAATCGTATAACGGGCCTCTTCGGCTGGCGTATCTTCTATTAAAGGGCGAGTTGGACCTTTGACCGGTCCTTTCGCATTCCCGTTCTGTTCTGTTGTAAGCCTGTCTGTTGTTCCCGTATAAGGAGCATGTGGATTGTGTTCTTTATTGCTGTACTGCTCCATGAAATTTCAATTAGTTCCTTTCTCTCACTACAGCTATTGCTGCCGAGGAATCTTCCTTTTCTCGTATTAGTTACGAAACAGGGTAAGAAAAGTTGAACTAACCGGTATCAAGAGAGGAATGCTGTCTGTTCTGTGCCAAGATAGCTCACGCTTCTCTGCAAACAGGTGTTCTATTAATTTTCGTTGTCCAGGGGAATAGAAGGAGAAAAAGAGCGGGAGCCGGAAGATCCCGACTCCCGTGCGCTTAGCGCTTTGCGTTCCAGAGTGTGGTACGGGCGTCCCGACTGGACGTGTGACCTGCTTCCACGATGGTGCGGCGCAGGAAATAGCCACCGATCAGCACCAGAAGCGAGATCAGGACTCCACCCGGTGTGCCCGGTTTTTGGGGCTGCTTCCTTCTTTTTAACAGGGAGCAGGTTTGAAGCACCCAGGGGAGCACAAGTCCGGTGCCAAACTGGAAACGCCAGAAGGTGCGTCCATGTTCGCCGGGGCCTGTGCCCACCAGCGGGCGAGCGGCACGACCGGAAGCGCGAAGATAGCTGAGAATGTCAGCTATCTCGATCATCAGTGCTGCCCATTCCAGCTTTTCGAGCTTATGTAGGACTTTTGTCGGCGCTCCGAGCAGACGCAGCATCAGCGTGATGAGCGCGCTACTGGTGGAGATGGCGGAAGTGAGAAAGATCGCGCCAAGACGCTTACTGCGTGACCAGAGCGGAACGCTGGTCGCGGTGAGCAGTACACCGGTATAGCTTCCCAGGAAGAAGCCAAAAAGCGTCCCGGGCAGCGCGATGAGTTTTTGTGGCAATGAGGCAAGCAGACGCTCCCCCCACCATTTCCCCAGGATGCCATCACGTGCCGCCTGAATCATGGCCGTGATGCCGCTGAAGAATGAGAAGCCCATCAACCCCCAGACACCCATAGACATAGGTGACTTCACTTTGAACATGCGCAGCATTTGAAGGAAGCGTTCCGGGCGACCCAGATCTGCGATAAGTAGCAGTGGACAGGGCAGGAGCGCCAGCAGCGAGAGATAATAGCCCGTTCGGACAACTTCCCGATCCTCTTTTGAACCAAACAATGAGGCGAGACTTGCAATCACGTAGCAGCCAGCAGCCAGCCCGCCAAAGAAGAAGTACCATACGATTTCCCGGCGCCAGAGCGGTTCCTTGAGCACTGGGTACTCGTAGTAGCTTGGCTCCTGGCGCTCTCGTTCAGGATCTGGTGTATAGTCAGTCGTGAAGGCTGCCAGCCGCTCAAACAGGCTCTTCTCGGTTTCGCTATATGTTGTCAACGTCTCGGCGAGTCTATCACTCGGGCGCTCGATAATGGTTGTGTTCCAGGGTAAGCCTTTTGAGATGAGGTGCTCATAGAACGGTCTCAGTTGAAAGTGCATGGTTTAATCGTCTCCCCCCTTCTTTTCCCTGAAAAAGAGCGCTCCAAGTACGCCAAGCAGCAGCGCCCCAATGATTGACCAGAGCGAGGCCGGGATAACGTTATTGGCCGGGCGCTGTGGGTTTCGAGGCAGGTTATACACCTCGGGCTCTTCCAGAAGCAGGAAAAACGAGTTCAGGCCACCATCCAGAATCTGATCATCTACCCCATAGAGCCGTGCTTCTGGAACACCACGCTCATGCAAGATGCCGAGCCGTTCCCGTGCTTTTTGCTTGAGCTGCTCAACCTCACCGAAGGTGATCGAATCGGTCGGGCAGGCTTTGGCGCAGGCAGGCTCTAACCCGTCTTTCAGCCGATCATAGCATAGGGTGCACTTGTGGGCTGTATAGTCTCCGCTCTCGTCTCGGGCGATAACGCCGAAGGGGCAGGCAACTACACAATAGCCGCAACCGTTACAGATATCCTGCTGCACATAGACGGTATCATATTCGGTGCGAATAATTGCCCCGGTGGGGCAGGCCTCGTGACAGGGCGCGTTAGCACAGTGCTTACACACATCACTATGCATCAGCCAGCGCTCGCTATTGAAGAAGGGCAGAGCCGTTCCGGGCGGCGTCTCCGGGATGGTGCCGTTCTCTCTGGCCTCCGCAACGCGATCCTCGAACAGCGGCAGTACAGGAAGCGGTTTCCCTCTCCCATGATCGATACGTTCAACGAACTGCACATGCCGCCAGGTGCGGGCGCTGAGATGGCGCGTATTGTCGTAGCTGGAACCGCTCCAGACCGGTTCTGGAGCTGGAAGTTGGTTCCACTGGCGACAGGCTACCTCACAGGCCTTACAGCCAATACAGACGCTGGTATCGGTAAAGAAGCCCATTTTCGGTTGTGGCGGTGGTGGCTCCTCCTTGCCCAGAGGAGCCAGAACGTTGAGCAAGTTGAACCGTGTATCATGTTCTCGCAACATTATTTCCCTCCTTCGTGGAGGCGACCCGGACGGATGTTACAGGTGAATGCCTTTGCCTCTTCAATGCTCACATTGGGTTCCAGCACCATATGTGTCAGATCATTGGTGATTGAGCCGGTGCTTTTTCCCTGAAAGCCCCAATGGAACGGCAGACCAATTTGATGAATGGTTCGGCCTCGTACCTGAAGTGGGCGCATTCGCTGTGTCACGAGTGCTCGTGCCTCGATTTCGCCTCGTGCTGTACTGACGACAAGCCAGTCTCCATGCTTGATCTGGCGCTCGGCAGCCAGCTCCGGGCTGAGTTCGGCAAACAGTTCCGGCTGTAGCGCGTTCAGCCAGGGAAGCCAGCGCGTCATAGGGCCACTGACATGGTGCTCGGTCAGACGGTAGGTTGTGACCACAATCGGGAAGCGCTCATCACCAATCAAAGCCAGTGGGTTATCTTTCCGATTGCGGAAGTACTTCGCCGTCGGGTTGCTCTCTTGCTTGTACAGCGCGTTATGGACCGGTGATTCTGCCGCCTCGTAATGTGTTGGCAGCGGACCATCTTTCAGGCCGCGAGGCACAAAGAGCCAGCCGCGTCCGTCCGGTTTCATAATGAAGGGATCACTTCCCGCGATCGCATCCATACCGGTTGCGTCTGGTGCCGGGATATAATCCGGGCGCTTGTTGAGCGGGAAGTCAGGTATATCGTATCCCGTCCATTTTTGTTGTTGCTCGTCCCACCAGATGTACTTTTTCCGCTCGGACCAGGGCTTCCCTTCCGGGTCGGCGGAGGCGCGGTTATAGAGAATACGCCGGTTTGCGGGCCATGCGAAGCCCCATTGCAGGTTGGTCCGTCCGTCCGGGATGCGCGAGGCCGCGAGATTCTTGCCGGGCTCAGGATAGACGCCGCTATAGATCCAGGAGCCACATGCCGTACTCCCGTCATCTTTCAAGGCCGTGAAGCCCGGCACATGGGGCGCATTGTGCAGGTTGTAGACCTGTTTACGGTCCTCCGATTGATAGACGTAATAGCCATTGATCTCTTTCAGCACAAGCTCGGCGTCTGGCTCATCCAGAATGCGTGAACCGGGCTCTGGCTCAGTGCGCTCATAGTCCCAGGTCAATTCCTGAATCGGGCGATCTTTGGGATCGGTGCTTTCAGCGTAGAGCCGTTTTAACCGGAGCCCCAGGTGATAGATAAACCAGAGGTCCGAGCGGGCGTCGCCGGGTG
Organism: Thermosporothrix sp. COM3; assembly: GCF_059696735.1. Classification (NCBI taxonomy): domain Bacteria; kingdom Bacillati; phylum Chloroflexota; class Ktedonobacteria; order Ktedonobacterales; family Thermosporotrichaceae; genus Thermosporothrix; species Thermosporothrix sp. COM3. The sequence goes on along the minus strand of NZ_AP019376.1, from coordinate 4,028,154 downwards.
GGTCAATCGCTTTATCGCGCCATTGTAGCAGGCGTTGCGTGTTGGTAAAGGAGCCTTCTTTCTCAGTGGAGGCCGCGGCTGGCATCAGGAAGACCTCGGTCTTGATCGTTTTGGGATCGACTGGTTCGGGGCCTTTGTACCAGAAGGCGGCCGATTCGACCTCATAGAGATCGCGCACAACCATCCAATCAAGCTGCTCCAGGGCTTTACGCTGCATCTGCGCGTTTGTGCTGCCCGCAGCCGGATTCTGACCGAGCAAGAAGTAGCCCTTTACTTTGCCGTCCAGCATGGCATAGCTGGTGACAAGGTGCGAGTGGTCTCCGGTAATCTTGGGAATCCAGTGATAGCCGAACTCGTCGTCGGTGTGAACCGCTTCGCCATACCAGGCTTTGAGCAGGCTCTTGATATAGGCCGGGAAGTGCGACCACCAGCCGGTTTTCAGGCCAGAGGTCTCTATATATTCCTCAAGCGACTGCTGTGAGGGAACCAGCGCGTGCTTGCCCTCCCAGTGGGTCACCGACTTATCCGCCTCGCGTGATGGGCGCTCTTCTATCAAGGCGCTTGGCTGTGGCATATAGCCTGCCAGCAGATCATAGAGCGTCGGCACATCGGTTGAGCCCTGAATGGAGGCATGACCACGTAGCGCCATCACGCCGCCGCCCGGTCGTCCGATATTGCCAAGCAGCAATTGCAGCATCGCAGCGCAGCGGATAATCTGCACGCCCTTTGATTGCTGTGTCCAGCCGACGGCATAGCAGAAGGCCGAGGTGCGTTCGCGTCCTGAGTTCTCAACCAGCGCTCGGACAACCTGCATCCACTGTTCACGAGAGACGCCGCAGACCTGCTCTACCATTTCTGGCGTGTAGCGAGCGTAATGCCGCCGCAGAATCTGGAAGACACAGCGCGGATGTTGCAAGGTTGGGTCGCGGCGCGGCTTCCCGTACTCGTCGCGCTCATAGTCCCAGCTACTCATATCGGCGTAAGTGCCCGTCTCCGGGTCGTAGCCGGAAAAGACGCCATTGAGATCTTCGGTATCCTGGAACTCCTCTCGAATCAGCATCGGTGCATTGGTATAGTGCACCACGTAATCATGGAAGTAGGCGTTGTGTTCAAGCAGATAGCGGATAATCGCGCCCAGGAAGACGATATCGCTTCCTGCCCGGGTCGGGATATAGAGATTCGCCAGGGCCGAGGTGCGCGAGTAATGCGGATCGATATGAATCACCTGTGCACCCCGCTCCTTCGCTTTGACTACGTTGGCAAAGGCGATAGGGTGCGCTTCCGCCATATTGCTCCCCATGATGATGATACAGTCACTGTTCACCAGATCCTGTGGAAATGTCGTAGCACCGCCACGACCATATGTAGTACCCAGACCGGGTACAGTTGAGCTGTGTCATATACGGGCCTGGTTCTCAATCGAGACCATTCCCAGGCCGCCCGAGAAGAGCTTTTTCATCAGATAGTTTTCTTCCACATCCAGAGTAGCACCACCAAGCGAGGCTATCCCCTGCGTGTGATTAACAATGCGTCCATCATCGAGGCGCTGGACAAATGTCTCATCCCGCGCCTTCTTGACGCGCTGCGCTATCTGCTCCATTGCCCATTCTAACGAGACCTCTTCCCAGTGATCGCTATAGGGCGCACGATAGAGAACTTTCGTCAGGCGGCTTGGGTTGACGGTATATTGAAATGTGGCCGAGCCTTTTGGGCAGAGGGTGCCATGATTGATCGGGCTATCAGGGTTGCCCTCGATATCAAGAACTTTGCCGTCCTTGACATAGACATTCAGGCTACAGCCGACGGCGCAGTAGGGGCACACGCTATGAACGACTCTGGCATCACGAATGCGTGGAGCCTTCTCAATGCTTTCGCGGCTAAAGGGCTGTGTGCGCGAACCGATCTGAAGCAGGTTCGTGAGCACACTGTGTACCGTCTTTGGTAGTGATGGTGTGCGTTCTTTCATAGCTCAATATCCCTTTATTGTCTGTTTCCTTTTTTTATGGCCTGGTGCAGGGAGGGGCGCGTGCAAACTATAAGCCTCGCTTGCGTAACCTGAGCGATATCAACCCCGCCACTGGCAAGCTGAAGAAAAAAGGTGTATAGCTTCTCGCTGCTTTGAATGTTGTTATTATAGCACTGCCGCCTGAGACTACGATGAAGCTCCAGCAGAAGGCGTGGCTTTTTCCCCCTCTCTCTGGATCAGAAGTCGAGCCAGCAGGGGCAACGCACAACTGATCAGCATCAGGGCGGCCAACAGGAAAAGCGTGGTCCTGTAGTCAATCGCGGCGATCAGCAAGGGGCCGATAATTCCTCCCGCACTCCATGCCGTGAGCATCACGCCATAGATGGTCCCCGAATTCCTGGCCCCGAAGAAGTCAGCGGCAAAAGCGGGCATGGTCCCGAAGCCACCTCCGTAGCAGAGGCCAATGATGGAGGCAGGTAGAAAGAGCAAGGCAAAGTTATCAATAAAGGGTGTCAGGGCAAAGGCAAAAATCTGAATGATGAACATAGCGAGAAACGCGCCTGGCCGCCCGATGAGGTCGGAGAGCCAGCCCCAGAAGAGTCGCCCGGCTCCGTTAAAGATAGAGATTGTGATCACCAGGATTGAGGCGATACCTGGTAGCACATGAGTAAACTTTTCGGCTAGAGGGGAGGCAACCGAGATCAGCGCGGCGCCTGCGGTGACGTTCAGGGCGAGGATCAGCCAGAGGAGGTACCAGCGTGGTGAGCGTAGCGCCTCGGCCAATGTATAGTCTCTGGTAGCGCTGCTGGCCTGCTGTTGTGGTGAAGGGGTCCAGCCCGGTGGTGCGTATCCTTCAGGGGCAGTCTGGTAGAACTGCGCGGCAAGCACGACGATCAGAAAATAGGCGATGCCCAGTATGCGGAAGGTGACGTTCAGACCATAACCGGGGAGCAACAGGTTTGCCGCGATTGGGCCGGTCAACGCTGCTCCCGCGCCAAAGCCCGCGACGGCCAGCCCGGTAATGAAGCCGCGCCGATCAGGGAACCACTTGATCAGCATTGCCAGCGCGACGATATAGCCCAGACCAAGCCCGATCCCGCCTATAATGCCGTACGTCAAATACAGAAGCGTGAGATTTGGCGAGACAAAGCCTGCCAGAAAGACCCCTAGTCCATAGAGCAGCCCCGAGGCAGTCGCGATGATGCGAGGACCAAAGCGGTTATTCAGATAGCCGCCAAAGCCTGCGGTAATGCCGAGAGCAAGCAGAACAATGCTGAAGGTCAGGTTTGCGGCTGGCTGGCTGACTCTGTAGACATTGATGACAGGTTTGAGGAAGACACTCCAGGAGTATACGGCCCCCAGAGCCAGTTGCATACAGAATGCAGCAATAGCAATAATCCAGCGGTTGGGAGTTTGAAACATGCGTTGCTCCTTTCGCGCATCTCTGCGCTGTACAGAAAAGAGAGGTAGCAGTTGCTCTACGATTAGATGAGTCGTGAACTCCCGAAAGTTGTAACCTGAGAGAGGCGCTTTTTGTCAACTATCAATCTCAACTTCGCTTTCAATTTGACGAATAGAGAAGTAGCGCCTCATGATTTCAGGTTGAAGGATCGTGGATGAGCGCTGTGAATAGTGATAAGTGTACGGAAAAAATGCAGAGAATTCAAGCGCATGCCATTCCTGCGGTGCTCGAGCGATAATAGGAGGTATTTCCTATAGTTTTACATGGTAAGAAGGGACAATCTGACCCGCTTTGGATAGTGGGCAAAGTGGCAATACAGGCCTGTATTTCCTCCTTTGAGGCAGGATATGCATGAGCTCACTCAGTGAATTCTCATCTTGCTAAGACGATTCTTATCATATATACTAGCCTCAAGTCTTCGCTTGAGACAAAGAGAAATAGAAAGAAATACGCTGAAATAGCATTTCAGGTTTTTAACAGTAACAACAGTACCACACGAATTACAGAAGGGTCTGTCAGCACTCCATGAATACGCCTCCAAAGAAGAATCAAGAAACAAGAAAGACGAATCCACAGGATTCGACACAAAAGACGACACGAAAAAAGAGTACCGTATTGCGCCTGGTCCTTGCGATTACCTGTATTGTGGTCGGGGTCGCGCTCCTGGCCTTTGCAGGGCTTCGTCTGGCCGGCATCTCCTTTGGCACGACTTCCGTTCAGGACAAGCCGATCAGCGACGTGATGACGATGGCGGAAAAGGGGCAACTGAAGTCGGTCTCGATTGCCGGTAATGAGATTACCGTGACCGCAAAGAATGGTCAGGAGTATCATTCGATCAAAGAGGATGGACAGGCTGTCACCGATACATTCCGCAAAAATGGCGTTTCTGTCAACATTGAGAACAATCAGAACACTCAATGGGTACAGGGCGTGGTAAATGTGGTGCTTCTCCTGCTGGTTGCAGGTTCTCTTTTCTTTATTATGCGGCGAGGTAGTATGGGTAGCCAGGCGGCTCCATTTGCTCGCTCAAAGGCGAAACGGTTTAACGAGTCGCGCCCTTCTATCTTGTTTAAGGATGTGGCAGGGGTTGATGAAGCGAAAATTGAGCTTCAGGAGATTGTAGAGTTCCTCAAGTACCCGGAGCGATTCCGGGAAATGGGCGCGCGAACGCCAAAGGGTGTGCTGCTGGTCGGTGCCCCCGGAACCGGTAAGACGTTGATCTCACGTGCTGTCGCCGGTGAGGCAGGCGTACCGTTCTATAGCGTGAGCGGCTCAGAATTCGTCGAGATGTTTGTGGGTGTAGGTGCTGCCCGCGTGCGTGACCTATTTAAAGAGGCTAAAGCCAATGCACCCTGTATCGTCTTTATTGACGAGATCGACGCCGTTGGTCGCCAGCGTACCAATTCCGGTACCGGTGGAAATGATGAGCGTGAGCAAACTCTGAACCAGTTGCTGGTAGAGATGGACGGCTTTGACAAGCATACCAGCGTGGTTGTGATCGCTGCTACGAACCGTCCTGATGTGCTTGACCCCGCACTGTTGCGCCCGGGCCGCTTTGATCGCCGCGTGATGCTGGATAAGCCGGACATTCGCGGACGCCATGCCATTCTGGAAGTGCATGCTAAAGACAAACCGCTTGCGAAAGATGTACAATTAGAAGAGTTAGCGCGGCAGACTGCCGGTTTCTCCGGCGCCGATCTTGCCAATCTGCTCAATGAAGCTGCACTGCTAGCAGCACGGGCCGGTGAGCGTACCATTCGGAAGACGCATCTTGAAGAGGCAATCCTGCGTGTGATGGCAGGGCCGGAGCGCAAGAGCCGCATGATTACCGAGGAAGAGAAGGCTATCATTGCCTATCACGAAGTCGGACACGCGATTGTGATGCGCTCAATGCCCGGCGCTGATCCGGTGCAGAAAGTCTCGGCCATCGCTCGTGGTATGGCGCTTGGTATCACTGTTCAAGCTCCCGCGGAAGATCGTTACCTGCTCCGCCGCTCTGAGTTGCTGGCGAAAATGGCCGGTGCAATGGGCGGACGTGCCGCGGAGGAAATCATCTTCGGCGATGTCACGACTGGAGCCAGTCAGGATATTGAGTATGTGACGAATGTCGCTCGCCGCATGGTCTGCGAGTTTGGTATGAGCCCGCTGGGGAAAGTCGCTTTGCGGGTTGAGCCGGATGGGTCAACGACCTTGAGCCCGGAAATGGCTGCAAAGATTGATGCCGAAGTCGCGAAACTGGTCGATCAGGCTTATGAGACTGCGCTATCTATTCTGCGAGAACGTAAGGATAAGTTAGTTGAGATCTCAGAGCATCTTATCAGGGTTGAGACCATTGATGGCTCTGAGCTAGATGCGATGTTGTTTGCAGCATGACCAGAACATTTATTGCGCTTGAAATGAATGAGGCACAGCAGCGCCACCTCTCGAAAGTGATCGGGCAGGTGGCGCAAGCCTTGCCCGGCATCCGTTGGGTTGACCCTGCTGGTATTCATCTGACACTGGCCTTTCTTGGCGAGTTGAGCGATGAACAGCTTGCCGAGGCGATCAGTGCCGCCGAAAAAGCGGCCAGTCTGGTAACTCCGTTCTCCTATCGTCTCTCACGTCTTGGCTCCTTTGGGTCACAGCGACAGCCTCGTGTCGTCTGGATGGGTGTTGATGAGCCCTCGGGAACCCTGCTTCACCTGCACCGCGTCCTCAGCCGGGAATTGGAACAGCGTGGCTTTGAGATCGATAAAAGGCCGTTTTCCCCTCACCTGACCCTGGCTCGAATTAAGAGCCCGCTTGCTCCAACTGAACTTCAGGCGTTGCAAACAGTGCTAACAGGCAAACAGCAGGGACTTGTTTCTACAGAATCCTATCCTGTCACTCAGATCAATGTGATGAAGAGTGAGCTGTTTCGGAGTGGGGCAAAGTATACCTGCCTGAAAGAGTGTGTGCTAAAGACAGAACTTTGAAAAATACCCTTCTGCGGAGAGGAAAACCCCTCTCCGCTTTTTTTTATTGCTGCGATGATCGACATTCCTGTTCGATTATAACTGTATCTTTGGTAGGATGGACGGCTGTCTCTTTTCCACTCTTGCGTTTCCACTGTATATGGAGCGCTCCCCCGATACCTGTGCTCATAATCAACAGGGCACAGAGGACAATGCCGATAGGAACACTGACATATTGATACAGGGAGGCCGCGATGAGACCGCCAAGCGCCATCGCACTCATCGAAATCGTGCTGTAGGCGCTATAGACTTTACCAATATGGTGCGGCGGGATCTCCGTCTGAATAATCAGCATCAATGGAATATCATCCAGCGGGCCGCCAAGCGCCGCGCAGGCCGAGCCAAGCAACGCGATTGGCAATGAGGGAGCACAAACCATCAGCAGAAAGCCCAGACCCACAATCACGCGTCCAAGCATTATAGCGGCAAGCGGTCGGCGTAACTTGATGCTTCCCATCACAAAGTTGCTGATAACGTTGCCAACTCCATACGCGCCGACAATCAGGCCATAGGCACCCGGACCACTGTTCAGATAACGCTCGGCATAGAGCGGAATACCTGCGGTAAAAGCGATGGTCCAGGTTACAGCGATCACAAAAACGGCAGCAAAAATGCCGGGAAGGTACGGGTGCCGCCGAATCTGCTGGAAACCATCTTTCAGGTCGGTCAGAATACCGACAACTCCGTCATGACGCCGCTTGCTGGTGTGCTCAGAAGGGGAGAGGTGGCGCCCAATCAGAAAAATCGCACCTGCGGATATCAGGAAACTGACCGCGTCCAGGGTGAAGAAGTGTTGAAGCGGCAGGACAACCAGCAAGGGGCCTGCCAGACTTGGACCAAGCGCCCGCGCCAGACGGCGGGTGACATCCATCAACCCGTTCGCAGCCTGCAATGTGCGGGTGTCCTGTGCGAGCGTCGGGAGGCTGGCCTGAAGAGCCGGGTCAAAGAGCGAACCCAGGCTGCCAACGAGCAGCGCCACAACCAGCATATGCCAGAGCTGCAACTGACCGAAGAAGGCCAGCACAGGTAAGCTGCCGACCACACATGCACGTAGAATATCGACGGTCAACATGATGGTGCGACGATTCCAGCGGTCGGCATAGACTCCGCCAAGCAGGCCGAAGGCCAGCGCGGCCCCCGATTCTACGGCGCTCACCATGACCCCTGTGCTTCCGGCAATGCGAATCGCGAACCACATGACGGCAATCGCGTAAAAGAAATCTCCGATTGAGGAGAGAACCTGACTGCTCCAGAGCAAGGCAAGTTGCGGATAGCGTAAAACCTTTAAGAATTGCATCTTTTCCTCACTGGATAATTTGTTCTTTCTAGAGCATACTCACTATGGTAGGATGAGACAAGTATGTATTGCCTATACTTTCTATCGAATATTTCTATAGGGGCAAGCGTATGGATTTGGAGCAGTTATTCACCTTTGAACGAGTGGTGCGTGAGGGCAGTTTCAGTAAAGCTGCACGCTCGCTGAATATCAGTCAGCCCACTATCAGCGCCCGCATCCAGGCACTGGAAAACGAGCTCGGGGGCACACTCTTTACGCGTGGGGGACGCGTGGTCACATTGACGGAAAGAGGGGAGAGCTTTTTACCATATGCGCGCAGGGCTATGTCTGTGCTGCGAGAGGGAATAGAGGCGGCACAGTTTACCGGCCAGAGTGGAAGCGTGATGTTGGCGGCCATGCAATCGCTCTCAGGGAGCTTTCTCGCCAGTACCATTGAGCGCTTTTATGCTACTCATCAACGTGTGCACTGTTTTCTTCATGTCGCTCATAGCGCCGAAATCATTGCCATGCTGACGGATGGGCTTGTGAAGCTGGGCTTAATCAGCTACCCCTTTCTGGCACCGCATATCAAGCAGTTGCTGCGGTTCAGTGAGCCCTTGCACCTGATGGTCGGAGAGGCTCATCCGCTTGCCCGGCTGCCTGAAGTGACGCTGGAGGATGTGCGCCATCTGAGCAACCCGCTTTTAAGCGTACGTTGGGGACCATCCGTTGACTCCTATGCGGAGCAGCTTGGCCTGTTGCCGCAGCCCGGCCTTGACCTGCCCTTCAATACCATCCGGCATCTGCTTTTACGCGGTATGGGAGCTGCCTTTCTTACCCGGATGACGGTCGCGGAAGATCTGGACAGCGGGCGCATTGTGCAGGTGGAGGTGAAGGACCTTCCGCCGCTCTATCGGGAGAGTGCGCTTGTCTGTTTGCGTGGAAGTACGTTGTCACCGGCGGTGCGGGATTTTGTGCAGGTTATGAAGGATGTGGCAGCCAGTATGCCCGGCATTACCCGGCTTGTGATTGAAGAAAAGAGGTAAAAAGCGCAAGCGCAAATGATATAGCGTTGCGATATGTGTATAATGTACATAGGAAATGAACTTTCGATGGTTACTTTTTCCATGATTGTGTTCTGATGGTAATACCGGGGTTGACAAACATTTGGCTACTGGTGTATCCTCGTGAACAAGAAAGCTATGGCTGTCCGCGATGGCGATGGCGCCAGGGTGTCGGACAGTGTGAAGAAAAAAGCAGACAGATTGCACAGCAGAAAACGCAAGAATTGATTTCATAATAAGGAGTGACACGCGATGGCAATGACATACACAGCGCAAGGACAGGCGGCAATGAACGCCGCAATGGGCCGCGCTCGCAGTATGTCCTGTCGGATGCCCGCGGCTCGTCACTCAGCTATGCCTGCGCAGAAGAATGAACGCGCTTTCACGGCAGCAAATGGAATGATTGGAACCGGCGTCTTAACGTCGGTTTCTTTGTTTGTTGTGTCCGTGCTTCCTGGCGTAACCCTTTTTAGCCTTGTGGTACTTACCCTTGTACTCCTCGGCCTTGTAGTAGTCCTCCTTATAGGCGGCCTTCTTATTAGCTGCCTTACCGGACTTACAGGGCTTGCGGGTCTGGTAGGGCTTATTGAGAAGCTAGCCACACGTAGTGCAAAGGGAGATTAACGGGAGCAACGGTGCAACCCAATCCAAAGAAGGTAACCTGACGAGGGCCTCCCTGGCTAGGGAGGCCCTTTTATTATGTCGTTTGAGTAGAGTCTGAAGAGTCTTTGGAGGAATTATGGCAATCGCTACTAATATCATCAGGCAGACGGAACGTCCAGACCTGTACAACGAGGCGCGAGAATTACCCGGCAGTCATATCATCTGCGAAGCCCTGCTCCGTGAAGGCGTAGAGTTTGTCTGGGGATATCCCGGCGGAGCGATCATGCCGTTTTACGACTCTATAACCTCGTATCCCTCTATTCACCACGTGCTGGTGCGCCATGAGCAAGCTGCCTCGCATGCCGCTGATGGCTATGCTCGCATCACTGGCAAGGTTGGTGTGTGTACCGCTACCAGTGGTCCCGGTGCCACCAATCTGGTGACAGGTCTGGCAACTGCCTATATGGACTCGGTTCCGGTTGTGGCTATCACCGGTCAGGTTGGTCGTCCCCTGCTCGGACGCGATGCCTTCCAGGAGACCGATATTCTCGGAATTACACTGCCCGTTACCAAGCACTCGATTCTGGTGCGGAGCATTGAAGAGATTGCTCCGGCCATCCATGAGGCTTTCAGGATCGCGCAGAGTGGGCGCCCTGGCCCGGTTGTGGTCGACATCCCGAAGGATGTGCAACAGCAAAAGGGCTGGTATGATCCCTCCCGGTACGAGTCCGCATATGATTACTTCCGCAAGGAGGAGAGCCGCCACGAAAAGCCTGAGGGCACACTGATCGAGCAGGCCGCGAAATTAATCAGCCAGGCGCGGAAGCCGCTGATAATGGCTGGTCATGGCATCATCCTATCAAACGCCTATGCCGAGCTCAAAGCATTTGCAGAAAAGACGGGTATCCCGGTTATCGCAACACTGCTCGGTCTGAGCGCATTCCCTGACTCGCACCCGCTCTTCCTGGGCATGCCCGGCATGCATGGCCCTGCTCATGTGAACCGTGCAATTGGTGAGGCTGATCTAATTGTCGGCGTGGGTCTGCGCTTCGACGATCGTGTGACCGGCAAGGTAGATGAGTTCGCACCGAAAGCCGCACTGATCCATATTGATATTGACCCGTCTGAGGTCAGCAAGGTCAAAGTGGCAAACGTTCCGCTGGTGGCTGATGCAAAGGTTGCTCTGGCGGCCCTAAATGAGGCCGTGAAGCCCGGCGATCACTCTTCCTGGCTCCAGGAGATCCGCGACTGGCAGGCGCAGGATGAGGGGCGGGCCGCTGCCCTCAAGCGTGATGAGACGCTTCCCAGTCCGATGGGTATTCTACACGCGATCAACGAAGTGACCGAGGGGAAGGCGATTGTTGTTTCGGACGTCGGTCAGCACCAGATGTGGACGGCTCGTTTCTATCCCTGGTCGCGCGCCAACAGCCAGATTACCTCGGGTGGTCTGGGGACAATGGGCTTTGCACTTCCGGCTGCAATGGGAGTGAAGATGGGCGCTCCTGAGGCTCCAGTCTGGGTTGTCGCTGGTGATGGTGGCATTCAGATGAATATCCAGGAAATGGCGACGCTGATGCAGGAGGGCGTCGAGATTAAGATTGCGATCATGAATAACGGCTATCTCGGCATGGTGCGCCAGTGGCAGCAGTTCTTCCATTCGCGCAACTACTCTGAAACGCCGATCACCGGACCAGACTATGTTAAGCTGGCCGAAGCCTATGGCGCAACCGGCATGCGTGTCACACGTGGTGAGGATGTGATCAGTGCGATCAAACGGGCGATGGAGACCCCGGGACCCGTGATTGTCGATTTTGTGATTGAGGCGGAAGCGTGTGTGTACCCGATGGTTGCACCCGGTTCACCCATTACGACCATGATCGAAGAGCAGGCGGAGGAGAACGAGTAATGAAGGACACATCTGTGATGGAACGTGCCGGGCATTCCGTGATTAACCCGGATGCCGCGCAAACCTATACCCTGATGACCGTTGCCGGGGATCGTCCCGGCACGGTGGACCGCATCATCAACATTCTGCGTCGTCGCCGCGCCAATATGCAGACTATGACCATTGCTCGCGACGCTCAGGCAGATCAGATTCGGGTGACGATAACGGTGAACGATACCGAGGTAGGCAAAGCCTATTTGATCGAGCAATTGCGCAAGATTGTCGACGTGCAGAGCGTCGAAGAGATCAGCGCCACGCAGGCGGTAAGTCGTGAACTTGCACTGGTAAACGTCGCCTCTACGGCGGAAACAACTCGCGATATCCTTGAGGTGGGCAATCTCTTCGGGGCTCACACGGTTGATATCACACCCGACTCGATTGTACTGGAAATCACGGGTAGCAGCGATAAGGTGTCTGCCTGTATTGAGCAACTCCAGCCCTTTGGTATTCGTGAGATCGCGCGCTCGGGTCAGGTGACACTGGCTCGGGAGAGCGAGGCCGAATAAGCACAATTCGAGACATAACAAAACTAGCATCAATATCGTGAAAAAGGAGATAGAGAAACAGAATGCCTACATTCTATTATGACTCAGATGCGAACCTGGATTTTCTCGCTGAAAAGACGGTGGCAGTGATTGGTTATGGCAGTCAGGGTCATGCTCATGCACTGAACATGCGCGATAGCGGCTGCAAGGTCATCATTGGCCTGCCCGCCTCAAGCAAGAGCCGCCAGAAGGCCGAGGCTGATGGCCTGACTGTAAAAACTCCGGCTGAGGCAGCGCAGGAGGCCGACGTGATCATGCTCCTGATCCCCGATCAGCATCACAAGGACGTATTTGAGCATGACATTCGCCCCGCGTTGAAGCCCGGCAAGCTGCTGCTGACCGCGCACGGCTTCAGCATTCACTTCGGCCAGATTACACCGCCAGAAGATGTTGACGTGGCGATGGTTGCTCCGAAGGGCCCTGGTCATATTTTGCGCCGCGTCTATACCGAGGGTGGCGGCATCCCTGGTCTGATCGCTATTCATCAGGATGCAACCGGACAGGCAGAAGCGGTCGCGCTGGCCTATGCACGCGCTATCGGCTGTACCCGTGCCGGTGTTCTGCGCACCACCTTTGAGGAGGAGACCGAGACTGATCTGTTCGGTGAGCAGGCGGTGCTCTGTGGCGGTGTCTCCGAGCTGGTCAAAGCTGGTTTTGAGACGCTGGTTGAGGCAGGCTATCAGCCAGAAGCCGCATTCTTCGAGTGCATGCATGAGCTCAAGCTGATTGTTGACCTCATCTATCAGGGCGGCCTGAACTACATGCGCTACTCCATCAGCGATACCGCCGAGTATGGTGACTATGTTTCCGGTCGCCGCATCATCACGCCGGAAGTTCGCGAGTCCATGCGCGCTATCCTGCGTGACATTCAGGATGGCACCTTTGCGAAACAGTGGATTCTGGAAAATCAGGCCGGTCGCCCTGCCTTCATGGCTCGCCGCCGTCGCGAGCAGAGTCATCAGATCGAGCAGGTTGGCACTGAGCTGCGCGCTATGATGGGCTGGCTGAACCCGGTCAAAGTCGAGGGTACAAAAGTAGAGTCTATCGGCGAGCAATAATACACGGTTTGAGGGGGAACTTCCCCCTCACCATCTGGCACCAAAAGGAGAGAAACGATCATGGGAAACCCTGCTATGGTGAAGATCTTCGATACGACGTTGCGCGATGGTGAACAATCGCCCGGGGCGACGATGACCCTGGCTGAAAAGCTGCTGGTTGCTGAGCGCCTGGCAGACCTTCGTGTTGATATTCTTGAAGCTGGTTTCCCTGCTGCGTCCCTTGCTGATTTCGCTGCGGTCAAAGAGATCGCCAGGAGGATGCAGGGAAAGGGTGTTGCGGTTGCGGCTCTGGCCCGTGCCAATGCCAATGATATTGAACTGGCCTGGGAGGCGTTGCGTGATGCTGAGCAGCCAGTAATTCATATTTTCATGGCAACGTCTGATCAGTTTCAGCAGCGCCATCTGTCGCTTTGCCGCGAGGAGGCGCTACAGCGTGTCCGGGCGATGATCGCTTATGCACGGCGGCTCTGTCCAACAGTCGAGTTCTCGGCTGAAGATGCGACGCGTACCGAGCGTGAGTATCTGTATCGCGTGCTCGAAACCGCCATCAGACAGGGTGCAACCACGATAAACCTTCCTGATACGGTCGGCTATTCCTCTCCTGAAGAATATGGGGCGCTTTTCCGTCAGGTGTGCAAGCACGTGCCGGGCATTGAGGCGGTGACGCTGAGCGCACACTGTCACGATGATCTGGGGCTGGCGACAGCAAATGCGCTGGCCGCGATTCGAGCCGGAGCGCGACAGGTTGAGGTGACAATCAACGGCATTGGTGAACGAGCCGGTAATACAGCGCTAGAAGAAGTGGTGATGGCGTTGCGCACGCGCGCTGATGCCTTCGGCGTTGATACGCGGATTCGGACCGAGCATCTGGTCTCGGCGAGTCAGCTTGTAAGTCGGCTGACGGGCTTGCCTGTCCAGCCAAACAAGGCGATTGTTGGTGCGAACGCGTTTGCTCCCGATGTGACGTTTATGACGCCGCAATCTGTGGGCCGCGCAGAGGTCAATGGCGTGCTCTGCAAGCAGGCGGGACGCTATGGGCTGGATGCGCATCTGCGCCAGCTTGGCTACAGACTCTCAGCGGAACAGTTGAAGCGGGTCTATCGGCGCTTTGTGTCGCTGGCCGACGAAAAGAAGATTGTGACGGACGACGATTTGATTTACATGGTTGAATGTAGCCGTGAAACGCCTGTGGCGATCTGAGCGCTTCCTATCATTTCGGAAGATGACAGTCCAGGATGGTTTTCTAGTAGTGTAGGGATGCTGGCGCGGCGCAATGTCGCGCCCGTCAGCTTTTATGATATAACAGAGAAGGGAGGTTCTATGTCGTTTGCAGATGTCTCACCTGAAGAGCAGAAAGAGCGAGGGGTCCCGACACTTCAGGACGAGGGTTTTGCTTATTTCGAGGGAAAGATTGTTCCGATGAGTGAGGCAAAGGTCAGCATTGCGACCCATGCGCTCCAATACGGGACCGGCTGCTTTGAGGGCATTCGGGGCTATTATAATGAGAAGCATGGACGGCTCTATATCCTGCTCATGCGCGAGCATTATGAGCGAATGGCCGATTCAATGCGCCTGCTTCGCATGGATATCAAGGAAACCGTTGACGATTTGTGCCGTATCACTGTTGATCTGGTGCGACGTCATGGCTACCATCAGGATGTCTACATTCGACCGTTCGCCTATAAGTCGGAATGTACGATCCGGGTGGGTTTGAGCGGGATCAAGGATGGTCTGGCTATTTATGCCTTCCCTATGGGGAACTATGTTGATATCAGCGATGGCCTGAGCGTCTGTACCTCCTCCTGGCGCCGTGCGAACAGTAACGCTATGCCGGTGCGTGCCAAAGTCACCGGCGTGTATGTAAACAGCGCTCTCGCGGTTAGCGACGCCAAAGAGGCGGGTTTTGACGAGGCTATTATGCTGACGCATGATGGCTATATCTCGGAGGCCAGTTCCTGCAACATCTTTGTGCTGCGTGGAGGCAAGCTTGCAACGCCCGCCGTTTCAGAAGATATCCTTGAGGGGATCACGCGAAACGCCTTGATTGAGCTGATTCAGAACGAGTTTCAGATACCCATTGAACAGCGGCGGATCGATCGTACCGAGCTTTATGCGGCGGACGAGATCTTCACCTGTGGGACCGGCGTTCAGGTTTCTCCGGTGACGCATGTGGATCACCGCCCGATTGGCACTGGACGCCCTGGAACGTTTACAATGGAACTGCAACAGGCGTATCTTGCGGCTTGCCGTGGCGAGAATGAGCGCTATATCCACTGGGTGACACCTGTATAGCATGTGTCCAGGGAAGAAAAGACTCATTTTCGGAGGATAGACTGTTTCTGTTACCTTTGTACTTGCTTGAATGCTATTCTTGAAAAACATGATAGAATGATGCCAAACCAGAGAAAGGATGGAGTATGCATCGTACATCAGAAAGGCAGGTAGCCGCCGATGGCACTGGTATTACCTGCTTCAATCACAGTCTTAACGCCCGCAACGTCGGCTAATCTGGGTCCTGGCTTTGATAGTCTGGGACTTGCTTTGCAGCTTTATAACCGTTTTACCGTGGAAGAAGTGGACGGCGATCCTCTCCGACCACAGATAGAGATACAGGGCTCATTAGGAGCACAGTTATCGACGGAGCCGGATAACCTCTTTTTCAAAGCCTTTGCACTGCTCTTTGAGCGTCAGGGAGTTCCCTTACCAGCGATCAAGATTCGCATGGAGATTCGGATCCCACCTGGCTGCGGTCTGGGAAGTAGCGCGACTGCGGCTGTTGGGGGTCTGGTCGCTGCGAATGAATGGTTGCGTCGCCAGAACAGGGCGTTACCTAAAGAAGAGTTGCTGGAACTGGCCGTTGCCGTGGAGGCCGGGAATCATCCAGATAATGTGGCCCCGGCGCTACTTGGGGGCTTGGTCGCAACAACCAGCGTCGGCGGAAACATCAGGGCCATTAAAACGCCATTCCCTGGTGATCTCAAGGCGGTCATCTTTACTCCTTCGTTTTCAATGGATACGGTCGCGGGGCGCAAGCTGCTCCCGTCCAGTTATCCAAAAGCAGATGTGACGTTTAATACGGGTCGCGTGGCGTTGTTGCTGACAGCACTCCAAACAGGACAGTATGATTTGATCGGGGAGGCGATGCAGGACCGTTTGCATCAGCCCTATCGTCAGGCGCTTTTCCCTGCAATGAATAATATCATTCAGGCTGCTGTCGAGGCCGGAGCCTATGGAGCCTGTCTTTCTGGTGGGGGGTCATCTCTGATTGCACTGGCGAGTTCTCGTTTCCAGGCCATTTTGCGCGCAATGGAAGAGACAGCGCGCGCGGCTGGCATCGAAGGAACTGGCCTTATTCTACGTGCCGATCAGACCGGGGCACGCGTGCTGCAAGGAACGCGGGCTCGTTCACGAAAGGATGTCAGAGCACGTTATGGTAATCAATTCTGCTGGTCACCAGCCAGGCCAGGAAGCAGGTGAGAGGAGTAATCGCACAAAAATGGCTTTGTCTCCAGATGTAGCTGAAGTTCTATCCAGAATCTCGCTCCGTTGCGTTGAGTGTCTGGCCCTGTACCCCGCTGTCGAGGCCGGACAGTCCGAGAGCGGGGCGGCGATTCCGCGCTATCGGTGTGAGTGTGGGGGGGTGCTTGACGTAGAAATGGATTTTTTACCATCCAGACCCACCTATGGGGATGGGCAGGCGTTGTTCGATTTTGAGAGTCAGGGATGTGATGCACCAACTGCTGGAGCCGACTGGCGGCAGATTTTTGATGAGCGCTTTTCGTCGCCCCCTATCTGGTCAATCAGCACCGATAAGGTGTTGCTGGATTGCAGCGGTGTCTGGCGTTATCGCGAACTCATTCTTCCGGCTCCCGAACAATACGTCATCAGTCGTCCAGAAGGAAACACCAATCTCTATCCTGTTGGTATGGAAAATTGCCCTGTTGGCCGGGCCGGACATCGGCATATTGGAGCCTATGCGGGTCTGGAAACCTTTTTCCTTAAACACGAGGGTGAAAATCCCAGTGGTAGCTTTAAAGATCGCGGTATGACGGTTGGCGTCACTATGGCGCATATGCTTGGCGCGAAAGCGGTTGCCTGTGCCTCGACGGGAAACACCTCCGCCTCGCTGGCCTCATATGCGGCCCAGGCAGGAATGCGCGGAATTGTCTTCCTGCCCGGTGGCAATGTCGCAAAAGGAAAGCTAGCACAGTCGCTGGCGTATGGAGCGCAGACGATTCAAATTTCTGGTGATTTCGATGATGCAATGCGTCTGGTTGAGCAGGTCTGTAATGAGCTTGGAATCTATCTTCTGAACTCGCTGAACCCGTTCCGGGTGGAGGGTCAGAAGGCGATCGGTTTTGAGATCCTGCAACAGCTTGATTGGCAGGCTCCTGATTGGTTGGTACTGCCTGCGGGCAATCTGGGCAATACATCCGCTATCGGCAAGGCATTCCGGCAGGCGTATCAACTATCACTGATCAATCAAATTCCACGAATTGCCTGCATTCAGGCTGAGGGAGCGAATCCATTCTATCGCAGCTTTATGCAGAACTTCGCTCGCAAAGAGTCCGTTCAGGCACAGACGGTCGCGACCGCGATCAAGATCGGTGATCCGGTTAGCTATAGCCGTGCGCGCCAGGTGATCGAAGAGACTGAGGGCGTGGTTGAAATGGTGAGCGATATGGAGATTCTGGCTGCAAAGGCGGTGATTGATCGGGCCGGGATCGGCTGTGAGCCTGCCTCCGCTGCCACACTCGCAGGGGTACGCAAACTGGTGGAACGGGGGATTATCAAGCATGATGAACGAGTCGTTGGTATCCTGACAGGCAACTTGCTCAAGGATACGGTGACGGGTTTGCCGGAGCCGGAGAGCATGGTGATTGAGCCCACATTTGACGCTGTCAGGAAAGTACTCGACTTCTAGCTTAAGCGCACAATGTGTTTGACTTCAAAGGATAGGCAGGAATGCTCTGTCTATCCTTTTCCTCTTGCTCGTTTTTCCTTCTCAGCTTATGTTTTATGCGATGCTTGCCGATAAGAGATTCAGGACGCATGGACTTTTTCTGTACAGGTAGAAGCGGCAGGGAAGGATTCCGCGTCTTCCTTTGTTTCAATATATGTACCCCTTTGTGTGCCGAATATGCTATAGTTAGTGCATGTGAGCGAGCAGCAAAGGCTTCCAACTGAAGACACAAAGATACGTATAGATAGATAACGACATATGTACCCTTACACGCTGAACTGGTGATGTGCTGATGAAGTTTTTGAAACGATTGAAAGATCTGATACCCCCCTGGCAGATGCCGTCGGAGCCCAGGAAGGCGATAGGCTGGTTCTTGCAATGGCTCTTTACGCTGATTGTGCACTTTTTCTGGATTCCGCTGGCCGTCTACGTGGTCTATCAGACATATAGCGTCTGGATTACACAGAATCCGTTCCTCGGCATTCTGAGCGGCATTATAGCGATCTTCGGGGGCCTGGTGTTCTGGGCGTTACTCTACGGCCTGTTGCTGGTGCTGAATATGGTGACAGGTATCTCGCGGGTGATCTCCGATGTCAACCGGATGCAGGAGCAATTGTACTCACAACAAACTCCGTTTAACTCGCTTTTCGGGAATATGCGCAATCCTGCTAATATGGGCCGCGTGGTTGAAGGTGAGGTCGTTGACGATGAGTATACGAACAACAGACGACCGCCCGCGAATGGCATGATTATTCGGGTGATTGAGGAAGATCCGAAGCAGTCACACAACAAGTAAACAAGCAAGCAGGGAAATGGGGAGAGCACCGTTAAAGGGTGCTCTCTCTATTTTGTTGCTTCCAGAGCTTCCAGGCGCTATCATCTGCTGCCGGGACATAAGAACGCAGAAACTCGCCCTGCCCGCTGATGCGATAAGCTCCAAGTGCGGCGGGAAGCACAAGCGTCTGACCACGAGTCAGGGTCTCGTTCTGGCTGAAGCCCTCTCCATAGGAGATCTGAAGCGATGCGCCAAGTGAGGTGACAATCACACAGCTTCCCGCGGTCTTGTCCTCAAGTGTACCGTGTGAGGTGAGGGTGACGGCACGAGAGACAAAATACTTGCAGGCAACCAGGCACCGCTCTTCATAGCCAACGGTGCTGGGAAGCGCGACCGGGTGCATCTTGATCTGAGGTGAGGCCGTGTAGTGTGAGACATCCAGCGATTTCTCAATATGCAGCTCGCGCGGCTTGCCGGATGCGTCGAGGCGACCATAATCGTACATGCGGTAGGTCACGTCGGAGTATTCCTGGAGTTCATAGAGCAGGATGCCCTTTCCAATGGCATGCACGGTTCCTGCTGGCACAAAGACCACGTCTCCGGGGTAAACCGGCTCCTCATGCATCAGAGTATCAAGCGTGACGTTCTCAATGGCCTGACGGACCTCTGCGCGGGTGGTTTTCCCCTTAAAACCGTGTACGATGCTCGCGCCGGGCTCAGCGGCCAGAATATACCAGTACTCGGTTTTGCCAAGCTTTCCGCCCTCGTACAGCGCGGCGTAGTCATCCTTCGGGTGAACCTGGACCGAAAGCTGTGCATTCGCGTCGATAAACTTGGCAAGGAGCGGGAAGCGTTGACCAAAGATCGCGGTTGCCTGTTCTCCAAGAAAATCGGTTCCGAGCAGCTCGACGACCTCACCTAGCGTTTTGCCTGCATAGGGGCCGTTCTGAACCACGGTGCTGACCTCTGTCTCCCAGGATTCACCGATTGCGACATCGCCGGGGGGGAGCTGTTTCCAGTTCTCATCTCCGAGGCGGCGCCCCCCCCAGAGCGTTTCATGTAGTGACGATTCCAGACGAATTGGATAGAAATAGCGCAACTGATATCTCCTCTTTACGCTGCCGATGGATTTCTTACAAGACAAAACGCCTGCCTGTTGTCCAGCGTCGCAGTTTTCAAACATGCGCACGTTTTCATTGGCAAGCGGCAATGTCTCTCACGTCAATGCTGTCTCAAGCGAGTGGGGCGTTGTGTCTATTGCGTGAGCAGTAAGACGCCCTCAATCTGGCGACGCAGTTTGTCGCGCATCATAATCCCTTTAATGCGGTGTACTTCTTTTCCTGCTTTAAAGAAGACAAGCGTCGGGATGCCATCGACTTCCCACTGCTGCGTGAGTGTGGGTTCGCTTTCTACGTTGACTTTCGCGACGGCGATACGCTCTTGAAAGTCTTTACTGGCGGCCTCAAGCTCTGGCTCCTGAATCTGACAGGAGTTACTGTTTTCGGCATAGAAGTAGACTATGACAAGCTGTGAAGCCTGAAGAACCTTCTCAGCAAAATCTTCGTTTGTAACGGTAAAGCATGTATCTGTCATACTATCCTCTTATAGGAATAAAGAATAAAGCCCTTTGACCCCCAAATTATCACCCCGAGGGGTTCCTGTCAAGCAAGAAGGGGGCACAAGGATGGTTTTGAGAACGTGACCGGCGTGAAAGGAAGCGCGCTCCTTTGTTCTATTTTACCCATATCTCATGAGCTATGAGCGTGCGGGAGGAGCGATAATGCTTTCGGCATCTTCGATCAGATAGCGATAGCCCTGCTCAGTCAGGAAAAGTTGACGATTCGCGGAAAAGTCTTGATCGCGGGTATCGCGGGTGACGATCGTGTAAAAGTAGGCGGGGCCGCCATCTCCCTTTGGACGAAGGATGCGACCGAGGCGCTGTGCCTCTTCCTGCCGTGAGCCGAAGGTACCGGAAACCTGAATTGCGACGTTGGCATCGGGAAGATCAATCGCGAAGTTTGCGACCTTGCTGACCACCAGTCGCTTGATTGTGCCCTGACGAAACTGCTCGTAGAGCTTCTCGCGCTGTGCGTTCGAGGTGCGTCCGGTCAAAAGTGGGGCCTGAAGTTCCTGTGCCAGTGCCTTGAGCTGCTCAAGATACTGCCCGATTATCAGAATCTGATCCTGTTGATGTTGCTCAACAAGATGATGGACAAGAGCATGTTTGGCGGGGTTCTCGGCGGCAAGGCGATATTTCTCGCGGGTTTCGGCCATAGCGTAGGGTAACTGCAACTCCTCCGCCAGATTAACGCGAATTTCATGGCATTCTGCCGTTGCGATCCAGCCCTGACGTTCCAGCTCACGCCAGGGGACATCATATTTTTTCGGGCCAATCAGGCTGAAGACATCGGCCTCACGCCCATCTTCGCGCACCAGGGTCGCGGTCAGGCCGAGACGCCGACGGGCCTGTAGCTCGGCGGTGACACGAAAGACGGGAGCCGGAAGCAGATGCACCTCATCATAGATAATCAGGCCCCAGTCGTAGTTTGTTAGCAGCGCGAAGTGAGGGTAGCTGTCCTCTTCGGTGCTGCGGCGATAGGTGAGCATCTGATAGGTGGTGACTGTGATCGGCGCGATCTCCTTGACCTCGCCTGTATATTCGCCGACCATTTCCGCAGGGATATCGGTTTTATCCAGGATTTCCTGTATCCATTGTCGTACGGCGACGGTGTTGGGAGTCAGGATCAGGGTGGCACGTTGCAACAGGGCCATCGCCGTCAGGCCAACAATTGTCTTGCCTGCACCACAGGGTAGCACAACAACGCCGCTGCCACCACCGGGAGCGCCTCCAGCGTAGAAGGCATCGGCGGCTGCCTGTTGATAAGCGCGTGGCGCGAAAGGTTTGTCCTGCATGGTGGTGCTGCGGAGCGCGAAGGGCAGCGGTGAGCCATCAGTGTAGCCTGCGAGATCTTCTGCCGGGAACCCGATCTGAATAAGCGCCTGTTTGATATGGCCCCGGCGCGAGGCATCGACACGCAGGGTGTGACGGTCAATCGCTCCAAGAATATAGGGTTGCAGGCGCTGCTGGCGCTGGATTTCAAGCAGCAGATAGGCATCTTCGGAGGTGAGGAGCAGGCCCTGCTCATCGCGGATCAATTTCAGCCGACCGTAGCGCGCCATATATTCGCGGATCTCGCTGATGATGTTGGCTGGTAGCGGATATTTGCTATAGTGCTGAAGTTGCTCAAGCACCCGATCGGCATCCATTCCACCTGCGGCGGCATTCCAGAGCGAGAGCGGAGATAAGCGATAGGTGTGAATATGCTCTGGCGATTTTTCCAGTTCGGCAAACTGAACCAGGGCATCCCGTGCCGCGGCATGCTGTGGATGATCGACTTCCAGGAGAATGGAGCGATCGCTTTGCACAATGAGCGGGTTCTGCGGTTGTATCACCTTCTATCACACTCCGGGCATTGCAGCCCATTTCTTGATATAGTTGATTACGGCGGTGACGGCTGGCTCCTCATAGCCACGCATTAAATGGCGGGCGCCAGTAATCACTTTGATTCCTTTTGGTCCGGTCATCTGTTCGACGAAGGGTTCGAGCTTGTGAAGCGGGCAGATCTCGTCAAATTCGCCGGTGACAAATAATTTTGGGCGTTCAAATGGGCGTGGGAAACCTGCCATAGCGCGAAATAAAGGTAAGCTGATTGCAACAATAGTGCGAATGCGTGGATCAAAAGGGCCGTAGAGAAGGGAAATATAGGCTCCGAAACCATGTCCGATCACGCATAGCTTGGAGGGATTGATATTTCTCTGGGCAAGCGCCAGATCAATTGCTCCTGCCAGATCCAGCGGTTCCAGACGTCCATCTGTCTGTTGCCCCTGGCTTTTGCCGACGCCCCGAAAGTTAAACCGGATGGCAAGGATACCGGCTGCCGCCAGATGCCGGGCCAGAGCGACGGTGAGTGGATCGTTCATATTGCTGCTGGCGGGCTGAGGGTGACAGAGGATCGCCACCGGAGCAGCCTTGATGTTGGCGGGTTCATGGAGAACCCCTTCAAGGAGACAGGCAGGTTGTCCCTTGCTGTAGAATGAGATAGCTCTCTCTGCTTGTGCTGCTAAGGTCATATTGTGCCCTTTTATCTACCGTATAATCTATCTCTTTGACATCTATCTTATCGCAGTCGGGGGCAGGCGTCAACTTTTCTGCTGAGTCCAGCCTCCGGATACATCGTCAGGTAAAAGGAACTACCTTGTGAAAGCCTGAAAAATCGAGATGAAGAACATAAATCAGGGCTTCAAATACTTTGCAGAGACTACGAAGGATGTTATACTGAATATGACGTATGTGTACATATTTTTGCTTATGTTGTTGGCATATGTCAATTGAGGAAGCTTGTTCCTGTTTTCGTGTGCTATATCCTTGTACGCTTACTGGAAAACGATCACACATCTATTTTAAGGGGTGAACGCGGGTGTTTATATTCTTTTTATTTAACACACCAAATAACCTCTTTGGCCTGTGATCCATGTACTATCCGGCTTCCTTTCGGGGGGAGGGAATGGCCGATAGGCTTGCTTCCAGGTAGCGCTTGCGGCTTTTCGGGATCGCATGGTTGTACCTTGTTTTATTTTTTTTTCGGTCTGTTTGCAGACTCGTGCAGTGAAAAGAAAGGGATCGCCCTGTTTATTTTAGTAGATCGACTGTACGACATTTCGCGTTTGCCTTCCGAAAAGAGGATATGTATACGGATAGGGGAACCGGCTGTATACGAATAAACTGACATTTGTTGTACACGACAAATCCATTGTTTATTCTGTATACGATGTCTGTTTAGTGAAATGTAGAGGCAGGAGTACACATGTCCAGCATCTTGGTCATCGAGGATGAGAAAACAATCACTAGTTTGCTTATGGAGAAGCCAGGACTAGGCGGGTGTCAGGTGACTATGCTCCTCAATGGCAGTGCTGCTGTAGAGTTTGCCTTGCGTGAAATTCCTTCTCTCATTATCATTGATTTTGCCTCTCCGGGTATTGATGGCTATGCGCTGGTCGAAGAATTGCGAGATCTCCCCAAATGTATGCATATACCGGTCATTGCCATTAGCGACGAGGATGATCTGGACGCGAAGGTGCGAGCCTATGAGGTTGGGGTGGATTGCTACCTTGTACATCCCTATGCCGAGCTTGAGCTACTGGTGCTGGTTCGGCGTCAGCTTCGCCGGGTTCAACAGGCCTCGCTCTCTCCCCTCACGCAGTTGCCCGGAGGCTTGCAACTGGAACAGGCCATTGATGATAAACTGAGGAGCATGCAGCCCTGGAGTATTCTCTACCTCGATCTTGACAATTTTAAAGCCTTCAACGATGTGTATGGCTTCTTGATCGGGAACGATATGATCCAGCTCCTGAGCCGGATCTGTCAGAGTGTTGTCTATCAATATGGCAATAGTGACGATTTTGTCGGGCATATTGGAGGTGATGATTTTCTCATTGTGACCACTCCTGATCGTGACGAGAAATTGTGCAAGGAGATTCTGCGCCTCTATCAGGACGAAAGCCAGAGTCTCTATCGCCAGGAAGATCTTGAACGCGGGAAGATCAGCGGGATTGATCGCAATGGAAAACCCTGTGAGTTTCCTCTGGTTACGCTCTCTATCGGCGTTGTACGGGATCAGCGCTCTGCTGGCATCGATGAGATAGGATCGCTGACCGCTGCCGCGAAGTGTGGTGCAAAGCGCTCTTCTGATAGTGTCTTCGAGATTTCCCCCCGGAAAAAGTATTCCCTCGACCATTGCTCCTGCTCCTCAGCCAGAAGCTCCGTTCTGGCCTTTGCCCAATCTGGCACGATGGAACAAAAACTCAGGAGCTTTATACAGCTAGATGGGTCTCTGGTGAAACAGACATAATATTTTTCCGGGTCTCCGCTATTTTGTCATTTTGTGCTATGCTTTCACTATGATGATCTCTTGTTTTTCTGAGAGGTGTAATGTTTACAGAGAACGATATTCTGCAACAACAGGAGTCTGAAGACCAGGCTCGCCGCGCGGCGTTACGCGAGAACGCGAAAAGAGTGTTCCGTGAAAGTGGTCTCGGTGATATTCTGCAGGCGCTGAACAAGAACGTGCTGAAAGGGCGCGGGCGCTTTGAAGAGTATGACACGATGGTGCTCTTCAAATGGGGCACCGGCTATACGGCTCGCCATATCTGGATTGAGGTGGTAGAGAACTCGATTCGTTTCCGCTTGCGACCTCATCTGAAATGCGCTCGTCCCGCGCCTCAGTGTGATGGCGAGTATCATACGCTGACGCGTGAGATGTGGTCTGATCGCGCTTTCTTACAGTCAGAAGTCAAGCGCTACTACGACCGTCCTGTTGCTGAAACCACAGCCGATTAAGTCCGAAGCAGTAGAAGGAAGAATGGCGGTATAAAAAGGGAAACGAGGGCCTTGCGCTTATTGCCTGCTTCCGTCATGTGAGTGGCGTCAGTGGCAATAAGTATGCTGCCCCTCGTCTGTTGATGTGTGCATGCATTTGCTGATAGCGCGGAGTGGCAAGGAAATGCTCGCGCTCGCTTTCGCTGCCCCAACTCAAAAAGTGAAGATGCACTGCTCCCTGTGCAATCGTTTTCTCCGTTCGGTTCTCCTCTGGAATCCCTCGCGCCAGAAAGGCAAAGGCCAGCAACATTTGGAGCTCCTCATCTTGCAAGGCGCTGATCGCCTCCTGTTGCAGGCTCTGTCCGTACTCTGCCCGTGCCTGAATCAGATGCAGTGCTGCGGTCTTGATCTGGGCCGTTGAGCGACTGTAGCCCCATTGATAGTACATCAGCCATTGATAAGGCGGCGCTTTCAGAAGCTCGCCGACAGTCGTTTGCAGGGCTTTTTTCGGGTTGTAGCGCTCCTGTAGGTCGAACCAGCTTTCCTCATCATCCCAACTTGTCAACAGCACATAAATAGAGCCCTTCTCGTTTCCACGCCCCTGCCCATAGTAGCTCTGAAGCGTCAGCAGGCCGGGCGCGTTGCGAATGGTCTCGTTCACAAGGCGCAGCCGCATCTCGCTTTCCGCCTCAGTTCCAGAGGCTACATATGCCATTGTGACAACCAGTAGTTCCATTGAATATCTTCCATTCTTAGTTCTTGCGTATGTTAGGATAGCATAGCCCTGTAGCCAGGAGCAAGCAGAATGCTGCAAAATGCGGCTTTTCGCTGGCAGAACGGCTACGCTCTTACGCCTGGCATAATACAGGTTGTATACTGCTTGTGTGGGATCGTCATAGCTCTCGCTGGAGGTTTTTCGATGCGTGACCCTGGTATGGTACCCCGTGACCCTATTGAGTGGCGACAGGCCGGGCCCGAGGACGCCGCTATCTGGGTGTCGGTAACCCGACGCAGCGCCGATCAGTTACATTTTGAACCGGAAGAGGCTCAGCTTGCGCGTTACGATGAGGAGAGCCCTGAGCGGCAGGCTGAACGTTTTTTGCTCTGGCGTGGGGCCGAGCCGATAGGCCGCCTGCGCTTTTCCGCGTATAAGGATACTGCTTTTTTACATGGACTGGTTCTGTTGCCGGAGGCCGGGGGGCGTGTGGCCGCGCAGGTTGTGACTGAGGCGCTGGTGCGAGCGGCGGTGGGTGGGGCACGCTACCTTCATGCGACCTATCCTGCCGCCTATCTGGCCTCGTTTGCCTCGTCTGGCTTTCAGGAGTTGCGACGACGCACGATTATGATTGCTCCGACTGATCTCGCGATGCCGCTGTTCCCGCTGCCTGCCTCGTTGCGGGTGCGTGAGATTGCCTCGCATGATCTGGATCAGGTCGGCATTCTGCTACAGCGTGCCTATGAGGCGGGCCCCGATAACCTGCATGCCGATGTCGCAGGCTGGCGTTGGGAGGTCCGGTCGACGTTGGAGAGCGCTTTTGGTCCGTTTATTCCAGAGAGTTGCTTTGTGGTTGAACATAGTCTGGATCGGTTTAATCTGGTCGGGGTGATTCTGGTTCATCTGGAACGAGGGATGCCACGTATCAGGCATATGGTGGTAGCGCCTTCGTTTCGTCATGTGGGGCTGGGCCGTTTTCTGGCGGTGAAGGCCATGCGGCGGCTGCGTGAGCTTGGCTATGCTTCTTTACTGTTACATGTGACGCTTGATATTCCAGCGGTGCATCTCTACCATCAACTGGGCTTTGTTGAGGCAGGGCCAACCTATATTGAAGCTGAACGACATCTGGTGAAATAAAAGGTCTATGCAGATATATAACGAATTTGAATTAATTGCGCGTTTGACCCGGGGCCTGACGACACGCCCTGATGTGGCGCTTGGTGTGGGCGATGATTGCGCCTTGCTCGATATCGGCGGTGATTCCCTGCTGCTGGCAACCTGTGATAGCCAGGTGGAGGGCGTACATTTTACCTTGCGCACCTCTACACCTGAACAGATCGGGCGCAAGGCGCTGGCGGTGAACCTGAGCGATATTGCCGCGATGGGAGGAGTGCCGCGTTTCGCCCTGATCTCGTTGGTGATCCCGCCGCGCTTCTCTCAGGAGGCGCTTGAAGGCATCTATCGTGGGCTGCGTCAAGAGGCAGAGCGCCATCAGGTGGCGATTGTTGGAGGAAACATTGCGGGGGCTGGACAGGGCAAGCAATTGATGCTGGATATTACGCTTCTGGGGACGGTCAGGCGTGGACAGGCTATCACCCGGGGAGGCGCACAGATCGGAGACGTGCTCTGTGTGACTGGTTCGCTTGGTGACTCGGCTGCGGGCCTCTTCACCCTGTTACATCCCGACGGAACGGGCGCAGAGAATGCTCTGACCTTTGTGCAAGCACGGCATCGCACTCCTGTCCCACGTGTGGCGGAAGGGCGTGTTCTGAGCGCATTTGGCCCCGCTGTGGTGACTGCTATGCTGGACCTCAGCGATGGGTTGAGTGGGGATCTTCAGCACCTCTGTGAGCGCAGTGGAGTCGGCGCGCGGGTTTTTGCGGAGCACCTGCCTTTGACGGAGGAAATGCAGGCGATCGCGGCTCGCGTTGGGAAAGATCCGCTTGACTGGGCGTTGCATGGAGGCGAGGACTATGAACTGCTCTTTACGCTCAGACCGGAAAAGGCCCGAGAGGTCATCGAGGCGGTGCAGGCACAAACGGGCACACGCGTCACTCGCATCGGGGAGATTATCCCGTCCGGTATGTGCCTGATCGCCCCCTCTGGAACCGAGCAGCCGCTACAGGTGCGGAGCTGGGATCATCTCCACTGAGCTTTATTGTCTGGAGAAGGTGCGCAGGGCATAGGTGACCTGCTCTTCGAGCGTCATGGGCTGGTCCTGGGGAATGCGGGCAATGGCTGCCTGTGCCTCTGCATTGGAGAAGCCAAGCCCGATCAACGCTTCGAGCACTTCGGCCTGCACCCGGTTGGCTGTAGGTCCGGCGGCGGTGCCTTCGGCTGCCGGCAGCGTTGGAAGTTTGCCCTTTAAGGCCAGAATAAGCTGACTGGCAAGCCGTTTGCCCACGCCGCGAGCCAGCCCGAGGCGCTGTACATCTTCATCGGCAATGGCCTTGTACAGGGTCGCGGCGTCCATCACCGAGAGAATCGCCAGCGCGACGCGTGGCCCGACCCCATTCACGGTGATGAGCTGGGTGAAGGCGTCCCGATCGGCCTCGGTATCGAAGCCATAGAGCGTGATACCATCTTCGCGCATGTGAAAATGGGTATGGAGATGCACTTCTGTTCCCGGCTCGGTCAGGTGGCTCAGGGTTGTCGCCGGAGCAAACACCTGAATCCCAAAGCCGCCAACACGAATAATTGCACTATCGGCGCGACATGCTTCGAGTATGCCGTGAATACTGGTAATCATTGCCCCTGTTGTTCCTTCTCCTTGACTAGAAAATGCATGCCCGTTTTACCGGGTGTAGCCAGCGAGGCTGGAAGGAAGAGCGTTCAGGTGACAGATAGCGACTGCGGCAGCATCTGCGGCGTCATCAGGTTTTGGGATTGATGACAGCTTCAGCAAGATACGGACCATTTCCCCTACCTGTTCCTTTTTTGCCCCACCATAGCCGGTCACTGCCTGCTTTACTTGCTTGGGGGTATACTCCGTGACCGAAAGGCCGCTATTGGCCAGGGCCAGCATGGCGACACCGCGTGCATGCCCGACTGACATGGCAGTACGAACGTTCTTGGAGAAGAACAGCTCTTCCATAGCGGCTTCATTCGGTTTATATGCCTCGATGACGTTGCTCAACCCTTCATAAATAATCTGAAGACGTTGCGCAAGGGGCATTTTGGCCGGGGTAGTGATGACATCGCATGCAAGCATACGTAATTCACTGCCTCTTGCCATCACTACCGCATAGCCAACAATCGCGGTCCCGGGGTCGATCCCCAGGGCGATGCGCGGGCGGAGAGATGGGTGAACTCTGGCTACACTGTCCATCTCAAACGCTTTCCTTACGTTGTGTTGTATTCAGGCGCTCAGGACTGGTACGAGCTCGCAAACTCCTCCGGGAAGTCTGCGTTCGTGTACACGTTCTGTACATCGTCCAGGTCTTCCAGCCGTTCGAGCAAGCGAAGCAACTGGTGAGCTGTCTTCTCATCGCTGACATCAACTCTGGTTTTGGGCACCAGGGTCGCTTCAGATTTCACGACTTTGAGCTGACGCTTCTCCATCTCCTTGCGCACCTCTTCCACATTGGAAGGGTCGGTATAGACGGTCAGCGTGCTATCGCCGTCGTTTGCTGTTTCAACGTCGTCTGCGCCCATGTCCAGAACCTCGACAGATAGTTCGTCGGGGTCACGTCCATCCAGCTCGACTTCAAGAACACCTTTATTCTCGAAGAGCCAGGAGACGCTTCCGTTCTCACCCATGTTCCCACCATTGCGGTTGAAGGCGTTTCGCACTTCGGCAACGGTGCGGTTCCGGTTCTCGGTCAGGGTTTGAACCAGCACGGCGGTGCCACCGGGCCCATAGCCCTCGTAAACGATCTCTTCGAGGTTCGCGCCCTCGTGACCGCCAAGCACGCGCTTGATTGTGCGCTCGATGTTTTCCATCGGCATGTTTGCATCGCGTGCACGCTGTATTGCCATACGCAGGCGGAAGTTCGCGGCCGGGTCGCCGCTTCCCCCCTCACGGACGGCAACCGCAATCTCGCGTCCCAGACGAGTGAAAAGCTGACCGCGGCGGGCATCATTAACACCTTTTGAGCGACGAATCTGCGCCCATTTTGAATGTCCTGCCATAATGTAGCTCCCCTCTCATTTCTTTTCGTATCAGCATCTAATGGAAATATGCCTCTAGCATATGTATACGCTGCTGCTAAAGTGTGCTGTTGGCATATTGTAACACGAACCTATGGAGAGCGTCGAGAGGGTGAAAGCCCCGGTCGCTTGCTGCCCTTTGAGATGTGGGCCGACTCCACAGGCGCGCTGTCCGCCGATCCTCATAGCCATGCCTCAATAGCCTGCCCACAGGCGGCGGTCTGCTCTCGCATCAGGTAGTGTCCCGCCTCTGAAAGCAGGTGGAGAGACGAGTCCGGAATCTGTTGCTGCATGTATTGTGCGTATTTCGGGGGAGTCAGACGGTCTTCCTGCCCGGTGAGAATCAGCGTGGGCAGACGAATTTCGGCCAGCCGCGACATCACATCAAAGTGATCGCAGGCCAGCAGATCGCGGTAGAGCATACGCACGCTTCCAGGGTCGCTTTCTTGCAGCAGGCGCGGAACGAGCTGCTCTTCATGCTGTGGCGCAACCGCCAGCCGGGTAAGCTGAAGCTTGCATGCTTCGGGATTCTCGTGTGCGGCCTCAAGGAGCGAGGGATGCACTCGCAGGCGCCCCCCCGTGCCACAGAGGATCAGACCGCTGAGCGCTTCGCCATGCGTCAGGGCCAGCATCAAGGCGATCGCGCCACCCAGGGAGTGCCCTGCGATAATCGGACGCTCTATCCCTATTTCCTCGGCAATGATTCTCGCAACCGCTTCTGTATACTCCTCAACGGTTGCAGTCGCGGGGAGCGTATCGGGACGTTTGCCATGCCCGGGCAGATCAATGGCGTAGGTCGGATAGGCTGCAAGCTGCTCAAGCAGCGGCTTCCAGATCGCGGCGGTATCTCCTGACCCGTGGAGAAAAATGATGGGTCGCGTCATTGCGTCCACTCCTTTCACGTCGGCGTTTTCTCTTATCATACCATGTGTTTTCTCCTGCATCGCCTGTTTTTCGTGATTCTGTGGTAGACTATGGGCAGCCAATCACAACATTCTGTGAAGTTGTGCGTAAGTATTGGAAGGAAGGTGTCTGGTGGCATGGAGCAAGGGCAATACTGAGCTTGGACGGCTTGGTGAGCGTCTGGCTGCTGAGCGGCTTACGCGTGACGGCTATCAGATTCTTGCACGAAATTTTCGTTGCGAGTACGGTGAGATGGATCTGATCGCCCGTGAGGGGTCGGAGCTGGTGTTTGTTGAGGTAAAGACCCGACGCAGTACGGCCTATGGACTCCCTGAAGAGGCGGTAGATGCGCGAAAACAGCAGCGACTCATTCGGATTGCGCTCTACTATCTTGGGACGCATGAACTGACGGAATGCTCGTGGCGGATTGATGTTGTTGCTGTTCAGCTCAGCCGCTCCGGTGTTCTTGAGGAAATTCGAGTGTATCGATACGCTGTCACGGAATAGACAGCCAGACGCCAGATACGATAGAATTGATGACGGGTGGGTGATCTCACCTGAGATATGACCTGGAGGCAGACAATGGGCGATTTTCTGGAATCTGCGAAAAGCTTTTTCAACTCGGCGGTCAGCCGTACGAGCTGGGAGGCACAGAAACAGCTACGCTTGCGAGGAAAACAGGGCGAACTCGATAAACTGCTTGAGCAGCGCATGCAACTTTTGAATGATCTTTCTCTGACCGCTATGAACCTGTATCAGCAGGGCAGCCTGACAGATGCGCAACTCTCACGTCTCTGCGCCAGCATTATTGAACTGGATAACGATATCCGTAAACGTGAAGAGCAGATTGAGGAGATCAAGAAGGAAGCGTATCCGGCGGAACAGTTTGCCCCCGGGCCAACGCCGAACTATACTGCGCCGGGCAGTTCATCGCAGCATACGCAGGATACAACAAATACCCCGCCTGCTGGCGCGTATTATTCGCCGACAGGTGATGCACAGCAGGGACAAACACTCTGTCCCCACTGTAACCAGCCTGTCCGTCCTGGCGCCCTCTATTGCCGGAACTGTGGCGGAAAACTGCGCTAGGTATCGGGAGATAGCATGCCCTCTCAACAAACAGAAGAGAGGGCACGTGCTGCTAGCCCCAGCGAATCAATCCCATTTCATACTTCTCGGTAAGCAGCGGATGTGACGGGACAACACGTACGTTGTATGCGATACTGCCGCTGGCCTCTGGCTGAAGTACGGCATCAAAGCGGTAGGCGCCGTCCTGTTCGCGTTGTACATAGCGCATTGGAACCGCGTACTGTGGTCGGGCATGCTCTTCATAGAGGTCGCCGTAGACCAGCTCAACCGATAGTTCCTCGGGTGTCAGCTCGTTCACGCGCACCCATGCATGGACCTCGATGCTTTCTCCCAGGCTTAATTGTCCCTCGCGTTGACCGTTCACATACAGTTGCAGGCTGGGCCAGTGTTGCTGTACGCGCTTTTTCCAGCGGGCCAGTGTGCGTACACGCTCATAGTTGTTCTGCTGAATCGCGGCTCCCTGCTCAATTTCAGGGACATAGTAGCGGGTGGTGTATTCCTTGACCATGCGCCGCATGCTAAATTGCGGGGTACAGGTCCGAATCGCCTCTTTCATATATGCGATCCAGCGGGTAGGAATGCCGCGCTCGTCATAGTTGAAGAACGTCGGAATAATCTCGTTTTCCAGTGTGTCATAGAGCGAAGCGCTATCAGCATCTGCCTGTACTTCCTGATCGTGATATTCGCGTTCTTCGCCGATAGACCAGCCATTGGATCCGTTGTACCCCTCAGCCCACCACCCGTCTAGAATACTGAAATTGGGCAGGCCGTTGAGGGCAGCTTTCTGTCCACTGGTGCCGCTGGCCTCATATGGGCGAATGGGATTATTGAGCCAGAGATCAGCGCCAGAGACCAGATAGCGGGCCATGTCGATATCATAATTTTCCAGTAAAATGATCTTTCCTTTAAACTCCGGGCTGCGTGAGTAGTGATAGATCTGCTCAATCAGGGCTTTCCCGGGCTCGTCGGCGGGGTGCGCTTTTCCGGCAAAGATGATCTGCACCGGGCGCTCGGGATCGTTGAGAATACGCTTGAGCCGTTCTATATCGCGGAAGAGCAGCGTTGCCCGTTTATAGGTCGCGAAGCGGCGGGCGAAACCGATAATCAGCGCCTCGGGTTTCAGCATCTGCTCAAACTCGGCGATCTGAAACGAGCCCTCACCAAGCCGAAGATGCTGTTCGCGCAGGCTTCTGCGGGCGTACTCGATCAGTTGTTCCTTGCGCTGAAGGTGCGTGTGCCAGAGGGCGTCATCTGGAATATTCTGGATGCTGTTATCCCAGAAGGCGGCATCGTCGATATGCTCCCCCCAATCGGGCGCAAGGTAGCGCTGAAACAGGGCGTTGATTTCCGGAGCGATCCAGGAAAAGGTATGGACGCCATTTGTAATGGAGCCAATCGGCACATCATCGACATCGAGCCCCGGCCAGAGGAACTGCCACATTTTCCGCGAGACCGCGCCATGCAGCGCACTGACGCCGTTATGCTGTCCGGTAAGTCGCAACGCGAGTACCGTCATTCCATAGGTTGCGCCCCAACCATGATCCTCGCGGGCCACTTCAAGGAACTGATCGCGGGTAAGCCCGAGCTGTCCCCAGTAAGCGCCGAAATACTTATCGATCAGGTCATAATTAAAGGTATCATTTCCGGCAGGGACAGGCGTATGTGTGGTGAAGAGCGAGTTCGCGGTAACAACTTCGCGGGCCTCATCAAAGGTCATCCCTTGAGCTACCAGCTCGCGGCAGCGTTCGAGGCTAAGAAACGCCGCATGTCCCTCGTTCAGGTGCCAGACAGCGGGCTCAATACCGAGCGCACGCAGGGCCCTGACGCCACCGATACCAAGCATAATCTCTTGAGAGATGCGCATTTCACG
Organism: Thermosporothrix sp. COM3; assembly: GCF_059696735.1. NCBI lineage: Bacteria > Bacillati > Chloroflexota > Ktedonobacteria > Ktedonobacterales > Thermosporotrichaceae > Thermosporothrix > Thermosporothrix sp. COM3. Next base: position 3,994,402 of record NZ_AP019376.1, on the reverse strand, counting down.
ATCTCCGGCATACAGGCGGGCCGAGAGCTCGCGGTCTGCGGGTGCATTGGGCTCAACATCGGTATCCATCAGGTAGAGGGGAATGCGTCCCACCATCAGCCGCCAGACTTTCGCGTAGATGCGCCGTCCGGGCAGGTCTACGCTGATCATCACTTCGTGTCCATCGGGACCTACTGCCGGAACGACTGGAGCCTGTGAAAAGTGCAGCTTCTCATAAATCGCTTCCTGTCGTCCTTCCCGCGTGATCTGCTGCGAGAAATACCCCTGTGGATAGAGGAAGCCGACTCCGACGAACGGCAGGCCAAGATCACTGGCCTCTTTACAATGATCGCCCGAAAGAATACCCAGACCACCGGAGTAGATCGGAAGCGCTTCGTGCAGGCCAAACTCCGCCGAGAAGTAGGCAATGGTTTTATCGGTCAGCGAAGGATAGGTGCGCGAGAACCATGTTCCCTCTGGACCGGGATGCATATAGCGGTCGAAATCGTTGAGCACAGTATCAAATTGTCGAAGATATTCAGGGTTCGAGGCCGCTTTTTCCAGTATGACCGGGCTTACTTCGCTCAGAAAGCGTACCGGGTTATGTCCCACGGTCTCCCAGAGCTCCGGGTCAAGGGTACTGTAGAGAGCGCGGGCTTCGGGGTGCCAACTCCACCACAGATTGTATGCCAGTTCGTATAAGCGATTGATACGCGGTGGCATATCGGGAAAAACAGTAATACGTCCATAAACTTTCATGAAATTGGACTTCCTTTCTTCTCAGCCCTTCTTACTGCACAAACAGATCAGCTCCATTCTCAATACGAGATAGCGGGTGTGAAAGGAGACAGCCTGTTCCTTCCTTGCAGAACGCCTGTTGTCTGCCGGGTCCCTTGACAGCAGACAACATCCGGGGCAAGACCGGCCTAGACATTCACTTTCAGTATATCTTGCTGATGAAAATACGGTCAACGGCTCAAAAAGCGAACGAGCGCCCATCTTTACACCCTCCTATGCGATGTGGTATGGTGCGCCGGGAGGGTGGTATCTATGTGGCAAAGCAGACGAAACAGAGCCCTGTTGTCTGGCGGAATCGTATTGCTGCTGGTGCTGTTGGGCGCTGGTTTGTGGTGGTGGGATGAGACGCGGCGTGTGCCAGTGCTCTCCATGATAGATCAGCAGGGAGTCTCTCAGACCGCGCTGCCAGTGCTCCCGATTCTGGCCGAAAAAGGGATCGCGCTGACGTATAACGGAGAGGAGCCCCCTATCATGCAAACGCAGGCGCTCTATCTGGCCGCCCAGTTTGCCCCTGAAGCCGCCTCGAAGGCAAAAAGAACAGGCGTTGTCTATGGGAGTTTGACCTATGCAAAGGGAAACATGGTTCCAGCCTGGATGGTCTGGTATCAACAGGTGCCGCTTCCGTCCCCTGACCCGGTAACAGACACGCCATCACTGCGGGTATATGACGTTTTCGTCTTTCTTGATGCACGATATGGCGTTCATCTCCTGAGCGTGTGGGACGGTAAAAAATAGAGCAGACAGGAGTGGGGGAATCCTGATTGCCCCGAGGCGCAATCGGGGGGATACCTCCAGCATGAGTGCAATTCCTGTGCTCTATTTTAGGGTCTGAAATTAGCTATCCGGCATCTTGATTTTAATCCAGCCGTGCTGCAACGCATGTACCACTGCCGCTGTACGATCGCTGACCGAGAGCTTTTTCAAGATAGAAGTAATATGATTCTTCACGGTCTGGTCGCTAATCTTGAGCGACTTGGCAATCTCTTTGTTGCTGTTCCCGCGAGCGATATAGTCGAGAATCTCCACTTCGCGGCTGGAGAGGGGTGAATAGGTTTCCTTTGGTTCCGGTTCTTCTTCCTCTACAGTCATTTCGCGGAATGACTTGAGAACTCGGCTGGCGACCTGTGGACGGGCCAGAACGTCATCTTTGATGAGGTACTCGCCCTGACTCACCTTTTGCACGGCTTCCATTAACTCGTCAGGAGAGATGTTGCGGGTATAGTAGGCAGCAGCCCCGACTTTGATAGACTGGAAGAGACGCTCTTCATCCTCTGAGGGCGTCAGAATAATGATTGCCATCCGGGGGGCATGTTGCCGTGCAAGCCTGGCTATTTCAAGTGGATCGGTCGTTGTCAGACCGGCATCAATAAGTGCAACCTCGGCCTCACTGGTTTTAATCAGGTCGAGAATTTCCATAGGGTCGGTTGATTCGCCTACAATCTCGACGTTCCCCATGCGTTGCAGAGTTGCTCGAATACCCTCACGAAATAAGGGCTGTTCATCAATAATGATGACGCGTATCGTTTCCATGTAATCCCTTCGTAGAAGAGGAGACAGCGAGGAAGAGCCTCCGCTACACTGCCTGCCCTTTACTAGTTTGTGCAAACTCCAAAACGACTGTTCTAATCCTAACCCCCTAATCTTCTCAGGGGAAAAGTCCCACCAATGGTTGTGCATCATTATACACACAAAACGCGTTGTGAACAATTGGTAGAGTGAGGAAATTCTTATTTCTTTCTGTGAAGATTTTTGCGGAGAGAAGGGAACTGATGCGGTAAGAAACGTAAGGAGCTGCGCTTCCGACATTCTCAGAATCAGGCAGAACGCAACTCCTTCCTGTTTCGGGTAGTAGCAAAATGGTTTTAAAAATATTAAATACGGTCGAGGCGTTCGATAGTGGTGTTAATCCCTTTTTTCAGGCTTTCCAGCACACCGGTCCCGGTGACGGCGACCGCTTCATAGGCCGGGAAACGATAGGGATTGAGATATTTTTCCAGCACTGACACAGGGAGAACGTCTTGCAGGTCCCGCTTGTTCCACTGCATCACCAGCGGAAATTCAGCGATGTTCTTTTTCATACGGCGCAATTGGTCTTGCAGCTCTTGCCAGCATTCAATGTTTTCCTGGAGCTTGCTCGCCTGGGAATCCGCCACAAAAATAACACAATCGGCTCCTTTTAAAACGGAAATACGGGTTTGCTGATACAGCACCTGGCCCGGAACCGTGTATAACTGGAAACGAATGCGGAAGCCGCGCACCACGCCTAATTCAAGCGGGAGTAGGTCAAAATATAGCGTTCGCTCGGTCTCCGTATCGATCGAGACCATCTCTCCAACATCCTGGGGACGAACGACCTGGTGGATATAGTGAAGATTGGTTGTCTTGCCGCTTAGACCGATTCCATAGTAAACGATCTTACAGTTGATTTCTCGTTTTGCCATGTTAATCAGGGACATATTTGTTAGCTCTCCTGCCCGCTCTATTTGGCTCACTACCCGATGCACTACAGCCCAGGTAGCCAAACGTGCTACTACTTTGTCTGGGACAGTATACCGTATTTTGTGCCAAATGCCAACGACGTGAGACATTCAGGGAAGAGAGCGCCATTGACTTCCCTTCCTGTTTTGCGGTCTTATGCATGCAAGTAGCGGTCTTATAATCGACTATTTCTTGTTCTGCGTCCTCGGTGTGTGAAAACCACTCTATCTAATTGAACTGTGGGTCAGCAAGATTTTACGCTATTTTTTCTGAGTTTGCAACGTAGGCAGGCAAGGTGACGCCGCAGCCCGGCATTTCTGCCCGCTATACCTGCTTTTTCTGGCTGTTGACGAATGCGGGAGAAAGGTCTAGACTTACAACAAAACTGCGAGTAGCTTTTCCTTTTTCTGGTTGGGTCGTGATTTAAGAGAAGGTTAGGTTTTTCAAGCATGACAACAACTGCTACGACACATACACCGATTGATACCGATTTTGAAGTTGTGATTGGCCTGGAAGTGCACTCACAGCTCCTCACCAAAAGCAAAATGTTTTGTCCCTGCCCGACCGGCTATGCCAATGAAGCCCCAAATACCCATGTCTGCCCGATCTGTATGGGTATGCCGGGTGTCTTGCCGGTAATCAATGACGAGGCTGTCAAATATACTATCATGACAGCTCTTGCCCTGAATTGTTCTATCCCCGAGTATTCCAAGTTTGACCGTAAGAGCTATCCGTATCCCGATCTGATGAAGGGCTATCAGATCTCTCAGTATGATATGCCCTTGAGCCGCAATGGCTATCTCACCATTCAGTTGGATGGCCAGTCCAAGAACATCGGCGTTACCCGCGTTCATCTTGAAGAGGATACCGCCAAGTCGAGCCATCTGGGTGGCTATACCCTGATTGATGTGAACCGGGCAGGCACTCCGCTGATGGAGATTGTTAGCGAGCCCGATATGCGCAGCCCGCTCGAAGCGCGGCTCTATATGCAGAAATTACGTGAGATCCTCGTTTATTTAGGGGTGTCATCTGGACGTATGGAAGAGGGAAGCCTGCGCTGCGACGCCAATATTTCGGTGCGTCCTCGCGGCGAGCAGAAACTTGGCACCAAGACCGAGGTCAAAAATATGAACAGCTTCCGGGCTGTTGAGCGGGCGCTTGAGTATGAGGCGAGGCGCCAGATCGCCATTTTAAAAGAGGGTGGCACAATCGTTCAGGAGACGCGCGGTTGGGATGAGAGCCGCGGCGTGACGGTCGCTCAGCGCACGAAGGAGCAGGCCAATGACTACCGCTACTTCCCTGAGCCCGATTTGCCTCCTCTGGTCATCAGCCCGGCACGCGTGGAAGAGATTCGCTCTTCATTGCCTGAATTGCCTGACGCCCGTCGCGCTCGCTTTGCCGAACAGTACGGCTTGAGTGAGCAGGATATAAATGTTATGACGGAAGATAAGCCTCTAGGAGATTACTTTGAGAAAGTGGTTGCTGCCTCTCAGATTAAAGACTATAAGGCGCGGGCCAAGCTGGCCTGTAACTGGGTGCTGAGCGAGGTGGTCCGTCTGCTCAAAGCAAACGCTGTCTCTATAGAGGAAAACCCGCTCGCTCCTGCGGCAGTCGCCAACCTGATTGATCTCCTTGACAAGCAGCGGATCACTGGAAAGCAGGCGAAGGAGATTATTGACGAGGCCTTTGCTTCAGGCGAGATGCCGGAGAAGATCGTTGAGAAGAAGGGCATCAAGCCTCCTATTACCGATATGGCCGCCCTTGAGCCGTATGTGCAGGAGGTCATTGCCAAAAATCAGAAGATTGTTGGAGATTACCTGAAAGGAAAAACCAACGCTATTCAGGCTCTGATGGGACAGGTGATGAAGCTGACGCGTGGGCAGGCTCGCGCCGATATGGTCCTGTCATTGCTGAAGCAGAAGCTTGGCGAGCCTCAGAATCCCCAATAAAAAAAGGAGACGCGGACAATGCACGATGATGTGAGGAAGTCTGGCGCTTTTAATCCTTATGAGATGGCGGTCCAACAATTTGAGTTGGCCGCCGATAAACTCTCTCTTTCGGAAGATATGCGGGAGATTTTACGCAAGCCCAAACGTGAGCTCTGTGTGAACTTTCCCGTTCGTCTGGATAACGGGCGAATCAAAACATTTACGGGCTATCGGGTACAGCATAATGTGAACCGGGGGCCGGCGAAGGGCGGTATTCGCTATAGTCCAGAAGTGACACTGGATGAGGTGAAGGCCCTCGCGATGTGGATGACCTGGAAATGCGCGGTTGTCGGTATTCCCTATGGTGGTGCCAAAGGTGGCGTTATCTGCAATCCGAAGGAGATGACGCCTGCGGAGCTGGAACGCTTGACGCGCCGCTATGCAACGGAAATATCGATTATTATTGGCCCTCATAGCGATATCCCTGCTCCTGATGTGAACACCAATCCCCAGGTGATGGCCTGGATTATGGATACCTATTCGATGCATGAGGGCTTCTCAATCCCTGCTGTGGTGACAGGGAAGCCGCTTTCCATCGGCGGGAGTGAGGGGCGGAACGAGGCAACGGCGACCGGCGTTCTCTTTGTGACCCGCCGCGCTGCCAGATATATTGGTATGCCGTTGCAGGGTGCGCGTGTGTGTATTCAGGGGTTTGGTAATGCTGGTAGTATTGCTGCTCGACTCTTCCATCATGAGGGCTGTAAAGTTGTGGCGGTATGCGACAGTCAGGGCGGCATCTATAACGAGAGCGGCCTTGATCCCGCGGCAGTCGTTCGCTACAAACAGGAACATAGCACCGTTGTTGGTTTTCCGCAGGCGCAGCCAATCAGTGAGCAGGAATTGCTGGAGGTTCCCTGTGATGTCCTGATTCCGGCTGCAACCGAGGGAAGCATCACGGCTCACAATGCTGATCGTGTGCAGGCGCGGCTTATTGTTGAAGCTGCCAATGGTCCTACGACGCCCGAAGCCGATGCGATTCTGTACCAGAAGGGGACCACGGTTATTCCCGATATTCTAGCAAATGCTGGCGGGGTAACGGTCAGCTACTTTGAATGGGTTCAGGATATTCAAAGCTTCTTCTGGGGGGTTGAGGAAATCACTCACAAGCTTGAGATGATTATGAACCGGGCGTTTGATGCGGTCGCCCGACAGGCAGAGCGCTACCATTGTGATTTCAGGCTCGCTGCCAGTATGCTTGCCATTTCGCGTGTCGCCGAGGCCACAAAGATTCGTGGCATTTATCCATAAGTTGCACCAGAGCAGAAAAAAGAGGGCAACCCTTGCACCGGGTTGCCCGTTTTTTGTGTGTCTGTCCCTTTGCTATGTATTTTTTCATCCGCGGTCGGCTCTGAGCTGGCGCCATTGCTCGTGAGTTGTCAGAGCCGAAAGGCTGAGCGTTCTATAGGTGCGACGAGCTAGACGCAACAGGGTGAAGCTGCGACGCTAGAACGTTTTGCGCTCGCGGCGAGGTTTTTTGACTGGCTTGGCGGCGCGGGTGCTTTTCTTCTTGCGCTCGCGTTCGCCCCATTCCAGATCATCCTCGTCGTAGAAGTCCTCACCCTCTTCAAGCTCGGTCCCCTCGCCTTCGTCCTCGCCTGCGCCAAAATCGACGTCAGGGATATCGCTATCGGAGACTGCTTCGTTCTCGGGAGGCGCTTCCTCTTGCTCATCCTCAACAACGGGGTGAACAATATCCTCGCTCTCGGTGCTCTGTTCGCGTGCGCCCCTGCGTCTGGACGGCGTTTCGGCCTCCTCAGCCTCCTCGCCCTCTGTTTCTTCCTGGTCCTTCTGCCCAATTTCTCTGCGACCGGCTGCAACATCGAGCCAGAACTGAGAGTAGTAATGTGGTCTCTCTGAATCTTTCTCAGTGTCTTTTTTGTTCATGAGCTATGCGGTTCCCCGATAAATGATGTATGCATAGATACGGGAAAGAACCGCGCCTCCTTTCATTATATGAGCTGCATGGAGACCCGCCCTCCTTGCATGATGCGGGAAGAAGATCTTCCGCGCCATGAAGGAACTCTGCCCCTACGAAAGAGGGGCAGGAAAGTGGTTCTCAGGTTAAGCCCTCTTTTTTCAACGGCTTTGCATTATTATCAATTCCATCGCTTGTAGAGACCCACGGCCTGACGCCGGGGAGAGGGAAGAGGCAATACCGCCCTTCTCCTCACAACTCCGCTTGCGCGAGTAATGGCAGCCTCGTCAAGGTCAGGAGACGGTTTTCCCTGTACACTGCGCACCCATCGCCCGCTTTCAACATGAACCAGAGCTGATGGGACCCTGATGTACCCGGATATTCGTCCCTGACGGAGCCCGATCACCTTTTCAGGTGCTGGCTGAGACCGGTCAGGTGTGCGCTTGCTCTTCACAAGCTGCCGCCCAAAGGCGTGGAGTTCCTGACGCCATTGGTTTTGTGCGCTGATCGTTGACAATCGCAATCCGTCGCCTGAAACGTTCTGGGATGCCTCGTGATAAGCTATTATGAAATATCTATTGTGCGTTTCAATAGATATCCCGTGCCATAATAAAAAGAAACCTACCGCCTGTCAAGGTCTACAGTCGGTCCTTTCCCCGAGCCTCTCAGGCTTTTTCGACGCTTGTCAAGACCCTAAGTGTATCAATTTTTTGGGCCGGGGTGTTTGCTTGTCGGATCGATCACTTTTATAATACGAGAAAGCTGTAATAGAAATAACATCTTTTTCCCGTGAAAGTGTCCTTATTTGTACGAATGAAAGAACCATGAGGAAGACAACCCCTGGTGATGCCCGTCCCTTTGTCTCCCTCGTGCTGCGACACGAAAGATACTATCTGGAGGCAATCTTTTGAGAATACTTGATAGGATTGATAGTCCCGCACAATTACGTGAACTCAGTGTTCCACAGATGGAGCAATTGGCGAAAGAGATTCGTCAGGAAATTATTGAAAAGGTTTCTGTGAGGGGTGGACATCTGGCTCCGAATCTGGGCGTCGTTGAACTCACTATGGCTCTGCACTATGTGTTCAATACACCTGAGGACCAGCTTGTCTGGGATATCGGGCATCAGGCGTATGTGCATAAGTTGCTGACCGGGCGGCGTGATCGTTTCCACACTATTCGGCAGTTTGGCGGGCTTTCCGGCTATCTGCGCCGCGATGAGAGCCCCTACGATGTATTTGGCGCCAGCCATGCGAGTACCTCCATTTCCGCGGCGCTCGGGATTGCTGCCGCTCGTGACTTGCAGGGCAAAGATTTCAAGGTTGTGGCGATTATCGGCGATGGAGCACTGACCGGTGGTATGGCCCTGGAAGCACTGAATAATGCTGGTAGCTTGAAAAAGAATCTCCTGATTGTCCTCAACGATAACGACAAATCTATTTCCGACAATGTTGGCGCACTTCATCACTACCTCGGGCAGTTGCGCCGCCTGCGCACTTCTCCAAGCTATCAACGCTTGCGCAATGTCGCGAAAGAGTCTATTGAGCTGCTGCCGGTTATCGGTGATAAGGCGCGTGAGGCCGCTGGCAGGGCTGAGAACAGCCTGAAACAAATTGTGTTGCCGAGTAAGAGTGGCGCGGTTTTTGAAGAGCTCGGGATCAAGTTCTTTGGCCCATTCGATGGGCATGATATTCCTTTAATGATCGATGTATTTGAGAATGTGAAACATATTGAGGGGCCGGTTATGGTTCAGGTGGTGACGCGTAAGGGAAAGGGCTGGCACATCGCCGAGAACGATTCGACGAAATGGCATGGTCCCGGCGCCTACGATTACAAGACTGGCGAGATTAAAAAGAATCCGAACGATCCGCCCACCTATACTGAGGTCTTTGCCAATACTCTGGTCGCGATTGCAGGTCAACAGCAGAATGTTGTGGGGATTACGGCCGCAATGGCAGAGGGAACCGGCTTGAAGAAGATGCGCGAATACTATCCGCAGCGCTACTTTGACGTTGGTATTGCCGAGCAACACGCTGTGACCTTTGCCGGTGGTATGGCCTGTGAGGGGCTCACACCGGTGGTAGCCATTTACTCGACCTTTATGCAGCGTGCCTTCGATCAGGTCATGCATGATATCTGTGTCCAGAACCTGCATGTTGTTTTCGCGATGGACCGTGCGGGCATTGTCGGTGAGGATGGACAGACACAGCATGGCGTCTTCGATATCGGCTTTATGCGCATGCTGCCGAATATGAAGGTCATGGCTCCAAAGGATGAAGAGGAGCTGCGCCATATGCTCTATACAGCGATCCAGATGGATGGGCCGGTCTGTTTGCGTTATCCCCGCGGGAAGGCGCTTGGTGTGCCCCTGACCGACGATCTCAAGATGCTGGAAGTGGGCAAAGCTGAGCTGTTGAGCCCAGCCACGTTGGATGAGGCAGAACAGCGCTCCTGTGCGATCCTTGCCTATGGCTCAATGGTGCAACAGGCCGAGATTGCCGCCCGGGAGCTGGCTGAAGAGGGCATACAGGTCGCGGTTGTTAATGCGCGCTGGGCGAAACCGCTGGATCAGGATATGATTCTCCGCCTTGCGCGTGGCACGCGGCATCTGGTCACGATCGAAGATCACGTGCTGGCGGGTGGCTTTGGCAGCGCCGTCCTTGAATTGTTGGAGCAGCAGGGCATGCTGCACGAAGTAGAGACGCGCTGTATTGCGCTGCCCGATACCTATGTTGAGCACGGTGCACCAACAATCCTGAAAGAACTGTATGGCCTCTCTTCTGCCCACCTGAAAGAAGTCATCCGCGAGCTGCTAAAAGTGCAGCCTTGTGATCCGGTCTCCACCGACTGAAGATGTCAGGAGATCACAGGGAAGCCATAGCCCGACTCAGGTTCGGCATGGCTTCCTGTGTGCCCGGAGAGGCGTTACAGTTGAAGACCCTGACTGGTAAAGTAGATGGCTTCGGTTCGGTTGCGAGCATGCAACTTCTCGAAAATATTTTGCACGTGTTTATGTACCGTTGATTCTGCGATGCAGAGTTCTCCGGCAATCTCACGGTTTTTCCGTCCTTTACGCATCAGGTCAAGAATCTCCTGTTCTCTGCCGGTCAATGGGCGTGCAGATGGTGTTGGCGCGCTTGTCAGCGAGGTGGCATCATTCTCGTTATCCACGCTGGTACGTGCGGAGCGGCGAGTGCGATAGGCGGTTGCACTGGCAGCGAGGCGCGAGGGATAAAAGGGCTCATGCATGCGGCGTAGCTGTGCCAGTACCTGTGAAGCCAGAGGACCGGGAATACAGAGCTCATTGCGGGCCGCGCACTGAATGGCGTGAAGCAGTCCCTCGGAGTCGATATCTTTGGTAATGTAGCCCATTGCGCCTTTCTGCAAGGCGCGGAAAACGTATTGATCCTCATGGACGGCGGTAAAGATCACCACACGCGAATGTGGCGATTTATCCAGAACCAGGCTGGTCGCCTCAAAGCCGTCACAATCGGGCATATCCATATCCATCAGGACAACATCGGGCTTGAGTTCCTCTGCCTTTTCTGCTGCTTCCTGGCCGGTAGAAGCCTCCGCGACGACGCTAAAACCTCCTTCTTTCTCAAGAACTTCGCGCACGGCGCGACGCATTAACGAGTGGTCATCTGCAATGATAATGTTTACCATAGTGAGTTCAAACCCTTTCTACTTCGACTACCCCTGAATTTGTGGATGTGAGAAATGCGTAATACACAGTACACTATACGCACCTCTTCAAGAAACAAACGGTGTTTTAGAAAAGTACGATTGTGACGCCTGTACCGGGATCAGGTGAAGCTTTTGCAACGAAAGCCTCCGCCTGAACGGTATCAGAAAAGGAGCAGGAGTCGGGATCGGACTTGGAGCTCGCCGGATACAATGCCATGAAGTATTGACGGTAAACTCATAAGCTACCAAGCGTATCCGGGAAATACGTGTCCTCCCCCGCACGATCTTCCTCCACCCACTACACCTTTTTCCGTTCAACTTTCAGTATACCTTACTTTGTCCTTTTTGGGGAGTACATAGAACCAATGAGGCTAGTCCCCTTTTCTACTGTCTTCTTTGACGTCTGGTAGTAGTTTTTTTCTTGCGTATGCAAACCCTCTGTGCTATACTTCACAATCGGCGGGAAAACTTTTTTTCCGCTTCAGTTTATCAGTACAAAAAACATAATCAAGTACACACGCTCTCCAAGCCGTCACCCCCTGGGGTCCGTTTATACCGCGCTATGTGGAAGCAGGCATACCTGGGGCCTTGATATTTGACATCTGGAGAGCGGAGGAACAAGGGAGGTCCGTTTTTGGCTAACATCATTTCGATGAAACAGCTCCTTGAGGCCGGTGTCCATTTTGGTCACCAGACCCGCCGTTGGAACCCGAAGATGCAGCAGTTCATTTTCATGGACCGCAACGGGATCCATATCATTGACTTGCAGCAGACCGTCGGCCGCCTGAACGAGGCGTACAAGTTCGTTGAGCAGCTTGTTGCTGATGGTGGCACTATCCTGTTCGTCGGCACCAAGAAGCAGGCACAGGAAGCTGTTGCGGAAGAGGCCAAGCGCTGTGGCATGTACTACGTTAATCATCGCTGGCTCGGCGGTATGCTGACCAACTTCCAGACCATTCAGGCTCGTATCCGCTATCTGCGCGACCTTGAGCGCCGCCGCGATAACGGCGAGTTTGAGCGCCTGCCCAAGAAGGAAGCCCTGAAGTTGCAGGAAGATATCGAGCGCCTTGAGCGTGTGCTTGGCGGCATTAAAGATATGAAGTCGCTCCCCAGCGCCCTCTTTATTATTGATACGCGTAAAGAGCGCACCGCTGTGCTGGAAGCACGCCGCCTTGAGATCCCCATCATTGCGCTTGCTGACACCAACTGTGATCCCGACGAGATGGATTATCCAATCCCGGCAAACGATGACGCGATTCGCGCCGTGCGCCTGCTCTGCTCGAAGATTGCGGATGCCGCCGTTGAGGGCCGTCGCCAGCGTGAAGCGATGATGAAGGACGAGACCGAGGGCGCGGAGATCGCTGAGGCACCAGCCGCCAGCGAGGAGAAGCCCGAGGTGAAGGCTGAAGAAGCGCCAGCCGCCACGGCTGAAGCCAGCGAAGAGAAGAAGAGCGATTCCACACAGCCTGAGTTGGTGACGAAGGAATAGCATTTTTTCACAGAAACCGTCAAGCGGGGGGTCAGGGGCTGATGCCTCCTGCCGCCCGTTTTTTCCTGTATAAAAAGATTTCTTTCTGCTTGCAGATCGGCTCCATGCGGCCTGGAAAAGACTAGCCATTTCAGGTGAGACGGATGCCTGTCTACCCCACAAAAAAGGGTCGCTTTGGGCGTCAAAAGCCGAATCCGATTTTGTCAAGCACTCAGAGCCCAAAAACAATGAACAGCAGGCATTGCGACTGAAGCGCAGCCTGAGTATGATACATCAAGATTTCGAGGAGTGAAAACAATGAACTACACGGCAGCGGATGTGAAGAAGTTGCGTGAAGAGACCGGTGCAACCTTTGCCGATTGTAAGACCGCTTTGACCGAGTCGAAGAGCTGGGAAGAGGCTGTCAAGTATCTTGAGGCCCGCAGCAGCCGCAAGGCAGAGAAAGTGACCGGAGCTGGCCGCGAGACCAGCGAGGGTGGCGTTTTCGCATATGTCCATCACAACAATAGCGTCGGCGTTCTGCTGGAACTCAATTGTAGCACCGACTTCGTTGCACGCAGCGAGACCTTCCGCAATCTGGCAAATGAGCTGACTCTGCAAATCGCAGGTGTAGCGCCCAAATATATCACAGTGGATGATGTCCCCGCGGAGGTGATCGAGGCGAAGAAGCAGGAGATCCTGCAAGATCCCTCGATGGAGCGCGTCCCCGAGGCAAAGCGCGAGACTGTTGTCACCGGTAAGCTGAATAAGGCGCTCGCGACCGAGGTACTGATGCTTCAGCCCTGGGTCAAGGATGAGGCCGTGACCATTGGCGATCTGGTGCGCAAGGCTATCGCTGACACTGGCGAAAATATCGTGGTGCGCCGCTTCAGCCGCTTCAAACTGGGCGAGTAAGGCGAGGACTCTTTATGGCATCCGATCTCAAGTATCAGCGTATACTCCTGAAGTTGAGCGGTGAGGCGCTTGGCCCGAAGGGTTTCGGTATTGATGCCGAAACCGTTCGCCGCATCGCGAGTGAAGTCAAGCGCATTCACAGCCTGGGAGTAGAAATAGCGATAGTTGTCGGTGGCGGTAACATGTGGCGTGGCGCTGACGCTGCTGCTACCGGAATTGATCGAGCCACCGCCGACTATGTCGGGATGCTGGCGACGGTGATGAACTCGCTGGTGATGCAGGACGCGATGGAGAAGCTTGACATGGTCACCAGAGTTCAGACCGCTATCGAAATGCCTCCCGTTGCTGAGCCGTTTATTCGCCGTCGGGCGGTGCGGCATCTCGAACGGGGCCGAGTGGTGATCCTGGCGGCAGGAAGTGGAAATCCTTTCTTTACGACGGATACTGCCGCTGCCCTGCGAGCTGTGGAACTCAATGCGCAGGTATTGCTGAAAGCTACCAAAGTAGATGGCGTCTATGATGATGATCCCATGCGCAATAGGAGCGCTCGTAAGTTCGATGAGCTTTCCTATATGCAGGCGCTCACTATGGGGTTGAAGGTCATGGATAGTACCGCGCTTTCTCTCTGTAAAGATAATCGTCTTCCGATTATTGTCTTCAATTTGCACCAGCCCGGTGCGCTTGAAGCCATTATTCGTGGCGAAAAGTGTGGTACACTCGTCACTAGTGATGTAGAGGAACCCGTGTAGACGGGTCATGCTCCTGTGGCGCTTGTCTACTCCGGGGTGAAAAACAGCATCCATTGAAAAAGGGGTAATACTTTATGACTGCTGACTTATTTGAGGATGCGGAAAGACGCATGAAGAAAGCCATTGAGGCTCTCAAGCATGATCTTGGTTCAATCCGCACTGGCCGTGCAAGTTCAGCCCTCGTTGAACGCATTACCGTTGATTACTATGGCACCCCGACGCCTGTCAATCAGGTCGCAACTATCACTGTCCCTGAGGCGCGCCTGCTGGTGATTCAGCCCTGGGATAAGAAGATGATCCCTGATATTGAAAAGGCTATTCAGAAGTCGGACCTGGGGATTAACCCGACGAATGATGGTCAGGTGATTCGCCTGAACATTCCTCCTATGAGTGAGGAACGCCGCAAAGAGATGGTCAAGACGCTGCATAAGAAGCTCGATGAGCATAAAGTGGCGATTCGCAATGTTCGGCGGGATGTCCAGGAAAAGCTTCGTGATCGAGAGAAGAAAAAGGAAGTTTCCGAGGACGAGCTGAAACGTAGCACGGACAAGCTACAGAAGCTCACCGACCGCTACATCGCTGAGATGGATAAGGTCGGGAAGACGAAGGAACAGGAGATATTGGAGGTCTAACTTTGACCAGGATGTACAATCTCTTGTCCTCAAATAAGAGGAAAGAGAAGGTTTCGACGCAGCCACAGTCTGTCGCCCCTGAGCACGCTCATCCTTGCCGCCATATCGCGATTATTATGGATGGTAATGGTCGGTGGGCAACTCAGCGGCATCTACCACGTCTGGCCGGACATAAGGCGGGCGTGAGTGCTCTACGCCGTGTGCTCGCATGCGCGGCTGATCTGAATGTTGAGATGCTCAGTGTCTATGCCTTCTCAACGGAGAACTGGGAGCGTCCCCGCGCTGAGGTGGATGGTTTGATGCGCCTCCTCTGGGAGACGATTCGCTCTGATGTTGAGAAGTTGCATCGCGAAGGTGTGCGCTTGCGCCATCTTGGTCGTCTGTATGATCTTTCTCCTGAGTTACAAAAAGCGGTACGCGATTCTGAGGAACTTACCAAAGACAATACGCGTATCTGCCTGAATGTGTGCTTTAACTATGGAGGTCGGGCTGAACTGGTCGATGCTGTGCGCCAGATTATCGCCAAAGGCTATCAGCCCGATGCCATCACTGAAGAGCTGATTGCTTCTCATCTCTATACAAGCAATCTGCCAGACCCTGATCTATTAATCCGTACTGCCGGAGAGATGCGGGTCAGTAACTTCTTGCTCTGGCAATGCGCCTATAGCGAGTATTATTCAACACCCACCCTCTGGCCGGATTTTAGCGAAGAGGATCTGCGGAAAGCGATCGAGAGCTACTATCAGCGTAAGCGCAAGTTCGGGCGTGTTCCTTCTGCCTCTCAGTAGATAGAGAACAGAGAGTACAATTGTTGTAGGGCGGTGCCATGTGCCGTCCTACTTCCGTATGTGCGTTCTCTTTTTGGATCTGTCTTTGTCAGTTTAAGGGAAAGGGCCTTTGTTTGCGCAGGGCTAGTAGAAATAAGGATTCGGGTAGCGCTGAGATGCCTACTTCCCCGGAGAACAACAAAAAAAAGGCAGCTCTTGGTCAGCGGTTGCTGACCGCATTTGTTCTTATGCCTGTTGTGTTGCTCTGCGGCTGGTTTGGAGGGTGGGCTGTCTTTGCTGCGTCCGCTCTCGTGGTTCTGGTTGGCTCTTTTGAGCTCTACAATATGCTTCATCATGCTGGCTATCGCCCCTTGATCTGGGTGAGTCTGGCCCTGGGCCTCCTCTTCCTTCTTGCGGCTATGTTTCCCTCGCACCGTTTATTTCTTCTCGAACTCGGTCTGGGTGGGGTGCTGGTGCTCTCTTTTCTCTGGCTCTTCTTCCGTGAACGGTTAGAAGGGGCTATGGTTGATTGGGCGCTGACACTGGCTATCGCTCTCTATCTTGGTTGGCCTTCGAGCTATTTTATTTTGCTGCGAGGAAATGAGATCCCTCAGGTGCATCTGGGGAATGGCCTTCAGCTCTCGCTTCCCTCTGGCATCTGGTGGACGCTGGCGCTGTTACTTGGCGTCTGGGGTTTTGATTCTGCTGCTTTCTTTGCGGGTCGCCTCTTTGGAAGACATAAGATGGCTCCCCGGATCAGTCCGGCAAAGACCTGGGAAGGGGTTGCCGGTGGCCTGATCTTCTCAGTGCTGGCCGCGCTCCTGTGTACCGTTGGCCCGCTTGGGCTTCCCTGGTATCTGGCGGTCCTGCTCGGGCTGCTGATCGGCGTGGCGGCAACAGTGGGTGATCTGGCTGAGTCCTTGATCAAGCGTCAAACGCATGTCAAAGATAGTGGGCAGATTATGCCCGGTCATGGGGGGCTCCTGGATCGGACGGACAGCTTGCTGTTTGCGGTGATCGTGGTATACCTGTTTGCTTCGGTTGTCAGACTCTAGCGCTGTACCTGTGACAGGATGCCGGAAAGAGAGCGCTCGTGAAGAGCAGCCGTCCTTTGTGGCTGCAGAGGGTTCAATTTATACACTATAATCTGAGTGAGAGAGTCTCGTTAGTTGCTGCGCTTTTGAGGGCAAGCCGGAAGAAAATTTGTGTGTAAAGATCGCAGGTTGATTTTATGGTTCAATTTCCAAAACGTATTGCTTTACTGGGTAGTACAGGTTCAATTGGTCGGCAGACGCTTGATATTGTGCGCAGTTTCCCTGATCTCTTTGAGGTCGTCGCTCTGGCAGCCCGCAGTAATGTGCAGTTGCTTGCCGAGCAGGTACAGGAGTTTCGCCCTTCGCTGGTTGCTTGCCTGGCCGATACGCCCGAGGTAGAACGGCAGGCACGTGAGCTCTTGCCAGGCGTCGTTCTGGGTGAGCAGGGGTTGCTGGCGGTAGCAACGCTGGCAGAGGCCGATGTGCTGGTCACGGCAACCTCTGGCCTGATGGGGCTGCGCCCGACGCTGGCGGCTATTAATGCTGGCAAGTCGATCGCGCTGGCGAATAAAGAAACGCTGGTGATGGCCGGTCATATTGTGATGGAGGCCGCGCGGCAGAACAATGTCTCCATTGTCCCTGTTGATAGTGAGCATAGCGCGCTCTGGCAGTGTCTGCATGGTGAACGGACCGAGGACATTCGGAAATTGATTCTGACTGCCTCTGGCGGTCCATTCCGCACGGCCTCACTTGAGGAGATTCAGGCGGTGACGGTCGAGCAGGCGCTTGCACACCCGACCTGGCGGATGGGACAGAAGATCACCATTGATAGCGCAACGCTGATGAATAAAGCTCTGGAAGTAATTGAAGCTCACTGGCTCTTTGATATACCATATGAACAGATCGAGGTGGT
Source organism: Thermosporothrix sp. COM3 (assembly GCF_059696735.1). Taxonomy (NCBI): domain Bacteria; kingdom Bacillati; phylum Chloroflexota; class Ktedonobacteria; order Ktedonobacterales; family Thermosporotrichaceae; genus Thermosporothrix; species Thermosporothrix sp. COM3. Next base: position 3,977,079 of record NZ_AP019376.1, on the reverse strand, counting down.
GATTCAGCCCGAAAGCATTGTTCATTCGATGGTCGAGTTTCAGGATGGCTCGATCAAGATGCAGGCCAGTTTACCTACGATGCATCTCCCCATTCTCCATGCGCTCTCGTATCCGCTGCGACCGAATACCGCCGACAAAGGCTTGATCCGCGAGCTGAGTTGGCCGCAGGTGGCCCAACTTCATTTTGAGGAACTGGCACTTGAACGTTTCCCGTGCTTCCGCCTCGCTGTCGAGGCCGGGCGCCGTGGTGGTTCCTATCCCGCAGCCCTGGTCGGCGCGGATGAAGAGGCTGTCGCGCTCTTTCTGGAGGGCCGGATAGATTTTCCGGGGATCGCACGTGTAATTGAGCAGGTGTTGGAGCGGCATGATCCTATCGCACAGCCCGATGTGGCAACTACCCTTGAGGTCTGTGATTGGGCTCGAAAGACGGCTCTCGATCTCTGCACTCAAAAGCTTGTGTAAGCAAGCAGGCGGCGGTGAACAGGAGCTCTTTGAGGGAGCATTGCAAGACACGATTGAAGAAGGATTTGTGAATGAATTGGTACTTGCTAGCTGCGATTCCGGTTTTATGCGTTCTGGTGCTGGTTCATGAACTGGGGCATTTTCTCGCTGCCAGGTGGGCGGGCATCCGCGTCGAAGAATTTGGACTGGGCTTTCCTCCCCGGTTGATCGGGTTCCGCCGCAATGCCCGGGGACGCTGGAAAATCGTCTGGTTCGGAGCTTTGCGCTATGCAGAATCGGAGGAAACTTCTCCTCTTGCATCGGGGGAGCAATCGGCGGCTGCTCACCATCATACGCTCTACTCTTTAAATTTGCTGCCTATCGGTGGATTTGTACGTATGCTCGGTGAAGATGGCTCGATGTACGATGAGCAGGGAAATTACGATGCCAATAGTTTTGCGGCAAAACCGGCTTTTAAGCGTATTGTGGTGCTTGTGGCGGGCGTGTTGATGAATGTCCTGCTCGCGCTGGTACTCTTTACCATTGCCTATGGACAGGGTGAGCCTCTACCCACGACGCAATCTCCCGCAGTGATCGGCCAGGTGGCGGCGGGTTCTCCTGCGGAGGCAGCGGGAGTGCATCCTGAAGACAAGGTGTTGAGCGTCAATGGGCAGAAGATCACGACCTATGCAGAGCTGAAGGATATCGTGGATAAAGCCGCCGCGGCAGCAAAGGGGAAAGAGACGCTTCCTGTTCAACTTCAGATTGAGCGTCCGGGCTCACCTCAGCCGATATCTATCACGATTCAGGCGCGGGTGAATCCACCAGAGAACCAGGGGCGGCTTGGTGTTGTGGCAAAAACGGCCTATGCAACGGTGCCCCTCTGGGAAGCGCCGATAAAAGGATTTGTGGCGACATTCAATACGACCGGCCTCTTTATCTCCACGCTTGGCAAGATGGTGATTGGCGCGATTAAGCCCGATTTGATGGGCCCTGTCGGGATCGTACATTTTACCGGACAGGTGGCCGAAACGGTGCCCGTGGTCGGCTGGTGGTATATCCTGAATCTTACTGCTATGTTAAGCTTGAATCTGGCTATCGTGAACATCTTGCCTTTCCCGGCTCTGGATGGCGGTCGTGTGCTGCTGGTCCTGATCGAGATTGTGCGAGGTGGTAAACGTCTGAAGCCAGAACGCGAAATGTTGATTAATCTTATTGGAATGGCAATTTTACTGGCTCTTATGGCTGTGGTTACCGTCAGTGATATCCTCCGCTTGAGCCATTAAATGGAGTTATAACAATCATGCGAAGAAAGACCCGTCAAATTCGTATCGGTAATGTTCTGGTTGGTGGCGATGCTCCTGTTGCGGTGCAGTCGATGACAACGACGTATACTCGTGATGTCAAGTCAACGGTGGAGCAGATTCATCGCCTGCAAGACGTCGGCTGCGAAATTGTGCGTGTCGCCGTTCCTGAGATGGAAGATGCCGTTGTCCTGGGCGAGATCAAGAAGCAGATCCGCATTCCTCTGGTTGCCGATATTCACTATAACCCTGAGCTGGCAATGGAAGCCATTCGCCAGGGCGTTGATAAGGTTCGCATTAACCCGGGCAACCTGCTTGAGGGACGCACCTCTTTTGAACGAATCGTGCGTGCGGCGAAGGAGCGCGATATTGCTATGCGTATCGGTGTGAACTCCGGTTCTATTGATGCGCTGGACAAACAGGCACAGATGCAGCGTATTCAGGTTCGTCTCCGCGCCGATGGCACGCTTGAAAAGACTGATCCTGCCGAGGCCCGTCGCATTGAGCGTGAGCGTCTCGCCGAGCGAATGGTCAACAAGGCACTTGAATATATTGGCTGGTGCGAGGAACTGGACTTCCATAATGTGATCGTTTCGCTGAAGTCCTCCACGGTGTTGACCGCTGTCGAGGCGTATCGGCGTTTTGCGGAGCGCTCTGACTATCCGTTGCATCTTGGTATTACCGAGGCGGGAACTCTGGTGACAGGCGCGGTGAAGTCTGCGGTCGGTATGACGATGCTGCTTGCTGATGGGATTGGTGATACATTGCGCGTTAGCCTGAGCGCCGAGCCCGAGGAAGAGATCCCGGTTGCCTATGAGATCTTGAAGGCGCTGGAGCTGCGGAACCGTGGCGTTACTTTTGTGTCGTGCCCGTCCTGTGGCCGTGTTGAGATTGATGTGATCGGTGTGGCAAATGAGGTTGAAAAGCGCCTCTCGAAGGTTTCGACTCCGATTCATGTCGCGGTTATGGGCTGCGTGGTGAACGGCCCGGGTGAGTCGCGTGATGCAGATGTGGGTCTGGCGGGCGGAAAAGGAAAGGGTGTCATTTTCCGCAAGGGGAAGGTCGTTCGCACAGTGCCCGAGGATCAGTTCCTTGACGCAGTGCTTAAAGAGGTGGCATCTCTGCTGCCCGAGCACGAGGCCAGGCTGGTCTATCCAGAGGGTGGCATTCAGGATATTACGTATACCCACCGCACGCGCGATGAGGGAATGAACCTCCCGCTTGCTGCCAGAAACTGAAGCAAACGAAAAAAGAGCCTCTCGGATTACAAGAGAGGCTCACTTTTTTGCCTGTTTGATGATAGCCTTATCAAGATCGACCAGCGGAAGCTTCGTGCGAGCGACAATAAAGCCATTGAGTTGATCCTGCCAGCGGTGATAGTCGTCAAGGCTCATCTTTGGGTCTAAGTCTGGCGCCCAGAAGTGGCTGAAGGTCTTTTGCCAGCGTACGACTGTCTCCTTGCTTGCCAGTTCATAATACAGCCTTTTCTTCCGCGAGAACGAGAGAGCCGGAGAACGATAGACAGAGAACAGCCGGGCCTCGTTCCAGCGCAGTTCGTTGGTTTTTGCTTGAAAATGGACCCTGATTCCCTGCTCGCTAACCTCAATATCCTGGACGACCTGCTTGCGCTTTATGAGCCACGTGGTGATGCTCAGAAAGATTCCCAGAAACAGCACACTGAAAGCGGCCCCTATGAGCGGTTTTTTGGGGTAAAGAATAAACGAGAGCGGCAACCAGAGGACAAGGGCTGTAATAAGCATTGAGACGAGTGTTGCTCGGAAGCTGGTTCGCTGCACAATCGTCTCTGGTTGAGGGAGTTCCTGAACCGCAATTGGTTGCTCTTCTGCCGCGAACTGTTCTTGCTGCTCAAATGCTCGTGCGCGCGCCCTGCGGAGGCGCTGATAGTAGTGTCGGGCTCTGGGGATAACAATGAGCAGGAGAAGTGAGCACAGCAGCAAGAATGCTCCTATCAGAATCAAGGTCAGAGAGAAGGTTTCAGATGGCCTGGTAAAGCTGAACTGGTATATGCCTGTTGCCAGGAAAAAGAGGCCCATTATGCCCAGAAACACGAATGACCAGAGTGCCTTTGAGAGGCTTGAGAAGGTGACTTCCTGAGGATCATTGATGCCGATCAGCGGGGAAGGATCCCGGAGCGGCTGTTTATCATTGAAATCGAGCAGTGGTAGCTGTGTTCGCGCTTTTACAATGCCCGTGACCAGGCGAAACAGTTTATGCGCTTCTTGTTGCCCCTGATTGCTCTCGATTCTCATAAGTGGCAGGTTGTTTGCAACATTGTTCCAACGCACAACGGTCTGGTCATCTGTCAGCTCATACGTCTGAAAGATCGGGTTGCGGCCCTGGGTATTGATGGCGTCGTAGCGAGCAAAGAGGCGTGCATCTTCCCAACGGATATGCTGTGTTTCTCCCAGGTAATGGGTAGTGACTCCCTCTTCTGTGACCTCGATGCTCTGAAAGTAGATCCGTCCATAGATCAGCGGAAAGAGAATGATAAGGAGAGCACATGGGAGCAGTATGCTGGATAGGACTATAAGGATACTTTCCAATTTAAGCGTGTTCAATGACAGAAGGACAACGAATATAGTGACTACTGCAAGCAGAATCAATGCACCATACAGAAGCAGTTTGAAGTTCGTCTTGACGCGGATGGTCAGGGGAAGTTGTGCTGATTCAATAGGCCACGGCTGACTGGCAGCAATAAAGGATTGCGCGTCATGTAGCGCGAGGGCCCGCCGTTGTGCGATGCGCTTCCAGAAGCGTTCCTTGCTGATTTGCATGACACAACTGCTGATGCTTCCTGCCAGCAGGAGCAGACCCAGCAGTGCAAAAGTAACACTACGGGTTTGAAATGTAACCATGATAGAGATGGTCAGTGCGATGTAGCACAGAGCAAAAAACAAGTAAAAAATGGGGAAGATACGCTCGCGGCTGAGACGCTTTATCGCCGGATCTTGAATAGATGTATTTTCTGGTCGGGTCATTGTTCCCATTGCATCTCACCTCTGCTGTATAGACATATCACAGGTAAAAGAGGAAAATTTTTCTCAATTCTGAAGTACCTATCTGTAATGAAATACGGGCGGCAAAAGGGAAGAGTTCTACTGTGAAGATTAGAAATAGGTGAGAGCTGTAAAAGAAGGAAGAATGCTCGCAGCCAAAAAAGAAAAAACCTGACATTGAAACTGTCAGGCCTGGGTGGGCGGTACAGAACTCGAATCTGTGACCTCCACGATGTCAACGTGGCGCTCTAACCAACTGAGCTAACCGCCCGGGTATAGCTTGTTCGGGACAGTTCATCACTGTCTGGTGGGCGATACAGAACTCGAATCTGTGACCTCCACGATGTCAACGTGGCGCTCTAACCAACTGAGCTAATCGCCCTCGGTGGGTATTATGATAGCATGGGTAGATTCGGTTGTCAATAGATTTTGTACAGGTTTCTCCGGGACGAATGCCGCAACTTCCTCCTACTGATTTGGGAATATCGGGAGAGAATGCTATAATTGAAAAATGTACTATTTGTTGCGTTCGCATTTTTACAATGGTTGCGCAAATGACATTGTTAGTAACGGAATTCTGAACTGAAGTCTGTCTGGCGCTCATTCTCAATTCGGCTAAGGAAGGCTGGTTTTATGCTGCTCGTCGTAGCTTGTAAACTGGTAGCATGGTGTAGAAAAGCAACTGTAGGACATCGAATATCGGCGCTTCATATTTCCGGGGTAGTGTTGTTGCTGCTTGCCTCGCTGTTACCGGTCCTGCCTGTGCAGGCTTCGCCGATACGTATTGACTCTCATACCATGAAGACGGGAGATGAGAATTGCAGCCGTGTCGGGTTTTCTCCGAGCGGGAACCCATTTCCTATTTGCCCCGGTCCCTATCCTGTCGGTGGAAATTGTGTCTGGTGGGCCTGGGAGCAGTGGCATTTACTCGGTTACGATCTCCCGCGAAACTGGGGAAATGCGGCTGATTGGGTGGTCGATGCGCAGCGGAGCGGACTGCCAATGGGGACGACGCCTCGTGTTGGCGCTATTGCCGTTTTTCCGCGTGCCGATGGTGTATGGGCGTATGGTCTCCCCGGGCATGTAGCCTTTGTGACGAACGTCTATCCCGATGGGCAGACCTTCGATGTCACCTATCAAAATTATGGTGATCCAACGCCTATGTATGTCGGAAGGCGGTATAACGCTGCTTATATCAATCAACCACAGTATCAGAATGGCCGCCTGCGCTTTATTTATTTCCCGCGTGAGATCGACCTGACGCTTTTTGCGCATCTGCCCGGCATCAATGGCAATCCCGCCGAGTCGATTGCACAAGCCAATCAGCAATTGATGCAGGCACAGCAGGCAGACACATCAAAAAATATGCAGAACAAGGTCGCGCTTGGCCTTTCTCCTGCCTCGTCCGATCAGGAATATAATGCTGATTTTACCGGGACGGGGACCAGCGATCTCTTGTTGTATAATCGCAAACAGGGAACGCTCAAGGTCCTGCATCTTGCGAAAGAGAAGAAAGATAGGTTGAAGGTGGTGGAGCTGGGCGATTCAATCACGCCTGCTGGAAAATGGGGCCCGATGCTGGATGTGCATCTCGGAGACTTTGACGGTTCAGGGACAACCGATATTCTGCTGTATGAACGCAATACCGGAAAAATACATCTCCTGGCTCTTACGCGCGAGCTGAAAATCAAGCAGCATGCGGTGCTTAATGGTGAGGGCCCGGGCTGGGAAGTGTATGCCGGGAAATTCGACGGGAAACGGAGTGCCCTCTTCATGTATCATCGTCTGGCGAATCCTTCGGCGTATCAGCCCGGCCCGACGGAGACGCAGAAGCCGCAGCCCACGCCCTCAGTGACGCCAACCCAGACACCTACAGCTTCGCCAACGAAGATCCCTTCGCCGACGCCATCACCAACCAAACAGCCAACGGCTACGCCTTCGGTGACGCCAACCCAGACGCCAACTCCTTCGCCGACGCAGGCTCCTTCGCCAACACCAACGACGAAACCAGCTCCGTCACCGACTGTGAAACCATCTCCAACACCAACGGCGAAGCCATCACCTACGCCCTCGGTAAAGCCAACTGCTACCGTTACGCCGACACCAACGACGGTACCCGGCCTGAAGGAGACGCCATCGATCACTGTTCCGTTAGATCCAATGGTGCCTGCGATACCCACGCCGACGGTATCACCAACCCTATCGAGCATACAGGGTTCGCCTGTGGCTCTCTCTGCCCTCAATGCGACTTTGCCTCTACAGCCCACCAATGCAACGACCGAGGGTGAGCTGAGCGGAAGCAAGCTTCAGGAATGGGAGAAGCAGGGAAGACAACCAAACGTGATACTGCTCGACTTCGATAAGGATCTGAAGGTGCAGCACCGACAGGTGTATACGCTCTGGCATTCCAGTTGGGAGGTCTATACAGGACGCTTCTTGAGTCACGAGCAGGACGGCGTCTTCCTGTATGATCGTATTTCTGGCAAGGGGCGCATGATCGGCTTTAACGATCAACTGGGGTTACGCTATGCCAAGAACGTCAAGGATATCAAAGGCAACTGGATGGTTTACAGTGGCGACTTCCTCAATACCGGGCGTGCGCAATTGCTGCTCTATGATCCCGAGAACGGGCACGCGCGCATACTGGGCTTTAATCCCAAACTGACGCTTGAGAAAACAAAGACTTTTACTGACTGGGACTCGCATCTTGTGCTCTATGTTGGTCATTTCGGTACACCCGCTCTTGGCGTCATGCTCTATGATCCGCAGGAGGGGCGCAGCACCTTTATGACGTTCGATGCTTCGCTTCAGGTGAAGCAGATGTATGTCACGAAGAGCTGGGATGAACGCTATCAGATTTTGATCGGGGCGTTTGTTGATCGCTCGCACTGTACCAAACAAACCGAGAAAGAGTGCTTGCAGCAGGACGCGATTCTCGTGTTGAACCGGGAAACGGGCAAGATGCAGTACTATGTCTTCTCTTTTGGCCGCAAGGTCAAAGTGTTTGACAACCGCGTGCGAGCCTTTGAGCGGCATGGTATTGCCTCGGAGCAGTACATTGAAACGAAGGATACAACAACCTTTGACTTGATCTCAACCATCCAGACCTCGATCAAAGATGAGGAACTCTACTAGAGAACCGTAAGAGCTCTGGAAAGGCATCCTCCGACGGACATGCTGATCTGAAAGGGTACAGAAAGATCAGAAAGAGTCTCGCTCCGGAGGATGCCTCGTGATACAATAGCGTACATGCGAAATGTATTTTTGATCGGACTGTCAGGTAGTGGCAAGAGTACGATTGCTCGTCTCCTTGCGCAGCGGCTACAGCGTCCGCTATTCGACCTTGATCTGTTGATCGAGCAAAAGGCAGGTATGAGCATCCCCGCCATTTTTGCGCAACACGGCGAGCGCTATTTCCGCGAATGTGAGCGTGTTGTTCTGGCCGAGGCGGTGCAGCAGCAGGCAGGAGCAGTCATTGCGACCGGCGGTGGGATCGTGAGCGAGGCTGCCAACCGTGCCCTTATGAGCGAGCATGGAGTGAGGGTCTTCTTGCATGTTGAGCCGGAAGTAGCTTTGCAACGCTTGCTCGCTCAGCACAGGACCGCGATAGAGCGAGGAGAGCAACCAGAAACACGCCCCTTGCTTGAGGGTTCTGATCCACTGGCGCGGCTTCAAAACCTGCTCGCATTGCGCCATCAGTGGTATGCGGAGGCCGAACATACCTGCCACGTTCAGGGAAAGTCTGTTGAACAGATTACATCGGAGATTATAGCCATGCTCGTGAGTTCGGGTGCTCTGGAAGGGGCTGAGCCGCTTGTGCGTCATATACAGGCTGGCTCTGGATACGATGCTATTGTTGAATGGGGTGGCTTGGGTCGTTTACCACAGTATCTCAAGCAGGTACAATCATCATCTCGCGTCTTTCTGTTTACCGATAGCCATCTTGCGCCGCTCTATGCCGACACGCTGCTACAGAATCTTACTGGCGCGGGTTTCGAACCGCACCTCTATGTGGTTCCTGCCGGTGAAGAAAGCAAATCCATGGCACAGCTTGGCGCTATCTATGATTGGCTGGTCGAGCAGCGAGCTGAGCGGCGCGAAACGCTGATCGCTTTTGGGGGCGGCGTCATCGGGGATCTGATCGGCTTTGTGGCGGCGTCGTATTTGCGTGGCGTTCCTCTGGTGCAGGTGCCAACCTCGCTGCTTGCCCAGGTGGACTCGGCAATTGGCGGCAAAACAGGGATCAACCATCCCCGGGGCAAGAATCTGATTGGCGCGTTTTATCATCCGCGTCTGGTTCTCGCTGATCCCGCAGTGCTGCTTACGCTGCCTGTGCGCTCTCGAACGGAGGGATGGGCAGAAATCGTTAAATATGGTATGATTGTGGACGCCGAGTTATTTTCGCTGTTGGAGGCACACCAGGACTCGTTGCGGGAATTCTCGCCTCCGCCTGTTGCGTTGCTTTCACAGATTATTGCTCGTAGTATTGATCTCAAGGCGAGCGTGATCGAGAGCGATGAACGAGAGCAGGGGCTGCGTGCGATTCTGAATTATGGTCATACCATCGGGCATGCGCTGGAAAGCGTGGCCGGATATGGTGAGTGGCTGCATGGTGAGGCTGTCTCGCTTGGCATGGTCGCGGCTGCTGCCATTGCTTATGAGGCCGGGATGTTCTCTGCCGAAGAGATGGCGCGTCAAAACGCGCTGCTGGCTGCACTCGGGCTGCCGACCGAATATCGGGGAGATGTTCGGGCAGAAGATATTCTGGCAAAAATACAGCTTGACAAAAAGGTCGTGGGAAAGCGTGTGCGCTGGATTATGCCCCGCCGTATCGGAGAGGTAGAGATTACCGAGATGCCCGACGAACTGGTAACTCGTGTGGTGACAGCTTTCTTTGGGCAGAAGAAGGGATCGCAAGGCGAATGAAGTCTATTCTTGTGCTGAATGGACCAAACCTCAATACGCTGGGAAAGCGTGAGCCTGCCATTTATGGCTCGATGACTCTGGAACGGATACAGGAGTTGATCTGTGCGCGTGGTAGGGAGCTCTCGGTTTCAGTCCAATGTTTTCAGTCCAATCATGAGGGAGCCCTGATTGATTATATGCAGCAGCATGCTGAACAGGCGGATGGCATGATTATCAATCCAGGGGCTCTGACCCATTATTCCATTGCTCTCCGTGATGCGATTGCCGCGCTGCCATTTCCGACGATTGAGGTGCATATCAGCAATATCTATGCGCGCGAGCCGTTCAGACATCACTCCGTCATCGCGGCGGTCTGTCAGGGACATATTGCCGGGCTTGGCTGGCGTGGCTATGTCCTGGCTCTGGAAGCGCTGGTTGATCAGCTTCAATCCCGGGTTGAGCGGGCGGTATAATGAGGGCATATTGAAGAAAGATTCCCGTTGCGGGAACGAAACAGGAGGTTTGAAAGGCGACCCCGCTGATGTTCCAGGAACAGCGAGTCGTTGTCTGCGCCCCCTGATACGACAGTATGTATCCCTTTCGCATATCGAGATGAAGGCTTGCAGCGCCTGAACGGTTGCTGAGGGTTGAAAGAAAAAAGAAAAAGAAGAGAAGGTATTATGAGTCAGAAGAGTCTTGCCGAGCTACGTACATGGTTGGCTGAACAGGAACTTGATGCCTTCCTGGTCTCCGATGCAATGAATCGCTCATACCTGAGCGGCTGGTATAACGAAGATACCGAGAGTGCGGGTTGGTTGCTGGTCGGGCCGGAGCAACAGTATATTTTGACTAATCACCTGTACGCGGAAGAGGCCGAAAAAGAGGCGGCAGGCTGGACAGTTGTACTTCCTGAGGCGCGCCAATACGCGGCGGCAGTCGTGACCCATGCGCAGAAGCATGGCTGGAAGAAGATTGGCTTTGAGTCGCATGCGCTCAGTTTTGCTGTGTATGAGCAGTTACGGTCTCTCGGTGAAAGTGTTTACACGCTTCACCCCTATGAGAGCAGCAGCATTGAAGCCAGCCGCGTGGTCAAGCAGCCGCATGAGCTTGATCTGCTCCGCAAGGCTTTTGAGATTACCGATGCCGCATTCGCCCATATTTGTGAGTGGATTCAGCCGGGGATGACCGAGAAGCAAGTCCTCTGGGAGATCTACACCAAAATCGTTGAGCTTGGCGGCGATTCTGCCGGCCTGTGGGGAATTGTTGCTTCTGGCCCTAATGGCTCTATGCCGCATGCGCAGCCATCTGAGCGCCAGATTCAGCGTGGCGAGTTCATCACGATTGATATGGGAGCTCGCTATAAGGGCTATCATGCCGATATGACTCGTACTTTCTCGCTTGGTGAGCCGACCGATCCCCAGATGCGCGAGGTCTGGGAGGCTGTCCATTTCGCGATGAAGGAATGTGAGGCCGGTTTGCGTGCCGGAGTCAATGGTGTGGCGGCGGATGCGCTTGCCCGGAACGCGTTGGAGATGAAGAATCTGGCACAATACTATGTGCATAGCACCGGACATGGCGTGGGCTTACAGATTCACGAGGCTCCCAGCCTCTCACAACGCGCCCCGCAGGATGTCGAGCTTCCCGCTGGCTCGGTCGTGACTATTGAGCCCGGAGTCTACATTCCCGGCAAGGGTGGCGTCCGCCTTGAAGATTCTGCGCTGATAACCGAAAATGGAATCGAGATTTTAACGAAGTCACCATGCGTGATGGTACTTCCGAAATAGAAGGAGTAATGCATGATTACGACAGGCGACCTGAAGAAGGGTTTAACAATTGAGGTTGAGGGGCAGCCCTGCCAGATTCTTGACTGGCAGCATATTAAGATGGGCCGTGGTGGTGCAATTGTGCGCTTGAAGACCCGCAACCTGCGCACTGGCGCGATTACGGATCGCTCCTATGATGCTGGTGAGCGCTTCAAGAGGCTGTATCTGGATCGCTCGAATGTTATCTATCAGTACAATGATGGCCAGTTCTATCACTTCATGGACAACAGCACCTATGAGGATATCGCCCTGACCGAAGAGCAGCTTGGCGACGCGAAGAACTATCTCATTGATAACATGGAACTGGATATCGTTCGCTACAACGACGAGCCAATTTCGGTTGAGCTTCCTGAAAAAGTCGTTCTCAAGGTGACATATACTGAGCCCGGCTTCAAGGGTGATACTGCTACCGGTGGCTCCAAGCCAGCAACAACTGAGACCGGTTTTGTTGTTCAGGTTCCGCTGTTCGTAAATATCGGCGATTCGATCCGCGTCAATACTTCTACCGGGCAGTATGTAGAGCGAGTGTAGGGGATTCTTCCCCTCCTCCCTCTGACAAAAAATCTAGTATATGGAGTCTAAAGGCATTATGGATAGCGGTACACTGGCTTCCTCGAACGGGGATTACCGCGTTTCACAGGAAGAATATATTAAGGTAGAGCAATTGAAGCGCCTTGTCCAGATGATGGACAAAAGCGATGTATCTGAGATAGAGGTGAAGCAGGGTGCGGCGGGAACTCGTCTCGTCTTGCGGAAGGCCAAACTCGCAGAGAGTGGCACAACGGATATCGTAGAGGTTGTAGAGGAGAGCGAAGAGGCCCCCGAGGTTGAGAAGAAGTTTACCGTGACCGCTCCGCTTGTTGGCATTTTCCACCCCTGGGCCAAACCAAAGGGAAAGGCGCTGGTCTCTGTTGGCGATAAGGTCAAGGCCGGGCAGTTGATCGGTACGATTCAATCCCTGAATGTCTTGAATGAGGTTGAGACATCGGTTGCTGGCCGAGTGCTGGAAGTGCTGGTTCAAGATGGGCAGCCGGTTGAATATGGCCAGCCACTGGTGACTCTTGATATCGCTGAGGAGGCGTAGGAAGCTATGTCTGCCATGCATCCCGGGTATCTGCCGGGCTTTGCCGATGAATGGAGCGTTTCGGCTCTCTCCCGTTACCTGAAAGAGCTTTTGGAGACGGATGATGTTGTGCGATACGTTCGGGTGCATGGCGAAGTCTCCAACTGTAAGACGTATCCCTCCGGTCATTGTTATTTTACACTGAAGGATCAGGACGCGCAGCTCAACTGCGTCTTCTTCAAACAGGCCAGGTTGCGCTCTGAGGCCCCTACTCTGCGGAATGGCATGGCCTTATCCGCAGAGGGACGGATTTCATTTTATGATCGCGATGGCAAGCTACAGCTTTACGTTGAGAATGTTACGCCACATGAGGGGCCGGGAGTGCTGTTTGAGCGTTTTCAGCGTTTGAAGGAACTGCTGGAAGCGGAAGGACTATTTGCTCCGGAACGCAAGCGACCGCTGCCAGCGCAGCCCGAGGTAATCGGTATCGTGACCTCGCTTCAGGCGGCTGCGTTGCGCGATATGCTCTATATGCTCCGAACCCGATATCCGCTGGCGCGGGTGATTCTGGCGCCTGCTCTGGTGCAGGGAGAAGACGCCCCGGCTTCCATCGCGGCGGCGCTGGATCTGCTAAACGAGCATGATGAGGCCGAGGTCATCATTGTGGGTCGGGGCGGGGGGTCCATTGAGGAACTCTGGGCCTTTAATGAAGAGGTAGTCGCTCGGGCTATTGCGCGTTCTCGTATCCCTGTGATTAGCGCTGTCGGCCATGAAACAGACTTTACCATTGCGGATCTGGTGGCCGATTATCGGGCGCCCACACCAACGGCAGCGGCCACAGTGGCCGTCCCCGATATCGCCGATTGGCAGGCGCAGCTTACAGTGCTTCAGCGTCAACTCATGGATGCTATGCTTGAGCGCCTGAAAGAGCTCACAGACGAGGTTGAGAGCGTGCAGCGGGAGCTTGAGCGTGTCAGCCCGTTAAATATGATCGACGCTTATCAGCAGCGAATTGATAGTCTGACCGCCAGTTTGCAAATCTCGATGCGGCATCATATTTCGTTATATCAGGAACGTTTGCACGGTCTGGCGCTTCAGCTTCATTCTTTGAGTCCTCTGCTGACGATTGCTCGCGGCTATGCCGTGGTGCGGCGCGCCCGGGATCAGCAACCGGTGACTAGTACTCAGCAGGTCCAGGCGGGTGAAAACTTGACGATTCAGGTTCAAGATGGCACTATTCCTGTACAGGTTCTCGCTGAGCACATCCAGTCTACCGGGTAAAGGTGCTTGTCAGGCGCTCTGCCGGGCAAAAACACATGAGGTGAAATAATGGAAGAGCAGCTTTCATTTGAAGAAGCGTTTGCACGTCTCGAAGAGGCGGTTGCAGCGTTGCAAGATGGCAAACTTCCCCTGGAACGGGCCCTCAGCACGTATCAGCAGGGAATGGCTCTGGCTCAGTATTGTAATGAGATGCTCCAGCAGGCCGAGCTCACGGTGCAACAGCTCTCTGTTGACGACAGCGGCTCGCCGGTCGTGCACTCGCTGGATGGATTGAACGAATAAAAGGAATGAGGAGAGATTCCTTACTGACAGATGGTGAATAACTCTTTGTTTGATAACCGAGTTTTATGGGCCGCGGTTCTTGCATGGGCAATTGCCCAGATCAGTAAGACTATCTATGAGGTGATTCGCGAACGGAGATTGCTGCTCGGGCGTCTGGTCTCCTCTGGCGGCATGCCAAGTTCTCATTCGGCGCTGGTCACGGGCCTGGCAACTGCAACCGCTCGTATTGTTGGCATTGGTTCCCCGGAGTTTGCCATTGCCGCGGTTCTGGCCGGGATTGTGATGTACGATGCGGCTGGTGTCCGGCGGGCGGTCAGTATTCAGGCACGAATTCTGAACCAGATGATAGATGAGGCATTTCAAGGACGACCGTTTGCTGAAAAACGCCTGCGTGAGCTGATCGGCCACACACCATTTCAGGTGTTTGTGGGCGGCCTGCTTGGAGTATGCATCGGCCTGCTTATGACGGTCTGATTCTCGTCCTCCATTAGTACTTTTGAGTAGTCATACGCTTCCTGTTTTCGTCGTTTTCGGAGTCTCTCCTGCGACGAAAACTGATAAGCAGTCTTATCTACTTTTCTGTCTTCCAAACCCCCTATCATATTGTAAGTGAAGCGGCTTCTGTGGCTGTTTGAAGCCCTCTTGGTTCTGGTCTCGCTTCTCTGGTTGGTGATCTTTTGCAGGGGGCTCTGCTGCTCCTGATTCATCTCTTTGATTGTGCGGACGTTGCACTTTTCATGGGTGGTAAAATAGTTCTATGCACCTCATGTCCATTATTGAAAAGTGCAAATGGATCGGCTATAGTTACCTCTAGAGTATCGGGACCACCGAGATAGAGCGAGCAAGGGATAGTACGATTATATATAGGCACTCTACCGGTTGTCTGATCCTGTCTTATGCTTCGTTTGATGCAATGCGAGGCCGCATATCTGCTTGATGTCATTGCATGCATTCCTGAAAAGCACAATAGATGTTTGCCCTCTATACCCTGCTACTACTTACGCTCTTATTGGATGAGAGCGATTGTCTTATATAAGGGGAGTAAATGCGATGAAATTATTAATTATTGATAGTGATCGCGATCTTGTCGAAATGCTAACAAGCTGGTTGAAGACATTGGGACATGAGGTGTATCGAGCTTTTACCGAAGAGAAGGCGAGAATCGAATGGCAAGAACGTCGCCCTGATCTGGTGATTGCTGATCCTGCGATGCGTGACGCTGACATTCTGGAATTGTATCGTGAAATGCGCACCAAGCATGACGCCCTCCTCCTGATTTTGACCGATGGGAAAGATGTACAGGACGAGGTACGTTGTCTGGAATCCGGGGCCGACGACTACCTGCGTAAGCCGTTTTTCCCCTCGCAGTTGCTGGCCCGAATTCGCGCTATCAGCCGTCGCTCACGCGCAACGCTGGAACGTCGCCCCTCCTCCATTATCAAGGTTGGCCCTCTTTGTGTTGACTCCCTGCATAATGAAGTGACGATTCATGGTAAAACCGCCCGCTTGACCCCCACCGAGAGTAAGCTGCTGCACCTGCTAGCAATCAATGCTAATGATGTGTGTACTGCTGGACAGATTGTAACCCATGTATGGGGCTATGATGGGGATGGAGATACCTGTTTAATTAAGGCGCATATTCGTCATTTGCGCCAGAAGATCGAACCCAACCCCGGGAATCCTCGCTATATTTTGACCGTGCCTGGCGTGGGATATACTTTGATCCGGCGCAATGAGGATCTCGACCAGGAGAACGTTTCTGACGCCCGCTCTTTGCGTGTAGCGGCGCTGTAACAAAAGGCGTGTGAAAAGAAGAGCGTGGTATAAGCTCTTCTTTTTTTATGCCAAGTTGCAAACTCTCAACATGCCCGTGTTGCATATCACCATTTTTTCTCACCTTTCTCTATCGCCTCTGCACATCGATAAGGTAAGGTTGGTAGTGAGAGTGGCGAGGCGGTTTTGTGAATGAAACCGGGATGCGAAAGGTTGAGCTCGCTTCCGGTAAAAGAGCAGGTGTCATCTGGCACTGTTCGGACGGCGGTCGTGCATTCACAAGGGTTGCGAAGGGATGCAATCAAGCGCATCGCGCGAAAGGCGAGCAGAAAAGCCCTGTTGAATCCTGCAATGGCTGGATGCCCGCTGTCTGCTACAGTGGAGACAGCAACCGAGGGCTGTTTGCATGCCAGACGGTGCAAAGAGGCGCTCTTCCTTGTTTGTGTATTTCTGGTCAGGAGGTAAGCAAAGTCGGAAAATGGTACACATGCGAGTAAAATCGAAGGCTCTCCCGAAACCTGTCACACGTCCCGCTGTTATCCCTGGCCTGCGTGATTTACGCCATATACCTCATCGCTATCGGCGGCTATTGCCTCTACAGGTGATGCAGAAATATCAATGTGCGGTGATTGGAAAAGAGGGGAAGCTATTGACGGTTGCGGTGGTAGCTCAGCCAAAGGTTGATTTATATGGATTTATCTATCGGTTAACGGGCTGTGCGCCATTCTTTGTGTTGATTGACCCGTTCCGTATGCATCTTTTGCTCCAACGGGTTGAACGCTTTGAGCGGCAACGCACGCGCCTGGTCGATCCCTATTCTCCCTATCATCCGCTTCGTGTGCGTCCGCTCTTCTCCCTGCTTCCCTGCCATCTCTCAAAGTAGGAGAAGAGCTGATCTTACGCGCCTCCGCGTCCCAGGATCATCACCGGGATCGTCAGGATGATCAGCTTCAGATCCTGCCAGATTGACTGCATTTGAAGGTATTCGATATCCATTTCAATCATGTCTTGAAAGGAGACACGAGAACGTCCGTAGACCTGCCAGGTGCCAGTACAACCCGGTTTGCCACAGAGGCGGAGCCATTCTCGTTCGGTGTACATCTCGACCTCATAGGGCAGGGGAGGCCGTGGGCCAACCAGCGACATTTCACCGCGTAGTACGTTCCAGAACTGTGGCAGTTCATCGAGGCTCGTCTTGCGGATAATGCGCCCGACGCGGGTTACGCGTGGATCATTACGGAACTTGTAAGCGAGAGAGGGATCACCGGAGGTGTCGAGTTTGCCACCGTTCATAAAGAGTTTGATCTTCTCTTTGTGGATGTTCTGGTCACTGTCTACATACATAGATCGGAATTTGAGCATCTCGAAGACACGGCCATCCTGTCCGATGCGTTTTTGTCGGAAAAAGACCGGTCCTTCTGAGTCAAGCTTGATGCAGATGGCGATCAAAATGACGACGAACAGGAGAAGAGGGGCTGCAAGCAATGTAATCACAATATCCAGAAGCCGCTTTACTTTGAGATACGTAGGATTAAATGTGATAATACTGGCCTGTTCTTGCTGCAATACAGCCATACGGTTCGTTCCTCCCTCGATGGCATCATGAGATCCGGGTTCCTTATGTCATCTTACCGCGCCTCGGTGTATAACTGGTGAGAAAATGTATGGAGATATGGTAAAAAGTAGGGGCTTTGGTGGAAATACGTCGATATGGGGCCTGGCCGGAAGTTCTTTCTCATGCTGAATAGCGGGGAGCGGCTCAGACTGCAGGCATCTCTTTTCTTCCGGTTTGCTTTTATGGGGAGAATGGCGCATTCTGTCCTTTCCTGTTGGATAGGTTGGAAGCGTGCAGACGGAAATGGAGAACGCAGCGATCAGTGTCAAGTCTTCTCAACTCTGATTGGGTAGATTTACCTATCTTCTACCTGTTTGAGCATCTCTCTGCTACTCTCGTGTGCTACAGTTGCGATAGAAACAAATCAACCCTGTTGAACTAGCTAAAGGAGTGAAAGGTAAGTGCCTTCTCTGAAAGTGCCTCTTGTTGATTTACGCGCACAGTATATGACGCTCAAAGGTGAGATTTTGCGTGCGTTTGAAGAGGTTCTGGATAGCATGCAGCTCTTTCTTGGGCCCAGGACACAGGCCTTTGAGGAACAGTTTGCGGCATTCTGTGGCTGTCGCTATGGTGTCGGCAACTCGTCCGGTACCGAGGCTCTGGCCCTGGCGCTTCGTGCTTGCGATATTGGCCCGGGTGATGAAGTCATCACCGTTTCCAACACCTTTATCGCAACCGTTGAGGCCATCGCACAGGTGGGAGCTACGCCAGTTTTTGTGGATGTTGATCCAGAAACCTATTTAATGGACTGGCGTCAATTGGAGCGGGTGGTAACGCCGCGCACGCGGGCACTTCTACCCGTGCATCTTTATGGGCACGCGGTGGAAATGGGACCCGTTATGGAGTTTGCCCGTTCCCATAACTTACGTGTGATCGAAGATGCCTCACAGGCGCATGGTGCCACCTATCAGGGGCAGCGCGTGGGCAGCTTTGGTGATATAGCCTGTTTCAGTCTGTATTTCAGTAAGAATATCGGTGCCTTTGGTGAGGCGGGTATCTGCACGACCAATGATGCTGAGCTGGCGGCGAAAATGCGGATGTTGCGCGATCATGGCTCGCGGGTGAAGTATCATCATGATCTGATCGGGGGAAACTGGCGCATGGATGAACTACAGGCGGCTGCGCTGCTGGTCAAGCTCCCTCACCTTGAGCGCTGGAACGAAGCGCGCCAGGTCCATGCTCGTGCCTATACCGAACAGTTGCGTGATGTGGTGGAAGCAGTCCCGGTAGAGCGACCGTGGGGAACGCATGTGTTTTGCTACTATGTCGTTCAGGTTCCGCAGCGTGATCGCTTCCGTGAGGCGTTGGAGCAGGAAGGAATCGGCACGAATATTCATTATCCCATCCCGATTCATCTCCAGCCATGTTGTGCCCGCTATGGTTATCAGCGTGGGTCGTTGCCGGTGACGGAAGCCGCTGCTGAGCGCATTGTCTCTTTACCGATGTACCCGGAACTGACCCCGGAACAGAGGCAAATGGTTATTGATGCTGTGAAGCGAAATGTCTCTTTGTTGGCCGCTCAAGCATAAACACGCCCCTCTCTCGTACAGATGAACAGGTTTGTGGGGAACTGGACGGGGAACATGTGGAAGGAGCTTTCATGCGCGTTCATGGAACAACCGCTCGCGGAGACGCGACCATGAAAAGAGGTGAAGTCCTTCTTGCTCTCGTCAAGGAGAGGCTTGTAACAGTCTGCTGAGGATTGTAGCACAGACACATACAGAAACAAACGGACACAGTATTGAGAAATGCGAGCAAGGCTCATGTATGCCTCTACGTAGAAAGGCATGAGGGTGAACTGCACATCCTTCTCCTCTCTGATATGAAGGCCGCAGGAACTATGTGAAAGCAGGCGAGACTCATGGCTCTGCATATAGTCCTGTTTTTACCTGCCAAACCGTTTATGACGGAACCGGGTAAGCAATCTTCTCTTGAAATGGTGCTTTCACAATATGTCTATTCATATTGGGAGAAGGATGAAAAGCGAAAAGTGACAGTGAATACCCATACTTGACTGCATTTCTGAGGAACGTTTACAACACACACAAAAGAAGGATTATGTGTGAGATGGCGAAGTTGCGCTTTGGTGTCATTGGTTGGGGCTACTGGGGGCCAAAAATTGCGCGTAATCTGGACAGCTTGCCACAGGCCTCTGTGGCGATGGTTGCTGATCTGGATGAGCGCCGTCTTGCCCCCATACATGCTCATCAGCCCTGGATACATACAACGACAGATGTCGAGGAGTTATTGCATTCCGATGTTGATGCTGTGGTGGTTGCCACCCCGGTAAAAACACATTATCGGCTGGCTAAAGAGGCTTTATTGTGTGGCAAGCATGTCCTTGTAGAGAAACCTCTTACGGCCAGTGTGGCCGAGGCTGAAGAGCTTGTTGCTCTGGCAAAGGAGATGAACTGTGTGCTGATGGTCGGGCATACGTTTGAGTATAGCCCTGCCGTGAATGAGTTACGCAAACTGGTGCAGGCCGGAGAGCTCGGACGCATTTACTGTGTGGAAACCGAACGGCTGAATCTGGGGCTATTCCGCAATGATATCAATGTGATCTGGGATCTGGCACCGCACGATGTTTCAATTCTATTGTACCTCTTCGGGCAGCTTCCAGAGCAGGTCAAGGTACAGGCGCACGCTCACCTTCAGGCAAATATTCATGATATTGCGCATATCGATCTTGGGTTCGCCGATGGAATGACCTCTCACATTCATGTCAGTTGGTTACATCCTTGCAAGGTGCGGCGCGTGACTATTATCGGTGACGCTCGTATGGTTGTCTATGATGATACCAACCCTGCTGAGATGATTAAGGTCTACAACAAAGGGGCCGATGTCCATGCGGACCCGGTCGTCTCCTATCGCTATGGCGCGATTACGATTCCCCATATTGACTGGATTGAGCCGCTGCGATTGGAGTGCGAAGACTTTGTGAACTCGATTCTGAAGGGGACATCCCCACGGGCGAGTGGTGAAGTAGGGGTTGCGGTTGTGCGGGTACTTGAGGCAGCGCAGGAGGCGTTACGACAACAAGCAGCCTCGATGAGCGTCAGTGTTTCCTGATCGCCGAATTTCATGAAACCTCCTGAAAGCCTCGGTGCTCTCAGGAGGTACCTCGGAAAGATGCTTATCCTGCCAGCAGGCTTGCTGGTGACTGCATTGAGGCAAGAGTGCGTGCTAGTCCGTCCTCAAAGCGCACACTCGGGTGATAGTTGATGAGCTCTCTGGCTTTGCTGATATCTGCCAGACTGTTACGCACATCTCCCGGGCGAGCCGGACGATACTCTGCTTCTATCTCTCGATTCAGCAGCTTTCCGGCAATGCAGAGCATCGTATTCAGTGAGATACTCTCTCCAAGACCGATGTTCAGCACTTCTCCTACTGCACGGGGCGCTATCGCGGCTTGCAGGTTCGCCTGAACAACGTTCTCAATATAGGTAAAATCGCGTGTTTGTTCCCCATCGCCGAAAATAACAGGCCGCCTGCCTGTCAGAATTGAGGCTAGAAAACGCGGGACCACGGCAGCATATTCCGCATAGGGATCTTGCCGGGGGCCAAATACATTGAAGTAGCGTAAAGATACGGTTTCCAGCCCATAGATACGTGTAAACACATGGCAGAGCGTCTCGCCTGCCAGTTTGTGTGCTGCATAAGGCGAGATTGGCTCAGGGCGCATATGCTCCTGTTTGGGGAGCTGTGGCGCGTTGCCATAGATCGATGATGAGCTTGCGTAGACAACACGCCTGACACCAGAATCTCGGGCGGCAATCAAGACGTTCTGGGTGCCATTGACATTGATTTCCAGGGAGGCAGTTGGGGCGATGACAGAGCGTGGTACCGAGGCCAATGCTGCCTGATGAAAAATAATCTCGATGCCCTCCGTTGCTTTTTTGAGTGCATCGAGATCACGTATGTCTCCCTGAATGAATTCCACATCGTCGAAGCGCTGCCGCAACAAGGTGAGATTCTCGGCCTTGCCAACATCGAGGCTGTCAAAGATCCTGACTGCTTCACCTCGTTCGAGCAGCGTTTCCGCAATATGTGAACCAATAAAGCCAGCTCCACCGGTAATCAGATATCTGGTCATGAAAATATGGCCGCACACTTGTTCAAGGTGCGCCTCCCCCTTTCTAGTGGATACCTCGAAATTGCCGTAGATGCATACCGGTAATTCGGTATCTACGCATTATGGCGTGTCTCTATCACGCTCATTTGTCTATTACTGTAACAGATTTTTTCGTGCGTGTATATATATATCGGTCAATAAGAGGATAACTGAGAGGGGATTGTGACCGGCTTTGTTGAGTTTATGTATTCAGTTTTTTTGATAGGCTAGACTGTCACCATATCTTTTTCTGGAGCGGCATCGCTCAATGCTTCTATGTTGAAGAGCTGGCGATAGCCGTGAAGCAATGGTTCTCGGGTTTTCTCCCAACAAAGCTGCTGGCGAATCCGCTGGCGGCCATAGGCTCCCAGTGCCTCGCGCAAAGCTGCATCTTCAAGCAGGTGTTCGATACAGGCGGCGAACTCTTCAACGCGGTTCGGTGTGGCATAGAGAGCCGCTTCCTGAGCGGAAAAGCGGGTTTCCGGGAGATCAAATGCCACCACGGGTACCCCCATTGCCATATATTCCATTGTTTTCAGCATGGTGCTCTGGTCGTTCAGTTGGTTGCTCGGATCGGGAGAAAGGCCAATATCTGTCACGGCAAGATAGCGCAACATCTCAGGCCGGGGCAGCCAGCCGGTAAAGTGAACGAAGGCTTCTAGCTGAAGCTCATGCATCAGGTGTTTGAGTCGGGGAAGCTGTTCACCTTCTCCCATCAGGACAAGCAGGAGATCGCGCCGTTGATAGCGATGCACCAGTGTGTGGAGCGCATGGAGCACATATTCGACTCCATCTTGAGACCCCATCACTCCTACATATGAGAGCAGAAAGCGCTGTCCCTGCTTTCGGGCGGGCTCACGCGGAATATCAGTATAGTGGGCAAGCTCTGGGCCATTGCGCACCACAATCACCTTCTGCGGTGCGCAGGCTCCGCGCCTGATTGCCTGCCGCTTCTGTGACTCATTCGTTGTCAACACGAGATCGGCAGTGCGATAGGACCACTTTTCCAGTTGCAACAGGATATGATACAGGAACTTCATGCGCCCACCGAACTTGACTCGAAACATTTCCGGCGCCAGATCATGCTGATCGAAAATATATTTCTTGCCGAAGAGCTTGTAGAACAGACCGATTGCGAAAAAGGTATCGGGTGGGTTGGCGGCGTGGATGACATCAAAGCCATGCTTGCGCCAGACAACCAGACTCAGCCAGAAGGTCAGCAGCATCGAGACCAGATACTCCATTATGAAGCCGAGCGCTGTTTCCTGCTGGGGTTGGGCATAGCGATAGATGTGAATGTTGTCTATGCACTCATAGCTGGCCTGATCACGTGTCCTGCCTTTCGGGCAGATCACGCTGACCAGAAAGCCATGTTGCTGGAGCGTCTTCGCCTCGCGCCAGACGCGGGGATCAGAGGGAACTGAGAGGTTTTCTACCAGCATCAGCACTTTGGGAAGCTGTCTCATCGCTTGCCTCCCTCAACGCTGAAAAAGCGTACCCGGAGCCTCTGCGCTCGCTTTTGCTCCTTGTGACGAATGGCTCGGGTATAGAGCGCAAGCACATCTTTGGCAATGGTCATGTGATTGAGATGACAGATATCTTCGCGTCCGCTGGTGCGCTCAGGGTGGCGCAGAGCCTTTGCCAGTCCATCAGCCAGCGACTCTGCATTATGCTCACAGACGCTACAGCCCGCAGTCCGACCGATCACCTCGGCCACATCCCCCACGCGGGTTGCAACAACCGGGACATTGCAGGCCATCGCTTCCTTGACAACATTGGGTGATCCTTCCTGCACCGAGGGCAGAATCAGCGCGTTACTGGCGTTGATATAGCGCGTCACCTCTGTTTGCGGCAGCCCATTCGCGACGACCAGTTCTGCTTCAAGCCCGGTCTTCTCGCGCAAGCGTTTGATGGCCTGTTGCGCCAGTGCGTAATTCTTGACGGGGATCTCAGGGTTATTGGCGAAGACAACATAGAAACGGTCAGGATCCCATCCCAGGGCCCGGCGTGCCTCTTCACGCGGAATCGGTTGAAAGAGCTCGAAGTTGATCCCATCAGGAATCACGACCGCGTCGGCAAAGCGAGAGGCGCGTTTCATCTCCTCTGTCTTCACGGTGACCGCATCGACGTGCTTGCAGAGCCAGCGGCTGACGGCGACAACAAACAGGCTCTTCTTACTATGGCCTCCCCGTGGGGTGACGGTGCCAAGCAGATCGTCGCCCAGATATGCGGCAACAACGGGCGTGGTCCACTGTAAACGAGCCAGCAGACACCAGAGACCGTAGTGACCATTGATGATATCGTAGCGACCTGTCAGCGTCTTCAAAAAGACCTGGAGCGCGGTCGAAATATAGCGTATCGGCGTTGGCAGGGCGGGGTCAGGGTGAATGATATCAACCTGATGTCCAAGCGCCTCCAATGCATCTACCCAGGCCTTGATAAAGGTGCCTTTATGGGGCCGCGCGGGGGTCGGGTAGATGCCAGTGACCATAAGAATGCGGTAAGGCGATGCGTTGAGTGCAGACACGAATTACTACCCCTTCAATTGACATTAAGAGAGACTGACAGCGACCTTCTGATCTTCAGCAAGCAACTCCTCGACCGAGAGTTCGGGCTTTTCCAGCTTCGGGCTATCGATAAAGATGCGGAACCAGAGTTCCAGGCTGGCAAGCGTGAACAGTTGTGCCTGATAGTTGGTGCGCCCTTCAAGGTGCTCGCGGAGCATTCTGGCAATGAACTCCTCATTGAAATAGCCTCGGCTGCACAGGCGATCGGAGAGCAGCAACTGTGTAATCAGGTTGCGCTGGCCACCCCGGAACCAGATGCCGGTGGGCACATTGAACCCCATTTTCTTTCGGGTCAGGATGGGATGCGGCAGGAAATCGGTAAAGGCTTTTTTCAACAGATATTTGGCGCGGAACGGCTTGATTTTGTTATGTGAAGGGATGCTGGCGGCATATTCCATCAGGTGATAGTCCAGCAGGGGAATCCGTGACTCTAGCGAGGCTGCCATTGTCATCTTGTCGCCCTTCATCAGCAGGTTGTCCGGGAGCCAGATCCTGGTATCGAGATAGAGCATCGCCGACAGGTCATCGCGTTGCGGGTTCTTGCTCAACCAGCGCTGGAAGGCCCTCGCTGCATCCATATTGATGGAACTCAGGACGTGCTTGCTGAGCAGCTCATTTTTCATGGGCCCGTTAAAGATTCCGAACCAGGACATCCAGCGTTGTGGAGCAGGCTGTGAAAGGGTGCGAGCCGTGTTTTTCAGCTTGCGCATGCTATAGGGGAGCCTGTCAAGAAGCTGCTGGATGACGTTATCGCGTACGACCCGTGGCAGGATATGGTAATACTGGGCGATCCAGTCAACGACATATTTGGGATAGCCCGCGAAGAGCTCGTCCCCTCCCTCGCCTGAAAGCACGACCTTGACGTACTGGCGTGCCAATCTGGAGATAAGATAGACGCCCAGATCAGAGGGCTCGCTGACCGGCTCGTCTCGGTGCCAGGTGAGCAGGGGCCAGTATTGCGTCATATCAGAGGATTTCACCACCAGCTCATGATGGTCGGTACCAAAGTGACGGGCGACCAGCCGCGCATAGGGAAGCTCGCTATAGTCGGGGTGATCGAAGCCAACGGCAAAGGTTTTCACCTTCTGGTTGGTTAGCTTGCTCATAATGCCGGTGATAATGCTTGAATCGACGCCACCGCTGAGCATCGCGCCTACCGGCACATCCGCCATCATCCGCTCTTCGACGGCACGCCAGATATGGGCACGGATGCCCTGAATATAGTCTTCCTCGGCCTGCTGTTCGATCTTGCCGAACTGATAATCCCAGTAGCAGTTTTCCTGAAGGGTATCGTGCTCATACAGCAGCCAGTGCCCGGGTTGCACCTTATAGATATTGGCGAAGAGCGTCTCTGGGCCTGGCACATAGCGCACGCTGAGAAAATCTGCCATTGCCTGTATATCGGGCTCGCGTTTGACGCCAGGATGTGCCAGCAGCGCCTTGATCTCCGAGCCAAAGACAAGTGTCCCGTTGACATGTGTATAGTACAGCGGCTTTTTTCCTGCACGATCACGCGCCAGCAGCAGCCGCTTGCGGGGAGCATCCCAGAGCGCGAGCCCGAACATGCCATGTAGCCGGGTGAAGCAATCGAGTCCATATTCCTCATAGGCATGAATGATTGTTTCTGAATCACTGCTGGTACTGAAGCGATGTCCTTTCTCGATGAGCTCTTTGCGGAGCTCCTGATAGTTCCAGATCTCGCCATTGAAGACAAGCCAGATCTCTCCCGTCTCGTTGCACATTGGTTGGTGGCCGCCCTCAAGGTCAATAATGCTGAGGCGGGCAAAACCGAGCCCGAGGGGCCCATCCAGGTGATAGCCGGTGTCATCGGGGCCCCGGTGGTGAATAAGCTGTGTCATATGCTCTATGATCGCTTGTGAGGCCGGTTCACCGCTGCTTCCGTTGTAGTATCCACAAATTCCGCACATAGTTTCGCTCTCCTCATAAGCCCTGGATGGGGCCTGTTGCTTTCTACCGTTTCGCCGATATCATTTCGTCATACATTTTTAAATAGGTATGGGTGATAAGATCCAGGGAATAGTGCTGTTCAATTCGTTTCCTGGCCGCCTGACCGTAGCGCTTGAGTTTCTCGGGGTCTTGAAGCAGATCAAGAATAGCCTCAGCAAGGGCACGATAATCGTCGACCGGGATCAGACGACCATTGATCTCATCCTGAATGATGTCCTCACTGCCACTGACACGCGTTGCGATGCAGGGTAGGCCCGAGGCCATTGCTTCAAGCACTGCGTTTGGCATTCCCTCCCAGCGTGAGGGAAGAATGGAAAGGGCTCCACGATGGAGCTGTTGCGGTATATCGCTCCGTGCCCCGGCGAACTCGACGCTCTCCTGCACCTCAAGGGCCTGGGCCAGCTCGGTGAGCTGTCGGCGCAGTGGACCATCGCCGAAGACGATCAGCCGGGTGTCGGGGCGCTGTGCCTGCACCAGCTTCCACGCCTGAAGCAAGACATCAATACCTTTTTCATACCGCATTTGGGCGACACAGACAACTGTTCGGGACTTTTCAGGCAGCTCTTTTTCCGCCGGATGGAAGCGTTGTATATCGACGCCGCTCGGAATAAGGTGCGTATTGGGCAGGGCGAAATGATTCTCTTTGAGATAGTTCCACATACGTGAACTGGTAATAATAACTCTGGCATTGACCGTTTTCAGCAATTGATAGGCCAAAAGGACAAAGGGCCGCCCCAAACGTACCAGGCCTTCGAGATCCCCGTTGATCCAGTTCTGGTTATCCAGATGCAGACAGGGGGTTTCGGGAGGCAGTGGACCGGCCAGGAGCTTTACGGGCCCATTGCGCTTATCTCCGCCCGTGCTGCAAACAAGGATCAGCATTGGTTTTCTGGCAAACAGAGCTACAAGTGCATTTGGAAGCGTCAATGTGCTGAGTTGGTAGACATGCAGGAGATCATAACGGCTTCGATGCTTCCAGAGTGTCCAGCCAAGCATAATGAGAGCCAGGAAATACATCAGGCGCTGAAGAAGGCGCGGCAGCCTTTCTCTTCCCACAAGCACCGAGCGACCAACACGAATGACCGGAACGCCTTTGACAATCTCACGCGAGGCCCATTCCTTCTTGTGTTGGAACGTCACAACAGTTGCTTCATGCCCGAGGTCCCTCAAGATCCGGGCCTGAAGCAGCGCCTGTGTTTCAGCACCACCCACATATGGATGAAATGTCGCGATAACCAGATAAATACGTTTCTTTTGAGACATCTTTATTTTTTCTCAGTCAGCAGTGAATAATACAGTTCAATGGTACGGTGAACGATTGCTTTCAGATTATAGTCGCGCTCGACGGTTGTTCGTGCGGCCTGTCCCATGCGTTCAGCGTGTTCATGATCTTCGATGAGGTGTCGCAGTGCTTGTGCCATCGCCACGGGATCTTCTGGCGGTACAAGCAGTCCGTTCTCCTGATCGACAATCAGATCTTCGCTGCCGCTGACGCGGGTTGCCACGCAGGGGAGCCCGCATGCCATCGCCTCAAGCAGCGCGTTTGGCATGCCTTCCCAGCGCGAGGGGAGCACGAACCCCCATGACTGGTGAAGCAGGTCCATGACATCACGCCGAAGTCCCAGAAACTCAACGCTGTCCAGAATGCCGAGCTCGCTTGCGATCCGCTCTATCTGTGGGCGAAAAGCTCCTTCCCCGACGAGTCGCAGGCGGGGTTGTATATCGGAATGCCATTCCCGCATCATGCGGGCCCAGGCGTGAAGTAGCACATCAACCCCTTTAGGATATTCCATGCGGGCGACGCAGGTAATAATGCGCTCTCGCTGCTCGGGGGTGGGGCGCCGCTCAATTGGCCTGACCTGTTCGGTATCGATGCCGTTAGGAATGCGGAAAATCTTCTCCTGCGCGATCCCGTTCGCTATCAGATAGGCCGCGCTGCGATGGCTGAGCACCTGATAGCGGGCATGAGAGCGCTTTAGATAGCGCTGAAAGAGCCCACCCCAGTAAATAGAGCGCTTCATATCGTCCAGATCGCCAGCGGTCCAATCGCCAGCGGGAACGCGCAGGAGCTCGGGCGGGAGCTTCCCTTCCAGCGTGTCGGCCATCAGCATTGCACCCTGCTGACGAATGCGTGTCAATTGTTCCTGTGTTGGTCCTGCGCTCTGCACGCTGATGAGCAGCGGCGTCCCGGTGAAACGGGTGATAAACGCGGCGATTGCGCCAAGCGTGCCAACCTGCATCATATGGATCACATCGAAATGGTGGCGCATGCGCCAGAGCTTGATGAAGGTCATCAGCTCATAGGGAAGATGCCCGGTACGCCCGATGCGGAGCCGCCCGTCAGGATAGTAGAGGCCGCCGATGCGCAGAATCGGCAGACCGTTATGTATGGAGCGTTTATCCCAGTGCTTATAGTGCCGCAGTGTCATCACCGTCACGTCATGCCCGAGGGCGCGAAGTTGTTGCGCGTGTTTTTCGGCCTGTGCCTCCGAGCCGCCAACAAATGGGTGAAACATAAACGAAAAGACACAGATACGCAGGCGTTTGCCGGGGGTTGGTTGTTCAGGCATGAGTTACCTCCATTGCCTCCACGCTTTGGGGGCGGGAGATTTGGTTCCAGTAAGGCAGGAAGGGAAGCGCAAGGATCATCCAGATATAGATGCTGACTTGCTGGCTCCACATCACCGTGATTACAAACGCATGGACAAAGACATTGAAGAAAACGGCTACCCCCATTGCCAGCACAAGCCGGTGCTCCGGTGAGGCATAGCGCATGCGCCGGATCATTGTCCAGGGCAGGGAGATCATCAGGAGCAGCAGGATTGTTAGCCCGATAAAGCCATGATCGTACATCGATTCCAGAAACACATTGTGCGGCGCGTTATCCACGATACCCGCTCCAATTGAGACTGGTTGCTCAATCAGCAGAATATTTGAGCTATAGAGGCCTTCGCCGAAAATAGCTGCCGGGTTAAAGTGCTCAAGCACTGCCTGCCACAGATAGGTACGCCCATTCAGGGTAAAGATGTCGCTGCTGAAGAACCGCTCAAAGACCGGAATGTTCAGGGCAGAGGTCACAATGAGCGCCAGGATGAACAGGACAACGGCGCCGCCAAGCAGCCACACACGTAGCTTCTTGTAGGGGAGCAGCATCAGCATCAGGAAAATGCTGACCGCCACACTCCCCAGCGTGGTGCGGGTGAACGTGACGCCCAGACCGGCCAGCATCAGGCCGAGCACAATACCACCAAGCAGGCGCGTAGGCCACGTCTTGAGCGTGAACAAACGGTAGATCGCCAGTGGAATGGTGAGCGCCTCAAAAAGCGCCAGGGTCGGGGGCGCAGCAAAGATTGAGCCCGCGCGGAAGAGTCCCGCGATCTCGTTATCATAGTGGCCGTCAGTATGAGTAAAGTAGCCATAGATGCCGTAGAGCGAGATAAAGACGGTCATCGCTAGAATGCCATCAACCAGCAGCAGCATGCGTTTGCGGGTGTTGATATGATGCATCATCAGGATCGGGACTGCGATACAGGCCAGATGAACCAGCCACATCGTCATAAACTCAGAGATGCTCACACGGATAAAGGGAAGCCCGGGAAGCATCCAGAGCACATAGGCTGTCAGGATTGCCAGTGGCGGCATCCAGCGGAACGCGGGCTTGATTGGCGTAACCAGCATCAAAGCCAGTGTTGGGAAAGTCAGTCCCGAGAGCAGGTTATGTCCGTTAAAGATCTGAATGGTCGAGCCAATCAGTGCATCCAATCCCACCCAACTGAGAAGCAGGATATAGGGGGACTGCATCAGGAACATCAGCACAATTGAGCCAAATGCGGCGCTAATTGCCAGCTTGCTATTTGTCACGGTACCGACAATGCCGGCTCCAAAGGCGACCATTGCGGCCCCGATCTTGAACACCTGCCTGAGCAATTGTGAACGGCCCATGCCGTTCTCTTCACGCCACTCACGCCAGAGATCGTAATAGGGACCAAGCCCGAGCTTGAGCAGCACCGTCAGAATCTGTTTCGGCGGCTGGAAAAGGTGCAGCGGCCCGATCATGCGGCGCAGCGTGATAAGCAGGATGAACATCGAGACGAAATAATAGGCCGAGGTCGCAAGGGCAATACCGAAGCTCTGCCAGAAAAAGCTGAAGACCGCGTCAAACAGCGCGTTCAAGATGATGTTGATAGTGGTCATCATCAACAGGACGCGTGTTTTTTGCAGAGCGCTGAAGGCCCGTGAGACGGTAAAGCCAAAGGCCATCGGGGTTAAGCCGATCGCAAAGCCTATCAGGATGTTCGCTGTGAGCGCGGTATCCTCGGTATGGAAGCGGCCTCGCTGGAAGAGCAACTGCACGATAGGGGTTGCCAGTACGATCATGATGAGCGAGAGCACTGTAACCGCGATGCCCAGACCCCAGAGGTAGAGACGCAGCGTCTCTTTGAATGCCTTCATATCCTTGATCGCTGCCTGTCGCGACAGGTACGGCAGAGCCGCCCGGCCGACCGAGGTAAAGATCACACCGGTGAAGACGCCGACCAGCTTTTCAGCGTTTTTGAGCGCGGCAACGCTTCCCTCATGTGGGATAAAGGACGAGAAGAGCATATCGAAGTAGGGGGCAGCCTGACTGATCAGGGCCCCAACCAGCGCGGGCCAGGCCGTCTGCCAGATCTCGGGAAGCTCCTGCATGCGTAGATCAATGACCGGGATCAGACGGATTTTCGTCTGAAAAAGTCGGATCATTGTGATGACAAGCTGGAAGGTGGTGCCTGTTAGATAGCCGACACAGTACATCACAATGCCATATTGCTTGTTGCCAATAACGATAAACAGGGCGGTAGTAATTGGCACGAGCAGGCGTGAATAGGCAGCCCAGCCAAACTGCCCCTCGGCATTGACCAGACACTCAATATAACCGCTCAAGGTCGAGGTGATAATCACCGGGAAAATCCAGGGGGCCAGGCTGACCGCTAGCTGCGAGGTCGTCTCTTTCAGACCCGGACCCCAGAGGAAGATCAACGGTTGCCGCAGCAAGAGCATGATGCCGGTACAGACAATCAGCCCGATAATGAAGAGAAAAAACACCGTGCTGATCAGCCGGGATGCGTATTCTTTCCCTTTCAGCCGCGCTTTTGTGTAGACCGGGATAATGGACGATTCGATTGAGCCTGATAGCAGGTCAGGAAGCAGCAATGCGACAACCGAGGCGACATAGTAGGCATCCAGTTCTGCTCCCTGGCCGTAGATTGTTGTCACGACCAGCAGCAGTACCATACCCATCATGCGCGATAAAAGATTTGCCGAGGCCAGACTGAGCAGGGCGCGAAAGATATTTCTATTGGCCGATTTAAGCCGTACCGCCACCAGGCGTGCGCTTGTTGTTCCTGTACTCTGGCTGTCGATTGCTACAGCGTGACCACTCTGTGTAAGGTTTGGCGGTTGGGACATTGTTTTCCGACCATTCTGTTATACGTAGTTTTTAATAGTTCAGCTTGAATATTGTTGACTGTAGAAGCGCCTTTTGGCAATACACTGTACCTTGTTTGCTATTGTTTCCTCGTGGGCTGGCGAAACGAGAGACGGTATAATGCTAACTGGTAAGCAGCGAGCCGCCGCTTGAGCGTTGCGGGAGCTTCGAGCCCCCGTTTGGCTCAAGCTGAAAGCGTTTAGCGGCGCTGGTTGTTCTGTTGTGGTTGCTGTTGCGAGAGCAGCCCTCTTGATCCGTTCAGTGGCGGCATCATTGGTGCCGAGCCCGGAGCCATTGAAGGGGCATTGGGCATCATTGACGGTGAATTGGGTGCCATCTGGTGACCGGGCTGCATCTGCTGCATAGGTTGCATCTGGGCAGGCTGCATCTGTGGCTGGTTCGCTACCGGACTGGCCTGCTGGGGCACACGCTGTTGTGCTGCCGGAGCAGCCTTAAGTAGCGGTGCACCTTGTGTCTGGACCGAGCCGCGATAGTCATGAATATCGCCATATTCAGGCCATTGGCTGCGGTTGATCGCCAATCCCAGAACGCGGGTTCCCGTGCGGCGTAAAATTTGCATGGCTCTATTCAACAAACGACGCGGCGAACGAGAGGCCGCTACAACCAGTACCGAGACCTCAGCATAAGAGGCCACAATCTGGGCATCAGCAACCGGGAGCAAGGGCGGCGTATCAAAAATAACGTAGTCAAAGCGGTTCGTATCCTGATAGTGCTTGAAGAGGCGACGCGCCGTGTCCGAGATCAGCAATTCCGCGGGATTCTGCGGGCGTGTGCCAGCAGGCATTAGCCTCAGGGTCGGGATCTCTGTCGGGATGCCATCAAGCGCCATTTCGTTGTTTCCCCAGACACCCATAAGGATCTGTGCCAGACCGTTCTGATTGTTGATATGGAAATGCTTGTCTAGCACGGGGTTGCGCAGATCGGCATCAACCAGCAGCACCCGTTTGCCTGACATCGCCAGAAAGGTCGCGAGATTGGCCGCAATGGTGCTTTTTCCTTCACCGGCGAGGGCGCTGGTTAGCATAATCAGCTTAAATGGCTGCTGAGTCTGAGCGGTCGCAATATTGGAACAGAGCACACGGCAGCCTTCCGCCAGTTCGGGTGTGTCCTCCGCGTTCTTGCCCTGTTGATTCTTCGAGAGCTCGGGAATGATAGTCAACGCGTCGGCCTCCAGCAGCTTCTGCATCTCTTCTGGATTGGGGACGCGATCATCGAGCCATTCAAAAACAACTATCAAGGCGATTGCCAGACCAAACCCTACCAGGGCACCAACAATAGCGTCCTGTGTCGGCTGAGGCTTGCTCGGGCGAGTGGGTTCGATCGCCGGTACCACGCGCAACTGAGAGACGCCACCAAGCTGCGTGTTCTGGTACTGAGCGAAGTTCTGGGCTACATCATTGGTGATGTTGGTTGCCATCTTCGGGTCTTCATCGCTGACGGTAACTTCAATCACCTGGGTGCCACCTATCTGCTTGACTGAAATCTTGCTGGCGAGCTCGTTGGCCGATTGCATGTGATACTTGCTCACTACAGGCTGCAACACTGTCGGGTTGGTGACCAGCTCGATATAGGTTGGGAGCAGCGTGAGGGCTGCCGTGGCGTTGTCCGATGGAGATGATGATGTCTGCAACGTGACCACGATACTTGCAGATGCTTTGTAGGTTGGTTTAATAAACAACTTCGATACGGCAAAGGTGCCCACACCACAAATAACGACCCCTACAACTACCAGCCATGCCCATTTTTTGGCAAGCAGTATGTAGCGACTGAGAGATATTCGCATGTATATACCGTCCTTACCTCGTTAAAAATCGGAATCGTGTATGAGAAAAACGAGTCGCCTCCATTATGTTTTTTACAATAAAAATTGAAATTTGTATCTGATATAGGCTTTTTGTAATGGGTTACCCTCACCTTTGAGGGAAACGCATTAAAAAGATACTATCCTATCTATTGGATTCGGGTTGTTACAGGTGTTGAGATGGCGTGGAAAATGCGAGGGACTGGTGCACATCCCTACTCTTCTTTTTCGCGTCTTTCTGCCCTTTTTTCGGCCACAGAGAACATGGATTTCTCTACACCCTGTTCCAGAGTTCTACTGATTCTCCACCCGAATGTACATCGCTTTACCACAGGCGTATGCTATCGTTCTAGTGCAGAAGTGCACACGCCTGCATTTTCTCTCACATCCCACAGGAGGGATGTGGCGTGCCGCAATCTATATGGTTGCTACAGTCTGAAAAACATGCCAACGAACAAGCAGTAGATAAACAAGTACGCAAGCAAACGGGAGGTATCCCCTGCATGAAGTTTCGCATCGCAGGTGCTATAGTGCTCTTCATTATCGTGAGTCTGGTGCTGGCTATCTTCCTGGGTGATCCAGCTATGATGATGAAGGCCTTTCAATCATCTGGTTCGGGCAGTCCCCCGGTTGCGCCGACCTCAGTTCCCGCGGACGCAAACCCGATTGTGAAGGAAAACGCTCAGCCCGGCTCAAATGAGTGGCGTATTCCTGCCGGGAAAGAGGCCACAACTCAGATTCAGGCCTACGCAGGGGCTGTATCGGTAGATCCAGGACAATCATTGCAATTTTATGTGAGCACCCAGAAGGCCGGAACTCCCTACTCCATCCAAATCTTTCGGCTGGGCTGGTACTCAGGCTTTGGCGGTCGCTTACTGAAACTGGTCCAGAATCAGGAAGGAGAGGCGCAGGGATACTATGAAGAGCGCACGCGCAAGCTGGTCGCCTGCTCTACCTGTTATCAGGGAACGGATGGGCTGATTGAGGCTCGTTGGAAGCCCTCATATACGCTTGAGGTGCCGCAGGACTGGACAAGTGGTGTCTATCTGGCAAAGTTTACCGATGCGAGTGGCTGGCAAACCTACGCTCCTTTTGTCGTTCATGGAAACCCCAATTCTCGCTATGTTGTGGTGACGCCAGATACCACAATGGCTGCTTCTAACGAGTGGGGAGGCAAGAGCCTGTATGATATGGGAAGCGGCTTCTTTAGCGAGAATAGTTTTGCCCCGACCGCCGCAAAAGTGTCCTTTGATCGTCCCTATTTGTACTATGCCGGAGCCAGCCAGGTCGTGTCGCTGGAACTGAACGCCATTCGCTGGATGGAACGGCAGGGTTATGACCTTTCTTATATCAGCAATGTCGATCTGCATCGGCAGCCGCAACAGCTTCAGCGCCACAAAGCCACTATTTCTATCGGTCATGATGCCTATTGGACGCTTGAGATGCGGCAGGGCTATGAAGCGGCGCGGGATAAGGGCGTCGGTCTGGCCTTTCTGGGAGCCGCCGACGGCGTCTGGCAGATGCGCTTTGAGGCGAGCAGCACAGGAACCCCTGATCGCACGGTTATTTGCTACAAGGTCTCCTCAGAGGAAAACACGTTGAGTAGAGACCCGATGTATGCGACTGATCACACACGTGTGACGGCCCAATGGCGAGATCCTGTGCTCCACCAGCCTGAAAGTACTCTGATTGGCGTGATGTACTCCGATATGTCGCGTGGGCAGGTTGATTTTGCATGGAAGGTGAACAAGGACGCGGACCAGACTTTGCTGAAGAACACCGGCATTCAGCCCGGCAAAGGCTACGGATGTAGCTATGTAGGCTATCTCTGGGACCGGGTGTATCGGGATTCTTCACCGGCTAACCTGAAAGTGCTTGCGACATCAAATGTCCATAACGAAAACAACAAAGAGGATGTCAGCAATACAACCTACTATATTTCCCAGTCGGGGGCAATGGTCTTCGCAACCGGTTCCACCTACTGGACCTATGCGCTCGACAACTATCGCCCGACGTACCTGCCAGACCGAAACTGGGAGTGCGGCGACACGGAGTCACCGGAGATGCAGGCATTACTGGCAAATGTGTTTCATGAGCTGGTAGAGCGCCACTCGCCGAATGCGCTGTAAATGAGATAGGAGGGAGCACAATATGTCTTTGCGTGAACGTGCGCGGCTTCTGGTGGCGGGTGGTCTCTATTATAGCGGGTTGATCGCGCTGGCTCGTTTCCGAAAGCGGCGGCAGTTGATCATCCTGAACTATCATCGGGCTGCCGGTAAGAACCTGCGGCACCAGATGCGCTATCTGAGCCGCCATTATCGCGTGCTCCATCTTGAGGAGGCGCTGGAAGAGTTATACACATATAAACCCGTTACTGATCGGCGTCCGCCTATTGTGCTGACATTTGATGATGGCTATCTGGATAATTATACCTGCGCCTTGAAGCTTGCCCGGCAGTTCCAGATCCCCATCACGGTCTTTCTGATCCCTGGCTATACCGAGAGCGGGCGTTATTTCTGGTGGCTCGCCGGTGACTATCTGGCACGTCATACGAAGGTCGAGAAGGTGACTCTGGGCGGGAAAACGTATCAACTGGCGCAAGCCGGGGAGCGAGCCGCCCTTGCACGGGCCATTGATCAGCAAGTGCGTGAGGCTACCTCGGTGGCGGAACGTGAAACCTTCTTGAAGCAGATCCAGCAGGAGCTTGAGGTACGCTTACCGGTGCGCTCGCGTGAGGGCACAACCGAGCCAGCGTTACCCATTACCTGGGATGAGGCACGCGAAATGGAGCGCACCGGGCTGGTTTCCTTTGGGGCTCATACGATGTGGCACCCCGTTCTGAGCCGCCTGAGCGATCCGGCAGAGCTTCAATATGAGGTGACGGAGTCGCGCCGGGTGCTTGAAGAGAAACTCGGGCATCCGGTACGAACTTTCGCCTATCCAATCGGAAAGGATGAACACTTTGGTGAGGCGGGCATGAAGGCGGTCAGGAAGGCTGGATTCTCGTGGGCAGTTACGACCGTAGAAGAGGTCAACACGCCGAACAGTGATCCTCTGCTCCTTGCTCGCTTGCCAGGAGATCTGGAACAGCCCTGGCTGATTCTGGCCGCTGAGCTGGTTGGCTTACTGGGCATAGTATCACGTATCAAGAAAAGATTGAAACATGGGAACACATCTCGATAATCTGCTGAAGCCAGAAGCGCGGCGTACCACTTTCTATGATGCGCTGGTTCTGGATGCGAAATTGCGCCAATCACTGGTGACGATGCGCTCCCTGGGAAGCCGTGGCTTGACGATTGCCGCGTTGGAGGTTGCCGATGTGCTACAACAGTCAAAGCATGTGCCTGCCTTTGCATCTCGCTGGTGTCGGCGGGCTTATGTTGCGCCCTCCTATCTGCAACAGACCGACGCCTTCCTTGACTATCTGCTGCACATTCTGGACCATACTGGCGCTCAGGTCGTGATCCCGTCCGCCGATGGAACGCTTGAAGTGTTACGGGCGCATCGCGAGACGGTAGCGCGGAGGGCACAGCTTGCCCTGGCGAAAGAAGAGGCTCTGGCCGTTGCGACCGATAAAGAAAAAACGCTGGATATAGCATCCCGACTCGGCATCGGGATTCCCCGGGGGGTATCTGTTCAGCATGTAGATGAGGTTCCTGAGGCGGTGCGTACGGTTGGCCTGCCCGCAGTGGTGAAGCCGGTGGAATCCTGGCTCTGGGGCAAGGGACGTGGTGTGCGGGTCATCAGCCAATTGGTCACAACACATGATGAGGCACGGGAGGCTGTCGAAGAGCTGACACAGCATGGAGGCAGTACCCTCTTTCAACAATTTTTGGATGGAAGACGAGAAGCAATCAGCCTGTTCTACGCTGATGGTACGATGTACGCACGTTTCGCCCAGTGGGCCAAACGAACCCAACCGCCCCTGGGGGGAACCTCGGTCTATCGCCAGAGCATCGCGCTACCCGAGGATATTACCGGGCAAGCGGAGCGGCTGGTGCGTGCAATAGAACTGGAAGGCTATAGTGAGGTTGAGTTCAGGCGTGACAGTGCAGGTCGTCCCTATTTAATGGAAATCAATCCTCGGTTGTCTGCCTCCATTGAAGTCGCGGTCCGTGCGGGCGTTGATTTCCCCTATCTGCTCTATCAGTGGGCTCGTGGGGAGAAGCTTGAGCGGGTGACGTCCTATCAAACGGGCGGCTGGATGCGCTTTCTTGAAGGCGATATTTTGACGACGGCGCAGGCGCTTGCACAAAGAGGACGACCGGGTGTGGCCCCTCCGGCGCAATCTCTACTGGACTTCATTGCGGCCTTCTTTACACCCGCTGCCTATGATTATCTAGATAAGGATGATATACGTCCTCTCTGGACTGCAACGCGTGATTTTCTGCACCGTGGCGTCCAGCGAGTGATAAGGGGCCCATCTTCCAGGAGGAATATGCAGTGAACGTGTCTTTGGATGTGAATACTGTTCAGGGGAGAACTGCCCTGGCTTCTTATGATGTTGTTGTCCTCGGTGCTGGCCCATATGGCCTTTCTGCTACCGCCCATATGCGTGCGCGAGGGTTGAATGTCGCTGTCTTTGGCAAGCCTATCGGTTTCTGGCGTGAGCATATGCCAAAGGGGATGCAGCTTCGCTCGTATTGGTGGGCAACCAATCTCTCAGACCCGGAAGGTCGCTATCAACTCAAAGACTATTTCCTGCTCAAGGGGAAGCGGGAGCCGGAGATCCTGCCTATTCAAGATTTCGTGGATTACTCGCTCTGGTTTCAGCAGAACGTCGTGCCAGATGTTGATGAGACGCTGATTCAGCGGATCTCAAAAGTGGGGAGCCTCTTCAAGGTGCAGCTTGAGGATGGGCGCGTGCTCTTTGCCCGGGCAGTCGTGATGGCTCCCGGACTTCAGTACTTTGTCTATTATCCAAAAGAGTATCAGGGCTTGCCGTCGTCTCTGGTCTCGCACAGTGCTGATCACCATGATATGGCTGAGTTCAAAGGGAAGAGGGTCATTGTTGTGGGGCGTGGTCAGGGGGCGCTGGAAACGGCGGCCTTATTAAACGAGAATGGGGCAACGGTCCAGTTGCTGGCACGCCGATCAGTACACTGGATCTCTGGTACCGGTCACAGCAGCTTGCCACCTGTGCTGCGTCAATTGCGCGCACCAGATTCCGCGCTTGGTGGTGGTTGGCTCAATGTCTTTCTGGAGAAGTTGCCCTATAGCTTGCAGCGTTTCCCACGCGATATTGTCGATTATATTGTTGATACCAAGCATGGCCCGAAGGGGGCTCCCTGGCTGAAGCCCCGCATTCTGGGAAAAGTGGAGATGCTTGAGCATCAATATGTCGATGCGGTTGAGCCACTTGGCGAGACGGTTCGCGTGCAGCTTGCCAGTGGCCGGCAGCTTGAGGCAGATCATATTTTACTGGGAACCGGATACAAAACCAATCTCAAGCGTCTGACAATGCTGGCTCCTGAGCTGCTGCAAGAGATCCATACGTATCAGGGGGCTCCTGTGCTCAATCCCTGGTTCGAGAGCAGTGTGACCGGGCTGTACTTTATCGGCTTTTCATCGGTAAGAAGCTTCGGGCCGCTTTATCGCTTCGTCCTGGGTGCTGACGCTGCGGCCCGTCGTCTTGCTGTTGCAGTTCCGCGTTATGTTCGTGCCTTGTAGTCAAGGGCGCTTCAATGGATGATGTGCTCACGCCAGAACAATTGCTAAAGGAATAGAAACGCTATGCGCCGACGTATTCTCGTTTTTATCGCAGCTTGTATGTACTATAGTGGTCTGGTTGCGCTGGCCCGTTCGCTGAAGAGACGGGACAAAAAGCGTGTCGTGGTGCTGAATTATCATCGTGCCAGTGGCGGTCATTTGCGCCGTCACTGGCTCTATCTTCAGCGTCATTATCGGATCGTGCCACTTGAAGAGGCGCTGGATGAGGTGTATGCGCCCGATGCGCAATTGAACGGAGATCCACGTTCTCCGGTTGTAGTCACTTTTGATGATGGCTACCGCGATAATTATACCTATGCTTTCCCGCTGGCCTCTCAATTGCGTGTCCCGTTCACGATCTATCTGATTCCTGACTATATCGACAGTGGTGATTATTTCTGGTGGGACGAGGGAAAACGGCTGGTACAGCGGGCTCGTGTGTCGAAGGTGCAGCTTGAGGGGAAGGTCTATCGCCTCAGCGAGTCGCAGGAGGTGGATGAGCTGTCGCACCTGATTGATCAGCGGCTGCGCTTTGCACCGTCAGTGGCAGAGCGAGAACGCTTTCTGACAATGGTGCGTGAAGCTTTGCAGGCACCATCTGAGGTGCTTCCGGCGGAAGAACCGGGAATGCCGCTCACCTGGGATGAGGTTCGGGAGATGGATGCAAGTCAGCTTGTCTCTTTCGGAGCACATACCTTGCATCATCCGGTGTTGAGCGCGCTGACTGACCCCGCAGAAGTGCGACGTGAGATTGTCGATTGTAAGCGTGTGCTGGAAGAGCGCCTCGGGCACCCGGTCCGCTCGTTTGCCTATCCTATCGGGCAGATGCAGCATATCAGTCCCGAGGTGGTGGAGGCAGTACGTGAGGCGGGCTATTCCTGGGCCCTGACAACACGTTATGGCGACAACACACCGGAGGCTGATCCGCTGCTGCTTCATCGGGTGGAGGCTGATATTGATCAGCACTGGCTGGTCGTTGCGGCTGAGGTCGCCGGGCTCTGGGGCTTCTTCTCACGCCTGCGCTGGATCCCGTTTATCCGCAATCGCTTTACAAATTCGAGGTAAGCGCCAATGACCGAATCGAGCTTTTTTGTGCATCCGCTGGCCGAGGTAGAAGAGCATGTACAGATCGGTGACAAAACGCGGATCTGGCGGCATGCTCATATCCGCTCGTATGCGTCGATTGGCGCGGAATGTAATATCGGCAAGGGCGTGTATGTGGAGACGCATGTGCGTATCGGCTCACGCGTCAAAATCCAGAACAATGCTTCACTATTTGAGGGTGTCTCTATCGAGGATGGCGTCTTTATCGGACCCCACGTCTGCTTTACCAATGATATGTATCCTCGTGCGATTACGCCGGATGGGCGTCTGAAGGGGGCAGAGGATTGGGAGGTGACTCCAACATTAGTGAAGTATGGGGCTTCGATTGGCGCGGGCGCGGTGATCGTGTGTGGCGTGACCATCGGGGAATTCGCGTTGATCGGTGCGGGCTCTGTTGTGACGCGTGATGTGCCGCCGCATACGCTGGTTCTGGGGAACCCTGCGCGGCCTCGTGGCTACGTTTGTCGCTGTGCGCGCCCTTTACGCGAGATCCGCGAGAGTGAGGCGGGGCGCATCGGGCACTGTGAGCGCTGTGGTGATATCACTTTTTAAGGAAACGACCAGATTGCAGGATACACGATACGCTAAAAGTCGTGTAGAACCCAGAATTTCTTGACACTCTTCTTGCTTCTCGGTATCATAGTTCCACAAGAAGAAGTTTATATGCGTGTTTTTGCGCGTTGGTGCATAGAAAGTGGATGGTGTTGTGCCGCAATCTGGTCTTCCAGGCTCCTTGTGGCAGGGACCTTTGCGTGATCTTGCGCTGATCGTCTATCAGGTCAGGCGGGTTCGGGCATTTGGTCGGCTCACAATTCGCAATACAGAGCGCCTGAGTATCTCTCATCTCTATTTCCGGGCCGGAAAACTGGTGCATTGCATCGGTAATCGTGGCGACATTCGTTCGACGCTGCAAGAGTTACAGGCGTGGACGCAGGGGATGGTGCGCTTTGAACGCGGCGCGATCACCCGAGATGTGACGCTGAACGAGACACATGAGCGCCTGTTTGAAGAGACACTACAGCGCCTTCACCGTAGCGGCGTTATCCAGATGCCGACCGTACCTTGTGTGGTGGAGGGCACCGCGGTGACGGTCAGCGAGACGCAAGCGCTGCTTACACCGCTTGAGTGGCGCATATTGATCGAAGGGACACGGCGCGTTGCTCTTGTCATTGCGCGTCTGGTCGGCTCTCAAGAGGCACTGGCGGTACTCCGCGATATTCTTGACGATCTTTCTACTGCTTTTCCTCTCTTCGCTCATTTGCAGTTCTCTCCTGCCGGTTATCTTCAGCTCGCCGATCAGACATTGCTGGATCGCTACCCGCGTAATGAGCTGCTAGAAGGCTTCTCCGCTTTGATTGAGACCTGCTTCTATTTTTGTGCTCCGCTGGTTGGTGAAAGGGAGGCGCATACATTGACCATGCAGGCCCTGCACGAGCTCGCTCCAGCGCTCAGCGGGCTTGGGGTGTTGCGCATAGAACGTCCGCTCCTCTCTCAGGGATAACCTGTCGTATATATGGAATTACGTATATGGATGTATGAATTTTGCCTCTTAAAGGTATATATATATTGAAACATGCTTTTGCAGGAAGTATAATCAAAAAGAGAAAACAGTGGCTTGTAAAAGACGTGGTAAGGTTGGCTGATATGAACATTTCTCCAGATAGGTCACTCGCTACAATTCTGACTACAAACTTTTTCGCTGATGTGGTGCTGGCTCTGGGCTATATCCAGAGTCGTCGTGCATCGGGACGCCTGGCGTTGCGCAATGGTGAGCGGTTTGGCGTGGCTCATCTCTACTTTAAGGAGGCTCGCCTTGTGCATGTCACAGGTGACAAACGTGCTTCGGTAGAGGTATTGCAGGACCTTCTTTGCTGGAAGAAGGGCTCAGTGCGTTTTGATAGCGCTGTTATCTGTGAGTGTGATGATGTTTCGTGGCAGCAGGCGGAAGTGTTCGCGCACTGGTTAGCGCTGCTGGAAATGCGGGCCGTTGTTCAGGGTATGCCACGTCATGCTGTGCACAGAATATTGATGCACCTCCTTATTGTGCTCCCGAGGCGACCGATTGATCTTCCAGTACACGCCCGAGAACGCGAAACAGAACGGCTTCGGGCGCTCCCTCAGCTCCAGGACACGTCCCCGACTCTTCCATTTCTACCGTTGCAGCAGGCATTCCGACGGGCGACAGAGTTTGCTCAGGAGACAGCTCGACTGGCCGTTATCCGCACCGAGAAATTGCTACAGGAGCGCTTTAAAGATCGCCCGGAATAAAAAAGCGAGGAGAGCCGGACGCCTGCTCTCCTCACCTTCGAGACCAGTGGAGGAACACATGTTGTTATTCTTCAATGATTGGTCTGCTCCACTTGGAGAGTATTCGAGCTTGCTGGCGGTAGCGCCGCAGCAATTGACGCTGGCGTTGCGTTGCTGCCCAGCATAAAAGCATACCGATAAGTAATCCCATCAGAAAGATAGTGACTGCGCTCATACCGTTCTTGCTCCTCTCTGCCTGTTCAAATGTTTCCCGGATAATGTATCTTGTTTTACTGTTCTTCATATAAGTAAAGACGTGATTCAAAAGAGAAATTGAAAAAGAAAAGTTGCTCTTATGAAACAGGAAATAGGGCTGATACAGCTTTAGAAGAGGAATGAGAGGGAATCAAAAGAGCTCAAAAATTCCCTGTATTGTCGAATAGCTATCGATCAATACAGGGAGTTTGTAGGAAATAGTGTTATGATCGCTTCAATGAGGGGCGCCGAAGCGAGAAAGGTGCAAGCTCTTCCGGAGTGCTTCCATGCTGTACTGCTTGTGCCAGTAACTGCCCGACGCGAAT
This sequence comes from Thermosporothrix sp. COM3, assembly GCF_059696735.1. Lineage (NCBI taxonomy): Bacteria > Bacillati > Chloroflexota > Ktedonobacteria > Ktedonobacterales > Thermosporotrichaceae > Thermosporothrix > Thermosporothrix sp. COM3. Next base: position 3,934,001 of record NZ_AP019376.1, on the reverse strand, counting down.
CCCGAAAGGCATGCCATGCCCGCAAAAACCACAGCCTGTCCAGACAGTGGACATCTCGGGAACCTGATCGATAATCGGCAGGTAATCTGGTGTGAATGCCATCAGTCCGGCCCAACGACGCTGTACCTGAAGCCCTTGTAGCCGCGGGAAGAGACGCGGGAAGACCTGCTCAAGTGCCTGTTGTACTTCCGCTGTTGGCTGTTGAATGGTGACGCCTTTATCCTGCTCTGGCGCGACCTCGCGGCATCCGCCAAGCAGAAGAGAGCCATCGATTGTCTGTTGCCAGTACTCGCCGGTTGCGGTGACCCCTGCTCCCAGACCGGTATGGAAGACAGGCTCTCTCGGTGCGTAAGAAAGTGCCTGGCCCCGTACTGGCACGACCAGCCCACGCAAGGCGGGCAGCAAATTCGCTGTCCATGCATTGGTGGCGATAATGGCAGCTCTGGCCTCAAGAGTGCCATGCTCAGTATCGAGACGAACGGTATTCCCGCTTGCTTGCACCTGCCTGACTGTGGCCTGATAGAGCCGAGCGCCGTGGCGTTGTGCTGCCTGAGCGAGCCCCTGGACCAGTCGTCCCGAGTGGATCAGCCCGGCCTCAGCATAGAGCTCGCCGCCGACGATCTCCGGGCCAAGTTCCGTCGCGATATATTCCTGCAATCCCTGGCGGTCCAGCAGGTGAATCCTCATGCCCTCGGCCTGAAGTGCGGCAACGTTACGGGCCATATGCTCTCTCTGACTCTCGTTCAGCGCCAGTGAGATGATTCCGGGCTCGCGATACTGGCAGTCCAATTGCTCCTCTTCAAGGATTTGACGCAGCAAGCGCTGATTCTCCCGCGTCAGGTGGAGGATAGCAAGCGCAGTCTGGTGCCCGAGTAGTTCGTTTTCTGCCAGGAAACCGAGGGCTGAGTGATATGAAATAAAGCCGCCGTTGCGTCCAGTGGCTCCATAGGCGACGGCGCTTTGTTCAAGGAGGACTGGATGTAAGCCTGCTCTTGCAAGCCAGTAGGCGGCGGAGCATCCCAGGACGCCCCCGCCGACAACGACGACATCTGCGATTGTGGGTGGTGTCGTCTCTAATGGATAGGCGGCAAGTGTGCTTTGCCAGTAGGAAACAGAGCTCCTTTCAGGTTCCTTTTGCACGCTGTTCCGTCTCCTTACGTTCTATGACGCTTTTCCCTGCTTTCGCCAGTAGCGCATATATCCCTGAACTGTCATTGGATAGTTGGTTGCCAGATCATAGCGTCGTACCATTGTGGGATCATCGGTCAGCCGCTCCAGTTCTGGTTGTGTACTGGCAATCAGGTACTCGGTGATCTGGGCCTCATCCTTCCCCTCGCGCATTGCCTGTAGAACGAGCTCGCCCCAGCTATATAGCCTCTCGCGTAGTTGATCGAGATGGGCGACTGGCTCCTTGCTTGGTCCGAAGTGAGCAAGATAGAGCACATCGGGGTGGAGCTGTTTCATCATGGTAATGGTGTGAGTCCAGACTTCGAGGTCAAGGTCCGGTGGGGGCGTCGGTGGCCGATTATAATTGATGCCCGGCAAACGCACGCCAGCGGCGTCACCAGTAAACATCTCGCCTGAATGCACATCGAAAAAGATGACATGGTGTGAGGCATGCCCTGGTGCATAATGGACTTCAAGCCTGCGATCAGCAAGCGTCAGCACATCGCCGTGGTCAATTGCCTGAACCTGATCCTCTGGCACCGGTTCAACCGTGCCCCAGAGCTCGTTCATTCGGTCGCCATAGATGCGAGTCGCGCTGGTAAGCAGTTTAGCGGGATCAACCAGATGGGGCGCTCCTTTGCTGTGGGTCAGGACCGTCGCATGAGGCATTTGCTGAAGCAGCGTTCCTGCTCCGCCCGCATGATCCAGATGGATATGTGTTGCAAGGATGTGGGTTACATCCTTTGCCTGGAAGCCAAGCTCTTCGAGTCCCTCTATCAGGGCTGCCGCGGTTGTTTGTGGGCCGGGGTCGATCAGGACGAGCTGATCTGACCCGGCAAGCACATAACAACCCAGCACGCCATGTTCACCCTGGAACGGAAGAGAGATGTGCCAGAGCTTATGGCTGAGTTGAGTAACCGTCGTCACGGACTCCTCTTTCTTACTTTTTGGTTGAAATGGCCTTCGCTTGTGTGAAGAGTAACAGGTAATCCGGGCCGCCCGCTTTGGAGTCGGTACCGGACATATTGAAGCCGCCAAACGGATGGACGCCGACCAGTGCTCCGGTGCACTTGCGGTTGAAGTAGAGGTTCCCAACGTGGAACTCTTCCTTCGCCTGCTCAATGCGCTCTTGATCCTGAGTGTAGAGCGAGCCGGTCAGGCCATACTCGGTGCTGTTGGCAATGTCGATCGCATCAGCGAAATCTTTCGCTTTAATGAAGGCAAGGACAGGGCCGAAGATCTCTTCCTGTGCGATGCGTGCGTTGCGGTCAACATCGGCGATGATGGTTGGCTCGATGAAGTAGCCAGGGCCCTTCTCTCCGCCACCGAGAACAAGGCGTCCTTCTTTCTTGCCAATCTCGATGTATTCGAGAATCTTCTTCTTGGCTTTCTCGTCGATGACGGCACCCAGATTGACGGTCGGATCCTGCGTGACATCGCCCACGGTGAGCTTTTTGGCGCGCTCAAGCACTTTCTCAAGTACCTGATCGTAGACCTGCTCGACGACGATGGCGCGGGAACCGGCGGAGCACTTCTGCCCCTGGAAGCCAAACGCGGAAGAGACAATACCATCCGCGGCGGCATCAAGATCGGCGGTCTCATCGACGACAACCGCATCTTTACCGCCCATTTCCAGCACACTGCGCTTAAGCCAGATCTGACCCTGTGCCACTTTTGCGGCGCGCTCATAGATGCGCTCGCCAACCTCGCGGGAGCCGGTGAAGGACACGAAACGGGTGCGTGGATCATCAACCAGCGTGTCGCCAATGGCTGCACCCGAGCCGGTCAGGTAGTTGATCACGCCTGCTGGTAGGCCGATTTCTTCAAACACACGGACGAACTGGTAGGCTATCGCCGGGGCGGTGCTGGCTGGCTTCAGTACAACCGTGTTGCCTGCAACGATCGCGGCGGAGGTCATACCGAGAGCGATTGCACACGGGAAGTTCCAGGGTGGAATCACTGCGCCAACGCCGAGCGGAATATAGACAAGCTCGTTGTCCTCTCCGGGTGTGGTTGGAAGATCCTGGGGTGCGGCCAGTTTGAGCATCTGGCGGGCATAGTATTCGAGGAAGTCGATCGCCTCGGCGGTGTCGGCATCGGCCTCAACCCAGGTCTTGCTGACCTCGTAGATCATCCAGGCGTTAAAGTAGAACTTGCGCTCGCGGATGATGTCGGCTGCTTTGAAGAGATAGGCTGCGCGTTCCGTGGCAGGCACTTTCTTCCACGTTTTGAAGGCTTCGGCTGCGACTCCTACGGCTTCCTTTGCCTGTTCAGCGGTACCCTTGATAAAATAGCCGAGGACCTGATCCGGGTTTGCAGGGTTAATTGAAGCGAAGGTTTCGCCTTCGGTGATTTTTTTGTCGCCAATGATAAGCGGATATTTCTGCCCCAGTTCGCTCTTCACCTGCGCGAGAGCGGCTTCCTGGGCGCGGCGATTCTCTTCTTTACTGAAATCGGTAAGTGGCTCATTCTTGAAAGGGGTTTGAGCACGTGTCTGTACGTCTTCCATTACCTGTGACATGTAGATATCTCCTTATGAAACACTTCATCGTGTTTGAATGATTGGACAGCTTTATTGTATCTCAAAATGGTGGGCAATTGGTAGGACTGCTTGTCCTTGAGATGTTGACGTAAAAGAGAAAAGAACCCTGTTTAACGCATAAACGGTAGCAGATTTCCTGCCCAGGCGTCCTCGATCCGCTGTAGGTGGTGTTCCATAATATCGAGGTGAGCAAGCTCTTCTCGGCTGAAATAGGCCAGTTCGAGTGTTTCAGTGCCGCTTGTCAGTGTGCCTGCAATAGGGCGTGCCTCAAAGCAGAAGTGCACTGTCTGATAGCGATTCCCGTCGGCATACTGCAAAATCATGTCCGGGTTGGAATAGACGCCTATGAGCTTACCGACCTGAACATGCAGCCCGGTTTCTTCCAGCACCTCACGGGCACATGCCTCTGTCACGCTTTCTCCGGCATCCATGTGTCCACCGGGCAGGCTCCAGCGCCCGTTGTCATCCCGACGCATCAGGAGAAGCTTTTGTCGGTCCTCATCGAAAATTACAGCCGAGCAACTGACGGAGAGTCGGGCCGTTTTGCCGATGCGTTCTCCATAGACCACTTTCATAGATACACGATCCTTTTGTTGATGGGGTTGCAGAGATGGGGCGCTGCCCATCCCTGCCTGTTTATGCCGGTCGGAGAAGCTTCAGGGTCTCGACGGTTCGAGCTTCCAGATCGAGTACCCGAATAGCATGGTTGTTGGTATCGGCGACATAGAGCTTTTGCCCATATGCGGCCAGTCCTGCGGGCTCGTTGAACTGGGCCTCATCAAAGCTGCCATCGCGGTACCCGGCCTGACCATCTCCGGCCAGCGTTTTGACCTCACGGGTGAGCGGATCAAGCACTTTTATCTTATTATTATAGGTATCGGCCAGATAGACGCGGCCTTGAGAGGCACAGACAGCCTGCACATGCTGTAATTGTGCGTTATCACCTGTACCATCGACGTCGCCGAAATCAAACAGCCCCGTCCCGACCAGCGTGGTGACGCGGCGCTTGCCATCGAGCTCGACTGCACGCACGGCGCTGGTTTCGCTATCCGCGACATAGAGGATGTTGTTCTCGATCGAGAGCCCGTAGGGTTGCGCGAACCAGGCCTCGTCATAACTGCCATCGCGCAGGCCTTCCGGTCCAGCTCCGGCGAAAATGCGAATCTCGTTGTATTGTAGATGCACCATGTAAAGCGCATGGACGCCGGCCATAGCGATATAGAGCCGCTCATTCTGGTAGGCAAGATCCCAGGGCGAGCTGAGCGCGACCTGTAGCGGCTCTCCCGAGGTTGCCGTTCTGGCGATGCCGTATTGCTGTCCTGTTCCGGCAATGGTTTCAACCCGTTGTGTTTCCAGGTTTACCCGCCGAATCAGGTGGTTTTCGGTATCGGCGACGTAGAGTGTGTTGCCTGTGAGGGTCACCCCTTGTGGACGGTTGAATTCTGCCTGCTCTGCCGGCCCGTCGGCTCTGCCCTCTTTGCCTGTCCCGATAATCTGGCGAACAGTACCGTTTAGATCAGCCTCGATCAGCCGGTGATGTGCGGTATCACTGATAACGATGCGTTGTCCATCAACGGCCACTTTGCCCGGGAAGGCAAGAAACGATTCCGGTGCTGTTTCGCGGGCAAAACGCAACGGCTGATGGGTCAGTAAGCCTTCGGCATCGAAATCGTCGATCATGCGCTGTATCAGTTGTTTGCCCTGTTCTGGCGCAATCTCGCCCTCGTGCTTGCCGATAACCCGGTTCTCAGGGTCCAGAAACATCAGCGTGGGCCATGCCCGCACTGCGTACTGTTGCCAGAGGTTCATCTGGCGGTCGTTGACAACGGGATGGGTGATCCCATAGCGTAGCACGGCTTCGCGTACGCTTTCAGTGAATTGCTCCCGTGGAAATTTGGGGGAGTGAATGCTGATAACCGTCAGCGTATCTGGGAAGGCGGTTTCGAGCTCTCGCAACTGCGAAAGCATATGTACACAGTTGATTCAACAAAATGTCCAGAAGTGAAGAATAACGATATGCCCACGAAGTTCCTGCAAACGCAAAGGATGGTCGCTGTTGATCCAATCCAGACCAGCAGGGAACTCTGGTGCTCTCACTTCTCCTCGGTAACGTCCCAAAAGTCACCTCTCTTTCATCCAGGCTGCTAACAACAACGGATGTTTCTATTATGACACGTCTGACCAGTCAATTTCCCATTCCAGTGGCATAGGCCCGCCAACCGGCTTCAGGATATACTCTGCAAGTCGGCGCAGGGCCGCTACGCGCTCCAGGAGGGGACCACTTGTGAGGGCGGTTCTGGCCTCTCGGGCTGCGGTCTCATCCCATCGGGCAAGCTCCTGTAACAGCCGCTTCGGTTTATCCCACCAGCGATGCTGGAGCTGAAAATGAACCTGTATCAGCCACTGGCAGAGAGAACTGATCAGAAGCGTGGCGGTAGCCTCATCATCCGCCACATCCTCGATATCACGCAGGGTATCGGCAACTGCGTAGCGAATAGACCAGAGATGCTGTAGCTCTGGTGGCCCTGCTTCCCAGACCTGCCGTGCTTCCTCCTGGAGTTCTGCAAGCACACCCTGTGGATCATAGAGAATGTGCCCGAATGCGAACATATGTGGATTGACAGGACTGCCATTATGAATCTCACGTTGCAACTGGTTCGCTGGATTAATAAACATCTCTATTTCGTGCCCATCAAGCAAGAAGTTGTGGCGTTTGCGGCGTGGCTGTCGGATGACAACATGCACATCGAGATCGCTGTTCGGGCCGGGTGTACTATGGATCCGGGAGCCGGTAAGCAGGACACCTTCCAGATCGTCGCCAAATTCCTGCTGTAGGCGCTCAAGAAGCCGCTGGTAGAGTGATTGCATCGTTGTGTAAACTCCCCTATAGAAGCAGATGAAGAAGATTTGGAATGGTATCGTATCATATTGGCGACAGAGAAAAAAGAAGAAATGAGGTCTTATGTATATAAATATTCATTTATGTCAATTCCCAAATTCTTTTGTTATTGCGCAGAACCTTCAATCAATGCTTTCGGTTGTGGAAGAAGCTACACCCGATGAACTGCTTGTTTTTCATGAGGGGGCGATCTCTGGCTATATCGATGCACTGGAGCCGATGCTGCACCTTGAGCGGGAAGCCCTGCCTGCTGCCTTCGAGACCCTGACGCAGGCTGCACAGCGGCGTGGCGTGCACCTGGTGGCCGGTTCCTGTCTGCCTGAAGGGGACTGCTGGTACAATGCTGCACTGTATTTCTCGCCTCGGGGAGAACGGGCTATCTATCGCAAGGTCAACCTGGCATATGCAGAGCGTCCGATCTTTCAGGCAGGGGACGAACTCCCGCTGTTCACAATGTGCTTCGCAGGGGGAGAGGTCCGTGTGGCGTTTCAGCTCTGTCGCGAACTGCGTTTCCCCGAGCAGTGGCAATATCTCGCGCATCGCGGTGCTGACCTTTTTCTCTATCTGACCAATGCCGCAAACCCGCAGGAGGTTGATGGGGTCTGGCGCGCGCATCTCATCAGTCGGGCCGCTGAGAATCAACGTTTTGTGGTGAGCTCCAATGTGGCACATCCGCACCAGCATTGCCCGACAATGATTGTTGCTCCCAGTGGGGCAGTGCTTCAGGAGGCGCGAACAAAGGAGCAGCCAGAGACGCTTCGGGCAACGTTGGATCTGTCACAGAATGCTCGCTGGTACCTCGGTCAGTGCCGCACCGATGTGGTCTCGCTCTCCTACAAAGGGCAGGCACTCTAAAGCAAAAAGGAAGGCAGGAGCGGTGCGCGATTCCTCTCCTGCCTGTTTGCTCTCTGAGTGTAGAGTTGTTGTCTTTACAGATTAAGATGTAGGGGTTGGTGTACGCCTGATCTCGGTGCCGGTAACGAAGAAGCCCACTGCCAGAGCGATGATACCTGCAACGAGGTGGAGTACATGATCTACAGCGTTGACATGCATGATCCCGAGCAGTCTATGGTCAAAGTAGAATGCCGGGTACACAAGCCCTGCCAGGCCCAGTAGCGTGTAAACAACGCCAAAGATCTGGTTAAAGAGTCTTGACCAGGGCATGAATGTGGCAATGAGGGCGATTATTCCTGTAACGAGGTGAACAATGTTGTGTACAACATCGACATCGAACCCACCCATATTTGCCACACGCATCGTTGATGAAAAGAAGAAACCGACTATACCAATGATCGTGAACACAATGCCCAGGATCAGGGAAAGAATTCGGTTTGCCGTCCAGATCATATACGCTCTCCCTTTCTACGGTGAAACAAGTGGAATACAGTGCGTACCTGGATCAATAGAGGGTCTTCCCTGGACAGGACCGGGTTTTATTGAGCGACGACACACCTCCTTGATTTGTTGCTTGCTTTTCATTGGATTTCTCTATTCTTAACTATAGATACGTGTCTCTTATAGGAAAAGTGACACATATATGAGAAGCATTCCAGTAATGCTGTGCTTCGCTGTTGGGTCTTTTTCTGGAAAAGTCGAACGTGTTCGCGTGATACTATATTCGGTTCGGTAGCTTCTGCTTGCGTATGCTGCCTCCCGAAAAAACCGCCTGTTTCCTGCTGATTTTTTTTGACGGACATAGTATACTGGTGAGGCGCACAAAGCACTAGTTTTAAAGGTTAGGAGATGTTTTTGTTATGGCTCGGCAAGAATTTCCGATAGAACAGCAATTGCGAAAGGACATGCAAGATGCTCAGCGGGCTCGCGATCAGGTCAGGCTCGATACGATCCGGATGGCAATCAGCGCCATTCATAACCTTGAAGTTGCACGTACTGACCGCAAAAATCCCGAGTATGGTCAACCGATGACCGAGGCCGACTGCTATCGCGTGCTGGAACAGGAAGTCAAGAAACGCAAGCAGGCAATTCCTCTCTATCAGCAAGGTGGACGCACTGATCTGGTGGAGAAGGAGCAGCGCGAGATGGAGATTCTGGAACACTATATCAGCGCCGCTCAGTTGAGTGATGACGAGGTTCGTGAGGTAGTGAACCGCCTGATCGCCGAGCATGGAAAAGAGTTCCGTAAGGTGATGCCCCTTGCCGCGAAGGAACTGAAGGGGAAAGCTGATGGCGCTCGCGTGAACCGCATCGTGCGTGAACTGACCGCTTAAAACCGTTTCAAAAGGCACAAATCCGGGAAGGGCTGGCGTTTCAGGCAGGCGCGGCCCTTTCTAGCCGTTCTCTTCCTCGTCTAAACACGCTTGCTTCTGGTCTTTTGCTCCTCTGACGGTAATATCCCTCAGCAGCTTGCTCTTCATTCGTTCCTCGAATCATGCCCCTTCTCTTTCGGCTCCGTTCTTTCGGGTATATTGGCTGCATCAGCGGTGTGCATTTGCAGGAGTTTACCACGAAGGCAGAAAAAAGGTTGACAATATCCTCAGGCGTACTGTATATTCTCATTAGGTCAGAAAGTTGTGTAAGTTGATAAACTAAGTCAACAATGGGGTGCTGACCGAGGCGGAACAACGGCTGTTCTTGCAAGCACGTAAATAGATACTGATGATCGATCCTGCTGATTACAGTATATGGGGAGAAGCTATCGGTGTAGGTACCGATACCAAAGGTCAAAGGAGTTGTGAAGCAGATGTCTCAGAAAGGTTTTACTCTCTGGTTTACAGGGCTCTCGGGTGCCGGAAAAAGCACGCTGGCGGAAGCGGTTGCCAGGCGCCTTCGTACGTTGGAGCGCAAGGTTGAGATCCTTGATGGCGATGTGGTGCGCACCCATTTGAGTAAGGGCCTGGGCTTCAGCCGTGAGGATCGCGATACCAATATCAAACGCATTGCCTTTGTGTGTGACTTGCTCTCGCGCAATGGAGTGATCGCGATTTCGGCTGCTATTTCTCCCTATCGCGAGGCCCGAGCGTGGGCCCGTGAGCAGATTGGCGAGTTTGTGGAGGTATATGTGAAGTGCCCGCTCGATGTCTGCCGGGAACGTGATGTCAAGGGGCTCTATAAGCTGGTGGATGAGGGCAAGATTCGCCACTTCACCGGAGTCGATGATCCCTATGAGCCTCCCGAAAATCCCGAATTGATCGTTGAGACAGATAAAGAGACGCTGGAAGAAAGTGTTGCGCGTATCTTTGCTCGCCTGGTTGAGCTCGGGTATCTTGTGCCAGAAGAGGTGGCCGCCGGGGTCGCTGCACAATCTGCATAGAGAGGGGAAAGGGGAATATGGCAGAACACTTGATTGCTCCACATGGGGGAACCCTGGTTCGCAATCTGGCTGCAGAGGATGAGCGAGCCGCCTTGCTGGAACGGGCTGCATCGTTACCTCGGCTTGTCGTCGGTGCACGACAGCTTGCCGATCTGGAATTGCTGGCCAATGGGGCCTATAGTCCGCTGACCGGCTTTCTGACTCGTGACGAGTATCTGAGCGTCGTCAATGAGCTCCATTTACCCAACGGGCTTCCCTGGTCGATTCCAATCACACTGTCGGTGTCTGTAGAAGAGGCAACGGCCTTGCATGAGGGGAGTGAGGTCGCGCTGGTCGATGCGGCTGGAACGCTTCAGGCGGTCCTGACCCTGCACGAGAAGTATCCGTACAACAAAAAGCACGAGGCCTTGAAGGTCTATCGCACCGATGAGGAAGCGCACCCAGGCGTTCGGGCGCTCTATCAGCAGGGTGATGTGCTGCTTGGTGGACCGGTAAAGGTCGTGGCGCTGCAACAACAGCAGTTTTCCCACTATCGCTTTACCCCTGAACAGAGTCGGCAGCTTTTCGCAGAACGAGGCTGGCGGCGCGTGGTTGGCTTTCAGACACGTAATCCGGTGCATCGAGCACATGAGTATATCCAGAAATGCGCCTTAGAGACGGTTGATGGGCTCTTCCTGCATCCACTGGTCGGCGAGACCAAGAGCGACGATATCCCGGCAACGGTGAGAATGCGCTGCTATGAGGTCCTGCTGGAACACTATTACCCCGCTGATCGGGTGATTCTGGGGGTGCTGCCCGCTGCAATGCGTTATGCTGGACCTCGTGAGGCGATCTTCCACGCGCTGCTGCGCAAGAATTATGGCTGCTCGCACTTTATCGTGGGGCGCGATCATGCGGGCGTCGGCAACTACTACGGAACCTATGATGCACAGCGTATTTTTAGCGAGTTTGACGCGAATGCGCTTGGTATAACGCCTCTCTTCTTTGACCATACCTTCTATTGCCGGGCCTGCGAGGGGATGGCCTCGGCGAAGACTTGCCCGCATTCGGCGGAACAGCATGTGATCTTGAGTGGAACGAAGGTTCGCCAGCTGTTGCGTGATGGGCAGATGCCTCCACGTGAATTCTCACGTCCTGAAGTGGCTCGCATTCTGATTGAAGCAATGCGCGAATATGTCGCCTGACCGGTGAGAGAAGAGGTAGAGCTGTGTACAAAAGACAGAAAAGATTCATGTTTCTCAGCTCCTTTCTTCCCTTGATGTTGGTTGTTATCGCTGGCTGTGGAGGGCAAACCGCGGCCAGCGGTGACAATCCCTCTGAAGTGCGCCTGGGCTATTTCCCGAACCTCACGCATGCGGTTGCGATCGTGGGAATCGCTCAGGGCTCGTATCAAAAGGCTATCGGGGAGAAGCTGAAACTGAAGACGACAGCGTTTAATGCTGGTCCATCTTTGATTGAGGCCTTATTTGCGGGTGATATTGATATTGGCTATGTGGGACCGAATCCCGCGGTTAACGGGTATATCAAGAGTCATGGCGATGCGCTGGCAATTATTGCCGGAGCTTCCAGCGGTGGGGCGTTGCTGGTTGTTCGTCCAGATGCGCATATTCAGACGGCGAAAGATCTGGCGAATAAAAAGATTGCCTCTCCTCAGGTTGGCGGTACGCAGGACGTGGCGCTACGCTATTACCTGCAACAGAATGGTCTGCAAACCACCGATAAAGGTGGAAATGTGCAGGTTGTCCCGACCGAGAACCCGAATATCCTGTCGTTGTTCAAGCGAGGGGAACTTGATGGCGCGTGGGTTCCTGAACCCTGGGCCAGTCGCCTGATCGTTGAGGGGAAAGGGCGTATTCTTGTGGATGAACGTCAGCTCTGGCCGGGCGGCAAGTTCGCGACCACCATTGTTGTTGTACGCAAGCAGTTCCTGACGAAGCATCCCGACCTGGTCCGGCAATTTTTACAGGCGCATGTTGAAACCGTGCTCGCGATACAGAAAGATCCTTCCCTGGCGAAACGGCTTGTCAATGAGGAGATCAAGCGTGTTACCGGAAAGCCATTCCCGGCGCAGATCCTTGATCCTGCCTATGCACGCCTTGATGTAACCTATGATCCACTGGCGCAGACGATCGTGCAGTCTGCGGAGCGGGCGTATACGCTGGGCTTTCTCGGGCAGGAGAAGCCAAAGCTTGAGGGGATCTTTCAGCTTCAGGAGTTAAACACCGTACTGCGTTCAAAGGGGTTGGAAGAGATAGCAGCGTAAAAGCGCACAGGAGAGAAATGGGCGATGTTTCAGCGACAACTGGTCAAAGAGAAACATGATATCGAATCGAAGCATGAGCCTGCGGGCGGCATCTCATTGCAGGTGGAAGGGGTATCAAAGCTCTATCATGGAAGAGCGGGAGCTGTTCAGGCGCTTTTGCCGGTTGATCTGGATGTGAAGCCCGGCGAATTTGTCTGTCTGCTTGGCCCGAGCGGATGCGGTAAATCGACACTTCTCAGTATTATCGCGGGGTTAGAGCCCCCGAGTAGCGGGCAGGTCCGGGCAAATGGCAAGTTGATTCAGGGCCCGGGTACGGACCGGGTCCTGTTGTTTCAGGATGCGGCCCTGTTCCCCTGGCTCGACGTATTGCGTAACGTTGAGTTTGGCTTGCGTCAGGCAGGGGTTCCGCCGAAAGAGCGCACCGAGCAGGCCCGACATTTCCTTGAGTTGGTGCATTTGCATGGATTTGAGAAGAGCTATGTGCATCAGCTCTCGGGCGGCATGAGGCAGCGTGTCGCGATTGCGCGGGCTCTGGCGCTCAACCCGGCGATCCTGCTCATGGATGAGCCCTTTGGCGCGCTGGATGCACTGACGCGCGACCGCTTGCAGGCCGAACTGGAAGAGATCTGGTCATCGACGCGCAAGACGATCCTCTTCGTGACCCATAACGTGCGGGAAGCTGTTGCTCTGGGTGATCGGGTGCTGGTCTTCGCGCCGCGTCCGGGGCGTATTGTGCGCGAGTTCCGCATTACATTGCCGCGTCCGCGCTCCCTTGAGAACTATCAATTGATGGAACAGGCCAGCGAGATTCTGGCGGTCCTGAAAGAGGCAATGGGTGAGGTGAAGCATGGCGAAAGCGATTAAGGTAGCGGCACCGGCGGAGCGGCGTCTGTCGGTCGGCACATGGGTGCGACGGATTGTCTTCTATATTGCTGTAGTGTTGTTCTGGCAGGGCATTGTGTCGCTGCACATCTGGCCGGAATATGCCCTACCCGGGCCGTTGGAAGTGTTAAATGCACTGATTCTCGGTCTTCAGTCGGGGCTGTTTGTGCTGGCAAGTCTGGTGAGCCTGCAACGCATGCTTATTGGCTACGCGATCTCAATGGTGATCGGGGTGCTGCTTGGCATCTTGATCGGGCGGGTACGTGTCGCTGAAGAGACTCTCGGGACGCTGGTTATGGGGTTACAGGCGCTGCCAAGCGTGTGTTGGTTGCCGCTGGCTGTGCTCTGGTTTGGTTTGAGCGAGCAGGCTATCATCTTTGTGGTCGTGATGGGTGCGCTCTTCTCGATCACGCTTGGTGTGGTGAACGGCATCAAGAACACGCCGCCCATCTACCTGAACGCCGCTCGAACGCTTGGAGCTCGGGGAATCGCACTGGCGACTCAGGTGATTCTGCCTGCTGCTATGCCCGCGATTTTGAATGGTTTTAAGCAGGGATGGGGCTTCGCGTGGCGCTCGTTGATGGCCGGTGAACTGCTTTTCGCCTCGCTGAGTCTGGGAAACCAGCTTCAGGCGGGTCGCGACCTGAATGATGCCGCGAAGGTGTTGGCAGTGATGCTGGTGATTATCGCTATTGGTGTGATTATCGATTCGCTGCTGTTTGCGACGCTGGAACGGCGATTGCGAGAACGATGGGGGTTACAGCGCTAAGCACATGGCTCAGGCGGAGGGCGCAGGGGCTCAAGCAAGACGACTCTCTACAACATGGTATAATGTCTGTGGATTTTGAATCGTTTCGCGTCAATAGAGCAATACGACAAACTCGCGGGTCTGTTCGTGATGCGGTGATTGATGCATGTGGCGAATGAGATAAGGCTTGCTTGAGAGGAGCGCTGACCTGATGTCGATGTCGGATATTGAGATACCGCTGTTCCCGCTCGATGTCGTCCTTTTCCCCGGAACGGCTTTGCCGCTGCATATCTTTGAAGCGCGTTATCGCTCGCTGATTACGGATTGTCAGCGGGATCATATGCCGTTCGGGGTGGTACTGGCGAAGCCGGAAAGTGTCTATCTGGAGGAGGAACCGTTTTCGGTAGGCACGATGGCTGTGATTCATAATCTGGAACGACTGCCCGATGATCGCTATACGCTGATGGCGGTTGGCACACAGCGTTTTCGGATCGTCGAGTTGCATCGGACAACCCCCTACCTATCAGGTGTTGTTGAGCTGTTATATGACGACGCAGAGCCGGATGAGATGCTGTATCCACCTATGACGCAAGCGAACTCGCTCTTTCTTCGCTATCTGAATATGGTCCTTGAGTGCATGAACGAAGAAGGGAACACCGTTGCGCTCCCTGAATTGCCCGAGGATCTTTCATACTTTATTGCGTACTTCCTTGAGATTCAGAATGAGGTCAAGCAACACCTGCTGGAGCTGACATCCACCCGCCAGCGACTGCAAGAGGAGATTGAAATCTTGCGGCGTGAGGTTCCCTTTATGCGGCAAATACTCTCGAAAGAAATATCAGAGGAACGTTGCATGTTGAATTAGCTGACGTTTTTTCCGGTTGACGTCTGTCGAGGTCGGGTGATATAACGTGTATCACATCGTTTGCTTGCATCATCTTTGCCTCAGTGTGGAGCCAGATGGTGCAAAAATGTAGTGGGGTCTACTGAAAATCAGGCGGCGCTCGCCGTTCTGATTCTTTTTTGTCTTTTTTCCTCTTTTCTTTTCGGCGTTGTATTCGGGATAGATCGAAGGAGGTCGATAGTTCCATGTCTGATGTGATAGCCCCGACAGCGGCGGCTGAGACCGCACAGGCAAAAGAAACACGGATGCCGCGCAAGCTCGCGTGGTTGCTGGCTTTTGCCTGTGCCGTTTCGGTCGCGAACCTGTACTATATTCAACCGGTTTTGCCTGATATGGGGCGAACATTCTCGGTAACAGCAGGGCAAATCGGCTTTGTGGCGACCTTGACACAGTTTGGTTACGCCGCTGGCTTGCTCTTTATTATCCCGCTTGGGGATCGTTATCGACGGCGTTTGCTGATCTGTCTGATGCTGGTGCTGGTTGCGCTGGCGTTGGTCGCCGTTGCGATCTCTCCATCGCTTCTGATCTTGTCTCTTGCAAGCTTTGCCGTTGGTGCAACCACGATTGTGCCACAATTGATTATCCCGATGGCGGCGGGAATGGCGCATCCTCAGGAGCGCGGGCGCGTGATTGGTGTGGTGATGACCGGGCTGCTGATTGGTATTCTGCTTGCGCGAACGTTCAGCGGTTTTATAAGTGCACAGCTCGGCTGGCGAGTCGTCTATTGGATCGCGGCAGCCATGATGATCTTGCTGGCGGTAGCGCTGCATTTCCTGCTACCCGAAGAGTACCCGCAGGCGAATATGAGCTACCCGCAACTGCTTAAATCGCTCTGGGGCCTGTTTCGCACCGAGCCGGTGTTGCGCGAGGCAAGCTGTATCGGTGCGCTGGTGTTTGGTGCGTTTAGTGCGTTCTGGGCAACACTCTCGTTCTTCCTGGAGACGCCGCCATACCACTATGGCAGCGATGTTGCAGGAACTTTCGGGCTGGTTGGCGTTGTTGGAGCGCTTGCTGCCTCGCTTGTGGGCCGGATTGCGGATAGACATAATCCGCGCCTGACGGTTGGCTTTGCGCTTGGTATTGTGCTGGTCTCGTTTGTGATCTTCTGGCTGACCGGCCAGTTCCTCTGGGGGCTGATTATTGGCGTGATCCTGCTGGATCTGGGCTCACAGGCGAATCAGGTCTCGAATCAGGCGCGAATCTACAGTTTGAACCCGGCTGCGCGCAATCGATTGAACACGGTCTATATGGTGTTCTATTTTGTCGGTGGCTCGATTGGTTCAGCGCTTGGAGCGTTTGGGTGGAGCTTTGCGAAGTGGAATGGTGTCTGCCTGATTGCCTGTATTCTGTTGGTGCTGGCGTTGCTGCTCTACGGAGTCAACAGCCTGCGCCGCAAGATGTAATTCAGCGAAAACAAGAAATGCGCCCTCCCCAACGGGGAGGACGCATTCTTTTCTGGGAGGTTTCAGATGTCTAGCTGGCAGCCTTCTGATGTTCTGCGACCAGGGCTTGCTGAACGTTGCCTGGCACCTCTTCATAATGGGCGAACTCCATCGTGAAGGAGCCTCGGCCCTGAGTGATCGAGCGCAGGTCGGTCGCATAGCGCAGCATCTCGGCCTGTGGCACTTGAGCGGTAATCTTCTGCATCCCGTTTTCCAGTGGCTCCATGCCCATCACGCGCCCGCGCTTGGTGTTGATGTCGCTCATGACGTCGCCCATATTGTTTTCAGGAACCACAATGGACACATCCATGATCGGCTCAAGGATCACGGGGTTCGCGTGGGGGACCGCCTCTTGCATGGCGAGTGAGGCTGCGACCTCAAAGGCCTGAATCGAGGAGTCAACCGGGTGATACTTGCCGTCATAGAGCGCGACCTTGACATAGACCATCGGATAGCCTGCCACAAAGCCGCGCTTGAGCGATTCGCGCACGCCTTTCTCAACGCCCGGGATAAACTGGTTCGGCACAACACCGCCCACGATGCGATCTTCAAAGATGAAGGTCTGTTCGCTATCGCGTGGAAGTGGCTCAATCTCCAGCCAGACATCACCGAACTGGCCGTGACCGCCTGTCTGGCGCTTATGGCGACCGTTGGCTTTTGCCTTCTTGCGGATCGTCTCACGGTAATGGATATGTGGCTCTGCGGTTTGCAGGTCAACGCCGAACTTGCGCTTGATGTTCTCGACCGCGATCTGAAGGTGCGTCTCGCCCATACCGGAGATCAGAGTCTCTGCCGTCTCCGGGTCGCGGGCCACGCGGAGTGTGCGATCCTCCTCAACGATACGAGAAAGAGCCTGTCCCATCTTATCCAGATCGCTTTGACTCTTTGGTGTCACGCGAAGTGTGAAGCAGGGCTGCGGGAAGTCGATCGGGCCCAGCGGGGTTGTAACCGCTTTATTGCTGGTCAGGGTATCGCCTGTATGGGTGTTGGTTAGTTTGGTTACTGCACCAAAATCGCCAGCCGGGATCTCGTTTGTGGGCTCTGCCTGTAATCTGCCACGCGGAACGGTCATCTGTCCAATACGCTCGGGCGTTTGGGTCTGAATATTGTAGAAGAGCGTATCGGGCTTGAGGCTGCCGGTATACACACGGAAGGTTGTAATTGTGCCAACCTGCTGCACTGATGTCTTGAAGACAAGCGCCGACATCTCGTCCCCGAAGCGTTTTGCATCCTCTGGAACGGCCTCTGCCGCGCTTGGAAGATAATCGATAAGGGCATCAAGCAGCGTCTGAATGCCGATATTTTTTGTCGCTGAGCCGCAAAGTACGGGGATCAGTTGGCCCGCGTGGGTTCCCTGTCGAACGAGCGAGAGCAATTCATCATCGGAGAGTTCTTCGCCTTCGAGGAACTTTTCCATCAAGGTGTCATCGTTCTCGACAGCCGATTCAATGAGCTGCTCACGATAGGTATTGATGGTATCCTGCAAATCGGCGGGGATGGATACCTCTTGCACGGCGTTGCCGCCTTCAAAGGTGTAGGCTTTCCTGCAAATCAGATCCACCACACCGTGGAAGCTGGATTGTTCGCCGAGCGGGATTTGCAGCGGAACCACTGAATGTCCGAATTGGGCTCGAAGCGATTCAAGGGCGCGTTCAAACGATGTATTCTCACGATCGAGCTTATTCACAAGGACCATGCGGGGGAGCTTGCGTTCGTTCGCATATTGCCATGCCAGTTCGGTACCAACTTCTACCCCTTTTTCCGCAGTCACAACAACCAGGGCTGCATCTGCGACGCGCAAGCCTGCTTTGACTTCGCCGACAAAGTCCATATAACCGGGGGTGTCAATGAAGTTGAGTTTGTGGTCATGCCATTCGACGGGGATCACCTTCGTGTTTAAGGACATCCGGCGCTTGAGTTCCTCGGGGTCGTGGTCGGGAATCGAGGTGCCGTCATCGACTTTGCCCTGACGAGTCACCGCACCGCTATCATACAGCGCTGCATCGATAACCGACGTTTTTCCGGCTCCAACGTGGGAAATTAACGCTACGTTGCGAATTTGTTCCGCACTATATACCTTCATAAGCCCGAAATCCTCCTGTCTTTCTAGCAAGAGGCGGTCTGTCAGGCCGCATCGGGGTCTGACCATAGACCACCTTTTGCAACGCGTGACATTGTTCTTCGGCCGGTTTGTTAGCTGGTACAGGAACGTTTTCTGCTATACATATCCTGTGTAGTAGGATTAGTATATCAGCTATGTGCAGTTTATTCAACAGGGTATCCTATGCCTCAGTGCTTGTCAGGGGGCATCGTACTGTCTATTGTTTCACTGTCCTTTCCCTGCTATACTTGAATCGGACCTTCTACCAGTTCTTTTTTTAGCGTACGGGAGAGTTGAATACATGACCGTAGATATACATGACCTTGAAGCCATTCTGGCGCGTCAGGAGGAGTGGCGGCAGAAGCAGACCATCAACCTGATTGCCAGTGAGAACGCACAGAGCCCCGCTGTACGTCGTGTGCAGAACTCCGATTTTATGGGACGCTATGCGGAAGGCCACCCCAATGAGCCCGGGAAAGTGCTTCGTTACTACCAGGGCACAAAGTATATTGATGAGATCGAGTCAATGGTGACCCGTGAAATATGCGAGCTTTTCGGCGCGAAACAGGCAGATGTGCGCCCGATTAGTGGAAACGCGGCCAATACGGCGATCGCGCTTGGCTATTTGCGTGGTGGTGATGCTGTTGTCGCGAACTCAACGGATGCAGGCGGCCATATCAGTCACGGACCGGTCGGGGTGATCGGACGTCGTATTCAGAACCGCGGGCAGCTTCTCAAGCTTGGTTCGGAGAAGTCCGTCCACCTTCATTATTTGCCCCTGACCGAGGATCGCTATCACGTGGACGCGCAGAAAGCGATCGAATTGATCGATACGGTCTCTCCGCAACTGGTGATTATGGGGAAAAGCCTGTTCCTCTTCCCCGAGCCGCTCTCTGAGGTGGCGGCGTTCTGTCAAACAAAGAAGATCCCTGTGTTGTATGATGCGGCCCATGTGCTTGGCCTGATCGCGGGCGGCCAGTTTCAAGATCCGCTGCGTGAGGGCGCGACCTGGATGACGGGCAGCACACATAAGACCTTCCCCGGCCCGCAGCGTGGCGTGATTCTGAGCAATCTTGAGAGTCCCGAGGCCGAGAAGAAGTACTGGGCGGTGGCTGATCGCGGGGTGTTCCCCGGCTCTTCCAGTAACCACCATCTGCACTCGTTGGCCGGGTTGGTTGTCGCCACTCGCGAGATGAAGCAGTATGGTCGCGAGTATGCACAGCAGATTATTCGCAATGCGCAGGCTCTCGGACGTGCGCTGGACGAACTGGGAACGCCAGTCGAAGCACGTGAGTTCGGGTACACACAGAGCCATATCATCGCGGTCAATGTCGCCGAGTGGGGTGGCGGCGTCGAGGTTGCCAAACGCCTTGAGGAGAACGATATTATTCTGAACTACAACATGTTGCCCGGCGATAGCGATCCTCGGAACCCCTCTGGCTTGCGTATCGGCACGTCAGAGATGACCCGCTTCGGCATGGATGAGAAGGCGATGGGCGAACTGGCGCAGTTAATGCATGATGCCATTCGCGGGAAGGATGTGAAAGAAGAGGTCCACAGGCTGCGAAGCCGCTTCCTTGACATGAAATATGTCTAGCATGTTGAAGGGAAGCGAGGGTAACGGGTGCTCTGCTCGTTACCCTTTTTTATTGTATTCCTGCTCCGGCCAGTAGAGCGATTTCCCGAGCAAAATATCTGGTTTGCCGGGGCCGTTGGCATCGGGAATAACGCCGATAATGCGATAGCCGAGCTTCTGGTAGAACTCATAGGGATGGCGCTTCAGGTTTTTGATGCGCGCCACATGCTCCCAGATATTCGGAAAGAGGTTGATTCCGGCTAGCGAAGTTCTTCCGGTCTCGTCATCGCTGCCCAGGGTGATGGTCAGGCCGCCGCGCTGGCGCACCTGCTCCTCAAAGTCACGGACCAGCGCCGCCCCGACACCGCGCCCCTGGCAGACAGGATCAACGACCAGCGGGTGCAGCTCCCAGACTCTGCCGTGATAGGCGCTGCTTCCGGCGATCCAGCCAAGCACGCTGTTCTGCTCATCGATGGCGATGCGGCTGATAAAGCCATCCCCGGTGTTTTCACGAATCTCTTCCAGGGCGCTGTCTCGATCGGGCCAGGACGTAGGAGACGAGGCTGCGAAACCGGCGATCAGGATACGCGCCACCGCTTCCACAGCGGCCTCATCCTGGAGGGAGAGATCACGAATCTGTACCATACATCTCTTCTTTTCTATCGAATGTGTGCAGTGTATGCAGGATCAACTCTCTGACCTCGGCGATCATGCCGGCGCTGGCGGTGGGCCGCTGTAAAAATTGCGACAGGCTGAGCAGATCCAGCAGTTTCGCGATGATACGCCAGGCTGGCGGAAGAAAGCCCCCATATTCACGATAGCCGCGAATAAAGGCTTGCTCAAAGCTATGCGGCAGCCGATGCGCGTAGCGGAGCATGTTGCCAATATCGAAGAGTGGTGTATCCGCGAAGGCGAATTCCCAGTCCAGCACGGCGGCTGTCTGCCAGCTTCCGTTCTGTGGCCGTACCAGGATGTTGATTCCCTTGTAGTCTCCGTGCGTCAGCCGTGGGATAGCGTCGGAGCCAGACACAAGCAGATAACTATTGCGTTGCACAAAGTTCAGCAGCCACGTGGTTTCTCTTGAGCCGAGGCGCTCTACAGCCGGACTATCCGTCCAGATCTCCTCAAGTAGTGTGAGAAAGGTGTCAGGCCGCTGGAATGGCTCTATCACCGTCAGCTCGGGGCCAAGAATACCCGCCTCTGGAAAGCGATAGCTTCCGATTTGGGCCAGCGTTTGGCCGACGGCATAGGCACAGATCGCAAGCTCTGCCTCGGTGCCGTGCTTCTGTATCTTGCTCAACAGTGGACCTTCAATCCAGCGCAGCACTGCGTAGGGTTTGTCAAAGCGCTGCATGTCGGGGTCCGCATAGAGCACCTCCGGTATCGGAACATGCGGATAGAGCAGGCGGAAGAGGTTGAGATTCTTCCGGCAGGCTCCCTGATCGCGCATATAGATCCGCAGGACAACGGCCTCTGTGGAGTCTGGGAAGGTGATCTTATAGTTTGTATTGCAATGTCCCTCTGTCAGCAGCTCGATGCTGGCAGGGCGCTTCCCGGGGAAGACTGGTTGCAACAGCTCCTGAAGCGTCTCGGGTTCAAGCCGGACAAAGGCGTGCAGTCTTCCCCAGGTTTCTTCCACGCTATGCCTCGGCTTTCTGCTGATATTGGGCAAGCAGATCGAGTAGCCACTGCTCGTCATGGACGGGGACGCCGGCTTTTTGTGCTTTTGCCAGCTTGGAACCGGCATCTTCTCCGACGATCAGATGATTGAGCGATTTGCTAACACCCGTTGCGATGGTGCCGCCGAGCTGCTTGATTGCTTCCTCTGCCTTCGGGCGTGACATGCTGGATAGGCGACCGGTAAGCAGGAAGGTCTGACCGGCAAGCGGGCCATCCTGACCGTGACGCTCTTCCTTCATATTCACGCCAGCCGCGCGCAGGCGCTGAATCAGGTCCCGATTCGCGGGCTGTTGGAACCATGTATAGACGCTATGGCCGATCTTCGGACCGATGCCCGGAATGGCGTTGATCTGCTCCTCAGAGGCATTCATCAGCTGGTCGATGTCGCCGAAGGTGTTTGCCAGAATCTGCGCGGTCTTCTCACCGACGTAGCGAATGCCCAGAGCGAAGAGCAACCGCGAGAACGGGCGACTCTTGCTGGCCTCGATCGCGCCAATCATGTTGTTTGCGCTCTTCTCTTTGACGCCCTCAAGCTGCAAGAGCTGGTCTTTTGTCAGGTTGTAGAAGTCAGAGACGGTCTGGATCAGGCCTGCATCAACAAGCTGCTCGCAGGTCTTTTCGCCGATAGTATCGATGTCCATTGCTGGCTTCGAGACAAAGTGTGTGATGCTCTCAAAGTTGCGTCCCGGACAGTGCGGATTCGGGCAATAAGCCATTGCCTGATCTGGAATACGCACAATCTTCGTGCCACAGCGCGGGCAGTTTTCCGGTAGATGGTACACCTCTTCTTGACCGGTTCGGCGCTCGATGACGGGCTTGACGACCTGGGGAATCACTTCACCGGCGCGCTGCACCAGTACCCAGTCACCAATGCGCAGGTCTTTCCGCTGAATATCTTCTTCATTGTGCAGGGCAGCCCGCGAGACGGTCACGCCACGAATGTTGATCGGCTCAAGCATGGCCCACGGGTTCAGCGAGCCGGTGCGTCCTACATTGACGCGAATATCCAGGAGCCTGGTTGCGACCTGTGTTGGTGGATATTTGAAGGCAATCGCCCAGCGAGGATCACGTGCAACAACCCCCAGCTCTTCCTGCTGTGCCAGATCATTAATTTTGATAACCACGCCATCAATCTCATAGGGCAGGTTGAAGCGCTCATTTTCCCATTTGTTGCAGTACTCAAGCACCTCATCCAGCGAGTGCGCAAGCTGAATATTCGGGTTGACAGGGAAGCCCCATTCTTTGAGCAGTTGTAGTGTCTCCCACTGCGAGTGAACCTGCATTCCGTCAATATAGCCGATCTGATACCCAAAGAAGTTCAGATTACGGCTCGCGGTAATACGCGGGTCCTTCTGGCGCAGCGAGCCGGCAGCGGCGTTCCGTGGATTGGCAAAGAGCTTGCCACCGGTGATCTCGGCGTTGAGCTTCTCAAAGCTATCGATAGACATATAGATTTCGCCGCGCACCTCGACTCGATCTGGGATTCTGTCGCCGCGCAGGCGTTGCGGGATGGTGCGAATGGTGCGCACGTTGGGGGTCCAGTCCTCACCGACCATACCATCACCACGGGACGCACCAATTGTCAGCTTTCCTTTTTCATAGGTCAGAGCCATTGCCAGACCATCAATTTTGAGTTCGCAGACGTAAGAAAAGGTCGCGTCGGGAAGAATGTTTTTTGCGCGTTTGTACCATTCGCGCAGCTCTTTTTCGTTGCGTGCATTGGCGAGGCTTAACATCGGGACCGGATGCCGATGCTGGGGAACTTCCTGTGTTGGTGTGCTGCCGACTCGCTGTGTGGGCGATTCTGGTGAGACCAGCTCGGGGTGTTCCTGCTCGATCTGTTGCAGTTCCCGCATGAGCTGGTCATATTCGGCATCAGTCAGGGTCGGGTTGTCCTCGATATAGTATTGATAGTTGGCCTCCTCGATCTGATGCCGCAGCTTCTCCACATGAGCGGCGAGCTGATTTTCATCCTTTGGTGGTTGCTGTTCCCAGAGTGTCCCCTGAGTGCCTGCCGCTTGCTTCTGTCCTTCAGGCGTCTCGTTCTGCATTCTCTCTCTTTGCTCCTGATTTTTTTATGCCTGATCTTCTCTTCTTTTTAGAAGGCCTGATAGTGGAAAACGTCTGGCTGTCCTTCATACAGGCCCTCGATTGTCTTGCGCCATTGTGTAAAGAGGGGACCACCCCGAAAATCAACGGTATGTGCCTCAAGGGATGTCCAGACGTTTGTAACCATGTAGCGTCCGGGATGCTCAATACAGCGGGTTGCGTGAGCCGAAATACAGTCAGGGTGCTCCCGGATCGTATCCAGTCCTTTGATAATTGCCTGTCCTAGTTCCTCTTCTTTGCCCGGGATAGCGGTAAAAAGGGCAATCTCTGTTACCATGTTTCATCCTCCCTTGATACTAAGACGTTCCAATTGGCGAGAGAAGACCGCACTGCTTCAGCCTCTTGATATCCTATCATGAATTGCCTGTCTGGTATAGGGTGTGAGAGAAAAGCAGAGCGAGAGCAGAAGCCCCTGCTCTCGCTCTGTGGCTCAGGCTGCTTTGCCTGTATCCCAATCTGTCGAGAAGGTTTTTTGCAACGTGGAGAGGACATCGGGGTCAGTAACGAGAATACCAACCTCCCGGTTCTTGTCCAGCGACGAGGTAGAGATGTTCTCGGAGCCGACAAAGCCAAGCTGTCCATCGGCAACGAATATCTTGGCGTGCATGATGAGCTTGCCCGCAAACTTCACCTTGACGCCGCCTTTCTTGATATGCTTGATACCTTCGTCATTGTTGTCCATTGAACGTGGCTTTGGCACAATGACCTGTACCTGAACGCCTCGCTTGGCGGCTGCAATGAGAGCGTTTTCAACCTCATCATCCTGCATCTCTTCTGCCTCGACCAGCAAGGTCTTTTTGCTATTGTTGATGATTGACAGGAAGTGGCTGCGTGAGTTCAACGGACTGAGCACAAGGTTTGGATTATCAAACGAGAAATCCTTGCGATCCCAGTCGGCGTTGAACATGTCGATGAGGACCTTCACGTCTTGAGGGTTTTTGTCAATGATGCCATATTCGCGGTTCGCTGCGCTGCTGCTGCCGCCAAGCGCTGACTTGGTCAGATTGGCCGTCATAATGTAGGCTGTTGTGCCGTCAAGAATCATGAGCTTGGAGTGGGTCAGGCGATATTTGGGGTTGGTCGCTTTTGCCTGTGCTCCCGCCGCCTTGAGCTTGTCCATTGTCTCCTGTGGTTTGGCTGCACCACCACCGCCATAGGGGTTATCTTCCAGCATTACCCGCACGTCTTTGCCTTTTTTCGCCGCCGATTGCAGTGCGCTTATCACGTTTGGCTCGGTCAGGAGATAGACCTGAACCCAGACTGACTTTTTCGCGCTGCTGATCGCATCGGTGATGACCTGATAGCCCGCGTCTGGCTCAACAAACACATCAACATCGTTTGCGCCATTTGACGAGGTTGGTGTGTTGTCTTCGCTCTGCTGGTTTTGTCCGCTTGTCGTTGGATTTCCTGTGCAACTGGCCAGAATCAGACAGAGCAGCAGTAATGCCAGAAAGGTGCTGGCAATTACTGACTTTTTCCGGGAGTGGTTCTGTGTCATGTGTTTTTGATACCTGTCTACGCTTTTTGTGCCCGACAGGCACTCCTTTCTATCCCGTTCTTGACAACGCTTACGCGCTGTGCATCCCTACTCCTGTTCACGAAACAGGTATATGTTCTTAATGAAAGAAAACCGGAAATGGATATCCTTTTTGCTGAAAGAGTGGCGGATCTTTCAGATGGTGCAGTCACATCATATCATGTCGACAGGGCTTTGTCGGCACGAATCAGGTGGGGAAAGCCCGAACGAGCTTTCCCCTTGCACCATCTTACGGATGGAGGGCGATAAACAAAGGAGCAAGCACAAGTGTGATCGTGCTCAGTAGCTTGATCAGCACATGCAGCGAGGGACCGGCGGTATCCTTGAAGGGATCACCAACGGTGTCACCGACCACACCGGCCTTATGGGGCTCGCTCTTTTTGCCCAGAACCAGCGCCCCGGCTTCGGCACGGTCGACCATCTCGCCCTGAGCATTGACACGGAGATATCCCGCCTCAATGTATTTCTTGGCATTATCCCAGGCGCCGCCGCCATTATTCAGGAAGAGTGCAAGCACGATGCCGCCCATTGTCCCGACCATCAGCAGGCCTGCTTCGGCATGAGGACCGAGAATTACCCCTACTGCGATTGGTGTCAGTACGGCCACCAGTCCGGGCAGGACCATTGCCCGCAACGCGCCCTTCGTGCTGATATCAACACAACGGGCATAGTCGGGGTCGGCTCGATCGGCCACATTTTCGGCCATAATCTTGGGGTTATCGCGAAACTGACGCCGCACCTCTTCAATCATTGCTTTTGCTGCCTTGCCCACGGCCTGAATCGCTAACGAGCTAAAGAAGAAGATCAATGTCAGCCCGATGAGCGAGGCAATAAAGACCGAGATATCAGCCAGATCGACCCGATAGACATCAGGCGTCGGGTTGTGGCGGAAGAGCTCGTCCAGGTAGGCGGTAAAGAGCAGAAAGGCTGCTAGTGCCGCGGACCCGATGCCGTACCCTTTGGTCAGGGCTTTGGTGGTATTACCCACGCCATCGAGTGCGTCGGTAATGTCACGCACTGCTTCGGCCTGTCCGCCCATTTCGGTAATGCCGCCCGCGTTATCGGTGATAGGCCCGAAGGTATCCATTGCCAGAATGTACGCGCAGCTCATCAGCATGCCCATTGTGGCGACGGCAGTGCCAAAAATGCCACCCGGGCTGATGACCATCGGCACGCCCGCGACCGCTGGCATCGTGACCTGACTCCCTAAAAAGAAGGAGAGGCCCAGTGCGCCACTGATCGCCAGCACTGGCAGGGCGGTGCACTCAAAGCCGATGGCGATGCCTGTAATAATTGTCGTGGCCGGCCCGGTCAGCGTGGAGGCGGCGATTTCGCGCACGGGACGCCAGGTACCGGCGGTGTAGTACTGGGTGATGTAGACAAAGGCAACGCTCAGCAAAATGCCCACGATACCCGAGAAACCGAACCAGAGCCAGCCGGGAATGTTGTAGTTGCCGGTGACGCCCGTCCCTTGCAGCAAGAGATAACTGCCAGCTACAACGCCGATGGCCGAGAGGATGCAGGTAATCCAGTAGCCGACGTTGAGCTGCTTCATGGCGATTTCGCCGGGGTCGCGACCTGCTGCCTTGTCCGGCTCGGTCACAATTGAGGGGCGAAGCCACATAATGCCGATGCCCGAGGCGATCAGCCCGAAGGCGCGAACGACCAGCGGAAAGAGAATCCAGCCAATATTATGTGTCGCCAGATAGAGATTGACGCC
This sequence comes from Thermosporothrix sp. COM3, assembly GCF_059696735.1. NCBI lineage: Bacteria > Bacillati > Chloroflexota > Ktedonobacteria > Ktedonobacterales > Thermosporotrichaceae > Thermosporothrix > Thermosporothrix sp. COM3. The sequence goes on along the minus strand of NZ_AP019376.1, from coordinate 3,907,160 downwards.
CAGAATCATCGCGCCAATGTTTTCGGCGGCGGTTGACTCAAAGAGGTCGGCGCCACGGCCCGCACAGTCTCCCACGTTATCGCCGACCAGATCAGCAATCACGGCCGGGTTGCGTGGGTCGTCTTCGGGGATGTTGGCTTCCACTTTGCCGACCAGATCAGCGCCAACATCAGCCGCTTTGGTGTAGATGCCGCCGCCGAGCTGGGCGAAGAGGGCAACAAAGCTCGCGCCAAAACCGAACCCGACAATCAGGGAGGGGGCAAGCTGCGGGTTGGTCAGGCCTCCGTAGGCAGTAAAAAGCAGGGAGACACCAAGCAAGGAGAGGGCAACAACCAGAAAGCCGGAGACCGCTCCGCCTCGTACGGCCACAGTTAACGCTTCTCCCAGGCTCCGCCGGGCCGCGCTGGCTGTACGGATGTTGGATTTGACCGCTACGTACATGCCGATGTAGCCAGAGATACCAGAGCAGAGAGCGCCGATCAGGAAGGCAACCGCGGTGTGCCAGGCCAGATCCCATTTCTGGGCCAGACTCCCCTGACTCAAGAGATACAGTACGCCTGCTACGAGGATTGCGGCAAAGATGGAGAGTACGGCGATGGTGCGATATTGCCTGTGCAAGAATGCCATTGCCCCTTTAAAGATAGCGTCTGCCACTTTTTGCATGGCCGGGGTGCCGGTATCCTTACGTAAAACATAGTTGGCAAGGAAGGCCGCGAAAAGAATTGCCAGTAGCCCTATGCCTATGGGAACCCAGATGTAGTTGGTCACGATAGACAGCCTCCTTTCACGAAGCCTGACTCGAAGCGAAGCCGCGTGAGCGCTGACACTCACGCATTCGGCTTGTGTCTTACGATGACTGAACGTCCCTCCTACAATCATTGTAAAAAAAGGTGATGCAGCTTCCCTCTCTCTGGTAGAGAGGGAGAATCGAAAGATAGTGTAACATATGCGCGTATTCTGTGACAAGAGAATTTTATCCTATTTACACATATATGGTTTTTGTAATGAATCTATTCTGGTAAATTTCCTGTCGATCGGGCGCTTTCTGCTCGCTTGATTATACAGGCAATGCCGGAAATACGTGTATATTTGTCGAGTATAAAGGGAAAAATTTGTATAGATGTGCTTTTCTGAGAAAACAGAAGAAGAGTGTGTTCCTTGCTTAGAAGAAAGAGAAATAGGCATGAATCGTGTTGAGAAGGGCAGGGCCGGCAAGGGGACAGTATATTGATATTTCAATTCATAGTAGTGGAAAATGGAAGCGCTTTTCTATTCTCACTCAAATGAAAAACGCTTCCAAAAAAAGGCTATGCCACCCGCGACTCAGGCGAGTGGCAGACGAAGCAGACATTATTTCTCGTCTTTGGTGTTCATCGCGGCCTCGATCCGTGGCAGGGCCGGTACAACCTGCTTCTTGCGCGAGACGAGACCCTCAACCACGATAGAGTGACCATCTTTCTCCAATGGCGCATTGAAGACCTCGGAGGCAGCGGCCTCGCAGTTGTGGAGCAGCAGGCGGCAGCGCATGTTCAGAATGTCAACGATCATGAACATGAAGGCGGTGTAGTTGCGCTCTTTGGAGAGCCGTTTCATCGTATCGAGCAGTTCAGGTAGGCGCTTCTCGACAGTGGCCGGGCTGGCGGTCTCGACGGTGCCTACAGCGAACTTACCGGAGCGCACATTGAACTCCTTGAAATCGGAGGTCAGCAGTTCCTCGGCGTCCTTCTCGTTGAGCTCGCTGGCGGCGGCGGCAAAAATGGCCTGTCCATATTCCTCGATATCTTCTCCGGCGATGGCGGCCAGCTCGGCTGCTACCTGCTCATCGGTCGGGGTGCAGGTGGGAGAGCGCAGGATCAGCGTGTCATAGAGTAGACCAGCGAGCAGGAGTCCGGCAACCTCGCGCGGAATGGCGATCCCCGCTTCATGATAGAGTTTGGTGATGATTGTGCCGGTGCAGCCTACCGGTTCAGCGCGGAACATGATCGGCTTGCTGGTGTAGACATCGGCAATGCGGTGATGGTCGATAATGCCGAGGAGTTCGGCTTCGTCGATGCCATCAACGGCCTGCGAGCGCTCGTTATGGTCAACCAGAACCACCCGCTTCGGACGCGGCTTGATCAGGTCTGTGCGGGACACGTAGCCAACCAGCCGGTTGTCAGCGTCGACGACGGGCAGCGAGCGGTGTCGCATGATGGATCCCTTGATCTCGCTAAGCAGATCCTCCGGGTGGCAGAACTCAAAGTCGCGGTTCATAATATCCTGAACCTGAATACTCAGATTGATCAGGCGAACGGCGGTAAAGGTGTGATGCCCTGTGCTGATGACCATAACTCCATGCTGCCGGGCGGCAGAGAGGGTCTTTTCTGAGACGAGCAGATCACCGGTAATGACCAGGGCGGCGGCACCATTTTCGATGGCGGTGAGCTGTGCGTCTTCGCGATCGCCAACCACGACGAGGCATCCCGGCTCAATGTACTCGGTCATGGTCTCGGCTTCCATCGCGCCAACAAGGATGCGGTTGCCTAATGGCTTGCGTCCCTCAACCAGCACGCGACCACGCAGCACCTTGACCAGATTCTCTTTATGCAGGGGAATCCGGTTAACGGACTGTGGATCAAGATCATTGAAGAAGAGCTTGGCGAAGTCCTCGTTGGTGATAATACCATGTACCTTGTTGTCTGCATCGATGACGGGCATTGAGCGGCGCTCATGCTCCTGAAGGAGCTGGCCTGCTTCAAGTAAGGGCTGATCGATATGAGCAGAAATAACGCCACGGCGCATGACATCTCTGACTTGCAGGTAGACATCGTCGAGAGCTTCAGGAGGCGTAACGTTATAGCGGTCGAGCACAAAGCGAATTTCCGGCTTCAATTTTCCATTGCGGGCGGGAATGGCGTTCTCGTTTCCCTGCATCTGTAGAAGCCGAGCATAGGCATATGCTGAGGCCACCGAATCCATATCTGAGCTTTTATGTCCAATTACGTATATTGGCTGTGCCATTTGGTTACTCACTCCGAAATTTTGGGGTCTTTTCTAGTCACTTTTGATGTAGGGAATTGGTGACTCTCGAATTATCTCTTGAATGCGGCATGCCGTCAAGCTTATCTTAGCTGTATCTGACGCGTGAGTTGATTTCTTACGTAGATCTGCCCCATTTTACCACAGCCATTTGCTGATAGATGAAGCCTCTTTACAAGCCGATTTGTGTCGAAAGATGCTTTTCAGTATGCCGCTTTCTTGCTTCTTTGCTGAAAGAGCACGCCAGCACATGGATCAGGTCCCTCTGCTGTCCGCATCTTACCCCCTCCATTTTTAGTATAAAGAGTGGTAGAAAGACGGTGAAATGCCTGCTTCCATTCGCTGGCCTGTTCTGTCACACAAACAAGCGAAAAAGACCTCCCCGACAGGAGAGGCCTCATCGAGTCTGGTTTTAGTGTGCCGCCTCTTCGACGAAGCGCACCATGACCTCCATATCATCCAGTGCGCGTTGAGCGACCGGATTGTTCTGTCTGGGAACCTGTGCAAGGGCCTTGTATGCCCGCTGACAATACTGACTCAGGAAAGTACGGCAATACGCCTGGGTGCCTGTGCGCTCCATGCATTCCAGCACGGTACGAACCTGCTCGGTGCTCAGTGGCTCCTGCTGCTGGTAGATCTGCTGAAGCGTTGCTCGATCCTCGGCGCTGGCCTGTTCGAGCGCATGAAGGATGGGCAGGCTTTTCTTGCGTCGATAGATGTCGCCTGCTTCAGTCTTGCCCAGTTCGGCGGTAGTTGCCCAGACGCCAAGCAGATCATCGCGTACCTGAAAGGCCAGACCGATCGCTTCGCCGAAGGTTCGCAGGCTCTCAATAGTGGCCTGATCCCGGGTGCCAAGCATCGCGCCCATCTCGGCTGCACAGGCCATGAGCGCTGCGGTCTTGCGTTGTATCATATCGATGTACATGGCTGTCGAGACCTCGGTCTGATCCTCGAAGCTCATGTCCAGATATTGGCCTTCGGCAAGGGTCAGGCAGCTTCGGTCGAGGACACGCCCGAGCCGGGCTGCAATCTCGCCCTCAACGCCTTTTTCCAGCACATCCCAGAGGGCAAGCCGTGAGAGGGCAAACATACCATCTCCGCTGTTAATGCCGTGTGAGGCTCCCCAGATGCTCCAGAGAGTGCGGCGGTGGCGTCGTTCTTTATCGCCATCAACGATATCATCGTGAATCAACGTGAAATTATGGGTCAGCTCGACTGAGGCGGCAGCCGGGAGCGCCCGTTCAAGATAATCCTGCTCGTTGGACAGTCCCCAGGCCCCGGCAGCTTCGTAGGCGAGGAGCAACAGGGTCGGGCGCAGGAGCTTGCCCGGATTGCTGCTGGTCGGCGTGAAGCTGGCATCAACCCAACCGAGATGGTAACGCATCTGCCCGTAATAGGGGGCGAGGTCGTTCGCGCTCTGGACGGTGGCGGGATCTGCCGCGATGCGCTCAAAGCTGGCCTTGAGAGCGTCACTGATGTGCTGTTGATAGCGCGTTAATGTCGCGTAGAGAGTTGGTGATAAGGTCATGCTAACAGAATTCTTCCCTGTTTTTGAATAATGAAGAACGGCCCTTCCTCTCTCCTTGCTTGCTTCTCTGCTTTTGTGTTGGAAAGAGGAAGGGGGTATTTTTCTCCCGTGACTTCTCTATTAGATTATAGCAGTTTTTTAGGGATGGAAGTAGAAGAAGACAGCGGCAGCAACAGTTCCTAGAGCAACGAGGGTTCGAGCCAGCCCTTTGAGGCCGCCAACAAAGTGCAGGGGTGAACAGAGGTCACAATATCGGTTCACATACTGGTAACGATGGCCTCGCATCCCGTCGCGGATAATCGTGACATCCTCTGACTTGCGCTGGGTATGCAGCTCGTCACAGATATGCCGTCCGCAGCCGCGACAGAAAAAGTTATCGACAAAGTGCGAGGTGCGGGAGATTGACCACTGATCGGGGTAGACCTGAATGCCACACACATAACAGATCTGTTCCTGTGCAAGCCTCATCTGGCGTTCCGCGCAGGGGGAATGATGCTGTTTCGGAAAGTGCTCCTGACAGAAGCTCAGATTGCAGTCGGGACAACGCCCCAGGGCTTCCTCTTCGCATTCCCGGCAGCGGCGTGAGGCAACGACCTTATGGAGCTGTCTGCCCTCGCGTATTGTGCGATTCACCTTCGGCATATGCTTCTCTCTTTTCTTTACTTTGTATCTTCAGGCAGAGCGCTCTAGAGGCGCTCTCTTCTCTTACGTAGAGGCCGTATGGAAAGGTTTCTCTCTGCTATTATAGCATGTTGCTTATCGGGGAAAGAGAAAAATGGGCATATCGGCATATAGCTTGCCTTCTGCTCTGTTCTCTGGCCCTCCTGTTTTCTGGCTGAAGAGAGGTAAGAGGAGGTGAAAGCAGGAAGAAGCGGCAGCTTTTGTTTGCCTTCGTTTTGCCCACAGGTTATGATAAGGGATGGTATTATTGTATCCTTGTTTCTTTTTGAAGCTGTTGTAAGTGAGGATATGTCCATGTCCCAACCACTAGCACCTACAACCTGGGGCCCCTACCAGTTGGAGTGGGGAACTCGGACCTATATCATGGGAATCGTCAATGCGACCCCCGATTCTTTTTCAGGTGATGGTCTCAAGCAGGCTGATCTAACCGTTGAGGAGGTGGTCAAACAAGCAGTCTCCCAGGCGCAACACTTTGCCGGGGAGGGCGCGACGTTTATCGATGTCGGTGGCGAGTCAACGCGTCCCCATGCTCCCAGGGTCTCGGCTGAGGAGGAATTGGCCCGCGTGATTCCGGTGATTCGCGCTATGCGGCGAGAGCTTCCCCCGGAGACGATCATCTCGATTGATACCTATAAAGCGATTGTGGCGGAACAGGCGATCGCTGCGGGCGCAAATCTTATCAATGATATCTGGGGCTTTCAGTATGATCCTGATATGGCGGTCGTAGCGGCAGAACAGGGTGTACCTGTGGTGCTGATGGCGAATATGCGTGGCATCCCCAAGAAACGTGACATTATCAGTGATATCTTGCGCTTTCTCTCGACGAGCATTGATAAGGCTCTGGCCGCCGGCGTGGAGTGGGAGCGCATTATTATTGATCCCGGAATCGGCTTCGGAATGACGCCTGAAGAGGATGTTACGGTGCTGCGACGGCTCGGGGAGCTTCGTTCGCTTGGGCGCCCCATCCTGCTTGGCACCTCGCGTAAGTCGCATATCGGGCGTATTCTTGGCGGCTTGCCTGCCTCCGAGCGCCTGGAAGGGACTGCCGCGACGGTCGCACTTGGCATTGCGCAGGGTGCCGATATTGTGCGCGTGCATGATGTACGTGAAATGCTACGCGTTGCTAGAATGAGCGATGCTGTGGTGCGTGGCTCATTTGCCCTTGAGTAACGCGTGATCTTGCAAACCAGAAACTTGCTAGTAAGGAATCAGTGGAACTCGTGAACTACCAGGATGCACTTGCGTATATCTACGGCTTTAGCGACTATGAGCGCAGTGGCAAGTATACGCGTGACCGTGGGGAGAATCTGCCGCGCATTGCGGCCCTGCTTGAGGCTCTTGGCAATCCCCACCAGGACTATACCAATACTCTGATTGCGGGCACAAAGGGCAAAGGCTCAACCGCTGCAATCATTGAGAGTGTGCTGCGGGCGGCTTCTGTACGCACTGGCCTGTATACGCAGCCCGATTTGCATACTTTCCGGGAACGCATGCGCGTCAACGGGCGCTTGATCAGTGAAGATGAGGTTGCGTCCCTGATCCCGACGATTCAACAGGCTGTGGAGGCCGTACGGGCCCGGCAGGAGTTTGGCCCGTTTATCACCTATGAGATCGGTACTGCGCTGGCCTTCCTCTACTTCTCGCGTCAGCAGGTACAACATGCCGTGGTTGAAGTCGGGCTTGGTGGGCGGCTCGATGCCACCAATATCACGCATCCGCTGGTGTCGGTGATTACCTCGATCAGCTATGATCATATGGCCGTGCTTGGAGACACGCTTGAGAAGATCGCGACCGAGAAGGCGGGCATTATCAAACCAGATGGGCTGGTGGTCACATCGGCTCAGGCTCCTGAGGCGTTGTTGGCGATTGCGCGAATTGCGGCACTGCGTCAGGCTCGGCTGATTCGTGCAGGACATGCGGAGGTTGACCCGGCGCAGGCCGAAGTCGAAAGCGGCGCTCTGCCTCCGCTTCACTATCGCTATCGGCTTCAGGAGAGGCGAGGCGAGCATCAGATCTTTACGGTCTGGACGCCTGAGCATGTCTATTCTGATCTTGAACTGGCGCTGGCGGGTGAGCATCAGCTTGAGAATGCGACGGCGGCGCTGGCAACGTTGGAACAGTTGCGCCAGAAAGGAATTGTCTGGGATGAGGCCGCGCTTCGCGAGGGCCTGCGCTCGGTGCATTGGCCAGGACGCATTCAGGTTGTCGGACAGCATCCGACGATTGTGGTGGATGCGGCCCACAATACCGATTCGCTGCAAAAGCTGCTTCAGGCAATTCATACTTCCTTTGAACCGCGGCGGCTGGTGATGGTCCTCGGGACGTTGCGCGATAAGGATCAGTCCGGCATGGTGCGCGCGCTGGCCGATGTGGATACGGTTGTACTGACGGCGGTCCAGAATCCGCGTGCCACTCCTGTCGCGGAACTGGAAGCGCTCTTTCAGGAGTACGCTCCCCGGGTGAAGCTGTCTCGTGCGGAGCCAAGTAGCGCAGCCATTGATCTCGCAGTGCGTCAGGCTGGAACCGATGCGCTGGTCTGCGTGACGGGTTCGGTGTATCTGACCGGTGAGGCGCTCCGGTGGGCGGCTGCACATGGGGATAAACGAGCGCAGGGTGAAATAGAGGGGATAGACCATCCATAAGATCGCTGTATGTGAATATGCTGTAGTAATCGATATTTTGAGAGGGTAATGATATAATCTTGCGTGTAGATCATCGCATATTCTGGCTGTTTACCAGGCGAGGAGGAAAACATGCAAGGGTTAATGATGAATTACCCTCTCACTCTGCATCATGCCTTTACGCGTGCAACGACCATTTTTTCGCGGAATACGATTGTCACCCAGACCGAGGGAGAGCCCCACTGCTACACCTACAAGGAGTGGGGTGAGCGGGTGATGCAACTGGCGAACGCACTGCGACAGGCGGGCGTGCAGCAGGGTGATCGAGTGGCTACCTTTGGCTGGAACACGTATCGTCATTTTGAGCTCTACTACGCGGTTCCCTGCATGGGGGCGGTCCTGCATACCCTCAATATTCGCCTTTTTGTCGACCAATTGCTGTATATTATCAATGAGGCCGAAGATAAGTTTATTTTCGTCGATGGCGACCTTGTTCCCCTCCTGGAAAAACTGGCTCCACAGCTTCCCTCTGTCCAACTCTATGTCATTATGGGCGAAGCGCCATATGGTACCGGGGCGCTACAGCCGGCTGTTGATTATGAAGCGTTCCTGGCCGGGCAACCTGCTGTGTACGAATGGCCGCAGCTTGAGGAAGATACCGCCGCCGCGATGTGCTATACCTCGGGAACGACCGGGAACCCGAAGGGCGTTGTCTACAGTCACCGCTCGATTTTCCTGCACTCGCTTGGTGTTTGCCTGGCTGATGGCATGGGGCTTTGTGAGCAGGATGTGGCGTTGCCAGTTGTGCCGATGTTTCACGCCAACGCCTGGGGAATCCCGCATGCCGCAGCCTTCACCGGGACCAGCCTTGTGTTTCCGGGGCGCTTTCTGGATCCTGCACGGCTGGCCCGGCTGATGGAGAGCCAGCATGTAACGATCAGCGCCGGAGTTCCCACTATCTGGATCGGGCTGTTGCATCTGCTGGAAAGAGAGCAGTATGACCTCTCGGCCTTGCGCGCCATTTATTGTGGTGGGTCAGCGGCGCCCCGGAGTCTGATTGAGGGACTGGCGCGCAAAGGGATCAATCTGTTGCATGCCTGGGGAATGACCGAAACCTCTCCGCTGGCCAGTATGGCCCGTCCGCGGCGCTTACAGGCTGAACAGTCGCTGGACGAGCTCTTTCGGGTCAAGGCCACGCAGGGAACGATCTCGGCCTGTGTGGATTTTCGCGTTGTGGATATGGAGACCGGTCAGCAAGTGCCCTGGGATGGGCGGAGCTATGGAGAGTTGCAGGTGCGAGGGCCCTGGGTAGCCCGTGCCTACTACAAAGATACCGGGTTCGCTGCCAGGTTCGCGGATGGCTGGTTGCGTACTGGAGATGTGGCTGTGGTCGATGAGAATGGGATGTTACAGCTTGTCGACCGCACGAAGGATCTGGTCAAGTCGGGCGGTGAGTGGATCTCGTCTGTCGAGCTTGAGGGCTTGATTATGGGCCATCCGAAGGTGCTTGAGGCCTGTGTGATCGGTGTGCCTCATCCAAAGTGGGGTGAGCGCCCGCTTGCCTGTGTCGTGCCAAAGCCAGAATACGCGGACCAGATTACCACGGAGGAGCTCTTTGAGCATCTTCGCCCGAAGGTGGCGAAATGGGCGCTCCCCGATGCGATCATTTTTGTGGAAGCGATTCCGAAGACCAGTGTAGGCAAGTTCGATAAGAAGGTGCTGCGCCAGCGCTTTGAAACCTATCCGCTGGATTGAGCAGCCCGCACCTCCAGGGGATTTCCCTGGAGGTATTTGTATGAACTCTAGCTGATGGTCTGGCCGGGCTTCATCTCGATGACTTCAACCTGATCCAGACCGAGTTTACCCAGTTCCTCGCGTAGCTCGGCAGGGGTGCCGCGCAGAACCGGGAAGGTGGCATAGTGCATCGGAATCACATGCTTGACGCCGAGCAGCCGGGTTGCCAGCGCTGCCCCGCGTGGGCCCATCGTGAAGAAATCGCCGATAGGCAGCATCGCGATATCAGGTGCATAGAGTTCGCGAATAATCTGCATATCAGTGAATGGCATGGTGTCGCCTGCATGGTAGATCTTCAGACCATTCTCAAGCTCGATCACATAGCCTGCTGGTTCGCCTCCATAAGAGCCATCCTCAAGCCCGGAGGTGTGTAGCGCGTGAGTCATGCTGATCGTGATATTGTCGATGACCACGCTACCGCCTTTATTGATCCCGATCGTGTTTTCGACGCCCTTGCTGGAAAGCCAGTTCGCAAGCTCAACGATAGCGATGACCTGCGGCTTATACTGCTTTGCGGTTGCCACGGCATCCCCGATATGGTCGGAATGCCCATGGGTGGCAAGTATCAGGTCGAGGTGCTCAAACTTGCGCGCCTCTGCCGGGCAGGCGGGGTTATGCTCTAGCCAGGGATCGATCAAAATAACCTTGTTTGATGGGGTTGTGATTTTGAATGTGGCATGACCAAGCCAGGTAATTTTTGTCCCTTGCAATTGTAGTGTCATAATGCTCCTTTCGTCGGTTGCAGTCGTTGATTTTCTGAGAGTGCCGCTACAGGAAGGCATCCCCTTTTATCATACTCTCCACTGCACTAACTGTCCAATAAGCATGGATTTGCTCCCTGTTGCATGCTCTCTTGCTTTCACGTCCCTGGGGCCTTCGCCGTTTTGCATGGGGCTATCGTTTTATTGCCTGCTAGATACTCACGTGAAAGATACGCAGAAAGAGCTGTGTGGTAAACACGAGCAGCAGCTTTCTCCGATGTTCTTCCGTCTGAGGTCGCTTGAGTATGGCCTTGAGCGCTTCAGGATCAAAGAGACCGGTCTGACGGAGTGCCGCAGGCCCGATCAGATCATATACCAGCTCCAGGTTCTCCGGCGTTGTCACGGGCCCATGCAGCGAGAGCGAGGATCTGGCTTCTAATCCTTTGGCGACGTGCTTTCTGACCAGATGGGCAAAGGGGTGATCGCGCTGTGTATAGGCTTGAGTTTTTTGTGAGAGCTGAACCAGTAGTGGCATGACGTGCGGATGCAGATAAGGAGAGCGCAGAGCCATTTGTTCCTGTGAGGCCAGATGTTGAGCCGGTGTCACCACCTGGTCGGGAAGGCGCATGTGCAACTCAAGATAGGCGGTCGGATCGTCCAGCTTTCCGGCAGCACGTTCCAGCTTGCGAGCGTATAACGTCTCTTCCCAGGCGGTTTCAGCCTCAAGCATGCGAGTGGCATCTTGCGTCCAGAGTGAGCCGGTGGTCATGCCGAGCTGCTTCTTATAGTACGAAAAAAGGTTTTCAGAGTGTGTGCCGTTGCTTTTCGTGGGGCGCTTTGGTTCGCCAAGCAGCAGGCGTGCACCAAGCCCGGAAAGCGCGATACGGGCCTGTGTCTCGACGGCAGCCGTATGCAGGAGTTGATGGAGCGTGAGCGCCGTATCATCAACACAGGGGCTTTCCAGGCTGGCGATAGTGGCGGCCCAGTAGTCCGGGTGATCGACTCTGCCAACTGCCAGCCAGGGCAGGCCACAGGCTTCTGCAACCTGCTCGGCAATTTGCCATTCTGGACCATGCTTCTTCCAGCCGATTGAAGCGACGGTAAAGGGGCGCAGATGGGCAGCGAGAGCAATCGCCAGGGTTGAGGCGCTTCCTCCGCTTCCCAGACCCACGGGCAACAGTTCGGGGGAAAGATACTCGGTCGTAGCCTGCTGAAGCTGGTCATAGAGCTCTTCAAGTGGGACCTCGGCCAGCTCCTTTGGAAGGAGATCGCTTGTTCGATTGAGGACTACTTTACCACGCTGCCAGCGAAGGAGCGCACCCGCGGGCACAACCTGAATATCTCGAAAGGCGGTCAAAGGGGCGGGCAGAAAGCCGTAGTGTTGCAGCGCTGCCAGGGCAGCAAGGTTGAGCCGACGTGGCGGGTTGAGCGCCAGCAGCGCCTTGATCTCGCTGGCAAAGACCAGATTCCCCTGTGCGGGCCAATCTTGCAGAAAATAGAGCACATGCTGACCGTTCAGGGGGCGGCGATAGGTAAGCGTGCGATGTTCGGGCACCCAGTCGAGGAGAGGCGGTTCGTGTCGTTGGGGTGCTGCATATGCAGGATCGACACAGGTCAACAGTCCTGCGCCGGGAGTAATGCTATAGGTTGGCTCTGTCCCATGTCTACCAAGCACAGTCCCCATTGCTTCCAGAGCCTCACGAATAATATCTTCAGGAACCTGTTCGCCAGTAATCCAGCCTGCCAGTCGTACCATAAATGAACCTCTTCACCATCTTTTCTACAGGGCGACTCCTCACCTTGCTACCATCATCATATAGCACGTTTGTCCCTTTTTGGCAGCGGAGAGGGGACTATTGGGGGGAGCAGAAGCGGCCCATTGATCGATATTGGCAAGTAATGGTATAGTTTGATTAAAAGAAAATGGATACCCGTAGCGCTTTCAGGCTACTTCCGGGGTATAAGGAGAACGCGCATGGTAAGCCCATCCGGCATGCTTTCTACAGGGAAGGAGAAAGATGATTAGCCTCGTCGTCATACTCCTCATCATCTCATTGGTCATCGTTGCACTTGGCCTCTGGCTCTCCCCTCGCTTTCATAGTTCCGTTCCTCGCTACACAGTCAGGAATGTACAGCGTCGCTCGACGGCGCTGGTGCGGGCTCCTCGGGCCGCACTCTCAACAACTGGTTATCGAGCGGGACCGAGCGCCTCTGTGTTTCCTGCGGCTGAGGTTCTGGGCTTACATAAGCCGCGTACGGTCGTGAGCCTGATTCTGTTGTTGCTGGCATTCTCGGTTGCAGGCCTCTGGGTCTATAAGGTCGTCCTGCCCGGCAATGTGGGCATTACGCCAATGCAGTGGCCGGATGCAGCAGTTTCGCAGACACCGCCAACTTCCGCGAGCACCTCACCGATTATGCCCCCTGCAAGACCTGCCTCGAAGTTCCTGACGCGGTTGAGTCAGCTTGACCCGAACCAATACAGCTCGCAACAGGAATTTGAGACGTGGGGATATTCGGCCTGTTCCGCTGCCTCGATGACGATGGTAATCAACTCGTATAACAAGGCGAATGGCGCAAATAAGCAGTATCGCGTCACTGACATCCTCAAGGAAGAGATCGCGGTGCATGCCATCACGCCTGAACTGGGCTTGCTGGAACCACAGGGGATTGACCGAACAGTTGCTCGCTTCAACTTCAAGACCACATGGCTCAATAAGGCCTCTCCCGCTGATCTGGTGAAGATCGCGAACAGCGGCCATCCGATCATTATCGGTTTTCCGCCTGAGCGTTGGGCTGGTGGTCATTTGCTGGTGGTGCGTGGTGGAGATACCAATAAGCAACAGGTGTTTCTGGCCGACTCATCCAGTCTGAACATGCAGGTGATGGATTATAAGACCTTCTTGAAGTACTGGGTCGGCTTCGCAGTTGTTGCCAGTCCAAAATAAAGAAAGCAGGGACTTCATAGTCCCTGCTCCTGATCAGGCCATTTCTGTCGGTGCCTCTTCCTGCGGCTCGGCAGGTGGGACGTGTAATTTGATCCGGCGGAATGCCTCTGCATACTGCATATCCAGCCCCATCTTCTCTTTCGCCTCTCGTGCGATCTCAGCTGCCCGAGTTTTGATCGACGTGTGCATATCAGCATCAGGGCCAAACTGGGTGACATGGCACTCAAGCGCTTTCCCCTTGAGATCAATCGTCTCGGTTACATCAACGTAGGTATTGATCTGTGCGCTGAAGAAAAGATAGAGCTCATGAACGCGATAGGGCTCTAATCCTTCTGTCAGTAATTCTCGATAGGCGCGAGGATTTCCGACTGCCGGGAAAATGGCGTCAAGGACGATATTCCCGGTTGCGCGGTGGTCCGGGTGATTGAGATAGGCGGTCGCGTTGGGTTCGGTGTTGGGGTCAGGCGCAAGAATATGCTGTGAAGGATCATGCGTAAATACAACACGGGGACGATATTTGCGAATCAGCTTGACGATTGCCTTGCGTGCGGCCTCGCTATTGGTCAGATGCCCATCGGGGAAGCGCAGGAATTCAACCTGTTTGACGCCAAGCACCTCCGCTGCCATCCTCTGTTCTTGCTCTCGCATCAGCATAAACTCGGTATCGGGGATACTGGGAACCTCTCCACCCTCTGTACCATCGGTCATTACAACCCAGACAACCTTTTTGCCCTGCTTGGCCCACAGAGCGCTTGTAGCGGCTGTGCCAAAGTCCGCGTCATCTGGATGAGCGCCGATGACCATTGCCTCATAGTCGGGAGTGGTGACTACCTGTACTGCTCCCGGAGCATTTCGATCTCCCATAAAAATGAACCTCACACTAAAGTATTGAAGGATGTCAGGCGCCCTCGGGTACGGGCGTGACTACTTCTTCAAACGCTCTGATTACCTCATTTATTCCGACCGCTCGACCTGCAAGTTCATCCAGTCCTGCAACTCTTTTGGGGAGACCTTCACGGAGAAGGGCCTGTTCTTCCGGTGTGGTTCCGAGCGTTTGGGCCAGTAGCTCGCTCTCCCAGTGCATCACTACCCCTGCTTGAAGCAGGCTTCCACTGCGGCGGCGTACCATGCAGAGCCCGACCACTTTGCGCAGTCCGGTGACAACCTCATAGGGTGAGAGCGTGCCATAGCAGGCCCGGTTCATCAGGCGCTCATATGCCTGCGTTTCGGGCTGCTTGAGCAGGGCGCGTTGCGCGTGCGCCGCCTCCGGTGAAATAACTTCCGTGTCGATGTCCAGGCGGTGTAGTGCCGCAACCCAGGCCTCCCCGAACCAGCGGTAGGATTCAACGATATCATGTTGAATCAGCGGGTGATCGGGGGGCAGGATGACATCCAGACAGAGAAGTTGGGGACCCACAAGGACGGTTGTGCCGCCTGAACGCCTGCGATAGACGGGGATCTGAAGCTCGGCCAGGGCGCTCTGGTTCAGATGCTCCTGTTTCTGTGAGAAGCCCAGTACCAGACCGGGCCGTTCGGCCAGCGACCAGTACAGAATAGGCTGGTCGCCGGGCCGAATGCTATCAAAGAGCGTTTCATAGCGGTCGATATGTTGTTGCTGATCGGTAATGGTCAGCGGGATAATGTTCCAGTTAGCGTTTTGCGTACAAAACCTGTTCAATGTTTTTCTCCGCGGGCGCACGCAGGGCCCAGCCGATAAAGGCGGAAATGAGGCAGAGGAGCGCACCAACGGCCAGCCCCAGAGAGGCGCCGATGGTATTTGCCAGACCGCCCATAAGCAGGTTACCAATAGGAGTGCTCCCGGCAAATACTAACATGTAGACGCTCATTATTCTACCACGCAGATGATCGGGTGACACTGTCTGAAGCGTGGTGTTGGCTGTCGCGGTAAAGGAGACCTGTGTCAGGCCCACAAACGCGATCAGTATGAGCGAGAGCCAGTACCAGTGTGAGAATGCGAACATGATTTCCAGCGTGCTAAAGCCCATCCCGAGCAGCAACCATTGCGCCACCGGTGAACGAGTGCTCCGCGAGGCAAGCAGAAGAGCGCCTATCAGCGAGCCGATCCCATACGCAGCGCTCAGGAAACCATAGCTTTCCGGACCGCCCCGCAGTACATCGGTCGCGAAGATGGGAATGAGAATATTAAAGTTGATACCAAAGAGTGAGATACTGCCAAGTACCAGGATGACCAGCAAGATAATTGGTGTTTTGCCAATATACCGAAAGCCCTCTGCAAGGCTCTGGAAGGTGCTGACCTTGCGCCCGTATTTCGGATGATTGGACAGGTTATGCGTATGTAGCTTGCGCGCGTCAATCAACAGCAAACCGAGAATCACCGGGATAAAGCTAATCGCATTCAACAGAAAGAGTGGCGCATTGCCGAGCCAGGCGATTAAAAGCCCCCCGATGCCAGGTCCCACGACACGCGCCATATTCACCAGTGACGAGTTAAGTGCGACCGCGTTCGGAAGGTCCTCGCGGCCAACCATCTCGGCAACAAATGCCTGACGCGTCGGCATATCAAGTGAGTTCGTCAGACCTAACAGGGTAGCAAAAATGAAGAGGTGCCAGAGCTGAACGGTTCCGGTGATGACCAGCGTCCAGAGGAGTGCGGCCTGAAGCATTGCAGCGGTCTGGGTAAAAACAAGCACGGTGCGCTTGGGTAGCTTATCTGCCAGGACGCCGCCAAAGAGGGAGAAAATCATAACGGGCAGGAACTGAAGCGCCCCGATGACGCCCAGGGCCCAGGCACTATGGGTCAATGTCAGGACCAGCCACGCCTGGCCGGTTGTTTGCATCCAGGTTCCGATTTGTGAGATCATTTGCCCGGTAAAGAAGAGGCGATAGTTGCGATGCTTGAGGGCTGCGAAGGTGCGAAGAAACCCTTTTGTCGCTTTCTCAACCTTTGCCTCAATCCTGGCTAAATCCTGTTCTTGTAGTTCCTCCTCTTTTGTGGAGATTGTTGTCATGCCACTTCCCTTCTAATATTACAAAACAGATACCTAATATGGTGTATTACCCCCTTGTAGATATTCCTGGCTTTTCAGCCGGGTGAGCAGCGTTGAACGCATATGTTCCAGTTCGCTGATGCGCTGCTCAATCAGCCGGATTACCCGGTAATAGGCTGCATCATTGCAGATATGTGTTTCGCCATTGGAAGTATGAGCTGTCCTGACCTGCCCGTCCGCTTCCTGCAAGAGCTCACGAATCTCGGCAAGTGAGAAGCCGAGCAAATCACGGAGTTTTTTAATCTGCTCTAATCTGGTGATGTCGTGTGAGCTATAGAGGCGATAGTTGCTTTCGGTGCGGTCGGTCGGTGGCAGCAGACCTACTTCTTCGTAGTAACGGAGCGTACGTTTGGTCAAACCCGTGATCCGGGCGACATCCTCTATACTATAACTGTTTTTGTCGGTGCTGAGATCTCTATACATAATGCATTGCTGTGCGCTTCTAAAACAGATAAGTCTCAATCGGTGCGCATATGCGCATATCAAAATATATAGCTGGAACACGGGAAACAGGGTCGAGGCCAAAGCAGACAAAGGCTCGTTTCGCGGATTCTCCTGCGGCGTTGAGGTGGCGAAAGACCACTGAAGTGGGTAAAGGGTTCCCGTGTGGTTGCACATATATGTATAAGTACATCCTTAGTATAGCATAACCTTCACGTAAACGTCAAAGCAATACGCGCCGAGGATGTGACCATGCAGAAGCAGTGTACGAGGCGAGTTGGAGGCAGGCGTCTGACAGGCTTGATAGGTGCCTGAATGCTGCTGAAAAGGAAGAATATCGGGGGAGAGAAGAAGCAAAAGCGGTCAAGATTCCCTAACCCTGTGGTACAATAGTCATAGCGTTTACCGCCTGACGAACTCCGTCAACCTAGTTGGAAAAACAAGGAAGTGCCATATGCATGATACTCTGGCTGCCTTGGTAGAGAGGGCTTTAACCGGTAATCACCGTCCCCTGGAGTTCTACCTGCGCGATAACAGCCGTTTACCAGGCCCACGTGCAAATCTGGAGTTAGCGGATGATGTAAGCAACCTGCTGGCCTCTTTTGTTTCCAGGTGTCCAGATAATGTCCGTTCTCTTTTGCACTATTTCGTCAATGGTGAACGGAAGATGGTTACCAGCAATTCACCCTCTGAGTTCCTCATGCTCTGCGGTATTATCGGGTTAGGGGTCTGTGCTTCCGTGCAGCCTGACTGGCGGGAAGAAACCTTTATGACACTCGATCATTATGCCTGTAGCCCTTGCTGGCGGGTGCGCGAGGGGGTCGCCATCGCGTTTCAGCACCTCTTGCAGGCAGACACCACGCAGACGCTTGCGCATTTACAGAGTCTGGCCGAAACCGGGAACTGGTTACAGCAGCGTGCTGCCATTGCTGCCGTTGCCGAGCCCATTTTGTTGAAATCGCTGGATATTGTACCGGGTGCCCTTCAAATGCAGCGTACCGTGCTTGAGCGTGTGCGACAGGTTCCCGAGGGCGAGCGCAAGCAGGAGGAATTCCGGACCTTGCGGCGCTCACTTGCCTATACGCTCAGTGTGGTGACGGCGGCTGCCCCGGCTGATGGCTTTGCCCTGATGCGCGAGTGTGCGTCGTGGCATGATGCTGTGATTACCTGGATTTTACGGGAAAATCTGAAAAAGAAGCGACTGGCGAAATATGCCAATGATGCTCGGGAAGTGGCACGCCTGCTTGAATAAAGAGACAGAAAGAAAGGGTGCTCCACGCTGAGAGCACCCTTTCTTTCTCGGGTTGTCGTTGCCTCACTACGCCGTTTATGGTATGATTGCCTCCCAGTTGAGAGTTAGCATTTAATAATTTGGAAAAGAAGAAGTAAGGCGGATGGCGTATCTTTGTTATGTCATGACGATGCCGGGATTAGAGACCCTGGCCTTTAGTGAAATTCGTGCCCGTTTCCCCGGTACAGAATTGGTGAAATACTCGCGTGGGTTGACTCTGTTTCGGACCAGCACTCCCCCGGCTGAATTGTTGACATTACGCACGGTGGAGGATGTCTTTCTTGTGATTGCGCATATCCATGGAGTGAGTGCGAAACGCGAGGCTCTGAAGGCGTTGCATGCGGCAACCATCAAGGCCGATTGTGCGCCAGCGCTCTCGATCTGGGGAAGAATCCATAAAGGGAAGCGAGCCCGTACATGGCGTCTTGTCAGTCAGATGTACGGTGAGCGAAAGTATCGTCGGGTCGATGCGGGCGATGCAGTCAGTGGAGCGTTGCGCAAGAGCCTGCCACAGTATTTGCATCCTGTCAAAGAGAATGCGGACATGGAGTTCTGGCTGTGGATCAACAACAATGAAGCGCTGGTGGGGCTTCGTCTGAGCGATGCAACCATGCGACATCGCCTGTACAAGCAGGAACACCTCCCGGCCTCGCTGCGCCCGACTGTGGCGGCGGCACTCTGCTGGTTGTCGCGTCCGACGAAAGATGATGTGGTGCTTGATCCGCTCTGTGGCGCGGGCACGATTCTGGTTGAGCGTGGGCTGATGGCTCCAGCGGACGAGCTGCTCGGCGGTGATATCCGTGAAGAGGCGATCGCGATGGCGAAACGGAATGCTCGGGTCGCAAAGGTCGATGTTGAGTATGGCATCTGGGATGCGCGTCATTTGCCGCTGGATCCTGAAAGCGTGACCCGCATTATCAGCAATCTGCCCTTTGGCAAACAGATCGGAACGCCGGAGAAGAACAGGGAGCTCTATGAGGATCTGGCGAAGGAGTTCCATCGTGTGCTGACTCCTGATGGCTTGATGGTGACGTTAACCAGTGAAGAGCGTTTATGGGAAAGTCTGCTGCGAGCGAATGGCTGGCATGTGCTCAAGAAACTGGTGATCGCGGTCTTAGGGCAGCCCGCCACGATCTTTGTCGCGGAACGAGCGAAGAAGAACGCATAAAAGGAGACAGACAACAAAGCCACCCATTGTGAAAAACGGGTGGCTTGTTTTATGGCTAGAAAACTCTCTGCTGAATCATCAGATTCCAGAGGCGTGGTCCAAAGAGCAGGCATCCTATAATGACCGCGAGCAGCGCACAGACGAGTACGGCGCCGGCGGCGGAATCTTTGGCTCGTTTTGCCAGCGGGTGATGCTCTGGCGAGACCAGATCAATGCAACACTCGATCGATGTATTTACCAGTTCTGCTGCAATAACAAGGGCAATAGTAAGAAGAATAAGTGCGAATTCCGCCAGTGAAAGGCGAAGGAGAAAGCTCAGCAAAACGGCAATACCTGCAATCACGACATGAATCCGGAGGTTTCGCTGTGTGCGTAACCCGTACCAGATCCCCTCAAAGGCATAGCCAAAGCCCGCGATAAACTTTCGCCAGGCGGAAGTATCAGACCTGTTTCCCAACGTGCTCCATAACCTGTTGCTGTAGTTGAATCATTTTCTGATAGCCCGCTTCGGTCTGATCGTCATAGCCCACCAGATGAAGCACCCCGTGCGCAAGCAGATACAGAAGTTCATAGTAAACGCTATGACCTGCGGCTGCGGCTTGTCGCTCGATGGTCGGCCAGGAGATCACGATATCACCCAGATTGGTGACCTCGCTCTCGGGTGTGACAAAGGGAGGAGTTTCTTCCGCTGCTGTTTCCTCTTCTGGTTTCTGCCAGAGCAGCTCGGGTGGAGCCTCAACAAGTGGCTTGTCCAGCAGGGGAAAGGAAAGCACATCGGTCGGCTTATTGATGTTGCGATATTGCTGATTCATCTCCTTGATATCCTCATCGTCGGTGATCATCAGCGTCAACATCACCCGCTGCTGAATGCCTGCTACTGCAAGCGTCCGCTGTACGGTGCCATCAAGATCAAGGGTTTCAAGCTGCTGTTCTAGTTTCGCGTTCAGGTCGTTATCGCCTGTATTGACGTACAGATCAATAAGAGGATGATCTTGCATCGTTACTCTACGCTTTCTTCAACTTTCACAAAGAAATAACCTCCATCTCTACCGAATATAATAACATTCAACAGAAATGGAGGTGATAGGTATACTGATAATGCACTTTTTTAGCCTCGACGCTGCGTCTTACGGCGGCGCGCGGCTTCCTTTCGCTTACGTTTCACACTCGGCTTCTCAAAGTGCTCGCGACGGCGGGCTTCTGCAAGGATGCCATCCTGCTGAATCTTGCGATTGAATCGCTTCAGAGCTGTCTCGAACGACTCGTGCTCGCCGATTTTCACTTCAGACACCAGTAATCCCCCCTCTCGTGGCCTGTTTTGGAGGAAACAAAAATTATTTTCTGTTTGCCTCTCGACCTGCGCCCAAAATTATATGTAAGTTCTCAGGCGATGTCAAGTTCTCAGGCTTTCTGCTGCGCTGCTTTCCGCCCGAAGGCGATCAGGAACACGATAAGGCCGATGATAAGCACGCTGAACAGGCTGATCGATCGATCGAGCAGGATCGCGGCCGCAGCCTGATTGACGATGTCAGTACCGGACGAGTACAGAGAGATAATTCCTACCATCCCTGCTTCAACCACGCCGATACCACCTCCCGTCGTTGGCAGTGCGGTAAGGAGCGCTTCTGCCAGACCAATCACAATGGCTGCGGCTGTAATGTGCAGCAGGCTGCCTGTAATGAGCTGGAGTGAGAGCGCCACAAAGAAAAAGCGGAGCGACTCACAGACCCAGACTCCTGCTGTCAGTATAGCCAGGGTGGGCAAACGCTTGAATGAGCCGAGCGTCCCTTCCTGGAAATGGTAGTACTGTTCACGAAAACGGGCTGGAACAAGTTTCGCTATTGGTTCACGCGCCACGCGCAGCACGATCAAACCTATGATGCCCGCGATGACCGCGCCAAGCAGCAGTTCAAGGCTCAGTTGTAACTGCGCGGGCATATGCTCGCGAAGGCTGATTAAGACCGCCGGAATAAACAGGACCAGCAGCACAATCAGGTCCAGGAGGCGCTCTGCCAGCACAGTGCCAAAGCTGCGCGTTGTGGAGACGGAGATCTCTTTTTTGAGCAGATAGGCGCGATACAGGTCGCCAAGCTTGGCCGGTACCACAACATTAGCAAAGAAAGAGATATAGATAATCTCGACTCGCTTCCAGAACCCGGGCAGGTGTATACCCGCTTCTTTTGTGTAGCCGACATTCTCTAACAGGATACGCCAGCGCCAGGCACGCAGGCCAAACGAGACATAGTAGATGACGAAGGCCAACACAAAGAGGAGCAGGTTCGCTTTTTGCAGTGCTGCGCCGATTTTCTGCGGCTCGATATTCATCCTCTGAGCGAAGATGGCAAGGGCTATGACAACAATGGCAAGTGGGAGCAGGGTGCGCCAGTTCAAGAAGCGCTTTTTCAGTGAAAGCTGATCCTGTGTAATTTCACCCGCTTCCGCTACGGGAACTGCTTCTGCTGTTGCATTTAGTTCAATATTAGACTGTAATATTGTTTCAGTGTTTGCATTCGTATTCGTTGCCATATTGTTACTCTTTGCATTATGATTAGCCACTGACTGCCTCCGATTGCTCATGCGCCACATCGTGCCCCAGACGCAGAAGCATAATAAGGTACAATGCGATGAGCGATGTCATACTGTGCACATACAGGTTATCCACCAGGTTATGTACACATACTGTCATTTGTGAGGCCAGTAGCCCTACTACCAGCGCTCGATCATTAGCCAGTATACTCGTTTGCGCCAACAGCTTGCTCGCGAAGCTGGCTCCTTGCGCGCTTGTAAACCGCTTCTTGCTGTTGTCGATAGCGCGTTGAATGTTGCGCAGGATGTATCCACCTGTCAGAAAGATGGTGGTGAGGAAGAGAAGCAATGCTCCTAATCCCAGTATGCCTGCTTCTGCCGCGATATTTATGTAATAGTTATGTGCATGTCCGAGTGGATTATTAAAAATAGTGATAAAGTAGCGATCATAGACTGCTGGATAGTTGCCGATGCCAACGCCCGTCAGCGGATGGTCCAGAAACATATTGATTCCAGCGATCCAGTGGGCCAGCCGCTCGGCAGTCGCGAAATCAGCATCCTGTGGCGCTACCAATGAGATACCAGTCAGACCGAGCTTATTAAACAGTGGAAGAAGGAGGTGTTGAGGTATCAGGCCGGCAAAATAAGCGGCAACTCCTGCCAGTGCACCGATCAGGGCGAGCCGGATAAGGATATTCCATTTTTTGGGTAGCCCTAGCAGGATAAGGAGCCCGATGCCAGCCGCCAGCGCCAGCATCCCACCACGCGAGTCAGTCAGGTAAACAGCGATTCCGAGGATCAGGCTTACGATCCCCGCCGGGACCCGCACCTTCAGACTGTTTCCTAGTAGCAGGAGGGCCAGCGAAAGAACCAGTGTCATATTGAGATAACCTGCATAGGGATTGGGCTGACTGAAGGAGCCGTAAATGCGCAGGCTATCACCACGAATAAACGATGTTGGACCAAGCTGAAATGCGTATTGGAAAAAGCCCAGACCGGCCTGTGAAATGGCCGCCAGACAGGCTATCGCCGTCAATATCCAGATTTGCCTGCGGGTTCGCAGATACGTCGTTCCGATCAGGCAGATCAGGAGCACTTCAACCCACTTGATGATCTCCTTCAGACAGAGCTTGAGATCCTGTGCTCCGGGGATAGATAGCAGCATCGCGAAAAGGAGACCAAGCAGTGTAAGCAGGAGAACGCGGGGAAAGGGGAAACCAACAGGACCGGTAGAGATTTCCGTTTTGCTCTTCGTACGCAGCACGTGCTGTAATGCCCAGCTTGCCCCCAGTAAAAAGACCAGGAGATCAGCGCCCGAGACGTTCAATGATGCTGGCAAAAGTCCTTCCAGCGATCCCCAGGGGACAGCGATTGGAAGCATATAGAGCGCGGCTTCAGGCCGAATGAATACCCAGATGCCGATAGCCGCGTAGAGTGGCACCAGCAGATTGAGCGGGCTTGGCAGAAAGAACAAACAGCACAGTGTCAGGAGGCTCCCTATTCCTCCGATGACATTTGCCAGAGTTCCAAACCGTTGTATGTGTGTCCAGAACGCCCCTTGCGTGTGTATCTGGCTACTTTCCTGCGCATTGCGCTCAAAATTGTGCAATTCAGAATGCATACCGGTCCGTTTTTCTTTTAACGTTTGTCGTGTGGGAAAAACGCTTCAAGGCGCTTTCCAGGATACATGAGCAGACGACTTCAGGAAACAGTTGAGAGATCCGGGATCTGCGTGCGGAACCACTCGATTGTCTGCTTCAGACCTTCTTCCATTCCTACCTTCGGTTCCCAACCGAGGACGCGCCGTGCCTTGTCAATATTTGGCTTTCTGCGCTCTGGATCATCAACGCGGCTTGCCTCATAGACGATAGACGAGGATGCGTTACAGAGCTTGATGATCGCCTGCGCATATTCGAGAACGGTATGTTCATCCGGGTTGCCGAGGTTAAAGACCTCTCCTGTCGTATTGGGCTGGAACATGGCGCGCATCAGTCCCTCGACAAGATCGCTGACATAGCAGATGCTGCGGGTCTTGCTGCCATCACCATAAATAACCAGAGCTTCGTTTTTCAGGGATTGGGTGATGAAATTGGGAATCATGCGCCCGTCGTGGATCTGGCTGTTCGGTCCATAGGTGTTGAAGATACGGACAATACGCACATCCAGCCCATACTGACGGTAGTACTCCATTGTCAGGGTTTCACCCAGGCGCTTGCTCTCATCATAGCAGGCTCGTGGGCCGATGGAGTTCACATTTCCCCAGTACTCCTCGGTCTGCGGATGGACCAGCGGGTCTCCGTAAATTTCCGAGGTGGAAGAGATCAAAAAGCGAGCATTGTGCTTTTTCGCCAGTTCAAGCATCCGATAGGTTCCCTGGCTGTTCACCATGATTGTTTCAATGGGGTGAGACAGGTAGCCAATGGGGCTGGCAGGGCTGGCGAGGTGGAATATGGCATCGGCCTCATATTCAAATGGGTCAGTCACATCATGATTTAAAAATTGGAATCTATTATTTGGAAATAAAGGCTCAATATTGCGGGTGGACCCGGTGATGAGGTTATCAACACAGAGAACCTCGTGACCTTCTTCGAGAAGGCGCTGACATACATGGGAGCCAATGAACCCCGCTCCGCCAGTGACAACAACTTTCAAAGGATAAACCTCCACTTATTGAAGATGCGCTTTTAGGTACCTTACCCTTATTATTGTACTCTTAAAGGCTAGACGAACCGTACATTGTAGAGTAACGAAATTGCCCGAATAGTTACCCTTTTGATCTATACACTATAATGTAGCAATGTTGTGATATCGCTATTGCAACGTCCACCCGGGCTCTGTGTCGTCAAGTTTCAAGAAAAAGGTGATAGATATGGCTCTTATTCTGTCCCAGAACGAAGTGAAGCAATGCGTGAGCATGGTGGATGCGATCGCCGCGATGCGCACCGCTTTTCAGGCTCTTGCCGAAGGTCACGCCCTGATCTCGCAGCGGAGTGCTGCCCCGCTGATCGGTGATGGCGTAGCACTGCTTATGCCCTCTCTTCTTAGAACGCAAACTCCTCCCTCTTTTGTCGTGAAATGTATTACAGTTGTTCCCGAGAATTTTTCCCGCCAGCTTCCATTAACCAGTGCAACGATGCTGCTGCTGGATGCGGAGACAGGGCAAGCATTGGCCGTCCTTTCGGCGGGCTGGCCAACCGCGATGCGCACCGGTGCCGTCTCCGGTCTGGCAACCGATCTCATGGCTCGCCCCGATGCCGATATTCTGGCATTGTTTGGCGCTGGCGGACAGGCCCCTTTTCAGGCGGTTGCAATCCATGCCGTACGCCCTCTTCGCGAGATTCGTATTGTAAATCGTAACCCCGACCATTTCAACAGGTGTTGCCAGACAATTCAAGCGCTGATCGGCCCTGGCTGTCCGCCTATCAAGCATGTCGCGCTCTCTGCTGAAGCGTTGCGTGGTGCCTCCCTGGTTGCCTGTGCGACCACTGCATCTTCGCCTCTCTTCGCGGCATCAGAGGTTGAGCCGGGTACGCACATCAATGCGATCGGAGCCTTTACACCTGAAATGTGCGAGCTTGACGCCGAACTATTGCAGCAGGCGCGTATTGTTGTCGATCAGCGAGAGGCCGCGCTTGCTGAGGCCGGTGATCTCCTTCAGGCGCTTGCCCGAGATCTGATCCCTGCCGCTGATACCTGGACTGAGCTTGGAGAGTTGCTGACGGGCCAAAGCCTGACGCGCCTGCAACCGGAAGATATCACCGTATTTAAATCTGTCGGTCTCGCAGTTCAGGATGCTGCAATTGCTCAGCTTATTTATCAACGTGCCCGTGAACAGAACCTGGGTGTGAACGTCGAGCTCTAAGCTGCTCTTGCCTGGTATCGCCAGTTGAGTGCCGAAGGATGGCCCGCTCATGTCAGGGTCATCTCGGCTCTGTAAGGAAACACGCCTGATATTTCGATACCGTTTCTTGCTCAGACCTCTACTGGCTGCTGTTGTATGGTAGGCGTGTGGCCCTGTCGGCGCTTCCAGACTCGATAGAGCGCTTCATCTCCCCAGCTCAAAAAGCCGCTGGTCGTAAAACCATGCACAATTGAGACGGCAAGCAGCGAGTGCGGCCCCGGCAGGCAGAGGTAGACCAGACTGAAGACGATCCCGGCCAGTCCAACCCCGGCAACGCTGCGCCAGTTCCAGCGTCCGAGCCGATGATAGAGCGTATACACCGCCGTGCTGACCAGCCAGCCCCAACCTATCCAGCCCGTCCACTGGGTGACTGCTGCCAGGAGAAAGCCCCGGAAGAAAAACTCTTCAACCGGGCCATTGATAACCAGATAGTAGAAACCCTGAAAGAAATGATCGCCAACGGTCGGCCAGCGAAACCAGGGACCGACGATAAACATACGGTAGAGAATGGCAAAGACCGCCATCCCGGCCCCCACAAGTATGCCGACGCACAGATGAAGCGGTACATGAGTGAAGGTCAGGCCCAGAAATGATGGCGGAAGTTTCAAGAGCCAGATATAGAGCAAGGGGACCAGCGTCAGGGGAAGTATGCGCATCAGGATATCGGGCCACATCCAGCGCCATGAACTGGCAACCGTTGAACGAACAAGCTTTCTCTCTGTTGTGCTCACTCACATACCCCCTTCAGGTTTTCGGCTACTGCATAGTGCGGAGACGTTGCAATCCCTCTTCCACCTCATCGCGGGCAAGGTTCCCGGCCTGAAGATCGCTGTTTGTTTTTGTCTGCAGGCGCTGGTAAAACTGCTCTCCCTCTTCCCGTATGATCGGATCATTAGGGGCTGCATCCAGCATCTCATAGAGAAGATCTTCTGCTCTGGAATAGTGGCCCTGACGTTCAAAATAGCGGAAGACAAGCTGCTTTGTCTCCTGTGGGATGTCGTATTCGTCAAGCTTTTTCAGCAGCGCCTCCACATCTTCAAAGAGTTCTGTTTCAGCGCTTCGTGGTTCCTCGAACAGGGTATAGAGCATCAGGTGCAGCGCTTTTACATAACGATAATAGCTCTCAGTCGTGTTGCCCATCTCCTCATAGGTTTCTCCTTCGGTTTTCAGCAGGACGGCGGCCCATAGGGCGGCCTCAATATTGAGGCTTCCCAGCGGGGAGAGGGCTTTGATCAGATCTCTTTCACTCAGCGAATTGATCAGACTGGAGGAAAAGCCGGTCATTTTGATCAGATATTCATCGATGGCAATGAGCGCCTCTTCGTGACGGTTGAATTTGCGCAGGCGCAGGACAATTGCCAGCATGCGGCCAAATTGCTCCGCAATGCGCAGGATATAATCCCGGTTCATCATAAGAAGGCTCCTCCAGGAAGGTGGGAAGAAACAATTGTTTCCCCCCACGAGTTGAATGATCAGGCTAGTTTGTTGATGGCGTCCTGAATGCGTTTCAAGCTGACCTCACGCCCGAGCACTTCCAGCATCTGGAAGAGTGGAGGGGTGGCGTTACTGGCGCTCACCGCGACACGGACCGCGCCGAAAAGCTGTCCCGGCTTCAACTCAAGCTGCTGTGCAAGGTCTCGCATAGGCTGCTCCATGATCTCATGATCCCAGTTTTCCAGCCCGGACAACAGCGTATAGGCATGTTGCAGCGCGTTGCGGGTGCTCTCTGCGTCCATCTTCTTCTGAATCAGCATAGAGGCATCATAGTCGATCTCCTTCAGGTAGAAGAAGGAGGTCTTTTCCGCGGCATCGCTGAGCGTTTTCATGCGCTCCTGTTCCAGCTCTAGCACACGTTTCGTATATTCACGATCGAGAGGACGAGCGACGCTATCAGGCAGTCCCCCTTCGGCCTCCGGGCGCTCCATATAAGGGATTGTTCGGTCTACGAGCTCGTCAAGCGAGAGCTTCCGGATATACACGCCATTCATCCACAGCAGTTTGTCCGGGTCATAGAGACCAGATGCCACGCTGATGCGGTCAAGGGTGAAGACGCGAATCAGCTCTTCTTTCGTGAAGAACTCGGTCTTGTCATCGTAGGACCAGCCCATCAGTGCCATGAAGTTGAACACGGCTTCGGGAAGGTAGCCCTGCCGCTTGAAGTCGGACCAGGAAGGAGCATTGCGCCGCTTACTGAGCTTCTTTTTGTCTTTGCCGAGTACGTTGGACACGTGGTAGATCCTGGGTGGCTCCCAACCGAGTGCGCGATAAATGGTAATGTGATAGGGCGAGGTGGAGATCCAGTCCTCACCGCGCAACACATGTGTGATATTCATCAGGTGATCGTCAACGATGGCGGCGAGGTGGTAGGGGGCCAGCCCGTTTGACTTGAGAATGATGATATCATCAAGGTTGCTGTTCTCAAATACCATATCGCCGTGCAGCTCATCATGCACAACGGTCTTGCCCTCAAGTGGCATGCTCAGGCGCACCGTATATTTGAGTCCTGCGGCCTCGTTTGCGGCTCGCTCCTCGGCGCTCAGATAGCGGCACCGGCGGTCATAGCGCGGCGGCAGTTTTTTGGCTTCGCGCTCTTTGCGCATCTGATCAAGGCGCTCGGGGGTGCAGTAGCACTTATAGGCATGTCCGGACTCTATCAGTTTATGCGCGTAATACTGGTAGATTGATTTGCGCTGCAACTGGGAGTAGGGGCCATAGGGTCCGCCTATTGTTGGACCTTCATCGATATCCATCCCTAGCCATTTGAAGCCTTGCAGAATGTCTTCAACCGAACCTTCCACTGTGCGGGTTGTGTCGGTGTCTTCAATGCGGAGGATAAATTGTCCGCCACCGTGGCGTGCATAAAGCCAGCTAAAAAGCGCTGTCCTGAACCCACCAATATGCTGAAAGCCAGTGGGACTGGGAGCAAAGCGCAGACGGGGCGGGCGATTGGCTGGCGTCGTCACCTGCTCCTGTGTCCGGTTGTCGATCTGTGTCATCCCAGAAAATCTCCTGTTGCTTACAAAAACTACTAGTCCCGGCTATTTTAGCATAGTTTCCCCTTTGCTGTGTAGCTTTTTCCCCGGAAAATGAAGAGCTATCCGCCCTGCTCACGGATAGCCCCTGATCGAGATCATTTCAGGTTCGGATATATTGCTTGTTCCGGTTAGCGGCCCTTTCGCCCACTGCGGTGAGCTTCTTGCCAACTTCGGTCCTGCTCTCCTTCCCGGTTGCCTTCTCCTTCGCCTCGGGACGCTCATCCGTCGACGGAAGCCCACGCGCGACCAGGCTGAGCGCATCGACGGTCAGGCCCGGGAAGAGGCCATGTATGCGGGTGGCAAGTTTGGCGCGAAGCGTGATAATCTTCTCGGTTTGTCCCAGGCGGGTCGCGCGTACGATCCGTTTGGCGGCTTTGGTCGAATTGATCGCCGAGAAGGGTGAAGTTGCTCCCAGGCCAAACCAGACATATTCTGCTGATCTGTTCCCTTTATAGAAGGCGTTGACGTGAGAACCGGTACGCATCAGGCCCGGGATTACAGTTACAACCTTGATTCCTTCCTTGTTTAGCTCGGTGTGCAGGCCCTCGGAGAAGCCAACCGCTGCCGCCTTCGCACAGTTGTAAGGCAACAGGTGCGGGAAACGTACGACACCGCCAATAGAGGTAATATTGACGATCCGCCCGCTTTTCCGTTGCCGCATATGCGGGAGCACGGCCAGCGTTGTATACACCATGCCCCAGTACATGATATCCATGCATTCCTGGAAGTCCTGAAGCTCCATCGTTTCCAGCGGCCCCACGGTGATAATTCCGGCATTGTTGACGACAATATCAATCTGCCCGAAGTGCTCGAGGGCCTCATGCACCATACGTTCGACCTGCTCCTGTTTGCTGACATCGCAAGTGGTGGCCAGTACCTCCGCTCCCATGCTTTCAAGTTCGCGACGAGCGCTTTCTAACGGCGCTTCCTCACGGGCACAAATGACCAGACGCGCCTTCTGCCGGGCGAACTCGCGGGCCATTTCCAGACCCAGTCCGGTGGAGCTGCCGGTAATCAGGACGACCTGTCCCTGTAGATCCAGGGCGTTGCGCCATTTCCAGAGCTGACGCAGGGCCAGCGCAGTGCCAAGACCAGCGCCGATGAACAGAAGATTTTGTCCCCGACTGCGTTTCATTGTTGTTTCTCCTGTACTCCGCTGTTTTGCCATCGTCGACCATTTCTTCAGAAGAACACGTGCCATCTACCTTTGATGTGCCAGCTTGAGTAGGGGCGAGTTTTCTTTTGGGCGCTGCGCTCTCGGAAAAGTCGGGCCTGGAGTGTTACAATTAATAGCAGAGAAAAATAATTGTCAGGGGATGAGCTATTTTTCGTCTTCACCTTGTTCTTTTCTTTTGTTTTTTGAAGATGGTATGCATTGTTTTCCCGGATCACAATGGCAGCTTTCTGACGTATTTCTTTTCATTGTGAAGGAGTCACCCAGCGTTATGCAACCTGGATCTGTTCGTGTGAAGTCTGGTATCACGCATATTGCACGACGTTATGGCATGATTTTTGGTCTGATACGGGGCCTGTTCTGTTTTCTTTTTGGGATGTTGAATAATATTGTTCGTGTTCACTCCCCGGCGCTTGTTTTCCCTCTTGATATTCTACAGGATTGTTTTTCGTTTGCTCTTTTCTTTCTGGCGGGGTGGCTTGCTTCGTCGCGTACCGCTCGCCCGGGCACCGGGTGTATTGCCGGGGTATGGGCTGGCTGTGTTTCGCAAGTGATTATTTTTGTGACAGGTGCTCTCTATTTGCTGGTCGCACAGTATGCCTATCCTTTACCCGAGGGCTCTGATACGATGGGAGAAATCTGGTCCCCTTTTCTCCTCCATATGGTGCAACATGCTGCGCTCTGGGTTGTCCTGGGGGTCGGGCTTGGTCTATTTGGGGGCCTGCTCAGTAGCTATTTGGAAAGGAGTCGCACCGCTACCGAGTCTGAGCAGTGAGCGGTGCACTTTCTAGATAAAGAGGTACCGGCGAGAGACAAAAAGCAATACAGCGAGATGAAATAACTTGCTGCATTGCTTTTTTGTATTTAAAGCAATTGAAGCTCTTGCAGAACGGGAACAAGGTGTTGTTGATAGAAAGCGGGATTAAGCGGCTCCAGCAGACGCAGCCCGTTATAGAAGATCGGCGGCAGTGGTGTCTGTGTGCGCAGGTGTAAAAGGGTCTCAAGCGCCTCGGCATCCCGATGCAGCGCGACATAGCACATCAGTTGCCGGTAGTCCGCCTCCCCTAATCGGGGGCCTGGTACTGTGCTGAGAATCTGCAATGCCTGTTGATACTGACCGCGAAACCAGTACAGGGCACTGGTGCTGATACGTGTTTGGAAATCGGTAGGAAGCTTTATGATGTTTTGAAGCTGGCGGATGTAATCTTCTTGTGAGCTCTTGAAGGGATCAACACAGAGTAGAAGCCAGAACAGCCACCATTGAAGACAACATCGTCTGGGAGAGAGCTTTATTGCTATCTCGAAATTGGTGATCGCGTTTGCCATATCTCCCATTGCGATATAGGGGAGTCCTCGGTCATGATAGAGTAAGGCAACATTCTTTCTTGTGTTCGGGAGTGCAATAGCTTGATCGTAGGCCGCAAGCGCTGCCTGATACTCCTTCAGTTGAGTCAGTATATAGCCTTTTGCGCCATAGTAGGTAGGGTTTCTGGGGTTAATGGAGAGGGCCTTTTCAATGTTGAACAGCGCTGTTTGGTAGTCCTGAATGTACCGATAGATGAAAGAGCGAAAGTAGTAGATCTCAGGCTCATTGGGGTGGAATTGTAGGGGAAGTTCCAAAGTAGAAAGACCTTGTTGTATATTTCCCATCGCAACATAGTTCATACTCTTATCTCGATAGGGCCACACTGCTTTTGGTTTCAGTGCAATCGCCTTATCGAGATCTGCCAGCGCTTTCTGATATTGGCACAGTTGGTTGTATGCAAAGGCGCGTTCTCCATAGAAGAACAAGCGGTTGATATGAAGCGTAATCATAATGCTAGAAAGCGTGATAATGAGTTTGAATGCCTGAAAGCGCCGAAGTGAGTGGACAAAAAAAACGACAATGATTTGCAAGGTGCAAGCGATGAGGAAGCCATAGCATGCGTAGATTACCAGGTTCATAAGCGAAAAATAGGTGTCCTGCATACAAGCACTCCATAAAGAAAGAAAATAAAAGAGTGAAAAACTCTGCAATAGTATAGGGTGATGGATGTAAATCTGTCAATAGTGTATTCTGGCAAGAAAAAGGTACTTCTGTGGTACGATAGAGGTGGAGAGAGTTAGATGATAAGGACCACTCGCGGAAAGGAGCGACAGGCCATATAATAGCAGCTATAGAATTGTTTTCTCTACGGTAGAAGGGAGTCTTCCTTTTTTATGGCTGTATCGCTTTCGCCCGCACAACGAGCGCTGTTACCGGACACGATGTCCGTTTCTGCATCCGATCCTTTTACTCTGGAACTGGCCGGGCACTCTCTGAAACAGCTTGCTGAACGCTATGGAACGCCACTGTATATTTTTGATCGTGCGACCATCGTGAACGCTTGTGCACAGTATCGAGAGGCTTTTCGCAGAGAGTATCAGGCATCGTCGGTCCAGATTCTTTATGCTTCTAAGGCATATCTTTCGCCCATGATAGCCCGGCTGGTCGCTGAAGAGGGGTTAGGGTTGGATGTAGTTTCCGGGGGGGAATTGCTGGTTGCTCATCGGGCGGCCTTTCCGATGGAGCGTATTTCTTTTCATGGGAACAATAAGTCAGCGGAGGAATTGCGGCTTGCGTTGCGGCTTGGAGTGGGGCGAATCGTGCTGGATAACTGGAGCGAGCTTCGGCGGCTGACGCAGATCGCACGAGAGATGCAGATGCATCCTGGCGTCCTGGTGCGGGTCGCGCCCGATGTCGAGACCGACACCCATCGTTATTTGCAGACGGGGCATGCAACGGCAAAATTCGGTTTCCCCCTCAGTACCGGAGATGCGGCGGAAGCGGTACGAACAATCTTGCATGAGGGACAGCTTCACGTATTGGGACTGCACGCGCACTCGGGAACCATGTTGCGTGAGACGCGACCCTATGAAGAGTGTTTGCAGCGCCTGCTGGAACTGGCTGTATTGCTCCATAAAGAGACGGGTTGGTGGCCGCAGGAACTCAGCCCGGGTGGTGGATGGGCGATTGCCACACCGGACGCTCCCGACAGACCCGACCCTGCACTACTGGCAGCCGCCTTGCAGCGATGTATACTGCATTGTGTCGATACACTGAAGATCTCGCAGCCCTTGCCGATGCTGATAATAGAGCCGGGACGCTCGATTATCGCACGTGCCGGGATAGCGCTTTATCGTATTGGTGCCCGCAAAGCGACCCCGGGTGGGATTACGTATCTCTTCGTTGATGGCGGCATGGCAGATAACATTCGACCGGCACTCTATGGAGCATTGTATACCGCGCTGCCTGTAGAGCAGCTTGAGCGGGAGCATGATGTTTCTTTCTGTGTCTCAGGGCGCTATTGTGAGTCGGGGGATATGCTGATAGAAGAGGTCAGGTTACCGGATATGCGGGAAGGCGAACTGTTGCTCTTGCCCACAGCGGGAGCCTACTGCCTGCCAATGGCAAGCAACTATAACCTTGTCCCTCGTCCGGGCGTACTGTTAGTAGACAAAGAGACAATACATGTGATGGAAAGGCGCGAAACGTACGACGACCTTCTATCTCGTTATTGTGATTGAGAAGTGTAAAGTGCTTCATTGTGGAAGGAAGAGCAGATGAGAAGGAAGCAAGATCAACAGCAACACTATATGGATGAGCACGACCTACCAACCGAGCCTATAGCGCGTGAAAGCGTGACATCCCGAAGTCCCTACGATGATAGGACGGTGGCCGTTCCTTCACGTCAGCAGTCAGCGCCTTCCTCAAATGGAGCCAGGCGGGGTTATCAGCCTGCGGAGTATCCTCCTGCTGCCGGGACCTATGAACCGGTGCCCGCTCAGCCAGTGCGTCCGGTGAAAGCGAGTCCACTCCCCGGTCTGGTGACGCTGCTCTTTGTGCTTGTACAACTGCTATTACTTGTACGATTCTTGCTCAAAATACTGGCAGTGTCAGAGACGGTCGTATGGGCTGCGGCTATCTATCAGGTCAGCGCAGTGTTTATTGTGCCTGTACGGTCGCTATTGCTGCTGATACCTGTCCCCATAAAGCTAGATGTCGAGATCTACACCCTGGTGACGATCCTGCTCTATGGAGTGCTGGCGCGGGTTCTTGCGGGCCTGTTGAGGCTGCTTTTGAAGCCGCGTCGGTACTAAGGCTGGCCCGGGTAGTAGGATCAGTCTTTGCCGAATTCGTCCAGGACGTCCAGGCTGTTGATAAAATCGCGATAGGCGGAGAGGTTGTCGTCTTCGTCCTCCTCTTCGCTTTCTTCGTCTCGCTCGCGGAGCAGAGAAGGAGGCTGCGGCTCCTCGCTTTGCTCTATGGGCACACCTGCCCGTTCGAGTACGCTTTCATCAACGTAGATTGGTGTTTTGGTGCGTACGGCCAGAGCAATCGCATCGCTCGGTCGAGAGTCAATTTCAACATGCCGTCCTGCCACGTCCAGAATCAACCGGGCGTGGAAGATTTCATCTACCAGATCAGAGATCTCTACACTGACGAGTGTAGCGCCTAGCTCACTGATAACGTTTTTCAGCAGGTCGTGGGTCAGTGGTCGCGCTGAGGTTGCCCCCTGTAACTCGACGGCAATAGCATAGGCTTCAGCGTGCGCTATCCAGATGAACAGATACCGCTCTTGATCGACTGCTTTCAAGATGACCACTCGCTGTTGCGTCGCCAGGCTGATACGTACGCTTTCAACTGTCATCTCTACCATAGGCTTTTGACTCTCTCTTTCATGGCCGGGGTCCGTCGAATACATTACGCCTTTATTGTACACCTATCCTAACTTGTTGCGCAAATGCCGGGCGGGCCCCCCTTTGCCTGCCACCTGATGCAGACAGGCTGTACTGTTGGTCTTGACTACCCTTCCCCTTTCTTATGAGTATAACAAAATCTATTCAGCATTCCAACCACTTCTATTTAGCTGCTTATCAGAAAGAAAATTCTAGAAATTCGTTCGAGTACCTACTTGTATTGCCTGGACCGTTATGGTATTATGTTTTTGAATGGCCGTTCTATATGCAATAGGTTCAAGGGTGGTGTGGAGATGTTCATTTGTTCAGAAAGGCAGGGGACTGTTCTATGTCACTAGAGCAAGCCAGCGAGATACAACGCCGGATGTATCAATTTATTGTCGGCTACATAAAGCGTGAGGGGATGCCCCCGACTA
Source organism: Thermosporothrix sp. COM3 (assembly GCF_059696735.1). Classification (NCBI taxonomy): domain Bacteria; kingdom Bacillati; phylum Chloroflexota; class Ktedonobacteria; order Ktedonobacterales; family Thermosporotrichaceae; genus Thermosporothrix; species Thermosporothrix sp. COM3. The sequence goes on along the minus strand of NZ_AP019376.1, from coordinate 3,872,172 downwards.
ATCGTGAGATCGGCCGTGAGATGAATATTGCCAGCACCGGTCACGTTGATTATCATCTGACGATGCTGGAAAAGAAGGGGTATATCGTTCGCACTCCGAAAAAGAGTCGCGGCATTAAGTTGACCAACCCGCTGAATGGGGTGCCTGTCAAGGGCGCTATCGCTGCTGGTCGACCGCTTGATATCTACCCGGACTCCGTGGACCGCTGCGTTGATGTTGGGACTGAAGCGTTTGCTCGTGATAATTGCTATGCCCTCGAAGTCAAGGGCAACTCGATGATCGAAGATCACATTTGTGATGGCGACTTTGTGATTATTAAGCCTCAGAGCACCTGTAAAAATGGTGATATCGTGGTCGCGTTGCACACACAGGAAGGTGTGCAGGGAAGTGCGACGCTCAAGCGCTTCTTCCAGGAAAAAGAAAACGACCGCGTTCGCCTCCAACCCGCCAACTCAGAACTTGAGCCTATCTTTATTCCTAAGAGCGTCTGGGATCGTGAGTGGACGATTCAGGGACGCGTGGTGGCGATTATTCGTCAGTGCAACTCGGCCGCGTAAGGCGTGTCCGCTGGTTGGTGCTTTTCTGCTCGAAGACAGGGTCACTGTCTCGGGACATCGTTTTTGCTTGAACGGTGAAGGCAGTCAGGAAATGTGGACTCTTTTCTCGGCAAGAAATACCTCTCTGCGGGGTCCGCTGACTTGCTGCCTTTTTCACGTCTCCAACCTCATTCTCTGTCCCCTGTTCTTTTACCGCATGAGTTTTTACCCTTGTACTCTCCCGCCAGGTCTGGTATACTTCATAAAGGACTTTAAGTGGAATTTCTTACTGTTTTGATGGTAGTGCGTGCTTGATAGAGAGCCTCAGAAGGCCCCGGTTGCTCAGAAAGGATATCAAGCAGTTATGAAGGCTGTCGCCGCAGCCCTGGTACTGGTTCTCGGTGCCGCTCTTATGCTCTGGTTTGGTAATACGCTCAATTCCTGGGTCCTCGGTGGGTTAATCGGTGGTCTCGCTGCCTTAGTTCTCAGTATCCCCATTTCTGTGATGATCTTCTCCCATCTCGCTCGTCGTCATGATGAGCGCTTGCGGCTTGAAGTTGAAGAAGAAGAAGCATTCTATGAAGCTGAAATGTATACTGCTGAGTATGCCGAGCTGCCGACCGGCCGAGGGCGCCGCACGATAGAAAGCTACGCGGTCACCGAGTACGCGGATGACGACGTTGATGATACGGAATATGTTCCGCTCTCGCGAGGACATTCTGGTTACTACTTGCCGGAACCCTCTTCTCAGCGGCTTCCTGCTCCGTCAAAGCGTAGCACGCCTGCCCTTCCTGCCGAAACTCGTAGTCAGGCCACGAATGGACGGCGTCCACAACGCCGGTATTATCCCGGTCTCCCTGCTTCGGCCACCAATGTGACGCAAAAGAATCTGCGTTCTGCCGCGTTGCGTGATGCTTCGATGGAGGCCAATGATCTGTACGAGAACGACTACTATGATGAGGAGCCGATCCCACAGCGCCGTTCGACGCGTTCCGGCCGGATTCAGCGTGGGCGTGCTTCCCGCGAGTTAACGGGCCGTCATCGAGTACGTCGAGTTGTCGATTCTATTCCACCTCAACAGTTGCCTCCTGCTCGGTCTTCCTATGACCAGTATGAAGATGAGGAGCCTCAGACAGAGGTCATACAGGACCCATATCCTTCGACGAAATCACGTCGCCTTCCATCAACGCAGCTTTCACGTCAGTCGCGTGCGCTGCCGTCTCGGCCAGCAGATCCCTCAACAGAAGTGTTCCAGAAGCCGCTTGTCAGGAGGGCTCCGTATGTCTATGAGGATGACTCTGTTCAGCAGGAGCTCTCACAGCAGATGCAGCGGCCGATTCGGCGTCGCTCCTCTCTTCGTCTATCTCATCAGCTTGATGATGAGGAAGAAGTATAGTTCTGGTACTGTTAGCTAGCCTCTTTTAGCGGACTGTGGTACTATCAAATCAAAAAGACCGGTTTCGCTGAGGAGGCTTTTTTTATGCTTGGACCTTTAATGGAAATACTGCAAACGTTTATAACCAATCTTTATGTTCAAACGGGTTTGTTAGGTATTATTCTTGCTATGGCGATTGAAAGCTGTTGTATACCATTGCCAAGTGAAATTGTTATGCCTGTCGCTGGCATCATGGTTTCGCGGCGTCTCTTGCTTGGTGGCGTACCTGATCCGTGGGGCGTGGTGCTGGTTGGCCTTTCTGGCGCTCTGGGTTGCCTGCTTGGCTCGATGCTGGCATACTGGATCGGCTATAAGGGAGGGCGCCCATTGATGCTGAAATATGGACGCTATGTGTTAATTTCGCAGCACGACGCGGATAAAGCCGACGCGTTCTTTAAGCGCTGGGGCTCTGCGACCGCCTTCTTCTCCCGGCTGCTGCCCATTGTACGTACCTATATTTCCCTGCCCGCGGGAATTACCAGAATGCCTTTTATCAAGTTCTGTGTCTATACCTTCCTCGGCTCGTTCCCCTGGTGTCTGGGTCTGGCCTATCTCGGCCATGTTGTCGGCGATAATCTGGAAGTGATTGAGCCCTATTATCGTGGCGCTGAGATCATCGTGGTGCTGGCTGTGGTGGCACTGGTTGTGCTCTACTTCTGGCTGCATATTCGCAACGACCGCAAGGCCCGTGCTGCTCTGGCCGAGGCCCGCGCTACCGAGCAGACCCCTACTTCTCAGAGCTAAACGCAGAACAAGCGGCAGGAGGGCACAGCTTTCCTGCCGTATCGCTTTTCAGAGCTCAGATATCCTCGGCGAAAGTGGCCTTGCTGCTTTACCGAGCGAGACGGGCACACAGAAACACGTGGTGCCCGTCTTGTTTGCTCTCCGTTCTACTTTGTGCAGTGCGGCAGAACCTCGGTTGCAAAGGCCTGAATCCCCTCAATATCATCGATATCGAGCCATTGCACCATCAGTTCCTCAACTCCTGCCTCTTCATAGGCCTTAATCTGCTGAATGACCTGCTCTGCGGTGCCAACAATGTTCCCCTTCTCGGTATGGAGCGTGTGCACCACAGCATCGAGCGACTTGTCTTTCAGCTCAGGGACGGAGTGACGCCACTCCAGCTTGCGATCAAGGGTGGCGCTATCTTTGCCGAAGTAGATGCCCTGCATGGCTGTGCGCTTAACATCAGCAGGCTGACGTCCCTCTTTTTGCAGCAGCGTGTCAAGCAGGGTCGAGCGCTCCCGGAACTCATCGGGGCGCAGGAAGACCGCGTTCCAGATATCTGCGTAGCGCGCCACCAACGGAAGCAGGCGTTTAGGGCCATTGCCGCCGATCAGCAAGGGAAGCTTTTGCTGTGGGCGTGGAAGAAGCTGCGCGTCGTGAAGCTGGTAGAAGCGTCCCTCAAAGGTTGCCGGCCCTTCGCTATGCAGCAGACGTGTTGCCACCTCCAGCCCTTCCTCAAAGCGTGCCATACGCGTCGGGATATCACCAAGCGGATAGCCATATGCGTGATGTTCGCGATCCTGCCAGCCGGAACCCATGCCCAGAATCATGCGCCCGCCTGAAAGGTCGCTCAGTGCTGCGGCCTGACGTGTCAGCATCACGGGATCACGGAAGGAGACCGGCGCGACCAATGGTCCGAAGTGGATGTGCTTGCTTTGTGCTGCCAGATAGGTCAGGGAGACGACCAGTTCAAGGGATTCGTAGTCGGGGGGATTGGGATTGGTGAAGTGGTCTGAGCGGAAGAGGCCGGCAAATCCCTGTCCGTCGACTGCTTCTATGAGGCGTTGCCAGCGTTGCCATGTCAGCCCTATCTGCCCCTCTACCATAAGAGAAATCGCTACCATAGGTTTTCTACTCCTCTACAATGTTTGAATCTTCCTTTCATGGTAGCGAATGCTGCTTGCAGGCGTCAAGTCAGACAGCAGCAGGGGAGCCGTCTGACTCCCCTGCTTTTGGGCTATTTGGTGACTGCTTCCAGAATCTCGGGCATTCGCTTCACAAGCCGGGCGCCGGCAAAGCGTGTGACACCCACATAGATGATCATGCTATAGGCAAGCCCGAGCGGTACACTGAGTGCCAGGATCCATTGGGCATGGAAGAGCACCGGAAGCGCTGTACCCAGGGCGACTGGCGCGGTCAGCACTACCATTGCGATAAGCGCTCCCAGCGACATCAAGGCTCGCAGACAGCCCGCCTCAGATGTGGTTCCAGTTGAGGTCTGCATTCCCCGGCGTAGCTCTTTCCATTTCTGCGGGAAGAAGACTGAGGAGGCGTTACCACAGCCGACGATAATCAGGATTGCAGCAATGCCCGATACAAGTGAGGGCACAAACAGATCCCAGTTCCTGGTGAGAAAGGTTGCAATCGGGAGCATAATCAGCAGCTCGATGAGACCGATGCCAAAGGCAACCAGATTTTTTCCCCAGAGCAATTGCATGGGGCGAAGCGGAAACAGAAACAGCGTGGTCAGGCTGGCTCGCTCAAAGCCAAGCGCATTATATGAGAAACGATAGAGGGTCAGGGCGATGACGAGTGGCGTGAAGATCATCAGCCAGACGTTGAGTCCGGTCGGATTGTTTCCGATATTGAGAAACGAAACCACAATCGCGAAGATGGGTAACAGAATGGCTTGCAGGAGCAGCGCCGTAATCTGCGGATCACGTCGTATGTAGCGCATGTCTTTCAACAGCACTGCATAGGCCTGCCCGGGAACCAGACGGCCAAGTAGACCACCGGCAGGGACCGTATCTACCTCTTTATGCTGATGTTTGCGCTGCTTCTCAACATCTGGCGCGACCAGTCCCTTTTCAACAACGCTCTGCCAGAGGTACAGGGCAACAAAGCCGATCGCAAGCGGTGCAAGCAGCCAGAGGAACCCGCTTCCCCAGTTTCCTGCGTTTGCCTGCTCGATAGCCCGGCACACCATCCCGGATGGAAGCCATTGCAGGTAGGGCGAGAAGGTCTGCTGATTGAGCAGGTTCAGGAATGAACTGGAGGCCAGCCCGCGAAACAGGAATTGCGCGAAGTATCCTGTGAATGAGACCAGCACAATCAGGAGCACACCCAGATCACGAAAGCGCCGACTTTGCAGAACTCGCATCAGGGCGGTGAGCACGAACTGACTGGTCCCGATTAACTGGAAGTAGAAGACGATCATTGCCAGTAGCGTAAAGAGCGCCATTGGCAGTGAGGTTGCCATACCGGCAATAACGCTTCCGAGCAGGATCAAGAGCCCGAATGTGGGGAGATCCAGCAGTGTTGAAGCCAGAAGACCGAACATCAGTTCCCAACGTGTCAGCGGGAAGGTTGCCAGCTTCGAGAGGTCCAGCCCCTCGTTCATATTGAATTCCAGCAAGGGAAAGATGATCCAGAATACATAGATGGACGAGAGGACCAGAAAGAGAACCTCGATATTTGCCGGGGCAGGCAGAAAACGAGTTGTGTTAAAGATGAGCGCACTGAATGCGAATGCGATGATCAGCAGGAAGATGAGAAAGATGGTCATGCCGATAATCTGTCCCACCTGCCCTTTGCCTTTGCGCGTAAAGGCGCGTAAAAAGAGTTTCCAGCGCAGCCAGAGCAGCCAGCGCAATTTATCCCCGTGAATAAGCACAGCAGCTCTCCTATTCTAGCCAGCTCAGGTTATGAGCTTCATTCCGCACGCCGATCACATTGAGGAAGATATCTTCCAGTGTTGCATCTTTGTCCTCGCCGCTGGCCCGTTCGCGCAGTTCCTGAAGAGTGCCTTCAGCGACAAGCGTGCCCTGGTTGATAATCCCCACGCGCGTACATAGACGCTCAACAACTTCCATGATGTGTGAGGAGAAGAAAACGGTCGTTCCTCGCCGCGTCAGATCTTGCAGGATGTCACGAATGACCCGCGAACTGACCGGATCAATGCCCTCAAAAGGCTCGTCAAGGAAAATGACCTGTGGGCGATGAAGAATCGCTGCTGCAAGGGCAACCTTTTTGCGCATACCAACCGAGTAATCAACAACCATTTTATCGGCATCGTTGTTCAGTCCCAGAATCTCCAGGAGCTCTTCTGTGCGACGCCGTACGTCCGCAGCAGGAACTCCGTACATATGCCCGGCAAAAGCGATAAATTCACGCCCGGTTAGCCGTTCGTACAGGTTCAGGTGCTCGGGAAGCACTCCCATCAAGGTACGGGCCTGAAGTGGATTTTGCCAGACATCAACTCCACTGACCAGAACTGTTCCACTGGTCGGGCGCAACAGGCCAACCATCATCTTGATGGATGTTGATTTGCCTGCGCCGTTTGGCCCCAGAAAGCCGAAGAATTCGCCGCGTCGAACTGCCAGGTTCAGATGATTCACCGCGACCTTCTGGCCGAAAACCTGGGTCAGATCTTGTGTGTAAACTGCGTATTCAGATGGATTCCTTCCAGATTGTGGTATCATTGAGTCTTGCTGCGGAAATGTCGTCATTTTTAATAGTCCTTTTCGATGTTCTTCATATTGCGATTAGCTATACAGAATATAACTGATCGTTAACTGATTTGTCAAGGGCCATCCTGGCTTCGCTGTGGAAAATGGGAGTGTAGAAGCTCTTCCTCCCTCTAATAGACGGGGAAAATACGGGCAGTTCAAACGGGGACTCTCTATGGAGGGCGCGCCTGATTGCGACAATAGTGCTGGATTTATAGCGGTTTGTTTTAATCTCAGGCAAAATAAAGAAGGGGCAAACGAGTTTGCCCCTCGACATATTCTATTTCTTTTCCAACAGGCTGGCGAGGAAGTTGCCAAGTAACTGGATACCCTGCACCAGAATAATCAGCAGGATAACGGTGACGATCATGACGCCGGTCTCAAAGCGCATGTAGCCATAACGAATCGCCAGATCTCCCAGACCTCCCGCACCAATCGCGCCCGCTATAGCCGAGTACCCGAGCAGGTTGATAAAGGTGATCGTGATGCCGCGGACCAGCGCGGGTAATGCCTCCGGGATCAGCACCTTTGAGATAATCTGCCAGTTATTGCAGCCAATGGCCCGCGCGGCCTCGATGACGCCGTTATCAACCTCGCGCAATGAGGTCTCGGCAACACGTCCGAAGAACGGCACAGCAGCTACGACCAGCGGAACAATAGCGGCGGGCGCTCCGATCGTCGTTCCGGCGATCAGGCGGGTAAATGGCGAGATGGCAACCATCAGGATGATAAACGGAAGCGAGCGGCCAATATTGACGATAATACCGAGTACCTGATTGAGCCCCGGCGCGCGGAGCAGTCCCCCTTTGTCGGTGGTTGCCAGCAGGACGCCAAGTGGTATCCCGAGGATCACGGTAAAGATGGTGGAGGTGATGACCATCAGAAGCGTGTCGAGTGTGGCCTGAATCAGATCAGGTGTAAGCGAAGACCAATCCATTTACCGCTGTACCTCCACGTGTAGTCCAAGATTTTGCAGATAGGCCAGTGCCTGCTCAACCTGCGGCCCAACCAGTTCGGCCTGCATCTGCCCGATACGCTGCTGTCCAAGCAGTTCAAGCTGTGCGCTGAGAATATTCACATCGACCTCAAAACGGCGAGCCAGCGTGGAGATAATCGGCTCTTCCGCCGAATTGCCCGCGAAGACGATCGAGACGACGGCAGCTCCCGGCTGTGGCGTGTGGATTTGAGGGCGTGGGAAGAGAGCATGCGAAAGGCGGGTATCAGGCTGCGCTGCCAGTTCGCTGACCTCTCCCTGCTCGACGATCCGTCCGGCCTCAATAATCGCGACGCGATCACAGATCTCGCGTACGACGTCCATCTGATGCGTAATCAGGAGAATGGTGAGGCCCATTCGTTTGTTCAGATCGCGGAGAAGCTGCAAAATAGAATGCGTGGTCTGGGGATCAAGAGCCGAGGTGGCCTCATCCGAGAGCAGAACGTCAGGGGAGCCCGCCAGCGCTCGGGCAATGCCCACCCGCTGCTTCTGGCCTCCCGAAAGCTGCGAGGGATATACTTTGGCTTTATCGGAGAGTCCGACAAGGCCAAGCAGCTCTTCGACGCGCGAGCGCCGTTCGGAGGCTCGCACTCCCATCACTTCCAGCGGAAACGCGACATTCTCAGCAACGGTGCGCGAATTGAGCAGGTGAAAATGCTGAAAGATCATACCGATACGCTGTCGTGCCTTGCGTAGCGCGGCTCCAGATAGCGTAGTCATTTCCTGATCATTGACGATGATCGATCCAGAGGTTGGGCGTTCCAGCATGTTGACGCAGCGAATCAGCGTGCTTTTGCCCGCGCCGCTCTGGCCCAGAACGCCAAAGATCGAACCTCGTGGCACGTCAAGGTTAATGTCATCAAGGGCGACAACCGCCTGATCTTTCTTGCCATACACTTTACGAAGATTGCGAATGGTTATCATGTGCGACAGAACCTTTAGAAATGTGAAAGCGGAGCCTCTCGCCAGAGAGGCCCGCAGATGTGAGAAGCAAGCAAACAGTTGTTTCGAGCGGCTTAGAAGGCCGGCAGGACCGAGCCCTGATACTTCTCCTCAATAAACTTTTTCACTTCCGGGGAGGTCAGGAGCTTATACAGCTTCTGTACCGCCTGATCGTTCTCGTGGCCCTTCAGCACGGCGAGTACGTTGGCGTATGGGTTGCCTTTCGCCTGTTCCAGCGCCAGCGCGTCTTTTGAGGGCTTGAGGTTGATCGACATGGCGTAGTTGCCGTTGATTACGGAAATGGTGGTGTCATCCAGTGAGCGCGGGAGCTGGGCGGCTTCCAGCTCTTTAATCTGAAGATTCTTGGGATTGGCGGTGATATCGTGAACGGTGGCCTTTGTGCCCACATTCTCTTTCAGGGTGAGAAGGCCCTGTGCTGCGAGCAGTTGCAGCGCTCGACCGCCATTGGTGGCATCATTCGGAATGGCGACGACCGCTTTGTCGGGAACCTCTTTGAGCGATTTGATTTTCTTCGAGTAGATGCCGAGCGGTTCGATATGCACGCCACCGACAGAAACCAGATCAATATGATGTTCCTTGCCAAAATCCTCCATATAGGGGACATGCTGGAAATAGTTCGCGTTGAGCTGCCCATCCTGAAGCGCCAGGTTTGGTTGTACATAATCAGTAAATTCCACTATCTGGATATCCAGGCCCTCTTTTGCCGCAAGATGATCCTTCACATATTTGAGAATCTCTGCGTGTGGGGTGGGCGAGGCTCCAACTTTAATGGAAAGAGAATTCGATGAGGATTGACCGCTGCCGCCGCATCCGACCAGAAGCAGAGCGAGCGCGGCAAAGCAAAGAAGAAAACGAGTCCTGAACAACCGCATAAATAAGGTACCTCTCCATCTCAAAAACATCTTCTTCGTCTGAAGCAAGCGAATACGAAGAATGGCGGTATTATAACAAAGTTGATCAACTATGTCAACAATATGCAGGCCCGCCAGTTGCTGCCCCCGGGGAAGCTTTCCTGAATCTCTGTATCGGCCAGGTCGAGGCTCTTCTAAAGGGGAAAAAGGAGAGAGCGGAAAACAACCTCAATGGATTATAGCATATCTCAACAGGTGGTGCTTTCCGCTCCGGGGTATATATTGAATTATGCGGTTCCGAAACTCAGGCCAAGCTGACGCAACCATTTACGATAAGCAATGGACGTGCGGTCAGAGCGCAGATGGAGTTCGGCCTGAAGATCAAGCGGCAGAAGCTCCGGGCGCTGTGATTCGACGACCGGGATATCCTGTAGCGTGATGATATTCTGGAACTCGCGTACCTCTTCATCGGTCTGATCAGTGTGATCAATGGCGACATAGGCCCAGGCGATTGATTCCTGTTCGGAGACCGGCGTGACCGTAAAGAACATTGCAAAGCGCGGCCCGGTTGAGGTTTTCATAAAATAGGCGCTCAAGGGGCGAGGTACTTTATACGTATAGTGAACGCGTTTCCCTTCTCCCGTGCCGTCTGGATTCGGCTGCCAGACAGAGATATCACGAGCAATGACACCCTCCGGGGTGATCTCGGCGGTGTAGTCGTTGATCGCGGGGTCGATGGGATCGCCCAGATAACCCTGATGGACAAAGGGGAAATGGGCGACATCCAGGAAGTTTTCAACTGCTCTTGGCCCACTTGCCTTATAGGTGTAGGGACCGCAATGAATCTTACGGAACGAGGGGTCATCCCATTCCTCAAATACGGGAACATCCTGTGTGGTTTCTCCGAGCGTCACCCAGACCCAACCATACTTCTCGGTCGCGCGATACACTTTTGCGCGGGCCTTCGAGGGGGGAATCTGCTCAGGATGCGCGGGAATACGGACACAGCGTCCTTCTGCATTGTAGGTCCAGCCGTGGTATGGACAAATAATGGTCTCGTTCTCGATACGGCCAAGCGAAAGCCGGGTACCTCTATGGATGCACAGGTCACGCCAGGCACACACTTGATCGCCCACCCGCCAGAGCACGATATCTTCTCCGAGCAGTTTGACTGCCAGCGGTTTTTCACTTGTTACGTCTTCAGAACGTGCGACAACATGCCAGTCGTTGGCAAGCACAGTATCACACAGTTGTTGCTGCTGCATATCTCATCCTTACTTTGGGGGAATAGGTATCTCTTTTGAGAATGTCTTCCACAGGTAATACTATCTCAGTCTCTTCTGAAAGTAAAGGATTCTAGCCTCTTTTTATGGAATAGTTGCCTGTGAAAGGTGAACTATCTGTGTATTGAAGTGGTACCCGGAATGGAAGGAACAAACAATGTAGAGGAGAAAGGTCTTAGCGCTTGTGTACCTGATGAATCTTAAGCGCGATCTGGAGTGAGAGGCGAAAGTCTGCATCTTCAAGCGAGTGGCCCAGAAGCTCTTCAATGCGCCCGAGGCGATAGAGCAGCGAGTTGCGGTGCAAGTGCATCATCCGGGCTGTTTCGCTGAGGTTGCCATTGCAGTGAAAGAAGGAGTCCAGGGTTTCGATCAGGGTTTCGTCCTGCCGGCTATCATGCTGTAGCAGAGGACCAAGCGTTTCACGGTAGAAGGCGTCTAGCTCGCTGTGTCCATCGAGGTGGAAGAGCAGGCGATAGATGCCAAGCCGTGCGAACGAGTGGATTTTCCCTTCCCCGAAGAGTCGGCGGCCTATTTCCAGCGCTCGTTGCGCCTCTCGATACGATTGCGGGATCGTCTCAAGCGTGTTGGCGATGCGCCCGATGCCGCACGAGAGCGGAGTGCCTTTATTGGTGCGGGAGAAGATGCGCTCCAGCCGGGTATAGATTGTCTTTTCACGCTCATTCTCGTCTGCCACACTGGCAGGGAGCAGGGCCAGCACGCGCCGTCGCTCGACCAGTATCCAGCAGCCGCGCCAGTCGCGTTGTAGCTCTTCGCGGATGCGGCGTCCCCACAGTGCTGCCGGATCGCCGGGGCGAAAATCGGGGATCTCCTCGGCAAGCTCGAAAATCGCAACAACCTCTGGTTGGGCGAGATCGTAGCCAAGAATGCGAGCGCGAGCCAGCATTTCCTCTGTGCTCTGGTAGGTGCCGCGAATAATATTGGTGAATGCCTCGACAAGATAACGATTCTCGACCTCGCTGCGTTCGCGTTCCCGGGCCACTTCCAGTGCCAGCACCGGGACAACCTGCCCGAGAATAATGCGTTCCAGAAAGTCGAAGTCGCTTTCGGGGCCGATCAATGAGATCGAGCCTACCACCTCGTGCCGAATCTGGATCGGTTCTGTGATGCGGGTCAGCGAGCGCTGATGCAGAAAATCGTCGGAGAAGCTGGCTGGAAGCTCAAGCGGTCGCGCTGAGTCGGGCGTGGCTTGAACCCGAACCTCGCCGCTTGAGTCCTGAACAATGACCCATTTTTCCCGGCTCTGCGCCAGATAATCACAGACGCCCTGAATGCCGGCACCCTGAACGCTCAATTGCATCAGATGATGAGCAATCTCGGTGGCTTTGCGCTCGATTTCGCCCCTGAAGCTGACAACAAAGGTAATGACTTCGCGCTCAATCTCTTCGAGGTGGCTGTTGGCAGGCAGGAGGATCAGGGGAAAGTTCTGCTGATCGGCAAAGGAGATGGCTTCCGGGTCGAGGGCTGAGAGATCGGGGGCGGCAACTCCGACCGCTGCGACGCCTGCTTTCTGCAAGCTTTTGAGCAGGCGGGGAAGTGTTTCATCCAGTCGTCGTAGCTGTGAAAGGGCGAGCAGGGCCAGTTCGCCCCCCTGCACGCTTTCAAAGGCTGGCAGGCGTACGCGCATGCGACAAGCCCAGGTAACGCGGCGTTCCAGCCCGCCTGACCCCGCCACCAGCTGGGCTTCGCGTGAGGCGAGCAGCGTGAGAATATTGCGGACTGAGGCCGATGAGATGGAAGGTGGAAGACTGCTCATAGCTCACACTGTATTCCCACTGTTTCTTTCATCCCCGGCAGCCGTGGAAGGCCACCCCTACGAGAGAGGAGTGCAGGCTTCATCCCTCGTTCATGGAGCGTGTGTAGTTCCAGAAACGTGAGTGATGTTGCCTTCACACTCTTCTGTGCACACTCAAAAGGTTGCTGTGATACAGCAATGCGAGAAAATAAGGGAAAGCCGACTAGCGGCGGGTTGCTGTTGCGGCTTTTTGCTGTTGCTGTCTCTCTTTCATCTTCCGTTTTTTCTTCAAGTGTTTATGCCAGGCAACTTTTTTCGTTTTATTCATATAGAAACCTCCTCTGACTGCATTAATCTTCTATTTCAAGCGAAGAATCGAAATCGGCGTCGCTGAGCTCGTCGCTTTCGTCTCCGCTATCATAGTACTCGTCATCATTGCCAAGCTCGTCATCATCATCATGCTCGTAGCGAACCGCAGAGCCACGAATATATGCGCGGATCGTATCGCTGCTGCCCTGGGAGGGGAAGCTGACGCGACCGAACATACTGGGATGCTGGTACTCCTCGCGAATGATAATACGGACCTGGTTATTCTCGGTTCCAAGAATAGCTGCTGCGTATCGGTTCCCATGTTCCATGAAGGTAATCAGGCGATTTGCCAGACGGGGTTCAACCTGTCCGATTTCGTCACCTGCTGCATTATATACCAGCAGAGAATGGCCGCTGACGCGCAACTGCACACGATCTCCCACCCCGATTTTCACGAGAATGGAGGCAGGGCCGAGGTTGATCAGATCGGTCACACCGGTCTTGCCGGTCTCCTCAATGAAGAGCCGTGGATCAATCCTGTCTGTCACCGGGGTAGGTTTGCGTTCCTGGGTGTCTTGAAGCAGTGCCAGACGCTCAAGATTCTTTTTCGCGATAGTGTTGTTCGGGCTAAATTTGAGTGTCTGGTTATAGGCATCTCGTGCCTCGGCGTACATGCCTAGCTCGCTATAGGCTTTGCCGAGACGATTGAGCGCATCTGGTTCGCTGGGGAAGAAGCCCAGAATGTTCTTGTTGGTCTGGATCGCTTCTTCCCATTGTCCCTCTTGCGCCTGCTTGATGGCGATTTCAGTCCATTGTTTCTTTAAGCGAGCTTTATCTTCGGTTGAAAGGGCTTGCGTCATCGAACGACACCTCCATCATCACCATGATGTTATTATTTGTAGTCCCGATTACGTGAAGGAAGGTTCAGCAACCGCGCACCCCTGAAGGGACCAGGCTGTCGCTCGTTCAATACGCACATTGACCAGATCTCCCGGCTTGATATCTCTATCGTCAGGTGCGGGGAAGAAGACCAGTTTGTTCGTGCGGTTGCGTCCCTTCCATTGCTGAAGGCCACGAGAGGTGTTGATCTCTTCAACCATCACTTCTTCGATACTGCCTACCAGCGGTTGATTGATTTCCAGGGCAATTCTGGCCTGTTGCTCTTCCACTGCATGCAGGCGGCGCTTCTTCTCGGCCAGCGGGATATCATCTTCCCAGCGTGCCGCGACAGTGCCGGGGCGTACAGAGTAGGCTGCAACATGGACGACATCGAAACGGATCTTTGCCAGCATATCAAGGGTTGTCTGGAACTCTTCCTCTGTCTCTCCGCAGAAACCGACAATAATATCTGTTGAGAGTGAGGCTTTCGGCCATAGCTCGCGTACGCGGTCAATGCGCTCGCAGTATTCCTCTATAGTATAGCCGCGCTTCATACGCTTGAGTGTATCGTTATGTCCGGCCTGAACGGGAATGTTCAGGTGCTCGCAGACCTTCGGCATAGCGGCCATACGGCGGATCATGTCGTCTGTCATATGGCGCGGGTAGGAGGTCATAAAGCGGATGCGCTTCAGCCCTTCGATCTCGCTAAGGCTCTCCATCAAGTCGGCGAGATTTGGCTGCCCGGGCAGGTCAAGCCCATATGCCTCAATAGTCTGACCAAGCAAGGTCAGTTCTTTCGCTCCCTTGTCAACCAGAGTACGGGCCTCAACCATCAGCTCATCAATCGGCCGGCTGCGCTCGCGGCCTCGGCGATAGGGAACAATACAATAGGTGCAGACTTTATTACAGCCGAGCACAATCGGGAGCCATGCGGTTGGCTTGGCGTGCGCCTGTGGTGGAATGTTGGTCGGATAGTGTGCGACGCGCTCGCCAGGTTTAGGCACGATTGCCATCGGCAGAACAGTGCGTTTTCCGGTCCTATTAAAGGAAGTTGCGAATGTCGGTGTGATCTGTGCGGGTGCTACAGGAGTTGCGGCCGGCTGCTCGTTGTCCATGAATTCAATATCCAGACAGCCTGCTCCAGAGATAGGGGTCCAGCGTTCTTCCAGGAACCGCGGCAAAATGTCGGCCTGCTCTACCTTCATAAAGAGGTCGATATGTGGGTATCGCTTGCTGAGCTCATCAATGGTTTTTTGTTTGCCAATCATACAGCCCATCAGCGCGACAAGCAGGTCGTCACGTTTCTCCTTGACTCGCTTGAGCTGTGCCAGCAGGTTGTGAGCCTTCTCTTCGGGAGCCTGGCGCACGCTACAGGTATTGAGGACCACGAGATTTGCTTGATCCATACCCGTTTCTTCCCAGCCCAAATCCTCTAATATGGCCTGGATGCGCTGCGAGTCGGCCTGGTTCATCTGGCAGCCGACCGTCCAAATATGATATTTACCGCGCGGAATATTCGTCGTGGTCATCGTTAACGCCTCTCTTCGAGTCCAATTTGCTGATCTACTTTTGAACTATGCATAAGGAAATAGAAACTTTCTCCGGGACCTTATCTCTAGAGACGGTATTATATACTGTCGTCCGTGCTTTGTCCAGGTGGCTTACAATGGGGGTTTCTCGGGGGGAATGAGACTCCTTTTTCCCATGCTGGGAGCATGTTTTTCAGAGGCGTTCTTTCCTTTCGCCTTCTCCCGGGCTGCTCTCTGTCTCCTGGCAGCCGGGTAAGCGCGCCTCTGCTTGCCAAAGGACAGGCAACATGGTATAGTATATTTAACACTGCCTTAACATTCTCTTAATATTGATTTAACACAGTGTGGCATCGACCGGATGGTTTTTGTAGGTTTGTGGTTGTGGGTTCCCGGGGATCGCTGCTTCCCCTTTGTGTGATCGTTGCCTCTTGCTACTTCGGCTGGAATAGGTATTTCAGCAAATTCTGTTTCCAGATTCACATGATGTGACGTTTGCGACTGTTTGGCGGGTCGCCTTATCTCAGGAAGGGAGGGGGTCATGTTCAACACCGCAAATCCTACGGCAGTTCTGGGATTGCTGGTGAGTGGCGTCTGTTTGTTGCTCTATGGGGTTCATCAAATGGCCGATGCGATGCAGCGGCTGGCCGGTAGCCGGCTACGTAGCGCGACAATGGCGCTCTATAAACAGCCGCTTGCGGCTTTCGGTGTGGGGGTACTGACAACCGCGTTAACGCAGAGCTCAAGTGCCACCTCATCCTTGCTAGTTGGTCTGGTGGGGGCGCAATTGATGCCTCTCAGTGTCGCTATTATCATGCTTTTAGGAACCAATGTCGGCTCTACCCTGGTGGTTCAATTGCTCGCCTTTCACATTACCGATTATGCCTTGATCATTGTTGGTCTGGCTGCTGCTATCGCCTTGCTGACACGCAAGACATCGAAGCGGGAACTCGGAGGGGCACTTGTTGGTTTCGGCCTGATTTTGCTGGCGCTGGCGGCGCTCCAGGCTGGAAGTAAGCCCATTACATCGAATGAGATCACTGCGGAACTGTTGCAGAGGTTAACAGACGCGCCGATTGTGCTGGCGCTGATCGGGCTTGTGCTTGCTGTCATCTTCTCTTCAAGTACGGCCACGATCGGTATTGTGCTGGTGCTGGCTTCTAATGGCTCGCTGCCTTTAGATGGGGCGGTTGCCTTGATGCTCGGGGCGAACGTTGGCACGACGATCATTGCCCTGTTAACATCGATGGGGCACGAGGCGATTGAAGGGCGGCGGCTCGCGCTGATTCACACCGGCACCAAGTCACTCGCGGCTGTCGTCGCGCTGGTTGCATTGACCCCTCTGACTGATTTGCTGGCTATGTTGCCCGTGCATGCAGGGATGCAGGTCGCTCTGGGACATCTTTTCTTTAATGTGCTGCTGGCTGTGGTCTTTGTCCCGCTGGCGCAGCCGCTGGCCTCGCTGGCGACAAAGCTGATGCCTGCTTCCGTTGAGGAGTCGCAACCCGGGCTTGATCCGGCGGCGCTTCAGTCGCCGGCGCTGGCTCTGGGACAGGCGACGCGTGAAATCCTGCGCATGACCGACATTGTCACGAACATGTTCAGGCGCAGTATTCGCGCCTTTGTGCGGAATGGCAATGAGGAGCCGCAACTGATCGGGAAGATGGACGATCAGCTTGATGAAATGGAGGATGCCGTCAAGCGGTATCTGACGCAACTGGCTGAGGATAAGATGACGCCCGAACAGAAGCGGCGGCAGATCGCGCTGCTCTGCATCGTGACCGATCTGGAGGCGATCGGCGATATTATCGACCGACAGTGCATGCGGGTCGCACGGCGCAAGTGGCGCAAACAGATCTCGTTTTCACAGGAGGGATGGAATGAGCTTGTGACCTACCATTCCGAGGTCACTACGGCGCTCCAGCAAGCGTTGGCGGCGCTGGCGGCTCAAGATCCAACGCTGGCGGACGAGTTCTTTGAGCGTAAGGCGCAGCTCAGCCAGATGAAACGCGAGTTCCGCTTGCGACATTTACAGCGGCTTCAGTCGAAACTACCGCCTAGTGTGGAGTCGAGCGCTCTGCACCTGGAATTCTTGAATGCGATGAGCCGGGTTGTGTCGCATGCTTCCAGTATCGCTCATGTTGTGCGGGGAGATATGTAGTCAGGCAATATCGACAAAGAATGCAAGGGAACTGTTCTCGGTGAGCGCGTTTCCTTGCTTTCTTTTTTGGGGGGCGAGTGCAGGGTTCGAGTTGTCAGAATCATATTTGTCCTAAATGTTCGTTTCTGGTGATATGGAATTTAAGCTAAAATAGTATATATCTGGACAAATTCTCTATAGAAGCGTATACTGATTCCAGTAGATATATCAAAATGTATTGTGCATGCTTTTTTGTGGGGGTTGTGAAAGATGGTTCTTTCTACGCTTTCTGATAAGGAGCTGGTTGCTCGTTGTAAACAGGAGTTACCGGGCAGCACAGGAAGCTATGAGCTACTCGTTCAACGCTATATGCACCAGGTGTATCGTGTGGTCTATGGGGTCGTTCATCAAAGGGAAGATGCCGAGGATATCACCCAGGAAGTGTTTCTCAAGGTCTACAACGGTTTGCCTCGACTGGAAAAAGCATCCTCGTTTCCTGGCTGGCTCTATCGCATTGCCGCCAATACCGCACTTGACGCTCTAGAAAAGATGCAGCGTCGCAAGTCAAATGAAATCTCTCTCCCCGAGCCCCAGCCGGTAGCTGTCGCGGGCCTGGAGGATAGTGTGTTACGGGCCGAGCTTCGCGAGTGCATCCAACGGGTATTGTGTCAGCTCAAACGCGAGCAGGTCGTGGCCCTGGTGCTGCGCGATTTTGAGGGGCGGCCATATGAAGAGATTTCGCGGGTGCTGGAGGTGGAAGAGGAGAAACAAAGCACGGTTAAAATGCGCATTCATCGTGCCCGATTAGCTTTTCAGAAAAAGTTTATTCAAATGTGTGAAAAAGTGAAAACAAAGGCGCGTCAGCGTCTTTCGCTCTCCACAATGTAGTTAAGGAGGATAGGGGTTTGTATGCGAGATGAAGAAGTGTTGTTGTGGATAGAACGTTTACTTCGTGATTTTGCTGATGAGGATCTTGATGCCGCGTTGCGTGCGTACCCTGACATACCCGAGGTGATTCAGCGTGCCTGGGAAGTACGGAAGCTGCTTCGCTTCTTTCAGGCAGAGGCCGTGCAGGTTCCAATGGGGCTTGAGAAGGCTGTCTTTGCCCGGCTCAGAACCGTGCATACCGGACGCGAGTTCCTTGATCTCACGTCGTATGCCGGGCGCGAGCTGGTAGATCTCTCGTCTCAGGGGCTGCTTTTCTGGCTACTTGAACTGGTGCGGTTGCTTGTTGGGCTGATTGATCCCGCTGCTGGCACGCCGGGTCTGGCCTGATCGTTGCAAGAAAGGATCACAGATGGACCCGCAGCTTATCTTCAAGACGCTGTACCAGATTTTGACCCAGATTCTCGACTTTCTCCCTCGTATGGTCAATGGGCTGGTAATCTTGCTTGTTGGCTATCTTCTCAGTTGGGCGGTGCGCAGATTTTTGTCCTTTCTGCTGGTGCATTTGCGTGTGGAACAGCTCGCGACGCGGGCGGGAATTACCGGGGCGCTGCAAGGCCTGGGCATTCGGACGCCGCTTTCGCGCTTGTTGGCGCAGATAGTCTTCTTCTTTCTCCTGCTGAGCTTCGCCACCTCGGCTGTGCAATTAATGGGGCTTTCAACGGTTGCCGATCTGCTTCAGCGCGTGTTGCAGTTTATTCCGGTTGCCATTAGCGCCGGGCTGATTATCATTTTCGGCTCGATGCTGGCACGTTTCGTCGGGACCGCCGTTGGAACGGTCGCAAGGGGAGCCAATATCAGCTATGGGGGCGCTCTGGGCCGCTTCCTGGAATATCTGCTGATGACGCTGGTTGTGGTGCTCGCCATTTCAACCATCGGGGTCGATACTACCGTGTTGACGACCAGCTTTACCATCTTGATCGCCGCGATCGGTCTGGCTATTGCGCTGACATTCGCATGGGGAGCGCGTGAGGCTGCGCGAAATGTGATCGCTGGCTATTATGTGCGGCAGCGCTGGCGTCCCGGGCAGTGGGTACGCGTGGGTGAGTACCAGGGCGAGATTCATTCGGTCGTCGGAGCCTTTACCCTGCTGGAAGCGAAACAGGAAAACGGCGAACGCAAACTTATTTCACTCCCGAAATTCCCTGTTGTTACAACAGGTGTCAACAGGAATAGAGCGAGACGTACCGCCTCCAGAGACGCAGCATTAGCGCTGGAAGAAGAGAGAGAGCGCTGCTCTCCTCTTCTTGTCCTCCTGAATTTCTCTGTCTTTTTTGAATCTCTGTGAAAAAACTGTGACTTTTTGCTGGCGATCCCGTCTGTACTGTGGAGAAAGGTGCAAAAGTTGCTACTTCTATTCACTCGTGTCTGATAGGTAGCTTTATGAGGAACGTTTGAGAGGAGTGAAGCTGACTGATGGGAGAAATAGGGCGTATTGAAGCAATGTAGCATCCTTTTACGTGTCTAATATTGCAGAGTATTCAAGGGGAAAGTTCTTACACAATAAGAGACAGCAATGTTTTTCTTTCTCCGAAAAGCAGACGTGTAGATGGAAGGAAGGAACGTCACAGGCGTTTCTTATATGACTACTTTACAACCCGACATACTGACGACATTCTTTCTGAGTGGCGTCAGACAGAATTTTTATTGGTGCAAAGGAGTACATATAATGCAGGAGTATGCAGAAGAGAAGTTTGAAGACGAATTCCTTACCGTTGGTGAGGTCGCGAAAATCTTGAAGGTTGATCCAACGACGGTCAGGCGCTGGATCAGACAGGGGAGCCTGGAAGCGGTGCCTCTGCCTCTCAAAGATGGAGGCGTGCGGCGTCGTCATCGTATCAGGCGGTCGGCCCTGAACTCGCTGTTACTTGACCAGGAGAAATAAAGCTCTATGAACGTGGGCGGATTTGTTGCTTTTGGGGGAGTAGCCGAATGAAACAAGCCATTTCTCTTGAGCCTTCCTGTTTATGCCGTGAAAGAGCGTGTATGGAGCCGTCGCATCTCTCCTTAGCTGTGCTGGCTCAAGAAGCATATCGCGAAAGCCGGAGCCTGCTGCATTCACGGCTGACTGAGAATCGATATGCCTGGGAGCTTTTCCGCCGGGCAATCGTGGAGCAGGATGAACAGGCATGGCAATATATTCTGACACTGTATAACCACCTGGTCATTTCCTGGATACATCAGTGTGCGCCTGCGCTTTTGCTCTCGCGGGAGGATGCGCAATCGCTGGCCAATGAGACGTTTGCGCGTTTTGCCCGAAGTTGTGGAGCGCAGAAATTCACCTCTATTGCCTCACTTCCCGCTTTAATGGCCTACCTGAAGCTGTGTGTGCGCAGCACGGTTCTGGATGAATTGCGGCGTCAGCAGGTGCGCAATATGTATGAATTGAAGATTGATGAGGTGGTGGCGGAGCCGCGCATTGAAGATCCGGCGGAGGGTGTGGTTGAGCGGTTGGACGCGGAGGGACTCTGGCACTTGCTGGCCTCGTTAACTCGACGTGACGAGTGTATCATCCTTCATTGTGTCTATGTGCAGGGCTTGACTCCTCGCGATATCCAGCAGCGGTATGCCGATTTATTCCCCTCGATTGAAGATGTCTATCGGGTGAAGCGCAATGTGCTGGATCGGCTGAAGCGGAGTGCTCAACTGAAAGCATTTCTGGAAGAGCATGTCTAGCAGGGAAGCGAGTCTGAAATCCCAGACTCGCCTGTTGCTGGCACGGCTAGCGCTGAGCGGGGCCCAGTGCTTCCACTTCGGACCAGAGCTCATCTGGTATCGAGAGCTGAGCCAGTGCGATCGTTTCATGCAGCCGCTCCGGTTTTGACATCCCGACAATTGTGCTGGCGATCCGCGAATCACGCAGGGAGAATTGAAGTGCAACCGCCGCCAGAGGGAGGCCATAGCGTTTACAGATCTCCTCAAGCCTGATCGCGCGATCGATCAGCTCGGGAGAGGCTTCGCCATACATATAGCGCGGGTAGTTGCTTGGGCCTTTGGCAAGCATCCCGCTTCCATATGGGGCGGCATTGACCGCGGCTACCTGATGCCTGACGCAGACATCCCAGAACGACCCGGCTTCCTGGTTCAGCAGGGTATAGCGGTTGTGCGAAATAGCAACGCTGAACAGATCGGTTTCGACAAAGCGTTGCATCATGTCGATGGGCCCGCCTGCGATGCCCAGATGCTGGATCAGGCCCTCTTCCTGACAGCGGCGTAGCGCTTCAACCGGACCTCCGGGAGCCATCGCCGCCTCAAAACCGATCCATTCCGGATCATGAAGATAGCAGAGAGGCAACTGTTCCAGACCGAGCAGGGTCAGGCTACGCTCAACGCTGCGGCGCATCTGATCCCCCGTGAACTCATTCGTTTTCAGATCACGGTCGGCTTTCGTCGCGATAACGTATCCTTGCGGCACCCCACCAAGCTCCTTGAGGACAATGCCAATGCGGCGCTCGCTTTCGCCATCGCCATAGGAGGCTGCGGTATCCAGGAAATTGATCGGGCTGCGGAAAATCTCGCGAATGGTTGCCAGAGCTGTTTCTTCGGCGACACTGTAGGCGAAGGTTTCAGGCATGTTCCCAAGCGGTGCACAGCCCACGCAAAGTGCTGTGACCTCTAAGCCTGTCTTGCCGAGTGGGCGCAATGGGAGAAATGACGGTGTTTGCATAGAGTTCCCCTTTCTCTCTTTGGCGGCCAGATAAAGAGAAGGCAGCGTCTTCCCTGCCTTCTCTCGTGTGTTTTTGAACCCGTTGGAATAAAACCAGATTATTTTCGCCGATCTTCCACACGGGCGCTGGCGGTTTTCGATTCGCCTCCGGTTGCTCGTGGCAGCGTATCAGGCCCGACCAGATGGACATGTGGTGTATTGCCGGTCACGGATTTGACGGCGGCTGCCATCTCTTTTTGCAGACGGCGGGTCAGATCCTCGCTGGCGAGCATGGTTGGCTCTTTGACCTCGACCAGCAGATCAAACGTGTCAAGGTCATTCTTGCGATCAACGACGATGCGGAAATTGACGCCGGTCTCCGGGAAGCGGAGCAGTGCCGCCTCAACCTGACTCGGGAAGACGACCAGACCGCGAATCAGCACGGCATCATCGGTACGTCCCTTAATCGAGCCGATTTTAGGATGTGTGCGTCCGCAGGTACAGCACTCTTCCCACCACAGGCGCGAGAGGTCGCGGCTGCGATAGCGAATCATAGCCGTGCCATCGGACTCTAGCCACGTCCAGACAAGCTCACCCTCTTCGCCTTCGGGGACGGGCTCGCCTGTTTCGGGATTGATGCACTCGACCAGGAAGGTATCAGCCCAGGCGTGCATACCGTCGCGGGCCTCGCATTCGCAGGTCATGCCAGGGCCAAGAAATTCGGTCATGCCAAATTCATCGTAGGCCTTGATGTTGAAATACTCCTCAAGTTTGAGGCGTGTTTCCCAGGGCCAGGGCTCCGCGCCAAAGATACCAACTTTCAGTTTCGTGTCGGTGAAGTCGATGCCCATTTCGCGGGCCTTGTTGCCAACATAGAGGCCTACCGAGGGCGTCATACACATGCCAGCAACGCCAAAATCGTAGATAAAGTCAATCAGGCGCTCATACTGGCGTGCGTCGGCACCCATCGGGATTGCCATGACGCCCATTTTCATCGCGCCGTAGTGGAAACCAAAGCCGCCCGTTGGCAGGCCATATCCATAGCAGTTCATCAGGACGTCGCCGGGGCGCAGGCCGGTCATCCACAGTTCGCGGGCGTTCAGTTCGGCCCAGTGCTCAATGTCTTTCATGGTCGCGAAGACCGGGACACTTTTTCCGGTGGTGCCGCTGGTCGCATGCAGTTCGACGGCCCCGTCTTCGCCTCCCGGCTGTTTCATTGCCACGCCGTAGGGATAGGCGGCACGAACCGTTTTCTTTTCCAGAAAGGGAAGCTTTTGAATGTCTTCAAGTGAACGGATGTCGGATGGTTTAACCCCTGCCTCATCATACAGCTTACGATAGAAGGTATTCTGGTGATAGACGCGCTCAACGGTTGCCTGTAATCGCTGTAACTGCAAGGCTTTCAGTTTCTCTTTGGGGAGCGTTTCTATTTCTTCATTAAAGAAACGACGGCTGCTCATAGTAAAGAAAGTCCTCCAGATTGTATGACCCCACTCACATCTCTGGATGCAGCGAGCATACGATCTTTTTTGTTTCAGAATAAGTAGTGAGTAAATTTTTTGTTTCTTGCCACAACACGGTTGTGTTTGTCGAGCGTCTGGAGCAGGCTGCTATGGGCAACCGACAGACGAGATGCTAGGCACGTGTCTGACAAAACAGATCTGATATCTACTCAGCATATAGCATAAAGTTTGCCACCAAATAGGAGGGGGCGATTTTCGGAAATAAGCTGCCTCCATTCTATCATGGTCAATGCGTGACCGTCTATGAAGAGGCCCAGAAGGAATAGGATATGATATCATGGGGAAAAAAGCTGCGAAGGAGCTTACAACGTCATGTCACACACGATACAGGCCGTTATCTGGGATCTGGACGGCGTGATTATAGATAGCGCAGACGCTCATCGCAAGGCATGGTACAAATTGGCTGAAGATCTGGGAATCCCGTACAGTGATGAGGAGTTCTGGGCTACATTCGGCCAGCGCAATGATGCCATTATTCCCCGGATGGTCAAGGGGGCGACCCCTGAACAGGTGCGGGCCTATGGCAATCAAAAGGAGGCCTATTTCCGCGAGTTTGCCCGCGAAACGCTCGCCTTTCTGCCGGGAGCACAGGAGCTTCTGCGTGGACTACGCGAGGCTGGTTTCCGGCAGGCGCTGGCCTCCTCAACCCCGATGGAGAATATCGAGCTGATCAGTGAGGTGCTTGGGCTTCATCGCTACCTGGACACGCTGGTCTCTGGCGAATCGGTCCCGCATGGGAAGCCCGCCCCTGATGTGTTTCTGAAGGCCGCCGAGGAACTGGGGGCCGCGCCTGCGCATTCGCTGGTTATTGAGGATGCAGTTGCCGGAGTGCAGGCGGCTCGGGCCGGAGGCATGTATTGCATCGCGGTGGTGGGTGAGCGCGATCTTCCCGGCTTGCGGGCCGCAGATCTGGTTGTCCGGGATTTGACCGAAGTCTCCGTTGAGCGCATTCAGCAACTGGCTTGACAGGAGCAGGGCAGAGTGGCACAATAGACAACACAAACAGGGAGGTGTAGGGGTCCCGGTGGGCCTCACCGTCTTCAAAACGGCTGGAGGGTCGCTCGGCGCGGTCCTCGGTGGGTTCGACTCCCATACGCCTCTGTCACTCTTCCTGCTTTCAGGCTGAAATGATTTTCCCTCCTGTTGCCTTCAACAGCCGATCCCGCACGGCACGTCCCAGGCCTTTTTCTGGAAAATTCCGACAGAGAATCACATCCACTCCCGCATCTTCCAGCGTGCGCAGTCCGGCAAAGAGCCGCGCCGCGACCTCTTCCGGAGCCTTGAGGCTGCCTGCCGCATAGCTATGGAGGCCGCTGTGTTGAAAGGTTACGATATCCTCGGTTGCGATGAGGACGCCAACCTGTTTCCCCTGTGCGCTATACCGTGCAGCTTCGCGCTGCATCGCGGCTCGGACCTGCTCGTCGCTCCCCTCAAAAAGATATGCGGGCACATGCGGCGAATAGTGGATCAACATCTGTCCCGGAGATTTCATCGCCGTCCCTTCGTCAGCCGTCGGGCGCTTTTTTGCGACCTGTACATCAGGCAGGACGGCTTGTAATGCTTCAAGACTGACGCCACCGGGACGTAGAATGGTCGGCACCTCGGCGCAGAGATCAAGAATGGTTGACTCAACGCCGACCGCGCATGGTCCGGCATCCAGAATCAGCGGCACTCGGCCTGCGAGGTCCTGGTAGACATGCTGTGCCGTGGTTGGGCTGACATGCATAAAGCGGTTTGCGCTCGGGGCAGCTATCGGTGAGTTCATCGCGCGAATCAGGGCCCGGGCGATCGGATGGCTTGGCATACGCACGGCAACGGTGTCGAGGCCAGCCGTGACGGTGCGAGGGACCTCGGGCGCGGCTGGAAGGATCAGGGTGAGTGGACCGGGCCAGAAATGTCGGGCCAATTCGTGCACCAGAGGGGGAATGCTGGCTGTTAGCCGAACAAGCATCTGTTCATCAATGATATGCGCAATCAAGGGGTCACTGTACGGGCGCTCTTTTGCCGCGAAGATGCGCTCGACTGCTTTGGGCCGAAAAACGTCTGCTCCCAGGCCATAGACGGTTTCGGTCGGGAAGACAACAACATCTTCTCCACGTAGAATGGTGGCGGCTCGCTCGATGATTGCCGCGTCTGGCTGTGCTGGATCAAGGGGGATTACTTCTGTCTGGTACATGTCCGCCATTATCGTTCTCCTGCTCTTATAATGTTCTCTTTTGGCTGTGAGTATAGCACGTTTTCAGGTATTCAGGTAACAGCTCTCAAGAGGGAGAACAAACCCCTCCATAGTCGCGTTCTATTGTTCAGGATAGATCCTATACTGTAAGGTGGCTTTATGTCCTCAATAATCTCTGTTTTTTGCTCGCAAGAATATTGAAAAATGATAATGATAAAGGCAGGTTCGGCAAAATGCATTCTAAGAAAACGCTCTCTGATAAAGAGATTTGTGGCAGTGCCGGATAGGATGGTGAGCAATGAAGCTGATCTATAGCGTGTTGCGACGGATAGGACACTTTTTCCTCGGTTTACAGGTCAAGTTGGCCCTTTCCTATCTGGTTATTACTATTGTTTCTCTCCTTATTTTTGAGACGTTAGCAATTTGTCTTGTTGCACAGGTGGCGATTGCGAAGTATCCGCAGCGTGTCTTGAAACACTTCAAGCAGGAAGCGTCGATGCTGGAAAGTGTGCTCAAAGAAGTGAAAAGTCTTCCCCAGGAGGATCAGGATGATTACATGCGCTCGATTAACCTGGTCCTGCAACATTCGACGGCGAAGAATGCCTGTGCGCAGGTGCGTATTGATCTGGCAAATATTCCCCCGGATGAGCCGTTTGCCTATTCCGATGTTGATGAGAAAGAGTGTAACAGTATTGATGTGAGCCTCTATACCCGCTTTGGTTTTGTCGTCCTGCTGGATAGCAGAGGGCAAGTGCTTGCCTCAAGCGATCCTCGACAGTTCACGGTACGGCGCTTGATTCTTCCCCGTCTCTCCTCTACCGAACGCGCCGTCTGGCAGCATGTGCTTCACGAGAAGCAGGATAACGTACAGGCGCAGATCTCTGATACTGATAGCGTGCTGGTCGGTGCGATCAAAATACGAGATGAGAGCACACAGCAAACCTTTTTCCTGCTGACCAAACAGGGTCTCCCGGATACCTGGACGGTATTGCCCGGGATTCTGCATTTGATGGGGCAAACGCTGCTGTGGGCGACCGGCGTTGTTGCCTGTGTAGGGGGGCTCTTTGGCTTTGCACTGGCACACTGGTTCGTCGGGCGCTTTTTGCCCGTGCGGCTGGCGGTCGAGAAGTGGAGTCAGGGCGATTTTACTGCGCAGGTACAGGACCGTTCCCGTGATGAACTTGGCTCGCTGGTGCGCCACCTGAACAGTATGGCTGTGCAGTTGAAAATGTTGCTTCAGGCACGGCGGCAACTGGCAGCACTGGAGGAGCGGCATCGTCTTGCGCGTGATCTGCATGATAGCTTAAAACAGCAGTTATTTGCGCTTGGTATGTTGATTGGCGGGGCGCGAACGGTCTTGCATCGAGATCCCGCACAGGTTGAGCAGCGGTTTGACGAGATGGAGCACTTACTTGAGCAGGCACAGGAGGAGCTCAAAACGCTGATTCATCAATTGCGTCCTCATGCGCTGGCTGATAAGCGGCTGGTGGCGGCTGTCGAGCAGTTCTGTCGGCAGTGGGAGATACAGCATGGGATCGAGGTCAGGCTTGAGCTGGAGCAGGACCTTGTGCTCCCACGCTTTCTTGAGGAGGCGTATTATCGGGTGATGCAGGAGGCCTTTTCCAACATTGCCCGTCATAGTCAGGCAACGCAGGTCTATGTTCGGCTCGGGCGCTGGCAGCAATCGGTTTTGCTCTCAATTGCCGACAACGGGCGCGGGTTTGAGCGAGAGGCCTTGACGAAGCAAGGGCTTGGATTGGTGTCGATGGAGGAGCGGGCGCGTGAGGTTGGTGGCTTATTTCGGCTGGAATGTGCCCCGGACCAGGGAACGGTTGTGCAGGTCATGGTGCCGCTCGATCTGCTGAAGGCTGATGCCGAGCATTTGAAGTCAGCGCCGATTGTTTCCTGAAACACTCTACCTGTTTGTGCCTTTTGTCCGCTCCTCTTGACTCATTGGGCCGGGAGGTTTAGTATACGCACTTAAAAGAAGCTGATCTGTAGCACTGCGGGCGCATGTGGACTTGTAGGTGTTTCTGAGAGGAGAGCGGTTGTATGCCTGTAAAGAAACCAACTATCACGTTATTGATCTCCTGTCCTGATAGGCCGGGGATTGTCGCTGCTATTTCGCGTTTCATTTTTATGCATAATGGGAACATCGTTGAATCGGACCAGCATTCGACCAATCAGGGGGAAGCCTCTTTCTTTATGCGGGTCAGTTTTGCTGAAGAGGGCTTTCAGCTTGATGAGGTGGCGCTGAAGGAAGCGTTTGCGCCAATTGCCAAAGAGTTTCAGATGAAGTGGAGCGTCCACTATTCACGGCAACGCATGCGAGCGGCCATCTTTGTTTCTCGCTTAGATCATTGTCTGGTTGATTTGCTCTGGCGCTGGAAGAGTGGTGAGCTGCTGATGGACATTCCCTGTATTATCAGCAACCATCCCGACATGGAGCCGCTGGCGCGTATGTATGAGATCCCTTACGAGTATTTCCCGGTACAGAAGCAAACGCGTCGACAGGATCAGGAGCGTATGCTTGCCTTTCTCGAAGGGAAGGTCGATTTTCTGATTCTGGCGCGTTATATGCAGATTCTGGAACCGTTCTTTGTCCATGCCTATCAACATCGTATTATCAATATCCATCACAGTTTTTTGCCTGCTTTCGTGGGCGCTAATCCCTATCAGCGTGCCTTTGAGCGTGGTGTAAAGCTCATCGGAGCGACAGCGCACTATGTCACCGACGAACTGGATGAAGGCCCGATTATCGCACAGGATGTGATTCATTGCGATCATCGTGACTCAACCGAGGATCTGGTGCGTAAGGGGCGAGACGTGGAACGACGGGTCCTGGCCGAGGCGGTCCGGTTACACACAGAAGCTCGGGTGCTTGTCTATCGAAATAAAACGCTGGTTTTCTAGCTCCGAGTGGCTCTACAAGCGGAAGGAGAGCAGGGAAAGGCAGAGCGATCAGATGAGGGTGCTCAAACGGCGTCGAGGCGCCTGGGGAGCGTTACCAGAGAAAAAAGTCTGGGTTTTTCTGAAGAGGGACGAACACCTTGCCTCGGGTTGATGTTCATCTATGACATATGATACTATTAGAGAGGTAAAAAGGCCGCCATGTGAGTCCGAAGAGGAGCACCCATGAGAGAAACGTACAGGGGTACACCGACATTGCAGCGGCGTCACGCCGAACTTTCCTTTGAAGAGCGGGCGCAACTGAATGCGGTGATTGATCTGTTAATCCCGTCTGACGGGGATTTCCCCCCTCCTTCCAGCCTCCATCTTATTGATGAGCTGTTAATTCATCTTCATCCTTGCCAGAAGAGTCAGGCCCCGCGCATGCTCACTGTGAAGCGTCTACGCCTGCTTTTACATGAATTGAATATTTCTGCGGGAGGTGATTTCTGCCGGGCCAGCCCTGAGAAGCAGCAAAGCTTGCTCAAGCAACTGGAATGGCGTAATCCAGCTTTCTTCCAGGAATTGTGGACTCTGGCAAATCATAGCTACTATACTCGTCTGGCTTATCTGTCGGGAAGTGTCAAAGAGACACACACGATCCGCTACGCCGTCTAAAGTATCTACTCTGAATAACCGCTACAAAGGAAGATGAAACTCCGGCTTATCCATTCGGAAAGAAGAAGGTGGAGAGGAGTACGCCCAGTAGCCCGAGCAGGAGCAAGAGAACCGCAAGCATTGCGAACCAGTGATTGGCGGCCTTTTTCTGAGGGTTTTCTTGTGCCTGAGAGGTGGGCAATCTATCCGCGGGCGGCGAAGAGTCTGGTACAACTGGCGAGGGGACCAGACATGGATATGGTTTTGTAGGTATCGTATCGATGTCAGGGACAACGCGTGGCTGCTGCACGCGCTCCTGATTGGTTTCAACCGCAGTGTTGCGGGTTTGGGAAGCTCCATTATCTGTATCAAAAAGAAGTGATGTTGTGCTTGCCGAAGCGGTGCGCAATGGGCTGGCAACAGGTGAGGTCAGAACTGCTGTCTGATAGGCCTGATACAGCATCAGCGCTGACGGATAACGGTCGGCCGCTCGCTTTTGCAGGGCGCAATGAATCACTTGATCGACTGCCTCTGAGAGAGAGGCGACAGAGAGTCGCGCCGATGGCGGCTCTTCTCTTATGTGCTGTAGCAGGATTTCAGTTGAATTCGTCCCTGTGAAGGGCGGATGCCCTGTCAGCAGGTGAAATAAGAGAACTCCAAGAGCATATATATCACTTTCGGGCCGGAGCAGTCCTAGCGATTGCTCCGGCGCTCTATATTCCGCTGTCCCTCGGCTGAGATTGGTGGTCGAGTATTGCGCCTCGGGAGCGTTGCGCCACAGATCTGGGTCCGTGAGATAAAGATGTCCGCTGTCGGTGACAAGGATATTCTCGGGCTGGATATTGCCATGCGGCATTTGCTTTGTATGGAGATAGTGAAGCGCGTTACATATCTGAAGCAGCAGCGGCAGGGCCTGGATGGCCGAGAAGCGCCCGCCTACCCGCGTCAGTAGATCATTCAATGAGCCACTCCGAATGCAGGGATACACGATAAACAGAAAGTCTGGCTCTTCCCCATAGGTCAGCATCGGCAATAAATGCGGGTGGCTGAATGTCGACATGGTGCCAAGCGCCTGTAGCATTCGCTGGCGCGTGAGCGGATGACGTGTGCGTAGGAGCTTGATGATAACCTCTTCGCCCGTGACCGCGATATGGCATCCTCGATAAGATTCTGTCAGATGGCTATCCTTGCTCCGCTGAATGCGATGCAAGAGCAGATAGTTACTGATCTGTCTTCCTGTCAGATCGCTCATGATCTCTCCTCTGCTGAGTAAATGCATCTGTTCTTCCTTTCCCTGCCTTCTACTCTTGCTCTCCCGCTAACATACGGAGTAAACGAAAACGGTGTTCTTTTTCGGGCAAATCACGGGAATATCTGAACAAGGGTGAAAAATCGCCCGGATTTGACCCCAAAAAGCCTTGACAAGTTTCCGATATATCGTTTATATTACTGATAACGATATATCGTGATATATTGAGAATGCGAAAAGGAGTATCAGAAAAATGCGTGGACGATTTGGAAGACAGTTTGCGGAGTCGTTTTTCGGTCCGGATTTTGAGCATTGTGGACCGCATCACCATCACGAGAGACGCCAGATGTGGAAGCAGATGAAGCGTAACCTGGTAATGGCACGCTACTTCGGTCGAGAGGATATCAGCTCTACTGTCCTGACCCTGCTACGTGAGCGCCCGATGACGGGTTACGAGCTGCTGAAGTTGCTTGAAGAGAAACAGTTTGGCTTTGCCGCGCCGGGCGTAGACGTGGTTTACCCCACCTTGCAGATGCTGGAAGATCAGGGCTATGTCACCGCTACCGTTGCCGATGGCAAAAAGGTGTACAGCATCACCGATGCCGGCAAGGCTCATTTGGAGGCACAGAGCAGCCACCAGGAAAATCCCTGGGAGCAGTGGCGTGAGCGCTTCCATACCTATCGCGATCGGTGGGCATCGCCCGAGGTGCAGGCATTGCGCGTAGAAGCTTCTGAGGTTGCCCGGCTGTTTGCGATCGCGAGCTGGGAAGCGATTGAGAAGCCCGAGCGGCTGGCGCAGGTGCGCGAGATTCTCGGTCGCACCCGCAGAGATCTTACCTCGCTGATCTATCCCGAGGAGACACCAGAGCCAAAGTCAGAGTCAAACACAGAGAGCTAGGATCTGGAAAACCGCTTGAGTAGTGCTGAAAATCTCCTGTAAAGGATACCGGTTCCCTCTCATGAGGAAGCCGGTATCTTTTTATGCTGTTGCTGGCTGAATCAGTCTGCCACGAGCGAAGACAAAGAGGATACCCATTGCCACAATTAGCGTCCAGAAGCAATAGGAGAGATCCTGTTCCAGAAAGGCGCTGTCAATCAATCCCTGTGTCATGGCGGCCAGCATCGCGCCCGCGACACCTACAAGCTGCCAGCGA
This sequence comes from Thermosporothrix sp. COM3, assembly GCF_059696735.1. NCBI lineage: Bacteria > Bacillati > Chloroflexota > Ktedonobacteria > Ktedonobacterales > Thermosporotrichaceae > Thermosporothrix > Thermosporothrix sp. COM3. Next base: position 3,840,810 of record NZ_AP019376.1, on the reverse strand, counting down.
AGCTCGATATCTCGCGTCTTGTGAACCGCGAGCAGGCCTCTGATGAAGGTGCGGAAGAACTGGACAAGCAGTCCCAGAAAGGCAAGCAAGCCAAAAATACCCATACTGACCCAGACGTGCAGGAACACGTTATGCGGGTGTGAAAGGGTTGGCTCATCGCTCAGGCCGGTCAATTTGCCGGTCAGCGGATCACGAAGAATCCAGTAATGGTATGTTGGCAGCTCACAGATCGAGTTTCGGCTGTAGTGGCAGAGCCAGTTATCCAGCCCCACACCGAACCAGAAGTGATCCCGAATCATGTTCCATGCTGTCTGCCAGAGATAAATGCGCTTTTCCGCGGTTCCTACACCTATGTGACTGTTGTGGCGCTCGAAGACATAGGAGAGGAGCGCCTGATGATAGATGAGAAGCAGCAGCGCCAGCGCCGCGCCAAAGGCAATCGCGCAAATCAATAGTGCCTTGCGATTGGGCAATGCACACGCGCCACAGAAGAGCAACGCAACACCGATTGCCAGCCATGCCCCGAGCGACTGTGTCAGGTAGAGCGCGATCAGCATCAGGACACAGCAGACCAGCAGTGATAGGCGCGCCAGCCAGGTGTTCTTCTTGCTGAAGAGCCATGCCAGCAGCAGCGGCAGCGTATAATCAAGCAGCAAGCCAATGCTGTTCGCGTTCCCATAGACTGTATGAATGCGGAAGCCCTCGGCCTCCCGGACCATCGTTTCTTTGAAAAACGTAAACTGGATGATCCCCATAACTGCAATACAAAGGCCGATACCGCTGAGGGCCAGCAGCAGGCGCTTGAGATCCTGCCGCGTTCGCAGGAAGAGCAGCGCCAGTATCGCATAGAGCAACGGGAAAAGCACTTCTTTCCGCAGGTCCACGGTGGCATAATGTTTTTGCAGCGCGGTGGTCAGCGACATGCAGGCGGCGAAGAGAAATAGCAGCGTTGGCAGAAGAAATGGCTTGATCCGCTCCCAGAGCAGACGCAGGGTGGCAAGGTTTCGGTTCTCTTTGTAGAGCAGCACTTGAATGATCGCTATCCCAAACAGGATACCGAGCGTGATTTCTGCCAGACTGAAGCTGAGTTTCGAGTGTCCGATCTCGATCACCTTCTGATAGTAGGGCAAATAGAAAGGGAAGGTGATCGGAAATAGGGTGATAGCGACAGAGAGACGAAACCAGCTCAACAGGGTAAAGATGGCGAGAAACAGGAAGGCGAGAAGCGGCGGAGCAGCAGGAAAAAGACCGAGCCCGGTTTGCTGATTCCCGATCAGGTAGAAGAGGAGCAGTGAGAGGATCAATCCGCCTTCATACAGGCGTTGCTGCCAGAAGGTGAGAGATCGTGCTGTCGCTCTGGTCGGGCGCTCGGGTGGATCGCTTGCCATATGCTCTACGCTGTTTTGCTTACCTTGTATTGTAGATAGCGTTTCGTCGAACTTTTCCATCAGTTATTTACACCAGCATTGTATTCATCTTTCATATGGATCTTACATGGCTCTGCTTTTTTCTGTGTATACAGTTCTACACTCTTTCTGGAAAGAGCCCCTCCCAAAAGAGTCAGCCTGTTTGAGTATAGCAAATGAGTATCCGAGCCGTCTATCTTTCAGAAGAAATGGCGATTTTCGAGCCTGTGCAGGATGGCATGCGTTCCAAAAAAAGAAAAAGCCACTCGCTTCTGCGAGGCAATATCCTTTTGTGGAAAGAAGGCGCCCACGAAATGGATATTGTCGCATTGAAGCGATGGCTGCCTGTTATCTGGTTACCCAGATTTTTGCTGCTGAGCCCTTGCTGATCACTACCTCACGTCCATCAACCGAGAGTGTAAAGTTATCAGTCGGTGCGTCTCCACTGGCAGAAATGACCTTCACCTGCATTTCAGGTGTCAGGCCCTTCTCGTGCAGATACATAATCAGTGCCTCCTCGTCCTCAACGACCTCGGAGATGCACAGGATTCGCGCGGTATCACCTTCGGGGATTGTGGAGAGTCGCACAGCGTTATTATCCTTCAAGTAGTTGCGCGCGTTGGGGACCAGGCCGGGAATGGGATTTCCATGAGGGCAGGTCTTCGGATTTCTTAGCGTTGCAATGACCTTTTCCTCAACCGCGCCCGAGATGTAGTGTTCCAGTCGGCAGGCTTCTTCATGCACCTGATGCCATTGTAAGCCGAGAATTTCGACAAGAAAGCGCTCGGTGAGACGGTGGCGACGGAGCACTGCTTCAGCGGCCTGAATTCCTTCCTCGGTCAGAGTGATGTGCCGCTTGTTGTCCATCTCGATATAACCAGACTTGACCAGACGCTTGAGCATTTCTGTGACGGTAGGTGCTGCAACACCGAACTTTTCCGCGAGTCTCGCCCCTATAACCGTATCTCCCTCTACGCTCATATTGTATATTGCCTCAAGATACTCTTCGACAGTTGCGCTTAATGCCTCGCCTGCTTTCATATGACAACTATCCTCTTTTCTAGATATCACGCACTCTTACACATACAATTTAGCACATCTGTACAAGATACGTCAAGGCGAACCGTGAAGCAATAGCACAATTGCTGCTCTGCCTCGCAGAGCCCTTCAGAAGGGAAAGGAGTGGGCGCTATTCTGCATATGATCGAACGGCAAGACAGTGGATAGGGATGTGTCAATTCAGGGATCGGATATAGTGAAGGAAAGAGGAGGCATACATCTTTCATGCACTGCTTATTCCGTACAGTTTTCAGGACACCCAACTGCAAACGAACGCGCTACAATAGGGGAAGGTACCGTTTAACTCTGCCTTTTCTGCTTGTATGTCTCCTCTTCTTTCTCTGTCCGACGTTCGCAACGGCGGCTTCGTTCTCTGAACGACCGTGTGCCTGGTATCTGGGGCGCGAGGGAGAGACGCCGGAACTGCTTGCCCGGCGCTTTCAACTTCCTGTGATCGATCTGATGGAGGCGAATGGTCTGCATGAGAGAAACGGCAACCTGAAAGGTCAGGTGCTCTGTATCCCGGCTACTGAGGCGGGAAGAACCATCGCTGTTGCACCGGAGAAACAGGGACCTTCGGGACTACAGCCTGATGGCTCGGTTCGTCGCTTTGCCTATGAGGCGCTGGAAACGTCAACCCTTGAACAGGTCTCCGATCTCTTGTTAACAGAGGCCGCGACCCGCCATATTCCGCCCGCCTTGCTTCGGGCGCTGGCCTGGCAGGAAAGTGGCTGGCAGCAGCAATTGATTGCAGAGGATGGCGGCATCGGCGTCATGCAGTTGATGCCGGAGACGGTTGACGAACTGAACTCCCGAGAGGGAAAAAAACGCGATCCTTATAAGGTGCGCGATAATATCCAGCTCGGCGCTCTCTATGTCCATTATCTCTGGGAGCGCTATCATGGAGATCTGCGCAAGGTGATCAGCGCGTATAATCAGGGGCCTGGCACTTTGGAAAAGCATGGCGTACGGAATAACCAGTATGTCCACACTGTCCTGGCTCTGATGAAGCGGTTCAGCGCGTGAAATGAGCTTCGTTTTGCCACTTGACAGCAGACGATTTTCTTCTTATACTGATACTCAAGTACAAGCGAATCAAAAAAGCGACGAACAGGAAGAGTACATAACTGACCTCTGGTCCAGAGAGCCGGGATTGGTGGAAACCGGTACAGCGGAGTTATGGAATGGGCCTGGAAGCTAAAGAGCGAACGCTGTTTGTACAGTCAGTAGGACTCTTTCGGAATGTCCCCCGTTATCGAGGACAGGATATACCAGAATTCTGGTCGTATCTGGAAATGAGGGATTATCTTTCAGTGTGAGATAATCTGAATAAGGGTGGTACCACGGAAAGCTTGCCGCTTCTCGTCCCTGGGGGATGAGAGGCGTTTTTGTTTTTGGGCTCCTTCTCTTTGATGTCGCATAAATGGAGGTTTGAAGATTATGACTGTTGATACGCATGAGGCGACTGCGCCCGGGGCCGAGAAAATGGCTACGAAGAAGCGCACCTTCTCAGGAGTGCAGCCGACCGGAAATATTCACCTGGGGAACTATCTGGGCGCTATTCGTAACTGGGTGGAAACTCAGGATCAATACGACAATATCTTTTGCATTGTCGACCTGCATGCTATCACGGTTCCTATTGACCCTGTGGAGCTCCATGCCAATACACGCAAACTGGCCGCGCTCTATCTGGCCTGTGGACTTGATCCGAAGCATTGCAGACTCTTCGTCCAGTCCCACGTGCATGAACATGCTGAATTAAGCTGGATCTTAAACTGCTTTACGCCGATGGGCTGGCTCAATCGCATGACGCAGTTCAAGTCGAAAGCGGGATCAAATCTCGATTCCGTTGGCACCGGGCTGTATTGCTATCCTGTGTTGATGGCCTGTGATATTCTGCTCTATCACACGAACTATGTTCCTGTGGGAGACGACCAGCGCCAGCATGTTGAGCTCACTCGCGACATCGCTATCCGCTTTAACAATCGGTATAAGCAGCAGATCTTTACGATCCCCGAAGCACAGATTCGCTCGGTGGCTGCGCGTATCATGTCGCTGACCGAGCCGACGAAGAAGATGAGTAAGAGCGATCCTGATGAGGGCTCTCGCATCTCGCTGTTGGATACGCCAAAGGCTATCAAGAAGAAGATCGGACGCGCAACGACGGACTCTCTCCGGCTGGTCGCCTTTGATCCAGAGCGCCCTGGCATCACGAATCTGCTCTCGATCTATCAGGCGTTGACCGGACGCTCGCGTGAGGAGATCGAGGCCGAGTTCGAGGGGAAGGGGTATGGCGAATTCAAGGCCGCGCTGACCGATTGCATTGTCGCGACACTGGAACCAATCCAGCAGCGGTATCATGAGTATATGAATGATTTGCCAATGCTCGAAAGTATCCTCAAGGAGGGCGCTGATCGAGCTCGCCCGCTCGCGGCAGAGACGGTTCGCCGGGTCAAAGAAGTGGTTGGTCTGGGCTAGTCTCGGGACCAGAAGAAACGCGCATGTTATGCATATCGTTTGATGCGCCTGTCTGTGGAAGTCGCCTTTCCGGGCACTTCCCGGACGGTAGAAGTGCAGGTTGAAAGATGTATTATCCATCGTTTACCGAAATACAACAAGCGTATGACCGCGAGGCCGGTAGTCAGGTTGTCGGACAAACGCGGCCAATCATGCCCATCTATAGCGATGTCATGGCCGATATGGAGACACCGGTTTCTGCGTACTGCAAAACTGCGCTCAAGCCGTTTACGTTTCTGCTGGAAAGCGTGACCGGTGGGGAGCAGGTGGCCCGCTACTCATTTATTGGTATCCAACCCTATATGGTCATGATTCATCGAGGACAGACGGCCCGCCTGCTCAAATACTCCCACGCGAGTGAAACGCCGGATATTGAAGAGGTACCCTGTCATGACCCGTTGACATTGATCGAAGAAGAGCTTGGACGCTACCGCCTGGTGATGCCGTCCGGCCTGTCTGCCAGCGAGTTGCCGAAGTTCTTCGGGGGGGCCGTCGGGTATGTCAGCTATGAGGCTGTGGCCCGTTTTGAGCGGGTGCCGGTGCCGGAGAAGACCGCGCTTGGCCTGCCGCTGGCCGTTCAGTGTTTTACTGAAACGGTGCTGGTCTTCGATCATGTGCGGCATCGCGTGCGCATTATGACGCATCTGCATCTTGATGCGCCTGATTTGCAGGCAGAGTATCAGCGCGTCTGTGCTTTAATTGACGAGATTCAGCAGCAATTGCGGCAACCACTCCGTACCCCGCGCTATGAAGGAACGGTGGATGAGCCAACCGCTCCGTTGACCTCCAATCGCACGAAAGCTGAGTTTATGGAGATGGTGCGTCGCTCGGTTGAGTATATCAAGGCCGGCGATGCGTTCCAGATTGTGCCGTCACAGCGCTTCAGTCGGCCGGTGAAGGCCACACCCTTTACGGTCTATCGGGCGCTTCGGACTATTAATCCCTCTCCCTACATGTTCTATCTGGACCTTAAGGATTTTCATATAGTTGGGGCATCGCCCGAGTTGCTGGTGCGCTACGAGGACGAGCAGGTCACGATCCGCCCGATCGCGGGAACTCGTAAGCGTGGCGCTGATCCAGTCAGTGATGAGGCGCTGGGGCGTGAGTTGCAGGCCGATATTAAAGAGCGAGCCGAACATGTGATGCTGGTTGATCTTGCTCGCAATGATGTGGGACGGGTGAGCGTGCCGGGTTCCGTTCAGGTGGATGAGTTTATGACCATCGAGCGCTACTCGCATGTGATGCATCTGGTCTCTAATGTCACGGGCACGCTGCGCCCGGAGCTCTCTCCGTTTGACGCCTTGCGTGCAGGCTTCCCGGCTGGCACAGTCTCCGGTGCGCCAAAAGTGCGGGCAATGGAGATTATCAGCGAGCTTGAGGGCGAGCAGCGAGGCGTGTATGCGGGTGCTGTTGGCTATTTTGGACACACCGGCAATCAGGAGACTGCCATAGCCCTACGCACGATGGTCATGCAGGACGGCATCGCCTATATACAGGCTGGCTGTGGTGTGGTGGCCGACTCAGACCCCGAATTTGAATATCAGGAGAGCGTGAACAAGGCGATGGCGTTGATGCGAGCACTGGACGAGGCGGAGCAAATGACGCGTGACGAACTGGCCGTTGATGTATCGGAAAAGGGGGATAGCAATGCTGCTCTTGCTCGATAACTATGACAGCTTTACCTACAATCTCTATCAATATCTTTCCGAGCTTGGGGCCAGCGTTGAGGTCTACCGGAATGACCGAATCACGCTGAAAGAGATTGAGCGCTTGCACCCCGAGCACATTGTGATCTCGCCCGGGCCCTGTACGCCGAACGAGGCAGGGATTTCGTGTCAGGTGATTGAGCGTTTTGGCTCTTCCACTCCAATCCTCGGTGTGTGTCTGGGTCATCAGTGTATCGGGCAGGTGTACGGGGGACGTGTCATCAGAGCGCCGGAGCCGGTGCACGGGAAGGTATCGTCCATTGAGCATAGCGGACAGGGGGTGTTTCGTGAGCTGCCCCAATCGTTCGAGGCCTGTCGCTATCATAGCCTCATTGTTGAGCTGGAGACGCTTCCGGAGTCGCTGGAAGTGACGGCAACGACCGCCGATGGTCTGATTATGGGGATACGTCATCGTGCGTTCCCGGTTGAAGGGATTCAGTTTCATCCCGAGTCGATTATGACTCCGGTTGGAAAAAGCCTGTTACGCAATTTTCTACAGCAATCAGTTGCATTGAGCTGCTAGGAACGCGCTGCGAGCGAGGGCAGCGTGAGAGGAGTAAAGCATGACGATCCGTGAGGCTATTGTACAGGTCAGCGCCGGGGCAACGCTGAACGAGAGCGAAGCTGCCGCTGTGATGGAAGAAATTATGACCGGAATGGCGACCCCGTCTCAGATGGGGGCCTTCCTGACTGCGCTTCGCCTGCGCCCGGGGGGCGAGACCACCGAAGAGATTACCGGTCTGGCCCGAGTGATGCGTGAGAAGGCCCTGCGGGTACATCTGGACGAAGCGTTTGCGACGCGCGCGATGGATACCTGCGGCACAGGCGGCGATCGAGCGGGCACGTTCAATGTCTCAACGGCTGCCGGCATTCTGGCGGCGGCGGCTGGTGCCACGATTGCTAAACATGGGAATCGCTCGGCTACCAGTCATTGCGGTAGTGCCGACGTACTGGAAGCGCTTGGGGCCACGATTGAACTGACCCCTGAGCAGGTCGCCTATTGTATTCAGGAAACGGGCTTCGGCTTTATGTATGCTCCGGCCTTCCATCCCTCGATGAGACATGTGGGCCCGACGCGGCGCGAGATCGGAATTCGTACCGTCTTTAATATTCTTGGCCCGCTGACCAATCCGGCCTACACGCCATATCAGGTATTGGGCGTACCTGAGGCGTCGCTGATGCGCAAAATGGGTGAGGTGCTGCTGCGTCTGGGCTGTAAACATGCGCTGATCGTGCATGGCGAAGATGGCCTTGACGAGTGCTCGTTAAGCGCTCCCACCCGTATTTGTGAGGTGCGAGCAGGTGAGGAACTGCGCGAATATACAATTACGCCCGAAGAACTGGGCCTGCCCCGTGTCGCTGATCGCGATGCAGTCCGTGGGGGCAGCGTTGAGGAGAACGCGGCCATTTTCCGCATGGTCCTGAGCGAGTATACCGATTCGCCGAAGACACATATGCTCTGTCTGAATGCCGGGGCGGCGCTGCTGGCAAACGATCTGGTCCCCTCGTTGCAGGAAGGGGTGAAGCTGGCGCAGGCCACCTTAAAAGCGGGCAAGGCCAGACAGAAATTAGCTGAAGTTATCGAATCTACGCAGGTTGCGTCTGGTAGTCAGGTGAGATATGTTTCTTGATCGAATTGTTGCACAGACACGTGAGGATCTGATCCTGCGGAAGCAGGATTGTTCGCTTGAGGAGATGCGGGCTCGGGCACTGGCGCAGCCTGCTCCTCGTGATATGCTCGCGGCTTTCACGCCTCGTACCCGGGTCAATTTGATCGCGGAGGTCAAACGGGCCTCGCCCTCAAAGGGCCTGCTCGCGCCTGATCTGGATCCAGTAGCGCTGGCGAAGGTCTACGAGGCCAACGGGGCGGCGGCTATTTCTGTGCTCACCGAGCCACACTTTTTCCTGGGAGCGCCAGAGTTTTTGACCGCGATCAAGCAGGCGGTGCAGGTTCCGGTGCTGCGCAAAGATTTTATTGTTGACGAATATCAGGTCTACGAGGCGCGGGCCTGGGGGGCCGATGCCATTCTGCTGATCTGTGCGTTGCTGGATGATGCGCAACTGCGTTATCTGCTGGAGCTGGCCCGGAGTCTTGGGATGTGTTCGCTGGTAGAAGCGCACACCGCTGAAGAGGTCAGGCGGGCGGTAGCCGCCGATGCAAAGCTGATCGGGGTTAACAGTCGTGATCTGGTGACCTTCAAGATGAACCCGTATCTGATTCGCGATATGCGTCGTTTTATTCCTGCTGACCGGGTCGTCGTCGCTGAGAGCGGCATTCATACCGCTGATGATGCGCGGCGTGTCGCTCGATATGACGTACAGGCGATGCTGGTTGGTGAATCGCTGGTCGTCTCCGGTGACGTGCCGACGCAGATGCGGACGCTGCTTCAGGGCGCGAATGAGGGCGTGCAGGTGAAGGTCTGCGGGCTGAAGCGTGCGGAGGATGTCGAGGTAGCGATTGAGGCCGGGGCTGACTTTCTCGGTCTGATCTTCTACAAGCCGAGTCATCGCTATGTGGCGCCAGAGCGTGTTCGCTCGCTGCTAGAGGCTACTGCTGGCTATGTCTCCTATGTAAATGGGAAGCCCGCACCCGATCTCGTCGGGGTCTTTGTCAATGAGGATGCAGAGGTTATTAATGAGATAGCGGAGCAGGCGGGCCTGCATTTTGTACAGCTTCACGGCACCGAGTCCCCCGAATTCTGCCAACGGATTCAGCGTCCTGTTTTAAAAGCGCTGCATCTCAACGATCAGACAGATCTGGCCCTGATGGATGCTTATCGTGATGTGGCATGGCGGCTCTTGCTCGATACACCTGCGCCGCAGCAGTGGGGTGGAACCGGTGTCCCACACGACTGGGCGCTTGCCGCGAAGGCCGCACAGCGTCAGCGGGTCTTTCTTGCAGGTGGGCTTACACCTGAGAATGTACAGGAAGCGCTCTCTCAGGTGCGACCGTGGGGCGTTGATGTCAGTAGCGGGGTTGAGACTGAGAGGCGCAAAGATCCCGCGAAGATTCGCGCCTTCTTACAGCAGGTTCGTTCGCACTCTCTCCCTGTAGTCACCTTGTAGCCAGTAGAAAGAAAGCGTTTATGCAGCAACAACAGATATCACATCAGAAATCCAGCTATCAGCATGGTCTCTATCCTGATATGCGTGGCCGTTTTGGCGACTTTGGCGGAAAGTACATTCCCGAGAGCCTTGTTCCGGTCTTTGCCGAGCTAGAAGAGGCGTATGAGCGCTCTCTGCATGATGAGGCTTTTCAAGAAGAGTTGCGGCGTGCGCTGCGGGAGTATGTGGGACGACCGAGTCTGCTCTACTATGCGCCGCGCTTTTCAGAGCGGGTCGGGCCGGGCGTCAAGGTCTATCTGAAGCGCGAAGATCTGAACCATACCGGTGCACACAAGATCAATAACGCCATTGGCCAGGGCCTGCTTGCTCGCTATATGGGAAAGCAGCGTATTATCGCGGAGACCGGAGCCGGTCAGCATGGTGTGGCGACCGCGACTGTGTGTGCGTGGCTTGGCCTGAAATGCGTTATCTATATGGGCTCCGTCGATGTTGAGAGGCAGGCATTGAATGTATTCCGGATGAAGCTGCTCGGAGCTGAGGTACGCTCGGTTGATATTGGCTCTCGCACCTTGAAGGACGCTATTAACGAGGCCTTCCGCGACTGGGTGACGAATGTGAACGATACCTTCTACCTGTTCGGCACCGCGGCTGGTCCGCATCCCTATCCGCGGATTGTGCGTGATTATCAGTCGGTGATTGGGCAGGAGGCGCGTGAGCAGATTCTTCAATTGGAAGGGCGCTTGCCTGATATGATTCTGGCTTGTGTTGGCGGTGGTAGCAACGCTATTGGCATTTTTCACCCGTTTGCCGGAGATGAAGGTGTGCAACTAATCGGGGTTGAGGCTGGCGGCACCGGGATGAAGGAGGGCGAACATGCGGCCTCGCTTGCGGCTGGAACGCCGGGGGTGCTGCATGGAGCTTATAGTTATCTGCTTCAGAATGAGGATGGACAGGTGCTGGATACGCACAGCATTTCGGCGGGACTGGATTATCCCGGCGTCGGGCCAGAACACAGCTATCTCAAGGCGTCGGGACGAGCATCCTATGTTCCGGCCAGTGATGCCGTTGCCCTTAACGGCTTACAGGTATTGAGCCAGACAGAGGGCATTATTCCCGCGCTGGAGTCTTCTCATGCTCTGGGTCATCTGCTGGAGATGGGTAAACAGGGCAAAGTGCCGCCCGGCTCAATTGTGATTGTGAACCTTTCAGGGCGTGGCGACAAGGATATGCAAACGGTCGCGAAGGCGCTCGGTGTCTCTTTATAAGGAGGTAAAGAGGATGTATACCTTTCAGTACAGTGCGGAGATCCTGGAGCGCTACCCGACCGTTGTCGGGGGGGTGATCGTAGCCCGAGGGATGCATAATGGACCCACGCCCGAGAGCTTGCTGGCAACCTATACCGCCGAACAGCAGGCTGTTATCGAGCGTCTTGGGACGACACCGCTGAGCCGTCTTGAGTCTATTGCGGCCTGGCGGCAGGCGTTTCGCGGGTTTGGCGTTGAGCCGACACAGTATCGCTGCGCTGCTGAGGCGCTTTTACGGCGTCTGACGAAGAAAGGCGATATCCCGAGTATCAATCTGCTGGTTGATCTTGGGAATCTGATCAGTATCCGGTATGCGTTGCCGATTGCGGTCTGTGATATGCAGGCGGCACAGGGAGCGATTACGGTTCACTTCGCGCGAGGTGAAGAACGCTTTACAATTCTGGGAGAGGTCGAAGCGGAGCATCCTGAGCCTGGCGAGGTGATTTTCTCTGATGAGACCGGCCTTGTCTATGCGCGACGCTGGTGCTGGCGACAGAGTGAGCAGAGCGCTGCGAAAAGCACAACCACCGATGCGATTATCACGGTTGAGGGCCATCATGCCGACGCCCGGCGCGATGTGCTTGCGGCGTTGACCGATCTGCGCGAACTGTTGAGCAAATATGCCGGCGGAACCTATGAAAGTGCTGTGCTGGATAAAGATCACCCCGGGTTTTCCGCGTAAGGGATCAAAGAACGAGGAGAAAAAGCTGTAATGGAAGTGAAAGACGTCGTGGCTGAGCAGCCTGCAACACGAATCTCACAGGTGTTTGAGCGATCCCGTCGCGAGCGGCGCGGGGTGCTGATTCCCTATTTTATGTGTGGCTATCCTTCGGCAGAGCAAAGCGAGAAGATTATTCTGGCAGCTATCGAGGGCGGCGCTGACATTATCGAGCTCGGGATTCCCTTCAGCGACCCGCTGGCCGATGGCGCGACGATTCAGCAGGCTGGCCATGTAGCGCTGGAACAGGGAATGACCTTGAAGGGCTGTATGCAGATTGCCTCGCGGATTGCCGCGCAAAGTGATGCGCCGCTGGTTTTTATGGGCTACTACAACCCGATCCTTGCCTATGGGCTGGAGCGTTTTTGTCGTGATGCCTGTAATAGCGGTATCTGTGGCCTGATTATTCCCGACCTTCCGCCTGAAGAGGCCGAGTCGCTCCAACGAGCCGCCTACGCCTACGGGCTGGCAATTATCTTCCTGGTGCCGCCAACAACGCCTGATGAGCGCATTGCACACATCGCTGACATTGTGGCTCAGGGGCCTGGTGGCTTTCTCTACTGTGTCTCCTTGAGTGGCGTGACTGGCTCGCGGAGTGAATTACCACCTCACCTACGCGAGTTTATTGCCCGTGTGCAGGCCTATACTGAGCCCAAGAATGTACCGCTGGCGGTTGGCTTTGGCCTTTCGACGCCCGAACATATCGCGGCGGTGACCGGTTTTGCTGATGGGGCGGTGATCGGGAGCGCGCTTGTGAAGCTGATCGAGCGTGCTGAGGAGGCTCAACAGCCCGGGACGATTCGCGAGTATATCAGTCGCCTGCGCAACGCTGCGGATTCGCCGGTAGAGCGGCAGTAGGTTGTTATAGAGTAGCTATAGAATGGCTATCCGGTCTTGCGTCTATCCTTTACAATAAAGCCATCTATCCTCTTTGTGTTCAAGAAGGGGTTAGGGAAAATCTCTTGAAAAGGGGGCGCAGGATCGTGTACTGTCGTGGTATTCGTGGCGCAATTACAGTTGAACACAATGACCGGGAGGCGATTCTTTCGGCGACGACCGAGCTACTCCAGGCAATAAAAGAGCAAAATAAGCTTCAACCTGACGATATTGCCAGTATCATTTTTACCCTGACGGAGGATCTGGATGCGGTCTATCCTGCATTGGCGGCTCGTGAAATGGGGTGGACTCAGGTTCCCCTGATGTGTGCCCGCGAGATTCCTGTACCGGGTAGTCTGTCAAAGTGTGTGCGCGTGCTGGTGCATATCAACACCGAGCTCTCGAATAGCGAGCTGCGGCATGTGTATTTGCGTGATGCTGTGGTGTTGCGCCCGGATCTGCCCTGAGCCAGCGAGATGCCCGTTCCGTTTGAAAGGAGCGGGCTTTCTTGCTGTTTAGACGCGTGCATGCTCTGCCCGGCGGTATTGCTGATAGCGGGCAAAAAGTGCCTGATAGTATCCGCCCATCTGAGCGACCTCTTCAGGCTCAAGCCAGCGCGGCTGCCCCTCAATGCTTTCTCTAAGCGAGCCGCCGAGCACCCTCCCGGCAAAGAGGAATGTCATGGTGCTCATACGGGTGATGCCTGTACTGCTGCCTGTCTCATAGCCGATAACGTCGCTGACCTCGATTTCGAGCCCGGTTTCTTCTTCACATTCGCGACGTGCTGCCTCTTCTGGTTGCTCGTGCCAGCGCATAAAGCCGCCCGGGAAGGCAAGTCCGCCCTCGGTGCGTTCAATCGCAAGAAAACGGCCCTCTTGTTCGACCAGGATGCAGACGCAAGCAAAGGGCGGCAGGTTTCCACCCAGAAGGATATTCAGGAGATTAAAGAAGACGCCAACCGCTCTCTTGAGTAGAAGATAAAGCACTGTGTTATCTGCCTGTCTTTCTCTCTATTTTTCTTTTGAGATAGTATAGTGAGTGTATTCAATCGATGCAAGCGGATGTCATCAATGCGATGGAGATCAATATAAAGCGAAACGAATGCCCCGGGCCTGAAGGGAGACCCGGGGCGGACAAGCAGGGACTAGCGTCCTTGACGGGCCTGCATTCGGCGCACCAGCGCATCGACAATAACGGCAATGACCAGTACCGCGCCCTCAACCATCTGTTTGATATCTGTTCCCTGGCTGCGCAGAGAGAGACCATTTTCCAGACTACCGATGACCAGCGCACCGAGGGCAACCGCCCAGAAGGAACCCCGGCCACCAAACAGGCTGACACCTCCGATCACCGCTGCTGCGATCGCGTTCAGTTGGAGTGTCGGGTTGATCTGGCTGGCAACACCCAGGGAGCGTGAAGTTGCGAGCAGACCACCGAGAACGGCCAGCGTTGAACAGAGGGTAAAAGCTGCAATGCGCAGTGTGGTAACGTTGATACCGGCGCGGCGTGCGGCCTCTGCGTTACCGCCAACAGCATAGATGTGGCGCCCGAAGCGAGTTCGTGTGCTGATCGCCCAGAAGACATAAATCAAGCCGAAGAAGATCGCCACCCCGTTCGGAATGCCGAGATAGAGTCCTTTCACCGGGCTTGGTGTGCTCTCCATAACGAAGACAATGCCTTCCACAATGATTACGGCTGCCGCGATCTGCGTCACCAACACCCAGAGCGGTTTGGTACGTAGTTCCAGACGGCGGCGCTGAACCCAGCCGTAAATCTCCATTGCGGCATAGATGACGAGGAGCAGTGTCGGTAGGCCGAAGGCCAGCCAGTCGGGCAGGAAACTATATGGTGTTCCGGCCAGCGCAACCAGCGGATCAACGTCATTGACTTTGAGGGTTGATTGACCGGCCAGCAGGTTCAGCAGAAAGCCCGAGTAAAAGATTGATGCGGCCAGCGTCACGATAAATGAGGGAACGCGCAAGACTGCGACAATGAACCCGTTAATAAAACCGGCGAGCGCCCCGGCAAGGAGCCCGAGCCCTATTGCTGCGTAGGGATCGACATGCATACGCACGGCCAGAACCGAGGTTACCACCGCACCAAAGGTGCCTACGGCTGCAACCGAGAGATCGATTTCGCCCAGGAGCAGCACAAATGTGACTCCCAGACCATCGATACCGATATTAACGATCTGCTGTAAGAGGTCCGAGATGTTGCGGGGCTGCAGGAAGAGACCTTCTGTAGTGATCGTAAAGTAGATGGCAATAATCAGGAGTGTCAGCAGTACCGGAAGAAAGCCCAGATCATTGCGCAAAAGCTGTGCAAAGGTTTGCTTTTGCCTGTATTCCGGTCGCTCGACACTGCCCACCCTGGGTTTGTCGTCAGATGGGATAACCTGACTCATGAGCTTACTTCCCTCCCGTCTCGTTTCCATTCGTATGAAGAATCTCGCCAAATTCTGCGCCTGTGATCGCGGCAATGACGCGCTCCTGTGAGGCATTCTTGACATCAAAGGTACCGACACGCCTGCCCAGACGCAAGACGATAATGCGGTCAACGACCTCAAAAACATCTGCCAGATTGTGAGAGATAACCACAACTCCCAGGCCCTGGGCCTTTAAGCGCTTGATCAGGTTTAAGACCTGGCGCGTTTGAGCCACGCCGAGGGCTGCGGTTGGCTCATCAAGAAGTACCACCTTCGCGTTTCGTAGAATGGTCTTCGCGACCGCAATCGACTGGCGCTGCCCGCCTGAGAGCGTCGAGACGACCGATCGAATCGAGGGCAGTTTGACATCAAGCGTGCGCAACACCTGCAAGCTGCGGCGCTCCATTTCGATATCTGATAAGAAGCCAAACCGTGTGCTCTCCCTGCCCAAAAAGAGATTTGAAACGACATCCAGATTGTCACAGAGGGCAAGATCCTGGTAGACCGTTTCAATCCCGAGCTGCGTTGCCGTCTGGGGTGAGTTCAGCGTCACTGGCTGGCCTTCAACAAATACTTCGCCCTCATCGGCGGGACCAACGCCCGAGATCGTTTTGATCAGCGTTGACTTTCCGGCACCGTTATCGCCAACCAGCCCGACGACTTCTCCGGCATAGACCTCAAAGTCAACGTGGTCAAGTGCGCGAACTGCTCCGAAGCTTTTGCAGATGCCACGGAGTTGCAGAAGAGGTACCGCGTCCTGTGGGGCTGCTGTCTTTTCTACACTCATATGTCCTCCTGATTGAAAGAGATGTCCGAACAGACAGGCAGGACGGTACCCTGTGTAGAACAGGATACCGCCTGATAATGACTGCTTAACAGATGCCGCCGGTCCCCTTTGGCACGTTCTGACACACTTCCTCTTTGGTCAGGTACTTGTCGTCGAGGACGCGCTTGATGTTCGACTTGTCGATAGCGATTGGCTCAAGGAGTACTGAGGGAATCTCTTTACCGGATGCTGTTTTCTCGATTGTGCCTTTGGTAACCGTCTTGGGGTCGGTACCATCAATCAGGGCTTTCACGATGTCTGCGGTTGCCTGCGCTTCCTGGACGACAGGCTTATAGACCGTCATCATCTGATCGCCAAGCAGGATGTTCTGAATGCCTGCGGCAGTAGCGTCCTGTCCGGTGACAAGCACTTTGCCGTTCAGCTTCTTGGCCTTCAGTGCGGCAATGACCGAGTTTGCCATACCATCATTTGCGACATAGGCAATCTGGACATTATCTTGACTCTGGGTCAGGGCACCATCCATCTCGGTGCGGGCGGTATCGTTGTTCCATTCGGGGGTAAACTGGTCGTAGACCTTCTTCAATTCGCCTTTGTCAATCAGTGGCTGTAGCTTGTTCATTGCACCCTTGTAGAACAGCTTGGCGTTGTTGTCGGTCTCGCCGCCATTGATCATGACCAGATTCTTGTTATCGCCCTTCACATACTCTTTGTAGTGATCCACGATGTACTGACCCTGTACCTCACCGACGCGGACGCCATCGAAGGAGACATAGTAGTTGAGGTCATCGGACTGGATCAGGCGGTCATAGGCAACGACGGGGACGCCCTGAGAAGCCGCCTTAGACACGATCGCGCCCGCTTTATCGGCATCGAACGGAGCGACGACCAGAATGCAGGCACCCTTTGTCAGGGCGGTGTCTGCCTGTGTCTGCTGCGTATCGGCGTTGCCTTCGGCGTTCGAGATCATGACTTCAACGCCAAGCGCCTTGAGTTTTTCTTCGAGCAAGGGGCGATCTTTTTTGTCCCAGCGCTCCGATGAGGCGGTTTCGGGAAGAAGCACGCCGACCTTTTTACAGCCTTTGCCGTTTGCCTGCTGCGTATTGGTATTACCGGGATTGCCGGTGTTGGCTCCGCTGTTGCCACATGCCGCGACCAGCATGGCGATTAACAAAGCGCCAAACATGGCTTGTAACGAACGATGTTTCTTAAATAGTTTCATCGCTGAAAACTTCCTCCATGCTCATTATGAATATTCCAGTGGTTGGGTGTTCCAGAAAACCAGAAGTGATGGAAGCCTGTTCGTCATTGAACAAATACCTGACATTGTGTATGATTCCCCTCTTTGGATCATTCCTGAATGAAAAAGGGTACCTCCTTTCAGTTGGATTGGTGATGAGCCGCCACAAGCTGCTCTTTGGGACCCTCATTGGTCTGAGCTGCCTGCTGTTCTTTACCCATCAAGATGCGTTCCCAGGCCTTGAAAAACGGATAATATAGAACAGCGGAGACCAGAATATCAAACAACTGAAGCAGACCGCCTCGGATGTCTCCTCCACTTGCGATAATGCCACTGATCCCCACGGGAACGGTGAACGGTTGCATGATGACCGGGACATGGACCCATCCAAGCGAAAAGACGATGTAGTTGATTGTGACAATCACCAATGGCACGCAGACAAAGGGAATCATCATGATCGGGTTAAGCACCATCGGGACGCCGAATGTGATTGGTTCGTTGATATTGAAGATTGCAGGACCGAGCGCGACTTTCCCCACAGTGCGTAACTGCGAGGAGCGCGACCGCAACATATAGATTACCAGCGGCCATGTGGCTCCCGAGCCACCAAGATGGGCGAAAATATGGAAAAATGGTTCGGTGACGATACCATGTCCCCCGTGAACATTGTTTGCCAGCGTCGTAAACCAGAATGGCGCTGCCATTGCGGTTACAATGTTCATGCCATGAATGCCGACTGACCAGAGAAGCATCATCAGAATGATCTCCAATACGGCAGCCGGATAGCTGTCCTGGACCACGACGAGCGGCTTAAAGACCGTCATGAGCAGGATCGGCAAGGTATAGGGTTGCGCTTTCCCATCCGCGTTGATAAACGTATGTGCGCTGATAAACCACTCAAGCAGCCATGCCACGGTCAGTAAAATGAGCGTGGGCACCAGCGCTTCAAAAGCGCGTTTGACGTTGGGGGGTACCGTTTTGGGCAGGCGAATCGTCAGGCGCGACTGCCGGAAGCGATATACTACTTCACCTGTGCCGATGCCAACCAGAATCGCGACTAAAAGCCCTTGCCCACCGAAATAAGGTAGAAGATCCCCGAGTCGCAACGTGTCGAGATCCCCGACCGGGATGCTGACCACCAGAAAGACTACTATTGCCAGAATCCCGGGTTGTACCGCTTCGGTTCGCCGATATTGCGACAGGCTGTGCGCAACTCCAAACGCCAGAAAGAGCGCCATCAACCCGAACGAGAGCTGAAATGGTACCTCGACGGCGGTCTGAAAGGCCTTGTAGGACTCCGGTATTGCATCCGGGCTCCAGAATGGCGGGTTCGCGATAATGAGAAAGACACTGCCCGCGATAATCAGAGGGAGCGTGAAAATGATGAACGCGTCCCTGATGGCTTGCAGATAAATACTGCTGCCAATGGCTCCCAATGGTGGGACGAGATAGCGTTCAAACCAGTTGCCGACGCGTTCGATCACGTTTTCGTTACTCCCCTTTAGTCACATGAAAGATGTGTTCAATCTGCTCAAGTACGGCCTCGCCATTCATCGTTGCATAATGAAAGGGTTCGATCATGGCGACCGGCTTGTGCAGCGAACTCGCGATCGCTTCAATATTCTTGCGCAGATGCCGGATCTGAGGCGCGATCAGGATAATATCGAAATCCTCAACACGCTCCATATACTCACCCGCGCTGAGTGCTTCAACAATGAGATCTTGCTGCTTTACCCGGGCCGCCGTCATCATGCTATCAACGAGCAAGCTGGTCGACATGCCCCAGCTACAGACAATCAGGACTCGAATCATGTTTCCCTTTTCCCACACTATCTCTTCTTCGTTCTCTTTGTCAGGAGATTTCTCCCTGCTGCTTCCTTTCTTGCAAATTCTATGCCAGGATGTGTGCTACACAGATGACACACTGTGGAATCATATGAATCTGTACATGCTGAAGAAGCCAGAGAAGCGTAGTAAGCAATCTTTTATTTGCTTTTCTGCTTTTCTCTCTTTTCCCGGAAAGGCTGGTTTACCTGCGTATCTTCCCTGTAACTGTGTTTCTTGTGTGCGGGTACCTGGTGGCCGTTTCGTCGGGTATCTCTGGAGAAAGTCCCTTTCTCGAAGAAGTCTCTATGCCGTTTGAGCAATGAGTGAGGTGGTAATCAGGTGCAGGGAGAGGAAGGAGAAGTGTGTTTCTCAGTGTGTTATTTCTGTTCTGTGTAGCCCGTATAGAAGAAGACGTCCGGTTATCTGCCGCTCTATTTCAGGGATGTGATACGGTCACCACCGCTCTGAACGGAGACCCGGCCTCAGATAAGTCAAGTGGGTGTGAAAGGATCGGCAGGCCGAGCGAACGATTGTTGCGTACGTTGGTCGGCTGCCGATGGTTACCGCGGGTGACGGATGCGCTGCATGCTGCCTCTGCCTGCACTGGAACGTGCGTGTTTTTGCGTGCAGGGGCTTCCAATGTTGCTGTCAGGGTGTTGCGGGTGGATCGATAAAGATATCAACTTGCCTGAGAATACTGACGATGTTATATGCCTCCTCTTCTGGCAAGGGATGCCCGATTTGCAAACTCAATGCCTGCCAGGCGTGGCGACAGATCGCGAGCTCCCGCGGGTAGAGCTGATGAATCTGCTCGCGAATAGCGTCGCTGACCAGCATTGGAGGGTGCGAGGGACTGCGTTCAAGCAGTGTTGCGAGATGGAGAATCAACCCGGCCAGCACCTCTGTGTCAAAGCTTTCTCCGACCTCAATTTCAATCATTTCGATAGTTCGTTCTATCAGCGGTAGCACCCGGGCTGGATTTAGAAAAAGCGAGCGCTGTCGCAGCGTATGCTCGATCTCGCGCATCAGGGCGGCGCGTTGGGCCTGCCTGGGGCGCAGGCGGCGCGTTGGTGGATTGAGCAGAGCCGGGTCGATGAAGGTACCTCCGAGCAGTGTCCGTAAACGGGTGATGCCATCGCCAAAAAGCAGCTCGGAGAGCGAGATAAAAGGATAGTTCTTCAGGTGTGGATTGATGGTCCCCACGACTGCCACGACCTGCCGTGAACTGACCAGCCGCTGGAGCTCATCCTCGGTTTTCCCTGTAATACTGATATCCATACAAATAATCTCAACATCCTGCTCACAGATCTCAGGCAGGCGCTCGGTAATCACTTCTGCTAGCTTGGTTGCGCTGCCATATCCTGTCAGGCAGATTGAGAGAATGACTCTCTTTGTTGACGTGGGAGTGTATGGAGTCGTCTGTTCACGAAGCAGGTGACCGCCAGTCTGCGTTGTTTTAGAGGGAGGGGCGTATGCCCGGGTGTTTGATGCCAGACTGGTGGCCAGCTCATCGAGTGTGTAGCCTTCGGCGCGTTGGGCCTTGCGGGATGCCTCGATGACCAGCGGCGCCGAAACGTTCGCGATGGCCCGGATCGCGATTCCGGTCCGATGGGCGATGATCTCGCCCAGGGAGAGCAGCGACGCAAAGTCGACGAGGAGCAGGACACCACTTCCTTGATCGGCGTCACGAACGCATTGTTCTACCAGATTGAGAATCTCTTCCGGGGTCTGCTCAAGGTCTAGCTCGACAGGGGAGACGCTGGTTGCTCCAACCAGTGTATTTGCCAGTTCAGCCAGCCCCTGTGCCACTCCATGTCCGTGTGCTGCAATCACAATGCCCGCAGAGACATGCCCGTTGCTCAACAGCGTATCCGCGTGGTTAAAGAGCACGACAAGCACGTTTGCCTCGCTTTCGGGCAAGGTGACGCCCATCTCTGTCTGAATATGCTGCAAGGCAAAGCGAGCGATTTCATATTCAATGGGATAGGTTTGACGGACGGCCTGAATCCCCGGGACATGGAGCGGGTGCCCCTGGCTGCTTCGCTCGATCGCGCTGGACAGATGGAGTGCCAGCACGAGCGGCAACTTTTCGGGGAAAGTGCGTCCGAGCTGTGTTTCCGCATGATGCACGATGGTCTGTGCCAGCTTCAGCAGGCGCTTGTCTACCAGGCTGGCTGTGGCTTCATTCGTTTCCTGGTCGATGCTCTGGGCAAAGTGCTGAAAATACTGCTGAATCGAGAGCCGTACCAGGGAATGGATCTCGGCTTCGGAGAGATTGGTTTTGCGCAAAAAAGCCAGTTCAGTATTGATAATGTCGTAGAGACTGCGGCCAGAGTCTATGTCACTATCCAGATTCAGGCCGGTTGGCGTAAAGATATGGTTGGCTTTGAGATGGTAATGTGTCTCTTTTTCGAGCGTCTGGTGCAGCTTGGCAATGTGGAGCAGGCCATTGCGCACGTGGTCGGGCAGCGTATCGATGTGGACAGAGAGCTCATGGCGGTTATGGGTGCGATATTCCAGATATGCCTGGGCACAGGTTAATTGTACGTCAGTCCTCAATTGCCCTATATTCCCGGGACAATTATACAGTAAAAAGGCTTGTATCGCCTGGGGAGTTACCTGAATATTGACGCCGATACTGCTGCATTCCGCAGTGAAGAAGGCGCGAACCAGCTCATAGCGCTCCATAATCGGACGCTCATTCAGCCCGGGTAGCCTGATGACCATTGGAATGCGGCGTCGAAAGGTTGGCAGCAGCGTGGTATGTGGGTCCTCTGTGGTTGCGGCGATCAACAGCACGGAGGCGCTCCGCTCCTTGACCTCGCCAAGCCGCCGGAAGCGCTCCTTATCCATTAAATAGAAAAGCATTTCCTGCCCCTCTGGTGGCAGACGGTGCACTTCATCCAGGAACAGGATGCCGCGATGTGCCTGTTCAACCAGACCACTTCGATCACGATCTGCTCCTGTATATGCACCGCGTACGACACCAAACAGGTGCGCCATGAGCAACTGAGGATTACCCGCATAGTCCGCGCAGTTAAAGCTGACAAACGGCGCATCTTCCGGGAAGGCTCCCTGTTCAATAGCAAAATCGTGCATCAGGCGTGCAACCGTGGTTTTACCGACGCCGCTCGGGCCACAGAGCAGCGTATGCAGGCCATGTGGTGGGTAAAGGATAGCTGCTTTAGCCTGTTGAATGGCACTTTTTAAGCCCTCAGAATTCCCGATGAGCGTATCAAAACTGGTAATGACCGCGCCCACCTGCACGGAAGCCACAATTGTTGGTGGCGTTCCCTCTGGTGGGACGGCTTGTGGTGTGCTCGTCTCAGTTTTCAGGGTGAACAGGACCGGTCTGCCGGGTATACGAAGGATCATCCCCTCGTGTGCCAGTTGGTTAAGATCACGGCTGGCATTGCTGCGGTCTATTCCTGCTTGCAGAGCAACTTCTTCCGCACTGAATCCCGCATGACGGCGAAGTACACTATGCTGTGGCATGTGTTGCGTACAGAGATAGCGCAATGCCTCAAGAACCTTCTCTTTGCGCAGCATAGATAGCAACTTTCCTTGTTGATTTTTCTATTGTCCGTTTCTCGTAGATCCAAGTATACCGAAATACCATTCAAAAAAGCAAACAGGTGTTTCCCGCGCTTCCCTGCTAGCGCTTCCCCACAAAGTGAAAGCCAACAGCGGGCATTATTCCCTGTGCCGTCTGATAATGCTCCATCTCCTTGATGAAACGCACAAGCTGCTCTTCCTGTTCGGGGGTGACGTTGCGCAGCCCGTTCGCGATAGACAGAAAGATCCAGGGGGCGTCTGTGAACAGGAGTTCGGTAAAGTGGCCCTTGAGCGCTGCAAGCAGATCCTCCCCTTTTTGCAACTGATGATGTCTGCCACGTGCTTCCCATGCTTGATAGATCTGCTCGATTGCCTGTGCATCGTCGTCTGTCTCCTGGGGGTGCTCGGGCTCGAAATGACCGCTAAGCTGAAGGAGGCGCTGTGTCTGGTAGACCCAGAGGGCGCACTGCTCATCGAAGAAATCGTAGGCATAATCATAACAGATGATGCGCCCCTCATTTTTCAGGAGATGATGAACTTTCTGCATGGTGGGTTCCAGCGCCTCAAGGTGGTGGAGCACCCGGTTAAAGATGATAGCATCGAAGCGCAGTTCGCCCGCGTCCCAGTCCAGAAAATCCTGCTGAAAATAGCGCACTGGCAGCGCGTTTGCTCCCTGAATGGCGAGTGTACGTTCAGCGATCTCGATGCTGTCAGCGATTTTATCGACTCCGATGACGGTATGACCATCACGAGCCAGTTCCAGTGTCAGAAACCCGGTGCCACAACCGACTTCGAGGATATGCAGCTCGGTACCCTCCGGGAGCCAATCTTTGACAAAATAATACGTTGCTCGGGCGCTCTGATCCAGAATTGCGGGGCTGCTCCACTGGAACCAGCGACTATGGATATCACGATAGTAGTAAGGGTGCTGTAAATCGGCGACAAAGTCGCGCGGAAGTGTCTCAAACATGGGGAGCCTCCTGATAGAATGCCGTTTTTATCGGCTTTTCAAGCATACCCAGCGAGTTGGCTTCTTTGACCACCTGAGCTGTGCAATTGCTGTCTCCATAGTGTAGCGGTTTTTTGAGAATTGCGCTACAGGCCCCCGAGCGCTGTCTTTTTGCCGGGCGCTATACTTGAATAGGACCTTTGGGTATTGTTTCGCTCTTTTTGTCGGTCTGAAAGGGGATTGGTGATGGATGTTCAAGACGTGCTGCGCCTGACGCGGACAGAACATATACGCCTGGTTCGCTTCCTGTACTGTGATAATGGCGGGATTATTCGTGGCAAGGCAACGCATACCAGTAAGCTGCTTGAGCGGATGGTTGCGGGCATCGGGCAATCACTGGCAATGCAGGCATTCAATGGGATGGAACAACTGGTGCCGGTTGAGGGCATGGGGCCGATTGGCGAGTTTCGCCTGATTCCTGATCCAGAGACGTTCACGCTCCTGCCCTATGTTCCGGCAACCGCAAGCATGTTTTGCGATATGGTGCGGCTGGATGGAGTGCCCTGGGAGGCGTGCCCGCGTACCTTTCTGAAACGAATGATTGCTCGTCTGGCCGAACATGGGATACGGGCCGAGGCCAGCGTTGAGCACGAGTTTTATCTGGCACGGCGCGATATCGGGCAGTTTACTCCGGCGGATCAAAGCCTGTGTTATAGCAGCGCGGGTCTGGATGAACAGGCCGATTATATCAATGCGCTGTTGGAGGCGCTTGAGCAGCAGGGCATCTCGATTGAGCTCTATCATACCGAGCTCGGCCCGGCTCAGCAGGAACTCTCGGTCAGCAATGCGCCCGTATTGCAGGCTGCCGATACGATCTGTCTGGTACGTGAGACGGTGCGTGGTGTGGCGCGGACGTTCAATCTCTATGCCTCGTTTGCGCCGAAGCCGTTTCTGGATCAGGCGGGAAGCGGTGCGCATATTCACTTCAGTCTCTGGGATAAGGGACAGCCGCACAAGAACCTGTTTTTTGATCCCGAAGAGCGGGGAGGCTTCAGTCAGGTAGGGAGGTATTTCGTTGGCGGGCTGCTTGCACACATGCGTGGGTTGATGGCGCTGACCTGTGCCTGTCCGAACTCCTATCAGCGGGTTCAACCTCGCAGTTGGAGCGGGGCCTATAACGTGTATGGCTATGACAATCGCGAAGCTGCGGTGCGGATACCGTCGCTTTTCAAAGGGCGCGAGGTGCTATCGGCCAACATTGAGTTAAAGTGCTCGGATCACAGCGGCAATCCCTATCTGGCGCTTGGGGGGATGATCGCTGCGGGGCTGGATGGTATTCAGAAGCGGCTCGATCCGGGCGCACCTCTGGAGATGGACCCGGCAAACTATAGCAATGAGGAGCGCGAGCTGCTTGGTATACGGCGCCTGCCTACCTCGCTGGATGAGGCGCTCAACGCGCTGGAACAGGATGCGGTATTACGCGAGGCGCTTGGCCCACTGTTGCTGAAATCGTATCTCGCGGTGAAGTGGAGCGAGCAGGCTTATTTTCAAGATAAGACGCCTGAAGAGGAGGCTCTGAGCCACTTTTCTAAGTACTGAGCTCTGATGCCTGCCCTTTTCTAAGTACTGGGCGAGTTGTGTATGCGTGCCTGATCGAGAGGAGAAAGGGCATCGGCCCATGATGAGCGGATGCCCTTCGCGTTGCAGCTCTCGGACAGAACTGAAGGTGCACGATGACAGAAAACAGCGTGCACGCCTTGCTTCTGCGCGATCAGAGGGCGCACAGGGCAGGTGGCGTTCCTTCACAGAACGAACTGGCTCTGTGTGTACGCCGAATGCGGTGCGCTGGTGATCGGCCAGAAGGTCACGTTCAATGCTTGAACATTTGAACGCAATAATACTATACCATGTGACGGCGTGCTCGTTCTTTTGGTCTGCTTTTCTTCCTGTTCTGTATCCCCCAAATTGCCTATATCTACCCTCCTCTTCTACCAGATACTTGCGTTAATGGCCGGATTTGTCATATATCGTGAGGTGGAAGTATACCTGTATAATGGCAAGGGAGGATAGCATAACAATTGTTCCTCCCTGCGTACCTGATTTTTCAAAACTCTATTCAAAAAAGGTAAGGTAGCTGTGAAGAGTCCGTATGCATATCGTATCGAGGGCGGATACCCCGTGAAGGGTGAGATAAACTGCCTCGGTGCAAAGAATTTCGCGACGAAAGCAATGGTTGCTGCATTGCTCGGCGAAACCCCCACTGTATTGACAAATGTTCCTCCTATTGGAGATGTTGATATCACAGCAGAGTTGCTCACCTCAATCGGTGCAACCGTTGAGAGGACAGAGAGCCTTGAATTGCGCATTGATCCGACCACGATTAATACATCGACGGTGCCGGTCCCGCATTCAGGCAGTAACCGCATCCCTATCCTGCTGCTTGGGGCCCTGCTGCATCGTTTCCCGGAAGTCTCGGTGCCGGTTGTGGGAGGTTGTAAGATTGGCGCTCGTGCCGTCGATTTCCATCTTGAAGCTATCCGTAAATTTGGCGGTATTGTGGAAGAGGGCGAAGATGGCTACGTTGCGCGGCGTGTGAAGTCGCTCAAGGGAGCATATATCGAACTTCCCTATCCCAGCGTGGGCGCGACGGAAACCTGTCTGTATCTCAGTGTGCTTGCTGAAGGGCGTTCGGTCATTGCCAATGCCGCTGTTGAGCCCGAAATCATGGAACTCATCACCATGCTGCGTGCAATGGGCGCGATTATTTTTACCTCGTCGGGACGCGAGATTCGCATTGAGGGTGTGCCGCGCCTGCATGGGGTGAATATGCGTGTGTTTGGTGATCGAATTGAGGCGGCTTCGTGGGCCTGTCTGGCCTGTGCCTCGGACGGTGATGTGACAATTCACGGGATTCGTCCCGATACGCTTGGCAACTTCCTTTCCTACTATCAGCAGATCGGCGGCGGTGTAGAGCTCAAAGGAGCGGAGAGCATTCGTTTCTTCCGCAATGGAGAGCTACGTCCGGCTGTCATCGAAACCGACGTCTACCCTGGCTTCTCGACCGACTGGCAGCAGCCCTTCGCGGTGCTGCTGACGCAGGCACATGGTATCTCGATTATGCATGAGACGGTGTATGAGAAGCGTTTTGGATATCTGAAGGATCTGGCGGAATTGGGCGCTCATACTCAGTTGACCACGCATTGTCTGGGGGGGACTCCCTGCCGGTTCCGCGACAAGAACTACGAGCACAGCGCGATTATTATGGGGCCGACTCCGTTGACGGCAGCAGATCTCTGTATCCCTGATCTCCGTGCTGGCCTTGCTTATGTGATCGCGGCGGCAATCGCACGAGGCACGACCATGATTACAGGTATCGAGTTCCTTGAGCGTGGTTACGGCGATATTGTGCCGCGCCTGACCTCGCTGAATCTTCAGATAGAGCGTGTGCAGGTCTCATAATCCTTTTTATTCGGCAGCAAAAAAACATGGCACCCGATATCAGGTGCCATGTCTCTTTTTTTTACGTCTGAAGAATGGGAAGCAGGCAAGGCCCTATTGCTGACTGGGTGTTGCTTTAATGGTCTCTTTGGTTTCCTGTGTCACGTCCCTGCCTGTGCTTTTTACATCCTCGCCGGCTTTCTGTGCGGTGTTCTTCAGGTTGCTGGCTGTCTGTTTCACGGTGGAGCCAGCCTGTTTGGCATAGCTCTTGAGATTATCCGCAGTCTGTGAGACGCGTTCGGTTACACGTTGCTTGTACAGTGCGATCTGTTCATTTTCGGGAAGCTGTCCTCGAAGCTCCTCAAAGCGCTCGCTCAACATCTTGCGCATCTCTTCGCCGCGCATAGGAGCAATAAGCATGCCAACACCGACGCCGACGAGTAGACCTTTGAAGAAGTTATTCATCTCTTTCTATCCTTTCCTCTCCTGGTACAGAGGTATTGGCTGGACTATGTATCTGATCCTTACTATTAGGATAACGCACTGCTCTATCATTGAGTTTCAATCCGGGAATCGTCGGTATCGCTTTTCTTATTGAGAAGGCCTTGTTCAGGGAAGAGAGAGTAACAATTCAAAATACGTGGCAAAAGCGGCGTATGCATTGACAAAGGGAATCTCTCTGACAAGGGCGCGTAGCCGTTCTCGCGTGTAGCCTTTTGCGTCGAGTGAGACCAGCCAGTCACGGGCCCTGTCAATCCGCTCTTGCTCAGCGGGTGTGAGCGTGCCGCGCCCATAGTTATAGCGCTGCAACAGATGGGGGTCCAGCAGGTAGGCCTTCAACAGCGGACGCAGGACATCGGTCAGAACGTCTTGCTCCACCCGGGAACGCAGGTAGGCCAGCAGCAGGCGCGGGTCAAACCTGGCGTGCATCAGTCGAAGCAGACGAGCGCGTTCGTCTATCTCATCCCGGATCGGGTGACGCAGGCTGCCCTCCTGGATCAGGCGAAACTCGTTCAGAGGAGCCGTCAGGGTTGCATGGGCGCCGTCATAGTCCAGAAGCTGTCTATCCTGGATGAGTTCAGGTGAGACGGGCCAGCGGAGCCAGCTACATGCGGGCGTTACCAGCGGATCGAGAAAGAGCAACTCGTGCGTATGGGAGAAGATTGCCTCAAGGAAGGCTTCGTGTTTGTTGCGGCGATTGTTCCCGATGATCCAGATGTCGATGATTCCAGCCCTGCGATAGGCAATGTGGCGCTTCTGCCAGCGTTCGCGTTCCAGATGAGCACATTGGAACTCGATGGCCCATCGCGTCCCATCGGGATGAGCGACAAAGATATCAGCGATGCGGTTTGGCTCGGGAAGCCGCTGCTCAAGCGTAATCGTGGCAGCAGGATATTGCTGCTGTAGCCAGTGAGCAAGCGTCACTTTTCCCTGCGCATGACGCTCGGATTCGGGTTCGGTGCTCCACGCACATTCGCCTTTTTGATGGGCAAAATGGAGCTGTCTGCGCTTCTCCGCGCCGCCGCGCAGATGAACAGGGGCGTGACAGTTCGGGCAGGTGAGCAGGTGGGCGCGTGACCACTCCCGTAATTGGGTTGGCGATATTTCGCGGGCCGTGAGGCGCTGTCCATCGGGACCACAGGCAACCAGCATCGTCTTTCCCCTTTTTTCAGCACTGTGTTCTTAGAGCATCTCGCGTTTTTATTCGACGCTCTCCGTCAAAAAACGCGGCCTCTGTACATATATTTTCTCCATCCGGTGTGTCAAAGCGGAGATATCCGCCTGAGTACTGTATCATAGAGAGTGAAACCATTGCGACAGAGATTACGTGTATGATAGCCTGCCTGTAGGCGTTGCATGAATGGGGGAACTATGCTTGATCTGACAGATATTCCGGTAATCGATAACCATTGTCATTCAATGCTATTGCACCAGCATCTGGATACCGTTACCTATCGCTCGTATTTCACGGAGGCGACTGCTCCCGTTTTCGCCCAACAACATGTGCAGCACACGGTGTACTATCTCTGGATGGTGCGTCATCTGGCGCGATTTCTGGACTGTGAGAGCACGGAGGAGGCGGTCATTGCCGCGCGTCAGCAGATAAGTAGTGATGAACTGGTCCAGCGCCTGTTGCGGGCGGGCAAGATCAAGGGCCTGGTACTCGATGGGGCCTATCCTCCGCCCGAGCAGTGTTACTCGGCGGAACAGCTTGCGGCACTTAGCGGGGTGCGCGTGGTCTCGCTCTTGCGGCTGGAAGTCCTGATGCAGGATCTGTTGCAGACCTGTGCGGATTTTGACGAGTATCTTGAGCGCTATCGCGAGGCGATCAGCAATGTGCGTGAAAAGGGCTATTGCGGCTTTAAGAGTATCGTGGCCTATCGTGCTGGCCTGAACATTGCGGAATGGTCGAAAGAGCAGGCGCGGCTTGCGTTTCAGGCGGCCCGGACGGAGGTGGCACAGCGAGGCAGTATCCAGCTTCGTTCAAAGCCGCTGATTGACTATTTGCTGCATATCGCGTTTGCCTCCGCCTGTGAGCAGCGCTTACCGGTTCAGTTTCATACCGGCTATGGGGATAGCGATACCGATATGCTGCTTGGCAATCCCTTACACCTGCGTCCGGTGCTGGAAGCGTATCAGGAGATGTCGGTTGTCTTGCTGCATGAGAGCTACCCTTACAGCCAGTTAGGGGCATATCTGGCGGCGATTTACCCGCATGTCTATTTCGATCTATCGTATACTATTCCCTTTGTGGAGAAACTGGAAATGCTGGCCTTTACCCGGCAGGCGTTGAGTATTGCGCCAGCAAGCAAGCTGACGTATAGTTCGGATGGTATCTATGTTCCTGAGATGCATTGGGCATCTGCCTTGCGGGGACGTGCGGTCCTTGCACAGGTCTTGCAGGAAATGATCGATGCCGACGAGCTGGATGAGCAACAGGCCCATGATCTGGCTGAGTTCGTCTTGTACAAGAACGCGGCTCAGCTCTATGGAGTCTAAACAGAAACAAAAAGCGGGAGGATGAAGTGCATGGAGAGTTCATCTCTTTCAGAAACCCATGCGGCATATTTTCGGATCGGGGTTTCCGCTGTCATCATGCAGGAGAAGCGTGTCCTGCTGGCGTTGCGGCGTGATATTGAGTGGTGGAACTTGCCGGGAGGGGGCATGGAACCCGGTGAGACAGTGGAACAAACGGTACTGCGTGAGGTGCGAGAGGAGACCGGGCTTGAGGTTGCCATTGAGCGGCTGATAGGTGTCTATTCCAAGCCGCAAAAGCGTGAGGTGGTCCTTTCCTTTGCCTGCCGCGTGGTAGGGGGAACGCTCCATGAAACAGAGGAGTCGCGCGAATGCCGTTTTTTTGCGGTCGATGCCTTGCCTGAAAAAACGCTTCCCAAGCATCGCCAGCGCATTGAGGATGCTTTGCTTCAACAGGAGCGGGCCCTGTTGCGCGACCAATTGACGACAACAGCGGAAGATCAAGGGCTGGTGTAGTCCCTCAGGGGAGGCGAGCAGGCTGTTCCTGTAGCGCCTCCTCAAGTGCGCGTTCCACTTCGTGGCGCAGTCTACGATAGAGCTGTTGGGCGCGTTCTTCGTCCCAGAGGCCCAGATGTTGCAACTGGAGCCGACTCTGAACGAGAGGATCACAGTCCGGGGGGCCTTCCAGCGCAAAGATGCCCTGCTTTGTCGGGGCGAAATCGGGCAGGAAGCGGACAACGGAAAATTCCAGAAAGACCGGACCGGCTCCATCACGTGCCTGCTGCAAGGCCTGGCGCATGGTTTCTGCAACCTGTAACACGTTTGTGCCGTCTGCCTCAATATGCTGGACATTGGGGGGAAGGGAGATCACTGTCTGATCTGTACGTTCTTTCTCGCAAACGATCACCAGCGGAAGGCGGTGTTGTGCCGCGAAACGCAGCCCTTCCTGAAAATCGGCCTCTTGATGGGCGGCATGATCGCAGTAGGCCACAGCAGCGACCGTATCCTTGCGCAGTTTGCAGGCGAAAGCGATGCCTGCGGCGTGCAGAATCTGGGTCGCGATCGAGGTTGTGCCGGTGACTGTATTATGTTTATGATAGCCCCAGTGCAACATAGCTCGCGGTTTGCTCCCGTTGTACTGAGGTTGGAGATACGTGCGGAAAACCTCGTAGGGGGTCATGCCGATCGTCAGTACGACGCCGAGGTTGCGGTAATAAGGAAGTGTGAAATCCTTTCCTACCTCGATACAAGCCGCGCTTCCAATTTGAACGGCTTCATGCCCTCGGCAGCTTGCCACAAAGTCGATATGGCCCTGTAGGTGCAGGTGCCAGGCCAGCTCATCGACGATTCTCGTCAGGAGCATGCGCGTGTAGAGTTCCTGTAACAATGCTGATGTCGGCGTCATTACTACTGCTTTTCCGTTCTATTACAGAGAAAAATTCTGAACTGTATTAAGATCCTTTTTTAGAAGAAAGGGAGAAAATCGGTATTATACCTGTTTTGGATAGACCGTTAGCAGGCTTTATCATTATAAGCCTTCTTCCATTGTTGTTGCAATGAGTCAGGCGTGAAGTTTGCGGTACCATTGCTTTTCGGCGTTTGCAACCTTATAATGAACTTGGAAAAAATAAATCTTTGTGAGGAGAAGTAGAGAATGCCCAGGGCGTCAACGCAGACTATTGGAGGCTTTTGCAAATGACAGTCGATATCAAAGCTACGGGAGCTAATACACTAGCACAGCCGCTAGATGTCATTGCCCTCTATAAAACAATGCTCACTGCGCGACTTATGAACGACCTGCTCAAGGTCCGCAAGACTCAAGGACGCTTTCCTTTCTACATCGGTTGCGCCGGGCATGAAACTATGGCAGCCGTCGTCGCCGCCCTCGATGAAGAGGACTGGCTTGCGCTGTATTATCGCGATCTGGCTGCATGGCTTCAGCGAACTGGCGATATCTATGGCCCTCTGCGTGAAGCGTATTCGCGTGTGACCGGTCCGATGTGTGCCGGACGAAATATGCCAGCACATTATAGCAGCAAGCAGCATCGTATTCTCCCTGGTGTCAGTGAGGTGTCTGGTCTGGCTCCCTTTGCTGGCGGTGTGGCATTCGCTGCCAAACGGCAGAACGAAAACGCCATTGTGATGTGCTCAACCGGGGAGGGCAGTTCAGCTACCAACGATTTCAGTGTTGCGCTTCGGCAGGCTGCCGTTCATCGTTTACCGATGTTGCTTATCGTAGAAGACAATAACTGGGCAATTACCACTCCTTCCTCTGTCCAATGGGCCGGGTCCCTTGTTGAATGGGCGAAAGGCGCTGGCGTGTACGCCGAAGAGGTCGACGGAAACGATATTATCCAGACCTATGAAACGACCGCACGTCTTGTCCAGCAGATTCGCTCTGGCAACGGACCGGCATTGATGCACCTTCATCTCGGACTCCTTGACCCGCACTCCAGCAGCACCGATATTAAGGCCTATCGCTCGAAAGAGGAGATTGCGCTGACCACGGCAACAAAAGATCCCGTCAAGAACTTCGGGCGCTGGCTTGTGGAGAACGGACAGGCCCGAGAAGAAGATCTTGAACGTTTCCGCAAAGAGATCCGTGCTGAACTGGATCGCGCCGAGCAAGAAGTGCTCAAGGAGCAGGAACCGACCGGTGACCGCGTGTTGGAGCACGTTGTCTATGTGCCTGAGTGGCGCGAGAATATTCCTCGTGGCGCAAAACGTCGCATGACAATGCTTGGAGCCATTAATGAGGCGCTCGGTGAACTGGCCGAACGCGATCCCCAGTTCTTTGTGTATGGCCAGGACGTTGGGAGCCCGCGCGGTGGCGTCTTTGGGGCGACCGCTACCCTGGTTTCCAAATATCCCGGACATGCCATTAGCAGTCCGCTCAACGAACAATTGATTGTGGGAATTGCTGCGGGCGCTGGCATGCATGACGGAAAAGCGCGTTGTGCTGAAATTCAGTTTGTCGATTATCACCAGTCAGCAACGCAGACCATCCGGCTCGCGGCTCGTATGTCCTATCAGAGCTTCGGTGATTGGTCTGTGCCCCTGATTATTCGGACAAAATCTGGCAGCGGTGGTGGTGGCCCGATCTCCAGCAGTGGTTCTGGTGGCGGGGCCTATGGTCACTCCAATGCCGGCGAACTCTGGTTTACGCATGTTCCGGGAATGATTACCATTTGTCCCGCGACTCCTTTTGACGCAAAGGGACTGTTGCTGGAAGCTGCCCGCTCGAAATCTCCAGTGGCATTTCTGGAGCGCGGGCGTCTGTATCGCTCGGAGCCGCCAAAGGATGGCGCAGGAAATAGCATTGCGGAAATAGCGGAATACTGGTCTGTACCTGAAGGATATTACACGCTCCCGATCGGTAAAGCGCGACGCCTGCGTATCGGTCAAGGCCCCTCACAGATGGCAATTATTGCCTGGGGAACGATGGTGTTAGAAGCCTGCACCGCCGCCGCAAACGTTGTCAGTCGCGAAGGCGGCTCGATTGAAGTCGTTGACTTGCGCACGTTAGCACCTTTCGACGAAGAAGCTATTGCGGCTGCCGTGAAAGAAGCAAATCGGGTCATTGTTGTGACAGAGGAAGCTGATCTTACCAGTTTTGGTCGTCATATCCATTCCTGGATTGTGCAGAACTGCTTCTACGACCTGGATTGTACCCCGGCATTCATTTCAGCCGTGGCAGCTCCGGCTGCTCCCTATAGTGCGGCGGAAGAGGCTGCCTTCTATCCTGATGCTACTGATATTGAGGCAAAGATAGAGGCATTACTGGCTGAATAGATAGATATCATTCTAAACGACGAGAAACGGGCGCGTCTTTCATGGGCTGTCATGAGGTATGCGCCCGTTTTTGTGTTCTGTCTCTGCTTGCTAACTTTTCTTTGTATAGCTTAGAATAAGATACTCGGTATTTCTGAAAGACGATTGCTAGATTGGAAAGGTCTTTGTTCGTGCAGGAACTCCCTACGTTTGCAACTGTTGAAGATGTACAGCGGGCACTCTATGCCCTGGATTATATTGCTGATCGTCCACTTGCTACGGCTATCTTTCTGGCGTTGAAGCGGCGCAAGCCCCTGTTACTTGAGGGCGAACCGGGAGTAGGAAAGACAGAGGTGGCGAAAGTGCTCGCGGGCATCTTGCAGACCAATTTGATTCGTTTGCAATGCTATGAGGGCATTGATGTCAGCACGGCTGTCTACGAGTGGAACTACACCCGCCAGATGCTCCATATTCGTCTGATGGAGGCCAGTGGTGCGGCTCAGCATCAGGAGGAACTGAAGGAGATTTTCGGCCCCGATTTCTTGATTCAGAGGCCGCTGCTTCAGGCAATTGACCCGGCAAATGCAAAACCTCCTGTGCTCTTGATCGATGAGCTTGATCGCAGTGATGAAGAGTTTGAGGCGTATCTGCTGGAACTGCTCTCTGACTTTCAGATTACGATTCCGGAAATTGGTACGATTCAGGCAAAAGAGCCGCCGTTTGTGATTATCACCTCGAATCGCACCCGTGAGATTCACGATGCGCTGCGTCGTCGCTGCCTCTACTACTGGATTGATTATCCAACGATCGAGAAAGAGTTCTCGATTCTGCTGGCGCGTCAGCCACAGGCACCCGAACAGCTCGCGCGGCAGGTGTGTGCCTTTGTGAGCGAGCTACGCAGTATGGATCTCTATAAAGCGCCAGGCGTCGCGGAAACGCTTGACTGGATTAGCTC
Source organism: Thermosporothrix sp. COM3 (assembly GCF_059696735.1). Taxonomy (NCBI): domain Bacteria; kingdom Bacillati; phylum Chloroflexota; class Ktedonobacteria; order Ktedonobacterales; family Thermosporotrichaceae; genus Thermosporothrix; species Thermosporothrix sp. COM3. The sequence continues at coordinate 3,806,238 of NZ_AP019376.1, read as the reverse complement.
GCTGCTGGCGCTCGATCAACTGGAACTGGTTGAGGGACCGGTGCGCGATACGCTTGGTGCGTTGCTGAAATATCAGGATGATGTGCTGAAGGTTGGTGGCAGTGATCTGGGGAAGTTGATTCAAAAGATAAAGGGAGCCTTTCGCTCATGACTTCGATCCCGCCTGAACAGCCCGGAGAGAACGGTAACAAAGCGCTGCGTCCGCTGGATATAGAGCGCGGAGAACGGCTGCTGTATCGCCTGACCGAGTTTGGCCGTTTACTCTGGGAATCGGGAATTTCTGTCGGGCCTCAGCAGCTTCTCGATCTGGCTGAGACCCTGAACGAGATTGATATTACCAGCAAGGAAGATTTCTACTATACCCTGAAATGCAGCCTGTTGAACAAGCACGAGCTGGAACCTGTCTTCGAGCAGATGTATCACTACTTCTGGTTTGTGCGTGACAATCCGCGTCGGAAGAAGGAGAAACCGGGTTCACAGGTTCGCAAGCAGGAGCAGGCGTTTCGGCTTCCCCCCTCGGAGCGGAAGCGTCTTGCCGAGCATATGAACGCAAGCGAAGCGCGCCGCGATATGCAACGTGCATCGCAGCCAACTCAGAAGCAGCGTAGCGAACTGTCTGAGGCGAAGGCAAAAGATGACGATCTGGGGGATCCGCAGGCATATGCCTATAGTGCTATCGAGCGGCTGCGGCAGAAGGATTTTGAGCACTATACCTGGGAAGAAATTCAGGAAGCAAAGCGCCTGATGGCCGATATGCGCTGGAATCTGGGTATGCGCCGCACGCGACGTAAAGCGCCTGCTCGCCGAGGCTCGTATCTGGATATGCGCCGCCTGGTTCGACATAATCTGAAGTACGGCGCGGAGATGGTCGAGCTGACCCGGCGTGAGATCAAGTACAAGCCGCGTCCCCTGGTGATTATCTGCGATATCAGCGGCTCGATGAGCCTCTATTCACGGCTGCTGCTCCACTTCATCCATACAATCTCGAATGGACTCCAGAACGTAGAGGCCTTTGTGTTTGGCACGCGCCTGACCCGGATCACACATCAGCTCAAGCGCCGCGATGTGGATGAGGCTGTGCGCGATGTCTCAAAGAGCGTGCAGGACTGGTCCGGCGGGACGCGCATTGGCGACGCGCTGCACATCTTTAACCAGCGTTGGGCGCGGCGCGTGCTTGGACGGGGCGCTGTGGTTTTGATCATCAGCGATGGGTGGGATCGCGGAGAATCGGAGGTGTTGCAGGTTGAGATGGATCGTCTGCAACATAGCTGCCACCGTTTGATCTGGCTGAATCCTCTGCTTGGCGCGCCCGATTATCGCCCGCTGACAATGGGCATGAAAACGGCGCTCAATTTTATCGATGATTTTCTTCCGGCTCACAATCTGGATAGCCTGATTAGCCTGGGGAATATCCTTTCAACCATTGATGATAGTCGTCCTGTGCGCAACGCGTATGCCAGACGCAAAGCCGTGGAAGCCTGGACAAGACGCAAGGTGCCACAGGACTGGTAAAAGGAGGCAAAATCAATGCGTGATGTGCTCCCAGATATTGAGAAATGGCGCGCGCGTGGCGAACAGGTAGCCGTTGCGACGGTCATCAGCGTAATTGGCTCGGCTCCACGCAAGCCGGGGGCGAAGCTGGCGGTCAGCGAGAAGGGTGAGCTTGCGGGCTCAGTAAGCGGTGGTTGTGTAGAGCCTGCCGTAATCCATGCGGCTGAGGAGGTTATCAAGAATGGGAAGCCGCAACTGCTGGAATTTGGGATCAGCGAGGAAGACAACCTTGCGCAGATCGGCCTATCCTGCGGTGGGACTATTCGTGTGTTTGTTGAACGGCTGGACTGGTAGGAGAACGTATGAGTGGAGTGTATGAGGCGCTTAAGGAGCAACTGGCGCGTGAGCAGGGCGCTGCGCTGGCGACTGTTGTGACGGGACCGGCTCATGTCGGGGCCAAGTGGCTGCTTCTGCCCGGTCAGGAGGCGCATGGCTCACTCGGGGAGCCACGCCTTGAAGCTCTGGTGCGCGCCGACGCTGAACAGGCGCTCTGGAATGGTGACGCAAAGGTCTATACGTATACCCTGGAAGACGCGACCTATCAGGTCTTTATTGAAGGGTTCGCACCGCCTCCTACGCTGATCATTGTGGGAGCGGGACATATTGCCATTCCGCTGACCACGTTTGCCAAAACGCTCAATTATCGCGTGATTGTGGTGGATGCGCGGGCCGCCTTCGCCACAAAGGAGCGCTTCCCTCATGCCGATGAGCTGATTGTGGCCTGGCCGGATGAGGTGCTGCCCAAACTTGGCTTGAATCCCTCAACGGCGGTGGCGGTGTTGACGCATGATCCCAAGTTTGACGAGCCAACACTACAGGTAGCATTGAAGCACAATGTGGGCTATGTTGGCGCGATCGGGAGCCGAAAGACCAGCGCGGAGCGTGCTGAACGCCTGAAGCAAGCAGGGTTAAGCGAAGAGCAGGTCGGTCGTATTCATGGCCCGATTGGCCTGAACATCGGGGCCGTCTCTCCTGAAGAAATGGCGCTGGCAATTATGGCCGAAATTGTGGCGACCCGTTACGGAAAGGACGAGAAGGCCATGCTTGATTGGAGCAAGAAATAGCGTGCAACTTCTCGGCTGTTAAAGCGTTAAAGTGAGTAGGGCTGAAAAAACTATCTGCCCTGCTCTTTCATTTTGTTCTGGGTGGGAGAAACTGGCAGGTAGGTTGTAAGAAGAATGCGAACATATTATGCTTGTCTTATAATTATTCATTTTCTTAAAAACGGTAGGAAAGAGATACTCTATGTCGGATAAATACCAGTATGGTTCTGATGATCCAACAGTAAGGTCATTTTCACAAGAGCATCACCAGAATCAGGGGAAGCTGGTACTTGGTGGCGGTGCTCAGGGAGCACAGAAGCGCCAGCCGTACCAGTATCCGCCTCAGGCACCCGGGCACGATTATGCCCCTCCTGTGCAGCAATCGCATGTGCGCCAATCTCCCGGCGGACCTGTCTATACTCCTCCTGCCAGCGCACAGCGTCCAGGCCCGTCACCGAGGAATCAGCCTCCAAAGAAGGGACGCATTCGGCGTATCGGTTGTCTGTCCCTGCTGGTCATACTGGCTGTTCTTATCATTGCCAGCCTTTTTGTGGTCCCTCGGGTGCTGGCCTTTGGCTCTGCGATCTCCACGAAAGCCCCGCTGACCACCGAGACCGGATTTATGTCGACTGGCGACCGGGTCAACCTGCTCGTCATGGGCTATGGTGGCGGCGATCATGATGGCGCGAACCTGATGGACTCGCTGGTAACAATCAGCATGATTCCCTCAACACAACACACGTCGCTGGTCTCGGTACCGCGCGACCTGTGGGTACAGGTGCCGCCGCAGTCCGGGCAATATGGCAAGATCAACACTGTCTATCAGGTTGGCTCAAATAATGGCAAAGATCGCGTTGCGGGCGCAAATATGGCCGCGCAGAAGATCTCTGAGATCACCGGACTGGATGTAAAATACTGGATGATGGTTGACTTCAACGGCTTCCGCAAGCTGATCGATGCGGTCGGCGGCGTGGATATCAATGTGCCGGAAGGCTTTACCGCGAACTATCCCAAGAACGATGATCCAAATATTGACGCCAGTTGGATCAAAGTGACGTTTAAGAAGGGGTATCAGCACATGAACGGCGAGACGGCGATTCGCTATTCGCGTGCTCGCTACGTGCTGGATAATCCGGCTGAGGGAACCGACTTCGCTCGTTCGGTACGCCAGCAGACGGTGATTAAAGCCACGCTTGCGAAGTTAAAGTCCGCGTCGACATGGCCGAACTTCTATGGGGCAATGGATGCGCTGGAAAAGTCCGTTTATACGAACATGTCGCTGACGGATCTTGGTCTGTTTACCATGAAGATGGATATGAACGACCCCAAAACCGCGCGTATCGGCCTGAGCACGCAAAATGTGCTTGCGGAAGGCACTGCCGATGACGGGGCCTATATCCTGACTGCACGCGAGAATAATTGGGACCTGGTGAAACAATACGTGCAGGATCAACTATACAAGTAAAGCGAAGAAGACGGAGCGGGAGCGATAGCGCGGCGCGTTATCGCTCCTGTTTTATTATGGCGCCCCTCCCATCACAGATGTATTGTCTAAAGAGCCACTGGACAACCGTTATACAATAGAGATGCTGATTATTTTCTGATGCAGGGAGAGAGCAGGCATGGTATCGCGCGATAACCGAACGGTCGGGGGCGTTTATCGTCTCGGGCAGCTTGTGCAGAAGAATGGCGTCTATGCTTTCTATACGGCCTATAACCGCAACAATAATGATGTGGTTGGTCTGTGGATCGTTGATTTCCCGCCCCAGATGCAGCCACAAGCGGTCCAATCCCTTCTTCAACCTCTTGCCAGCCGGCGTGCTCTGGAATCGCCCCATGTGCTGCGAGTATACGACTGGGGAATTGAGGGGAATCGTATCTACATTGCCACAGATCCGCCTCGTGGAATGACCTTACGCTATGTGATGGATAATGAGAACGTGGGGATCGAGCGCTCACTGAACCTGGCGCAACAGATGGTTATGGGGATTAAGGCCTTGCACGAGCGGGGCTTTGTCGGGCTTGATTTGCGTCCCCGATTGGTGACTGTTGATTCGATGGAAGTAGAAACGATTGGCATTGAAGATCGTGTCCAGCTCGATGATATTGGCTTGCGGGGCCTGCTGAAAGCGCTTGGATATGGGGAACCAACGAGCGTCGAAGATCTGGGGGCTTTCGATACACGATATGCCTCGCCGGAGCAGATTGCAGGCCAGCCGATCACCGTTGCCAGCGACCTGTATCAGGCCGGGCTGGTGCTCTTTGAGCTGATTGCTGGCCGCCTGCCCTTCGTTGGACAGAATATGGCGGAAACGGGTATTCTGCAAACGACCGGGAGTATTCCCCGACTCAGACAGTACGTCCATAACGCGCCAGCGATGCTTCAGGATGTGCTGAATTACGTGCTGGCAAAAGATCCGGCACGGCGTTTCAGCAATGCCACTGCACTCTTGAACGCGCTGCAAAACGTGAAGGCGCAAATTCAAGTAAACCCGGTTGAGATTCAGAACACGATCCTGGAACCGAAACAGACCGGCGGCTTTACGCGTGAAATGAAGACGTTCGATTCCGGGGAGCTGCCAAACGAAGAGGTGCTTAAGAACCTCGGTCAGCCATCCGGTGCGATGTCGGTGGTTTCTGCTTCAGAAGTCTATGCCAACCTGCGTTATGAGCGAGATGGCAAGGTGTTGCTGCGGCTCCCCATACGGCAAAAGAATGTGATTGTTGGGCGGCGTGATCCCAAGCGTGGCTTTACTCCCGATATTGACCTGACGCGACTCGATCCACAGATGACGGTTTCACGCCAGCATGCCCGCATTCGCTTCGAGGAGACCTTTTTCTATATCGAAGACCTCAAGAGTCGCAATAAGACCCGGCTTGGAGAACTGACGCTTGCCCCACTGAAGGCAGAGCTGGTGCAGCATGGAGACTGGATCTGTTTTGGAAGCGTCCGGCTGCGCTTTGAGATCCCGGGAATGTCTACCCTGAAGCCGGAGAAGCGGGAAGAGGAGCAGTAAAGGCCCCCCTTCGCATGTGAACGCCTTAGCGCCCTACCGCTTTGATGCGCTCAGGACGACGAATGACATAATAGAGAATGGCTCCAATCAGAGGAACCCAGAGAATAAAGAGCATCCAGGCAATTTTGTCGTTTCCTTCAGACGGCTCTTTCGTCACGCAGTCGATCAGGACGAAGATCCAGAAAAGAAACGCCAGAAGTGCGATACCATTAGGCAGGTAGACCATGTAAGCTCCTTTCAACTGGCGCTTATGCATTCAAAAGAGAAAAACCCAGGATAAAAGGGTTCTATCCTGGGTTTACGTATATGCATGCTTCGGGTTGCAGTAGTACCTATTTGGCCTGGTGTCTGCTTACCGCTATCAGATCCGCAAGCAATCCCTGGCCGGTCTCGCATCGACCCGCGCCGGGACCGATGATCGTGACTGCCGAGAGCGTATCGCTATGCAGCGTGATCGCGTTCATGGTTCCCTCAACGTGGGCCAGAGGATCACTCAGCGGCAGCGCGACTGGCGCGATGCTCGCCTTCAGGTGATCACCTTCTCTGTTGAGGGCCGCGATCAGCTTGATACGCTGATTGGCTTGCTGCGCCTGAAGCACGTGCGTGCGGGTGACACCGGTGATGCCAGTCCGCGCGACCTGTGCGGGCTGAAGTGGCTGCCCGAAGACCGTGGCGGCCAGAATCAGCACTTTTGCCATGACATCATAGCCCTCAACATCAGCGGTCGGATCGGCTTCGGCATAGCCTTTTGCCTGAGCTTCGGCCAGCACCTCAGCGTAGTCCCGACCGGCTTCCATCGCGCTCAGAATGTAGTTTGTTGTGCCATTGAGGATACCACGCATGGTCTGAATACGGCTCCCGCTCATGCCCTCACGAGCGGTGCTGATAACGGGAGTGCCAGCCATCACGGTCGCCTCAAAGCGGAGCTGCACGCCGTGCTGTTGTGCCAGTGCCAGCAGTTCATAGGCTGCGAGAGCCATTGGTCCCTTGTTAGCTGTGACGACATGCGCCTTTTTGCTGAGGGCCGCACGAATGTAGCTGAGACCGGGTTCAGCATCGCGCAGGTTTGTCAGGGTCGCTTCAGCCATGACATCATAGTCTGCTGCCTGAATGCCCTCAAGGACGGTTCCCCAGTGCTGAACGTCTGGGTGCTCGGTCAGCGGTTTGCGCTCTTTTGCCAGGGTCAGCACTGTGGCGATGTTCAGCCCGTCTGCCCGATAGATAAAGCCGTGGCGGGCGTTGGCAACCCCCACCAGGCGGATATCAAGGGCATGCTGCTCTTGTAATACCGCCCGCTGGGTCAGGAGCAGTTCAGCCAGACCCTGACCGACGGTGCCGAAGCCAACAATAATAAGCCGTACCTGTTTCATACTGCCTTCCTTAAATCCAGGATAGTCTGAGGCGATCGAGTACCTTCTTCAACGGTCCCAGTTCCTGGATACCGAGAAGGCGTGCCATACGGACATAGACAATCAGTCCCAGGAAGATCATCACGCCGAGCTTGATTGCGGCCATGATCGTTCCGGGCAGGCCAAGCGCCGGGGTTGCCATTGTATCCATCCAGCGCAAGAACGGGACCTTGCCAACTATCGTCAGCAGGAAGTTGATAATGAACTGGATGAAGAAGAGCGCAACGCCCATTACTGCCGACGCGATCAGCGTGCGCAGAATGAAGCTACCAATCTCTTTGAGTGGCAGCGCGCCGAGACGCTGATGTAGCAGCCAGAAGAGCACGAATGCCTCCAGCAGGGCGGCGATCGAGGTTGCGGAGGCAATCGCGGCCATACCCCACGAGGTGCCACCGATAACCGCGACGGTCATCAGTACGATACTGAGCGCGATTTTAAAGATAAACTGTAGAATACTGATGATGACCGGTGTCTTGCTGTCGCGCATCGCATAGAACGCACGTGTCAGGATCTCAATTGCCGCATGTCCCGCCAGACCAAAGGCAAAGAAGGTCAGTGGAACGGCTGTTGCCTGTGCCATCGAGAGCGAATAGCGCCCATGTTGCAGCAGGACCTGAATCACCGGCAGACCGAGGACCATCAAGCCAATTCCAGAGGGGATCGAGAGGAACAGAGTGCTCCGCAACGTCTCGGAAATGGTATTGCGAACCCGGTCAAGGCGGCCTTTGGCAACGTTTTCGGCCAGCGTCGGGAAGGCGGCGGTTGAGACGGCTACACCGAAAATACCAAGCGGAAGAAGAACGAGCTGCCACGCCTGATAGTTCTGCGTAATCAGACCTTCGGCTCCATCTTTTGCATCGCCCATCAGCATCTGGATCAAACCGCGGTCGACGAAGATCGATGAGTAGAGCATGATGGAGTTTGCCATGCGTGGAAGCATCTGACGAACGATCTGGATGACTCCGGGATGTCGCCAGCTAAAGGCCGTTAGCGAATACTGCATGCCCACTTTTTTCAGGCCGTAGACCTGCACACCAACCTGTAGCAGCGCTCCCAGGACCACGCCCCAGCTTGCCCAGTGAATGGCGACAAGGTCATTGGCATCGCTCCGATGGCCGGCGAAGGAGATAATGAGGCCCGGGAGTAGGCCCGCGATCAGGCCAACGTTGTAGAGCACGGTGCCAATGGCTGGGATACGGAAGTCCTGCTTTGCGTTCAGTACCGCGGTCACAATCACGCCAGAGCCCAGGATGATCGCCTGAAGCAGCATGATGCGGGTCAGGTCGGTGATGAGCGCAAGCTGCTGTGCATCTTTGATGCCCGGGTTGTAGAGCGGCACCAACACGGGCGCGAAGAGAATCGCCAGGCCTGCCAGGACCATCATCACGACGGTTACCAGATTAAGCGCGGTACTGGCGATATGCCAGGCTGTCTTCTCGTCTTTGTCTCCGATCATGTACTTGGTAAAGACCGGGATAAAGGCCGAGCTCAGCGCACCGCCCGAGACAATGTTAAAGATAAGGTCAGGTACCAGGAATGCCTGTACATATGCATCTGAAACGTTGCTGGTGGCAAAGACGGCACCAAACATAGAGGTACGGATAATACCCAGGGCGCGGCTTGCCACGAAGGCGAACGTAAGGAGCATTGTGGCCCGACGCACATTGACACGCTGGATCATTCCCGTGTCTTGCGAGGGGACCCGTGCAGCTTTCAGCTTCTCTGAAATGCGCTCAACCTGCTCCCCGATGACACCTCGAAATCCACGTGCGGTGGATTCCATCGAGGGCGGTTGCTGTGCGGGCTGCATTCCCGGAGGCGGCGCGACCTGTGGCGGCATCCCGGTAACGCCGGGAGCGTTTGGCCTGAGTGTGGGGGGCAAACCACTGGGTGACTTCTTTTGCCACCAGGGCGCTATGGTTGTGACGTCGCCTTGCATGCGGCGTTGCTGCCGACGCATGCGCTCCTCGCGCAGTTGTTGCAGGCGCTCCTGACGCAATTGCGCGATGGGCTGTGATGGTTGCGGCGTCTCAAAGAACTGAAACTCAGTTGTGGCCTGTCCATACCCGAGCGTTGAGCCCATATCATACACCGTATCCTGAAAAATATCAGGTGCCGGTTCCTGTGGCTTGCGCTGAACGGGCGGCATCTGCCGGGGATAGCCAGGCTGTTGTGGATAGCCAGGTTGACTGGGCATTGGAGGTGGATATGAAGGCTGCTGTGGGGTGTATCCCTGTGGCAGCGGTGTGGGCTGAGGCGAATACGGCGGAGAAGGCGGTGCCGCGTTTGGTGCCGCATTACTCTGATCATATTGCCAGCCGTAAAAACCTCCCTGTTGTCCCGAAAGCCCTTGTCCTGGCCTCGATGGTTGCTGTCCTTGATTTCCCACGTTCATTCAAACTGTACTCTTTATTTATAAGATTTCATGACAAATCAATGTATAACGGGTGTTTTTTGCCGCCTTTGATATATTCTTGCCTGTCAAGCATACCACACTCATGCATTTCTTTCTACCCTGATAAGAGAGGATACTTATGAAACCTGCTTCCCGCATCGTTTCGGGCCAGAGAGGGGCTGTCACTCCCGCCTCCGGGCCGACAGAAGGGGAGGGTACCTCTTCTGTCGCTTACCAGAAGGTACTAGTACGCTTCGGAGGGGAAACGGTCTACTGAAAGAAACGTTGGCATCGGTTGTCTCTCAAATCCATGCCAGTTTCAGCTTGATAAGCAATCGGTTCACCGGTTGGAGCTGTCCGCCACCGAGCAGATGCAGGAAACGGGCCGAGCGCAGATAGACAAACGTCCCTACTCCGGCAATAATGGCAAGTTTGAGTATGACGAACAGCATTCCCACCAGGGACAGAGTGCTGTTTCCTGCATGATTCGTTGTAGGGATAAACGTATCAAGCAGCCACTTCGTCACGCCAATCGTCAGGGCCAGGGCCAGAGTGGCTAGAAGTACTCGGGCGACAAAGCCCGTGAATACACGCATCTGAAAGCCGCGAAGCTGGATATGCAGCACCCAGAGCAAGGCACATGCTTCAATCAGCCCGGCAATGGAGGTTGCCAGCGCCAGCGCACCCATGCCCCAGGCCCCCTCAAGCGGCAGTTTCTCCACCGAGGGCAGCTCTGACGTGATGATCCCCGTCTGCACAAACCAGACGAACGGATAGATCAGCAGAATGCTCAGGCAGATCTTGAGGATAAACTGACAGGCACTGATAAAGACGGCAATCTTGTTCATACGGAGCGCGTAAAAGGGGCGGACCAGCACTTCGACCAGTGCCATTCCAGGGATGCCCAGCGTAAAGCAGAACAGCGGAATAGACATGATATATGCCTGATCGAGCGTCATGCGCCCGTGTTCGTAGAGCAGTTGCACGATGGGCAGGCTGAGAAAGGCCATCCCTACCGCAACCGGTATGGTGATAAAGATCACGCTTTCCAGCGCTTCCATGACCAACGCTTTTAAGCGTGTCAGGTTGCGTTGCGCGGCATATTCGGCCATGCGTGGAAAGGAAGCAACGGCCAGCGGCGCTACCAGGCTCAAGGGGATCGTTGTAATTGCCAGCGCCTGCTGTGACATGCTGATCACTCCACTGACCGTGGTCGCTGCAAGGAAGGTCAGAAAGAAGAGGTCAACCCAGGTTGCCAGTTGCAACATGAGCGTGTTCACAAAGCGTGGGATCATCTGGCGGCCAATCTGACGAATGCCGGGGTGCTTCCAGTCAAAGCTCAAGCGATAGTGCATGCCCACTTTATGCAGCCCGGGAAGCTGCACGAGCACCATCAGCAGAGCGCCCAGAACGACCCCCCAGGTCGCACATAGCACCGCCAGATAGTCATTGCGATGATGCGTGACGTTGAGCAGAAAACCGGGCAGAAGGCCGATAATGATCCCGAGCGGGTAGAGCACATTTCCGAGCGCCGGAAGCAAAAATTGTTCGTGGGCCTGCAAAATAGAGGTGATAATGACACCCGTACCCATGATGACCGATTGCAGAAACATAATCCGCATCAATGTCACTGTAAGCTGCAATTGTTCATTTGAGAGCGGGAGCGACCAGAGGCGCAGTAAGGGCTCGGCAAAAAGAATACCAAGCAGGGCCAGCAGGACCAGGGCGGCGGTCGCGACGTTGATCGCGGTGTTGGCAATGTGCCAGGCCGTTTTGTGCTTGTTCTGGCCCCAGTAGAGCTTGAAAACGGGGATAAAGGCTGAACTCAGTGCTCCGCCTGCAATGATATTAAAGACCAGATCGGGAAGTTTAAAGGCCAGATTAAAGGCGTCAGAATACAGATTGACACCAATAATACCCAGAAAAAGGGAGGAACGGAGCAGGCCCAGACAGCGGCTGGCAATCAGTGTGACCGTGAGAATAATCGTTGCGCGTCCGATGCTGCCCGCTTTGGAGACAGATGCCTCTTGAGTCTGAGCCTGTTGGCGACGCTCCCGTGCTGCGGCAAGCTTCCTGCGGCGTTCTTCTCTCCATTCTTCAGGAATTTTGATCGGCTGTGTGTAGTGGAAGCTGCCATATTCCAGCCCCTGCCCATATCCCAGTGTGCCTTCATCTTCTACCGGAAGTTGCGCGTTTTCTGTGCGTCTCTTCTTGTTTTTCTTCATACACTATAGCCCTTCTGGCACTAAAAAGAGAGTAGAGAAATAACTTCATAGAGAGTTTTTTAAGTCAGTCGATCGGGCAGGGAGCACCATGCGGCTCCCTGCTTGCGTTTAGTCGAGATGCACTCACTGTATGATACGTTGAAATTCTTCGTTTTGTTGCTCTGCACCAGCCCCTTCGTTTCCGGGAGAAAAGGGGGGAGATACCCATACAGGTCACTTCCTCCTGTTTCTCACATGTATTCTGGTCGGAATGGGTTAAAACAGCGTAAAAATCAGGTGGATAAACTGTTTCCTCTCCTCCTGATGAGGGAGGTGCGCTTCTCTGTTTTCAGACTACACAGAGCAACAAAAAAAGAATGTGCTCAAAGTCGTGAAACAAAAATGCAAAAACCTCTCTCTTATTAACTGTACCCACAGAATGGGAAAAATTCGAGTAGAAACCCGGTAAAAAGCCGGATTGCAGTCCTTCTGACCGAGAAAGAGTTCTACTGAGAAGTAGCCGTCCGCTTGCCTGTAACACCGATCGGCTGTGCAGGGCCAGGGATAGCAAAAGAAGATACTCTTACCCGTGCCAGGAATGTATTCATCTCTCAGAGAGAGCATGCAGGATCTGCCACCATGCGGTCAGGCTGACGAATGAAGAAGTTTTTGGAGGTTTTCGTTGAAACATAGCCCTCTTTACAAAGCAGGTATTCTTATAGTTGTGGTGGTGCCGCTGGTGGCGACCATTTTCGCGATGGTACTACTCTGGCAGCGGGCGGTAAACTGGCTCGATATTGTACTGCTGGTGACGTTTTATAGTCTGACTGCGCTTGGTATTACAGTGGGGTATCACCGGATGCTGACGCACCGTAGTTTTACTCCGCACCCGGTGGTGAAGTTTCTCTTTCTGGTCCTGGGATCGATGGCTCTTGAAGGGGCTGCATTGGAATGGGCCGCGACCCACATCAAGCACCACTCAGTTTCGGATCGGGAGGGCGACCCACATAGCCCGGTTGAAGGCTTTTTTCATGCACATATCGGTTGGCTCTTTAAAGATCGTATGGCCGATCCAAACCAGTATTGCCGCCATCTGCTCAAGGATCCTGTGATTGTTTTCGTCAGTCGTACCTTTTTTGTCTGGGTGGTTCTCTCGCTTGTTATCCCGTTCTTGATCGGGGGCTGGACAGGCCTGCTCTGGGGTGGTCTGGTGCGTATCTTCCTGACGCATCACGTCACATGGAGCGTCAATTCAATCTGCCATACCTTTGGACGGCGCGATTTCGCCACCAATGATGAGAGTCGCAACGAGTGGGTTATTGGCCTGCTGAGCTTTGGTGAGGGCTGGCATAACAATCATCACGCCTTCCCGCGCTCGGCCTTTCATGGGCTGCGCTGGTGGCAGGTTGACATCTCTGGATATATCATTTCGTTCATGGAGAAAGTCGGGCTGGTGCGTGATGTCTATCGTGTCTCGCCTGAGATGATGCAGCGGCGTCTGGCGCGTCAAACAGCGGTTGCGACAGTGTCAACTGCTCCGGTTGCTCCAAAGTCTGCCCCTGTTTCAAAGGATGAGGCTCAGCCGCCGGTTCCGGTGACCGCTGATCTGTAGTTGCAGATCAAGAGCGAGAGGGGTTCCCTTTCGCTCTTTTTTTTGCGAAGAACGCCTTCTCATCGTCGCTGGCATATGCCTGAAAGGGCCAGTGCCGAGCTTACCTATTTGACACTACCTCATAACCTCGATACAATCAATTTGTATTAATGAACCAAAGACGGTTACTGTGGCGAATCGAAAAAAACCTTTGAGATACATCGCGAGGAGGCGTCTTCTTGATGGAACACTTTAACGCCGTCATTCTGGCCGGCGGAAGCGGAACCAGACTCTGGCCGCTCAGTACTCCTAGTTTTCCCAAGCAGTTTTTGCCTTTGCCGAATGGAAACAGCATGATCCAGGAAACGCTGGAACGCGTTGCGCCGCTGATCTGCACGGATCAGACATGGATTGTTACCGGACAGAGTATGGCTGATCTGGCTCAGGAGCATCTCCCGACCGTTCCGCCAGAGCATGTGTTGCGTGAGCCTATGGGCCGTGGCTCGGCCGCTGCGATTGGCTGGGCTGCTGCGGTGCTGGCACGGCAAGATCCTGATGCGGTGCTGGCTATTTTTAGTGCCGATCATGTTATTGCCAATGTTGAGACCTTCCGGCAGTCGTTGCAGTTGGCTTATGAGTGGGCCTTGCAGGGGTCACTGGTTACGATTGGCATTACGCCGACCAAGCCTGAGACCGGCTACGGCTACATTCGCTTTGCCGAGAAACTGGGCGAGGGGCATGGACATACGACCTGTCGAGCCGAACGCTTTGTTGAAAAGCCCGATCTCGAAACGGCAAAAAGCTATCTTGCCGACGGGCATTATGTCTGGAATGCCGGTATTTTTATCTGGAAAGCATCGACGTTTATGGCTGAGATGCATGAGCACCTTCCCGATTCTGCCCGCAAGCTGGAAGCGATTGCTGATGCAATGGGCACGGCAAACGAGCAGCATGTGCTTGAGGAACTCTGGCCGACGCTTCAGAATATCACTGTGGACTATGGTATTCTGGAGAAAACCCGGAATCTGGTTGTGATTCCGGCCGATCTCGGTTGGTGTGATGTGGGGAACTGGGAGCAGTATGGAATGCTCTTCCCGGCAGACGAGCAGGGCGTGCGTTCTGTCGGTCATCATCAGGGCTTTGGCAGTCAGAATGTTGTGGTCTACAACAATACAGGACGCCGGGTTTATACCATCGGAGTCGAAGACCTGATTGTGGTCGAGATGGATGACATGACCGTGATCTGTCACAAGAAAGATGTGCAGCGGGTCAGAGAACTGGCGGAACACCATCATAAAAACTGCTAAGCGGAAAGACAGAAGCCCGGCTGCCTGCCTCGCGTTTTGCGATCCTGTGCCACCGGCTGGTATACCGGGCTTGCTTCTTGCTCAGGCGTTCCCCGCGTCGGGATCTGCATCTGAAGTAGAAGGATCATCCTGCTGCTGCCGGTAGCCGATGCGTTCACGGAACTCAGCGCTGACCTTGCCGTCAACAAGAAAGATAATCCGATCGCCGTAATATTCTGGCTGATCGGCTGCCTCGAAAAAGATCTTGCGTGCCTTTTCTATATTCTCGCCTTCATAGAGAACATGCTGTCCTGCCTGAACGGTAATGTGTTTCTTTCTGCCTTCCTTGTTCATCCTCCAACGTACTCCTTCGTTCCTTCTTGGTTTCCTGTTTCTCTTGTAGTATACCTTTGATCGTTCCGCCTTGTATAGAGCTGTGCCTTCTTGAACGCTTTGAAATAGTAGAAAGCGCGTTCTATACATCGTTTCATTGCACCAGCGTTCTATAGCTTAAACGAAGCTTATAAATGAATTTAGTGGAATTCAGACGGACGTCTCAAATGCTGCTGAGTTCTTCCCCCTGCTTCTCAGTGTAGCATGTTTTTCATGCAATAGCGCTAGAGCCGTCCTGATTTTCTTATGCCTTTGTCGCAATCTGGCAAACAGGCAGGTCGGCAAAAATGGCTGCAACGAAAAAGCGCTCGTGCATAGATGAATCGGGACCTGTGATATAATTACCAGTAACGTTCGTCCGTGCCTTAACAATAGAAACGGGGTCTCCTGAAATGCTCTCCGATAGTCCTGTTTATGCTACACGGGGAATGGTTGCGACTGCTCATTACCTTGCTACTCAGGCTGGTGTACAGCTCCTTGCACAGGGAGGAAATGCACTCGATGCCGCTCTTGCTGCCAACCTTGCCATGACGGTCGTCTATCCTTCTACCTGTTCTGCCGGTGGTGATCTGTTCCTGTTGATCTGGGATGCGAAGACGCGACAGCTTCATGCGCTCAATGCCAGCGGGCGGGCGCCACGGGGGTTGACGCCGGAACTGTGTGCCGCTCGTCGGCTTCGGAAGTTGCCCTTGCGGGGGCCGCTCTCGATCAATGTTCCGGGCGCTGTTGATGGCTGGTTTGAGGCCTGGGAGCGTTTTGGCTCGGCCTCCATTGAAGCGATTTTCTCGCCTGCTATTCAGCTTGCGGAAGAGGGCATGCCGGTCAGTCCCAAACTGCATACATGGTTTACTGAGGCCGCTGAAGGAGTACTTGGACCGTGGAGTAGCAGCGCCGAGGTCTATCTGACGGGAGGTGCTCCCCCTGCCGCTGGAAGTATTCTTCGACAGCCGCGCCTGGCCCGTTCCTATAAGATGCTGGCGCACGAGGGGCCAGAAGTGTTCTATCGGGGGCCACTCGGACAGAGTATTACAGAGTATGTCCAGCGCTGTGGTGGCGTGTTGAGTATGGAAGATCTGGCGAAGCATCAATCAAACTGGGTGGAGCCGATCAAGACGACGTATCGCGGCTATGAGATCTATGAGTTTCCGCCAAACTCGCAGGGGCTGACTGCGCTGGAGATGTTGAATATTCTGGAAGGGTATGACCTTGCTTCTCTGGGCTATCAATCGCCCGAGTACCTTCACCTTCTGCTCGAAGCAAAGAAGCTGGCTTTTGCCGATCGTGATCGCTTTATTTCTGATCCTGATGTTGTAGAGATTCCACTGGAACGTTTACTGAGTAAAGCATATGCAGCCGAGTTACGCCAACGCATTGACATCCAGCGAGCGTCCCGAAGCGCGGGCCCGCCTGAGCCGCCGGGAGACACGACGTATCTCTGTGCCGCTGACCGCTACGGGAACGTCGTCTCGCTGATTCAAAGCCTCTATTATGGCTTTGGGAGTGGTGTGGTTGGTGGTGATACCGGCATTCTTTTACATAATCGCGGTTCCTACTTCTCGCTTGATCCGCGACACGCAAACTATTTGCAGCCGGGGAAGCGCACCATGCATACCCTGGCCCCTGCAATGGTATTACAGAACGGACAGCCCTATCTCGCGTTCGGCTCTATGGGTGGCGATGCACAACCGCAAATCCATGTACAATTGCTGACCGCTGTGATAGACTTTCAGTTGAATATCCAACAGGCTATAGCGGCCCCTCGTTGGAGAAGCGGACGTTTCCAGTTGGATCAGTCCGGCAAAGAATACGAATTGGGAGGGCAAAGCGGTGTTGATGACTACCAGGATCACTCTATAATCGAAGCTGTCGAGCTTGAAAGACGCTTCCCTGCTGATGTTCCCACTGCACTTGATCTTCGCGGTCATCATGTCTCCGTTCTGGGGCCGTATGAGGATCGTATGGGACATGTGCAGGCGATCGCGATTCACCCCGAAACTCACGTTTTTGCTGGTGCTGCCGATCCCCGGTGCGACGGTCTCGCACTTGGCTGGTAGCGGGAGTTTGTGGGTAGCGTTTTTTGTAGCGAAGGAAGGATCGTACCATGTCTACTCGTCCATATCGTCAAACCATTCCACCTGAAATTCTTGCCCTCTCTCAGGAACGCGATCTCTTGCGAAGGCGTGGTCAGTATGCTCGTGCTGACCTGCTCAAGCAACGTATTGAAGAGGCTGGCTTTGTTGTAAAGGACAACCCCCACGGCGCATACCTGATTATGCTGCCCGGTGTCGAGGTGGATGGTAGACTCTATCGCGTTGCCCGGGATATCCCATCACAGGTAGAGGCACCGGATACCTGCACATTTTCGATACATATTCTTGCTCGAAACGCCTTTCAGGAGGCGCGGCGCTGTGTTGAAAGCGTGTTGCGCTACGCGGGCGATGCGAGCATCGAAATATTGCTGTTCGACAATGCCTCGCAGGATGGCCTGGATCTCTGGGCCGATGCTGCGCGGCAACAGGAGAGCCGTTTGCATGTGTTGCGTGCCACCCGCACAATGGGGGCGGCGGACGCACAGAACGCCTGCTTGAAGTTGAGTCGGGGACGCTATATCCTGTTGCTTGACCCGACGCTTGAACTGACCGGCGATATCTTCACCCCGCTTGCCCGGGCGTTGGAAGATGATGAGGTTGGTATTGTCGGGGCGCATGGCTTCCGTACCGATGATTTGCGCCATTTTGAAGCAAGTCAGGAAGAGCAGGTCGAAGCGGTTGACGGCTCCTGCATGGCGTTCCGTCGTGAGCTGGTCAGAGAGATCGGCTTCTTTGACGAGCGCTATCGCTTTGCTCGCTATATGGACATCGACTTCAGCTTCGCGGTTCGCGATTTGGGCCTTGAAGCTGTTGTTGTGTCAGATCTTCCCCTCAAGGATCATGCGGAACAGCTTGACTCTGGCTTTTCCGACTCTGAGCAGGCCCGCCTGACCAAGCGAAACTTCTATCGCTTTCTGGGCAAGTGGGGCGAGCGCGATGATCTCTTGCTAGAGGAAGAGGAAGAAGAATAGATTTTGCCCGAGGCGGTATCATCTCTAAAGAGAGCATATGATACCGTCTCTCTTCTATCGGGTGCCAGAATGAGCTGAGCCTTCTCAGCTCTCTCGATTCATTATGGCTGGCTCCACACCTTTTATTTCTTTTGTGCTCTATTTTCCGCTGAAAGGGAGAAGCATGACTACGGTACAGACATACAAGAATCGTACCGAGATTCCCCAGGACTATAAGTGGAATCTCGAAAGCATTTTCGCAAGCAATGATGCATGGGAACAGGAGTACCAGGAGCTTCAGAAGCGTATTCCCGAGCTGGCTGCTTTGAAAGGCACGCTCGCTCGCAGTGGGGAAGCGCTGCTCAGTGTGCTGCGCAAGCATGATGCGGTCGCCGAGCGTCTGGAACGCCTGTATGTCTACGCGTCGATGCGCAAGGATGAGGATACGACGAACAGCTTCTATCAGGGGCTGGCGGACCGGGCTACACAGTTGTTTGTCCAGTTCTCAACGGCGGTCTCCTTTATTGACCCCGAAATTCTCTCAATTCCGCAGGAAACGCTTGACCGCTATGTTGCCGAGACTCCAGGCCTGGACCTCTACAAACATCATCTGGACGATATCAACCGCACGCGTCCCCATATTCGTTCCGCTGAGATCGAGGCAATTCTAGCTGCTGCCGGTGAGATGAGCCATGCGCCGGACAACATCTTTGCCATGATTAACAATGCGGATATGAAGCTGCCGACTATCAAAGATGAGCAGGGCCGGGATGTTGAGCTGACACACGGAAACTATATCCTCTATATTCGTAACAAGGATCGCCGTGTTCGTAAGGATGCCTTTGAGGGGATGCATGGCTCGTTCTATCGGCAGCGCAATACCATCGCGGCCACGCTGTCCTCTCAGGTCAAGTCAAACATCTTCTATGCTCGTCAGCGCAATTTCGAGACGTGCCGCGAGCTGGCACTGTCTCGCTACAATATTCCCGTAAGCGTCTATGACAACCTGATCCAGACCGTACACGAGAATATCCCGCTGATGAATCGCTATCTTGAGCTGCGCAAGCGGGTGTTGAAGTTGAACGAGCTGCACATGTACGATTTATATGTGCCGATTGTTGAGGAGAAAGAGGATCGCGTGTCCTATCAGGAGGCGTGTGATATCGTCGTTTCGGCGCTCGCTCCTCTGGGCAATGACTACGTCAGCACGCTGAAGCAGGGTCTCTCACAGCGCTGGATCGATGTCTATGAGACGCCCGGTAAACGCAGTGGCGCATATAGTGGTGGCGCGTATGGCACCAACCCCTTCATTCTGCTGAACTATCAGAACAACCGCGATAGCATGTTCACGCTGGCTCACGAGCTCGGACACTCGCTGCACTCGTACTTCACGCGGAGCACGCAGCCGTATGCCTATGGTGACTACACGATCTTCGTGGCCGAGGTGGCTTCCACGCTGAACGAGGGCCTGCTGACGAACTATCTTCTGAAGCATACCTCAGATACCGCGACCCGGCTGGCGATCCTGAACCATGCGCTGGAAGACATGCGCGGCACGCTGTATCGTCAGACGATGTTTGCCGAGTTCGAGCTGAAGGTCCACACGCGGGCCGAGCAGGGTGAACCGCTGACTGCCGACGTGTTCAGTGAGATCTACAAGCATCTGAACGAGCTGTACTATGGCGGCGTTGCCACGGTTGATGATCTGATCGGGATCGAGTGGGCGCGTATTCCGCACTTCTATGAGAGCTTCTATGTGTATCAGTATGCAACCGGCATTTCTGCCGCCTCAGCGCTGGTGCAGCAGATTCTCAATGAGGGCCAGCCCGCCGTTGATCGCTACCTCGGCTTCCTGCGCTCTGGCTCCTCTGACTACAGTATTGAACTGTTGAAGAAGGCGGGCGTCGATATGACGAAACCCGAGCCGGTCCAGCAAGCGTTTAAGCTGTTCGAGACGTATCTGGAGCAGATGGAACAACTGCTCGGCTAAGTAGCATCCATCGGGCATCTCTTCGCGAGGTGTCCGATCTTTTTTATGTATCGCTGTGGTTAGCTGTATTCGTTTAGGAGCTTTTGACAGTGTCATATACAGAGGCCAGTGTTCAGGGAAGGATATAGCACAACTTCTCATCGACACAACAGTACATACTGGCTTCAGTACGAGAGATGTCTTGTATGCATCACGCGTTTCTCATAAAGAAAGGATAGAATGGTATGGACGAGAATAAGAGAGATCTTGGTGCAGAGGGAACTGCCGATACGCTCAAAGGCAAGATGAAGAAGGCCGTTGGAAAAGTACAGGACAAGGTCGGCGAACTGACCGGTAACGAGGAGATGCAGGCCAAAGGCAAAGAGAAAGAGCTTGGCGGCTCTGTGCAGTCTACGGTAGGGAAGGGCAAGCAGAAGGTTGATGAGGCGGCGGATGTGATTCGTGGACGTATGAAGGAGCAGGAAAAGCGAGAAAATGAGCCCGAATAGGGTCTTCTGTGTCTCCACTGGAAAAGCGTGAGGAGCCTTGAGAGGCGCCCCGCGCTTTTTCTCTTTTCTACTCGGGATTATGCCAGCTCTTGCCATCGCGTGCCAGCAAGCGGTCTGCCTCCGGTGGCCCCCAGGTTCCCGCCTCATAGGGATGCACGCTGGTTGCTGACATCTGTTGCCAGCCTTCCTCAATGCTGTCAATGATGCGCCATGCGCCTTCAATCTCATCGCGCCGAATGAAGAGTGTTGAGTCCCCGAGCATACAATCAATGATCAGGCGTTCGTAGGCGCGAGGGAGCTCAATCTTGAAGTCGCTGTATGAGAAACTCATATCCATCGATTTCAGGTAACGAGCCGCCCCCGGCACCTTTGCCGCGATCTTAAGCGATATGCCCTCGTCGGGCTGAATGCGCAGCGTCATCGTATTAGGCTCAAGGCCGACCGTTTCGGCTGGCTTATAGAGCTGATGCGGCACACTCTTGAACTGGATGGTGACCTCTGAATTTCTAACGGGGAGGCGCTTGCCTGTGCGAATATAGAACGGGACTCCTTCCCAGCGCCAGTTTTCAATGAAGAGTTTCAGGGCAACGAAGGTCTCCGTTGTTGAATCGGGGGCAACGTGCTCTTCCTCATGGTAGCCTACCACCTTCTGGCCGTCGATTTGCCCGGCGGTATATTGTCCGCGCACAACCTGCTGGGCTACCTCATCAGGTGTCAGGGGCTGAATTGCCTTGAGCACCTTTGCCTTTTCATCATGCAGGGACGCAGGTTCAAAGTTGACGGGAGGCTCCATTGTTGTCAGGCAGAGGATTTGCATGATGTGGTTCTGAACGATATCGCGCAGGGCTCCCTCTGTCTCGTAGAATTTGGCGCGCGTGCCGATGCCCAATGTTTCGGCAACACTGATCTGTACGTTATCAATAAAGCGTTGATTCCAGAGCGGCTCAATGATGCCGTTGGCGAAGCGAAATGCCAGAATATTCTGAACCGTCTCTTTGCCCATATAGTGGTCAATACGGTAGATCTGTTGCTCGTGGAAGATGCGCGCCAGATCGCGATTAAGCTGCCTGGCACTCGCCAGATCATGTCCGAAGGGCTTTTCAATAATGATGCGGGACCAGGGCCCTTTCTCCCCGTTTTCCAGCGGCTTGTAGACAAGACCCGCTGCACCGAGATGCCGGACAATCTCGTTATCGGTATCAGGGGGCGTTGCCAGATAGAACAGGCGATTCCCCTCTGTGCCATACTCTTTATCCAGCCGCTCCAGCAGGCTTTTCAGCTTTTGATAGCCGCTGCTGTCCTCAAAGGTGGATTGACAGTAGAAGAGCCTGCTGGCGAACTGTTCTTTTGCCTGGCTATCGAGGCGGTCATCTTCTGGCAGATAGGTATCAATTGCCTTCAGAGCCATCTCGCGCCATTGCTCATCGCTCATCGGGCGGCGGGCGAAGGCCACAATGCAGAATGGCTCTGGCATGGGATGTTCGTGCATAATGTGGGCCAGCGTGGGTAACAGTTTTCGTTGGGCCAGATCTCCGGTTGCGCCGAAAATCACAATGGTACTGGGATCGGGTACTCTTCCCTCTGCCCAGAGCTTATGGGGCTGGAGTTGTTGCATACTGCCTCCCAAAAAAGAAGTTGTGTATGGGTTATGATTGTGCTTGCTCTTATTTAGGTACTGGCGAAAAAGCAAAAAGGTTTCCGGCTGGAGGCAAAAAAGGAGTGCCCGGATTTCCTCGCGTGAATCCGGGCAGAGAGGCTATTCCTGTACTTTTTTCTTATGGGGGGCACCTGTATAGATGGTCCAGGCCGTCGCCAGAGGCCCATTCAACGCAAATACCCCGAGGATGCAGAGCAAGATGGGGGTGAGAAGCGCGAATGAGATCCCGGCTGTAAGTGGAATGTGGAAAAGCAGGAGAAACAGAAATTGAAAGGCAATCATACAAAACAGGAACACAATAGTTGTCAGAAGTGAAGTCACTTTCCAGCGCGTTTTGATACGCTGCTCCAGGAGGCGCTGGCGCAGGTGTGCCTGCTCACGCGAGCTTCGTTGAAGGGTCAGCACCCGTTTCTGCTCCTCGGCGAGCTGCTTGCGCTCTTTGTCCAGCACATCAGCCATATGCTGCACCTCGCGTTTGAGCAAGAGCAGTTCGACCAGGTGCTTTTCTTCCTGCTGCTTGATCTGGGCTTCGATGGTCGCCTTCACCTCCTGCAACAGCTCCGGGGGGTTCTCTGGCGAACGGGCCAGCTCTTGCGTGGCGGCGGCAATCAGCTTGCGGGCCTCTTCCTGGGCTGTTGTTTGCAGTTCCTGCGTGTGAAGCTCCACGGTCTCTTGAAGCCGTTGCCGTTCGGTGGTGGCCTCGTGCAAATGCTGCTGATAGTATTCCAGTTCCTGTTGATAGCCGTTGTGTAGCTGAGCGAGCTGGTTTTCAAATTCGGCTTTGAGGGTAGTGTGTTCCTCTTGTAGCTGTTGGTAGGTGGTGCGTTGCTCTTCCAGCAGAGTGCGGAGATGGCGATTCTCTTCCCGAAGCTGTGCGACCTGTTTCCAGGCGGCGCGAGTGCCGGGGCCATCCGAGCCGTAATACGGAAGAGCATCTGTCTGTTTGAGACGGCCACTCGCTTTACGAGTAATGATCGCATTCCGCTGTCCGCTTGTACGAGGCAGACGTTCCAGTGCATCGGTCGCAGGAGAGATCTCGTCTCGTTGTATCATGCTTTCTCCTCGGGATAGTGCAAAAACTCCTTGCCCACGCCACCAGCAGCAGATGGCCGATGGCGTGGTCTCCTCCAATATTCTGTGCGCCACGAAAATGTGATTCAGGCAATACAGTTAACGCAGCTACCTGATCTCCTATTCAAAATTATTGCACTTCAAGGTGGAAAGATGCAAGTCTTTCTTCTATTCGGGTATCTTCATATTCCGATGTTTGGCAGGAAAATCACTCTGTAGATGTCTTTCAAGAAACGTTCGTAATACCATGTCATACTGTGTTGGATTGTAGCCATACGCACTACAGTGGCCGATTGCATCGACGAAGTACGTTTCCAGTGGAATATCATTCGCTTTTGCCTCGGTCGCGAGACGATAGGCATGTTGAATGGGGATTAATTGATCCCCGCGAGCATGGATCAGCAGAATGGGCGTGGTGCGCGGCTGTGTAGCGCCTTCGAGGAGAGCCTTCCAGCGCTTAAAACGCGGACGCGCCACAAAGCCATAACCAAAACGGAGCCGAAACACGACCGCGCTCATAGCGACGGTTGCCCAGGCCAGCGGAGAGAACAGGGCGTTCAGCCTTCGGGCAAGGGTGGGCCAGTGATTGCTATGCTCCATAAGCTGAAATTGAACGATTCTGCGGATAATATCATCGGAGCGAGCATAGGGACTGTCGGCAATGATGGCTGCAACTTCTGGTCCCGGTGGAGTGAGTAGCGCGACGGCTGCCCCCATTGAGAAGCCGTGCAGAATGATGCGTCCGGGGATTGTTTCTGGTTGACGGCTGGCGGCCATGATTGCGGCTTCCAGATCGCGCACCTCGGCATTGCCTCCGCTGGTAATCACGCTATCGCTGGTTCCGTGGCCGCGAAAGTCGAAACACAGAACATTGTAGCCGCGTGCGTATTCCAGGCTGGCGACCGAGCGCAGGTGAAGCCGGGAGATGCGATAACCGTGACAGAGGACGATGGTTGGTGCGGGCTCGGGCTGCGCCCAGAACTCGCCGCTAATCAGCGCTCCATCGGTGGTTTGAAAAAGAAGCGGACGTTGAAGTGTATACGGTGGTTCTGGTAATGGAGCCGGGGTGATCCAGCTAAATTCGGCTTCATTCAACACTGCATGCGGACGAGAAAGCTCTTTCACAAAATGGTTGGCTAACATGGCTAAACCACTGGTCATGGTGAGGCCCAGAATGCCGGTACTGGTAGCAACTCCAATGGCCCAACGATGTCGCCCGGACATGGCAACCTCCTTTAGAACATCCCTTGTGTGCCTGTAGGTCGGTTTTCTGTTATTCGTGTAGGTGGGGAATTTCCCCGATGAAATAAGGAGATTGTTTTCAGGTAGGTGCCGATATGAAAAATTGCCCTTTCTTCTATTGTACTCTATCTCTAGAGCACGGGTAAACTCTCCCTTCTCTTGTCTTTTCCTTGCCTAAATATGGTACAATGTACACTAACTCACATGGAGGCGAATTTGACTAAAGAGGAAGAAACTTATGAATCGTCGTGCGCCTAGCTTTCATCCAGGATTAATGACGGATATGTATCATCCTGACGCTGCTTATGTATCGTGGCGGACGGGTCGTAACGGTCTGACCACGTTTGATTTATACACGCGGACAGCTCCCTTCGGTGGGGCGTATTTGCTGGTTGCAGGTCTGGAATCGGCCCTTGAATTTGTACAATCCTTTCGCTATACATCTGAAGATCTGAAATTCCTTGCGCGGATTCGTGACTATGATTCCGCTTTTCTCGACGAGTTGGCCGAAGTGCGTTTCACTGGCGAGATTCTGGCCTTGCCGGAAGGCTCGATTGCGTTTCCGAACGAGCCAATTATGCGGGTGACAGCGCCCTTTCGTGAGGCATTGCTACTTGAGGCGGGGCTGTTGCAGGCGATCAGTCTGTCAACCTTGATTGCCACAAAAGCCTCACGTATTACCTATGCCGCCAATAAAGGACGAACGCGCCGAATCTCGGAGTTTGCTTTCCGGCGTGCGCAGGAGCCAATGACCGTCGCTCGGGCCTCCTACATCGGTGGATGCGCCAGTACCTCTTTGCTCAATGCGGCGTATGAATATCGCCTTCCTGCTACTGGCACTGTGCCTCATGCCCTGATAGAGCTTTATCCATCTGAGAAGGAGGCATTTGAGGCTGTTGCGGAGGCGTACAACCGTTATACACTGCTCCTGGATACCTACGATGTTCGCTCGGCTATTCATACCGCGATTGAGGTCGCGCTGCGCTCGCAGGAGACACTGGGCCATACGTTAGCGGCGGTGCGTCTTGATAGCGGTGATCTGGTTGCCGATAGCAAATATATTCGTGAGCAACTGGATAATGCGGGGCTGCATAGCGTGCGGATTCTGGTCAGTGGTGATCTGGATGAGTGGAAAATTGAAGAGTTACTGGCTGAGGGCGCTGCGGTTGATTCCTTTGGTATTGGTACATCCCTGGGTAGCGGAGCTGGTTCGGTTGAGCGCGGCATCAATGGCGGCTCGCTTGGCGCGGTTTATAAAGAAGTCTGGTATGTCGATGATTCGGGGACGGAATACCCCAAGATCAAGATTGCGGGCGCCAAGAGTACCTGGCCTGGCAAGAAGGAGATCTATCGTCATCCAAACTGGGAAGAAGATATTGTTCAACTGGCGCATGAGCCCCGCCCGGACGGCTACCATCGCCTGTTGCGTCCGGTGATGCGGAATGGTGAAGTGATTCCTGGCAGCCTGCCTCCGCTGTCTGAGATTCGCGAGCTGGCACAGCAGAACCTTGAGCAGTTGCCTGCTGAGTATCGTGCACTCTCGCCCGAGAGACCATTCCCGGTGCGCTTTAGCGAAGGGCTGCTCTCTCTG
The DNA here is from genome assembly GCF_059696735.1 of Thermosporothrix sp. COM3. NCBI lineage: Bacteria > Bacillati > Chloroflexota > Ktedonobacteria > Ktedonobacterales > Thermosporotrichaceae > Thermosporothrix > Thermosporothrix sp. COM3. The sequence goes on along the minus strand of NZ_AP019376.1, from coordinate 3,780,270 downwards.
CGGAAGCAGGCGGCCCAGTTAATTGGCAAGAATGTGCCTTAGACGAAAAGCAGAGAGGATGTCTTTCCCCACATCCTCTCTCCCCTGAAACTCCTCCTTGCGCTGTGCATGATAGAGGCCTCTGGTACTGTTGTACTTCCTCTCTGGTTATATCCTGGTATAATGAAGGGGAAAAAGAAAAATACGCATGCCTGGTATGTGAGGGAAAACACATTACTCTTGAACGTATGCTTCGGGTATCGGCCCTGGTTTGTCACTATTTTTTTATTATGAGGAAGTGTCTGCATGGCTGATAGTATTTTAGATTCCAATCGGTATCAGCAACAGGAAGCGGCGGCTCAGTTGGAAGAGAATGCTGCGTCGCGCGGGACCTCAAGGGGTTCAGGTCGAACGGGCATTATCTGGACACCGCGCTTTATTATCTCTTTTGGTGTAATTGCTATTCTCTGGTTGAGCTGTGCAGGCGTCATCGCGCATAGCTGGCTCAATGGCTATCGTTTTTTTCGTTCGGACAATCGCTTTTTGTTGGGGCAGACCGCTCTATTGCTGGTGGTCTGGGCGGTTTTCTTTTTTGTGTCGCGGCGCTCATGGGGGAAGCTGGCGGCTGTTTTCGGAATTGTCTGGAGCGCGTTTCTTGTTGCGGGCGTGGCGATCAAATATTTCGTTCTCCCTGTTGATGGATCGGTCGGTATCTATTTAGACACGATGTCCTCGGTTGCGCTGCTCGGGGCTTTTGTCTGTCTCTCGCTGAATCGTGTGCCTGTCCGTCGATGGGACACCATCTTTTTTGGGCTGGCGCTGATAGGAAGTATTCTCCTGTTCTTCTATCGTTTCTGGAAGTTTCCTGAGGAGGCGCGAACGCTGGAGAATATGGAGGCGGTTGTCTCGACACTTGCCATCTATCTTTCTATCTGTGTCTGGTGGTTGCGGCCCTCCTGCTGGCGTTTTCAGCCCGGCCCGGCGCTGCTTTTCGGAATGGTTGCCGTGTTAACCGTGATGGTTGGCAAGATTCACAGTCATCCAGAACTGGTCTTCTTCTTTCAGCAGACCGTCTACCTTGTAATGTTGCTTGGCCAGTTGCGTCTGATCCAGGGTGAGCTCAAGCAGTGATGCATAGGCAGAAGAGCCGCCTATGCATTGCGTTGATTAAAGTGAGAGATGCCCATAGAGATTGACCAGTATCAACACCGTTCCCAGTGTGTTGTTCAGCCAGTGCAGGCAGATGCCCGGCCAGATTGAGCCGGTACGCCAGCGTAGATACGCAAAGGCAATTCCCAGACAGAGAAGGACCAGAAATGAGGCGGGGTCGAAATGGGTCAGGGCAAAGATGATTGCGCTGAGTAGAATTGCCCAGAAGACCGGCATACCCCGCCGCAATCCGCTAAAGACAAATCCCCGGAAAAAAACTTCTTCACAAACGGGCGCAACAAAAACACTCAAAAACAGCGTCACATAGAATGTGATCGGCGCTCGTTTCCCCAACGAGAGAATAACCTGATCATTTGTTTTGAGATCCAGGTGCATGGCTTGCAGGAAAAGCTGATAGAGCACATTGATGATATAGATAAGCACGAGTAGCCCGATAACCGTCAGAATGACACGCGGCTGAAAGCGCCTGAAGCCAAGCGCCTGTGTCCCCCATTCTCTGCGTGGCACTTCTGTCGGCCTGGTGCGGAAAAAGGCAAAGTAAATCGGGACCAGGAGAAATATACTCTGAATGAAGCCCGTCACAATGAACGTGGCGATGGCATTGGCAAGGTCCGTTCCGGGCGAGAGTGGCGTCTGCGTTGTTGGTGCTCCGCTACTGCTGAGGGAAGAGGCGATATTGAGCAGAAACCACGGAACCAGGGTAAGAACCATGCCCGCGATGGTCTGCTTCAGGGTCCAGGGGGCTTTCTCTGCGAGTTGCTCGCTTACGGTGACGTGTTCGTCTTGATGATGTTGTAGCAATGAATCGCTCCAATTCTTTTGATTTTAGTATGCTCTCTTATTAGTAGAAACGGTTTTCTGGAGCCGAAAGATACGTTCGGTGATGCGGCATTCCTGTGAAAAGCGAAACAGACGTAATACGGCCTGGCAAGGGAAGATGACACGCTGTTACATGCATGTTTGTTGTTTTGATAGGGAACGAAAGTTATTTGTATATGTTTTGTTTCTTGTGTGAGAAAAAGAAGATTGATATTTTTCTGTATAAATGTTATTATAGGTGTGAAAGCTTGTAGTCAGGAGTCGGTTTCAACCTGACCGGTTTACGGGCTTGCGTTCAGAGCACGTGTAGAGGGATGACGCCTGTCAGTTCTCACTACGATACGGGTCCATAGCCAAAGGCGGTGGAGAGGGGTCAATGTCAGCGCTGTGGATTATGGGAACCGCTCCAGGCCATGAACAAGGCAGCTATTGTGTGTGCAAGCGGAGGTTTGGGGAAAAGGGCCGCAATGTGTCTTCCCTTCCTGCGGCTCAATCCCGGGGCCCCTTGAGGCGATACAGTTTGATGATTGAGAGAAAGAGATGCACAACGAGCATGAAGAACGAACCTGGCGTGAATTGCTTGGCTCAATTATCCAGGATAAGGCAGAAAAGAAACGGATCGCTTCGGCTGTTGAGGTCACTGAGGTGACATTAGTGCGGTGGGTTAAGGGCGGGACACGCCCCCAGGAAGAGAATCTACGGGCGTTACTTCGTGCCATTCCTTCCCGTCATGTACAGGAGTTTACCTGGCTTGCAGCGAAAGAATTTCCTGGTTTACAGGATATGGTCGCCCAATCTTCGATAGTGCAACAGATCCCGGCGGAGTTTTATGCGCAGATGTTGCAGAACTACGCCAATACGGCGAATTCCCTCTCGACCAATTTACAAGGGGTGATTCTAGAGCAGGCGCTGAAGCATCTGGATCCGGACGGATTGGGGCTTTCTGTCAGTGTGATGGCCTGCCTGCCGCCAGCGCAACCGGGCGGTAAGGTGCGGAGCTTGCGCGAGATAGGGAGCAAAGGATCAGGTCCCTGGAAGGGGGATCTCGGGCAGAAGACGATGTTTCTGGGTGCGGATTCGCTAGCAGGCGCTGCGGTGATGAATTGCCGGCTGGTGTTTGTGCAGAGCCGTGCGGAACAGTTTATGCTGTTTCCTGCGATCTGGGCAGAGAACGAGGAGAGTGCGGCTGCCTTTCCCATCATGCGCCGAACGCGTATCTTTGGCTGTTTACTGGTATCCAGCGCTCTGCCAAAGTATTTCACGGTTGCCCATCTAAACCTGATCGAGCAATATGCGAATCTGCTGGCGCTGGCCTTCGAGTCGGACGCCTTCTATGCATTGGAGGATATCGAACTGCGTGTATTGCCTCCATATACTCTTCAGATGGCGCTGTTTCGTAACTTCTCGCAACGGGTCTCACAAATGATGTTCGATCAGAAGCTATCCTATCCGGTGGCGCTGTTGCGGGTGTGGCAAGAAATAGAACAGGAAATGCTAGAAATGCCTATCTCGCTTGATATACAGGAGGACTGAACCGGGTGGGGACTTTTTCGGGGGGATGCAAGGGAAAGGATTAAACTTCAATCTTGCCTCTATTATAACATGTTTGCTTCCAAAATGCACCGTCCATATGACCGATGTATCTCCCCCGCTCTTTCAGGTATTCTATGTACAACCTGGGCCGAGGGATACCTATCCAGTGTGTTTGTCTCCTTTGTGAGAGGGGTGTAGTGTATCTATCTCAGCAGGCTTGCAAGGGTGGCTATGGTGGTAAAAAGAGGAGATGAGCGGAGAGGGAAGATTGACCCCTGTTCGTGTCGTACAATATACTACCTTGTATCGTTGCATCTAGTTGTTTACTCTGAAGAGTTAGGAAGGACGACTCGTGGCAGGCCAGATTCATACACATCCGGCGGAGAATTGTAATTGGCGACGACATAAAAACGCCTGCCCTTTTTATCGGGAGCGCTGGTTTCCCTGTAACGATGTTGTGGGTGAACCAATGTATCAGGTTTTCTGTTTGAAGGGTACGCCGCCGGTCACATTAGAAGAGCAGGACAAATGCTTTCGCAGTAAAAGCCGCTGCTGGCGTCTGGCTGAAAGCACCAGACGGAAAGCTGAAAAAGTAGGACACACATCTGAACACAGCAAGTAATTGATTCAGTGGGTCCGTGTTGTTGCTGGCGGGATGTAGTAGGGAATAAACACAATCTATTCCTCTCTGTTTTCTTTCCAGATTCCTGCTCAAAGAAGAATGGAAGCTTCGTGTTTTTCCTGTATTCACGAAAGTGCTGGGAACGTATGCCCGAAATTTGTCTTTTAGAAGCGGTCTCTCAAAAAGCAAAAGAAGAGGTACTCGAAGAATCTGAGTACCCCTTCTTTTTTTATGGATCTGGCTTTATTCCTGCTCGCGAGCGGAGTAGACGTAGTTGATGAGGGCATCGGGATACTCGAAGAGCTCCTCTGCCTTGAAGAAGCGCGGAACCTCAACCTGAGCGGTTTCCAGGGAGTCGGAGCAGTGAATCAGGTTAGCCTGAACGCTCATGCCGAACTCGCCGCGGATGGTTCCAGGTGCAGCCTCGCGGGCTTTGGTCACGCCACAGAGTGCGCGCACGGTGTTCACACAGTCGGTGCCTTCAAGGCACAATGCGATGACCGGGGTAAGTTGCATGAAAGATTTGACTTCGGGGAAGAAGTCGCGCCCGACCAGATGGCTGTAGTGCTCGTTGAGCAGCTCATCTGACAACTGCATCATCTTGAGACCAACAATCTTCAGGCCTTTGCGCTCGAAGCGGGACAGGATTTCGCCGACGAGATCACGCTGAATGGCGTCGGGCTTGAGTAGAACGAGTGTGCGTTCCATCTGTATAACTTTCTCCTTTTTTGTGTTTTCTTGTTTGTTTATTTGCTTGCTTGTTTATTCCAACCTCCAGCGACCCCAGGGAGCCGCTGCAACTGGCTTTTCCTCTACACACCGGAGAGAGGTCCGCTGTGCAGGGGGAAAGTCGGTTTACGCTTGTAAGGGCAAAAGCAAGGGCAGATACGCTACAAGAGCGCACCTGCCTGTACTTTCTTCAGGATGTAACCCGATTAAAAGCTTGAGGCGACCAGTTCTGTGAGCTGCCGACAGGCTTTTTTCATTTCGGTGCGTACACGACCCATGTTCCCGCCAGAGCGCTGGGTGATCACGATCAGGATAAGGTCTCCAGCTTCTTCCATCTGGATCGTATTGCGCTCGGTTTCGATAATAATATGCTTTGCAATACTATTACTGACCTGACCAGTAAAATGGGTGATGGAACCGAAAGCAGCAGCGGACATTGCACCGATGACCTCTTCATCCTCGCTGTGCAACGTACCTGCAACAATCAAGCCTTCCTTAGCAACAAGAATCGCATTGTATACCTCATCGAGGTCAGTCAACCGTTGTAGGATCGTTTCCACGCTGTGACTCCTTTGTAGATGTTTTCAGCTAGCTGCCTTCGACTAGGGACGAGGCCTGTTTGTTAACATAAGGGCTTTATTATAGGCCTCCATTGCCTGGAGATATTCGCCCTGTCGCATGTAGGCATCACCCAGTACGCGGTAGCCTGGCGCGTATTTCGGGGCCAGTTTCAGTAACGCACGTACGTTGCTGACCACCTCATCTAACAATTCTGGTGAGTTGCGGATGATAGAGCGATATTCTTTCATGGCTGAGTCGTATTCACCGACAAGCTGATGCTGGTAGCCTTTCAGGAGTTTCGCTTTCGCTCCGTTGTTCTCGTTCCCCTGATTTGCCAGTGAGCGTCCCTTCGACTGCGGTGCTGGGGTTCCGCGCTGCTGCGTTGGCTGAATACGGATCGCCGGGCGCTTCATGGTCGCTTCAAGCTGGTCGAGCATCGGATTATACTGCGAGGCTTGAGGCTTTGTCACTCCCGGTCGTGACGGGATTGCAGACATGCTACCAGTACGCTGCTCTTGCATCGCTTTCATGCGGGCTGCTTGAATCGGTGACGCTTTGACAGTCGCCTCGATATCCTGTATTGATCTCGCTGCTGGCTGACGGATGTCGCCTCTTTGCGGTTGCTGCTTTGGTTGTTCCTGTGCTGGTATGTTCCTCTTAGATTCTGTCGGCTGTTTTGGCTGTTCCTGAAGGGGCTGCCAGACAGGAGAAGAGGGCTGTTTTGGCTGCTGTTCCTGCATTGGTTGAGATGCAGGGTTAAAGGAAGCGGCCCACTGCGGCTCTACTGGCTGTTTTGGCTGTTCCTGAAGGGGCTGCCAGACAGGAGAAGAGGGCTGTTTTGGCTGCTGCTCCTGCTCGAAGCCAGACCATGAAGGGCTGGAAGGTTGCTTCTGCTCCTGAACAGTTTGCTGCTCGAAGCCAGACCATGAAGGACTGGAAGGTTGCTTCTGCTCCTGAACAGTTTGCTGCTCGAAGCCAGACCATGAAGGGCTAGAAGGCTGCTTCTGCTCCTGAACAGGTTGCTGCTCGAAGCCAGACCATGAAGGGCTAGAAGGTTGCTTCTGCTCCTGAACAGGTTGCTGCTCGAAGCCAGACCATGAAGGACTGGAAGGCTGCTTCTGCTCCTGAACAGGTTGCTGCTCGAAGCCAGGCCAGCTAGGGCTGGAAGGCTGTTTCTGCTGGACTGATGGCTCTGGTACAGGATTAAAGGAGGCAGCCCATTGAGATTCTACTGGCTCCGAAGCTGGAGCCTTTTGCTGTTTGGGTATTGCAGGGAACTCGCCCAGGGTTGCCAGTGCCGAAGAGAGTGAGTCATCTGACAGCGACGCCACAGTTTCTGGCTGTGGTTGTTGCTCGGTTGATTTTTCTACAGGTGTATTGTTTTGTTGCGCAATGGTTGAGAGTGTATTAGGCTCCATCGGGACAAAGCCCTGTGCATAGAGCTTCTTTTCTAGCTCTTCCAGTGAGGCAACAATATTTTGTTCGTTCACCTGGGCCTCTGAGATGTCAGATTGCGTATTACCAAACAGTTGGGTTGACCAATCCGGCTGCTGCTCAGCAGGCGTTGCCCATGATGGCAGTGACTCTTCTTTTTCCTGAGCAGGCTGCTCGAAGCCAGGCCAGGAAGGACTGGAAGGTTGCTTCTGTTGTGCAGGCTGCTCGAAACCGGACCAGGAAGGACTGGAAGGCTGTTTCTGTTCCTGAAGCGGCTGCTGTTGTTGCTCGAAGCCAGGCCAGGAAGGACTGGAAGGTTGCTTCTGTTCCTGAACAGGTTGTTGCTCGAAGCCGGACCAGGAAGGACTGGAAGGCTGCTTCTGCTCTTGAACAGGTTGCTGCTGTTGCTCGAAACCGGACCAGGAAGAGACTTCTTCTTTTTGAGTCTGAGAAGTCTCAAAAGATGGGGCTTGTGGCGCATTCTGGTATAGCTGGCTGAGCCATGCAGGTTCGTCTTTTGGCTTCTCGGGCTGAGATACTGTGTTGTCTGGCATAGTAGCGGCTGGTTGTTGCTTGTTCTCTGCCAGAGCAGACGCTTCTTGAACGAGCTGTGGTTTCTCGTCATCCTCGATGGATTCTGCGCCGATAGATTTCAGCCATTCGGGGCCAAACGGGATAACATCATCGTCGTCGCCCATACTGAAGGCGGGAAGTTCCTGTGAATCTTCGCTCCAGCTCGGGCTAGAGGGCTGCTGTACAGAAGCCTTTGTTTCTTCGGGGAGTTGCTGCTGTTCGACCGGTTGTTGTTCTATCGGAGCGGGAACCGGAGGGAGTTCAGCGCTATTCACTTTACGCTCGCTCGATTGGGTCAGCATATTCAGCCATGCTGGCGCAGCCTGGTTCTCGTCCTGTTTCTGTGCATTGTCCCAGTTACCGTTGAAAGATACTTCATTGCTGATCGTTTCGGCCTGTGGTTGTTGCTCATTGTTTGTCGGAGTGGCTGCGAACGCTGACAAGCTTTCCCATGAAGAAAACTGCTCAGATTGTTCAGAAAGTGAAGGTTGCTCCTGCTGAGGAGAAGTGAAAAGCTGACCAAAATCGGCAACAGGCTGTTCTGGTTGCTGATTCTGAGTTTCCCATGAAGAGGCTGACTGAGAGGAGCTATCCAGGTATGCAGCGAAGTCTGGAATATCCTGATTGTTGGCCCGGGCGGCATCTTCAGGTGTGGCCCACATATTGGTTTTCGCGACAGTATCCATCCACTGCGGGAACATCGTTTCCTCTGGATTGCTGTTGACGGGCGTGGATGAGGGCGTAGTTTCAGGATGGACAGCGGGTAGACTGGCCCAGCTTGGCAACTCATCGGAGAAGCCGTGGGACGAGTAGGCAGTATTTGAGGGTGTTGCGCTGACAAGCTCATCAGCAAAGGCAGGGGCCCCGCTGCGCACTCCTTCCGTATCGAGCTGTGAAGGTTCTTTGCGGAGAAGTTGCAGGAACGGTTCATGCGCTTGTTTGACGAACATATCGGCAAAAAGGTCCTGAGCAAGCTGAAGATCAGGGTCGAGTTTCTCAGCCTGTTGAAGCAACTGCTGCGCCTGACGCATATCTTTCGGCGAAGTGACATGAGCGAGAAGCAGAAGCGCCTTTACACAGCCCGGCACTTCCTGAAGAATCTGGTTTGCCAGTTGCTCGACCCGGTCATAGAGCCCTTCGCGCCAGAAAGTTTCAAGCAGACCAGTGCGTGCATCCAGGCGATCGGGAGTGGTTGCAAGAACTGCTTCCCATTCCTGAATAGCCTGAATGAATAAGCTGCCCCGCATGTAGAGGCGAGCCAGGCCAGCGCGAGAATACATAAAGCCCTGCTGTCCAACGCGGGCGCTCAATGCATTGAACTCGTTGCGGATCTGGCTGTTGCCACGGCTCAACTCGTAGGCCTGCTGATAGCAATCAAGCGCTGTATCATAATCACCCTGTCGCTCACTGATTAATGCCCGGTCGCAGTAGACAACAACATTCTCCGGGTCATTGGTTAGAACCCAGTCGAATGCTTGCTGAGCATCATCGAGATTTCCCTGAGCCAGGTACACTTCGCCGAGGAGTCGCTGCGCCTCCAGCGACTCCGGAAAGTGGGCAAGGATATTTTGACAACGCGCAAACGCGTCGTCAATGCGACCGCTACTGATGGCATCTTCTGTCTCTTGCAGGTACTGACGAAGCGTTACTTGTGCCATAAAAATAGGTCTCCTCTTCCCTCTTTACACACCTGTTAGCAACGTATTGAAGTACTCAGCGTGCCGGACGTTTTCCGGCCCGATGATGGCAAGGCGTCGCCACTCGGGAGCGAAGCAATAGCGGGCTACACGCTGAATATCCTGTGCTGTCACTGCATTCATCCGCTGTTCTGTTTCTTCCATGCTGCGTACACGATTCTGAAGACATTCCTGACTACCAAGCCAGGAGGCTACCTGTTGGGTACCTTCGAGGCCGAGCCAGAGGCCACCACGCATATATGCTTTGATCCGTTCCAGCTCGTCCTGGGGGATTGGTTCGTCACAGAGTCGTTGCAGCTCTTTCACTATTGCGCGTATCGTTTTCTTGGTGTGTGCCGGGTCCACTCCCGCACTGATAACCAGGCTTCCCGTCTCGTTGTAGCTATTGTAGTAGCTTCCTATGTCATATGCCAGCCCTTGCTCTTCGCGGATAGACAGGAAGAGCCGCGAGCTCATACCGTCACCAAGCAGTGCGTTGAGCAAGAGGAAAGGGTAATAGTCTGGCGACAGGTATGAAACGCCGAGTGTCGCGAGACAGATATTGGTTTGTTCGGTTGCCTTCTGGATCGAACGCACCGCCGATACGTCCCGAGGGGGAAGACTGAGTTTCCAGCGTGGACCCTGTTTCGCTTCCCAGTCGGCAAAATACTTTTCTACCAGCTGTTTGCTTTGCTGCGGGTCAATATTGCCCGCGATGCTGATAACCAGGGAGTTTGGGCGATAATAGGAGTTCAAGAAGGAAAGCATGTCTTCCCGCTTGAGTCCTTTGACGGAGTCAATCGTCCCTGCGTCATCACGCCCCAGGGGCAAATCAGGCCACATAACCTCATCAGCAAGCAGGCTAACCCATTCGGCTGGATCGTCTTGCGTTGAGCTAAGTTCTTCTATGATAACATTCCGCTCTTTTTCAAGCTCTTCAGGTAGAAAGAGCGGATGCCGCACCATATCTGCCAGCACATCCAGCACATTTTCAAGATACTCGCCCGGTACACGAGCTGTGTAGTGGGTAATCTCTTTCCCTGTGCTCCCGTTAAATACCCCTCCAACACCTTCTATCGCCTCGGATATATGTTTTGCGGAAGGATAGCGGCGGGTCCCCTTGAAAAGCATATGCTCGATAAAATGTGAGACGCCTGCTATACGATCTTCTTCGTAGCGTGAACCGACAGAAAAAAAGAAGCCAATGCTCGCGGAGCGCATACCAGGCATCTGAGCGGTCAACAAACGTAGTCCATTTTGCAGCGTGGTTCGCTCGTAGTTCATGTAGATTATTCGTCAGGCACTCAGCCTCTTTCACCTGAGAGAAGAGGGCCGTGATCTCCTTATAGTTCCTGATAAGTCAAAAAAGGTGAATTTCAATAAAACGCGTACAGTTGCTATTTTACTTTACTCAGAATCAGCTTATCTCGCTGTATTATAGACGTTTTAGCGCATTGTCGCAACTGGAAACCATGAGAATAGGAAGAAAAGTTGCTCATCCTTATCCAGGATATGTAGGTTGAGTGGGTGAGATAGGGTCGCGTTGGCGCATAATCTCGGTATATATAAAATAAGAAGGGAGGCAGTAAATGCCTGCCCTTCCCTTCCTATCTCTGTTGCTTACTAATCAAAGAGATCATCCAGTGGTCCGCTGTCGTGGTCAAAGATATCATCAACCGCATCTAAGAGCATAAAGCCGCCAATTGCCGCTGCTGCACCACCCAGTGCACCGACCGCCATTTTTCCGCCATCACTTTGCAGGAAGCCGCCTTTCTGCGGTTGCAGGTTGGGCGGGAGCTGGTTTGCCTGAATTGGTGGGATACCGAGCAAGCTCTGATGGCAGTTCAGACAATGCGAGGCGCCAACTGGTGAGAGCGCGCGGCAGGTTGGGCAGAGAATCACCATCTGATTGGGAGCAGGTTGGAATCCGCTATATGGTGGCTGCTGCGGATAGGGCTGCCCATAGGGTTGTTGTGGATAGGGAGGCTGCCCATAGGGTTGCTGCGGATAGGGAGGTTGCCCATATGGTTGCTGTGGGTATGTCTGTTGTTGTGGATAATGGACCTGTTGCTGTTGATAGTGGACCTGTGGTGGCTGGGGCTGCTGGTAGGGCTGTGGCATCTGCTGATTGCCCGGATAGGGTGTCGGCGTGGGCTGCTGCCCGTGAGCCAGCGGCTGTCCACAACCATGACAGACCGACGCACCCGGATCATTCTGTCGTCCACAGCGCTGACAGATCGTGGGGCCGCTATGGGCTCCGGGACTGCTTATATTGGTGTTTGGATTGGTGCCCATGCCGGTACCAGTATTGGGGCCAAGATTATAGCCACATCCCGGGCAGAACACGCTTGCCATCGGAACCATTGTATGACAGGACGGACAGGGGCGACTTTGTGGGGTCGAGTTGTGTGGCTGCGCCGCCGTTGGCTGGAGCGCGGTGCCACAATGCTGACAAAATGCGACATCGGGAGCTGTCTCGGCATGACAGCGCGGGCAAAAGGCATAGCGTCCGCCAACCTGTACGGGGGTGCCGCATTCGGGACAGAACTTTTTGCCGGTAACATCGCTACCACAATTTCTACAGGTTGCCATGAAAAGGAACCTCCTCATATATGCGTTGTCGGTTGTCGACACTCGATGCTGCATGAAAACAAAGGCAGTAGGATAAGTCCATACAAGAAATGAACGTATCTACTGCCTGCATCTCAAATTCGCGCTTCCTTATACAATGTATACGAAGTGCTCGCCGCTTTGTTGTGTGTAGGCTAGATAAGAATCTGACCATCTTTCAGAAAGAGGGTATCATCAACCCAGACTTCACCCTTTGTGCGCAGGTCGCAGATCATATCCCAGTGTAGCGCTGATTTGTTCAGACCGCCCGTTTCTGGATAGCTGGCACCAAGCGCCAGATGAACGGTGCCACCCATTTTCTCATCAAAGAGAATGTTTCTGGTGCCACGAGTCACGCGGGTATTGGTACCAAACGCGAACTCTCCGAGGTATCGTGCGCCCTCATCCAGTGCTAGCATTTGTTCAAGGATCTCCTGGCCGACGCGAGCACTGGCTTCAACAACTTTTCCTTCCTTGAAGACAAGGCGAATCCCCTCAACTGCGCGTCCACTGTAGGTTGAAGGAATATCATATTGAATGACGCCATTGGCGCTGTTCTCGACCGGGCTGGTGAAGAACTCACCGCTCGGGAAATTGCGCTTGCCGTCGCTGTTGATAAAGATACGATCTTCAATTGATAGGGTCAGGTCTGTGCCCTCGCCCAGGATATGCACTTTCTTTTTCCCTTTGAGCCAATCGACAAGACGCTGCTGGTTGACAGAGAGCTCTTTCCAGCGGGCTACCGGATCGGGATCATTCAGGAAGCAGACATCAAAGACGAACTCTTCAAACTCGCGGAGCGACATATTGGTATCCTGAGCATACCCGATTGTCGGATAGAGCGTCAGGGACCAGCGGAAGTCTCCCGCCTGTTCGCGCTGCCGGAAGATCTGGGAGATATGACGGCCAGACTGCCGTGAGAGGGCCAGACGCGCGGGATCGACTGAGGTCAGGGCTCGCGTGTTGATCTCCGACTGGATGAATAGACGAGCGGTGATATTTTGTGCCAGAGCTTCCTCAAGAAAGGTCGGTCGGGAGGTAAGCTGTTCCTCGCTGGCCTCGCGCAGGAACACCTCGTCCTGGGAATCGAACTTGATGACAGGGATCGGGTATGCGCCTGCACGTAGCACCTCGCGGTACACCGCCTCTATCAGCGGAGTCGCTACCGGAGTCGCATGAATAGCAACGATATCGCCTGGTTTGAGATACAGTGAATATTCAACGAGCGTTTTTGCCCAACGGTCAATGCGGATATCATGCATAATGAACGTTTCGTCCTTTGCCAGGGAATTTTCTTTGTATTGTAACACGCTTGCCTGGCCGTTTCCAGGACGTCGACGCGCTTATTGCGCTACCTTCCTTTTGTACCAACGATAGAGCACATACCCGATACCACCGAGAAGACAGAGCGGCAGCAAGACGCCAAAGAGGATGAGGTTCTCGCGCTTCTCACAGGCAGCCCGTTGCTGAGGGTCAGTATAGCGCTGGCAACTGGATGAAGAGTGGCTGGTCCGCCTGGGCGGTCGATAGCTGCTCTTCTTCTTTTTTACCGTAGAATGATGGTTGCCACCCTTCAGCACATGATGCACGCCTGTCTGCTGTTGTGCGTGGGCGGTAACTGCTGGCAGGAATGCGAAGGCCGAGAGACAGAGAAACAGGATCAGGAGAACCGATAGCCGAAAATGTTTTTTGTGCTGCATTGTTCCTTTCCAATCTGGTGGTATGTCTCACAAAGAAGATGCAAGAGGCAGGGGAGGAATGGTCCCCTGCTCATAGGAGGGTAAACGAGGAGAGAGGCGAAAATTCAAATGGATGGATTAGCGCGGCTTGGTGCCGAGGGTGGTCAGCAGAATCCAGAGTGAGCGGAAATCTTCGCTCTGCATTTCGGCCATACTCTGCTGATAAACCTGGTCCAGCTCCTCCTGAGTGCTGATCCCCCATTTGGTGATAAAGGGCTGCACCAGCTTATAGCCAACCTCCAGATCATGATAGAAACCCTCATGATACGGTGTGCCATAGGAGAAGTCTACCACGCAGGCCTCTTGCTTGATCTGCTCGAACCCGGCCTTCTGATAGAAGTCTGCCAGCATATGAATGAGGCCCATGTGCAGGCCATTTGGCGAAAAATTGTGCCGGGCTTTATGGAAGGCGCTGCTGATCAGCCAGGAGTACTTTTCAAAGGCCTGCTTGTTGCTGAAGCCCCATTCCATCTCGGTGACGCGAAGAATCCCGCCCGGGCGCAGAATACGTTTGCATTCCTGGATGAAGATGGGCCAGTGCGACGCCTGCATAAAGCCAACAATAAAGCGAGTGTTCACCATATCGAATGAGTTATTGGGAAATTCCAGACGATTGAGCGCGTTCATGACATGAAAATGGGCATTCTCAAGCCCCTGAACGCGAGCCTGTGTTCTGGCATACTCGATCATGCGCGTGCTGATATCAATACCGGTGACCTCGATGTCGGAATGCGCGTAGGCAGTATCGAGCACCCATCCGCCGGGACCACAGGCGATATCAAGTATATCGTTGATATCAGTGATATCGATGTTTTCCCGCTCAGGGAAGATCCCACCCATTGCGCTGGTAATCAGGCGATCCTGCTTGAGCAGGCGTGTCATCTCAGCGGCGCTTTCCGAGTCAATGACATACGTGTTGTATTCATTCTTTCCGAAATATTCCTGTGGGTCTGTCATACTCATAGCCCTCCTTTGTGATGAGTGACCCGTTACTCCTTTTCGGTGACTCCTGCTGCTAGCTGGATAAACTCCTCTTCGAGTTCCTGCCAGACCTCCTGTTGCGCTTCGTGCAGAGACAGGAGACGACGTTCACTGGCAGCCTGAGCCATTTTCTGCGATACGCGCTGATTGACGTACCGAAAATAGGGCTCTTGCTGGCTCTGCTGAGGCATAAGGTGTAGATGGATGTCTTCAAGCGCATAAAATTCGTGGTCTTGAAAGGCCAGCGCGACCAGATTTGCGTAATTCTCGATCAGGCGAATGTGGCTATCCTGAAAATACTCAGGATAGGGGCTTGATGCAACCAGACTGCCAGCCACTTTTGAGTGACGGAGCAGGGGATAAGCAACAGCGCTCTCCTCTTGATCTGTCCAATGGGCAGGCGTGGGCGAGGCGGGTTCATCGCGGCGGCTTCGCACTGCCGGGCGATAATGGAGAACTGCGGTACCTGCCAGCGATTCACTGCCCAGAAACAGCGTTTTTGGCCCGCTCGGGTTGCGCTGCTGTTTTGAGCACAGGCTGCTGATCTCGCGCAAGCTGCGCACTTTTTGGCCCTCGCGAGGTGGAACACAACTGATGATACTGAGGGAAATGCCTTCGTGCTCAGGATCGAGGAGTGAAAGGGCCTGCTGCAAGACCAGATCTATATATTGTTGTGGATAGATAGAGCGTGGTGTGTTGGCATGATGGTTCAGCGCTTTGGCATAGAACTCAGCGGGTGGAACGGATGGAATCCGCTGGACCTTTGCTTGTCCCTGTTCGACCAATTGAGGAAAATCTTGCTCGATGAGCCGAACAAACTCCTGAGCATACGCGCGTGGTATCGCTTTCAAGAGCGTGCGCATATTGTCTTCGCGCGGTCGTGATTCGTTCGCAACCCACCGATGGAGTGTAATTGGCTTGACCCGGATCTCCTGCGCTATTCGTTGTTTCTCATGGGGGTCTTTAATCAGAAAATCGAGTAATGCATTCCAGCTTGTGAAGTTAGTCGGCTCGCTCATAGCTCTCCTTGCCCATTCTGGTGATGTTCTACGCTTTAGAATTTTTCCAGAGTTTCGCGCATCTATCATAGCACTTTGATAATAAAAGTTCAATTCGTGGTAGGAACAACGTGAATTTTTAATACTTTTTTTATACGCCTGGTCGCTCATTACAATTGTCTACATTGTGTGTTGCATGTGTTCACATATGTTGTAGAAAAGGGAAAGGAGGGCTACAATAATACTGACATTGAATACCGGACAAAAAAAGAGACACCCGACGAGAGGTCGGGTGCCCTTATGAGTCGTTGCTTGCCTAGCTGATGCGCTCTAACGCACTATTGATGGTGCGGCGTACGATGACGCTTGCCATCTGCTTGCGATACTCTTCGGAGCCGTGAATGTCGCTGACCAGTTCCAGTTCATCGGCGGCATGGCTGGCTGCATCGGTAATCGTTGCGGTGTCGAGTTGCTTGCCAATAAGTGCCTGCTCAACCGCTCGGGAGCGTTCAGTTTTCATCGAGGCGCCGGTAATGACGACGCTGGCCGCGGTGCAGGTCTTATTTGCGTCCAGAGTGAGCACCACTGCGCTGCCAACAATCGCGTAATGCGAGGCCTGGTTTGCGAGTTTCTGATAGGCACTGCCGGTGTGAGCGGGCGGGCGGGCGAAACGGAGCTCGATGACGATTTCATCCGGTTCCAGGGCCGTTTCAAATGCGCCCAGGATGAAATCATCGGCGGCGATGGTGCGTTTCCCCCCGGGGCCCTGCACCACGATCTCGCCTTTGAGTGCCAGAATAACGCCGGGCATATCGCCTGCTGGATCAGCGTGTGCGATACTGCCGCCAATCGTGCCCCGGTTGCGGACCTGCTGATCGGCGATAATGCTGGCACATTCGACCATCAGGGGAAAATACTGTTGCAGCAGGTCCGAGCGCTCGATCTGGGTGTAGGTGGTCAAAGCGCCGATCGCAATGGTGTCCTGCTCCTCTTTGATGTACGAGAGTCCCTGAATTCGGCCAATATCGACAAGGTGTTCAGGCTGTGCCAGCCGGAGTTTCATCGCGGGGATCAGGCTATGTCCGCCAGCCAGTATCTTCGCGTCATCACCGTACTGCTGAAGTAATGACAGCGCCTCATCCACCGTTTGGGCGGGATGGTAATCAAAAGCTGCGGGTATCGACATAGAAACTTCTCCTCATCTTTCCTCTTGATGTGTGTGGGCTTTTTATGGTTGCTGGTGGATGATCCGCCAGATTTTTTCCGGTTTAAAGGGCATATCCACATGAGCGACATTGAGCGCATCTGCGACAGCGGCCACAATTGCCGGAGTTGATCCGATCGTGCCGGCCTCGCCGACCCCTTTCACGCCGAGCGGATTGACTGGCGTGGGCGTGACCGTGTGATCGAGCTCAAATGGTGGAAAGTCTTTTGCGGCGGGAACCGCATAATCCATCAATGTCGCTGTCAGTAATTGCCCCTCGTCATTGTACTCGACGCTCTCATAGAGCGCCTGCCCGATGCCCTGCGCCAGCCCTCCGTGAATCTGCCCCTGCACGATCATCGGATTCAATTGACGGCCACAGTCATCGACGGCGACAAAGCGCTTGAGATGGACCTGACCGGTTTCCTTGTCGATCTCGACGACCGCGATGTGACTGCCGAAGGGGAAAACACACGCGTCGGGCTCAAAGAAGACGGTGGTTTCCAGGCCGGGTTCGATCCCTTTGGGCAGCGTATTCGAGAGGTTGGCCGTCATAGCAACCTCGGCGAATGTCACGGCCTTTGAGGGGGCCCCCTTTACGGAGAACTTGCCATCTTCGAGCGTCAGATCATCCGGGCTGGCCTCGAGTATATGGGAGGCAATCAGCAGCATTTTCTCTTTGAGCTTCTGGACCGCGTTAAAGACTGCCGAGCCGCCGACTGCCGTGGTGCGGCTGCCATAGGTGCCGCGTCCCTCGGGCGTGGAGTCGGTGTCGCCGTGCAGGATCAGCACGTTCTCAACTGGAATGCTGAACTCCTCAGCGACAATCTGGGCAAAGGTTGTTTCTTCACCCTGTCCATGCGGCGAGGCTCCTGTGTAGACAATCACTGTGCCGCTCTGCTCCACGCGTACGCGAGCGCTTTCATAGAGCCCGACCGGTGCTGAGCCCTTCGGGCCAAAGCCGCAGATCTCGATGTACGACGAGATGCCGATTCCGAGCAGCTTGTCACCTGACTGCTGCTTCTGTTCGGCGCGTAGCTGCTCGTAGCCGATCAACTCCATTGCCTTCCGCAAGGCGGCGTGATAGTTTCCGGAGTCGTAGACGGCACCGGCAGCCGACTTGTAAGGGAACTGCTCGGGCTTGATAAAGTTGAGCAGACGAATTTCCGCCGGGTCTTTGCCGAGTTCGCGGGCAACAAGGTCCATCGCTCGTTCAACGACATAGGTAGCTTCGGGACGTCCAGCGCCGCGATAGGCGTCGGTTGGGGCCTTGTTGGTAAAGACAATATCCGCGCTCAGGTGGACGGTTGGAATGTCGTAGGCGCCGCAGGAGACGGGGTAGCCAAATGCCAGCATAATCACGTCGGTGAAGAGCTGGCAGTATGCTCCCATGTCCGAGATCCCATGCACCTTCAGGCCGGTCACTTTGCCCTCGCGTGTGGCCGCAACCTCAATATAGTCAATCTGGTCGCGTCCGTGAACGGTAACCGCCAGATTCTCGCTTCGGTCCTCGATCCATTTGACGGGGCGACCAAGCAGCATACTGGCAAGCGCGGCCAGAGCCTCTTCAGGATAGACATTGAGCTTCGAGCCAAAGCCGCCGCCAACCTCCGGCACGATCACGCGTACCTGATGCTGTGGCAGGTTCAGTTGTGCGGCCAGAATATTGCGCAGCAGGTGCGGAATCTGCGACGAGCTCCAGAGAGTCAGGCTTTTATCTGCCTTGCGAAAATCGGCCACAACGCCCCGGGTCTCCATTGAGACGGGGGCTACGCGGTGATTGACCAGCCGCGCTTTCACCAGGACGCCGCCATTGGCCTGCGTTTCGGCAAAGACACGCTCGATCTCGTCGGTCGGCGGGTGGACACTGTGGGCAACATTGGTCCCGAAATCCTCATAGAGAATCGGAGCGTCGGGTTGCATGGCTTTTTCGGCATCAACAACGGCGGGAAGTGGCTCATAATCAACTTCGATCAGGTCAAGCGCGTCCCGGGCTGCGTAGGGCGTTTCTGCCAGTACAATCGCGACTGGATCGCCATAGAAGCGTACTTTGCCTTCAGCCAGGGGGCCACGGCATCCCATGCCTTCGGTAATATGTCCAAGAGGAACGGCAACGGCGATATTGCCGACTTTCCCTTTCAGGTCTTCTGCTGTGTAGACCGCGACCACGCCGGGCGCTTGCAGGGCGGTTGACACGTCAATGTGTTGGATTCGTGCATGTCCATACGGGCTGCGCAGGACCGCCATATGCAGCATACCCATGAGCTTGATATCATCGACATAGGTTGCCTGTCCGGTAATCAGGCGCGGGTCCTCCCGGCGTTTAATTGACGTGCCGAGCATAGATGCAATACCCATGAAAATATCACGTCCTTTCCCAGGCAATGGAAACACTGTTAACGCGGAAGAGATGGTTGCTTGTTATGAGCCGGAGCTGCTGCTGTGCCGAAAGAACAGGGAAGCGATTACTCGCCTCCTGCTCCGACGGGTTCTGTCTGCTCTGCCTGCATTTTCTCTGCAGCATACTGGACGGCACGAACGATGTTCTGGTAGCCAGTGCAGCGGCAGATATTGCCCTCAAGGCCCTTGCGAATCTCGGCTTCGCTCGGGTTGGGGTTGTTTTTTAGCAGTTGAGCCGATGCCATGATCATGCCGGGAGTACAGAAGCCACATTGCAGGCCATGCTTCTCCCAGAAAGCTTGTTGTAACGGGTGCAGGCTGCCTTCGGGAGCAAGACCTTCAATGGTGGTGACCTCGCCGCCATCGGCCTGAACGGCAAGTACGGTGCAGGATTTCACTGCCTCGCCATTCAAATGTACAACGCATGCGCCACACTGTGAGGTGTTGCAGCCGACATGGGTGCCGGTCAGATCGAGTACGTCACGTAAGTAGTTGACCAGAAGCATGCGGGGCTCGACCTCAGAGTGATGTTGTTTCCCGTTGACGGTGACGGTAATAGAGCGCTTGTTTGCCATGAAAAATACCTCCATCTCGCCTGTGCCCGCTTTCTATTACAAGGGCAACAAAAATGTGTGCGGGCAGAGAGCCTCTCTAAACTTACTATATAGGGAAAGTCTATCGATGTATCAGAAACCTGAGATATTGCTGGTGGATGGAGCAAGGTGCAAGAAAGCGATGCTTCGCAAGAAGGAACTCGGGATGTCACATCGCGTGACGCCTGTTGCTGTGGTCGCCTCCGAGGAAAGCCCATACATTCGCCTCTTCTTCACGCCTGCTCTGTGTGATTGTCGGGAACAACCTACAAAGCCGATCATGGACATGCTGATCGTGCACGTTTTCTGTGATGATAAAGAGCGTAGCATATCGGGAGAAGGGATGTCAATTCTTTGACAGGGCCATTTTGTGGCGCGATGCCTTGAGAACGAAAGAAGGGAGCCACTGTTCCAGCGTGGCCCCCTTCTCGCAGATAAATATGAAGCGTCTTCACTTGACTACGACAGTGAGATTCATATTCGGGTGTATGGTGCAGTAATATTTAAATTCTCCCGCCTGATTAAATGGCCCGACGGTGATGGAGCCAGTGCCACTGACAGCAACAGCGCTCAGCGTTGGCGCGTTTGGCTCAGACATCGGTTTGGCTTTACCGTTATCCCAGGTTCCGTTCGAGATATAGTGTGTGGAAGGAACGGCATTTACCAGCGTGATGGCTTCTCCCTTTTTGATTTCAACCTTTTTGTCGATGAAATCGGCTGCACCCATTTTCACTTTTGTCTTCGCCTCAACCTGAGCCCGGACCGAGCAACCGGCAAAAATCACGGTGGTCAGCGAAAGAGTAAGTATAATCAGGACGGTGACGAGGATACCTTTTTTATGCATGGATGTTCCCTTTCAGTCCTCCGAAAAAAGAGATTTTTTCTCCTGTGGATATGAGCATCTGTTCTTCAACATCACAGGGAGGTGTTACTAGTTCTTACTATAGCAAAGAGATCTGTACACCTGTCAAGTTTTCCACGATTGGCCTGAACGCTATAGAAGAGCGTCCTGGGCTTAAAACGTGCCCCACAATAATACACCTTCCTTCGGGCTCTTTCAACGCCTGCTTTTGCTGAGAAACTGGTTTGCCTGGCAGAAACCTGTTTTGTTGGTCGAGGGCACAAAAAAAGAGGTAAGACGATAAGCCTTACCTCTGAAGTAGCGCATACGGGATTCGAACCCGTGATCTCCGCCTTGAAAGGGCGGTGTCCTAAACCACTAGACGAATGCGCCAGATAGTGTTCGAATAGAGAAAGAAGTGGTAGCGCATACGGGATTCGAACCCGTGATCTCCGCCTTGAGAGGGCGGTGTCCTAAACCGCTAGACGAATGCGCCCTGGTTTGTATTGTTGTGATAGGGCCGAAACCCTATCACTCTGGTAGCGCATACGGGATTCGAACCCGTGATCTCCGCCTTGAGAGGGCGGTGTCCTAAACCGCTAGACGAATGCGCCTTAGTATTTTGCTGGTCTACCGTTCCCGGCTGACCACGGGGTACATAATACCTGAACTTTCCGGGCTTGTCAAGGGTTTTTTCTCTGGATTTCCAGAAAATGGTCAAACCGGGGTAGAGAATTCCCTACCCCGGTTGGTTGCTCACTGTTGCTCACGACGCAGGTCGAAACGGTGTAGTTTCCCTTTGTAGTAGACCGAGAAGGCCAGCCGAGACCAGTTGTTGAGCCAGTGAGGTTCAGTAATCACCTTGTGCTCGTCGCTGATTTGAAGCCCGGCTGCGCCGAAGATGGCTGCCTGCCAGACGGCTCCGGCACAGGCGGCATGAATCCCTTCGGGCGTGTTCCCACGCAGGTTCTCGATATCGACCATTGCGCCTTTCATAAAGAGCTTATAGGCTTCTTCCAGGTAGGCCAGTTCGCACGCCAGCACAACATGCAGCGCGGGAGTTAACGACGAGCCATAGTCATGATCGGTAATGGGGTAATAATAGTCCCAGTTCACGCGCTTGGTTCGCTCGTCGAATTGATCGCGTTGCAATGTCAGTAGCATCAACACATCGGCCTGCTTGATGATGCGATATTTCTGGACCGCCTCAACCCCCAGGATACCCTGGAAGGAGTCGCGGCGTCCCTTGAACTTGCTCTGATCAAGCGGTTCGAGTTGAAAGAACCCGTCAAATTGCTCAAAGAGGCCACTCTGTCGTACTTGAGGCACGCGCATGTGTTGGGCGACGTCGAGCCAGTATGAGATGCGTTGATTGGTCAGGCGCAGCTTTTCTCCAAGCTCGCGCTCTTTCTCTGGTGCATTCAGGGCCAGCCAGCGAAGCGCATCGAGTGCATAGAGAATATTCTTGCTCGCCATATAATTGGTAAAGGCGTTGTTGTCGACATGTTCGTGCCACTCATCGGGTCCGATCACATCATTGATCTCGTACTGGTTGGTCTCCTCGTTTTTCTCCACCCGGCTAGCCCAGAAGGTGGCTGTGCTCAGCAGGATTTCCGCCCCATAGTCGCGCAGAAAGGCGTCGTCCCCCGTGATCTGCCAGTATTGCCAGACGGCATAGGCAATGCTGGCCGTGATATGCAACTCAATGAAGCCGTTGAGAACCGGAACGACCTCACCGGTTTCCGGGTGCACAATCGAGACCGGGGTTGTTTCTTCGCCGTTGAGCGTGCTTTCCCAGGGATACTGTGCCCCTTCATACCCGTTGCTGGCCGCTTTCCGGCGGGCGGCATCCAGCAGGTGATAGCGGTAGAGCAATAGATTACGCGCTACTTTGGGCATCACAAAGGTATAGAAGGGCAGCATAAATACCTCAGTATCATGGAAGACGTGACCGCGATAGCCGAAGCCGGTCAGACCTTTGGCGGCAACGCTATAGCGATAATCATGATCCGAGACATTGATGCGCAACTGATAGATATTGAAGCGCATGCCACGTTGTGCTCGCTCATCGCCCTCAATGACGACGTCTGCAATCTCCCAGAAGGTGCGCCAGGCCTCTTGATTTCTGGCAAGCAGTTCGTTATACACCTGCCGGTAGTGCCCGGATGCGCTGTCTAACAGCTTTTGGAGATGCGCAATAGACTTTTCGCGCGGATTATGCACATCGCGAGACGTGTACATCACCACAATTTTGTCTGCGGTGAAGGTTTCACCCGGGGCTAGCTTCCCATTGTAGCGGATGCTAGGCGCGATATCCGAGTCCAGCATCATGCGCTCGAACTCCGGTGTATCGCTGAGGAAACACATCGACTGGACGAGCTGGACAAGGGTCTTCTTGGTCTCGGTATGGAACCATGAGATATCGCCCTCACTCCTCTGGTCAACCGATTCCCAGTGCATAACGTCGTAGTTACCTTCAGCCAGACTGATTCCACTCCAGATAGAAATGTCACAGGGCTGGTTGTCTGGTGTCTCTTCAATAGTCACGGTGTAGCGAATCGCGCCTACATGCTCATCGGCAAGGCTGGCGAAACGCTCCGTGTCGAGCCGAAGGCGTATTCCCTGATCGCTTCGCCAGGTGACAGTACGGCGCAACAAGCCCTGTTGCATATCCAGGCTGCGCTGATATGCCAGGATTTGCCCCCGATCAAGGCGGAAGCGCTCGCGATTGACGAAGAGCTTAATGGGAATCCAGTCGGGGGTGTTTGCCAATTCCTCACGGGCAACCGGAATGTCATCAAATACCCCAAACAGGAGTGTCGCGGCGTTGTCTCTTGGGTATCCTTCCTCGTATGTTCCACGTGTACCAAAGTAGCCGTTCCCGATTGTGAAGACGGTCTCATTGCTGTGGATTCTTTTCAGTGTGGGTTCAAATGTCTCTTCGGTTATGTGCCAGAGATTCACAAGAACGCCCTCCCTACTATCTTTATGCAATCTCTCAGGGCTATGGGATTGCTTTAGTCCTCCAGTAAATCCGATAGCCGCTTGTGATCCAGGGTTGGGAGCACTTTGTCTGCACCCTGGAAACGCTCTTCGGGCCCGATGGCAACCGCTCTCATTCCCGCCTTTTTGATCGCTTCGATGCCCGCGGCGGCATCTTCGACGCCGAGACACGCAACAGTTGGTGTGTGCAGCAATCCAGCGGCATAGACAAACAGGTCTGGAGCCGGTTTTCCATTGACAACACTATATCCATCGGCGATACCGTCGAAGTAGGGAGCGATTTGGAGCCGTTCCACGACGGTACGACAGTTTTTACTGGCCGATGCAATGGCGGTTTTGATGCCTGCTGCTCGGATTTCTTTCAGCAGGTCAATCCCACCTGGAACGATTTCATCAGGCGTCATCTTTTCAATAAGTGCATTATAATACCGGTTCTTGCGCTCCATCATTTCCTGGATTTGTTCCTCGCTATACTGTCTGCCACGAATCAGGTACATAAGCGAGTCCCGTCGACCCACGCCGCGCAGGTGGGCGTCATTTTCCTCTCTGGTAAATGGAATGCCCTCATCATCGGCGAGATGTTTCCAGGCCTGAAAATGATATTCCGACGTGTCAGTAAGCACTCCGTCAAGATCAAAAATGATGGCTTTTGGTCTTTCCATAAAAAAACTCCTCGTTGAGGTATTTGGTCACAATCAATTTTTTTGATCTATAGTGGCGCGGTAGGGCTTTCCCTCGGCGCTTCTTCACATACTTTCTTTGTTCTATTCCCATTAACGAATGAACGGTAACAAGAGTGAACATTCCGTATAGAAACTGATACATTTGTGTAGGGAAGAGGCCGGGTTTCTATTCTGTAGAGGTTATGCATACGCTGCCAGCGCTTCTTAGCTGCATTTTACCTGCTCCGGCTTGAAATCGCAAATCTGCATCTTTCTCTGTCAACATGTTATCGCGAATGTTTCTTCTTTGTCGTTCGTTCTGTTACCCTGCTGTTGGATGTGCCGAAGTTGCTCCAGAATCGTATTACCATGTAGAGCAAGGTGGCTGTTACTGTTCTTTTTGATGACAAGGGAGATGTGCCGCGCATGAATTACCCCGTTTCATTTGGTGTTCCACAGATCATTTTAACCCTGATGGTGCTGCTCGGACTCAGCTTATTGTTCTATTCTCTTTTCACGGTTGTGAAGCGCCATCGGGTGGTGTTTGATGAGGAGAGCGGCAAACGCTATCGTGTGCGGCGGCGCGTGCGCTGGAAGCATGGAGCGAGCGGCGGGCTGCTGCTCGCTCTGGCGATTCTGTTGCTCTGGGCCTCATCGCTGCTGCAAAGCTATATCGCGCTGACCGGGGATGTGCTGGTTGCGCGTGTGCAGGCTACATCATTCACCAATATGCCGCATTCGATGAACCTTGAATTGACACAGTTTGATGAGAACGGCAAGGTAAAGGCGAACAATAGCTACCTCGTGAAGGGCGATCAGTGGATGCTTCAGGGCAACATCTTAAAGTTTCCAGGCTGGATGAACCTGCTCGGGTTTCATACTGGATATAAGCTGACTCGCCTTCAGGGGCGCTATGAAGACCCCAATCTTGAGCGAACCGCTGAGCGAACTGTCATAGAACTGAATGGAGGCGATGGCGACTTTTTTAAGACGGTCTATAAACAGGCGTGGTCATCCCCCTTTGTAGAGGCGGCGTATGGGCAGGCGGTCTTTTTGCCTGCGGATGGTTTGCCCTACAACATTTATGCCAATCAATCAGGCATCTATGCCAAACCGGCCAAATGAGGCGTGAGCGCGGGCAACATGAGAGCTGCCCGCGCCCTTTTTCAGGGCAGGAGCTTGAGCAGCTCACTTACCGTTTTTTGCCAGGCATCAGAGCGAGTGTCGATCAGCGCGAGATGCTCAACGCCGGGAAGCTCGATCAGGAGCGCATTATCCCCTGCGATTCGGGCTTTCTCATAGTACCTCCGGCTGATCTCGGGAGGCACATCAATATCTTCGAGCCCATGAAGCAGGACGGTCGGGACGCCAAGCGGCAACAGGTTGGCGGGAGAAGCAAACGCATAGCGCTCAGGGACCTCTTCGGGACTGCCTCCAAGCAAGCTGACGACTGCATCATTGCTGAGGTGCAACCGCCAAACCTCTTCCAGATCGGCGGCTCCGGCCTGACTGACAACTCCTTTCAGGCGAAGCGTTTGTTCCCGGTTAAGCTTGGGCCGGGCGGCCAGCCAGAGCGCCAGATGGCCGCCCGCCGAATGCCCGATTGCGTAGATACGTTGCGTGTCAAGGGCATATTCGAGCGCGATGTGTTGTAAGAAATCGGTGGCCCGCGCGATGTCTTCAAAGGTGCCCGGCCAGCCGCCTCCCGGATCACCAACACGGCGGTATTCAATATTCCAGCTTGCGAAGCCGTGTCGCGTCAGGTCATTTGCCAGTTCTCGCATCAGATCGAGGCCGTAGGTGTTGCGCCAGAAGCCACCATGAAGCAGGATCGCGACCGGATAAGGTCCGGGCGTTGCTGGCAGCGCGAGTTCTCCGAATTGTTGTGGCTCTGTTCCGTAGGCTATTGTTCTCATTGTACTCCTCTTTGTGCTAGAGCAGTGCTATCAACCGGGGAAGCACTGTTCCTGCTTTCTCATGAAGCGTAACATCTGCCTGCTGATCCAGACGAGTGGGTTCTACATTGATAATAATTAAGGGGATATGCGCCTGAAGGGCAAGGCGTGGCAGGTGTGAGGCTGGTGTTACCTTCAGCGAGGAGCCAACGACCAGAAAGAGATCACAACGGATTGAGAGCTCTTTTGCCCGTGTCAGCACGTCATCCGGGATACGTTGCCCGAAGAGGATGGTTGCGGCCTTGAGATAGCCCCCGCACAATGAGCAGCGCGGCTCTGCTTCTCCAGCGTCGACGCGGCGCTGTACATCCTCAATCGAGGTGCGCGTATCGCAGATGATGCAGGTGGCCTCGCGGGAGGTTCCGTGCAGCTCCACGATGCGCTCAGGTGAATTGCCTGCGTCCTGATGTAGCCCGTCAAAATTCTGGGTAATCAATCCCAGAAGTCGTCCCTGTCGTTCCAGTTCTGCCAGCGCTCGATGTGCCGCGTTCGGACGAGCCTGTTTTACGGCAGGCAGCAAAGTGCGTCGGGTCTCCCAATAGCGGCGGCGAGCTTCTGCCTGATTGAGAAACGCGTGAAAGGTGACGGGTGGTTGTTTTTGCCAGGGAGAGCCGGGGCTGCGGAAATCGGGGATCCCCGACTCGGTGCTGATCCCGGCTCCGGTGAGCACGGTTATCTTCTGCGATGCCTGAAGCAACTCAACGGCGTCCGCAAGTTGTTCCTCATAGGTTGAGGCGGTTGTGATGATGTGCTCCATTCCTTCTGTTTCCTGTCGTCTGAGGGGTTCTAGCTCGGGTCTGAGCTGATTGATTCGCTTCTCATACGATAACGGATATCATAGTTGCGCAGGAAGGTCAATTCCTCATCATTGAAGCCGTAGTGCCGCGCCAGCACGGCATCAATCCGGTCAATGATTGCTTTGGCCTTGCGTGCATAGATTGTATAGCTGCCAGTTGTGCCGCGCCTGAGATGGCGTGCATGGTCCTGGTAGTTCTCCATCAGTTCGGCACAGAGCTGGCGCAGCTCTTGAAGCATCCCCTCATTATCCGGGTAGGTAAAACGAAAGCCAAAAAGCATATAGTCTTTGAGGTTAAACGTATCGAATGTCACAGTATAGTACCACCAGAAAAGCGAGCTGTTGAACAGCGCGACAAAGATATTACGGTCATACTCTGGAAGAAAGTCACACTGTTTATTGGAGGTGGTATGATATGGCCAGGGAAAATTCACAAAAACCTTCCAGTACAGTCCTCCTGCTGAACGGTAGTACATACTATTCTCTCTCGTTTGCCTTGATCGTCTCTTGATATAGTGCTCTATTTTCCGCTGTTGCAAGATTTTTTCCATGATGGTATTTTCGCATGCATGGCCGAATTTTGGATAGTAGTGGCGGTTCTCGGGATCTTCGCTGGCGGTAATGCGGCAATAGTGAAGCAGGGTGAAGAGATAGGGGCGCTGTTCGGTGGTCCACTTCATCAGCCGGGTGCTGTAGCGGGTCTCGGTACCTCTGACGCGGGCCAGATAGATCGCGGTGGGAATACTGGCGATTTTGCCGCCCGAAAAGAGCATCGAGGGGCGGAAATGGTAGAACGAGAGCCAGCTTACGGGGAACCAGCGCTTGAAGCCCTCAAGGAAAGGGGTCATGTTGCGGGTCGCGAAGGCTGCCAGAGGCAAAATCATGCCGCACCGTCCATAGGGCGCCAGGAGCCGGGCGCTCCGCTCGCTGATACAGGGATATAAATTGGCACAGGTGAGCGTCTGATAGCCTCGAAGCTGATAGGGAAACTTCTTCTGCTCATATTCGACATAGGGCGGATTCCCGATGATCGCGGTGAAGCCTCCTTGCGCGGCCACTTCGGGGAAGACGTGGGCCCAATGAAACGGCTGATGGCTTGCTTTCCAGGCAACAAAGCGCGGCCAATCATGCGGGTCGATACCATATTCTCGGGCCAGTTGCAGATCAGGGCTGGCTGTGTCGTCGAGTGCATCGTTCCAGGTATAGCCGACAAGTGCATTGCCAACATGCATATGCTGCGCAATCTCTGGCAGGGGCTCGATGTCTTCGACGCGCCTGACATGGGCCAGGAGCTTGAGATAGAGATGCAGCCGACAAATCTCGATGGCTTCGGGCATCATATCGACGCCGTAGAGGTTACGGGTGATGATCTCTTTGAGTATGTTATATTCGTCGGGCTGTTGCCCCTGAAGCCGGTACAAGCAGGCGCGATAGAGCGGGGCAAGCACGCGCAGTGCAGCCAGCAGAAAAGCCCCGGATCCACAGGTAGGATCAAGGACCGTCATCGAGCACAGCTCTTGATAGATGCCCTCTACCAGAGGGCGCGGTGCCTGTATGATAACATCCCGGGCGAAGCGCTCAATATCCAGATTGCAGGTGACAAAGTCATCAATAGTGTTGACCAGCCCGTCACGGAGCGCGTTGAGTAGATCTGTGGCACGCCGCTGCCGCTCTCGTTGCTCGGCCTCGGTTTCGCCCGGAAGCCGCTCTGCACGTAGCAGCGTGGCATAGATATAGCGGTGAGGAAAGCGCTGGGTCAGTTGCCAGAATGGGTCACATGCTGTAGGAACGGCGCTGGTAAGGCGCTCAAACAGGGCCGGGATGAGGGTATACCTGGCGATATAGTCGGTAACATCGGCGCGGGTGTAGTAGGCTCCCATCTGCTGCTGATTGATCTGCTGTTCAAAAATATAGCCGAGTACTGTGGGGCTGAGTTCCTGTTCGCTGCCGGGTGGCGCCTCATCGAGCCGCCAGTGATAGGTATCGAAGAAGGTGAACAGAGACGAGAAGCTATCGTCCGCAATATGCACGCCCGGGCGTAGCTCTTCAGGATGTGGTGCAAAGAGCGTCGCGCCCAGGTAGGGGATTGTGCCGAGAGGGGTTGCCCTTCGGTGGGCGGGTGTGCCAAAGCCCATATGAAAAAGGGGCAACAAAAAAAGCCGGTAAAAGCGGTCTTCTCCGAGTATACGGGCCTGCTGAAGCTGATGCGTGAGATAGTATGGGTCGCCATTGAGAAAGCCCTTCTGTTGCAGAAAATAGGTAAAGAGCAGGCGATTGAGCATCAGCATGCCATAGCGCTCGCGCTCCTGAGCGTCATCAATGCCCTGAATGCTGGCAATAAACTTTTCTCGTTCTTTCCGAAAGCGCCGATAAAACTGGCCGGTAATGCGCTCGGGTGTTACGGATTCCCCCACGCTCTTTTCTGCCTCCATGTGTCCTGGTTGATTGCTACTCTTATGGCAGTATGTAGCGGTATTGCACGTGTTCATCATAAGCGTTCAGGTGGGCTTTTGTAAAGATGTGTTTACCCGCGGCCCATTCGATATTTCTGGTCATAGCCGAGGACAAAAGCCAGCTCTTCGCTGTCGAGCTGGTAGGTCTCGGCCAGAACGTTATCTATGCGCTCGAGGAGCGGCCTGCAACAGGCGGGGCGATACTCGGCCAGCTCGATTGAGAGTCCTTTGTTTGTATGCTGAGCGTTCTCATGGGTGTTGCGTGTGCTGATCCGGGCGTGCTGCATCAGCTCCTGTTCAAGCTGTTGTGCCAGCCGTAGAAGCTCGGGCTGTTGAAGCAGGGAGCGATGGAGAGGAAAGCGCTGTACCAGATAGTGGGAGAGGTGAAAGCCATCCGAGAAGGTGGCGAACCAGAGATAAAAGAGTGCGCTGTTCAGCAGGGCCATGATTGCCCATGCGCTTGCTTCCTCAGCAAAATAGAGAAAGCGCCCATGTGGTGGCTCCATCAGGGCACCATTTTTCTTATAGTACGGAATATGCCGGACGGCTTTTGTCCAGTAGTTGGTAGCTTCCTGGTAGTAGATGAAGTGTGGTGTTGGCCCGGGCACGAGAGAGAGATCAAGCGGTTGTGTCTCTGTCTCTTGCAACAGCTTTTGCAGGATACGCTGATGCTGTGGCGCGGCCAGTTTGGGTACGCTGTCGTTGAGCAAGGGGGTGCTGACCGCTGTATAGTGCAGGAGATCCAGCAGGTGGGGCCTTTCGGCGGCATACCAGCGGAGGATCTTGGTCACATAGGTCTGGGGGCTAGCCGCGCTGCCGTGTTGTGCCAGAAAGAACGAGAGCCGCTGATAGGCTTCCTGAAAGAGGCGACAGGGAAAGATTTCAAAGTTGGCGAACCAGTGACGGGCGGTCTGCTGTCGAATCAGGGTGCGCAGGCGTTGGAAGCGTTGGCTTCCACAGATGCTCAATGGGACGAGGAAGCCCAGATAACTGACCTGTTGACGGCTGAGCTGAAGCGCCCGCTCAAGGACGGCGGCATAGAGGTTACCACATTGTTCGCCCGCGCCTTCAAGCAGGCTATAGCGCTCACGAATCTGGCTATACTCAACGTAGGGCGGGTTACCGATCAACACATCAAAGCCGCCGCGCTGCATAACCGTGGGGAATTCAGCGGCCCAGTGGAACGGGCTATGTGTCTCTTTCCAGTGTTCAAAGTCCTGCGGGTTGTCGGTGGCAAGCCCATATGCCCTGGCGAGAGCATGGTCAAGCACCGCTGTATCGGTCCGGCTGGCGTGCAGGTAGCCAACCAGAGCATTTCCGGTACGAATATGCCACTGAAGCGGGCCCGGCTCGCTCGGATGCGGATAGGCGGCAAGCAGGCAAAGAAAGAGCCGCTGCTTGCAGATCTCGACTGCCTCGGGCATCAGATCGACGCCATACAGGTTGTTTTGCAGGATCTCCTTGAGGATAAAGACCTCAATGGTGTCCGGTTCAGGGAGCGAGATGTCTTCGGGCTGCTCCATCAACCGATGCAGGCAACAGCGATAGAGCGGTTGAAGGATATGCAGCGCCGCGAGCAGAAACGCGCCCGAGCCACAGGTGGGATCAAGAATCGTCATGCTGCGCAGGATCGCGTAGCATATATGGACGCATGTGATATCATGTGTGGTTGCGATGACATCCTGTGCCAGGCGCTGAAGATTGAGCCGGTGTGTAATGCCCTGGTGGATCTCGGTAATGGCCTCTGTTTCCAGCATGTGCAACAGCGCCTGATAGCGACTCCGGCGGCGCTCGAACTCATCTGGGGTTTCAGTGGGCAACAGGTCTTCATACTGTACGGCCGGTTGAATATACCGATTGGGCTGGCAGCGAAGCAGTCGCCGTATTTCGTGTAGCGTCGCCGGATACTGGCGCTGAAGCTGTTCCAGCAGATAGGGCACGATGGTATTGCTGCTGATATAGTGTGTGATGTCCGCACCCGTATAGTAGGTCCCGGTGTGTTTCTGCCGGCTGGTTTTCTCAAAGATGTAGCCGATGATCTCGGGCGTCAGGACCTGCTCGCTTCCTTGAACCTGCTCATAAAGCTTCCATTGATAGCAACTGAGAAAGGCAAACAGGCGCTCAATTGCGACATCCGGAACGTGCGGATGCCGGCGGAGAGACTGCGGTTCGAGGAGTCCCGGCGAGAGGCGAGCAAGCAGACATTCGACATGAGCGGGTGTGTGACCGGCGGTCAAATCTGGCTGGAGCCAGCCGTTGTGTTGCAAGAAAGCAAGGAAGAGCAGGCGCAGCGTGAGGCGTATCGTGAAGCGCTCCTCTTCTTCAGGGGAGGCTCCCCCTGTGACCTGTGAACGCAAGGCTCGATATTCGTGTTGAAAGAGGGCATAGAAACGGCGAGCAACCTTTTCTTTCTGCTTTTCGTTATATTGTGTATCGTGCTCGCTCGGAAGCTGATGCGCCACCTGTATCACTGTTCGTTTGTGCTGCATGCAATTTCACGCCTGCTCTCGGGAGCGTCGAATGCGTCCCTGTTCTTTCTGGTATCTCTTCATAGTATACATGATGCAGCGATTGAATACGAAAGAGAGGCCACAGAAGCGCTCTGTGACCTCCTTGTTGTCCTTAGCTCTTTACCTCAACCTTCTCTTCCTCATGCTTATCTTGCTGTTTCTGCTGCAAGCGTTTGTCGCGAATCAGTGAGGCCACGATTGCGCCACAGAGAATCAACGCGATGACGCCGAGCGAAAGGAGCGTTGGTATGTGGAATATATCGATCAACACCATCTTCAGTCCAACGTACACCAGAATGACCGAGAGGCCGAGTTTAAGGTAATGGAACTTATCGACCACGCCAGCCAGGACAAAGTACAGGGAACGCAGACCAAGAATGGCGAAGATGTTCGAGGTGTAGACGATAAAGGGGTCTAAGGTGACGGCAAAGATCGCCGGAATCGAGTCAACGGCAAAGATCAGATCCGTTGTCTCGACGAAGACCAGTACCAGGAGCAGCGGTGTAATCAGCCATTTCCCGCTTTGCTTGACAATGAACTTCCCTTCTACGTAGTTTTCGGTGACAGGGAAGATCTTGCGTACCAGTTTCAGAATCGGGTTTTTCTCCGGGTGAACGTTGTCTTCCTCCCGTTGGAGCGCCATTCTGATCCCGGTAAAGATCAGGAACGCACCAAAGATGTAGATGATCCAGTGGAACTGGTGCAAGAGCGCTGTTCCGACGCCGATCAGGATGCCGCGCATAACAAGCGCACCCAGAACGCCCCAGAAAAGCACTTTATGCTGATACCTGGCTGGAACCTGAAATGCGCTAAAGATGAGCACAAAGACAAAGATATTGTCCACGCTCAGTGATTTTTCGATCAGGTAGCCAGTAAAGAACTGGATGGCTGCTTCGCTCCCGCGCCAGAAGTACAGGCCCAGGTTAAACAGGAGTGCAAGCGCTATCCATACGCCACTCCAGATAAGGCCCTCTTTGACCGAGACAGCGTGCGATTTCCGCTGAAAGACTCCTAGGTCAAGGGCAAGCATAATCAGTACAAAGATGTGGAATCCAATCCAGATCCAGGTCATTTGCGAGAACACGCAAACTCCTTTCCATTCCATCCCCACCGTGAGGCCCTTCATTGAGCAAAAACCATCACGGCATGGAGGTATCCAGTGTCGTGGTGGTCTTGCTGCTAATGCACGGTTCTCGCATCAGTGAATGGCCGAGAGAAACGCTTCTCTGTCCTGACGACCAGTTCACCCCTTTGCGGCAAAGGGTCAGCTACTCCCCACCCGGTAGTGGTACGAGTGAGCTTTTTCATACACTCGCTGGACCATCAAAGAATGGCCCTTTACAGTATAAACGGAGAAATCTCTTCCGGATCAAATGGACCCTTTCTGTGTCACGAATTTGCTTCTTTTCGCGATGAGATATGTTATAATCACCCGAACAAGAGAAATACCCGACTGCATGAATGAGGAATAGAGAGAGAATGACGCAGAATCGACTAGAAGCGCATGTGATCAAGTTGGGTGGCTCATTGATCGTCCCTGATGGCGGCATCAATGTTCCATTCCTGAAAGAGTTCAACGCCTTCATTCGTCGGCAGGTGACCGAGCGAGGAAGGCGTTTCTTTTTGTTTGTAGGTGGCGGTCGGCTGGCACGCCATTATCGCGATGCCGGGGCGGAGATTACCGGGCATGAACTGGCCTCTGATGACCTCGACTGGCTCGGGGTCCATGCGACGCGCCTGAACGCGCACCTTTTTCGCACTATTTTTCGTGATATCGCACATCCGGCGATCATCAAAGATTATAGCTATATCCACAAGCCAGAGAAGCCGGTGGTGATCGCGGCAGGCTGGCGGCCCGGCTGGTCAACCGATTATGTGGCGGCTGTGCTCGCGCAGGACTATCATATCAAGACGATCGTCAAGATGAGCAATACGGACTTTATTTATGATAAAGATCCTCATACAGAGTCAGATGCAAAGCCAATTGAGCGCATTTCCTGGGCTGATTATCGAGCGATTGTCGGTGATACCTGGGAACCAGGCGCGAATGCTCCCTTCGATCCCATTGCTTCAAAGTTAGCCTCTGAACTCTCCCTTAGAGTGATTTACCTCAATGGACTCCAGCTTGCCAATGTTGAGAAGGCGCTGGATAACGAGCCCTTTACTGGCACCGTTATTTCCTGAAAAACAGTACTCGCCGGTGATTTTTATTCTGCCGGGAAGAAGCTTTCAATGTAGCTGAGATGCTCTTTTTCGTGTTTGGCCATATGCTCGATCAGCCAGATAATCGTATGTTGCGCGCTGGCATTCCAGGGCATACCGAGCTGTTGCTGAAGTGCTTCCTCATCATGCTCTGTGAGCACGCGCTGATAGGTGTCGAAGGTGCCACCAAGCCAGGCGTGAACTGTATCCAGTGGTTTTGAGCTATCTTCGATACGCCAGCGCTCGTTTTGCTCATCGGAGGCGATAAAGGGAAACACCGGAGCGGGCGCTTCTGCCAGTCGGGCGTGAATGCACTGAAGCGCGAGGCCGTCCCAATGGGCAATGTGGGCCAGGTAATCTTTTCCCGACCAGCCTTCAGGGGAGATTGGCTTTTGCCAGTCCGCAGGGGTGAGATGTGCTTTCATCGCCTGATGTTGTTGCCTGTTTGCTTTCAGGATAGCGAGCGTTTCGGAAAGCGTATTCAATGGAAGTGACTCCTGTTCTATGGGAGAATGAAGCGCTTTAGAGTACTGATATGGTACAGATGTTCAAGCCAAAAGTCAAGCCGTTGATGTGTCGCTTTTTGTGGCCGTGTATCGTGCCTTAGTAGAGAGGTTGCCTGAGAGCAGCGTTTTTGCATGGTGAAAAATTGTGTTTTGACCTATACTGAAGAGAGATGCCTGTTTTTCTCTGTTTGAATAAGCTCTCAGGCGGGCGAAACGGCACGGGTCTATTTTCACCTGATGTATGGTTGTGGCGGCTGAAAAAGTCACCATTGAGAATCAAAAAGATGAGGAGTAAGTATGACAACGGCTCAAACATCTGAGAAAGTTCAGCAATGGACGAATCTTGCACAACAGTTGCGGATTGATAGCATTCGCTGCACGACCGCGGCGGGATCCGGACATCCCACGTCTTCGATGTCCGCGGCGGATTTGATGGCAGTGCTGATGACGGATTACCTGCATTATGATTTCGACAATCCGAAGCACCCGAACAATGACCACCTCATCTTTTCTAAGGGGCATGCTTCGCCGCTGCTGTACTCGATGTATAAGGCGGCTGGGGCGATTACCGACGACGAACTGATGACGTTGCGTAAGTTCGGGAGTCGCCTTGAAGGTCACCCGACTCCTGTTCTGCCCTGGGTTGATGTTGCGACAGGCTCGCTTGGTCAGGGGCTGCCGATCGGGGTTGGTATCGCGCTGGCGGGCAAATATCTCGATAAACTGCCCTATAAGGTCTGGGTGTTGCTCGGCGACAGTGAAACGGCTGAGGGCTCGATCTGGGAGGCTTTTGAGCACGCGTCCTTCTACAAACTCGATAACATGATCGCGATTCTTGACTGTAACCGTCTGGGTCAACGTGGCCCGACTATGTTGCAGTGGGATACAAGTGCCTATGAAGCCCGTGCGAAGGCCTTCGGCTGGCATACCATTGTGATTGATGGGCATAACTACGAGGAAATTAACCGTGCGTATGCCGAAGCGGTGCAGGTGACGAATGTCCCGACCTTGATCATTGCGCGTACGGTCAAGGGGAAAGGTGTCTCCTTCCTTGAGGATGTTGGCGGCTGGCACGGAAAGGCGTTGAGCAGCGACAAGGAAGAGAAGGCGCTGGAAGAACTGGCAACTTCGTCACGCAGCAAGGTGTATACGGTGCAGAAGCCGGAAGACAAGCAGCCGGTCAGACTCCCGGAGGGCCAACCGATTGAGCTGCCTACCTATGAGGTGAACAAGGATAAGGTTGCGACCCGTAAGGCGTATGGCGATGCCTTGAAGGCGCTTGGAGAGGCTGTACCGCAGCTTGTGGCCCTTGATGGTGAAGTCAGCAATTCAACCTATGCCGAGGAGTTCGCGAAGGCCTTCCCGAACCGCTACTTTGAGCAGTACATTGCTGAGCAGCAGATGATCGCGGCGGCGGTTGGCCTGAGTGTGCGCGGCTATATCCCCTTTGCTTCGACCTTCGCGGCCTTCCTCACGCGGGCCTATGACTTCATCCGTATGGCGGCGATCTCCCGGGCGAATATCCGCCTGTGTGGCTCGCATGCCGGTGTCTCGATCGGTGAAGATGGCCCATCTCAGATGGCACTGGAAGATCTGGCAATGATGCGCGCCGTCTTCGGCAGCACGGTGCTGTATCCCTGTGACCCGAATCAGACGGCACAACTGGCCGCGGAAATGACAAAGCATGACGGCGTCGTCTATATGCGCACGACCCGGGCTGCGCTCCCGACGATCTATGCACCCGATGAGACCTTCAGCGTTGGTGGCAGTAAGGTGTTACGTGAGTCGGATGCCGATCAGGTCGCGGTGATTGCAGCCGGCATTACGGTGCATGAGGCGCTTCAGGCGTATGATCAGCTACGTAGTGAGGGCATCACCATTCGTGTCATCGATGCCTACTCGGTTAAGCCGATTGATAACGAAACCGTTCTGGCGGCCTCACAGGCGGTCGGCAAGATTATCACGGTTGAGGATCACTGGCCTGAGGGTGGTCTTGGTGACGCGGTGACCGAGGTTTTTACCCAGAGCGTGGGGCAGTTCCCACAGATTGCCAAGCTGGCTGTACATTCAATGCCCGGTTCCGGTACACCGGCTGAACTGATCGAAGATGCCGGTATCAGTGCGCATCATATCGTGCTGGCGGTCAAAGCAATGCTCAACCGGCTCTAATCGTTCCGGATATCGTGTGCCTGTTCTTTTCTTCCCACTGTGGCGCGGACTGTTGTTCCGTGCCACAGTTTTTTTATTAGTGATCAGAAAGTAGGAGTTCAGGGAACCAGTTGGCTGGCTTTTCCGCTTTTTCTGCTCCAGAAAGTATTACAATAGAGAGGTTTGCTGAAAATCTGGCGGAAAGGTTGGAATTGTTTTTGTGAGCACCGATGTCGAGGAGAGCCTTGAATGGGACTCTGTTAAGCAGGAAACGGTTCATGTCGATCTACGTGCTGCATTGCCTGCTCTGGGAAAAGATGGGGTTGTGGCCTTTACCGATGGCGCCTGTATCAAGAATCCCGGGGGCCCGGCTGGCTGGGCGGCGCTGCTCTGGGCCAGGCATGATATGACCTCTGAGGGCGTTCTCAGACCGAACGCGTCCTGTCTGGAATGTTACGGGCACGTGCCGTGCTCCCGGACGACGACCAATAATCGTGCGGAAATTGCCGCCGTGCTGGCTGTGCTGGCACTGGCTCCGCCACAACTCCCCTTAACAATCTATAGCGATAGCGAGTACACTATTAAGGTGGCGAGTGGCATCTATCAAATGAAGGCAAATCCCGATCTCTGGGCCATCTATCGCAAGCTGGCCTCCTATCGGCAAAAGCCGCCCGTGTTTGTCTGGGTGCGCGGCCATATCGGACAGAAACAGAACGAACGCGCCGACGAACTGGCGGGACTGGGGGCTTTTCAAGGCAACCGTGCGGCATTTGAACGCTGGCGGACCTCCCAGACCCCGGAGGCGCGAAATGGACTTTCAACGACTGAACTGGCCACATTACGCAAACAGGTACAGCGCTTGCATGCCTATTTTGAGGCGCAAGATCCGACACGTATTTCCGCGCGGGAACGTCAATTTATCGCGGATATGGCAAAACGGATGCGGAAGGACCGCTTTGTGCTTTCCGAGAAGCAGAAAAATTGGCTGTACGTTCTCCTGAAGAAGTACTGGGCCAGTATTCAATAACAATCGAGCAGCAGATATCGGATAGAAAAAAGGAGTTTGCATCGTGGATAAGCAGCTTGCACAACAGTTTGTAGACGCTCTTCATGCTCGACATGTGCCGGTTGGTCTGGCATTTGTTGAGGAGGTTCCGGCCTCCGTGGGGCATATAGATCGCAAGGTCCCCTCTGCCTGTACTTTCTGGGTGCTGGCCGAAAAGGGTGTGTTCTTCGCCTCGGCAGAGGATCATCAGGAATGCCCCATCGGTATGATGACAATGGGCTTTACGATGCCGCAGGAGGCGCAGGAGCGGGCGCAATCTCTGGTGCAGACAATGGCGAGCGTTCAGTATTTCTCTCCTGATGAGGTCAGCGCCCTGCCCACCGTGAAGAAGCCTCACAACAGCATCGTGTATGGTCGTCTTGATCGCTTTCCCGATGAAGTCGATCCGGATGTGGTCCTCTGCATTCTGGACACACAGCAGGCGATGCTGATTGCCGAGGCGCTTGGTCAGGTAAACTGGTTGCAGGGGGGACAGGTTGCTTTTGGACGTCCGACCTGTGGTGTCATCCCGCGTACGATTCAGACAGGAGAGCCCTCGATGAGCTTTGGCTGTGTGGGTGCTCGCACTTATATCGAACTGACACCCGGTGAGGTTGTGATGACGCTTCCCGCCACACGCTTTCCCGAACTGGTTGAGCGCCTGACAACTATTGTTCAGGCTAATGAAGCGCTTGCGCCGTTCCATCAGGGCCAGAAGGCGAAGTTTGCGTCTATCTAACATCTAAAACGGGGTGGTGGTGAGATGAGCTTCGTCTGTCAGACAGCGCGAAGCCCGTCTCACCCTGGAGATAGGGGGCTGGTGTTGGTTTACATGCTGCTCGTTTGTTCGTAAAGGGCGACCCCGCTGTTTGAGGCGGGTGGACTGAAGAGCAGCGTCTTCACTACGGCTGATTGCCAGAGAATATGGACCAGAGCCTGCACGAACTCGGTCTGATTATCCCAGTAGTTGTGGGGTTGCAGGCCGCGTCCGTAGCTGTTTCGGATGTTATCGACCTCCTTATCTATCACTGCGACCTCCGTTGTACTCCCTTTGATCGGGTTGATGCGCTGAAAGAGCGACTCGCTGGTGCGGATTGGGCGACCTCGTTTCCAGTTCAGCGGTGCGGAAAGGGGGTCTGCCATCGGGTCGCGTTTATCCCAGAAGTTGTACCACGGGGGAAGCGCGATCTCGCTTTCGATCTTGCGTCCCCACCCGAAGAGCGTGACATATTTTCTCAGCGGGCTCCCGGCTGTAATGATCGCTTTGATCTTGCGGCGTGCGGGTGTTGGAAGCTGTCGGAAGACATCATAGGCGATCAGCGTGCCGGTGCTGTGCGCGTTCAGAATAATCCCCTCGACATCGTCACGCGCTGCCAGCCGAAGCAGGGCATCCATCACGAAATTGCGCAGTTGTTCGCGCTGCTCGTTATGCAGCAGGTAGCCTGCCATATCGCTGAGGAGCTGCATCGCGATGGCAAAAGTGCCGCGGCGCCGGTAGAGATGTCCGGGAAGCCACTGCCACCACTCCTGAATTCTGGCACTATCTTTGCGCACGGAAAGGCTTGCGGCGGGGTGCCGAACCTCGCCAATGGGCTGGTCGAGTACCCCACCGATAAACTGGCGGAGCAACCCGAAGAGGCCGAAAATAGAGCTATACCGGTGCACCCTGCACTGCGAGAGCAGCATCATCAGGAACATCATGCTCAGCGTCGTTTTCTGCTCTTCCTGGTCGGCATAGATCAGAGCAACATGCGAGATTCGTTCTCGTCCCTGAGTGAGGGGCGCGCCTGAAATATCGATCTTGCGTCGTCCATCGATGTCGCGCCAGCTTCCAAGTCGCGCCAGGCCTAATTCGCGCTGCTTGCTATAGGCGGGCCAGCAACTATGAACATAGATGGGGCCATTTTCGCCATGTTCGCTACGTAGCCGAAATGGATCATTACTCAAAACGGAGGAGTCGAGAAATTTACTGAGATGTCGATGCAGGTAATCCGCATAGCCGGGAATTTGTTCACCGGGTGTCTGCTCAAAACCGACTCCATGCAACGACACGAGACATAAAAGTGAGGAATCCGCCACAACCACAACCTCCACATCCAATAAGCTCCTGCTTCACAGTATACGAAAATGTGCCAGGATGTACCAAATTGTCTATTTCTATAGAGTAGCTATTTCTATCTATGGAAGTGAAGGCCCGGGTAAGCGCGGAGACTTACCCGGAAAGCGCTGCTCAGGCGGAGCAAGGGCCCCGGCGGATATGCGCTCGAACCTCTTCAAGCGAATGGTTCCAGGTAAAGCAGCTTTGCAGCCAGGTTGTGCCTGCGGCTTCGTAGGCTGCAATAATTTCGGGGGTGCGCTCATCGCGCCCGATGTAGAGCGAGGCCATCACATCGAAGGGGGCTGTATGCTGACGATGCCGCTGCATGAATGTGATAATCTCATGAATATCCTCGGGGGTTAGCGTGCGCTCGCGTGAGAGGGGGGTGACGCCATCCCAGGCGGCGGCCCGACGAAAGGGCCTGGGATGTGGCCAGAAGCCAGCAAGCCAGATCGGGATGCGTGGCTGTTGCAGTGGACGCGGCGCAAATTGGATATCGCGAATATGGTAGTGTGTACCCTCAAAGCTGAACGGTTCGCCGCTCCATAGCCCGTTCAGAATGGCAAGGCCCTCATCCAGCATCGCGCCCTGTGTCTTCGGGTCGGCCTCCTCACCAAAGCCCTCGAATTCCCGGTTGCGATCGCTGCCCAGACCTACCCCTAGAATCAGGCGACCCTGCGAGAGATGATCGAGCGTGAGCGCCTCGCGAGCCACTTTCCACGGTCGACGACGGGGCAACGGTGTAACCATCGGCCCGAATTTGATGCGGCTGGTGTTCAGGGCAACAGCGGTCAGCGCAATCCAGGGATCCGCCATCGGTACCGGAGGCTCCAACCCGGCCGGGAAATACAGGATATGATCCCAGAGAAAGAAGCCGTCCCAGCCGGCGGCCTCAGCTTCACGGGCCAGCTCGGCCAGCGCTCGCGTGTCGCTGAATTGAGCAAAATTAGGAAGATTAATCGCAAAATGCATGCGGCATCGATCCTCTTTTCTATGCTATTGACATGTCATTCTTATAGTATCGGATCATTTTTCGCGCTGTCAAGGCTCGCCTGCTTGCAAGAGGCAGGCATGGAGGCGGGAAGGGGAGGACAGCAAGCGATATAATAAAGACAAATCAATGAAACCTGTTATCGACTGGCGGGGAAGGATTTTGTTTTTATGACGACTACGCAACAACATGCACAACAGGCATCCGTTGTTCCGGCTCGAAATCCGGGGATGCCGCTTGATCTGGATTGGATACATCGTGTCCATGTCAATCGGAGCGCCGTGGAGCGTCGGGCGGCGACCTTGCCAACCAGGCGCACGGTCAAGAAGGAGTGGCAGGCGGCGTGGCTGCTGCGAGCCATCACCTGTATCGACTTGACCACGCTTATGGGTGATGACACGCCTGGCAACGTGCGTCGCCTATGTGCCAAAGCCCGGCAGCCGGTGCGTCAGGAAATACTGGACGCGCTCGGCTTCAATGAACTGCACGTGGGCGCGGTCTGTGTTTATCACAACCTTGTGCCTGTGGCCGTCGAGGCATTGCAGGGAACAGATATTCCGGTAGCGGCAGTCTCAACCGGGTTTCCTGCCGGACAGACCCCCTTTGAGCTCAAATTGCGCGAAATTGAGGCGTCGGTGCAGGCCGGGGCGAAGGAAATCGATATTGTGATCTCGCGCCCGCATGTCCTCACCGGTAACTGGCAGGCACTCTATGACGAGGTGAAGGCGTACCGCGAGACGTGTGGAGAGGCGCACTTAAAGACGATTCTGGCAACGCATGAGCTGGCGACGCTGCGCAATGTGGCGATGGCAAGCCTTGTCTGTATGATGGCCGGAGCCGACTTTATCAAGACTTCGACTGGAAAAGAGCCGGTGAACGCAACACTTCCGGTCGGGCTGGTGATGACGCGCATGATTCGCGAGTATTTTGATCGGACCGGCTACAGGGTTGGTTTTAAGCCCGCCGGTGGTATTCGCACTGCCAAGCAATCGCTTGATTGGTTGATTTTGATAAAAGAAGAACTGGGGAACGACTGGCTGAACAATACACTGTTCCGGTTCGGTGCAAGTGGCCTGCTCGCCGATATCGAGCGTCAGCTTTCCCACTTTGTGACAGGCCGTTATGCAGCAGAGTACCATAATCCGCTGGCGTAGGGAGAGAAGTGCAGATGAACATTATGGAGATTTTTGAGACGATGGAATATGGCCCGGCTCCAGAAGATGCCTCGATTGTGCGGAACTGGCTTGAAAAGCACGCTCAGTTTGACCTATTTATCAATAATCAATGGGTCAAGCCAGGCGAGGAGCGCTATCTTGAAAGCCTTGATCCCGCGACCGGGAAGCCTCTGGCACAGGTTGCGGCGGCCACATCCGCTGATGTCGATAAGGCTGTCGCGGCGGCTCGCAAGGCGTTCAAATCTTGGAGCAAGCTGGCGGGACATGTGCGGGCGCGTTATCTCTATGCGATTGCTCGTCAGATTCAGAAGCATGCTCGCTTCTTTTCCGTGCTGGAAACGCTGGATAATGGGAAGCCCATTCGCGAGACCCGAGATATTGATATCCCGCTGGTGGCGCGTCACTTCTATTACCATGCCGGATGGGCGCAACTGATGGCCTCGGAACTGCCGGGTTACGAGCCGGTGGGCGTGATTGGTCAGATCATTCCCTGGAACTTTCCGCTCTTGATGCTTGCCTGGAAGATTGCTCCGGCGTTGGCAATGGGCAACACCGTCGTACTGAAGCCCGCGCGTTATACCTCACTGACCGCGCTCAAATTTGCCGAGATTGTGCAGGAAATTGGCCTACCACCTGGTGTGGTGAACATTGTCACCGGTGAGGCCGGACAGGTTGGCGAGGCGCTGGTCAACCATCCCGACGTGGATAAGATCGCCTTTACAGGCTCAACGGAAGTGGGTCGCTCGATTCGACGGGCAACAGCCGGTTCCGGGAAAAAGCTCTCTCTGGAACTGGGGGGCAAGTCGCCCTTTATCGTGTTCGATGATGCCGACCTTGATAGCGTTGTCGAGGGAGTTGTAGACGCGATCTGGTTCAATCAGGGGCAGGTCTGTTGTGCCGGTTCGCGCCTGCTGGTACAGGAGAACATCGCCGATCGCTTGCTTGAGAAGCTGCGCATTCGCATGGAGCACCTGCGCGTCGGCAACCCGCTTGATAAGGCTATCGATATTGGCGCGATCGTGTCGCAGTCGCAGTTGCGTGATATTCAAAAACTGGTCGATCAGGGTGTTGCGGAGGGTGCCGAGATATGGCAGCCGTCATGGTCCTGCCCGACCGACGGCTATTTCTTCCCGCCAACGCTCTTCACCAATGTCTCTCCGGCCTCGACCATCGCTCAGGTGGAGATCTTTGGCCCGGTATTGGTTGCGATGACCTTCCGCCATCCATCTGAGGCGGTAGCGCTGGCGAATAATACGCGCTACGGGCTGGCCGCAAGCATCTGGAGCGATAATATCAACCTTGCGCTTGATGTGGCGTCGAAGATCAAGGCGGGCACCATCTGGGTGAACACAACCAATGTCTTTGATGCATCGAGTGGCTTCGGTGGCTATCGCGAAAGTGGTTATGGACGCGAGGGCGGTAAAGAGGGGCTCTACGAGTATGTCAGGCCGAAGCACGAGGGGGCAGCGCCAAAGCCGGCACGCAAGGTAGCACAGGAGGAAACGCCCGAGACCGTCGAGAGCTCGCTTCCTGCCATTGATCGCACTCCCAAGCTCTATATTGGCGGCAAACAGGCTCGCCCGGATTCGGGCTACAGCCGTCCGGTCTATGGGCCTTCGGGGCGCTTGCTGGGCGAGGTTGGCGAGGGCAACCGTAAAGATATCCGAAACGCGGTTGAGGCAGCCCGTGCAGCGGCTTCGTGGGGGAGCAATACGGCGCATAATCGCGCGCAGATTCTTTACTATATTGCCGAGAACCTCGCCAGCCGTGAGCAGGAGTTCGTTTCACGGATCGTGCAGCAG
This sequence comes from Thermosporothrix sp. COM3, assembly GCF_059696735.1. Taxonomy (NCBI): domain Bacteria; kingdom Bacillati; phylum Chloroflexota; class Ktedonobacteria; order Ktedonobacterales; family Thermosporotrichaceae; genus Thermosporothrix; species Thermosporothrix sp. COM3. The sequence continues at coordinate 3,736,462 of NZ_AP019376.1, read as the reverse complement.
ACCGGTTCTGGTGTCGGGGAAGCTGCTAACGAGGTGCAGGCGTCGATCGCGCGCTTGTTCAGCTATGCTGCATGGGCCGATAAGTTCGAGGGCTCGATCCATCGCCCGCCGCTGCGTGGTGTGGCGCTGGCAATGCACGAGCCGGTGGGCGTGATCGGGCTTGCCTGTCCCGATGAGTATCCGCTGCTTGGCTTTATCTCGCTGGTCGCGCCTGCGATTGCGATGGGCAATACGGTGATCGCGCTTCCTTCGCCACAGGCCCCGTTGAGCGCGACTGACTGCTATCAGGTCTTCGATACCTCTGATGTGCCGGGCGGCGTCATCAATATTGTGACAGGCGACCGCGAGGCGCTGGCGAAGGTGCTTGCCGAGCATGACAGCGTGGACTCCATGTGGTATTTCGGGACTGCCGAAGGATCGCGCATGGTTGAGGCCGCATCGGCGGGTAATATGAAACGTACCTGGGTCAATTACGGGCGCTCTCGCAACTGGCTGCTCCCCGATCAGGGTGAAGGGCAGGAGTTCCTGCGTGAGGCCGTTCAGGTGAAAAATATCTGGATACCCTACGGCGAATAATCCTCTTTGTGGGCCAGAGCGATCCTCTGGCCCCTCCTCTTTTTGAGTATCCCCGATTCTGCGGATTTTCTTGTGTCAGGGAACCGGGTAAAACAGCGGTAGAGGCGCAGAGAAGCGAACAGACAGGAAAGAAGCGGTGTTGTTTTTCAGGGTGAGCAGACTAGCGGTGGAGAGTTGAAACATGCGATAATAAACACAAACTGCCAACAATGAACTCTCTTTGAACGCCGTTCGTAGTGTCTGTTTGTACCCGGTGTGGGCTTTAACGATCCATACCAGAAATGAAGCCTGCAATCGTATCTCACCTCCAAACCAGGCAGGGGAGGAAGGCTTGCAGCAGTCTTGAGTGGTTGCTGCGAAACAAACTGTTGAGCTATCTAGTTCTGGAAGCAGGAGCTTGTGCGCATGGAGTCTCTGAACCTCTCTCATTCCTCAGATGCGCAGTCTGGTATGAGAGATCGGGGTAACGATGCCCGAAATCCGCAGCAATTATCGGTTAAGGATTTGGCCCACTGTTGCGCGGAAGAGACCAACAAGTTTTTACGGCAAAGGGATTCAAATGACCGCTTTTGTTTAGAGCTGTTCCGGCGTGCCATTGTGCAACGAGATGAGGCGGCATGGAGCAGTATTTATCAGCAGTATGCACCTCTGGTTCTGACGTGGGTGTCACAGCATCAGAGCGTCGCGGCGCTGTTTGGTTCGGAAGGGAACGCTGCACTTGTGAACGCGGCTTTTGCGAAATTCGCTCAGGCGCTTACCGCGGAGAAAATGCAGAAGTTTGCTTCCCTGGCTGCTCTATTGAAATATCTGAAATTGTGTGTGCATAGCGTGGTGGCCGACGAACTGAGACTGCGTCAGGCGCGGCAACTGGAAGAGACCCTTGAATCAATCGAGCAGGAGCCGGCAGCCAGCGATCCGGCTGAGGATGTGATTTCGCAACTTTCGGCCCACAATCTCTGGCAGATTGTGCAGGCGGAGGTCAATGGTGAAGAGGAACAACTGTTACTCCATCTGGTCTATGTGCAGGGGCTGAAGCCGGGTGAGATCAGCGCGCAGCATCGACACCTGTTCCCGACCGTTGATGATGTGTATCGCGTGAAGCGCAATGTGCTTGAGCGCCTGCGTCGAAATCGCCGTCTACTCGCTTTATTGCGTAGCCAGCATTTCTGATTTTTACGCTCGCCTGAAACACAAAAGAGGCGAAGGAACTCGTTTATTAAGGTGATCGGAGAAAAGAACGTTCTTGTATTTTGAACTGGTATGAGCTTCTGTTCCAGTACGATCGAGCTTGCCGACTTGAAAATCTGTGGAAAGGAATACGCATTTCGAGAACATGTGCATGGAGTGTCAGGAACCTGGTGCTATTCGTGACGAGGAGTTGATAGCCTACCTCTCCGGTGAGCAGGTTCGTCCTGCCGTGGTGCGCCATCTTGCCCGTTGTTCGGCATGTGCGGCCCTGGTGAATGGATACCAATTTCTGGATGCCAAGCTACAGCAGAAGCTCTACCGCTGGAATTGTCCGCCGAGTCTGCTTCTGGGCGAGTATCAAATGGGCTTGCTGGATAGCACGCAGGAAGCAGCCTTGCGTGAGCATCTGCGCATCTGTGCCCGCTGTACACAAGAGGCCGCTGCGCTTACGGCGCTGATCGCGAATGATCCCTTGTTCGCGGTTCATCAGCCCCTGCCCGAAGCGCAAAAGGTCGGGGTGCAGCTCTCCCATATCCTGCATGATCTGCAAGAAGGGACGCGCCGTATTCTTGCGACCCTGCTGCCACAGCCTGCCAATGGCGGCTATGCGCTTCGTCAGGCTTCGGTACAGACGAGCGAGTGGCCGCGGCGCTATCAGGCAGGGGCTATTCAGATCTCGCTTCAGCTTGAACGCGAAACGGGAGGGCGTCAGACGTTGGTCGGACTGATTACCCGCAAGGATGCGGCGTTAGGAGCCTTGCAGGGTATTCCTGTTGCCCTGCTCTCCGACGAAACAGAGGCGCTCTACACGCAACGAATTGACGATCTGGGCAATGTGATCTTCCCTGAATTGCCTCCCGCGCTTTATACGCTGGAAGTGCATTTTCCGGATGGCACCATTGTCGTCGAGCAGATTCCTCTCAACGGGTAGTGTCATTGACGCCACGGGAAATTGCGGCCTTGCTGCTGAAATGCAGGGAGGATCAGGGACGACACCTGTTACAGCAGCTTGTGCCGCGTATGAGTCTGGATGCGCTGGAACAACTGGTAAACGCGCTCAAGATGGCCGCTGACCGCTACTGGCTGGAAAATGTCAGTCTCTCTTTTGTGCTCTCTGGCTATGTGCTGTTGATCGGTGAACTGAGTGGCAATGGCTCCTTTTACGCGCTCGGGCTGATGACGCGAGGCGATGCCCTGCGTGGCATGGAGCGGCATGAAGAGGCGCTGCCTTTCTTTGATGCCGCTGGCGAAGAGTTTCTCGCGTTGCATGATCTGGTCGGCTGGGCGCGTTCCCGGCTCGGGCGGATCAGTTCATGTATGCGGCTCAATCGCATGTCGGAGGCGCTCCGAGACGCAGCGGCGGCGCGTGAGATCTTTCTTCAGACAAACAATCTGATCCGCGTCGGTCAGCTTGATGTGAATACCGCCATTATTCACTTTGAGCTCGGCCAGTATGAGCAGGCACTGCGGTACTACGATCGCGCGATTGAAGCGTATATGCTGCATGGGGTGAATGTTGACCGCCTGATTGCTCGGGCGCTGGCAAATAAAGCGATGGCGCTCGCGGCGCTTGGGCGCTTTCATAAGGCGGTCGAGTTGCATCAAGAGGCCTGTGAGACCTTTAAGCAATATGGCACTCGAGAAGAGATCTCTCTGGCGCGGCAATACCTGAACATCGCTGATATTTATACCGCTCAGGGGCGCTACAGTCAGGCATTGATGCTCTATAATCGCTGTTTACCGCTCTTCCGTGAGCATCAGATGACGTTCGCGGAGGCGGAAGTGTTGTTGCAGATGTGCCTCTGCCTGCTGCGACTGAACCGCACCGAAGAGGCGTATGAAATGGCCTCTGATGCGGTTGCGATGCTTCGGACGCAGGAGGGACAGGATGATAGCCTTGCGCGGGCGCTGATGTATCAGGCGCGGGCGGCCATTCATGAGCATCTTTTTGAGGAGGCGGCACTTCAGCTTCAGGAGGCAAGCACGTTGCTCTTGAATCGTGGCCTGACCCGACTTGCAGCGCAGGCTCGTTTCTATCGCGCTGAACTGGCTTTCTCAATCGGGGAGTTTGAGGAGAGCAAGCGCGAGGTGCGCTATGCCGCTGATGCCTTCGCTGAACAGGAGGATGTGCCGCTTCTGGCGCAGGCGATGCTCCTTGAGGCCCATATTGCAGACGTGCGGGGCGAAGCGGAGGCGGCGCGTGTACTCTGCCTGCATGCGCTGGATCTGGCTGAGAAACAGGAACTTTTCGAGGTCCGGTATCGCTGCCATGCGCTGCTTGGCAAGCTTGCGGCCAGTGCCGGGAAGGACGAGGAGGCGGGAATCTTCTACGATCTGGCAATCAAAGGCATCGACGAGATTCAGAGCCGCCTCATTCTCGATGAGCGTTCCAGCTTTCTCGAAGACAAGGGCGCAATCTATCAGCAGGCGGTCGAGCTGGCCTTGCAGCGCGGCTATCTGGAACAGGCTTTTATCTATGTGGAGAAGGCCAAGTCCAGCGTTCTGGGTGATTATGTGCGCAACAATATCGACATCCGTTTACGCGCCGATGAACAGGTCAGTGATGAGCTGCTGGAAGAGCTTGCCCGCCTGCGTGAGGAACAGGCATGGTATAGCTCCATTGTGTATGAGACCGTTAACGAAGCGAATCTGAGCGATACGGCACTGATGCGCATTCGGACGATTGGTCCTGTCCGTGCACGCGAGGAGATGCGCGAACGAGAGCGGCAAATAGAGCGGCTCCTTGAGCAGATTCGGCTTTCATCCGCTCACAAGTTGCTGCAGACGCCCGCGCTGACAAACGATCTGGTTGTCTTTGAGAACTGGGCCTGTCTGCCCTCAGGGACGCTGCTTCTGGAATATTATCTGACCGAGCAGGATCTTCTCATCTTTCAACTGACATGTAACGGTATCGAGGTTGAGCGCGTTTCGGGAGCGCGTCCCCAGCTCGAGCGTCTGCTGACCCTCTGGCGGGCCAATCTTGACCTTGCTGCCCAGGCTGCGACCTTACCGGAGCGTGAGCGCGAGTTCGCCTCATTGCAGGAAAACGGGCTCGGCCTGCTGAAACGTCTGCACGCGCTGCTCATTCGTCCGGTCGTGGTGGATATGCAGCGCGTTGACCATTTGATTGTTGTGCCCTATGGAATGCTGCACTATCTCCCCTTTCATTGTCTGTTTGACGGCACACGCTTTCTGGTCGAGCGCGTGCAGATCTCCTATCTTCCCTCGCTCACGTTGCTGGATATCTGCTTGCAGCGTGGGGCCCGCAGCGCTGCTACGCCACAGAATATCCAGCATTCGCTGGTGCTTGGGGTCTCGGATCAGTTGCCCTTTGTGCGGGAGGAAGCAAGCGTCGTGGCCCGATGCCTGAACGCTCCCTGTGTACTCGATCAGGAGGCCACGGTTAGCCTGCTTCAGGCTCGAAGCAGCTATAGCCCGGTGGTTCATATCGCGGCGCATGGGCTCTTTCGGCTTGACGCGCCCGATTTCTCCTTTATCAGTCTGGCGGATCGCCAATTGAACACGTTCGAGGCCTTTAACCTGGACCTGTCGCTCTGTTCGCTCCTGACGTTAAGCGCGTGTGAGACCGGACGGGCGAGTATTGGTGGCATTGATGAGGTGATTGGCCTGGGGCGCGGCTTCCTGTATGCAGGAGCGGCTTCGCTCTTGCCGACACTCTGGAAGGTAGACGATGCCAGTAGCGCCGAGTTGATGGAGATGTTCTATCGCCAGCTGTTGCAAGGGGCGACGAAGGCGGGAGCGCTGGCACAGGCGCAGCGAGCGTTTTTGTTGCGGGCGCGGGCTTCACTGCATCCCTATCGTCTGCACCCCTATTTCTGGGGCGCGTTTCAACTGATTGGTGATCCCGGTCCTCTGCTTGCATGAGTGGTACAATGACGAGGAACCATATCATGAGGTGAGGAAATACGATGAAGTATCTTGTTCCCGACTATGTGTATACAACTGAAGGGCTTCAAGCGAACAGGGTGGTCGCGGTCAACGATGAGGGATATATTGCGGCGGTAGTCGAGAATACCCTGACCGATGAAGAGCTACAGGCCCCCTCGGCGGTTCGTCTGCCCGGCAAGGCGCTGCTCCCCGGCTTTGTGAACGTCCACAGCCATGTATTTCAGCGGAACCTGCGTGGTCATACGCATCGCCCGCTTTCGCAGCAGGATACCTTCTGGACGTGGCGGCGTGCCATGTATGAAGAGGCGCAACACATGACTCCCGAACAGCTCTATGAGCTGGCGCTGCGGACGTATCGGGAAATGCTGGCAAATGGCTATACCAGTGTGGGCGAGTTCCATTATGTTCACCATCAGCCCGATGGGACGCCCTATGAGCAGCCAAACGCGATGGCTGAGGCAGTGCTTCGAGCCGGGAAAGAGGCCGGTTTGCGCGTGGTGCTGCTGATGACGGCCTACGCTCGCGGCGGCTTTAACCAGCCAGTGGAAGAGGGGCAGAGACGCTTCTGTGATCGCTCGGTGGATGCCTATCTTGCCCGTGTGGAGGCGTTGCGCTCGGAGGGCGTTTTGATCGGTCTGGCTCCTCATTCGGTACGCGCGGTGCCGGGAAACTGGTTTCATGAGATCGCGCGTTATTGTCGTACCTATCAGCTTCCATTGCACGTTCATGCTGACGAGCAGGTAGCCGAGATCGAACAGTGCAGACTTGCACATGGATGTTCCCCGATTGAGTTGCTAGAGCGCTACGGAGCGTTGTTCCCGCTAACCACGATTGTGCATGCGACCCATGCCAACGCCAGAGAGATAGAGCTGCTGGCGCTTCATGGCTGCACTGTGTGCGTCTGTCCGACAACCGAGGGAGATCTTGGGGATGGTATCGCACCCTATGCCGAGCTACGGGCCGCCGATATCCCGCTGTCCATTGGCTCGGATAGCAATACGCGCCTTGATCCGATTGAGGAACTGCGTTGGGCAGAATATACGGCGCGCATGCGCTATCAGCGACGGCGGGTACTGGTCGCGGGAGAACTGGAAGCGCCAGGGCCCCTGTTGCTGGACTATGGCACACGACGCGGCGCGGTGGCGCTCAAGCTGGCAACGGGTAGCATTGCCCCTGACCTGCTGGCCGATTTTGTGGTTGTCGACCTCGAACACCCGTCGCTTGTGGGCTGGACGCAACAGGATTTCCTTGACACGCTCTTTTTCGGCTCCTCTTCCGAGGCAATCGTCCAGACATGGGTGCAGGGGCAGAAGGTCTACGAGCGGAGATAGAGACCCGATCAGGCCCCTATCTCGTCTGGCGTAGACGCGGTTTTCGCGCTCTGGGTCCATATACCGAGGCGTCGCTGTTGGGGCTGGCGTCTCGGTTTTGGTTCGAGCACTGTTTGCTCGCTGGCAAGGCGCAGCGCTTCCTCGATCGCGCGATCAAGCTGCGGATCGCTGCCCTGGACGAAATCCTGTGGCGCAATATCGACCTCAATATCAGGGTCGGTGCCATAGTTCTCGATATTCCAACCCACATCAATGAACCAGTTCGCGTATTCTGGCTGCGTGGTGGTGGTGCCATCGACCAGATGATGATTGAGTGTATAACCGATCACTCCGCCCCAGGTGCGCGTTCCAATGAGCGGACCGAGGTTCATGAGCTTGAAGGCATGGCTGAAGATATCGCCATCTGAGCCTGCATGCTCGTTGGTCAACGCGACCATCGGTCCACGCGGAGCCTCTTTCGGATATGGCGCGGGTTGTCCCCAGCGCGAGATCTTGCAGCCGAGGCGCTTGCGGGCCAGTTTCTCCAGCAGCAGGCCGGAGACATTACCACCACCATTCCAGCGCACATCAACAATCAGGCCGGGACGATCATATTCAGCCAGAAAGCCGCGATGGAACTCAGCATAGCCCTTTGGCCCCATATTCGGGATGTGGATATAGCCCACGCGCCCCTGCGAGCGCTCATGGACATAACGGCGGTTCGTCTCAACCCAATCGCGGTAGCGGGCCTCACGCTCCATTGCCAGCGAGATCGCGTGCACTGTGACGATGCGAGTTTCGCCCGTTTTTGCCGACTCAATTGTCAGTTGAACCTCATACTCCGCCTGATTAACCAGCAAGGCTTGTGGGCTGCGCTGTGCGCTGACGCGTTGCCCGTTGATCGCCAGCACCGCATCACCAACCTCGATATTCAGGCCGGGAGCGGTGAGCGGTGAAGTGGCCTCGCGGTCCAGCGGGTCGCCCTTGATAATGCGGGCGATCCGATAGCGTCCGGTGGCCTCATCATAGTGCCAGTCGACGCCGAGCGAGCCCTGACGATAATAGACACCCTGTCGATACGCGCCACCATATTCATACGTGTGCGAGGTGCCAAGTTCACCCTGCAACTCGTGAATCAGGTCGGAGAGCTCCGAGCGCGAGCTGACACGCTCCAGCAGCGGCGCATAGCGGGCGTACATCGAATCCCAGTCAATGCCGGACATATCTTCGGTCCAGAAATGTTCTCTCTGTAAACGCCAGGCCTCGGCGAACATCTGCTTCCACTCGCTGGCCGGTTGCACCGAGACTTTCACCCGGTCCAGATCGAGCCAGCCACTTTCTTTCGAGGGGGTATTGCTCTCGGAGCGTGGCTTCTCACAGTTGCGCAGCACGCGCAGGCGAGTCCGCGAGCGATACAGCAGCGTGGAGCCGTCACGCGACAGGGTTAGCTCATTGACCGAATCTGCAATCCGTTCCAGGTTCTGTGTTTCAAAGTCATAGCACTCAACCCAGCCTTTCGCGGGTCCTGATAGCTCACCGTTCAGGCCGCTGACAAGGAAGAGCACTTTACCGCGCAGCGCAAGGATGCCATCGTAGCGTGCTTCGCCGGTCGGGAAGGGTACGGCGCGGCTGGTGATGCCTTCAAATTGAATGCGCACGGTGCGTCGTGGGCCGCTGTTCACCTCATGAAGTGGTGTTGCGGGAAGCACCTTTTCTTCCTGTGCGGCGCTCTCGCCTCCGGGGATAGTCTCTTCAACAGAGGCAGATGTTGTCTTCCACGTGTCGGGCTGACGATCCTTCAACAGCCGCGATTCAACCTCGAATGGCGAACGGATATCGTTGCGCAATGGGAGCGCATACGGGATCACACCGCGCGGGAAGCTCCATTCAAACTGCATGTTATCGGAGACCGGATTAAAGACACGGTAGCTCAGGAAGTAGAGGAACCTGCCGTCCGGGTCAAAGCTTGGCGAGACGTCGGAGCGCACTGGATCGGTGACAACATGCGTTTCCCCGGTATTGATATTGCCGATTTTGATCGCGCGCTTTTGTCCTGAAAGTGGGAAACTATAGGCGATCCATTGCCCATCAGGAGACCAGGCCAGATCATAGATGCGTGCATGCTCGCTTGCATCGAGAATCATCGACATGCTGGTTGCCAGATCGACAAGTATCAATTCCTGGCGGTGGTTGGTAATCGCGACAATATCGGCGGTAGGCGATACTTCAAACTCAAGCACACGACCTAGATCGAGCTCAGTGAGCATTTGTGGCTCTTCATCGCTATCCGGATTGAAGATGACGAGTGTCTCATAGCCCGGAGCGTCACAGATCGCAACCAGCCGATGCCCGTCGTTGAGCCATTCGAGGAAGCGATAGCGTACGCCATCCTGCTCGCCATGCTGCACAACCGCGCCTTCCCAGTTGCTCATAGTGAAGGCCTTGCCACGAGTGGTCAGTGCGACGGCGTGCCCCCGTGGATGCAGCGCGAACGTATCAAGGTAGTGATCAGCCGCGACGAACTTACGGTTGAGTTGTGTACGTGGGCCTGGCATGGTGAGCGGAACCTGCTGTACATGCCCGGTACGTGGATCGAACAGGTAGAGGTCCGCCGCCATCTGAAAGACAAGCTGCTCTCCGTCCGTCGAGAGATGGCGGGCGTAGAAGTCGTGAAAGTCCGTATGGCGCTGAAGGTCCTCCCCAGCGGGTGTACAGGAATAGATGTTTCCCGTTCCTTCATGGTCGGACAGGAAGTAGATTCGGGCGCCAATCCAGCATGGGTCGGTGATATTGCCGTTGAGGTTGAGAAGTCGGGTAAAAGTTCCTTCTCCGGTTGGATCGCACCAGAGATGACCGACGTTACCGCCACGATAGCGTTTCCAGTAGGCGGGCTCTTCGGTGTTGCGCCCGATCACGACCCCTTTTCCCGGACCAAAGGAGACCGCGCTTGCCATTCCGTACGGTAGCAGGTGCGGTACGCCCCCTTCCGGGCTCACAGCATAGATGACGTTGTAGTCATGGTGAAATTGACCTGCGTTGCTTGTGTAGAGAATGGAGGAACCATCAGGGGTCCAGCCAACGACACGACAGGAGACGCCATCGAAGGTCAGGCGGCGGGCCGGGCCTCCCTGAGCGGGCATCACGTAGACTTCTTCCGGGCCTTCTTCGCGGCCCACGTAGGCGATCCATTGCCCATCTGGAGAAAAACGGGGGTGGCTTACTCGGCCCGTTCCTGCTGTCAGGCGCTCTGCGCGTCCTCCCTTGCTCGAAACCTGCCAGAGATCGTCTTCCGAAACAAAAACGATAAGATCATGATAAATGGTAGGGAAGCGAACATAACCGAGCGAAGGCATTCTAACTCCTTTTGGCGAGTAGCCAGATGTTGAAATGTTCATAGTGTGCTTACTGATGTTCTGATGCAAAGGGATGAATCTATAGAATATCCGTCAGTATGATAGACGTGTGTAGAATGCAGTATTTATCAGGAGATAAATTGATATTACCTGAGTTAAATAGATTATATCACTACTGTCAGGTACTGTCTAGAATAGTAGAGCTGTATGGGAAAATAGTCACTGCATGAGTGCTGAAAATGCGACTGGAAGTGTAGATATCGCGACACATTAAGCGGCTCCTCAGGCCAGTGCGAGGGGGAAAGCTCGGCACCGTTTGCCTATCTGTATTATCTGTATATACTCGCTCATTCCACTTTTTCAGAATGAGCGATCTTCAGAAGAAACAAAAATAACGAATTTCTGCCGAAACGTTGCCTGCATGATTTTTAGAAGCGCTTATAGATGCACATTGAAACGTTGCGAAATGGTTGTGCTCCGGTTGAAATATGTATGAGCTCGCTTGTGAAGCTTTTTTTGTTGGAAAAAAAGCATCGAAATTTCGGCGAAAGTCGTTTATAATAGTGAGTACAGATCAATGAAAGAATGCTCGTATTCTGGCAGGCCAATGATGGCCCTGTGTATAGCACCGAGTCAAAGAGGAGTAGGAACTATGAACGAGCAAGAGTGCAAACGTATTGGACGATATCATTCATGTGTTGAGAATGGACAACTCAAGCTGTATTACCATCAGGTTGGTGACCCCAACGGCTTCTATGGTTCAATGGACCCCGAAGAAACACTTGGGCTTCTAGAATTCCTCTCAAGACATCGGGAAGCCATCTATCAGGCCGTAAATCAGAAAGAAATGCAGCAGCATTACCTCTAAATAGAACGAAAGCCAGAAACAGACGCTTGTTGGGACAGGGAGCGGGAATGCCCCTGCTCGTTTCCCCATGCAAGCAACAGATGCAGCAGTTCGGCTGCTGAAGCGTGAAACTGCTATCGAGAGCAAGCAACAGGTCGTATCCTGTCCTTGCTCTTTTTTGTCGGCACAAAAGATGAGAAATGTATACCAAATAGGGGCTGTTGCGACCTTTTCTAGACGATAAAGACAACGAACTTCTGTATAGAAAGGCGTATTATTAAAAATATGGGGCCTTATCGGGTAGAAGGGAGAGAACATGGCGATTCTATACAGGAGCGAACAGATGAATCTGGTCTCATTCTCGATCAAAACCAAAGGGATGCACAACTTTATCCGGCGGCTCTGGACCGTTTTTGCGCGTTTTGGGTTCACTGAGGGGAGGACACGTCGCTCTCTCTACTCAATTATGGATGCGCTCTCTTCTTATAAGGGATCGCCTACCTTTTTTATTCCCGCAATTGTGTTGCAGAGGCATCCCCGGCTTATTGCTGAGCTTGCCGAGAATGGAGCCGAGATAGGGATACATGGATATATTCATAACGACTATCGGGCCCTGAACCGGGACGAGCAATACCACCATGTGCGTAGGGCGATAGAGGTATTCGAGAGCGTGCCACTTGTCTTTCAGGGATTCCGTAATCCGTATCTCGGGTGGACCGAAGAAACGCTGGACGTGTTTACTGAGCTGGACTTGACCTATGATAGCAATGAGGCCGTCATCCACGATGTCATAGACCGCAGCCGCTTTACGCCGACGCTACTGGATGGGCTTGAGAAGTCACTGGCACTCTTTCAGGCTATTCCTCCTGGAACCTATGCCCTGCGACCGCACTTTGAGGGAAACCTGCTCCGTATTCCGACAAGTATCCCCGATGATGAAATGCTCTTTGATCGCCTGCGCGTCACCAATGCGCACGAGTTGGGCGAGATCTGGTGCCGCGTGATGCAGAATGTCTATGACTATGGCGGGATCTACGCCTTGAACTTGCATCCGGAGCGGGGCGTCCTCTGTCGGCGTCCGCTGGATATGCTGTTGCGCTACGCTGCCGAGTTGCCCGGAGGGGTCTGGCTGGCGCGTCTGGATGAAGTGGCCCAATGGTGGCGCGAGCGCAGCCGCTTCAGTATTCAGATCACGCCCCGGGGATCTCATTTCTGGCAGATTGAGGCGACCTGTACCCCACGAGCAACGTTGCGTGCTCGCAACATCTCAGTAGATTACCAGCTTCCGACCGTGGGCCGAGAGCTTACCTGTAAGCCGCGCTGTATCGTGCAATCCAGTAAGTGCCCCTGTATCGGCCTCTCGCTGCGAACGCCGCGTTCCGTTTCCCACTTTTTGCAGGAAGAGGGTTACCCCACGCACTATTGCGCGCAGGAACAGGCCGAACAGTATGCGCTCTACCTGGACATGCCTGAAGGGATGGGAGCCTCGCGCCATGAACTCCGTTCGATTGGTTGCGAACTGATCCAGCGTATCGAGCAATCCGATGCGCCGCTGCTCTATTTTGGCGCCTGGCCGAACAACTGCCGGGCTGCCCTGGCGATCAGCGGCGATATCGATTCAATCACGATACAGGATTTCTTCTTGCGCATCCTTGAAGTGCATCAACAGAAGAGGGTTCACGAGCAGAGTGCCGTCTAGAAAGGCCTACCTGGCAATCGAGAGCGGTCGCTTCTCCGGCAAGGGGTTTTCAGCCAGAGCGCTCAACAGGTGTTGATAGCGCTGTGCCATCTTCTCCCATTGATAGGGTAGGTAATCCTCGGCCGCGTTAGCAACCATGCGTGCTCGCTCCTCCGGGTGCTCATAGAGGGAGATGATCGCATCGGCGAACTCCTGCGGGTGCTCGGGACGACAGAACTTAATTGACTCCGGACGGAACATCGAGCGAATCGCGGGTGTGTCAGAGGCGATGATGGGACGGCGCATCCAGGCGAATTCATACGCCTTTGTCGGGAGCACCAGATCCATAAAACCGTCACTGCGATACGGAATAATGCCGATGTCGCCATGCACCACAAAATGGACTAGCTCTTCGGAAGGGCTACTATCGGTAAAGACAACTCGGTCGGCAACATCCAGCTTCCGGGCAAGTTCCTGCAAATAGGGTAGATGTTCACCGCGCCCCTGAATATCCAGTCGCAGTGTCGGCACGGCATGGCGTGCAATGGCAACCGCACGGATCGCGATATCCAGGCCATTCCGTTCGGAAATCGTGCCGTGATACATCAAAATAAATGGCTCATCGTCTGAGGCACGCGGACGCGGGTGCTGCTGTAGCGCTTCCGGGAAGATCTTCGGATCGGCGCTGTTCAGAATGATCGTCATTTTCTCTGGTGGAACGCCGCGTTGTAGCAGCAGGCGCTCAAAGGGAGGTCCGACCGTGATGACGTGATCGGCGAACGCGGTCGAAAGCCGCTCCTGAAGCCGAGCAAGCCAGGTAACAACCGGTTTTACGTTTGATTTTGCTTTCGCTGCCATCAGTTCCGGGCAGGTATCCTGAACCTCAAGAATGACTTTCGCTCCGGCCAGCTTCGGGAGCAGCGCCGCAAACACAAGATAGTCTGGCATATTGTGCACATGAACAATATCATAGGGGCACTGTCGATGAAGCTGTGCGACTTTCACTCCGGCTTGTAGAAGGAAGACGCTCCAATCGAGCAGCGTGCGTGGCAGAGAACGCCCGAAGCCCCGGTCCATCGGAAGGCGAAAGGCACGCACGCCGTTGATGATCTCAAAGCTCTGCTCGTGCGGCTGACGCAAGCAAATGACATCGACCTCTGCGCCACCGTCTATTGCGGCTTCAGCGACGCGGCGGACGAGTACATCAAACGGGTACCAGTCGAAGGTAATGGTTGCAACTCGAATCGGTGTCATTGTTTTTCCTATCCTCTTTGAGCAAACTAGTTACGATGATATGCGACTTGTGCGGACCCATTCGCCGGTATGCTTCTTGTTCCTGCGCAGTGCCAGAATGACCCACAGTTTCCAGAGGATGAAACGGGGTGCGTGCAGCAACGCCAGATAGACAGCCCGAGGAGGGCGGAGCAGATACAGCGCAGTGCCCGCATAGAAACAGAGCGCCAGGAGAAGGAGAGCGTTGATTGCAAGCGATACGGGCGAAAAAAGAACCAGAGATGCGAGTAGCGTGAGCAGGCAACCACTGACAATGACAGAGAGTGGTGGGGTGAGAAGCTCTGCGATTGCCTCCAGTCGTGCCAGATCGTGGTGTTGTATCCCGGCCTTGAGCAGGCTGCATACAGTTTGCCAGGTACTTCGCTGCTCTTCTGCGGCTTCCCATCGAATATCCTGTGTGCGCATCTGCTGAAACGTGGTTGGCATCTCGGAGCGGACCAGTGCTTCGGGCACATAGCGCACACGAATGCCATTGGTAATAAGCGTCAGATAATATTGGTAGTCCTCGGCCAGTGAGAACGCCTGCCAGGGGTGCCGTTGCAGTGTGGCTCGGGCAAGACACATGCCATTTCCTGTGAGAGTCGAGGAGGCTCCCAGACCGTTGCGCCCGAGTGGTCGTACATGATTCATCAAGGTGAGCGCGATCAGGCGCAGGGCCGTGCTCGGTGAGTCTGTAGGATTCAGGACGGTGTTCTGTCCTTGCAAGGCGAGTGCACCGTTACGGAGCTCATAGGCGAATGCACGTAAAAAGGACGGTGTCACCACTGAATCGGCATCCAGGATGACATAGGCATCATAGATCTCTCCTTCAATCCGCTTGAGTAGCCAGTTGAGCGCGTATCCTTTGCCACGTCTGGTGGTATCGGTACGCTCATGAACCCGGGCATAAGGTCGCGCAATTTCAGCAGTATGGTCGGTGCAATTATCTGCGACCACATGGATTGTATAGCGATCTTTCGGGTAATCAAGCGCCGCGAGGCTCTCAAGCAGCTTCTTGATCACGCTTTCCTCATTATGGGCAGGGATCAGAAGCGCGAATGTGACGTCGTCGGCATGCGCAATATTCAGCGTTCTCCGTTTCCGCGAGACGATGATTGCCAGGCAGGAAAGCAGGCAGAGATAGAGCAAGGGCAGGGCCAGACAGAGCGTCATCAGCAGAAGCAGCCAGCGAAGCGCTTCCAGCATCATCGAAAATACAGGCATAAGAGCGATACCCCCTGTTCAAGCGAGCTGTTCCAGGATGTGGAGGAGGCGGTCCCCGCATCGTTGCCAGCTATAGTGTGTCTCGACCAGCGCGCGTCCTGCCTGCCCGAGCCTCTGGCGTAGTTCAGGCTCGCGCAAGAGCCGGAGGATGGCAGCAGTGAACGCCTCCGGTGTGTCTGCCAGCAAAAGATGTTTCTCATGTTCGACCGCCAGCCCTTCTGCGCCGATACTGGTCGAGACGACGGCCTTTTGCATAGCGAGCGCCTCAAGAATCTTGATCCGCGTGCCACTGCCGATCAGCAGCGGCACAATGGCGATAGAGGTGCGTTGAAAGTAGGGGCGTGTGTCGGGGACGCTCCCCGTTACCGTGATTCCGGGCTGGTTGGCGAGTCGCAGAATGTCAGGTGGTGGATTCTTCCCGACAATGCACCATTGCAGCGCAGGGACATGCTGTCGAAGGGTCGGCCAGCACTCACGGGCGAAAAAGAGGACTCCGCTTGTATTCGGATAGTAGTCAATCGAGCCAGTGAACAGCAGTTGTGGTGGCTCCACTTCACCTTCAGTGATGGGGGTGAAGGAGGTGAGATTGACGCCGTTAGGTACAACCTCTATAGGGCGGTCAGGCACAAGCTTGTGCAGGATATGCTGCTCGCGCTCGCTGGTCACAAGGATCAGATCAGCTTTGCTACATTGTGCCAGCTCGTATGGCCTGACAAGACGATACTCAAGCCAGTTATAGAGCTTGCGGAGGGCGTTACTGTCATGCTGATAGCTTCGGCACAGTAGCTCGAACTCAAGATTATGTTGTAGCAGAATCGTTCTGGTTCCCGGCGGAAGGCGCATCCCCGCGCTCAGGGCACAGTCAAAGATCACGGCATCATAGTGAGTCAGGCGAAAGTGCTCGTCAATGGCCTGTTGCATGACCGGATGCGTGTAGCGCAGAAGCGTATTGGATTTTCCCCGGGCCAAATTCAGCAATTGACGAACGCGCTTCTGTTGCCCTGTGCCCGGACGTGTAAGCACATGAATCGTGTTGACAAAGCTGCTCAGGCGGGTGATATCCTCCTCTATATGGATTTCATCCGGTTGAGCGGCTGCCAGGAGCGAGACAGGATGTTGCTGTGCCAGCGCTTTAAGCAGAAAGAAACTTCTCGCTTTAGCGCCCCACGTGGGCGACGGCAGATAAGGGGATATGACGAGTAGTCTCATTCCTCTCTCCTCCCTGTTGAGCGGCGTCAAGTGTGGGCAGCTTGAACAGGATGCCCGCGAGCAGGCCAAGATAGATCACATTGCGATAGAAGAACAATTGATAATCGGCGTAGGCAACAATAATCTCCATCACTGCAACAGCGACTACATAAATCGCGACAAGCTGCAAATAGGGGTCCCGTAGCGTGCGGGCGATAATGCAGCCTCGCACGATCAGCGCGCCGAAGAGATACCAGAGTGCCAGATAGCCAGCCGGACCAAGTCGCATCCAGATCCAGTAGATGGTATTGTGTGGCACCAGCGTATAGTATGGATCCTGTTCTGAGATGTCCGGGAGTGGCACCGGTTGCAGGAACTCTTTGCCAAAGCCATAGCCAAGCAGCGGATTCTGTTTGGCCGTATACTTCAGATCAAAGTTTTCGATGTCTCGATAGATATTGGATGAATACTCGTCTTTATCGATGGTTGGTTGCGCGTTAAAGACCGAGAGCACGGCCCGGGCTGGCGCTCCCGCTAATCCGCTCGCGTGACTGAAGGCAAGTGTGTAGGCACCGCCGAGTAGCGCACAGAAGAGCATCAGCGCGATCAACAGGGGGCGTAGTCGCTTCTTGAGGACGAAGATCAGGCACCACGCGACGCCCATTCCTGCCAGCAACGCAACATAATCGGCGCGGCGATCATTGGCGATAGTCGAGAAGATCACCGGAGGCAGCGCCAGTAACGCCACGAGAAATTGTCCCCGCCGCCGATGATGCAGACAGAAGAGCATGACCAGCAACAAGAGCGCCACAAAGAAGAAAGACTCTTCATGCGACATGATCTCGTTGTGCCCGTGCATCTGCCCGCCGTACTGTACAATGAAGATATAAACGCCCTGCCAGCCTTTGAAGGTCGCTCCCAGAATGACAAGCCAGAAAAACACCTGTACTTGCTCTTTACGCTCAAGCAGGTTGTATGCCAGCATATAGGAGAGAAAGAGGTACCAGAGGGGCCGGACTTCCAGCACCGTAGATTTAAGACTGCCTCCGCTGGTCAGGCCGTGGAGCACTCCCCATGCCACACAGAGCAGAAAGCAGCAGTAGGGCCAGAAAAGGGGACCGCCCAGAAGCGGGCGCTGTCGTTTCGAGAGCCTATGACCGACAAGGATCAGGAGCGTGAAAAGGAAGAAGAAGCCTATCGGGCGCTCAACCAGTCCCTCCAATTGAGGCGGCCAGTAGAAGAGATAGAGCCGATCTGTGCCGATAGGGATCGGGCGGGCGTTCTGTTCGATCAGGACCACGCACCCTACTGCCAGAAACAGACCGATAGAGGGCCAACGGAGGATGCAAAGCAGGCAGAGAATCACCACACCGAGGCTGGCCAGCAGCAAGAAGCCAATCTGTACGCCGACCAGTGTCATGAGCGGCGTGATTCCGATGGTTATGGCAAAGAGCAAGGCGAAAAGCCGCGTTTCGGAACGCTTTCGAGCTGCCTGTAATGTCTGGACGTCTGCCAGTTTTCCCTCGGGATGAAAGAGTTGATGCATTGCCATAATCACGCTTTTCAGGTTAATGAGACAAAGAGAACCATTGCAGCAACAAGAGAGAACAAGAGCCAGCGCGTGCGCCGGGTAAACGAGCGTGAGCATAGCCCGATCAGCAGAAAAGCGATGAGCAAGGCGGCAATGGTTTTCATATATCCTCGTTCTTTCTTTTCAGGGTATTAGAGCAGGCGCTGCAACCAGCGTGGAATCTTGCTGACCATCTGGTTCAGAATCACGCCCTGCACTGGCAGATTCTTCAATTGCTCGGTTGTTTCGGCGATCATCAGATCAGTCGTTTCGCCAGAGCGCACTACAATCACCAGCGATTCCACCAGCGTAGCGGCCAGTTTCCCATATGCCGATGAGACCACCGGCGGAAGATCAACAATAAAGAAGTCATCAGGGGTGTTGAAGAGTTTCCGCAGACCATGTTGACGCATCTGCTGAAGCTGCTTCACCGCGCTCGACCTGCCATTTCCGGCGGGAATTACCGTCAGATTTGGCCCGACAATGTAACGGATATCTTCAAGCTGGCACTCGCCGCGAAGCCATTCCGCCAGGCCGGGGGTCGCTGGAATCTCAAAATACGTGTGTATATCCGGGTGTTCCCAGTTGCATTCAAGCAGCGTTACCGGGTTGGTTGTGTCGTTCGCGAGGGTTTTTGCCATAATAGCCGCAAGAAAGGTTTTCCCCTCTCCTGCAATCGAGCTGGTAATGCCGAGACTGCGAGCCGGGTCGGTGTCAGGGAAAAAGGTGGATAGACAGAGTTGCCTGCACCGCTCTTGAAGCATGGAGATATTGGCCTTGTCCTGTTTCGCGATGGCCGGAGGAAGGGGTGAGCTCTGTGGCGTTTTGGCCTGCTGCTTGACGGGTGTCAGAGATGTTTGCTGTTGATCCTGTGTTTGCATGCTACTTCATTCCTTCTGTTTCGGATGCCTAGCGCGTCTGTTCAAGGGCAACAGGAATAGCCTTTGCTGCCAGCTGCGGAACCTGCATCAACACGGGTAGATTGCTCATTTTATGCAGGTCCTGAGCGGTGTAAATGGCGCGATTGCGACGATACAGGATAACGATATAGATGACGCAGCTTACGAGTGCGAGGCCCAGAGCTACACCGGCTGCGATGAGATACAGGCGGGTTCGCGACTCATGATATTGTGGGACTTTCGGAGGATCGATCACGCTGAAAATGGTGTCTGTGTCCTTTCCCTGGCTGCTTAGCTGGCGTTGCAGATCCGCAATACTGTTCTGGATATTCTCTACTTTGGCTTGTGCCTGCTTGGTTTGGGAGTGCAGCAGGGCATATTGCGGGTTGGAGAGCGAGGCATAATCGGGATTGGTGCGCAAAACATCCTGCGTGAGATCTGGATGGTCGGCAAGGAATTTTGCTTCTACATCCGCCGCTGACTTTAATTCATTTTGTGCATCATGGAGCAACTTTTTATAATTTTCCAGTAACTTTTGCGCTTCAGCAATAATCAATACCTGACTTTGAGAACTAAAGTTCTGAAGAACGGCTTGAACTACTTTTTGCGCTATTTGAGGGTCGCGATTTGCATACGAGACGGTAAACATGTTATACCCCTGAGCTTTGACCTCAACGTTCTGTGTGATCTCCTCATAGAGGGCATCATCCAGCCGTGATGGGGTCGAAAGGACATCCTGAGGCAGGTTGAGCGTGGCGGCTACATTGGTGTTCCTGGCGATATTCAGGGCAACGGCGCGCGTGTGAAGTAGCTCGTTGAGCGCGGTTACCTGGGTTGTGGCTGGTGTGGCTTCGAGATTGCTTTCAACTCCGGTGCTGCCGATAACCTCATAACGGCGCAGGGCCCAGAGTGAGGCGGTCGTGCGATAGGTATAGGGAAGGAAATAGACAACGACAGCGCTGATAAGCGGAGGGATCAGTAGAATAAGGAGAAGTGCCAGCTTGTGCCGAAAAATCTCCTCTAGCGTACGACGCATAGCGGACTCCTCTGACCACTAAAAACGGATTGGTCGCTTTTCAGGATAGTACATCGATAAGTACACCCTTGAGGATACACTACTTCTATCGTGAATTGGTTGTTATGAATGTCGAGAAAGTGTTAGGAAGAGGAAGGCTCTGTGTATATTCTGGTACCTGATTCCCGGTAGCGGGCAGATATCGGGTCAGTCGCTGCTTGAGCCTGAAGAAGCGGCGGGAATGATAGCAGATGGTTGCGATATCAATACCTTTTTCTGTGTGCATCTTGCTACCAATTTGATACCAAGATCGGGCTAAACTCTACCAATTGCGACAAACTCTCTACCTGAGAGACGATCTTTTCAGAACGGACGGGTGGTATCTTCTGTTGCAGACGGAGGATTTGTATGTTGTAGCTTCATGTGAAGCGAAACAAAGAGACTGAGAAGCAGACAGAGGAAAAGCGGTGGAAAAGAACACCCGGATCGTTATTGGTGCAGGTCCTTATGGCCTTTCAATCGCGGCCCATTTACTGGCTCAGGGAATTCCAACACAGGTCTTTGGAAAGCCTATGGAGTTCTGGGAAAAAATGCCTGCAAGGATGTATCTGAAGTCAGTGTGGAGTGCCTCAACGCTGTTTGATCCCGAGGGTCACTATAGTCTGGATCGTTACTGCCAGGTGCGAGGGATCGGGCGCCGGGAGCCGATCCCCTTGTCATTCTTTGTGGAGTACGGGCAATGGTTTCAGCAACAGGCCGTGCCAGACGTGGATGAGACGTATGTGCGTCTGTTAGAACGAGACGGCAATGGTTTTCGGCTGGAGTTGGCCGATGGGCGCAGCCTGAAAACTCATTCTGTGGTGCTGGCAACAGGGATCGCTCCTTTCTACCATGTGCCTGACTTTGCCCGCGATCTTCCCGCATCGCTGGTTGCCCATACCCATGTTGAGACGGATTATACCCCGTTTCAAGGCAAGCGTGTTGTCGTTGTGGGAAGCGGTCAGAGTGCCCTGGAGACGTCGGCGCTGCTGAACGAGACCGGGGCGCAGGTTGAATTGATTGCGCGTGGTCCCGTGATCTGGATTAACCGCAAACTCTATGACTCGACGGGGCCGCTGAAGCACATCTTCTATCCGCCCAGTGATGTGGGGCCTCCGGGACTGAACTGGTTGGTTTCATTCCCGCTTCTCTTCCGCAAGTTTCCAGATACGGCCCGTCAGGTGATGGATCGCCGCGCTGTTCGTCCCGCGGGAGCGCAGTGGCTGCGTCCGCGCATTGAGAACTGTGTGCGTGTGACCGAGCGAACACAGGTGGTGCGAGCTGAGGCGCGAGGTGAGACGCTGCGGCTGTACCTGAGTGACGGGACGGAACGAGAGATTGATTTTCTCTTCCTCGGGACAGGCTACCGCCCGGATATTCGCGAGGTGGACTACCTCTCACCCGAACTGCGAGCGCAAATCCAGACACGAAACGGCTATCCAATCTTGAACCAGTGGTTCGAGACCTCGGTTCCCGGATTGCATGTCGCGGGTGCCCTGGCAAATCACACCTTCGGCCCCATCTGCCGCTTTGTAGCGGGCGCGAAAGTTCCAGCTCAACAGATTGCGCGATATGCGAGGGCAGAAGGATAACAAGTTGAGAAGATAAAGGGAAATGTATGTCACAGCAGCATGAGATGCCATTAGCCGTTGTGCTTGGTAGCGATTTTAAAGCGCTAGGTGTTGTGCGTAGTCTTGGGCGAAGAGGTATACCGTGCGCTGTGGTTGACAATATACCTCGTTCTGCCTGGTTTTCGCGCTATACCAGAATGCGTATCAGATGGGGCGGGTACATGGGTGATGAACGGTTTCTGCACTTTTTGTTGTCTCTGGCGAAGAGGCCAGGTTTTGAGCGGGCCGTCCTGATCCCCGTACAGGATGAGGGTGTTGAGTTGATTGCCAGACACTCAGGTCCGCTCTCCCGGTTATACCGACTGGTGACGCAGGATTGGGATGTAATCCGCTGGTCAAGTGATAAGCGACTGACTGATCAGCTCGCCCGCGAAGTGGGTGTACCCTATCCGCAAACGTGGTATCCCCGCAACGAGCGCGATCTAGGTATGCTGGGTATTCCCTTTCCCGTGATTATCAAGCCCGCGATCTCAGTTCATTTGCAATATACGCTGCGGCGGAAGGCGCTTTCCGCGATGACGCTTGATGAACTACGTGCACAGTATCAGCGGGCGGCAGCGGTAATTCGAGCTGATGAGATTATGGTGCAGGAACTGATTCCCGGACCGGGTCGAGAGCAATATTCGGTCGGGGCTTTCTGTCACGAGGGGCGCATTGTGGCCTGTATGACAGTCAGAAGAACCCGCCAATATCCCATTGATTACGGCCTGGGAAGCAGCTTCGTTGAGGCACTTGAGAATCCCGAACTCGTGGCCCTGGCTGAGAAACTGGTGCGCCATATGGGAGTTTCGGGCATGGTCGAGATCGAGTTCAAGTACGATGCTCGCGTGCGCACATATAAGCTGCTGGATGTGAACGTGCGTCCCTGGGGCTGGCATGCGCTCTGCCCTGCCTGTGGTCTGGATTTTTCCTATATGCAGTACTGCGCGGCATTAGACATGCCAATTGAGCCGGTGACACCTCAGTATGGCTACCATTGGGTGCGCCTCTTGACCGATATCCCGGCAGGCATTCAGGAGGTGCGGCAGGGGCTCAGTACGCCGTTCACCTATCTGCGCTCTCTCTTCGGGCGGACCGTCTTCTCCGTGTTTGACCTGAACGATCCCGTTCCGCTGCCCGCCGATTTCGCGATAGCGCTGATGAGGCGGGTGTTCCCCCGGTCGTTTTCTGGTGGCTTTCCTGTGAAGGGAGTGTTAAATGAGCAGGCTCCGTAGAGTGGTGAACAACACCGTCATTTCACTGGCAGGGCAGCTTGTCACCTGGGCCTCGACGTTCCTGTTAATGGCGGCCTATGGGCGTTTTCTGGGTGATGTGAAGTTCGGTGAGCTCTATTTTGCTACCAGCTTTGTGCTACTGATCGGGATTCCCATCGAGCGTGGTTTCGATCAGCAAGTGACACGGGAAGTGGCGCAGAGGCCGGATCAGGCGTTGCGCTACCTCTCGAACACGGTCCTGATCAAAACCGTGCTCTGGGTCGTGTTATTTGCGCTGTTGCTGTTTCTCTGCCGGCTGCTTGGCTACAGCGAAGAGGTCTACCATCTGGTGATGATCTGTGGCGTTTCGCTCCTCAGCACCTCGATCGCGACCACGTTTGGCTCGGTGCATTACGCGTTTGAGCGTGTCTTGCATCCGGTCATCGGCACTATTCTGGAGAAGGGGCTGACGGCGCTGGTGGGTATTCTGCTGTTGAGGAACGGGGCGACAGTGCAGACGATGGCGTTCGTGCTACTTGGAGGCTCGCTGGTCAGTATGCTCTGGCAGGCGTTCTGGTGCTTCAAGGCAGTTGGCTTCGGTTTCGCGCTGGATCGGGCCGTCTTGCGGGCCCTGTTACGCACAAGCATCCCTTTCATTGTGTATGGAATGGTTGGTGTGTTGTATTATCGCCTTGATACGGTAATGCTTTCACTAATGACCAATGATGCCGTTGTGGGCTGGTATGGCGCGGGCTATCGTCTGTTTGATACGCTGACATTCCTGCCCAATCTGATTATCTCGGCTATCATGTATCCTGTCTTCTCAAAACTGTCGATGCAGGATGAAGGGGCTCTCAAGACGGCCATTGAGAAGACGATGAACTTTCTGTTGTTCTGCGGGCTGCCCATTGCGACGCTGATGATTCTATCAGCGCCGAATATTCTTGGTTTTCTCTATCATCGAACCGAATTTGACCATACAATCCCGGTCCTGCAAGCGCTGGCTCCGGGACTGGTGTTTCTGTATCTGAACTCCATTTTCAGCGCGATTGTGGTCAGCCTGAAGCAGGAAAAGAAGATTATGGTGCAGGCAGCTATTGCGCTGGTCTTTAACTGTCTGGGAAACGTGGTCTGTATTCAGCTTTTCCAGCATGTAGGCTCTGCCGCGATTACCTCATGCACTGAAATGCTACTCTGCGGACTCTATTTCTTCTTCTCGGTTCCGCGCCACCTGTTGCCGCGTCGGAGTGCGATGGTGCTGCTCAAGACACTGGTGGCGTGCGTGGCTCTTGCTGCTGTGGCGTTCCTGCTGCAACGCTTCCATATCTTTGTCATTCTGCCTGCTGCTATGGTAGTGTATCTGGCTTTCGCCTTCCTGCTTGGGAGTATTCCCCGCGAGGATTTGCTGGCGCTCTATCAGGCTGTTCGCTATAAAGCACAGCGCAAGAATGCCTCAGTTTCCCTCAATGGGGGACAGGAGGAACCGGTGAAGCTGTCTTGAGGAGGTTTTATGCCTGGATTCCTGCGTGATATTATTAAATTCCTGACAAACTATGTTATTGCCTATATCCCGTTCTACACAATACGGTATGCCTGGTATCGGCGGGTGCTTGGTTGGCATATTGGGCGCAAGACAACGCTGATGATGGGGCTGTTTACCCAGATGGCCGGGCTGCGCAGGGAGCCGTCGCAGCGCGTCTTCATCGGGAATCATACGGTAATCAACTACAAGTGTCTGCTCCATGTAACCGGTGGCGTGCGGATCGGGGACAATGTCAGTATCTCGCCGGGCGTCTGGATTATCTCAGGAAAGCATGATATCAACGATCCAGAGAATAAGAGTATTTATCAGCCGGTTGTGATTGAGGATTATGCCTGGATTGGTAGTCGGGCCACGATCCTGTGCGGGCTTACTATCGGGCGTGGCGCGGTCGTGATGGCCGGGGCTGTGGTGACAAAAGATGTCCCTCCTTTTGCGGTTGTTGGAGGTGTGCCAGCGCGGGTGGTAGGTGAACGACAGTTGAAAGATCCTTCGTATGAGCTGGATTACCGGCCATTTATGGCGTAGCCAGACGAGAGAGGAGGAATATTCGTGCAGGTTCATAGCCTGGCGGAGATCACCGAAGAGCATCGCTGTGTTTTTCTCTCACCTCATTTTGACGATGCTGTCTACTCCTGTGGTGGCACCATTGCGCTACAAGGGCGTTCCGAGTGCCGTCCCCTGGTGATTACAGTCTTTGCGCGTGAGATAGCCCCCTGTTTCAAGTTGAGCCCATTCGCGCGCAAGCTTCATCGAGTGATGGGGCAGGGAGCAGCGTTGGTGCAGACACGCAAGGACGAAGACGCACAAGCTCTTGCGCTCTTACAGGCCGACTACCTCTGGCTGAACTATCCAGATGCGATCTATCGGGGGACGCCTCCCCTCTATCGTTGGAAGCGGGCCATTGCGGGGCGCGTCCATATCAGGGATCTCTGGATTATGCAGCAGTTGATCGGGGAGCTTGAGGCGGTCAAGCGGCGTTTTCCGCGCATGGTCTGGTATGCGCCGCTCGCGCTTGGTGGTCATGTCGATCATCAGCTTGTGTTTGCAGCAGCAAACTATATACGCTGGCTTGGGGCCGAGGTCTACTTTTACGAGGATTTCCCCTACAGTATGACGCCCGGAGTGCTTCAGAAGCGTTTGCGGGCCCTTGCCAATGAAACAGGGAGCGTGTTGAAGACGACACAGCACGATGTCAATGATGTGCTTCATCTGCGTCAGGAGGCTTCCGAGCGCTATGCTTCTCAGGTTGCGCTTAATTTTGGCTCAGTCGAAACCATGTATCACGCGATCGAAGAATATGCGCTGGCCTTGCATCCGGCACGACAGACGGCGCTGGAACGCTTCTGGCATGCTCCCTGTGAGAGGAGGGAACAGGAGCGTCTGCTCGCTCCCCTATGATTCGGGAATGCGATATTCCGCGATCATTTCTTTCATCGCATCGTATTGAGGCTTTGGCTGGTTGGTATCGACATCGAACATATCGAGCCTGCCATAGCCGCTATAACTCGCTGCGTCGAACTGGTTGGCAAAGGCGACCCCGGCCTTGAAGAGTGAGTACAGAGCCGTTTTGGTGTATGCCTTGATAAACTCCGGCTCATCGCCATAAGGTGGCGGCGGGTTTGCCGGGTCATAGTTCCACTCGGTGACCCCTATTGGTAGCTCTTTCCCGAGGGTGTCTCGAACCATCTTGCGGACCGAGAGCGCGGCATTATAATAGTCGGTTGCCTTTGCCAGACAGCCTTCGCGGCTATCTTCCCAGCAGGGGTACAGGTGGAAGCTAATTGCGTCGGGCATAACCCCGGATTCCTTCACACCATCAAGAAAGCCCTGAATGTATTCCGTATCTTCGTGTGTATAGGTGACCGGTCCGATGAATTTGGCCTGCGGGTTGATCTGGCGTAGCATCGGAATAACTGTATTCCATTGTTTCAGATAGTCTTTGATGGGAATCTTCATAAAGTCGGGCTCATTGCCAAATTCGTAAAGCAAACATCTTGAACCCGCCAGTTGCACGACGTGCTTCATAAACTCCACGTTAAAGACATTGAAGAGCACGCCCAGACAGGACATTCCGGTATTCTCGACCGTCTTCAGGCGCTGCTCGATCTCGTCATCTGTGATCGGGTGATGGTCGTCGGCTTCACTTTTATCAAAGAAGAACGTACGGAGCAGCGTAAAGTGCGCCTCTTTGAGGGCTTTTTGAATGCTCTGGCTGGTCTGGATGTTGTTCTCGCTCCATTCCTGTGTGTCGTTGGTGCCGAAGAGAAAGGAAGACGCGCCGTCTTTCCAGATGCGCTGGCCGGGAAGAAGCGGCTTTTGCGTGGCGGTTGCTGTCGGGGGTGACTTTGTCGCGGTCGCATCCCCGGGGAGCTTCTGGCTGACAGTGGCACTACAGGCGCTCAGAAAAAGGACCAGAATGCAACAGGCCAGCCGCAGACTTCTGGTGAAACGCATGGTATGTTTTTCCTCTCCTCAAGATGCTCAAGATCTCCAATCTTACTGTAGCATCTGTGGGTTATAAAAGGATTGACAGATATGTTGCGAAATGGTTGATAAGACAGGTGCAGGCAGAGCTATTGCTGACCGCAGGAAAGCGAAAGTAGCGAAAATGGGAACTCATAGCGCGGTATCTAACGATTTTGCAACAGAAAAGACGACACTATTTCTATGTGCAGATGCTATGGTACTGGTGACTGATAGATCCTGGCAACGGAAAGATAGGCAAAAGATGCAAGAAACACGGACGGAAGCGAGCTTTCATCCTCTGGTTGAGCAGCAATTGCAAGAATCGTTCTTCCACGATCAGGCATGGCTTACGCTGGTCGCCAGGCGCTACGGATATCATACGGAGATACTGACCACGACCGACCGGGAAGGGCGTATCACCGGTATGTTGCCGGTAAGCCTGGTGAGCAGCCCGCTTACCGGGAGGCGGTTGGTTTCGTTTCCGTTTTCCGATTATTGCCCCGTTATTGCGGCTGATATCTCTGCCGAACGAGAGCTGGTATGTCAGGCGCTGGATCTGGCGCGTCGCTCTCGGGTGCGGTATCTGGAATTGCGGCCCGGAACCAGTCTGCAAGGTCATGACGAACTGATGGAAAGCGATCTCTATGTGCGCTGGATGCTGGAGCTGGACAGCGATCTCGGTACGCTCTGGAAACGGCTACGGAAGCCGATTCAGCGCCAGATCAAGAAGGCCCGGAATCAGGGGGTACAGGTGCGTCCGGCACGTGAGCGGGATGAAATGGCGCTCTACTATCGCCTGCATTTGTTGACGCGCAATAAGCATGGCATGCCTGCGCAGCCGCGAGCCTTCTTCTTTGATCTCTGGGATGCGTTCGCCTCACGCGGTCACCTGCATCTGTTGCTGGCAGAATATCAGGGAACCGTGATCGCAGGGATGATCCTGCTGGCGTACGGCTCAACGGTTCGTTATGCCTATGGGGCCTCTTCCGAGCGCTTCTTACAGCTTGCGCCGAACAACCTGCTGTTGTGGGAGGCGTTGAGCTGGGGAGGTACACACGGGTATCGCCGTTTTGATTTTGGTCGAACAGCACGCGATAACGAGGGGCTTATGGAATTTAAGCGGCGCTGGGGGGCAGCAATGGAGCCTCTGCCCTATTACTACTTCCCCGAGGTTGCCGGGATGGTTGCAACCTCGGAAAGCAGCGCGAAGTATCGCGTCTTGACTGCCTGTTGGCGACGCTTGCCGCCTGCTGTTGCCGGGCCTCTGGGAGGCTATCTATACAGACATCTGGGCTAAGGCATCGTGTCACCTGCACAGCCGGCACGATGCCTTGAGCGTGTATTCAAGGGTCGACATGTCTGAATGTTAGCCGGTTATAACGCGAAGCGTGCGCGCGGTTTCCTCAGAGATGTAGGCATCTTCTTCGGCAGTCCGTCGGACTAACGAGTAGCCAACGCCACGAATTGTGATGATATAGGTCGGGTTGCTCGGATCGGGTTCTATTTTTTGGCGGAGATGATGAATATGCGATTTAATCAAATAGATATCCCCATCGTTTCCATAGCCCCAGATGTGTGATACGATCTGATTGGCTGTACACACGTTGTTCGCGTTGATTGCGAGAAAATGCAGGAGTTTTCCTTCGGTCGGTGTCAGGTTGAAGGTTTTCCCGCGCACCGTGACTTGATTATGCAGAGCATCAATGCTGATCGGGCCAACCGTAATGATTGATGAGGGCTGTAACGAAAGTGTTGAGCGGACGCGGCGCGTCAGGGCGCGGATATGGGCAAGCAGTTGACCCGGGAAAAAGGGCTTGCAGAGATAGTCATCTGCGCCCGATTCCAGGCAGTAAATCTCGTCCTGCTCGCTCTTGCCACGAGTGGTCGCAAGAATCAGGGCATCATGCTTGCGCCGGAGCTCGCGGCACAGCGCCAGGGCATCCGTTTCGCCGATTATTTCCATTGTTGGCTCAAGGATGACGAGATCAGGCTGTTGCTCTTCCCATTCGCGTTTAGCGCGGTCCAGCGTATAGGCTCGGCAGACCTCATACCCCAGAGTTTTCAGCCATCCGGTAAGCATCTCAACCCAATCCCGGTCAGTGTCAACAATAAGCAATTTCATGACGATACCTTCCTGTTTTCTACTAGGTGGTCCGATTCATGCCCCCTGCTGCTGTGGAACGACTAATTCACGATAATACTGTGAGTAGGTTGGCTCTCTCTCAAGCAGGCTGATAAGGCGGCTGTACCATGCGTCCTGCTCAAGATTCTTGAGGATTGCCTGTGCCGCTTCTTGATTTTCAAAATGACCGATAAAGAGGAATTCACGCGGGATATCTGTCCTGCGCAAGAGCTCCCAGGAGAGAGAATACCCGATCCGGGTGGGTCGTCTGCGTTGCCAGTCCTCATGAAGGGCTAAAACTGCGTCTTCTTCTCCGTTTTTGGCCCGATACGCTATGGTAACAACAAACATCTTCCCTCCTTTTGCACAGTGAACCGCCGTTGGTGAGATGCCCTTTGCTCTATCCTGAGTGTGACAGGGAAAAGCATTGCAAGCGGCGGAAACAGGCGACTCCTTTCACAAAAGTGATGCATGTAAATACGCTCTTTATCTAACCATTGTAGTATAACATCGGCTTTTGCAAATTATCATCGGATAAACTGCTCAATTCTGTTACATAAGATGATGTACCTTTCTCTATTTAGGCGAGAAAAAACGTGCCTTTCCAATTGGGAGCTTGCTATCACACTTCTCAAATAGGACATTAATCAGCTATTCGCGATATAGGTATTCTTACCTATACTTCAGCTTAAAGGAAGCGAACGAGATATGCTTGCTGCGCCACTAAATTGCTAGAAAGCGTCTCATATGAATTCCTTGACGCTACAAAAGAATTGACAACGTATCTACAACGTAGAAAACAACAGGTTGACAACCATTCGGTGCTATAGTGAGAGAGAACCAGATGCGGCCTGCTGGCGTGCTTTCATCCCCCTGCAAGGCGAGCGCGAACAGGCCGGTTTTGGAACGTTATACGAGTTTATGGCGAATCGCAAAGGTGGTTGCAGCAACCCGATTCTCGCATCTGATCTTATGCAAGATATTTGAGATGTGATTGGCAACCGTACGCTCACTCAGGTTGAGGGAGCGGGCAATCTGTTTGTTGCTTCTGCCCTTTGCGACAAGCCGTAGTACTTCTTTTTCTCTTCTGGTCAGATTGGCCGGAAGAGGTGGTGATTCGGGCATATCAGTGGGCTCATCAAGCTGCTGGCGAATCCGGCTTGCGGTTGTATGCAGGGCCAGCTCTTCGCTGAGATGAAGTGCATGCTTGAGGAGCCGGTTGCTTTCGGGTTGTAGTGCTGCCTGTGCCAGGATTACCTGTATCAGTTCGGGGTGAAGGCCCTCAGAGCGTGCTGTCTGTTCGGCGCGCTGAAGATAGGCGCGTGCCTGCTCCTGTTGCTGACAGCGAAGGGCAAGCATGCCGAGGATGCGGTCAACCAGAAACCAGGCGAAGAGACCCTCAAAGCTTTTGAGGCGCGTATAGGCATAGGTAATAGTGGCCTGATCGTTGTAGGCCAGGGCCAGCAGGGCGAAAAAGACAAGCGCTGGAGCTGTCTGATGCGCGGCATCTGGAAGCACGCTGAGCCATGTTTTAAGTTCTTGCATATGCATATGTGCAGCACTGTGATTGTTTGTTGCCAGCTCTGTCAGGGCAAGGAGTCCGATCAGCGCCGGATCAGCCTGCTTGAGGCTATTTCTGCTTGCCTGTAAGGCCTGTTGCAGGAGCGTTTTCGCCTCGGCATACTCTTCACGCAGATACGCGGTGAAGCCTCGGGTAAGCAGGGCCGGATATGCATGTGATCCGGGAAGCTGTGTTAGCAGAGCGTCAGCGGTCTTCCAGTCTCCCTGCACGGTATGCAGGTAGGCCAGCCAGATATAGGTATCGCGCTGAAATAGCAGATGGCCGGAAGTGGGCATCAGGTCCAGCCGTTTTCGGCTGATTGCGCCTGCCCGTCGAATCTTGCTAGCACGACATGCGCCACGGGTCAGATACCAGTAGCCAAGCGCGGCTTCGGCTCGCAGGTTCGGGTGCTGCATCTCGGCGATAACGGCTTCTAGCGATTGCAGGTAGGGATGGAGTTCTTCGCCTGTCAGGGCCGGAAAGCGCAAGATATGATTTGCCAGCGCTTCTAGCGTCTCTTGTTTAAGCATCCGAGCCAGCGCTTCGGCTTTGCGGGCATAGAGAGCCCCTTGCTTGCTTTGGCCGAGGAAGAGGGTAAGCAACGTTGCCAGGTCAAGTTGCAGGCCAATGATCTCCGGTTCCTGGTGTCCTGCATAGAGTGATAGAGCGTATTCCAGCGTGCTCTGTGCGAGATGGATATTGCGCTGCGCCCAGTAGATGCGGCCCAGACAATGAGCGGCACGAGCTGCATTCAGGGGATCCTCGTTATGGATGAACCAGTGAAGTGCGGTCTCAAAGGTGGCGATCGCCTCAGCCTCTCGATGCTGCGAGCTGGTAAGCTCACCGATTTTCAGCAGAAGTTGACCGCGTTGCGGATCGCGTGCATCGAGAAGATCGAGGATGCGGCGGTAATGATGTAGCGCTTCCTCGATTGCCTCATTTTGTTGGGCGGCTTCGGCTGCGTAGCGCGAGTAGGTAATGATCTTTTCCCGGTTCGTGCTGTGGATAAAGTGAAAGGTCAGTTCTGCGAGTCGTTGCAGGCTATTTCGCTCCTGGGAGGTGTAGCGCTGTTCGAGCGTCTGTCCGATCTGTTCATGCAGGCGTCTCCGTCGTGAGGAGCTGACTTCCAGATAGAGCGTGGCTCGAATGGTGTCATGCGTAAAGCGATAGGTTTCCGGTTGTGCAGATGTAACCAGGTGGGCCTGCTCGGCGGCAAGCAAACGATCCTCTATGATCTCGCTTTCCAGGCCAGTGATAGCCGTGAGCAGTGAAAGATCAAACGAACGGCCAATGGTGGCTGCAATACGCAGGATATCGATAGTGTTAGATGGAAGGCGTTGAAAACGCTGACGTAACGTGCCGACAATGCTTGGTGGGAGCTGTTGTGGAAGCGGCGTCTCCGGGGCGATCTCCCATTGATGTTCATTTTTTACCAGCAGGTTGGTTTCAAGCCAGTTCTGAAGCAACTCTTCTGTAAAGAACGGGTTGCCCTCGCTTTGCTCATAAAGGAAGCGGCAGGTCCGCTCTTCGATGGACGAGCCCAGATAGTTTTCACTCAGAATGGCGATCTGCTCGAATGAGAGTGGCTGTAGTGTCAGCATGGTCAGGGTGCGCTGCCGGATCAGGTTGTTTAAGGTGTGGTCCAATGAGCGATTCTGAGTTTCTCCGCCCGAGAGAAACGCGCCAACGATCAAGATGCGAGCGTCACGCTGGTGGCGCACAATATGGCTGAGCAAGGTAAAGCTTGCGCTATCGCACCAGTGCAGGTCATCCAGCAGCAAGAGAAGCGGCTGTGTCCGGCTGATCGCGGTCAGAAAATAGCCAACGGCTTCATAGAGGCGAAGCTGTGACTGTTCCGGTGGCGAGGGATACGCCGGGGTGGGAAGCTCGCCCAATCGGAGGGCCAGTTCCGGGAAAATCCTGAGCAGCGAATGCGTCAAACCAGTGCATTGCTCTTTCAGGATGGCAAGTGGTGCCTGTCGAATGTAGCCGCCAAGTGCCTCAAGGAAGGGAAGAAAGGGCGGCATCCCTTCGGAGTCGGACGCATTACCGTGGAGGGGAAGCGCTCCTGCTTGCTGCGCCCGGGCGGCGAATTCATGGAGCAGCCGGGTTTTACCAATGCCCTGATCCCCTATCAGGAACACGACACGTGTGGTACCCTGTAAGACTGCCTGATACTGCTCTTGAAGCAGTGTGAGCTCTTTTTGTCGCCCTACAAAGGCGGTGGATGGCGTGCAAATAGAGTGTTTAAAAATGGCCAGATCCGATGTTTGATCTCCCATAGACAGTTTTCCCCCTGCTTGTGTGCTGTTTCTCGATAGAGAAAAGAAAAAGATGCTTGTCTCTGCTCCGCTGCTTGCATGAAATAGCGGCTATTTCTGCAAAACAGGGTGCGTCTCTATTCCCCCTTTGTTGGCATGCTATGAATGCAGAGAATCAGGCAGGTCATATACAAGAGAGAAAACGCGGTTTACATGTAATCTCAAGCTGTAAACGGTGGAAGACGACATTTTTGACGCTTATGTGTTTGCAGCTTATGGAAACTGTGCATTTTCCGAAGAAAAGAAAAAGATGTTAGCATCGGTCCTGCTCCTCGAATCACCGTTACAATGTTTCACAATTTGAAACATATGGAGAGTAGAGAACAGAAAGTGAAAGAGAAAAGAAAAGATCTATAAGTATTACAGTATAACATATCATGATGAATTGTTTCAGGGAAAAAGTGGTGAGCATGCCGGGAGGGAACAAGCGATAAAAGCGGAAAAGCAGAGAGGAGGTAGTGCGGGGAAGGCCAAAAAACTCAGACTGCTTGCGGAGGTACTTGAGATGCGTATCCAAACGAGGCAGGCTGGAATTACTTCTACAGAAGAGCAAGAAAGCGATGCGTTCGGGATGGATCCTGAGGATAAAAGAAAGCCGTACAGGGTGGCTATCACTGAAGAAAAAAAGACTCAAGTGGCTTATTGCGCCTCATGAGTCCTTGATTTGCGAAGTAGTGGTGCCGGTGGAGAGATTCGAACCCTCAACCCTTGCGGGATCTGTTTTTGAGACAGACGCGTATACCGTTCCGCCACACCGGCAAGTTGTCCGTGATGCTTGCGCATCCTTTGCGATGCATATATTAGCGCATCTACGGACAATTGTCAAGAGGTTATGCCTGGATGGGCGAGGTTTCCTGTGCAGGAGCGCTCTCAAAGTGCCCGATATTTCGATATTTTTGATAGCGCTGCTCAAGGAGCTCGTCCAGCGGAATACGTTTCAGTTCTTCCAGGTGTTGCAGGAGAGCCTGTTTCAGGGACTCAGCCGCCAGGCGATGATTGCGGTGTGCGCCGCCGAGAGGTTCGGCGATGAGTCCATCGATGATCCCAAGCTCAAGCATATCTCTGGCTCGAATGCGTTGTCCTTCTGCGGCCAGTGGAGCCTGTGCGCGATCACGCCAGAGGATGTCGGCGGCGGCTTCAGGGGCGGCGATCGTGTAGTAGCTGTGCTCAAGCATCAGGATGCGATCGGCTACACTGATCGCCAGAGCGCCACCACTGCCACCTTCACCGATCACAATGGAGATGGTCGGAATGCGCAGGCGGGGCATCAAATAGAGACATGAAGCGATTGCCTCAGCCTGTCCACGCTCTTCATCAACCAGCGCCGGAGAAGCGCCGGACGCATCAACAAGGGTCACTACAGGGATGTGAAACTTCGCGGCATGGCGCATCAAGCGTTGTGCTTTGCGATATCCTTCGGGGTGAGGCATGCCGAGATTGCGGTACTGCATCTCTTTCATATCCCGCCCCTTCTGGTGTCCGATGAGCATCAGGGTTTGTCCGTCGATTGTTGCCAGTCCGCCAACAATAGCATGATCATCGCCGAAGGTCCGATCGCCGTGAAGCTCAAAGAAATCGTCGCAAATAAGCTTGATATAGTCCAGAGTATAAGGGCGGTTTTTGTGACGAGCGACCTGCACGGTCTGCCATGCGTTGAGATTGCTGTAAATCTCTTCAGTGCGCTTGAGCAGCTCGCTCTCCAGAAGCTGTAACTGTGTAAATTCTTCTGGCTTTAGCCGGTCACCCTTGCGCTGGAGAGAATGGATCTTCTTTTCGAGCTCTGCCAGCGGTTTTTCGAATTCCAGGTCATAAGCCATATTGTCTTTTCCTCTAAGCCGTTTCCTCTTTTTTCGTCGAACCGGAGTACATCTGAAGCAGACGGGAAAGTGTCTGCCGCAAGTCTCGTCTGTGGACGACAGCATCAATCATACCATGTTGCAGGGCAAATTCCGAGTTAATTGTACCCTCTGGTACCTTAATATGCATGAAGCCTTCAATGACGCGGGGGCCTGTGAAGCAGACAAGCGCGCCGGGCTCGGCAAGGATGATATCGCCGAGGAAGGCAAAGCTAGCGGAGACGCCACCGGTTGTCGGGTCTGTCAGCAGACTGATGTAGGGTAGGCCTGCCTCACCAAGTTTTGCGAGAGCGGCCGAAGTTTTTGCCATCTGCATCAAAGAGAAGATACCTTCCTGCATTCGTGCGCCGCCGGAGGTCGACGAAATGAGGACAGGAATGGAGCGTTCAAGCGCCAGTTCAATGGTGCGGGTGATCTTCTCGCCAACCACGGAGCCCATAGAGCCCGCCATAAACTGGAAGTCCATAATTGCGAGGGCAAGCGGCTGTGCATCGATTGTGGCATATCCACTGATGACCGCCTCATTCTGGCCCTTCTTCTGACGTTCTTCCTCAAGTTTGGCGGCATAGGGGGGCTTTTTGGCATCTCCCGGAGGTGAAGCGACAAAGTGCAGTGGATCAGCCGGGAGCATGTCCGCGTCAATTTCAACGAAGCTACCGGGATCAACAAGCAGATTGATACGCTCTCTGGCCGAGATACGCCCGTGGTGGTTGCAGCGAGGACAGACCTTCAGATTCTTTTCCCAGTCCCGGTTATAGTGAATTTCTTTACATTTGGGACATTTG
Source organism: Thermosporothrix sp. COM3 (assembly GCF_059696735.1). NCBI lineage: Bacteria > Bacillati > Chloroflexota > Ktedonobacteria > Ktedonobacterales > Thermosporotrichaceae > Thermosporothrix > Thermosporothrix sp. COM3. Next base: position 3,700,916 of record NZ_AP019376.1, on the reverse strand, counting down.
ACGGCAATATTGCCAACTGTTGAGAGAGAAGAGGCTTGATCGGCAGAGAAGTTTTGCCGAGTAGTAGGGGTAGCCGCTTCTTTTGCCATGTGTGATCCTCCTCGTTATTCTTCTGCAAAGAGCGCTGACACAAAGCTCTTTGGATCAAAGGGAATCAGGTCTCCGACCTTTTCGCCTGTGCCGATGAATTTAATCGGTACCCCTAGATCATCTGCGACAGCGAATGCAAACCCACCTTTTGCGGTACTATCTATCTTGGTGATGACGACGCCGGTCAGGCCGATGTGCTCCGCGAACTTGCGGGCCTGAAGCAGGGCGTTCTGCCCGGTTGTGGCATCAATCACCATCAGCAACTCATGCGGACCATCGGGGACAAATTTCTGAATGATTTTATTGATCTTTCTCAGCTCTTCCATCAAGTTGTACTTGGTATGGAGACGCCCGGCAGTATCGACGATTAACACATCACTGCCACGGTTTTGGGCGGCCTGTAAGGCATCATAAACCACCGCTCCGGGATCGGAATTCGGGCTCTGGCTGATAACGGGGACGTTAATCCGCTCTCCCCACTCTTTCAACTGATCGATGGCTGCTGCTCGGAACGTATCGCCTGCTGCCAGAATAACTTTATGGCCTTCATTTGTCAATCGATTGGCCATCTTGGCAATGCTGGTCGTTTTACCGGAGCCATTGACGCCGATGACGAGAATAACGGTCAGAGGGGATGTCTGGGAAAAATGGAGAGGGGTTGGTTTTCCAAGTAGTGCGGTCAGCTCCTCGCGCAACGCCTGCTGCACCTGGGAACCGGTCTGCATGTGTTCCTCTTCAACTCTCTGATGCAGGCGCTTGAGCAGCCAGCTTGTGGTATTGGGGCCGATGTCCGCCGCCAACATCAGATCTTCCAACTCTTCCCACATCTCGTCTGTAATCTGGTCGGATTCCTGAATCGTTGCACCCAGGCGGCTAAACCACTGCTTGGTACGACTTAAAAAAGAAAAGCGTTGCTCTGAAGCGGGCTTTGTCCCGGCCTGTTCCTGAGCAGCACCCTGATTCTTTTTTCCGTCGTCCTGTGGTTTCTGCCCAAAGAAGCGATTGAGCACGACTGTATAGACTCCTTTATGTATAGATGTATCTGTGCGTTGCCTCCAACACACTCATCGGACAATTGTCTCCGTCTTGGTTGCATTTCTCTTTGCAAACTCGAAGAAGAGGGCACTGAACCACTCCATCATACACCATACACATTATACGAAATACCGAAATACCGGGATACCAGAATACTGGAATAGCGAAATACCGGAATTTCCTACGCACAATGTACAATGCAGTGATCGTCCCTCTATGCAAGTCAGGCATAAGGGGGCAAAAAAGTCACTGCGTGACCCTCGCCCTCCTCCTGAAATACCACGCCTTTGAGTGGTTGCGGCCACTCAAGGACGTGCTTTTGACAGATCTGCTCTCCACTCTTACTGACGACTGCGATAGGAGTGGAGCGATCCGTCACTGATCGGTTCGTTAATGATGATGTCACCGTTACGGATTTTGATGTTGTACAGGCAGGACGGGTTCGTACAAACCCACGCCTTGTACTCGATGGAAGCTCCCTGGCTACCGAAATCCGAAAGCGGAACCAGATCACCTTCACTACATTTGCGACACCGAGGAAATGCGTTTTCCACGAAATCGCCTCCTTCCTTCTTTCTGGAGGATTAATCGCTTACCTGTTGTCCAGGTCAGGCATCAAGCGAGGCTTAGCGAGTAAGTAAGCCGAGGGGGGAGCCTCCGCCGCTGCATCCGCATCCCCACAGCAAGTCTAATCCATGCCTCTTTCATATTACCACAACTCCTCTTCTCTGTCAGCAGGTATATGAAGAAAAATTCATCTTTTTTTGCCGCAAAAAGAATGACTTCTCCTTCTCCCCCTCTGCATTGAAGAGGCGTGAGAAATGTAGAAACGGCAGCTCGAGCACCCCGACCCGCGCTGCTTTCCTCTCCGTTGCAGCCCGGTCAAGCGTGCGCTGTCGTCCTATTGCACTTACTTTCAGAATAACAGGACTTACAACTCTAGTCAAGCATTCATATCTTTTGAATCTCCACTCCCTCAAAAATGAAGAACGGTCTGTGGAAATTTCCCCACACATGGAAAACTCTTCATACATTGGAGAACAATGTTTTAAGCTCTGCCGTCCACGAATTTTTTTCCTTTTCAGAAATTTTCATTCTTTTCCCCTTCAGAGGCCCGGGTGCACGGTCGATTACTATAGTGTTACCTATGCCCTTGAACGTGCGGGCTCCAGTATGCTGAAACGGTAATACGGTTTTGGCACGGTTCTTGCAATAAGAGTTTGTGGGAGAGCAGTTATACGAGATTGGTCCAGAAACGGCCTTCTCTGTACTTCTTTCATCGTGTGTGTTGGTCCTATGATTCTAGTCAAGTAGAAGGAGTATCCGTCGTGGGAGCAAGAGGACAGAAAGCAACCCGTACTGTGGATACCGATGCGGTGGTTTCATTCGGGCGGAAACGGACGTCTAAGGACCTCATGGATGAGATGAGTATTCTGGATAATGAAAAAGAATTCATCTGTGAGGGTGACGAGGATCTTGAGGGTGACGAGGATCAGCGCAGTGCCGTTGATGATTCAGTCAAGCAGTACCTGAAGGAAATCGGGATGTATCCCCTCCTCACGGCTGAGCAAGAACTTCGCCTCGCCGAACGTGTCGCGCGCGGCGATCAGCAGGCGCGTCAGAAGTTAATCGAAGCCAATCTGCGCCTTGTTGTGAGCATTGCCAAGCGCTATTCTAATCAAGGCTTACCTCTTTTAGACCTCATCCAGGAAGGCAATATCGGCCTGATGCGTGCTACACAGAAGTTCGATTATAAGCGCGGCTTCCGCTTCAGTACCTACGCAACCTGGTGGATTCGGCAGGCTATCAGCCGCGCAATCGCTGAACATTCACGCAGTATTCATATTCCCGTTCACGTCGTCGAGCTTATTTACAAGATTAAGCGCGTCGCTCGTCGTCTGTATCAGGAGCAGGGCATTGAGCCGCTGCCCGAGCAGATTGCCGATGAGCTTGGTCTACCGCGCGAACGGGTGGTTGAGCTCTTAAACGTCTCGGAGCAGCCTATTTCTCTTGATGCTCCGATGGCCGATGATGAGGAATATCACCTCGCTGATATGCTTGAGGATACCAGTATGATGCCTGTTGGCGATCAGGCTGCCTTACAAGCACAGCGAGACAACATCGAACAGGCGATGGCTATCCTGAACCCACGTGAACGCACGATCATTGAAATGCGCTACGGACTCAAAGACGGTCATTCTCTCTCGCTTGATGAGGTCAGCGTGCTGTTCCATCTTACACGCGAGCGTATTCGCCAGATTGAGGTGAAGGCGCTGCGCAAGTTACGCTATCCCGAACGCTACGATGGGATGCGCGATCTGGCTCGGGCCTGAGTAGAGAACAAAAAGAGAGCCTGGAAGGAATGACGACATTCCTCATCAGGCTCCTTTTTTTGTTCTGGAAAGGTTGAAAAGATGACTATGAGCTCACATGCGCTCAGGCAGGCGAGCTTTCAAGGCCAGATGCCTTTTCTTGCAGGTAGGCATGAATAAAGGGATCGATGTCTCCCGCAAGGTAGCCGCTGGTATCGCTCGTCTCGTAGCCGGTGCGATGGTCTTTGACAATATTGTATGGGTGGACGATCACCGAGCGAATCTGCGTGCCGAAATCTGCCTCGACATGCGCTCCTTTCAGGCGTGCGGTCTCTTCCTCGCGCTTTTTCAGCTCCAACTCATAGAGACGTGCTCGGAGCAGTTTCAGCGCCACTTCGCGGTTTTGAATCTGCGAGCGTTCGTTCTGACAGGTAACGACGATCCCTGTCGGAATGTGGCGCATGCGTACCGCCGAGTCCGTTTTATTGACGTGCTGACCGCCAGCACCAGTTGAGCGGAAGGTGTCTACCTCAAGATCCTCCGGTCGAATTACGATCTCGATGGCATCTTCGATATCGGGCATGACCTCGACCTTCGCGAAAGAGGTATGACGACGGTGGGCCGCGTCAAAGGGCGAGAGTCGGATCAAACGATGTGTGCCCGCCTCGGAACGCAGATAGCCATAGGCATAGCGCCCCTCGATCTCGACGGTGACGCTCTTCACGCCCGCCTCTTCACCTTCACTGTAGTCGTAGACCTGCGTGCGGAAGTGATGTTTCTCTGCCCACCGCAAGTACATGCGCAGGAGCATCTCGGCCCAGTCCTGTGCATCGACGCCGCCAGAACCCGCGTGAATACTGAGGATGGCGTTTTTCTCGTCGTGCTCTCCGCTAAGCATCAGCGCGAATTCCAGTTGTTCTATCTGCTGCTCAAGCGCGTTCAGTGACTGCTCGACCTCTGTGCGAACCTCGTCGTCTGGCTCTTCTTCCAGCAACTCAGCCAGCCCCTGAAGGTCCTGAAGTTGGGTCGCGATCCCCTCCCACGTGTTCACTTCTTCACGCAGGGCATTGAGGCGCTGCATATGGGTTTGCGCCTTGCGGTTATCGGACCAGAAGTCGGAGGCCAGACTTTCTTCTTCTAGTTTTTGTACCTGTTGCGCCTTTTCGGCCAGGTCAAAGACGCACCATAGTTTTCTCGACGCGTCTCTGTAAGCGTTCGATTTGATGGGTTAACTCACTCATAGGGCCATTGTATCATACGTTGTTCCTTTACGAAAGGGGAGACGGGTGATGAATGGGGCATCTGCGCCCTCTGCCCGGAGAACGCGAACATCGCTTGCCTGTGGAGCCCACCTGTGTCAGGTTCCTTCAGATGGAGAGACGGGCAACCGGGACCCGACGAGATGCCCTCGTCAAATGCTTCGGCCTGCCGCGATGCGGTGTCATGCGGCGGAAGCTCTCACATAAGTCGGCGCTGGTCTGTGCTGCTTTTTCGGTTTGCCTGCACAATTGCCCGCAGCTCTTCAACCGAGAGCGGCTCTTTGCGGTTGTGGTGAAGCATGCGGTGGCAGTTCGGGCAGAGCACGGCCATATCTGTCGCGGGGTTGACGACCACTTCACCGGTGTAGCCCGCAACCGGGTTCTTGTGATGGACTTCAATATAGTCCCCGGCGAGCGGCCCATAGAGCTCAGCAAGCGCGAGATCACAGACCTGACAGCGGGTGCCGTGAATGTGAATCGCGGCTTTGCGCAGGGCACGGTTCCGTTCATGGCGGGTGGTGAGGCCCTGAATCAACCTGCCCTCTCTGTAATATGGCGTCTCCTGTGTGGGATCTGCCGGGCGGGGTGAGTAGCTTTCTGGCTCTTCTCGTACCTGTCGTGGGGCTCGCTGCGTAGCACCAGGGATATGTTGCAGGACGAAATGCGCGGGGCGTGCGCCGCGATGCGAGATATAGCGAAAGCGGCCCTCATAGCGAAAGCCAGAGCCGGGATGCTCTTGTTTGCTTTTGCGATAGAAGACAAGCAGCTCGATGCCGTTCGCCTCATGCTCGATGATCTTGCGGTCGGTCTTCCCGGCCTTCTGCCCGTCCCAGTAGAGAATTCCGTCATCCAGCAGATCTTCATACTGGGTGCGATTCTTTGGCTTGTTCTCGGTCACAAAGAGCAGGATTGAGTCATAGCCTTTCAAGGGGAAGACCCCATTTTTGATAGTTGCATCGTTTGTCTGAAAGAGCTCCTGAAGCTCCTTCCGGCTATAGATTTCGCCCTCGGTCAATCGGGAAGACGCTCTGTTGCTCATGTACGCTTGCTCCGGGATTTTCCGGCTATTGTACCTGGAACAGCGCTTTCTTGCAAGTTGCATAAAAATGCCCGGAAGAAGCGGCCTTCCGGGCGTGCACAAGGATGATTTAACTGATAATACCGTTATGCTGAAGGAAGAATAAAAGCATTGCTGCCAGAATAAACAGGATACCAACAAAAATGGTTGCCAGAGCGGCGGTACGGCCACGGGCATTTGCGTTCTGCTGCCCTCCTTCCACCTGTGGTTGCTGCATCTGATGTGCTGGATAGGAGGTATGTTGCGGATACTGTCCGCCCGATGGGTAGCCCTGATAGGCCTGTGATGGGAAGGGCGGCGTATTTCTGGGTTGCACATAGCCTCCTTGCTGACCGAGCGGCATCGAGGAATAATTTCCTCCGCTGTAGCCGGGCTGCTGCGAATAGCCGGGAGGTGGATAGTTCCCGGGATTCACTTCATCCATCATGCGGGTTGCATCGCCAGCATCAGCATATGTCTGGTTGCCCAGAATCAGCTTTTGTGGTGTTGCCTGTTGCTGATAGGGAGGATGCTGCGCGATGAACGATTGCGCCTGAATGGTTTCCTCGTTGGAGGCGTAGGTGCTGGTAGCTGCGCCCGCATCAACGGCTGCGCCACACCGTGGGCAACGGGTTTCTCCCGGGGCCAATTGTAACCCGCATTGACCGCAATAAATCATAGTATCTCCTTTCTGCCCGCTGGCCTCAAGCGTTCACAGGGCGCTTCGTCTTTTACACTTGAGGCCGGGTTTCTGTCTTGGTTGCCCCTGAGAGGCGCTGTTCTGTCTCTTTTCTACCAAAACGGTAAAACGTATTTACTTGTTCCGATATCCCCCATTATAGCCCACTGGCATACCCGAGACAACAAATGCGCAGCGCGTCCAGACCTTTAGGTGCGCTCGTTTGCCTCATCGAGCAGCTTCGCCATGTAATATTCATCGACATAGTGGCCGTCGACAATGCAGGAATGGCGGGCTGTTCCCTCGATGACGAAGCCCTGTTTGGTATAGAGTGCGATTCCTGCGGCATTGTGTGTCATGACGGTGAGTTCCAGTCGATGGAGCCCCCGCTGACGGGCCCATGCTTCCACTGCTTGAAACAGCCGGGTGCCGATACCCTGCCCGGTATAGGCTTGCAGGATACCTGCGACAAGGTAGGCTTTGTGGCGTATCCGGCGGAAATGGGCTCCGGTCGCGCTGACATACCCTATCAAGCGGTCTCCATCTACTGCAACAAAAATAGCCTGATTGGCCTGTAGCTCTTCGAGCTGGCGGCGTTGTTGCTCGACGGTCTGGGTGCGCTCTCCGGGCTCTAGCAGCATAAAGCGGGTTTCCTGGTCGAGCTGGTGACAGAGCTGAAGAAAGGACGCGGCGTCCTCCGGGCGAATCATACGTATCTGAATAGCCATCGTTGTGTTCTCCTTCAGGGCATCCGAAGCCCACCACTAACCGAGAGCAGTTGGCCGGTAAGCCAGCGTGCCTGCTCGGAGGCCAGAAAGACGATCACGTCTGCGATATCATCGGGCTGTCCCACACGCCTGAGCGGCGTCACGCGGGAGATCTCCGCGACCTGCTGGGGGCTGATCCAGCCAGTTTGAATGGGCCCGGGCGAGACGATATTGACCGTGATGCCATAGGGTCCAAGCTCTTGCGCGGCGGCTCGGCTGTACGATTCAAGGGCTGCCTTGCTCGCGCCATAGGAGACCTCTCCGGCAAAGCCCGGTGCTCCATCAGTGCTGATGTTGATAATGCGGCCCCATTGTTTGCGGGCAGCGATATGACGGCTGGCGAATTCGGCCATCAGCAGGGCGACGGCGCGGCTATTCACGGCGAAATGGCTGTCATGCAGCGCTGCCGTGATGGTGGCGTTCGGGAAACCGTCGGCTGCCAGTCCGGGCTGTGCAAGAAACGTATCCTGCTCACAGTGATCGGCGTTATTGACGAGAATATCAACCGTACCGAAGCGCTTTTCGGCCTCCTCAAAGAGCATGGGAATGGTGGCGGGATCAGCCAGGTCGGCTTCAATGGCGTCTGCCTTGCCTCCCTGTGTCCGAATTTCCTGAACTACATTGGCGGCATCGGCCCGGCGTTTGCGATTATAGAGGGCAATTCCCGGCGTTTCGGTTTGTATCTGCGCCAGGTAGTCGTTCTCGGTTATGCCTTGCAACGGCAACCGCAGGTAGTTTATCAGGACATGGCACCCTTCAGCGGCCAGTGCCCGGGCCGTGGCAGCTCCGATCCCATGATTGCCGCCCGTAATGAGGGCGACTTTCCCCTGTAATCCTGTCTGTAGCATGAAAAGAAACTCCTTTAACAAGAGAAATGAGAGTGGACACGCCGAAGCGGAGGGAGGATGTTTTGTTTCAGGGTGAGCAAAAAAGGCATGGGAGTACGAATAAGAAAGGCAAGCGCTCCTGCATCGTTTCGGCGTATCGAACGATTAGCGGCTTGTCGTGTCTCCCACTCTGGCCTGTGCTCCTTTTTAAGAATATGAGGAATAGTGAGTAGAGTATAAGCGGTGAGCGAGGAAAAAGTCAAGCCGCCCGATCCCTTCGGGCGGCCTGCCTGTCAGTCTTCCTCGTCGCCGTCCGTCTGATTGAGCTGTGCGTTTACAATGCGCCAATCACTGTCGGCTATTTTCTGAACGAGGTAAAAACCATCGTAGGAGTGAGGTTTTCCCTTATCCTGATGGGCTACAAGCGTGATGTTGACCTTTGCCACCTCTGGCGATTGGGGCTCAACGGAGACGATCGTTACATCATCCCGCACGGTATGCTTGAACCCTTTTGCGAAGTCCTCATACTTGTCGCGCGGGTTATACCACAAATTGTATGCTGAGCGGTAATCCTTCATATTGATATACGCAAAATACTGTTCAACGATATGGCTCCCCTGGGTAATGGCCTCATTGGTGCCCGGTGTCGGGCTGGGTGTGGGCGATGGGGCCCGGGTTGCCTCTTCGGTTGGAGCCTGGGTCGGTTCGGTTTGCGCGGTTGTCGGCACTGGTGGTGGGGCCTGCTTGAAGCCGCCCGCATTCGCGATAAAGAAGAGCGTGGTTCCAACAAGGGTGACAACCACGACCAGAAGAACGAGAATAATTGCGCCTGTATTGCTCTTGCGTGGCGGCGGTGCCTGCGTTGTATAGGTAGATGGGGCCACCGTTTCCAGGCTTGGATAAGGCGGTTGCGCTGGATACTGTGGCGTACCGGGATAGCCATCGATGGGCTGATGTGTTGTCGAGGGATAACCCTGCCCGGGAGATGAGACATAGGTTGCGGCATTATGTTCCTGTGGCGGAACCTGAACAGGTGGTGCATGCACTATGGTCGCATCGTCGGAAGCATAGGTTTCTGTTTGGACGTTAGCGGGGACTGGTTCCCCACAGCGTGGGCATTTATCGACGTGTGGAGGGAGTAAGAGTCCACATTGACCACAAAAAGACATAAGATCTGTTGTTGCTCCTTTCCTCCTGCGGCAACCGGATGTTCCATTCTATCAATAAAGGCGATGAGTTGAAGATTTTCTTATTGTACTGCATTTGGTGAAGAGAAAAATACGATGATCGTCATTCTACAATCTGCCGGCCTGTCTTGCTTTGTTCACAAGGGGCTTTCTTGTCAAACGATTCTCCTCACGGGTTCGTTGAGCCACGCAAGATCTCCTCGGTATTTTTGAAGTGGTACTTGGCGACCAGCTTCAGCACTTCGGGCCCCTCGCGTTGTACCAGGGCACGGCCTACAGTCACGATTCGTGGATCTGAGCCTCCTTTGGGAAAGGTGAGCCCATATTGTGCGGCGAGACGGCGCAGGCCCTGCACGAACCCGGCGCGGGCAAGGATAGAGGCTGCCGCAACGGCGACATCATCTTCGGCCCGTGGGCGCAGGTCAAACGAGATGTCACAGTGTGTTTTGATGAACGCTCGCTTGAGCACGCTCCGATCTGCGAATTGATCGATAACGGCAAGCTGATAGTTGGTTGCGACCTGCAAGCGAGAGATCAGTTGCACATGCACGTCCGCAAGCAGCGTGTTCAGGTTTCCTACCCTGCTATAGAGCTCGTTATAGGTTGCTGGCATGTAGCGTTCCACACATACCTGACCCGCGCAGATCTCGCTGATTCTGGTTGCCATTGGTAGAATCGTCTCATCTGTCAGCCGCTTGCTATCACGGACTCCGAGCGCTATCAGTTGCTCTTCACGCTTCGGGTCAACTGCCACAGCCGCGACCACAAGCGGGCCATAATAGTCACCTTTGCCCGATTCGTCGCTGCCAATCCGCGCCACTCCTGTTCTCGGGGCCGGTACCGGAGTAGTCTCAACCGGAAAGAGCGTTGCTTGAGGTGCCGTTTTATGTGTTCGCGTTGCAGGGCGTGCCGTTTTCCATGCCATGAGCGCATCTTTTAACGGGCTCTCTTTCCCCTGGATCAGCATGTTCCCGTTGGGGTAGAGCGTGACAGCAACAGAAGTGGTTCCATCGTTGATGAGATATTGATAGCCGTTCTGAAGCGGTCGTTCGCTCTCAATCTGCCAGCCCTTCGCTTGAATGAGCTGGCTGAGCCTTTTCTTCAGTTGCGTGATCTCCGGCATGGGGCTGAGCTTCTCCCTGTCTCTTTTTCTCTCCCATTATAGCAGCTATAGACCGTTCAGTCCCTCATAATGGCCTATTTAGCGCTCTGTTTCATGCTGAAAAAGCGTGATAAGCAGCGTGCTGAGGGCGTTTGGTAGCTCCTTGCCAAAAGGAACGGGTCATGTTATGCTTCTCGTACACATGATCTAGAAAAATACCTCGTACAGGTGGGAAAGGAGGCGCTCCGTGAGTCAGGAGGAGGCTCCATTACATGGGGGCCTGTTGCGGCGTGCGCATGCATTGCTTGAAAACGCTGGTGAGCCGGTCGCGGAAGAGGAGCTGATTCAGCAGCTTTTCAGTACTGAGAACGGTGTTGCCAGAGTCTGGGCCTCGGTGTTGCGACAAACGTTAAGCGAGTCCACGCTATTTGAGCGGCTTGACGACACTGATGAGGGAGTGCGCTGGTGCCTGACTGCATGGCGCAAAGAGTCGCTCCTGCTGGAAGAGGTCGAATTTGTGGTGGTAGATACCGAAACGACCGGGTTACGCCCTGCCTCTGATCGGATTATTGAGCTGGCGGCTGTCCGCATGAGGGCCGGGCAGGTGCTTGATTCGTTTCACTCGCTCGTCCATCCCCGGCGAAGCATCCCGCCCTTTATTGTGAAGTTTACTGGTATCACGCCCGATATGCTGGCCGATGCGCCCGGAGCTGAAACGGTCATGCCCGAATTTATGCGGTTTGCCGAGGGGGCGGTGCTGGTCGGGCACAACCTGAGTTTTGACCTCAATTTCCTCTCTCAGGAGGCCATGCGGCTCGGCCAGACCTTTGAGCCAGATGGCTTTGATACTATTCCGCTCGCTCGGCGGCTGGTGCCCGATCTCAAGCGCTTTAAGCTGGATATGGTGGTGCAACATCTCCAGATTCCTGCCATTCCTGCTGGACAGCGTCACCGGGCAATGGGTGATGCCCGAGCAACCGCCGAGGTCTTTCGCCTGCTGCTTGAGCGGGCTCGGCAGCAAGGCATCATGACGCTTGGACAGCTCCGCCTGCGCCTTCAATTGCCGGTTGCCTGGGATGGCGATATTACCAGTGCAAAGCCGAAGAAGGGCAAGGGCTGGCGAGCTGATAGCAGCGTAGTCGCGCTGACTCGCCCGAATGGGAGCCTGTTTTTGAATCCCGCCTGGAAGCGCAATTTCCCGGCACGTCCCGGCGTCTACCTGATGAAAGACGAGCATCAACAGGTGATCTATGTCGGGAAGGCCAAAAGCCTGAAGGATCGTCTTGCCTCGTACTACAGTCAGCCGCTCGGCTATGTGCGGAAGCTGGACGGCCTGCTTCAACGTGTTCGCGATATTGAGATCAGGGTGCTTGGCTCCGAACTGGAAGCGTTACTGCTGGAATCCCGGCTGATTAAAGAGTTGCAGCCGATGTACAATGTGCAGTTGCGGAATTATGAGCTCTATCCCTTTATTAAGATCGATGTGCAGCATACCTTCCCCCGCGTCTACGCTACCCGTGAGATTGCCGCTGATGGTGCACGTTATTTCGGTCCCTTTCGGAGCCGTCGCATGGTGGACGCCACAATTGAGCTGATACAGAAGGTCTTTCCGATTCGTACCTGCACCCGCAGTCTGCCGCCACAGGGAAAAGCAACGGAGCCCTGTTTGCGGTTACATCTGGGGCGCTGCCCGGGTCCCTGTCGGGGTGGCGTAGATCCTACTGAGTATCGTAAAATAATTGAACAGGTTTGCGCCTTTCTGGGTGGCGAACGTGAGGACCTGATAGAGCGCTTGCGCCGCCAGATGTTTGAGGCTGCGCAACAGCTCAACTTTGAGCGGGCTGCCTGGCTGCGTGACGCGATACGGAGCGCCGACGAGGTGCTGATTGGTCAGCGGCTGATTACCGGCGCGGTTGAGGCGAATAATCTCTTTATCGTGTATCCTTCCGCCGAAGAACAGTGTAATGAGATCTTTCTAATCCGGCATGGCAGGCTTGTCGAGCAGCGTCGTGTGGAACATGACGAGCAGAGGATGAAAGAGGCGTTGCGCGAGCTGTTGCGGCGGGCCGAGGCCCTGGGTGAGCCGCCCGCGCAAGTCGGTCAGGCCGAGGTGGATCAGATCAATATTATTAGCCGCTGGATTCATCGCCACAGCGAGGATCGCGCCTTCTTTCCTTTTCATCACGCCCTTGCTCATGAACAGGAGGCGCAGGCGTTGCTTGACCATATCTGGCGTGAGGTGGAGCTAGCGCGCGCTGCTCCTGCTGCGGAATGGGAGGAGTTGCAGGGGTGAAACACAGCTTCATCTGAGCGCTGCCTTGACAACTGATACAAAGCTTGGAGACACTATGTTACTATCTGATAAGCGTATTCTCGAAGAAATGAAGAACGGGAATATTGTGATAGAGCCTTTTAACGAACGGCATCTAGGCACAAACTCGTATGATTGTCGCCTGGGTGAGTGGTATTTTCAAGGAGATGCAAACGTGGAGGTCATGCATCTCGATAACCCCGAAGAGATTCGCCGCTACTGGGGCGAGCCGCGCAAGGCTCAAAATGGAAAGATTGCCATTCGGCCGGGCACGACGATTCTGGCCCACACACAGGAGATTATCGGCGGGCACAATGGTTTCCTGGCGAAAATGTACTCGCGCAGCACCGTGGCTCGCTCGGGGCTGTCCGTCTGTCGCTGTGCTGGTGTGGGTGATGTGGGCTATATCGGGCGCTGGACGATGGAAATCAGCAACCACACCCAGACCACAATCTATGTTCCGGTTGGTTTCCGTATCTGTCAGTTGACATTTGAGTATGTCGGCGAGACGCTCAAAGAGTATCGGGGAAAATATGGCAAGGCTGGTCGCGAGCTTGCCGAATGGACCCCGGAAGATATGCTGCCGAAACCCTATTTTGACTGGGACTACGATATTTATCGCACCGATAGAGGGAAATAAGGGTGAGAAAAGGGCTGTTCATCTCTTTTGAGGGCCTTGATGGCGCTGGCAAAACAACCCAGTTGCAGCTTCTCCATCACTGGCTTGAGCAGCGCGGAGTTGATTTTCTGCGTACCCGGGAACCGGGAGGAACGCCGCTCGGGGTCGAGATCCGGCGTTTGCTGCTGGAACGGGCCGATCTGCATGTCACCCCGCTTGCAGAAGCCTTTCTCTTTCAGGCCGACCGGGCACAGCATTTCGCCACGGTGATTGTGCCTGCTCTGGACGCCGGGAAGCTCGTTCTGACTGATCGCTGCTTTGATTCCAGTATGGTCTATCAGGGGGCTGCTCGTGGCCTGGGAACAGATCTGATCAGGCGGCTTTCGTTGCTGGCGATGGGAGGCCGTGTACCCGATCTCACGATTCTGCTCGATCTTGATCCGGCAAAGGTACACAGTCGCACCGCCGAGGGCAAAGACCGGGCGCATCGCACGCATTTCGATCAGGCGGAGGAGGCATTTCACCGGACGTTGCGCTCTGCCTTCCTCGCGCTGGCACAGGCGCATCCCGAGCGTATCAAGGTGATTGATGCCTCGTTGCCTCCCGACGTGGTTCATGCGCATATCATTGCGCTGATCGAGCCGCTGTTACAACAGAATGAGGGGTAGCCGTTTTGCAGGCTACCCTTAGTTGACGCTCTCGATCGTGACATCAGAGATGGCCGCTTCGATCTGAGCCAGACATTCTATCAGGCGCTCTTCGTTCTGGTCTTGTAGAGCCCAGAGAGCCGCCGAATAGGGATCGTACTGTTGATAGAAGTGCAGGCGTTGCCAGAAGCGGTTGTCAATGATCCCGCTGTACTCTTCCAGCAAGGCCGCCACAAAGTTGTAGCCAAACTGGGTGGCAAGGTCCATAAAGTCGCGTGCGGGATCGCCAATAATGACATCTCCCCAATCAATGACCCCCGCGACGCGCTGCTTGATATCATCATAAATGATATGCTCCTTCCGCACATCACAGTGCAGCAAGACCGGCTCGAACAGGAAGTTCTCATCATCGGTCAGGAAGCGCTCCCAGAGCTGGCGGGCACGCTGGCGAATCTCGGGCGGCAGCAAGGGAAAAACACACTCGCGAATGGGCTGGTAGCGCTGCTGATAGAGCTGTCGCCACCATTGCGGATCGCCGCCCAGTACCCCGAGCTCCATTGCACGCTCTGGCGGGAAACTGTGCAACTGGTTAAAGAACGTGGTCAGGTCGGGAACCAGCGATGCCAGCAGCTCTGGTGTGATCTTTTTCTCGGAGAGCGGAACGCCCCGAATCTTGCGATAGCCACCGCAGGCAAGCGGATTGCCCGGCCAGACGTATTCAAAATGGGGCACCTGCACGCTGAGCGCCGTTTCTAATGCTGGCAACAGACGCATCTCGATTAACAACTGCTCGATCGTGTCCGGGCTTCTGGGCACACGGAAGATCAGTTCATCATTAATCTCGATGGTGGTGTTGTCGGTCCCGAGGGGAACCGGCGTAACATGATGAATTTCCAGCTCCGGGAAGCGGTTCTGTATCAAGGTGGTACAGCCTTCGATACTCAAGGGAAGATACTTATCCGGCTGATCGAAAATACTTTCATTGCGCTCCGGGATGGGCGTTGTCGGGATATTGTAGAGATCACCTTCCAGATTCGTCGTGTAGAGTCGATAGTACAGCCCGCTCCGTGCAATCAGTTCTTGATGGGTCCCCTGTTCGACGATCTGGCCCTTGTCGATCACCAGAATGGTATCAGCGTGCATTACCGTGCTGAGGCGATGGGCAATAACAAGCGTGGTGCGTTCCTTCATCAGGCGGGCCAGCGCTTCCTGTACCAGACGCTCGCTCTCGTTGTCGAGCGCACTGGTGGCCTCATCCAGAATCAGGATGGGCGTGTTGCGCAGAATGGCCCTGGCAATCGCGATACGCTGGCGCTGCCCGGCTGAGAGCTTCACGCCATCTTCCCCAACCACCGTATAGTAGGCATCTGGCAATTGCTCGATAAATTCAGCGGCGTTGGCGGCCTGCGCGGCGGCCTCGATCTCCTCCTGCGTGGCGTTGAGGCGCCCATAGGCGATATTGTCCCGGATGGTTGTGTTAAAGAGGATCGGTTCTTGCTGTACCATGCTGATCTGTTCGCGCAGCGTCTTGAGCTGAACATCACGGATATCATGCCCGTCAATGGTAATGCGTCCGCTCTGGATATCGAAGAAGCGCGGAATCAGATTCGTGATGGTCGTTTTGCCTGCGCCACTGGGGCCGACCAGGGCGACCATCTTGCCCGGCTGGACCTCAAAGGTGAGTTCTTGCAGTACCGGCTGCTCCGGGATATAGCCAAATGTCACCTTCTCGAAGCGAATCTCGCCTTGAACTGGAGGCAGCGGGGCCGCATTGGGGGCGTCGGCGATACTGATGGGCTGTTCAAGGAGCTCGAAGGCGCGTTCACTGGCGCCTAGCGCGACCTGAAGCTGATTATAGTTTGTAAAAATGCCGATCAGAGGCGAGATCAGCGTCATGAAATAGAAGACGACCATCAGCAGCGCCCCCAGGGTCAGCGTGCCGTGAAGAATGGCAATACCACTGTACCAGAGAAATGTGATCAGACCCGCCCACACCAGGGCCCCGGAGAGGGTTTGCACAAACGAGCTCAAATAGATGCGCTTTTTGGTCTGAGCAAACTGGAGCTCGGTCAGGCGATGATAGCGCCGCAGCTCGTGTTCCTCGCGGGTAAAGGCCTTCACGATTTTTGCGTTGCTGATGGCTTCCTTTGCGGCCTCGATGGTTTTAGCGATTAGCTCATATTCGCGTTTGCTCTGCCTGCGCTGAAAGCCGCCGGTCAGCAGTGCGAGCAGCAGCCCGGGCACAAAGAACAGCGCGACCATCCCCAGAACCGGGAGCAGGTTACTGGTATCGGTTGTCGGGATGGTCAGATTGAAGCGCCTGACCTGGGTGAGAATGAGGTCAGGGCCGATCAGGAGCAACGCCACGCCGAAAAGCACGGTAATCAGGTTCCGCAGCATACCCGTTATATTGGATGTAATCGCGGTACGAATCGTGCTGACATCGTTGGTCAACCTGCTGATCAACTCGCCGCTATGATGCTCATGAAAGAAGCGAAGCGGCAGCTTGAGCAGGTGTTCATAGAGCGTGGTGCGCAGATCGATGACCACTTTTTCGCTCAACGTCAGGCTGAGCAGGACTTGTCCGAGGCTTATCACGGTGACAATAGCGGTCAGCCCGAGCAGCAGATAGATCAGATGCTTGAGCCCGGTCAAATCTCGGGCCAGCACGCTATCAATCACCTTACCAAGAATGGCGGGGTAGAGCATTTGTAAGCCGCTGATCAGGAAGGTCGCAAACAGGACAATGACCAGTTGCCACCAGTACGGTTTTGCAAAGCTCAGGAGATGCGTAAAACTATGGCGACCCGGTTTGCTTTCCGGCGTTTTTCGCTTCCTGTTACTGTCCAACATTTCAATGATCTCCAATGAGTTGGTGAAACAGCCACATAAAAGGGAGTGCTCCCTTTAACAGTGTACGATTCCAGATGCCAGAATGGTTGTCTGACGCTACCGGCAAATGGGATATTTTTGCTACTTTTGTGTGCTTTCTGTCTGTACTTGTTCGTAGATATCAGAGAGTTCCATGCGTCCTTTCGGGAAAACGTGAATCTGAAGGGATGCGTCATCGAGAGATGAGCGACAATTCCATTGAAACAGGTAAACAGGTGAATGAATAGAGCACAAAAAGCACGCGTCCCTGCATATAGATGGTTTCTGGCGGCAGTGATCCTCTTTCTGCTTTTCCTCCTCTGTACCGCTCTGTATGCTGCGGGGCTCTTTCACACGCCGGTGCTGCGGCTGGAACAGCAATGGCTGCTTCGCCCGGCGACGCGGGTTGACTGCCTCTTCTGGGAGTGGCGGCGGGCCGGGGTTTTTCCGGTCAGCCTCCTGTTCACAGTGCTGCTTGGCGGGCTGTGCTGGCTCCTCGGGTATCGTAAGCGCGTTGTGATTCTGCTGGTCTTTTTGCTGGCCGTGGCTATGGGTTTTGAGGTTGCCGGGAAGCTGGCCTTTGAATTTACTATGCCATCAGCCCTTCGTTCCGGCCTTACCACGCTGGCCTGTCCTCAGATGTATGGTCAGCCGAAGATCGTCGAGGTGAAGACCGCGCTTGGTTTCTGGAACGAGATTCCCGCGCCAATCGCTGAGAAGGCCAGTTGGGCCCGCGATGTGGCTCAGATGCCCCTACCGATGGATGATCTTTCCAAACTACCACCCGGAGATATAACCGGCGAGAGCGGATATCCGAGCGGGCATGCCTTGCGCTGGATGTTTCTTGGCCTGATCGCCTGCTGGCTCTGCTGGAAGCACCTGCGTGTGCCTGTGCTGCGTGAGCTGCTGGCGGGATGCTTCCTGTTTCTGGCCTTTTTCGGTGGCTTTATGCAGTTCTATATCGGCAATCATGTTTTGACCGACACGCTGGCCGGGTATCTGCTCGGCGCGGCGGCGGCCTGTGCGGCGATCGGGGGCCTGCTGCTCTGGCGGCGGCCCGCAAAGGTCTAGAGCGCTTCCAGGCGTTCCTTGCGTTTCTGGGCGGCAAAGTAGTCGGGGTCAAGCTCCAATGCGCGATTGATCGCGGCGAGCGCCTCCGCTTTGCGTCCCAGAATGCCGAGCACCCAGGCTTTGCCGTCCCATGCCGGGACATAGGTTGGGTTCAGGCTCAGCGCATGCTCGAAGTCTGCCAGCGCCTCCTGCTGGCGTTTGAGCATCGCAAGGCATGTGCCTTTGACATACCATGCCTCAGTGTTTGTCGGGTCGAGAGCAACCGCTTTCTCCGCGGCAGAGAGTGCCTCGACATAGCGAATCGCGTTGGAAAGATGCTGGCTGTATTCGAGCCAGAATGCAGCCTGCTTTTTCTTGGTATCTTCTTGCATCAGGATTCCCTGTCGTTGGTATTCCAGAGCGTCACGACCTGTTGATAGGCTTCCCAGGTGTCGACGTCGGTGGCCGTCTCGATCGTGCCTGCTTCGATAGTCGCGACTTCATCCGCATGCCGGGCAATGACCTGCCGCCCGCCCTCGTCTCCGCGAACGCACAGCAGCTCTGGAAAGAGACTGGCATCAAAGAGGACTGGATTGCCGCGTCTGCCCTCATAGAGTGGGGCAATAATGCGCTTGCCAGTCGTACGCTTTTCTGCGATAAGTGTATCCAGAATCGACGCAGAAAGCAATGGCTGATCTCCCAGGACAATGCATGCGCCCTCAACGGGATACGGTTCAAGGGCATGCAGCCCGGCATGCAGTGAGGTGCTCATTCCCTCCTGATAGGCCGGATTTTCCACTGCGATCAGATCAGGGTGGGAAAGTGCAAGCTGTTCCTTGATGCGCTGCGCCTGGTAGCCAAGTACCAGGACGACCGGGCGAGCCCGGGACGCGAGCACTGCCCGAAGCACATGCGCGAGCACCGGCTGCTCGCCGAGCGGAAGCAACAGTTTGTGCTGGCCTGCCCTCATTCGGCTGGATGTGCCTGCTGCCAGAATCACGGCAGCTATGGATGTAGACATACAACGCTTGTCCCTTTCGCTTCGTGATTGCTCAATAAGAGAGTTATAGCATATTGTGATGGACAGATGCATCTCTATGTGTTTATTCTGAAAAGAAACGAGAAAATTTCTCGCAGGAGCCGGGAGAATGGAAAGATTGGACGCCGAGACACAGGCAAAATATGAGCACCTGCGGGCCATTTTGCGCGAGATGGGCTCTGTGCTGGTGGCCTATTCAGGTGGGGTTGATAGCGCCCTGCTGCTGAAAGTGGCGCATGATGTACTCGGGGAGCGGGCGCTAGGCGTGATCGCAGCCTCTCCTGCCTACGGGCCCGAGGAGACACAGGCGGCTATCGAGGTCGCGCGGCAGATGGGGGTTCCGCTGCTCCAGATCGAAACCCACGAACTTGAGGACGAGCGCTACACCGAGAATACAGTGCTGCGTTGCTACTTCTGCAAGACCGAGCTGTTTACGCGACTGGAACCGATTGCCCGGGAGCGAAACCTGCGCTATATCGCCTATGGCCTGAATCGGGATGATCTGGGTGACTTTCGCCCCGGGCAGCGGGCGGCGCGTGAGTTTGGCGTGCGTGGTCCCCTGAAAGAAGCTGGGATGGGCAAGCAGGAGATTCGAGCGGTCGCGAAATGGTTGAATGTGCCGGTCTGGAATAAGCCTGCGATGGCCTGCTTCTCGTCGCGAATCGCCTACGGGCAGAAGGTCGATGTGGCCTCGCTACGCATGATCTATCGGGCGGAAAAGGTGTTGCATGAACTGGGGTTCAAGCAGGTACGCGTGCGTCATCATGAGAAGCTGGCGCGCATCGAGGTCGAGCGCTCGGAGATCCCGCGCCTGATTGATGAGGAAATCAGCCGCCGTGTGACGCAGGAGTTACGGCAGATTGGCTACCTCTATGTCACGGTTGATCTTCAAGGATATCGCACGGGCAGCATGAACGAGGCCTTCTTCCGCAAGCGAGAATCCGTTTGAGCCGTTTATGGTATAATGTGGGTTGGTGTAAGAATGACACCAGGTCAGAGAGTTTTTCATCAGGAATAGACTATGCCAGAGCGTATTATCTACCTCGATCATGCCGCAACAACTGCCCTGGATCGGCGGGTCCTGGAGGCGATGATGCCATATCTGACAACCGAGTATGGCAACGCCAGCAGTATTTATACACTGGGCCGGCATGCGATGCAAGCAATTGATCATTCACGAGAACAGGTCGCCGAGCTATTGAACTGTCGCGCGGCGGAAATTGCCTTTGTCGGGTGTGGCTCCGAAAGCGATAATCTCGCCTTGAAGGGGCTGGCGTTTGCCGCACAGAAGAAGGGCAAACATATTATTACGACGCCGATAGAGCATCACGCCGTGCTTCACACCTGTCATTATCTGGAGCGCTTTGGCTTTCAGACGACCTATCTGCCAGTTGATGAGTATGGACGAGTGAACCCTGAGGATGTTGAGCGCGCGATCACCGATGAGACGATCCTTGTTTCGGTGATGTACGCGAACAACGAGGTGGGAACCATCCAACCGATTGCGGAGATCGGGCGGATCTGTCGTGCGCACAAAGTGGCGTTCCATGTTGATGCTGTGCAGGCCGGGGGATTGTTACCACTGGATGTGCATGCCCTGAACGTGGATATGCTATCGCTTTCGGCACACAAGTTCTATGGCCCGAAGGGTGTGGGTATTCTCTATGTCCGTCAGGGTGTGCGCATTCTGCCGCAGTTGCAGGGAGGCTCACAGGAGCGTGGCCGCCGTGCCGGAACCGAGAATGTGGCCGGGATCGTAGGAGCTGCGACGGCGTTTGAGCTGGCACAGCGTGAATTTCCGCAGGCAGTCGAACGGATGCAGGCGTTGCGCGATCGACTGATCGAGGGTGTGCTTCGCATCCCCGACGCGCGGCTGACTGGCCACCCAACCGAGCGTCTGGCGAACAATGCAAGCTTCTGTTTTCGGGGCGTCGAGGGCGAATCGATCCTGCTGAGTCTGGATATGCACGGCATCGCTGCTTCCACCGGTTCAGCCTGTACCTCCGGGGTGGTCGATCCATCGCATGTCCTGGTAGCGATGGGCATTTCGGACGAATGGTCACGGGGCAGTCTGCGCCTGACACTGGGCAAGGACAACACCGAAGAGGATGTTGAGAAGGTGCTGACAGTCCTTCCCGAGATTGTCGAGAAGGTGCGAAGTCTGGCTTTATAGCGTGATCGCAATGAGGTATGAGATGACCGCGTACACCGGGTGCGCGGTCGCTGCTTTTTTGGTCTCTATTTTGGGTTCATATTGGCGGGTGAAATATATCGGATTGGCTGATTGTAGTCGATAGGAAAGTATGGTACATTGTGCGTAGTGCTTGTGAGGCACCAGGTGGAAGGTGGTTGTATCGCATTTTCTGGCTACAAAGTCGTAGTTTGTATGTGACAACACCGTAAGTTGTATCAGTGCAAGCAGGCCTCCAGGCCCTAACGAAAGGAAGAAACCGAGTGGATATGGATACGCTGAAACGTGAAGTGCTGGCGCAGCGAGTGCGTCAGGTGAAACCATCTGGAATCAGAAAATTCTTCGATATCATAAATACGATGCCGGAAGTTATTTCGCTTGGCGTTGGTGAGCCGGATTTTGTCACCCCTGAACACATTCGGCAGGCTGGCATCCGGTCTATTGCCGAGGGACGCACACAATATACCTCCAATTACGGCATGATTGAGCTGCGGCAGGAGATCAGCGCGATGTTGCAGCGCCGCTATGGTGTGTCCTATGACCCGGCGACGGAGCTGCTGGTCACGGTTGGCGTCAGCGAGGGCGTTGATCTGGCGATGCGTACGTTGATTAATCCGGGCGATGAAGTGATTGCGCCAGATCCCGGCTATGTTGCGTACGAGGCGGATATTACCTTCGCCGGTGGTGTGGCGGTGCCTGTGCCCACGTACGCCGAGCATCAATTTGCGATCCGAGCTGAAGATATCGCGAAGGCGATTACGCCGCAAACGAAGATGATTCTGCTTGGCAACCCCAATAATCCTACCGGGGCTGTGATTCCGCGTGAAGAGTTGGAGAAGATCGCGAAGCTGGCAATTGAGCATGATTTACTGGTGGCTTCCGATGAGGTTTATAGCCGTCTCGTCTATGGTACTGAGTATGTCAGCATTGCCTCGTTGCCCGGGATGCGTGAGCGCACAGTTCTGCTTGACGGCTTCTCGAAGGCCTATGCTATGACTGGCTGGCGCGTTGGCTATGTGGCGGCTCCGGCTTTTATTCTGGAAGCCATGCTGAAGATCCACCAGTACACCATTATGTGCGCCGGAACGGCTCCCCAGGAAGCGGCTATTGAAGCGCTGCGCAATGGTGAAGAAGATGTTATCCAGATGCATGACGAGTATGAGCGCCGTGGACGCATGTTTGTTGACGGACTCAATCGACTTGGCCTGAAGTGCTGCGAGCCAAAGGGTGCCTTCTATGCCTTCCCCTATATCGGCCATATCGGTATGAGCGACGAAGAGTTCGCGGAAAAGCTGCTCTTTGAGGAACAGGTTGCAGTTGTGCCTGGAAGCTCGTTCGGTGCGGCGGGCAGGGGGTATGTCCGCTGCGCCTATTGCACGGCTTATGACAAGCTGGAAGAGGCCCTCAGACGTATAGAGCGCTTTGTGCAGAAGTACCAGCGGTGAGCAGAAAAGCGGGAGCGGTTCTTGCGCCGCTCCCGAAGCGTCGCTGTTAGTCCTCGGCGCTGATACGATCCCACGAAGGAACAAAGCTTCGATCTCGCTTGAGCTCGAAGAGGTTGGGATATTTCAGGGCCCATGCAGTAAAGTCCCAGAGCTCACCCGCCTCATCGCCCTTCGGTACGTTTTGAATGACCGGGCCATAGAATCCGACATCGGAGCCGTCGAGGGCGATCGTCGGGACGCCGAAGGCGTGATAGCGCTGGGCGGCTTCTTCATGGTCTTTCAGCACATCCAGAATCGTTTCTTCGGAGGCCAGAGCAGAGGTGACAAAATACGAGCCGCCTGTTCTCTCCGCCAGACCTGCCTCTTCAACGGCTTCCTCGACGGTCCCGCGATCAAGCTGTTTCCCGCGACCGTGGGCAGCATTTCCCAGGGCAATATAGAGCTTCTCCACACCCTCGTTTCCATGAAGGCGACGGACCATTGCGAGCGTGCGTAGAGCCGTCCAACCCGCGCCGTTGACGTAATCTGGTTCTGTATCTGGCGCTCGGTTCACGACTTCCAGGCTGAAGAAACGCCATGTAACCTCTATCGGGCGTACCTTACGGGCGTTACGAATCCATAGGGCGGTGCGCCACGCAAATGGGCAGAGGGGGTCAAAGTGGAATTGAACGTGTGCTACATTCGTGGTCATATCTACAATTGCTCTCCTGTCATTCCTTATGCGATATCGTCAAGCACTTCAATTCGGGAAGTGAGCTCGATTTCAGCATACGATGTCGCCAGGAGAGGTGTCAAGCAGATGACCGCGAACTCCGTTCAATATCGGGTGGTGGGAAGCTCTGGTTGTGGTACAGGCTGCTGTGTGGCGATGGTGAGCGTCACTTTGCTCTGGCGGGAATCCTGAAGGAGATTCAGCACGGCCTGAGGCATTGTGATGACCTCGTGTTTATTATGGAGCAGCACGAGATAAAAATGCAACCGAAGATCCTGCAACACGGCCAGAATAGTATCTGTATCGAGGAGCACCCCTTTCTCATTGCGCATAAAGAGGAGGATACTGGCGTTATTGAGCTCGCTTGCCAGGGCACGAATGCTACTGAGGGGACTCGGTGTGTGCAACTCAATGCGTTGTAGTGGTATCTGAAAGTGCCTGGAACGTCGATAGAGGAACTCAAGAAAATCCTTTGATTGCTGAATGACTTCCAGCCGAATCACTCCGTCCTCGGGTCGGTGTACCAGTGAGAGCGCCACCAACCGACAATCAAGATGACGTGCGAGGGCAAACCCCTGATCGATAGCGCCTACATCGATATCATGTAGGAACGGTAACAGTAGTGTTTTCATCTTCTTCCCTATCCAGTTCTTACAAAAGCGGGTGTTACCTGAGTGGATGGTTCTCTATAGAGTATAGTAATATATTACACCTCAATGGGAGCTCAAAGCATTATGCTGGTTCCTCAAAAATCGCTCAAGATGGCTTGTGGAGGCGAAGAAACAGGAAGGGATTTTGTAGGATGGAAGAGGGAGCAACCTCCCGAGAGGAGCACTCTCAGGAGATTGCGGAAAAAATGGCTAACACTCGCTGTGACCGCAGCTATAGCACTTGCGGCAGCCTTCTTCATAGACCATCGCGTTACTGCCACACTGCGGGCAGATGTTCCCGGTGAGATTGGTGATCTCGAACGAGGAGGATTGCGGTGTCTCGATCTCGGGTTGCGGCTCTTCCGCCGAATGCTCACCGTTCTGGCGGCTGAGCTCTTCGATATGGGTTTCGAGCGCCCGGGCAACGGCGTCGGGTAGTGAGCGAACCTGCTGCGGACCGAAACCGACGGTGCGACTGCCTCCGATACCGCGAAGCTGCTCTGCGATTGCTTTGGCACGGTCAACCTGTGAGAGCGGGCTGAGGATTTGCAGTGTCAGCGAGATCAGGCGACCGAGCGCCTCCGAGAGGGCCGCGATATCGCTTCCTGCCTTGCCGACGTTTACAAAGACCTCGAATGGTCCCTGGTCGTCGCTATTGATTGTGATGTTGACCTTGCCTTCCGGTGCGCGAACCTGTCGTGTATAGCCGTTGATGACCTCGGGGCGCTGTTTGATGCCCTGCTGAATCGAGGTCACAGGCTCGATCATCGGGGTAGAGGCAATAACTTCCTCGACCTCTTTGATGGCTGTCTTTTTCTCGTCTTCGAGGCGGGTCAGCACGGCATCACGTGAGCCATCACGATAGTAGGTGACACCTTTACAGCCCATATCGTAGGCGAGCTGGTAGAGCTTGCGCACCTGATCGATGGTATGATCATTGGGCGCGTTGACCGTCTTGCTGATGCTGGAATCGGTGTACTTCTGAATGATTGCCTGAACCCGCACATGTTCTTCCGGCGAGAGGTCTTTCGACGAGACAAAGTAGCCCGGAGTTGGCTTATTCGGGTGTTTATCACGCCACTCTTGCAGGAGCGGATGGTAGAGAATATGTTCTCCGGTGCGGTCACGTCGGATCATGGCGAAGTCGTAGACCGGTTCAATGCCGGAACTGACGCCTGCAAGCAGGCTTGTGGTGCCGGTAGGTGCCTGAGTCAGTAGTACACCGTTGCGAATACCGTGCTGCTTGATGCGCTCCTGAATGGCTTTTGGCAGCCGCTTGATAAAGCGACCCTGCATATACTTCTCGCGGTCGAACTTGCCAAAGGGACCTTTTTCCTCCGCAATCTCGGTTGAGGCCTCATAGGAGGCGTCGCGGATGGTCTGATAGATCTTCTCGATGACGGGCAGAGATTCTTCGCTGCCGTAGGCGATCTTCATTTTAATCAGCGCATCAGCCAGACCCATCGTGCCGAGACCGGTGCGGCGTGTTCCTTCCTGCTGCGCTTTTCGGTTCTCCTCTAAGAAGTAGTGGGTCGAATCAATGACGTTATCCAGGAAGCGGATCGCCACCTTTGCTGTTTCAGCCAGGCGCTCGTAGTTCATCTTGCCATTTTCGACGAACGTTGAGAGGTTCAGCGCTCCAAGATTACAAACGCCGAAAGGCGGCAGGCCTTGTTCACCACAATTATGGCATATAATACCATTTGCTGTAAAAAGATGCATTTCGGGTTCGGTCAGATCGTAGACAATTTCTTCGCCATCAGGGATCAGGCTTTCAAATGTGGCGAGAAACGCTTCCTGATATGGGCCGCTGGTGTAACTGGCAAGTGTTTGCTCCAGTTGCTGCTGCTTCTCGTCGGTAAGGAAGCCGATGTGATCGGCGAAAGTTCGCAGGCTGCCCTTGCTAATTACCAGTTCGTGGTATGCCTGACAGTTATAAGCTACCTGGTTCCCTTTCCCATCTGGCAACATGCGTGCTCGGGTCGTACGCTGATTCTTATAGATGCGTGAGTAGATGCCAAAGTTCAGCAGGACGCGTTGGACACCCTGTAACAACTGTTCGCTGCAAGAAGTCAGGCGAACGCTCAATCCTTTGGCAATTGATCCCTGCACCGAGCCATCTGCTGTAAAGAGAGCTGAGAGGAAGCCCTTTTGCATCTCTCGTTTCCCTTTCAGGACCGAAGAGGGAACCTGAAGCTTCTCATGTAGTAGTTCAGGGTCAATCAGGCGTAGCAGGCGGGCGGATTCAATGCGAACCTCGTTATGGGATGTGATATCAATGACACTAACAGGGTATTCACGAACGTTCTGGCGATCAGTGACAAGGCGATTGACAGCTTCTGCGAAACGAGGTGCTATTGCTCGCTCCGGGCCAAAGAAGGAAAGCACTGCACTACCCTGCCGCTTCGTGTTGATATAGCCATCTCCAATCAGCCAGCCAAGGACAAGCCCGAGATCTTCATTGCCACTATGTCCGAAGGCTCCTTCACTATGCAGAAGAACAATGCTATCTTGAGGGGTCAGTTGACCAGCTTCCTTCCATCCGGTAGAAGTAAGTACCTTATGATCGCGGGTAAGGCGCAAAGAATAGCCTTCTTTTGTCTGCAAACGATAAACGGGTTTCACTCCGGTCTCAAAGACATGGCTGGCTTGCCGCAGCGTTCTACCAGGTTTGTGGGTGACGCGGGCCTCTGTATGGGGGCGTCCTGCCAGTGCCAGTTCTTCGATGGTCACATTTGGCGATACCACTGTAACTGGAAGGCCTTGCTCTGCCAGTTCTTTCGCGCTGATGAGACCTTTGTCTGTATAGATCAGCGTATCCCCTGTCACGCATGGATTAACGCAGCGGATGTTCTCGAAGTACCATGTATTCGATTCTTTGTTGTAGCGGTCCATGAAGACCACGCCGGGCTCAGCAGATTCCCAGGCCGAGGTGCAGATCAGGTCCCACAGATAGCGGGCCTTGACCGTCTTCTTGACCTCGCCCTGCCAGACCAGATGCCAATCAGCGTCATCGCGCACGGCCTGCATAAACGCATCGGAGACAGCAACTGAGAGGTTGGCATGCTCGATCAGTCCCGGGGTTTTTTTGACGGTAATGAACTCTTCAATATCCGGGTGGTTGTCATCCAGCATGAGCATTAACGCCCCGCGCCTGCTTCCGCCTTGCTGAATGACATCTCCTGTGGCAACAGAGTAGAGTTGGGCCCATGAACACGGTCCAGAGGCGGTCCCGTTCACGGTCTTGATATAGGAACCACGCGGGCGCAAGCTGGAAAGGTTAATGCCCACACCACCGCCGCGAGCCATGATCTCGGTCATGAGCTTGAGGTTATCAAGAATGCCCTGGCGGCTATCCTCCGGCTGAGGGATCACGAAACAGTTTGAGACAACGACACCCGCTGAGACGAACGAATGGTCTTCTTCGACCTCGATGTCTATGACTGTTCCTTCGTATTCCTCAATTGCGATTTCATTGATCCTTACCCATTTGAGACCATCATAGTCAATGGAGAATGTAAGATCGATATCGGATGATGGCGCTTGTTGCCCGAAAAATGCTTGAAAGAGAGGAGCACACTCATTGACTGTGGCATGCAGCCGATAGGTTGGTACACGCCCTGAGCGCTGCGTGTTCTCGCGAATTGAAAACAGATAACCCAGTCTCAGGAGCAATTGATGAACTTGTGCTGTAAGTACACGATTCGCGAGGCCGAGGCCGCTTCTGTTTCGTGAAGAAATGGAGCCATCGGCACTAAAGAGCCCGTGAAGCAGTTTTGTGGTGAGATGGGCGGGCATCTGCATCAGCCAGGATGGGATATGCTTCTTATAGCTATAACCTCCGAAAAGAGCCTTGAAGAACTCTCCCAGTGGCATTGAGCTGACCCGGAGGTCATACCAGCGTTCAGTAGTGCTGAGCTTTATTGAGCCTTCAATACCAAATTTAGCAACAATAATACGTGCGATCTCTTCCGCTTCTTTTTGTTCATCAAGACCAAAGACAAACTGAATGCCGGATGGAATATCTGTTCCTGTGTGATGCGTGATGCTGCCATTCCCAAGCCAGCGGCCAAAGAGGTAGCATAAGTCCTCATCGAGTTCCAGCCGATCGTTGAGCTTGTAACGGGTATCCCCATCTGATATATCTCCATGATGGCCGTGCGTCGTTGCTTTGAAGAGCTTTCCATCCTCTACGCTATAGCCTGTAGCATACTCATGGATGTAAAGAGGCTCGGGGCTTTGTTCTTCACTGTTGTAGGCAGCAGCAAGAAAATCGCCGGGTTTTAGCTCTTTGGCCGGAATCCAGGCCGGTTCATGTTGCAGGTGCAATCCGTCTCTCGATTTGTGCTTGTGAACCCATTCAGAGCGGATGGCGTAAACTTTGTGTTCTCCTGTGACGCGTAGATCATCATAGCCGATCTTTGCGGGACGAATGATATAGAGCGGCTCTGCTGCTTCGCGCTCAAATTTATGGAGAACGGAGCGTAATCGGTTGCGATGGGTGACAACCAGATCACCTATGGCTACCTGTGCGATGGGTTTATAGCCTTCTGCGGTCAAAATTTCTTGATCGGGAGGCATGCAGTTATATGCTGTTACCTCGTGCCCTGTGCCAGCGCCTGCCAGAATGCGTCCGCCGGGAACGAACTGGAAATCTTTGAGGACGTCATAGAATTTCTGCTCCCACTCCTGGCGTTTTTCTTCCGTCTGTTCAACGGCTGCAATGCCACGGGCAACACGGGCCCACATCTCTTCAGGGGCCTGCTCAATGGGCTCGCCAGATGAGCCTTTCAGGGCATAGCGGTCCATGAAGACTTTCTGCCGAATGCCTTCAAGTTTCGTCTGAGGTGACTGCTGGATCGGGCGCTCCTGCTGATGTACCATAAAATGAAAGCTCCTTTTACCAGACCTGACGACCTTTGATCTGCTAAGCTTGCAAACAGGTGTCGTCAGAATGTATCGTTACGAACTCAGGTCGGATGTTTTCGGTGCAACGCCCCTCAGTATACTCTTCGCGCCTGCCAAAAACAAGCCCTTTTCACAAGATATAGTAATATTTTAACATGTCAGCACAATATATTGTGTTGTAAGCGCTACAGCACAGGTATATGGTATGATAAAAGCGCGAGGCGGTGGAATGGGGCTTCAGGCCCTATTTGATGTTCTCTCTCTCGCTCGATTCTATTCTTTCTGGAGGGCTGTTATGCGGGCGGAAATCATTTCTTGTGGAACTGAACTCTTATTAGGACATATCACTGATACCAATGCAACATATCTTGCCCGGAGTCTGGCGACCGTGGGTATTGATCTGTTTTTTGTCTCGCAGGTGGGTGATAACCTCAAACGCATGGTTGAGACGCTGAAACGAGCCTGGGAGCGCTCCGATCTGATTGTGATGACCGGTGGCCTGGGACCGACCGAGGATGACCTGACACGTGAGGCGATCAGTACGCTGCTCGGCGAAACCATGCAGGTTGACCACGAGCTTGAGCGGACGCTGCGAGCTCATTTTCACGGCTCTAATCGGCCCATGCCTGAGCGGAACGTGAAGCAGGCGACGCTCATTCCGTCTGCGCAGGCGCTACCAAACCCTGTCGGCACGGCTCCTGGCTGGTTTGTCCAGAAGGATGGGCGTATCCTGATCGCGATGCCGGGGGTTCCCCGCGAGATGTATCGTATGTGGGAAGAGGAGGCCCTACCACGTCTGAAGCCGCATCTGGGGGCGACTCTCTTCACGCGGATTTTGCGTGTCTATGGTATGGGCGAATCCAATGTAGAAGAGGCGCTCGGCAAGCTGACGACCAGCACCAATCCAACGGTCGCAACCTATGCAAAAGAAGATGCCGTTGATGTGCGCATCAGTGCGAAGGCTACTACTGCTGAAGCAGCGGAAAAGCTGGTCTCAGAGATGGAGCTACAGGCGCGGCAGGTGCTCGGCTCGCATGTCTTTGGCATTGATAATGATACGCTGGCAAGTGTTGTCGGAGGGTTGTTGCAGGCGCGACAACAGACGCTCGGTGTGATGGAGTCATTGACTGGTGGGCTGCTTTCCAGCATGATTACAGATGTTCCTACCAGCTCGCGTCACTTTATTGGCGGTCTTGTGACCTATAGCACCGATCTCAAGGTACAGATGGGGGTGCCTCGGGCCGTTATCGAGAAGTACGGGGTGGTGAGCGAGGAGACAGCACGGGCGATGGCGCATGCAGTGCGGGTTCAGCTTGGGACCTCGTTTGGTATCGGAATCACAGGTGTGGCTGGCCCTGATCCTGTTGATGATAATCCGGTTGGAACGGTCTATATTGCCGTAGAGGGACCGGAGGGTGTCGCGACCAGTATGGGCCCCGGTTGGCGAACCGGACGCAAAGACAGTAAGAGGCTGGCGGCCCTTTCGGCGCTTGATCTGCTGCGTCGAACATTGGAAGGAGTGGTGACAGTACAATAATTCCCTCCGAAGAGCATGGAGAGAATTAACCGGGTCTGCTCTTGTACCGCCCGAGTGGGGATGATAAGATCAGATGCAAAGATCACGAAGCAAGGGGGATGGGGAGGAGCGTTTAGGACGCTTTGCCCTGATGAACGGCCTATGAAGATATGGCGGCAAAAGGATAAGCAGACGAAAAGCGACCGCGCTGAACGAAAGAAGCATGCGCGGTCACGTTTTCGTTCTTCTCCTCTCTATAAGC
This sequence comes from Thermosporothrix sp. COM3, assembly GCF_059696735.1. NCBI lineage: Bacteria > Bacillati > Chloroflexota > Ktedonobacteria > Ktedonobacterales > Thermosporotrichaceae > Thermosporothrix > Thermosporothrix sp. COM3. The sequence continues at coordinate 3,670,380 of NZ_AP019376.1, read as the reverse complement.
TACTGACTGTACTTGGCCCCGGCTTGATTGCGGCAAATGCCGGAAATGACGCCGGTGGTATTGCGACGTTCTCGACATCGGGAGCTAGCTTCGGCTATGCGCTGCTCTGGGCGCTGGTCCTTGCGGGAATCTGTCTGGCGATTGTGCAGGAAATGTGTGCTCGTATGGGGGCTGTGACCGGAAAGGGACTGGCTGACCTGATCCGTGAACAGTTTGGCGTGCGATGGGCGGCGCTTGCCATGCTGGCGCTTCTGATCGCGAATACAGGTGTGACGATATCCGAGTTTATGGGTATCGCGATGAGTGTGCAGGTGCTTTTTAATGACCCACATACGCCCTGGGTCTATGTTGTAGTGCCGGTAGCAGCAATCGCGCTCTGGTGGCTGGTAATCAAGGGGTCGTATCGCCGGGTTGAGAAGATCTTTCTGGTGATGTCTCTGGGGTTTCTGGCCTATATCCCGGCTGCGTTTGCGGCGCATCCCGATTGGAGTGCGGTCGGACGCGAACTGGTGTTGCCCACGTTGAGCGGGAATTCCGCGTATCTACTGGCGGCGGTAGCGCTAGTCGGTACGACGATCAGCCCATATATGCAGTTCTTTGTACAGGCGTCGGTCGCCGATAAGGGCATTCATGCCGGTGAATATTTTTATGAACAGGTTGACGTGTATAGTGGTACCGCGTTTGCGGTTCTGATCGCCTGCTTTGTGGTTGTGACCACGGGGGCTACCCTGTACCCGAACACCCCGGTTGAGACGGCGCTTGATGCGGCTCTGGCCCTGAAGGATTTCGCAGGCCCCTATGCTACCATCCTGTTTGGTGTGGGTCTTTTCGGTGCCTCGCTGCTGGCGGCGGCGGTCTTGCCGCTTTCCACTTCGTACGCTATCTGTGAGGCGTTTGGCTTTGAGCGCGGTGTCTCGCGAAGTTTTAAGGAAGCGCCGGTCTTCCAGAGTATCTTTACCGGTCTCATTATTCTTGGCGTGATTGTGACGCTGATCCCGGGACTACCATTGATTCAGGTGCTGCTGTTCTTGCAGAGCGTGAATGCGGCGATGTTGCCGATTCTGCTGGTCTTTATTATCCTGTTGGTGAATAATCGTCGGTTGATGGGGCGGCGTGTGAATGGTATCGTCTTTAATATTATCTGTTGGGCGACTGTTATCTTAATCACGCTTATGATCGTTGTACTGATGTGGGTCAATAGCATCTGGCCCTTGCTTGCACCGCTGTTTCATCTTGGCTAAGACCAGAGCCACAGGGCCGATGTTTCCTGTGACATATGGCGGTAGAAAAGAGGATCATTGTGTATTATCAGAATACTCCGGAGCAGCAGCCGGATTACACGCGCCCTGACTATTATCAGGAGTCGTCGTATCCTCCGCAGGAGATGCAGGAGTATCGTGGTCCGCAATGTATGGAGGGCTATACCGCCGAGCCCGTGAAAGAGCAGCAACCAGCGGCGGAAGGAGGCCAGAAAAGGGGGGGAATTCTTGGCCTGGGAGCTGCCATACTCTCTGTGGGGGCCTGGCTGCTGAAGTTTAAGGGACTGGCTTTCCTCTTGAAATTCGGGTGGGCCGGGCTCTCTGCGGTGGCCTCCATCGCGATCTATTCGATTGCCTATGGCTGGCAATTTGCCGCGGGGTTGGTGGCGCTGCTCTTTATCCATGAGATGGGACATGCTGTCGCTATGAAGATCAAGGGGATTCCGATTGGCCCGATGATCTTTGTACCGATGCTTGGCGCGGCGGTGATCATGAAAGAGATGCCGCGCAATGCGAAGGACGAGGCGGAGGTAGGTATTGCCGGACCGGTCGCGGGCGCGATTTCGGCGGGAGTGTGTCTGTTGATCGCGCAGTGGCAACCCGAGTCGGGCTCTCTGTGGGCGGCGCTTGCATACTTCGGCTTCTTCCTGAATCTGTTCAATCTGCTGCCTGTGGTGCCGCTGGATGGGGGACGTGTGGTGGCCGCGATTGATAAGCGGATCTGGGTACTGGGCTTTGTTGGCCTGCTGGCGGTCCAGATCTGGCAGTGGTTTCATGGGAACCCGTCATTCTGGCTGCTGGTGATCGTCTTGATGGCAGCCGGGCAGTTCTTTGCACGAGGTGGCAAGGCACAGACGCCCGAAGAGCAGGCGTATCGCGAGTCATATTATGCGGTGCCTTTGAGCTCACGCATTCTTATCAGCGTGCTATACTTCGGGCTGGCTGCGGTCCTCTACCTGGGCATGTCAATGGCACACGCTATGATTTTGCCTTATTGATATCGCTCTCTAGAGGCGATCAGTTGAATATATCGAAAGGCATGGATTCTCATGTGAGGTCCATGCCTTTGCTTTCTAGAACGGGATGTTATTGTTGCTCTTTGTTGCGAACCTCGACCCCGGTCATCTGCTCAAGCACTTTCAGGTAGGAGGTGTAGTCTTTTTTGCCATAGCCAGAGGCGCGGGTCATCTCGTAGAGCTGGCGTGCAAGTGCTGTCATCGCAACGGGAGTCTCATAGGTGGCGGCCAGATCGAGCGCCAGACCGAGATCTTTATGTAACAGGTCGGTCATAAAGCCGGGCTCGAAGCTGCCGTTGAAGGCTCGCATGGGGAACTGATTGGCAAGCTGCCAGTTTGCGCCCGTGCTGACACCGATAATGCGGGTCATCATGTCGAGGTCTACCCCGGCCTTTGTGCCAAGCACCAGCGCCTCGGCGGAAGCGGCGGCAATCGTGCCACAGAGCATATTGTTCAGGATCTTCACGACCTCGCCCGAGCCACTTGGCCCAACGTAGAAGATATTCTCTTTTTTGCCCATTGCCTCAAAGACGGGCAGAGCGCGTTCAAAGATCTCGCGTTCTCCGCCGACCATAATTGAGAGGGTGCCCTGAACGGCTCCCTGTGAGCCGCCGCTGACCGGTGCATCCAGAAAGTGTACGCCTTTCTCCTGCGCGAGCGCGTAGAGGTTGCGACTGGTTGTCGGGGCAATGGTACTCATGTCGATGATGATAGTATCCTTGCGAGCGCCTTCGAGCAAGCCCTGTGACCCACTGACGACCTCTTCGACCTGCTGCGAATTGGGCAGCATCGTAATCATGACCTCTGAAGCCATCGCGACGGCACGAGGTGAGGGAGCTTGCTTCGCGCCTGCCTGAAGTACTTCCTGCACTTCGGGCTTTTCGGGATGACGCGCATAAATCGTGACCTGGTGCCCGGCCTTGAGCAAATTGAGGGTCATGGGCCGTCCCATGACGCCGATACCGATAAAACCTATCTGCATGGTAAGCGATCTCTCCTGAAAATAGAGTAGGTGAGCATGCAGAGCGCTTCCTGATCTGCATGCTCGCTGTGGCTTATTCCATCTCAACCAGAATGGAGCCGCCCGTGACGACGGAACCTTCTTTGCAGTGAATGCGTTGCACGCGTCCCTCGTAGGGGGCGATAATCGAATGCTCCATCTTCATCGCGGTCAGGATGACAAGCACCTGATTTGCCTTGACGGTTGCGCCTTCCTCGATCTGTACCTTGATAATCGTGCCTGCCATTGGAGCCTTGAGCGCCTTTTGCGTATGCGCGGAGCTGCTGCCATGTAGCGCGTGCTCGATGTCAGGGGGCTGACGGCGCTGGAGCGTGTAGACCTGCCCTCTGTAGGCCACGCTGATAGCGTCTCGCTGGCAATCAACATACAGGCGTTCTTGCTGTGCGCCACTGCGTATCACTACTAGAGTATCATATCCAGCGAGCGCAGTGATAGAGCGCGGCTCATCTCCATTGACGGCGATGTCCCACACATTTGGCTGTTGGAGTGCCGGGCGCAGCGACACCCGATAGTCCTGCTCTTCGTGCTGGTAGCTCAGCTCGCGCCACTCATCTCGTAGACGCCACGGGCCCTGTGTCTGCCAGGGGTTGCCTTTTGTGATGGGCTGCTCGATCTCGGAGAGCGCCGCCGCAGCAAGGACCGGGAAGGGAAGCGCTGCCTGTGGCGCGGGCTCAAGGAGTCCCTGTTCATCCAGAAAGCCGGTGTGGGTCTGTCCCTGCTGGAAAGCCTGGTTCTTGCTAATGGTAGAGAGAAGCGGCAGGTTGGTGGTGACACCCAGGACGGCGCAGCGCTCCAGAGCCGTGCGCAGGCGTGCAAGCGCTGCGGCACGATTTTCCCCGTAGGCGATGAGTTTGGCAATCATAGGATCATAATACTGGCTGATGTCATCGCCGCTAGAGACGCCGCTGTCAACCCGGATGCCCGGGCCTGTCGGTTCGGCGAACAGGGCCAGCGTGCCGGTTGAGGGCAGGAAGTTCTGCGCCGGATCTTCGGCGTACAGGCGTACCTCGATAGCGTGGCCGCGTGGCTCAATCTGTTCCTGTGTGATGGCAAGCGGCTCACCGGCAGCGATCAAAATCTGATGCCGCACCAGATCAAGCCCCGTGACGAGTTCGGTGACCGGGTGTTCGACCTGAAGGCGCGTATTCATTTCGAGGAAGTAGAAGCGCTGCTCTTCATCCAGCATAAATTCAAGCGTGCCTGCATTGATATAGCCCGCCGCCTTCGCAATGCGCACCGCTGCCGCTCCCATCTCGGCGCGAAGTTCCGGGGTCAGGGCAACGGAAGGGCTTTCCTCGACAATCTTCTGATGGCGACGCTGAATCGAGCATTCACGTTCACCCAGATGGATCAGGTTGCCGTGTCGATCGCCAAGCACCTGTATCTCGATATGACGTGGGCGCACAAGCAGCTTTTCCAGAAAGACAGTACCATCACCGAAGGCCGCAAGCGCCTCACGCCGGGCTCCGGCAAGCCGGGGTAGAAACTCCTCGGCGCTCTCAACGATGCGCATCCCCTTGCCGCCGCCGCCTGCCGAGGCCTTGATAAGCAGAGGAAAACCAATGCGTTCGGCCTCGCGTTGCAGTGTCTGGTCGTCCTGTTCCGCTCCGTTATAGCCGGGCACGGTTGGTGCGCCGACACGCTGTGCAAGCTCTTTTGCCGCGATTTTCGAGCCCATCAGGCGCATCGCCTCGGCGGGAGGGCCGATAAAGACGATGCCTGCCCGCTCGCACGCTTCGGCAAACTCGGCGTTTTCGGAGAGGAAGCCGTACCCGGGATGAATAGCCTCAGCGCCAGCGGCCCGGGCGGCCTCAAGAATCGCGTCAATCCGTAAATAGCTTTGCGTGGCTGGCGCTGCTCCGATGCAGTACGCCTCGTCGGCCTCGCGAACATGGCGCGCCTGGCGATCCGCTTCTGAGTAGACCGCGACGGTGCGGATACCCATTTCGCGGCAGGTCGCCATGATCCGAACCGCGATTTCGCCTCTATTCGCAATCAGAATGGTGTTGAACATGACTTACATCTTCTCTTCTTCGTGCATGGTCCACTTTGGTGTACGTTTCTCAAGAAATGCTGTTAGCCCTTCCTGACCTTCCGGGCTGGTGCGCAGGCGGGCAATCGTCGCGGCTGTATATTCCCGGGCCTCCTCTGAGGGCATCTGCCCGACCGTTGTTGCCAGCGTCTTACAGACACGCATAGCCTGTGGGGCGCTGCTCAGGAGCTCTTTGAGCGTGCTTTCCAGCGCGGTATCAAGCTGCTCTGCTGGCACAACGACGTGCACCAGCCCGATCTGACGAGCGCGTTCGGCGGTGAAGCGTTCCCCGGTGACGAAGAGGGCGCGGGCGTGCGTTTCGCCAATTTTGCGCAGGACATAGGGTGAGATCGCGGCGGGGGCGATACCAAGCTTGACCTCACTCAGAGCGAAGCGCGTATCGGCTGCGGCAATGACGATATCACAGACTGCCACCAGACCGACGCCGCCACCCATCGCAGCCCCGCTCACGCGTCCCACGACCGGGCAGGGACAGGTATTGATGACGCGCATCAAGTCGGAGAGCCGGAGCGCATCTTCGCGGTTCTGTTCCTCGCTGTAGTGAACCGATTCCTGCATCATCCGGATATCAGCTCCGGCGCAGAAGATTGGCCCGGCCCCGGTCAGCACGACGGCGTGCAGTTGTGACGACTGATGCAGCATCTGGAAGGCGTCTATCAGCTCCTGCATCATTTCGGCGTTGAAGGCGTTGCGCACTTCGGGGCGCTGTAATGTGACAACGGCCACCCTGCCCTGATGCGTATACGTCACTGTAATATGCCGGTAGGTTGCCATACGTTGTCTTTTCTCCTTCCTTCTCTCTCTTGTTCTGCTCAAAGCCAGTGAATTGTACGGAATATGGCGATCAGAATAGCGGTCAGGATGCCCATAAAGCCAAGCACCACGAAGTAGGCCCATTTAAAGTGAAGCTCCGGCATGTAATCAAAGTTCATGCCATAAATGCCCGCGATCAATGAGTCGACCATCAGAATAATCGAGGCGGCGGTCATGGTGCGCATCACCTTATTGAGCTCATTGGAGGCAATGGTCAGGTTGGTATCCATCACACTATTGAGCTGATCGCGATAGATGTCAATCGTCTCGGCAAGCCGCGTGATATGGTCGTAGATATCGCGAAAGTAGACATCAACCTGAGGATTCTCGTGCAGCGGGTTGTCGCGGTTGGTCAGTGTGTTCAGGACATCGCGCTGTGGCGTGACAATCCGCCGAAGCTCAAGAAACTCCTTGCGGAGCGAGAGCAGCCGAATCGTAAGGTGACGGTTCGGGCGTTCGCGCTCAAACAGGTTGTCCTCAATCTGCTCTGCCTCGTCAACGAGTGTATCGATAATCGGAAAATAGCTATCAACAACGGTATCAAGAAAGGAATAGAGCAGGATGCCAATCCCGGCGTCGAGCAGTTTGGTGTTACGAGTCCAGCGCTGCTCAACCTCCTCAAACGCGGCAATAGGCAGCTTATGCACCGTAATCAGGTAGTGCGAGTTTAAAAACATATCGATTTCATGAAAAACAATCGCATTCTGCTTTGAGCCTCGTTCAACGGCATAGAAGACCATAAAGTAGAAATCCTGGTACTCTTCGATTTTCGGGCGCTGATGCTCTTGCAGAGCGTCTTCGACGGCCAGGGGATGCAGTCGAAAGCTGGTCGCCAGATGTTTTATTTCCTCCTCGTTCGGGTCACACAGGTCGATCCAGAGCAGGACATTCGGGTCCTGCAACTTTGCTTTCACGGCATGTACCGAATGGAGCTCATGAAACGTAGAACTTTTCCGATCACAATAGAGCGCTTTAATCATCTACTTTCCCTTTTACCGGGCGTAGTGTGGAGGGAAGACAGGCCGGGCTGCCTTCCCGTATTCCTGGCCCGGGTCTTGCACGAAGTTTGCATATATTTTGCATATACAAGATTGGAACGTGCAAGCGATCCCGTTAGCGTCACTACATCCTGAAGACGCCGAAGGGAGTTTCGGGCATGGGCGCGTTCAGCGAGGCGGCAATCCCCAGGGCCAGAACGGTGCGGGTATCGCGTGGATCAATAATCCCATCGTCCCAGAGGCGGGCCGTGCTGTAGTAGGGGTTGCCCTCCTGCTCATACTTCTCAAGGATGGGCTGCATAAAGGCGGCCTCTTCTTCGGGGCTCATCGTCTTGCCGCGAGCGGCCAGTCCTTCCTTGCGGATCGTTGCCAGGACGGTTGCAGCCTGCTGTCCGCCCATCACCGAGATACGGGCATTGGGCCACATCCAGAGCTGCCGCGGGGAGTAGGCGCGACCACACATGCCGTAGTTGCCAGCGCCGAACGAGCCGCCGATGATCACGGTAAAGCGCGGGACGGGTGCGTTGGCGACTGCCATAACCATCTTGGCCCCATCTTTGGCGATGCCGCCATTCTCGTATTGCTTGCCGACCATAAAGCCCGTAATGTTCTGTAAGAAGACCAGCGGAATCTGACGCTGCCCGCAAAGCTCGATAAAGTGGGTGGCCTTGAGGGCGCTTTCCGAGAAGAGGATACCGTTGTTGGCGATGATACCGACCGGATAGCCCATGATGCGGGCGAAGCCACAGACGAGCGTTGTGCCATAGAGCGCCTTGAACTCGTGGAAGTCGCTGCCGTCCACAAGGCGAGCGATCACCTCACGGACATCGTAGCTTTTCCGGCTATCGGCGGGCACAATCCCGAGCAGCTCATCAGGATCATAGCGCGGTGGCTCTGGTGGCCTGATCTCCCAGGGGATATATTTGCGCCGATAGAGATGTGAGACGATGCTGCGACAGAGCGCAAGCGCGTGCTCGTCGTTCATCGCGTAGTGATCGGTGACGCCAGAGGTGCGACTGTGCACATCGGCCCCGCCGAGCTCCTCGGCTGTGACCTCCTCGCCGGTTGCGGCTTTGACCAGTGGCGGACCACCCAGAAAGATCGTGCCGTTGCCGCGCACGATGATCGTTTCATCACTCATGGCCGGAACATATGCTCCGCCAGCGGTACAGGAGCCCATCACGACCGCGATCTGTGGAATGCGCTGGCTGGACATCCGCGCCTGGTTATAGAAGATGCGCCCGAAGTGGTCGCGGTCGGGGAACACGTCAGCCTGAAGGGGAAGGTATGCGCCGCCCGAATCGACCAGATAGATACAGGGCAGATGGTTCTGCTCGGCGATTTCCTGGGCGCGGAGATGTTTTTTGACGGTCATCGGGAAATAGGTGCCGCCTTTGACTGTTGCATCATTGGCAACAATCATGCATTCTTGCCCCTCAATAACCCCGATCCCGGTCACGATGCCCGCCGAGGGAGCGTCATTGTCATACATATCCCAGGCGGCCAGAGGGCTCAGTTCAAGAAAAGGAGTATCGGGATCGCAGAGCAGGTGAATGCGTTCGCGGGCAAGCAGCTTGTTCCGCTTGCGATGTTTTTCGATGGCTTCCGGGCCACCACCCTGTTTCACCTGTTCCGTGCGCTCGCGCAACTGTTCGAGCAGTTGCCTGAAAGAGCGAGCATTCTCTTGAAACTCGCTACTGTTGCGATCTATTCGACTTTCAATCAATGCCATTCTGTCTAGGTTCCTCTCGTCGATGATACTGGGAACAGCGTGTCGTGCGTCATTGCTCTATTTGCAGCATAGCACCGCTTTACAAGGCCCGTCAAGATTTAGACTTCTCGCCTGTGAATGTGTGACGGTGGAAGGTGGCTTCTGCCTGCCAGTTTTTCGGCAAAAAACTCGTCCGGATTATTGACAAATCGTACGGTTTCGTGTACTATACTTGCGTGCGAGGAAGAAACCTCGCGCGGCTGGTAACAAACAGCGTTGGGGTGTGGCCAAGCGGTAAGGCAGCGGACTTTGGATCCGCGATCCTAGGTTCGAATCCTAGCACCCCAGCCTCATCACTTTCTTTTCCTTCCACTTTGTAAGGCATTAGAACTTCTAATGCCTGATTTGTTGTTTATACAGTCTATATTTCGCTCGTCAGGGACCCCACCGGGGCTTGTGAAGAGCAGACCCGAACCTGACCAGTCTCAGCCAGCACTCCTTGTGAGTGATCGGGCTCCGTTCGGAGCGAATAGATAGGTACGTCAGGGTGTTTGCCCGCTCTGACCTCTACGGCCCATAGTGAAGCCTGTGCTATGGACAGACAAACCGCTCCAGAACCTTGACGAGGCATACATTACCCGCGCAAGCGGAGGTTCGAGGAAGGGGCGGTGACGTCCTCTTTCCTCCCCACGGCTGAGGCCGGGGATCTCCCGAGGAGATTTGTTTGATGAATACATATGCGACCGTGGTTCTTGCCGCAGGAAAAGGAACCCGGATGCGTTCAAGTTTACCGAAAGTGCTTCATCGGCTGGCCGGACGCCCCCTTCTCGGTCATGTCTTGAACGCTATTGAGTCAATCCCCGCTACCTCTTCTTTTGCTCCCCTCGCTGATTCTGTTCATTCACATCGTCCCGTTGTTGTGCTCGGGCATGAGCGTGAGCAGGTTGAAGCTGCTTTTGGTGAGCAGTGCCATTATGCATTACAAGAAGAGCAACTGGGAACCGGGCATGCACTCCTGATGGCAATGGATGTTGTGAATTCGCTTGCTCCTCTGCCACAAACTGTGTTGGTCTGTTATGGTGATACTCCGCTGGTGCGGCCAGAGATTCTGGCGCAGATTGTGGCTGAACATATACAGCGTCAGGCGACAGTGACGTTTTTGACGGCTTTGACCGATCGTCCCTCCGATTTTGGCCGTATCGTGCGCGATGCCACTGGGCGTGTGCTGGAAATCGTTGAGGTCAAGCGGGCCACTCCCGAGCAGCTCAAGATTAACGAGATCAATTCGGGGGTCTATTGCTTTGATCGCGAATGGCTCTGGCCCACTCTTGAGGCGCTGCCACGCAATCCATCAGGCGAGTATTATTTGACCGATCTGGTTGGCATTGCCAGTCAGCAAGGGCGAGAAATCGCGACCGTGCTCGGGACGCTTGAAGAGACCATTGGTGTCAATAATCGCGTCCAGCTTGCCTATGCAGAGCAGCTTGTGCGCCGTCGGATCCTGGAGCAGCACATGTACGCCGGGGTTACGATTGTTGACCCGAGCTCAACCTATATCGATGATGGAGTGCAGATCGGCCAGGATACTGTGATCCTCCCTGGAACGATGATTTCCGGTGAAACGACGATCGGTGCGGGCTGCCGTATTGGACCGGCAACGACCATCGATCAGTCTGTTGTGGGCGACCGCTGTGTCATTCAGAATTCTGTCGTAGAATCCTCTACGCTGGAAGAGGGCGTACATGTTGGCCCTTTCAGCCATTGTCGCCCCGGGGCGCATCTGGCACGTGGTGTCTATATGGGGAACTTTGCGGAGGTCAAGAACTCCTATCTGGGACCCGAAACGCAGATGCACCATTTCAGCTATGTGGGTGATGCGACCGTCGGTAAACAGGTGAATATCGCCGCCGGTGTCATTACATCGAACTATGACGGCAAGCAGAAGCATCCGACCATTATCGGTGATCATGCGTTTGTCGGGTGTGATACGACGCTGGTTGCCCCGGTCACGGTCGGTGAGCATGGATATACGGGAGCTGGCGCAGTTGTGCGGCAGGATGTGCCACCACACGCGCTGGTTGCCGGGGTGCCCGCTCGCTTGATTCGCGTGCGCGAAAGTGCCGGGACGGAGCAAGATTCTCCTGTAGAATCTGGAAATAAATAGTTTTTGTGTCAGGGGGCGCCAACGGTTGCCCCTGACACGCTGTGAAAGGCAGTAATTGATGACCTATGGACGGCCCCGATCTAGGTAGTATAGCCGCCATTCTTGATTTTCGGTTGCCACAGTGGAACGGGGAACTCGGGACACAGCTCATCATCTTGCTTGTGGCTCTGCTTCTCTGTGCATTGGCTTCGGCTGCCGAGACGGCTTTGACCTCTATCAGCCGTATTAAGCTCAAAAATCTGGTTGAGGAAGGCGATCAATCTGCGCTGAAGATAGATCAACTCCTGGCTGAACCAAATACCTTCCTCACCACGGTGCTCATTGTTCATGTTGTATCGATCATCGTTGCCGCTGTTGCGTCAACACTCCTTGCCCTGCATTTCTTTGCCTCGTGGGGGCAGTTGATTGCCTCGGTTCTCCTCGCGCTGATTGTCCTGCTCTTCTGTGAGATCGTCCCCAAGACCGCCGCCGTCCAGAGCCCGATGAGTTGGGTGCGGATACTGGTCACGCCTATTCGGTTGCTGGCGCGGCTCCTTTCTCCGGTTGTCTGGTTGTTGCGTTCCGTGACCCGGCTGCTGGTGCACCTGACCAATGGGCGCTTAAAGCGAAGTGGCCCGTTTGTCACTGAGGAGGAGCTGCGTATGCTGCTGACCGTCGGCGAGGAAGAGGGCGTGCTTGAAGAGGATGAGACGGAGATGATTCATAGCATCTTCGAGTTCGCGGATACGACCACCCGTGAGGTGATGATTCCTCGCATTGATATGGTCACGTTGGCCGATACCACAACCGTGCTGGAAGCCGTGGACGTGGCCCTTCAGGGAGGCTTTTCGCGTATCCCGGTCTATGATGCTGGCAAAGGCGTTGATGAGATCATTGGCATCCTCTACACCAAAGATTTATTGAAACAGTTGCGTGATGGACAGACCACCCGCTCAATCCGCTCGCTGGTACGCCCGGCATACTTTGTACCTGAGACGAAAAAGCTCGATGATCTGCTGAGCGAGATTCGACAGAACCGCGTCCATATCGTGATTGTGGTTGATGAATATGGCTCGGTGTCAGGACTGGTGACGATAGAGGATCTGGTGGAAGAGATCGTCGGCGACATCAAAGACGAGTACGACCACGAAGAGAACCTCTACGAGAAGGTGAGCGAGAACGAGTATATCTTCGATGCGATGTTCAGCATTGATGACTTCAACGATATGATGGATACCCACCTCTCGAATGAGGACTATGAGACGCTTGGTGGCTTTGTGTATGCGCAACTGGACAAGATACCTGGCGTAGGCGATGTGGTCTCCTACGAGGATCTGACCTTTACGGTGCTGGCAACCCGCGGCCGCCGGATCCTGAAGATTCGGGTGCAGCGAGAACAGAAGCCCGTTGAGTCTCAGCCGGGGCAGGATGTTCATACTGTGCCGGTCGTTCCGGCTTCCGAGAAGCAGAGCGACACAGGGGTCGGACAGCAGCCGATGGTGCGCCCGACATTTTCGGCTTTCCTGTAAGTGAGAGGAGTTTGCTGGATGCACACGTTGTTTGCTTCGTTGCCACGCCGGGTACGCGTGGTAGAGGTTGGCCCGCGTGACGGCTTGCAGAACGAGAAGGGACAGGTCCCCACTGCCCAGAAGATCCGCTTTATCGAGCAACTGGCCGAGGCCGGTTTACCGGTCGTTGAAGCGACCTCGTTTGTCAGCCCGCGGGCGATCCCACAGTTAAGCGATGCGTCCGAGGTGATGAGCAGCCTGACGCGCCTGCCCGGAACCGAGTATCCGGTTCTTGTGCCGAATATGAAGGGGATGGAGCGGGCGCTTGCTGCCGGAGTACGCTCGATTGCCGTCTTTACTGCCGCAAGCGAGAGCTTTACGCGCCATAACATCAACGCTACGATCGCGGAGAGTCTGGCAAACTTTCGCCCGGTGGTCGAGGCGGCACAGCGGGAACAAATCCCCGTGCGTGGGTATATCTCAACCGTCTTCGGGTGTCCCTACGAGGGTGAGGTCAAGCCCGAACAGACGCTTGAGGTGGCTCTGCGCCTGCTGGACATGGGTATCAGTGAGCTCTCGCTTGGCGATACGATTGGTGTCGCGACTCCCGATCAGGTGGTGACGGTGATTGATCTGCTGGTGACAAAGGGACGTATCCCGCTGGAGAAGCTTGCGGTGCACTTTCACGATACACGAGGCACTGCGCTGGCAAACGTCCTGACAGCGCTCCAGCTTGGTATTTCAACGGTGGATAGCGCTGCCGGTGGTCTGGGAGGCTGTCCATATGCTCCGGGAGCTGCTGGAAACCTGGCAACAGAGGACCTGTTGTATATGCTTCACGGGCTCGGGATTGAGACGGGGGTCAATCTGGAGAAAGTGGTTGCGGCCACCCGGAGTATTGCGCCCTTCCTGGGACATCCTCCGACGAGCAAATACTATCAGGCGGCCACAGCGCTCTGAAGCGTTCTCTGCTTCTTTTAGTCAGTATGAAAGACCTCGCGCATGGTGGTCCACCATTCGCCTGGTTGGCGTGAAGGGAGTGGTTCCTGACAGGGGTCGGTATAGCTCCACCACTCCCTTGTTTTGGGGTCTTCCGCCATCTTCTTCATATCCGCCTCGAAATCGTCTCCGATATACTCAAAATACGCGAACAGCAGGTGTTCATGGCGAAAGATGGTGTAGTTGCGGATGTTGCATGCGTGGATGGTTTTCAGCACCTCGGGCCATGTGGCGGCGTGCAGGCGCTCATACTCCTCGATTTTGTCAGGCTTGATGCCAATGACCTGACCAAAACGGCGCATATCGGTTCTCCTCCCTGAATATGGTATACTCCCGGATAGTGTTTCTCCCACTATAGTCGATCGCGATACACTTTTCAAGGATGCTTGCTTGTTCAGAAAGGAAAAACGGATGCTGGTGACGCTCAGTATGATTCGTGTGGCTGTACAGCAATGTGGCTTGTCCGGGAAGGCGCTCTGTGTCCATTCCTCTTTGCGCTCCTTCGGGCATATTGAGGGAGGGGCCAGGACGCTGCTTGAGGGGCTGCTTGCTGAGGGATGCACGGTGATGGCGCCTTCCTTTTCGCTGCGTACCTTTTCCGCTCCTCCGCCTGATAGTGCGTATCCAGCGCGTAACGGGTGGAGTGAGGAGGAGCTTTCGCTTCCGCCTACAAGCCAGATCTATCGCCCCGACACGACTGCGATAGATCTGGATATGGGGGCGCTTCCTGCTGTCATGGTGCGGGAGCGGCGGCGCGTGCGTGGGTGGCATCCTCTGAACTCCTTTGTTGCCATCGGACCGCAGGCGGAACAGTTGATTGCGCCACAGAAACCACTCGCGGTCTATGCACCTTTTAAAGAGCTTTGCGGGCTTGATGGAGCCATTCTGTTGATGGGCGTGAGGCTGACATCCATGACGTTTCTGCATTATGCCGAACAACAGGCGGGTCGGACACTCTTTCGGCGATGGGCCAACGACGAGCACGGAAAGCCTCAGATGGTGGAAATCGGAAGCTGCTCCACTGGTTTTGAGGCGTTTGCCCCGCTCCTTGCGCCGTTTCGTACCACCTGCACTGTGGGGGAAAGCCTCTGGCAGGTGTTTCCGGCCCGGGCCACGCTTGAGGTAGCATCAGAGGCGATCAGGCGGAATCCGTCGATCACGGCCTGTGCTGATCCTACCTGTGTGCGCTGTCGTGACGCGATTCCCGGAGGGCCGATGCTCGATGCACAAAAAAGCGGAGAGTCAACCGGGTAGGCTGTCTCTCCGCCGCGCAGGAGCGCTCAGTGTGCTTTGAGGTACTTGATTGCTTCCTGTAGCTGCTTGTCCTGACTGCCCATAATCTGGGCCTCGTTCATATGCTCGCTCGATTCCTCGGTTGGCGAGACAATGGAGACATTGGGAGCAAGCTTGATCGTTACATCTGGCTGGACCCCCTGATCACGGATGAACTGTCCCTTCGGAGTGAGCCATTCGCGAATTCCAAGCAGGATCGCCGAGCCATCGGAGAGATCAAACTGCTGAAGCACGGTTCCGGTGCCGAGCGTCTTTTCACCGATGATCGTGGCACGGCCATTATCGCGGAGCGCGCTGGCGACAATCTCGGCGGCGCTGGCGGTATTGTTGTTGGTCAGCACCACAAGCGGTATTTTGGTATCAAGGGTCTGACCGGTTGCCTTATATTCTTGCTGGTTGCCCGACTTGTCTCGTTCAATCAGAATGGTGCCCTGTTCAAGGAACAGGCTGGCGGTATCAATGGCCTCGCGGAGGTAGCCGCCGGGATTGTTGCGAAGGTCAAGCACAATCTTCTGTGCGCCCTGCGCTTTGGCCTTGTTCACAGCCTCTTTGAGCTGGCTTGTCACGCCATCTGTAAACTGGACGATCTGAATATGCGCGATATGGCTATCGGGGATGTAGTACATAAGCACGTTGGGCACGGTAATTGAGGCGCGGGTAATCTTGAAGTCCTTTGTTCCCTGTTCGCCGGGGCGCTGAATGGTCAGGGTGACGTCGGTGCCTTCCTTGCCTTTAATCATCGCACTGATCTCGCTGAGGTCCTTTCCCTGTGTGCTCTTTCCATCGACGGCCACAATGACATCATTCGCTTTCAGGCCGGCCTTTTCGGCGGGTGAATCTGGCATTGTGCCTGAGATAAATACCTTCTTTGTGTTCGGGTCCTGCTGGACATAGACGCCGATGCCAACCACTTTCCCGCTGAGCTGCTGGTTCTCGTTCTTGACGTCGTCGGGAGTGAGGAAGCGGGTATGTTGCTTGTCATTGAGCGAAGTCACCATAGAGTCAATAGCAGTATAGGCCATTTTCTTATAGTTTACATTTTCGCGGTCGACATAGTTTTCGTCGATAAGTTGCCATGCTTCTTGAATAAGACCGAGATACGATTTTGATTGGTTGTTAGAGTCGAAGCGAGGCCCACTGAAAAACTCGTGACTGAACCAGCCTCCGAGGAAGGCGATCGCAACAAGGGCAAGGATACCGAGCGTTTTGCCGATGGTGCGTTGAATGCGGAGTCTCCGTTCCTCTTCCTGATGCTGACGCAGGTCGTAGCCATCGGGCGGAACGTTGTCATAGGGCAATGGGTCAGGAGAGGTCGGGATCTGACCCTGATGCCCGAGATCATCATATGCTGGTCGGCTGGGCGCCTGATCCGCCGGGCGTCCTTCGTAGAAGCGCGGATCATCGTAGTTCCAGCGGGGATCATTATTGTTGTTCACCGAAAGCCTCCGTGTGGCACTGTTACTTTTACATCTATCTTTGATACAGTTCAGGCTAACTGCTGGATCGCTTTTTGTTATCTTAGTGAGAGCGAGAAAAAAAGTCAATTCAGAGGAAACAGTGAGAGAAAAGAAAGAGGGTATAGCCGCTGTCAGCTATACCCTTCTGATCATGTTTTGCGTTGCACACCCATCAGCCTTTCGGCATATATACCAAAAGGAGAGAGTGTGATGGACAACAGCTCAATATCTGGAAGCGCAGTACTACGATTCTTGCTGAACCGCTTCAACTGGCTTCTCGCTCTGTTCGTTGTCGACAGCCTTCAACTGCTTCTTGGAAGGAGGAGCAGCCTGCTTTTTGGGCGGTTCCCATCCGGGAGCACGAGAAACGATCATGGACATCATGCGCCCTTCCATAGATGGAGCGCGTTCGATAGTTGCTGTACCCTTTAGGCTTTCCGCGATCTGATCCAGCAATTTACGACCAAGTTCCGGGTGTCGCATTTCTGCGCCACGGAACTGAACGCTCACCCGGACCTTGTCCCCATCTGCCAGGAATTCCTGAATCTTGCGGGTTTTGACCTGGATGTCATGTTCATCCGTGCGGGGGCGCATCCGAATCTCTTTGAGCGTAACCGTCTTCTGATTTTTCTTCGCTTCGTTCTCTTTCTTGGCCTGTTCATACTTGAAGCGGCCATAATCCATCAGCTTACAGACTGGCGGATTGCTGTTCGCAGCTACTTCAACGAGGTCAAGATTTTTCTCGCGGGCAATATCGAGTGCTCGTGCTGGGGGCATCACTCCCACCATTTCACCGTTCTCGTCGATTAAGCGTACCTCCCGAGCACGAATGCGCTCGTTCACTCGTGTCTCACGTGGCCGGTCGCTTCCACGAAAGTCCCTGTTAATAGGCCGAACCTCCTCTTTTGTCACTAACAAATTTGTACCTTGTTGTTCTTGTGTTTGTTGGGTTGTTTGTTTGCTTCTCTGGTGTTTCACCCTGCTTCTGGTCGCCAGCAACGCCTGCTTCTCGCCAATAGATCCACGCTCTTTTTCTGCCCGCCAGGATGAGCGGCTATCGGGAAACAAGGTTCTTGCTGGTACGCCGGCTCTCATCGGAGAACCGTTTGACCAGTTGCATCATTCTAACAAAAGGTCAACGGCAAAGCAAACTATCCGTGTTTTAGAATACGTTCTGACGCAGCCTGTCGTTACAGAATCACCTGTCTGACATTGCCTGAGCGGGGGAATATCTTCTCTGCTTGCGGTCCTTCGATGCAAACCAGCCTCTTCTATTGAGCGGGGTACTGTTCTCGCTCGCTTTCTTCGAGGGCAGTTTACAGGCCAGATTTTCCCCTTTTGCAGCCGGAGACCCCTCTTGGAGAGAGTATACCAGATCGTGTGATGCTTGACAAGGATTTTGAAGCTCTGATAAAGCGGGAAAAATGTCGGATTTCTCCCGGCATGACCTCTTTCCGGTCTTCTTATCTGCTCTCTTTTTATTGCGCTTTCTGTGCCTTTTTAGCCCGGGCAGGAGAAGAGGGAGCAGGCAGGAGTAAGAATAGAATCCTTTCTCTCCTCTGTGTGATATACTTGTTGTTACGGATAGTTCATGGTTCTCTATGATGAATTCGCTTGACAGGCGTTCCTGTGTGATTCATGCTACATGCGAAGGAGGCTTGTGCATGAGCGGCGATGTTGTCGCGTCTCAATCTCAATCCTCGGCGGCTGAGGGCCTGCGTTTCTCTCCTCATCCCAATCAAGCCCACCAGATTGCATGGCGGCTCTGGGGGAAAGAGGCGTTTGATGAGGCCGAACGTTCCGGGAAGCCCATTTTTCTCTCGCTTTCCTCGTCGTGGTGTCAGTGGTGTCATATTATGGATGAAACCACTCTCTCCGAGCCGAGCGTGATCGCGATTCTCAATCACGATTATATCCCGATTCGCGTTGATAGCGACCTGCGCCCCGATGTGAACCAGCGCTACAATCAGAATGGGTGGCCAAGCATTGTCCTGCTCTCCGCCGAGGGTGAAATCCTCTGGGGTGGCGTCTATGTGCCGCCGCACCAGATGCTCTATTACCTCGGCCATATCCGCCGCTATTATAGCGAGCATCGCGCCGAGATTGCTGCCCAGATTCAGCAGCTTCGGGCGCACCGGGTGTCGCCGCCTGCACCGCTGCCCTTGCGTGCGCTGCTCCTGGAGGAGCGTTCCGCCCTGCTTCGACTGCCGGAAGAGGCGTCTCGTGTCCTGCTTGATCTCTATGACCCGGAGTATGGCGGCTTTCTGCTGCATCCACATCTGCGCTTCCCTCATCCTGAAGCGTTGGAGCTCTGGCTGATGCTCGGACGAAAGCAACAACCAGAGCTGCTTGAACGTGTGACGTATTCATTGATCCAGATGCGTGATGGGGGCCTGTGGGATTACGAAGAGGGTGGGTTCTTCCGCTATTCGGCGGCTGGCGATTGGAGTAATCCCCATACTGAAAAGATGTTGGAAGAGAACGCGGCTATGCTGCGGCTGCTCGCGCTCACCGCCCGGGAGACCGGCCAGCAGGAATGGGTCGATCTGATCCGCCAGTTGTTGATGTACTTGAATAATACGCTCTGGCAAACCGAGCGCGGGGTATTCAGCGGTAGCCAGTGCGCCGACGAAGAGTACTATGAGCCCGGGCTGTATTCTCGGGCATCGCGGGAGGCACCGGGCGTTGATACCACCGTCTATACCTCCTGGAATGCCCGCATGAGTTCTTCGCTATTGCTTGCCGCCGAGGTCTTACACGCTCCCGCCCTTGAGAAAATGGCCTGTCGGATCCTCGATTACCTGGGCACGCATGTGCTACATCCCGCTGGCTGCATGTATCACTATGAGCTGGATGGACAACCCGGCCTGCCCGGACAGCTCACGGATCAGGTCTGGATGACACGCGCCCTGTTGGATGCATATGAGCGACGTGGTGAGAAGCGGTATCTTGAGACGGCGATAGCCCTGATGCACTTCGCCTGTCAGGAGCTGCTTGACCGTTCGACCGGCCTCTTCTACGACTATCCTGAGACGCCGGATCTTCTGGGCAGGCTAACTGTGCGCCAGCAGCCGCTTGCTGAGAACGCGTTGGCGGCTGAATGTCTGTTGCGGATGGCGGTCTATAGCAAGCGGGAACACCTGCGCGAGACAGCCCTGCTGGTACTTGCTGCCTGCCTGGAAAAATACCGCCGTACCGGCATTGAAGGGGCGCTCTATGCCTGTATTGTGCAGGCAGCCATTGAAAATGCCTGGTTCTAGCAGGCAAAAAAAGTGGAGTGGCACATCAAGACCACTCCACTCGGCTTATTTCAACTTTTACTCAGGCTTGACGGGAGGCTTATTTGACGCTTCTCACTTTGATTGTGCGAGCTTTCGCATGTTCCGCCTTCGGGAACCGCAGGGTGAGAATACCTTCGTTGTAGCTTGCCTCGGTCTTGTCCGAGTTGATCGGAGCGGGCAGGCTGAACGAATGCTGGTACTGAGCACTCTGCCAGCCGCGCAGATGGACGGTCGCGTTGTCCGGGATCGTATTCTTTGTCTCCCATTTGATATTCACGGCGTCCTGGTGCACGTTGATCTCAACGTCATCGGGGTTCACGCCAGGCATTGGGACCTGTAAGACGAATTCTTCAGGTGTCTCATACAGGTTTGCCGGAACGCCACGCCCGATGAAGCTGCTGCTGCGCGGAGAGATGAAGCTATCTTCAAACAGGCGGTCCATTGCTTCACGCAGTGAAACAAATTCCTGGAATGGGTTATAGCGTGTAATGTTTGCCATGATATGGGTTCCTCCTTTCAGCCTCGCTCGGGTGGGCGAGGTGAAATGCTCTTTCTAGATTCCTTCTTCTATAGATCAGACGATTTCGTGGAAACCGTTTTGTTGTGATCGTTTCCGCGTTCGTTGTTTTCGTTCTGGTAGTAATATAGCGCATCCCGTGTTAGAAAGACGTAAGATATTTATAAGAATTCTGTTAGAAACTTTGATAGGACTACTATCAAGGTAATACAAAGAAGCGTCACGTTCTGCTCACGTGACGCCTTCGGGGGTGTGGACGAGCTTATGAGGCTTTGTAGACGGTTTTGAGCGCTGTTTCTGCCCAGAGCTTACGGAGCGCTCCGCTTCCCTCCTCGTTGGGGTGAATGCCATCGTCGCTGATATAGTTCGGATGTTGTTGAAAGTAGGTCCAGGTATCGGGACCAGCGATGACCTCGGGGTGCTCACGATAGAGGCGGTCAAGCTGCGCGTTCAGAGGCGGGGCGCATTGCTGAATACGCTCATTGGGTCCCCAGAGAATCTTCTGCACCAGCGGCACCTTGCCCGCGTTCGTGATCTTCTGGACCAGCGTTTCATAGTTCTTATAGAACTTCTCGGGATCGAAACAACTGAGCGCGTCATTGGAGCCGTAACCCAGGGCAACATATTTACCAGGGAAGATCTGAAGCCAGCTATCAAAGTAGTGCAGCGCGTCGGTGGTGGTGAAGCCGCCAATGCCACCGCCCTCGGCAACGGGGTAATGATCGGGGCGCTGTTGCTGGATCAACTGTTGAAAGGAAGGGACGCCGGCCCGCGAGTCCTGATTCATTGCCTCCATGAAGATTGAGGCGCCGTAGAAGATCCAGTCGTCCGCGATGGCCTTACTGGCTTCGTAGACATCCATGTTCAGAGAGACCCCATAGTTCTCGGTGGTGCCATCCGAGCCGCGCACCCGGATGCGAAGCCAGTTTGCTGCTCCCATGTCAATGAGATGCTGGCGTGAGTGATAGGTGTTTCCCTGCACAGAAGCCTTCGACTCCCAGTGAGCGGCAGGGGGCTGACTACCGCCCGCACCTGAATTGATCTCGATCTCATAGTCTTTCGGGTTGTTGTAGCCTTCATAACCGTTGAGGACATGATTATAGTTGCCGGTCGGGGTGTTGTACCAGACAAGCAGGAGTTTGGCACGCTGGGCCGCTGGAACCCGGGAGAGGTCATAGGCGAGCCAGATAGGCTTGTCTGGTCCGGGCGTCTGACAGGCCTGCCAGAAGGTGTCATAGCTGGCGTCGTCTGCCTGTTTGGCTGGATAGGAGCCCTCACAATCATCGTTGGTGAAGGCTGGAGCGTTGCGACTGACAAGGGCGGCAGCGCTTCCGGCGGGATGATTGCCGGGCCCGGTACTGGAAGGCTGGACGGTCGTGCTGGTCTGAGGTGTCGGGTCGGGCTGCGTGACTTGCTGTGCGCATCCGGCAAGCAGGAGGATGGTTACAAGGAACAGACAGGCAGGTGAGATAAAAAGGCGCTTCTCTTTCATTTTTCCTACTTTACTTGACTATACAGAATACTTCCTACAAAAGATCCTTCTTTTATTTTGGGCATAAGAAACACGCGATGTCAAAAAAAGCATTCTTGCTACAGGAGCAGGGAGCAAGAGAGGAGAAGCGGCAGTTGAGGAGCGCTATCTTGAAGAATCCTCTCGACGTCTTTCCTCTGTTCTGTTACAATGCCCACAAGAAAAGATCATTATTCCGTTGGCTGAGAGGTTTAGAGGTGTCGGTTAAACAAGCATCACAAAAAGAAATAGATTACCTGCTCAGGCGTGGGGTGGCGCTGGTCGAGAAAGAAGACGATCTGCGCCGTATGCTTCTTGAGGGGAATAAGGGCGAGCCGCTGCGCGTCAAGCTCGGGGTTGATCCGACCCACTACGAGCTGACGATTGGTCACGCCGTTGTGTTTCGTAAATTGCGCCAGTTCCAGAAGCTCGGTCATAAAACCGTGGTGGTGATCGGTGACTGGACCGCCCGGCTTGGCGATCCGAGTGGTCGTCTGGAGGCGCGGAAGCCGCTGACCGAGGAACAGGTGAACTCGAACGCTGCAACCTATCTGGAGCAGTTCTTTAAAATTGTTGATCCGCAGCAGACCGAGGTCCGCCGCCAGAGCGAGTGGTTTGATACGTTTACGCTCAGCGATGTTATGCGCCTTTTGAGCTATAAGACGGTGGCGCAGATGCTTGAGCGCGATGACTTCTCCAAGCGCTACAAGAGTGGCATTGAGATCTATCTGTCAGAGTTTATGTATCCGCTGTTGCAGGGCTATGACTCGGTGGCGCTGCATGCTGATGTCGAGCTTGGTGGAACCGACCAGACCTTTAACCTGCTGGTTGGACGCGAGTTGCAGCCTATTTTCGGCCAGAAACCGCAGCAGATCCTCACCATGAACCTGATCGTTGGCCTTGATGGTGTCAAAAAGATGGGCAAGTCGCTTGATAACTATATCGCGATTACGGCGCCCGCCCGTGACATGTTCGGAAAACTGATGTCTCTGCCCGATCACTGCATGCGCTCCTACTTCGAGGCGTTGACCGAGGTTGATGATGAGGAACTCGACGAGTTTGATTGCAAGATGGCCGAGGGCACATTGAACCCGCGCGATGTCAAGCTGCGGATGGCCCGCGAGATCGTGACGCAATTCCATAATCAGGAGGCAGCCGAGGACGCGCAAGAAGCCTTTATTCGGCAGTTCTCGCAGCGCAAGCTCCCGACCGATATTCCCGATTATCAGATGAGCCAGCCTGCACCGATCGTGGATGTGATGGTTTCTGCCGGGTTGGCTGCAAGCAAAAATAAAGCACGCGAGCTGATTAAGCAGGGTGGCGTTTCGCTCTTCCTCAAGGGTGAAGAGGGAGAGGCAACGCGTATCACCGATGTCGAGTATCAGGTTCCGGCTGAAGCGGGCGCGATTCTCAAGGTGGGTAAGCGTCATTACATCCGGATCAAGGTATCCTAGAAAGGGCGTGGCTTTCCACGCTCTTTTTTTGCTCGGAGCGCTTTCCACGTCGCTCTTTTTTATTTATGTCTACGATTTCTGTTCTGTGAGGAGAGGAAAGATCTATGCCACAGGCAACTATTGGTGTCATCGGGGGAAGCGGACTCTATCGAATGGAGCATATGACCGAGGTTGAAGAGGTCAAGATCAGCACCCCGTTCGGTGATCCCAGTGATGTGATTACGATCGGGAAGGTCAACGGCGTTTCGATGGCGTTTCTGCCTCGCCACGGGCGTGGCCACCGCCTGAACCCGACCGAGATTCCGGTGCGAGCGAATATCTGGGCGCTGAAAAGCCTCGGCGTTGAATATGTGATCTCAGTGAGCGCTGTGGGAAGCCTGCGTGAGGATTATGCACCCCGCGATCTGGTGATTCCCGATCAGCTTTTCGACCGGACGAAGAGTCGCGTGAACAGCTTCTTCGAGGGTGGTCTTGTAGTGCATGCGACCTTTGCCGAGCCGTTCTGTCCCCACCTGAGCAAGCTGCTGCTGGAATCGGCACGTGAATTGAAGGATGTTACCGTACATGCAGGCGGCACCTATGTCTGTATGGAGGGACCGCTGTTCTCGACAAAGGCTGAGTCCAACACCTATCGTAAACTGGGAATGGACATCATTGGTATGACGGCACTTCCAGAAGCCAAGCTGGCACGCGAGGCCGAACTGTGCTATGCGACCGTCGCCTGTGTCACCGATTATGACTGCTGGCACGAGGCGGAAGAGTCGGTCACGGTTGAGATGGTGGTTCAGAATCTTGCCGCCAACGTCAAGAATGCACAGCGGATTCTCCAGAATGTGGCACAGCGTATCCCTGCCGATCGAGCGCAGGCGACCTGTGGCTGCTCCGAGGCGCTGGCAACGGCCATTATGACGGATCGTTCCGCAATTCCGGCTGAGGTGAAAGAGAAATATAGCCTGCTGGTGAAGAAATATCTCTAAGCTGCGTTATGTCGCCCATCGCTCAAGCTTGAAAAAGGCTCTTCCCATGTGCGGGAAGAGCTTTCGTTCAAGCACTGTGTTCCTTTAAGATGTGAATCAGTGAGCGAAGCGCCGCGTTCTGTATAGGTCCGGCAACCGAGACCGTGTGCTTTTTGCCCTCATCCTCAACGGTGATAACGTACTGATGATAGTCCGCGGCGCCGGGCGGATGCGTATTAATGCGCTCAGGAAGCTCAAAGAAGTGGACGGAAGCAAGTGTGTGCTCTAGCTCCTCTGCCTCCTCTTTGGGTATGTGTGTTGTATCTATCATGGTCTTTTTATGAAGCCCGGGGAAATAGGCGATGCCCCCCTGAATGGCAAACTCGATACGCATAATATCAGGAACAACCTCCCTCCTTTTCTGCAAATGGACCCTTCCTCTTCATTATATCTGTCGGGCGAGAAACTCCATGTATCTGGCTGTGCTGTCTTTCGATGGGTGTTGTGAAGCCATTCCAGTGCTCTGAAGGGTCACTGGTTGTGGTATATATAGTACGATAAGGAAGAAAAACAGAAGGGGTAAGAAGATGGCACTACTTCATGTGTATCCTCGGGCGCACGATTTTCTGGAGCAGGTGGTCCCGGTGCTTGAGCGAAAAGAGGTCTTGAATAGCCTGATCCTCGGGATCAGCCAGCGGTTTCAGGACTTTGCAGACAGGGTGTATCTTGCCTCGGTCGAGGATGAGCAGGGCCTGATCCTGGCTGCCTGTATGACGCCGCCATTTCGTATCATCTTATCCAGCGAGCAGCCAGAGAACATCGAGGCTCATGAGCTCATCATTCGCGATCTGCTGGCGCACGGTTGGACGGTTCCGGGTGTGGTCGCGGAGAGCACGCTTGCGCTGGCCTTCTCGGAAAGCTGGAAGCGGCTTACCGGTCGGGGATATGAGATCGGGATGCGAGAGCGGCTCTTTGGGCTGACGGAGGTCATTCCACCATCTCCGGGACCGGGAGCCTTGCGGCAGGCAACGGAGAAAGATGGCCCGCTACTGGCGCAGTGGGCCGGGGCCTTCCATCGGGAAGCACTACCGGATGATCCGCGTGGTGAGGAGGGATTTGTTCAGATGGCCTTGAAACGCATCAGGGCGGGAGATGTCTTCCTCTGGGTGTTGCCCGATGGCCGACCGGTTTCGACAGCGCTGAAAACCCGTCCACTCAAGCAAACTATCACAATCGGAATGGTCTATACGCCGCCTGAAGAGCGCGGTCATGGCTATGCTTCGCGCTGTGTTGCCGCCTTGAGTCAGCACTTGCTGGATAGTGGTTGGTCTATGTGTTGTCTGTATACCGATCTGGCGAACCCCGTATCAAACAGCATCTACCAGAAGATTGGCTATCGTCCGATAGTTGATGCTTGCGAGTGCAACTTTCATCCATAGCGGAACTCTTATGTAAGAGAAGCAGACGGGCAGGGATTTTGTAGCCAAAAAAAGCGGAGAGAACCGGCGTTTCACTCCCGTTCTGTACAGTATTCCCGCTAGAATTGCTATGAAATCCACTATGTGTGTGGGTTTGTCTGTGGGTAATTCAGGAGAAAGTCTTGCGGTGTATACTGGATTACACACTTCACTGAAAAGGTCGGAGAGCCGGGACTGAGCGCGCATCTTTTGAGTCTGTATGGGTGCGCATAACGTGTAGTACATATGCTTTATCAGGTTGAGCGGGATGCGCTTTCCGGCGGGCGAATAGCTCTTGTCCTGATGCCGGAACCGCTTCGGATGATGTCTGGTTCCACTGCCCATGAGATCCCGAAGGCGGGAGATTGCTTTCTGACTCTCACTTGTTTTCTACTCATCGGACAGGGAAGAGCGCTCTTCCCTGTTTTTTGTCCGTCTGAACTGGAAAAGAAATTCCAAACGGAAAAAATTCCAGGAAAAAAGCCCCAAAAAGTGATTGACAAACTGGTCAAGGAAGGGTACAATACACACGTCCCGTAAAGGAGATAAAGCAATGGGGCAGGCCGGTTTTCTCCCGTGCCTGTCGGTCTGCGTAATTGGGTCCTGCGCGGCAGATGTTCGCGAACCCCGCCAGGTCCGTGAGGAAGCAACGGTAAGTGGGCCTCTCTGGGTGTCGCAGGGGAGCCTGATTACGCTGACTGGTAGGTGCTGGTGAAAATCGGTTTTCTATGTCCGAAACACTTTTTTTCTTCTGATTCTGGAGGCCGCTTCTTGGCCGTATCGAGGAAACTACAGGCGGGAGTTGTACTATGGCCTCACAATCTCTCTACCGTAAGTGGCGTTCTCAAACCTTCTCCGAACTCGTCGGTCAGGAGGCCGTTGTTCGCACACTCAAGAATGCCCTCAAAGCTGGCAAATTAACCCACGCCTATCTCTTCACCGGTCCGCGTGGAACCGGAAAAACAAGTACCGCACGCTTGCTCGCGAAAACCGTGAACTGTCTCTCTCCTGTCAATGGCGAGCCCTGCAATGAATGTCAACTCTGCCGCGAGATCGCTGATGGGAGCTCTTTCAACGTTGTTGAGATCGACGCTGCCTCCAATCGTGGTATCGATAGCATTCGTGAGCTCCGTGAAAAGGTGATGGTGCCGCCCTCTAGTGGTCGCTATAAAGTCTACATCCTTGACGAGGCGCACATGCTGACCACCGAGGCCTTTAATGCCCTGCTCAAGACGCTGGAAGAGCCGCCCCCCCACGCTATTTTTGTGATGGCGACAACTGATGTGCATAAGATGTTACCGACGGTCCTGTCTCGCTGTCAGCGCTACGACTTCAAGCGGATCACCACGCGCCAGATTGTTGAGCATCTGTGCTTTGTTGCGGAACAGGAGAAAGTCCAGCTTGAGCGCGGAGCCGCTGAATTACTGGCTCGTGCCGCCTCTGGTGGTATGCGCGATGCCTTGAGCCTGCTCGATCAGGCAATCGCGTATAGTGGAGAGTCGATCACGCTGGATCAGGTGCAGGCAATGCTTGGTGTCGCCGATCCGCGTGCGATTCAGAAGTTTATTCAGTACGTGGCACAGCTTGATAGCTCGGCGGCGCTCCATCAGGTGCATGAGCTGGTCGAGGCCGGGGCCGATCTACGCCAGATTAACGGCCAGATTGCTGAGCTCTGGCGGGCGATGATGCTCTGTAAGGCCGGGGCGAACATCGCTGAGATTATGGATAGCACCGAGGATGAGATTCGTGATATTCAGGCGGCGGTGCAGCAGTTCACGCTCGAAGAGCTGATGGAGTGCTCGCGGATCTTTGCCCAGAATGACTTGATTCAGAAGAACCAGGGAACGCCGCAACTCGGGATTGAGCTTGCCTTGCTGGCCTGTATCGAGCTGCATCGCCGTGCTCAGGCCGGTGAAGCGCTTGTACCGCAGCCTGCATCACGCCCTGTTGCGCCACAGGCAAGCCAACCTGCGCTACGCCCTGTCGCACCACAGCCGAGTCAGCCCGCGCCACGTCCTGTCACACCACCAGATCTGTCACAGCCGAGCCAGCCTGTCGAACGGAAACAGGCCTCAATTCGCGCCGCGACAGGGATTAATATTCCTCCTCCCATCCAGCCAGAGCCACCCGCGCCGGAAGAGCCTCCTGTCCAGCAGGAAGAAACGCCTCCCGTCGCTGAAGAGAGTGCTGAGCCGCTGATAACGCTGGATGAGGTCAAAGAGAAATGGGAGCTGGTTATCCGGCGTGTGCGCTCACAGCCACAACGAGATGGCGCCCGCGTGTCGGCCTTCCTGAGATACTTTACCCTGCTCGGAATCGAGCCGACAGCCGATGTGCCGTTGTTGGTCATCAAAGCGACCCAAACGTTCTTCTATACGAATCTAAAAGATAAAGATAAGCAACTGATTGAGTGGGCATTAGAAATAGAGTTGCCGCAGAAGTGCCGCTTGCGTGTGTTGCCACCCGATCAGGATTGGCGACCCGGCAACCGCAGCAGAAACAGTATCCCACAGCCGGAGCGTCCCGCGCCTCAGCCGCCCACTCAGCAGCAGAATGGCTCGTCAGGAAGAAATGGGCCAATTGATCTGGCGGAGGCGCTGGCTGTTTTTCAGGCGACACCAACGGCTGTGCAGCCGCCCCCCGTTCAGGAACCTCTTGCCAGAAATGGGAGTGTGAGAGAGAATAGTACTCAGGAGAGTACAAACGGTACCAATGCTCTCAAGAGTGCTGCCCTCACGAGTACGGAGGAGCGCCGCCAACCCGTATCGCAGCCACCAACTGCTGCACCTTCTGAAACGCGCAGAGAACAGGTGGAACGCAAAGCGAAAGAGGATCCCGTTGTGCGAGAGGTAGTACGAATATTTAAGGCTGAAATCAAAGATATCTATCTGAAATAAGGAGTGTTTGGTCCTATGAACATGCGTGAGATCCAGAAAATGCAGCAGAAGCTGGTGAAGATGCAGGAAGAGCTGGAGAACAGCCAGTTTACCGGAACTGCTGGCGGTGGCGCTGTCACCATTACGATGAGCGGAAAATATGAGATCACGGCGGTGAAGATTGACCCCGAAGCGTTCTCACCCGAAGACATCGAGGAGCTGGAGGTCATGGTCAAGGCCGCAGCAAAAGATGCCTTTGATCGCGTGACGGAAGCACAGCAGCGCCTTGTTTCGAGCGCGACGGGCGGCATCAAGATTCCCGGCCTGTTCTAACGCTTCATAACTGTTCTTCAATCCCGATGAAGCAGGGAATGGAGGTTTTGGGGTGGCGCCGCTTGCATGCGAAGCACGCGTTGTTATGGTGCACTGCGAAACCTCCATACTGAAGCCTGTGCTCTCTGCTTGACGAGGGCGGGTTTTGGAGCAGCGCCCACGGGCTGCTGAAGGAGACAAACAACAGAAGACGAACTCATAAAGATCGTTGCGGCGCTCGTACGCGAGCGTCGAGGATGGAAGAAACGAACTGATGAGCGATATTGCACCACCAGTCGCAGCGCTGGTTGAGGAGTTTGCGAAGCTGCCGGGTATCGGCGTGAAAACGGCGCAGCGCCTCACCTTCCACGTGTTGCGTTGCCCGACCGATCAGGCGCGTCGTCTGGCTGAAGCGATCATGCGCGTAAAAGAGAGCATTATCTATTGTTCTCGCTGTTTTAATATCACGGAGAAAGACCCCTGTCCCATCTGTAGTAATCCCGCGCGGGAGCAGGATACCATCTGTGTGGTTGAAGAACCGATGGATGTGCTTGCGCTGGAGAAAACGGGAGCCTACAAGGGCCTGTACCATGTGCTGCATGGGGCGCTCTCCCCGATGAATGGGATCGGGCGGAAAGAGATTCGTATGGATGAACTCTTGCGCCGCCTGGAACGGGGAACTATCCGTGAGGTGATTTTTGCTACAAACCCCGGCTTCGAGGGTGATTATACTGCACGTGCCATTGAACGATGTATTAAAACCGAGTTGAGTGTTCCCGAGGTGCGCATTACTACACTGGCAAGGGGCCTCTCAATGGGCAGCTCGCTTGAATACGCTGACGAAGACACGTTAGGACGTGCGATTGAAGGGCGACGTGAACTCTGATTCTGTCGCCTTTCTTTTTTTCCACGGTTTTTGCTTCTGAGGTCCCGGCATCCAGCGGGCAGGTCTTGTTTTTTCATGTATTATAAGAGTACAGAAGGCATCATTTCTTGACACTTTGCCCTTATTATGGTACTCTTGTTCTACTTTCCCGGAAATAGTTCGTTGTTGTGAGTGGCTGCTATTTCCACTTTTGTTCCCTTGCCAAAGAAGTAACCAGAGGAAATCTATCTGAGGACGAAAAACGATCTGAAGATTGCGCTGTATACAGTTTTGAATTGAAAAAAGGAGGCGTGCAGGGGATCTTTTTTTGCCTCTGTGCGGAGGAAGCTGATGAGTAGTAAGAAAGAGAAAGCTCTTGTTGATCGCAATGCCGCCGCGAGTGATGCTGGAAAAACCGAGCGCGAGAAAGCTATAGAGCTGGCTTTGCAGCAGATAGAGCGCCGCTTTGGTAAGGGCGCTATTATGAAGATGGGTGACGCCCCGAAGATCCATGTAGATGTGATCCCGACCGGCTCTATTGCCCTTGACCTTGCGATTGGCGTTGGTGGTGTGCCGCGTGGTCGTATTACCGAGATCTATGGTCCTGAGTCTTCTGGTAAAACCACGCTCTGTCAGCATATCATTGCGAACGCACAGAAGGCCGGTGGCTATGCGGCCTTTATTGATGCCGAGCATGCGTTCGACCGAACGTATGCGGCTCGCTGTGGCGTTGATACACAGACCTTGCTCATTTCACAGCCAGATACCGGCGAGCAGGCGCTTGAAATTGTGGACTCGCTGGTACGCAGTAATGCCGTTGATGTGATTGTGGTCGACTCGGTTGCCGCACTGGTGCCACGCGCGGAAATCGAGGGCGAGATGGGTGACTCCCACGTTGGCTTGCAGGCTCGTCTGATGAGCCAGGCGCTTCGTAAGCTGACCGCGGCGATCAGCAATTCCAATTGCGCCGTTATCTTTACGAACCAGTTGCGCGATAAGATCGGTGTGATGTTCGGTAACCCTGAAACCACTGCCGGTGGTAAAGCGCTGAAGTTCTATGCCTCGCTGCGTCTGGATATCCGCCGTATCGACTCAATCAAGCAGGGGCAGGAAGTAACTGGTAACCGCACTCGCGTGCGCGTGCTGAAGAACAAGGTTGCGCCTCCGTTCAAGTCCGCAGAGTTCGACATTATGTACAGCGAGGGCATCTCTCGTGAGGGTGGCCTGCTTGATGTCGGTCTGGAGATGGGTCTTGTGAAACGCAGCGGTACATGGTTCACCGTCGGTGATATCCGCCTGGGTCAGGGCCGCGAGAACGCGAAAGAGTTCCTGCGCCAGAATTCCGATGTCGCTGCCGCGCTCGAGGAGCAGATCCGCAGCAATATGACCATCTTCGGTAACAACGAGGAGGATGGGGTTGAGACGACCGAGGTAATGGAGACCCCGGAAGAAGAGCCGCTGACTCTGGAAGAAGAGGGCGAGATCTAAGCGGTCCTTCGACCAGACTGCACACAAATGGAGGGAAGGCTTTTTGAAACCTTCCCTCTTTTTTGTCCCTTTGAACTGGCGATTAGCGCGCCTTTTTCCCTTTTTCCAGGATTTCCGGGAGCTTCTGTTCTAGCTGTTCTTCGTTGAGTCGTACAAGTGGCTTTTCCCCGGTTGAGAGCAGAGGTTCAAGCTCTTCACTTTCAATCAGAGGTGGCTCCAATGCCTTCGCAACGGGTTGTCGTTCGCGCCACCATGTAGCAATCTTTGCCGGGTCAACTTTGCCTAACTCGCCTGTCTCCGCGGCCTCCATTGACCAATCAAGAATGGCATCTTCAATGGAAACCTCATAGCCGGCTTTCTGGCTGAGCTTCCATTTATGATCCATGATGTCAAAGTAGGCATCCATCGGTTCCTGATCACTGGACAGGTTACGGCGAAGCATAAGGATCGTCGGTAAGTGATATCGTTCGTACCAGTCACGTGCAGCTTCTTCGATGCTGATGGGCCGTTTCTCGCGTTGGCTGCTCATAATCTGATGCCCCAGAATCATCTGATAGAGACGCGGTGCATACAGAGGCGGCATCGAGATATGAAGCAGCTCATACAATCTGCGCTGATACCAGCCGGGCAGAACGGTTGTTACCTGGAAGCGCTTGAAAACACGTTCCGTCGCTTCGGCCAGTGAAAACCCCCAACGATGGAGGGTGCGCAAGAAGCGTTGCGCTTGCAGCAGCGTGTCAAAGCCCTTGCTATGGGTAATCCGGGCATGTTCGCGCCGGAGCCAGCGATAGCGCCGCTCGAAGTAGCGGTAATCGCGGTCATCCAGCACTTT
The DNA here is from genome assembly GCF_059696735.1 of Thermosporothrix sp. COM3. Classification (NCBI taxonomy): domain Bacteria; kingdom Bacillati; phylum Chloroflexota; class Ktedonobacteria; order Ktedonobacterales; family Thermosporotrichaceae; genus Thermosporothrix; species Thermosporothrix sp. COM3. The sequence goes on along the minus strand of NZ_AP019376.1, from coordinate 3,638,561 downwards.
CTTGTCTTCCGGCAAGCCTTTTGCCTGGCGTAGATCTTCCGCCTGCCAGGCCAGAGACTCCCCGAACAGGGCTAAATCCTGCTCCCTCAGCTCGTCATTGACCGAATCGGGGAACAGTTCCGCTGTCTCTGCATCGGATAGAATCGCGAGAATTCGTCGACCATCAATACGTATCAGGACGTTCGCCAGTGAAGGGTCTCCCCAGTAGATGCCGTGCTCATGGAGCTCAACCATAAGGACAGCAACCGCTGAAAGAATCCGCTGTTTTGAGCGCTTTTTGAGTGGCAAGCGATAGAGCAGCACATGCGGGATCACGCGGGGGGCCAGACGGGTTACAGTATAGCCTCTATCCCCTTTGATATAGTCTCTGGCGCCCGGGATCCCCGGAATCTCAATCGGAATTGGTGGTGCGGCAACGGCCACGCTTCCAACCGGGCTGAGGGCTGGAATGCCTCTCCGCTCGATTTCGCGCAGGTTGCGGATTTCGCGCTCCGCCATATGAGGGGTTGTCTCCTTAATGGCATAGCGCATTCCCTGACACTCGACAAAAACGACCGGGTGCCGGGACTCGCCCCGCCGAATAATCAGCAGGTCTACACCCTGACTATCCCACTCGCTCAGCGGGGCATGCCAGGGCAACTTCTCCAATCTGTGCCGCTCGGATGGTGCCATGTTAAAGCGGATATCGGTTTTTGTTTTCACCTGTGTGTAAATGATAGCGAACCTCCCTGATGATTTTTTCAGTAAAGAAGCAACCATCCTTCCTTTGATTATAGTATATCGAGGGCATATGACGCAAACTCAGGCCGTAAATTAGTAAAATTGGATCCAGAGATTTAGAGCGAGATGAAAGGCCCGATAGCTTTCATGTAGACACTATGGGAGAGAATGGTGCTACCTGTCTATCCTTATTTCACGGTGTTGTAAGTGGTACCTGTATTGTAAAGGTACTCCCTTTTCCCCATTCACTGGCTACTGTTACTGTTCCTTTGTGATCCTGCACGATTCGCTGAACGATTGCCAGCCCCAGGCCGCTTCCATCCCGGTGGGCGCGGGCCTCGGCTGTGCGGTAGAAGCGCTCAAAGAGCAGAGGAATATCGTGTGCGGCAATCCCTGGCCCGGTATCACTGACGCGAAGCAGCGCCTGTTGTCCCTGCACGGTGAGCGAGAGGGAGACTATCCCCTCGGGCGGTGTATATTTCAGTGCATTGTCTATTAGCGCGACCAGAGCCTGCTTGAGCTGATCCGCGTCGCCCAGGACACACACCGGTTCCGTTTCCTGTAAACGCAGGCGCGGCCTGTTGCTCTCTTTAACACGATGATACTGGCGAAAAACGTCGAGCAGCAGGCTATCAAGCTTGACCTGACGGTGCTGTGGCGGTGCTGCCAGGCTGTCCGAACGCGCCAGCCAGAGAAGGTCGTTCACGAGGCGACTCATCCGTTCGGCCTCTGCCTGGACATCAGCCAGCGCTTCCTGTTGCTCCTCTGGCGGCAGATCCCGCGCCTTCGCAAGCAGATCGAGATTGCAGCGAATGGCAGTAATTGGTGCGCGAAGTTCGTGGGAGGCATCGGCGATAAAGCGTTGCTGCTCGCGATAGAGCCTTTCAAGCGCATCGAGCATGCGGTTAAAGGTTTCGGTGAGTGTCGTGAACTCATCGCGCACCAGGCCGGGCCTCTCGGGGAGACGCTTGCCAAAGTCGCGTGTCTCGCTAATCGTGCGGGCTGAGTTGGTGATGCGGCGCACGGTTCCGAGCAGTCCTCGACCGATCAGGCTATTGCCGAGGAGCGCCAGCCCAACAAGGAACAGTCCCTGTAGCAGATACATGCGCCGCAGCTCGTCCAGTCGCCGTTCAAGCAGGCGATAGCTTTGGGCGGTCTGAATAATATGGAGCGAATCGGGGCTTTTATAGGTAAAAACGCGGATACGCTCACTATGAAAGGTGATGGTGCTGTAGCGGCAAAGTGCTCCCATCTCTCGCTGATTGCAGTGCTCACCCTTTCCCTGAACAACGAGGCTTGCGCTTGCTGCATCCCAGGGAACCGGTGGCGGCGCCTGCGCCTGGATCCCGGTGTTCAGGATATCCTGCTCGGAGACGGTAGCAGTGGTTGCAAGCAGCGTAAAGCTGGAGTGCTCATAGCGCAAGACCTCGATTGCGATGGCCTCATCTCCCAGACCATTGAGCGCGGGAATGGTTTCAACGGGTGGGGTGGCTTGCATAAAGAGCATCTTACCCAGGCGCACGCTCAGGGCACGGGTTTGTAGCTCTCGATCGATACTGGTGTAGCCCTCTTGCTCGGTACGATTCAGCAGGAAGGCGCTGAAGAGCCAGAGCGCAAGTACAAGAATCAGCGTGTAGAATAATGTCAAGCGCCAGTGAAGCGGCAACGCATAACGTGATGCCTTGAACACATCAGGGCTCCTGAATACGCAGCACATAGCCAGTTCCGCGCACAGTCTGCAACAGGCGTGGCTCTCCATTCTGTTCCAGCTTGTTGCGCAAATGGCGGATGTAGACCTCAAGGACGTTCGGGCCACCCTCAAAGTCGTCCCCCCAGATTCGCTGCATAATCACCCCGCGGGGTAAGACGATGTGTGGGTTGCGCAGAAAGAGCGTCAGTAGCTCATACTCTGTTGTGCTCAGGTGGAAGGTGCGCCCGCCCCGGTGTCCCTGTCTGGTCGCGGTGTCCAGCTCCAGATCTTCAAAACGAAGCAGCTCGCGATTGATGCCTGCTGGTTGCTTCCGCCGCAACAGCGCCTTGACCCTGGCCAACAGCTCTTCAAGGGCAAACGGCTTGACCAGATAATCATCAGCGCCCAGTTCCAGCCCGCGTACACGATCAGGAATAGTGTCACGGGCGGACAGCATCAGAAGCGCGACGTCATTTTTTTCGGTGCGCAGGCGCCGACAGACCTCAAGCCCGCTGAGGTCCGGGAGCATGATATCCAGAATGACCAGATCTGGTGTCTGCGAACGAATCAGGTGCAGGGCCTGCTCTCCCGTGAAGGCACACGAGATCTGATAGCCTTCATAGCTCAGGCCACGACGGAGAGCGCTGATCACGCGGCTCTCGTCATCAACAATCAGTATCCGAGGGGTGAAGGGTGTGTCATATGTGTTTTTCATGCCAGCTTTTCCCGCTTCTACAGGAAACAACGTTTCAGTGCTACCATCTCATATCTGAAGCAGGCTGTCAAGAGGAACCTGAGTATGCTATGGTGTGACAGTACAGCAAAGAGCTGAATTCTATCTGAACATTGTTGAGAGATCGGAGCAATCTATGACAGTTCGCTTGCAAGCAAGTGATGATATTGAGCTACTGGTAACGTTGCTGCATGATGCCGATGAGGATGATGCGCGCATTCGCACGACGCTGACCAATCCCGCGTATATGTCTGCGGTGGCGCTGGTTGGAGAACAGGTCGTTGGCGCAGTCACGGTGCGCTGGCAGGAGGATGAGAGCGAGATTGAGTATGTCGCTGTGGTGCCAGAGGCCCGAGGGCGCGGCTATGGTAAGGAGATCATCGCGCAGGTGGTTGAGGAGGGTCGCAGGCGTAAGGTGGGCTCGCTGCTGGTCGGGACGGCTAATAGCTCATGGGAGAATATCGCGTTCTATCAGAAGTGTGGCTTTCGTATGGATCATGTGCGCCGGGATTTCTTTGCCTATATCCAGCCGCCAATTGTGGAAGATGGGATCCCGATGCTCGATATGCTGGTGTTGCGCTATCGCCTGTAAGCAGGATTGACCGGAGCGCGGCCAACCCTGCCACGGAAGAAACGATTATTCCTCGCTCTGTTCCGACTCGCGGCGCAGGGCTAGAAAGACAACAAGGGCCACAAGTGCCAGGACCAGTGGAAGAAGGATATTGATGTTGGAACCGGTGTGCTCTGGCTCTTCTGCCGGGTCAACAATCTCAACTGGTCTGTCGTTTGCTTCCTTTGCTGGATCAACCATGAACGTCGTTTCCTTTCAAATACGGAGTGCGCTGATGCACGCGTGCATCACTTCTATTATACTCGGGGTGTCACAAGAATCTTCCCAAAGCTCTGGCGGCTTTCCAGGCGGCTGTGAGCCCGGGCAATCTCTTCCAGCGGATAGGTGCTATCGATCACCGGTTCAAACACTTTTGCCGCGACCAGTTTCAGGACTTCGGCCAGATCTTGCCGGGTGCCGCCATAGGAGCCGATCAGCGTCATTTCTTTCGCGAACAGATTCCAGATATTCAGCGTGCTCTCGTTGCCGGTCGTCGCGCCGCAGGTGACCAGCTTGCCGTTACGGCTCAGGCAGGCGACGCTCTTTTCCCAGGTTTCCGCGCCGACGTGCTCGATCACGACATCTACGCCACGCTTATTGGTGAGGCGACGCACTTCCTTGAGAAAGTCCAGCTCATGGTAATGAATCACCTCATCGGCGCCTAGTTCAAGGGCCCGGGCGCGTTTCTCTTCGGTGCTGACCGTGGTAATCACGCGGGCCCCGCTCAGCTTGGCGAATTGGATAGCCGCGCTTCCGACACCGCTTCCTCCCGAGAGAATCAGCACATCCTGCCCGGGGTGCAGAGTCACGCGTTTCGTCAGCATATGCCAGGCGGTAATAGCTGCCAGGCCGACCGCTGCCGCTGAAAGCGTATCGACGCCCTCGGGCAGAGGCACAATATTTGTGGCAGGTACCCGTACATATTCTGCATAGCCGCCCTGGTTGCCAAGCCCCACAATGTCGCCTCTCAAGCAGATACATTCTTCGCCCGAGCGGCAGAACTCGCAGACACCACAAAAGAGATAGGGCGCAACAACGACAGCCTGTCCAATTTGCAGCCCGCTGACCGCGTTGCCCAGCGCCGCAATCTCGCCCGCGACCTCTGAGCCAGCGATGTGGGGCATGGGGGCTACTTTGGTGCGCCCGGTGCGTGAATAGATATCCAGCCGATTGATGCCACAGGCATGCACTTTGACGATCACATCTGTGGGGCCCGGAGTGGGTTCCGGTACGTCCTCAATGCGCAACACGCTTGTATCACCATGTTCGTGGAAAAGTGCAGCTTTCATGGATTCTCCTTTCAAATCTGCCCGCTTTACAGCACCTTCATCTGTTGCGATTGTGTTCCTCTTTCCATTGTATGCACAGGAGAGAGCGGTTGCAAGGAGCTTGCAGAAAAGGCATTCACCTTGACGATCTGGTTTGATCGCGCTATCATCCCTATACAGGCTTATCAATCATTTTGTAAGGATTTTGTGACTGGCGATGATGAACCAAATGCGAGGGCGCAACCTCAAGCACCTGGGATGTTTGACCGGGTTAACGATTGGCACGATTGTTGGAATTATTATTGCCGGCGTGCTGGCCGGTGCCTTTTTAGTGAACTATCAAATCGCGTCGTTGTTCTGGCTGATTCTGACTCTGATATGTGCGGTGGTAGGCTGGATTATCGGAGACAGGATATCTCCCAGGTTTGCTCAGTCTCAGAAGCCCGAAGAAACGTCTTCTGATTCTGCCGAGGACGCGGCACAACAGGCGTGAAGGCGTTGACAATAGAGAGTGTTCAGCCCGGCTTTTGACAACGGAAAAGGGCAGAGGTTTCGGGTTGAAACTTTTTCCTGGAAACAGGCGTGTCATGCAATAGTAGGGATTTGTATGGCAGGGTCTGGTATTTTCGTCAAATCTATGGTATAGTTTCTGTACATGCTACTATGGCTCTCTTTCCTTCTCCGAGAAAAGAGCATTGCCAGTGCGGGAGCAGCGTTGCTCAATGGCGATGATGCGAGTGATTGTGATTCCGTATCGCCGTGGCTGTTCCACGAAAGCCCGCCCGGATACGAGAATCCCCCTGAGTGCTGTCAATTTCACCTGTGTTTGAACAGTTCCGCTGGTCAGCACAAAAAAGGAGGATACCTCATGCAGTTTAACGAGTTTCGCCGTCCAGTCTCTGTTGATTTTGCCCCAAGCGGCAGCCGTTGCGAGTGGTGCGGGAAGCCCGCGGAGAGGCAGCTGACGGCTATCGGAGGAACCTACCATAACGAGAGCGGAACCTTTTGTCGCTCGTGTGGGGAGCAATTCGCTCAGGCTGTAATCAATTCAATTGCGATGACAACCATCACACCCGGACTGGAAAACTTCTAATTTTATTCTTTCCCTTCCTGAACCCTGTCTAGCGAACAGGGGAATGGTCTCTGTTGAGCCGCTGCGCCTCGAAAAGCCAGATACTCAATGCTGAAAAACAAAAGGCCAGCACTCACCCGAATGAGGCTGGCCTTTCTTGTTCTGCGTCTTGTATTTCTTTAGCTGCTATGCAAAACGCTGGATATATTGCTCAACGTCGAACTCTTTCGCTTTCTCAACCAGCTGTTGCGCTGCCTGGTCCATCGTCGGACGCTCTTCACGGTAGAGGAGACCAATAAATGGCTTTTCTGTTTCCATTGCCAGGGCCATTGCCTTTGCACGGTCGCTCGGGTCATGGTCTTCTGGTACAGGGGTAACAGCGGCATCCCAGGCATCAAAGGTATGGTAGAACGTCGGGCAGGGGCTAAGCGCATGGATGAAGGAGAAGCCCTTGTGCTGAATACCCTGCTCGATCAATGCTGCCAGCTCTTTGGGCTTGGCGGAATAGCCGCGAGCCACAAAGCTCACGTTGAGCGAGAGTGCGGTGAGCAGCGGATTGAACTGCGAGGCCATCAGGCCGTATGGCGTCGATTTGGTCACATGGCCATGCGGCGACGTCGGAGAGGTTTGCCCTTTGGTCAGGCCGTAGATCTCGTTATCCATCACGACGACTGTGATGTCAATGTTGCGGAGGGCGGCGTGAACCAGATGACCAGCGCCAATGCTGAAGAAGTCTCCATCACCGCCAACGGCAACAACCGTGAGATCCGGGCGCGCCATTTTCAATCCCTGAGCGACAGGCAGGGCACGACCGTGGACGCTGTGAAAGCCGAAGGTCTTCATGAAGTGCGGGAAGCGACTTGAGCAGCCGATACCGGAAACCACTACGGTCTGATCTGGAGCAAGTTTCATGCCAGAAATACCGCGCAGGGTTGCGTTCAGCACACCAAAGTCTCCACATCCCGGACACCATGTCGGTTTAACCGTGCTTTTATAGTCCTTCGGGGTGGGATTTATGATCGTTTGCGTCATTGTTTAACAAACCTCCTCAATGGCCCGGAGAATTTCGCCAGCGGTGAAGGGGATACCACCGAACTTATTCACGCGGGTCGCCTGAAGACCGTACTTTGCACCGAGCAGATTCGCCAATTGACCGGAGTAGTTACACTCGGGCACAATCACCTTCTGAACCGAATGGATGAACTCTTTGATCGTGCGGTCAGGCAATGGTGACAGAATCTTGAGATGCAGAGATGCCACTTTATATCCCTTAGCACGTGCGCGATCCACTGCCTCCTGAATGGTGCCCTCGGTTGAGCCCCACCCGATCAGTCCAATGGTTGCATCTGCATCGCCATAGCGTACGGGTTTGGGCAGCTCCTCGGCGGCAGTCAGCAGCTTGCGGAAGCGCTTTTCCATCATGGCTGTATGGTCTTCTGGTTCGTAGTCAGGGTGCCCATACTCATCGTGCTCCAGACCGGTCGCGACATAGGGGGCGGCTCCGGCTCCGGGCGCGGTCATCGGTGAAACACCGCTGGCAGTATAGGCAAAGCGGGCAAAGCCAGGGGCGCCAACAGGGGTCTTTTCCTCTGTCTCCTCGGTGGCTTCAGGTTTGAGGCGCTCCCAGATCTCTCCGGGTTTAAAGATATGTCTATCAACGCTCTCAACGCGGGCCGTTAGAGACTGGTCAGTCAGGAAAATGACGGGCATCTGATAGCGCTCTGCCATATTAAAGGCCAGGATCATCAGTTCATAGCAGTCGGCAACATCGGCCGGTGCCACGATCATGCGCGGGGTATCGCCGTGGCCTGCATGCAGGGCAAAGCTCAGGTCTGATTGCTCCATTTTTGTGGGCATGCCGGTACTTGGACCAGCCCGCTGGGCGTCGACGATGACGGCGGGAAGCTCGGCCATTGAGGAAAGGCCGATCAACTCGGTCATCAGCGAGAAACCAGGGCCGGAGGTCGCTGTCATGGCGCGTGCGCCACCGAATGAGGCTCCAAGCACCGCGGCCAGCGCGGCCATCTCGTCTTCTGCCTGAAGGAAGGTCCCTCCGACAAGGGGAAGCTCTTTTGCCATCGCTTCCATGATATCGCTGGCGGGTGTGATTGGATAACCTGCGAAGAAGCGGCATCTGGCGGCAAGTGCGCCCGCGACAACTGCCTGATTTCCGTTGAGCACGACTCGATCTGCCTTCTCGACTGCGCCTAGCAGATAAGGGTCATGTTTGGAAATGTTTTCCCGCACGTATTTCTGCGCAATGTCCAGTGCCAGCATGTTCTTTTCCATCAGAACCGGGTTGGCTTTGCGCGACTTAGACAGCTTGGATTGTACCACCTGGGTAATCGCTTCAATCGGAGGCCCGAACAGCGTCGCGATCGCTCCAAGCATGACGACGTTCTTGGTCTGGAAGAGCTGTACTTCCTTACGCGCAATCTGGTTGAACGGGATTGCGTAGGTGATGAAGTCGCCTGTCTCGGGAGTAAAATCTGCTGGATCATAGACCAGCACGCCACCGTGGCGCAGATCGCTCACATTGCGTTCATAGGCCTCTTTGTTCAAGCAGATGAGCACGTCGGCATAATCACCCATAGATTTTACCGGGTGATCGCTGATGCGCACCTGGAACATACAGGGGCCGCCGAGAATCTCGGCCGGGAACGTTCTGAAGGTATAGACATGGTATCCCCAGCGGGCGGCAGCCAATGCCAGGATGTCGCCTCCGGATATAACACCTTCACCCGATTCGCCTCCGATTCGGATTGTAACTTCGTTCTCCACTGAAAATCTCCCTCAGAAAAACGTTAGACCGCGCCCTATCCCGTGTAGCGCGGCTGAAAAAAGTGCTAGCGGGTTTCGCCTGTTTGGGGAGTTGACCTCAAGAGGCGGTTGTGTATAGTGCTTCACAACCAAAGAGGAAATTTGGCAGTGAGTCTTATGTTTGTTGCTACTTCCGGCTGAGCAGCAGTGAAACATGATGATGAGCCCGCTATCCTCCTCTGTTTCCGTTTCCTGTCTGCTTTTGTTTATAAACAAACATAATGCCTGATACAAAGAACATAAGGCTCTAAAAGTAGAACCTCACTTATGACTGTTTGTAATTATAGCATACTTGAGCAGAAGTGTCAGAGAATAGGGAAAAAACTCATCCTCCGGGAATGGTCTGGTTCTTTTGAGGTTCGTGGCCCTGCCCTACGCTCTCAGGTCGCGTGTGGAGCGTGATCAGCGGCTTGAGCACTGACGAAAGAGACAACCGGGCCCCGCTTGTCATAGCTCCATCTTTTTCCCCCTTTCCGACAAAAAATCTCTGCAATATCCTGGCTTCTGATCGGGTTGCACTGCTTCCTTGCTTTGATTGATTTCTTTTGCTTTTCTCTGTTTCAAGATATTCCATCAAATAGCATATTTTTGGGCGGCTGGTCACCTCTCCTTCCGGAGTTACGCCTGTTGCCTATAGGGCAGATGACCCATGTCAGAGCGCGTATGATCGAGTACACTGAGAGCGGTGCATATCGATGTCTATGAAAGGAGGGGCGGAATGATTCGGAATTTGTATCGTGTCTACCTCTATGCGGTCTATATTGCTTTATTGGATTATATCGTTTTTGCGACGTCGCGGTTTCTTGAAGCCCTTTTTCGCTTTGTGTTGCCTCATGAGGGGAATGTCTCCACGCAGTTCACACAGGCTACCATTTTCGCTGTTGTCTCCTGGGTGCTGGCTGGTGCGCTCATTGTGCTGCATGTCTGGCTGATTCGGCGAGATATCCAGAATCACCCGGAGGCACGAGGGAGCGCCATTCGACACTTCTTCTTGAATCTTGCTCAGGGAGCAAACGCGCTGACAGCCTTCTATACACTCCTCTTCGCGTTCCAGATCCTGACCTTGACGAACGGTGCAGGTGTACAGTGGTCGCTGGCGGCTGGAATCTCAACCCTGGCGCTCTGGGGCTGGCTGCAATGGGAGCGACAGCACTCGCTTCCTGCCACAAATGGCGCTCGTTTCTGGGAGCGTCTGCACCTCTTTGGGGTACAAGCAGTGCTTCTGCTCACGGTGGGCTGGCCGTGGGATAACGGAGTCCGTACCCTGATGGAGATGGGGATGCAGGGCAGTACTCGTCTCTGTTCTTATTATGGCAGTTACTCGTACTGTGAGACCTACCAGCTCTTCTGGGTCATTGTCAGTATGTTCTGGCCGCTTGCCTGCTGGTTCTTTTATGCCTGGCTGACCCGAAACGAGACGGGGAAAGTGGCACGTTTTCTGCTGCATGGTCTGGGCTTTGCCTGGGGGATAGTGCTGTTGCTCAACGGAGTGAATATGCTCGGGAATGTGCTGTTCTCGGCGCTATACGGGCACCCCTTGCCACTTAAGGAGATCTTTGGCAGAGAGGCAAATCATAACTTTCTGGTGTACCTTGTACTGGCGCTGATCGTGATGGGCGTTTATGTCTGGCTCTATGCGCGTGGAATGCGGCAAGGGCTGCTTGAGCGTCCTGTTGGGCGTCTGATCCTGGTGGCGATCGTGACAATTGTCAGTGCCGGGTCCTTCTGGGTTGGCTGTGGCCTGACTCTCTACAACGCGCTTCAGCTTGCCGATGTCAAAGCCTGGATCAATTGCCTTTCCATAATACTGGCGGGTCTGGCATTTGTGCCATTGGATCTCTACCTGCTGTGGCGAGTGCGACGCGATCCCCAGAACGCGCAGGGGCCACGGCGTGGTGTGGTGCTGTTCCTGCTTGGGGCGGGTATCCTGGCGGGCGTGATTGGCGCGGCTTCGGCGCTCTATGCCTTTGGCTCAAGTGTGCTTGGTTCCGCGTTGGAGAACGGAACGCAGGTCATGCATGCGGGCCTTTCCGCGTTTCTCATTGGCTTGATCCTTTTCTGCATCTACTTCCTGGCAGGATACCGCGAGCACTTATTGGTCTTCCACAAGGAGCCCGCGCCATCTGCACCGCAACTGACAACGCTTGAGGCGATCCTTGATGCGTTTCGGGCAGACCAGATCACGCGCGAGCAGGCGTTAACCGCTTTGAGAACCTATATGGAGATCCATCATCAGCAGGAGCCTGAAGTGCGGCCTCCGTCGGTGTCAGAAGAAGAGGCACGACCATCGAAGCCTGACGAAGAGCAATGACGAAGGGGAAACGGGCTGTTCAAATGAGCGGCCTGTTTCGGTATCTCGGGCAAATTCGCTTCCGTACCCTCTTCCCAAGTTGGGCTGAGTATGGTACAATGGCGAGGCAGAAGAGAGTGCGGGCCTATAGCTCAGCGGTTAGAGCAGTCGGCTCATAACCGATTGGTCGCAGGTTCGAATCCTGCTGGGCCCACCCGCAGCCGCGTTTCCTTCCTGAAAGAAAAGGAGACGCGGTTTTTTATTGCCCGCTTTCGCCTGAAATCCCCGAGATCACTTCCGGTACGCTGTCATCAGCAAGGCGCAATCATGCGTGACAGGTAGCAGCGGGGGTATATTTCCCCTGGCAGTAGTCGTAGACAATTCGTAGAGGTTCATGATGAAAGCGTTGCAAAGGAAAAGACCTCATGTCGTCATCGTCGGGGCTGGTTTTGGCGGTTTGCAGGCGGCTCGTGCGCTTGGTAAGGCACCAGTTGATGTGACGGTGATCGACCGCAATAATCATCATCTCTTCCAGCCTCTCCTGTATCAGGTGGCAACTGCGGTGCTTTCTCCGGCGGATATCTCGGCCCCGATCCGCGCGGTGGTCAGGCGTCAGCGAAACACCGAGGTGTTGATGGCGGAAGTTACGGGTGTTGATCTTGAACGTCAGGAAGTGATTACCCATGAGCGCCGCATTTCGTATGACTACCTGATTATCGCGACCGGGGCGGCGCATAGCTACTTTGGCCACGACGAATGGGGCGCGTACTCGTCCGGCCTGAAGACGATTGTGAATGCGACCTCCATTCGGCGCAGGCTGCTGCTGGCTTTTGAGGCGGCGGAGTTGGAACCCGACCCGGAGAAACGGCGGGCGCTGCTGACCTTTGTGCTGGTTGGCGGTGGACCGACCGGGGTCGAGATGGCGGGCGCGATTGCTGAGCTGGCGCACAAAGTCCTGGCAGGCGATTTCAGACATTTCGATCCCCGTGAGTCACGTATTCTCCTGCTTGAGGCGCTGCCGCGTATCCTGCCAGCTTTCCCCGAGCATCTGGCGCAGCGGGCCCAGGAGGCACTGACCCATCTGGGGGTAGAGGTCAGAACCAGCTCACCGGTCGAGAAGATCGACGAGGAAGGGGTGATTGCAGGCGGCGGGCGCATTCCTTCGCACAATGTGATCTGGACGGCTGGTGTCTCAGCCTCGCCTGCTGGCAAGTGGCTGAACGCTGAGGTAGACCGTGCCGGACGCGTCAAAGTGCTGGCGAACCTGACGCTCCCCGATTATCCGAATGTCTTTGTGATCGGCGATACGGCCTGTGCCTTGCAGAAGGGAAAACCGCTGCCGGGTGTCGCGCCAGTAGCGATGCAGCAGGGGCGCTATGTGGCCGACGTGATTCGGCGGAGAGTAACCGGACAGCGCTTTCCGGGCCCCTTCCGCTATCGGAACAAGGGAAGTCTGGCAACGGTCGGGCGCTCGTTTGGCATCGCGGATCTGGGGAAACTCCAGTTCGCGGGCTTTTCGGGCTGGCTGCTGTGGCTGATTGTGCATATCATTTATCTGATCGGATTTCGTAATCGGGTGCTGGTGCTCTTCCAGTGGGCCTGGGCTTTCCTGACCTTTGAGCGTGGGGCCCGACTGATTACCTTTGAATCAACGGCAAAATCTCCGGTTGATGAGCCAATCGAAGAACTCCTCTGAGGATCTGAATGGGGTGCGGAGCGAAACTTCCCGTAGCTGTGATTCGTGTTATTGATAGATGCGAGAGCAAGCAATGGGTGTTCGCTCCCGCGCTACCCTGTTACATCAACAACACTCCCACAGTTGCAATAAAGAGAAATACACAAAAAAGCGAAGAGTGAATTTTCTACATCTCATCACGACATGATGATGACTGTCAGGGATAGAAGGAGAGCAATTTATGGTTACTCGGACAAGGAATGTTGAAGCACAGCCCAAACTTCACCAGCGTTCATATGAGATCCAGCAGTTCGGACAGCTCCACGCGGTGCCGCTCGGTCTGCCAGAAAATGCGATCAAGGAGAACGTTGAACTGCTGAACAAGCTCGTGCTCGACTCGATCATGCTCTATAATATGTATAAGAAACATCACTGGCATATGGCCGGGCCGACCTTCTATCAGCTTCACCTCTTGCTGGATAAGCATGCCGAGCAGATCTTAGAGACCATCGACCTGATGGCCGAGCGCGTGCAGATGCTGGGTGGCGTTGCAGCGGGCATGCCGCATGATGTGGTGGAAAACACCCGGATCGAGCGTCCGCCGAAGGGCGAAGAGGCGGTACCTGCAATGATTGCGCGTCTGGTTGATGCCCATGCGACGATTATCAAGGCCCTGCGTGAGGCCATTGAGACGACCGAGAAGAACAAGGATTATGGCACAAACGATCTGCTTGTCTCGGATGTGCTGCGTATGCATGAGATGCAGGTTTGGTTCCTGTCTCAGCATCTGGTTGATACACCGCTGATTGGTGAAGAGACGAATAAATAAACCTCTGGTTTTCAGGCGTAGGGTCAATCTCCGAGACGGAAGAGTGTTTTGTCCGACACTCCTTCCGTCTTTTTTTTGTTGTTGCTTGATTGATAGATGAAAATGTACTGCTTTTTTCGCCTGCTATGGTGAAAGCAGAAAGCAATGCTGCTTGCGTAAGGTCTATTTTCAGTATCAAGCAGGAGTGGAAAAGAGAGTGAAACCGTCACAAACAACGACGACAATAACGGCTACGCCGAAATATGATCAGCGCTCTGTGATTATTCAGCGTGCCGATCAAGTGCATTCCATGCCTATCGGGCTCTCCGAGCAGGCCTGTAGTGAGAGCTGTAAGCAACTCAATCTCATTCTGGCCGACTCGATTATGCTCTACAACATGTATAAGAAACATCACTGGCAGATGTCGGGTCCGACCTTCTATCAACTGCACCTGTTGATGGACAAGCACGCCAATGAGATTCTCAAAACCATCGACCTGGTGGCAGAGCGTATTCAGACGCTTGGCGGTGTCTCCATTGGCATGCCGCATGATATTGTTGAGATCACGAATATCGAGCGCCCGCCAAAAGACGAGGAAGATGTCCCTGCTATGCTTTCCCGGCTGATCCGGGCACAGTCGACCGTCATTGATGACGTGCGCAAGGGCATCGAGATTACCGAGCGCAACAAGGATTATGGCACCAATGATATGTTAATGTCTGAGGTGCTGCGAACACATGAAATGCACATCTGGTTCGTCTCCGAACATCTGGTCGATACGCCACTGATCGGCGAAGAGAGCAACGGACAGCGAAAGTAAAGCGAGATTGCCTGTGAGGCCGACAGCATTTCTCCCCCTGGACTGTCGGTCTCTTTTTTCGTGTTGTCTTGACTTCGGGCCACCTATCCATTTTCTCTCTCCTGTGGTATACTCCCAATTGCGCTGCGGTATCATTTTTCTTTTTTTCAGAATAACTGGAACAACTGGGGATAGAACATGTTCTTCGACCATACAAAGATTTTTGTGAAAGCCGGTGATGGTGGAAATGGCTCTTCTCACTTCCGTCGTGAAAAGTTTGCTCCCTTCGGGGGCCCCGACGGTGGTGACGGTGGCAGAGGTGGCAGTGTCTACCTGGTTGCGACCGAGAGCATGAACACGCTGGTTGATTATCGTTACCGGCATCATTTCAAGGCCACTCCGGGCGAAGCCGGTATGCGCCAGAAAATGCATGGGGCAAAGGGGGAAGATGTCTACTTAAAGGTTCCCTGCGGCACTATTGTTCGCGACGCGGAGACCGGGGAGCTGATCGCTGATCTGGTGGAGCCCGGTCAGGAGGTCATGGTTGCGCGTGGTGGGCGTGGCGGCCTGGGGAACGTGCACTTTGCCACTGCGACCAATCAGGCACCGACAGAGGCCCAGAAGGGAGAGCCGGGCGAGGAACGCTGGATCACGCTAGAGCTGCGTCTGATTGCTGATGTGGGGCTGGTCGGGTACCCGAACGCCGGAAAGTCGACCCTGCTTTCTGTGGTCTCGGCGGCTCGTCCCAAGATTGCCGACTATCCCTTTACGACGCTCACGCCGAATCTGGGCGTAGTCGAGGTCGGGCAAATCAGCCGGGGCAGCGGGTTTAGCTTTGTGATCGCTGATATCCCTGGCCTGATTGAGGGAGCCTCTCAGGGCGTCGGCCTCGGTCATGAGTTCCTGCGGCACGTGCGGCGCACTCGCCTGCTGATCCATATGCTGGATGGGGCGGCCTTCGATCGGGAGCCCTGGGACGATTTTCAGACGATTAACGCCGAGCTTCGCGAGTATGATGAGCAACTGGCACAGCGCCCACAGGTTGTGGTGCTGAATAAGATTGATCTTCCCGAGGCTCGCGAGCACTGGGAGACGCTGAAGGCAAAAGCGGAGGAGGCTGGCTATCCGGTCTTCGCAATCTCGGCGGCGGCACGGCAGGGCGTCGATGATCTGATGCAGTATGTGGCGCAACGCCTGCAAGAGATTCAGCGCGAAGAGGCAGAGCGTGCGGCGCTGGCGGCTGCCGAGGTTGGTGGTACGGTGCTGCGCCCGCAACCTGAGGACTCCTTTACGGTGACGCAGGAGAGCAAGGGTGTGTTCGTGGTGCGTGGACGGCGCGTTGAGCGTATGGTTGGTATGACCGACATCGAGAATGACGAGGCAATGGCTCGCCTGGAGGCCTCGCTTGAGAAGATGGGCGTGACAAAGGCGCTGGAAGAGGCTGGCGTGCGTGTCGGTGATCTTGTCCGCTTTGGCAAGGTTGAGCTCTTGTGGGGTGAATAGCGCCTGGCTTCAGGCAGGTGTACAACTGATTTTTGCGCTTCTCGACCAATAGTGTCTTCACTGCAAGAGACTATTGGTCAGACGTTTTTTTGCGCAAAGCGCTCAGGAGAAGTGAATCTGTGCTATACTAGCGAGAGATGGGCCGAAATTGGTATCCTCCTGCTCTGTTTTTCTTATATCATGAGAGTTCTCCGTTAACAGTTTACAGTATGTAGAATGTGAGTGAAGTCGGGCACTAATGGGTGAAACACTGAATCTTCTGTTTCGGGCGCGTGGGGCGAACGCTATCGAGCTGGAGGTGCGGGATAGCTGGTCAGGGCGCGTTGTCCGTGGCAATTTTGTTCCTCCTTTTACGCCGAGACAATTAAGCAATGTACAGAAGAGACTGAATAAGCTTGAATGCAGTGATCAGGAGCTCCGCGACATTGGTCAGCGTCTCTATCGCGCTCTGTGTGGGGATGGAGCCGCCGAGGCAGCGGACCGAGCGGTAGGCGAGATGTTGCGCAGCGTGATTGTGCGAACGCTGAGGCGGCGCGGTACGGTCGCGATGACGCTCTGTTTCGATCAGGGGTGTGAAGCGTTTGCTCGCTATCCCTGGGAGCTGTTGCACAATGGCGACCATTTCCTGCTTGGGTCGGGAATCTTTACCCTGACGAGGGCACTGCTACAGCCTGATATGCCGTCGGGAATGGAGTTTCCGGTGCATCCACCGATGCGCGTCCTCTATATCGGCGCTTCCCCGCTGGACTGCGAGGTGCTGGAAACCGAGCTGAGCTTTCAGGCACTTGAACGGGGTCTGGCCCCCCTGATTGAGACGGGCCAGGTCTTTCTGGATCGGTTGGAGCCCCCAACATTTGACCAGCTTGTTCGCTATCTGACCTCCTATGGCGGCGTGGGCATCTTTAACGATAATGATACGACGATCCCCTGCTATATCGTGCATTTCGACGGGCATGGTACCTATGGACGGCTCTGTCCAAATGAGGAATGTGGCACGATCAATGAGGCAGATGCACGCAAGTGTGAGGCTTGCCAGCGCTCGTTGAACAGGGTGAAACCGCAGACATATCTCTGCTTCAGTGATAATGATGGATATAACCGCTTTATCGACACCCAGACGCTGCGAGATCTCTTTGTGAGCAGTGATGTGCGGCTGGCGGTCTTCTCGGCCTGTGAGACTGCGACCATGCATTCGGGCTCGCAACAACAGGAGGTTCAGCAACAGAGCGCCGTTGATTCCTCGCTGGCGGCTGCGCTGGTCACGGCTCAGGTTCCGGCTGTGGTCGCAATGCCATTCTCCTTGCAGGACGATCTGAGCCCGACCTTTACCTATCATTTCTATGAGGCGCTTGCCGAGGGGAAAACCCTGGAAGAGGGGTTAACGCGAGCCCGGCAGGCGCTCTTGCCGATGCAACAGCGCAGTTGGTTTATTCCTGTGCTCTATCGGCAGGTACAGGAGGGGAATGAGAGCCCGGCCCCGTTCCTGGTGAGCCGCGATGCCTCCCGGGAATCGGCTCATCCGCTGGCCCATCTCGGCGCCCCCTCCATTTTCGTTGGCCGGACGCGGGAGCTTGGCGACCTTGATGATCTGCTCTCGCACGCAAGCAGTGAGACAACCAATGAGCTGAGCCGCGCTCGTCCCCTGCAAGTGCAGCATATCGCCCTGACCGGAGCAGCCGGGATTGGAAAGAGCGCGCTGGCTTTTGAGGTGGTGCGCCGGAATCAACGCAAATTCCCGGGAGGGATTATCGGGATCTCACTACAAAGTGGCAAGTCTTTTGGGGATGCTCTGCTCGATATCATGCTACAACTGCGTATTCCGGCGAAGAGTGCGCCGAATGCTGATATTGTGCGGCGTGAGCGGCTGGTGCTGGGGGCGCTGCGTTCCAGAGCGAGCCGTGAGCTGCCCTGTCTGTTGATGCTGGATGGTTTCGAGGAGATCAAGGAGCGTGGGGAGGCTGAAGTCTGGCTTCGTTTTCTCTGTTCGTTGCCGCAAGAAGTGGCCGTGCTGGTCACATCGCGCTCGAATCCTGAGACGATGATGGCGCTTGGTGGGCCATATTGTCGCTGGTATGAGTATCGGGTGGGCAAGATGACGGAAGCCGACCTGCATCAGCTTTTTGTGGAACTGGCGGCAGCAAGCGGGCTTGACCAGCGTATTCACCTGGACGACCCGCGTCAGCAGCAGATTCTGCACGAGATCTGTACCTTGCTCGATGGCTATCCGCTCGGTGCGGAACTGATTTTCGGCACAGCGCGTACGATTGGCGGGCGAGTCTATACCCCGGAAGCAACCACGCGTTCGCTTGAAGAGGTGCGCGACGACCTCCGCTACAACCCGCTGGATGGCATTCTTGCCGTGCTGGAGGTTTCCTATCGGCGGTTAACTCCTCGGGCGCGGCTGCTGCTGTCGTATCTCTCGGTCTTCAAGCTCCCGTTTAACCGCGAACAGATCATTCTGCTGCTCACGCAGGAGACTTCCGGGGCGCAACCCGTTCGCCTGCTGCGTGAACAGGTGCGGGCGCAGGAGCGGATTGAGGCACACGAAGAGGTTTCATTTGCTGACCTGGCGACACACTGGCGGCAGGCGCGTGATGAGCTGGTGCAGGCGTCCTTTATTCAGTTTGATGGACACGTCTACACGATTCATCCGCAGATTCGCCACTTCGCGATCTCTCATCTTCCGCTGGACGAGCGGCGGCGCATTCATCGACTGGTTGCGGATTACTATGTGCAGCTTTCGCGTCCGGAGCCCGAGGAATGGTTTGCGGCATTTGAGCATCTGGAATATGCAGAGGATCTTCAGAGTGCGGTCGATGTCGCGGTCCGGACGGCGCAGGCGCTTGAGGGGCGTGGCTATGCCCGTGAGCTGCTCGGGATGTTGCAGCGTGCGGGAACGCATGCCTCCCGGCTTGGTGATCGTGCCTGTGAGAGCCGGGTACAATGTGCACTCGGCGCGGTGCTGCGGCTCCTCGGACGCTATACAGAAGCTGAGGCCTGCCTGCGGAGCAGCCTGGAATTCTTCCGGCAGCAGCATGCACCTGAAGAGTCTGGTTGGGCGCTCTATCAGCTTGCCCTGCTCTTCCGCGAAGAGGGAAACTTTGCACTGGCGGGCGGCTACGCAGAAGAGGCGCTGACGCTGTTTCAGGAGGCCAGGAACCCGCAAGGTGAGTGCTGGATGCGCGTTATTCTGGGCGAAGTGAAGCGGGGTTATGGGCTATATCAGGAGGCGCTGGAGCTGTTTGAGCGTTGCCTGCTCGATTTCCGACGTCTCAACGACCGTGAAGGGTATGCCTGGACCCTTCATGATCGAGCGCTGGTCTGTGAGGCGCTTGGCGAGTACACGCGAGCGTTGAACGATGGTGAGGAGGCGCGGCGCATCTTCGACGAGCTGCAATTGCTGTCCGGTAAGGCCTGGGCTCTGACCGATATTGCTCTGATCCATGTGCGGCGGGCGAAGTTCGAGCTGGCGGAACAGATAGCAAAGGAGGCGTTGACTACCTTCCAGGATCAGGAGATGCAGCGCGGCAAAGGATGGGCGCTCTGGCTGCTTGGTGAGACGGCTCGCAGGCGGCGCGAGTTCTCGCAGGCGCATAGCTGTTATGATGAGGCGCGTTCGATCTTTGCGTTGCTTGGCGATCGCGTGAATCTGGCACGAACGCTGAACTCGCTTGGCACGCTGGCCTTCTATGAGGAGGACTATCTGACGGCGCAAGATCTCTATGAGCAGGCGCAGGCGATTGCTCAGGAACAGGGAGCCAGACAGGTCTATGGGCGGGCGCTCTGTGGTCTGGGAGACGTGGCGCGTATTCTGCATCGCTTTACCGAGGCGAAACGCCTGTATCAGGAGGCGCAGGATGTGGTCACGGAGCGCTGGACCGTCCTGCTCCGGCTTGGGCTGCTTGCCATCGCGCAACAGCAGTACGAGGCGGCGCTTGAGTGCTGGGTTGAGGCGCTGGTACTTGATCGGCGTGTGGGGCACCCCGAGCGTGCGGACCTGCAGCACCAAATTGAGCGCATTGTTGCAGAGCATGAGTTACAGGACACCTATACCAGCCTGTGTCGCAAGTATGAGCTGAGCGGCTAAAAGCTACCAGACAAACAAAGAGGCCCGGGATAAGAGAAGATCCCGGGCCTCTTTCTTCTATGCAAGTTCTTACTCTTTGTTGCGCTGAGGGCGCAGACGCGAGATCCAGCCTGTGCGAGCGCCATTGTTGTTCGCAGAGTCCGATTGCGGAGATTGCTCGGTCGCTTTGCCATTGTGCCCGTTTGAGCGGGCTATGGTTGCCATCTCGTTGCGCAGCGGTGCCGTTCTGGTGTTCTCCTCGCCGTCGCCATTCTCGTTATTGATCGGGTACAGCTTGGACGATTTGATTGCCATCCAGGGGCCGGTATGGCCGTCCGTGGTCTCCTCGCTACGAATGGGCTCGTGCGGGTTCGGCAGATCTGCCGGGGCAAGGTTGCCGGTCAGGATCGGCTCGGCGGTCTGAAGGATCTGGTCGCGGCGCATGGGCTGCGTCTCCTGCTGCTCCAGCGACATGCGCTCGTCCAGCTCAACCAGCAGGCGGGCAATTTCTGGACGCAGCACGCGGTTGCGCTCGGGAATGCGGGTCCACTGTGCCAGCGCGGCGGGATAGTAGCCCGCGCGATAACAGTAGAGGCCAAGCATTGAACGGGCGTCGAAGATTGTCATGCGCTGGTAGAGTGCCAGTTCTTCGGCGGGCGTCTCAATCACATCTTCGCTTGCTTCAATGACTTCAACCAGATGGTAGAGGTTGATGCCGAAGAAGCGGTAGGGATAGCCGTAGAACAGCGCCAGACGGCTCCGGCGTGATGAGCGGTCGGGATAGGTGCCGACAAAGTAGCATTTTGTCCAGGTTCCGCTTGACCAGATAATGACGGCCAGAATCAGAATCAGAATACGAATGATATAACGCTGGAAAGATGAAGGAATCAGAGTCGATGCTACGCCGAGCAGGGCGAAACAGGCTCCAAGCGCCCAGGCACTGTAGACCAGCTTGCGGCGATCCCATCCGAGCAGGTCGAAATGGTGATGCAACGGAGTCGCGAGGAAGGGCAATGGGAACTCGGTATGCGGGATGAACTCCTTTGTGCCGCTGAAGCGCAGCATAGTCAGCTTGCGGCGGAAGAGACGCGTGAGCACGCGGGCCGAGATCACGACGGAAAGTCCTTCCATCACGAACGCGCCACCGATCATTAACAGGGTCCATTCGTTCCGCGAAAAGATAGCGATGATCGCGAGCATGCCGCCCAGACCAAGCGCTCCGCTATCGCCCATATAGACCTTCGCGCGACGTTTGGCGGTTCGGTGACGGGCGGCCCATGAGGAAGGCCAGTTCCACGGCAGGAAGCCAAGCACACCACCGGCACACAACAGAGCCAGCACCTCCAGGACGATACCACCGGAGTTCTCAGGGTTGACCAGACCCACAACGACGATTCCCAGGCCCAGGGAGGCGCTGAAGACCAGGCCGCCCGCCAGACCGTCGAGACCATCGCTGAAGTCAACTGACAACGAGGTCAGGCTTCCCACGACGGCGGTAATGCCAACGAAGAAGATAAACCAGGCGTAATAGGCGATCTCTCCCGGATGCACCTGACAGACGCTGACCTCCGGTTTGGCCGCCTTTGGATCGTTACAAAGGAGCTGATTGAGAATCGGTAGATCCTTGTAGAAGCTGTACGATTCCTGCCCGTTCGCAAGCAGGAAGAAGTACAGGACCGCAACCGTGACCGAGACCAGAAAGACCCCGGCGAATTTGGCGATCTCCGAGAGGCCCTCGTTACTGTAGACCTTTTTCCAGTCATCGACAAAGCCGACACAGGTATAGCCGAAGAGGGCTCCCAGGCCGATCAGCAACAACGTCCACTGATCGCGGGAAAACTGGAAGAGAAAACCGGCCCAGATACCTGTACCAATAATTGCCAGGGTCAGGGCAGGACCGCCTACGAGCGGTAATTCGATTGTTTTGATCTCTCGACCGCCTGCGGGCATATCCGGGCGGTGGGTGCCCGGTTTATGCTCACCGCTGCGAAATGTCGGAAACAGATTTTTGGCTATGCCACATAAGAGAAGGCTGGCAGCCGAGCATACCACAAAAATGACCAATAACCAGATAAGATTCATAGATACTCCCACGGCAAAATGACGGCCTGATACATAACTCTCAGTGAAACGTGTACGTGAACAGGGCACATTTCAGGAGATGGGTGTACAGGATGCTTTTTTGTCATTGAACTGTTGCAGTTGCTCTCTAGCTACACGTCTGTCATCCCAGGGAAGTTTTTCTCTTCCGATGATGATACTCTGCTCGTGTCCTTTCCCTGCCAGAAGGACCGTGTCGCCTGGTTCCGCGTGAGCAAATGCTGTGGCTATAGCCTCGGTGCGATCCGCGATACAGAGAAAGTCCGTGCCGCGCTTCTTGCCTGTTGACTCCGCGCCCGCGGCGATCTCTTCCAGAATCTTTTCTCGATCTTCTTCGCGTGGATCTTCATCTGTAATCACGAAAAAGTCGGTCATCTGGGCTGCAATCTTCCCCATAAGAGGCCGTTTTTGCAGGTCGCGTTCTCCGGCAGAACCGAAGACGACCATCAGCTTACCGCTGGTGAGAGGCCGCAGGATGGAGAGCACTTTTCCCAGGCTATCGGGGGTGTGTGCATAGTCAACGATGACGGTGAATGGCTGCCCCTCGTCGATATGTTCCATGCGTCCGGAGACCCCTTTGACCGTTTTCAAGGCCCGGGCGATCACTTCGGGTGCGATACCCTGACTGTAGGCGACCGCGATGGCTGCCAGGCAGTTGCTGACGTTAAAGCGCCCGATCAGCGGGGTCTCGATCATGATCTCACCATCAGGGAGCAGCACGCGGAAGGATGTGCCATTCGCTCGCAGGTCCAGATCAACGGCGCGGATGGCGGCGGGGGTGTCGATACCATAATCCAGAATAGGCACGCGACAGTAGGGCTTCAGGATCTCATAGCTGACATCGTCACGGTTGAGGACCGCAACGCTGCGGCAGCCAAGCCCCTTATCGCGCTCGGGGTCCAGCATCTCAAAGAGACGCGCTTTTGCCCGGCGATAGTTCTCAATTGTCTTATGAAAGTCCAGATGCTCGTGTGTGATATTGGTAACAACGCCGACATCAAACTGACAGCCGTGGACCCGTTTGAGCTCCAGGCCATGCGAGGTCGATTCGATCACAGCATGCGTGACCTGTGCCTCAAGCATGCGCTTCAGGAATTGTTGAATCTCCGGGGCTTCCAGCGTGCTCTGGCGTGTTGCGTTGTCCCATTCCTGCCCGGAGATTTTGAAGTTTGCTGTCGTCATCAGGCCGGAGCGCAGACCTGCTGTATCAAGGATGGCACTGATGAGATTGGAGACCGTCGTTTTGCCGTCGGTTCCCGTCACTCCGATGGTACAGAGTTTGCTTGCAGGGTAGTCATAGAAGGAGCAGGAGACATTCGCCAGCGCAGTCAGGACGTCGGCGACCTCGATATAGGGGAGCGGAAGGTCCTGCTTCTGCTCTTCGGTCAGGGGTGCTCCCAGGGCTGCGACGGCGCCTTTACGGGCAGCATCCTTCAAATAGAGACGGCCATCAGTGTGTGTTCCGGGAACGGCAATAAATAAACCGCCGCTGGTCAGCTTCCGGCTATCATATGCAATGGCGGTAATATCTGCATGTGTATTGAGCTGATCTGCTTTGTAAATATGTATCGGAGGCTGCTCAAGCGCAGCCAGTACATTTTCTAGTTGCATAGGTACCCTTTTTCATGCGTATTTTGCATTGGATTAGACGAGTGGCTTTTCCCTGGCCGAGAGAGAGACTGCCCCCTGAGCAGGGAGAATCAGCAGTCTCTTGAGAAACATCGGGGCTCAGTAGTATATGGTACGAGTACGATGATAGGGTTGCATACCTTCTGATTGTTGCCCCAGGAACCAGAGCCGTTGATCTATCTCTGCTGCTGTAATTATAAACCCACGCTGTAACAGAAATCTGCGGATTAATTCACATGCCCAGATGGTGGCGGCACGAATTTCAATCTCTTCAGGGCTTCCTGCCTCCAATAGAATGTGATGATCAACGCGCTCTGCCAGCTCAGGCGTATACTCCAGCACATGGTAGTAGCGGAGCACCTGCGGCAGCTTGTAATCCGCGAATGCAGTCAACTGATCCAGGTCGTGGAAGGCACCCCATTGTTTTCCACCGAAGGCGTGGTGCAGGTCTGCAACGCAGATTTGAGCGCGTTTCAGGAAGCGAACTTCCCGCTGGCGAAACGTCGCGATATCGCGAAATGATGGGAAGTGTTCCGCTAAGAGCAACGCGAGCTGAACCGCACTTCCCTGTGCTTGCTCGATGACACGCGAGAATTGCCCGTCGAAGCGCTCCAGAAGAACGCGCCCGACCTCTCGTGCATTGTGAAGTCGTTGCTCGATTAATGGGATTGTATGCGAACCGCGAAAAATATGGGATATCGTATCCAAATCTATAGTACTAAGGTACCTGGCATCCCAGAGCGGCAGCCCTTCTTCAACCGCACGCGTGAGCGCGGCAGCCTCTGCCCAGTAGCCATTGAGCGTTTCGCCTTGATAGGTGATCGTCCAGCGTGGTTGGCCTTTTTCGGCCCAGAAGCAGAAGTTCAGGGCATCGAGCAGGAGCATCCAGTTGACCGTGCGTTCGGTGCCATCAAAGAAGTGATACTGAAGGTACCACTGTGAATCATCCTCTGCCGTCTGCTTGCCCATTGCCTGTATCCACTGCTCACAGAGCGCTTCCAGTGGTTTCTGATTGATCCGAACATACGTGCTTTGCGCAACGACTGGCTCGGTACTGCTCAGCACGCCAAGCGGGTCGCGAGTTGAATTCTGACTCATCTCTTTGTACTCTGCTCCTGGTTCACAAGATTGTTCATGGCACGAGATCGGGCCCGACGCATTTGGGCCAGGTATGGTTATTAATGGGTAAGGAGCATCGGGCCGTGCTCTCAATGTTCTTAGATTCTACTAAGGGAAGGAAGCTCCCGTCAAATGAGCAAAACTTTAAGGTAGGGGGAACAGGGAGAAGTGGGGGGAAAAGAGAAAAGCTGCTGAGGTTGGGCTGATAGCAGCAGCTTTCAAACAATCGGGTATTAGTGGGCCTTTACATAGCCTCGCTCTTGCGCATATTGCCAGAGAGATTTCTGCAACTGGCGCCGTGCGCGTGAAATGCGGCTCATTACTGTACCGATAGGAATTTGAAGCGCCTCCGCGATTTCTTTATAGGAAAGCCCCTCAATATCGGCCAGAATGACCGGCATACGGAAGTTATAGGGAAGATCCATTAACGCCCGGTATACGTCTTCATCCAGATATTTCTCAAGTACTTCCTCTTCTGCCCCTTGTGTGAGATCCTGTCCGCTTAAATCCCGAATGTGGTTATAGAGGTAAAAGTCCTCGCCCTCCGGGAGCGAAGCGGGCGTTGGATGCGTTGCCAGCTTACGATAACGGTTAATTGCCGATGTATTCAGAATGCGGAAGAGCCATGCGCGTAGATTGGTGCCGGGCCGATAGGTGTTCGAGAAACGAAATGCTTTCAGCATAGTTTCCTGAACGAGGTCTTCGGCTTCCTGCTGATTATTAGTCATGCGCAAGGCTGTCCGATACAGGCTGTCGAGTTGCGCGAGCACGCCTGCAACGAAATCCTCCGATGGCTCCTGATTCGGTTCTTCCTGATTGACTGAAGTCTCTTTGGATGGCTGTTCGGTTTCTGTTGTTGGCGACGGCACTGGCGCATCTTCAAATGATGAAAAATCCGGCATCAAGCTCTCCTCTAGCGAGATACCCACGGGTATCTGTCAAAGTACTCATAGTATATCACATGGGGGTTTTTAAGGAAATTCGTGAGTCCGCTTCCTCATTGATTCCACGCCTCAGGTCGGGTCCGCGTTGCAGTCGGGTGCACTGCGTTGCGTACCGGAGTTGTGGTTCTCTATCCAATCATACAGGGAGAGAAAGCCCCTGATCCTCCTCCACACTCTGCACTTCCCTGCTGACGCAACCGGAACGGTGTACCTTTTATCCCCTATGTCCACTATCAAGACGCGCTACATCTGGTGAAATAAAAGCTGCAACGAGGTACAGCCTCCTTCTATTATAATCGCATATTTCTTTCCATTTCTGAAGGCTTGTCCCTCGCTGCTTTTTGGTTTCAGACGCTTCTGTTATCTATTGCCGGGCTGAGGTGGATAATTGCCCGGAGGCGGGTAATTGCCCGGCTGTTGTATATAGTTGCCCGGAGGCGGATAAGGCATATTCGCTTGCGGGTAGTTGCCCGGAGGCGGCGGGTAGTTGCCCGGAGGTGGATAATTGCCCGGCTGCTGTGTATAGTTGCCCGGAGGCGGATAGGGCATATTCGCTTGCGGGTAATTGCCAGGATATACATAGCCTGTAGGTGCGGCCTTGCGCTTCCGGGCCGCGATAACAAGGAAGGAAATATAGCCAATGGTGGCTGGCCAGAGCACGATTGCTGCAATGGTTGTCAGGGTCCTGGTCGTCTGCTGACTCTGGCGTTCCTCATCAAAGTCCTTTTCTTCAGTGTTGCCGTATTTGTCCTTGTGGACGCAGACATCGTGTTTCCCCATCTTTTCGCCACCACAGGTCAGGTTATCTGGATTGGTTGCGATAGCGGTGATGGTTGTTCCGATGCAGAGGATAATGAGGACGAGAAGCAATCTGATCTGTAAGCTGGCAGCTCTGCATCCTGTTCGCATAGAGTTGTTATTCTCCCTCTGAAAAGCGTAGCTAGAATATAGAGAAAAATACCTATACGTAGAACGGAATTGAAGGGAAGCGGTAACATGTTTGGCTTCTCAAGCACGAAGAGAGGATCTCAGCAACACGATGGTTGCAACAGGTTACCTGGGAGTGAGAATACTGCATGTACGAATGTCCCGGGAGTGAGATATTTTCTTTGTATGAAGCGTATTGAAAAGTGATTGATGCAGCTATCCACGTTTTTGCCGCTACCGCCCTGCGGGATGGACGCCTGTTGTCTGCCTGAGGTTATGGTATACACTATCTTTTCTGCGGAAAGAGGTAATCAACTGCTGCTGAGACTATTATAATAGTCTCTATGGAACGCATAGCCATATGCTTTGTCAAAAGATATGGGTCTCTTTTCATCTTATAGTACGACCTGTTGAGGGCGAGCGCTTCCTGTATGGAGAGGTTGCATCAAGGGAACAGACAGGCAGGCTTTTTGAGCAAGACTGAGAGGCAGGAAAGCCCGATATATCGCCGTTTTTGTGGGCTTGTGGAGCGCTCTTTCCGGCGGCTTATCCTGACAATGGGAATGAAAAGCCCGGCGGATTATGTTAGAATGAACAGATATAACGGCGAGCTAAAGCAGGAGATTGTTCAATGGATTGTTTGAATTGTTATGAGATTTCCGCTCGTCTCCATCTATATATAGATCGGGAGCTAAGTGCAGAAGAAATCGAAATCGTGCAGCAGCATCTCGAAGATTGCCCGAGCTGCCAGTGCCGCTTTCACTTTGATATGCGGCTCAAACGTTTAGTCCATGATTGTTGTAAGATACAGGGAGCGCCCGAGCATTTGCGTGAAGCCGTTTTGCGTATCGCTCGTACGCCTCGTGGCAAAACCGTCGAGATGGCTCCAGAGCTGCTCTCGGAGATACAGGCAGACATGGAGGGGTGTTAGAGCGGAAGTCCAAGTGTCTGTAGAAGCCAGAAGCGCCCCTGAGCCAGAAGAAGCATTTCTCCTATACTGAGCAGGCAGGCAATGCCCGCATAAGGGAGAAGTTCTTTATATCTGACAAAAGTTTCGCTGCGTTTTCTCACCAGCACAAGGAGCAGCAGATTCAGGCTGCCAAGCGCGGTAAGCAGGCCAGCGGTGCTGAGGAGCGCCAGCGGGTAGAGTGTCAGCGGATGCTGCGAAGCGGCGGCAAAGAAGGCAAGTATCAACAGTGGCAGCAGGCCAAAGAGAAAGCGCCACGATGGAATACTTGCACTACGATGATATGTAGACCAGAGCATCTGGTTCAGCACAGGAAGCAGAAACGATCCTATTGCCAGCCCCGCCAGCAGTCCCGTTGCAAGGCGCAACAGATTGTGCGGCGGGTAAAGATGAGGAAGCCTCAAATCAACTGCCAGTGAATTCAAGCCATCGGTTGCCATCAGGCAAAAGCCCCCTGCCAGCACAAGCGCAAGGGGAAGCGGTGGAATCTGTTGCGCCTTTCCTCGACCCGTGACCAGCAACGCGCACACAGTCAGCAACAGACCAAGATAGATCCCGGTATCACGAGCGCACAGCGGAAGTGCGATCCCGCCGGGATGCAGGGTGTGGCCCGGTTGTTGGGCACAGATTCCGCTATCCAACCAGCGTAGACGCTCAAGCAGTGGCTGTTCTGGTAGAAAGAGAAGTGCGGCCAGCAGGCCCAGATAGAGCATGGCCAGCAATAACATGAGCGTCGGTGAATCTGTCGGCGCTTTTTGTATGGGCTCGCGTTTGTGCGTCATTCTACTCAGGAAAGCCCGATATTGAAGAACGAGTTGAACAAGGTCAGCAGGTTGAAGAAGATCACAATTCCGGCCACGATCATCAGCACGCCTGTCGCGATCTCAATTTTTCCCAGATAAGGCTTCAGCCGCGTTAACAGCTTGCTCAGTTGATTGACTCCCAGCCCGAGGAGCAGGAACGGAATGCCCAGGCCGAGCGAGTAGAGCAGCAACAGAAAGATCCCCTGTCGTAATGTCTCCGCGTCGGCTGCCAGAACCAGAATAGCCCCAAGAATTGGCCCGATACAGGGAGACCAGCCTAACGCGAAAATAACGCCGATCAGGAAGGAGGCTGGATAGCTTGGACGTGAGGGCCGATAGGAGAACCGTTTCTGTGTATAGAGAAAGGGCAGACGCAGAAGGCCGGTCAGGTGCAGTCCGATCAGGCAGAGAATCACGCCGCCGATCTGCCGTAACAGAACCTGATGCTCTCGTAAGAAGCTTCCGAGCACGCTCGCTGTTGCCCCTAGCGCAATAAACATCAAGGTAAAGCCACCCACAAAGGAGGCTGCATGGAGAAAAGTGGTGAAGCGCTGTGACGCCTCTTGTTTCGCCTGATAAATACTCTGGCCGACCAACTGCCCCAGATAGATCGGGACAAGTGGAAGGACACAGGGAGAGAGAAAAGATGCCAGGCCTGCTACAAAAGCAAGACCAAAATGAAGCTGTGTCGGATTCATGCTGTACTGTTCTACGCTCCTCGTTTTCCTGTACTCTATTCCTGGTCATAGTATAGGAGCTTACACGAATCTATGCAACGTCAGGGGCGCTTTCTGGCGCGTTGCGTCTGCTTGAGATGTTCCTGTGCAGCCACCATCAGGGAATGGGGTTCGCCGCTTTCGCTCGGGCCCAGATAGGAAAGCTCATGTACGACCGCGTTGAAAAGCGGGTCATCGGTCGAGGTGAGCTGACAGAGCGAGTGGAATGCTGTTTGTGCCACATGCTCATCATGATCAAGGAGCGCCTGAATCAGCGCTGGAATGGCCCATCTTGCCCCGATATGGCCGCAAACAAAGGCCGCACAGGCTCGTACCCCGCTATCGGGATCATTGAGGAGCAGGCGCAAAATCTGGGCATGTGGCGTGATAAACATGGCATGCGGGTTCCAGAGCATCCCGAGCAGTTCGAGGGTGCGCTGACGAACCCAGGCGCTCGGGTCGTTGAGCAGTTCCAGGATGACCGGGTCCTGTGTGATAAGCTGGCTGATATCTTGCAGCGCCTTCTTCTTGCCTTGATTGCGAGCCAGATAGAGCAGGTAGGCCAGCGAGTCCAGAGCCGTGACCTGAATGTGCTCATCGTGTTGTTGCAATGGACCAAGCAGCCAGCGCACAATATGGCGGCGATTGGAGGCCCGTAACGCGCCATGCAGCAGCCGCATTCCCTCGATAGCCTCGACGTAGGCCGGGTGCTCGGGATGAAGCATAATCGTGCCAAAGACGGCCTTCACGTACTCTCCG
Organism: Thermosporothrix sp. COM3; assembly: GCF_059696735.1. Classification (NCBI taxonomy): domain Bacteria; kingdom Bacillati; phylum Chloroflexota; class Ktedonobacteria; order Ktedonobacterales; family Thermosporotrichaceae; genus Thermosporothrix; species Thermosporothrix sp. COM3. Next base: position 3,608,543 of record NZ_AP019376.1, on the reverse strand, counting down.
CCACAGGCAGCCAGCGTATAGGCTGCTTGCCTTCGCACCTCGTCGACAGGTGATTTCAGCAGGCGTTGAATCTCCGTCGGGAGCGAGTAAGAGCGGATCATTCGCCGCATAGTGTCTTTTCTGGTGATCTCTTCCAGCGCTGTCAGGGCAACCAATTGCAGGCGGGGCCGGGGCGAGCGCAGCATCTCGCTCAACGGTGGGAGTACAGAGGGCGGCGAAATAATGCTGAGGGCGTGCGCGGCCTGAAGGGCGAGCTCCATATCTGTGTCATAGAGCGACTGCATCAGGCTGGTTGCCAGTTGTTCCCGCTGGTTGATCGAAAGATTGAGTGGCATTTCAGTTGCCAGAAGAAAGAGCGCGGCTTTGCGAACCTCGGGGGGCGTGTGGGGATGGAGCAACTGAAGCAGGGTCCCCAGGCCGGCATACTCGCGGCTGTTGAGCAGCGCATAGGCGGTAGTCAGGCGGACGGGAAAGGCCTCTTCCGGATGTTGATGGGTATAAAGCGCCTGAATCGTGGCGCGGTCCAGAGTGACATTGCGGGCGCGCGTGACCAGGGCCAGAGCCGCAGCATAGCGTACCGTTGTCCACGGCGTATTCAGCCCCTCACGAAAGAGCGACTCATAGCGCGGCTCTCCTTGAAGCTCAGCAGCCTCAATGACGCTGATCCAGAGTACAGGCCCGGGGGGGTGCTCGATGGCGGGATGCTGAAGCAGCGCTTCGAGTGGTAGAGCCGCTTTCTGGCTGAGATGCAGTAACAGACGGCTGCAATGCTCATATTGGGGTGGCCACCAGGGCCATTCGGGCTCGGTAATCTCTTCGTGAGCGCTGAGCGTCTGGAGGATAAGTGGCAGGGCATCGGGCCCATAGCGTGCCAGACGTCGGGAGGCGAGCAGACGGGTATGATAGTCCGTGTCTGGCGCGAGAAGCTGGACCAACGCCACACGAATTTGTTTTGCTTTCAAACCACTGCTATGTGTCTTGAGTGTTGTTTGTTGCTGATTGAATTGTGAATACTGACCAGACATACAGAGCAACTCTTTTCAGTTTGGATACTCTGTCTTAGTTATAGCCCTGGAGACCAAATTTTCGGCAGCGCTTATTCGGTTCGCTCGGTCGGATTAAAAATCCGCTGAAGCTGACTCCAGATTTTGCGGCGACCACGGGTTTTCTGGTCCAGATCATCCTCACCGGGATCAATCGGAGGCGGGGTAATCGGCATTTGTGTATTTATGCCTGATTGCGAGCCGCTCAGGTTGTGGAGCGAGGAGAGCGACTGAAACGACGATGACGGCTGCTCCCGAAATGTGGGGGCAGGCGGCAGGGCCAGATGATTGTTCAGCAAGCGCGACGACTCAGGGGTTCTCTGTGGAAGCTGCACGGTAATGCGATCCAGCGAGAGCGGCGGGAGCGGGCGCGTGATGGATGTGTTGGGAGCCTGAAGGCCCCGGAGCTCTTCGGCCATATCGGCGGCGCTGGCATAGCGTCTCTCCCGGTCGCGGGCCAGCGCGGTCAGGATGATGCGCTCAAGGGCCGGGGGAATCTCGGGATTATAGACGCGGGGCGGCTGGAAGATGCCCTGTACAATCGTCTGGGTCAGTTCGGGCATCGAGCGACCGGTAAACGGACGGCGTCCCGTGACCATTTCATAGAGTACCACGCCGAGCGCATAGATATCGCTGCGGTTATCCAGTTGATGACCCCAGATCTGTTCGGGTGATGAGTAGTAGATGCTGCCCACCAGCGTGCGCGCGACGGTGATCTGTTGGAGACCGGGAGCGCGTGCGAGGCCAAAGTCCATCACCTTCATCTTGCCCCATCGATTGAGCATCAGGTTTTCGGGCTTGATATCGCGATGGATCACATGGCGTTCTTTATAGGCGGCGTCGAGCGCCTCGGCGATCTGGGCGGCGTATTCGATAGCGAGGCGTTCGGGAATAATACCATCCATATGAATCAGGCTGGCGAGCGTTGGGCCCTGAACATATTCCATCGCAAAGTACAGCACCTGCTGATGCTGCCCTGCGTCATAGATATGCACAATATTTGGATGGTTGAGTCCGGCGACAATCTGGGCTTCACGAATAAAACGCGCAACGTAGGTTGAGTCGGTGGCAAGCGATGGGGGGAGAACCTTGATCGCCACTTCACGGTTCAGCGCGATTTGCTTTCCGCGATAGACAACGCCCATAGAGCCGCGCCCTATCTCCTCTTCCAGCAAATACCCTTTCAGGCTCCGGCCTGCCAGTTCGTTCATGTCAAACATCCCACCTCTTGGTGCGTCTCTGCCGGGAAAGCGGAAGGATGCGAGCGACAAAATGTATGCCTATCCGCGGATATATTCGTGCGGTCTGAAGGCGCTGTCCCGATGCAGAACGCTTGAGTATCACCCATAATGGAAATAGAAGCAGAGAACAGAGAAGATATGCATACATACCTCGATATTCTCTGCTTGTGCCCGTTTTCTAGTCCAGGTAATCTTTCAGAATGCGGCTGGCCTGCGGATGGCGCAACTTGCGAATCGCGCGTTCCTCGATCTGGCGCACGCGCTCACGGGTCACCTTTAGCTTTTTGCCAACCTCTTCCAGAGTATGATCATGGTCGTCAATCAGGCCGAAGCGCAATTCAATTACCTGTCGTTCGCGCAGAGTTAACTGTCCGAGCACTTTGCGAATCTCTTCGCGCAAAAGCTGTTGATCTGTGATTTCTGTTGGGCTGCGTTCGCGGCTATCTTCGATGATATCGCCGAGTGTGTTTTCTTCTTCATCGGAAAGTGGAGCGTCCAGCGAGAAGATCTTTTCGGCCCAGATGAGCAGTTCGCTGACACGATCGGCGGACATTCCCAGACGATCGCCAATGATCTCAGGAGTTGGTTCGCGTCCAAGTTCCTGATACAACTGGCGTGTGATGCGTTTGACCCGCATGACCTCTTCCATGATGTAGACAGGAAGACGGACAACGCGAGTGCCTTCCAGGATGGCACGAGTGATGGCCTGCTTGATCCACCATGTGGCGTAGGTAGAGAAGCGGAAGCCTTTGCGATAGTCAAACTTCGTGACAGCACGAATCAGGCCGATGTTGCCTTCACACACGAGATCTTCAAGTGAAAGCCCCTGACCGACGTACTTCTTGGCAATGCTTACTACCAGTCGCAGGTTCGCCTCAATCAGATGATTTCGAGCCTCCTTATCGCCTTTCTCGGCTAGTTCCGCAAGGCGAGCTTCGCTGGCGGCTGACAGCAACGGGATACGCGAGATCTCGCGAAGGTAGAGTCGTAAACTGTCACTTTGTGCCAGGTTACTGAACTCTGCTTCTTGCAGGTGTTCGCGTTCTGTCTCTACCGGCTTTTCGCGGTCATGTTCAGTGTCAAACATCACTTTTCGTTCCAAGTGCTTGCTCTTTTCTTCCTGCAAACTGTACATCACATTAGTTCAGTCTTGGTTATTGTATCATACATGTGGGTTATTGCAAGCGAAAGGCCTTCAGCCTTGCGTGAAAGTTCTTTTTTTCGCTTGTTCCGGCCCCTGTTTTTTCGCTGCACCATCTTCTGCGGATGCTGCAATTGGCTTTTGTTTTCGGTATAATGGATGTACATTACGCTGGAATCTCTCTCCCAAAACTGAATTTCTGGCTATCCTTTGTAACTCAGACTCCGTTGTAACGTACATAGTTTTGCACGTTCTATAATATAGAAGCTATCAAGATATGGGCTGTCATCGAAGCGATCTGTTGCCATGCTCTTGACGGCACTATTGATAACAATTATGTATACGTTTTTTCTTCTCGGTTTTTCTCTCTCTTTGAAGAGGCGCACATGAATATGAGCTTACCACTCGCCCTTGATCCCGGTACGGTGGTGGGCGGGCATTATATCATAGGGCCACTGATTAATAATGGTGGGTTTGGGGCGGTCTATCGTGGTTGTGATACGACCGAGGGAAATCGCCAGTGTGCGATTAAGGAGACATATGATGTGACTCCTGCCGCTCGGCGTCAGGCTCTCATGGAAGCGAGTGTCCTCTTTACCGTCAGAAGTAAACATCTTCCGGAGGTGTATGACGCTTTCGAGGACAAGGGACGCTTCTACCTTGTCATGCAATTGATCGAGGGGCGTAACCTGCTTGAGGTGCTCAAGAGCCGCGTCCCTGCCGGGACGGTCGGAACCGCCGAGCCGGGGCGTCAGCAGCATGGGCCTTGTACCGAACAGGAAGTGCTGTCCTGGCTGCTGCCTATTATCGAGGTGTTACAGCAGCTCCATAGCCGCCAGCCTGCGATTATTCACCGTGATATCAAGCCCGGCAATATTCTGCTGACCCCTGACGGCACGACCGTGCTGGTTGATTTTGGTCTGACCAAGATTGAAGATCCCAAACGGGCAACCCAGACGTTGATCAAGGCAGTAACCGAGGGATTTAGCCCCCTGGAACAATATACCGGCACCACGGGGCCGCGCTCGGATATCTATTCGATGGCCGCAACGATGTACCTGTTGCTGACCAATCGTCTGCCACCGCCGGCCTTGCAGCGCAGCTACCAGGATGATCTGGTCGCGCCGCGTCTGCTCAACCCGCAGATTTCGCCACAGGTAGAGATGGCGCTGCTGCGTGGGCTGGCGCTCTATGCCGACCAGCGCTTCAGCAGCATGAGCGAGTTCGCTGAGGCTTTGACGGGCTCCGACTATCACGAGCACGACGAACCGACCATCGCGGTGGCGCCACCCTCGCAGCATGGCTATAGCGGCACGCAGCAGCCGTTGAAGCTGCCCGCACCACCCGAACCGGATCCGCTGCCCTATCCCTACGTCCCCTATGGGCCGCAAATGCAGCAGATGCGCCCGCCTGTGCAGGTGCCCAAAGGCCGGGGCCAGCCAGCGCCCGGACCGGCGATCAAGCCGGGTTATGGCTATGTGCCGATGCGCCCGCTACCGAGCGCATCCAATCAGGGGTGTCTCTGGGGGATGTTACAGGGTGTGCTCGGGGCTTTGCTGCTGATCTCGCAGACAACGGCCACGAACTTTTATCTGGGAATCGGGCTCGGTTGTGTCTTCTATCTCCTCTCGGGGCTGGTGACGACCTGGCGCGGTGGTTCCTCCTTACGTGGTGGTCTGGCCGGGATCTGGGCCGGGGTGGTCAGTACTGTGACCTTCTGGATCATCTTTCTGGTCGCACTGGTGGTGCGTCTCTTTAACGTGCTTGCGGACTACGGCGGGATCACATCGCCCGAAGAGGTCGCCGCGGCCTGGGCGAAGGTCTATCCGCCCTTCCTGACGTTGCCCACGCAGGTGACAGGACAGGCACACCCACTGTTGGTCTTTCTGGGGGCCGGGCTGGTGGTGGCTTTTCTTTTTGGCTGGATCGGGGGGGTGCTCGGGAACGCGCGGTATAAGGCGAAGCGACAACAGAAATACCTACCCTGAAGTGCTATCGACAGATAGGAGCTTTTTCCTGAGAAGTATGGGAGGGCGGGCATCGTGTGATACGATCAGCTTGCAATTCCTATTTCTGAAAAAAGGGAAGGTAGTACAAATCTTTGGCTACGCAAGAAGGAACGAATCAAGCAACTCTTGAAGAAGCGCTTTCCGTTCACGATATAGCGGAGATGCTGAGTGTTGAATTGAGCGCTGAATGGAAGCTCAAAGCCGATCAGGTCGCTCGCACTATCACGCTGCTCGATGAAGGGAACACGATTCCGTTTATTGCTCGTTATCGGAAAGAAGTGACCGAAAGTCTGGATGAGGTCCAGATTCAACGGATTGCCGATAGAGCGGCTTCGCTGCGTGCGCTGCACGAGCGAAAGCTGGATGTCCGCCGCCTGATCGATACGCAAGGGAAATTGACGCCCGAACTCGAAGCCGCTATTCAGGCGGCAAGAACCTTGCAGGAGGTGGAGGATATCTACCTCCCTTATCGTCCCAAGCGCAAAACGCGGGCCAGTGTGGCGCGTGAAAAGGGTCTGGCCCCGCTTGCAGAGCTGATTTTGCAGCAGCCCGAGCTAGTCGGCGATCCCGAGGCCTTGCGTGAGGAGCACGCTCAACCCTTCCTTGATCCCGAAAAAGGGGTCGAGACCAGCATGGAAGCCTACGCAGGCGCGAGTGATATCGTGGCCGAAATCATCGCCGAGGATGCAACCGTCCGTGGCAATGTGCGTACGCAGTTCTTCCAGCGCTCGCAACTCAGCGCCCGGGTGGCCGACGAAGAGACGCTGAAAGAGAAAGATCCCAACGGCGTGTATCAGTTGTATTATGAGTTCAATCAGCGGATCACGCGGCTGGTGCCTCACCAGATTCTGGCGTTGAATCGGGCGGAGCGTGAGGGCGTCCTGCGTGTCAGCGTCGATCTCCCGTATGAACAAGCGCAGAACTCCATTACTGCCGTCTACCCTTCCAAATCAACCTCACCGTTTGCTTCGCTGCTTGAGGAGGCGATAGGGGACAGCTATAAACGCTTGTTGGCTCCCTCAATGGAGCGCGAGGTGCGCGTTGAGCTGACCAAAAAAGCCGAAGAGCACGCGATCAACATCTTTGCCGTCAACCTGCGTAATCTGCTGTTACAGCCACCGCTCCGCGGAAAGAAGGTCCTCGGCATTGACCCGGGTATTCGAACTGGCTGTAAGGTGGCGGTCGTCAACGAGTTTGGCAGCTTTATCACCTCCGATGTCATCTATCTGCACAGAGAGCAGCAGGCCAGAGAGACGCTGCGCTCTCTCATTCAAAAGTACGAGATCACGGTGATCGCCATTGGGAACGGCACCGCTTCCCGTGAGACAGAACAACTGGTTGCCTCCCTGATTCACGACCTTGAGCAGGAGAACGGGAAAGCCGAGCAGATCGGCTATGTGATCGTGAATGAGGCGGGCGCATCGGTCTACTCGGCCTCGGAGGCGGCACGCGAGGAGTTCCCCAACCTCGATGCCACACAGCGCGGCACGATCTCGATTGCTCGACGCCTGCAAGATCCGCTGGCCGAACTGGTCAAGATCGATCCGAAGGCTGTCGGTGTCGGGCTCTATCAGCATGATGTGGATCAGAAGGAGCTTGCCGCGATGCTTGACCGCGTGGTGGTCTCCTGTGTGAACTTTGCGGGTGTGGACGTGAATTCGGCCTCGGCGGCGCTGCTCAAGCGCGTTTCTGGGATCAATACCCGGGTGGCCAACGCCATTGTGAAGTATCGCGAGGCAAACGGTCCCTTCACTTCGCGCAATGACCTGCTGAAGGTTCCCGGTCTGGGTCCGGCCACGTTTGTGCAGGCGGCTGGCTTCCTCAAGATCGCGAACGGTACGGAGCCGCTGGACAATACCTTTATCCACCCTGAGAGCTATGATGCGGCCCGCGCCTTGCTCAAGATGCTCCCCGGCGATGAGACGCAAAAACCTTCTGAGCGTATCGCCCAGTTCAAGCAGTTACTCACGCTTCAGACGAAGTTCGGGCGCAGCATGCGCAATCGAGGCGGCGACAGCGAGCAGGAGGTATGGAGCGATATCGCGAAGAAGATCGGGGTCGGTCTGCCAACACTGCAAGATATCCTGGAAAACCTGGAGAAGCCGGGCCTTGACCCACGCGATGCGCTGCCCAGGCCAATTCTGCGCCATGATGTGCTGAAAATGGAGGATCTTCAGCCCGGGATGGTCTTACAGGGCACTGTGCGCAATGTCGTCGATTTCGGCGCCTTTGTGGATATCGGCGTGAAGCAGGATGGCCTTGTGCATATTTCCGAGATGTTTGAGCGCTTTGATCGTTCCGCTCCACGTGATCCTCTTAGCGTGGTGTCGGTCGGGCAGGTGATTCAGGTGCGCGTGCTGAAGGTGGATATGCAGCGCGGGCGCATTCAACTAAGCATGAAGGGAATCCATTGATCTCAGTTCGTCAATCACTCGAAATGGCTCTCTGCTTCCGGGCAGGGGGCCATTTTCGTGTGCTGTCTTTTCTGGCCAGGACTGGAAATCCTGACCTATAATATCAATATATTCCCTCTTATCGACATCCACAACTTTTTGAGAGGCTTTGCGCATGGTGAAAAGAACCTACGAGTTTGAGCGATATATGAATGTCCGCTCGGCGATGTTGCCGAGTTTTTCACCCGATGGAAGCCAGATGGCCTTCTTGACGGATATCACAGGCGTGCATGAGGTCTGGAGTGTCGCTGTTGAGAAGCAGGCGAAGCGCCCCGCCTGGCCAGAACAATTGACGTTCCGCAATGAACGTATGATGGAAGCTGTTTTCTCTCCTGTTGCCAATACCCTGATAGCGGTCGGCGATATGGGCGGCAATGAGCGGACGCAGCTCTATCTTCTCCATGCGGACGGCTCGGTCCTCAAAGGGCTGACCGAGAAGCCCGAGGTCATGCATCATTTTGGTGCCTGGTCTCCTGATGGTCGCCGGATCGTATATAGCAGCAATGAACGCGATCAGCGTTATTTCGATATCTATGAAATGGGGATTGAGAGTGGCGCGGCTCGCTTGCTGTATCAGCAGGACGGCTCGAATTATGCACGCCAGTACTCCCCGGATGGGCGCTCTGTCCTGATTTCCCGCTCGCTGACCACCACCCAGAATCAACTGCTCTTGCTGGATACGGTGACCAATGAGGTGCGCGAGCTGACCCCGGCCGTTCAGGAAGGGCCTGCCTGGCATGGGGCTGCGAGCTGGACCGCCGATCGCAAGGGGCTCTATCTGCTCTCCGATCGGGGGCGGGAGTTTATGTCGCTGGCCTATCTTGATCTGGAAACGACGGAGATGACCTTTCTCTATGAGCTGTCGTGGGATATCGAGCAACTGGCCCTGACAGAGGATGGCTCGGTGCTTGCGCTCAGTATAAACGAGGATGGCTGTTCGCGGCTGGAACTCTATGATGTGACGCAGGGGTGGGATGAACGCAAGCAGTTGATCGCTCCGACGCTTCCGAAGGGTGTGGTGCTCAGCCTGGGCTGGTCGAAGGAAGGAAACGAGCTGGCGATTACCCTGAGCGCCGCCGATGATACTACGGATATCTGGGTCTGGCATCTGGACGGTGGAACTGTGCAGCGCATGACCTACAGCTCGACCGGAGGTATTCCACGTGACACCTTTGTCTCTCCTCAGTTGTTGCGCTATCCCTCGTTTGACGAGCGTCAGATACCGGCTTTCCTGTACCTGCCTGAAGGGAAGCACGAAAACCTGCCCGTGATTATCAGCGTGCATGGCGGCCCCGAGAGTCAGGAGCGGCCTCGTTTTAACTGGCTCTATCAATATCTGGTCGCCTGCGGTTACGCGGTGCTGGCGCCAAATGTGCGCGGCAGTACCGGCTACGGCTATGAGTATCAGAGTCTCGATGACGTACGCAAGCGCATGGACTCGGTTGCTGACCTGAAATACGCGGTCAACTGGCTCTGTGAGCAGGGCATTGCTGACCCGAAACGGATCGCGGTCATGGGTGGCAGCTACGGCGGCTTTATGGTGCTTGCGGCGCTGACAACCTATCCCGAGCTCTGGGCGGCAGGCGTCGACATTGTGGGCATCGCCAATCTGGTAACCTTCCTGGAGAATACCGGCCCCTGGCGGCGTAAGCTGCGCGAGTCGGAGTATGGGAGTCTGGAACATGATCGCGAGTTTCTGGAACAGATCTCACCGATCAACCATGTTGAAAAGATCGTGGCGCCACTGTTCGTGATCCACGGTGCGAATGATCCCCGCGTGCCGGTCGGAGAGACGGAGCAGATTGTGAAGGCGCTTCAGGAGCGCAATGTTCCCGTCGAGTGTTTGATCTTTGCGGATGAAGGACACGGGATTGTGAAGCGTGCGAACCGCCTGCAAGCATATCCGGCGGTCGTCCGTTTTCTGGATCAGCATCTGCGCGGGGAGCACCGGTGAGAAGATGGTTGGCCCGGCGACAGCTTGCCGGGCCTTTTCTGGCTTAACGGGGAATAATGGGCAGAATGATCGCGGATGGATGCTCTGCATCGTGATAGATTCGCTGTTCTGCCACGGCCATCCCGGTTGTTTGTCCGAGGGGCGCCCCGGTGTTCAGGTTCCGGTCGTATTTGGGGAACGCGCTTGATGAGAGCATCAGGCAGATACGATGTCCCTGCTTGAAGACCTGACTGGTGTTCCAACAATCGATAGTGTACTGATAGACGCGGCCCGGTTCGATCAGCGATGGCTGCTCCATGCCCTCGCGGAAGCGGGCGCGAACCATGCCATCACAGAGGCGCTGCCGAAAGCCGTTCGGCCAGACGTCGATCAGCATGGCGTTGAAATCGGTGTCGGGCGCTGACGAGGCGGCGTAGAGCTCAACACGAATCGGGCCCACAACCTCGACGTCTTCGGTCAGCGGCTCGGTGGTATAGACAAGCACGTCATCACGGCGAAGAATGGCCGAGTAGTCATCCGGGCCGCCGATCTGCGAAGAGGTTGGCTCGGTCATAAAAGGGACCGGGCGAGCCGGATCATAGGTGTAGGTATCTTGCGGCTGGTTGTCGGCGGGCTTTTCTGGCGCGAGGACGCCATCACCGAAGCGGCTGTTTGCTTTGCCCTGACTGTGCAGATAGTAGGGGGTCCACCGGGTACGAGCGAGCGGCCATTCCTGCTCGTCGCGCCACACATTGTCTCCCATAATGAAGATGCGTACCGGAGCATCGTTATGCTCGATGCCCTTGAGCCAGCGATCAAACCAGCGCACCTGTTCCGCACGAAGATCGATAATCGCCTGACTGCCAAAATCGACCTCACCCAATTTTGACGCTCCATTGACGTTATGTCCCCAGGGTCCCATCAGGAGACGCTGTTTGTCGCGGGCTGCGGGCGCGCCCGTGGTGGTCATGCCAATGTAGTTCAGAGGTGTGCCAATCTGTTCATCATCATACCAACCTGAAATATGCAGTACAGGCAGATTGACCCTGTCGAACTTTTTCTGATAGCACAGCGGCTGCCAGTAGTCATCAAGCTGCGGGTGCGCGATCTCTGCCCGCCAGGCCTCAATAACGCGTCCTGTCTGCTCATCCATCGTAAGGAGCGGGAGGTGCTGATAGACCTCTTCCCAGTTGATGGTTTCCATTGGCTGATTGACGCGTCCGCTGACCAGGTGGAGCCAGCAAAGGTGCATCGGACTGGGCAGGCCTGTGGGCGTCTCGACGAAGGGATCAGAGGGTGCCACGGAGACGATCATTGTTTTGAGGTGTGGAGGCTGTTCCAGCGCCGCAAGCCACTGAATGCGTCCCGGATAGGAGCCGCCAATAGTGCCAACCTTGCCATCACTCCACGGCTGTGCGGCGCACCACTCAATCGTATCATAGCCGTCGGGGCCCTCGTTGCGATAGGGGGTGAATGTACCATCAGAATCGCCGCGGCCGCGTACGTCAACCGCCACAAAGACATAGCCATGGCGGTTAAAATCCATAGCCATGGCTGCTGTGGCATTGGAAGCTTTCTGATAGGGCGTGCGCATCAGAATAACGGGCCATTTCCCCTTTGCGGGCTCGGAGGGCAAATAGACATCTGCTGAAAGGGTAACGCCGTCTCTCAGTGGAACACGCTGGTTAAAGAGGATACGAGTCTCGCGAGATGCGAATAGTGACATGAAGCACGATCCTTTCCAAATTACGACATCAGATAGCAATCTGCCTGCTAGTAGTGTACCCCTTGTGTGGGGTGGGAAGCAAGCAAAAGGTGATTGTCCGCTTCCCTGTGCAGCGGTTTCATGCAGGGGCCCCAGAAGCAGTGGCAACAGTTCGTGTATGTATACATAGAGATAGCCAATAACGCCTGGAACTGACCTATGAAAGATCGCCGCTCGTTTGTTCTTGTTGAGAAAGATGAGCAGGCCTGCTGTGTTGTCTTGTGCCCGTTGGGGACCGTAAGAGCGCATCAGGGAAATCACAGATGTTTCATCGTTTTTATCTATATACCATTATGTGTTATTATAAAGAGAGATAGGGCACGACGGGACGAAGGGGTATCGCGTGGTGAAGAGGTGTGTTGAAGGAAGGGCTAGAGGCGCATCTAAGTTGTGAGGTCTTAACGTGATAGAAGTGGTGATATGGGAATTGGGGAAGGAAGGGCCTTCAATCTGCTGGTTGTGGTCAGTGAGGCTGCCTTCTGAGGGGAGGCGAAATGTGGATGAAAGCATATATAGATCTATTTCTATATATACGAATGGTTAAGAAGAAAGTACTGCATATAGTGATATTCCATTTATTTAGCTGTACACTGTCTGGTGCAACCTGAAACAAATTGCCTGAAGAAGCTGCATTCATTCAGCTTGATTATCGGACTTTTTCCTGTAGTTATTGCAGGACAAGGTTATTGTGACAGGTGTTTACTAAGAAATGGGGGCGTAACATCCCCGCATCTTTGCATCGTGTTTCAGGCAAAGAGTTCATTGTGTGGCAGGACGTAAGAAAGGAAATGGTGATCTGGCGACAGGCTATATCACCCGGTATGACGAGAAGGTTGCAGATCGACGGCGTGCAAATCGTCTGTTTGATCTTTGGCTTGGTGAGGTGAATTCAATGGATGATAAGGCAGGTCGTCGCAAGCGCTTGCTGATTGAGTCAGGGCGACGACTGAAGACAGCAAGAGATTATGGGCGGAGGGCCTGGAAGCAGGTACACACTCTGAGCAGCGGTGTGTGGACGTTTCTGTTATTGTCGGTACTGCTTGTACTGCTGTATGCGCTTTTCACTCAATTGCCTCCTCTGCCAGTCGGGAAGGGGGGCCCGAACGGTGAAGCTGTTGTTGCATATAGTGACTTTACCAATATGGTAACACAGGGGAAGATAGACGAGGTTGCGATCAGAGGAAATGAGATCAGCGCACACCTGAAAGAGCCATTGAAGCTTCAGGACGCGTCTTCCCCTGATGAAACATCGCCGTCTACGATGCCTCGCTATGCCTTTTCGACCAATCCAGCACAGCCGCAGCGGAACGTCGCTACAGAGGTCTTCACCCGCATGCCTCCCAGTGGCGATGATCAATTGCAGCCCCTGCTGAACAGGCACCAGGTCTCGGTTCGGGTCTATCCGGCGAACCAGGGTGCTGGCTGGTTCAGCTCTCTCTGGCACTTTATTCCGGTCATGCTGGCGCTGGCGGGTATCTGGTTCTTTCTGGCAATGCGCAATAATGGCAAAAGCATGCGCTCCATCGATGAGCGGATTTCTGAGATCGGGAAGAGTCGGGTGCGACGTTTTCAGCGCGAGAAAGAGGGAGGCGGCACGGCGGCAAGAAAAGGAAATGAGAAGCTGACCGAGGGCGTCGAGAGCGGTGTGGGCGCAAAGGCGAAATCGATACAGGTTGTTGAGCACACAGGCGTAACGTTCGCTGATGTGGCCGGAATCGACGAGGTGAGGCACGAGGTTGAGGAGATTGTGCAGTTCCTGCGGCATCCCGAGGCCTATAAGCGTCTGGGCGCGCGGATCCCACGAGGGGCGCTGCTGGTTGGCCCTCCGGGGACCGGTAAGACGCTGCTGGCGAAAGCCGTCGCGGGTGAGGCCGGGGTTCCTTTTTTCAGTATGAGTGCATCTGAGTTTGTCGAGATGTACGTTGGTGTTGGGGCCAGCCGGGTGCGAGATCTGTTTAATCAGGCGCGGAGGTCCGCACCATGCATCATCTTTATTGACGAACTGGACGCGGTCGGACGCAAACGCTCGATGCGCATTACGAATAATGATGAGCGCGATCAGACGTTGAACCAGTTGCTGGTAGAGCTGGACGGCTTTGATGGGCGTGAGTCGGTGATTGTGCTGGCGGCAACCAATCGTGTCGATATTCTGGACAAGGCGCTGCTACGTCCCGGGCGCTTCGATCGTCATATTACCGTTGCCGCGCCGACACGTTCCGGGCGTGAGGCGATTCTACGGGTCCACACGCGCAAGACGCCGCTTCATGACAATGTTGACCTCGATAAACTGGCCCGTCTGACCGTGGGCATGACGGGGGCTGATCTGGCGAATCTGGTGAATGAGGCGGCCTTAATTGCGGCCCGTCGCGACCTCGATTGCCTCGATGAGCAGTGTTTCGCGGAGGCGTTAGCGCGCGTCCAACTGGGGGCGCTGCGACCACTCTTGCTGGATGAGAAGGAACGGAAGATCATCGCGGTGCATGAGAGCGGGCATGCTCTGGTAGCACATTACCTGCCCGAGGCTGATCCGGTGAACTGTGTGACGATCCTGCCGCGTGGGCAGAGTCTTGGTGTCACGCAATTTGTGCCCGATGATGACCGTTACAATTATAGCCGTCAGATGTTGATGGCCCGGATCGCGGTCGGTCTGGGGGGACGTGTGGCGGAAGAACTCACCTTTGGCTCTGAGCAGGTGACTACGGGGGCCGAGAACGATTTTCAGGTTGTGACAGACCTTGCGCGCCGCATGGTGACACGCTGGGGCATGAGCCGGGAGCTTGGGCCTGTATTCGCGGAGCAGCAGGCGGAAGAGGCGTATGCAATGGCATTCAAGCGGTTTGAGCCAGAGAGCCGCACACTGGCACTGGATCAGCAGGGGCGACCGGTGCTCAATGGTGGGCTTCCTCGCGCGTATCAGAGTGCGGAGCCGACACCGGCACCAGTCTCCGGCGTTGCGCTAAAATCCGCGATTGATGCCGAAGTCCTGCGGATTCTCGACGACGGGCGGGCGCTGGCTCGCACCATTTTGAGTGAGCATGCTGCACAGCTTGAGAAGCTATCGGACGCCCTGCTCGAACATGAAATGCTGAGTCGTGAACAATTTCTGACTCTTCTGCAAGATTGACGGGCTGAACTGGCACGGGTCTTTCTGGCCCGTGTCAGGGAAGGGTGAGCGTTTGCCCTTCGCCCCACGCGGCAGACCACTCCCAGTGTTGCGATACCCGTTGTGGATCCAGTCCCAGTTCGGGGTGTACTGCCTCGTCTCGCGACGCTTCCAGACGGCAGGTGTAGCGCTCCTTCTCCTGCACATGCAACTCAAGCGAGAGCGTGTGCTTTCCCCACTGAATCGTGTGTACTCGATACTTTGCCCCGATCGTACGGAGATCCTGGGGGAGCATGGGCGCGACATGAAGCTGTCCGGCGCGGCGCTCCTGTAAGCCAAGCAGCACGTGCATGAACAGATAGATGCTGAGCGCTCCCCAGCCGTAGCCCTCAATACCGGCGTTCACGTAGTCGATTTCGCCCCATTTGCCCACCTCAATTGTGCGAAGGTACTCGCGGGTGATGCCGGGCAGCCCTTTATGCTCGTCGAGCGTGCGACGGTCAGTGCTACGCCACGAGGCGTCAATAAACGTCGAGGCGAAGCGGGTGGCCTCCTCTGGCATATGAGCGGCAAGGGCAGCCCCGACGAGGGTCAGCGTCACGGGCGGCCATGAGAGCGTATGCCAGCCGCTATGATAGGGAGGCTTCTGGATGGCCGGGCGAAGCTGCTCAAGCTGTTCTGGCGTGGCGACACCGCAGAAGACCGGCGCGAGGTGCATCGTGTCCTGCTGATTGGAGTGCTCGCCTGTGCCCGAGTCATAGTCTCTGAACCAGCCGTCATGCCACATCTGGAGCGTCTTCTTGCGGAACTCATCGGCAACCTGCTGCCATACTTTTGTCTCGGTCTGATAATCGATAGGGGGCAGATCGGGAAGCGGCGGCAGGTTCTCGGCCCGGGCGAGTTGAGCGGCCCAATCAGCCAGAATCGCGGCTCCCTGTGCCATGCTGGCTTGAAGATCCGAGGGGCGCACATGCTCGATAATGGTGCCGCCAGTCTGCTGAGTGCCGAAGCGACTCGAAACATCCTGCCCGCTTTCCCAGGAACAGGCATAGACCAGCCAGCCATCACGGTCTCGCCGATGCTCAAGCCACCAGCGTAGATAGGCTGCAACTCGCGGGTACAGGCGATGCAGCCAGAACAGGTCGCCACTGCGGCGGAACTGCTGATCAATACACCAGAGCGGGAAGCCCCATTCGGGAGCCGTGCCGCATATCTGCCCATCGTCGGCAACCATGTTATAGCTGCCATCCTCGCGCATACAGGGGAGGTTAGGCCGGGGCGCCTCCTCAAAGTGGCAGAGGAGCACTTCAGCGGCCAGTTCGGGATCAGCGTAACTGAGCAGGAGCGTATCTATCCCGGCCTCAGCCAGCACCGCGCGCGGAGCCTGTATCTGCATGCCATCGAAGAAGTGGGTCAGGACGCCGACTGATGGCCGAATCACCATGCGCAGTGTTTCCAGATCGTAGACCAGCCCGCGCCGCCAGTGGTCGGGCCAATCGCCCTCAAGCCGGGGGGCACGGTTCCAGAAGCGCTCATCATCTTCGCGATGCTCTGCCTCGGCGCGGGCGATCTCTTCAATACTGTCGTTCCAGCGCTCTATGACCTGGTCCTGGGAGATGCCGCGTGTCAGCACAGCGTTGATCGTGCGAGGAGCGCCATCAAGGATCAGGTGGCAGGGTTGAACCACGGTGCGGGCCTGCCAGCCGGTGCTTTCCTCATATTCGGTGACGCTCGGCTCGGCGACCGGGATCGAGTGGGCCAGCATCGCAGCATCTTCGGGGGCGATAACGGTGTGCATGGTGTCGAAGGTCAGCGGACCTCCATCCGCCGAGCGTGCGCCATGCAGAAACGCGTCTCCCTCGCTGGCAATGCCGAGCAGACAGGTGCCGGGATGTGGTCCAGTCATGGTGTAGATGCCATGCTCCCAGAGACGGCTGGTGTGTGGGTTATGAATGTGCTGATGCATCAGGTAGAGTGTGACGGGAAGCTGCTGTGCGGATGGCGCAGCCAGCGTGATGATGCAGCCAAGCGCATGTTCATTGATAAGGAAGTAGCGGGCCGTCAGTGTCAGGTGGATGGTAGGAACGATACAGGTATACTCAAAGCGGTTTTTGGTGTGGAGACGGCTGAAGATCTGGCACTTGTGGCGCTTGAAGTCTCCCGGGGTAATCAGCACCATTTTGCCGATTTTCAGCCCAGGAGCCAGATGTGCGCTGTATTGAAACTGGTTGCGGGCGTAGCTGCCAAAATTCGGCATATGCCAGCCCATTGCCAGCGGTTCCTTTGAGCGCAAGACACCACTTGGATTGAGCTTCCAGCTATGATACGGGTTATCCAGATAGCCGAAGGGCGTAAACTCGTCTTGCGGGATCATGGCGCGAACCTCCGTCCTGCCTCGCTTGCTATTCTCAATAGTTGCTTCTATTGTATGATACGAGCGCAACCGCAAGGCGTGGGAGAGCAACGCGGCCCTCCCGGGCTGCTTAACTTACCATGTCTTCGGTAAACCAGACCCACCCGCTCGGGTCAACATACACGCCGATGCCGATTTTATGCAGCGTGGTGCTGAACAGGTGGATAAAGTGCCAGCCGCTCGGACCCTCATCGACCATCGATTGCTGCACGGCTGCAACATTTGTCCACGGGGGCGTAGAGGGGCCTGCGCTGCCGATGTTCTCACCACAATCGGTGGCATTGGGGAAGCCTGCGGCCTTGATGCGCGTGCATTGGTCGCTGCCATCGGGGCAGGTATGACTGAAACCACAGTGATACATGTTCCAGCTATGAAGCCGGGCGATTCCTGCGAGCGTGTCGTCCCATTCAAAGGGGGGCAGGCCACGGGCGGCGCGGTCGCTGTTGATCTTCGCGAAAAGCTGTTGTGTCAGTTCAATCTCGACCGAAGTCAGTGCGGGTGGCGGACCATAGGGGGCCGCTCCTGAGCCAGTCTGTGGAATATCTGTCGGTGGGTTATTGGTCGGTGGTGGCGTCTGCGTGGGCGTAGGTGTGGGACTGGGGGTCAGGGTCGGGGTAGGGGTTGGCGTGGCCGTCTGTGTCGCGGTCGGCTTGGGTTTTGGCGTTGATGCCGGGGTCGGGTCCTGATGCCCGACAAACGTCACCTCATACGTTTTCCAGCTCTGTGATGTGTTCGGGCTTGTTTGTGTGGTCTCTGACTTGAATCCGCAGGCGCTTAAGAAAACGAGGCAAACAAGCGCCAGCAGAAGGCTCCTTTTCCTACCCAAAAGTGTTACCCTCCTCTCACGACGTTCAACATCCGGGCATGAAGGTGGTATGTGCGTCGTACTGTCTAGATCAGTGTAAGCTATATATAAGTCCCTGTGGAACGCAATAGATGCGTACACAAGAATTTCCTGTACGATCTGATGAGAACCAGACACGGGCCTCTAATAAGTAACGCATGGCGGAGGGAAAAAGGAGAAAAAGCACCGGTTGCATAGTGCTTTCTGGCTAGTGCTTTTTGCGTAGGGCCTATGCAACCGGCATGGACGGGTAGAAATGCTAGAAACGGCAGGTAATCACAATGGCGCTCATATCATCGGGCTTGGCGCGAATATTGATATTGCGTGGCTCATGCGAGCGTTCGATGGATTGTTCGACAAGGATACGGGCGGCAGCGTTGCGTGACGAGTTGCGCAGGACCGCTTCAATTTCCTTGTCGGTGAGGTTGTCGTGAATACCGTCAGTACAGAGCAGGAGGCGATCGCCGGGATAGATGGTGCACTCGCCCAGATGGACTGTCGGGGCAATAGGACCGCCAAGCGCCTGTGTGATCCCGCCCCGCAAGCGGAAGTAGCTGAATTCAACATCGCTGAGTTGTTCGGTGCTGCATGCCTGATCGATGTGCAGGGCGTCTTCGTTGTCAATCAATTGGTTCTCGACCAGCTTTCCAAGCAGGCCGTCATCGGTGGTCAGGCGTTTCAGGGATTCGTCGCTGCGGAGCAGGTAGATGCGACTGTCTCCAACGTGGGAAAAGAGTAGTTTATAGTGGCGTTGTCCCGGGATACGGCAAATGGCGGCAAGGGCGACGGTGGTGGCGAGATTGTCGGTTCCGGCTCGGCGGGCTCCCTCGGTGCGTACCTGTTCATCGGCGTTCAGAATCAGTCGTTCAAGGAGGGTGGGCAGGTGTGACCGCTCAGTATATTCGAGGAAGGTGTGCTTTTTACGCCCCTGCTGAAACTGCCTGACAATGCGCTTCCATTCCTGACGCGTGGCTTGTACCGCTGTTTGCGAGGCAACTTCTCCTGCTGCACTGCCGCCGACTCCATCGAAAACAGCAGCAAGGCCGGTTTCCTCCTCTAAAAGGATGCTATCCTCGTTGCGTGTCGGGTGGCGTTCACATGCAGTAGTTTTAAAAGCAAATGTGAAAGGTGGCAGGGCAATAGGTCCATAGTCGTTTGTCAGAATGGTGCTTTGAATATTGTTGTACTGCGGCATCTTGCTTGAATGCAGCCTTTCAAGGAATTCTATATTCATATCTTGCTCCGCACCTCTAGCGAGGGAAGCTACGGCATTGTACATACTATTCACCAATAATCTATAGTATTCTTCCTGTCAACCAGGAAATAGGAAGATAAATAGTAGCGGTCTCCGATGTGCCACCTCTTGAGCTAAGTATGTCCGTGCCTGAAAATGTATTGTATTATCTGCGAAAGCCTGTCAGGTATGCTGGTGTATGCTCGCCAGTCTTCCGACAATGTGTTATGAGTGCAAGTATAGCAGATAGAGGGAACAAATGAAAAGGGTCTACCGTTCATCCCAATTATTCCTGTAACAGATTACTGCTTTTCAGAAAGTTCTTAAATAGTATACGCGAATGCCTATGGAAAATAGGAAACCTCTCTCTCTGTTCCCTCTGCAATCGCTCCAATAGCGCGATCTCCTGCGCACTCCGAGGCCGTTGAACTGGTGCCTGAAGCCAGAGCTGAAGCATCTCAGGTGTTATCTCGATATGAAATTGTAGCCCATATGCACGTTTCCCAATACGAAACGCTTGATTACGGGCTGCCGGGCTGGTTGCCAGCAGGACCGCACCGGCTGGCAGCTCGAAAACATCTTCATGCCAGTGAAACACTGTGCAGGCATCAGTGAAACCGGCGAAGAGCGGGTCTACGCGTCCCTCTGGCGTTAGCTCGACATCATAGAAGCCTATTTCTGCCGTGTGGTGCCGACGCACGTGCCCGCCGAGGGCATCCGCTAACAACTGGCTCCCCAGACAAATGCCCAGATAGGGAATATCTTGCTCGACCAGGTGCCGTAAAAAAGGCGCCTCGGTGGCGAAATATGGGTGACGCTCCCTGTCATAGACGTGTTGCGTGCCTCCCAGGGCTATGACCGCTGCATAGGCTGTCGGGGCGGGGAGGGTCTCGGTTTCGACAAGAACAGGCTCAAATGAGACGCCATATTCTTCCAGGATCTCCCCTAGAAAGCCAATCGGATCTTCTTGTGCATGCTGAAGTACCAGTATTTGTTTCGCCATCGTCATCCTTCCCTTTGCGAAATCATGAGAGCCTGAATCCTTCTGGCTGGCTGCCTGTGCAATCAAGGCGAACGCGCCATACTCCCCCTGAATCTAGTACGACGGGCCAGAGGAATACGATGCACGTTCCCTGGTGGGTTCGCTCAAAGCCCGCCTCCGAACCAGTTACGGCATCAAGAGAGAAGCGCCAGAGCAGCGCTTTTTGACTGATGAGAAACCCGATATCCTGCTTGAGCCAGGTATTGCCGACGTGTAACGCCTGTACGTCTGCTACCTCTTCATTCTGATCCAGCAGCGCGGGCGCCTGGCCTTCAATCAAGCAATATGCCTGTTCGTTCTTGCCTCCGGCGAGTAGATGCAGGTTCCATTCGCAGGCGAAGCACGTTTGCAGGCGAGCCCGGCCCCGATTTTCCAGTGTATAGCTGATGCTCAGGCGCTCGGCCTCGCGAGCGATCACAAGCTGCTTGGTGAGCAAGACCGGCAGCGGTCCGAGGGCGCCAGCGCGTTTCACCTTGCCCTGGCGCGTCAGCGTGACAAGCAGACCCTGCTCGTCCTGCTCCACCTCGGTATGGTAGGGCTGCTCGATAAAGTCGCCCAGTTCCTCATAGCGATTCTGTAGAAAGGACGGGAAGGGGAGTCCGGCGGGCAGGAAGTGATCTTTCAGGCTGGTGCGGCGATGTCTATCGATGACAAGCAGGCGGTCAAGGTCTGGCTCTTTCGTGCGTACGGTGGTGTGGGGCGATTCCGGCTCAAGGGCTTGTGGCTCTGTGGCAGCCTGACGTGCCTTCTGCCGCCGCTCCTGTTCGTGCTCGCGCAAGACCTGATGGTAGCTTTCGGGGTGGCGGGCCATCACGCTGAGGATATTATGCGCGCTCTGGCGAAGATCCCATTCAAAGAGTGTGCCGCCTCGCTCTGGCGCGAGATAGAGATTCTGGGCGCTTCCCTCAATAATCAGCTCATTATGGGTATCGCGATCAAAGTCGGTGAACTCGTAGGATTGCCAGGGCTGATTCTGGTGCAAAACACGGTCGGCGAGATGCTCAGCGCGAATCAGGTGATGGTAGATGGCCGACCGCACGTGGCCCATATACGCCCCACCGAAGAGGCCGTGCCAGTAGGTGTCATTCGCCTGCGCCTTCCACAGGTGCCGGAGCGCCTCTGTCTCGCCGACCGCGTGAACCCGCTCATGCACGCGCAGCATCTTCTTATGCTGGTTGTTGACCTCGGGATAGCGAGCGAGGAAGTTGCGCCAGAAGCCGCCCCGGAAGAATTGCAGTATCTCGTTCTCCCGGTTCTCTTCCAGCTTATGTAGCAGGCGGCCAAACTGGTAGGCTTTGCGTGGCGGTAGCGACCACTCGGACATCTCGATGTAGGAGGTTGTTGGAATATAGATCCGACCGAGCGCGGGCGCGCTCCGTGCGTATTCGCCGAGTGGAATCGTGTGCAGCCAATCGCGTTCCTGTTCCAGTGCGCTCAGAAACGCGTCGACCCACCCGTCTTCTCCCCAACAATATGGGCCGGTCTCAGGCCAGCTCCCGAACTTCTCGCCATCATCGCCCATGACGGCGATCCGTTGCTGTCCGGGCTTTGCCAGCGAGCGCAGCCACTGGATCGTTTCGGCGACCGGTCGCCAGGGGACGGTGTAGCGGAGCTTCTTGCTGGTCGCGTAGACTTTGAGCACGCCGCTTTGATCCTCGGTCGCATAGTAGCCGTACAGGTCGTCATCGTCCAGGCCGGTTGCTTTCAGGTGCGTGTCATCAAGGATGGTCCATTGTATCCCGGCCTCTTCGAGATAGCGGGGAAGCGAGGGCTCCCAGACGCGTTCTGCCAGCCACATGCCGTCAGGGGTTGTGCCAAAGAGGGCGTGCAGTCGTTCGGAGAAGGCACGAATCTGGCCGATTTTGTCCCGATCTGGAATAGCGGGCAGGATCGGTTCGTAGTAGCCGCCGCCGACGATCTCAACCTGTCCACGCTGGATAAGAGCGGCGATGCGCTCCAGAAACTCGGGGTGCGTCGCTTCCAGCCAATCAAGCAAGGAGCCCGTGTAGTGTAGCGAGACCCTGACCCCGGGGTGACGCTCCAGCGCTTCGAGCATGGGCAGGTATGATTGCTCATAGACCTGCTGAATGACCGAGGGGAAATTCCCGACGGGCTGGTGATTGTGCAACAAGAGCCCGAGATAGATATGGCCTGTATCCATTGCAACTACCTGTTCACGCATTGCATCCTTTTCTTGATCTTTCGATCTTCTCTTTCTTAACGGGAAAAAGAGTGTTCTTAAAGCACTATCCTCTTCCACTATACCATATTCCTCCGGCGAATCGAAATCATTTTCGCTTATGAGTTTGTCGGGATGCGCATCGGTACGGTCCCGAGTGCGGCTCTGGTGGGTCTCGAAGACTGGGTATCTCACCGAAAAACTGCTATACTTTCAGGTTAGAGATATGCGTTGCAAGAGAGTTGTTTTGAGGCTAACGGATGGCTGCGAAAATAAAAGTATTCCTGGTAGATGATCACGGGCCGTTACGGAAGGCGCTTCACGAGGGCCTGGAAGCGACCGACGAGGTGCAGGTTGTGGGCGAGGCCGCGACCGGACGCGAGGCGGTGGCAAAGGCGCTTGAGCTGGACATGGATGTGATTCTCATGGATGTGCAGTTACAAGATCCGCAGATGGGGAGAAGTGCCATGAGCGGTGTCGGTGCGGCTGTGGCGATCCGCCGCGAGCGCCCACGTATGCCCGTTGTCTTCTATTCAATTCAGGATGATGACGAGTACTATCGGGAGTTCCGCGCTTCCGGTATTCTGACGCACTACGCCTATGTACGCAAGAGTAACTATCTCCTGCCCAGTATGCTGGTGCCGTTACTGCGTGACGCCGTCAACGGGCGCAGTCTGGTCGATCCCGAGATTGAGGACCGGGTGCAGGAGGTACGCGATCTGGACGAGCAATCACCGCGCGCTCTTCTGGAGCCGAACGAGCTGCGGGTAGCCGAACTGATGGCGAGAGGTATGACAAATGAGCAGATTGCGGCTCGTCTGAAATTGCATGATAAGCGAGCAGTCAGCCGCACCAATGGTCGGATTTATGCCGCCTGGGGGTTGAGCGACAACGCGGTTGATGACAAGGTTGCTCGTGTGCGGGCAACGCTGATTTATATGCACAATCGCCTGATGATCTGGGATGAGAACGGGGCTGCGCTGGTGCAGGATCGTCGGGGCGAGTGGGTTCCTTTTTTTGAAGATGAGTAGTTCATGAGTATGACCGTATTCTCCGAGCAAAGCGTGCTTCTGGTTGCCCACACGCTGGCTGTTGCTTTATCAATTTTCAACGTGGTGGCGTTTCTCTGGCTGGCCTGTACTGTCTGGTTGAATGGTGATCGTCGTAGTATGATTGCCAGGGTGGGGGTGGTAGGGCTCGGGCTCTCCGCGCTTTTCTTCTTTGTGCATGCCTTACTGACTGCCAGTCCATTCGCGCATAATAGTGGGCTGGTGACGGCAGATTTTCTCTGGCGTTTAAGCTGGCTGCCCGGATTGGGTGCTCCCTATATCTGGTTTGTGATCGGGCTGCATTATGCCTCTTTGATGAACGAAAAATGGCGGCGCCGGCGCCCCTGGTTGCTGCTCGGGAGTGGCCTGCTTGGCTGTATCGTGCTGCTGATTCTGATCCTGAACCGCAACGTCTTTACCTTTATGGGGACGATTCGCCTGCTGGCATATAGCGCGTTGCCCACCCGGGCGCAGACTGACTTCCTGCCTGTGGTGATTTCGCTCCCGATTCTCTTCCTCTGCTACCTGACCTTCTGCGCTATTGGCCCCTGGTTTACGCCGAATCGCGTCCGGCGGGCGTTGCTGGTGCTCTGTCGAGCGCTCGTGAAGCGGCGTTCGTTTGCCTCATTGCGGCAGGCGCTGATTGATGCCTTCTCCGACGATCATGCGCGGGCCGCGCTGCTTGAGGAGCCGGTCTTTTCCTGGCATCTGGCCCGGCCGATTCTGCTGGTTGCGGCGCTGGTGATGGTTGGGCTGACCACGACGCTTGGCGTGATCGGGGTCTGGTCCACGCTGAACTGGTTCGATACCGCGATTGTGCCGCCGCCCGAGCTACCCGCGCATGCGCTCGGGGCGATACCCTTACATCTGATGCTGATTGATATTGTGGGCACAGGGGCGGTTGCGGTCATCCTGCTGCTGATTGGCTATTCGATTGTGCAGCATGGTATCCTGATCGAGCGTCCGCTAGCCCGGCGCGGCTTTTTTGAGCAATGGCGCGGGATTGTGATTGTGGCGACCGTGATTGCTATCTTCATCGCGGTCTTTGTGGCTGTAACGCACAGCAATCTCAGCGGCCTGCTGCTGATTACCTGCGTCACGACCGGCATCTATGCGCTTTTTACCTGGAGCAACTACACGGCCCATGATCGCTATATTGCGATGCTTGGCCCCTTTTTGCGCAGCTCGAACGTGCATCACTGGCTCAAAACCGACCTGCAAAAGACAGAACAGAACATGGAGGCGCTCTTTTTTCACCTCTGCCGGGATGTGCTTGATATTCAGTATGCGCGACTCGATGTGCTGGCCGGGCCGATCAAGCCGAGCTTTACCTATCTCTGGTCGATGAAGGCACAGGTTGAGGAGCATACGCAGCAGGTGCTGCGCCGGCGTGTGCATGCCTATCGTATCCGCGTGACCATGCATGGCATGCGCTCTATTTGTTGGGTCCTACCGATTTACGATGAGCTTGGACTTGTGGCAAAATTATATCTGGGACCGCGAGCGGGCGGCGCCGGTCTGACTGATGAAGATATGGAGATCGCTCAGGCCTGTGGTCAGCGGATTCTGGATACCTTACGCGATCATGAGGCCATGCAGGCGGTTGCGGGCCTGTTGCGGCGGCGTATTGTTGATGTCAAGTTACTTGGCGGACAGCAGCGGCGTATCCTGCATGATGAGATTTTGCCGCAGATGCATCTTGCCCTGTTGCGGCTGGAAACGCTGCGCCTCTTTGTGCGCGGGAAACAGGACCCGGCACAGGCCAGCAGCGCCCTCGGAGACGCGATTGAAATGATCAGCGACTCGCATCGGCGCCTGGCCTCGATGATGCGTGAGATGGCAACGGGCGCACCCTATCGCCTTGAGCGAGAGGGACTGATGCAGGCGATTCAGACCATGATCGAGCACGATTTTCATCAGGCGTTTGATGCGGTCCACTGGGAAGTTTCGGAGGAGACGGCGCTGCGGATAGATGAACTGGTGCCTCCCGCGATTGCCGAGTTGCTCTTTGCGGCGGTACAGGAGGCGCTGCGGAATGCTGCTCGCCACGGACGCGGCACCGACGTGCATCGGCGGCTCTGCCTGACACTTTCTGCATCGTGTAATCCAGATCTCGAAATAGTGGTGCATGATGACGGCGTGGGCATGAAGCCTGCCGGTCCGACTTCTGGAACCGGTGGCGGTCTGATGACGCATAGCGCCCTGTTGACGATTGCGGGCGGGAATTTGGTGATCAAAAGCGCCCCGGACGAAGGGGTGACGGTGCATATTCAGCTTCCCGAAAAGGCGCTGCGTTGATCCCTACCAGGGGCGTGCTCCATTCGCTATACTATGAGAAGAGAGCTCCCTGTTGTGGAGCGCGAGCTGATAGTCTGGAAAGCGAGAACAGAAGCTATGATACTCGTGACCGGTGCTACGGGATTTATCGGGAGTCATCTTGTCAGACGACTTGTAGAGCAGGGCGAGCGTCCACGCTGTTTAGTGCGTGATGTCGAGCGCGCGCGGAGTCTTCTCCCCGGGACTGAACTGGTACAGGGGGATACGACACGGCCCGAAACGCTACCGGAGGCCGTTCAGGGCGTGGATACGATTGTGCATTGTGCGTTTGTAACCGCAGATCGCAAGCAGACGGCTGCCACACGCTATTACGCCACAAACGTCGAGGGAACAGATAATCTGATTAAGGCGGCGAAGGAGGCGGGCGTGCGGCGCATGATTGAACTGAGCGGCCTGGGGACAAAGCCGGATAAGCCCGGGAGCTATATGCAGGGGCGCTATCTGGCCGAACAGGCGCTGACAACGAGCGGGCTGGACTGGACCATTGTGCGTCCCTCGGTGGTGTTTGGCAAGGGCGCACCCTTTATCAGCGGGCTGGTGAATCTGATTCGGACTTCTCCGGTGCTTCCCTTGCTCGGTGGCGGGAAGATCATGTTTCAGCCTATTTTTGTAGAAGATGTCGTCTCTGTGGTGCTCTTTCTTCTGGAGCATCCCGAGCAGACGAGTGGAAGGATCTACACCATCGGTGGTCCCGAGTACTATTCTTTTGAACAGATACTCGACTTGCTCACGCGAACGATGGGCAAGAAGCGCCTGAAGGTGCCCGCGCCGTTGCCATTCGTCGCCCTCGGGGCTGCCGTTCTGGAAGCGGTGTTACCGAAACCACCACTGACCAGAGAGGCCGTATCTCTCTTTACCTTTGATAACACGACGGCGCTCGATAGTGTTGAACGTGACTTTTTCTTTATCCCGGTTTCTTTTCGCGCATATCTTCAAGAGCAGGGCGTATGAGGTGTCAAGGAGCTTTCTGGGAGCGTTGTAGTATGATGTCATACCGGGACAGCAAAACAAGTGTGAAGAGCGAAACGCCGGAAATTCGTTCCCGCCGGGTAAGAAAAACTCATATCAGAGAGAGAGCCTGATAGAACGTTCTTTAAGAAGAGGTACCTCTGCATACCTGTACCTCTGTTGTGGAAGTGCTTTATGCTGATTGGAAGAAGGACAGGAGCAGAATCATCTCGCCGGATTAGCGTTGTTGTGCATAATGCTGGTAGTTGAGAGCTTGTACCGGAGCCCGCGCACGCTCCATTTTCTCAGTATTATTTGAACCGGGAGTAATTGAATTTGTGATAGTAACGCACTCAGTAATAGTGAGGGAGGGAGCCTTGTGACTCAGATAGGGAGAGTGGGCCAGGATCTGCGCGCTATTAGCGACGAATTGATGCGAATATCGCAATTGCTGCATCAGCATACGATGCGCCTGGAAACCGATGTTGAAGGAAAGTATGCTTCAGATACAGGTGATCCGCGGGTTGGCTTGCTGGTTGATGCCTTGAACATCGAGCGTCGCGCTGATATCGAGCTTGGACGTTTAAGCCATGCGCTTCAGCAGATCCTCCGCTCGATGCCGGGAACAGGTGGGCTCAGCAATGGCCAGAGTGGCGCGGTTGCCTTTGAACGAGAGCGGGCCGTGTTGCGGAGCAGCATTTCCACACTGAAGAAAGAGCGCGACGAGCAGGGAATTCTGGCCGATATCGCACGGACCCTCAATTCCACGCTTGAGCTGGATGAGGTCCTCAAGCTGGTGATGGATCGTGTCATTGAGTTTGTGGATGCGGAGCGTGGCTATTTGATGCTGGTGAGTCCCGAGAGCGGCGAGCCGGAGTTTACGATTGCTCGCGATAAAGAGAAGTATACCATTCCGGAGAGCGAGTTCGCGGAAGCGCAGATCAGCAAGGGAACGGTGATGCAGGTGATTCGGACGCGTGAGCCGCTGTTAGGGCGTGATGCCGCCCTGGATCAGCTCTCGCAGATTCATGAGAGCATCGTGTCTCTGGGGATTCGCTCGATTATGTGTGCGCCGCTGATCGTGCGAAACCATTGTATCGGCGCAGTCTATGTCGATAGCCGGATTACCGCGAACCTCTTCAGTGAGCGACACCTTGATCTCTTGCTGGCCTTCTGCAATCAGGCAGCCATTGCTATCGATAATGCCCGGCTATTCGCTGATTTAAACAAAGCCATACAGCAGGTCAAGAACGACAAGCAATACATGGATAATATTTTCCGTTCTATCGCGAATGGCGTCATCACCACGGATAAACAGGGATATATTACCACCTTCAATTCAGCGGCGGGCTACATTCTCAATATCAGCAGCAAGAATATGATCGGCAAGCATTATGGTGAGGCCTTTATGGCTCTGCCACGCCAGCTTGGCCTGATCCCCCTGTTTCGGAACGCGCTGGAAAACTATCATCTGCACGAACATGGTACCTTTGTTCCCAGTTCGGTTGAGTGTACGATTCCCGGGCGTCGACCGGAGCGCATCAGCCTGAACTTCTATATCTCCTCATTGCGCGATACCGAGGGCAAACATATCGGCGCGGCGCTGGTGATTGATGATCGGACCGAATTAAAGCGCTCCGAAGAGCAGCGCAAGCGCATTCGTCAGATGTTCGAGCGCTATGTGCATCCTAATGTCGTACAACAGTTGATCCAGAATCCTAACGCGCTCAAGCTCGGTGGCGAAACGAAAGAGATCTCGGTGCTGTTTGCGGATATTCGCGGCTTTACCCGGCTGAGTGAAGGTATGGCTCCCGATGACGTGATGAATATGTTGAACCGCTACCATAAGATCATGTGTGAATCAATCTGGGAGGAAGAGGGAACGCTGACCGCCTTTCTCGGTGATGCCCTGATGGCGATCTTTAATGCGCCGCTGCCCCAGAGCGATCACGCGTTGCGAGCGGTCCGTGCGGCCTGGAAAATGCGTCTTGCTGTGCAGCAATACCAGCAGGAGCACCCGCATGAGCGCAATGTGGCATTCGGAATCGGTGTCAATACGGGGCAGGCCACGGTGGGCAATGTGGGAGCGCAGGAGCGCTTGCAGAACTATACAGCGATTGGTGATGCGGTGAATGTGGCCTCACGTCTGCAAACCAACGCAACAGATAACAATATATTGATTAATGATACGACCTATGCGCAGGTCGCACCGTATGTCAATACGGGGCAGGCATTCGCTCTGGGAGTCAAGAACAAGTCGCATCCATTGATTGTGCGCTATCTGCTAGGGGTTCTCTAGCGACCTGCGGAGGACGAAGCCGGTTTGTGGCAGACGTGTAAAGCCGAACCACTCATAGAGGCGGTGCGCATGCACGTTCTGCTCCTCCGTATTGAGCATGATGCGGGTGGCCCCATGTCTCTCAAAAAAGCGAACGGCTTCAGTCATCAGGCGGGCGCCAATGCCCTGCCGTTCGGCGGAGGGATGAACCGCGATGCGGATCAGGTAGCCCATCTCGGCATCAAGGGCGTTAAATTGATAGCCAACGACGTGCCCCCGCTGCTCGGCAACGACAAAGTAGGGATGAGTGCGGGCAATATCGCGGAAAGCTGCCTCATCATAGCGCCAGAGCTCCTCGAAGCAGGCGTGCTCGATCGTTAGCAGTGCAGGCATATCGGTCGCGGGATTGACGGGACGAATCGTCACCTGCTGATTTCCCTGCGTCGGGACGGCATAGTCATACTTATCATAGGAGTAGAGGTAACGGTCTGGCTCAAACTGGCGGTGCATCAGGAGCGGGCGGAGCCAATCGAGCATCATGTCACTACCCGAATAGTAGAGATCCTGCACACCTGCTTTATGCAGGGGCTGCATCAGGGCCTCAAGCAGACGGTCAAGATGCTCGATATAGGACCGACTTTCCGTCCAACTGACGCCGAACCCGCCTATCCAGGCGACAGGCGGATTAACGGTCTGGACAAGGAGAAAACTGGTCAGCGTTGTCTGATTCGAGAAAACGCCCATGCACGGGTAGCGTTCCAGCAGGAGCGGAAGTTCTTCCAGCGTGAAACGCTGATAGATATATTCTGATGAGCGCAGCAAACGCTCGACAGCATGGACATCAGCGGGCGTCAGTTGCCGGACAGTATACATTCCACCTACTCTCAGGCTTTCTGTTTCTTCTCCGCGTTCGGGCCCAGAATCTCCCGCCGCAGCTTCTCAAGATCGGGTTTGGGCTTATTGCGCGGGCGATAGCCGGTCAGGCCGTGGATGCGGCGCAGCTCTGCAATCAGGACATCGGTATTCAGGCGATAGGGTGGAGTAGGCGCGGGTCCAAGATCGTCGACCGCAGCATCGCCGCCGAGAAGCTGGTTCAGGCTGGTCGCAACGCAGGACTCCATCGCGCTGACGCTATATCCGCCCTCCTGGACCATAATCACGCGGCCCTGACACAGGAATTCAGCCATCTCAAGGATAATTTTATTCAACTGGAAAAAGGCAGCCGTTGACAGATACATATCGCCAATCGGATCATTCCAGTGTGCGTCATAGCCAGCGGAGACCAGAATCAACTGTGGGTCAAAGCGATCAGCCGCCGAAGCGAGCACCTGCTTAAAGACCGCCTCATAGGTCGCATAGCTGGTCTGCGCGGGCAGGGGAACATTGATCGTTGTGCCTTCGCCTGCGCCCTCGCCGCGTTCGTCGTAGTTGCCGGTGCCGGGGAAGAACGGCGCCTGATGGACCGAGAAGTAGAGCACGCGTGGATCGTCGTAGAACATTTCCTGAGTGCCATTGCCATGATGCACGTCATAGTCGATAATCATGACGCGTTCGAGCCCATGAACATCGAGAGCATAGCGTGCTGCGACCGCCACATTATTGAAGATACAGAATCCCATCGCCGACTCAGCGACGGCGTGATGTCCGGGGGGGCGAACCAGACAATAGGCATTTTTGACCTCGCCCTTCATCACTGCATCGATTGCAGTTAGCGGGGCTCCTGCCGCTTTCAGTGCGGCCTCATAGGTTTTGGCTGATACGTAGGTATCGGTAGCGAAGAAGAAGGTTTTCTGTTTACCTGTTGCCGCCTTCTCCGCTGCTTGTTTGCTCGCTTCTGCAACCGACTCGATATACTCGCGCTCATGCACGGTTGCCAGCTCCTCAATAGTTGCGGCGCGTGGTGGGAGCAGGAGCAGGTCTTCGCGGTCAAGCCAGCCGAGGGCCTTAATGACCTGCATCGTCGATTCGAGCCGATCGGGCCGCTCAGGGTGTTTATCCGGTGTGATATGTTCAAGAAAAATCGGATCGTAGATAAGGGCCGTGGTCATGGGAAACATCCTTATGGCCGGGCCCCACAGGGGAGCCCGGCTTTGAGTTGTGTTGTTCGTGTTACTTGTTGAGAACCTTCTTCACCAGTTCGGGAACATCGAAGATGGTATCGGCAACCGGGACGCCAGCGGCCTCAAGGGCGGCGACTTTTCCCTGTGCGGTGCCGGTGTTGCCGGAGATGATCGCGCCTGCATGCCCCATACGTTTTCCTGGAGGTGCGGTTCGTCCAGAGATAAAGGCGACGACTGGCTTCTTCATCTTCGTCTTGATATATTCGGCTGCATCTTCCTCGTCGCTGCCACCGATCTCGCCGCACATCACCACGACCTCGGTCTGCGGATCCTCGTCGAAGCGTTTGAGATAATCGACGAAGGTAGAACCGATAATCGGGTCACCACCGATACCGATGCAGGTGGACTGACCGAAACCGGCCTCGGTGAGCAGAGAGACGACTTCATAGGTGAGCGTGCCGGAGCGGGAGATAAAGCCGACCGGTCCGGGTGTGAAGATGTCGTAGGGAATAATGCCGATTTTGCCTTTGCCGGGCGTGCAGAGTCCGGGGCAGTTCGGGCCGATCAGCGTCGCACCCTTCTCGCGCACAGTGATAATGGCGCGGGTCATATCCATCACAGGAATGCCCTCAGTGATACAGACGATCAGCTTGATGCCTGCATAGGCGGCCTCTTCGATGGCATCGGCAGCGCCGGGTGCGGGAACGAAGAGACAGGCTGCATTCGCGCCGGTTTTCTCGACGGCCTCAATGACGGTATCAAAAACGGGAATGCCGTCGACTTCCTGACCGCCTTTGCCCGGTGTTTTACCGGCGACAATCTTCGTGCCAGCTTTCACCATGTTGCGGGTGTGATAGAGGCCCTCGCGGCCCGTCATACCTACGACGACAACCCGTGTGTTTTCATCTAGCAGAATACTCATTGTCTTCTAAACCTCTATCCCTTCGAGCTTATAGCGGCAACGATCTTTTGCGCAGCGTCGCGCATATCTTTACCCCAGTCGAGGCCAGCATCCTTGAGCATAGCGCGACCTTCTTCTGCGCCTGTGCCGGAGAGACGAACGACAATAGGCATGCCTTTCGGAAGTTCGGCCTGAGCCATAATCACACCCTGGGCGACCTCTTCACCGCGTGTGATACCGCCGAAGATATTGACCAGAATGCCTTTCACCTGGGGATCACGGGCAACAAAGGTGAGGGCCTTGTGCATGACTTCTGCTTTTGCGCCTCCGCCGATATCGAGGAAATTCGCCGGTTTGCCGCCCACGCGTGCGACCATATCGAGGGTGGTCATCACGAGGCCAGCGCCATTCCCGATAATGCCGACGTCGCCATCAAGCTTCACATAGGTGAGCCCTTCCTGACGCGCCTCAAACTCAATTGGATTGGCCTCTTCGGGCTCGGCCCATTCCGCAATCTCTTTCTGGCGATAGAGGGCGTTGTCATCTATTAAAATCTTGGCATCGGCTGCCATTACTTTTCCATCAGTCGTCAGAGCCAGCGGGTTGATTTCCGCTAACTGGGCGTCGCTGCCAATGTAGGCCTTTGCCAGTGCTGTGAGGATGGCTGCCGCCTGACGCAATGCCTGTGAAGGGATACCCGCGCGCGAGACGATATTGAGCGCCTCAAAGGGGCGCAGACCCCAACGCATATCGATCGGGTACTTGATGATCTTCTCAGGGGTGGTCGCTGCAACCTCTTCAATGTCGATGCCGCCTTCTTTGGAGACCATCACAACCGGGGACTGTGTATTGCGATCAAAGACGATACCGAGGTAATATTCCTCTTTGATGTCGATCTTGGAGGTAACAAGAACCTTTTCGACGGTGAGGCCCTTGATATCCATACCCAGTACACGCTGTGCTGCTGCTTTGGCCTCGGCGGGGGTATCACCAAACTGGATACCGCCAGCTTTTCCACGACCGCCTACATACACCTGGGCTTTAATAACAACCGGCCCGCCAAGTTCGCGGGCGATAGCTTCGGCCTCTTCTGGCGTACGTGCGACCTTTCCAGGCTGCACTGGAATGCCATAGCGTGCCAGGACTTCTTTGGCCTGATATTCGTGTATCTTCAAAATAGTGCTCCTTAGTAGATATGGTGACATATTACATGCCCTGACGGGCCAGGAGTCGCGTTTTTCAACTGGATTTATGCTAGCACTAAGTGTTTGGAGTGTCAAGAAAACGCTGATGCTCTTGCGCGTGTTGCGAGAGCAGGAAAAGGAGCTATACGCTGTGCCGCATAGCTCCCGAATATTGTTGTCTTAGCTGCGTATGACCTCAAGCACTTCGTCGCGCTTCTGCTCCATCAGCTCCTTGCTGTTGGCCTCAACGTTCAGGCGCAGCAGGGGCTCGGTGTTGGATGGACGCACATTGAACCACCAGTCGCCGAAGTCGACGGTGAGCCCATCCAGCTTGTTGACGGATTTCGCGCCCTTGCTGAAGTGCTCTTCCACCTGTTGCAGCTTGGCCTGCGTATCCTTCACTGTGGTATTGATTTCACCACTGCGATAGTAGTGGTCAAGCGGCTTGATGAGCTCGGAGAACGGTTTGTTCTCTTCTGAGACGAGTTCGAGCATTATAAGGAATGCAATCAGTCCGGAGTCGGCGAACCAGTTATCGCGGAAGTAGAAGTGACCGGAGTGCTCGCCGCCGAAGATTGCGTTCTGTTTGCGCATCTCAGCTTTGATGAACGAGTGGCCGACGCGCGTTACGCCCGATTTGCCGCCCAGTTTGGCGACCAGTTCGGGCACGCCCTTTGAGACGATGATGTTATGCAGGATGGTTGAGCCGGGATGTTTCTTGAGCAGGCTGTTAGCAACCATCAGTGTGACCTGTGAGCCGTCGATCAGGTCGCCATGCTCGTCGACGGGGAACATGCGGTCCGCATCGCCGTCGAACGCAACGCCCATATCCGCATGAGTCTCGCGAACCTTCTTCTGGCAATCAACCATGTTTTCTGGCTCAATCGGGCTGGCGGGATGGTTCGGGAAGTTGCCGTCAAGCTCGAAGTAGAGCGGGACCAGTTCACAGGGCAGATGCTTGAACACGCGCGGAACAATCAGGCCTGCCATGCCATTTCCGGCATCAACAACGATTTTAAGCGGCTTGATTTTCTGGACATCGATGAATGACAGCACGTGCTTCACGTAGTCGTCGATGATGTCACGGCGGGTGACGGTACCTTTCTTCTCGGGCGTGGCGAAATTGCCGCTGACTGCCAGATCGCGCATATCGCTCAGGCCGGTCTCAAAGCTGATCGGGTAGGCTTCTGCGCGGCAGAACTTCATGCCGTTGTACTTGCCGGGATTGTGGGAGGCGGTAATCATCACGCCTGCCGGATAGTTGAATTTGCCGACCGCGAAATACAGCGCATCGGTTGTGACCAGATCCAGATCAACAACATCAACGCCCTGGTCGGTGATACCACGAATCAGGTTCTCCTTCAATTGCGGAGAGGAGAGACGCATATCCCGACCTACCGCGATGGTCGGGACGTTCAGATATTGGGCGGCGGCTCGACCGATGGCGTATGCTGTGTCATCGTTCAAGTTCTGCCCGTAAACCCCGCGAATGTCGTATGCCTTAAAGATGGATGGATCAACGGTAATCTTCTTTGTATCCATGCCCGGGTATGTAAGCAGCACGCCCCGTGTGAGGCGGTGCTTTGCTCCTTTCTCAATAGTTATGTCAGATATGTTGCCTGTGGTCGGCGAATTTCTAGCAACATCCACGGCTCACCGGCGCTGCGCGGGTCAAAGATCTGCCCGACTTCGGTGAAATTAGCTTTAGCGAAGGCGCGGCGGGCCGGATGGTTGGCAACCGCAGTTTCTGCGTAGACGCGAATGATGTGCGGCGAGGTAAACAGATAGCGCACGATGGTGCGTATCGCTTCGGGTCCATAGCCGCGGCCCCACTTGCTTTTATCTCCCAGACCAAGCCCGACCTCAACCTGTCCCAGACGGTAATCAAGGTTAAAGTAGGTGATGGTGCCAATGGGGGTATGCTTCTCATCCTCGATGATAAACCAGAATTGTCGACCGTTTCCGCGAACATAATTACGCTCGAAGTTTGGGAGAAAATCCGCCATACTGCGTGAATAGGGGCGATGAGGATCATAGCGCCAGACCTCATCATCGCGCTCCCAGTGAAAGACATAATGCGCGTCTTCCATACGTGGACGTCGCAGCGTTATGCGCTCTCCATGCAGCACCGGTCCCTGCATGTTCTCTTTCTTTTGTCCTTGTTCGATCTCCGTCATCAGAGCAATCCTACTGCTTGTGCAAAGCTGCTACCTGCTGCCAGGGGAGCTACCTGAAAGACCTCTGCCAGGGTTTGACCGAGGTCGGCGAAGCTGCCTCGTGTGCCCAGGTTGGTCGCCGGACGAATCGGCTGACCATACGCGAGAAGTGGAATGCGTTCGCGTGTATGATCGGTTCCGCGGAAGGTTGGATCAACCCCGTGATCGGCAACGATAAAGAGCGCATCGTCTGGCCGAAGCAGGCGTTGAACCTCGGGAAGCCAGTTATCCACATCGCGCAAGGCCTGTGCATAGCCCTGGCTATCGCGGCGGTGTCCCCACAACATATCAAATTCTACCAGATTCACGAAGAGGAGGCCTTCAAAGTCTCGTTCTAACCAGCGCAGTGCAGCGGCCATTCCTTCGCGGTTTGTCTCAGTGTGATCGCGCTCTGTCAGGCCACGTCCAGCAAAGAGGTCTTCAATCTTCCCGATGCCGATAACGGCTTTTCCGGCGTCTTTGAGCTCATCCAGTAGGGTGGTGCCTGTCGGCGCAAGGGCGAAGTCGCGGCGATGCTCTGTCCGCACGAACGAGCCAGGCTGACCGATAAATGGCCGGGCAATAACTCGACCAACGGCATTTTCTCCTGTAAGCATATCACGTGCGATCTGGCAAATGCGATACAGCTCATCCAGAGGAATGACATCTTGATGGGCCGCAATCTGAAAGACGCTGTCGGCGGAGGTATAGAGAATGGGCCGACCGGTACGCACATGTTCCTCGCCGAGTTCTTTGATGATCTCGGTGCCTGAGGCGACTTTGTTGCCGATAACCCGCCGCCCTATTGCCTGCTCGAACGCTGAAACGAGCTCGTCGGGGAAGCCATCGGGATAGGTAGGAAGTGGCTGTTGCAGGACAACGCCCATGAGCTCCCAGTGTCCTGCGACGCTGTCTTTGCCAGCGGCGGTCTCGATCATGCTGCCATAGGCGCCGAGGGGCTGCGGCTCGGGAGGCGTCCCCTGAATCGGGGTAATATTGCCCAGTCCTAGCTTGCCCAGATGGGGAAGTTCCAGCCCGCCAAGCGCCCGGGCGCAGTGCTCGATAGAACTCGCTCCTTCGTCTCCGTAGGCTGCTGCGTCGGGATTCTCGCCTACGCCGACACCATCCAGCACGACGACAATTGCTCGTTTCAACCTGCTCATTTCTGTACCACCTTTGTTCGATCTATGCGTGCGTACGGCTCGATGGGCTCACCGATAAGTGGCAACGCATAGTGATAGAAGGCCGATGTCACCATTGTTTTGCTGTCGTCCAGGAACTCGGGCGGAAGCAGGCGCTGCACATTGGCAACTTGTTCCAGCTCCACCAGTCCGGTCGTGCAGTGATATATTGGCTCATCGTGCCGGATCAGCGTTACCATTTTATCACTTTCGCCCTGCAATGCCGCATGTGTCGCCATTTTCCCGACCAGATAGGCTTCATCCCGATCTGTGGCAGAGATGTTTTGTGCGGACATGCGTTGCAGGTCGCCCGGTTTTTCAAAACGCGCACGTAATTGTAACTTCTGCTTTACTAATTCTACCAGAGTTTGCGCGGCTCCGCTAAGGAGTGGATGGTGAAAGGCGTCAACTCCCGCCTGCCCGACTGCTCCCAGGTACTGCCCTTGCTCGTCTTTAATCGCCTCTGAGGTCACGATGATGACATAGCCAAGCTTGCGATAAATAGCCTCGACACGGCTCAGGAAGCGGTCTGCATTGAAGGGCAGCTCTGGAACCAGCAAAATATGCGGCGCGTCGTCTTCATTGCGACGAGCCAGCGCGGTCCCGGCAGTCAACCAGCCGGCGTTACGGCCCATCGTTTCAATGATCTTGATCGGGTAGTGCCAGGGCATGGAGAGCGTGTTCATGGTTGAATCGAGTGTTGCCTGAGTGAGAAAACGAGCGGCACTGCCATAGCCGGGACAGTGGTCGGTGAAGGGGAGGTCGTTATCTATCGTCTTTGGTACGCTGATTGCGTAGAGCTCGTATTGTTCTGCCCGGGCTGCCTCTGCCAGCCTATGGGCTGTATCAGCGGAGTCGTTGCCGCCGATATAGAGAAAATAGCGGATCTCATAACGTCGCAGAATGTCGATCACGTGCGGAAGGTCGTCATCACGAAGTTTATAGCGGCAGGAACCGAGCGCGGCGGATGGCGTATGCAGGAGCTGTTGCCAGAGGCCGGGTGATTGCTGGCGAAGGTCGACGATCTGTTCTTTCAACAGACCCTCGATGCCGTGCAACATACCGTACACGCCTTGAATGCGTGCGTCTTGCAGGGCCGCCTCAACGGCTCCGACAAGGCTGGCGTTGATAACAGCGGTTGCACCGCCGGATTGACCGATAATCAGATTTCCTTTTTGAGAAGCAAACAAAGGAATGATACCCCCTTGCTTTGTATGCAAATTCTTTCGCTGAGGCCATTATAGCAAGGAGTGATGCGAGAGTCGAGCAAAAGCGCGGATTTTAACAGAGCTTTAACGTTATTGAATTTGCATCTAGTTATGCTTGAATGTTAGTATAAAGGTGCTTCTTTACGGGGCTTATTTGCTTTCTTCAGAGGGATATTTTGATGATACCACACAAGATTATTTTAGACTGCGATCCCGGTCATGATGATGCAGTTGCGATCCTGCTGGCGGCGCGCCATCCTGCGATTGAGCTGCTGGCGATTACAACGGTGGCTGGAAATCAGTCGGTTGAGAAGACGACTGCGAACGCATTGAAGGTATGTGCGCTGGCTGACATTCGGCATGTACCGATTGCGAAAGGCGCTGAGAAGCCACTTCGCGGGACACCGACATTCGCCGATAATATTCATGGAGAGTCAGGGATGGATGGCCCTACCTTACCCGAGGCAACTATGCAGGTGTCGCCTTTACATGCGGTTGATCTTATGATCTCTCTTCTATTACAGTCACAGGGTGATATCACGCTTGTTCTGACCGGGCCGTTTACGAACCTGGCGCTTGCAATGCAGCGTGAGCCCGCAATTGTGCCGAAGATCAAGCAGATCGTTGTGATGGGCGGCGCGATCGGCCTGGGGAATGTGACTCCGGGTGCGGAGTTTAATGTCTGGTTTGATCCTGAGGCGGCAGCGCAGGTGTTTGCCTGTGGTCGTCCGCTGCTGATGGTTCCATTGGAGGTGACACATCAGGCGCTTGCGACCGAGGAGATTCTGCAGCAGTTGCAGGCTTCAGGGCGACCTGTGCCGCGTTTTGTGGCCGATCTGCTGACCTATTTTGCCGGGACCTATCAGCGGGAGTTCGGTTTTCCTGCGGCTCCGGTGCATGACCCCTGTACAGTGGCGGCCCTGATTGATCCTGCGATCATTGAGACGCGGGAGATGCGGGTTGAGATCGAGACAGGTGGTGAGTGGTCGCGGGGGCGGACGGTGTGTGATGTGTATGGAAAACTGGGCAAAGCTCCCAACGCCCGTGTTGGATATCAACTGCATGCCGGGCGTTTCTGGGAGCTGGTGCTGACTACGCTTCTGGCGTATGCATAAGTGCTGCGGAACGGGTTAGATCTGGTAGTCCATCTCCCAATCTTGCTCGTTCCAGCCCTGAGTGAGCTCTTCGTGCTCTTTCAGGCGTTCGCCCTCTTTCATCAGGAGTTCTGCCGGTTTGGAGGCCACAACAGAATTAGGTGGAACTGATTCGAGAACGAGGGCCATTGCTCCGATTTTGCTGCCTCGACCAATGGTGATTGGGCCCAGAATGGCGGCTCCTACGCCGATGGTGACATCATCTTCAATGGTGGGGTGGCGCTTCTGTTTGCGTCCGGGACTGCGTCGCCACCAGCCTGTTGCACCGAGAGTGACCTGATGATACAACATGACGTTGTTGCCGATAACGGTTGTCTCGCCGATGACGACACCCGCTCCGTGGTCGATAAAGAAGCGTTTCCCAATCTGTGCGCCGGGGTGTATTTCGATTCCTCCTGTGACCACGCGGGCAAATTGCGAGATCAGGCGAGGGATGAATGGAACGCCAGCTTTATAGAGCGCGTGGGCGATACGGTGGAAGATCAGCGCCCATAGACTAGGATACGTAAGTGCTTCAAAGATGTTGCGACAGGCAGGGTCTTTTTCAAAAATGACATCTATTGCGTCGGGCCAGGGGGTGCGCCGTCGTGGCGTCTTGCCTGGTGCCGGAATCGAAATCCCGGGCGGGAGTTCAGGAAGTTGTGAGATGTCTGTTTCGTCTCGCTCGGCCTGAATATGCTCAGTATCCGATGAGAGGCCTCTTGGTCCCTGCGTCATTTTGCTGTTTGTACCCTTTTCTTCTCTGATAGCTACGCTGAAGGGGAGAGAACGATTGCTCCCTGTTTGGAGTGTATGGCAGGAGATGGAACTTGTCAAGGGGAAAAGCTGGCAGATGGTTCCTGTAGTCATAAAGATGAATATAGCTGTGCGTTCCATCTTTCTTTATTCCTGAAGCAAAGAACCGCCATAAAGAGAGGGAACAGGGAAACAAAAAGCGCGGAGACAGAATGAATGCCTGCGTCTGTCATCATATTTTGAGAAGTCCGACATGCTGGGAAAAAACGCTTGACAATCTCGACAGAGTATGCGAGAATACGTCTCGCCATGACAGAGGTTGGACAAGAGTTCCAGTAAAAAGTTTTGAGAAAAATGATGATGAACCCTTGACAACTGAAAATGAATGTGGCATATTAATAGATGCGCCGGTGAGGCGGCAGTTGGGTTGATTGGTTGGGGTTTGTGCCACGGTAATGTGGCTCTCCGAAAGAACATTTCCCGTAAGAAGGCTGAGCTAACAGGGATTAGTCTGCCCTTCAACGCGAA
Organism: Thermosporothrix sp. COM3; assembly: GCF_059696735.1. Classification (NCBI taxonomy): domain Bacteria; kingdom Bacillati; phylum Chloroflexota; class Ktedonobacteria; order Ktedonobacterales; family Thermosporotrichaceae; genus Thermosporothrix; species Thermosporothrix sp. COM3. Next base: position 3,568,385 of record NZ_AP019376.1, on the reverse strand, counting down.
AGAAATTTCGGAAAGTTGGTAAAAATCCCGCTCAAAAAAGGCTTGACAAAGCGAGGCCGAACTGCTACAATACCGGAGCAATCGAGAAGAGCGCGAAAGCAAAAGAAATGATGCTTATGCGCGTTATGCGAGTACCTTGACAATTGAAGAGTGGAAAACAGAACCGCATGGACGGAGGCTCCTTCCTCCAAGAAGGAGCGCAATGTCAGTTCCTGTTGATTCTGTGATCTGTTCCATTGAGCAGATCAAACAACAACAACCAAGCATGATCGCGTATCCTGTGAGGATATGTCGAGATAGAAATAACGCTTGAATGGCGAGTTTGATCCTGGCTCAGGACGAACGCTGGCGGCGTGCCTAACACATGCAAGTCGAACGCCCTTCCCTCGTGGAAGGGAGTGGCGGACGGGTGAGTAACACGTGGGTACCTACCCTGAAGTGAGGAATACCGGCGAGAAATCGCCGACAATACCGCATACGCTCCCTCGGGAGCAAAGCTCGCAAGGGCGCTTTGGGATGGGCCTGCGGCCGATTAGCTAGCTGGTGAGGTAAGAGCTTACCAGGGCGACGATCGGTAGCTGGTCTGAGAGGACGATCAGCCACACTGGGATTGAGAACGGCCCAGACTCCTACGGGGGGCAGCAGTGAGGAATTTTCGGCAATGGGGGCAACCCTGACCGAGCAACGCCGCGTGCAGGAAGACGGCCTTCGGGTTGTAAACTGCTTTTCTGTGGGACGAGCAAGGACGGTACCACAGGAAGAAGCCCCGGCTAACTACGTGCCAGCAGCCGCGGTAATACGTAGGGGGCGAGCGTTGTCCGGAGTTACTGGGCGTAAAGCGCATGCAGGCGGTCGGGTAAGTTTGCACTGACAGTCATCGGCTTAACTGATGAAGGCGTGCGAAAACTGTCCGACTTGAGGGCTCTAGAGGGGTGCGGAATTCCGAGTGGAGCGGTGAAATGCGTAGAGATTCGGAGGAACACCAAAGGCGAAGGCAGCGCCCTGGAGAGTACCTGACGCTCAGATGCGAAAGCTAGGGGAGCGAACGGGATTAGATACCCCGGTAGTCCTAGCCGTAAACGATGACCACTAGATGTCCGGAGTATCGACCCTTCGGGTATCGGAGCTAACGCGTTAAGTGGTCCGCCTGGGGAGTACGGTCGCAAGATTAAAACTCAAAGGAATTGACGGGGACCCGCACAAGCAGCGGAGCGTGTGGTTTAATTCGATGCAACGCGAAGAACCTTACCAGGTCTTGACATCACACTGACAGCCCTAGAGATAGGGTCTTCCTTCGGGACAGTGTGACAGGTGCTGCATGGCTGTCGTCAGCTCGTGTCGTGAGATGTTGGGTTAAGTCCCGCAACGAGCGCAACCCTCGTCGCTAGTTGAATGTTCTAGCGAGACCGCCGTTACAAAGCGGAGGAAGGTGGGGATGACGTCAAGTCAGCACGGCCCTTACGACCTGGGCGACACACACGCTACAATGGCCGGGACAAAGGGCAGCCAACCCGCGAGGGGGAGCCAATCCCATCAAACCCGGTCTCAGTTCAGATTGCAGGCTGCAACCCGCCTGCATGAAGTCGGAGTTGCTAGTAACCGTAGGTCAGCACACTACGGTGAATACGTTCCCGGGTCTTGTACACACCGCCCGTCACACCACGAAAGTCGGCAACACCTGAAGCCGCTGGGCTAACCTCATTGAGGGGGCAGGCGTCGAGGGTGGGGTCGGTGATTGGGGTGAAGTCGTAACAAGGTAGCCGTACCGGAAGGTGCGGCTGGATCACCTCCTTTCTAGGGAGTACAGGATGAGAGATGCAAGAGACGGCATCACACAAGACTCATCCGATCCCAGGTCGAGCAGGAACCAAACAGACAGTACCGGCCAGCGGCTGGTTTCCACTCTTCAGCGGTGAAGGTCCTCGCACCAAGCACGTGAGGGAGGCATACCCCTCCTCACAGAGGATCATATCCCGTCGTACCTGAACAACTGAAGAAGAAAGCAAGCAAAAGAAGAGAATCCTTCAATTTTGCTGAAAAGGTCATCGGTCTGCATCCAGGAGGACGCAGTCCGAAGGACCACGAACACCTCATCATCAAGAGAGCACAGATTACACACAAGCGCAGAAGAGTACGAGGTGGATGCCCAGGTGCCAAACGCCGATGAAGGACGCGGAGACCGGCGAAACGTTCAGGGGGAGCTGCATCCAAGCGATGAGCCCTGAGAATCCGAATGGGGCAACCCATCCAGAGTGATGTCTGGATACCCCTTGCTGAACCCATAGGCAAGGTGGAGGGCAGTGGGTGAACTGAAACATCTCAGTAACCCGACGAAAAGAAATCAACCGAGATTCCCGTAGTAGTGGCGAGCGAACCGGGAAGAGCCCAAACCACTCGTTCTTCGGAACGGATGGGGTTGTAGGACCTGCACTCCCTTGCACAATCGCTACTCGAACAGGCTGGAACGCCTGACCAGAGCGGGTGAGAGTCCCGTAGAGAACGGCGGCTGTACAAGCGCAGGGATCCTGAGTACCACGAGGCACGTGAAACCTTGTGGGAAGCTGGGGGGACCACCCTCCAAGGCTAAACACGTTTGGCAACCGATAGTGAACCAGTACCGTGAGGGAAAGGTGAAAAGCACCCCGAGAGGGGGATGAAAGAGACCCTGAAACCACGTACTCACAAGCTGTCAGAGGTCACTGTCCTCAAGGAGGACCAAGGACTGATGGCGTGCCTTTTGTAGAATGATCCGGCGAGTGGTTCGTTGTCGCAGGTTAACCTTCGGTAAAGAAGGGGAGCCAGAGGGAAACCGAGTCTGAAGAGGGCGCAGAGTGTGGCAAGGAACCGACCCGAAACCGTGTGAGCTACCCATGAGCAGAGTGAAGCGAATGTGAAAGTTCGTCGAGGCTCGCACCCACCAGTGTTGCAAAACTGGGGGAGGACTTGTGGGTAGGGGTGAAATGCCAATCGAACACGGAGATAGCTGGTTCTCCCCGAAATGCATTGAGGTGCAGCCACAGGCAAGAACCCTCGTGGAGGTAGAGCACTGAATGGGCTAGGGGCCAAGTGCTGGTTACCAAACCCAATCAAACTCCGAATGCCACGAGTGCGTCCCTGTGAGTGAGACGGCGGGGGCTAAGCTTCGTCGTCAAAAGGGAAACAGCCCGGACCACCAGCTAAGGTCTCTAAAAGATGCTCAGTGTGAAAGGGAGTCAGTGCGCAATAACAGCCAGGATGTTGGCTTAGAAGCAGCCATCATTGAAAGAGTGCGTAATAGCTCACTGGTCGAGTGAACTGGCACCGACAACGTACCGAGGCTCAAGCATCTTACCGAAGCTGTGGATTGATCTCATATGAGATCAATGGTAGGGGAGCGTTCTTGACCAGAGAAGCCAGACCGTGAGGACTGGTGGAGGGAAAAGAAGTGAGAATGCCGGAATGAGTAGCGTTATATCTGTGAGAACCAGATACACCGAATGCCTGAGGGTTCCTGGGCAACGTCAATCGTCCCAGGGTTAGTCGGGACCTAAGCCGAGGGCGTTAAGCCGTAGGCGATGGAGAGCAGGTAGGACAGTCCTGCACCAGAGCAGATCGTTTGAGTGAAGGGGGGACGCGGTCAGGAAGGTGAGCCCGTCGAATGGACAGGACGGGTGCCCTGTCTGAAGCGCGTGGACGAGGAAAATCCCGGCCACAGGGAGCGTGACAGCAGGGCCGAGCGCCCGAAGAGGGTGCGGAAGTCATCGGCCCCCATGCCGCCAAGAAAAGCCTCTAGCGAGATCATGCTCTGCCCGTACCGCAAACCGACACAGGTAGGCAGGGAGACGTCTCTCCAGGTGATCGAGGGAGCCTCTGCTAAGGAACTCGGCAAAATGACCCCGTACCTTTGGAAGAAGGGGGGCCTGAGTAGCTTTCGTGCTGAGAGGCACGGGGGTGAGCAGGCTGCAAGAAATGGGCCCAACCGACTGTTTACCAAAAACACAGGTCTCTGCGAACGCGAAAGCGGAAGTATAGGGGCTGACTCCTGCCCAGTGCCGGAAGGTTACGAGGAGTGGTGAGCGTAGCCATGAATCTAAGCCCCGGTGAACGGCGGCCGTAACTATAACGGTCCTAAGGTAGCGAAATTCCTTGTCGGGTAAGTTCCGACCCGCACGAAAGGAGCAACGAGTTGGGCACTGTCTCGGCAGAGGACTCGGCGAAATTGAAGTACCCGTGAAGATGCGGGTTTCCCACGACAGGACAAAAAGACCCCGTGGAGCTTTACTACACCTTGGCCTGGAAACGAGGCAGGACGTGCGTAGGATAGGTGGGAGCCGGAGAGCCCTTCCTTGTGGGGGAGGGGGAGGCAGCAGTGAAATACCACTCTCGTTGTGTTTTGTTTCTCACGCGTGAGCCATAAGCTGGCATGCGGACAGGGTCAGGCGGGTAGTTTGACTGGGGCGGTCGCCTCCCAAAGGGTAACGGAGGCGTCCAAAGGTTCCCTCAGGGTGGATGGACATCACCCGAAGAGAGTGCAAAGGCAGAAGGGAGCTTGACTGCGAGGCAGACAGGCCGAGCAGGGACGAAAGTCGGGCTTAGTGATCCCACATTCCCGAGTGGAAGGAGTGTGGCTTAACGGATAAAAGCTACCCCGGGGATAACAGGCTGATCCTGCCCAAGAGTTCACATCGACGGCAGGGTTTGGCACCTCGATGTCGGCTCGTCGCATCCTGGGGCTGGAGTAGGTCCCAAGGGTTGGGCTGTTCGCCCATGAAAGCGGCACGCGAGCTGGGTTCAGAACGTCGCGAGACAGTTCGGTCTCTATCCGTCGTGGGCGCAGGAAGATTGAGGGGAGTCATCTTCAGTACGAGAGGACCGAGATGGCTTGACCGCTGGTGCGTCAGTTGGCCTGCCCGGGCCAGAGCTGAGTAGCTACGTCAAGAAAGGATAAGCGCTGAAAGCATCTAAGCGCGAAGCCGACCCCAAGAAGAGTCTTCCCGCTCTCTCTGAGAGGAGGGAGCCAAGACCCCAGAAAGAAGATCTGGTAGATAGACCGTGCGTGGACGTCTGGTAACAGGCGAAGCGGAACGGGACTAATGGTCGAACGGCTTGTTGAATCGTTGCCTCGGAGGTGAGGGGAAGTGGTGCAGAGGAAGGTGCCCGAGCGGGTGCAGCATCGATGACAGTTCGGCAAAATTGAATGATCGCTCTTTGAAACGTGCTTTCTCGTCTTCAGTGGACAGGAGAAAGAGGTTCGCCCCGGAAGCGGGGACGGGCCTTTTTGCATTTTTGGTCCGCCATCAGGCGAAAAGCGCTCCAGTGTAGCACTGAAGCGCTTTCTTTTCCTGTCATTATTTGTGCTTGTTATTCTTCTTGCGACGACGCAGGAAGAGAATGCCTGCAAGAACGCCAAGTCCCGCCCCAAGCAACAGCGCTGTACGCTTCTTCGTGCTCATTGTCTCTTTCTCTTCGAGTGCTGGCACCTCGGCATAGACTCCCGCGAGCCGGTATGCTTCATCCAGCAATTGGACGGGATGTACTACTGTCATAGGCAGGCCGCGCTGTCTGACTCCCATTGCGATCTGCATAATGCAGCCCGGATTGCCTGTCGCGACAATCTCCGCTTGTGTTTGCGCGACATTGTCCATTTTGCGCTGTAGCAGTTCCTGACCCATCTCTTGATTCGTCAGGTTGTAGATACCAGCACTCCCGCAACACCAATCAGACTCTTTCAGATCAACCAGCGTAAGGCCGGGAATTGACTGTAAGAGCTGCCGCGGCTGTCGCTTGATTTTCTGCCCATGAGCTAGGTGACAAGCGTCGTGATAGGTCACGGTGGCCATGAGAGGCTGCATTTCGGGATTCAGATCGATCTCGGTGAGGAATTCGCTAATATCTTTAACCTTCTTGCTAAATGCCTCGGCGCGTTCGGCGTACTGTGGGTCATTGCGTAACAGGTAGCCATACTCTTTCAACGTTGAGCCACAACCTGCTGAGTTAATAATGATCGCATCACAGTTGTATTGCTCAAATACGTCGATGTTGTGGCGGGCAAGCGCGCGACCGCGCTCACTCTCGCCTGCGTGGATATGAAGGGCTCCACAGCAGCCCTGTTGTGGTGGAGTAATTACCTCGCACCCATTGGCGGTAAGCACGCGAATGCTTGCATCATTGATATCACGAAATACCTGATCCATGATGCAGCCGCTGATAAAGCCTACCCGGTAGCGGCGTGTCCCGATGGCAGGCGTGATTTCGGGTAGTGGCGCGGGCAAAATATCGCCACTGACATTATCCATGAGCTCTTCAGGAAGCTTGAGCTTGCCCTGAAATGGCGTTGGGAGTCCGTTGGCGAGGTCCAGCATTCCGGTGCGTCGGACGAGATCCTGTAGCCCGGTTCGCTGATAGACTTTTAGGCCCCCGAAAACAAGTGATGTGACCAGACGAGAGGGAAGCATCACGTCAAAGAAGAAGCGACGTAGCAGGCGATTCGCGATGACTGTATTTCGCTCTTCCGGGATTGTGGGCTCTGGCTTCTGTTGTGCATCAAGCTGAATCTGCTCGCGAGCTGCCTCAATTAGCTTGCCATATTGAACACCAGACGGGCAGGCTGTCTCACAGGCGCGGCACCCGACACAACAATTCATATGTTCGATGAACTCGCTTGAGAGGTCAAGGCGCCCGTCCGCGACTGCTTGCATCTGGTAAATGCGTCCCCGTGGCGAGTCCATTTCCACTCCCAGAACGGCATATGTCGGGCAGGTAGGCAGACAGAAGCCACAGTGGATACATTGGCGAAGGAGCTCATACGTATCAGTATTTCTTCGCAAAGGTCCTTCCTGCGGTGGAATGATGCGAAGCGGTGTAGCATGTTTTTCGGTGGACTCCAGGGACATAGTGGCCTCCTCTATGCGTGTTTTATCGGTTGCGCCGCTACTGCTGTCACTTCCTGCCGGTTATGGAAGAGCTGATGTACTTGTACAAGCGCGTAACGACGGCGCAGCGTTTTGAGTGCCTCGTTCAGGGTTGCCTGCGGATCGATAGTGTCTGTTCGATGTGGCAACTTGAGAACGCTGATAATAAAGCCGTCCGGGCGCAGACAGCCAGCCGCTTTGTTTAAGAGCCTCGCGGCCTCGCGAGCGTCCATCCGCATATCATTGACAATAAGGTCGAAACGCGAGCGTCTCTGTATGGCCTCTTCCAGATAGCGTTCGGCATATCCCCGATAGTGGGTTAAGCCAGGCCGATTGACTCTCGGATCGAGATTTGCCGGATCTACAGCTACAACGCTCAGACCTGCATCGAGCAAAATATGGGTCCAGCCGCCCGGAGCTGCCCCGAGATCGAGCGCCTTTCCTCTTGCGGGAAGCGAGATCCCGAAATATTCGAGTGCTTCAAGGAGCTTGAATTCAGCGCGGCTGATCTGGTCAGGCGTCTGGGCATAGTGACGCGCTCCACCTGGCCAGGCGCTTAGATTCTCCTCCGCTTTGGAGATGCCGATATAGGCCGTCGTCATAGTGCAGAGAATAGAAACAATTACCTCAGGCTTTTTGATATCCTCGATCGCTCCTGTCTCTTCTGCAAAAGCCTCTGCAAGTGCCTGATTAAGCTGGCCGCCGCTGTAGGGACGTGGCCCTCTCTCCTTATCAATACGGGCAAAACGCGTCTGAACAGCGAAATGGATGCCTCTTTCAAGCAACCTGAAAGCGGGTAGCTCGGCGATGGCTAGCGCTATTTTCCCCATATCTTTCTCGCTATAGTTCAGCGAAACTGCTTCCTGAACCGGAGCGAGATGGCGTGTAAAGACAAGATGTGCGCTGGCTGCTCGCTGCATCAGTGCTGAGGCATCTGCTGCCATGCATAGGGTGATGCCTGCGGCCAGCTCGTCGATGCTCTCTACTTCTGGATCGAGGGCGCGTAGTTCTTCTATCGCTGGCTGAAGAAATTCAGGATGTGCCGTTACAATACAGAGATTATTGATACTCACAGTCCTCCCAAAAACCTACCTTTAACAAATGTTCCGTCCGGGTCAAGCTGCTGTTTGAGGCGTTGCATAAGCGCAAAATCTTTGTTCGTCGCGCCCCAGACATCGACCCTGTGTTTGAAGCTGGTCGGGCAACGTTCCACGATCAGGTGTCCCCTGAGCTCGCGAGCAGAAAGACGTAGTGCTTCTACCGCTTCTGCCAGGCGCTGCTGATCGTTATCGGACATCGGTTCAGCTATCCCCTCTATCTCAATGAAGAGAATCCCATTCCCGGCATGCGCGATTGTGGCCGTTTCAAGGTTGTGACGCTGACTGACCGCTTCTATGAGCTGGAAATACCGGGCAACATCCGCGATGGGCAGCGAAACCGCACAGGTGAACTTCTCTGACAAAAGCTGCCGAATGCTTTTCCAGAAAGCAAGCTGTTCCTTCTCTTCCAGTTCATCTCCTATTAAAGCATTGTATTGTCGTGCAAGCAAGTATGTGTCATGTATCTGGCGGTTGATTACCCGGATGTTTCCCTCATAGTGTACTGCCAGCGCGTAGCCTTGCGCAGGGAGTTGAAAACCGGCCCGCCTCAACAGCCTGTTCATGGCTCCTCTATCGAGCAATTCAATAGCGGTGGGACCAAGCGGGGAGCGAAGTAACGCGGAAACCGTTTGCATCGCCTCTTTCACCTCCGAGTAAGCCAGCAAAAGGGTGCGCTCGGCTGGTGGCAGGGGATGCAGCTTGAAATTTGCCTCGACGATGACACCCAATGTGCCAAAAGAGCCGATGTAGAGCTTGTTGAGATCATAGCCGGCGACATTTTTAACGACACGTCCACCGCTCTGGCTGATCTCCCCGTTTGGTTGAATAGTGCGGAGCCCGATGGCCAGATCGCGCGCCGTCCCATAACGCAGGCGCCTGGGACCACTGGCATTGGATGCAAGCAAGCCACCTATGGTCGTCTGCTCTTCATCGGGCGGATCAAGGGCCAGTTGCTGCCCCTTTTGGGCCAGTTGCCGCTGAAGCTCGGCGAGCGTTATGCCCGCTTCAACACGGCAGGTCAGGTCGGGTGCTTCATGTTCCAGGAGCCGAGAAAGACGGGTGGTATTCAGCACAATGTCAATATGTTGCGGCACTCCGCCCAGATGGAGCCGGGTGCCCCCACCTCTCGGGAGAAGCTGAAGGCCGTTCCGTCGCACTTCCGCAACTACATGAGCTGCTTCCTGAACAGAGGCCGGTGTTACCACCATGCGTGGCTCGACGCCATCGACTGCGCAGGCCTGTAATACCGCTTTGTCTGTCTGTACTTCTGTTTCCAGGGCCAGGTTTGACGCGAGATCATCCATATATTCGCTCTACCCTTTCCTGCTTGTTTGTTTGCTATCACAAGATGAGAGATGACGAATATCGGCACAGCGCCCGGGAAGAGGAAAGAGCTTTCCCGGATTGAATAACTCGTTCGGGTTCCAGGCAGCGCGCACCTGTTGCATGACGTGGAGATCAACATCACTGAAGATCAGCGCCATTTCGGCCTGCTTTTCAAGTCCTACGCCATGTTCTCCCGTGATCGAGCCTCCAACCTCGGCGCAGACTGCGAGGATCTCGTGACCTGCCTGACGGACGCGCTCTACTTCTCCCGGCTTCTGGGAGTCAAAGAGGATCAGCGGGTGTAAGTTTCCGTCGCCTGCGTGGAACACATTGCCGACCTTGAGATCATACCGGTCACAGATCTCTTGAATACGACGCAACACATAGGGCAGCTTCGTACGTGGAACGACGCCATCCTGTACATAAAACTCCGGGCTGATCCGTCCAACCGCGCCGAAGGCGTTCTTCCGCCCCGCCCAGAGAAGCTGACGCTCTGTTTCGTTAGCTGCGATACGAATCAGGCGTGCATGATGTTTTTTGCTGATCGCGACGATCTGTTCGACTTGCTCTGTTACGCTCTCCTTAAGCCCCTCGGCCTCGATCAGCAGAACGGCGGCGGCATCCATCGGGTAGCCAGCGTGGGTATCAGCTTCGACCGCTTGCAAGATCATGTGATCCATCATTTCGAGCGCTGCGGGAATGACACCGCTTGCAATGATCTCTGACACGGTATTAGATGCGTCGTCCATCGTGTTAAAGACTGCGATCATGGTCTTGACGCTTTCGGGCACCGGTACGATGCGTACGATGATTTTGGTCACGATACAGAGCGTGCCTTCAGAGCCAATCAGGAGCCCTGTGAGATCATAACCCGGGGTATCGCAGGTCGTGCCGCCGACCTCGATTACCTCGCCCTCTGCTGTGACGATTTCGAGCCCTGTGACATGGTTTGTGGTTACGCCATAGAGAAGTGTATGAGGGCCTCCGGCATTCTCGCCGACGTTGCCACCAAGCGTACAGGAACGCTGGCTACTTGGATCAGGGACGTAATAGAAGCCCTGAGGCAGAAGGGCATTACTGAGATGGAGATTGACCAGCCCGGGCTGAACAACCGCACGCAGATTAGGAATATCAATCTCAAGTATGCGGTTCATCCGGGCGAAAGAGATGACGATCCCCCCTTGAATCGGGACTGCACCTCCACTCAGGCCTGTTCCAGCCCCTCGGGGCACAACCGGAATCTGATAGCGCGCGGCAAGTCTGACAATTGCTGCAACCTCCTCTGTCGAAGAAGGCAACACAACAATATCGGGCTTACCGCGCTCTATCGAGGCGTCGTATTCGTACAGGGTAAGATCATACGGGGTAGAGAGAACGTTTCGTGCGCCAAGCAGGCCACGTAATTCCTGTACAACGCTGCCCTTTTGCGCTGTTGAAAGGCGTCTATCTGTTGTTACAGCCGTTTTTTCGATGATGCTCATGACCCTGCTCTTTCTGCCTTCTCTGTCAGAAATTGTCGGGGACGCTTTACGAGGCATACTCTATACCCTTGATATTACCATACTTTGATTTCCTGGCGGCCCGAGGTACGCTTCCCATTCGATAGACCATCCGAATGAAATTTTGCGTACCCCGGAACTGCTCTCTATGGGGTTGTTCTCTTCTGGCGGGTCCGTTTCAGCAGAAACCATACCCAGAAGAGACTGAGCGCCAGCGCAACGCTACACGCGGTCACAAGCGCCTGCCGGGGAATTGGTGGCGAGTTCTCAACGATCGCTTGTGGAAGCAAGGGCGGCAGCGATGGAGGGACCGCTACAGGCGGCGGCGTAGAATCCGGCTCCTGTAAGCTATTCCAGTCGGGCTGGACTCCATTCACGACTGTCTTTGGCGGGGTTTCCTTGTGTTGTCCCGGTGTTCTGGTAGGGCTGGAACCACCGCCCCCCTGCTTCTCGGTGGGCTTTTGAGGGCGCTGGGTGGCGATCGGGGTCACCGTTGGCGTTCGGGTGACTGTCGCTGTGGGAGGTGTCTCCTGGGTGGGGTTGGACTGACCGGGCGTTGGTTGTAAGGTGGATACCCAGTTCTTTTCCCCATCAGGAATACGGGCATAGGCGCTTCCGGCGGCCAATCCCGGCACCTTCACACTATCATAGAGTGTGTCGCCTATCAGGAGTTGCAGGGTGAATTCCTGCTGTGGTGAAAATGGAATCGCCTGATCAAAACTGATTGCGTAGAGGTAGAATGCGCCTCCTGTCACAGTTGTTTGCTGAAGAAAGGTCTCGCTGAGCGCTGCCGGGTTTTCTGCAAGCTGAAAACGAAGTCCTCCCAGATTGATAGGGCTATTCGCTCTGCTATAGAGCTCGATTTGCAGGCTTGCCAGTTGGGGGATACAGGCTTGCTCGGAAGCCGGCTCACCGGAAAGCGGAATGATCTCATTGATGAGAAGTAGACCCTGCACTGGCGCTGGATCAATACTGTCTGTTGGCGGTGAAGCAGGCGTACAATCGGCCATTGTTGTCAGCCGATGAGAAGGAAGCAAGAAAAACAGTGAGGAGAAAAAGAAGCAAAGAAGAAGAACATACCTCACAATACCACCTACCTTCTAAAAGATTTGAATGTTTCACATAAGCATATAGAAATGTAGAACGATGGTGAGTATAACATGGAATCAAAAGAAGGACAAGAATCTGCACGATGGAGAAGGACTTTATGGTAGCGGAGAAGCAGGCAGAAAAAAAGAACGATCGAGTTTCTCCAATGGAGGACTCGTCGTTCTATGCATTGGCCTGAACCGAAGTACAATTACTGGGAGAGATATTTGAAAGGTACCTGTGTTCTGCCAGGGATGCGCTCATTGATAATTCGGCGAATAGCCTCTATCCCGCTTTCACCAAGCGTAAAAGCGATGACAGAACCTATAACAATGCCACAGATACCGCCGAGGGCGATACCTTCAAGAAACATGCGGTTGCGAAAGAATGTCATCATTGTCACCTTTTCTTCTGTATTCTATTGCAGATACACAACCGTTTTCGCTTCGCTCCAGAGCCGTTCGAGCTGGTAGTACTCTCTTTCCTTTGGTGCAAGCACATGGACAATGACATCACCAAAGTCAAGCAGAATCCAACCAGTATCCGCTGTTCCTTCACGATGGAGCAGCGAGACTCCTTGCTTGCTCAACTCTTCATCAATTGATTCTGCAATAGTTAGGATTTGTCGAGGATTGCTGCCGCTACAGATGACAAAGTAGTCAGCATACATTGCAACCTCACGAATATCCAGTAACAGGATATCCGCTGCCTTTTTGTCGTATGCAATATCGACAGCCGCTTTTGCTATTTGTGCTGGATCCAGTAGAACTCCCTTCACAAGCGCTCCCATATTTCTAATAATGTATCTGTACTACGGATGAACCCACTGAATGGTTCTATCGAGACCTCTGTGGACTATAGATCTATCCCGATCAGGAGGATTGATGAGAAAAACATCTTCTCGTCCAGAGACGACCGGGAGGCCAATGCTACTTGATCCACATTGTACTGTATAGCAGCATTATAGCATGCAAGGCAAGTAATGTTAAGGGTTTTGGGGCTTGTAGCCTGCTTTTACTGTTTTCAATTCAATCCGTTTGGGATAGATGCGCACGCCCTCGGGCTTGCCGCCTGCTGTCAGGTCGTGCAAAAGCTCTCGGATGGTCTTCCCTGTTTCGGGGTCGATCTGCTCGGGCGCAATCTCGGCCAGGGGAACAAGCACAAAGCCTCGCTCCCGCATGCGTGGGTGCGGAATGCTCAGATGTTCCTGCTGAAGCCGCAGGTCATCATACAGTAGAATGTCGATGTCAAGCGGCCTCGGCCCATTGCGGAAGGTCGGTTGTCGGCCCAGTTCCTTTTCAATCGTTTTGGCCTGATGAAGCAGTTCTTCTGGCGTCAGCTCTGTTGTACCGGAGCAGACCATATTGAGAAAGTCGGGTTGGTCCAGGTACCCGACCGGTGTTGTTTCATACAGCGACGAGAGGGCGGTAATATCCATGATCCTGCTCAGTTGCTGTAAGGCAATTGTGAGATTATTGTGACGGTCGCCCAGATTTGATCCCAGAGCGAGGTAGATACAATGCCGTTGCATCGGAACCTCTTTTCGCGTAGCAATTTTTTGTGCTTCCATGATAAACCATTTCCCTGAAAATGGCTACTTCTGGAAGATCCAGAGATTCCGAAAGACTGCCTCGGCTCCGCTCCCGCTCTCCTGCCCGACCAGAAAGCCGACAAAGCCTCCCTGATAGGTTTCATCGGTGAAGGCCGAGAACAGCAGTTGTTGATTGACGTACAGGGTCAGGTGAGAGCCCTGCGCGATAATCAGAAAGGTGTTCAGTTTATCGTTGTCGTGCTCAATTGCGCTGGCGTGCTTCCAATCGATCAAGGTGAGCCAGTTGGCAATATTGCTGCCCTGCGCTCGAATCAGCCGGAACTCGCCCTCGTTGCTGAGTTCGACCGCGTAGAAGGCCTTGCTGTTTGGTTGGAGTCGAAAGATCAGTCCGTAAAAATCGCCACTGATCAGCCGGGCCTGTGCTGTGATGACAACGTTCGAGAATGTCTGCCTGCTTGAATAGCACCACGCGATACTATGGGCTGCGGTTGCGACATGGTAGCCATCCTGATCGAAGAAGCATTGACGGCCATCATTCAGCCATGCCGGATCGGTCGTGAGGAGATCATTGGAATAGAGCAGCGGTCCGGCTCCGATACGCGATGTGAGGCCCGCTGTTGCCTCGACACGCGCCTGTTTCGCCAGGAGATCCTGCTTCTGGGCGCGAGCCGTGGCTGTGGCATACTGCAACGCTTCATGGGCTGAAGGGGCTTTCGCCGGGGGCCGCTGCAAGGTCAACAGAAGCAGCAGAGGCAGCGCAATACTCAGAATGACCAGCCCAAAAGTGAGGACAAGGAACCAGGGGCGTTTGCGGTGCGGCCAGGGATGCGAGGAGAGCGAGGGGACCGATGGTGCATGCTCTCCCAACGGAAAGAGCGGTGTGGGCGCTTTCATATCCGAGGTATAGAGAAAATCAGGGGGCGGAGTCGTGGTGGCAACTGCTCCCTCGGCTTTCTGTACGCTGGCTGTGCTGATCTTGATCGTTTCGATCTCCTCCGCGCCCAGATGCCGCTGCTGTAATGCCTGCCAGTACGCCTGTGAAAATTGACGGGCATGCTGATAGCGCTCGTCGGGCGATTTCGCCAGGGCGCGTAGTATGACTGCCTCAATCGTAGGAGTAATCTCGTCGTTGAGCTGGCGCGGCGAGGTCGGTTGTGTTTGAATATGCTTAAGGGAAAGGATGACGGGTAACTCCGCCGTGAAGGGAAGGCTTCCGGTGAGCATCTGATACAGGATGATCCCAAGCGAGTAGATATCGCTACGGTGGTCATTCTGCCCATTTGTCTGCTCGGGGGCCATATATTCCGGGGTGCCGACGATCTGGCTGCCCGCCGAGGAGGTATCGCGCCGGGCACGGGCCAGGCCAAAATCTGCCAGATACGCATAGCCATCGGGCCGTAAGAGGATATTCGAGGGCTTGACGTCGTGGTGCACGATGCCGTTATCATGCGCATGCTGGAGTGCCGAGGCAATCTGATGGAGATAGCTCCCCGCCTCTTCCAGGGTCAGGCGTTCCCGTTTATACAGATAATCGCGCAGGGTGCCACCCTCAACAAAGGGCATAACCAGATAATACCAGGGATGTTGTGCGCCAAAGTCATAGAGAGGGAGAATATGGTTATGGGAGAGGGTGCCAATTGTGCGAGCTTCATGCTCGACACGGCGCACATAGGATTTATTGCTTGCATAGAGGACTTTTACCGCAACACGTCGTTTGACGCGTCGATCATATCCCAGATAGACCTGTGAGAGGCTGCCCTGAGCGATACAGCGGTGCAGCTCATAACGCCCTAGCGTTGTACCTTCCATTCCCTTCATCAATCCACACTCCTACTTTATCCCGATATGAAATTGTACTTTTTCAGGGCCTTTAAACAGCGATTACAACAAACTTTTTATCTACTCTATTTTCGAGTCATTAGCGAAAGAATGGGAAGACAGGCGAAGAACTGCGCCTGTCTCACAACGAAGAAAGAGTTTACATGCCTGCCTTGCGCTAGCGGCGATACGTCCAGGTCCAGTAACGCTCAAGATGGATCGTCTCGACCGGGCGAATGCTGTGCGTATAGTGCTGAATCTTGTCCAGCATCTCTTCTTTGCTGGCAAAATTGTTGTTGATCTGGGTAGCATAGGTCGCGCTGGCTTCCTTGCGCAGTTCCAGCATCTCCGACATCTCTACCAGGGTTGGTTCAAGCGGCAGTGAAAGCTCTTTCAGGCGTGCGTCAAGCAGACCTGGCCGCGTCACATAGGGGAAGTCCTCGTAGAAATAGACCGGAACGCCGTTTTGTGCCAGATGGTCCGCCGCCGAACAGACAATCTGATGATCGACGTGACGACCGATGGCAAGCGGGGCATACCAGACGGCGTCTGGAAGGCGCTCGTGCAGGGCCATCAGATCTTTTGCGAGCTGGCTGGCGATGGCTGCATCTGCCTGATGAACCTCTCCCCCGATCATGACTTTTTCCTCGGTATACAGAGGCGGGTTGCCACGATAGGGCGCATCATAATAATCCAGCCAGAGATGGTCGCACTGAAGCAATTCCATTGCCTTTGTGTCCTCTTCCTGCCGGATTTTCTGAATCTCCTGCGGGGGCGTCTGGGGGCCAAATCCCATGCTGCGCTGCACGGACTGGGCCAGCGGGCTCAAGGGCTGGCTGGCATCGGGTGCGCCTGCAAAAACGGTGATGACCAGCGGACGAAGGCCGCTACTGACCTGAACACCGAGAGTGCCGCCACAGGAGAAGACCACATCATCATAGTGTGGCGACAGGAAGATGTGGCGGTGATGTCGCTGTATATCATTCAAGCTGGTTAGTCGCAACTGCTCGTTCCTCCAAATATATCTGCGAGATTGCTAAGATTGAGTGCATGCATCAAAATAATGGGCTCAGGGTAAACATACCCCTTCCTCTGTCGCGTCCAGCAGGCCATCACGGGAAAGCCCATTGATAAGCCGCTGAAGCCAGGGGAAGTCCGCTTCGCTATAGTCTGGCTTGATCTTCGGTCCAAGTTCTGGAAGCGAGACGCGCTGACCGGTCGGGACAGAGCGGAGCAAGTCGATAATGCGCCCCCTGAAGTAGCGGTTCGTACTGGTAAACGGCTTGCTCTGATAGGTCGGCTTCTTCTCTGCCACTTTGCGAATCTGGCGCAGTACCGTCCCCGACGGGAACAAACTGTACTGGCTCATTTCCTCATAAGCTTTACAACATGACGTCAGGGGGCACTGCTGGCATTGCGGGTTATTACTGGTACAGATGGTCGCTCCCAGATCCATCAGCGCCTGATTCCAGTTATACGCTTCTCCTGCTGGCAGTACCTCTTCTGCAAGCGCAAGCATCTGCGCGTCATTCAGGCGTGTTTCATCATGCTCGACGCCGATAAACAAACGATGCAGGACGCGGCGAATGTTGGTATCAACCGTGGCGACCTGCTGGCGATAGGCAAAGCAGGCGATGGCGCCGGCGGTATAGCGTCCGATCCCTTTCAGGGTGAGCAGCTCATCAATGGTCGCGGGAATCTGCCCGTTATGTTCTGCTATCACCTGACGGGCAATGGCCTGTAGACGCACTGCACGCGAGTTATAGCCAAGCGGCACCCAGACTTTAATCACTTCTGCGGTTGGCGCGGCTGCCAGATCGGCCAGTGTCGGAAATGCCTCTAAAAACTGGTGATATTTTGGCAATACGCGATCAACCTGTGTCTGTTGTAGCATGATTTCAGACACAAGAATAGCATATGGATCGCTGGTCGAACGCCAGGGGAGATCTCGGTGTTCGGCAGCGTACCACTCCAATACCTGTTTCTGTACGTCTGCACTGTGCTCGGGCGCAGGCCGGAAGGGAAGCGATGACGAAGATTGCATGTATGTTGTGTACTGCTCGGGAATGAGTCAGCGCCTAGACGTTGCTCTTTTGCAGCGTCGATGGCTTCCCATTATTTTGTGCTGTCTGTTGTGACGCCCCTTCGCTGCGCTTGCGCCGGGACAGTGTAAAGATCGTATCTCCTCCCTCCTGCCAGCACTTTGCATCGGGTGCGGGCAGGTTCTCGCACAGAATCCAGTCGTTGGCATCTTTGAGAACGTGTCCCTTGATGCACTTTGCGTACATGATATGTTCATTTAAGTCAGGATCATCTGGCTTGATATTGGATGACGCAATTTTAGGTATGAAGAATCTACACCACGGCACGGCTTGGTACCTTCCTTGCATATTATTCAATGGATAAGGGCATACCTTTGCCACCAGTGCTTCTGGTCATTCTTACTATGGTGGCATTGCAATTATAGCGCATTCTGTTTAATTGAGTCCAGAGGACAACCCCCTTATCGGTCGATGGATGATGACGCCGCTTTGCGACACACAAGTGTCAGACGGCTATCCATACTTAAGGGACGCCCGTCCAGCCCTCCATAGGCCGCCTGAATCGGCAGGCCGACAAACGAGAGCATTTCTGAAAGCTCGGTGGGGGTGTAGATTCGCATTGACTGCTGGTGCTCCCGCCGCGCCCCATCAGGAAAGAGCAGGCTGATCTGCACATTGTAGCGGCTTTTGAGCAGGTCAATCTGCCGCTCTTCCAGCACAATCAGGTCGTCCTGATAGCGAATAATGCCATGCGGCGCGAAGGAGCGCAGGACGCGGGCCTGATGCACTGTTTCCAGTAGAAAGAGCCCCCCTGGCTTCAACGCCTTGTGCACCTGCTGTAAGACCTCTAAATCAGCCTCATCGTTCTCCAGATAGCCAAATGAGGTAAAGATATTGATCACGGCGTCAAATTCGTCGTGAAACGGGATGTGGCGCATCGAGCCATGCAGCCAGCGCACCTGAAGATCCTGTTCGCGAGCTGCGGCGCGGGCCTGCTGGAGAAAATAGTCATTGAGATCCAGCCCGGTCATGCGATATCCCTGCCGTGCCAGGGGGAGTGTGTGTCGCCCATAGCCACAGCACAGGTCGAGCACCTTGCTCCCGGGAGGTAACTGGAGCAGCTTGATAATCTGCTCGGCCTCCATCTGTGAACGTTCGGGTGGCAGGAACGGGGCGTAGATGCGCAGATAATCCTCGCCG
Organism: Thermosporothrix sp. COM3; assembly: GCF_059696735.1. Taxonomy (NCBI): domain Bacteria; kingdom Bacillati; phylum Chloroflexota; class Ktedonobacteria; order Ktedonobacterales; family Thermosporotrichaceae; genus Thermosporothrix; species Thermosporothrix sp. COM3. The sequence continues at coordinate 3,549,869 of NZ_AP019376.1, read as the reverse complement.
AAGAATGATTCGTACCACGGTTTTTCGGCCATATGCTGAAAGCTCCCTCTTCTGTGAATAGATGATCAGTGGTGGTTCTATTACAACAAACGAGGAGTGAAAGGAAATTGTTGTGTAATAGGTGACAGAGGCAAACAGTGCCAGCATGTTTCTCTGCTCCGAGAGAGGGGCGGGAATCGGTACAATGCTTGTATGCTGTCAGGTTTTGCGGTAAACTGTGCCTCAAGAGAGATGCTCTCTCGGTGGAAGTTCTGACACATCAGGTGTCGTTGCAGGAGTAATTGGACAGTGTTCGCGGAAGAATTCGCTGTGCTTGACGGCGGCTCGGCCCTCTGGGAGGCACTCCGTCCTCTGGTTTCCGCTGCGTTGCGTCTGGAACGCGAGGGCGAAACTGCTACATGGCATGGCTGGAATAAGCAGCAGATCGACGTATTTCTACAGGCGCTTCCGGCCCATTGCGCGCTGATCGCGGGTGTGTGGGAGGCAGATCGCCTGGCGCTCGGGTGTGTCTGCGAGGTGGTTGCGGGCGAAGTGCGTTCGCTCCGAACGTTTGAGCAGCTAGACGAGACGCTCCAACTGGACGAGCTCGCGCCAGATTTCGAGCATGCCCGGGCAATTATGCGGGTCGTCAAGCGTGAGATTGCGCCCGTGGCCTGGGCCCTCTTTACCGATAAAGCGACGTGGGACGAGTGGGTTTTGTCCCCGGAGGCAGAAGCCGGGATGATTGATAAAGGGGCGCTGCTGGACTCTCTCGCTCGTCAGGGTCGCTGTGTGCTCCTGGGAAGTCAGGCGGCGCTGCGGCATCATCATCATTAGCTTGTAAGGATTGACTATGGAGCAGAAAACCCCGTTAATCTGGAATCCAATCTTGCGACAGTATCTTGTAAATGCTCCTCACCGCATGAATCGCCGCGAAGGGACGACCCAATGTCCGTTCTGCGCTGATATTATCGAGGGGCGTGTGGGGCCCGAAACGCAGGCCTGGCTGCATCCGAATGATTTCCCGATGTTGCAGCCTCCGGTGGGTGAAGCGTATGTGGTGATCTATAGTCGGGATCATGAGCGCACGTTCACGCAATTAACCATTGATGAGGTCTACACGGTCACGCGGCTCTGGCGCGATCTGTATACTGATCTGGCGCAGCGCTATCCCACGGTCATGATCTTCGAGAATAGCGGCACCGCCATCGGGCAGACGCAGTTTCATCCGCATGGGCAGGCCTTTGGCGTGTCGGTCATTCCGCCCACCCTTGAGCGCGAGCTTGAAACTGTTGTGATTGACGCCGCCGCGGGAAGGGGCTGCCCGTTCTGCCGGGTGCAGCAGGAGCTAACCGCAAGCGACTATGAGGTTGCTACAAACGAGAGCTGGCAGGTCTTTTTACCGCCATTTGTGCGCTATCCCTATGAGACCCATTTCTATCCCCGGCGCCATGTTGCCAATCTGGCGCAGATGGAGGACCAGGAGCTCCACGACCTTGCCGAGATGCTCTTGCGTGTCATCAAGGGCTATAATGCGCTGGCTGATGGGGAAATGGCCCCCATGCCCTATCTACTCGGGCTGCATCAGCTCGCTGACGAGCGCTTTCATTTCCATATCGAGATTCAGGCGATCGGGCGCGCTCCCGGGAAACTGAAATATGCCGCGTCTTCTGAAGGAATCTGGGGGATGTGGTCAAACGATTCGTCTCCAATGCAGAAGGCACAGGAATTGCGTCAGGCGATTCAGAACAAGGAGGTATCAAACACGTGAAGCAACCATTACCACAGCCTGCTGTTGAGGCTGCACAGCGGTTCCCCGCCGTTTTTCAGGACGATGGAGCGTATGCTAGCCCGCTCGGCGCTGCCTGGGCGTCGGGTCGCGTCAATATCATCGGTGAGCATACCGACTATAACGAGGGGCTGGTTCTGCCCGCAGCGGTGAGCCGTGTCGTTGCTTTTGCCGGTCGTCGGCGCAATGATCTGAACGTGCGTCTCTGGTCCGAGCAGTTTCAGGAGAGCGGCCAGTTCACGCTGGAAGGGCTGCCCGAGAACTTTGCGCAGCAGCGGGATGCCGCGCCCAAGTGGGTACGCTACGTGATGGGGGTCGCGTCCGAATTGATCCGCGCCGGAATCGAGCTCTGTGGCTTTGATGCCGTCGTGACCGGTGATGTTCCTCTGGGGGGCGGGATGAGCTCGTCCTCCGCGCTCGTCGTCGCCAGTGCGCAGGCCTACGCGCTCTTCTCCGATGGCAAGTTCACGATTGGTACCGAGCACGCAAAGCTGACCCCGATGCAGCTTGCTGATCTCTGTGCCGAGTCCGAGCGCCGTTCGGCTGGCCTTAATGGCGGCATTCTCGATCAGGCGGCGTCCTGTCTGGGACAACCCGGCAAAGCTGTGCTGATTGATTGCCGCTCGCTTGACTATCGCTATATTCCTTTTGACGCGCCCGACCTATCCATTGTCGTCATTGATACCAATAAGCGCCGTGAGCTGACCAATTCCGGGTATAACGATCGCACGCGTGAGTGCCGTGAAGCCTGGCAGACGATCAAGGCATTGATGCTGAAGCACGAGCCGGAGAACCCCGCCGGTGCCGCGATCTCGTCGCTGCGTGATGTCACCCCGGAGATCTTTGCGAAGTATCAGCACGAATTGCCCGAGGTGCAGCGCAAGCGTGCCGGTTATGTGATTGCCGAGAATGAGCGCGTCTTGCAGGTTGTCGCGCTGCTGGAAAAGGGCGATCATGTGGGCGTCGGTCAGCTTCTCTGGGAGGGCCATGCCGGGCTGCGCGATGAGTATGAGGTGAGCTGCAAAGAGCTCGATGTTGCCGTTGAGATCGCGCGTTCAGTGCCGGGTGTGCTCGGTGCGCGTATGATGGGTGGAGGCTTCGGCGGATGCACCATCAATATTGTGCGCAATGAGGCCGTAGAGGCGCTGCGTGAGGCCATTGAGCAGCACTATGAGCCACAAACCGGCCTGCGTGCGGGCTTCGATATCTGTAACACGGTGGGCGGCCCCGGCTATACCTTTCTCGCCTGATTTCTCAGTAGCAATTGCAGGGACGCGTACTCAATACGGCGGATACACACGTATGTCTCCTGGCGGTGCGCGTCTCTCCCTCAATATGTATGCTCCCTTGTTGTACAATGAAGGCCATAAAAAGGTGTACAGCGAGTATCATTCTTCAAAATGAGGAGATAGGCTATGAAGCTCTTTCTTTCAACCGATTTCGAGGGGACCAGCGGCGTTGTTGCCTGGGAACAGATCCTTGAGGGGAAGGTGGAATATGAACAGGGACGCAAGCTGCTGACCGCCGAAGTCAATGCAGTGATTGAGGGTGCTCTTCAGGCGGGAGCACGCGAGTTCGTGGTGAACGATGCCCATAGTAGCATGCGCAACCTGCACCCGCAGGATCTCAAGGGGCGAGCCACGCTGATTACCGGACGCCACAAACCGCTGTATATGATGGAAGGGCTCGACAGCTCGTTCGATGGCGTCTGTCTGGTGAGCTATCATGGCTCGATTGGCGCGGAAAAAGCGATTCTGTCGCACACCTATAACCCGGGGGCGATCTGGGAGGTGCGCATCAACGGCGAGATCGTGGGTGAATCCGGGCTGAATGCGCTTGTCGCCGCTCATTATGGGGTGCCGATTATTTTTGTGAGCGGTGATGACGCGACGGCTCAGGAGGCGGAAGGGATCGCACCGAAAGCCGAAAAGATCGTCGTCAAGCACTCGCTCGGGCGTTTCGCGGCGGTCAACCTGCATCCCGAGGTGGCCTGTGAGCTGCTCAAAGAGGGTGCGGAGCGGGCTGTTAAGCGCCTGGGCGAGATGGAGCCGCCTCATTTTCTGTTGCCGGTCACGGTTGAGATTACTTTCCTGGTCGCGGATATGGCGGACATGGCCCTCTGGATTCGGGGCGTGGAGCGTGTGGGAGCGCGAACGGTGAAGGTCGTGGGTGAAGACCTGCTTGAGCTCTATCGCACGTTTGTTACGATTGTGATGCTGACTCGTGGGTTGGTTGATCGCTAGCCGCTTTTGCGCGATTCGCTTTATTTGGCATTACCCCGCATTTTGTGGTTTAATGCCAGGAGACGGCAAGTGGCAGAGTGCGCTGCTTGCTGGTTCCATTTCGTGCGTACTACCTGTTGTCTGGAAGGAGTGATGATGAATCCTCGTATTTCCTTTATGGGGGCGAACTATGTAGCGCGTGCTGTGGGCTATCATATGGTCAAAGGCTGGGGAGAAGGCGACGAGGCCACAAATCGCCTGTTTCAGCCGCTTGAGACCTTCGCGGAGCGCTTCGAGCAGATCGTGAGTGACATTCATGCGCTCGGCTTTACAACAATGGATGTCTGGCTTGCACATCTGCACTGGTCCTGGGCAACTGAGGAGCATATCCGGCTGGCTCGTGAGATCTTGCGAAAATATTCGATGCGGGTAGCGAGTCTGGCCGGTTTTTTTGGTTCGACCCGGGAAGAGCTTGCGTCCTCCTGCCGTCTGGCACGAGCGCTTGAGACAACGGTGCTTGGCGGGACTTCATCCTTGCTGAAGACCGACCGCGCCTCGACGATTGCCATTCTCAAAGAGCACGGGGTGGTGCTTGGCATTGAAAACCACCCGGAGAAGACGCCGCAGGAGGTACTGGCGCAGATTGGCGATGATGGCGAGGGCGCGCTTGGCACTGCCCTGGATACCGGTTGGTTCGCGACGCAGGGCTATGACGCTGTCCGGGCGATTGAAGAGCTGTTTCCCACCATTGTTCACATGCATCTCAAGGATGTGTTGCAGGCGGGTGAGCACGAGACTTGCCGCTTTGGACGGGGGATCGTCGATGTCGAGCAGTGTGTCAGGACATTGAGGCGTCTCGGCTACAGCGGCTACTACAGTATAGAACATGAACCCGAGTTATATGACCCCACAGAAGATTGTCGTGTGATGTTAACGCAGGTCTCTGGCTGGCTGGCCGAGTAGAAAGCAGGACGCTATGGAGAAGAAACCACTGCATATCGCTATTGTTGGATGTGGCAATATTGCCGGAGCCTATGCCAGAACGTTTGCTCCCTATCCGCAGATCCGCCTGCTTGGGGCCACAGATATCGATTTTGCGCGGGCCGAAGCCTATGCTGCGGAGCATGGCGGCAAAGCGTATCCCTCGCTGGAAGCGCTGCTTGAAGATCCTGAGGTGGATGTAGTTGTCAACCTGAGCATTCACCATGCGCATGCCGCCGTGATCAGGCAATGTCTGGAGGCGGGTAAGGATGTCTATAGCGAGAAGCCGCTTGCGCTGAGCTCCGAGGAAGCATGGGCGCTGGTCAGGCTGGCGGAGGAGAAAGGGCGGCGGTTAAGCTGCGCGCCGATGACGATTCTCGGGGAGGCACAGCAGACGCTCTGGAAGGCGATTCGCGACGGTCTGGCTGGCGAGGTCCGGGTAGCCTATGCCGAGGTCAATTGGGGACGTATCGAGAGCTGGCATCCCGCGCCCGGGCCTTTCTACGAGGTTGGAGCGCTCTTTGACGCGGGCGTCTATCCCCTCACCATCCTGACGACGATCTTTGGCCCGGCCCGACGGGTTATCGGTTTCGGCAAGGTGCTCTATCCAGATCGCGTCACGCAAACCGGGGAGCCCTTCCATATCGAGACACCCGACTTTGTGACCGCCACGATTGAGTTCGCCAGCGGCGCGGTTGCTCGCCTGACTGCGAGCTTCTACGTGGGGCAGCACAGCAAGCAGAAGGGCATCGAGTTCCATGGGGATAAGGGCTCGCTCTTCATCGATTCGTGGCAGGAATTCGATGCGAAGGTTGAGTACGCGCGTTTTGGTGAGGCCTATCAGCCGCTCCCGTATCTCAGGGAGCCCTATCGCGGTATCGAGTGGGCGCGCGGCGTGCTGGATATCGCAAGCGCCATAGAGGAACAGCGCCCGCAGCGGATCACCGGCACACAGGCCGCACACGTGGTCGATATTCTCTGCGCGATTCGGCAGTCCTATGAGCAGGGAACGCCGGTCGAGCTTCAATCGGAATTTGTGCAGCCTGAGCCGATGGACTGGGCTCGCTAACGCTGCTGATAGATCAGGGTATAGCGCCCGATGGTGATGCGATCGCCAGGTTGGAGCCGATAGCCCTGGCCCGGCAGGAGCCGTTGCCCGTTGACAAACACCCCTTTTGCGCTTTGCTGATCGTAGAGCGTATAGTAACCGCTCTCTTTGCGTAGCACGGCATGGTGGCGCGAAGTCAGGTTATCGCGTTCGAGCAGAATAGTGCTGCTCCCGGCCCGCCCCACAGTCAGCAGATCGCCATGCAGCGGGATCTCATGCGACCCCTGATAGGGCGAGAGAACCAGCAAACTGGCCTGCTTCTTTGGCGGCTCTGCTGGTGGTGCCGGACTCGGCTCGGGAATATTTGGAGCGGCTGGCGGAACCGGGTGCGGTTCGGGAATGGTCGGTCTGGTTGGTGGGCCTGGCATCGGCTCAGGGACAACCGGCTCGGTTGGTGGAACCGGGATCGGCTCGGGAACGTCTGGCTGTGGCGGAAGGGGCGGCCTGACATCGGGCGGCTCCTCCGGCTCGGGCTGATAGGGCACCGTCGGTTCAGGAATTTGCGGGGGCGTTGGTTCCGGCGTTGGAATGGGCTCCGCAATATCGGGCTCAATACGTGGCTCCTGTTGGGGCTTCTCGCGCATCGCTGCAAGTAGATCCTCCAGCAGGGGGCGTTTGGGCGTGTTGCCGGTTGGCGGCGGAACAATTACCTTATGCACAAGTGTTTCCTCCATCATGATGTCTTCCTCCTCTGCTTCTTCCGTTTGCGTCAGAGCATGAAGCAGGGCATCAGTGAATTCACGTGTGGAAGGGTAGCGACGTTCCGGCGCTGCTTGCAGGGCGCGTGTCATCACGGCATCAAATGACCTCGGCACAGCGGGATTCAGCCGCGAGAGCGCGGTAAAGCGTATGTTGAGCTTGAATTGAAGCACCTCTTTCGGCATGCCAAAAAAAGGAGGGCGGCCCGAGAGCCAGAAATAAAACAAGGACGCAAGGGCATACTGATCGCTCTCGGGGAGGGTGTGCAGGCGATATTGCTCGGGTGCCGCGATAATCGGGAGTGGTGTGGACTGAGGCTGGCCGTACTTGCGCACAAACATGGCACACCATGCATCGGAGACGATCAGCGGCGTTTCGGCAGAGGCTGGTAGAACGAGAATATTGGAGAATGTCAGGGAGCCATGCGCGTAGCCCTGAGTGTGCAGGGCATCGAGCGTCTGGGCCAGTTGCGTGGTCAGGCGGACGGCATCGGCAACCGTGAGCGGCGGACGATACTGCGTACGTCCATATGGCCCGAGCAGCGAGCCAGCCTCAAGGTAGGGACGCGCGATATAGACATAGCCGTCCCGGTCTCCATAGTCGAGAATCGGCGTCAGCAGCGGGTGGGTGATGACGCTCAGGGCCTGGGCATCGCGAAAAAACTGACGGCGAGCTTGATCTGAGAGCGGGTACCAGGGATGAAGCAGCTTCAGCAGGACCATCCGTGCAATGCGCGTGTCTTCTGCAAGATAGCTTTTGCCTGCGGCTCCGCTCCCAAGCGACCGGTTGATACGATAATACGCGAATTTCTGTCCTTCTACCAGATCGTGCATACAGACACCTCTGTTCCGTTCCGTTGAGTCCCTTCTTTCAACGTATTGTAGCACAAATCGCACGTTCCCTCATAGATGGCGGACCACTGCTGATTTCGGATTTTGCGCGATTCTTGTCTTTAATCCAGGTATGGTGTTTCATGGTATGGCTGAGTTCCTCGCTTCGGGACGCGCAGCGCTTTCGCAGGCCAGAAATAGAGCGCGAGAAAGGCGAGCAGCGGCGGCACGAGATGATAGAGGAAATCCCATCCCTGCCAGTCACCAAAGGCGGGTGGGTGAAAGAGATAGAAATAGATCGAGTAGACCGAGGCCGAGAAGACCACTGACGCCCCCAGCAGTGCCCGCCCGAGTCGTTCATGCGCGACGGGAAGCGCGAGCGCGGCTATACCAATCGACCAGGTAAGATACCAGGGGAAGAACCAGGGCACCACAAAGAACAGGACAAACAGGAACAACAGGCTCATCTGCGTCCAGTTTCGCAGGGTGGGCGTGCGCCACAGCCGCACCGCTGTGTAGATCAGGGTTGGGCCGAGCACCAGCGCATTTATCACGCTCCATGTCGAATGTTCGGCGAGAGGCGGGAGCACTGTATGCAGCCAGCCAGTCGCCGGGATGCCGTTCTGTTTGACCAGGAGCACAATGCTGTACGAGATCGAGTGATAGAATGAGCCTGCCGAGGGAGGCGTTGAGAAGCTCGCCACAATCTCAGGGATGCTATGCCCGATCCAGAGCGGTACATAGCCGATCAATCCCAGAAGCAGGCAGAAGCCCGCCCCTGCCAGGAGCTTGAGCAGGACCAGACGCCAGCGTGCCCCGGGCGTCTGCGTGCGGTGTGCGTCGAAGAGCTGGCGAGCCATCAGCACAAAGAACAGCGCCAGCAGGGGAGCTGCCGAATATTTGATGAGCAGCGCCAGCGACACGCTGAAGAGCACGGGCAGGTAGAGTGAGAGGCGCGCCCGTTGTTCATGCGGCCGCTGCTCGATCCGTTGCCAGAGGAAAGCACCAAGCAGCAGGAATGTGATCATCATGATATCGTTGTGGGCGCTATGGGCGCTTTCCAGCAGCGTGAGCGGGTTCCAGGCATAAAGGAGTACTCCAAGCATCACTGTGCGCTCTGTGCAGCCCTGACGGCGCAAAATACGCAGAATCAGGTAGCTATTCACAAGGTGGGTCAGTGCGAGGAGCACACGATAGCTGTACAGATGTATCAGAGCATGTGGGCCGGCGTACAGGGCAATTGCCGCGCTGATATACTGCCAGAAGGGTCCGTAGGCTGACGTGGCGTAGCGCCAATCATGGTAGCGATTGATCGGGTCGGCATGATGGCCCATCAGCGCGAAATAGGGGCTTTCGTGATAGGTGACAATCTGGCGACCATTGCCCGCGTAGGCAAAGATATCATGCGAGATCATCGCCGGGCTAAAAATCGAGATCAGGCAGACAAGCAGCGTAGTCCCCAGGATCAGGCGCAAGATCAGGCGATAGTTCCCCGTTTCTGGCTGCTTGCTGAGACACCAGGCACAAAGCCCATAGATGCCGAAGAGCAGACCGTTCAAGAGCAGAAAAAGCAGTGCGTTTGCCGATACCGGGTCAAGTTGCCCGGCAAAAGGCGCGGGAAGCCAGGCCCCAGGTGCCGCCAGCGGGCCTGGTGGTGGCATAACCTCGTTATGGGGGGGGAGATAGGTGAGCCGATAGAGCGGCGTCACATAGAGCAGGTTACAGAGCAGAAAGGCGCAGGCACAGAGCAGCACACCCCGCGCCGACAGCCGGGCTGGTGGCCGTTCTGGCTGGACGCTGATGGGCTGCGGATCGACAAAGGTCTGTTTCATTCGTCTCCCTCTAGAGAATCATACCATCCAGGAATTCATGTAAAATATCATGCTGAGCGTCACGAGCAGGGCTGCAAAGAATACCTGTAACGCTTTGTCAAGGCGTGGATGCTCGATACAGAGAAAACCGAGCGTAATAAAGGCTGGAGCCTCCTCAAGCACAAGGCGCTGCATTGAAATCAGTGGGTCGGCGTGGGTCAGGCTCGGATTCACCAGACAGAATAGCAGCAGAATGAGATTATAGATGCTATAGCTCAGGCGAATGCGGCGCCAGCCAGCGAGAAGCAGCGCCAGAAAGCTGAGCGTCGCCCCCAGATCGAGTAGAATATGTGCCTGATAAAACGAGCCGAAGGGCTGTTCCCAGATCAGGTCATAGATCGCACTGGCGATGCCGGCCCACGGCCATGCGGAGCGCCGCGACCAGTTTTCCTGTACCGTAGCGAAAATGATCGGATCTCCGGTACTGTACCAGCAATAAAGCGAATAGAGCGCGGTGCCAAGCGGAATCAACAACATGGGGAGCAGGCAAAAGAACAGCGTTCGCTTGTTGATCGCGACCCGGTCTTTCTGTAACCAGAGCTCCACCAGAAAGGGGAAGACCAGCATCAGCCCGACCGAGCGCGTCAACGCCGCCAGACAGCCGAGCAGTCCTGCTGTCCACCAATGGTGACGCCGGAGCGCCAGCAACGTTCCCAGAGCAAAAAACAGAAACAGCGTCTCGTTGTACGCTGTGAAGAAATAGAACGAGGTCGGAAAGATACAGAAGAGCAGTTGTGCCTTACATGCTACTTTTTCGCCGCCAATGTCCGCAGCAAGCTGGTAGAGCAGCAGCAGCGTCCCGAACAGTGCCAGATTGCTGAGCACAAAACCAACCAGCCAGTAGCTCCACGGGCCAAGATACTGGCTGATCGAGGCAATCAGCAGCGGAAAGAAGGGAAAGAATGCGAAGTCTGTCGGGACCTGATAGCCATGTTGCGCGATCCGCAGAAAATTGAGCGCATCCCAGCGCGCCCAGACCATCAGCATATCTTCAAGCTTGACTGCTTGCGTGGAGTCTCTGGGCGTGTTGAGCAGAATATAGCCAACGTATGTTACGATGACGAGCAAAACCCGTGTCAGGACAAAAAGCCAGAGTGTCCTGAGTATGGCAGAAAATTTCATCAAAAACCACCACAAACACGACCGGCCCGTCAACAAAACGGCCAGGTCGCGCAATTTCCTCTTCTTCTAACGAAAAAGATGCGTGTCTGGAAACAAAAACCGCTGCTTCCCCCCATTTTATGGTGCACTCAAGGTTGAAGAATAAAGGTAATGCTGAAAAGTGCCAGAAAAACAGGAAAAATCAGGAAGAGCGATTGATGGAATCCAGGATGCTTTTTCCCCTGAAACGCGAGCGTGAGCAGCATAGGAAAAAGCAGAAGCAGCATGTGCTGATTGGGCTGCAAGACGTCGGGGCTCTCCTGTGCCGGAAACGAGAGCAGCACAAAGAGGACACCGAATGACCAGAGCGAGTACCGAAATGGAAGCCGAAACAGCCCCACAACCCACAGGACCAGAAAGAACAGGGTGATACAGAGATCGATAATCAGGTGTACCTGAAGCGACGAGCCGGCAGGGAGCGCATGCGGCCCGAAGAGCATGCTGAATGTCTGTATGATCCCTTCCCAGGGATAGGTGAACTCGCGTCCCGACTGCAACTCGACGGTCAGCAGGGCGAGACGGTCACCGGTCGCCAACCAGGCACAATAGTTAATAAAGAGAATACAAAAGGGAAACAGCAAAAGAGGTGTTATGCCATTCAGGAAAGCAAACACGCTCGAGAACAGGGCTCTCCGTTCGGCGATCAGCGTCGCCAGATAGGGAAGCAGCAACAACAGGCCAAACGGTGAGGTCAGGGAAGCCAGCATGCCAAACAGCCCGGCACGCCACCAGTAGCGCCGTTGCAGCGCCCAGAATGTCCCGACCGAAAAGAGCAACAGGAAAGACGTGTTATAGGCCGTAAAAAAATAAAAGGAGGTCGGAAAGATACAATAATAGAGAATCGTGTAATGGGCGACTTTTTCTTCGATAGAGAAAGCAATAATATGATAGAGGAAAATCAGCGCCGCCAGAAAAGCCAGATTACTCAGGATCATGCCAACAAGGAAATAGTTGTCAGTCAGGTTGCCCACTGCTCCCACGAGCAGCGGATAGAGCGGAAAATAGGCAAAATCACTCAGCGATTGATAGCCATACCGGGCAATACGAATATAGTCTGTCGACTCTCCCAGGTTCCAGGCAGAAAGCAGAGAAGGGACCGTCACAATTTTCGCCAGATAGGTCGGGGTCGTCAGCAGCAGATAGGCAAAATAGGTCACAGCAAAGAGGACAAGGCGCGTGACAATAAATAACCAGATAGTGTCACGGATCGGGGTTCTTTTAAGCGCAATATACTTATGATACAGCCTTTGAATACGCATGAAATAGATGACGACCTTCCTTACGCGTTTGTTGCGGGAGCAAAACCTGTTGATATACCTCTGCGGAGGGTCGTCATGTAGTATATGAACGAAGCTCGCCACTGTCAAGCGGGCGCGACTTCAGGGGCGTGCTGCGATCACACAATAGGTCGTCTGCCCACCTGTGAACACATAGATGATATGGTGAGCCCAGGGCGCGGGAAGCGGGGCGTTGCGCTGTTGCAGGTGGGCCGGCCAGATCAGGTAATCATAGCGCTGATAGACCTTCGCAGGCTGGTCCGGCGTGACCTCTTCCAGTTGAAAGCGGGCGGGGAGATCCCGGTTGAAAGCAAACCAGCTCAGGTCATCGATCTTTTTATCAAGCGTCTGGTCTCGGGCGACCAGGCCGACGCGGGCCGGTTTGTCGGTGTGCTGCGCCAGCCAGAGCACGGCGTCTCGATAGCCCGGATAGGCGACCTGAAGTGTCGTGTTCTCCCCCTGAAATGGCTCGCTGGTGTAGCCCTCAGCCGCGGGTACGGTAAGCAGACCAAGCAGGTGTGAGGTACAGGTTGCCAGCAGCGCAGGCACAAGCACATAAGCCGGATGAGGGCGCGGTATACGGGCCAGCCCCGCCTTGAGTACGGCAACGAGAGCGGCACAGCCAGTTAGCGCCACAGCGGGAGCCAGCGGCAGGTGATAGTGCGTCCCGACCACGATGTTGAGCAGGCAGAAGGTCAGTAACAGGCCGCCAAGCCAGCAGACGCCGAAAGCAAGCGCGCTGGCTCGCTCCAGCTCCATCGTGGGGCGCAGGTGGAAGCGAACAAGCTGAAATAGCCCGTAGAGCAGGAAAAGCCCCGCTGGAATGGTCAGGAACACGCTGAGTTTGACCAGCAGGATGTACAGCACGGTCCAGCGTGGGACATGCGTCATATAGTGTCCTGCCAGAAAGAAATCATGCCCGTTGATGGCGTGCTGAAGCTCGAAGAGAAAGCTGTGATAGAGCCGCTTCGGCGGGTTCGTCCAGATTGCGGGATCAGCCAGCAGAAAGACCAGCACGCCAATGCCAACCGCAAGCAAGCCATATTTCAGCGGAGGTCGTCGCCGCTCAAGCACGCAGAAGTGATAGAGGGTATAGAGGATCATGGGCGGTACTGCCAGGATCGCGGTATATTTGCTGGCGAAAGCAAGCGCGGCAAGGGCGGCTGCGACCGGATAGAGTCCCGGACGGGCATGTGCATGCCAGATCAGCAGGAAGGCCACCGTGATGAGCGTGGTCATGGGCATATCCAGATATGCCAGAGCGCTAAAATAGCTGAGCCACGGACTGAGCGCCAGGCTGAGCGCAGCGAGAAATGCCGCCTGAGCTCCGAACGGACGCCGCCCGAGGAGATAGATCGCCGGGAGCAGCAGGGTACCGCTGAGTAGCCCCGGGAGCCGCGCCGCCAGCAGGTCGGGCAGCGGGTGTCCGATGGTGTTGTTGAGGGCCAGCGCTGCCCCGATCAGCAGCTTGACCAGGGGTGGGTGCTCATAGTTGTAGCTCCACGCGGTTGACCAGAATTGCAGGTGGGTGACGAGTGGAAAATAGAGACGACCGGCCCGAAAATAGACGATCTCATCTGTCACCATATCGAGCCGGGTCGCCAGCAGGACACGGGGAACGAGCGCCACTGCGATCAAAAAAAGGGAGAGGGAAAGCGCGAGGAGGTGCGAAGTAGAGGAGTAGCGGGCTGCTTCTGTCTCTGTCGCACTTGAACGAGATGATACAAGCTCTCCCATGACTTCAGTATAGACCTCATCTGAATAGAAATAGAGCAAGCCAGTTGCGGTGTGCGCCGATAGGGACCGGTAGAATGTCGAGCGCATTATAACACAGGTCAAGCTCGTGCTCAAGCAGAAAAAAAGGGCACCACTCGGGTGCCCTGGAAGAGATAATACCGTGTTCAGACAACTCCTGTAGCGGGAGCTGCAGATACAATAAACAATGATAATTTATACGTGTAAATGTATCTTAAACGCACTCATGAAGCGCGTATTTGCTGGTAACGCCGCGCAGCTTGGTGAGCGCGACTACTTCGAGTTGTCGGACGCGTTCCCGGGAGATGCCTAGCTCTTTCCCGACTTCCAGGAGTGTGCGGCTGCGCCCATCTCCGATACCGTAGCGCAGCATGATGACCGAGCGCTCCCGTGGTGTCAGTACAGACAATGCGCGGTGGAGCTCCTCGCCGAGAAGATGCTGTGACGCGGTCTCCGACGGAGAGGGAGTTGTACTGTCCTCCAGCGTATCAGAAAGAGCATAACGAGTGTCGTCATCAACCGGCGCATCAAGCGAGACCGGCTGTTCGATGACGCCCAGCAGGTCTTTCACCTCATCAACGGCAAAGTTGCAGGCGGCAGCAATTTGCTCAGGCAATGGATCGAGGCCGTTTTCCTGCGAGAGCTGAGCGGCCACGCGGCGTACTTTGCGCAGGCGGGTAGCAACATGTTCCGGTAAATGGATCATGCGTGACTGTTCGCCCGCTGCTCGGCTGACTGCCTGTCGAATCCACCACGTGGCATAGGTGCCAAAGTGGCAGCCGCGCTGATAGTCGAACTTTTCGGCGGCGCGGATCAGTCCCAGATTCCCTTCTTGAATCAGATCGACAAGTGGGACCCCGGTGCTGGTGTAACGACGGGCAATAGAGATGACCAGACGTAAATTCGACTCAATCAGTTTTCGTTTCGCTCTTTCGTCTCCGGCGGCGGCGCGTTGTGCGAGGTCAATTTCCTCGGCATGTGAGAGCAGGCCGAGGCCGCGAATATCGCGGAGATAGCTCTGAAACGCGTCTTCCGAGCCGGAAGAGTGCTTTGTGCGAGTAATGCCATCACTACGAGAACGGGTAGGGTTTGTCGCGAACTCCTCTTCGTCCGTTTCAAGCTCATCTTCTGAGTAGAAGAGATCAGCCCCTACCTCAAGGTCATTGAGCTCAGAGAGGGAGTCAGTTTTCCGGTATCCCCTACGCTTGGGTACAGGAGTGTGTCCGATTTCCTCTTTGAAAACGGTATGTTCGTCGGTGTCTATTTCGTCTGGCGTTGCTGTATTCCAATCAAGCAATGCCCGACGTTCGTCGCGAACAGGGTCAATGATAGCCATGCTTCCACGCTCCCTTCAGGACAATAACCGACAGAATCAGCGTCGGCCCCCATGGCCTCGTGGTCAGTACGCACAAGCATGATGGCTTGATAGTGCTGAGTAGGTATGTGTCCGGATCTGTGTCACAAAATTAGATCTTGTTTGTCTGTATTGTATAAGACAAAATACAGAAATACATCGGGTAATTACCCTAAATAAGATAAGGTTCTAACCGTATATCGTATTCATTTTTTGTCGCTATTTTCAAAAAAGGTGCGGGTTCGAGGCGCGTTAAGTGGCGTATCAGGTATGGTGTATAGGGGGCTTTCCGCTGGCAAAAAAAGGCGCTCCCCCTCAGGAGAGCGCCGGGTCATCTTATGCCATTGGCGGTGGGCTATCGGGCAGGTGCCCCTGATCATATGTATAGCCAACTGGATCCGCCAGTTTCTCGCTCGGGCGAAGATCCCACTGCATCTCTTTCGCTTCGGCCTTGCTCACCAGCAGATAGACACGGTTCGCGTCCGCGTCGACCGAGGCGATTGCATCATATGGGATATATCGATCTTTGTGGAAGATGATGCCCTTCTGCACCTGAATGCAGTCATCGAAAATGTTCTCTATATGGCCGAGATCTTCGTCCGCGGAGGAATAGACTTCCATACCCTTCTTGAACTGTTCTTGCTTCCACTGACTCATAATGCAATACCCCTTCCTTCTGAACAATGTTCCATTCCTTACGCTTCTGTTTCTGTGCTGTTCACGTTTGGAAGCAAGAAAGAGTTTCAGACGGAACGGGACGCTTCAGCGAAAGAAAGATGCAGGCTTGTTTTTGGGGCCGGGGCGATGGTATACTATTGCTACTGTTTAATAAGGAAGAAGACGAAGAGCAGGCGGAGTAGGGGTTATCGGACTGCCAGAGAAGAGGAGTCACCGGGTGGAAGCTCCTTTCAGTTGCGAGCCGTGAACGTGGCCTGTGAGTCGAAGCTTCGAGATGCCGGCATGGCATGTCAGGGGTTTCCGGGGTCAGCCCGTTAACGCTGAAATGAGGATAGCTGGCCCAGGGTTGGGCGGGCCCGCTATTGAACTAAGGTGGTACCACGAGTCGCGCTGCCCTCGTCCTTATGTGACGGCGGCGCGGATAGATCACAAAGAAGGAGTACCATCTATGTTGCCCGACCGCTATCATTTTCTTACAGCGGAACCACATCTGATCCACTTCTGGGCCGAACAGGGCATCTATGCCTATGATCCACAGGGATCGGGCCCGACCTACACGATTGATACACCTCCTCCCACCGTTTCGGGTGAGCTGCATCTGGGACATTGCTTCTCATACACGCAGACAGATGTTATTGCTCGTTTTCATCGCATGCTCGGCGAACGGGTTCTGTACCCGATGGGCTTTGATGATAACGGCCTGCCTACCGAGCGCTTCGTTGAAAAGACGCTCAAGCGCAAGGCGACCGAGATGGAACCGGTTGAGTTTCTGCGTGCCTGTCGTGAGATCACGGAACAGGCGGAGGATCGCTTCGCGGCGCTCTGGCAGCGGCTTGGTCTGAGTGTTGATTGGCGCTATCGCTATAGCAGCAGTTCACCGGAGGCGCAGCGCATCTCGCAATGGTCGTTCCTTGAGCTCTACAGGCAGGGCCGCATCTACACGCAGCAGGCTCCCGTCCTCTGGTGTCCTGAGTGTCGCACCGCAATTGCTCAGGCTGAGGTCGACGATCTGACAGATACCACGCGCTTTACGACGATTGCGTTTTCGCTCGCTGATGGCGCGACGCTCCCCATCGCGACGACGCGCCCCGAGCTGCTTCCGGCCTGTGTCGCCATCTTTATTCATCCACAGGACAGCCGTTATGCTCATCTTGTCGGGCGGACTGCCTCGATTGCGAGCGCCGGTTTTTCGCCACAGGAGCAGATCACGGTTCCCCTGCTTGCCGATGAGCGCGTTGACCCGCAGAAGGGAACCGGTGCGGTTATGTGCTGCACCTTTGGCGACTCGACTGACATTTTCTGGTGGCGTACCCATAACCTGCCGCTTCGTCAGGCGATCGGGCGCGATGGCCGTATGACTGAGCTTGCCGGGCCGCTTGCCGGAATCTCGATCAAGCGGGCACGTGAACGCATTCTGGCATGGCTGGCCGCCGAGGGCTTGATTCTGCATCAGGAGCAGATTGAGCACACGCTAGGCACGCATGAGCGGTGTGGAACTCCGGTCGAGTATCTCCACACGCGTCAGTGGTTCGTTCGCGTTCTGGACCAGAAGGAGCGGCTGCTTGAGCTTGGACGCTCGCTTCGCTGGCAGCCCGCTCACATGCAGACGCGCTATGAGCACTGGGTTGAGAATCTGCAATGGGATTGGTGCATCTCGCGTCAGCGCTACTGGGGTATTCCGTTCCCGGCGTGGACCTGCCGCGCCTGTGGCACGCTGAAGCTGGCCCGCCCGGAGCAGTTGCCGCTCGATCCGCGCCAGGTGCTCCCTGATGAGCCGTGTGACTGTGGCGCTCTGGATTTCGAGCCCGAGCGTGATGTCATGGATACCTGGGCGACCTCGTCCTGCTCGCCGCTTTTGATCGGACGTCTGCTGGATGATCCTGATTGGTTCGCCCGTCACTATCCGGCGAGTTTGCGCCCGCAAGCGCACGATATCATTCGGACCTGGGCGTTTTATACGCTGGTCAAGGCGCTCTATCACACCGGTCGGGCGCCCTGGAAGGAAATCATGATCTCAGGCTTTGCGCTTGCTGAGAAGAGCGTCAAATTCTCGAAGTCGAAGGGGAATAGCCGCTACGAGCCCGGGCATCTGATCGAGCAGGAGTCGGCGGATGCATTGCGCTACTGGGCGACCGGCATTCGCACCGGGCTGGATACCTTCTACAATCAGGCGAGCGTCGCGACCGGGCGCCGTCTCGTCACCAAGCTCTGGAACGCGGCTCGCTTTGCCCAGCGGCATATCAGCGACCTGACCCGGGATGAGATCGCGCACCGTCCGGCGCTGTTGCTCCCGGTTGATCGCTGGCTGCTCTCGCGGCTGGCCCAGACGGTTGAGGTCGCGACTGCCGAACTTCGCAAAAATGAGTATGCGACGGCGCGGGCAGAGATAGAGCGCTTCTTCTGGAATGATCTCTGTGATAACTACCTGGAGCTGATCAAGGGACGGCTCTATCAGGCGGATGGCGCGGAACGTCTGGCGGCGCGCTGGACGCTCTATCAGGCGTTGCTGGCTGTTCTTAAGCTGTTCGCGCCCTACCTGCCCTTCGTCACCGAGCAGATCTATCAGGGGCTTTTCCGGGAGCGCTCGGGTGATGTCTCGCTGCATCGAGCGTCGTGGCCGCTGGAATGGTTGGAATGGCATGATCCCGAGGCGGAAGCGGTCGGCTCGGCACTGCTGGAGCTGCTTCAGCAGGTTCGACGCTATAAGGCGGCTCATGGTCTCTCGCTCGCCGCAGAGCTCGCCTGCCTGAGGATACGCGTTCGGCCAGCGCTCCAGCCCGCGTTACAGGCCACGCTGACCGATATTCAGAGCGCGACCCGGGCACGTGAGGTCCAGTTTGAGGCGCAGGCTGGCGAGCCGCTGACCATCTCCATCCAATAGCGCATACGAGCGGCGCTCTGGCTTTCGTGGGCGCCGCTCCTCAATATCCTCATTATAGACAGGCAATGAACATACAGAGAATTCCGTAGACAATGAGAAGTAATGGGTAGATATTGAGAGGGCTTCTGAGAAATAGCAGGTAGAGCGCCGCGAGTATGGTACAGCAGACGATCAGCAGCAGGCGCTGCCACCAGAGCAGGAGCGGCTTCCTGAATCTCCGTTCCGGTGATGGAATTCTGGTATTTTTAGGAAATAGAAAAAGTAATGGTATCAAAAATAGAATAAGGGCGAAAGGAGAGATATATATTACTTTCTCGCTGAGGCGCGTGAGTCCCGTCATGAAGATAGAAAAACCAAATATGTAGAACAGGAGTGAAAGGGCGGTGCTGAGCGGTGCGCGTATCTTCCCGGATGACTGGATCAGGATCTGCTGCTGTTGTTGTGCCGGTGCGAGGGCTTGTTGAGCGTACTCATAGGCCGGCAGTTGCTCAAAGGGCTTGCCACAGAAACCGCAATAGTGGAAATCGGGTGGACTGACGCGCTGGCAGTCCTGACATGTTTTTTCTTTCATAGGAGAAGCAATCCTTCTTAAATAGTTGCCAGAATAGTGACCAGTGTGCCATAGAGAAAGAGAAACGGCACCGTAAGGGCCAATTGTGTTCCCCCGACCTGTGTTGTTGCGAGCCATATCACAATCAGGATCAGCGGGAACAGGGCAAACAGCGACAGTACCACGCGGCGAACCGTCAGCAGATATGGGCGTTTATGGTAAATCAGCAGTAGAAGCAGGCGAACAACGCCGATAATCAGGACAAGCAGGCCCGCAACCGCTGCTCCCGCGCGTACGTTTGCATCAAAGTCTGGTGATGTCAGGAAGAGGGTGGCGCCGAACTGAATCATGGTTCCCCACGTATAGAGCAGCATGGTGACAATTGTTCCGAGCACGGTACGTTCGGCTCGCTCGGGAGACGTAAGCTGTACCGGTTTTGCCTGCACTTGCAGTTGTCCTCGGGATAGAGGCTCGACCTTTTCGGCGTAGCCATGTGTCTGAGGCTTGATGAGCTCGCTCCCACAGCGTTCACAGTGTTTGTACGTGCCTATGTTTGGATAGCCACAGGAGGCACACATATGTTTCATAGATGACCTTTTAGCAGTGTGTTTTATCTGATAACATGGAGAAAACTCTATTTGATCAAATTTGCAGGGTTTCCGTCCTTAGTATACTCTTTCAGCAGTGCCTTTGTATAGTGATATGGCTCGATCTTCCTGAAAATACGTCAAAAGAGGAGCCGCCACGTACATTGACGACTCCTGCATTTCTTCTCTCTACTCAGAACCAGGGAGGATATTAATATGTAGCAATGATTTCGTTCAGGATGCCGTAGAGCAGAAAAACAATCCCGAGTATGCGATAGGTAAATTGGTCGCCTCCGCCCACCGCTTCGGGAAGCCAGCCGACGCCAAGCAGCAGGGCAACAAAGCCGAGGAGCGCCACAGTGAGCACCGCGCCAAGCCTTTTGCTCATGGAAATACGGGCATGTCGATGATATTGCCGGATCAGAAGCAGGATACAGGCCGCCACACTGACAATGAGTCCGAGCGCCGCCGCCCCGACAATTGCCAGACTATTTTCGGTGAAGCTCATTACCAGCCCGCTGAGGCCGAACGCGCTACACAGCGTCCCCCAGAGCGCGACCACCGCGTTGATAAGCAGCTCGGCAAACGAATTGCGTGGCGGGGTAATCGTCATATCGAAGGCGGAGGCATGAGGCGTTGTGAGCGGTGGTGGCATATACAGTTCATCGGCCTGGGGCATCTCGTACGGGTCCTGCATCATCATTTCCTGCTGTTGTCTCTCGGGAGAGCCGTGGCGTTCGGCTTCTAGAGAGCATCCGCATCCCTCACAAAAGGAACTCCTTGCTGTATTCACATATCCACACAATGGACAGGGCTTCATGCTTTCTCCTCTCACTGTTCCGGCGCGTATCTGTATTATATCACCGGGGCTTCTATAAGGAGAAGAACGTATAGGGGCGCCTATGCACAAATAGGGAGGTCTTCCGGGATAGGTCACACCCGGAAGACCGTTGTGATACATAAATAGGGTAAGGGAAGCGCTGGCAGCCCATCCCATGCTTATCCATAGAAATAGTGAGAGATGCCTTACTGATTTTGGTTGAGTGCTTGCTTGATAAGCGCCAGAAGTTGATCACGAGATGGCTGAAGGAAGAAATGGTTCCCTGGCAGCATATGGGCGGCAAAGGCTCCTCGGGTATGATCGCGCCACGCCTGAAGCTGCTGGTAGCTGACACTGCTGTCCTGATGGCCTCCGAAGACGGTTATCGGGCAAGAAAGCGGCTCTTCATGCTGATACTGGTAGGTCTCGTAGAGCGTGAAATCAGCGCGGAAGATGGGAAGCAGAAGCTGCATCATTTCTTCGTTCTGTAGAATCTCTTCAGGGGTCCCATTAAAGCGGCGCAGATAATCAATCAGGCCCTCATCGGATAGGGTATGGACATCGGGCTCGGTGAGTGGCAGATGAGCGGCCCGGCAGCCTGAAAGAAAAAGATGCTCGGGGCTGCGCTGTGCATGCTTGCGCAGGTAACGGGTCAACTCAAAGCTGAGCAGTGCCCCCATGCTATGCCCGAAAATGGCGAAAGGGCGATCGAGTACGGGCAGGAGTGCTTCGGCCATTGCTTCGACTAATGAGGGGAGATGGGTGTACGCCTGCTCCTTGAGGCGCGTTTCGTGTCCCGGTAACTGCACCGCGCAAAGCTCAATCGTGTCTGGAAGCTGCTGTTGCCAGGAACGATAGGCCGACGCGCCACCCCCTGCGTATGGCAGGCAGAGGAGACGAAGCCTGGCTTGCTGCGCTGTTTGCGGGCATATCAGCCAGGGTGTAGCTATAGATAGTGCACTCATAATAAATTGCTACGTCCTTTCTTGTATCCTTTCTACAAAAGTGTGTAAGGGCCAAAGGGTTTCTCTGCCTTACATTATGCTTTCCCTCTGGTTTCGTCAATAGAGTGGCAGCGGCAGAAGCAGGAAAGTCGGAATAAAACGATATGGAATGAGAAAAAAGCACTACGTGAAACCGAGCAAGAAAGCAGGCGTTCTTTTTCTCGCTGGAACGTGGTACACTGCATGAGGAGCGGGTTGCTGTGGGAGCGAGGCGTCAGACATTCATTATTCTGATCGGTCAGGCCATATGAATCTACAAAATTTGCGTGTTTTCTTAAAAGTTGCCGAATTTGAACATGTAACGCGTGCCGCCGAGGAGCTGCATCTGAGTCAACCGGCTGTTACCAAGAGCGTGCAAAGCCTCGAACAGGAACTCGGGCTTGCACTGATCGAGCGGCAGGGGAGACGTATCGCGCTGACCCATGCCGGTCGGGTATTGCGGAGCTATGCGCGTCAGTTGTTTGAGCTTGAACGAGAGATGGAAGACGCAATAGAGGCGTTGCGAGATGTTGAGGGCGGAGAAGTCACGATGGCGGCGAATCGCTATTCGGGCGCGTATCTGCTGCCGCCGGTGGTCTCGCGGTTTCGTGCGCGTTATCCACAGGTGATATTGCATATTTCAATTCTTACCTCCTATGAAATCATGCAGAACGTTTTGAACTGGAAGCTTGATTTCGGGCTGGTTGAGGGCGAGCCGGGACAGCTCCCGCCGGGTATTGAAGTGACCGCCTCAACCTATGATGAAATGATTCTGATCGTCGCGCCCTCTCATCCGTGGAGCAAGCAGGGGGAGGTTCCAATCAGTGCACTGGGAGAAGTGGAGCTGATTATGCGCGAGCAGGGGAGTGTCGTGCGTGATATTATTGAACGGGAGTTGCGGAAACACGGGGTTGAGCTGCACTCGCTCTTCACCCTGACCGATAACGAAGCCGTCAAGCAGATGGTGATTAATGGCGTCGGTGCGGCGATTGTCTCATCACTTTCGGTGCAGCGGGAGCTCAGGCGCGGCGAGCTGGTTCAGGTGCCGGTTCTCGGATTGAACCTGCGCCCGCCGCTCAGCCTGATTCAGCGCGCTGACCGCCAGTTGTCGCGTGCCGCCGAAGCCTTCTGTGCGATGCTGAGAATGTCACTCCTGCGGCGGCAGACGCTCCCGGGGCGAACACCCGATGAGCTCGCGCGTGACGCCTGAGCAGCCAGTGCTCTCGTTCTAGAAGAGCGTCGGCGTTTCGACCTCTGGGGGTGGTGCTTTCCGTGGGGAGCCATCACGCCGCATGATGAACGGATTCAGGACGCCATCCTCGTCTCGTGGCGTTAACCCGGCCTCGGCGATGAAGCGCGAGGGAACGGCATCAGTGCCGCGATAGCGCGTGATCGTTGACAGGAACAACAACTGTTGCGCTCGGGTCAGGGCAACATAGGCAAGGCGGCGCTCCTCGGCGATCCCCGGAGGTGAGATCGGCCCCTCTTCGACCACCGTGTATGAGCGACGATGTGGAAAGATCCCCTCGGTCAGTCCCATGACGAAGACGGCGGGCGCTTCGAGTCCCTTTGATTTGTGCACCGTCATCAGGCTCACACAGTCGCGTTTATTCTTGCTGGTATTCTCCGCCTGCTCCTTGAGCTGCGCCATCGCATGGAGAAAATGGCGGATGCTTTGATGTCGTTGCGCGATCTCGGTCAGCTCCTCAAGCTCGTCATAGCGACCTTCCAGCCGGGTTTCTTCGCGTGGTGTGGGCGTTTCGGCGTCCTCGTCCTGATTCTCTTTGTGCTTGCTGTCATAGTGGCGCAAATGGGTATCGTAGGCATATTCGCGGATCAGGCGAATGGCCTCGGCTGGCTTGTTGCCGCACTTGCTCCACACGCTGCGGATCAGACCGACAAAGTCCTTGACCCCCAGTTGATGTTCTGAGGCGATGGTATAGGCCTGTTCCTCACAGAATTGCAGCAGGGGTTGTCCGCCCGCGAATGCGGTGAGTGACCCGAAGAAGGTCGGCGTGAAGCGGTGCGAAGTCTTGCCGGTTCGCGCGAAATACTGATTTGAAGGAATATTGGCGACGACGCGAAAGGCTGCGTTTTGCTCGCCACAATGCACGGGCGTGAAGACATCGTCGCGCTTGAGCGGGTTGGGCCCGTTGCGCGAGTTGAGGAACTCCTGATACACGCGCACCCCATCAATGAGCGTGAGATAGGCCAGAATGTCGCGCGTCGTCTTGCGTTTGAAGAAAGACGAGCCGCCAAGCGTTCGGTATGGGATGCGATGCCGGGCGAGCGCGATTTCCAGGTTCGCGAGGTGATGGTTGGTGCGAGCAAGCACAAAGATATCGCGATAGGAGAGGCTTTCGAGCTGCTCTTTCCAGGTGCGCACCAGCTTCTCGATGCGCATGGCGACCCCCTCGGCTTCGCTCTCCTGATCTTCATAGGCTGTGACCATTACCGGAGCGCCGTCGGCCTTTGTCGGGCGCAAGACCTTCTCGAAGCCGGGTGTCACCTCGTTATGGGCAATCAGGCGGTTCGCGGCCTCAAGGATCTGAGGTGTCGAGCGATAATTCTGCTCGATGCGATAGATCTTCCCTTTCGGATACATGGTCTTGAATGAGAGGATCGAGGCCTCGGGGCTGGCTCCACGGAACTCGTAAATTGCCTGATCCGGGTCGCCGACTACCACTACATTGTGCTTCGGCGAGGCGAGATACTGGATCAGCTTATATTGCGAAGGGTTGGTATCCTGCGTCTCATCAACCTGAAGATACTGGTACCGATTCTGCCAGGTTTTGCGGAATTTCGGGCTGCTTTCCAGCAACAGCAGCGGAATGTAGATCAGGTCGGAGAGATCGTAGAGCTTTTCTTTCTGCTTGGTCTCTTCGTAGCGGACAAAGAATTCCTGATAACGGGCAGCCAGCTCATATTCGATGCCCAGGTAGCGCCGGAAGAAATCAAGCGACTGCTCGGGCTTGATGAGTTCCTCCTTCGCACGGTCGACGGCTCCGAGCACATCGGCAATGTTGACTTCCCAGTTCATGCCGCGTGTGCGGTTGCTTCTCCACGGGCGCACGATATCTTCGGCGAGCCACTGGCGCGGGTCTCCACTGAGCAGGCGGCGATTGAGCTCCAGCGGCTTCATTTGAAGCTTTTCACGGAGCATCTGGTGTCCCAGACCGTGGAACGTGACAACGCGCAGTCCCTTGAGATCCTTTGCCGGGATGCCGCGTTCGCGCAGGGCCTTCGTGGCGCGTTTCTCCATTTCGTCGGCGGCTGCGCGCGTAAATGTGACACAGAGAAGCGCTTCCGGGGCAACGCCGACCTCCGCAATCAGGCGGACCAGACGTTGTACCAGAATCGCCGTTTTCCCGGTGCCAGCAGCGGCGATAAAGGCGGCTGGTCCTTCGGTGTGGGCAATTGCCGCGGCCTGTTGAGGGTTAGGAGTAAAAAGAGATGGAGTTTGCTTGTTTTTGCTACGCTGAGGTGCCATTCCTGAATCTCTTCCTCACTGTTTGAATCTAGCTCGGGTGAGCGCTCGTCAGCTTTCTTCACATAGAATTTTTGTATCATCACGGTGAGCTACTATAGCATGATGATACGGGCGTTGGCAACCAGGGAGTACCTGCTGAAGATGAGCGCTCTCCGCGAGCGGGTGAGGCGGATGGAAGGGCCCGCAGAGCGTTTGCAGACCCTTGCCATCTGAGGCTTAGAGCACGATCCGAAGCGTGCTGCTGCCCTGGCCGGCGCGGACTCGTTCGCGATAGGTTTGGTTGCCGATCAGCACAACGATTTCATATTCGCGATGGTGCGGGTTGTAGCGCTCGTGGTGCTCATCGATACGAATGGTGATGCTCTCACGATCCACCCGACAACTGACCGAGGTCAGGGCGTACTCTCCCTTTTGATAGGCAAGCGACCTACCGTCGTCCTCATAGAGTGTATAGGTTGCCAGTCCATCAACCGCCATATAGCAGGTGAAGGTCAGCGTCTCGCTCGGAAGCTGCTCAAGGTTCTGGACCAGCGGCATACTCGGAAGAATGCTGTTCGAGCGCACGAGGAGCGGCCAGCGGTCCAGCGGAGCCGGAATCGTGCTGACGCCGCGCCCGGGATACTCCGTGCCGTCCCAGTAGTCGAACCAGCGCCCTTCAGGCAGGTAGACTTCGCGCTCGGTTGCTCCTTCGGTGGTGACGGGGGCCGAGAGCAGCGTGTCCCCGATGAGAAAAGCGTCCTGATCCTCATAGGTGTGCTCGTCCTTCGGATAGTGGTAGAAGAGCGGGCGCAGGATCGGGCTGCCCGTGGTTGCGGCCTGATGGAAGAGGGTGTACAGGTACGGGAAGAGCCGATAGCGGGTCTCGATGGCCTTGCGGTAGGCGCTCTCGTATGGCTCGCCGAAGGCCCAGGGTTCCTGAGCGTGGGTGTCGCGGGCGTTGTGATTGCGGCTGAAGGGGAGGAACGCGCCAAGCTGTGCAAAGCGTGTGAGCAGTTCGCCCGTGCTGGATTTCCAGAACCCGCCGATGTCGGAGCCAACGAAGGGAACGCCGCTCATACTCATATTCAGGCACATGCGGATAGCAAGCGAGAGATGTTCCCATTTACTGGTATTATCGCCGGTCCAGATGGCGGCGTAGCGCTGAATGCCTGCCGTGCCTGCACGTGAGAGCACAAAGGGCCGCTCATCGGGGCGAAGCCGCTGGAGCCCTTCGCGGGTGGCACGAGCCATCTCCATGCCATAGGCGTTGTGGAAGAAGCGATGCGTGACGGGTGGGCCATCTTCTCCGGTTGGCTGCTCGCCTCCGGCCTGATGGAGGACCGCGCCATCCATTGTGTTCTCACCCTCGCGGAAGGGCTGCTCGCCCTCCAGAAGCTGATTCGTCAGGGCTGGCTCATTCATGTCGTTCCAGATGCCATCCACACCGATATCTAGCAGTTCTTTATAGAGATCTCCCCACCAGCGGCGCACCTCAGCCCGCGAGTAGTCGGGGAAGACGCAGCGTCCCGGCCAGACATTGCCCTCAAACGGTTTCCCATCGGGGTAGCGACATGCATACTGATTTGTATGTAGTTGCTGATAGACGTGATACTGCTCATCAATTTTGATGCCGGGATCGATAATTGTGACCATTTTAAAGCCCTGCTGATGCAGCGATTCGGCCAGTTGAGCGGGTTCGGGGAAGGTGTCGGTATTCCAGGTGAAGCAACGATAGCCGCGCATATAGTCGATATCGAGCCAGAGGGAGTCACCGGGATGATTGCGCTCGCGAAGCGTGCGGGCGATCTCGCTGATCTCCTGCGCCGACTGATAGCCCCAACGGCACTGATGGTGCCCGAGCGCCCAACGCGGTGGCATGGGCATACGCCCGGTGAGCTCGGTATACTGCTGCATGACCTGCTGGAGCGTCGGGCCCGAGAAGAAGTAGGCAACCAGGTGATCGCCCTCGATGGTGACTGCGGCGGCGTTCTCCTCGGTGCGTCCCATATCCATGTGCAGGTAGCCTGTATGGTCGATCAGGACGCCGTAGGCCTGTCCGCTGGTTGGTTGCAGGCCGATATAGAAGGGAATCGAGGTATACATACTGGGCAGGTCGGTTGCTTCGGCGCGTTCAGCGGGATCGATGTTCCAGACGGGGAAGCTCTGTCCCCGGTTATTCATTGGCCCGATACGTTCGCCCAGACCAAAAATACACTCGTCTGGCGTAAGGGGCCGTTTCAGGCGCAGCTTGTCGGCGGTCGCGGCGAAGCCGGTCAGATAGGTGGCGAGCTGCTGCTGAAGAGATTCCGGGCTCATGCCGGGCGGTTGTGTCCATTGCTCGTCGCCCTTAACGACAATCCAGGAATGATAGGGCAGTGACCCGGGAGCGCCGTCTACAAGCTGATAGCGTGCGGTATCAAAGGTAGTCCCGCGAATGAGCCGCACCCGCACGATAGCGGTGCCAAGCGGGGCTGCTGCCAGAAAGCCTTCAAAGCCGCCCGCGCGGGCTTGCCAGATATGTTCATTCTGCTCTACATGGTCATAGGTCAACTCATGTATATCCGTAAATGTGTGCGAGAAATCGTGTGTTGTCATCGGGGCTTGCTCCTTTCTCTCCCATCCCAATGGTTGAGGTTCTATTTTCTCTCCTCTCTATCTTACCATTTTCACAAGCCTGACGGACCGGGAGGAGCGAGCCGACGGGCGGTCCGCTTCTCCCGGCTGATGACGCTGCGGAGGTGGAACATGAATGGCTGTTTGCTGTTTCTCTCTCGATAGCAGCCGCTAGGCCTCGCCTGGCTGCGTCAGGGTCAGCACTTTGCAGCTTCGGAGCATCTCTGTCTCGCGGAGCAGTTCTACCCAGCGGTCAACGCTAGCCTCGCGCTGATCCTGCAACATATCCAGTTGTTGCCGCAGGGAATCGGAGGTCAGCACGCGCTCGGTGAGCAGGCTATAGAGCCGGTTAATCAGGTCGGCGAACGCACCCGCAACACAGCTCGGGTTGGCGTCCAGCCGATCACTCTCGTAGATGGTGCGTTCTTCCAGCTTATCCAGCTCATAGCGGAAGAGATGCGCGATGCGTTTTTCGGTGCTTTGTGCCAGATTGCCGCAGATAACGTCCAGAATGGGGCCCATCAGTTGACGTGCCTGCTGCACGATATCTTCCGGTTTGCCCGGCGCCGAGATCAGGTGATAGAGGGCGCTGACAGCAGGATCATCCTTTGAGGGCGCATACTTCTCCTCATTCAGCAGCTCGCTCATGGTCACATACAGACAGACATCGCGGGCCTTCTCGCGGATGCCGCGTTTCAGCTTGTTGTAGGACTTCTGGATATCATCCAGCTCGCCGCCAAACTCGCCAAGCGCCACGCGGGTAATATCGAGCGTGCCATCAATCTCCTCCTTATGGGCGATCGGGATCAGGAAGGCTTCGGCCAGCGTGCGAGCGGGCTCGTTGAGCTCGCGTTCAAGGGCGGCGCTGAAGCTGAGGCGGAGCGCGCGAATCAGGCCCCACCCATCGATATCGACCCACCGTGTGCCGATCTCCATCGCCGGTGACGCCTCCTGTGAGCGGCTGCTTGACTTGATGAAGACGTCGAAATAGCCCTGCATGATTCGGATCTTAATGCGGCGCATCGCGCGTTCATGGGCGGTGGCAAGTGCTCGATGGAACGGGTTGTTATCGGTGCTGATGACCGTGTCGAACTGCTTGAGGGCGTCGGCCCAGGCGGTGTGCATCTCGTTGGTGCGCTTCTGGAGCAGCTCAAAGCGCGTCGCGCCCCGTTTCCGCTTGCGCGCATGCATTTCCTGTTCCAACTCTTGCAGGTCGCGGCTGTGGATGCCATTCTGATTCAGGTGTTCCCAGCAGAGATCCTCAAGATGTTGCAGCGCCATCGCCAGTTGCGTTTCTGCCTGTCGAAGCTGGACCTCATAGCGATTGTCGGTCAGGAAGGATTGCAGGTCGCGTGTCAGGGCGGGCAGGCCGCTAAAGCGCAGCATAGCCTCGTGCTGCTTCTGGCTGACACGGTGAAAGTCCTGGGCGTTGGCTGTCGAGGGGAGCGAAGGGTCAAGCTGGAGTAACTCGGGATACACGCTTAACACGCGCCCGACATATTCACGTCCCTCCTGTGCACGGTCGGGGTCGAGCTTCTGCTTTTCCAGCCCGAGCGTTGCCATCAGGGCATCAAGGCCTCGCAGCGGGTAGAAGAAGTAGTCGTTGTTCGGACCATGATGGTGATAGCTGGCGTAATCGGCGGGCAGGTCACGCAGGAGCGGGCGAAGGCTGCCGAGCGCCTTATCAAGGCTGGCGAACGAGTTGATCTCATCCCAGTGGGTGACGGCAAGGAAGACCATCCGTGCCGCGACCTCTGCCGAGCGCCCCTGCACGATCTTGCGCCGAACCAGCTCGAAGATGCGCTGTGTGCGGTCGTCGTCGCCGAAGCGGTTGTTCCCGATGACCAGAATAATCGCATCGACGTCGTTGAGCTCTTCGCGCATAATGGCATCGTGGCGGAGCTGGCCCGCGGAGCCGCCGGGGAGATCAACAAGGATACTGCCGGGTGGCAGCGCCGAGCGTGAGCCCGCATGGACCTTATACTCAACATAGTCTACAAGCCGGATGACGCGTGGCTCCTGACTGTCGCGGGCTGGCTCTTCAACGAAGCGGCTGCCCTCGTCTTTCCAGCGGCTCCGGGGCAGCGTCTCGATGTGTGGTTCGCTGCGCAGGTAGATCTCGCCGTAGGTTTCGCCTGCCTTGACGAGGATCGCGAGTTCGTTCGAGAGCGCTTCTCTGGCTCGTGGATTGCTGGTGTTCTGAAGCGCTTGCTGTGTTTGCTTGACCAGCTCATCATAGGTGGCCCGGGTCATAAAGTGGACGCGCATTTCCTCGGGCTCCTGCTCGCCACAGAGGCGAATGCGCGTGCGTACTCCGGTGACGGCTCCGCCGGCCAGACGAGGGAAGATATCCTGTCCGATGAGCGCGGCCAGCAGGGTACTTTTGCCCGCGCCGGCATGGCCGATGACCTTCACGGTATATTCGCGCGTGAAATCGAGGGCGCGGGCGGCCTCCGACAGGTGGTAGCGCAGTTTGAACGCCTGCTGGGGGTCAACCTGAAGCATTTGCGGGAGCTCAAAAAGCTCGGCGCAGGCGCGGGCGCGCTGAAGCTGCTTCCGCCAGGCCGAAAGCTTTTCCGCTTTGTCGGGCAGGTCTGCCGGGAAGTATTTTTCCATCTGGCCCGACTGCTCAATGAGATGCTGTAACTGATTGATGATTTCCGCCGGGGGAGCAGGGATGTGCTGGTGAGGGATTGCATCCTCTCGCGTGAAGAGATCCTCGTCCACGTCATCCACGTACTCCTCAACCTGTTCTTCGATTGGCTCTGTTAGCGGCGCGGGTGGCATAACTGACGCGGGGATCTGTGTCTGAGGCAACTGAGTTTGTGGTGTTGCCTGCGCCGTTTTGCTGTTCGATCCCTTGAGCCGTTTTCCACAGATATTGCAGAATTCCGCATCCAACCGCACGACGTTATCACACTGTGGGCATGTGGTAACCTGTTGTTTTTGCCTGATGAATTGCATGAGGCTATGTATCCCCCTTTACCGTTGCGGTAAAATATATAGTTCGATCATAGCACATGCGCAACTCAACTTCAATAAAACATGACCTATTGTTTTCTATTTGTCATTTCTGCTTACTTCTTTAAAGTGATATATATCTATTTATATATCTTTATCCTGTCCTGCTCGACTGATTGCTTTATGCTGGTTACCACTCGGCCGAAATCAATTTGTGCTGAATCGCAAAGCGCACGACCTGGGTAATGTCCGCAAGGCCGAGCTTCTCCATCATATTGGCACGATGGGCCTGCACCGTCTTGATGCTGATTACCAGCCGGTCGGCGATCTGCTGATTGGTCAGGCCCTCGGCGACCAGCGTCAGCACTTCCAGCTCGCGGGCGGTGAGCCGTTTGAGCGGGTTGGGGCGATCTTGCGCGTTTGGTTCGGGGAGCGTTCGGGATGTTTCCGGCGAGAGGTACTCGCGAATCAGCGCTTTAGCCAGCCCGGGATACAGAAATGCGCCGCCGTGGGCGATGGTGCGCACGGCATTGCAGAGGTCGGCGGGCGCGGCCTTTTTCACGATATAACCCGCGGCGCCCATGCGAAGCGCCTGGAGAAAGTATTCCTCGCTTTCGTGCATGGTAAGGATCAGCACCTGTGTTGCGGGAAGCAGGGCCCGAATGCGCTGGCAGGCTTCCATTCCATCCATCTTACTCATGCTGATGTCCAGCACAACAACATCTGGATGCAGGCGTGTCGCTTGCTCGACCGCCTCGATGCCGTTGCGAGCCTCGCCAACAACTGTCATATCCGGTTGTGCCTTGAGCAGGAGCGTCAGGCCCTGGCGCAAGATATCATGATCGTCTGCCAGTAAGACGCGAATCGATTTCGCCTCGGTTGTCATAGTCTTCCTCTTGTTTCAATGTGCTTGTCGCCGTCTGAAGCGGGGCGAGCGGCAGTTCCGCGAGAACCTCGGTTCCCTCTCCGGGCGCAGAACGGATCGTGAGCGTGCCTTTCAGCAGGGTGGCGCGCTCACGCATGCCCACAATGCCGGAGCTGGTGCGTTGGGTTGAGGGATCATAGCCGCATCCCCGGTCGATCACGCGAACACAGACCTGTTCAGCGGTACGCCAGAGCTCTACGCTGGCTTCAGTGGTGCCTGCATGACGTGCGATATTGGTCAGGCATTCCTGTGCGATACGGAAGAGCGTCGTTTCATACAGCGGTGGGAGCGGGCGGATCTCTCGATCATCGAAGCCGCGAATGGAGAGCTGGACCGACAGTTGCAGCGAGCGGCGGCTGTCTTCCACAAGCCAGCGAAACGCCGGAATAAGGCCAAGATCATCAAGGACGCTCGGGCGCAACTGTTGCGAGAGGACACGAATATTTTCCAGGGTGTGTTCAGCAAGCCGGGTAAGCTGCTGTAGCCCGTCAGCAAGCTGTGCGCGTGTCTCTGGCGTGAGCGGCTCCTGAAGGTGTTGCTGCAACAGTTCAGTATGGATCAGCAGCGCCGTGAGATTCTGCCCTGCCTCGTCATGGAGCTCCAGCGCGATGCGGCGGCGTTCGTCCTCCTGCGCCTGAAGAATCAGGTATGAGCGCTCGCGGCGCACCGTTTCCAGCGTGTCGAGCATGCCGTTAAAGGCTCCTGCCAGCTCATCGATCTCGGTATCACTGGAACGGATGGAGGCGCGAGCATCCGTTTTCCCCAGGCTCACTTCACGAATCGTGGTGAGCAGGCCAAACAGTGGGCGGAAGCTGAGTCGGAGCAGCACAATCGTGATAACAAGCGTTGCCAGCGTTGATACGACAATAAAGGTCATATCAATCAGGTAATGGTTCCGCTCAAGGTTGTGGCTGGTGATCCAGAGCGCGACCACTGTTTCTAGCAGGAGGACAAAGGTATTGACGAGGATAACCTTCTCAAAGAGAGAAAGCTTCCAGCGTTGTACGAAGCGTGAGAACAGGCGGGTGATGTTATTCACAAGAAGTTGCTACACCCTTTTTGAATCTGGTAAGTGGATTGCCCATCATGCACCTCTACATGGACCGTTTTTTCAAGTGTGAGAAAGCCATCTGCCTGCGCCTTGATCTTGATGGCCCAGGGACCGGCCATATACAAATGAATGCGCACAACATAGCGCCCGTTGCCGAGCTCCTTCACGCTGGTGCGCCCGGCATCCATGACCATATTCGTCATATAGGCCTGAGGCGTGACCACCGCCTGCTTGATCGGTCGGCCCTCGGCGTCGAGAATATGCACATCGATCGCGGTCATGGTATCGGCTGCTAGCGTTGTCTGGTCGATCGAGAAACGCAGCTCGGCCGGCATAGGCGTGGGCAACAGGATCGCAAGGATCAGTATGATGGTACAGGTACAGGAAAGTAAAAGCCAGAAGAAAGGTCGAACGCGCATAATAGCCCTCAATAGCCGCTAAGCTGAGAATCGATAGTGTACATATCAGAACAGAGAACAATGCGCTATTCCCTGATAGGATTCTATCAAGGAATAGCTTAGAGTGCAACGTATCTGCTTGTCTATTGGGAGATCTCCCTATTTTGGCTGCAAAAAGTCCTTATTCTGTTAAGGCCGTCCATGTTTTGCCCCCATCGCTACTGTGCATGACCTTTGGTGGCAGGAACAGGCTGACGTAGAGCTGTTGCGGGTTGGCAGGATCTACCACCAGCGAGGTGATATCGGTGCGGTCGAACTGCGCGGTCTTGGTCCAGTGTGACCCCTGATCGTGTGAAACCCAGACCTCACGCCCTGCGATGCCATACAGGAAGGTGCCTGCGGGATCGGTGGCAAGGCGTGTGATCGTCTTCTCGTCGGGCAATTTGGCAAGCGTGGGCTGCGGTGTTGCCTCAGTGTGTACCCAGTGATATACGCCCTCATCGGTCGCGGCGTAGATGGTCGTTTGCTTGCCGAACGAGCCTATCAGGCTCATCACGTTGCCCTTGATACCATCGAGCTGCCGCCATGTGGCGCCGTTATCCTTGCTCTCGAAGAGCCCCTGTTCACCCCCGATCAGGAGATGACGGGGATCATCGGGGAAGGGAAGCAATTTGGGTGCCTGCATCTCTGGAAGTGATTGTGCGGGCAACTTGTTCCATGATTTGCCATAATCCCCGGTTTCATACCAGCCCGCATAGAGATAAAATGCATAGAAATGGCCGGGCGTATCGGTTCCGGCTGTGATAGTATAAGGGTAGGCAGAACCGGGCAGGTTGGCAGGATTGCGCAATTCCCAGGTTTGCCCGCCGTTGTCGGTAAAATACATGCCCATTGGAAAATTCTGGCTGGTACTTGGCGTCGCGACCACGCCGATCGCCTTGCTGTCTTTCGGGCTTACTGCCAGGACGGTGATCATCAGATGATCGAGTGCGCCTTTCGATTCGGGCCATGTCTTGCCGCCATCCGTGCTGGTAAAGAGCCCGTAGTGGGTGCCTAAATACATGGTATTCGAGCTGGCACCCAGTGCGACAAAGTGCAGGTGCGTTTTCGGATTTGAGAGCGGTCGGCCCTGCACGGTTGGTGCGGTGCTGGCGTTATACGAGGCAAGCATCTGCCAGGCGGTCAGACCGGCAATAACGAGTAGCGCCGCCAGAAAGAGCAAGATCAGTTGTTTTCGAGCTCGCTCCGGTTTCTTCGGTGGTTTTGGTGTATCGTTTTCGACCTGTACAGGTGTCGATGCCATAGGATTCTTTCTAGCTGATGCGGAATCACAGGACGATTGAGAAATCAGGTTGTATAGGCGGCTTTACACGCTTTTATGGGACACCCCTCCGAGCATCCCTGAAGGCGCTACAAAGCCCACACTCATATCATAGCATCTCTTTTCCACTGTGGGGATGGTCCTGTCAGGAAAGGCTGCCGTGAGGTGCAAGAAACGACGAAGCGTATAAGGATGAGGTCAGAGTTGGACACCTTGCCCAACCCCCCCGGGTGTGGTATAGTGTGTGTACCGGCTTATTTCAGCAAGACATGTCAGAAGGAAAGGAATAGCAACAATGCATGATGATCGTCGACGCGATGTCTTAAAACGTCTCTCTTACATCGAAGGACATGTAGCCGGAATCCGTAAAATGGTCGAGGATGATAAATATTGTGTAGACATTTTACGCCAGACGTACGCGGTGCGCAAAGCCATTGAGAAGATAGAGCATATGATTCTTGAGGGCCACCTGCATAGCTGTGTGCCCGAGGGCATCAAGGGAGGGCGCGAAGAGGAAGTGATTCAGGAGCTGGTGCAGCTCTATGATATCGCCGGAAATCGTTAAGCATCAAACAGACAAAGCTGCGGAGGTATTGCTTCCCCGCAGCTTTTTTTCTTGCCTGCCCGCCTTATACTGTACCAAAAATGAGTACTGTGAATCCCGCTACTCAACCCCGAAAAAAGGAGTATGGTGATGCTTTCTCCCTTCAACGCCTATCTGTATCAGCAGGTGCGGGCTGTGGTGACCGGGCTCACTGATGAGCAGCTAGCATACAGTGCGCCCGCCATTGATCTGCGTCCGCTGCGAGAGGTCGCGATCCATGCCTATCGACCGGTGCTGGTGGTGGCCTGTGTGGCGACCGGAAAGGAATGGCCGCCGCGCTTGCCGCAGCCTCGGACAGCAGATGAGCTGTTCGCGCAGCTTGCGACGATGCACCAGCAGATAGAAGCCTGCCTGACCGGGCTGACACCAGAGGACTGGCAACGCACGATTACCCTGCCGTGGAACCCCTCGATCAGCGTCTATGAGGCCCTCATTGAGAGTATCGGTCATGGGCTGGTGCATGTCGGCTGTATGCAGGGAATTCGTGCCTTTGGGGGCTTCCCGACACCGCCCGAGGAGCCGAAGCCACAGCGCGGACAGGCCCCGGGCAAGCGGCTGCTGATCCTGGTTCGGCACTCGCTCTCGCGGGTCGATCCCGCCACAGCGGCGAAGCAGTGGGAACTGACGGAAGAGGGGGCAGAGCGCTGTCGCGTCCTGGCGCGGCGGCTGGCACCCTATCGACCGACCGCGATTGTGTCCAGCGTGGAACCCAAAGCGCAGGAGACGGCCCGGATCCTGGCAAGTGAGCTACAGCTTCCCTGGCGCACGGCTGAGAATCTGCATGAGCACGAGCGCGAGGGGATGCCCTTCCTCGATGCGGAGCGCTGGCAGGAGACGATTGCCCGTTTCTTTGCGGAGCCGGAGCGGCTGGTTTTTGGGCGTGAGACGGCGCTACAGGCTCGTCAACGCTTTGAACAGGCGTTACAGACGGCGCTCGCGCAACAGCCAGCAGAGCAACTGATTGTGGTCTCGCACGGGACGGTGTTGACGCTCTTTGCCGCTCAGTTGCTCGGGGTCAAGCCGCTTGCGTTCTGGAAAGCGCTTGCGATGCCTGCATATCTGGTATTTGAATTGCCGGCGTGGCGCTGTGTTGAAGTGGCACAGCAGGTATAGTGGCTGGCGGGCGCTATTTCTTTCCTCTATAAGTACAGCAAAAGCGAAAAAAGCCGAGAAATCCTGTAATGAAGGACGTGGGGCCTGTGGGTGCAACAAAGGAAGCAACTGGAAAAAAAGTTGAGTCTGGCCAGCATCCACTTCAGGGAAAGGCTTCACGTCTGCCTTTTTGTATGGAGTATTGAAGGAGAGACTGTGAGGGGAGAATAGATTATAACTATAACTCTCGCAGTATATACCATTCAGTTATTTGAGGGAAACTAGTTAATGAGATGATCTTGCATTTTTTAAAGCTGTGTTCTATAATAGAGAGTGGACGGTAAGAAGATGATATAAAATGTATCCCTATGTGTGCTGGTCTCCGTATTTGAAGTGAGGCTTTTTTCTTGCGCTTCTCCATCCCGATTTGACGCGAATCCGTGGAGAAAGAGCGCATAAGCTGTAGAACCTGTGTTCAGCTCGCGTCGTTTTAGAGGGTGGGGTTGGTTTTTGGTGGTACCTCTTGTTCTTCTGGTAGCGCGTTTTTACAGTGAATGCGATTCTTACAAGCAAGATGAGGGTGAAATATGAAGGTAGCGCATATTGCTCCACCGTGGTTAGCTATACCTCCGAAGAACTACGGCGGAACAGAAGTTGTGCTGTATAACCTGATCGAAGAGCAAGTGAAACAGGGGCATGATGTAACACTGTTTGCTCCTGGGGATGCCCAGACGTCAGCACGACATGTCTCATTTTTCCCGCATGCGTTGCTTGATGAGGGTGCTCCCTGGTCGGCCCATCTCAAGCCTTATTATCATTACTTCAAAGCGATAGAGTATATCAGCAGACACGATTTTGATATCATTCATACGCATCTCTCATCAGCTTCTGATATGTATCAATATCCGTTGCTGACGCACATCCCTGTTCCGCATGTCTCCACGCTGCATAGTCCGTTCCCGTT
This sequence comes from Thermosporothrix sp. COM3, assembly GCF_059696735.1. Lineage (NCBI taxonomy): Bacteria > Bacillati > Chloroflexota > Ktedonobacteria > Ktedonobacterales > Thermosporotrichaceae > Thermosporothrix > Thermosporothrix sp. COM3. The sequence continues at coordinate 3,512,946 of NZ_AP019376.1, read as the reverse complement.
CGACAAGGCCGAGAACTGGGTGGGCGATGCTGATACCTATTACTATGAATGGTTACGTGACATTCCCTTTGTCGCGATCAGTAAAAGTGCGCAGAAGCAGGTCCCATTTGTATTGAATTTTGTGGGTGTTGTGCATCACGGTTTACCAATGGAGGTATTTCACCCGAAGACGTTTGAACCCGCAGACTACGCGGTCTGGCTTGGTCGTATCGTCGCTGACAAGGGAACGCATCTCGCGATTGAAGCAGCAAGACTGGCCGGTATTCGCCTGATTCTGGCCGGCACACTTGACTCCTACCTGCCTTCCTCGATTGAGTATTACGAGAAGCAGATCCGACCACAGATTGACGGTCAACAGGTGGTCTATATCGGTCCGGTGAATATGCAGCAGAAGATCGAGCTCTTGAGCAAGGCGCGGGTGCTGCTCAACCCGATCGAGTGGGAGGAGCCGTTTGGCATGGTGATGCTGGAAGCGATGGCGCTTGGTTGCCCGGTCATTTCGTTCGCCCGTGGTGCTGCTCCTGAGATTGTGGCGCCTGGAATCAGCGGTTTTCTGGTGCGCACCCTTGATGAGATGGTGCAGGCTATTCCAAAGGTGGAGAGCCTTGATCGCACGCTGGTTCGCGCCTATGTCAGACGCCATTTTTCGGCGCAGGTGATGGCAGAGAAGTACACGCGCGTCTATGAAAAGGTGATTGCGGCGCGTAAGCCTGCGCTGGCTATTACACCGCTGAGCAGCGATGTCCCCCTGAGCCCGCTTAAAACAGACGAGGCTGCTCCGGCGTAGTATCGGGAGCGTCAGGCCGCCAGGGAAGTGCCGGGAGCGATACGTGTTGCTGGAGTTGGCGGTATAGCTCCGCACAGATGAAAGGGGAATGTTCCTCATAGGGGCAGTGGCAAAAGACGTACACCGTGACCCCCTGCTTGAGCCATTGTCCCAGTTGGTGAGCCCACTGAGCGAGAAGCGGTGCGTTCACCTCCATGCGGGGATGACCGATATAGCGCACGAAGGCGAAATCGGTGGTGGTGGCAAGATGCAGCGGAAGGTTCGGCTTGCGCTCTCGTTTCTGCATGTCCTGCACTTCTTCTCGGGAACCGATGCGGATGGGCCGCGTGTCCATGATGACGCGTGCTGCCCGGAAGCGCTGAAGCAGTGCATCGAGTTCCTGCGGCTCCTGAAAGAAGGTGGGGTGCCGCACTTCAACGGCCAGCCGAACATCTTCGGGCCAGCGCTCAAGGAAGCGGTGTAGTTGTGGCAGTTGGTCCGGGCCAAAGGCTGGTGGGAGCTGTAAGAAGATGGGGCCCAGACGCGAGCCGAGGCCACGCATGCGCTCGATAAAGTGATATGTCTCCGCTGTATGAGCGTCGAGGGGCTCGGTGTGGCTGATATCGCGTGAGATCTTGGGACAGAAGCGGAACGTCTCCGGGGTCTCCTGGCGCCAGCGGGCCACTGTTTCGGCTGATGGAAGCGCGTAGAACGTCGTGTTTCCTTCGACGGTCGTCAACCGACGACTATACAGGCGAAGAAACTCGCTGGCTGGCGTGCGTGGCGGGAAAAAGCGCCCGACCCATTCTTTGTACCCCCACATTGGACAACCGATATAGAACGCTTCCATAAACTCCTGTGTATCCTTCCTGCATTGATTTGATTCAACGTTTCATACTCTATATGGGACAGACTCTCCTTGTCAAGCAAGATGGGTGCCTGTCTCTGTAGTTTGTACAAACTGGTTTTGTGTTCCTGATTCTCAAGCATGCAAGAGCAGGGAGCCACTGTGAAAGCAAGGAAATCCTGCCTGTTGCCCGAATTACCCCACGACTTTGTGCGATTCTGTGTAGTTTGGATAAACCAGTTTGCCTGAAATAAGGAGAGGTTATGGGACTGCAAGAGGGTCAAGTGCTTCGGAGGAGCTTCGAGGGCGCATTGAATACCCGCTATTTGCTCTATCTACCCGGCTCCTATGAGCAGGAGGTTGAACAGCGCTGGCCGCTGATCCTGTTTCTGCATGGGGCCGCGGAGCGCGGGACCGACCTTGAAAAGCTGAAAACGCAGGGACTGCCGAAGCTGCTGCAAAAGGGCGAGGACTTTCCGTTTCTCGTGCTGATACCCCAATGTCTGCCCGGGGTGCGATGGCGTGTCGATCTGCTTGGGGAGCTGCTGGATGAGTTTGTCCAATCCTATCGGGTCGATGAAGACCGCATCTATGTGACCGGGATGAGCATGGGCGGCTTCGCGACCTGGGAACTGGCCATGACCTTCCCGCAGCGTTTTGCCGCCATCGCACCGATTTGTGGAGGCGGCAACCTGGGGACGGTCGCCGCGATCAGGCATCTGCCGGTGTGGGCGTTTCATGGGGCGCTGGATCGAGTGGTGCCGCTCGAATATGCCGAGACAATTGTCCGCAGGCTGGAGCAGTGTGGTGGCAACGTCCGCCTGACCATCTACCCGCGGGGCGGACACGATTCCTGGACGCAGACCTATGCGAACCCCGAGCTCTACAAGTGGTTTCTGGCTCAGCGGCGCTCTTGAGCCTGCCGGGACTTCAGGCAGGTTGCCAGGAGCCCGGTCGTGGCGCCCCAGACCACATGGGCGGCGATCATCAGCGCGTTGCGGCGTCCAGGCTCGCGTTGGGCGGCGGGCGTAATGCCAAGCAGCGGCATCCAGACCAGATAGCTGGCTCCCCAGATCAACAGCCCGAAGAGTGTTCCCTTGAGGGCGGCGGGAAGCGCTACCCGGTTGGAGAACAGCCTGTAGAGCGCTCCCATTGTTGCGCCATAGCCAAAATGCGAGATGAGGGTGGCAAGCAACAGGAGCTGCTTATTCCAGTGGAGTTTCAGGTGCAGGCGCCTGGAAATGTCGCGTGTGATGAGTTCTGGGGGCAGGGCGTACTGTTCTCCTTCGGGAAGCAAGCGCTGTGTGAGGAGCATAAAAATGGTCATAGGAGCGGTTCCGGCACACCCCGAAATCGCTCCTTGCCGCCAGGAAACAGAACGGTTATCGTGCATCATTATGCCTCCCCCTGCGGTTTCCTGGCTTGATGGGGCGTAGGGGGATGCTGTTTACTGTATGCCTGTTGTTCTTCCTGTTGCACATCGCTGGCAATATCCTCGCGGCCTTCGGCGGGAGGGCGGGAACAATAAGGTTCCATGATCGTGGTTTCCTGCTCTTCTGAGGCAGTTTCCTCTCCGATGTCGGGGCGTCCTTCGGCTGGATACGGAGAAACCTGATATGGAGGGACAATGTTGTTCTCCTCTCCTGAGGTTTGCAGGCCGACGAAGAACTGCTGTTGGTTGGGTTTCTCTAACATACTGTATTCCCCTTCCTCTCTATGATGCAGGTCCTCTATCTGCTACACGTCATGTTATGGTGGCTGGTTACAGCGCTCCTGGTTTGGTGAAACAGGCTGTGTATAGGGAGATATAGGAAGCAAGTCATGAAAAGTGGGAAATCGAAATAGGTCATGCTAGAATAAGAAAAAACCGCTATGTGATGGGGGCGTTTCTATAGAAGGGCGAGAGCTTCGGTTTGGGGGTTTGGGCTTCGTGGCCAGGTGAGTGATGTATGCGCTGAATGGTGAAGCAAGGAATGTCAGCGTGACTCGATCTGTATGGAGAGTTTTACGAAGCGCTGGACGATATCGAGCACGCTAGAAATGCATAGCAATATCTGGCTGTTTTGGGCGGGTGAGTTGGTTGTGATTTTGCTCTTGCGTTATACTTAACTGCTGAGTAGCATCGAATTTCTGAATGGTAGGTGAGATTTTTATGCTGACTTCGATCGTCACGGTCTTGCTGGTCGTGGTAATGGTGCTGATAGTTGCCAGCCTCGTCATGAGTGCCTGGCGCGAGTATCGACGGTATAAACGGGCGCTCGCGGCTCAGACGCAGCTTCCCGAGCATCCCCTTGATGCTCATGTCACCGCGATTCTGCACCTGCGCGATGGCGAGATAGTCGGCATGGAAAGCCCGCCACCTCCTCCCGCTTTTATGGTGTCCGGGTCATGGTATCGCCGACACCGCATGCTGATCTCGGCTGGCTTTCTGGTGATGATTGTGCTGACCCTCTTCATCCAGACCGGGCTTGCCGAGGGCACGATAGAGCGCATTCAGGGTATCGGCCTGAATATCCTCACGGGCAAACCGATTACCTATGGCTATGACCTCGCTTCCCATGAGCAGCCGCAGGCGCCGAAGTCTCCCACGTTTTCGGCCAGTTCACGGGTGGTGCGAGTCGATTCGGCTGATCCCTCGCAGTATTACAATTCGTACCAGTTGAACACCTGGAGTTACTCATCCTGTTCTGGTATCTCGATGCAGATGGTGATGAACGCCTATGGCAAGAACCTCAAGGCGGCGGACGTGTTACAGGTCGAACTGGATCTGGGGGTATGGGACGTTGATTTAGGGTTGTTGACTGAAGATGGGATTGCACAAACCGCCGCGCATTTTGGCTTTAACACCAGTGCGGGCCATTCCCGTTCACTCCAGGAGGTCATTGATATCGCAAATAGCGGTCAGCCGGTAATTGTCAGCCTGCGCGACGCACAGTATTTCCCCGGCGGACACCTGTTTGTGATCAAGGGAGGAGATGCAAATACTGTTTTCACTGCCGACTCCGCTCCTACCAACTTTACAAGCATGTCCCGCGATTATTTCGCGAGTATCTGGCAGGGCTTCAGCGCTGTGTTGACGCCCAGATGATGATTGACGTATCGCGATAGACGTATTGTTTCAGAGAGAAAGAGGACGACCCGCCGGGCGAGCGTCCTCTTTTTGACTGTATACGGGAACTATGGGCGTGGGTTAATCTTATTGAGTATGGCCTGATGGAGGTCTTTATTGCCTGCAACGACGATGGAATAGCCGTCTGTCAGGTTGGCAACAGGCTTGAGCTCCTGCCCCTTGTGATCGGTAACGATGCCGCCTGCTTCCAGTACAATAGCGGCTGATGCCAGAAATGATTCACCGGTCAGAACATCGCCCACATCAACATAGGCATCATAGGTGCCGCTGGCAACGTAGACACAATCAATGGCGGTGCTGCCACTTCTGCGGACGCCGAGAGGACGGGGAGAGCTAAGTAGCAGACGTTCGAGGGTGTGCAAGTCGCGGCTATCGAGATTGAGCCCGATGATGCTGTGTTTCAGAGAGGTAATAGAGCTGACCTGATTGCGCTGCCCGTTGCGGAAGGAGCCGTGTCCCTTTCCAGCAAGATAGACGGTGCCGCTAAACAGGTCGCCAACCAGTGCCCATTGCACGTGCGATGGAAGAATCGGGGCATCGATTGGTAGAACGGCAAGCGCAACGGCAGCGGCCGTAATGCCACGCTCAGCATTGGTGGAGCCATCAATAGGGTCGACGACGATACGATATTGCGGGTTACTGGTTGTGCTCAGGGTTTCGCGCTCCTCGGTGATGATCTCGAAGCCGTGTCCGCTCTCTTGAAGCCCCTGGATAATGATATCTTCCGCGTCTCGATCAAACTGCATGGTGACATGTTTGGCGGTGCGGTGATAGATCCGTTTGCGGTCAAAGCGCTCCGATTGAGAGTAGCTGCGAACCTGGCGGAAAAGTTGTTCGAGCAATTCAAGCATGATATGAAAATGTGTCTCCTTTACGTTTTCTGCTCGTTTCCAGTGTAGAAACATTATACCATGAAATGCTATCTCAACAGGGATGCCTGAACGCTTTCTGGCCTATCAGGGCTGGCACTTTTGGAGCAGGAAGGGGTGCTGCCTGGGCTGCTGGAGCAGGCGGTGCAGGGTCGTCTGAATGGCAAGCTCACTTTGATCGCAGGCTATCCAGCGACGCCCAAGCCGCTCGGCCACGGCAGGCGTGACCCCGCTGCCACAGAAGCAATCGAGCACAAGGTCATGTTCCTCGGAGGAGGCCAGCAGGATGCGTTCTAGCAGCGCCTCGGGCTTCTGAGTGGCGTAGCCGTTGCGCTCCGGGTCTTTCTGGTGCAGGTGACTGATATCGGTCCAGACGTCGCTTGGTGTCATGCGATCGTCTTCGCTATAGGTGTAGGTGCGCCCTCCTGCCCGAATGACCCAGTTGACACGACCATCCGGGCCAACTTCCCGCCGCATATGGTTGCGTTTTTGAGCCCCACGGCGCTCGCCTATACGTTCGCCATGAAAGGTGTAGTGCTCTGATTTCGTGTAGAAGAGGATCGTGTCATGCTTGCGCGAAAAGAGCCTGCGATAGCGTCCGCCGCTCTGGTAGTGCCAGATGATTTCATTCTTAAAGCCGCCGCCTCGTCTCTTATACCCGAAGATCTCATCGAGCAGAAGCTTCGCGTAATGAGTGGTGCGCCAATCCAGATGGATATAGAGGCTCCCTGTCGGAGCGAGCAGAGCATAGAGATAGTGCAGCGTCTCGTAGAGCCACTGGAGATACGTATCAAGGCTGTTGCCCCAGACGTCACGATAAGCTATTTGAGAGTTCCTGCTGAATGTACGTCCGGTCATAAAGGGCGGGTCGATATAAATAAGCTGGACGGTTCCCTCAAACTCTGGCAGCAATGCGGGCAGGCAGATGCCGCGATCGCCCTGAATCAGGCGATTCTGCCAGTCAACCGGTGACGTGGTTTGCGGGGGATACTGAGCGATCGTATGAAGCTGCGCGGAAGCCGGGGGAAGAGCGCGTTGTTTCCCTTTCCATATCAATTCGACCATGCATCAATGCTCCATGAACCAAAAATGTACTAGATACTGTAGCATATCTCCCTGCTCACGTCTATGCCCGAGAGCTGGTAACCTTTTTGCCAGACCGGGGGGAGTGCCGCGTCTGCTCCCCCTGCTCGTCAGGCGCCTGGCTGCCAGACTTTCAACTGATGGTAGGCAACGATCATATCCTTGTTCTGGGCGCTTGCCGCGAGGCCGAGCGTGCCCCGGGTGTAGGTACTGTCCGTGAACTTGTCAAGATACTGACCGTTGACGTACAGGTACATCGTGTTGCCCTGCACAAAGAGCCCGAGCGTGTGGGATTGTCCCGCGCCTACCGGGAAGAGCGTGGTGACTTTGTTGGTGCTGCCGGTCATGCGTTGAGCCGAAGCGTCCTTCCCGTTGAACTTGTACAGCGTGTAGGTCTGATCGGTGCAGATCAGGAAATAGTAGCCACGATGCTCATTTGCGTTGTAGCGGAAGTAGAAGCCGCCGCAGCCGGGTTTCTTCATGGTCATCGTGACCTCGGCTGCAAAGTCCTGTAGTGTGAAATCGCTGGTGCAGGGAAAGGACATATGCAGTTCGGTCAGGGTGACATAGAGCTCGTTGCGGATAAAGGTGCATTTGCCGCCATCCTGGTTGAGCGGGGTATCATGCCAGTGGCGTGCTGTGGTGAGCGGGTCAAGGTAGAGCAGCGTGCCGTCTTTGGGGAAATATTCGGGATAGGGGTTCTGGGCGGCCTCGGCAGCGCTGACGTCGGGCGTGACCGCCGGGATAGTGGGTGATGTGCCTTCTGTCGTGGCCGTTGTGATGCTATCTGGCTGATCGGTTGCTGGAGAATGGGCGTTCTTCGATGGTGGCTGATTCGGGTGATTGTTGAGCAGGAGAAAAGTGCTGCCAATGCCGCCGACAAGCAGCACGACAAGGCTGATGAGCAGGAGTGTCAGCAGCGCCTTGTTCTTGCTCGTGTTCCCTGCTGGCGCCGGGGTGTCGGTCGTTGGCGGCGCTGGAATAGTGGTGTTGCCGTGTTGTGACGGCGTGTTGGGGGCCGGTGGGTTGCTCTGTGGGGTCTGCGTGAAAACGGGTGTGTAGCCGGGCCGCGGTCCCTGCCCTCCCGAGGTGGAGCGCGCACCCGGAATGTAGCCAGGAGATAGGGTGACGGTCGGAGTATCTGAGTTGAGAAGCGCTATCTGAAGTTCTGAGGCAAAGGTGTTGATGTTGGGGTAACGCTGCTCAGGCTCTTTCGCCAGGGCGCGGAGCAAGACCGCGTCGATGGTGGACGGCAGATGCGCATTGAGCTGTGTGGGCGGGGTCGGTGGCTCATTGAGATGCTGGTACAGCAACTGCTCCGGGCTGCCCTGAAACGGCGTGCTGCCGGTCAGCATCTGGTAGGCCATCACTGCCAGCGCGTATTGATCGGAGGCCGGGACCGATTGGCTTTTCCACTGCTCCGGAGCCATATACTGCGGGGTGCCGCGCATGGTTGCCATGCTGGAACTGCTGGTATTGGTGCTCAGCCGGGCAATGCCGAAGTCCGCAAGCAGCAGGTCCGGACGCTCAGGGCGCTCGGGGCGCTGGCGGAGCAGGAAATTCGAGGGCTTGATGTCCTGGTGAATGATCTGCGAGTTATGCGCGTAATAGAGAGCGCTGGCGGCCTGCGTGATAAAGCGTGAAACCTCCGCAATGGGTAGTGCGCCGCCTGCGTATCGCTGCTTGAGCCACTGATCAAGCGATCCCTCTTTGCGATAGGGCATCACCTGATAGGCGATATCTTCGCCATCTACCCTTTCTTCTCCATAGTCAAAAAGGGGAAGAATGTGGGGATGGTCCATTGAGGCGATAATTCCTGCTTCGCGGCGAAACAGGTGTATCGCTTTTTGCTTCTCTTCCTCGTTGTGAGGCAGATTCATATAGATCACTTTGATAGCGACAGAACGGGGAGTCCGTAAATCCTGCGCCAGATAGACAATTCCCATCCCGCCGCGACCGATGGGATGAGAGAGCTGATAGTGATCGAGCCGTTGGCCATCTAATGTCATGAATAGTGCTCCCTGCCAAAAAAGCGCTCTTTAATGGTAACGACCAGGTATGAAAAGAACACAGCAAGTATAGCATGTAGCGTGTTTTAGCGGAATTCAATAGCACGTATTGCATAGAGTGCAGTGGGGGAAGACCGCAGGCGGTTTGATGAAGGCTTCATCGGTTCCGCGTCCGGATGTGTATGCATGGAACAAAAACACCCTTTTTCTCAAGTATACCACAAGTTTCCCGTTGTGCCTCGATAGATCGAGCGTGTTCGAGGAGAGCCGCGAGGTGGTGGGACGGACGGGCGATATTTCCTACTGGCAATGAAAATCGTGAAACAGTATGATATGGTTTGTGGTAGCCAGGCTTTATCGTTTCGAGATGGAGCAGTGCTGAAGCTGTGTAATAGAGAGTGGAGAGGTGACTTTTCCATGCGTAAGCGCTTGAGAGCGGCGTTATTTCCTGTATTTCTGATGGTGCTGCTGTTTGCCGCCTGTGGTGGACCGCGAGAAGGCACGATCCCGCGTGGCACGCCCGATACGGGAAGCGGAACGCCCGCAATTCAACCAACACCGACCCCGAAGCTGGAACAAGCCCCGGAGAACTCAAAGGGCGACTTCTATGCTTTCGTCCGTCAGAATCAGCTCTGGGCGGCACAGAATGGACAATCGCCAACGCAGGTAACGAGCTTCAACTTCTCGCAGAATACAATGGTCTTCTGGCAGATGCCGCTCTGGTCCGCCGATCATCGCTATCTGGCCTTTGCGTATCATGCGTTGCCCTATGGAATCGGCGGCGGTGGCTGTCCTGGCCCGGACTATGCCGGAAACGGCTCGCTGTATGTGTATGATTTTCAGAAGGGCCAGGCAACGGCGATTCGTCTCCCCAAAATTGAGCGTAATGCTTCTTTAAAGGGTGAGGCGAAGGAGGACTATTGGAATTTTGTCTCCTGGGAAGATGCGTCACACCTGTTGGCGTGGTACAATGGCGTCACGGGAAAGAAGAGCGATGACGCTGGCCTGTACCGTTACGATGTGGAGTCGCAGAAGCTGGAGAAAGTCCTGTCTCAAAGCACGATCGGTGCAACCCCTGTCGCGAACCCGCAGCAAGGCAAGCCAACACTTCTGAACGCGCAATATAGTCAGGGTCAGTTCTACGTACAGGTGGTCGATAAGCCCGGCGCGAATGAGAGCTCTGTGGGCATTTATCGCTACTCATTGAGCAATCCTGAGAAGCACGAACAGGTACTCAATATGGGGCATATTCCCTGGTGCGCGAATCGGATGGTCAGCGCTTTTGTCCATCCGGGGTGGAGCGTTTCGCCCGACGGCAAGCAGCTTGCTGTGCAGGTGTTGAAGGAGGGCAGACCGGGCAAGGAGGCGAGTGAAATACAGATCGTGAATCTGGAGAATGGGGAGAAGCAGGGAGCCTTTGCCGGCGTGCCCGCGACCTTCCTGGCTCGCGATGTTGACTTGAGCTGGTCGCCCGATAACAAGAAACTGGTCGCAACCGCATACATGCAGATGGGGCAGGAGCAGGGCCCGTTCCTGATCTCCCTGGATAATCCCGGCAAGGTGCAGACCATGACTCCGAGCGTAGCCGGTCAGGTCTCCTGGCGGGCTGACAGCGAGGCTTTTGCGATGCAGAGCTTTCAGCAGTTGGGGATGACCACTTTCCCGGATACATACATCTATTATATAGATGCATCAACTGCACGTACATTGGAGAAAAATGCACGTGTTTTTAGCTGGGGTTAATACTGCATGCAGCAAGTTCTCTGGACTATAGGGGCTATTCTTGCCTATATTGTTGGTTTGGTGGTTATCTGGATCATCACGCCGAAAATGCAGCGTTATTCGATAGATGATCCTGCCTTTATGGGATGGGCGGTTCTGGACGTACTGGGCGCGTTTCTGGCATTTGCCTGTATTGTTGTTCTGCTGCTGGTCTTTGACGGGGCGATGGCGGTACGGGTGATAGACTTCTTCTTGATCCTGGGTATCATCGCTGTGGCGGTGCGCATGGCGCTCTCCAGCCTGCGAGCGAAGTATGTCAGTGGAACACATCGTGTCTCGCGGATTGCGGCGGGAATTTATGGCATTTTCCTTGCCGTGATTGGCATTTTCGCGCTGGTGCAGCTTTTCGTCCTCGGTTAAGCCGGGTACGACGACCTGTAAAGCACGGAAAAGCCGGGATAATAATACTTCCCGGCTTTTGTTCTGTCTTAGACGAAGTGCTCGAACCATTCGACGGTGCGGCGCAGCCGATCGAGGCGGAGCTGTGGCGACCCATTGGCAGGCCAATCCATCAGGTGGCCGCCCTCGGGATAGCGCACAAGCTGCACCACGCGTTTGCGCTGGCGGAGCGCCGTAAACAACTGGACCGCTTCGCTGATCGGGCAGCGGAGATCGTTTTCGCCATGCAGCAGGAGCAGCGGCGTCTGGATCTTATGCGCGTGGGTGAGCGGCGAGCGGCTGCGTTGCAGGTCGGGTGTATCCATCACCTGCTGGAACCAGGTCGGCTGATCCGAGAGCAGCCCGGCAGTCATAATGTTGCTGATGCTGTTGCGGCTGACCGCGGCCTTGAAGCGATTGGTCTGCGCGATGGCCCAGTTGGTCATATACCCGCCGTAGCTCATGCCGGTGATGCCCAGGCGGCTGCTGTCAAGCGGCTCGGTGCTCAGCACGTGGTCGAGCCCGGCCATAAGATCCCGGTAGTCATCGCCACCCCAATCGTTCAGGAGTTTGCGGCTGAACTCCTCGCCATAGCCCGAACTGCCACGCGAGTTGGGGGCCAGCACTGCATAGCCACGCCCGGCCAGCACCTGGAACTCGTGCACATAGGCATCTCCCCAGGCCGCGGTAGGACCGCCGTGCGGAGCCAGAAGCAGTGGCGCTCGGGTGCCCGGTCGCAGGGGAGGCAGATAGAGCCAGCCCTCGATCTCCAGCCCGTCGTGTGCCTTCCAGGTGACGCGTTTCGGACGAATAAGCTGGCGGCTTTGCAGGAAGGCGTCATTGACGCGGGTCAATTTGCGCAGATTCTCGCCGTTGCCGTCCGTGCACCAGATATCGCCCGGCGTGAACCAGTCGGCGCGAATGAGAGCGATACGCTGGCCATCCTGGCTGAGCTGTGGCGCGAGATAGCGTCCGTTGCCCTTTGTCAGCCGCTCGATGCTCTGCTTGACGAGATTGATACGGCTGAGATGCACCTGACCCCGCTCCTGAACGGTGACGATAAAGGACTGACTGTCGGGATACCACTGCGGGCGCGTCAGGTAGTCGGTGCGCAGCTCGTCGATGATCCAGACCTGGGTTGTGATGGCTTCGGCGCCGGGGACCGCCGGGCGAGCTGTGCCGCTGCCATCGGCCTCCACAAGCCAGGGGGCGATATTGCTCGCTTCGGTCTGATCCGGGCTGTAGAGGAAGGCGATATACTTTCCGTCGGGTGACCATGCTGGCATAGCGGCAACGCCGTCTTCCGGGGAGAGCCGTCGAAGCTGGCCGGTTTTCAGCGTCAGCACCCAGAGGGCACTACTCGCGCTGATATCGGCATCGGTGCGGCGGTTGGCACAGAAGGCGATCTCGCTGCCATCGGGCGACCAGCTTGCGTCCAGCAGATCGACCGGTTCCGAGGTGATGCGTGTCGGCTCGCCAGCGAGCGGGAGGAGCCAGAGCTGTTGATGGCGACCGTGCAGAAAGCCTGTACCTTCTCGGTAAGCGCCCAGACGGGTAATGATCGTGGGGGCGTAGCCAGGCTGTTCAAGGTTCTGCTCGTCGGCGGGCTTCCAGCCGCTTTGGGCAAGAATCGCCCTGCCGTTGGGGCTCCAACTGAAGTCGCTGACGCCCTGTGGCAGATCGCTGAGTTGTTGGGCCTCACCGCCATACATGGTCAGAACGTAGATCTGTGGCGTGCCGCTGCGATCGCTCAGGAAGGCAAGGCGTCTGCCGTCGGGTGACCAGCGCGGTTGGGTATCGTGGGCGGTACCAGTGGTGAGTTTCCAGGGCTGGTCATTTTTGCTGGCGTTGCTTTTGACCAGCCAGATAGCGCTACGTGTGGTATTGTGGACGGCATCGCTTTCAAGCACGGTAAAGGCGATCTGCGAACCATCCGGCGAAAGCTGTGGATCGCTGACGACGCGCAATTCGGTCAGATCCTCCACGCGCATATAGGGCAGGCGTGGCGCGGTCACCGGGGCCTCACGAGCCGGGGTGACGATGGTGCCCGCTGGCTGTTGTGAGGAAGCTGTGAGCTCGGGAGCCTCGTTCTTCTCCCGGGTGTTTGGTGTCTGCTCGGGAGCCTCGTTTTTCTCTTCGGTATTCGGTGTCTGCTCGTGTTCCTCTGCGACTGGTGTGGGCTCTGCTTCCGCTTCTGATGCTGGTTCTTCTGGTGTGATGGGCGTGGGAGCAAGCTGTTCGTGAAAATCCATCGGGGCGGTCACGTTATCATCGGGTTCCAGTGGCTGCTGACCTGTGTTTTCTGGCTCGGCGCTCTCCGGTTGGTGTTGCTCGGTGTTCTGTTGCTCTGTCTCCGGGATACTGACGCGTGGTTTTGTGGTATCTTCATTAGTAGCCATATGTTCACTCCTCAACGTAATTTTCTTAGTGCTACGCCCATGCGAGATGTGATGCAGGGTCTTGTCTGGAGCTTTGATCACTTGCTCTATCTAGCCTATATATTGTACGAAGTAGTGCGAGCGAAGTTGTGAGCCCGATGCAACCGTATGCTATGATAGATATCGGCCTGCCGCTCGGGGGCTCGTGATATGCTTGCTACGGGAGACTGGAATGATTGTTCGCGATATTATGACCACCAAATTGATTACGATTGCTCCTGACGCCACGTTGGCGCACGCCGTGAATCTTCTGCGGCAGCATGGATTTCACCATCTCCCTGTAGTGCGTTCTATGCATGTTGAGGTGGAGAAGAAGAAGGTGCGCAAGACCGTTCTGGAAGGGATGTTGACGGCGCAGGACATCGATTTACAGGCCGCGCTGGCCCGACAGCGAGATACGAACGCGACGTCACAACGCCCCTGGCTGGAGCGGCGTGTTGTCGAGGTGATGCATCGTGCGCCGCTACGCGTTTCGCCAATGACCAGTGTTCCGGCTGCTGCTCAAATTCTGGTAGAACGGAACCTCAATTATTTACCCGTTGTTGAGTATGAGATCATCCAGAATGAGAATAAGGCGGTGCTGGTTGGGCTGGTAACACGCAGTGATCTGCTGCTGGCACTCTCGCGGGCAATGGGCGCGTTTGAGCCGGGCATGCAGCTTGATATCGTCTTGCCGCTCGGCGATATGGCTCCGCTGGCGCGGGCGCTGTTACTGGCGGCGGAGATGAACATGCAGATTCGCAGCGTGATGGCGGCCCCTTCGATTGGAGGCGTGCCGAATGTTGCGATCATTCGCCTGGGCACCATTAATCCCGCTCCATTTCTGTTGCGTTTGCAGCAAGAGAGGATCCACTATGCCTTTGGCACTCCTGTAGAGGAGGGAGAGCTGCACCCCTGAAAGCGCTCGGGGAGCCCATGAAAAGAGCCCTGGTACACAGCCGGTATCAGGGCTCCAAAAAGGGGTAACAGAGTGACCAGATGATGTCTGTTATCTGAATTCGGGCTTTTCCAGGAATTCGGCTGCTCTATTTCCATTGACGTAGAATGTAATTTTCCGGGTGTAGTATGCCTGCTCTTTCGCGGCGGCAAAGAACACTCTGCGAGCCTGCTCGGCGTCTTTGCCCACGTATAGAACCGTGTTCCCGGCCCTCACTTCATAGGTATCCTTGTTCTGCATCTCGAACTCGCTTTTCCTGACTCTTTCTGCAACACAAACCTTTCAAAAGACCACATGCTTTTCAAGCGCGTAGTGATACGCGGGGGCGAGCCCCTGGTTTTCAAACCATCGCTCCAGTGCCCGATAGGCATCCAGCGCTTTCTTTCTCCGTGTTTGCAGCCATTGTTGCCGCAAAGCGTCCAGTTGCCTGAGCTTGCCTTCAAGATCCTGCTCTGAAAGCGGGGGCCTGAGCGCTATTTCGACCTCATCAAGCTGGTAGTGGGTATGCGCCAGCTCATTAAAGGCGGCCAGAATCATTTCAGCAGCTTCGCGCGGAATGGCCGCCCCCGCCATACACGCGAGATACGAGGGACGCAGCCCCCGCGCCTCACATGCTTCCTGCAACTCCTGATGGTAGATATTGTGTTTTACTCGTAACTCGTAGAGTGTTGTTTTTCGTCCCTGCATGCCACATCTCCCTGATATTCATCTTGAGGCAGACGGAAATACGCCGGTATGATATCAACCTTGAGGCAGATGGACGCAACCAACCTATTTGTTGCCTCAACACCAATATGCTTATCAAGCGCCGCCACCAACGCCTGCAAACGCCCCTGGACGCGGCCTGATTGATGATGGAGATCGCGGAGCGACACGCAGGCGAGATAGATCTGTTCTCGAAGTGCATCCACTTCAGACCTGTGCATAAGAGCCTCCTTGCTTGACTCTGCCTACTCGAGGGCAATCCAAAGGCACCAGCATCGTGCCGTCGTGTCGAGATAGACAGGGACGCCATGTGACTGTAACCATTCCTTGTGTCTGGCTACGCGATCCACTGCTGATTTGTAAAACAGTGGGTTCCATGCCCCGTTATCGACCTCGCGTTGTGCTCGATTCAGCGCCTGTACGTGATAGACAACCTGAGAATATAGAGGACCAGCAGGCTCCTGTTTCACACGTTCAACAAAGCGCCGCACCGCCTCCACATGGTTCACCCCTTTCTCGTCTTTAGGGGGATGTGAGCGTGCATAGCTGAGGAACTGATTCAGGACTTCCATCACAGCTACTATCTCATCTTTGTGGAAGGTGTAATTCAATGTTACTTCACCGACTTCTTTCATAAATCCAACCCCGAAAAAGTGGATGTTGATAGTTTTTATTGTAATTCTGGTAGGGAAAGCTATTCCATTTTTATAAATATCATGCTAATGTATAAGGAGAGCGACAAAGTAATATGCTTTAAGCAGCAGTTTGTCGCGTTTTATGGGAGTCTATTCTACAGAGATGTGTAAGGTATATGGAGGGATGGTATGGAATCAAAGCAAAAATCTCTAAAGTACATTGATTTATTTGTGCTAACCCATAAAGCAAACGTCCTGAGGGATTGGCGGCTCAACAAGCTTAATTGGTATAATACTGGTGAAGTTGTACGCTTGTATAATGAGTTGCTGATATCCTTAGGAGATAAACCTGTGAGTAAACGCTGGTGGGAGCGCATGGAAAGCTCAAATACCGTTCCAGTAGATCAGAAAAGGAGATGGATACTTCATACTATATTAAATATTCCACCTGCTTATCTTGGCTTACAAACTATGGAGATGGAAGATCTTAACAAGCTGTTCCACCCAACTCCATCAAACAAACTTCCTCCGCTGAACCTGAATGCTTATAGAGATCGCTTGATTTCTTTCTGGCAGAACCCCTACGACAGTTTTGATGAGGCGCTCTCAAGGATCTATGTACTGCAAGACTGTATTCTGTATCAAAATAGTAGAGATGAGATAGTGAGATTGCTTTGCGAATATCTTATTGCAGCCGCAAATATGCAGAGAGCGCAGGGCTATCTCTTGTCGGCAGAGAAATACATAAAAAAAGCGATACGTGTTGCTGAAAGGAAGTCATATCAGGCACAGAGAGCGAAAGCGCTGTATATGTATGCATACATCCAGGACGAGAAGTGGAGCTTGAGTATACACCAGGAGCCAAAAGATCTGCAACTTGCAATTGATCTTGCGAGAGAAGCCGTCAATATCGCTGAAAATTATGCCGTACCTCCATTCGTGGAGAGCGCTTCCCGAGACGAGCTAGCAGCTCTGTTAAGTGTGTATCCCCGCTCGCGACAGGATATGGCAGTAGCGAAACAGCAAAACGACATCGCCTTCAGGCTCACTGAGAAATATCAGCAAGAGACAGAGCCTCTCTTTCACAAGATTGATCTCAGTTGGCACATAATCACAAAGGCTGAGATGCATCTTGCCCTGAAAGAACCACAAACAGCCTTAGCAACTTTAGAGAGCTTGCCTTCTCTTCATCCCCGAATGCGTAGAACGTTAACGGCCCGGTCTGAAGAAGCTATTGCAACTATTCAAAGCGGCTATCTGGATGAAGGTTTAAAGATCGCCGAATCGATTTTACCAGAAGCAAAGAAGTCGCCTTTGCATCTCATCCGCATGCATAACCTCTATCAATCTCTGCGTGAAAACGCGAAATATACAAAGGAGCCCTATGTCATCAAGTTCGGGTTTCAGTTATTAAAAACGCAACGGCCTGATCTTTTTCAATAAGCATTTTGTAGATGCTGTAGACAAGTCATGTAGAGAGGCCCGATATATGAAAGAAGAGCCCGTATGGAAAGGACACATCTTGTCCTCTTGATGAGCTTCACGGCCCGATAGAATACTTATAGGCCAGATCAAGCGGTATAAATAGGTAGATAGAAACCCTGCATGTATTGCTGAATGCTTAAAAGGAATGTATGGAACCGAAAAACGAGGTAATACGACAGCGGAGAGAGGCATTACGACATACAGCCTTATTGCCTCAAACATTTGTCATACAGCAGCCATCAGAGGAGCTATTGCACCACTATGCGTCTGCAATCCGAGCATGTGCGATGCTCAGTGAAGATGGCTGGCCCGAAGACATGGTGTTTGCAGCCGAAAAGCTACATGCGTACTTATCAATTCTTCAGTCAATTGTTGACATCTCTCCTCAATTCAGGAAACAAGCTGCAACGCTGATCTCTCAAATTTACCAGCTCCAGCAGCGCCTGTCATACCATCTACAAAGCATCAAGCAAGCACGAGAATACTCGAAAAAAGCTGTCCTCTATGGAAAAGAAGGACAAGACCCTACTACGCTCACAATGGCATTGCGTGAACTGGCGTCGGTCTATGAGTGGCCTCAAGATATTCCTTCTCAGAAGAGGCGCAAACTTGCGCTGCTTACAGCACAAGAAGCGGTATATACTATGTCACAGCCAGGCGTAGTGGTGCCTGCTCTTGTGCGTTCCTGGGCGCTCATCGGTCTGGCAAAGTTCCAGGCGCTCAACGGCCAGAAACAGGAGGTAATACGTTCAGTTCGAGAGGCGCAAGAAGCATTCGCTCAGGCCACTCCTGATGAAGACATGCCTGGTTTTCATCTTGATCATGCGAATCTGGTCAGGCAAGAAGCAATTGCCCGTGCATACACAGGCGCACAGAATGAAGCACTCGCACTTTTCGCACAGCTCATAGATATTGAGAGCGAGCATGCTCCAATGAGAGAGAAAATGTCTCCTCGTACCCATATGGGACTTCTCAGCGAGGCAACCTTCGCATCCCTCAAACTCCCGTCACAGCAAAAGGACAAAGAACTTTCTATTCGGCTCTGGCAAGCTGAACTAGAGATAGCAAAGAAATTGAAAAGCGAAACGTACTTGAATGAAGCATATATTGCATATCGGGTTATGGAAAGCTTATGGCCTGATGATCCGATAATATGTGATCTACGAGATATGCTCGTATAAATGTTTAGGGTGAATCAAGCATATCATAAGGTGAAGTAGTTCATAGGCAGTAGAATAAAAAGGGCTACTTCACCTTATTTTCAGGGAGTGACAGCCTCGTCTGCAAAATAGATCTTTTGAGGAAGGCTGTAAACTCCTGCATTTCGGTCTGACACTTCTGCAATTTGACGCGCTGGATCTCTACAGGGGCGGCCAGATAGAGATCAGCGGCAGCTTGCTCGGTGGCTTTTTGCTTTTGGAGGTCGGTGGCGAACTTGACAGCGAGGACGGTGTACAATAGTGTACAGGCATTGATATCGATGAATGATCCAAAAGGGGTAAAAGCGCTGAGTGATACCAATTTCCCGGGGGATACAGAGCGCTTTTGAATCTCCGTAGGAGGAGGGGGAGCTGCATGCACAATGAAAGGGCCCGCCTGGCCTTTGATCCGGCGGAATTACACTATCAACTCGGGCCACAGCATCCGTTGCAGCCGGTGCGTATTGAGGCCCTGATAGATTTATTGCGGACCAGCGGGTTATGGGATCAGCAAGACCCGGCGACGTTTTTGCCGATCCGGCAGGCCACGGATGCTGAATTGAAGCTGGCTCATACGCGTGATTATATTCAGGCCGTGCAGAAGCTCAGCGAGTCGGACGAGTTTATGATAGAGGGCGAGCTGAAAGAACGGGCCTGGTTACAGATGCGCTATGGCTTTAACAGTGACGATACGCCGCCAGTGCTTGATATGCATGATGTAGCGGCCTGGATCGCGGGTGGCTCTCTGGTCGGACTCAGCGCGATTATGGGATTGCCTGAGGGCGGGACGTTTGCCAGCGAAGAGGAGCGCCCGCTGCGTGTCTTTCATCCATCTGGTGGCCTGCATCATGCCTGGTCTGATCGGGCGTCGGGTTTCTGTATCTATAACGATGTGGGGGTTGCGATTGCCCATGTCTTGCAGGCGACCGAGGCGAAGGTGCTCTACATCGACTTCGATGCCCATCACGGGGACGGTGTTCAGAAGCTCTTCTATGATGACCCGCGCGTCATGACGATCTCGCTTCATGAGACCGGGCGCTATCTGTTCCCGGGAACGGGCGATGTGCTGGAAACCGGGCGGAGTGTCGGGCGTGGCTACGCGGTGAATGTGCCGCTGGAGCCCTTCACCGAGGATGATTCCTATATCGAGGTGATGAATGTTCTGCTGCACCCGCTTGTGACCTCATTCGCGCCTGATGTGATCGTCACGCAACACGGGTGTGATACGCATGCGTGGGACCCATTAACGCACCTCGCGCTGACCATGCGGGGTATCCGTGCGCAGGCAAAGATGGCACGCCAACTGGCCGATACCTATTGTGGAGGGCGCTGGCTGGCTGTCGGTGGTGGTGGGTATGCGCTGTATCGCGTGGTGCCGCGTGCGTGGGCGCTGGTCTGGGCCGAGATGACCGGGCAGCAGGTGCCGGAGCAGCTTCCGTCGGAATGGGTTGAGCGCTGGCGCGAGCGCTGGCAAGAACGGATGAAGCAGGATGTGGAGCTGCTGGAAGTGATGCGCTCGACAAAGGGAACGTCGACCTTCCCGAGCACCTTCCTGGATAAAGAAGAGGATTTCCCGCCGCAGCCGCGCCGCTGGTCGATCAGCAATACAAACCGGCAGACGGCGGCTCTGGTGCGTCACCTGGTGATACCGCCATCGGTGCGTCAGGCCTTTCCCTCAACGCGGCATCGCTCGCCGCTGGCGGGGCTCTTTGACCTGCTGCATCTCAATCGCGATCCGTCGCTGACACCCTCGCGCACCAGAACCATCGAGACAAAGCGTGGCCCGCTGCTCCTGCGTGACTTCAGTCCGGTGTCGCTGGTCAAGCGGCTGCGTCCCGATGATGGGTTGCGAACCTTCGCACGGTTGCCAGAGCGCGAGCATCAACTGCTGCTGGATATCGCGAAGAGTCCCGATTGCGCGCTGACGCTGGCCCACACGCCCTCGGGAGTGATCGTCGGGCAGGTAACGATTGCGCCCGCTGACGAGTGGTGGGAGGGTATCGAGAACCTCTACGAGGTCGCAATAGAGGTCAGCAGCGACTGGCGTGGCCTGGGGATCGCACGTTCTATGCTGCAATTTGCCCTTGAACTGGACGCGCTGGAAGATATGATTCTCTTCGCTATCGGGCTCTCGTGGCACTGGGACACGGAGAACCTGGGCATCTCGGTGTATCGGTATCGAGAGATGATCTCGCGGCTGTTTGGCTCTCAGGGTTTTAAGGAATATCCCACCACCGAGCCGAATGTGAGCATGGAGCCGGCAAACGTATTGCTGGCCCGCATTGGCAAGCGCGTCGACCAGCAGACCGCAAATCAGTTTTTAAGCCGTATGCTCAGTTCGCCAAATCTGGCGCGAATTTAAGCGAGCAGTAGAATGCTGTGGCGGCGCTTCTTAAGAGGCGTCGCCCCTTTTTTGGGTGAGAGGGAGAAACGGTAACACCACAACCGGTTTACCCTCTGGATCGTGTCAAGAGTAACAACAACATAATAACCTCGCGGAGATCCCGGACCTCACAGAAGCCCCCCGCTCAGGAGAGAGCGTCCCCGCAGAAGCACATCAGGCTTAGAGAACGATAAGAATGAGCTTAGAATTAGATTAGAAATCGAATTTTTTTATCTCATTTTAAGCTAAGCCCAACATTATATTAATGTTTTTAGGATCTCCTTAAAATCGTTTATAGCAGAGTTTATTCGAGCAAAAAATACTTGAATTTTCCACTGGAAAAAGCTACGCTATAAGCGACGAAAGAATGAAAGCGAGGTTAAAGCAAATTATGAGGACCCAGACAAAAGCAAAGAGCGTGAAGACACCGACCCCCGAGATTACCGACGGCACGTTAGTCAAGAAAACCATTGCAGGCGATCAGACAGCATTTGAACAATTAGTGCAACGCTATCATCTTCCGCTGTTCAACTTTATATGTCACTGTTTGAATGATTATGATCTGGCTTGCGACGTGTTACAGCAAGTATTTCTCCAGCTCTACCTGTACTTGCCAAAGCTGCGTACGAATGAGCCCCTCAAGGCCTGGTTGTTCCAGGTAGCGCGAAACCGTTGTCTTGACGAGCTGCGCCGTAAGCGTGCTGTACACTTCTCCGAACTGGAAGGCTCCAGCGACGACGATGATCTGTCGCCATTGAACATCATGCCGGACAAGCGACCGCTTCCCGATGAGATGGCAGAGCGCAACGACTTGCAGGCCGCATTGAAAGAGGCGATCGACAACCTGCCACCGAAGTTCCGTTCCGTCGTGCTGTTGCGCTACGCCGGTCAGCTTAGCTTCTCAGAGATCGGGAAAACCTTAAATATGCCTGAAGCGACAGCGAAGACCTATTTTCAGCGCGCGAGACCGCTTCTGAGGGCCGCTCTTGCTACTCAGTGGCAGACGTTGACTGCGGCCAACTAGGGCAAATTTCGGCGGAATTTTGAAAATTGGATAAGAAAGCTTGGAAATCTGAAACTCTCGCCTTGCGTTGTTCGTGAATAAGATAGAACGGTGAAGAACAACGTAAGAGGGAGCACGTATGCAGCAGCCATTCGATGAATTCTATCAACAAAATCTGCCTGAAGATTTCGACGAGAATGATGAAATCGATCGCCTTTTCAGCCAGCTAGGGCGCTTTGAGCCACCGAAGGGCGTTATTCAATCGATTATGGATAAAGTTGCACAGATGCCATTGCCGCAATATCTGCCCGAGAACCAGGATGATGAGGATTTTTTTGACGCACAACAAGAAGCAGAACAGGTTTTTGATGGTTTGATTGCCAGGCATCTGCGGCTATTACCTTCCTGAAAGGCTTCGGCGAAGCGAGAAGGAAAAGAGAGATGCACACAAGAATAGTGGGATCGGCGCTCCCGATGTGAAAGAGGAGCGCCGATTTTTTTGTGTCTTCTGGCTTTTCTCAGAGTGGCAGATGTGAGAGGCGCCGTTATGGCATCGAATCCGACCCCGTTGGGCGCGGTGATCTTCTTTCCCCTCTCCTTTCAGGCGATCTGATCGGTCAGCTTGCCCCGAGCGACCAGCCAGCGAATAAACTCAAGCCGCCGATGCGCGATAGCTGCCTGTTGCCTCTCTTTCTCTTGATGGAGGGCTCGCAGTCTGGAAAGCTGGAGCATCTCTTTCTCGGCGAAGCCTCCACGACGCAGGATTTCATACTCATCTTTTCGATCCATAGAGAAACCTCCTTTGAAGCGTGGCTACTGAGAGGCGACCTTCAACAAATGCTGTACTCGGTGAAGAAAAGCCTGAATGGAGTACGGTTTCGCTAAATGTTCAAGGATGATCGATTCACCGTGGCTACGAAGGTATTTCCGTGTGACTGTGATCGAGCTGGTGGTGAGCAGAACCGGGGTTCCCGAGCGCAAGAAGCGTAACACGTCCCGGCCATGCACTGCGCCAGAGAGTTCAAGATCCAGCACTACGAGATCAGGGACAAAGCGGCGGAGTTGCGCGATGGCATGTTCGCCGCTCTGCACGGCAATCACGGTATAGCCGTGATGTAGCAGGACATCGCTTTCCAGACGGGCTAAAGAGCGATCGTCTTCCACGACGAGGATGCATCGTTGCCCATGTGTGCGGGCTTGCAGGGCATGATTGTCGCGTGTCGGTTGTTGGTTTGCCGCGTGACTCTGCTGCATAGACTCGCTTTCTTGCTACGACGGCGGCGCTGCCGACAGGACAAACTGCGATGGAGCATCTGAACTCCGTATCCCTCACTATCAAGTATACCTGAAACTGAGTGAGAATGGCGTGAAGGTGAAGAGGAACTCTGTGAAAAAAACGTGAAAACGCCCGGGCTTCATTGGGGATCGGGAGGCGGCATATAGTAGCCGACGCCAAGTTCGTTGAGCAGGTAGCGGGGCTGCGAGCGGTCGGGCTCAAGCTTGCGCCGCAGATGCCGAATGAAGGTGCGCAGGTAGGTATTCTCTTTGGTATACTCTGGCCCCCAGACCTGTTGCAGCAGCTCGCGGCGCGGGACCACTTTGCCAGCGTTGCGCGCGAGCACGCAGAGAAGATCGTATTCGATGGGGGTAAGATGGACCTCTTTGCCGCCCGAGTACACCTTGCGGCGGGCGAAATTGATCAGCAGGCCCTGTTCGCCGCCGCTCCGATAGGTGGATTTCAGCCCGTTTTCGCCGGTCAGGCTGATGCGCAGGCGGGCGGTTTCCTCGGAGCGCCGAAGCGCAACGCGGATCCGGGCCATCAGCTCATTGATGCTGAACGGTTTCGTCAGGTAGTCGTCGGCTCCCAGGTCGAGAGCGCGAATCTTGATCTGCTCCGTCTGATGGGCCGAGAGCACGATCACCGGGGCGCTGCTCCATTCACGCAGGCGCCGCAGGAAGGTGAGCCCGTCGAGCGAGGGGAGCGAGAGATCAAGCAGGACAATTTCTGGCTCAAACATGGCGGCGATATCGATTGCCTGGGCTCCATCGCGGGCCGCCTGAAGCTGGAACCCACGCGCTTTGAGCTGTGTCAGCAAGAATGATCGCATCTGAGCGTCATCTTCTATGCAGAGAAGGCGCACTTTTTTTTCCGTTGTTGCCATTGGTTTTACCCTTACGTGCTTGCTATACTTTCTTCTGGCTGCGACGAGCGAGAACCAGAGGGAAGGGAGAAAGCGATTTCTGATGATTTGTGCTTTTTTGCTTTTCTCCACGTATTTGAGTACATCTCTACTATACCATAATTCTCAGTTGTGCTGCCCGTTATACACGGGAAGGGTAAAGGAAAAATGTGCTCCCTGACCGGGACTGCTTTCAACATGCAACCGGCTCTGATGCGCTTCGAGGATTCCCTGACTGATATAGAGTCCCAGGCCGGTTCCCGGGCTCCAGCGATAGCCACCCCGACGCGCTTGCTCGCCTGAATAGAGGGACGTGCTGAAGCGCGAGAACAGCGTTTTCAGTTGCTCGGCGGCAATGCCCGGCCCGTGATCGATGACGTGCAGGGTAACAGCGTGCGGGGTGGTGCTGCCCGGCTCGGTGATCGGCTCGACCTTCAGGTAGACGTTATCCCCTTCGGGGGCATAGCGAAATGCGTTGCTGAGCAGGTTCATCAGCACGCTCATAATCAGCTCGTAGTCGCCCTGCACCGCTGGCAGATGTGGCGGCAGCGAGACCCGCAGGCCGCGCTGTGAGGTGGCAATCAGCGCTTCCAGCCGCTCCTGAAGATCCTCGATCATCTCGGCGAGCAGAATCGGCTCTACATCAAGACGCAGGGCGCCGGCCTCAACGCGCGAGGCGTCAAGGAGCTGGTTGACCATGCGCACCAGGCGCTCAACCTGCTCATCGGCGGTTTGCAGGAAGCGATATTGCTCTTCAAGCGACCATTGGAGATCGCGGGCTAAGAGGGCGGTCAGGTGGGCGCGAATATTGGCAAGCGGCGTCTTGAGCTCATGCGCGATGGTATTAAAGAAATCCTCGCGGGCGCGTTCCAGCGCTTTGGTGCGGCTGATATCGTGCAGGACAACCACGGCATCGGTGATTGCACCATCGCTGTCGAAGAAGGGGGCGGCGTTGACCAGCATGTGCATGGTCCGTCCGTCGGGCGTGTGCATATACAGCTCATCTTCGCAGGCCTCGCCATCGAAGAGGGCACGATACATGGGCCGCTGCTCGAAAGGGACGAACTCGCCTGAGGCGTTGTACATCTGGAGCGAACGAAAGACCTGCTCGACAGAGAGCCCGATCACCTTTTTGCGTGCGCGTGCGGGGTCGGTATGCGGGCCAAGCGGCGTCCCCATTTTGCGGAGGAGCTCGATCCCGCGATTGTTGATCAGGTTAATGGTGTGGTCGGCGGCGCCCACGACAATGACGCCCGAGGGCAGATGGGCTAGCAGGACCTGCATTCTCTCATTGGCAGATTTCAATTCAGAGCGGGCTTTTTTCAGGGCGCGGTTGCGTTGCGCGAGCTCTGCTGTGCGCTGGCGTACCTCTTCCTCGACGCGCTCGCGGGCGGCGGCTTCCTGACTGATATCATGATAGATGGTGATAAAGGCGAAGATGTCGCCCGGCTCATCGCGAATCGGGGTATAGCTGCACCGGAGCGTGTAGTCCTGCCCGGCGGCATTTGTCAGCTTGATCTCGTCACTCTGGTGAGCAAGGGCCCGCTGCTCAAGCTGCGCGATAAAGTCGGGCTGGTCGAGCCCCTCAATGGTAAAGCGGGAGGTGCTGCGCGTCAGTGCCTCGGTGATGGGCAGTCCGATCACGTCATCTGTCCAGCCGAAGAGCTGGCGGGCGGCAGGGTTAGCCTCGGCGATGCGCCAACGCGGATCGTAGATCACGACACCATCGGGGATGGCACTCATGACGTTCTCTTTCTGGTTGGCGCTTCGGCTTGCCATGCGGGCCCAACGCTCGATACTGCGGAAGAGGCGGGCGTTATGGATGGCGAGCCCTGCCTGTTGTGCGAAGCGTTCGAGCAGGCGAACCTCCTCGGCGGGGAAGCCGCGTGTGCGGCGGTGATAGACCTCGATCGAGCCAAGAATAGTATCACCCTGAGAGGGCTCGAAGATCGGCACACAGAGCACCGAGCCGGGCCGTGTTGGCGTGCCGCGATCGTCGATCGGGGGCAGGAGCAGATCAGGCGTCAGGCTGGTGTCGGTAATAATAATGGCGTGGTTGCCCTGGCGCTCGCGGGCGATCAGCTTGCCAAGTAGCGTATGCTCGTGTTCCGTGGGGTGCCACTCGAAGGCCGTTGGATGCAGGCCGCGATGTGCCGCAATATGCATCGAGCGCGCCATCTCATCGCCGTTGGTCTGGTCGCGCAGCAGCACGGCGCAGCGTTTGGAGCCTACCATATCGTGGAGCGCTTGCAGGATGCGAGTGAGCACCTGCGGGAGCGCCGTCGGGCCAGCCAGCACCGAGCTGATATGGTGAATGGCGCTCAGGTGGAGTTGGGAGCGCACGCTGTCGGTGATGTCCTCAACGGTGATGAGGAGCGAGGGCGTTGCCGTTTCATGGTTGGCTGGCAGGAAAGAAGCGGGCACATATTCGATGGAGACGCGCCAGTAGGTCCGTCCCCGGCTCTCAAGGAAGCCTTCGTAGGGGAGACGGTTATACTGGACACGCTGCATGGTCGCGGCAACCTGCTTGAAGAGGGGCAGCGCATGCGGCACGATGTCGGGGGGCAGCACATCGCTGACGTGGGTGCCGGTGATCTCCTGATAGCTCCAGGGCTCGTCAAGCAGGGATTTCAAAGAATGGTTGATGTAACGAATACGCAAGGTTGCGGTATCGAGAAGCGCGATACCGATGGAGGCGTGACCGAGAATATGTTCAAGCTGTAACGCTGATTCTAGTTCCATAAAAACACTATTGCTATAGATCGCTCATGTGCGCTTTCATGGGAAAGATGCAGTATGCTTGCCTGTATGGGTTCTGGAACATCGATACTTCTATTATACTCTTTTTTCATCCCTCTGTCTTCTTTTTCAGGGACGGACATCCAGGGATTTTGTGCCGCTGAGTTGTGGAGCACTGTGCTAGTTTTTTCAGGAACGGCATGATATACTACGCCTACCGAAAAAAGACGCAGAAGAGAGTTCTTGAAATACAGACACACCGCCAGCGCCGGGGGACTCCTTCGGGCAGGCGGCGCGAATTGAGGGTTTGTGACTATGGATCTGCGCGGGAAGCGTGTTCTTGTGATGGGTTTGGGCCTGCAAGGCTCGGGTATGGCGGCGGCGCGATATGCCGCACAGCAGGGCGCCATTGTGCGTGTGACGGACATGAAATCGCCGGACATACTGGCGCCAAGTGTCCGGGCGCTGGCAGGGCTGCCCATCGAGTTTATTCTTGGGCAGCACCGTGAAGAGGATTTTATCTGGGCAGATATCGTGATTCGGAATCCCGGGGTGCCGCGCACGTCGTCGTATCTGTTGCTTGCTCAGGAGCATGGGGCCCGAATCGAGATGGAGATAGCGCTGTTCTTCCTGAACTGTCCGGGAAGAATTATCGGCGTGACGGGTACCCGGGGCAAAACGACGACCTCAACCCTGTTGTATGAGATTCTACGCGAGAGCGGGGCGCGGGTCGTGCTTGGTGGCAACGTGGCCGGCGTGGAGACGCTGTCGCTGTTGCCGGAGATTACAGAAGAGACGCTGGTGGTATTGGAGCTGTCGAGCTGGCAGCTTGAGGGACTGGCTCCGCATACGATCAGCCCGGCAGTCGCGGTGATGACCAATCTCTATCCCGATCATCTCAATACCTATAGCGGGATGGAAGAGTATGCGGAGGCAAAGGCCAATATTTTTCGGTATCAGTCGGAGAAGGGAATAGCCGTTTTTAACTACGAAAACCCCTGGACACGTCGCTTCGGTCTGGAAGCGCCAGGGCAGACCTGGTTTACCAGTGTGGAACTGGGCGGCAGTTTTCCGCGTGAGGCATTGGACGAGCATGGCAAGCCGTCGCGCATTGAGCCTTTCGTGTTCACTGAAAGCCCGCTGGCAGGCAAGCATAACCGCGAGAATGTCATGCTGGCGACGACCACGGCCCGGCTGCTTGGTGTAGATGATGCCACAATTGCCCGGGCGGTACGTGGCTTCCGGGGTGTGGCGCATCGGCTGGCAGAGGTGCGCACGGTGAACGGGGTGCGCTATATCAACGATAGTACCAGCACGACACCGGTAGCCGGCCAGGTGGCGATTGAGGCGTTTCGTGAGCCGCTGGTGCTGGTGGCCGGTGGGAATACCAAGCATCTACCGCTGGATGCGTGGCCGCGTTTGATCGTGGAGCGCTGTCGTGACGTGGTGCTGCTGAGCGGAAATGGTACTGATGAGCTATTGCCAGCAATCGAGGAAGAGGCCAAAAAGCAGCGAAAAGAAAATCCCGTCCGCGGCGTTTTTGGTGATTTTCAGCAGGCAATGGAGACCGCCGTTTCACTGACAAAGCCGGGTGATGTGCTGTTGTTCTCTCCGGGTTTTACCAGTTTCGGCATGTTCCAGAACGAGTTTGAGCGGGGCGATCGCTTTGTAGCATTTGTCGAAAAGCTGTAGCTCTTGCCCTGAAGAAATACTGAAAAGCTGGCCGTCGGCACAATGGTGCTGGCGGCTTTTTTGTGGGCGGAAATGCCGGGTTTTTCGGGCAGAGCGTGTCAACGTGTCTGCTGAAACGGGCAGGGAATCGACTCGGAGCGAAATTCTGCACGATAGAGCCCGTAGTACTGCTTCTCACCGCGTAAAGAGTATAGCTTGAAGCCGTTTATAGGAGAAAGAGCGTAATGGAAAGGGGATAACCCTTTTGGAGTAATGGAAAATGGATCTGTTTTGAGTCGTACGATAGGGCTAAGGGAAGGCGGCCCTGTTTTGGGAGGTGGGACTGAAAGGGGAAGGAGGATGCTAGCCTGAAAGGTTGATTTCTCAGGAAACTCTCAGAATTCGTCTTTTGGCGGGTTGCACTGAGGTGGTTACTTGTATTAAACTAACGGTGGTTAGGGGATCGGTCGCGTCGCCAGTACTCTGCGGAGAGTAAAAACACCATAGACGTTGTGATACGCGATCTTCAACACATCCCCCGAAGGAGATGTTGACAATGACGATGATGATGAGCAGGAAGGCGCTAGAAGATTACGGTCTGGTAAACCTGGGAACGATTCACTGGAACCTGCCTCCTGCTGAACTGGTAGAACATGCTTTAGAGCGTAAAGAAGGCCTGCTTGCGGCCAATGGAGCGTTGCGAGCAACGACTGGCGCTCATACCGGGCGCTCACCAAAGGATAAGTATATAGTCTCAAGCGAGCAAACAGCATCTAAGATCTGGTGGGGTGAGAATAACCACCCGATGTCTCCTGAGACCTTTGCGATTGTGCGCCGAAGCCTGGCGGATTACTTGCAAGGACGCGATGTATACGTGCTTGATGCTGCGGCAGGGGCTGACCCGCGCTATCGCATGCCGATACAGGTTATCACTGAACTGGCCTGGCACAATCTGTTTGCGCGCAACCTGTTCTTGCGTGCGACGGAGGCCGACCGCTTGAGCGAGCGTCCTGGCTTTACCGTGCTTTGTGTACCGCATTTCCGTTTAAATCCGCGTTCGCATGGAACGCGCTCTGAGACCGCTATTATTATTGATTTTGAAGAACGGCTTGTGCTGATTGCCGGAACAGAGTATGCCGGTGAGATGAAGAAATCCATTTTTACGGTTCTGAATTTTATCTTACCTGCTGAAGGCGTGTTGCCTATGCACTGTTCGGCGAATGTGGGTGCAGCGGGAGATGTGGCCCTGTTCTTTGGTCTCTCTGGCACCGGGAAGACCAGCCTTTCAGCCGATCCAGAGCGCCGCTTGATCGGCGATGACGAGCACGGTTGGGGTGATAACGGGATCTTTAACTTTGAGGGTGGTTGCTACGCCAAATGTATTAATCTCTCTCGAGAGTTTGAGCCTCAAATATGGAACGCCGTGCGCTTCGGGGCTGTCTATGAGAATGTGGTTCTTCATGAGAAAACGCGTGAGCCAGATTATAGCGATGCATCTATAACTGAAAATACGCGGGTGGCGTACCCCGTTGACTATATTGACAATGTCGTTGAGTCAGGAATGGCCGGGCAGCCGAAGGCGGTCATCTTCCTGTCTGCCGACTCGTTTGGTGTCTTGCCGCCTATCTCCAGGCTTACGACTGAGCAGGCAATGTACTATTTCCTCTCAGGCTATACCAGTAAGCTGGCAGGGACAGAGCGCGGCGTGACCTCGCCTCAGGCAACCTTTAGCTCGTGCTTTGGTGCGGCCTTCCTGCCGTTGCGCCCCGGCGAATATGCCAACCTGCTGCGTGAGCGCATCGAGAAGTACAACGTGCGCTGCTACCTCATCAACACCGGCTGGACCGGCGGCCCGTATGGGATCGGCAAGCGCATTAACATCAACTACACCCGGGCAATGGTCAAGGCGGCCATCAGCGGCGCGATTGACGAGGCCGAGACAATGGTTGATCCGATCTTTGGCCTGCGCATTCCGACCAGTTGCCCCGACGTGCCGAGCGAGATCCTGAATCCGCGCAACACGTGGATTGATCGCGACGGGTATGACATGCAGGCGACGCACCTCGCCGAACTGTTTAAGGAGAACTTCAAGCAGTTCACCCTGCCGTCGGAAGAGGTTCGCAACGCGGGCCCACGGTAGAAGAGGCCTTTATCAGAAAACCTGCATGTATAGAAGAACTGCATGCAAAGAGCAGAGGAGAAGAGACGCTCCCCTGCTCTTTTTGGTCTATTCGGTAAGCGTTGGCTTCCTATTTCTGGTACTGTTCCAGTAGTGCTGCTCCTCCAGTCGTTGCTGGTATTGCTTTTGAATGGCCGGCGTTGCATCGTCCCACGGGTTTTCACTCTGCTGCTGTTGCAGGACGCTGGCCTGCTTTTCGGGGACCAGAAGCTGTCCGGCCTGCTCCTTGCGCCTGGCGAGATAGTCAAGCAGACGACCGGCGCTGGCCAGCAGCAGGAAAGCAACCCCGGCCCCGACGATACTCAGCCCAACCGGCCAGTTATTGACGGTATAGCCGTTCGGATGCTCCTTGTAGCCCTGAGTGCTCAGGGTAGTTGTTTTGCCCGTTTTGCCCGCAAACGTGACCTCGACCACATGGTAGCCTTTCGCTTTGGCCCCTTGCCTGGTAAAGATGCTCTGGCTGGTGATGGGCGTGGTCTCATAGACAAAGGACTCGACGGTGTACAGGAAGTCTTCAGTTTCAGGGTCCTTGCCGGTGGGCGCCGGGAGCATCGGGAAATCGTTCATTGAGAGTTGATAAAAGACCCCGTTCGCGCTCTGTGTGGGCACGAAGTTGTAGGCTCCATCGATCATAAGCGATCGATATTCCCTCGTTCCCTCAAAGCGCTGATATGTCACAGCATGCGAGGTGGTTCCATAGTAGAGCCCCGCACCAAGAAGGATTATGCCGAGGATGATGCGTCCTGCGGTCGCGAAGAAGAGGAAGTGGATCAGGCTGTAGAGGGCCTCGACCAATGGCTTCCTCGGCTGCATCATAACCATGCCGTTTCGTCTCCATCGTGAAGTATATTCGAGACAGCCGGTTGTGGAATACCGGGTGCTCCTTTGCTATGTGTTATGATAATACAAGAAAAGGAGAAAGGCAATAATTTTCGGGTAGAACGGGAAGAAATTGAAGGGAAGGCACTGACCAGGATACCCCGGGAATGGCGCATTCGACCGTTTGTATGCAGAGAGAACGCTTTCCTTCCTCTGAATCCCGTCAGCAAGGAGCATGAAGGGATATGCAGGGAAATGTAGGGATATTTATTATAAGCGATCGGAAACAGAAAGGCAAGAGGAAGTAGAGCAAACGACGATAGCGGAAGAAATAACGCCAGGTACATTTGCGAAATTGTGAGGTATGCAATGGACAGAGGGACAACGTTTTTGCTACACTGACTGCAAGTATGTTTTTCATAAGGAGAGTGAGGAGTGTTAGCCTGTGGAGCTTTGTGAGGCCTGTTGGCAGATGCGCAGGGAGCGATTGAAGAGGGGGACAGCACATACCGGCCGTGTGAGCGGTATGTATCGTTTACCACTGTTTTCCCTTCGTCCGCTTGAATGGTTCCGTCGGGCGGCACTTCATGGCCCGAGCGCGTATTTTCTGGATGCTGAACGTCTCTGGCGGGGCGTTTGGAGGCGCCGCGTGACGTTCAGGGATGTGCAGAAAATGCGTGATCTGTTTGCGTGTGTAAAGGAATAAGTGAAATGCAACAGGAAGCCTTGCTTCAACAGATAGTGCAACAATTGAAAGATGTGCGTGGGGTGCGGGCGCTGGTGCTTGGTGGGTCGTTTGCCCGGGGGACGCAGCGGCCCGACTCTGATCTTGATATCGGGATCTATTATGTGGAGCAGCAGCCCCCCGATATCGAGCATATACGCGCCATTGCGGCCAGCTTGAACGACACGCCCGATCCGGTGGTGACAGAGGTTGGCGAATGGGGGCCGTGGGTCAATGGCGGTGCATGGCTGACGATTCAGGGGCAACGTGTTGATTTCCTGTACCGCGATATTGATAAGGTCATGGCGACGCTTGACGACTGTAACGCGGGTATCGTTATTTCTGATTACTGGCAGCAGCCAGCGTATGGCTTCCACAATTTTATGTACTGCACCGAGACGGCGATCTGTCGTCCGCTCTACGATCCCGAGCACATTCTTGAGCGGCTCAAGGTGCAGGTCGAGGCGTACCCGCCGAAGCTCAAGGCCTCGATTATCAGAACGTTCCTCTGGTCGGCTCAGTTTTCGTTGCGCTTCACCGAAAAGGCAGCGGCGGCGGGCAATGTCTATATGGTGGCTGGCTGTCTGGCCCGAGCGATTCATTGTCTGGTGCAGGTACTCTACGCGCTGAACGAGACGTTCTATCTCAGCGAGAAGACGTTGGCGCACGATCTGGCTGCATTTCAACAGAAGCCGCAGAATATGCTTGAGCGGATCGAGGCGATTCTGGGTTCGGTTGGCACGGCAAGTGAGCTGCCGGTGTCGTGCAAGACGGCGGAGGCGCTCTATGCCGAGGTCGCGGCGCTGGCTGAAGGCCAATAAAAAGCACCGCCTCTGCGTGATGAAGCGGTGCCAGAAGGTGGCGAACGGCCTGAAGGGTGGGGAAAGACCCGCCTTTCAGGCAAAGGAAGCGGGGATCTAGGCCCCGGAATCACTCGTAGCAGCTTTCTTGCGGTAGTACGTATGAATATGCGTGATCAGGGAGAGAAGAAGGTAAATATTAGGCACTGTAGCGGTGTGTGCGTGATACCACTCGCGCCCGCTGGATGGCTGCGTGATGCTGACCTCTGCGCTGTTCACCTGAATGCTGGCGTCGTTCCACGCGAGGGAATCGCTACCGTGGAAGAGGCCATAGCGGTTGATGCCAAGCGGGCCGAAGGGGACGGTGTGTCCTACCGCCAGATCAAAAATAGCCTTGCGGAACAGCCGCCGGGTGACTTCCTGCTGAATGGTTGTGCCCAGTTGCTCGATATTGCTGAAATGGTGATCGAGTACCAGCTTGCGCCCATCATGCCGCCTGATCGTGAACGAATAGCGAATCTGTTGTCCGTGCAGGCCGGGAATAGAGCTTGTTTTCTGCCAGACGGCGTCAATGTGATCCCAGAGGAAAATAAGCATCTCGCGCTGCTTGCTGACAACCAGGCCAGAAGGGTACACGCGAACCTGCCAGGAGCGCCGGAGCAGCGGAATCAGGAGGGCATACCCACCGGGAAGAAGCAGGCCAAAGCTCAGGGGCAGGTAGGCGAGCGTCCACCACTGCCCGGAGAACGGCCCGGCCAGACTGATGATCATGCCAAGCAGGCCAGTATAGAGCGCAATTGCAGAGCAGAGCAAGCGCCTTTTTGAGAAATGGATGTTATGTTCCGAGATGGCTTCTTCCGGTAGATGGGCTCTTGTCAGTTGTTCTAGCTCACGCACGATTTTTTCCCTCTCCTTTGAACTAGCATACTCATGATTTGCTCCCTGATAGAAACACGGATTACCTGCCAAAATGTGTACTCCATTACTTCCACAGTAAACAATAGTTCCTAACCTCTGATCAAAAAACCGTTGTTTCTCGTCTTACTGCAACACAGCGGCGGTATGGCTTCCCGGGCGGCGGCAAATGCGTTGTGCGCCGAAGGGAAAGAGGGTTGTTTGTCTGATCATTGGAGAGGGAGGCTGCTCACTCGTTCGAGTGATTTTTGTCCTCACTCAAAAGAGTGAACAGAGAATACTTCTTTTGTGTGATGCGGTGGGAAAAGGCAATACCATATACTGGTGATATATGGGAACGAGAATCTCTACCGTGTGGGGAATGCAGAGCTTTTGGTATCGCGCGATAGAGAGAACGTCCCGCTTTTCTCTGTTCTGATTGGTATAGAACGAGGGGGTACCGCCCGGTAGTTTCTCTGACGAAGAGGAGTATCTGAATGAACGAATATCCGAATGAAGGCCGGTATCGTGACGAGGATCAGTACTCTGGAGAAGGCCGATACAGCAATGAAGGTCAGTATGGTAGTGAGGGTCGCTCTGGGGGCCGCTCTGAGAGAGAGGAGGACCGATCGCAAAGCCGCAATGAAAATCAATCCGGTGGCATGTTCGATCAGGCACGCAATGCCGCCGAAGGCCAGGTTGATAATGTCATTGATCAATATGCAAGCAAGGTTCCGGGCGGAGAGCAGTATAAACAACAGGCGAAAGATTTCGCTTCAAAGGGGCTGGATCGGATAGAGGAGGAAGGCAAGAAGCATTCCGGTAGTATTCTGGATGAGGCCAAGCGAAGACTTGGGGGCCTCTTTGGTGGAGGCAAGAAACCAGAAGAATGAGAATGCTGCTGTAGCAAGAAGAGACCCTGGCTATCCTCTTTTCTGGGAATGCGCCGTAGCGGGGAACTATTCTCCGCTACGGTCTTTTTTGGGGTTTGATAGGCCGGGGAGAAGCCGGCGCGTTGATCGATTTGGCCGTGTGCTGATCTGGCGTGCGAAAGGGTGCATCTATTTGCAGATATCAGTATACTATTGAGTGAATGCCGTAATGCTGCGGCGTATTTCCACAATGTCGATAGCATCCTTCAGGAGGAGTGAATGAGCGAGGAGCAGAAGCCCCAACAAAACAATCCGTTGAGCAATTCAATTGATGCGGCGCGCGATGTAGCCGAGGAGAAGATCAATCAGGTGATAGATCAGTTTGCCGCGAAGGTGCCCGGTGGCGAACAGTTTAAAGAACAGGCGAAGAACATGGCGGCGCAAGGTCTGGATCTCCTTGAGGACCAGGCCGAGCAGCAGCTTCAAGCGAAGGCTCAGGATCTTCTGGGCAATCTCGGGAATATGTTCGGTGGCAAAAAAGAGGAGAAGCAATAGTCTCAGGAGGCAGGGAGAAAGAAAGCGCTCCCTGCTTTTCTTTTTTCCTGAGTGAGACGCTAGAGCAGCGGTGGTGAGGCCTCAGGATCAGTGAGCAGACTCCGAATCTCCTGCACGATTGTTCCTGCGAGCCGCAGCGCATAGAGCGTCGTCAACCAGAGAATCGCGGCGATTCCCAGACTTAACACAAGCAGCAGTTCCCCTTGAACGCCAGCGAGCTGAAGCAGAATAATGATGCTTGCCAGCAGCGTGATTGTGATGCCGCTCACATAGTAGACCCGCAGGCGGTAGAGTGCCCCCAACGGCAGAAAATGCAGCCCCGAGATCAGCCCAAAGGCCGAGAGCAGAAACCGCTCCTGATGCTCCATCAAGAGGACGGCCAGCACCACAAAGACGAGCAACGATTCAAGCAGAAAGACCGACGAGTAGCTTTTCCGGAGCGAGGGCGGCTCAGGTTGGCTTCCCTCGGGAAAGAGCAGCGTGCGCGGGATCGGGCGCAGGCGATGGCGCACCCGGTAGGTGATGAGACAGAAGGCGATGGTGATCGAGAACAGACCAATCCCGATGGCAAGTTGCAGCAGGCCACTGGTAGAGGGGAGCGCCATGAATGCCCAGAAGGCGGCAAAGAGGTTGAAGAGCATGGCGTTGTTCGTCAGCGAGCGCAGATACTCTTTGACAAGTTTCTGCTCATTGAATGGCTCGTTCTGTTGTTCGTCCATAGGAGACTGAACCTCTCATGATAGTCAGAGCTGCATTGTACCATAAAGCGGCGGCTTGTGGTTGCTGGATTGTTCTGTTATGATAGCCATATTTCAGCGTGGAGGCAGAATATGTACCTGATGACGATTGTGAATCTCTTTGCCGCGGTTTGTGCCCTGGGGCTGGCTTCCTATCTCTGGCGCAAGGGGGCACCTCAATCGAATGTTGGCTTTCTGGGTGCCAGTATCGGCTTTTTTGTGGCGGGCGCCATCAGCCCCTGGTTGACCGGCGGTATTTTCGCGATCCCGGGGCTGGTGATTGGCGCGATTTTGTTTGTTCTGGCCATCATTACCGCCTGGCGCACGCTCTCGCGCCAGAATGCCCGGGGAAGGCGCTAACTACGCGGCTTGCTCGCGAATGTGGGTCAGCAGGGCCTGCAACACTGCCAGATTCGGCACGGTAGACATGGCGATCGGCGGCACGGATGTGGTTCCCCGGGTTTCAAGCTTGAGTGAGCCGTCACGTCGCTGGGTGAGCGCTTTGAAGTGTTGCCATGAAATGTCCTGTCCTTTGCAGGTGATGCCCTGTTGAGAGAGGGTGAGCGGTCCAAACTGTTGTTCTTTGCCCGCTTCGTAGGCTGCGATGGCCTCGGGGAGCAGGCGCTGTTTCAGGGTTTCGATCAGCCGGGCGCGAAAGGTGGAGAAGTTCGTGAAGAGACCGGGGATATGGATCGTGCAGCCGTCATGGCGCCGAATCAGATAGCTGGTGCTCTGGCCTAGCGGGATGAGGCGCAGGAAGTGACGTTCTTCCTGTTGCTCTTTCACGCTCTCGATTGCATCCCAACGAAACGCTTCGATCTTATCGGGAGCCGTGAACAGAAAGCCTTCGCGAAAGGTGTAGAGCCGCCAATCATAGGCATAGGGCAGTGAGAACAGTTGAAACGCGGTCAGGAGCAGGCTACAGAAAGCCAGCGTAAAGAGCAGCGTGACCAGCAGCGTATCATCCATGGAGATGTAGGCCCAGAAGGGCGGCAGAAGCGTCACCAGTATTCCCAGACCGATACGAATATAGATCCCGGCGCGTTTGATCTGGTGCTCGGCGATGGGCTCGCCCAGTTGGAAGGCGCTGGCGGCCTGCTGAATGCTTGTTTCTTCGTTGGGGGTGGCGGTGATCTGTGCCATAAAAAAATCTGTTCCTCTCACTTCCAGATTATTGGGTGGCTAGAATCAAGAACCCTCGGCTGATTGTCAATCATCTATGGTAGTAGTATGTATTCCCTATACAATGTATCGCATTTTCTGGTAGAGTTACAAGCAAGTTATAGGCCAATTTCCCGCAGAATGACGCAAGATGCAGACATTTCACTACATTGTTTCGTATAAATGGACATTCCGGGGACAGAATGAAGGTATTCTATCAGGATGCTATTCCTTATTTGCATGGCAATCCAGATGCTTTTGTGTAGCAGTTGAGGTACTCTGTAATAGGATTTTCTTTTGATTTGTGATGCATCTGTGATAGAAAAGTGATGAAATGCAACGGTGTTTGTGTGTAGAATAAGAGCGTGGAACATGTGCAAAAGGGAGAAACATGGAGGAGGCAAATGGATAGCGCACCGGGGCGCCGGATAGCATGTTTCCACCAGAGGGACCGGTTCCTTAAGATGAAGGAAAGTGAGGACTGCAAATGGACCAGACAAAGCGGCTTTTTTTGCAGGTAGATGATGTTCGGCTCTGTTGTATGGATTTTGGCGGTGATGGCCTGCCGGTGTTCCTGTTGCATGGTCTGGCCGGGCGAGGCTCCGAGTGGCGTACTACAGCGCGCTGGTTGACTCAGCAGCATTTCCATCCGTTCGCGCTGGATCAGCGGGGGCATGGGATGAGCTCGAAGCGGTTGCCCGATTTCTCGCGGGCCGCCTATGTGCGCGACGCCGTGCGGGTGATCGAGCAGCTTGAGCTTGCGCCAGTGGTGCTGATCGGTCAGTCGATGGGGGCGCTGAATGCGTTGCTGACGGCGGCTCAGCGGCCCGATCTGGTACGGGCGCTGGTGGTCGTCGAGGCGCAGCTTGACCCTCAGCCGGGGACACCACAGCAGATACAGCGTGACCTCAGTTCCTGGCCGGTTCCCTTCCAGACGCTCGCGGATGCCCGGGAGTTCTTTGGCGGCGAGACGCTGGCGGCTCGTACCTGGATCGAGATACTTGAGGAGCACGAAGAAGGCTACTGGCCACAGTTCGTGGTTGATGATATGGTGCGCTCGATCTCGGACGTTGCGACAACCTCGTATCGCGACGAGTGGCAGCGGCTGCAATGCCCGACGCTGGTCGTGCACGGGGAGAAGAGCCATATCAGCCGGGACGCGATGGAGGAGATGGCGCGGCTGATCCCCACAGGGCGCTTTGTCGAGATCGCGGATGCCGGGCATGATGTCCACCTGCATCAGCCGGAGCGCTGGCACGAGGCGCTTGAGCGCTTTTTTAAGGAAATCCAGCTTCTGTAATTGAGAGACCGAAGGAGGGGGTTTGACCGTCCCCTCTCCTTCGGTTGGTTGTGAGCGCGTCGTTGTCGTCCGTTCAATTCGCAAGAATGTGAGGTAGAAGTAATAAATGTAGGACAGGGTCAGCATGATCAACCTGCCAACCATGCTGACGAATGCTACCGGCAGCGCACGCACAGAACTGGACAACGGGAAGAACTGTAGGCCTGATGTGCTGCAAGGAACAACCCTCAGGCAGGGATGCAGAAACGCGAAATTTCCCCATAGAAGATGCAGTATGTTTGGATGTGAGCTGATGAGGTTTTGTGCCAGGGCCTGCGTTCCCCATCGACTACAGCCTGTTTGGCGCATCTTTCCCCTCCTTGTCCGCCCGAATTTTCCCGTTGCCATGCTCTGTGCAGGTTGTGCCTCACCAGGAGGCGTTCGCGTGGTGCCAGTGCCAACTGTTATCCCGCGGTATCTGGCTCATTGCCAGACACATCAGGCTCCTGTGGTTGCAGGGGGCCTGTCTGCCTGTCAGTGGGCCGCTCCCGTTTGGGAAGCTTCTGCTTTTTATCATCGGCGAACAAAAGGTGTCGGAGGAAATACCAGGGGAGTCCCCTATCTTCGCTCGGCGAAACCGTCGAGTCGAAATGGGGGATGCCCTGTTCGCCGACGTTTGTCAGCACGTCATCGGCATCCTCTTCAACAGGGTCGGCCAGTTGACCGAGCGTAATGGCGCGCCAGTCCAGACCTGAAGGACCGGGATAGCCCTCTTTCAGCAGCTCTACCCACAGCAAGACCTGCTCGGCGAACTCCACCGGCTTGATATCCGGTGGGAAGACCGAGTTGAACAGCCGTTTCGCCGTGCGATCATAGTACTTTTTTTGCTGCTCTTTGTACATGCGCTCGAGCATGCGCATACGCCGCTCGAGTTGTTTTTTGGGGTCCTCTTCCCCCCCTGGAAAGAGGTTAATTGGTGGGTAGCTCATTTTCAGCCTCCCTGCCACTTGAATAAACAAAACAGCTATTTGCTGTAAACATAATACGAAATCCCTCTCTACGACACCTATGCTACGAAAAGATGACGCTACGGAGACGACCCTCCTACCCCAAATATCTCAAGCTGCGGGGGTGGTTAGGCGCTAATTCAGTTCTGAGGATCCCCGCGTGCTCTTGATGTAGCAATCATAGCAGAGTTTCTATCTGGGTGTCAAGTGATTTTGGCTGGAATTTCTGACAGTTTTTGATTTTTCTCTGTAAATACCTAAAATTTGAGCCAATCAGGATGTAATTTGGAAAAAACGTGTGTCATTTACTGCAGGAGACACAAGGATACCTGAATCTGACGTGGTGAAGCAGAGGAACCGGCAACCGATGGTGAATAGGCAATGCAAGAAGTGCAGGAGAAAACTGCTCTCTGCTTGATACGAGTACTTCCGGCAAGCAAGCAGTGAGGCATGCACCAGGCGAATACTCCCGTAAGACTCATCTTCAGTGCAGGTGATCGCCAGACCTCCGCGCATTCGAGAAGCGCAGCGCTTTCCAGACTTCCAGAAAAAAAAAGAACCGCAACAGACATACATTCGAAATTCATGATTCGAATTTATATATCTATACCATAGATTACTTTTCAGTACTCGTAGTACTGTCTATATATTTCGAATTCGCGCGCGCGCACGCGTATAGGAGGGGATTTGTTTTCTGGCGGCGGAAAACGGA
Organism: Thermosporothrix sp. COM3; assembly: GCF_059696735.1. Taxonomy (NCBI): domain Bacteria; kingdom Bacillati; phylum Chloroflexota; class Ktedonobacteria; order Ktedonobacterales; family Thermosporotrichaceae; genus Thermosporothrix; species Thermosporothrix sp. COM3. The sequence continues at coordinate 3,472,968 of NZ_AP019376.1, read as the reverse complement.
CTGCTGCCGCAAAAACGCCTCGGCTGCTTTCCGGGGGGCGTTGCCGGGGAGATCCCGACACCCGTTCAGGTTGCCTCAGAGGCCGACGCAGCGCATGGGCACAGCACGCGCTACCGGGGATTGAGCGGGGAGAAAGCTGGCTGTGGGGCGATCGTCATGCCTCGGGTTCGCTCATCGGGGAGAAACCGGCCTCACCACGCGCCGGAAGCCGCTGCATTCCTCGCTTATCGGCAGGATCACAGAGAGTCGGAGTGCCTCCCATAAAACACGCTGTCACGATGCAAAAACGTCTCCCTTTTGCGAAAAACAAAGAACGCGCAATTATTTTCGCGTTGCGTGCGATCATAGAGCCCGCAAAAAGCATCGTCTGCTGACGATCCAGGAGCCCGAGAAGCCGGCTCAAGGGCTTTGATGCCGGGCGAAAATGCCGGGAAGTAGTATGAAAATATCATGAATAAAAGCGAAAATAATTGCGCATATGCTGCAAACAGCCCGGGAAGCGTGCTCAGGGACTATAGCATCAAAAAAGCGAAAATAATTGCGCGTTGTGAGCAGGCATATTCTCCGCGCAAAGCACCATCTGCTGCCGATCCAGGAGCCCGGGAAGCGCGCTCAAGGGGCTTTGATCTCGTGTGAAGATGGTGTGAAAAAAAGCGAAAATAATTGCGCGTATGTTGCAACAAGCCCGGGGAGCGCGCTCAGGGGCCATACCACAAAAAAAGCGAAAATAATTGCGCTCTCTTCTGACAGATCCTCATTTTTTCTCTGGAGTTTGCTCGACGAGATGGCCACCAGAGCACCATGAGTCCCTCTATCCCCATGTGAGGAGTATGTGAGGTTAATGTGAGCGCTGTATGAGTGCTGTGTCTGGACTGTATGGGTGCTGTGTGGGTAGTGTGTGGGTGGCCGAATGCGGAACAGAGCGCTGAATGATCGCAGAATGGGTGCTGTGTGGGTAGTGTATCAGTTCTGTGTGAGCGCGATGTGAGGAGAATGTGAGCGCCGGCAGGAGACCCGATCGCAGAATGAACACAGAATGAGTACCGTATGATCGCTGTATGAGTACTGTATGGGTAGCGTGTGGGTGCTGTGTGGGTTGCAGTATCAGTGCCAGAAAGAGAGTTGAGTCCAGATCGACCACAGAATGAGCACAGAATGAACACAGAATGAGTACCGTATGATCGCTGTGTGGGTGCTGTATGGGTAGTGTGTGGGTACTGTGTGAGTTGCCGAAAAGAGACCCGATCGCAGAATGAGCGCTGAAGCATCGCTGTATGGGTGCTGTATGGGTACTGTGTGGGTGCTGTGTGAGTTGCCGAAAAGAGACCCGATCGCAGAATGAGCGCTGAAGCATCGCTGTATGGGTGCTGTATGGGTACTGTGTGGGTTGTGTATGAGAGAGCCGCAAACGGCGTGACGAGCGATCATGGGGCAAAGAGGTGGCAGACAGGGAACAGCTTCTGTGCTGGTGGCAGTTCGCCTCATCGAACGGTAGACATCGCAGGTTGTGATGTTCTGTCCGCTTTTGGAGCAACAGAAAGAAAAGTTCTGAAAAGAGTTGCCTTTTCTCCCATTCATATGCAATAATTGGTCTTGTCGCATATACTGGATAGTGCTTTTCTTCGGTCAGGTTCTCGGGCAGAAAAAGGATTTGAGACAGCTCTATTGAGATGAAAAAGGGAGACGTTCGACTATGCAGTTATGGCGATATGGTCGGGCTATCGAGATGGTGGGCCATCGCTACCGCTTGGAAGGGATGCTCGGCAGCGGTGGTATGGCTGATGTATGTCTCGCGTGGGATCTTGTCGGCAAGCGTGAGGTGGCGATCAAGGTCATCAAGCAGGAAAACATGGACCAGCGGGCGCTGGATCGATTCAGCAAAGAGGCGGAGAAAGTGGTGTTGTGGAATCACCCCAATATTTTGCGCGTCTACACGAACGTGCGTATGGAGCTGCTGGACAAGGAACAGGGCTCGATTCTCCCGTATATCGTGATGGAGTACGCGGAGGGGGGCGACCTGCATCGGCGGCTCACGGCGGGCCAGCCCTATGATCTCAGCGAGACGCTTCCGCTCTTTCGCCAGCTCTGTAGCGCTGTGGCCTACGCGCACAAGCACGGGGTCATTCATCGCGACCTGAAGCCGCTCAACATCCTCTTTCGCGTGCTGCCCGATGGCACTGAGCAGCCGGTACTGAGTGATTTCGGCCTCGCTGTCGAGGTGGGAGCCACCCATTTTACCTATGCGCGTGGGGGCACGCTGCCGTATATGGCGCCCGAGCAGTTGCGCGGCGTGGTGGTGCCGGAAAGCGATATTTTTGCGTTGGGCGTGATTCTCTATCAGTTGTGTACGGGGCGCATGCCGTTTCGGCGCACGCTGGCCGATGTCGGACGCTATATTCATGATCCTCGGCCGCCCGCGCCGCCACCGCGTCCGAGTCGCCTGCAAGCGCTGCTCCCGGGGGCGCTGGATGCCGTGCTGTTCAGGGCGCTGCATCACGATCCCGAGCACCGCTATGCGGACGCGCTGGAGCTGTGGGAAGCGGTAGAGGCTGCTTTCTTCGATCCGCCGAAGCGTCATCGCTCATTTCGAGCGTTCGATGAGCGGCCTCGCCCGGCCTCGCTGGACCACGAAACGCTGTCGATGCGCCTCGATGATGATGAGGATCTCGCGCTCGATGAGGAGTCGTTCAGCCCGCCGGACACGTTTGTCTACTCGTCTGCTCGCCCGACGCGCGTGCTGCCCTACGATACGGAGGAGTTCGACGACCCGGATGAGCCGCCTTCAGGGCAGCCTCCTCGTCATTGCCGCTCGATGCAGCCCGACACGCTCGATCTGGAGGATGCCGGCCCCGTTGACCAGCCGTTTCGCCGCTCGCCACGGGGACGCCCGACCGGAGGCTATGCATCGCGACGCTACCAGACGCGGGGCCTGCGCTCGCGGGACTACCAGACACAAGATGAGGAGCCGCGAGCCCGCCCGGCGAGCCTGCAACAGGCCACACGCATCCCTCGTACGGCTGCCCGAACCTCCGGGAAGCGTGGCCGCGGGGTGTTGCTGGTGAGCATCGTGATCGCGCTGCTGCTGGTGGGTGGGCTGCTGACCTGGCTCCTTCCGTTCCGTGGGCTCTCTGGCTTCGGGCAGGCGAGCCAGGCGACCGTTAAACTCACCGTGAGCGGGCAGGAGGTCAGCGACAGCTTCATCGTGAGCGGCGTCGAGCAGAACCCCGATCTGGCACACCTGCGCGTCACCATGCACGAGTACAGCACGACCGAGAGCGCCTCTCAGGACGCCACCGCCACCGGCCAGACAAAGACCGAGGGGGCCCATGCCCAGGGGACGCTAACTGTCTATAATGGATCTTTTGCTGACCCTTTTACTGTTGCTGCTGGAACTGAATTTACTAGCAAGAGTGGTATCACAGTGGCTACTGATGAGGTAGCAAATATAGGCCCATCTGATCCAAAATCTGGAAAAGTGAATTCTGTTACTGTTGCTGCCCACGCCTTGAATATCGGTGTTAAGGGAAATATACCTGTAAAAGATATTGATCAATCTTGTTGCAGCTCTAGTAATGCTATCTATGTGCGCAATCTAGAGCCGTTCACGGGTGGGCAGGACGCGGCGTCATACACATTTGTGCAGCAGGCGGATGTCGATAAGGTGGCGAAGCCGCTGGCCGAGAGGCTGAAAGGGCAGGGCGTGCAGAAGCTCAAGGGGCAGCTTCGGGCGGGTGAAGCGTCGGTCGGGGAGCCGCAATGTACGCCGAAGGTGGCGTCAGAGCAGCCGATAGGAGATCAGGAGCGCACCATCGAGCGGACAAAGGTCACCGTGTCCCAGAATTGCCGGGTTCTCGCGTATAACAAGCAAGAGGTCGAAACGCTTGTCAGGCAGCGTTTAAGCGCGAAGGCAACCGCAGACGCGGGCAAGGATGTGGCACTATCCGATCAGATCAGCACCACCGTGAAGCCCTGCGATTGCAAGAACGGGATGATCGTAGAGGCGAAGAGTGTCGCGACGCCGTTCTTCAATCCGCTTCAGCAGCAGCATCTGGCAAAGAGCATTGCCGGTCGCACCGTGGACGAGGCCATCAAGGCGCTCAAGCAGCAGCAAGGGGTGCGTGATGTCGTCATCGAGGTGGGCGGCGCGAACAGACTCCCGCAGGAGCCAGCCGCGATTCACTTTGAGGTGCTGGTAGAAACCTGAGCAAGGCCAGACGGGACGAGAAGCGGGCAGATGTGGGGAGAGGTCGGAAAGGGAGACAAAAATGCGCTAATCGCAGACCGTACCGGTGTTGATTCTCATAGATCGTGCGAAGGGTGGAGCTCGCTGAAGAGGCGTGGCGCGACAGGCAACGAGTTCAGCGCGGCGCGGCTTCTTCCCATTTTCAAGCGGTTTGTCTATTGTTAGAAATGCGGTTGATAGTGTAAAATGTCACGATAGAAGCGCGAGAAAAAGATTGAGGTCAGAGGAAGCGGGTATATGAGACAAGGAAACGGCTCTGAAATACTGGGACCCAACGATCCCCGTAGTCAGACAATTGGCGTTATCCATGTAGCACCGAACGATGAACGCAGAAGCATTTTAATGGCGATTCTGACGCAGGAGAAATTGCAGCGCAAGCAGATTGTCCTGATCCTGCCGCACCAGAATCGTGGGTTTCAGCGCCCTGTCGACTACGACGAACTGAAAGCGATGCGCAAGAAGATCAAGGCGAACATGGTCTTTGTGGCTCCGAGTGGCTCACCGGCGGCGAATTTTCTGCGGCACCGGAATTTTCCTGTCTATTCGTCACTGGAGGGCTATGTTCAATCGCTTGATGATGAACTGGCCGAAAGCGAGCAGCGCAAGGGCTGGTTCCCGCTGTTCAACAAGGGTAATGGTGGCGCGAAAGAGAAGCAAGCGAAGCCACAGGATCAGGACCCTTCCGCTTCCCCTCAACAATCGGCGCGTCCGCATGTCGTTGGCGGCACGGCGGCAGTTGGTGGCGCTCTGCTCGGGGCGGGCGCGGCAAACGCCATGCAGAAACGCGGGCCGGGTGACGACGCCGACGATGTCGATTTCTTTAACGAGGACAGCCCGCTTGAACCGCCAAGCCCTGAACAGGTCGACGCGCAACAGGGCTACCTGCCAAAGACCCCGCATGGCATCGACGACGATGAAGGCGGCGAGACGGCTCCACTGAATGAGGAGAATGAGATTGTCAGAGCCTCGGGCGTGGCAAGCACCCGTTCAGAGCCGGATGTTGCCCCCGACGACGAGCTGTCGATTATCGACCTTCAGCCAAAGCGCAAGGCGAAAGAGACAATCAAGCTCAATCAGCCCGATGAGGTCGAACTGCACCCGCTGCCTCCCCGACGCGCTTCGGGCAAGATCGGCGCGGACGCGAATCGCAATGGGAGAAGTGGTAAGCTCCCAACCGGCGCGTTGATCGGGGCCGGTGCCGGGGTCGCTGCTGCCGAAGGGCTGGCCCGCAAGAGCGCCTCACAGAGTAAACCGCTTCCGCGCACCAGTGGCAAGATGCCCGCGATCAATGCCGCCAGTACCGGCTTTCCAGGCTCGACCCGACGCACCACGACCACGAAACGGAGCGGTTGGCCGTGGCTGATCCTGATCGCGGTGCTGTTGCTGGCGCTGATTGGCGGCTGTGTCGGTGTCTCCTACGCGAACCCGAGCCTGTTCAGCAGCGTGCAGCAGGCGTTTACCGGGGCGCAGCCGGGCGCGACTATTTCGATCACCCCTGATAGTCGCATCGTCGAGAACAAATATATTGTGGTCGGTGTCGAGAAGAACCCGCCCCCTGACACATTGCAGATTCCGGTGCGGCGGCTCAATACCAGCGCCGAATCTCGAAAGATCAACGTGACCGCCTCGGGCCATACCAAAACCCCGGGCCGTACTGCTACCGGTACCCTGACTTTTCAGAATGGATCTTTCACGAACTCGTATACCGTAGGAACAAACACACCTATCCCGGCAGGAGATCTACAAGTCTTTTTGAAAGTTCCTGCTGTTATACCCGCTGCCTCGGGTGATGGATTCGGCGAAGTAACAGTGCCCGCATATGTTTCCGAACCCGGAGCGAAAGGGAATATATCAGCTTATACAATAAGTGGTGCTTGCTGTGCTTCCTCTGGAAATGTGCGAGTTATGAACACGTCGGCGTTCACCGGGGGGCAGGATCCGGTAGATTATCATTTCCTGACACAGGATGACGTTGATAAGGCGATCAACTCGGTGAAGAATGAGACATCGAGCAAGGCGCAGAATGATCTGAAGACGAAGTTGCAGGCGGGCGAGCAGATTGTGGGGAATCCGCAATGTCAGGTTCAGCCGAACGTGGACCAGCCGGTAGGTGATGAGGGGAGGGACATACGCGAGGCGACGGTGAGCGTGAAGGCGTCGTGTTCGGCGTGGGTGATGAAGCCTCAGGATTTGAAGCAGCTTGTCTCGAAGCGGCTCCAGGAGCAGGCGGGGTCTGCTTCCGATCTGGGACCCGGCTACAAGCTGATCGGTGATATCACCACGAAAACGCAGATCAAGGCAATCCAGCCGCTTCGGATGGAGGTAACCGCACAGGGGCTCTGGGCTTTCGAGATCACGGAGCAGATGAAGGACGCGTGGGCGAAAGCGATCGCGGGCAAGCCTGTCAACGAGGCGAAGGCGTATCTTGAGAAGCAAAAAGGGATCGCGAAAGGCAAAGTCTCGATCGAGATGAACGGTGACAAGCTTCCGACCGAGCTCGGACTGATCGGCTTCAGCATTCAGTCGGTGCCGGGTCTCAAGGGGAACGATGGAGTACCGAGCGGGCAACCGACCGTAACGGATGGAGATGGCGAAGGGCAGCCAGGGAACGGCTAGCGGCGGACGGACAGGTTCTTTTGCTCCGGTCACACGACACGGCGAGGCGCGAGAAAACGCGACAGGTGGCAATGATGGTAGGTGGTTGTGTTGAGAAAAAGCGGGTTCAAGCTACAGGAAAGGATCGCGAGGAGCAATGCTGTCTCTGGAAGGCAAGCAGCTTGGAAACTATGATATTATTCGCCGAATCAGGGTAGGAGGTATGGGAGCCGTCTATGAGGGGCGGCAGCGGACCGCGTTTGATCGGCGGGTAGCGATCAAGGTGATACTGGGGGACTACGCGACAGACCGGGATATGCGGCGGCGTTTCCTGCGAGAGGCGCGGACAGTGGCAGCATTGCGACATCCGCATATTCTGCCATTGTTTGAGTTTGGCGAAGAGCACGGCATCCTGTTCCTCGTCATGCCGTTTATCGAGGGGGGGACCCTGACCGGGTATCTGCGCCGGGGTCTGCCGGGGATTGGCGAAGTTGCCGCGATCTATCAGCAATTGCTCGATGCGGTTGAATATGCGCATGATGAAGGGCTTATTCATCGCGATATTAAATCCTCAAATGTCCTGCTTGACGTGCGGCGCAACGGTCCGCCCTATATCTATCTGGCCGACTTCGGGCTTGTCAGGATCGCGGCTTCGCGGCGGCGCAAGGGGCTGGACGATAGCCGCACCGGACGCCCGGGAAGGCCGATCCCGCTCGATCAGGTGCCGGGCACGCCCCAGTATATGGCGCCCGAGCAGACCCGAGGCATCATCACACCCCAGACCGACATCTACGCGCTTGGTGTCCTGCTCTATCAGTTGCTCACAGGAGATCTCCCCTACAACCACGAAGACGACGTGACCGTCATCAAGATGCACCTGTACGACCCGATTCCGCGTCCCTCTGACCGGGATACGACCATTCCCCGCGCGCTGGATGACGTGGTCCGCACGGCGATGGCGAAGCGGCCCGAGGAGCGGTATCGTACCATAGCCGAGTTGCGTGACGCCTTTCTGTCAGCAATCGAATCATCGCGATCTGGCCCGGTCATCGAGCTCTTTGAGGAGGCGGGCGGATTTGATGGCGATACCCTGACCGAGCCTGAGCCGGGTGGGCAAGCCTATCCGCTTGAAGAACTGCCCTCGCTCCCCGAGATCCCGACGTTTGAGCGCGCGCCCCGAGCGCCCGATCCCTCCCGGCGGCTGCGGCCCGCGATTACGGCGGCGCTGGTTCCAGAGCAACAGCCGGTCGTGCTGGAAAAGCGGGCGCGCCCGGTGCATACCACCGACGATTTTCAGCCGCGTGCCCGCACCACCGAAGACGTGATTGAGCCACCGAAGCGGAGAGCCGTCCCGCGTCATCGGCGGTTGCTCCTGCCGCTGCTCTTCTGCCTGATCGCCACCTCGATGCTGCTCACGCTGCTGATCTTGCCGCATGTCTTCGGGATCAGTATTTTTCCGGCGGGGTTCCCGGTGCTTGGCACGCCGGGTGATGCCATGATCTATGTCACGCCGGAGAGCAAGACGCTGGAGAATAGTTTTGTGCTCAGCGCCTCGCCTCAGAGCAAGGTGCCGAGTGTGGAGGCGCGAACGCTCCCCGATCGCGTGATCAGCAAGCAGCAACAGGGAAGCAGCACGATTCAGGCGCAGACGACGCGCACGGTTGAGGGAGCGCAGGCGCGGGGTCAGCTTGAGTTCTACAATACGAACCTGCTGCCGGTCACGATTCCCGCTCAGACCACGCTGGATGGTCCCAATGGCCTGAAGATCCAGACGCTCACCGAGATCAAAATCCCCGGACGCACCCTGACCGAACCCGGCAGGGCAACCACCGACGCGCTGGTGACGACGCCCGGCAGCGCTGGCAATATTCCCCCGGAGACGCTCAACGGGCCGTGCTGTAGCAAGGGCGTCACCGTGCGGAACCCGGAGGCGTTTAGTGGCGGCGTCGATGGGCAGGTGCTGCATGTGATCCAGAACGAGGATGTGGAGAAGGCGAAAGCCACGCTGACGGAGAAGCTGCAAAAAGAGGTCAGGGATCAGATTACGAAGGCGCTTGGCAAAGATGAGACGCTGGCCGGGCAACCGGAACTGAGCGTCAAGGCCACGGTCGATCCGCCGCTTGACACGCAGCCCGAGGCGGTCACGATCACGATTCGCGTGGATGGGCGTGGCGTCGCCTACAGGCGGGCTGTCGCCGAACAGCTTGCCACACGGCTGCTGGAATTACAGGCGAAGCAGCAGTTGAAGGACGCTTTTACGCTGCATGACACGATCAAGCCCGTGGGGGCGCTGACCGCGCGCAATGGGCCGAACAATATCATCTTCCTGACGGTGACGGTCAGGGGGACATGGCTGTATCACTTCAGCAAGCAGGAGATCGGGAACTGGCCCGAGAGCGTGAAGGGGGCCACGGTCGAGGCCGCGCTTGCCTACCTGAACCAGCAGCACGGGATCGCGAATGTTGAGGTCAAGCTACCGTTCGGGAGCGATCATCTGCCGGGCGAGATCGAGCGGATCAAGGTTGTGGTGGTGACACCAGACAGGCAGTGATGCTTTTCCTGTAGCCAGATGGCACGGGTGCGTGTATGTGCTTCGTATAGTCGAGAAAGGCGTGAAATAGGGCGGAAATATCGGGAGGCTTTTTGAGGGATGGAGAGGGCTGATTTCATGGGAGAAAGAGCGATTCAGGGGCATCGCCACCTATCGATACAGGGGGGACCTCTGAGCGGTTCAAGAGGCCCCGTTCTCTTTATTGTTGAGTTTCTTGATTTTTCTGCCCATCCATTCCTCAAACCTGTCACCATACTTAAAGATGACCACTATGACCAGCAGCGAGATGACACCAACAACAATCCATTCTACCAGCGACAACTGAAGCACGCCCGCGCCTACCAGTGTGGTCAGGAAGGTGCCAGGCAGGCGCCCGATCAGCAGGAAGAGAAAGAAGATGCTCGCGGGCATCGCGGAGAGCCCGGCCAGCAGGCAGAGCACATCATCAGGGAAGAAGGGCACCAGAAAGATGATGAGCAGCCCGAGCGAGTAGCGACCCGTAAAGAACGAGTTGTAGCGCTCGTATTGCTTGCGGCCCACCAGTTTGATCACAAAGACATGCCCGAGGAATCGCGCCAGGTAGAAGGCCAGCATCGAACCGACCACAATCGCGCTTCCACTGAGCAGGAAGCCGGGCACGATACCGAACAGCGCCCCGCCGGCAAGGGTCGTGATATTGCCGGGAATGGGCGAGACGATCACCTGAGTCACCTGTATCAGGAAGAAGATCAGGGGAGCCCAGGCGCCGAAGCTCTGCACATAGGCGCGCAGGCTATCCAGCGACGAGAAGATCTGCTTATAGCTCTCAAAGTTGGGCAGCACGTGCAGAAAGAAAAAGAGCGCTGCGCCAACGACGATCAGGACAGTCAAGGCAAAGTAGAAAAGGTTTTTCTTTGACAAACGGGTAAATCCTTTCACTGAGTCAGAGAGATATGTAAACGGCGTGTGTGCTGTTTTGCTGCTATTTCCGACCGGAGATCCTGTTTGTCTTTAGTACGAGAGAGATGGGGTAGGAGTTACAGGAAAGGAGGAGCAAGGAAGGCGGCGCGCCAGCCCTATGACGCGCCGGAGCAACAACCTGTTACGGCAAGGTCAGGAGCTCGGGAGCGCCATCGGTGACCGCAAGCGTGTGCTCGTACTGCGCGGAGAGTTTCCCATCAGCAGTACAGATTGTCCAGCGGTCTGCAAGCATGCGAACCGCAGCCACGCCCTGGTTAATCATCGGCTCGACCGTAAAGACCATCCCCTGACGGATGCGCAGGCCAGTACCCGGACGTCCGTAATGTGGGACAAGAGGATCTTCGTGCAAGGAGCGTCCGACGCCGTGACCGGTCAGCTCGTGGACAGTGGTATAGCCGTGCGATTCGGCATAGCTCTGAATGGCGGCGCCAATATCGCCGAGGCGATTATTCGGGCGAGCCTGCTCAATACCGAGCTCCATGCAGCGTTTCGCCACATCGAGCAAGCGCTGCGCCTCCTCGCTGATGGTGCCGACGGGGTAGGTTGTGCAGGAGTCGCCGACCCAACCATTGTAGAGAACGCCGATGTCAACGCCGATGATATCGCCATCTTTCAGGATGGCCTTCTTGCTTGGAATGCCGTGACAGACGACCTCATTGACCGAAGCACAAATGGTACCGGGGAAAGGAGGTGTGCCGGGATGGCCATCGCGGGCGGGACGAGCGCCATAGCCCTTGTAGATCGGGGTCGCGCCTTTGCTGCGGATATAGTCTTCAGCGATCTGGTCCAGTTCAGCGGTCGAGACGCCCGGCTTGACGTAGGGGCGCAGGACCTCGAACGTTTCCGCGACCAGCCGACCGGCCTCGCGAAGCTTCGCGATCTCGCTGCGAGATTTGAGCATAACAGCCATAATCGAAATTCCTTCTGTCTTGTTAACGCATCGGAATGCTTGTTTGTGATAGGGCAATACCAATCGAGAACACAATGCTGTGAGCATCGAATGGCCTATAGATGAGCATGGGGTTGAAGTGCACTCTGTTCCTGTTCTGAAGGGACATTTCGTTCCCAGGAAAGGAGATCATTGACCGTAACAGAGAAGTAGCGACTGAAGTAGTGGAGGAGCTGGTCCACTGTCCCATAGTCAATGCGGCGGCTGCGACCGGTGTTCAGGGCAGCGATGACGCTGAGGGGAACACCGCTTTCGGCGGACAGACGGCGCAGGCTCAAAGGGGGCAGGCCCCGGCTGGTGCGCACCTGGTTCACGCGTGCAAGCAAGGGACGCAGCGTGCAGTAAATAGTCACGGTCAGAATCCTCCTGGCTTTTTCTAAGAACTTCGACCTGCGAAAGGCTTCTCAAAAACTCCTGATGCTCTCTGTGAATGGCATGCCTTCTACTCCGAATACAATACCAGAAGTGTACCGGGATGTCAATACACGTTGCGGCCATTCAATGGAGGAAAAAGAGGAATGGAGTAACTGGAGCATACGTGTAAGGAAAAAAGAAGAGAAACAAGGGATAGTGATTGACGGAAATGGGAGAATGCGTTAGACTTAGAACTGTTTTCTGCAAGGGCAAAAGTTGTTACAAATTACGAATCGCGAATCAACAGCGAAGAACAGGCGTGGAAGCAGAACGGTGATCGGGTGGGTTCCCGAGGCGAAAAACGAAACGGATGTCGGGAGTAAGTGGGAAAGGAGGTTGCGGCGCCTCTCGGGTGAGCGCTGCTGAGGACTGTGGAAGAGAGAAACAGAAATGCGCATGTTGAGCACTGCCCGCTGTGGGAGCCAGGTGAGAGTGAATTACAGTTGCAACGGCTTCTGGGGCCATTGGGGATTGAAACCATCATGGTGCTGGACATGCAAGGACATCTCCTCTCCATCAACCCTGCTGGCATGCGGGTGCTGGGAATCGAGGATGAGGCCCTTTTTCGCGGGAAATCCTGGTCTGCGTTCTGGGATCAAGCCTCTCAGCCCCTTGTTCGGGAGGCGGTGAGAAGCGCGCGCGAAGGGCGTGCGGACCGATTTGAAGGCTTTTTTCCGACCCTGAAGGGAGCGCCGAAGTGGTGGGAGGTGATCGTCATGCCCGTCTGGCCGCCGGGCGACACTTCCTGCATCCTGGCGATGGCGCGCGATATCACCGAGCGTAAACGGGCCGAGATTGAGCAGCAGGAACAGGCGATGCTCGCAAAGATGCGGCTTGAGCTCAGCCTGCTGATGAGCAGTGATGATCCTCTTAACGAGGTGCTGGAGCGCTGTGTCTGCATGCTCAAGCAGTCGCTTCCGGCTGAAATGGTAGGAATCTGGACGCTGAACGCGGCGGCGCAGATGCTGGAGTTGCAGGCTTGTGAGGGACTGACGCCACAGGAGCGGGCCGACTACCGCTGTCTCCCACCTGGAGCCGAGGGCCCGGGGCGCGTGACGACACAACGGCTCTACTGTGCCGAGCTTCAGGAGGCGTGGCCCGCACTGAAGCGGGTCGGGAAGCGCTATCTGCTGGTGTATCCGCTGGATGTCGGGGACCGCCTGACCGGGGCGCTGGTTTTCTGCCTGGAATATATGTGCAGCCCGGCGGTACAGCAGGCGCTCCATGTGATGGCGAATACCATCGCTGTAGGGATCGAGCATCGGAGATCAGAGGAGGCGCTGCGCTTTCTCCTGCGGGCAAGTACCGTTATCGCGTCCTCATTGAAGATCGAGGAGACGGTGCAGCAGGCGGTCGAGCTGGCTGTCCCAACGCTGGCTGATTTCTGCTTTATCGACCTGCTGTCGAAGGACGTGCTCTCACGTGTGGCCTGTACGGCGGTGCCAGAGCTTTCTGAGCGGTGTCAGGAGTGTATGCGCTATGTGCCCACGCGGGCGATGGAGAGCCACCCTGTGATTCAAGCGATTCGCTCCCGCGAGCCAATTGTTGCGCCCTATATGCTGGAGCAGTATATCCAGCGGGCCAGTACCTCGCCTGAACATCTCCAGTTTTTGCATGATATGCAGATTACTTCGGTGCTGGTGATGCCCCTCTTTGCGCGAGGGAAGGCGCTCGGGGCCCTGGTTGCCTGTTATACGCGGCAATCCGGACGCCATTATACCGGGACTGATGTGGCGCTTGCGAAGGAGCTGGCTGCGATGGTGGCCCGAGCGATCGATAATGCGCGGCTCTATACCGAGGCGCAGGAGGAGATTGCCAGGCGCAGGCAGATGCAGATTGAGCGCAATCACTTGCTGCTTCGCGAGCGTGAGGCCCGGGCCCGAGCCGAGCTACTCGCTGAAAACCTGAGCCAGCATCGGCGCTGGCTGGAACGCGTGCTTGACCTGTTGCCAACGCCGGTCATGCTGATCGAGCCACAGCGGCAGAAGATCACCTTTGTAAACAAGGCTGCGCATCGCTTGCTCTGTAACGAGGAACCCGAGCGGAACGAGCAGGTGCGCTGTTCCTGCTTTGATCTCCAGAGCCAGCATATGCAGCCGGTCCTTGCTCTGGTGATGCAGGCGGCGCGAGGGGAGTCGGTTCAGCATGTACAGCTCGATTGGGAGACGCCGACCGGATGCAAGACGGTCCTGATCGGTGCGACCCTGTTGCACGAGATGTATGGGTATACGCCCAGGGTGCTGCTCTCGTTTCTGGATATCACTGGCTTGAAGGATGCGGAGCGGCGCAAAGATGAGTTTATCGGGCAGGCAAGCCATGAGCTCCGCTCGCCGTTAGCAGCGATTCAGGCCAATTTGCAATTAGTTGAATATTTGCATCAGCAGGTTCGGCAGAGGCTGGAACCGCTGCCCGCGGAGCTGGGATCTCAGGCTGATATGATCGAGAGCCAGCTACAAAGCGCGCTGCGCCAGGTGGGCGTACAGGATCGGCTGATTAGCGATCTGCTCGATGCGTCCTCGATTCAAGAACGCAAGCTGGTCGTAACGTTTGAGTCCTGCGATCTGGTGCAGATTGTGCGGGAAGTGGTACATGATTTTCGCGTTTCGGCGCCCGGGCGCACGATTCGCTGTCAGGTGAGCCGGGAGCGGGTGCAGGCCTGTGTCGATCCGGTGCGCATCGCGCAAGTGGTCGGGAACTATCTGTCCAATGCCTTGAAATATTCGATGGCAGAAGTGGAGGTGGGATTGCGCGTGGAGGGTGAGCAGGCGCGGATCTGGGTGCGTGATCGCGGGCAGGGATTGACCCCTGAGCAGCAGCGGCACGTCTGGGAGCGCTATTATCAGGCGGAGGGAGTGCAGGTCTATGGAGAGGGTGGGCGAGGCTTAGGACTTGGATTGCATATTTGTCGTACGATTGTTGAGCTGCATCAGGGATCTGTCGGTGTCGAGAGTGAACCGCAGAAAGGTTCCCTGTTCTGGTGCTTATTGCCGCTCAAGCAAGCTGCGTTATAGGCGAAAAGCGAGCTTGTGGTGATCTACCGACAAAGGAGAAGCAAACCATTCTTTTTGTGCTGACACTTGTAGATACATTTCAAGATGTCACGGGAAAATCTGACCTTTCTATATGCAACACTTTCAATTTATGTTAGTATACTAGAAGGGCCTGGCGGGGGAACGTGGAAAGAAGGCGTCAAGAAGTGGTTGAGAAGTGGTTAAGAAGTGTGCTCAAATTGACGAAAAGGACAGCTATTCGTACTCAATGGTACCTGTATGGATATAGATTGACAGAGAAGTGGTGTAAACACAGGGGAGTGAGAGTATGCGGAGCAGAAGCGTGCATACCCCGGGGGAAAGGAGGAGCGGGTTTGAATCTGAATGCATGTAGGATCGGAGGATGTAACCGATGAGTGAGCGCACCGGGCAGCAGTTCGGCAATTATCGGCTTGTGCGTTTGATCGGTAAGGGAGGCTTTGCAGATGTGTACCTGGGTGAGCATAAATACCTGAAAACGCAAGCCGCCATCAAGATAATGTGTCAGCGGATGACCACGGCTCACAAGAAGGAATTCGCGCATGAGGCGCAGACCATTGTAAAACTGAAGCATCCTCATATACTGAAGATTTATGACTTCGGGTTTGCCGATGATATCCCCTATATCATCATGGAGTATGCCGAAAAAGGAACGCTGCTCAAGCGGCATCCCCGGGGGGTGCGTGTCCCTCTCTTGTCTGTTGTGTCTTATGTCAAGCAGGTTGCGTCTGCCTTGCAGTATGCGCACGACAACAAGATTATTCATCGGGATATCAAGCCCGAGAACATGCTTCTTGATGAGCAAGACCGGGTCATTTTAAGTGATTTTGGCCTGGCTGCGACTGCGCACAACACGATTTCGATGCAGCGGGTCGACCGTTCGGGCACTCCGCATTATATGGCTCCAGAACAGTTTCAGGGGAAGCCCCGGCCTGCCAGCGATCAATATGCGCTCGGTATCGTGGTCTATGAGTGGCTCTGCGGCGAACGCCCGTTTAACGGGGCCTCTCCCTTTGAATTGGGCTGGCACCATGCCTACGATCAGCCGCCACCGTTAAGCAAGAAGAATACCTTCATCTCGGCGGAGGTCGAAAAGGTGGTGCTGACTGCTCTGGCGAAAGATCCTCAGCAGCGCTTCAAGAGTATCCTCGAATTTGCCGAGGCCCTTGAGCAGGCTGGACAGGCCGCCAGACCGGTCAAATTGATTATGCCCAGACAGCAGGATCCCGCTCCTCAGCTTGCGGGCACACCGTTCCTCTCGCCGGGCCGTGAGGAGGCGACCGAGGAACATAGCATGCAATCGCTGGCCGTACAACCGCTGTTCCGGCAAGATATGCCGCTGGCTTCGGTTGCCTCGATGGCTGATATCCCTTCGCTCGACCTGCCTGATGATCTGGAGATTCCGCCCCACTTGCAGGAGCTTTCACCGACGCAGCTTCGTGGGCCCGAGATGTCGCCTGCACTGTTCAAAGGGCCTGAGCTTTCGCCGTCGCTCTTGAAGGGGCGCGAGCTCTCGCCGTCGGTGTTCAAGGGGCCTGAACTCTCGCCCGCCTTACAGAAACCGGCTCCCCGTTTCCCTCATACGCCCTGGCGTGCCGCAATGGGCGAAGAGCCTGTCGGAACGCTGCTGTGTGTCTATCGGGGGCATACCTCGAAGATTCATACGCTTTCGTGGTCGCTTGATAGCAAGTGGATTGCTTCGGGCAGTATGGACTGCTTCTGTATCTGGGATGGGCGAAGCGGAAAGGTCGCGTTTACCACGCCACATACCGGGAATATCACGGCCTGGGCGCCGAATGGACGACACCGGGCGATGGTGCAGTATGGCGAACTGACGGTGATTGATGCGCAGGAACATCAGAAGGTGCACCAGTATATCGAGGGCTGGATTGACGCGATGGCGTGGTCTCCCGACAGCCGGTTTCTGGCGCTTGGTGGGGAGAGCGGCAAGGTCTACATCTGGGATGTCATTAACGATCAGAGCGTGATTACCCATCGCAGCCACTCGAAGGGGATCAAATCGCTGGCCTGGTCGCCCGATGGACGCTATATTGCGGCGGCGGGTGATGACGGGCTGATCTCCATCTGGGATAACGCCCCGAAAATTCGATTTCTGGCGCGAAAGGCCAGCGTGGTGTTTCGTGGACATATTGCCTCGATTCGAGGGCTGGCGTGGTCGCCCGATGGCTCGCGCATCGTGTCCAGTAGCTGGGATAATACGGTCCAGGTCTGGGATGCCTCGACGGCGGCAACGCTGGTTCATTATCGGATGCATAGCGGACTGGTGAACTCGCTTTCCTGGTCGCCTGATAGCAAATACATTGCCTCGGGTGGGCAGGATCATACCGTGCAGGTCTGGGATGCCTCATCGGGCCAGATTATTTATACCTATGAGGGACACAGGCAGGATGTCAGCAATGTTGCCTGGTCGCCCGACGGAACGCGGATCGCGTCTGTCGATACGTTCAGTGGAGATGAGGAGGGGAATCAAGTGTATAGTGTTCAGGTCTGGCAGACGATTTAGCAAAGCGCCCCGTAAACCCCCTAGCTTTAGCTATGGGGATAGAAGGGGCGTTCCTTATGGGGTGATTGTGGAAGGGCCGCGTAGGAGGATTGCGTCAAAGTCGCAACACTAGATAGCTCAAGATATTGACAATAGGTAGCCTCATGCTGTATACTACTCCCATGAGTAGGATGAGTTACAAATCAAACAAGAATGTGCTCTATTCTTGCAAATATCATGTGGTCTGGTGCCCCAAGTACAGACGGAAAGTCCTTGTGGAACCAATAGATACACGACTCAAACAAATTATTGAAGAGGTGTGTCAGGAGCACAAGTTTGATATCCTAAGCATGGAGATCATGCCTGATCATGTCCATTTGCTTATCGAATGTGATCCACAATTTGGTATTCATAAGCTTGTGCGACTCCTCAAAGGGCGTTCATCTCGTCTCCTGCGTCAGGAGTTTCCAGTATTGGAGAGGAAGCTCCCAACGCTCTGGACCAATTCCTATTTTGTTTCAACTGTGGGTGGAGCGCCTCTTGCAGTCATCAAACAGTACATAGAGAACCAGAAAAATGTCTAAAGAGAAGAAACAGGCACAACTGAAAAAGACACGCAAACAGAAGAGTCTGAACCTGCGCAACAAGGCGTTTAAATTCCGCATATATCCAACTGAGAAACAAATTGGGAAGTTGCAATGGACGCTCAGGCGGTGCAAGGAACTCTACAATGCTGCTTTGGAAGAGAGACGCGAAGCCTATCGCATGGCTGGTGTGTCTGTTTCTTACTACACTCAGAACAAGCAACTCCCTGAAATCAAAGAGATACGGGAAGAATATCGGGATATCCATAGCCAAGTCCTGCAAGATGTGCTCACCCGTGTGGATAAAGCCATGGACAACTTCTTCAGGCGAGTCAAGAATGGGGAAAAGCCAGGATACCCCAGGTTCAAATCGGGAGACCGATACGACAGCTTCACCTATACCCAAAGTGGGTTTGAAATCATGAAAGGCAAGCTCAACCTCTCAAAGAGAGGACGGGTCAAGATCAAGCTCCATCGCGAGATAGTTGGAAAGATCAAGACCTGCACGATGAAACGTGAGGGGGACCAGTGGTATGTGGTTGTGCGCCGTTTCGGCGCCTGTTTAATAGCTCCATAGGAGCAGGAGGCTGAGAGCAAGAACCTCTTAGGGCAACTGACCTACCTAGCGTTGAAAGACAAAGGGGAAAGTAGCATGTCAGTAACGCGGTTAAACGCGAAAGTATGTAGCGTGATGCACCGCAAGCCCTGTACGCATGGTGAAACCTGGATTGGCTGAACCCTAATTTCCAACGGTGCAATACCACACCCGTCGCAGCATACTTGAAGCGACGATACCGTAATACGTGCCTGAACACTGCGGGCACGGAAACAGCTAGCCGAAGATCGCGGCTAGTAAACGCTCTCTACGGTAAGTGACCTACAATGAATAGGTTGAAGGAAATGAACGGGGCACCTAAACGTACTCAACGTTGAACAAGCGCAAATACGGGATCACCTACGGGTGGCGACACCTACGGTGACGGAACCCCCATAGTAGGGAGGGCTGAAAGGCATCAGCCTGAACAAAGGGGCAGTCATTGAAAAATGACGAGAGCTTGCCCTTTGATAAAGGCAAGCAGGGTAGGTATCAATGAGAAACAGATAGCAAGGTACGTGTGATGCGTAGCGCCAACACTATCCTAGAACTCATCCGCGAGCGAGGCAAAAGAGGATTGCCCCTGGAACGGATCTACAAACTCCTGTTCAACAAAGACCTCTACCTCACAGCCTACGGGAAAATCTATCGAAACAAAGGCGTCATGACTCATGGCGTTACCGATGAAACCCCTGATGGCATGTCACTGGAAAAGATTGATGCGATCATAGAAGCGTTGCGATATGAACGGTATCAATGGCTTCCAGCGAGACGAACCTACGTGCCAAAGAAAAACGGGAAAAAGCGCCCGCTTGGCATGCCAGTCTGGTCAGACAAATTGGTTCAAGAAGTGATACGCCTCATTCTTGAAGCCTATTACGAACCAGGTTTTTCTGAACATTCACATGGATTTCGACCTGAACGTGGATGCCATACCGCGCTGAGAGAAATCTACTACAACTGGCATGGAACCACCTGGTTCATAGAGGGAGACATTTCGCAATGCTTCGATAAACTCAGCCATGAATTGCTCCTCAAAGAACTTGGCGAGAAAATTCACGATGGAAGGTTTATCAACCTCATTCAGAAATGGCTCGACGCGGGATACATGGAAGATTGGACGCTGAACCAAACGCTAAGTGGAGTTCCACAAGGCGGTATAGCAAGCCCCATTCTTTCAAACATCCTCCTCGACAAACTGGACAAATTTGTAGAAACGATCCTGATCCCACAATACACCAGAGGGGTCAAAAGAAGAGCGAATCAAGCGTACAAAACCCTTATGCAAAACTCTAGTCGGCAACGACGAAAAGGAAACGTAGAAAGGGCCGAGATCGCAAGAAAGAAAGCTCAACAATTACCGTCTCAAATGACGAATGACCCTGACTACAGACGCCTCAAATACGTGAGATACGCCGATGATTTCCTTTTAGGCTTCATAGGACCAAAATCAGAGGCGGAAGAAATCAAGCAAGCACTCCAAAAGTTCTTGCGAGAAGAACTCAAGCTAGAATTGTCGGAGGAAAAGACGCTCATTACCCACGCCAGGAGCGAAGCGGCACGATTTCTTGGCTACCAAGTAACCATCAACCAAAAAGATGAGAAGCGAACTACCTCCAGGAATGGGCGAGATCGCAGAAACATCAATGGAAAGATCGGATTACAAGTGTCAACAGACGTAATCAAAGCGAAATGTGAACCACTGCTGCGGAACCAGAAAGCAATACATCGAACAGAACTGACGCCAGAGAGCGATTTCTACATCATCTCCAAATATCAGTTAGAGTTCCGAGGTATTGCCAACTATTATCGTTTGGCCTACAATATGCACACACTCAGAAAACTGAAGTGGGTCATGGAAACCTCATTGACGAAAACACTGGCACACAAACACAAGATGTCAGTGGCAAAAGTCTATGAGAAATATGGGACCAAGCTCGTCGTAGACGGCAAGGAATACAAAGGTCTCCAAGTCCGTATACCGCGACAAGATAAGGAGCCGCTAACAGCCACCTGGGGAGGTGTATCGCTATCATGGGATATCGAGGCAACCCTTGAAGAGCAGCCAAAACGTGTCTGGACCGGACGTTCGGAATTGGTACAAAGACTCCTTGCAGATTTCTGTGAACTTTGCGGAAATTCCGAAGATGTAGAGGTACATCATATACAAGGGATGAGAAAAGTCCACGAATACCCAGGGAGACCAAAACCGGAGTGGGTGAAGAGAATGATAGCTCTTCAACGGAAAACGTTACTGCTCTGCAAAACGTGTCATGAGGATGTCGAACATGGACAACCACTAAAACGGCCTACAATCAGTCTCACGGAGGTAAAAGCCCTGAGAAAGAGAGCTAAAGCCTTGATACTGGAGAGCTAGGTGCATGGAAACATGCAAGCCAAGTTCGGGGGAGGGCGGTTGGAAACGTACTCATATGAGCAACGCGCTTGCCGCCTATCCTACTTCACGACTGAATACGAATTTGATCCCTCCATGGCCTTCCATCCCACAACCAGAGAAGTAGGTGTTGATCTAGGAATAAACTCTTTTGCTGCTCTCTCAGATGGAACGTTCATCGAGAACCCCAGGTACTACCGCAATGAGGAAGAGAAGATCCAAGCAGCACACAAGAAGATTGCACGCAGGAAGAAGGGAAGTCATCGGCGAAACCGTGCGAAGAAGGAACTTTCTCGACTCTACCGGAAAGTCCGCAACCGAAGAAGAGACTTTCTGCACAAGCAGTCAAGAAAGCTCGTCAACGAGAATGCGGTTGTGGTGTTCGAAGACCTCCAAGTCGACAAGATGACCAAACGTCCAAAACCAAAGCAGGACGAGGATGGAAAGTATTTACCAAACGGAGCTGCCGCAAAGGGTGGCTTAAACAAGAGCATCTTGGATGCAGGATGGAGTGCCTTTGTTGCTCTCTGTGCAAGCAAAGCGGAAGAAGCTGGCTGTACCGTCGTCAAAGTGGCACCCAAAGATACCTCCCAAGTCTGCTCATCATGCGGGTGTGTGGTGAAGAAGGATTTGAGTGTCCGCTGGCACTCTTGTCCGCATTGTGGGTGTGAACTGGACCGTGACCACAATGCGGCACTTAACATACTCATCCGCTACCGTAAATTAAAAGGGGCAGGAAGTGTCCCACAGTTATCCCCCGTGGGGTAGCTGTAGAAGCCCCTGCATTTATGCATGGGGTGCTTCACAAACCGAGAAGCTGAGAAGCCGGGTGGGCGAAGCTGATCGGGTCGAATGTGTGCAGGAGATTCCCGCGCTTGCTGCGGACTGGTTGAACGACATAATCATTGTCAGGAGACGGAGATGCCTGCTTCTGTGCGCATGATCGGAAATTACCGATTGCTTCGCCTGCTTGATGAGTATGTGGGATGCGCCCGCTATCTGGCGGAAGATGTTTCTACACATACCCTGGTCCAGATCTCGCTGCTTGCCCCGCCTGGCCGGGGGCGCTTGAATGGCGCTCTGCATCTGCTGAACTGGCTGGCGGGAATTGAGCATCCGCAGATACAGGGGCTGTTTGACATCGGTGAGGTCTCCGGGTGCCTGTACTACACGTCCGAGTATCTTCCGGCTGGCAGCTTGCGCGAGCGACACCATCCCGGGGCTATTCTCCCGCTCGAACTGGTGCGCCACTATGTGCAACAGATAGCGCAACCTCTGCACTATCTGCATTCGCTCGGCGCTGTATATGCGTCGTTACGTCCCGAGAATATCCTTGTTCATGCCGGGAATGACCTGATTCTGAGTGATTTTGGTCTGCGTGAGTATCTCTTTCGCCTGCATTTTGGTGATGTCATACACCCGCTCTTTCTCCGTTACACGGCCCCTGAGCTCCTGCGTGGCTGGCGGCTGCCCGCGAGCGATCAGTATATGCTGGCACTGCTGCTGTATGAGTGGCTCAGCGGCGCTCACCCCTTTGACGACACGCTGCAAGCGCTCAGCGAGGCGCATCTTAAGAAGCAGCCACCCTCGCTGCTCGAGCACATGCCCCTGCTTCCTGAGGCTGTAGATGAGGTGCTTCAGATCGCGCTGGCGAAAGATCCCATGCGGCGTTTTGCCTCTATTCGCGCCTTCGCGACTGCCTTCGAGCAGGCGTGCAAGGCGTAGAGGCTCATTTTTGCTGCATGCTGCTGAGGATTGGAGGGCTGCATTTTTTCTCGCTAAAAGACGAAAAAGCGTAGTCGATCTATGCTGGCAAATAGACTCTGCAATAAAGAACCATTTTGTGTTATTCCGGCGCTCGTGTGCTATACTGAATAGCACGAAAAAGAATGATCCCGTAATGCGGCAGCCGGGCGGGAAGGCGGCTTCCCGGCTGGTTGGTCTTTGCGTTTTTTCGGGACAGTCACGATCCTGGTGAGAGGAGTGTTCTAAGAACGTGAACGAGATGAAAGAGACAGTGCCCGGCGAGATGAGGTATCGCAATTCGATCCTTGAGACGATCGGGAATACGCCGCTGATCCGCTTGCGGCGTGTTGCTGCCGATGTTCCTCCCCTTGTGCTGGCAAAAGTCGAGTTTTTCAATCCTGGCGGTAGTGTAAAGGATCGGATTGGACCCGCCATGATAGAGTATTGTGAGCAGAAAGGCCTGCTGCGCCCGGGCGGTACCATTGTTGAGCCGACGAGCGGGAACACCGGGCATGGCCTGGCGATTGCGGCAGCGCTCAAGGGCTATCACTGTATTTTTGTCATGACGGATAAGGTGAGCGAAGAGAAGCGAAGCCTGCTCCGTGCCTATGGTGCGGAAATAGTGATCTGCCCGAGCAATGTAACGCATGATTCACCCGAATACTATAAAAATGTGGCGTATCGGCTGGCGAAAGAGATTCCCGGGGCGGTCTGTCCCGATCAGTACTCGAATCCAGCGAACCCCGAGGCCCATTATCGAACAACCGGGCCTGAGATCTGGCGGGATACCGCGGGCAAACTGACGGCGTTTGTGGCCGGTATCGGGACGGGTGGCACGATTACGGGCGTAGCGCGCTACCTCAAAGAGCAGAATCCGAATGTGAAGATTATCGGGGCTGATCCCCCGGGCTCCGTCTATTCGGGCGATGAACCCGGACCCTATAAGGTTGAGGGCATCGGCATGGATATGTTCCCGCGGAACTATCACCCCGAACTGGTGGATGAGGTGATCCGAATCGATGATCGGACCTCGTTCTACTGGGCGCGACGGCTGGCGCGTGAGGAGGGCATTCTTGTTGGTGGCTCAGCGGGTACGGCGCTTGCGGCGGCTCTGACCTATGCGCGACGCCTGACGAAAGATGATGTGCTGGTGGTGTTGCTGCCCGATACCGGTCGCGGCTACCTGAGCAAGCAGTTTAACGATACCTGGATGCGCGAGAATAACCTGCTGGTGCAGGCCGAGAGCGAGCAGCCGACGATGTATGATGTGCTCACCTATCGCCGGCAACATATGGGGAATATGCCGCTGGTGGTCAGTGTGGCCCCGAATGATTCGATTGCAAACGCGGTTGAGCTGCTGCGCCGCTATGGCATCAGCCAGACGCCGGTTATGGAGCATGGGACGATGGTTGGCAGCCTGACCGAGGACCGGCTGTTGAAGCGGCTGGCAAGCGGTGAGCCGCTGGAAGAAACGACTGTTGGTCAGGTACAGGGCCCGCCTTTCCCGACGCTTGAGGCCAACGCGCCCGCCCGTGAGGCATACACGCTCTTTACGATGGGGCATGTCGCGGTTGCGGTGATGGCGAACGGGCTGCTTGAGGGCATCGTGACCAAAAGTGACCTGCTCGAATTCTGGGCACACTCCCGTTAATTCGCTCTTTTATAGATGAGCAAAAACTGATACAATAGTTTCTCCGGTTGCTTGCTTTGCTGGCTCCGGAGAAACGCTTTTTTTTATGGACTGTATTTCGCAAACAACGACAGAAGGAGTGAATCACTCTTCTCCATATACTGTCGAGATACGTTGCACTGCACCTGGAAAGGATGTGATGGGCTGTGTCACTGCTTTCGTTGGGTCTTGTTGTGGGAGCGGCAGCGTTTCATGCCTGCTGGAATCTGTTGTTAAAGCAGGCGAAGAACAAGCAATTATTTCTCATGTGGGCCCTGTTATGTACCGTCGTCTGCCTGGTCTGTTTGCCATTTTTGCCACCGGTACCCGCGCAGGCCTGGCCGCTGCTGATCTGTAGCGCGGTTGTCGAGGCGCTCTACTATATATCGCTGGCCTGGGCATATAAGCTGGGAGATTTCTCGCAGGTCTATCCGATCGCTCGGGGAGCCGCTCCGGCGCTACTGACGCTGTGGAGCGCTCTTTTTTTATCTGAGACGCCAAAGGCAACGGGACTGCTCGGGATCGGGCTTCTGGTCATCGGTCTTATTATTGTCGGCATTGGTTCTTCGCTCCGTGAGTTCTCGTTCTCGAAGCTCAGCTTCCCCGCGATTGCTGTCGCGTTGTTAACTGCGCTTTGTATCTCCATTTATAGTGCTATCGATGGTGCTGCTGTCCGGATCGCTGATCCCTTGCCGTATGTGCTCTGGATCTTTGCGCTTTCGGCAATCTTTGCCGCGCCATTTATTCTCTGGCGCTATGGAGCGCGCCCGGCGCTGCTCGAACTGAAGGTGAACTGGTTCCGTATCGTTCTGGTTGGCCTGCTCTCGCTGCTGACCTATGGCGCTGTCCTGTTCGCCTACTCTTTCGGACAGGTGAGCTATGCCGGTTCGGTTCGAGAGGTCAGCATTGTGTTTGGCGCGTTTATGGGCTGGCGCTTTCTGGGTGAGGGGTTTGGCATGCCCAGAATTATCGGCTCGCTGCTGATCTTTGCCGGTATTCTCGTCATCGCGATTCTGGGGTAGGAGAAATTCGACAGAAAGTTGAATAGTGCGGGACCGATCTGCTTGACAAATCGCAAAACATCCTGTATGCTTTGTACGAAGAAACGTGCTTCATAGGAAAAGAAAGGGGGCAGTGCTCACCATGTTTGCAATATATCTTTCCTCCAAACTATATCCCTCCTTGCAGAAACGACGATCTGCCCTCAGGTTGGCGTAATGGCTGAATTTACGCAATCCTATGAAGTTTTTGAGCATACCGCAGATGTTGGGATCCATGCCTATGGTCGCACGTTAGAGGAGCTGTTTGCTGCTGCGGCGCTGGGAATGGAAAGTCTGATGATTGCGCCAGAACAGCTTCGAGTTGAGACCAGCCGCGAGGTTATTGTTGAGGAACAGAACCTGCTCGCCCTGCTCATTGCGTGGTTGAACGAGCTGGTGTTCCTCTTCGATACGGAATTCTTGCTCTTTCGAGAGGTTGAGATTCTCGAACTCAGCGAGCAACGGTTGCGCGCGCGTGTCGGGGGTGAGCCCTATGACGCCGAGCGCCACGAACTCAGTAGCGCGATCAAGGCTGTCACCTGGCACGAGGCCTCAATAACTTCCGTTGATGGCGGTTACAGGGCACGAGTGATCTTCGACATCTAGTTGAGCGCTCACGCGCGGTTCCCGGGACACTTTTTGTGTAGCCTGACGTGTCAACTCTCAGGGGCGCATATCCACTCTCTATTGATCGGGTAACCCCTTTTTGTGGCTTCTGCATGGGAGAAAAGAAGTCTTTCTGGATTTTACAGGCTATCAGGATAGAAAAGGGAGAAAGAATCTCTTTCCGCATACGAGGGCATAAAACGAAGATACAGTGAAAAGAGCCGGTTGGCTTTATCAGGAGAACGGAGAACACAGAACGTATGAATATCCCGTTAGAGCGTGTTGACAAGAATCGCTGGCGCATCCCTCAGAACTACATGAATGGTATGAACGTTCCGGGTATGGTGTATGCCGATGATGTATTGATCGAGCAGATCCGCAATGATAATTCATTGAAGCAGGTCGCAAACGTGGCAACGCTGCCGGGCGTTGTCGGCCACTCGCTGGCGATGCCGGATATCCACTGGGGGTATGGTTTCCCGGTCGGTGGTGTCGCCGCGACCGATATGGAGCAAGGGGTTGTCTCGCCCGGGGGTATCGGTTTTGATATCAATTGCGGTGTGCGTCTGATTGCGACCGAGCTGGTGCGCGATCAGGTCAAGGGGCAGGTTGACAAGCTGGCGGACGAGCTGTTTCGCACGCTGCCCTCTGGCGTCGGCGGTTCCGGGATGCGGAAGCTGGATCAGCACGAGATTCGCGAGGTGATGGTTCAGGGGGCGGCCTGGGCGGTTGCTCAGGGCTACGGTCTTGAAGAGGATCTGGAGGCCACAGAAGAGAACGGGTGCCTGGCGGGCGCAAATCCCGATGCAGTCTCCAAGCAGGCGGTGCAGCGCGGTATGGTGCAGCTTGGTAGCCTGGGAAGCGGCAACCACTTCTGTGAGGTGCAGGTTGTCGATCACATCTATGATTCGGAGGCGGCGAAGGTGCTCGGCATCGGGCAGGTAAATCAGGTCGTGATCACGATTCACTGCGGGAGCCGGGGATTTGGCCACCAGATCGCGGAGGATTATATCAAGCTTGCGCAGCAGAAGCAGCAGGATTGGGGCTTTGAGCTGGTTGACCGTCAGCTTGCCTGCCTGCCGTTGCAGTCTCGCGAGGGCAAGGATTACCTGAGCGCGATGGCCTGCGGTGCTAACTTTGCCTGGGCGAACCGTCAGCTTTTGATGCATGGCGTGCGGCAGGCCTTTGCAAGCGTGTTCGGGCGTCGAGCGCGTCCGAAGGAGATGCCGCTTGTCTACGACGTGTGTCACAATATTGCCAAGATTGAGGAATATGTTGTTGATGGCGAGAAGAAGCGGGTCTGTGTGCACCGTAAGGGCGCTACCCGTGCGTTCCCGCCGCATCATCCAGCGATTCCTGAGAAGTATCGCGCTGTCGGGCAGCCAGTGCTGATCCCGGGCGATATGGGGCGCTACTCGTTCGTGCTGGCGGGCGCTGAGGGCTCGATGGAGCAGAGCTTTGGGTCATGCTGTCATGGAGCTGGCCGCCAGAAGAGCCGCACGGCTGCCAAGAAGGCGATCACGAGCAAGGATCTGATGGCCCAGTTGAGCGCGCGGGGCGTGACGGTGCGCGTGCATAGTAAGGGCCTGCTGTCCGAAGAGGCTCCGCAGGCGTATAAGGATGCGCAGAATGTGGTGAACGTGGTACATGATGCGGGGCTGGCAAAGCTGGTTGCGCGTCTGAAGCCGATTATTGTCGTTAAGGGCTAAACAAAAGAAGAGGGTCAGGGAACAGGCTTCCCTGGCCCTTTTGCTTTTTCAGGATGGGTCGATCAGTCGGGCCGCGATGCTGTAGATGGCAAGCGCGATGAAAGCAAAACCAACATTTTCAAGCAGAATAAGACCGATCTGCGGGAAGATCATTATTTCCTGGGCCTGATAGAGCGTCACACCAAGACTGACCGCGAACAGGATGATAGCGAGCAGGCAGGCTCGAAACGATGAGCCCAGGCTTGGATAGCGGCGCGGCTTGAGCAGGACCGAGAGATCACCGGCGGCTCCTGCCAGCCCATAGTACAGCAGGGGGACCCACCAGTTGGTTGAGACCACCGAGCCATAATTGACCATCACTGCTTGTAGCGCTCCCATGCCGCCGCCAAACAGCGGACTCAGGAAGGCTCCTACGATGCCGACGAAAATACCTGCTCCCGGGCCGAAGGCGGCTCCGAAGAAGAGCGGAATGGCGGCGGCAACCGGGAACGTGTAGCCATAAATGGTGATCTGGAAGCGATGGGCCAGACAGAGCAAAATCAGGCCCACGACCGCGCCCAGGACGCGCCATTTCGCCTTTGCAAGCGGGCCGAGCCACTCGTCAAGACTCTCTTTGGGCTCTTCGGCCTGATGCTGCGGAGATGATGGCTGTCGATAGCCCTGATGGTCGGGAGCCGAAGGCCGCTGTTGGAGCTCTGGCTGTTGGGCCTGGAACGGCTGCTGATGCGGTGTTCCGAACGGCTGTGCTCCGAATTGCTGGTGCATGCCTGGTTGTTGCATGCCGGATTGATGTTGTACTCCGAACGGTTGCTGTGGCGTACCGAATTGCTGCTGTGCTCCCTGCTGAGGAGCGCCGAACGGCTGCTGATACGGCGTCTGATATCCTGGCTGTGCCTGTTGGGTCTGGGTGAAATGGGGCTGTGCTCCGGGATACTGTCCGACATTGAAGCCACGTGCCTGCTGCTGTGGCGTCTGGCCAAATTGTGGTGAAGACGGCGTTTGCTGCTGTGGCGTCTGGCCGAATTGCGGTGAAGACGGCGTTTGTGGCTGCCCCGGCTGCTGAATGAGGGGCTGATGAGTCTGGGCGACGGTCGATGCCGCATGAAACGTAGGCATGGCACGCCCGGAAGGGTTCTGTTGTTCCGGTTGCATGGCCGTTTGTGCGGCTGGAAAGGGCGCTGAAGGGGCGCTGGTTTGTTGGGCGTTCCCTTCGGGCGCAAGCATCGTGATATTGCCCTGTTGCGTTGCGTTTGGTGAGACAAGGCGTGTCTCGTAGGGAGAACGGCCCTGGCTGGCGGCCTCCAGCGCGTTCGCGAAGTCGCGAATATGCTCGAAGCGCTGCTTGGGGTCTTTCTCCAATGCCTTCATGATGACGTTTTCGACGAGAGGCGAGATCTGGGTCAATTTGTCGCGTAGAAGCGGCGGGCGAGCGAACATATGCTGTGTACATAGTTCGGTGAAGGAACCGTTGAAGGGCCGATCGCCGGTGAGCCACTCATAAGCGACAATGGCAAGCGAATACTGATCGCTGGCCGGTCGGGGGTGCCCCTGAATCTGTTCCGGAGACATGTAGGCGACGGTGCCGATCACATCCTGCGTTTTCTGGCTGTGCGAGTTCTGTGCGATCATGGCGATCCCGAAGTCACTCAGCAGGATCTCATCACGCCTGCCAACCAGCATGTTTTCTGGCTTGACGTCGCGGTGAATCAGGCGCTCGTCATGCGCGAACTGAAGGGCGTCGGCAACCTGTTTGACATAGGAAACCACGCTCTGGAGCGGGACGCGTTCGCCCCGAGGATGGCGCTGCCGTAGGGTGCCATTGGCGGCATATTCCATGACCAGATACGGGGTTTCGTCCTCGACGCCGAAATCAAGCACGCGAATGATATTGGGATGAGTCAACCGGGCGATTGTCTGCGCTTCTTTGAGGAAGTTTTGCATATCGTCCGGACTGGAGAGACGGGTTTGCAGAACTTTGATTGCAGCCTGCGATTTGAGATACATGTGTTCGCCCAGATAGACCTGGGCAAACCCGCCCTCGCCTAACAGACGAAGGATGGTATAGTGTCCTAGCTGTTGCCCTGCTCGCTCTGCCATCCTGGCTCCTTTTCTTCTAATTGGCATATTTTATGCTTTGGGTTGTTGTGTTCATTATAGAGAAGGCAGGGTGACACGTCAAACCTTTCGGCCTTGCAGTCCTATCCTCGAATATGATTCCTCTGGCTTTCCAGCATGTATCTATCCGTTGGCCTTTAATTGAGGAGTGAACGGCGTTCCTGCATTTTATCGCGGGCAAGGATGATCCCAACCCGTATCATTTTAGGAAGCGAGTCGAGCAGAAAATGAAGTTGTTCCTCGGTATTCACCAGGAAAAGCTTCTCACTGTCACCGCTTGTATAAGGAATCTGCGGGATAAAAACGAGGTATTGATCCTGTTCTCTCTTCTCCTGCTGTTCAAAGACCTCTATAAGAACCGCCCCATCGCCTTCGATGACCGGAAGGCTCTCTTTTAAGCGATACTGGTTTTGTTCTGTCCACTGCCTCCAGTTTCGTTGGATTTCTTCTGCTCGGGGATCAGGGCGACCATCTTCATATCTCTCAATCATCATACTGCGTTCTCCTGTGCAATAGCATCCTTAACTGCTTCAGGCGTGTCTCTTTCGGCCATTTCTTCGCTGCCTGTGTATATGTCTCACTGATTTCATTGAGACGTAATTCGCTTTGTGTTTTCTCCGCAAACTGCAAAGCTCGCTCAAATGTAAGTGCCATTTCATCCATATCACCTAGCAGGAGCATGGTTTCACATCGACGATTCAGGTATTCACACCATATAAGATCAGAAGCCCCCTTTTCTAACCGATGTTTCTCGATCATCTCAAGAGCAGGCTTGGCCTCTTTGAGACGAAGAAAGATCATCAGTTGATATTTCAGAATCCATTCTCTGCTGAACAATGCATAGGCGCTCGTTGCTTGATCTTTAAGTGATAAAGGAAGTTTTTTCTCTGCAAGCTCAAAGGCTTGTTTCGCTTCATATTCTTGATTGAGACTTGCTTGAGCTTCTGCCATTGTAAAATACAGCCAACTCTGAACTAAAGGTGTTGTATTCTTCAACATAGGGAGAACTTCTTCTTGAACAGAAAGCTGACGAGCAGGCTGTTTCAAGTGATAGTAGGTGTGTGCTTTCCTGATGAGAGAAACAGCCATTAAGTTGTGATCTCCTGAGAGCTTTGCGTACTCATACGCCTTCTGGCTTGATTTGAGCGCACGACCAAAGTTGAGCATTTGATTTGCATACATCCAATCAAGCTGATAGGTTTGTGACGCGATAGCCGCAGAATGTTTATCCTGGACCAGAGAATCCAGCGAGGGAAGAGCAAAAGCAAGAACCAGAGCAATAAGGTCGAGGGAACCGCTATACCCGAGCTGCCAAAGCGCTGGCATTGAATTTTCCAACAGAGTAAGAGGATCATCACCTCCCACCGAGGCTGGTGCAGTTGCCATAACGCCAAAGGATTTCAGCAGTTTTCGTCTTAGCATATCCATCGAAGTAAGCTCCTGGTCATTATCTAAGAACCCCAATTCTTTTGCACTTTTACCGAAGAGAGAGCATAGCTTGAGCTGAAAACGGGAACTTATAGGCTGGCGGCCTGTTTCCCATCTACTAACCGTCTCTTTTGTTGTGCCGATCTGGGCAGCAACATAGCTTTGGGTCCAATCAAGTCGCTCTCTCTCTTCTCGAAGTTTAACATATGGTTTCGACTTATACATCATCTCACCTCAACACATCAACAAACATCAACTTTTCGCAACAAACGCTATTCCTATTTTAGCAGAAAACTGTTTATGCTGTAAAAGCATCACACATTAGGGTGTGAAAGGATTATACAGTTGTATCTCTTAGATGTGTAAAATTTTCCTTTCATAATAGAGGTGCTCCTGATGTGAACTTATGCGATGTAAAGAGGAGAGCACTTCTTAGGCTCGCTTAGAAGCTTAGTTTTCTAAATGTCAACAAGTATAGTGCTCAGAATTGAGCAGGGAGGCAGGAGATGCTATCAGGAAAGACGTGAACAGAAATTTTTACTGCCGAATTGGAAAGTCAGGTATAGCGAATCAATAAAGAAAGGATAGGTATGAGATGCAACAGGAACAACAGACAATCGTCACGCAAGGGCTGCCAGTAGAAGCACTGGCGTTTCTGCGCCATTGTGGCTGTGAGCTGACGTATAGTGAGAAGACAGTGACCATTCAGTATCCTCCACAGACGCAGGTGTCCTTTGAGCGGTACAGGATAAATACCAGGTTTTGCCGGGTCGAGTTCCCGTGTGGCCTTCAGGTGGAAACAGCCTCTGATGTGGCTTCTCCCTTCACACGGGTGCTGATAGATCCGCGCGATCTGCTCGGGTTCCTGCATCACTTCCCGGAGAAAGTGCGAGAGGAGCGAGCGTACAATGAACAGTGAGGTTGCTCGATTACGGGAGCAGATCAAGCGGGAATGCGAGGCCATGAAGCAAGGGCTCAGCGGGGTCGCAATGGTTGCCCGGCATGATTTCATTCAACAGAAATACCTGAGCCTCGAACAGCCCTGGGAGCAGCTTGAACGCCTGGTGGGTGTGGAAGCCGCGACAGAAATTGTGTGTCGGACCTATTTCGAGGTCGTAGGATAAGCAGAAGACAGCGGGAGGGTCGTATGCGTGGACATGCAAACGAGATTGGACCAATTTATGAGAAGTACTACGTGCTGACTCTGACCTCAACGGAACTGGCAACCACGCTGCTGGTCGCTCAGCAACGCATGGCAGAGCTCTCTGCAAAACATCCGGAACAGCTTTCACCAAACGAGCAGATGTTGCTCTATGGCTTGCACTGCTTTATCACAAAGGTCGAACAGATCGTCGAGCAAGAACGGCAGCGGCGATCATAAAAGGGGGCCCACTTTCTTCGCTGAAGGGGGAAGGTGGGCCCTCTGCTGTGGCTTGATTCCCGGCAATGGTCAGGAATCGGTTGTTATCATTTGAGCATGGCGAGCGCGAGACCGGGAATCTTCAGCGGAGATGGATCCCTCTCGAAGTCGGCCAGTCTGGGGAAGAGTGCGCTTGCGGCCTTCGTGCGCGTGGCGAACCAGGGCGGCGTAGGAACGCTGCGGAAGGGCGCTCGCAAGACAGTCTTCTGTGGGCGCGAGAAGAGCAGCGTATTGTGTACGACACCAATGCCCGATTGCACATCGTTGAGGGTGTGGCCCGGGAAGGCGCCCCACGTCGTGACGCCCAGGGTGAAGCTGGTCGCGGCCCAGTAGTTGACGCTCACCGTGCCGTAGCGAAGCCGCTCAATAGCGCGATCGAGGGCCGCGGCAACCTCGGGGTCTCTCAACGAGAGCGGATGAATCAGGATCGTGGCGTTCAGCGTCCCCCAGAGCGTTTCGTTGGCGAACTCGACCGCGCGATCAAGATACTCGACGACCGATGAGGCCGGAAGCGCCGTCTCTGAGCTGAGCGCACAGAATGCCTCGGTCGTAAAGCAGATATCATTCACCTTCGTCGGATAGACATCGGGGATCAGCGTCCAGGGAAGTTGCTGCTCGCTGGCCGAACCAAGCGTCTCGGCGTCGGGATGCGCCTGAAGAAAGCTCTGGAAGCGGTCGCGGGCTCCCGGGTAGAAGGCCGTGCGGGGCGGCACCTTCGCAAACGTGGCTCGTAGCGCCTGCAAGAGCTCCTGACGCTGATTCCAGCCCGCATGCTGAATAATCACACGTGTCGCGTTACAGTTAAAGCCGGCGTTCGTCGTCAGCGAGGTGACAAGATGCTCAGCCTGATAGGCGATATCCGCTGTTGTCCAGGGGCCGGGCACGACGATCACGGGGCTCACATTCCCGAGCTCGCCTGTAATCGGCTTGTGAAGGAGCGGCTGATTCTCGGCCTTGCGTCGCGCACCCTCTTCTCCCGTCCCAAAGACGATCGCCTCAAACGTCTTATCTGAACCCGTAATGTGAATCTCGTCAACGCCCGGATGATTGCATAGATAGGCTCCTTCGGCGGCTCCGCCATAGGTGACGCGCAGAAAGCCACGCTCGATCAGTACCCGGAACCCTTTTTCGATCAGCGGACCGATGTAGGCGTTGACTGGATTCATTTTCAGCACAACAACCTGATCCTCGGCGAAGAGCTTGTAGAGCACATCCGTCGGGGCAATGCTCGAGACGTTCCCGGCTCCCAGAACGAGCGCAACCTTGCCCGGATGCTGCTTCTGCTGATAGATGAGCGCCTGCGTTTCGGGGAGTGCTTCAGCGGAAACGCCCGGCTCCATCCAGATTTCAGCGGTCACGCCGGGGAAGAAAAGGCGATCGTATGTGCTATAAGGAAATACCTGAGCGCTTGTCTGCCCGTTGGGGAGCGTCTGCACCGGGCCGGGAATGTGTGGGCGCCCAAACAGCTCGATATCACGAAGCGACTGCTGAAGCTGCCGCAAGTTTCGCAGCACCGGCCAGGGACCGATAGCCCATTCTTCGCCTTGCAGGTCTGGCGCAAGCGCTTTCGCCTGACAACTGAGATGCACCCAACGCTCGGCAATGGCTGCCATATCAGTCAGCAGCGTCTCTAAGAGCGTGATGCGATCTCGAATGGAGAGCGCAACCCAGACGTCCTTCTGCCGCTGAAGCTCCTTGACGGCGGTGTCCATTTCTTCCTGAGTGGATGGGGGTAACACTCCTGTGATCGTCGGAAAACGAGGTGAACCATGCTGAGTTGATGCAGCCATAGCGTAAAAACCTCCTCATTATTCTCGCGTGCTGGCTGCATACATTATATGCTATGGCGATGAGAAAGCTCAAAGCATGCTCAAAGCGAAATGGCTAGAGGGCTTGCGCACTGCTTCGCTCTTCGACTATGCTGTTGCTATGTTCAGGAGGAGTATACACTGATGGAGATCACATTCGCCGTTGTACAATTTGAAGTCGCACAGTTTCAGCCGGAAGTGAATCTTGAGAAGGCTGAACGCTTCATTCAACAGGCCGTCAACGCCGGGGCACAGATTATCGTTTTCCCCGAAGATTTTGTGACGGGGCCAGTGGTCGGGCGCTTTGAGTACGTTGATCGAGAGGGCCGGTATCGTCGCCATTTTCAGGATCTGGCCTCGCGGTGCCGCATTGATATTGTCCCGGGATCGATCATTGAAGGCGACGAACAGGGCCTCTTTAACACGACCTATTATATTGATCGGGCTGGAGCCATTCGGGGGCGCTATCGCAAGGTGAACCTCTGGCTTCCCGAGCGCTCGTATATCGCTGCCGGAGCTGAGTTCCCGGTCTTCGAGACCGCCTACGGGCGTGTGGGCTTGCAGATTTGTTGGGACCTGAACTTTCCTGAGGGGTTTCGGCAGATGGCGCGTCAGGGTGTTGAGATCGTGATATGCCCGAGTTACTGGTGCTTTGAGGATGCAGGGGTTGGCCTGCGCCATAATCCACAGTCAGAGGTAGAGATGGTAAACGCGCTCTGTGTGGCTCGCGCCTTCGAGAACGAGATTGTGCTTGTGTATGCCAACGCGGCGGGTGAAGTGCAGTGGGAGCATGGGCGTGAACGGTTGATCGGGCAATCACAGATCACGGTGCCCTTTAAAGGGCGGCTCAACGCGCTTGCGCATACCCACGAGGGGATGTTCCTTCAGCGTGTCGATACCGCCCTGTTGCATGATGCAGAGCTGGCCTATGAGATTCGTAAAGATCTACGCGAACGCCTCTAGCCTGTCTTCTTGCGTGACCGGGCTGCGGACCTGCCACCAGTTGAACAGGAAGGCCAGCGTGACAAAGACAACGAAGGCGTTCCTGAGCCCGACCACTTCAAAAAAGCCGGGGATTGTCAGCGGCTGGACGTATTGATGCGGGTCTGCAGTCTGGCTGTACAGGAATATGTAGATATAGGTTGTCAGGACCGAGATCACATTCCAGTGGAAGAGCCAGAATGTGTCAAGCGCGTAGGCGTAGGCGATGAGGGGCAGGACCCAGATCAGGTATTGCGGGCTGAACACTTTGCCTGTGGCAATGAAGACCAGAAGCAGCGCAATAGCGGTCTGGGTCAGGTTCATTTTAGCGCGCCACTGAAGCCAGAGCGCGTAGGCACAGCCTGCCAGCAGCGCCAGAGTGCTCAGATTCGAGATCCCTTTCCCGAGCGGGCTGAGCAGGTTGATCGAGCCAAAATCATAATTGGTGCTGATCGGGAAGCCGAAGAAGTGCGCCAGCCAGAGCAGCGTGCTCCCGCTGGATTCAACCTGCATCGGGCGTTGCAGAAAGTATTGAAGTTGGTCGATGACTGCGCCCTCGAAGTTCAGGGCCGCAAAGATGCCAGTGATTCCAAGCAGCGCGATCAGAAAAAGCAGGCAGTTTTTCCAGCGCCATTGTTTGCAGGTGGTGAGCGTCTGCCAGAGCGTGCGAAGCGTGACGGCTTCTCGGGGCACGGGCAGGTGTCCGCAGGAGCGTTGTTCGGCGATAAAGAGCGCTGGAAGCAGCAAGATCGGGTAGATTTTCAGCAGCGTGCCGAAGGCCAGCGCAAGGTAGGCCAGCGTCCAGCGCTTGCGCTCGGCTGCCAGAATACAGAGAAACGTGAGCAAGGACGGCAAGACGTCGAAACGTACCTGCATGGTGGCGATTGCTCCAAGCAGGACGTAGGAGACGAACGCAATCCAGGAGCCACGTGGGCCGAAGCGTAGCAGCAGCCAGTAGAGCAGCAGGACAACCAGCGACATCAAAAAGGCAAACGCTAATTGGTAGTATGGCAGTGGGGTAACCATTGCCAGTGTAAAGGGAAGCAGCGTTAAGGGTGGGTATTCAAACGGCAGGATGTGGAACGGCGGCTGTGGTGCTGGAAGCTGACTGCGGAGAAACTGGCATTGATCGGCGGGAAGCATTTTCGTTGCGTCACTGCCAAGCCAGAAAGCCAGCGTATAGCACTGGTAGCGGGCCGGATCGCTCGTGGTCAGGAAGATCTGCCACGACGTGCCGATAAACATCGCAATAATCGTGAAAAGAATCGGTATATATGCGGTTATCCCCCGGGTTACCTGCAAGTATTCCGGGAGTTGGAGTGCACTTCGCTTCCCTGTATTTCTTTTATTGAGTACATGTACCTGTTGAGACAAGAGCGAAATTATCCTCCATTGCTCCAGTTTGACATATTTGCATCAGGGGTGCTACAATCGCGGGCGAAACGCTGTCACTCAGCTTTGAGAGTGAGAGCACACAATCTTGAAACGAGCGAAGTTCGGAGAAAGTCACCGCGAAACGCTGAGCCTATTCCTGACTTCTCTCAATGTGAACGAAAGGACGAAAAAACGGTACGATGAATAGCGCAAGCCGCACAGAGACAAAAACGTTAAAGGTGGGCGATCTCGCTCCTGATTTTACTTTACAGACCGAGGCCAAAGAAGATTGGACGCTGAGCAATTTCCGCGGAAAGAAGAATGTCGTTCTGGCCTTCTTCCCCTTTGCATTCAGCAGCGTGTGTTCGGTCCAGATGCCGTCCTATGAGGGCGAGTTGGAAAAGTTCCGCGAGAATGGGGCCGAGGTTGTTGGCATCAGCATGGACAGCACCTTCGCACTGGATGCATGGAAAAAGCTGATCAACACCACTTTCCCGCTGCTTTCAGACTTCTACCCGCAGGGAAAGGTCACCGACCTGTACGGTGTTCGTCATCCGGCTGGAATGGCCGAGCGAGCCGTATTTGTGATCGATAAAGAGGGCGTTATTCGTCATATCGAAGTGACGCATACGCCGGGCGAGCTGCCCGACAAGAATGCACTGCTTGATGCAGTGGACGCCCTGGGCTAGCATCTCTGCCGGGTCGAGCAACCAATCAGGTTCTCGGCCCTTTTTGCTGGCTCTGTGAGAGCGAATTGCGGACATGCGCTGGCATCGAGCAGGGAACGTCGGGAGTTGAGAGGGTTGTGTCATAGCACGATAGAAAGGGTTGTGCCGCTATGGAAGAGGAACAGAGACAGCTACGAGCGAGCTTTAATCAGAAGGCCGAACTCTATGATCAGGCTCGTCCGGGGTATCCTGAGCGCTTGTTTGATGATATGGTTGCGTTTGCGGCTCTTCCAGCGCAAGCAAGCATTCTGGAGATTGGCCCCGGAACCGGACAGGCGACCTTGCCCCTGGCCCGGCGCGGCTATCGTATTCACGCGATTGAGCTCGGTCAGGCACTGGCGGCGGTGGCCCGGCGGAAGCTGGCGGCCTTCCCGAACGTCTCGATTGAAGTGGGCGCGTTTGAAGAAACACCTCTGGCGGGGTCGGCCTATGATCTCGCGCTGGCGGCGACGGCGTTTCACTGGTTGCCGCAGGACCTTGCCTATCGCAAGCTGGCCTATGCGCTCAAGCCCGGGGGAACGCTGGCGCTGTTCTGGCATGTGCATGTGCAGAGCGAGAAGAGCTACGACTTTTTTGAGGCTGTCGATGAGATCTATATGACGCAGACGCCAGAGAAGGCAAAGGCCGGGCTGCGGCTTCCCTGGCCGGAAGAGGTGCCCGCACCAATCAAGGATGAGATCGAACGCAGCGGTTTCTTTACCGGGGTGGAGGTGCGGCGCTATTGTTGGGAGGAGTCCTACAGCGCAGAGAGCTATGTTCGCCTGCTGGATACCTATTCCGATCATCTGGCACTGCCGGAAGCAGCTCGGAAGCGCCTCTATCGTTCTATTGCGAGCTTGATTCGTTCCCGCTTTCATGGGCAGATCACGAAGGGCTATATGGCACAATTATATCTGGCGCGGCGTGCATAAGCCGTCTGGCGCAAGTCGCGTCCTGCACTAAAGAAAAAAAGGAGAGCAAGCCCACGCCCTCCTTTTTCAGTGCGAGGTCTCTTTTTTGCGCCTTTGATTGAAGACCTCGTACAGCATCACGCCAGTTGCAACCGCCAGATTGAGCGAGTCACTTTCACCAACCATCGGGATCTGCACGACTGTATCGCAGAGCGCTTGCAGGCTTTGCGGAAGGCCCTTGCGCTCCTCCCCCATAAGAATGATCGTTGGTGTGTGATAGTGAACGTCCTGATAGTCGGTCGTGGCAGAAGGTGATGTCCCGATGAGCTGGTAATTGTGGCGCTGTTTCCAGCGGCGAAACTTCTCGATAGAGGTGCGTATAAAACGCTGCCGAAAGATTGCCCCCATCGTCGCTCGTACACAGGCCGGATCATAGGGGTCTGTCGCCTCGTCGAGCACGATAACACCGGCTCCCCCGATTGCCTCCGATGTGCGTAAAATGGTCCCCAGATTCCCGGCAGAGCGGACGATTTGCAAGGCGACCCAACAGAGCTCATTGCCGGGGGTCACACGCGTGAGTGACTCCCAACGCTGGCGCACCACTGCCCCGATTCCCTGCGGATCGTCTACGGCGGAGATACCGTTCAGGATTTCGGGGGTTACTTCGAGAACAGGCACCCCGACCCGCTGATAGTGGTGGATAATGCGTTCCGCGTAGGGATGGTCCAGTTGCTGCGGACAAACAACCAGCATATCAACCGGAGCCTGACTTTGAAACGCATTTGCGACGAAACGCAGTCCCTCAACATAATACTGTCCGGTCTGTTCCCGCATCGCGCGATCACGCAGACGGCGAATGCGCTTGATGTCCGGGTGATTATGACTTCCGATGAGATGTGAGTGTTTAATAGTTGCTGTCATGAAGTACGGGGTGATGGGTCACTGAATAGGTGTAGCCGTCTGTCTGCAACAGACAAAAGATACAGATATCCAAAAACCCTGTCATTTTCTTTTATTTGCTTCCCTGAATGCAGTCTGATTGTGCCGCGCCTGCATGCCTCCCTGTGCTGTGATTCACAGACAGAGAAGGAAAGCCTGTATATGATATCACAAATTATATGAAGCCGGGATGCTGCTGTCAATAAAAATCTTTGCGTTCTCGCCCCTGAGTGGCCCGCGTTTCCCGGAGCAGATTGGCAAAACCTTGACAGTCAGATTGCAATAAGTTATATTGTCTATAACAAATAGCAATGGAAACGTCTGGCTTTTTGATTTGATTCTGAAAGGGTGGGTGCGTCTGATTCGGTAAGGGAGGAAAAGCGCGAGTTTCCAGGTACATGCAGCGCTCTTATTTGAAGAGAAGAAGTGAGACGGTGCTTTATGCTTCACTTGATCTACACTTTCATACAGGATCCTACGGTGCTCTTCCTGTTGATTCTGGTGGCACTGCTCGGAATATATGCTGAGATTGCCAACCCGGGAACCTTTATCCCGGGGACAATCGGTGTCCTGGCGCTGATTCTCTTTATCATCGGTGCCGTTGCGCTCGGGGTGAACTGGTGGGGCGTTCTTTTCCTGCTGCTGGCTGGCGGCTTGCTGATCGCGGAGGCCAATTTCACCAGTTATGGCCTGCTCTCGCTCGGCGCGGCTATCTCGTTTGTGTTCGGTATTTTGATCCTCTTCAACTCGGGAGGTGTGACGCACATTCAACCGCTGCTGGTGCTGTTTGGGGGGCTCATTTTTGGGGGCCTCGGTCTGAGTCTGGCGCTCTATGCGATGCGTATCCGCAAGCTACCGGTCCGCAGCGGTGTTGAGAGTATGATAGGAGAACAGGTCGTGGCGCTTGGCCCGTTGCGGCCTGAGGGGCGAGTGAAGCATGACGGCGTTATCTGGACCGCAGTGCTGGATACGCCAGAAGTGACTGTCAATGAGGGTTCGGTGCTGGAGATCGTCGCGGTAGAGGGATTGCGTTTACATGTGCGCCCGGTGCTGCTGCAACAACAGATGATGCAGTTTGAGGGAGAGGCCGGGGAACAGGCCCGCGAGGAGCAACCGCGCCGTACCGAATTTGACTGATAGAACAGGTGCAATTCATCATCCGGCATGATGAATGCGATAGATTGAAGCTACGCCATTTCCGGGAACT
This sequence comes from Thermosporothrix sp. COM3, assembly GCF_059696735.1. Taxonomy (NCBI): domain Bacteria; kingdom Bacillati; phylum Chloroflexota; class Ktedonobacteria; order Ktedonobacterales; family Thermosporotrichaceae; genus Thermosporothrix; species Thermosporothrix sp. COM3. The sequence goes on along the minus strand of NZ_AP019376.1, from coordinate 3,432,490 downwards.
CATGATAGGAGGCTAGTTCATGGATATATTAGGTGCGTTGTCCCTGATCGTGATAGTGGCGATTGTGCTACTCTTTGTGATCTTTTCAGGGTTGCGCGTTGTGCAGGAATACGAGCGCGGTGTCATTTTTGTGCTTGGTAAGCTGGAGGGAGCGAAAGGTCCCGGTCTCTTCTGGGTCTGGCCGTTCATCTCGCGCATGATTAAGGTTGATCTGCGCGTTGTGACGATTAATGTGCCACCCCAGGAAATCATCACGCGTGATAACGTGACAGTCAAGGTGACTGCGGTCATTTACTTCCATGTTGTCAATCCTGAGTGGGCCGTGACGCGGGTGTTTAACTTTGTGCAGGCAACGACTCAGATCGGCCAGACAACCCTGCGCAATGTGCTCGGTCAATCTGAACTTGATGAGCTGCTGGCGCATCGCAATAAGATTAACCAGGAATTGCAGGCGATTATCGATGAGCGCACCGAAGCCTGGGGCGTGAAAGTGACCGCGGTTGAAATCAAGGATATCGAGTTGCCCTCGACCATGCAGCGGGCGATGGCGAAACAGGCCGAAGCAGAGCGCGAGAAGCGAGCGAAGATCATTCACGCTGAAGGTGAGTTGCAGGCTTCGACGCAGTTGGCCCAGGCTGCCGGTATCATCGGTTCCGAGCCGAACGCCATGCAGTTGCGTTACCTGCAAACGTTAACTGAGATCTCGGTAGAGAAGAATTCAACGATCATCTTCCCGCTGCCTATGGAGCTGGTTACGCCGCTGATGAAGACGCTGAACAAGCTGAGTGGAGCGAGCGAGCAGTCTCAGCCTGAAGAGCCGATGTATGCATTGCGTCCGCAGCAGACCCCGACCGTCAAGCAGGCGCCACCTGTGCAGCAGACGCGCCCGGTTTCGCCGACACAGCAGGCAACGCAGCCGCATCCAGCTATACAGCCACGGCAGGTCCCGCCCTCGCCACGGCAGTGAGCAAGGCATGAAAAAGGGGATGTCTCCTCAAGGAGCATCCCGCTTTTTTTGTCTGCTAGAGCAGGGGCGATGTGTTGTTCTGCCCTTGCTTGCTCCGGAGATATTCCGCGCAGGCGCGATAGGTTTCTTCTGAGATCAAGCCTTTTGACATGTAGTGGTTCAGCATGACATCGAGCTTGAGAATGCTCATCAGGTTATAGCCATGTCGGCGCAAGCGCTCGGCTGCTCCGTGTTCCCGGTCGATCAGGACGATGACATCTTTGACTTTCAGGCCGTTCTCTTCAAGCAGGGAAGCTGTTTCCAGAATGCTGCTGCCCTGAGTCACGAGATCGTCGATAATCAATGCGGTATCGCCGGGAGTAAAGCGTCCCTCAATGCCCCGTTTGCCCGTTCCTTCTGGACGGCTGCGGGCGTAGATCATTGGTGTGCTTGTTTCCAGCGTGTAAGCGGTTGCCAGCAATAGACCCCCAACCGGCACCCCTGCGACAACATTAAATGGCTGAACACGGGAGCGGCGTAGCGATTGGGCGAGGTTGATTTCTTGTTGCATCAGTTTGCTGGCAACACGTAAAGCGGTTGGATGACTGATAAGGACCTTTGGGTTCACAAAAACGGGGGAACTTACGGCGGATTCGCTCACGGTGAAATTCCCGAATTGAACCCCCCCCAGGTCAAACAGTATTTGTGCCAACCAGAGATTGTCCAGGGTTTGCTCTTTCGCCACCTCAGCACTGCGATGCGGACCCCTCGATTCTCTGCTATACAAGGGGGCGCATCGCCTCCTTTCTTTGCTCTCTTTTGAGATAAGGTGAATAAGGATGCATACAGTTCCTCTGTTTCATGCGTAGAAGAGGCTGTTGCATTTGATGAGAAGGATATGCTGTCTCTAGTATAGCATATTTCAGTCCTCAAGGCTATCTGAACGCCCTTTAAGCGCTCCTGGCATGCGTATCTGTTCGGGTTTCAGCATGCACTGGAGGCCCCCCCATTGGTACTGGCTAGCGGGGAAAAAGACCTTCTCCATCTCTCATCGGCAACGCTGATCTGAATCTGAAGCCCTTCCGCAGGTGGGCCGTTGGCTGCCGCTTTTCGGATCTGGAATTCGTCGGGCGGGAAAGCACTTTCATGGCGCAAGGGAGGCTTCTGCTCGCTCTTTCTCTTCAGAAAGCGGTTCTGTCCGTGGTGCTGTTTCTGTCAGGATGACGCTGTTCCCGGTACAGGTTGATATACCATTCGACAACCGCTCGCGCCTGTCGCTCAAGAAGATGTCGGGAAAACTGATGCCCCTCTGCAAATAGCCTCTCTGACCGAGAGCCCGCATATTCTCCTGATTCCCGGTTAAGATCGGGGCTGCTCTCTAGCACCTTAGTCCTATTGCCTCTCTTGACTGCTTGACCGAGCATTTCCAGTCGCTTAAAGTCCAATATGAGTGCTTCCGTTTTTCGGGTGATTGACATATTTGTATATGCATTGCTGTAAAGGGATTTTTGCATGCCACTGTTAAAGAAGAATCAGAATGATGCACCACAGGAAAAGCTTACAAAGCATTTAGATGATTCTGCAATGGAACATGGCGCGGAGGCGACAGAGCAGGTTGAAGCGAAGGGGGAGTACCTCCCCTCGACCGACCTGGCTGCGCCGCCTTTGCCAGAAGCGGAACCTGAGCGCCGCAAGCCGGTTGTGATTAAAGGGACCGGCAAGAAAAGCGGTGGTGCGCTTCCGCCTCCACGCAGGAACCGCTATATTGTTCATATTGCAGTTGTTTCTGTTCTGCTGTTGATTATTGTTGGCGCCCTGGTTGCCGTGCGCACGACTGCTACGGACGCGAAGAATAGCCCGCGTGCGCTGACAAATAGCACGCCACAAACGTTTACGACGAAACGCGGCGATAGCTATGTGCTGCTGCCAGAGCAGGCCGCTACGGTGACGGCGATCGCGCAGATTGCGACGACCGAGCCGGAAATAGTACCAACTGAACCGACGATGCCCGATACGGGCGGCAATACCGGTACCGGTCCGGGAACCGGGACTGATACCGGGAACAATGGTGGGAATACCGGCTCGCCTCCTCCGATGGGCGATTCGTCGGGGAACCATTTCACGCCGGGTTATTGTACATGGTGGGCCGCCCAACGCTATCATGACGTCTATGGCGTCTGGATCCCCTGGCTGGGCGATGCATACCAGTGGGTGAGTGGCGCACAGCAGGCGGGATGGAAGGTCTCTCAGACGCCTGTACCGGGCTCGATTATTGTGCTGATGCAGGGTGCTCAGGGCGCTGATCCGACCTATGGGCACGTGGCGTACGTAGAGAGCGTTTCCGGGAATGTGGCGCACACCAGTAATATGAACTGGGGCGCTGGCAACTGGAACAAAGTCACCTATGTTGACTTCACGGCTGGCCCGGGAGTGTACTTCATTTATCAGTAGGTCGAAATGCTTGGAAGCGTGTGAGATGCGTATATGTGCATCTTGCGCGCTTTCTTTTTGGTCTGACTTGTGTGTGGTCTACAGCGCGCTCATGAAAACGGCCACGCCATTCCTGACCGGTACGCAAAAAGGAGGCGCGAGGGTGGAAAGGTACAGGTGCGAGGCACAGCAGAAGCGCCTTCGCTGTGCCTTGAGCGGTCAGCAACATTGCAGGATCAGGTGCACACGCGAGAAGTCTCGGGCGGCCAGATCGCGCTTGAGAATGTAGAAATATATGGCGCCACAATCTCCCCACATCATTTCTGCGGTAGCGTCGGTGTCGAGCTGGAAGAGGAGCCGCCAGTCTGTAGGCGGGCCCTGATAGTCGGTGTCGCGGACACACTCTTGCAGGAGATCGCCCTGTATTTGATAGGGATGACCGAGAAGCTGGTGTCGCGGTGCTTCATGCTCCTCGTGATCAAGGTATGTGATGAGCTCCTCATAGGCACCTGCAGCCTGCTGAAGCTTTTCGGGCTGCTCGGGATAGAAGAAGGCTTCCATTGGCAGGCCAATACATGCCAGCTCCGACGATTCGGGTGGGGGCAGTGTCACGCTGCTGGTATAGGTGAGCGCACATGGGGGAAAGCAAAGTGACGGTTCTTCGGTAGGAGTGGCGCGGTACAGCCCGGCGGACGAGGGATAGGAGAGCACGCGAAAGCGCTCAGGAGGGATGGGATATTCGTTGTGAGAGGGATCATAGAAGAAAGCCAGCATGCCGTGATGTGGCAGTTCGTGAGTGGGATCGCAGGGGGCGAGGTCTGCAAGGCGAATCTGGGCCAGAAACGGGAGTGGATGCCCATTCCAGGTAGGCCAGGGTGTGTCTGATGGGAGATCTGGATTCCCTCCGATTTTTGAGGCTCCGAGCGGTAGTTCCGCCTCATCTGCGACGCGTCGGGACGTGAGGCGGATTGTGTTCCAGAGCAGCGATCTGATTCCGGTGGCAAAGTCGGCCAGCTCGCTCCGTTGAAGAAGCTGCTGTAGCCGGGCATCGTCTTTGTGCATAGCAGTTTCCTCCTTTTTGCATCCTCTTTCTTGACGACAAGTCAAAAAGCGGGTCAGTCACCGGTCGCATCGTTGGGGCTGGCGACAGGCTTGGATTCAGGTGAGCCCTTCTGACGCAGAAAGATTGAGAGGATGATGAAGACGCCCATCGCCAGAAACTCGCTTTGCCAGTTTTGTAAGGACTCGAACCAGAAGCGCGGCGTCAGGAAGTAGGAGAGCAACGGGATGCAGGTCTCTCCGTGGTTCATCTGGTCCTGGCAGTAGGCCTTTGAGCCGCCAAGCAGGTGCAGCACAAAGGAGAGGACAAAGAGGCCAAGCAAGGCTATTGAGAGCGAGTTCTGATAGAAGAAAAGGGCGATGCCGCCACGCTGCACGGGTCGGGGCGCATCAGGTCCGGGTGGCTCGGGTTGTTTGTTTGCTTGATCGGGATCCTTTGATTCTGATGATCCTCTTTGATACAGGAAAGCGGTCAGGATCACGTAGAAGCCAAGTTGCAGAAATTCGCTTTCCCAGTTCTCAAAGACAGCCTCAATAAAGTCGCCGCTGGAGAGGTAGCTGATGTAGCTGATCGGGGGCTGACGGTGGCTTTCCTGTTCTTCAAGGAAGTTCTGGTAGCCTGCGATACTCTGCCCGATCAGGAAGACGAGAAAGAAGCCAAACATCGCCAGCGAGAGGCCATTTTTATACAGTATATGCTGAAATCGCTTCATTGCGTCATGTCTCCTTTTGGGGAGAATTACGTATCCCCCTGTAATCTGTACACGGGAGCGTGGTCCTCCGGGATGTAGGGCTGCGTTATGCCGTTTCCTGTAGCCACGTTTGGCGAATCGCGGTATATTACTAGAGGGTTGGGTCTGGTGGTCTGCTCCGTTGAGGTTTTGAGAGGTTCTACAGGGATAGCATGCCTGAAGGGCATCTGGGTGGGCGAATTTGTGCGGCTGCACAAACGTGGTTGCGGAGGTTTGTTTCTGTTGCCATAGAACTCATACGCAAATCACTGTATTCTATACAAAATTTAGAGGAGCAAAAGAACGTATTCACGTCGCTTTCGTGCCTTGTTCCCGGGAAAAGGGATCTCCTGTAGCGCCCGCTTGTTTCTAGATAGGAGAAGATATGTCACTGAAACAGACAATCGATATATTTGAACTTCTTGATGATAGCGCCGTCTCTGGCCAGAAAGTAAAAGCATTCCTCGAAGCGCATGGCGCGTCGGATGTGACAGTCAGCACTGTGCAGGGTGAAAAGGGCTCTACCGACTTTATCAAGATTGTGGTCCCTGGCAGCAAGGGGAAATCGCGTGGCGGCGACGCGCCAACTCTGGGCATTATCGGGCGTCTCGGAGGGATTGGAGCGCGTCCTGAGCGTATCGGGCTGGTCTCTGATGGTGATGGCGCAATCGCGGCGCTGGCCTCGGCTCTCAAGCTGATTGAGATGCAGACTAAAGGGGATGTGTTGCCCGGCGATGTAATCATCACCACACATATTTGTCCGCATGCACCGACGCGCCCACATCATCCCGTTGCCTTTATGGACTCTCCGGTTGACATCCTGACGATGAATCGCCATGAAGTGACGGACGAGATGGACGCCGTGCTGTCAATCGATACGACGAAGGGAAACCGCGTCTTTAACCATCGTGGAATTGCTATTTCTCCTACCGTGAAAGAGGGCTATATCCTGAAATTTAGTGATGATCTGGTGAACCTGTTGGAAATGAGTACAGGGCGGCCCGCGCACACGTTTGCGATCTCGATGCAGGATATCACGCCGTATGGCAACGGTGTCTATCATATCAACAGTATTTTACAGCCCGCCGTGGCGACCAAAGCGCCGGTGGTCGGCATTGCCATTACTGCTGAGACCGCTGTTCCCGGGTGCGCAACCGGTGCCAGCCATGAGGTAGATATTGCGCTGGCGGTTAAGTTCGCGGTTGAGGTCGCGAAGGCATTCGGGGCGGGGCAGTGCCAGTTCTACGACGCGGATGAGGTTGCACGGCTCCAGCAGCTCTATGGCTCGATGGTGCATCTTCAGACATTGGGGAACAAATCCTGACCTCTTGCATTGAGTGAGTAGCTGGCATCCACGGGAGGGCACGCTTGCCCTCCCCCTTTTCATACCGGGAAGGAGGCGAAGCGCATGGATCAGGCAGCGCTGACCGTTGAGGAGCTGTTAGCGCTTCCCGTTTTGCAGCGAGCGCAGGTAATCAGCGGCGCGAATGGGCTACAGAATGAGATTCGCTATGTCGATGTGATGGAGATCCCTGACCTGACCGGCTGGCTGCGCCCTCACGAACTGGTGCTGACGACCGGTTACGCCTTTCTGGACAATCCCTATGCACTCAGCACCCTGCTGGACGAAATGCATAAAGTTGGCGGGGCCGCGATCGGCGTCAAACAGCAGCGTTTCGGCTATCGAGTGAGCGAGGAGGCACAGCAGAAAAGCGATGAGTATGCTATCCCGATTCTCGATATCCCGGCAGAATTGACGACGATCGATATTACGCACTCGATCATGGAGAAGATCTTGAACCGCCAGTTTGTGGTGTTGAGCAAGGCGCGAGACGTCAATAGTGAGTTTATGAAGCTGATCCTGCATCGACGCAGCGCCGAGATTGTGACCATGCTCGGGAATCTGCTGCATTGCGAGGTGGCGGTGCTCGATACTCATCGCACGGTGCTGAACGCCACGCCCGGCTTTCGTGAGGAGCAGGTGGCGGTGCTGAGGCCCATTCGGAGCGGCAATCTGGTTTCTGGTTACCTGGCGCTTTCCGCTGAGCCCGCGCCCGACGATCTGTTCGCTCAGATGTGCCTTGAGCAGGCGCTAACGGTGCTGGCGCTCGAATTTACGATTCAGGAAGCGGCGCTCTATCGGCGGGAACATGCCAGAGAGGAGTTTCTGCTTGAGCTGCTGACTGGTGTTACGCGGCCTGAGGAGGCGCTGCATGTGCGGGCACAACGCCTGCACTTCCCACGAGGCGCAGCGCTGTTTGTGCTGGTGGTGCAGCCGCGCTACGCTCCCGACACACCGGAAGAGTATCGGGAAGACTTGCAGGCACAAATTCGCCTGGCGCTGACCGATAGCCTGGGCGGGCGAAGCAACGGGCAGCGACATCTGATAACGATGCTCGGTGAAAACTTTGTGGTGCTCGCGGCGGCCTCGCAGGCGGATGTGCAGGAGAGGGCGAAGCGTCTGGCCGAACAGATGGACGCGTATCTCAAACAGGAATTGCCCGGGATTCGGTTTGTGCTCGGGATTGGAAGCCCGGTCGACCAGCTCTCCTTGCTGGCTCGCAGCTATACGCAGGCATTGCACGCGGTTGAAGCCGGGCAGAAGGTGCTGCCGGAGCGTCAGATCATTCACTACAGGGATGTCTATATTGAGGATATGCTGCTCAGTATCGGGCAGCATCCGGCGTTAGTACAGTTGTATACGACGTTGCTGCAACCGCTGTATCACTACGATATGCGGAACGGAACGGAGCTCTGTAAGACCCTGGAAGCCGTGATCCGGCATGGAGGGAACACGCGCAAGGTAGCGGAGGAGCTCTTTGTCCATCGGAACTCAGTCAACTATCGCCTGGAGCGCGTTCGCGAGATACTCGACGTTGATATTCTGGAACCGGAGACGAGGACGCGCCTGGACCTGCTTTTCCGGGCCTGGAAATTGCAGCTATTGCCACCCTAGCGCTATCAGATATTTTTGAACACAGGTTATTGTATCGGGCCGATGTTGTCCCCTGGACGCTTGTATTTTGTCTTCTGCCCCACCGCGCGGGCGCATAGTCCTGCCCACTCAAGGCAGGCGTGAGGAGGTCTCACATGAGAAAAATTGGCACGATAACGATAGGACAGGCTCCCCGTGTCGATGTTGTTCCTGAACTGCGGCACTGGCTCGATGCCGATTGCGAGATTGTGGAGAAAGGGGCGCTGGATGGTCTGAGCGCCGCCGAGATTGCCGCGCTGGCTCCACGCTCGACAGATGAGGATGTGTTGGTGACGCGGCTGGTTGATGGCTCGTCGGTGACGATTACGCATGAAGGCGTGATGCCCTTGATGCACCAGCGGATCAGCGAGCTGGAAACGCAGGTCTCGACGATTCTGCTGCTGTGCACTGGCACGTTTCCGGAACTGGAAGCGCGTGTGCCGCTCCTGGTGCCCGAGAAGCTCCTGTATAGCTTTGTGCGGGGGATCGCGACCCCGGACATGACGCTCGGTGTGCTGACGCCCTCTGAGCAGCAGGTCCCCTATCAGCAGAAGCGCTGGCAGCAGGTGGTGAAGCACGTCAATGCGCGTGCTGCCTCGCCATATGCCGCAATTGACGATGTGATCGCCGCAGGGAGCGCCCTGGGGAGACAGGGCGTTGATGCAATTGTGCTGGATTGTATCGGGTATACGCTTGAAATGAAGCGACGCATTCAGGAACAGGTGTCATGTCCGGTGATCCTCTCGCGGGCTGTTCTTGCTCGCTTTGCTGCCGAATTATTGTAAGTAGAGGACTATTTCCCTGAGATCGTATACACGTCATCTCTGTTGTCGGCCCTCATCTGACCTGCTCGGGTGGCGTGAAAGGAGTAGACAGTATTATGGCAGTTCCTCCCCAACAGGAAAAGCACCATCCCAGACTATTTGAGCCTGCCTCACTGATTATGAACATTGTGGTGGGTTTGCTCGGGGCAATTATTGGTATTCAAATCATTGTGACGCTTGGCGTGACGCCGAATACCGCGATTATTGGTGCGCTGATCGCGATTCTGGTTTCGCGTATCCCGCTGCAATTCTTTGCGAAGTTCCGGTCGGTGCATCGGCAAAATCTGATGCAGACATCGATATCAGGGGCAACGTTCGGGGCGGCAAACGCGCTCTTGATGCCGATTGGTATCCCCTATTTGTTCGGGCGTGCTGACCTGGTCTGGCCGACACTGATTGGTGTCACGATTGCAATGGTTATAGATGCAGTCATCCTGTTCCTGATGTTTGACACCCGGGTCTTTCCCGCGTCGAACGCCTGGCCGGCGGGCGTCGCGACGGCGGAAGCGATTATTGCGGGCGATAAGGGTGGCAAGCGTGGGCTGCTGCTGATCGCCGGGACAGTGCTAGGCGTGGTCGGGTCACTTTTTGGCGTTTCAATGTCGGCCTTTGGCGTCGCTTTTATCGGGAATATCTGGGCGCTGGCTATGTTTGGCATCGGCCTGCTTGTGAAGGGCTATGACAAAGTGCTCTTCGGCATGAACATCGATTCGCTGTATATTCCGCATGGCATTATGATTGGTGCCGGAATCGTTGCGCTGATACAGGTGATCTGGCTCCTGGTGCGGAACCGCAAGAAAGACGACGTGGAGACAGAAGGGAATGGGATCCCGCTGACACGCACGTCAAAGGATGTGGAAAAAGCGGTCAGTTGGGGCTTTGTTGCGTTCATCGTTTGTGCGGTTGTACTGGCGATTGGAACCGGCCTGTATACACAGATGTCGGTGCCGATGCTGCTTGGCTGGATCGTCTTTGCGGCGCTGGTGGCCTTTGCACATGAGTTGATCGTGGGTCTGTCGGCGATGCATGCGGGCTGGTTTCCGGCGTTTGCGGTGGCGCTGATCTCGTTGATGGTTGGTATGCTGTTTGGTTTTCCGCCCGTCGCGCTGGCGGTGCTGGTGGCCTTCGCAGCCTCGACTGGTCCGGCCTTCGCGGATATGGGCTATGACTTCAAAACCGGCTGGATTCTGCGGGAGAACGAGAGCCGGGCGTTTGAGCTGGAGGGACGACGACAGCAGTTTCTGGCGACGCTGGTCGGCTTTGTGACGGCAGTTGTGATGGTGGCCGTGATGTCCCCATCGTACTTTAAAGGTGGCCTGATCCCGCCTGTCGACAAGGTGTATGTGGCGACGATTCAAGCGGGGCTGACCAGTGGTAATACTGCGCTCTATCTGATGCTCTGGGCGATCCCTGGCGCTATTATTCAGTTGATCGGTGGGCCCAGGCGCCAGATCGGGATCTTGCTGGCAACCGGCTTGCTGATTAACAATCCGCTGGCTGGCTGGGCGGTGATCGCGGGTTTGGTTATTCGCTTGATTGTGCTGAAGATCTATGGCAAGAAGGCAGAAGGTCCGATGAGCATTCTGGCGGCTGGCTGTATCGCTGGCGATGCGCTCTATAGCTTCTTTAGCTCGATCTGGAAGATGGGCACAAAATAGGGTCACCCAGACAGCTACCTGGAAGTTCCCCCGAGGTCTCCCGAAAGCGCTTTCGGGAGATCTTTTTTTACGGCTATGTACACGTGTACACAAAGAGGGGAGATGAGGGCTCAGCAGTGCTATGCCGAACTGCTTCGGGTGGGGATGGATCGGCTTCTGAGGCTCTACTATAGCCGGTGAGATAGGTACCGAGATAGCGGAGTCAGGAAGATGGACGAGGGACGAACGGGCAGGGTTTTTGCTTGAGAGAAACCTTGACATTCGCGCGTAGAGATGCCATACTACCGGTATAGCGTGTGTACACGTGTACATGGTTCGAGGGAGGAAGGCGTGTCATGGCGACAAGTGAAGAAGTAGCGCGGCTGGCCGGGGTCTCGCGTGCGACCGTTTCGCGGGTGCTCAATGGCTCACCACGGATCAGCGAGGAGGCCAGACGGCGTGTGTATGAGGCTATTGAGGCGCTTGGCTATGAGCCTGATATTGTGGCACAAAGTCTGGTGCGGCAGCGGTCCCGTACGCTCGCGCTCGGGCTCTTTGATGAGTCGAACGGGCTCTCACTGACACAGCTCGGGTTGACGGCCCATTACTTCTACATCGACATGCTGAGATATATTGAGCAAGAGGCGATGGCCCAGGGCTATGATTTGCTGCTTCCTTCACGGCCAAAAGGAACGTATCCAGAGAATTATATTCGGAGCCTGCGTACAAGGCGGGTTGCCGGGGCAGTCATGCTGGCTGTAGGGGTTGAGGACCCGCGGGTTCATGCGCTGTTACAGGCCGGAATCCCGACCGTGTTTCTGGATACGATGGGCCTGGGAAGCTCTGCCGTGTATGTGCGTTCGGATCACCTGGATGGAGCGAGACAGGTGACGGAGCATCTTCTTTCTCTCGGACATCGGCGAATTGCATTTCTGCCCGGTCCAGCCGGGAATATGGTAGCGATGGAACGGCTGCTCGGCGGTCAGCAGGCGATGGCCCGGGCGGGCATTGCGGTTGATCCCGGTCTGATTTTCTCGTCTGGCTGGAACGTTGAGGAGGCGTATCAGGCGGTTTGTCATCTGCTAGAGCAGCGAAGAGACTGGACGGCGCTTGTCGCGGGAAGCGATCTGATGGCGCTCGGCGCTTTGCGGGCGCTGCATGAGCGTGGTCTGCGCGTGCCGGACGATGTTTCGCTGACAGGCTTTGATGATGTGGTGCTCAGCCAGTATATGACGCCGCCGCTGACCACGGTGCGTCAGGATCGCGCCAGAATGGGAAAAGAGGCTGTGCAACGGCTGGTGGCGCTGATTGAGGGCAAGGAGCACGTGGCGCCGTTGATTGTGCCGACGCAACTTGTGGTTCGCGCTTCCACCGCACCGGTGCGCCCACAGGTATAACCAGGAGCTCAGTGGGGAGCTTACCTGATGACATTTCAACTGGTCATCAATTGAACAGGAGGTTCAAAGTCCATGCCGAAAGTGACCATTATGGGTGCCGGGAGTACCGTGTTTGCCCGGCAGATTATGACTGATATTTTGTGTCTTGAGGGGTTGGATGAAGGCACATTTGCGCTGGTAGATATTGATGCCGAGCGTCTGGAACTGGCTCATCAGATCGCGGACAAGCTGGTTGCCTTGAGCGGGAAGAACTGGACCGTGACTGCCTCGACGAATCGGCGCGCGGTGATGGGCGGAAGCGATTTTATCGTGAATGCCATCGAAGTCGCCGGAATGGCAAATGTGCGACATGATTTTGATATCCCGATGAAATATGGCATCAATCAGTGTATCGGCGATACCATCGGCCCGGGAGGTATCTTCAAGGCGCTGCGGACCGGTCCGGCATGGCTTGATATCCTGCATGACGCGGAAGAACTTTGCCCCAATGCGCTGGTGCTCAACTATACGAACCCGATGTCGATTCTGACGCTGGTTGCACTGACGGGAACCACGATGCAAACGGTTGGACTCTGCCATAGCGTGCAGGGGACGTCAAAGCAGCTTGCCGACTACCTGGAAATCCCGTACGAGGAGATGAAGTTCAAGTGTGCCGGTCTGAACCATAACGCCTGGTTTACGGAGCTGTCCTATCAGGGTGAAGATATGTATCCCCGACTGCGTGAGCGGGCGAAGGTTCCCGAAGTCTACGAGAAGGATCCGGTGCGCTTTGAGATGATGCTGTATTTTGGAGCGTTTGTGACCGAGAGTAGCGGGCACTTCTCCGAGTATGTGCCGTACTTCCGCAAGCGCCCCGAACTGATCGAGCGCTATTGCCGTAAGGGGTATCTGGGTGAAACCGGTTTCTATGCGAATAACTGGCCAACCTGGCGCAAGCAGAATGAGGAATCGATCCGCGAGATGCTTGAGGGCAAGAAAGAGATTCCGTTCAAGCGCAGCCATGAATACGCATCTGCCATTATTGAAGGCGTGGTGAAGAACAAGCCAACCGTGATCTATGGCAATGTGCGCAATCACGGATTGATTGACAATCTCCCGGATGGCTGTGTTGAAGTGGCCTGTCTGATCGATCGCAATGGTATCCAGCCCTGTCATTTCGGGCCGCTCCCCGAGCAGCTTGCCGCGTTAAACCGCAGCCATATGGCCGTGCACACGCTGATGGCCGATGCACTGCTGAACCGAAACAAAGAGGCGGCTCGTTACGCGTTGATGCTTGATCCGTTGACGGCGGCGGTCTGCTCTCCGGCAGAGATCAGCGCCCTGTTTGACGAGATGTGGAGTGCACAGCGCGAGTATCTCCAGCCATTTGAGGCATAAAGGGGAAGTGACGTTCAGGTTTTATTCCTTTCCCGCCTCAACTTGCAACGGTGGCCGATGCTGAATGGATGTTCAGTGTCGGCCTTTTTCTTTGTGCTCCGGGTCAGGGTGGTTTGCTCAATTCGCTCAGGTTCGTTAGAATTGAAGTAAGGAAGTATCCGAATTGAGAGAGTCGAGTCTATGAAACAGAGAAAACAAATAGGTGTGCTTGTGATGGCCTATGGCACGGCAAGCAGCCCGGAACATATTGAAGCGTATTATACCCATATTCGGCATGGTCGGCCCCCAACCCCTGAATTGCTGGCTGATCTCCAGCGCCGCTATGCCGCGATTGGAGGAATCTCCCCCCTTTTTGAACGGACACAGGCGCAGGTTGCTGGCTTGAGCGCCGCTTTAGAGCGTCTGGCACCGGGGCGCTATCGCGTTGCCCTCGGAATGAAGCACGCGCCCCCCTTTCTTGAAGATGGGGTCGCTGAGCTGGCCGCAAGTGGCGTGCAGCAGGTGATCGGGCTGGTGCTTGCGCCTCACTATTCTGCTTTGAGTATCGGAGAATATGAGGAGCGAGTCAGGGCGGCGGCGCCATTCGAGTTCACGATGATTCATCAGTGGCATCTGGCCCCGGGCTATGTGCGCTTCCTGGCCGATGAGGTGCTGAGCCAACGGGCACAGCTTGCGAGCGAGGCCGGGATTGAGCCGGAAGCGGTGGAGATCTTCTTTACTGCGCACAGTCTCCCGGCGCGGGTCAGGGCGATGGGTGATCCCTATGAGCAGCAATTGAGAGAGACGGCTGAGGCGGTGGCGCAGGTTGCCGGGCTGAAGCGCTGGTCGCTGGCGTGGCAGAGCGCGGGCAGGACCTCAGAAGCATGGCTTGGGCCTGACTTGCTGCAACGGCTGGATGAGTTGAAAGGCGTACGGGGCGTGCTGGTGTGTCCGGCTGGCTTTGTCTCAGACCATCTGGAAGTGTTGTATGATCTGGATATTGAGGCGAAGGCCTACGCCGAAGAGCGCGGCATGCTTCTGAGGCGAACCCGGATGCCGAACGACGATCCCGCGTTTCTGGAGATGCTGGCCGAGGTTGTGCATGAGCAGGGAGGCACGCTATGACGATGCGCGTGGCGGTGATCGGGGGTGGTATGGCGGGCCTGAGCGCTGCCTATACGCTGTTGCAGGTAAAAGGAGACGTGCCGCTGCACGTGACGTTGTTTGAAGCGGACGAGCGGGCAGGTGGCAAGGTGAAGACAACGCCGTTTGCGGGTGTGCCGGTTGATGAGGGGCCTGACGCCTTTATTACAAGGCAACCGTGGGCAATGGAGCTCAGCCGTAAGCTCGGTCTGGCTGATGAGTTTGTTGTCCCTGATACCGGAAAAACGCATCTGTGGACCCGTGGGCGGCTCCGCTCGCTGCCGACCGGTCTGGTGCAGGGTGTGCCTACCGATGCTGTTGCTGTGGCGAAAAGCGGTATTCTCTCGCTACCAGGGCTGCTGAGGGCGGGGCTGGATCTGGTGTTGCCTGCGCAGGCGTTGCCGGATGATCCAACGGTAGCGGAGGTGATCGGCTCGCGGTTCGGGCGGGAGATGGTTGAGCGTCTGGTTGAACCGCTGGTCGGAGGTATCTTTGCGGGGAGGGCCAGTCACCTCAGTCTGGCAATGACCGCGCCACAACTGGCACAGGCGGCCAGGCAGCAGCGGAGTCTGCTCTATAGCCTGCTGCAATTGAGAAAGCAGGCTCAGCCCGCGACCGCGAGCGGGCCCGCTTTTCTGTCATTTCGGCAGGGGCTCGGCTATTTGCCTGAGCGGTTGTTTGACGCGATGAAGGGCGAGCTGGATGTGAGGCTGAACACAAGGGTGCAGGCTGTCACGCGGCTTGAGAACGGGAACTACCGCGTTTCCTGCGTTGATGGATCTGAAGTGATCGTTGATGGCGTGATTGTGGCGGTTCCGGCCTGGGTTGCAAAAGAGGTCGTGCGAGCGTTGACGCCTGCGGTTGCGGCTGAACTGGCTCAGATTGCCTATGCTTCAGTGATTGTGGCAACGCTTGGCTACCGGCCAGAGGCGGTCCCGGGGCCGTTGCAGGGCAATGGCTTTCTGGTGCCGCGGGTAGATAAGCGGTTGATGACGGCCTGCACCTGGATGTCGAGCAAATGGGAGCATCTGAGGAGAGCGACCGATCTGGTGATTGTGCGCTGTTCGGTTGGTCGCTATCTGGATGAGCGAGGATGGCACATCTCGGATAAGGCGCTTGTGGCGCGGCTTCAGCGGGAGCTTGAGGCGTCGATGGGCGTGAGAGAGTGGCCGGTTGAGGTGCGGGTGTCACGCTGGGAACGGGCCTTTCCGCAGTATGATGCGGGGCATCGTGCGAGAGTGGTGCGGATAGAGCGGCTGCTCAATGAGACCCCGGGTGTGTTGCTGGCTGGCGCTGCCTATCATGGGGCCGGAGTGCCTGCCTGCGTGCGAGATGGAGAACAGGCTGCTCTGAAGCTGTGGCAACACCTGAGTTCAAAACAAGGCGCTGAGACTGCGCCCAGTCGATGATGCATCTGTGGCATGAGAGATGCTACATTCTCTCATGCTGCAATGAAATAGAGAAGGATCTGACTCAAGAAGTAGAGGCAGATGCAGGTCAGCATGGCGATGTGGAAGGCGAGGCGCGGTGCGGCAGAGAGCCGTTTTGCGAGCAAGTAGGGCGTGATGAAAAGAGACGCTAGCAGCATAGGAAGTGAAAACGCGTAGCACAGCAGGAAGAGCTGCTGAACGAGCAAGGGCATATGCAGCATAGAGGCAAGCCATGAGAGGGCCAGGGCTGCCAGATTGGTCATCAGCGGAGGGAGTGACAGGGAACGCAGGCGTGTGAAGAGGTAGAGTACGCTCACGATTGAGCTGCCAGCGATGACGATCAGCGTGAAGATGATCGCGATGTTCAGGTAGAGCGGGTATGCGCCCTGCGGGAAAAGCATGGCGGACAGAAAAGAGAGATCCCTTACCGGCAGCTTGCTTTCCACAAGGGCCAGGGGAAGCGGGATTGCCAGTGCTCCCAGAAGCGACATCATCACAAAGCGCTCTTGTGGGCGCGGCTCCAGCCGGGAGCGCCGAGCCAGAAAGGCCGTGGAGATGCCGGTCAGGGTGATGAGCGCAAGCAGGAGAGGCAGCCGAATCCCGAGCGGTGCTGTTGTCACAGGAAAGAATAGACGTCCGAGAAAGAGAAGCAGCACGGGAAGCCAGATCGGATTAGAGGGCGCGGGAAATGCCGAGCGCATCGAATACATAGATTTTCTTTCTCAAAGAGATACATTGGATAGAGCGAAGCCTGAGAGGAAGGCGGAGGCCATCCCCTTCAGGTACATTGCTCATTGAACATCCATAGTGTCGAAATTGAGGCCGTCCATTCCGTAGATACCGAGCGTATACGAGAGTTCTCCGCCGTGGTGGATATCGTGCTCAAGCAGGTGCCAGAGCACCCACTGACGGGTATAGGTCACGTGCTCGCCGTCTTCTTCATCTTCAAAGGTCTCATCCAGATCAGCGATTGTCCAGCGTCCCAGAGCATCCCAGATCGTGTGCCAGGTCGTTTCCAGCCCTGTTGTCAGGTCGGTGATGTCTCGCTCGGGGGCATCGGGACGGTCCCAGTTTCCTAGCTCGACAAATGCTTCTCCACCCTCATGAAAGATGAAGTGGAACCAGCGAGCGCGGACTGCAATGATATGGGCCAGGAGTTCGCCGACAGAGCGCAGGTTTGTGGCGGGCCGCAGGTGGAGCTGATCATCCGAAAGGGACTTGAGCAGCCGAAGCATGCGGCGCTGTTGCAGATCCCATCCTCTGTAGATGGATTGTAGGTTGTGCGTATTTGTCTGCATGATGGATGTTCCTTATATGTTTTCTCCAGTGTACCACTTTCTTCGTCTTCTGAACAGGTTATTGCGAAACAGCGGCTATCCGTCGCTTTCTGCGGAGATACTGCGCGAGGAAGAGCAACAGCGCGGCTGGCGTTCCCCAGGTGACCACATAGATAAGCTGGTCAAAGACGATGTGAACCCGCATATAGTCGGTTTCAAAGTAGCCTCCTGCTGTCGTAATCACCAGCGCATACAAGACAATGACGCTGATAAAACTCATCCCTTGAACCAGATGGTGTGAACGTGTGCGTTTCCAGCAGAGCAGAAGCAGCCAGAACGCAGCATAGAAGAGAAAGAGATAGTTCTGGTGGTAGATTTCTTTGTGGATAGCGGTCAAAGAGAGAAGTATATGGTGCAGCGTCGGGTGAGCCGGGTCGCTTGGTGGTACGTAGAAATAGGTCAATGAAATGGGCACATAGGGAATGGTATAGCCGATAAATTTCAGCGGATGGCGGTAGATAATCGAGCGGGCATATTCACCGGCTAAATGGTTGTTATTCGCCCGCAGCTCCGGAAGGGTGGAGCCGAGGAGTTGATAGGGACTGCGGCCACGATGCTCTACTTCTATATATTGAATAATGCGGTCCGTAATGTATTGATATTCGGGTGGGGCTTCCCGATACATGCGATATTGCATCACCTTGCCCAGATAGTTCATGTTCTCGATCCACGATAGGCCCATATAGCCATGAACAAAGTAGTTTGTGAGAATGTAGCCCCCCACAAGGGCATAAAACACCAGCAGCGAGATAATCATACGGGGAATAATGCGCCGAAAGATTGAAGTACGCCATGTTTTGAACAGAAGCAGGGCATTGAGCACGATTGGCAGGAGAATCCATTCTGGGCGTGTAAAGATGAGCAGGATCATGAACCCGAGCATAGCCCAGAAAAGGAACCAGCGCGGTTTCTGGATGTTCTGGAAGAAGAGCACACAGCAGAGGATGAGGGTTGTGAGCAGCCAGAGCGAGGGCCCTTCGGTCATGATTTGTTTGCTGTAGAGCAGGAGAACCGGGTTGGCCGCGACGAAGAGCGAGACCAGGGCAGCCAGCCAGGAGCGCCGCAGCAGGAGGGCGAGCAGGATATAGACTTCCAGCGCGGCAAGCACAAATAAGGCACCCTGGACGATGCTGACTGCCATCAAGTTCCCCTGTCCAGCTACAGCGAAGATCAGGAGAATGAAGAGCGGGTAGACCGGGAGACGCATCGCATGAATGGATTGGAAGCTCAGGCCATAGATCTGTATTTGCCTGGCCGCTTCCAGATAGCCCGGGGTGTCGGCATTGAGGGGCGGATAAGGATAGGTAATATAGACGACAACGGTTAATAGAGTTGCGATCAGGAGGATCGCCAGGGCAAAAAGGCTATAATGCGTCGATTGTAGATCTTTCTGAAGCCATAGTTTGAAAGAAGCGAAGCCTTTATTATGCAGTAAGCTCATCATAGGATATTCTTTCTTCCCTATCCGGGAGGGTATTTATTGATCTGTTTATATCTGTCAATGATAGCAGATGTGTTTATTGAGAACAAGTAAATAGGTAAAAAAGATTGTTTTCTTATGAAAAGGGTGACTGGCTAAATATATACAAGAACATTTCCCATGCTTGCTTTGGCTTCATGATGGACGTATTTGATGATATTTCGCCTGTTTGAGGGTAATATGTGTGAGTGAGGCTCGAAAGGTGGGAGAACGCATATGGTGATGTGGGGATATGAGAGCGGGTGACTGATGCTGCTTGCTGGAGCGACTCGGGCTAGCGTGTGCTGGTTGACGCGTTCCTCTGTTCTGGGTGGCTGCCGCTGAGACCGCGGGTCTTCTGTTGTATACACTCAGAACGTCTGACACTCTTCTTCCCTTATATAAGGTTCAAGAAACGGGCGATGTTGAGTCATTCGTTGCCGGCAGGTTCATTGTGAGCACATACCCGGGCTTATCAATGTTGGCTTCTGTTATGCTCACCCGCATTGGGATGTTGGGGTGCTGGGGAGATATCAGTTGGGTAGCCATAAGAAGCCGGTGCCACAGCCAGCAAGGCAACTCACCCCGGGCGTCTTATACTCCAGACAGGTTCAAAGAAAGGAGGAAGATGCTGAATATCCATTGTCGGATTGGCATCAAGGGACATCTGGATTCATCCTGGCAAGAATGGTTTGAAGACCTTCAGCTTCTCCCACAAGCCTCAGGCAAAACGTTGCTCTGCGGATCCTTGCCCGATCAAGCGGCGCTCTATCGGGTGTTGCATAAAATGAATAGCCTGGGTTTGATCTTGCTCTCGCTTGAGACCGATGATGCTATTTCTCCGCAAGTGAGTGAAGATGAGTGTAAACCGAGAATAGGTTCATTTTGTAGGAGTGTAAATGACACACATGAAATATAGCTTGTGCCTGGATTCGTTGAGGCTGGTCAGGCCGTTTCGACGATGAGTCGCACTCAGGAGAGCGATGAGCGCCTGAGACGGGGTCCCGAAATAGCCTCTGCACAATAATTTGCTCAGGAGGAGTCAGCAAGGAAAAGGTCCTGCTCTCTTTCATCTCTTTGAGAGGCTGACCGTATGGTATGAGAGATCCCTGTCTGGAGTTTTGGAAAAGGGTGATTCAGTTCAGCGAACGTGGTGCAAGTCAGCGCCTCCCATCAGATGAGAGGCCTGCGTACTGCCAGGAGTCGTGGCCTGTATGCTGATTGCGGCCATCGCCAGCAGTGGCTTTCGTGTCCTGTTCTTCATTGCGGTGACCATACCGGGGCATCTGATGGGGCTGTTGATGTACAGCTCCTTGGGGCTCTATCCTGGGGCCCTGGCCGGGGCGCTGGCGAACCAGTTCGGGCCTGCGATCCTCTTTCCCCTCTCCGGACTGGTGCTGGCTGTGGTGATGCTGTTCGGGCTGACGCAAAAAGTGTTGCGAGAGCTCTAACACAGAAAGCTACGAGGGAATGGCATGGGCGAAAATCCGGTCACGGCGCACGTGACGTCTGGCGTAGTGGTGAGCCTCGTGTGTTCAGGGAACAAGCTCGCTTTCTTGCAGCTTGCCGCTCCCGTACCGGTCTGATTTTCGCCCCCCAGAGCGTGCAAAGAGATACGCGCGACGACAGTGCTCCGCGACTCGTGGCACTGTTCCATATGTGAGAGCCGGATCTGCTCACGTGCGCGGGATTGACCGTCAAGCGAGTCGAAGATGAGACGAAGAGAAAGAAGAAAGATGATGCAAACGAAATCGAATAGAGAAGAACTTATCGCCATGTATGACTGGTATCGTCAGATGCGTGAGACGCAGGCTGTCTCTCAGGATCCAGCTTCAGGCATGTGGAACATTTTTCGCTATGAGGATGTAGAACGTGTGCTCAGTGATCACGCGACGTTTTCTTCCGAGCAGAATCGCTTCGTGCCGCCGAGTACCGCGATGTGAGCCCGATCAGTTCGAGTATTGTGCGTATGGACCCGCCGCGCCATCACCAGTTGCGCCGACTCGTGTCGCAGGCCTTCACTCCGCGCCGGGTGGCTCAGATGGATGCGCGCATCACGGA
The DNA here is from genome assembly GCF_059696735.1 of Thermosporothrix sp. COM3. Taxonomy (NCBI): domain Bacteria; kingdom Bacillati; phylum Chloroflexota; class Ktedonobacteria; order Ktedonobacterales; family Thermosporotrichaceae; genus Thermosporothrix; species Thermosporothrix sp. COM3. Next base: position 3,411,706 of record NZ_AP019376.1, on the reverse strand, counting down.
GATCACTAACAGCTTGCTCGACCAGGTGCAGGCAGCGGGCGAGATGGATGTGATCCGAGATCTGGCCTATCCTCTGCCGATCACGGTCATTGCGGAGATGTTAGGGGTTCCCACTGAGCGGCGGGCGGAATTCAAGCAGTGGTCCGGCACCTTTGTCGCGGGCGATGCGGACGCGACAGAAGAAGATATGCAGGCAGGCATTCAGGCACAAAATAACATGATCGCCTACTTTACCCGGCTCTTTGAGGAGCGGCGGGCTCATCCGCAGGATGACATGGTGAGCGCGCTGTTGCAGATCCCATCCTCTGTAGATAGATTGTAGGTTGTGCGTATTTGTCTGCATGATGGATGTTCCTTATATGTTTTCTCCAGTGTACCACTTTCTTCGTCTTCTGAACAGGTTATCTATGATGATAGATCTGCGAATTAAAATACCTCGAAGCAGATTGTCTACCTGGATGATTCTCACGTGATGCTTTGCAGTACCATGTCTCTTTGTTTTTCAGATATACTTCTTCTGATATTGAAATAACGTATCAGGAACATCATTTTCTCATATCATGCCCTATCTACGAAGCTTATCTCTTCTCTTTTCTTTCTCAGGTTTTTCATATCAAGGAAGTATAAGTATTGACAGAATTTAATTCTCTGTTCTATAATGCATAGTAATACACTACAGAATTGTAATTTATTAGCAGCTTATAATGGCTAGATATAGATAATGATGTAATATGCGGTTCGTAGAAACGAGTCTTCCTTTGCGAGGATGAAATATGTTTCTCTTTCTCTTTGCTAGAAAAGAGGTAATCAATGTCCATCAAACTGAAAACCCTTGAAGACAGGCGTACTTCTGCTCTTATCATGCTGACAGCAAAAGCTGCTGAGGGATGTCACTCCTGCCTTGAAGGATACAAACGGGTCGCTCAAAATGCAGGTGCAACAGAGCAAGAAATTCGCTTTGCTCTCGCAGCAGGAATGCGTGCCAGGGAAAATGTAGCCCAAGCTCAGCAAGCAGATAAAACACAGCAGAGAGATGCCACGGCCATTCTACTACGGGGGAAGGAAAAAGAACAATTTCTTCAGCGCGCGACAATGCATACAGGTGTTCTCCTTCTCGATCGATATTTTCAATCTCATGGCTATATCCCCGTTCCAGAAGCTCAAGAAGTTGCCTATTATGTCATGGGTGATAAAATATGTACTGGCGCGTACATCCCCTATCAACTCAAGGGGGATGAGGATCGCTTTGCGTGGATTGGTTACAATGTCAGCCAAAAGGGAGAAGACCTGGTGAGTGTCATGGCGGACCTGTCTGTCTTGAAGGCTCTCCCTGATCCAACGTGTGTTGCTGCTCCAGAACAGTGTATCCAGGCAAGCTATATTGTTGAAGAAGGGCAGGTTATTGCTGGTCATGCATGTGATACCAACTGCTTCTGGAATAATCTCTGGCCTACCTGTGGTGGCTGCCTGGTTGGATGTCTGATGAGTGGGCCGGGTTGGATTCCATGCACAGTAACCTGTTGTGGCGGCAATGCAACAGTCTGGTGCTTCTGGTGTGGTTGTTGCTAATTGGCACATCTGCTGTCTGTTTTCTTTCCAAGAGAGGAGACACCCATCAAGAAGCGGATTGAGATGTGAGGCGAGGGTATTTCCTCTCCATGAGCTCGTTTCCTTTCCTTCATGATCACAACAACGTTTGCACCTTCAGGAGAGAAGGAAGAGAGGGGGGAGAGGTCAAGAGGCTCTCATTGTATGAGAGCGAGCCATGTGGGAAGAAAATGGACGAGAGAGGAGATCTACCTTGGCCTCAAGACAGAAGAAACCGGGGACTGGGAGAACGCTTCTCCTCGGGATCATATGTGCGTTTGTGCTCGGCGTCTTGCTCTATGTTGGGAATGCCTTTCTCCCGATGATCAACATGACCCGTCTTCCTGAACCAGGAATTCTCATTGTATCGTTCGTGATGGGAGGGCTCTTTGCGTTGGTGCTGCGGCTGCTGCAGAGGAGCAGCCGACAGTGAAAGAAGCTTCTGGTGTGTGTACAGGGGCGGGACCGTCTCTATGGCTCATCTCCTTGCTTTCCTCTGTCAGGGAAGGCGGTTCTGAACACCTTTCGCTTCACTGTTCCTTCTCTTCGCCCGTCTGGGCCGCACTCATTTTCGCCATTTTGTTTAATCTAAGTATCTCTGCCTGGCAAGTATATTCCCAGGAGAAGACCGGACAGCAGTGGATGACGATGCTTCAGGAGATGGTCTTCCAGACTTACCTTCTCACGCTTCTCGGTGGGAGGGCAGAGATTTCACGGATAGCACAACAGCGGCTAGGCCAGGTGTTGCAAACCTTAAATGGCGATCAGCAGGTCAGCATGGTGAAGTTTTTCAGTCACAATGGCCTGCCTGCCACGTTTATCAGCGCTGCCCTGCAAGGGAGCACAAGTTTCATCGGGGCGGATCTCCAGCAGATTGAGCTGCCTCAGATCCATTTAGCACAGGCAAATCTGAGCCGGGTAAACTTGCGTGAAGCCAACCTCAGTGGGGCTGATCTCAGCAAGACAGGGCTGTATCGGGCTTGACCTCTCTGGTGCCGATCTGTCGCGAGCGAGCCTCACAAAAGCTGATCTGAGAGGAGTCAATATCCGGGGCGCCAATCTTATAGGTGCCGATCTGAGCGAGACTCGCATGCGGATAGAAAAAGCGAGCCGTGAGCTCCAAAAGTTCAATTCGGAACTTCTCTCTATCCAGCTCTCAGAGCTGATCTGTCGCATGTGCTTCTCACCCAGGCCAGGCTGCGAGACGCCGATCTCACAGGTGCTGATCTCACCGGGGCTCAGTTGCAGGAAGTTGATCTTACCAGGGTCGAACTCTCTTATGCGAATTTGCAGGGTGCTGACCTTACCGGGGCAACGCTCACGGGGGTGATGCTTGACGAGGCTGATCTGCGTGCGGCAAAAGTGACTGAAGAGCAATTGCAAACGATTCTTTCGAAGAGGAATGTGAAGCAAGAGCCTTGAGCCTGGGCAAGCATTTATATATTCTAGTTGTCCTGTATAGAGCCTGTATGTGCGAGTATGCGTGTTATGATGCATGGGGTGACGCGCGTGTCTTAAACGCCGCCATCCCGACTGGAGAGCGCTTGCCACGTAGTCAATAGTTATGCTACTTGCTCCTGTTGTGACACAAAGAGCGTTCACTGAGGTACATTGGCTCTTTGTGTCGGAAGCCTGTTGGTCAACACATTGGAGAGTCCTTCCTGTGCTGCGAATGCTCGATCACCTGCACCGTCGCTTCCATTTCATGAAGGAGAGCAACTGTTCTTTGTAATCCTGGAAGTGCTGAAAGTGGTGATAGAAAGACCCCTTGCTCACTCCTAATTGGTTCGTCAACGCCTCAAGGGTCAGGGCAAGAGCCCCAACGGTGTTTGTTGAGAGCCGCTATCAGGGACGGCAAGGTATGAAGCAGCAGACTACTCAACGCTTCCCACTCCTGTTCTCTCTCCTCTGGCGGCACTCCTTTTCATATGTCGGTCTCGTCGACGCGCTACAAACTGCCTTTCTGCGTATGCCTCAGCAAGCGAGAGAGGACAGATTCCAGAGCCTGACGGCGGTCTACTTCGTTCCCCTTTCACCTCAAGGGCGCGTGTAGGTTCACCGAGGCATTGGTGGATCACTGCTCGGCAGTGTTCTGGAGAAAAGTTCTCCGGACGCTCTCCCTGTTCCGGGTCATAGCGGAGATGGAAAACCCAGCGATTGGTATTATTGATGGCAAGGAACATGCCCTCGATCTTGTCCCTCCTGATCAGACAGATGCTGAACTCACGATCCTGGACGAGGTCGGAGAGATCTGCTTCAAAGAGGATGTTGAGAAAATGGCCCAGTGTGCCATGTCCGTTGGTCGGAATGTTGAGTGCGGAACGTATTGGACTCTTTGCTCCATCAGCAGCGAGTCCGCTGAGATGACCTGCTGGACACCAGTACTTCAGTCTTGTATGGTTGCTATGATGCCGTCACGCTCCTGGGTGAACGAGAGTAGTTGTGTGTTGAAACGCACATTGCCCCCGCGTTCACGAGCTGCTGCCAGCAAGATCGGTTCAAGGGCATCCTGGGTACACTGGCTCCCTGTGACCGGGCTCAAATGAGCAAAGGTCCCTTTGCCTTCGAGTCGAGCATATAAAGCCTGCCGCGCCTGAGAGCTATGATGTGCAAGGGGGGCAACAAGCGTTTCTCCACGGAGATCCCCCCACTTTTGACCAGGGCCGTTTCGTTGGCATAGATCACCTTCTCCAGACCGATTTCACGATAGAGTTCCATCGATCTTGTGTTGAGGCCACGCGCGCGAGGATGAGAAGACGGACGTGGATGGCGCTCGACAAGTAAGGAAGGAATATGGTGATGTGAAAGGAAGAGCGAAGCTGATAAGCCCACTGTTCCCCCACCAACAATGAGCACTGGAATAGGTTTCATCTCCATAGGAATAATCTCCTTTTTCTTCCAGAAGGTACATACAGATTTCCTCTCTGGGAGGAGGTGATTTAGCGGCACAGTAAGCGAGAGAAGACAGAATCCAGTATCTGCAAAGGATCATCGCATTTTTCTGTGGCTCGCCAGGCGATGTATCCATCTGGTCGTACAATGACTGCACCTGTTGGAGTGATACCATAGGTTGTGTACCACTGCTGTTGCTCCGCCATAAGGTCTGCGTTGTCTGTGCCTATCCGATAGGTGGCGAGCGCAAGGCCCTGACGTGATGCGACCTCCTGGGCAGCCGATAACCAGGCACTTCCCTCTTCTCCAGTCAGAAGCACAAACCGACCATCAAAAAGATCAAGCGTCGAAAGGCGGCGTCCTTGCTGTCTGAGCCACAGATGAGGAGCACGTGTGCCAGGGTAACCGCTGAGATCGAATGTTCCCTGAACAGGAGCATGTGCTTCTGGCTCTGCAAGCACCGCAGAAGAAACATAACGGTGATTTAAGGTCTGTACAACTTCATCCGGAAGCACCTGCTGTTCTTCTTCTGGGGCATCAAGCAGCTCTTCAGGATGTTCTGGCCTGGGTGGGCGTGTTGCTGCTTCGGCTTTGATCCGTGCTGCAAGCCGGCGTTCTACCTCGTATGTAGCAAGGAGGGCCGGGCCAGCCTTCCCTTGAAGCACAAAGGCAAGTTTCCAGGCCAGATTCTGGGCATCCTGTATGCCGCTATTCAGGCCCGATGGCACCTGATGAGCAGCATCACCAGCGAGCAACACGCGGCCCTGCTGGAAAGAGGTTGCGATACCTGTCGCGTCCTGAGTAAGCATAATATGCTGGATCTCGACTTCTAGTTCGGCCAGGCCTACCGCCTGACGTATCAGCTCGCGACAGCGTTGAGCAGGAAACTCCTCCAGTGATACTTCTTTTTCAGGCGTAGATTGGATATTCAGTTGCCAGAGATCTGTATTGTTGATGGGCGCAAGAATGCCCGCCATGTTGGAATTGTGAATAAAACAGAAGAGGAAGAGGCGCTCGCGTACCAGTGCACTGAGATCGGCCCGAAAGGAGATGATGATTCGAGGCTCGGGGGCGCTGTAACTCTCCCAGGGGAGAGTGAGCTGCTGACGGACAGGGCTATGAATGCCATCTGCCGCGATCAGGTACGTTGCATGAATGCTTTGCTGTTCTCCTGTTGTCTTGTCGAGCACTTGAGCACTAACACCGGACTCATTCTGTGTGAAAGAAAGGAGTTCTGTGTTAAAGCGAATGTCGCTTTCTCGTTGCCGCACTTCCCGGGCAAGAACGTGCTCAAAGATTGCCTGACTCCCGAGTAGCCAGGATGATGGGCTTATCTGTTCAAAGGTACCTTCTGGTTGAGTCATCCAGGCAATGGAGTTGCGCTGTTGTTCCTTGCCTGCAAGCGTTTCGACAACCAGAAGCAGCGTATTCTGGCTCAGTGTACCAACCTGTGTACGAAGCTTTTTCTCCAATCCCAAAGGACGGAATATCTCCATTGTGCGAAAGTCGATACCCCGTGCTTTGATGAAGATCGAGGTGCTCGGGTGGCGTTCCACCACCAGTGAGCGTACGCCGTGGTGAGCTAAAAAAAGAGCTGTGGCGAGCCCTGTTGGTCCAGCTCCAACAATCAAAACCGGTACAGATTGCATACCTTTTTCCTTTCTGACAAACAATGCGATTGGGAGAGCAATTCAACAAGCACTCAGTGGCACCCGCAGGTTTCTTCTGCTGAGGGGCGATGAAGGCCTGTCCGCTCTTGTCACAGTATAGTAGGGGAAGAGGGAACGGTCATGCTCCTTCAGGAGCATTATCGGGAGTATTTTGGGGAGGTGAAAGCAGGGAGAGTTCATGGGCGCGAAGAACCGCCTGGAGGCGATTGGTCACACCTAACTTTGCCAGAATGTGCTTGACATGACGTTTGGCGGTGTTGAGGGTAATGATCAGTTCTGTTGCAATCTGTTGATTGGAGTATCCCCGGGCCAGCAAGCGCAACACCTCCAGTTCGCGTGCACTGAGAGGGTCAGGGAGCCGTTGAGGGGATGATGCGGTTCTCTCTGATATGCAGGCGTTTTTTAAGGTCTGGAGATAGTGGGGCGAGATCGGACTGTTTGCAGGAAGCAGAGCCAGCAATTGCCTCATCGGTTCCCGTTCGTCGGCAAAGAGTCGGACATATCCCTCTCGTTCTGCCAGCACCAGGGACTGGCCAAGAACAGAGAGTGCCTGGTGTTTTTCTCCCTGGGCCTGTAATGTGAGTGCCTGGAGAGTCAGGATCTCTATGCGCCACCCTGTAAATCCTTTGTGTTCAGCGAAGGCCAGCAGACGCGTTAATAGATGAGATGCCTGCTTTAGCTCTGTTTGGTGTCCCTCTGCAATCAAGGCACGGGCCAGTGTCATATATGCAAAGTATGGTTCCTGGCGAAGAGGCTCTTGAAGCTCATCATCGAAGTGTAACCCACACATTCGCATCCAGGAACGTACCTCTGCTCTTCGGCCTGTCAGAAGACACAGACGAGCGTGCCATGCGGCAAGAAAGGTATTCATTGGTTCAATGATGTGAGTGTTTGCCTGGAGATGCTCTAGCAGTTCCAGTGCTTTATCAATATCGCCCCGTGCGCGCTCAAGCTGAATGCCTGCAAAGCTGGCGAGATCATCCAGACCCAGAAGCTGGCTTTCTTTTATTGCCTGCTTGAGAAGGGTTTCTGCTTCCTCCAGCCTGTTCCATTCGAGCAACAACGATGCATAGCTGAGAGAAACCCAGGCGAGCAAAAGAGGTGACTGGCGCGGTGGCCTTCCTGCAATGTACAGTACATGCTCAAAGAAACGACCAGCCTGTTGCAATTGGCCTTGTGCCTCATAGAGATTGGCCAGAGCATCCATCGCAAAGAGATTTAAGAGATGATATTCGGTCTGCGCACCCGGGATACTTGCCTGTACAAGAGCCTGCTCTGCAACAACCAGTTGTCCTTGTTCCTGGAAGGCGGTCCCTTGTGCGAGGGTTAGCGCGAGGTGGGCAACGCTTTGAAGCGGACGGGGGAGCGTGTGCAACGCTTCTTGTGCGAGCTCAACGGCGCGCCGAGAATCGTGTTGTCGAAGTGCGAAGACAACCAGAAATAAGGTTAATTCACTACGCAGTTCTGCCTTCTGACTCTCTTGCGGGAGTTCTCGCAAGGACTGCTCAAGCAAGGAGACAACTTCTTCTACTCTTTGCGGGTCGCCATCGGGCAACAGGGCCCAGAGATAGGCGAGGCCAAGTTGAGGGTGTCTGGCAATTAGCTCAATGGATGAGGCCGGAGCCGGCAACGGAGACTGTGATTTCGATGGGATAGGCGCTCTTTCCCTGGTTTTGGAAGTGAGTTTCTGTGCTGCCATCTGCAATTGTGGTAGTGAAAGCTTCTCCGACCCGCCCAGATAGCAGCGATAAAGCCGACCTGCATAATGGCGATAGGCATACCAGTACCAGCCCCCCCGTCCATGTGTGGCTCGGGCTTTGTGAGCAGAAAAGGATCCCTCCTTGCTTTGAAAGGAAAAGGATGTGACCTGTTCTAGCCAGGTATACCAGGCGTCAGAGCCGACAGCTACTGTTCTTTTTTGTCCAGCTTGCCAATAGATCAGAAATCCATCAGAGACAACACTATTTGTGGAGGAACGCATATCCCTTGATCTTCTCACTTACAACTAGCAAAGAGGAGTCCCCTTGTGTGTTCCAGAACAGGAAGGGGGAAGCGCCACTGTTCCAGAACAGAGTATAGCAACTGAGATACTGAAACGTCAATCAGATGATAGGCCCGGGATAGTTGCTTATGGCGAGCAAGGCTCTACTTCCCTTGTGGGAGAGGTACCTGAAGGGCGTTTGTACTCTTCAATATACAACAACGAGTGAAAGCTCTGTTGGAGCAGGTTGGATTAGGCGGACGCTCAGGACACACTCCAGCACGTTTGTCGGGAGGAGAACAGCAGAGAGTGGCGATAGCTCGTGCTTTAATGCATCGACCCAAACTCTTACTGGCAGATGAACCAACAGGAAATCTGGATCCGCGTACAGGTCAGGAGGTGCTAACTATGCTGCGTGAAATCCAGCGGGAGGAACAGAATACAATGATTTTAGTGACGCATGATCCAAATATTGCAGCGTCTTCAGATCGTTGTCTTTCGATGGAACAATTGAATAAAAGGGCTTGATTTCTTGGATTGACTCTATGCGCGCGAAGCCTGGACTCTTGTGTTCCTGAACTACTACAGCAGGCGAAGGATGTGGTGATAGAGAGGTTTAAAAATGACGTTGAAAAACAACATTATGGCTCATTTTTTCAACTGAGGTAATGAGCATGTGCTTAAGAAATTGAGGGTAGCGGTACAGATTCGGGAATGTAATGACAAGGGTGACAGAATCTATGATGAGATTCCCCTGATGTTTCAGAATATCAGGGTGATTGTTGAGTGGGCATGCTTAGATAAACGGGAACGGCTTGGAGAAAATAGAAAAGGAGCTTGAAGAGATGGTGAAGCACAATGGAGAGGGTCAGCCTGTCCAGAATCGGGAACAGGCAAGGGCCTATCAACGTGAGGTGAGCAACGTCGTACCCAGAAGAAACTGCATGCGTTGCAAGCTCTCCATGAGACAAGGAGTGGAGAAAGGAACGTGCTTTGAACGCTGAAGCGGGGAGGGCAAAGGGGGAAGCATGAGCAGGAACTGAGCTTCTGTTTCTCTCCTCCTATGGCTTTAGGGAAGGCAAAAAGAACCGCGCCAAAGCGTTGATGTATCAAGACTATCGCTATCATCTTCGTATGTAGATTGTGTTGAGCAGCGGTATCTGGATTTCAGACGTGTGAACCCCGGGGAGAAAGGTCCTTGACAAATCCTCGCTCACGGTCTATCATATCAACATGACGTTAACGTAACATGTGAGTGGGTGAGCGATGAACGATCGGATGCGCATAGGTGATGTGACGGAACGAGCAGGGGTCACTGCGCGCACCGTCCGCTATTACGAGAGTATTGGGCTGCTCCCTCCTGGTGAGCGTGAAGGCCGTGGCCAGCACTATTACACCGAGGAGACGCTGTATCGTCTGCGTAAAATTGATCAGTTAAAGAAGCTTGGACTCAGCCTGGATGAAATACGTGACGTGATTGATCTCTATTTCACTGATCCAGGTGGAATACAACCAAAACAGAAAGTCCTTGCCATCCTGCGCCAGCATCTGGCCGAGGCAGACCGGAAGATTGGAGCGTTACAACAATTTCGTGCTGACTTACAGGCCACTATTGAACGCTTCGAGCGCTGGCTTGAGGAAAGAGAACCGTAACGAGGCTTTTTTTTATCCAAAACATGACGTTAACGTCACATTTTAAGTGCAAATCATTCAGGAGTATTGAGAAAGATGAATGAAACGATTGGATGTATTGGACTCGGCAATCTAGGGTTGCCACTGGCAAGGAATCTCCTCAAAGCCGGGTATGCGCTGCGGGTGTATAACCGCACGGCGAGCAAAGCGGAACCTCTGGTTGCTCAGGGTGCACAACAGGTGAGTCGACCCGTTGACGCGGTGACAAGCGGAGGAATTGTTGTGACCATTTTGTGGGGTGATGCGTCAGTGGAAAGCATCGTCACGAGTGAGGGCTTTTTAGAGCAATTGGGACCAGGTGGTATCCATCTTGCGATGAGCACGATATCGCCTGAAATGACAAAGAAGCTGGCGGCGATGCATGCGCAACATGGCAGTGTCTATGTTGAGGCTCCCATCTTTGGAGGATCTGAGGCCGCTGTCGCCCAACGGCTCTGGATTCCGTTTGCGGGTCCGCAAAGAGCCAAAGAACGCGTCCGACCACTCCTGAAGGCGATGGGGGGGCAGGGTATTGTTGATTTTGGCGAAGAGGTTGGTGCGGCAACGCTTGTCAAACTTGTGGGCAACTTCCTGATTGTTTCCGCAGGACAATCTTTGCGAGAAGCGCTCTCGGTGGCTGAGAACAATGGAGTCGATCCGAAAGCAGTACTTGATATGCTGACGACGGCCCCCACGCTATTCCCCTCTCCTATCTATCAGGGGCATGGGAAGAGAATTGTCGAGGATACCCAGGCTGCGCCTTTCAGGCAGAGTAAGATTCCGCTGAAGGACGTGACTCTCTTCACGAAGACTGCACAACAGGTAGAGTTGTCTACACCCATTGCACACCTTTTGTCTGATCTCTTGAGAAGCGATGAGGCAAGAGCGTAGACGCTTCCTTCAGCCCATCCCTTAATCTTCTCAACATGTTGACGGGAAAGAGGGATGAGTGCTTGCCTTCTTAAGGGACCTTTTCCGGGAGAGAGAAATGAGCGTTAGCCGACAGTAATAGGAGGTGTAGATCTGCTCCTCCAGTTGCCTGACCGAGCGTATGTCGTTGAGTCCTATCACGGCCCGCTTGCCATGGCTCCACCTGGGTGCAATGGGATTGAGGCAGGGACTTTGGATGGGCAGAAACAACGGCAGAATGCGCACAGGAGTGCCTGAGGGTTTGACCTGCCGGTTGTGTTGGCGAATCCAGGTGCGCACGAGCTTACTGGAATCTCAGGAGCACTCTCCCAGATCAGCGGCCAGGCGCGTTGGCCCGGGGAGGATGGCAAGGATGAGGGCACAAAGTGGAAGCAGTGGACGTTTCTTCAGCAGCAGTATGTGTGGGGCGTCTTGAGAGGAGGCAGAGGGAGCGGGAAGATCATCGAGGGGGGGAAGGGGAACGGGAAAGAGGAGGGAGGGTTGCGGTTTCACAAAAGCGGGAAGTGGGAGGGATGGCAGGAGACAAGAGAGGGAAAGCGGGAAAAGGGAGGGAACGAGCCGGGAAAGAGGGGGGAGGGTTGCGGTTTCGCAAAAGCGGAACGTGGGTGAGATTGTTGGTGCAGTAAAAGCAGAGAAGGAAAAGGCGGGAGCGAGCCAGCAGAGGGAGGAGAGAGGGAGTGACCCAAGCAGGCACGCCGTCGCGGTTGTGTCTGGGAGGTGGAGCCGGTGGAGGATGAGGGGTGTGGTGGTTTGGAGCGTGTCCCCCACCACTCGTCTTTGCGGCGTCGTTGAGTTCGCGAGCGCATTGGTGTTGTGGTGCTGGGCTCCATGCTCAGACACGGCTTCCCTCCCGCAGGTTCCTCCGAAGCGGAAAGCGGGGTCCGTCTGCCCGGCCTGTTGAGGATGCCAAAAATCGGAACAAAGCCGGAGCAGGTACCTGTCCCGGGAATGGAGCAGCAGGTCCGGGTTTGGTGGAAAGAGGGGGGGGTGTTGCATCTTGTGGGGGAGCGTGCGATAGGGCATATGTTTCCGTTGCGAGAGAGGGATCAGGATGCTGTGGAAGCATATCTTTCATCCTCTGGGGAGCAGGTTGGTGCCAACGCAGATGACGAGGAGGAGACGTCATCGCAGGTTGCGGTCGTGCGTGACGGGGGGCTCTCTTCATCCGCTTGCGCGGAAAGTTTGCTTCCGCGTGGCATGAGATGAGAGGGTGCTGGCATGCGCTTTCAAGAGGAGGTGATGGACAAAAAGCGCTTTCAGAAGCTGGTGGCTGGAAGCGGGATCATCGGAGGAGGGTGGGACGGAACCGGGAGAGAGGGGGGAGGGTTGCGGTTTCGCAAAAGCGGAACGTGGGTGAGATAGTTGGTGCAGTAAAAGCAGAGGAGGAAAAGGCGGGAGCGAGCCAGCAGAGGGAGGAGAGAGGGAGTGACCCAAGCAGGGACACATAGGAGTGGAACAGCTTTTTGTGCTGATTGCTGAAGTGTTGAAGAAGGGATTGGTGAAGCTTGTTGGACGAGCGTCCTTGCAGAGTAAGAAGAGAAGCAGTGTGCATCGCGAATCGGGTAGAGGCAGCCTCTGGTAATGTGCAGAGAGCTGCTCGTTTTATTACCAGGCAGGAATGGGTGTCTCTTTGAGAAGAGACGCGAAGAGTCTGCTGGATCGGAGAAGTGGAATGGAAAGAAAGGCTTGTGGGATGATGTTGCCTCTTTAGCGCCGCTGGTTGGAGCTAAAGAGGAGCAACATGGTTTAACCTCTATGGCCAAGGCCAAATTTTTCTGGTGTGGCGGCGACTCTTTCTCCTTCGAACAGAGAAGTAATAGCCGAAGACGCTACCAAGAATGATGCTAGAGATCGTTGTTGACTGGAGGAGAATCGGTTCACGCGTGAGCATAAAGACAGAGAGAAGCAAGATGGCGATGGCAAGAGCCCCCCCTCCTAAAAGGCAGCGCATAAACGCTTCGCTGTTAAAATTCTTTTTAGGTGTTGGGGGTACTTTTTTCGGTTTGCGCGAAGACGCGGATTTCCTCTGTTTTTTTTGAGGAGAAAGGGAACTGTTTCTCCTATCTGTAGAAGAAGAGGTATCAAACTGGTATAGAATGTCGTTATACATGTGGTGGTCATCCATATGCCACCTCCTTTGTACTAAACGAGGGGAGCAGCACTTCTAACGCAAGCTCCCCGGACAACGGGACGCTACAGATGCGGCAACATCTGTAGCTTCTTTTTTCCTCAAAGACGATTTTTCCTGTATTCGAAGAAGAGCTGAACCCTCACGGAGGTAAAAAAATTGGGCTTGCTTGCCAGGAAGTTGAGAAGAGTAAAAAAAAAGACTGGGGAGAGTTTTCCCCGCTACCTCTCCGATCAGTAACAACATGTGACGCTTGTGAAATAATAACGTATAGGAATAGCTGTGAAAATAGGATAAGTACTTTCGTAATGATTATGTACTTACTTATCTTTGAATGAGATAGTAATGCTACAGAGTTTTATTAGAAAAAGGTGCTTGCTAAGCTGACATATCCCATTATGTACTATCTCATTGCTTTCACAGTACTTCCTCCCTCAACAATACTGCCTAAAACGGAAGAAGGAAGAGATATTCAAAGCCTTTCTCCAAAAAGTCCTCTGCTTGACGTCAAGCAGAGGGGCATGAAACCTGTTTGCTATCGCAGTGTATACGCGAGATTGCAGAATAAGAGTACAGAGGTTATAACCGATAATCCTGAAGGAGTCTCTCCTTGAGATGAGGGAGAGCAGAATCTGGAAGAGAAAGGAGGTCTGGCAGAAAGAAGTTAGCGAGGCGAGACTCCTCAGACCAGTGGCCCTAGAGTCTCTTTGGGCCGCTGCACTCTTCACAGAAGAGCGGATCTAGCTTTGCGGGCTCTGTGTGAGGGTGTGGTGCATCTTCAGGCGAGCCAGGGCCGGCCAGGTCGAGCAGGATGAGCTGCGTTGTCTGTGCGTGGTCCTCAGACCGGAGAGGTGCTCAGAGGGATGCCGGGGAGGGAAAGAAAGTGCTTGGTGTACTTGTCCGATTACGTGTCTCCCTCCTGTTTCCCTTGCGTGCGGGATGCTCCTTGAGCAGGCATCGTTGTTGCAAACGGATGCCTGCTTTTGCGCGAATCGACTGCGCTGAGCATGGAAGCACGAGGTTCGCGCAGAAAAGCGCAACAGGGGGAAGGGGCTTCATCAGCCGGGAGAAAGGATCTGCTGTGTCAGGTTCGTGTGGAAAAAGAGGGGAGGCTCAGGGGAGGTTCGCGCAGAGGGGATTTGGCAGTGGCGTGCCAGGCGCTCTCAGCAGAACCAGGGTTGCAAGGGCTCAGTGAAGACGTTGAGGATTGAAACATGTCGAGATGTGCGCGGCCGCGCTGCCTCTGCCACGTGGCAAGGGCTCAGTGAGGTTGTTGAGGATTGAAACGTTTTGGGATAGGGCCATCCTTCTACGACCAATTCTGTTGCGACGGCAGGGGGTATTGAGGGTGATCGCTGTTGTGAAACGCGGCTCGAAGCGCACGAGCGTATTCGCTTCCTTGCGTCTGACCCCTCGCATCTCTGCTTTGACCTGGGTTTGGAGGGGGAGGACCCCGACCGATATGCAGGATGACCCATATGGAAAGGATCCATTGCGAGAAAAAAGTGACTGGAGAAGAGGGGGAGGAGGGAAGAGGGAGCCGGGGTTTTCCGTGGCCCGGCAGCACGGACATGGAAAAGAACAAAGAGTTTCTTGAGCAATTCCGTGTGTGAAACGGTCAACGCGATGTTGAGCATGGCTCGTTCGTGAAGTAGTAATCGCCGTCGAGATCCGCCAGGAGAGCAGGTTGTACAGGATGCCACCCCACCCATTGTTGGGTCAGTGTGCTCGAGGCTGGGTTGTCTTGTGAAAAGAAGTGCCCGAGGAAGCCGAAGTGTGCGCTGGCCTCCTCGAGAGGCAGGGAGACGACCGGAACATTGAGGCGGCGACCAATGACGCTGGCAATGGCGCGTACTGGTATCCCTTCGTCGGCAACTGCGTGCAGCACTGATCCCGCTGGGGCCTTCTCTAGCGCTAATCGGAACAGATGTGCGGCATCAAGCCGGTGCACAGCGGGCCAACGATTCGAGCCGTCGCCTGGGTACGCCGATATGCCTTTGGTACGAGCAAGGCTGATGAGGGTCGGGACAAACCCGTGGTCGCCCTCGCCATGGACCGTCGGTGCAAGTCGCACGATTGACGTGCGCACGCCGCGCTTGGCCAACGCGATTGCCGCGTTCTCCGATGCGATACGGGGTGCGGTTGACCCGGCGTCGGCCACGTCCTTCTCCGTCCCGAGCTGCCCCTGCGGGAGAAAGAAGGTGAGCATCAATGTTCCCGAGGTGATCACGAACGGCTTGTCGGAGCCCTGCAGTGCAGCTCCGATGGTCTCGACTGCCCGCAGATCTATTTGCCCGGCAGCCACGTAGTCGGAGAAGTCGTGCATATATGCGAGGTGGATGACGCCGTCGGATGCCGCGGCTCCGCTTCGTAGACTGTCCAGATCATCAAGCGCCCCTCGGTGCACATCTGCACCGATAGCGGCAAGCGACGCAGCACTTGCGTCTGAGCGAGCGAGACCGAGGACCTGGTGCCCGGCAGCTAAAAGCTCACGGACGACGGCCGAGCCGATATAACCAGTGGCGCCAGTAACGAAAACTCTCATAGGAAAATCCTCCATCAAGAAACGTAGGGGTACGGCTTGGGTTGTGTGGCCACACGCATCACGTCAAGCGATACCCTATGACTGGTCGTGTGTTCAAACGGCGCATGCGCCGGGACGAGCAGCAATGAAGCCAGG
Organism: Thermosporothrix sp. COM3; assembly: GCF_059696735.1. Classification (NCBI taxonomy): domain Bacteria; kingdom Bacillati; phylum Chloroflexota; class Ktedonobacteria; order Ktedonobacterales; family Thermosporotrichaceae; genus Thermosporothrix; species Thermosporothrix sp. COM3. The sequence continues at coordinate 3,396,167 of NZ_AP019376.1, read as the reverse complement.
ACCTATCCCGACGACACGCGTTCCTTGCGCCAATACGCCTCGATACAACATCCTTGCAGGAAACGTTGTTTTCACCATATCGGAAGTGTATACGACGAGTGATCCCAGAACAAGATGAGTGTTGATCCTAGGAGTGAGACTCCTATGGTTCCGCAAGAAGGCGGATACAAGAGAGAGAGGAATGATGGGACGAGAACAAGAGACCCAGCGCTTGCAAGAACTGGGAGATTTTCTGCGCACCAGGAGGGCTTGGTTGGCTCCCGAAGACGTGGGCATGCCGAGAGGAAGCAGACGGCGAGCCCCAGGACTCAGACGCGCAGAAGTCGCCCAATTGGCAGGCGTCAGCGTGGACTGGTATACCTGGTTGGAGCAGGGACGCCCAATGAACGTTTCGACGCAGGTCTTAGAAAGTCTCGTGCAGGCCTTACGCTTGAATGCCGATGAGCGAGCGCCCCTCTTCTTCTTAGCGCGCCAACAACCTCCTCCAGCGAGGGCCATGGAGCCTGAAACCGTGAGTCCGGCGTTACAGCTCTTCCTCGATCATCAAGGTCTCAGTCCAGCCTTTGTGACAGGACGACGATGGGATGTGGTGGCCTGGAACGAAGCTGCCCGCGTCGTCTTTGGCGATTATGAGCAGATGAGCGCCCACGAACGCACCTCTATCTGGCGAATGTTCACCTCACCAATGTATCGGCAACTGCTTGTCGATTGGGAAGGGCATGCGCGACGGCTCTTCGCCCAATGGCGTGCCACGTGTGGTCGCTATCCTGGTGATCCCTGGTTGACAGAGTTGATCCAAGATCTGATGATTGCCAGCCCTGAATTTCGGGCCTGGTGGCCCGATCATGAGGTGCTCAGTGCGTCAGAAGATCACAAAATATTCAAGCATCCACAAGGAGGCTCTCTCGTGTTTGAGCTTGTCACGTTTCAGGTGTTTGACGCCCCAGATCTCACAGTGACTGTATACATCCCGTTGGACGAAGCAGATACACCAGCCAAGATCTCCCAACTGCTCTCTTCGTGATCAAGCGTCTCAAGTGGGTTCTGAGCAACCTTCCACGGTCAGGAGGTCATTGATCAGCCATCCTGCACGGGTTGAGCACAGAACGTGCCACGAGACCCTGCTCAAAGCGCAGGTTCCCTCAATTTCCAGGTGCCGATCAGCGCGATCCGCCGACTTTCGCCACAGTCTCAGATAACGGATCAGGGATGTTCACCATTCGGGGCATTTCCCACAAAGAGTTCCATACCCTACCAGAATCCCTTTATGACACCTCAAACAACGGTGGCTGGAGAACCAGCATGCGGCTTTTGCGTTTACGGCGACGAGACCGAGGCGGATCACGGATGATCACAAACCATTCGACATCGCCAGGTTACCACAGCTCTCATTGTGCAGACAGGGACCGATGATCATAGAGACGCGGATAGCCGACACGGGGAAAATGGTGATCATCTGGTGCCCACTCCACTGAGTGCCGTGAGAGCCGCTCCTGGTTGGAGTCAAGCATGAGCCCATCTTGCAAGCTATCGACCTGGACAGTTTCTTCGGCCAGATTCCGCTCACCATAAAGCAAGAAGTTGCGAAATCGCGCATAACCCGCCTTGTTCAAGCGTCGGGTTTCGCACATGGCAGAGAATGCCTGCTCCCCCAGCTCTGGCTCTGGTTGCACTCCATTCATCCATTGGAGGACAGCAGCAGGACTATGGCAACCATCGTCGCGCTTTTCATGAGCGAAAGGTCGCTGGTAGTTGTCGTCACGCATCCATTTATCATGAGCGGCAAGGAAATCTTCCCTGGTTTGTGCGCTTTCAAACGACCAGTCCGCCATGCGTCTTTGCATACCAAACGCCGCTGCTCTGGAATTTTGATAGGGACGCCCTTGCTTGATTTCCCTTTTCTCGATGTCAAGGTGCTCACACGTCCAGCGCGTATCGTGGGAGGTGAAAATCGTTCCATTGTCCGAAACGAGCGCCTCTGGAAGCCCAAAGTGGCGTATGGCATCATACACAACCGCAAAGAAAGCCTCGTTCTCTTGCTTGCGAGAAATGGCCGAGGCGAGCATGGCCCTTGAGAAGTTCTCCAGCACGCTAATACAATACACCATTCCTCCGCCTAAACGATGCATATCAAGGTCACGAACGTCCACAGACCAGAACTGCTGTCTCCGTTTGGCTCTGAATGGCATAGCAGCCTTTGGTCGTGGTTTGCGCGGCACTTGGAGATGATACCGTTTCCTCTTCATCGAACGATATCGACCACACGTGCTCCGCGAGAGTTTGATGCCCATCTGCTCCGGGGCTGCACTGACCCGATACGCGCCAATGTTCGGGTTTTCCGACCGCTTTTTGATTGCTTGGATCGTTGAAATAGCCACTTTCCTGGGGTGCTTGCGTGCGTGTGATTTGTCAGGCATTCCTGCGAACTGTTCTGCGGCAAATCGCCTGAGAATGGCGTGGCTGGTCGTTCTACTCACATCGAGATACTCAGCGATTGATTGAGCGTTCCCCCCGTCTCCATGCGACCTGATAACGGTTCGCCGTCGCGTCTCCCCATCCTCGATTTCTGAAGAGCGAGGAGAGCGGCGTTCTGTGGTTGTGGGTTTGGATCCAGAGGCTCGTATGAGCTTCATTGTCGCAGGAGCAGGCTTGCGATTGAACATCATAAAACAGATCGTTGCAATCTCATGAGGATGAAAGGCCGGGTATTGAGCGTGGAGGTCTATGATTTCCTGTCGGATATCAGGAGGAAGCGAACGTTTCTCTCCTTTCGGAACTGGCGGCGGTGGCCCTGCTGGGAGTCGAGAAGCCATTCCCGCTTGGCCAAAGAGATTGGCGCGATAGGAGCTGGTGCGTGGCGAAACGCCTGTTTCCGCACCTCGCTCCTTTGGGGTCTGGCCCCACAGGACGACGGGTCTTATCACTTCGTAATTCCTCTACGCCGTATCTTTACGGAGTGGTCGGATCTGTTGCCAGCCATGGGTTGGTTCGTGACGCTCATACCGACGTTGAGGCATGGAAGATCCCTCTTCAGAGAGGCGAGATGGGTTGAACTCCCTCTGAAGAGGATAGTTCATGGTTTCTCTTGTCCAGACAAGGAACCTTTGTCCACATCCGAATTTTTCTCGCAATGGATCCTTTCCATATGGGTCAACCTGCATATCGGTCGGGGTCGAGCTCTTCTTGATTGGGTGGAAGGGCCTGACCCGAGAGGCAGAGGATTTCAGGGAATGGGCAGCACAAGCAGGGATCGTTTGGTCCCTGGACAACAGGTGAGCCAGGGAAAGCGTCTGCTGATGCATCCAACAAGCCGACGTGGCGTTCCGCAAGGAAGTGGTATTCACGGGAGTTGCGCCTTCTTTCAAACGACAGGAGGAACTGACACGGATGCTGGTGTTGTGTCTGCTTGCGCAGGGGTGGCATGAAGCGGGGCCTGTGGTTGCCCCTGTGGGTGTGGCTGCGGTGGAAGCGACCTGGCTCTGTTGGGCGGAGGAGGGGAGCCCAGGCGGATGTGTGGCGAACGAGGAGCAGGCGCTCTGCCAGGTGGTTTTCCGGGTGTGGGTCTCTCTCATTGCGGCAGAGGAGGGAGAGGTCAGGAAGAGGAAGGGGGAAGCGGACGCAGCAGAGAAGAGGTGTGTATGTGCTGGAGAGGATGAGCGTGACGAGAGGGAGGCGGTGCCGGTGCGTTGCGGATCACAGGAACAGGGGAATGTTCCCATGAGGTCGAAACCAGCAGACAGGAAGTGTGCGTGCGGCCAGGCGGATATGAGTGATGGTCAGGAAGAGCGGTGGGGCGTGTGCCTGTGCGGGTGTTGGGAGCTGCATGGGGAGTGAGAGGCGCTGTGCTGACGGGGCGCAGCGAAGGAGTGCCGTTGCCTGCTCAGCGCAGATTGAGCTGGAGAGGGGGAGCAATCCGCGCTGGGGGCGCTGCACTGGCCATCCGCTGTCTGAGGACCCTGCATGCAGGAACAGAGGGCAGCGGAGGGCTGTCTGCCCCCCGTTGCTCGGGCGGTGATGTGCGTGAGTCGCGCGAGACTTCCTCGGTTGAGCGCCCCCTTTTCTGTCGTGCGAACGTGTTCTGCGTGTGAAGGAGACGCTGTGGAAGAAGAGAGCCTCTCTTTCCTCGTTGAGAGGTGTGAGCAAGGGTCGTTTGCGACCGGAAGGCGCTGTGTAGGGTGCTTTTGCCTTCTGATCTGCGGAGCGGTTCCCAAGAGAGCGATCCGAGAGAGGAGCGAGCGAGGCTGAGCTGTTGAAGGGGAAGGTTGTTCCTGGTGTTGCGGTGTCGGAGTGCGCTTGAGTGTTGCTGTCTATCGAAGGCGATCATCCTGATATCCGGAACAGAGATGTCTAAAAGGAACATTGCCCTACTCTCTTGTAGTAAAAGGAACTTTGGCTTCTTGTCATTTTGACTTGTAGTAATCGGTACTTTGCTGTTACTGCGTAACAAGCATGTGTTCCCTGGATGGTAGTAAAGCGAAAGAAGCAAGAGCTGCCGGGGTGGGTTGTTGAATTGCTCCGGGTATTGGGTGGTACGGTGCGCTGTGCAGGGGGTTTGAGCGGGTCTGGAGCGTTCTCCGTGCACCCTGTTCAAGGCACCGTGTCTTTGTCTCTCCTTCTGGCGGGCTGTTACTCCTACTACAATATGATGGCACGGGTCGGTTGTTCCCGCGGTGCCCCCTATGTTACAAGAATTACTTTCTGAAAGTAATTCTTGTAACATAGGGGGCACCGCGGGAACAACCGACCCGTGCCATCATATTGTAGTAGGAGTAACAGCCCGCCAGAAGGAGAGACAAAGACACGGTGCCTTGAACAGGGTGCACGGAGAACGCTCCAGACCCGCTCAAACCCCCTGCACAGCGCACCGTACCACCCAATACCCGGAGCAATTCAACAACCCACCCCGGCAGCTCTTGCTTCTTTCGCTTTACTACCATCCAGGGAACACATGCTTGTTACGCAGTAACAGCAAAGTACCGATTACTACAAGTCAAAATGACAAGAAGCCAAAGTTCCTTTTACTACAAGAGAGTAGGGCAATGTTCCTTTTAGACATCTCTGTTCCGGATATCAGGATGATCGCCTTCGATAGACAGCAACACTCAAGCGCACTCCGACACCGCAACACCAGGAACAACCTTCCCCTTCAACAGCTCAGCCTCGCTCGCTCCTCTCTCGGATCGCTCTCTTGGGAACCGCTCCGCAGATCAGAAGGCAAAAGCACCCTACACAGCGCCTTCCGGTCGCAAACGACCCTTGCTCACACCTCTCAACGAGGAAAGAGAGGCTCTCTTCTTCCACAGCGTCTCCTTCACACGCAGAACACGTTCGCACGACAGAAAAGGGGGCGCTCAACCGAGGAAGTCTCGCGCGACTCACGCACATCACCGCCCGAGCAACGGGGGGCAGACAGCCCTCCGCTGCCCTCTGTTCCTGCATGCAGGGTCCTCAGACAGCGGATGGCCAGTGCAGCGCCCCCAGCGCGGATTGCTCCCCCTCTCCAGCTCAATCTGCGCTGAGCAGGCAACGGCACTCCTTCGCTGCGCCCCGTCAGCACAGCGCCTCTCACTCCCCATGCAGCTCCCAACACCCGCACAGGCACACGCCCCACCGCTCTTCCTGACCATCACTCATATCCGCCTGGCCGCACGCACACTTCCTGTCTGCTGGTTTCGACCTCATGGGAACATTCCCCTGTTCCTGTGATCCGCAACGCACCGGCACCGCCTCCCTCTCGTCACGCTCATCCTCTCCAGCACATACACACCTCTTCTCTGCTGCGTCCGCTTCCCCCTTCCTCTTCCTGACCTCTCCCTCCTCTGCCGCAATGAGAGAGACCCACACCCGGAAAACCACCTGGCAGAGCGCCTGCTCCTCGTTCGCCACACATCCGCCTGGGCTCCCCTCCTCCGCCCAACAGAGCCAGGTCGCTTCCACCGCAGCCACACCCACAGGGGCAACCACAGGCCCCGCTTCATGCCACCCCTGCGCAAGCAGACACAACACCAGCATCCGTGTCAGTTCCTCCTGTCGTTTGAAAGAAGGCGCAACTCCCGTGAATACCACTTCCTTGCGGAACGCCACGTCGGCTTGTTGGATGCATCAGCAGACGCTTTCCCTGGCTCACCTGTTGTCCAGGGACCAAACGATCCCTGCTTGTGCTGCCCATTCCCTGAAATCCTCTGCCTCTCGGGTCAGGCCCTTCCACCCAATCAAGAAGAGCTCGACCCCGACCGATATGCAGGTTGACCCATATGGAAAGGATCCATTGCGAGAAAAATTCGGATGTGGACAAAGGTTCCTTGTCTGGACAAGAGAAACCATGAACTATCCTCTTCAGAGGGAGTTCAACCCATCTCGCCTCTCTGAAGAGGGATCTTCCATGCCTCAACGTCGGTATGAGCGTCACGAACCAACCCATGGCTGGCAACAGATCCGACCACTCCGTAAAGATACGGCGTAGAGGAATTACGAAGTGATAAGACCCGTCGTCCTGTGGGGCCAGACCCCAAAGGAGCGAGGTGCGGAAACAGGCGTTTCGCCACGCACCAGCTCCTATCGCGCCAATCTCTTTGGCCAAGCGGGAATGGCTTCTCGACTCCCAGCAGGGCCACCGCCGCCAGTTCCGAAAGGAGAGAAACGTTCGCTTCCTCCTGATATCCGACAGGAAATCATAGACCTCCACGCTCAATACCCGGCCTTTCATCCTCATGAGATTGCAACGATCTGTTTTATGATGTTCAATCGCAAGCCTGCTCCTGCGACAATGAAGCTCATACGAGCCTCTGGATCCAAACCCACAACCACAGAACGCCGCTCTCCTCGCTCTTCAGAAATCGAGGATGGGGAGACGCGACGGCGAACCGTTATCAGGTCGCATGGAGACGGGGGGAACGCTCAATCAATCGCTGAGTATCTCGATGTGAGTAGAACGACCAGCCACGCCATTCTCAGGCGATTTGCCGCAGAACAGTTCGCAGGAATGCCTGACAAATCACACGCACGCAAGCACCCCAGGAAAGTGGCTATTTCAACGATCCAAGCAATCAAAAAGCGGTCGGAAAACCCGAACATTGGCGCGTATCGGGTCAGTGCAGCCCCGGAGCAGATGGGCATCAAACTCTCGCGGAGCACGTGTGGTCGATATCGTTCGATGAAGAGGAAACGGTATCATCTCCAAGTGCCGCGCAAACCACGACCAAAGGCTGCTATGCCATTCAGAGCCAAACGGAGACAGCAGTTCTGGTCTGTGGACGTTCGTGACCTTGATATGCATCGTTTAGGCGGAGGAATGGTGTATTGTATTAGCGTGCTGGAGAACTTCTCAAGGGCCATGCTCGCCTCGGCCATTTCTCGCAAGCAAGAGAACGAGGCTTTCTTTGCGGTTGTGTATGATGCCATACGCCACTTTGGGCTTCCAGAGGCGCTCGTTTCGGACAATGGAACGATTTTCACCTCCCACGATACGCGCTGGACGTGTGAGCACCTTGACATCGAGAAAAGGGAAATCAAGCAAGGGCGTCCCTATCAAAATTCCAGAGCAGCGGCGTTTGGTATGCAAAGACGCATGGCGGACTGGTCGTTTGAAAGCGCACAAACCAGGGAAGATTTCCTTGCCGCTCATGATAAATGGATGCGTGACGACAACTACCAGCGACCTTTCGCTCATGAAAAGCGCGACGATGGTTGCCATAGTCCTGCTGCTGTCCTCCAATGGATGAATGGAGTGCAACCAGAGCCAGAGCTGGGGGAGCAGGCATTCTCTGCCATGTGCGAAACCCGACGCTTGAACAAGGCGGGTTATGCGCGATTTCGCAACTTCTTGCTTTATGGTGAGCGGAATCTGGCCGAAGAAACTGTCCAGGTCGATAGCTTGCAAGATGGGCTCATGCTTGACTCCAACCAGGAGCGGCTCTCACGGCACTCAGTGGAGTGGGCACCAGATGATCACCATTTTCCCCGTGTCGGCTATCCGCGTCTCTATGATCATCGGTCCCTGTCTGCACAATGAGAGCTGTGGTAACCTGGCGATGTCGAATGGTTTGTGATCATCCGTGATCCGCCTCGGTCTCGTCGCCGTAAACGCAAAAGCCGCATGCTGGTTCTCCAGCCACCGTTGTTTGAGGTGTCATAAAGGGATTCTGGTAGGGTATGGAACTCTTTGTGGGAAATGCCCCGAATGGTGAACATCCCTGATCCGTTATCTGAGACTGTGGCGAAAGTCGGCGGATCGCGCTGATCGGCACCTGGAAATTGAGGGAACCTGCGCTTTGAGCAGGGTCTCGTGGCACGTTCTGTGCTCAACCCGTGCAGGATGGCTGATCAATGACCTCCTGACCGTGGAAGGTTGCTCAGAACCCACTTGAGACGCTTGATCACGAAGAGAGCAGTTGGGAGATCTTGGCTGGTGTATCTGCTTCGTCCAACGGGATGTATACAGTCACTGTGAGATCTGGGGCGTCAAACACCTGAAACGTGACAAGCTCAAACACGAGAGAGCCTCCTTGTGGATGCTTGAATATTTTGTGATCTTCTGACGCACTGAGCACCTCATGATCGGGCCACCAGGCCCGAAATTCAGGGCTGGCAATCATCAGATCTTGGATCAACTCTGTCAACCAGGGATCACCAGGATAGCGACCACACGTGGCACGCCATTGGGCGAAGAGCCGTCGCGCATGCCCTTCCCAATCGACAAGCAGTTGCCGATACATTGGTGAGGTGAACATTCGCCAGATAGAGGTGCGTTCGTGGGCGCTCATCTGCTCATAATCGCCAAAGACGACGCGGGCAGCTTCGTTCCAGGCCACCACATCCCATCGTCGTCCTGTCACAAAGGCTGGACTGAGACCTTGATGATCGAGGAAGAGCTGTAACGCCGGACTCACGGTTTCAGGCTCCATGGCCCTCGCTGGAGGAGGTTGTTGGCGCGCTAAGAAGAAGAGGGGCGCTCGCTCATCGGCATTCAAGCGTAAGGCCTGCACGAGACTTTCTAAGACCTGCGTCGAAACGTTCATTGGGCGTCCCTGCTCCAACCAGGTATACCAGTCCACGCTGACGCCTGCCAATTGGGCGACTTCTGCGCGTCTGAGTCCTGGGGCTCGCCGTCTGCTTCCTCTCGGCATGCCCACGTCTTCGGGAGCCAACCAAGCCCTCCTGGTGCGCAGAAAATCTCCCAGTTCTTGCAAGCGCTGGGTCTCTTGTTCTCGTCCCATCATTCCTCTCTCTCTTGTATCCGCCTTCTTGCGGAACCATAGGAGTCTCACTCCTAGGATCAACACTCATCTTGTTCTGGGATCACTCGTCGTATACACTTCCGATATGGTGAAAACAACGTTTCCTGCAAGGATGTTGTATCGAGGCGTATTGGCGCAAGGAACGCGTGTCGTCGGGATAGGTCCTGGCTTCATTGCTGCTCGTCCCGGCGCATGCGCCGTTTGAACACACGACCAGTCATAGGGTATCGCTTGACGTGATGCGTGTGGCCACACAACCCAAGCCGTACCCCTACGTTTCTTGATGGAGGATTTTCCTATGAGAGTTTTCGTTACTGGCGCCACTGGTTATATCGGCTCGGCCGTCGTCCGTGAGCTTTTAGCTGCCGGGCACCAGGTCCTCGGTCTCGCTCGCTCAGACGCAAGTGCTGCGTCGCTTGCCGCTATCGGTGCAGATGTGCACCGAGGGGCGCTTGATGATCTGGACAGTCTACGAAGCGGAGCCGCGGCATCCGACGGCGTCATCCACCTCGCATATATGCACGACTTCTCCGACTACGTGGCTGCCGGGCAAATAGATCTGCGGGCAGTCGAGACCATCGGAGCTGCACTGCAGGGCTCCGACAAGCCGTTCGTGATCACCTCGGGAACATTGATGCTCACCTTCTTTCTCCCGCAGGGGCAGCTCGGGACGGAGAAGGACGTGGCCGACGCCGGGTCAACCGCACCCCGTATCGCATCGGAGAACGCGGCAATCGCGTTGGCCAAGCGCGGCGTGCGCACGTCAATCGTGCGACTTGCACCGACGGTCCATGGCGAGGGCGACCACGGGTTTGTCCCGACCCTCATCAGCCTTGCTCGTACCAAAGGCATATCGGCGTACCCAGGCGACGGCTCGAATCGTTGGCCCGCTGTGCACCGGCTTGATGCCGCACATCTGTTCCGATTAGCGCTAGAGAAGGCCCCAGCGGGATCAGTGCTGCACGCAGTTGCCGACGAAGGGATACCAGTACGCGCCATTGCCAGCGTCATTGGTCGCCGCCTCAATGTTCCGGTCGTCTCCCTGCCTCTCGAGGAGGCCAGCGCACACTTCGGCTTCCTCGGGCACTTCTTTTCACAAGACAACCCAGCCTCGAGCACACTGACCCAACAATGGGTGGGGTGGCATCCTGTACAACCTGCTCTCCTGGCGGATCTCGACGGCGATTACTACTTCACGAACGAGCCATGCTCAACATCGCGTTGACCGTTTCACACACGGAATTGCTCAAGAAACTCTTTGTTCTTTTCCATGTCCGTGCTGCCGGGCCACGGAAAACCCCGGCTCCCTCTTCCCTCCTCCCCCTCTTCTCCAGTCACTTTTTTCTCGCAATGGATCCTTTCCATATGGGTCATCCTGCATATCGGTCGGGGTCCTCCCCCTCCAAACCCAGGTCAAAGCAGAGATGCGAGGGGTCAGACGCAAGGAAGCGAATACGCTCGTGCGCTTCGAGCCGCGTTTCACAACAGCGATCACCCTCAATACCCCCTGCCGTCGCAACAGAATTGGTCGTAGAAGGATGGCCCTATCCCAAAACGTTTCAATCCTCAACAACCTCACTGAGCCCTTGCCACGTGGCAGAGGCAGCGCGGCCGCGCACATCTCGACATGTTTCAATCCTCAACGTCTTCACTGAGCCCTTGCAACCCTGGTTCTGCTGAGAGCGCCTGGCACGCCACTGCCAAATCCCCTCTGCGCGAACCTCCCCTGAGCCTCCCCTCTTTTTCCACACGAACCTGACACAGCAGATCCTTTCTCCCGGCTGATGAAGCCCCTTCCCCCTGTTGCGCTTTTCTGCGCGAACCTCGTGCTTCCATGCTCAGCGCAGTCGATTCGCGCAAAAGCAGGCATCCGTTTGCAACAACGATGCCTGCTCAAGGAGCATCCCGCACGCAAGGGAAACAGGAGGGAGACACGTAATCGGACAAGTACACCAAGCACTTTCTTTCCCTCCCCGGCATCCCTCTGAGCACCTCTCCGGTCTGAGGACCACGCACAGACAACGCAGCTCATCCTGCTCGACCTGGCCGGCCCTGGCTCGCCTGAAGATGCACCACACCCTCACACAGAGCCCGCAAAGCTAGATCCGCTCTTCTGTGAAGAGTGCAGCGGCCCAAAGAGACTCTAGGGCCACTGGTCTGAGGAGTCTCGCCTCGCTAACTTCTTTCTGCCAGACCTCCTTTCTCTTCCAGATTCTGCTCTCCCTCATCTCAAGGAGAGACTCCTTCAGGATTATCGGTTATAACCTCTGTACTCTTATTCTGCAATCTCGCGTATACACTGCGATAGCAAACAGGTTTCATGCCCCTCTGCTTGACGTCAAGCAGAGGACTTTTTGGAGAAAGGCTTTGAATATCTCTTCCTTCTTCCGTTTTAGGCAGTATTGTTGAGGGAGGAAGTACTGTGAAAGCAATGAGATAGTACATAATGGGATATGTCAGCTTAGCAAGCACCTTTTTCTAATAAAACTCTGTAGCATTACTATCTCATTCAAAGATAAGTAAGTACATAATCATTACGAAAGTACTTATCCTATTTTCACAGCTATTCCTATACGTTATTATTTCACAAGCGTCACATGTTGTTACTGATCGGAGAGGTAGCGGGGAAAACTCTCCCCAGTCTTTTTTTTTACTCTTCTCAACTTCCTGGCAAGCAAGCCCAATTTTTTTACCTCCGTGAGGGTTCAGCTCTTCTTCGAATACAGGAAAAATCGTCTTTGAGGAAAAAAGAAGCTACAGATGTTGCCGCATCTGTAGCGTCCCGTTGTCCGGGGAGCTTGCGTTAGAAGTGCTGCTCCCCTCGTTTAGTACAAAGGAGGTGGCATATGGATGACCACCACATGTATAACGACATTCTATACCAGTTTGATACCTCTTCTTCTACAGATAGGAGAAACAGTTCCCTTTCTCCTCAAAAAAAACAGAGGAAATCCGCGTCTTCGCGCAAACCGAAAAAAGTACCCCCAACACCTAAAAAGAATTTTAACAGCGAAGCGTTTATGCGCTGCCTTTTAGGAGGGGGGGCTCTTGCCATCGCCATCTTGCTTCTCTCTGTCTTTATGCTCACGCGTGAACCGATTCTCCTCCAGTCAACAACGATCTCTAGCATCATTCTTGGTAGCGTCTTCGGCTATTACTTCTCTGTTCGAAGGAGAAAGAGTCGCCGCCACACCAGAAAAATTTGGCCTTGGCCATAGAGGTTAAACCATGTTGCTCCTCTTTAGCTCCAACCAGCGGCGCTAAAGAGGCAACATCATCCCACAAGCCTTTCTTTCCATTCCACTTCTCCGATCCAGCAGACTCTTCGCGTCTCTTCTCAAAGAGACACCCATTCCTGCCTGGTAATAAAACGAGCAGCTCTCTGCACATTACCAGAGGCTGCCTCTACCCGATTCGCGATGCACACTGCTTCTCTTCTTACTCTGCAAGGACGCTCGTCCAACAAGCTTCACCAATCCCTTCTTCAACACTTCAGCAATCAGCACAAAAAGCTGTTCCACTCCTATGTGTCCCTGCTTGGGTCACTCCCTCTCTCCTCCCTCTGCTGGCTCGCTCCCGCCTTTTCCTCCTCTGCTTTTACTGCACCAACTATCTCACCCACGTTCCGCTTTTGCGAAACCGCAACCCTCCCCCCTCTCTCCCGGTTCCGTCCCACCCTCCTCCGATGATCCCGCTTCCAGCCACCAGCTTCTGAAAGCGCTTTTTGTCCATCACCTCCTCTTGAAAGCGCATGCCAGCACCCTCTCATCTCATGCCACGCGGAAGCAAACTTTCCGCGCAAGCGGATGAAGAGAGCCCCCCGTCACGCACGACCGCAACCTGCGATGACGTCTCCTCCTCGTCATCTGCGTTGGCACCAACCTGCTCCCCAGAGGATGAAAGATATGCTTCCACAGCATCCTGATCCCTCTCTCGCAACGGAAACATATGCCCTATCGCACGCTCCCCCACAAGATGCAACACCCCCCCCTCTTTCCACCAAACCCGGACCTGCTGCTCCATTCCCGGGACAGGTACCTGCTCCGGCTTTGTTCCGATTTTTGGCATCCTCAACAGGCCGGGCAGACGGACCCCGCTTTCCGCTTCGGAGGAACCTGCGGGAGGGAAGCCGTGTCTGAGCATGGAGCCCAGCACCACAACACCAATGCGCTCGCGAACTCAACGACGCCGCAAAGACGAGTGGTGGGGGACACGCTCCAAACCACCACACCCCTCATCCTCCACCGGCTCCACCTCCCAGACACAACCGCGACGGCGTGCCTGCTTGGGTCACTCCCTCTCTCCTCCCTCTGCTGGCTCGCTCCCGCCTTTTCCTTCTCTGCTTTTACTGCACCAACAATCTCACCCACGTTCCGCTTTTGCGAAACCGCAACCCTCCCCCCTCTTTCCCGGCTCGTTCCCTCCCTTTTCCCGCTTTCCCTCTCTTGTCTCCTGCCATCCCTCCCACTTCCCGCTTTTGTGAAACCGCAACCCTCCCTCCTCTTTCCCGTTCCCCTTCCCCCCCTCGATGATCTTCCCGCTCCCTCTGCCTCCTCTCAAGACGCCCCACACATACTGCTGCTGAAGAAACGTCCACTGCTTCCACTTTGTGCCCTCATCCTTGCCATCCTCCCCGGGCCAACGCGCCTGGCCGCTGATCTGGGAGAGTGCTCCTGAGATTCCAGTAAGCTCGTGCGCACCTGGATTCGCCAACACAACCGGCAGGTCAAACCCTCAGGCACTCCTGTGCGCATTCTGCCGTTGTTTCTGCCCATCCAAAGTCCCTGCCTCAATCCCATTGCACCCAGGTGGAGCCATGGCAAGCGGGCCGTGATAGGACTCAACGACATACGCTCGGTCAGGCAACTGGAGGAGCAGATCTACACCTCCTATTACTGTCGGCTAACGCTCATTTCTCTCTCCCGGAAAAGGTCCCTTAAGAAGGCAAGCACTCATCCCTCTTTCCCGTTCCCGTCCCATCCCCCTCGATGTTCCCGCTCCCAAATAGACATGGCACCTCCCAACACCCCTCACACGAAGCTGCTGCTGAAACGCTTGCTGCTTCCACCTGCTGCTGTCGCCCTTGCCATCAACACATTCGCCACGCTCCCCGGCTCAATGACGCTTGCTGCTTCCGCTCCCACCGATACCCGTACCACCAATGACAAGATCATTCGCCTGCGCTCCTCAGTGCAGGGCCTGCTCCCACCCATCACGGTCCGGGTTCCCACCTTCAACACAACGCAGAAACTGGTACACTTGCATAACATGCTTATACTCATGCCAATATGAGGAATAGCTTGTATTCAACACTTTCAGACGAGAAGAAACAATGGTGTCCTCGTGTCTGAATCTGCATGGCGGTATACGACGAAAGCTCGCTGGCTTCAGCAACGCGCCATCTGCTCCGCCTGCATCCCAACTGGTCGCTGCTGCGGTCGGCTGCTTCCCCAGCATGGTCTCAACGTGGCGCAATCGCTTCGCTCACCCTCCCCCCGATGTCCTTTCGGGGCGCTGCTCGCGTCCTCACTCCCCCCCGGCAACCTCGTCGCTTACGCTGCTCTCAGCGGGGGCGCCGTCGGCTCCTGCAACTGCGTGAACAACCACCAGGCGGCTTGCAACGGGTACCTGGCCCCCATACCTTGCTCTTCGCGCGAAGCACCGTGACCCTGAACTGGCGGGCGGGCCGGTCCTTGTTCCAGCCACATTGATCTCTCGCATCTTGCGCGAAGAGGGGGTGTTCATCGCACCTGAGCAGCCTCTGAGGCTGCCCAGGCCCCACCACACGCCGTTGGAGGACGTGCAGATCGATACGCAAGGATGCTGGTCTCTCCTCATCGGAGGCAATACGCCTGGCATCGGGAAGAGGACGTGATGAAAGCATGTCCTTTGGTTCCCGGGGCCAGATAATCCTGATCCTTAAGAACAGTGAGGACAGAGAACGAAGAGATAGGTGTCAAACGTGCAGCACTTGACTCATCTCTGTCTTCTTCTCCCCATCTCATCATTCACCGGAGTTGTCAGGTCTTCTATTTTCGTGTTCCTCATAGGTATTCCTTCTCCACGTTTGCGCAACCGCACATCTTTGAGAAAAATCGTGATGATGAGAACCGCAACCCCTACCCCCAACGTGATCAGAAAAATGTGACCGAGACTCACCACGAGTCTCTGCCTTGCCGCCGGAGATACGTGAGAAGTTTGGGCCGAACGGGCCACAAGCGCGCCCAGCACCGCGGTGCCAAGTAACAACCCCATGGCACAGTTGATTGTCCCCGTCCCGGTTCCCAGGCGCTCTACAGGAATGGCATTCTGTCCTGCTATCGTGTAAATCGGCTGGAGGATACCAATGCCCAGACCAACAACGATCATATTTGCTGTAGCTGACAAAACGCTCGTTGTGATGTCCATGCGTGTAAGCAAGAAGAGCCCAACCAACAAAATCAGCGCGCCGATGATTGCCAGGATGTGATAGCGTCCTATCCTGGCAATCATCTGGCCGCCAATCATTGCACTAACAGCTAAGGGGAGAAACATGGGGGCAAGCGTCATGCCGGAATTTGTGGCCGTCTGACCGAGTACGCCCTGCATAAACAACGGCAGGTAGAAAATCATGGCGTAGATGATCATGCCAAGCGTCAACGCAAGCAGAAAACTGGCCACGAATACGTGATTGCGCAAGAGGTCAGGAGGCAACAGTGGCTCTTTCGCTCGGCGTTCGAGAACAAAGAACACCAGAAACAGAAGAGCAGCCACAGCCAGCACGCCAATGACCAGCGGCGAACTCCAGGGAGAGGTCGAACCGCCCTAGGTCAAAGCCAGTAAGAGACAAATGGTCGCGGCTGCCGCCGTGATCGCACCTACGAAATCAATGCGGAGCCAGGCCTCCCACCCACGATACGCTCTACGAGGCGCCGAGAGCCTGGAGGGAAGCCACACAGCGAGGAGCACCAAGGCGAGGCCGCCTACCGGCATATTCATGTAGAAGACCCAGCGCCAGCTTGCATGGTCCGTCAGCCAGCCACCAAGAGCAGGAGCGACAATCAGTACCAGTGAGAGGACGCTGGCAAAGAGACCTTGCCAACGTCCGCGCTCCGCAGGTGGAAACAGATCAGCGACGAGCGTAAAGGCCAATGTCTGCATGAAACCCGCTCCCAGCCCTTGCAGCCCACGAAAGAGAAGCAGTTGGATCATGGTCTGAGCAATCCCAGCCAGTGCCGATCCGAGCAAGAAGAGACCAATACCTGTCAGGACGAAGCCTTTCCGGCCAAACTGATCGGAGAGCTTGCCCACAAGAGGAACGACAGTGGTAGATGTGAGCAAATATGCTGTCATCACCCAGGAATACTGATCAAAGCCATGCAAGGCCCGGCAATGGTGGGCAACGCGGTGCTAACAATCGTCGCATCCAAGTAGAGAGGGCGAGCGTGAGCAAGAGCCTCTCACAAAGAGACACAGGGCCAACCCCGCGGATGACACATTTCAGCGGCTTCATGTGCCATGAGGTCAGGGAGACGATCAGTCATGGAAACCCTCCTCAAAGAGACCCTCGCTCTCTGCGAGAGCAAGGATGGTGGTGAGTGTGTTGATAACGACACTCAGTTGAGCATCATCCAGATCATTGAGGATGGCGTGTAAACGCTGCTGTCCCGCTCGTTGGCATCCCAACAAGGCTTCGCCAGCTTCGGTCAGACGCACGATGGCCCGACGACGATCATTCGGATCGTCGCTTCGTTCGACGAGATTGGCCTGAACAAGCTTAGCGACCTGCAAACTGGCAGCCGATTGACCAATATGCAAACGGTCGGCAACCTGGCCGATGGTCGCGGGCGCAAGATGAAACAGGACGAAGAGTAAACGAATCTGGGGCAAACTGAGCCCCAGGTCAGCCCAGTCCTGTGTCAGGCGTGCCAGCACGGCCTGAACCAGGCTTTGGAAAAGCACGTGGGCCTGGTCGACGTGTTCATCATGAGTCATGGATGTTTCTCCTTTCTCAATAATATGCGCATAAATAATAATTTTACATATGCCAATAATATTGGCAATGTCAATGTAAATAACCAAACCTGCCAGAACGCACGTGATGATGGCATGGAAAAGCAATGTGGGCCGAGTGCATACAGGCAAAAGTACAGCAATCATTCGCCTCTGTCGGCGTTTACGATGAAAAGAAAGGGAGAATGAAAATCGTCCGAAAGACGAAAAGCTCATATTTCTGGAGAGGGACGAAAGAAGAAGGAGCAAAGAGGTATGTTACCGGGGATTGTTGGCATCATTCTTTCTCGGCCTATTACGCTCTCTTGCCTCTTGCTATCTCGTTGCACAACCTGTGGGCACCTCCAAGATTGATAAAGCTAACTTGTTGCCCTGTTAGTTGCATCCAGTACTGAAGCGTTTTTACCGCCAAGTGCTCTCCTCCAGTAACACCAAGCCGAATGGTAGAAGGAACTAGCCAACGTGAGATGTAGAACACGTTCATTACCTGCTTCCAGTAGGCAGGCGACGTCATCAACACTGTCACTCCTAGTCGTTCGCCCAAAGAGAGTAAGTGTTCAGGCGAGAGGTGCAACGGCAGGGGATGAATCGCAACGGCTGCGCTACAGGCGAAAGCCGCACATATTTCTTCCAGGGAGGCATCAAAGCTGAGTGAATGAAAACATAATATTCGATCTTGGGACGTTAGCCCACATTGTTCTGCAAAGGCAATAATATGATTGACAAATGCCTCTTGCTGAACCATCACGCCTTTAGGATACCCAGTTGAACCAGAGGTGTAAATGATATAGGCCAGATGAGCAGGCTCGAACTGAGCGGCCGGCTCACTCTCCTGCTTATCTACCAAGTGAGGCTGATTACGATCAAGAGAAAGGACGACAAGATCGGTTTGTGGGATGCGATCCAGCAAGTGGAGCTGGGTAATGAGCACACTCGCCTGAGTATCTTCCAGAAGGAAACGTAAACGCTCCGGAGGGTATGCAGGATCAAGCGGAACATATACCCCTCCCGCTTTGAAAATGCCTAGTAACCCTATGAGCGCCTCTATCGAGCGCTCCACACATAGTGCAACACGCACCTCAGGAACAACCCCATAGGCTTGCAAGGCTTGAGCCAGTTGATTAGCTTGCCTGGTTACCTCATGGTAAGACAGTTGCTCTTGCTCGGTAATAACCGCTATCGCATCAGGTGCGCAAGGTACCTGTTAGTGAAAAGTTCAATAAAAGACGTGTGCGGGATACTCCGTTTCGTTGCATTACAGTAGAAGAGCAGATGCATCTGCTCTGGGTGTGTCAACAGCGCCGCTTCGTAACAGGGCGATCAGGGTGGATGACAAGGCTTTCCAGCAACGTTTGCCAGTGTGTAATCAGTTGACCAATCGTAGCTTTCATGAAAATTTCGCTACTGTACTCCACCTCGTATACCCTGCTCGGTCTCTATTAGCGAAAATGTTAGGTCAAACCTGGCTATGGGCAAATCAAGTTCTAGCGGGCGTATGCTTAGATCAGCAGCTTGAACCTCTTCCTGCGAAGCATGCTGCGAGACGAATAGCGCTTGAATAAGTGATCTATATATATATTAGGTCCCGCCCAGGATGTACTTCTTTCACTAGTTGTTCAAAGGACAAATCTTGATGCTGTTGAGCATTGAGCACCATAGCACGTACATGTGTCAGCAAATTCCGAAAACCAGGGTCACCAGAGATATTGACACGTAAAACGAGTGTATTTATAAAGAAACCAATGAGATCCTCCATCTCTGCTCGTGGACGCTTTGAGACTGGCAGGCCTATCACAATATCCTCCTGAGCGCTATAGTGATGCATAAGGCACAGAGGTTAGCAAAAAGGTCATAAAGAGTGTTACCTTCTCTTGCTCACTCAACGCCTTCAGGCGCGCAACGAGCCTCAGTGCCAATTCAAACAAGCAGTGAGCACCTTGAAAGTTCGGGATAGATGGACGAGGGAAATCAGTGGGAAGCTCCAAGACCGCAGGCATACCAGCCAACTGCTCACGCCAGTATGTTAGCAGATTCGCGAAGGTTTCTCCTTGCAAACGTTCACGCTGCCAAAGAGCAAAATCGGCGTACTGAACAGGCAGCTCAGGCAGCCATACAGGCTGTCCAGTACGGTAGGCCTTGTAGTACGTCGTGAGTTCGCGTAGGAAGATTGCTGTTGACCAGCCGTCAAAAATACAGTGATGCACGGTGACAAACAACAAATGATATTCTGGTTCAATTTTAAACAGATATAGGCGCAGCAATGGCTCTCCCTGAAGTTGAAATGGCTGTTGTGCAATCTGTTTTGCCTGCTGAAAGGCAACGATGACCTCAGTTCTGGATCATATACACCAAGATCAATAGAAGATAAGGAAAGATCCGCAGGGGGTGTGATCACTTGAACAGGGTTCCCCTCCACGAGAGCAAACTTCGTTCGCAATATCTCGTGACGGTTGATTGTCTCACGAAAGCTCCTGTGAAGTACAGCTACCTCTAGAGGGCCGCTGAGGCAAAGAAGGAGGGCCACATTATTGAGCGGGCGCTCCGGGACAAGTTGATCGAGCAGCCAAAGACGTTCTTGGGCGAACGAGAGTGGCAGTGTGCGGGAGTGGCTAATTCAGGAGAGGTAAACGTCCCCGATAGGAAGGATGGGTGAGATAGATGTGTTGCCGGTGGTTATAGTAATAGACAAAGAGCCGCACGGCCTCACGTAAGGCGCGCAGCGAGCGGCTAAAACACCGACTGCGGCGGGCAAGTCGCTTCAGATAGGTACGCAGGTTCGCATTCACGCTTTCGACGGTGAACGTCTCTTCCTTCCCTACCGAAAGGACGTGTTGGCCGCCTTCAGGCCAAATCGCTTCTTGATAGGCGGCGTGTCCATCACTGGCGTAGCGGTGAGCAGGAGGGAGCGAATCGATGAAGCTTTGCAAACAGGCGAGACTGCGAGTCTGGCTGACCAGGTGGCCTACAATCAAGCCACTGCCACGCTCGACCGCCAAGATCACGTAGACATCTTTTTTTTCTGCTGAAGATAGGTATACAGTTCATCGAGTTCGAGCGTCTCGATGGGGCCAGCAGGAGCGTCTGCGCGAGGGAGAGCCTGAGCAGCTTGGCTGATCCAGTTGCTCACGGTTTGATGATGAATCCCCAAAAGGCGGCCAATGGCACGAAAACTGGTGCCTTCCAGATACAGTTGGAGAGCCTGTTTGCGCAGAGAATCGCCATAGCCATGAGGCTTACGATCCAGCGTGAAATAGTGCTGGCAATGCTGACAGCGATAGCGTTGTGACCGGGTGTGATTGAGGCCACTCTTGATGACATACTGTTCCTGCTGACAAGAAGGACAGGGGGGATTCTTCATGTTGCCATTGTATCATATCTCTCTTAGCTTCGCCACTCCTCAGTGTGCCGCCTTGTTGACGACGTACAATCTGGTGGGGGCTGCAAGATTGTTTCCCTTGTCTGACAAGCAATTCTTGCAAAAGCGCACGCTTCGCTGCTGAGATCTCTTTTATATGGCAATCATCCATCTCTATACCCTCCTTTTATTTGTTGGTGGAACCATATGCTTGCTCCGACGCTCCGTCATAGTGTAGTAGTGGTTACTACTATTTACGTCACGTAACACACGTTCTCAAGCCGTCCCATGCTCTGCCATCCTCCGGTGTAGACACGCACGAAACGTGAAGGCAAGAACACACTCATTGCTGCTGGTGTTATGCAATCCTCCCCCAGGGGAAAACACTTTTCGTCCTATTCGTTCACGTTTAATGTTGCTTCAATAAAACACATGACGCTTTCCCCCTGTGGGCGTTACGAATGACGGAAAATGAAGTCAGTCTTTTCGTGCATCAGGCTCTAGCAGCCAGTGCTTCTTTTAGATAGAAAACACATTGTTTTCCGCCATTCACGATGCCTACAGGTGCCCAGGATCATTCGGCGAGGCTTCCTTGCTCCAACAGCTTTCTCAGTTGACCGACGCGCTGGAGAGCCTGAGTGTTCAGCGTTAAGAGCATATCAAGAACTTCGACTGTATAGCCCCCACTGCCTTTTGATCCTGTGGGACGAACTCGAAAGTTTTCGTCTGTTACTTTTTTGTGAGGAAAACGAAAACTCATGAGTGGGTGAAGCACTTCCTCCAGATAGCGGAGCGATCGCGCCACGGTTATCCGTAGTTTTCTGGAAGCGGAAAGATAACACGAAGCCTCCTCACAAGCTCGATGGACGAGCGAGGGCAAATGAAGCACGTTTGCAATAGCGTAGCGAAACGCGGGTGGCAAGTACTGACTGTTAGTATCAACATAGAGCCTTTGACACTCCCCAGGCCTGAAGGGCTGTCTTGTATACACATTTTACAAACGGAGGTGAGAAGCGAGATGAAAGCCCTCAAGCAGGGTCTGAACCCGGAGCCAACCCGCCCACAAGGTCTTCCAGCCTGCTGGCCCATCCCGGCGACGAGCCAGGTAGCCCCCCAGGCGAGCGACTTCTCGCCAGAAGACCTGGATGGTCATCCTGGCAGGGTCAAGGCCTGCTTGCGTGGCCACCACCGTCAGCACATCAGCGTCGATCACTTCACAGGCGAACCGATCAGGTTCACTGCGGGCAAGATCTCGCCGTTGCAACAAGCGAACGGCGACTGGCGAGAGCAAGCCCAGCAGCCGGAAGAAGCGTTCACCTGTTTGGAGTTGACGTTGTTCCAGGCGGCAGCCCGTTTTGAGGCATTGATGAGAGTCTTCCACGACCCATCGATGTCCAGACCAGGTGCCTCGCTCCCATGCCTCTTGCAGGGTCGCGGTCGGCACAGAGGTCAGCACAACCCATTCCAGAGGCTCTTCTCCTGCTGGAGGTTGCTCCTCCCAGAGGCGAATGACCCACAGAGGGAAGGGGTGTTTGTTCGCACGCGGCTCGTTGCGTGGCGGCAACCCTGTCATCGGGCCAAAGGAGATCTCAAGGAGCGTGGTGCGAGCCTGTCGGCCATGCGTCGGTGGAACCTCGAACGCACGACGCTGCCGACTGGGCCAGGCGCGGACCTGTTCCAGCAGATACCCCACCTCTTCCTCCTCGTTTTGGGCTCGCCGGTTCTGAGTCGCTCGGACCAGAAAAGGGGTGTGGGTTTCTCGAGAGGCATGGAAGAAGTCGAACAGGTCGGCCCCACGATCCCCCACATGCACGATGCTGGTTGTGTCGGGAAACGTGCCACCCTGTCTGAGCAGGCGCATCCACCCGTCCGTTTCTCGGTCCTGGCGAAAGCGATGCTGGCTGCGGCGTTCGCTCTTTGGGGCGGGAGTACGGACAAACGCTTCTTGCGAGGCACACCCCACAACGGCTCGGCTTTGGGGCACAACCGCCAGCATCGTTTGCAGGAAAAAGCCTTGCCCTCGCTCATTGCCGACCTGCCCCAAACCACTCACATGAAGACGATGACTCAAATCGACCTCGGTGGTATCCTGAAGCAGCAGAACCACTGGGTGCTGAACGATCTCTTCTCGCGTGTGCTGAAGATGTGGCTGCATCAGCGCTTCAAAGGAGACGTCTTCTTGATCCAACAAACGGTACAAGGCAATGACTTCTTTCCAGCCCTGCATCTGGGCAGGCAACGAAGCCGAAGCATTGGCAGCCATCTGCGCAGCCACCCGAACAGCTCGCCGGGTTCGACGTGCATCCTGCAGGTGACAAGCTCCAAACGTGCGTTCTGCCCACAGCTTCGGGTTCAACATCTCTTCACTTCTCATCGTCCTATGCTAGCAGTTCTCATTTGTGTATAAAAGACAGATCTGAAGCCCAGGAATCTTCTGGCGCGCTCAAGATAAGAATTGAAGGAACGAGCAGCTTCTGAGCCCCTCTTTTCCTACGAGGAGGCTTCAGAAGCTATCTCATATCTACTATTTTGAGAGCAAGAAGGAGAGCACCGCCTTCATAAACTCAGCAGTCTGCTCAACGTTCGCCATATGTACAGCCGGCAGCATGACCAGTTGTGCGTTCGGAATGGCCTCTGCAATCTGCTCTCCATGCTCGGGAAGCGTCACGGTATCGTTTCGAC
Source organism: Thermosporothrix sp. COM3 (assembly GCF_059696735.1). Classification (NCBI taxonomy): domain Bacteria; kingdom Bacillati; phylum Chloroflexota; class Ktedonobacteria; order Ktedonobacterales; family Thermosporotrichaceae; genus Thermosporothrix; species Thermosporothrix sp. COM3. The sequence continues at coordinate 3,372,902 of NZ_AP019376.1, read as the reverse complement.
CGGCAATCACCAACGTCGGCACGGGGATCAGTGCGTTGGTTCGGCGCATATCCATATCGCGGACCGCTGCATAGTTGCCAGCGAAGCCCTGCGGATCCATAGAAAGGAGCATTGAGCGGAATGGCTCGACGACAGGGCTTTCCAACAAATGTGTGGGGAACCAGTTCTTGAGAAACCTGTTAGCCGTCTCCTCACGCGTCTCCTGTTTTACCTTGACAATCAGCTCATCCCACTGGTCGGCTGGTCCGAGATAGGGAGAAGTGTTGCTGAGAATCAAGCGGCCTATTCGCTCAGGCGCATGAATTCCGAGCCACTGACCAACCATTCCGCCAAGCGAAAGCCCCAGAAAATGCACCTGATTGAGTTGCAATGCATCAAGCAACTCGATGGCATCGCGCCCAAGCCGATCTATCGAGTAGGCACCTGGCGGGACATCAGAGGCGCCATGCCCTCGCATGTCATAACGAAGCACACGGAAGTGCTGTGTTAGCTCCTCTATTTGCCCATCCCACATATTCAGCGTGGTACCGATTGAGTTTGAGAGCATCAATACCGGCTTGTCTTCCGGCCCATCCAGACGATACGCGGTACGATAGCCATCACCGGTTTTGATAAAAGAACGATCCTGCATAGTACTCTAGCTCCTTTTGATATTTTCTTTAAGACATCAGGTAGTGCAGAGGTCATGCCTCTACAGCTAATCTCGCCAATGGCCTTGTTACCATCAGCGCTGAGAGAAGCATAACACGGGATAGGAGCAAGAACAAGTAGTGACTTTTTTATGATATAGTAACAAAAATGGAACCATCAACGAGGGTACTCTTATGAGCAACGAACCATATATGGTTTACGGGCCGCCACGTTGCCCTACTCAGGTCACGGTCGATATTATTGGCGGCAAATGGAAAACATTGATCCTGACCTTTCTGCTGTCTGGTCCGCGCCGCTTTGGCGAGATTTGTCGCTTCTTGCCACAGGCAAGCAAGCATATTCTGACGCTGCAACTCCGTGAGTTGGAAGCGGATGGCGTTATTCAACGAAAAATTTATCAGCAAATCCCGCCAAAGGTTGAGTACTCACTGACTCCTTGTGGTGAGACGCTCAGGCCGCTCCTGCTGCTTATGGCTGAATGGGGAGAAAAACATCTCAATAGTAAAGCCCACACAGAGGATTTGTTGGAAACAGCAAGTAGTCAGGCAAATCGAAAATAAAAGCGGCTATCCTGTCCTCTACAAACGGGACAGGATAGCTCTCTCTTCCATCAGCTTCAATATGACAACATGACGTCAATACATGCACTCTCCAAGAAGTCATACCGATTTGACGTCTTCTCGAAGTGCCTCATGCTCCTTGTTGATCGCCCCTTTACGATCGCGATACCAGGCATAACAGCTCACCAGAATGCCAAGCACCGTAATTGCAGCACCGACCGGATACATGGATCGCAGCCCAAGCCCGCTGTTCATCACCTGCCCACCAAGCCAACCCGCAAGCGCAGCCGCAAGCTGATAGGCGGAGGCATTCACCGCAATCGCAAGCGTCGGTGCAGCAGTTGCGGTTGTCAGCACGCGTGTCTGCATCCCGGGGATAACCGAGAACGCCAGTGCACCGACGACGAAGATCAGAACGGCACTGAGAACCATATTCGTGCTCACCAGCCACAGAAGCAGGAGTACCGCTGTAAGAATGGTAAGCAGGCTGATCTGCGAAGGCATCAGCGCCTTATCAGACAACCAGCCGCCCACAAAGTTCCCCACAGAGGCACCAACTCCATACACCAGCAACAGGATAGCAACAGCATCAGTCGAGAATCCCGTAATGGTGGTAAACAAAGGAGCAAAGTATGTGAACACTGTCAGCACCCCTATATTGCTTATGGCAGTAATGGCAATCGCAAGCTGCACATCACGGCTCCGAAACACCCGCAATTCGGATACAGCAGAGGTGGGAGACGCAGCCGATTGATCACGCGGCACCAACAAGAACACCAGCAATAGACCAAGTGCGCAACAGATAGCGATGGCAATAAAGGGCGCTCTCCACCCAAAACTATTGCCAATAAAGGTGCCAATCGGTGCCCCCAGGATGATCGACAGGTTCATCCCGAATGCAAGCCGTGATACGGCTGAAGCCTGTTTCCCGGGCTCTGCCGTCGATGCAGCAATCACAATGGCATTTGCAAAGAACGTCGATGTGACCAGCGCAGTGACAACACGGGCCACAAAAAGGATGGGATAATTTGGCGCAAATGCTGAAGCCAGGTTTCCAAGCACCGCGACCACAAGTAGCGAGACAATTAAGGGCTTACGTGGAAACCGTGTGGTCAGTGCGGTGAGCGTCGGGCCGCCAACAATCATCCCTATTGCGTATGCCGTAACCAGCAAACCAGCCGCTGGAATGGATACACTCAGATCTTTTGCTATATCCGGGAGAATGCCTGAAATGACAAATTCACCTGTTGTGATACCAAAGACACACAGGACAAGGGAGAGGATAATGATTCTTTTCTCCATATCCTTTCACACCTTTCATCTTTCCTCTATAGACTCTCACTGGATAGTGGATACCCGCCACCTACCAGAATCGATTGATATACCTATAGAGGGTACAGGCATCGTTACGAAAACACAAGAACGCACAAAATTGTGATATAGTATCAAAAAACATACCTGGAAGGACACGCAATGGAAAACAACGCTCCTCAATACAGTTGCTCTGCTGAAGTAACTCTTGACGTGATCGGAGGCAAGTGGAAAGGCATTATCCTCGCTCTGCTGGCCGAGCAACCCCGGCGCTTCAACGAACTCAGGCGCGAGCTTCCAGCAATCACCCACAGGATGCTCACACTTCAACTTCGAGAGTTAGAGGCTGATGGGATTGTGCATCGTGAAATCTATCAGCAGATACCCCCGAAGGTCGAGTATTCCTTAACAGAGTTTGGCGCCACCCTGAAGCCGATCCTACTTGCGCTACAGGCATGGGGAGACCGCTATATGGATCAGGTGATTGAGAAGAAGGCCCGAAAGGCTCCGCCCGTCTGTCTTTCGAAACCGGAGGCGCTCAACTCGAAACTATGAGACATCGACAACGATTGTCGGTTTAGCATAAGGTTTCCGATACAGGACGGACCACTCTGTTATGATATCTGTCTGCATCAGAAGCAAAAACAGCAATACGTACATTCACAGCTCAGACTTGCTTCACGCGACTACTATCTGAAAAAATGGCATAACCTCACTTGTTTCATCTATAAGCGCGGTTAATATTCTCTCACGGCTCTGGCATCAATACCAGAAACCTGCAAACCCGTCTATATCCTGCTATTTCTCCTTGCTACAAGCGTCACCATTGAAGCTGCCTTCCTTAATACAGGATGACATATCCAAATAGCAACCTCTTTCAGAGGCTGTATGTTTTGCTTGAGCTGTTCCGTTTCCTTATACCGTCTCTGAACTGCAAGCACCATTTCCAGATTATGTACATATTGTGCAATCTCGGGGTATCTCTTTCCAGAGCCATTCAGCAAGTGTGACAACTTCTTCGCCTGAAGACGGAGGCTTCTCAGGAAAAGCGGCACCTACCGGAGTACGTGAGCTCCTATGGCTGTGCCCCAACCAGGAAAGATATGAGTCTGTTTTTGGCTGTATTCACGTCGCGGTCAGCAATAGAGCCAGTGAGGACAGAGGTGAGTACGAACACGCAAGGTTTAACGAGGAAAGCCACCAGGAATCGCTTGGGGGGACGTGGAGAGGCGATCAGCCAAACAGTGAATCGTTGTGGTAGGAACGATTTGAGATCGGCCCTAAAAAGCAACCTCCAACGCATTTTTGTTGTAAAACATTTTCCTTTTTCATACTGCCCTTTAGCCATCTCAAGCATATTGTTATAGATCTCATGAGATTTAGCAAGGAACTGCATAAACAATCGTTGATATGCTTTATTATATGTATTAAATGTCTTCATTTAACACTATTCTATAGCAATAAGTAGAAGGTCCTTGACGGTGAAGAGATTCGGCACCACGAGCACTACCTGGGACGGCGTATCAAGCGCGGTCTATTCCGTTCGCACATTGGCACGCTCATCAATGCCAATGTGAACGGAGCCTACAATAGTATCAGGAAAGTAGCCCCTGCGACGTTTCTGCCAGGGGGTAGAGGGTGCGCAGTGCATCCCGTACCGCTCCGTGTGAGTGGGTACAAACGAGCCTGCTAGCATTTGCTAGTGGTTCTCGATACTGTCATGAGGCAATTCACCCCATGCATGAAGACAATGGGACTCTTGCCTCACATTCGTAGAACTTGAGAAAGAATCAATGTATCAGGAGCACAATGCGTCCGCGTCCGTGTCCTGTCTCGCTGAGTGCATGCGCCTGCGCCGCCTCGTGCAATGGGAACGTACGGGCTATCTCGGTCTTTACCCCTTCTTCGGTCATGAGCCGGGCAATTGTCTGTAACAGCTCAGTTGAGGGCCAGGGGAAAGAGGGTTTGTTAGACATTGCTCGAATACCCAATCGCGTCGCCTCTTCCTGCGAAGGCTCTTCCAGCAACGAAACCAGAATTCCGCCGGGTTTGACGACCTGCATAGAGCGAGTCAGGGTCTCGCCTCCGATTGTGTCAAGCACAACATCGACATCGTGAACGACATCTTCAAACCGCGTCTTCGCGTAATTGATGACTGTCTGAGCGCCCAGAGCACGCACAAACGCCTCATTCTGCGCCGAAGCCGTCGCGATAACCTCGGCGGCTCCTTTCCACCGAGCAAACTGGACCGCAAACAGGCCCACACCGCCAGCCGCACCATGAATCAGAACACGCTGCCCTGCTTGGAGTTTAGCGTTCTCAAACAGCGCCGAGAAGGCCACTGTTGCCCCACCTGAGATAGTTGCTGCGTCCACAAAGCTCAGTCCCTCTGGTTTGAGGGCCAGATTCTCGACGGCAGCGGTCGCGTACTCGGCGTAGCCGCCTTTACTGGTACGACCAAAAACTGCCTGACCAATGCGAAACGTCTCCACGCCCGGTCCAACCTGCTCAACCACCCCCGCGATAGCGCTCCCGGGAATATAGGGAAAAGTGAGCGGCATTCTCCCCTGAAAGAGGCCACGCCGAAGCTTCCATTCCATTGGCAACACACCCACTGCATGAACCCGAATCAGCACTTCACCCGCCTGCGGTTCCGGACGCGGCACCTCTTCCAGTTTAAGCTGCTCAGGCCCACCATATTGAGAAACACGAATAGCCCGCATCATTAAGTATCCTTTCTTGTCAACACGTTAGCGCATTGGCTGAAAGCCCATCTGCTGTAACCATGCTTCCAGCGTCATCAGTGAGGGATATATCTTGCGAAGAGAGGCGATATCTGCCTGAAAGCCCGACTCGTTAAACCACTCATACATACGCTCACCTCCCGACGGAAGCTCCACAAAACGGGTCGGTTTTCCGGTGATACGCTCGATGGTTGCCGCGATCTGCACTGGCGTGAGTTCATCACCGGCCAGTCCTACTTCTTTTCCCAGAAAGCGCTCAGGCTGATCGAAAGCGAGGGCAGCAAATGCTCCGATATCATCAGTAGAGACCATCTGTAAAACAGTATCTGCATAGATGCCCAGGGATAGTTCATAGGAGCCATCAGGCTGCGTCGTTGTCAAGAATGGAAGGTTGCTCATAAAGAAGACCGGGCGCAGGATGGTAGCAGGCAGCCCAAGTGCTCGAATATGCTGCTCAACTTGCCATTTGCTCTCGAAATGAGCGATACCACTTCCACGCTCCACCCCATCAGCTGATGAGTAGACCAGATGAGAAACTCCCATGTCATGCGCGGCATCAGCAACAGCCTTGCCCTGACGCGCCTCCGCCTCCAGGCCCTCCTCTAAAAATGTCTGAACACTAAAAACACCGTGCACACCCTCCATCGCCTGCCGCAATACAGCCGGGTCATTCAGATTGCCCTGTACCAGTTCAACTCCCCAGGCCTGCAACTGCTGTGCTTTAGCTGACTGGATATCACGCACCAACGCCCGTACCTGCCAGCCACGCTTCTGTAAATGGTGGACCGTCCCGCCTCCCTGTTTTCCTGTTGCTCCTGTTACCAATATTTTCTTATTCATCTCTTTAAATTCTTCTCTCTATTATTCAACTTTTGTTTGCTCAAGAAGATAGACATACTCTATCATCCGGGAAGAGCTCTGTATATGTCCCTTCGGGCGGTATTCTTCCTGGAAAAAGCAGCAAGCAGACACGGCAAAATGACCAGAACGCCACCCTGTCTATTTTGCCAGGGTGCGCTGTGGCTATTGAACTCTAATACACTATTTGGGGCATGTGAAAAGAAGAGCTGTATTTCTCCTCTCCTCATGCAGGTTAAGAGGAGGAATACAAGAAAGTTTTTTTCTGCGGCATAGTTCTAAGACGGCTCTGGCGCGACGAGTGTCCTCTACTCGCGCCAAGATGCGAGAGATCCGTGCGGCCGGAACGAGGGACACGGCTCGTCCGCCAACTCAGGATCACACTGCTTCGCGCGAAGAGCAAGGTGTGGGGGCCAGGCATCCGTTGCAAGCCATCAGGAGGCTGTTCACACAGTTCCAGGAGCCGACAGCGCACCTACAGAGAGAAGCATGAGGGTCAAGGCTGCCGGGGAAACAGGGACGCGAGAAGCGCACCGAAAGGCCATCCAGGGGAGTGTAAGCGAAGCGATCCCACCACGTTGTGACCTGACTTTGTGAGCAACCAACCGCATCAGTGATCTGCCGCAGCGACCAGTTGGACGCAGGCGAAGCACGGCACACGGCTGAAGCCAGCATGCTTCCACAGGATGCCTCATACAGATTCAGGCCGAAAACAATCTTTCTCTCATCTAACACTTGTATATTCAGACATCAAGATTTCATTCTTTTCTTTACACGTGATACTTGTTGTACAATCAGCACAGGAAACCACGCCGTGCCGAAAGCGGGAAACTATACACTCTCCTCTGGGTGTGAATATTCACAATCTGCCTGGTGCTTCCCATCCACAAGGGGAGTGAATCATACAACAGGGCCTTCTGGCTCATTCTGGTAAAAGCCTTAATTCAACCGCACTCCAGACTGATTAACAGAGCGTCACCTGCGGGTACACTGCCATCATTATTGCTTGGACTGTCATCCAGCCTCTTGCCTCACGGGTAAGGGACAAGCCTCCAGCTTCAGCCGGGGTACTTGACATACCTGTTCGCTGCTAGCGCTGACACGTTTCGCCCGGCCGTGGTACTTTTTGTATGCATTATTTCTGAAGATGGGTGCGCAAGAATGCCAGAAGCTCTTGTTGGGGACGGCCAAGATGGCATTCTTCGGGAGGAGAAACAAGGCCAACTGGCACACGTAAATCAACTCCCTGGAGCTTGCGTACAACTGTTTGACTGGGAGGTGGAGTCACTGCGATATCGGGAAGCAGTGCGATCCCTAATTCCCCTTGAACAGCGTGTTTGAGTATTTCTATACTTCCCATCTCGATACCAGAAAAGGGATTGATTCCCAGGGAGAGCAAGGCTTTCTCAATTACAGCACGATACCCACAACCACGGTCCGTTAAGAGTATTCGCTGACCTTTCAGATCTGTAGCCTCAAGAGGCTCTTTGTTGACCAGAGAATGGTGTGCTGGAAGTAATACTCGCAAATCCTCAAAAAAAAGTGGTTCGAAGGTTAACCCTGTCTGCGCTTCAGGGGGAGAGCTGATAGCAAAATCAAGCTCGCCAGCCTGTACACGCGGATTCACGAGGGCTGCATTGCCTACCTCCAACGCCAGTCGGAGTTTTGGAAACGTGCGCGAAAAGGTGATTAGCAATGGAGCCAAACGAAGGCTCGCTGTTGGTTCGATCGCTCCGAGGCGGATCTGCCCGGCTTCCCCTGTAATAATCTCTCGCATCGTCTGTTGTAACGCTACCGCGCGCTGCCTTAAAACCGCAGCTTGTTCCCATAAGACCTTTCCCGCCTCGGTCAACTGCATCTGTTTCCCCTGACGAGCAAACAGTTTTACGCCAAGCTCAGCTTCAAGTTGTTGTACATGAACCGTGATTGTGGATTGAGCATACTCAAGTTTCTCGGCTGCTTTTGCGAAGCTCCCTTCCTTCACGATAGTGAGGAATGTCTCTAGCTGGCGCAGTTCCATCCATTGCCCCCTTCTTCCTTCAATTTTTTTGAAGGATGCGTTCGTTTACTTTATGTTGACAAATATATGCTCTCCCTCTATGCTTTTCAAGAGGAAAGCGCGTTTCCGCATTCTATCCAGACAGGACACTGTTTGTGAGCAAAGCTCTTGGAGCGTGAGGTGTGGAAACGCCCGGTCCAGTAATGTGAACACCTATGAGTCGCTCACGATTGTCAGGAGAACAAAAATATATGGAAACATGTGAAAACAAAGTGAAAGTTGTCCCTGAGGAGACAGGTAGACCGGAAATCATGATGATAGGTAGAGCATTAAAGAGGTCTTCTGCTGTTCCTCCTCCCTCTTTGTCACATCTGGTAGTGATAATGCTGGCCATTACATGCGGTGTTGCTGTTGCCAATGTCTATTATGCTCAGCCACTTCTGGCTTCGATGGCACATGATTTCGGGATTCCCGAGGCATCCATTGGCGTTGTGATTACCATTACACAGCTCTGTTATGCGTCGGGATTGCTATTGCTTGTGCCTTTAGGTGATCTTGTGAATCGTCGTCTGCTGATTGTGTGCCAATTACTCCTGTCTGCATTGGCTCTGGTGGTGGTAGCTAGCCCCTCCATTTTTCCTGTGTGGTTGGTGGGCATCGGAATCGTCGGCCTGCTGGCTACTGTGACACAGACTGTAGTTGCCTGCGCGGCGGCTCTGGCTGCTCCTGCTCAACGAGGTCAGGTGGTTGGTCTGGTCACAAGCGGTGTCGTGATCGGTATTCTGCTGGCACGAACAGTCGCTGGCACGCTGGCTGATCTTGCCGGGTGGCGTTCGGTCTACATCGTCTCCGCGATATTAGCGCTGCTTATGGCAGGCATTCTGTTCCGAGCCCTCCCATCCGATAAAACGGCGAAAGCCTCTCTCTCTTATCCACAATTATTGCGCTCAGTCTTTGTGCTCTTTGGGCAAGAGCCGCTCTTACGTATTCGCGCCATCATCGCCATGCTGATTTTTGCCGCATTCAGTACCTTGTGGACTTCAATGACCCTTCCTCTCAGTGCTGCACCATTTTCCTTTTCGCACACCGTGATCGGAGCATTTGGCCTTGTCGGAGTGGCTGGCGCATTGGCGGCAAAGCGTGCAGGATCGCTTGCAGATCGCGGTTTAGAGCAATGGACGACAGGCATAGGGCTGGCTCTGCTGCTTGTATCCTGGTTACCCATCAGCTTGCTTAATCATTCTCTGCTGGCTGTGATCGTTGGAATCATCCTGTTAGATCTGGCAGTGCAGGCAGTCCATGTAACGAACCAGAGCATGATCTACCGTCTGCGACCAGAGGCGCTCAGCCGACTTGCGGCCAGCTATATGATCTTCTACTCGATTGGGAGTGGAACCGGCTCGATCGCCTCAACGCTGGTCTATGTTCGTGCCGGTTGGATTGGTGTGAGTGTGTTGGGAGCAGCAATCAGCGCCGTTGCCCTCCTCTTTTGGGCGTTGACGCGCTCTCGGGCCCGAGGATCGAAATAGAACAAGACAGCGTGCCCTGGCGCGGCCATCAACGGGCTCCGCCGCGCCAAAGGCACTGCTATCCCCGATCAGCAAAGCTGTCAAAGCTACTATCACTTGAGTGTCAACGCGATACAACCAACCAGTTTGCACGAAAGGCCATGGTGCCAGCATGAACGTTGCGTTTTTACGACAAAGTGGAACAGCTCTCCTCTTCTGCATCTACTGTAGCAGGACATCGCCCCTACACGGATGAGGATCAGTGGAGTTTACAGCAGCTTCTGTCGTTACAAGACCGGGGGCTCGCGCTTGCTTGAAGAAATCAAAGTGTGTCTGCAAAAGCAGCCGGAACGTTTGCAAGAGACACGCGCCATCCAGAAGAAGATCAGACAAGAGAAGCGCAGCCAGTTGGGCGCAGGCCTTCAGGCCCTTGAACAAGGAGCTGCTCGGAGGAACACCTTCGAGAATACAACGCAACCGAACAACACGCACACGCAGCTTCTCATCAAACATATTGGTCTTCAGTGGAAGTGGCAGGGCCATCCACGCTGGATCAGCCTGATCCAACATCAACTGTTGATCCGCCAGCAGGATAAAGCTGACCTGCCGATCATTCTTGAGGCGCTGTATAATCTCCTGCTCAACTGGCTGGGTAGTGGCCGCCTTGACCTCCAGATTGCGGCTGGTTTGTTGCGGAAAGATCGTCGCACGAGCCTTATTCGTCGCCTGAATAATCTTCGCAACTCCGACACTGTCGGCATTCAATCAGCGAATGATTCCCTGTCCGCATCAGCGCCCAGAGATTGACCCATTGCTCTTCTCACAGAACTCTGAGCAACAACTTGAAGCAACAGGTAGCGCGGTCGGTTTCCACGCCGCTTCACGCGTCACTGGCTTCCTGCTCTTCCAGCCGAGCTCCTTTCCTGTTGTATCTCTTCAGAAGAGAGAGGAACGCATTCAATGAAACGACTCTCATTTCTTGATCGCTGGCTCACCATCTGGATTGTGCTCGCTATGGTGCTTGGGGTTGCACTCGGCTCGCTCATTCCCAATGTTGCAGCCCTGGTGAACCGCTTTCAGTTCGGCACCACCAATATTCCGATCGCCATTGGTTATTATATATACATATATAAATAAAAGTCTCCTGCTCCGTTTTTTCACTCCTTGCTTTATCAGAGCCATAGACTCTTTAGCTGATTGGTCAAAAATGCACAAAAAAAAGAGGTAGGGCCATTCCCTTGCCTCTCTTTTCCTTCCTGGCCCTATTTGGGCGGCGGAGGTTGGGCAATAAAATGCGACACCTGTTCAGCAGAACGGAATAGCAGAGTATGCTCAAAAAGGGCACGATCAGAAGCAACCATTCGCTCATGTTGACGCAGATGTTCGATCCAGGAGTTCACAACAAAGCTCTCTAGATACCGCCCCGGCTCTCTGACATCCCGAAACAATCCCCACCGATAAGCGCCATCACGCAGACGGATCCGCTTCAACTTGTACAGGCTGCGTACAAAATCGTCTTGCTGGCTCTCATCAGGGTGATATTCGATCAGCACCAACACCGGCCCATCTTCGTATTGAGCCCGGGGCACCACATCCGGCTGGCTCTGGATTGCAGCAGGGGTAAAATCTAACTGTTCGTTCGCCGTAAAGCGCCAGCGTAAGGTGACAAGCAGGCTCAAGCACAGGCCTACCGCTGCGATGAACAAAGTGAGGGGGTTGCTCAAAATGCTCGCCACTACACCCCACAAAGTACTTCCCACTGCCATTCCTCCCTGAAAAACCAGCGTATACGTCCCAATAGCTCGCGCGCGAACCCAGGCGGGGGCTGTTGTTTGGGCCGCAACGTTCAAGCTGGATACACAGGCAATCCAGGTAATTCCTCCCAAAAACAAGGTGATACTCAGGATCGACATGCTCTTAATCACAGCCAGTGAGATGGTCGCCAGCGCAAACAGTAGTGACATGATGCTCAAAAGCGTGTCTAGCGAGAAGCGATGCCGCAGCCGAGGCAAAAAGAGGGCCCCAACCACCGCCCCGATTCCCAGTGCCGCAAGCAGCGCGCTATACCCTAAAACGCCCTGCCCTAAATCCTGTTTCACTACTACAGGCAACAACGCCCACAACGCACTGGCAAAGAGAATAAAAGCAGCACTTCGTACCAGCACAATCTGTTGTGCAGGCTCATACACCTCATAGCGCAAGCCTGTACGAATCGCCCCTAGCACATGCTCTGCTGGTAAAGCGCTCTGTCTTTTGTCGGTGGCAGGACGCCAGAATATGAGCACCAGAATCACCCCAACAAACGAAAGCATATTGAGCAAGAAGACCGCCGCCACCCCGAGCAATGCCACCACTACCCCACCAAGAGCTGGCCCTACTGCACGAGCCAGATTGATCGAGAGACTATTGAGCCCAACAGCAGAAGAAACCTCCTGCTGAGGGACGAGTTCCGGGATAATTGCCTGCCAGGCCGGGTTGTTCAACGCTATCCCCAGGCCTAGCAGAAAGGTTAATATCAGCAAGAGCCAGGAGTTCATAAGCTGAAAGAAGGTGAGAACAGTCAATAACGCCGTCACCAGCAACATTGCTCCTTGCGTCCCCAGAAGCAGCTTCCGCCGATCCACCACATCAGCAAGAGCGCCTCCCAGTAGCCCGACCAGAAAGATAGGCAGGCTGGTTGCCGTCTGCATCAATGCAACCAGCAGAGGCGAAGGGGTCAATGAGGTCATAAGCCAAACTGCTCCCACATTTTGCATCCACGTCCCAATATTGGAAGCCAGGGCAGCAATCCACAAGGCCCGAAAAACAGCGAAATGAAAGGGGCCCCAGGCCGAAAGGCCCCCTTGCTGAGTACCAGACATACACATCAACTCCTGGCATCGTGCCAACAACTACAAGACAAAGCAATCACACCCCAAATCACACCCCCGTCTCTGCAAACAGGCATGGTGATGGTGTCGCTCAACCCTACGCGAGAGACGAGCACTGCTCACTGATGTGGGCTGAGTATAGCCACCATATATCTGTGTCGGGGCCCAATCAGGACTCACGGGAAGCGCGGGAGGAGCCAGATGACGAAATGCTCCTGCTCCATAGACCACTTTACCTCCAACGATCGTGAGGAGCGACTCAATCCGCTTGATCCTTTCCTCTGGTATCGAGAAAAAGTCATCAGAGAGCACAGCGAGATCCGCAAACTTACCGACCTCAATTGAGCCTTTCAGATGCTCTTCCTGCGAAAACCAGGCGCTTCCAAGTGTATAGCGCTTGAGTGCCTCCTGGCGGCTGAGCCGATGTTCTTCAGGATAGAGTGTCGTTCCTCCAACTGTTTTCCCTGTCACCAGCCAGTAGAGGGAAATCCAGGGATTATAGGATGCAACGCGCGTTGCATCCGTCCCCGCGCCTACCGGAACCCCCATTGCGAGCATCGTCTGAAGCGGAGGTGCATGTGCTGCCTCTTGCTCTCCATATCTCTCAAGAAAGTATTCCCCCTGAAATGCCATACGATCCTGAATAGCAATTCCGCCACCAAGCGCACGCACCCGCTCAATATTCTCCAGCGTAATCGTTTCCGCATGGTCAAAGAACCAGCGCAGACCTGTAAAGGGAAACTCTCGATTCACCTCTTCAAAGACGTTCAAAAAGCGTGTGATCGACTCGTTATAGGTAGCATGCAGCCGGAACGGCCAACGATGTTGCACCAGGAACGAAACCACTGCCTTAAGGTCGGTTTCCATGCTGGACGCCAGGTCCGGACGAGGTTCGGGAAAATCTTCAAAATCGGCTGCCGAAAACGCCAGCATCTCCCCGGCCCCATTAACATGGTAGAACTCATTCCCGGCACCAGGATTGGTCATTGCGGTCCAGCGGGTAAAATCGTCTAATTCCTTCCCTGGTCGTTGGGTAAAGAGGTTGTAGGCAATACGCAGAGTGAGGAGCCCCTTTGCATTCAGATCTTCGATGACGGCATAATCATCCGGATAATTCTGAAAGCCCCCACCTGCATCCACAACACTCGTTAACCCAAAACGATTCAGCTCACGCAGAAACTGGCGTGTCGAATTGATTTGATCCTCATAGGAAAGCTTTGGTCCCCTTGCCAGCGCCGTATATAAAATCATCGCGTTCGGTCGGGCAAGCAACAGGCCAGTCGGATTCCCATTGCGATCGCGTTGTATCTCTCCTCCAGGTGGATCTGGCGTCTCTTTGGTGTAACCACAGGCGTGCAGAGCTGCCCGATTCAGCAACGCACAATGATACAGGTGCAGCACAAACACCGGAGTATCAGGGGCAATAGTGTTCAGTTCTTCCAGGGTTGGCATCCGGCGCTCCACAAACTGAAACTCGGACCAGCCGCCCACAACCCGAACCCACTGTGGCGGCGAGGTGCGCTCCACCTGCTTTCGCAGCATGTTAAGCGCATCAGAGAGTGAAGGAACCCCATCCCAACGCAGTTCGAGATTATAATAAAGCCCCCCGCGAATTACATGAATATGGGAGTCATTCAATCCCGGGATAAGCGTTCGCTTCCCTGCATCGATTACCTGCGTTGATGTGTCCCGATGTTTCAAGACATCTTCATTGCTTCCCACAGCCAGGAACCGACCATCTTTGATCGCCACCGCTTCAGCCGCTGGCAGCCTCTCATCCATCGTGGTAATGGCGGCATTCGTCACGATGAGATCTGCTTTCTCCTGTCCAACTGATGCATTGGCCCTCATACCTCTCTCTCCTTTCGCCTCTCAGAGCCAGAGGCATTAATGGGATCGGCCACGCGTTTTCGCTGAGACAGACGCAGCTTCGCTGGCATGTTCTCCGAGGATCGCCTTAGCATAGGTAATCCCGATGCCATAGGCTCCAGCATGCTGCTTCGCGATCCCCATCACCGCATCATAGGTCTGTTCCCGCGCCCAATCTCGCTGAAATTCCAGCATCACCTGTAGCCAGGTAACAGGAACAGCACCAGCCTGGATCATGCGCTGCATCGCCATTTCGTGGGCAGTATCGCTGGTTGCTCCACAGGCATCGGCCACTACATAGACCTCATAGCCTGCTTCAATTGCCTGAATAGCAGGAAAGACAATACAGACCTCAGTCCATAACCCTCCCAGAATGAGTTTCTTTCGCCCTATCTTCTTTACCTCGTTGAGCACGTTCGAATCTTCCCAACAATTCATGGTGGTGCGATCAATTGGCGTCTGGTTTGGGAAAATCTCCAGTAATTGTGGAAACAGCTTTCCACTAAAGCTCTCTGCTGCCACCGTTGTCAGAACGGTCGGCACCTGAAACACGCGCAGCGCACGGGCCAGCCCTACCGTATTATTCAGCAGCGTCTGATCGTCGATGGAATGGACAGCAAAAGCCATTTGCGGCTGATAGTCAACCAGGATCGCCGTACAATTCCCGGGAGTTAGCAAACTATGAACTTGATTTGGCATCTATTTTTGCACCTATTCTCCGGTTTTCAAAGAGGATAAACCTCATGACAATACATACTCCAAAATGGAATGTGTTGCTGAAGCCCGCAGCCGCGCAAGAGAGGAAGAAAGCGCCTTAAAGAGGAGAACATATCTCCTTCTCGCTCTCCTCTCACCGCGACACGTCTTTCTCCATTGAGAGAGAACCGTTTTTGTAGGTTCTCTCTCATCTGACAAACGGTTTAGCACAACGAACTATATGAAAAGCGAAGGGATAGTTGGTTGACTTCTTCTCTTCCTTATCTTCTCACCTTCTCTTCGCGGCCTGCTGCACCGCTTTTTTCTGCTCTTCACCCTGTGTGCTTTGATCCTTCAGCGCGTTCTGAAGCGCCGTCGCATACTCTTTGACAGTTCCCTTCTTATGCTTTTTGATCCACTCATACTGCCAGAGAAAGCCTCCTGAGATGCCCGAATACGTTTTTCTCAGGTTTTTGAGATCTGACAAGATATCATTTGGTGCTGCCTGATATTCTATGGTGTACCCCGGAACAAGAAAAGCCTGGGCATCGGTCACAACCTTCTTGACCTCTTTCTCCCAATCAGCGTAGTTGGCTCTACCATATAACTGCAAGTTCCACCAGGCAAATAGAGGCTTCTTTGATGAACTTGTTTGCTTGAGAATATCGAGCCAGTAATTTCGCTCTGTGTATGGAGCTGCGGTGACCGTCAACCCCTGCTTCGCTCCCCAGTTTACAAGGTCGACTAAGGTCGTCTTGCACTCCTCATAATCGTTCTCGATATCGATATCAAACCCATCTATTCCAAGCGTGTTCTTCCACGTCAGAAACTGCTGCTTAAACTTCGCAGGATTTTTCTTGATTGCCTGGAAATCTTCCGTTTTCCATCCGCCAATAGAAAGCAACACCTTTGATACTTTCTTCGGCTGCTTCATGGTTTTGATAATATTCGGCAGAAACGATTGTGTCTTTGCCAGCGATATATTGTTGTACCAGAAGGAACCATCATTATGGACATGTAGAAAGGCTAAAATGATCGTTCCAAAGCCAGCATCGCCCAGTTCCTTAGCAGCAGCTTCCATCTCCTTTAATTGGTCTGGCGACGGATTTTCTTTATCAAAGATATCTTGCACATACAGGGCTATTTTTTGAGCTTCAGCTTTGCGATTCTCTCCCTCGTTTTTCTGTGTGTTTACTGACACTGTTTCTTCCTTTCTTTTGACACATACACTGAACGAGAGCACTATTTCGCCGAGAATCCCGGTGCTGAGCATTCTCGCTTCCAGTGCCTCACACAGCGTCGCTACCAGCTTGCAACTCACTTGCTGGCAGCGAGAAGCGCTCCATACACACGTCTCCTCGCTGCCACTCTCGTTCCAATCAAGAAGGTCTTGCTGGTGAGAGCCTATACTTTTCCTTCAGACAGAGTCCTCTCAGGAAGAATCAACCCAATCCCCTCACTCACTCTCTTGAAGCATCTGAAAGATCACTTCTACCTCTTGCTCCATTTCTTGCTCACTACTCTTCCCCTTATCCCCGGCTGAAACCACCCATTCCAGACGAAGAGCTGAGAGCTGATCGAGGGGAAGGTCATTCTTATTCCCACTGAGTCGAAGATTCCAGGTAGTAAATGGCGTTGGTTGATAGTAATACTTCTGCTGGCTGACCTCTATTTCGCCATCTGTTGTAATGATCCGATCCAGTCCAAGTACCGTATCCCGAATCACCTTTGCATTAGGAGGATCGCTCTGCTCCTTCGGTCGGTATTCAAAGACCAAGCGCCAGGGAGGAACGGCAAAGGTATAGTAGTCTATGCCTGCATTCTGGTACTTACGATCCATCGACAGCCCGGCAACTTCCAGGTAGAGCTTGAGATGTTGCTTGACTTTAAGAGGAACACCTTCGAGAATACAACGCAACCGAACAACACGCACACGCTGCTTCTCATCAAACATATTGGTCTTCAGTGGAAGTGGCAGGGCCGTCCACGCTGGATCAGCCTGATCCAACATCAACTGTTGATCCGCCAGCAGGATAAAGCTGACCTGCCGATCATTCTTGAGGCGCTGTATAATCTCCTGCTCAACTGGCTGGGTAGTGGCCGCCTTGATCTCCAGATTGCGACTGGTTTGTTGCGGAAAGATCGTCGCACGAGCCTTATTCGTCGCCTGAATAATCTTCGCAACAGCACTCTCGAATTCACCGGCGCTCTGGAGGGCAGAAGGCGATTTCTCTGGCTGAGAGAGCGTCTCATAGGCAAAAGCAGACCGATATGCCTGGAATGCAAGAAAACACCAGACCGAGAGGTAGAGACGGCTCTGGAAGAGGCATTGCAGCAACAGCGTGTTATTCTTATTCTGCTCATTCAATTCATCAATATACTTCTGTAAGCGGCCCGATTCATTGGTATGCACCCGTTTTTCCAGGAGCAGCAGCAGTTCTTCCTGCTCAGCCTTAATCACCTCTGCCTGCTCTGCTAACCTCGCTTTGCCGTAAATGGCTAACTTCTCCAGTTCCTTCTGGTACGTCCCGACAATCTGTGGTGGACGGGGAGGACCAGGATCGTCAAGGATGAATTTCATCACCGCTTTCATGTCCACAACGAATGCATCCCAATCCGCCAGTCCCCCAATTAAATCGACCGTTGCTGGCGGCACTTCAGGAAGTCTGGTCTCCTTTCCTTTGATGACCTTTCTAGCATTTTCAATCTGCTTCATCATGACCGCAAGCTTCTTCAGCACATCAACGATCTTCGCAATGATCTCTTTCAATTGCTTCAATTTCTGAGCCAGCTCGTTTGTTTTCTTTGCCGCTTCCACCACTTTCTTGCCTGCCTCTACCCCTTTCGCTGCTGCCGCTCCACTGGTGGCACCACCCGTCACCGCCGCAGACGCTGCCGCTGCCGCAAAATCAAAGACCGCGCTCGCAGCAGCAATCAATGCTTCCCGCTTTCGCGCCTCCATCCATGTCTTAATATCTTTCTGAAACTGCTGATCCAGTGCTTTAATTGTCTTCTCCTGATCCTGGAATTTCTTTTTCATATTTTCCAGGTAACCTCGCTTTTGCTTTATCTCTCCCTGAATCGTCTTCAGCCGCTGGTCATATTTTCCCACAACATCCTTACTTTTCTCCAGCATCAAATTTCCTGCTGCTTTTCGATCGGCAACCGATTTCGCCGTATTCATCACTGTCTGGTAATAGCCTTCATAGGTTTTCAGAGCTTTGAGAATCGCTTCGACTTCTTCCTGCTGCGCCTGCTGCGAAAGTACCGGCACAAGGATGGTCTTCGTAGCAGCAAAGGGGGGATAGTTTGCCAGGAAGTTTGAGCTATGCAAGTAGAGGTCCTGGGCATCTTTGTCCTTACCCGCTTGATACAGAGCACAGATCCATTTGACGAATGCCTGACCGGCTTTCCACTCCTCCTGCTTCTCACTGGCACAAACAATCGCTGCGAGCTGAAAGAGGGTACTCGCAAAGCGAAAAAGTGGCTCTCCCCATTTCATGTACTCTTCGAGTTCATATTCCTTCAAGGTTTCCTGCTGGATCTTCCCATTGGCATAGGAGACCTTCACTCCCAGAGCAGTAAAGTCTTTCTGCTCCAACTTCACCGATTTGCTTCCCGCCTGAATCGTCAGGCTTCCTGTCAACTGCTGTGTATAAATTGAGTGCTCCGTATCGGGGTTGTTCTCAGGGAGCACCAGCGTTCCTCCCGCTTCCACCTCGATGGTGCGGCTACAGATCATCACATGCACATCCTTATCGATTTGGGGCACCGTTTTGGGAATCACCAGCCGATCCATATAGAGCACAATAGCGACAATCCCCGCCGCTTTTTGCTTCTCTTGCAGATATCGCTCATAGACTGGTTTGAGATTTCCTTCAAGCTGACGAAACACCAGGAGGCCTTCATGACTCCGAAAGATCTCCTCTGTTCCTGGAAGCTGATACTTCTTGACAAGCTCCTTGTAGTTGAGCGTAGGAGTTGTTGTCGTGGAAATGGTCGCAATGCTCATGCCAATCTCCTTCTCCATCTGCGACGCAATAGTCAGGAAAGGAGAGTTCCGGATTCGAGAAGCGGAACTCTCCTGCTTGCCCTTACAGTACTATCCAACGGCCTTGAGTAAGGCATCAATTGTGGGATACCAGGTAACCCCGGATGAGTAAGCATCATCGCGATACGCTTTCGCCTTGTCCCTCAGTGCTTCCCACTGCCTGATCGCGCTTTGTACTGCCAGCTTTGTGAGAATCTTGCTGATCTCCTTCACCCCCTTACTATTGAGGGTGTTAAGAAGGGTGTCAAAGTCCTTACATAGCGTACTCCAAATCCCCGCCATCGCTTCCAGTTCCTTCAGCGCCTTCCCAATAAGCG
Source organism: Thermosporothrix sp. COM3 (assembly GCF_059696735.1). Classification (NCBI taxonomy): domain Bacteria; kingdom Bacillati; phylum Chloroflexota; class Ktedonobacteria; order Ktedonobacterales; family Thermosporotrichaceae; genus Thermosporothrix; species Thermosporothrix sp. COM3. The sequence goes on along the minus strand of NZ_AP019376.1, from coordinate 3,353,468 downwards.
AATTCACCTGAGTGATGCTTGCATCAACCGCTCCCGATATCGTCAACGCTCGAAAAACTGAATTTTTCTCACTTTGAGCCTTTTCAAGATTCGCTCTACACGCATTCAGCTTATTGATGGCGTTTTTCACCTGTTGCGTGTATGCCAACGCTCCAATAGTCCCGGAGCCAACCAACTGAAGCCCTTTCCAGAAGCTCGGTTTCAGTGTTTCTAACGCCTTTTGGTTCTCGGCCTCTAACTCTTTTTGTGCTTTTTCCACCTCTTTATTCAAATTTTCTAATTCCCGGCTTTGCTTTGCCAGCTCTGTTTTATATTCACTTTCCCTTTTTTACGAGCGCTCCCTGGTCCTTTTGTGTCACACTTAAGAACGCCTGAACTCCATTATACACTTCTTCTGCTGCATTCTTAAATTTTTCTGCTTCTTTCCTCCTATCTTCAAGAATTTCCTTAATTTCGCTCTTTGCATCCTCCTCCTTCTTTTTTCCATCTTTCCATTCCTGAATTATATCAAGGATACCTCCATAGTAATCCTTCGCGTCATTCCCATACCCGACAATATCTCCAGCCAGGAAAACACTCTTATCATAGGTTCCGTTCTTCGGCTTCAAAAAGTCGCTACAATGTGTATTGATCCCCTGATATGTCCCTAGTAACAAGTTATGCTTACTGTTGACCTCTGCTTCTGAAATCCCAAGAAAGTTTGCCAGCAATTTGGCTGTATTCGGTAGGCTCCGCCCCTCATACAGGTAGATCAACAGGTTCGTAAATTTACCCTCTTGCAGCGGCAAATAATCCACCGAGGGACCAAGAATTTCTTTTTTCGTTTGCGTTTGGGTTTTCGTTTGAGCCATGATCTTTCCTTTCTTCATCCTTTTGTTTCACAGATTGTCTCTACTCGGGCACCGGTTTCATTTCAACCCAATGCCTGATGAGCAGACGAACGGACGAGATTTTTTACTTCATGCAGTCTCTTCCAGACCGCTCCTCCGCTTCCACCTCCAATATGCTTCATGAACAGCAAGAATGACGCCCTACTTAGCATCGGAAGGAAGGCTTCAAGCTCTCTGTCCTTGTTGCGACTAACATAGTCCCCCTTACCCGACAGCCTTGAGCAGGTCATCAATCGTGCTATACCAGGTCGCCCCATGTGAATACGCATTTTTGTAATACTTCTCTGCTTTATCCTTAAGCGCCTCCCACTGCCTGATTGCGCTCTGGACCGCCAGCTTCGTCAGAATCTGGCTAATCTCCTGCATCCCCCTACTGTTCAGCTTGCTCAGGAGAGTATCAAAATCCTTACTCAACGTACTCCAGATCCCTATCATCTTCTGCAATTCTGGTAATGCCTTTCGCAAGTTATTCTGTGCGTGCGTAACAGTTGCCACAATCATTCGCGAGAGCGTCAGTGCTCTAAAGTACTTGTCCTGCTCATCCTGGGCCTTCTTTAACTTTTCCTTTGCTTCGCTTAGCTTCGCTATGGCATCTTTGACCTCCTGTGTATACGCGTATACCCCCAATCCCCCAACACCTACAAAGCGTAATGCCTGCCAAAAGCTCGGCTTCACTTTCTCAAGCACAGCTTGATTCTTCTCTTCTATTTCCTTTTGTAGTTTTTTCACTTCTTCATTTAAATCAGCCAACTTCTTATTCTCCTTCATCAGTTTTTGATTATAGTGGCTTTCATCTGACTCCAGAGCCTTTTGGTCTTTTTGCGTAATGTCCAGGAAAGCATGCACTCCTTTGTACACAGCTTCAACGTCTCGCTGATATTTTTGAGATTCCTTTTTCCTCGCTTCCAGAATATCTTTCACTTTCTGCTTCTTTTCCTGTTCCTTACTCGGTTCTTTCCTCCACTCATCAATCAATTGCAAGACTTCATTGTAGCTCTTCTTCGCTTTTTCACTATAGGCCACAATATCTTTTGCAACATTCACACTTTTTTCGTAGGTTCTATCCTTACCCCCAAAATCTTCACAATGTTCCCTGATTGCCTTAAAGTCATAAAGCAAGGATGAGTGATAATAGAGGATTTCATTCTTTGTTGTCTTCATAAAAGAAGCCAACGATTCTGGTGTGTTGGGCAATTTCATCCCTTCATAGACGTAGGTCAGCAAATTCGGAAGTTTGCTCTCTTGTAGTGGCAAGGCCTCAACTGTGGGGCCAAGAATGACTTTCGTTTGTGTCAGTGTCATAACGTTCCTCTTTTCTTCTCGCTTCTACCTCATTAACCGAAAGCGAGCACTATCCATCGGACCAAACCAGAATAGCTTGCAGTGCTCTCAGCAGGGAGCAGCCTCCGAGGTGCCCGAGAGAAGAGGATCTGAAGCCAGTCCCACCAAGCATACGCATTCTTAGATAGCAAGAAATGACATGCGCCATCAAGGACATCCGTACATATGTACTACAAATCTCTCTTATCTCTGGACCATGTTGCAACAAGAAGCGCACCAGTGACAATTGCAATTTGAGCGCTTCTCATCCCCTCATTTCATCCAGGCACGCTGTCGTAGCCGCTCCTCGCAGAACAGACAGAATCTTCTTCAGGCAAGGAAGCCGAGACGCTCATAGACCTCTCCTTGCTCTGTTTTCCTCCTCAACTCTTTTCTCTCTACGCTCATCTCCCCTCTTTTCGTTTCGTTGAAAAGCTATGACCTGACATGCAAGAGAGACGCCGCGCTGCAACAGACACGCACCAAAATAGGATGCTAAAACGCGTAGCTTCGCTTATACCTCTTTTTTTATGTAAAGGATGCAGCCTTTTCGTCGAGAGGCCTGTTGATCCACTGCTCACAATTGGTGATTTGCGTCAGGCGTTAGACAGCGTTTTCTCCGATACGCACCATTGGGAAGCGCGACAGCGCTATTCCCTTCCCCTTCTCTTACTCCTGCTTCCTCATTCCCACTCCCTCTTTATTTTTGCTTCTTATCTCTCAATTCTCTTCTCTCCTTCTCTATTACCACCAATATGACACCGCACACACATCTCGTGCCTTCCCCTTCTCTTGTCCACTTCTCTCCCCTTCCTATCCTCGCTCACTTCACTTTTCTGAATGCTCAAGCATCTCTCGTGTCTCTTCCTATGGCTCGTCAGCATCCTCGGTTCGCACCTCGTCGTCGTCACCAGCACGTGACACCCGCCTCTCAGGGAGCATCATCGCCCCTGCGGCTGCTCGAAGCAGAACTCCACCGGCTCACTCAGCGGACGCGGGATCTGAAGGCTGCGTTGCAGCAAGCTCACCACCGCATCCAGCACGCCGAACAGGAGGCCCAGGCTCAACGCGACGCACAGCTTCTCGCGCTTCGTGAGACCGTGCACACGCTCTATGAGCGCCTGCACACGCAGATCCAGCAGGAGCACGCCTTCTGGCAATCCCGCCTGCGCCGGCCACTGGCCAGCACATGGCTCGCCTTCTTCTTCGGGAGCATCATCGGGGATCAGGGGAAGCCTGAACGCCCTCTGGGAACCCGCATGCGGGCACGCAGCACCCGGGGAGCGACCGGGACCATCTCTCAACGTCCGTTCTGGCCAGAGACGAACGCTGAAGAGCTTCCCATGTCTCTCCCTCCCAGATGCTAGCGAGAGCATGCGTGCTCATACTCCGGCGTGAGCCCCACTTGCATCTGCACAACCATCTCGTGTCCGCTCGTCTCGCGCACAGCGTCGCGACCATCTCGTCTGCCCACCCGGGTCCCTTTCTCCTGATCAGCCAAGCCACTGCTTCCTGTCTCCTGGCACAAGCAGCACTGGCATCTGCACGCTGGTCTCCTGCGTCCATCCCTCTCCAGAACCGGGCAGCATCCCTGTCCGGCTCTGGAGAGCCTTCCCTCCTCAACAAGACACCTCACCATATGAGACTTGAAAGGGGTACGCACTCAAATTGAGCAAAAGAAGTTGGTGTCATCGCCGAGATCGAGAGTGGGCCTCTTATCTTTTCCAGGAATGGGTGCTGACTGTAGGGAGCGAAGAGCAAGATCGGAGAAGTTTTTTTCGAGGGGAACGGGTAAGATTGGGAGAAGGAAACATCCACTTATACTCTGGAGGTGTTATGGGAAACGTTATTATCGGAACGACAATGCCTCTAGACAGGTTTATGCATGACCGCACGGATGTGCCGCGTGAAGAAAGGATGTAAATATGGCTAAGTTAGTGTTCGGAATGAACCAGTCCCTGGATGGCTACGTTGACCATATGAAGTTTGCGCCAAGCCCCACGCTCTTCCGCCACTTCATCGAGGAGGCTCAGGGGCAGGCAGGCAGTATCTACGGCCGCCAAATATATGAAATCATGCGTTACTGGGATGACGATCATCCTGAATGGGATGCAGAGGAACACGCCTTCGCGGCGGCGTGGCGGAACCAGCCGAAATGGGTCGTCTCGCGCTCATTGAAGTCGGTCGGCCCCAATGCCAGGCTTGTTGAGGGTGATCTTGAGCGCGCGATCCGCGAGCTGAAGGCCGGACGCGACGGGGAGATCGAAGTTGCTGGTCCGAACTTGGCGCATAGCCTCACCGAGCTTGGCCTGATCGATGAGTATCGAATCTACCTGCACCCCGTCGTACTTGGTCACGGCAAGCCATATTTCGCCGGCCCCCGACCACCGCTCCGCCTTATAGCTCACGATCGGATTGGCGAGGATGTGATCAGGTTGACCTATGTCCCTGCTTAATCTCGCGACTCGCCAGATGGAAATCGCCACTGAAGTCTGGTCTCGGGTTGAGCCCAAAGCGACGGGGACGACCCGCTTTTCAATACGAGGTTCCATAGCAATTGAACCTAGAAAGAAAATAACTCGCCGTTGAAGAATCTTTCCCTCTAAAGACTCGTCATGACTGGGAGTTGTACAGTATCTCGCAGCAAGGTTTGGGCTAGTTCTCACCACTGATGGTATTTCGTAACTCAGAAACCTCCCATGTATGAGCTAAAAAAACGTGTTTGGGAGAGCGGATGAGATCGGAGCGGCCAGCAGGCTCGCAGCGAGAGCGACAATGATAGTGGACGTGTAAGTCAAGGGGACCAGCCGAACCATGGTGGACCAGGGAGACGAGAGGAGGGCGAGGACGCGTGAAAAAAACAGAAAGACCCGACCCCAAAAGCGTTCCATGCTACTGCGTTTGCCCAATTCCTTCCTCCCTGGGCCTGCGGAGGATCGGGAAGGCACCAACGATACGTCAGATGCACAGCCAAGCGGCACAAAGCTAGCAGATGCAATGCATTGATGAGGGTGGGGCATCACTATGCAAGGCTGGACCGCGCCCTCGCTTGCGCTCTATGATATGCTGGTGGGACCACGGGTGCCGCTTGGTCGATGATCATAGGTATCATAAGCTGATCTGCCTTCAGGCGAGAGCAAGCCTCGTTTCTGATGAGCTTATCCTGCTCGGTCAAGTTGGAAGCACCCTCATCTAAAATAGAGACAGAAAGAGCATCCAAAATGGAGCAAAAGATTCGGGATCACCATATTGCCGTGGTGCTTGTCATAGATCAGCAGGGCCAGCTGTTGATGCAGCACCGTGATGGCACTGCAAATCCGTGGCCGCACAAATGGGGCCTGCCGGGAGGCGGAATTGAGCCGGGCGAAACCCCGGAAGAAGCGGCCCGCAGGGAGCTGGAAGAGGAGACAGGCCTCAAGGTACATGGCAATCTCAAGCTGTTCTGGGAGAGCATCCTTCCTGCTAGCCCACTGCCAGGAGTTTATCGTCAATGGCATGTCTATTCTGTCCAGACCCAGGCCTGCCAGGAAGATATTGTCCTGGGTGAAGGGCAGGCTATGGTTTTTACGCCGCTCGAAAGAGTGCTTGACCTGGATTTGATTCCTACTGTAAGACTGATTATAGAGCGCTTTCTGGAGCAAGCAAACCAGTAGGTAACCACGAGGAAATCTCTTCTTAACCTATGGCCAACAGGATCATTCCCGCCAGAATCACGCGCACGCTCCCCAACCTTCGCCAGCTCTATTTCTCCGCCAGGAACGGATTCCGTGCAAGCCCGCGCCGGCGTGCTCGGCGGTGCCATAGATCCACCAGCGGATACATGAACACGCGTGCCTGGCGTGCGGCTACTCGATCCGGCAACGGTCGAGAGGATGAGTGTCGTCCAGACCGACAAGACACGGATGTATGGGCTTCCACCAGAACTTTTTCTTCCGACAGACCGCTCCTTCTACATGTCGCTCGGGTTCTAGCGAGCCTGCCCACCAATGCCCTGGGTCGGACCCGCCTCGTTCGGTCACTCCGGCTCCGGCGGATCGGTTGCCTATGGCGACCCCGATGCCGGAGTCGGCATCGGCTATGTCACGAATCCGTGGTCATTCCGGGTTGGCAAACCACGGGCGGCAAGCCTGGCCGAGGCAGTCAAGACCTGTCTCCCGGTGACGGTTACCGCACCCGACACACAGATTTCCCTGGATCCTTTTTGGCCTATCGTTATGCTGGCTGGAACAGAGAGACTATCGGATTTGACAAATGATTAAGGTCGTTTCAGATGTTTTCCTCATTCCCATCTCATACACCTTCTACGCTCAATACCCTGGACTTTTTCAAAAGAAGCTCAGGGTATGCTTGCACATCGCTCTTATTCCCCCTATTTCATTATCCGGGAGATATCTCGAATTCATCGCCACCTCGGTCCTCGGGCAGAAGCACCATGCCCGATACTTTCCATATTCTGGTGTTTTTCACTCCGTCCTGACCTTCACTTCGGGCTATGTCTGCCTCTGTCTCCTCGAAACACGGACGAAAGGGGCAATGCACGATGCAAGCAAACAGTGGACTCCCTCTTCCTTCCAGAACGGCAACTGCTCTATCTATTCTGACAATTGAGTTGCTCACCACGCCTACCGTGAGTAGCATAAGCGTACCTTCTTGTATCTTGCACGATCAGAGCAGCAAGGAGTTCGATTGTCACATGATACTTTTCACTCCTGCTCAAGAGATGCATCAGAACCAATAAGAGCACACTAGCCAACACTGCTCACCATACTCTGAGAAGAACAGCAAATCTCCCTCATCCGTAGCCCCACCATCAAACAGCTCACTGAAACGTTTCTGAAACATATCGAAATCCCCCAGGAGCAGCCCTTCCCACTTGATAGCAAGGAACATATTTCCAGTTTGTGGGAACTTCCAATTTTTAGTCTCGCTTGAACCTCAATAGCTCTCGCTCCACATGTGTGGCACAAGCGTTTAGCGAAGCCAAACATCACAACCGATCTGAGTTTCAATCCCTTCATCGGAGACATTAGTACTGTTCTGATGTTCCTCACAAGTTCTCAGTTCTTCTGAAAATGAACTTCAATCCTTTTGGCCTCCTTGAAAACAAGAAAGTTGTGTAGAAAGTATTCCATATGATATACTCAACATATGTGGTTAGTTCTATTTTCTCCTCTTTACGGAATTAGCTGCTCAGGCCCTGAAAAAGATTTAGAATAAATCACATATATGTTACAAGAATAAGGCACATTTCTCCCTTCAAAAAATCCAGAGCTGTTCAACGAGAACAAGAAAATCTGGCGAGGAATCGCGGCACCTGGTGGCAGGTGCGTGTATGATCGAGATTGGGAACAAAGCATACAAGGAGAATCAAAATGAGTCTTCCTATTCTAGGGGTTGATAATATCCTCTTTGCCATCGGAGATCTCACGCAGGCACGAGCCTTTTATGAAAAGGGCCTCGGATTTCCAGTAAAATTTGTAATAGCAGAGGCTGGCGTGATCGCCTATCAACTGGGAAAAGAGGAACCAGGGCTCTTGCTACGTGTCCAGGATATTGATCCCGCCCCCCCACGCACCACACCTCGTGTATGGCTGGAGGTAGCCGATGCGCGTGCTGCTGCCCGACAGCTAGAGACCACCGGTATTCCATTGCTCAAAGAGCCCTGGGAGGTGAGCACTGGATGGATTGTTGAAATTGCCGATCCCTGGGGCAATGTGATTGGATTGACAGATTATCTCAAGGCGCCGCAAAAAGCAAGAAAAGCCTTTGGATCTGAAGAGGGGTGAACAAAGGTGTTTTGCGCGGCGGCGTTTCGGACGCTACAAGGTGATCGCTTTTCTCACAGTCCTCTTCGGCAATGCAATCATTGACACTCCCCGGGGCACAAGCCCGGGGATTCTTCTTTCAGCCAGCGTGCTTGCGAGCCGCCGCAGTGCGACGCCCTGTAGAGGCACGCAGCCCAGAAGCGTTCGACGAGGCTCCCTACTTGCTCTGCACGCAGTACAGAAACCGGGGTGTGCCGAAAGCAGAAAAACATCCAATGTGTCGGATATCATTCAGGAAGCGATGTCCAATCAAAGATTACCCCCATTGCGCTTTCTCGCTTCTGCAAAAGCAATGCATAGGCTTCTGGTGCCTGGGATGGAGTATATCGATGCGTTATTAGATCAGCAACACGCATATCACCGCGCTGGACATAGGTAAAAAACAATCGCGCCATCTGCTGATGATCCCAGTAAGCATGATCCGTTGAGAGCGCAGGAGGATTCGTATCATGGGCACCTATAATCTGCAAGCCTCGGGTAATCACCGCCCCGGTCAAATGCTGTCGGGAGGGCATCCCGGTATCACCAAGCAATACCAGCCGACCAAAGCGACACAGCAGCCCTTGAGCCGCCTCAAAGACAGCAGCCACCCCGGTCACATCATAGACGACATCTGCGCCCCGTCCCTCGGTCAGCTCAAGCACAGCCTCTCGCGCATTTGCTGCATCCATTGCCAGTGTCGTTGTAGCCCCGTGCGCCTTTGCCATCGTTAACCGCGCTTCAGCCATATCGATCGCAATAATATGGCGTGCCCCAAGCAAGCGCATATACTGTACTACCAACTGACCAAGCAGCCCTAAACCGATTACTACCACGCTCTCGCCAAGCACCTGGGAGGCTCTACGCACCCCATTTTGCACAATGTTCGCCAGACCAAACCAGGTCGCTTCCTCGTCTGAAATCCCATCCGGGACAAGGTAAAGGTTAGAAGCTTCTGCCAGCATATACTGCTGATGCGGCTGACGCAAGGCCACTCGCTGCCCTGGACGCACCCATGAAACCTGTTTACCGACCTCCACAACGGTACCAACCAGGCTGTATCCGGGAGCAAAGGGATAGCGCACCCAACGATCCCAATGTGAATCGGCTTCAAAGTTTCGGCTTAAACAGATCGTCTCTGTTCCTGTACTGATAAGGGACTTGCGTGCCTGAACAAGCACCTGAGCAGAGCCGGGCGCTGCAACCTCGGCATTTTGAATTTCAACTTGATTTTGTCCGGTAAAGAGAATACGTACAGATCGCATAGATTTCCTTTCTCATGATCCACTACTTATGAGCTCTCTACAGAAAGTACGTTCGACAGGATCTCCTTTTCTGCTTCCAAAGAACATCAATCATCCGGGGATATACCGGGCCGCGACAGACAGGCTCTTGCCAATAGAAAAGCACAACAATGCAGTCTTCCGATGTATTACCAACCAACTCACTACCACCCCAGCTCTTTTTCTTCTCTTTTTTACGCGAAGCCTTCCGCCTTTACAAAATGTTATCGATAACATATCCTACAATAGGAAAACAAAGCATAGGTTATCGATAATATCGAGTGTACAGAATTTCACTTTTCCTGTCAAGTCAGAGAATACAGGCAACAGAAAAAGTATCGGCAATAATCAGAGAAACACTCTATACAGCATAGCGCGTTTTTCTGTGAGATAAGCCTTCAATATAAGCCTACAGAATGAGACAGCATCTATGAATAAGAAACAAGTCACCTTAAAAGACGTTGCCCGGCTCGCCGGAGTCTCCACAGCAACTGTCACCCGAGTCCTCCGCAACGAGAGCCTCGTGACAGAAAAAACGCGGAAACGGGTCGAGCAGGCAATTCAGCAGACAGGCTACCGAATCAACATAGTTGCCCAGGGCTTACGGGCCCGGCAGACAAAAACAATCGGGCACATTCTTCAGGGAACAGCCCCCAATCCTTTTTTCATCGGAGTCGCACTGGGAGCTGAACAAGAGGCGCTATACCATGGCTGGTCGATTCTGGCCTTCAATGTTCAACACGATCCAGAGCGCGAGCGGTTAGGCATCGAGACCTTTATCCAGCGGCGTGTAGATGCAATTCTCTTCACCACTCCACTCTGTGAAGAAAATGTCCGGATCGCTTTAGAGGCGGGATTGATGGTCATACAGGTAGAGCGTCCTACAACGTTGTCTACACCAACAGTCACGGCTGATAACTATGCGGGCACAGTTGAAGCCATTGAGCATCTCATTGCCCTGGGGCATCGCCGAATTGCGTATCTTGGTGAAATCCCTCCCGGTCCAGCCGAACGCAAAGCCCAACCTCATCAGAACAGGATTGAGCACGAGCGCTTCTCTGGCTATTGCGACACTCTTGCACACCATCAGATCCCACTCGACACTGAATTGATCGTACTGGACCGCTTCTATACATCCGCCGATAATGGGCTTTTAGCGGGATATCATGCAATGCAAAAGCTCCTTCGGAGCGGGAAACGACCTGATGCCGTCTTTGCCACCAGTGATATTATCGCTGCCGGGGTCTTACAGGCACTCTACGCAGCACATCTCTCTATCCCTGAAGATATCTCTGTTGTTGGGTTTGATAATACCTATAGTCCATATCTTTCCCCCCCACTCACGACGGTTGAGCAGCCTATGGAGCAAATGGGAAGGGCCGCGGTGCAGATGGTGATACACCACTTTCAGCAGCACCAGCAGGAAGAGCCAACTCACATCCGGCTTACTACTCGCCTGGTTGTACGCGGCTCAACTGGACCCCGAAAACGTCTTTCGTGAAAGGAGCAAAATAACATATATTTACCATCGCGTCCCGCCATTTTGTCGCGAATAATCAGCCCTTTTTCTACCTCGCCGACACAGTTTGGAACGCCTTTGCTGTAGCCACAGAGAATGGGAAGAGTACGTAGCCTGTCGCAGCGGACAGGGCTTTACCAGGATGCGCCAATCTCGTGAATGGCAAGGATCGGGCCCATTGGAAGCGAGCAGGTAGTATTTGAGACCCACTTCCCTAATTGTCCGGTGTATGGCTTCCGCTTTCAGCATAGGGAACCGGGCTGTGCCGAAGGCGGAAAACCATACACTCCTCTGGACGTGTCCTTTCACGATGTGTTTAGCGCTTCCCATTCATGCTGGCGATGAATCACACAACACCCGATAATCCTGAATCCGGTCTTCTTGCCTGCCAAACATAAAACGTTTCCGACATTGCCGCCGTCGAGCAGACGGTCTGGCTATGGGGAGAAATGGCCAGGGTCACAGAGGTGGCAAGCCGGCTTTTCCATCAGTTTCCCACCGATCTGGTGGAAACGGTGATCTGGAAGGTGAGGCAGACAGCTAGGCCTTGGGACATCTGCTGCTTGATCTGGAGCAGTTCACGCCCTCATGTACACTCCTTTGACCCTGCTCCCACCTTGATACTCCATTGCTTGTACCCGCACGGCTTCCTGACCCCCTTCTGCCTGAACCAGAGACAACGCGGGCTGCAACCATCTCACGCACGCCCCTCCATTCCTGGTCCGACGTTTGATGCCTCGACGTTTCCAGATCCACAGCCTGAACAGTTGCACCGGAATCTGTGAGCAGTGAAACAAGAGCTGGCCAGCGCCTCCCAAAGCAGTGTTGCGGAAAAGGGAGGCATCCCGCATCTCTCAGAACCGGCGACTTTCTCTTCTCCCGGAGCTCCCCGAGAACAATTCCTCCTTCTTTTACCTATATTTATAATAAGCTACTTTTAATTTCATTGTATCAAAAACATTTTCCAACCATTGACTTATAAGATATTCTATATTATATTGTAATTAACAAATTATTCTATTTTACCTCTTTTCAGAAATATATCAGCAATTGACTCTTCAAGGGAGGGTAACAGTCATGGCATCCGAGTTTAACCCCTGGATCATCTGTCCAGAACCTAACCCACACGCCTCAATACGTCTGTTTTGCTTCCCCTACTCTGGCGGTGGAGCCTCCGTTTTTACGAGTTGGGCTGAGTATCTCCCTCCGGAGATTGAAGTATGTGCAATCCAGCTTCCCGGCCGGGAAAATCGCTTCGGAGAGCCGTTCTTTGAGAGTCTCTCCTCTCTTGTGCAGGAGCTAGGGCCATATTTTGAGCCTTATCTCGATAAGCCATTCGTCTCATTCGGCCATTGTATGGGCTCGGTTATCAGCTTCGAAATAGCTCGCTACCTGCGGAAGCACTACAAGAAGCAGCCCCTTCACCTGTTCGTTGCCGCCCACTGGGCCCCTCAGTGTATGCACGTCATTCGACCTATCCACAATTTAAGTGATGAAGATTTTATTAAAGAGCTTCATCTCCTCAAAGGCACGTCTGAAAGGGTACTACAGAATAAAGATTTGCTACAGCTCATGCTTCCAATGCTAAAAGCTGACTTTACCCTGGGTGAAACCTATCAGTACGTCCATGATGAGCCTCTTCAAAGCTCGATCTCCGCTCTGGGAGGTACAGAAGATAACCGGGTGAGCCCTGATGATCTTCTCCCCTGGAAGGAGCAAACAACCGGCTCCTTTTCCAGCTATATGTATCCAGGAGGGCATTTCTTTCTCCATACAGCGCGTCAGAAGATCCTGCAAACCATTTCACAGGCCCTCCAGAGCTACATTGAGCATCTGAAATAATCCCTTTACCTCCTCAGAGCAGTGGCGGAATGCATAGATCCAGCTCTTCTGTGCATTCCTCTTTTCATGTCCCTACAACCAGACCGGCAAATTGGCAGGGCCACGCAACCCCAAGTTATCCCGCCAGGCAATCTCCCCGTCACTCAACCTCAGATGGGGAAAGCGCCGGAAGACCGTCTGAATCACGATCTGCCCCTCAAGCCGCGCCAGAGGAGCCCCGAAACAAAAGTGACTCCCCCAACCAAAGGCAATATGCTTGTTATTCTGCCGGCAGATATCAAACATATCTGGATCCGGGAAACGCTCAGGATCGCGGTTTGCCGCTCCCACCATCGCAATGACAGCCTGCCGTTTCCGAATAATTTTTCCCCCGAGCTCCATATCGGTAGCGGCCAGCCGCGCCGTGTGCTGACTGGGGCTCTCGTACCGCAGCAACTCTTCAACCGCCGACACGATTAACTGCGGCTCAGTCTGAAGTTTCTTCAGTTGCTCGGGATGCCTTAAAAGCACATAGATACCATTCCCGATCAGGTTAATCGTCGTCTCCAGGCCAGCAACCAGTGTCAGAACGACATTCGCCAGAATCTCTTTCTCTGTGAGACGATCACCACTCACTTCCGCCGCAATCAGCCAGCTAATCAGATCCTCACGCGGCACACGACGTCTCTCCTTGAGAATCGCTAGCAGATATTCGCACATCTCCTCCGTGCTCCTGACCATTTGTTCGATGCGATCAGGATTGTGCTGAAAATTACCCAATATCTGTCCGAAATCGAGCGACCAGCGGGTAAGCGTCTGCCAGTCTGAAGCCGGCACACCCAGGATTTCAGCAATCACAATCGCCGGGAGCGGATATGCCAGGTCGGTAACGATATCCATTTGTTCCTGACCCTGTACCCTGTCTAACAGGTCATCGGCCACCTTCTGAATATGGCCGCGCAACTTCTCAATCCGTCGCGGGGTAAACGCAACGGATAAGAGCCCGCGTATCCGCCTGTGATCCGGGGGATCAAGGAAGATCACCTGTTTCACCATCAGGCGGGCAAGCGGAGTCAGTTCCTCTAAACCAAGCGCAGTGAGATAGTCCGGCGTCGGCGTTCGATCAGATGAAAAGCGAGTCAATACCGTTACGACATCCTCATATCGTGTTACCAGCCAGGCATGTAAAAACGGATCCCAGTACACCGGATCTGTGCTACGCAGTTTGTGATAGAGCGGGTACGGATTCGCAAGCACCTCTGGCTCCATAAGATAACTGAGACTCAGTGGCATTTCATTCCTGTTCAGATCGGGGTACATTGCTCTTATTCCTTCCTCAAAAAAAAGGCTCGCTCTTACTTCTTCTGACACATTTCGTCGACTAATGCCGCCAGCTTTTGAACGGTTGCCGACGCAAAGATTGCCCGCAAAGGAATATCGATCCCAAATTCGCGGGAAAGTCGAGTGATGATCTGGGTACCCAACAGAGAATTCCCCCCTAGAAGAAAGAAGTTATCCTGGATCGATAAACCCGTCAGGCCCAGAAGTGACGAGATGATCTCCATGACTTTCTCCTCCGTCGGGGTAACCGCAAGCGAGGAGGCTGTATCCTGTAAGATGTTTGCTTCTTCTGGCTCAGGAAGGGCAGCAAGATCAATTTTTCCGTTGGGCGTGGTTGGTAATGCCTCCATCTGGATGAAAAATGAGGGAATCATATAATGAGGCAGGCGCCTTGCAAGCGACCTCCGTAGCCTGGAAACCTGAGGCGTGCTGTCCTCTTGGGCCACCAGATACGCGACAATACTCTTTCCTTTTCCCTGCACATCACGCACGGTCACAATACAATCTCTGATCTCTGGCTGCCGATTCAGGGCCAGCATAATTTCGTTGAGTTCCACGCGGTAGCCCGCCACCTTAACCTGATGGTCATTACGCCCGATGAACATAATTTGTCCATCATCCATCAGAAAGGCTATATCGCCTGTTTTATAGAGCCTGGAACCAGGGATGTCGCTGAAAGGATCGGGGACGAAGCGGGCAGCGGTCAGTTCTACACGGTTCAGGTAACCAAGCGAAACGGAACTCCCCCCGATATAGATTTCGCCTGTAACTCCCACTGGCACTTCTGCAAGCCGCTCATCAAGGATGTATATCCGCGTGTTCTTGATCGGCTTGCCAATAGTAGGGATGTGCTCTGGCTGCTCAAGAGGTGGAACGATCCCCGATGTTGCCACTACCGTCGTTTCGGTTGGTCCATAGTTGTTTACTAACACAAACGGCAGCCCCGGTCGAGGATGATGCGTAAGCACATCCGCCCCTGTCAGCAGCGTGTGCAACCGCGTAAAAGAGGGCCAATTAGCCTGAATCAGTTCCCCGGCGAGCACTGTTGGCACAAACGCAATAGTGATATTATGCTTGATAAGCCAGTCGCGAAGCAGGGCCGGAACCGTACGCACATCATCTTCCGCAAACGTGATACAGGCGCCAATGCTCAGATACGGCCAGAGCTCCCAGACCATTGCATCAAAGGCTGGCCCGGCTACCTGTGAGGCACGATCTTCAGTCGTCACCTGAAAAGCTGTGATATGCCAATCAACCAGGTGTAAAAGGTTGCGGTGCGTCACCTGTACGCCTTTGGGGTAGCCAGTCGAGCCAGATGTATAGATAACATAAGCAACCTCATATATAAAGCTGGCAATCTCGGGATCGCTTCCATTATACTGCCTCCACAGCGCTCTATCCGCATCCAGACAAATACTTCGCGCCTGCTTCTCCGGTATGCGCATGAGCAGCTTCTCCTGCGTCAGCACGATACGTACGTTAGCATCTTCGAGAATAAAGGCCAGCCGTTCGGGAGGATACGAGGGATCCAGAGGCAAATAAGCACATCCTGCCTTGAGAATAGCCAGAAGCCCGATAACTGTTTCAATACTTCTCTCTATACATAGAGCAACGATCTCTCCTCTTCTCAGCCCCTGTGCCTGCAAGTAGCGGGCAATCTGGTTGGCTCTGAGATTGAGCTCCCCATATGAAATCATCTGCTCATCCTTTACAAGGGCTATAGCATCCGGCGTGACTGTTGCCCATTCTGTCACCAGCCGGGTAATGCACTCAGGGAACCCCTGGTGCTCATGGGTTTCGCTCGCTACCTGTTCTGCTGTAACAGCCTGTAAAGAATATTTCCCCCCGATACTGTTCATAGGTGTATCTCCTTTTCTGCCACGATTGAGCCTCTATTGCCTCATTTCCAGAGTGACCGCTCAGGTGCACCACTGAGAAGGAACGCGATACACCTGAGCAGACATATTACTGCTTCAGCACCGCATCAATACTTCGTCGAAGCGCTGTTGCCAGATGCTGTACAGCAGATCCTACAACAATTCCTTCGTGGTCGCCGGGAACAAGGTGCACGTCAATTCCTGCCGAGGTGAAATGCTGCCAGCCTCCCGCTAGCTCTGGAGCAGCCTCGCCCTGAGACAGTCCGTACGCTTCTGCATCCTCAAGCTCCAGGAGCTTCACGCTCTCCGTCGCCCTGAAGAAGGTAATCCTTCCACTATAGGTATGAGGCACATAGGTTCGCGCTGCATAGCTGCTCATTACGATCGTTGCAAGGAAGCGCCGCGCCAGCTCTACGTCAGCATCCGCTGGCAGCATATGGATCTTTATCATTTGCTGGCAGATATACTCCAGTTGCTCTGCTAGCGAGAGCCGTTCGAACTCGCTCATCTGCATCGCGTTCAACGCCTCAAGCATCCCTTTTGCTCTTGCAACAAGGACTGCATCATCAAGGGCTGGCTGCGGTGCCGCTGTTTCGCTGCGCGGAACGGCGCTATCGATAAGAGCCAGGAAGGCCACTTCCTCACCCTGCTGTTCGAGCTGTCGGGCCATCTCAAAGGCAACAATTCCGCCAAACGACCAGCCACCGAGCAGGTATGGCCCATGTGGTTGCACTGAGCGAATTGCTTCAAGATACATTGCAGCCTGTTCCGCAATGGCCGGATACTGCCCGGTTTTCGACCATTCGGGCAAGCGCAAGGCGTAGAACGGCTGCTCAGACCCGAGCAGGCGCGATAGGTTCGCGTAACAGAACGCGGTTCCGCCAGCAGGATGGACACAAAACAGAGCCGGGTTGCTCCCCTGCGTTTGCAGCGGCACCAACACCCGATCAGTGGACGATCCGGCTGTCCGATTACGCAGGGCAGTGGCAAGTTGGGCCACGGTCGGTAGCTGGAACAGCATCTCCAGCGCAATATCCTGCTCGAACTCCTGCCGAATGCGGGACATCAAACGGATTGCAGTCAGCGAATGCCCGCCCAGATCAAAGAAGTTGCTTGATACTCCGACCGGCTGTATCTGCAAAACCTCTTCCCAGATGCGCATGAGCCGGAACTCAATTTCATCCCAGGGCGGTACAAACAATTGAGCGTTGCTTTGCTGCAATTGCTGTTGCAGCCCCTCTGCCTGCATCCGCATCAACTCCCGCCGGTCGACCTTACCATTGGGAGTGAGAGGCAGGGCCTCCAACCAGAGGAAGTACGACGGAACCATATACTCGGGCAGCCGCTCCCGCACATACTGCCGCAATTCGTCATCCGCCGGCACCAGGGCAGGATCTTCGCCCGTCATGCAGGCAACCAGGTAGCTCTCGCCCGTCTCTGCCTTGCGCAGGATGACCACGCATTCATGCACCTGCTCATGTCGGGCAAGCACTGTTTCAATCTCTCCCGGCTCGATACGGAAACCACGTACCTTGAGCTGCTGATCGCGGCGTCCTACAAATTCCAGTCGTCCATCAATCAGATACCGGACCAGATCACCGGTTCGATAGAGACGCGCCCCGGGCTGCTTGCTGAACGGATCAGGGACAAAGCGTTCTGCCGTCAGTTCAGCCTGTTGCCAGTAGCCCCGGGCCAGACCGTCACCGCCAGTGTAGAGCTCTCCTACAGCGCCAACCGGTATCGGCTGCATCTCTTCGTCCAGAACATAGACGGTTGTGTTGCTGATAGGCCGCCCTATTGGCACTGTCTCCCCTACCTGATCTTCACTCACCATCGGGTAGCAGCAGGTGAAGGTCGTATTCTCGGTCGGCCCATAGCCATTAATAACCGTTTGCCGACCACCACCCTGCCTCAAGAGCTGGCGCACTAGACCCACATTGAGAACATCGCCGCCGGCCAGAACGGTATCTACTTTCGCCAGTATCTCTATCTGCGACTCAACCATTTGATGGAAGAGCCCGGCAGTAAGCCACAGAACATTGACTGCATACTGCTGGAGCACCCGGGCCAACTCATCCAGCGCAGGAAGCTGCGGCTCAAAGACGACCAGACGAGCGCCGGTCAGCAGAGTTCCCCAGATCTCCAGGGTTGACGCATCAAAGGCCAGTGGTGCGAATTGCAGCAGAATGTTCGTTTCCCGTAACGTCAGGAAGCTGTTCTCTTTCACCAGGCGGATAATCGCGCGATGAGGAACACCCACTCCCTTCGGCGTGCCTGTAGAACCCGAGGTATACATCACGTATGCCAGTTGAAGCGCACTGGCCGCTCCATCAACAACCTCCTCTTCAAAGTCCTCCTCCTCCAATTGATCCAGGCAGAGTACAGGTAGATGCAGGTGCGGCAATTGAGCCTCAAGGGCAGAGTGCGTGAGCAGGAAACGTACCTGAGCATCGCGTATCTGCCAATGCAGGCGCTGTACTGGCAACTGAGGATCTAAAGGCACATAGGTTCCTCCGGCCTTTAGAATACCCAGGAGCGCAACGATCATATGCAAAGAACGCTCGAGGTAGAGCCCTACGGAAACTTCCGCTTCAACGCCATAGCCACGCAGTACCCGAGCCAGCCTATCTGTCTGCTGATCAAGATACGCATAGCTCCACTGCTCATCGCCATACACCAATGCAATCGCATCAGGTCGTAAAGCGACCTGCTCGGTAAAGAGTTGCGGAAGCGTAGCCTCGGCAGGATATGCGCTCTGCGTAGCGTTCCACAGGGAAAGCTGTTGCTGACGCTCTTCTTCCGTCAGCAGGTCGAGCCATTCGTACCGCTCTTCCGGCTGCTCGGCCAGCGCAGTCAGAACGCATCGATAGTAGTGGGCCAGCGCCTCTACCTGCTCTCGCGGCAACTGCTGCGCGTCTGCGCGTAGGTTCAATTGCAGGAGATCTGTCTCAACATCCAGACTGAAGTTCGCAATCAAGGTAAAGTTCGTCTGCTCGAACAGAGCGCCCTCAATGACCTGAACCTGTGCTTCCTGCTTGAGTTGCTCATACACATGGAAGTGCGTATAGTTAAAGGCCACTTCAAAGAGCGGCTCTCCTCCATGCTCCTTCTGCATCTGAGCCAACGGATAGCGCCGATGTGGCAGGAGTTCGCGCTCGGCTGCAAAGGTCTCCTCGACCAGCTCCAGCCAGCTTCCCCCTTCCAACTTCAGACGGAAAGGCAGCGAATTGAGGAAGAGCCCAAGGACCCGCTCACCATCCTGCGTCTCCGGTCGCCCGTTGAGTACCAGGCCCGTTACGCATTCTCGTTCCCCTCCGAGTGCCTGCAACACCCGCATATGCGCTGCCAGCAATACGCTCTTCAAGGGGACTGCGGCCCGGTTCGCTACCGCTCTGAGCCCCTGTACCAGCTCGGCAGATACGGATACTGCAATATCCACGACCCGTTGCTGCTGCTCTTCAGGCGTTGGCACCCGCCAGCGTGGCACCTTCACCCGCGGGATCTCTGTGAGCTGTTTCCGCCAGAAGCGCTGATCCTCCTCGCTCTGTATACTGTGCAACTCCTGTGCCACAAAGTCGCGGAAGCTTACCTCGGGCTCCGTCAGCTCTTCTGTTCTACCAGCCAGTTCGGCAGGATAGCCCCGCATGAGTTCGGTCAGCAACGAGGCCACACTCCAGCCATCCAGAATCGCATGGTGGAAGCTCACGGTAAGCTGGAACGAGTTTTCGCTGCGCCAGTGAATCTGCCAGCGCAACAATGGTGCGCTCTCCAGCACAAAGGGACGCCCTTTCTCTGCCTCTAGCCAGCGTTCTATCACTGCTTCTTGCTGCTCAATCGGCAGATCGCGTACATCTTCGACCTGTAGAGGCTCCTCGACCTGACGCCAGACCAATTGCATTGGCGCTCCATAGTGGCTCAGTTCAAAGGATGAACGCAACACCGGGTGGAGCCGATGTAGCCGCTGCATGACTCGCCGCAGCTTCAATTCATCAAACGGCGCTTGCAGATGGGCCGTGAAGATGTCATGATAGATCGCCGATTCAGGAGCATACTGACTGTGGAAGAGCATTCCCGCCTGCAACATCGTCAGCGGGTACGCATCTTCTACTCCCTCTGGTAGTCGGCTTCGCTCCTCCTCCGAAAGCAGGCTCAGCGGCTCTGTCCGCTCAAAAGGCTCTGGCTGGAGCTCGTCATGAAGCACATGTTGCGCCAACTGAGCAATTGTCGGGTACTGGAACAGATGCGGCACTGAAATCGCTAACCCCTGCTGTTGCGCCTGCGAAACAACCTGAATACTGCGGATCGAGTCGCCGCCCAGGGCAAAGAAGTTATCGGTCACCCCCACCTGGTCCAACTCAAGCACTTGCTGCCAGATAGAGGCCAGGACCGCTTCGACGGCTGTGCGCGGTGCCACAAAGGTCTCTGCCACCTGCTCACGACTCCGTTCGGGCGCAGGGAGGGCCCGCCGGTCCAGCTTCCCATTTGAAGTCATGGGAAAGGCATCCAGCAGTACAAAGGCCGCCGGGACCATGTAGGATGGCAAATGTTGTTCCACATATTCCCGCAACATGCTGATCGAGAGGCTGGACGTTCCCTCCAGCACCGCCGGGATTACATAGGCAACCAGGTATGCATCCGTCTCTCCCCGGGCCAGTACCACACACTCGCGTACCAGCGGGTGCCGCACAAGCACTGCTTCGATCTCGCCGAGCTCAATACGGAAGCCCCGAATCTTGACCTGTTGGTCAAGACGGCCCAGATAATCGAGGGAGCCATCCGGCCGGTATCGTACCAGATCGCCGGTCTTATAGAGCCGCTGCCCCGCCTCCCTGCTGAATGGATGGGGGATAAAGCGCTCGGCAGTCAGCTCCGGGCGATTGAGATAGCCATTCGAGAGGCCCGCCCCGCCGACATAGAGTTCTCCAGCCACGCCAATCGGCACTGGTAGCAAGCTTTCATCAAGGACATACAAGCTGAGATCAGGGATAGCGATTCCTATCACGCTGTTCCCTTGCACATCCGCTTCAGTCAGTGGCCGATAGGTGACATGAACGGTTGTTTCCGTGATACCATACATGTTGACGAGTTGTGGTTGTTGGTCTCCGTGGCGAGCGAACCAGGGTGCCAGGCTCCGCATATCCAGGGCCTCACCACCAAAGATGACCAGGCGTAGCGCCAGATCCTTCATTCCCTGCACTTCCTCGGCGTGAATAAGCTGGCGGAAAGCCGACGGCGTCTGGTTCAGGACAGTGACCCCTTCACGATAGAGCAGCTCATAGAAGGCTTCCGGTGAGCGGCTTTGCAGATAGGGAACAATCACCAGCCTGCCGCCATAGAGGAGGGCTCCCCAGATCTCCCAGACCGAGAAATCGAAGGCATAGGAATGGAAGAGCGTCCAGACATCTCCAGCATGGAAGTGATACCAGTCCTGCGTAGCGGCAAAGAGGCGCTCCACATTCGCGTGCGTGATTTTTGCCCCTTTCGGCGTCCCGGTTGATCCTGATGTATAGATTGTATAGATGAGATTCTCTGCCGCCAGGTTGCTCTGCGGCTTCTCATCACTCTCTTGAGCAATTGTCGGCCATTCTGTATCCAGGCAGACCAAGCACGCCGGCTGGTCCGCTAAATGCTCCACAAACTGCTGCTGTGTCAGCACAAGCGTTAATCGGGCATCATCTATCATGAAGCGAAGCCGCTCCTGTGGATAGGCAGGGTCAAGCGGGATATATGCACCACCAGCCTTGAGGATACCAACCAGACCAACAATCAGCTCCAGCGAGCGTTCCATACAGAGACCTACCAGCACATCAGGCCCGACACCATGCCGCTTCAAGAACTGCGCTATCTGATTGGCCCGCCTGTTCAGTTCAGCATAGGTCATTTGCGAGCCCTGAAGGCAGAGCGCAACTGCATCAGGAGTCATCTGCGCCTGACGCTCAAACAGTTGCTCAATGGTCTCTCCATCGGCATGGGCAAAGCTCGCCTGATTCCACAGGGCAAGCTGTTGCTGACGCTCTTCTTCCGTCAGCAGGTCGAGCCACTCGTATCGCTCCTCAGGCAGTTCGGCTATAGCGATCAGCACCTTCTGGTAATAGCCGGCTATCGTCTCTACCTGTTCCTGAGGGAAGCGCAGCGCATCGGCTCGGACGTTCAATTGCAGCCCCGTCTCTACATCCCGGCTGAAGTTTGCAAGCAAGGGAATATTCGTTTGCTCAAACATCTCTCCATCCAGTACCTGGATTTGGGATTCCTGTTTGAGCTGCTTATACACATGGAAGTGCGTGTAGTTAAAGGCAGCCTCAAAGAGCGTCTCACCACCCTGTTCTTTCTGCATCTGGGCCAGCGGATAGCGCCGATGCGGCAAGATCTCCCGCTCAGCGGTAAATGCCTCCGTTATCAGATCAAGCCAGCTTCCCCCCATCAGCCGTAAACGCAGTGGCACTGTATTCAGAAACATGCCGAGCACTCGCTCGCCGTCCCGCGTCTCGGGTCGCCCATTGAGCACTATACCGGTCACACATTCCTGCTGCCCTCCTAACCCACGCAGCACTCGCAGATGAGCCGCCAGCAGTACGCTCTTCAGCGGCACAGCACAGCGTCTGGCAACCTCTTCAAGCTGCTTTTCCATCGCTGGCGATATCGGCACTGCCACATCCACAATACGCTGCTTCCGCTCTTCAGGCGTTGGCACTCGCCAGCGTGGAAGCTGTATACGCCACTGCTCAGCCAACTGCTCACGCCAGAAGCGACGGTCGTCCTCGTTTTGCAGACTTTGCATCTCTTGAGCTACAAAATCACGGAAGCTGACAGCCGATGGTTCCGCCGTGATCTCTTGTCCCAGTAATGCAGCCTGATACCCCTGCAATAGCGCAGTCAGCAGAGTTGCAGCGCTCCAGCCATCCAACATGGCATGATGGAAGCTCAGCGTTATCTGAAACGATTCTTCAGCACGCCAATGGACCTGCCAGCGCAACAACGGGGCCTGATTCAGAGCGAAGGGACGCCCCTTCTCTTCCTCCAGCCAGCGAGCGATCTGCTGCTCCTGCACATTGGCTGGCAAGTTCCGCAGATCTTCAACCTGCAAGGGCAGCAGCACCCGACGCCAGATCAGTTGCATCGGCGAGCGATACCCGGCCAGTTCCACAGAGGTGCGTAAGGCCGGATGCTCCTCATGGAGCCGTTGCAGAGCAATCTGAAGCGCCTGAAGGTCAAACCGTGCCTGCAAATGGGCCGTGAAGATGTCATGATAGATCGCCGATTCAGGAGCATACTGACTGTGGAAGAGCATTCCCGCCTGCAACATCGTCAGCGGGTACGCATCTTCTACTCCCTCTGGTAGTCGGCTTCGCTCCTCCTCCGAAAGCAGGCTCAGCGGCTCTGTCCGCTCAAAGGGCTCTGGCTGGAGCTCGTCATGAAGCACATGTTGCGCCAACTGAGCAATTGTCGGGTACTGGAACAGATGCGGCACTGAAATCGCTAACCCCTGCTGTTGCGCCTGCGAAACAACCTGAATACTGCGGATCGAGTCGCCGCCCAGGGCAAAGAAGTTATCCGTCACCCCCACCTGGTCCAGCTCAAGCACTTGCTGCCAGATAGAGGCCAGGACCGCTTCGACGGCTGTGCGCGGTGCCACAAAGGTCTCTGCCACCTGCTCACGACTCCGTTCGGGCGCAGGGAGGGCCCGCCGGTCCAGCTTCCCATTTGAAGTCATGGGAAAGGCATCCAGCAGTACAAAGGCCGCCGGGACCATGTAGGATGGCAAGCGCTGCTGTATGTAGTCACGCAAAACAGGTACGGAGAGCGAAGAGGGATTCTCGGCATGCTCAGGTATCACGTAGGCAACCAGTCGGGCATCTGGCTGGTCATCGCTCCGCGCCATGACAGCGCACTCTCGTACAAGAGGATGCTGAGCAAGGATTGCTTCGATCTCGCCGAGCTCAATACGGAAGCCCCGAATCTTGACCTGTTGGTCGAGACGACCCAGATAGTCCAGGGTGCCATCCGACAGGAAGCGGGCCAGATCCCCCGTCCTATACATCCGTTCTCCGACCTGCGTGCTAAACGGGTTCGGTACAAACCGTTCGGCTGTAAGTTCCTCTCGCCTCCAATACCCACGAGCCAGGCCTGTCCCGCCAATGTACAGCTCACCCGGCACGCCGATCGGCACTGGCTGCAAGCGTTCATCCAGAATATAGATCTGTGTGTTGGCAATCGGGCGGCCAATCGAGAGCGGGCCTTCCACCTGCTTGACCTGAGCAACCGCAGACCAGATCGTGGTTTCGGTCGGACCATACATATTCCACAACGAGGCACAGCGGGGAAGGAGTTGCTCCGCCAGATTTGGCGGGAACGCCTCACCACCACAGAGAATCACTAGATCGGGATCTCCCTGCCAGCCTGCCTCCAGCAACAGCCGCCAGGTTGAGGGCGTCGCCTGCATCAGTGTCACGCGATGTCTGCGCAGAAGCTCGACCAGCGCTCGTCCATCCTGCGCATCCTGGCGTTCTGCCAGTACCAGCCGCGCCCCACATAGCAAGGGGAGATAGAGCTCCAGACCCGCGATATCAAAGGAGAGACTGGTAACAGCTAGCAACGTGTCCTGAGCGGTGAGGCCAGGCTGTGAGTGCATCGAATAGAGAAAGTTCAGCAGCGCCCGGTGAGCAATCTGCACTCCTTTGGGCTGGCCAGTCGAGCCGGAGGTATAGATCATATACGCGGCCTGTTCAGGATGCTGCCCTGCTGATTGCGGAACATGCTCTTCCAGCGGCTCAACAAGCGTCGACCATGTCTCACTGTCCAGACAGATGACCGCTTCCAATTGAACTGGCAGGTGCTCACGCAGATGCTGTTGGGTCAGCAAAATGGGAACCCGGGCATCTTCTAGCATGAAAGCAATCCGCTCCGCCGGATACGAGGGATCAACTGGCACATACGCCCCACCCGCTTTCAGAGTGCCGAGCAGCCCGATCACCAGCTCAAGGGAGCGCTCCATACACACACCAACGAAAGTATCTGCCCCTACACCTCTGCTCTGTAACAGGCAGGCAAGCTGATTCGCCCGTTCATTCAGTTCGGCATACGTAAGCTGCTCATCCCGGAAACAGAGGGCAACTGCATCCGGAACTTGCTTGACACGCTGCTCAAACTGCTGATGCAGGATGTGAAGATCCGCGAATTGCTCATCTGTGCTGTTCCATTCAACAAGCTGTTGATGAAGCTCAGCCTCACTGAGCATCGGTAGCTGCATGATCAAGGCATCTGTTTGGGCCACAATAGCCCGGAAGAGGGTACAGAGATGCTCCAGGATACGCCGCACAACACCCTGTTCGAAGGCCGACGGCTGGTAAGTAGCGAGCAATTCAAGCTTGTCCTGCTCAAAGGAGCCCTGGATCAGCAAGGGATAATTTGTTTGCTCGACGATACGAATCTCATGCAGCGAGAGTTCGGGTGTTGGCTTTAAAACCGATGGCTCAACCGGATAATTCTCAAAAATCAGCAGAGTATCAAAGAGCGGCTGGCCTGAAGGCATCTCACTCCAGCGCTGCACCTCACTCAACGCCGTGTACGCATACTGCCGACTCTCTACCTGCTGCTCCTGGATCTCCCTCAGCCATGCTCCCACTTCTTTCTCTTCCTTCACCCCTATCCTCACTGCCAGCGTGTTGATGAAGAGCCCTACCATTGTCTCCACTCCCGCCAGCTCCGGCGGCCTCCCCGCTACCGTCGTCCCGAAGAGCACATCTTCTGACCCACTGTACCGGCTCAGCAAGACCGCCCAGGCTCCCTGAAGCAGGGTGTTGAGCGTAACCTGCTCGCGCCGCGCCCAGCGCTGGATCTCGGCCGTCTCCTCTCGGCTCATGCGCACTCTCTGCGTTTCTACTCGCTTCTCCGTCTCAACAGCGCTCTTTGGCTGCAAGACCGGTAATTGGGTTGGTTCACTCAGTCCTGCCAGATACCTGCGCCAGTACGCTTCAGCGACTCCCTGATCCTGCTCCTGCAACCAGCCCACATACTCCCGATATGGCGCCACCGGCTCCACTTGAGGCTCTGACTCTTCGTAGTACTGAAACACCTCTTTGAGCACCAGCGAGACCGACCAGCCATCCAAAATCAGATGATGGTGGCTCCACAGAAACAGATGCTCTTCCTCGCTCACTCGGATCAACGTGAACCGCATTAACGGCGCTTGTGTTATATCAAAGCCGTACTCACGATCTTCCTGCAGTAAGGTCTGAAGCTGTATCTCCTGTTCACTCGAGCTAAACTGACACCAATCCAGCAAGCGCCAGGCGGGCTGCACCGCTCGCATCACAAACTGAATCGGTCTCCGCAAGCCTTTCCACCAGAACCCTGTTCGCAAGCTCTCATGTCGCCCAATCACCTCCTGCCACGCCCGCTCAAACTTCTCGCGCTCCAGTGAGCCCCGGAATGTACAATACATCTGCTCGACATAGAGGCCAGGCTCTGCCAGCGTGTGGAACAACAACCCCTCCTGCAACGAGGTCAGCGCATAGATATCCTGCACTCCACTCGGCAGGCTCTCCCACAACAGGTCACACTGCTCCTGGGTCAACCGCGCCAGCGGATAATCTGAGGGCGTCATCCCTCCTGCCCCCTCTGCACGGCTCTGCTCTATCAGCCGCTCTGCCGCCTCCTCAAATCCCTGCGCCAGCCGCTGGATCGTCTCTTCTGCATACTCCTGCTGACTGTAACTCCACTCCATCCGCAAACGCCCGTTCACCACCATCCCATCAACCATCAGTCGATGGCTTCTATACCCCTGCGGGCTGTGCTCAAGAGCAGCATCTACCTGGGAGACATGGAACAACGCGAGCTCCTCTCGTAGAGCGTCAAACTGTCCGAGATAGTTGAAGCTGATCTCCGCCTGCGGCAACTCCGCAAACTTCTTCCTCACCTCCTCCTTCGGATGCAGGTACCGCAACATCCCATATCCCTGACCCTTCCCCGGAATACTCCTCACCTGCTCCTTCACTCTCTTCAACTCCTCTCCCTCTCCCTTCACTCCCTCCACATCCAATAACACCGGATATATCGTCGTAAACCACCCCACCGTTCTCGTCACCTCTATCCCTTCCTCCCTCTCCTCTCTCCCATGCCCCTCCACATCCACCAGCACCCTCCGCTCTCCCGTCCACGCTCCCACCGCCTTCACCAGCGCCGTCAACAACACCTCCTGTGGCTTCATCCTGTACACCTCTCCCACCTCCTGCAACACCCCCTTCGTCCTCTCCTCATCCAACTCCCTCACCACCTGTCGGCTACTCTCCTCTCTCGCCCTCCCTGCTCCCTTCTCCACCGGCAACCCCTTCACCTGCTTCCGCTCCTCGCTCAACCAGTACGTCAGCTCTCCCTCCAGCTCTCCCCTGCTCACCACCCGCTCCAGCGACTCCGCCCACCGCTGATACGAACTGCTGCGCGGCAAGCTCGCCGGCTCCTTCCCTTCTCCCATCTGCTCATAGGCATAGTGCAGATCCGAGAGCACCAACCGCCAGGATACGGCATCGATGATCAGGTGATGGCTCACACACAGCAACTCTTCCTCCTGCTCCTGCCGCAGGCTCACCAGCCTCCACAACGGCCCCTCACTCAGCTTCAGACTTCCCTGCGCCTCCCCGATCATCCTTCTGCGCTCCCGCTCCCTCTCCTGCCCCTGAAGCCCGGTCAGATCCACATACAGCAGCCCTGCCTCCCCCTCTTCGTAAGTTTGCTTCCATTCCCCCGCTTCCTGCCGGTATCGCAACCTCAGACTCTCATGCTGCCCATACACCCACCTCCACGCTCGCTCCAACCGCTCCGCTTCCAGTCTCCCCCGGCTCCGCAACAATAGCGACTGGTTGTAGTGATGCGGCTCCGGAGATCCCTGCTCAAAGAACCAGCGCTGGATCGGCGTCAGCATCACCTCCCCGCTCGGTCGCTCCTCAACGGACTGCTCCTCAACTGGCTTCACCACCGCTGCTAGCTGTTCGATCGTCTGGTACTGGAACAGCTCCTTTGGCGTGAGCGTGAGCCCGGCCTGGGCCGCCAGGCTGATCACCTGGATCGTCAGGATCGAGTCGCCACCCAGGGCAAAGAAGTTATCATAGATCCCGACCTGCTTGACACCTAGCACCTGCGACCAGATCCCCGCTAATGTTTGCTCCTCTGGCGTTCTTGGCGCGACGAATGCTTCTTCCAGATCCGGACGGATACTCTCAGGTTTGGGCAGGGCTCGCCGATCTACCTTGCCATTCGATGTTAAGGGCAGCCGCTCCAGCCAGACAAACCCGACAGGGATCATGTATTCAGGTAAACTCTGCTGTAAACGTGCCCGCACGTCATTAACGGTCAGCGGGGTCGTGTTCGCCTGCGCGACCAGGTAGGCAATCAGGCGTTTGTCGCCCGCTCGCTCCTCTTGCACCGTGACCACAACATCTTGCACCTCGGGCAGACCAGCCAGTGCCGCTTCGACCTCTCCTAACTCGATACGATATCCTCGTATCTTGACCTGATGGTCAACGCGCCCGACAAACTCAAGGATACCGTCTTCTCGATAGCGAACGAGGTCACCGGTACGATAGAGACGCTCCCCGGGCTTATCACTGAAGGGGTCAGGTATAAACTTCTCGGCTGTTAGAGCTGGACGATTCAGGTAGCCACGCGCTACGCAGATGCCACCAATGTAGAGTTCCCCGGTCACACCAACCGGCACAGGCCGCAGGTATCGATCAAGGACATAGTGCTGTACATTTGTGATTGGCTTACCGATCGGCATAGCTCCGCTGCTCGGCGCCGACGGCTCAATCTCGTAAACTGTAGAGCCTACAACTGTCTCCGTTGGCCCATACTCGTTAAAGATTCGCACATCGGGAGCATGCACACGCCAGAAATCAAGGCTCTCACCATTTAGTGTCTCGCCACCCGTAATAAAGGCCTTTGTTCGCTGCTGCACTTTATCAGGTGAGAGTAAGCTCGTGAGGAGCTCAAAATGTGAGGGCGTTAGCTTCACATGGCTGAGTTGCTCGCTTGCCTGGAACGTGTGAGCCAGCGCCTCAACATCATGTGTATCAGGCAGCAAGGTAACAGAGGAGCCAACCAGCAGAGGAGCAAAAAGATCGGTCAGCGTGAGATCGAAGGTCAGGGAAGAATGGACAAGCGTGCCGTTCCCCTCTCGTGTATGATAAAACTTGCTGGCCCAGCTCAGGTAGTTCACGATACCCTGATGGGGAATCATTGCTCCCTTGGGCCGGCCTGTCGAACCGGAAGTATAGATCACATAGGCCAGGTTATCGGGCTTCGTCTCACATTGCGGCTTCCGGGCACTTTCTTGAGCAATCAGCCTGCTCTCCCGATCCAGACAAATTACAGACAGGTTTTCAGAAGCAGGCAGCTTTGCAAGCAGGCGCTCCTGAGTCACAAGCAGTGTAATTGCCGCATCCTCAAGTACCAGAGCCAGCCGCTCCTGCGGGTGAGTGTGATCTAGAGGAACATAGGCACCTCCGGCCTTCAAAATGCCCAGTACGCCAACCAGCATCTCAATAGAGCGCTCGACAAAGAGGCCAATCAGCATATCAGGCCCAACGCCGCGCTTTTGCAGGTAATGAGCCAGTTGATTTGCCCATTGATCGAGCTCGGCATAGGTAATACGCCTCTCTTCAAAAGTAGCTGCCACTGCATCAGGGGTAGCCTGGACCTGAGCCTCAAACAGCTCATGCAGCCGCCGATCGGGCAGAGGGCGCCCGGTTTCGTTCCACTCAGCGAGCATTCGGGCAGCTTCGACCTCCGTGAACAACGAAAGCATCGATACTTGTTGCACGTCCGCGGTCATAGACCTGAGTATCTGTTGTAGATGCCGCAACATCTGAGCCGCCATAGTCGGGGCAACCCGGTTGGTATGGTACATAATGCTCAGTTGCAAGCAGTCTTCGAGCAGGATTCCCTCTACATCAATCGGGAAGTTTGTCTGTTCAAAGGTCTCGGCCACCTGCATCTTGAGTGCGTTCCTTGAGGCAAGCAGGTCAGGATCAATCGGGAAGTTATCAAAAATCAGGATGGTGTCAAAGAGCGGCTGGCCTGAAGGCATCTCACTCCAGCGCTGCACCTCACTCAACGCCGTGTACGCATACTGCCGACTCTCTACCTGCTGCTCCTGGATCTCCCTCAGCCATGCTCCCACTTCTTTCTCTTCCTTCACCCCTATCCTCACTGCCAGCGTGTTGATGAAGAGCCCTACCATTGTCTCCACTCCCGCCAGCTCTGGCGGCCTCCCCGCTACCGTCGTCCCGAAGAGCACATCTTCTGACCCACTGTACCGGCTCAGCAAGACCGCCCAGGCTCCCTGAAGCAGGGTGTTGAGCGTAACCTGCTCGCGCCGCGCCCAGCGCTGGATCTCGGCCGTCTCCTCTCGGCTCATGCGCACTCTCTGCGTTTCTACTCGCTTCTCCGTCTCAACAGCGCTCTTTGGCTGCAAGACCGGTAATTGGGTTGGTTCACTCAGTCCTGCCAGATACCTGCGCCAGTACGCTTCGGCGACTCCCTGATCCTGCTCCTGCAACCAGCCCACATACTCCCGATATGGCGCAACCGGCTCCACTTGAGGCTCTGACTCTTCGTAGTACTGAAACACCTCTTTGAGCACCAACGAGACCGACCAGCCATCCAAAATCAGATGATGGTGGCTCCACAGAAACAGATGCTCTTCCTCGCTCACTCGGATCAACGTGAACCGCATTAACGGCGCTTGTGTTATATCAAAGCTATGCCTCTGCTCTTCCCAGCGCAATGTATACAGATGGGTCTCTCGCTCGCCCGCGTCCAGATGCTGCCAATCCAGCAAGCGCCAGGCGGGCTGCACCGCTCGCATCACAAACTGAATCGGTCTCCGCAAGCCTTTCCACCAGAACCCTGTTCGCAAGCTCTCATGTCGCCCAATCACCTCCTGCCACGCCCGCTCAAACTTCCTCAAGTCGAGTCGACCATGTAAGAAACAGCACATCTGCTCGACATAGAGGCCAGGCTCTGCCAGCGTGTGGAACAACAACCCCTCCTGCAACGAGGTCAGCGCATAGATATCCTGCACTCCACTCGGCAGGCTCTCCCACAACAGGTCACACTGCTCCTGGGTCAACCGCGCCAGCGGATAATCTGAGGGCGTCATCCCTCCTGCCCCCTCTGCACGGCTCTGCTCTATCAGCCGCTCTGCCGCCTCCTCAAATCCCTGCGCCAGCCGCTGGATCGTCTCTTCTGCATACTCCTGCTGACTGTAACTCCACTCCATCCGCAAACGCCCGTTCACCACCATCCCATCAACCATCAGTCGATGGCTTCTATACCCCTGCGGGCTGCTCTGTGCCTCAACAGCGACCTCGCTAATCTGGAATAAGGAATTCTCTTCCTGCAAAGAATCGAGCTGTCCGAGATAGTTGAAGCTGATCTCTGCCTGCGGCAACTCCGCAAACTTCTTCCTCACCTCCTCCTTCGGATGCAGGTACCGCAACATCCCATATCCCTGACCCTTCCCCGGAATACTCCTCACCTGCTCCTTCACTCTCTTCAACTCCTCTCCCTCTCCCTTCACTCCCTCCACATCCAATAACACCGGATATATCGTCGTAAACCACCCCACCGTTCTCGTCACCTCTATCCCTCCCTCCCTCTCCTCTCTCCCATGCCCCTCCACATCCACCAGCACCCTCCGCTCTCCCGTCCACGCTCCCACCGCCTTCACCAGCGCCGTCAACAACACCTCCTGTGGCTTCATCCTGTACACCTCTCCCACCTCCTGCAACACCCCCTTCGTCCTCTCCTCATCCAACTCCCTCACCACCTGTCGGCTACTCTCCTCTCTCGCCCTCCCTGCTCCCTTCTCCACCGGCAACCCCTTCACCTGCTTCCGCTCCTCGCTCAACCAGTACGTCAGCTCTCCCTCCAGCTCTCCCCTGCTCACCACCCGCTCCAGCGACTCCGCCCACCGCTGATACGAACTGCTGCGCGGCAAGCTCGCCGGCTCCTTCCCTTCTCCCATCTGCTCATAGGCATAGTGCAGATCCGAGAGCACCAACCGCCAGGATACGGCATCGATGATCAGGTGATGGCTCACACACAGCAACTCTTCCTCCTGCTCCTGCCGCAGGCTCACCAGCCTCCACAACGGCCCCTCACTCAGCTTCAGACTTCCCTGCGCCTCCCCGATCATCCTTCTGCGCTCCCGCTCCCTCTCCTGCCCCTGAAGCCCGGTCAGATCCACATACAGCAGCCCTGCCTCCCCCTCTTCGTAAGTTTGCTTCCATTCCCCCGCTTCCTGCCGGTATCGCAACCTCAGACTCTCATGCTGCCCATACACCCACCTCCACGCTCGCTCCAACCGCTCCGCTTCCAGTCTCCCCCGGCTCCGCAACAATAGCGACTGGTTGTAGTGATGCGGCTCCGGAGATCCCTGCTCAAAGAACCAGCGCTGGATCGGCGTCAGCATCACCTCCCCGCTCGGTCGCTCCTCAACGGACTGCTCCTCAACTGGCTTCACCACCGCTGCTAGCTGTTCGATCGTCTGGTACTGGAACAGCTCCTTTGGCGTGAGCGTGAGCCCGGCCTGGGCCGCCAGGCTGATCACCTGGATCGTCAGGATCGAGTCGCCACCCAGGGCAAAGAAGTTATCATAGATCCCGACCTGCTTGACACCTAGCACCTGCGACCAGATCCCCGCTAATGTTTGCTCCTCTGGCGTTCTTGGCACAACCTTCCCGTTTATGGTCACCGGGAGCTGATCCGTCCAGATAAAGCTTGCGGGCACCATATATTCAGGCAGCTTCTGTAGAAGATAAGCGCGCAAGTCCTCGGAAGTTGAGGGTATGATATTTGCTTCAGCGACCAGGTAGGCAACCAGGCGTTTGTCGCCCGCTCGCGCATCCTGCACCGTGACCACGACCTCTCGCACGTCGGGCAGGATCGCCAGCGCTGCTTCGATCTCCCCTGGCTCGATATGATACCCCCGCACCTTGACCTGTTGCCTTGATCGCTCAGGCTGGAGAGGAACAATTTCACCAGTTTTTAAGAAGCGAACCGTCTCACCTGTATTGTAGATATATGCCCCTACTTGCTCGCTAAAGGGATGGGGAAGCAGGCGCGTGGGATCAACCATCTCATCCGTACTGCCAATATACAATATCCCCGTTGCGCCGACAGGCACAGGCTGCAAGCTCTCATTGAGTATATAGCGTTCCTGACCGGTTTCCAGCAAATGGTGAAGAGGGTGCTTCTCGGGGAAAGACAGCCGTGCTTGCCTCCATTGCGCAAACAATTGAACACACTCGGCCTCGGAAAGCAGGGGCACGGCCTGAATACGCTGTTCCGGCTGAGCAACGATCCCTTCTAACAGGGTTTGCCAGTGCTCAAGCAGACGTCTAATTGTCTCCTGCTCGAAGATATCCGTGCGATATTCGAGGGCACAAAGCAGGCCTTGATCTGTCTCCATGACGATTAACGAAATGTCGAACTTTGCGACAACTGTTTCCTGAGGAAGAGAATGGATTTGGAGCCCACCCACCTGAAAAGTCGGCAATTCCTGCTGTTCCGCAAACATCACCTGAAAGAAGGGAGAGTGATTCAAGCTCCGCTCTGGCTGAAGCTCCTCTACGAGCTTTTCAAATGGCACATCCTGATGTGCATAAGCTCCGACGGTCTTCTCTCTCACCCGTGCCAGCAATTGCAGGAAAGTCGGGTTATCAGCGACATCTACCCGAACGGACAGCGTGTTCGAGAAGAAACCAATGATACCTTCTAACTCGGGCAGCGTACGATTAGCGGTCGGAATGCCAACCACAATATCTGTCTGCCCGGAATAACGGGCTAACAAAACCTGAAATGCGGCCATCAAGACCATAAATTGGGTGGCCTGCTCCCGCTGCCCGAGTACCTTCAATTGCTCATGCAGAGCCGCCGGAAGCAGGTGTTTTTCATAGGAGCCACGCGGCGATAGCGTTGCAGGTCGGGGATTATCTGCAGACAGATGCAGCGGCTTCAGATCACGTAACTCATCACGCCAATATGCGAGCGACGTTTCTAGGGCGTCACCCTGCAATCGTTGCCGCTGCCATTGTGCAAAATCTGCATATTGTATGGGGAGCTCGGGCAGTAAAGGTGCCCTCCCTTCAAGCAACGCCTCATAGCAGGCCACCATCTCCCGCAAGAAAATCTCCTCAGACCACCCATCCGAAATAATGTGATGGAACGTCAACAGCAGAATATGCTTCTCCCGCTTCAAACGAAGTAAGCAGGTGCGCAGCAATGCCCCACCGCTGAGGAAGAAAGGCCACTGTGCCTCCTGCTGGATCAGCTCCCTGACCTGCTGAGTCTGCTGCACTGGCGTCAACAGTTCTAATTGAACCAGCGGGAGGTGATACTCAACGGCAGGCGCAATCACCTGAACAGGCTGCCCGTTCTGCACCGGAAAAGTTGTACGTAGGCTTTCGTGGCGCGCGATAAGCATCGCTATACTCCGCTCCAGAAGTGGCACATTCAAATGACCGTTCAACTGAATGGAGTAGGGGATATTGTACGCTGTACTATTTGGCTCTAACTGGTCCAGTAACCACATCCGTTGCTGAGCGAAAGAAAGGGAGAGAGGCTCGGTCTCTTTTCTGGGAGGGATATGCTGCCCTTCAAGCTTACTCTGAATACCTTTTTTCTTCAATCTTTCTTTGAAAAGTGCCGCACGCTTTGCAGACAAGTCACGAGTTGTCATTCTCATCCTCACTTTATGCATTTTCAACGCGACAGGTGTATGACTCTAGTTGTGCTTTTTGAGGTGTAAGGTTGTTGATGTGCTCTCACTTTCGCCCGTTGCAGTGCAAGGGCCCGGACCAATACAGAGCGGACAAGCCGTGAGCACACGCTGCTCCCACTTCCGCATCTGCTTCAAAAAAGTCAACAATTGAAGAGGTATGCTTTCCTGCGAAAGGCTCGGAACACCTTTACTGTTGCTCTTTATTAGCAAAAAGTATAGCCTTGAGTGCTTTAGAAAAACAATCGACGCCAAGGGTATTTTTAGAGTGTAATAAATCTACCTCAGTATTCCTCCCACTTATCCTCTGAGGGTATATTCTCTCTCTTCTAGCAGCCAGGAAAATCCTCTTCTTGAGGTATTGTTTTCTTCTTATACTAAAACTATACTTATATTCTACAGCAAAACCCCTAAAAACAACTTATCTAAGATAAAAATATCAGGAGAGCAAAGTATGTTACAGAACACTTTTCCAGTTCAGGCATCTATCCTTTCGGCTGAGGCACTAACCGAGCAGCTTCTCAGCCGGTATGCACTGCCCACACCGTTGCAATGTTACCTGCTGTATCAGGGCGACTACGACATCTATAGTGTCACAACCCCAGAAGCAAAATATATTCTGCGAATTTCCAGCAAGGAGCGCACATTCGAGGAAGTAGAAGCGGGCGTTCGAGTCCTCGTAAAGCTTATTCAGGCTGGCATCCCATTTGCCGCACCACTCAAGCAACTCGACCACACCTATGTACAGACGCTTGCCGCCCCCGAAGGTCCCCGCTATGCTGTTCTCTATGATTTTGCCGAGGGAGAACCGCCAGGGAACGCGATCACCGAAGAGCAGGGCTATTCCTACGGGCAACTCATAGCCAGGCTTCACAAGGCAAGCGATGTGCTTCCACAGACCGAGAAAAGCCCTCATCTGAACGAAAGCCTGCTCATCAAACAGCCTCTAGAGATTCTCCTCCCTTTTCTCCAGCATAGTCCGAATGATCGCCACTTTCTCGAAGATCTGGGCCAGACCCTCACATCTATCCTCCAGACACTGCCCCGCCAGACACCAGTATATGGCATCTGTCATGGAGATGCCCACAAAAGAAATATCCTATGTCGCCCGGCCCATGAACCGGTGTTGATCGATTTTGAGTGCTGTTATAGCTGGCGTCTCTATGATGTAGCTACCTTCTGGTGGTCACTCAGTCACACCCCTTTAGCTCAGGGTCAAATAGTCTGGCAGGCATACTTACAGGGCTATCAAAACATACGTCCCCTCTCCTCTCGGGAGACCGATGCGCTTCCTTTTGTTGTGCTAGCACGCGAACTCTATGCACAGGCCTTTATGTTCAAAAAAGTCCTGCTCGGGCTCCGGGGAAGAGGCTGGCTCAATGAAGCGTATCTGGAGCAGCGCCTAACATTTATCCGCCAATGGCTCCAACAGCATATAGCGTAGTAGCATCCAGAGAGTGGGGAACAGAGCGTTGAAAATGAAGGAGTGATACCATGATCAATCGAAACTTTACCCTCCTGATTACCGCCCAGACAATATATTCCATGGGGAATCAGCTCTTTGGAGCGACAATGCTTATCTGGGCATTTTCAATCATTGCCCAGAGCACCTCTGTCGGTATTCTCACCGCCCTACAATATCTGCCGACCATCTTCATAGGCCCGGTCGCAGGCATTTTTATAGATCGCTGGAACCGTCGACGAGCAATGATTATAACCAATTTCGGGCAAGCAGCAGCCCTCCTGTTTCCGCTTCTCGCGCCAGTCTCGCTTAAGCTCCCGGCAATTTACCTCAGCGCATCTATCATCTTTACGTTCTCCAACATCGTATCAACTGCCCGCTCTGGCCTCCTACAGGCGCTTGTCGAACAAAAGAAATACCCACAGGCCGTCTCGATCTCTCAAACCTCACTGACGCTCTCGTCTATCCTCGGCTTCTCGCTTACAACGCCGCTTTATACAATAGGAGGTCCCTACCTCATTCTGGGAATCATCGCTGTGATGTTCCTGCTGCCGACCCTCTGCTTATTAGCCATTCGCGCACCAGAAGTAGTGCTTCATCCATACAAACATGAGCCAGCCCCCCAGGTAAAGATCGGAGTGAAAGAGATATATCAGGACTTACAAGCAGGCCTACGCTTCATCCTGAAAACGCGTACTATCCTGATTATCTGCATCGTCACTTGTGTGGGGCTCCTCGGCATGGGCGCGATCCAGCCTTTGAACATCATCTTCCTCACCAAACACCTGCATATGAACAGTGAATTCGCCGGCATTGTGTCGTCGGTCCTGAGCATCGGGATGCTCACAGGGCTCACCGGAGGGGGCTTCATTGCAAAATGGCTCACCCCTCGCTACATCTTCGCTGGCAGCGTTGCTCTTCTGGGCATCTGCATTGCAATCTACTCTTTACAGACCAACTTTCAGATTGCAATGGTCGTCAATTTTATTATGGGTATTCAGCAAGGCGGCTTGCAGCTCGGGTACTTGTCGCTCCTTATCGGTACCACCCCACCGGCCATGATCGGACGAATCCAATCGGTCATTCAGATGTGTGTGGCCAGTATGGGGCTGATCTCGGCTGCCCTGGCAGGCTACCTCGGCCAGTTCCTTCCTGCTAATGTCATCTTCATAGGCTGTGGTGCTCTTGTTGGCAGTGCCGGTTTGCTTGCCTGGCTCTTGCTCGGCCTGCATCGAAAAAAGTAATTCAAGCCTAAAAATTACGGTGACGTCGAAAAAGCCCATCTGCTTCTCTTTTACAATGAAGATACTCTCTTCTGTTAAAGAGATAGCAGTATTTTTTCCACTTATTCTACTACCTAAAGTTTAACAACCTACCAGTAATCAGTAACTCCTAACATTGACATTTACGGCATAAATATGATAATCTATTATAGCATCGCCTATCCCTAAAGAAGGCATTTGTACTTTCCCAAGCACACTATTCCTGATAGCCACTTACAGAAGAGGTTATCCCTAACCCTTCATGAAGAGATATGTTCGCGTCATTGGCTCGAGATGCACGGAGGAGAGATTAGTATATTTCGATTCATCAACCTGAGTATCAAAATGCATCCCCTCTTCGCAAAATAGTTCACGCAGGGAATTCTGTTGCAATCAACGTTCCTCTCAGGATGTCAGGATAGAGGGCTAAAATTCCCCATCATAAACATATCTACTGTCTGATCAGGTAAGAGAGCTTCTTTGTACTGATCCCTCCATTCTTGCTGGAATTATGAGCGATACACAATGCCGCAACGTACGCAAGTAAAACAGCAGAACAAAACAATAGCATTTCTAGAGATAGAGAATGTATTCTATGTAACATTCAGGATACTGGATATGTCTCTGACGAAGCCTCAGTACAGGCAGAAGGGAGGTATAGCGTGAGCAGAAGCTCTCACTAGCTCTTCAAGAGTAGCATCCACATAGCCAGTAGCAAAGTGTGTCACACAAAATGCGCGTCACCGAGAACCAGCTACAGCATCAGTCTTCTGGCTCTGAATACCAAACGCCATTTTTCATGAGTACGCGGCTAAATGCGATAAGGAGATTGAAACTCTATGGGCCTAGTTGTTCTCATCGCTGAACCACATGATATTCTACGTGCAGGCATACGGGCAATATTCGCAGAGGATACGAGGGTAGAAGCTATTCTGGAAGCAGTCAATGAAGAAGAGGTTACAAGACATCTGCGGAAGGGACCACACCTGACAATTATCAACCAGCAGTTGATTCAGAATATGTCGTGCCTCCCTCCTGATAAATTTGTCGTGCTGACCCATCAGCCAGATCTAGAAATGCTCAAAGATGCCTTCAAATATAAGGCACGCGGCTATCTCTCCGTGAATACGCCCGCAGATATCCTACGTGCACTTCTCCACCCGCTCGAAGGTGCATTCTTTATCGGGCCAAT
Source organism: Thermosporothrix sp. COM3 (assembly GCF_059696735.1). Lineage (NCBI taxonomy): Bacteria > Bacillati > Chloroflexota > Ktedonobacteria > Ktedonobacterales > Thermosporotrichaceae > Thermosporothrix > Thermosporothrix sp. COM3. The sequence goes on along the minus strand of NZ_AP019376.1, from coordinate 3,314,922 downwards.
GATCGCCCCCTGGATTATGAATCACATCATAGAAAACAGCCATTTTGCTATACAGGACGACTTACTGACCCCACGAGAAAAAGAAGTGGTTGGCCTCCTTCGTGAAGGCATTGACCGCTCCAGTATCGCACGCAAGTTAAACATTGCAGAAACGACCCTAAAAACACATATGAAGAATATTTCCAAGAAGACGCGCTCCTTGGAAAATGTAGAGAGGTACTAGGAAAGCAGAAAGCCATCAGCCAGTACCATTCTGTGTCCCTCGCTTCGCGCTGGCAGCGTTATCTGAGCCATACCTTCCTGCTAGCATCAGATACCTATACTCCTGCTCAAGCAGCGGGGGCACGTAACTCTTCTGGGATACCTCTTGCTTTGTCCCAGCTCATATTGACGCCCATCAATTCATATCAACCATAAACTCCAGGGCTTTTTTCTCATTTACATCTACTCCACAAGGAGAGCTCTCTCCCCTTCCAGAGTAATTTCTCTCCTCTTTTACCAATAAATTGCCGTTTTCTTCTACTTCTAAAAATATCCCCTATGAGGATAGCTTTTCAACTTTCTCTCAATATATACTTTTTCATGTCAGCAAATAGCGTTTTGCTTTCCTATCGGAACATCAACCGTAGGGCAGCTTGAGCCACACATTGGCTTTTCCCTGAGCAACCAAAAGAAACGTCTTTCAGAGGTCCCAATATGTTGAATACAACAACAGTTAACACATGGGTCAGATACTGGCAGCCTCGACCAGGAGCCAGATTACGCCTCTTCTGCTTTCCCTATGCCGGAGGAAACGCATCTATGTATCGTTCCTGGTCCGAGCAGCTTCCACCCGAAGTAGAAGTATGTCCTATCCAGTTGCCCGGTCGCGAAAATCGCCTGCTGGAGGCTCCTTTTACTGATCTCTTCTCACTCATTAACGCTCTCGGACCAATAGTACAGGAGCTGCTTGATAAGCCCTATGCCTTCTTCGGGCACAGTATGGGGGCAATCATCAGCTTTGAGCTTGCCCGCTTTCTCCGTCAAGCAAACAGGCAGGGACCGGTACATCTGTATGTCTCCGGCCATCGAGCGCCACACCTCCCGGACCCCGGTGCTCCTACCTATCATCTGCCAGAAGCAGAATTTATCAAAGAGCTCGTACGGCTGAATGGGACCCCCCAGGAGGTACTGCAAAACGCCGAACTCTTACAGTTACTGATCCCGCTCTTACGTGCAGATTTTGCGATCAGCGAAACCTACCAGTACATTGAAGATGCGCCCCTGGCCTGCAAGATCACAGCGTTGGGCAGTACACAGGACAGTGAAGTCTCCATCGAAGAGCTACAGGGCTGGAGCAGACAGACAACCAACGCTTTTCAGCAGCACATCTTCCCAGGCGACCATTTCTACATCCACACCCGGGAACAGGCCCTTTTGCAATTCCTGAGCTCCCGACTTGTAGAAGATGCGCTCTCAGTCTGAGAGCGGAGGCTCAGCGCTCGACGAAGCAGATAGATCCCCTTTATGGGACAATAGATTATGAAGTAAAGGAGATAGCACCATGAGCAGTTTTGATTTCGATATCGGTATTATTGGTGGCGGCCCGGCTGGCGCTTCAACTGCTGCGTATCTGCAAAAAGCGGGACTTTCCTGCGTCATCCTCGAACGCGAGCTCTTTCCCCGCCCCCATGTTGGCGAGTCCCTTGTTCCCTCTTCTACCCGCGTTTTCAAGGAAATTGGCTTTATGGACAAAATGGAACAAGGAGGCTTCGTCAAAAAATATGGCGCAGCCTGGACCTCGGCAGGCAGGGGGCCCGTGTATTCCGATAGTTTCGATGGCCTGGAAGCAGACTGCTATGCAGGCATTCGCTTTGATGAGCGAGAACAGCCCGGCGTTGATCGGAACTATACCTTCCACGTCGATCGTGCTAAATTTGATTTGCTGCTTCTCCAGCATGCCCACGAGCTCGGTGCGACGGTCTATGAAGGGGTGCAGGTCCGAAGCGTCGACTTCTCAGAAGCAAATCAACCACGGATCATCTTTTCACTTGGGAAACAGCAGATGAGTTTACGGGTCCGTTTGGTCGTTGATGCAAGCGGACGCAAAACCCTGCTTGGCAATCAGCTCAAGTTGCGCATTCAAGACCCAGTATTCGATCAGTATGCACTTCATACCTGGTTTGATAACTATGATCGCACCATCCTGAGTACCGACCCGGCACAGCAGGATTTCATCTTTGTCCACTTCTTGCCCGTCACCAACACCTGGGTCTGGCAAATCCCCATTACCGAGAGCATCACCAGCATTGGTGTCGTCACCCAGAAGCGCAACTTTGCCAGGTCACGCCAGGAGCGAGAACAGTTTTTCTGGCAGTGCCTGGAGAGCCGACCCGAGCTGGCAGCAGGCCTGCGCGCCGCCGAACAACTGCACCCTTTAAAGGAAGAAGGCGACTACAGCTATGCCATGAAACAAATCTGCGGGGATAACTTTGTGCTGGTTGGCGATGCCGCGCGCTTCGTTGATCCCATTTTCTCAACCGGGGTCAGTATTGCCCTCAATAGTGCCCGCTTCTCCAGCGCAGATATTATTAAAGCTGCCGAGATCGGGGACTTCAGCAAAAAGAGCTTTACAACCTATGAGACAACGCTTCGACGGGGAACAAAAAACTGGTACGAGTTTATTTCCGTCTACTATCGGCTGAACGTCCTCTTCACAGCCTTTATTCAGGATCCTCGCTACCGTATCGATGTCTTAAAACTCCTTCAGGGTGATGTCTATGATGAAGAAGAACCTCGCGTTCTTAAAATGATGAAAGATATTGTCTCAGAAGTTGAACGCAATGAGAATCATATCTGGCATCAGAATCTTGGGGAGTTAACCTCACATGCGTTTGCTCCCGCCTTCTAAATACCCCTGGCAAGAAGAGGGGGGATCTCCCTCTTCTTGTCCTGTACATCAAACCGAGAAGGAGGACCCAGATGTTCACAGGGCAAATTCTCTTGCAGCTTATTGTCATTCTGCTTACCGTGCAACTTTTTGGCATTCTTATGCGGTTTATTGGTCAGCAATGGGTGATCGGTGAAATGCTTGCAGGGCTGGCGCTTGGCCCGTCTCTTCTGGGTGGCCTCTTCCCGGGGCTTCAACAGCAGTTCTTTCCCCCCCAGAGCCTTCCTATCCTGCAGGTCTTAGGCGATATTGGCCTGATCCTCTATATGTTCTCTCTGGGAACGCGCACCGATATCCAGGAGCTTCGAGCGCAGAGCCGTACCGCAGTATTCGTCTCTCTCGGCGGTATTATTTTTCCCCTGCTCTCGGGCTGCATACTCGGCTATTTTCTCTTCCCGACAATGGCGGGAAAGAATGCCTCTGCGCTCTCCCTCTCGCTGCTGATGGGGGTTGCCATCTCTATTACTGCCTTCCCGGTCCTGGCAAGAATTATCATGGAAAAGAAGCTGCAAAATACCAGAGCTGGCATGCTGGCACTTGTCTGTGCTTCTATAGGTGATGTTTTCGCCTGGTGCTTATTAGCCGCTGTCGCTGCTATCTCCCGCGCTCAGAGCAGTGTCTCCATCGTCCTTATTCTGGCATATACGGCCCTCTTCATTGGCTGTATGCTCTTCGTCGTTCGCCCTCTCCTCAAATTTGCCATAAAGCAGCTTAAATCGCCACGGCTACTCGCGGTACTAGCCTTGATTACGCTGTTACTGGCCTCCTTTACCACCGATAAAATAGGGATCCATCCGATCTTCGGTGCCTTTCTCACCGGGCTCATTCTTCCCCGCACGATCGAATTTACCCGGCAAAGTCAGAGCATAGATCAGATTAATAATATGCTCTTTCTCCCGCTCTTCTTTGTTGTGAGCGGCTTACATACACAATTTGGCCTCCTTCAGGGTCCTCACCTATGGCTCCTCTGCCTGCTGATTTTCCTGATTGCGTGTCTGGGCAAAATCGGCGGCAGCATCCTGCCCGCCCGCCTCGCAGCCGAGTCTTGGCGAGATTCGTTCATCCTGGGTATCTTGATGAATACACGAGGCCTGGTCGAGCTTATCGTTCTCAACATTGGGCTCGAACTCGGAATACTTTCTCCAGCACTCTTCTCAATCATGGTTCTCGTGGCACTAGCAACGACGATCATGACCTCTCCTGGCCTTCAATGGACAGGACTTCTACCCAAGACGCGCCTTGCAACACTCGTAGAGCCGAATGGTTCATACGACAGGCAAAGCGAGCCCGTCCAGCAGAACCGGGGTGACTGACATACATGAACTGCCGGGCTCTCAGTTCAAACTCCCTTCGTAGCGCTATCTCATCTATCGCTACGCATGCTGTGATTCCCCGGCAGTATAGAGACTGCTATAACCTGGAGCAGCAAGATCACGAATTACTTCTAGCAGAGGATGTTATGCTCCTACTTGGGTCATTGCTATTTATACTTATCCCTCTATAGTGCAGGTAGTGTTGCTGGAAAGGTTGTGTTTATGCTTTGCGTCACTCAACTAAAAGAAATACAGAAATTGATGCCGTCTCTCTACAAGAAGTTTCTCTCCCTCCTCAGAAGAGGAAAAAGCAGTATCAAAACCCAGATGATCTACACCTACATCTGGGTAACTGTTGCTGTAATCTCTCTCCTGGGGCTGCTCAGTATCAGACTTGCTACTTCCCTCAAAATCACTGAAGATTTCCCCCTCAATACCAGGGAGATGATGCAAAACCAGGCTCTGCAACAGGCGCATATCTATGCTCAGGCGCTCTCTATCCGGAATGCAACGACGCTTGATGCACACGATACCGAGCAGTATAGCCGCTTTTTTCTGCCACCGGAGATGCAAAACGTTTCTGATACATTGCAGCCGCTTTCTGATAAAACTTCCTTTGTGATCTTCATCTCCTCCGATGGCACAATCGTTGCGACCTCTTCTCCACAGCACTACCCTCTGAAGAGTTCTATTTCGGCCACCCTTCCCTCTCAGCTTCGGTTCATCCAGAAGATACTGGCGGGCAAAGCGCCCCATTCGGTGGCAACAAATGCCCGAGAGCAGATATCGTACGCGGCCGTTCCGGTCTGGAATCAGGACCATCAGCTCATCGGCGCAGTCTATGTTCAGAAAAGCTGGAATTCGCTGCTTTCCCCAATCAGGGAGAGAATTATCTTTTGCATGTTCCTCAGCACTTTTCTCTTTTTCTTCACTGTCATTCTGGCAATTCCCTTCATCGGGATCTTCTTTGGCTTCAAAACAACTCAAGGTATTATCAAACGAGTCAATTCACTTATAAAAGTAACCGACCATGTCAGCCGCGGCAACTATAATCAACAGGTTTCTATCTCCCGGCTCGATGAGCTCGGCCAACTGGAACAACAATTTAATCATATGGCCCAACAACTGGAAAAAAGCATAGAGGAACAGCAAAAGCTCGCCAGACATAACGCCCGCCTTGAGGAGCGAGCCCGCATCTCCCGGGAGCTCCACGACGAGATTTTGCAGGATCTTTTCTCTCTGCGTATCCTGGTTGACGGTCTATACCGCATACAGGAGGAAAAGAAGCTACCAGAACATATAGCCGTCATTGAGCAGACCATTGTTCATATGACCCGCGAGATCCGGGCGCTCCTGCTAGATTTGCAGCCTGTCTGCCTTGAAGCAGGCGGCCTCTCGCCTGCCCTGAAAAACCTTGCAGATCTCTACCGCCGCAAACTGGATTGTACCATCACAACCAGTATAGAGGAACTCCAGCTTTCCCCGGAGATCGAGCATATGCTCTTACGGGTAGCACAAGAAGCTATAGCAAATTCAGTACGGCATGCTGATGCTTCTCTTCTTTCTTTGAAATTAGAGAAGCAGTATAATATAATACTATTAACCATCTGGGACAATGGGAAAGGGTTTAACTATGATGAAGCACTATACAAAGGATTTGGTTTAAGACATATGCGTGAAAGGGTACAGAAATTGAATGGTGACCTTTATATAGAATCTACAACTGCCGGTACACGTATTCAGGTTACAATCCTTACAGGGGCAGAAAAGTGATTCGTTTAGCAATCGTTGAAGACCATACACTAGTCAGACAGGCTCTTCGGACCTTGCTGGAGCAGCGTCCTGATATTCAGGTGATCGGGGAATACAGTGATGGGAAGCAGACGCTTGCTCAAATCCCACAACTACAGCCTGATGTGCTGCTCCTGGATCTGCTCTTACCAGATATGGATGGAGTCGAAATCATCCAACAGATCAAAAAGTTTGAGCTGCCTACACGCATCATCGTGTTGACGTCCCATTATAACGATATCCATATTTTGCAGGCAGTCAAAGCGGGGGCAGATTCCTGTTTATTCAAAGATAGCAGCCCGCAGGAGCTTATTGAGACCATCTCTTCTGTTGCGCAGGGCAAGAGCTCTATTCCTGCAACTGTCTCCAGCCGCATTCTCCGGGCCATTTCTGGACAAGAAAAATCCCCTCTTAATGCTCTCACCCCGCGAGAAAGAGAAGTGCTGATCTGCCTCGCTCATGGCTATTCAAACCGGAAAATTGCAACTGAGCTTGTAATCAGCGAGCCTACTGTGAGAACACACATTACCAGTATTCTTACTAAGCTACAACTTGCGGATCGTACGCAAGCCGCTCTTTTCGCCTTACAACAGGGTTTAGTTCGCATTGAAGACGTTTTGGGCTTCCTGGATTAGTCGAAAGGGAATGATTAAGAGTGTGTATATATTTGATCGCACCTTTCCACCTCTTCCACCCGGAAAGGAGCTCTCTGATCTATCCAGAGTGTATATATGGAGCAGTATCTATCAAACAAGCTCGGCTGATATCTCAACAAATTGATGATTCAATATCAGCGATATGTTAGCTGAGAGGAGATAGAAAACCTCTATAATCAATAATAGAGGATGCTCACAGAACAGAGCACTATCCTCTCTGAAAAAGATGGACTACAGGGTGCTGCTGTTTGGGACCTTTATCCTCATCAGAGTTTATCTTTATCGGAGCAAAAGGGTTTCTCAGAAAGGAACCAACAGGATGCTAGTAAAGAAGAAAAACACTTTGCACAATTACACAGACAATAGAACCATGACGAGAAGAAAAAGGGTTATGATTGTTGATTCGAGCGACATTTTCCGCATCGGACTCAAAGCTATCTTACATGCTGATGACAGTGATACAGAGATCTATGAAGCAACCACTTACAAGGAATTTGAGGACAATTCCTTCCACAACAACATCGATGTCCTGGTCATCAACCAGACGCTCATTCAGGATTTTGAGCGCCTTCCTGGCGCTGAAATTGTGGTCGTTGCTGAAAACCCTGATCTCTTCATTCTCACCTCATCATTTCTGCATGGGGCAAAGTGTTACCTCTTAAAAAGCTCCACCTCTACGCTCTTCAAAGCGGCTGTTAAGCTCTCAGAGCCCGACTTTTTCATCGATCCATCCTTGCAGGCCTGGGCAGCCAGAAATCTGCGTTGCTCTTGCCTCTAGGGAGCTCACAGCGCGGTCGAGTAAAGGAGGTAGACGTTGCCAGCAGAAAAAAAACATCCCTTTCCTGCTCTTTGTGTCAGCGAAAGGGATGTGACTTTGCTGGCTTATTCCTGCGCAGGATACACTTCAATCGCGCTGCAGATTGGCACGCCACTGAGACCGGGCAGAAAAACAATGGTTATTCTTCCCCTCGAATCAGCTCGTAGCGTCCATTCCTGAATGGTTACAGCTCCTTTCCCGCCGGCTACTGCATATATATCAAAGTTTCGCAATACCAGCCTGCTATTTATCATCACATCAAAACATCGCTTCTTTGCCTGCTCCCAGAACGGTTCTATAAAGTGAAGCCGCACCCTATACGGCTCCCTGGCTTGCAGACCAGGCAGAACGTAACTTATCTCTCCCGCCCGATAAGTCTTATATACAGCGTCAGGCGCAGCCTGCACGACCTGTTCTGTGGTTACGGGCTCCGCATATGCCCCCGTTTGCCCTCCCCCATAGAGGCCACCTCCGTAGCAGTATCCATCCGGCCGAAAAAAGTCAACCGCCTCTCCTCCGACATTGATATGATACGCGGTGGGATAGATAGGCCGACTCACGGCTTGATGAGGCAGAATGGCATGCACGCCACGTACGCCATTGACGATCTGTGTAATTCGCAGATCCACAACGACGCTGGCCAGGGCCAGGGCATCGGAGCGATGGAGCTGATATTCACTTTCAAGCAGGTCTAACATGGCATTCAAGGCAATCTGAATAGCCTTATTCAGGTCCTCATCAAAACCAAAGGTGATCCAGCCATGCGGCGTACAGGCCCGGGCAGTCTGTAAGTGCAGATCCGGGTGAAGGACAAGCGTAAGGTCTACCAGCTCCATCGGGCATTCAATCGCTGACCCGCCTACCTCTCCATCTCCCTGTAACGCATGCCCATCTCCGACCGAAAACAGCGCCCCCTCAACCGGAATAGGGAGAAAAAGGGAGCTGCCCACAACCAGCTCTTTACAATCGATATTTCCCCCCCAGATACGAGGCGCAGAGGTTGAATGGATGCCCGGGGCCGCTGGCGGCATCCCCAGAACCCCCATAAACGGGCTCAAACGCACTCGTTGCCCGAATTGATTGTATCCACAGCAGTTCTCTGCATCGAGCTGCCAGGTCGACAGAGCCTGCTGTCCGGCAACCCCAAGACTCTGCGTAAAGGCATCATCTACGGAAGCGCTGACAGTCCAACCCCAGGAGCCAACTCGTAGCTCATTGATACGCACTTCCAGCGTCATGCCTAGTTTGGCCCCTCGCACCGCAATCGGGCCACAGAGAGCATGCCCAAGATCCCGCTCCTTGTCCAGCGGGAAGATCTGTTGCCACATTCCCAGGGCAGCAGGGGGGCCCTTTGCCCAGGCCGCATCAATCGTGCTGAGACGAACGGTATCGCCTGAATCGACCGTCAGGATAGGCGCAAGCTCCGCAGAGAAATGCCCGTGCAGTGTCCGACGCTCCGGCTTGATTTCGTAGGTCGCCATCGCTCTTCCTCTCAAGCATTACGACATATGCTCAAGCTCTCGTACCGGTAAAGGGAGTAGCCCCTCAAGCGAGAACTCGATAGAGACCGGTGTGCATATATGCCCTCCATCCAGGCGGCTTTTGCGAGAACGGCGGAAGTCTTCAACAACGAAAAGACGCTGGAGCCAACGATCATGCCCATCATAACGCGGCGTAAAAGCGCTGCGCGTATGGGCCGCGGTACGATTATCAACGATTATCAAATCTCCGGGCTCCAGAGCGTGTTGTATCAGCACCTGTTTCAGGGCCTCCTTAAATATCTGCAGGGCAGCATCAGCAACGGGTGTCAGGGCCTCAGTGCTGAAAAAGTCAATGCACAGGTCAGGCTCAAAGTAGTCGCCCGTGAGGATCGGCAGCGGGGCAGAATAGAGAGGCGCAGACCCATTGTGCATAAAAGAGGGAGCAAGGCGATTCCGGTAGAGCGGCTGCCGCAACAGCTCAAGCACCCTGCTGGAAATCCTATTTATCGCTCTTCGGACTGAAGCGGTGCCCGTCTTCGCCTGCAAATCGTGATCTGGCCGTAAACAGTAGAGTCCCACATAATCGGGCTTGTAAGGGTGAAAGGCGTTCTCGGTATGAAACTCAAGCAGGACCGAGCCGGTATTCTCCTGTTTCTGTTCCTGACCCGGCACAGGGCAGATATTATGGATGATCTCGCCATCTTTCTCATCTGCATAGGCGATAAACTGTCCTAAAAAAGACATCAGGAATAGCAGACAACATTCACTTACATGGGTAGACTTGGGACAGATTTTGCCATCCTTAGGAGTAGGGGGCAGTGAGGCATCAACCGGCAAATTCCTGAGCAGAAGCGTGCCATAGTCGTTCGAGTTCTTCCTGAAATCGACCAGCGCTTTTGCAATGCGTACCGGAATATCTCTTTTGGCAATCTCAATCTCCAGTAAAAAATCACTGTCTTTTACCGGGAACGTCGAAAGCGCCGCAAACGGTTCAATCGCCTTCTCAACCTGGGTACGCTCCTCATCTGTGAGGGTGAGCATAAACTGATTCTTTTCCATTGTAACCTCCTCAAGGTTTCAGAGCACGAATATGCACACTGTCAACCTCTGTTCATCAAGCAGAGCAATAGAAAACAACCCATATTAGGAATGCGACTGCACTATTGTAGAACAGAAAGGGACAGTAATAGATAATAACATATTATATATGCAAGTATAGCTCAATTGCGCTTTACCATACAATAATATGAAGGGGTATTTTCGGGGTAATATTTTTATAGCTCAGAACAGCATGATATGTATGCAAACAGGGTATAAAATTATAGAAGGAAATGCGTTAAAAATACTCCAGATGAAGGATTGTTTTTCCGGGGCATCAAAGGTACACTAAAACCAGATATACAGACATCTGCGCTCCTGCATAGCACAAAGCTTTTCTCTTTGTCGGGCCTTCGTTCCCTTTAGAGCGCAGATAGCGCCCATATCTTCCTTGCCGCTGAAATAAAAGCTATTTTCAAACATTCGCTGTTGGTTTGTGCACTGATGAAAGGTTGAAACGATGAGTTACGAGGAAAAAGAGGATACCAGGCTTTACAAGGTGGTTGTCAACCACGAAGAGCAGTATTCTATCTGGTTCGCAGAGCGGACCCCGCCAGCCGGCTGGCGAGAAATCGGGTACCAGGGACGGAAGGAGGAATGCCTCTCCCACATCAAGCAGATCTGGACTGATATGCGTCCTCTCAGTTTGCGAAAACACATGGAAAAAACAGCCTCATAGCCACGCAGTTTGTACCATTTTTCAGGGAGGGAAACCATGCGGAAATATTGTAAAGCATATCATTTACGGGATCTACGCCTCTTCAGCGGCTGGACCGAGAAGAGATCCGAGGGAGAACCAGAACTGACCGATGATACCATTTGCTATCTCTGGGATGATCTCACAGTGGTGAGAAGCCCTGTACAGGAGCAAGAGCCCCTTTTTGCAGAGGTTACTCCCGAATGGGAGGCATTCTGTCGGAATACCCTGAACTTTGCTATTCCTGAAGATCTGCGCTATGCCTATCAACAGGCGGAGCGAGGCGAGTTGCTCTATAACGGCAAAAAGTAACTGGTATTCATGAAAGGAGATTGCTTCAGTGGATGATCTCGTACAGCGCCTCTCTCAGGGAGCCCATCCCGTTACTGTCGGCGGCCCCAAACCTTCGCTTCAGGAGCTGCATCAGCGCCTGACCGATATCGGCTATGCCTTTATCAAATTTACCGAGACCCGAGGCGGTACAGACCTTGGCATTCGCATCGATCAGAGCGCAACAGATACCAGTCAGGCGAATTTCGACCAGGGAACCGGCACCGTCCATATCGAAGGAACCCTGACACTCAATTATGTCAGGGTCCGCTGTATTGCCGATATCGACCTTGCTACACTGCGCGGTACCGGCCACCTGGTCGCTCTCGCGGACACCCACGCTTAACCCTGAGCCCACGAAGGGGACACAGGCCAACACCACACACTGTATCCCCTTCGTGGTACCATCTTATGTTCTACCCTACAGATGCGACGCTTTGGTACTCTCTTCTCGCTTCCTGATGATATTCTTGATATGTGTTTTGAGCGTTGCACTGCTAATACAGAGCATCTGCGCAATAGTGTTGCGGTCGATTCCTTCGCGCAGCAATTTGACAATCTCCCTTTCTCTTGGCGTCAGGATCTTCTCCTGAACATCAAAGCGTGCATCCTGCGTGAGACGATCGATAATCTCTCCTGTCAGGGCAGGCTCGATCAGGAAGGTTCCCTCCTCCTGCTGCAACACAACACGCAACAGATCGGGCAGGGTATTCTCCAACAGATACCCTCTCGCCCCTTGCTTCCGAGCCGCCTGGAATAACACCATATCAAGTTCGGGAGCCAGCACGATAAAACGGCCAGGTGGAAGGGCTGTTATATCTCCAATGAGAAGCTGATTGATGATCACAATGTCTATTTTGTTTGTCCTGAGCTGTGCCTGCAATTCCGCTTTTGTCGCAGCTTCATAGATGTGCACTACATTTTTCTCCATACTTAACATTGCTCTCTGACCTTTACGAAAGATGTCTCGCGGCTCTGCAATCAGTACGCTTATCTTCATTTTTCTCCTTTCAATGCCACTATGCGCCACAGGAGTATAAACGATGATAGAGTAAAGATAAATTCCCTCTCGAAAGTAAATAGAGAAAATTCTGCTTTTCCCTTTGGAGGTATCATCACTTTTCCTATCATCACAACCTGCTCACGCCCGCCCAGCGGCTGTTGTTCGCTCTTGGGCACAATCGGAGCAATCAAAGGGTGCAGCCTCAAAAGACAGACACCTGGCCTTTTGAAGCTGCCCGGCTCTCTCTATCTCTGAGCCGCTTCAAGATCAACCGTCAGTATGGTACGAATAATCTCCAGAGCCCTATCTACATCATCTGGCGTATTCCCATAGTGAAATACAGCGCGGAGCCGTCCGTATCCAAGTTCCCCGAGCCGCAGGCCACGATGGGCTGCTGTTTCTATAAACATTTGATAGCTGCATTGTTGGACTCTGAAAAGGACAATGTTAGTCTGAACTGTCTCCAGGTCTACCTGAACACCTGGCAGCTCGGCCAGCCCTTCGGCAAAGCGCCGCGCATAGAGATGATCTTCATGCAATCGCTCAACCATATGATCGAGAGCGAACAGCCCGGCAGCCGCAATGATCCCGGCCTGCCGCATCCCACCACCAAGCATTTTTCGCACTCGGCGCGCCCGCTGTATCAACGCAGCGCTCCCGACTAGCATGGAGCCGATCGGAGCAGCCAACCCTTTTGACAGACAGAATTGTAACGAGGTCGCATAGCGGGCAATTGCTGCCGGGGGCTGGCCGAGCGCAATTGCAGCATTAAAGATACGCGCCCCGTCCAGATGCAGTGGAACCTCCCGCTCCCGGGCAAACTGCGCCACCTCCTCCAGGTACTCCAGGGGAAGGACCGTACCGCCACAGCGATTATGCGTATTCTCCAGACAGATCAACGCTGGAAGGGCGAACTGCGGGTCCTCAACATCATCTGGAAAGCCTTTCGCCAGATCACTGAGCAACAGCCGCCCGTCCGGTTGGGTAGGGATGGGCTCATAGATAATCCCGCCACAGACAGACGCGCCACCGGCTTCATAGATGAAAATATCAGACTCGTTCCCAACAAGCACTTTGCCCCCCCGTGGACAGTGAGCCATAAGTGCCGTCAGATTAGCCATTGTTCCGCTTGGCATCAGACAGGCTGCCTCTTTGGCAAAGATCTCCGCTGCCCGCTCTTCCAGCTTGCGCGTTGTTGGGTCTTCGCCATATACGTCATCACCCAGTTCCGCCTGCATCATCGCCCGGCGCATCGCCTCCCCGGGCAGTGTAAAGGTATCGCTTCTCAGCTCAATCATGCTGCATGCTCCTCTACGCTTACTCATCAATCACCAGTATCAGGCGCTCCAGCGCCGCATCAAGCGCCCGGGCAACCGCTTCAGCAGTGGGTGCATGGGCAATCACATATCCCAGCCGCTCATAGGCACTCCTGGGCGGTAAAACGCGATCACCAACCCGGGCCGTCAGTGTGATCGTCCTGACATGCTCGACGGCCCGCGCCTCGGCAAGCCCCTCTATTGCTCGCAACCGCCCCTCTTTTCGGGCCAGCAGAAAGCGAATCCCCGCATACCCATGCTGCTGCCCATCGGGTAGGCGAGGAGTGCGGCCTGTAGCAGCCTGCAACTGCGCTTCCAGCATATCCACGTTTGTTACCAGACGCATTAATTCGGGGATCATGCCCCCGGCCAGTCGTGCGTTTACCTCGACCGGAATACATCCTTCTCGCGTCAACTTGACCTCGGTATGGGCAGGCCCTGAACGAAGCCCCAGGGCTGTGAGCGCCGTACGGGCCGTCGCAACCATCTCCTCGCGCACCTCGGCAGGCAGCGGGGCTGGGAAGATATGCTGTTCCTCGACAAAAAAGGGAAAGCCAGTCACTCGCTTCTCCGTCACGCCGATACAGTGAACCGTTCCATCCAGAGAGAAGGTCTCGACACTGTATTCAGGCCCATCCAGAAATGCTTCTAGCAAGGCGGTCCGGTCCGTCGGTTGCCCTCGTACATTAATGACGGTATCTAAGATCAGCCGGGCCTGACGCATGGCTTCCGCTTCATCCTGACAGAGCAGCACTTTATCTGAACCAGTGTCGTCAGCAGGCTTCACAATGCAGGGAACTCCTACCCATGGCAATTTCTCAGCCATTTCTTCTAGTGCCTGCACAGTAACAAAACGGGGTTGCCGCACCCCACTGGCCTGCAATACCTCACGCGTCAGAGCCTTATTTCGACAGCGGCGCACGGCCTCCGGCGGATTACCTGGGAATCCATAGGTTGCGACAATACGGGCGACCGCTTCGAGATAAAACTCACTGGTAGTTGTCACCCCACAGACCTGCGCAATATCAACTCCTCGCTCAATAACGCGCAGCAGGGCATCAAGATCGTTTGTATTACAGACAAGGATGGGACACACAATTGCTTCCAGGCCCCGATAGCGCTCCGGTTTGTTTGTCAGGAACAGAGGCACCAGACCCATTTGCAGCACTTTCTGCAAGAAGACCATACCCGTTCCTGTAGTGTTCGACTCAATGACCAGAAGATACTTCTGCACGCTTTTTCCCTTTCGACAACTCCATATAGGACCAGGATTCCACCACTGCATCAGCCGGAACCAGGCGGGGCGCGGCTGGAAGCTCCAGATTCTTCAAGCCCTTCTGCTCTCTATACTCTTCGCTATAGATGGTGGTAAAGTAGCGGTCACCTCGATCGGGGAGAAGCGCCACAATGTGCGTCCCATCGCGCTCTGTCTGGCTTAACCAGCGGGCCACTGCATAGACCGAACCAGAACTGTTGCCAGCAAAAATCTTCTCCTGCCGCGCCAGCTCCACCGTTGCTCCGAAGGCCTCGGCATCGCTTAACCAGTGTACTTCGTCAATAACCAAGACGTCCACATTGGCCGGATGAATGCTATTTCCCAGTCCTCCCTGTAAGCGTCCCGGCTTATCTGGCTGTCCGAAAATCACGCTGCCCACCGCGTCAACCGCAACGACCTTTAGCGCTGGATTCTGCCGCCGCAGTTCCCGCGCTGTCCCACAGAGAGAACCGCCACTCCCGACGCTCCCAACGACAATGTCTACCGTATCAAGCTCGTCCAGCAATTCCTGCGCCAGTTCCTGATAGGCATACGCATTTTCCGGGTTGTCATACTGACGCGGCCAGAACGCGCCCGGATACTGCTGAAGCAACTCGCGCAGTTTTTCCAGCCGAGCGCTCTGCCAACCATGGCCGGTCATCTTCTCAACTATATGAACTGTACAGCCAAGTGCTTTCAACTTTATAAACGTTAGCGGATCGATGCGCGGGTCAGTGACAATATGCACCTCAAGACCCAGATAGGTTCCGACCAGAGCCACGCCAAGCGCCATTGTCCCCGAGGAGCTCTCAATGATCGGTGCATGCTCGGCCAACTCTCCCCGGCGCTTCGCCTCCAGAATGATGCGTTTCGCCACGCGATCCTTCATTCCAAACGGGTTTAACAGCTCTAGCTTGGCATAAACAGGACAGACCGAGCGCTCATCCAGGCGCAACCGCACAAGAGGCGTTTTCCCAATACAATCAACGATCGTCTCTCGCAACACAACAGAACTCCTTCTTTAATGCAGGAAAATTCACCGCTTGCAGAAACAATATCTTCTCAGTCAAGGCGGAGAGGTAGCGATAGGCCAACGAAACCTGATGGTGATAGCTCGGGTCATTGCGGGCGAGCAGCAAGCCAATACAGGTACCACTATGCGCAACCACCACGCCCGGGCAACCAATCTCTTCGCTAATCCGCAAGAAGTCGTTGAGCGTGCTTTTGGGATTGAGCTTCTGATTGAGGATAGCGCTTCGAGTCGTGATCTGCCCTATCGTCCGTATATCGCGCCGCCGTACAGCGGTTGCCATATGGGTCAAGAGCTGCTGATACTCCCATTCATCCGCGGTTGTAAACGGCTTGGGACGAGCATTAAATGCCAGAGTGTCTATTTCGCTCCCCTCATCGATGCCCACAATAGTAAGCGGCGGCAGAAAACCCAGAAATTGTCGAAGGCACCCCTCCCGGTGATAGAAGGCGACAATTCCCGGATACATGACCCCATCCGAGGGCTCTATCTCGCTCATGAAGGTCGCCAGCAAAGGCAGGGGAATTGTTACCCGGAAACAAGAGCAGATGGCCCGAGCAGTGGCAACCAGATCAGCCGATGAACTGGCTAACCCCTTTCCAATCGGGAGCTCGCTCTCTATCCTGAGGGTTCCTCCCATTGGCAGCGAGAAGTAGTCAAGCAATTTTTGTGCCATGCGCCTCGACTTCTCTTTAAAGGAGGGATAGACAACGACCTCCGTATCATCGGGGTTCGCCACAAAGGTTGCATGAGCATAGCGCTCAATGGGCAAGGTAACCAGAAAATCGCGCCGCTCGCTTGCATCACGTCCTTGCAGGAGTTCGCCAAAAGTGCCAAAAGCCCTGCCCGTTCCCACCTGGACAGATGGGCTCTGTTGCTCGACTTTCACTCTATTACTCCTTGCTCTCCGAGAGACAATAATTCATTCACGCGCTGATAGGCCTGAATAACCTGCATTTTGAGGTCACGCCAGCCTGTACGAACAGCCGCTATCTCTTCTTTCTGCAGTGCAAGTAACCGGGTGACAGCAGCCGGAGAGGCAGAGCCAGCCGACCGTTTCTCTCTCAGGTTGCTCTCGGGATCGAAAAACTGAACCAGTACAGGACGAGAAATAGTTACTGTATAGCCATGCTCACGCCCCACTTCTTCCAGAAGCGCCGGCTCCCCTTTCAGAGGCTCCTGCCGCCGTTCCAGTGCTCTCGCAATATAACTACCCGCAATAACCTGAGCGGTTCGATAGGGGATGTTATACTGAAGCGTGAGGTAATTTGCCAGGGCAAAGCCTCCCAGAAATTCCTTCTTGCATGCCTGCTCCATCTGTTCATGACGAAACTCGACATGCTCAAGAAAGAGTTGAAATAGCTGGAGCGTTACCTGTACCGTGCTGAAAAGGGTTTGCAGGAAGGCTCCCGCCTCCTTTGAGACCTCAACCAGATTAGTATAGGCTGTATTTCGCTGGCCGAGCAGAAAATCGACATAGAGTGCAGATACATGAGCTGTTTTTCCGCGGATACGTTCCAGAATAGGAAAATTTTTCTTCTGCGGCATCGCAGAAGAGATAGCAGAGAGCCTGTCTGGAAGCGTGATAAAGCCATATGCGCTACTCCCCCAGGCAATGAAATCTGTTGCAAAGCGACTGAGCTCAGAGCAGAAGGCAGCCAGCTCTCCCGCTAGCTGTAGACTCCAGGCACACGAGGCCACCGCCACCAGCCCATGACGTTGAACCCGCTCACAGCCCAGATAATGGGCCAGCACCTCTCGATCCCAGGCCAGCGTCTGCCCGGCCATCGCGCCTGCCCCTAGCGGTGAGGCGTTGATATCGTGATACACGTTGAGCAGCCTCTTCAGTGTACTCAACAGGTGCTCAGTGAATGCGGCAAGATAGAAACCCGGGCTGATAACCTGCGCCGCCTGATAATGTGTATATCCCGGCATAAGCACTTCGACATGCTCCTGGGCTCTCGCGTGCGCCGTTTCAAAGACCGCAAGCAGAAACTCTACCGTTTCAAAGAGCTGATTCCTCGCGAAGAGCAACTGTGCGCCAGCCTGCAAATCGTTCCGGCTCCGGTCAACATGCCAGTACCGCTGCTTCCCTGTCCAGGAAATATGAGCGCAGACAAACTGTTCTATAGCGAATGCAATATCCGACATGTTCAAAGCCTGGTCGGCTACCAGCGTCTGCGGCGAAATCTGGTGCAGTACAGCTCCGATCTCGGTAATATCCTGCGCATCGAGGAGTCCCAGCCGCCTGTACTCAAGTAGAAGCGCCTTCTCAATCCAGATATAAAAAGGCAGGAGATGCCGCAACTCATATTGAAATTGAGGAGTCAGAACGGCATCATGGAGCAGCGTATCAGGCCCCTCCTGAATTCGTCCTGTCAGCTTTCCCTGCCCGGCTTCGTTCTGTCTTTCCATCCCGCGGTTAAACCTCATTTCTCATAAGCAAAAGCCAGTGACGCACAAACCTGATACAATATTCAGGTGTGCTAAAAGAGAAAAAAGAGAGGAAACACCAGTTTCAAAACAAGTATATCTGTATCGCTCTATACCACGCAATACTTTTATGTATGATTTATCAGCTAAAATTCTCCCCTCCGGGAGTATCACTCTTGTTCATTGATGTACCCCTCTTTTCCCATTTCTTCTACTTCTAAAATATCCCCGTTGCGTATTGTATTTTTATGTTCCCTGCATTTATACTTCCCTTAGCCAGTGATTAGCCAGAGCAGGCTATCGAGAAATATTGCACCCAATAGAGAAGAAACACAAACTATACAGCAGCATGACATGATGACATTTTCCTGAGTTCAGAAAAAGAAACGGGCACATAGCAGCGTTTCAGGTTGATTGGAGCAATACACATGGATTTTTCCTGGACACCCGAACAAGGGCGCCTCTATAAAGATATCCTGCACCGGGTCAGGGAAAACATCTCGCTTGAACAAGCAGATCGCTTCTGGACCCGCACACAATGGGAGCTCTGCGGAGCATTTGGCTTACTCGGGCTGAGCGTTCCTCAACATTACGGAGGAAGAGGCTATGATTGCCTGACCACGGCCCTGGCTATCGAGGCATTTGGTCGGGCCTGCCCTGATATGGGCCTGGTCTTCTCGGCCGCTGCTCACCTGTTTGCCTGTTGTATGCCGCTTGCTGAACACGGCAATGAAGAACAGAAGAAGCGCTGGCTCCCTGGCCTCTGTTCAGGCGAACTGATTGGGGCCAACGCAATTAGCGAGCCCGAAGCCGGCTCAGATGTCTTCGCGATGAAGAGCAGGGCCATTCGCGACGGCGCTTCCTATGTACTTCAAGGAGTCAAGAGCTACGTCAGCAATGCTCCCGTTGCCGATATCTTTGTTATCTATGCCTCCACAGAACCGGCTCATGGCTACCTCGGCATCACAGCATTCGTCGTAGAGCGCGGCACACCCGGCCTGGAAGTCAGCGAACCCTTTGCGAAAATGGGCCTGACAACGACCCCCGCCGGTCAGGTGACACTCCATAATTGTCGCATTCCTGATACAAACCGAATCGGAGCAGAAGGCCAGGGAGCGCAGGTTTTTCGCCACTCCATGCTCTGGGAACGCGCCTGTCTCTTTGCTGCTTACCTCGGTCAGATGGATCGCCAGCTAGAGCAGACGCTTGAGTTTGTTCGCTCACGCCACCAGTTCGGCCAGGCCCTGAGCAAGAAACAAGCGGTCACCCATCGACTCGCTGACATGAAGCTTCGGCTTGAAGCGGCGAGGCTCCTGCTCTATCGCGCCTGCTGGCAGCAGGCGCTGGGAGAAGATGCAACGCTCGCTATCTCTCTCTCCAAGCTGGCAGTCAGTGAGGCGGCAATTCAAGCGTCTCTTGACACACTGCACCTTCACGGGTCAAAAGGCTTTAATTGTGAGGCCGGTCTTGAGCGCATGCTACGCGATGCTATCCCTTCTACGCTCTTTTCCGGCACATCGGAAATTCAACGAGATATTATTGCACGTGAGTTAGGCCTATGAATTTGCACCATCTCCTGCTCGAATCTGCCCGCAAGTGGCCCGACAATATCGCCGTCCAGGACGCGCAGAAAAGCTACTCCTACCGTGAAATGGACACGCTCGCCGGACAATTAGCAAGCGCGCTGGCTGCGCGTGGCGTGCATCCAGGGGACCGTGTCGGCATCTGGCTGGAAAAATCAGCGCTCACGCTCGCCATGATGCAGGGAGCACTTCGTCTGCACGCCGTCTATGTCCCGCTTGATCCGCTCAGCCCTCCAGCGCGAATTGAGGCTATTATTCGTGATTGCGGTATTCGCATGCTCTGTACTTCGCCTCAGCGGGCCGAACTCCTCTCTTCCCGCAAAGAGCTGGCAGAGCTACGCTATCTTTTTCCCGAAGAAGCGATGGCAGCGGAACGAGCGCTGATCGCCATTCCCGCAGCCGATGATGACCTTGCGTACATCCTCTATACCTCTGGCTCGACAGGAACACCGAAAGGGGTCTGTATCAGCCACCGGAACGCGCTTTCCTTTGTCAACTGGGCCATCGAGGAGCTCCGGGCGACATCTGCCGACCGCTTCAGCAATCACGCGCCCTTCCACTTCGATCTTTCAGTGCTGGATATCTACGGCGCTTTTGCGGTCGGAGCAGCGGTCCTGCTAATCCCCGAGGGCATTTCCTATATGCCAGTTCAACTGATCGAATTTTTGCAGACAGCAAAACCTACGATCTGGTACTCTGTTCCTTCTGTCCTCACACTGATGCTGGAACAGGGAAACCTGCTGGAACACGAGCTGCCTGCATTGCGCGTCCTGCTCTTTGCAGGCGAACCATTTCCGATTAAGCATCTTCGACGCCTCTATCAGCACTGGCCCGGAGTTCGCTTTCTGAACCTCTATGGCCCGACTGAAACAAATGTTTGCACCTTCTATGAGGTGACACATATCGCAGATGATGAAACAGCCCCGGTTCCCATTGGCCGCGCCTGCTCTGGCGATCAGGTCTGGGGCCAAAAGGAGGATGGCACTCCGATTCAACCGGGCGAAACAGGCGAGCTGATGGTCTCCGGCCCTACGGTCATGCTTGGGTACTGGGGGAAAGAGCCACATGGCAAACGTCCCTACCCGACCGGCGACCTTGTCACCCTTGAACCTGATGGGAATTACCGTTACCTCGGGCGGCGCGACCATATGGTTAAGGTACGCGGCTACCGCATCGAGATCGGCGATATTGAAGCCGCTCTTCTGGCCCACCCTGCTATTTCTGCAACTGCCGTCCTCACCTATGGGGAGGGCATCTCGGCCCGGCTGGCTGCCTTTATCAGCTGCAATGAGTCCGAACCGCCATCCCTGCTGGAGCTGAAAAAGCACTGTGCGCAGCGGCTCCCGCGCTACATGATTATTGATGAGGTTCATCCCCTCCCGTCATTACCATTTACCCGTAATGGCAAAATTGATCGCCTTGCTCTCAAGACCATGCTGACACAAAGGAGTGAAGACCATGTTACACAGAGATGAGATTATCAAACGCCTGCAAATCTATGTTGAACAGCAAGTATTGGACGGCCGCTCACATGGCGTTGATGAGGATACGCCACTGCTGGAGTGGGGAATCATCAATTCGATGGAGATGGTTCGCTTGCTTGCCTTCCTGCGTGAACAATTTCAGGTAGATATCCCGCCCGATAAAATGGTTGCAGCGCATTTTGCCAATCTGGCCTCTATTGCAGATCTGGTTCTGAAAACAGCAAGCGAGCAACGGGTATAGTGCCCGCTTGCTCACTTCCCGAACTACACGTATCTGGAGATAGATGAGGAGGTAATCATGCATGCAGCACGTCATGAGCCCATTGCTATAGTTGGTATAGGCTGCCGTTTTCCCGGGGCGGACAGCCTTCAGGAATACTGGAAACTTCTGCGCTCAGGGGGAAACGCGATTCGAGACGTGCCCGAACAGCGCTGGTCAACCCAGGCGCTTGCGCAATTCGAGCAGACAAAACCGGGGTCCCTGACGAATTTCCGCGCCGGCTTCCTTGAACAGATAGACCGTTTTGACTGGCGGGCCTTCCGTCTCTCTCCCCGCGAAGCCAAACATATAGACCCTCAGCATCGCCTCTTGCTTGAACTTGCATGGGAGGCCCTCGAAGATGCCGGAATTCCCTTCTCACAGGTCGCAAACAGCGATACCAGCGTCTATCTCGGCATCAGCCGCGACGACTTCCAGGCCCTGCTGATGCGCCGCTGGTCGCAGATCAATGACTATACGGCAACTGGAAGCATCAACGGTTTCGCCGCTGCCCGCCTTTCACACTTTTTTGGCCTGAAAGGCCCGAGTATGACGCTTGATACCAGTTGTGCTTCCTCGCTTACGGCACTCTCACTCGGCTGTCAGAGCCTGTGGGCTGGTCACGCCAGCCTCGCGCTGGTTGGGGGCGTTAGTTTGATGCTCGCCCCAGAGAGCGCGATTATGGTTTCACGCACCGGTCTCCTTGCCACCGATAGCCAGACCAAAGCCCTTGCCAGCGACGCAGACGGCTTCTCGCCTGGTGAAGGAGCGGGCCTTGTTGTGCTCAAGCCACTCTCGAAGGTGGGGCCCACCGACAGAGTGTATGCCCTCCTGCACGGTGTTGCCATCAACCACAACGGGCGCAACGAGTGGATGACAGCGCCAGATCAGCAGGCCCAGGAAGCCCTACTCTCTGCTGCCTATGCAGATGCAGGGATAGAGCCAGCCGAGATAGACTACATAGAACTTCATGGAACTGGCTTTAAGCGTGGCGATCAGATCGAGACCGATGCGCTTGAGCAATTCTTTGCTTGTACTACCAGAAAACACGCCTGTCTGATCGGTTCGGTAAAAACAAACATCGGCCATCTGGAAGCTGCATCGGGCATGGCAAGCCTGATAAAAGTAGCCCTTTCTCTCTATCATCGTGAGATACCACCTACACTCAACATCAAGGAACTCAATCCCGGGCTCGCGCTGCACAACCTTGCCCCCGCCAACCAGTTGCAGCCCTGGCCCCAAAAGGAGGGCACTCCGACCGCTGGAGTAACAACGACAGCGCTCAACGGCACAAACGTGCATGCCGTGCTCACCGCCCATGCCGCGCGCACGCCCGGAGAGAGCAAACAAGAGGGCCCTCAGCTCTTTCTTCTCTCTGGACATACACCTGAGGCACTTTCCGCCCAGATCGAGTCCTACCGCCACTTCCTCCCGGAACAGCCAGCCCACTCCTGGCAGGATATCTGCTATACGGCCAGTGTACGCCGTGAGCATCACCCATACCGAACCGCTCTCATTGCCTCTTCACCGCAAGAGGCCGCGGCCCGCCTGGAACTTCAACAGCCCCCGAAACGCTCCTCCCGCTCGAATCACCTGACCTTCCTTTTTACCGATACCGGGGTTATCGAGCCAGAGGAGCGTACTCGTCCGGCCTATCAACAGGCGTTAGCCGAGTACAATCACATCTTTCAGCGTCTTACCGGTACATCACTTTCAACCTACCGGAAACGTGAGCCAGAGCGCGGACGCCGCATTGAGCAGCTTTTTCAACAACTCGCCCTGGTTGCTCTCTGGCGCTCCCTGAACATCGCTCCCGACGTGGTCGCCTGGTCTGGTTCAGGGCAGCTCGCAGCGGCCTGCGTAGCAGAAGCGCTAACGGTACAGGAGGCTCTACAAATCTGCCTCGCGCAGAACGCTCTTCCTTCCAGCAAGCGAGCTTCTCGCCTGCCTCTCTCGCCGCTGGAATCACTGACGCAGCCCGAGGAGCACAATCATCTGGTTCTGACATTCTCGTCTTCTCCCCTGACCCAGGACGGGGCCCCCTCTACCCTGCTCTCGGCACAGCAGACTCTGGAGGCGCTGGCACAGCTCTATACGTACGGTTATCGCATCAACTGGCAGCCCCTTTATCCTGACGCCTGCTCGCTGGTCAGCCTACCACCCTATTCCTGGCAGCGTGAACGGCTCTGGCCCGAGTGGCTGGATCTTGAGACAATCAATTACCCGCCGCAACAGTCAGGCGATACGCCATCCCAAACAGAGCCATCGTCAGAGGCCTCTCTCGAAGAGGCACTTATTGCGCTCTGGACCGAGGCTTTAGGATATCCTGAGCTGGACCGCGACGCAAACTTCTTCACTCTTGGCGGTCACTCGCTGCTTGCCGCCCAACTGCTGGCCCGCATCCAGCAGCGCTTTAACATACAGCTCACGTTGAGCCAGCTCTTACAGGCACCAACGCCGGCCCTCTGCGCCGCCACCATTGCCCTTTCTCGCGAGCAGCCAGAAGAGCAGCAGCCCCTTCTGGTCACAGCCGATCCTGCAAATCGCTATGCTCCCTTCCCGCTTACGGAGGTACAGCAGGGGTATTGGATCGGTCGGAGTGAAGCCTTTGAAATCAGCAACGTCGGCAACCACGCCTATGTTGAAGTAACCGCTCCAGCGATCGATTTCGCCCGGTTCGATGCCGCTCTTCAGGCCCTTCTGAAGCGACACGACATGCTACGCGCCATCCTGCTGCCCGATGGTCAACAGCAGGTTCTCCCTGAAGCCCCACCCATGTTGAGCCGGATTATCGACCTGAGCCAGCTCGCGCAGGCAGAGCAGGAGGAGATGTTGCTTCATTTCCGCCAGCAGATGGATCATCAGATCCTGCCGCTGGACCGCTGCCCTGCTTTTGAGTTGTTTGTTATCCGGCTGGATAATACCCACTTCCGCCTGCACCTCAGCGTGGAGTCCATTTTCTTCGATGCCTGGAGTATGAACCTCCTATTGCATGAGTTCCTGCACTTCTATCATTACCCGGATAAGCCCCTGCCGGAGCTGGAGCTGACCTTCCGCGATTACATTTTCGCCGAACAGGAATTCCGACAATCCGAGCTATATCGGCGCTCTCAGGCCTACTGGAATGAGCGTATCCCGCAGTTACCCCAGGCTCCTGAACTACCCCTTGTACATTCCAATCAGACGCTGGCCCATCCACGCTTTGTCCATCGCAGCGCAAGGCTAACTCGGGAGCAGTGGCAGCGCATCAAGGCCCGCGCCGCACAGGCCGGTATGACAAACTCAAGCGTCCTGCTCACAGCCTTTGCTGCTATCATCGCGGCCTGGAGTAAATCGCCTCGCTTCAGCATCAACCTGAGCATTTTCAACCGCCTGCCCCTCCATCCACAGATTCATGAGATTGTCGGTGATTTCACCTCACTCATCATCGTCGGTATGGATCTCTCTCAGATGCAAAGCTTCGAGCAAAAGGCACGGGAGATTCAGAAACAGCTCTGGGAAGATCTCGACCACCGCTACTATAGTGGCATACATGTACTGCGTGAACTGGCACGCCGCAAAGGAGATGTGACAGGGGCTGTTATGCCGATTGTCTTTACCAGCTTTCTGATCCAGGATACGGCCAGTCCCTATCCTCCGCTCTGGCAGGAGACACTGTATTGTGTCACACAAACCCCTCAGGTCTGGCTCGATCATCAGGTACATGAGACAGCTGGCGAGCTGATCTTCCACTGGGAATCGGTTGATGAGCTCTTCCCGCCCGGCCTCATTGATGCCATGTTTGAGGCGTACTGCCAGCTTTTGAACCACCTTGCTGCGGAGGATGACGGGGCATGGCAAGAGGTACCGCGCCAGCTCGTCTCGCCTGAGCAACTGACCGAGCGGCAACGCGCCAACGCAACCGACGCCCCTGTTTCCGATGGGCTTCTTCATACACTTTTTATCGAACAGGCCCTCAAGCAACCAGACGCCCTCGCGGTGATTACGCCTGAACGAAAGCTGACCTACCGACAGGTCTATACAGGAATGATGCAGCTCGCCACGCAGCTTCGGACGCTTGGAGCCTCTCCCGATCACCTGGTTGCAGTGGTGATGGAAAAAGGCTGGGAGCAGGTTGTTGCGGTGCTGGCTATCTTACAGGCAGGAGCGGCCTACCTGCCTGTTGATCCCCACCTGCCAACCGAGCGTCTGCACTATCTCCTGAATCATGGAAAGGTTACGCTGGCCCTTACTCAATCCCGGGTCGACGAAAGAGGAGACTGGCCACCGCATGTTCAGCGCATCCAGGTTGATACGCTGGATCTTGATCTACCCGCGGTTCAGCCGTTGGACTCCATCCAGTCACCCGAGAACCTGGCCTATGTCATCTATACATCTGGCTCTACAGGCCTGCCTAAGGGAGTAATGATCGATCACCGCGGAGCGGTCAATACGATTCTCGACATCAATAGCCGTTTTAAGGTCAGGAACACTGATCGCGTCTTTGCCCTTTCCGCACTGAACTTCGATCTTTCGGTCTACGATATCTTCGGCTTGCTGGCCGCTGGAGGAGCAATTGTCATTCCGCCCGACGGCTCGGAGCGTAACCCTGCGATCTGGCTGGAGATGCTTCAGAACGAGCAGGTGACGCTCTGGAACTCTGTTCCCACCCTGCTGCACATGCTGGCCGAGTTTACCGAAGGCACTACAGAACTTCGGCGTACCGCGCTTCGCCTCGCTCTCTTAAGCGGCGACTGGATACCGCTGGTTCTCCCGGAGCAGCTCCACAGGCAGCACCCCGATCTGGAGATCATCAGCCTGGGCGGGGCTACAGAGGCCTCTATCTGGTCAATTCTCTACCCGATTAACGGTATAGAGCCAGACTGGAAGAGCATTCCTTATGGTCGCCCGATGCTCAATCAGCGCTTCCACGTGCTCAACCACGATCTTGAGCCTGCCCCCACCTGGGTTCCTGGCGAACTCTACATTGCGGGAATCGGGCTGGCGAAGGGCTACTGGCGCGACGAGGAGAAGACACAGGAGCGCTTCTTTACGCATCCTCGCACGGGCGAGCGGCTGTACAAGACGGGCGATCTGGGCCGCTATCTGCCGGATGGCAACATTGAGTTCCTTGGTCGGGCAGACTTTCAGGTCAAGATTCAGGGCCACCGCATTGAACTAGGGGAGATTGAGGAGACCTGCATACAGCATCCCGAGGTGCAGGCAGCTATTGCGACTGCTGCTACCGATCCAAAAGGCGAGAAGCGCCTTGTGCTCTACGTTGTCCCACAGCAGAAAGAAGAGGCGGCTCAAGCCTTCACACCTGAGTTCCATAGCGATAACGCAAGACTGCCATTCCAGCGCCTTGAAGTCGCTTTTGGTCAGTCGAACATCCGCCAGGACAAGCATTTTCCGGTGATTCAGCTCACAGCCAATCGAGAGCTCGATACCTACCGTCAGCGGGTAAGCTATCGCTCCTTCCTGTCGCGGCCCATCCCGCTTTCACAGTTCAGCGACTTTCTTGCTACTCTGAGCCAGGTTGAGCTTGAAGGGCTGCCCAAATACCGCTATCCCTCAGCGGGCGGCATCTATCCCGTTCAGCTCTATATTACTGTCAAACCCGGCTGTATCGAGGGGCTCGAAGCAGGTGTGTATTATTACAACCCGCAGAAGCATCAGTTGTATCAGCTCTCGAAGCAGGATATCCACGCTCGCAAGGTACACGGCCTGGTCAATCAACCAATCTTTGATTCGGCGGCCTTCTCTCTCTTCTTGATTGGACGGATGCAGGGTATTCAAGAGCACTATGGAGCACGTGCCCATGATTTCTGCCTGCTCGAAGCAGGCTATATGAGCCAGCTCCTGATGACAGAAGCCCCTCGCTATAACCTTGGCCTCTGTCCGATCGGTGATCTTGATTTCACCGCGCTTCAGGGGGCCTTCGCTCTGGAAGATCAACAGGTACTGTTACATACCTTGCTTGGTGGCTCCATCGACCCCGCCTCTGCAACCGGCTGGTCACTCCAACCTTCAACCAACGGTGCCCGGGCCAGTGTTCCCGACCTGCGCGAGAGGTTGCACACATTCCTGAAGCAGAAGCTACCACAATATATGCTCCCTGCAAGCATCATCCTGCTTGACACGCTTCCGCTTACGGCAAATGGCAAAGTCGATCGGAAGAACCTGCCCACCCCGGATTTCCAGCGTCCAAGCCCGAACGGATCTCACTCGCTCCCCACGACCGGGGTCGAGAAGCAGATAGCCTCCGTCTGGCAGGAGCTCCTTCCCGCGGCAACCATCGGCATCCATGACAGCTTTTTCGATCTGGGTGGGAACTCGCTCTTGATGGTTCGCGCCTATACACGCCTGCGCCAGCTCTTCCACACAGAGATGTCTATTGTGGAAATGTTCTTTCAGCATCCGACAATTCAGACGCTGGCAAACGCGCTCACCAATGTACAGCCACAGCAGGACGAACCAGGCCAGCACATTCAGGAGACTCACAAGAACGCGATGCGGCAACAACGCAACGCGCGTAGACGGCACCGCCTGGAAGAGGATAAGAAAGAGTATGTATGAGGAATTGAACAGCACTGAAACCGATATCGCCATTATTGGTATGAGTGGCCGCTTCCCGCAGGCGCCGAATCTCAAGGCCTTCTGGCACAGCATCCAGGATGGAGCGGTAGGTAGTACTGAACTCTCTGAGGAGTCGCTCCGGGCTGCCTTGCACCAATCCCTGGGCTATGTCCCTGAAGAGCTTCTGACGCGCTGGCTGCAAGACCCGCTGTATGTCAGAAGAAGCTTCTCCCTTGAACATATCGATCGCTTTGACGCTGCCTTCTTCGGCTACTCTGCCTCTGAGGCAGAACTACTGGACCCACAGCACAGGCTCTTCCTGGAATGTGCCTGGGAGACGATGGAGGATGCAGGCTATGACCCCGAGCAGTACAGCGGACTGATTGGGGTCTTTACCAGTGCCGAACCGAGCACGTACCATCATATGTTGCATACCAGCATCCTTCCGGCCGACCGCGATTTCCTCACGCTGTTAGGCAACCAAACCGATTATTTACCGGCGCAGGTTGCCCACAAGCTGAATTGTAAGGGGCCGAGCTTCAGCATTCAAAGTGCCTGCTCATCCTCGCTGACCGCGCTACATGTGGCCTGCCAGAGTCTGCGAGCGGGTGAGTGTGATATGGCACTGGTCGGCGGTGTGGTGGCCTACGCAACCCAGAACGTTGGCTACCACTATACTGAAGGGGGGCTCTCCTCCCCTGATGGTCACTGCCGCCCGTTTGATAGCCAGGCGCAGGGGACAGTACTTGCTCTGGGAGGCGTTGGCGTCGTGCTTCTCAAGCCCCTCGCGGAGGCAATTGAGGAAGGTGACAATATTCATGCTCTTATCAAGAGCTCAGCAATAAACAATGATGGCGCACTTCGAACGGGGTTTGCCGCTCCAAGCATCCGGGGTCAGATGCGCGTTGTGGCTGAGGCCCTCGCTGTTGCCGAAGTGGAACCGGAATCTATCCGCTACCTTGAGGCTCACGGAACCGGAACCCCACTCGGTGATGCGATAGAGGTCAGTGCGCTTACGCAGGCATTTCGTCGGAAGACGAAGAAAAAACAGTTCTGCGCGCTTGGCTCGCTTAAAGCCAACTTCGGGCATCTGGGGGCAGCCTCCGGCATCGCTGCTGTTTTGAAGGCGGCGTTAGCCCTTGAACAGAAAGTGGTGCCGCCGCTCGCTCAGTTCTCGTCGCCCAATCCACAGCTCAACCTGCCCGAGAGTCCCTTCTTCATCCCGACCGCGCCTCAGCCCTGGGAAGAGAAGG
This sequence comes from Thermosporothrix sp. COM3, assembly GCF_059696735.1. Taxonomy (NCBI): domain Bacteria; kingdom Bacillati; phylum Chloroflexota; class Ktedonobacteria; order Ktedonobacterales; family Thermosporotrichaceae; genus Thermosporothrix; species Thermosporothrix sp. COM3. The sequence continues at coordinate 3,285,636 of NZ_AP019376.1, read as the reverse complement.
AGTATCCGCGCCGCACAGGTATTCACTCGGTCGGCATCGGGGGCAGTAATGCCCACATGATCCTTGAGGAAGCACCGTCCTGGCATCCCGAACCATCCAGGCGCTCGCTCTACCTTCTGCCTCTCTCGGCACGAACTCCGAGCAGCCTTGAGACGGCAACCCGGCAGCTTTTGACCTGTCTGAAAGAGCCAGCTCAACACGATCTGGCCGACATCGCCTACACGCTTCAAGTCGGGCGGCGACACTTTGCACATCGTCGCATTGTGCGCTGTCACACCCATGAGGAGGCAATTGCGGCGCTGGAAAGGCCCACACCAGATCTAGCCGGCCAGGTACAGGAAGCTCCACAGGTTGCGTTTCTCTTTCCGGAAAGCTCGCCGGCCACTTCGTTCGACATTCCTTTATATAAGAGTGAACCTGTCTATCAGGAGTGCGTCGATACCTGTCTTGCATTCTTGCGGTCGCGCTTTGAGCTGGATCTGCGCACCTTCTTGCCACCAAACACGCAATACCATGCGCGACTTGTCAGCTTCGTTCAGACCTATGCACTGGCACGGCTCTGGCTCTCACGTGGTCTGCAACCAGTGGCAATGGCTGGCGAGCAACATGGGGAATATGTCGCGGCCTGCCTCTCGGCTACCCTGACCCTGGAAGAGGCGCTTACCTTGCTTGTCCTCTATGATCGGTCGGAAGCACTGCTCCAGGCGGCCCGGGCTATCCCGGCTCGCCCGCCGACTATTCCCTATGTCTCTTCGCTGACCGGGACATGGGTGACGGGCACTGGAAACGCAGTCACCTGGCTTCATCAACCGGGGCAGTCCTTCGCGCAAAGCATTCGCACGCTGCACCAGAAGGCCGATACATTATTTGTCGGGATTGCGCCACAGGAGCCACTGCAAATCCGGCCGGCCCTCTCGCTCCATCTTGCCAATGATCTGGAGGCAATGGGCCGACTCTGGCTGGCAGGCTGTCCCGTTCGCTGGAACACGCTCTACCTTCAGGAGCAGCGCAGGCGCGTCTCCCTCCCAACCTACCCCTTTGAGCGCGAGCGATACTGGATCTATCCGCCGCGTTCAAGCAATCTTACGGAAACCCAAAGCGGTACTCAGGTACAGCAGCCTCGCCCGCCACTCTCAACGGCTTATGTCGCGCCACGCAACGAGATCGAGCAAACGCTTACCACGATCTGGCAGGCGCTTTTCAAGTTGGAGACGATTGGCATTCATGACAGCTTCCAGGAACTGGGCGGTCACTCGCTGCTGGCGATGCGGTTGGCTGCTCGCATTCGTGATGCTTTTCCCTTTGATTTCCCGCTTTCTACCATTTTTACAATGAGCACCATCGCTGAACTCTCAGAATACATTGAAAACCAGCTCCTCCAAAAAGTGGAAAGTTTATCAGAAGCAGAAGCGCAACAGCTTATCCAGAACATGTCTCGTTCTTAACGAAGGAGGTAATTCTATGTCTCAAATGCACAACCGCCAGACAAGAGAGGCGCAACTCTCCCCGGCTCAACGGGAACTCCTCAAACTCTGGAAGCAAGGAAGCAGGAAGACAAACGATACGCCGCCACATATTACACCTCGTACCGAGGAAGGCCCCGCTCCTCTCTCATTCTCACAGCGGCGGCTCTGGTTCCTCGATCAGTTAGAACCGGGCAATCCCTTCTACAATATCAGTGTAGCCTTCCGCCTTGTCGGCCCCCTGCATGTCGCCTTCTTGAAGGAGAGCCTGAATCACGTCATCCTGCGCCACGAAATCCTGCGCACAACCTTCACCATTGCCGATGAGAAACCGCTTCAGCAGGTTCATGATTTCGTGCAATGTCCCTTCCAGGAACTTCACCTCTCCTCCGACCACAGTCAGACGGAGATACAGCGCCTACTTCGTGAGGAGGCACGCACCCCCTTCGATCTCCAGAAAGGACCGTTGCTGCGTACAAACCTGCTTCGCTTGAGCAAACACGAGCATATCTTGCAGATCAGCATGCACCATATCATCTCGGATGGCGGCTCGATGGACATCTTTCTTGCCGATATGGCACAGTGCTATAACGCGCTTGTCGCCGGGAAGAAGCCTGCACTCGGTCCACTCCCAGTACAATATGCCGATTATGCAAGCTGGCAGCAAGCCGAATTTACCGAAGAGAAGCTTGCTCCTCTACTCACCTACTGGAAGAATCGCCTGAACGACATCTCGCCACAGTCGGGGCTGCCAACCGATACCCAACGTTCGGCAACGCAGCAGTATCGCGGCTCGCTCCTCGAAATGCAGCTTCCCACTTCCCTTACCGAAGCACTCAAAGCGCTCTGCACGCAAGAGAAGGTCACACCCTTTGCCGCGCTTTTAGCGAGCTTCCAGGCCTTTCTGGCACAGTACACCGGTCAGAATGATATCGCGGTAGGCACGGATGTCGCGGAACGCGAACATGCCGAACTGGAAGAGGTCATTGGCTTCTTTGTCAATACGATGGTTGTGCGTACTACGATCAACCCGAGGCTGACGTTCCGCGAGCTTCTGCACCAGGTCAACCAGCAGCTTTTAGAGGATCTCTCGCACCGCCATCTCCCCTTCGATGTGCTGGTTGCGGAGCTTCAGCCCAGGCGCGATATCAGCCATAGCGCCCTGTTCCAGATCATGTTTACCCTTCAGAATACCCGCATTGACACGATATCCCTGACCGATCTTCGCCTTGAGCGTCTCGTTGTGGATAGCGAGATCTCGCGCTTTGATCTTATTGTTGATCTCTTCGATACCGGCCAGGACATTCGCGGGATAGTCGAATATAACACAGACCTTTTCCACAAAGAAACAATCATGCGTCTCCTCGACAGCTGGCAAACCTTTCTTACAGCGGCTCTCGCCACCCCGGAACGCCAGACAGGACAGCTTCCCCTGCTCAATGAGGCGCAGCGACATCGCATGCTTTTTGAGTGGAATACCACCTCACCACGCATTCCCTACCCGGAACAGTGCGACTTTCCCATGCTCTTCGCCCATCAGGTTGAGCAAACTCCCGATAGCATTGCGGTCATCTGCGAAGAGGAGCAGGTCACCTATGCACACCTGAAACAGCGAGCAGACCAGTTGACAGCACTTCTACAGCGGCATCGTGTCGGCCCAGAAAGTGTGATTGGTATATATCTTGAACGCTCGGTACCAATGCTCATCTCTTTGCTGGCAATCCTACAAGCAGGGGCCGCCTATGTACCGCTGGAACCGGAGTACCCTCCTGAGCGGGTGCGCCTCTTGCTCGAAGATACCAGCGCCTCCGTTATTCTCTCAACGCGTGAGCTCCTTCAAACCAGACAACTGAACGAGCAGGGCATACCAGTACTCTGCATTGAGGAACTCTTCGAACAACAACCATCCAGCCCGCAAGCGCCAGCCTCACCTCACCCGGATCAGTTAGCCTATGTCATCTTTACCTCTGGCTCAACAGGCCGCCCAAAAGGCGCGATGCTCTCGCACAGCGGAATGATAAACCACCTCTACGCCAAACTCGATATCCTGCAACTTGGGAAGCAAGATCGCGTAGCCCAGAGCGCCTCGCTGAGCTTTGACATCTCGCTATGGCAGTTTCTTGCCCCGCTGCTTGTTGGTGGTTCAGTCTGCATCCTCACCCCAACAATAATGCATACGCCCTTCATGCTCACGCAGGCCCTGCGCCGCTTCAATATCAACACGCTGGAACTCGTTCCATCCCAAATCCGTATGCTGCTTGAGGATGGAGAGCAGCGGAATGACAGCGAAGCGCTCCCCCTGCGCTGGCTCATCTCAACAGGAGAGGCGATACCTCCCCTACTTTGCCGCCAATGGCTACAACGCTTCCCTGTTGTGCCGATCATCAACACCTACGGTGCTACAGAGTGCTCCGACGACGTCACACACAAAATCATCAGCGAGCTTCCCGATGAGCGAAGCGTGAACGTAGCGGTAGGCCGGCCTATCGCCAACATGCAAATTTACATCCTCAATGATGATTTGGAGCCGGTTCCAGTGGGTGTCACCGGACACATCTACATCGGCGGTCAGGGAGTCGGGAGAGGCTATATTCATAACCCTCAGCGCACTGCGGAAACCTACCTTCCCGACCCCTTCAGCAAACAGCCGGGTGCTCGCTTCTACAAAACTGGCGATATCGGGCGTTACTGGCATGATGGCTCAATAGAGTGCCTCGGGCGCGATGATACACAGGTAAAGGTTCGCGGCTACCGCATTGAGTTGGGGGAGATAGAGACGCTGCTCTTGCAGCATGAGTATGTGAAGGAAGCTGTAGTAGTGGTACGCAATGAGGCAGATGACAAGCAAATTGTGGCCTACATCGTCCCACATGTCACAATGCTCTCGCCCCAGCTCTTGAGGCAACACTTACAGCAGAACCTCCCTGCGTATATGCTCCCTTCCCACTTTGTGCTGCTGGAACAGCTCCCGCTCAATGCCAACGGCAAGGTTGACAGGCGAGCGTTACCAGCTCCCACATCTACATATACTGAGGAGGAATATGTTGCCCCGGAGAGCCCGGCTGAAAAGCTGATCGCGCAAATCTGGGCTGACTTGCTGGCGCTTGAGCGCGTTGGCCTGCACGACAACTTCTTTACGCTCGGTGGTCACTCCATCCTGGCTACGCAGATAATATTACGCATTCGATCGATTTTTGAGGTTGATCTTCCTCTGCGTCACTTCTTTGAGCGACCGACCGTTGCAGGAATTGTAGAGGAGCTTGCCTTACTCTATGAGGATCGAGAGACAGTGAACGAGATAGCCTCTATCTATCAGGAGGTCGCACAACTTTCAGACGAGGAGCTTGAGCATATGATATAACCGATGGGGGTGAGTGCCACTCCAAAACAACAGTTCACGCACTCTCCTTCACAACGCTTTGCCTCTCTTGCATTTTCTCTTCTTCAGGAGTCTTTTTCTGGAGGCGGGGAAAGAGTAGGAGGGGCTTTTCTCTTGAGCTGAGAGCCTTCCGCCTATCTGGACACCCGATTCTGAATCTCACTAACATCTACGCCATCAATTAATAGAATAGAGAGAAGCAATAAAGAAGGATCACACAGACAAACACTTTTTCTTCTGTATGTATCCTTTTCTATCCTTATATCCTATTCTTAGCGATAGACATTCATTGTAATTGCTAACTCAATATGACACTCCTCTTCTGTCCTCGGATGACGTGCTCTTGTTTGCTTCAGATAAATTTCTATTCTCTTTATCCAGATATCTACTTCAACAACTTGCAATTCCATAACTTATAGCTTATCCTGGATAACAAGAATTAGAAAGTGAAATAGTAGCTGGAAACAAATAGCCAAAACTACTCGCCTGTAGTAGAGAAGATGCAAAGGAGTGCTCATCATGGACCGAATAGGTACTATTTTGGGGAACTATCAGCTGACTCAATTACTCGGGCAGGGAGGCTTTGCAGAGGTCTACCTTGCCAGACATCTTCACCTCAAAACGCAGGTAGCTATCAAAATTCTCTATGGGAAATTGTCAACGCAGGATATACAGGCGTTTACTAAGGAAGCTCAAACCATTGCAAGTTTGCAACATCCTCATATACTTCGCGTCTTCGATTTTGGCTTTATGCAATCCCTTCCTTTCCTGGTAATGGATTATGCTCCGGGTGGTACCCTGCGCGATCGCCACCCCGAAGGATCTCAGCTTCCACTCGTAATCATTGTTCGCTATCTTCAGCAGCTGGCCTCAGCATTGATATATGCACACAAAAGGAATTTGATTCATCGAGATGTGAAACCCGAAAATATGCTTGTTGATAACAACGGTGCTCTTATGCTCGGTGATTTTGGTATTGTGACAACTGCCCATAGTACTACCTCCATGAAAACCATAGATAAGAGCGGAACCGTTCACTATATGGCTCCTGAGCAGATTCAAGGTCATCCTCATCTTGCAAGCGACCAGTATTCTCTGGCAATTGTCATCTATGAGTGGCTTTGTGGACAACGCCCCTTCACAGGGAATAACCCTATCGAAATTGCAATGAAGCAACTAACTCAGGAACCACCAGAACTCAGGACGCTCAACTCGGCGGTTCCAGCAGAAATCGAGGAGGTCATATTACGGGCGCTCAGGAAAGATCCGAAACAACGCTTTCCCGACATTCTTGCATTTGCTCACGCATTTGAACAGGCCAGCCAATCCTATCAGGGAACGTCTACCAGGCCCGTCACGCCTCAGGGCCCGCAGACTGCCACTCCCTCGCCTCTCCCAACCCAACCAGTTCTATTTTCTCCCTCAGCGCAACAACCTGGAAATAACGCTCATCAAGAAATTCTTGCCTCCTATGACGAAGCCATCCGGAATGCGCATTACGGCGTCTCAAAAGAACGACTTATCCGGGAAAAACTCAACTATATTAAGAGCGTCGCCCATTCTCCACAGGAGATCCTGACCGCTTATGACGATGCTATCAGGAATATGCACTACGATACCTCAAAAGAACAACTTATCCGGGAAAAACTTAACTATATTAAGAGCGTCGCCCATTCTCCACAGGAGATCCTGGCCGCTTATGACGATGCTATCAGGAATATGCACTACGACACCTCGAAAGAACGACTTATCCGGGAAAAACTCAACTATATTAAGAGCATCGCCCATTCTCCACAGGAGATCCTGACCGCTTATGACGATGCTATCAGGAATATGCACTACGACACCTCAAAAGAACAACTTACCCGGGAAAAACTTCAATGGTTAACATCTTTGAGAAAAAAGGAGAAATAAACCTCTAGCTGCATCATATGCTACTCCAATAGTGATTCGTTTGGTCATCTATATAGTCGAGGGTGTGTCTAACCGGGAGTTGCCTCAATCACATCGCGAAGCCTTTGCGTTGGAACCCATACCTGAAGATAATAGACTCTCTTGCTTCATACTCTAGAAGAATGGCGATACTACCATAAAAATATCTTTTTGTCATTTTTACTTCATTACATCAGAAAAATATAAAACATGTGAATATGACTCTCCGCATCCATCAATAGAGATTACTCATTTTAGCTGTTCAGTACACTGTACTTTGTATGTTCCAATATGCAAATAAGTCACCAGTTCTGCTATAAAACATCTGAAAGGAAAGATCACCATGACTCTCAGGAGCTTCTTCGATCTCGGGCCTACTATTGCTGGCATGGAACACAAAGATGACCCGTTTGTGCTCCAGCGAGCAGAATGCTACCTGCTTCAGTGCGCTGCCGATGCTGGTCTGCGCCTTCCCACTACCCCACAAGAGCTTGAGAGGTGCACGGGCATTCAGGAACACGATGCAGAAACATTCAGTGATCTGCTCACCATCTTTAGCACTTTCAAGCAGCATTGCGCTGAATTCCTCACCTCTCTCTTTCCAACCGGAAGCACTCTCGCAACGGACGTCATCACCTATGCTCATAAAGCGACCATGTTTTATACAGAACTGGGCACTATCATTGAAGCGTACCAATACGCTTCAGCAGAGGACAAACAGCACAAACCGCTCCAGAGGCTTCAGAGGCTACTCAGAAGCTTGAGCGAGAATGTGCCTCAGTATATAGAACGAATCAGCACACTTTGTACGCAATACACCCGCTTCCTCAGTGTGATTGAGCAGGACGAATTTGTCTTTGTGCCTCTCTATGGGAAGTATCTTCTCCGCTACCGCCCGGAGATAGGGCACCTTGCAGACGTCTATGAGGAGCTTGAGAAGCTAACGAGAGAGCTGGTTCAGGCTCACAGAAACTATGTGCGAAGCCATGCCAGGACGTTCCAGCAAGCCGAAGCGTATGTCTGGCTTCCATTGCTCAAAATCTCGGTTCCTTTGAGCATCATGTGCGCAGGTGAACACGCTTTACAATGGCGTGACAGCATACAAACCAATCAGCAAAAGATAGCATCAGCCTCGCAGCAGGAACGCCAGGCCGAGCGCTTGCTTCACTGTCTGGAGCAGGCCGCGTTGTGCCTACGGATGTTCCGAACAGACATTCTTGAAGCAATCACAACTATGAACCGGTTGCGTACGTACTGGCAAACTCTCAATGACCTCATCTCTGAGCTGCATACAACGCTGGAACAGGAGCCCGAGACGCTTTGTAATCATATATGCAGCAAGGACATCGAGATCCTGATTGCAGCCTGGAAACAGGTTGAAGAAAAAGCCGAACGGTACTGTAAGGTCGCGCACATTGAGCTCGTACCATTAGAGGCAATGCAATTCTCCTGGAGCGCGGGACCCAGTATTGCTTAAAGAGCCCCAGGAGAGCCGCCGTATGCCTCTCTCCTCCGGATGACGTTCTCAGCATGCTCTTCAGCAACTTGCAAAAACGCTCTCACACGAGTCCGGGAGACTTCTCAGGCAGTGAGAAGTCTCTATTCACCATGCAATATGCCGTAAAATGTACAGAGTCATGTCTACTTCTTGCTCAGGAATTAAATCGATATAGGCAATCTGACGGTATTCATCTGCTCTTCGCGCTACGGAAGCCCAGCTCTCAATCATATACTCGACATTTGCTGCAATGAGCCGTGCGATCAATTCCTGAAAATGCTCATCGATCTGGCGAACAATCTCTGTCAGTTCGTCATCAAGTGCATGCCAGCTTCCACGCAACTTCCCAATCACAGTTAGCCATGCAACTGCGCCTAGCCACAGAAGCCACTCAACGCAACACCGTCCAGAGCCAGCTCAAGGAACTTGTCCAGACTATGTATACTGAGGTTCAACCCTTTCTTACACGGGTCAACGACCTCACCCAGGAGATAGAGACGTTCCGCCAGAATTGCCAGCGCTTAAAACAGCAACTTGAATCTGCATTCCAGGCGCATCGCTCACAGTTCCCTCGTGCAGGAAACGCTGATGAGGAGAGTGAGCGGGTCAGGCAACTACAAGCACAAGCCCTTGCACTCAACAGTGCCTATGAAAAAGAGCGGGCTCAGACCTCCCAACAGGCACGATATCACTACGATCACCCGCTTGATCTCTATCTGGCAGTCCATCAAAACCCTCAGCTTGCCAGCGAAGCTCAACGTCTACAAGAAGCCTCAACCTAATTTCTCTTCGAGCTGATCATGATAGGCGCTTTTATGGGGGCCTTGATGTCCCTGACCACCTATCACAAAACAGTGCTTTTACTACTCATCCAGATATGAAACGGGTCGAGATCTATGCAGATATCGTCCGTATTCAGCCCGCATCAGCGTCTCTTCCAGTGAATACCCGTACGGTGCTTATTGTTGCCCGCATGCTCGAAGTCAAAGAGGAAAGCATCATTGTGCTTGATGAGCGCAGCGCCGGCTTCTTCCTCTATGCCCAGAAGGTTGAAGGAACCCTCCATTTCTCGCATGAAGCTAACCCCTCAACGATCGCGTGGACCCTGGATCACATCCCTGTGCAGAGCGTCGGCGTGGAAGTCTACACCGAAACCGGAACCATTGGTCATGACCCCATCAACCGGCTCAATAACGAGATGGTCCGCTGGCTCCGTCCTACCCGGAATCTGCTCACCACCCAATTCCAGCTTGCCGCAGCACTCTTTACCGGGCATGTACAGGAAACTCATGATCTGCTTGACTGGATTCTCTTTCTCACCAAAGACATCAGCGATGGCAAGGATCTCTATCGTCAGGCCGAAACGCTCCTCGCACGCCTACTCTTGCTTCCCAGCACGGCGGTCTTTGTGCCTCCGCTTTCACTCGAAACCTATCAGCAGGAGGCCACGGCACTCTTTGGCACAGTGAAATCCTATGAACAGGAGTATGCCCGTTTCCAGGATATCAATTCGGACCTTGCAGACCGACAGGCCGCCGTTCGCCTGATGATCCAGCAGAATAACGCAACAATCGATGCGCACCACCAGCTCATCACTCAGGCCCAGAATCTCTTAAGCCAGGCACAGGAGCAAGCTGAGCAGGCCAAACAGAAGTGCGAAGATCAACAATATCAGACAAAACTTGCTAAGATCGAGTTCGAACGTGGTCTGGAAGAGTGGCAAGCCGAACAAAAGTGGAACGCGATGCGTCGGATGTTCCTGGCTATTGGAGATTTTGCGATCAGTGTGGGAACGGCTGCTGCTACTGGCGGCGGTAGCGCTGCCGAGGCGATTGCTAGCGGCCTTGATGCTCTCAAAGCCATGCTTGAACTCGTCGGGGAGACCAATGCTATCTATAAAGAAATGGCACGAGTACTTGAGAGCATGCAACATCTGGAAGGGCTGGTGCAGGAACTCGAGAATCTGATGAAAAGCCTCCTGACTCTGACCTCAACCGATCCAGATGCTATCATCGAATTCCCTGACTTTTCGCTCCCGAATCTGGATCACATTTCCGGCCAGGCCGAATGGGATGTTTTTCTTGCCGCAACCGATATCTACCTTCAGCAAGCACTCGATAAAAATATTGGTGGGGCGATGGCCTACAAATTGGAGTCCACGAAACTGGGCATCTATGGCAAAGCGTTTCTCGCCAGTCAAGCGGCTGTCGTAAAGGCGGCTCAAGAGCTCTGGCAACTGCTGGTTCAGGCACAAATCAGCCAGAGTCAGCAACAACCACTGGAAGATTACCTCAATGAATTGGAAGAACGCGAGGAGCTTCATACTGCTCTGCTGCAATTGCTCTTCCAGCAGCAACTCAATCAGAAATGCTGGCTTTTCCTGGCATTGCAGAATCTGATCTGGGCCTATCAATATGAGACGATCATTGACCGATTGGAGGTCCCTCCCATCACAGCGAGTGCCCTGGAACTGGAACAAGCTCTTGCTGATGTCGTGGTGAGGCTCAACAGAATTCTAGAAGAACTGAATCCACCGCCTCAGGCAGCTGATCCCCGACAACTTATTGAGGAGATAGAGGCTGAGCATAGCAACTATGATGGCGTTGTGGAGACATTCAAGCAGCATAAAGAGGTGACGATCAACGTTCCGCTGCACGATTTCAGCTTTCGGGGTCTGGACCGAGTACGAGTCAAACGCTGGCGCTGTGTCTTACAGGGGGTCCCAGTCCCCAAAGGAAGGCGTATCTCTTTGAGTTTAGAGAGCTCCGGTATTCATACCGATCGCTGGCAGCATGAGGCCTATCAGTTTGTCGCACGTCCCTCGATCCGCAGGTTCGTTTATGAGGAATGGCATTCAGGCGCAAATAAGACCATTGTCGATGATGTGCTTGGGGTAGAGCATGCCATCTTCGTTGATGGTGAGGTTGCGGAAGAGTATAAGAGCCATTATGCCCGTCCAACATCTTTCACCCAATGGACGCTGCGCCTCGATGATACAGAAGGCATCGTGGATCTCTCTACCTTGCAGTCCCTTAAGCTCCTCTGGCAAGTGGAGGCTGTGATTACTAATCCCACTGCTGCACAGACCTAAAACAATAGGCACAGCGAGAAGAGGCCTACAGAAACATCTTCTCGCTGGATACAGCAAGAATTCCTGTGAATTCTTGCTTGTCCTGCCTTGTCTGGCAGCAGATATTGATAACGCCATTCCTGATCTTGAATCAGGAGTGTATGAGGGAAAAGGCGGAAAACAGGAGGATGTTCCACTCCATGTCCTTTACACAAAGCGATGCGTTTGGGTCCGCTTTCAACTCAGGCAAAGTTGCTCTTTTTGCCAGGACACATGTTTACATAAATCATCAGGAAAAGGTGACAGGAATGATACAACGTGCACAGAGACCCTGGTTTGCTCCTGCTCTTGCCCAAGAAGAAAAAGCAGAGCAGCATTTTCCCCTCGAAAAAGAGGAGATGCTGGCCTTACAGGCAGCTCTAGAAACGGGTCGATATCTTCCCCGTTCGTTCGTCGAGCTTATCGCCTTGACATTTGAGCTCACCCCGGAAGAAGTCATGAATCCCATCGAAAACTATTCAACCTATGGCCCGTTTCTCCTTCCATATGGAGGCCCCTTCGCCTATGTCTTTGGTGGTATCGCGAGAAACAGCGAGACGTTCCTGACCCAAACCTTTCCAGAATATCTCCACCTGGCACGCGATGTGGTCGTTTACAGCACACGCATTGAGCAGCACTACGAGGAAATGGATCAGCTCGCACAGCAGGCGATCAACGCTCCCGATGCGGCACAACGTAGACCACCTTTTGAGCAACTACAACTGCTGCTTCAGATGATGTATGATGAGATCCAACCCTTTGCGCTTCACGCCGCTGAGGTGGAACAGCAAACCACTCTGCTGACCCGCAGCTTTGAGGAGTCTCAAGAGCTTCTGGAGACACGACAACGGGAATATAGCAACTTTATCCGACCTTCCAGCGGGATGAACTCCCTGGTAGAAGAGGGAAAGACGCTTCAAACCCGGGTAGTCGCCTTTAATGCGACCTATCAGCAAGAGGTTACACACGCATCACAACAAGCACACTATCAATGGGTTGAGCCATTAGGCGTGCTCGCTACACCCACTGATACGCAACGTGCCAGTGAGGGGCAACGGTATATGCAGGAAATGATGCGGCTGATGCAGGCCTATTATAATGCGGCCAACATCGAGCGTGCAAAGGCTATTGCAAACCTTGCGACTCATAAAACAGAGCTTTTAATGTCATCTGTTAGCGTGGATGTGGCCGTTGCTGTTCCCGCCATTCAGAAACTACGTGGCCTCTGGACCGCTTTACAGCAGGATATCGCCGTGTTGCAAGCACATCTGGAAGAGAATCTCGATGAGGAAAACTGGCGGTTGATTGATGCCGAAGTACGCCAGGCAATTCTACAGTGGAAAGATCTGGGTCAGCAGGCTCAGCGCTATCTCGATATTGCTACGATTCAGGTGACATAAGCAAGGTCAAACATTGTTCACCCTCTCCAGAGAATGGGAGAGCACTTCTTTAAAGCGTGAGGACATCTCTTAAGTTGGATGTCCTCATAACGGAAAAACTGTCCGACCTCGGTCCTTCGCTGTATCCCGCATAGAATACCAATAGCAGATAAACAGGATACCAGGAGCGATGAAGGTCGAGAAGAAAGCTGCAGCAATTCGTATTCGCCACGCACAACTCATTCACCCAAATATGAACTTAAAACTCTTAATAATCTCCATACATAAATTCCCTTTATTTATCGAAAATATGCTACTACTGCAATGCTGATCTTAACGCCGCACTTCGATAGGCTCGTACCGAATGAGGTGATAAACAGAGCGCCTGGGCAATTTCCTCATCCGTATACCCATCGAAGAAGCGCATCATGATAACCGCCCGCTGCATTTCGGGTAGCGCTTCCAGGCATTGATGAAGCACTTCATAGGTCTCCTGAACAGTGGCATCGTGTGCGTGCCTCAAACTCATTTCTCGTTTGATTTCTCTCTCTGAGCTGCTCCTTACAAAAATCAGCCCGGAGATGTTCCACAATTTTGTACAGGTAGCCAGTCACATTCTGTATCTGGTTTGTCGGAGTTCTCCCTCCCTTATGAAGAAGCAAGCGAACCGCGGCATCATGCGCTAACTGGGCAAGAGCACCGTCATCGACACACGCCACCCCTTCCTGTTTCTTTTTCAGCCAACCCCATGCCTTCTCGAAGGCAGCTTGATATTCTAATGAATTAGAATGAATCATGCTTTTCTCCTATTCTTCTTCTTGCAGAGTTTCTAAACCCTTCCTCGCTTGCTCCTTCTTCCATCTCTCTCTGCTACCCTTACGACGGCATTTTGAAGCACAATAGAGAGATATAGGATATTTCTCCTATAAAATCAATTAGAAATGTCATAAAGATATTTAAAATGTATTGAATGTTACAGAAGAAATACTGAAATGGCGTGCTCCATACTATGTGCACATCTTCGCCAGATGAGAGCAGATCACAGAAAAAGACAGGATGGCACAACACAACTCCTTCTGTTCTGAATCAAGAGGCTCGCGTTCCTCTCTCTGAATACTTCGGTTCTGGGGAGACCTCCCCCTCCAGAAGCCATCCTGTCTTTGTTCCGGTTTTCGCTCTTTCACCGATCCACAACACGTCTTTGCTTCCCCGCTTTTTGCGTTTTGGCCCCCTCCAGCCTGGCGCAGCAGCTAGCCTGTCGAGTGCTCCCGCTCTCCCAACGCCTGCTTTCCACTCTGGCACACCCGATACTCCTGCGCCTCATCCATGAGGATCTGTCTCACCAGCTCCCGATCATGCAAACGCGAGACAATCCGATGGTCTCTCCCCTCCAGCGCCATCCGATTCGAGGTGATCACCGTCGGCAGCATCGCGTTGTAGCGGTGATTGAGCACCTGAAAGAGCTTCTCATTGGCTCAGGGCGTCCGCTGCTCCGCCCCCCAGATCATCGAGCACCAGCAGCTCCACCTCCCGGACGCGCGCAAACAGCTCATCATAGGTTGTCGGCGCATTGGGCGCAAATGATCCGGCACCGTCAGAAACACCTCTCGTTCCCCGGCCGCCAGCCGCTCATGCGCAATCGCCACCGCCAGATGCGTCTTGCCACAGCCATTGGACCCCAGCAGGACTAGCCATCCCCCTGGCTGTTCGGCATAGGCGAGCGCCGCTGTATAGGCCTCTGCCGCTCCCGGCACACTCGCATCAAAGCGCTCAAAGGTCGCTTGCCTGTACCTCGGCACTGCGCACAGCGCTCCTCTGCGGCCCCCTGCACAAGCGAGAGCACCCTCACCTTCGGCGGCCGGGTCTGCCATGTTAAGCGCGCCACCAGCGCCCCCAGCGATTCCAATCCGTGATCTCGTCGTTCCATCCTCATGCACTCCTTCTCTGGGGTGCTTCACGTTCACGAGCGCTCTACGATTGCGCGTCTGTTCCTTTGACTCCTGCTGGTCCCAAACGTGCACCCGGTCATCGCTACCCATACAGCCACAGGCTCTTCTCCCGCCGTTGGCACAGAGCGCGACGGAATGGTCTACGAGTTGTTTGTCAGCACGCTTCCCTCCTTAGCGTTTGAAGTGGCGACAGGGGAGCAAGAACCACATTACACAGCAAGTTGCCAACAGCATTTGTGGGCACTGCTAGAATGCATTTGGACCAGGATATGAGCCGCGAGCCTGTTCAACCCATCTCAAGAGAAGACGTGCAATACTTGCCGGACTTTGCTCCAACAAAGTGCGAGCAATGCGGGCGTTTTTTAACCTGTTTTTCTGGTAGACTTAGAACTATGAAACGAGCTTTTTAAGATGAGTACAGGAGACAGTATGAGAGCATTTCAAAGTGAGGGAAGAACGATCAACGCCTATCTGGCCGAGCCTGAACATAGCAGCGGAGCAGGGGTCTTAGTCTTGCATGCCTGGTGGGGGCTGACACAGCCGTTTCGACAGATCTGCGATCGGCTCGCGCAGGCTGGCTTCGTTGCGCTTGCCCCCGACCTTTATCACGGCAAGACGACCACAGCAATCGAGGAAGCCGAGGCATTGGTCAATGCGCTAAATCAAGAGAAGGAGCGGGTGCGCGACGATATTGCGGGAGCAGTGCAGGTTCTGCTCCAACACGTTGCGACATCTCCAGCAGGTGGGCGGGAGCAGGACAAGCTCGCCGTCGTCGGCTTCTCGCTGGGAGGTGCCTACGCGCTCGACCTATCTATCAAGGAGGCCGAAAAGATCGCCGCAGTTGTGACCTTTTATTGCGCCTACCCTGGACTAGAATATAGCCGTGCCCGGGCTGCGTACCTCTGCCACTTCGCGGAAAATGACCCTTTCGATCCGCCTGAGGCGTTTGCGGAGATGGAGCAGGAGATCAAGGCTGCGGGCAGGCCGCTCACCAGTTATACGTATCCTGGAACGACACACTGGTTCTTCGAGGAGAATCGCCCGGAGTATGACGCCCAGGCTGCTCATGTGGCTTGGGAGCGGACTATTGAATTCTTGCACGAGCAGCTTGATTAAGCACTCCGGGCAACGCTGGATTTGGCTCTGCTGCGCAAAATCAAATCCAGCAAGCATTCATGTCCTTTGGAGCAATCTTGTCCAAAAAGGCTAAAATGATTGGCTAACCACACAAGCGCTTGAGATAAAGATAACGAGATACAACCCGGTAATCAGGTATCCCGATCATCATTATCTCTATATCTACTATATTACCTCAGTATAGGAGTAATTTCCAGATTACTGCGAAAATATTCTCTGCATGAACAAAAATCCCCATAGGAGTGATTCCCTATGAGATTCGCAATTCTACCACTTAGTGCAGATTCAAGCAAGCTGTTGTGTAAAAGCAAGCAAATATCCTTAGAGATCCTTGTGGTAAAGCAGGTTCACAAAACTGTCCGTTTTGGGGTGACATGCCGCATGTCTCTATTGAGGGAAGATGTCGCTTACCCTATGCAAGGAGAACACCACCAGAAGAAACATTCCATCCAATGGCGCAGGCAAGCAGCCTGGATACCTGCCATCTGCGGATATGAAACATAGAGCCCCACAACCTCAAATGGATAGCAGCCCTCTACCCGCTCACTTGGCCTCTTCCTCAAGCATAGGGAACTCGGCAGCATGAGTCTGGGCCCACTCGATAAGCTCACATAGCGTTGGAAGCAGTGTTTGAGCCAGTGCCGTAAGTGCATACTCGACACGCGGAGGAACAGTCGGGTAGACCGTCCGTGTGACAAAGCATTGTTTTTCTAACCGCTGCAACGTTTGACTGAGCATCTTGTGCGAAATCCCACTCACATCACGCTTCAGCTGGCTGTAGTGCCTGGGCCCGTCCGCCAGGGCCACAATCACCAGCATAGTCCACTTGTCGGCAATCAGATCGAGCAAGCGCCGGGATGGGCAGCGCATACTCCATACGTCAGATCCAGCAATCTTCCTGAGCAATTCTCCCGTTTTCATGACACTCACCTTCTGGTAAGTTATGCACACAAAAGTGCGTTCTTGTCTCAAAGCTTTTACTCTCTTATAGTGAGTATAGCACAAATAGAGAGTTATAACTCTGCTCGCTCATTCTACCAACAAAAGGAGAGAAAATTTGAGTACGAAACCCCATATCTTGGTGATTTTTGGGAGTACACGGCAGGGTCGCAGAGGTGAAGCCGTGGCAAACTGGCTTATGGATCGCCTCACATTGCGCACCGATGCAACTTTTGAGTTTGTTGATCTGCGTGATGTCTCCCTTCCTTTCTTTGATTCCCCTGCCTCGCCAGTGCACGGACATATCGCGCCAGAAGCTGAGCAGTGGGCAGTACAGGTTGAGCAGGCCGATGGCTTTATCTTTGTGACCCCCGAGTACAATCATGGCTATTCGGCAGTTCTCAAGAACGCCATTGACCATCTATATTCTCAGTGGGCACATAAGCCTGCTGCTATTGTCAGCTATGGTGGCTTCGCCGCAGGGTATCGAGCCGCAGAGCAGTTGCGCCAGGTCCTCATTGAGCTCAAAATGGTCCCTATCCGCGAGCAAGTAGGCGTCTCTCTGGTCCCCAACTGGGTTCCCAACGTCTCTGATGCCTCTACTTCGCCAGGTGGAGCATTTCTCAACCGGTCTTTCAATGGCATGATGACCGAGTTGCTGTGGTGGGCTACCACCCTTATTCCGGCTCGCGAACGTGATCGGCTGTCTCAAGACTAACAAGGCATTCGAGCACGATCAGCTCAGGGTGCCGGTGTCATCAGGAGCTATAGAATGGTTGAGCATGAGCCGGTTCCCACGGACAGCCACTATCTGCACAGCTAAACCGAGATCCATTTCTTCCATATAGAGTAATAGGGCACACTGGTGCAACAAACGGTTTGTTGCACCACATTTGTTTTTGCGCTCTTTTTCAGACAATACAAGACAGATTCTGAGAAGGCTGGAGTGAGGATTATACCCTGCTGGTTGCCGGTCAAGAGTCCGTGGTTGAACCACATCGAGCCAAAGTGGGTTCACGGTAAACGCGCCATTGTTGAACCTGCACGGGTTTTGCCCACGAGATACGCACCGAGGCTGTAGAAAACAGAAAACAAAGGACACTCCCTCCTCGACCTTCAGAAAGGATTGACTACTTCCTCTTCTTCGCCTATAATAAATATATCAATTATTAACTGGTTAATCATAGACGGGTTAAATATCATCCACGCATAAGAAAAAGAAAGGGATGTGCCGATGAAAGCTGCTGTCCTGCATACGCCTGGGAATCCTCCTCGCTTTGAAGAGTTTCCAGAACCAACAAGAAGGCAAGACGAGGTACTTGTACAGGTCAAGGCTGCCGCGTTGACCAACCTGAGCAAGATGAGAGCAAACAGTGCCCCCCGGTTTCCCGTTGTGTGTGGGGCGAATGGAGTAGGCCTGCTTGAGGACGGGACGCGAGTATACTGTGGCGGGTGTCGGCTCCCGTACGGCATGATGGCTGAGCGCGCCGTTGTCCCTCGCTCCGGGTGCATCCCCGTTCCTGATGAGGTAGATGACCTCACCGCTGCCGCCTTGCCGAACGCTGCCATGGCTTCTTGGCTGGCACTGGTCTTTCGCGCACAGTTCCAACCTGGGGACAGTGTCTTCATCCTCGGGGCAACAGGCGTTTCTGGCAAACTCGCCATCCAAGTTGCCAGGCATCTTGGAGCCAGACGCGTGGTGGCAGCCGGACGCAATGAAGTGATCCTCTCTACATTGGCAGACCTTGGGGCCGATGCTGTGATTTCCCTCAATCAGTCGGATCAAGCACTGACAGAGGCGTTCGTCAGCGAAGCAGATCACCACTCGTTTGACATTATCCTTGATTTTTTGTGGGGACATCCCGCTGAGGTGTTGATGAGAGCTTTGACCCGTCCAGAGTTCCAGGGAAAGGCATCGCGTATCCGCTTTGTCTCCATCGGGGAGATGGCCGGATCGACCGTCTCCGTTCCTGCCGCGGTCCTGCGCAGTTCAGGGGTGGAAATCTCTGGGAGTGGTGAGGGCAGCATTGCGCGACAGGCAATCTTTGAGACCTTTCCCCAGATGTTTGCGCTCGCCGCACAGGGAAAGCTGCGCATGGATATTGATCCGGTCCCCCTTGCCGAGGTGGAGAACGCCTGGCAGCGTCAAGACACTCCAGGCCGTCGCCTGGTTTTCCTCCCGTGAGGCTGCTATGAGATCAGAAGAAGAGCACGTACCGCAGGAACAAGAAACCGAGAATCCCTTTGTGGTTCTCACCCATCTGCATCGAGATATGTCGCGAGCATTCTCCAAACAGATAGGAATGAGCTTTTCTCGCCTGCTCGTCCTGCATGAACTCTGGCATACAGGGGAAATCAGCCAGACGGAACTGGCGAGCCGCTTGAGCATGGAAGGAGCATTGCTGACCCGGTTCGCCAAACAGATGGAGGCAGCTGGCTTGATCACTCGCCGGGTCGATCCTCGCGACAATCGTTTTACCCTGGTCTCCCTTGCGCCAGCAGGTCAGCAGGTCCTTTCAGAGATGGGGACCCATGCAGATACCTTCGAGGCGGGACTTCTGGAAGGGGTGAGCAAGGAAGACCTCGCGAGCATGGTGCGAACCATGAAGCAGATCCAGGACAACCTCTCCCGAAGGCTCGAACACGATGGATGAGGTATTCATGGCCCTCTCCGGACAAGATCACTTGTCTGCTCGCTCGGCGCTTTCTCGCTTCTTGCTACACTGGATCAAGCTCCCGTTGAGGCGTTGTGTATAACGTTTCCTGAAGGCGGTGGGGATGCAGCGGCCTTTATCCTCAACTCACAGCAAAAGAAAATGGCCCCGCAGGGAGACCTTCCCCACGTGGCCATTTGATTATCAAGCCATCACCACCCCCGTCCCCTTGCAATCAGGGCATATCGTTCCTTTGTCATCTACAGTTCCGCTACCGCCGCACATATTGCACGTATCGTCCTTGTACCGCTCACCGCTTTCCTGGTTCTTCATTTCTTCCATGATATTTCTCCTTTCCTGCATTTGTTGGCTATTTTATGATTCACACCACTTTCTACAGTTTTGATTCTACCTTCTTAATAGATATATTGCAATACATAATCATACTATTTTTACGAAAATCCTTCACATTTGACTAGCCTTTCCTGTTGATTGACGTTCTCTGGTAAAATAGCGAAAACGGTCTTTTATATCGTAAATCAAGGAGTGTCGCATGCAAACGTGGGACGAACTTGTAGCGCATTTTCAAACGGTGACTGATGGGTTGGGAAAGCGAATCGATGAGGAAATCTTTGAAACGGTAGTCGTGTTGAATGCCCTGGGGATCCCAACCGTGCAATCCTGCGGTGGACATCTAGATCAGCGAGGGCTGTTGTTGCCCTGGGTAGACATTGACCCGCCCGATCCAAGCCTTGAGGAACTCCGCCGGCAGGAAGAAGCACTTGTAGATGCGATAAAGGGGTACTATAAGGATATCGACAAGATGAGGGAAACCGGGACCAGCCCGGAACAGATTGAAGAGGTGAGAGGACAAGCGCTCGCCCTGGCTCCGACTCTCCACAGTCTTCAACGAGAGATGCGTAGGATGCAATTGGAGCCTCGCAAAAAATTAATGCACTACCTGAGTCTCTTTTATAAGCAGCGGCTGGTTCCCTTTGACCGCCACCTCGTTCTGATAAGTAAGGTAAGGACGCGCCTTCAGAACCAGGGAACAGCCGATTTCTTTATCACAGAGCCTGAAGCAGTGCAGAGGCAGAAACTTGAGGAGTACCAGGCCGAGATGCGTGAGTTTACGACATTTCTCAAACAGCTCTATTTTGCGCAGCACGCGTCAACACCTACTCCTGTAGGATAAAGAAGTGAGGCCGCGTCTCATTGGGACGCAGCCTTTTCCCTGGTGTGCTATTCCAGGCCGTGAAATACCTTAATGGGAACAAACTTCACTGCATAAAAGAAGGGCAAGCATGCCAGTCAGAAGCAGCGCAGAGCCAACGCAGTTTTCTCACAGTGGTCGTTTGCCCAGTTGCAGAGCCTGATCGCCTCCAAAGCGCTCAGACAGGGAGCCTGGCAATCATGGTCGACGCTGATTCCACCTCGCAGGCATGCCCGATGTGTGGGCATACTGCTAGAGAGAACCGACCGGGCAAGGGGTTGCGCTTTGTCTGTCAGCGCTGTCGGTACAGCTTGCATGCGGATCTGGTGGGGCCCGAAATCTGGTACTGAGAACGCTTCTCGTCCGGCAGGACTGGGCGAGAACGGGGCAGTTGTCACTTGTCCCTGATGTGTCGGACAAGGAAGCCAAAGCAGAGCGCCTGCACCGGTTCTCTGAGTTGTGGTGGAGTTCAGACACAAGCCTCCCCCTTTAGGGGGGTCATTGACAGGTGAACATTCCTCCCTCCCTAACCGTGCCGTTCTCCCTGCTTCGACTCGGGACGATAGCCAAGCCTTTCGAGAAAGAATGCTGATTCCTTCCTATCGACGGAGAAAGGGAATGCGACAAGCAAAATATTCCGGCAAGTTGGCAGTATATGCGAGCCGGCGTCAACAGGTCGAGATCGTGTTCACCACACAACACGGACTTTTCCGACTCCAAAGGAGCAACCACATCTCCTTGCGGGTCTGCATATCAGGCAGGCGGTCAGCATAGTGAGGCCCTTCACCAGTCTATGGCTTCATACCCGGCTCAGTCCCCCCTTGTTGGCCTTCGCTGACATGTTCATCTCGGTCCCTTTTTCATTGGCACCCATTATTCGACTAGAAAGAGCATCCAATCAAGGACAGGTTGAGACTACCACGTCACGACTGAAACAAAACAGGACGTTGCTGCTGGAAGCAGAACGTCTCTCATGATGGAGCAGGGGATCGTCACCATGTTAGAAGTTATAAACCCCATCATCTTCCTTTCTCTTCTCACCATACAGTGGCTCTCTCCACATTCCGAGCACGTCCTCCCAACTCACGCAGCTCCACATTCAACACGTTGGCTCAGCTCTCAACCGCAGATATCTCCATTGAGGCAAAGAAACCGCTGTTTTCTGTCACATTCTTGCTCTGTATTCTGTCAGAAGAGTAGAAAGCCAAACACAACAGATAAAGCAGAAACGAAAAGCAAATCAAAGACAGCCTGTTTTAAAAACCGTATGACCTGACGACAGTATGTCATTTTGAAAGAGCTGAGAAAGGATATATTCTTCCATGAATACACAGCTACTCACCGCGTTTCAGCAGCGCATTACAGGAAAGGTGATCCTCCCTGAGCACCAGGCCTATGAGGCCGCACGACATGTTTTCAATCAGAGCGGAAGCCCGGCTGTCATTGTCCGCGCCCACACCACGCTCGATATTGTGGAGACGCTCCGTCTCGCACGTGAGCAAAAGCTTCCCCTCTCTCTCCGCAGCGGCGGTCACGGCTTGAGCGGTCACGCCACCAATACCGGCGGCATTGTCCTGGATCTTGCAGCATTCAATCAGGTTACAATCCTTGATCCTCAGAAGCGCCTTGTCCGCATCGGCACAG
This sequence comes from Thermosporothrix sp. COM3, assembly GCF_059696735.1. Lineage (NCBI taxonomy): Bacteria > Bacillati > Chloroflexota > Ktedonobacteria > Ktedonobacterales > Thermosporotrichaceae > Thermosporothrix > Thermosporothrix sp. COM3. The sequence continues at coordinate 3,263,340 of NZ_AP019376.1, read as the reverse complement.
GAGCACATTGGGGAGACGTAGCACGTATCCTGGGTGAGCATCACCTTGCCATCTCTTCAGGCGATACTAAACAGGTTGGCGTTGGTGGCCTGACACTTGGTGGCGGTATCGGTTGGCTGGTGCGCACCACTGGTCTCGCCCTCGACGGCCTGCACGCAGCCGAGGTAGTCACAGCAGATGGTCGCATCTTGCGTGTCAATACGAAAGAACATCCCGAACTGTTCTGGGCTATTCGGGGAGGTGGCGGCAATTTTGGCGTCGTGACTACCTTTGACTTCGTTGCAACCCCCTGTACAGCGGTGATTGGTGGAGCAATCCACTACGAGCCTACCGAAGCAGAAAGCGTGCTCTCTGGATGGGTAGAGGCCATGCGCTCAGCCCCCGAGGAACTCAACTCAACGCTTGTGCTCTTCTCGGGGTTTGGATCTCAGGTTCCGCCACGCATCTCCATTCTTCTCTGTTACGCTGGAGAGAATGAAGCTGCTGCGCACGCAGCTATTGAGCCACTACTTCATCTGGGAACGGTCCAGGCACAGGATATTCACAAGAAACCCTATGATGCAATGCTGGAAGACGCAACGGCACTTCCTCCGGGCCTCAAGCTGGTTGGGCATAACGGCTTTGTCAAAGAGCTGACCCAGGACGTTCTTTCCACACTGGCAGCCAACTACGGTCGCCCGGGCAAGCCAATTGCACAGATTCGCTACCTCGGTGGGGCAATGGCCCGGGTTGCTCCGCAGGAGACAGCTTTCGTCCACCGTGATAGTGAGGCACTCGTGATCGTGCCCGCATTCGCACCAACCACTGTGCCAGAAGAGCAGGCTCAACAGATCAGGCAAGCCGCCTGGAGCCCACTCGCAGCCTTCAGTCATGGGGCGTACCTCAATTTCTTGAGCGAGGCTAGCGAAGCCAGCCTTGCAGCTGTCTATCCTCCTGAGACTGCGGCTCGTCTGGCACAAATAAAAGCCCACTACGATCCGGACAATCTGTTCAATCAGAATCAAAACAGCAAACCAGTAGAAATCACCCTCCGGTAAAGACGAAACCGTGCGGAGCAGCTTTCAGAACGGCTTTTCTTTATGCAAGAGCTTCTGCACAAGCTGCTCTCGCTGTCTCCTCACGCATGTTCTCTCATCTCACCACCCTCACAGGAGATCTTCGTCTGCGAGAGAAGGGCTGACAGCCAGCAGGAACAGCCTCCACTCTCCCGCTCCCTCTCTCTTTTTTGCGTTATAGATCTCATCACCTGATTTGCTGATTTTGTTCGACTTTGCGATATTTTCTCAGGAAGAATAGATACGCTATGATTGTCCATATCGCCACAATGATGGGCGCAGTTTCGGTGAAAGGCGTATAATATAGGGCTTCGACATTCGTGCTTATGATCGCAAGACAAACCAGGATGAGAGCAAGAAGAAGGCAGATCATCTCTATTATGCTTCGTTTTCCAGGGTGTCGATACATCTGTCTCTTGCGTGACATATATGCACATCCACACACAATCATTAACATTCCCGTGAGCAAGAGCCGGGGGGTTCGTACTCCTGCGGGAAGGATGAGAATACCCAAAACGATGCTCACCCATGAACCCCAATACCTTACTTTCTTCTGCTTGGCTCCCGGTTTCATGCTTTTCGCCTGGGAACTTTGCATTCTTTTATCTGATTCGTCCATTGTTTTCCCTTCTATGAAGCAGTATGTCAGGCTGTACGAATCCAAATAGCAATTATTACAAAGAGGGCTTGAGCCAGTTCGTAGCACTTGTAGCTCTGTCCAGGCACGATTGTTCCTTTCTGATTGACAGAGCTCTATGACAGAAAAAGATTTCCTTATGAAGCTCTCTCCACAAAGTAGCTTACCTGGATTTTTTGCCTCTAAGCAAGGGTTTTTGACACAAATATTGCAGGAGCGGGAAAAAACTTGCCCCCCTGCACAGTGAGTAGTCCATACTATACTTCTCAGCCATGCTTACAAGCACTGTTTCAACTGCTGCAAGCTCTTGCTCTATGGGTTCGAGGAACTTTGCTGAGACGACGTTCGGATTTTCTGGAATATGGCCCTATACTTCCGCAATAGTAAGCTTCGACCAAGCAAGAGAAGATCCCGGACATTTCCTCAGCTCATGCAGGAAAGAGCTTGAATTTTTCGGTATACCTACGGCTTTGTCATGGGGTTTAGCACTTTAGAACACTTGAAAGCATACATACCACATCAGCGCATAAGCTTGCCAGCGCTGAATTGCTCCGTCTTTGCACACACATTCTTGATTTTAATCTCGCACATACTTAGCGAGGATGAAGGGAAAATGTACATCTTCACCCCCTTGCATGGCGGGGACAAGCATAAACATTGCAAAAGCACCAGCTTATCCGCTCCATTTCGAGCGGGAACCTGCACTGTTCATCAATTTGCTCCTCAAAGCACATCAAATCGTCCCCATTCATTGCCCGGCTTGAGCAGGCCACGACCCTGCAACAGCCCCGCGTAGAAATGAAACAGAGAACCTGGCTCCAAGCAATTTCCGGAGGCAATTTTTTTCTGGTGCAATGCTTGGCGAAGTATTTACGCAAAGCGCAGTAAAAACAATCACATTTGCTTGAGGATTGATCTTGTAGGTGACGTCCGTAACCAGGAACAAGACTTAGTTCAGGAATTTAAGGTTGTTGGTCATGCAACACCATTTCGGCGTGTCCAAGAGCCCAACAGGGCATCACATGCTTATTTCGGTCAGCGAATTCTTAAAGAAGGGCAAGTTTCCTTTGTACATATGAGGACGCTGGATTTATCCAACCATCCTAAAAAAGAAATATACGAGATCCGCCCCACAAAAGGGCACCGAACGACCTTGCTATATCACGATCTACGCCGTATCGATGAATGCATAGGCAAAATACTTTATGATTTTATTCGAGGGTATACTGCTTACCTCGCTAAATACGGGATTATAGCCACCTCAAAAGAACGGCTCTTTCAGCCTTTTACTCCACCTAAAGGTCTGGATCAGCTACCTCTCGCTTTGTTGCAAACAATTTACGTCTACGATAACCGCTTACAGCCAACTCATTCCCTTCAGGCCTATATCGATCTACTTTCAGAACTTCGACCTGATTTGCGCTTTCGTTCTCTCGATAGTTTTGATACTCTTCAAGATGGCGCTGTGCTAGTCATACAAGATTGCCGTAAGGAAGACTTCGAAGAAGATGGAGTCCTTTATGGGCATTTTAATGATCCATATCTTACTCTCTATGAGCAGTACCCATATATACCCAAACAATCCTTCAACGTTAATCTGAATGGTGATGAAGGAGCGAAAGCCACCTATTTCAAATACCCTCTTCTTCCCAAAGATAAGGAGCAACTAAAACTCTTCAAGCAAAAAATTGAAATGGCTCTTTCTCAGCTCTATCTCAAAGATGTCATTCTCAACCAACGAAACGTTCAGAAGCGTTTATCACTCATTCCTACAGGCTATATCTTTATTCGAAAAGAGAACAGTCATGAAACTCTTCTATACATCGATAAAGAGGAGCTACGATTTATTTGTTTGGATGAACCAGATGGTCCTGACCAACGTGATGAGCTGCTTCAGCAATTTGGTATATGCTGGGAAGAGATGTATAAACAGATGCTGCAAAAATATCACAAGTTAAAAGACGGTGAAACTGTCAAACATCTTACACGCTACGATGTTATCATTGGTCCGGGATTTTTGTAGAACTTGAAGGCCTAAATGAGCGAGCTTTGTATAACTATGACGAAATTACAAAACGGCAGGCTGAGCTTGAAAAACGCTTTCCTGTTAACGATTTTAAACTAGCTCCATACTATGAACGTTTACGATCAAAGAAGATGGCCTCTTATCAGGACCTGGTTAGCAAAGGATTGCTAAACGGTGAACACAAATCTATTGAGGAAGCAGAGATAAAAGCATTGGAGTTCTATCGCCGACTTGAACAGTATGAGACGAGACCAGACGAAGATAGGCCTCTAAGGCGTTTGTATCAGATGTCTGGGGGACCAATTGATGCGGTATTGACAGTAATTCAATAACGAAGCACATGCCGCAACATGGTTCTTTGGATCGCGATAATACTCCACCTCACTGGCTGCCGGGTTAGAAGTATCCACTCCCCCTGAAGTCATATTCAGCAATAACTGTACTTGATGTTATAGACACATATCCTTTATTTATTCACTTAAAAGAGACGAAAACTGTACAAGAGAGAATTACTATTTGCATCTCTCACTTCTGAAGAATGGCTCGATTTTCCAGAAGCAGGATCGTTCCCCTTCTGCACACAGCTCAATCGGCTCTTTGTCTCAGAGGCCAGTCGGGGAACACCTCGTGTCCGTTGTTTACGAATAGTTGCCCTCACTCGTTGCCACAGCGTACCTATGAGGAACGGATCAAGCCGCTCGCACCGGGTGAATGGTGTACATCGTTGTTGTCAATACGCAAGCATGAGCTCCAAGCTCGTCCTTAGGTAATTTGCCAGGGTGCTTTCATCAGAGTGTTGAGGGTCCTAGCGGGCACGCTCCTGACCGTACAGCAAGGTCCGGGCAAATGGCGCAAGATGCCCTCGGAGGCGATCCGCCGCATCAGCCTTGCAGTCAGAGGTATCGATCCTGACATAAATAGAAGTAGCGAAGACTGGAACTACTGTCATCATCTCATCCTTTTCTTTTTTGAAAAGGCTATCATGTCTCCTGCCGTCCTCATAACGCCCAGTTGAACGTTTTCTAGAATTTTTCTAGTGTAGTAGTATCTCTCTGCCAAGCTTATGCAACACTCTTTTAGTATTCTTCTCATATATCCTGTCACTCATACTAAAGTGCCTGCATTTTCCTTACTATTCGCTGATAAATTCACGATAGCAGTATTTATCCTGATTACTCTGATATCAGCAGATACTTCTTGTTCTGGTCAGCACTCGAACCTGATAACCGGCGCCGAGCAGTTGAGGGATCAAGTGGCGACCAAGCACGCCTGTCCCTCCTGTGACTAAGACATGTTGCATATTTACCTCTCTCATATCTACTTTGAAATTTTCTTCTATTCGCCCAGGATTTGCTTGTCTGGTAAGAAACGATAGCTCTGATCGTTGTGCTCCTTGTCCTTCTCAGAAGCAATTTCTTTTTCAGCTCTCCCTTGCAATGAAGCTACCTCTTGTGTCTGGAGAGAGAGCAAGGTCAAGCCCAGACTGTTGATTTTGAGCAGAACCTGATAGAGTGCTGCTTGATCGATCAAGTAACCATACAAGATCGTTGTGCCAGAGACCTGAGGAAGGATCTGAAGATCCTCAAACCATCCTTGCCAGGACGAATCCAGCTGTTCTTTGATACCAATGGAGCATCGAATGTTTAGCACTTGCCTCCTTTCGTTGAATTTGTAGGAAGCATAAAGCGCCAGGGGGTGAGTTGCCTTCACCCGATCGGATGATTGTGAGAGGGTGAGGGAAAAGGATTAGAGCGAAGATAAGCGACGAGCTACAAAGCTTGCCTCTACACGATTGTGGACACCCCATTCGCGATGGAGGCTATTCACCCTATTGACCGAAGCCACCAGGGCTCTTGCAATCTCTGGATTGGGCTGCCCGGCAACGAGGAGACGCAAAACTCAGGCTCTACCCCGATCCGTACTGCTTGCTTGTGGCTCTTTGCCAGAATAATTGGGGGGGTGCGCTGGTTTGATGAATCTCTTCACCTGCTTGAAACGACATCTGTCGAGAGGAAGCAGATGCAGAATGGCCCAGATGGTGTAACAACTTACCCTGGGTAGCAAACCGTTCATCAACCAATCTATTTTAGAAATCACAGACGAGCCGAGACCAGGTAGCTTGATCGCAGGTATAGAACAGGGCTGTATTTGTGGTTGAGGTGAAATGTTCCTTTGTTTTCGTACCTGGTTGACAGAAAGCGAAAAATTCGGTATGCTCTCCTTGTTGATACATCGTATCAATATAGAGATGGTGTACACGGCCATCAGATTGATCAGATTTGCGTCATTGAAATGGAGAATGGAACCAATGGACTATGAAGTGATTATTGTTGGCGGTGGAAGTGCCGGGTTGAGTGCGGCTCTGGTGCTTGGCCGATCGCGCAGGAAGGTTCTGGTCTGTGATGCTGGCAATCCACGGAATACCCCGGCAGCGGCTGCCCACAACCTGTTATCTCGTGATGGGATTGCGCCGCTAGAGCTGCTGCGTCTTGGGAGAGAACAGCTTACCCCCTATACAAGTGTGGAATATCGCCAGATCATGGTACAGGAGATTACGCCGCTTGAGCAGGGTTTCAAGGTGCGGCTGGATGATCTATCGGAGATTACCACGAAAAAAGTGCTTCTAGCAACCGGTATGGTTGACGAACTGCCTGATATCCCGGGAGTTCAGCAATTCTGGGGAAAAAGCGTGATCCATTGCCCGTACTGTCATGGATGGGAAGTTCAGGATCTCCCGCTTGCCGTCTATGCTCACGGTTCGGTAGCGGTGGCAGCCTCCCTGATGATTTTGCAGTGGACGAAAGATGTTGTTCTCTGCACTGGTGGGCCGGCAGAACTTAACGACGAGGAGCGTCAGCACCTTGAACGTGCTGGTATTCCCCTCTATGAGGAGCCAATAACCGCACTTGAGGGGAGCGATGGCAGACTTGAGCGCATTGTGTTTAAGAATGGCGATGTATTGACGCGCAAGGCGATGCTGCTTCATGCCCATATGCATCAACGCAGTAACCTCGTTGAGCAACTTGGATGTGAGTTGACGGAGCATGGATCTATCAAAGTCGATGAGATCAGGCAAACCTCCATCCCAGGTATTTTCGCGGCAGGAGATGCGGCAACGCACTTCACTATCCTGGCGCATGCCGTGTCTCAGGGGACACTGGTTGGCATGTTCATCAATACCATTTTGCAGGGCGAGGCAACCGGCTATCGCTTCATGTAACTGTTAGAAAGGAAAAGAGCAAATCCTTATGCAAGGACATACGCTTGAACGCATGTCGTTGACTATGCTTTTCCTTGTGCTCTTGCTGGCCGCCTGTGGCGGGGCTGCCAGCTCATCACCGACGGCACAGGGGAAAGCACCCGATGACAAGCAGATATTTATCAGCCCGCTCCCAGGAGCTTCTCAGGTCGATACGTTTGACCCTGCTCGTACACGGTCTATCTGGATGATCAATCCTTTGCGCATGATCTATACCGGTCTGGTGACTCTTGATGAACAGGGAAGCGTACGTAATCAACTGGCCGTTTCAGCTCAGGTCAGCGATGACGGTCTGAGCTATACCTTTACGCTGAAGGATGGCGTGACCTTTAGCGATGGAGCCCCGCTGACCTCCAACGATGTTGTGTATAGCCTTGATCGGGCGCTGCAACCCGCCACAAAGTCGCCAACGGCTCTGAGCACTCTTTCCATGATTCGCGATGCCGACCAGCTTGCAAGCGGAAAACTGAAAACGCTGATCGGGAACAGTTTGCTGACGCCTGATGAGAAGACGGTTATCATCAAGCTGAACCGAAAAACGCCTTCTTTTCTGAATGCCCTTTCGTCTATGTGTGCCTTTGTACTTCAGAAGAAGGTTGTCGAGCGCTATGGCTCTGATTCCTTTGGTCGGGCAGAACATGTGCAGCAAGGGGCGGGTATCGGCCCCTTTCGGCTGGCACAGTATGAAGAGGGGGTGAAGGTTGAGCTGGTGCCTGATCCTCGTTACTACGGGGAACAGCCACAACTGAAGAAGGTTCTCCTTCCTTTTTATAAGAATCCGGGCACGATCTATAAGGCATATGAAGCCGGACAGCTCTCGTTTACCTTTGTTCCTTCTGCTCAGACCGAACAGGCAAAAGCGCTACCCCAACAACAGTATCATCAGCAACCGCAACTGTTGACGCGCTATTATGCACTCAACTATCTGACAAAGCCATTCGATAACATCAAGATCAGGCAGGCGTTCGCCCTGGCGCTGAACAAAACCCAGATAGCGGAAAAGGTGTATAAGGGAACGGTTCAACCAACCAATCACATTGTCCCGCAGGGAATGCCCGACTACGACAACGAGACAGGCTCTGTTCCATCTAAGACTGAAGGAGATGAGCAGCAGGCAAAGAAGCTGTTGCAGGAAGGGATGAAGGAAGCAGGAATAACTTCCCTCCCGGAGATTACCTTTACAGTGGCAACCAGTGGCTATCCCGATTACCAGAACGAGTTCGCGGCTGCCCAGCAGATGTGGCAGAAGGTGCTTGGTGTGACGGTTAAGATCAACAATGTGGATAGCAGCCTGCATCTGAAAGAGGTGACAGCCAGCGTCAATAATCCTCGGGGATTGCAGATGTGGCCCGCTTTTCTGTCGCTCTCCTATGCGGACCCTCATGAGGCAACAACGGCCTACTTCGGGAAACATGCGCCTGGCAATACGATGAACTACGGCGCAAACTTCTCCGCGACTGTAAAGCAGCAACAGGACGTACAGGAGATGCTTGAGCGGGCAGACGTGACGACAGAAATCGAGGAGCGGATGAGGCTATATCATACCGCCGAGCAAAGGTTGCTTGAGGATACGGCCATTATTCCTGTCTATCAATATATGAATGTCTATCTGCTGAAGCCTTGTATCCAGGGCTTTACCGCGAATACAGTAGGCCTGGTGTCTCCGGAAACATGGGGAAAGGTCTTTGTCTCCAATACCTCACCCTGTGCCAGCGCGTAGCGAACAGACTGCAAGTGGATCGCATGGCGTAAGGAGTCCTCTGACGCATGGCGATCCCTTGCGAAAGAATGTGAGAAAGAAATGCCAATTGATATTCTGAAGAGTATACAATACAGTGTTGCCTCTCTGCTCCAGGTGTCAGAGGAACAGCTTTCCCCTGACCTCCCGCTGACACAACTGGGCCTGGAGTCAATCAGCGCTCTTCAACTTCAGAGCCTGATATGGCAGGAGTTCGGGGTGCAACTCCCTCTGCTGTTCTTTCTGGGGGAAACAACGCTCCAAACTCTGGTTGAGCGAGTGGTGCAGGAGCAGAGAGTCCATCAGGTTGCCACATTGCTGACTGCCGATCCCCAGCAGCGCTATGAACCTTTTCCCCTGACAGAGATTCAGCAAGCATACTGGGTCGGGCGGCAACGGGGCTTTGTGCTTGGCAACGTCGCAACCCATTTTTATCAGGAGTATGAACGGGAAGGCCTGGACATTGAGCGGCTTGAATATGCCTGGAATCGGCTTGTTGCACAACACGACATGTTGCGAACGGTGATCCAACCTGATGGGATGCAACGCGTTTTAAAGGAAACGCAGGTGCCTTTGTACCACTTTCGCGTATATGACATGCGAGATGAGGCACTACAAGAGCAGCAGCTACAGGATGTTCGTAATGAGTTGTCACATCAGCAGTTTATCACGGAGGCGTGGCCATGTTTTGATATTCGACTCAGCCGGCTCACTGAGCGGCGTTACCGGATACATCTGAGTTTCGATGCGCTCTTTCTGGATCTGACCAGCTTCTTTCTTCTGATGCGGCAGTGGAGCCAGCTCTATCAGCAGCCAGATCTGATGTTACCGACAGCGGCTATCACTTTTCGTGATTATGTTCATTTTCTTGAGCAGGAGCGACTTACAGAGCGGTATCAACGGGCGGAGGCATACTGGACTGAGCGCATTGCCACACTTCCTCCCGGGCCTGAATTGCCATATTGTAAGGCATTCTCGGCGGTTGAGCAGCCACACTTTACACGACGCGCCGAGGTGCTGGAACGGGAGCGCTGGCAACGCTTAAAAGCCCTGAGCGCCGGGTATGGGATTACGCCATCGGCGACGTTGCTGGCGGCCTTTGCTGCACTGCTTCAGCGTTGGAGCCGCAGTCCTGCCCTGACGCTCAATGTGACCCTGTTTCATCGTCCGGCTGTCCATCCTGATCTTGAACAACTTATCGGGGACTTTACTTCCACCAGTTTGCTGGCGGTGGAAACCAATACGGAGGACTTCGCTTCATTTGCTCGGATCGTGAACCGTCAGCTCTGGCAAGATCTGGAGCAAAGCAGCTTTAGCGGTGTGAGCGTGCAGCGAAGACTGGTGCAGCAGCGTGATGATCTATTCACAATTGCAACTCCCATTGTTTTTACCAGTGGTCTGCATACTCCCCAGTTCCTTGATGGTCCTTTCCCAACACAATGGCTCGGAGAGCAGATCTACGCAATCAGCCAGACACCACAGGTTGTGCTGGATCATCAGGTATTTGAGCGTGATGGAGCGCTTTTCTTTCACTGGGATGCGCAGGAAGAAGTCTTTCCGCCGGGCTTCCTTGATCGAATGTTTACCTGCTATTGTGCTTTACTTATCGCTCTTGCGGATGACGAGGCATACTGGCAACAGAAACAACTACCTTTGCTCCCGGACGAAGATAGAGAGCTGCAAGAACAGGCAAACCAGACACAGGGTGTACTCCCGCATCATTTGCTACAGCAGCCCTTTTTCGAGCAGGCGCAACGCTTTCCCCACCGTCCCGCGCTTTATACCATGCGTGGAACAGTGAGTTATACCCAACTGGCCCTACGAGCCCGGCAGCTTGCGGCTCATCTTCGGCAGGAGGGCGTGCGAAGCGGGGACCTCGTAGCAATTGTACTGCCCGCTGGCCCGGAACAGATCGCTTCAACGCTGGCGGTGCTCGCAGCAAGCGCTGTCTACGTGCCGCTTGATGCGCAGTGGCCCGCGCTCCGGCTGCAACAGGTTTTGCTGCAAGCAGAAATTTCAACGGTTCTGACAACAGAAACGCTTGTGACGGCCCTTTCATGGCCTGAAGGGATACGTGTGCTGGCAACGGAAACGCTCCCGGTTTCAGAGAGCGTACCCGTGCTCCCTGACGAGCGGACGCCTCAGGACCTTGCTTATATTATCTATACGTCTGGCTCAACGGGGACACCAAAGGGCGTGATGATTACGCATGAGGGAGCAGTCAATACGATTCATGACATCTCGACGCGCTTTGCTGTCGGGCCAGATGATCGGATATTTGCGCTCTCCTCCCTGAGTTTTGACCTATCGGTGTATGACATCTTTGGCCTGCTTGGCGCGGGTGGGGCGCTGGTACTGCCTGAACCAGAGCTACGGCGCGATCCTGCTCACTGGCTTGAGTTGATTCAGCGCCACAGAGTCACGATCTGGAACAGTGCCCCCGCCTTGATGGAGATGCTGCTGATGTACGCAGAAATTCGGGCGGAAGAGGTGAGAAGGGCACTTCAAAGTGTGCGGCTGGTGCTCCTGAGCGGCGACTGGATTGCATTAAGTTTGCCGCAGCGTTTGCGGGCGTTAGCTCCACAGGCGCAGATAATCAGTCTGGGTGGTGCAACTGAGGGCTCTATCTGGTCGATTGCCTATCCAATTACCGATGTACACCCCGATTGGAAGAGCATTCCCTATGGTCGGGCGCTGCGCAATCAGCATATGTGGGTTCTCAACAAACAGCTTGAACCGTGTCCAGTTGATGTACCGGGACACATCTATATTGGTGGTGCAGGGGTAGCTCTCGGGTACTGGAAGGATGAGGCACGAACGCAAGAGCGCTTTCTTGTGCATCCTGAGACGGGGGAGCGCCTCTACTGGACAGGTGATATGGGAGTGTGGCGCAGAGAAGGCTATATTGAGTTTCTGGGACGAGACGATCATCAGATCAAGCTTAGAGGGCATCGTGTGGAACTGGGAGAGATTGAAGCCGTGCTCAAGCGTCATGCAGAGGTTATTCAAGCCGTTGTTGATGCACCAAAAACAAGAGATGGGCAACGTCGGCTTGTAGCCTATGTCCAGAGTGAGGGGCCCTGGGAAGAGGTGCATGCACAACTGAAATCCCATGCACGGCAGTACCTCCCGGAGTATATGCTTCCGCTACAGTATGTTGCCGTCCAGCATTGGCCGGTGACTGCAAACGGAAAGCTGGATCGGAAGGCGCTTCCTGATCCCTTTTCCGGGTCAAAGATGGAGGCGAAGAGGATTTCAGCGCGAACTGCTCCAGGAGCAGAGCGTATCCTTGCTGTCATTCGGCGGGCACTGAAGCTGCCTCATTTTGATGCAGAGCGTAGCTTTCTGGCGCTTGGGGCTACCTCCCTGCAACTGATACAGGTTGCGAACGCTCTGGAACATGAGTTACAGCTTCGTCTCCCTATCATTGAACTGGTAGAAGCACCCAGCCTGATGGCTCTGGCTCATACATATGTCGAACGGCTGACGAATAGTCACAGCTCTTCTGTGAGGAGTGGACCCGGTATTCCGCTCTTACAGGATGTGCCAGAGGAGGTGTACCCCGCTCCTCTGTCATTGAGCGGCTTGAGTCGCTGGTGGCAGCTCCTGCGTGAAGCGATACCTGAAGCGGTGCAACTGCATATATCGCTCCCTGAGGATACAGGGGATGGCATTTGCGCAGGAAGCTATCTCTATGATGCAACCACCCATGCTTTGTGCCCGCTTCAAGAGAAAGTAAATGTACCACAACGTGACTGCTCGTTTGCGATTTACTTTGTTGCCAGCGAGGCTCATCATACCACCCGGGCATTGATGGAGGTCGGGCGCTGGACTGAGCGCATGCAACGAACGGCCTTACAACTTGGCTGGCGGGTTGATGAGCCTGATGAACTCCCTGATCAGTCGCCGCTTCTGCATGCACTGTTTGTCTACACCGAAAATGTTGTGTCAGATGCATGGGAGGAGGGAAGTCTGTGACTCTGGATCATGTGCTACATGCAGTGCAACAACGTGCTATTCAGCTCTGGGTCCAGCATGGCGAGCTTCGTTTTCGGGCTCCGAAGGGTGCTATGACGCCGGAATTGCGGGCAGAGATCCAGCGCTGGAAGCGGGAATTGATAGCTTTTCTTGAGCCACGACTTCTTTTATCTCGACCGGAAGCACGCTATGAGCCGTTCCCGCTGACTGATATGCAACTGGCGTATCTGTTCGGACGAACGGGTGCATGGGCCTATGGGAAAGTCGCACCTTATTACTACACAGAAATTGATGCCTATAATCTGGATCCGAAGCGACTTGAGCGTGCTATTCGGCGGCTGGTAGCACATCATGATATGTTGCGCGCGTTTGTGACTCTGGATGGTCAGCAATGTGTCGCAGAACGGGTACCTCCTTATGAGCTTCCTGTCCTCGATCTGCGCGGAAGGTCGGCGGCAGAGGTAGAGGAGCAGCTACGTATACGCCGGGAGCGTCTTTCGCATCAGGTGCTTGATCCGCATCGCCCCCCGCTTTTCACATTCTGTCTGACCCGACTTACTGATCAGCAGTATCGTCTGCATTTTGGACTGGATCTGCTTTTCTGTGATGCCTATAGCGCATTACTCCTTTGTCAGCAGCTTCGAGAGCTTTACGAGCGACCGGAGACGGAGCTTCCAGAAGCCGGCTTTCTGTTTCGCGATTGGGTTGAGCATCTGGAACGGCAAAAAGAGCAGGAGCGTTATCGCAAGGCCTATGCCTACTGGATGGAGCGGCTGGAACACCTGCCAGCAGGGCTGGATCTGCCATTGCGGCTTGTAGAGGGGCCAGCGCGGTTTCAGAGGCAGCGGCAGGAACTGGCAGTGTCACGCTGGCAACTGCTGAAGCGTCTGGCGGCACAGCAGGGGTTGACGCCTTCCGGGCTACTGCTTGCTGCCTTTGCAGAAGTGCTGATGGCCGGCATGAAGCGGCGGCACTTTCTGCTGACGTTGACGCTGTTCAATCGACCGAGCATATACGCAGGGATTGAGCGGCTGATAGGGGATTTTACCTCGACGTTGCTGATAGAGGTTGATGGGCAGGGCGCAACCTTTCTTGAGCGGGCGCGGTTACTTCAGCGGCGGCTCTGGCGCGATCTGGAACATGCTGCTGTTCCCGGTACGGTGGTTTTGCGCGAACTCGGGAAGCTGAGAGGCGAAACCATGATCGTACCCATTGTCTTTTCAAGTGGCATCTACGATCAGGGGGGTGTCAGTGGTGATGCCTCGCAGCTTCTCACAGCGTTTGGCAAGACGGTGTATAGCATCAGTCAGACGCCGCAAGTGGCGCTGGACCATCAGGTATTCGAGCGTGATGGAATGCTCTGCTTCAACTGGGATACTGTTGAGGCTGCCTTTCCCCCGGGCTTGCTTGATCGGCTGTTCAGCCGCTATTGCCGCCTGTTAACGCTCCTGGCCGAGGACAAACGGTCCTGGCAACAGAGCGAGTTCTCTTTTCTACAGGAAGAGGTCCTATGGACGCCTGCCTGTAAACAGCAACCCGCGCCGCGCCACAACGCTGAGCCACCTGTAAACGAGCTGGAAAAGACGCTGTATGCCATTTTTTGTGCTGTGCTTCAGCGGGAGGAAATAGGGGTGCAGCAAAACTTTTTTGAGATAGGGGCAAACTCGCTCTTGCTAGTGCAGGCGCAGGGCCAGATCTGCCGCCAGCTCGGGCGTGAGATCTCTGTCCTGATCCTGTTTGAATATCCCACCATTCGCAGTCTGGCCGCATTCCTGAGTCAGGATCAGGTGATAGATGAGGCGGCCCATACTGGTCAGCATCGTGCCGCTCGCAGACGGCAAGCACTTCAATATACCCGAAAGAGAGGATAAAATGTCATATCAGGACTCAAATAACTCCAATGCTATTGCGATTGTCGGGATGGCATGCCGTTTCCCGGGCGCTCAGAATCTACATGAGTTCTGGCAACTCCTGCGTGATGGCGTTGAGGCCGTCACCACGTTTACCGAGGAAGAATTGCGGGCCAGTGGAATTGCCCCCTCCGACTATACCGCGGAAAACTATGTCCCGATTGGCACGGTCATAGCAGATCAAGACTGCTTTGACGCCGCTTTCTTTGGCATGAGCGCAACGGAAGCAGCCTTGCTTGATCCACAGCATCGACTTTTTCTTCAATGTAGCTGGCACGCGCTGGAAGATGCCGCTCACCTTCCCGAACATTTTCAAGGCGCTGTAGGAGTCTTTGCGGGAAGCAGCCTGAGCGCGTATCTGCATAAGAATCTACATGAGCGCTTTGACCCCTATACGCATGCAAATCCAGCAGAGATGTTACAGGTTTCCATAGGAAATGAGCCAGACTATCTGGCAACGCAGGTCTCCTATAAGCTTGATCTGAAGGGGCCTGCTATCTCTGTGCAGACGGCCTGTTCAACCTCGCTGGTTGCTGTCCATCTGGCCTGCCAGAGCCTGCTGCTGCATGAGTGTGATTTGGCGCTAGCAGGTGGGGCAACGCTACGCGTGCCGCAGAAGCAGGGCTATTTCACGTTGGAAGACGGCCCATTCTCACCTGATGGACATTGCCGGACTTTTGATGCGGAAGCAGCAGGTACGCTGTTCAGTCAGGGTGTTGGCGTTGTGGCACTGCGTCGCCTGACTGATGCGCTGGCTGATGGCGACCATATCTACGCTATCATTCGTGGGACTGCAATCAATAATGATGGAGCCGGAAAAGTCGGCTTTACTGCCCCCTCGGTTGAAGGGCAGGTACGGGTGATTACCGAGGCACTGGCCGTCGCTGAGGTAGAACCGGAGAGCATTTCATATATAGAGGCGCACGGAACGGCCACACCCCTGGGTGACCCGATCGAGGTTGAGGCATTAACGCGGGTGTTTGGCAGACAGGCCGAGAAAAAGTGTTTGCTGGGTTCGGTAAAAACAAATATCGGGCATGCAGAGACCGCGGCAGGTATCGCAGGGCTGATCAAGACGGCGCTTGCTCTCCATCACAGACAGATCCCGCCCAGTCTGCACTTTAAGCGTTGGAACCCCCGTATTCAGGCGGAACAGACCCCCTTCGCCGTGAATACCGAACTCGTTGAGTGGCAGCATCATGATACTCCCCGGCGCGCGGGCGTCAGCTCGTTTGGTTTCGGTGGGACAAATGCCCATGTTGTTCTTGAAGAGGCACCGGAGTCCCGGAATACACAGCATGACGACTCACCAGAACTCTTTGTGTTCTCTGCGCGTACGCGGTCTGCCTTGCATAGAACGGTTGAGCAGTTTGCGGAGCATTTGACAGACAGCACACAGGCATACGGTGATATTGCCTGTACCTTACAGATGGGGCGAAGAGCGTTTCGAGAACGAAGCTTTATTGTTGCCTCCGGTCGTGAGCAGGCATTAGAAGCGCTCAGACAGGAGTCCGGGGCGCTCTGGGTACGAAGTGCACTGCAAGAACAACCAGAAGTCGTGTTTCTGTTTCCGGGTGGTGGCTCACAACATATTGCGATGGGAAGCGCGTTATATGCGCGTGAAACGGCCTTTCGGCACGAACTGGATCGTTGTGCAGAGATGCTCTATCCGTATATTCAGCGAGATATCAGGCAAGCTATCTATCAGACAGATAAGCACGGATTGCTTGATCCAGCAGTGGCGCTCCCTGCTCTCTTTGCCGTTGAATATGCGCTGGCCCGACAGTGGATGGCCTGGGGAGTAGAGCCTGCTGCGATGATTGGACATAGCCTGGGTGAATATACCGCTGCGACGCTGGCGGGTGTCATGAGCCTTGCAGATGCACTCAAGCTCGTTGCTGCACGCTCTCAATGGATGGCAAAGATTGCACACGGGGTCATGGCAACGATCCCCCTTCCGTATGAGGAAGTGCGCGTGCTCGCGCAATCCCTGGATATTGCGGCGGTGAATGGACCCGCTCTCTGTGTAGTCTCAGGAACCGAAGAAGAGATTGCAGAACTTGAGCGGCAGCTTCAAGCCCGAGATGTTCAGATGAGAAGGCTTCCGCTGGCTGCGGGCGCTCATTCTCGGTTGGTTGAGCCGTTTATGGCTTCGCTGGAAGAGGTTGCGGCAAGTCTTACATTGCGACCGCCTCAGATTCCCTATATCTCGAATGTGACCGGGACATGGGTTACTGCTGAGCAGGTGACACGGCCTGCCTATTGGGCGGAGCATCTGCGTTGTCCGGTGCAGTTTTCGCAGGGATTACAGGCGCTCCTGACAAGCCCCCGGCTCTTTCTGGAAGTCGGACCAGGAACGACGCTGACAACGCTGCTCAGGCAGCATCCCGAACAGAAAGCGGCAATTGATAGTATCGCATCCATGCGACATCCGAAGAGCGATGATGATGATTATGTCACGCTGCTCAATGCTGCCGGGCGGCTCTGGTGTGCGGGGGTTCCCTTGCAATGGGAGGCGCTCCACGGTGAGCGATGGCAGCGTGTCTCGTTGCCACTCTATCCGTTTGAGCGTGAACGGCACTGGATCGAGCCAGAGCAAGACGCGCCAAGCCGGATCCTGGTACAGGTGCCAGCATGGAAGGAGACTGCCCCTGTTCCGCTTCTTCCACCAATTCCACAGGAAAGTGTCTGGCTGATTGTCGGGAATCCCCATGGGCTCGGTGAGGAGCTTTTACGGCAGATTCAGCCAGCTCATGCCCTTCTGGTGCAGGAGGGAGACGCCTTCGGTGAGCATGAGGCTGGTTTTACGGTGCGTTCCGGACATGCTGCTGATTTTGAGCAGCTCTTTCAACGGCTCACGGAACAGCAGATCCAGCCGCGCTATCTGCTTTATCTGCCTGCTCTTGCTATCGAGGGGCAAGAAGCGATGAAGCGCCTGCTTGTAGACTTTGCCTCGCTCCTTGCCTCACAGGGACGCAGCAGTAGCGCGACCTGTACGCTCCTTGTCGCGCTACGGGGAAGTCAGAAAGTAGAGAGCAGTGATAGGATGCAGGCACTTTATACGCCGTTGCATGCGTTGAGTCGGATCGCACAACAGGAATATCCATTTTTACAGGCTCGTACAGTGGATCTCCCTGTAATGGCTGCTGACGCTGCTGCACGTCTGCTGATAGCCGAGGCAGTACGTGAGACCGAGGACACAGAAGTTGCATATCGTGGGCGGAGGCGTTGGGACCGGCAATGGGAGACACTAGAACTGCCTGTGGCATCGCTTCGTTTACGAGAGCAGGGCGTCTATCTGATTACCGGTGGCCTGGGAGATATCGGGTTGCAACTGGCGCAGCGTCTGGCACTGCGGGCCCCTGTGAAACTGGCGTTGCTTGGTCGGCATACAGTGTCTGCTGACGCGAAGAATGCGCAGCGCACAATGCAGATAATACAGCAAATACGGGAAAGCGGGAGTGAGGTCTTGCCAGTGACGGCAGATGTGGCCGATCTCCACGCATTACAGGAGGCTCTGGATCAGGTCAGGCGGCACTTTGGAGCGCTTCACGGTGTTATTCATGCGGCGGGCGTTATCGGGCACGAAACCTTTGTCCCGCTGGCAGATCTTTCGATGAACGAGCTAGAAGCCCAGTTTCAAGCGAAGGTAAGCGGCACGTTGAATCTTGACTGGCTGCTCTGGGACGAGGTACTTGATTTCCGTGTCTTGATCTCATCGGTTGCTACTACTGTTGGCGGCGTGGGATTAGGAGCGTATGCAGCGGCCAATGCATTTCTTGATGGCATGGCACAGGAAACAAATGGGCGCTGGCTCAGTATAGCCTGGGATGGTTGGCTGCTTGATAAGCCAGATGAAGACACAGCATTTTCTCGCGGCTTGATGCACCATGCAATGCGGCCTGACGAGGCGCTTGATATGTTTGAACGGATTCTGGCTCATGCAGGATCGTTTGGGTTGTCATCTGTAGCGGTCTCACCCTCGTCTCTCTCGCAACGAATGAAGCGTCGGGCGGAGAAGCGGCCCTTACCTGTGCAACCGATAAAAAGCAACGCCATACATGATACAAGTATTCCTCCTGCAAATGAGCTTGAGCGAGCCATGTGCGTCCTCTGGGAGGAAACACTAGGAGTATCACCAATCGGTCGGCATGATGATTTCTTTGAGCTAGGTGGCCATTCTCTCCTGGCTTCAGGCCTGGTTGCTCGCATTCGGGAGCGTTTCGGGATCTCGTTCAAGCTCAGCGATTTACTGCGTGCAACAACCGTTGCAAGACTTTCCGCCGCGCTGGCTGAGCTGCTCGAAATGCATGAGAGGAAGGCCGAAGTTCAGGTAGAACCCACAATCAACGCGGCACAACAGTCGGAGCCATTTCCGTTGACGCAGGTACAGCATGCGTACTGGGTCGGACGTGGTTCCACTTTTGATCTGGGTAATGTGGCCAGTCATGTCTACTTTGAGTTTGACTGCCCATCGCTCGATCTGGAGCGCTATACGCGGGCCTGGAATCGGCTAATTCAGCGCCATGAGATGCTGAGGATGGTTGTCTTGCCCGATGGGAGACAGCAGATTCTTCCGACGGTACCAGCATATCAAATTGCGGTGGAAGATCTTCGGGGGGTGTCAGATGAAGAGCAAACGGTCAGGTTGAATGCCAGGCGTGAACAGCTCTCTCATCATATGGTGAATGTGGAGCGTTGGCCACTGTTTGCCATTGAGGCGACGCGCCTGAACGAGCAGATAACGCGTCTTCACCTGAGCCTCGATGTGCTTATCTGTGACGCTGCCAGTTACGGTCTCTTACAGCAGGAACTCGCGGCGTTGTATGCTGATCCTGAACGAGAGCTTCCACCGTTGCGCTACTCCTTCCGGGACTATGTTTTAGCGGAGCAGGAACAGCGTGCATCGGCAGCTTTTGAGGAGGACGCACGTTACTGGCTCGCCAGGCTGGATGAGTTTGTGCCGCCACAACTGCCTTTGCAGCGTAGCCCGGCCTCGATCACACTGCCCCGTTTTGAGCGTCGAAGTGCCCGTTTGGAGGCTGCGCTATGGCAACGGCTGCAAAAGCAAGCCGCTCAGCTCGGCGTGACCTCAACTGTCTTCGTGCTGACAGCTTTTGCTGATGTACTGGGATACTGGAGCCGTTCAGCGCGTTTTACGTTGAATCTTACCCTGTTTAATCGCCGCCCGGTCCATCCAGATGTAATGAGGCTGATTGGTGATTTTACCACGTTAACACTGCTTGCGATCGATCATCGTGCTGGTGATGATTTTCAACACCGTGCAACGCGGCTTCAAGCGCGGCTCTGGGAGGATCTTGATCATAGCCTGTTCACGGCAGTGGATGTGTTACGCGAACTGTCGCGGGGTGAGGAACAGGTCAGCATGCCGGTCGTTTTTACCAGCACACTCGGGCTAACAGAGCAGTCTGCCCCGTCGGATTGGCCGGGTAAGCAGGTATATGCGTGCAGTCAGACACCACAAGTCTGGCTCGATCATCAGGTCTTTGAGGTTGATGGTGCGCTGCTCTTCAATTGGGACTCTGTTGAGGGCCTCTTTCCTCCTGGTTTCCTTGACGATATGTTTGAGGTCTATTGCACCTATCTGCGGCAGCTTGCAGAGGAGCAACCTGTTGAGTCGTTCGTGCCTCAGACATTCCTGCGCATCTGTAAGGAGACGAACGCGACACAGGAGCCGTTTGAACCGGAACTGTTACATATGGCCTTTCTGCGTCATGCCAGGCAGCAACCCGAGCGTATTGCTGTGCGTACATTGGAACGTGCCTGGAGTTATGGACAGCTTGAGCGCTGGTCTGGTGAGATTGCCCGCCGTTTACAGGAGCGTGCTGTGCACTCCGGGCAGCCGATCCCGGTGCTGATGGAAAAGGGCGTAGAGCAGATTGCGGCTATATTGGGAGTATTGAGAGCAGGTGCGGCCTATGTTCCCATTGATCCCTTTCTGCCTGGTGAGCGGATTGCGCGGCTGTTCAAAAATCTGGGGGCGACAGTCGCACTGACACAGCCTCGCTTTCGGGCTGAACTTCCTGTAGTGGAACACCTCCTTGAGATAGAGTGGATGGAGTTTGTGCAGTGCGAACGTGATGGCGTTCTACGAAAGCCAGAACCGATAGCCACGCGGCCCGATGACCTTGCCTATATCATTTATACTTCTGGTTCGACCGGTGAGCCAAAAGGAGTGATGATTGAGCATCAGAGCGCTCTGAATACCATTCTCGATGTAAACAGGCGCTTTGCTTTGACGGCTGAAGACTGTGTTCTGGGCCTTTCGGCGCTCAATTTTGATCTCTCCGTCTGGGATATCTTCGGGTTGCTGGGCACAGGTGGCTCGCTTCTCCTGCCTGATCCTGAAGGAGTACGCGATCCTGCTCACTGGCTTGAGTTGATGCAGCGCCACAAAGTGACCATCTGGAATACTGCACCGGCGTTGATGGAAATGCTGGTGATGTATCTTCAGCCGCGAGAGCTCGCCTCAAGCTGGACCGAACATCTGCGCCTGGTGTTGCTCAGTGGCGACTGGATCGCCTTACATCTGCCGGAGCGTGTTCGTTCGCTCTTCCCCCGGGCGCAGATAGTGAGCCTGGGAGGCGCGACTGAGGCTTCTATCTGGTCGATTTGTTACCCTATCGAGCAGGTAGAGCAGAACTGGAAGAGCATTCCCTATGGCAAACCAATGCAGAACCAGCGCTTTTATGTGCTCAATGAACGCTTACAGCCCTGCCCGTGTTTTGTAACAGGACGGCTCTATATTGGCGGGGTTGGGTTGGCACGGGGCTACTGGAATGATCCCCAAAAGACGGCAGAGCGCTTTATTATCCATCCGGAAACCGGTGAGCGGCTCTATGAAACAGGGGATCTGGGGCGCTATCTGCCTGATGGCACGATTGAGTTTCTGGGACGGGAAGATTTTCAGGTGAAGATCAACGGGCACCGTATCGAGCTTGAGGAGATCGAGGCCACACTGATGCAACATGAAGCGGTGAGCCGGGCTGTTGTGACCGTGATGGGCGAGCGCTTCGGCCTGAAGCAACTGCTCGCATATGCACTCCCGGAGCCGGTTGCAGATCCTGAGGGTGAAGAAAAGCAGAGGTGGCAGGAACTGATCCAAGAATGGGAAGCGGTAGTGCAGAGCTTACCTGTTCCACAGGGGAGTACTGGGATCACGGCAACGCTGGCCCGGCTGGAAGAAGTGCTACTCTTTTCTGTCTGTCAGGCACTGCGGGATCTTGGAGTGTTTACCGGGAGAAATGAAAGGTATACATTTGAGGAACTGATGCAACGGAGCACGATTCGTCCCCGCTATCGAAAATGGCTTCAGCGCAATATACACCTGCTGCACGAACGCGGCTATCTACACGTGCAAGGAGACATGATTCATGCTGAGGAGCCGCTTCCAGTGGTTTCATTGGATGAGCTATGGCAGGCATACCGGGATGAGGCTGCACGAGCCGAGGATGATGCGCTACGAGACATGGCCTGGTTGGACAATATCGCGCCTGTGGTCCCGGCTCATGTCAGAGGGCTTGCCGATGTGCTGACGGAACGGCTGCACTCTGCCGAGGTATATGCAACCGAGGAAATGGCGAACAGCTACCGCTTTTTCCACTACTGTAATCAGATGGCTGCGGAGGTCATGAGGCGCTATCTTGAACGACGCCCGACAGAAAAGCCGCTGCGCGTTCTGGAAATCGGGGCCGGATATGGCACGACAACGCGTTTTCTGTTGCCTTTGTTCCCACCCGAGCAGACAACATTCGTCTATACCGATATCTCCCGGTACTTCCTGGAGCATGCTCATAAACAGTTTGCTGCGTACCCATATGTCGAGTATCGTTTGCTCAATATTGAACAGAATCCACAGGTGCAGGGCTTTGATCTGCATGCGTTTGATATTGTGATCGCGTCCAGTGTGCTGCATGCAACGGCTGATATCGCGGAAACATTGCGCCATATACAGTCGTTGCTGGCAACTGATGGCGTACTGCTGCTGATCGAAGAGACGCGTTTCCACCGTGCCTTTGATCTCAGTATGGGACTTCAGCAGGGCTTTGATCGCTTTGAGGATCGCGATACACGGCAGGAGCATCCCTTGCTCTCCCGTGAACAATGGCGACAGATAGTGCAAGCGCATGGGTTTGAGTTGCCTGTGATTCTGAACAGGCAGGGTTCAGTGACTGACTTTTTCGGCTTTGATGTGATTCTGACACGTAACGCCCGGGCGGTCAGGCCACTTGATGCCACTTCTCTGCGCGATTTTCTGCGTGAGCGGCTTCCTGAGTACATGGTACCAGCATATATTATTCCGCTTGATATACTGCCGCTTACTCAGAACGGGAAGGTTGACAGGCGGATGCTACCTGTACCACATCATATCCAGCGGGATCACCAGAGTCGACCGCCGCAAAGCCTTATTGAGCAGTGCCTGGCCCACCTCTGGATAGAGCTATTGCATATCGATAAGGTCTCGCTGGATGATAGCTTTTTCCGTATGGGAGGCGATTCGCTCTCGGCTGTCCGTCTGGTATCTGGTATTCGAGATACGTTCAAGGTTGAGCTATCATTGCGCCAGATCTTCGCCTGTAAATCGCTGGAAGCGCTGGCTGCGACTATTGAGAAGCGCATGGGAGAGCAACATGTTTCTGTCTCTCAACTGGTAACCACAGAGGAAGACGAGCCGTTCCCCCTCGCCGATTTGCAGCAGGCGTACTGGATCGGACAGCAACATCTCTATGAGTTGAGCTACAATTCCGCTCATTTCTATATTGACTTTGAAACGCGCGGACTGGATGTGACCCGCCTTGAACGAGCATTGCAGCGGCTTGTTGCGCATCAGCCAATGCTGCGTTGTGAGATCCTGCCGGATGGTCGCCAGCGAATCAGGCCGGAGGTGGAACCCTATCGTGTGCTGGTGACAGATCTTCGCGCCTTGAGTGCCGATGGACAGCAGCGCGCTATCACTGCCTTACGGGATAGAATGATTCAAATGGGACCGAGGAATGAACAGCAATTACTCTTTGAGATCCGTGTACAACAGCTTGATGAGCAGCGTAGCCGGGTGCATCTCTGTTGTAGTTTGCTGATCGCCGATGGATGGAGCTTCTATATCTTCTTTTATGAGCTTTTCCAGCTTTACAATGACGAACAGCTTGAATTGCCGCCCTTGGAGGTGACCTTCCGCGATTACGTGTTAGCGCTTCAGCAGATGGAACAGGAGGAGCGGTACAAGCGGGCCCGGCACTACTGGCAAGAGCGAATCAAGGAGTTTTCGGAGGCTCCTCAATTACCGCTGGCCTGCGATCCTGCCAGTGTGACAAATCCGCAGATGACACGGCGCAGCTTCTCACTCGATGCCGCTCGCTGGCGGCGCCTGAAAGAGCGTTGTGGTTATTATGAGGTAACTGTCTCCGCAGTGCTGTGTGCTCTCTATGCCGAAGTGCTGGCGCGTTGGAGTCAGGAGCCCCGCTTTACCCTGAATATGCTCTACTTTAATCGGCAGCCGTTGCACCCCGGACTGGATCGAGTGCTTGGCCCATTTTCCTCGACGATGCCGATTGTTGCCGATTTGAGGCAGCGTGAGCGCTTTGTGGAGCGGGTGCGTCACTTTCAGATGCAGTTTGCTGAAGCCTTAGAGCACAGTCTGTACTCGGGTATTCGCGTCTTGCGTGACCTTGTGAGCCAGCGAGGCGGGACGCCACGGCCTCTTTTGCCGGTCGTCTTTACCAGTACGGTTGGTTTTGACTCGGCGTATAAGCACGTTCCAACCGACATGTTGACTATAGAGGATGTCTTTGAGAGAGTACGCACCCCGCAAGTCTGGCTTGATCAACAGGTGCTTGAGGAGGATGGTGAACTGCTTGTAAACTGGGACGCGGTTGAGGCCATTTTCCCGGCTGGAATGCTGGACGAGATGTTCGCAATGTATCAGGAGACTCTGCTACGACTGGTCGATGATGCGGATACCTGGGAAGCGCAGGAGCTGATCCAGAGAGCGGTGAGCAGCCCACCGCAGCGCAGGCCCTCCCCTGTTCATGGAGAGCTCAGGAGTGGTAGCAAACGAAAAGTTCAGAAGAGAAGAGATGCCGATGCGCTAGAGGAGCAGATTGCATCTCTATGCACGAAGCTGCTTGATGTGCCATCTCTTGGTGTCGACGAGAACTTTTTTGAGCGTGGTGGGAACTCGCTGTTTATTGTGCGCCTGCTGGTTGCACTTGAGCAACAGCTTCATTACAAGGTTCCAGCCGCGGCGCTCTTCCAGTCACCTACAGTTGAGGGAGTAGCTCAGGAGATACGCAATCGCTATATGGAGAAGAACGTTGATCCGGTTGTTCTCCTGCGCTCTGGTGAGGGTGCACCGCCACTTTTCTGTGTGCACCCTTCGGGCGGTGATGTGATGTCCTATCTTGAGCTGGCTCGCTTGCTTGATGGAAAGCGTCCCTTTATCGGGCTGCAAGATCCTGCTGTTTATGGAGCACATGAGGCAGCAGACTTACAGGAGATGGCAGCACGATATATGCAGGCACTGCGCCGAATACAGCCGCATGGGCCATACCTGCTTGGTGGTTGGTCAATGGGAGGAATGATCGCCTATGAGATGGCCTGTCAGCTTCAGGCAGAGGGAGAAAAGATCGCGCTTCTGGCGTTGATAGACTCACACGAGCCATCAATGGTCGTCCGCCAGTACCCGTGGAAAGGAGAGGATCGCACGCTCTTTCTGATGCTTGATTATGTACGCTCACTTGAGCTGTTTCTTGCCCATAGTAGAGAGGGTACAACGGGGGAGCGTTTCAGTGTGGCCGAAGCGGACTTCTTACGGCTTTCTCCAGATGAGGCGCAGGACAGAGTAATTCAGTGGATGAAACGAGTCGGGCTGGTTCATTCCAGGACCGCAGATGAGGACGTGGCACGGCGGATAAAAGTTGCTTGCCACCATATTCTGATGCTGCGTAAGTATATTCCTTCGCGGTTCCGCGGAGAGATGGTCTTGATTCGTGCTGGTGAGCGATCTCCAGTCAACTCACAGGTAGGAGTTGGTGTTGATGACAACTTTGCCGATCCCTATCTTGGGTGGGGATCATATGTACAGGGAAAGATAGTCATCCATACAGTGGATGGGCATCACTACACGCTGGTACGTCGCCCCGCTGTAGAAGAGCTTGCCACTATCCTGCGGCAGTACCTCTCCGACAAGACGATCAAGACAAGCTAGCGCTCGATCAAGAGCAAGGGGTTCCCTCATTCTCACAGGGGACCCCTTTGCTATGCAGCGGGGACAGAGCATGAATGCTGAGTCTGACGGGTTTTACGTTGCCTTCAGAGTGGGGAGGATGTTCCGGTTCTGGACCATACGACATCGACGAATATGCAAGGCGAGCAGATGATTGCCCTGCAAGCCAGTATTCGCTGCATGTAGTACGCCACTGCCATTGGGTGCCTCCAGAAGCTGCGTGAGGAATTGAAAAGAAGACATCAATCTCCTCTACTTAATGATCCTTCACTCCCATTATACACTATTTAGCATTTATAGTGCTTTTATCCTCATTTGTTACAAGCAAACGATCAATAATTTTATCCAGAGCAGCCTGTTTTCGATCCTCATCAGCGTAGATTGCACACATGGTCTGTGCAACAATAGGCTGATAAGTAGTATTCAATATTTCTAGAGATTTCTCAAATTGTTCTGCAACATGCATCTGAGTATTTGCACTTAATTTTCCCAGAATTGTTGCAAGAGTTGTTCCAATACCACCAATAGAGCCTAGAACAGCACTATAGGTAAATTGCTGGAAAAACAACATTACAACAGAAAGAACTAGACAAAACACGCATGCTATAGCCCCTAAAATATTGATAAATCTCACGACAGCAAATGCTTCATCAGCTTGTTTCTTACTGCTATTAAAAAATTCATTGATTAAGGACTGATGGTCCTTAGTAATTCTCTCGATTTGAGTAGACGCTCTCCTCGTTTTTACATTCATTGATGAGCCAGACAATACATCTTTTTTCGTACTATCTTGCTCCTCCTCTGGCTCGAGTAGTGCTATTATTTGCGCTAGTTTTTCCCTTATTTCTTGAGCTTCCACATTCTGTTTATCCTGCTGTGTAGATAGCAAGCCCTTAATAGAGGTGAGCCGCTCATTATCCTCTTGCAAAGTAATATACTGTTTTTCCATATTACTTTCTAAAACATCTAACTTTTGCATTATATCGTTGTTCCCATCTATTATTTCTTCCACATACCCTACACTTCCTGCATTTATTTTATTCTCTAACGAACGTATCACATCTCCTTGCAAAAGGGTAAGCTGTTGGCTTAGGCTCTCTTTGAGAGAATCTAATAAGAAAATGCTTTTTTGTTCTATAGTCTGAGATTGTTCACGAACAATTCTTTCCCTAGTTTCTTCAAACACTTCTTCTACCCGTTGCCATTCAGTATGTTGAGCGATCCCAGGCATTAGTTCTTCGATAAGTATTTTCTTTAATTGCTCCATAGTCTGAGACTGTTCATGAACAAGGGTTGCAGAAAGCTTTCCAATAGACTCTTCCAATTGCTGTACATTTACACCTAGCTGACGCTCTACTTCATTTAGGTGGTTCTCACTTTCCTGATGAAAATCACGAGATTGTTTTATCAGCCGGTTATAGAGCTCTATTGTTTGCATTTCAAGAGTGTGACGCAAATGATCATTGCTGGCCTCAATTATTTGCTGCAAATCTCTCTCTTCTTTGCCTGAAGAGGTATTTAGTAATAACGTCTTTTTATTATCATCAGATTTTTGATATCCTATCTCCCAATCCCTACACTCCCATTTCTCAATATAATTTAAAATATCAGCCAGATAATACACTTTCGGATATCTTTTACCACTTCGATCTATCAGCGTATCAATATCATTTTGTTCTTGATACTCATTTCCATGGCTTAACGAGAGAATCCACCCCCATTTTTGTAAGCGCACATCATCTAGAGGGACACGAGTAGCAATCACATTAGCTCCATCTTTTCTTACTGAATGAAGCACAGGTATGTTTACATCCAAAGCAATCTCTTGAAAATCTGTCATATTTTTCCTCCTAACTTACTCATTTGATACAAATATCTCTCTTCTCTTTTTAGAAACGCAAGAGATTTCTCACTTTAAAATATCCTCTACTACTACATGCCATATGTGTTAGTTAAAACACACTATAAAGGGCAAAGAGCTGCAATATAATAACAATGGTTCAGGAAGCTTGCCTTCGTCAAGTATCAGAGATACATTTATCATTAGCAAATTAAAAAGATCTTATTTGACGCGTAATGCTGGCTCTCCCGCTACCCAATGCACTTCATCAGCAATGAAGAAGACTATCTCCTCGCCAGTGAGCGGCAAGAAGAGCAAGTTCGAAAAGAACAAAAAGTGATGGAAGAAATGCAGGAAACAGTCAAACGGAATACGGGCCTTCTGGCTCTCAAAGTAGCTCGCCACTTACAAGCGTCCATTGCACAACGGCACAATCCCTTATGCTCTGGAAAAAAGCATTCTTCTGGCTATTGAGGCCTTCAGATACACGCCTACGGAGGACGTTTATTCCGTTCTACGCGATGGATTGGCCTTACTACCACGCCTTGTTGCTCGTCATCGCTGTACTGGAGAAGTAGATCACTGGCTTTTAGCGCCAATGGATATGTCTTCACCGCGACAGGTATCGAGATCCTCTGGACCTGTCATTACGATCTCTATCAACTCGAACAAGGATATATGAAACCAAGCAGTGTACCTGATCAGCAAGCGATAGCCGGAAGTATGATAATGGTACTGAGCGCAAACAGCGAATATCTCCTGACAGGCAACAGTAACGGCTATGCCTGTCTTCTTGAGACTGCTTCTGGACAGCCACTTGTATTCTTCAAACTTCAGAGAGCCATTTGCACCGCCCTTCTGCGCGAAACCACAACAACGCGGGCGATCATCGTCGAGCAAACAGACTGCTATTGGGTACCCCCAGAAGCCGCGTTAGGCGCGCAGACATGTAAGCACTTGCTCCGTTGTTGTAGGGCTCAACATGCTTTTCTTGCCATCGAGTGGTCTCTTTCTCTCTATGTCCATTGCATCACAAACCATGTATCCTTGAAATGATGGGCGTTCAGGTCACATGAATATATTGCTCCATGCACGGAAACAGAAAAAACGAGTGATTTCGATGTTTGAATCATTGCTCAGGTTACCGCGCATCAGTATGGATGCAAATTTTTACCGCATCGGAGGGAATTCACAGTAGCGGCCCAGGAAGCTCCCGTCTTCAGGCGGGAGAGGAATGGGTCTGCTGCAAAGGCTGCTTAAGCGTGCCAAAGCGAGAACAGCAGCGTCTCCCTCTCAAACATGACAAATGTTTCAGAATGCTTGACACGATCTTCATCGGATGATACGCTTCATACCATGGAGCGAGAGCGGACGCACAGAGAACGAAGAACGCTTCTCGCCCGGTCCTGCCGGACGAGAACGGAGCACCTGTCAATTGTCCCTGATGTGTCGAACAAGGAAGCCAAAGCAGAGCGCCTACACCGGTTCCCTGAGGTGCGGTGGAGTTCAGACACAAGCCTTCTCCTTCTGGTGGAGGTGATTGACTGCTTGCGACAACGGCTATTCTACAACTTCGGCGCATGTTTCACCTGGATATCCCCCTGCGCTCACTCTTTGATGCCCCGACCTTTGCCGATCTGGCACGTCATATTGACTTGCTCAAACTTGGTCTTACGCCGAAGCCGCAGGAAGGCACAGAGTATGCATGGTATAAAGATGCCGTTTTAGATACATCGATCGTTCCTGATGGCACGCTTGATCTTGAGGCTGCCCTTGCGCCGCGAGCTGTTTTCCTGACAGGCGCTACCGGTCTGCTTGGTTCAGCTCTGCTGTTTGACCTTCTTTGCAATACAAAAGCAACGGTCTACTGTCTGGTGCGAGCTGATTCACCGGAACAGGCTCGCAAGAAGCTTGAAACAAAGCTTGCTCCTTATACAGCGCTTGCCGCGGTCGATCACTCTCGCATTGTTCCGGTGATCTGGCAAAGCCGGAATTCAACCTTAGCATGAAGCAGTTTCAGCAATTAGCCGGACGGGTAGATGTCATATATCATAGCGGGGCCGCACTTCAGTACACAGCCTCATATCAGGATCTCAAGCCCATTAATGTGAAAGGAACGCAGGAGGTGCTTCGCTTTGCCTGTGCAGGACGGCGCATCAAACCTGTGCATTATGTCTCTACCCTGTCTGTTTTCCCGACATACACTGCGGATACGCCCCCAATGCACGAGGAAACATCTATAGAGTTTGGCTATGACGGTCTGGAAGGGGGATACGCTCAAAGTAAGTGGGTTGCAGAGCGCCTGATCATGCAGGCTCGAAAACGTGGGCTTCCTGTCACTGTCTACCGGCCCTCGCGGATTGTCTTCCATAGTCATCTGGGATTATGGAACCAACACGATTTTCTGGCGCGGGCAACACTGGGAATCCTGCAACTGGGCTCCGTTCCCGATATTACCGGTGATTATAATCTGATCCCTGTGGATAGCGTTAGCCGTGCTATTGTAGAGCTTTCCCGCCAGCCGGACACCCTGGGGCATACATTCCACCTCACTAATTCCCAACCGACGAGCCTGGAACACTGGGTAGCATGGCTTCGCTCATTTGGCTACTCGCTCCGGTCTCTCCCTTATCATGCCTGGTATGATGAACTGATCAATCAGGCGCAGCAAAATAGTGAGCTTATCCTTGCGTCGCTGCTGATGTGGTTCCCGTTGCCTTCAGAGATTAAAGATCGCCATGTCACCTACCCTGGTTTTAAAACAGTCATTGAAAATCAGCAGACAATGGAAAGGCTCAGGCGCTTGGGTATAGAGATACCTTCAGTTACAGAGCGAATGCTGCATCGCTTCCTCACTTTTGTGCAGCAGAAGAAGTGACTTCTCAGGGCAAGATCAGGGTAAGAACGGTCGTCGTCAATGGAAGCAGGATCTCTCGCTCTTTTCTCTGGCAATGTTTGAACTTGTTCGAGCAGCGAAGGCAGGAAACTCGCCTTCGCTGCTTCGCCATTTCTATCACACTTGTTGATAAGGCCTGTACATCACGAGAGAGCGGAACTGTGAGATACAGTAGCAGTATTGACCTTCAGGAGGCATTCATTCAACTGTCTATTCGCTCCAGCACAATCACTGGGATCTTGCGCTCAGTATTACGTTGGTATTCAGCAAACGCCGGCATCTGATCCGCCATCTGTGTATAGAGTCGGGAGCGTTCCGGCTCTTCTGCTATCACTGCTCGTGCCTGAAAACGCTCGGGACCTACCTCCACTGTTACGATGGGATGAGCAAGCAGGTTATAATACCAGTCAGGGTGAGAGCTACTCCCATTGTTAGATGCAATGAGAATAAACCGATCACGGTCGGTTGTATACGCCAAAGGTGTTGTCCGGGGCTGATTACTCCTGGCTCCAAGAACGGTAAGCAGAAGGAGCGGGACGTCAGCAAACTTCCCGCTGACCTTTCCTCCATTGGAGCGAAACTCCTCTATCAATCTCCGATTATATTCCTTCTGATTACTCATCATGCTTCCTTTCCTGAATATGTGCCCGTCTCTCTTCGTCCACATAGGCACCACTGCTTTATACACAGTTTCTGTATGGCTTATTTCTACATTCTCAGAAGAAGCAAGTGGATAAGCCTTCATGTTATTGTTCGTCTCTTGTCCGGAATAAACAACGCTCGCTTCTTCTGGACTTCAGGATAGCAGAGAAAAGATGGCTGGTAAATGACAAATAACAGGAAATATACTGCATTCACAAAACAACAAAAGGAAAAAAAGCCCGATGACTTTATGATCAAAAAGGCTACTGGATAGCACCGTCTGGAAGATTCTACGCGAACTTCAATACGACGCCCGGATCTCTTTCAATGCGTTGAGGCAACACGCTGGCCTGTCTACTCCTGATGTGGCGGAGCGCGTACGTAAAGTTGAAAGAGGCTGGTATTCTGACGGGCCGAAGTCCCTGGTCTTCTGGCCTTCTCAAGGTTCACAAGGGTAGCTTTCTCCCTGAACCAAGCTGACAGGCATGTCGATATACATGAGCAGCGAGAGCTACATCTTCGATGGCCAGGCCAAATGGATTCACCAGACAGATATCTTTTTTCGTTTTTCTCCCTACCTTCGTCCCGCACACCAGCTCTCCTAACTGGGCATCTACTCGGCGGCAGCGCCTCTCATCCTGCGGGAACGCTTCGTCAGGTCCAATGAGTTGCCCACTTCGATACATACGCCCGAGCAAACGCCGCGTATCAGCGCGCACCAGTTCCCAATCATCAACAATCACCGTATCCGCTTGCAGCACCACTTCCGGCAGAACATCATCCAGGGAAACATGTACGACAATCGCCCCGGGCTGTAACCACTCATACTGAATATATCCTTCCGTCACCGTGGTTGCCGGGATCACCACCTGTGCCGGGCGGATTGCCGCTTCTGCCGAATGCATCTCTTTCAACACAACGCCACGCCGATATAACTCGGGCTCTAACATATGCTGAACTCGCTCCACCTGTCCCGGGATCAGATCATAGACCAATAGAGTTCGTAGTGTGGGCAAATATCGCAGCATCAGTTCCAGATGCCGTTGCGCAATCACTCCAGCACCAATCACAGCCACTGTTTCCACAGGCGCTCCCTGTAGCAGTAAAATGGCCAGCATACTGACACTGGCGGTACGAACACTGGAAAGATATGCCGCTTCCATCACACACACCACCTGTGCTGTAAGCTCATCATATAACAGAGTAAGCCCACTGGCTCGAGGGATTCCACGACGTTGAGGATTCGCAATATTCCCGTTGATCACTTTTGTGCCAGCAAATTGAATCTCTCCCCCGACATAGGCAGGCATATTCAGGCTTCGCACATGTTCCCCTTCTCCATTCACCCACCCCAGATACGCTTCATCAGGTAGAATCGTCTGACCACTCCCATGTAACTGAAATACCTCGCGCATGATCGCAGTACTATCCAGGTCAGCACACACCCGCATCACATCCTCACGCGTGAGATATAAAAAACTGTTTCGCATATTTCACCTCTTTCATCAAAAAAAATAATAACAATCTCATTTCATCTGACTGGCAACAGAGCGTGAACCTATTCCCGGGATCTCACAACGCCTTTGCCCGGATCAACAGCCAGGCATGAAGGCACACAACGGGGCTGAGTCAGTAATGCTCCTGGTTTGTTATTCAGATCAAGACCGTTCTGTTGAATCCACTCATCATTGTAAATAGTGTTCAAGTAGTTTTCTCCCCCATCCGGGCAAAGGCAGACAACATGCTCCAGCTCAGCAGCCGCAGCCAGATAACTCGCACAGGCAAAAAGTACAGCCCCACTGGAACCACCGAGGAATATATCTGCCTCTCTGGCGAATAGCCGGCAGGTCGCAAAAGCCTCTTCATCCGAAACAAGGCGATACTGGCTATAGTGATGCGACTGAATGAAGTATGACCGTCTAGATGCTCCGATACCGGTTAGCTTGCGAGGAGCTGATACTGTATCAAAAATCACAGAGCCATAAGCATCGACCGCAATAATTCGGGTTTCCGGGCTCACCGCCGCAAAATAGTCCCCGATACCTGCCAGTGTCCCGCCAGTAGAGACCGCAACAAAAAGAGCATCAACCTGACGATCCATTTGTTGATAGATTTCTGGCGCAGTGGTGATAGCGTGGATACGAGGGTTGGCGGGATTCATATATTGATTCGTCCAGACATACCGAGGATGCATATCGCAGAGCTTTCTTACTCGTTCCAGACGGGACAGGAGATAGCCACCACTTTCATCAGGCTCCTCAACAAGCTCTAGTTGGGCTCCGAAGCGAAGCATTTTAGCAATGTTCTCCTCGGTTGTTTTTGGGTCAATGACAGCAATAAAAGGGTACCCTTGCTGCTGACAAAGATACGCCAGAGCGACGCCTAAATTGCCAGAGGTTGATTCAATAATCACGCTATCAGTTGTGAGCTTGCTTTCCTCTGCCAACGACTGTAGCAACCCCATTGCAGTTCTATACTTGACAGAACCGGTCGGGTTGGCTCCCTCTAATTTGAGATAGACGCGCTGACGTTTCCCATATATAGTTATGTCGACAGCCTGTAAAGGCGTATAGTTTTCCGTATGACCATCATGAGAATCTCTATTGATGAAAGCTTGCATGCCTCTCTCCTTTGTTTTGAGGTGTCCTTTCCTTCAGCTTCTCCACGCTCTATCACTGTTTCAAGCACAAAAAACTGGTTCTGGCCTTACGCCAAAAGTTTGAGGGATTGAGCACAGGCAACCGCCTGAGTACGACTCTTTACCTGCAATTTGGAGTAAATATTGTTCATATGCCTCTTCACGGTTCCTTCCGCAATACAACACTTCTGGGCAATTTCACGATTAGAAAAGCCTTGAGAAACATATGCGAGGATCTCTAATTCACGCTCGGTGAGTAATGGTGCATCTTCCACAGAAAAGTCTTCTCCACGCCTCCACTCATTTTCCCCGGGATACCCTGTAAAAAAGATTTCCAGTATGTCCTGTACCATCCCCATGAGCGCCTTCATGTTTGAAGCATGCTGCTGTAAAGTGATCTGTAAAAGGCGTCGCTCCTGGGGGAGGAACGAGAGACTGATACCCATTAAGGAATTCGAGGCAAGGAGATGAGTACGCTGTGCACCTTGCTGCTCAACATATGAAGGGGAAGAGCCTGCAAAGAGCTGTAACGATGGAAGGCCAACGGCTGCCAGTTTTCTATTATATTCCTGAAAAGCATCTTTCATCTGCTGTACCAAAACCTTGCTCTCCAACCAACCACACAATTGAATACTTATTGTGATTGAAATAGAAGATGAGCTTGTTTTTGCCTCTGACACCTCCACTGCCCTTAAAGACACGTCCAGGCTCTCCAGAGAAAAAAGATTGCAGAGCCGAACGAATAAATGAAAAACCGGCACAGGCAAAGCTCTTCGCCGAGAATCAGAAAACTGTACAGGGCTTCCGACATATTGCATATCTCTCTCCTTCATCTTCGTTAACCTGTGGAGGGAACAGGCTCTCTTTTCTCCGTACGGTGCTGACCGGTGGCTCTGAACTATGCTGTGGTGATTTCTCACAACCAAATCCTTGAACAACGTCGCGAAAAGGCCCGCATATTTTTCGTTTGAGTCGCAAACTCAAACCACCGCATCAGTCAGAACCAGCCTCCCCCTTCAGACACGGCGCTCTTGAATAGAAGAAAGTGTACAGGGTTTAGTCCTCTGTTGTCTCCACCAAACTGTAGGGTTTTTTAGCAAAAAGTTCGCGCCCCCCATAGAGGGGGGAACAGAGGGGCTGGCAAAGAGCTATTACGAACACATCCCCCCACCCCCCCTCTCTCCTCAGTCAGGGACGTTTAAACAGCAAAAGGCAAGGCCATGATAAGCCTTGCCTTCCTGGTGGTTATTCTCTCAGTTTCTTTCCACAGATGGGAAACGAGTATCAGTCATCCAGCAGCCTGAGATGCTCTTCCAGGGTTCTCTCGGGATAGTTGATGACGCTCTGAAGCAAGCGCTCATACCAATAAGCTAAACGAGCAATCACAGCTTCCGGAAAAAGATTGCTGTTATATTCCAGTGCTCCGTTAATTTCTCCGTTCTCCTCCCCTAATGAAAGAAACAATTCTACTCTGGCAACGGCTGATCGGAGATCAACAGGCTTCATTTCAAGCCCTATCAGTGTGGGGGGCTCCTGATAAGGAGCGGTGTGCAGGGCAAACATAGCACTATACAGCTTTCGAGCAGAAGGCCGAAGCGCGCTCATAACAGCATCAAAAGGGACATCCTGATGCATATATGCTTCTAACGTGACGGCTTGTACTCTGCGGAGAAAAGCATAAAACGATAATTCTTCTGTGAGTCGTGTACGTAATACAAGAGTATTGATAAAGCAGCCAATCAGCGCCTCAACTTCCACGCGTGTACGGTTAGCAACAAGCGTCCCAACAGCAATATCTTCTTGCTTTGTCCATTTCCTGAGCACCATCTGAAAGACAGCAAGCAATAACATAAAGAGAGTCACACCCTCACGGCGGCTGAACAAGCGGGCTGCCTCGCTCAGAGAAGGGGAAAGGCGAACAATAAAGGCCGCAAGGGGAGGATCCCCCTGCACCATATTCGTGGACAAGGGCAGGGGAGCCAGATCAGCGAGCTGCTGCTTCCAATACCCTAATTGCTCTTCCATCATATGCTGCTCTAAGCGACGAGTATGCCAGAGCGCATAATCAGCATATTGCACGGGAAGCGCGGGCAGCGATGGGGTGCTTCCTGAAACCAGTGCATTATAGAGTGTACAAAATTCCTGTAGGAATATATCAAACGACCACCCATCAGAAATGATATGATGCATCGTAACAAGCAGAATATGTTCATCACTACGCAAGCGAAGCAGTGACAGGCGAATGAGTGGACCCATACTCAATATAAAAGGCCGTTCTATTTCTGCTTGCAACGTCTGCATCACAACAGACTCCTGAGCAGCGCCCGGCTTATCACTGAGATCAAGCAGGGTGCAGGGCACATGAAGTTGTGCAGCAATGCGTTGAACCGGTTTTCCTTTCACCGTCGCAATGGTTGTACGCAGTACCTCGTGACGCTGCACCATGAGCTGAAGTGCTTGCTGGCAGTATGCCTCCTGCAATCCCCCCTTTATATGGAGGGCCAGAGGAATAGTATAAGCAGATGATCCAGGGTCCATACGATCTAGAAACCAGAAGCGCTGCTGAGCAGGCGCAAGCGGAATAAGCTCGGGACGCTTTTCTACCCGTAACACATCATCATATTCTGTTCCTGTATGATGCAGTGTCCGTATCTGCTCAGCAAGCGCTGCGACCGTCGGTGCTTCAAAGAGAGAGCGTATAGGGAGCTCAACGTGAAACACTTTGCGGATACGTGCAACGATCTGAATCGCGAGCAATGAATGTCCTCCGAGACTGAAAAAGTTATCAGTCACACTGATTCGTGGGAGGTCCAGCACCTCTGCCCAGAGAACTGCAAGCATCCGTTCCAGCTCACTTCTCGGACCGACATACTCGGTTTTCAGCATGTCTCGATCTCGCTGCGGCTCGGGGAGCGCTTTTTTATCAACCTTTCCGCTTGTGGTAAGGGGTACATGACTCAGTACCGTAAACGCTGAAGGGATCATATAATCAGGCAATCGGTGTTGTAGCCAGTTCCGTATTTCGTCCACAGAGAACTGCTCTGGGTCACGCAGTACAATATATGCGATGAGTTCAGCACTTTCACCAGAAGCAGTATAGGCAAGCACAACACATTCTTCTATATCTGGATGCTGCTGTAACACAGCCTCAACCTCTCCTGGCTCAATGCGACAGCCACGAATCTTTATCTGATCATCAATGCGTCCGAGAAACTCAATACATCCATCGGGCAAATAGCGGGCCAGATCGCCAGTACGATACATCCGCGCCCCCTGCTCCTCGCTGAATGGATCAGGAAGAAACTTCCAAGCGGTTAGTGCTGGCTCATTGATATAACCACGAGCAGGAGCAACACCACCAATAAAAAGCTCTCCTGGCACGCCTATCGGAACCTGTTGTCCGTAACGATCCAGCAGATAGATACGAACATTGGCAATTGGTTTTCCTATCGGCACCAGCTTCCGCCTATCAGTTCGTAGACAATCCCAGAAAGTAACTTCAATAGCCGCTTCAGTAGGGCCATAGAGGTTATGGAGTGTTGCCGTTTGTGTCTGGAAAAAGCGCGATTGCACAGAGGCTGGAAGCGCCTCACCACTACAGAAGACCCGGCGTAAACTTTTGCATGTTCCTGCTTCGGGTTCCTCAAGGAAGAGTGCCAGCATCGAAGGCACAAAATGAACTATTGTTATCTGCTGACCTCGAATCAAGGAAACCAGATAGGCACTATCCTTGTGCCCTTCCGGACGAGCCATCACCAGACATGCACCGGCTAACAACGGCCAGAAGAATTCCCAGACAGAAACATCAAAACTAAAAGGTGTCTTCTGAAGCACCTTGTCTTCCGGGCTCAGCGGATAGGTTTGTTGCATCCAATACAAACGGTTACAAATCGCGCGATGCGAGTTCATCGCTCCCTTTGGGCGACCGGTCGAACCAGAAGTGTAGATCACATACGCCAGATTCTCCGGCGCCACCCTCACCTGCGGATTCGTCACCGGCTGCTCCGCTATCCTCTTCTCTCTCCTCACGCTCCATACCTCCACTCCACACATCCTCTCTAGCTCTTCCCCTCCCTCATCTACCAGCACCACCCTCGGCTTCGCCTCCTCCACCATCCCTCTTATTCTCTCTAACGGATACTCCGGCTCCAGCGGCATATACGCCCCTCCCGCCTTCCAGATCGCCAGCATACTCACTACCTGCTCAATGCTTCGCCTCATATATACTCCCACCAGCTCCTCTGCTCCCACTCCTTGCCTCCGCAACAGATGCGCCAACCGGTTCGCTCGCTCGTTCAACTCCCGATAACTGATCCACTCCCCCTCCAGGCTGACCGCCTTCGCCTCCGGCGTCCTGCTCACCTGCTCCTCTATTAACTCATGCACCAGCTTCACCCCATACTCTACCCTCGTCTCATTCCACCTCCGCATCTCCTCTCGCTCTTCCTCTCCCCTCATCTCTATCCTCCATACCTCCTCCTCTCCTCCCTCTACCATCCTCCTCACCACCTCCCTGTAATGTCTCCACATCCTCCCTATCGTCTCTCCCTCATATAACTCACAATTGTACTCTATCACACCCTCTACACCCTCCTCTCCCTCCCGCAACGACCACGCCTGATCAAACATCGCCGTCTCTCCCTCTATCTCCCGCTCTTCACCCCTCACTCCACCCTCTAACCTCAACTCCTCTCTCTCCCTCCCCTCCAACGCAAAGAGCATCTGAAACAACGGCGCATAGCTCAGATCCCGCTCCGGTCTCACCGCCTCCACCACCTGCTCAAACGGCACCTCCTGATGCTCATACGCCTCTATCACCCTCTCCTTCACTCTCCTCACCACCTCCCTCAGCTTCCCCTCTATCCTCGCCCTCACCACCACTGTATTCACCAGAAACCCTATCACCCCCTCCATCTCCTCCTGTCTCCGGTTCGCTATCGGCGTCCCCACACTGATATCTTCACTCCCGCTGTACCGCGCCAGCACCACCATCAACGCTCCCAGCAACACCATAAACGGCGTCACCCCCTCTCGCTCACTGTACTGCTGCACCTTCCTGTACAGCTCTCCCTCCAACCGGAACCGCTCAACCGCTCCTCGATGCCGCTGCACCGCTGGCCTCGGATGATCCGTCGGCACACTCAGCAACGGTGCCGCCCCCGCTAACCTCCGCTTCCAATAGGCCAACTGCTCTTTCGCCTGCTCCGTCTCTCCCCATGCACGCTGCCAGCACGCATACTCCGCCATCTGATAGCCCAACTCCTCGCTCGTCTCCTCCTCTCCACGCACCCGCATACGATACCCCTCCTTCAGCTCTCTCACCAACCTCGGCACCGACCACCCATCAATGATGCTGTGATGCGCCACCAACAGCAACACCGTTTCTTCCTCCCTCACCTCCACCACATGCGCCCGAAATAACGGTCCTCGCTCCAGATCAAAGGGCCGCTCACGCTCCTGCCTGATATATGCCTCCACCTTCTCCTCTCGCTCCTCCTCTCGCTCCTGAAGCACGCTCACCCTCGTCAAAAAGGCTCCCGGCTCTTCCGCAATTCGTTGGACCGGACCCTCTCCCTCTTCGGGAAAGCTCGTACGCAGGCTCTCCTGACGCCGAACCAGCCGGTATAAGCTTGCAATTAACGCC
Source organism: Thermosporothrix sp. COM3 (assembly GCF_059696735.1). Taxonomy (NCBI): domain Bacteria; kingdom Bacillati; phylum Chloroflexota; class Ktedonobacteria; order Ktedonobacterales; family Thermosporotrichaceae; genus Thermosporothrix; species Thermosporothrix sp. COM3. The sequence goes on along the minus strand of NZ_AP019376.1, from coordinate 3,223,835 downwards.
TCATGATCCAGTGGCCCATACAGGCTCCACGCCAGCACAATCGTATAGGCCGATTGTCCCGGAGTCAGCCGATCCAGAAACCAGAGCCGTTGCTGCGCATACGACAATGGCAACCTCTCGGTTCGTGATACCCGCTTTAACACAGGCAAGCCCTCGGCGCTGGAAACAGCTTTCTGATGCTGTATATGTTCTGCCAATCCTGCAATCGTTGGCGACGCAAACAAATCTCGTACTGAAACCTCTTTTTGTAGAGCGCGCTGGATACGACTCACCAGGCGCACAGCAAGCAACGAGTGGCCTCCGAGCGCAAAGAAATTATCCTCGATTCCTACCTGTGTCACACCCAGAACCTCTCTCCAGATCTCGACTAAGGTCGCCTCCACTTCTGTTCTCGGCGCAACATAACTCGTCCCGGTCATCTGCCGGCTCTTTGCCGGGGCAGGCAGCGCTTGCCGATCAACCTTCCCATTACTCGTCAGCGGCAGTTTATCCAGCAACACAAAGCCGGCGGGCAACATATAATCTGGCAGGTATGCTTTCAAGAAATTGCGCAGAGATCCATCTGACAGAACAGATCCGCGCTTCGCAACAACATACGCAATCAAGACCGGAGGAAGGCCACTTTCCTCATAGGGATGAACAACGCACTCAGCAATTTCTGGATGCCGCATCAGCGCCTGCTCGACTTCTCCCAGTTCGATCCTGAACCCGCGAATCTTTACCTGATGATCGCTTCGCCCCAGAAACTCAAGGGAACCATCGGAGAGATAGCGCACAATATCCCCTGTTTTATACATTCGCTGACCGGGTTGTGGGCTATAGGGATTCGGACAAAAACGCTCTCCCGTTACAGCCGGGTTATTTATGTACCCTCTGGCCAGGCCATCACCACCGATATACAGTTCTCCTGGCACACCAACAGGCACCGGTGTGAGTGAACGATCTAACACATATAGCTCAACGTTATCAATTGGTCTCCCTATAGGCACAGATAAAGCATTGCTCCATGAACGCTTCAGATCCAGAGGATAGGTCGTTGCAGTAATTGTCGCCTCCGTCGGGCCATAGGCATTGTATAGCTGTATCCTATCGCCTATCAGCTTTTGCCAGCGAACAACCGCTTCAGGAGGAACCTTCTCGCTGCCAATCACAAGCAAACGCAGAGAAGACGATAGGGAAACGCTCATATCCTCCTGAACCAGATACTCAATCAATTCCTGCCAGTATGGTACGGGAAGATTCAGCACCGTTAACGCCTCCTGCTCTATCCATCGCAACATAGTAGCGGGAGCGGTTGAAAGGTCCCGAGAGCACATCACGACTGTAGCGCCACAGGTCAGAGCAGGAAAGAGTTCTTCGCAGGCAACATCAAAGCTGAACGAGGCAAATTGCAATACTTTATCAGTTGCCTGGAGCCCATATCGCTTCGCAATGGCGACACAATGATTCACAAGTCCTCGATGTGGAATCATTACTCCTTTTGGGCGACCGGTCGAACCAGAAGTGTAGATCACATACGCCAGATTCTCCGGCGCCACCCTCACCTGCGGATTCGTCACCGGCTGCTCCGCTATCCTCTTCTCTCTCCTCACGCTCCATACCTCCACTCCACACATCCTCTCTAGCTCCTCCCCTCCCTCATCTACCAGCACCACCCTCGGCTTCGCCTCCTCCACCATCCCTCTTATTCTCTCTAACGGATACTCCGGCTCCAACGGCATATACGCCCCGCCCGCCTTCCAGATCGCCAGCATACTCACTACCTGCTCAATGCTTCGCCTCATATATACTCCCACCAGCTCCTCTGCTCCCACTCCTTGCCTCCGCAACAGATGCGCCAACCGGTTCGCTCGCTCGTTCAACTCCCGATAACTGATCCACTCCCCCTCCAGGCTGACCGCCTTCGCCTCCGGCGTCCTGCTCACCTGCTCCTCTATTAACTCATGCACCAGCTTCACCCCATACTCTACCCTCGTCTCATTCCACCTCCGCATCTCCTCTCGCTCTTCCTCTCCCCTCATCTCTATCCTCCATACCTCCTCCTCTCCTCCCTCTACCATCCTCCTCACCACCTCCCTGTAATGTCTCCACATCCTCCCTATCGTCTCTCCCTCATATAACTCACAGTTGTACTCTATCACACCCTCTACACCCTCCTCTCCCTCCCGCAACGACCACGCCTGATCAAACATCGCCGTCTCTCCCTCTATCTCCCGCTCTTCACCCCTCACTCCACCCTCTAACCTCAACTCCTCTCTCTCCCTCCCCTCTAACGCAAAGAGCATCTGAAACAACGGCGCATAGCTCAGATCCCGCTCCGGTCTCACCGCCTCCACCACCTGCTCAAACGGCACCTCCTGATGCTCATACGCCTCTATCACCCTCTCCTTCACTCTCCTCACCACCTCCCTCAGCTTCCCCTCTATCCTCGCCCTCACCACCACTGTATTCACCAGAAACCCTATCACCCCCTCCATCTCCTCCTGTCTCCTGTTCGCTATCGGCGTCCCCACGCTGATATCTTCACTCCCGCTGTACCGCGCCAGCACCACCATCAACGCTCCCAGCAACGCCATAAACGGCGTCACCTCCTCTCGCTCACTGTACTGCTGCACCTTCCTGTACAGCTCTCCCTCCAACCGGAACCGCTCAACCGCTCCTCGATGCCGCTGCACCGCTGGCCTCGGATGATCCGTCGGCACACTCAGCAACGGTGCCGCCCCCGCTAACCTCCGCTTCCAATAGGCCAACTGCTCTTTCGCCTGCTCCGTCTCTCCCCATGCACGCTGCCAGCACGCATACTCCGCCATCTGATAGCCCAACTCCTCGCTCGTCTCCTCCTCTCCACGCACCCGCATACGATACCCCTCCTTCAGCTCTCTCACCAACCTCGGCACCGACCACCCATCAATGATGCTGTGATGCGCCACCAACAGCAACACCGTTTCTTCCTCCCTCACCTCCACCACATGCGCCCGAAATAACGGTCCTCGCTCCAGATCAAAGGGCCGCTCACGCTCCTGCCTGATATATGCCTCCACCTTCTCCTCTCGCTCCTCCTCTCGCTCCTGAAGCACGCTCACCCTCGTCAAAAAGGCTCCCGGCTCTTCCGCAATTCGTTGGACCGGACCCTCTCCCTCTTCGGGAAAGCTCGTACGCAGGCTCTCCTGACGCCGAACCAGCCGGTATAAGCTTGCAATTAACGCCTCATGATCCAGTGGCCCATACAGGTTCCACGCCAGCACAATCGTATAGGCTGATTGTCCCGGAGTCAGCCGATCCAGAAACCAGAGCCGTTGCTGCGCATACGACAATGGCAACCTCTCGGTTCGTGATACCCGCTTGAGCGCGAACTGTGTATCTTTCCCCTGGCTCTTCTGTTGCCTCTCGATAAAGCTCGCCATAGCACGAATAACTTGCTGCTCAAAGAAAAGATGGAGCGGGAAGACAATCTGAAACGCACTGTAGATTCGGGCTACTATCTGAGTAGCGTGAAGGGAATGCCCCCCGAGCGCAAAGAAACGATCCTCGACCCCTACCTGTGCCACACCCAGAACCTCTCTCCAGATCTCGACTAAGGTCGCCTCCACTTCTGTTCTCGGCGCAACATAACTCGTCCCGGTCATCTGCCGGCTCTTTGCCAGGGCAGGCAGCGCTTGCCGATCAACCTTCCCATTGCTCGTGAGCGGAAAGCTATTCAGCAGCACAAAGCCGGCGGGCAGCATATATGAAGGAAGCCGTTCCTGAAGCCATTGTTGAAGCTCTTCCAGAAAGTGTTCATCCTGCTGCCCCCCACGCGGTATCACATAGGCTACGAGTTCTTTTTGTTCGGGGATATCTTCTCGCGCTACGACCAGGCTCGTTTTCACCCCGTGATGCATGGCAAGTATCCCCTCAATCTCACCAGGCTCAATACGAAACCCGCGAATCTTTACCTGGTGATCGCTCCGGCCAATATACTCGAATGTGCCATCAGAAAGCGTGCGCACCAGATCACCCGTCCGGTAGATTCGAGCGCCAGGAGTAGACGAGAATGGATCTGGAAGAAAACGCTCCGCTGTCAACTCTGGCCGGTTGAGATACCCCGGTGATACGCCCTCTCCTCCGATATAGAGTTCTCCCACAGCGCCAGCCGATACCGGTTGCAAGTTTGCATCCAGAATATAGGCCGTCGTGCTGGCGATAGGATACCCGATATCGGGCATCTTCAAGTCTTTCTTCTTCCCGGCTGAAACGGTACCTGCCGTAGCTACAACCGTACATTCGGTAGGGCCATAGTGATTCACCAGACGGAAGGGCAAACCGGGTTCAGGATAAAGGCGGAGTTTATCCCCACCGGTGAGCAACGCACGCAATGGCACACGTTCCGGCCAGGAAAGTGCGAGTATTGTTTCTGCAAGCGGCGTGGGAAGAAAACAATAGGTAATGCGCTGTTCTAGAAGCCAATCCCGCAAGAGGTGCGACGAAAGGCGCGTCTCTTCATCAGGAATATGCAGGCTGGCCCCGACAACTAAATACGGCCAGATTTCCCAGACACAGGCGTCAAACGCAGGGCTGGCAAGCTGAGTGGCACGATCCTCAGGAGTAATCTCATAGGTCTGAATGTGCCAGCGAAGCAGATACAGCAGGTTCGCATGGGAAATCTGTACGCCCTTTGGCTTACCGGTAGAACCGGAAGTGTAAATTACATAAGCAAGTTCCTCCAGTTCTCGGCTTACATCCAGATTGGTCTTCGGCCATACAGCTCTTCTCACCACCTCCACATCAACCGTACTCACTCCCGGCAGGGCTTCCCCTCGCGTAAGCACAACCTTTACGCCGGCTTCTTCCATCTGTAACACGTTTCGCTGTGGAGGCGCCCCCGGATCAAGCGGCACATATGCCCCGCCGGCCTTCCAGATCGCAAGCAGGCTCACAATCAGATCAACCGATCTCGGTAAACAAACCCCTACCAAACTCCCTCTCCTGACTCCACGTTCTCGTAAGCAATGTGCCAGTTGGTTCGCCCGCTCGTTCAGCTCCCAGTAGCTCAGACTTTCCCGCTCATCGCTGACCGCAAGCCTCGCAGGAATACGTTCTACCTGCTCTTCAATCAATTGATGTACACAACGTTGAGCGCGTTCGGTCTGCTCATCTTTAATCACTCCCTCCTGGCGCAGAAGATGTTTTAGCAATTCCTGTTTTTGAAGAGAGAGCTGTTTCGATCTATCAGCCATTGGTTTTTCTCCTCATACTTCTCAACAATCTAATAGATCACGATTGTGTTTACAAACCATGTGAACAATCTCGGAGTATGTTCCCGGGAGCTGGTATCAATCCTTCATCTATCAGATAGTGAAGATACGTGCCTGGCAAATCAGCATCCACAGATGGGTAAACAATCGACGATCCTTTGAGCCTTTCTAGAGTCCGCTCGCACCCAAAGCGATTCCGTCTCCGCGTTCGATGAACAAACATGTTTGCGTCGGAAGCCGCCCCCTCCTCAAGCAATTGCAGAAGAAGCTCCGCATCTGGATCGGGCTTTACCTTCAGTGCTTCAATAATATCGGACTTCCAGATACTCAATGGAACCAGCTCCACCTGATAGCCAAAAGTACGCAGCCAATGAAGGACTTCCTGCCAGGGAATCAGTTCAGGGGAAACCAGATGAAAGACATCTTTCTCGGTATTCTGCTGCTGAGAGAGGTATACAATTGCTTTGCTTACATAATCAACAGGCAGGATCTCCATATACTCATCAAGCATAGGAGCTTTCCCCAGACGAAGACATGTCATAAGCAAACGCAGCCACACATCGCCACTGTTGCTGACACCAGTCTCACTATGTCCGGTAATAGTTCCGGGACGATAAATAGTAACGGGCAGTCCTCTTTCACGATACTGGAACACAATCTGCTCTGCCACCCACTTACTCAGGCTATATCCGTTGGCTGTTGCTATAGCTTCGGAACGACAACGCGGAATGATATGCTCCTGGAGAATCGTTTCATCATAGACATCAAGATCAAAAACGGAAACCGAAGAGATATAATGGAGCGGCTTTACACGTGTTCTGCTCGCAAGGCGTAGCACTTCCCTGGTTCCAAGCACATTGGTTGCTTTCAAGGTCTGATAGGGATAGAAGAAATTAACCTGAGCCCCATTGTGATAGATCACATCAAGGCTTTCGGCCAGTCGATCAAACTCAGCAGAAGGAAGCCCGAAACAGGGCAGCGCCAGATCCCCTTGAAGGGCAATAATCCTCGAAAGATCACACTGACGCGACAACGTGCGAGAGCTCAGGTTATTCAAAACTCGCTCCCTTGCCTGTGCAGGTGTAGATGCACGAACCAGACAATACACAGTAGCCTTTGTCCTCTGCAACAGCTCAGAAAGCAAAAAAGCACCTGTAAAGCCAGTCGCTCCGGTCAGCAGAATGGCTTTTGGCTCTTCTGGCGCCGCGACATGAGCAGGCAGCCGAATCTCCTCAGCAAGGACTATCTCTTTCCATAACGCCTCGGGGCCTGATGCATCTTCGTTTGCCGCTTGCCGATGCAGTTGTTCAATTGCCTCTGCCAGTGCCGCAATGGTAGGCTTTTCCAGAAGGTGCCGGACAGAAAGCTCTATCTGGCAGGCCTGATTAATGGCAGCGATCAACTGCGTAGCAAGCAGCGAATGCCCTCCCAGTTCAAAGAAATCATCATAGACCCCGATTTCCCGCAAGCCAAAGAACGTCTGCCAGAGAGTACATAGACGCTGTTCCAGCTCCGTACGAGGCGCTACATATGCTGTCTGCATCACTGTCGAACACTCGCCCTGAAATACCGCAGTATCTTTCACAGGAGAGGTAACCGAGTGTCCTGCATAGAAACCGGACGGCGCATCAAGCCAATACCGCTTTCGCTCAAAAGGATATCCGGGGAGAGGAACACGCTTTCGTCGCTCATCCGCATAGATTTTCTGCCAGTCGACATGTACGCCCGCCATCCAGAGTTTTCCTAGCGTTTGCAAGAGAAAATCAGTGTCCATAACGCACTGTTCTTCCCTTCTCATGGAGGCCAGAAAAAGATGAGGCGTATTGTCTAACTGCCTTTGTGCCGATACTTTCAGTACCTGTTCCGGACCAACTTCCAGCAGAATAGCCCCTTCAAAGCCCCTCAGAATGGTTTGCAGGCCAGCCGCGAATTGCACGGTCTGTCGGATATGCCTGACCCAATACTCCGGGTTGCTTGCCTCCTCTGCCATAATCCATGTCCCTGTGACACTCGATATATAGCGTTTTAGCGGAGGGCGAAAGCGAATACGCTGTACAGTATGGCGAAACTCGTTCAGTAGCGGGTCCAGCATCGGGGAGTGAAATGCATATACTGATTCCAGCAGATGACATTGTACGCCGCGTTCGCTCAGCAGAGCACGAAGTGTTTCAACCCGTTCACATGGTCCCGCGACGACACACTGAGTCGATCCGTTCTGTGCAGCAAGTGAAAGTTCAGCGGGAAGCAGAGGAAGCACTTCGTTCACAGATGCAGACACTGACAGCATACAGCCACCACCCGTTTTCTGCACCATCCTGCCATACAGAAGAGCCAGTTCAAGTCCTTCTTCCAGCGTTATGACACCAGCCAGACAGGCAGCAACATATTCACCTACGCCCCATCCAAGCATTGCATCCGGCTGTATGCCCCAGGTCATCCATAGCTGAGCCAGCGCGTATTCAAGCATAAAGAGGAGTGGCTGTGTGATCTGTGGCTCGCGCAGTCGCTCCTCCAGCCGGGAGGACTCATCAGCAAAAAGAAGAGCGCGCACATCTTCCCCCAGAAACTTCTGAAGCAGGACAGCCACCTTATCAACGTGCTGACGAAACAAAGCCTCTTCTTGATACAGGGTGCTGCACATCCCACCGTGCTGGCTTCCCTCTCCCGGGAAGAGGTAAATCACGGAGCGGCGTAACCCATCATCGACATGAGTTAAAAGCGTCGCTGGATTCTTGCCCTGTAACTCCTGAATCGCATCTATCCTATCACAACACACACATATACGCCTGTAGGGGAAATGCTTGCGTCCGACCTGAAGTGTATATGCTATATCTGCCAGCTCCTGTTCAGGGTGTCTCTCAATGTGGCTTGCGAGCTGAGCAGTGACTTCCTCTAAAGCGGAAGGCGTTCGAGCACTCAGAACCAGAAGTTGAACAGGCCGAGAAAAAGGGGCTGGATCGGCTTCAGGAGCCTCTTCCAGGATAACGTGAACATTTGTGCCTCCGACTCCCAGAGAGTTGACACCTGCACGACGCGGAAGCGCAGGCGTTTCCCACGGCCTGTACTGGGTGTTGACATAGAAAGGGCTTGTCGCAAAACCAATTTGAGGATTGGGTTGCTGAAAATGCAGACTGGGGACCATGCTTTTATGCTTCAGCATAAGAGCAGTCTTGATGAGACCTGCAACCCCGGATGCATGATTCAAATACCCGATATTGCTTTTCACAGAACCAAGTGCACAATAGCTCTTTTCTGCGGTCCTGCGTTGGAACGCTTTTATTAATGCAGTCAGTTCCAGTGAGTCACCCAAAGGGGTTCCAGCCGCATGAGCCTCTACGTAACTAATGGTAGCGGGATCAACACCCGCCAGAGCCAGTGCTTCCAGAACTGCTGTTGCCTGCCCATCCACACCCGGTACAGAATAGCTGGCTCTGGATGCTCCATCATTCGTGATTGCCCCTCCTTTAATGACGGCATACACCGTATCTCCATCTCGCACAGCATCCTCCAGCCGCTTTAACACCACCGCTCCCAGGCCATCCCCGAAGATGGTTCCTTGAGCTCGGGCATCAAAGGCCCTGCAATGCCCATCTGGTGATAACAGACTGGTTTCTTCGTAAAGATACCCCTGATCAGGGGCTGGATTCACGGAGACCCCTCCCGCAAGCATCATGTCGCATTGATAGCTCATAAGGCTCTGGCAGGCCATATAGATGGCGACAAGCGAACTTGAACAGGCCGAACGAATATTGAGACTTGGCCCTTTCAAATTCAACTTATAGGAAACTCGTGAACTGATATAATCGCCGCTGTTCAGGTAATCAATGGCGTTTCCGCCGATTGCTTTTTCTATATGGGGATGCGCATGAATATGAAGCACATAGGCATTATCACCTGAGCCAATATACACCCCGACTACTCCCGAACAGGTTTCCGGATTATAGCCAGCGTGCTCAAAAGCATGCCAGGCACACTCCAGGAATAGCCGGTGTTGCGGGTCCATAACCTCAGCCTCCCGAGGCGTGTAGCCGAAAAACGAGGCATCAAAAAGCTCTCTCTTTTCAAGCAGCGAGGCAGCCCGCACATAATTCGGCTGTGCGAGTTGCTCCGGATCAACCCCGGCAGCAAGCAATTCCTCATCTGTGAAAAACGTAATCCCTTCTCTTCCTTCACAGAGGAGCTTCCAAAAGGCCTCGACATCTGGCGCTCCCGGGAAGCGACAGGCCATGCCAATAATGGCAACGCCATCTAGAGATTCATGGGAGGGTTCCATCATGCTGTCTCCTCTCCTTCATCAGTGCTTTTCGTTTCTGCAAAGCCTCATTTTGCCGCTCTGCCCGCGTCGCAATCTGTTGTTCTTCCTCCTGTTCCTGCTGTTTCTCCTGGCATTCCTGCAAAAACACAGCTAATTCCCTGATAGTCGAATATTTCAAGAGATCAAGCACCGCGATAGGGAGCTTGAGCAGACTTTGAATCTCGTTGTGCAGTCGGATCATCAGGAGCGAATGCCCACCACGATCAAAGAAATTGTCATGGATGCTGATCTGCTCAACTTGTAACAGGCGGCACCAGATAGCGGCTATCTCTTTTTCCAGGTGGGTACGAGGAGCAGCCTCCACTCCTTGAGAGCAGGCCTCTTCTTCCTGTGGAAGGGCTTCATAACAAACGGCCCCATCAGAATCAAGCGGTACATCCTCAAGCAGGACAAGCGATACAGGTCCAAAGGAAACGGGAATATATTCCTGTAGTATGGCTTGAAGAGCAGGTTTGAGCGTCGCCCACTCAGCCTCCTTTTCTGGAACAACATAGACAACAAGTCGTTGTTTCTCACGCACAACGATAACAGCCTGATAGACCTCCCTGTGCTCCATCAGCAAAGTGGCAACAGCAGCAAACGAGAAACGCTCATTGCGAACTTGAATTTCCGGTCCGATCAGTTCAAGTCTTCCGTCTGGAAGTACTCTGGCCCTGTCGCCAGTTTGAGAGAAGCGTGTTCCCGCAATCATCACAGCGGTTTCTGATCGCTCTCCCGCAACGTATATCTCGCCAATAGCTCCCAGTGGCACCTGTTGCTTCTGCTGGTCCAGAAGAAGAAGCGGAACAAGAGGATAGCCAATAGGAGTGCAGCGACGCGGGGGTTTCGTTGCATCCAGCACATACAATGTCTGCCACGTTCCCGCCACGCCATAACCATGTATGATCTCTATGCCCGGCAAACGCTGCTGTAGCTCCTGTAACTTCTGCTCGGGAAATGTTCTACTCTGAGTCAGAAGCAGTTGCAGAGGACAGAGATATCCTTGACGACTCAGGCGCAGAAGCGCGGGCAAAAAATGTTCAGGAAGATAGGCACCGGTTATCTGATGTGTAGCCAACCACTCGCAATACGTTTTCCCCGGGAACCGATACGCTTCAGGAACAAGCCAGGCAGTCCCTCCACCAGTTAACGGGAGTAATAGTTCATACAGAAAGGTTGGTGAGGAGTGCAAGGACCAGACTCCCATGCTGACAGCTCTTTTTCCCCAACCATGCTGGACAGCATGCTGAAGGAACCGACAGAGCTGGCTTTGCGTTTGGTCTAGTGAAGGATACCATGCCAGAATATCCGTCTTTTCGCGTTCCTGAACCGGAAGCGGCGCAGGAGGTGCTATCAACTCATCTATACAGAGGCACGGAATATCACTGAAGTGGCCTCGCATCGCTTGTTCACAGATAACACATCTGATAGAAGGCATTCCCGCTCTTTGCGAAAAGGGTGGCTTTTCTTCTAGCGGAACAGAGCTGCACCCTGCTCTCAGGATTGCAAGCATCGCTATGACAGCAGCAAGTGACCGTTCCAGGACAAGCCCGATATATGAACCTGCCTGTATCCCCATTGCCAGCAGATGCTGTGCTACCCTCTCGATTTTACAGGAGAGCTCGCGATATGTATAGCTCTTTCCTTCATAGACAAGCGCAGTCGCGTCAGGGGAACGTTCTACCTGAGAAGCAAAAAGCTCATAGAGAGCATTGGCAGGAATCTCATCTTCTGGCGGGAACGCCAGCGGAGAAGCAAGCAAAGGAAGATCCTGAAGACGCTGTTCAGGATTGTCTACCAGGGCGGCCAGAAGCATGCGATAGCTCTCCATCATCTGCTCGATACTGGCTCGTTCAAACAGCTCACCATTGTATTCGAGCGAACCCTTCATCCCTTGCTCGCTCTCCTCTAACAACAAAGTAAGCTCAAATCTGGCTGTTTTATTCTCCATAGAAAGCATTGTCCTCTACTTCAAAGGGGAGACAGACAAGTCCGGTCAATTCCTGTTCCCGATAGGCGTTCTGAAGCGAAAACAAGACCTGAAACAGGACGGTTCGACCGGGGTCGCGCACCGGCCGCAATGCTTCAACCACTCGCTCAAAAGGGATATCCTGATTGCTATAGGCATCCAGTGCATCAGCCTTAACCCGCTGTAAGATGGTTCGGAAGGTCGGGTTCTCCTTCAAATCGGCACGTATAACAACTGTATTGACAAAGTTGCCAATCAGCGGCTCAAAGTCGGTCCGTGTCCGGTTGGAAACGGGCAACCCAACTGCAATATCTTCCTGTCCAGTGTAACGACTTAACAGGACCTGGAAAGCTGCCAGCATCAGCATCACCAGTGTCACCCCTTCGCGCTGACAAAGCGCAATGAGCTTCTCATGCAGGGCAGCATCTAGCGTGAAGGAAAAAGTATGCCCGCTATACCCCTGCCTTGCGTGGCGAGGATGATCTGTCGGCAATGCCAGCGGTGCAGGACTATCAGACAGACGCTGAAGCCAGTAGTGGAGCTGTGCATTCCCGCGTTCCCCCTGTACCCGCTCCTGTTGCCATTGCACAAAATCCGCATACTGAACAGCGAGGGGAGGCAATGGAGAAGGCCGCTCATTCACAAAAGCATCATAGAGCTGTGAAAGTTCTTGTGAAAGAATCCCCATTGACCAGGCATCGGCGATAATATGGTGGAGCGAGAGGAAAAGAATATGCTCATTCTCCCGGGTCGCAAAGAGATATACGCGTAGAAGCGGACCGCTTTCCAGATGAAAGGGCTTCTGTTTATCTTTCCGAATTGTCCGGATAATTTCCTGCTTCTGCTCCTGCTCTGAGAGGTTGACAAGCACTACAGGCTCTAACTTGAGCGTATAGGCCGGGCCAATGTGTTGCACAGGCGAGCCATGAACAACAGGAAAGGTCGTCCGCAAAATATCATGGCGTCTGATCATCTCATTCAAGCTGGCCTCCAATGCATCCACATGCAAATCTCCCAGAAGGCGAAGACCGGTAAGCATATGAAAATTGCTACTGGTTGGCTCTATCTGATGTAAAAACCATACCCGCTGCTGCGCAAAGGAGAGAGGAACAGTCTGTTCACGCTGAATAGACTTCTGCTCTGTCTGAGCGGTAAGCCCCTGTTGCTGCAACAGGCGTTGAAGGAGTGCCTGTTTCTCTGCGGAGAGCTTCATTCTTCCATACCGGGAGGATGCCATACTTGCTCCTTATCGTCTCTTTCCAATCATCATGTCAACGCTATATTGCCTCATTACACACTTTTCAAGTGTATGCCCTTCTCTTCTCCTCTGTCATGTGCCAAAAGATGTATTTCTACTGCCCGATGCTCTGAAACACAGGCAAGCGAAATGCTGAATGTACCTTTCGATACATGACTTTCCCTGAAGACTTGTTTAGACTTGCAGCAGAAAGAGTGCTTCTCACCCGGAAAAGTCAAAATGAACGCCAGCCTTCTCCTGTACAAAGCAAGCACACCTGGCTGGTGATATCTGGCAGAGTTAATAAGGAAGTATCAATGCGCAAAGCAAGCTTTCTCACAGAAGAGACAATCCAGGCCAGGCTGCAAGCGGAACTTGCACAGCTTCTGGACATTGATATTGCGGAAGTCGATATACATGATTCTTTCGCGAGTTATGGGCTGGTTTCGGCTGATGCGGTGCAGTTCGTCAGCTTACTGGAAGATTGGTTAGGAGTCAGTCTTTCTGATACACTCCTCTACGACTATCCAAATATAGCCGGGCTTACTCAGTACCTGATGACGCTAGAGACGCCACACACCGCAGCTCGCACACCCCGTGGAGCATCAAATGAACCGATCGCAATTATCGGTATCGGCTGCCGCTTCCCTGGCGGAGCAGATACACCAGAAGCTTTCTGGCGGCTCCTCTCTCATGGCGAGTGTACCGTAACAGAGGTTCCCCCTGAGCGCTGGAGTCTTGAAACATTTTACGACCCGGATCCCCAGGCTCCTGGCAAGATGTATACCCGCTTTGGAAGCTTTATCTCTGATATTGATAGCTTTGATACCAGCTTTTTCGGCCTCTCGCCTCGCGAAGCCTCGCGAATGGACCCCCAACAGCGACTATTGCTTGAAGTTGCCTGGGAAGCGCTGGAGCGCGCCGGTATCTCTCCTGAATCGCTCCAGGAGAGTCAGACCGGCGTTTTTATCGGCATGATGAGCAACCAGGAATACATGCAGCTCCAAATTCAGCACGGAAACGGCGACCATCTCAATGACCCCTACTTCGGGCTGGGCAGCGCGGCCAGTGTTGCCGCCGGGCGTCTCTCTTATCAGCTCAACTTAAAAGGGCCCGCGTTGACTGTCGATACGGCCTGTTCATCCTCCCTGGTGACTACCCATCTCGCATGTCAGAGCCTGCGGGAATATGAATCTGATCTCGCTCTGGTCGGAGGTGTGAACGTCACGCTGCTTCCAGAAAATATTGTCAATTACTGTAAAATGGGGATGCTTTCAGCCGACGGGCGCTGCAAAACCTTCGATGAGTCGGCCAACGGGTTTGTACTGGGAGAAGGCTGCGGGATACTTGTGCTCAAGCGCCTCTCGGATGCGCTCGCAGATAGAAACCCTATCCTCGCGCTTATTCGCGGCTCTGCTGTCAATCAAGATGGGCGCAGCAATGGCCTGACCGCACCGAACAAACACGCACAGGCCGCTGTCATTCGACAAGCATTGGCAAACGCAGGCATCACCCCTCAGCAGGTGCAATATGTGGAAGCTCATGGTTCCGGGACTGCATTGGGCGATCCAATCGAGGTCGATGCATTGATGTCGGTGCTGGGAGAGGAGCGTCATTCAGAACATCCCCTCCTGATCGGCTCGGTAAAAACCAACATCGGTCACCTGGCCGGAGCAGCAGGTATTGCAGGGCTCATTAAGACGGTTCTCGCTCTCCAATACCGTGAACTTCCCCCTCACCTCCATGTACAAAAGCCCAATTCGCGAATCAACTGGCAAGCATACCCGATCGAAATAGTACAGCAAAGGCGGGCCTGGCCTGAAGGAGCGCATATAGCAGGGGTCAGCTCTTTTGGCTGGTCCGGGACCAACGCACATGTCATAGTAGAAGAAGCGCCCATGCCGCCAGAAACCGAAGCACCTGCCACCGCACAATTGCTTCTGCTTTCTGCCAGAACCACAACAGCCCTGGAACAGGCAACAGAGCGCCTCACCACGTACTTACAGCAGCACCCCACCGCTCTTCTGGCTGATGTTGCCTACACCACGCAGGTAGGTCGTACCTCCTTCCAGAGGCGGCGGGCCATCATTGCCAGAAATAGAGAAGAAGCCCTGCGTACACTGACGGAACGCTCCTTCCTGACCGGTTTTCCTTCAGACAAGGGGCATCCAATCGCATTTCTCTTCTCACATCAAGAGTACCTCTCACTTGAACAGAGTACGGAGTTCTATCAGAACGAACCTGTTTTCCGCTCCATCATTGACCGCTGCCGCACGTATCTTCTGCATACCTTCAACAGAGATATCCAGCAGTGCCAGAAACAAACCCAATCCTTCATTGTGAAATATGCGCTTGCCGTACTCCTGCGCTCGCTAGGTGTCACGCCATCGGCTCTGTTCAGCTCAGGAAGGGATGAGTACATTGCGGCATGTCTCTCCGGGGTGCTCTCGCTTGAAGATGCTCTCAGGTTGAACATGGCACAGGACACAGAAAGCCCGGACCTTCTTTCTCAGCTTCCATGTCACCCGCCCGAGATTCCCTTTATCTCTTCCCGCACCGGAGACTGGATCTCGACGGAACAGGCTACTGATCCTGAGTACTGGATCACATGCGGACAGCAAACCGTTGATGAGATCAGACAGTCTCAATACAGCAAGCGATACTTCCTTGTACACATTGGAGGCCAAACCGAGCAAGATACTGCTGAGACGTCTATAGTGGCGCTTCTGCACTCGGCTGATGATCACCTCTCTGTTCAGGAGACTGTACTTACCTGCCTGGGTAAACTCTGGCTTGCCGGGGTTTCAATCAACTGGTCTGCTCTCCATGCAGGAACGCAACGAAGGCTGCTCTCATTGCCTACCTACGCTTTCGAGAAACAGCGCTGCTGGATAGGGAATCGCTCTGAAGAACGGCTCCCACAATCCGGGAAAAGAGAACTCGCCGATAGGTTCTACCTCCCTGAATGGATTCAACGTCCGGCGCCCCGGGCAAACGGGCTGACGGAAAGTGGCCCCTGGCTTCTTTTTCATGATCAAGCGGATCTGGGCAAGGCAATTACACAGCAACTCCTCCGGGAAAATCAGTCAGTTATCCAGGTTTATGCGGCTACACACTTCCATCGGCAAAATGACTATATGTATTCCATCCGCTTGGCATGCCAAGAAGACTACAGCAGGCTTTGTCAGGAGTTGCAAGACAGTGGTTTGTTCCCTGCAACAATTATTCACTGTGGAGGCTTTTCCAGACAGGATAGCGAAATGCCCTCCAGAGCTTCCTTTCAAGCCCTGCAAACCAATGGCTTCTATAGTGTGCTCTTCCTGGCGCAGGCATTACAGGCATACTCGCACCCTGTTCGGCTAAACATCATTACCAATCAACTTCAACCCGTAACTGATCGGGACCATGTGCATCCAGAGCATGCCCCCTTACAGGCAGCCTGTAAGGTGATACAACAGGAATACCCCGCTCTTCGTTGTACGCATATCGATCTGGCAGGCAATGCCTTACAGTATCAAAGCGACGAAGATACGATCAGGCAGCTTCTCATAGACTGTTGCACTGACAGTCCAGATCAAAGCATTGCATATCGAAACCAGCAACGTTGGGTCCAGCAGTATCGCCCTATCCATCTGGAAGCACCTCTGTATCCTGCACACCTACGAAAACAGGGCGTCTACCTTATCACCGGGGGGCTGGGCGGTATCGGTCTTGCTCTGGCAAAGTACCTCGCCAGAACAGTACAGGCTCGACTTGTCTTGCTCAGTCGCTCGGCTTTACCCGCACGAGAAACCTGGCCAGACCTGCTTCGCAGTGAAGACAGCACGAGTAAAACCGCACAGCGACTTCAACATCTGCTTGAGCTGGAGGCCCTCGGTGCAGAAGTCCTGCTACTTCAAGCCGATATTGCTGATCCGGCACAGACACAAGCAGCCATACAACAGACGCTTACCCGATTCGGTACACTGCACGGAGTCTTTCACGCGGCTGGCAACGTGGAGCAAGAGGCCCTCAAATCGATCCAGCATCTGACCCGGGCCGATTGCGAGCTTCATTTTCAAGCAAAGGTGTACGGAACCATTGCGCTCTATCAGGCACTGCAAGAAGTGCCTCTCGATTTCTGCCTGCTCTTCTCTTCTATCTCTGCTGTACTGGGTGGTCTGGGCTTTATCAGCTATGCAGCCGGAAATTGTTTCCTGGATAGCTTCGCCCGGCGCTATCGAAGTTTGGAACAGCCGTGGATCAGCGTCAACTGGGATACATGGCTAACGGACAGTATGAAAACAGCCTTCCAGGGGAAAGCACTTCTTAGCTATGCAATGGAACTCGATGAGGGACTTGATGCCTTGAATCGCATCCTGGCCTCTCCAGTCGCTCCCCGGATCGTCCACTCAACAGGGAAGCTTCAAGAGCGACTTCAGGAGTGGCTGCCACCTGTCAGCGAAACGCCTCCCTCACAGACTCCAACCATTGTCAGAGATTACGAGCGCACGATCACCACTATATGGCAGGAAGCACTTGGCCTGAACGAAGTCAACCCTGACGATAACTTTTTTGAATCAGGGGGGAACTCTCTTATTGGCATACAGGTTATCAACAAGATCAATAAAGCGCTGCAACTCCAACTACCCAATGTTGCGCTCTTTGAAGCGCCCACGATCAACGCCCTTGCCCGCTATGCTCGCAACACTCAACAGACAGCGACAACGGAAAGCAAACAACCGCAAAAAGCCAAACGCGCCACCCCCCAACAAAATGGTATCGCTATTATTGGCATGGCCGGGCGCTTTCCGGGCGCCAACTCTATTGAACAATTCTGGGAGAATTTGCGTAACGGCGTGGAGACTATTTCTTTCTTCTCAAAAGAGGAACTGGCAGAAGCCGGTGTCCCTGACCATCTGCTTCAGCATCCTGATTATGTGCGAGCACGCCCGATACTTGAAGACATCGCATCTTTCGATGCCGCATTCTTCGGCTATACACCCCGAGACGCAAGTTTACTTGATCCACAACACCGACTTTTTCTTGAGTGTTGTTGGGAAGCGGTTGAGCATGCGGGCTATGACACCCAGACGTATAAGGGGTCTGTCGGTGTCTTTGGCGGTTCCGCTATGAGTACCTACCTGCTATCGCATGCAAACACCATCCTGGGATCAATCGATGACTATCAGCTTGTCATCAGCAACGACAAAGATTCCCTGACAACAACCGTTTCCTACAAACTCAATCTCAAAGGGCCAAGCGTTGCGGTTCAGACCTTCTGTTCTACCTCTCTGGTCGCCGTCCATCTTGCCTGTCAAAGCATCCTTGCCAATGAATGTGATATGGCTCTGGCAGGAGGCGTCTCGGTTCGCGTCCCGACAAAGAGAGGCTATCTGTACCAAGAAGGCGGAATGGAGTCCATTGATGGACATTGCCGTACCTTTGATGCGAAAGCCACAGGAAGTATCTTCGGGGACGGCGTTGGCATTGTTGTCCTCAAGCGCCTTTCTGATGCTATCGCAGATGGAGACACCATTCATGCCGTCATCAAAGGCAGCGCGATCAACAATGATGGCTCATTGAAGGTCAGCTATAGCGCTCCAAGCGTGACCGGACAGGCAGAAGCAATCAAGGCCGCTCTGCTCAATGCAGACGTCTCCGCGGAGAGTATCAGCTATGTCGAGGCACATGGAACAGCCACAGAACTCGGTGACCCGATCGAAATTACAGCCCTTACAAAAGCGTTCCGCACAGACACAGAGCGTCAACAGTACTGCGCGATTGGCTCTGTGAAAACAAACGTAGGTCATCTTGATCGCGCCGCGGGCGTCTCCGGTCTCATGAAGACAACGCTGGCACTGGAACATGAAGAGATCCCCCCGAGCCTCCACTATCAATCACCAAATCCTGAGATCACTTTTGCCAGCAGTCCCTTCTATGTCAATTCCCGGCTGACTCCGTGGCCGCGCAGCAGTCGTCCACGAAGAGCGATGGTCAATTCGCTTGGTATGGGTGGAACGAACGCCCATGTTATTCTTGAGGAGGCGCCCATGCAGACGCCTTCATCGGCTTCTCGCTCCTCGCAGCTCTTTGTTCTCTCTGCCCGCTCGGAATCTGCCCTTCAGCAGAGTATCAGCAATCTGCAAAACTACCTGGAACGCCATCCAGATGCGAAGCTTGCAGATGTCGCCTATACCCTCCAGGTTGGGCGCAGACGTTTTGAACATCGTTGCACCTTCGTCAGTGGGACGCAGGCGGGAGCGTTACAGGCGCTCTCCACAGGAACCGGTCTCCATATACGGAAAGAACAGCGTACCGGACGCCCGCTCATTTTGTGCTTCCCGGCAACGGATCACTATCAGGATATCCAACTGCTTTGTGCTCAAGAACCCGCTTTTCAAGCCCACTTCGACCGAGGATGGGAAAGCGTGTGCTCCCTGACCGGGTCCCAGAGAGAGAAGCAACCCACCGGACAGGTTGCCCTTTTCCTGGCAGAATATGCGCTCGGACAAGCCCTTCTTCAATCAGGCATTACTCCTCAAGCCGTATTTGGCTCTGGCATTGGAGAATATGTAGCGGCCTGCCTGGCCGGGGTGCTGACACTTGAAGACGCTTTGTCTCTGGTACTGGCAGAAACCCCACAGGCTCTGGCAGAACAGGCCCGGAATATCGAACTCCATACGCCGAGTATCCCTTTCTTTTCAAGCAACAGTGAAACCTGGCTCCGTGATGGTCTTGCAATTCCTTCCTCCTACAGAGGAGCCCTGACAAAGCAAAACGTGTCCCTATCAGCCTCACTCCTGCAATGGATACAAGAGCCTGATTCGGTGCTTCTGACAGTAGGCACCGCCCAAAATCCTGAGCTTACCTCTTGCCTCAAGCAGGTTGATTCTCGCTTGCTTCCAGATATGCTGACAGCCATCCAACCGGGAAATGCATCCTTTCTTGCAATGCTCGGGCAGCTCTGGCTTGCCGGCGTCACAATCGACTGGGAACGCTTCTACAGTCAGGAACGGCGCCACCGACTGCCACTGCCAACCTATCCATTTGAGCGCCAGCATTACTGGATTGAAGCGGCACCGGCGCAGCCAGAGGTTTCAGCACAGCGCACAACAGAGCAAAAGCAGCCACTCAAAGACTGGTTTTATCTCCCCGGCTGGAAACAAGCACCGCCGGCTCGCATTGCTCGAAGGCAGGCACGTGAACAACAAGCCCACTGGGTGTTCTTTATGGACAATTGCCAGATCGGGAAACAGCTTATCACGCACCTACAGCTTCTTCCAGAGCAGGTCACGTGTATCTGGGCCGGTCAGGCCTTCCAGAAAAGAGAAGAAGGCATATATAGCATTCATCCGGGTGAGCGGGCTGATTACGAAATGGTCCTGAAGGAATTACAGGCGCAGGGAAAAACACCTGCTACCATCGTTCATCTCTGGTCACTCAATCGCGAAGAACGAGCAATAGAAACAGAGCTCAGAGAAGGCTTCTCTAGCTTGCTCTTCCTCGCTCAGGTGCTTGGCGACCTGGGAATTCAATCCTATTCCCTGAATGTACTTTCAAGCACCATTTATGCTATCACCGGACGAGAAACAATCCGCCCGGCCCTCGCGACACTCTCAGGCCCCTGCCGCGTGATTCCTCAGGAATATCCGAGCGTCAGTTGTCGCAACATTGATATAGAGTTGCCAGAGCCAGGAAGTCAGCAGGAGACCACGCTGCTCCATCTGATCAGCGCCGAACTCAGCAGTGAGACAGGAGAAAGCGTCGTTGCGCTGCGTGATAAGACGCGTTGGATACAGAGCTTCGAGCCGCTAGAACTCCCGGAAACGCAGCCGGATACCGTCAACCTGCGTCAGAATGGCGTGTATATGATAACCGGCATCGGTGGGCTTGCTCTGAGCATGGCAGCATACCTGACACAGAAGTTTCATGCCAAAATAGCACTTATCGGACGCAGCATGCTTCCTGCTCGTCAGGAATGGCCCCATATCCTTGCCAGCCAGGGAGATACATCCGGCATAGGCTGGAAAATTCGCACGGTTCAGTACTTAGAGCAAGCAGGCGCAGAGCTTCTCTTCCTTCAGGCCGATGTCTCAGATGAAGAACAGATGCGTGCAGCCCTTACTCAAACACTCTCAACCTTTGGCACACTACATGGCATCCTGCATACTGCCGGCGCGCCGGGCGTTGGTCTGATCCAGATCAAAAAACCTGCCGATGCGGCAACAGTGCTCGCTCCTAAAGTGGTGGGAACAGAGACACTCTTACGAATCATCAAGGAAAAACCAGATCTTTCGCTCGACTTCCTGGCTCTCTTCTCATCTATCACCTCGATTACGGGAGGCCCCGGGCAGGTCGATTACTGTGCCGCAAACGCGTTTCTCGACGCCTGCACCCGTTGTTCATACCCGCAGATAGGAACTCTTGTCTCGCTGAGCTGGAGCGAATGGCAATGGAACGCATGGGAGGCGGGTTTAGCAGGATACGATAGCGAAACACAGAACTTCTTCCGTACGCAACGCCAGATCTTCGGGATCACAGCGGAGGAAGGTGCAGAGGCTTTTGTGCGTGTCCTGGCATCTTCGCTTTCTCATGTTATCGTCTCACCTCAGCCATTCCAGGCACTGCTGAATCTCAGCACAACGCTTACAACCAGGACTGTGCTCCAGCGAACCCAGAAACAACAACAGAATCGGGTGAAACACCCGCGACCCAATCTCAGCAGTTCCTATGCTCCGCCAGCGACAGATCTGGAACGCCAGATTACCGCAATCTGGGAAGATCTACTCGGTATCGAAGCCATCGGTGTCAATGATAACTTCTTTGAGCTCGGTGGCAACTCTCTTATCGGCCTGGATCTGGTGACGCGCCTGAAAAAAGGGCTGAAACTGACAAACCTTGCAGCCTACATCATCTACGAAGCGCCCTCGATTCATGCCCTGGCACAGGTCATCCCGCAGGAGCAGGCTGAAACGGTCAGTGTCATACGCTCCGATAGAGGCACACGCAGGCGGGAGGCGCTTCGCCGTCGCATGCATGGAGGAGGACAAAAGAGCGAATAGCCCTCCCCAAGACACACATCTCATCGTGACACAGTTATTTCTCCACTGGAGAGGAGAGAGCGCAAGATGACAAATGATTCGTCCTACGATACAGCCTTAGCCATCATAGGCATGTCAGGAAAGTTTCCAGGGGCTGCAACCCTTGAAACGTTCTGGCAAAACATTGCCGGAGGGATAAAATCCATCCGCTTCTTTACTGATGAGGAAATGCTGGCAGCCGGAATTGATCCTGCTGAATTACGTAAGCCTGATCTGGTGAAAGCGGGAGGCTTCCTTGAAGACGTCGAGTACTTTGATGCAGCCTTCTTCGGGTATACGCCACGTGAAGCCGATATTATGGATCCT
Organism: Thermosporothrix sp. COM3; assembly: GCF_059696735.1. Lineage (NCBI taxonomy): Bacteria > Bacillati > Chloroflexota > Ktedonobacteria > Ktedonobacterales > Thermosporotrichaceae > Thermosporothrix > Thermosporothrix sp. COM3. The sequence goes on along the minus strand of NZ_AP019376.1, from coordinate 3,201,712 downwards.
CAGCATCGGCTTATGCTGGAATGCGCCTGGTCCGCGCTGGAAGATGCAGCCTATGTACCAGACACCTATCAAGGGCTGATTGGCATCTTTGCCGGTTCGGCCACCAGTACCTATATGCGCCACAATATCTATGCTGATCCGGCACTCTTTGAGAACATCGGACAGGCACAGGTCAATGTCGGCAACGACCAGGATTCTCTGACAACGACTATCTCCTATAAGCTCAATCTCAGAGGGCCCAGTATTGCGGTACAAACCTTCTGTTCAACCTCCCTGGTCGCGGTCCATCTTGCCTGTCAGAGTTTGCTCAATGGTGAATGTGATATTGCACTTGCCGGTGGCGTCGCGATCAACCTTCCCCAGGAAAGCGGATATATCTATGAGGAAGGGGGTATTCTCTCTCCCGATGGGGAATGCCGCACCTTTGACGCGCAGGGGCAAGGCAGCGTTATGGGAAACGGGGCAGGTTGTGTCGTTCTCAAGCGCTTCCATGACGCCTTGAACGATGGCGATCATATCTATGCGTGTATTCGAGGAACCGCTATCAATAATGATGGGGCAGCACGAGTCAGTTATACCGCTCCCGGACTCGATGGACAGGCAAATGTTGTCGCTGAGGCCCTCGACAATGCTGATATAGATGTTGAGAGTATCGGTTATATCGAAGCCCACGGCACTGCAACTGCCCTCGGGGATATGATCGAGCTAGGGGCACTCCTCAAGGCATTTCGTGGAAGAACGGACAAACAGCGGTTCTGTGCCCTGGGTTCAGTGAAACCAAATGTGGGCCATCTGGACCGCGCAGCAGGAGTCACCGGTCTGATAAAAACCGCGCTGGCTCTTCAACATCAGCAGATTCCACCCAGCCTGAACTTCGAGCAAACCAGCCCTGATATTCAGTTAGAACAGAGTCCTTTCTTTATCAATACAACCCTGCGAGCCTGGCCCGCTGCCGATGCACCTCGCCGCGCAGGCGTCAGCTCCTTTGGCGTAGGCGGGACGAATGTGCATGTCATTCTGGAAGAAGCTCCAGAACATGTAAACGCGCCGTCAGCTCGTCCATTTCATCTCCTCTCGCTGTCGGCACGCACCGAGACCGCGCTAGAAGCGATGACGAAACAACTGGCAACTCATCTGAGCAAATATCCGGAACAGAACATAGCAGATGTCGCCTATACCCTACAGGTAGGACGAACAGTCTTTCCATACCGACGCGTCGTGCTCTGTGAGGAAAGAGAAGATGCTATCCAGGCCCTGCAAACCGGCAATTCGGCACAGGTCTTGACCACCCGGGACCCTTTTCGGGAGCGCAAAGTTGCTTTCCTCTTTCCCGGTGTAGGCGAACAGTATGGCGAACAGGCAAAAGCGCTGTATCGAGATGAGCCAGATTTCCGCGAGGCCGTAGAACGCTGTTGTTCTTTCCTCCGAGCCAGCTTCGACCTGGATATAAGCGAGATTTTTATGCAAGAGCAGCCGCCACACCAACCAATGTCCTCGCACATTGACTTTCGGGCAATGGTAGGACGCTCCAGGCGCGCTACAAACTCTTCGCTCTCTCGCACAGCTATTGCTCAGCCGGCGCTCTTTGTCTTTGAATATGCCCTGGTATGCTTGCTTCAACGGTGGGGGATTCAACCTGTTGCCCTGCTTGGCTATAGTCTGGGAGAATATGTAGCAGCCTGTCTGTCCGGCATCTTGAGTCTGGAAGACGCTCTTACCCTGGTTGTGCAACGTGCCCGGGCCATTGATGAGCTTCCGGCTGGCGCAATGCTTGCAGTCAATGCACCAGAAGCTCAGGTGCAGCGCTATCTCTCTTCCCACATCAGTCTCGCCGCCGTGAACAGCCCGATGACATGCGTGCTTGCCGGTTCTCCTGATGCAATCGAGTCTCTGGAGCAACGTCTGCATGAACAGGAAATTGCGTGCTTTCGCATCCAAACAACCCACGCCTTTCATTCCTTTATGCTGGAACCACTGCGCCCTATTGTCACAAAGTACGCCCATAGCGTGCGACGGTCAACACCCCGAATTCCTCTGATCTCGAACGTCACTGGCACCTGGCTGACAGATGAACAGGCGCTGGATCCAACCTATTGGGCCGCACATATGTGTCAAACAGTGCAGTTTGTCAGGGGTGTAGAACAGTTGCTTCATGATCCTGAATGGTTGGTTCTCGAAGTCGGCCCCGGCCAGGGTCTCAGCTCCTTTGTGAAGCAACATCCCGCATGTGGTTCGGCACGTCTGCCGCTGATACATCCTCTCCTGCCAGCCGCCTATGATCGGCAACCCACGCAAGCGTTCTTGCTGAAAACGCTTGGCAAGCTCTGGCTCGCCGGCGTGCCTGTGAACTGGGCAGGCTTTCATGCCCACGAACAGCGCTACCGTGTCTCATTGCCTACCTATCCTTTTGAAAGACAACGTCACTGGCTCACACCCGCCAAATCACCCTCGTCTCCAGGCCCCTCCATTCAGGTGATGAGTGTCGATCAACTGGCGCGACTGGAACATATCTCTGATTGGTTCTATCTCCCATCCTGGAAACAAGGTGCTCCCCAGCATCCCTTTACAAGGAGCAGAGAAGATGCTCCTCGCTGGCTTCTCTTTGCCGATGCGCAGGGTATCGGTGAGCGTCTCGCGCATATCTTACGTCATCACGGGCAAGCCGTTGCTCTGGTCAAACCGGGCGAAAGATTTGCAGTTTTACAAGATGGTTCCTATCGTCTCAGTCCGCCTGATCGCGCTGATTATGAGCAGCTCTTTCAGTCCTTGCCTGCTGTGCTCGGTGGCCTACCAACCGATATCGTTCACCTGTGGACGGTAGGCATGCCGGAGAAGCCTCTAGACTACGGCTTTTATAGCCTTTTAGCGCTGTCCCAATGCCTGGGCAATCTCGATGAGCAACCCTGTATGCTCTCAATCGTCTCTGACGAGACACAGGAAATTATGGAAGGGGAACGCCTCTGTCCTGCAAAATCCGCCGTTATGGGAGTCTGCCGGGTGATTCCCCAGGAGTATACCCACATTCGGTGTCGGACAATTGATATTGTGCTCTCCGAGACGCAGTCCAAAATCGCTCTCCTTCTGACTGAGCTAACAAGTGACTGCTCAGATCAGGTTGTCGCTCTTCGGGGAGGCAAACGGTGGCTGGAAACCTTTGTGCCATATCCTCTCCCCGAACCGACACAACCGATCTTCAGGCAGAACGGTGTCTACCTGATTACAGGCGGCTTAGGTGGGCTTGGTCTGGCAATGGCGGAGCGACTGGTGCAACAGTATCACGCGCAGGTGATCTTGACCTCCCGTTCGGCATTACCGCCCCGCCAGGAGTGGGAACGCATGCTCGCACTCCCGGATGAGACAAACAAGCGCAAGATCAGCGCCCTTTTACGCATGGAAGCGCACGGCGTTCAGCCTCTTGTCCTCTCTGCGGATGTCAACAATGAAGAACAGATGCAAAGGGTATTTCAGCGCATTCTGGAAACGTATGGCATGCTGCATGGCATCCTTCATACCGCTGCCGTCCCCGCCATCGGCCTTACACAGTTCAAAACGGCAGAAGCAGCAGCGCATGTGCTGGCTCCTAAAGTCAGCGGAACACTCATCCTGGAAAAACTGATCAGGCAAGATGTTCCCTCGCTCGACTTTCTTCTGCTCTTTTCCTCTATGTCCTCGATCACCGGGGGAGGGCCAGGGCAGGTCGATTATAGTGCTGCCAATGCCTTTCTGGGCACCTATGCGAAGGCGCAACGACATCAATACCCGCAAACGCTGGCTGTCGACTGGGGCGAATGGCAATGGAACGGGTGGGAAGCTGGACTTGAGGGCTATGATCCAGCAGCACAAGAGCTCTTCAAACAACATCGCCTCCATTTTGGCATCTCGTTTGATGAAGGCTTCGCCGCGCTCACGCGTCTTCTGGCTCAGGATCAGCCCCATGTTATTGTCTCAACGCAGGAATTTTGCACCTTCGCAGAGCTCAGCAAGGACTTCACAGCAAGTACCGTCATACAATACGAGCGAGAAAAGCAGCGAAAAACAGAGCGCCACCCCCGCCCGGCACTCAGCACATCGTACAGCGCCCCACGAAACAAGCAGGAGCAACAAATAGTAGCCATCTGGGAAGATATGCTCGGTATCACCCCTATTGGCATTGATGATAATTTCTTTGATCTGGGTGGCAACTCCTTAACAGGCGTTGCGATGATAGCCCGCTTGAAGAAGGCCTTTTCTCTTGTTCGTCTCCCTGCGGCCGCGCTCTATGAAGCTCCCTCCGTCAGCGCAATGGCTCAATACCTGCAACAGTATTCTTCAATGCAATCAGAGACGAAGGATCATGCACAAAACGAGTGGGACGAGCGCGGTATGAAGCGTCGAGCAGGGTTGCGACAGCGTCTTAACGAACGTCAGCAGCAAGAAAGATGAGATCTCATGACCAGTTCAGTATATTACACCGAAGAATATCAAACGGCCCTGGCTCTTATCGGTATGTCGGGGCGCTTCCCTGGAGCTCAGAATGTTACGGAGTTCTGGCAGAATATCTCACAGGGACATCAATCCCTGCGTCCGCTCTCAGATGAAGAGCTTCGCGCGGCGGGGGTTGATCCGGCGCTACTTCGCGATCCGAACTTTGTTCGCGTGGGGGCGATTGTCGAGCAGGCAGATACCTTTGACGCAGCCTTTTTCGGATATTCACCACGCGAAGCTGAAATTATGGACCCACAGCATCGCCTCTTTCTTGAATGTTGCTGGGAAGCACTCGAAGACGCTGCTTGTGATGTATCTACCTATCAAGGTCTCATTGGCGTTTTCGCGGGAAGTGCCGTCAGCACATATATGTTACGCAATCTGTTACCGAATAAAGAGTTGATGGATTTAATCGGACAGATGCAGCTCGATGTCGGCAATGATCGGGACTCTCTCTCCTCTACAGTGGCTTACAAGCTTGGGCTTCGTGGCCCGGCACTGGCAGTGCAGACCTTCTGCTCGACCTCATTGGTCGCCACACATCTGGCCTGTCAGAGCTTACTGAACTACGAATCTGATATTGCACTTGCTGGCGGCGTCAGTATTGTCTTTCCACAAGAGACAGGCTACCTGTACGAAGAGGGCGGCATCCTCTCCCCTGATGGAGTCTGCCGAACGTTTGATGCACGGGGCCAGGGCAGCGTTATGGGGAATGGTGTCGGAGTCGTAGCCTTAAAGCGGCTGCACGATGCTCTGGACGATGGCGACCATATCTATGCGATCATTCGGGGTTCGGCAATCAATAATGATGGCAGCACCCGCGTGAGCTATACCGCGCCGGGCGTCGATGGAGAAGCAAACGTTATCTCGGCAGCCCTGAGTTATGCCAACCTCTCCGCCGAAAGCATCAGCTATATGGAAGCACACGGCACGGCGACAGTGCTTGGTGATGCCGTCGAAATAGCAGCCATGCAGAAAGCGTTCAACCGCCAAACCAATAAGAAGCGCTTCTGTGCTATTGGCTCTGTCAAACCCAATGTAGGCCACCTGGATCGCGCCGCGGGCATCACTGGATTGATCAAGACCTCTCTGGCGCTCCATCATCGCCAGATCCCGCCCAGCCTTCATTTCGAGCGAACAAGCCCGGATGTTGATCTTGATAACAGCCCGTTCTATGTCAACACCACACTCAAGCAGTGGGAAAGCACGGATCATCCGCGACGTGCCGGTGTAAGTTCTTTCGGGTTGGGCGGAACCAATGCCCATGTGGTACTGGAACAGGCTCCAGAAGTGGTCTCTTCCCCTCACTCGCGCCCCTGGTCCCTGCTGCTGCTCTCAGCAAAAACTGAGACAGCGCTTGATGCCATGTGCAGAAACCTTGCTTCCTTCCTGGAAACCCATCCGGACCTCAACATAGCAGATGTGGCCTACACTCTTCAGGTAGGACGGAGCACCTTCAACTATCAACAGGCGCTTCTCTGCACCGATAGCATGGACGCCCTTCAAGTACTGCGCGACCGCCCTTCAGATCGGCTTCTCCGTCAGCATCAGGTGCATCGGAATCGTCCTGTTGCGTTTCTCATACCAGAAAAAGCGCATTACCCGTTCGCCTCTCTCCAGGTGCTCTACCAGGAAGAGCATGCATTTCGAGTTGAGGTTGAGCGCTGCTGCCGCTGTGTGCAGGAACAGTCTGGCCTGGCTCTTCAAGCACTTTTTGAAGGGCATGAGCAGCAGCTATCTGCTTCGGGACAGGCAGCCCTTCACTTCATTGTAGAATATGGACTTGCCCGGCTTCTCCAGCAAGGGGGCATACAACCGGCCTGCATATATGGATCTGAACCTGTCGCCGCCTGTCTCTCTGGTGTCTTATCTCTGGAGGATGCATTACGACTTGTCGTACAACGCGCTCGTTCTCTGGAAACAGGCGCATCAGTACTCTCTTCCGAGCAGGCAGCCAAAATGATACAAGGCATTTCATTGCAAAAACCCACTATCCCTTACGCTTCTCATCTCACCACAACCTGGATCACGGCAGAGCAAGCAACAAGTCCCCGGTACTGGCAGACGCTCCTGTGTCTGGAAGAGCACACCCCCCGGGAATGGAAGCAACTCCTCTCAGAAAGCGAATGCCTGTTCCTGGAGGTGGGACCGGGCCAGATGCTGGAAGCGCTTCGGCCTGGCGGAGAACTCAATGAGGAACTCCGGTTTTCCATCTTACCAGCAGATCCAGAGCAGTCCAGCCAGCGCCACCTGCTCATTACCCTCGGCCGTCTGTGGTTGGCAGGCATTTCTATCAATTGGCAGGGCTTTTATGCACAGGAACAGCGCTGCCGTCTCTCTCTTCCAACATATCCCTTCGAGCGTAAGCGCTACTGGCTCGCTGCTCCCGGGGCCCCGGCAGATTCGCCTGAAAATCTACGAAAGCCCGAGATCAGCGATTGGTTCTCTCTTCCCACCTGGGAGCCCGCGCCTCTCGCCGCCCAACAAGCAAAGAAAGCCACCTACTTGCTCTTCCTTGATGAGAACAAAGTCAGTGAAACGCTTGCGCGCACCCTTGAGCAAGCACACCATACGGTCATACGGGTCTATGCGGGAAACAGCTTTGAGCAGCTCCAGCCTCATCGCTTCCAAATCAATCCACGTCAACCAGAGGATTATATCCACCTCTTTCGTACCCTCACCGAGCTGCAATGCATGCCTGACAGCATCCTCCATGCCTGGAGCCTGACGGAAAAGCAGAGGGATGGATCAAGCCCTGAACAGGAACATTTCCAGACCGTGCAGCACAGGGGTTTCTATTCGCTCCTTTTCCTTGTGCAGGCCCTGAACAGCCTGTTCTATGAAAAAGAGCTACACCTTCTTGTGCTCTCAAATGCCCTTCATCTTGTTCGGGAAAAGGATCATATCGAGCCAGAAAAAGCGACGCTCCTGGGCGCGTGCATCGTGATCGGGCAGGAATATCCTCATATCATTTGCCGCTGCATTGATCTTGATCTGGCAGATAAACAGATCAACGCGTTCCTTGCTACGGAATGCCAGACTCGCCCGACAGAACGTGTTGTAGCATACCGGAATGGGCAGCGCTATACACGAACCTATAGGGCCAAACAACTTTCTGCTCCCACAGGCAATAGCCTCTTCCGTACCCGAGGGACCTATCTGATCACCGGTGGCCTGGGAAGAATCGGCCTGCTGCTGGCCGAACACCTGGCACGAACCGTTCAGGCCCGTTTGATTCTCGTGGGCAGAACCGAGTTACCCGCACACGATACATGGGCCGATTGGCTCAAAACGCATGATGCACAGGACACGCTCAGTCAGAAAATAAGAAGGCTCCAGGAGATCGAAGCATATAGCAGCACGGTGCAGTATTACGCGGCTGATGTCGCAGATGAGCGGCAAATGCAGCGTGTTGTTCAACAGGCGACCGCATTGTATGGCCCCCTGCACGGTATCTTTCATACCGCAGGCATCACTCCTGATACTGCCTTTTCTGAAATACAGACGACCGGGATACCACAGGCCGAAGAAGTGTTTCGCTCAAAGGTGCAGGGCCTCTATGTATTGGAACGCGTCCTGAAAGATCAGCCGCTTGATTTCTGCCTGCTCTTCTCATCTATTGCTGCTATTCTGGGAGGCCTGGGCTTCGTTACATATGCGGCCGCCAACAATTTCATCAACGCCTTTACCGAACAGCACAATCAACACGCTGCAACTCGCTGGATCAGCGTCAACTGGGATACCTGGCGTGTGGAGGAGAGAGAGCAGCATGCGATTGGCAGTACGGTTGCTGCATATGCTATGACTCCCACTGAAGCAATCCAGGCCCTGGAATATACGCTCACCTGTCAGGACAGCGTGCTTATCAATTCGACTGGCGATATCCATACACGTATTCGTCAGTGGGTAGAAATGGACAGCTTCCATCGACGAGAAGCTTCTGCGCCTGAAGCAGTCGCTGTAGCGACAAGTGCTGGAGACTATGAGCGTCAACTTGTTGCAATCTGGCAACAGATTCTTGGCCTTGATGAGATCGGCCTTGACGACAACTTCTTCGAACTTGGCGGCAACTCGTTAATCGCGCTTCAACTGATTGCTCGCATCAAGAAAACCTTTCGGGTACAGATCTCGGTTGTCACCTTGTTTGAGGCCCCCACGATCAACACCATGCTCAAGTATCTCCAGGCCAGTGCGGAGCCCCGGGGAGAAAACAAACAGGATATCCTCAAATCACGGCGTCAGCAGGCACGGGCGACAACAAAGCAGCAGGACATCGCCATTATTGGCATGGCCGGGCGTTTCCCCGGTGCCAGCACGGTCACGCAATTCTGGCACAATCTTTGTCATGGCATAGAATCCATTACCTTCTTCAGCGAAGAAGAGTTACTCGAAGCCGGGATTGATCCTGAACAACTCAAGCATCCTGCCTACGTCAAAGCGCGCCCGATTCTGGAAGATATCGAACTCTTTGACGCGGCCTTCTTTGGCTATAGCCCGCGCGAAGCCGAATTGCTGGATCCTCAACACCGGCTTTTCCTTGAATGTGCATGGCAGGCTCTGGAAAATGCAGGCTATGATCCGCAGCGCTATAAAGGGCTGATCGGAATGTTCGGGGGCTCCAATGTAAGCACTTACCTCTACTGTGCGCTTGCCAACATCCCCCATATCATTGAAGAGGTGGGCGGCTACCAGATTGCCATGAACACCGATAAGGATTCGCTTACAACCAGCGTCTCCTATAAGCTCAACTTGAAAGGACCCAGTGTCTCTGTCCAGACATTTTGCTCGACCTCTCTCGTTGCCGCCCATATGGCATGTCAGAGCCTTGCTCAGGGCGAATGTGATATTGCATTAGCCGGTGGCGTTTCCATCCGTGTCCCCTCCAAAGAAGGGTACATCTATGAAGCGGGAGGCATGGAATCCCCTGACGGCCACTGCCGTACCTTTGATGCAAAAGCGAAAGGAAGTATGTTCGGCGATGGAGCTGGCATTGTCGTGCTAAAACGCCTGGAAGAGGCACTGGCTGACGGTGACACGATCTATGCGGTCATTAAAGGGTCTGCCATGAACAATGATGGCTCCCTCAAAGTGAGCTATACTGCCCCCAGTGTCATAGGTCAGTCTGAAGTCATCATGGCGGCGCTGGAAAGAGCGGGCGTCTCGGCAGACAGCATCAGCTATGTCGAAGCACACGGAACAGCTACCGAGCTAGGAGATCCCATCGAAGTCGCAGCGCTGACCAAAGCATTTCAATCGCATACCAGGAGAACAAACTATTGTGCTATTGGCTCGGTGAAAACGAATGTAGGACACCTGGATAGAGCCGCAGGTGTTTCAGGATTAATCAAGACAGCACTGGCACTACAACACCGCGTCATTCCACCAAGCCTTCATTTTGAGAGTCCGAATCCGCAAATAGATTTTGTTCACAGTCCATTCTACGTGAATACCACGTTATGCGGCTGGCAGACCGACAAGCTCCCCCGAAGAGCTGGCTTGAATTCGCTTGGCATGGGCGGCACCAATGTACATATGGTGCTGGAAGAGCCGCCATCGCTTCCTGAGCGTCCTGCCTCTACTGAACCCCAACTGCTTTTGCTCTCAGCCCGCAGTGCTCAGGCGCTCGAACACGTCAATGATAACCTCCTGGCTTATCTACAGGAACAGGGTGATACGCTTGATCTGGCAGATGTTGCTTATACCTTACAGGTCGGGCGGAAGATATTTGAGCACCGTCGTATGTTCGTCTTTACAGATCGCTCCGAGCTGGTAACGGCTCTGGAACAAAAACAGGCAAATAAGGTCTTCAGTCACGCAGAAAAGCGAACTGAGCGTCCGGTTGTCTTCCTCTTTCCAGGTGTCGGCGAACAATATAGAGGACTGGCCCGGGACCTCTATGAGCATGAACCGGTTTTTCGTGAGGTCGTTGAGCAGTGCGCCCGCATCCTGGAACCGATCCTCGCCACTGATATTCGGGCTTTCTTTGTCAATCCCGAAGGGCACTCGACAGCCAGTAGGCCGGCCCTGGCAGGACGTGCACCGGTACGCACTCCTGATCCTCTGGCAAAAACAGAGGTGGCACAACCCTTTACATTTGTGGTGGAATATGCGCTTGCCCGACTCCTGATGCATCTAGGAATTACGCCCGCGGCGATGCTTGGCTATAGTGTCGGTGAATATGTTGCCGCCTGTCTGGCCGAAGTCCTCTCGCTTCAGGATACCCTGACGCTGGTAGCACGGCGGGCACAATGGATCGCACAGCAGCCAGAGGGCGCGATGCTTACAGTGATGCTTTCTGCCGAAGAAGTACAGCCATACCTTGAAGCCGGGCTTGATCTTGCGGTCGTAAACGGGCCACATGTGTGTGTGCTGTCTGGCACAATTCCTGCAATTGAGCGGCTGGAAAAGGTGCTTCAACGCGAAGGGATTGCAGGAAGACGTATTGACGCCACTCACGCCTTTCATTCTCGGCAGCTCTGGCAGGTGCAAGAAACACTGACAGCTCTCGCAAGCACCATGCAACACAAGCCAGCAAAAATCCCCTACCTCTCAAATGTCACAGGAACCTGGATTACTGCCGAGCAAACAGCCGATCCCACCTACTGGGCCCGGCACATGTGTGGAACCGTTCAGTTTGCTGCCGGTCTTGAGCAACTCTTACAGGAACCTGATTGGGCCCTGCTGGAAGTGGGAGCCGGACAAACCCTCGGCTCTTTCCTAAAGCAGCATCCCGCCTGTAGTCCGGCACAAAGAACACTCATACTGAGCACGTTGCCCTCGCGTCATGAGCAGCAATCGGCACAAATTGCCTTTCTCTCAGCATTGGGAAAGCTCTGGCTCACCGGAGTCTCTATCGATTGGGAACAGCTCTCAACCCGGCCACGAAGGCGCGTTCCACTCCCTACCTATCCTTTTGAGCGTAAGCGCTACTGGTGTCTTCCACCAAAAGCCACCCTATCGGGGCGCAACGCACCAATACAAGACAAGGATCCATTACGCAAACAGCCCGATATCACAGATTGGTTCTATCTCCCAACCTGGAAACAGGCACTACCCGGCATCGCGGGAAAACAGAGCACAGATACCGCTGCCCGCTGGCTGCTCTTTCTGGATAGTTGCGGCATTGGAAAATATCTCTCGGATCAATTACAGGCAGCCCACCAGGAGGTCATCACCGTCTCCCCTGGCTCAACCTTCGATCGAGAAAACCCGAATGCCTTTCGTCTGGTTCCCGAAAACCCCGAGCACTATAAAGCACTCTTTCGGGCGTTAGGCCAGCAGAACAAACTGCCCCGGCACATTGTCTATCTCTGGTCTGTTTCGCCCGACTCCCGCGGCGAGGCGACCGCTTCTTCATCTGACTTTTACAGGGTCCTCTCTCTGGTTCAGGCAGTGGGTGATCAAGGTCTTGAAAGCGGCAACTTCTTCATGGTCTCCAATGGCATACACAGCGTTACAGGGAATGAGCGTCTCTTCCCTGAAAAATCGCTCATCATGGGATTTTGCCGCGTCCTTCCACAGGAGTACCCTCAATATGCCTGTTGCAATATTGATATTGACCTGACAGAGCGAGCTCCTGAACGGCTCGCCCATATGCTCATGAACGAACTTCAGACGGGCATAACCGAAGGTGTGGTTGCATTGCGGGGCTCGCGCCGTTGGGTCCAATCCTTTGAACCTGTTCAACTTCCTTCCTGTGGGGCGAACGAAGCCGGTCTGCGTCAGAAAGGCGTCTACCTGATTACAGGCGGCCTGGGGGGGATCGCGCTTGGAATAGCGACCTATCTGGCTCGAACTGTTCAGGCCAGGCTCATTCTTGTCGGGCGTTCAGAGCTGCCGCCGCGTCGCGAGTGGGAGCAAATCCTGTCAAAGGAAGATCCAAACTCCCGTCTCTGTGACCGCATTCGCCAGATTCTTCATCTGGAAGAGCTTGGAGCAGAGGTTCTGATTCAGAGAGCAGATGTGACCGATGAGGTAGCCATGCAAGAGGTAATAAGCAAGACGCTTGCCAGGTTCGGCACGCTGCACGGCGTTCTGCATACTGCCGGCTTGCCCGGTGTGGGATTGATGCAATTAAAAAAACCAGAGGTTGCCGCCAGTGTGCTGGCCCCCAAAGTGCAGGGGACACTGGTTCTCGAACGCGTTCTTCACGCTATCCCTCTGGATTTTCTGGTCCTCTTCTCTTCCATGAATTCGACGACAGGAGGAGGCCCCGGGCAGGTCGACTACTGTGCAGCAAATACCTTCCTGGATGTCTACGCACAGGCTCGGATGGCGGAGGGAAAGCGGGTCATTGCTATAGATTGGGGAGAATGGCAATGGAATGCCTGGGCCGCCGGACTGGATGGCTATGACCCGGCAGTACAGGAATTTTTCATTGAAAATCGCCGACGCATCGGTATCTCTTTTGAAGAAGGTGCAGAGGCGCTGACGCGAGTGCTTGCCCAGCGATTTCCTCATATTGTTGTCTCTACCCAGCAGTTCCACGCTCTAATTGAAGCAAGTAAAGATTTCACCAGCGCGACGGTATTGCAGCAGGCCCGGGGAAATCAAGCACGCTATGAACGACCTACACTGGGGGTTGAATACCTTGCTCCCGCTTCTGAGTTAGAAGCAGGAATAGCAGATATCTGGAGCGAGCTGCTAGGAATAGAGTCCATAGGTGTGAATGACAACTTCTTTGAACTGGGGGGACATTCTCTTCTGGCAACACAACTCATCTCACGACTACGACGACACTATCAGATCGAATTACCACTCGCCACCATTTTTGAGGCTCCTACCATCGCAGATCAGGCCGTCGTCATTGAACTGGCTATGATTGACGAGATCGAGAGCCTTGACGCACAGAATCTCGAATCGACCATCTCATAGCATCAAGTTGAAACGTCTGGAGGAAACAACCATGCACATTCGTACCGTTGGCGTTATAGGGGCCGGAGTCATGGGCACCGGTGTCGCCCAGAACCTTGCACAAGCAGGGTTGCACGTTTTGCTCCTCGACCTCTCAACAGATATCTTGCAGCAAGCAAGAAAGGAGATCTTTCACAATATCCGCCTCGCACAGCTTCTCAAACGAGGTGCCGGGGCAAAAGAAGATACTGCAACCATCATTGATAGAATTACCTTTACGACTGAATACACCCCGCTTCAAGATGCTGATTTCGTGATCGAAAACGCAACCGAGAAATGGGAAGTCAAAAAGCCCATTTACGAACAGCTTGACACTGTCTGTCCTGCACACTGTATCTTTGCCGCAAACACATCCGCGATCTCGATCACCCGGATCGCCTCGGCGACCAGACGGCCTGGCAATGTACTTGGCATTCACTTTATGAATCCCGTCCCGATGAAGCCAACGGTAGAAATGATTCGCGGCTTCCACACCTCAGAAGAAGCTCTCACCAGCGCGGGTCAACTCCTGACCGCTATGGGGAAAAAGTGGGTGCAGGTACAGGATATGCCTGGCTTTGTCTCAAACCGCGTCCTGATGCTGACCATAAATGAAGCGATCTACCTGCTACAGGACCAGGTGGCCAGTGCAGAGGATGTAGACAGGGTCTTCAAGGAATGTTTTGGGCACACAATGGGGCCACTGGAAACTGCGGATCTCATCGGCCTCGATACCATTCTGTACTCAGTAGAAGTGCTCTATGAAAGTTTCAACGATAGCAAATATCGCCCCTGCCCGCTTTTAAAAAAGATGGTTGATGCAGGGCTATATGGACGAAAAAACGGTCAGGGCTTTTACACCTATAAATAAATGTACAGGAGAGGAACCACATGGAAGCAACACGCGCAAAAATTCGAGCATTTCTTGCAAAGTTCTTTCAGCATGCAGATCTCAAGGATAGCGATGACATTTTTGCTCTGGGCTTTGTCAATTCGCTCTTCGCGATGCAGCTTGTGCTTTTTATCGAGTCGGAATTCCGCGTTACGATCGAGGATGACGATCTTGATATTAATAATTTCCGTTCCATTGATGCTATGGCCCAACTGATTGAGCGCAAAACAACGTCACACCTCGCCATGTAGAAAGGCTGAGAGCAGCATGCAGACCACCCTTACAGATCAACAACAAAGCGCTCAGGCTCGCTTTAAAGCATTTGTTCGCACAGAGATTCTCCCGCACGCCGATCGCATCGATCAGGAGGAGTATACTCCACGAGAGTTGATCAGCAAGATGGCACAACAAGGCTTTTTCGGAACATTCCTTGCAGAGGAATGGGGCGGCACCGCAATGGATATGATCACTTCAGGCATTCTGCATGAAGAAGTCGGCTATGGCTGTTCCTCACTTCGAAGCCTGTTAACTGTGCATAGTATGGTCTCCTATGCAATCCAGAAATGGGGGAAGGCACACCTGAAAGCCAGGTGGCTCCCCCTCCTGGCCTCCGGTGCGCGTCTTGGAGCTTTTGCTCTGAGCGAACCTCATGCGGGCAGCGATGCCAAAAGCATCGAAACCACCGCAACGTTACAGGGCGGTTCCTACCGGCTGCAAGGGCAGAAAAAGTGGATCACGTACGGACAAATCGCTGATGTCTTTCTTCTGTTCGCACAGGTCGAGGGCAAGGTTTCGGCTTTCCTGGTAGAACGTGACACGCCAGGTCTCTCGATCATTCCTATTCGCGGCATGCTCGGTACCAGAGGCTCTATGCTGGCAGAGCTGCACCTTCAGAATTGCCGGATCCCGGCAGAAAACCTTATCGGAGGCACGGGGTTCGGTCTGGCCTCTGTTGCCACTTCCGCGCTGGACATCGGGCGATATAGTGTTGCCTGCGGGAGTGTTGGAATCGCGCAAGCGGCGCTGGATGCAAGCCTCCGTTTCGTCCACACCCGCA
This sequence comes from Thermosporothrix sp. COM3, assembly GCF_059696735.1. Classification (NCBI taxonomy): domain Bacteria; kingdom Bacillati; phylum Chloroflexota; class Ktedonobacteria; order Ktedonobacterales; family Thermosporotrichaceae; genus Thermosporothrix; species Thermosporothrix sp. COM3. Next base: position 3,186,407 of record NZ_AP019376.1, on the reverse strand, counting down.
AACAGTACGGGGCCTTCCTCAAAGAACACCAGCTTATCAGAGAAATGATTACAAACATGCAGACAAATGTCAGCGCGGCCCGTCTCCTCTGCCGTCATGCAGGCTACCTCAAAGATATTGGCGATCCCACAACGTTGATGGAAACGTTTATTGCCAAATATTTTGCCTCAACAGCAGCGGTCAAGGCAGCAAATGATGCAGTGCAGATACATGGCGCACTGGGTTGTAGCAACGAATATCCAGTGCAACGCTATCTGCGAGATGCTAAAATTATGGAGATCATTGAAGGAAGCAATCAGATACAGCAGATACATATTGCCCAGTACAGCTACCAGCAGCATAGGTAGCGGCGAAAGGATTTCGTGATGTTGAAACAGGATGCAAGCATACAAAAAAGAAAGCAGCAAACCATTAAATGCGTTGTCTGGGATCTTGATAATACTCTCTGGGATAACGTTCTCCTTGAGGATGGCGCTATTTCTCTGCGTCCCGAGGCCCTTGAGGTTATAAAAATACTTGATAGCCGGGGAATATTGCACTCTATCGCCAGCAAGAATGACCATACGACCGCAATGCAAAAATTAGAGGAGCTTGGCATCAGTCAGTACTTCCTTTATCCTCAGATTCATTGGGATGCAAAGTCATCTTCATTGAAAGCGATTGCCTCCGCGCTCAATATCGGCCTTGACACACTCGCGTTTGTCGATGATCAGCCCTTTGAGAGAGAGGAAGTGGCGTTCTCTTTACCAGAAGTGCTCTGCATTGATAGTGCCTGCCTCTCCACTATTCCCGATCTGCCCGCGATGAAGCCCCGCTTTATTACAGAGGATTCTCAGAGACGCAGACAGATGTATCAAAGCGACATTCTGAGGAAAGAAGCGGAAAAGGAGTTCACGGGAACGAATGAGGAATTTCTTGCAACCCTGAATATGGTTTTTACCATCTCTCGGGCTCGTGAAGCTGATTTACAGCGTGCAGAGGAATTAACGGTCCGAACTCACCAACTGAATACGACAGGGCGCACCTATTCTTACGATGAGCTGAATCAGTTCCGCCTCTCTCCCGATCATCTCCTGCTGGTTGCAGAGTTACAGGATAAGTACGGGACCTATGGAAAGATCGGTCTGGCCCTGATTCACTGCCAGCAACATGCCTGGACGATCAAGCTTCTGTTAATGTCATGCCGCGTTATGTCCAGGGGCGTCGGCACTATCTTGATGAGTTATATCATGCAGGAGGCCAGGAAGGCAGGTGTTCACTTACTGGCCGATTTTCTGGTTACTGAGCGTAACCGTATGATGTATGTCACCTATAAATTCGGCGGATTTCGGGAGCGGGAGCGTAATGGCGACATGGTCTTGCTAGAAAATGACCTTTCTCATATCCAGGCATTTCCGGACTACGCAACTGTTCGCGTTGAATAGCAGAAGCCGGCATAGTGTGGGGGATTCTCTCTTTCATACTATGCCATCAGAAGAAGAGGAGCCGTATGGAGACAACACCAAACAAACCGGCTATCATAATTGAGCAGATCAGCAAGACCTATTACAAAGGCAAAAAGCAGGAGATCAACGCGGTCAGGCCACTGAATTTGACTGTTCCCGCCGGACAAATCTTCGGCTTTCTTGGCCCAAATGGGGCAGGAAAAACAACCACCATTAAAATGATCTGCGGCTTGATTCGTCCAACGACCGGACACATCTATGTCAATGGTTACGACGTCATTCGCGAACGCTGGAACGCAATGCGCCAGATCGGTGCCGTGCTTGAAGGAACCCGTAACATCCACTGGAGACTTTCTGCATGGCAAAATCTTCTTTACTTTGGGCGCCTGAAAGGATGCTATCCTCGGGAGATCAAACAACGCGGCACTGAACTGCTGCATGACCTGGACTTATGGGATCGTCGCCACACCGAAATACGTGAGTTCTCCCGTGGAATGCAGCAAAAGGTCGCCATTGCCTGCGCACTGATCGCAGATCCGCCCGTTATCTTACTTGACGAACCCACGCTTGGACTGGATATTGAAGCGGCCCGTGTGGTGAAAGAGTGGATATGGAAACTGGCACATGAACGCGGCAAAACGATTGTCCTCACCACCCACCAGCTCGATATTGCTCAGGCGCTCTGTCACCGTATTGCGATTATACAGAAAGGGAGCATCCTGGCAGATCAGCCACTCGATGTACTGCTTGATAAACTTGGCCCCGGAGAATTCTACAGTATAAAAATCAAGGGAACCCTTACCAGTCAGCAGAGACAGGATTTCCCCGCTTTCACAATTGAAACCGAGGACGAAAATACGATTCTCTCAGGTAGACTCGAAAATCAAACCATGCTTCAGGAGACCCTTGCACGCCTTATTCAGCTTAACTTGAACGTGCTTTCGATGAGCCGTGAAGAACCAAATCTGGAAGACATCTTTATTGATCTGATTGACGGTGCCAGGAAAGGGGACACGCATGAGCATCATCTTACAAGCGCTCTACAATGAGATTCATCGGCGCCTGATCCTTTTATGGAGCTATAAGTTTAACGTTTGTATGCAGGTGCTGGAAATTGTTTTACTCTACATCGGGATCAGCTTTTTTGTTGGGGGCGGTCGTCTGGAGGCACCGCAACTGGCGAACACATTACTCGGGTATGTCATCTGGTTCTATGCTCGTATCATGATTTTAAGCACTGGCTCTGAACTGATTGGGGAGGCTCAGGCCGGTACGTTAGAACAGACATATATGAGCCCGGTTCCACCAGCTATCTTGATGATCGGACGCATGCTTGCGATCCTGGTCGTAGCCACCATTATGTTTATCATACCGCTCTGTGGCATTGTTGTTGTCTTTCATATCCAGTACAACTTTCACTGGGAGGGCATCCCTGTTCTGCTGCTCACCCTGAGCGGGCTATTTGGCTTCTCTCTTGCGATCAGCGGGGCCGCGCTTGTGTTCAAACAAATCGATGCTCTGGCCGACCTCACCCAGAATCTGATGCTCTTTCTCACAGGCGCATTACTACCGGTTGCGCTCTTCCCCGATTGGCTGGCAGCGATCGCCAATACCCTTCCAATCACACAGGGCATTATTGTATTGCGCTCAGTCATGCTCAATAATAAGACGCTTGCAGCAGTCTGGGGAGATGGAAGTCTGATCGCTCTCCTGATCAATTCTGTCGCTTATATCATTCTCGGGAGCATTATCTTCTTCTGCTGCGACGCTATTGCCAGACGTAATGGCTCCTTAGGCCAATATTAACGCATGAACTTGAGTCTCCACAGAGAAGGAAGCAGAGCTACTTATGTCACTACGCGATGAACTTGCAAAACGCAAACAACAGTTATCGCTCTCTCAACAAGCCTCACTGCAAAAGCGCTTGAAAAGAGAAGAGAGCCCTGGCCCTCAGAGAGAAGCCATACCGAAACGGCCTCCCTCTCCCATCGTCAGCGCCTCTTCTGCCCAGAAACGTATCTGGTTCCTGCAACAATTGGACCCGAAATCGCCAGCATACAATGAGCATATAGCCCTTCGTTTTCAGGGCCCCCTCGATGAAGCCATAGTCGCCCACGCCCTGCGCACTATGCAGCATCGACATGAGATGCTACGCAGCCATTTTCAACTTGATATCGAGCATATTCAACTGGTTGTCTTCTCCGAAGAGCAAGCACCTTTTCCCTTTCATCTACTCTCCTGTGAGCAATCAACCCGTGAAGAACGAGAGTCCGCCGCGTATGCATACATCAGTAATGAGTCTCAGCGGCTTTTCTCTCTGACAGATGGTGTCCTCTGGCGCACAACACTGATTCGTCTGGACCTGGAAGACTATATCTTGCTAACGGTACTGCATCATAGCATCTGTGATGCATGGTCTATTGCTCTGTTTAACCGCGAGTTCCTTCACCTGTATGAGACGTTTCGGCAGGGGAAGGTATGCCAGCTATCACCACTGACCATTCAATATACCGACTTTGCTCACTGGCAACAGCAAGCCTTTGAACAGGATAAGCGGTTTCAACAGCAGCTCGCCTACTGGAAAAAACAGCTTGGTGGCCCTCTTCCTGTGCTTGAGTTACCCACCACACGACTCCGACCCGCCATACAATCAACCAGCGGGAGCCGCTATCCTATCACTCTTCCATACGCTTTGTACCGGCAACTACAGGCATTCAGCCGCCAGGAAGGGGCAACTCTCTTTATGATCCTGCTGGCGGCCTTTGCGCTCACGCTGTACCGATATACGCATCAGGAAGAGATCATTATAGGTACCCTTATCGCTGGACGAACTCGTCCTGAGTTTGAGCCTATCATCGGGTTGTTTGCAAATACCCTCGCGCTCAGACTTGATCTGCATGGCAACCCGAGCTGCCAGGAATTGATAAGGAGAACTCGGAACGTTGCGCTCGAAGCCTATGCTCATCAGGATATCGCCTTTGAACGCCTGGTTGAATACCTGCAACCCGGGCGCAGTACAAGCCACACCCCCATTTTTCAGACCATGCTTGTGCTCCAAAATGTTCCCCCTGTACATAATGGAATCGAGCATGTTCAGATTACGCCCCTTGAGGAGCTGGAACATACAACAGCCAAATTCGACCTTATGCTAAACCTTCGGGAAGGCCCACAGGGGATATCCGGCTATCTGGAATATACAACGGATCTTTTTGACGCCGATTTTATCGCCACTTTGTGCAATCACTTCTCCCGCGTGCTCTCTCTCATGGCAACAAGCAGCTCTCAGCATATTGCCTCGCTCCCCCTGCTCTCCGAGCCCGAAAGGGAGCGATTGCTTTCAACCTGGAACAGTACCACCCGGCCATATCCGTATCACACTGGCTTCATCCAGTTATTTGAAGCTCAGGTTGCAAAAACACCTTCCGCCCTGGCTGTTATGGATGGAGAGATACGCGTCACTTATGCGGAACTGAATAGCCGGGCCACTATCCTTGCCCATCATTTGCGGGCCTGCGGTGTCGGAACAGAGGTCATTGTAGCTCTTCTGGCAGCCCGAAGCTGGAAGTTTCTCGCCGCGCTCCTGGCAATCTTCAAGGCGGGAGGAGCTTATCTTCCACTCGACCCACATGCTCCAGCCAGCAGGCTTGCTCTCCTTCTTGAAAACAGTCAGTATGTCCTCACCACGCCCGAGTTGTTCCCGCAGCTTGAAGCGGTACAGCGTGAAAAACAGGCAATGACCATACTGGATATAGAAGCGCTTCTTTCCACCGCCCCATCAGGCAGAGCTCCCTCGGCTCAAACCACGGGTGAGCAATTGGCCTATGTGATCTATACCTCTGGCTCAACAGGCCAGCCTAAAGGAGCCATGCTAACGCAGCAGGGAATGATCAATCATCTCTACTCGAAGATTACGGATCTCCACATAACAGAGACAGATAGAGTAGCCCAAACGGCCTCGCACTGTTTTGACATCTCTATCTGGCAATTCCTCGCGCCGCTGCTGGTCGGGGCTCAGGTTCACATTTTTGAGGACTCGCTTTTACGCGATCCACATACCCTGTTTGAGCGGGTTCAACAGAATCAGATCACGCTGCTGGAACTTGTTCCTTCCCTGCTTGAAATAGCGCTGGACGTGTGGCAACGGCAAGGACCGAAACAGTTCCCATCTCTGCCATCATTACGCTGGTTGCTGCTGACAGGTGAAGCGCTGCCCCCCGCATTGACCCGTTCCTGGTTTGAACACTACCCTCACATTCCCCTCCTCAATGCATATGGACCTACTGAATGTTCCGATGATGTCGCAACAATCGGACTGACTGAACCTGTAGCAACCTCAACCATGTATACACCCATTGGACGCCCGATTGCCAATACACAGCTCTACGTCCTTACCCCACAGCTAGAGCCAGTTCCCGTTGGTGTCAGCGGAGAATTGTATGTCGGCGGCATTGGTGTCGGACGTGGCTACTTGAATAATCCGGCACGGACAGCCGAAGTCTTTTTGCCCGATCCATTCAGTCACCGGGAAGGTGCCCGCCTGTATAAAACCGGGGATAGAGTCCGATGGCAGGCCAATGGAACCCTTGAATACCTGGGGCGCCTTGATGCTCAGATAAAATTACGCGGGTATCGTATCGAGCCAGGTGAAATTGAGGCCATTCTTTCCCAACACCCCTCGGTCCGACAGAGTGTGCTGACGCTCAGAGAAGATGAACCCGGGAATAAATGCCTCGTCGCCTACATTATCCCTGCTCAGGGATGGCAACCCGAGCCCGAGCAGCTTCGCCAATTCCTGCGCCAGCGCTTACCATCGTATATGCTCCCCGCTTTCTTTATCTTTCTGGAAGCTCTCCCATTGAACGAGAATGGAAAAATCGACTATCGAGCGCTCCCGACCCCTTCACAGGTTGACCTGCCCCTCACGGCACTGGAACAGGTCCTGCTTACTCTCTGGCGGCAGGTCCTGGGAACCGAGCAGGTCGGCATCCATGACAACTTCTTCGATCTGGGCGGGCAGCCTTCACAACTCCCACTTCTCATGACCGGCATCTATGAAACCTTTGAGGTAGAGCTTCCACTACTCTGGTTGATAGAGCATCCAACGGTAGCACAACTCAGCCGGGTAATTGAGCAGGAATGTCAGGAGTACGGACGGATGAAAGCGATCGCAGAGCTCTTCCTGAAGGTCTCATGCCTCTCCGATGAAGAAGTGACAGGCTTCCTGCAAGAGCATAAAGAGAGGATTCCATAATCTATGAGAACCAGCACCCAGAATACAAAGTGGCTTCACTGCCTCAAGCCGAACCCGCATGCCTATTTACGGCTGTTCTGTTTTTCTTATGCTGGTGGCAGCGCATCTACATTCTATGGGTGGGAACGTATGCTACCTCCCGAGATCGAGGTGTGCGCCATTCAGCTCCCGGGCCGGGAGAATCGCCTGCGAGAGCCTCCTATTACCAATATGCAGACCCTGATCACCTCCCTGGAAGCAGCATTATCCCCCTATCTGCAAGACCCATACGCCTTTTTTGGCCATAGTCTGGGCGCATTGATCTGCTTTCTTCTGGCCAAACAGCTACCCGGGGCACCGGAATGTCTCTTTGTTTCCGCTCACCGGGCTCCGCATCTTCCTCCCAGGCATTCTTTTCTCCATCGTCTCTCAGATGCGGAGCTAATCGAGCAGCTCCGCACCTATCAGGGAACACCGGAGAGCGTCCTGCAAAACAGTGAGCTCATGTCTCTGCTATTGCCATCCATTCGCGCAGATTTTACCCTGTTTGAAACCTATCAGCATAAGAATGGACCTGCGCTCACCTGTCCTGTGATTGCGTTTGGCGGCGAACATGATCCTAAAGTCAGCCGTCAGGAGCTTCTGCTGTGGCGTATGTATACAAGCAATACCTTTGAACTCCATATGCTCCCCGGCACCCATTTCTTCCTTCAGGACAACAGGGCTGCACTGTTGCAGAGCATAACTCAAGCGCTTATCCCGATATTGAATCGACTACATATATAGAAAAACGGAATGGGCTTCAAGGAGCAAGGAAAATACACACTTTGATACATGACAGCCGGTGCGTTTCCTTTCTATACTGGGAAAGAGGCAATAGCACCGTGCTCACCTGCTAAATTGCTGCAACGAAGGGAAAAGAAAAAATGTACACACCAGAAAGACAGGCGTTCCCGAATACAGACATTACAAATCTGGTAGCACTGATGCGCTGGCGAGCGACAGTACAACCCGATGACATCGCCTGTACCTTTATGAACTTTAAAGCAGACGAAAAGAATGACGACATTACGTATCGACATATAGATGCGCAGGCGAGGGCAATTGCAGCACACCTTCAGGCATTGGGCCTCTCTGGAAAATCAGCAATCCTGCTATATCCGTCAGGGCTTCCCTATATTACTGCCTTCTTTGCCTGCCTCTATGCCAGGGTCCTGGCAATACCTGCCTACCCTCCGCATTCGGAACGCTTTGTTCCTCGAATTCAAGCTATCGTACAGGACAGTGAGGCAACTATCATCCTCACGACAACCCAGATTAAAGCAAATGTGAAACGCTGGTTCGCGGGTGTTCCTGCACTGGAACATCTCCAATGGTTGACAACAGACGATATCTCCATACAGGCCGCCGGGAGCTGGAAAGAGCTCGACATAGAAGCCAGGACACTGGCGTTTCTCCAATATACATCTGGCTCTACCTCGGCTCCAAAAGGCGTTATGGTCAGTCATGGAAACCTGCTGCATAATCTGAAGGGTCAGGCCAATCTCTGGCATATCCCGGATGAACCCGGCTGCTACGTCTCCTGGCTCCCTATCTTTCATGATATGGGCCTGATTGCCGGAATACTGCTCCCCTTCTATCTCGGCTCCAGAGTTTACCTGATGGCTCCTGCCTCCTTTCTACAACGCCCCATGCGCTGGCTTCAGACGATATCTCGCTATCACGCAACGCACAGCTTTGCCCCCAACTTTGGCTATGAACTCTGTGCCAGAAGAAGTACACCGGAATCACGCGCAGGGCTGGACTTATCCAATTGGCGCGTGGCAATGAACGGCGCGGAACCGATCCATCACGATACATTGGAGAACTTCTTGCGGGTCTTTGCGCCCTATGGCTTCCGTCGTTCTGCTTTTGCTCCCGCTTACGGGTTGGCTGAAGCGACCCTGGTCGTTTCCAGTATCTCCGCACAAGCAATCAGCTCTACCAAAACAGTGAATAAGTCAAAGTTTGAACAGCGGCAAATCGTGGAAGTTGAGCCAACAAGCAGCAATATCCATAGAGCAGTGAGCTGCGGTCGTGTGCTTGATGGGCAAAAAGTTCGGATTGTTCACCCTGAAACGAGAACAACCTGTCCTGACGGGATCGTCGGGGAAATCTGGGTTGCGGGCCCGAGCAATGCGCATGGCTACTGGCAACGTCCGACAGAGACCGAAACAACCTTCCATGCCTACCTGACAGAGAACAACGAAGGTCCCTTCCTCCGCACAGGCGATCTTGGCTTTCTCCAGGACGGCGAACTCTTTCTCGTCGGACGCCTGAAAGATGTCATCATCATCCGCGGACGCAATTTTTACCCTCAAGATATCGAAGTAACTGTTGAAAATGCACATCCCGCTATACGCCTGGGCACCTGTGCAGCCTTTTCTATTGAGGAGGACAATCAGGAGCAACTGGTTATTGTGGCCGAAGTCGATCACCGCTATCAAGCCAAAGAGGGTGAACCTGAGCAGGAAAAGTTGATGCAACCGAGCACGATTCAGAAGCGGATTCGAGAAGCAGTCGCCCTGGAACATGACGTACAGGTCGCCCATATTGGCTTACTCAAAGTAGGGGGAATTCAGAAGACATCGAGTGGCAAAATCCAGCGGAGCGCCTGCCGGGCCAAGTTTCTGGATGGTAGCCTCTCTCTCTGGAGTGGCCTGAAGCAGCAAGAAAAGAAGAAGGAGAATATCTATGGATGAAACGTTCGGCACAGAGACCTATAGAGTTGTCGTCAACCATGAAGAGCAGTATTCCATCTGGCCCACCACATTAGAGATCCCTCGCGGATGGCGGGATACAGGCAAACAGGGAACGAAAGATGAATGCCTGACCTATGTCAAAGAAGTCTGGACCGATATGAGGCCTCTGAGCTTGCGCCAAAAAATGTCACAACAAGCACAATAACAGACAAACAGAGAGGGCAGCGTGTCAATCAAAGACGAATTAGCAAAGAAACGAGCAAACCTGAACGAGAAGCAAGCCGCATTACTGACCAGGCGTCTCCACGGTACTTCTCACCCCCAGGAGGCGCGGTATGCTGGCATCCCCATCAGACCGAAGGGGGAAGCTATTCCTGCTTCCTTTGCTCAGCAGCGGCTCTGGTTTCTTCTCCAGCTCGAAGCAGACAGTGCAACCTACAACGAATTTACAGCAATGCGTATCAAGGGGCAGCTCGATATTGCAGCCCTCAAAAAGACGTTGGGCGAAATTCAGCACCGCCACGAGATCCTACGCACTTCACTTGTTGCAAAAGACAGGCAGGTACAGCAGGTTATTCATGCCCGGGCGGATCTCTGCTTGCGGGAAGTCGATCTGTGTGACCTCCCTGAAACGCTTCAGACCGCACAGCTTGAACAGCTTATTACGACAGAAATTCGCACACCTTTTGACCTTACGAAAAGCCCGCTATGGCGAGTAGCACTCTTCAAACTATCCGAGACCGAGCATTATTTTCTCCTGATCATGCATCACACCATCTGCGATGCATGGACGTTGCAACTTTTCCTTGATGAACTACTGACGATCTATCCCGCTCTGCAAAGTGGCCAGCACTCACCCCTTCCCATCCCGGACATCCAGTATGCGGATTATGCTTTCTGGCAACAGCAAACACTGACCGACAGCAAAATTGAGCAACAACTTTCCTACTGGAAGCAGCTATTAGATGGTCCTCTCCCTACATTGGATCTTCCAACGGACAGACCACGATCGGCAATACGGAGTAATCGAGGCAAACGTACCTATTTCACCTATCCACTCGAACTGTACAGGCGCTTGCAGCGTTTCAATCGGGAGGAGCATGTCACCCTCTTCATGACGCTCTTTGCCGCATTTAGCATTTTACTCTCTCAGTATACCCGCCAGGACGATATTATTATTGGCACATCGGTAGCCGGGAGAACCAGGCCAGAACTTGAGAAACTGGCAGGTCTGTTTACCAATACGCTGCCCCTGCGTACCATCCTGGACAGCCAGTGTAGCTTTCGAGAAGTCGTACGGGATACTCGGACGATGGTGCTGGAAGCCTTCTCACACCAGGATGTCCCGTTCGAGAAAATCGTGGCTGAACTCTGCCCTGAACGCAATTTGAGCCATAACCCGCTCTTTCAGGTGATGTTCTTGCTCCAAAATGGACCTGTAGCTCGAAAAGATCCGCCAGGCCTGACCTTTATACCTCAAGGGCTGGATAACCAGACAGCCAAGTTTGACCTGGAACTGGATATACAGGAAACCCCGCAAGGCCTTATGGGATACATGGAATACAGCACAGATCTTTTCGATGAGCGCACGATCAGGCAAATAGTAGGCCATTACCAGCACCTCCTACAGCAGATAACGGAATATCCAGATCTATCACTATCCCGGCTTTCCTTGCTTTCTGCTGAAGAGAAACATATCCTTACGACACGAAACAGAACCGAAACGGCTTATCCTGCTGATCGCTGTTACCATGCCCTGTTTGAAGAGCAGGTACGTCGAACCCCGGAGGCGCTTGCCATTCGAGACGGAGACGTGCATCTGACCTACCAGGAGCTGAACCAGCGAGCGGAGCACCTCGCCCGCTTCTTGCGTCAGGCCGGGGTAGGACCAGACAGGCTGGTGACGCTGATTGCTGAACGTGGCTGGAAACTGCTCACCGCCATACTTGCCATCTTTAAAGCAGGAGGAGCATACCTTCCCCTTGAACCGTCCTATCCTGGGGAGCGCCTGGCGTACATCCTTCAACAGAGCGCCTCCCAATTGGTGCTTACCACCTCTGAGCAGCTCCCATCTCTCCAGCAGTACGCCGTACCAATACACAATATTGACGCCCTTCTTCAACAGGCTCCACCACCGAGCAGCTCTCAACCTCAGAGCGAACCGAAGCAACTTGCCTATGTCATCTATACGTCAGGTTCAACTGGCCGGCCAAAGGGCGTGATGATCGAGCAGAGAGCCATGATCAATCATCTCTTTGCCAAGATTCGTGACCTTGAGCTCAAGCCAACCGACCGTGTAGCCCAAACAGCATCCCAATGCTTCGATATCTCTGTCTGGCAAATGCTAGCACCTCTCCTTGTGGGTGCCAGCGTTGAAATCTTCTCTGATGAAGTAACACATAATCCGGTCGAACTCTTCCGACAGATAGCCCAACAGCGAATAACCATTCTCGAAATTGTTCCAGCACTGCTACACACAGCACTGCGTTTCATAGATCCTTCTCTCGATCTCTCAGCGCTACGCTGGTTGATTCTGACCGGAGAAGCGCTGGCTCCTGATCTGGTTCGGCACTGGTTTGCCCGTTACCCTTCTCTCCCTATGCTCAACGCCTATGGCCCAACCGAGTGCGCCGATGATGTGACCCACTACCCGATTACTGCGCCGCTTCATGAGCAGAGAACAGTCACACCAATAGGCGCGCCAGTTGCCAATACACGGCTCTATATCCTCAATCAGGCGGGCGAACTCGTTCCAGACGGGATTATTGGTGAGCTCTATATAGGAGGTGATGGTGTTGGCAGGGGATATTTGAACAGTCCAGGACAAACAGCCGAAGCATTCCTTCCCGACCCTTTCAGTATCAGGGGAGGAGAACGGCTCTACAAAACAGGCGATCTTGCCCGCTGGCTCCCTGATGGGACACTCGAATATTATGGAAGAGTCGATACACAGGTGAAGATTCGAGGATATCGCATAGAACCGGGAGAAATTGAAGCAGTGCTCCATCAACATCCTGTCGTACGCCAATGCGTTGTTCTCGCTCAAGAAGATCCCTCTGGTCAGCAACAGCTTGTGGCTTTTATCACCTGTGAAAAACATCTGGTAGCGCCAGAGCCTACCGAGTTCTCCCATTTTCTGCAAGGGCGTCTGCCAGACTATATGGTTCCTTCATTCTTTAGCATACTTCCAACGATTCCCCTCAATAAAAATGGGAAAATAGATCGTCACGCTCTCCTTGCGCTTAGCCGGGAGACACCTCTGCCGCAGGAGCAGATTGAACAGCCGCGTACCCCACTGGAAGAGGTGATACAGCTTATCTGGTGCGAGGTTCTCGAAAAAGAGCAGATTGCCCGGAACAAGAGCTTCTTTGAGCTCGGGGGACATTCGTTGCTGGCAGCTCAGGCAATGGCACGCATAGGAGAAATATTCGAGCTCGATTTTCCCCTGCGCTGGCTCTTTGAGGCTCCAACGATCGCCGGACTGGCGCAAACAATGTTACAGGACTCCACCCGGCGCAAGCGGATCGAGAAGACTGCTGAGATTGTTTTGCAGGTGCTCAATATGCCCGATGAAGCATTCAGCGACGACGTATAGGGCATAGCGACGCAAAGAGAAAAAGGAGAAGGCTCTTGGAACCTATTGCCATTGTTGGAATCGGCTGCCGTTTCCCCGGTAACGCTAATTCACCGGAAGATCTCTGGACATTACTCAAAGAGGAACAAGATATCATTGAGGATATCCCGCAGGATCGGCTTGCCCAGATGCTCCCGGCCCATGCCACAGAGGCGCAAAGAAAACTTCTAACACGCCAGGGCGGCTATTTAACCGATATTGATAGATTTGCGGCTTCTTTCTTTGATATTGCACCAAAGGAGGCAAGGTATATTGACCCACAGCAACGTCTCCTGATGGAAGTCGCATGGGAAGCGCTCGAAGATGCCAATCAGGTGCTTGATGAGGAACTGAAAGCCCAGACCGGGGTATTTGTTGGCCTCTGGACAAATGACTATGAGACCTATATGTACAATACCCATCAGCCAGTAAATCTCTATATGACCACAGGAGGAAGTCACTACGCCGCTTCGGGACGCCTTTCATATGTCCTGGATGCACGCGGCCCCAGTATGACAGTGGATACAGCCTGTTCTTCCTCTCTGGTTGCACTTCATCTTGCCTGTCAGAGCTTACGGGCAGGTGAATGCTCATTGGCTCTCGTTGGAGGCGCGAACCTCATCCTCCAACCATATATTACGCTGGGATATGCACGCTCAAAAATGCTTTCACCAGACCATCGCTGCAAATTTGGTGATACGCAGGCAAACGGATATGTACGAAGTGAAGGCGTTGCAGTCGTTCTGCTCAAGCGGTTATCCCGGGCAATCGAGGAACAAAATACGATTTACGCGGTTATTCAGGGAAGTTCGATCAACAATGACGGGCAAGAAAGCGGGTCACTCGTTGCTCCCAGTCTGGAGGGACAGATTAGCCTTCTTCGCACGGCCTATCGGGTAGCAGGCATCTCTCCGGGACAAGTCTGCTATGTTGAAGCACATGGCACCGGCACCAAAGCAGGCGATTATGCGGAACTTCATGCGCTCGGCACCGTGCTCCGAGAAGGAAGAGCACCAGATAATCACTGTCGTATCGGATCAGTTAAGACAAACATCGGGCATACTGAAGCCACTTCAGGGTTAGCAGGCCTGATTAAAGTTGCTCTTTGCCTGAAACATCGGGCTATTCCTGCCAGCCTCCATCATCAAACACCTTCTGAGCGCATTCCCTGGCATGGCTTGCCACTCAAAATACAGCGCCATTTTGAAAAACTTCCGTCCGAAGAAGAATGCCTCTATGCAGCGGTCAACTCATTTGGCATCACAGGCACCAATGTTCATGTGGTTTTACGCACACCACCCGCGGGTAACACTGCTCCAACAGCGGAAACTCCTCGCCATTCGCTCCTCTTACTCTCTGCCCACAACAAGCACACCCTGCATATGCTGATAGATCACTATAGTGCTTTCCTTCAATCGGTCAGGCAAAACCAGAGCATCTCACTTGATGATATCTGCACTTCAGCCGGCCTGGGTCGCAAACATATGCCGTACCGCATTGCCCTGATAGCCAGCTCTAAAGATGATGCCATTGCGCAGCTTCAAACCCTCAATGAGGATAAAGAGGGAGTCTACATCAAGACCGCGCGCTTACCTCCGGTTTTCGTGTTCGGGGAAAGCGATGCAGATTTCCAGGTATTCAATTCGTTAGAGCAGGACCCTATCTGTTGGGATATATGCACCCGGTGCCATGCCCACCTGCGCAAATACACAAACTGGTCCCTGCTGGACCTGCTTTCAACCAACAGAAAGAAGTATCCTGTATGGAGTGCCAGCATGAAACGCGTTGTCACTTTTGTTTCCCAAGCGGCCTTTATCGCTCTCTGGCACTCCTGGGGCATCCCGCTTGAAATGACTATTGGGTATGGAGTTGGAGAGCTGGCTGCAAGCTATGCTACAGGGGAGTTACAGCTAGAAGATGGGCTCTTTCTTGCCTTTGCAGGGAAAAGACGCACGTCTCACATGCCTGAGCTCCTTCGCTCCTCTTCTTCCTCTGGTCTAGTCAAAAATGCTACCAATGGGGTATCTCAAAAAGATGCGTTTCAGTCCCTGGTAGCACCTTATCATGTTACAACGGAAACACCTGTTCAGGATATGGTGCATCCATCTGACACAACCGCTTTTGATACGTGGAATACAATCGCAGTTGAGCAGCCGCATAGCGAGCACACTCATAGTCCAGAGGAGTTGCTTGGCACTATAAATGAACTCGTCGCACTCAACTATTCTGTCTTTATAGAAGTAGGTTCGGGGACGCATTCTCAGCTCTCATCCATACTTCAAAATAGTTTGAAAGCGCATATGAAAACCGGGCATTTGTTGTACTGGCCATTGACAAAAGAAGACCAACGGCTCAACACGCTCCATCTTTTGAGATATCTTTATCTCTCTGGATGCTCAGCCGACTGGAAAAGATTTTTTAAAGGGAGGAGAGATATCCAGCTCCCTAAATATCCCTGGCATCGTGAACGGTTCTGGCTGGAAGAATACTAGCAGGCAAGCAGTAGAAAGAGAAAGGATAGCCAGCATGCCTGCTCACAAGACAGTACACGCCAGAGAAAAAGAGCCCCGGCCAGGCTTTTCTGATCGGGGCTTTTCTCTCTGTTACGGGCACAGGTAGCATCTTCACAAAGGAGCTGTGCCCGTCTCTATCCAGAATCAAAAAAGGGTGTGATAAACCTGTTTCCTTTTCTATGAGATCCATTCTACAAAAGTTCGCTAAACGATTACATGAAGCACCGTACAGATTTTATATATACTGATTTCATAACCATATTCTTATGCTGAACACTCGAAATAAAAAGAGCATTCCAGTCTTGACTTCATTGTTTTTCTGTGCTACGCTGAAATTCCACATAGAGAAAGAAACACATTCCAGGCCCTTAGAATGTCCATTGAAGCATTTCTCAAATTCTTTCTCTACGGTTCTGTTTTTTTCAGTAAAACGGTATAGTTTTCCACAAATGCGAAGAAGCAATATGTATAGAGACCGCAACACCTCCATATACATATGTGCTCTCTTATTTCCAGATGTATGGGGAAGCATTTATAGAAGGAGCTTATGACCATGCAAGATGCCTCTCGAACACCTTCTATCAAGCATCTGAGGCACTCAAACAATCCGGCCCAACAGAATTATTTCTCCTCCCTCATTCCTTTTCAGCCTCTTTTGACAAAGATTCGTCCTCCATCTTTACCGCTAAAGCATGTTTCTCGACCTTTTCTCGTTTCAACCCTTAATCACAACATCACACAATATAAACTGACCCTCCTTACCTCTTCACCAGGTTTTGGAAAAACAACGTTGCTCAGTGAATGGTGTGCAGATCCTCCGGAGACAGCTCTTCCATATGCATGGCTTTCGCTGGACGAGCGTGACAATGATCCAAAACATTTCTTTGCCTACCTGCTCTTTGCCCTTCAATGTGTCCATCTGGTAGAAGACTTCAACCACCTCCTTCCTCCATCACCGCATGAAGCGCTTTCAGAGACCAATCTTTCCTACTTGCTCAATGAGATCACCATCTCGATTCCGTACGATTTTGTGCTTATCCTCGATCAGTATCACTGTATCACCTCTACAGCCATTCATAAAGCGATCCTCTTCTTGCTGGAGTACGCACCCGCAAACGTTCATTTTGTGATTGCCGGACGAACACCGCCGCCCTTCCCTCTGGCTCGTCTGCGTGCTCAAGCTCGCCTCATAGAGCTTGGTGACAAGGAGCTTCGCTTTCAACTTTCAGAGGCATCCCAATTCCTGAAAGAGAAGATGCAGGTCTCTCTTTCAGATGAGCAGGTCGCAACGCTAAATCAACGCACTGAGGGCTGGATCACCGCGCTACAACTGGCGGCCTATGCTCTGAGGAAACAGGAAGGAGAGGGCATAGATCGGTTAATTCATTCCTTCTCAGGTAACCATCACTACATACTTGACTATCTTACTGCCGAGACCTTCCATCAACAATCTACAACCATACAAACTATTTTGATGCAAACCTCTATCCTGGATCGTCTCAACCCATCGCTTTGTGCAGCAGTTATCGACGAGAACGATGGTTATGCAATCCTGGATACACTGGAAAAAACCGGCCTTTTTCTGATCCCGATTGACGGAGAAGAAGGCTGGTATCGGTATCATCGCTGTTTCCGAGATTTCCTTTATCACCTGCTTACCCGGACTTCTCCGGACATACTCCCTGAACTCCATTACCGCGCCAGCATATGGTTTGAACTTCAAGGAGAGTATCCCTCTGCGATAGAACATGCACTGGCAGCCAGCGATTTTGAACGCGCAATCGCCCTTCTCGGTCAGGTTGCCTCACATCTGCTCACGCAGGGACACTTTCTCTTACTGCTCAACTGGCTGATTGCGATTCCCGATGAATATATTCTGGCGCATCCACTGCTTTGCCTCGTCTATATTTGGTCGATGATTTTTCGAGGGTATACATCCAATGTCGAAAAATATTTACGCTCCGTCAAACTCTCCGCGGCGCCGCAGTCTGCCTCTTCACCGAACAGAAATGAGAAGATTGATGAAGCATACTGGCAGGCTGCCAGCGCGGCGGTGCATTGTTACCTCGCCAATATTCAAGGCAGGATTCATGATGCGATAGAGTCGGCCTCATATGCCCTCAAGCATCTTCCCGTCGCCGATTTCCCGATGCGTGTGCAGGTTGTCATGGTAGCAGGGGTTACTGTCTGGCTCACAGGGAAAGAGGCAGAAGCAATTCCCTATTTTGAACAGGCATATCGGGATAATCTTGCTGCCGGTTCACTCCCCTTCGCTTGCACCAGCGCCTGGGTTCAGGCAAAACTCTATATCATTCGTGGCTACCTCCATCAGGGCATGGAGCTGCTTCAACAGGCCCTTCAAATCATAGAACAGCTTTCCCCTAACGCGACAGAAGAATCCTTGCTTGCTACAGGAATGCTCTGGCTCGGCATTGGCAACATCTATCGGTATTGGAACAACAAAGAGTTATCTATCCACTACCTGACAAAGGGCCTTGAACTCTGTAGCCGTTGGGACGGAATCGGTCTGGCAGGGCCAGCAATGATTGATGGCATGCTCACGCTCGCCCTTTTCCGGCTGGAACAGGGACAGGAGAAAGAGGCGCAGGAGATTATCTACCAGGCAGAGCAATATGTGCATAAGTATAGCCTGCATTTCTATACCCCGCTCAGCCTCCGCATTTTCCAGAAACGCTTTAAACCAGAAGGTGGGGCCCAACTTACTCAGTTTATTCTTTCAAAGGTGCCAACCAGTTTTCTTTATGAACTGGATCAAATGGTTGATATTCGCTTCTTCCTTCAACAGAAAGAGTATGATCGGGCTCTCAACATATTGGCCCCACTCCTTGAGCAGGCCCAGGCAGCCAACCGCCGAGCAATAGTGCTGGAACTTCGCCTGCTTCAGGCACTGGCATATGAGGGCAAGCGAGATAGCATGCAAGCAGGGCAGGCACTCTGTCAGGCGCTCGCTGATGGCGCTTCAGACTATTTTATTCAACCCTTCCTGGCTCAGGAACAAGCCATGTATGATCTATTAGTAAAGGTTCTTGATCTGAGAAACAAGACACCTCAACCAGATTGGCCCGCCTTTCCACTCGACTATGCACTTAATATTCTCGATGCCTTCAAGGCTGACAAACAATCTATACCAGCACAACACGAGAGCGGGAAGGCCTTTCAAGAAAAGACATCTATTGAGCAACTAACGCCGAAAGAACAGGAAGTGGTAAAATTAGCCATTCAGGGGTACTCAAATTCGGAGATTGCCCGAAAGATGTGTCTGGAGGTGTGCACGGTCCGCTGGCACATGAAGAATATCTACGGAAAACTTCAGGTACATAACCGCATCCAGCTTGCCCTCAAAGTTCAAGAAGCCGAGCTCTAAACAATAGCTTTGCACTTTCATACTGATGCCAGGGCGTAAGGTATATCCCTCCCTCTTTATGCCAGGGCATCAGAATATGTTCGGGACGTGAGCAAGCAACGAACTGAAACTGTGTACTTCATTGCATAGTTCTATGGCTCCAACATGATACCCCTGCATATCTCTGCTCGCTTGCAACAATTTGTTATGGTGGTGCTGCGAAAAGCCATACCAGCTTCTCCTCATCTTGAAAGCCTACACCTTTTTCGTGTATGACTCCTGTTTGCACAAAGCGACTGTCAACGTCAAGCGCAAACAATATACGTTCTGGTAAACAATTCGTCCAACATCAGCCAGACAGTAACGCTGGATTATCTGCACTCGTTTCCCATATCCTCCAGGATGAAAGGCGAGAGCACATTGAGCAGGAATGACACTCTCGCCCTCTCGCCTATGCTTCTTTGACCAGACAAGAGGTATCTACTTCGCGTCGCTCTTTGAGCCACCATGCTGATGCAAACGAGATCAGACTTAATGCCACTATATAGAGCGCCACTGCCTGCCACGAGCCCTCGCCAATCGAAATGCTCACTTGCGGCAAGCCTAAGGCCCCCAGATTTGTCTGGCCATTCAACAACAACAATGCCACAATAGGAGCTAGCCCGCCTGCAAACGGCGCCGCCAGTTGATACCCCAATGACGCCCCACTATAGCGGAAACGCGTCTCAAAACGTTCCGCTATCAACACTGCCAGTGGTGCAGACAGCCAGGCGTTCAGCACACACAATGATAGCGCGATAGCCAGTTGTACCAGAACAGGATTGCCACTATTCAGCAGCCAGAAGTAGGGAAACGCAAACACCCCCATCAGGACACAGCCAGTCAGGAACCAGAAACGACGCCCATATCGATCTGAAAGAGAGCCAAACAGTGGAATGGTAAAGAGTTCCAGGCCTGCACCAAGCATAATCGCATTCAAAATCATGCTGCTGTCCAGTTTCAGAACCGCCGTTCCATATGTAATCACAAAGACACTGAACAGGTAGAAGGGAGCCTGATCGCCAAAACGTGCGCCAGTACTCAGCAGCACTTCTGGCCAGTTATATTTGAGCACCTCCAGCAGGGGCGCTTTTGCCGCAAGATTCTGCTGCTTCACCTGCTCGAAAAGCGGTGTCTCGGTAATTTGAAAACGAATAAAGAGACCAACCAGAATCAGCAAGGCACTGACAAAAAACGGAATACGCCAGCCCCAGATCAGAAATTGCTCTCCCGTCATCATGCTCACGATATTTACAATACATGTCGAGGTCACCAGACCAGCCGGGCCCCCCATCTGAGGCCAACTTGTCCAGAAGCCCCGGCGCTCTTTTTCCCCATATTCCAGCGCCAACAGGACGGCGCCACCCCATTCGCCTCCAACGCCGAGCCCCTGGCCGACTCGAAGAAGCGTTAGCAGCAACGGAGCAACAATCCCAATCGCATCATA
The DNA here is from genome assembly GCF_059696735.1 of Thermosporothrix sp. COM3. Taxonomy (NCBI): domain Bacteria; kingdom Bacillati; phylum Chloroflexota; class Ktedonobacteria; order Ktedonobacterales; family Thermosporotrichaceae; genus Thermosporothrix; species Thermosporothrix sp. COM3. Next base: position 3,166,015 of record NZ_AP019376.1, on the reverse strand, counting down.
ACCCGGCAGAAATCCAATCAGCAGTGTTGAAATTCCCATCAACAACAGAGTAGTCACGAGCGTCGATTTCCGACCGATACGATCACCCAGATGTCCGAATAATGCTCCTCCAAAAGGTCGCGCTACAAATCCAGCCAGAAATGTTACCAGTGCCAGAAGCGTTCTTGTCAGGGGATCCGTTTCAGGGAAAAACAATTGAGGGAACACCAGTGTTGCCATCGTCCCGTAGAGGAAGAAATCATACCATTCAATAGCGGTACCAAGCGTACTTGACAGCACAACCGCCGTCATCGGTCTCCGAGCCTGTTCTATCACAGAATCCCTCCATGCTGATTGGTATCAGCCACTTCAACCTTTAGCTCATCTATATATAGTATAAGAAAAGAAAAAATTGCATAAAGTCAGTAAATAAAATGGTAAGAGTTGTAAGAACTATATACAAAGCGAAACCGGCATTCTATGTGCTCACCACAATACAACCTGTGGATACTTCTGCCTTCAAACAGAGAAAGGAAACAGGTCTTCCTTTCCAGGGTCTCGGGTGGGCCGGAGTACACTTTGACCCTTACGCTACATTCCTGTCATAAAGAAACAAGCTCGTGACATGAAGCATACGCACCCGGCTGAAAGCAACTCCAGCGCAAGTGGCTCTTTTGCGCCGAACCATGCAAGAGGACATGGATTATTATAACGAAGCCAGCTTGCTGACCGCACAAGATCAGCAATGGAAGGAGAAGTGCATAAGCTAACGCATATAGAACATCGTCTGCATACCCGGCTGCCAGCGCCGTTGACGTGTTCCGCTCGTGTCAGGGCAACAGAGTCGCTCAAAGCACCAATAACAGGACAGAGTGGTCAGGAAGGTGTCCACCCTGTCCTGTCATGATCGGCGATCTTTGTCAAGCCCATCTACCAGCGGCGCCTATAAAACCTGAGCACACAAATCACGTTATTTCGCGCTCCGAAATGCTTACCCTGGCGCTGATAATACGCTAAACCCTCTCAGTTCTTTTTCTGGCCCGTCACCAGCTCACATATATCTCTCCATTTTCGCCTCAATCTCCCATTCCCATAGAGATAAAGCCTAGCAGGCAGAAAGCCCCATCGGATAGCCCTGCTTACACAGCGTTTCAGCGGTTGCTTGCATCTGCTTGAGCCACTTCTTCTCCTCCTCAGTACGAGCCTCATTCAGAAGCTGTTTCGTGTAGATGTTGGTCATCTGCATGGAAAGGCCAAACGTTTTTTCTTTCGATTGACACTTCTCTTTGCAGAGATCTTTCCAGTTTTTGAGGAGAAGTTCAAACATTTTCCAGTGATATTCTTGCTCGTGCACCAACATCTCACTGACACTATATTGGACAACAGTAAAGCGAGCAGCTTCAGCAAGCATAAAAGCAAGGATCTTTACAGGCCCTTCTGTCAACGCCTTAATATCACCCAGTGCCCATTTTCTGCCCTGCGCAATAGCATCCTCAATCCCCGACTCGTTCAGTATCTGATCCTTTTCACTGTAGTTAATCAGGTCTTTCGGGATCTCTTTCCAGTTCCCAACCTTGCCCCCCTTTTCGGCATTTAAGTGAGAGATGTAGGCGTCAGCCGTTTTTATCCGCACCAGAAGTTTGCTTTCTTCAGAGGTTGCGACCTTGATATCAAGATTCTCCCCCTTTTCAGACACATTGAATTGCTGCCTGATTGTACTAATAAAGCCATGATAATCCGCTATTTCAATCCAGGAAGCACCAGGAATTTGAACAGCATATCTGTACATTCTTTTCCTCTTTCTTTCTTACTCACTTTTATTGTAACATATGAAAAATCAAGCATGCACACATAGAAGCAGCTCTATACTATGATTATTACCATAATGGATACATATAACTTTATCAATATAAAGAAATAAAAGTGAAATTTCTTGATTTTCATAAATACGAGGTGATATTATTGCAATAGATCAGGGTAAAGATGGAAGAAGGCATGTCAACACACATAGTCTGCATAAATATGCACACATTGATGGAAGTGAGGAGATTTCATGCTTCATTATCTTACAGATGTATTGGGTATCGAGGGTGTTGTTGATCGTCTCTATGGAGTGAAATGGATACCAGGCAAGGAAAAAGAATGGAATTTCGCTACGTGCTCCCCTTCTAATACAGAAGAGCCAGGAATCTACCTTGCTTTCCATCATCGAAATCTGGTTAGCCAGATTGATTATTTCGGCAGACAGCCAGGCGGTCCAGGGGTTATCTATCCTGTTCCGCCAAACCCTCCGAAGAAGCTACAACAATTTCTTCAAGCTCAGGGATTAGAGGTTTCTGATGAGAAGCTCAAAGATATCGCTGGGTTTCTGGCATATGTACTGAATTGTCTCAAGCTCATCGAGCAAGTGGATACCCTGGGACTGCTTCCTGCTCTGCGAGAGGGTCGTTTCCCTGTGTTCATTATCCCGGCAGCTCAGCAGAATCGTACACTACCCCTGGAGAATGAGCACGCGGTCTGTCAGCTTACGCAATGGCTCCTCTCTGCTGAACACGCCAATATTGCAGGCCCCATCTCTGATCTGTTGTACCAGCGTTATGCCTCGCTCCCTCAATCGCAACGCCTTGACCGTTTTCTACAGGACCTTCAAGAGTTCCCCTTGCGCTCTCTTTTCCTGGACAAAAGTCAATTTTCATCTGGCTATTTCAATGCAAAGCTCAAACTGAGTAAGAATTTCTGGCTCGACTGGCTGGCTGGAAAAAAGATAGACATTTATATCCAGCAAACTGAGAATCAAGGGATCAAAACCCGAGAGTATTTTCTTCTGGCCCTGCTGATGCTGCTCTATCCTGTTTCTCCTCCGGGCCCGGGAACAGGAGCTATTATTGAGTTCAATGCCCGTCGCGAAGGGCATAATGTCCCTGAACAGCCTGACTTTCGTCCGCCCGCAATAGGACTCGTACATCAGCTCGTTCACGCGCGGTATTGCTGCGCAGGCGCTGCGCCCGGCTATGCACACAACCATTTTACGACCACCGCCGCAGAACTCCTCTTTACCGGTATAGAGCCGTTCAACCAGATTTCAGAGGGGGAAGCAACAACCTGGAAGTACGTTTCAGAGAACAGCATTCGCTCCTCGTGGAACAATGTAAAAAACCCTGATGCCTCGAATATATGGGCACATCCAGAACAGAGGACAGCCTTTGAACTAGCCGGAAAGAATCTCAAGCAGAAACGAGAAGCACTCAGGCTTATTTAAGTAAGGAAAGCAGGGGAAATATGTCGCTGGAGAAGATACAACAGGCCCTTCTGGACCTGCAGCAGCAGAGAACGCTTACACTCTCGGATATCGCCCGGCTTGTTCCAGGCGCCGCTCTGACATTAGAACTGCTCCCACGTATTGAGGCGATACAGCTTCCAGGTGTCCAGATTCGGCTTGAGCAAGAACGGCTGACCCTAACCGATACCATCACCTGGGGCAAAGTGAACGAGATCGCGGCCACGATCACGATAACATATGATCCTGCCAGTCCACAACAATACCTGATCGCATGCTCTTTTCAAGTAAAGCAGACACTGGCGATACCAGGAATAAGCTGGCTTGCAATGAAGCGTTTTCAGATAAGCGGAGAGAGCATCCCTCTTTCGCTCGCCTCCTCGCTTGCCTCTCAGGCAGACATCGCAATAGAGACAGATCTAGTGGTAGATGATGTCTCATTGCCGCTTCGAATAGCCTCTGACCCTACAGCAGGAATTCAGGTGCAGCTCAGGCAGGAGGCAACACTTGACGCTGGAAGCGCACTCAACCTCGTGACCGGTCCCCAGAAGGACATTCAGGTGCCCGGGATTGGTCAGATTGCCTTACACCAGTTTCAGGTTTGCTTTGCACCACGTCGTACCCCGGTCGTCTCACAAATCAGTATCGAGATGGGTAGTCCTTCAGAGAGCCAGGGATGGGAAGTGCTCCCCTCGGTACAACTCGAAGAATATCGTATCGGAATCACCATTCTTGACCCACTGGGAAGCCGACGCATCAGCGGACTTGTCGCAGCCAGCATGAAACTTGGTCGGAGTTCTTTCGCAGTCACTGCCCAAAGAACAGAAACCGGAAGCTGGTTCTTTCAAGGTGTCATCGAGCAGGTCAGTGGCGAACTGTTACAGGATCTTGGCGATCAGTTCGGCGTGACAATACCAGAATCCTTGAAACGGATGACCCTGAAACATTGTGCGATCACGTTTGATACCAGTACAGGCACCTTTTCCTGTGCCCTTGAATTAGATATCACGCTTGCAGGTGAGACCTTCGCTCTGACCACAACCTTGCGCTTGAAACGGGTAGCGGGAAAGTATCAGCCCGAAATTCGAGGCACACTTCAGCTCGATAACGCTACACTTTCAATCGAATATGAAGAGCAAAAGGTGATCGGCGAGTGGAAAGATGAGCAGAACCCCCTGACGCTTGAGAAACTTGCTTCTGCCCTGAAGGTTGACCCATCCGAACTGCCAGATATTCCCTCTGAATTGACGCCCGACCTTTCGAGCGTTCGCCTGATCTATGACCTGTCGCAAGAGAGTGGCATTGCTCTGAGCGTCACATCTCCACATTACGGAAAAGCAGTGGTTGTCATCTTTCAAGATACAAATACGAAAAAAAGGCACTTCTTCTGTGGCATAGAAGCCGGACTGCCTGTCAAGCTCTCTGATCTCCCTTTGCTCGGGACGATCCTTGACCGAGAAATAACCGTCTCCATCGAGAAGATACACCTTTTGCTTGCCACTGTTATCATAGGCGAGCAAATGGCTGAACGGGTGAACAAGCTTATTGGGGAAGGCTACCCACATGTGCCAGCAACAGGCATAACCGCTCTCCTCTGCCTCTCGGCTGAAGCACACTTTGGCGAACTGGTGGTCCCTCTTACCTTACAACTGGGAGGACAACGGCAGACGGTAGCAGAGTATGCTGAAGCGATGCTCCTTCCCGGCAGATACGGTTTGGCTTTCTGGGCCTACGGAGAACAACAGACAACAGAGCTCATTACGCTGAGTACAACAGCAGATACCACTCTCTGGCTGGATGTAGAAAAGTCCTTTGGACCACTCAAAATCCAGAAGCTTGGTATGCAGTATACTGGCGGCAAACTGGCGATCCTTGCTAACCTTGCCCTTACCGCTGGTGGATTAACTATCAGGTTGGAAGGCTTTGGACTCAGTTCTCCTCTGAAACAGTTTGCACCACAATTTCTCATTCGGGGATTAAGCGTCACTGCCCAGGAAGGACCTGTCATCGTCAGCGGAGGATTAATCGGCACACTCGATCCGGTGAATTTCGTTGGCGAACTGATAGTTCAGACAGCAAATCTCTCGATTTTTGCTCTTGGTGCCTACACACAGGTACAGGACCATCCTTCCTTCTTTCTCTATGCAGTGCTGAACTATCCAATAGGTGGACCAACGTTTTTCTTTGTCACTGGCTTAGCAGGTGGCCTGGGCTTCAATCGAAAGCTGGTGCTGCCTGACGTTGAACATGTCGCATCATTTCCATTGGTAGAGTGGGCTAAAGGAAATGGCGATGTGCCATCACCACAGCCCGGCGAAGACATCGGAAAGAAAGTCAGCGAGGTCCTGGATACACTCATCAATAAAGGCGTCATTACTCCGGGCCTGGGTGATTACTGGCTGGCTGCCGGCATCCACTTTACTTCATTTGAGGTCATCGACTCGTTCGCATTGGTTACCCTGAGCATCGGAACCGACGTTGAAATTGCATTATTGGGGCTCTCAACGCTAACACTTCCACCACCCAAAGCCGGAGGCTCTCAGGTAATCGTTGCCCAGATTGAGCTAGCCTTGAAAGGGAGCTTCTCGCTCCATACCGGTCTACTGGCTCTATCAGGACAACTCACATCAAACTCCTTTCTCTTCTCACGGGATTGCCGTCTGACCGGTGGCTTTGCTTTCTACAGCTGGTTCTCAGGATCTCATGCAGGTGAGTTTGTAATAACAGTTGGTGGATACAACCCGCATTTCACCATTCCGGCTCACTATCCACAGGTTCCCCGCCTCGGGATCAATTGGCAAATCAGCACAGAGCTAAGCGTGAAAGCGGAACTCTACTTCGCTCTGACATCCTGTGCAGTCATGGCAGGTGGACGGCTGGAAGCCCTCTGGCAAAGCGGAGGAGTGAAGGCATGGTTTACTGTCTGGGCTGATTTCCTGATGCTCCTGCAACCATTTCATTACTATATCAGTGCAGGGATCTCCCTTGGAGTCTCTTTTGATATAAACCTGCTGATAACGCGCAAAACCATCACGATTACAATTGGCGTTGGCCTGGAAATCTGGGGCCCTGATTTTACAGGCAAAGCGGTTATTGATCTCGCCCTCATCTCGTTTACCATTCACTTTGGTAGCAGCGGACGACAGACAGACACCACAATCTCATGGAATAAGTTTGTACAGCAGTTGCTTCCACAACAAAAAACAACCACGAAGCTACTTACTGCCGGTCCAGATGCTCAATCAACAGCGGATCCTTCGATCTTGCATATCAATGTCACAAAAGGACTGACGAAAACACTCACTCAAGATACCTTTGTCGTCAATCCCGGAGAGTTTGAATGCACCGTTACATCTGCAATCCCGGTGAAAACGCTCCAATATGACTCAAAACTCTCACTTGCCCCTGATACGATGCAACCACAGAGAGAGGGAAGCGTTATTCAACCGAATACAGAGTTTGGTGTTGGTCCGACCGGAACGGAGAGTTCAGCATTCCAATCAACATGCACGGTACGCATTGAAACCAACCAACCAAGCACATTTTATCTGGTACGCATACTTCAGAACATCCCGAAATCACTCTGGCAGAAACAGCATTTCAATCAGCAGGGAGTCCCGCAGATTCAAAACCCGCTTCAGGATACAACGCTTACTGATGTGCTGGTTGGCGCCCGAATCCTGCCTTATGTCGATGCCCCTCGGCACACACTCCCGATTGCGCTGTCTATTCTACAATACACTACTGAACAGCCTCAATCTTTCTGGTGGAATGTTCCTTCTGTGGCAAAGAAAGACCCTTTTCGTACCGAGACTGTTGTAGAGACGATCAAGAGTGCAAAGGCGCTGACCAACCGCAACGCGTTACTACAAGCAATGGAAGCGGATAGACTCCTTGTCTCTCCCAACCTCCAGGTTGACGCGTTAAGCAACCCCGCAACATATGATCTGTTCGCACCCCCATACTTGCGTTTGCTTGGAGAAGAGAAGCCAATAGAAGGGCGAGTGTAATGAGTAAGGACGAGAAAAAGGTTGCATTTATTCAATATGATCTGCCTGCCTTAAAGGCGGGAAAGTATACCATCCAGGTCGAGCAGGCATTGAATACAGAGGCACCCAATCAGTTCGCACATGCAAGCACCATAATCGTGAAAGGGGAACGCTTGTCTTTCTCTGCTGACGATATCAGCGGTGTGTTTCCGCCCAACCTGGCAACCGGTGAATTTGATGGTGTTTTGCCTCATGTGGTCCTCAAGCGCTGTACCTTGCCCTGGGAACGAGCCTCTGACCTTCCCTCTGAAGAGGCTCCCTGGCTTGCCGTCTTCCTGTTCACAGATGAAGAAGCAGCCAGCGTGAAAATAGCGAAAGCGACCCCTCTGGCGCTGCTACCACAGGGACAGATAATGCAACAACAGGATACAACCCTGAGCAAGAAAGAGAATATTCTGAACCAGAATGGAGAGCACTTTCAGGGAACACTCCCCGCTGGCTATCTGTCGTATCCCGATTGGGCGCTTGAATACGGCGAATCCCCTGATGACGCCTGTATGGTGATCGATATTCCGGTAGAACTCTTCAGTAAGGTTGCTCCTGCAAAAGAAGATCTCCCCTATCTGGCCCATATTCGGCAGGTTGATACTATGCACGGGCCAGATAGCAATCAACATCTCCTCAAGTATGCAATTGTCCGGGGAAACCGGGTCCCTGCAATCGATACGCTCTCACATGCGTTTCTGGTATCGCTAGAACGCTTTGCTGAGTATCTCCCGGATGAACAGGGAGCAAAAAGCGGCAAAATACCCGCTGACACAACCTATATCCGCTTGCTCAACTATCATTATTGGCGCTTCACAGCCAACTCACGCGGCGCGATGCTTCGTACACTGCTCGAGAATCTGAACAAGACAACAGACGGGAGACAGAAACTGACCACGCTTCAGGTGCCGTTCGAGGGAATACCACCAACCGAAAGCGAGGTGAAAAGCGCGCTGGATAAACAGCAAGCAGGAACCACAACCGCGCAAGACGCCCGGGTACTTCTTCGGAATGCACTGGTACAGGGCTATGTGCCGCTCAAGCATCATCTGCGTCACGGAGGCGAAACGGTTTCCTGGTATCGCGGACCTCTGGCCCCCTCTACTGTCATGCCAACCTTGAAGACACCACTTTCTGGCCCCGACGCCGCAAACGCCTACAATCCCCTGACCGGCCTGTTTGATGTCTCTTATGGCATTGCCTGGCAACTGGGACAGATGCTCGCATTACAGAATACCGGTTTTGCGAACGAGCTGTATCGGTGGCGACGAACAACCCACTTCTCTCAGGCACTTTCTGCCCAGATGCAGGCGTTTGAGGCAAACCTGAACGGGGAATCTATCTTTAGCAGTTTTCTCCAGGCGCACAGGCAGTTTGCAGCAACGATTCCAGATGAGGTGTCACAATGGCTGGCACGCCTCCGCCTGCTCTACGGGATACCTTTTCACTATCTTGTGCCAGATGAACGCATGCTTCCAATTGAGTCATTGCGCTTCTTTTTCCTTGATCAGAACTGGCTACAGGCACTCATTGACGGCGTATTGAGCATCGGGCGCGTCACCCGGGATGGACGGCCTCAACTTGATTGCTGCGATTATACCGAGTTTCATGGGAAGATCGCAGCGCGTATACACACAATCCGTCCGAACCGACGCCCTTTCACGACCTACAGAAATGAAACCCAGCAGTGCACCGGGTTTCTTTTACGGTCAAAAGTTGTTGCGGGATGGCCCAATCTTCAAGTAAACGGCTATGCGGATCAGAAGGGAACAGAGGAAATTCCCATCTTGCGTTGGACGAAGCTATCTGAGGATACCATGCTCTGTCTTTTTGATGGGGTTGTTGCTCTGGTCGCGCTTCATGAACCACCTGAACAAATTCATGCAGGGGTAGAGGGTGACCCGGGGCACTATACGACAACGCTTCGAGCAGTAACCGCAGGGCAGAAACAACCTGGACAGCAGCTTGATGGACAGACAGCACTTCCTACCCGCAGTGATAATCAGACCCTCAAGCTCGATGTAGCTCAGCGCACACTCAAAGAGACATTGAATAACCCTCCATTTGACCAGAAGCTCGACAAGGTAACATCGGCAGAATTTGCGCTTGAGCTGGTCAAGGGCGTGGTAAAGGTTGAATATTACAATAGAAATGTATAAAAGAGGAGAAGAGAAAATGGCTGGACTGCTGGTCCCGGTCGATGTGGCGGCCTTCTGTGTGGGAACAGTCGACGAGGAGACAACCCGCAAGTTTTCCGGGTTGACCGCAGCCTTTGATAAAGGACATCTTGGCATGGGCGTACCCGGGTTTCTGGGTTCTGATGTCACATGTGATCTACGCGATTCTCCTTATGACTATCTGGAGAGCGGAGTGCATCTGCACTGGGCGCTTCCCGACGCGCTGACGCATGCAACAGTGGATACAACAGGAGAAGTGTGCTTTCCGGCAGCTCCCAATCGCTGGCTTGTGACCCGGCTGCTAATTCAAGGGACAGAGCCACAAGCAAAAACGTGGATTATTGAAAGTGATGCACTCTCAGAAGAACAGCCAGCAGGGCAAAAGGTGATTACGCTGCCAGTTCATAATGACCCGGAACAGCCCTTTCGCTATGTAGGGAAATATACTGAATTCACTCCGACCTGGAAAGAGCCGGATCCCGCAACGGGAGCAACTCCCTTTGAAGCAGCGTTTGGCAGCCCCTTACATGCAGCCGCCAGCGGTGATATTGCTTTTGCGGCTTTTTATCCCAATTGCCGAAGCGTTTTTGGTTTTTGCGATACCCTCAAAGACCTATCCTTACAGGAAGGACAGAAAGCACTTCTCTCGTATGTCGTGATCGGGTGGTTTAGCAGACGTGAATATGACCCCTGTTACGCTTCTGCTTCCATACATCAGGAAAAGCTGTCAACCTTGCAAGAGCAGCAATCCTGGACATTTACCGAGGAAGAGCCTCCTGCCTATACACTATATCATGGCTTCATTCAGGGTCTCTCCTGGAATCCTCGCACGACCTACGTCGAAAGCTACGATCAACCCCTGTCAGTAGTCGCAGATGTGGCCGTCGGAAACACACCAGCCGAAGCCTTTTCCGCGTATTTCCGTGGGCAACAGTTTTTACAGACGGCTATTGACGAGCAGCTCTTTACTGCCTTTCAGGTTGGCGCCTTGCAAGAGTTACAACGCCCACAACCTGATCAACTGGCTCAACTGTACCGCGCGCTCCATACGCTGCAATTCAGTGCTACAGCCTCAGGCAAACGCTACACCATCGAACAGGAAACGGATACACTGCTTCCACTGCGCCTGGCTGAAGCGCTACGCCTGCTGAATGCCTATCAACAGGAAAGTGACAGTTATTATGCTGAACTGATGCAGTATCTCTGGCAGCTCTTCGCTGAGTGGTTTCGCTACTTTCATGTGGACATTCAAACGCAGCAAGCCGCATTTCAGGCAGTGCTGAAGCGGTATCAATCACTCTCTAACCTGGAGAAGAAGCAGCAAGAAGCACAGCAGAAGGCTGACAATCAGAAGAAGCTGGTGCAGGATATGCTCACTGAACAGCAACACTTGAAAGAGCTTCCTGCACCGATGTACTCAGCACCTGCCGAACCAGTGCTTTTACTTGGGGGCAACGGGCTTGAACGTGCCCAGCGTTATGGTGGAGATGGACGGTATCATGAGAAGGGCTATCTGGCATGCCGGCAAACGGATCAGGTCTTGACAGCGGTCACCATCCAGGGACAGACCTGTACAGCCACTCAGTTCGCTGCGCTCAGGCTTTCCGAAAACCTGCCTTATCCCGATACCTGCACGGCGCTCTTGCGTGAAGCCTGTCTACTTGATACGGCGTTAATGGCTGCCCGAACAGGCACAGCAGAAAGCGACCTGACAACGGCACTGGATGCAGCCCTTCGTGCACAGCCGCAACATATCTACACTTTTACCGGAATGCTTCCCTCGCCCGTTGGCGTACGCCGCTGGATGGGAGCGAACCCCTGGCTCCCAATTTTCCTGCTCTGGGAGGTAGAGTATGAGCCGCTGACTGCAACTGTCCAGGAGAATCAGCCACTCGACTATGACCCTCAGCTTTTTACTGGCAATTATACTATTGACCCCGAAACAGGAACCATTAAGTACAAAACGAATCCTGCTCATCCCGTTAACCCGAGCAAGCCAATATATGCGCAGCGCTATCGAGGATCGACTGTGCTTTCCTCACAAGCGACGCTCAATTTGCAGGAGCTGCTGGCTGCCCATAGCGACACTGAACCACTCAAGAAAATGCTGGATCATCTGAACGCGACACCAATTCAGACGCAGGCACTCAGCGGATTTGCCGCTGCGCTGCTGATGCGTGAGCAAAGCTTGCAGTTACGGATCCAAGAGCCTCCACAACAAATGCATGTCCCGGTTCCGATGCAAAATCTGACCAGGGCTCTGATACAAAAGAAGATCCGTGCGACCACAGCTCCGAACTTTAACAGTTTCTTTAACCCTTTGCGAGCAGGCTATATCAGACTTTCCTCGTTGCTGCTGGTGGATGCATTTGGACAACAGCGAACAGTGCTTGATCGCAATCGTCGCATTGCCGCCCGAAGCCTGTCACTGGCAGAAACATTGAGAACTACGTTTCAGGATCAGACAGTACCGGATGTTGCATTTTGTCAGCCTCGCCTTGCTCAGCCGTCACGTCTTCTGTTCCACTGGATCGCTGCGAACAGCGTCTCCCTGAACCAGACGAATATACATCCCACAACCTCCCCTATCTGTGGTTGGCTACTTCCTCATCGCTACACCAACAGTATTGCTCTCTACAATCAACAGGGCTCACCACTTGGCACCTTGTTTTTGAATGGGGATCGCAGTAAGGTCCGATGGCAGCCAGCGCCCGGCGAGGAGCGCTTTCTTGACCAACCACTTGAGCAGGTGATGCGATATGAAAACCCGTTTCTTCGTGATGTCAGCCTGATGTTACAGAAGAGCACACCCGCTTTCTTTCAGGCGTTCTGGGAAACACTCGATAGAGCCTGCAACGCGCTTCATCCACTCCCCCGGCCAGATATAGCACTCCCCAATCTGGTAGAGCGTCCGCTGGCCCTGGTTCAGGCCTCCCTGCGTCTGGAGCTCGAAGGAGAACCGGCCTGTAATCAGGATTGGGCAACGCTGGTTGATGGGCAATTCATCGAGACAGATAGCGGGATTACAAAGGTTCAGTTCCCGGTCATTCTCGGCCATCTCGAGCACCTCACAGATGGATTGATCGGCTATTTCAAGTCCGGGCAAACCACATTTGACCTTTCGACATTCTATTCAGAGGCCGCCAACCCGGACGCGACCTCGGGCGTCATCCGTCCCTCACAAACGACAGTCCTGTTAACGCCCAGGCATGCAGGTGAGAGCGAAGAATGGAAGCTATTACTTCTGATTGATCCTCACCTGCCAGTACATGCCACAACCGGCATTCTACCTGCACAGCAGGTACAACTTCCAGCCGAACACACCACAGCCTTACAGAGGCTGTCGATGACCTTCTTTCGCGCGCCGCTTCTGTATGGAGCCAGTGCGCTCACCCTTCCCCTTGCGCCTCAGGAAGGCTACCAGTGGTCCTGGATCGAAGAGGTCATTGAGGGTCAAACAAAGAAGTGGACAGTACAGCCAGATATCCACGCGGACAATGATAGTGCAGTCTGGGCCTATACCCCACAGCATATTACAGAAGGCTGGCTGCGCTTAAATCCTCAACTCCTCCTTTTCTCATTGCTTAATCCAGGCGGTCAACCCGTCGCGCAGCGGGCAAAGGCAAATACACTGACCCTTACGCTCAAGAACAAGTGCAAAAGCAGCATTGTCTTTCAACCCGGCCAATTACTTCCCGAAGGAGAGAACAATTATGGATCTATCCTCTACCTCCATTTTGGGGGGTTGGTGGAGAGCCAGAACATACCTGAAATACGGTGGAAAGCCGAGGGATGGGCCTTTCAGCGCTTCAATGATACACGCTATGGCAATTACTGGGCATTCACCCCGGTTGCTGGAAAGCCCATCACGCTCCAACCTGAGGAGGGCATTACCCTCACGCTGGAAAACGTGATCGTCACCAGTAGGAACGCTCAGGAACATGTGTATGTCGACTTCTATAACCTCGATGGTCTCAACAATGGCGTGTACGACATTCTCATTGCTGTTCAATAACAAAGGAGAAAACATGGAACAGGAAATAACCACTCTGGAACCACAGTTAACCTGTGAACTGCGGAATCATAGGGACCACGACAAGAATACCATCTATATCACGACGGATAGCACTTACAATCAGCTTTCCCTTCGGATCACGACAAATGTTGAGGCAACCTTCAAGCCTGCCTCACATCACGTTCCACCAGATCAAGGAGGGTCTGCGGATGGCTCTATGCTCTACCTGGATCTTTCCAGCCTGAATCTCTCCACGTCTGAGTTTCAGAAACTTGAGGCATCGGCTGCGGAATGGTCATTCCAGGCCTACCCGGATCAGCGCACGATTGGTATGACTCCCACTGTCCTTCAGACCCTGAAGCCGGGACCAGGGAACCAGATTGATATTACACTTGCCTCACTGACACTCTCTTCCCCTCCACAGGGAAGCGTTGTCTATCCTGTTGTCACCTACTTCCATGTTCCATCTATTACTGATGACGAGATCGGGCAGTTTGACACCTTATCCGCCACGCTTCAGGTGCCGCCTGACACGCACAAACGAGAGTTGCAGCGCGATATTCAACTGAGTACAGACACGAACGCGATTATTACCAGCGATGAGGAGCATACAGTTGCGAACTTCTTTACGCTCGCCTTTGGACCGGGTCCTGAGGGAAAAGAGGTCAAGGCTGGCCCTGCAACCGCATTCGTACTCACCTTTGTCTATGGCACAGGCTACGGATATGGAGCCTTGACGGATATTCAGCATGCGCGCGATATCAAGGTAACTCGTGGCCTGAATGCAGACGAATGGCATATTGAGTCTGACACAACCTTACAGAACCCTTCATGGAAGCTAACACCTCCTGTTGGAAAGCCAATCATTGGGACCGGCCCTCAATCCAACGTCGCCTTCGACGTCACGAATATTGTCACCCTTTTCCGTGCCGGGCCCACTTCACTTCTGCTAACCTATCAAGGCATACCTGGCTACCAGGACGGCTCTTTTATCCTGCCACTCTATAAGATCCCGCATGTACAGATCAGTTCATTGCAGGTTGAGCCGAATCCGACCTATCTGACCGAGCAAAAGGCAGAGGTCACAGTTCGTTGGCAGACAAAGAATGCAACCTCACTCTTCCTTGCACCACTTTGTCAGGATGTCACCAATCTCACCAGTATCCCGGCCGAAATCTTCACCACAACCCCCTTTACCCTGACAGCAAAAGGCCCGTATGCAGATCGCAATAATGTGGCCTATCGCACGGTCGAAGCAGTGGTACTCCCACGAATCAACTCGTTTACAGCATCTCCACGCTCCATCTATTACAAAGACTTTCCCTGTGATGTCACCTTTTCCTGGGCGGTGGACTCAAACGAGCGCATCAAGCTTGTGAGCAGCCGCGAGGGCACAGGTGGCGACACCTATGAGCCAATTGGCAGCGTCACGAAGTCCATTCAGCAGCCTCAGATGATGACGCTGATTCCCATTTCGCAACATCAGGAGACCGTTCAGAATCGGAAGCTGGTCCTTTCTGCCTTTAAAACACAGCACCAACGCTATCCACTCGCGCAAAAGGCACGTCTGGTCGCAGCATCTCCAACCGCGCCGCTTACAGCTCTGGCCCATGAGCGTCAGATCTCATTTATTGACAATGCCCTCTATCAGCCGATTGGAGAGCCGCTTGCAACCGGAGACACACCCCATCTGGCCTTCGCGCCTGACGGGAGCTTTGTCTTCGTTGCCTCAGGAGATGGACAACTTACCCTGATCCATATACAGGAGACGCAAACGCGTCCTTATTACACTTTTCAGCCTGCTGCGTTGCCAGATGTCAGCGATAAACCAACGGCTGTCGCGATTTCGCGGGATGCGAAAACGCTGTTTGTGACGACACAAGATGCCCACCGTGCGGGCAAGCTGATCATTCTGGTACAGGAGGGAAACACATACCACAAACAGGGCGAAGTCGCGGTCGGGAAAGAGCCAACAGATATCGCGCTTGACCCATCCGGTGCCCGAGTCTACGTTTCTAATGCCGGCGAGAACACCATTTCGATCATTGGTGTAGATGCAAAGCGAAACTATGCGCTGACCAGTACGGTTGGCAATATCGGACAACAGCCGCGTGGACTTGGCATTACCCGTGATGGTCAGATCTTGCTGGTAGCCTCCGCAGATGGGGTGTTTGCTTTGAGTACTTCCTACCCCGATGGTTCACCACGCCAGCATCTTCCAGTAGAAACACCTGTCTCTTTTGCGATGATGGCAGGTGGGAGATATGCCTTTGTCTCGCTGGAAAAGAAGAACGCGCTTGCCTTGATCGCATGTGGTACCTTGCCAAAAGATTGCAAGGTGCTGGAAGAAAACATTCAGGTAGGGGAGAAACCAACAGGTGTCACGGTCACACTTGACGATGGATTGGTACTGGTTACCAATACTGGCGATGCTTCAATGAGCGTGTTGACGCTTGCGACCTATGAGGCAGAAACGACTTCCATTCCCTCGGTCGAAAAACCAACCGGAGTCGTTGTAACACCAGATGCAAAGCAGGTCTATTCCTGGCATAACGCACTGATTCGAGATATCTTGCACCCGAAAGATATTCCCGGTCTCTCCGTCCATGACCGAATTTCAGGAATCAGCATGATCCATCTGGAAACGACTAATCTGATCACCTGTGCCGTTCATCCTGACAAAAATCGCCAGTTCGCCTTCGCGCTTGAAAAGGCTTCGACGGATCTCCTTCTTATCGATACCGGAACGTTTGAAACGCAGAGGGTACCGCTGGAGGGAGGACATCAACCGCTTCTCCTCGACGTTTCTGCAAATGGAGAACGCCTGTTTCTTCTATGCGACGATAAGCAACGCTATTATATGCAAGTTTTCGACATCACCGGACAGACACCGAAAAAGCTTGCAGAGAAGGAACTTTATGAGCATCCATCCACCAAGGGGTTCAAGTCTCTCTGTGTGCTGGCCGATGGCTCTCAAGCGTTTGTAACGGAATCAAGCGTTCCTCTTCTGCATCAGATCTATTATGAGGAAGGAAGCTATCAGGTAAAGAGTCATGAGCTTGAAGGGAGACCCGAGGCTCTGACTGCGCTCCCCGATGGGGCTCGTCTCTATGTGTTCAGTGTGAAGGACACAGACCCGGGTGCAGATGCGAACATGAATATGATCTCGGTCATCAATCCCAGGACCATGCATATCAGAACGGTGCATCTGGGTATTGAGCAAAAGGTTGCATCCATTCAGTATGTAGTTCCCTCACCGGATGGGACAGCATTGTTTGCAACTGATGCCAGCGGCGTGCGAATCGTTGACCCGGTTTCGCTTCGCCTGAGTAGAACGTACCTCTGGCCTGGAGCCACTGTCATTTCGTACGGGATCGCAACGCAGCCCGATGGTGCAGAGATATTCGTCACCGATAGGGGCGGCTCTACTGTGTTCGTGTTACGTCAGGTGCAACCAGAGTAAAAAGGAGCAGAAGATGACACAGACAAGCGGCATTTTTTTGCGCCAGTATATGGGCCAGACAGAAACCTCCGCCCGAGCAGGATGGGCCAGCAGTCCCGATATCATCCCTAATGGGACTTCTCCCGGAGACCCACAACAGTTTGCACGCGAATATGATACAGATTTCGAGCAGCAGCTTCCAATGACACGCACGAATTATATATACTTTCGCGGCAAAAATCTAACAGACGGGCAGGCAAGCGCAAATGTTTACCTCTACTATGTCGAAAGCTCATTGATTCTCTGGCCAAATCAATGGAAGGGAAAAGGTGATCCTTCCATCGTCAGACAGGACGGGACCCAGGCGAATGATACCCTTCTCAAAGCGGAAAAGAAGGGAGAAATCGTCGTGTCTGAACCCCTGCTCTGGACACCTCCCCATCTAGAGTGGGGAAAGCACTACTGCATGATTGTCTGGATCGGGCAAGATGGGAAGAAGCCTCCCGACTTCGCAGGAATGCCTTCTATGGATGATACTCAGTTTCAGGCTTTCCTGGTTGATAACCCGTTTGTAACCCGCAATACAGTCACATTGACTGAGGCTCCACCTGACTATAAATATACGACACAACTACAGGGCACAACCGACGACTTGCTGCTTCATATCACTGTCGGGTTTCCTCAATTTCCCTCGGGCAATTACTCAATCAGCATTCCCGGTGTGAAGTGGCAGGGAAAAGACAACCTGTACTTTCAAGGCGCGATCCCACCGGATGGACAGAATCACACATACGAGATTGAGCTTCCCCAGAACTACAACACCTCCATTGTTATTGAGTACGATAAAAGCAGTGGAACGATCCCCGTTGGCGCCGCTGTTAAGATCGATGCCATACAACCAGTATCATCCTTCTCTCAGGCACGATTCTATGAGCGTTTCCCGCATCTCACCCTACCGTTAGTGTACTACGCTGCGGGCCATACTGCCTTTTCTACATGCATTCCAATTAAAAAGGGGTTCGTGCTGGGACAACAACGATGGGTACATAAGATTGAACAATAAGGGCTCAGGAAAGGAGTTTATGATGTCTGAGGGCGAGTTAAAGCCTGCCATCGTCTTGAAAGAAGCCATCAATGTCGGGAATACAGAAGCTGCAGTGACGTTTTCAATCTGTTTCAAACAGATCCCCGCTGATGGTGCATATTCCTTGTTCGTGCCGGGACCAGATGCGCAGAACACGATTCAGATTCCACTCAGCACGCTTCCACCAACATCGAAGCAATCTATTGTCTCATTTCAAGTACGGTATCCAGCACAGTTCACAACGCATCTGGAGCTGTCCTATTGGTTTGGAACTACTATCCCTCCATGCTGTGGAAAAATCGATGTGACGGTATCTGCCACTGTAGAGAAAGCGGCCAGATTTCAGGAACACATCTTGCTTGAGCGCTCGATGCCGATACGATAGGGCCACTTTCTCTGACCCTGAAACATCAGCATCTCTTGCTCCTCACGATCCACTTCCGGATCTTACAGCATGTCGCGGGCCGCCTTAACCTGGCCTTCAACGCCTTCTCTCCCCGCCTTGAAGCGATGAGAGAAGGCCGGGATCCCCGCATTTCAAGGAAGAGAAACGCTCTGACTCCTTCACCATTCCGCAAGTCCCGAGCGGAGGAATGCCAACAGACTGAAAGGTGGAGAAGCCACGCGGCGTCAGCCTCGGTTCCCGGGCTCTTGAAATTATCCGCGGATCGCAGGATTGCGACGCTGAAACGCTATGGATAGATCAATTGGGCGCTCCCGGGTGCGAAATCTGGCACTCTTGTAGAACAGCTCACCTTCAGAATAGCATCGTTCTCACCTGACATACTGCGGCTGGCGAAATAAGCCGTCAACACCAGAACGCAGTTAGAATATGGGCTACTCAAAGCAAGCTATCTCATTGATCGAGCCAGAGCAACGCCAGAAGAAGTACGACGGATGCAGCGTTTTCTTATGAATGGTGATCAGACCCGATCAGGGAAAATGAGCCTTAAGCGGAGGATTGGCTGAGTCTCTTCTAGCTAGAAAGAGGCGCTGATAGCATACAACGCCTGTCAGCTTTTCTCTTCGCCTTCATCTTGCAAGAGAGCTTCTATCTGTTTTTTCGCCTCAGCTGGAAGTCCATTGCTTCTCTCGAAACAATAGGAGCTCTTCAGGAAAAGGGAGGCTAGCTACCCAAAGAAGTTGCCCTCGGGCATCTCCCTCTGAGATACCGTTCCGGTCAGTACACCGGATATAAAAAGCGGGACCACCTGATTGGAGAACAGGCAGCCCCGGGGAACCTCTAAGATGAACAATGAATCCCCTTTCTCTACCCTTGTTGCATACTCATTTCTCGCCATCTATGTTCATCTCATATTCTATAGTCCCTTTTTCCCCGCAAATTTTATTCTAACACTATCCAGATACGTGGTTCTCGATCCTGTAACTACTTTATCTTATCTACAATGGTTGCCGTTATAAGAAAGATCCCGATGCTGGTGATGTCAAGCCCAATCCAGGCAACTGGATGTGCAGCTATGATACACAGCAAGAATGATAATGGTCGCCAGGGAAACCATCCCAGTCAGAAGAAAGAAGAGGTTTCTATGACCGCTTGGTGGAGCCTCTACTTTACCCGCCGTTTCAACGAGCCGCCTGTTCACCAGTCCGTTCCTGCTGATATGCAAGGTTCTGATACCCTTCATAGGTTTCATACACCATATTATCCGGCTGCAAAAATCTGTCATTTCGCTCGTTTGGCATCATCAGATCCTTTCCTATGTGTGACATAGACTCCATCTCTCAGGTTGTATCCCTGTCTGTTCATGAGCCGGTCCCGTCGGCCGGAACCAACGAGGAAGTCTCGTCAGAGGCTTCTGGACAATGTGCCACGATAAGTCGTCGTGCTGTGGCAATATACATGCATACAGGTAAAAGAAGAGGCTCCGGGCTTCAGGGTGTCAATAGATGAACTTGATTTTATTACTCAATCTGGATGCTGTTGGGAAAGGTTGGGAAGAAGGCGCACATTTTCCCCCTTGCCAGGACAAGCCTCCGTCAAACTGCATAGGTTAGCGTTCAACAATCCACGCACCTCCTGGCACAAACTGCCTGTCGTTTTCAGATCAGCTTCAATCTCGCAGATATCACCCGTGAGAATCACGAACACGGGTGATGGTTTTCCGTTCCTTCTCCTCTATACTTCTCTTCAGAGACAACAGAAACGTTGAATCTGGTCTCACTGCCGGCAGAAACATGCACCTGATGAGAAAAGATACGACACAGATTCTAAGGAGAAAAATATGCATACAGCAAAAGAACTGCACGTCATTTTCGGCACCGGCCCGGTCGGGTTCTCCCTCGCTGAGGAACTCCTTGCCCGAGGAAAACAGGTTCGCCTGGTCAACCGCAGCGGCAAAGGAGCGGTTCCCAGAGGCGCAGAACTGGTCGCAGGAGACATTTCCAGCCTCGCGGTGGCTCGCGAGCTCAGCGAGGGGGCGGCAGTGATCTACAATGCCACGCATGCCCCCTACGAACAATGGCCAGAGGTATTGCCTCGCCTTCAAGAGAATATGATTGAGAGTGCGGCGACTCACGGGGCAACACTTGTTGTCATTGACAATCTCTATCTGTATGGGGAAACACATGGACAGCCCATGACAGAAGCAATGGCTCACAGAGCCACATCCCGCAAAGGGCGTCTTCGGGCCGAACTGATGTGGGGTTATCTGCAAGCGCATCAAGTGGGCAAGGCCCGCGTTGTCATCGGGCGTGCGGCTGACTTCTTCGGTCCACGAGCGCTCAATTCATCTCTGGGACAATATGTTTTCCCTGCGGCCCTCTCGCAACAGCCGGTTCTGGTTCTGGGGAATATCGATCTTCCTCACAGCTACAGCTATATGCCCGATATTGCTCGAAGCCTGATCATTCTGGGAGAGCGCAATGAGGCTCATGGAAAAGAATGGCTCTTACCAGTTGCTCCTGTCACCTCAACGCGTGAGGTCATCCGGCTCATCGAGCAGGAACTGGGCTACCCGCTGCACCTCTTCTCGGTTCCGTCCGTAGGCTTCGCGCATGAACAGGGCATTTTCGACCAGGCTTTTGCCGAAGAGTACAGCGAACTCTTCTACCAGTATACTGAGCCACAAATTGTCGATTCGAGCGCCTTTGAACAGGCTTTCGGCTTGCATGCCACACCGCTGAAAGAAGCGCTTACGACTACAATCCGCTGGTATCAGACACGCTAGGACAAACGCGCAGAACGGTACACAGAGAACTCCACGACAGACATCCTCTGTGTACCTTTTTCCCTTCTGCGCTCTTCTGAGAAGCGATTGCCCCTGAACTGCAATATCCTCTTCTATGTGTGGCATAACCCGAATATGGACAAACAGGTATTCTATTTAACTGCGCGGAAGTAGTCCCCGAATAAAAAGAGCAAGAGAGCTTTTCAGATACTCTAATGCCTCTCCCTGTGATCTCATACCCCCAAGCCAGCTTGTCAGGGTCATATAATAGATCGAGAAAAAATTAGCGCTTGCAAGTTGCACATCGATATCAGGAGCGACCTCACCCCGCTCCTGAGCCCGCTCGACCAGTATCGCCATTTTTTCCAGAAAAAAGCCGAATTGTTCGATATGTGAGCTATGCAGGCGGTCCGCATCATGAAAGAGAACCTCTTTAATATAAGCATAAGCATCATCGGGCCGCTGCTCATACAGATGAAAGAAGGCCGTAAAGATATGCAGCAACGAGTCAAGTAAGGAGGCCGCTTCAGGCAGCGTCGCAAACTGCTGATCAGTGGTCTGCCGAATCACATCGCCATAGACCAGCAGAAGCAGTTCGGATTTCTTCTTCACATAAAGAAAGAGCGTCCCGGTCCCGATTTCAGCCCGCTCCGCAACCTCAAAAGTGGTCGTCTCTGCATATCCTTTCTCTGCAAAGAGTTCTCGGGCGGCTTTCACAATGCGTTCCAACTTTTGCTGTTTATTTTTTTCTCGTAATCCCATTCTCCCCGTCCTGTGTGAAGATTCCAGGCGGGCCTAGCGGTCAACATCTCCCATGATAACATCTAAGCTTCCCAGAATCGCAACAACATCACTCATTTTATAGCCTCGTAGCAACTCTGGCAATATCTGAAGATTGGTAAACGATGGGCCGCGCAGCTTGACACGCCAGGGAAATTCACTCCCATCACTGATGAGATAAACACCAAGCTCTCCCTTGCTGCTTTCAACAGCGAAATAGGTTTCACCGCGTGGTGGGCGCAGCATCACAGGGGTTCGGGTCGAGATTGGCCCCCCGGGCAGCTTCTCCAAAGCGGTCCGGCAGAGCCGAATACTTTCGCGTATTTCAAGCAGGCGCACATGATTTCGAGCGTAGCTGTCACCTTCCTGGCCCGTTTGTACCTTGACCGGAACCTCACGATATGCCATATAAGGCCGATGCTTACGCAGGTCCCATTCCACGCCACTCGCACGTAGAATCGGCCCTGTCATCCCGTAAGCAAGCGCCCGCTGTGGATCAATGTAGCCTACTCCTTTTGTGCGTATCTGAAAGATCTCGCTTCCCTCAGCCAGCTCTTGCATCTCATCTATCTCACGTTCAATATAGTCAAGGAACTCTTCACATCGCTTCAGCCAACCGGACGGAAGGTCATGAAGTACTCCTCCAACACGCATATAGTTCACGTTGAAGCGACTTCCTCCAAGCGCCTCAAATAAATCCAGAATCAGTTCGCGGTGACGGAAAGCCCATAGAAACGGCGTTGTCGCTCCCAGATCCATCACAAAGGAGCCAACCGCTACCAGATGGCTAGCGATACGTTGCAGCTCATTCGTGAGCAATCGAATATACTGCGCCCGTCGTGGAGGCTCAATACCCATAAGCTGCTCAACCGCGCCGACATAGGCCGTCTCCTGGATCATCGGGGATAGGTAATCTACATTATCCATATAGCGAATGCCGGCCATCACAGTTCGATTTTCAAGTATTTTCTCAATGCCACGATGCAGATAGCCGATCACCGGGGTACAACTTGTAATGGTCTCTCCTTCCAGCATCAGCATCAGCCGCAAGACGCCGTGTGTGCTCGGGTGCTGCGGCCCCATGTTCAATAGCATTTCTTGCGAAGAGACTGGATCAACGTTTTCTACTGGCTTGCTCATATGTCCTTCCTCCTTTAATGACTGTAGTCATAAATGATTACAGTCATATTATAGGCACGACAAAGGCAAGATGCAAGGAAGCCAGGATACTATTTCCGTCCTCTCAGAGACATGTATGAGCCGTTGTGCATCTCTGAGAGTCAGAAGGTGCAGAATTTCCAGAGCAGCCACGCGCCTTCCGAAAACAGCATCGTATACGGGATTCGTAGCAGGGGGAGGAAAGAAGGGTATGTGCAGATTTCTAAGACAACAGGCTGTGAGCCAGGTGAACGAAATATTTCGAGCGTCTTTGAACAGGCCTTCGGCCTGCATGCCACACCACTGAAAGAAGCGCTTGCGACCACGATCCGCTGGTATCAGATCCGGAGAACCTGCATACCATCTAGTGGGAACAGGGGGAAGGAAGTTGAGCAGACCTGACATACTGTCCGCTCGACGTCCACTCCATAATAATTTCTCATAAGGTTGCCTGAAAACATCAGGCATTCGCTATAATCTCGCGAGCGAAGAAACGCAATGAATCCAATTGCAGGGTATCAGGAAAGCTGAGAATTACTTCCTGCACACCAACATTCTCCAACTCAGCGAGCTGCTTGCGAATAGTTTCAGGGCTTCCCATAAGGACACACAAACCCATTCGTTTGAGAAGGTTGAAAAACTCTGGTTGGACCATTGCCCTTGCCTCCTCATCAGTTTCTGCGATAGAACAAAATGCGGTGATAGTACGATGAATATGCTCATAGGCTCGTCCTACAGCCTCACAATGTTGCTTGAGCACCGCGAACTTTCGCTGGATAGTTGGCACATCTCCATTGATATTGCATGCATCTCCTCCATAGAGGGCAACCAGCTAAGCGTAACTTGCTCACCGCTTCCCCCGATCAGCAAAGGAATATGTGGCTTCTGCACTCCTTTCGGTTGATTAATTGCCCCGTGCACCTGATAATACCTTCCCTCAAAAACGGCTTCCTCTTGTGTCCACATTGTTCGTATCACCTGTACCGCCTCACGAAGTTGACGCAAACGAGTGTTGATATTGGGATAATCACATCCATAATCGCGGTACTCTCGCTCATACCAACCCGCACCTATCCCGAAGGTCAGCCGACCATGCGAGAGTACATCAACTGTACTCGCCATTTTCGCCAGCAAAGCCGGATTCCGATACCCGTTGCACGTTACCAGTTGCCCTATCCGAATCCGCTGAGTATCACGGGCTATGGCGACAGTTGTTGTCCAACATGCAAAGGTAAAGGCCTGTGACGGAGATGGAACTGTGTAATAGTGCTCCGCGCGCCAGATGGATGTAAACCCTACCTCCTCAGCTACTTGAGCAACACGAGTCACTGCCTCATAGGCTTCTATTGGATCGTGCATCGCAGCCAGTTCCATTGCCCCTCCATGAGGTAGAGCAACGCCGATTTGCAAAGTCTTAGAGCAGATCCCTCTTTCTATTGATTTCCGTTTTCTGCTTTGTTAGTATAGGCAGGGACATGCTGCTTAGCCAGCGTGTCATAATCCTATGATGCAGACTGGTAGGATAAGGAACCAAAACTATGGATGAAAGAGAACGTCGGGAAGCTCTGGCCGCATTCTTACGCTCACACCGTTCCCGCCTTCAGCCCGAGGATGTTGGGCTACCCTCCCGTCAACGTCGCCGTACCCCGGGTCTGAGACGAGAAGAGGTGGCTGAACTGGCAAATATTGGTGTTTCCTGGTACACGCTACTTGAACAGGGACAGGATGTTCATCCTTCACAACAGGTCCTTTCTAGCCTGGCTCAGGCTCTCCCCTGCAGAAGAACGACATCTTTTTCTTCTGGCGCATGGAGAGATCCCTGTTCAGAAAACTCACATAGAGGAGCCTGTAACTCCTGCGATGCAACGCGTTCTTGACGCGCTCTCTCCCCATCCAGCGTTTCTGATCGGGGTGCGCTGGAATGTGCTTGCATAGAATCGAGCTGCCGAGCTTATCTTCCGCTTTCATGAGCCATGCCTTCCCTATTCACGCAACATCATCTGGCGGTTCTTTCAGCGCGGGCAAGCTTCCCATCAGCAAGAGTGGGAACAACAGACACAAAGTCTGGTGGCACAATTTCGAGCTGATTTCGCTCACAATTCAGATGATGCCCTATTTCAAGAGCTTATCGAGGCTCTTCAACAGAGCAGCCCACTGTTTCGTCTCTGGTAGGATCAGCAAAATATCTACCCTTTATCCGATGGGCTGCGTCGCATCCAACACCCGACGCTTGGCTTGCTGGAGTTCGATCACCTCTCTTTCCAATCCCTGTTTTCCAGTGCTCGCCTCAAGATCTATTCAGCAACACCCGCAACAGCTACCAGACTTGCACAAGCCCTCTCTTCCATTCCCGACGAAGATAGGACGCTCAGCTAGCGTTCTCATATCATTCTGGCAACAAAAAGAAAAGGGGGCGCGTCTGCCCCATTTCACATATCCACAAAATAGAGGAAAAATAGACGCTTGATCACGAAGAGAGCAGTTGGGAGATCTTGGCTGGTGTATCTGCTTCGTCCAACGGGATGTATACAGTCACTGTGAGATCTGGGGCGTCAGACACCTGAAACGTGACAAGCTCAAACACGAGAGAGCCTAATTGTGGATGATTGAACATTTTGTGGCTTTCTGACGCACTGAGCACCTCATGATCGGGCCACCAGGCCCGAAATTCAGGGCTGGCAATCATCAGATCTTGGATCAACTCTGTCAACCAGGGGTCACCAGGATAGCGACCACACATGGCACGGAATTGGGCTAAAAGCCGTCGCGCATGCCCTTCCCAATCGACAAGAAATTGCCGATACGTTGGAGAAGTAAACATTCGCCAGACAGAGTTGCGTTCGTGGGCGCTCATCTGCTCATAATCGCCAAAGACGACGCGGGCAGCTTCGTTCCAGGCCACCACATCCCATCGTCGTCCTGTCACAAAGGCTGGACTGAGACCTTGATGATCGAGGAAGAGCTGTAACGCCGGACTCACAGTTTCAGGCTCCATGGCCCTCGCTGGAGGAGGTTGTTGGCGCGCTAAGAAGAAGAGGTGCGCTCGCTCATCGGCATTCAAGCGTAAGGCCTGCACGAGACTTTCTAAGACCTGCGTCGAAACGCTAATTGGGCGTCCCTGCTCCAACCAGGTATACCAGTCCACACTGATGCCTGCCAATTGGGCGACTTCTGCGCGTCTGAGTCCTGGGGCTCGCCGTCTGCTTCCTCTCGGCATGCCCACGTCTTCGGGAGCCAACCGAGCCCTCCTGGTGCGCAGAAAATCTCCCAGTTCTTGCAAGCGCTGGGTCTCTTGTTCTCGTCCCATTATTCCTCTCTCTCTCTTGTATCCGCCTTGTTGCGGAACCATAGGAGTCTCACTCCTAGGATCAACACTCATCTTGTTCTGGGATCACTCGTAGTATACACTTCCGATGTGTCGAAAACAACGCTTGCGCGACAAGAGCATGATATCGATACCTATTCGGTCAAGGAACGCTTGTCAAAGGGCGTGATGCTGGCTGCATCGCTTGCCGGACCGACGCGTATACAGGCAACGATACAAGTAGTCATACAGTATCACCTGACTTAATGTGTAGGGGGTCACACGATCAAAATCCTACCCCTACGTTATGATGGAGGAATTTCCCATGAAAGTTTTTGTTACCGGCGCAACCGGATATATTGGCTCGGCTATCGTCCGCGAGCTTTTAGCTACCGGGCATCAGGTCCTCGGCCTGGCTCGCTCAGATGCCGCTGCCACATCGCTCGCATCTATCGGTGCACAGGTACATCGCGGTTCCCTCGATGATCTTGACAGCCTGCGCAGCGGAGCAGCGGCATCCGACGGCGTCATTCATACCGCCTACTTCACGACATCTTCCGATCTCGCGAGGGGCGGTGAAGCGGATATGCATGCTATCAAGGCGCTTGGTGCAGAACTTGCTGGCTCCGGCCGCCCATTTGTCGTGACCTCCGCTACTGGTCTTCTCCAACCGGGCCGTCTTGGGACGGAGGAGGACGCAGCATCTCCTGGCTCAGTTGGGGGGTATCGTGTTGCCTCGGAAGAAGCGGCGCTGGAACTTTCCTCGCGTAGTGTGCGCGTGTCAATCGTACGACTGCCGCCAACGACACATGGCGAGGGCGATCACGGTTTTGTCCCGACCCTCATCAGCGTTGCTCGTACGAAAGGCATATCGGCGTACCCAGGCGACGGCTCGAATCGTTGGCCCGCTGTGCACCGGCTTGATGCCGCACACCTCTTCTGCCTGGCACTGGAGCAAGCCCCGGCAGGATCAGTGTTGCATGCGGTCGCAGACGAAGGGGTGCCAGTGCGCGAGATCGCAGGCGTCATTTCCCGCCGCCTGGGCGTTCCGGCTGTCTCTCTGCCTCTCGAGGAAGCGGGCTCACACTTCGGCTGGATCGGGCATATCTTCTCACTGGACCTCCCGGCATCGAGCACGCTGACCCGACAACGGTTGGGATGGCACCCCGTGCAACCCGGTTTGCTGGCGGATCTCGACGGCGATTACTACTTCACGAACGAGGCATGGTCAAAATTGCGTTGACCGTTTCACACCAGGAGTTTCCAGGAAAACGCACTGTTCTTTTTCATATCCGTGCTGCCGGGCCACGTAAACCCCCGGCTTCCTCTTTCCGCATCCTCCGGGTACTTACTCAATGGCAAACATATTGTCTCTCTTCTGCTTGAAAAGCGACTGGGAGTCAAACCATCTCCCATTGTCCGTTCATTGCAGCCCGCTTCTCGCTATATTGCAGCAACGGTGCTCTCCTTGAAGGACGAATATGCAGGCATACTACCAGAGAGAACCGACCGAGCAAGAGCGTGCTCTTTGTCTGTCAGAACTGCCAGTACGCCTTACATGCTGATCTGGTGGGGCAAGAAATATCGCGCTGAAAGCGCTTCTCGCCCGGTCCTGCTGGGCGAGAAAGGGACACGTGTCACTTGTCCTTGGTGTATCGGAGTCAAAGCAGAGCGTATATGACGGTTCTGTATGGTTTACCACCTTCGGCACGGTGCAGTTTCCTGTGCTGCGGTTGAGTCCAGACACAAGCCTCCTGCTTTCGCGGGAGGTCATTGACTTATGTCATCTGGCGTTGCACGAATACCAACCGCTACACCCAGATGAGTTGGCTTCCGGTTGGCTCCACGACCTTCATCGTAAGGTATTTCCTTTGGTTACCGGAAAACCGGAGAAGCGGTTGTGAAGCCAAATCCCCGTTTCTCGTTGATGTTTCACAGAGCGTTTGATTGTAGCACGCGATACCCCGACGGTTCGACCCTACCAGTAGAGCCACTGCACTTCCACCAGAACCGAAGCATCATCTCGCCGATGAGATCGCCGCCGAAAGCGCGGCCCGCAAGGACATCGGCGGTCGGCCGATGATACGGGCAAGAGTCGGGTCAACCCGGTTAAATTCGCCCCGTCGGCTCGCTTGGAAGAGCCCCACATACATATCAGCCCTCTCCTCTGAGAGACCGTGGGCGATCAGGCTATCCCGATACTGCGCATCCGGTACCACGATCCGACGGATTGGGCGGTGCGTCAGCTCCGAGGCAATAGCTGCGATGCCGTCCAGGTCGATAGCTTCGGTGGCTGTCAGATCAGGAGTCACACCGTCAAGGGACTCCTCGCTGAGGGCAATCGCCGCCGCTTCGGCCAGGTCAGCGTGAGCAGTCCAGGAAACCGGCCCATCCGCCGGAGCAACCAGCTCCCCCGTCTTCAGGGCGTCGCCGAGCAACATGAGCACTGATGCCGCGTAGAAACCGTTACGCAACGCGGTAAAGGCCACACCTGAAGCCCGAAGTGCTGCCTCGGTGGCGGCATGATCAACCATAGGAGGGAAGAGCGATGTTGGGGACGAAGCCATATGGCTTGTGTAGAGAATCCTGCGGGCGCCGGCCAACTTCGCTATGTCGATAGCCGTGCAATGCTGGCGAACTGCTGCCTCACCGAGGCTGTCGCATGACACGATGAGTACTTGCGATGCCCCCTCAAAGGCATGGGCGAGGCTTATAGGGTCGTTGTAATCTCCCCTGCGGACGCGAACGCCCTGCTCTTTCAGTTCTTGCGCCTTCTCCGGGTTGCGAACACTCACACCGATTTGCCCGGCGGGAATACGAGTAAGCAGCCGTTCCACTATCGCTCGACCAAGCTGGCCGTTGGCTCCAGTTACAATAATCATGATAACCTCCTGTTTCTCTTTGATGTACTTCTCACTCTGTCTATCCAGTGGAATACTGTCATCAGTATGTACTCTTCTCTTTTCGAACGTATGTACTTTCCTGTTCGCTCCTTTCATTGCTCAGAGATCAGACTGCCTCTCGTTTATCCCACTTTCTCAACTGGAAACTGAATCTCGGTGAGCGCGTCGTCAAGATTGTCTCCCCGGCGCAGGCGAATCTTGCGGCGTGGTCCAACAATGGTGTAGCCATTGTTCTCCATCCAGGTTCCCAATGCTTGATAGGCCGAGAGCACCAGCGAGGGTGGTCCATAATGGAGTGTACTCGCCATATAGGGAACAGCAGGTAAAGAGCAGCGTGTCAGCCGCCCCTCACTCCGTATAATCAGAGGATTGACCACTCTCGGGTCAACAGGGGCGACAATCTCCACAGAACTGAGAGGCTGTTCGTCCTCGCTCTGAGCATGAAGGACAAGCAGATGATCGATAGGATTGACTCCATAGCGTTTCAACATAATGGAGATTTCGTCAACCCAGTGCGCCTGATACACCAGATCAGCCGTTGTCAGGCGGAGAGAGACTCCGGTGATCGGCTTGACCGCTTTGAGCACGACTTCATAGCTCGGCAGAGAATTGCCCTGCTCAATGGAGCGCAAGCGTGCTTCGATGCGCACGAGTTGCTCCCGTTCCTCCTGAATCTGCTGCTGGAGTTGTGCCTGCCTGAGCTGCAACATCCCTTGCAAGGTTTCAGAAGAAATGCCTTCGTCCAGAATCCTGGCGATCTGTGTAAGTCCCAGTCCAAGCTCTTTGAAGGCCAGAATGCGATGCAGACGTGGCAACTGATCCATCGTGTAGAACCGATAGCCAGTATCAGGATCAACATGAATCGGCCTGAGAAGTCCAATCTCGTCGTAGTAGCGCAGGGTGGTCATCGAGACCTCAGCGAGTTTAGCAAAATCGCGAATCTTTAACATCTCATCTCTTCCTATCCGTTTGCAAGACCAGGTGAACAACTCTTGTTAGCATCTTACAACTTTCGGGTAGGATGAAAGTCAAGAGGGGAGCATGAATAACACAAAACTTCCATACCATCTTCACTTCTCAGGATCACCCCAATTCCATCCAACAAGCATTGGACGCATTTTCCAGATGAGCCGCAAACAGCAATGCGCTTACCTGAGTCCCTCTTGGAGTTGTCCTGACTGGAAGCAGCGAGGATCTCCAATCGCTGGAGTAGCGCATCAGCATGCATACCTGTCTATTGCAAAACCTCTTTCACCCCTATCGAGAAATCCACACGCATTTTCTGGTACGAGCAGCTCAGAACCCCAACCGAGAAGGTCGGCCTCCTGCTAGAGTGATGACGCTTTTGTCCCCGCAATGAACCACGGCCAACAAGCAGCCCAAATCGTCTGGCCAGTGAAGCCGTTAAAGCGGATCTGCTCACGGTCGTCGCCGCACAGGCCAATCTTTCCAGCATGACCGCAGCGTCTTTTCTGGAGAGAAGTTACCCGCCAGTGCGGCTATCTCACGATGGCCCAGCAGGCTGAGAAACGCTGTGGGCGAGATGAATATGGATTCAACCCCTGCTTGAGGGCTTTCATCTCGCTTCTTGTCTCCCCTTATAATTTGTGTATAAAAGTCAGGCCTCCAGCCAGGGGGATACTTGACTATTCGATTTTCCTTTGACTGTTATAGCCTGATAAAAACGATTACCCTCGTTCGCCAGGCCATCTGATCCCTTTTTGAAAACCACAAGCCTTTTCTATTGAATACGAAGGGCGCGTTTCAATGCGGTAAGCTGGTCGCGAGCTGCGATCTGAGTTACCTGTGCATCAGCAACCATTCTGAAGCCGTGGTAAGCCCCGGGATAGATATGAAACTCCGTTGGCACTCCTGCCCGGGTGAGACGACGCGCAAACTCCAGATCTTCTTCAAGAAACAGATCCAATGCACCCACATTTATGAATGTAGGAGGAAGACCCTCCAAATCTTCAGCACGGGCTGCTGCGGCATAGGGGGACACATCGGGTCCACCAGGTTCCTGACCTAACAGAGAAGTCCAGCCAAAGCGATTCGCCTCACGGGTCCAGATAAATTCTCCAGTATACGGATGTGGTTCTGCCATGATGCAGGTACGATCGTCAAGCATGGGAGCAATCAGAAGCTGGAATGCCAGAGGAATTTCACCCCGATCACGAGCAAGCAACCCAAGCGCAGCAGCCAAGCCTCCCCCTGCACTACTCCCTACAAGGGCAATGCGGGCCGGATCGACACCCAGTTTGCTTGTATGGGTATGCAGCCACTGTAAGGCGGCGTAACAGTCCTCAACAGGACCGGGATGATGTGTCTCAGGAGCCAGACGATAGCCTACCGAAACTGCCACACATCCAAGAACCGATACGACTTTCTTCACCATAAGATCTTCTTGCTCTGGAGATCCCATAACATAACCACCTCCGTGCATCCAGAGCAAGGCCGGCACAGGCCTTATCTCTGTTGTTGGCTGGTAGAGTAGTACCCGTACCTCGGGCGCACCTTCTGGACCGGGCACAAAGTGTTCAGTCACCTCTATACCAGGGAACGAGGGAAGATCAGAAAACCTCTGGGTCTGGGTCATAGTCCGCACTTGCTTGATGATTGCTTCATTCAATTCTATGGAGGGAAGCTGATCAAGTAGAGCAACAAGCTCAGGATCAACAAGGGGGCGGGTTGTCATAATAGAGTCCTTTCACATCCAAAAACACAGTCACCGGTGACTTATAAGCAAGCACCAGTACAGACAAAAAAAGGATCGATGCAGCGAGCGACAAACAGAGCACATTGTATCTGACGAAGGCTCATCTACTCTATATTGCTCACAGCAGTTTTTGTCTCGATATACCTCGTACTTTATAAATAGTTCTTTCGTTGCGAATTTATGAATGATAGCGATAAAGACTATAGCATTTTTGTCAAGGAATGAGTGTACTCTCTTCAGGCTAAAAATTCCTCGCTTCACTCCCAATTCAGAATAGAAGATATAAATAGCACAACACCATTAAAATTTTTTATAAACCTAATCATTGCTCAAAGCATTTTTCAGCTATAAGTGCTATTTCCGCAAAACAAGACAGAGAGCTTTTATTATATATCACCTTGGAACGGAACAACAACATCTTCCGGAACCATGGCATGAACATACAAGTCAAGCCATGACATCGGAGCCATCGCTTCCGTCTCCGCTCACCACGCCTGCTCGGAGAAGAAAAGAGCCATCACTTTTGTGATAGCCCTTTCTCTTGCGTACCATCAGGCCCGCTTCCGTCTGGGAGGAGATTCAGTACTCCTCCATACGCGACACGGAACGGCCGCGGGATGAGCATCCTTCACCTCTCCTCGATGAGCCAAGAGCGAGCACACCTCACGCGCCTCCGTTCCTTTTTCAGTCCTCTTCGCTCGCCTCCTGTTCATTGTAGGTTTGCTCTTTTGCCTTCCGTCTCCGGAGAAGCGGCAGAGCAATCCAGAGACAGAGCATGGCGAGGACAATACTGAATGAAGCTGAAGCATATGCTTGAAAAGGTCCCCATGCAGTGTATACGAAACCGCCAAGCAATGGCCCGACAACCCATCCAAGCGATTGCAACGATTGCGTCGCTCCACTCACACGACCTTGCTCGTGCCGTCCAACCATTTCAGAGATGAGACCTCGCAGAGCGTTTTCAACAAGGCTCCCGGAACCTGCAAAAAGCATCACCCCGACCAGCAAGAGAAGTGGGGTGGCGAAAAACGCGATGGAGCCAAGTATAAGGTAGCTGATACCAACCAGCACAAAAGCAATGAGACCGAGCCGGATGTTTCCCAACATAGCAAGGAACCAGCCAACCAACACACCCTGTACGAGAATATCTACCGCTCCAACCAGAGTCACAACGAGACCGGCCTGCGTTGCATTGAAGCCAAGGCAGTCTTTCATTAAGACTGTGAGCGTCGTCTGTAACATGCTCACCGGGAGCGCATACAAGAACCAGGCCAGCAAGAGCCAGCGCACATTTGCCCAACGAAATGCGGACACCAGTTGTTTCAAGGGATTGAGTTCGCTCACAGAAATGGAGGTGATACGATGCTCTTTGTCCAGACTCTCCGGGAGCAAGAAGTACCCCCAGACGAGCGTAAGCAGGAGCAGACCAGCGGCAACAAGAAAGGGAGCGCGATCGTTGAGCGTGGCCAACAGTCCACCAACAGCAGGACCCATGAGAGAACCGATGCTTGCCGCAGCACCCAACCAGCCGAAGTACTTACCACGGGCCTGTGGTTCTGTGATATCAGCGATATAGCCGAACAAAATGCTGATGTTGCCACCTGTCAGGCCATCGATGATGCGCCCGAGGAAGAGCAGCCAGAGCGCTCCGCCCAGACCGAAGATGAGATAGCCGAACGCGGAACCAAGCAGACAGATGAAGAGTATGGGACGTCGCCCGAAACGGTCAGAAAGCACACCCAAAACCGGCGCAGCGATCAACTGGCAGATTCCATAAACTGCGGTAAGCCATCCCATGATGACAGCAAGATTCGTCGGATGAGCCAGGTACTGTAACGTGAGAAACGGAACAAGAGGGATAATAATCGTCATCCCCATAGTGTTCAGGAGTGCGATCACGAGAAGCAGTACAAGAGACATGCGACCTACAGGTGTGTTCGAGTTCGTAGAACGAACAGACTTATGCATAGAGAAGCTCTACCTTTGCAAAAAAGTTTATCCTACTACTTCCAGGCGAAGCAGTAGCATGAACCTTTTCAAACAAGCTTGAGCTGTCTCGCGCGATGATACGCTGCACACCTGTTTACGAATGAGTATTACGGAGAAAAAGAGATTATGGGTGTCCACAAAGCGTGGATATGGGAGAGTTTGTCTCTTTCCTCGCCGTGCGCCCTATGCGACGCGAACCCATTCGCACAATGAGCAAGAATGCTGACAATGAGTGTTTGTTAGAGAGGATGTCAACATTCCATCCTTGCTTCATTGATATATTTGCTGTTTGCTTTCTGAAAAGTTGTGATCACTCTATCACAAGCCATTTCTGTCTGTCAAGCATTGTTTCTTTCGCCCTCTTAGTATCTTATTGCCTCTATTATAACACCTGTCATTCCTTGTCGTAAAGAAGGGTCATCATCCCTGGCCTTAGAGCATCATTCCCCCTATCTGCGTCCACAAGGGGGGTTGGATGTGCTGACCCCCAAAGCCTCAATCAGAGGTGATAGTGACCATGCTTCCGGAGCTTATAACTTCGATGCTGTAATATGGGGCCGTTGGCTCGAAACCATCGCTTTGCAACCACACATTGTTGCGCATAGAGGATTGACCATCGAGGACAAATGTGGAGCCCCCACCTTTGAGAATCGCTCGTACGGCGACGCCGGCAGGCCGTCGAAGCATGATTTCTGATCCTCCTCCACTGATCCGTATAGGAACCACATCAGAGGGCACAGGAAGCGCCAGGTGAACCTTGCTTCCGCCCCCCTTGATCTCGAAGGAGGCGAGCTTGAGATTGCCCAACTCGGCGGTGATATCTGATCCCCCACCCTGGATCACAATCTGCCACGGGATGGCGGCATTGAGCGTGAACGCGGCCTCACGCTGCTCTCCAACCAACCCCAATAGACGCCGTGGATAGCGGAGCGTGACTACTCCGTTTTTGGTCACAACGTTTGGCACCGCTCCCTCAAAGCGGGCCTGGTAAAGTTCGCCTATCCCTTCGCTCGCACGCAAGACCAACTGAATAGAGGTGGGAACAACAAGCCGGGCACTGGAGAGACCTTCAAGCGGCGCGGAGAAGATTTTCTCCTCACTTGAGGGAGCTTCTTGCAATCGGAGAATTTCCTTCCCGGTGCTCGTGTTGAGGCGCGTGAGAAACGCGAGAAGAAAAGCAATCTGCTCATCATCGTAATCCGATACCAGTTCCTCCCATGTCTTCCCAAGAGCATCAAACATAGGGCTAAGCCTGGCCATGTCGTCCTTGTCTCTTTCGAGGCGGACAATGACTCTGCGGCCATCGTTCGGGTCACGTTCCCGGCGCACAAGCCCGGCCTCTTCCAGCCGGTTAAGGATCCTGGCAGTTGCGCCTGTCGTCATTCCCAGAAGCTCGGCGAGTTGACCAGCAGAAACGTCACCGGCCAGATCCAGAATGTCCAGTACCTGAATGTCTGTGTCAGCCGCCATCTCGGTCCGAGTCGCAGCCACCCGGAAGAAGGAAGCACCAAAGCCATTGATCTTCCTCAATTCTTGCTTGAGTGCTCCGAGCATCTCCCTTCGATTTCTCTGAGAACCTCTTGACAATGTCTGTTCCTCCGTGTATTCTTTATTTAAGTGATTGAGTCACTTAAATTTTCAAGTTTTTACTGATTAAATCAGATGACGTAATTAGTATTCACTAATCTAATCAGTAAAATACAGTATACCATGCAAAGGTCTCACGTGCCATGACGATCTTGAAACGCGAGCATAGTGCCAAGCGTCCGGCGACTGTAACGCTTGGCGTCATCGACCGGGCCGGGACCACGGAGGTGATTTTTGCGTTCCTGGTTCTGGCGGCACAGGCGAGACCACGATAGTTCAAATTCTATCCTCATTGATGAAGGCAGTAACCAACCGAGAACCGAAAAATGAGGAGAGAGCATCACAGAACTCTCCTGGCAACGGAAAGTGAAGAACAAGTTATGCAAACGAAGGGCAATGGACAACAACTCTCTGTCTCGAAGATGCCTGTTCTAAAGGAG
Organism: Thermosporothrix sp. COM3; assembly: GCF_059696735.1. Classification (NCBI taxonomy): domain Bacteria; kingdom Bacillati; phylum Chloroflexota; class Ktedonobacteria; order Ktedonobacterales; family Thermosporotrichaceae; genus Thermosporothrix; species Thermosporothrix sp. COM3. Next base: position 3,129,942 of record NZ_AP019376.1, on the reverse strand, counting down.
AAGATTGTGCAAAGCACTGCTATTCAGGTTACAGACATACAGAAATCATACAAAAATCTGGATGTTTTAAAAGGGGTGAATTTCGCTGTGGAACAGGGCAGTATTTTTGCCCTGCTTGGCTCCAACGGCGCAGGCAAGACCACGCTGGTCAAAATCCTCACCACGCTCCTCAAACAGGACAGTGGAACAGCCATCGTCAATGGTTTTGATGTCGCCTCAGAGCCTGCCCGCGTCCGGCAATCCATCAGTCTCACCGGGCAGTTTGCCGCTGTGGATGAGATGTTGACCGGGCGAGAAAACCTCATTCTGATCGCTCGACTTCGACACCTCAAACAGCCACGTCAGGTGGCTGATGAGTTGTTGGCCCGCTTTGGCTTAACCGATGCTGCCAACCGCAGGGCATCAACATATTCAGGCGGGATGCGCCGCAGGCTTGACCTGGCCATGAGTCTGGTGGGAACACCGCCGATCCTGTTCCTTGATGAGCCAACCACCGGCTTGGACCCCGAAGCCCGCATGGAGGTGTGGAAAGAGGTGAAGACGCTTGCCGATGGGGGCACCACCGTCTTCTTGACCACGCAGTACCTGGAAGAGGCGGAACAGCTTGCTGACCATATTGCGATTCTCCATGAGGGCAAGATTCTTGCCAGTGGCACGCTCATGGAGCTCAAAAAGCTCTTTCCCCCGGCTCAGGTGGAGTATGTGGAAAAACAGCCGACCCTGGAAGAGATTTTTCTTGCCATCATTGGCAAAAAGGAGTACCGATAAATGGAAATGTCACCGAGAACTCCCCCGCAAACCCGGATCCAGAACCACTTTTTCAGCGATATGAGCGTGATGGTTGGCCGTTCGATGCGCCACATTTTCCGCAGCCTGGATACCATCATCACAGTCACGATCACGCCGATTGCGATGATGTTGCTCTTCGTGTATGTCTTCGGAGGTGCTATTCAAACCGGGACAGGGAACTATGTCAATTACCTCTTACCCGGGATCGTATTGATGGCGATTGCAAGCGGGGTTTCTTACACCGCGTTCCGCTTGTTTACTGATGTGCAGAAAGGGATCGTGGAGCGCTTTCGCTCGATGCCAATAGCCCCCTCTACCCTGCTGTGGGGACATGTGCTGACCTCGCTGGTCTCCAACGCGATTTCGGTGGCGGTCATCGTGCTTGTGGCGTTGATCATGGGCTTTCGTTCGTCGGCGGGTCTTCTGGCATGGCTTGCCGTTCTGGGTATCCTTGCGTTGTTGACGCTGGCTCTAACCTGGGTCGCGGTGATCCCTGGACTGACCGCCAAATCGATAGACGGCGCGACCGCCTTTTCATATCCCCTGATCTTCCTGCCCTTTATTAGCTCGGCGTTTGTGCCAACACAATCGATGCCATTTGTCGTCAGGGTCTTTGCCGAAAATCAGCCAGTGACGGCGATTGTGGAAACCATTCGGGCGCTGCTCACTGGACAGCCTGTGTCTCAGTCGATATGGATAGCGCTTGCCTGGTGCATCGGGATTCTGGTTGTGGCCTACTTCTTTGCGATGAGGGCATACAAAAAGCGCATGTGAAAAGAGGTCACACTATCGCTACTCTTTATCATCGACGATTTCATTCCTACGATCTGACATCGATGTGACATTCAGAAATTATTAAACAACACTGTTCCCTTTGTGGGATATGTCCTACCGCAGAAAGAAGAAAGAAAGATGCAAACAAAATCAAATAGGGAAGAGCTTACTGCCCCGTATGAATGGTATCGGCAGATGCGTGAGACACAGCCCGTGTTCTTTGACCAGAAGATGCAAGCATGGCATGTTTTCCGTTACGCAGATGTAGAGCGTGTTCTCAGTGATCACACGGCATTTTCGTCCGATCAGAACCGTTTCATGCCAGAAGAGTACCGCGATGCAAACCCATTCACTTTGAGTATTATACGCATGGATCCGCCGCGCCATCACCAATTGCGCCGACTCGTATCGCAGGCCTTCACTCCACGCCGCGTGGCTCAGATGGAGGCGCGCATCACAGAGATCACCAATGCCTTGCTCGACCAGGTTATAGCAAAGGGGGAAATGGATGTGATCCAGGACCTGGCCACCCCGCTGCCAATCACGGTCATTGCAGAGTTATTAGGGATTCCCACTGAGCAGCGAGAGCAGTTTAAGCAGTGGTCCGATGCCTTTATCTCAGGCGACGGGGAAGCGACAGCAGAGGATCAGCAGGCAAGCATACAGGCAGCAGGGAGCATGGCCGCCTACTTTACGCAGCTCTTTGAGGAACGGCGCGCTCATCCGCAGGATGATCTGATAAGCGCGCTATTGCAGGCGGAAGTGGATGGGGAACGGCTGAGCAACGAAGAATTGATCGGGTTCTGCGTACTGCTGCTGGTGGCAGGCAATGAGACGACAACCAATCTGATCGGCAACGCGATCCTGTGCCTGGATGAGTATCCGGAAAGTATGGAGCTTCTGCGCGCCAATCGCAACCTGGTGCCGGGGGCGCTGGAAGAAGCCCTGCGCTACCATTCGCCGGTCAAACTTCTGCCGCGCTGGAGCGTGAGCGAGACGATGATTGGTGATCAGCACATTGAAGCGGGTCAGGTGCTCCTTACCTGGATCCACTCAGCAAATCGCGATGAGACGCAGTTCCCCGATGCCGATCAGTTTCTGATCGAGCGTGAGCCCAATCGGCACCTGGGCTTCGGGCGCGGTATCCACTTCTGCCTGGGGGCTCCTCTGGCGCGTTTGGAAGCGAAGATTGCGCTGAATGCGATGCTCGACCGGCTGCCAGGCTCCTGGAACGTGCCTGATGAGCCATTGTCCTTGGTCAAGAATATGTCTACATTTGGCGTAAAGAAGCTGCCCCTGGTCTGGGAAAAAGAATAGAACGAGTATTCTGGCAAGCAGGCCCCCCCTCTCCGATGAACTGAGAGGGGGACAGTTCATTGTGTTATCGCAAGCTGCTTCAGGAGAAAATACACTGTGATGCCACAAGAGGAAACATATGAACAAACAGGCTTAATCTACGGCAGATATGGAGGCGATCAGGTATACGACGAGGCACCCTATGAACCAGGAATGAGCGAAATACCAGTAGCGAAAGTGTATCAGGAATCACATCACAATCAGAATGTGCTACGCCTCATAGGGCTCGTCATTACAATGATAAGCTTGCTTGCGTTCGCTGTAATCTGCCTGGTTCTTGTCGGTGGCATAGGAGGATTGATTAGTTTCTGTGCTGCATGTGTCGCTACCCCCTTTATTGTGGCCTATGCAGCAATCGACAAGATAAAGTGAGCGCTTTGCATGGGTGGCAGTGATGCCCATACTGAGCCCTTCTTGATAGAGGCCATTGAGAAACAAAGGGACGAAAAGCCACGTTCAATGAGAGCACTTCCCCGGCTTGTTTGGAAAGATAAGCCGGTCTTTTCCGCCGCTGCACTGCAATAAGAATATGCTCTCCATACTTCCTTTGCACATAAGCCTCTAAAGAAGGGCTCTCTGCTAGCCTGTTCAGGTTCATGGCTCCCGCCCGGGGCGCAACACTCAACTCACTTATGCGGAAAACCTGAATGAGAGCTGTTGTCAAACCCCAAACTCAGCAGACATATTATGTAGCCTACTTTGAGATGACGAATCTACCGGAAGGAACGACTGAGGTGCATGTCCAATCTATCATTGATGCGCTTAGTGGAAAACCTACCCCGCTGAATTTCACTCTGCCGGTACACCAGCCCTGACCGATAAGCAAGGAAGGCTGAGCGCTCCTCGATCCTCTCTACTCAGAGAGAAACATGCAGGCCAGAGCGTAAGTGCATCGACTCCACTTCTCTGGCCTCTGTATTCGCCTTCTGTTACGGTGCCCAGGGTGAAACCAGTGCCCAGGTGACGTCCGGAGTATAACTTGCAGGATTATCCCAGGAATACAGACCGCTATTGCTTGCAATCCAGAGTTCACCGTTTATATGGCGAATGTAACGATCAGGATAATTGTAGGACAAAAAGGAGATGCCGCTTCCTGATAGCCCGCGTTGTGCACAGAAGGTGGCATCAAGCGCAAAGAGCCTTGAGCCATCGGGAGCATCCAAATGGATCCGATAGGAGCTATGGCGCAGATAGTGGCCAGGATAATTCTTTGACTCGAAAGAATAGCATCCGGCATCAGCCAATCCCGGCACAATCTTAAACGTCGCATCCTGTTTATCAAGCAGTGGGCTACTCGCGTTCATAACAGTCGTTACGCCCAATCCGTCCCTGTGACGGATAAAGTTATCGGTGAAACCCGGAGTCGTCACCTGGATGGACTGGAATACATTGGTTGTCAGTGAGGTGCGCAAGGGGCGCGTCTCCACACCTTGAGAGGTCATCGTCACCGGCTGAATTGTCCCATTCGCTCCATAGAACATCCGATCGATCGCGACCTTGCGTTGTGAGAAATCGTTATTTTCATACCGATGATACACAATATACCAGTCATCAGAACCAGGATACCGAAGAAAGGCATGATGCCCCGGCCCCTTATATACATCATTTGAAGAAAGAATAGTTCCGCGATGCGTCCAGGGACCAAGCGGAGAAGAGCTTGTCGCGTACTGTACATTATAGCTGCTGTCGCAGTAACAACCATTCGAGTAGGAGAGGTAGTAGACACCATTCCGCTTATGAACCCAGGATGCCTCCGTGAAGTTCAGGGGCGTCTGCACGATCTGCCCACCATTCAGTGAGACCATGTCCCCGTTCAACCTGTAGATGCCCATTTTTCCCTGTCCGGCGGAACCTCCATAGTACAGATAGGCTTGCCCATCATCATCGATAAAAACCATCGGGTCGATCGACTCAACGCCGCTCAGACCTGCTGGCACAAGCGGTTTTCCAGTATCAGTACATGGCCCCTTCGGACTGTCACAGACCGCGACACCTATCTGCACATCCGCTGCAAAATAAAAGTAATATTTTCCATTGCGATACACCATGTCTGGCGCCCAGGCTCGCGTATCCGCCCAACTCACCTGCGAACCAACATCAAGAATAACACCCTCATCGACCCAGTGCGATAGATCAGTAGACGACCATGCATGAAAACGGTTGTTGTCAAAACCCGAGGGATAAATCCAGTAGCGCCCCTCGAAAATCTTGATACTCGGATCTGCCTGATTTCCGGGAAGAATCGGGTTCCCGGTCGTTGCAGCGCTGGCGTTTGGCACCAGAAGACCACTCCCTATCATCATGGAAAACAAGACTATTCCTACCACAAACAACAAGATGAACGGCTTCCTGATGGATCTTTCCTTCATACGAGCCTCCCTGCTCTGTATTCAAAAGGGTCTAACGCTCAGGAATAGCACTGTGAGATCTGGTCAGAGCATATGCCGGTTCCACTTTTCTCCCACTATATGAGGAGAAGAAGCTGAGGAAAAACAGAATACGATCTTTTCATTGTTGATACTACCATAACACAGAAAAATTCTTTTTACAATAGAACTCAAGCTCTATACACTTTTTATCTATCCGCCCTTTTCCATCAACTGCCACCTTCAACAATGCTTCTGATCAGGCTGAAAAGTATCGAGGTCATGGTCATCATGCTCAACAAATTGCGCTACTGATATAAAGAGATACTATACTCCGTTGATACAGCATATCGATAGAGCTTTATCCGAAAGCGTCAGAAGGCCCTGACTTGAGCCGCGAGGAGTGTCAAGTATGGGTGTATCTCAGACATTTCGGCGATCAGGGACCTGAAGGGGCAGGCAGTGAACAAGCGATGCAGGGGAGAAAGCTGGAGTTCACAACAGAGAAAGCGCCTTCGCTCCAATCTCCCTCGGCGCAGGGCTTCAATCAAGGAACACCAAAAATGGGTGAGTATAACAACGCCTGTAAGCCTGCATAGATGCGCCGAAATAGAGCTTGCACACAAAGCCCTCTAAATAGCCGAGGGCCACAGACGCATTGGCTACAAGACTCCCTTCGAAATACAGAGGTAGCAGAAGCATTCGCCTTTGCTACCTCATCTTTCACTTTATTTCAGTTGAGAAGTGGTGTACTCTGACGTCGAGACGTCCTCAAGAGATTGTTGACGGTATCCCAGACGTCCACGAGTTACAATGATGAGGATCAATGCAACCACGCTAAAACTAATGAACAGAGCCATATTATCGTGCTGCCGTATCCACTGCATGGAGAAAAGGCTTGTTGCCGCTGTCATACCAAAGGCGTCAAGGGATGCATGTAGCAGAATCGCGATGAACAGATTTCCTCTGGTATGGTTAAACACCCAGGTCATAAGAACAGTAAGACCAATAGTTCCAAGTATAGCCACCGTAATCTCAAACCAGCCTGCACCTGCTCCCCATTCAGTGAGGTATAAGGGGAGATGCCAGCATTGCCAGAGAATGCCGAGAAGAATGCTTCCCCACACAGGGCCACATTGCCGTTGCAGGTGAGGGAGCGCAAACCCACGCCAGCCCGGTTCCTCCGCCAATCCACTCGTCACGATTTGCAAAAGCAAGGCAAGCGGGAACACCCAGAAGATCTGAGGAACGACAGGATGAAGTTCTGCCTCTGCCCCTGGCTGCAAGAGAAACCCTGTAGTGACAATGATAGGAACTCCAAAAACCGCCAGAAGATACCATTGCCAGCCTATATGTTTCGGGATAAAACGACGCAACAAGCGACCCACACCGGGCTTGCCTTCAAGGGCAGCCGTCATAAGAAAGCCGGAGAAGAATGGTCCAAGAAATGCCCCGGGAAGAATACCTAACTGGGTAAGATGAATAGGGAGCAGGCCTATCCCATCTAGAGACAATACATATGGCAACCAGGAAAGCCAGGTGAACATGTAGGTCAATGTAAAGTAGCTGATCAGTGGATAACGCTGTAAAAGTCGCCGAAAAGGGTTTGTAGATGGTACAACCTGATAAGAGGATGACGGTGTCTGCACAAAAAACTCCTTATTCTGTATAAAGGGGTGATGTGGAAATTCTACCATTCGGAATATCCACTCCCCCACCTGATCGCTTAATAGGCTTTACGACGAAACACGATGAGGGCAAGGAGTAACGGCACAACCGCTACTACGAAACAGACGATATATTCCTTCAGCGGGAAATGACCTGTGATATAGGCACTCTGACTCCCCCAATAGTGCCAGAGGCTCCAGTTCTGGCCCCCAGGCAGACTCATCGGCAGCAGCGTGAGTGCAAGCACAACGAGCAGTGTGAATATTACTGGACGCAGGCTGTCAGGCGATAGGATCGAGAAGCAGAGTGAGACGCCCAGAGGAAACAATGTTCCTAACCAGAGCAGTCCGGTTGCTGTAAGCAAGTTGAGAATATTCTGCGCATGTCCCAGTAGCAAACAGACGAGGACAACAGTAAGAGCACTCATCAGACCGACAATCAGCAAGAGTCCCGCACTTACCCCATACTTGGTCAGCAGAAGCCGATCCCGGCTGATTGGCTTACTGAGCAGAAAGAAGAGCGTTCCTTTATTCACCTCGTTCGCAATCAGTCCACTCCCCAGGAGAATAGCGAATAAACCCAGGATGGCAGGTCCATTCATCATAAACCAACTTTGCCAGACCAATGCCTCAAAGGTATCTTTAAGAGGCTCTTGAGCCACGCTCTGAAACATGGGAACCATATGCTCATCAGTTGCTGATGGGAGAAGGGAGGAGAAAAGAATATTTCCTGCTGACCCAAGAAGAGCTAGCAATAAGAAGGTGATCACTTTCCAGCGAGCTTCCAGTAACTCTTTCGCCTTCATGCATTCTCTCCCTTCATATATTCCAACAGCAGCTCATCGAGGCGAACCGCGACCACTTGTAGATCACGTAGCGTATATGGACGAGCCTGAATCGTCTCAATCAGGGTATCGGTATTTCCCTCAACACGCAAGCGCACCGCGCGGCCTTCCCGCTCAAGCGCTCGCACTCCCGGGAGACGACCCAATACGGTTATCTCTTCCGCTGGCGGCTGCTCTTCATAAATCAGGCACAGCATTTTCTGTCTGTCGCGAAGCGTATCAAGCTCCTCGCTCAGAACAATCCGCCCCTGATGCAGCACTGCTACCCGATCGGCAATCGCCTCTACCTCAGAGAGAATGTGCGAAGAAAAAAAGATCGTTTTCCCTTCTGCCGCAACATCTTTGACAAGCGTGGAGAGAAACATCTGACGAGCAACCGGGTCAAGCTCCGTCGTTGGCTCATCCAGAATCAACAGATCGGGATCATTGCCCAGCGCAAGACAGAGAGCGAGCTGAGCCTTCATCCCCTTCGAGAACTGCTTGATCGGCTTCTGCAACGGCAATGCAAATAGCCGAATATAGTGATCTACTCTTTCCTGCTTCCACTGCCGGTACAGGTCACGAGAAAGACGACATAATTGAGGAATGTTTAGAAAGTCATAGAGGCTGTTCGTCTCGCTTACATAGCCAACACGCTGACAGATCTCTTGATGATGACTGACCACGTCATATCCGAGCACCCGGGCGCTGCCGCTGGTAGGTCGTCGGAACCCGAGCAATATTTTAATCGTGGTTGTTTTGCCTGCCCCATTAGCACCTAAAAAGCCGAAAATCGATCCGGTTGGCACTTCCAGGCTCAGATTATTCAGTACCTGACTTGTCCCATAGGAGACGGTGAGATGATCAATCGCAATTGCAATATCGCTAGATGACATCGAAGGGCCGGTACTCCTCTGCTGCATCTCCGCTACATAGTCATTCATTGCTTGTCTCCTTGCCATTGCGTTTCAGGAAAGAACTCGCCAACAGCACTTTCAAAATGGGTCCGCAATACTTCCGCACTCACCCCAAGCTGACTGGCATCGTGAACAACTCCACGGAGACGCTCAAGCAGTGCATCCTGTTGCCGTTCTCGTAGAGCCTGCTGAGCTTCACCAAGTACCGTAGTGCCCTTTCCTGCCCGGCTCTCGATCAGGCCCATGCGCTGAAGTTCGTTGTAGGCCTTCACAATCGTATTGGGTGCAATTGATAACTCACTTGCCAGTTCACGCACGGAGGGCAACGAATCGCCAGGGGAGAGTGTGCCGACTTCCAGGGCGTGCTGAATCTGTTCAACCAATTGCACATAGATAGGTACACCACTACGGATATTCACATGCAACCAGATCGCCACGTTCTTCTGTTCCTAACATATTAATGTATCACTACATTGATACATTGATACAATCATACCATCGCCACTCTGATACTGTCAAGAGGCTGGATATCTCCGGACGCAAAACGAAAAGCTCGTCACTGTTCAGACGCCGCGGGATACCTTATCCAAATGCCTCACTGGAATCGACGACAGCATGAGAGAATTATGTTAGCGACTATGTATCATCCTCGCTTCAGTTGGGAGTTATAGTTCCATATATCCAGCATCGGCGAACCAACGACCTCCACCCGAAAAGACACAGGCTTCAATCGCGTTCAGTTTGTGAGGACCACATCCACTGTGCTCGTATCGTCTCCAGAGCAGGTCCTGCTTCGGTTGCCATATCCTTCCAGTGACACTCTATTGAGATGCGCTGATCATAGCCGCACTGCTGAAGCACTGAAAAATAGAGGCGAAAATCCTCTCCATGTACTCCTGGAGCACTACGTCCCTCCAGTTCAGCGACATGCACATGTGCCAGATAGGGAGCGACCGCCGCGATACTTGCAGGTGCTTCCCGATTACTTGCCATATGATAAGTATCGACCAGGAGCCCCGCACCAGAGGTCGCAATGCTGGCAACCAGCTCACCACCCTCGGCCACTGTATTGATCACATTTGTTTCCTGATAGCGTAGAGGCTCTAACGCAATACGCACCCCATGCTCTTTCCCCCAATCACTCCAGATAGCGAGATAATCCGCAATCTGCTGGATTGCCTCCGCTCGCTCATATCCCTCCGGGCAGGCTCGGGCCCTCCCACTTCCAAATACAATCACCCGAATTCCTGCCTCCTCTGCACGCCGCAGCACGGTCCGCACATAGCGCTCCACCCGCTCCCGATCGACAGGCCGTTCTGGTGTTGCAAGCAGCGGAAAGTTTCCAGGGAAAAAGACATTCGCCACCTCAATCGGAAAGGGAAGCACACGACGCGCCTCGCATAACTGTTCTGCAAACGCCTCCTGTGGGCGCTCGGGCATCAGAAAATGTTGTACGTTTTCTTCAAGATAGTCAACATTGAGTGCTGGAAATGCAGCAACCTGCCGAAATGAAGCACAGATACCAAACTTCATCATTGCTCCTTTCAATCCCGCTCAATCGAGAGCGACCAACAAGCGCACTTCCATAATCTCCGGGCATCGCCATTTCTCCGCACAGAGAAAACGTTTACTTGATAATCCTTCTACAGCATACCACAACGGCAGGAGACGTACCATCACGATGATATGCATGCTGCTTGCAATGAAGAGAATAAAAGGTTTGACACTCCCCAGACCTGAAGGCCGGGGATTCTTCCTTCATTCAGCATGCTTGCGCGGCGCCGCAGTGCGACGACGCGTAGCGGCAGGCTGTCCAGAAGCGTTCGACGTTCCTTGCGGAGCGTCGGTTCCCGTCTGCCTGACGGTACCCTGTAGAGCCTTCTGCAAGATATTCAAGAACGTCCTGCCGCTGCTGGCTTCCTGCGCCATCCATCCCCTTGGCTGAAGCCAGCGGCCTTCTGCCGCTTTTGGTAAGGAAGAGCAGCCTGTGAGAAAAGGAGGATCTAGAGCCTGGCGAATGAGAAAACGGAGCGACGCAGAACCGGCCTTCCCTACAGAGCCATCCGGAAAAACAGGTGCCGAAGCTGATAGGCAAAGGAGCAAGCGCCTCTCGCTCTTCGATCCACTTTTCAGCATTCCCCGGGCTTGTGCCCTGGGGAGTGTCAAACGCTACGACTCGGCTCTTTATCAGCTCGACACTGTTCCGAAAGGCTTGCAGCATGAGCAAGAGAAACTGCCGACACTCCCGACAAAATAAATGGGCACATCCATCATCTCTTGCGCTATACTATCAGCATGTTCGATTCATGAGTTCGGGAGGTTTTTCACGACTGTGGCACATCAGCAAAACCAGCAGCAGAGCAGAAGCCATCTATCCCTGAACACACTTGTTGCAGGCTTCCTCATTCTCCTCTCTTTCCTGATCTCACCTTTCCTTTTGCTTTCAGGCTTTTCATCGGGCCTTACCACGCACCGGATCATCCATCCGGCAAAGCCCAAAAGCCAGAGCGAAATAGCACACGCTTCACCTGAGATCAGCAGAGATATCCAGCAATGGCGCACATTACTGGCTGCCCTCCCTCGTATTGAGTATCGCTCGGAACTGCTCGTCCCTAATTATGCGGAGGATCGAGCACTACGCGAAGCGCTCCTCACCCCCCTGGCAGAGTGGCAGCCCGATCCGGACGATCCACAACATCATTTCTATCGCGCCTCGAATAAGTTGCTTATCTCGTTTCGCTCCCCAGGAGACACCACAACCGACAAGCTACATGCCTTATCACCGGACACCTCAAACGAACGAGCGCTGCTCACGGCTCGTGTTCTCCTGGGGCTCTGGTGGAACCGTTTCAATGATGAGCGATATAGCAGTAATGGGTACGTTGTGGTGCGCACTGATGAGCTTCTTCACTGGCGCGGGGTTCAGAAACACCAGCGCAAGGCGTTCCCGGGCGCAAGCAAACGCTATAGCGATGGGTTTCAATGGAAACACAAGCAACAGCTTGTACAGGATATCACGCTTTTGAGTCAGTGCTATGTACAGGGCTCCCATCTTACCATCACCGAAGGGAAAGCGGTGCATCACACCGTCAACTCGCCCTATCTTTCCCTGATGCCTATCAAGGAAGCAGAGAAAGCCATACCACAAGGATATGCGATTGCGCCTGGGAGCTGGCTTGTGGACTATCTTCAACAGAACAACTGCTATTTTGCATCGCTTGATCGTCAGGTTTTCCAGCTCAATCCACAGAGCGAGCGTATCACCCTGAGGCTTGCGCTCTACCTTACCGAGCAGTGGAGGCAACAAAAGCGCAACAAGACAACCACACCGTTCGTTCTTGCCGATCTGCTGGCTGCAAGCAAGGTTCCCATTGATCGCCCGAATATAACGACACGCTTTGCGCCTCGCGTTGAAGCTGCATTACAGAAATTGTATACAATGGGATTGCTTCAGGAGCCGCCGCGCTGTTTAACTGACATCGATAAAAGCAAAACCCGATGGGGTAACGAGTGGTTGGCCTCCCAATGGCTCCTGTTCCCGGAGAAACATCTATCAGGAAATCACTTGCGGGGGCCATAAGCCCCCACTCCCCTCCGTTGAAATCCCCACTTCCTCCCGTTGAAATCCCCACTCCCCTCCGTTGAAAAAAGACGCACAAATACCCTTCACAGGCCCTCAATCCTGCCGCCCTCTTCGCTCCATTTCTCCGCTATGCTGAACACTATCCAGATACATCGGCATACAGAAGGAGATTTCTATGTGGCAAAAACTACGCCTTCTCTGGGGCATTCATGATATTCGCCGTAAGTTCCTTCTTACCTCGGGACTACTCCTTGTCTTTCGCGTGCTCGCACACATTCCCGTCCCCCTGACTGCTTACCAGAGAGAACAGCTACTGGCTCTTATGCAGAATACGCAGTCCACTCAGGGCCAGCTCCTCTCGTTTTTCAATCTCTTTTCCGGGGGAGCACTGCAAAACTTCTCGCTGGTAGCGCTCGGCATCTACCCTTACATTACAGCGACTATCGTTGTCCAATTGCTAACGCCTTTGATTCCTGCGCTGCAACGCATGCAGGAAGCAGGAGAACGAGGGAAGCAGCAGCTCATGCAGATGACGCGCCTGTGCGCCGTACCACTGGCCTTCCTGCAAGCGCTCTCACAAACAGCGCTCCTTGCAAATATAGGCGTTCTAGATCCAGCAACCTTCAACCTCTTTGGTGCACACTGGCTCCAGACACTTGCTATTTTGCTCTCCCTGACGGCAGGCACCATTATCCTGATCTGGCTTGCCGAACTGATAACTGAGCATGGCATAGGAAACGGAACCTCTATTATTATCGTCGCAGGTATTCTCAGCTCGCTCCCCGGTAGCATTCAGCGAACCATACTTTCGCTCTTCACCTCGGGAGGAAATGGCAGCTCTGTTGTCACGCTTGCTGCGCTCTTCCTTCTCCTGCTCCTCCTGCTGCTCTCTATGGTCTATATGTATTCAGGTCAACGACGCGTTCCTGTTTCATACCCGACCAAACGCAACAAACTTCATGCCTTCAGACACACGACCTTTCTGCCAATGCAAGTCAACAGTGTAGGGATGATCCCGCTCATCTTCGCTCAGGCTTTTCTCCTCTTCCCCCATACGATCGGTCAGCTCCTTGCTGGAAGTCAGCTCCCGTGGGCCCGAGAAGCCGGAAGATGGATCACCCTGTATCTCAGCAACCCAACAACGTGGTACTACTGGCTGATCTATGCTGTGCTAACCGCGGCCTTTACCTACTTCTATACCTATGTGCAGTGGCAACAACAGAACATCGCGGAATCTCTCCAAAAACAAGGAGCGATCATTGAGGGATATCGCCCGGGCGAAGCAACGAACCGCTATCTTTCCCGGATACTCTCACGTATAACTTTCGGTGGAGCACTCTTTCTCTGCTGTATGGTTGTGCTACCAACCTTCTTCCAGATAGGAGGGAATATCCCGGTGAACAGTTCCTCCCTGCTCATCGCTGTAGGAGTCATACTAGACACGCTCCGTCAACTGAATGCTCAGGTTGTAGCAAGAAACTACAGCGGGTTTCTCAGCGAATGAAGAAAGGCCAGGTGATACCCGCTTGTGCGTTTTCCCGCACAACTGAGATGTGAGAAATCTCCATATCCAGTTCATACCAGGGGAAGACGCTCTTTCCCTTGAGATGGGGAGTTTTCGCTTCTGGCCGCTTTGCCATCCACCATATATGCATGAACATAGAAATGCATATGCGCTTTCTCTAATACAAAAAAGGCTGCTGACCCATTCCAGGTCAACAGCCCTTTCAGCTTGCTCTATTGATGCCGTTCGAGCACAAACACCGGGATCTCTCGTGTTGTCTTCTTCTGATACTCAGCATAGGGCGGAAAGACCGTTACAGCATGCGCGAAGGCACGTTCTCGCTCCTCGCCACTCAAGAGCCGGGCCGTTGCTGTAAAGGTTTCCTGCCCTACCTCAACGGTCACCTCAGGATTCGCCAGTAAATTATAATACCAGAGAGGATGTTTCGGATCTCCCCCCTTCGACGCGACTGCCAGATAGTGTTCTCCATAGGGCACGGAGATCAACGGATAGACGCGCGGTTGGCCTGTTTTCGCGCCCTTAATAGTTACCAGGAGCAGGGGATATCCATTCTGCTTCACAGTGCCGCCACTTTCGCGGAACCGCTCCACGATACTTTGATTATATGTCACAAAATCCATATCTTTTTCTCCATTTATGAGCATATTCACATCACGCCAGAAAAGGCCGACATCCTCTCTGACTATCCAGAGAACAGTGCTCGCATCCCTGGATAAAGCGCAAGAAAACCTCTGCGCTCAGTTCTATAAAACAGAGAAACAAGCTACTTTATTCCTTTCCCGATACTATGGAGCTCTTTCTACACCCGAGATACCTTGAATCTGTCCCTACCTTTACAGGACATACAGATTACAGAACAAACGGTACACGTCCTATACATATCCCCTGACAGCAGTATCCGCGGCTTTCGGACGACATGGACCCAATGCACACCAAATGGGAAGGCCCATGCTCATTCAAGGACCTTCCCCCCATTGACACCTTTCAGCAGGATCTATTCTTGCTCAACATCTCTGGATAATGCATGCTCGTCTGCAATCTGAAGGACGATCCGACCACCTCCATGCGCCTTTGCACTTAGTTCATGCGCCTGCCGCACCTCTTGCAGAGGAAAGACTGTCGTTCTCGGAGTCTGAACGGAGCCCTCATCGATAAGTGCAGCAATAGCCTGCAAGATTTCGCTGGTAATAGTTGCCAGGAAGAAGATGCCCTGCGTCCCATGCTCTTCCATCAGCTCCGGCGCCGGTTGCGAGACAGCAGAGACCAATGTTCCCCCTCGCCGCAATACCCGTACTGATTGCTCTGCTGTCTTCCCGCCAACCGCATCAAAGATAAGATCAACAGCATCAGTGATAGAGCCAGTTATCTCTTCAGGCGGGACCTTTGTATAATCGATCACTTCGTCAGCACCAAGCGAGCGAACATAATCTTGATTTTCAGAAGATGCAGTCGCGAGCACATATGCTCCCTTCAGATGAGCAAGCTGGACTACAAACGAACCGACACCGCCAGCAGCCCCCAGAACCAGGACACGCTGACCGGCCTGCAATTTCCCATAATCGAAGAGTCCCTGCCACGCCGTCGCGGCTCCGGTCGGTATACTTGCTGCATCAAGAAAGCTCAGTGCTGCCGGCATCAGAGCTAACGAGCTGGCTGGAACCGTGGTATACTCGGCATAGGACCCCTGTTTTCCATTAATAGCGGTGTATCCATACACTTTCTGTCCCTTCTGAAAGCCTGTCACTCCGGGACCAACCTCCTCAACGATACCTGCAAGATCTCCACCTGGAATGTACGGGAACTGGAGCGAAAAAAAAGCCTGAACCAGCCCCTGACGCATTTTCCAATCCACAGGATTTACTCCTGAAGCCAGAACACGCACCAGCACTTCCCCCGCTTGAGGTACCGGGCGAGGTGCTCGCTCATACTTCAGCTCGTCTGGTCCACCGTACTTATGGACTCGAATGGCTTTCATAATTTTGACATCCTGTTCTCCTCCAACCGGATACATCTCATCATCGGCATGATCCCAGACTCGAAGTTTTCCCGGTTCAAGACGAATATGAGCCAGCTCAACACCTTCAAGTAACTGTGCATATCTGTCTCTATCCTCTGCCCGCAGATATCGTTTCACAATTCGTTGCAGAATCTCATCAATATTACCGGTATCAAGCTGTACCTCACCACGCACCTCGATTCCTCTGTTGATACCACCATTCTCAAAAACAAGGATACTAGCACGCGGGTCGCGCTTGAGATTGCGGTACTTTACATCCTTATAAGTGATGATATGGAAACTGCCATCACGCCACTCAAACCAGACTGGAGACAACAATGCTTCTCCATCTGGCAAGTAGGTTGCCAGGACCGCATTCAGCGGCAATTCGAGGAAATCGCCAAGCTCATGCAACTGTATTTTGCTACTCATCTATTTTTCACTCCTTCAACAATGAGATCTTTTTTTAGTAAAGAGATAGTGTATCTCTCTCGCTTTCCTGTAATTCGTCTCTCGTACGAACACAGTGCAAAGCATAAGGCATCTCTGAAATGTTGACAAGTACGCACAATATTGTGGTATAGTCACAAAATGGTTACTTACAAGGAGAGAAAAACCTGTCATGCGCGAGCCAATTCATACCAAAAACTATAGATGCCTTGTAGAAGCGACTGCTGACGTTATTGGCGGAAAGTGGAAAACCGTCATCCTCTATTATCTGCTTGAATCTCCAAAACGCTTTAACGAACTCAAGCGGTTGCTTCCTGGAATATCACAACGGATCCTGACTCAGCAATTGCGGGAATTAGAACTTGATGGCATTATCCATCGAGAGATCTATAAAGAAGTTCCTCCCCGCGTAGAGTACTCAGTGACAGATTTTGGCTTCAGTCTAAAACCAATTATTCTCTTAATGCTCAACTGGGGAGAGCAGTATATGCAACATTTTGGAGGATATATCGAAGCCTGCGAGCACGAGAGGCTGTGATGATTTCAGGCTCATATAAATGATTTGAGAGCGCATCGGGCAGATAATCACAACAAGCAATCCAGACCGACAACCGGAGCCACTCCTGTGGCTGACGTGTAAACACATCTCAGCCGGTTTTGCGCCTGCTTTTCTGCCTACGAGCAGACAAATCACGATGCTTCGTATCGCGGATGTCAGGCATACTCTGGCAAGCCGCCCGCGTGGAATCATCGCGATTCTGGATCGAGCAGGGCACAATCTGCCCGCAGTGTCCCCACTTATTCCCGACTCTGATGCATAAGTGACGACATCAGGTGCGGAAGCCCGGTAAAAGAGGAGATGCCCGACACTTCTTTTAGCAGCCTTCCAGGCATCCCCTCTTCTACTTTTGCTGGAGAAACTCTTTCAGCGAACCGTCGCTACTCTTCCTCAAAACCTGACTGCGGGTGGAATTTGAGTGTACGGCAGTTCTCCTGAACAATGCGTTGAATATGTTCGGGCACACCATCGGGAATCTCAGCCTGAATTTCCAGCGTCACCGTGACCCGAGATCCCAGAAGGCCCGCCAGATGGGTCACGACTTCCCGCATAATGGTCGCCGCATCTCCAGCCATGCGCAACGGATCCAGATCAACAGTACCATGAAAACGGCGTGGAAGCTGTTCCTCTGGCGGTTCCGGGAGCACAGGCACTGAGACGCTCCCCGGCCCTGTTGGTGGCCAATCATGTCCGTTCGTTTCTCCTCTGGGAAGATATCCGTTATCACCGACCGGTTTCGTGCCACCATTATCCTGCTGATTCCCACCGGGCTCCACTGGCGGCTTCATGCTTCGCGCCAGATCGCTGGCAAGCTGTGCCTGTGCCACTTCTGGCTTCACAAGCACTGCGTCAGAGTTGAGCCGAATTTCCGCTAGCTCGCCTGCTTTGAGCCCCTTATACCGGTTCGTCTCCGCCTCCCAACTATCCGCGTAGGCGAAGGTTTCCTCTACCCATTGCTTCGATGCTACCCCATCCTGAATCGCCGCTTTCAGGATATCGCTGTTCTTCAGACGCGGCAAATAAATAAAGCAGGCGAAATTCTCGGCAAGCCGCTTGACACTGATATGGTCATTCTGCCACAACGGGATTCGGTCCAGTTCGTGGCGCAGCGTCGTCCCGGCCCATTCTGTCAGCAGCAGTCCCTCAGCCCGAAGCTTGCGACTGGCGGTCTCGGCAAGTCTGCCGACCTGTTGAGGCTGAATGCGCAACTCCGTCAATACATCAGGTTTACGCGGGTCTGGCTGATCGGGAACCAGCAAAAACGTATAGGTACCTGGCAAGCGCTGATTGATCGTCTCATCGGCGTCTTTGAGCCGCGTTTCTGCTTGCTTCTTCTGGTACGCGTCGAGATTCAGCGTTTCGCTTTCTTCATAAATAGATTTCCAGGCGCGATAGCGGCGCACGGCCTGTTGTAGTTCCTCAAGGCGCAAGCGATCGGGTGCAAGGAAGATCAGCGTGTTGCGATAGCTTCGACGCGCATTCCCTCGCATATTCAGTATCGTCGTGGCCTCCCGGCAGGCCGGGCTCTCCAGGTCAGCGCGCCCATGCACAAACTGCGGCTTGAGCATAACCAACCGCACAGCAGTATCATCATCAGGGATGTCGCTGCTGGAGGCCGGGCAGACATGCACTCGTGAGAAATCACCCCGATTGTTCTGCTCCAGCTTCAAGCGGCGCTCGATCTCTTCCAGGACGGCATATTCATCCTGCTGGGAGGCGCGATCCTGTGCCAGACGTGTCACGCTCGGCTGGGTCTTATACCAGTAGCGTCGTTCATTCTGATACAAATGAGTTGCATGATCGCTCAGACGACGCAGCGCATCGCCAAAGGTCGAAACCTGCTCGCCGGGCTGCACGCACCCGAGATTGATAAACGTATCTTCCAGCCCCCGATTGCCGTTCTGGGCAAGAGGAGCAGATCCCAGATAGATCGTTCGCGCGACACGCCTGCATGCTGAATAGCGTCCCAGGTTCGGCGTTTCCCGGTCGATCTTGAGGGGAAGCGAGTTCGGTCCATCAATGTCTTTCTCAATGACGGGAACCCAGTTGTCTTCCAGATAGTGCGTGAGCTCATACTGCACATTCGGCTCATCAATCGGCACATTCGCTGGCAGAATCAGCAAATTGGTATCCTGCCGCTCCCAGAGCGAGTGCACTACAGCAGCCATTAAACGCAGCACTCCGCGAGTTCGCTGGAATTTTTCCAGACTTGACCAATCGTTATACAAGCGATCAAATAGTTCCGGGTGAATGGGATAGCAGCTCTTGATCCGACGCTTGTACTCGGCCTC
This sequence comes from Thermosporothrix sp. COM3, assembly GCF_059696735.1. NCBI lineage: Bacteria > Bacillati > Chloroflexota > Ktedonobacteria > Ktedonobacterales > Thermosporotrichaceae > Thermosporothrix > Thermosporothrix sp. COM3. The sequence continues at coordinate 3,110,845 of NZ_AP019376.1, read as the reverse complement.
GCGACAATGAAGCGGAAATTCCTGCGCTTGCTCGCGATAGAACTCCACAAAGCGTTTCGCAACCGCATCACGCGCCGGGTAATAGGCGGGATTCATTGGCTGAAATAAGCGACGGCGCACAATCTCAAATCCCTCTTCGGCGTTGGCCGGACGCCAGGGCGATTCCACCCGCCCAAAGATATTTCGTAAGCGGGCAAGGGCTTCTTTCCCTCCCTCGCCTCCGGTCTCGATATCAGAAGCAGGCAGAGTCGCCACAACCAGCGTGCCGGGCGTTTCCCGGGCAGCTTCTGTGAGAGCCTGAGCAAAGCTCATGTTCGCGTCGAAGGAGCCAGAAGGCAGAGTGGGATCACTATAGGATTGGCGCACATAGGTGATCCATTCGTCGATCAGAATCAGGCAGGGAGAAGCCGCCGTAAAGAGCGCACGCAACACATTTGAGCCGGGACTGACCCGACGCTGATCGGCTTCGGCCACCATCTCGTAGCCTTCCTTGCCAAGCAACTGATGAGCCAGCTCACCCCAGAGCGTGTTCACCTTACAACCATCAGGCTTAAGCTGCGCCTGCCCGGGAGAGAGCTCATATCCAACCAGCACGGCCCGCTTGACACGTGGAATATGCTCGATTCCCACTCTTTCCAGCAGATCCTCTATACCCGGCAGTTCATGCGCTGGCGTCCCCGAAAAGAGGTGATAGAGGGCGAGCAGTGAATGGGTCTTGCCACCTCCGAAGTTCGTCTGAAGCTCAATAACCGCATCTCCACCTTTGTTCGAGAGCCGGTGCAGGGCATCACTGAGCAGGCGGGTCAGTCCTTCGGTCAGAAAGGTGATCTCAAAGAAACGCCGCGGATCTCGATACTCTTCCTCTCCCTCAGCGCGGTGCACCTGCCCGAGGTTCGCCGCAAAGCTGCTTCGCTCGTATTTTCCAGATGCGACATCAGGATGCGGTGTCACAATCTGACGCCAGGGAAGCAGCGACGCGACCGGTTGCCCCTCAATAGGCGTAATAGCGGTTTTCCGAAACTCACGGCGTGCCTGCTCTTCATAACGAAGACGAAGCACGTCCTGTTTCTGCTGCTCGATTTTCCGGGCGGCATCCGCAGCCGCAATCGCATTGAGCAAGTGGTGAATCGTATCCAGCGCCCGATACACATCATCGCTGCTGAAGGATTTCTGGTGCGCCCAACGATTCCGTACATCTCGGATCTCACCGACCCAACTGCGCTCGGCAGGCCTAAGCGTCTTGCCAAAGACATCGAACCAGTTATTCAACATAATCGTGAGTAGCGCTGTGGTGTCGAGATGAGCGTCCTCAGCATCCTCTGTTTGCTGAAAACTCTTCAAAGATTGTTGCGCCTGCTGCCACCATTGCTCTTTATAGACTGTATACATTTTATGTTCAATGTATGGCTTCAGCGCCTCATTAAGCACATCCAACGCTTTTCCAACACGCTCATGATTGCTTTGCGCCATAATCCATCTCCCTCATTTCTTACATCAGAGATTGTTGCTTTATCTGCTCTCCGGGGGCTTTGCTTTCAAGGTGACGAATCTCACTCCAGGATGCCACAAGACTGTTAAAGGCCATCCCTTCCTGAGCCCACCCCTTGCGTTCACAGAGGTTATACAGGTGGTAAGCGAGATCGCGGGCCAGTTCCCCCTGTTCTCCGACCTGTCGCAACAGTGCACTCGTGGACCTCTCTCCCTCCTTATCCAGCGAATCAATAAGCCGGAGCATAATCGTCCAGACACTGTACTGATGCGCTTGTGTGGGGTTCCACTCGGTCGGGAGTTCGTCGGCTCGGAGCAAGCGCACCTTGCCGCCAGTTGCCTCCACAATGCCCGCCTCTTTCATTGCTTGCACAGATGTATTCTTGGCCTTTGAGAGCGTCTCGGCCTCTCCATAGAGCCCGGGCTTCATGGCGTTGTTCTCATACCAGGCAATGGCCCACCGGGTCTCGGGATCATATTCGCCTTCTTGCTCCGTCAGGAACTCATCGAGCACCTGATTGATCAGTTGCAGCGCGGTGCGCACCTTGAGCGACGTTCCATCTGCCTCAACGACCTTGCTATAGCGCGAATAGATCGCAATCCCCGGGCCGATACTGGCCTGCGCAAGGTCAACCGGAGCAATATTACCCGATTGCAATTCTTTCAATGCATGCGGCAGTTCGCGACGGAGCGCGTTCAAAAATTCGCGGCGCGAGGCAATCGGCGCGTTGACCTCACGTGGCCGACAGACCAACACAATCGAGGAGGCCAGCGCATTTGTCCCGTGTCCCACGGTACGATTGGCAAGCTCGGTCCGCATCGGCCAGGTGCCGGTAATCATAAAACCTGCGCGAATCAGCCCCTCAAGCATGGTCTCCCACCCGGTTGAGGCGTGCACGGTTCCATTGCCCTGCTCATCTTCTTCGGCTTCTCCCTGTTTGAAGGCATAGTAGACCGTCAGCGGGTAGTCAGGATGCTGCACCTCTCGCATTTTCTGAAAGGCCTTGCCCAATCCCACCTCAAAGAAGCGCTGGGCAGTCCGCTTATCACCACCGAAACGATACGGCGTTGCAACCAGTTCCTCCGCTTTGGGAACCAGCATCGTGCCAAACAGCTCGGGATAGATCGGCTGGAGCGAGCGACGAAGCCAGATATAGAAGAAATCAGAGAGGTCGGCATAGCCGATATTATCATAGTAGGGCGGATCGGTCGAAATAACGGGCTGTGTAACGCCATTCACGATGCTGGTCGCATCCTGTTGCTTGACGGAGCCTTCAACGTCATATGCAGATATTTCAATTGCCTCAGCAACCCAGTCAACAGCACCCAGAAAATTCCCTGTGGATTCGCTGAACGGGTTTGCCTCCGCAAAATCCCAGACCATCGGGAGCGCCTGTCGAGCAAACGTGTTCCGAACTTTTACATAACCCGTATCCCAGGAACAAATACTTGAATTTCTATCAGCCAGACGATCCACAGCAAGTGCCAGATAGGTTGCAACCGCATCAGCATAGGCCTGAATATCCCGATCATCGCGGTCGCTGGTCCGTTGCGCATCACGCACCATTTGCTCGCGCGCCTCCTGCACCAGATCACTGAAGGTGGCCAGGGCGACGAGTTGCCGATTGGTGAAGAGATCTTTATGCTTCGTCATCCCATAGAGCTGCACCCGGAACCCAAGCGCCTGTTCGGGCAAGCTGGTATCAGGGATATCATATGGCGGCTCGACATCTGCTTTCTGGATATGGTCCTCTGTCGGTGCAAGATAGACGCGGCCCGTCGGTCCTTCGACAACAATGGCCATCAACTGCTCGCCCATACGTCCCTGCTTCCCTTCCTCACGGATATACTCGAAGGGCAGGGGGGTGCCACAAACAATACAGGTTCCTCCTCCTCTACGATTGACCGTCCCGTCCTGCGGTTCCCCTTTGCCGGTCTGCACGGTATACCGGATGCGTGGGGGGGTACATCCCTGATCGATGATCGGTTCAACCCGGGCCTCTTTCCCTTTTTTCTTCGAGAGCCACCATTTGCTTGCCAGAGGCGCTTGTATCCCACAGGCCGGATTCGGGCAGGTAACGGTCCGCGCCCAGAGCCAGGCAATCACATTTGCCTCCTGATGCCCGTATTCAGCGGGGAGTTGAATCTGTGGATAGAGATGACCGATACGCTTCTGTGCCTCCCTGCGCATCCACTTTCCATAATAGCGGATATCGTGAGCAAGACCGCGCGCACCCTGCCACTCCGCAGAAATATCAAAATGCTCGTCGGGATTGATCGGCGGCCGTCTGGCAAACTTTGCCGGTAGTTCCATCATCGCTTTATTCAAAAGCACGGCAACCGGGTTCAGGTCGCGAGCATGCGCGCGCAAGCCCAGGCGCTGCGCTTCGAGCGGGATTGAGCCGCCTCCCGCAAAGGGGTCCAACACAGCCGGCAAGGTCTCGCCCGCATACTTCTTGATCTCTTTGCGCGCCTTTTCCAGCACGTCAGCATTGTTGCTGTTCTCCCATAGCACCAGATCCTCAATCAGACGGAACAGACGATCACGCTCCTGCTTCTGAATTTTCTCGGTGGGGAAGAGCTCGGGATGCGCCGAGGGATCATCCACCAGCGAGGCAAAGAGCACAGCCCTGCACGTTGCCAGTGGCTTACGAGACCACCAGAGATGTAGCGTTGAGGGATGGCCATGCCGAATCGATTTTTCCCGAATAGAGGCTTCATTTATTTTCGTTAACGGGATATTGACCTCTATTAACTTCCTTTTATACGACATACGGGGGGAACTCCTCGAATCATTGCTTTCAGGTTATAATTGACGCTTGTTGCCTTGAAATCAGGCTTGCGTTCAAAGGGGCGCTGAACATACCAGGTCGTGGTGCGCTCGCCGTCAACCTCCACAATAGCAAGGAAAAAATCCTCAGGCTTATTGAGTGCGGTTAGAATCTCGTTCTTAGTGACGGTGATCGTCTCGGCTCCCTTCTGGCGGCCTTTGACCTCGATAAAGCGTAACTTGCCACTCCCGGGTATGCGCGACTCAATGTCGTATCCGCATTTATCACTTGAAACATCGCGTGGAATGTAGCCGTTCTCCTGCTCGATTGCCATAACCGTTTGCATCGCAATGTGCTCGACGATGGCCGTATCATGGGAGATGTTCGGAGAAGGCTGCGCTTCAAAGTGCTTGCGAAGCAGCCCAACAGGCAAAATCAGGGCACAGCCAACGACCACCGGCGGAAGCACAGAGAGATGCTCTGCATGCTCAAGCTCGGCCAGGCGTTGATCTCGGCGCAGTCTCAGTTCTTCTGCCCGCTGCCGGGCCTGCTGTGAGTTCTGGCGGGCATTGGGCTTGCCCTGCTCCTCTTTCTCCAGCAGATCGACAGAACGAGCATCCCAGTACATCGCCTCGCGAGTCAGGCGCTCATGAACGGCCTGCCTGGTCTTGCGGATATGTTCTTTCCGTCGCTGCTCGACTTCTCGAAAATGATGGGGGACAAGGTGTTCGATTGCATACGCACGCACCCGCTCCTCAAGGTCGGCGCGAAGCCAGGGCTGTGCTTTCAACTCCTCAGCAACAGAGAGTTCCTCATCCTCTAAGGCGCGATAATCCAGAAAAGGCGCATAGCCAGCCGTCCGAATCTCACCGGCCCGATTGATTTCCAGGAAATGAAGCTGACGAGAGACAACGTGATGTCGGCCCGACGCATTGGAAGCCGCTTCCTGAATAGTATGCTCCAGATAGAAGAGCACGCGCGGCTCCTCGCTCTGGTCCAGTGGATCAACCAGCACAGCGCCCTGCTTGAGGAGTCCCTGATAGCGTTCGAGCAACAGGTGAAGCGTGGCATCAAGCAACGGATGACCCGGGTAGATCAGTTCCGCGGGCGGCTTGCCTGGCAACGTCAGCAGCTTCTTCTCAAAGGCAATCCGCTCATAGGACTCAAGAATCATGTTGCGGGTTGCCTGACCCCACTTGCGCAACGCAAGCGGAACATGGCGTATCTGATAGCGATGTGGCTCATACTGCGAGCAGCGCACCCCGAAATGCTCGCATGCCGCAAGAAAAAAGGCCTCGATAAAATGTGGTTGCAAACGACGGGCGGCCGCACGTTCCATTTCCTCACGTACCTGACGCACGCGGGCAACATCCATCACCTCGTGCACCAGCGCTCGCTGTTCCAGCAATTCCAGTACATGGCGATGATCAAGCGCACTCTCGACCTTCTGAAACGTCCGAGCGCGCACAGCCGGATCATTCCCATAGCGAATCGCTTCGACAATCAAATCTTTGAGCGAGCGATCAGCAAAGTGCAGTTTCCCCAGGACATCAAATACCTTGCCCCCAAGCGCCTCATTCTCACGCTCAAGCTTCTTGAGCAATGTATGGAAGACTTCGCCCTCCCGCGTCTCATGGGCAACCAGATTCCAGAGATGACACACTTCTGTCTGACCGATACGGTGAATACGCCCAAAGCGCTGCTCAAGCCGGTTCGGGTTCCACGGCAGATCGTAGTTGACCATCAGATGGGCGCGCTGAAGATTAATGCCCTCTCCGGCCGCATCAGTTGCGATCAGGATCAAAATATCTTTGTTCTGAGTAAATGCATGCTGTGCAGCAAGGCGCTCTTCTCGTCGCATACCGCCATGAATCGTCACCACCGCTTCGGGCCATCCGAGCAGGATCTGAATGCGGTCAGCAAGATAGTTCAGGGTATCTTTGTGCTCGGTAAAAAGAACCAGCTTATGGCGATGATGCTCATTGTCGAACATGGCATCGCTCTGCAACAGGTTCGCCAGTTCCTCCCATTTGCGATCGGTGCCACTCCGGCGGACGCGCAAAGCCAGCTCCTCAAGCCGCGCCAGGCGGAGAATCTCAGCTTTGAGCTCGGCGATCGTGCGCGCAGCAGAGGCCTGATCGACAACCAGATCTTCCGTTTTTTCCAGCTCCGCATCAGGCAACTCTTCAAGCTCTTCCAGCTCATCGCTCTCGAACAGCGGGAGATCACGCGACAGAGCCAGTGGAGCAGTCTCATCGGCATGCATCTGAAGCGCATCATCCAGGCGCTTTTGCAGCCGCTCTTTTCGCCGCCTGAGTGATTGGTAGATCGCCTCGGGAGATGACGCCAGCCGCCGCTGAAGGATGGTCAAGGCAAAGCCGATCGTCCCTCTTCGGCTCTTCTGTTCCAGGCTGTCGGCGCGATCAAACTCATTCTTTACGTAGTCGGTCACTTCCTCATATAGCTGCTTCTCGGGCCCGGAGAGCGTATAGTTGACGACATACGCCTTCCGCTCGGGAAACAGCCGTGTGCCCTCAAAGGTAAACAGCTCTTCCTTGAGCATATGGCGCATGAGATCCGAGACATCAGGCGTTTCGTGGCTCTCGCGATGCGTGCCTTCAAAGCGATCGTGATCGAGCAAGCGCATAAAGAGGGAAAAGTCCTCAGCTTTTCCGTTGTGGGGAGTCGCCGTCAGAAGCAAAAAATGGCGCGTCCGCTGCCCGAGCATGTCACCAAGCTGGTAACGACGGGTATATTTCACCTCGCCACTAAAGACGGTCGCAGACAGTTTATGTGCCTCATCGACAACAACCAGATCCCATTCGCACTGCTTGAGCAGCTCCTGTGTTTCCTCGTTACGAGCGAGCATGTCAAGGCGAGCTATACATAAGGGCAGATCCTGAAAGATATTGCCGGAAAAAGAGTTCTCCAGCCGATCCCGCGTCAAGATCTCAAATCGCAGGTCAAATTTCTGCTTTAGCTCATCCTGCCATTGCTCAACAAGACTGCCAGGCGCCACAATCAGGCAGCGATGCAGATCACCACGAATAAGGAGTTCTTTGAGTAGAAGTCCAGTCATAACGGTTTTTCCTGCTCCAGGGTCATCAGCAAGCAAATAGCGCAGAGGATGTCTGCTCAACATCGTACTGTAGACAGCAGTAATCTGATGCGGCAGAGGATCGATCAGCGAGCTATGTACCGCGACAAGTGGATCAAAAAGGTGGGCAAGGTGAATTCGATAGGCCTCGGAGATCAGACGAAAATGCGCTCCATCCGCGTCAAATTTCCAGAGCGTATCGGTCGAAATAATCTCAAGCGCTGCTGCTTCCCGCGTATACAATAACTGTGATCCCGGCTGTCCATTGGCGTCTTTAAAGGTGATTTCAACAGCAGAACCGTATGATTTCACGTCAATGAGCGTCACAGTCTTCTGAGGAAGCAGCCCCTTTATCTGCATCCCCGGCCTGAGTTCCTCAAGGAGAGCCATTGATATCCTTCTTCTTTCTAACAAAACAATGGCAGTAAGGGTATACAACGGCATGATTACTTTAACAGACTAAACATGCAAGCCAATATGAAACGATTACATTCTAACACATCCTACTGAAGTGGATCAGGACCACAGCAAGCGTTGCAATGGTATATGCAGAATAAATTCTAGAAAGTGCTCATTGGTACCGGAACCAGCCGAAGGGGCAATAGAGGCCAACGCAGTTGTTTTTCGTTCTGCCAGGCGGGTTGACTCAACAATTGGAGACAGAAAACGAAAAAGTTGACATGTAGAGCAACAGGGGTTTTCGCAGAGGAAGCAAAGAGGCTCACACAGAGCAAGAGATGTGGAATAGCACGAGGAACGGACACGAGTCCGAGCAGCGCGGCTCGATACAGTGACTTGCGGTATCCTTCTACAGATCGTTCGCTCTTAGACCGCATAGCAGTTCAGAGATAGAACACGCTAAAAAAACAGCCCTCACATCGCAGAGGCCCCGTTCTGACTCCTCTGTGCGAGGGGAACAGAGCCACTATCTCACAAGAAGCATATCTCATGTGGAATAATTTCACAAGTCAGAAATATGTTCTCTGGGAAGAGAGTTGCTAGTGGCTGAGGCATAGAACAGCGGAAAGAGAGGTAAAAAGGGAAAGAAACTGCTTTTCCGGAGTAAGAAAGGAGAGTTGCGAGAGTATCGCAACCAGCGAAAAAATACCCCTCCTATTCCGGTAAAAAGCCGAGAACACGAAACAGCGCATGCACAGAAGCCTACCATACCCCTACACTCAGAAACGCCCTCACACAGGGCTACACACTACCAACGAGCACTGAGAGGGAGCGCCAGCCAGAACGGTTCACCATTTCCCGAGCAGGATGCAGATGCGCAGCAGTAACCCGAGAGGACAAACACCAACGATGGCCACAGGTCACAATGTTCTCTATCATGAATGACGTTCCTTTTTTCTATCCAGTGACCAAATGGGCTTGCAGATGAGAAGGTAGCTTTCTGTTCCCGGCATCACCCGCATCTGGCATGACGCGCCTGGTTCCAAAAGGATACAGTCCTCGACAACTTATAGAAGATTGGATGAAAGAAGCCGCTCAACAATCACAACATCACGCCATATCCCGTCAAGCTTGCCATGCTTCTCATATATCCCCACCTCACGGAAACCCAGCGAACGCAAAAGGCCACGGCTGGCCATATTCTCGACAAAAACCCGCGAAAGCAGCTTCCAGAAGCCCGCCCGTTCACACGCCTCTATCAGTGTCGTCATGGCAAGGCGTCCCGCTCCTTTGCCCCGCCACTCTCGACGCACATAGACCGAAAACTCGGCAATTCCAGCGTAGCAGGCACGGGGGCGATACGAGGATGTTGAGGCAAAGGCGATAATTTCCCCTTCCTGCTCAACAACTACAATTGGATGGACGCCATCAAACCAGGTCTGGACTATGGTTTCAGTACGATGTTCCGTCTCAAACGTTCCGACCCGGTCATCAATGCCCTGATTATAGATCTCCGCGATCGCCGCGGCATCCGCTACCGTTGCACATCTCCCTTGCATCTGTTTCATTTTCTCCTGTTTTCTTCTGGTAGAGTTGTTTTGTCGGTCAGAAGCAACATCATATGGCGGAGTAACTCCAGCGAGAAACGAATCTGTACATGTTGCTCAAAAGGAATGTGTTCAAAGGCCGTTCAGACAGATAGGTGGGGAGCTGTGCAACCTCGCGTAACAGAGCCCCGGACGTCTCCCGTTGTTCCGCGTGCGCCCCTCCCTTTTCGTTGCGTTTCGCAACCATTCTAGTGGACAGGCCATTCGTTGTCAAACACAATGATGTATTCTCCCGACAGGGTTCCCTGCTTCCTGCTATGCTCTTTATCGTAGAATTACGATGAAGGAGATGTGACATGGAGTGTTCACCCTGTCAGCCAGGGTGTCAACGAGAGGCATCGCTTCCCGACTCCTCTCCCCAGACACAGAAGGAACAGCTCGCCATCAGGAGCCCGCACAAAAATACCCCTATACTCAGACAGATGCGTTTCCTCTTTTGCTGTTTGCAGTACATCTTCCTTTTCCTCTATATAATAAAATAAGTTTTAAACCTTCTTCAGCAAGACTCGAACCAGTATCTCCTTGCTCTATTGCACTGGTTCCCTCCCGCCCGAAAAACGTTTTGCTCTTCTCCTGGCCGGTGAAAAAAGCTCCTTTGTTCCTGAATAGAATTGTTAAAGGGTTCGTCTGAGCACTGAGAGAAGCTCCTTCGCTGCGTTTCTATAATAGCCATTGGAAAAGATATCCTCGGCTGAAGCCGGAAACATCTGACTCCCGGTCTACCCAGAAAACCATAACGCGGCTGCATCCATGTAAGTGCCATAAAGCTGGGGAACAGAGATAAATCATATTTTGTCTGACTTCAGATGTTTATTTTTCAATGTCGCAACAAAAAGCAAAAGAAGCATGAAAGAGAATATCCCGATCGTCCATTGACTTCCTAGATATTGGAGCAGACTACCAGTAATAAATAAACCAAAGGAGTGTGCTCCGAGGTCAACGAGTCGAAGGAGACTTATCACTCTGCCTCTCATTTCATCAGGAACGGCTTTCGCTGTATAAGGCAGACAGTGTCACATAATAGAGTGGGTCTATTGCATAAAAGAGAGCCGTGATTCCTGCTAAAAGAAATGTATTTATTGCAAATGCATATAAACCGAAAATCAAGAAGGAAAGCAGCGTTATCCCTAAAAGAAGTGCTCTCAAATGAAAATGACTATATATTTTTGTAGATGCTAAAGAACCTACAATTCCTCCACAGGCGCCAATCGTAAAGATAATACCGACAAATGAGGCGGAAGCATGTTGTTCTTTTGCAAGAATAACGATGAGCAAATATAACCCTGAAGAAAGAATGATCCTTCCTGCTGAAAGGAGTTTGAAGAAGAGAAGGACCGGTTGGGACCAAAGCCACAAGCCTGCCCTTTTGATTTCTTGATGTATTGCTTTTCGGTCAGTCGAGTTTTCTGTCCTGAGAGGTACATTTATAAAAAAAATGGAAAATGCATTGATAAAATAAGAAAGCGAATCAATAAAGAATGCCATAAAACTTCCTACTGCCTGATACAAGAGTCCTCCTAAAGGTGGCCCGATAAGCAATGCAATATGTTCGGCGATACTGGTTTGCGCAGAGGCAAGTGGAAGCTGTTCTCTTGAGACAACTTTTGGCAATGACGCAAACCTGCCTAAATTTGCAAAGACAAAAAAAGAGCCCTCAATAGCACTGAGTATATAGAGCTGAATGACAGATAGGCTATGAAACACGAGTGCAAGAGTGATACATCCCATTGCTACCCCACTCCCAAGATTTGCTAAAACCATGACGGTTTTTCGATCCCATCTATCAATGAATGCCCCGGCTGGAAGTGCCCAGAAAACATAGACAAAACCTCGTATGGCAGCAACCCCTCCAGCTTGAGCAGAAGAACCTGTTAAAGCCAGAACAACGAGAGGGAGTACAATACCAGTTCCTTCTGTTCCAATCCAGGAGGCAAGCTGTCCACTCCATAGAAGCATGAAGTTACGCTGTTTCCAGAGTGATTTATTCATAAAGCTACTCCAAATGTGTAATATGCCATTGATTCCATACTGGTGTTCTTCGGGAAAAACGTCCAGGTTATGGTATTTGTGCTCGCCCCTCATCATTGATGGGGAGAGAAAACATGCTTTACAAGAGGAGGCAGCACCTGGCAGACAGAAAATTTCTGATGGAGTTTCCAGCTCCTCTGTTCTTATCTTACCGAAAAAATCACTTTTTTCACCAGAATTTCAACAAAGTATGGAATATTTCTATTTTTATTCAAACGCTATATGTAATGGCGATAGCGAGGAAAAAGAACTCTCTGATAAGCGATCCTTCTTCTGGCACGGAGCAAGACGTTGGGGTTGAATTGCCAAAGAAGATCTTCATGCTCGCCTCACAATACAGCATCAAAGATTCTGTCAGGCATGTTCTTTGCATCAGTCGGCTCTACATGCCGTAATTCCTGAACATCGCAAGCAGGATGACATGAACAGGAAAATTCAGCGCAACAAAACTCACATGAGCAGAGATATAGTAATTAGAAATGTTTTTTATAACTACAGAACACTGGATAAAATCTTTTTAAAGCCTTTTTTCTTTCCTTCATGAAGAAAGGGAAATGTATGCGGAGATTCTGTCATCACCTGGGTGTGTTCTTGCTTCTCTTCGGTATATTGGGCTTCCTGCTTCCTCTCACTGCCGGGCAAGCTCACGCCGCGGGTACCCCGAACCCTCAAAAAGTGGATTATGCCTATGTTTACAACAATCAGCTCTACCTCTCAAAACATGGGAACGTGCCACAACAGGTCACGCACTTCACCTATGAACACAAACACCCGCTTATGATTTACTTCGATCAACTGGTCTGGCTCTCCGATGATCGCTATGTTGCCTTTAAGCTCAAAGCGACGGATAACGGTGGAGGCGGCGGAGGCTGTGGATATACCAATCTGATCGGGCGCTATGGGCAGCTCTTCATTTATGATACGGTGACCCAAAAGCTTGTTACCATTTCGCTTCCGGGTGATCCTCAGCCAGCTTCCGGGCTCTATGATGGTAACTGGGCCTTCCTGTTCCAGCAGGATAACAACCCATTCCATCAGGACAAAAACCATCTGCTGGCCTGGCATCGTCAAGGACTCTACATCATCGACCTGACCAGACTCTCTACGCCTCAGCAGGCAGTACATCAGCTCGTACGAGCCAGCGATTTACCCGGCGTGGAGAACAACTATCAAGCAAGGCCGATGCGCTACACCAACAATAACCTGTACTATGAAGCCTCAACGCTGCTCGATGGTCAGAGCGCTCATCCCAAACTCCATATGGAGATCTATGCCGTGAGCCTCAACAACCCAACCCGAGCCAATAAAGTTGCTGATGCCGGCACTGTGCCTCTCTGCCTTCCCTCACCAGATGGCCGAGAAACGAATATATTCCAGGAACCCGGTTGGGACGTTTCGGCATTGGGTACCATCGCCTGGCAACACATTGTACAGAAATCGGATAAGAGCTACAGCAGCAGCATCCAGATGAAAGATCCCGACCAGAAGGTGACAACGGTTTTCACTCGCTTGCCGTCACAGGCTTTTACCCATAGCATTCGGCTTTCCTGGTCTCCTGATGGTGGCTTCCTTCTGGCCAATACACGGATGTATGATGGTCCTCCGGTTCTTGCAACCATCTCCATGCGCAACCCGGATACAACCTTCTTTTCCTATCAAGGGCAGATCGAAGGTGATGTCTCCTGGCAGCCAGCTAACGCAAAGTTCACACTCTCCTTCCCTCTGGCCCCCTCCAGTAATGGAGATGTGGTCGAGTACACGCTGAATAATGTGTCTGGTACGCACTGGCAGGTTCCGGCCAATAGCTTCGCCTGGGGCCAAACTGCCTGAGGCTTCCCGGACCTTGACATCACACAGACAGCGAGGTGGCAAACCCTTCCTCGCTGTCTCCTCTGCCCGACGCCATCGCAACCGGTCACCTCAAGGACTAAGGGGAACGTCCTGCCGCTGCTGGCTTCCTGCGCCATCCATCCCCCTGGTTGAAGCCAGCGGCCTTCTGCCGCTTTCTGGTAAAGCGGGCAATGCGGTTCCTGAAGAAAACATAGAAGCTGGTTTCTGTCGAGAGAGGATACAACTATTGGGCCTTCGCTCAAACCTGCGTACGCTGGCCCTTCGAGCCGCCATCAGAGCGCTTTGTCAGCCTGAAAGCCTCGCTGAAGCATGGGAACCACACAATTTTTGCAAGCAAGGCCGTGCCGGCACCGGATGAGCATACCAAATACCTCGGAGTAGAAGGCGTTCTACACTAAAATCAGGGTCGTCATGCCAGGAGCACAAGTATCCCGGAACACCTCAAGACTCCCTCAAAAGGCGTTGTTCTACTGTTTCCTGGGTGGCAGCCTCTTCTACATGACGTCAGCCGTGCGTCCAAAGAGCGCCAGCTTCTCCCGAAGCTCAGACGTCTCTGGAAGAGTGTTTTGCATGCCTTCAGCCAGCAAGCGTAACGAGAAGAGCTGCTGTGAAATCGTATCGTGCAGTTCACGGGCAAGGCGTGTGCGCTCCTGCAAGCGCACATTCTGGGCAAGCAGGTCCTGTTCGCGCTTTCGGCTCTCCTCCAGATGAGATGCCATTTCGTTAAATTGCGCTTCGAGAATGCCCACCTCATCCTTGCGCCGGACAGGGATGCGCATCCCATAGTCCCCATTGGCCACAATGATGGTTGCCTGCCCCAGATCGCGTAGGCGCTGTACCAGTTTACTGGAAGTGAGCAGGCCAAAAAGCCCCCCTAAAAGGGCGTAGATCAGGAGAGAAATGCCCAGCGTGATCGCGCTGGCAGGAACAAAGGCTGAAGAAAACCACCATGTCCATATAGTGTCTCTGGTAGAAGGATAAGGACCCCAAACAGTGAGCCAGTTCGCTGCAACAACACCGAAAGAGATGAGCACAGTTACAAAGAGCACATTGGTCCACATATATGCACTTGCCATACGCACCCGCAAGCTTGAAAAGCCCAGAGAGGGCATAGCATCGCTGTTTGACGAATACTGTTTCCGGTGAGAAAGCAAATTGGACATTGTCTATCATCTCTCCCTGATCCAACGGCAAAACACGTATTGAGTGCTTCTTTCTCAGAAGGCATGGTTACTGACAGTATAGCACTCCAGTATCGAGGATTGGATCACCCTGACGGGGGAAAGCACCACCTACTTTTTGGGGGAAACAGCTTACTTCCCCTGCTACAGCTTCTGATATTTTGAAGTTCCTTTACAACTTGATGCAAATAATACAAACAGGAACAGGTCTGCTTTTGTTTCCACTTCTGCTGCAATTTGTTCCTGCCCAACTCATGGCTCGTTTTCAGGCAGTCACATCACTGGTGCCAGGTCTGGCAAATATCATGGTGGTAGCGTTCGTAAGCTATCTTGCGAGCATACTGTACCATACTCATTTCATCCTGTTTGGCCTCACCTGGGGTCCGATTGACACGCTTTACGCCTGTGGGAGTCTTCTGATTATCCTGGCCGGGATTCTTTTTATGAGATGATACATAATACCTTTGCCGAAAAAGGACGAAAGTACAGCACCCCCTCCTGGTACTTGATAAGCAGAAATATCATTATAACACACTACTATCTCAAAACACATGTATAAATATAATATCACCGTATTCACAAACAAAACTTTTTCAGGAGTACCTCGCCTGAGATACCAGTAAGGGTTAGCGCTGCATATGCCAAAGGTATTTCTGTATCACATAGGAACAATTTCCGCTCGCTTCTTCTGAGCTTCAAGATAGCAAGAAAAAGGGACTGGCAAATCACAAAGAGAAGGAAATATACTCTCTGTAGAAAACGACGAAAGGAAAAAGCCCGATGAGCTTACGATTAAAAAGGTCACTGGATAGCACAGACTGGAAGATTCTACGCGAGCTTCAACACGATGCCCGGATCTCTTTCAATGAGTTGGGGCGACGCGTTGGCTTGTCTACTCCTGGTGTGACTGAGCGCGTACGCAAGCTGGAAGAGGCTGGTATTCTGACGGGCTATGGAGCAAGAGTAGACCCCGCCAGGGTAGGGTTGCCAGTGGTAGCCTTTATTCAACTGCGCTGTAAAGCAGGTGCCTGCCTCTTCAAAACGGGAAGTGCAAAACAATTTCCTGAGATAATGGAGATGTACAAAACAAGCGGAAGCTACTGCGCTCTTCTGAAAGTTGTCGTCTCCTCGATGCAGCATCTAGAAGCCTTGAATGAACGACTGGCAAAGCACGGAGAGCAGGTCACCAACATCGTGACTTCCAGTGTGCTCGAACATCGAATCATTGACTGGGAGCATCCGCCGGAAGATCTTCTGCCTCCAAGTAATCAAGACTGGCAAACACCGTAGAAGGAAGCCCTTATGTCCTTCTCAAGGCTCATGTACCCAAAAGATCACAGTTCCTCGTAGAACGTGAAAAGTCATCATATCCTGATTTTTCCTGTAAGAGAGAATTTGCATTTGTTTTTATCAGCTCCCCCATCTGCTTCGGGAAGACGGCTTTCCCGCATCTGAGATTAGTGAGGGTTGCTGTCAGCCGCAAAGGAGTTCTCTGAAACGTAGTGGTTCAACGAAGGATCGTACAAACGCAAGCAAGAGAAAGGCCGATGTACGATCCTTCGCGTTGTTTGTTTTAATCGGCATACCCCTTTGCAGACAGTCTTCCCGTCGTTCCGCTACATGCCTCCTGGAACTGCTCCCCACCCGCGAGCACGTTTGCTTCATGCCTCTTTCCCCAGGCTCAGGAGGAGACGGGCAAAGACACGGAAGCCCCTTTCTACTCTTTTCTGTCTTCTTTTCTCCTCTCTCAAACGTGGACGGAGAAAGGAAGGAACGCTTGTCGGCACCCGAGCAGCATACCTCTGCAATTGTAGGATCAACAGCACCAGACGCTTAGATCGCTCAGTGATGAACACCAAGTGAAAGGAACCAATGATGATCCGCGCTGTGATTATTGACCTTGACGCACTTATCTCTAAGGGGAGCATCACACCGTTACCAGGCGCAGCCGAGCGCCTCGCACACATTCGTGCACAACAGCTTCCCATCGCCATCACCACTAACCCGAATAAGCTCATCGCACATACCGCCGAGCAGCAAGCGACGGCTCCCGACAGCTTCTCTGCTGCTGCACGGGTCGCGGCCTCCATCAAGGAGATAAGCCATGCCCTCGATTTGCAGCAAGTCCCCTGGTTCCTCTCCCTGGGCGATCCAACCACCCAGGAAACAATGTCCGCGCAGACCTATCAAGCCACCATCGAGCAGATTAAGCAGGAAATGCAATCGCTTTTTCCTCAGGGAGCCCTCTATGTGAGCCAGGTCACCGGACCAGCCCCGGCCATGCTCCTCGCCATCACGCAGCACTTCCAGGTCCCTCCTGCTGAATGCCTTTACATCGGGACCAGTGCCATGGATAAACAAGCGGCTAACGCTGCCGGGCTGCCGTTTGAACTCGTATGAGACGCGTGTGCCTGTCACTCATCCTCATAGAGGCGACAATCACGAGCATAGTAACTCATCAGGGAGCTTCCTGGCTCCCCTGTGCTTTATGCACCTCGGTTCGATCCGGCATGTTCCCTCGATGGTAGAGCCAGAATGCGGGATGCGGGGAACGACCAGGTAAGACAATCTCGCATTTCTGGGCACTCACCACAACCTTCGCTGGTTCCTCCAACAGGGCAGGGTCAGTATGCTCAAGCCAGGCCACCACTTCCAGCGTCGAACGATAACGCAGCGAAAACACCCGTTCTCCTAACACATCCTGATTCACCTCAATCAGGTTTGTTGGAAAGCGACTCTGCACCGCCTGTAAACAATTACGCAAAGTATCCTCAAACTCCATCATGTTACTCACCCTTGTTCTTCTTCCCCTGCCCGATAAAGAGCAGCTTCCTCATCCCGTCTCTACAACGGAACATGGTGACCATTGTAGAGCAGAGACATCCTCTTTTGTAGTGCACGAACGCGGTTCACAGGCGGTTTCAGACATGCGATGACGACGAAGAGCGTTGTGGCGCGGTCTCCTCTCCTGCCCCAAAAGAAACTGCTCGCCGATAGAAGCATCTCCTTTCCGGTGAGCCGAGCTACACCTGCAACGTATCCCCTCTGCTGACCATCACCCTCACCACTACGAAACCTTCGCTGTTGAGTCCTCTTCCCCCTTCACAGGAGCGGGCCGCGCAGTGAACTGCCACACGCGTCGAACGAAGAACGCTTCTCATCCGGTCCTGCTGGACGAGAACGGAGCACGTGTCGCCTGTCCCTGATGTGTCGAACAAGGAAGCCAAAGCAGAGCGCCTGCAACGGTTCTCTGAGGTGCAGTGGAGTTCAGACACAAGCCTCCTCCTTCTGATGGAGGTGATTGACGGAGGAAACTGCTGCCCACTACGTTGCTCATCCTGCTTGCTGGTGGATGCCCCGCAAGCAGGGCCGCGGGACCACCCTGACAGAGTGCGTTCCAGCACCCTCCTCCCCTGTTCGCCCAAAGCAAAAGCATTCTTTCAGCACTTACGCCTCTGCTGATGATCATCGTTCAAAATTTGTTCGAGCGAGTCATGCGCGAAGAGCTGGCACAGCACATTGATACCTTTTTGGGAGAATGTCTACTCAGGTGCCGAGGGTAGAAATTCCAATCAGTAGGCCGAGATTGCTACCATCTGGCAGGTCACTCTTTTTATCTGTTGTTCCCTGAGATGAAGAGCATTTCATTGCGGGCATAACAGGTGATACGCAAAAACCGGGAAATTGGTGCTCAGAATAAAATATTATAATTTTCTACCAGGAACATCCTCAATGAGAGAAAAGCGGATAGAATAGATCACTGCCCCAGATCCCCGACCCGACTCAAAAGGCCGACCGAAGATCCAGGGCTCTAAAAGTCGAAAATACTTCCGGCCCATTACTCAGAACCAGCTTCGATCCTCTCTCTTATGGGTTTATAGAGTTCAATAACATTGCCATCCGGGTCACAAAAATGTGCCACGCGTGATCCCCATTCAGGCATGTCTGTTGGAAGGGTAACAAAGTCAACGCCCTTTTCTCGTAGGGAGTGAACAACCTCGTCAACATCGTCTACTTCAAACTGCAAAATGGAGAGAGGGAAGGATGATAGAGCCTGTATCTCAGATCCAAGCACAGGGGCCATCCGTTTTCGGGCAAAAAGTGCCAGATTTTTTTCTTCAAAATAGGCATATTCCAGAGTATCATTATGCCAGCCGGAAAATCCCAGAATATCTTTATAGAATGCCAGACTTTCAGAAAATTTGTTGACCAGTAATCTAATTGCGTGAAATTCCATCTATTATTTTTCCTTTATGATCAGAGCATAACTATTCCTCTTTTGCATTTTATTCTGTGAATTTATCCCATGATATTCATAGACATACCCTGCCAGATCTTGTACTGCAAGAATGCACAAAAGGAACTATCTTCCCTCTGGAAACAGCACACAACAAGATACCTTGCTTTTGGGAAAAGCAAGAATCCGGCCTACTTGCTCGTCTCTTCTTCATTACTCCACCATGAGAGGCTTCAGCATCAAGAGGGAACTGCCTTACAAGCACCCCAATCGGTCCAGCAAAATGCAAAGGGTCATTCTCTATTATAAGCGATGCTTCACGCAAAACATCCTGCTTCCAGTACCTATGCTCCCTTTGCTGAGAAACACTGACTTCAACCGACGATTCACCCCCCCCTATCTGGATAGCACATCCTGCTTACTCATTGGAGGGAACTGAGGATTTTACAGGTATCCTCAGCTTCCCGCATATAGCCCCTTACAGCACAGAGAGTTTGAGCAGCCTTTCCGCATTCCTATGGGCAATTTTCTCTCTATCAGCAGGACTGAGAGGGGCATTCTCCAGAAATGCTCTGGCATGATCGCCGGCCTGGAAAGGATAATCGACGGAGTACAGAATACGATCAACCCCAAGAACCTGGAGACACAACAAGAACGGAGGAAGCGTAAACATTCCGCTGGGAGTAACGTACATATTCTGGACAAAATAGTCCTTCACAGGTCGCTGCAAGCGTTTAGTCACCGGAGTTAGTCCAGCGGAGAAGCGATCCAGGTAGAAAGGGATCATCTCTCCCCAATGACCGAGGACAATTTGCAGACGGGGATAGCGATCAAAGACCCCGGCCAGGACCAAGCGTAGCGCGTGAATCCCTGTATCCAGGTGCCAGCCCCAACCAAAGGTTGCAAAGCTCCCACTCACAGCAGGCTCGAAACCAGCGTAATAGGCATCCCATACCTTCTGCGGTGGAGGCGCGGGATGCAGGTAGAGCGGAACGTCAAGAGCTTCAGCCGCCGAGAGAAGCGAGTCAAACGCAGGATCGTCCAGGTAACGCCCCTTTGTATGCCCGTGAATCATTGCCCCCCTCAAGCCAAGAGTCTTCACTGCTCTCTCCAACTCAGCAGCAGAAGCCTCTGGATCAGGCGTAGGTAGAGTAGCCAACCCCACAAAACGCTCAGGATGGGCGCGAACCACCGCCGCAAGTCCATCATTAATCGTTCGTGCCAGCGCGACCGCCTCCGCGGCAGGAATCTGCTGTATCCCTGCGGCAGGATGAGAGAGCACCTGCATATCAACGCCCATCGCTTTCATCGCTTCCAGGCGACCACTCCCCACATCCTCAAGCTGCGCGGTCGGCGGCTCATAGAAATTCTCTCCAGAGGCCGGGAGCAAGCGCGCCACCGCCTCCTTAATCTCAGCGAACTGAAAATGTTCTTCAAACGCAATGATTTTCATCAATATCCTTCTTCCTAAAAGCAAGTCTCACTTACGTTTTGAAGTATAGCAGATGGCGAAGCAAAAAAGCAAGTGTCACTTGCTTTTTGTTTTCTCACCTGCTATACTCCTGAGCATGAAGAACAAAGAAGACACCATACCCATGAAAAGCAGTGGCCGAACAAAATCTCGTCCTGGTGGGAGAAGCGCACAGGTGAGAAAGGCCGTCCTGACTACCACACTCGATCTGCTGAGTCAACGAGGCTATGAAGCCATGACAACCAGGGATATTGCCGCTCATGCCGGAGTCAACGAAGCTTCATTGTTTCGTCGCTGGGGCACTAAGGCCGCGATCGTCGCGGAGGCCTTACAGAACTACAGCGCCACAGAGACACCCACGCCAGACACTGGCGCCCTGCGCACCGACTTGCTAGCATTGTTGCGTGGGATTATCGCCCGTATCCAGACCCCCTTAGGCAAAGTCATCGACCAGATCGTCGTAGGGCAGAATACGCAGCCCGAGTTAGAAGAAGTGCGTCGGGCCTACTGGCGAGATCGCTTCAAGCGCGCAGAAGCGATCATCCAGCGAGCAAAAGATCGCGGCGAACTTCCCGAGGATATCGATGCCCACTTTCTGGTGGAAGTTGCCATCGGGCCAATTGTCGTGCGAGCCAACGCCACAGACCAGCCACTGGACGACCAGCTGCCAGAGCAGATCGTAACGCTGATCCTCTCCAGCATCCAGCAAAAAAGCACCTCCTCCAATTAAGCTGAAGCACGCCGCTCGCAGCATACCACACTCAGTCCAACAAGCAGAGCTGGCCAACAGAATCAGAGCAAGCTGAGGATACATGTAAAATCCTCAGCTTACTTCTATTGCGGAAAAGAGCCGAATTCTTGCTCTTCCAGACAGTACATTGCCAAATTCAGGCGGTGATATGCGTCAAACAGGCAATGGATATGGTCCTGTAGCACCTTCCCGCCACTCATTATTGAAAGGCGAGGTTGTGGCAACCTTTTCTAGAGTCTGTCAGGAACTCGATACCAAAACGATGGTAAAAGGTCGCATGATGACCAGAAAACCGTATCCAGGCGATGTCACAGACGACGAATGGGCCTTTGTTGCCCTGTATAGACCTTGTACCCGAAAATGCGGAGCAACGTCAGTATGAACTAAGAGAAGTCTTCAACGGGTTGCGCTGGATAGTGCGCACAGAAGCATCCTGGCACAGGATACCACATAACTTGCCACTCTGGTACATTATGTAGCAGCAGACGAGGCGCTGGCTGATAGTCTGCTGTTTTGAAGCGCTTGTGCACGATTTATGTATGCTGTTGCGAGGGATCAAAGGACACAAAGGGCAACCCGCGCCGCCATCATTGATAGCCGAACCCTGCATTCCACTCCCGAAAAAAGTGCGCTCAGTTTCGGATGTACAACTTCGAGCAGATCCTGAGGGCAAATGAAGATGAAAACCGATCATAGCCTTTCCCGGCACCAGAACAAGCAAAGATCTGCCTCTTGTCTTTTTATTTCACCCATGTTATATTTCACATATGAAATAGTAAGGAGAAAGAGGTCTCCATGCATCCAATTTCAAATGTCGAATTCATGCTGCTGCAAATGATCGCGGAGTGTCGTCAAGCTTCAGGATACGACATCAAGAAGTTAGTCGATCAACGCGGTTATCGGGAATGGGCAAATATAGGCACGACTTCAATCTATGCAGGGCTAAAGAAGCTGAGCGATAAAGGTTGGATCGTAACCGAGCAATCCGACGGGAAATCCGGTAAGGGGCCTATGCCGACCCGTTTTACCCTCACCGAAGCCGGCATTGTCAAGCTAAAACAGGAAATCCTGGACAGCCTGTCATCTGCGCGAGAGCGCGACAGCCGCTTTGATCTCGGTGTGGCCGCTTTGCCCTTTGTCGGGAGGAACGAGGCCATCGAAGCTCTGCAAAAGCGACTGGATTTTCTTCGAGAGACTTCCCAAAAAATAGAGCAGAAGTATGAAGCGCAAGGCGGCATTCGCTTGCCGTTGAACGTAAGGGCGCTGTTCTTACATCCGATAAGCCTCATCGAGAGCGAGCGCGCGTTTGTTGCCAGGCTTGTGAAAGAGTTGCTGGAGGAGACAGCAGAATATGAGCAAAATCATTGACGGTTTCGTTCCCTATCAAGGCGAACATTGTGAAACAACAGCGATGGGCAATTTACTACAATTTGCGCGGCTCCATCTGTCGGAACCGATGCTGTTCGGACTCGGACAAGGGCTCGGCTTCATCTATTGGGATTCAAAGGGGATGGACTTTCCATTCATCGGAGGAAGGATAAAACCGGATGAATTGACAGCCAATCTCGCCGCCCGGCTCGGGTTGACCCTACGAATTCAAGAAACGTCATCCGTTGATAAAGCCTGGCGGAACGTACAGAGCTGCATCGAACACGGGATTCCGGTCGGGCTGAAACTGGACTCCTATTACCTGGACTATTTCACAAACAAAGTACACTTTGCAGGTCACTATGCGGTCCTCTACGGTATCGATGACGAATACGCATATATGGCGGACACCGGACAACAGGGTAGCCTGGTGAAGACACGTTTAACCAGCCTGGCCGCGGCCAGGAACGCAAAGGGACCCATGAGCTCCCGTAATCGTTCTTTTACGCTTGACCCGGTCGAGGCCTTGCCGCCACTCGTTCCAGCCATACGCACAGCCCTGACCAGGAATTCGTATGACTATTTGAACCCGCCCATTCGCAATATTGGGAACAAAGGCATCATCAAAATGAGCAAGGAAATTTTGAAGTGGCCTTCCCGTAGCAACAATATCGAACATGATTTCTGCCTGACCGCTTTGCTGATGGAGCGTGCTGGAACCGGCGGTGCTTTGTTTCGAAATCTATACCGGGATTTCCTGAAAGAATGCGTCGAGCTGTTGGAAGACCCAAAAATCGAACAAGCCTACCATTTGTTCACAGAAATCGCTCCGATGTGGGTCAGCGTTTCTGCTTCGATCGACCGTGCGGGAAGAACAGGGAACCAACAGGAGCTACAGCAGGCGTCCAGACTCTTGCTCGAAATTGCGAATAAAGAACGTGCGGCTATGGAGCTACTGGCCTGATAATAGGGCCCGATCCCCCGGAACAGAGACTTCAACACACAAGTGACATGGATTCGGCTGAGGCCCGGGCCTTCTGCTTCTCAGCCGAATCTGCAGGCCCTGCCCTTGAGTGTCTCCCTCTTCAGCCTCGCAGGTTGGTACTCCACGCGAGAATATGCGGTGGGGAGCGGCAGGGCCACCTGTTCGCGTCACACAGAAGCAGTACAGCCGGAAAGCCACGCACCAGGAAGGCATCAAGGATGATCCCGATAGTAGTGGTACCCGGTTGATACAGCTATTGGAGCCGAGGACAACGAATCAGCGCAAGAACGGCTCCATCCGCTTCATATGAAAGCCTCGCCATACTACGTCCTGAGCCACGGATAACATCCGTATACCAGCACTCTGCTCCATACATGTTATATATCGACTATCACTATACCTCGTATGAATCACCATTCTACCATTGAGGCGAACAAGAAGACACGTCCCTGGCTCAATACATAAAGTGACATAAGAGCATGCTACCTGATATACAGTCTATTGTAATAGAAATATGCGCTAACGCTGATTCTGTGCCAGACAATAGAAAGGAGCACTTCAGACCGATTGAAGAACCAGAATGGAAAGCTTCTCCATCCCTACCGCAACAACACCTCCTCGTGTTGCTGAAGCGGCCAATGGCATGCTTTCCAGAGCAAAGGGCTGGCCGACTTGTTTGCCAGGCAGCGGTTGTACCTGCCAGAAACGCAAGAAGTGGTCGGCAGAAATCGTCCCCAACCAGGAAGAGTCCGGGGACCAGAACAACTCAACGACTTCTCGGGCGAACCCGGTAAATTCAGCCAATAACTGCCCATTCTGCGGATTCCAGAGGCACACGCGTGCATCTTTCCTGCCTCCAGAGGAAGCCAGAAAACGACCATCAGGGCTCCAGCGCAGCGTATGCACCTCATCTGTATGCGCCTCCCATTGGTGCAGCGAGGTTCCCTGCTCGGCCTGCCACAACGAAATCATCCGATCGCTTGCGGTCGCAATCAGACGCAGGCTCGGCGACCAGCAGAGCGCCCTGACACCACTTTTCCCCGGAACCTTCCAGTGATGAAGAGGCTTCCCATCTCTCCCCCATAAACGTACCGTACGATCTTTCCCCCCTGAAGCAAGGAGCTGACCATCAGGCGACCAGGCCACTACATAAATATCACTATGGTGACCATGCATGGTACGAAGCTTTGATAGTTGCGCGTTCTCTCCATCTGTCCGCTGCCAGAGACAAATACTGGCATCTATAGAAGAAGAAGCCAGAAGCGAGCCATCAGGCGACCAGCTCAGCGAATGGACGCGCTTCTCGTGGCCGGCAAATGTTCCTAGCGGTGTACCAACCCGATGCTGTACCAACCAGAGCCAGACATTACCATCATGATCGGCTGAGGCAAGATGCAGCCCGTCAGGAGCCCAGCTTACCGCACTGATCGGGGCAATATGTCCCGGCATACGACACAGGATCACCGCATTTCCAGGCACCAGATTTTGTTTTTGGGCTGGAATAGCCGGGAATTCCCCGCTCCTGGAAGATGGGCGTCCATTCGGCCACTCGCGCGGCGAAAACTCACGCGGAAGTGGTGAGACCTCGCGTAAACGTGGCGAAAACTCTCCAGGAAGTGAACGCGAACGCGGCGAAAATTCCTGCTGACGCGGCGAAAATTCCTGCTGACGTGGTGAAAACTCTCCTGAGTTCAAAAACCGGGACACCTCTCCGGGAAGCGAACGCGAACGCGGCGGGAGCGGCTGAGAGGAGGAATGCTTTCTCTCCATATTCCTGGTAATATAGGGGATAACCTGCTCGCAAGCAGCCGCAAAGGTTTGCGCAAACTGCCGCACATCGGGAAATTGCTCGTTCACCTGTCGGCTCATAGCCCGCAACAGTGTCTGATCCAGCGGATTTGCAAACGGCAGCAAAGGAGCAACTGATTTCGGATCAAGCCAATGAGGCGCCACCGCCTGCCCGGCACGCTCCGCCAGCACAACAAGAAACTTACACAGCATCAGCCGCGCGACCATCGCAAGTGCCACCTGATCTTCTGCCGGTGACATGCCATTTTGCAGTGAGTCAAAGGGGCCAGACATTGCCCGTGCTGTCCCTACCAGGACCGAATAATAAAAATCGCTGACCTGCAAGAGCCCGGGAGCGACCAGCAAGCAGTTCTCTGGCTTGAGCCGACCATGCACAAAGGTATGATCGTGAGCGAACTGCAACGCTTCGGCGATTTGCCTGATAATGGTCACGATTGTGGCGGCAGACAAGCTGCTGGTGGTCTGTAAGTATCGAGCCAGGGATCCACCTTCCTCAAACGTCGAAACCAGAGCGATAAGAGCATGTGACTCCAACCACTCTGCATGGAGCAGCGGATGAATATGGGGGTGACGCAGCGAGAGCAGCGGCTTCAATAATGACTGTGCGCCTGGTACAAAATGATGCAGGATACGTACCACCACCGGGGAGCGTGTCCGCGACATTCCATCCCCCTCGTGAGGCACAGCCAGATACAGGCTGGCAGTTGTATTCCGTCGCAAGAAGCGGACAACTCGCCAGCGCCCAACTATTGCGCCCTCGACCAGGAAGCCACACAGAGGATGAGGACAAAGCAATATCCCCTCCCCTGAAATCGGGTGACTTCCATGCGGATTCAAGCAATTACTCATGGAACTCTCTTGTCCCTTCACAAGAAGCGGCCCAGGAAGCCCACGGCACTCAAGCCGAGGAGGCATGGGCCTGCTGCAACGGCGTCAGAAGCGTGCCAGGGCGAGAACAGCAGATGTTTCCTCTCAAAAAACGACAATTTCTTCAGCATGCCTGGCACGCTCTTCCTCAGATCATACAATCAACGACACGCAACAAGAGC
Organism: Thermosporothrix sp. COM3; assembly: GCF_059696735.1. Classification (NCBI taxonomy): domain Bacteria; kingdom Bacillati; phylum Chloroflexota; class Ktedonobacteria; order Ktedonobacterales; family Thermosporotrichaceae; genus Thermosporothrix; species Thermosporothrix sp. COM3. Next base: position 3,084,753 of record NZ_AP019376.1, on the reverse strand, counting down.
CGGTCGCGCATTGAACTGATATACGCGTCGAACAGACGACGCTTCTCGTCCGGCAGGACTGGACGAGAACGAGGCAGTTGTCACTTGTCTCTGATGTGTCGGACAAAGAAGCCAAAGCAGCACCCCTGCAAAGGGGTGCTGAGGTGCGGTGGAGTCCAGACACAAGCCTCCTCCTTCACATGGAGGTGATTGACAAATTAGTGTGGTGACCTGGTCTCCCGATTATCGGGCCGTGATACTCGTCCTGAGGATCGCTCTTCACGGATATACACGTTGAACTGCTGCCACAGCTCTTGCAACTGAGATAAGTGCATGGTCAGACCGCGTTCAACAGTTGAGAGGGTTTCATCTAGCTGTCCTGGTGAGGTGTTGCCATTCTGAACCCCCTGCCGCGCCTGCTTCACAGTATCTAGCAGCCCGTGCATGCGTCGTCCGGCCAGATTGATTGATTCGCGCATACGGCGGAAGCTGATATCAAGCCGATTCTGCACACGAATGAGGGAAAGCAGCGCACGACCTGACGCCAGAGAACTGCGTTTTGTGGAATTGAACTCCGACAACTTCCCTTCCGCCATTTCGTCCAGTGCGCGCTGCAACAGCTCCGTTTCCTGCTCGTACACCTGTACCTTTTGCATCTCCTGGCGCCAATTGCTCATACGCTCAATCAGCAGATTTAAACTCATAGATACAGGAGCAAGCGGCCCATCGACGTTGGCACGAGCATTAAAATCTCCCTGGGCAAGCCGCGCATGGGTCTGCTGAATGTGCGCAATATTCGCCCGCAACTCCTCAAGCTCTTCAGCGCGTGAAGAGGCATGCAGGAGTTCATGCTGACTGTGTTTATACGCTTGTTGCGACTGATCAAGTGCGACCTTCAGGCGCTCGTTCAGGACCATATTATCAACCAACGTCAGCATCTGGCGCACAACTGGCAACAGGAACAGACCCGCACAGACCAATAACACCTGTGAAATCTGCTTCTCGTCACGCAAGGCAATCCCGACAATGAGCAACACTGAAGTAATCAAGGTAAAGAGCAACGGCGTAATCGCACGAAGTATAGCGTTGACCGTTGAGCGAATGCGGGTCGTGGTTCCCTGACGCTCCGGGCCCTCTTGCATCGATTGGGCAAGCTCATAGGGATAGATCAGGATAGCCCAGATAATCAAGAAACGGGAAAGCGACCAACCGCCATCAACCAGCGCACCGGAGTAATAAGCGCCAGCCGACTGCATATACCCATAGATAGAGTCAGTAATAGCACGTGCTGCCACCCCTGCGGCAAACGCCGTCAAACTATGCGTCAGCACTCTTGAGCCAAAGGGGTTAAAAAAGAGCAGAACGGCAACGACACCAATACAGAGGTCAAAGGTCGGCAGCGTCAATGCCATCGCCTTGACCAGGAATTCACCTTTGAGATTGGCGATAGTGGGTCCGAGGACAAAATACCAGGAAATCGCAAAAACCGAAAGGACCATCGTTCCGGCATCAACCAGCAAACGCGTGCGCCCTGCCACAGAACCACCACGTGGTAGCCATAGCGCGATACCAATCAGGAAGCATGGCTGACTGATGAGGAAAAGAACGTCAGCAATCGACGGATATGGAGGATAGGTCAACGTCGAGTCATACCAGACCCAGAAGGCCTGTCCACAGGCGTCGAAAAGCCCGGAAAGCCCGATAAAGATCACGGCACCCCAGGCCCGAAACGCAGCATTTGTGTTCTCCGGACGTATCCCCAGACGCCGCAGCTCTCGCAGAGCAAATAGAGCAAACGGAATGTTGAGGAACTCGCCGATCCAGATATAAAGGTCGTCCAGCACGATCCAGACACGATTGTTCATCGGCCCGGTTCGCCACACCGTATAGGCCAGCAGGAGAATCACATGCGTCACCACAACGGCAACAATCACCCAGGGGAAGATGGTCACTAGCTTCGGACGCGCTATCGGTTGTGGAGCTTCACTTGCTTCTGTTGAAGATGCCGCCCGCGACCGAGAGCCATTTCCCCTATACATCATGGATGTATTTTTCATACTTTCGCCTCACAGCTTATCAGTTCATAACAAGGGATAAGTCCTATTTTCCCGGTTCCATACTCAAAAATAGACATGCAAACCAGGATTCTGGTTCCGCGCTTGTCTGTTTTTCTCATCAAAAACAAATGTACTTCTCTACATCAATCGTTTTTTCTACAGAAAAATCAGGGCGTGCCTCCACTTTCTATCAGCACAAGATTTTTCTTTTTATAGTGAAATGTGTCATATTAAGAAGGTCCAATATTTTCGCTATCGAATCTTCCATAAAGGCTCATCTCAGGAAAATAGCATATACTCTGCTTGGTTGTCAATAATAATGCATTCTGGTAGTAATATTCTTCCTCTAGCAATATAATCCTACTCTATAATGCACAGCTTGATTAAAAACAGAAAACTTCCTTATAGTCTCTCCATTTCTCCTATAAAAAAGATACCCACCGACACCATTCGGGACAATACCACTTGCATTTTCTTTACCAGTAGTGTAATTTCTTCCATATAAGATGTTCTCACTAAAATCCCTGACGCCCTTATTATTGATTCCGGCTCAGATGGTTGCAACCTGCCTCTTCATGCTTTGCCAGCAGACAGCAAGGCAGTTTTAGCGTCATCCAGGATGGCGCACAACGAGTATTCATATGAGGTAGAGTGTATAGCCAATGGAAAAGGCGCAATCGCTTTCTCCAATTGGCTTTTTCTCATAGCATATGAATACTCATATATTTTTAGTAAAAATAAATCTGGTATTTTCATATCACGACAGGAGAATACATGAGTAAAAGAGCGGCTGTCGACATCGGGGGTACATTTACCGATCTCGTTTCTCTTGATGAGGAAACCGGCGAAATAATCCTCGGCAAAACATCAACCACCCCCGCTCACTTTGAGGAGGGAGTTATTACCGCCATTACAGACGCCCAACTGCAAGGCGTTCACTTTCTGGCGCATGGCACCACCGTAATTATCAACGCTTTGACCGAGCGCAAGGGAGCGGCTACAGCGCTGCTCACAACACGCGGATTTCGCGACATCCTCGAAATCCAGCGCGCAAACCGACCGGACCTGTATAATCTGGTCTATGCCAAGCCCAAGCCCTTCGTTCCGCGGCGCCTGCGCCTGGAAATTACCGAGCGCATCAACTACAAAGGCGAGGTCCTGACTCCCCTTGTGAAAGAAGATGTGCTGGCCGCCGTGGAGGAGGCACGCAAGCAGGGCGCAGAAGCCATTGCCATCTGTTTCCTGCATGCTTACGCCAATCCTGCCCACGAAAAACAGGCCTACGAGTTGATCAAGCAGGTATGGCCCGAAGTTGACGTGAGCGTCTCCCATGAGCTGGCCCAGGAGTGGCGCGAGTTTGATCGTAGTAGCACTACCGTGCTGGACGCATATGTCAAACCAACAGCTCGCCGCTACCTGCACGCGCTCGAAACGAAGCTACAGGAAGTGAACATCCCGCAGCAAGCCTGCTACGTGATGCAGTCCAACGGCGGCGTCACCCGTTTTCGCATGGCCAGTCACACCCCGATCCATCTGGTTGAATCGGGCCCTGTTGGTGGTATCATCGGGGCAGCCGCTATCGGTAAGCTGATTGGCGAACCGAACTTGATTACGCTCGATATCGGTGGCACAACCGCTAAATCCTCACTTATTGAACAGGGGACGGTGAAAGTCACCAGCGATTATTTTATTGAGCGCACCCCGACCAGTGCCGGTTATCCTATCAAGGTGCCAGTTGTCGACATCATTGAGATCGGTGCCGGTGGCGGTAGTATCGCCTGGATTGATCCGGCAGGCGCTCTTAAAGTGGGTCCACGCAGCGCCGGAGCTGATCCCGGTCCCGCAGCCTACGGACGCGGTGGCACGGAGCCAACTGTTACTGATGCCAGCATCCTGACCGGACGCATCAACCCGCACTACTTCCTCGGGGGCAAACTCAAGCTTGACCTCGACAACGCCCGCAAAGCAATGGCTCGCATTGCCGATCCGCTCGGCGTCAGTATTGAAGAGGCCGCTCTTGGCATTATTCGGATAGCAAACGCTAATATGACGCATCTGCTCAAGCTGGTCTCGGTGCGCCAGGGACGTGATCCGCGTGAATTCGCGATGGTCGCCTGTGGTGGTGGTGGCTCGCTGCATGCCGCAACGCTGGCGAAAGAGCTCCATATCCCTCGCGTCATCGTGCCTCCCGCTCCCGGTCACTTCTCCGCGTGGGGTATGCTCATGAGCGACCTGCGCCATGACGTGGTGCAGACACGCCTGCTGCGCACCTCACAGATGGAAATGAGCACCTTGAACGAAATCTTCCAGGAGCTTGAGCAGCGGCTGTACGCCCTCTTTGCCGAGGAAGGACTTCCGGAACAGGAGATTCTCTTTGCCCGCTCGGCAGATATGCGCTATCTCGGTCAGGAGCATACGGTGAATGTTCCTATCCCCAATGGCCTTCTGACTGAAGAGCATCATCATAGCCTGGAGAGCCTGTTCCATGATCTGCATGAGCAGCGCTATACCTTCCGTCAGGCATCACAGATCGAGATTGTACATCTTCGCCTGACCGGCTTTGGGCGGGTCCGCAAACCCGAGCTGCGCAAGATCGAGCGCCAGAGCGACATCAAGCGTGCCTTCAAGGGAGTACGCCTTGTCGACTTCGACGACTCCGGACAGCACGAGACCTCCATCTACGACCGCGCTCTGCTTGGAGCTGGCGCAAAACTGGAAGGCCCCGCTGTGATTGAAGAGACCGCCTCTTCAACGCTGGTCCTGCCCGGTCAGCAAGCAAGCATCGACGAATATGGCAACATCATTATCGAGACTGGAGGCGAGGCATGATCAAGCGCAGCTCTACAAACCCCTTTACACTTGAAATCGTCAAAGATACGCTGGTGGCGATCGGTGACGAGATGTTCGTTGCCCTCCAGCGTACTTCAAAAAGCCCGATTATTTATGAGGTGCTCGATTTCGCCTCGGGCCTGACCGACGCAAAAGGCCAGCTCATCACTCAGGGAAATGGAATCACCGGTTTCCTGGGGACATTGACCTTTGCCGTGCGCTCTGTCCTCGACAAGTTCGGCACTGACGCCATTCATCCGGGTGACATTTTCATCACCAACGACCCGTACAGCGGAGGCGGAACACACCTCTCCGACGTTACGCTGATCGTTCCGATTTTCTATGAAGGAACATTGATCGCCTTCTCTGCCAGTAAGGCCCACTGGACCGAGGTTGGCGGCAAAGACCCCGGCTCCTGGACAACCGACTCAACCGAGGTCTATCAGGAAGGGCTTCAGTTCCCCTGTATCAAGCTCTATGAGCAGGGAAAGCCCCTGCAAAGCCTTATTGACCTGATCGCGGCCAATGTTCGCCTGCCAGATATGACGCTCGGCGATATGTACGCCCAGGCTGCCTCGTTGCGGCTCGGGGAGCGCCGGGTACAGGAGCTTTGCCAGAAATATGGTCAGGATGTGGTTCAGGAAGCCATCGAAGCGCTCCTGGATTATGGCGAACGGATGACCCGTCTGGAACTGGCAAAACTGCCCAAAGGCACCTATGAGGCCGTCGATTACATCGATGATGACGGTATGGGCAGCGGTCCGCTTCCTGTGCACGTCAAGGTCACCATCAGCGATGATGAATTTATTTGCGACTTTACAGGCACGCATCCTCAGGTAGCCGGGCCGATCAACTGCCCGGAGGCCGGGTTACATTCAGCCGTGCGCACGATTTTGAAGGCAATTACGAACCCGAATATCCCGGCCAATGAGGGATGTTTCCGCGTCCTCAAAATCATTTGCCCACCCGGCACCGTGCTGAATGCACAGAGGCCCGCGCCCGTCTCCACCTACTGGGAGGCACAGGACTTCGCCACCGATCTCATCTGGAAAGCGCTCGCTCCGATTGTACCGGACCGCCTATCCGCCGGACACTTTCTCTCGGTCTGTGGTATCGTCGTTGCAGGCACCCACCCCGATACCGGTGAGCTCTACCTGCTGGTGGAGCCGGAAACCGGTGGATGGGGCGCAGGAGCCAACAAAGACGGTGAGTCCGGTCTGTTCTGTGTTGGCGATGGCGAAACCTATGTGATCCCGGTCGAGATCGCCGAAGCACGTTACGGGCTCCTCGTTGACCGCTACGCGCTCGATACCGAGCCAGCAGCGGGAGCGGGTCGCCATCGTGGAGGCCGTGGCTGCATCCGCGAGTATCGTGCCCTGACCGATGATGTCACGGTAACAGCCACTTTTGGCCGTCACAAGTATCTTCCCTGGAGCGTCAACGGCGGACAACCAGGCTCACGCAACGCGATCCATTTTCTCCATGCTGATGGGAGCGAGCAGATTGTTGGCAAATGCGCACGCCATCCCCTCAAGCGCGGCGAAGTGGTTCGCTTCGTGACGGGAACTGGCGGCGGTTGGGGCTCTCCCTACGAACGACCGGTTGAACAGGTTATTGAAGATGTACGAGATGGGTATATCTCCATTGAACAGGCAAAACAGGACTATGGCGTTGAGCTAGATACACAGACGCTCCAGGTGCTTGCCCTGGCTCCTGAGCGGCTACAGGCAACAAAGCAGCATTCCCATTAAGGATGGTCATAGTGCGCTGTGAGTTTTTCATTCCTCATGGCGCACTTGTATCATATATTTTTCATTCATTTTAGAAAAATGAGAGGATAAGTGGTTCATGCAACATGAACTTGTTCAGCGCAAACCCATTATCAGCGCTCGTATCGCCGCCATCGCTGTTCTTTTCGGGGCGATCAGTGGCGCCTTTTCTGCGCTTCAGATCTCCGTTCCCGTACCCTATCTGCCCGGCGTAACAATGGACTTCGGTGGGCTCTGGCTCACGATTGCCACCATGCTGGGCGGACCCATTGCAGGCGCAATCGTTACTCTCGCCGGCTCTATTGCTGACCCCCAGGTCAACATTGCGGGCTGGCCCGGTTATCTTATTCACGTCCTTATCTTCGCTGCATTATATCCGCTTGTCTACCGCGTTCGCATTCCTGTTCTACGTATTGTGCTCTTTATCGTTGTAACCGCCCTTGCACTCTTCGCCCAGGAATGGTACTGGATCTTCCTTTTCAGCCAGGTGTATGGACTGTATCCCTTTGTCGTCATGATCGCGATGCAATTTTCAGTCTCTTACTGGATCTTCCTGGCAGTGTATGCGGTCGTTCCGGCAATCTTACTGGCAGTCGTCCCCAAATTTGTCGCCCCTGAATGGCGCTGGCCCTGGCAGAAAGAAAAGGAGGAAGAGGATCTCGATAGTGAGCTTACCTCTGTCGAACCTCAAACAGCCACTGTGAAGCCAGAGACCTCAAAAGAGGAGAGCGCTCCCGTTGAGCTCGTATCGACCAAAAAGGAGGACAGCGAGCAGGCGACAGCAAGCCCTGCACCGGCTGAAACAGTGGCAGCAACCGAAACTGTTGAGCAGGTAAACCAGGAGCCACCAGCAGTGGAGGTGAAAGAGAACTCAGAGACCGAAACCCCTGCACAAGCGCCTGCTCAGACCGCTACCAAAGAGGTAACGGAACAGCCAGAAGAAAATGGGCTAGAGGAACAGCAGACCGTCGCTGAAGTGAAAACCGAGGAGCAGCAGGCTTCCGTCTCTGATGAGCCTACAGCAACTGCAACTACTGAAGAACAGCAGACCGTCGCTGAAGTGAAAACTGAAGAACAGCAGATTTCCGATGAGCCTACGGTAACTGCAACTACCGAGGAGCAGCAGGCTTCCGATGAGCCTACGGCAACTGCAACTACCGAGGAGCAGCAGGCTTCCGATGAGCCTACGGCAACTGCAACTACCGAGGAACAGCAGGCCCCCGTCTCTGATGAGCCTGCGCAGCCCGAAGCGGAAGTAACCGAGACGGCAACTGCTCCTGTAATCGTCGAAGAGGGAAAGACCGAAGTGGCAAACACTGAAGAGCCACAGCCCTCCGCTGAAGTCACGACAGAGCCTGCTACGGTTGCCAGCGAAGAGCCAGAGGAAAAAGCAGGGCAAGCCGAAGAGCAGCCTGAAGTGGCGGCAGAGGTTCCCGTTACCGAGCCAGCGGCCCCCACTAAGAAGGTCACAGCCAAGCGCAAGCCTGCAACCCGCAAATCCACAACCCGAACAAGCAATAAGGGAGGAACAGGGAACAAATCTGGCAAGCGTTCGCGCTCCAGCAAGAAGAACTTGCCAGAAAATCAATAGCCCGTCTTCACCTTACAATCAAACTTACTAATATACAAATACAAAAATAGATACAGATAGATGCAGAGCGAGGAACGCAGAGCTCCTCGCTCTTGCCATAGCAGAGAAGCTCTTAAAGAACGCCTGCCGTACTGCCGATGGCAACAGCAGCGTGTTCAGGCGTCATAAAAGGAGGCCCCGCGTGGGAGAAGAAACCCCAACATATCCGTTACAATATGAACGCTTCTCATTTGCGTACGGACAGGACGCACAAACGAAAGCCGTTGAAAACATTGATTTAAAGCTGCCTGCTGGCCGCGTTGTCCTGATTACCGGTCCCAGTGGCGCAGGCAAGACAACCCTCTGTCGCGCCGGGAATGGGCTCATTCCTCAGGAGTTTAAGGGGAAGATGCAGGGTCGGGTGATTATCAGCGAGAAATACACGGCGCGTAAGTACGGCGTCAGTGCGCTCTCTAAACTGGTTGGGGTCTTACAACAAGATCCGGATACACAGTTATTTCTTCCTACAATTGAAGATGAGATCGTTTTTGGTCCCTGTAACTATGGCCTACCAGCGGAGGAGATCAGGCAACGCTCCGAGTATTTACTTCAGCTAACACGACTTACTCCGCACAGGAAAAAGAACCCGCACAACCTTTCGGGTGGACAGAAGCAGGTATGTGCTCTTGCCGCTATCCTCGCCTTTCAGCCAGAAACGCTGATTCTCGACGAACCGACCTCCAATATTGACCCACAGGGCAGCGAAATCGTGCTGGAACTGATCGCAAAACAGGCCCGGGAAGAGGGACGCACCACGCTACTTATCGAGCACAAGCTTGAGGAAGCGGTACATATGGTCGATGAGATGATTCTGCTGGATCAGGGAAAAATTCTGTATCGGGGCCCGGTGCGCGAGGTGTTGGAACACGTCGAATATATCGACTCAGTTGGCCTCAATGCCCCACAGGTGACACTGCTTGCGGCGCGATTGCGTTCGGCAGGCTGGAAGGTTGAGCGCCTCCCACTGGATAGCGAAGAGGCTGTTGAGGTACTCGGACCACTCATCGACCGCGAGAAGCTGCAACAACAGCCCGAGCTCCCGCCACGCCACAAGTCACGCCAGACCGAGGAAGTTGTGATTGACATTCGCGGCCTCAAGCACACCTATAAAGATGGCACTATCGCGCTTCACAATATCGATCTACGTATTCAGCGAGGCGAGTTTGTGGCGATTCTGGGTCAGAACGGTTCTGGAAAGACAACGCTCGTCAAGCATCTCAACGGCCTGCTGAAGCCAACTGAGGGCCTCGTTACCATCGTCGGACAGGACACCCGAAAAGCAAGCGTCAATACCCTTGCGAGAACAGTGGGCCTGATTTTCCAGAACCCGGATAACCAGATCTGTAAGATGAAGGTGTATGACGAGATTGCCTTTGGTTTGAAGAATATCGGTGTCCCCAAAGAGCAGATCAGCGGACGTGTCAGACAGGTTGCAGAAGAGTTGGAGATTGTCCATCTCCTTGATAAGAATCCCTTCACGCTGAGTCTGGGGGAGAAACAACGCATTGCTGTGGCGGCAGTATTGGCAATGCAACCGGATATTCTGATCCTGGACGAGCCAACCACCGGCCAGGACTTCAAGCGAGCGAAGGAAATCATGGATATGGCTGTGCGCCTGCACGAAGCGGGCAAGACGATTCTCGTTATCACCCATGACATGAATCTTGCAGCCGAATATTGTGAGCGCGTGGTTGTGCTGGCAGGCGGCAGGGTACTGCTGGATGCGCCGACCCGGGAAGCTTTTCAAAACGACGCAGCGCTACGAGAGTCATCATTGCGACCTCCTCAGGTCACCTTACTGGGTAGAGCGCTTGGCTATCCCGGCACCTGGCTGACAGTTAATGAAGCCTTTACGACGCTACAAGGCATGCAGAGAGGAGGAGAGCAGAGTGCTTGATCTGGCATATCAGAATAAAGAAACCATCGTCCATCACCTTGACCCACGAGTCAGAATGCTAGCCTGGTTCATCATCAGCATCGTGTTGATTACCTGGAATGACCCGCTCTTCCTCTTGCTCCTGCTCATCATCACACTGGGCTACGGGCGGGTAGCGGCTATTCCGGTCAGGCAAAGCCTGCGCCTCCTGCTCCCAACGCTGCCATTTGTGCTGCTGATCCTGATCACAAATGTGCTACTCTGGCGTCCTGCCTCACCGGAAAAGGCTCACCTCCTCTTCTATATCATACCGCAGGGCGGACCACTGCCAGCCATCCCGTTCTACTGGGAGACCGTCGTCTTTTCTATCGGGGTCATTCTGCGTATCATGGTCTTGATGATCAATGTTTTCATTTTGATGAAAACGGTTTCCCCGTCAGAAATCGCCCTGGTCATTACGCGCCTGGGCATTCCTCCCGAGATCGGAATGACGCTTTCTATGACCATCTCTTACATTCCTGCGATGATCGATCAGGTCACCGCGGTGATAGAGGCACAGCAATCGCGTGCCTGGCGCATTCAGACCGCAAACCCGATTTCACGCATGATGGCCTACATGCCCATTATCATGCCGATCTTCTTTCGCTCGCTCCATTCAACCGAAGCAATGGCGGCAGCGATGCTCTCGCGCGGCTTCGGCTATAACACCAGAGGCCGCACGGAACTCAACCCTATCAGGTTCTCGCGCCTTGACTGGCTCGTTACCCTGGTTCTTGTGCTCTTTCTTGCCACAAGTATTGTCCTGGGTATTCTGGGGATCACCCAGTTTACTACCACATTACGACTACTCGGCATCGCGTAGCCGAACAGAAGCAGCGGAGAAAGAGACATTTTCCGCTGCTTTCTTCAGCTCTCTGAAGCCTCGATATTCAAGCAACGTCACGGAGCAGGTTGCTGCCCCCACGCTTGAGCCTCCTGAAGATAAGAGCCTCGTACTGCTCGACGCTCTCGCTTACATCGCCAGGCATAAGCTTCGTCACGATACCGCTTGCCAGGAACGCCATTGTACCCGTCAGGCGATTGCCCACAGCAACCCGTCAGGACGCGTTACGCAGGCTGAGACCGTGATCTATCCATGACGTAGATCGATCCCCTCATCTATTCTGCCGCTTTCGCAGGCCACTGCTTGCAGCAAGCATAGAAGCAATCCCAGCATCGCAACAGGACAAATCTTACTCCAGGGAATACAGGCCTGCTTTCCCAACTATGCTAGAGGAGGGGCCTAATATGCAAATAGAGAGTGGCAGGTTGGGAGGGTGAGCTGAAAAAGAAGGTATCTGTCCTTTCTGATGGATACTTTCCTGATAAAAAGATGTCACAAAAAAGCTCAAGCAACGACTATGTAGATTGAGATAGCGAGCCGAGGTGTGACAGGAAAAGGGATGGGGTCGAGAAATGAGGTTTCCTGTCTCGGGCTTCAAGAGAAAACAAAGAATTGCCTGTCTACGAACTGATTCTATGACGGGAGAGAGACCTTTTGTCATGATGTATAGATGTTTATAAAAATGTGAGAGAAAGGTTTTATGGATTTACGTATGCAACATCCACGGCGAAATAGTATTGCGCCTGCGCTCCTTTTGCTCCTCTTCTGTCTGCTGGCAATAGGAACGGTTTTTTTACAGGCCGATGTCTATGGGCTGACTATTGATGAGCCGCTGCAAGATGCCTATGGGCGCTCGCTGCTAAAGTGGTATACCACGTTCGGCCATGATCAGAGTTTTATCACCGGCTATGACCAGGCCCTGCATATGCCTGAGCATGGGGCATCGTTCGAGGTACTGGTGGCACTCGTACAGCACTTTACCCATGAGCAGTGGCACACGCGAGCAGTGGTGAACGGGCTGGCAGGAGTTGCCGGGATCATCGGTATGGCGCTCTGTGGGCTTGAAATCGGAGGCTGGTGGATTGCCTTGCTGGCCGCAATCAGCTTATGGCTGTATCCGCGCTTCTTTGGCGCTATCTTCAATAACTCGAAGGATCTGCCCTTCGCGTCGGTCACCTGTTTTGTGCTCTGGGCTGTATTATTGCTGGTTCGCTCCTGGGAGAGCAGAAAGCGGCTGTCCCTCTGTCTGCTTGTCGGGTTTCTGATCGGGCTGGCAGCATCGATTCGGATCAATGCTGTTGTCTGGTACCCAATTCTTGCCGTGTTGCTGGCAGGCTGGTGGCTTCTGCATGGAAAGAAGCTGCTCAAGGAGAGGCGTGTGCTCCCCGTGCTTGGTAGCCACATCATTGCGGCCGTACTGCTCGGCGGCACGTCTTTTCTCGCGATGATACTGCTCTGGCCCTATATTGCGCTCGATCCTGTGCATAATCTTGTGCGAGCTTTTCAGGTCATGAGCCAGTATCCCTGGAATGGGACCGTTCCTTTTGCCGGGCAAATCTATCCTGCATCGCAGCTTCCACGAACCTTTGTCCCGACCTGGCTGGCAATTTCCTCGCCGCCAGCCATGCTTTTCTTTGCGGCAGTTGGTTGTTTCTTTCCCTGTCTCTGGCTGCTGCGTCGGCGGAAGCTGGAAGGACGCACGGCTGCTCTTCTGCTTGCATTTGGAGCACCGCTGGCAGCGCTGGTGTTGATGCGTCCAACCCTCTACGACTCGATCCGCCAGTTTCTCTTTCTGGTGCCGCCGTTATTGCTGCTCGCAATGCTTGGTATCAAATGTCTCTATGATGTGTTGATAGCGCGCGCCTATAAGCTTGCAGCCGGGGTTTTAATCCTGCTGGTGTTGCTCTCGCACGCCCTGGTGGGAAAAGAGATGCTTGAGCTGCATCCTTATGAATATATCTACTTCAATCAATTGGTAGGCGGGGTAGCTGGAGCGAATGGAAAGTATGAAATGGATTACTGGGCAACCTGTACAAAACCCGCTATAAAGTGGCTCGGAGAGCATTATGCTGAGTATATGCCAGACCGTGAGGTGATCTTTATTGCAAGCCCGCAATGGGGACAGATAAGACCCTTTGTGCCAGGCAATTTCCGCTATCGACAGAAAACGCCGGATTTCTACCTTGCGTCCACACGTTTCAACTGGGGCAGGCAGTACCCTGACTATTCGGTCATCCATACCATCACAATCCAGGGATATGACGCCTGTGTGATCAAAGTGAGACCCACAAAATGAAGATAGGACTATATGAATACATGACGATAAAACGAAAAGCAATATATCACTGGATCTTCTCTGAAACTGCTCGCCCGCTCCGTTTTATCGGGATTGGTGGAGGATGCGGGCTCTTACAGATGGCGTTACTTGGCCTCTTTACCTACTGGGGGATACATGCCTTGCTTGCGACCTGTATTGCTTTTTTCCTCTCTGCCCAGGTGAATTTTCTCTGTAGCTCGGTGTTTACCTGGCATGATCGTACCGAGGCCAACGCATCCCCACTTCTCTGGTTTCAGCGCTGGCTAACTTTTCATGGTACGATCGCCTGTAGCGGTGTGCTCAACGCATCGCTCTTCTGGCTTGCACACCGCTTCGTTCCATTGATGGTCGCCTCAGCGTTTGGTATTGCGGGTGCCGCGCTGCTCAACTTCTGTATCTTCCACTACCTTGTTTTTCGCAAGCAGCCCCTTAAGCCCACATTTGCAACCAGAGCAACACTCAGAAAGGAGCAAGCACGATGGCAATAAATGAGCAAACAAGAACAGCCGTCCAGTATCAGCAGCAGGTAACACCAGTGCACCCGACGTTCTCTGTTGTCGCTCCTGTCTTTAACGAAGAAGAGACTCTTCCGGTTTTCTATACACAGATTACTCGAGTTATGGAGGAGGTAGGCGAGCCATTCGAGCTGGTTTTTGTCAACGATGGTAGCCGTGACCGCTCCTATCAGGTACTGCGAGAGCTGCATCAGCAGGATAAGCGAGTACATGTCCTGGATTTCTCGCGCAACTTCGGACATCAGATGGCGATCTCGGCAGGGCTTGAATATGCTCACGGCGAGGCAGTGATCATTATCGACTCAGATTTGCAGGACCCGCCGCAGGTGATTCCCCGTTTGATCGAGCGATGGCGCAACGGGGCCGAAGTGGTATACGCGCAGCGGACGACACGTAAGGGGGAAACGCCTGTAAAGCTGCTCACGGCCTCGCTGTTTTACCGGGTGCTTGCCCTGCTCACGGATGTCTCGATCCCACGTGATACCGGCGATTTTCGCTTGCTGGATCGACGCGTTGTGCGACAACTGGTCTCGATGCGGGAACATCATCGCTTTATGCGGGGCCTCTCGGCCTGGGTTGGTTTCCGTCAGGAAGCAGTTCTCTATGAGCGAAAAGAGCGTTTCGCAGGGAGCAGCCACTATTCAATGCGCAAGATGCTACGACTTTCATTTGATGCTATCACCAGTTTTAGCTATGTTCCGCTGCGGTTGGCCAGCGTCATCGGTGGCATTGTATTGCTGCTTGGCCTGCTTGGTCTGATGGGTATCGCGCTGTTCTACCTCTTTACTCATTCCTTCGGGCTGCTTGAAATGGCCCTGGCGGCGACAACCTTTCTGGCAGGCTTGCAAATGCTCTTCCTGGGCTTGATCGGGGAATACCTGGGACGAATGTACGACGAGCTCAGGGGCCGCCCTCTCTACATTGTGCGCGAAACATTGTTCCCTGATGTTGATTAACCGGTAGAGGGGAAAGACATTTCCCCTCACTGGCTCCCCCCATCTCTCAGCTCCTGTCATCTGCCTCGCACCTCTTTTCTTGGAAGCGATCGGTACCAATCGCCGGCAGGAGGGAAGCTTACTGAGCATGGTGAGCGGCCTATCAAGCTGAAGAACGCAAGGTTGAATGCTTCAAAGCAGACGAGTAGTCATCCATACTACCTGGCGCACGATCTCCCTTCTGTACCACTTGCTTCCAACAATCGCAGAGTCTCAAAGAGCAATAGCTTTTCTCCAGACGAGATAAACCGTCACTTCTTCCAGCCTTAACCTTTCAAGGTGGGCACGCGTGATACCAGACAGCAAGAAAAAAGAGCCGGGAAACCTTCTAGAAGATAGAGAGGCTTTCCGGCTCTTCAGTCTGCTTCAGTTATCTGGGAGGGTCCAGGCGTGAGAGTTGTTGCCAGGTTTCCCCGCCATCCATTGTCTGATAGACGATAATCGTCTGCTGCTTATCTCTGAGCAGGAGAAGACCGCTTCCGGAAGCAAAGAGCTGGCAATCAAACAGGGTACTCTTCTCTGCATCGGCTGGTAGCGAGAGCGGATGAGAGTCCCATGCACCATAGTGCTGCGTGGACAGCAGTAACTGTTCCTGTCCGTTATCGAGATCCTGTCGGGTCGCCGCCTGGGTCGGACTGAAGAGGTCAGTGAAAACAGGCCTGCCTTTTGCATCGCGCGGGTATGTGCCAAGCAGAGCGGGGCTACCCCAGGATGCTCCACCGTCATGAGTGGTATAGACAAAGAGCACAAAAGTAGATGTATTCTCTACATTGAAGCTCATAAGAAGATAGCCATCCTGCTCAGTGAAGAAAGAAGGGCTTGTCTTCAACTCAGGAAGCACGTCGGGCGATGGAAGTTCCAACGGTAATGACTTCCAGGTTTTACCACCATCAGTGGTCGTAAACAGGAGCTGTGATTTTGCCTTGTCCTCAAGGGTATGGAAGACGAGGAAACCCCGCTCTTTATTCAAGAATTGGATCTGTGGTTCTGTTCTTCCATAAATGGTGGGAAGCCCTTGCGTCTCTTGCTTCTTCCAGGTTTTGCCACCATCACTGGTAGTGAAAAGGTACAGGGTACCTAACGCTGTGCCCTCCGCGTCCTGGTTCCAACCCTGGGATACGTATTCCGGTGCCGCGATTATCCAGCCATAATTTTGATCAACAAAGGTCACTTTCGCTGTTGAAAAAGGAGAGGGAAGTTTCTCCCAGTTGGTGCCGCCATTGATAGTGCGATAGGTTGTCCAGGATACTTTGTCACCTGTAATATTTTTTGTCGTTATCCAGGCCACCATCTCATCAAGAATATACAGAGAGATCTCGTTGGCTTGCTTCTCTGCAAACTGCATCGGTTTCCAGGTCTTGCCACCATCTTCCGTACGATAAGCGATAGAGGAAGACAGGGAAGAAGTAGAAGTCCCATACTGGAAGACCTGCCAGCCTATCTGTCTATTCACCATGTACAAGTGATGGCGAACTCCATCAAGCGTCATCCCGGTTTTTCGGAAGCTCTGTGTGCCCACCTGGGCAGTTTGCGGCTGTCTCATGCTGATCAAGAAAGCGAAGGTGCCAGCCAGAATGCCAATAAGCAGAACAGCAGCAATCATATTGAGGACCAAAGTAGATCGGTTGAACCGTCGCTTTTTTCCTGCGCTCTGTTCTCGTGTAGGTGATATAAATTGCCTGAGGGCATTCGCTTCAACATCTTGCAAGGGGCCTTCAAGATGGCGTTCGCTTCTCTGTTGAACGAAGGGAGCATTCAACAGACGAGCATGTACGCGATCGATTGATTGCCTCTCTGAATCAGAGTATCTGTAGTGTTGTTGGAGCTGTTCTATCAGTTCCGAATATTGCTTCTCCTCCGGAACGAGATCATGCTGTTTCCTGGAACAATTACGCTGATGCGGTTCCATACTTCCTACTCTCCTTTCTGCCTGGCTTGATGAATGCGGCGTAACTGTTGAATGGTGCGAGAGAGTTGCTTGCGTACGCTCTGATCACTCCGATTGAGAAATACTGCTATCTCAGCTGTTGCCAGATTGCAGCCATACCGGAGAAATAAAAGCTGTTGCTGCTTTATCGAAAGTCGTTGAATCGAGTCGTAAAGCTCGTTATACACTTCCTGATGGAGAAAAATGCTCTCAGGATCTCGTTCATCATGTATTTCATTCGTAAATGTAGCAAGCGTGATGGTACGGTATCGCTGCTTAAGTCGGTAGCTATCGACTACTTTGTAATAGGCGACTCGTTTAAGCCAATAAAGCGCTCGTGGCCCATCCCATTGCATGATTTCCGGATGCTGTAATGCGCTCATAAACACCTCTGCCAATATATCTTCAGCTTCTTCGCGTGACGGAACATGCGAACGTAATAAAGCGAAAATGACCGGGGCATATTGTTCAAAAAGGGAGGACAGGGCATCCTCCGGCTGATATACATTGACTCCTTTATTTTGCATGCATTGCCCTTTCGTAGAATTGCGAGAGCAAGGGTGTTCCATATTGTATCATTGTGCATGCTGGCTGTTCTTTCTTTCTCAGGAAAAACAGAAGGATCAGAACAGAGTGCATTGATACTTCTCTCTACCATTAACAGAGTCGAAGAAATAGCGAAAATGTGACCCATCCCACCATGAAATAGAGGCCAATAACGAGAACAGACAGCAACGAATCGTCACAGAGGTGGGCATGGTTACCGATGTCGTCGGTCTGACCATTACAAAGTTTATCCCGTATCAGGTCATTCGACAGCTTCAGATGGTGAGCAACTTCTTGCTGCAAGCTGTCAGAATGCAGAGACATTCCGCGTTGCACCCCTGAAGCAGGCCAGCGCTTATATCAGACATGCTTGTACCAGCATACTCGAAGGTGGTCCGCGCTTTTTTCACAGAATCCAGGCGCAAACCTCATCGCATCCGCATTTCAAGCAAACAGCCATTAAAAAAGGGTATAATACTAGAAAGGGGAAGTCACCGCGCTTGCAGGGAAGGAACCCGCTCTGCACGAAGGCATGGACGCTTGAAGCAAAGAGACAGCCTCAAGAAACCGCAGCGCTCGCCCCTCCTCGCTGGCAGTGTCGCCCCTCTTCGTCGTTTTGTTCACCCGAAGGAGGTTTTCAAATGAAACGGAAAACAGTCATCAAGCTTCTGCTCTCCGGCTTCGCCAGCCTGACCCTCTCCGGCCTGCTCAAGGATGAGATCAAGACCGTCAGCGCCTCCACCCACAGTGTTACCCTGGACCGAGCTTTAGCCGCCTATAACGCGATGCAGAAGTATTTCTACAAGCAAGATGGCTCATCCCTCTATCTGGAACAGTATCCACCTGCTGCAAACGATCGCCCATACAGCTATGAATGGCCATTCTCTCAGGCCCATGTCGCCACTATTGATCTGCTGAACATACCAGGCGAGACAGGCCGGAACTTTCGAGAGGCCGTCCAGGATCGTTCACGCGGGCAGGAACACTACTGGAATCCCACAGGAGCCACCAATGTCGCTGGCTATGATTCGTATCCACGCTCTCCCTATGGCGACGGTGGCGACAAGTTCTATGATGATAACGAATGGGTGGGTCTGGCCAAAATTCAGCTCTATCTGATGACAAAAGATCAGGCTGCCCTGAAACGTGCAAAAGAGATCTTTACGCTGGTGGTTTCCGGTTGGGATACTGATCCCTCCCATCCTGCCCCCGGTGGCGTCTTCTGGACACAGGCAAGCTGGAGCCAGGATCGCAATACCGTTTCCAATATGCCCGGAGCGGAAATGGGCCTGCGTCTGTACCAGATTACCGGTGAGCGCTTTTACTTTGATTGGGCCAAAAAGATGTATGACTGGACAAACGAGCACCTGCTTGCACCAAACGGGTTGTACTGGGACAATGTCCACATGGACGGCACGATTGACAAAACACAGTGGAGCTACAATCAGGGTGTTCCCATTGGGGTTAACGTCCTGTTCTACCAGATCACAGGAGACAGTGTCTATCTGCAAAGGGCGAAGGACATCGCAAACGCCGCCCTCGACTTTTATGGCAGCGAAAACCGCCTCTACAAACAACCGGCCTGCTTCAATGCCATCTTTTTCAAGAACCTGCTCTTGCTCTATACGAAAACGCATGAGCAGCGCTACCTGCGTGCGATGCAGGCCTATGCAGACACCGTCTGGAATCAGTATCGCGACCCAAACACAAACCTGTTCCACATAGAAAACCAGCAGGCAACGTCGCTCTTAGAGCAGGCCGCCATGACCCAGATCTACGCAGTTCTGGCCTGGGATCCCGCTCAATACCACCTGCTCTACTGAGCCAGACACGAAAGCCTCATAGCACTCTATGGGGCTTTCCCTCTCTACCAGATCATCCGTGCTTCCATTCGCTTATCTACCCGCTGGCAAGATCCCGAGTCCTTTCAACAGGCATTCGAGCGCCTGCATCGTGATCTCAAGAGGGCTGACGAGCAAACACGCTGATCCGGCTTTGCTCCTTGCTTGAGCGCTTCTCAGTCCTGATGGCTTCGCTGCTCATTCAATCAAGGCACAAAAAAAGAAGGGCCGAGATGCACCCTGCCAGCATCACCACCCATCCCCTGCATCTCAGCCCTCCCAATCACACTAGAACATTTCCCCTCTCAACGTTTCCCCGCGAAACCTGCGCACAAGCGACCAGGAAAATGGGAGTAGCAGACTGGCCACGACCATCTTCAGGACATCACCGATAAGGAACGGAAGCGCTCCGGTAATGATCGCCTGCAAGACGTTGCCATGCAACCAGACACTCAGCCATGCCACACCAACCACATAAATGACCACCATGCCCGGAAGCATCGCCAGAAACGAGGTCCTGTACTGACGATCTAACCGCCGCTCACAACACCACCCGATCACAAACGCTGCCAACGGATAGGACAGCAGATATCCCGCTGTCGGTTGCGTCAGCAGATACAGAACACTCCCCCCATTCGAGAAGACCGGAAGACCAGCCACACCCTCTGCCAGAAAGAGCAACACCGCTGTTGCTCCACGCCATTTCCCCAGAGCTGCACCCAGGAGGACCACTGCAAACGGTTGCATACTGAACGGTACATATGGTGAAAAGAGATAGAATTTGATCTGCGAACAAAGCACTAACAGGATGCTTCCCAACACCACCAGCGCTATATCACGCGTATACATCATCGCACGCGAACGCCTCACCGGAAGCACATAATCTATAATCGTTGTAGACGCTTGCATCATGCTGCTTTTCTCCTTGAAATACATCAAACTGCTGTTACACAGGCCTGTTCGGCATGTTCCTCAATCTCAAACCCCATATCCTCAATCATTTGCCAGGTTTCGCGATAGTTTTGCCCCGGCTCAGTCAGATAGCCAGAGACAAAGACCGAATTCGCCGCATAGAGCGCCAGCGGTTGCAGCGTGCGCAGATAGCTTTCACGTGCCGCCGAGAGTCGCACTTCCTGCTGTGGATTATACAGACGTATCAGGCAGAGAATCCGCAGACAATCGTATGGCGTGAGCGTGCGCTTTCTATGCTCAAACGGTGTTCCCTTGATCGCGAACAGGAAATTGACCGGGATCGATTGCGGCTGAAGCTCTCGCAGCGCCTCCGCGATATCAAGGATGTCTTCCTCACTTTCTCCCTGCCCGAAAATAGCCCCCGAACAGAGCTGTAATCCGGCATTACGAGCAGCGTGCAACGTATTCAAGCGATCCTGATAGGTATGCGTCGTGCAGATGGACGGGTAATAGTTCTCGTTGGTATTCAGGTTATGGTTATACTGCTCAACGCCCGCCTCGGACAGGATACGCGCCTTCTCCTCATCAATCAGCCCCATGCTGCAACAACAGGCAATCCCGACTTCCTGACGAATCTTGCGCACCACCTCGGCCACGAAATTAATCTCACGGCGCGTCGCCCCACGCGTACTGATGACAATGCAGTAACGGCGGCATCTGGCCTTCTTCGCCTCGTGAGCCTTCTCAAGGATGCGTTGCATCGTCACCATCGGGTAGCGCTCGATCTCCGCTGTCGAGACTCGTGACTGCGAGCAATAATGGCAATCTTCCGGGCACAGGCCACTTTTCGCGTTGATCAGCATATGCAGGTGCACCCTCCGACCGCAAAAGTGCGACCGCACCCGATACGTTGCGCTCAAAAGCCGCAAGATCTGAGTATCAGGACAGTGCAATACATCACGCCCCTCTTCACGCGTCAACTGTCCACCTTGCAGCACCTTCTGCGCCAGAATATCGAAATCTCTCATCATACCTTCCTTCAACCGGACATGCATATGTATGTTCTATTATGATGGTCGGCGGTTGCTCAGCAAGCGGCACGCTGTATCCCTTCCCTTTTGAAGGCCATATATGCGATGCCTCCCCCAACACACAACAGCGTCGCAACCAACGCGGCGATTCCCAGATGCGGCAAGCGCTTTGTCGGCACTGCCAGTTCACCCCGCCGCGGAAAGAGAATGATCTTTCCCGTCGCGCGTGCCGCCTCATACCGTTGCGCCCGAAGCTCCTCAAAGCGCTGCCAGACACGAGTAAGTGCCTGATCATCTTCTATCGGAGCATAATACTCCTCCAAATCGGCGAGAAGCTGCCGCGGGGCTGTCTGCGTCCTTCGATGTACGAGGCTCTCACCCCATTGCCTTCCCCGCTTGTCATTCCTGTACTCACTTCCGTTTCCGGCCATGTGAATTCTCTCCCTCATTTCGTGCATAGAAGGTCCGTAGTTTATCCAGCGTTCGCGAAAGCATCGTGCGGATAGTCCCCTCGCGTTTGTGCAGTGTCGCCGCTATCTCCATATGGTTCAGCCCATATCCAAAGCGGAGCTCAAGCAGTTCCTGCTGCACGCTTGATAGCTTCTGTATATTAAGATGGAGCGAACGGTGCGCCTCCTCACGGAGCGTCACGGCTTCGGGCATCTCTCCTTCATCTTCCGGCATCTCGCTTGCCTGTTCCAGCATCACCAGTAATGGACGCCGAGCCAGCCGCTTCCGCACATCCTTCACTTTGTTCCGCGCCACTGTCCACAACCACGCCCGTTGTTCATCCTCGGTCCTCTCCGCTAGCGTCTGCTCATGTTCCAGAACAGCAACAAATATTTCGAGAAGCACATCCTCCGCATCAGAAATATCAGGCAGATGACGACGGAGATAGGAGAGCAGCCGAGCAGCATAGAGCTGATACAGAACCGCAGGCAACGATGTATCCTGCCCGGTGATACGCTCTTGACTGAATTGATAGGGTCGCATCTCCCTCCTCGGAAAAGTCGTTTGTAGGTGCTTGCATATACTGCAACGACACAGGGCCAAAAGTGTTACATAGTTTTGGCCCTTTTTTTCAACATCGGGAAAATAGTGGGGAATTACCCTGATGCGCGACCTCAAAAAAGCGACAGAAGCATAACAGCCTGGAACGTTTGAAGCGGTCGCACTCTATTCAGCAATTATCAGCAGGTGAGACAAACAAGGAGCGCCTTCCGCAATGCGTTCTTCACACAGAAGAGAGAGCGGCACTTCTCGACATAGATATGCAATGGCTTCATTGCAACTCCCTGACTACGTTTTATATACTAAGGAAAGAGAATATACTGCGTTTTTCCAGGCGCAGATTACACGAAAGGAGTTTCATTTTGTTATGCGTCCAGGCTCTTCGAGTGCCGCGATAGAGCTCCATATTCTACCTCACAAGAAAGGATTCTCTCTATGCGCCGACCACATTGGATAGCGCTTTTCTCCCTGCTGATCTCTGGCCTGCTCTTTGCAGCCTGTGGAGGTTCTACCCAGGGCAACAATAGCACCACCGACCCACAAACGACACCCACCACTCAGGCAACATCCACCGCGCAAGCGACACCGTGGACCACCACGACACCAGGCGCGAATCAGGAGCTATACACGATCGTCGCTCCGCCGACCGAAGCTTCTTATGAGGTTCAGGAACAGTTTCTCGAACAGAACCTGCCCACAACAGCTATTGGAAAAACGAACTCTGTCGAGGGCGGTTTTCTGATCCAGCGCGGGGATAAGCCCATAATCAACGACATGAAGATCACCATTGATCTACGCACGCTTAAGAGCGACCAGGAGCGGAGGGACAACGCGCTACGTCAACGCTGGCTGGAATCGAACACGTATCCCTACGCAACCTTCGTCGCCAAAAATGTCCAGACACTTCCCGCAGGCGCTACTGAAGGGAAAACGCTCACCTTTCCCATTACCGGCGATCTCACGATCAGGAATGTGACACGTCAGGAAACCTTTCAGGTGACGGGGAAATTGGAAGGCGACACCATTACAGGAAAGGCCACCACCAAAATCCTGATGAAGAACTATAACTTTGAGCCGCCGAGCATTGCGGGCTTTCTGACCGTTGAGGACGGCGTCACACTGACGATCAACTTCACCGCGAAGAAAGGCTAAACAGTCAATCAGGGTACCCTGTGACCTGCTGTGCCATCGCGCAGCAGTACCCTCTCCTCCCACTTCCGCGTATGCCTCGCTCCCTCATATTCTTTCATTTTCTCTTCCTGCATAGTATATAGCAAATCGCTCAAATCGCTCTTTCATTTTACTCGCCAGACAAGAAACTGTTCAGGCCTCGCAAAAGGTGAAAGAGAACTGCTTTACCAGTGAATAAAAACTGAGTAGATATATGGATTCAGGAAGCATCACCACATTTTATACTAATAAGGTGTCATGTAGTTTCTATACAGAAGAGAGATGGTGAAAAGGATTTTACCATGTGCAAAAAGCAGAAAACAAGGTTGCTCCTCCTTCTGACAGTCGCTCTCTTGATTGTGGGCGTATCCGTCATTGAACCATCGCGAACGGCCTCTGCCGCCGCACTGGCCACTATCAATGGAGCAAAAAAGTATCAGACCATCGATGGGTTCGGCATTTCTGAGGCATTCGGTGCAGCTTCCGATATGCATGGAGCGAGCGGGCTTTCTCCCGCCAATCAACAGAAAGTGCTTGACCTGCTCTTCAGCCCAACGACAGGCGCGGGGCTGAGCATCCTGCGCAACATTATTCCCTCCGACACCTATCACACCATCTTGCCAACCAGCCCCGGCAGCCCGACGGCACCACCTACCTATAAATGGGATGGCAACGACTGGGGTCAGGTCTGGCTCTCGCAGCAAGCGTTGCAATATGGCGTGAACCAGATCTACGCCGATGCGTGGAGCGCTCCGGGCTTCATGAAAACCAACAACAACGAGTCCAACGGCGGCACGCTATGCGGTGTGCCGAACGCGACCTGCGCAAGTGGCGACTGGCGACAGGCCTACGCGAACTACCTTGTACGCTACATTCAGTATTATCAAAGTGAGGGCATTCCTCTGAGCCATGTGGGCTTTGTAAATGAGCCCGACTTTACCGCCAGCTATTCTAGCATGACTATGTCCCCCGAACAGACAACCAATTTCATCAAGGTCCTGGGCCCTACTTTGAGCAATGCCGGACTCAAAACGAAGATCGTTTGCTGTGAGCCAATGAGCTGGAACACCGAGCAGAGCCATGTCAACGCGATCATGAACGATCAGGCAGCCAGCTCCTATGTAAGCATCTTTTCCGGTCATGGCTATGCCAGTCCCGCTTCAACAGCCCTGCAAAACACTGGCAACAAGCACGTCTGGGAAACCGAATGGTCAACCTTCAACAATTGGGACACTGCCTGGGACAACGGTACAGAGTCCTCGGGATTTACATGGGCGCAACGGATTCATACAGGCCTCACGAATGCTAACCTCAATGCGTTCTTCTTCTGGTGGGGAGCCGCGACAAAGAACGATAACGAGTCTCTTATCTTGCTCAACGGCGATAGCTACTCCATCTCTAGCCGGCTGTGGGCCTTTGCCAATTACAGCCGCTTCATTCGCCCCGGAGCAACGCGCCTTGATGCAACAAGTGACGCTGCTGGCCTGAACCTGAGTGCTTTTCTCAATACCGATGGAACAATTGCTGTCGTTGCTCTCAACACTGCAACCTCTGCTACGTCGGTCTCGTTCTCGCTCCCCAACACAAACATTTCCAATGGAACAGCGACACCGTATCTCACGAATGGCAACAATGGGACAGCACAGCAAACGGCGATTCCTATCAGCAACGGCTCTTTTAGCGCAACCGTTCCCGCCCGCTCGCTTGTGACCTACCAGATCAAAGGGTCATCTCAGCAACCCACACCAACCCCCTCAATCACGCCAACACCATCGCAGACGCCAACCGTTACCCCATCGCCAACCGCGCCCCCTTCACCTGTGCAGGTTTCCTATCAGGTTGTCAACCAGTGGCCCGGTGGCTTCACAGCCAGCATCCAGATCACGAACAATGGCACAAGCACTATTCAGAACTGGAAGTTGCAATTCACCTTCCCGGGCTCTCAGAAAATCACCAACCTCTGGAATGGACAGGTCACCCAATCAGGCAATCAGGTGACGATTACCAATGCCAGTTACAATGCAACGATTGCGCCAGGTTCGTCCGTTACCATTGGCTTCAACGGTACATGGACAACAGATAATCCCGCTCCGAACTCGTTCATCTTTAACGGCATACCTGTCTCCTGAGAGCAGAAGCCAGGCAAAGAGAAGGCGACAGCGAGTGTATCTTGCTGTCGCCTTTGCTCATGTGGCAGTTCAAATCCCCTTCTCGGGTCTTTCGGCTTTTTGACTGCCGGGGTTCTAGCTCCGCTTCAGAAGCCAGTTGCCAGGCCGGTTTGCGGGAACCTCTGTTTTTTGCCTCATTTTGCAGGGAAAAAAGGCGCCTTTTTGGGTTGGAAATGTGTGACCGGGCTTCTGGAACCGTGCGGATACCTCTGCACGAGATCACGGGAGCTCCAGGTCCCCGCAGAATGTGTCATCATGTGCCAGAGACAAGCCGTTCTCCCGAAAAATATCCTCGATACCAATTAATGTACAAAATGGCCGAATGCAAGAGCTACGAGCCGCATTGAGATGCTTCCCTGTGCGCTCACAATCCAGGGGAATGCAAGTATCCACATCGACGCTTTTTCGACTTTCGCGTAAAGCATTTTGCGGACGTCTTCAAGCGACTCCCCGACTTCAGAACAGATTGCTCAAGGAGGGATTGCTTGAGCGAGAGCCAGGTGCAGGAGAAGCCTGAAAACGGGCTTCCTTTGTCGCGCCGCCTATTCTTCCCAGAAGCGAGCCTTGGGGAATTCAGCATATTCCTTCCATCTTCGCCTGATAAAAGTCCAGGTGGTGCCGCTCTTTTCATCTCATTCCCTGATATCCCGAAGCCCGATTCCTACACCTCTTCACTCCGGCGATGGGCTTTCCTCTCTGACGCGAAAGTTCACCGGGAGAGCGACAAGATTCCGCAGCGATGATCCCTTCGTTCCCGGTACGATAGAAGAGCAAAATGCAAGAAGTTTCTGCTATTTACACCAGCTATACTGGAATAGCAGAACCGGCTATCCCGGTCTGTAGCACACAACCTATAGGCCATTCACATCAGGAGAACAAGGAAGCCGTACCTACTCCATCCAGACATCTTTTACCCGAAATGTGAGAAAGGTGAGGTCGATGCCAGAGCACTCAAATGAGACCCAGATTCGCACACTGGTCGAAAACTGGGCAAGCGCCATTCGAGCACAAGACAGGGAAGGTATGCGAACCTGCCATACTGATGATATCGTGCTTTTTGATGTTATTCCTCCACTACAGATCCAGGGAGTAGAAGCTTATCAACAGCAGTGGGAACTCTTCTTTGATGCTGACCCCGGAGGCCCGGGATCGTTTGAACCCATTGATCTGCATATTCTTGCTGGCGAAGATGTAGCTTTTGCCCACACCCTGCTTCGAGTTGCTAATAGCACGGCGCGTCTCACGCTTGGTTTCCGTAAGGTGAACGGTACATGGCTGATTGCCCATGAGCACCATTCTTTTCCCTGGGAATAAGTACGACTCTATCATATGGGCATAGTTCAGAAGGCTTCATATCTGCCTGACCCACGCTTTGAGCTGGTGAATCTCCTTGTGGGATACGAGGACAATCAGCATTCAACGACATTCTCTGCTTTATACCGCATTTGCTTCTCTGCTACGGTTCAAGGAGGCATTGAACAACTTATGTATGCATAGCATGTCTTGCAGCATATTGAGATAGAATTATCTCGCAAAGATAGCACAATAGCTATTTTTTGTTACAATCACTTCACATCTACACAAAACCAACACGCAGAAAGCGCTCGTTCGCGGCAGGGTTTCAGCCACTTACTCACTGTTACATCACAGAAAGATATTTCGTATCTTCTTTCGATGCTGGTAGCACGGGGCCTTTAAGTAGCTTTCTGGCAAAGGAGTTCGTCAGCATTCCTGGAACTTCCCTGTCAATTTGTTTGGGCCCCTTGCCAGCAGCGCCAGGAAGCACATTCACGATCTCAGGATGAGAGCATCTCAGCTCACAGGAGTCTTTTATGAAAACAGCTCTCAAGAGCCGTGTCGAACAGCTTGATCCTCAGATTGTTGCTTTTCTTACCGGTCTGGAGTCCCAGGGAGGCCCGCCACTCTACACCCTTTCGTCCACTGAGGCCCGAAATGTCTTGCTCTCCTTACAGCGCTCTGTCTCACCTCCGCTGCCTGCGGTAGATGTGGAGCAGCGAACCCTTCCTTGTGAACCAACTGGCACCGTCTCTTTACAAATCATTCGTCCACAAGGAGCACAGGGTGCCCTGCCCGGCGTCATCTACTTTCATGGTGGCGGGTGGGTCCTCGGCGATATTGAAACGCATCGTCATCTTGTCAGCCACATCGCTACCAGAGCTCAGGCAACCGTGCTCTTTGTCGACTATAATCGCTCTCCTGAGGCCCAATATCCGACTGCCATTGAACAGGCATATGCGGCTACCAAATGGATTGCCGAGAATAGATCGGCAGTAGGCGTCGATAACTCGCATCTGGCAGTTGCAGGCGATAGTGCCGGGGGGAATATGGCCACTGTCACCTGTCTGCTAGCTAAAGAGCGTGGGGGGCCTCACATTGATTTCCAGGTTCTTTGTTACCCGGTCACCGATGCTCGCTTTGACACGTCCTCCTATCAGCAATTTGGGGATGATGGCTATTGGCTCACACGACAGGCCATGATCTGGTTCTGGGACAGTTATGCTCCCTCATCACAACGGAACGAGATCACCGCCTCTCCCCTCCGCGCCTCTCTGGAGCAATTACGCGGTCTGCCTCCCGCATTGGTTACCACCAATGAGAACGACGTCCTTCGCGATGAGGGAGAGGCTTACGCGCACAAGCTCATGCAGGCTGGAGTGCCTGTCATCGCCACCCGTTATCTCGGGGCCATTCATGATCTCTTGCTGCTTCATCCAATTGTTCGCACGCCTGTCGCACTTGCAGCTCTTGAGCAGGTATGCGACACATTGCGCACCATCTTTGCACAACCATCTCAGGCCTAAGCCAGTCTCAGGCCCATCACCACATCTCTCCCCGATGGTGATGGGCTCCTTCCTTATGGAACCGGGGCATCTTCTATTTCCCCTTTCCTGCTTGCAGAAGCTGTCATTATCGGGCCACGATGAGCAGGAAGAAGAGGGCACAGCCTGACCCGTTGTTCCCTCTTCCACACCTCAGCACTGAAAAACCGACTTTGCCAGAGACATACGGAGATCAAGCGCCACCGCTCACACGGACCACTTCACCATTGATCTGCTGATTGCGGCCCGAGGCCAGGAAAACCACCAGTGACGCCACATCCTCCGGTTCAGCGAAGCGGCGCGTGGGAACCTGCTGGACCGCATATCCTAGAATTTCCTCTGGCATCGAGTTCCTGGTGCGTTGTGTCAACACAACTCCGGGCATGACAATATTGGTCAGAATATTCAATGGCCCTACCTCGTGAGCGAGCGTTTGCGCCAGACCGTGGAGACCGGCTTTAGAAGAGGCATAAGCCGCCATTCCAGGGATTCCATTCTCCACAACCGTTGAGGAAATGTACACAATTCGTCCCCACTGCTGTGTTCGCATTCCGGGAAGCACGTATTGAGTCGTCAGATAGGCGCCCTCTAATCCTGTCCGAATCGCGGGTCGCCAGCGTGCGGGCTCAACAGTTTCAAACAGTGGATCTGACGCATCATTTGTCGTTTTTGTCCCATCAATGGCAAGCATATCCGCTGCATTATGAACCAGGATATCGATCGTTCCCCACTGCTCGTTGATCTGCCGTATTGCCTGATATATCGAGTCATCATCGCCTAAATCATAATGCACAACCAGTGCTTTACCTCCGGCTTCCCTGACGCTTGCTGCCGTTTGCTCCGCCCCTTCTCTATTCTTCTGATACGTCACGGCTACCTGCGCCCCCTCTTGTCCAAACGCAATCGCGGTCGCTCTTCCTATCCCTGCGGAACTGCCGGTGACCAGTACTGTTCTCTGTTGTAGCTGTAAATCCATGTGTAATCTCCTTTTTTCTCCAAAGCATGCACTTTATCAGGTTATGGAATGAAACAACAAGCTGAATTACCAGGGAAGTGATCCATTTTCATCAAAAAATCCGCCCGTCGGTCCATCATCAGCTATGGTCGCGAAATGCACCGCCACCCGCGCAGCCTGCTGTGGCGTCCGAGATCCCCGGGGGTTCCTGGCAGTTGCTGTAGGTCCTGGATCAACGGCGTTCACCTTTATTCCTGTGTGCTCTAATTCTTTGGCAAGAAAAAGGGTGAGCGCATTGACTGTCGTCTTTGATGAAGCAAGGGACACTGGAAACGCTTGCAAGATTTCAGGAGGCACCTGACTCATTCGGCTGAGCGAGGCCATCCCACTTGATATGTTGACAATGCGTCCAGCGCTGGAACGACGCAACAACGGGAGCATCGCCTGAGTTACAGCAAGCAGTCCAAATACGTTGGTTTCATACAGAGCGCGTACCTCTTCAAGAGGAACGTCACTCGCGGGTCTCCATGTTGAAGGAGCAATAGCCGCGTTGTTGACCAGGATATCAAGCCTGCCATACGTTTCCGAAAGCCAACGCGCTGCATTTTCGATGCTCTGCTGAGCGGTCACATCCAGATACAGGGCAGAAGCAAGCAGACCATCAGCGTTGAGCCCCCTCGCGGCCTCTTCTCCTCGGGCGTTATTGCGTGCTCCGATCAGAACCGTGATCCCCTGTTCTCCAAGTTGACGGGCAATTTCCAGACCGATGCCTTGATTGGCTCCTGTGACGAGCGCAATCTTCTTTGACTGAGAAGACATTGCTGAGAGATCCTTTCATCAGTACCCGGAACCGGGGAGTCAGCCGCTCGTGGAAGAGTCCCACGTTAGCGGCTGTGACTCTCTGGTGTATGCCTTTTTTTCAGGCAGTGATACAGGTATTACTGTCTCGGCGGCATCTGCATGATGCGGGTGTTTTGGAGAGCCGCAAAGAGCCATTTCCCCTGCTCTTTGACCGCAATGGCCGTCTCCATCGTGGCGCGATCCGGGGCCAGCTCGGTCTGTCCGGGAAGCAGCGTATTGCCCAGGACATGAAGCAGTGCGACATCAGGGCGCAGAAAACGAATACTGGTAATAGTTGCTACGAGTTGGCTTCCCTTGAGGAATGTTTGAAACATGTGCTGGTGCGAAGCGCTAATCGCGTGCCTTCCCTGCGTGTTGGTGCCGGTGACATCGACATAGCTTGCATCTTCGGTGAAGACAGCTCCGTACGCCTGCCCATCTCCGTTGTTCCATGCATCGATAAGCTGCTGATACAGTGAACGAATTGCCTGCTCGTCAATTGTTGCGACGTTTTCCATTGTGTGTTTCTCTCTTTCTCTATCTCTGTTCTCAGAAGTGGATGGACACGTTGTCGCGTCCTTCTGAGAACAAGTATAGAAAGAGAGAGGGTGATTCAACATCAACCTGTGGGAGTATCGTTGTGGGTGATTCAGAAGGGTGAAAGCCCGGCTCCATATCCGGAGGAATCAGAGCAACCGGTATTGATGAGCGATATCACAGGCCTCCTGACGCGTATTCACCCCTAGCTTGCGGTAGATGCTTCTTATCTGTGTCTTGATCGTATTCAGAGAGACCACCAGCTCGCGGGCAATCTCTGGATTAGAGCGCCTCTGCACCAACAGGCGAAGGACACGTAGCTCCTGTGGAGAAAGCAGCTCAACGAAGGAGTTCTGCGCGGAATGTGGCTCCTCTTGTCTCCGGGGGCGCCCGAAAGCGAGCAGCAACTTGCGCCCATAGGCAACAAGCGCTGTTTCACGGATCGAGGATAGTGCCGTTTTCAAGAGATTCTCCATCGCCTCCCCTTCATCCAGGAAGAGCCGTTGATAGTCCTCCGGTTGCGCCAGTGCCAATGCTTCTTTCAGCGTAAGCGTGGCCCGAGAGATGTCTTTCTGCTTGAAGTGGGCCAGCGCCTCAAGCAGCAGGATTTCCAGCAGGCTACGCCCGCGCCCCTGAGCCTCCGCTGTCGCTTTCCAGGGGGCAAGCAGGTGAAGCGCATCATTGCCCTTCCCTTGAGCGAGCTGAAAACGAATGAACAGAAGCGCCTCCTCTTCACGCCGTATGAAGGGAAGGTCATCATTCTGTTGCATATAGGTAACAGACCAGTGCTCTACGGGACTCAGGTTGCCCAGGGCCAGTTCAATTCTGGCCTGACAGGCACGAACTTCGCGCAGGAACTGCCGCGAATGAACCAGAGCCTCGCATTCCGCAAGCGCCTCCAGGGCTTGCTGTGTTTCTCCACGCGCATAACAGAGACGCGCCAGGAGCAGTATACCGCCTGCCAGCAGGTGAACCTCTTCTGCCGGGGATCTACCCAGTTCTCCCGCCTTTTGCAAGTACTGGCTTGTTGCATCCAGATCATTCCACTCATAGGAGAGCTGCGCAAGGCCATAGAGGGCCTGCCGCTCGTAGAAGCTTTCTTTTACCCCCGTCTCTCTGGTCAGTTGGAGTTGAACGAGATCCTGGCGCTCGGCTCCTCGAACAAGGACCTGCGAATAATAGCGAGCAGCCTGATGCAGCTCACCTTTGCCAAAACTGGCTTCTGCTAACGCGAGCGTTGCCATCAATGTGGCAGGCAGCGATTCCACCTCTTCACAGAGCAGGCGAGCCTGTAAAGCTGTCTCTCTGGCCTTGATGACCTGACCGGAAAGTGCTTCTTCCAGTGCGATCAGGGTAAGCGTGGGAGCACGCCATTGACGATCCTCTTTGGGGAGCAAAGTCAGCGCCAGCCGGGCCAGGTGGAATGCATGCAGGAAATCGCCATGAAAGAAGCTTAAATGCGCACGCAGTACCAGTGCAGCCCCACGCTTGTTCTGATTCGAGGTCCCCTCAAGTCCTTGCTCGGCTATCTGGAGCGGCCTTTGCATGCTCTGGCGGGTCTGGGACGCGCTGCGGTCGGACGTGAAGTACAGCGCCATCGCGTACACCAGACTGAGATTCGGGTGAGTGCGCAACAGTTCTTCCGGGAGGCGGGCCAGCCAGCGGCGCAGAGTATGATACTCGTTACGCCAGCTTTGCGGGAGCAGAAAGCGCTCGATCAGCCCGGCAGCGTGTTCAAATGCTTCGGCCTTCAAAGCGGCCTCGATCGCATCAGAAAGAAAGCCTCGTTGCTCATACCACTGACTCGCTTTGAGAGAAACGTCCCGCAAGACCGTCTCTCCTAGCTGCTTACGCGCCTCGGCATACATCGCTTCAGCAAAAAGAGCATGATAGCGATACCACTGTCTCCCCATATCCAGCGTGGTCAGAAACAGTCCTGCTCGCTCGATCGCGGTCAGCAATGTCTCGCTCTCCTGCCTCTCCAGCACTTCATCACAGAGGGAGCCAGTCAGACGGCTGAGCATGCTGGTCTGTAGCAGGAAGCGCTGCACCGATTCCGGTTGCGAGATAAGGACCTCATTCACGAAATAGTCCAGCAGTAAGTTTTGATGGCCCGCCAGATCGGTCAGGTGGCGCTCAATCTCCTGCGGATTGGCGTGTCCCTGCAAGGTGAGCAGGAGCAGACGCAGCCCCACAGGCCAGCCCTCCAGGTGGGCAGTGAGACGCTGAACCATCTGCTCAGAGAGAGGACGCGTCAATTCTTGCTCCAGAAAAACAGCCGTTTCCTCGGGAGAAAAGCGCAAATCGAGGGCCTTGATTTTCTGGATACCGCCTCTGGCATGCCAGCGTGCAAGTGAGAGCGGGGGATCACTGCGACTGATCACAATCAGATGCAGGGAAGAGGGCAGGTGTTCAATGAAGAAGGTCAGAGACGTATGAATATCCGGTTCATTGATCACATGATAGTCATCCAGGATCAGCAGGTACTCACCCGGGAGATTATCCAGTTCATTCAGCCAGTGTGTCAAGAGCGTGATGAGCGATGGCTGCTGCGAGCCAGCAAGTTGGGCAAGAGCGGTGAGGCCAAGATCAGGCTGAAAGCTCTGACAGGCCGTAAGCACATAGCGCCAGAATTGCACCGGATCAGTATCCTCTGGCTCCAGTGAAACCCAGGCGACAGCCGGGAAATGCGGGTCTGCCATGCGCAAAGCGACCCATTGTCCAACCAATGTCGTCTTGCCAAAACCTGCCGGCGCCTGAAGCAAGGTCAATTGATGGCGCCGTCCCACATCGAGTTGGTCAAGCAACCGTGAGCGCTCGATGATCGAGGGTGGCAGCTTTGGCGGGCGAAGCCTGGAGGTGAGCAGTGGCATACCTGGAACGGGCTCAGCCTGTGCACGGTGTGAAGCCGCGGCTTTTCTATCGTCACGTGGAGTTGCCCGGGGTGTTTTCTGCTTTGGAGAGGGCTGGAAGGACTGAGCGATCTGTTCTAAGCGAGCAATCGTCACAGCAGCAGTACGTCCCACATAGCGCTTGGAGCTCTTCTGAGGAGTGTAGTGATAGGCATACCAGTAGCTTTCACCCCGTGCTCTGGGCTCCTTGAGGAGGCTGAGGCGGCCATACTGCCCCTGAAAAGAGAATGAGGTCTGATCGGCAAGCCAACCTCTCCATGCTTCCTCATCATCTCGGGTAAAATGCAGACTGAGTTGGCCATGAGTAAAGAGGTCATAGGTATCGCCTGTCCCTGACCAGAGGAGCACATAGATGGATGGTTTGGGCATAGCACTGACCTTTCAATTGATTTCACCCCCAACACTATTTCACCCCCAACAGTGGTGATTATAGCATAGAGCGCATCAACGAAACAGTACCTGATTGTTAGAAAAGGACATGCCTCTCAAGAAATCAAGCGATCTGACCAGCACTATACCTTTCAGCCTCTCTGTCCTACCTCCTCAATACATGCACCTCTCTTACAAGCAAGACCCTGTCAGCCCTACCCGGCAACAAAACCGGGTCCCCGCTGAGATGAAGTGAGAGGGACGCTTCAGAGCATCAAAGAAGCGCTGCCTCCGTTTTTTGTCAGGTATGCGCTTCTTGTTGATGTTTCATCCATTCTCTTTACGATCGGCCCGTAGTGGTTCCCAGATTGTAATGTCCCGTTCCTGCTCCAGGAGAGTGGGAAGCGCCTCATGCCAGGCCTGACGATAGGGGCGCAGCAATTGGACCCCTATGACGTCCTCATGGCTCTCCCAGGTTTCATAGAGCATGAAGCGATTATCTGACGCCGGATCGTGATGCAGAACCGCCTCATGGAACATGGGCTCGCTGCGCATGGCGTCAAGCACTCCATTGAGCAATTCGAGAAATTGTGCGCGCCGTTCAGGCACGACGTGAAATATAATAACATACGTTACTGGCATACAGCTATTCCTCCGGAGTTTGCCGTGTATCGGTCAGGCCCCTTTCGGGCTTTGCTACCGGCCACGGCGTCACTGTACAATACGATGAAGAAGATCGTGTGCGGCGCGATACTCGACATCCGCCACGTTGCAGCCAATCTCGGAACGGTCTGCACAATTGATGGGGAAGGCAGGTCAATTCATTGATTATTCGCTGCACAGGTGCGTTCCATCATCTTCGAGTAGAGGACGATATGTCGTCCTCTTGCCCAAAGCTCAGCCTTAGAACTGATAATCGAAACGAATCCGACCATCATCGCTCAACAGCAGGAAGTCGAACCCGGATGCGACCGCTGCACCGCCGCCAGCCGGCACCATTTCCCAGGTGAACTTCACAGCATCGTGATGACTTTCCACCTCGCTGGATAGCCTGAAAACAAAGCCTCCCTTTTTCACAAACTCTTCATACGCTTCCGCAATCCGCTCTTCCAGAGCGTCGTAACCCGAACACGCCCGTTGCGAGTAGATATGTGCGCCATCCTCTACCCAGAGTTCAGCAATAGCTTTGCGACGAAGTTCGGCATCAGATTCATTCCAGACAGCAACATAGCGGTTCACAAGCTGATTACTCATGATCAAAATCCTTCCTTATATAAAAACAATGTGTGGTCCACCACAGACAGAACGAAGAGCAGCCCTGCCCGATACACGGCATGTGCCGAGCGCTTCTTCCGTCTCAATGTGGCTTCCATATTCTTGAGTGTACTCCGTAAAAGTGGTAGAATTGACCCTCATTAAAAGATTTTTTTCCGAGGAGAAAAAAAAATGGTGTAGTTTCTCATCAGGGCATCTGGTACACAATTGGCTACTGTCACCTGCGACAGGCACAGCGCCTCTTTCGTCTGGACCGTATCGAGCAGATCGAGCGCACCGACAATCCATTTACTCCGCCAACAAACTTCCATGCGCTTGAAGCGGTACACCAGGCACTGGCATCAGTTCCGCGTACATGGCAGGTAGAAGTATTGCTCCAGACAACGCTGGAACAGGCACTACGGCTGACGCGTTATCCAGAGGCCGTGTTTGAAGAAAGGCAAAACGGGGTCATCTTGCGCATTGATGTCGAGGATCTGGAATGGGCGGCTCGTTTCCTTGCCGGCCTGGGCATCCCGCTGGTCATCCATCACCCTCCCGAGTTGCGGGAGGCGCTCCGTCAATATGGGCTCTCCCTGATCAGCTACGCAGAGCGTCTCGAAACCGAAGAGCCAGCGCAAGAGCAGTGACATGCGTCCTTTCTCCTGCAATACGCGCTCTCTGGGTCGCGCCACCAACGCCCCTCATCCAGTTCTCCATTGAACGCCCTTTCCC
The DNA here is from genome assembly GCF_059696735.1 of Thermosporothrix sp. COM3. Lineage (NCBI taxonomy): Bacteria > Bacillati > Chloroflexota > Ktedonobacteria > Ktedonobacterales > Thermosporotrichaceae > Thermosporothrix > Thermosporothrix sp. COM3. The sequence continues at coordinate 3,048,855 of NZ_AP019376.1, read as the reverse complement.
TCCCTTTTCTTTACTTCCACTTCCGCATTGCTTATAATAGCAAAAACGGGAAAAGACGGAAATGATGTATCCGCTTCCTTCAAATTCTGGAGCAGGGCATGAATGGACAGAGTGACTTCTTTTCAGGACGCCAGATCGGCAATTATCGAATTATAGCGCCACTGGCACAGGGTGGCTTCGGCATGGTCTACCAGGGCCAGCATATCTATCTTACCCGGCGTGTTGTTGCGATCAAAATCATGAGGCAGACGTTAGGGGAAAGCGAGCAGGCACAGTTTTTACGCGAAGCCGAACTGCTCGAACGCTTGCAGCACCCCCATATTCTCACTGTCCTTGATGCCGGCTTTTTTCAGGGTCAGCCCTACATGATTACGCCGCTGATGACCGGGGGCTCTCTTCGTCAGCGGCTCAAGCACCCGCTTTCGCCCACGCAGGCCCTTCAATATATCAGACAGATCGGGCAAGCGCTCTACTATGCGCATCAGCAGAAGATGATTCACCGTGACCTCAAGCCCGAAAACATCTTTCTTGCCGACGAAGAAACCGCTCTTCTGGCCGACTTTGGCATTGCCTCGCTCCTCAGCACACAGAGCTATGTTGCCACGAGTATTGCAGGTACTCCTGCCTATATGGCCCCGGAACAATTCCGGGGAGAGGTCAGTCCGCAAAGCGATCAATATGCTCTGGCCTGTATACTCTATGAACTGCTCACGGGACGAAAGGTCTTTGAGGCCACTGACTTCATCTCATTGGGCTTCAAGCACACAACCGAGCCACCAACACCCCCACGCACACTCAATACTACTATTCCGCTGCATCTTGAACAGGCCATCCTGAAAGCGCTGGCGAAGAATCGTCATGACCGTTTTGCGCATATAGCAGCCTTCCTTGCGGCGCTCGAACAGCCAGAACCAACCATCCAGATTCAACCCGCAGACAGCGTGTATCCGGTCGCTGCTTCCCCGAAGGACGACCCCGCCTTCAAAGCAGGCGAGCACCTGTACGCCGAAGAAGAATATGCAGAGGCGCTCCAGGCCTTTGCGCAGGTTCTTAGCCGTCACCCTCGCTTCCCCGATGCATGGATTGGCAAAGGGAAAACACTTCAGGAACTTGAGCGATACGAGGAAGCACTGAACGCCTTTGATAAAGCGCTTCTCTTCGATCCTGAGCATGCTTCCGCCTGGTTCCACAAAGGACTACTTTTCGCCGAACTAAAGCGGTTTGAAGAGGCAGTACACGCGTATAATGCGGCTCTTCGTCTTCACCCTTCTGACGCACTCTGCTGGTATCATAAAGCCAATGCGCTGTTTTATATGGATCGCTTTGAGGAGGCGCTTCGGTCTGCTGAAGAGGCGCTTCGGTTCAATCCAGATCACGCCCTGTCCTGGAATACCAGGGGCAGCGTTCTCTACTGTCTACAGCGCTATGAAGAAGCGATCGCCGCCTATGAGGAAGCCATCCGCCTCAAGCCATCCTATTCTTACGCCTGGAATGGCAAAGGGCAGGCGCTGAACAAGCTCGGACGCTACGAAGCGGCTCTTCAAGCCTATGAGGAAGCCATTCGCCTTAAACCATCCTACACCTATGCCTGGAACGGCAAAGGAGAGGTTCTTTTCTCTCTGAATCGCTATGAAGAGGCCCTTCAGGCGTGTGCAGAAACGCTTCGCCTCGATCCCGCTCAGGCCTCAATCTGGAATATCAAGGGCGACGCCTTCCTTGCTTTAGAGCGCTATGAAGAGGCTCTTCAGGCCTACAACGAAACGCTTCGCCTCGATCCCCGAAACGCCACTGTCTGGCATCGAAAGGGGCTTCTCCTGCTCAATCTACAGCGCTATGAAGAGGCCCTTCAGGCTTACAACGAAACGCTTCGCCTCGATCCCCAGAACGCCACTGTCTGGCAACAGAAAGGGCTTTTTCTCCTCAAGTTGCGCCAGTATGGGGAAGCTCTTCAAGCATACAACGAAGCGCTCCGTCTCAATCCGCACGCAGCCTCAGCCTGGTATCAGAAAGGCTTGCTATTCGTCCAGATCAACAGGATTGAAGAGGCAAAAACGGCTTTTGAGCAGGCCCTTCAGCTTCAGCCAGACCATGTAAACGCGCGGATGAGCCTCGATGCCCTTCTGTCATAAGCAAGAGCGCACTCACGCAGCACATCCGCCTTTCCAGTGTCATCTGCAACATGAGTGCGCCCGCAAAGACCTCTACCACGACATCAAAAGAAGAACAAGGTCAGTCGCACCAATTGCCAGCACCAGATTCAGGAACGCCCGGACATGCTGACCGGCCAGAATCTTCTGACTTCTCGAAAGCAAGCTGATATACAACCCGATAAGCAGGAGAGCCAGCAGAATAAGACCAAACGTCACGGGCCAATGCCAGCGCAAAAAGACAGCATCAATATCGCCTCCAGCCATTTTCACCCCTCCCATGACCAGTACACTGATCCCGAGAAGCAGGCCCGTCATGATCCCCTCACGCCCAACCTGGGTACGGACACGCGGTATCATAAATCCCATCATCCGAATCAACAGGTAGCTGATCCCCATCAAGCAAAAGTTAACCGGGTACAGCAGGGTGAGCCCGAACGGCGCCAGGCCTGTCAACAGATGCATCACAAGGGCACTTGTCGCAACGACACCGCAAACCAGGACCAGACCTCGAAAGACAGGGAAAACACTTCTCCAGAAACGAGGTTGCGTCTCCTGGGCCCATGCAGATGCCAGCACCGTGGGATTCTTCCCAACAACCGCTTCAAGGGACTTGCCATCCTGGACGGCCTCCTCTAAATGCTGTCTTAATTCAGCCGACATCTCGCGAATTCTTGCCTGTTCAACTCCACGCAACTCCCAATACGTGACACACGCCTCAATAAGAGAGGAAATTTGTTGTTGTGTCATGTGATCCATCTTCTGCATGACTTTCTTCTCCTTGCAAAATGCCAGTCACCGCTTGAACAAAGGTTTCCCATTCAGCTCGCCACTGACGCAACTGGCGAGCTCCTTCCGGTAAAAGACGATAATACTTTCTTTTCGGCCCCTCAGGTGATGCCACCAGATAGCCTTCAATATACTTAAGGTGTTGTAAGCGACTCAGTAAGGGATAGATACTTCCCTCGCTAACCAGATCAAGTCCCTGTTGGGCAAGTTGTTGAACCATCTCATATCCATAACAGGGCCGTCTGGCAATGAGAGCCAGCAAACACATATCCAGCGTCCCCTTAAGCAATTGTGTTGATCGCTTTTCCACACTTTCCCTCAGTTCACTCACTATCTTGCACTACAAGTTAGTAAAAGTATACCACAGCACTATCTTGTTTTGCAAGATAGTGTACAGCGAAAAAAGAGAAGCTGGCGGTTCTTGCTCACAAAGCAGGCATTTTCGGAGTGGAGCACCCGGAATGGCCCTCATCCCTCCCTTTTGCACCTATGAATGGTATCGGTCGGCGAGGAGCAATCCAGAGAACGGGAGACTACGGAGCATACTCGGCGTTCAGATCCCCCAACTCGATATGACCCTATGGACAGCGTCAGCCTGAGAGCATAGCAGTGCATCTTCTCAGATATAGCAACAATCCATATCATCCAAATTCAGGAATAAGTTTGTCCTCATCTCCCTGTACAATGAGGGAGAAAAGGACAGCGACACAAGCGTTTCTGACAGCTTCAGACAGGGAGAGATAGAATACATATGAGTTCAAGAACAGATAGCCCGGACAAGACGCTTTCTTATCCTATCATCACCTGCGAAACACAGCACGATTGGAAGATGTGGCTCGAAAAGCATCATCATGCCGTCAAAGGGGTATGGCTCAAACTCGCGAAGAAATCAACCGGTATCCCATCTGTCACACGCGAAGAGGCTTTAGATGAGGCTCTCTGCTATGGCTGGATTGACGGTCAGGCCAAACCATATGACGCATGCTATTGGCTACAAAAGTTTACACCCCGGACGCGCCGCAGCACCTGGTCAAAACGCAATCGGGACAAGGTTGAGGCTTTACAGGCCGCCGGTAGAATGCAACCTGAAGGCATCAGGCAGGTAGAACTCGCGAAGGCAGACGGACGCTGGCAAGCCGCCTATGATCGCCCCAGTGAGGCTACCGTGCCAGAAGACTTTCAGCGCGAACTGGACAAAAATCCGCAAGCCCTGGACTTCTTTTCCACTCTCAATAGCAGGAATCGCTATGCCATCCTGTTCCGCATTCAAACAGCGAAGAAAGCCGAAACGCGAGCCGCTCGCATCCGCACCTATGTTGACATGTTGGCTCGCAATGAAAAGCTCTATCCTTAATAAGTCTCGTTTCAAGAAAACTGGCATCCCTAACAGACCGAGAAGAGGCAACGCAGCAGAAGAGCGCCTCTTCTCAACCGGTATGCTATGCGAAAGAGGACCATGACAGGATACAAAAGTCAGCAGGCTCAATGTCGAATGGAGAGAAACCGTTTCAGGTACGCGGCCTGCTGAGGCAACTGATCGGCAAAGCGAAGAGTATCCCCGTTTGGCAACCATCATCCCCCCTCTAGCGATAGCAAGCATATCCGCAGTGCACCCTCTTCACAATGCAAGACCAAAAAGAAACAGGCAGTTTTACAACCAGCCCCGGTCAGAAGCTCTCAAGAAATGTTACATGAAAATGAGGTATCCAAAAATGTTACAGAGGTTGCTTAGCTTGTTTTAATATACAAAAAGCAGGCACTTTTTACGCTTGGTCCGAAGCCAAAGGGACAGCAGTCCCTCAGTATCATAAATACGGAAGAGTTCAACGACCATCTACGCCACCATTATAACGCAACTGTCGGGACACATGGACCAGTACAGGGAAGTGATTGGCCATATCCGTCCGCTTGCAGGCGTGATTTGCCTCTACAACATGATCGAAAAAGATCATATACTTTCTTCTATAGCAGTGGAATCGAAAGGAGCAAACGGTGAAGGCATCTCACGAGAGGACACAGAACGTCTTCTTCTTGCTGGTACCCGGCGTGCATCTGCTGGATATGGCAGGACCCGCCCAGGTCTTTGATGCAGCGCGGGCACTTGGGGCCCCATATCGGCTCTTTTTCTGTGGCACAAGCACAGAGGTACGTAGTGCGCAGGGTGTGGTGTTCTCGCAGCTTGCCTCGCTCCCGCCGTGCCACGAGGACGATCTGATCATCATTCCGGGGATGCGGAGGCTGGATTTCCGCTTTCCCCTGTTGAATGATGAAGCCCGCTCCTGGCTTCAGCGGGCCGCATATCTGGGAGTACAGATTGCTTCTGTGTGTACCGGCGCCTTTGCCCTAGGGGAGGCTGGTTTGTTGAACGGGCGTCGTTGTACCACGCATTGGCGAAGAGTAGAGCAGCTTCAACAGCTCTATCCTGAAGCGCATGTGCTTGACGCTGTCTTGTTTGTGCGCGCTGGCCCGATTGTAACCAGTGCAGGCATTGCTTCGGGCATTGACATGGCGCTCGCATTGCTTGAACACTCCCGAGGGCCCGTTTTCGCGGCCCAGGTTGCCCGTGAACTGGTTGTCTATATGCGGCGAAATAGCATGCATGCACAGACGAGCGTCTATCTGGCGTATCGCTCGCATTTGCATTCCGATATCCATCGCGTGCAGGAATACCTGCTAGAGCATCCAGCGGAAAGTATCTCATTGAAGCAACTGGCTGCTATCGCCCGGCTGAGCGTGCGCAGCCTGACGCGCGCCTTTAAAGAGGCTACCGGCATTACGCTGATCCAGTATCAACAACAATTGCGGATGGAGCTTGCAGCAACCTATTTGCAGGCCACTGATTCCACTGTTGAGGAGGTCGCAACGAAGTGTGGCTTTGAAGATGTGCGTCACTTTCGGCGTCTGTGGCGCAGGCAATTCGGCGCTCCTCCCTCGCTTTCCCGACAGTTGTATAGAACGGAGAAGAAAGACTATGACGAGAAACGTCGCCATTCTGCTTTTTGAGCAAGTTGAGCTGCTTGACTTTACCGGTCCCTTTGATGTCTTCGCAGTTGCCGGAAATAATCAGGATGCACCTTTCCAGGTCTACACGATCGCAGAAGAGGCTCGCCCGATCATAACGCGGTATGGTGTGAGCGTGAACCCCGCCTTTACGCTCGAAAACTGCCCTACTCCTGATATTCTGGTGGTTCCCGGTGGAAATGGTGCACAAGCTGTCTTAGAGAACCCCCGGCTGCTTGCATGGATTCGTGAGCAGCATGAGCGTGTCGAGTTGCTTCTGTCGGTCTGCACGGGAGCGCTCGTACTGGCAAAAGCTGGCCTGCTGAAGGGACTGAGCGCAACAACCCACCATAGCTTAATTGAGAAGCTTAGAGAGCTTGCCCCTGAGACAACGATCTTTCCCGAAAAGCGCTATGTGGATAACGGTAAGATTGTCCTCTCTGCCGGGGTATCAGCGGGCATCGATATGGCGCTCTATGTGGTCGCTCGTCTGCTCGGCGAAGAGAAGGCGCAGGAGACGGCGCGGCAGATGCAGTACGATCACTGGCAGGGACCAATCTTCTAACGAAGACCTGGGAGCGACATTTCTTCTATCGCTCCCATATCCCTTGATCCATACACTCCCGAAGGAGCGGCAACTATTATAATACTTCATCAGTTCAGATGAAGCAGTTCGGCCAGATTCTCCCCGAGTACACGCCTCCGCACCGCTGTATCGGCGGTGGCTTGCTCCACAATCGTTCGCGCTATCAGCGGATGGCCAAACGGAGCATCAGAACTGAAAAGCGTCCTCGTTGGTAATTCATGAATAGCGATCCTGGGACCAAGAAACGTGATTGTTCCCGACAGATCAAGGTAGGTCTGTGGCACTTCTTTTGCCAGCGCAATGGTCTCGCGCCAGTACATGCCTCCCATGTGACCAAGAATCAAAGGAACGCGTGGATATCGCCTGGAAAGAGCAACAAGCTGATGAATATCGTCCAGGTTCAGCGGCGGAAGCGTATGCACCCAGAGCGGAAGATTGCCATACTCTGAAGCGCACGCGAATATCACCTCAAGCTGATGAACGGACCCCGATTGCATGGTAAATTCCCCGAACCCTCGAAAGCCAGCGGGGAGGACATACTTCTCAATCCATGTAGCCGTTTCCTCCTGTGTCAGTCCAAGCGGAACATTGGCAAAACCAGTGAAATGCTCCGGGTACTGCTGAATGACCTGAGCAACTTCACTTACTGCCTGCTGGAACGGTTGTAGACCGTTGTTCACTTTTCCAGCAATGATCTCGTTAAAGATACGTAGCTCCTGATTCAAGGTCTCCAGATCATGTGCCCGTTCCGGGTGAACCCGAGTGGTAAAGAGCAAGGTACGCTCGACTCCCGCCGTTTCCATCAAAGCAAGATGTTTCTCAACAGGTAGAATGAGATGCGCATGACCATCAATTATCATAGAAGTTCCTCGCTTTCATTGAGCAAAGCAAACTGAATTCGATATATATCAATTGCCCTCAACCGTTGATGAAAGGCTCTGAATCACCCAAACAGCCTCATCAAACACAATATTGATCCGTTTGAGAGCATAATATGCCTGGCTTTTGCTGCTCCGGGCAAAGGAGGAGATGCTTTTCAGCCATTACAGCCCGCACACAACAGGCGCAACCGCCTTCTCTGAGCAAGAGCCGGCACGATTGCGGATCGCCTGCCCCACCGCATCCTCAGAGATCACCGACATGCTTCAGCTTGCTATGCCCATGTACAAGCTTTTTCATTCGCTTCAGCTCCTCCTGCAGTGCATCGTACACTCTCACATTAGTGTGAGAGTCAAGCCCTTTTGACAGCGGAGATGAAAATCATACTGCACTCTCATCGAAAAGAGAGGACGAGATCATATATATTCCGGAGCGGAAAAACGATCGCCGCAACAAACCCGGTAAAGGAGCGTGAGGAGAAAAAAGACGTCCGGGAACGAGATGTTGCCTCGGCGCCTTCTGGCCCCCACCTTTGTGAGAATGACCAGAGCAGCTAACGTACCATATAAGACATGTTCACGCTTCTTATGAAATATCAAATCGATAGCCCGTCGTTCTCTCCTGTCGATCTGAAACAGCTTTAATTCACCAACGAGCACTTCTGAATAGCAATATTCAGGTAGCGCATCCAATTGCGTGATGTATACGTAACCAGATAAGAATGAGGCTCTACACGCCAAAGAGAACAAAATGGGAGGGTAGCACTCTTGTCAGTAAAGAGATCAAGTCAAGCGCAACCAAACCTGCTCTTGAAAAAGGCACGGCAGGAGAAAGGCTGGACACAGCAACAAGTAGCTGACCTGATAGGCGCCCCACATTCCTTTATGGTTAATCGTTGGGAGAACGGAACCGTATTCCCCAGCCTCGATTACTGTACAAAGCTCACAGCGCTTTTTCACAAGAGTCAAGAAGAACTGGGTCTACAACGTTCCCTGTACGCCACCCATCGCAACAGTCAGACAGGCCCCTGGTATGATGATGCTATTCCGTATCATCTCGTCCGTACCCTGATAGGGCGTCAGCAGGAGGTAGCTGAAATAAAACAGCACTTGCTGCATTCGGAACAGGAAACCAGAGTTGCACTTCATGGCTTGCCCGGCGTTGGCAAAACAGCGCTGGCCCTGGAAGTAGTTCACGATACCGAAGTCAGAAACCACTTCGAGGATGGAATTCTCTGGGCAAATCTTGGCCCTCACGCTGACCTCGTCTCGCTCTTCGCACATTGGGGAAAACAACTCGGAATGTGCCAGGAAGCGCAAGCCGCATTACAGACAAAGGAGGATTGGCTTCAGGCACTCCATCATACGCTGAGCACGCGTCACATGCTTATCGTCATTGATGATGCCTGGACCATCGAAGAGGCGCTTAGCTGTCTTGTAGGAGGCATGACCTGTCGCTATCTCCTCACTACCCGCAGTCCCGCTGTCGCGCACCATTTTGCCAGCGTCCAGACAATGGGCGTGTCAGAACTCAGCCTGGAAAACGGAATCCAACTTCTCAGTCAACAGGTCCCGGAACTCGCCCTGAGAGAACCAGAGGCGATCAAAACGCTGGCTTGTCTCACGGATGGTTTACCGCTTGCGCTCACGCTTGTCGGGAACCAGCTTCAGGTTCAGGCACAGCAGAAGCGTCGCCTTCAGAAGACCCTGGAGCGCTTGAGCCACGCAGAAGAGCGCCTTCAGCTCAGACAGCCCCAGGCCGGCCTGGTTCAGGACTTTCGCTTTCCCGATACTCCATTATCAATGCAAGCGGTCATTCGCCTGAGCGAAGAGCAGTTACCCGTAGAGGCCCGTTTGCTGCTCTATGCACTGGCTGTTTTTGAACCCAAACCGAACACATTCTCAGAGGAAGCCGTGCTTGCCATTACGGCCGGAACTCCAGCCATGCTTGATTGTCTGGTAGATGCCGGACTTATCGAGAGTATTTGGCCTGATCGCTACCAGATACACCGGACAATCACCGACTACGCCCGCACCCACCATCTCTACGACAAGGCCGCCCGTCATATGCTCTCTTATTATTTAAAGAACGCAGGCCGCTATAAGGAGGATCCAGCCCTGCTGGAACAGGAGCTCACCAACATCTACAGCGCCCTCACCTATGCGGCCCGATATGGGGAAAAGGCAACCTTTATTCAGGGTATTCTGGTATTTACCGAACCATTACAGCGACAAGGGCTACAGATTTCAGAAGAGCAGCGACAGCAACTAGAAGGCTTAGCTTCTACGCTGAACCATCTGCACACGCTTGCTCTGCTTCTGTAGAGCCCCCTGACGCTGAAGTACATGGAGCGACCAATCAGCCCGGAGGCGCTGCGCCTACCGCCTCATGGGCCGTCGCTTGATACTCTCAAGAGTATGCCGCCAGAACGCATGCAGGCGGCGCTCTCGCTGCGGGTCCAGGTCCAGCAAGCGAATCTTATGCATATGTGCCAGGCTTTCGAGCAGGATTTCTTCTGTCACCCAGAGTTGCCCCCTGCCTGCCAGGTCACGTACTTGATCGCCAAGCTTTCGGAGTGCTGCCGCAATCGATCCCATCTCTCCCTGCTCGGTACTCTTCCCATGCGTCAGAGAGAGCAACAACGCCCGCTGTTCCGCGACATTCGCAGGCGGGTGGGGCTCCCAGGGGGCCAGAAGTTCACAGCACTGACGCCGATGCGGGCGATATTCAGCGCTAAACGCGTAGGTCTCGGTGCGCATACGGAGCCATTGCAGGCACTGATCGATATCATAGCCCCAGTTGGTGAAGAACTGATGCAGCGAAAAGACAGCGATCTCCAGCGGATCAAGGGTAAGACGTTGTGCGTATCGTGCCGCGATAATATTGCTGATGATCGCGCTATCAAGACAGAATACCTGCTCCAGCAATTCGATTGCCTCGGGCCCACCATAGCGCTCCACTTCCCGCTCATATGGATCGAGCGCATACGACTGGATCACACCAGCGTTCACGAGGTGTCGACAATACTGCAACATCGCCATCAAGAGCGGCTGGATCGCCGGTTCGTCACAGGCTCGACAACGCACACGAAGATGGGGCAGAGGATCGGCATAGCGGATAAAGAACCAGGAGTCAATCAGCTTCTGTTCCTGCACCATCTGGATCAACGTTCGTACAGGGCCCGCGATCAGTTCATCATGCTGGCCCGGCGCTGCATAGAGCTTGACATAGACCCAACGCTCCCCGGGGAAAAAGCTGCGCTCGACCCGCGGGATCACCCGGCGAGGCGTCAGAGGAGCGGTCTGTGCGGCTGGTTGAGCAGCACGGAGCAGCGGGACCGCAAACTCCGAGAAGTAGGGAGCGCTCTGCTCATCGCGCAACCAGAGATGTTCAAAGTCGGGGAGCAGCTCTTGAAGCGTGAGCTTACGGTCCTGTTGTAGCTTGCCAAGCTCATCCCGCAACTCGGCGAGCATGACCGGGTGCTCCAGATCGAGCAGCAGACGATTATCGAACTCGGCCAGATAGACATAGCGCGGCACCCGCCACCGCTCGCGCCAGCGCTGCAAGCCCGCAAACCAGCGCTCTTCCTCGCTGCCCGTCCCCTCCGGTTGCACCGTGTCGGCCCGAAGCTGCCACTGCGCGGGACTGAGCACCAGCCTCGCATGCGGGCCCACCCGATATGTCACGCGCGGTAGGAAGGGCGATCCGCTCAGCCTGCCCCAGTCGAAGGAGCTCAGGCAGGGAACTCCATCCATGCTCAGCTCGCTCAGGAAGCGGCACACGTTGGGTGCAAACCGTGTGTTCAACATATGATACTGACAGACAATTACCTGCTTGCCAAGCCGCTGCGAGCGAAGATAGAAGCGCCCGTTGCGCACCCCCACGACCAAATCATTGAGCGAGATCACCCGCTCGGGAGGCACAGAGGGCGTCGTCCCGACCACAATTTCATAGCGCCGCAGTGGAGGCCGAAGCGCCACATTTGCAACCCGAGCATTACGCGGCTGATAGCTCAACTCAGCAAAGATAGTCTCGGGTAGAAGCGCCTCTTCACGCTCGGTCAACTGCTGTAGATGCCGCATCCCCTCCTCATCCAGCAGATCAAAGAAGCGTCCAAACGTGCGCCCGGCATTGGGAGAGCCGCAATTCTGTCCGATGACCGCGCACCACTCGCCGTTGTCCAGCGCCTCACGCGACGCCGCATGCACCTGTAGATAGATTTCCAGCGAGAGCGGGGCCTGTTCCGCGACCAGAGACCAGCGCTCAAGTCGCTTCAGCAGCGCTTCGGTCAGCTCTAGCTCCATGCTCTGACTGTTCACTACTTCCGTAACCAGCTCGTGCAGCAGTTCATCACGACTACGGGTGTCAGGATAGGTCGGGCCAGCTCGCAGCGGATAGGAGCGCGGCGGCTGATCGTAGCCGGCTGGCGCATCGAGGCCCATTTCCGGGTTCAGGAGATCAAGCAACGGAACCTCAACTCCCTCCCCATAGGTTTCAAGAAAGAACAGACGATACTCTCTGAGATGAGGCAAACCTTCAGGGAAAGGCGTCAGGCGAAGCAGGAGTTCAGCGGCTTGTGCGGCAGCCATCCCGATCTGTTGATGAAGCTCTGTCCGCTTCAGATGCAGTGCCGCATCAACCTGAAGCAGGGCTTTCTCCTGCTCCTCAGGAAGGAGACGCTTTTGAACTGTTTCGAGCTGGTAGAGCTGTTCTACGGTAGCAGCGTTTCCGGCTGCATCAAGCGCCTTCGTCTGCTGCAACACGTCCGCCAGGCCATCCCTGAGTGCTTCAACCCCCTGAAGATTGGCAAGCTTACGGATAAGATAATCAGCCGGGCGAGCATCAGTCAGGGGAGGATGCAGGTCGCTGATTAAAAAGTGGTGCTCCCAGAGCTGCCACAACAAGCGCTCGACCTGCAGTGGCTTCGCCTGAGGAAAGGCCCGAAGCAGTGCCGCCTGCAATTCTGTATAAGGAATGGGCTGCGCCGCCAGTTCCAGCGCTTTAAGCACAACGGAGGTGGCCCGTAGCGAGATCGAGCGGTTATCTTGTTGCCCATACGTATCTGCGTAGGGCAGGCGCAGGCGTCCCCCCGCAAGATAGGCCGTCTGATTCGCTCTCACCCTGAGCTGCGTCACAACCTCCTGCACTTGCTCCGTATGCTGAATCAGCGCAAGCAACCAATCCATATCGGGTCTGGCACGAAAGCCTTGCAATGGTGACGAAGCCAGCATCAGCCGGGTCTCCTCAGCGAGAGTTCCAGTCGCGATGCCTGAGAACAGGCCAAAGGGCGTCGGGCGCGTGCTCATCCGAATCAGGTAACGCAAGAGCCCGGCATAGACGCGTTTCACCGCCGCTGGCTTCGCTTTGGGCAGTCTCTGCAACGCCTCCCACAATGAAGAGCTTGCCACCGCTAACGCCAGCGCGTGTTGTGGCTGCTCGAAATGTTCTCGTAGAAGCTGATAACAGGCCTCTCTGTCTCCTGCTGTCGCGGAAAGACGAAGAAAAAAATCAGCGGGCAGGGCGGGGGTGCGCAACATATAAAAGCCTGCTGGCGTATAGAAGCGCGTTTCTTCTGGCATACCTTTTCTATCCTTTCCCTCACGAAATGAGCAAGAGACGATCCCAGACAGGAGGAATCTCGGTGGCGGCAGCGAGCAGCGCCATCGCTACCCCGGGAGCACCAACCAGCCAGGATGGCTGATCGACGGCAGTTCCGGGCCGCTCTATATCCTGGAAGCCAAGAGGCAGGTCTGCATCGAAGCAATCAAGAATCTGTTGCACCAGTACAGGGATATGATCTCTGATACTGGTATTGTCGCATTCATGAGCAAAGCGCAGGCAGATTTGCAGCAACCCGGCGTACCCATGACAGAGCGTCGGAGAGAAAAGAAAGCGCTGTGCGAGTGGCCGACGCACAACAGCCTCCACGCTCTCGATCGCTACTCGGCAGACACGCTCATCATCCAGCGCATGCCCGGCCAGCCAGAGACTCCGTGCCACGCCCGGCGCACCATAACACCAGCCAGCCCGTGCCCCTGGCAGCTTTCCCCAGGCAGCAGGAGAATCTGAAGACTCAACCGGAATGACAATCGGCCAGTTGCTTCCCCACTCATCACCTATTTGATGCTGAATCAGCCAGTCAGCAGCGCTGGCAATAGCTTCGCGGAGCCCGGGATACCGATATCCAGCGAGCCAGGTGAGCGAAAGTGCCGCGAGTGGCCCGGGAAGCCCGTGTGCCAAACCACAGTTAAAATAGCCCTGAGGATGTATAGCACGCAATCCTGACACGACAAGAGCTTCGGGGGCAATATACCAACGCTCATCCCCGAGAGTTTGGCCCGGCTCTGTCAGCCAGGTCAAGTAGTCCAGCAGGCGTGTAATCATCTTGCCTGTCAGTTCATCGGTAGATCTATCCATGATCAGATAGGTGAGAATACCCGCTGCTCCGGAGATTACATCATAGTCATGCTCAGTCACCATTTCTGCGTTACGACGCCATTGTTTCTGTCGATCGATCTGCTCATAAAGCAGTTTCCTCATACTGGCAAGCGTCTTTTGATACCGCCTACCACCATTACTCAATAAGAGCAGCGTTGCCATCAAGGACGAGGTGCCTGAGAAGAGGCCAGGAACCTGAATCGGCGCTTCCCGGGTACTCGTTGCGGCATACTGAAGCAGGCGCTCTGCATGCTGTCCATGTTCAGGATACAGAGGCGCAAGAAAACCGTGCAGCAGCGCCACCCCGGAAACACCCGACGATAGAGAGGGAGCAAACCAGAGAATGGGTTCAGTCGACTGCTTACTTGCTTGCAAAGACAGCCGATAAATAACATTGGGATCTTCCATCCGCCGAGCGACGAAGCGAGCAACCTTCAAGGCCTGTTGCCGCAATGGTTCATCAAGCACAGGCCTCCAGGCGCGAGACCGTATATTCGTGGGAGAAGTATATGTCAATGGAGGATCTACTGATACCATACCTATTACCTGATTCAGCGCAGAACAGAGCGACCACCGGCTTTGCAGCCAGCGCCGCTCTTGATGCTTAAGGATACGATCAATTTCCGATGTAGCAACTTGGGCAGGTTGTGCCAGTGCCACAAGAGATACAGGAGTTATAGCAGGATGTACACACTGTGCAGTCACTGCCGCTGAAATTCACCTGATCGCTTGTCTCGGCCACCGTGACCCGCACATCTAGCTCAAACTCATCGTGCTCAGCCACACTCTCAAACGTTGGCATCTCGATCATTGTGCCTTGAACCATTGTGTAACCTCCTTTGGCTTAAAAATGAACTTCTTTGTATGGGGTAGCGTTTCTTCATAGAAGTGGTTCAAAATGCATGCATGCTTTCTTGAGTACCCCATAGTAAATAGATAAGTGCTTGCCCTGTCAGTATGCAATATCACACACTACTGTGATATATAGGTGATATATTGTACAGGATGCAAGCTCCTCTCTCTGCAACCAGAGACCGGTACGCCTTCGCAGGCCCCGATACGCTCAGCGGCATCGCAAATGGTTCCGCTACCAACGGGCGAATGCAGGAGGCACTGCCTGATAAAGAGCATGCCCGCAGCGGGAAAGAATCAAGCAGGCACCGACCCTTCGATCGGTGCCGCTTCAGGATATCATCCGTGCTTAACAGATAAGCAAGGGAAACTGTGCCTTAGCAAGTAGCGCAAGAGTTGTAGCAGGATGTACACGCAGTGCAGTCACTGCCACTGAAATTCACCTGATCGCTTGTCTCGGTTACTGTGACTCGCACATCCAGCTCGAACTCGTCATGCTCCTCTGTAGCCTCAAACGTTGGCATTTCGATAATTGTGCCTTGAATCATAAGGTGTAACCTCCTTTGGCTTAAAAATGAACTTCTTTGTATGGGGTAGCGTTTCTTCATAGAAGTGGTTCAAAATGCATGCATGCCTTCTTCAAAACCCCATAGTAAATAGATAAATGATAAGCCTACCAGCATGCAATATCACATGCTACTGTGATATATGGGTGATATATTATACAGGGTTGCAAGCGCTTCTCTTTCTGCCACAAGAAGGAGATTTCAGTGCGTCCTATTTGCAGGCTATCTACCATCATTTACCGCTTGTGTCATTGAGACACTCCCTGCAAGCTAAAAAGCTTCTTCCTTTGACAACAGATGTAGAAATGCCATATACTCTCCTACAGAGAAGATAGATCCTGATACGCGAACGACGCAAGAGCCACATAGACCGCTTGAGAAGTGTTCCCGGCTGGAATCACAGCAGCAATACGGCACAAAGCAGAACAGAGGCCAGAGGAGTTTCACACGATGGCACGAAAACAAAAGCTCCAGGCAAGTCAGGTCGAACTGTTACTTGATGATCTGGCAGGGGAGCTCCTGCAACGAGGATGCACGTCACCGATGAAGATTCTGGTCATCGGAGGCGCTTATATGCTCCTTCGGATGGGAAACCGCGCCTCAACCGGCGATGTTGATATCTTCCCCCTGAACTTTGCCGCAACCTTTCAACCAGACGAGCGAACACGCCTGTTTCAGAAAGCAATCAAGGCCGTCGCTCGCCGCCACAGTCTGCAACAGGAATGGCTCAATGATGCAGCTTTTGGTGTCGTGGGGGAGCTCCTTCCTCCGGCATTACAGTTAGAGCTCTGGAAAGTATTTCGCGAGATACTCGAAGTCTACCTTCCACCGGCAGACTTCATGCTCGCGATGAAGCTGTTTTCGTATCGCGATCAGGATTACGCCGATGTCGAGGCGCTCACGATGGCGCTCCAGATAGAGACTCGCGAACAAGCCCAACGCCTCCTTGATCGCTATATTGATCGGCCTACACAGGAAGAGTATCGAACGCCTGAGACACTCGACTTCCTTTTCGAGGACTAACCGCTCGCTTGTCCCGGGTCCCGCTAATCGATATAATGAGAAATGAGAGGAGGGAAGAAAATATGTTTGCCGAAGATATACCGCAGACCATCAGCAGAGCATATCAGGAAATTCTGGAAGGTGAAGCTCCCTGGGTCGCGATCAGCGAGTTCGCCCATAGCTGGTTTGGCTATTATCCGCAACGCCGGGAAGAGCTGGTCAGAGAGCCTATAGAGCCTGGCGAGACGCAGGAACTCAGGCAGTGGGCAGCGTTCTGTGCGGCCTCGGTGGAATATCTCTGCCAGAAAGACCAGATCGCCTGTCCTGACTGGGTACATAATCCACACTTTTCCCTCCCGGAGCCATTTTATACGCACCCGCTGGCCACACGGAAACCACATATCCGGGAGCGGCTGGAGCAGGAAGCGCCGCCCGCCTTCGCAAAACGCAATGTCTATTGCACGAACCGCGTCTATGCCAACAAATACGAAGCGCCTCCGGTACGCCGCCGCACGGCATAAGCAAGCCAGTGGCTATCTCGCAAAACAATACGGGCCATGCGCATGGAATCCCTGGTAGTCAATGCGGCCAGGATGTGCCGGCTAACTCGCCCTGCGGGCGCTCAAGAGCGCAGAGCCTCCTGAAATCAGCCTGCAAAGAGAGTATGAGCCGTCGCAATTTGAGAGGCACAATAGAGAGCCTGTTAGCACTCATTCTTGTTACGCAAGCGATAGGTAAAACCATTCCATATGCCTCCAGAGCCATTGGACTATAGAACGCAGGACAAAAAGCGACCATGCTCACCTCACAGGTATGTTTGGAACCTATACCTCATTTTCCTGCTGAAGAACATCTTGAACCGGAGGCGCCGACACCTCTCGCAACGTCCGAAGACGACGGAGTTCCGGCCAGATCAATGCGACAATAAGTACAACAATAATAGTGCCTATGCCACCACCAACGACAGAGAGGGTAGGACCAAACAACTGAGCCATCAGGCCCGATTCAAAGCCGCCAAGCTGACTGGAAGCGTTGACAAAGAGCCCATTCAAAGCAGCGACACGACCACGCATTTCATCCGGCGTACGTGTTAAGGCAAGTGTCTCCCGAATAACCACGCTCAGGTTATCCAGCCCTCCCAACAGGAACAACACCAGGAGAGAGAGCCAGAACGAGCGCGAAAGGCCGAACAGGATAGTGGCCACCCCGAACCCGATGACACTCAAAAGCAGGGTGAAACCTGCCCGCTTCAGTGGTGGCCGATGAGCCACAAAAAAGGCCATGCACAAAGCCCCGATCGATGGCGCCGCTCGCAACCAGCCTAATCCCTCCGGGCCAACGCGTAGAACCTCATCGGCAAAGACCGGCAACAACGTGGTTGCGCCCCCAAACAGCACAGCAAACAGATCCAGCGTCATAGCCGCCAGCAAAATCGGCGTATGTCGAAGAAAGGATACACCTTCTCCCAGTGAACGCCATATCGCGTGTCGCTCTTTCCTCTGCTGGTCGCGCCTGTTCAACGGGCGGACACGGAGAGGGAGCAGCAGGAGCGCAAAAGTCAGGGCCATGACAGCATGAAGCACATAGATGAAAGCGCTGCTCGATATCCATGCCAGCATCACCCCCCCAAGCGCGGGACCAATCACAGTAGCAAGCTGCCAGGAACTACTACTCCAGGTTGCCGCGTTCTCAAAGACGTCCTCCGGCACGATTTGCGCTAAAAGTGCCGTAGAAGCCGGAGTGATAAAAGCGGTTGCACTACCAATCAACAGCAAACAAACATAGACAAGCACAAGAGCTCCATGCCAGAGCGAGACAGCAGCCAGGCCGAGCGAAGCGATAATCAGGACCGCCTGCGCCAGCACAAGGATCCGCTTACGGCTATATCGGTCAGCGGCAAATCCTCCATACGGCAGAAGAAGCAGTGCAGGAAATAGCTGAATCAGGCCCACCAGGCCTAACAAAAATGCCGAATGCGTTCGCTCATATAACTCCCACCCGATGGCAAGGGTCAACATTTGTTCTCCCACCGAGGCCACAAAAGAGCCTATCAACAACAACCGATACTCGCGAAAGCGTAAAGCCTGATACGGATCACGCGCCATCAATGGAAAATGCATAGCGTATTTCTCTCTTTCCGAATTGAAATCCTACCTCGCCCCACCCTGATATATCTTTCAATAATATATCTTTCAGTAATATATTCTGGCAAAATATAATTGTCAAGCATATACTTCTATGTTAGAATGGATCTGCGACGATGGAGAATTTCTGTGGAAAGGATCTTTTACGATGAAAGAACAGACAACCTACCCCATTACATATGCCGTACTGGCATTCCTTGAGCGATGGGGGCCAAGCAGCGGCTATGACCTGAAACGAGGCTTCGATCATGCCCTTATCCCCTTCTTTGGCGCAGTGTACAGCCAGATCTATCATGAATTGCGCCGTTTACATGAACTGGGGTGGGTCGAAATGGAAGTAGAAGCAGATTCCTCTCGCCCCGCGCGTAAACGCTACACCATTACACAAGCAGGCCGAGAAGCGCTGCGAGACTGGCAAACCCAACCACTGGAAAAGCCTCAACTGCGGGACGAACTTTTCCTCAGAACCCTTTTCGGACAAGTCGCACCTCCGGGCGCACTTGCGGCCCGTTTTCGCGA
Organism: Thermosporothrix sp. COM3; assembly: GCF_059696735.1. Lineage (NCBI taxonomy): Bacteria > Bacillati > Chloroflexota > Ktedonobacteria > Ktedonobacterales > Thermosporotrichaceae > Thermosporothrix > Thermosporothrix sp. COM3. The sequence goes on along the minus strand of NZ_AP019376.1, from coordinate 3,029,933 downwards.
AGCCATCGCATACCATGAACAGCAGCTTGCTCACGCTCAAGCCGAAGTACAAAGACATAGAGATGCACTTACGCAAACGCCTGAAACAGGTACAGAGCGCCTCGCACATGAACAGTACCTCGCATTGGTTGTCCTGTTCGAGCAACGATTTGAAGAAACATATTTGAACTGGCTTCAAGAAACACTTGCATTCCTCGAAAAACAGGAACAAACCTCTTCAGATGCCGAGAAAGCATAGTATTCTGTACAAAGCAGTGGTTTAGATCGCGACCGCTAAGAGGCAAGCATTGAGCCAATTCCGCTCGGCACCCACCGGCTTGCCTGTCGAGGCAAGTCGTCAACAAAGGGGAGCACACAACCGGGCATCTCAAATATATTCCGATGGGGGCAAGCGCTTCAAGCATTATTCACAGGGGGTAGATTTTTCTATCCGCGGAGGAGATTGACAGGGCTTTCCGGGCGCTTCTCTGTGGGACGAACAGCACACGCTAAGCCATTCATCTCAGAAAAGGGAAACTGTACTACATGAAAAGAGGCAGCAATGCATACTGCCTCTTCCCCGACCTGAGAGCGCCACTCACCGCCTGCCAGCAGGAACAAAGATCGGTTTCGCCTCAACCTGAACGCTCTGAAGCTCTCCTGAAAATGAGCTTTCCCGTACATGATGAATACAGAATTCCAGAGCGGGCCCCATTGTCATCTGTCTTTGCCAGAGAATGCTTTGTTGCTCGGCTCGGCCAGCCTGTACCAGCCGGTAAAACTGCTCGTAGCTCATCCCGGCAGGCTTACTCAACCAGGTAGCAGCACGAATCTCAGCCAGTCGTGCAAGCTCCACATCGCTCTCTTTCAGGCGGTAGAGCCCACCAGTTCCATTCCCTGCCAGACGCGCAACCTGATGATGTGGCTCCAGACAGCTTCCCGTGACGGCAGCTTCATCCAGCGGATCCAGTGCCGCCGAGTTCTTGACAAGATACCAATCCTCATATACTTCACTTTCCGCGGGCATCCAGGGGAGAGCCGCCATTTCCAGTACCAGCGATCCCCAAAAGCCCTCTGGCCTGCGCTCCTGCAATATCTGATGAAAAGCAATCAGCTTTTCCTGATACTCCTCCTTTACGACCTGCTCGGCCCGTTGATGCCAGAAAACATATGCCAGCATTCGTCCACGTCTCCTTTCATGCTGCTCTTCTTGACACTATACTGGAGAAAACTGTACAGGTCCACTTTTTGCCAAAAGAGAAGGACTCTCGGAGCAAGCCGCTACGATACTTCCTGCCACCTCTGGATCGCAACAACACAAGCCGCTCCACACGCAGCACGTTCAGCATGGCCATAAACGTGGGTCCGCTGCTCGCAGGCATCTGACAACCATCAACACAGATGCTGTCGGGATCACGAAGTCTTATGGTTGCTGTACATGCTGCGCTTTCGCGGAGGGATATCTTGAGGGACAACATGGCACAGCAATTGTGAGTCTCTATCTGATAGTCCTCAAAAAGAGCAGCACATTCCTGAAGATCTTGACCCGTATATTCCATAATTCGAGTGTTTAGAAACACAACAGTGTCAGCAGGATAGATAACCCAAAGGTCATCAGAAATGCATCACCATTTTACACGATCAGAGATGAACCTTCAGTTTTTTATCAGTCAGGCGGAATCCTGGTATTAGCGGAACCTCTATGGTACAACAGAGAAGAGAGGCAAATCCTCTCACTGGCAGTAGTTCATCAATACGTCATGAGGGCATGATGTCTATGGAAAGACAGCTTTTTGACAGACAGACAAGGAGGTTCCCTATGACTATGCGAGTAGGCTCGGGCGTACGCGTGCTTATCGTTCTCGCGCTGGCTCTGGGCTTCCTCTCGATGACCTCTCTACCGGCCAAAGCGGCGGAAGTGTGTACAGTTGATGGCACGATCGACAATCTCGGGAAGTACTGGCTCAACAACAACCTGTGGGGCAGCAATACAGGTTCGGGCACCCAGTGCACCTGGGATACATCCATCTCTGGCTCAACTCTGGCATGGGGAACGCGCTGGAACTGGACCGGCGAGCAGAATTCTGTGAAATCGTATGCCAGCGCGGTGCTTGGTTGGCACTGGGGCTGGAAGAATCCCAATACCGGCTTGCCTGAGCAGGTCTCGCAGAATACCAGCGTGGCGAGTAACTGGAGCTTTACCCTGACCGGCAACAGCGATAACCGGATGAATGTCTCCTATGATCTCTGGTTCCATCCCACCGCAAATCCTGGCAATGTGAACCCTTCTGATGAGCTGATGGTCTGGCTATACAAGTCAGGCTCGATCCAGCCAGTTGGCTCGCGTCAGGCAACCGTCACTATCGGCGGGACGACCTGGGAACTCTGGCGCGGAAACGCTGGCTGGAACGTCTTCTCGTTCGTCAGGACATCAAGCGTCACCTCGGCCTCGTTGGATCTGCGCGACTTTATCAATGATCTGGTAACACGTGGCTGGATGGACCCGAGCAAGTATCTGATCAGTGTCGAGGCGGGAACTGAGATCTTTACAGGAAGTGGTCAGCTCGATACAACCGCGTATAGCGTCGAGGTTGGCGGAAGCAGTGGCGGGAATCATCCGCCAGCCGTGAGCCTGACAAAGCCCGCCAATGGGGCCAGCTTTACCGCCCCGGCCTCGATTGATCTGGCCGCTGATGCGAGTGATAGCGATGGCTCTATCAGCAAAGTCGAGTTTTACAGCGGGAGCACGCTGCTGAGCACAGATACCAGCGCCCCCTACACCTACACCTGGGGGAACGTGGCGGCTGGCTCCTATACGCTGACTGCGAAGGCCTACGACAACACCGGAGCCGTTACGACGTCAGCGCCGGTAACGGTGACAGTGGGTAGCTCAGGTGGTGGCGCGACCTGCTCAGTGAAATATAGCGTGCTGAACCAGTGGGATACAGGGTTTACGGCACAGGTCAGTATCACCAACAACGGCAGCAGCGCAATCAATGGCTGGCGGCTAGGCTGGACCTGGGCCGGCAACCAGCGGATTACCAACGCCTGGAACGCTACTACCAGCCAGAATGGCAATCAGGTGACGGCAACCAACGCCAGCTATAACGCGACCATTGCGGCTGGTGGCGCGGTGAGCTTCGGCTTTAATGGCTCCTACAGTGGCTCGAATCCTCAGCCGAGCACGTTTACCCTGAATGGCAATCCCTGTAGTGTCAATTGATTGTACGCTTGAGTTCAGGAGGGCGTTCGCGCTCTCCTGGGCTTCTCCCCGACCGATCTCCAAAAGAACCGCATCGGCCTCCTGGATGAAAAAGCTCCCCCTGGCCCCGCTTGATCGTTTATCCTCGGAAGAGCGCGAGGCGCTCGTGGCCGTGGTTCCGGCTCTTGCTCGTATGATTAAGCCGGGAAGAACTGCCCCCTCACGGCGAAGAGCAACACATCAGGAAGAAAAGGAATGATCCAGGGAAGCCAGAAAGAGAGCTGTTGGCCGGCTCCAGCAGACATACGTTTTTGTCTCCGTGTAAAACGAAAAAATGGCAGGTGCTCGCTTGTTCTCCCTGTTCTTTCCACGTACAATGTAGGGTAGCATGAAAAAAGGTATAGCTCATTTCTGCGTGGAGAAAGAGCACATGAAAAAGGACGCTATGGGACAGCAGCCGTCTGAGAAAATGCAGCAATGGGAGCAGATGAAAGAACGAGTGTCGAGGATGGTCGATAGACTGGGCAAGCCGGTTGATAAAGGTATTGCCGAGACCATTATTGTGCTCAACTTGCTCGGGATTCCGACAAGACAATCATGTGCGGGACATCTGAAATGGGGAGTTGGAGCACCCTGGGTAGACATCGAAAGCAAGGATAAGAAGATTCAGGAGCTGATGGAAAAGGAGCGCTCTTTCATCAAAATGGCGAATAAACGACGAGAAGAGCAGGGAGGGAAGATAACGAACGAGGTCGCAAAGCTATACACACGGGCGCACAGGTATTCGCTTCAGGCGAAAAAAAGGCACGCCGTTATTCATCAACGTTTGCTTGATTTCCTGGCCACGTTTTATCAGGATCGAATCGTCCCCTATGATGTCCAGCTTATCGCCTATTTACGAGGAAACAGCACGATGTTGGAGAGTCATGGCGCAGGGCTTCAGGATGTCACTCCTCTACCACTCCGAAAGGAGCGTCTGGCTGCCTATCAACAGGAGATGAGGGACTTCACAGCCTTTCTAAAACAGCGTTTTTTTGAAGGGTAGCGCTCAGGAAAAGAGGAGCCAACAGCCCTGACGATATCTCTAACGCATTCTCTATTGAGCGATCCCACTTCCCAGGGGGCTTGAGAGGGGGTGCAAGCAATCGAGCATCATCCGCTTGCCTGCGCATTTGCTCCCTCCCCTGCTTCCCTGCCGACAGGTGTTCCTCTTCTTCCATATTCCATCGTGCAGCCGCCTGCAAAGCGAGGCAACCCTTCAATGAGTACTGTTACATCTCCGGCATCTCCATCATTCGTAGGGCGACCAAAAACGCGATAACACAGACAGAAATTATGCAGCCTTACCAGAGGACTCGTCATTGCACAACACCCCTTTTATCGAGCACAACCGATATTCAGAAAATCGCTCTTGACAGAGCTATCATTTTTATAGTAACTTATTTAATAGAAGAACAGAGAAAGTGAAGAGGTGAGGCACAACAAGACTTCACCTTGAAAGGATACATTGATGACTTTGGCTGAACAATTTCAGAAGTTATTGAGCCAACCGAATAACGCGATTGTGGCAGTGAACAGAGCTGAGGGCGGCCCGCAGATCACACCAATCTGGTACGTATGGGACGGTGAGAGCTTCTATTTCAGCACCACAAAGGATCGGGCAAAGTACCGGCTTATTCAACACGATCCCGCCATCTCGCTGCTCGTTGAGGACGGTCCCACCTATATCGCGGCCTATGGCAAGGCTGAAGTGCTTGAGGACAACCCGGAAGCTATAGCCAGAAAAATCCTTGAAAAATACGTCCCCGCAGACAAGGTCGAGGAATATCTACCGATGACGCAGGCACCCGGGCGAATTATCGTCAAGCTGCACCCGGATAAATTCGTCACCAGCAGTCAAGTGCTTATGCAGAGGGCATAGTTCATTTATAGCTAAAATCGAAGAAAACAGGTTTTCCGGCTTCCAGAAAATGTATAAGGAGGATGTGGCTTCACGCTACATCCCCTCTCGTATTCCATACACACAAACGAAACGATAACTTTCAGCAAGCCTGTCAGAAGCTGGAAGCGGAAAGAACAACCTCCGCTCAGCCTGGGTCCAAGCCCTCGCAGGGACAGACTGAGACACCCCCGATCTTTCCAGGCTTCAACGCCGCACCCGCCAGTAAGTCACTCCTGTACAGAGCGCTGCCAGAGTCAGCAATAGAGCGGTCGTAGCCAGTTGCAGCGGCCAGAAATGTTCATTGAAACGATGATACTTCACCAGTTCATGGAAATTTTTTTCATTGCATTGTCTGAGCGCTTCGCCGGTCAGCTTGTCGTCCGGGCAGGGATTATCCAGTACATTGATCGGTGTTTGACCATCCGCGCCGACCGTTTCCCGCGAGAGAATCAGATCATCGAGCCTATCATTCAGTATACCCACCACCTCCCCGTGCACTATTTTCCAGTTGTATTCAAGCTGACTTGAAGGAGGAAACAGGTAAGGATATCCATTCCAGATGGCGATTTGCAGAGGAATAAGCAGCACCAACGTGATAACCATCGCAGGCAACACGCGACGAACGATGGCTCCAATCATGACACCAAACAACAGGCCAAAGAGTACATTGGCAACCAGAACGCTTCCTCGTATCATGAAAGTTGACCAGGGAGAAAACGAAAACGTAGCATCTTGAACAAAGCTCCACCAGGTCGCCACGAGGGAAATCGCCCCAAACCCAAGCACAACCGCACTACCAAGCAGCATGAGGTTCGTACTCAGCCAGCGCGTGCGCGACATACTCTGCGTCCAGACAAACAAATGAGTACGCTTCTCGTATTCTCGCGCCAGCAAAGGTGCCCCAAGAAAGATCCCCACCACAAAGGGCAGTAGAGGGAACGACTGAAAAACAAGGCTATACCATGTCCGTGTAGTCAGCCCGGGCAAAACCACAAGGTTACAATCCCCTTTCTGCAAACAATGCGCTTCATTGGGCTGCTGATATACTGCATTCATTGTAGAAACATTCAATGCAAACAACGCCATCAAGATCAAAAGAGCAAGAATACCGAGTACAAGCATCCAGCGATAGTGCCGCCAGATCAGCCAGATCATGAGAACACCTCTTTCTGAAATGATGGGAGTATCGATGATGCATGGGCCTCCCAACTGCTTTCTTGCGTGGCGAGGTAGGCAAGCACAACCGTTTCGAGCGCAAGATCCTGCTGTTCCCAGGCAGGATGGCTCACGGCCTCATCCGTGCGCAGCAAGACGGTACTCTGTCTGCCGGTATGACTTGCCTGAATCACAGGATATGCTGTTGCAATAGCATCAAAACTCTCCGATGGCCCGATCAGTAACTTGTGCTGCTCCATAATATGCTCGATGCTGTCAGCCAACCTCACCTGTGACGCCGCAAGGATGATCAAGTAATCACAAAGTGCTTCGAGATCTGCAAGCACATGCGAAGAGATGAGGATGGTAAGAGAGCGCTCAAAAGCTAGCTCCATGATCACTTTACCAATTTCATGTTTTGCCAGTGGATCAATGTTGGAGAATGGTTCATCAAGGAGAAGCAGTTCAGGGTCTTTTGCCAGCGCCATAATGATTGCTACCAGAGCCTGTTGTCCACCTGAGAGCTTCCCGATCGTTTGTTTCAGGGGGAGCTTGAAGCGATCAACCAGGGAACGGGCAAGGGACTCATCCCAGGCCGGGTTTAGCTTTCTCCCTGCGATGAGGGTTTCACTCACGGTAAACTGGCGATACAATGAACATTCTTGAGCGACAAAACCAATATGCGGAAGCAGCATCGCCATATTGTGCGATGGTGTGCCAAGCATTTCTATGCTTCCCGTGCTCGGCCTGAGCAGCCCGGCGGCAAGGTGCAGCAAGGTGGTTTTACCTGCGCCATTGTTTCCAACCAGTCCCGCGATACATCCCCGAGGAAGCTGGATATTGCAGTTGCGCAGGGCCCAATGCGCGCCATACCGTTTCCCGAGTTGCTGAGCATGCAGGGCATTACTCACGACTTTTCCCCTATCCATTTGATATGATCCTCTCATCAAGGCTATAGAGACTCTAGCATGGATGAATACGCTTGCTAGGTGAGAGAAGGCTTATCCCCCTTCTGGAGCTGGCGAAGCGTGTCGGCAAAGAGAGCAGTGATATCCTCACTCTCCAGCCCTGCTTCAAACGCCTTATACAACCACCGCCGCAGTTCATGTCGCAGGGCTTCCTGTAGATCAGGATCTGACGAGTTTGCCAGGCTCTTCTGCACAAACGTTCCTAACCCCGGCCGACTCTCTACCAGCCCCTCATGCTCAAGTTCTCGATAGGCCTTGAAAACAGTGTTAGGATTGATAGCAATCTTTGAGACCACTTCTCGTACGGTTGGTAACTGATCTCCCGGCTTGAGTAATCCCAATCGTAAAGCTTGTTTCACTTGCTGCACCAACTGCATATATGGCGCTACGCCAGTGCGCTTCTCCAGATGAAACTCTATCATGTTCGGCCTCGTACCGTGCAAAACAACTAATGTACTAAATTGCTATGAACATAGTAGAAGTATAGCAGGGGAAAAAGCAGGGTGTCAAGGACAGCCGCTCAAAGTATCAGGGAAGCCATGCGGAGCATAAATCCGATTCAGGATAGGTTGCCTGTTCTCACAGAAACATGCGTCAGGACAGGCAGCCAGAAGTATTGAGAAATCCACCGCAAAGCAGAGAAAGCTTCCAAGCAGCCACCCCGCTTTGCGGCAGCAGGCAATCACGAAGCAGCCAGCCTCAAACGTTGGCCACTCCTCAGAACGAGGATCAGCACAAGCGCTTCGAGGATGCTCGATACAATGGCCAGGTACTCTACCCCGGCAGTACTGAGCACCAGTCCCCCCACACTTCCAGCACCCGCAATCCCCAAAAACATGACCATCGAGTTCAAAGAAAGCACAACGGTTGCCGCCTGAGGTTCGATTGAGACCAGATAACTATTGAGTGCGGGAGCACCGAGCCAGCTTGCCAGGCCCCACAGGAAGAAGAGCGCCACTACAAGGATATTGACCCCGACCGATTTCGGAAACAGCATCAACAGAGCGAAACTCAAGGTGTTGAGAATAAGGAAGCTATAGACGCCAATAAGGACCTGCCGTATTCCAAGACGATCGGTCAGATGACCACCTATCAGGTTGCCCATAACAGAAGCGATGCCAGAGCCGAAAAGCACTATGCTTAACGTGGCAGCATCAAAGGTGGTCAAGCGCTTCAAGAACGGCATAACATAGGTGAGCAGCATGTGACCGGCAACCAGCCCAAAGAAGGTAATCCCCAGGGCCTGCAACACCTGCTTTTTCCCGAGTAACTGAAAGCGTTCACGCCAGGTCACCATGTTCTCGACAGGGGGGATGTGAGGACACAGGATACCCAGGAATACGGTCACAATCGCGCCAAGCAACGCAACCAGTCCAAATGACATCCGCCAGCCGAAAAGGGTCCCTATCCAGCTTCCAAGCGGCAAGCCAAGCACCAGCGCACTTGTTGTACCGGCCAGAACAAGCGACATCGCACGCGCTCGAAGCTTTCCTTCAACCAGTTGGGCTACCGTTGCCATTGCTGTCGGCGTATAAAGCGCGGCCGCAAGCGCAGCCAGGAAACGGGTAAGAAAGAGCCACATGGCAGAGGGAGCAAAAAAAGCGAGCAGGTTCGCCAGGGAGAAAAGCACCATTGCCCCCAGGAGCACGCGCTTGCGAGGCAGATGCACCGTCACAGCGGCTAACAAGGGCGAGCTTAACGCATACGTCAGGGCGAACACAGTCACCAACTGCCCGACAACTCCCTGAGAGACCTTCATTTCTGCCGCAACCGTCGGCAACAGGCCAGCTACGAGATACTCATCAGTGCCAATGGCAAAGGTACCTAGCGCTAAAACAAGTATAAAGAAAAAAGGCACGTCTATTCCTCTCTTTCCAGAATAAAGCTTAGATATAGAGATACAATGAGTTATGTGCTGCTCTCAATGAGTAAAGGAAGGCGTTCACCCCCTTGACCGGCGACAGGCTCTCCTGTTCCGGGACACATTGGCTTCTGGCTATCTGCCGAACTCCTGTTTATAATAGAAGGACATCGCTCTGAAGAACAATAAGCAGTCAAGCAGCTTTGTCCCCTAAGCGACAAACAAGGGGATCTGTCAAATAGTGTCAGGAAAGAACGAAAACCAGAGAGGATAGCACGTATGGCAACCCGCCCGAAGACAATCGATCGCCGCGTAAAGAGAACGCGACAGGTACTCCAGCAAGCGTTCATGGATCTCAAAGCTGAAAAGGGGTTTACCGCTATCAGTGTGCAGGAAATAGCGGACCGAGCGAATATACATCGCGGAACATTCTATACGCACTTCCCCGACAAATACGCATTGCTCGATGCGATTCTTCAGGAGCGCTTTCGCACCCTGCTCGCCAGGCAGCTCCCTTCAGAGGAGCCATTGAGCCGAGAAAATCTACACCAGTTGATCTATGCTGTGCTCACGTATTTCCAGCGCGTATACCATCGCTGTCACCCCCTGCGGATTATTGATTCCTCCCTTGAGCGAACTGCTCAGCAAGAACTCTTCAATTTCCTGCTGATGCGGCTCAAACAGGAGCAGAAGGAATGGCGTGTCCCCCCGGAGATGATAGCCCGAGTGATGAGCTGGACCATTTGCGGAGCAGCCGTTCAGCTCAGTAAAGAGGATGAGACTGCATCCTTAGCACAGACAACGCACGACATTCTCTCTATCGTCATGGAGGGAGTAGATAATCTGGCCCTTATGCGTCACCAGCACAGGTAGGAGAGGGGTAGCGTTCCCTCTTCGTCTGAAGACGCGTGTGCCTGACGGGAAATATGAGCCCTTGCAAAGCAAAGATGCTCGGCTTCTCTCGTTGCTGCTCCCTCTTTTGCGAGGAACAAGGGGATTCTACAGGAAGCATACAAAAGCGCATCAATGCAGCGCTCGGCTTTTATATGCCTGCGGAAACGACCTTGCTTTCATCCACCTCATACGTTATACTGGTAGAGAGGATATTTTCCGGAGGAACCGCTTATCTCTGACACACGATGACACATTCTGCGGGAACCTGGTGCTCCCGCACTCTCGTGCACAGGTATCCGCACGACTCTAGAAGCCAGGTCAGCACATTTCTAACCCCAAAAAGGCGCTTTTTCCACCCGCAAAACGAGGCAAAAAACGGAGGTTCCCGCAAACCGGCCCAGCGACAGGCTTGTGAAGCGGTACGAGAACCCCGGCAGTCTAAATACCTTTTCTCCCTATCACGGGATTTGAACCTACCGTATTGTTCCTGCATCTCGGCCAGTAGCACAGCGTCTAAATACCTTTTCTCCCTATCACGGGATTTGAACGATCGATATCGGCTTGACTTTTGCCAATTTCTCTGGTATCCTTGTTTCTAACAAAGTTAGATTTTTGAATGGAAGTAGAAAATGACCCTGAAACAACGTCGAGAGCGCGAAAAACAGGCTATGCGGGATGGCATTCTCGCAGCCGCGCGCCACATCGCTCGACAACAGGGCTGGTCTGCGGTTACGATTCGCAAGATTGCGGAACATATCGAGTACAGCCCGCCGATGGTGTATGAGTATTTCGCGAACAAAGAAGATCTCCTTCAGGAGCTGGTTCGCGAAGGTTTTCATCTGTTGACGACAAGCATGCAGCGGGCATGCTACGCCACAGACGGTGAAGCGCTCTCACCTGAAGCACAATTAAATAAAATAGGGGATGCATACTGCCAGTTCGCCCGGGTCTATCCCGAACTCTATCAACTGATGCATGGTCTGGGAGTTGCGCTAGATTCACAGGAGCGAGTCCAGGCCGCTCAGGTATCATGTAAAATTGTTCTGGATACACTTATGCGGTGGGCACAAAGCAAGAATGTCACGCTGAAAAATCCCGAGGAGGCAGTTGAAGCGCTCTGGGCGCTCCTTCACGGATTAGTCACCCTGTTTATTGTTGATAGCTCTCAAAAAGAGGACGACCGAGCCGAACGCCTGGCCAAGCAAACGCTTCAGAGCCTGCTACAGGCATGGAGTTCCTCCGCCTGAGCGAGAGCCCTTTTTTGTTTATCCATTATCTAACTTTGTTCGATTTTCTATCGTCGTTCTATCCGTCACTCGAAGGGTGCGGGCACATCTGGCTGTTATCTAACTTTGTTCGATTTTCTTCCATTGTTCGGATAACAACTCAAAAGCCCGTCTCACATGGGGCCCCCTGAGAACGGCTGTCATGAAGGGTGAGGAGCCTTCTCACAACATCTCATTTACCAGTGAAAGAGGGAAAAAGATGAACAAATCACAGGAACTACACGTCATTTTCGGCACCGGCCCGGTCGGGCTCACTCTCGCTGAGGAACTGCTGGCCCGAGGCAAACAGGTTCGTCTGGTCAACCGCAGCGGCAAAGGAGCAGTTCCCGCCGGGGCGGAGCTGATTGCAGGCGACGTTTCCAATCCCACTGTGGCCCGTGAGCTCAGCCAGGGAGCCGCAGTCATCTACAATGCCACCCATGCGCCCTATGAGCGCTGGCCTGAAATACTTCCTCGTCTCCAGGAGAACATGATTGAGAGCGCGGCAATCCACGGGGCACGATTAGTTGTCATCGACACGCTGTACTTATATGGCGAAACGCATGGACAACCGATGACGGAAGAGACACCGCATACCGCCACATCTCGCAAAGGGCGGCTGCGAGCCGAACTTGCCTGGGGCTATCTGCAAGCACATCGGGTCGGCAAGGCACGCGTTACCATCGGGCGGGCCGCGGATTTCTTTGGCCCCCGCGTGCTCAATTCGTCTCTGGGACAATACGTCTTTCCCGCAGCCCTCTCGAAACAGCCAGTTCTGGTATTAGGAAACAGCGATCTTCCGCATAGCTACAGCTACATGCCCGATATCGCCAGAAGCCTGGCAACGCTCGGGGAGCGCGACGAAGCTTTTGGGAAAGAATGGCTCTTGCCTGTTGCCCCGGTGGTCTCGACGCGCACGATCATTCAATTGATTGAACAAGAACTGGGCTATCAGCTTCAGCTCTTCCCCATTCCGTCTATTGAATATGGCCAGGAGCAAGGCATTTTCGACCAGACCTTTATAGAAGAATACAGAGAGCTCTTCTACCAGCATACTGAGCCGCAAATTGTCGATTCAAGCGCGATTGAACGGGCCTTTGGGCTGCGCGCGACGCCGCTGAAGGAAGCGCTTGCGGCTACGATTCGCTGGTATCAAGAGCAGGCAAAGTAGGGACGCTCTCCCGGTCCGCAAAATGACAAACATTCGTCCATTCATACGGTATTCATATTCACAACCGGGGAATACGTCTCTCAGCAAGGGGCAAGAGAGAAGCGGCAGTTCACGGGAACGGTTTCCCTGGACTGCCGTCGGGCATAGTGTCGCTTCCCACCACAGAGTGAGAAGCGACTATTGCCCTCTTCAGCAATATCGTATTGCTATATTATTTGCCTGCTCCCCTTCGTCGTCTTCCTACAGCCCATGTTCTGCTATGTGCCTGCCCCAATGCGGTCGGCGGCCATCGAGGTCAGTGAAACCATACTCCTCAGAGAGATCCCAACTGCTCAGACTCTGGCCGGTTTTCGCAAAAACATCGGGATCGGATGCTAAGGCGACGACGGCGCGTCCGATAAAGCCGGGCGTTTCAGAAGCGGCAAAATGCGGATCAGTTTTAATCACCTCCTGCCAGTTGGCTTCTGTCACACCCCGTTTTTCCAACATCGCCTCAGAGCGCAAATAGCCGGGCGTCAGGGAAACCACCGCGACATGATATGGTCGCAACTCGGCGGCCAGCGCTTCAGCCAGATGGACATTTCCTACCTTTGCCAGACTATAGTACAGGTTGCCCCGGTAATGATATCCCACGCCATCCGTCACCTCAACGATTAATCCCTGCTTGCGTGCAACCATAAGCGGCGCCCCATAATAACTGCTTCTCAGATGGGTGAAAAGCGCTCGCTCCTGCATGAGCAACCCATGCGAGAGAGGAGTTTCCCAGAACGGCTTTTCCCAGTACTGCATAGAATTTATTCCCCAGAGATCATTGACCAGGATATCAAGCTGTCCGTTCTGCTCTTCCCCGACCCGTTGAAAGAGCTGGCGCACCTCTTCATCAACGCTGTAATCTACTCTGACGGCAATACCAACACCGCCACGCTCGGCGATTAACTCTACGGTCTCCTCAATTGTTTCAGGCCTTCCCATATCGGACGGCTGCTCGCGCGTACTGCGACCAGTGACATAGACGGTTGCGCCCGCTTCCCCAAGCATCAGCGCAATTCCGCGACCAGCACCACGAGTTGCCCCGGCAACAACGGCTACTTTGCCAGCTAAGGGTTTCATGCGTTCCCCCACTCCTTTCTAATCAATGTAGCTGCACGTAGTATAGACACTGAAAGATGCCATCTTCTGTCATCTTTCGCTGGCAGGTCGGGCAAGTGTTCTTTTCCACAGAGAAAAGTTCTCCTGCCAGAATATCGAAGTGCTGGACAGGCGCTCTGAAGTTTGTTAGACTGAGACCTCATCAGCATACTCATTTTTGCGTAGTTTTACGTAGTAGAAGAGGTTCGACCCATGTTCCAGCTTCCCGACCTGCCCCATAGCCTGCAACTGATGGGGTTTCGCTCTGCCTTTGTTGTTCCCTTCTGGTCAGCGAGCGTCACAGTTCCCGAGGAGCATGCCGCCCATCTTCAGCACGCTATTGATACCGTTGCTGAAATGCTTCCTCGGCTCCGTCTTTCTGGCTACTTCTTCAACGAAAATGCGCATCTCACTTATCAGATAAACCGTGTTCCCGGGCCAGCAAATGAGGTGCTTTCCGATCAGGAGCTGAAGGAACAGCTTGCCACACTGGAAGCGCTTCTCGTCCGGCAGGCCATTCCCTGTACAACACGGTACTATACAAGGCCGCCACAGGACGAACAAATCTGCATTCTGTTTGGTTTAGGGAAAGGCTTCTCAGGTGTTCATTTCTCAAGGGAACAGGTCTGGCAGGTCCTGCAACGCCACCACGCCGGTGAAGGAGGCTATCAGCACGTCCGGATTTATGCAACAGGCGGCGGAGAAGCAACCTATGAAGAACCTGCCCTCTTGATCCCCAGCCCAACCGAAGCCGATTTCCATTGGATCTGCATGTCACTGCTCGTCTTCTGGCAAGAATGGGCTACCGTCTATGACAAAGAGCAAGCGAGAGCCTACCGCCTCGTGACGACGCTTGAAGACGTCCGCGAAGCGCTTTATACAAAACAGGAGGCAGCTTCTCTTTGAGCGTTTCGTCTTTAAAAAAAACGGGCAGACCTTCATGTATACAGCAGTGATGTGTAGCTTCTCGTAGATGCTGCTGTTTCATTTCTAGCTACGCTCTGTCGGCCCTGTTCATAATCTTGCTTGCACCTATCTCCATATGTTATACTGATAGAGAGAATATTTCTCGGAGGAACCGCTTATCTCTGACACACGATGACACATTCTGCGGGAACCTGGTGCTCCCGCGCTCTCGTGCACAGGTATCCGCACAGCTCTAAAAGCCCGGTCAGCACATTTCTAACCCCAAAAAGGCGCTTTTTCCACCCGCAAAACGAGGCAAAAAACGGAGGTTCCCGCAAACCGGCCTGGCGATAGAGGCCTCTGAAGCGGTACGAGAACCCCGGCCGTCTAAATACCTTTTCTCCCTATCATGGGATTTGAAACCATATGGCGATAATGATAAGATAGAGCCAGCCTTTGCTGGGTCTAAACACCTTTTCTCCCGATTAAGGGATTTGAAGCCCGATCTGCTCAGGATCGATATCCAGATAGATAGGTCTAAATACCTTTTCTCCCTATCACGGGATTTGAACAAAAGGCTTTCTCTCGGTTTTCAGGGTTTACATCTGCTCTCAGGCACGGTCGCTTTCTTTTCTGCTCTCCTTTTCCAGAATGTCGGCAAAGCCCTGTAGCGCTTCCATCACCTGCTGTTGTTGCTCCTGAGAAAGCAGCCCCGTCATTCGTGCCTCAATGGCTCTGACCCGCCGGTGAGCTTCCTGTACCAGTTCTTCAGCTTTCGGGGTTATATATGCCTGTAATACCCGTCCGTGTTCGGGATGAGAACGCCGCACCAGTAAGCCCGCTTCCTCCAGATTCACAATGATTGCGTTCATCGTTTGTGGCGTCACAAAACAGCGGCGGGCCAGCCCTGCCCCCGATAATCCCGGCTGCTCCTTGAGCACACTCAGAGCCGCATATTGCGGAGTGGTCAGCCCGATCTCCCGCAACGCGGCATCCATCTGCATGCGTAAGGCATGCTCTGCCCTTTTCAATTGATACCCTACTTGATGTTCCAGCATCTTTCTCTCGCCTTCCTCACAAAAGGTTGCTTGACAATTATATCAGGGTCTGATATAATGTCAGCACACTGATAGTAGTATAGCAAAGAACACTACCGTTGAGGAGAGAGTTTATGGCTCATATTCTCGGTCCTGACTTTCTGGCCTTACAGGTGCGGGATCTTCAGGCATCCCGCCGTTTTTATACCGAAGTCCTGGGATTGCGTGAGGCCCCTCAGAGTCCGCCCAATGCCGTCGTTTTTGCTACTTCTCCCATTCCCTTTGCTATTCGTGAGCCATTGGTCAATCTGGACGACGTTCCTCGCCTGGGATGGGGTGTCGCTCTCTGGCTTGCCTGCGATAATGCAGATGAGCTTTGCGCCTCATTGGAAGCAGCCGGAAGCCCCATCGTACAACGCCCGTTTGATGGTCCCTTTGGTCGTACCTTCTCGTTTGTTGACCCGGATGGCTATACCATTACAGTTCATGGTGGAAAATGAAACAACTCATCCTTGAAGCTGCTGGCCCCTATTCGCTAAAGGCCAGTATTCGCTTTCTTGAGGGCTTCACCCCTGCTACCTATCAGAATGAGATAGCAGATCATCTGCATCTGGCATTTACCGTTGATGACGGAGAAGATATAGCGGGTGTCTGCGTGCGGGGCCAGGATCAACATATTCTGGTTGACCTGTATGGGAATGCTGACCCTGAAGCGGTACGCCAACAGGTCACACGCATCCTCTCACTGGACGTCGACGGTCGTGGCTGGCCCCTGGTTGGAGACCCGGTTATGAAGAACCTTCAGGAGCGATTTCCTGGCCTGCGACCGGTCTGCTTCTATTCCCCCTATGAGGCGGCGGCCTGGGCCTTAATCAGCCATCGCATACGCATTGCTCAGGCAGCAAAGATAAAAGCACAGATGGCGCGAGATCTGGGTTCCAGTGTCGACATTCACGGCCATATCGAATATGCCTTTCCCGCTCCTTCCCGCCTGCTCACACTTGATCGCTTTCCGGGCCTGACAGAACGAAAGATCGCCTATCTTCAGCAGCTTGCCCGGGCGACGATAGAAGGAAAGCTGAATGCCCACTTCCTCCGCTCGCTTCCATCTGAGCAGGCACTTGAGCATCTGAAGCAGTTGCCGGGAATCGGTGATTTCTCAGCACAGCTCGTGCTTCTGCGCGGCGCCGGGGAGCCCGACTTTCTCCCCACGAACGAGCCACGGCTTGCTCGTGCCTTTGCGCTGGCATATGGAGAGAACGCGCAGGCTATCGAGCAGGTAGCGGAAGCATGGCGTCCTTATCGAACGTGGGGTACCTTTTTGCTGCGCGTGTTTCTGGAGGAGACCACTCACGAGATAGCGCAAGGCCACGAAGAGAGCCATAGAAAATAAGGCAGGCTCTCCCTTCTACAGCAGTGGAAGCGGCTTCTCCGGCGAGAAACTCCGTGAATAGGTTCACTACCACGCCCGAAGAACAGACGAGCATGCTGGATAAGCCCATTGCCGTCGAGGTTTCCGAGAAGCACCGGAGCCCTCATCCCTGCCGCCAGCCAACGAAGAGAAGCTCATGTTCCAGAACAGCGCACTCGTCAGCATGCACCTTCTGGAACAGAGGGCACTTCTCCGGACGACTCCCGACCCTGAAGTCAGCTATGAGCGATGCGGCTTCTCCAACTGCTTGAGAATACGTTCCGAGATGCTCCCAAGCGCTTCCAGTTGCTCCGGGGTCAGCACATCCATCACATAGCGCTGGACCGCCTGCTCATAGCAGTCTCTCGCTTCTATGGCCAGCTTGCGCCCGAGCTCAGTTGCTCGAATGACCGTTCCCCTGTTATCTTCGGGGCACTCCCCTCGTGTGATCAGCCCGCGAGCCTCCATACGCCGGAGCTGATGAGAGAGGCGACTTTTTTCCCATTCCAGGCCACAACGCAACGCAAGCGCCCGCACCGGCTCTTCCGCTTTCTGACTGAGAAGCGAAAGAATCTCAAAGTCCGCTTCAGAGAGACCGGTCTTCTGTGCCAGTTCTTGATTGAGCTGCCCGGCCAGACGCAGACGCATGCGCTGATAGCTGGTCCAGACAGCTTCCTGTTTCTGAGAAAGTTTTTGCTTTGCCATATCTGTATTATACACGATCTGGTTGACATATCAACTTTCCTGCATTATAATGGTTGACATATCAACCAAAGAGGATAGGTAGTATGCATTATGGTCATCTATTGAAGTTCGGGACCTTCATCACGCCATCCGCTCAAAAGCCGGAGCGCGTCGTTGCGCTTGCGAAACAGAGCGAAGAGCTTGGCTATGATCTGGTCACCTTTCAAGATCACCCATATCAACCCGCGTTCCTTGACACATGGACGCTGCTCTCATGGATTGCAGGACAGACGGAACGTATTCATCTTGCCGCCAATGTATTGAACGTCCCCCTGCGTAACCCGGCGCTGCTGGCCCGTTCAGCGGCAAGCCTTGATCTATTGTCTGCCGGACGACTGGAAATCGCGCTCGGTGCCGGGGCCTTCTGGGATCAGATCAAGGCAATGGGAGGCCAACGGCTGACGGGCGGACAGGCTGTTGAGGCCCTGAGTGAAGCCGTTGAGATCCTTCGCGGGCTCTGGGATAGCGAGGATAGCCCGCTCCGCTTTCATGGCAAACATTACCAGCTCAAAGGAGCACAGCGAGGGCCGACACCGGTTCATGATATTCCTATCTGGATAGGAGCGTATGGGCCGCGCATGCTGCGCCTTGTCGGGCAGAAGGCTGACGGCTGGCTTCCCTCCCTCGGTTATATCAAGCCAGAGGCGCTTCAGGCAGCGAACACGATAATCGACGAGGCAGCGCGAGAGGCTGGAAGGGATCCCCGCGAGATCCGCCGACTGCTCAACATCTCCGGCACGTTTTCAAACACGCGCAAGGGCTTCCTTCAGGGATCAAGTCAGCACTGGGTTGAAGACCTGCTGCCCCTGATCGTGAACGATGGCATCGGGACCTTCATTCTGATGGCTGACGATCCCCGCACAATGGAACAGTTCGCGCTTGAGGTTATTCCAGCATTGCGTGAGGCAGCTCACCGAGCGTTGCCCGATGCCTTTTCCACATCGCGAATACGTTCCGCGGCGGCGCGGGCCAAGCGCTACCCCGGAATCGAGTATGACCGCGTGCCTGCCTCGCTGGTTGATACCGCGATCGAGCCGGGAGACGTAAACTATGCGCGCGTCAAGTCAACCTATATGCGCGGTGGCGCGCCCGGGATTGTGTTTCAGGTGAGAAACGTCGAGCAGGTGATTGAGGCGCTGGCTTTTGCCCGCTCACATCCCGCTATCCCGCTCGCGATTCGCAGTGGAGGGCATGGGATCAGCGGTCGCTCGACCAATGTTGGCGGCATTATTATCGACCTCTCTCGACTCAACAAGATTGAAGTGCTCGACGCCGCAACGCGCCGGGTCCGCATCGAGCCAGGAGCCCGCTGGATGGATGTAGCCGCCGCGCTAGCTCCCTATGGGTGGGCCCTGAGTTCGGGTGACTACGGTGGTGTCGGGGTTGGTGGTCTGGCAACCGCGGGAGGGATTGGCTGGCTTGCGCGAAAGCATGGTCTGACCATCGATCATCTGAGAGCGGTTGAAATGGTGCTTGCAGATGGCTCCGTGGTACGCGCCAGCGACAAGGAGAACCCGGAACTCTTCTGGGCAGTTCGGGGTGCGGGATCGAACTTCGGCATTGTCACTTCCTTTGAATTTGAGGTGGACGAGGTCGGGCCAGTTGGTTGGGCGCAGTTGATCCTCGATGCCCGTGATACCGCGAGCCTGTTGGAGCGCTGGGGCGCGATCGTCGAGGCAGCACCACGTGATCTGACCAGCTTCCTCATTATCAGTCCACCGCGCCGGGGACAACCAACAATCGCGTACGTCATGGCGCTTGTTGACTCCGATCAGCCCGAGATTATCATAGATCGACTTCAACCTATCGCCAATCTTGCGCCGATGTATGACCAGAGCGTCTTTATCACGTCCTATGCCGAGATCATGGCAAACGCTCAGGATACCGAGCACCACGGACAGGGAGAGCCGGTTTCCCGTTCCGCGCTGGTTGAGCATATCACGCCCGCGTTCGCGAAAGCCGCAGCAGAGCTCATCAACAGCGGAACGGTCTACATTTTCCAGATCCGTGCTGTGGGAGGTGCGGTCGCAGACGTTGATCCCGATGCAACCGCCTATGGGAACCGCTCGGCGAACTTTTCTGTGACGGCCTTTGGTGTCAATCGTCATCTCCTGAATGCACGATGGGACAGCCTCGCCTCTCATTTCAGCGGGCTCTATCTGAACTTTGAGACAGACACACGCCCTGAGCGGCTGAACGATGCCTTTCCACCGCGCACGCTGGCACGCCTGCGGGAGCTGAAGCGGCGGTATGACCCCACAAACGTCTTTCGCGATAACTTCAATATCATCCCGTAGAGAAAGCAGCCAGAAATGCAACGGAGAAAACAATGACAGATTACGGTCAGGATCTACTTTTCGGAACCTTTATCACGCCGCTCGCGCAGCCTGCGCAGCATGCGGTAGAGCTTGCCATAGTGGCAGAGCAGGCCGGACTCGATCTGGTCACCTTTCAGGATCATCCCTATCAGTCCCAGTTTCATGATACGTGGACGCTTCTGTCTTATGTCGCGTCGCGTACGCAGCGGATTCATGTCAGCGGTAACGTGCTGAACCTGCCATTGAGACAGCCCGCAGTGCTTGCTCGCAGTGCAGCCAGCCTCGATCTCCTGAGTGGAGGACGTTTTGAACTCGGAATCGGAACGGGCGCGTTCTGGGATGCCATCGAGAGCATGGGCGGGCGACGCCTGACGCCCGGCGAGGCCGTGAGCGCATTGGAAGAGGCCATTCAGATCATGCACGAGCTCTGGGCGACCGACAAACCGGGGCGTGTGCAGGTAGACGGTTCCTATTATCAGGTCAATGGGGCGAAACGTGGCCCGAAACCGGCACACGATATCGGTGTCTGGGTTGGCGCGTACAAGCCGCGTCTGCTGAAAATGACGGGACGGATTGCAGATGGCTGGCTTCCCTCCCTGAACTACCTGCCCGGGGGCCTCCCCGACCTTGAGGAGATGAACGCCTCCATTGATGAGGGAGCGGCTTCTGTCGGTCGTGATCCATCCAGTATCCGGCGGATGCTGAACATCTTCGGTCGCTTCGGGCGCTCAGGCCGGGCCTTCCTCAGTGGACCGCCACAGCAGTGGGCCGAACAGCTTGCGGACGTCACCCTGACATATGGCATCACTGGCTTTATCCTTGTCGCTGATGATGCGCCAACAATCGAGCGCTTTGCAGCGGAAGTGGTTCCGGCAACGCGAGAACTGGTCAGAGCTGTGCGAGGCCGTTAAGAGGTGCCAACTAGCCTGCCCGACAAGCAGATATGCTCGACAGAGCCCCACAAGAGCGCGCCCTTGAGCCCCTCCTGACCTCCAGCAGGGGCGCTCAGGGCCGCTGTTTCGTTATCGGGTATGCACTCCAGTTATTCTAACTCACCCTGCCCCTCTAAAGCCGAAAGCAATACAAAATAGTTCCAGATCAACCTCTGAGTTTCAGGATGTTGTTTGCCCAGGAGGCGAGTCGCCATTTCAAGCGCCTCCTGAAAGAAACAGTCCGCCTGCTTATACTTCCCTTGCATGAGATAGATTGTGGCAAGATTACCCAAAGCGCTTGCTACCGCGGGATGCTCTCTCCCATACACCCTCTTTCGGATCTCCAGCGCTTCCTGCAATAGCGATACCGCCTCTTCATACTTCCCCTGCTTATAATGCACCCTTGCCAGATCGTTCAAACTCATCGCTACATTTGGATGCTCCCTCCCATACTCCCTCTTTCGGATCTCCAGCGCTTCCCTATACAGCGATACCGCCTCTTCATACTTCCCCTGCTTATCATACATCAGTGCCAGAATATGCAAACTGCTCGCTACATTTGGATGCTCCCTCCCATACTCCCTCTTTCGGATCTCCAGCGCTTCCTGCAATAGCGATACCGCCTCTTCATCCTTCCCCTGCACATCATACACCCTTGCCAGAATATGCAAACTATTCGCTACCTCTGGATGCTCCCTCCCATACGCCCTCTCTGCTATCTCCAGCGCTTCCTTACACAGTGGTAACGCCTCTTCATACTTCCCCTGCTCCTGATACACCACTGCCAGATTGTTCAAACTGCTCGCTACATGTGGATGCTCTCTCCCATACACCCTCTCATAAATCTCCAGCGCTTCCTTACACAGTGGTAACGCCTCTTCATTCCTCCCCTGCTCCTGATACACCACTGCCAGATTGTGCAAAATGCTCGCTACATGTGGATGCTCCCGCCCATACACCCTCTCTGCTATCTCCAGCGCTTCCTTACACAGCGGTACCGCCTCCTCATTCTTCCCCTGCTCCTTATACACCACTGCCAGATTATGCAAAATGCTCGCTACCGCTGGATGCTCCCTCCCATGCACCCTCTTTCGGATCTCCAGCGCTTCCCTATACAGCGATACCGCCTCTTCATACTTCCCCTGCTCCTGATACACCACTGCCAGATTGTGCAAACTACTCGCTACATTTGGATGCTCTCTCCCATGTACCCTCTCATAAATCTCCAGCACTTCCTGCAACAGCGATACCGCCTCTTCATACTTCCCCTGCTCCTGATACACCATTGCCAGATTGTTCAGAATGATCGCTACCTCTGGATGCTCCCTCCCATGCACCTTTTCATAAATCTCCAGCGCTTCCCTATACAGCAATACTGCCTCTTCATACTTCCCCTGCTCCTTATACACCAGTGCCAGATTGTGCAAACTCATCGCTACATCTGGATGCTCCCTCCCATGCACCTTTTCATAAATCTCCAGCGCTTCCTTACACAGTGGTAACGCCTCTTCATACTTCCCCTGCTTCTGATACACCGCTGCCAGATTGTGCAAACTGCTCGCTACATGTGGATGCTCTCTCCCATACACCCTCTCATAAATCTCCAGCGCTTCCTTACACAGTGGTAACGCCTCTTCATACTTCCCCTGCTTCTGATACACCGCTGCCAGATTGTGCAAACTGCTCGCTACATGTGGATGCTCTCTCCCATACACCCTCTCATAAATCTCCAGCGCTTCCTTACACAGTGGTAACGCCTCTTCATACTTCCCCTGCTCCTGATACACCGCTGCCAGATTGTGCAAACTGCTCGCTACCCTCGGATGTTCTCTTGTATAGAAATGTTCGGAGATCCTCAACGCTTCCTGCAACAGCGATACCGCCTCTTCATTCCTCCCCTGCTCCTGATACACCGTTGCCAGATTGTGCAAACTGCTCGCTACCTTCGGGTGTTCTCTTGTATAGAAATGTTCGGAGATCCTCAACGCTTCCTGCAACAGCGGCCTCGCTTCATTGTAGGCTCCCATATAATACTGATGAAGACCAAGCAGCTGGCTCCATTGAAGCACCTGTTCCTGTTCCCCTCGGTCGCGTGCATCCTGAAGCATCTTGAACAGATGGGCTTGCAGCGCCACCAATTGCAGCGGAGCCTCTTCATGCGTGCGTACTCCCACCGCAAACAGCACAGCGCAGATCTTCTTCCGGGCCTGCATTGATGGCGCCTGCTCTTCCTCGGATGTCTGAGATGCTACGACTTTCTCGGTGCTACTTCGTCCCTGAGCCAGCACAAACCAGGCAACCAACCGATGGATGCGAACTGCTTCCTCTCCTCTCGCTCTTTCCAGCAACCCGAGGTCAAGCAGCCGCTGAAGCGCATCCACCCCCAGCATTGCCCGCTCTTCGTCCAGGTCCTCTTCACCCAGAACAGCGGCATCCAAGAGCAGTTGTTCAGGAATGGGCATACCGGGAGCACACCAGGCCGCACACAGCAGCATTTCTTTCGCCAGGTCGTCACAGGCCTCTTCCTGCAAGCGCTCATAGCTCACGGCAAATGTGCGAGCAACATGCTGTTCATGCCGTGTCAGCGAGCGTTCCGCTCCCCTCCCTTGCAAGGAGGCATGGGCAAGCGTTTGCTGGCGCAGCTTCTGCACATATTGCTCTGGCGTGATGATGTGCCGATACATGTGCAGATAATGCCCGGCCAGACTCAGCGCCAGCGGATGATCTCCAAGTTCCTCGGCAATCTGGTTCGCCGCTGCTTCGGTGAGGTTGGTGCTGTATTTGCGCAACAGTTCAATACTTTCGGCGCGCGGAAGCTCCGCAATGGGCACGGTGATGATTCCCAGACCCGCAGACCATTCCTGTTTGCGACAGGTTATCAGAATGCGACAGCCTCCACTGTTGGGCTTCCACTGCTCCAGAATGGCTTCATCCTCACAGTTGTCGAAGATCAGAAGGCGCGGAAGGGCCGTTTGCCATGCCCGCCGAACCCACTCGACCTGCTCGCTCGGAGGCAAGGATGCACAGAGCAGCGCCGCTGCAGGAGGCAGCGCCCCTTTGCATTGCAGCACCTCAGTGCTCATGTTCTCCGCTTTGGAGCAATCCAGCCAGAAGACCCCTCCCGCAAAGTATGCCCCATAGCGATAGACAAACTCGCTGGCTAGCTGCGTCTTGCCAATCCCGCCAATGCCAGTCGTGGCCGCAACACCCCGGTAACTGATCGCTACCGCATGCTCTCCCTTGAGGCAGCGGGCCAGTTCTCGCAATTCATCCTCGCGTCCGGTAAAGAGCTGATTGCGCAGTAAGGGCATGTGAGAACCGGCAGGAATAAGGTCCGGCGCAGGGGGCGGAATGGTGTCTAGCGGGAGTTCCTCAAGCTTTTGTCGGGCGGCGTGCAGGGTTGCCGCGTCGGGTTCCATATTGGGCGGTATCACGTTTGTGATGTTCACGCTTGCTTGCCCACCGCCCTGGGTAATGGCATTCAAGGAGCCACTTATATATTGGTTCATCCCTGAGAGGTGCTCATCCATCGCTTTTCATCCTTACCGTGGCTTACGGGAAACGCTATCGTCTCCTCGCGCCTGTATGTGGTCATTTTGCCTGATCGCTTCGTCCTCAACGGTGCCTGAGGCATTACCGCTTGTAGTACGGCAATCGCTTCTAGAAAAGAGATCACATCGAGAAAGGCTCTTCGGAAGGGAGTCATCCCTTCTACTCTCTAGAACGTATTTTACCACCCTTTTTCACATGTCCTCTCTATAGTAGCATATATGCCTCACCTCTTTGCTTTTGTCTCCATGCTGCAAAGAGAGCAAACAGCCCTGTTCTGCCTCCCGAGCTTCCCTCCCTGAACTACCAGCCCGAAGGCCTCCCCGACCTTGAGGAGATGAACGCCTCCATTGATGAGGGAGCGCAAAAGAAGACTCATCCACGCTTTTTATCTCTACATTTTATGGAATACAGAGTTCTTGCATCTTGCAATCTTTTTGTTTATCATGTGATAAGCAAACCACTGTCCGCAGCACATAGCGTCTTTTCAGCCGCAGAACGAGGAATATTATCGTGAAAAAGATATCTTCATCTCGTCAGGATCTTCAAGCGCTCTGGTGGGGAATCGCATTCAGTCTGCTGTTTACCGGTATTATCTGGGGGACAGGCTTTGCACTTCGAGCTTTTCCGCATCTCCCAAAGCCGGCAAATGATCCCTCATGGTATTATTGGAAACTGCCCGCGCCCACGATCGCAGCCGAAGTGACTGCCTGGGGTGGATATCTGCTGCATCAACTCTTCAGTTGGGGCGTTATCTGGTATGCGCAAACTCGGCGCCTGCACTATAGCCATACATTGCATACGGTCAACAAAGTGGCGCTGGCCGGGAATGCCCTGTTTATCCTGCTTCATCTGCTCCAAAGCCTGCTCTGGTACGATGGCCTCGCCGCCAATGTTTCCGTCTTCAGCTCGCAGGGGTCAGTCATCGTCTTGCTTGTCTGGGTCCTGCTGATGGAGAATCCCCGACGCGGGCTCTTCTTCGGGAAGAAGCTGCCATTGCAGCAGCGCGTGATTCAGTTTGCCCGGAAATATCACGGCTACTTCTTCTCGTGGGCCATCATCTACACATTCTGGTATCACCCGACCGAGAATACGCCCGGCCATCTGGTTGGCTTCCTCTACATGTTCCTGCTGATGCTTCAGAGCAGCCTCTTCTTCACGCGCGTTCATATCAATCCATACTGGACATTTGTGCAGGAGATTCTGGTGCTGGCTCACGGAACACTCGTCGCGCTTATGCAGGCGAACGGGCTCTGGCCAATGTTCTTCTTTGGCTTTGCCGCTATCTTCATCATTACACAGATGCATGGCCTTCGTCTCAAAAGCTGGATCAAATGGGGGCTCGCGTTGCTGCTGCTTGTGGGGGCAATCGTAGTGTACAGTATGCGTGGGGTCCAGCGGCTCTGGGAGCTTGTCGCGATTCCGCTGATCGATTATCTGGCGGTCCTTGTGCTTTTCCTGCTGCTTGGCCTGATTGTCTGGCTTACGGGGTGGCGGCGTCCTCGACCGAAGCAGCAGCCCGCCGTTCAACCTGCCCCAGATCACCTGGAACGCCTGCCTTGAGAGACAAACCTGCAAGGTGTCGCTGCTCTCCGAGATCGATACGGGACTTGCAGCAACACCTTTGCTTCTAGCGATCGGTTGGCACGGCGATACACATCGACACGCTATGGTATCTCCAAAATAATTCTGCCGCTTCCATGACCGCTCTGGCTCTCTCTCTGCGCCTGTTGCACCTCGCTGAGGGAAAATCGCTTCCCCACCACCGGCTTGAGCCGTCCTTCCTCGATCAGATGGGCAATCTGCTGTAAGAGAGCGCCCGAAGGCTGAGAATGAGCCATCACCGCCCGCACGCCATGTTCCCGGGCCAGTTCTTCGGGCGGCTGAGTCGTCACAGAGACCAGCGTTCCACCGCGTTTGAGTGCGGCAAACGAGTGAGGCAGCGTGGCCCCACCAACGCCGTCGAACACCAGATCAACGTTCTGCACCACCTGTTCGGGCATGGTCGTCGTATAATCGATCACCATATCAGCACCCAGAGAGCACACAAGGGCAAGGTTCTTTGTAGAGGCAGTGCCAATCACCTGCGCCCCCTTCCATTTTGCCAGTTGCACCACGAATACCCCGACGCCGCCCGCAGCCCCGACAACCAGCACACGCTGCTCAGAGGTCAGATCACCATAGTCAAAGAGCACGCGCCACGCGGTTGTAGCCCCGACCGGAATCGTGGCGGCCTCGGTAAAGCTCAGGCGTTGCGGCTTGTGAGCAAGCACATCAGCGGACGCTATGACATATTCTGCATAACCTCCCTGCGCAACCTGCCCGAAAACCTCCTGACCAACCTTGAAGTCGGTGACCCCGGGACCAACCGCCGCAACGACTCCCGCAACCTCAATACCTGGAGTATAAGGAAAGGTCATCGGCATGAACGCCTGTAGCATTCCCTGACGAATCTTCCAGTCAATCGGGTTCACGCCGGCCGCATGAACGCGCACCAGCACCTCACCTTCGTGTGGTTGCGGACGCTCTACCTGCTCAAGCCTGAGCTGTTCCGGCCCTCCGTAGTTCGAGACACGAACCGCCTGCATCGTGTGTCCACCCATGCTCATACCCTCCTACCCGATGAACTCGCGGGCGAAACGACGAATCCCGTCCAGATCCTGCAACACAGGAAACCGAAGCGTCAATTCCTGAACGCCCGCCTGTTCTAACGCAGCAATCTGCTTGCGAATGGTATCGGGACTCCCGGTCAGCCCACCACCGAACGCTTTTGCCGCTTCCGGTACCTTCGCCTGAGCCTGCTCGTCGGTATCGGCAATGACACACACCGCAACCGCCGCCCGTCGAATACTTGCATAATCCCGCCCGATCTCCTCGCAATACTGTTTCAACAGCTCGAACTTATGCGCCAGCGTCGCCGCATCACCAAAGACATGCCAGGCGTCTCCGTAGCGTGCAACCAGCTTGAGCGTCTTCTTCTCTCCATTGCCACCAATCAGCAAGGGGATATGGGGGCGCTGTACGCCCTTTGGCTGATTGATCGCGCCATGTACCTGATAGTAGGTTCCCTCAAAGGTCGCTTCCTCCTGTGTCCACAGAGCAAGCAAGATCTGAATCGCCTCCTCTAGCTGGCGAGCGCGCACGGCGGCGCTTTCAGGGTAATCGAAGCCATACGCACGGAATTGAGACGCGAGCGGCGGAAAACCAGAGCCGATCCCCACTGTCAGACGACCGTGACTCATGACGTCAATGGTACTCGCCATTTTTGCAAGTAGGGCAGGGTTGCGCAATCCGCTATTCGTGACCATTTGCCCGAGTCGAATGCGACTGGTATCCCGAGCAAGGGCTGCCATTGTGGTCCAACACTCAAAAAGGAAGTTCTCACGATCAGACCAGAGGACGTCGGAGAGCCAGAGCGACTCGAATCCGACCTCTTCAGCGATGACCGCAACCTCTGTCATTTTCTCGTACGCCTCTATTGGATCACTGATTCCCGCGAACTCCATCATGGTGCCCTGTGGCAGTGCTATACCAAATTTCATTGTCATTGAACGGATCACCCCTTCTCATGCTATTTCCCGCGGCTAACTTGCGAGAGCGTTCATGGGACAAGTATAGCAAGCAGCAAGGCTGCTTCTCATCGTCCATTTGACGAGTTGTTCCACTGCCCAAAAGGTCAGAGCCATTCAAAGGCGGGGGGTCTCTCTGTATGACATGCCAGGCCGTTATGTCCTGCTCACGAAATCCGAAAGGCACGAAGCAAAGAGGGCTGTTCTGGCGCTCTCCGGGAGACAAGAAGCTGACCCCCACCGACAGTACAAGCCACCCTGAATCCATCCGTAATGACAAGGGCACAATGCACCTGTTCCCTCCCTTTATTGCCCCATAATTCAGCCAGCAAGAGGAGGGCTCATTGTATTCCATTCTCAGTAGCGATATACTCAAAACAGAGAAGTGAAGAAGAGGAGAAATGCTTGATGAAACAATTTCCAGAGTGGCTGAGCGCGACCCTTGCATCTGATGCCAGCGAAGGGAAGGGAGTTCTCCCGGAGAACATCCTTCCTCTGCAAGCGAACTCACTGGTTGTGGGTCCGGCTCATGTGCTGCTGATGAATCGAGACGATAATCTATCGGTTCACAAGGCGTTAGAGCAGCCCCCTGCGCCCGGGACGGTCCTTGTCGTGGCCGGGGGTAGCACATCACGTACCGCAACGTTGGGTGGCTTGATGGCACTGAGAATGCAGAAGCACGGCATCGCTGGCCTTGTCACTGATGGGTTGGTCCGCGACTCGCGAGAAATCCGTGAAATGGGCTTTGCAGTCTGGTGTCGGGGCGTCACGCCAATTGCACCGAAGAAAACCGGACCGGCTATCGATTGCACAGCGGTCTCAATTGGCGGCGTCACTATCCGAAATGGCGATCTGGTTATCGCTGATGATGATGGCGTGGTCATCTGGCCACAGGAGCAGATAAAGACGCTTCTGGTCAAGGCGGAAGCACGCCTGAGATATGATAATGAGCGCCTGGCACGTATCCAGAACAGCGAAAGAAGATAACAGAGCGTCTATCTTTTTCCCTCCTCCCCACACAGCAAAGAGCCGAGCAAGGCGAACAATCCTCCCCCTTGCTCGGTAACCAGCACATGAATATCCCTCCCGGCTACATCTATCGAAACTTTATCAAAAATTGGCTTTATAAAGACTTGACTTAATTAAGTATATGCCGTATAATAAAGACATGGACATCTTCGTTGCACTGGCTGACCCAACAAGGAGAACGATTCTGGAACTTCTTGCTCGTCGTGGCGAATTACCGGCCACAACGATTTATGAGCAGTTTTCCACGAGTCCACAGGCGATCTCACAGCATCTCAAGGTCCTGCGTGAGACTCGATTGGTACAGATGGAAAAACACGCTCAGAAGCATGTATACCGCCTTAACCCGGAAGCACTGACAGAGTTCGAACAATGGGTTCAGCGCACAAAAGGGCAATGGAGTGAGCGGTTTGATGCGCTTGACCGTTTGCTCGAAAAAGAGAAAGCGCAAATGAAGGAGAAAAGCCACCATGACAACCCATGAAACACGTGTTATTGCGGAACCAGGGAAACAGGAGTTCTTTATTGAACGCACATTTGATGCTCCACGAGAACTCGTTTTTCGCGCCTTCACCGATCCTGAACTGTATGTCCAATGGCTCAGTTCAAAGGAATACAGCATGACTCTTGAGACCTTTGAACCGAGAGATAATGGAGCATGGCGCTACACCCACACCGACACGAATGGGGAAATCTATGGTTTTCATGGCGTCTATCATATGGTCCACGCACCCGAACTGATCATTAATACCTTTGAATTTGAAGGGATCCCGGAAAAGGGACACGTGTGTCTGGAAACAGTACGCTTTGAAGAGCTACCCGGAGAGAAAACACGGCTCACTTCTCAGAGCGTTTTCCAGTCAGTCACAGACCGTGACCTTATGCTCAGCCAGGGCATGGAAGGAGGGGTTCACTCGGCCTATGAGAAGCTGGCGGCTCTTCTGGAAAAGCTGGTGAAGGGTAAATAGCATTCATCTGCCAGTGTGGCTGTACTGTCAGTGCTAAAGCTATTCTGACAGTGCAGCCACCTTCATTTGTGTGCTCCTCCGGATCACAGATTCGTCCTCTACAATGCGTTGAAAGGACACCTTTGATGAAGACAGTTCAATCAGCAGATGGCACAACGATTGCATTCGACCAATCAGGAAGAGGGCCGGCCCTTCTTCTTGTGGGCGGAGCATTCGAGCAAAGAGCAATGGACTCAGAAACCTCGCGACTCGCAGTTCATCCTCTGCTCACACAGCACTTCACCGTATTCCATTATGATCGTCGAGGGCGAGGGGACAGCACAGATACATTTCCCTATGCAGTTGAGCGCGAGATTGAAGACATTGACGCCCTCATCGCTGAAGCAGGAGGTTCCGCATTTGTCTTCGGTATCTCTTCGGGTGCTGCCCTTGCGTTGGAAGCAGCCGTCTCGTCTGATAAGACGATCAAAAAGCTGGTTCTATACGAGCCCCCATATAACTCTGATGAAGCCGCCCGAATGGCATGGAGAAACTACAGGAAGCAATTGCAGCATGTGCTTGCAGAAGGAAGCCGAGGCGATGCTGTGGGACTCTTTATGACATTACTGGGCATGCCCCCTGAGATGCTCGAAGGCATGCATCAGCATCCGTTATGGCCGATGTGGGAAGCAGTGGCTCCTACGCTGGCATATGATGCAGCAGCTTTAGGAGAGGATGCCTCACTTCCCCTTGAGAAGGCAGCCCGCATCACTATTCCAACGCTTGTACTGGATGGAGGGGCAAGCGAGTTCTCATTCATGCACGCCACTGCGGTCACCCTGGCCCGCGCTATCCCCAAAGGACAGCACCAAACCCTGGAACATCAAACCCATGAAGTTGACGTTGAAGCGCTTGCCCCCATTCTGGTGGAATTCTTCAACGCAGACCAATAGCGGACTCTTATTGGCACAGAGTGATTGCCATCCCATCTACACATGATGCGGCAGACTTCGCAGCAAGTACGTTATCGGGGGTCAAGCGCGGGTTGAAGGCTCACAGCGACACAAGCAGAAGGAACAGGGCCAGAATGATGTGATCGGTCAGCGGAGTGCTGCCGTCCCTCGGAAAGCGTGACGGTACGCCTGGGGACTAATACCAACAAGCCGCTTGAACTGATCGCGAAAATGAGTTGCAGACCCGAATCCAACCTGACAGCCAATCCATTCAATCGGGTGGTCAGTCGTTTCCAGCAAGGTTTGTGCTCGATAGACACGCGCGCGATTCAGCCATTGCAACGGCGTTGTGCCTGTCTGCTCACGGAAACGGCGGCTGAGGGTTCGGGTACTCATCATCGCCTGAGCCGCGATATCTTCTAGCTTGAGATCAAGATGGCAATGCGCTTCCATCCAGCGTAACACCGGTTCGAGCGTTATTCCATCTGGCGCAGGGGGTTCATGCACAATAAACTGTGCTTGCCCTCCGTCGCGTTCTAACGGCATCACTGATACTCGGGCGGCATCAGCAGCGACCGCGGCCCCATAATCCTGCCGAATCATATGCAGGCACAGATCAAATCCGGCAGCAGCTCCAGCAGAAGTCAGAAATTGTCCATTATCGACGAAGAGCACGTTGGGATCAACCTTTATCCGGGGATAGCGTCTTGCTAACGCGTCTGCTGCCGCCCAATGGGTCGTAGCCCGCAGTCCGTCCAACAGCCCCGTCTCCGCCAGAAGAAACGCGCCCGCACAGATAGACGCGATCCGGGCTCCTCGGGCTGCCGCATTATGTAATGCAAGCATCACCTCATCAGGCAGGGGAGAAATTGGAACCGCCAGACCAGGCAGGATAATCGTATCGGCTTCGGTCAGCAAATCTAATCCTCGCGGCACACGCAGCGTAAATGTTCCCGCATCAACCTCGGCTGAGGGTGCACAGATACACACCTCATACGCGGGCTGTCCATCTGGCAAACGCGTTCGCCCGAACACCTCAAGCGGCATGGACAGATCAAATGCGATCACTCCAGCCAGAGCAAGAATAGCGATTGTATGCATGCCTCCACTATATCATCTGCCCGTTCTATCTGACAACATCCGGAAAATACCAGTTCTCTTTGGCTTGATTCCGGCGGTTTCTGTCTATCTCGCCACTGTTCAGTCAGAAGAGCAGGCTCTATAGTAGAGATGATGAAGATTGACACAGCGAGATGAAAGGATTTCTCCTATGCTACACGCCCAAATCGTGCTGTTTGACGGCTTTGATCCCCTTGACGTGATCGGCCCCTATGAAACGCTCTGGGCAGGAGGAAAGGCCGCCCTTGATGCGCTCTCCGTAGAACTGGTTTCAGCGGAAGGACCACGTGAGGTCGTCAGCGGATCAGGAGGCCTTGTTCTGCATGCAACAGCCATGCTTGATCCCGAAAAAGCCGATATCATCATTGTGCCAGGGGCAGCAGGACCGCTCAACGAGCCCGAGGATGGGAGTCAGGTTGATACCATTCCCGTTCTACTCGCTCGCGCGGTAGAAACGAACCTTCCAACACTGATCAAGCAAGCGCTCGATAGATCCGGGGTTATCGTTGCGACAGTCTGTGGCGGCTCGCTGGCACTGGCAATGGCCGGATTGCTTGAAGGCCGTCCCGCAGTAACCCACCATCAGGGCATGCGTGCCCTGGAGGCAAGCGGAGCAATCCCGATACAGGCACGCGTCGTTGATGATGGTAATCTGGTGACCGCAGGCGGCGTCACATCTGGTCTCGACCTCGGCTGCTATCTGCTTGAACGCGTGCTCGGGCCACACATCGCGCATGAGGTAGAAACGCTTTTCGAGTTTGAGCGACGTGGCACAGTCTGGCGCAAAGAGGGAGTAGCCTCACTGTAACGACGCATGGAATGAGAGGAAAAATATGGCACAGATAGACACCTGGAACATCAGCATTCCCACCTCCCTCAGTGTACAAGCTGTCGTTCCGGAACTTACCGAAAAGGAAGGTCTTGTTGAAGGGATCGCACAGGACAAGGGAGAAAGCGTACCTTTGATAGACCAGCTTCTTGAGTGCAACCGGCTTACATGGAAGCAGTCAAACACAAAGCCGATGCGTCTACATCGCATGTTCGATGTGACCGGAGACACCCATGCCGGGACAGCAAAGGCAGGGAAACGACCTGCTTCAGCCGTTACCGGAACTCGACCTTCCACGAAGAAAGAGGGCCAGCAGTGATGAACGCAATCCAGCACCCTGACCGCATCGCTCGTCGCATGCACATTGTGCGCCTGGCAGCATTGGCAGATCTTGTACTCCTGATCGCGCTTGTCACAGCAGCGCTCACGGGGCAGCGCGAGATAGTCCATATTCTGGGCCCGCTGCATGGTATCAATTACCTTCTCTTGCTTGCCATCGTGAGCGTAGGGGCACTTGATGGCCTCTGGAAATGGTGGTTTCCGCTCGCTGTTTTACTCACAGCCGGCCCACCGGGCGCATTCGTCGGTGAATGGCTCATTCATCGATCGATTCGAGAGCGGAGCGTACAGAAGAGCGATACACCTTCTATCTTACAGGAAGAGCACCACAATGATTGGAAGGAGCAAGGGTAGGCATGTTCTTTTCCTGGTTGATACGTTATGGGCACGTTGCAGCGGCTACACTCTGGGTAGGCGGCTATGCGCTGCTGGCATTTGTTATCATCCCGCTCATCGGCAAAGGAGCAAGCGAAGTACTCACACGATTGGCAGTCACAACCCTTCGGGTTCTTACCTATACAGGAACCCTCACAATGGGCTTCGGACTTATTCTCATCACAAGGACCCGTGGCTTCCCGCATCTCTTCGGAAGCGCATGGGGAAGCCTCATTATTACAGGGTTTGTGATCGCGCTGGTGCTGCTCGGTCTTGGCGATGGAGCACTACGTCCAGCCATTCTGGCAATCCCCGGAACAGGAGACAATACCCGGGCTCGACGATTTGCTATCATCGGATTTATTCTCGTTGTGCTGGCAGTCGGTGTCATGACAGCCGCGCCGCTTGTTGTATAAGCCTGCTATCAAACGAGATGAGCAGCGCCTTGATTACCATTTCTGCTCCCATCAAAAAGAAGAGAAAAGAGACTCCTTATGCAGGAGAATCTCTATTTCTACAGGGGGCAAGATATGCCACGTTTTCTACGTTTTGAGGGCGGTCATATAGGCGTACACAATATGGGGGAAGCAGTTGACTGGTACTGCCGTCATTTCGGCATGCATGTTTTATGGAGCAGTGAGAAAGAGGGGCAAACTCTGCTTGCGTTTGGCGACAAGAACGCCATTCCGCTGGTACAGGTTCGAGGCGGAACACAGATCAATGTCTGGGGTGAGGAGATCGAGGGCGCACGGGAAGCCAATGTCCGTCTCTGTCTCGCAACCCTCAACCTCGCCGCGACACGTGAGAAGCTACAACAGGCAGGCATCCGGGTCACAGAGATCACGACAGGCCCGGACCGGCTCCCCTGCTTCGATCTCTATGATCTGGAAGGCATCCGCCTGACAGTCACTGCGAGTGAGACGCAGAAGGAAAGCACATCATTATTCTGCGGCTACGGCCTGCCACGCTTCGGGGTCCGCAACCTGCAAGCAGCGATCGAGTGGTACACGAACTATTTCAATATGGGGGTTCTCAAGTCTTCCCCGGATGACGGCAGGGCACTTATGGGTATCGACAAGGGTGAGTTCTGGATAGAAGAGCTGCCCGCCGACGCCTTCCACGGAAAAACACCGCTGCTCGCTCGGCCCTACTTCTTCACCGAAGATATCGAAGAAGCACATCAGTTCTGTCGTGAGCAGGGCCTTGCCCCCTCTCCGTTGTATGGCTTCACCGAAGGCCTTCGCCTCTTCTCCTTCTATGATCCCGACGGAAACCAGCTCAATATCTGGAGCTACCCGCCTGAGGCATAACCGGAACATGGGGAAAGAGAGGGCTATTCTCCTCTCTTTCCTGCTGATCTATCATATGGGCTGACAAGGCCCGTTTTCCACAGCACAACGTCAAGAACCTGAGATCCGCTGAGCAGGGCTTTATGCCTTGAGCAATTCAGTGGAGACAGTACAATCAGGGAACCAGCGATGCAAATAGGACTTTAACTCATCGCCGGCAGCCAGCAGCGTCTCTGTCGGATACGGGGCAAGGCGATCCAGCACAAAATACACGTTCTGGGTTTCTTCCGTCAAGCGAGTACGGCGGCATTGTCGCCAGTTCCAGCGTCGGCAGGTCACCCCGGTACTGTCAACCCAAATCACCTCTCCCGGGTCTGGATAGGTGACCTCTTCATGTCCTGCCTGCATGGTCTGAAATGGCTCATCGCCGCGGGCATAGGTCAAATGGAGATCACTCGTCAGCTTACTCCAATCCTCTCCCCCGATCGGCAACACATACTTCAGGCTCAGCATATTGTACAGGTCAACCAGCCCATTGATGAGGGGAAGGTCATCACCTTTTACAGTTCGCATAAGCAAGGCTTCCACCGAACTCGGATACTTCTTCGGCTTCGCTCCGAAGCGGCGATAGGCATCACGCCATGCCGCGATATGCGGATGCTCAAGCACTGTGCTCGGTGTCAGGGTAGAGCGACACTGCTGTTCAGCGGCACGCAGAAGCGCCTCGCTCTCCGGAGTCGAAGGGAAATTCTGGATTCCCTCCACATACACAATAAGCGCCTGATACTCAGGGAACTGTTCAAAAATCTGCTTATCAACAACAAGATGATAATGCACAACAACCTCCATTCGACGACTCATCAAATCCGAACATGGCTCTTAGCATATCGAAATCAGATCAGAGCTACAAGAGCCATTTGTCCCCCAAACAGGCAGACCAATAAGCGAGAAGCCTCAATACCCTCTATCGCGGGCAAGTCAGCGAATGTATGATTCACCAACCTTGTGAGCGCAAAGGATCGAGCAGATTGGAAGCAAGCATGCAGTGTTTGAGACCCTGTTTGTATAGTTTGCACAGGAAACTGAACCGTGCCGACGGTAGAAATCCATGCACTCCGCTGGACGTGACCGTTCACGATGTGTTTGGAGCTCCCCATTCACGAGGGCGATGAATCACACAATACTTGAAGGGACATGAAAGATTCCTCCTCCAGATGAGTGTTTTTTCTTGTTGATTCACCCTCTCCCGGAGGAGCCTTGCTGTTTTGCGATCCGTCCCCTGTTATGGACAGAACCTTTGAGAAAAGGACCGTTTCTGTCCGCAATTTATAGTATACTGAAAACAACGAAGTGAGAAGAGCCACGAAAGGAATAGTATTTATGAGCAACGGTACACGTTTACGGGGTTTTGCGACTGTCAATTTCTATGCCGCCGATCTGGAAGCAGCCAAACAATGGTATACGAGGTTTCTGGACACTGAGCCATACTTTCACGTGCCCGGCTATATCGAATTTCGTCTCGGGGACTATCAGCATGAGTTCGGCATCATTGATAGCCGTTATGCCCCTCCCGGCGCAACGCAGGGCCCGGCAGGCGCAATCATCTACTGGCATGTTGACGATATCAAGGCGACGCTGGCAAAACTCCTCGATATGGGAGCAACCCTTTATCAGGATATCACCACACGAGGAGAAGGCTTTATCACCGCTTCCGTGGTCGATCCCTTTGGCAACATTCTCGGCATTATGCAGAACGCCCACTATGTGCAGGTGCTCAACGAGCGCAAAGCACAAGAGCATCAGCAATAAGAGCCAGGACGCGAGTTCATCCTTCCCGATAGAAGGACAGCCCGCTCTCCCGGCTCTGAAAGGGCAAGCACCAACGCAATGAACGCGTCACAGCTTTCCCTTGTTTCTCATCCATTGACGATGGTACCGCCGTTCACATGGAGTACCTGCCCGGTCATATAGGAAGCGTCATCCGAGGCAAGGTACACATAGGCGGGTGCAACCTCTTCTGGCTGTCCGGCCCGCTTGAGCGGCACATCAGAACCAAACGACTCAACCTGCTGAGGCGGGAATGTAGACGGGATCAGCGGCGTCCAGATGGGGCCGGGAGCCACCGCATTCACGCGGATGCCTTTCTCAGCAAGCCCCTTTGAAAGAGAGCGAGTAAAAGCGACAATTGCGCCTTTCGTCGCGGAGTAATCAAGCAACTGGGGCGCTCCCTGATAGGCCGTGACAGAGGTTGTGTTGACAATCGCGCTTCCGGCCTTGAGATGTCGCAACGCTGCCTTCGTCATATAGAACTGAGAGAAGATGTTTGTGCGGAATGTGCGCTCCAACTGCTCGGAGCTGATTTCCTCAACGCTGCTCTTGACATGCTGTTCACCGGCATTGTTTACAAGAATATCAAGCTTCCCGAAAGTGGAGATGGTCTGTTGTACCGCGTGCTGACAGAACTGCTCATCTCCGACATCGCCAGCAATGAGCAGGCAGCGTCTCCCTGCCTCTTCGACATCGTGAGCAGCTCGCTTCGCGTCCTCATGCGCATCAAGATAGACAATCGCGACGTCGGCTCCTTCTTTCGCGAAGAGCACAGCAACCGCATGCCCGATACCGCTATCACCGCCAGTGATCAGCGCTACCCGATTCTGTAACTTGCCGCTGGCTCGATACTCGTGGCCCTTTGTCTCGGGACGCGGCGTCATCTTTGCTTCACTGCCGTGAGGCTGCTGCTGCTGTGCTGGAAATTGTTTCTGCTCCTGCGACATTGAAAACCTCCCCAAAATGGATGAGAGCTAGAAAGTGTATTTGTAAGAGCGTCTGTATGCATAGACACGATGGAGGAATCGCGAACGTTGCACATTGCCAGTGCTGGCGCCCTGTCTCGTCGTGGAATGAGGGGCAATGTATGCCTCGTTTCGCGCCTTTTTGCAGATCAGTTGATTGACCCGAACAAAGGTCATGTGTTACGCTCCTCAAGAGAGGATCTAAGCCGAAGAAGCGAGATTTTCTACATCATTTTCAAGGGGAGAATATGACCGACACAGTGACTACCATACAAGGCGTGCCAGCGCTCGTCTGCGCTCCAGAGGGAGAAAAGCTGAAAAGCGAACAAGATGCGCTGGATCTGATCGGAGAGACATGGGGCACTCGCGCCCAACTGATCCTGATTCCGGTGGAACGGCTGACAGAAGATTTCTTCGAGCTCAAGACGCGGCTTGCAGGAGAGATCATCCAGAAATTCGCGAACTATCGCTTTCGCGTTGCGATTCTCGGCGATATCTCGCCCTATGTCGCGCAGAGCCGCTCGTTTCGTGACTTTGTATATGAGGCCAACAAGGGCCATCAGCTCTGGTTCGTGACCGACCTGCAAGAGCTCGAAGACCGTCTGAAAAAGAACGATCTCGCTCACTGAACGCCGGGCAGAGCCACCGTCCCCCCTGCTGGCAGAGCACAGGATCTTTCTCGCAATGCCTCTCTTTACGGTGGCCCACCTGCCCCGTCCTTCCCTCCCTCACCCGTTCTTGATCGTCAGCGTGTCAAGCATCGGCAAAAAGACCTGCTTTTGATACTGCTCAAAGGCGCTCTGTGCGGAGCCGCAGGCAGCCAGAAAAACACGCTGATCGGGAAGCTTCGTCACCAGCATTACCGCTTTGAGCGTGACATCACTCCCATTCAATGCCTGCGTTGTTGCCGTATAGCTTCGCTGTTGCCACTCTTTGCCCGCAATCGTAACCGTTGTTGCCGTCGGGACCTGCTGAAAATCCTTCAGTTGCGTTTTGAGATCGAGGAGCTGCTTTTCAATGAACTGCTGTGCTGTCGCTGTAGTATCAACACTTCCGATGGTGATTGTGCTATCGGTGCGAGCATCGTACATATCTTTATCGGGAGTGGAATGGAAAGCCACCAGGCGCCTGTTCGCGTTCTCTTCTTGTGACCATCCTTGCAGATATTTGACGGTGAAGTCTTTACCGGTATAGACGAGCGTCGGCTTCGGCAGCGTAGTCGTCTCAGGAGAAACAGGATCGCCGCAAGCGCTGAGAACAAGACAGCATAGCAAGCCACAGAGCAACAAAAGAATGAAGGCTTTCCGCCTTTGCGTGGTGGGTTGCATCATGGACCTCTCTATACACACCAGAAATAGCAAGCAGACTTGCAAAGGACAATGGGTATACCAGAAAGTGAGAGACACCTTCGGCATGGGCACGCCGCTTCTCAGCTCTCACTTTAAGGATTAAACAGTTTAACATTTGCTAAATTATATTCAGATTGTAATCAAAAAAGCGAGGTCGATGCAAGCGAGGAGGCTTCTGTTTCTGCCTGTTGAGCCGTCTCTACCAATATGAAAGGCTCTCCCTTCGATTTCCCAACCAAAGAGAGAGCCACAACATCACATTGAACGACGTCCATCATACGCACGCGAATACTAGAGCCAGTCAAGCCGCTGCAACAGCATATCCATACCGGATCGCCAGTTCATTTCCAGCACCTCAACAGCTCGTTCTAGATCCTGTTGTCGTAGCGCCTCGATGATCTCAGCGTGTTGTTGTACCGAAACTGGAATCACCTCGGTCTCACGCATAAAGGCCCATTCATAGCGGTAGGCCACCTGCTTTTGCGCGTCGATCAGCCTCAGCAGCCGCCCATTGGGACAGTGCTGTAACAGGGTTCTATGCCAGCGTGTATCCAGCTCGATACGTCGCTGTGATACCTCCGCCTCTTCTGCCAGTTCGGCATTGAGGCGTTCCAGCTCGGCGCACTGCTCGGCATGCACCAGACCCGCGGTGCGCAGGGCGAGACACTCAAGCGTCCAGATAATCGGGTAGATTTCTCGCACCTCACGCGCCGTAAGAGGAACCACTGTAAACCCACGAGCGGGATCGGCACGCACAAACCCCTCCTGCTCAAGACGAAAGAGCGCTTCTCGCAAAGGGGTACGGCTCACCCCGAGCTCGTTTGCCAGCCAGACTTCTTTCACGCGGCTCCCGGGCGCAAGCTCGCCTTTCAGCAGCCGTTCAAGTATCAGTTCGCGCACTTCCTCACGCCGAGGGCGGCGCTGTCCAATCGTCTCCATATCTCCTCTAACGAGCATAAGGACTTCGCTCACGATAGCGTTTTTCAAACTCCTCACGTGTGCACATCGTCCTGATATCTGTCATTCTATCCAGAGCGAGTATACCATCCAGATGATCTATCTCGTGCTGCAAGAGTTCCGCAAGGTCGCCCTCCGCATGCACGGTGTGCCATGCACCCTGGAGATCCTGATAGCGTACATCAACCTGCTGATAACGCCAGACCTGACAGAAGATACAGAGGAAACTCAGACAAGCGTCCCAGACCACCATCTGTTCTTCACTATGCGCGATAATAGCTGGATTGATGAGCGGCCAGGGCTGTTCCAGATGCAGGAATATGACACGTAAGGGAACACCAATCTGAGGAGCAGCAATGCCGCGTCCATAGGTTGTGGTCGTCCGCCAATGTGTCAGAGTATCCTGTAAATCGGTGAGCAGCGCCGCAATCTCTGGCGCCCCGGGATCGGCAACAGGCTCCGAAACCACGCGCAGCCCCGGATCGCCCAGTTGTAGCACATTACGAATCGCCATCGTTTCTCCCTCCTGTGATAACCAGAACCGCGGTTTTCCCCTGAAGTGACTCCTGCCTTGCCAGTTGGAACAGTGCCGCCAGTGAAGCCGCAGAGGTCAGTTCAGCGACAAGTCCGGCCTCGCAGGCCAGCAGGCACCGAGCCTCTTCCATCTCGGCATCAGACACGGCAAGCATACTGCCAGAACTGGCATCCAGCTCGGCACGCAAGCGCAGGTAGTTTCGCGGCTTTTTTACATCAATCGAGGCGGCAGCAGTCGGACCACAATCTGCACCGGCCTTCACTCCATGATAGCGGCTGACGACTGGTTGAACTGTTTCCGCCTGAACTCCGAGCAGGCGCGGAAGGCGATCGGTCAGCCCGAGACGCCGCAATTCACGAAAGCCCTTTCCGATCGCCCCAAGTGTACAACCATCTCCCACAGGAGCAACCACCATATCAGGAACCTGCCAGTGAAGCTGTTCGCCTATCTCCAGCGCGACGGTCTTCTTCCCCTCGACCAGAAATGGATTACAGGCACAATTGCGGCTATACCATCCCTGCTCCTGCCCTGCCGCCTCGGCCTCAGCGTATGCCTGATCGTAGTCGCCATCCGAAATATGAATGATTGCTCCGTAACGCTGCAACCAGCGCAAACGCGTTGTGGACACAGCATGCGGCACAAAGACCTGACAGGCAAGGCCAAGATGCGCACAGAAGCCCGCCAGCGAAATCGCGGCGTTGCCCGCCGAGGCACAGTACAGCGTCCTGTACCCCTGCTCCAGAGCCATCGTGACCCCGACGGCGGTCGCTCGATCTTTCAGGCAGCGGGTAGGATTGCGCGTCTCGTCTTTCAGATACAACTGCGCCAGCCCCAGACGCTGAGCCAGACGCGGCGCAGCCACAAGGGGCGTTCCTCCAGCAGGGAGCACCGGCCCCACCGCATTCACAGGCAACAGGGGCAGGAAACGGAACAGATCAGGCCGCTGCTTCTCCCTCTCCTGCTCGAAAGCGGGAGCGATCGCGTCATAGTCATAGAGAACATCCAGAATCCCGGGATCATCATCAGCCGCCCCACAGTGCGGGCAGAGGTACGCAGACGGCGTAAACGGCTGTACCCGACCACAACGAAAACAACGAAGTCCGGTCGCAAACATGGGCTCTCCCTTTTCCGATTGTATACAATTTCTTTCTTATTGTATACAATTTTGGCGCGAGAAAAACAAGCCCCCTTTGACTGAAATGACGGCTTCCTCTTTGAATGAAGGTTGCCTGTACACACTTGATACAAGCAACCTCCACACCTATGCAGTGAAGTGAGAAGCCCCGTCCGCTTCCGGTCACGCAAGCCGTACACGAGTGCTTCAGGCCTGGCGAGCCCCCTTCGCACTGCTCTCAGAGCGCGAACAGTGCCCTTTATCAGGATCGTAGCTCCTGATGTCATATTCCCACTTTCTCCTGAAAGGATATGATTATCTCCTCATTTTGCTGCTTTCCGACCAGCGCTTTATTTCCCCTTTTGCTGCATAGTTTTCCGCGACCACATGATAATATGCGGAATGATTGGGGAATGTGATTGGCTCTACGTGGCGACGCGAGCGAATAACGGCTCCGTAGTGTGCCAGCGATTCCCACTCTGCGACATTGACAAAGCGAATATCCGTGCCGGAAATGGGATGGGACGAAAGCAGGCTTGTAACCTCCTCAACAGGCTCCCGCTCGTACAGTCCGGGCCCAAGAGACCCCTCTACCTTCCCCATACCCTCAACAATAGTCTGCCACTGCTGCCGTAAAATGGCCTCCTGTCCCGCGGGAACCTCAAAGAGCGCTATCAGTGAGAAGGTCTGACCGCTCTTTGTGGTCAGCTTTGGCTCGGAGGCTCCGCTATGAAGATGATAGACAGCCGGATAGGTGGGAAACGAGAGACCTCTTTCTCGCTGCGTGGCCGCGTTATAGTGGGCCAGAGATTCCCATTCTGCGATATGCACAAAGCGAAAACGCGCTCTGCCAGCGGGCCGCGCCCTGAGCCACTGAAAGTTCAACTCGGATATCAGTCGCGCTTCAACCTCGTCGTCAACCTCATACAGCCGCGAGGCGAGAAAACCCGTCGCGTGCGCCAGCGCTGCACTCATCTTCTGCCACTGCTCCCGTACCAGCGCTTCCTGTCCCTCGGGAGCCTCAATCGGTTCAATCACGGTTACGATACTCATGTCTTTCTCCAATCACTGAACAATTTCTGCGGATATCTTGCGCAACGGCTTAAGTGCATTCCCCCAGGCAACAAGCTGATCAAGCATCATGTTGACCGCTGCCTCCTGATGGGAACGTGGCTTCAGCATTGTGTAATTCTCAAAGTCTGTGCGCAGCGAGAGGCTGACCTGAGCCTGTACATCCGCGATTTGCAATTCGCTCATAATCAGCCGCAACTGCTCGACCGCAAGCCTCCCGCCGGCAGCCCCATAGCTGACGAAGCCTGCCGCCTTGTTGTTCCATTCGCGATACAGGTAATCAAGCGCGTTCTTGAGCGAGGCAGGAGGCGCATGATTGTACTCGGGAGTCACAAAGATGTAGGCATCGAAGGGCGCTATTCTGGCAGACCAGGCCTTTGTATGGGGTTTCTCATAAAACCCGGTTACAGCGGGCCGCACCTCATCCAGCAGCGGCAGGTTAAATTCTTTAAGGTCAACCAGTTCAACCGCGATATCGGTTCGGCGGCTCGCAATCTCATAGACCCAGTTGGCAACCGTCTCTGAGTTCCGAAATGGGCGCGTGCTCCCAACAATAATCGCTATCTTGAACATACAATGCTTTCTCCTCTTCAATTTCTTTCACAACAGGTGTTGCATAGACAACGCGTGTTCGCTATAATACTACCGCGTCATGGACGAGGCATTCAAGGGGCAAATGAGCATTTCTGTCGCATAGACAACAAAGGCGTACACATGTTGTGAAAGTCAGGGAAAATGATGACACAGGGAGACAAACATATGGACCCGCGGGTGAAGCGAACCCGGAAGCTCTTACAGCAGGCATTTCTGGAACTGTTGCAGGAGAAAGAGTTCTCCTCTATCAGCGTGCAGGATATCACGGAGCGAGCAACGATCAATCGTGCCACTTTTTACGCACACTTTACTGATAAGTACATGTTATTGGACATAACGCTGCGGCAACTGTTTCAGGATGCCATCACAAGCAAGCTCCCCGCATCGGCGCAGGGAGACAAGTACAATCTGCGCCAGGTGATCGGCATAGTGCTTGGCTTTCTGAATGAGTTTTATAGCCGCTGTGACCCGGATAACCTCTACAAAGTGGAACGAATCGTACAGGAAGAGGTCGAGGTGATCCTGCTTCGCTGGCTCAAACAAACCGCCATAACCGATCCCGGAGTGCGGAGGGAAACGATCGCCACCGCGATGAGTTGGGCTATCTGCGGCACCGCAATCAAGTGGTGTCTTGATAAAAAGGGGCTCTCGCACTCAGAGATGGTACAGCATATCTTGCAGGTACTCATGGAGATGGGAACATATGTGCGGAATCTGGCATAGTTTGTTAAGGGCAGGTGAACGGATTGCCCCGCTTCACCCGCTCTCGATTGTTACCGGGCCTCTTCAAGCACCTCACTGCGCTGCACTACCGCCGCTGCATTCGCTTTGATGTCGCGACCAAACCAGGCAGCATAGAGCCGCTCAAAAGGATACGGTTTGATCGCGGCCTGCATTCGGCGAATCGTCGCT
Source organism: Thermosporothrix sp. COM3 (assembly GCF_059696735.1). Taxonomy (NCBI): domain Bacteria; kingdom Bacillati; phylum Chloroflexota; class Ktedonobacteria; order Ktedonobacterales; family Thermosporotrichaceae; genus Thermosporothrix; species Thermosporothrix sp. COM3. Next base: position 2,985,701 of record NZ_AP019376.1, on the reverse strand, counting down.
GTCGACAGCGGGAGCAGCATCGTATAGCTATGCACATCCCAATGATGCTCACTCTGTTCGAGCCATAATTCCACTCTATTTTCTTCCCAGCGGCATCAATCGGAGATAGCATTCTACCACAAGTTCCCCTGAGGATACATGATATAATCTCAAATAAGGAAATGGCATCTGTGATGTATTGGCATCTCTATGGAAAGAAGGAGACAAAGCATGCACCAGGAGCTACAATCCCTTTTTGAGACGGATCAGGCAGAGCGCAAACAGCATCCTGAGTTCGGCACTCCCGCGTACAAACAGCTACGCGAAAACGACGCAAAACGACGCCAACGTGTGACCGAATTGATTGCGCAAGGAGCGCTACAGGCCCCAGAAGACTTTTATCATGCCGCGATGATCTTTCAGCATGGCGAGACGCTTGACGACATCTGGCAAGCACACGAGCTGGCGCAGAAGTCCGCGTCGCTGGGCTTTGCGCGGGCCCGCTGGCTTATTGCCGCCTCGCTGGATCGCTGGCTGATGTATCAAGGGAAACCGCAAAAATACGGCACGCAATTTACCTCGAATGGCACGCGCTATCGCCTCTGGGATGTAGACCCCGCGACCACCGATGCCGAACGACAGGAGTATAACGTCCCTTCCTTGCAACAGCAGTATGAGCGGGCTAAGCGCCTGACGCGAGAAGAGAAGCAGCACCAATCGAGAAAGCGCCCCGATGGCTGAAGGAAGCGCTAAAACACAGGCAGGAAGAAGAAGCAAACAACGATTCCGATCGTTAACACACCACCGGAAGCGCCTTAGCGTGTTCTCTCCTCGGGAAGCGAAAATGCCTGCATAGAGCAAAATCGAAGAAGTTTTCTCCGCCTGGGTCGCGTATAATACAACAAGCGCTCTCAATGAAATAGATCAGGAAGGAATGCTTGTGATACACACGACTCACGCTATCGAAGTACGAGACGTACGAAAGGCGTACGGGAAGACAGAGGTCTTAAAAGGTGTCGATCTACACGTCGAGCGGGGAACCGTCTTCGCGCTCCTCGGGCCAAATGGTGCGGGCAAAACAACAACCATTCGCATTCTCGCGACCCTGCTGCACGCGGATTCCGGCACCGTTGAAATATTCGGGCATGATGTGCGACGGGAGGTTGAAGCTGTACGCCACCGCATCAGCCTCACCGGACAATTTGCCGCCGTCGATGAAGAGCTGACCGGGCGAGAAAACCTTATCCTCATTTCCCGCTTGCTTGGATATTCACGAACGGATGCCAGAGCGCGAGCCGCGGAACTGCTCTCAGTCTTCGGTCTGGATGAGGCAGCCGATCGTCTGGTCAGCAAATACTCGGGTGGGATGCGACGTCGGCTTGATATCGCCGCCAGCCTCGTTGTCACCCCGGATCTGCTCTTTCTCGACGAGCCGACCACCGGACTTGATCCACGTAGCCGCAATCAGGTCTGGGATATCGTCAGCGCTCTTGTCTCTGCGGGCACAACCATTCTCCTCACCACCCAGTACCTCGAAGAGGCCGACCGCCTGGCAGACCGCATTGCGGTCATCGATCATGGCAAGATCATTGCCGAAGGAACCAGTGGAGAACTGAAAGCCTCTGTTGGCTCCGGGATACTGCATATCCGGCTCCATAAAGCCGAGCAGCGAGCCGCAGCAGAGCAACTGCTGACCCGCGTCCTCGATGTCACGCCACATCTTGAAGCCGACGCCACCGCTCTCTCAGCGCGCGTTTCGGCCCCTGAAAGGGCAACAGAAGCCTTAACAGCGCTGCTCCATGCGGGCATTGAGCTGAGTGACTTTTCGCTCGGTCAGCCCAGTCTTGATGAAGTCTTCCTGTCCCTGACAGGGCATGAGGCCACCCCAACAGAGGAGGAACCACAATGAGCATCACGCAAACAAGCCCACTGGCTCGCATCGATAACCAGAAGTTGCATGCAGCGCTCGCAAGCAGCGCTCGCCCCCGCCGTGCCAGCGCGTTGACCGCCTCGCTTCTGTTTGGCTGGCGTGCGTTGCTCAAGATCAAGCACGTGCCCATGCAGCTTTTCGATGTCACGGCCTTTCCCGCAATGCTGACGCTCATCTTCACCTACATGTTTGGTGGGGCCTTAGCAGGCTCGACAGGTGAGTATCTTCATCTCTTCCTGCCGGGCATTCTGGTCCAGACGGTCACCATGATCACTATGTACACGGGCTTTACCCTCAATACAGATATATCGAAGGGCATCTTTGATCGCTTCCGTTCTATGCCCATCTGGGGGCCGGCCACAATCGTCGGGGCGCTGCTAGGCGATGCTGTGCGCTACTCTATCGCGGCGCTGATGGTCATCATTCTGGGGCTGATAATGGGATTTCGGCCAGATGGCGGTGTGCCGGGGGTCTTGCTGGCGGTCCTCCTGATCCTCACATTCTCATTCAGCTTGAGCTGGATCTGGACAGCACTCGGCCTGATCCTTCCCACCCCGAACTCGGTCATGGGTATCAGTTCTATGATCATGTTCATCTTCACATTCGGGAGCAATATCTTTGTGGACCCAAAAACCATGCCGGTCTGGTTGCAGGTGGCCGTTAACCTGAACCCGATCAGCCATCTGGTGACAGCGACGCGTGGCCTGATGCATGGCACCTCTACCGTTGATCAGATTGCCCGGGTCTTGCTGGCCTGTGCTGTGTTGATCATCCTGTTCGCACCGCTCACCATGTACTTCTATCGCAACAAAAAGGTACGGTAAAGCAGCACAAAGCCCGAGGGACCTTCAGGCCTCCTCGGGACTTCATTCCTGTCGTGTTCAGGTGGAAGCGGCTGCTAACTTTGCCGCATCACCATCTCTTGCATAGCATGCTCCTGTACCGGCTCACGCTCTGCCCTGAGCATGGACCAGCCCCGGAGAACCGCTACCGCCATACCAAGCACACCCAGACTCATCGGAAAGGCATGCAACAATGTGACCTGCAACCACTGATCTGGCTGCGAGAAAAACGACCAGAAACCATAGAGATAGTGGGTACCAATACTGATCTGCCCCGATTGCAGAATAAGAGAGTGATCATGCGTCCAGTAGACGATATCGCGGGCGGCGAAGAGCAACAGAAGCACTGCCATAAGCGCCGTCACAACGGAGAACAGGGAAAGCAGCAAACGAAATGGAGCCCGACGTATCTTTTTCTGAAGCGCCAGCAGGAACAGCAATGTTCCCACACTCATAAATGGGAGAAAGCCTACGAGCGCCCCCATACCAACCGCGATAGGGTCTCACCAATCCCAGTAGCTTGCAGGAGTGGTCAGCAGGCGAAAACCAAAGAGACTGATAGGAAGCACCACTTGCAAACCAACAATCAGAAGCGCGATGTTCCGTCTTCCCCGCCTCACCATACTGCGATATTGGAGAAGAGAGAGCAATCAGCGCCGGATAGGGGAAAAACAGGGCAAGGCCAAGCAACAAGCACGCAAGAAGCGCAGGAACCAGTAACTGTCTCTTTGGGGCCTTCTCTCCGGTCTTTGCCACACTCTGCATCCTGTCCAGAATGAAGCGAGCGGCAAGGAAAAGAGGTACCAATACAATGAGCAGCCTCGCAAAGACGTCGAGCCAATGCCACGGTGAGGAGGCCAGCGGCATGAAAATGAACGTTGTCTGCGATGTTTCCCAGATAAAGAAGAAGGTGAGCGCCCAGGAAAACGATATCAGAAACAGGGCTATTGGAGCCAATCTGTTCTTCAATAACAGATGCCTGGATGCATACTGCGGATTGAGATGCGCCATCAGACAGCCCCCAAAGAGGTTGATGAGTGTCCGCAGGCTCACGGGCTGCATTCTCAACGCCGTCAGCAATTCCCGCTCGTATTGTTCGCGCCACGCGCGGGGGTAGCAATATTTCACAATCCATGCGACAAATTTTTGCATTGCATACGCCTTTGCTGATTATCTATCCCCGTGCTGCCTCTCAATATTCCCGTCTTGAATGGAGCATATTCTATCCTCTCAAGGAGGCCATACATCTTTCATACTTTGTAAGCATTTTCCCTTTCCAGTACTATCATCTCCCAAAGGGAAGAGGGAGAACGAAAACGAGCATAGTACACGTTCTTGTCCTCCCTCCCTTCTGGTCGCCACCTTCCCGGCAGCTCGCTCAATGGGCAGTCCAGCCGCAGTCAATCACCTGGGAGCTCCCGGTAATAGCCGAGGCCGCATCCGAACAGAGATAGGTCACAAGCTGCGCCACCTCTTCCGGCTCTAACAGCCGTTTGATTGCTCCCTCCGCAACCATCACTTTCTCAACAACTTCCGCTTCCGGAATATGGTGAACCGCCGCCTGACTCTTGATCTGCTTTTCCACCAGCGGCGTACGTACATAAGAAGGGCAGATCAGGTTACAGGTCACGCCATATGGGGCGGCTTCCAGCGCTGTCACACGCGTAAGCCCGAGCAGCCCGTGCTTCGCGGCAACATACGCGGACTTGAACGCCGATGCCCGCAACGAATGCACCGAACCAATGTTTATAATTCGGCCCCATTTCCGCTCATACATTGAAGGAAGCACCGCCTGAGTCAGCAAAAAAGGGGCAGTCAGCATCACCTCGATGATAGAGCGCCATTTCTCCTCAGGAAACTCGGTAATCGGCGCAACGTGCTGAATGCCCGCGTTATTCACCAGAATATCTATCTGTCCCTCGGCTTCCAGCGCCTCCTGAACGAGCCGGTCAAGCTCTTCTTTACGTGCAAGATTGGCGCGACAGAAGCGAGCGTTTGGCAATGCATCTGCCTCGCGCTGGCCCGCCTCCGCATCCAGATCACAGAGCGTCACTCGCACGCCCTGTTGCGCGAGATCACGGGCGACCGCTAAACCAATCCCGGAAGCAGCGCCAGTCACCAGCGCTACCTTTCCTTCCAGACTCTTCATTCTGCTCTTCTCCTTTCTTCATCCTGACAGGCAAGATAGTATCCAACTCCCGGTTCAGTGACGAAATAGCGCGGGTGCGAGGGGTCGGCTTCCAGTTTGCGTCGCAAGCGACCGATGTACACCCGAAGATATTCATGCTCTTTACGATACTCCGGCCCCCAGACTCGCCGCAGCAGCGCCTCATGGGTAAAGAGCTTGCCCGGGTTCAGCGCCAGCGTTTGCAGCAGCCCGAACTCCGTCGGCGAGAGCTTGACCAGCGTCCCGTTACGCCAGACGCGCTGTTGCTCGAAATCAATCTCGATCTCTTTTAAGCGGAGCCTCTTGACCGAGGGCGGCGTGTCGGCCCAGTGGTTTCGACGCAAAACGGCTCGAATCCGTGCCAGCAGCTCCCCGACGCCAAATGGCTTGGTTAAATAGTCATCGGCGCCCAGATCCAGCGCCGTGATCTTATCCGACTCCTCACCGAGGGCCGTCAAGACGATAATAGGCACGGTGCTACTCTGCCTGATGCGCCGACAGACCTCCAGGCCATCCATCACCGGCATCATGACATCCAGCACGATCAAGGCAAAGGTGTTGCGCATAAAGAGGTCAAGCGCTTCCAGCCCGTTACTGGCAAGCGAGACCTGAAACGAGCGCATTTCCAGATTCTTCTTGATGAAATCCAGGATGCCGGGCTCATCGTCAACAACGAGAATATGTTTGTCGTGTAGCACAGAGAACCTCCTTCAGTCCTCAACGTTGACCGGGCGCGGTCGCAACAGACGCGGCGGGAAATAGATATGAAAGGTTGCTCCGGGCTTTCCATCCGCACGATCCGCCGCCCAGATCGCGCCTCCATGCGCCTCCACAATCCCGCGACAGAGCGCCAGACCGAGCCCGACCCCTTTGCTGCTGCGCCGATGTCCGCTATCAATCTGATAAAAGCTCTCAAAGATTCGCTCCCTTTGCTCCAGCGGAATACCGTGCCCATCATCGATCACGCTGAGATAGAGGCCCGCCGGTCTACCGTCCTGCTCCTCTGCCTGAGCGTGGGCCCTGATCTCAACGCGCGCCTGCTCGCCTGCATAACGAAGCGCGTTTTCCAGCAGGTTATGCAGCACGACCTCGATGCGCTTCTGATCGACATAAAGCCACGGAAACCCCGGCTCAAGCTGAAGCTCAACCCGCTGATAGCGCGGATTGTCGAGCACCTCGTCAAGCAGCGCTTCCAGCGAGCCGAAAGAGGGCGAGAGCTTGAGTGTCCCGGCCTCAAGCTGCGACATGTCCAGCAGACTCGTGATAATCTCTGCCATATGATCGCCCTCGGTTACGATGCCTTGCAGGAACTCAAGCTTGAGCGCCTCATCCATCTCAACATCAGTTTCCAGCAGACTGGTCGCATAGCCTTTCATCGTGGTCAGAGGCGTGCGCAGCTCATGCGAGATAATCGCGAGCAGGTTTCGCTTGATCTGTTCGGCGTCGTTCTGCTGTGTCACATCGTGCAGAATCTTGCCCCGCCCGATGAGCTGCCCGGCGAGATCATACACATAGAACAGGCGCATCCGTAGCTGGCGGCTCCTCTGCACGAACTGCCCAACCCGATTATAGAAACCGCGCACCCGGAAATCGAACCGCTGTGGGCCGCTACGCTCTTCGGCCCGTTGCAAGGCTTCCGTGTAGCTTCGAGGATCTTCCAGCATGGCATACAACCGCTCGGTGAGCCCCGTCGTCGTACTTCCAGCGGGCAAGCCTACCAGCCGGTAAAAACTCCGATTCGCGTAGACAATCTGTCCGTCCGGGTCTTCCAGCAAAACGCTGTCCTCAAGGCTGCTCATGATCGCTTCCAGCGTATGGAGTCGCGCCTGACTCTCCTGATCACTCTGTCGGAACAGCGTATGAATCTCATCCTCCATCGTGGAAAGAGCGCTGATCAACTGCCCGATCTCATCAACACGCCCCCGCTCCTTTTCCAGCAATGGCCCATCGGTTACGCGGGTTGTCTGGTCCGGTCGAATCAGCGAGACGGCTTTTGCCAGCCGCGTCAGTGGTCCGATCACCCACCCATACGCCACGAACCAGAAACAGCTTGCGCCCACAATAAGCATGACAAGCGCGATGAAGAGGCTATTCTGAAAGCTGATGATCACCGTGTGCGCCGAAGCCGTCGGGCGCTGTACAAAGACCATCCAGGATGTTCCCGCAACCGGAGCAGAACTATATGTATCCGGATGCGGGGCGGCTTGCCCATCCACAGACGCAATCGGTCGTCCTCCTTTATCAAGCAGCCAGATCGAGATATCACCATCCTCTGCCAGCCGACGGCGCAGTACAAGCAGGCGATCCGTCATGGCCTGTGGTGAGCGTCTCGTCTTCGCGTCGGTTGCCTCGACCTCAAGCGCGACCAGTCGTGCAAGCATGCGATCCGTTTGGAGCGCGTCTTTTTCCAGGGTATCGCGCAGGAAGAAATAAATCTCAATGCCGCCCAGGAGCAACGGAAGAACAAACAGGCTGTAGAAAATCAGGAGTTGGAGATTAATGCGTCGTTCCAGAATGTGCAACATGCTATCCTCATTCTCAAGCGAATCGTGCTATCTGCATGCTTTTAGAATATCGTTTATAATAGCATCTATTGTACCTTATTTATTGCCAGTTCTCCGCAAAAAGGAGGGTCAATGATATTCTGGAATATCCCCGCTTTTCTCCGTACCATACAATCGCAGCGTCATATGTTCCCTGTGATCTGCGCCTGCTCACTTGGCACCGCCCTTGTATGGTATGACTTCTTCCTGTATGCCTTTTTCTCAGCAACTATCTTTCCGCGTCTCTTCTTCCCGACGCTGGACCCCTATTCAGCAATCATTGCCGCCTTTACCACAAACTTTGTGGGCTTCGTCGCCCGCCCGATCGGAGGCGCCTTCTTCAGCATCTTCGGCGATCGGATCGGGCGCAAGTCAACTCTGGTTATGACGCTCCTGCTGATTGGCTTCTCCTCAATGCTGATCGGCGTACTGCCTGATTATCAGCGCATCGGTCTGCTGGCTCCCATCGGTCTGGGATTGCTCCGCTTTTTGCAGGGAATTGGCCTGGGAGGCGAGTGGAGCGGGTCGGTTCTCCTCTCGCTGGAACACGGCGACGAGAAACACCGCGCGTTCTGGGGAAGCTGGGCACAGGTTGGCGTTCCGATCGGGCTGTTGCTCTCGACCATCTCCGCCATCGTTTTTCGGCATCTCTACCCCGACGAGGCATTTACGGCGATCGGGTGGCGCGTGCCCTTTCTGCTCAGCACTATCCTGCTGACCATCGGGCTCTACATCCGCCTGCGCATCCCGGAGACGCCGCCCTTCGTCCAGCTCCTGGCCAGCAAGCAGATTGCCTCATCACCGCTGCTGGAGGTCGTTCGGCGCTACTGGCGGCCCATTCTCCTCTGCACCCTGCTGCGCTCAGGCGAAAACGCGCCGTTCTACATCTTCACCACCTTTACCTTTACCTATCTCGGGCAAACATCATCGCTCTCACCCGAACAGATCTATTTCTTTCTTGCCATCGCCTCCCTGGTCGCCCTGATTACAATTCCGCTCTTCGCGCTGCTCTCGGACCACGTCGGGCGCAGGCGCTGGTACGCGCTCGGCTCGCTGCTGATGGCCGTCTTCGCGTTTCCGTATTTTCTCCTGCTGCAAAGCCTCAACCCCTGGCTGATCGTCACTGCATTCGTGCTCTCGCTGGGCCTCTGCATTGCCTGGCTCTATGGACCCCAGGCCGCCCTGATCGTCTCCTGCTTCGAGACACGCCTTCGCTACAGTGGCGCCACTCTGGGCTATCAACTGGCCTCGTTAACCGCCGGCGGCCCGACCCCGATTCTGGCAACCTCGCTGATCGCCGGTTCGCAGTCTACCGATTCCACCTTTTTCACCTCTATCGCACTCTTTATTGTTATCATGTCCATTATCTCGTTTCTGTCGGCGTTGCTGCTCCGGCAGGCGTAGTATGGGGGACGCTCTGTTATGGCGTCCCCGCTTCCGGCTCAGGCCTCGTGTGGCTCTAAACGCGAGACTGGCGCTTCCTCTATTGTATAGGCTTGCGTATCGGAGATATCGGCCTTGCTCAGCTCCTTGAGACCCCATGTCGAGGCGAACGAGATCAGACTGAGCACAACCATATAGATCGCCACGGCCTGCCACGAGCCGGCCCCGATCGCAATAGTCACATGATTAAGTCCGAGCGCTCCAAGACTTGTTTTCCCGTTCAGCAGCAGCAGCGCGATGATAGGAGCCAGACCACCGGCAAAGGGTGCCGCCAACTGATAGCCCAACGATGCGCCGCTATAGCGCGAGCGGGTGCCGAAACGCTCCGCGATCAGCGCTGCCTGCGGGCCATACACCCACGAATGGAAGATAAACAACGAGAGCACGATGGCCAGTATAATGAGGAATGAGTTCCTGCTATTCATCAGCAAAAAGTAGGGAAAGGCAAAGAGTGCCATCAGCACACAACCAAGCAGATACCAGAGACGACGCCCGTAGCGATCAGAGAGATAGCCGAAAAGGGGTATAGTGAAGAGCTCCAGCACCGCCCCAAGCGTGATCCCGTTCAAGACAACGCTATTGTCCACTTTCAGAGTGGCGGTTCCATAGGTGATGACGAAGACGCTGAAGAGGTAGAATGGCGCCTGCTCAACAAAGCGAGCACCCGCACTCAGCAATACTTCGGGCGTGCTATAGCGAAAGACATCCAGCAAGGGCGCCTTTGCCTCGCGCTTCTGCTCCTTCACCTGCTCAAACAGCGGCGTCTCCATCACTTTGAAGCGAATATAGAGACCAACCAGCACTAAAAGGGCACTGACCAGGAAGGGAATGCGCCAGCCCCAGATCAGGAATTGTGGCCCTGTCATCGCGCTCACAATGTTCACCACAAACGTTGAGACGACCAGCCCGATCGGTGCCCCCATCTGAGGCCAGCTCGCCCAGAAGCCGCGCCGCTCCTTATGCCCATATTCAAGCGCCAGCAGGACGGCGCCGCCCCACTCGCCGCCAACACCAAGCCCCTGCCCGAGCCGAAAGAGCGTTAACAACAGCGGAGCAACTATCCCGATCGCATCATAGCCCGGCAAAAACCCGATGACCAGCGTCGAGATCCCCATCAGCAGGAGGGTTGCTACCAGCGTCGATTTTCGCCCGATTCGATCACCCAGATGCCCGAACACCGCTCCGCCAAAGGGTCGCGCCACAAAGCCGACAAGGAACGTGACCAGCGCCAGCAGGGTTCCTACCAGTGGATCCGATTCCGGGAAGAAGAGCTTCGGAAAGACAAGGGTGGCCATTGTTCCATAGAGGAAAAAATCATACCACTCAATCGCGGTTCCCAGGGTGCTTGAGAGCACAACCGTCATCATCTGACGTTGCATCGTTTTGTCTTGTTGCGTCTTTGCCATAGATCCTCCGTGCTGACCGTACAGCGTCAGCCGCTTCAACAGATGATTCATCTCTAGCAAGTATAAAAAGGAAGGTGTAAATATTGCGTAAACAGGGAAATGGAGGATATAAACAAATACGTAAACAGGAGGAGACAGAAAGGGGCAGTCTCGTCGCTTATGGGCGACTCCCGGGACGCGAAAACGGGCGCATCTGTCGTCGGAACTCTCCGGGGCTGAGATACATATGGCGCCGAAAGACCTTACAGAAATGATTGGCGTTGGCAAATCCCGTCTCGCGGGCGATCACTTCCAGCGTGAGATCACTCTGCAAGAGCCGTTGCGTGGCCTCTTCCAGGCGCACCTGCATCACAAACTGAGCTGGCGATAGCCCGGTGTTCCGCTTGAAATAGTGGCTGAAATGACTGCGACTCATGCCATATCTTCGCGCAAGCTGTTCCACCTCGATTGGCTTCCAGAGCGTTTGCAAAACGTACGAACGGACATTCTGCAAGAGCTGCTCCCGCACATCGGGCGCATAGCTCAGCGAATGGGCCAGCCGCTCATACTCGATCAGGAAATGAAACAGAGCCAGCTCTTCCGCGAAGACGTCATGAAAGGTGCCATCGTAGATCCCCTCAAGCAACTGAACAACCCGCGCAAGCACCATACTCGAAGGATCCAGTTGCATGATGGGGCCAACGCTCGCGATGCGCTGCATCAGGCGCTGCACAACATAGGGATGACGAATAATCAGCCAGCAAAAGACCCATTCGGGCGAGTCAGGAGGCAGATAATACCGGCTGTCCGAGGGAACAACCGCCAGAAAAACAGTCTGTGGGAGGATTCGGGTGACGGTCTGTCCTTCCGCATAGCAGCCCTGTCCGGCCAGCGTGTACTGAAACACCACAAATGGGTGAGCAGCATCGCCGCCGCGCTTCCTGCCATCCCAATTATAACAATCGCTCGCCGTGCGCTTCTCCAGCGCCACGCCATACACCTCCGCCCCATAGCGCGGGGTATACAAAGCGCCCTCCTGCGATGCCTGAAGCCGGCGCAAGCGCTGCAACAGTTGATCCATCAACCCGCTCCTTGACTGGCAGATGTCCGCTGTTCAAAACTATACCATACAAGCTTCTCTTTTACCATCAACCCGACGTTCTCAGCCATCACAAATAGACCATCCAGCGCAAAAAGAGACCATTGTGCAAACAGTGCACTGCTGACTATACTGAGAGAGAAAGGCTGAAACGAGAGCAAGAGCGTTCTTGAAGAGGAGGAAGTACTCGCATGAAAATCGCAGTTATCGGCGCTGGCTCGATCGGTTTTACCCGGAAGCTTCTCGGTGACATCCTGACCGTCCCCGAACTGGCAAACACGACCTTCGCGTTCACCGATATCTCACAGCGCAATCTGGATATGGTGACGCAGCTCTGTAAGCGCGATATCGAGGCCAATCAGGTGCCCGCCACGATTGAGGCGACCACCGACCGTCGACGCGCTCTGGAAGGGGCAGACTATATCCTCTGTGTGATTCGTCAGGGAGGGCTCGACGCTTTTCAGACAGATATCGATATCCCCCTGAAGTATGGTATTGATCAGTGTGTCGGCGATACCATTTGTGCGGGCGGGCTGATGTATGCGCAACGGACTATCCCCGTTTTGCTCGATATCTGTCGCGATATTCGGGAGGTCGCCAGTTCGCATGCACTCCTTCTCAATTATGCGAATCCAATGGCAATGAACACCTGGGCCTGTAACCAGTATGGCGGCGTTCGGACGATCGGTCTCTGTCACGGCGTTCAGCATGCACATGCCCAGATCGCCAGTTGCATCGAACACTGGGCGAAGAAAGAAGGCCTGCTTGCGGAACATGAACAGGTGAAGAGTCAGGATGTAGCGGTCATCGCGGCTGGCATCAATCATCAGACATGGTTCCTCAAGGCAGAGTGGCGCGGCATCGATATGATCCCTCGTATGCTTGAACTCTTTGAAGGACATCCCACATACCCGCAAACTGAGAAGGTGCGTATCGATGTCTTGCGGCGCTTTGGCTACTACAGCACCGAGTCGAACGGACACCTGAGCGAGTATCTCCCCTGGTACCGCAAACGCCCCGCCGAGATTCCGCAATGGATCGATCTCTCCGACTGGATTCATGGCGAGACGGGCGGCTATTTGCGGCATTGCAGCGAGCAACGCAACTGGTTTGAAACTGATTTCCCGCGCTGGCTTCAGGCTCCGCCAATGGAGTTCACCCCGGACCATCGCAGCTCAGAACACGGCTCCTACATTATTGAGGCCCTGGAAACGGGTCGCGTGTACCGAGGACACTTCAACGTGATCAATCAGGGGCACATCTCGAACCTGCCTGATGGCTGTGTTATCGAGATTCCCGGCTATGTTGACGGCACCGGGATCAATATGCCCGTTGTGGGGCGGCTCCCGCTGGCCTGTGCCGCGACCTGCTCCGCCAGCATTCGCGTGCAAGAAATGGGTATGGAGGCCGCTGTCCACGGTGACGTGACGTTGCTCAAGCAGGCCATGCTTCACGATCCGCTGGTTGCCGCCGTCTGCAACCCTGAAGAGGTCTGGCAGATGACCGATGAGTTGCTTGTTGCTCAGGCACAATGGCTCCCTCAGTATCGCGGTGAGATCGCCGGGGCACAGCAGCGCCTTGAAGAAGCGGAACGCAAGGGAACCCGTGTCAGGCCGCGCTCCACGCATGGAGCAGCCCGACTCAAAGCGCGCACTATTGATGAGCTTCAACAGGGAATGCGTCCGGCTCTTGCCAGTGAAGAGCCCGTTTGAAGCGCGGTATATGATGCTTCACTTCTGTAGCATGCAAAGAGCCATGCAGCAGACTCCGAGCGGGAAACCATAGCCTGCCAGCTCCCTGCATATGCGTGCAGGCAAGCGAATACAACACTCTCAAAGAACAGGAGAAAGCGAGGCGCCCCGGTGAAAGCAAGCAAGTGACCCGCTTCTCTGGAACAACGAGTCTCGCTTCAAGAAGCTTACAGGCGCGAGCGGGTTTTCTCCTGTTCCCTCTTTACAAGCGGGTTCGTACGCGATAGAGTTTTCAAACCAGGCTTTTAAGATGATCTTTCGACAACATATCCGACAAAGAAAGCGGGTTTAACCAATGCAGATATCCCTGACACAGAACGCTCTTTTTCCGCTCTGGGCGTCCCCTTCTTCTGAAATACCAGCACAGGATATGCCAACTCTTCAGGCGTTTCTGCCATCGCCGGAGCGAGCAACCGGTGCCGTGGTGATCGTCTGTCCCGGCGGAGGCTATAGAATGCTTGCCGATCATGAAGGCGCTCCCGTCGCGCAATGGTTAGCTCAACATGGTCTGACAACCTTCGTCTTGCGCTATCGACATGCCCCCGCCTATCACCATCCGATTCCCCTGCAAGACGCTCAGCGAGCCGTTCGCTTCGTGCGCCATCACGCCCTTTCCTGGGGACTTGATCCCGAACGAATAGGGATGCTCGGCTTTTCGGCGGGAGGCCACCTGACCAGCATGGTCGCGACGCACCCCGAGCCCGGGCAACCGAAGGCCGCAGACCCGATCGAGCGCCAGTCCTCTCACCTGAACGCTCACGCCCTGATCTATCCGGTAATCAGCACCACCATGAATCCCGAGATCTTTGAAACGCTTCTGGGAAGGACGCCCGATGCGAAACAAATGGACCTCTTCAGCAGCGAGAACCATGTCACGGCACAGACATCACCGGCCTTCCTTGTCCATTCGACCGAGGACGGCTATATCCTCGTCGCGCACTCAGATCGCTATGCCGCGAGCCTGCAACGCGCAGGCGTGTCATACACCTACGTTCGCGATAACCTCGGCGATCACGGCTTTGGCCTTCAGGAGAACTGGGGCCCACAGTGCCTTCAGTGGTTCCGTGCCCTGGGATGGAGCCGCTAACAACAGCGCGGACCGCGTTTGCACAGACTTTTTGCCTCACGCGGTCCGGATCGCTATTTGTTTGCTGCTATGGGCTGATTGATCTCCCAGAGATTGCCTTCTGGATCGGCAAAGTGTGCTGTTCGCAGTCCCCACGGCTGATCGGTTGGAGGGCGGAAGAACGAAACCCCTTTTGCGGTCAATTCCTCATAGGCTGCATCCACATTCTTTACACTGGCAGCCAGCAGACCACGAGGAGCGCCATCAAGCCTTAACGCCGAAGCATCGGTATTGAGCAGATCAGCAGCGCCCTCCGCCGAGAGCAAGATCAGGCAGCCCGCATTGAGACGGAAGGTCGAAGATGTAGCATCTTCCTCCAGAAGCAGAAGTTCGAGTGTATCACGATAAAATGCTGTACTTCCTGCCAGATCACGTACAAATACCACCGTTGCAATAATATCTTCAAACATGGGTTTCTATCCTTTTTCCTCTTTTCGATCAATCCATAGTTCCACTGCATCTCTATTTGACAGTCTACCCGAGGAGGCGAGAAAACGCTTCTTCTATCCTGCTCTTTTTGGCTCACCAGCCGCCTTCTCCCGTGAAAGGGCAAACAAAAGCGCTTCCCTTCCCTGAGTGATAGCAACCGCTTTACCGGAAAAGGTGCCCGGGCAGACAAGCTCCCTCTGTGTCGCTCCTCGGACTCTATATATAAAGGAAGATATCCACCCCGATCAATAGAGCATCTCGCAAACAGACAGAGCCGTTTCACAGAAGTACCCGTCCGCTGGCTCCTCTTGCTACTCGAGCCTACTCGGCCTTCTCAATCACGCCTCGCAACAGAGACAGGTCAGCTCTGGTGATAAATAAGCCGGGCACCTTCTGCAAGGGAACAGGCACGACACTATACGCTTGCATATATCGCTCAAGCAGAAAACGCGGACAATCAAGCAGCGAGACAGCCGCCGAAACCGAAACCCATTCCTCACCATGCTCATCCAGCCAGAAGGCAACCGGCTTTTGTTGGGCCAGCGTGAGCAAATCAGCCAGACGGAGAAAAGAGGCTTTCCCCTGCCTCGGAAACCGATAGAACTGGAGAGAGGAGCGGAACGCGCTGGCAAGCACCCACGACGCTGTAACACCGAGCGACCATGCACAGGCCTCAATCGAGAGATAGTCACACCCCTCAAGACAGATCCTTCGCCCCGGAAGCCGCACGGCAAGCTCCGCACGCTGGATCAACTGCGCGCTCCCCCATCGCAAAGGAGCCGCTGGCAACACCCCCTGAATATCGACTCGAAGCGCATCTTCATAGGCGATATATCGCGATCCATCAATACTATAGATAGTCATCGGCGTGGCAGCGATTCTTACTCTGATCCGTTGCACAGAGCGCTCGAAGAGCGTTGCCAGAAACGTGATTGCAATATACTTCTGCCCTGTCTCATCACAAACAAGCGCGGGACGAGTGGCCCGTTCTTCACGCTCGTGCAACTCCTTGATCGTTTCCAGATCACACTTTCTCATGTACAGCGTCGAGCCGGAGGAGCGCATATACAATGGCGCACCCGCCCGCTGGAGATAGGCATACACTTTCTTCCCACTTGTATCGAGCAGGGCTGCCGCTTTTGAGATCGGCAGAAACTCCTCTGAATTCTCAGGCAGAATGGACGTACGCCTCTGCAATCCTTCAATGTCCGCCAGACGCAGAAAGACTCCCCTGCATAGAGGGAATGTTGTTGTCTCAAAGCCATAGCGTTTCTGATAGCATCTCAGGAGAACAGGTGATATCCCTAACAGGCGCGCCGCAGCCTGTACAGAAATATATTCGATCTCATCCATCGTGACGCAGTCGCGTTGCTCTCCATGCCTGCGTAGTTGCGCGAAGTAGTCACACAGCCGCCTCGCATCCTCTTCGCGAAGATACAGCGACGAGAGTTTCGGGAATCTATGTGGCACCATGTGAAACGAGAAAAGCAATCTCCGAAGCGTCCTGTGGCGTATCTGAAGTAGATGAGCCAGCGCATTTAAAGTGATATAGTGTCGCTGCCCATCGGTGAAAGAGATAGGATCTGGTACACGCATCCTGACGAATCCTCCCCAACCTGATTCCTGCACGAATCACAACAAAAGCTGGTCCCGTAACCGAATAGCTCATCTATAGAGTTTGAGTAGCATCGCTTCCTTTTTTCTGCTCTTTCAGCTACAGGGCAAGCATAGCATGATCTCTTTCTTTCTGTCAACGTTTCTCTTTTTTCCAGTATTTTTCTCCTTTTCTTGTTCGAGCTACACGTCAACAGAGGAGGCAGGCCATTCCAGCGCTCGGCACCGCCAGTACATCCCGGCATCCATCCAGCACAAAATAGGACTCCACAGTCCTGATCATCGATCGCGCAGGACGCGAATGGATCGTGAACAGCCAAAAACGGCATATGAGCTCGTACATCTGCATATTCACCCTCTTTTTGCCTGAACTCATACTCAGCCTATGTTATAATGCGATGGAACAGATGCTGTTTGAACAGAAAGGCATGTGGCCCCTTTACCGCGTGCTCTCACACGAACAGAACAACCGCTAATTCGTATTCTCTGGAATAGTACATGAAGTTAGAGAAACAACAGATGGCCGACCCCGAGAAGTGGTATAGCAAGGATCGCCTGGTTGCGCTCAGTGACGGCATTTTTGCCATCGCGATTACGCTGCTGGTGATTGATATCCGGCTTCCGGAAGGGCTTGACCCGCGCAACCATGCCCTGATCACCGAGAAGTTCTTTGAGCTCTTCCCCCAATTCCTCAGCTATATTGTGAGCTTCCTTGTGATCGCGAACTACTGGATGGCGCATCGGCGCCTGATGGCAAACGTCGAGCACATCAATGATAGACTAACAAAGGCGCATCTCATCCTGCTTTTCATTATCGCGCTCATCCCCGTCTCAACCAATTTCTTCGGCACGTATTATGGCGTTCCTATCCTGACTGTCTTCTATACACTCAATCTGGCCTTTTGTGGTATCGCCTCTGTATTCATCTTGTTCTATACGCGGTTCCATCGCAACCTGGCGCCTGAAGATCCGACCATCTTGCGGCACATGGATCATCGCCTCCGCAGCGCATTGGTTCCGCCAGTCGTTTTTGTCGCTTCCCTGCTCTTCCTGTTCTTTCCTGATGGGGCCTACTATCTGCCCTTCTCGTGGATGCTGATACCAGTGTTTGCCTATCTCGTACATCTTCCCTGGACTCCACGAAAACCCCGACCTGCCACCAAACCGCAAGCAAAAAAATAGAGCGCATTCCGGAGCAAAATCCCCTCCTGAACAGAGCCGGGAGGGGTCTTTCTTTTCTGCGCGCATCCTGTCGCCGTTGTTCCCTGGTACAGGAGGAGCTTCCCGAGCTGCAAGCTTCCTTCTCTACACGCAAGCTGATTGCTAGCTCCTTTGCAACAATGTCCTGAGCGCAAAAGACAACATGTATGAGAAGCGAAAACGCAGATATATACAAAAACAAGGATTTTTTAGGGCTTGCAGCCAAAAGCCCTTGTGCTTTGTCGCTTCTTCCGTTATACTGCTGAGGTATTTCAATCTTTCCATCTAGAAAAGGCAGATTGCCCATGAAAATCAAAAAGGTCACTATCCTCTTATTTGCACTGCTCCTGTGTTGTCTTCTCGCCGCCTGTGGAGAGACTTCATCCCCAGCCCAATCTTCACCGACAGCACAGCCCACCACCGCAGCACCAACCCCAACGCCCTCGCCGACACCAGCCAAACCGAAGACCGCCGACGAGATCCTGAAGGCGTTGAAAGCACAGGGTCTCAAGATCGGAGAAAGCTTCACCTATACCGAGGAAAACGACCCGAACAAGCTTCTCGGCAGGCCGGGCCAGTATACCAGCAAGGTGAACTTCAAAGATACCTCACTTGAAGCGACCACGAACAGCGGCGCTGAAATCAGCATCGATGAAGGCGGCTCTATTGAGGTATTTGAGAATGAGCAGACTGCACAGAAGCGCTTCCAGTACTTGCAGGCTCTCTCTCAATCGGGGAGCGCACTGTTCGCTGAGTATGAATACATCCACGGATCGGTCATACTGCGCGTCTCCAAAACGTTCACGCCGACGCAGGCAAAAGCCTATGATGAGGCGTTGAAGAAGGTCCTTTAAGCGCCAATCTGTCATACAGCAGGGCTATGAAGCGTGTATTTTTTGCATGGCTCATAGCCTGCCTCCACATAACTGACCACTTTCCCGGCCCCTGAGATTTTCTGCACAACAAACGAGAATGCTGCATTTCACCCCGGCTTCACCTGTATTCTTCTCTCAAAAAGCGATCATCTCCAGCAGACGAGCATGTGAAACTGATACGTCATTCCACCCGTATGCGTATACAAGAGCAGCGTACAGCAAGCACTTTTTAGATGAAAAAGAGACATATTCCAGTTCATTCATTCTGAAATGGTCTTTTTTTCGGGCACGCACATTTTCAGTACCGCCATTGGACACGGCTATCCAGACACAAGGCAGTTCCGGCTCAGATAGAACAACGAACATCCGGATACGTCCCCGACCCCCTCGTAGCAGCAAAGGAGAAAAATGGATGATACAAGCGCAACAGGTCCCATATTATATAGGCTTTGGATTTCTGATTTTCTTTCTTGCTGGCCTGTTTTTGCAAGTCCGTTATGGAGAGGCAAACACAAAAGAGAACACCTTTCTCTGGACCTACAGCGCCGTCCCTTTGGTCGTGTTTCTCCTCTTTGTGCTCAGTGAGGCATATCTTCATATATCGTGGTCTATCGTGGCATCACTGCTCGCGGGCATCATGCTCGTTGTTTGTGGGGTCAATCTCCTGGCGTTTTACAAGCGGAACAAAAGCTGATCGAGAAGATAGGGCCAGCTTCTCGGCTGGTCTATCCTCTCTCTCCGGTATACAAGTCCTCCTGTTGCTCATAGCGAACAGGAGCACCCACGGCTTCGTGTCAATCACCGATATTGCGAATAAAGCGGGCCTCCTGTCGCACAAGGGGAAGCTGCAACCCGAGCAGCACCAGCGCCACCACCAGCAAAATCAACTTGCCAATCCACCAGTTATCAGGATTGAGCGCCTGATCATGATAGTACCAGCCGAACAGTAGGTAGAGCACCACATCATGCTTCTGTCCCCCACTCGTCATGAACTGGCAGGCAAGCAGGTTGATAAGCCAGAGGGCCACAGGAAGCAGGTATCCGGCAATACTGCTCACGGTCAGATGGACGGTACAGAGCCCGATCGCAATCAGCAGGAGCATCGAGGGGAACACTGTTCTCAGCATCTCCCACATGCTCGTCAGCACGGTGACATCCGCCGGCGGCTTGCGCAGCAGCAAATAGGCTCCCCAGGAGGCAAGCAACATCAAGATCACCAGATAGAGCAGAACAATACAGAGGCGCCCGAACAGCACGACCAGCGAAGGACGCCGGAGCACCAACTGCGCCAGTGTTCCCTGTTGCCATTCACGAGCCAACAGACCAAGCGTGAGAAAGAGCGATAGGGGTGGAAGAAACCGCTCAAGGTCGTTGCGGAGTGCCACCACATAATCAGGGCCGGGGTCTTTTTCCTGAAGCGCGGCTATTTGCTCGGCAGTTAATGGCGGACCATCAGCTTGCCGTTGCATATAGAGAGGGACATAGGTCAGGCGAGCAAGCGCCAACGAGCCCACGATCAGGAGCAAGGGGACCAGCCAGCTCCATCCTACAGACCAGCGCAATTCATACAATAGCGTCTTCGCTCTGAAGAGGCGCCCGGGCATCAGCGGTGAGACAGGTGTATGAAGCATTGCAAGCACTCCTATTCGTTACGCACGCATTGCAGCGGGTCCGTACTCTCCTTACTTGCTGATCTCCCCGAACAAATGTAGGGACCAGCTTCACGCGTAATATCCCGCCCGATGTACTGTCCAAGCTGCTGGAGGAAATCGAGCGTTTTTTTCTCCCCTGGCTGCTGCGCATAGTGCTGAAGAAACCGAGTCAGCTTCTCATGCCCGATCTCCTGCTGTACATGATAGAGATAGAGGGCACTCGAATCACACATCTCTATTCCCAGATCCTTCATCTCCTTCTGGAGCTTGTTTGTGAGGGCAGGATCTTTAAACTGGCCAGCACCCGGCAGGGTATTTTCATGAAAGCGCTGGCAGACATCCATTGCTTTTTGCAGGTAGCCATTGCCAAGCACTTGGTCGGTTATCACCGTCGCACTATATCCCGAAAGCATAGTATTTATTCTCGAATTCCCTGTAAGCATAAAAGTAGGTTCTGGATTCTGAATACTTTCATCGCCTCTTGTTGCCATATACTGCATTTCTGGCATTATTCTATTCCACCACCACTTTACAGCAATAGAGTCCCCTGCTTTTCGATAGACAAAAGAAGCGGTCAGCGGGCCAGGCACAAAAAGCATTCTTGACTCTGGAACGAAGGCCAATCCCTGACCGATCAATGGAGTTTCCAGGAAAGGCACAACAACGACATCCCAATGCTGCTCTTTCTGCTTGTCGGGCGCTAACCAGCGATCGAGCGCGATCAGTTGCCGCACATACGCCTTATAGATCTGCTCCGACTGCATCTGCATAAAGGAAGCACGATAGAAGAGCGTCGCCTGATCAAACGAGCGTTGCTGAGCGTCAGCCAGGGCCGCAATGGCAGCATCGGGAAAACGCATGCGTGTCTGCTGCACCACTTCAAGCCACTGTCCATCCGCCGAGCGCCGCACTGTCCCCAGGGAGCTCAACACCTGATAGGAGGCCGGAAAGCGAACATGCAGCGTATCAAGTGGCAACCGGAATGCCTGCTGTACGGCTTCTTGCGTCCAGAGCAGCGGATACCAGTTTGAGCCAGCGCCTTCCAGAAACGCAAGCCCCTGCCCGATATAGCTCATAAAGGGAAGAGGGTTCACAGAATCCGCCTGCTTGCCGCCTCCTGTCATCCCATATACATTGCGTCCAAAGACCAGCGAACCACGATAGTGCACAGTCAGGGTAATCGGCTCTCCTTTGGCAGCAGGCGTATGGGCAAGCTCAACCTGCGTCCAGCCGGCAGATGAGTGAAATGGGAGTGAAGCTGATCCCTGTGTGAGCTGTTGAATCGTCAAACCTCGATTCAAAGCGAATGGAAACGAGGTCAGGCCGCCCCGTTCTGGCGTCACCGTAAACGTGCTGGTGCCATCGATGGTCCCGGCCTTCGGGTCAATCGTTGCCGAGACATGAAACTGAGATACACGCGCGGCAACCGGCTCAACAGGATTCTTCCCCAAACTTCGATATGAGGCACTCGTTTGCTGTACATTCAGCAAGCCTGGCACCAGGAGCGCCACACACAGCACCAGGAGCACCAACGGCATCAGACGATCACCGAGCCGCGCCATTGCCTGTGGCTCACGCAAGGGGAAGCACAGCACCGCTAACGCCAGCGCCGCCAGCGCCAACCCGGCCATCACGCCAGTTTGTGCCCAGAGCAGTGCCCCATCTGGCCCTGTGCCGATGCTTCCCGAATAATAAAGCGTGGTAGCGGTCAGGTTCAGCGGGTCGAGCATCGAATGCACAGAGAAGAGAAAGTGATAGATGACCAGAGCAGAGGTAAGCACAACGCCAAGCAGCGGGAAGGGCGCAAGGCAGATACCAAAAAGCGCAACGCCGACAACCAGGGGAATACGGACAGCATAGATTGCGGCCAGCAGCAACCAGGGATCAAGCGAGACAACCGTTTTCAGGACCACGCAAAACATCATCCAGCCAACAAGCAGCGCCAACCAGCCAATCAGGCAGGACAACAGGGAGATTGCCAGCCACTTACCTACCACATAGCTTGTTGTTGAGAGCGGACGCGTCCAGAGCAGTGCGGTAATCTTGCGTTGTCGATCACGCCGAAATAGCAGCAAGCAGAGAAACGGAAGCAGAAACAACAGGATACCGAGGGCGCCTGTTCCCTGCCGGACCGTTTCTTGATAGTATTCCACATCAGGGTTATGGCTCATATTCCAGTTTATCACGCCCATATAGAGGCAGATGATCAGGGCGCAGAGCCAGCTTGCCACAGAACTCAATTGTAGCCGAATCTCATACCGACAGACAGAGAGAAGATTTCTGGCATGAAGCAGCGGACCACGCACGAGATGTGCGCGCTCAGCCTTCAGAGACATGCTGTTCTTCATACAACGTCGTCGCTCCTATCAATAAGAAGTAGCCATCCTCAAGGGTGGGTTCAGCGGGTATCGCAAAGGGCGAAGGGCGCGGACCCTCCACACGAGCAATCACTTCATTCGGTGCGGCACTCCCATCGGTAATCGGCGTGAGCGAAGCCACCAGAAGCTGACCGCTCTGCCGCAGCGCATTCACCTGTTCCAGTGTGGTACGCCAGAGCCAGCACTTTCCTCGGGCCAGTTGTGCCAGCTCACTCACCGAGCCCTGAAAGAGAAGCTGTCCCTTTTCCAGCACCGCCAGCCGTCCCGCAACCGTTGCCACATCGCCCACAATATGCGTTGAGAGCAGAATGGTCTGTCCGCCCTGTGCGCCAAGCGTGCCAAGCAGCATCCGAAAGCGCTGCTGCTCCACCGGATCAAGGCCCGTCGTTGGCTCATCCACAATGATGACCGGTGGCTTGCCCAGGAGAGCCACAGCCAGCCCGAGACGGCGGCGCATGCCTCCACTGAGCGACCCCACACGCGAACGGGCGCGATCCCGCAGATTGACCGCTTCAAGCGCCTCGTCAACATGCGTCGAGATCCGGGTCAGTCCTTGCAGCTCTGCCATGTAACGAAGCGTCTCGCGCACCGTCAGTTGCGGATAGAAGCCCTGTTCCTGGGGCAGAAAGCCAAGCAGCGAGCGAATCTGCCAGCGCTGACGACGGCTCTCATATGGACCAATCGTGATGGTACCAGAGGTGGGTTCTAGCAGAGTTGCCAGCATGTTGAGCAGGGTCGTTTTGCCTGCTCCATTACGACCGAGCAACCCGAAGACCCCCGGCTCAATCGTCAGTGAGACATCCTTGAGCGCCCATTTCTTCCCATACTTCCGGGAGACATTCGTCAGCGTAATAGGAAACTGGTTGGAAGTGGAGGGAGCCGCGACCGAGAAGGAAGCCATCGGAGGATTGAATCCTTGAGCAGGGGGAGGCTGAAAAAGATTCCCGTTCAATAGCATATCTCCTTTCAAGCAAATGTATTTTCCCTTATTGTAGCAGATATGTCTCTTGCAGATAACATCTTAGGAGAATATTATGCCCTTTTTCTTATTCAAAGGAGAGAGTGAGAAGAATGATTCTTCTCACCCTCTTGTCGTTCCAGAGCATTTCTCTCTTGTCACACGGAAAAATTCTCCCGAGCAGGAGAGAGGTCCTAGACCCAGTCAGTGCACCAATCTCCATCAGCTAAGGAGACACAGGCTCTCGCTGCAAGTGTATCGGTATAGAGCTGGTCACTCCAGGAACCATCTGTTGTCCCCCAACCACTATACGTATTTGAGCGAGTCACAGAGCCATTCGCATTTCTTCGCTCAACCCACAGACTCCATCCCAGGATATAGAGGCTATTTGTGAAGCGAGCCCAATTTGTTTTACAGTTCCGGCTAAATCGCAGCGAAATCGTCTTTCCACCACCATACGCCTCTGTCACTGTATAGGCATTACTGCCGCAAGCAGCACCATCGAGCCCCTGGACGCTATTCGGATCGGTGTTATCCACAGGTACTCGCATTGTAACAAGCTGGCAGGTGAGGACGAAGCGATGCCGCATGGGCCCCCGGCACAGAGGAAAAGGTCAACGTAAGTGCCAGAAAAGCAACCAACAAAGCCACCAGGAGCGGGCGGGTGTGCTTTTGAAACATAAAAATAACCTCCCTGTTTTCTGTGTAAAAAGCACAAAATAGAGTCCTGGATGCATCCATGCTTAAAAATATTTTTTGCTAGCATTAGTAGTATAAATACAAATATTACAAAAGTCAATATAGCTTGTTTTAAATGCAAAATAGTAAATAAAAACATTAAAAAAGGCATAAATATTATTTGGAATAACATGAGTCAAAGAGGATTGAGGCATATATTCATGCAACAATCCTGCCCTCGTCAATCGATAGGAGGAGAAGAAAGAAAAGCATCCAGGCAGAGGTCATTAATCCCTCAGTAAGTTCCTTATATAGTGGAGACTGCGCTGAAGCCGCGCAACTTCAACCTCGTTCCGCTGATCGATGGCGCGTGCTTCCAGGCTCAAAGCGCCATCGAAGCCGGCCTCGCGCAATTGCTGCATAAAGCGCCGAAAATCAATCTGTCCCTCCCCCGGATGGAGATACTGCCGCACCTCCTTTGCACTCAGATGACTGGCATAATCTTTCAGATGCACATGGCATACCAACTTTGTCCGCCAGAGCCATGAGGCGCTAAAAACAGCATCAAGCTGATGATGCCACGCCAGAAACTCCGTATCCAGAGCCACAGCAGCGCGAGGATCGTGGTCAACCACGCGCTTGACATTGGTCAGTGGGTCCGCATAGGTGCAGGGAATCGTCTCGATAGCCAGCGCAAGCCCATACTGCTCAGCAAGATCGAGACAACGCGGAAGGAGCCACAAATTCAGCTCTAACTGTCTATCGGAAAACGGCATTTCCCATAAATGGAGTACCACTGTACGCACACCAAGCAACTGCGCGAAGAGGCAATTCTGCTCAAAGCGCTGCACTCCCATCTCGCGCTCGCTTGTATCACTGCTTCCAAAACAGTCACCGATACTTTTTTCAGCGTGAAGCACCGGAAATACCAGCGCACTGGACCGCAGGAAACGAGCGACGCGCTGTATATCCTGATACCAGCGCGGATAGAAAATCACTTCCAGCCCGTCTGCATCCAATGTGGGGCCATAGCGCACAATAGCTTCATGACTGAGCGGATCAGATGTACGGGTAAAGGCTCCCGTTGAACACAATACTTGCATATGTCTCCCGATCACAAAAAGACAACAGAACGGAGAAACTCAGTAGAAAGAGGAAAGAAGCGGGACATCTACATTACAAGCATACACTCTTTTCTCACGCCTGGCAACCGGCCAGCTTCTCAGAGAGAAAGGCTTGTTTCCACGTTCGAGAAAAAAGGCAGCCTCGCCGATGTATCCGGTGAAGCTGCCAGAGAAGCGCTACGGAGAAGCCGTTTTCAATCTCGTGGCACAAAGCGAGGAATGGTTGTCACAACAATGCCAGGCCGCGTCTGGAGCGCCTTTTTGATCCGAAAAGCGGTCTGATTGTGCAACGGGTATTCCCACCAGTGCTCTACAACAAACTTTGGTAGAATCACAGTAAACGTATCTGTCGGATAGAGTTCACGTAACGTATCGACGTAGGCCAGCAGCGGACGCACCAGCGACCGATATGGGGACTCGATCACGACCAGCCGTGTTTCTTCCTCCTGCGAGAGGTAGCGTTGCAGTTGGAGCCAGCTATCTCGTATCTCCTCAATATCTTGCTCCTCAACCCCGACATGAACCGCTGTCACCGGTGAACAGATCGAGCGAGCATAGGCCAGACATTGCAGCGTGCTCCGGTCCAGTCCCGTGACAGGCACGATAAAACGGTGCGAAAACTGCTCCGGGCGTACTGGCTCACACTGCTGAGGTGGCATGATATCGGTGACCACAATGTCCGGGCTCGAATAGAGCGCTCCCTTCACTGCCAGGATATCCAGATGATGATGCAGCCGTTCTCGGAAAGAGAGAGCATCCGATTCGTGCAAGACGACCGTCAGCGTATCGTTGGGATACTGCGCTTGCAGTTGCTCCAGGTAGGCAAGCAAACAGCGTGAAAACGAATGGCAGGCTGGTTCAACCAGAGACAGGGGAACGCGCTCATCCTCGCTCAACGAGCTCTGCCACGTGTTCCAGCACTCAGATAAGGCGGCGGCTCGCTTCCTGTCAAACGCCACATGGACCGCCGTGACCTGCGGCGTGATCGAGCGAGCATATGACACACAGTATTGCGAGATCGCATCTAACGCCATCACAGGAACAATAAAGCGATGACTGAGCGTCTTAGGCCGAAGCGGAATCTCTGTGGTGCGTTCTCGCTGAACACGCAGGTAATGCTGACGAATGCTGAGAAACAGCCAGACAAACAGCGGAATACAGACGACGACGATCCAGGCCCCTGCCAGAAACTTCGTCACACTGATCACCAGCGCAACCAGCAGCGTCACGCTGGCCCCGAGACCATTCATCAGCATGTGATGCAGCCAGTGACGATCACTGTGACGCCGCACCCACCAGTGACGAACCATCCCGCTTTGCGAGAGCGTAAACGAGATAAAGACGCCGACCGCATAGAGGTTAATCAGGGACGTCGTATCGCCCTCAAACACCATTAAGAGCAGCGAGGCAACCGTTGCCAGAAACACGATGCCGGTCGAGAAGGCCAGACGATCACCACGAAAGGCAAACTGATGAGGTAAGAACAGGTCTCGCGCCAGCAGGGAAGCCAGCCGCGGGAAATCAGAGTAGCTGGTGTTGGCAGCCAGCGCCAGGATCAGCAGCGTCGCGATCTGGAAAATCGGGTAAAAAAAGAAGAGAGGGCCATTGAACACCCGCTGTGCAATTTGACCGATAACGGTCGGGTTGCCTGTCGGGCTGACTTCGATCCGATAAGCCATCGTGAGCGCTGTAATCCCGAGGAAAAGCCCGCCCAGAATGATCGCCATCCAGGTCAGCGTAATCGACGCGTTGCGCGTTTCGGGTTTCTTAAAGGCCGGGATACCGTTCGAGATCGCTTCTACGCCGGTCATTGCCGAACAACCAGCAGAGAAGGATTTCAGGATCAGAAAAAGCGATAGTGGTTCGACCGCCGCAACATACGGAAACGGCCCGATCAAGGGGCGCTGTTCAATTACAAAGGATTTGACCACGCCAACCACAATCATCAGCAACGCGCTCCCGATAAACAGGTAGGTCGGCGCGGCGAAGATGGAACCGGATTGGCGGATCCCACGCAGGTTAATGATCGTAATCAGGATAATCAGCGTCACATCGATACTGACGATATCAAAAGCCGATGACAGGATAGGAAACAGAGTCGCAAGCGAGAGCACTCCTGCCGAAACGCTCACCGCGACTGTCAGCACATAGTCAATCATCAACGAGGCCGCAGCGACAAGCCCGGGCACTGTGCCCAGATTCTCCCTCGCGACTATATACGAGCCTCCCCCTGAAGGATAGGCTGGAATTGTCTGGCGGTAGGAGAGCGCCACAACGCACAGCAGGCCGACGATAATACAACTGATCGGCAGCATCACCCATAGATGGCCCGAGCCCGCCGCGATCAAGGATGCCAGCATTGCTTCAGTCGCGTAGGCCACAGACGAGATCGCGTCGGAAGAGAGCACGGCAAGCGCCTTTACTTTCGTCAAACGCTCGGTTGCGGCCCGGGCTGTCGGGAGCGGCGGACCAATGAATATCCGCTTTAGCCATCCCCAGGCGCTATGCGGTTCCTCTGTTTCCTCGGTTGCTTCAAGCACTCCATAGTGCAACCGCCGAAACGCATGCTGATGAGGAAGCACGATCCGCACCCGCATATCCCCCGGACGGCTTCCCTGCCGCAACTCCGGGCGCATCAGCAGCGACGGATCTTCCTTATCAAAGAACATCTCTGGCTGGCTGTTCTTTTTCTCTCTATTCTGTTCAGTCATAGGACGTATCCTCTTTGCTTCTCCGTTCGTATTGGTGAAACGCCGCAGGCCAACAGAAGGTTACCAGAAGCGCTGGCAAGCCGCTTCATCCCCCGGGGCAACCGAACCCGGTTCCCCTCGGAAGGCAGCTCTCTCCGGAGAAGAGGTGATAGCCCTTTTTGTGCATTGCTTTGAATTTCTGCTGTGAGGATCGTATATGCCAGTAGAAGATGAAAAGGAGAACAGATTATGGTGCTTGACGACTGGAACGCAATTATCAAGCAAGCGGAGTCTCGGCGATTTATTGGAAGAGAAAAAGAGCTTGAGACATTTCGTTATCACATCAATGCATCCAATTACTTGATATTCTACATCTGTGGACAGGGCGGCGTCGGCAAGACAACGCTCATGAAGCGATATGGTGAGATGGCTCACGAGTTCGGCTTTCTGGCTGTGACCTCCGACGAGCAACAGAAAACGATTCCCGAGCTACTCGGCCATTTCGCTCACCAGCTTGCCGAGCACAATATCCATCTCAAGAAGTTTGAGAAGCGCTACAAAACCTATCAGCAGAAGCGAGAAGAGATTGAAAACGACCCGAGCGCTCCTCAAGGAATCATCGGGATGCTTGGGCGTGGAGCCGTGAAAGTCTCATTTACCCTCGGCGATGGCGTTCCTATGCTGCGCAAAGGGCTGGAATATCTACCACAGGAAAAATAGAGGATCAGGCTTCGCTCTGGCTCGAATATCTGGTCAAAAAACTGGGCAATAAGGACGAAGTCGCACTGATGCGGGATCCTGAGGGCATACTGAGCCCCCTCTTCTTTGAGGATCTCAAGGAGACGCTCGACAAACATCATAAAAGGGTGCTGCTCTGCTTTGATAACTTTGAGCAGACGCGGAAAGAGCTACAGGACTGGCTCCTCAAGCTTCGTGAGTATAAGCCGCAAAGAGTCAGACTGATGATTGCCAGTCGGAGTGCTCCCGGCACGCGGTGGGACTACCTGCACCGCATTACACAAACGATCCACCTCAACGCCTTCACAGATATGGAAGCTGAAGCGTTCTTGAACAGCTACCAGATCTTTGATGCTCAAAGACGTGCTGAAATCAAGGAAGCTTCTGAGCGTCTGCCTGTCATGATGAGCTGGATGGCAACAGCGCTCTTGGAGAATGAGGATAGTGCGGTTCCGGTAAAAGATCTCATTGACCGCTATCTTCGTTGGGATACCGATAACTCATTCAGACGCGTGCTGCTCACCCTCGCCTTCCCTCTGACCTTCAATCAGGACATCCTTCAGGTGCTGTATCCGGAGGTGCCTGCTGACAAGATAGAGTACCTGTTCAATCAGGTTATCGAGCAACCATATGTTCAGGAAAAAGCCGAAGGCAAGAGCTATCACCCGATTATACGAACGAAGATGCTTGAGCACATCCATCATCTCAGCCCACAGCTTTTCGCGGACACACACACTCGTCTGGCCCAATACTATGCGCAGCAACGGGAAAAATACCCACGGCAATGGAGAAGCAAGACCTGGCGTACGCTCACCCTCTCCTATGTCTATCATTGGTACTGTGCCGATCCCGAAAATCACTGGATTGATATCATGAACCTCTTTGCCATTGCGCTCTATGAACAAAAATCATTTGCGCAGGAAATACTCCAACGCTGCCAACCGAAAGAGCTCGAGAAGCACATACCGCATACACAGCACAAGCTGATACACTCTCTTCTCAAGAGCATGGAAGAGGCCGGGGAGCAGCCGTATTATACTTCCGAGATGCTTCATACTCTCTCCCGAATGCAAGAACTGTCTTCGCACGCACACGCCTGCCTTACGGCCTGTCTTGGAATACGAGCCTATGGAGAGGTCAACTATGCGCAAGCAATCGACTACTTTACTCAGGCCATTGCCAGCATGCCGGAAGAAAATCTACTGCTCTTCGGTCGTGGTCTTTCCTTCTACTTCCTCCAGCAATATGATAACGCTCTCTCTGACTTCAACCTCCTCCTCTCCCTTGAGCCCAACGATACAGGTGCTCTCCTCTTGCGCGGCCTGTCATTCTACTACCTCGAGCAATATGATAACGCCCTCTCTGACTTCAACCTTTTCCTCTCCCTCGAGCCCAATCATGCAGGTGCTCTCTTCTGGCGCGGTACTCTTTATAGAGAAATGGGGGAATATGAGAAAGCGCTTCATGACCTGAACGCAGCTATAGCTCTGGGATATAATTGCTATCAGGAACGAGGCTTAATCCACAGCTATCTAGGAAAATATGAAGAAGCGCTCGCTGATTATACGCAAGCGTTAGCAGACGATCCCGGTGAGGCTGGCATACTGTATAATATTGCGGTAGTGCTCGTTCGATACAAAGGGCCGGATGAAGCAGCACAGGCGCTCTCCGAAGCACGGGCTGCTCTGTTACAACTTCAGCAGGAGGAGAAAGGAAGCGCTCTCTACGGCCTGGGTGGGCTTGAAGCGCTTCAAGGAAACCACGAACAAGCCCTCTCGCTGTTACGAGAAGCGTTTCAAGAACCAGATACAGAACCTCGCGATTGGGTCCGCCACGATATCGCCTGGCGGGATCTCCGCAACCACCCGGATTTTCAGAAGCTCGTTTATGATGAGCCAGCATTATAAATCAGTGCAGGCAAAGGCTTCCGAGGGAAGATGCCAATAGCTCTTCTCAAGGAAGCCTTTCTTCTTTTCTCCTCATAAAGCGCCCCGGTACAACAAACACCTATCGAGAAGCAGAAAACACATCCGCATAGAAGCATACAAGCAAGGGATAACATCGCCTGGATACTGTATTTCTCGCCTGAGGCATGGTATACTTGTTATGAGACGAAAGGAAGCGAGGAAGCGCACGAAAACATCACCACATAGCACTATATTCGGTGTCGTGAGGATTCTGGCACTGGCGCTGAGTGCATTTCCTTTCCATGCCGTTGACTTCTCTGCACCTGAGATTGATACACATCTATCTACCGCAAAAAGTCAGGCTTGTTGATCGTCGTCTCTCGATGGGTTAGCGCCGGATCCGATAGGCGTTACCAGCAGTATGGATCACTGCCACGAAAAAGGAGGGAAACCTATGCCTCATTTTGAAGCAAGCACACAATGGCACGATGAAGCCCTTCACGTATGGAGCCGCATACATACCATTTCCTTCACCCTCTCTGATTATGACGGCGACGACAACGACGATGATGATGTTGATGAAAGTGAAGAGTCTAACAGTGATAAAAGACTTCTGGACTAAGTTAATTTCGTTTGAGTGAGTAATGCTCACTCAAACCTTCTATTCTAGAGACAAACCAGCATCTATTGAATGTCCTTTTCATCATTTTGCCTCAAATTATATTGCTTCTTTAATGTGTTCGCCTCATCATCCCTACCTCGTTTTGCTAGAAAAGTCGTATAATTGAGAGCAACTTGCATTGTATCTGGATGGTTTGTACCTATCAGTTTCTCACTCAAGCTGATTGCTTCCCTGTACAGGTTTTCTGCCTCTGTATCCCTCCCCTGCATATCATATACTATTGCCAGATTATTAAGGCCTGTCACTACATCAGGGTGCTCTTTCCCATGCACCTTCTCCCAAATCATTAGTGCTTCCTTGTGCTGTTGCTCGGCCTCTTCATATCTTGCTTGCATCCTGTAAAGCAGGCCTAGATTATTTAAACTCCTTGCTATCGAGGGATGCTCTTTTCCGTATATTCGTGCTCGAATCTCCAGTGCTTCCTTGTATATTTCCTCAGCTTCCGTATATTTACCCTGGTCTCTGTACACTGATCCCAGATTGTTCAGACTCGTCGCAACCGAAGCATGCTCTTTCCCATATTGCTGCCTTTTTATCTCCAAAGCTTCCTTATACAATCTTTCGGCCTCTGTATATTTTCCTTGCTCTCTATACAACCGCCCTAAATTATGCATACTTTTCGCTACTGAAGAGTGCATACTTCCATATATATTTCTCCGAATCTCCAGTGCTTCCTTGTAGAGCTTTTCTGCTTCATCTTGTAATCTCTGTAATTTATAGACCAACCCAAGATTATTTAGTATAGTTGCCACGGTGTGGTGCGTTCTTCCATACACCTTTTCTCGAATGCTGAGAGCTTCCTTGTAGTATTGCTCTGCCTCCGTATACATTCCCTGTTCTTTACAAACCAACCCCAATTTATTCAGGGTTCTCGCGATTGACGGATGCTCTCGCCCATGTACCCTCTCCTGAATTTCTAATGCCTCCCTATATAATTTTTCCGCATCACGATATGCCCCCATACGATACCAATGGGTACCTAGCAAAACACTCCATGAGATAAAGTTATCCTCTTCATTTCGGTCTTTTGCATCTTGAATGAACTTCATAGCGTGAGCTTGTAAGGGTACCAGCTTTAATGGAGATGCCCCCGCATTGATCCTCTCCACTTCTTGAAAGAGACTATGTGCTATTTGCTCACGTGCTGTTCTTCCCTCGTTCCCTGATTGCCCATCTTCGTCTATATTCGCCAGTACAAAATAGACAACCAGTCGATGCATACGCACAGTATTCTCTTTCATTTGTTCCAGCAATCCCAGATCGAGCAAGCGCTTCAAAGCATCTTCAGCAAGCAATACTTGCTCTTCATCCGCCACTGCTTTGTTATCAATGACCGCCGCTTTCAAGAGTGTTGTCGGAATTGGTACTCCGGCAAAGCACCATGCCGCACATGCCAGAATCTCTTTTGCCACTGCATCACATGTTTCCTCTCCAAGCCGCTCATAGCTCATGGCAAACGTACGGGCGACATGAAGTTCATGCTCAGTTGGAGAATAATGAATGCCCCTTCCCTGTAAGGACCGATGCTGCAATTTCTGTTGCCGTACCTGCTGGATATATTGACTCGGAAATACTACATCTCGATAGATTCGCAAGTAATTGCCTGCCAGGCTCAAAGCCAGAGGATGATCACCTAATTCTTCAGCAATCTGTCCGGCCTCTTCTGCGGACAGGTCGGATCGGTATTTCCACAATAGTGAAATACTTTCCGCCCGTGGCAACGCTTCGATAAGCACAGTCTTAACTCCCCATTCTGGAGACCACTTCTGTCTGCGACTGGTGACAATAATATGGCATCCTCCACCGCGCGGCTGCCATTGTTGCAATATCTCCTCATCCTCACAATTATCAAAGATCAACAGACGCGGCAGGGAAGTTTGCCATGCTTGCCGAATCCATTGCACCTGTGTTTCTGGCGGCAGCGTTGCACAACGTGTCTCCACTTCAGGCAGGAGCGCCCCACGACATTGAAGCACTTCCGCGAACATGTTCTCAGGTCTGGAACAATCGAGCCAGAATACACCACCTGCAAAATATGGCCCATACCGATAGACAAACTCAGTTGCGAGCTGTGTCTTACCAATTCCGCCAATTCCTGTAGCAGCAGCAGGTCCTCGATAGCCTATCGCAACAGTTTGCTCTCCCTTAATATGGCGAGCAAGCGATTGTAATTCGCGTTCACGTCCTGTGAAAAGTATATTTCGCTGCAATGGCATACGAGATCGGGCAGGTAAGCGTTCTGGTGCAGGCTCCGGAAGCTCGTCAACGGGCAGAGTTGCAAGCAACTGCTTTGCAGACTCCAAAATAGCTGTATCCGGCTCCAGATCAGGCGGTAACGATGGCATGTGTTGCAAAACCGAAAGCTGAGCGGTCCCACCTCCCTGTACAATTGCATTGAAATTGCCAGTAATTCGCTGTTCCATGCGTGCTTCTTGTTCGTCCATGAACAGGTCTCCTTACACCGATACCTCGTATGTTAGAGACTGGCCGACTTTCACAGTAGCATGACTTTCCTCCTGTACCGGAGCGTGGTAGCCTCCGGCAGACTTCCACACCCTTTCTAATAGCGCTTCGTGTTCTCCCCTACAGGCTTTTATCCCATCCAAACATAGCTGTTTGCTCTGTTAAAAGTACCTGGAATACGAGGCTTGACTACTCTATCTCTTACTCACAAATAAGATATGCTTCTATTACTATATATATACGATTTTTCTTTTTCTTTCCATACTCATGCCAGGCTGCCAGCATTTATTCTTGATATTTCTTTTCCTCTTGCTACATAACCAACTCGCAGTGCGAAAGAGAGGCAGCTTCTTTTTTCAAGCTGGAAGATTTCCTGTGGAAGGGGTTGCATTCTCCCCATGATTTTATGCAACTGAGGGACATGAGGACTTTAGCTCTCAGGGGATGCTCTCTTCTTCTGAAAAAGGGCTCAGCGCTGAGCATTCAGACAAAGGAAAGTGTTTCATAGCTCAGTCTGAGCCCGGACATGGCATCCTCACGCAACCGCGAAGGCGCGTCGCTTTATTGCTTCTCGTTCTTGCGAGCGGAGATCAACAGGAACATCGGGCGGCGCGTTTCGTCGCGCATTTCAGGCTGTGCCTCCTGCATCTCTTTGGTTGGCCCCGGCTCGGCAACTCTGGTAATCGTAAAGCCCACATCAAGCAGCGTATTCATATAAGTTGCAATCGTGCGGTGATATTTCACCACATCATTCTCTAAAAAGCGGGCCTGGCGCAGTCCTTCATCCTGATAACGGTCGACGGGCCAATGCAGACGCTCACCGTTCGGCCCATAATACCAGTCCTGAGCTGGCAACGCGGTAAAAATCGGGTGCTCAACCGAGAGGACAAACGAGCCTCCTGGCATAAGACAGTGATACACTTTCTGGCAGACACTATCAAAGTGCTGCACATAGTGAAATGCGAGCGAGCTCAAGACCACATCAAAGGAGTTCGCCGGGAAATCAATATCCTCAATAGCTACCCGTCGATACTCAATGGCGTCATCGTGGGTCATCTCTCTGGCTCGCTCTAGCATCTTCTCGGAGATATCAACCCCCACTACATGGCGCGCATGCTGTTCTCGTGCATAGCGACAATGCCAGCCAAAGCCACACCCGAGATCGAGCACGTTTTTCCCTTGCAAATCGGGGAGAAGAGAGCGAAGAACCGGCCATTCACCCGCTGCCTCAAGCCCGCCCACCGAGCGAGGCATTCGGCTATAATTCCGGAAAAATCCAGGATCATCATATTTGTTCTGTTTCATAGAACCAATGCCACCTCTTTTTTTCTTTTTCTGCTTCCCACCATGTATGGTGACAAGCGCGCCTGTCGCTTCTTGCTTCAGGCACCGTAGACTATCGTATCACTTTTGGTCAAGCGCTTCCTCCCTTACCAAAGTCCGGCCCTCTCTTTCATAAAGAAGAGAGAACTACGTCTATAGAAAGAGAATGCAATTTCTACTTCTATAGAGGAGAGAAAAAAGGATGGATGTCGTTACACAGGCGTTAGTAGCGGCCCTGACCGCGCTTGCTTCAGGTATAGGCCAGAAGGTGATTGATGAGGGATATAATGCCCTGAAAGCGCTCATCAAAAAGAAACATGGCGAAAAGAGCGATGTCAGCCAGGCGCTGGAGGCGCTTGAAGCGAAGCCGAAGTCGACGGGACGCCAGGCAACGCTACAGGAAGAGCTGGAGGCGATCCATGCCGATCAGGACGAAGAGCTTGTGACGGCCGCACGCCAGCTTCTGGCGGATATCAAGCAGGTGCCACAGGGCGCTCAGATGGTTCAGCAGATCACCGGAAATTACAATGCCGTCGTTCAGGGAGGAGGGAGCGCTACCGTCCACGTGAACCAGCACCCCAAAGACCAACAGGCATAAGGAATCACATAGCAATCATCCTGGCAAAGCCAAAGAGAGAACATCTCGGAGAAAGCTGTGCTCTTGTTGAATGGAGCACAGCTTTTCTCTCCGCATAACGAGAGCGTATCCCCTTTTGTCCGACCTCTTCACACACAGAAAAGCGCTCACGAGCAGGGTCGCTTGCTATCGACCGCCGCCGATCTCAAGAAGCACGCTCTTCGTGCAGGAAGCAACAGGCGCGAGCAGCCATAAGACACCCTACACATCCATTGTTCTTGCATGCTGTATCTCTTCCACCCTTACCTGCACCGGGGAAAGCGCATCATTGCATTATAAAGCCAGAGAGCAGGCAGCGATCCTGTCAACAGAAAGCATTCCAGCAAACAACAGATCTCTTTTCTCTACAGATGAAGATAGACATAAAAGGAAGGAATGCATAGTACAAAAAGAAGCAGCTCGTAGAGCAAATGTATTATGTCAGAAAGATCTCTCGCAACCAGGGCAGGAAAAGCAAGCGAAGCAAGGAAAGATGGATAGTCAGAAACATCAGCGATACAGAAAAGTGATTCGTTCGTTCAAACCAGTAGACCGGGTTTCAACCCGGCTGGGACCGCTCTCCATGAGCGATACCAGCGGAAGCCCGACGTGTGAGGGTGTGCATCTCGGCACGCGGGCTTCCCCGTAACAGGCAGAAGTTGCCTGTTGTCATTGTAACACAGGTTTGCAGAACAGCAAACGGGTTGCAGCAAGAAGTAGATGAAGCTCAAAGAGGAGAAAACGGCCATGCTTGTACAAGACATCGATGGCAATGTTGTAGAGGTAAAGCGGCATCAGAACGGCCTGTCGGTCAATGATATCCCGGCACGCATTCTCTTCGTTGCCCCACTCCTTGACGAAGACCCACTGATCGAGATCACAGCACCAGGAGGGATTATCGTTCAGATGCAGCCACATCAATATGCGGATCTCATCGGGCCCATTTCCAAAGAGGAACAGGGCTGGATCTGCGCCACACTGGACAAG
Source organism: Thermosporothrix sp. COM3 (assembly GCF_059696735.1). Classification (NCBI taxonomy): domain Bacteria; kingdom Bacillati; phylum Chloroflexota; class Ktedonobacteria; order Ktedonobacterales; family Thermosporotrichaceae; genus Thermosporothrix; species Thermosporothrix sp. COM3. The sequence goes on along the minus strand of NZ_AP019376.1, from coordinate 2,949,122 downwards.
CTGCTTGCCGATCAGGCAGAGGAAGAAGCCGAACTGGACAAAGGAGCACCTGTCGTAACGCTGGACACGCCTATCTATTGTGGTGGTCCACACTCGTTCTCGATCCCGCAGACCAACCGGGCCACGCTTTCCGAATCAATCGGAAGACCTCATCTCTATCTGCTGAAAGGGCTCTGCACCGCATGTGAAGGCGGGCGAGCAACAAGCATAGAACAACAATAACCACGACACGCAACGGGAGACGATAGCCCATCATTTCCACGCACACACACACAAAGGGGGTCTGCAAATACATTCCTTGCCACCACCAAAAGCAGACCCTCGCCCGCCCATCGTAAAAATACACCCCCTTTGCATTGCCGGGACCACCAACCAAAAGCAGACCCTCGGTATATCACTCAAGCCGCTCTCTGAGCCTTTTCACGGGCTTTTCTCTTCGCTTGTACTTGCTTTTTTCTCGACAGCCGGGGGAATCCAAAGCAGACCCTCGGTATATCACTCAAGCCGCTCTCTGAGCCTTTTCACGGGCTTTCCTCTTCACTTGAACTTGCTTTTTTCTCGACAGCCGGGGGAATCCAAAGCAGACCCTCGACGGCCAGGGGAAAATACACCTCCTTGCATCACTCGGAGGCTTTCAGGCAAACGGACAAAGCACACTGGGTCTTGTTACTCCCAGGCGGTTGAGTACAGTTTCGCTTTCGCTATGTTGCCAACGCCATAAGCAGGCAGCCAGGGACAAGCGGCTTCTGGATTTGCATTCTGTCCCGCTTTTTCAGTATGCTGAAGAAAGAGCGATCGATCTGATCAGCCACCTTAGCAGCTTTCTCTACTCATTATGAAGGGATGTCATGCAATGTCATCTCAGATGGTGTTCTATCCGGTGGCAATAAGCGCCCCCTCCCTGAACGGTGCTCCTGGAGAGGGCAAACATTGAGCGCTCTGTCCATCGCTTCTATCAGTCCGAGAGGTGCAAGATGTATGCACAGAGCAGGCTTATTGCACGCAACAGGTTGCAGGCTCTTGAAGTATCTCGCATCTTCTACGCAGTACGCGGCGTTTTGCCTCTTATTCGACAAAACAAATACTTGAAAAACAGTTTGCACTGACAGTACAATACAAGAGAACGGAAGGGGAACGTGATGCGAGCACAGGAGATAGAGCAGTATCTACAGGCGTTAGATCAAGCTTTAGTAGATCAAGGGATCATCACTCCTTTGCCGGTGTTATTGCTTGGTGGAGCTTATATTGCTATCACCGTGAATACGCGTCGAGCAACGAATGATATTGACGTATACCCTTTCATCGGAAGCGAGCGCGATCAGGCAACCGGCATACCCCTGGCCGTTGCACTTCATCAGGCGATCCAGATGGTGGCTGAACGTCTGCATCTGCATCCACTCTGGTTCAACACCATTCGTCTGGGTGCCTTACAACCCTCCGGGTATCTGCCCCAAAAGCGCCGGCCGTGGCGAAAGTATCGAGTCCTTGAAGTCTCCCTTCCCGAGCCCGAGTATGTGCTGCTTCAGAAGCTACTGGTGCATCGCCAGAAAGATCGGCCTGATATCAGCGCACTCTTTCGGCTGCTCGGGATCACGGATTATGCTTCAGCGCAGGCGCTTCTTGATCGGTATATCTCTCAGGGAGAACAGCAACAACGCCGCTTACCGCTCCTGTTGCGTTCCTACTTTCGAGAATGATGGGTCAGCATGATGAGAAAGGAGTGTGTCCATGCCGATGCGGTTAGGAGAGCCCTTACAGACAATAGCGCGTGTCTATGAGGACATCTGTGCTGGTGAGGAGCCGTGGGTTGCGCTGGGTAATTTCTTGAATGATTGGTTTCTCTATGCCACTGACAGGCAACGGGACCTGATCGCGGAAAGGCCACGCTTCCGGGCTCATCCGACACTTATAGAGCGCCGTTGGGCCTGTTTTCTGGCAGCAACCGTTGAATACCTCTGCCAGCTCTACGCGCTACCCTGCCCTCGTTGGGTCTTTGAGAGTCCAGAAGCACAGGCACTGGATACGCCGTGGTACGATGTTCACTATCTCGACCCCGAGATTCAGCAGTGGCTTGAAGAAACAACGCCCGAACCGTTTCGCCGCCGAAACATCTATTGTGGCGGTCAGCTCTTTCTCGACAAGCGGGAAATTATCGCCCTGTAGCACGTCGCAGGGGCGCAAAACCGGCAAGCGTCTTCGGCCCCCAGAGCAAGGGTGACAGAAGCACCATTGTGATGCTTCCACTCAACACTGGATCGTAATGCGAACCATACACAGGAAAGAAGAACTCGCTGACGTTGATCATGCAATGAAAGAGTATCACGGCAATCCTGGTATTGTTCGAGATCCAGAACATCACAATGCGCAGCCCGATCGCGGAGAGACACTGACCCACAATCCAGACAGGCGGATGGATTGAAAGCCAGGGAACAAGGTGAAAAAGCGCCCAGGATCAGGGCAGATGTCAACGCGCTCCACCTCGCTTGCAGGCGGGGCGCAGCATACCCCATCTAACCGACCTCCTCGCAGAGTGCCGTAAGCAAGAAGAGCCAAAGAAAGGCAGAACCAGCAAAACGGGGAGAGATGGAGCGGGCAACGACCTTCCCAGAAGGAGCATCACCCCATATGCAAGCGCCATGAGACACGGATTGAAGAGCAGAACAGGCACATACCAGATCGGGCGCGTGATGATTTTCGCATCGAACCCCCACACAAACAGCCGCTTTATGCTTCCGGTCCGCTTCTCTCGGGACAGCAGCGTCGCCAGCATCGGGCACACGGCTTGAAGGGCGCTGGCCGGGAGAGGGAACGGCAGTGGCAGGTGATCCACGAAAACGCCAGGCAGCCAGAATGGAAGAGCCAGCGCGAAGACAAGAACAAAGAATGCCAGCAACGACCTTGTATCTTCTTGATTGTGGTGATGCACCATATATGCACTACTTTCTCCCTACCGATTTTCATCTTCATGTACTTGCCTTGCAGAAGAGATACGGAATAACATTTCAACTCTCTATGGAGAGGCAAATATGATAAAACTGAATACGCTTATCCAATATTGCTCAACATCTCCTTCACATCGGTTCACAGCATCTTCTATCATTCTACTATATCTACCTTTTGTCACTTGACAAATGAGCAAGATATGCGTTAGATAAAAGGAAAGCGGTACCGGATTCAATACATAAAAATCGCTGTATCCTGCCACAATCTCTTAGAAGGCAGTGCACAACCTGACAGGAGGGAGAGGAGATGTCATTGAATCAGCTTGATATTACGGTTGTCATCGTCCATGAGGGATACGAGATCCCACCGCTACACCGCAAAGACGCCGTCAAGCAGGCGATCTACTCGGTCTACCGCGTCGATACCATCGACCTCGACTACTATTTTGATCAGGGAATGGACCTTCTAACCATCCTTGATTATTTGCACAAAGAGCCACTCTATCGCGCCATCGACTCCTCAGAAAAACGCGCCTATACTCAGGCGACAGAGTGGGCAAAAGAGAGGGGCTACAAAATCTTCTAAAGGCCTGCTTGCCTGATATTGAGCAAGATCAAAGAAGCCGCCGACTGATTGAGACGCTATACTGAAACCAATAGAGCAATGGAAAGGATAAAGAAGCCATGTTCACCAAATTTGGAGCCATTTCAGTTGGCGTCAACGATCAGGATAAGGCACTCGACTTCTACATTAACACGCTTGGTTTTGAAAAGATCATCGATACCCCGATGAGCGAAACTGAGCGCTGGCTTGAAGTCGCGCTACCCGGAACCCAAACGCATCTCATCCTCGGTCTGCGTGGTCAAAGCGTCCCCGACAGAACAGGGATGACAGGCTTCATCCTGTACACAGACGATATTGAAGCAACGTACAAAGAGCTCAAGAGCCGAGGAGTGACCATTACCCATGAGCTTTCTAACGAGCCGTGGGGAAAATGGCTTCAGTTCGCCGACCTTGATGGAAACGAGTTCGGTGTCTTCGCTCCCCCGGCTCGCTAAAAGCGCTTCGCATTCCAACGGCCAGCCTTCTGACAGGAGGCTGGCTTTTTTGGGTTGTCTGCCTTGCACTATGTATCGGTATTGGCGTCTGAAGCGGTACAATAAACAAGAGAAGAAAGATATAGCTGTTAGAAAGGACCAGGAGCATGAGAAATCAAGCAGCAGTACTCTATGCGCCCCATGATATTCGGCTGGAAGAAAGGCCGAAGCCCGTTCCGGGGCCTCACGAAGTGCTGGTTGAAATCAAAGCTGTGGGCGTCTGTGGCTCTGATGTCCACTACTACGAGCATGGGCGCATTGGCTCTTTTCTTGTTCAGAAGCCGCTTATCCTGGGTCACGAATCGGCAGGCACGATTGTTGAAGTAGGCGAGGGAGTTGATAGGGCCAGGATCGGGCAGCGGGTGGCGATCGAGCCGGGTGTTCCCTGTCGAATGTGCCGGGAATGCCGTCACGGTCGCTATAATCTCTGTCGCAACGTGCAGTTCTTTGGCACACCTCCCGTTGACGGCGCCTTTACCAACTACGTCACGATTCCCGCTGATTTCGCGTATCCGCTCCCTGATAAGATATCATTCGAGGAAGGTGCCCTGATGGAGCCTCTTTCGGTCGGGTTATGGGCCTGTCGCAAGGCGCGGCTCCAGGGAGGCGATCGCGTCCTGATTACCGGAGCCGGTCCTATCGGTCTTGTATCGATGAAGGTTGCTCTGGCGCTCGGTGCAACCGATGTGATCGTGACCGATGTGTTTCCTCAGCGGCTGGAGATAACGCGAACGCTTGGTGCAACACGAACCGTGAACGTTGCGCAGGAAACGCTGACTGATGCCAAGCTGGATGCTGATGTGCTGATCGAGTGTTCGGGGAATCGCAGCGCTCTCCAGAATGGGATACGCTCGCTTCGGCCTGCCGGGCGGGCCGTCGTTGTTGGTATGGGGCCAGGAGAGGAAACAAGCATTCCGCTGGCGTTCATCCAGAACAATGAAATCGAGCTTACAGGCATCTTCCGCTATGCGAACACCTACCGGGATGCGATCGCACTGGTAGCCTCGGGTCACGTCGATATCAAGTCGATCATCACCAGCTACTATTCACTGGAACAGACGGAGCAAGCGCTACAGGCCGCGAAAAATGATCCGGCAAATATCAAGCCCATTGTTGTGCCAGAACGGTCGTAGCGCGTTGTCATCTGCATTCGGGAAAGGAGAGCCCAGAGCATGCGAGCCGTGATTATCGATACACCGGGAACCATTCGGGTAGGCAGTGTGCCCGATCCCACGCCCGGCCCGGAAGAGCTGGTCATCAAGGTGGGAGCCTGTGGTATTTGCGGTACAGATCTTCATATTGCAGATGGGGAGTTCCCGCCGACACCATACCCGATCATCCCCGGGCATGAGTTCGCCGGGGAAGTTGTGGCAGTCGGAACCCGGGTCCCCGAGATGATGGGGGAGACCTTCACGATCGGGACACGCGTTGCGGTTGATCCCTCCCTTTTCTGCGGGCATTGTGCCTTCTGTCATGTGGGTAAGGGAAATCTGTGCGAGAACTGGAATGCGATCGGGGATACGGTCAACGGCGCGTTTGCCGAATATGTCGCGGTGCCTGCTGCCAACGCCTACCCCATACCAGAACGCGTCTCATACCGAGAGGCCGCACTGATCGAGCCGGTATCCTGCGCGGTCCATGGTATCCATCGCCTGCAACCGAGTCTGGGAGATAGCATGTTGATCGTTGGCGCGGGGACAATGGGCTTGCTGCTGTTGCAACTGGCACTGCGTGGGGGCGCCTCACGAGTCGCGGTGCTCGATCTCAACACGGAACGGCTTGCGCTGGCGAAGAGGCTCGGCGCCTATCAGACAGCCAACAACCTCATTGATATTCTGGCACTTGAGCCTTCGGGCTTTGACTGCGTCATTGATGCAACAGGCGTGCCACCCGCGATTGAAAGCGCTCTACAAGCGGTGAAACGAGGCGGTAAGTTTATGATTTTTGGCGTTGCCCCGAGTGAAGCCAGAGTCGCGCTCTCGCCGTTTCGCATCTACAATGACGAGATCACGATTGTTGGATCGATGGCTGTGCTGCACTCGTATCAGCAAGCCGTTGATCTGGTCAGCCGCGGCGCAATTGACACAAGCGTGATGCTGACAGAGGCCTTTCCCCTCGAAGACTTCTCGAAGGCACTTGACCGTGTCCGCCGTGGAGAGGGTCTGAAAACGCAAATTCTTCCCAACGGCGAGCTCTGATCCGTACTATAAGAAGAACAGCCGGAATGCCCTGGCTGTTCTTCCCTTCCCTCAATGAAAAGCACGCTCGGTCAATGTGGCATTGATATGCATCGCGGCCTGGCTCCCCTGCGCGGCGGCAAGAATCAACTGTGCAGGGCCTTGCAGTGTCGCGTCACCCGCAGCATAGACGCCGGGAACGCTGGTTCTCCCCTGCGGATTGGTGACAATTCCGCCCATTGCATTCATATCACACCCGAGCTGAGAAGCAAATGGTGCAGCCTGCGACAGTTCTGTCAGGACAAAGCCGCCGACACAGTTTCTCTCTTCTCCGGAGGCAAAGACAACGCGCTCCAGATGCCCGTTCGAGCCAATCAATGCGCTAATGCGGTCCTCCACAACCTGGATCCCATGCTTGTGAAGTAGCTGCTTCTGCTCATCCTTTAGAACTGTATGACCATTCGTGCATACGACAAGATCACGGCTCCAATTCCAGATAGTTTCTGCCAGATGGAAGGTTCGCTCTCCCTCAGCGATGAGGACAAGGGGTTGATCCCGAAGCTCCCAACCATCACAGTACGGACAGTTGAACAGGCTCGTTCCATAATAATCGTAGATGCCATCAACGGCAGGAAGCTGTTCTTTCAGCCCGGTCGCAAGAAGAACAATTCGCGCCTGAAGCGGCTCCTGATCGTCCGTAAGCACTTCAAAGATGTCGCCCTGCTTGCGAACAGCAGTGACATGCGCCCACCGCATTTCGACCGATGGATATGCGCTTATTTCCCGATGCGCGGTCGCCCGGAACTCGCTCGGCTTGATCCCATCCCGGGTCAAAAAGCCGTGCGACTCATGAGTTACCGCGTTCCGAGGTCGGTTATCATCGAAAACAACAACGCTCCTTCGCGCACGACCAAGTACAAGGGCAGCGCTCAACCCGGCCGGTCCGCCTCCAATAATGGCACAATCAATCATGCGAGATATCCTTTCCTTTTGAAAGACTTCATGGACTCTTAAAGTCGATAATATAGAGAAAAAAAAGATGCTCATGTGGGCATCTCTTGTTCCCGCAACATCTGTTCCAGATGGCGAGGCAAGCCTGATCGGCGCTCGATCAACTCAATGAGCTTGCGTCGCTTGAGGTAATCTTCCATCAGGTGCTCTGCATCTGTCATTACACCTTGAATCAAGCAGGTCTGATGATTGAGCCCATCGCCACAGTGAAACAGTGAAGCAGTCCCTTCGATTGCCTGAATGACATCCAGAAAAGAAAGATCGGCTCTGTTGCTGGTCAGTCTGTATCCGCCATTGATCCCGGACGTGGACTCGATCAGGCCTGCCTTCACCAGCCTGCTCAGAATTTTAGAGAGATAGGCCGGGGACACTCCCTGAAGCTCCGCCAGTTTCTGAACGCCGATTGTCGTTCCGGGCGAGAGCGCCACAAAATAAAGCATGGTATGCAGCGCATAATTGGTTGCCTGCGAGTATTTCATTGTGACCCCCTCTTGACTATGATAGGCTCAACCTGTGAATAGACTATGACAAAACATGCTCTCTGATGACCCCATCTACGACAGATCAATCTCAGGCAGCGTCTCTGATAGAGCTTCCGCCTTGATAGAATTTGCTCTGTGATGGACTCAGTGAGTCTATTATAGACAAAGAGAAACCATAATGTCAAGAGGTCACGCTTCAAAATTACCCTCTCACTTCGCATAGTGGCGCGTACGCGCCATAGCAGGCAGCCAGACCTATTCAAGTTTGAGAACTCTCTTTAAGCTTACCCATTACGACTGCAAGCCGAGGGCACTTTCATTGTGAATAGGCAGACATTGAAGAAGGTTGCTGTTCTCGCTTTGGCACACTTGAGCAGCCCGGGCCGCTTTAATTGTGAACGCCCCCGTCAATTTTCACTACTTCGCCGGTCATAAAGCCGCCATCCGCTGAGGCAAGCATAGCAACAACATCGGCTACTTGCTCAGGCTGTCCGAAGAGCTGATCAGGCCGCGTCATGTGCATGAACAGGGATTGATCCAGCCCATCCATGCGCTGATTCTGGGCAGCAGCCAGCGGAGTGGCGATACCGCCGGGGGCAATTGCGTTCACCCGCACCCCCTGCCGAATATACTCCCACGCCAGCGAACGCGTCATTGACATAATGCCTCCCTTGCTCGCAGAGTACGCCGCCATGTAGGGATGACCGAAATAGACGGACGTGGATGCCGCGTTGACAATATTGCCCTTCGTTTTGACCAGGTGTGGCAGCGCCTCCCGACAGCACAGGAAGGTACCGACCAGGTTGGTATTGATGACCTCCATAAATTGCGCCAGCGACGTTTCTGTTGTCTGAGACGAGCGCAGAATACCCGCCATATTCACCAGCACATCAAGGCGTCCTTCCTTTTCTACCACCTGCTGGAAGAAACGCTTCACCTCTTGCTCATCCGAAATAGAGGCTGCGATAAAGCTGGCACGTCCTCCAGCAGCCGCCTGTTTCTCCGCCAGCTCAACCGTTTCCTTCAAGCCAGCCTCATTGACATCAATCCCATAGGCAATAGCGCCTTCCGAAACCAGACGCACCAGAACAGCCCGGCCAATACCGGAAGCCGCTCCCGTCACAATGACAACTTTGTCAGCAAAACGAGCAAGCTGAGACATAGTCTTTCTCCTTTGTTCCATGTCCATTGGAACATGTTCATCTTCCCGACCGCTCTCTGTCGGGGAATACACATACCATCATCGAAAAGAGTAGATGACGCGTGCCGCTCTTCCTGATAGAGAGTTCGATCACCACCGCAGCATGAACGCTCGTGATGGTCGGTCACCATCATAAATCGATACATCTCAATAGAACGGGCAAGTTCTCCGAGTAAGCCAGGTAAACCTCAGGGATTCGATCGGCTTTACAGACGAGGTTGAAGCGATACAGGAGACTCGCTATAAATCGATTTATGTTCCTGACAGAGTATACCCCGCACTGTTCTGCTTGTCAACGGAGCTTGTTAGCAGGCGGGTTGCTGAGGCGCGTCAGCCTCGCATTCTTTAACCAGGAATATTGGCGCTCCGACAGCGATCGAGCAGCGTATCAAGGCGCGGATCTCGGGACTCGCGTGCGTTCCGCCCCTGCTTTTTCACGGCAGCAATGGCCTCCTCATTCGACATCCCGCGATAACTGACCAGCCAGGCAGCAAGCACGTGGCCCGTTCGCCCGACTCCACCAGAACAATGCACCACGGCTTTTGTCTGCTGGCGGTCCGCTTCAGCAAGGAAGGGCAAAATCTGATCTATAAGCTGCGTTTCCTCCGCAAGATGAAAATCGTCAATGGGAACCCAGAGCACGTTCTGGTCTCCGAAGGCGCGGCGATAGGCTCCAGGCAGATCATCGTAGGCTGCAAGCTGCTTCTCAGGCAACAGGCAGACAACGCGTGCGATTCCCTGCCCGCGCATAAAGGAAATCCAGGTATCGACGAGCGTGGCGGAAACACGCTTGAACGGGAAACCCGGGCGACGCGCACCAAAGATAAACGGTTCCTCTTCAGAGGCGGCACTAAAGCCATGCTCCGGACGGCTCATCCATTGCACCAGATTCTGAAAGATATGCTGCATCGATCTATCCTTTCTGCATAACCTTTTTGCTCATATGACCAAAGGAGGAGAGGGCTCTTTCCATATTGATGATGAACCCATGAATCCCGTTCGGATTCTCGCGCTGCGCGTTCACCATCAGCATGATGAGCGACTCGCGAAGCAGAGCCAGTTGAAACAGTGTGTCAAAGTTCTCTTGAAAGAGACGTGGATTTCCATAGGAGGCACGAACCCTGCTCAGCGGAATCTGTTCGCTATAGTATGCATCCCAGTTGACGAGATCAATAATCGGATGATTCCCTGAGCAATCCTGCATGTCGACGAGACCACTGATATGATCACCATCCACCAGGATATGCTGTGGCCCAAAATCGCCATGAATGAGCGCCGCTGGCGAGAAGGCGTAGAGATCAGAATGCGCATTCAGGATATCAAGGCTGGTTGCAACCGTTGAGGCCGGAACGCCCCACTTCTTCGCTGCCACCTCCAATTCAGGCACCCTGCCATTCAGTTCCAGCATGACATCTGCAAAGGAGGCCAGTGAGCCGGTTCCATCAGGCCGAAGAAAGCCGAAACCCTCCACTTTCACGCTATGCAATCTACCGAGCACCTCCCCAATCTGGTCAATTGCATGGTTGGGTGCTGCGCCTTCCTGAAGCAGCATATCGAGCGACTTGCCCGGCAACTTCTCTTCGATACAGAACATCACCGTTGTATCATCATAGCTGGCCTGCTCAACAAGGAACACACGCGGCGTTGGAACTCCGGCCTGATGGGCGGCATGCAACGCCCATCGCTCAGCCTCAAAGCGATGATTCTCCTTGTGGGAGATCCGCACAATCAGCCGCTCGTCCCCGGTTGTGACCACATCATGCACCTCGTTATCCTGACCGAGAATCAGGCGGCTTGCATGGGCGATGCTCTGCCCGGTCGCTTTCCGCACATATTCCTGTATCACGCTGGTTGGCGTATTCCATGCGCAGTGTCGCGTCTGAAGCCACTGCGTCAGGGAAGAAGTATCCGTCATATTGCTATCCTGTCATCTGTTTACAGCGCAGATTCCCGACTCTCTCTGCTCTAAAGAAGTATACCCGAGAACCAGAAGAAGAGACAAGAAACTGTTACACCGCTCAAGCCTCTTCTACATAAGTGCTGTAGGCTATTTTCTGCATGCTGTATTTACGCCATTTGTCAGCGAGAAATCTCATACGTGCTTACATCAGCCAGTATGTCTTGACCATCTCCCTCCGAAGCACGATAATCTCATCTGTGATAGGAAGCTGGCAAGTTCCCTTTCTCTCATCGTGCACCACGATCCGGGATAAACCACCTTGCGGACCCGCCGGGAGAAGTCATATACTGGGCTTCGACATGATGACGAAGCGCTCACAAGAGGCGCACAGGGAAGCCACCGGAGAAAGGAAACACATTATGCAGTGCGTCGTTCGAGATCTACCCCTCTTTTATGAGGTGCGCGGGACAGGGATGCCGATTCTCTGTCTTCATGGCTTTGGATGCGATCATCAGCAGATGACAGGCTGCCTGGAACCACTCTTCAGCCAACAGGCAGGATGGCAACGAATCTATCTGGATCTCCCGGGGATGGGCCGGACACCAGGAAGAGATGATATTACCAGTTCTGATGACATTCTGGCCCTCGTGCTTGATTTTATTGATGCCGTGATCGGAGACCAGCCATTCCTGCTCATCGGCGCATCCTATGGCGGCTATCTGTGTCAGGCTATCCTGCATCAGAGGTTCGCCCGGGTTGTGGGAATGGCCCTTCTCTGTCCGGGAGTGCTGATGGAGCGTGCGCAACGGGATCTCCCGGCTCAAACGGTACTGGTCGAGAACCCCGCACTCCTGGCCGAACTCGATGCAGCCGACGCCGAGGAATTCGCCTCGATTGCGGTAGTACAGGACAGAGCCGTCTGGGAACGCTTTCAACGTGAGATTCTCAGCGGGGCAAAACTGGCGGACGAGGCATTTCTACAGAAGATCAGCCAACGCTATAGCTGCTCCTTCGATGTGCGCAAGCTTCCCCAGCCGTTTTTGCGTCCGGTGCTTCTACTCACGGGTCGACAAGATCACGTTACGGGCTATCGCGATGTCTGGCAGATTCTGGAAAATTACCCGCGTGGGACCTTCGCGGTGCTGGATCGCGCCGGGCACAATCTGCCTGCAGAGCAGCCGCACCTGTTCACTGCCCTGATGCATGAATGGCTGGAACGAGTACAGGAAGCGCTGCAAAAGAGAGATGCATAACGGGCACAGCACATGAGATCAGGCAACAAGAGGAGGAAGAAACGCAGCAGACTAAAGCGGATGGCATGGGCTCAGGTCGAATGGCGCTGAATCAGGTGCGGCTTCAATGGGCTTGTCAGCTTCTCCGGGATCGCTTCCCCTTGATGTAACGCGTGGAGCAGCTCAGCAATCTGTTTGCCCATGTTTGCCTCGTCCAGATTGATCGAGGTGAGCGGCGGCCATGTCCCCTCAGCGAACGAGAGATCATCGGTCCCTACAACGCCCACCTCTTGTGGCACACGGATGCCTCGCTGCGCCAGCGCTCCAAGCAGAAACAGGGCATACTCGTCGTTGAACGCGTAGACCCCGACCCGGGAAGCTCGCCCGACAAGCTGCTTCTCGACAAAAGCCAGGGCAGCCTGTGCCGAGAGCTGAAGCGGCACAATATCCAGCGTAATCTGCTCGGCCTCGGGATGCTCCGCGATAGCCTCACGCATACCCTCAAGCCGCTGCTGAAACGGGTAATCCTGACCGATGTGCGCCTGATCTTCGGGACGAACCAGCACCAGATGGCGATAGTCCCGCTCCAGAAGATGACGCGCTGCCAGATACCCCGGCTCTCTCATTGGAAGGACCAGCGTGCAGGTGTGCGCAATCGGGACAGGATAAAAGCTGTAGAAAATGATATACTCGATACCATTGGCTCGCGCCTGCTCGACATCGGCTTCAGAGAAATGGAATGGGGTAGTAACGATTGCCAGCGGTCGACGTGCGAAAATACGCTGATATAGCTCCTGCCTCTGTTCATCAGTGAGCCCCTGACAATAATACGTGGTTGGAATATACCCATAGCGCAGGGCTGCATTCTGGAAGGCTCCGGTCAGCTCTACTCCCAGAGGCGTTATCATGACATCGAGAATCCCGGCAACTTCTGGACTCTGCCCGGTCCGAAGCGTGCGAGCAAGCAGGTGAGGCTGATAGTGGAGTTCCTCAACAGCCTTCCAAACTTTCGCACGGGTTTCCTCGCTCACGTACTTGTTACGCTCCCCATCACGCTCATTGAGGACAAAAGAGACCGCGGTTCGCGACACTCCGGCTCTTTGAGCAACATCGCTGATTGTCACAGAGGAACGGCGCTTTTTTTCGCTCATGTTTTCCCCCTTCCACAGCATTGATACAGAAAAATAAATCGATTTAACCTGCAAAGTATTGCACGCCCGGGTATACTCTGTCAACAGACAACTCGATGTATATCCAGCATCTACAGCACTTCACGCGGAGAGAAACCAAACAGGAAAGCATGCTGCCGACCGCCTGGGAGGCTCAATACCTATTGCGATACCTGCGTTTTTTGCCCTAAGATATGAGCGAGGAACGAGCGAACAGCAATATATGCCAGTCCTTCAGGCTGGTGAAGAGGAGAAAAATGTATGGCCGATCCAGCACAGACCCGTCATGAAAGCACGATCCCGGAATATCAAAACAGCCAGCCAGATTATATTGACACAGAGGCTCATCAGCACGCTTCAGATATGCATCTCTGGCATTGATACCCCGCGAACTGGAAACGCATTCATGTGACGCCCGCGGAGCGCCGCCTTGTGATGAATGAGTTCAAGCATACATCGAGCGCATGACAAGAAAGCGTCAGGGAACTTCCCCGGCGCTTTCGTGCAATGTTTAACAACCAGCCGTAAAGAGAGCAATCTAGAGGGTGGCTTCAAAAGTCCCGAAAGTCGCTTCAAAGGCTGCAACCTCGATGGCTGGCACCAGTTCGCAGGTCATGCCCGCAGCCTCGGCGGCCTCTCGCTCTTTCTCTCCGACTCCAAGATACAGACATTCAGAAGGCGCTACCTGTAAATGTTGCGCGATCGTAAGGAATAAGGCCGGAGCGGGCCCGATCACCTGACTCACAAATAGAGCACCCTCCGGGAAAAACGATCCCAGTTCAAACGCTATCTGCTCGATCAGCCCCTGATATTGCGCGTCAGACATTCGCCTTCGGGCATTGGCGTCACCAAGCGAGATAAACCAGGGAACCCCGTAAAGCCCTAACTCCTGTGTTATCTCCTTGATGTTCGCTGCAACACGTGCTGGCACAGAGACACCGTCCGGCGAAAACGCCCTCTGCTCCGCTGTGCGCTCGATCAGCGTGTTCTGATTGGAGATAATCGCAAGGGGAATCCGCTGAGCAGAAAAAGAGGCAAGTCGCTCAGGGATGCCTGGTAACGGAATTGCACTTCCTTTCTGTACGAGGGCATCAAGATCAAGTATAGCTGCTTTTATCATATGTTGGTTCCTTTCGCTTCGACCTAATCCCCAAAACTCAGCGATGGGCGCTGATTTCCTCCTGTAGAGGTGACACGATTCAGGCCATATTGAAGTGGTAGTCCTACCTGTTAGTAATAATACGACAGAGGGAGGGAAAAAGAAGCAAGCAGTTTTTCCTCTACAGTATTGATTATTAAACGCCCTCCGCCCGATCATCATGCAATGCATGCCAGAAACAAACACCGAATCAGAATGGGAGCAATTTCCAGATATTTTCAGTCTGGCTAACAAGCGCTTCCCTTCTCTATACGGTATTTCACCCTCAGCCACTTCTTGTAATAGAAAACTCTTTTTACTTCTCTCTCATCAAATCATTTTTATTTTCTCTCATATCTATCATAGTCGGTTCATGCCCCTCGCCTGCGTTTTCAGCTCATTCAGTGGAACAACGACAATGAAAGAGATCTGGCGGGAGCGTTCAGCTTTCTCCCTGACCTGTTGCCACGCCTCTATCATCGCCTCAAAGGCATCCTGAAGCACGCGCCCAATAATTGCAGCGGCGTTCTGGTCAATGCCCGCACTCATCTTGATAAGCTCATAATCAAGCGCTTGCCAGCACTTGCGTAATGCACTGATAGATTCTATTGCCTCAATAACTTCAGTACGTAGCTCGTTCAGGCTCAGCGTGGCCTGTTCCAGACATTCAATAAAGCGCTCGGCCTGTTGCTCGCTCTCAGAAGCCCCCGTTATCTGCTTCTGGATCTTCTGCATGCATGCCTTCCATTCTGCGGCGAGGTCGTCATAGGTAGCGAGCATGCCCTGCGAAACCGAGGCCCCGATGAGCTGTATCCAGGCGTAATGCTCAATATCAGCAAACTGTTTGTAATACATCCGCTCATACTTCTTTGTGCCCTGAAGTAGCTCCTTGCGCACCTTCTCCACTTCCTGACGCATCGGGACCAGCGCTTTCACAATTCGGATCATACGCCTGTGATACTTGCTATAGAGCGGAATAAATGCACGTTTCTCCGTTTCAAGATCATCAAGTAACTGGGTATAGTGATCGATAACCTCTATAGTACGAGCCTCGTAGCGCTGGATATCTCCTCGAAGGCTGTCCAGCAGCGCCTGAAACTCACGGGCCAGCGCTTGCTTCTGTTCCTCGGCAGCAAGCAGATAGTCTTGCGCCAATGTGTAGAGCGCCCTATAGGAAATGGCAGTACTGCGGGCATAGGTGATGACATCGGTTGCGAGCGTAATATTCAACGGGAGGACATCCTTGAAGAAATGAGCGCAACATTCCTTGATCGAGCCATACACGCGTAACAGGTCATTGAACTCGATCGCCTTCTGCTCTGGAATGCCGGTCAGCGTTTCCAGCTCTTTCGGCGTAGCAGGAAGCCGTCTCGCCCCATCGATATAGCGCTGAAGGGCGTAGAACTCGGGCTGTTGAAGCACAAATGGGTCATCTGGCCTTTCCATCCCTTTGATATGTGGGCCAAGCTGAAAGGGGTTTCCATAGCGCACAGGCAGATTCCTTTCTAGAAACGAAGCGCAAGGTACATCTCCATTACAGTATACAAAGCCATCAAATCGATATGCCTCAATACGGCAGAGGTTCGGGCTGCTGTGCTATGATGATAGGGGAATATGATGCAGGAAAGGAATGCCTATGAGCGAAAGCAAGCAGTTGAACCATAGAGGGCGTCTGGCTGAGGTTGCCGGGGTCTTTTTGCGACTTGGCTGCACGGCTTTTGGAGGACCGGCGGCCCATATCGCCATGATGCGTGAGGAGGTCGTCAGGCGGCGTCGGTGGGTGGATGATCAGACTTTCCTTGACCTGCTCGGTGTCGTGAACCTGATTCCTGGTCCGAACTCGACCGAGCTGGCGATTCACCTGGGCTATGTACGGGCTGGCTGGCCCGGGCTGATCGTAGCGGGAGTCTGTTTTATCGTTCCGGCAATGCTCATCGTACTGGCGTTTGCCTGGGCTTATGTGACTTTTGGCTCACTCCCACAGGTAGGCTGGCTGCTCTATGGCATTAAACCGGTCATCATCGCGATTGTCGCCATATCGCTATGGGGACTGGGGAAAACGGTTCTGCGCGGCTGGTTTGCTGTGGTGATGGCGGCGCTTCTGATGGGACTCTACCTGCTCAATGTCAACGAAGTACTTGTGCTTTTCGGCGGAGGAATCGCCTATGCACTGTTGCGGACGCTTGGCAGAAAACTGCACCTGTTCTCATGCTCACTACCATCGCTGCTGCTGTTCGCACCCATGCACGCCACCCCTGAAGGCTTGCTTACGCTTTTCCTCACCTTTCTGAAAATTGGCGCGATCCTGTATGGAAGCGGCTATGTACTGCTGGCCTTTCTGCGCGACGATTTCGTGCTGTCGCTTCACTGGCTCACAGATCAGCAGCTCCTGGACGCGATCACGGTCGGACAGTTCACGCCCGGCCCTGTGTTCACCACCTCGACCTTTGTTGGCTATCTCATCGCGGGCTGGCAGGGCGCATTGCTGGCAACACTCGGCATCTTTCTCCCATCGTTCATCTTTGTGGGGCTGATACATCGGCTGGCAAGCACGCTTCGGCGCTTTGTATGGACCTCGCTGTTACTGGATGGGGTAAATACCGCGGCCTTTGCGTTGATGGGAGGCGTGCTTTTACAACTGGGGCAACAGGCGCTTCCTGATCCATTGACCTGGGGAATCGCGCTCGGTGCGCTGCTCATCCTGTTGCGCTGGAACGTCAATTCGGCCTGGCTGATTCTTGCGGGAGCTGCGATCGGACTGCTACGCTACTGGTGGTTCTGAGCACGTTGCGCGTCGGCATAAGAAGCAATGCCCTCCAGCAACCGTGTCAGTCCAAAGCGGAACGTCTCATCTGGTGAGCGCTCCTGAGCTTCAAGAATCGCTTTTGCCAGAAATGGATAGCGTCCGCTTTCAATCACCTGCTTTTGGATATAGGGATACATGCTATGCTGCCACTCTTCCTCACTCAAGCCGCTCCGCCGCTGCTCTTCCGCCTCCCCTATCTCATTCTGCACAAAGCCGAAAATGTAGGCATTGAACAGCTCCAGAATGTTCATGTTGGTGGTCATGTCAAGGCCAAGCTGACTGACCACTCCAAGCAGATAATCGGTCTTTTGCAGGGTATTTGGCCCGAAGGCAGGGCGATGACCGGCCAGTGAGGCAAACCACGGGTGCCGATGAATCATCTCGCGCATCTGGATAGCGAATGCTTCCAGCGAGGAACGCCAATCATCTGCGGGCTTCAGCAAAACCTCGCCATACACTGCATCAATCATCAGATCCAACACATCTTCTTTCCGCTCGATATACCAGTAGAGCGCCATCGCACTGACACCGAGAGCCGTCGCGATACGCCGAATGGAAATCGCGTTAATGCCCTCAGCGTCCGCCAGTGCCAGCGCGGTACTGACGATCTGCTCTCGACTCAAAGCAGGCCGCTCACGTCGAGGACGCTCAGGCCGTGCCCAGACAGGGACAGCAGCGCGTTCCGAGGCCGCTTCTTCCGCATGATGGTTGACTTTTTTTCTCATGGATGCTAGTATAACTACTATACAGTGTACAATTCAATATACGTCGTATAATAACTCCGTTTTAAGGAGAAGGAGAAAAGAGTATGACCCGGATCGCGATTATTGGGGCTGGCCCCGGAGGCTTAACCCTTGCTCGCCTGCTACAACAGCAGGGCTTCACACCAACCATCTTCGAGCGGGATACATCGCCACATGCACGTACGCAGGGAGGCAGCCTTGACCTTCACGCCGGCTCCGGCCTGGATGCCATCCAGAAGGCCAGACTTGAAGCCGAGTTTCGAGCACTGGCACGCCCTCAGGATCAGGCGCTACGCATTATTGATAAGACGGGCAAGTTGCTATTGGAAGATCACCAGGACACCACAGCGTTCATTCAGCCAGAGATCGACCGAGCCGAGTTGCGCTCATTGCTGGTCGCGTCGGTTGTTCCCGAAAGCATTCGATGGGGCTGGAAACTGCATAGCATTCATGCTGACGACAACCGGACGTATACTCTGCACTTCGAGAACGGACAGATCGAGACATTTGATCTGGTCATCGGCGCTGATGGCACATGGTCACGCGTGCGGCCCCTGTTGACAGACGCGACGCCTATCTATTGCGGTGTGACCTACATCGAACTGGGCATCGACGATATTGACAACCGCTACCCCGAGCTTGCTCGCTTTGTCGGGCGTGGCTCTCTGGTTGCTGTCGACAACAACAGAAACCTTACCACGCAGCGCAACGCGCACGGTCATATTCGCATCTATACCGCGTTCCGGGCGCTCATAGAAGATATCCACATCGATGATACGCACCCGGCACGAGCACGAGAGCAACTGCTTGCGCTCTTTGAGGGCTGGAATCCCGCACTACAGGAATTGATCCGTGTCAGTAATGATAAGATTACAACCAGACCGCTCTACATGCTTCCAACTGGGCTAACTTGGCCAGGCCGTCCAGGTGTCACCTTGCTCGGAGACGCGGCCCACCTGATGCCGCCGTTCGCGGGTCAGGGCGTTAATGGAGCGATGAAGGATGCACTTGAGCTGACAGAGGCGCTCGTTCAGCACACCACACTCGACAAGGCGCTTCATGCTTACGAGCAAGCAATGTTTGAACGCGCCAGAAAAGCGGCTCTCCTGACCGCCGAGGGGCTTGAGATGCTGCATGGTGACGACGCCGTTTCCACTACGGTCGCTTACTTTCGCCAGTTTATTGCAGAATAGGTGAGACTGGAGCTGTCTGGCGAAGGGTGCATCCTTTAGCGAAACGGCTCCGCTTCCTTATATATCAACCAGCACAACGCGCTTGCCCCTCGCTTTACTCTCTTCCATATAGCGATGTGCCTCAACAACGCGCGAACGTGGAACACCTGAGCAAGATTGACTGGATAGCGACCCGGCAGCCACGCAAGGAGACCGTCCCGATCAACTTCAGTACCGCATTGACGCCGCCATCGGTGCGCTTCTCGACCTCATTGGCGATATGCCCCGTATCGGTCACAACCTGATCTGCTTTGTTCTTATACAACTCCTCGTCTTCATGGGATTGCACATGGTCGAAAGGACATGCACCCCCCGATCTTTTGTCAGCGCTTCTGCATTAAAGAGGGCCTCTATCAGGAACGTTTCTCCTCCCCCTCGTCCCATGCATTACAGACGTTTCCCTTCTTCAAATAAATATTAAGGAACACACAGCTCCCTATTATGAATGCTCTCGAAGGGATTCTATCTTCCCGATTCTCGGCAACCTGGCAGCCAGTCCTAACAAGTGCGATAGCTCTTGTATTGAGCAGCGGTACAATACCCTTCAGTACTTTTTCCATGCTTCTT
Organism: Thermosporothrix sp. COM3; assembly: GCF_059696735.1. Lineage (NCBI taxonomy): Bacteria > Bacillati > Chloroflexota > Ktedonobacteria > Ktedonobacterales > Thermosporotrichaceae > Thermosporothrix > Thermosporothrix sp. COM3. The sequence goes on along the minus strand of NZ_AP019376.1, from coordinate 2,929,424 downwards.
TGTAATTTTTAAGCGCTCAGACATCGTATACTACGAGGATGGAATTTAGGTAGTCTCGCTATTTTCTTCACCGGAAACAAGCAAGCACCCATGATCAACCAAATTCCACCAGTCGCTTCTTCTTGCATTATCGCGGGCTTGGACCCTTCAGCGAGAAGATGCACCTTTCATAGAGTATACTATAACAGCATAAAATTTCATAAAAAGAAGCAAAAAGCAAAGGAATACTTACATGCAATTATGGATCATTCGGCATGGTCATTGTGGGGACACCTCTCCAGACAGTGACCTTACCCCGCAAGGAAGGCAACAGGCCCACAGGACAGCGCAACGGCTCACACACGCAGACATTACCACGCTCTTGAGCAGTCCGCTTGTACGCGCACTGGAAACCGCAAGCATTATCGCGGAAACGCTTGATACTACCGTTGAAGTTTGGCCAGATCTACGCGAAGGGTTCAGCGGGCAGCATCAGGCATACAGCCGGGAGATCCTTCTTCAGCGATTCCCCCGAGCGAATTTGCCCACGGATTTCGCTGATCAGTCCACCGACCGAGAGAGGAGCCCACCCTGTGGACTGATCAAAATAGAAAGTGATATCAGATCAATGATACGCCATCACCTCTTGCAGGAGTTGCTGAGGTGGGTAGCAAGGCGTAGTAGTTCTGGCTTTACATGCGCTGCGAGGGCGGTTGAGCATCGAAGATGAAGCGCTTCGTTTGCCCGGCAGGCGCGTATTCACCGGTCTCAGGCACAAAGACGATATGATGACGTCGACAGTAGTACAGCGATTCCCAGACATAACGGGCACGAGCCCAGTGCGGTTGCCACTTTTGCAGGTATTGTCTCTTCTTCTTTTCTAGCATAACAATTGCCAGGATCACTCCCCCTAAAAGGAGTAGCATGAAAAGCATCACTGCACCATTCCCCGACGAGCATGCACAGGGTCCCCCAAATACCAGTAAGGGGATGCCTGCTCCCCAACTGAGGAAGAGAAAAAGATTATACATGGTCACATCAAGCGGAGGGAACGAGAGCATCTGTGCCAACGAACTCTGACTGGTGCTGGAAGAAAAGCCTGTCATTGATATATCGCTTTTGGTTCGATTGTCGTGGTAGGCCCTGCCAGCGTAGAAGGTGGAACCGCTGGTATTCACGGTCTCCTGATCTATGATTCCCGAAACTTTCTGGATCATATCATCATGACCATCAACAGGACAGCTACAGGAACTGCGATACATTGCTTCATCCTTTCGTACCAATATTTGCCTATACAAGAGATTCAGGCGCAGCTACTATAACATAGGTGACAGAAAAGAAATAGTGAAATGTTCACAGTTTGTACAATTGCGTCGTTCGTATTCTCCTGAGGCACCTCATGTGGATAATGAAGCCGTCACGGTACTGAACTATTGGGGCGCTCTTACGAGTCAAGTCCGTCGGAGAGCGGCTTTGCTCAACTTCACGCGCACCCCCCACACCAGCGAGCCTTTAGCCGCTGATACAGGGAGCAGGTAGAGGCAGGCACTCCATACTCCCCTTATCGGGAAAGAAGTATTCCTGTGGCTTCGCTTCAACAAGCATACGAGGCAAAAAACAGGGGATATTCTCTACGATGAGCGTGTTGTGCGGATCATAGAGCCATTGCAGCGGTTTCCATGCGAGAAGCCCTTCCACAACCACACGATCCTCATGCCATAGGGTATCGGGAGCGACCCATGCAAGAAAGACATACATCCCTGATCGGGATGCTGAATCGTTGGCACACGGCCAGGTGACGAGACCGGTAAAGCGCACCTTTGCCTGATGCAGATCAATCTCGGCTTCCTCCATTATTTCGCGATAGATATTGCATCTCGGCGTCTCGCCTCTCTCAATCTTGCCTCCAAGACCATTCCAGCGGTTCTGATTTGGCGGCTTATTCCTATACAACATGAGCACCCTATCACCACACAGACAGAAACCAAGCGTATATGGTAGCACTAACACATACCCCTCCCAGAGCTCTTTTTAACTTCTACACACCTCTTAACCGTTAAGTGCAGCTTTCCATAAGAAGAACGCTCAATAGGACTCCATATTGAAATCTGACCCCATATCATCTGAAGCATACAGCAAAGTGTGAGGCCGATGATAGGTTCTAGAGCGATACTGAGCGTACATTTTTGCATTTCGTACCCAGTATAATATACTGAGAAAATAAGAGCAAGTTTCTCAATATCTATTTTGAGAGGAACGATAATACACGAACAGCCAGCCACATAGACACCCTCAAAAGAGCGAGACATTGATGTCTTCTGAAGGAACGCACACCCGATATCATGCCGCTCTACGCCTTGTTTTGATCAATTGACTTCTGTTATACTCATTCTGTGAAGAAAAGGTATATTCTCACATCGTTCGCAAGGGAAAGGATATCCACCTCTGGTAGAAGCCGCCTACACCCTTAACCAGCCTGCTAAGACCCACCACCACCTTTTCTTATCGACTCCATCAGGACATGGAGCCAGAACGGCTATCGAGAGGAGCTATTCAAAACATGATGCTACTGTCAACGCTGCTGATTATTCTCGGAGGAATATGCACCGGCCTGTGTGCGGGCGTCTTCTTTGCCTTCCCGGTTGCCATTGTACCGGCACTGCGAGCAATGGAAGCGACACAGCATATCAAAATGATGATCGCGATCAACAAGAAAATAGAGAACCCGATCTTCCTTTTCTGCTTCTTCAGTCCGGCAATCATCCTGCCGATAGCAGCGTTTCTGCTTCGGGAAGATCCAGCCTTCTGGCTGCTGGTGATTGCGGCGATCCTGCATATCGTCGGATCTATCGGCATCACGGCACTGGGGAACATCCCTATCAATAAGCAAGTGGAGACCATTGACCTGACCACCACACCCGCCGCTGAGATCGAGCAACAGCGCACGCGCTATCAGGGACCGAACTCGCGCTGGATGCAGCTTCACGCGCTACGAACGCTTGCCGCAATCGTCGCGACCGGGCTGGTTGTCGCGGTCGGCCTGATCTAACCAAATCGAAATACAGGAATATTCTACGTTATCTGCATAGGCTCATGCACTGGTTTCTCTCCCAAAAAAAAGAGAAGGGCTGACGACAACAGAGTGCATCTCTGTGTCTGTCAGCCTTCTTTGGAAGCTTAATGAGATGGCACGAAGCCTTTTTGTTCCTGCGCAGCCACCTCTTCACTCTCCGCCGAGGAGCTCTCAAGCTCTTTGCGTCGATAGCCAAAGGTTAGCAGGAAGCTCACCAGAGCCAGCACGGCCATCAGCAGGAAGACCCAGAACAGGCTCTGCGCGAATGTGCTCCGAAGCTGATCGAGCACGTCCGACGAGAACGAAGCGTTCAGCTCAGGAGTCAGCAGAACCGTCACGGGTGAGTTCCCTTTCTGCATCTGCTCCGCCAGCGCCGGGACATGCGCCGCTATCTCTGTAAAGCGCTGCCCGATCTGCCCGTTCAGCACGCTTCCCATCGCCGCGACACCAACCGTTCCACCAAGCAACCGCACAAACTGCGTGGACGCGCTCGCCACACCAACCAGGTGCTTCGGCGCCGAATGCTGCACAATGATCGTATAGACGATATTGGCAAGGCCAAAGCCCACACCGATAACCGCCATCGCTACCAGCAGGTAGATCAGGCTTGTTTGCTTCTGCAAGAACAGGATCATTACAGCCGCAAGCAGCGTAACAAACGTTCCAGCCTGCGCCATTATGCGGAAGCCCAGGCGCTTGAGCACAAATGCCGCGCTCATCGAGAGAATAGACCAGCTCAAAGAATACGGGATGAGTACAACGCCAGCGCCCGTCGCGCTATCACCCTGTACTCCTTGCACAAACAGCGGAATATATGTCGTCAGCCCATAGAGAATCGCGCCGAGCAAGAAGCCGCCTGCCGTTGCCAGTGCAATCGGGCGAATGCGGAAGAGACTGAACGGAAGAATGGGCTCAGCGGCCTTCCGCTCAACAAGCCAGAACGCAACCCCACCAATCAACGCAACCAGGAACAGGCTCAGGCTTGGCAGTGATGTCCACGCCCAGGCACTTCCACCCTGAATTAACGCGAACAACAACACCAGTATAGTTCCCGTCAGCAGGATCGTGCCCGCATAATCCAACTGGTGCTTCTGACGCACAAATTGTTCTTTATAGAAGATGAACAGAAGAATCAGCGCGAAAATGCCCAATGGGATATTCAGGTAAAAGACCCAATGCCACGACGCATAGTCGACAAGCAAGCCTCCAAGCATCGGGCCGGTAACGCTTGAGACTCCCCACAGAGCACCCATCACACCCTGCATCTTCGCTAGCTCCTCCGGAGTAGAGGAGAGATCAGCAACGATGGTCAGCACCAGTGGCATAATTGCCCCGGCTCCAATACCCTGTATCGCACGAAACACAATCAATTGCTCCATTGATTGCGAAAGGGCACAAGCCAGTGAACCAAGTAAGAAAATGCCGGATCCAATAAAGAGTATTATTTTACGACCATACAGGTCAGCAAACTTTCCATATAAAGGAACGGTCGTTGTCGAGGTCAGAAGATAGGCCGAGAATGCCCAGGAATACAGCGTAATCCCGCCAAGTTGAGCAACAATGCTGGGCATAGCCGTCGCGATAACCGTTGATTCGAGCGTTGCCAGTGACATAACCAGCATGAGAGCGAAAAGAACAAGACCTTTTGTGTTCTTTGACATCGGAAGATCCTACCTGTTTCTATTCTGTCGTTTGCTATTCTACAGCGTCATTCAAGCAGCTTGATATATACCAACGTACATATCAACGTATAGAAACATAGAGTCTTGCCCTGATTCCTTGTATAGCTCTCATAACCTCAAAAACATCAATGTGTTCCAGGAATGCAAGGCAGACTCAGAACACGAAAGGCGGGCAACGCAGGCAGCGTATATAACGGCAAAAGTCGATTCGCATTGCTTTTTTCTCATTCCTCTCATCAAAGTGTATCCATAGAATACCCCAAATACAGAGCGCTGTGTCCTGTCCATTCTCTCTAATATTCCCTGCCCAAAAGGACAGCTCTCCCCCTCTCTCATCTCCTTCTTTCCAGGAAATGGGCTGGAACAGAGGAATCAGAGAGCACTTTCCTTGTTTTCAGGAAAGCCAATAAAGCGTATACTGAACAAAAAAGGAGCCGAGCATGACTATCAATCAGCAGCAGGAAATGGAGGAACTTGTGCAGCGCTTCGGCACACCGCTCGTTCACCGTACCGTTCCATTTGGAACCTCCACTTACTGGACACAGCAGGCATGGAACCGCACGCGCGAAGTCTGCATGGTGATACGCCGCCCACATGATCGCCTGCTAACCTTCACAAAAACCTTCTATCCACAAGGAGTATATCGGCTTCTGACCGGGGGCGTTGAGTTCCATGAAACGGTGCTGGAAGCGCTACACCGGGAAGTATATGAGGAAACAGGGCTACAGGCCAGCGTTGAACGTTTCCTTGCTTGCATCTCATATCATGCAGAAGAGGACAAAGATTCGGCCATTCGCTTTACCACTTTTGCCTTTCTGCTAGACGGACGCGAGGGAACTCCACAGGTTATAGATCCGCAGGAGCAGCTTGCCTCCTATCAAGAAGTACCTATTGACGAAATCGGGCATATCGCTCAGCAACTGGAATGCCTGCCTGATACGCACTCCAGCATGCTCAAGGAAAGCTGGAAGCATTGGGGGCGCTTTCGGGCGGTGATTCATCGGGCGGTAGCGGAGAGCCTCCAAATGCTCTAAATCACCCGAGCCAGTTAAGAGCCATCGAGGATACTCAGGCCAAAGACACGAAAAAGCGGCCCTGTACCTCCACAGGGTCGCTTCACCAACACGATACGGAAGAGATAACGAAGGGCGAGAGAGTTGATAACACAGCCCCTCTAGCGGGATAAGGGTACCTGCTGCTGTACCGGATCGGCTTCAGGCTCTCCACCGGCCAACTGCACCCGATGACGCCGAATCTTGCGCCTGATAACAACCAGGCTTTGTTCTAATTCATCGATACTTGCTTGAACGTTTCGCTCATGTTCCTCAAGGAATTCCAGGCGCTCCTGAAGCGCAGCATCACCCTGGCGCCGCAGTTTCGCGAAAGCCTGCATCTGCCGAATAGACATGTTTGTTCTGCGCAAACACTGAAGGAACGCGATCCACGCCAGGTCGTCTTCTGTGAAGCGCCGATGCCCATTCGGCAAACGATGGACAGGATCGAGCAAGCCCAGGCGCTCATAATAGCGCAAAGCATGGATACTCAAGCCAGTTCGTTCCGCAACTTCTTGAATGCTGAGTTCTTTTTGCATGCTTACAGTATACTTGCTAGAGTGCACTCCAGGTCAAGAGGAGTTGCCAACTTCCACCACAAATGTTCCCACTTCTAGAAGGCGCTTTCCGGCGTTTTATGAGAGAACAGCATTTCTGTTGGACTTTTGATGTATACATCCAGTTCGGGATCAAAGTGCCGCTCCTCGGTGGAGGCTGGCACATAAGCGTAAACATGTTGCTTCGGGTTATTCAGGCGCACAAGCAGGCCATCCAGATCCGCTTCATATCTGCCACCATTGACATAAGGAAACACATGGCTGTGCCCGTAAAACCAGCGCTCAACCTGATCCATCATGCCAAGATTTGTCAGCGTGCGCACAATGGCCTCCGGGTTGATGCCCCGACGTGAAGTCAGTTCAAAAGCGACCTCACGCAGTTTCGCGGGGTTCTCAAGGTCAGCTCGATTCAATGGAGCAAGTGGCAAGGTATGGCTGACAACAAAGTAGGAAGCACGGGCAAAGAGAGGCAGTTCGTGTTCAAAACGCGCCCACTTTTCCAGAAATGGTTGTCCCCATCCCTCACGAGCAAGCACCCAATCTCGGATAAGCTGCGACTCCCCTTTCTTGCCGGTCACGACAGGGCGTCCATCGACAAACACCAGTTCGCTATTTCGATACCTCAAACCGACAAATTTTCGGAAATCACCGGTCAGTTCCCCTGCAATGTCATCATGGTTGCCACGCAAGCAGTAAAAGTGATCGGGATAGTGGATCTTGAGGTACATGACCATCAGCGCCGTCCCCAGAGAGCGCACCATTTCCTTATCAAGCAGCTCCTCGCTCCATTCGCCATCATCGTTGATGACCCAGTACGCGCGCTCTTCGGAATGCATGATATCGCCCACACAGACCACATTGATACGCCCCTGCTGTAATAGCTCGAACACCTGCTGTCCAGCCAGGGGCCCCGTTTCAAGCCGGGTTTCGAGGATAGCAAGCAGCAGTTCCCGCCGCGCATGCAGATCCGGGATCACAATCGTTGGCACATCCTGCAAGTCAATCAGACTACCTCTGGCAAGCATCAGCACCTGCTCAAGCGCTTCTGTATAGGTTTCAAGTGCTTCAAGCTGCTCCCGTTTGGCCAGATGACGGAATAATTCGAGCGACAGTACAACATCCTCTTTTCTCCCTGAATGTAGCACGATATAATACCTCAATCTTCTCTTTTTATTGAATTGCCCATAGTTTTTCATACTAGTATAAAGTGTCTTTCAGACACAGTCAATTCTCTCACACCACTTCAATTTCAATAGTATTGGATATGTATGCTTTTTTCATCTTTTCAGGATGCCTGCTTTCTTGCTTCTGTGAGGAAATAGATGAGCTTCTGCCCCATTTTCATCTATACATCTCCTTCTTTCTATTACCAATAGACGTTTTTCTCCTCTTTTTCATGCAGAAGAGAATAGTGTGAACAAGTTCATACCATCGCAACAAAAGAACTGGTATACTTCTGGAAGAAGAGGTTTCCTGTGAGGTAGCATCGTACAAATGTGATCCTATGTGTCGCTATGCAGATGGAATAGCCCGTATGAGAGAACCAGAGGGAGAAATGCTATGTTTCCGGGCAACCAGAGGCCTCTATTGTTGCTCCTTCCCTATCGAAATGTCGAGATCATCTACGATAGATTTGGTCAACCACACGAGGTCACCAAAGGCTGGACCATCCCCTGTGGCTGTAGTTCATTGTTGATTGCCATTCCGCTGATCCTTCTGGTCAAGTGGCTCTGGCCGAGCGTGATTCCCTTTGATCTGTTCGCTTTCTGGACCATACACGGAGACCTGGCGGCGCTTCCCGGCGACATCTGGCCCTTTATCGTGGGCGGCATCCTGGTAACGCAGTACGAGCTGCTCTTCAGGATGACAGAAGAGGACCGCCTGAACTTCTTTTTCCACTGGGCTTATGAAGGGGGATTCTTCCACAAATCATTCATCTTCTACACAATCTATGGCTTTCTGGAAGAGGTCTGTTTCCGCTGGGTGCTCTTCTATAGCTATATCGTCGGGCTCACGGTGGCAAACGTTCTCTTCTTTGGCTTTGCTGGCTTCGGGCTCGTTCAGTGGCTGTTCCTCCATGTTTTTGGCCCGGCAGCGGATTTCGTCACGCTCCACAAGCTGCATGACATCCTCTTCGGCTCGTCCTGGGTAATTGGTGCTGCAATCCTGAGTGCGAACGGGAAATTCCGTCAGGGGCATGCCTATCAGGGTTGGATCGGGTGGCTCTGGGCGTGGTTTGGGGGCATGTTCCTCTTCCTGGTTATGTTTCACTACGGCTTGCCAATCGCAATCGGCGTGCATATCCTGTATAACCTGCTGCTGAACTGGGGGATCTACTTTCTCACCTGGATCGATTATGGCGGCATATAGTGTTACATGCATTTCATGCAAAACTACATCGGACAGGCAAAAGATCCACTCCTTTTGCCAGATCAGTGGGAAAGGATCGCAGAGAAAAAGGCGCTGACCGTTCGCCAGTTCGAGCGAGCGCCAACGTTGCTCTGGACCGGGAAGCGCCGGCCGCCATACATCCTCTTCTGCATAGGGGCGGTGTAAACAGGCCCAGGGAGCCAGATTGAAGCTTGATGTCTCCCAATAGATCTCCATGTTATCTGGCGTCGAGACCTCTATCAACTTGATGAAACACTGGAAGACATGCTGCATAAGCGCAACAGCCTCCTCTTGTTTCGTGCAATCCTTGAAGTTCGCCCGAGATGATTGACCCGATACATGCGACCGCTCGGGCAAGACAGCCGGGGATTGTGTGCCTCAGGAAACAGTACTACCGCTTTCACCTATTCTGAGTTTTGCAACGGGCAGATTTCTTAATATCTTTTTAATACATAAAACAATTCAGTCTGCTATAATAAGCATATGGTCCTTTCTGTATAAAGAAGGGTCAGAAAGAACCCCGTCCTTGCAGGCGGGGATGATCGAGCCTTCTGAGATGGTACCGTCAGAGAGAGACGGGAACCGACGAGGGAGCCTCGTCAAACGCTTCTGAACGCGTGCCGCTATGGGTCGTCTATGCGGCGGCTTACAAGGCATGCCGGATGCAAGAAGCGTCCCCGGGCTTCAGCTCCCGGGGAGTGTCAAAACGCTTCCTGACTGGTGGCCGCTGCTCGTTGTCATGAGACCGGCAAACGAGTTCGCCACATGGATAAAGGAAGAATCCCCCGGAAATCGGGTGGAGTGTCAAACATGTAGCACTACTATTACTCCTTCTGCGAAGCCGCTCAATCGCTCCTTGAGCGGCTTTTTTCTTTCCTGGCAGGCGCTCCTATGGCAGGCTGCGCCTGAATCGCTGCTGCACCCGCTGAATATAAGTCCGCGTCACCTCAGGTAGAATCGTCTCAAGTTCCACCTCTTCCCAGAGTTCCTCTTCCTGACCGAGAGTGTAATGTCCATCCACCCAATCAAGCCAGAAAGAGTAGATCTTCTCAGCCGTGACAATAAACCCCTCAAAAGAGCTGATCTCGCCACTATAGCTACTTTCTGGGAGATCATAGCCAGAATTAGCGTAGACCACAACGTCGTACTCGGTGATACCCAGTGGAGCGAGCAATGAACGGATAATCTCCTGCTCTCGCTCCGTCATAACAAAACCCTTCATAGTGCTTTGTCGCTCCCCGTTGTTCACAAATACAAGCAAGCGAGGGAAATAGCCCGCTTACTATGCTTCCTTTTCAGGTTGCATATTCTGATATTACCACAGGGGCCGCTTTCGGGCATCTATTCTCGTCGCGCCTGCCTTCTCTACCGCGCGTCCTGACTCAAGAGAAGCCTTCCCTCCTCTATACCTCTGTCATTCGCTAAAAGAGCGAGCGGTACAGAGATATATTTCAATACAGTCAGGGAAGAAATAGGGAAAAATGGTGATTCTCCTGTTCAAAGGATTGTACAAAAGCTGTGTAATTGAATACAATATCAGTATACAGAAACTCTGTCTGGATCAAGAAAGCTCAAAACGCAACACAACAGCATCCAGCCCGCTTGTGTTGCACTCGCTGGAGCTTCAAAGATCTTTTCTTCCATTTTGGCGGTTCAGGCGGAAGTGTCGCGTTCCGTTTGGGCCCGATAGAAATAGACTCTCCGTTCAAGGCGGAAGATGTGGAGGTAGCAACGTGGTAGTTTCTCCTGAAGATGGCTTTCAATGTCAGATTCGTGCAGGGAACGAAATTGAAGACTTTAAACGCAAATTCGAGGAGTTATATGAGACGGGCTTTCTTCTGGAAGGCTTCACCTCGGTTCCGATTCTGGCACAACGCTGGTATCGGTATGTGCCTGGAAAACCACTGTACGACCGGGAGGGAAATCGGCTGAGTGAGGAATCCTTCCTGACGCCGACAGAGTTTGCGCTTCTGCTCACGCTCTACTCCTATCTTGAAGAGGAACAGATACAGCCGTCGGTTTCCACGCTTGCCATGCACCTGGGAAAAAGCAACCGACAAGTTCGCCGCTATATTGCTCGCATGAGCCAGAAAGGATTCTTACATGTCACCCCACAGTACGGCCCCGATCAGCAGCAACTCGCCAATTACTACGACCTATCACCCTTTTTCCAGAGACTGTATGCTTTTCTGGAATCATTCGGACACAAGAAACCACGCAAGCAACGCAAGAAGAAGCAAAAGTAGCGTTTATGCTTTTTCATAGATAACCCCGTCAGGCCTGTCGCGCACGCTGACGGCTCGAACCCTCTGTTGCACAGCCTGTTGCAGCGCTGCTGTTCTCATGCCGCTCTCCACGTGCTTCGACAGGCCCGCCTCCTTCTCCGCTCTCATCACTTCTAACGCTATGGCATTTTCAACCTCTACGGATACTCTGTCATATAGATGTCATTATTGCATTACCATTAGAAAATTTTATAGCGCTACAACTTTAACATCTTTGTACCGTATACAATGTCAGGTATGTTCTACATATATATACCATGTACCTTCTATTTCACTTTTTCTACTATGGTTCCATCATATTTCTATTTACACCTTAAAATAATTTACAAAGGAAAAGAAGTATATGCGTGCATTCTTTAGAATTTTTTCTCCGTATACCCTCATTTCCTCCGGACTTATTCTTGTCGCAATGTTGCTTCGTCTTCTGTTGGTTATCTATGGATGGCAAAGTATTGACAGTGATGAGGGAACAATGGGTATTATGGCTCTCCATGTTGCCTATAAGGGGGCCCATCCCCTGCTTTTTTACGGACAAGATTATATGGGAACCCTACAAGCGTATCTGGCAGCAGGCCTTTTTCGACTCTTTGGACCCTCCGTCATCACGTTACGCTTTACCACCATTCTTCTTTATGGCATATTCCTCCTTGCACTTTATGCGCTTCTCTGCTTGCTCTACACAAATACATTTGCATTCTTCTCCTTACTTTTCTTCATCGGAGGAAGTGAGGAACTACTTTTCCGCCAGCTAGACACAGCAGGCGGAGCTCCGGATGTTGCCCTTTTTGCAGTTCTGGTTTTCTTATACACTATCTGGTTGATACGATTAGAGAAGCGGCGCTCTTCGCTGCTTTATGCACTCTGGGGCTTTCTCACGGGGCTTGCCATCTGGGCAGATCCGCTTGTGCTTCCATTTGTTGGCATGGCGACTCTTCTTCTCTTCTTCTTTTGTAGAAAAGAGATCAAGGGAGCAGCATTGTTCTGGTTGTTTGTTGGTCTGCTCATTGGATTAGCACCACAGATCTACGATAAAGTGATGATTCCACCTTCTTCAGAAAGGCTGACCCTGATAGGGCCGGGCTATCGAGAACCGGTCTATAACATCCATCCCTCAACAGCCCATAGACCGCCATCAGGAGCGGCACCCACGACGCTCAATCTACCCATGCCATTGGCTCAGATCGCAGGCAGTGTCCTGGTCAGCTTACCCATAGCAACAGGAGCAAATGCTCTATGTCCTCTCACACCCCGACTTGCCTGGCCGATTCACCTTGATTCATATACGCTTACCTGTACTGGCCTTCACGGACTCTGGGGTGCAGGATATATCTTTCTGCTTGGAATAGCGCTCTATCAGAGCGGTCGAGCCTTCTTCACAGGCTGGCGAAAACAGCCGAATGCATCAAAAGAGCGAAACTTCTTGCTCAGGCAAGCAGGCCGTTTTGCATTTCTGGGAAGTATAGGCGGCACTATTGTCCTCTACACCCTCTTTCCACAGGCAGCACAGACACCCTGGCCTTCTTCACGCTATCTGGTAGGTGCTTTCGTTGGCATGACAGCAGTGCTCTTTCCCCTCTGGAAGCAAATCAGGCGCCCACAAAACATCCAGGCTTTCTGTTTCACTGCCTTGCTGCTTCTTCCTCTCACGGCCCCTGCCATTGGATACGTCAACACACTTCAACAGCTTCCCGCCAAACAACAGCAAGCAGCAAATCAGCATATGTTGATAGAAACACTGCTGAAGATGCAGGTTACCCGCTTTTATACCGACTATTGGACCTGTAACAGCCTCATCTTTCTCAGTACTGAACGTCTTATATGCACCGTGCTTGATAATGGGCTGAATCTCGGGCTCAACCGCTATCCGCCCTATAAAGAGGAGGTCGCCAGAGCACAAACAGTCGGCTATGTCTTCCCGGAGAACTCCATGCAGGACCAGTTGCTTCGCACAAAACTTGAGCAGCAACATGTCCCTTACAGCCGCGTATCCGCTTCTGGTTTCGCGATCTATCGTCTCGAATATGGCACTCGGCTCACCGGCCTTCACAGGCTGCCCGAATACCTGACACAACTCATAACATATGAGTTGCCAGTTTCAGCAGGCCGGGATCGAATTCGAGGGTAAAGAGTTTCTGAAGAGAAAGAAGAAAACGACATGCTGAAAAATGGCTGGATCTCCTTTGACCTGGGAGAAGTTCGCCCCTGTAAGGGCACCTATTCCCTGTATTCCTACATAGATCTGCCACCGCTACCCGAGACACTCTTTCGCGGCGAATTTCAATGGCTCACTCCGATCGATGTTCATACGTTCATCGATCTGCCCATACTCCCGGAGGAGGAGGCAGAGCTTCAAAGGACCGAGGCCGAGTGGATGACACAGCTTCAGCGCCTCGTGGCTTCAGCGAAACAGTTCGGGTTGACACTGCCTCCCGACTTCCTCCGGTTTATGTCCTCACCGACCCTCATCCGACGCATTCCATCCTGTACCGATTGTTATTTTGATCTGCCGGAGCAACTGGTGCGCCTTCCGGGCAGCAAGGGGAGCTTCCTTTTTCGCTTTCTGAACGATCAGCAGAGCATCATCACCTGGTACCTCTTGCTCACTCCACATAAGCCTTGTTCTGTCGTCTGTTCACCCTACAGGCTTGATGCTTTCGCAACGTCGGATCATACGCAGAAAGAGATACGCGAGGTACTGGCCAGTACCTATATTTGCGCCCCCTCTTTTGAGGCTTTCCTGTACCGCTTCTGGTTGGAAAATGTGATCTGGTATAAGCTTCATCTGGGGACACCCACAATGCTGAGTCAGATCGAGCAGCGCTACATCGAGCATTATGCTGCATTGCAGGCTGACCCGACAAAGAAACAGCACCGCGAGGTACTTGCACACGCGCTACAGGCAGCAGGCTGGACACCCGCCAGCGGTGATACGCTGGATTATCATAAGGAAGGGATACAGCTTGTCATCACCATTCCAGCAGAAGAGCAGCCACATCTTTACCTATCCATCAAGCTTCCAAAGCAGCAGCGTCTTCACCTGCGCATTGACTACCGGGAAGAGGGACAGGAATCGCTGTTCAACGAGCTTCTCGCGCTTCAGGCACAGATTACCCCTCGGAATATCGAGACGCGTGTGCAGGAACTCATCTCTACCCATTCCGAAGAGATCGTGCTTGAGACACCCGACGAATGGCGCGTCCTGAATGCCATCGATCAGCTTGAGCGGCAGGAGCAAGCAGAAGAACATTCCTGGTATCAGCAGGGGCTGGCATATAAGGCGCAAGGCAGGTATCGAGAGGCTGCCGCGGCGTTCCAGAAGCAGACACGGGAAACACCCGATATGGCAGAGATCTGGCACAATCTCGGCGCTACATGGCTGCTCCTGGGAGCCCCTCAGCAGGCAAGAGAGGCGCTTTTGATCGCGAGTCAGGCCTATCAAGACCGCCTTGAACGCTATCCCTACAATGCATATAACTGCTTCTGGCTGGCCTGCGTGTTCTCGCTGTTAAAGGAGAAGGGGGACGCACTGGACTATCTGGCCCGCGCCATTGAGGTCGAACCAAGCTATCAGTATCTGGCGCAAACAGAAACCGATTTGCATTGGCTCCGGCAGGACGCGAACTTTCTGCACCTGGTCAATGATTGAGCGAAGAGCGCTGCCGGGAGAGACGAGGTACCCGGCAGCCCGAGTCACTTAACGCTCACAGCGAAATCCCTGTTCTCTGCACTTTTCCAGCCCTGCAATAACCGTCCCCTGAGGAACCGTAATGGTGATCTCAAATTCCTTGCTTGCGCCCAGGACATCAGTATCATGTGAGGCTTGAACGGTCACGATATCACCGCTCTGGACAGCATCGAGCTTGAACGAGCTGAGATCGAGATTCGAGCCAAGATCCAGCCCGCTTGCATGTGCTTCTCCCTCGACCTGGATCACGCCCGCCGGACCGACCCGAACGGTCACCTCAGCATTGCGAGCATGGAGAACAAGCCGGGGATGCGCTCCCACAGCGAATTGATGGGGAGGGAAAGAACGTGTGACATCCCTCATGGCGGAACAGGATGGGAGCACGACAAGCAGAAGTATCATAAAGAGTGTCATTATACATGAGCGGAATATCATTTGTTTGTGCTTTTTCTGCCAGAGATGCATACTGATTATTCCTCTTCTTAACCCATTTTGACTATAGACCAATTTGAGAGCTGCTGCTGTTCTCTCTACCAGATTCGTACACTCTCTTCTGTCCAGCAGCAGCCATCATTTTCAGTATGCCCGGATATCGCGGAAGAAACCAGAACAAACCCTGTCCTTCTCCTGTACAATCACTGAACACGCAGGAAGAGCCCACCCGAAAGCAGGCCCTCCCACAAAACGTCAGCGCTTTTCGGTCCCAGAAGCACAGAGCGCGGCCAGCGTGCACAGGCACACGACCAGCACCAGCGCAACACGCAACCCGGCCCAATCCGCAAGGAAGCCGATGACAGGCGGGCCCGCAATCATCCCGAAGTACCCCCATGTGGAAATGGCCGACAGCAGAGCCCCGGTATTCGCGCCCGCAAGCCGCCCGACAGCACTGACTACAAGCGGGAACGGCACAGAAAGGCCTATGCCTACCAGACCCAATCCCACCAGCGCCACAGGCACCCAGGGGAACAACAGCGCCATCAGCAGCCCGATTGCAGCAAGCGCACAGGAGATACGCACCAGCACAGGCGCGCCAAATCGAGTCGCCAGCTTATCGCCAACGCTGCGCCCGAGCGTCTGGCAAACCAGGAAAATGGTAAAGCCCGAAGCCGCAAGACCGGCGTCCGCGTGCAGCGTTCCGGAGAGATAGACCGCACTCCAATCATAGATTGCACCAATGCTGAGCAAAGAGCAGAACGCGATTGTCCCCAGGAGGATGATCGTACGTGAGCCGCGCAGCGAGAAGCCCTTGCGAGCAGGCCGTTCCTGTTGCGTCGGCTTCTCAGGCACCAGGAAGCGCGAACACCATGCCAGATTGAGTAGAGCACAGATCGCGATCATGCAGAAATGCAGTTCAGGGCTTAGCCGCATGGCAGCCAGCAAGCTCCCAAAGGTAGCACCGACAAGGCTTCCCACGCTAAAACAGGCATGGAACGAGTTCATAATGGGCCGCTCGTAGGCGCGCTCGACAGCCGCACCCTGCGTGTTCATCGTTACATCCATCGCGCCATTGCCGATCCCGAAGAGGAACAGCGCAAGCACAAGCAAGGGCAACATGGGCGCATAGGCGATCAGAGGCAGGGAACATCCCATAATCAGCGTCGCAAGCACAGTAATGAATGCACTACCGACGCGACCAGATAGACGCCCGGCAACGTTCATCGCAAGCAATCCGCCAACCGTACAGCCCAGTAACGCAAGTCCGAGCAGCCCTGGTTGCAGAGAGAGCTTCGTTTGAATAGCTGGAAGCCGCACGGAAAAAGTGGCACCCAGAAATCCGTTCAAAAAGAAAATCACACTGACCGCGATACGGGCCAGCAAGAAACGTCGTCCAACTCCAGACCTTGAAAGCATGTGATAGTATCCTTCGATTCGTTGGAAAGGGATTACCTTTCGGCAGGAATATCAAGGGAAAATGAGTGGAGTGGGGACATTCGCGTGTCTATGGGAGTTCGCAGGACCATCCCAAAAACGCGAGATGTCCAGCGACGCACGCCGAGAGGACATGAAGCAACAGAGCCACAGGCACATTACATGCCATTCTATGTTCTCTATGCTTTTTCAATGCAGAGTCAGAAAAGGGGAAAAAAGGGAGAGAAATGTGTAGAGAATCTCTATCAACAGTGAAACGCCCGCTCTTTTTCCCGCATAAGCCCGGCGTGATCGCTTATGCGGGGAATCTGGCTGCACAGGGAAGTGTGCCCGAAGCATTCATCGTCTGCTTTTCCTTTCTCGCTTTTGGAACGAACTCTATCAGAGAAATGCCACCCCTGTCAAGCAGCACTTTGTTCACCAGGCCACAGAGGCAGAGTCAGGCCCTCGAGAGAGGGTCACTCTGTCCCTGCCGACCGGACCATGTCATCCAGGAATAGCCAGCGGATTCTTTTGAATAATGCTAAAACGCGTAGTATTGTCCGGCGTATTCTGGATATCAGTTGCCAGAATCTGAAGGCGATAGATCTCTGCGGCGCGTGCGCTGGCGATGGCAGCAAAGCCTCTTAATTGCTTGGTTGCAATCATCTTTGCGCCTTCTGCCGTGTTTTCCATTGGCACAACCTGCACCCCGAGCGATTCCAGATACACGCTGCATTGTTCCAGTGCCTGCGGATGCGAGACGACCATGACCAGATCATGAAGCTGTTGTCCCGGTAAGCAGAGCAGGCAATGGCGCACAGGAAAATCAATCGACCTGACAACAGTGAGCGGATAGCGTTGCAGGAGCTGTTCCATTTCGGCGATCGGGCCTGTCTGCGAATTAGCAACAGGCAGAATTCCGTACACCGTCTCCCCACGCGCTACCGCATCACACACATCAGTAAAACGTGGATACGGGCATAGCTCTATCTCTGTTCCCGCAAAGCATGAGCGGGCCGCCTCAGCGCTATATGCTCCATCCACACCCTGGAAGGCCACGCGTAAGCGGGCCACAGAACTCTTCTTCTGTTCATTTTTGCTCTTTTTACTCCTCTCTTCAGGAAAGAGTAATCTTCTTAGCATGCTCTCCAATGGTCTCTTACTATTCTCCTGATCGTTGTAATATGCACTATCGAGAGAAAGGTTGACTTCAGGGATACGCCTTTTAGATGATGGGATTGGGTAGTTTTTACCGTTTCAACAGAACGGTTGTTTGATGAAAACCGACACCAACGGCGGCAAGCACCACATACTCGGCGGTAATTTGATGGAAGAAGTAAGCCAGATTGACAGGATAGGTCGCCATCGTCATATTGCCGAAGCGTTCCAGCGTTTCCAGATACTCTTTCGGACGAATGCGCTGGGCCCAGTAATCGAGCATCAGCCGCGAGGCCTGGTGGGTCAGCAGAGCGACGTTCTCACCGGTCAGGCCGTGTTTTTGCAGGAGTTGCTGAATCAGGAATGGAGGCCCCTCCATGCCAGCCGTCTGAAAGGAGTGAATACCGCTTTCCAGCAGAATTTCATAGGTTGGTAGAGGGACATTCTGCTCATCAACGGGGAGGTAGCGGCGACCATTCAACAGAAGCGGGCGCGTCTGCATGACCATTGCCCCGTACTGTTCACTCAGAGTTTGTGTGGCATAATCCACCAGGGTAAAAGAAGTGCTCGGCCCAAGCACGACCGCACCCGCACCATCACCCACGCTGAGCGCATGTCCCTGGGTGTAGTCCATATAGCGGGTCCAGTTCGTACCACAGACAATCAGCGCGTAACGGCAATGGCCCGCAAGAATAGCCTCCCACGCCTGAATCAAGCTGAGCAAGAAGTTACTGAACTCGCTATTGATCGGAACGACCAGCGTGTGCTGAGGCAGCCCCAGATCTCGGTGAATGGCATACAAGGCGTTCGGCGTCAGATAGGGAGAGACAGAGGCGTACCCGTAAATACGGTCAATCTCTGCCGGGCTGACCCGCGCCTGTGACAGCGCCTTCTGAGCCGCATCGAGCATCAGTGACTCAAGCTGCTCGCCATCTTTAAGATAGCGACGTTCGCGTAAGCCGGTGAACAGATCTTTTTCGGCAATCCCTTTTGAATTGACAACCCGTTTCACCTGATCAAAAAGGGGATCATCATTTGTCCGGATATGCGGGGGAACACTATAGCCAGTACCAAGAATACCAACTGTCATGCTATCGTTTCCTCATTCTAGAAAAGGTTTTTTTCAGCAAGGAGCAGCAGGGAAGGTGGGTTCCCGGCTGCTCGTGTTGTTGTTCGGCGCTTAATGGGCCGGTTGCAATTCGCTTTTGCCGAAGAAAGCCTGCAAGGTGTTGACACGCCGCTGGAGGGCGTAGGGCACCTCATTGATATCAACCATCGCATCGATGAGGCAGGGTACCTGAGCCTCTAATGCATCCTGTAGGCTCTCGGAGAGCTCATCGAGCGTCGTAGCCTTGTAGGAACGAAGGCCAAGCCCACGCGCGATGGTCGCAATGTCCATCTGGTGATGGAAGACGGTCGCGAAGGATTCACCACAGAGCATCTTTTCGCCGTTGTAGACCATGCCATGACCGCCATTGTTGAGCACCACCCAGACCACCGGTACCCCGTAATCGACCGCCGTATGCATCTCCAGGCCGTTCATGGCGAAGGCACCGTCACCCACCAGCGCCACAACCGGACGATCAGGCGCGGCAATCTTGCCCCCGATAGGAGCCGCCATCGCGTAGCCCATCGAGGCCACATTGAGCGCCATGAACATCGTTCCCGGCTGGCGTGCCACATAGTATTGACCGATCCAACTCAGGCAGTTGCCATTATCCACGAAGAGCAAGGTGTCAGATGGCAACAGCTCGCTCATACGGGACACGACAGCTTGCGGCTTGAGCAATGCGGCGTCTCCCTGCAATTCCTCAGAGTTGTAGTAGCGCGGGTACTCCTGCTTGATGCGATCCAGCAGTGCATTCGAGTGGCGGGCCTCTACACCGGCCGAGCACAAGTGCTCGTAGAGCTTCTGAAGCACAGCGCGGGCGTCGCCCACCACGCTCTCATCAACCGGGTAGTTCTTGCCGATTTCCAGCGGATCGAGGTCAATCTGAATCACGGTGCGGTTGCGGGCAAGCCGTGCATCCCATCCATGTGTCTGGAACTCACCGAGGCTGGTTCCCACAATCACCAGCACATCGACCTCCTCAGAAAGCATATAGGCGTCGGAATACTCGCTGCCGCCCAGGCCAAAGACGCCCAGTGAGAGCGGGTGATCCTCCGGGAAGGCGCTCTTGCCTTTGATCGTCGTCGCTACCGGGATCTGGAGCAGCTCGGCAATCTGGCGCAGCGGCTCCCAGGCACCTGACAGATTGACACCATGCCCGACAAAGAACGCAGGCATACGAGCAGACTGCAAGATCTGGCTGATGCGGGCGATGGCCTCGGGATCGCCAACCGCAGTGGTATGGGTGCGATGATGCGCGGTGTCAATCTGCTCAATCGTCACCGGCTGCTTGACCAGATCAGCGGGCAGATTCAGGTGTACCGCACCTTGACGCCCGGTGAGGGCCGTACGGATCGCGCGTCGGATCACATGCGGCATGTGCTGGGCGTTGGAAAGCATCGTTGAGAGTTTGGTGGCCGAACGGAAAATATCCACAATATCGAGATTCCAGTTGCCGCCGCTGCTATCCTGTAACGCGCCTTTGCCAAAGGTCGTGGTGGAAACCTGGGCGCTTAAAAAGAGCACCGGAATCGAGTCGCTATAGGCACTTGCCACACCGGTGAGGGCATTGGTCGCGCCGGGGCCACTGGTGCCACAGCACACGCCCAGTCCTCGGCGCACGCGTGCATATCCTTCAGCCATAAAGGCCGCCCCCTCTTCATGTTTGGCAAGCACCGGGCGGATCTTCTTACGCCGGGCCAGCGTCTCATACAGCGGGACCAGCGGGCCGCCGGGCACCCCGAAGAGATGGGTTACTCCTTCCTCTTCCAGAGCACGAAGCAGGACTTCTATAGCTGAATATGTCGACATAGCATACGTTTCCTTTCCCGTGATACAAAATAGGGAGCAAGCCACCCCACTTTATCGATAAAAGGGAGGATGACTACTCTCGTCCTGGCGCTGTGCTCCCTTGAAATGCTCGCGTAATGCGGTCAGGAGCAAGTCCAGGTTCGTTTTTGTCTGTAGTGGTTGCAGCGGGGAGTATTTCCCCGACGAGATCAATTCCGCGCACTGTGAGATCGCCTGATTCAACTGCTTCAAGGATTGCTCCACCTGCTGCGTATGCTGCAAGCGGTTCTGAAGCGAGTTAAAGACGTTAATGAGCGGCCAGAGGACCGGTTCATACTCTTGCAGCGGAATCTTGGTAATCAGACGCCGGTTCATTGCGGTCGCATGATTGTGGACCACGCGCTCGATGTCCGTTTGCAGACGCAGGCGATCCTGCTCAGCAATCTCTCGCTGTTTCTCCGCCGTTTGCTGAGCAGCCGTGGCGATTTTTTCGGCGCGATACGCCCGAGAGAGATAGTTACTGGCACTCGACACCCATAGATAGGTGACACCAGCGACCAGCAACTGCACCCCAACCGGACGAAGCAACATCGGCCAGAACTGGGTTTGCAGGTCAGCCGCCAGAGTTGGCGTTTGCGGCTGATAGAGCAGGCTCAGACAGATGAAGACAGAATTGAACAGGGCGACGAAAAAGACACTCCGAGCGCTCAGCAGCGAGACCGCCAGCAATTCGCCAAAGACAAAGAGCTCATATTGCTGGATGCTTGGCTCGTCCAGCGGCTGCGTTGTCAGAACGACCATCATCAGGGCAGCCTCAAAGGAGAGTACCAGCAGCACACCCGCAACCATCGGCTTGTGAGCGCGATTCAGGAAAAGCGCCAGCACACAGATCACCATCATGCCCAGGTCCGCGACCAGCACATAGCGGTTCGGAAGTGCAAGACATCCCGGAATAAACAGAACGAAGATAACCAGCAGGAAAAAGACGATCACACTGAGTAGGCGGGATTTCCGAATAATTTCGCGTTCCAAAGGATCTGGCACATCTTCAGTCTCAGAAATAGCTGTTAAAGCATACCACCAGCGAAAAAAAGACTGAAAGGTGCTTCGATCTTGCCCCGGCTCAAGCTCCTCCGGCTCGGGCGCTTGTTGTACGTCAGTCTGATGAGTCGTTGGATCTTGCATTCTATACCATCCATTACGTGATTTTTGCGTTGGCACATGCTATGCCATACCGCTTTCTAAGCTCGACCGATAATATCATGCTTCCCTATAAAGCAAGGCGACGCCTGGCAAGCGTCGAGTAAAGAAGCAGTGATATCCCCTGAAGTATCGGTATTGAAGTGTTTCTACTATTGCCTGTCTGAGAGAGACGGAATGGTGGGTGCCTCTTTTTGCGCCTCTCATCAGGACAGGCCAGAGAGAATCAGGCAATCACGGCTGACATTGTGAAAGGAGAAGGGGGTAAAAGCATTGTTCCCCAGGGAAACCGGTTCGTCTCTCAACCATGTTCTACGCATCCTTGCATCCATTTTTGTAGTCAGCTTGCTCCTGTGTTAGCGCCTGTAGAGCGCCATTTCCAGACAAGGAATATCCTTACTCCATTTCTAGATCAGGAGGCAAACACAGCTTGATGTGAGAATAGGGAAAAGAGAGCTGTTTTGCGCATTCATTCGCAGCTCTCCACCGCAAAAAGCAGCAGTAATATGCATGACTGGTGTATACTGGCATGCAAAATTGTTACTACATCTTTTTTATACCAGTTTGCATCTTGTTTGTCCAGTAATCTCCATAAAATTGAGGGTTTATAGCTATTCTTTCTCTATTATTATTGATGAGCTTATCCCGCCTCACATATATTATTCATACCACTCATATCGGGAGTAGATTCTTCTATAGTACAACACCTCTAGCAGAGCGACCCCTTTTCCCGAGGAGCAAGGGATATGCTATGTGGGAAAAGGGAGAGGCAAGGGCCTGTATAAAGATGTACATCAACCAGCATTTCAGACGAGGAGTCGCCGTCCATCGTTCCCTCAACTCCCTTGCTCTTGCCCCAACCTCTGACAGCCTCGTGAGAAGCCGCGTATGACGCTCAGGAGAAGAGACTGCTCCATCCTCATCAATGGCTGCTTGATACGATCTGCCACATAGCCAGTATGAGCTTCTACACGATGGCAATACAAGCTGCTCTACCATATTATATCCTACTTTCTACTCAGTTGCATAGTAAACGGTCCGGTAGCCAGAAAGGGCAATGGATGAGTGGCAGGCCGGCGAATATGCTTTTATCAACCGGCCTGCTTTTTCTGGATACACCATTAGTTCCAGCATAACATAAACGAGGGGCGCGTAGGGAAGAGCACCCTGAGCAATGGCGCGGCTTCGGCGCTGGCCCAAACATCAGGGAAAACCTGGCGTAAGAAGTCAACGCTCCGATGTCCGAAGAGCACTTGAAGGAAGAGCAGAGGTGGAAAAGAGGCATCTTCACTCTCTCCATACACGGGCTTGCGCCAGTCCTCTACCACCTTCAGGCGCCCGCGTTCAAGGTGCATACGAAGCCCACCGCGATAGAAATTCACCTTGATATCGCCGCTGTAGCCCGCAAGAGACGATGCTGCCAGCCGCTGTTCAAGTGCCGGAGCGATATGAAGCAGAAACCCGGGCAGATCCTTCACCCGCAGATACCAGGCATAGGGTGCCTCCACAGGCTGACGGAGCGTAATGTCTGCGAACTCAAACACCGGATGTGTGGTTCCAAGCGCAAAGCAGATCTCCTGAAACGGCTCGCCATCGGGCAAGGCCGGCTCAATACCAGCACCATACGCCCGCAGCGCCTGCAAGAGTGAGGGCAGGATAGCCTGCATGTTCGTCCCCTCAATCAGCTCCAGCAGCCAGACATAGAGCGCTTTTCCCCGGCGGTATGCATCGGTGATAAGGGCGCCGACCGTCTCGCCAGCCGCGTTTACAAGCATGTAGCAGGCCAGAAAATGCCGCAACTCGGGATGTCGTTTCCAGGTCTCAATATCATAGAGCCACATGGCCCACGTTGGCAGCTCAGAGAGAATCCCACTGGCCTGACGCCGCCGGTAGAGCTCCTCCAACAGAGGAATATCATCAACGGTGGCTTCACGAAGCGTCAAAGCTCCCCTGCCTTCGGGAATCAGGGCAATGGGCATCATGCGCCGATCATCCAGCTCAAGCGCATATTCATAGCCAAACTGTCGGTAGAAGTAGGAAATACCGGTAATGGCCTGTACAAGATCTCCCCGGGCCTCACTGCGTGCGTGAAAGAGCTCAAACAGCGCCCGAATCAGCCCGCGATTGCGGTAAGCGGGATCGGTGGCGACCATTTCCGGACGGCCCACACGAAAGGGAATCCCTTCGTAGGCCCAGGTGTGCCGCCAGACAGCAGTTGTGGCGATAATGGGATTGCCAGCCTTGCTGGTATCCTCAACAACGCCGAAATCCCGCGGCCCCATCAGAGGAAAATCATCAGACATCATCCGCCGAATCTGCCGGATGTACTCCTCGTTGGGAGGTGCGTCGGCCGCGTCACGATGGACCAGACTGTGTAGAGTTGCGATACGCTCGATATCATCGGCAGTAGACCAGCGCAATACAAGGCCATCGCCCAGATCACGCCGAAATGCAGGGTCCAAAACAGAGTGCATATACATCTCCTGAGCAGGATACACTAAAAAGGGCGAAAGAACACAAAAAGAGCCATAGAGGTGGATATGTTGATGAGCCTGTTAAAACGAAGGGAAGGTATTCACAGGATATGCCTGTCAATGGGCATACTTCACCCCTGGGCGAGATGAGAAGCAGGTCTATGGTGATAATGGAAAGTGATGAAAAACAGAACAAGAGAGAGGATAGGGGACATTGGGACTTCTCCTTTCTCAGTTCTGTCACGATGTTTCAACGTTCCCATTGTACCGGGCGGCAATCGGGATTGTCAAGCGGCGGTGGCACATCCCCATCCAGGAGCATATAATGCAGCGTGATCATTGCTTTTTTCTATAAAAGTAGAGAAGAGAGAGGAGAGAGATGAAGCCATTATTTTTTCTGACTGGCAACAAGCATAAACTCGCAGAAGTACGCGCCTTGATCCCCCATGTAGAGGGCATAGATATGGATCTTCCAGAGCTTCAGGAGATAGACCCCCATACCATCATTGCCGCCAAGCTGAGAGAGGCACAGAAGCATCATCCTGGCTCATTCATTGTAGAAGATACGTCGCTCTTCCTTGAGGGCATGAACGGGCTGCCCGGGCCGCTGGTCAAGTGGTTTTTGAAAACGGTTGGCGTCGAGGGGATCTACAAGCTGACCGAAACGTTTGAGAACGCAAAAGCGACTGCTCGCACGCTCATCGGGTACGCGGATGAGGCAGGAACGCTACACTTCTTTGAGGGGGTTATCTCGGGAACCGTGGTTTCACCGCGCGGCTCCAATGGCTTTGGTTGGGATGCGCTTTTTCAGCCCGATGGCTCAACGAAGACATTCGCCGAGATGTCGCCCGAGGAGAAGACGCACTATA
Source organism: Thermosporothrix sp. COM3 (assembly GCF_059696735.1). Classification (NCBI taxonomy): domain Bacteria; kingdom Bacillati; phylum Chloroflexota; class Ktedonobacteria; order Ktedonobacterales; family Thermosporotrichaceae; genus Thermosporothrix; species Thermosporothrix sp. COM3. The sequence goes on along the minus strand of NZ_AP019376.1, from coordinate 2,904,269 downwards.
GCATGCGCCGAATCGCTCTTGAAGCACTCCAACGCTACCTTGAAACCGTCGATTAACAATGGAGAGCAGCAGAACAAATACCAGAAGGGCCAGCAAGCTCCTGGCCCTCCTTCGAGATATGCATACACAATATTATGTCGCGACAATGGATAAGCCAGCCTTACCGCTCCGGCCCATCTGTTTCTTTCTTCTTTGACTGTGCCGCTGTCAGACCGCTACCGATTGCAATACCGAGGGACAGGCCAATACCAACACCCAGAGCCAGGTTATGGAAGAGCAAGCCAAAAACAACACCAAACGCGATACCAATACTAATCCATGCCGGAAACATCGACGCCTTTGTAGTAGTGCGGGTCCCTCTGCTTGTATAATCATTCTGTGGTGGGTTCGTGTTCATAGATCAGTTCTCTTTCCTCTCTTCAGTTCATTCTCTCTTTTATCATCACTCTCACAGTAGCAAACGCAGTATTGCAGGCATTCTCAAATCAAGCTCCCTCTTTCGTCTTCTATCTATTCCATCGACCTCTCTCGTCAAGCTTTCTCTCTTTTGTCTTCCAGCCATTCCACCAACTTCTCTCGTCAAGCTTCTCTCTTTCGTCTTCCAGCCATTCCACCAACTTCTCTCGTCAAGCTTCTCTCTTTCGTCTTCGTCTTCCAGCCATTCCACCAACTTCTCTCGTCAAGCTTCTCTCTTTCGTCTTCGTCTTCCAGCCATTCCACTGACTTCTATCATGAGGATCCCCCCCCAGAAGCGCAGCAACCCTACAGGTAACACGTTTCTTCAGTTCATTGAGTTGTATATCAGCGAGTATCTCGCGCCAGACGATCAAGCATCCGATGATATATCACCCCGAACCCACGGCTTGCCTCAAATCGTGATGATTGGCGCGTACGCGCCATTATAGATGTATAAATGAACGCTTCGGGATCACGAGCAGATCGTGATCCCTGCCCCTCTCAGGAGATAATGGGTAATTGAAAAACGTTCACGCTTTCTCTGCTCTGCTCGCTGTCGGTAAAGAGCTCTAACCCCACAACACGCCCCTCCACCACAACCATATCACATACTATATGAAATCCTGCCTTGATAATTCCTCGTTCAGAGGCCATATTACCTGGCCCATATCCGATCCAGAAATGTTCAATGTCCGGCTCCTGCCGCACGATCTCGCGGAGCAGGCGAGGATAAATACCGTGCCCGCGCCAGTCTGGAAGCGTCTGGAAATCCCACAAATACCCGCTCTTCTCCGGGATCGCAAAGGAGACATTCAATACAGAAACCCCGCCTGTTCGCGTTGCAAGCCACCCGTAGGCCGTTGGCACATCATCCATAAACGCTACATACGCCCGATTCCCTTCCCGCATACGGCGCTCCATTTCCGCTTCAGAGGAAGCGTGCAACCGAGCAAGCAATGGGATATCCTGGATGTGCTGAACCCGAAAGCCTGCAAGCGGCGCAAATTCAGGAGTGAAGTCAATGCGCCACCACGTCGCAAAAGGCATATCTCGTTATTCCTTTCTCACGTTCTGCTCCTTAACATATCTCAAAAGAAACCGCCTATCAAGTGCAGGCAAAGCATTCTTGCCCTCATGACACCGAGCAGGCGTACAAGACGTGAGTACTGAGAGATGCTCTATGAGCGAAGTGAAAGGAGACTGAGCAATGCAATTTGTCCCGTTAGAACTTGCACAGGAGCTCTGGAAAGCAACGCCCGAACTCAATTGGTCCGCCTTCTATGATCGAGTTCAGGAGCGGCTTGAGAAAGGACCAGCTATCGAAGGCGTGAACCCGACAACTCTGCTTCAGAGCGTGAAATATCTGTCTCAGATTGGTACCCCTTTTCCTCTCTCAGCACAGGATCTCTATAAGGTACTCAATGAGCAGATTCAGAACAGAACGCTCTAAGCACTCAAATAGCAGGCAAGGAAAATGAGATCCTTGTTCTAGATCTCCTTTTCCTGCCACCCCTGGCTTTCGCACTTGAGTTGTCCCTTGAGCATCCGCCAGGTACGCAGAGCCTGAGAGCCGTCATTCAGCCTCCCGGCGTAGGGCCCCTGTTTCGCCACACCTCTCGGAATAGCCGTACCCAGGAGTGTAGACATAACCAGAATGGTAGAACAATACGCCAGGTCGTACCAGAAGATTGGCGCATTATTGACCCAGAGCACAAACAGCACCAGTGAAGCAAGCGGCCCGGCAAGGCAGAACTATCGCATGGGTGGCATGCGTTCATCAAAGCTTGTCCAACCAGCAGAACTCAGCCCAAACCGAATATGCATCTCAATCCCCGCAACTGTCCAGCGAATATGATCTCGGGGATTATCCTCCTCTTTCGGAACATATCCAAGCTAGATCGCGACACGCTTGCTCGTCAGTCGACGTGCAACAATGGCATGTCCCAGTTCATGCGGCAACAATTGCAGGGGCTGACAACTATGCAGGTAACAAGGATTGCAAGAAGAATACCTGACGTGACCAGTTGAGCATCAGTCATACAGCTTTTCCCTTTTTCATCAGAAGAGCGTGTCTCTCTTTTAACGCTCTCGTCCCTGCCTTTGTCAGAAGATGTCCTTAGAAGCGGCACTCCTCTCCCATTTTCTCTCTCACTTGTCTCTCAGAAGTGTCATTATATCTTTGAGAATACATAAGAATATGCTATCTCTTCAAGAGTTATCTTTACCTGATACTACGCTTTTTTCTTCTACATCTCAAATATCCTGAGCGCACGAGGAGCATGATTTCTCTGTGTTTCTCCGATCTGAAATGCGTGCTTCAGGCAGAGAAGTGCAAAGAAGGGAATGACACAGGGCGTCCGTATTCCCGGTACCTCACTTCAGTTCTCCTCAAGCATCCCTTGACATCCATATTCTTTTCTGATAAGATCCTTGTAAGTAAATTATTACTTACACAAGAAAGGATCGAAGATGTCGCAAGGAATGAGAAGAGAACGGAATGCAGCCCGCACACAGGAGATTATCCTGCAAGCCGCAGCGGAAACCTTCGCAGAGAATGGCTTTGATGGGGCTCGCATGGACGTGATCGCCAGGCGAGCAGGGTATAATATCGCGCTGCTGTTTCGCTACTTTGAGAGCAAAGAAGGAATATACCGGGCCGTCATAGAGCGCCTGCGCAATCAGGAAAATGATTCCCTCGGGGAGCTGATCGCCCCTTTTATCAATGACGAGGCCGCCCACCGCGATCCCGAAAAAGTGCGCCGCTTCCTTGAAATTTGTGCGTCCTGGTACTTCCATCTCGCACATCGACATCCCTATCTCCTTCGATTGCTTAACTGGCGTATTGGAGCACCTGGAAGCCTGTTCCCGAATATTCCCGCGGCAAACCTGGAGGTTGAATGGGGCGAGGCCGCAGTGGCTTTTCTTCGGAAGGCGCAGGAAGCTGGATTGATCCGCCCGAACCTCGACGCACACCTGATTATCATGAATATGTTCTCGTTAAGCATGCTGGCGATTCAGTCTTACACACAGCAACAATTGACCACACAAAAGTCTCTCGAAGAGCTGTGTGACTGCGTTGTAGAAATGGCGCTTGATGGCGTATTCCCACATGCAGATAAAGCAGAATAGGAGCAGAAAAATATGCATATACCCGCAAACCGACGCATTCTCATCTCAGGGGCAAGTATTACCGGCCCCACCCTCGCCTACTGGCTCTCTCGCTACGGCTTCCAACCAACCATTGTGGAGCAAGCACCCACCCTTCGTGAAGGAGGATACAAAGTCGATATTCGTGGAGTCGCTATCGATGTGATCGAATGGATGGGGCTTTTGCCCGCCATTCGACAGGCCAGCACGCAGATGAAAGGCGGAACCTATGTTGACAGCAGAAAGCGGCCCGTTGCCTCTATTCCCGCTGATATCCTCAATTATCGCGAGGGACGAGATGACGAGGTCGTACGCGGAGACCTCTCACGCATTCTCTACGAGCACACGCGCGACGATGTTGAATACCTGTTTGGCGACTCCATCACAGCTATCGAGCAGCATGAAGATGGCGTGCAGGTCAGCTTCAGACACGCGGCACCACGAACGTTTGACCTCGTAATCGGCGCGGACGGGCTTCACTCCAATGTACGAACGCTTGCTTTTGGAGACGAAGCGCAGTTCATCCGCCACCTTGGAGCCTATGTCTCCATTTTCAGTACGCCGAACTTCTTTCAGCTCGATCACCACGAACTCTACTATCCATTGCCCGGAAAGATCGTCGGCAGCTATAGCGCACACGATACGGAGGATGCGAAGGCATTCTTCTACTTTATGTCACCCCAACTCACCTATGACTATCGGGACTATCAGCAACAAAAGCAGTTGCTGGTCGAGCAGTTTGCAGGTGAAGGTGGCATTGTTCCACAACTGCTTGAGGTGGTATGGGATGCCCCTGACTTCTACTTCGATTCACTGAGCCAGATATATATGGACTACTGGTCGGCAGGTCGAGTGGTGCTTGCAGGGGATGCCGGTTATTGCGCATCGCCAGCCTCTGGTCAGGGAACCAGTTTGGCCCTGGTAGGAGCCTACGTCCTGGCGGGTGAGCTGGCCGAGGCTCATGGAGATTATCGAACAGCGTTTGCTCGCTATGAAGACGTGCTGCGCGGTTATGTTACAGCGAACCAAAATCTGGGCGCGCAAGGTGTCGGGGATAGCATCCCACGCACGCGTATAGAGATCGGACTGCGTACCTTGATGCTTCGGTTGCTCTCGCTCCTGCCTCGTCAGCGCTCCCTTGTCGGAAAAATGTCGCAAGCCACACAACAGGCAGCGAACGCCATCAAGCTCAAGCACTATTAGAATTACATCAGCATGTACTTATATATGTATGTCTTTTTGACAGGATGATGCATATGGAACAGATCGTTAGATGTGTCTGTTCCGTCGCCCATCAGTCGCGAAAGAATGCGGTCAACACGGGGGCCAGCGCCTCCGCCGAAACCGTGTGTGTCTGCCCTTCAAGTGAGCGGTATTGCCCATGAGGCAACGCCTTCGCGACGGTCCGCACCGCGTCACGCATGGAGGCCGGGCTAGCGCTTCCGTCCAGCACAAGCGTGGGAATCGTCACCCCTGCAAGACGCTCAACAGGGATTGCGCCATCTCCCAAAACAGTAAAGAAGCTTCTCAGATCTTGCTTTTCCCGTCTCTTCCCATACAGTGCCCGCCTTGACGAACAGGCAGAAAAGGCTGTATACTCCCTCCCAGGAGCATTATATGCACGTCAAGGAGGATTATCATGCCGGTTGAAACGGCGGGAGGCTGTCCCGTGGTTCTTTTGCCCACGGGTGAACTCTGCCCTTTTTACGTGCATTTTCTCTGAGAAGAGATACGAAGAGCAACAGAAAAGACCGTGGGTATCAAGAACCTGCGGTCGCTTGCTTTTTGGGCTGTCCTTTCGGGTTCTGATGCCCGCAGAATCAGGAAGGAGACCACATGATGTGGAAAGGTACACTTGTCTCAATCCATATTGCCGATACAGCGGGGGCGCCCATGAAGCCGCTTCGCTCGGTCCGTGCCGTCGCGGGTAAAGGGCTGGAAGGGGACCGTTACTGCAAAGAGGAAGGCTTCTACTCATGGTTTCGCGGCCCTTTACGCGAGATCTCGCTGATCGAGGCCGAGGTCCTGGAGCGACTGGCGCAGGATCATCACATCCAGCTTGAGCCCGGCGAGACCCGGCGCAATCTGGTGACGCAAGGTGTTCCGCTCGGGCATCTGATAGGGCGGACCTTTCGCGTTGGCGAGGTGTTGCTGCGTGGCGTCGAGATCTGTGAGCCATGTCAGCATCTTGTCGAGGTCACAGGGAAGAAAGCGCTGCTCTCATCGCTGATTCATCGTGGCGGCCTGCATGCTCAAATTCTCACTGATGGCCTGCTCACTATTGGAGATGAGATCGCGCCAGAAGCCTGACGATACCACCCATAGCACACATCAGACAGGGAGAGATAGTGACTCACAATAATCTCTCCCGTCTCTTCCCACAAGCGAGATGCTGATAAGCCAGCGCCAGAGGCCAGGCTATGCCGTCACACCGCCTTCCAGATGCGCCTTAACGCGCCGAAGATACTCGTCATGCACATCACTCTTTTGAAAACTGGATAGGCGCTCTGGTTTCAGTTTCGCCTTTGCATCGGGTTGGAGCACCGTGACCATGTGTCGGCTAAAGCGCGTCTCCTCCCCCTGCTGTACGAGAGTGTAGGTAATCACACACTGCTGAACCAGTTCGGACCCGCCCGACAGGCTGATTTCCCAGAGATGAGGACGCTCCGATTTCGTGACCTCCCAGAGCACAGGAGTGCCCGAGGAGTGCCGCCCGGGATGCCGAACCACCTCGACAAAGCGAGAGCCAATCGTTTCTGAATGGTTGGTATCACCTCCAACAGCGATCGTGTCAGGATGCAGGCCCGGCCAGTTCGCAGGCGTCGAGACAAAGTCGTAAATCTCTGCGGCTGGACGCTTGATCTGAATAACCGAATCGACAGTGTATACCTCTGGCATACGTTCTCCTCCTCTCACATACCTGAACGCCTTTTTCAATCAATGACGGAAAGCATTACACTATAACTAAAGCAGTATATCATAGCAAAGCGGGGGAAGCAATCAGAAGGGGAGAACAAGCAGGTATATTCAGGGGGAAGGCTTCACCTGAAGGAATAAAGCGGACGTTCCGCCTGCTCCAGAGGCCAGACGACGCGCCTCTGTCCCTGCTGCCACTGCACAAGGACAATCTGATGACCAACCTGTTTCCCTTGCTCAAGGCGAAAGGCGCCGAAAAGCGTTCGACAGGTCAGCCTCTGAGCAGCAGCTTGAATCAGCTTCTCATCGGGATTGCCGGTCTCACGCAGACAACGAGCATACACGATACCCGCGGCAAACGCCTGGGCGGCTGCATAGGGCGGATCGCTTCCCACCTCCTGCCGATACCGCGTAACAAACCATCTCGCGTCGGGCCCCTCATCAGGCTCAAGGGCAGTCCTCGCGACCCATTGCGCAGGCCCGAGCAGCCCTTCACGCTGTTCTGGCGTTAACACCTCCTCGACCCCCGCTCCGACGCATCCCACAAAGCGCCACGCTCGCTCACGCACCTGAGAAATGATAGCCTGCTCATCGGCGAAATTCCCGACCACAAGCAGGCACTCGGCAGGTGGGATCAGCCCAATATGCGCGCTTGCCTGTCCGGAAGGAAAAGCGACACTTTGCACGCTCATCTGTAGGCGCTGTGCCTCTTCTTGAGCACCTGCCGCGACATCGCGTCCGAAGCCTGTTGCGCTATGAAACAGCGATACCGTTCGGAGCGCCGGGTACATGGTATGGAGCGCCCGCAGCCCGCTTGCAAAGTACATGGAGGCCGGCGATAGCACATTGATGACATGAGGGAACTGAGCCAGCCGCGAGTTCGCCCCACCATGATTCCAGATCAGCCGCGTGCAGGAGCGAGCAACCCGCAGCATCGGGCCACTTCCGTAGGGACCAAACACGACATCGGGAGAGTTGCTGAGCAGCGCCTGTAGCGCGTCCGCTTCACTATCATAGACATCAAGTGTGACTCCGGTATAACCTGCCGGAAGCTGCGCGGCTTGCTTCGCCCACAAACACAGGGCGGCTGCACTGGCCCTTCCATAGAGCGCCAGCGGCCCGCTCAACGGTGTCACAAGTGCAGCACGTAATACGGGCATATGCCCCTCCTTTCGTGCTATATCCTGCGCCAGTACTCATATTCTCTATACGCAAAAGAGTCCCGGTCGGACTGCCGGGACTCCCCAGAATAAGGGTAGCGATGGGGGTTATCTCTTATCAGAGGGGCGATATCCTACCCGCTCCAAAAACGAACACACCACCTTCTCACCGTGCAGGAAATGGATTTTGTATGCATAGTATTTCTCTTCCAGCGCTGCACGTACATAGGCCTCCCGCGCCTCCTCAAGCTCGTTGCCCTCGAATATGATGATGTCGCCAGCTTTGATAGTGTATTCAGGCTTCTTGCTCGTCTGCTCTGGTTGCTGTTTCATGGCCCTCTCCCTCTGTCCTCACTGACGTATGGGTACAACACAACGAGAGATACAGATGTTTCTGTTGCTGTCTGGCAAATTGCTTGAGCATACTCATCAACTGCTCGAGCGCCAGCGGCTCAAGCGGCTCGCTCTGCTTTTCAAACTCAACCCAGACCTCCGGGCTGCGCGGCTGTATCCAGGGATAGGCCGCGTAGAGGGCTTTCGGAACTCGATATTCCTTCAGCCAGCGCAGCCGATCCCGCACCATTGCGCCCCACGCCTTGCGCCGTTCCGGGTTCTCTTCCTGTCGATAGGCTGAAATCAGGGCGTGAAACTCCTGGATCAAGCCCTGAACAGCATCCCTCGCGATCTCAAGCAGAGCGTGCAATGGCATCTTCCACAAATACTGAAGCATCTCACACCTCTCCATCTGTCGGCACATACGAGACCAGCGTCTCCCCGTCCTCCTGCCGTAGCGTCTTCGGGATGACCCCCACTTTGAGGCACGCCCGCGCCAGCATCCGGTTCGTCGCTTCCTCCCCAATTCGCGCATCGAGCAGACGCACACATTCACGCAACAACGCCTGTGACTGCTCAATCTGCTTGAGATTCTCCCGAATGCAGGTGAAGATTCGGTAACATTGTGCCCTCAACGCCTCAACTTCGATTTCTGTACTCACGGTCTATGAACCTCCTCATCAGCTACACAGAACCCACGAACCAAACGTCCAGGTAGCAAAAGATGTTTTCACCGTAATGGTCAAATTATAAGAGAAATATGTACATAAGATGGTTATATATGGTAAAATGTTATTAATTTAATAAGATGCTTATTACATCCTTGCAAAACGAGATATCTCGTTTTATGATGAAAGGGAGCTTGTATGAGTCGTTATGAGGAATTAGGCAGGATTATTAAGAAAAGGCGACTTGAATTGAAATATACTCAAGGAGAAGTCGCACATATGTTAGGCGTCTCGCGGCCTTATGTCGCCCGTATGGAAACGGAGGGTTACGGTTTGGACTCTGTTTATACCCGAAGACAGCTTATCACGATTCTTGGATTAAGCCCGGTTCTCCTGGGGCTCGCACCAGACGATAAGCCGACTGCTCGCTATATTGACGTAGAAGTGGCCCGCCATACGCTCCACGTGCATCGGGAGGCCTACTTTTCCGGCGGAAATGTGGGGGGAGTTGAGGGAGTGCGCTTAATGATAGGACACCTACAAGAGTTTCAGCAAAACAAGGAAATACAGGAGGTTCTCGCACAATATGGCATGCTCGGGCTCGATATCGCACGCGAGGCATATGACTGGCAAGCGATACGCGAATTTTCCGATCTCTCACTTACAATAATAAAGGATCTTCATAATCCTTTGTTAGAAGCAACCTGTCGTATACGTCTGGCAGATGCTTACTATGAACACTACAAGTTTCAAGAAGCGAACCAAATAATTAGTCAGGTAAAGCTACCTGATACATTGCCCCGGGCTGCACTCAGTTCTGTCTATCTATGTATAGCAAGAACTGCCGCCGCGGAAAAGAAAAATTACTGGAATGCTCTGGACAAAGGCCTTACGATTGCACGAAAAGCAAACGACAAAGATGACACCGGCTGGATCAAGCCCACAGTGGAGTTCGCACACTTGCAGGCAGCTCAAGCCCATGCACATGCCCGTGATCCCGAACTACATGACGCGCTGGATATCGCTATGCATACTGATGCACGCTATACCCGCCGCCTGGCTATTCTCGATACCCTTGCCGCTCGCGCTGCTCTGCTTGACAAACAACCTGAACTGGCTGCCGGAGCGCTTGAAGCCGCCTTGCAAAAAGCCGTAAGCATCCGATCTATGCCCACCCTTGTCTTCATTGCTGAAATCGTCCATGCGCTTTCCCTCACCTCCTATGGCCGAACCATCGAGGCAAAGAAGCTTAAGTTGCAATGTGACGCAGCACTCGAACAGTTTCACCTGACGCTTCCCGCAGGAGTGTTCAAGCAACCGTAGAGGCAGAAGCGCTTCCCATCATCGGCTAGCGCTTCTTTCACCGCGAACCAGACATAGTTTGCATGCAGTCAATAGGAGAGCAACCAGTGCATAAACGTTGGTGGGAACGTCTTGAGCAGTTTAACAGGGTTCCCGTAGATGAAAAAAGACGTTGGCTTATTCATACGCTTCTCAATATTCCGCCTGCTTACCTGGGTCTGCAATCACTGTCCAACCTCAATGAGCTACAAACAATCTTCCAGCCAACGCCGGGAAAACTTCCCCCAGTGAATCTGAACCTCTATAAAGAGCGACTCCTGTCTTTCTGGCAAAATCCCTATGTCCCTTTTGATGAGCCTCTTTCGCTCATCTATGCCTTGCAGGATTATGCACTCTATCATGATGCAAGTGACTCGACGATGAGGCTCCTCTGCGAATACCTGATCGCCGTTGCCAATATGCAGCGGGCGCAGGGCTACCTCACATCAGCAGAAGCCTCCACACAGAAAGCGATCCAGCTTGCAGAAAGGCGTGACTACCCTTCATTGCTGGCAAAGGCGTTCTATATGCAATCCTACATCCTTTGCGAGATGCACAGAGCAAGCTTTGACAGCAACCCAACACAGATGGCTCAGGCGCTGGAATATGCAGAAAAAGCGCTGCACATTACCGAGCACTATGCAGTCCCGCCCCTGGTAGAAAGTGCCATTCGGGAGCGCTTTGCAACTGCCTTAAGCCTCTCTCCGCGTTCTCATCGTGATCTCTCTGTAGCCAGACAACAAAACGATCTGGCACGACTGATAACAGAGCGGTATCAGAGCCAGCACGACGAATACCCGCTTTTCCATAGAATCGACCAGAGCTGGCATATCATTGGAATTGCCCATATGCACCTTGCGATGAAAGAGCCAAAGACAGCGCTTACCATCCTTAAAGCAATGCCACCTGCACAGCCCGGGATGCGGCGCTTTCTGACAGCAAAGATCAAGGAAGCAGAGGCAACCATTCAAGCAGGATATCTCGATGAAGGGCTGACTATTGCTGAATCAACGCTCTCAACCGTGAAGAACTCACCATTGCACCTGATTCGGCTGCACAATCTTTATCAAGACTTGCGCAATGATGACCGCTATACCCGCGAACCAAGCGTGATTCAGTTTGGTTTCCGACTGGTCAAAACCCATCGCCCTGACCTGTTTCAGTGAGCCATATCAGATGTTCTCAGTGTCAGGCAGGCAGAGCTGCATCATCAAGGCAGGCGAGGAAGCAGCCCATAGAGCCGCTTCCCGCATTGCAGCCTGCTCAAGACTACTTATATGTAATATCCCAATGGTTGGATTCACGGGCATAAATGCGGTCAGCGCCATCGGTATAGAGCTTTGCGCCATCGCCCCGGGTGCCCGCCGCCTTGAAATGGCCGGTAATATAGTTACTCACACAGGAAGTCGGCTGAATATCAAGCTTATAGCCGTTCCAATGCGAATAGGTGCCGCTTGCGTGTCCTGTCTCGGTGCCGCCAGTAATCGTAATCGCGCAGCCGCTCTTCTGCTTGAATGCTATAATCTGCTCGATCGTATTGCGGCGTACCTGTTCCAGAGATGTACAATTTGAGCGATTGCGGTCGCTGCAATTGCCCGAAGACACAACAGAGATTCCGTTTGCCCGCAACATAGACATCGCCTCACTGTGGGTCAGCTTCGTCGAACCGTCGCTCCCGCCACCGGCAATCAGCCTGTTCCACGTGTCGGGGCCGGCAATCCCATCAGCGCTCAGGCCGCTCTTGCTCTGGAAGCTCTTGACTGCTGCTTCGGTCGCCGCGCCGAACGCACCATCAACGGTCAGGCTTGCACCATGTGCATTCAGTTGACGCTGCAAGGCCGTGACCGCAGCACCGCTACTGCCGCTTCTGAGAGTCACAATGAGCTTGCTCCACGTGTCGGGGCCGACGATGCCATCAGCGCTCAGGCCATTCTTGCTCTGGAAGTCCTTGACTGCTGCTTCGGTCGCCGCGCCGTAGATCCCATCTACATCCAGCGAATAGCCGCGCTGGCGCAACAAATACTGGATGCTCCGTATGTTTTCGCCGCTGCTTCCTTGCCCGTAGGTCGGCCAGCTTGCCGCCCTGGCGATATCAGTCTGTGTCGATATCAGGAGCGTGACCGCCAGAAGCCCCACGCAAAGAAACCCAGCCCAACCCCAATGTTTCAGCAGTTTCTTCATTCCGGTTCCTTTCCGTCTGATTGCTTGAACGACACATTCACCGTTCATTTCATACAGAAATGACAGGTCTACCCATTTGATTCCTCATAACCTCTCTTCCCTCACTACATTCTTTCAATAGAAGAAAACGACATGCACCCGTAGTGCACCCATCCAGTATAAAACATCTTTCCCAATTTCTCACGTAAAAGGCCAGAAGGTACCAGCCCACCACTCCGCCCGAATGGAAATAATGGTCTGTGTCTCTGAGCAGCAAGCAAGCAGATGAGTACACGGCATATTCTCATCCTGAAAGGAGTACGTCCGGTTGTCGCCTCTTCACCTGCGACAAAGCAAAGAGGCGAAACCTCTGAACCTCAAGCCGGAATATGTTCCTTCCGAGGAGGCGTCGCGGAGGTATGAACGCACTGCTGACGTGCAAAGCCGTGATGCCAGATGCTTCGGGGATACTCCACCTGCTGGTGACATTGTGGGCACTGGCGATTCTCAAGGAACCAGTGTTGCAGTTGCATGACCTTCATCCGCTTCTCTTCTGACAACGAGAGCACCGAGATCAGTTCGGGAAGGTGGCTTCCCCAGAAGGCCCGCTGATAGGCATACTTGGTAAAGTTCACCAGCACGCTTCCCGTGCGGTTGACAAGCATTTGTTCTCGTTCGGTGAACCAGGCCGTTAGCGCACCGGCAGGCAGAGCAAAGGGGTCAATATCCAGGATTTCCAGCAAACAGACGAGCTGATACATCATCACGGTTGCAACCTTTGAACGCGTGCGCACGTTGGCAAAGAGGTGTAAGCAGGCCTCAAGCTTCTCTTCAATCCGCTGCACCAGCGCATCGACGTCAACGATAAACTCGTCAAGACTTCCCTCCGCCAGCCGATTCAGACGATAGGATTCCAGTTGTGTGAAGTAGGGAGGCGTTGAGAGCTCCATTGTCACCGGATACATGCCCGCCTGCACAGGCTCCTTACGCTCTCGCTTGCCCCCATAGACTTCAGCGAAAAAGGGATGCTCGCTGATCTGTCGAGCGACGGCAAGCGCCTTACTTTGATAGCTAAAGAGCTTCTCGGCATAGGTCAGAATCACCTGGTTTTGCAGGTTGCGATAGGTATTGCGCAACAGGGCGTCGGTGTAGTTCTGAAGCACCGCGAAACGAAGTTGATAGGAGAGAAAGCGGTCTTGTTCCTCCGCAGAGAGAGACGAAAAGGCGCGATTGCGATAGAGCAGCCGATTATCCAGAAAGTCATAGATGGTCGTCAGGCGCTGGCGTCCATCCAGCACATACAAGTGGTTGTCAGCGCGAAAGGCGACCAGTTCGGGAAGGTAGAGCCCGCGCAAGATCGTCTCGATCAGGGCGTTTTTCAGCGGACGTGACCATACTCCTCCCCGTTGAAAATCCGGGAAGTTAAAATAGTAGTCTCGATCAGCCAGGAGAGCGCGAATACTGACCGTTTCTGGTATGTGTCTGATTTGATCTTGGCTCATAAAGCCTCCTTCTATGTTTATTGTCTATCGTACTCGGTAAGAGGGCAACTGTCAATAAAAAGGAAGAAGGTACGTATTCTCCAAGAAGAGACACAAAGAGGAGAGAAAGTATATAGAAATATGCACAAAAAGCAATATAACGTATTTCCCTGAACCGAGCAGCAGCCGAAGCACTCGTCCAATTCAGCCCAAAGTGCCCTCTTGTTCTGCTTCCCTTTTCTCCTCTCCAGTATAACGAGGACTCACACGGCATAGATCTAAACAGCTCGATCAAAGCCAGCAAGAACTTCAAGGTAAAACCCTCATTTGCTTCTAGAGACTTCCCCCCCTGGTAGAGCTGAAAGAGCGTCACAAGCCCGGGAAAACCCTCAAGGTGGGCATCGGTGTTGTATAGTAGGACCAAATCACTAAAATAAAGGAGAACAGGATACATGCCTCAAGCCCAATTGCATGATGGAAACCTGATCGAGTTTGAGCTTCATGGAGAAGGGCCAATGCTCCTCTTGCCTCTCAATCCAACCCCCATCGAGGGAGCGCAAGCCGAACAGATGCGCCAGTATGGCACAGATCCGGCTCTGGGACAATCCTTCATTCGGGGCCTGCGAGACCTCTTTCGCCTGGTTGTCTTCGATTATGAGGGACATGTGTTGAGCACGCCAAAACCGGATACACTGACGCCTGACAATATCGCCGCTGATTTTCTGGCCGTGGCCGACGCAGCGGGGGCCGATCGGTTCGCGTACTACGGGTACTCGTGGCTTGCGGTCGCCGGACTACAGCTTGCGATCCGTACCGATCGGCTCTCAGCGCTCATTCTGGGTGGTTATCCGCCACTGGATGGACCATACAAGGAGATGATGGCCGTCACAACGGCAAGTTATGATATCGCACGTGGCGTTCGCCCTTCACCTGATGATGAGTGGTCATCTGGCTCTCTTTCTGAAGAGCAGACGCGTCAGTTTGTCACCCTCTATAAAGAGCTACAAAGCTTTGATGATCGGGCCATTCAAGCGCGGTTAACCTGCCCACGGCTCAGTTTTGTGGGATCAGCAGACACCATTTCCTATAACGAGAACTGGGGAAATGTCGTTGTGGACATCGCGGGACCGGTACTCCGCGAGAGAACAACCCTTCAGGCGCTCGGTTGGGACGTAGAGGTGCTGGAAGGCCTGAACCATATGCAGGCGATGCAGGCAGAACATGTGGTGTCGGTCATTCGTTGCTGGTGGCAAGCAAAGCAACTACACAGGCAATAGCTTGCTGGCGCTCATCCAGTTTGAGGGATGGGCGCTTGCTTTTTCTCTTCTATAAAGAAAAGCCGACTTTTCGTGGCATTTTCCTCTTGACCTGGTGCGCGCTCTAGCTTTTATACTACCAGGGTAATCAATCTCAGTACAGCAAAGGAGAGACATAGATATGGAAATCACAGGTCAAAAAGTCATTGTTGTCGGAGGCAGCTCAGGAATGGGGCTTGCCGTTGTACGAGCTGCGCAAGCCCGAGGAGCGCACGTGATGATGGTTGGTCGTACGGAAGAGAAGCTCAAACAGGCACTTGAAACGCTGGAAACCCCGGAACGTGTCACCCCTATCACAGCAGATATCACACGCGAGGAGGATGTGCGAGCCCTCTTTGAGGCGGTCGGCCCCTTCGATCACCTGGTTGTGACAGCGGCAGGCGACCTGAGCTACCAGCCCATCAAGGAGGTAGACCCCGATAAAGCGCGCCGCATCGTCGATTCCAAGCTGATCGGAGCGCTACTTCTTGCCAAACATGGAAGCACCTCTATCAACTCGAAGGGCTCCATCACGCTGACGGCCGGGATTGCCGCACAGCGCCCGCTGCCAACTGGCCTGGTTGTAGCGGCAGTGAATGGGGCGCTCTTCTCACTCACCTATGGTCTGGCGATTGCGCTGGCTCCGGTCAGGGTGAATGTGCTTTCGCCAGGTTGGGTGGATACTCCTGTCTGGGACGTGATCGCAGGTGCCAATACACCGACGATGTTCGCACAGATGGCGCAGCGCCTGCCGGTTGGGCGTGTGGGCCGTCCGGAAGATATTGCACATGCAGCCCTCTTCCTGATGGAGAACGAGTTCACCACCGGGACCATTTTGCCGGTCGATGGAGGACATCGGCTCGTCTAGCACGCTTGCGGCGCATGAAGAAGGCTTCTGTCGCGGGGCCTTCTCTTCCCTGTGCCAGACGAGCGACTTTCCCACGTCCTGCCAGGCACGCAGGAATAGAGACGATATTCTATGGTCTGCTACTTCTAGAGCCGCCGGAGAGATGCCCCTTCCCTTTGAGCAAGTCCTGTGATCTCGTTCTCTATTGCTCCCTTGCGGAATGCTGGAAGGACCTCCTCAGTCAGACGTTGCAATTGAAGTGGCTCTTCAGGCCCGATGATGCGGAGCACAAACCATGTGACACCCGCGTCTACATAGCGTTGCAGGCGCTCAATGCAGACCTGTGGCGGGCCAAAGATCGTACGTCTCTCGACCTCTGCCCGTGAGAAGTTGTACATATAATAGTCGTCAAGAAATTCCTTGCTCTCACGAAATGCAACCTGCTCATCATCACGCAGGTTGACATCAAGGTAGAGCGAGGCGACAAAATCAGGTCCCGGTTCGCGTCCCATCTCGCGAGCATATCGCCGAATGTCTGCCAGGTTGTCAGCAAAAAGCTCGGGCGGTCGATTCAGCGTCATCCAGCCGTCGGCATACCGTGCAACCCGCTGCAAAGCTCGGGCGGTCATCTTCGGCTTACGCGGATCGGTTGCCGTCGAGATCCAGATGGGCAGAGAGCGCTGAACAGGACGAGGCAACACAGTGACATCTTGAAACGAGGTATACTCGCCCTCATAGCTGGCCCGCTCCTGGGAGGCGGTCAGGCGCATAATGTCAATTGCCTCTTCCATTCGGCGCATACGTGTGGCCGGGTCAATCTGGAATGTCGCGAACTCTTCGGCAAACGCGCCACCGCCAGCGCCACCCGCTCCCTGACTGGCGTTGAAAATGGTGCGTCCTCCCGAGAGCACATCCAGACTGAACCATTGATATGCAAGCTGCAATGGGTTTCGTAGCGGCGTACTGGTAAAGCTGGCCGGACCGAGCTTCACACGCTGTGTTGAGACAGCCAGCGCACTCAAAAGCATCAGAGCATCCAGGCGGGGCTTGGCAAAGATCGAATCTCCAACCCAGATAGATCCCCATCCAGCCGCTTCAGCCTTCTGAGCAAGTTGTATCAGCTCGCTGACGGTTGAATTGCCAGTCACGATATTTCGATTGGAAAGCACTAATCCAAATTGAGGAGAATCTGACACGGTTCTCTACCTCTTTCATCTTTTGCTCACACCATAGCAGCAAATAAGTAGAAGAAACAGAGTTCTCTGTTACTGGTAGTCTGAGTACCAGGCAATAGAAAAGAAAGAGAGTATAAAATAATAAAGTATTCATGATATCTTTTTCTGTTACAACAGCTACAGAGGGGAGCAGATACGTCTTTTGCTGTAACACATCCTTTATCCATAGAGCGATTTCACCTATCAGATTCCTCATCTTCTCAAGCTTTAAAAATAATCTTTCGCGTTAAAATCATAGAAGAAACGATAGCAGGGTAAGGGAGATGAAAAATAGTACTGTCATGCTATCACTTCTGAAGGCACGTTGCTTTATGCTACAATAATGGAAGTGAAAAACAAACTTTACTCAGAAAAAGAGGTAGCATGTGCGGTTGGTTATGGTAATAGATCACTCTCTAATAACACGTAAAATCGTCAAAGTCAGTTTATCTCGGGCAGGATATGAGGTTGTCACGTTTGCAAACTGCATTCAGGCATACAAACCCATCAATGAATCACCCCCGGATCTCCTCCTGATCGACACCGAGCTTGAAGAGATGAATGGATACGAGTTTGCCCGCCATCTCAAGGCACAACCCGAATTCGCGAATCTACCGCTGCTCTTCCTCGCTCGACGTGGAGGCATGGTCGAGCGCTTCAAGGCTCGTGTGGCGGGCGGAGTCGGAATTGTGACAAAGCCACTGATTGTACGCGAGCTTGTCGCGCAAGTTCAAAAAGTGCTCGATGAGAAAGCAGAGCACCCGTTAGCAGATCTTCCGACGACGCATCTTCCATCGATTCCTGATAATACAGAGAACACACAATAAGCCGCGTCTTTCTCTTCTCATAGAACACGGATTCTATTCAGAAATTGATTGCTTGATTTGATTGCTTGATAGAGTACAATTGAGCTATGGTCGCTAGCAGAGTACGAAAAAGGATGCAAAGTATGCAGCAAAGCAAGAACATACAACGCCGAAAAGAACTGGGTCAGTTTCTCCGCACCCGTCGCGCACGCCTGTCGGCTGAGCAGCTTGGCCTTCCGAGAGCGCCCCGCAAGCGAACGCCCGGATTGAGACGCGAGGAAGTGGCTGTTGCAGCAGGGGTCAGTACAAGCTGGTATACCTATCTTGAGCAGGGACGTGACATTCACGCCTCTCCAGTGGTCCTGAGCAGCCTGGCAGACGTCCTTCGGCTTACCGAGGATGAGCGTGAGTATCTTTTCACCCTTGCGGATCAGCCCCAGGAGCCCGGATACAGGCAATCCTCCCTATCCACCTATCAACGTGTGCTGGATAGCCTCGGAGATATTCCCGCAATGCTGACCAATCCTGTCTATGATGTGGTTGGCTGGAATCGCGCGGCACGGCTGGTCTTCGGTGATTTTGAGTTGCTTCCCCCCGAAGAACGAAATATTCTCAAGCTGCTCTTTCTCACTTCTCCAGCAAGCAAGCGTATCACCTTGTTCGAGGAACAGGATACATACGCGAGAGAAGTTGTAGAAACTTTTCGGAAGCGTATCATGACCGTGCAGGATAAACCTGAGATCCAAAATTTTATAGCGCAGCTTCAGCAGGAGAGTCCCCGTTTTCAACATTACTGGGCACAGCACAACGTTCGCTCAAGTTGTGACAACACAAAACAGCTCTCTCATCCTCGGGCAGGCACCCTGACGCTTGAATATGCGAAGTTTCAGCTTGTGGAACAGCCCGAAATTCGCTGTCATATGTACCTTGCAGCCGATCCCGAAACGGCACACAGGTTACGCCAGCTCCTGCATACAAGCGCTCAAGAGGAAGCTCTGCTCATTTCTGGCTAAGCTCTCCCTTCCCTATGCTCCACCCTTTTAAGCGGCTCAAAAACTTTACAATGAAGCGGAAATTCGGTAGCATAAAAGAAGAGAGCGTTTTTGTAGAATGTGCCTTATTGTTATTTAGCGGGGGTGTATTATGAAGGAGAATGAAGAGCCCATTTCTTCCCAGGACGAAATGGATGACGAAAATTCAATGTATCTGGCCCTTATTAACCATAAAGGTGATATTCGGAATGTTACACCTATTTCGCCTGGAACTCTTTCTACCGTGCAGGAGACGCTGAGACATTTGAAAGCAGTTCCTGTTACACCTGCCAAAAGAGCACGCCGGGTTCCTCCATTCCCAAGCGTCACCTCCAAACATACAACGCCACTTCCAGGAACCGAGCCATTCCTGATGATCACAACCAGTTTTGGCCCGAGCGTTACCAAGCAGCCAACACTCTGGAACGAAGGGGAAGGCTTCGACCTGCTCACACCGACCGGCAAATTGCGCATTGAGGGAAATACGGTCGGCGAGAACATTTCCTTACAGCATTATGTTGCGAGTGAGCTTGGCCCGGAAGGGTTGAAGGAGCTTGTCGGGCTGATCGATGTCTATCTGTCGCTAACGCAGGGGCAGGATCAAACCCAGAATGTTGAAGTAACAGCCAAGCAGGTGCTTCAGCGTATCGGGAAGGGCCGTCACGCCGATGATGATGACGAGCAGGCCCACCTGCTGAATACCGCCCTCTATCTGGCACGGACCTTTGTGATCGGGCGCACCTCCGCACAAACCCGCATTTCACCGCTGCTCATTCTAGAAAGCGCGACCGCTGATGAGTTTGGGACTGTGCGGCTACGTTATCACCTCGGTGTGGAGTTTTACGATGCATTATGTGGGCCGAAACCGAGCCTGTATCCGTTGCCAACACCACGCGTCATCGGCTATCATGGCGCAAAATCGCATCATGAGCTGATGCTGACATTCTTCCTGGGAAATCGGCTCGCGCAGGGCTCCTATTCTCTCTATTTCACCACCCTGTGTCTGCATAGCGGCCTGCTTTCGCATGACAAGCTGCTTTCGAGCAATAAAAACAGGATGCGCGACGCACAGCAGGTCATCTTCGCGATTATGCAGTTGGAGCGTGATGGCTTCCTGATCTGTGAACCGCATCCAGATGTCGATCTCATTCTTGCTGTTAATATCTTGCTTGGTACGGCTAAGGTTGGCGATCTGGCTCCCGCGCGTCAGGAGCTGCTTCAGGGTCAGCTCTCGGCTCTTCAGGGTTACACGAAGACAGAGCAGAAGACCAGGCGTCGTAAAGCGCTGCAACGCCTGCTGAACGTTGATGCCTCACGGGAGGAGCTGCGGCGCGAAAACCCTGAGTTTTGTACTCGCCTGGTCTTTCATCCCGGTCCCCAGTTCCTGGCGAAACAGAAAGAGATTCTAGAGAATCAGTCAGGGCTGATCGTTGTCGACGAAAAAGCGCCAAAGCGAGAGGGCAAGTAAGCTGCTTCCCTCTCTGCTTGCCCTGCCTTGAGAGAGCAGAAGGGCAGGTATCGAGCGCTGCGAGACCCACTTTTTCACCAGCCACATGAAGAGTTAGCACCCCTCGCTGAAGAATTTCCTGCATCTTTTGATGATATTAATCC
The DNA here is from genome assembly GCF_059696735.1 of Thermosporothrix sp. COM3. NCBI lineage: Bacteria > Bacillati > Chloroflexota > Ktedonobacteria > Ktedonobacterales > Thermosporotrichaceae > Thermosporothrix > Thermosporothrix sp. COM3. The sequence continues at coordinate 2,883,803 of NZ_AP019376.1, read as the reverse complement.
CCTTCGCTGAGGAATTAATCCCCCTCGCTGAGGAAAATGGCCCCGGTTAGCACCCTTCGCTGAGGAATTTACACCCCTCGCTGAGGAATTTCTGATTCTTACATCCCTGGCTTAATCCCCCTCGCTGAGGAATTAATCCCCTTCGTTGAGGAATTTCTGATTCTCACATCTCTGACTTAATCCCCCTCGCTGAGGAATTTACACCCCTCGCTGAGGAATTTCTGATTCTTACATCCCTGGCTTAATCCCCCTCGCTGAGGAATTAATCCCCCTCGTTGAGGAAATAGAAAAAGTGACATGACCCGAATAGTACTCTTGGGTCTCCGGATTAGCACCCTTCGCTGAGGAATTTACACCCCTCGCTGAGGAATTTCTGATTCTCACTTCCCTGACTTAATCCCCTTCGCTGAGGAATTAATCCCCCTCGTTGAGGAAATAGAAAAAGTGACATGACCCGAATAGTACTCTTGGGTCTCCGGATTAGCACCCTTCGCTGAGGAATTAATCCCCCTCGTTGAGGAAATAAGCCCCTTTTCTGATGCAGTTAGCACCCTTCGTTGAGGAAATAAGCCCCTTTTCTGATGCAGTTAGCACCCTTCGTTGAGGAAATAAGCCCCTTTTCTGATGCAGTTAGCACCCTTCGCTGAGGAATTTACACCCCTCGTTGAGGAAAATGGCTTTTTTTTGCTGAGAAAATAGCACCCTTCGCTGAGGAAATTTCGGATGAGCCGGCTTCCCGGGCCATTTCTACCACAGAGGAGCCAAAAGGGGTGATCGCCTCCCATATACATCGAAATAATTCGATTGAAATCGAGCTTCAGAGGCTGTACAGTGTAGTTGTGACACGGCGAACTGGTAAAAAAAGTGCCCGCCGAAGATGGGCGGGCAGCGCAGTCTGTATACAAACACACACGCAGTCTGTATACAAACTCTGTGTACACAATCTGTGTAACACAAATCAGTCTGTAATCAGTATACAGACTGCGCTCTCCAAAGTCAATAAATATCGGTCTATGAAAAGCAGGAGGGAAAACATGGAAGGGTTCCTGGGGTTGCAGGAGAGTCAGGAATATACAGAGTTACTGAATTATAGTCCGAATATAGAGCGCGTCCATGAATCGGTATTGCAGGTGGTCCTTTACATTTTTTCGGCATCGGATAAGCGAGCGGTAAATGGGCTACAGTTTCTGGCGCATCTGCTCCATCTGGCCACGATTAAGCAGATGAGCTTGTTTTCTGACGAGTTGGAGGATGTTGCGGTTATCCGCGTTCCGAGCATCAGAGCGCTGTGTTACAGTGGAAAATACGACTGGAAATGGTGCTACGACACCACCTGTAAATATTTCTCGCTTTTGTCTCTGGCAGGTGTGCTGTATCGCCCCACCTCTCAGAAGAGAGGGGAAGGCACTACGCTGTACTTTCCGCTTGGCGCGTACAGGCCCCCAGAACATATCAACGTCGAGGTACTTGAGAACAGCCGCCCGAAGCTGAAAAAGAGTGGCGCTCTCAAGCGCATGACGAACGCTGAAAGCGTGTTTGAGCCCGGGCAGCTCAGTAGCGATCAGGCCGAGATTCGACGGAGCATGAAGAAAGTGGTCCAACTGCTCAAGCGCGAAGCCCCGGAGTCTGCTCAGAAGCTCGCGCAGGCAATCGCGAACATTCTGACCGATCATACCGCACGTGTTGTCAAGAAGCTAGCCGGTGAACCAGTGGGGCGAACAGAAGATGCCGCTTCCGAGGCAAATGCACAATCGGATCAGCCACCAATTGTTGAGACGACCATAGCCGAGCCGTGCACAGCAAAGCAAGCCGCACTCCCTGCGCCTGTCAGGCCTACTGATACCGTAGCTGCTGCCGTGCCGACAACCGAGCAAGCGGACGCTGTAGCTGCCATCGCTCCGACGATCAAGCAAGCTGACACTGTAGCGGCTTCCATGCAAACAATCGAGCAAGCGGATGCTGTAGCAGCCATCGCTCCGACAACTGAGCAGGCTACCGAGACGAAAACGCCGTCCCAATGGCAGGAGGATTTCCCTTTCAGCATACCCGAGATTGAGGAACTCACCATCACGCTCACACCGGAAGAAGAGGTCACGTTGAGCAAGGCCCTTTCGCTCTACTTCAATAATGACGAATCGAAGATCGGACACTATCGGAAGCTGCTTCAGGAGGACGCGCAGGCGCTACACCTCGCTATTGTAGATTGCCTGATCCGCAGTCACTTCCCAGACTCAGGACATCAGCGGGAACCGCTCGGCGGAGGATGGGTAACGCGCCAGTACAAGCGCTATCACGAGAAAGTCGGTGCTCTCCGAGAAATCGAGGCATGGGCTGACTGGCTGCTTGAGCGCGAAACAGGGCCGGCATTAATCCATGAATATATGCTGCTGGATGACATTCTCAAGCAGGTCGGACAGTGGCAGGATTCGCAGGGAATGACAGTCCGCAAGCGTCCGATGCCCGAAGAAGTGGTGATAGATCACTCCTACCTGCGCAACTTCTGGCATCAGAACGGGGCCCAGGGACTCCTGCTCTATGGTCATCTCTTTGTCGATGTCGAGGGCGATATTCTGCCAGCCGAAGAGTATGAGCAGCTTCGTCTGAACGCTCTGGAGACCTTTGTCACCGGGGAAAAATCTGAAGAGCTCTCGGAAAGCATGTGTTATGAACTCCAAACCTATGTGGACTGGGTTCAGCAATATGCCTACACGCTTGAAGAAAAAGCGGAACTGATGCAAAGGATCCCCCGCGAGGTATTCGACTGGATCGGTACACTCAGGCAGCAACTGAGCAATCAGCACTACAAGGTTCGGCTCCTCATCGCGCCTATGGACCGCCGTCACATACTTGAGGTACTGGATCTGGAAGACATGCGCCGATCCTGGATACTCCGTTCTGCTGAGGACGTCGCAACCTTTATCGGACAGCGAGAGTGGGAACAAGCTATCACCGAGGAAGAAGAGACCGAAGAGGCTGAAGAAGGACACGAGGGGTAGGAGGTATGCAGCTTCCAGCGCCTCGTAAGGGGTCGCGTATGGTTCCAGGCCGGATTTCAGGCGTCACCCGGCTTGCCATTCAGACCATATCGTGATGTTCCTGCTCTCAGGGGTGAGCAGGTCTCTTGCGAGCGTTAACGGCTCAAAACGCCCGATTTTGGGGCTGTAGTCCTGCGCTTTCTGGCGTGTAGATATCCTCCCTTATACTGCCTGGAGAACGCGTTTCTGCGCCAGCCTTGCCCGGCTAACACACGATCCAGATCTTGCAGTATGCCTTCTGATCGCATCTCTCGTCGCTGAATTGGCTCTCGATCGAGCTGCCACTTCTGGATCTGCTTGATATGTCAGGCCTCGTAGAATGCGTTAAACGTGAGCCTGCACAAGGGCTCGGCGATAGCAAGAACTATCGAAGGGAAAGAGCCCTGCAACCGACAAGCCAGGCGGATCCCCTTTCGCGCCACACCGATAGATTGCGCTTTCTGACTCCATCAGATAATAGTCACAACACGGCTCTCCCTGTTTCTCCATATCCATCTGAGAAAGTAGTAGACTTGATACTGAAGCCGCTTCCCATGCTGCTTCATCTGCTTATGAAGATGGTAGACCCGATGCTCAACCCGCTTCCCACGCTGCTTCACACCTTCCTTCCAATCTCTCATGTTCGGAGGCTCGATAGAGTATCTGTTCTCGCTCCATTGAACTATAATCTGCCTGTGAAGATAGTAGACCCGATGCTCAACCCGCTTCCCACGCTGCTTCACACCTTCCTTCCAATCTCTCATGTTCGGAGGCTCGATAGAGTATCTGTTCTCGCTCCATTGAACTATAATCTGCCTGTGAAGATAGTAGACCCGATGCTCAACCCGCTTCCCACGCTGCTTCACACCTTCCTTCCAATCTCCCAATGATCGGAGGCTCGATAGAGTATCTGTTCTCGCTCCATTGAGCTATAATCTGCCTGTGAAGATAGTAGACCCGATGCTGAAGCCGCCTCTCATGCTGTTTGAGCCACGTCCAGCTTATAGAAAGGGATATCTTCTTGCCTGAAGGGTATACTATTCTCTCTCCATTTCGTATACCTCTCCTTACGCCAGATAGATGAGACAGAGCAGGGCTATGAGGATGGGTCTACCTTCTGGATGAAGAATAGTATACTCTTCAAGTGAGGCCGGCGAGGCAACAGAGAAACAGGTATGCTATTTCTCACCAATTAGCATACCCTTTCTGGATAGGAGGGAGTGTGTGAGTGTTAAGGTATACTATACCGAACAAATTCGTATACTCTTACTCTGGCTGACGAGCAGGGATAGTTGAGAAAGGGTATGCTATCTCGATAATATGGCATACCTTTAACGTGTCTTATAGAAGACATCAGAGAATGGGTATACTTTCTCCGATACAGTTCGTATACCCTTACTCCTCGTAGTATGAAGCGATCTCTGTTGCTACAGGGGGGTAGCCCGTATGGGTCTACCATTTTTCGTAGACCCTGATTCGCTTCTGTTTTAATGAGATTCATAACATAAGTGCAGCTTTCGGGTAGCAATAATAAATAGCTCATATTATTATTGCTTTTATACTTGAGATATATTGATAAGATATGGAGATCTATTCTGCTATTCTGATGCACAGAAGTATTCATTCCATATTTATGGCATTGATCCACCAGTAGAGCAGCAGACTTGTATAGGCTCTTCGCCTTCTGGATAGGTTTCTCTGGTGTATTAGAGATAAAGATCTCCTGTCATGTGTGGCCTTTTCGTCGGGCTTCCCTGGCTCGGAGGGATAGAGGTCTACCAGTAGACACGGGCCTCTTACTCGCACCCAATGATTTGCTTCGGCTCCCGGAGGGATGTCGCCTGCCAGCAGATACGACTATATACAAAGAGCCTTTCCTTCTAAGCAAGCAGTCATGGAAACGTGTGAGGTTTCGGTCTACCAATATGAGAGGCATCTAAACTGGCTGCTCTGGCTCGCGCAGGCTTTGAGTCTACCAATATGAGAATGGGATGTCACCTGCTGGCCAGACTTCCCGGGCTTATGGGGATCTATTTGTGCATATGGGCCTGCAATCTGACTGGAAGCAAGCGAGAAGTGAAGATTGCGCTTCCTTGCTTCCAGCCATTTTCAGAGGAAGATAGTAGACCCGAACTGGAGCCGAAATCGAAGGAGAACCAGGCTATAGAGCATCCCTCTGCAAGATAGTAGACCTGATCTCAGCGTTTTCGTGAGCGAGAGACAAGCGGAAATTCATTGGTAGACCCTTATCCCGCTCCCTGTACGTCTGCTCTCGGTGAGGTCTACCTTTTGGAGCGATCATCCGCTGTAATATCGAGCAGGACCTCAAGGCCGATAAGAAGCTGCTTTAGCCGCTTTGTCGTTTGCTCAGGAACCTCTACAGGCAGAAAGCAGCCTTTGAGGGATTAGCGATCATGCAAACGAGGATTGTTCCTCTCTGTTGACCTTTAAAGGAGAGGGCTACATCCGCCTGTAGAGCTCACTTGTCCAGGCAGCCAGGCCAGGGAATCTAAGGGAGCCACAAGGAAAAGACCGAACCCCTGGCCCGTTGGGTCTACCATTCCGCAGCGAACCGGCAGACCCGCGCAACGCCTTCAGTGAATTCAGTAATTATCACTAATAAACGTTTCCCTAAAAGTTACTGAAGAGGATATAGTGAAACTCACTGAAGGCGTTTAGCAAGCTTCCAAACGAAGCAGATTTTTTCCTCTTTGGGAAGATCTTTCTCTAAATCGCCAAAAGCTCCCTCTGGAAACCCCTTCAAAATGGCCAAAAAAACGGCCTTTCTTCCCTTGCCCTATCCCTTGAATCCTTGAAACGCCAAAAAAGCCAAATAGAGGCCGTAGAAAGCATTTCCCGGTTAGCCGGGATGAAGCAGAGAGAAATGCAGTTCGGATCTACCTTCATGGTTCTACCTGCTTGCTCGCGTGAAAGAGCTCTACACGCAGCCCGGCATGCTGCCTTAAGCGATAGGGTCTACCTTTTTTCTGCCCTCCGCTTTCGGATATACTGGCCCCTGATTTCGGGTCTACCATTTTGACGCAATATTCTGATAGAACCGAGTTGATGGCCGAATAGTTGACAACCCAACACTTTTCGAGTATTTATAGTATAAAACTTTCTTAATAATAAGGAACAGTGTGCAGTTTTTCTGTCGCTCTTCTATACTTGATGCGATAGCAGTGAATCGATGCCGAAAAACGTCGAGGTGGTGAAATGAAGCGCTGCCCTCTTTGTTCTAACAGACGTTTTTCTTGAAAGGAGGGGCGTATGAAGCGAGTAGTGCAGTTTGATTTTGAGCTAGAGTTTACCGACGGCAGAAAAATACAGGGCCAGGGCTTTCGCCTGAATATCAGCGAGGACCGTATCAGCGATGAAGAGCTTGCTCGTCGCCTGGTCCAGAATAAGCATTTGTTGATGGTTGAACAGGTGCATATTCGCAATAAGCTTGTTTTTGAAGCTGAACGGAACAGTGCTTCTCAGGCGGTTTCAGCCAGAGGGAGAAAGCTGATCGATCTCAGCCATACCATCGAACATGGCACCGTGACGTATAAAGGACTGCCTGCACCCATTATTTGCGATTACATGAGTCGTGAGGAATCGCGGGCACACTACGCTCCCGGCACCGAATTCCAGATTGGAAAGATTGAAATGGTGGCGAATACCGGAACCTACATTGATTGCCCCTTTCATCGTTATGAGCATGGGAAAGACCTCTCTGAAGTCGCTCTGGAGCGGTTGGCAGACCTGGAAGGCATCGTCATTCGTGCTGACTATCGCAAGTCCCTGGCGATCGGTGTAGACTATTTCCGGGATAAAGATGTGAGCGGGCGTGCCGTGCTCGTGCATACTGGTTGGGATACTTACTGGAACACGGAACAGTACTTTGAAAATCATCCGTACCTCACGGCGGATGCCGCGACCTATCTTGTGGAAGCCGGGGCCTTGCTGGTTGGTATCGATTCTGTGAATATTGATGATACCAGCGGCGGTGAGCGGCCTGTTCATTCTACCTTGCTCAGGGCCGAAATCCTGATTGTTGAGCATATGTGTCATCTGGATCAGCTACCGGATGAGGGATTTACTTTCAGCGCGATTCCACCTAAGTTCAAGGGAGTTGGAACATTCCCGGTCAGGGCGCTGGCAATGCTCTACCCTGAGTAGAAGCAGGCATTATAGAGATCCTTGAGTCCTGACAGCGCTACTGGTATACTCTGTTCGGCAACTGGTTAATAGTTCTCTTTTGAGAACACGGGGGATTTTTGAGGATCTGGGAGTGCGTGTTGCTATCGCTTCCTACGCGGGGCCAATCCTTCCCTCGCGTTTCTGCGATCACAATGGCGTTGTTTTGCAGGATATACCCCCTTCTACTGCACCGCCAAAACTCACCGCACCATATCCCGGGATGTCGATTGTCAGCCAGGAATATACAGAAAAGGGGCCTACAGGAGCACCTCGCTTCGTGTTGTGGCTCTTTCGATGGCTCTACAGCTTCTCCGGGACGGATGTCAGCGGGAGCGAGAACCAGAAAGAGGCCCCTTTGCCTTCCTCGCTTTCCACACCAACCATGCCATGATGACGCTGGATAAGCGACTGACAGATGTAGAGACCCAGACCCAGGTCTCCGCCCAGTCTGCCCTGTGTTTTCAGATCCGTCGAGCGCTGGAAGCGGCTCCAGATCTTCTGCCTGGCTTCTTCGGAGAGGCCGGGGCCGTGGTCATGTACCCAGACACGCGCCTCATTGTCTGTGGCGGTAATCTCTATAGTCACAGGCTCCTCTGGCGGCGAATATTTCAGCGCGTTCGTAATATAATTGCTGAGTACCTGAGCAATACGGGCCGCATCTATATATACTGGTAGCGGCTTCCCGAGCAGTCGGAGTTCAAGCGGACGATCTGCAGCAGTGGAGCGCAGGTCTTCTACTGTGCTGCCTACCAGCTCATCCAGATTGACTGGTGCAAGCATCAATTCCAGTTTATCGATGGCAAGTCGAGAAGCATCAAGCAAATCTTCAATCAAACGATTCTGAACCCGGGTCTGCCTCAAGGACTGATCGAGTAGATGATCTGTACTGTGCAGAATAGCTGCAATATTGTCTGTGACTGGCTGCTGCGTACCAAAGCGTTGGAGACGACGGCGAGCCAGTTGCAGGCTTCCCGCGATGGCTGTCAGCGGCGTGCGAAGCTCATGACCGATAATACCAAGAAACACTTCTCGCTGCTTCTCAAGCTCTTTCTGTTTGGTAATATCCATTATCAGAGCAATATAATGCTGTGAACGATCCATATAAGCGGCTGCAACCAGGATCGGAACCCGATGACCTCGTTTATGATAGTATTCTTTTTCGTATGGCGGACAGACACCGGTCGCCCGACAGAGTGCATGCTTTTCCCGGTCCAGCGATCGATACTCAATGGGGGTCAGCGCGCGGAAATTGAGCTTGCCCGCTTGTAGCTCTTCGCGCGTCGCACCAATTAATGAGAGAAACGCATCATTTGCGTCAAGAATGTCATCTGCCTCTGTGCTGGAAGCGATACAGATAAGGTTTGCATCCGAGAGACGGCGTAGCATCTCGTCGCGCTCCCTGTAGAGCGACTCTATGTTCTTGAGTTCAGTGATGTCACGGTAATACAGCGCAAGATAGTTATCTTCTGGCAACACATAAACTTCAAACCATTGCTGTGTACGCTCGAAAAACATCTCGTAATTGACCGGCTGGCGCGTTTCCTGGGCCAGCCTCAGATACTGTTCCACCTCAGTGTGACGCAGCTCAGGGAGTGTCTCCCAGATACTTTTATGCAGGAGATTCTGCCTCAAGAGCCCGGTAATCTCCTCTGCACGCTTGCTTGCATACGTGCAGCGCCATTCGTTATCGATATGGATACAGCCATCTGCTACATGCTCTAAAATAGAGGTGACACGTCTGTTCGCCTGCTGTAAAGCAGCCTCCATCTGTTTTTGCGTGGTAATGTCAAGGGCGATGCCGACGGCATAGAGCGGTGTTCCCTGCTGGTCAGTAACGAGGCTGCCTCGGGAAGCGATCCAACGTTCTCCCTGAGCCTCGTCGAGCAGGCGATAGGTCGCCTGGTAGTCCTCTCCTGTCCTCAGTGTATGCTCGATTGCCTGTTCGACAGCGGGCCGATCATCAGGGTGAATAAAGGCAAAAAACTGTTCTTCGCTGAGATGCGTATGTGCAGGTACATGAAGTAGATGCGCCATTCTGCTATTGACAACGCCATCGCGGTGTAGATGGCCCTGTTCGTCTCTGCGAAACTCCCACCGCCAGACACCGATATCAATCGCCTTGCGGACACGCCGATAGTATTCCTCAAGCACCTGCTCTCGTTGCCGCTGTGAGGTAATATCGTGATGCGCTTCCAGCAAAAAGAGATGCTCATTTCCCGAGATGAGCGAGGAGCGACAGGCCACAATGATGTGCTCACCACTTTTTGTACGGTGGAAGAGTTCCGCTTCCCAGGTGCTGTGATCGCGAAAGAGACACTGTTCCTCGTCTTTGTCCGCGTGGATCAGTTGGCGGTGAAGGAGCTCCCGCACATCCTGCCCAAGCGCCTCTTCAGCCGTCCAGCCATAGAGCGCTTCTGCCTGTTTGCTCCAAAAAGAAAGGCGGTACTGCGCGTCACAGACAAGCACGGCGTCCTGAAGGGTCTCAAAAAGAGCAGCCTCGGCTTTTGCCTGCCCGCTTTGCTCAGTCGTGAAAAGTGAAAAGAACCCGCTTTGCTCTACCATAGACCATACCTTATTCAAAGGGGACAACAGCATGCTTGATTCTCTCATACAGATTTCTTGAGTGTCAAGTATACATTCTCTTATTTATAGATGAGCTATTGCGCAAAGCTTCTTTCTCGCCTGATTTTGTAGAGTATTTGTAGAGCGGCGAGAGCACGGCTTTCCGTTCAGTCTGCTTCTTTGAGGAACGCTTCGACAATCTCCACGCCTCGGAGTGAGGCCTGTTCCTGAAGGAAGCGCTGACGCATCCGCTCCAGGTTTGTACGATAGCTGCTGTTCTCTAGAAGAAGATCGACCTTCTGTGCAATCTCTTCACTGCTCTCTTTCCGAATATTGCCGCGCAGCCCCAGGCCATGATAGACCACGCGGGCGGCGTTCCCGGGCTGATCCGCCTGTCGGGGATAGATGAGCATCGGAACGCCAAGCAGAATGCATTCCTTCACCGAGTTGGCGCCGCCATGACTGATCATCAGATCGGCCCTCCGCAAGAGCTGTAATTGAGGCACAAACGGAGCAATGAACACATTCTCGGGAAGTGGCCCGGGAAGCTCGATAGTGCTGGATAGCACAAGCGTGTAGCTCTTGCGAAGGCGAAATGCATCGAGCACGCGGCGCAGAAAGTCGGCTTCCAGGCCGCCTCGCCACGGGGGCAGCGTGCCGATAGAGCAGTAAATCAGCTTGTTGCCGGGGGGCAGCGAGTCCCAGGGGAAGGCCGGTTCTTCCCGTTCGAGATGGACGCATGGGCCCAGATAGAAGACGTTTTGCCTGAGCGCTCGCTTGCGGGGGAAGTCAAAGGCCTCGCTGTTCAGCACGAGTTCAGGAATGCTCTTCAGAGAGAAATCGAGCGAGACGCCGCGTAGAGCCAGCTCCTGCCGTAAGGGGAAGCCGGTCGCATGGGCAAGGCGGCGAGCGAGGTCATAGGGTGATGTGCCGATCAGAATCGTACGAAGCCACATTTGAAGCCGATAGAGCAGGAATTTGGTGTGACAGTGAAGCCAGACAAGCTGAAGCAGGAACGGGGAGAAGGCCGAGCGATGGGGAATAAGGGATGAGGTGTAGGGTGGCACGGCGGGATCGCGGTCGAGCAGCGGCTTGGTGCTGAGCACCGTGGTCGGGATGTGGTAGGGATAGAAGGCGATGGCATCTATCAGGTAGAATGGATCGAATATCAGCAAGTCGGGTTTCAGGCGTGATACCAGTGCATCGGTGATGGAGCGAATACTGTGCAGATCGTGCAGGATACGGGCGCTCTCCTCGCGTAACATGCGGTACTGCCTGTATGCTTCCGGGAGCTGCTGCCTGAACGGAAGCCGGCCCGCACGGTTTGGCCGGGGAAGCTTGCTGATCCGCATCAGGCTATGGAGAAAGGGGGCCTCTTCAAACGCGAAACCCTGCTTTCGCACCTGTTGTCCGGTTTTTGGCGTGCCCAGGTAGATGACGGTGTGCCCGCGCTGGCAGAGATCATGGGCCAGCTTGAAGGTAGCGTGAATGTGCCCGGTGAACTCATCAATAAAGAAGAGGATCGTTGCCACAAGTTCCCTCCTGAGGCTTTAGCTGGCCTTATCTTTGATGGCCTTTTCCGACTCGCGCAGGAAGCGGTCCGCTGCTTCCGGGATGGATTGCATATGGAACTTGACCCCGTCGGCCATGCGTTGCAGTATTTGCTCAATCTCGCCCGCTGCCGGGGGATCGAGCAGGCTTTTCGGCGTTGAATGGGGTGGATTGGCAACCTGTCGGATATAGTCCAGCGCCTTGCGTTGCACCGCGTTCATGGTCGGGAAGAGCGCGTCTCGTGCCTGCTGCGTGCCCGGGAGCCCGCGGTCCATCCCGAGCACCCTGGCTGTTTCCGTGTCGTGGATCACAAAATTGAGAAAGCGTACCACATCCTCTGGATGCGCTGTTCTGGCCGCGCCGCTGAGCAGCATTGTCGCTTTAAAATACAGGCCGGGATGCTGCCCGAGCGGGGGAATGGCCAGAGCAAGCGTGTGCTTCGTTAGCTTTTGCAGCGACTCCAGGAAGTTGGTGCTGACGAAATCGATGGCGACCTGTCCGGCAATCAGCGCGGATTGGCCGGGATCATAGGCACGCGAGAAGGCCAGTTGTGCATCTGCTGAGATACAGCCACCTGAGCGCCGGAGCTCTTCCCAGTAGCTCCACCAATCAATCAGGTCTTGCGCTTCGAGATTCAGCGAGCCCGTTTCTGTAAACATCTCTTTGCCGCGCTGTCGGATGAACATCTCAAAGATAGGGATGGAGCCGCTCGGGTCGTTCGTGCCGAAGACCTTGCCCTTGAGCGCCCGGGTGAGCTGGCGGGTATATGTGGCGAAGCGATCCCAGGTAAGCGCGGCGGCTGGCGGCTCGATTCCAGCCTGCTCAAGCAGCGTGTGGTCGTAGATCAGCGAGACAAAGTGGCCGCCAAGCGGGACGCCATAGAGGCGCTGCTGAAAAAAGTTGCCGGTCAGCAGCCGCTGATCAAAGTCGGTAAGAGAGAGTAGATTCGATGTATAGTTCGATATATCGAGGAGAATACCTTTTTGGATGTATAGAGCAAGATAGCGTGTATCCATCTGGATAAGGTCGGGAACGCTGCCGCCTGCGATGCGTGTTGCCAGCTTATCCCAATAACCTTGCCAGGCCATCGCTTGAGCGCTAATGCTGATTGTGGGATATTTCCGGGTGAACAGCGTGATCGCCTGATTGGTGCGGCGCATGCGCTCGATCCCGCCCCAGTAGGTCAGTTGAAGCGGAGCCCCTTTCCCGCTGGCCTGTGGCTCGCCGCAACCGCCAAGCAGGACAAGCGTAAGAAGTCCCGCCTGAAGCGCTTCTCTTCTTGAAATATGTCCTGTCATCGGTCACCTTTCTTTTTCTCTACTGCTTCTCTTCTATTTCAGTATACCATTTCTTTTGCTCGAATACAGAGGGTACTCGCCCTTTTTCAGGGTACGGTCTGCTTCCAAATGGCTCTGTTTCTCCTGAAATGGTGCTTTTGCTAATAAACAAATACGATAGCTGCTATGAGCATAAAATTGCAAGTTTCTATTTTATATGATATTACTATATTTGTTGTATCGAAAAGGGGTGAATTGTAGAACGTTCCTGGCCTCATTTTTGATTGAGAAGGAGAAAAGCCATGCGCGAGGGCGAAAAAGAGGAGCGCACGCAACCTTTTTCGAGCCCCGAATTCGCGCCTGTGAAGCTTGGCGGCGGGATTTCGCCACAGCTTATCGCAGGACGAAAAGCAGGGAAAGCAGAAAAGGTACATCTCGTTATCAGAAGATTACTCAGACAACGTGCTATACAGGAAGGAAAAGCATTTCTCGATCTGGGAACTGATTCTTTCTACCCGTTCTTTCAACAGTATAGCGCGACACAACAGGCGCTACAGGCTCTGGGTGACTATGCGTATACTGCCCGCTGGTATCCCTCATCGTTTGGTCTGCTTCAGCTTCGGGAGGAGGCGCAGCGCTTCCTGCGCACCCGTTTTAACGTCCATATCGACATGGAAAAGGAGTTGATGATTACAGCAGGGGCATCCCAGGCCTTTGATGCGCTTTCACGCACCTTTCAGGGAGAGTGCTTCCTGTTACCCGATCTGGCAATTAGCACCATTCATACGATCGCGATTGCCAATGGGGCCAGGCCGCTCCGTATCCCGCTTCATCCCGTTTCAGGACTGGTGAACCTTCAAGAGGCTGCTCGTTTGCTGGAGCGAGAGGGCCGGCCGACAATTCGCTTTCTCTACCTGAATTACCCGCATAACCCGACTGGCGTGTGTGCCACTCGGGCTTTTTTTGAAGAAGTGGTTGCGTTCGCAAAACAATTTCAGGTGCTCGTCGTGCATGACATGGATAGCTGGTATCAGGCGCATATTTCTGGCATTTCCTTGCCGAATATTCTTGAGATAGATGGGGCAAAAGAGGTGGCGATCACGCTTCTCTCATTCAGCAAGGAGTTTGGCCTACCGGGCCTGCGCATCGCACTGGTGGCGGGCAACGCCGAGGTGATCAATGCGTTACGTATCCACAATTCTGAATACAGCGTGATGTTGCCTGAGCCCTGCCAGTATGCGGCTCTCGCGGCGCTACAGGCCTTCCGCGAGGACGAGGAATGACGGGCACTCAGTCGCTCGATTACGGAGACTCTCCATTTCAGTCTTGAGGCCTGGAAAGCGCTTGGTTGGCCCGAAGCGTCGATTTATCCTCCGGCAAGCGGGTATAAGTATCTGCTGGCAGTGCCGCCCGGCTTTCAGGCGGTGGACGGGATCAGCGGCGCGGAACTGTTCGATTTCTATGTTGCCAGTCGTGCCTTTGTCAAGCTTTCCACCTCTCGGGCCTTTAATGAAGAGAATGCAAAATTTCTGCGTATTATTTTGATGCAGGATATGGAAACTATGCAGGAGGTCTTTCGGCGACTGCATGAGATCAATGTGCACTATGCTATGCCTATGCCTGCCGGTCTGCTCGACGAGTACCATCAGACTCTTGATGGTATCGACCTTGCTCATCTCTAGCTTGATCGCTTTCTTATCTCTCAATGCTGAAAGGATAACAGCCAGTTATGGAAACAGCGCTTCCTGAAAGCTTGCTTGATCTCTTTCAACGTCCGATACTCGGTCACCTGGCTACAGTGATGCCCGATGGCAGGCCGCAGGCCACACCTGTCTGGGTTGATTATGATGGCACGTACATTCTCATTAATACCACCGAACAGCGGCAGAAAGCGAAGAACATGCGTGCTCGTCCACGCGTGGCGCTTGAACTGGTCGATCCCGACGATGACTATCGCTGGCTTGCGATTCGCGGGCGCGTCGTTGAGGCGACCACTGAAGGAGCTGTAGAGCAGCTTGAGCGGCTCGTAGAGCGCTATCGGGGAACATCGCATTTCCCCCATACAGAGCCGGGAGAGGTCCGGGTTCTGTTTAAGATTGTGCCAGAACATGTGACTGCCTGGTATGGTGCGCATGAGCTTCCGGCGCGGCGGCAGAAGGCAATAGAGCGCTATCAGCGGCGGATGACCCGGCAATGATTGAAGAGCCGAATGAGCAGCGCTTACAGGAGATAGCTCACCTGTACGGCCTGACGCTGGATGAGGAAGACCTTGCGTTCTTCCGTCAGATGATTCGGCGCTCGCTGGCCACCTATCACCGGTTTGACGCGCTGACGCAATCACCGCCAGTTACCCCGGGGCCCAGGGCCTTTACGCGCCCTTCTGAGGCCGAGAATCCATACAATGCCTGGTACTGTACCTGCGCTGTGCGGCGAGCGAGCGAGGGACCACTGATCGGGAAACGGATCGCGCTGAAAGATACAATCGCTCTGGCCGGGGTGCCGATGATGGTCGGCGCGGCGCTCCTGGGCGACTATGTGCCGGATGAGGATGCGACCGTTGTGTCACGGGTGCTCGATGCCGGGGGCGAGATCTGCGGAAAGGCCGTCTGTGAGCAGTTCTGTTTCTCGGCAGGGAGCCATACGACCGATACGGGGGCGGTGCGAAATCCGCGTCAGCCTGCCTGTTCTGCTGGAGGCTCTTCCAGCGGGTGCGCGGCGCTCGTTGCGGCCGGGGCCTGTGATATGGCGCTTGGAGGCGATCAAGGGGGCTCAATTCGGGTGCCGAGCGCGTGGTGTGGCGTCTATGGCCTGAAGCCGACCTTTGGTCTGGTTCCCTATACAGGTGTTTTTCCGCTAGAGCCGACCCTGGATCATGTGGGACCTATGGCGGCTTCAGTGGCTGATGTTGCGCTGTTACTCGATGTGATCGCGGGCGCGGACGGGCTTGACCCCCGACAGTCAGGAGTCTCCTTTGCGCCCTGCCTGCCAGGTCTGACGGAGCCGATTGATGGCTTGCGTGTGGGGTTGCTGCGTGAAGGGTTTGGCTGGCCCGGGCTCTCGGAGGAGGCGGTTGATGTGTGCGTCGAACAGGCGGCGCTCAGCCTGCGGGAGGTTGGTGCCACAGTAGAGGCCGTCTCACTGCCTCTGCATCGCGATGGGGTGACGCTGCTTGCACCACTCTATTTTGAGGGTGGTTGGATGACTGTCTTTGTGCAGCGCGGGCGGGCGGCAACAAGCAAGGGATACACTCCGCTTGCACTGCTTGCCGCAATGGATCGGGGGCAGCGCGAGCGCATACACACCCTGTCGGATGTCGCGAAGCTGCATCTTTTGCTCGGACATTACCTGCATGAAGACTATCATGGTGCATACTACGCGAGGGCACAGAATGGTGTTCCGGCGCTCACCCGGGCCTACGATGCGCTTTTTCAGCAGGTCGATCTGCTGGTGCTGCCCACAACCCCGATGCGAGCATGCAGGCTGCCCGAGGCCGGAGCAACGCGAGAAGAGCGCTTTACACAGGTCAATTCCGTGACGGTCAATACCTGTCCGTTTAATGCGACCGGCCACCCGGCGCTCAGCGTGCCCTGTGGCGTAATTGATGGATTGCCTGTGGGCATGATGCTGGTCGGGCGGCGCGGTGAGGATGCGTTAGTGTTGCGAGCAGCGGCGGCCTTTGAGCACCTCACTGAGCGATCACACGTTCGGGCTCAATTTTGACAATCAGCCGTGTTTCGCCCGGAACCCGTGAGGGATAGGTTGGCACGCCGAGATAGCGCTGTGAGAGCCGGTCTATATGCTCTTCAGCGCCATCGGCGGTGGCCTCGATGACGCGCCCCATGATCATCAGCTTGCGTGAGGCGTTGTCGGGGTCAACAATGTCGAGCGCCACCGAGGGCCGCTCACGCATATTTCGCTCCTTCTTTCGCCCCGCAGCCGTGTTAACAAGCAATAGAGAGCCGTCGTAATCGATCCAGACGGGGGTGATCTGTGGGCTTCCATCCTCCATAATGGTTGCTAGATGTGCGAGAATGGGCCTCTGAACAAGGTCGAGGTGGCTTTCCGGTATCATAACTACCATCCTTTCTTGCATCTAATGCTGTTCGTCCTGATAGAAAACCCAGTGACGTGAGGTCAGGAAGGCAATTCCGGTAAAGAGGGCGATAAGCAGCAGGAGAATCCAGGCCATCGCAGAGGCGTAGCCCATACGGAAGTTTCCAAAGCCCTCAAGGTAGATGTAGAGCGTGTAGAAGAGCGATGAGTCGAGCACGCCGCCGGTTCCTCCGCTCAGGATAAAGGCGGGTGTGAATGCCTGAAAGGCTGCTATCATCTGCAAGATCATATTGAAAAAGATTAACGGTGTGAGCATTGGCAGGGTGATGTGAAAGAAGGTCCTGAGCGGTCCCGCACCGTCAACGGCTGCCGCCTCATAGAGCTCACGCGGGATCTGTCGCAAGCCCGCCAGAAAGATAATCATGGGTGAGCCGAACTGCCAGAGTGCCAGCGCAACCAGCGTCAGCAGCGCCTGCCGTGGGTGTAAGATCCAGGTCCCGGCATGCTGTACGCCAAACAGGCTGGCGAGCTGCTCGGCAATGCTGCCCGGGCCAAACATCTGCCGCCACAGGATCGCGATGGCGACGCTGCCACCAAGCAAGGAGGGAATGTAGAAGATAGCGCGATACATGGCGAGTCCGCGCACCCCCTTGTTCAGCACCAGCGCCAGGAGCAGCGCAAAAACCAGCTTGAGCGGCACCGAGAGAAAAACATAGGAAAAGGTGACTTGAAGGGCCGTCAGAAAGCGGGGATCCCCTGGCAGGGTGAGGTAATTCTGTAGTCCGATCCACTGCGGCGCGGACAGCAGGTCGAAGCGCGTAAAGGAGAGATAGAGTGATGCAAGGATCGGGCCAATGGTCAGCAGGAAGAGCCCGAGCAGCCAGGGAAGCAGGAACAGATAGCCGCTGACGTTCTCTCTTTTTGCCGCTGCGCTCTTCTTCTGTGCCTGCCTGACAGCTTTCTCCTGGCTCTCAATGCTCTTTTGTTGTGAAATGGGTAATGTCATCCTCGTATTCCTGTCGTTGCAATACCACTTATCAAGAAGCGCTGGAAGAGGAAAAAGAAGGCGATAATCGGGATAAGCGAAAGCACCGACATCGCGAAGAGTGCCCCATATTCCGTATTGCCACTGTTATCAAGAAAAGCCCGAAGTGCTATAGAAACGGTATAGGTATTCTGGTCATTTAAGAAGATAAGCTGCGTGAAGAAATCGCTCCATGTCCAGATAAAGGTGAGAATGGCTGTGGTTGCCAGCGCGGGTAGAGAGAGAGGCAGGATGATGCGCCAGTAGAGTTGAAAAGCGTTACATCCATCAATACGGGCTGCGGAGTCCAGTTCACGCGGGATCGTGCGAATAAACTGAACCAGAAGAAAGATAAAGAAGGTATCGGTGGCCAGAAACTTCGGGACAATCAGTGGAAGAAATGTATTGATCCAACCAAGATGTAGAAAAAGGATATATTGCGGTACAACAAGCACATGATAGGGTAACATAACGGTAACCAGCATCAGCGCGAACCAGACGCGTTTGAGCCGAAAGCGAAGACGTGCAAACACGTATGCCGCCATTGAGCAGGCAAGCACGTTCCCTGCAACAGCCCCGATGCAGACAAACAGAGAGTTCCCGAGAAAGAGCCCAAAGGGATACTGGAGCGCGTTCCAGCCCGTCCGGTAGTTGTCCAGGGTAAGCGAGCGGGGAAGCAAGCTCATATCCTGGATAGAGGCCGCTGGCTTGAACGAAGAGGAGAACAGCCAGAGCAGCGGATAGAGCATAATAAACGAGCCGAGAATAAGCAGGATATGCCAGATAAAACGGGTGGATACCCTGTAGAGCGTTGTATGACGCACTTCTTCCTCCTTTCGACTGGAAGGGGTGCAGGGCTTTGTCGCTTGTAAGCAATGAAGCGAAGCTATGAACAATTATACGTGTTCAGCCAATTTTTCCCGGCTGTGCATCTCTGGTACGACTCGGGAATAGTGCCCATAGACACCAGTCTCTGCCAGAGTTCTCTTTAGTATACCGTATTTGATGAGCAAAAGATATGTCCATCCCAGTTAAGCAGTATGAACGCGCTTCTCGGCCTCTTGTATAGCTGAACTTGATTGCTGGCTTGCTCTGCCGATTAAGAGATAGAGAGAGGGCTGAGGTGTGGTGGTGTGCTTCGCGTTTCCTCTCCGGGTATGCCTCATTCATGTTATTGAAAGAATTCACACTTTTTTCTGTGCAATTGAACTGCTCAGTACAATATATAGTATTGCTCTTTTCATAAAGTACTGACAGAAAGGATTGTATGATTTTCGTTCGTACGTTGAAGAAGCCTGTGCTTGCCCTGCTGTGGAGCGGTCAGACGCTTTCAGCCTTCGGCAGTCAGTTTTCGGGCATGGCGCTCCTCTGGCTGACAACACAGAAGCTAGGCGGCGTGGCGGGCTTCATCTTCGGGATAACGACGCTTGTCGCTTTGCTGTTTGGCCCTCTTGGTGGGATTATTGCGGATCGTGTGGATAGGGGAAAACTGCTCATCTGGACTGATATTGCTCGTGCTCTCTTGCTTGGTATCCTTGTGATTATGACGGTGCTGACCGGCGTTCAGATAGGCTTGCTTGTTTGTGTGGTGCTGGCTATAGAGCTGCTTGGCACTATCTTTGATCCCGCGCTGACGGCAAGTCTGCCAATGCTGGCAGGAGACACCAGGACACTGTATGAAACAAACTGGGTCATGGAGACAACGAAGCGGCTCGCAAGGACGATTTGCCCGGCAATCTCCGGGGTGATCCTCGCGGTTCTTCCTTTCTTCGCCTTCTTCTCGCTCGATGCGCTGAGCTTTGTGGTATCAGCGGGCTCGCTGCTGTTGATCTGGAAGCGTCTGCTCTCGCCTCCGCAGGTGCATGAGGAGCAGCCGCCGAAAAAGCAGGCCTTCTTTCTCGACCTCTGGCGCGATATCGCAACCGGCTATACGCTTGCGCGAAAGAACACGGTCTTCTTCTGGTCACTGATCGTGCTTGGCATCACCAATATTGCATGGAGTGCGGCGTATATGATCGGGTTGCCGCTGTGGGTGCAGCATACGTTTCATGAGAACGCTGCGCTGTGGGGCATGATCGCCAGCGCGTATGGCCTGGGCAACATTTGCAGCGTCTTTCTGGGCGTGTTGAAGAAGCGTCTGCTGTTGTTGATGTACCTGGGAAAGATGCTTCAGGGTGCCAGTTTCCTGCTTCTTGTGCTGGCTGGAACGGGATATATGGCTGTAGGAAGTATGTTTCTTGGTGCAATTGGTGGCTCGCTGGCAGAACTGATTCTGGTGATGGTGCTACAAACTCAATTCCCCTCTGAACACCTCGGCAAACTCTACAGCCTGCAACGGACCATCAGCAATGTAGGGATCTCGCTTGGCAGCATGGGTGCAAGCCTGCTGTATGCGCACCTCTCGCCCGCCGCTGGCATTGCGCTGTGTGGCGTGGTCATTCTGCTGTGTGGCGGGTCCAGCCTCTTCTTGCTTGCTCCACGATTTCAGGAGCGGGAAATACAGGCGGCTAGCGTACTATAGCTGTCTGCCTGCTCCTCTGGGGAATTCAATTTATCTTTTGAAATTTTGCCCATTTTATGGTGGTATTGCTTGTGAGAATAAAGACATGCAAAAAGATAGATTGTATGTCCAGGTGTTTCTTGCTGTATTTCTAGAGAATGCCTGACAAAGAAAGGACGTGATGGCATGTTGACAGAAGCACAACGCTCACAGTACCAGGAGCAGGGATATCTCATTCTGCCTCATCTCTTTACTCGCGAGGAGATGGAAGCGGCGAGCGCTGAATGTGAGCGCTTTCAGGCGATGGTGGCCGATTGGGAGGAGAGTTCTGGCGACTTCAACCTTGAAGCGCCTGGAGGCGGCTTTTTCGGGATGCAGGGTGGTGTGAAGAGCTATAAGGGTGTACTGCGAAAAGTCCATAACGTGATTGCGCATTCTGCTCTTTTTAAAAGCTTTTCCGAAGATCCCCGTATTACCGAGCTGATGCAAGCGATCATTGGCCCGCGTTTGCAGGTGACGACTACGGTGCTCTGGTTCAAGCCGTCACGCGTTGGATCGGCCAAGCCGTGGCATCAGGAACTTGCCTATTTTACGGAGCGTGGCCTGATAGAAACAAGTATCTGGATCGCGATTGATCCTGCAACAAAAGAGAATGGATGTATGCAGTTTATCCCCGGTTCACATAAGCTCGGGTTGATTCCTCATGACGGAGATGAGTTACAGCTTGATGAGCAACGCGTTGATGTCTCGAAGGCCATCTACTGCGAGCTTGAGCCTGGTTCGGCGGTGATGTTCCATAGCCTGATTCTCCATAAGACCGCCGAGAACCTGTCAGATAAGCCCCGCCGCTCATGTACATTCCAGTATAACCGTCCTGCCTGATTTCTCGCTTCAAGACGTGTTGTGAGAGAAGCGCACGCGTTGTTCGCATTGAGAAAGGAACCGGAGAGCTATGGTACAGCGGATCGCTCCTGATGATCCACGGCTTACCTATGAGGGAAGCATCTCGTTGCTGAAGACACCGCAATGGGTCGCCCCGTGGCGTATCCCCTATCAGGAAGCGCCTCTTTTCTTCCCCAACGGCTATGGAAAGACCGGCATCCCTTCGGGTGTGGGGCGGGCGGCGATGCCTTCAGGAGTACGCATCGTCTTAAAGAGTGATACGACGCTGCTTGCGGGCACCTTTGAAGCCGACCCGCCACCCTCGACGCTCCGCGAACCGGCGGAAATTCCCCGGCTTGATCTCTCTATCAATGGGACATTGTGGGAGACAATCGAGCAGGGGGATACCGGTTCCTTTCAATTTCTCAACCTGCCAGCCGGAGAAAAGACGCTGGCGCTCTGGCTGCCACACTACAATCAATTTCGGCTCTGCTCGCTTCAGATCAGCGACGGGGCCACGCTGGAACCTGTTCACGATACGCGGCCACGCTGGCTGATCTTTGGCGATTCGACCACTCAGGGGCGCGGTGCTGCCTCTCCATCGCAGATCTGGCCTGCGCTGTTTGCTCGAAGCTGCGGCTTTCATCTGGTCTCGCTTGCGATGGGTGATGGCTGCCATTTGCAGGTGATGTTTGCTCGCCTGATGCGCGATCTGGATGCGGACCTGCTGACGATCTGTGTGGGAGGCAACATCTACGAGCGGGGGAGCCTGAATGCCTATTCCTTCCGCTCGGCGCTGATCGGCTTTATTCAGATTGTGCGAGAAAAGCATCCAGAAACGCCTTTTGTGGTTATATCCCCTATTTATACCCCCTCGTTGGAACAGCGCCCCGGTCCCGGCGGGCTCTCATTCCAGGGCATCCGGGAGGAGATTCAGACGGCGCTGGCGATCCTGCGCGAGGCTGGCGATCGGCATGTGTACTACCTGGATGGGCGCGCGCTGTTCGGGCCCGAGCATGTTCACCTGTTTTTGCCGGAGAAGGGTGACCTGTTGCACCCCGGCGCTGAGGGCTATCGTGCCTGCGCCTTGAATTTCGAGGAATGGTATTGCACGCATATTGCTCCTTTCTACGCCTTTCCCTCTCGAAAAGTATAATGCTGGCTGGAAAGGAGCCTCTGTATGTGTGGATTGGTTGGCATCTACTCGCGTGCCTGCTCACCCGAACAGAAACAGATTCTACTTGCTCGGATGCTTGCGGCTATCGAGCATCGCGGCCCTGATGGCGTGGCGATGTATAGCGATGAGGAGGCAGGCATTGCGCTCTGTCGCCTGGCAATTGTGGATAGGGCCTGTGCGAGCCCGCTGCACTGGAACGAGGACGACACCTGTGTGCTGGCGCTCAATGGCGAGATCTACAATCACCGGGAGCTCCGTAAGCAGTTGAGCAAGCATCGTTTCCGCTCGCAGACGGATGCGGAAGTGCTCTTGCATGCGTTTGAGGAGTGGGGTATACAAAGCGTTCAGACGCTTGATGGAGATTTCGCCTTTGTGTTCTGGGATCGGCTGGCGAAGCGTGGCGTGCTGGTTCGCGATCGAAGCGGGGTCAAGCCGCTCTATTACGCACGCATCGGGGACGGGCTGGTGTTTGCCTCAGAGCTGAAGGCGCTTCTGGCGGGCTTTCCGGAGCTTGCGCAGCTCTCCTTGCAGGCGCTTGCTCGCTATCTGACGCACCGCTTTGTGCCGGGCCCGCGGACGATCTTTCAGAAGATCATGAAGCTACAGCCCGGTTGTTATCTCACCTTTTCGGCTGTAGATGAGCCTGAGCAGCGGCGTTACTGGGATTATCCTCGAGAAGAGGTGATAGCCTATGACGAAGAAGCGCAGATTGTCAGGGGACGCGCCCTGTTAGAGGCGGCGGTGACTGCTCGCTTGGCTGATGAGGTGACATATGGCGTGCTGCTCAGTGGTGGACTGGATTCGAGCCTGTTGACTGCGATGGCTGCCCGAGCCAGTCAGGATCCCTTGCAGACGTTCTCGGTTGTCTTTTTTGGGAATGCGTTGCTTGAGGAGAGCGTCTCGGAGCACCGCTATAGCCGGCTGGTTGCCCGAACAACGGGCACACGGCACGCAGAATTACCGGTTGACGCGGAGCTCTTTATGCATGCCTGTACGAAAGCGCTATATCAGCTTGAGGAGCCGATTGCGGACCCGCCTGCTGTGTTGTTGCACCTGCTCTGTGATTGGATCAAGCAGGCAGGGGTGACGGTTCTGTTATCGGGTGAGGGCGCCGACGAACTCTTTGCGGGCTATCCAGTCTATGCGCAGCCGCGTCCCGGTTATATGGGGATGGGCGTGCTGTTCACCGAGGAAGAGAAGGCGCAGCTTCTCTCATTCGAGGCACTCCCGGAGCCGCTTCAATTGCCTGCGACCGTGCGTTCGTGGGATTGGCTGCATCAGATGCTCTATGTCGATTGTACCTGCTGGTTGGTGGACGATCTGCTTCTGAAGGCGGATAAGATGGGCATGCTATCCGCTGTTGAGATTCGCGTCCCGTTTCTGGATCATCGTGTTGCTGAATATGCCTTTTCGCTGCCTCCACAGGCCAAACGGAACGGTTCGATGAACAAGTATCTGCTACGCAAGATCGCCGAGCCCTATTTGCCCGAGACCATCATTCACCAGCACAAGCGTGGCTTCCCTTTGCCGCTTGGTATCTGGTTGAAGGGGGAACTGCGCTCGTGGGTTGAGGCGCTGCTGCTGGACGGGCTGAGGCGGCGCGGATACTTTGAGCCTGTGGCGCTTGAGCGTCTGCTACAGGGCTATTTCGAGGAAGAGATCCCTCACGATGCGTACCGCCCTCACCATATGATCTGGGCGCTTGTGACGCTGGAACTGTTTCTTCAATCGCTGCAATCGGGCAATGTGCAGACAAAGCCTCAGTCATGAGGATCGAGAGGAAATGAGCATGCTTACACCGCTATTTGAGCTGCTTCGTTGTAGCTGGCCGCGTCCAGGCGAACAGCCGGAGTGGGATGCGCCACTGATGCCGACGCTTCCACAGCCAGACTGGCAAGAGATACAAGACGAGATTGCCTATGTGATCGACTGGAACCGCTTCTTTGCGGGCTCGCTGCGCTACTGGGGCTCCTATCCTCATCGGGGAGAGATGCGCGGTTTTCATGTTGTTTTTCAGCTTCGGCTTTGTGTGAGTGGAACCCTGCATGTGAAGGCATCTCATGCGTGTACGATCAGGCGCGATGGGGCCGTACTGGCTACGGGCGCTTCCTGTACGCTTGAGGTGCGGCCCGGGGACTGTCTGGAAGTCGCGGACTGGCAGCGCTCTGGCCGCTGGCAGTGGAGTGCAGCACTGCAGGTGGGGCAGGATGATACATGGATCGACGAAGCGCGGAGACGGGTTGAGCGGCGTCTGCAACAGCCCAATGGCCCGACGTTGAAGATGTATTTTGATGGCAGGACGCCGCTTCGGACGGCGCTGGCACTCTATAGCATGGTGCTGAATGGCTATCAGCCAGCGCAGGTGCTTGTCTTTGGAGAGTATCAATGGAGCGAGCAGAGTCGCAGGCGCTTCGCCGAACTGTTCCCCTTTGCCCGGATCGTGCCGACCGATGAGGTGCTTGAGCATGTTCGTCTGCTTGCCGGGACGCGGCTTGTAGAGCTGGCTTTGCGTCACTGGTTCGTGATGAAGGGCTGTATCGGGCCACTCTATCCGCCTGCTGACTACTGTTTTATGGATGACGATATCTTTGTGCTACAGCCGGTTCAGGACGCGCTTACGGCGTTTCAACGTCATCAGTTGGTCTACATTCCCGATCAGGACCATAGCGCGGAATATGAGGCATTCTGGGGGCGTCCCGCACATGGGACGGGGGAGATGAACACAGGGCTGTACTGGTTGCGACGTCGGCGGGAGGCGCGCGCGCTTGCGGAGACAATGGTACAGGTTGCGCCACGGATCGCGGAGATGGGAATTCCGATTCGCTATATCTGGGATCAGGGGCTGATCGCAACGCATTGCGTGCAGGGGAAGGCGTATCAGCTTCCCTCAACGCGCTACTTTTATCCCTATCTGGATGGCCTGCCGGGCGGCATCATGGGATATGACTATGCGCTGAATCCGTGTGGGTTTACCTGTGTGCACTATGGGGCAATGGATAAGCCATCGGACCGCGTGGCGAGCCTGCTTGCGCGTGATGTGCTGCACCTCGATCGACCGGACTAAAAAAAGAGCCCGCGATTCCAGCCTGTGAGGCCGGGCGGGCTCTTTCATAGCGTTTCTAATTCGTGGTTTCTGCTTCTAAGGCTTTCTCGGCACGGAGCTCGGTTTCGTAGCTGTAAAGCATATAGCCAAATGAACCTACGAAAATAAGCAGGAGCAAGAAGAGAAGAATAAAGGTGAACATATGCACTTCCTTTCCGTGGGAGAACAAAACAACATCCTATTTTGAACATACAACATTTTTTACATTACATAACGATGATACATATTGACGCTATAAAAGGCCGAAAAAGCATAGATATCTGTTTTTCGTTCGCCTGTCGCACTATGGCCACCGATCCGAACGAAGACAGCGGATCACGCATTCAGAAAATGCTACATACTTGCTCTCGGTTGCTTCAGGGTTGAAGAACCGACTCATACATAAAGAGCGTCTACAGAGGAGACAAACAACAAGATGAGTAGATGGTCATGTGCTCTGAGGAGGGAACGGGTATCTCCCTCAGAAGACATGCCGAGGGCTGTGCATACATGTAGCATATGTCGAGAGAACGTACATGCACAGCTTTCGTGAGAACCCTACTAGCAGTATACAGCATTTTTCATTTTTAATCAATACGCAGTTGTTTTCAGGAGTGGCGAAGCTAAGAGAGATATGATACAATGGCAACATGAAGAATCCCCCCTGTCCTTCTTGTCAGCAGGAACAGTATGTCATCAAGAGTGGCCTCAATCACACCCGGTCACAACGCTATCGCTGTCAGCATTGCCAGCACTATTTCACGCTGGATCGTAAGCCTCATGGCTATGGCGATTCTCTGCGCAAACAGGCTCTCCAACTGTATCTGGAAGGCACCAGTTTTCGTGCCATTGGCCGCCTTTTGGGGATTCATCATCAAACCGTGAGCAACTGGATCAGCCAAGCTGCTCAGGCTCTCCCTCGCGCAGACGCTCCTGCTGGCCCCATCGAGACGCTCGAACTCGATGAACTGTATACCTATCTTCAGCAGAAAAAAAAGATGTCTACGTGATCTTGGCGGTCGAGCGTGGCAGTGGCTTGATTGTAGGCCACCTGGTCAGCCAGACTCGCAGTCTCGCCTGTTTGCAAAGCTTCATCGATTCGCTCCCTCCTGCTCACCGCTACGCCAGTGATGGACACGCCGCCTATCAAGAAGCGATTTGGCCTGAAGGCGGCCAACACGTCCTTTCGGTAGGGAAGGAAGAGACGTTCACCGTCGAAAGCGTGAATGCGAACCTGCGTACCTATCTGAAGCGACTTGCCCGCCGCAGTCGGTGTTTTAGCCGCTCGCTGCGCGCCTTACGTGAGGCCGTGCGGCTCTTTGTCTATTACTATAACCACCGGCAACACATCTATCTCACCCATCCTTCCTATCGGGGACGTTTACCTCTCCTGAATTAGCCACTCCCTTGTTTTCTCGCTGTGAGCAAGCAAACGCTACCCCGTCTATACAGGGTAGCGCTGAATCACCGTTCTCTGTTTCGTTCGGAAATGGTGGTGATTGGAGAAAAGAAACTGATAAAAGGTCAATTACCTCCTCCTTCAGGGGGAGGCTTGTGCCTGGACTTCACCGCAGTTCAGCCTTCTTCACAGAGGGCTGCTTTGGCTTCCTTGTCCGACACATCAGGGACAAGTGACACCTGCCCCGTTCTCGTCCGGCAGGACCGGGCGAGAAGCGTTCTCCATTCGCCACGTATAACAGTTCACGGCGCAATCGGCCTTTGCTGTATACTACTTCATATTGACACTCCCCAGGCCTGACGGCCGGGGATTCTTCCTTCATCCAGCCTGCTTGCGCGGCGCCGCAGTGCGACGACGCGTAGCGGCAGGCTGTCCAGAAGCGTTCGACGAGACACCCTCGTCGGTTCCCGTCTGCCCGACGGTACCCTGTAGAGCCTTCTGCAAGATATTCAAGGCGGCATTGTGATCTCGGTCGAGGAGCAGACCACAGCCAGGACACAGATGGGTACGCACACTCAAGCTCTTCTTGACCCGCTGCCCACAACGAGAACAGTCCTGGGTTGTAAAGGCCGGTTCCACCCCGATCACCGGAACACGATGCAGCGTGCCGTAGTATCTCACCCACCAGAGGAAGCGACCCCACGCCGCGTCAGCGATACTCTTGGCCAGATGACGGTTCTTGACGAGATGGCGGATCTGCAAGGCTTCGTAGGCAATCACGTCGTGAGACGAGACAAGCGCGTTCGCCTGCTTTCTGGCGACATCCTCGCGCTGCCGTTGCACCTTGAGATACGCTTTGCTGAGGGCTTGACGGGCTTTGCGCCGATTGGCGGAGCGCTTCTGCGTCTTCGAGAGCCGACGATGTAGCCGCTTGAGCCGCCGTTCCGCCTTGCAGAGATACTGAGGAGGAGCCACGGTGTTGCCTTCGGAGTCAGTGAAGAAGGCACGCAGCCCCAGATCAATGCCCACCTGCTTGCCAGAGGGCTGATGCTCGACGCGTCGAGTGGCCGCCACCGCGAATTGGCAAGAATACCCATCAGCCCGCCGGAGCAGTCGTACCCGCTTGATCTGTGAGAGGGGAAAGGCCATGATATCACGCGAGCCGATGAGGCGCAGCCGACCAATGCCACAGCCATCTGTGAACCGAATGTGTACCCCATCAGGATCCAGCTTCCAGCCCGTCTGCTTGTCCTCGACACTGCGACAATCGTGCTGGAACTGAGGA
Organism: Thermosporothrix sp. COM3; assembly: GCF_059696735.1. NCBI lineage: Bacteria > Bacillati > Chloroflexota > Ktedonobacteria > Ktedonobacterales > Thermosporotrichaceae > Thermosporothrix > Thermosporothrix sp. COM3. The sequence continues at coordinate 2,855,812 of NZ_AP019376.1, read as the reverse complement.
GAGCCCTTCTTTCCTGGTTTCTTCTTCTTGCAATGCTCATAGAAGCGGGAGATGGCAGCCCACGCCCGATCAGCGGCAGCTTGCCGGGCCTGCGAGTTGAGGGAGAGCGCAAAGGGAAATTGTTTGGCGAGCACAGCGCAATACCGCTGCAGGTCATTCCTGGAGACGCCGCGTGCATCCATCCAGAGGCGCAGGCACGTGTTGCGAATGAACTGGGTGGTGCGGATGGCTTCCTCGATGGCGGCGAATTGCGCCTTCGACCCATCGAGCTTGTATTCGTAGATCAGCATCCCTTGCTCCTTGTTCGTCCTCACTATCTTCGCGTATTCTCGCACAACGATTGCCTTCTGTCAAGCGAAGGGGAACGTTCTGCCTCTGATGGCTTCCTGCGCCATCCATCCCCTTGGCTGAAGCCAGGGGCCTTCTGCCGCTTTTTGGTAACATCATCGGAAGAGCTTGTCAAGCATTCTGATGTAAATACCATTTTTGAAGGGAAGACTTTGCTGTTCTCTCTTTGGCACGCTTCTGGAGCTGTTGCAGCAGGCCCATTCCTCTCCCTCTGAAGACGGGAGCTTTCGGGGCCGTCTCCTTGATGTCGCTATTGTAGCAGCGAAAGTCTGAAGCTGCATAAAGAATATAGAAAGATTTTGCTTCCATCGACGAAAAAAACAATAGTGCTTAATGGGCAAGAGTGAGCGAAAGCAGCGCATGAAACAGGCGAACAGGAAAAGCGCGATCCTCCCGAAGAGAAAGAAGCCGCCCGGAACACCCGAGCGACTTCTAACAAAGCAACAATTGCATTTTCCGGATGGGAGGTAATACCAGATGAAGTATAGCAGATGTGAGCGTATTTATATATTAAAATCTTGTTAAGATATTGCTTGACCGGAAAATTGGCTTATCTGACGAAACAGGAGCAGGTGTGAGATCGCATAAACAGGGTGTTCCCTGCCTCGTGGCTTGCTGGATGCGGTATCAATCCGGAGCATGCTGCTGCACGAAACAGGGACAATGCCTTACTTGTTTTTCTGGCGTTCAAGCAGAAATACGGGAATGACACGCGTCGTTTTCTGCTGATATTCTGCATAGGGCGCAAAAATGCTTGCCGCGTGGGCATAGGCCTTGCCGCGCTCCTCACCTGTCAGCAGACGTGCTTTTGCAGGAAATGTTTCGGCGCCGGTTTCAACGGTGACATCGGGATGGGCCAGCAGGTTGTAGTACCAGTGCGGGTTGCTCGGGGCTCCGCCTTTGGAGGCAACAGCAAGATAGTTTTCCCCATATGGAACGGACATCAGCGGGTAGGTGCGAGGCTGACCGGTTTTCGCGCCCTTTGTGTTGAGCAGGATGAGGTCGCCGCCCTCCGGGCCTTTCACCTTGCCATGCTTTGCGCGAAACTCCTCGATCACACGGTTGTTAAATTCGTTCCAGGATGTACTGCTCATACGATTTCACCTTTACCTTTTGTGGAGGATGACTCTCTTCTGAATAGAATCAGGAAGAAATTTTCTCTCCTTTTATAATAACAAGCGAGGAAAGACTTTTATTCCTGGAGACGGCCCGTGCGGGCTTGTTTCAGCCAGCACAGGCCGTGATGACCGGTGAGTTGCTATCGCCTCTTTTCGAGATTTGCTGTCCGCTATGCCTTCAAGATTGCCACACCTCGCGGAGCCAGTTGAAGCTGCTCAACTGGCTCTGCTGGCGGCTCTCCGGGTGCAAGAAGCTGGACGTATAGCGGTGCTGGCAACGAGATAGAGACGGGCTCTTCCGTATGGTTGAGCACAAAGAAGAGGGGCCCATTCTTCCCTGCACGGCAGGTGACCTCGACACCAGCGGGCACGGGAAGCGGAGCGCTTATACCGAGTTCGGCAAGCAACTGTGTGAAGAAGCTGGAAAGCGCGCGCTTCTCGGGACGAGTCGCGATATAAATGGCGCGTCCGCGCCAAATTCGATGCTCGGTGATGGCCGGGTGACCTGCGTAGAAGTCGCTTCCGAAGCGGGCGAGCGCAGTCGCTCCCTCCAGGTGCACAATGTCGCACCACGTTGAGCAGTCGTACACGCCCTCGGGAAGCAGCCCCCCTGGTTCCGCGATGAGCTGGTTGCGCATGTCGGGTTCCAGCGGGTCGCATTCCTCAACCCAGATTCCAAGCGTGCGGCGCAAGGGGCCCGGGTAGCCGCCCAACCAGGCCCGAGTATCCTCGTCAACGATGCTGCTGAAGTAGCCCGTGATAAAGGTGCCGCCCTGCTCAACGTAGCGCTCTATTGCCTCAGCCTGCCGCTTGCTGACCATGTTCAGGAGCGGCGCGATGACCAGATCATAGCCGCTGAACTCGTGATCTGGCGAGATAACGTCAACGGCAATGTTCTGTTCCCAGAGCGCCTGATAGTGGTGAAGCACCTCTTCGAGATAGTTGAGCGCCTGGCTGAGGCTTGGCCGGTATTCGAGATTCCACCAGTTGGGCCAGCTAAACAGGAGCGCAACCCGCGCCGGGACACGGGTTCCGAGCGTTTGTTTTTCGAGCGTGGCAAGCTGCTTGCCGATCTCAGCGACATCGCGGAAGACGCGTGTATGCTCATGGCCCGCGTGACTGACAATTGCGCCGTGGAACATCTCGGCCGCGCCCTGTGACTGTCTCCACTGGAAATACATCACGGCGTCCGAGCCGTGCGCAACCGCCTGATAGCTATGCAGCCGCAGCATGCCAGGGCGCTTGAGCGAGTTATAGGCCATCCATTGCGCCTGGCTTGGCGTCTGCTCCATCAGCAACCACGGTTGGCCATGCTTGAGCCCTCGCATCAGATCATGCCAGAAGGCCAGATGAGCCGGTGGCGTTGTGCGTGTCGGGTAGGAGTCCCAGGCGATGATATCCATATGCGGAGCCCAGGAGAAGTAGTCCAGCGGCTGAAAGAAGCCCATCAGGTTGGTGGTGACGGGGATCTCTGGCGTTAACTCGCGCAGCACCTCGGCCTCGTTCAGGTAGCATTCCAGGTTCATGTCAGATGTAAAGCGCCGCCAGTCCAGCGAGAGCCCTTGAAAGCTCGTCTCTCCCCGCTTGTTCGGAGGGTTAATCTGTTCCCAATTGGTGTAGGTGTGACCCCAGAAGCGTGTGTTCCAGTGCCGGTTCAGCGCGTCGAGCGTCTGATAGCGTGCTTGCAGCCAGCTTCGGAAACGAGCGCGGCACCGCTCACAATAGCAGGGAGAGCCGTAATATTCGTTGCTCACATGCCAGATGGCAAGGGCTGGATGCCTGCCATAACGTAGCGCCAGTTGCCGTGCCAGATTTCGTGCCAGCCGTCGAAAGTCGGGGCTGGTCGGGCAATAGTTTTGCCGGTTGCCGTGTTCATGTCGGAGCCCCTGCTCGTCGACAGGGAGCGCATCCGGATACGCCTGAGAGAGCCAGGCAGGCTGTGCCGCGGTGCCTGTGCCCAGACAGACGAAGATCTGATGTTGAGCTAGCAGATCCATGATGGAATCAAGCCAGTCAAACGTGAATGTCTGCTCGTCTGGCTGTAGCGAGCCCCAACTGAAGACGCCAACCGTTGCGATATTGACCCCGGCAAGCTGCATCAGGCGCAGATCTTCCGACCAGACCTCAGGGTCCCATTGCTCGGGATTATAATCTGCTCCATAGCAGATGGCCTGCACGCGCTCTAGAAGCGTTTGGACGCGGCGGGATTCCTCGGTATGCAAACGGGTCTGTCCTTTCTCTCTACATCCATGTTACCAGTATTGAACCATCAGCCTGCCTGTTCCAGCGAGGCCCGGTTGTGCTTCCCTGCACAATGTTCTGGCCGTTCACCGTGACAGCTTCGACTGGCGTTGTTCCCTCCAGTGGAAGCAGGCGGAGCGCCCCTTCACGTTTGGCTCCTGTCACCTGAATATGGAGCTCTTTGCCCGCCCGTGTGGCTGAAAGAGCGGTGATACCATCGGTGTCATGCAACGCATATGAGCCGCTCTCAAACAGGTAGGCGTTGAAGGTCACATTGGTGAATGGCTCATCGGTGGTAAAGGCTTGCGGCTCGATGGTCGGGAGAAGCGAGTTCGCTCGCACGTAGAGCGGCATCGTTTCCAGGGGCGCTTGTACCGTGATGAAGCGTGAACCGGTCAGCACGTTTCCTGTCCAGTAATCAACCCAGTTGCCCGCGGGAAGATAGACGGTGCGCTCTCCGCTCTCGTTGAAGATAGGAGCGACAAGCAGCGCCTCACCGAACATATATTGTAAGTCCAGCGTGTGGGTTGCCGGGTCTTCGGGATATTCCAGTACCATCGGGCGCAGCAAGGGCAGGCCGGTTTCAGCAGCGATGCAGGCGTAGCTATAGATATAGGGCAACAGCCGATAGCGTAGCCGAGCGTACTCACGGAAAACGTGCAGCGCGGTTTCGCCATAATCCCAGGGAAGGCGCGTCGTGTTGCCGTGAGCCCGCGTCATGGGCGAGAGCAGGCCAAATTGTGACCAGCGCGTGTAGAGTTCGTTTGTTGGCTGGATGGTGAAGCCGCCTACATCGTGGCTCCAGAAGGCATGCCCGCACATCGCCATACTCAGGCCGCCGCGCAGCGTAGAGGCCATTGCCGGGAAGGTGCAGTTCGCGTCGCCGCCCCATTGTGCCGCGTGGCGCTGTCCTCCGGCATAGGATGCCCGCGCCCAGACCAGCCCCGTATGACCGGTCTCTTCGGCAGTAACCTCGGCGACTGCATCGTTGTAGAGCAGCGCATACAGGTTATGCAGCTCTTCCCCATGAATGCCGCTGTGCGCGACCGCATCGGCGGGAATGCCTTCACCAAAGTCAGTCTTAAAGACATCGACACCAAGACGCAGATGTTCGCGCAGAAGCTCCTTGAACCAGGCAATCGCTGCCGGGTTGGTAACGTCAAGGATGCCAACGGGCGGGTGAAAGCCTCCCCAGATATCGACAACGTAGGTTTCGCCTGCGGGATTCTTCAGGAAATAGCCCTTCTCGCTGGCCTCATGGAAGCGCTGGCTCTCGATCCCGATGTAGGGATTGATCCAGAGGCAGACCTTGAAATGGAGCGCTTTCAATTGTGCCAGCATGCCCGCAGGATCGGGGAACATTTCAGTATCCCAGAGCAGTTCAGACCAGCGTCCGAAGCGCTGCCAGTAGCAGTCAAGATGCAGCACATCACAGGGTATCTGCTGTTCACGAATCATACGCGCTCTACTCAGCACCGCCTCGGCGCTATCTCGTTGAAAGCCCGAAGACATCCAGACGCCAAGCGACCATTTCGGAGGCAGGATCGGAAAGCTGACGAGCTCACAATAGCGGGTGACGATCGTCTTAAGATCGGGACCGGTAATCACATAGTAATCCAGCTCATCGCCCGGGTTGGTGATGCTGAACGACGCGGTGTTGCTGGCGACCATATCGAAAGCAACCGCACGGGCGCTATCAACGAAGATCCCATACTTGCGCGAACTGACGAAGAAGGGTACGTTTTTATAGGCCCGCTCGCTCCAGACGCCGCCGCAATCCATGTTCCATGTCTGGATACGCTGCCCACGTTTGTCGAAATCGGTGAATTTCTCACCCAGGCCATAGAAATGCTCGTCAGGTTCCGCGGTAAAGCTATCGTGGAAGGCGACACGCTTGCCCTCGACCGTGCTGAAGCCGAACGGCAGAACTGTCAGTTTCATCCGCACATTGGTGCGCTCGCTGTAGTTTTGTGAGAGCAGCAGGCGATCGTCCGCATCATAGAAGGCCATATGGAAGGGGTCAAGCGAGAGTTCAACCCGCAGCTCATCGGTGCGGAGGCTTATACCTGTGCTATGAGATACTCTCTTGACCGGGACGGGTGAGAGCTCGCGTGCGAATTTGACCGTATCACTCTGGCTGTCGCACGCCTGAAGGCGCACCCGGACGATGCCCGACGCGACAAAGGTGAGTGTTATATCAACCTCGACGTTGCTGGTGGTGATGCCGCGCAGGGTGATGCCATGCTCATACTGCTGGCGTGGTTTGGCCTGCCGCACATATTCGGGATCAGCCGGGTCGCCGGGCTGGCGCACGGGCAACGCCGGGGCGGGCGTGTAGAAATAATTATAGGGCAGGAGGGGGGCATTTTCCGCCATTGACTCTGGTTCTCCTTATCTAGGATTTGATCGCGCCTGCGACGCCATTGATAAAATAGCTTTGCAGCAGCACGAAAATGAAAATGATCGGTGCCAGCGTAATCACGGAACCGGCACACAGGTAGGTCCACTGCGTTGAGTTCTGGCCGACAAAGGCGAACATCCCGACCGCCAGTGTGCGCAGCTCTGGCACGCCGAGCGTAAAAACCAGCGGCACGAAGAAACTGTTCCAGGTGCCGATGAAGGTAAAAAGGGCAACAGTAGCGATCATCGGCCCTGACAACGGAAGCATCACCCGCCAGAAAAGCTGGTGAAAGCTGGCTCCATCCACGCGTGCAGCATCTTCCAGTTCACGTTGCATGGAGGAGAAATATCCCATAAAGAGAAAGGTGTTAAAAACCATTCCCCCCGCGGTTTGCACCAGGATAACCGACCAGAGCGTGTCAAGCAAGCCCAGGCGCTGCACAATGTCGAAAACCGGGATAATGGTATAGCCATGCGGGAGAAACATGGTCAGCGCCACCAGACCGAGAAACAGCTTTTTCCCGGGAAATTCCTTGCGAGCCAGCACATAGCCTGCCATTGCGGTAAAGATCACGGTCAGGATGACGGTGAAGACCGTGACGAAAATGGTGTTGAAGAAATACTGGCTGAATGACGCTTCATTCCATGCGTTCACGTAGTTGGTCCATTCAAATTCCCGGGGAAAGATGCTCAGCCCTTCGTCAAAGAAGCCGTCCACGCTCTTGAACGAGCTTCCCAATGTCCACAGAAAGGGGTACATCCAGAGGATGCCACCAACGAAGAGCACCAGATGTGTGAGCAAACGCCCGAATTTGAGCCGGATACGTGGCCTTCGAGTGTGTAGAGATACTGCCATTTGTCTCCCCTTTCCTTTACTGCGTGTTGGCACGCCGACGAGCGATCTGACGGAAGGCGATGACCTGAAGGATCGAGAGGCCGAGCAGGATGATCCCATAGAAGAAGGAGGCAGCCGACGCAAAGCCAATATCTGGATCGACATATGTGGCTGAATAGCCGCCGAAAGCCTGATGATAGATGTAGGTGTTCACAACCTCACTGGCAAAGTATGGACCTCCCGCGGTCAACACCTGAACCAGATCAAAGACCTGCAAGCTTCCCAGAACCGCAAGAATCACGATAACCAGACCGACGCCGCGTAGCATGGGGATAGTGATAAAGAAGAAGCGGGCAAAAGCTCCGGCTCCGTCGATGCGCGCTGCCTCATAGAGCTCTGTCGGGATTGTTTGCAGGCCTGCCAGAAAATACACCAGATTGTACCCGAGGGTGTTCCAGATGCCGACGATAATCACGATCCAGAGGGCAAAGCGTGGGTCCGCCAGCCAGTCGATATGCTCATGAGACAGATGCAAAAACTGTAAAAGGTTGCTGATCGCATCTCCAAAATTGGAAAGGATCAGGCGAATGACGATGCCAACAACTGCCGCCGAGGTGACCACCGGGATGAAGTAAACGACCCGGTAGAAGGTGGCAAAGCGCAGCTTCGGATTGTTGAGCACGAGCGCCAGTGCCAGCGCCAGCGCCAGTTGCACCGGCACCAGAACGGCCATATAGATAAAGGTGTGAAGGAAGGATTGCCAGAAAATCGAATCCTGCATCACCCGTTGAAAGTTCTCCAGGCCGACAAAGTCGCTCGGGTCGCCAATGCCATTCCAGTTGTAGAGCGTATAGCCCAGAGAGGCAAAAAGCGGATAAACGATAAAGACAATCAGCAGGATTGCCATAGGGGCCAGATAGATATAGGACCAGCCCTGCGCGAGGATTTGTCGCCAGAGTGGTTGCTGTTTGCGCTCGGTTTTTCGGGCGGCTGGCTTCGGGTTGGCTTGAGCGGGTGGGCTCTGCATCCCTGACATACTGGACATGCACACGATCTCCCTTCGATGGATTGGTGAAAAGCAGCGCTATCCAGAGGAGGGCATGAGACGACCTCTGGACAGCATGACGGGCGTTATGAAGCCGGTTTGGTGATATAATCTTTTCCTGCCGCCGGGTCCCAATCCGGGAAGGCATAATCGGCAGCGCCCACCTTGTGACCTTTCTGCTGTGCCTGCTTGATCCCATCATCGAGAGATTTCTGCATGCGGGCTGCCAGCTCAGAGAGCGCGGCTTTGACGTCGCCGATCTGGCCGGTGTAGATTCCGGTCATAACATCGCTGATATCGGGCTTTACCGAGTTCTGGATAACTTGAGAGACTGCCGGGTTGCGTACCTCTGGAATTGGCGCTAGCAGCGAGAGTTTGGCGGTAGCGACATATTGAGCGAACTGCTTATCCTTGACGTTTGCGGGATCGTTATTTTCGGGATAGACCGAGAGATCCTCACCCATCTCAACCCATCGCTTCCCTGCTTCCTTGCTGTAGAGCCAATCCATCCAGGCCCAGGCTTCGTCAGCGTGTTTTGTTTTTGCCGACATGCCCCAGAGCGTTCCGCCGATACCATGATAGAAGTAGCCCTTAGGCTTTTCATCGGGCGTGGGCAGCGTCATCAAACTGAAGTCAGTGAATTTGTGCTGTTTCCATTCGGGCTGATTCCAGACGCCGCCAACGGTCATCCCGAACTTGCCGCGCTCGAACAGGGCGCGTGCCTGCTCGTCTGAAATGCTCATCGAGTTGGGATAGAAATAGTTTTTCTTCTTCCATTCAAGCAGAAGCTCGATAAAATCTGTGTAGGCGCGATCGGTGCCGAAGGTATATTTCCCGGTTCGGAGATCTTTGTCATACGCGCCGCCCACAGCGCCCGCTCCGCGCACAAACATTTCAAGCCACCAGGGGAGAATAAAGGCCTGCCCATTGCCAAACCCGAAGGGGAAGACGTCATTGTCGCCTTTCTTCTTGATCGCATCGGCGGCGCGCGAAATATCATCCCACGTTTGCGGAATCTTGACTGAGCCATCGGGATTGGTGATGCCCGCGGCCTTAAATACAGCATTATTGATGTAGAACTGAATCCAGGGAGCACTTCCAACAAGGGGGGCAGAATAAAGCTTCCCGTTGAAAATGTTGTTGCCCTCAAAAAAGGAGCCTTGCGGAAACTTTGAGCGCCATTCCTCCGTAGCCCACTTATCAAGCGGCATCAGCCAGCCTCTGGCAACCTGATCGTTGATTTTGGGAGTTGATGCGAGCATGAAGACATCAGGTTGTTTGTTACTTTTGATGGCAAGATCGAACAGGTTCGGGTACTGGTCAGTGACATTGGTGGTTTTCTTGATTTTGATGCTGGGGTGTTTCTGCTGGAACAGCTTAATTTCGTTATCCACCCACGGGGCCTGGGTGACCCAGTAATCCCAGAAGTTGAGCGTGACTGTGGAGGAGGAGGATGAGGGACCGCCACAGGCGACAAGAGCGCTGCCAAGCGTGGTCGCAGCAGCAGACATGAGAAAATACCGACGGTTTATGCGTGATCCTTGCATAACGTCATAACTCCTTTGTTGAAATAGAACACATACCAGAGTGTGTCAATGAGTGCCAATATATCAGAAGCAAAATAAGGCCATCTGCACGACTGGACATATTGTCGTACAGGCGTAAACTCTATTGCTTCAAGCGACAGATGCGCTCAGGTATGTCGGAGTGTTATCAATGCCTGCAAAATACCAGCTCGTCTGATGCGCTGTCGTTCAGCTTCGAACGAGCAGGCCATGAGAGATGGGTCATTGGGAACGTTCCTGGGATCGCTCCCAAGAAGAAGCGTACCATAGGAGTGGTAGATGTGTCAAGAGGGAAGCTTGCTGTTTTTCAGCTTCTAGCTGCCTGGCTTGTCCATGAAGGAGCGAGCGTATTTCCTTGCGCGAGCGGCAAAAGTTCCTTGACATGGTCCAATAGAATTCTGTATGCTAATTGAGAACGCTTCCAGGCAGAACACACAACGGGAGAACAGGAATGGCGCAATTAACCATTGAAGATATTGCCCGGCTGGCAGGTGTATCGCGCTCCACTGTATCGAGGGTGCTTAATAATCATCCGAACGTACGATCCGGGGTACGCGAGCATGTGCTGAACATTATTAATGAGAACGGATATACTCCACAGGCGGCGGCTCGGCATCTGGTAACGCAACGAACGCGTATTATTGGTGTGGTTTTTCCGCGTAGCGACTCTTTTATGCTGGCGAACCCAATTTTTGCATCGATCGGGCAGGGTATCGGACAGGTGTGCGCTCAACGAGGATATATGGCGATGCTCTCTCTGAGCTTGCGCGATATGGATCAGCAGATGATGCTGAATATGTTGCGGAGCCGTCATTTTGATGGGATTGTGTTGATAACCAGCGCGCAACACGATCATATCCCCGGCTTTTTAAAACAGGCAGAAATTCCTTACACCCGTATCGGCTATGATCCCTCACAGGATGACCCATATTATGTGGCGATCGATGAGGTTGAGGGGGCTTATAAAGCGGTGAAACACCTGATCTCGCTTGGTCACCGGCGCATCGCCATGATTACCGGTCCTTCATGGGAAAGCGTGTCTCCTGCTCGTCATCGTGGCTATCAAAATGCGCTGGCAGAGGCTGGAATCCCCTATGATCCTGAGCTGGTTCGTGAGGGTGATTGGTTGCACACCAGTGGCTACGATGCGACGCTTCAGTTCCTCTGTATGAAAGAGGTGCCAACTGCTCTCTTCTGTTCAAGCGATATGATGGCTGCCGGAGCGCTTCAGGCCTTATATGAGCAGGGAATAAAGGTGCCACAGGAGATGGCTGTTGTGGGTTTTGATGATGTCCCGCAAACGCGCATTATCATTCCACCATTGACAACCATTCGTCAGCCGACCGTTGAAATGGGGCGTATCGCGACTGAAATGCTGATCGATCAGCTTGAGGGGAAGAAATGCGAGCAGTCTCATGTTATTTTGCCAACCACACTGGTCGTACGTCAATCATGTGGCGCATTGCTTCAACAGCGACGCAAAGCACATGAGAGCTAAAAAGTGGCATATGCCTCGCGTCTCCTGGCAGATCTTCATGCAAAAAGGGGATATATTTTCGAGCCGTTCTAGAAAAATGTGGTATTATCTAGAAAGGCAGGAATGGCAGATAGAAGAATATCCCCTATTCTTCCTATACTGTCTCCTTTGACCTTCTTATTTCGACAAAACAAGTATGAAGAGGTTCTTGTATTTCCCCTGACACAGCGGGATAGGTGAAGACGTTGGTTGTGTGGACAGTCAAAACACGTGAAGCCAGTTATGATTTTAGCGAAGAACAGTCACCGTCATTTGGCTGGCGCTCCCTTATTGCCTGATTGAGGAGGGTGACTGTCAGCAGGGATAGGAGCCAACAGGAAGCATGAGTCAGGGAAAAGAAAAGGAGGAAGTATCATGGAGATCACATTTCTTGGAGGGGCATCGGAAGTCGGAGCATCATGTCACCTGTTGCGGATTGCGGGACGAACCTTATTGATTGATGGAGGAATGCGTCCGGCGGCGCGGGAAGGGCAATCACGCCTGCCTGATCTCTCACTCCTTGACCGACACCCACCCGAAGCGATCCTGATCACGCACGCCCATATTGACCATACTGGTGCAATGCCGTTGATTGCCTCCCTGTTTCCGCATCTGCCAATTTACGCGACCGAGGCGACGAAAGTGTTGACTGAGATTCTGCTGCGTGACTCGGTGCGCATTATGGAGATGGAGGGACTGAAACCGGATGGGGAAACGCCACTCTACACTGCTGATCAGGTGGATGCTTTTTTAGGGCGGATCACGCCTGTTGGGTTGGATCAGTCGATTCAGCCGCTTGCTGATGCACCGGATCTGCTGGTAACGTTCCTGCGGGCCGGGCATATTCTGGGAGCGGCCATGCTCTATATTACGTCACCGGAGGGAACGGTGCTGCATACCGGGGATATCAGCGTCACCGATCAGCGCACAATCAAGGGGCTTGATTTGACGTCATTGCCGCAGGCTGATGTGATGATTTGTGAAGGAACCTATGGCAATCGGTCGCATACCAACCGGAAAGAAGAAGAGCGCAAACTGGCCGAGACGGTACAGGCGACGCTTGAGCAGGGAGGACGCGTCTTGTGTCCTGCTTTCGCGGTTGGGCGAGCGCAAGAGATCGTCCTGATTTTGAAATCGTATCGGGCCAGCGGGCATGTCTCGCCTGTGCCGATCTTTCTGGATGGAATGGTGCGCAGTGTCTGTCAGGCATATCAAAGTCAGGTGCATGACTTGCATCCCTCATTACAGCGCTATTTGACGAATGCGCGGCGTCCGCTCTTTACAGATCCAGATCTGCACCTGTATGCGGTGCGAGCGCATCAGCGACAGGCGTTGATTGCCTCAAAGAAGCCTGCCATTGTCATCAGTAGCTCGGGGATGCTCTCCGGGGGGGCGTCACCGCTCTATGCGGCAGAAGTGGCTACCCGTGAGAAGGACTGCCTGCTCTTTACGGGATATCAGGATGAGGAAGCGCCGGGAGCGGCATTTCTGGCGGCAAAACGGGGTGATACAGTGAAGATGGGGGACAAGTGGGTACAACTGGCGTGCCGGGTTGAGCGCTACAATCTCTCGGGTCATGCGGATGCGGAACAAATTGTGCATACTGTGACAAAGGTTCGTCCGCGCACGCTGATCCTGGTGCATGGCGCTCCTGAGGCGTTGGAAGCGCTGGCGAATCGTTTTTCGCGCATCGAGATTGAGATTCCGGTACCGGGCGAAACCCTGTTGCTGACGCCGACACGCGTCGAGCTGCCTCCTCTGATTGAGCCACCAGTGCTTTCAGAGAAGAGTGACGTGGTTCCTCTGCCCGTGACGGTGGACCTACCTGATCCAACAGTTCGGGATCTGTGGGAACGAGCGCGGATGCAAGGCCCACAGCGGCCCTGGACCGTCGTTGAGCTCGGGAAAGCCTATTACGGTGCGTCCTATATGCCGACCTTGCGTTCACGTGTTGAAGTGGCGCTTAAGGGAGCTGCACCTTATTTCAAGCTGCGGACGATGGGGGCACAGATGATTTATCTGCCGCGTCCACAGGAGGAGGTGGAGGAGTTGCAACCGCTAACCACGCTCACACCAGGGGAACTGGTGATTGTGCAGGGAGGCAAAGGAACGCCTCATCTGGGCCTTGTTCTGGCTGTGCCGAGCAATGGACAAGTGGCACTGGTATCGGAGCAGTGGAAAGCCGGTGAGAAGCCGCTACAGATGGTACAATTGGTGCCGGGCATCGAGCGAAAGCAGTGGTTGGTGCTGGAACACAGTGAGATCAAGCAGCGGTTACAGCAGTGGCACAAAGTGATTGAGCGGGCGTGGGTGGATCTCTTCGTGCTCTGGACGAGACGGCAGGGGCAACCGTTGACGTATGAGCAGCTCTGCCAGCAGACGGCAGATGAGACAGAGCTGCTGGCCTATGGGATCGAGTTGCTGGCGAAAGGGGCACAGCTCTTCAAACGACAAGGGGGGCGCTGGTACCCGATTGAGGAAGAGGTCGTGCGAAAGAATGTTGGCTTTGTCCAGCACCTGGAGTTGTTGCAAGCCGGAGCGGGGGCTGCGGTCTGGCTCAATGGGGAGCGCTGGACACTGACAGGGCAGAGCAACTGGAAACTCTTCGAGATTCGCAATCATGACGGAGAGGTGCGTCATGTTCGTGCCAATCTCCTCTCATTGTATCCTTCGGTTGAGGCTTCCTGATTTCTGCCTGGAAGCCTCGTCAGACCGTGGTGAAGCTTGAAGAGAAATGCGTGCTCTCCGGGCGCACAATCTCCTGTTTATTGAGGGAAAGCGCCTCTACTGTTCATATGATACGGAGGGGGCACGAAGAATGGAGGGTATGGAGAGTGAGGAGAGTACTAAGAGTACAGATAGTATGGAGGATATGAATTGTCTGGATAGTGAGGAGTGAATAGGTGATAGAAAAGCAAAAAGGGCAGGGAGAGTAGAACACTATGGAAAGTACGAGAGTATAGAGAGCAAGGAGGCTTGCATCAGGATAGTAAGGAACTGAGGATAGTAAGGAACTGAGGATAGCATTGTCTCACGCGGCTGGCAGGTTGCGAGAGTTGGCAGGGCAGAAGAGACACTTGTTCCACAGATACATGTTTCACAAATACGGGGAATGTGTTAGTTATCAATCAAAAGGGAGAGAGCTGAAGTGGTCGGGGAGAGAAAATGCTTCTGCTAGCTCATCGCTGCCTGTCTGTCTGGCTTTTAGAATAGAGTTTTTTTGGCGCGTACGCGCCATTTTGGACGCTCTTTCTTGGCTCTATCCTGCCAGGAGTTGACCTTATTCGTATCTTCTTCTCATTTCACGCAGGTCACGGTTCTGGTCCTTGCAAGAGAACGTCACGAAAATGTCTTTAACAAGAGAACGTCACGAAAACGTCTTTAAATAGAGGCGCGCAAGTTGTCATAAAAGAGTGTCGCTTGCGCTTGTCTCCTGTGCCTCCTGTGCCTTTTTTTGTGAGAGTGGGTCAGGTAGAGGGTAGCTCTGTCCCTTTTAGAATAGTCTGGGTGATAAGGTGTGCCATTTCTTCCGCTGAAATTTTGGCTTCTTCCTGGCTCCATTGGACTGCCGGGCCGAAAATAGCCCAACTGATGATTCTCGCTCTTGTTTCCAGAGGCGCATAGATGCGTTCTGAATGTGCAGCTTTGAGCCAGGCTACAAGCAGTGATGTGAGTTCCTCATGAGCTGTACGTTCTAGCAGCGGAAGGAGGACAGTGGATGTCTGATATTCATGCTGGTATTTCTGCTCAAAGGTTTGGAGAACGGTCAGCGCTACCAAATGGAGCGATTGATAGTCCCATTGAGGAATAGCTGGAAACGTATCTGTTAGTACCTGACGAAATTGCTCACGTGTAACGGCTTCGACCAGCATATACTTATCGGGAAAATGAAGGTAGAAGGTGCCTCGATTGACATTCGCTCGTTCTGCAATCTCCTGAATAGTTGTCGCAAGAAAACATCTTTCTGCATCCCGTATGGTTTTTGAAGTAAGTTTCTCTCGCACAATTTCCAGGTAAGCACGCTGTAATGTCTGGCGTGTTCGTTGGACACGGCGATCATGATGGCTTTTCTGGCTGACCATACTTTTTACTCCTGTAGGTGTTTCTCAACAATTCCATTGCTATGTTCAATATTCAACAGAAGCACGGGTTTTGCTTATTGTCTGGCGCTCCATTGGACTCTACTATTATAAGCAGCAGATTTTCAAACCTGCAAAGAATGCATCTGTTTCTAGCTCTGGAAAAGGAGAATAAGGAAATGTTGTCAGGTACATCGGATATTGCGAAGCGCTATACCACCGCTCTGGAAGCCATCAATGAGATTGCCTGTACCTACTTTTTTGCTGGTAGATTTAAGGATGCGGTACAGACACTTCGTCTATCCCTGGAATTGACGGAGGCTCAGGAAGTAACGCCTCAGAGCCGCCTCATACTTTTGTTACTGTATGGTAAGGTCTTGCTTGTTGAGCACCTGATTCGGAGGAACAATCCTGAATTGATGTTTTCGGTTATCCGACAGGCGAAGGCGCTGGCCGAAAAGATACAGGTTCCTGAATACGTCGCCGATGCTGTGAGCTTACTTGGAGAGGCATGTTGCAATGCGACAACCATGAGTATCCTGGAGAGCGGGAATATGCCATTCGGACGGCAGGACAAATATCATGATGCGCTTGCATATCAGCAAGAAGCATTAAAGCTCCGAGAAACACTGCACGATAGCAAGGGATGTAGCGAATCACATTTTCTTCTCGGATTGATTTATCAGTTCTGGCAACAGAA
Source organism: Thermosporothrix sp. COM3 (assembly GCF_059696735.1). Taxonomy (NCBI): domain Bacteria; kingdom Bacillati; phylum Chloroflexota; class Ktedonobacteria; order Ktedonobacterales; family Thermosporotrichaceae; genus Thermosporothrix; species Thermosporothrix sp. COM3. The sequence goes on along the minus strand of NZ_AP019376.1, from coordinate 2,839,965 downwards.
TGAGCTAGCACGAGAGCATTTTATGACAGCAATCCAGATAGCTGAGGACAACGGACTTGTTTTAGAACAGGCTGAACCGAATCGTCATCTGATGTTTGATGCCAGACTCCAGGGTGATCTGGACCAAGCCTTGCTATATGGGGAACGTGCGCTGTTCTTTCGCGAGGCAGGTGGTTTCAAACCTTATCAACCATTAGATCATTTAGCTCTCAGAGACGTCTACAGGCAAAAAGGTGATGCTGAGAAGGCACAGTTCCATGAGCGGCAGGCAATGATTCTCGCTGAAGAAATGGGTGTTGCCGAGCATATGACATTTGTTTCCGCTTCGTCCGAACGTCTGTAACCGCGAAGGAGAAGCCGGATCTAAAAAGGGAGAAGGTTTCAGGAGATATACCGAAGGCTTCTCCTTTTTTAGCGGCGCTGCCCGGATAGTTCGTTGTATCTCCTGCCGTGAAGAAAGGAAAAAAGTTTTAAATGCAACTACTCTGGTATATGAAAGGAACAAGAAAATTAATATTATTTTAACGGCTTCTCCTGCTTTATCTGTTATACTGTTTCTATCTTTTGGGAAAAGAGGGCATACAAAGCCTTCTGCATAACAGCTTGAGGCCGCTTGGATTTCTTCTGAGCGGCCTTTTTCTGCTCTACACTGTTGTTTTTAGCTCCCATTGCTATTCAGTGCGTATAGCATGTCTGCTTTTGTGAAAGGGAATTGTTCGCTGAGAGGATATTGCCAGAGAATGAAGGCACATACATGTTCTAATTGTGCTGGCTCATAAACTGGTCTATCTGTTTGCTGTACAACAGCCAGAAAAGCCAGTGCAAACGTGTAAAGTGCTCGGAGTGGCGTTACTTCATCAGAGGACAATTGTTGGAGAATGGTAATAGTGATTTGTTCCGCATGCTGTAACTGAGTGAACGTTTCCTGCTGTTTGTTTTGTTCGTTCATATTCTCACTATCCTTCCATCATAAACCTCCCTGCTTCGCTGTTCCTCTTCTGCTAACACGTTTGGGTGACCGTTCTCGGGACACTGAAATGTAATAGTAGAGAAGGCCAACTTTCTCTTTTTCGGAGAATACAGGCCGTTTTTCTGGCAAAAGAAAAAGAGAAGAAGCCAGAGGGCTCTTCTCTTCTCAAAGGGGAACAGTCTATTTTACGGCAACTTTTGCAGCAAGCCTTCGGCTCGGTCTGCTATTTCCTGAAGCAGAAAATGAATCTCCTCGGAAATGGTGCTTCCCTGTTCCACGCGTTTGAGAATGCGCTGCTCTATGGTTTTGAGCTGTCGACTGATAGTACGTAATCTGCTTTGATCCAGCTGATCTTCACTTTTATTTCGCGATTCTGCAACAATAGAGATCTCACTACCAGAAGAAGAGTGAGAGGCATAAGCTCTACTTTCGATAGAGGCATGTTCAGTAAGGTCCTCTTCTTCTATATCTTCGAACTCCGGCTCTGAAGAGAGGTTATGCAGGGTATATACTTCGGATGTAGCGGTTTGGGTCGCAGATTCGGTTGACACCACTGTTTTCAATTGCTTTTCCTGTTCCAGTGTCTCAATGTAGGCGCGAACCTGAGAACCGCTAATTTCGCCAGCAAGTAAGCTTGCAATTACCTGAGCTCGAATCTCTTTGTCCTCGACCTTCCGCAGCTCCCGTGCAGCTCGTACGGTATCATGGCGGGCCTCGACAAGTGACTGAATATCTGGATCATCTTCTGTGAGTGCAACCAGATCGCGTAATGTGCCGCGCGAGATCTGATAGGCTGCGGCGGCTTCTTCCTGTGTCATGCCAGATTCGAGAAGCCCTTTAAGCAGGTAGCCTTCCTCAAGCGGAGTTAGGTCTTCTCGATAGCGGTTTTCACCAATCAATAGCCAGCGCATATCCCAATCGCTGAGATCCTTCAACAGGATCGGGTACCCTGTAAAGGTACCGACATGTTTTGCCGCTTCTATGCGCCTGTGGCCGTATGCGATCTGGATCCGTTCCGGGTTTGTGGGATTCCGACGACCGATCAACAGCGTGGTAATACCGTGTGCTCGCATATCGTTGCGCAGTTCTTCAAGCTTGTCTTCATCCATTTTCCGCCTTTTTTGAAAGGGGTTAGGGTCTATGAGCTCGAAGGGGACCAGAGGAACAGCACTGACATCTGTAATGGATGCAGCTTCTTGCTGAATTTTTTCCAGCTTCTCTTTTTCTGCGGAGGAAATAGCAAAGTCTTCTGTGCGTTTCTTCCTTCCAACCTCTCGCCCTGCCAAAAAACTTGGAGCTTTATGTCTTGCCATGTTTACCTACTCCTTTCCAACCTTCTTCTCACGGCGTTCTTTTTTCAATTGCTCGTCTTCATCGATTTTGCGTACGATCTCAGCAACATCTTCCCGCGCTGGACCTCCGATAATTTCCAGCATCTCGTGAAGGAGTCTCCAATAAGATCGGGCTATTGTGCTATCAGGCTTATTAAGCACGATGAGAGAGCGCATACTTAAAGCGGAGGCTACCTGCGCGCTTTGTTTAATTTCCGTATTGAAGACGCGTACTCCCTGTTCCCACTGCCGGATATCCTGGGACATTTCCTGATGAACGTTCCAGTTGCTATGTACCTTATTGAGTTGAATGCCAGCGATCTGGAGATTCTCATTTGCCCGCTCCTGCGCTTGCTCAATGACACCGAGAAGACCGAGCATGCCTTCCATTGGTAGTGTTTCTGGGGTCAGTGGAATACAGACATAATCGGCGGCATTTAATGCGTTTTTGGTCAGGACGCCAATTGAGGGAGGACAATCGATGAAAACATAGTCATAAGCAGGCAGAAGGGGCGCTAATGCATGACGCAGTTGCTCACCCCAATACTCGTGCTTCCCTTTCAGGGTATAATCTGCATCTGATGCCTCAGCGGTAATCGGAATAATATCAGGCCCGCGGCGCGCTTTTTCGATGCGCTCCTGCAAGAGTTCCTGGGCTCTCTTTTCGATTTGGGTCTGAAGCTCCTGGAAGCTAGAGAGCGTATATTTTTCTGCACTGGTCTCCCGTATAGCTTTGTCTAGCTGTTCCTGATCTTCAATAGTGTTGGTGAGCGTTTCCAGGGCTTCCCATTGCTCTATGGATACTTGCCCTTGAGCGATCTCCCGAATCGCCTGGACCCGTTGTTCCAGGGATGGAGTGCGGGGATCAAAGATCTGCGCTTCCCCTTCTGCGTCGTAGTACGTAGGAAGCACGATTTTCTCAATGGGACGCTTTTCTCGCAACTCCTTTGAGGAATACTTCAGAAGAATGTCATAGATTCCCTCATCAAGCGAATCCCGTAGATATCCCCACACCATACCGAGATGGCCTTGTGGGTCGCAATCTACGCCCACAACTTCGTAGCCTAGCATCGATAGCATCGCAAGGAGGGTAGCGGTAAAAACGGTTTTTCCCACCCCTCCTTTTTCGTTGGCTTCCGCAATGATGATGGCTTTTTTGTCTGCTGTTCTGATCTGCTTCATGGACCTAAGAAGAATAAGAGGATTAAAGAACGGATCTTCTCTTATTCGGACTCCTTTCTCTTCATGTTTTCAACCTCTTCGCTGCTCATCGCTTTGGAAGAGATATCACCGAAGGTTACCGCATGGGATGATGACAATGTTGAAGTCCCGGCTCTGATTGATGTATGTGAGGCAGCTCTTTCACCCAAGCAGCCTGGTGTCGACCTTATTTTAAGGGTAAGACGCTTCCCGCTGAAATGCTTCTGGACTATTACAATGGTGTGCACCGTCTGGGCTTTTGTTGATCCTCTTCTCGTGGGTTCTCTATAAGTATCAAGGGAGATAACCACAATGTCAAGAGGGGCAATGATGATTTAGGACATGCCAGTCCTTATTTTGAGTATGTCGCGCGTCATTTTCTTCCTACTGCTCTCCAAAAAAAGCGCGCAAATCGTAGGGTACTTGTGGTGGTAACATGCTCTCTGTGGGACATTGTTTGCGGAGAATACATCGTCTATCTCCTTCGAGTTTGGCGCGTACGCGCCAAAGTATTACGCTTATAAATAGATATTAGAAGTACGAAGATATAAATATGCGATGTACACAGGTAAATTCAGGGTGAATCTGGTTTGGACTGGTCTCCATTTCACGCATGTTGTCAGGCCATACCTCTTACAATTCCTTGATTTTTTGAGCTGATTCTTCGTTCCCTGAAGGGAGATAGATGCGTGGGTAATAGGGTGAGAAGCTTGTGAAAGATAGCGGAGAGATGATAAGTAGGGAAGAGAAATTGATAAGAAGATGATAAGTAAGTAATGGTGAGATGATGGAGAGACAATGATATGTTGTATGATGTCCACTTGTCAGAAAGCGCCTGCTGGCTGAACGTTTGGGATACTTGTGATATTAAGCACTATTATCTATTGGGAATGTTTGATAGCCAGGGGTGTGGTTTCGAAGAGGGTGGTTAAACAAGACGAGCCATATCTTGATAGACATTGGTTTAGTATTGAGAAGGTATGCAAACAAGCAGAGCAAGTGCTTGATAGCCAGGGGGTTGGTACCTGGGGTCGGAGAAGGTAAGCGAAAAAATGGCGCGTACGCGCCATTTCTGTAACTCTCTGGATAGCTGGTATCTATAGCTAGTATCTATATCTGCTATTTTATGTAGCGATGTTGACAAATGGGTCGGGTCATCTCTGAAAACCCTAATAGGCTGATTCTCTCGGATAGAGATATTTGGTCGCTGAGATACGTGCCCGGGGATTCTGCTTGAACCAATCTGGATCAGGGTAGCCATAAAACACGTTCTTTTCGGGCGGCCACTTCCAAATGTCATAAAGCCGCTTGATTGCGGGGAGAGAACGAAAGTAGTTCCAGTGCCTGTGAATTTGCTCATCAATAGGAGCCAGCTGTTGATCAAGCAAATCATAGAGATCGTCATCCTTGTAAGATGTGATACCCCGATTCCCCCGGATCGTGCGGTAGCGGCTACTGAAATCGACAAGCTGTAGCTCGGTGATACTGAGCTGAACACTCCCTAACCCCATAGGTTTTCCATAACCAAGCTTGTGACGCATATCCGGCTGCAACTGAATCGCATACAGAAGCGCCGCGAATTCGTCTGCTGTCAAATTGGCAAAGTCAATCCGGGCACCGAAATCTGTACCCGTATCTAGCGGTTCAATATATCGATTACGATATCGTGTCTCTTGTGACTTCCCTGATTTGGATAAGACGGGAATCAGGCGATTCTCAGTCAGCAGTTCCTGATTATGGAAGTAAAACTTTCTGCCTGCGATGTAGCGTTCCTGTTCATCCAGGTAGAATGCTTTATGCCGCGGCTTCGGTACGTCCAGCACAATGGTGTAGATGGGATCATGGAACTCAGGCATGTCGTCATATGCCAGGGCGTCCCCGATATTGACTTTACCCATAAACACAGCCGATTCTCTCTTCTTGCTATGCATCATCCCGAAGAGACGGCATGCAATGCAGAGCGATCTGTTGTGATTGCATGCCTCAAAGCCAGCAGGAAGTGTATTACGGCTGTGTTCCCGGGGGGGACTGAACTTCGTCATACAACCATTACAGACTGTTTCAACAACTGTCCGTAGCAAGCCTTTGATTGATGTGCCCGGGATAATATATTCATCCCACTTGTTCTGTATATGCTGTTGGGGCTCTCGTGGGTCTTGAGATGCTTGATGGGGAATGGATGTGCCAATAAAAATTGGCGTTTCAGCCTTGATATAAAGATAGAGATATCCTGTATACAGCTTAGTCCCCAGGCGCTTATCTGGCACAAGCACATTGTGCCAGACAGGTGTACAGCGCACGGGAGGATGCTGGATATCAAGAGGCACAAAATCAAATGGATTCATTGTCTGACACGCTCCTGACCTTTATCTCTGCTTCTGGAATGGTACGAGGCTACGAAAGCGATAGGCATAATTGTGACCGGTAGCGGGGTCTACATACTCGCATACAACCAGTTGCACGCGTTCTGCCTCTTTCGTCGCAGGCAATTGCGGATAGCGCAGCAGGCGGGGAATACGAATTTCAGCGAAATCTCCCGGGTGCGCGTTGATTCGCTTTTGCTGCTCATCAGTGAGCCTTTTCCCGAGGAGAATATAGGTTCTGTTATAAGCCACTGGTAATGTTCGTTGAGAGGGGTCCTGCAATGCCGGTTTGTATGCTCTATCGCCTGTATAGACACACCGAACTATATCGTCTTGCTGCTCCCACCGAATCTCTCCCTGAGCATGGAAAATGCGACCCGAGGTATAGGAAGAGAAGTCGAAATCAGGGTCGAAAATGGCAAAGTAGAGCATATCCTGTCTCTCTTCAGGCGTAATGACTCGGTGCGGGTGGGTTTCCATGAGCATCAGCACTGTCTCATCAGGTGGAAGCGGACAGCCCTGAAGGAAGGTGTTGAGAGCTTCCTTCTGGACTGTTCCGGCAAGCAAGATTTCCGTCCCCTCTACTTCCGACGTTGTTTGCATTATCTCTGACTCCTTTGTGCGGATGCTCCCTCTTCTGTAGGGAATGACCATTCCTGCATGCGAGCGATAAAGGCTTCAATGCACTGCTCTTTAAGGCTCTTGAGCGCCTTGCCTTTGAAAACGCGATTGTTGCGCACCCCGTGTTTCTCATGGGTTACTGGCACTTCCAGACGAAGCAGATCATTCTTCTCTGCTCCATAGATGGCCGCCTGCTCATTAAGCCAGTGTCCCAGACCCCATAGTTCATTATCGGGCTCTGATGCTGTACTTCTCCGAATGGTAGAGAGGACTACCCCTCCCGGATGAAGCTTGTCTGGCTCGTTATAGATGCTGGCCTTGATTTTGCCCAGACCGCGAGAGCGCCCGGATCCGATGCGGATAAGCTGATCTTCCAGGTCCTGAATAATCACGAAGAGCATACCCAGTTGCCAGATCTCGAAATTTCGGAGGTGGATATCAGAGAGGAAAATCTGTCCATATGCAACCACGTCCATATCAAACTTCGCGTTCCCGCTGACGCCGCCGGTTAGCCTGTCTATGGCAATGCCGTCACGGCGTTCAATCTCTGTCTCCAGCCCTGTGTTCTCTTCGCTTAGATAGGCATCGCCAATTGCAATCCGACTGCTGAAGGCTGTTGAGCCAAAAAGACGACAGGTAGGGCATGAACGCGCATATACTTCGTGTGACGGCTGCTTATCATCGAGCCGACTACCACAGGAGATGCGGTAGAGTTGCTCGCCATTTTTGCCCTGGTTCTCTGTTTTCTGATCACCTGGTCGTGAAAGAGGGTTACAGGCGACCTGCGGATGAATGCTATTCGCGACCTTTTCGATATGGCTGCGAAAAATACCCTTGAGCGAACTTCCCGGGATATACACTTCTTTTTTCCCGTGACGATATGTGATAACTGGAGACATATCTGCGCCGATCACCGTGGCATAGCCTGTTTTAATCAGTAGTGGTCCTTCGGTCTTAATTTCCAGTCGCAGGCGTGCTTCATTGACGAGTGCTTTTAACATCTGCTCATTCCCCCTTCTCGCTTGTGAGTTTAAACAATGACTTGATATGTGCTGCAAGGAAGGCATCCGCATCCGCAACCTGTGTAAGCCCTTCGTCTCGGTGCAGGAGGTAGTGCTGTAAACGACGCATTTTTTCTTTCTGGTCAGCAATATCTAGTTCGAGATAGCGAATCTCAAGGTTTTCAAGGATACAGGCTCCCAGACCACGTGAGCGTAGGCCACCAATGCCGCCAAAGCCGCTGGTAAATTCACCCAGTCCAATGCTGATCAGTTGAAGATCCTGGAATGTGGCGTTCTCTATCACGATTTCAAGCTTGAAAGAGGTGGTAGCCGGAACGACTTCAAAATCATACTTTGCGTTCCTTTTCGCGGTGTCACGATCACGCTCGATCGCGACACCATCACGAATCTGGGGAGGGCCGCTCCAATCATCTTCGGCCAGGTAAAGGTCATTGATGATAATGCGGGCAGCAGCGAAGGGAGAACCGAAAAGCTGGCAGGTGTGGCAGAGATCCTTGCGCTTTTGCTGCATATAGGCTTCCTGATCCCTTCGATTCTTGTCCCGTCGCTCGTTGCGGATATGATTTTGTTGCGCTGTGGGGCAGGTTTCCCCTTCTACGTCGTCAACGGGGAGCCCGCAGGTATGCAATCCGAGCTCTGCTGGCAGAGAGGCGACCAGCTTTTCGGTTGTACTGCGCAACGCGCCTTTGAAGCTGGAACCCGGGATGAATGGCAGGCCGTCCGGTGTCAGAACGACAGGGCTGTCTGAGTTGCTAAGCGTCTCTCTTCCCCCGCCAATATGCAGGCCTGTGCGCATGGTGAGTTGCCCACGAAAAACATAACGATTGCGTAATTGAAAGGCCTGTTGCTGATTGTTTTGCTGCGTCATCTGCGCTTGCCTCCACGTTGGTACATACTCTGTTGGTTCTCTTCTTGCTTCTTCTTGCACTCTATCTGGTACGCCATATAGCCGTTTTCTGCCAGCAGGTGCTGAATGAATTCCTGCGCGATCAGCTTTTTCAACTCTTCTTGCTCTTCCGGAGATAGTTTCCCTTCAGGTGCAATGCTTGATATGCTGTCTACCGTGAGCCGCTGAAGTTTGATTTGCAGCTTTCTGTAAAATCCGGGAACATGAGCCTCCTGCTTCTTCCAGGTCGTGCGGGCTTGCTGATGTTGTAAAAATTTCAGAAGCTCGCTATAGGGGTTGCCAAGCGCGATATTGAGCAGGCCGTTCATTTGCGAACCTGAGAGACTGTTTGCTTCACCAATGCTATGCATAAAGTTGACAGCGTCTCTGTACAGAACATCATCGCTCAGGAGATAGAGACGCTCTAGCAGCTTCTCTGTGATCATGCGCTGTTCTTTCTTCCTAAATCGCTGATAGAATACTCGTACTGAATGACCATCTGTCTCACAAACTGCCGAATGAGATGGAGGCGGATCTGTTGCCTGTCGCGTCTATCCTGTTCAGTATTGCCTGTGATGCCGACCTCACGGCAAATTTCATCAATAGGCCCGGTCAGTCCATCCTCAAGGAATGCCTTCAGCTTTTCGCCGTATTGTAGCTCTGTAACCCAACCGCTTTGCTTACGGGCTATTTGTTTCTTGATGTAATCCAGCACATCTGTTGATTTTCGTGTTGTTTCTGCGATATTTTCGAGCCCTTTCATTTGTGAGCGATGTCGTTCGCGATTTGCCTGCGAGGTTTGTCCGCTCTGAAGAAAAGCCGAGGCAGCAAGCGTTCCCAGTTCTTTTGACTTTTCATAGAGCTTTTCTGCCTGTATATTGACATGCAGAATAATCTTCATCCGTTTGTTCACGTGTGCCTCCTCTAAACACTAGCAATCAGCCTCTAGATGAAATGGATCGGAGATGCAAACGCGTCCGAAGCCCTCGTTACGGCGTTTCCCGATACCCGTTTGTTCCAGTGTTGCAAGTGCCTGTATCAGCTCTTCATCCAGCGGTGCAGAGCTGGCAAACAGGAATACTGATCCCATCTCGATTGCATATTCGGTGGTGCGTGGCGTTCCCCAGACCTCATACCAGCCGGTGATGCGCTGTACGCCTGTGCTTTGATAGATACACTGAAACTGATGTGCAGGGAGTCCAGTTCGTTCGGCCAGCGCCTGGGGAGTGATTGTTTTCAGATAGCACAAAAATGGATCGCAGAGTATGGCCGGTGAATGCAGCGTGATCGCGAAATAAAAAGGCGCTCTTTGCTGTATGCCCGCCTCCTGTGTGCGTTTCTGAAAGGCCTCATTAAAGAGGGTCAGTTTCCGCTTAAATGGCTCTGGCTCCCAGGTTGGTGCTTCTTCAGCCTGAATAGAAACCGCACCCAGACCTCGCGTACGCCCGGTTCCGAGCCGAATAACGTCTTCGGTGCTTGCTTCATTGAGAAACTGCTTGAAGCTGCGTTCAAGCTCAGCAGGAATCCATAGCTCTCCCCAGAACTGCATAGTTTCGTCAATCACTTCGCGGTTGTATAAGACGCCTTCCTGCACTGTTCCCCATTCACGATTGATGCCGGTATGGGTTTGGAGCCGCGTCTTGACCTCTGCCTGCTTCCGCTGTCCAGCCTGGTTCCGTCGATAGAAGCCGCTGAAGTGATCCATCGGGTGATTACATCCTTTGCCTGTCTTTTCGTTGATATATGGACAGGTGACATGGCTTCTCAAAGGGGTGAGCAGCTCCGGAATGCTGGATGCTTCATTGTTCAACATGGCGAAAATGCCCCAATCCAGCAGGCTATCACGGACGCCATGATATTCTTCAACCTTTTCCTCATCCTCAAGCAGAGGGAAGCCGGAAAAGCGTTTGCAGCTTTGTGCGGTTTTCGGCACCGGCATAATCGGCGATTGGTATGTTTGGAAACGAGGGTGCTGGAAGCTGGCCGGATAAAGATACGGGAATGAAATACTCTCCCGAAGGAAAAGGGCCGCAAATTCTTCCTCTTGCTCCGGTCGCAACATGCGATGACTGGCCGCAAGCGCTCCTGACAGCGTCATCCCTGGAACATAATGCGTCGTTTTGACTCCCTGGGGAGCGTGGTCAGAGCGAATTGCCAGCGGCGAGAGTGCTGTAACCCGAAGATGGAGCCGCTTCATTGGTGCCCTCCTGTCCCTGGATACGTTTGCAGCACATCGAGATTTTCAAGCCATGCTTCCCAGGATTCTCGATAGTACGAGCGCTTTTCCAGGATCACCCTGTTTATTTCACAGCAGCATTGTCCTTTTCCCACCGATTTATTGGCTCCCAGTTGATCGAGAAGCCGCAGACCGGCCAGCAGGAGCAGTAGCGAATAGGTCGGAGTTGGCTGCCCGGGCTGTGCCAGTTGCTCTACAGGCGTGCAGTTGAGCAGACCCTTGATCTTTCCTTCAAAGGTGAGACTGCGGTTCCCAAACTCACTGGTATAGAGGGCCCCGTTCACGGCAGTTCGTGTAATGCGGTTTATTCTCACCTGGGTTAAGATGCTTCTTTGCATACCTCGTCGTACCTGTTTCTTGATTTCATCTACCTCGCTAATGGCCTGCATATCGTCTGTATCGGCGAGAATGGCGTTTGCAAAATGCAATGTCCCGGGATAGAGGGACGTGCCAAATATCCGACCGACAGGTGTGGGAGGGCTGCCGAACTGCTCCAATGCTGCATAGGCGTTATGGGGACTGGCAAGCGGGATATCTGGCAGGTAGAGGCGGCTGAGCTTCTCGCAGCATTCCCGAAGCGCGCCTTTCAATGTGGAGGCAGGCACATACAGATCTCCCTTCCCATTGCGGCTGATCGTACGGTCGATCAGGCTCCCGGAGATACCTGTTCCGAGATGAAATGGGGCAGTGAAGCGAAGGGTATATTCGATGCAAATGAGCATTACCTGATAGTCCCTTTCTAGAAGGCGACAAAGTCATACAATTCGATGAAATCAAGCAGCGGCGTCTGATAAATGGAATGCTTGTCTTTATTTGAGCGCCTGATACTGAACCAGGGAAAGGAAATCTCAACCTGCTTGCGAGGCAATTTGTACAACTCATTGATTTTCTGAACCATGTTCATGATAAAGGTGCGCTCGTTCTCCTGCCAGTTGCGCATGGTTGCCAGCGTTTCAAGCACTGTTATGGTATTATTCAGTCTTAGAATGGCCTCTCGGAGCTGATGCAGCTTGGTACGGCCTAACCTTAGTTTGTTACCCGCTTCCAGCCGTTTGAGCAGCCAGTCCAGCCCGTCGAGTGTGTAGGGACGAAGGGTGGCCTGAAACTTCGTGATGATAGCTTCTTTTGATGAGATCCATTGTTTTTGAGTGCGCTGAAGCTCCTGGTTTCGGCTTTTTTCGTCCATGCTGATATTGCCTGTCACGACCACGAAATTGACCAGTGATGGAGCAATCCTGTAAGGCGCTCCGGCTTTCTTCGCGGCTTTGAGCGTTGCATCAGAGAGCTCGCGCTGCAAGCTGAAGGGGTATTTGATCGGTGCAAGCACAACGCTAACCGAGAGCGTACACTGAAGCGCTTCATTGTTAGGATAGTGCTCTACCAGCTTTGTAGAGAATGTCTTTGCAAGTGTGAACGCGATCTGCATGGCTTTTTCGGCTGGAACGAGGATGATGACATCATCGCCACCCACAAGCAAGACATCGAACGGAAGCTGATTTCGATTCAGAGGCAGATGTACGCTGATCGCATGTCCCAGTGCGGCAAATAGAGCGTCATCGATTGTCCGGGCGAAATCCTGGTACTCCTGAAGCGTTCGCAGCGTTTTGAGCCTTTCACCCATCTGATTACCATCGGCATAGATCAGGCCGATATATTCCTTGTTTTTGGAGAAATCTTGGAACGAACCGAACTTCTTTGGGCGCTGAAGGGTGCGTCCCTGGAGATCGCCTGGCTGGAGATGTTCAAGAATGCGTTCCCACAGTGGCTGATACTCCGAGAAATCGCGAGCCGAATGATGCCTTTTCTGCATATTCTCAAGCTGTTTCTTGACGTCCTGATCTTCCTGATGCTTGCCCGTGCAGATCCGGCAGTATCGCCCTTCATCGTCCTCATCATCGGGTTCAGAGAGGACATTCTGTGCATACTCCATGCCACACGAGTCACAGGTGCTGAAAAAGGGGTGAGAAGGGTAGGCAATCGTATGCAATGTGTCCTCTTGCTGCATCGTGTCCATATGCAGGCTTTCCTTTGCCATGCGTTGCCGGAAACGAAGCAGTTCAAGAAGGTCAGCAATAGCTGTATCCCCGAGATATGCTGTATTCATGATGTCAATGCGAGGATCGTAGTCGGGAAGAGGCTGAATGGCGTAGGTAATGGATGCACCGCCTCTGGTCTCCCGCTGGTAGCATCTCTGGACCTCCTTGCCTAGCGCCTCCGCAGAGCGAGCGTCAACCAGAAAGAGGGCCGAGCCGCCATTTGCGTAGATCGTTCGGGCTCCATATTTCTGTGCGATGTGCACCGTCTCCTTGCGGTTCAGCCTGTCCAGAATGGAACTTGCACCGCGAATCTCCTTCAATTTGTTGGTGTTGAAGACGTAGCGTTTGATGTGATCTGTATCGAATGCTATTAGCGCCTGGGTCACCACTTCCTCCCTTTCGCTTGTATGAGGCTCGATGTAATCGTGTTTTTCTAAGTGTAATAGCATTCATGCATGAAATGTATACCAGAAAGATTTGAACGCTACTGGTGTGAAGTCTAGTGTCTTTTGCGAAGAGCCAGAATATGCTTTCTAGTGTTCAGCAAAGTAATCAGCGAATTCTTTTTGCAAAAAGAAATAAGTCAAGCGCTTGCTTGCGGGTAGGTTCCAGACATTTCGACACTCGTCATAGATCCTGGTGGTATGGAAGCTGACGGTTGACTCGGTGATGCAGAGTTTTTTAGCTACCTCGGCAGGAGACAGACCCTGCGCATACGCTCGTAGCACATCACGGGCGCGCTCAGAGAGATTGTCGACGACCTGCTTGCAACGCCAATGCGCTTCTCGTATTTGCTGTATTTGCTGGGTCATGATGGTGCCGGACGATGAAAGATGAGACATGGTGGCAAGCAACGATTGAGAGGCCCGCGTAAATGGCACTTCGATCAGGCGGCGACCATCGTCCGGTGTGCTATGCATCGAGCCTTCTTTGTCTGCTTGCTCTTTGATATGCTCGGGCGTGTAGAGGTGCAAAAGCTTGTCATGAGCATCGAAGTACAGAAGGGCAGTTGAGAACGCGAGGAAACTCATCAGGCGTCGTCCGCCGGAAATTGAGAAATAGATGATGCGCTGTTGTTGCTTCAGAGAGCGAATGAGTTCGCCAATGGTATCAAGTGCACCGTTGACCGTTTGATCATCGACCATATCATCGATCAGAGTGTTGTAATGAGCAAGAACCTGTTGTCGAAAATGGATTGTTCGGATCTGTCCTTCAAAAGTGTAGTGATCACCGACAAATTCGGCATTGAGGCGTTTCAGCGACTGCCGAATTCGGGGAGAAGCCGCCGGGTGGACAACAATCACTTCGTAGATTGGAATACCCTGCCTCAGCAGCAGATCCAACGTGCAGGTGACAATCTGGGGATTCCCTCCCAATGTTGCTACCAGGGTGTGCTTGTAGGGTGTGGTTCCTTTTATCACTGTTTTCTTGCCTCCTTGATCTAATTGTACGATATCATTTTTCAGGAGTAAAGAATATGTTTGACCCTGAATACACAAACAATAACATAATTACTACATGGTCCCTTCCTGCAATCTTGATCGGTGGGCCTCCGAAGGCCGGTAAGTCCGTATTGACCTACAATCTGACACAGGAGTTGCGCCGTCTGGATATTCAGCATTATGTCCTTCGTGCAAATCCAGATATTGAGGGCGATTGGTTCTATAACAACACGCATATCAGTACGGTAAACCAGATTGTCGGCGAGGTCAGGGAATATCGGCGCTGGACTGATCCTTTTAGAGATGGCGTCTGTCGCGATATCAGGCGCCGTCACCTGCCTTTGATTGTCGATCTTGGCGGTAGACCCCGGGTTGAAGACAATTGTATTTTTAGCGCCTGCACCCATGCTATCTTGCTCTTGAAAGAAGGAGACGAGCAGGAAACGCAGAAATGGCATGATTTTGTTGCTCTCAATGGCCTGCCGCTGCTGGCAGTACTCTATTCTCAACGAGAGGGAATAGCATCATATACCGAGCAGGATTCCGTCATTACCGGGACGATCACAGGATTGGAGCCGTATGCGAAGCTGTATAACGCGACATTCGATGCCGTACGTGACCGTGTAATACAGCTTTTTAATACGTTTAGTCTTGAAGAGCTAGAAGAGCACCACATGCGTACCGCGCCCATTGAGTATGTGATCAATCCGGAAAATCAGCTCCATGAACTGGACAGGTATGCCTGTAGTTGGACAACCAATTTGCTCCCCTTGCTGCTTGAACAGGTTCCGAAAGGGACGGCAATTGCGGTCTATGATCGGGCGACGAACTGGGTGTATGCTGCTCTGGCGCTGCATGCAGGGACCGAGCCATTTGCACAGTTCGATGCACGTATTGGCTGGATCACGCCGCCGGTGTTGCGTGCCGGGGAACTCCAAAAAAAGGATGTCCTTTCAATAGCGACCCATACGACTGTAGATGGTATCTTCCACATCAAAATTCACCCATATCACAACTATCTCGATTATCGGAGAACTGACGAACTCGCTTTCCCAGAGCCACCACCCGAACATAGCATTGTCATCAGTGGGGAGCTTCCGCTCTGGCTCTACACAGCCCTGGCGCGTTTCTATGCTCAATGGGACGTTCCCTGGATTGCGCTTGAGGATGCAAACATCGGGAGATACGTTGTTATTGCCTCTCGGACGGCCTCGCATCCAATCGGAAAAACGCTGCCCAGTTTTGCATAATCTACATCTCTATGAGAGTATAACATGTAGAGCTTATGTATATCTCGTAAAGGGTACTTATGGGCGAAAATATACCGTGAAACGACTTAATAGAGCCCGTCAGGGCTGTGCTTCTATTGCCCTCTCGCGGCTATGAAAGCAGCCTGGAAGATGCTGAGTGTGTTTTTGCCGCTTGAAAGGTGAATGCTTATGCTGCCTGGATGCTGGCCGGAGCCGTTGCATACAATCTTTACTGATGGTGACGTCACTGCTCGGTTGACAGCTTGCTTTCAACTGATCTATGACACGCTTGTCCTTTTCCCCTTTGAATATAACGCTGCATCCGCTTTGCGGGCAGTTCGAGAGAGTCTGAGTTTTCTCTGAGC
This sequence comes from Thermosporothrix sp. COM3, assembly GCF_059696735.1. Lineage (NCBI taxonomy): Bacteria > Bacillati > Chloroflexota > Ktedonobacteria > Ktedonobacterales > Thermosporotrichaceae > Thermosporothrix > Thermosporothrix sp. COM3. Next base: position 2,824,243 of record NZ_AP019376.1, on the reverse strand, counting down.
TGCCCTGATTTTCCCCTGTTGTTCATCAAGCATACACGGAGGCAGGGAGGGGTTGAGCGCACCAAAATACACTCAACCCCGTTCTATGCTCTGTTCAGGTTCAAAGCACGCGAATTCACTGTAAGAGGCGGGAAGCGCAGGTTCTATGCTGAGGAGTATAGCGCCCGTAGAGTTGCCCACAGGCGGCGTCAATCTCTTCCCCGAAAGACTGTCGCACTGTCACGTGGATGCCTGCCGAGCGCAGTTGATGATAGAACCGATCAATGGTCTGCTGATCTGAACGCATGAACTCCATCGGGGCTCCTTGCGCAGGATTATACCGAATCAGGTTGACATGGTAGCGATTGGCCCAGGTTCCTCGCTCTTTGAGCAGCCTGATAAGCGCTCTGGCATGGTTCGGAGTGTCATTGACGCCCTGTAGCATGATATAGGCGAGATAGACCTTCCGCCGCGTGGTCGCAATATGCTCATCCAGTGTCTGAAGTACGTCGTGAAGAGCGTACGTCTGGTTGAGAGGAACGAGCAAGCTCCGTTGTTCCGGGAAGGGCGAATGCAGGGAGAAGGTGAGATTGACCTGTGGAAATTCCCGGGTTATTCTCCTGATGAGCGGGATCACGCCAATAGTTGAAACGGTAATGCGCCTGGGACTGAGAGCAAACAAGTGAGGGTTCGTCAGGATATGCAGCGCTTGTAGCGTGTGAGGATTTGCCAGAGCCTCACCCATACCCATAAAAGACACGCTATCAATACTGCGTTTTTGAAGGTGGAAGTACAGCACCTGATCGGTGATTTCATCTGCGGTAAGACTTCTTTTCAGGCCGATCGCGCCCGTTGCACAAAAAGCACAGCCGAAATGACAGCCTACCTGAGAGGAAATGCAAAACGATTGCCAGCCTGCCCGATACGTCATCTCTACTGCCTCTACGCGGTTTCCATCGGGCAACTCGAAAAGAAGCTTCCTGGCCTGCTGAGATGGGCTTTCATGCAGCGGACGAAGCATCAGTATGCTTTCGCCGAATGTGGCGCGGAGTTCATTCCGCAATGCCTTCGGTAGCGCTTCCATACGCGCAAAATCGCCGACTCGCTGCTTGAAAATGGCATGTAAAATCTGTGTGAGGCGATATCCTGGCTGCTTCCTTTCAGCAAGGAAGGATTGGAGCCGTTCATATTTTGTTTGCTTGTTTGCCGAGTGGAATTTCGCCAATTCTGGTTTCGCGATAGTAGAGCGGAAGAATGCCATAGAGAGAACCTCGCTTTCCATACTGTATCTGCCGACTGAGGTTGTTGAGAAGCTGATATCTGTTAGAGGATTCTCCGGTACCTGCCATTGTCCTTTTTCTCCTTTATTGCGTGAAATGAACGAAATTTGTGACATAGAAAGACGGTGAAAGCTAGATGTCGGCTTTTGCCGCAGGAAAGGAATTGTGTGAAAGTGAGGCGTCGCGTGAGTCAGTGAGGCAAATGGAAAAGTGTTGTTATGAAGTGAGTGACAACAAACAGCCTGCTAGCCTGATGCTGCTACAGTAGTGCGACCTCTGTAGCAATACGACGCCATTGCACACATAAACGGGCAATGCCTCGGCATCTATCTAGTGGCTGCTTATCATCGTCGCTCCTCTACGTCATGTGGTGTTATTGAATAACTATACCATAGAGCAGAAAAAAAGTAAAGCAGGTGGGATAAGTATATGCTTATCCCACATATGCTGGTTTAGCGACCTGTTCCTGTACCCAATCGACAGCCGTTTGAATGAAGAGGCGGGTGCTTCGTGAGGTTGTTTCCTGGGAGCGTGTTGCCAGACCAATCTTGATCATGCCAGGAGGATTGAGGGGCAACATAACGACGCCATCAAGCTTTTTGGGTACCAGCGTACGCGGCATAATAGTGATGCCGAGCCGCTCTCGCACCATTGCCAGGATTGTTGCCTTATCGCGTGCCTGATAGCGGAGCTTGACTTTGTTCGGTTCAATGCCTGCCTTCTTGACATAATTCAGAGTGCATTGCGTCTTTTCCAGCACAAAATTCTCTCCTTGAAGCTCATGGGGAGCGATGGCATTGCGCCTGCTCAGCGGATGGCTTTGAGGCAGAAGGATGCACAATTCGTCGGTGGACAGGAAGGTTTCGTTGACGCCTGTCGCGGGTAGCATCACAAAACCGACATCAATCACGCTGTTCTCGATCCACTCACCAACTTCGTGGAGTGAGCCTTCAAACAGCACAATCTCGATCTCAGGGTACTGGCTCTGGAAACGGGTCAGGATGCTGGTAAGCAGGCCGGGCGCGATAATCGATTCGATGTTCCCAACGCGTACCTTCCCTGTTGATTGGCCTCGTGCTGCCCGGCATTCCTGCTCGATAGCCTCGGCCTGCGCCAGAAGCTCGCGTACATGCGGGAGAATCTTCTTCCCTATATCGGTGAGGGTAACCACGCCTTTCCGGTTACGCTCAAAAATGGTCACACCCAATTCTCGTTCAAGTGTTGCCAGCGCATGACTTACCGCCGATTGGGTGAGATCGATGGCGAAGGCTGCTTCTGTAAAACTACCTGTTTCGGCCAGTGCAACCACGCTTTGAAGTTGCGAGAAATTCATATGAACATCCTTCATAAAATTAGAAACGCTATGATTTGCATTCATTGTACCAGGTGAAGTATACTGCTGACAAGCAAAACGAGAAAGGACAACGAACATGGCAAATATCCCTGAAGCATTTCTTGACCTCTTACAAAACAGGACCGTAGCCCATTTTTCCACGATCGGGCCATCGGGCGGGCCGCAGGTAAGCCCGGTCATTTTCGATTGGGATGGAACATATATCTCCCTTACGATGACGAAAGCGCGCCAGAAGTACAGGAATGTGCTGCGTGAGCCGCGCGTCTCGCTCTCGATCGTTGACCCAGGCAACCCATTTCGCTCAATCGAGATCCGTGGGCGTGTAGAGCGTGTAGAGGATGACCCGGACTTTCGCTTTGCGCATAGCATCTCGCACAAGTACTTCAATATTGATGCGACAATCCAGCCGGGAGAAGAGCGAGCTGTAGTAGTGATCAAGCCAGAGAAGGCATTTGTTTTTCCGCCTGTCGAGAAAAATGACCGCTAGCTCAAGCAGCGAGCCAGGGCCATCAGGACAACGAGCGAAATGGGTGCTATGAGCGCTCAAGAGAGAGAGGCACTGGATGAAGGGCGTTGCAGGGTAAGTGCAATCACGGGAATGCTCTGTTGACGCTTTATCGGCCAATCGGGCAGATCAGGATAGTAGGCTTTTGCTTCGGCCCACGCTTTGGGAGAGTCTGCGATAAAGCGTTCTCGTTCGGCTCCCTCAAGCACGGTTGCGATGGCTGGCAAGTGCTCTTCTCCAATCTCAACGGTAACTTCGGGATGAGCCAGAATGTTATAGTACCAGTCGGGATTTTTGGATGAGCCAACATTTGCGCCGATCAAGATGATACGCTCGCCATCCTGTGTATAGGCCAGTGGCGTGATGCGCGTCTGGCCGCTCTTTCGGCCTTTTGTATGAAGCAAGAGAAGCGGTTGTCCCTCGTAATAGCCGCCGACCTTCCCCTTGTTTTGCCGAAACTCTTGAATGATTTCGTGGTTTGTACTGCCGAGGTCACTCATAAAAACATACATCCTTTCCTCTTTTTTGTAACAAAGATGATAGCATCTATTCCTGACATCTTCTGTCACCGACTCTGCCTGATTTCCTTCCCATTGTATTCCCCAACAAATGACAATCAGGCAATGTCCTGCTATACTTACCCGATAATCGATGTTGGGGAATATAAACGTTCATTGGGGAAGAAACAAGTATGCCTAAACAGGCTCGCTATATGTTGGTTGCTCGTGGGGAGCGTTCTGCTAAAGGACGCTATGAGCTCTTTGAACAGGGTGCATTGCTCTATACATTCCAGCACGAAGAGGATGCTGATTGGTTTCGCTGGCTGGATGAGCACATCTCGTTTTCTTTTCGCGGGTTGCAGGGAACGGTGACGCTCTTGAAAGAAGCGCGTGTCAGGGGATCTGCTTACTGGTATGCTTATCGCAGCCAGGATCGCCGCACGGTCAAGAGATATGCAGGCAAAACATCAGATTTGACCTTTGCACGGTTGGAGGCGCTGGCGAAAAGCCTTATCGAAAATGCGATTCATGAACAGCCCCGTACTGAACCGGCTTCACCGCTCCTGAACGCGAAGTTCCAGCCTCCGCACCTGCCCTCACCATTGATTGACAGAGAGAGCCTGCTTCAAAAGCTGGATGCAATTTTAACCAGCCGCTTGACGCTGATTACCGCACCGGCTGGTTTCGGAAAGACAACCATCGTCTGTCAGTGGATACAGCGTTCGCCGGGGTTACCTGTCGCCTGGCTTTCGCTCGATACAGATGACAATGATCCGCTCCGTTTCTGGCGCTACCTTATCACTGCTTTGCAAACATTCCATCCCGCGGTTGGCAAGAGTGCACTTGCCAGTCTATCCCCTTTTGAAATGCCTTCATTTGAAGCAATCCTCACGCTTTTGTTAAACGATATCACGCGCTTTGCCTGTAGTGGCGTGCTCATTCTGGAAGATTACCACCGTATCACATCACCGCTCATTCAAAAAACAATGGGTTTTTTTCTGGAACATCTCCCTGCTTCCTTGCACATCGTCATCTTGAGTCGTAGTGAGCCGCCACTTGCGCTGGCTAGTTTTCGGGCCAGAGGAGAGCTGTGTGAACTCCATGATCTGCGTTTTTCGCGCCAGGAGATCGCGGCCTTTTTGCATCAGATACCAATCTCTGAAGAAGGATTACGCCTTGTTGAAACGCGTTTAGAGGGGTGGGCCGCTGGCCTGCGCTTGCTGGTGCTCTGGTTTCAGAAGGGTGGGGATGTTGAGCGCCTGGTGCGCTTCGCAGGAGATCAGCGCCCATTCCTGGATTACTTTGTTTCGGAGGTTCTGCTGACGCAATCAGTGGAGCAGCAGGATTTTCTGCTTCGTACCAGTATGCTTGCTTCCCTGACGGGCTCGCTGTGTGATGCGATCACAGGACGACATGATAGCAAGCACTTTCTGGAAGAACTGGCCCGTGCAGGCCTCTTTCTAGAGAAACTTGGACAGCCTGAGTATCGTCCGCCTCTTCTAGAAGGACGGGAAATGCTCGATGAGCAGAGCCGCTCTACCCCACTCCTCCCGGAAAGATGGGAAATGCCCGGGGGACAGCCTGAGTATCGTCCGCCTCTTCTAGAAAGACGGGAAATATCTGAGAGATGGTATCGGTATCACCCCCTCTTTGCGGAAGCGATGCAGGCTGAGGCTCGGCGGCGCCTGGGATTGGAAGAGCAACGCGCGTTGCTTCGCAAAGCGAGCGACTGGTATGAGCAGCAGGGAATGCTTGTAGAGGCTATCGAGACAGCTTTTCAAGCACAGGATATAGACCATGCTGCTGACATGATTGCCCGAATTCTTGATAGGCTTCTTCATCATTTTGTTGATCCCTGGATGCTACAGCAGGTAGATGGAGGACGTACACTCTGTCGTTGGCTAGAACGACTGCCGGAAGAAATGGCGCGTACGCGCCAAATTTTCTCGCTAGGATATGTTGTCGCGTTACTCTTAGTGTTTGTTATCGCGCCTGTTTCTTCTCAAGGGCTTGAAAATCAGGGTCTTGAAAATCAGGGTCTTGAAAATCAGGGTCTTGAAAATCGGGACTTTCTACCCCAGAAATTTGCCGGTCAAGATCTTATCAGTCAAGCTCCTGTCACTCAGCAATTGGCTACCCGAGAACTTGTTACTGAGAGTCCCGTTACTCAGGGGCTTATTATCCAGAATCCCGGTTTGCATGAATATAGACGACAAAACTCAGCCACTCAGGAGATTATCACACCCGGTGGGAAGCGCTTTCCCAATCTACAGGCGCTGCGAATAGAGATTGAAGAGACACTCCAGAGAGCTGAAGCAGGGTTTCGGGCTACCGGTGATACCCTCAATCTCGGAAGAGCGCTCGCCCTGCATGCACTTTTCAGCAGAGAATATGGAGCGCTTGAGCAAGCGATCAAATATGCTGAGCACGCCCTTGCCTGTTTCTCTGAAAGAGAACCAGAGAGCGAATTGGCATGGCAGAATCTCAGTCTGAATATCATTGGCAAAGGCAAGCTGGCGTATGGCTTCTTGCGGGAGGCTCAGGAAATTTTCTTAAAACTCTACGCAGTTTGTGAAGCACAAGGAAATAGAGCGATGTTGCGGGCTCAAGCGGTGCTGCTGCATGAGACAATCTATGAACAGGGGAAACTTCGTCAGGTAGCCGAAATGAGCTGGCGATTGCTTGTTGAAGCCCGAGAGGAGAATGATAGTGATGACATTGCGCACGCCTTGCTGTTTCTGGCACGACTGGCATATGAATGGAATGATACAGCGGCAGCGGAAAAGCAGGCTCAGGAAGCTTTGCACCTCGCTCTACGGCTTGAAAACGAGGAATTTCAGGTACAGGCAGAACTCATACTGGCCTGGATTGAGCAGGCTCGGGGAGAGAACGAACGGGCGCAGCATCGTTGCACATGGTTGCTTGCTCGTATCCCGATGAATTCACCCCTTCGTTTGCGTCTGGGTCGGGAAATTGAGATGTGGCTTGCTCGTTTCTCGTTGCTGGCAGGCAATCATGTGATTGTTGAGCAATGGAGGCAGAAGCATCGGCCTGACCTTCCGCGCACATTGTATGAAGAGGAAGCTTTGCTAGCGGCTCGTTTGCTCCTTGTGAAGGGGCAGTCGGAAGAAGCGCTTGCTCTGCTTTCGCGTCTGGCAAATGAAGCGCAACGGATGGAACGTGCTCGCGTCCTTCTGGCTATTCAGGCGGTGCAGGCGCAAGCCCTGTATGTGCATGGTGAGCTGGAAAAGGCAAAGGAAGTGACGCGGGCATTGCTGGAACAGGCGCAGGCTGAAAGGTATCTACGGCTCTTTCTTGATGAAGGTGATGTTCTATTGACGCTTGTTCGAGCATTGTTGCCTCAATTGCAACAACGTGCGCTTGTCAGCTATGCCCGCACCATTCTGGAGGCTGCTCAGAACGCTGGTAGTACAGTACACAATCTGCTCATTGAGCCGTTGAGCCCACAAGAGGAACGTGTGCTTCGTTTGCTGCTGAAGGGATACACAAATCCCGCTATTGCGAATGAGCTGATCATCTCTATCAACACGGTGAAGGCACATCTCAAGAGTCTGTACCGCAAGCTGAATGTCAGTAATCGAACACAGGCATGCGAAGCGGCGCATCGTTTGGATCTTCTCTAAAAATAACCCGGCACACTACCCACCTGGATGATGTTGCTTGCCCTGGTTTGCTTCTATACTCAATGCAGTTGTGGTGAGCGCTTCTGACAACAAGAGGCGCGTAGTAATGAAGAAGCAAAGGAAGAAAAACGATATGGCTCAGGAACAGACTCCCGTATTGATTGTTGGTGGCGGCATTGTTGGTCTCTCCGCCTCGCTTTTTCTCTCATATCAGGGCATCTCATCAATTCTGGTTGAGCGACACTCTGGGACCTCAATTCATCCCCGAGCTCGTGGCGTCAATGCACGTACGATGGAACTGTATCAGGAACTGGGTATTCGTGAGGCTGTTGAAGCGGCTGGCGCTGAACTGGCTCCAAGCATGGGGATCTTTCAGGGCACATCATTGGTTGAGGTAATTGAAGGCCATCAACGTGGCGGTGAGAAGCCGAAATTTCCCGGAGCGGAGCGCCTGGAAGCCGTAAGCCCGGTGTCAGCAAGTCGCGGTACCCAGGACAAAGTAGAACCTGTTCTACTACAAGCTGCCCGCGAGCGTGGCGGAGATCTCCGTTTTTCTACGGAACTGGTGTCTTTTGTGCAGGATGAGGATGGCGTCACGGCAACGATTCGCAATCGGATTTCTGAAGAGACCTCAACAATACGGGCGGCATATATGATCGCTGCTGATGGCGCGGGGAGCCCGGTTCGACAGATGCTGGGTGCATCGGTCAGCGGGCGTGGCGTGCTTGGCCATTTACTGAATATTCTGTTTGAAGCTGACTTGCGTGAGCTGGTGCGCGGACGGGAATTCAGCATGTGTCGGATTGATCGCCCGGAACTGGTGGGTCTGTTTACCTCGATCAATAACAGTGATCGTTGGGTGTTTCACCTGTGCTATGATCCGACAAAAGGTGAGAAGCCCGAAGATTTCACACATGAGCGCTGTAAGGAGCTGTTGCGTATCGCGCTTGGTCTGCCAGATATCGCTATCGAGATCAAGAGTATTCTTCCCTGGGAGTCGGCAATGCGAGTTGCAGATAGCTTCCAGCATGGACGTGTCTTCCTGGCCGGTGACGCAGCCCACCAGATGCCACCCTGGGGCGGACAGGGTGCGAATACAGGCATTGCTGATGTACATAATCTGGCCTGGAAACTGGCCGCAGTGCTGCGAGCACAGGCAGGACCGGAACTGCTCCATACCTATACTGTGGAACGTTACCCCATTGGCTGGCTTGCCGCTGATGAATCGGCACAGGCTGCGGACGAAAGAGGCCTGGTGTCGCTGAATGGCCAGCATCCCGGCGTAAAGAATTTCATGCAACGGCTTCCCAGAATTCTCGGCTTTGGCTATACCTATGCCTCTCAGGCGATTATCCCCGAAAAGGAGTCAACTCCTGAACAATGGGAGGTGCTCGGGTTGGATGGCAGGCCGGGAACGCGAGCTCCTCACCTCTGGGTCCAGTATCAGGGACAGCGTATCTCAACGCTGTATCTGTTCGGCAGGCACTTTGTACTGCTCACAGGGCAGGATGGAGAGGTCTGGCAAAAGGCCGCGGCCTCCGTTTCAAGCCGCCTGGGAGTTGACATCTCCGCTTTTCGGATTGGTTCCGCTGGTGAGTTGCTTGATACGTCAAACCAGTGGCCTGCTCGGGCTGGAATCAGTGAACAGGGAGCACTCCTTGTTCGCCCAGATGGCTTTGTGGCATGGCGAGTGCAGCAGCCACCCGTGAACCCAACCGAAGCACTTGAGCAGGCCATAACACAGGTGCTGTGTCGCTAAAGATATTGGCGCTGGAAGGGTATCCCTTCTCGTTGGTTCGTCCAGGTAGCTTTCTTGCTTGTGTTGAACGCGTAGTATAATGAGTGTCCTATCTGTTTTTGTCTACCTTGAAAGGCATTCATATGACATCTACGACAGTCGGGCCGCAGCGCTTGTATCTGATGCAGGTTGCAACCATGCTTGCCGGCCCACTGATGTTACCGGTTCCCTGCTACCTGGTGCAGATGGGGGACGGGAAAAATATACTGATTGATACCGGTCTGGCTCTCGCGCCTGCTGGAACGGAGATCATACAGGAAGACAGCTTAGGACGAGGCCTCGGCCTGCGATATGGCCAAAGCGTGATTGAACAACTGGCTACGCTTGGTGTTCAGCCTGAGGATGTTGATCTGCTTATCAGCACACACTATGATGAGGATCATGCAGGCAACCTGGGCGCCTTCCCTCGGGCTCAAATCGTGGTACAACGATTGCAGCATGAGGTTGCTATAGCAGGTCACCCTCGTTTTGAGAAGACCCGCTCCCAATGGGATCAGCCAGCTTCACGGTTTCGGTTTGTTGAGGGGGATACAGAACTGCTTCCAGGCCTGGAGTTGATCGAAACCAGCGGCCATGTTCCCGGTCATCAGTCGGTGATCGTTTCGCTTCCGCAAACCGGGCCGGTGCTGCTGGCGATTGATGCGGTAGCGTTGCAGGCTCATTTCACCAGGGAACGACCCGTCGGGCCGACTGATGCTGACGGCGAGCAGACAATTGCCAGTACACTGAAACTCCTTGAGCTGAACCGGAAACGGGCGTTCTCCCTGACAGTGTTCGGGCACGATCAGGAGCAATGGAATACTCTCAAGCAGCTTCCAGCGTTTTATGACTAAGCCGAGGAATGCAGGATGCGGCAACCGAGGTATGTCGTACCCTGCAAGCCTCTTGTTAGCAGTTCGATAAACGAAGTCGTTTGGCCTGTATCTGTGAAAGTGTGTCCTGATGAATCAGGCGAATACCGGTGCCGGGCACGCCGTGAATGCGTCCGGAATGGAGCAGGAGTGCGATTTCATCAGGTGTCGCGAAACGGGCAGGAAGTTGCCGTTCAGAAATCATCCTTCGTATACTGCTGGCTGCCAGTTGTAGCTTGTGCGCGGCTTCGTAAATAGTACACCACTGAGTGAGCGAATCCATATGCTTTGTTCTCCCGAAAAAGGGTTTCTCTTTCATAAAGAACGCGCATATACTCCGCTTTTTGCTGTGAGCTTTGGAAAGGGTGGCCCCCCCTTCAGAGAGGGTCCACAGCATACGCTCAGGCTTATGAACGAAGCGTCTCGTCAAGCCAATCGAAGACACGCTGGTTTAGCAGCAGGGTTGCTCCCTCATGACAGTGTTCTTCAGCGGCATCCTCTGCCGTGAAGAGCATATACGTTTTCGGGCAGGTCAGAGCCTCGTAGAGTTTCATAGGCTGGCCAGCAAAGAAGTGGTCCTTTTCGGCGTCACAGACCAGGGTGGGACAGGTAATCTGATCCGCGATTCCTTCCAGGGTGTAATGCTGCATTTTCTGGCCAAATTCAAAAGGAGAGCTTGCCTGCATCGTCCACATGCCCTGGCTGACAGCCCAACGCATATTCAAGCTTGTCTGCATAAGCTGTGTCAAGACGGTGTTTGCCTCTTCTTCTGTCGCATGAAGCTCTTCTTCCGCTGCTGTGGGGAGAAACGCGAAAAGGCCATCAATAGCAATACAGGCGGCAAGGCGATGCTCGAAAGCGGCTGCGCGTGGTGCCAGATAGCCGCCCAGACTGCGACCTTCAAGCACAAGTCGGGCTGGATCGACACCCGGCAGTGTTAATGCATAGTCTACCACAGGGGTCACGACTTGTTCCCAGTCAGGACGGAAGGGCAGATGTTGCAGGCGAATCATTTCTCCCTGTCCCGGGCCTTCAAAGATGAGACAGTTATAGCCCCGTTGTAATGCGGCCGGAACGGTGCTGAAGTACAATTCCTCGCCAATAGAGTCATAACCTCCATGTAAGAGCAGCGTTGGGCGTGTTCTGTTCGTAGCATCAGGGCGAAAGAAGTAGCCTGGCAAGGTGGTTTCCTCATACGGAATACGGACGATATCGCAGGGAAATGCGAAAAGCCGGGTTGCCTGCTGAAAGCAATGAACGCTCTGCTTATAGGTGTCGAGCGCTTTGGAGGCGTTCTTTTTCTGATCGATATGCAGAAAGAATTCGGCGCAACGATAATAATTGGAGGCCCGCAGATATGCGTCGCGTGCACTGACCGTGTGACCTCTTTCCAGACAACGATCTGCGATGGAGTGAATCCGTTCTGCGGTTCTATGCCATTCACGATACCAGCTTTCAAGATCATCTTCTTGAATCCGTGAGGCCGTCAGGAAGCATTCATTGATATCGGAGCCGCCATAGATGCCCTCGCTAAGTACGCGCAGGAATTCAAACGCTAATGTTGTATCGTGAAACATCAGTTTCATGTGCTTTTCTCCTTATAGAGTTAGTGGTAACTAACTAAAACAATGCTAAAAAGAACCGCTATAGTTAGTTAGCGGTAACTTTATTGTAAATATAGCAGTGAGTGGAGTGAGCTGTCAAGGGTTTGGTCGCAGCCAGAAAAAGAAAGATCCAGGGAATGAGGGAGAAAAAACCGAACTCCTCGTCGGGAAATGGGTACTAATAATAGTGATACTGGAAATCTTGAAGGGGATGCCACTGTATGGATGTTTGGCATATCAAGAACAGATGAAGCTTGCAGATACCCAACTGATACAACAGATCGCGAAAGGAAACCAACGGGCAATGGAGCAACTCTATGCACGCTATCGGCTCGCTATCTGGCGGTATCTCTGGTATCGACTGGGAGAAAATGCGGCGCTGGTCGAGGAGACGCTACAGGAGGTTTTCCTTGCAGTATGGCGTTCGGCTGCTCGCTATCGAGGGGAGGCGCAGGTTGAGACCTGGATTCTGCGTATCGCACAGCATATTGTGCTGAATACGCGGCGTAATCTTTCTCGTACGATTGAAGGTTCTCAGCAACAAGATCATACTGAGGCATACTATAACGAAATGGATACCTATCATCCACAGCGCTCGTATGAGGAGCAGATTCTTGAGCGTTTGCACCTGGGGGAAGCGCTCAGCAGGCTTTCAGATAAATATCGTGTTGTGCTGGAACTCACATTTTACTGTGGCTTCTCCTGTGAGGAGGTCGCTCATATTCTGAATATCCCGACCGGAACCGTCAAAAGCCGTATTCATAGCGCGAGACAAAAGCTGCTTGCGGAACTGGCGGAAACGAAACAGAAAAGAGGGCAACACATATGATCGAGCCGTATTCATGTGAGCAGTCTCAGGGGTTGTTACCCTGGTTCATCACTGGCAAGTTGACCGAGGGTGAACGGCAGCGCCTGATGAGCCATCTGAAATCTTGCTCGGTCTGTCAGGAGGAACTGAAGCTGTGGCGTGGTTTTGCGGCAGATGTTACCGAGCTCTATCAGCGGACACAGCCCGAAGTTGTACAGCCGTTTACACCTTCGTGGAATAGCTTCTCGCAACGTCTCAGTGGAGAGGTCCAGCAGACGTCACTGTTGGCTCATTGGATGCAGAAGCTGCACTCTATAGGAGAGCGGGGTGTTGCTCTGGTTACGTTCCAGCTCTTACTGACACCTGGAGAAGTCTGGATCGTACAGGGAGCCGCGTTTTTCCTCATGCTTCTGCTCACTGTCGTTCCTCTGCCACTGACAGTGAACACGCAGCTTCTTCAATTCTTGATGGTCTTGCAGGCGGTGATTTGTTTCCCCTTGCTCTTTCGCGAGCGCGAACATATGGAGATCGAGCTGCTACCAACAACGGTGACATCGCCGCGCCTCTTGCTGCTTTGCCGTTTGCTTGTGTATGGCATTATTCAGCTCGGGTTGAACGGGGGAGTGACGCTGCTCTTCTCGATGACCCATGTTCTCTCGCTGTCGGGCTTCCTGATGCAGTGGCTTGGCCCGCTGTGTTTCATGGTTGCGGTCGCGTTTTTCCTGTCAACGGTGGTTCGTCCGCTGATCGCACTGCCGATATTGATTGTCCTCTGGAGTGCGCGTATGCTAGCCTGGTTTTCTGCGTTTCGGTACAGTACTGTCAGCCTGGCCATTGAACACTTCTGGTCTTCCGGGCCGCTTCTGGCGATAGGAACGTTGTGCTTGTTGCTTGGTACCCTCTTTCTGGCCCGACGAGAGCGCTTTATGTAAGGGGGGATACATGGAAATTACGATCTCACATCTGTACAAACGCTATCGAGGAGAAAACCTGCTGCATGACATAACAATGCATATCCCGGGTGGCATATTTGGCCTGCTTGGGTCCAATGGAGCGGGAAAAAGTACCCTGCTTCGTATACTGGCAACGCGCTTACGTCCTACGGCTGGAACGGTGACGGTCGGTCCCTATGACCTGGCTTCTCCCCGGGCTCGGCAGGCGCTACGGGCTCATCTGGGATATGCACCACAACTGCTTGCTTTGCCACCAAAATTGACAGGACGCCAGTTTCTGGAATATGTGGCTCTGCTGAAAGGGATGAGCGGGCCGAAGCTGCGCCACAACGAGGTTTGCCTGCTGCTTGAAGAGCTACGTTTCGAGCAGATAGCCGATCAGAAGATAGGAAGTTACTCGCTCGGCTCCTGTCGTCGTTTGAGTGTGGCGCAGGCCTTGCTTGGTGATCCAGAACTCTTGATACTGGATGATCCCTTTACCAATCTGGATAGTGAAGCGCTGCTGAATGTGAAGATGGCGCTTTTGAGACGGGCTCATCGCTGTACAATTGTGCTTGCGCTCAATCATATAGAACATGTTGAACAGTTCTGTCAACGCACAGCGTTCCTGGATAAGGGAGCTGTGGTGTAGTCGTTCTTACTTTGAGGAGAAAACATCTCAATGCAGACAACAAGTCAACCAGAATTGAAGACGTCAAATCTACCTATTCATATCCAGGGAGTCAGCAAGCGCTATGGCTCTCCTAAGAAGGGGCGTCTGGCCTTGGATAATGTTGACCTGAGTATCCAGCCGGGCGTTTTTGGTCTGCTCGGTCGCAATGGAGCAGGCAAGAGTACTCTGCTTCAGATTCTTGCGACGCTGCTTGTGCCAACGAAAGGGCGCGTTCAGATAGGACCATATGACGCCGTGAAGCAGCGTGAACAGGTACGTGAACTGGTGGGTTTCCTGCCGCAGGATCAGGGCTTTTATGCAACGTTGACGGTCCTGGAAACCTTGCGTTACCTTGCGGCGCTTCAGGGGCTTGAGCGCCCTGATATCCATATAGCAGAGGTGCTTGATGCCGTCAATTTGCGCGACCGTGCCCGCACCCGCGTCGGTGCTCTGAGTGGAGGCATGCGCCGTCGTCTGGGCCTGGCACAGGCATTGCTTGGTAACCCGCCTGTTTTGATCGTGGATGAGCCAACAGCCGGGCTTGATCCGGTCGAACAACAGCGCTTTCGGACCTTGCTTGCTCGTCTGGCTGCACAGGGAAATCGGACGATCCTGCTTTCAACGCACATCATTGGCGATGTGGCAACGATAGCGAGTCACCTTGCCGTCCTGGATCAGGGCAAAATGCTCTTTCAGGGCACAGTTCCGGCTCTAACCGAGATTGCCCGAGAGCGCTGCTGGAGCTGGCGGACAACCATTGCACGGATCGAAGCGCTGCGTGAGCGCAGGGAATTGCTGATCTCTTCATTGCACCCGATCACGGATGATCCGGAAGCTTCACCTGATCAGGTAATAGCCCGGGTTATTGGTGAACAGCCAGATGCTGAAGCGGTTCCTGTTGCGCCTACACTGGAAGATGGCTACTTCTCTTTGATCGGTGTCAGTGAGGCTGATAGCCTGAACTCAGTGAGTGACAGGAAAAACGCATGATGGTGACAATGAAGAGCATACAGTGGAAGGCAACACGGCGGAACTGGCCTCTCAGGCTCTTTCTGTTTGAACTCCGTCGATGTATCTCCTGGACATGGGGCCTGCCTCCTCTGCTGATCGGGATGGTGTTTGTCTTGCCACGGTATATCTCGCTGTACGATTCCGATGATCCTCTGCGTTACGCGTTGATGTTACGCTATTGTCTGGAACTGATGCTACCATTCATCACGCTGACGCTCACCGTCCCATTGCTTGCGCGAGAGTGGCAGGAAGGGACGTTGACTCAGGTTGCTCTACGCAAGCCCGTTTTTGCCCTGCTGGTGCTGCGTTTGCTGTATGTCATGGGGTATCTGACCATCTGGGTGATTGTCGGATCGCTCATTGTTCTGGCAAGCACAAGGCCGCATCCGGAGCCACACGGCAATAGCTGGCTCTGGATAGGTCAGAATCTTGGGATAGCGCTTGCTCCTTCGCTCTGTCTGGCAATGCTTGCGCAAACGCTGCTGTTGATTCCGGGAAATAGTGTGGTGGGCTATATGCTTGGTCTGGGAGTATGGTTAGTGAATATGGTGGTAGCCCCTTTTCTTCAGGGAGGGAATTACAGAAATATACTGCTGTACCTGCTTTTTAGCTGGACACAGCGCGGTTTTACTGACAGACCGGATGACTGGTGGCAGGGAAAATGGCTCTTACTCGTGATAGCCCTCCTGCTTATGCTTGTTCAATGGAAGTTGCTGACTGATGAAGGCCGCTTTATTCGGCAGAGTGAAGAATAGGAAGAGAAAAAGATGACGGTTTCAGAAAAGACGCTCGCATTGCATCAGACGAAGAATCAGCGGGTGAATGCCTGGAAACAATTGATAGAAATTATACGTATAGAGATCTTGCTGCAACTGCGTTCCTATGGGTTCTGGGTCTTGCTTGCAGTTGTTCTGCTTATCAGTCTGTTCTTCTCGTGGATTCTGGCGCAGCGTTTTCCTGATGACATACTGAAGACGGGATTAACCAGTACCGGGCAAGCAAGAGATACCCTGGTCTTTCTCATGTATATCTCTATACCGCTGCATACGCTGACATCGTTTCTTTGTAGTGGTACGCTGACCCGTGATGCCAGAAGAAAGACGGCCTCGCTTCTCTGGCTTCGCCCTGTTCCGTCAACGCTGTACACCTTTGGGAAAGGGATAGCCTGCTTCCTGCTTCTCTGCTGTATCGGATTGATAAACCTGGGGGTCAGCTTGCTCTTTTCCTTTGCTGTAATACACTATTCGCTTTTGCTGGAAGTTCTGCTATACCCGCTCTTGCTCTACTTTGGTAGCCTGCTCTTGCTTGTCGGGATAACGCTTTTCTGTACCAGTCTTATCAGGAATCCACTACTTGTGGCCCTGCTTGTTTGTGGGTTGGCGCTCTATCTTGATATCATGGCAACAGATACCTTACGCGAGCCTTTTTTGCTGCGTATAGAATCCGCGATCTACTTTCCGGGGCTTGGTTTTGGGCAGGACGCCATTTTGATGCTCTATCGGGTGCTCGTTGTGTGGCTTGTCGGCCTGCTCTTCTTTGTACTGGTGCCGCTGGTGAGGCAATGGCGCAGTCCGATTGAGAGCGTAAAGAGCTGGCAGACTCTCCCATTTTTCCTTCTGACGCTGCTTCTGGGTGGCTCACTCCTCCCTCTCCTTTTCTCATATCAGCAGATACTGCCTGCTTTTCAGCGTGGAAAGGATATTCAGCCGATCCCGGTGACAGCAAGCACCGAGGCATATACGCTCAATGTGAGTGTTGATCCAGCCAGTGGGCATATAAAAGGGAATGCCTCTTTCCGGTTGATACCAAAGGCAAGTGGAGCAAAAAAGCTCTTTGTAGATCTCAACGCAGGGCTGAAATTCCAGAACATCACTGTTGATGGTCAATCGGTTCCCTTTCGGATGGGGTGGCAGCGAACGCAAATTGAGCTTGCACAGACACCTTTCGCGAGTGGTAAGCCTGTTCAAATGATGCTTCAGTACGAGGGAACAGCGCAGCTTGTGCGTGAGGAGTATGCTTATGCCACCGGTCTGTTCTCACATGAGTACTGGGGTACCAGCATCAATACCAGTTTTATCGGGCAGCATATCGCCCTTCTTCAGGGAAAAGCAGGAAGCTGGTATCCGCTTCCCTGGACCACTCAAAGCCTTCAGCAAAGCTTCAGACCCCATATTGATGTAATTCGCCTTCAAATTCCTGCTGGCTATCAGGTCACCGCTTCTCCTGGCAAGCTCACGCAGAGAGGCGCATATCAGGGGCTTGTAGCCCAACCGCATGCGAGCCTCCCCGATGCCTTTGCCGTCGCGTTCAAACAGCCACAACAGCGGCGCTTTATCCCTGAGGTGACCGTGCAAAGCATGGGCAGTTTTGAGCCTGAGCGCCAGGAGTTCTATACTGTTATCAGCAAGTACCTTGTTGGACTCAAGCAGTGGCAGCCTGCTGATCATCAGCCTGCGCATCAGATAATCGTTATGGTCCCGTTTCTACAAGTCCCAATTATGGGGGATGGAGTGCTGTTCTATCCTGAAACATACTATCAGGCCTTTTGGGGTAAACTCTCTCAAGAGGCGCTCTATCACTTGATTGGAGAAGACATTGCGGAGGCGTGGTTGCTCAATATGTTTCAGACAAAAGAACCAGTACAAGCAGATGGGATGCCCGGGCTTGTCGGCGCATTTGTGTTACCGGGAAATGAGCTTCCGCGTATGCTTGCGCCTTCGGTTTCGGTTCAGCTTACCGGCCAGATCCTTCATACCGATTTTCCGCAGCGCGCCGAGCGAACCTGCGAGCAGCTCGTGAAAAGCAAGTCCGGGGTTGTGAGCTCAGATTCACCAGAAATGCTACAATATGGTCTATCAAAACTGGACTGCAATTACCTGCTTGTTGCATTTCACTTACAAGATAAGATAGGAGAGGGTCAGTTTATTCGCTTTATCCAACACTTTGCAGATGCACACTTTATGCAACCGGCCAATATGCGCGATTTCGTTGCCGCCGTTAAGCAGTCGCTGCATGTTGACATGTCCGCTGATATCGGCACCTACATCTGTCAGGATAAGGCAAAGCCATTGGATTGTTTGCTTTCATAGATGTTACTATCGCGACAAGGGAAGGATAGAGTGCACTGCCTTCCCTTGTCTTGCTGAACAGGTGCAATGGTTCCCGGAGTAAACCGTAAAAGCTGTAGAGAGCGTTTTGAGATAATGGCTTGCTGTTATCTCTCCCTTGCTGCACAGAAATTGCGTCCATTTCTTATAGCTTTATTGTTGAAAACTGTCACAGAAGTGAAAGAGAAGGAAGTGCTTTTGCGAACGTGATATGGGTGGATGAGAGAAAAACAAGAAGGGTAAAAGAAGAGGAAATGAAAAGATTATGAATCGAGTGGACCGCTTAACCGCGATTCTTCTCTATTTGCAGGGAGGGAAACGGACCGCGAATGAGATTGCACAACGGTTTGAGATTTCCAGGCGTACCGTGTTACGTGATATTCAGGCGTTGAGCGAGATGGGCATCCCGATTGTAGCGGATCTGGGCGCGACAGGCGGCTATAGCCTGATGCCTGATTACACACTGGCGCCGCTTGCCCTGCGCCTGAATGAAGCACTGCTGCTGCGTATTGCGCTTGCCAGTCTTTCACAGATGGATGGGACCCCTTTCAAACAAGATAGGGCATCCCTGCTTGCCAAAGTGGAAGCGCTGTTACCGCGCCGAAACAGCGAAGAGCTGGACAGCCTCGTGCAGGTAATGTCACTGGAGCTTCCCGAGCGGCCCTATGCAACCCCGTTCCTTGAACGGCTACTGGAGAGCGCTCGTGAAGAACGCTGGCTTGAAGTGACCTATCGTTCGGTGCGGGGTGTTTCTCAACAGACGATTCTGCCGGTCCAGGTGAGTGTTTCAGCCGGTCTCTGGTACTGCAAGGCATATTCTTGCGAGCGTCAGGAGTTGCGTCACTATCGTGTTGATCGCTTTCTGGAGGTGCGACTTGCCGAAGTGGCTCCCGAAGTGGATCGAGAGAAGCTGACACGCATATACCTTGACCCTTCATTCCCGGAGGTTCGCATTCAGTTAACGTCCAGTGGGGTGTTGAGATTGGAGCGTAATCCATATCTGAGTGCACAGGTTCAGCGATTGGAGAACGGAGAAGGTTTGCTTATCACGCGCTTGAACCCGAAAGAATATGATTGGCTGATTCGGGTTCTACTGCTTCTAGGTACTGATGCGCAGGTGATCGAGCCTGATACATTGCGCCAGCAGGTTGCCCGGGCTGCTGAAGAAATTGTGCGTCATCACTCCCAAAAGTGACATAAGGGTGTCCCCATTCCTCCTGTATACTTTCCTCACACGTTCAAAAGAAAGTTCCTGAGAGAATTGAAAGAGAAGTGTAATATGAGCATTGAACAGATAGATGTGCAGCCGTTGCGTGAACAGCTTCAGGGTAGTGTTTTTGTGCCGGGAGATGATGGCTATGAGCGGGCTTCTCGTGTCTGGGATAGCGATGCGTTTGAGCAGGTTCCAGCAGTTGTGGTGATGCCCGAGACAGTGGCCGATGTGTGCCATGCGGTGCGCTTCGCTCGGCAACATAGGCTTCCGATTGGCGTGCAGGGTGGGGGTCATGGTCATCCCGCTCCGGCAAACGGAGCACTTCTGATTAATTTCGCTCGCATGACCGAGGTCAAGGTGAATTCAGAGGCGGCGATTGCTAGCGTGTCGGCGGGCGCACTTGCGAAAGATGTGGTTGAGGCGGTGACTCCTTACGGGTTGGCTCCTCTCGGTGGTTTTGCGTCTACGGTTGGAGTGGTGGGCTACATGCTTGGTGGTGGGGTCGGCTGGTTGACGCGACGCTATGGGCCCGGAGCCGCCAGCATTCGTGCTGCCGAAGTGGTGACAGCAGACGGTCACTTGTTGCATGTTGACGAGAACAACCACGCTGAACTCTTATGGGGCTTGCGCGGTGGGGGCGGCAATTTTGGTATTGTGACCTCGCTTGAAATCGCGCTCTATCCAGTTCGTACGGTTTTTGGTGGGCAGCTAGCCTATCCTATTGAGCTCAGCCGGGAGGTGTTGAATGCGTACCTGCAATGGGTCAAGACAACTCCCACGACTCTGACTTCGGCCCTCCGCATTATGCATTTCCCCGATAGGCCGACGCTTCCTCCGTTGTTGCGTGGTCGCTCAGCTATCGTTGTGATGGCCTGCTATAGTGGTTCAGAAGCTGATCCAGAAACACAAAGAGAGCAAGGCGAGCGCCTGATGCAGCCGCTCCGGGCATTAACGGTTGAGGGTGAGATCAGAACGCCTTTCATTGATACGCTCGCAAGCCTGCCCTTCGCTCAAATTGCGTCTATCGCTCAAGACCCGGTCAAAGCACCTCCCGTGCTTTCTGCCTCTGACGCGTGTGCATTTGAAGACATGACGCCCGATGTTGTTGAGGCCTTATTACGGGTTGCGGCCCGCCCCGAATCACAAATGATGGTTGAATTGCGCCATTTCGGCGACGCTCTGGCGGCCTATCCAGAACAGATAATGCCCTTCGGGATGCGCCGAGCAACGCTCTATATGGGGTTCATGGTATCGGCTCCCTCTTCATCTCTCCTCGAAGAGAAGAAGCGGAATTTAGAGATGTTGATGCAGGATTTGCGTCCTCATACAACCGGGGAAGCCATACTCAATCTCGCCGGGACGATCACCCCCGAGAAGATAAATGGCGCGTACGCGCCAAAAGATTATCAGCGTCTCGTTGCGTTGAAGAAACAGTACGACCCGGAGAATGTTTTCCGCTTCAACTATAATATTCAGCCTGCAAGCTAAGTGAACGGGCATGGTTTCGCTCAAGAGCCAGTCGATCCGCTCAAGAGGTTATAGCTACTGAGAAGCGGGAGAGGGCGAGCGTGCGGCCTATCAAGAGCCAGTCGATCTGCTCAAGAGGTTATAGCTACTGAGAAGCGGGAGAGAGCGAGCGTGCAGCCTATCAAGAGCCAGTCGATCCGCTCAAGAGGTTATAGCTACTGAGAAGCGGGAGAGAGCGAGCGTGCAGCCTATCAAGAGCCAGTCGATCCGCTCAAGAGGTTATAGCTACTGAGAAGCGGGAGAGAGCGAGCGTGCAGCCTATCAAGAGCCAGTCGATCCGCTCAAGAGGTTATAGCTACTGAGAAGCGGGAGAGGGCGAGCATAGTTTCGCGCAAAAGCCTGTTGACTTGCTTAAGTGCTAAGCGACCCGGTGGCCCGATAACAACAATCGTTTTGCCAGCATATGAAGATCCTGTATCCCTGAATGGGGACGGAAGCTTCGCGTAGCGTGAGGCTTCCGTTTTTTTGTCAGTTACTTCGCGATGTTGTATAATCTCTAAATACGAACTATGAGCGCAAATCGTGCTCATGTTCTAAATTGGTAGGGAAGCCTGCAAACAGAGAAAAACCGGTGAAAGTATGCTGAAACTGTTCTACTCGCCTCACATGACCAGTATCGATAACGAGGCAAAGCGCGCTTCCGGGCATGCCGATGTGCCACTTTCGGAGGCGGGACGACAGCAAGCGAGGCAGCTCGGAGAGCACTATGCAGCCGAAAAGCTGGACGCCGTTTTTTGCTCGGACCTTCAGCGCGCCTTGCATACCGCGCAACTGGCTTTTGCTGATCGCGGCGTGCCAATTCTTCCTGATGCCCGGCTACGCGAATACGACTATGGAGATATGACCCGCGACCCGGTTGCTCTGGTTGAAAAGGAGTTCCCATATCGTGTGATAGTTCCGTTTCCCAATGGCGAAAGCTTGCAGATGGTCATCGAGCGTGTAGGCGCGTTTCTTCACGATGTTCGCGCCAAGTATGATGGCAAAACGGTTGTTATCATCGGGCATCGGGCTACCAGATACGGGCTGGAATACTGGTGCAGAAGGATAGATCTTGAAACGATTGTCAACACGCCCTGGCCCTGGCTTGAGGTTCCTATCTGGCGCTACGAGATATGAGCAAAGGAGGCTCTATGGCTCGTTTTCATCGTCGGAAACTTCCGGACCATTCTACCCTGTTAGCAGGTCCCGTTCCTCGCGATGAGGTCGGCTTTCAGTCGGATCGCCTGCAAATCTGGTACAACCACACCAACAAAGCATGGGCTGATGCACGCCCACATGCCCATCAGGAGAGCGATGAGTGCTTTATTGTGTTACAGGGAAGCATCGTTGTGGAGGTCGAGGGCGAGCGCTTTACGATTGGGCCACGCGAGTTCTGCTGCTTCCCTCGCGGGCTCTATCATCGGGTGATCGAGGTACGCCCGCCAGTTGAAACGCTGATGCTGCGGGCCCCTGCTGGAAACGATAAGATCTATCAGTAGCTGTTCCATGCATCTATGTGTTGAGATGAACGGAACAGCTATCTCTGTTTTTTAAGCTCCAACTATCTGTCAAGCTCTGACTACCTGGCCTGTTGGTTTGCTCTGGCCGGGGTGGGTCAGATGCTCTACCAGTTGTGCCACGAAAGGACGCGGCAACAGGCGACTAACAATCTGTGACGTCAGGAAGATGCGCCATCCCGGAATAATCAAGCTGCGCCGCCGCTCCAGAGCCCTGAGAGATGCATTCACGATAAACTCGGGTGTGGCTTTTGCTTCAATCCCCCTTCTTGCTCCACCTGCAACGGCAAAGAAATGGGTATCGACCGGACCGGGACAGACTGCCAGCACATGGATGCCCCGTTTGCGGTATTCTGCCCAGAGTGCCTGGCTGAAGGAAAGCACAAACGCTTTGCTGGCTGCATAGACAGACATGAAAGGAGCAGGCTGAAAGGCGCCCCGTGAGGCGATATTGATAATCGAACCAGCCCCTCGCCTGAGCATTCCCGGGAGAAAGGCGTGAGAGAGCGCTACAACGGCATTCACATTGACCATCACCTGTTGATGATCCCGTTCAGGGTCAATCTGCTCAAAATAATCATACGTTGCAAAGCCCGCGTTATTGATGAGAAGGTCGACCGTCAGTGAGCGGCTCTCAACTGCCTCTTTGATTTGCTGGATTGCCTGATGCTGGCTGAGGTCGGCGGCAAGCACATGTGTCTGAATCTGGTAGCGGCTGCTGAGCTCATGGGCAAGCTCGTTGAGGTGCGTTTCTGAACGGGCGACCAGAATAAGATGCATGCCACGGCGAGCCAGTTCGTGGGCGAATGCTTCGCCTATGCCCGATGAGGCCCCTGTAATGAGCGCTGTTTTCCCTTGATACAGATCTGACATGGTGATAAACCCTCTTTCTATCCGAACGTACGGACATTTTTCTGAATAAAAAATTTTATGCTGGAAGAGAAATCGATCCCTGAAAAACAGGATCCTCGGAATACCCTGTTGTAAGCTGTTTTCCCTTCTGTTGGATAACCCAGGAGTATCGATAAGTCGATAGGCCTGAGCTACTCTCTTTTTGATATGTACGATCGTTCGTTCGTTTTTATTGTAAAAGAAATTGCGTTTATTGTCAAGGGGGAAATGGATGGCGGTTCCGGAACGTACCAGAACCGCCATTTGGCACAGAACAGAGGGACGAGGACTGTCTTAGAAATGCCCGTTAAGGGTTGTAGTCGTCCCACCGCTTGTCGCCTTGACTGACCAGGTATCCGCGCTGGTTGCGTGTGGCGTGCCATTGCCGCTGAACTGGGCCGCAAGGGTCACGTTTGAGCTTGCAGGGAGGGTCTGGCCGGATTTCAGCGTATAGGTATAGGTAATGGTCGAGCCATTGTCCTTGTATGAGCCGCTGATGGTACCCGAGGTCGCGTACAGTCCGCTATACGTCACACCTTGCGTCTTCTGTACCGTAATGGTTACCGTCAGATCGGTGAGTGGTGCGGTATTGTGAAGCTGAACCTGCTCCTCTGTAAACCAGGCGCTCGAACTGGTAACGACGCCTTTTGCCGTCACATTGCCGGTGCCACTTGTCGGGCTTGGCGTTGGTGTGTTTGTCGGTGACGGGGTTGGTGAGGGCGTCTTTGTTGGTGTCTGCGTTGGCGTGCTTGTCGGCGTCGTATCGTTCAGGTCGCCATACACGATCCCGAAGCCATTCGTACAGGCATAGACGCGCCCGTAGATACGCGGATCACCCGTTACACAGTTGATAATGCCATACTGGTGCTGCTCATCGTTAATGCGCACCCATGACGCGCCGCCATCATCCGAGCGGAAGAGCCCACGTACCCCGTCAATGGTTGCGCTTGTATAGAGCGCCATATAGTCCTTGCCGGGGGCCGCCTTTCCAAGCCCGAGTGCATCGGCAGCCGTGATCTTTGCCAGCTTCGTGAACGACTTGCCGCCGTCGGTCGAGTGCCAGATACCGGACTTGCTGCCCGTCAGCCAGATGTCACCTTCATGCCCGGGAACGGCCCTGACCTCTACCGACTCATCGCTTGCAGGAAGCCCCGTCGCGCTACTTGCCGTGAAGGTCGCCCCGCCATCTGTGCTGATCCAGAATTTTCCTTCGCCATAGGCATAGAACACCTTCGGGTTGACGCGATCGGAGCCAACTACGGCATTCTTCGGTACGTTCTTTGAGGCTATCCAGCTATTTCCATTATCGGTCGAATAGGAGACCGCCGCGTCTTTGGGAGCCCAGACAACCGAGCTTGCATCGGCGGCCGCTGCGACTGTTCCGCCGTTGCCTGTGATGCCAGGGATATCTTTGTTTCCGGCAAACCAGTTCTTCCCGCCATCATAGCTAAAGGCGCTGCTGGTCACAGGTGGGTTTGCTTTCGGGTCTCCGTAGCCCACGCGTACCAGAAAATCTGGTTTGAGTTCGGCATAGTCGATAGCTGCATAGGAGCCAGCATAGGGCACAGAATACATGGCATCGGGTGATTTTGTCAGATCGTCGTGACGCCAGCCACTCACATCGCCGACAACACTATAGAGATGCGCGTTGGCTGGCGGGCTGATCAGGCCGGAGACGCTGGTCTCCTCGATGCCCCGGGCCATCGTTTTGATCGCTACTTTGCCGCCCGTGTCCCAGGCCGTCAGATTGGTTGTGCCATAGAGTGTCGCGCCGGTTCCGTACATCAGACGGTCTGAGTTGAAGGGGTCAATATTCATGCCCTCAATCATCCAGCCAAGCTTGACGGCAGGCACAGGATCAACGGGGTTCGTGTTGCCAAAATGAAGCCAGGGAGCGTCTGAGACGTCAATAGTATAGTGCAGAGAGCGGCTCGGATAGCTGGCCCATTCCCAGATAGGGGCCCAGGTTTTGCCGCCGTCGGTCGTGCGGAATAACTGTGCGTCAGGCCACCACGAGTTGACGCTTGCCACGACCAGCGTTCCCGGATGCTGCATATCCACCGCCAGCCCGCCATAGCCGAAGTAGTTATTGGAGGTATCGGAGCCGGGAACCGGACTGATTTTGGTCCATATCGCGGTTTTGGGCTCAAATTTCCAGACATCGCCATGACCGCCGTTGTATGGGCCTTCCCAGTCGCTGTAGGTGACGTAGAGCGTGCCCTGAGCATCAAGCTTTCCCTGATGTGGCAGATAGCCCGTTGTCGCGTTGGTGGAGGTGTCCCAGGTCGCACCCCCAGTACAGGTCACCTTTGTGCCGCTGACGTTACAGGTTGGCTGCCCCGGGACCGCTTCCCAGGTCTTGCCAGCATCGGTTGTACGATAAATATTGGTGGCGTCGCTCCGATTATCGGCCACACCGACATAGATTGTTTGTGTGGGGTTGCCGGGCGTGCTGCTCGCGGGATCAAACGTTACCCAGACAACACCGACCTCGTCCCCCAGATAGGGATCACCGGGCGTATCGACGAAGGGGCCTGTATTGGGAAAATTGCTTACCTGGCTCCAGGTCACGCCCGAGTCGGTACTTTTCCACAGGCCGTGACCGCTGCGTGTACCAAGATAGAGAATGGAATTCTTGTTCGGATCAATCGCCAGACGCTCGCCCATGCCGCGTCCGGGCATGTTCCCGCCGAGCTTGAAGGGAAGCGGCGTCTGCTGAAATGTTTTGCCTCGATCGGTCGAACGCAAGATGACACCGTTTTGATCGGTCCATGAGTTGGTATACGTTCCGGCGGCGATGTAGAGCCGGTTGGGATCTACAGGGTCGGTTGCGATGCTCTCAACGCCAGCCATATTCCACTGATCGGGACCAACCCACGCCAGTAGCTGCGTCCAGCTTCCAGTTGCCGGGTCCCACCGATACGCGCCCCCGATATCGGTGCGGGCGTACAGAAGATCTTTCTCTTTCTGATTGAAGAGCACATTGACGACAAAACCACCTCCGCCACCGGTCACAACTTGCTTCCAGCTATAGGACTGGGAGGCTGCACGGGCTTCAGGAGCGGGCCTGATAAAGAGGATGGGTACAATCAGAAGCGCAAGGGATAGCATCAGGAGGTTCCTTCTGCTCCTGCCTGCAAAATCCGTCATGGAACGCACTCCTTCACAACCTGCAATGAAGCGAGCGACGTCATGTCACTCTGCATACGAGACTCTTTTCTTCTTTTCTTTGTACATGATGGTTTTACCGTACGTCAATGAAATGATGAAACTGATGAAAAAGTGAATGTTTTCTCAGCAAAAGATGATGAATCTGGTTCGTTTTTGGTAGAGAAGCCAGGTGCGAGATAGTATCGTGTATATCTTTATGCGTATCTGTCGGTTGACTCTCTCGTATCTGGATGGTATAGTTTCAATGAAATTAAGGTAATTATTCAATGAAACAAGAAAGGAGGGAGTGCCAGCAAAAAAAGTGTTCACGAAGGGAAACATCAGGGAAGTGTAGGTTGTTCTTTACTCGAAGATAAAGGATGAGCTGATGAAAGGATTCTTCAAACCAGTAGCACGATGCATGCTCTTTGTGGTGCTTACAGGAATGACCTTCCTGACTGGCCTGACCGTCTTGTCGTCGCAACAGAAAACAGCTCACGCAGCGGAAAATTTTGTGTACCGCTGTGGTACACACTTCTGCCTGGGTGATCGCTACTTCTACTTTGCGGGCGCCAACACCTACGACGTGTTCACCTACGGAGATGGAAGCAGCTCTTCAACACCTGATGATATCGAGAATAAGTATATGGACAAGGCGAAAATAGACGCCCATATGGCCGCGCTGCAAAGTGACGGTGTTTCCGTATTGCGCCTCTGGATGTTCAGTCATGAGACGTGGCATGGTTTCGAGCCGTCAAAAGGCGTCTATAACGAGGCCGAGTTTGCCCTGTTTGACTACATCATTCAATCCGCGAAGGCGCATAATATCCGCTTACTGCCCACGCTGGAAAACTACTGGACGGCCTATGGCGGTATTGATACGCGTCTACAATGGGAGGGGCTGCCCACGGGCGACGCGAACCGCTGGACGTTCTTCAATAAGACCAAATGCCCCGGCTGCTTCACGCAGTATAAGAACTACGTGTACTATGTGCTGAATCGCGTCAATCACTATAGCGGCGTGGCGTATAAAGATGAGCCGACTATTTTTGCCTGGGAGCTGATGAATGAGCCGCGCTATCAGAACGCTACACCAAACGAGAACTCAACTGGAACCACGCTGCGCGCCTGGGTAGATGAGATGGCGTCGTACATCAAGAGCATCGATTCTCACCATATGGTCGGAACCGGGATTGAAGGGCATCAGGCGAAGTATGGCTTCGGCGGGGATGAAGGGAACCCCTTTGTCTACCTGCAACAATCGCCCTTTATTGACTTCACGTCCGCTCACCCCTATCCTACCGAGGAATGGGCGCATCTCAGCCTTGATCAGACCAAACAGTTGATCGAGGCCTGGGTGAATGATTCGCATAACGTGATTGGAAAGCCCTTCTTCATGGGCGAGTTCAACGTCAAGGGAGTGGATCGCTCGACGTGGTGGCGCGAGATTTACGGGGAATTGGAGCGTCTTGACGTGGCCGGCTCGGCTTTCTGGTGGTATCAGGCGACGAATGTAGACAGCACCTACGGGGTCTCGAAAGGTGCTCCCGAACTGGCCGTATTCCGTCAGCACTCGGCGAACCAGCAGGCCAAGAATGTGCCCATTAACGCGACGCCGACCCCTGGCATCACGCCAACAGTTTCCCCGACCATTACGCCGACAGTTTCCCCGACCATCACGCCGACTCCTGGCGCAACCTGTAGCGTGCGCTATACGATTGAGAGCCAGTGGCCGGACGGCTTTACCGGGAAAATCAAGATCACAAACAATGGCTCAAGCACCATCAATGGATGGACCCTTGCTTTTAGCTTCGCGGCAGGCCAGAAGGTGCAGCAGGGATGGTCGGCGACCTGGTCACAGAGTGGCGCAAACGTCACCGTTACCAATGCTTCATGGAACGGGACGATTGCGCCTTCTGGCTCGGTTGAAATCGGCTTCAATGGCTCCTGGAAGGGGAGTAACCCTGTTCCTGCAACCTTTACGTTGAATGGCACCGTTTGCCAGTAAAGCATCAGGTATACGTTCGCGGCAGGGAGGATCTATCACGCCTCCCTGCCTGCTTATTGCCCTCCCCGCCAGAGAACTTCTGCTGTCGTGCTGTTGGTGCCCTGCGTAAACGTGAAATGCATCGAGCCATGCTGTTGCGAGTAGGGAATATACACGATGACCTGAACTGGCTGGCCGGTTGTGCCTGTGCCTTGTGTGGGATTCAGGCGGGCACCGAAATCGCAAGAGTCAATCACCCACTGGAATTGAACTGGTGATGGTGTGTTCAACTGAAGATTGAGCGTGCAGCGATAGCCAATTGAATCGGGTTCACAAGCTCCGGGTGTAAGTGTCTGGGGTAAGATAAGCGCTTTTGGAAGCGCAGGCGTTGAAGATATACTGTTATTGGCTTGTGCTTTGACGGCTGTGATTGTTGCTGTGGGTGTGCTTTCTAAAGGTGTAGAGACTATTTGTTTACCGAATGCATCGCCCTGTTTCGCGATGAGAGAGAATAGCAGCACTCCTCCGAGACAGAGCAGGAGCAGCAGCAAACCGCCACCTTTGAGCCAGCCTGTAGAGCGCCTTTTTGAAGATGATGGAGGAGATGGCGGTGCGGGGGGAAGCGTCTGTAGCCATGCTCGTACTGTTTGCGCGTTCTCGGTGTTGCCAAGCTGCTCAAAGGTATTCAGACTCATTTCACCCAGTTCTCGCGCGTCCTCATGCTGCCCGCGGAGCGCCTGCACATAGGCGTATTGCCAGAGGGCATGGGCATGATGTGCACTTTCCGCACGTTTGAGCATCGAGGCAAAGAGATCCTGCTGTTCTGGCAGTGGTGGCGGCTCTTCAAGAGAGTTGCCGAGCAGGCCAAGAGCATCGGCGTTGGTTTGAAAGAGCTCGCAGAGCTTCTCGCGAAAGTAGGGGGTTGGTGAAAAAAGTCCTCGTTCCCAACGGCTGACCGTTGCGGCATCTGTACCGATGAGCCGAGCGACCTTTGCCTGTGACCACCCTCGTAGTTCACGCGCTCGCTTCAAGCGGTGATTCGGCGTCGTCATGTGCACGTTCCTCCTGAGACCAGGCAAGAATTGTCCAGACATCCTTGTCTGTCCTCTAGCTGTTCAATGTCTGTCGAGAAAGTGTCGTTGCATCTGCAAAAAGGAAATGGCTATAATTGTCCTTACAGCAGTATTCCAATCATAGCATAACCTGAGTCGAAGTTCACTATCCATAAAGAAAGTGAGGGAAAAAGAAGTGTAACTGGAAGATGATTCTGTAATGGTCACAGGCACAGCAAGAACAGAGGTGACGGGTACTGGACGCTCGTTGGCAGTACAGTTGCATAACAAGGAGGTTCGGAATGATCTCGCGAAAGATCATTCACAGTGTGACCATGATGGTGATAGCCGGTCTGTTGCTTGTTTCCGGCAGCTTCAGTATCTCCTACTGGCACGTTCGACCGGCGCAGGCGGCTCCTCTGGCCGATGATACTTCTCAATATACCGAGCGCTTTCTGACGCTCTACAAGAAGTTGAAAGATCCGGCCAACGGCTACTTCAGCCCCCAGGGTATTCCCTATCACTCCGTTGAAACGCTCATCGTCGAGGCCCCTGACTACGGGCATGAGACCACCTCAGAGGCGTTTAGCTTCTGGATCTGGCTTGAGGCGGTTTATGGCAGGGTCACAGGTGACTGGCAGCCCTTTAACAACGCCTGGGCGACAATGGAGAAATATATCATTCCCTCCACTCAGGATCAGCCAACCAATGGCGGCTACAACGCCAGCAGTCCCGCACAATATGGGCCGGAGTCGCCCGAGATCAGCGACTACCCGGTACAACTGGATTCACAGGTTTCGGTCGGTCAGGACCCCATCGGCAATGAACTGAAGCAGACGTATGGGAACGCCGACGTCTATGGTATGGCCTGGTTGCTTGATGTTGATAACTGGTATGGCTATGGGCGCTGTGGTGATGGCAAGACGACCCCTTCCTATGTCAACTCGTATCAGCGTGGCGCATCGGAATCTGTCTGGGAAACGGTTGTGCACCCTTCCTGTGAAACCTTTACCTGGGGTGGCAACGACGGGCATGGTTTCCTGAGCCTCTTCAATAAACCGGCTTCTGGTGGCAGCTACGCACAACAGTGGCGCTATACCGATGCTCCTGATGCCGACGCTCGTGCTATCCAGGCTGCTTACTGGGCGTACACCTGGGCAAACAGTCAGGGTAAAGGCAGTGCGGTTGCTTCTACAATCGCAAAAGCTGCAAAAATGGGCGATTTCCTGCGCTATGCGACCTACGACAAATACTTCAAGACATTGGGCTGTCAGAGCGTGAGCTGTCCGGCTGGAAGCGGGAAAAATAGCTCTACCTACCTGCTTGGCTGGTATTATGCCTGGGGTGGCTCGCTGCCTTCTGCCGGAAACTGGGCGTGGCGTATTGGATCCAGTACAGCCCATCAGGGCTACCAGAACCCGCTTGCCGCGTGGGCGCTGAGTAACGTGCAGGCATTGAAGCCGCTTTCACCCACCGCTGCTACCGACTGGTCGACCAGCCTGAAGCGCCAGCTTGAGTTCTATCGCTGGCTGCAATCCAGCGAAGGCGCGATCGCAGGTGGAGCAAGCAATAGCTGGGATGGCCACTATGCCACACCGCCCGCCGGAACGCCGACGTTCTATGGTATGGCGTATGACTGGCAGCCTGTCTATCATGATCCTCCAAGCAACAACTGGTTTGGTTTCCAGGCCTGGTCGCTTGAACGTGTGGCAGAATACTACTATGTGACCGGTGACGCGCAGGCAAAGGCGATTCTGGACAAGTGGGTTGCCTGGGTGAAGTCGGTGACAAAGCTCAATGCTGACGGCTCCTATGCGATCCCCTCAACGCTCAAATGGACCGGTCAGCCCGATACCTGGAATGCTGCGAATCCCGGACAGAACGCCAATCTTCACGTCTCGGTGGTTGATACGACGTCCGATGTTGGAGTGACGGCTGCGCTCGCTCGTACGCTGCTCTTCTACGCGGCAAAAGCGAATGATACCGACTCGCGCACGCTCGCACAGCAGTTACTTGATCGGATGTGGACCAGCTATGCAGATCCAAAAGGTGTCTCCAATCCTGAAGTGCGCGCCGATTACAACCGCTTTGATGACCCCGTGTATATCCCGAGCGGTTGGACGGGCAAGAACGCTCAGGGGGCGACGCTGGATTCGTCTCTGACCTTCATCTCGCAGCGCCCGAATTATAAGCAGGATCCCGATTGGCCGAAGGTGCAGGCGTATCTGGATGGTGGCGCGGCCCCGACCTTTACCTACCATCGCTTCTGGGCGCAGGCTGATATCGCGATGGCGATGGCAGATGTGGCGCTGCTCTTTGGCGATAACACAACGCCAACGCCGACACCAACAAACACCCCTACCATAACGCCGACGACGACTCCTACAAGCACTGTCACGCCGTCGCCAACCACGACCGTGACGCCGACACCGACAACGCCACCGAGCGCTGTCTGTAAGGTGAACTATTCCGTGTCGAATCAGTGGCCGGGCGGCTTTACAGCCTCGATCACCATTACGAACACCGGGAAGACGGCTATTAATGGCTGGACGCTCAAGTTCAGTTTCCCGGGAGATCAGAAGGTGCAGCAGGGGTGGAACGCCAAATTCTCGCAGAGCGGGAAGGAGGTGACCGTTACCAATGAAAGCTATAACGGCTCCATCGCGCCGGGAGCTTCGGTGAATCCGGGCTTTAATGGCTCGTGGAGCGGCACGAATACACCTCCAACCTCGTTCACTTTGAATGGTTCTCCTTGTAGCACTTCATGACGCTCGTCATGCATGGGAATACCCCGGGCCTGTTGGTTCCGGGGGTTCCTTTTCTCTTGTTCATGAACGTTCATCGGCTTCTGAGGCGCTCTGATAAAGAGGGTGTCCGTGCATCTTTCCGCGAAAACAGCCCCACTCTTGCTTTTTGTGTGAAGGGATTGAGAATAGAAACGTATAAGGAACAGATAGACCGACTCTATGTACCGGGCACTTGCGGCCTATGGAGCCGGTTCAACGAGAAGATATTGACAGTAGAGAAAGTATATGGTATTACTTTTTCAATGAAACAATGATGAATTTCATTGAAAGAGCGTAGTGAGAGTAGGCGAGGATGAAACAAAAAGCAGGCAGCTCTGTTACAGTGAAAGATATCGCACGTGAGGCTGATGTATCGGTAGGAACGGTCTCAAGGGTGTTCAATAACCACAGCAATGTAACCGATGAGATTCGCGAGCGCGTCTTGCGTGCAGCGGCACGACTCGGCTATACACGCGCCGTTGGTCAGCGGGGCGCAGGCCGTGGGGACAGTAGCGCTTTGAAAGAGATCGGCTTTCTGTATTGCTCCTATCTTGATACCAATGCGGCAACGAATAATCCCTTCTGGTCGCATATTCTCGATGGCGTGGAGAACACGGCGCGGCAGCTCAATATGAAAGTAACCTATCGAGCAATCGGAGAACTGACTTCCGATCCCGACGCGCTACTTGAGACGATCAGCAAGATGAAGCTCGGCGGAATCCTGCTGGTTGGCCCTGCCGAGCCGGAGACCGTTCAGCAGATCCAGCGCCTGAATATTCCGCTGGTCCTGGTAGATAACCATGTGACAGGCATTTCGGTTGATTCGGTCCTGTGCGATAACTTCGAGGGAGCTCGGGCTGCTGTTGAGTATTTGATAGAGGAGGGGCACAAAGAGATTGCCTTTATTGGTGGCCCTGTGCTTCCCGGGCCCCGACCCAGAAACCGAATCTATACGCTGGAACGGCGCGCGGCGGGCTATCGTGCGGCCCTCCTGGATGCCGGGATTCCTGTTGATTATGCGCTTTTTGAGGAGAGCGAGCTTCACCCCGATAGCGCCTATGCTGCCTGCAAGCGCTTGCTTGAGCGAGGGGTGCACTTTACCGCCCTCTTCGGAGCAAATGACAATGTCGCGATCGGGGCAATGAAGGCCTTGCGCGAGGCCGGGCTGCGTGTTCCCGAAGATGTTTCATTGATTGGGTTCGATGATATCGACATGGTGGAGCATCTGACCCCGGCGCTGACAACCGTCCATATCGATAAGGAGGCGATGGGCAATGTTGCTGTGAGGCGGCTTCAAGATCGAAGTATGGAACCGAACATGACAGCCATTACCTGCATTGTAGCGGTAAAGCTTGTCAAGCGTGACTCTGTACGTTCCTGTAAGCAATAAGTGTTCTGAAGCGAGATACCTGTCTTCTCGCTTCAACACAGCTCTCATGTTCTACGAAGGAGTGAACAAGCAATGGTATTTTCGATGTCACGACGACGTTTCCTCATGAACAGTGGTAAAGCGGCACTCAGTATGAGCGTTGCCGGTTCAGTGCTTGCTGCTTGTGGCTCGGATGACTCGTCATCTGGTGGTGAGTCGGTCACTTTGACGTATGGTTGGTGGAGTAATGGACCGGTCAAAGACAACGCTATGCTTGCCTGGATCAAGGAGTTCGAGAAGACGCATCCCAACATCAAGATCAAAGCGGAGATCCTTCCCTGGGGCAACTATTGGAGCAAACTTCAGACCACGGTAGCCGGTGGCAACGCCTATGATATTATTGGCATGGCAGGCAGCCAGGCAGCTCCCTACTATGAACAGGAAGCCCTGTATGATCTGAGCACGCTCCCGGGCTATCAGGATGTGGTGAAGGCGCTCAAACCTGAGGCGATGAGTCTTTGTAGCTGGAACGGTAAACAGTTCACCTTGCCTGTGGGGATGTATGTTCCACTGCTCGGGTATAACAAAGACCTGCTGAAAAAGGCCGGTGTCCCCTTCCCTGATCCTGTGAAACCGATGAGCTTTGATGAATTTAAAGCGATTGCGAAGAAGCTTGTCAAGCAAGAGAACGGGAAATATACGCAATACGCCATCAACATCAACAATCTTGACCCGCTCTGGACTATGCTTATCGAATTAGAGGGCGGGCAGGTCTATGACAACCCGGTGAATCCGAAGAAGCTGTTGCTCAACTCTCCTCAGGGGATAAAGGGCCTGGCAGATTGGCAGAGCCTCTATACGGAGCACCTGGCTGTCCCCTTTACTGAACAGGTGAATGGTCCCTGGGGCACAGGTGATATTGATAGCCTGCTGACGGAAAAGGTCGCTTTTGCGCGTGTCGGTGCTTTTACCTTTGCCCAGATCGAGCAGCAGAAGCTACAGGACAAGATCGGAGCAACGCCAATCTTTGGGATCAATGGCAAACAGGTGACATTAGGAAATGCCAATAGCTTCGGTATCTATCAGGGGAGCCAGCACGTCAACGAGGCCTGGGAGTTCATCAAATGGGTGACGCAGACAGAGCCGAACAAGACCTACGCCAAATTGAGCGATGTGCCAACAAACGTCACCGCCTTCAATCAGATGTCCGACTACTTGACACCGAAGCAGTATGTTCCCACGCTGACGGAGGCCGCGAAATATTTCAAGCCAATCGTCATGACTCCTCATCAGAAGCTCCTCGATGAGTACACGAATATCTTACCTGATCTGGCGAGTGGAAAGCTTTCTCCTGAACAGGCTGCGCAACAGATGGAGCAAAAGGGAAATGCGGCCCTCTCTTCGGCCTCATAAGATCTGAGGGAGATGCAGGATGCATTCTCTGCTGTTCCTTGACAAAGGAGTCTTTGTATGGCGATAACCGAGCATGCCAGGGATGCGGTTGCTCTCAAAGCGAAGCGCTCGAAGCAAACCAGGAAGCGCTTTTTTGGAAGGGAGGCTGTCGCTGGCTATCTCTTCATCTCTCCCTGGATTATTGGCTTCTTACTCTTTTACCTGTATCCGCTGCTGAACACGATCTATAACAGCTTTACTCGCTACAAATTGTTTGGCAAGCCGCAATGGATCGGGTTTCAGAACTACGAGCAATTGCTGTTTCATGATCCTGTCTTCGCCGCAACATGCTGGCATATGTTGCTGTATGTGACTGCCTCGACAGTCATCTATATCGTGGGAGGGCTTGCGTTGGCGCTGCTGCTCAGCCGGGCCTTTCCCGGAAACCACTTTTTTCGGACCGTGCTATATCTACCAAGCCTGATGGTCGGGGTCGCGATTGGTTCGATGTTTGTGCAGGTCTTCAATGCGGGCGAGTACGGGCTGTTCAATACGATTCTGGGGCTTTTCGGTATTGCTCCGGTGAACTGGCTCAACAACTATAATAATCCCGAGATCGGGCTTGTGGCGCTCATTTTCGTCAACTTCTGGTTTGTGGGCGGTACGATGTTGATCTTCATTGCGGGTCTGAAGGGAATTTCGCAGACCTATTACGAGGCGGCTCGTATTGACGGCGCGGGGGCCTGGCATCGCTTCCGCTATATTACCCTGCCGCTATTAACGCCCGTCATTCTCTTTAACACAATTATGACGCTGATCGGCCATATTCAGGTCTTCGATACGGCGCTGATTTTTGCCGGTGGTGGTTCTGGCTCTGTCGGTGTAAGCGGCCTGGGAAGCGTGTTGGGCTATCATAACAGCCTCTCGACGTTCCTGACCTACCTGTATCAGCAGGCGTTCGTCTCCCGAAACTATGGTTATGGCTCGGCTCTGGCTGTTGTGATCTTCCTGATAACGCTTGTGCTGACTATCGTTGTGCTGTTGATCTTCCGGCGTTCGGGCAATACTGATCGCTGGTAGGGAAGGAGGAAGAGATGAGCTCACAGGCAGAGACGACACGGCATGCGCTGTATCAGCGGGGGCGCACGTTGCAGCGCCTCAGTATCATTCTGACCTATATCATCCTGGTGGTGGTGGCATTCTGTATTCTGCTGCCGTTTATCTGGCTGCTTTCTGCCTCGTTGAAAAACCAGACGCAATATTATGCCGTGCCGATTCAGTGGATTCCGCAGCCGTTTGTCTGGTCGAACTATGTCGAGGCCTTTACCAGATACAACTTCGGGCGCTATGTGTTGAACAGCGTTCTGTTAGCGATCTATGCGATGGTCGTCAATACGCTTTCGTCATCGCTGGTTGCTTTTGGCTTCGCCCGCTTTCGTTTTCCCGGGCGCACGCTCTGGTTTATCCTGATGTTGTCGACGCTGATGCTGCCATCACAGGTATTAACCATTCCGTTGTACGTGATTTTTCGCAACCTGAAATGGATTGATACCTTCTGGCCGATCATCGTGCCGCAGCTTTTTGGTTCGGCCTTTAACATCTTTCTGTTCCGTCAGTTCTTTATGGAATTGCCGAAGGAGCTTGACGAGGCGGCGCGAATCGATGGCTGTAGCAACCTGCGGATCTGGTGGAATATCATCCTGCCGCAGTCGAAACCGGTCATCATTGTGGTGGCGATCTTCTCGTTTCTGGCGAGCTGGCGTGATGCCTGGAACCCGCTGATTTATTTGAGCAGCCAGAATAACCGAACGATCCCGCTTGGTTTGCTCTACTTCACCGATGGGTACACCTCGGTGTATCCGCAGATGATGGCCGCGACGGTCATTGCGCTGGCGGTTCCGGTGCTGCTTTACGCGATAGGGCAGCGGTACATTGATAGCGGTGTGGCGATCGCTGAAATCAAGTGAGGCTATGAGGATCACATGCATTGTCACGTGATCCTCATATGCAAATCCTCTGAGAAAATAGTCCCCCTCGCTGAGGAAATTGGAGGGCGTGACCGATTCCGGGCCTATTCTTTCCACGGACCGGCGCTGCTGTGTGGGCGCACGCTGGAACCCGTCTTGCTCTCTCTGTTTGCGTGGGGCGTTCAGTTTGCCGATGCAGGAGCGCAAAGAATTGGAAGAGCATTTGCACTGTTTGATGTGCTGCTGAAGCAGAACCGTAATAAACAGAAGTGCAATGAAAAGGAGAGCGACCGGAGGATGTGTCACTCTCCCGAATTACTACAGGAAGCGCCGCTGCTTCTATCGCACCATTGCGAGTAAAGGACACTGGCAGTACGAGCCTGCCCCTGTTCGCGGAGTAGAGCAAGCAGACGGAACAAAGGAGGACGATTTATTCTAGCTGTAGCACGATATTCCTGGAGCTGTCCACCGTCACCGGATATAGCGTGAGTGCCGTGCAGGACGGCATTGAGGGGGCTCCTGTCCTTAAATCGAATTGATAGCTATGCAGAGGACAGAGCACAGTGTGCGAGCCCACAAGGCCATCAGCGAGCGGCCCATTTCTGTGAGGACAATGAGCCTGCGTTGCATAGAGGGTATCGTCACGGGTGCGGAAAATGGCAATCTGCCTTCCGGCTACCACATAGACCCGGCCTTCTCCTGGCGGTATCTGTTCGATTGAACCCAGATGATAGGTCGTTGTGGTGCGTGGAGTAGTCGAAACACCTGAAGAAACGCTAATGGTCATAGGTGCAAGCCTCCTATTCTGTGTATGCGAGCACTTCAGCAAACTGATTCGCGGTCACGGGTCGCTCCGCTTCCTGCCAGGGGTCGCGATAGGCGTCAACCGCTTCCTGAATCGCCTGATCGAGCTGTGTGGCGATGCCTTCAACATCTTCAAGCAGAAGCTGGCGTATCCGTTCGATGCCGATGCGCTCTACAAATGCATAGGTTCGTTCCTGATACCTGGCGTGTTCCCGATAATATTGCATAAAGCGCCCGATAAGCTGAAGGGCCTCATCATGAGTGTTGACAGTGCAGAGAAGGTCGCCTTTGCGTACGCGAGAGCCCGCTGCCCCACCGATATAGATTTCCCACTGGCCGCCCTCGATAGCAACAACGCCGATATCCTTTGTTGTTGATTCTGCACAATTGCGGGGACATCCCGAGACGGCAAGCTTCAGTTTATGGGGCGATTCAATCCCTTGAAAGCGTTGTTCGATTTTGACCCCGAGCGCTGTGCTATCGCCCAGGCCGAAGCGACAAAATTCGCTGCCGACGCAGGTTTTACAGGTCCGGAAGGCTTTTGTGTAGGCATGACCTGAGGGCATTCCGAGTTCGCGCCAGACGGCGGGCAGGTGCTCCTTACGCACGCCTAGCAGATCGATGCGCTGCCCTCCGGTGAGCTTGACCATCGGCACCTGATACTTTTCTGCGACATCCGCGATCCGACGAAGTTCTTGCGGAGAGGTGATGCCTCCATAGATACGCGGTACGACGCTGAACGTGCCATTGTTCTGGATATTGGCGTGTACACGGTCATTGATAAAGCGGGCATCTCGTTCATCCTCGTACTCCTTCCCCCAGATAATTTTGAGTAGCGAAGCCAGCCCGGCCTTGCTCTGTGGGTCCTCCTTACCATTGGCGAGCGCCTTGAAGACTGCGGAGACGCTACGTAATTGCTGTTCCTTGATTGCCTGCACCAGTTCTGGCTTGCGCAGGGGAACACCCGGCACGTAGTAGTGAATCGAGGGGTCTTCAATCAACTCGCTGCCTGCGGCAAGCTCCAGCAGTACCTGCACCTGTCCCTTGCAGGAGCCACAACCGGTACCGGCCCGCGTTGCTGCCGTGAGCATAGGAAGGCTGCGCTTGCCCGCCTTAACCGCCGCGATAATCGTGCCTTTCGTCACACCGTTGCAGTTACAGATCTGGGCATCGTCCGGCAGCTCGGCCAGCTCCTGAGCGGGGTCAAGAGAAAGCCCGGAATTGAGTGCCCCGAGGTTGAAGAGGGATATGAGCAACTCGGCGCGATTCTCGGGAAGCGGCTGTTTACGCTCAAAGTAATGTTGCAGGCGAGCCGCACCCGAGCAGTCGCCCAGTAGAATTGCATTTTCTAAACGATTCTCCCGGATGAGTATCTTTTTGTAGATACCCTTCTCAGGCTCAGCATACGAGAGAACCTCGTCTTTGGCGCGTACGCGCCAATCTTCCCCCAGAACAAGAAGTTCGATATCCATGACCTTTAGTCTGGTTGAGAGGCTTGAGCCCTTATAAAGCATGTGAGTGAGAATGTTTGGCGAAGTGCTGTGAAGTGTGTCAGTAGATATGTTAGCAGATGTGTTAGAGAGTGTGTTAGCAGATATGTTAGCAGGTGTGTGTGATGGTGTGTCAGTAGATGTGCTGGTAAGCGTGTTAGCAGATGTGTGAGCAAGAGTGTGTGCATGTGTCAGACGCTCAGCAAGGACGCGAGCCTGCTCCCAGAGAGGTGCGACAATCCCATACGTCTTGCCTCGATGCTGTGCACATTCACCTATCGCAAAGATAGCAGGATCGGACGTGGCAAGCGTATCATCAACGAGAATCCCGCGCTCGACGGTTAATCCGGCCTGTATCGCAAGCTCGGTATTGGGCCGAATTCCGGTTGAGATCACCAGCATATCGCCATCGAGCGTCGAGCCGTCGCGAAACGCCAGGCCGGTGAAGTGTTGCTCACCGAGGGCTGCGATGGTATGTCGTTCCAGGTGGACATGCAGGCCTAGCCGCTGTAACGTGGTCAGCAATATCGCGCTAGCCGACTCATCGAGTTGCGCGTTCATGAGGACCGGAGAAGCATGCACTATATGGACTTCTAATCCACGAGCCAACAGTCCCCGGGCCGTTTCTAGCCCGAGCAGTCCACCACCAAGTACGATTGCTCTCCGAGCACCTGCCGCGAAATCAAGCATGGTGCGACAATCGTCAAGCGTACGAAAGACAAAGATGCCGGGTTTGAATTGGGAGGGAGCGGCATAGAGATTGTCCAGTGGCGGAATGAAAGGGCGGCTTCCCGTTGCAAGAACCAATTGGTCGTAATGTGCCTCATATCCCTGATCTGAACGGACAACGCGACGAACCGGATCAATCATGGTGACGCGCTGTCCGGTGAGCAACTGAATCCCGTTTGCGCTATACCAGTCAAGCGGCTGAATGGAAATGGTGTCGAAGGTATCGACTCCGGCCAGCACATGGGAAAGGAGGATGCGATTATAATTGCCATATGGCTCTTCACCGAACATGGTAATGCTATAGAAATCGTTGCCGTGTCGCCTGACAAGCTCCTCGACAAAGCGCGCTCCAACCATTCCATTGCCAATGACTACAAGCTTCTGCGTCATTGAGGTAGCCTCTCCTTTCTACTCTTCTTTATCTGGTACATCTTTTGCCAGGCCATTGCATGCATCCGCCCTCCTGGATTATCTCCTTTCAGCGTGGTGGAAATAGCAACAGTTCTACCGGTCGAGCGGTTGACAGTGTATATCTTTCAGTGAATTTGTACAAAAAACTGTTCTGTTATAAGGTACCACGAGGAATAGAGAGGAAAAACAGCTAAATTATCTCAATTACAGAACCCGTGATTTGTGCAATCTGTACAGTACTGCAACAGAGACGGCTTCTTATGCGGGAGTGTATCACCGTGATTCGTGAAGCAGGGATGCCGCCCGGAGTAAGTCCACCTGCCCCATCTACAATACTGTTCAGAATGTGGTGGGTCATCTGTTCCGCTGTGCAGGGCTTGCCGTCCTGGAACCACTCAAGGGCAGCACCCAGAATTGACCTGCCCTGAGTAGTCACTCTGATCCTCTATATCCTGAATTGTAGGAACGAGAGTGCCTGATATGAGTGTTTATGTGCTTTTTCTCTGGTTACTCTCTTTTCCTGTTTTTGTGAGGAATGTCAGCAAAATGAGCAAAGAGAAGCGCTATTTTCTTCTGTCTGAGATAAGAAAACAATTGCTTAAGGAATATGCGTTCAGAATTGGAAAATATGTGTGTTTAGAGCAGATGTCGATCAAGACATTGTGGCATTATGACGCATCGGGCTCTGTGACCTGTCAGCATCAATGGAACAAGTAGCTATCGCTTCTATGAGGCAAAGCAATTAAGCGACCTTGCTTGTATTGTGGGCCTGAAAGATTGTGGCGGGAT
Organism: Thermosporothrix sp. COM3; assembly: GCF_059696735.1. NCBI lineage: Bacteria > Bacillati > Chloroflexota > Ktedonobacteria > Ktedonobacterales > Thermosporotrichaceae > Thermosporothrix > Thermosporothrix sp. COM3. The sequence continues at coordinate 2,783,144 of NZ_AP019376.1, read as the reverse complement.
GAGATTGCCGGGTTGCTCCGTCTGCATGATCCATCTGAAATCAAAGAGCTACTGCAACAACTGAGCTGGTATGGCTACAAGCATCATGGCGTGGTTCCATCAGCTTGAGTAGCCTGCAATGAGCGTATCTCTGATGTCGTGCTGAGCCGATTACGATGCTCGGTCCCCGTCAGCCGTTTGATTCTAGGCGCAAACTGGTGATGTTGCGAAGGCCCTGGTATGAGGAGCGCTTTATTACAGCGCTTGGAAGCTAACATACAGAAACTCTGGCGGGAAAGAGAACACCGCCAGAGCCCTGTTTTCAGGCAGGAGATTCTTGTTCCTCCTCGACAATGACACGCTCATCCACTTCCTCAGTTGGGGGCTCCTTTGGCCGATGAGCCGGGGTAAGCAGCGGCTGCAAAATCCAACGCATCGAGAGCCCCTGCACCAGCAAGGTGAAGAGCACCACGGCATAACAGGAGACCAGCAAGACATCACGCCTCGGGAAATCTAGCGGCAATGATTGCACCAGGGCCAGCGACAGCGCGCCACGCAAGCCGCTCCAGAAGATGATGAAGAGCCACGACCGTGGGAGCGGCTGGTGTGTGCAGCGGGAGGTGTTGCGGCGAGGGAATGCAACCCAGTTACGCACTGTCAGAACGCCAACCAGGATCAGACGCGCAAGCAAGACAAAGCCAATTGCCAGGAGTGCTATGATCCAGCTTGGGAGGCCGACACTCGTTGTGGGAAGAAATGCCTGTGGGTTGAGTTGTACTCCGACCAACAGGAAGATCAGCGCATTGGCAAGAAAGGCTATCATCGTCCAGAAGCTGTCAATTGCGGCTTTTGTGCGCTGCGAAAGTGCAACCCGCTGGCCGTAGTTTCCGAGCAACAGGGCAGTAACAATAACCGCGATAATACCGGAACCATGCAGCTCATCGGCAAGTAGATAGGTGCCGTAGGCCGTTACGACAGTGATCGTTGTTTCCAGCAGGGCATCATCGAGCCTCCTGAGAAGCTGGCTGATGCCAAAACCAACAAGCAAACCAACAAGCAGGCCTACCCCTGCTTCCAGCGCAAAGGTGCCGATACTGCTGAACCAGGCCACACCACCGCTTTTCCCCTGAACCGTGAGCAGTGCTACAGCAAGAAACGTCTGATAGAGCGAGCCAGCAACGCCATCATTGAACAGACTCTCGCCCTCAATGATGTTTGATAGGCGCTCGTTCACATGAAGCTGTCGAAAGAGCCCCAGAACAGCTACCGGATCCGTTGGTGAGAGTGCCGCTGCCAGTAGAAGCGCGACAATCCAGTCAAGCCCATCAAAGAAGTGAAAGGTAACGGCCAGGATACCCAGCGAGAGCAGCAGTCCGGGACCGGCGAGAAAAAAGATGGCACGCCAGTTCTCGCGCAACAACGAAAGCTTCACGCTCCATGCGCCCTCAAAGAGAAGGGGAGGAAGTAAGACAAAAAGCACAAGATCAGGATCTAAGCGTAGATCGGGAATCCAGCCACTCAGGCCAAGTCCAACCCCTGCGACTACCAGACCCAGGGTATAGGGAACCGAGAGCTTGCGGGTAATGGCGATCACGAGGCTTGCGATCACCAGCAGGAGCACGAGTTCACGCATCAATACCGGGATATCCATAATAGCGGCCTTTCCTGTGGAATAGTAATGAATTACACGTTTTCTGCCTTCCTGTGCAGGAAGGAGAGCCGACCAGACTTCCCGGCACGCCTGTCTATTTTGAGCGTTTTTCTGATTTTCTTGAGCGAATATTGAGGTAGCTCTATTCAGTGTACCTGAAATGGCCAAAACTGGCAAGAGGAAAGACGGAAGAGGGCAAGCCACCTTTGCAGCTTCAAAGGTGGCCTTGATCTATTGCTGAACGTCGGGGTTCAGCAGGTGAAGCGGTTTTCCTTCTACAAATGCCTGCACCTGATCGAAGGCCGCACCAAAGAGCAGCTCATAGCTGTCCTTCTCAACATAGCCGAGATGCGGCGTACAGAGCGCGTTGGGCAGTGAGAGAAGTGGATCATGAGGGGCAGGTTCTTTCTCATAGACATCAACGGCAGCGAAACCCGGACGCCCGGCCTGAAGTGCTCTCAACAACGCTCCATGCTCTATCAGGCCTGCGCGGCTGGTATTCACGAGTAGCGCAGTTGGCTTCATCAGGGCAAGGTCCGTCGCCGTGACGATACCGCGTGTGCCCTCGGTCAGCTTCAGGTGCAGGCTGAGGACATCGGCCTCTTGAAAGAGTGCCTCTTTACCGGCTGCTGTCTCGAAGCCGTCGCGCTGTGCCCTGCTGAGCGAGCCTTCGCGGCCCCAGATCAGGACTCGCATCCCAAATGCTCGCCCATAGCTGGCAACCAGACTGCCGATATTGCCGTAGCCAAAAATGCCAAGTGTACGCCCGTGAAGCCCGATTCCAAGCGTTGTCTGCCATTTTCCTGCTTTGAGCGCATTGATTTCCTGTGGCAGGCGACGCATTGCGGCGAGAATCAGACCCCATGTCAGCTCAGCGGTTGCGTAGGGTGAGCCACCTCCGGCAGTAACTGCGATGCCGTGGCGGGTGCAGGCTGCGAGATCGATGTGAGCGGCTCCGCGTCCCGTCTGGCTGATAAGGCGTAAGCGTGGCAGGCGTACAAGCAGTGGCTCTGTAATCGGCGTGCGCTCCCGAATCAGTACAAGGGCTTCGGCGTCCTGAAAGCGCTCCGCCAGAGTCTCGATATCTGTTACCGTATCATGGTAGATTTTGACATCATGGCCCTGAAGCTTCTGAAAGCAGTCCAGATGCCGTACTGCGTCCTGATAATCATCGGGAATGACAATCTTCAATGAATGTGTTCCTCGTTTCTTTCTAAGATTGCTTGTTTGTTCTATTGTAGCGTACTCTCAACTGAACGGTTCCGGCCAGCTCCAAGCCCTGCCAGAAGTAATACGATAGAGATCCCGAAAAGCGTGTAGAGCGGCACAAGCCAGCCATTTGTAAGGTCATGCAGTGCGCCAAATAGCGTCGGGCCGATGGCTGCCAGCAAATAGCCGAGCGATTGGGCAAGGCCGGAGAGGCTGGCCGCGGTTGGTGTGGTGGTTGTGCGCAAAATGAAGAAGAGCAGAGCCAGCGTGAGGCAGCCCCCCAGGCTCAGGCCGAGCAGGATAGAGCAGAGCAGAAGCCATGAACCTGTGGTGGTCGCAAAGCCGATAAATGCAAGTGCGGCCGGAGCGACAATGATAACCACAAGGGCGCGTTGATCGGCGTAACGAGCTGCAATAATCGGCACAATAAAGCCAGCGGGTAGGGCCATCAGTTGCAGCAGCGAGAGCATCAGCCCGGCATCGGTAGCGCTAAGCCCTTTATCATGAAGGAGAGCAGGCAACCAGGAGATCGTGACATAGTAGAGGAGTGATTGCAGGCCCATAAAGAGCGTCACCTTCCACACAAGTGGAGAGCGCAGAAGCAGCCCGAAAGGAACAGACGGCGTCTCTGTGAGCTCAGGCTTGTTTGCGTCACGAATACGCGTGAGCCAGAGAAGCGCTGCTATAGCCGCCGGAAGTGCCCAGAACGCGAGAGCTCCATTCCAGCCAAGCCAGCGCGAGAGGGGGACGCTGGTCCCAGAGGCAAGCGCGGCACCGATAGACATAACGGTTGTATAGATTCCGGTAAGCAAGCTGGCCTGCCGTGGGAAGTCCCGTTTGATAAAACCGGGAAGCAACACGTTTCCGGCAGTAATCGCAAGGCCAAGTATGGCAGTTCCAAGAAATAGAAAAGGTATGGCGGGAATAAAGCGCAGAGCAACCCCGATCGTCAGAATAACCAGGCTGAGAAACAGGACGCGTTCAAGTCCCCAAAGCTGCGCCAGACGCGGCGCGAATGGCGAGAAGAAGGCAAAGGCAAGTAGCGGTAAGGTCGTCAGCAGGCCTACCAGGCTGCTCGAAAGTCCTGTATACACTCGAATTTGTTCGATGAGTGGGCCGACGCCGTTGAGAGGCGCCCGCAGATTGAGTGAAAGCAAGAGTATACAGGCAACTATCACGGCCACAGTGAGCGGGGAGCGCCTGGAAGCGCGCTGAACGGGGGTCCGGGTAGGTTCATTCGTTTTCAACACGAATCACTCCTTCACGTTTTGCTTATCGTGTAATACAGGCAGTCAGGCAGAGCAGAAAGCCTTTCTTGTTCGGCTCTCATAGAGAAAGAGAGAAATATGCTGATTGTATCAATGTATGTCATTCTCAAAGCGCGAACATGCCTGTATGGAAGAGGAAAACTGCTAGACGGGAGGTGTTTCATCTTTTATTATATCCTTCATGTAAGAAAATGCACAGGGTCAGCGCTTGCTTCTTGACGATGCTCGCAAGTTCTCTTATCCTGACGGTTCTTTTGAAGAGGGAAAGCGTATGGCGTTATTTGATTCCGGGCTTGCCCGCGAGGTAGTGCGGCGACACTATTTGAAACTTGGTGAAGCATTGGGTGAACTGGCTGCTGAACAGTTGACTGAAGAGGTGAACGAAGAGAGTCCCTTATATCAGGATATGTTGCTGTTGATCGATGTTGCCAATGGCAGATATCATCGATCAGAAGAGCTGATTCAGCAGGTTGAGCAAGCGCTGACAAACCTGATGGAAGTGCTGTTCGGGAATACGCTCCATGCTGGTGTGACCATTCCTGATAGCTTCTGGCAGACCGACATTGGTACGATGGTCTCACAGGTGCGCTGGTGGATCTCGGTTGATGACCTCATTACGATCAGTAGCGCGGCTGCTCTCGCCTTTGGAGCGAACACCCAGGCGAACCGCATGCGAATTTCACGAGCAATCGATAAAGGTCTGCTGGAATGGGTGCCTGATTCCTCAGTCATGAACCCGCAGCAGCGCAAGCGAGTGCTTCGCTCGCAGGTGGAGCGCTTGAGCGAGCTTCGTCGCCTGCCTGAGTAGGGCTATATTTCTTCGCATTGCGCGGAGTGCAGGAGCATGATCGTGCGATTGAGCCATTGCATTTCGGCATTCAGCACCGTCTGCAAGTGATCCTGCATGATTTGAGTGATCAGATCATCATCACTCTGATGCAGTACGAGCTGTTCTTGCAACGATCTGACTAGCTCGCGCCGCTCTACAAGGACAGTCAGAGCCTCATCTTTCGTCAGATAGCGCAGAAAATCGAGGCCTATATCTTGCGCCAGTGGATCACTTCCTCTGGCTTCCAGTGCCTCTTGAAGCCGATTGAGAAATTGGGTGCGCTCGTATGAAGTCTGAGCGGCCAGACAACAGCAGATGAATTGCCACATCATACATCATCCTCTCAAGGGAAAACCGGACCGGAGATCGGCCCGGTTCTCTCCTTTTTAGTCGTGTTGCTCGTTTGCTTCTTTGGGCTGTGGAAGCTTGCCAGGCCACCAGTTCGCGCCGCGTAACAGTAGTACGATGCCCGGAACCAGGAACCCGCGGACCACGAAGGTATCAAGCAGAATGCCAATCGCGACAGTAATGCCAAGCTGATAGAGCTCACGAACCGGCATCGAGCTGAGTACCAGGAAGGTACTGGCAAGAATCAGGCCAGCCGAGGTAATGACGCCGCCTGTATGGCTCAGGGCAATGGGAAGACCTTTTGCCAGGCCGTGGATGCTGCTTTCCTCGCGCACTCGTGACATCAGGAAGATAGTGTAGTCTGCGCCCAATGCGACCAGGAAAATGAAGGTGTAGAGCGGCAGGGCATAGGAAATGCCTTCATCACCACCGATACGGGTGAAGATGAACGCTGAGATGCCCAGGGCCGCGAGATAGTTCAGCGTGACGGTGGCAAGCAGGTACAGCGGCGCGACGATACTACGCAGCAGTAGCCCCAGGACCAGCGCGATCAGCACAAGCACCAGCGGGATAATCAAGAGCTGATCGTGCGTGTTGACGGTACGCGTGTCGGCCTGTTGGGGCGTCACTCCGGTCAGCATGATCGAGTCCACAAGCTCTTGAATACCATTGCGGGCGGCGGCAACCTTTGCAGCATCGCGCACCGGCGAAACCGTATCCAGCGCCTTATCACTGTACGGATCGCTTTTCAGCGTGACCTGCAAGCGAACGACCCGATTATCATTCGAGATAGATGAGATTGTTGCGCCATAGAGGCCGATACTGCGCGGATCTGTGGTGCGCATGGCCTTGCGAATCGTCTCCGAGTCGCCTGAACGCAGTGCCTGCCTGAGTTCCTGCGGCAATTGTGCAATGCTTTGCTGTATCTGGGCGGGAGTCATTGCGGGCTTCTTGCCATCGGGGCGTGTTGGTCCTGTAACCTGAGCAACATTGTCGACCTGTGTGATGGCCTCGGTGATCGCGTCGATGGCGTCGAGATGCTCGTAGGCGTTCTGTTGATCCTTAAAGTGAATCAGGACGCTAAAAGGTGCCAGCGTGCCCGGTGGGAAGTGGCTCGACAGGAGCTTATAACCTTCATTGGAATCGGTGGCGCTCCGAAAACCGGTCAGCGTGTTGAAGACCTGCGGAATGCCGAGGTTCCCGAGAGCTAAGATCACCAGCAGGAAAGCGCTACAGAGTGCGGAGAGCGCTGGACGGCGTGTAACAAGCGATGCGACCCGCTCCCAGAGCCCGGGGCGTGCTTTTTTCGTGTTCGCACCCACCTGTACCGAGGCGCGGAACGGCCAGAATGCAGCCCGTCCGAAGAGGCTCAACAGGGCTGGAACCAGCGTCAGGCCAACCAGTGCCATGACAAAGAGCGCGATTGCCAGCGCTGCCCCCAGAACGTGATAGAGGCCAAGTAGCGTCAGCAGCAGTGTTAGCACGGCCACGATGACGGTTCCTGCACTGGAAAGAATTGCCTCCCCCACAGCGCGAAGCGTCTTCTGGAGCGCTCGTACATGGTCGGCCTCTAGCTGCAACTCCTCACGGTAGCGCGACACGATAAAAATGGTATAGTCGGTGCCCGCTCCAAACAGCAGCACAGTTACAATTGAGGTGGCGTCCTGACTGATGCTGAAGAGGTGCGCCTGAACGCCAAAGCCAAGTAATCCGTTTACCACCACTTGCGCGATGCCAACCCCGATCAGAGGGAGTAATACCAGCAGCGGTGAGCGATAGATAACAATAAGGAATAGCAGAACAATCCCGATAGTCGCGATCGTCAAGGCAAAGTCGGCATGTCCAAACACAATGCTCATATCGCCTGCAATGCCTGCCGGACCCGTTACCTTAACTTTCAGTGAGTCCCGGTCGAACTGGCCCGTATAGGAGCGGATCTGCTTGATGAGCTCCGAGACTTTGACCCCGCTCTCGTTATCCAGCAGAACAATCATGTTCATCGTGGTTTCGTCGGGCGAGACAAGCTGCGATTTTGCCTGTGGTACTGTGTAGATCGAAACGACCGATTTCACCTGTTTGGGACGATCTCCCGAGACGAACCAGTCGTTCACCTTTTTTGTGGTGTTGTAATCGTCCTGACTCAGCCTGGCTGGATCATGGAAAACGATCAGTGCCGGAATACCTCGTTGTCCGGGGAAAGCCTGTTTCAGAAGTTCCTGGGCTCGAACTGACTCCTGATCACCAATAGATGATGTAATGGAGCTGTCATACAGGTTTGCCAGCTTGGGGGCAAGTCCCCCCAGAACACCCGCGAGGACCAACCAGAGGACGATGACGATCCAGCGTCCTCGGCGCCCGGCGGAGGCGTCGGTCAGCCAGTGAAGCGGATTCCACATATATGCATTCTCTTCCTTTTCTATGGTGTGGGAAAGAGGTCTCTTACCCCTTGCCTTATTAAGTCAAATCTGACTTAATAGAGAGATGGAAACCCTATCAGGCAAAAGTATAAGAGGGGGGGATGACAGAACGATGAATTTTCGCCGCAAATTCTGTCATTGTTTTGTCATCTTTCTCCAAAATCGATAAACAACGAGATACAGCAGTAAAAAAGGAGTAGAAAATGCATATCCTGGTCATTGAGGATAATCAGAAGCTGAATCTTTCTTTACGCCAGAACCTGGAAGCGGAGGGATACCGCGTTGATAGCGCATATGATGGGCAGGAGGGACAGGATATGGCGGAATTGCTCTCCTATGATCTGATTATTCTTGATGTACTCCTGCCCAGAAAAGACGGCCTGGAAGTGTGCCGCGAGCTGCGCAGAAGGCGAGTGCAGACGCCAATCTTGCTGTTAACGGCCCGTGATAGTATTGACGATCGTGTCCAGGGCCTGGACAGTGGCGCGGACGATTATCTTGTCAAACCGTTTGCCATGCGTGAATTGCTTGCGCGGTTGCGTGCCTTACAGCGGCGGCGTCATCCTCAGGGACGACTGACGTTTGCTGATCTGGTGGTTGATCCGGCGCTGCATCAGGTGATGCGGGCTGAGACCGTCATTGAGCTGACGCCGAAAGAGTTTGCGCTACTCGAATATTTACTGTTGCATCCCGATCAGGTGGTGACACGCGAGATGATCGAAAGCCGTATCTGGAACGATGAGCTAGAGGGAAGCTCAAACGTTGTTGATGTCTACATCCGGCGTTTGCGGCGCAAGATTGACGATCCTTTTCCCGTCAAGCTGCTTGAAACGGTGCGAGGGATTGGCTATCGTTTGCGCTCTCCACAGCGTCGCCCTGCCAGAGAGTTCGTATGAGATGCCCGGAATCAGGGCGCATCGGGAGATCCGAGAAGAAAGAATTGTTATGGATAAGACATTGAGAGAACCATCAGGGCCTATGACAGCGCTTCTGGTGCGGTGCTGGAACTTTCTCGCTCGTGTTCGGGTGCGGCTGACACTCTGGTACCTGGCGATCGTGATGGTGGTGCTGCTTGTCTTTGGGGGGAGCCTCTATAGTGCACAGGAGCACATGAACGCGACAAAAGTCGATACCGAGCTTGATGGCTTGCTGCGCAGAGATGCCCTGCAATTAACGGATGCATATCGCGAGGCGGCGGTTCGGCGTGTGGCATTTGAGCGTATGCTTGCCAGCAAAAACGTGAGGCTGCCAGAGAGTGAGGTGGTGGTAGTGCTTGACCAGCGCGGAACCATCCTTTATACGGCAGGGCCGTTGAGCAACCGGGCGATCCTGACATTGCAGGCGCTTGCATCCAGGGGTCATATGACATTGAATTGCATGTTGCCCGACGTGCCACGCGCACAGGGCGATTATCATATCTCCATTTCGCCGGTGCCAGAACAGAATGTCACGCTGCTGGTCGGGCTGCCTCGGGAGAAGATTCAGCAGGAGAATCAGGAACTCCTGCTTATTTTGTTGCTGCATGGAAGCGGGATTCTGCTTGTCTCTGCGGCTGGTGGCTACTGGCTTGCGGGAAAAGCTCTGAAGCCGGTGCAGCTCATCACGCGAACCGCGAACACCATCTCCGAGACCGATCTACAGCGTCGTCTCTCCCTGCAAAGCAATGATGAGTTTGGTGAACTGGCTGCCACCTTTAACCGCATGCTGGATAGATTGGAAGAGGGCTTCCAACGCCAGAAACGTTTTACTGCCGACGCCAGCCATGAGCTGCGTACGCCGTTAACGTTGTTGCTCCTTGAGATCCATCGCGGCCTGACAGCTCTTGAGAAGCCGGAAGAATACCGGCAGCTCCTTTATCAACTTCAAGAAGAAGCCGAGCAGATGTCCACGCTGGTAGATGATCTGCTGATGCTGGCCCGTGCCGATGCCGGACAGATCACGCTCCAACGCGAGCCGGTTGATCTGAGCGATGTGTTGGTTACGGCTATCGAGCGCTTGCTTCCTTTTGCCCGCCAGCATGAGATAACGCTTGCTACCGGCTCCCTGCCCGAACTCTATGTGTTGGGTGATCAGCAACATCTGGTGCGTATGTGCCTGAATTTGATGACTAACGGAATCAAATATACTTCGGGAACGGGCTCGCGGGTGATGGTCTCGTTGGAAGAGGGGATGCCGGGAGAAGAGGCCCTGAAAGAGCGATCCTTGCAAGGGAATGCGTTGAAAGGACGGGAAGCGAAAGAGCCGATCCGAGAAGGGGATGTGTTGAAGGAGAGAGAGCTACAAGGGGGTGAGTTGCAAGGGTGGGGAGAAGAAGAAACTGGAAGTTTGTTAAGAGGAGGAATGGCGAATAGAAGTCTCTTGAGTGGATGCAGCGATGAGAATGCGACACGAGATAGAGAAGCTCAGCAGCCTGTCGGATGGGCCTGTATTTGCATTCAGGACGACGGGCCTGGCATCGCTCCGGAACATCTCCCCTCACTTTTTGAGCGATTCTACCGAGCAGACGTGGCGCGTACGCGCCACTCGAAAGCAGGAGGGATAGGGCTTGGCCTGTCAATTGTCCGCTGGATTGTTCAAGAACATCGGGGCTGTATTGAGATAGAGAGTCAGCCCGGGTGCGGCTCAACGTTTCGTGTCTGGCTGCCCGTCGTTGCCTCTCATCAGGACTTATAGATCCCCGGGGCTGATAGGGGATTTTTTCTTTAAAAGATAATATCAAAAGAGAAGCTATCAAACGGGAAGCTATCGAGCAAGCAGGGCGCGTACGCGCCAATAGAGAGCGAGGATGAGGCTTCCGGGTTTCTGTCTTTCCATCATTTCCAATCGGCCCTTTGCAAAAGGGAAGCCGCACTGATCTCGTTCCGGACTTGTTTGGTGCTTGCTCAGTGCTCTTGTGTATGAGCTTCTGTTCAGCACTTCTTCTGATCTCGAAACAGGAACCAGTGCGGCTTATGAGCGTCGCTAGCGATGATATGAAGAGGCAAGCAGCTCAGTGCATCGCGAATCGGCTCTGCTGTTCTCGTGGAACCACGCGCATCGCTAGCGAGCCACCTGGAAGGCGGCGGCGCTCTGTGGGGCAAGCGTGATGCGGGTTTCCTGTCCGTCGCAATGCAACTTTGGAGTCTCTGCCGTGGCAAGCAGGCAACGCAATTGAGCGATAGGGACCGGAATTTCCCGGGGACTGTCGCTCAGATTGAAGACCGTCAGCACATCGCCTTCTGCCGGCTGCTCTTCCCCGCTTCTCAGGTAGGCGTAGCACGCGTCGCTCAGGTGGAGCAGGCGGCGTTTCCCGTGCGCAAGAATCGGCGTCGTGCGGCGGATTTGGATCAATGCCTGATAGAAAGCGAGCAGATCAAGGTTCCACTCATCGCGCTTCCACGGCATATTGCGGCGGGCCTCAGCATCTCCGACCTGCTCAATGGCGGCACGTTGCGTCAACCCGATTTCGGTTCCATAGTAAAGAATCGGGGTGCCTGCGAGCGTGAACTGACAGAGGGCGGCCATTTTTAAGCGTTCGATGGAGTTCCCTGCAAGAAACAGGAAACGGTTCATATCATGATTATCAAGGAACGTGGCGCGTCCCGGGCCGTCAGCCATGAAGTGTTCATAGGCAAAGAGAAATTGTTCAAATTGATGCACGCTCCAATCCTGAAGCGCGAAGGTATGACGTAGCGCCGAGGTCAGGGGGAAATCAAGGATGCCGTCCAGCTTGCCGCGATAGTTGCGCAGCGTCTCGGGGGTATCGGTGGCCTCTCCCAGTAAAAAGGCGTCAGGTGAGGTTGCGTGGGTGGCGTGGCGTAGATCTGTCCAGTAATCCATGCTGTGACCAATGGCGTGATCGAGGCGAAAACCATCAATGCCAAACTCGCGCATCCAGTATAGAGCGCTCTCGATAATGTGCTGACGGGCCCCTTTGCTATCGGAGCGCAGCGAGGGAAGCGTGGGAACAAGATCCAGGAAACTACGATACTGGTCGGGCCACTGCTCGAAGGTATACCAGTCATAGGTTTCGGCATCACGCTGCTGCTGTGCCGCGAGGAAGGCGGGATGATGCCATGAAGTATGACTGGGCACATAATCGAGCATGACACGCATTCCTAACGCATGCGCCCGCTCAACAAGCTCCTTGAGATCCTCTTTGCTGCCTAATCGTGGGTCAACGTCAAAGTAATCGAGCACATCGTAGCGATGATAGGTCTCGGCGGGATGCAGCGGAGAGAGCCAGAGACACGTGATTCCCAGTTCTTGCAGATAGGGCAGAGCCTCCGTTACGCCACGCAGCGTACCGCCGTGCAGGGCTTGCGGATCGTCGTTTTCATCAAAGGAACCATCTGGCTTGCTGGTGCGAAAACGGTCAAGAAAAATGTGGTAGATGACAGCGTTCTGCACCCATGCGGGCAGGCTTGCTTCTTCGACCGTAAAGGCAAAGGTGGTTGTTGCCTGCGTGCCGGTGCGGCGAAAGGCGTAGCCCTGGCCATCTTGAGCCCAGACATCGGGCGTCTCTGATGATGCAGTGCCGTGCGTCCAGCCGCCGATACGGTAGCGCACAATGCCCGGGGTGGGTTGGGCCGGGATCAGTGCTCGCCAATAGGTAAGGTAGCCCGCTTGTACATCCCAGCTCATATGATGACGCTCCATCGGGATGACGGCTGCATTGCTCTCCGGTTGGCTGCCATCAGTTGTGTAAAAAAGGGCGGCCCGCTCCAATGGCAGGGCTTCGCCACTCACAGCCAGCACCTCAACTTCCTGTCCGGGACGAGGCGCGAGAGGCACGATGGTATTATCATGACGAAATTGATGGCGAAGGGCAAGAAGGCGCTCTGCGATGGCCGGTACAGGGAGATCACCCGGCGCAGAGGCGATATTCAGCGTTTCCACTTCTATTGTCGTCTGCTCAGAAATGTCTGGCATGGTCGTCTCCTTTTCACACCCAGGCTGAAGGTTGTTTGTTGCCGGTGCAACAGTGGTGTATTCATTTGTTGCATCTGCAACAAAGTGTACACGCCGCGGTTGCCAGTTGTCAAGCCTCTCTATGAAGCAGATAAGAGTGGCATGCCGTTCTTTCTGACTGAAAGCTTGACAAAGCGCCTTTTTATAGCCATACTTTGTTGTAGACGCAACAGTTAAGCTACATATTTGTTGCCAGCGCAACAGTCAGGGGCAGGAGGAGCATGTATAGCTATCAGGATTACCGCATATTTCAGGATCTATGTGTATTGCTTGATCATGGCGATAGGCTGGTACTTCGCGCGTTTCATTTAAGCCCGTTGCAGTACCATCTGCTTCTGCTACTCGATAGGGAGGAAGGGTGGCGACTGATTGATCTCAGCGAACGCCTGCTGTGCGAGCGGAGCACCGTAACACGGCTTGTTGACGCACTGGAGCGGGAAGGGCTGGTGTGTCGCGTTGCCAATCAGGAGGATCGCCGTTCACAGCGGGTCACATTGACTGAGGAGGGCTTGCGACGGCGTGATCTGGCTCGGGCCGCGCTCGAAAAGACCATTCAACAGCGCCTGGATGCCTTCAGTCCCGCCGAACAGCGACAGCTTATCGAGATGCATCGCCGCTTACGAGCGGTGCTGCTGGCCGAGATCGAGCGCTCGCAGGAATAATCCCTTTTTGGGGAATAAGGCCCTTTTGGTTTTGCTACACTGTGTTAAAAGAGCCCGAAAAAGCCAGGAATCGCGGTTGTTTCTTTTGACAACCGAGCAGACGTGGCGCGTACGCGCCACACGAAACAATGCAGTGTGCAACCAGAAGGAGGAAAATAGCTGATGCGCCGTCTCATCTCGCATGTTCTGCCAATTCTGCTTGTCGTGATGTTGTTTTGCCCGGCTCCAGTCAGAGCAGCGCCCGCACAGGCACAAACGACTGTGAGCGGGAATACTGCGAATTTCAAACCCGATGTCATCTATCAGGTGCTGCTTGATCGCTTCTTTGATGGCAATCCCGCGAATAATGATCCACCTGAGGCGCGAGGTCTCTATGATGGCTCTCACAAAAACTGGCGGCTGTATTGGGGCGGCGATCTGGCCGGGCTGACTCAGAAGCTCTCCTACCTTGCCGACATGGGCATCACGGCCCTCTGGATCTCTCCGCCCGTTGAGAATATTCACCGTCTCACCGATCACAATGAGGCAGGGTATCACGGTTACTGGGCTCGCGACTTCTACCGCATCGATCCGCATGTCGGAACATGGGATGACTTTGCGACCCTTGTCAGGACGGCGCATAGCAAAGGAATCAAGGTGATTCTCGATTTCGCGCCCAACCACACCAGCCCACGCGAGACCGCCGAACAGGGGAGCCTCTATCGCGATGGGGCCTTTCAGGCAGCATATAACAACGATCCGCAGAACTGGTTTCACCATTTGCCTGCCATTATGGACTACAACGACCCCTATCAGAACGTCTATTATAGCCTGTTCAACCTCGCGGATCTGGCACAGGAGAATAACGGCGTCGATAGCTACCTCAAAGGCGCAATCGCGAAGTTCCTGCAATATGGTATTGATGGCATTCGGCTTGACGCGGCGAAACATCTCTCGGAGCCGGGCGGCGGCTGGTCACGTACCCTCAGCGACGCAGTGAATGCCAATGCGCCTCATTATCTGGTCGGGGAATGGCTCATGTCCGGCATCGACGACCCGACCTACCCGGCGGCTGCCTCGTTCGCCAATCACAGCGGGATCAACCTGCTGAATTTTCCGCTGACCACCGCCCTGCGGAATGTCTATGGCGCCGGGAAGAATGCAACCGAGCTGGACGCCGTGTTGACGCGTGAGGGGCGTGATTTGCTCTGGCTCAACGATCAGGCAGTCTCCATCGATAATCATGACATGCCCCGTTTCCTTTCGCTCAACGGGAGCCATGATCGCCTGCATCAGGCACTTGCGGTTACGATGACGTTGCCAGGTATTCCAATCATTTATTATGGAACCGAGCAGTACTTGCACAATGATACCGATGGCGGCGGTGATCCGTATAGCCGCCCGATGATGACGAACTTTGACACCACAACAACGGCCTATCGCGAGATCAAGCTGCTGGCGCAATTGCGGCATAGCAACCCGGCGCTCGCCTATGGCTCCTATCAACAGCGCTGGCTCAATAACGATGTATTCATCTTTGAACGGCACTTCAATCAAAACGTGATTGTGGTGGCTGTGAACAAGAGCGCAACCCCTTATACCATCTCCAATATGCAAACCCGGCTTCCAGACGGCACCTATCGCGATTATCTGGGCTCGCTGCTACATGGTGGTACCTCGCTTACGGTGACAAATGGTGCGGTATCATCCTTCTTGCTCGGAGCAAATCAGGTCTCAATCTGGCAGGCAAGCGCCGACAAAGGGCCCGCTATTGGCAGCGTTAGCCCCAATCTCAGCAGACCGGGCGGTCAGGTCGTGATCGATGGGCAGGGGTTTGGCTCCACTCCCGGGACAGTGAAGTTTGGCGCAAGCAACGCAACGGTGAAAAGTTGGTCGGCTCAATCCATTACGGTGACGGTACCGCAGGTTACGAGCGGGCTGCAAATGGTGCAGGTCTGCACGTCAACCTGTAGCAATGGCTATCCCACACGGGTCTCAACCGGCCCCCAGACAGCGGTGACGTTTACGGTACGGAATGCGCCTCCGACGAACCCGGGTGATAATGTCTACCTGACCGGGCAGTTTGACGAACTGGGAAATTGGGATGTAAAGGCCGCAATAGGCCCGCTGCACACACCAAAATACCCGGATTGGTTCGTGCTGGCAGGTGTTCCGGCCTGCCAGAAGATCGAGCTGAAATTCGTCATTGTTCGGGCGAACGGCTCGGTACAATGGGAGAAAGATCCCAACCATACCTATACGACGCCCTGCAACGGGACGGGCTCCTTCACCGTCAACTGGCAGAATTGATGCACGAACAAGCCATAAAAAAAGAGCAAGAGCCGGGATGCCCTCCCTCGCTCTTGTTCTTTTTCTGCATATTAGCCTTTGACGCCGCCAATCGTCAGGCCCGAGCGGAAGAAGCGCTGCGCATAGAGGAAGATGGCAATCAGCGGAACCGAAAAGATAATCGAGGTGGCGGCAAAATAGCCCCAGGGCGTGCGGAAGTCGCTTTGCAGGCGGTAGAGCCCGAGAATGAAAGTCAGGTTCGAGCCATCCTCATTCGCGTTTAGCAGCACGTTCGCGACGGCGAATTCGCTCCACCCGCCAATAAAGATGAGTAGTGCCGATGCCGCCAGTGCCGGGAGCGCCAGCGGAAGTGTGATTTTCCAGAAGGCCTGCCACGGGCTCGCACCATCGATCAGTGCGGCCTGCTCCAGCTCAACCGGAATCGTGTCAAAGTAGCCCTTGATGTTCCAACAACTAAACACAATAGAGCTTGCCGCATAGACGATCGCCAGCCCGAGCAGCGGCGCGGTATCCATCAATTGCAGGAATTGCAGCAGGTAATAGTAGGCAACCAATGCCAGCAGCCCCGGAAATGCCTGCAAAACGAGCAGCAGCGTCAACGTTAACTGACGACCCCGGAACCGTGCCCGCGAAAGTGCGTAGGCACCGGTCATCGAGGCAACCAGCCCATAGAGGGTAGAGAGCCCGCATACAAGTAGCGTGTTAAGTAGCCACGCAAAGAGCGGCTCTTTTGTGAAGGCATAGACATAGTTATCAAGGGTTGGCTGGACCGGCAACAAATGCAGGTCGGTCGAATAGAGGTTCTGCCCGCCTGCCAGCGAGGCCTGAACCACAAAGTAGATCGGGAAGAGCGCGAAAATCGCCATAACGATGAGAAACGCATAGGTCAGCGCCAGTTTCACTCCACCAAGTACGCCGGCGCGACGCTTGCGGAGCGGGCGACGTGTTGTCTTCGCGCTGGTGCTCGCTGCAACAGCAGCTTCCTCTGCCACAATGTCGTTCATGCGTAGAGCTCCTTATCTTTCGCTCCCAGAGCGCGTGCAAGGAAGGTGAGAGCGCCCAGGATAATAAACAGGATGATGGCAAATGCCGCGATCTTCGCGTATTGTACGTTTGCGGCTGAACCGCTGAGAATCTGGTTATACACGTAGATCATCACAAAGGAGGTCGCGCCGGGCTTATCCGCGCTGGTGACAGGACCGCCCTGGGTGATCAGGTAGACCGCGCCGAACATCTGAAATGTGGTGATTGAGCTCAGAATGGTGGTTGGAAGCAGTGCCGGACGTAGCAGAGGCAGTGTCACGCGCCAGAAGCTCTGCCAGGGCGTGGCTCCGTCAACACTCGCGGCTTCCAGTAGCTCCTGCGGAATACTTTGTAGCGCGCCCAGAATCACGATCATAAAGAAGGGATACGAAAGCCAGACATTGACAATCACGACGCCGACGAAGGCCCAGAACGGCTCTGTCAGCCAGGGGATGCCCGCCTGTGGGCCAAAAAAGATGCGCAGGATCTGGTTAATCGGACCAAAGTCGTAGTTGAAGAGGAATTTCCAGATCAGCACGGTAATGGCGTAGGGTGTGGCCCAGGGAATCAACAGGATGCCGCGCCAGAGAGCCTGAAGCTTGACACGGGGATTATTAAGTGCCAGCGCTGTGAGCATGCCGACGATCAGGAACAGGCTGACACAGACCACCACATACAGCACGGTCAGGCCCAGAACTTGCAGGAATTCGCCGCTATCGGTGCCGACCAGCAAGCGCTGATAATTGGCGAGGCCAACGAACTTATATTCATCGTTGAAGAGTGTATTATTGGTGAACGAGAGGTACAGCGTATAAACGATCGGCGTCATATTAATGACGAGAATCGTCAGCAGCATGGGCAAGAGATAGAGGAAGATCTGTAGGCGGCTTACTTTCATCGTTGCACCTTTTCTGTTGGACGTGGAATCACTGCGGTTTTGTCTCCTGGTATGAGGAAAGCCGGTGTATAGCCACGCTACACACCGGTTCCTCCAGAATGAAGGGAAATGCTATCCTTTGATATTCTGGACGCCACTTTCAGCGGCCTTCTGAGCGGCTTTCATCGCATCCGCGGGCGATTGTTTCCCACTCCATACTGCGGTCATTGCGTCCTGCACAGGCTTCCACAGGGCCGACATATACGGTGTGTTGGGCAGAGGAATACCGTTCTCGATCTGAGCAACGTATCCATTAATCGCGGGATTCTCTTTCACCGATGTATCCTGTGCGGCGGCGCTATTGGCTGGAATCTCGCTGGACTGCTTACTCATCTTCACCTGATTCTCGGTGTTCGTGTAGAACTTCATGATATCCGCACAGAGAGCGGGATCTTTCGCGTTGCTCGTCACCCATAGCGATTTGACACCAACAAATGGCTTGGCCGGTGTATTCGTGGCGCCGATGGTGGGGAGCTTGGCGAAACCAACGTCGATCCCGACCTTTTTGTAGTCACTGTAGGACCAGGGGCCGTTGATGATAATCGCGGATTTGCCCTCGGTGAAGAGCGAGGAGGCTACATCATAGCTGATCTGTTTAGGCATATACTGGCGGAAAGACGCGAGATATTCGGTCGCCTTCAGCGAGCCCTCGCTTGTCAGGCCAACGGTGCCATCCTCTTTCACATAGTATCCACCGAAGCCGTAGAACCAGGGAGCATCGAAATAGGCATCGGTTGTGTTCCAGACAACGCCAAACTGACCGGGGTGCTTGGCCTGATACTCTTTGGCAAAGTTCAGCAGCTCATCAGTAGTTTTGGGCACATCGTTTTCTTTGAGCAGCTTCTTGTTATACATCATGGTGACCGCTTCTACAGTCTCAGGGACGCCATAGACTTTCCCATTGTAGGTGACGGCCTGCGCGGCGGGTGCGGAGTAGGTAGACTTCAGGAAGTCGGCGCTGATGTACTGGTCCATCGGGATGACGACCCGGCTTGCGGCGAGCTGACCAAGTGCATCATCTGCCCACGCGATCATATCGGGGCCGTTCTTTTGCTTGACGGCTGTGGTGGCCTTGTTGACCAGGTCAGCCTGCTGGACCAGCTTGATGGTAACGTTGGGGTGCTGTTTGTGGTATTCGTCAAAAATAGCTTTTTTCGCATCCAGGTAGGCACCCTGCCAGTTGTGCCAGAGAACGATGGTTTTGGGTGCGTTGGGATCGCTGCTGGCTCCTCCTGAGTTACTGCCGCCACAGGCTGCAATCACACAAAGAGAGAGCAGCAAAAAGAGTGAAGAGAAAAGACGCGTCGCGGTCTTCATAAAGAACCTCCGAGAAAAACGACTCTGTTACCGAGGTATAAAGAAACCGTTGTTTCTTACAACATGATGACAATATGCCATTATGCGCATGCACAACTTTGTGAACCATAATGGAAAAGGCGAAAAGAGTGATTGATATTGATGTAGTATGTGTCCCCTTCAGCTCCTCAGGTTTTGGCTGGCGTATTTGCCAGATACTCTTCAACGTGCTGCGCAATCGTTTCAAGACATTCCAGGAAAAAGCCCTGCCGCTCGGGCGGGAGCACACCGATCAGCTCGCGAATGCGTAGTCGGTGCTGCTGTTCAATCTCATCCCGCAGCTTTTTCCCCTTTGGAGTAAGGGTAATGAGGGTAACACGGCGATCCTGCACCATTGGCTGTCGCTTGACCAGCTTCATCTTTTCGAGGCGGTCAATGATGCCGGTCATGTTGCTCTTGTCTGTCAGGATCAGGCGGCTTAAATCGATCATAGAGTGACCCTCTTTCTCGTCGAGATGGGAGAGCGTCCAGAATTGTCGGGGGCTCAACCCATAGTCAGAGAAGAAGCGGCTGTCGCTGTCGTCAAGCAACACATAGGCGCGAACAAGCTGTTGATAAATATTCAGCTCCTTGTGACCGTCGTGTTCTTCTAAACTCATTGTGCTCTCTTTCCCCGTGATAGAGATACTCACTGTTCTGTGGAAAAGTATAGCGGAAAAATAGTTTGTTTGTCAACTGTTTTGTTTTCGACTTTTTCACCGGAAACAAAAAGGCATGGATGATTCAGTCCTGCCCTCTGTTTCGGTCCGATGAAATGGGACATATGACCCTCTTTTTGTGGATGAGTATTCTTCTATACTTGGGGAGAAATGCGTATTGAACTCCGACAAGGAGCGTCCTATGTTTCCATATGTTTCTCACTGTGCCGTTTGCGGATATGCGGTGGACCCCCGGAAGGGACCGGCCTGCCAGCAGTGCGGCTATCCCGTCTTCATCCCGGAAGAGCAGCGCTACCTGAAGGCTGTCCTGCGTGACCTGCACCGTGTGGGGAACTTTCAGGGGTGGCAGCTCACTGTAGAGCAGCTTGTACGGCGCTCTCAGGTGCGAGTCGAGTGGCTGGATCACCTGACCGCAGCCGCGATGCAACCGAAGCCCGTCAAGCCAGCGGTGAAGGTGGAGGCGCCAAAGCCGCCTGCGCCAAAGCCCGTCGCGGAGGTTCACAAAGAGAGCGAGCAGCCGAAGCGGCTCTTCTCGCCGGGGACATTCTTTGCCGATCAGACGATTACTATTGTCGCGGCGCTTGGTGCCTGTTTGCTCTTACTTGGCTCTTTAAGCTTTGTTATCACGACACCAGATCTCTTACAGGCTTTTCTGGTGCTGGTGGGAGTACATCTTGTTTTTGGCTGTATCGGCATCATATCGTATCGATTTCGTAGTTTTCGGCTCATCTCAATCATCTACACCGCCATTTTCGCGTTATTGTTGCCATTGGCTGGCTATGCAGGGTTTCGGCTGGTTGTGAATTCGTCGTTGACCATGTCGACCGATGTTGAGATTGCATTGGCGGCCCTTTATGGCGCGTTGACCTATGGGGCGCTGGCGGTCTATCAGCGCTACAAGCTGTTTGGTTATCTCATGGTGGTAGCGCTGGTGATCACCGAAGTGGCAACTATGCGAGCGCTTCAGCTCACGTGGTGCTGGTATCCATGCGGATTGACGCTGCTTGCGGTATGCGCGTTGCTGATTGCGCGTCACGTAGGGAAAGAGAGCCGCTTCCAGCCTGTTGAGGAGCCGCTTCGGCTCTATTCCTACTTCTGTGCAATACTCTGTGCGGTGAGCCTGTCCTTTGTCTTTCAACTCTTCACGCTATCAGCTATCGAAGTCGGAAGAACGTTTGATAGGTTTTCCAGTCCTGTGCAGGCGGTGGTGCTGTTCATCTGGCTCTGGTGCTATGCCCGACAACGGCCATTCTGGCGGCATTTCCTGCCTGGTCTGTTCCTGCTGTCCGCCCTGCTGGGAGCGTCTGCCTTTCGACTGGACAAGGCGGGGTTTGAGCTTATGTTTATGAGCTGTGCGCTGCTGTTTGTGCTGCTGGTATTCCGGGGACGGCTGGAGAAGGAGCTTGTAAAGCAGTTGGAGATCCTCGCGCTGCTTCTGATTCTGCTCTGTCCCGTGCTCAGCCGCCCGGTTCTGCTGCTCGAGTTGCTCTGCCATACCATGCGTTGCCGCTTTGGCCTCTCGATGGAGAGCACGCCCATAGAGCTTGCACTTGTGGTGGTGGGGCTTGTGGCGCTGCTCGCGCTGATGTTCAGGCGAACCGGGTTCCAGCGGGTGCCGAGAGAGCAGGCATTTGTCTGGCTGCTTGTGCCTGGTGGCCTGCTGCTGCACTGGCTGGTAAGCGTTGCTCTGATCCGGCTGGCTGTCAACCCAATCGCTTTTCTGCTCGGACTGACGCTGGCGTCTCTGCTGGCAAGCGTACTTGTGCGGAAGCTGGTAAGTGCACCCTATGCGCAAGCACTGGAACTGCTGACGGTGCTGTATGCGGTGGGGACATTTGTTATCAGCGCTATCTCAAATAGAGATATGATGCTCTTGCAGTTGCTCCTCTTCGCTGGATTGGTCTATGTGATGGCGCTCTACCAGCGACGTCAAGCGCTTCTGGGTTTTACATTGCTATTCGGACTGCTTGCGCTGGTGTATCTGCCCGCGTATGCACTGGTGGCCTTTCTGCTCGCGGGCGGGCTGCCGCTGCTTGCTGTCGTTGTGCGGAGACTGAAACAGGAGGACGCATGCGGGTGGCTCTGGCCGCTGTGGTTGCTTGCGGTAGTATATGGAGTCAGCCTGATATGGTTTCCTCTGCCATTTCCGGCAGCGTATGCCCTGCTTGCGCTTGCGGTGATCTGGTATGGTGCGGCTTTGATGGCGGATGAGGCGTGGTGGCTGCTGATGAGTATCGGATTTGTGACGATGGGGCTGATCAAAGCGCCTCCAGTAATTGTCTGGTTGCCGCATGCTATCGTGCTGTGTGGGCTGGTTCCGCGTCTGTTGCTGTCTCGAAAGCGTTACGCGTTCCCGTTCTACTGGGCTGCTGTTTTATGCATGTGGTTGCTGCCGTTAAGCAGCCCGGTCGGCTTCTGGGCGCTGGTTGGCTTTGCGCTGGTCTGTAGCGTTGCTGGTTTGATCGACAGTGGTATGTTCTGGCTGGCCTGTCTGGCTGCTCTCCTCGCGGCCTGGAACGCGCTGGCGCCTGGCTACATCTACTATGCCCCGGTGCTTGCGTTTGGCCTGTTTGGCCTGGGGCTGCTCTGTGGGCGGTTTGAGCGCCTGAAGCAGTTTTCCACGCCCGGCTTTATGACGGCCTGTATCGCGGGCCTGCTGACGTATGGACTGCCGTGGCCCCCGGCGGTGCATCTCCTCTATGCGTCGCTGATTTTTGGTGTCCTGTGGCTGAAGCGGAAGCCGACTTTTATGCCCGCTGTACTGCTGTTTACAGCATATAGCCTGTATCAGACGATCCCCCATGCGCGCTTTGCTGCGTTTGATCTGTCTGCAATCCTCTGGTTGACTGGTATTGCCGTGGGTGCGGGACTGCTCGGAATGCTCTGCGGATATGTATGACGCAACGAGGAAGAGCCGGGTCTGAAGCGCTATCAATGGAACTGGGCGCTGTATGTCACGATGGGACTGGCAATAGGCCTGCTTTTCTGGTCCAGCTACATGACGCCTGTGCTGCACGGTCCGATCATGCTGGCGCTTGGCCTCTGTGGCGCGTTGACCATCGGGGTGGTGCTGTTCGAGCGTATACCTGTATTGTTGCTCCTGCCTTTTGTGCTGAGCTTGCGACTTGTGTCACTTCTTCCCTGGGCGCTCTGGCAGCAGGTGTTCGCCTGCAACCTGATAGCTGTCTTGCTGTTTGCTTCTCATCGGCTCTGGGTGCGCAGGCCGGCGGTGATATGCCCTGTGTCACCAAAGGCATTTCATCTTGTGTCTGGTTTGCTGGTTCAGTGTGGTGTGGTCGGTTTCTGTCTGGTACGGGGTATCTGGCCATACGCGCCGTTGACGCATACGGGGGCATGCTCGCTCTTGCTGCTGGCGCTGCTCCTTTTCTGGTGTGGCCGCCTTCTCAACAGGCCGCTCTGGCAGCATGGGTGCATCTACGGAGCTGGAATCCTGGTTGCCCTCAGCTTTACCTGGGAGCTGTACGCGCTTGGTCAGAGTCATCCCGGCCTGTTGACGCTTGCGCCGGCGCTCTGCTTCATCATCATGACACCGGTGCTCATGCGGGATCACACGATTCCTCACTATCGTCGGTACGCGCAGGGAAGTGCCGTGCTCGGGTCGCTGCTGCTGTTGATGCCGATGCTCTGGCTCAGTATCAGTGAGGCAAACCTTCAGCCAACGCTGATGCTGGCGGGCGAGGCGCTGGCGCTCTTCCTGCTCGGTCTGATCATGCGCACGCGAATCTTCGTCCTGGCCGGGGCGGCGCTGGTTGTTGTCAGCGCGATCTATACCCTGTTCCTGCCTTCAACGGGATTGCCGCTCTCGCTGGCGTTGCTGCTGTTTGGTGGGTGGCTTGCTGGTAATGCTGGCGACCGCGCTCAGCCTGGCGCGTCATCGGGTGGCGAGAGTCTGGCAGCGGCTCAAGTGATAAAAAAGCGGGGGAACCGATTGGTCCTCCCGCCAGGCACACCATGTGATGAAACGAGCTTTACAGCGCAGGATATGCATTCTTGACCAGGAGCTCAAAGGCATCCTCGAACCAGTGTCCGGCTAACGGAGCGTTCGGCATGGCCTCGGTCAGATTGCCGCCGTTTGCCTGCTGGCTGCCATGATAGGTCGGGTCACACATGCGATCAAAGCCTTTCCCTTCGTCGTTATCGACTGGCTGGCTTGCACCGTCGGACTCACCGGGCGGTTTGATCCACACATAGGCATCGAAGCCGGGGGCCGGATTCGCCTGAGGACGAGCGCCGATGCCGCCATACTGGTTGCACCAATTGCCTCGATGGACGCGGCGGTCAATCTTGGACTGATTGACGAAGGTGTTGAGATCGGTTGAGCTACTCGGGCCGGTCGGTCGTGAACCCTGCGGTCCAGAGCCGCCCCAACCGTTGCGAGAGGTATCGATCAGCATGCCAATCGTATTCGGGAAGCCGCGACTGATGAACGCGTTGCGCATCGCGGTCCCATACGAAGCCTCATCAATGTAGTCGTTCCACTGATAGAAGTTCGCCGAGCGCACAGGCTGCCCGTTGATATTCTGATTTGCTGTCATGTAGGGCTCGGTGGTCGGCGTGTAGTTCGCGGTATTGCTGATAAAGCCCGCGACGCTGTTCACGCCTGCATCGGTGCCCTTCACTGTCGAGGCAATCAGATCAGCAGCGGGACCAAAGTTACTGCTCCAACCGAGCCAGCCAGAGTGTGCGATATCGATATAGTTGTACACGTTGGGGATCGCGTACAGCTTGTTCAGCGCATACTGGATGCCTTTGACATACGCGCCACTGGAATTGGCCTCGGCACATTTCGCCATACTGAGGTTCGTAACCAGATTCGGGAGTGAGTCGGGCTCGATAATCGCAACGATGCGCAGCTTGCTGTACTTCGACTGGCTCAGTGTAGTGGCCAGAGGATCGATATATTGCGATTTGTACTTATTCAGGCCGTCTTGAGCCACAAGCAGTTCACCATTGGAAGCAAGGGCCGCACAGTCACGGTTCGGCAGATCATAGACAACAATCGTGATGACAACAGGAAGTGTGCTGTTACTTGCCTGTTCCAGTGCGGCATCAAGGTGACCGGCAAGGGTGCGAGTCACGCCGGGACCGCCGGTGATTGCCGCGATGCGATCAAGCCAGACAGCGGTAGGATAATTGGCGACCTTTGCCATCTGCTGACCGAGCGTTCCGCCTACTTTACTGGCCGCGTCACGGACCTCTGCCGCGTAATCGGGGTTGATATAGCCCACCGCGCCCAGGTAGGGGTTATCGACGCGTTCGCCCGAAGGTGGTGGCGTCGGGGTTGGAGTAACAGGAGTGCTTGTCGGCGTCGGGGTTCCGGGCGTATTGGTCGGTGTCGGGGTTCCAGGTGTGTTGGTCGGCGTGGGTGTCGGATTACCTGTTGCACCGCAGGTATTGCCATTGACAGCAAACTCTGTCGGGACGGGGTTGCTCGCTCCAAAGGTGCCATTGAAGCCGGGGTTCACGGTGCCGTTCGCCGCAACATTCCCGTTCCAGCTCAAATTCTTCACGGTGACATTCTGCCCGCTCTGGGAGAAGTCGCCATTCCAGCCCTGCGAGACACGCTGCCCACTATCGGGGAACTTAAAGGTGAGCTGCCAGCTTGACCAGGCTGAAGAGCTGATATTTTTGATGACGATATTCGCGCCGAAGCCGCCGGGCCACTGGTTGGTAACGGTGTACGTCACCTGACAGTAGGACGCCGCGCGAATGGCCTGCGTACTGGAAAACAGACTTCCTGTCACCAGTAGCAACGGGATCATGAAGAGTGCCAGGCCGCGCACCCCTCGTCTGAGGCGTCGCCTGTTTTCTGGATCATGGTCCATAAAGAACATCTCCTTCAGTGAAAACTCGTACTGCATGGCACTGTGACCGCGGATAGTTCCTTCTATCCACTCACAAGTGTAGAAGGGGCACGAATGAAAGACAAGTGGAAAAATGAGCACTTATTGGTCAATTTCTGGTCAGTGCCGGGAACACCGACGTGCCCCCGGCGGGTGTCCTACGGCTCTGTACCCCAGACCAGAGCCCCTTTATAGTAGGCCGTGACCTTATTCCAGCTAGTGTAGGTAGTGAAGGAGCCGTTGCGCGAGTAGTCATTGCTCTGGTCGTAATTGGACCAGTCGCTCTTGTTAACGCGCTGCTGAAGCTCCCCGGTATCCTTGCCCGGTGCCAGCGTGCCCGAGGTGAAGCTGACTTCCAGGTAGGTATCTGCGCCTGTACGACCCGGCGAGACCGTGACAAATTTCCCGTGAACGGTGCTGCAACCAATGGTCGCATAGTCGCAGGTATACGCCTGAGTGCCACCACCTTCGGTAGTGTACCAGTAGCGAATGGTTACGTCTGCCAGATTGATCGGCGTATTGCCGGTATTCACGATCTGAAGCTGAGGCCTCAGGCTATTTGTGCTGGTGTTGCTGGCTGCGCCATCCTTATACTTGATCTGGAGTGAGACCGAAGTCGGTGGCGGAGTCACTGTCGTGGTCTGGCTTGGCGTGGGAGTAGGCGTCCCGCCACCATTGCCGCCATCCAGCGGGAACAGAATCGGGTTCAGGTAGGCCTGTTTCGCCTGATTGACTGTAGTCCAGTCGTCGTTGAGAATACCGCCCGTATCGCCAGAATTGGGGTTCCATGACCAGAAGGTCCAGTGCATCCCGCTGGTGCCATTGCCAAGATACTGCGTCAATTTGCTGAGCCATTGCTGATCGCTGGTGCTTTGCAGCTTGGTGCCAAACTCACCAAGCAGAACGGGCGCGGTGCCTTGCTTGTGCAGGTAGCCCCAGCGCTGGTCCCACAGGGCAGGCAGGTTGTTCGGGTAGTTGGGATCGCTAAACCAGCTCTGCGGGTAGACCGAAGAGGGGTAGTCGTGCGCGGAATAGACCAGCCGTCCGGGTACAGAGAGCCGTACCGGATAATCTTGCGCGCCTGTCAGGTTGCCGCCCCACCAGTAGCAGCCGCCATTCGTGCCGCCACCGGACACATAGCAATCAACGCCCTCGACAAAGATCAGCCAGTCCGGGTTGACCGAGAGAATCGCGTTTCCGGCCCGTTCAGCCGCAAGCCGCCAGTCAAGCGAGGTATCGCCACAGCCCCAACAGGCGGGCGCGTGTGGCTCGTTATGCAGGTCCGCGCCGATCACCGTCGTGTTTCCTTTATAGCGCGAAGCGAGCATTTTCCAGTCGGAGAGCCAGCGCGATTCAGGATAGGCCGAGGTGTACCAGAGTGCCGACTGTCCTCCCGAGTCCGGGCGGTGTCGGTCCAGAATAATACGTAGCCCGATCTGACCGGAGTAGTTAATAATCTTATCCATAATTTGCAGGCCGGTCAGCCCCTGAAGATCCGGGTTTTTGGCAAAGTCGATGCCGGTTGGTGTGCTTCCCGCATCAAAAAGCTGGTTTGAATAGGGGAGGCGAATCGTGTTATAGCCCAGACTTTTGATCTGGTCCAGCATGTCGCGATAGTTGCGCGTCCAGAGCCCATGCACGGTATAGTTCGCTGTCTCAAAGCCAAACCAGTTAATCCCTGCAATGCGCACCGGCTGATTGTTGGCATCGAGAATCCGGCTGCCGTCAGTGTGCCAGTACCCTGATCCTGCTGCTTCAACTCTGTTCATGTTCAACGGTAACATACTCAATCCAAGAACGCTCAATAAAACAAGTACCATCATGACGACGCGCAATGGTCGTCTTTTCGTCGTCCCTGACATAATCCATCCTTTCTAGCAAGAACCTGCTATAGTAGCTTGCTATTTGTGTCTATACCATAGGGAAGCTTGTATCACAAGCGTTTCGCTGCCATTGATGAAAAACAGAAGAAAAGCGTTTCTGCCCGTTCATTTTTTTTCAACACGCCTTACCACAAGCAGCGAACTAGAGAAAAGAGGAAACTCGTCAGATTCTCGTCAGATGCTCGTCATCTTTTTGCAAATGGCAGTCAGACGATAGAAAAAACGCGCTCTTTTTCAGGTACAATGAAATACAAGGTAAAAGGAGGAACTTCCGATGAAGAAGACGGCAGCAAGGACGCACCCCCTTCGTATTCTGCGCAATCAACACAATCTAACCATTGAACAACTGGCTAATGAAGCCAGAGTAGGAGCGGCAACAATCTGGCGTGCTGAGCATCAGTACCCGATTAATGCGGAGTCGCGGCGGCGTCTCTGTAGCTATTTCGGGAAGACATCGCGCGAACTCGGTCTGATCGAGGCCGAGGAGTCTTCACCGAAGCTGCCCGCCGGAGAGCAGCAACCAAGCGAGCAGACAACCGATACACAGTTCATCCAGACTGCATATGCGTTAGCCTCCTTGCTTGATGAAGGGTGGAAGCCGCACGCGCTGCTTGACGTGTTGCAGATCATTCTTCAGAGCGTGCAGGCGCTGCCTGAAGAGGTGCGCCGAGCGTTGCTGCATGGCGATAGTGCACAACTTGCTCAGAAGGTGGCACTTGTCGGGCGGACGCATGTGAGTATGAAGGAGCGTATTCAGCTCTGTCAAACGCTGAGTGAGAGTGTTTCGGTTGCCTGGCAGCTTTCGCATCAGGTGCGTCCGGATCACACGTTTATGGTGGCGCAGGCGCTCCTGACGCTGCTCCAACAAACGCATGAGCTGCTTCCAGAGCAGCAGCGCGGAAGCCTGTATGCGGCACTCTACAATCTACAAGGGGCTGCGTACCTTTATCAAGGACGCTATTGTCAGGCTCATCAATCTCATATGAAGGCGCATGTGGCGGCGCTTGAGGGGTCCGATATCTGGAATATGGCCCAGAGTTTGAATTGGCTGGCGGTGGTCGCCAATGCCAGCGGCAATCATGCCGACGCCCTTCAGTATATCCAGGCTGCCCTGCACCTGCTCATCAGGTCAAATGGAGAAGAAGACGAAAGATATGTACGCTTAAAGGCCCATCTCCTTGCCGATTGGGCGTATAATGCTGCTCGCTTGCATCGCAGAGAGGAGACCCGCGAGAAACTGGCCGCCTCCGCTGCGATCACCGAGCGCCTTAAGCCGAACGAAGAGTACGACCAGGCACGCTGGTACCAGATCGCGGGAAGCTGTAGTCTGTCGCTGGACAACCCCGCAGAGGCCATTCGCTATCTGGAACGTTCGCTAACGCAGGTCTCACCGGTCTGGATTATGCGCTGCCTGTTGACGATGATGCCGCTTGCCGAGGCCTACGCCCGGACACATGAGCTGGAAGCAAGCCTGCGGATCGCGGAGCGATCTGTCACGCTGCTTGATAATGCGGCTTCTACGATGCTCTATCAGCGCTTTAAAGAATACCAGCAGATACTGGTAACACTTTTTCCGTCAGAACCCATAGTACAGCATTTTCTGGAACAGACACAGGGAACGCTGCTGTTAAGTTCGTAGCTGGAAGCCAACAAGAAAGCGACAGGACCAGATCTATCGCACGAGCAGCATCCGCGCGATAGATCTGGCTTCACACAAGCTCCTTTCCTGCTTTCTCTTGATAGCTCTGACGAGCCTGCTCAACTTCCTCCATGTGCTCTTCAGCCCACTGCCGCAGCGCCCGCATCAGCGGAATGAGCGTGGTTCCAAGCGGCGAGAGCGAGTATTCCACGGCGGGGGGCACGGTTGACGTGACCTTTCGTTCGATAATACCGCGTTGCTCCAGATTGCGCAGCGTCTGGGTCAGCATCTTATGCGAGACGCCTTCTATGGCTCGCTGCATCTCATTGAAGCGTGTGGGGCGCTTTTCCAGCAGCGCGAAAACAAGAGCCGTCCACTTGTCGGCAATCAGATCAAGCACCTGCCGCGAGGGACAGTGTGCGATCAAAACGCTGTGTGGTGATGATGTTTCGAGCACTCTTTCCATACTCAATACTATACCATAGGGTCGGTTCTTTTTTGTACTCCCAGGTTACTTAAAAGTGCGTACTTGTAGGGCTTCCCATTTCAGCGTATAGTATGGACAACCTCGACAGAGGGAAAGAGAAAAAGCAATTCCATCAGGAAAGGATAATAGATATAAAATGGAAAACTCTATTGCTAGAAATGAGAGTACGCGAAAAGTTGCACTGGTTGTCGGTGCTCAGGGTGTGATCGGTGGGAACCTTATTCAGTATCTGAGCACGCTTGATGATTGGGAGATTATTGGTCTGTCGCGCCGTGGTGGCTCATCGAGTGAGCGTGTGCGACATATCTCGGTTGACCTGCTGGATCAGGCCGACACCCGGGAGAAGCTGAAAGACCTGTCAACAGTTACCCACGTCTTCTATGCCGCATATCAGGACAAGCCAACCTGGGCTGAGCTGGTTCAACCAAATCTGACGATGCTGGTCAACGTGGTTGAGGCCATTGAGGAAACGTCACCTGTCCTACAGCATATCAGTTTGATGCAGGGCTACAAGGTCTACGGGGCGCACCTGGGACCCTTTAAGACGCCTGCTCGCGAAACCGATGCGTTCCACATGCCGCCAGAATTCAACGTCGATCAGCAACTTTTCCTTGAGGCGCGGCAGAAAGGTAAGCGCTGGACCTGGAGCGCTATTCGTCCCTCGGTCGTCGTCGGGTTTGGGCTTGGCAACCCGATGAATCTGGCGATGGTGATCGCGGTCTATGCGTCTCTGTCGAAGGAGCTCGGGATACCATTGCGCTTCCCTGGCAAGCCGGGTGCATATCACTCGCTGCTGGAAATGACCGATGCCGGTCTGCTTGCTCGGGCGACGGTCTGGGCGGCCACAAATGAGCGCAGCGCCAATCAGGCCTTCAACATCAACAATGGTGACCTCTTCCGCTGGTCCGAGATGTGGCCGAAGCTTGCCCGCTTCTTTGATCTGGAAGTCGCGCCGCCGTTGCCGATGTCGCTTCAGGTCGTCATGGCCGATAAAGAACCGCTCTGGCAGCGGATGCAGGAGAAGTATGGGCTGGCGAAGATCCCGTATAAAGACGTGTCATCCTGGACCTTTGGTGATTTTGTCTTCTCATGGGATTATGATATGTTTGCCGATGGATCAAAAGCCCGTCGATTTGGTTTTCACGAGTATGTTGAAACTGAGGCCATGTTTCTGGATGTCTTTGCTGACTTCCGTCGCCGTCGAATTATTCCGTAACGTTTCCATACCCGGATACGAAAGAGCGTCTGTGTCATGGAATATTTGTACCGTCTGGTCACGTTTCATTCGTAGAGAAAATGTGACTCCAAGGCAATAAAGGAGGAAACAAGTCAATGGCTGATCTCAACAATCCGACTGTTCAGAAGATCCTGAAATCGAAGAACTTTGCCTTCCTTGCGACCCTCGGCCCTGCCGGGGATCCGCAGGTATCACCGATGTGGTTCCTGTGGGATGGTCAGTATATCAAGTTTACGCACACGACGACCCGGCAGAAATTCCGCAACATCAAGCGTGATCCGCGTGTTGCAGTGGCGATTATCGCGCCTGATAATCCCTATACCGCTGCCGAGTTCCGGGGTAAAGTTGAGCGTATCGAAGATGACCCGCAGGGCGATTTTTACAACGAACTGGCCGAGCACTATGGCAGTGATCTGCGTTGGTCGGGAGACCCGCGTGTGGTGCTCTATATCAAACCGGAGCATGTTACCGGTCAGAACCTCTAAAACTCCGCGTGGCCCTCTATGCATAGGGGGCCACATGTCGCTTTCTCCCGATGTACCTTGAAAGATGATGGAAGGGGAGAGCGACATGTCTTTCAACCCTCTCATAGGTGTTATGCCTGGTGGGTCATCGCTGCCCGGGCCGCTTTTTGACGGCGAATATAGTTGACGGTTCCAAACATAGCCAGCGCAACGACACAGATCGGGAAGGCTTTGGTGACGCCGACCGCTACTGAGAGAGGCAACGTGCAGGCAAAGATTGCCGTTGACAGGAAGTTGAGCAGGAAGGCGCTGCCCCAGAACACAGTGAGCACGCGGTGACTATGACGCATTGATGATGAGCCTTGCTGCCAGCGCTGATTGAACTGTGCCACTTTTTCGGGATCGTTGCCAGTTGCGAACTGTCTGATAACATAGAACATAAATGGCTTTGAGAAGAAGAGTGATAGAAAACAGATGATTCCGAACACCCCCTGAAGAAGCGAGCTGGTAGCGATATAGAGTTGCGCATTGTGAACCAGCAACAGTAATACGATACTGACAACGATATCTGCCAGTGAAATCAGGCCAATGATATCCAGTGAACGCTTTCCGATCAATTCCTTGAGCGTGTAGAGCAGCGGGACCATCGAAATGACGCCGAGCGCGAGCAGTTCTTGCATGTGCATTTGTTGGGTGAGCAGGAGAAAGAGCAGGTAAGGCACTGCGGCCGTGACAACTAAACTGATGATAAGTCCTCTGAAACTGTTCTTCATTGTTTTCCTCCGTGTTGTTGTTTTTGTTGCCCTCAGTATAGCCGTGGAGACGCTGTTTTTCTTGTGCTAAAGGTCATTCTTTGCGGGCTATCTTCGCGGAAGCACACCCATGACTGGAGTCATATGACCGGTGTCACTGGCACAGAAGTATGTGGTTCAGTATAATCAAGGGATGGATTGAAGGATTGCATAAGGGGGAGCACATGAGCCAGATAAAGCCTGAGCGCCAGCCTGTTGCCTGGGGCTGGCTTGATACTATCTTTTATCTTTGCTGCATCGTCGGGTTTATCAGCTCGGTCCTCACGGCGAGGCATCTGACTTTTCCGTTGCTGCTGGTGGGTATCGTCTGTACCGCACTCTGGGCAACAGTTGCCTTTCTCATAGATAGAGTAGGTGGGAAGATGCGGACGCTGCTTTTACTCCTCTTAACGCTTCTTTCGGCTGCTATTCTTGTTCTCGCATTATTTGGACTCGGGCTCAACTGGCTCACCGCGGCGGCCTGTGTAGGGATTGCAACGGCGGTCGTGGGTTGGTTTGCGCTTCTTGTCATTGCCGGGCTCGGGCTGACCGGCATTCTTGTCATGGTTTTCCTGGGCGGTAGCCTTGCTCTGGGTGATCTGGGCTCATTTCTGATATCGTTGTTTTTCTCCTTTGCGCTGGTGAAGGTGATGCGGCAACTGATCGAAGCGCATAAGTATTCCCAGAAATTGACAGAGGCCCTGAAGCAGTCTCATCAGGAACTCATTGAGGCGAACGAACAGCTTCAACAGTACGCGGAGAAGGTGGAAGAATGGTCAACGATGCGTGAGCGAAACCGGATAGCGCGAGAAATTCATGACTCGGTGGGGCATTCCCTCACCCTGCTGGCTGTACAGTTAGAGACCGCGATTAAGCTGGAAGAGCGTGGTGACCCGAGCCTGCGTCAGGAGCTCTATGAGGCTCGACGGGTTGCCGGTGAGTGCCTGGCTGATGTCCGTCGCTCGGTTGCTGCGTTGCGCCCGGGAACGAAGGAACTGCTGGCTGACATGGTGCGGCGGCTGGTTTCTGAGTTTGAGGTGGTGAATAAGGGGTGTGAGGTTGCGCTTGACCTGGACGAATTGACTGTCGAACCAAAGGCTGAGCAGAAGGGTACCCTCTATCGCTGTGCGCAGGAGGCGCTGACCAATATCAGCAAGCACTCGCGGGCCAACAAGGTACTCCTGCTATTGCGCACCGATGAGGAGCAGGCTGAACTGACGGTGTTAGATAATGGGGATGGTGGTGGGATCGCGATTTCCTCATCTGGCTTTGGGCTTCAGGGAATGAGGGAACGCGTAGAGGAGTTACAGGGCACCTTCCGAACAGGCGCAGAGCCGGGTCGAGGCTGGCGAGTGGAGGTCAGGCTACCGATGCATACAGATCAGAAGAGGAGAATACATTGATATGGGAGCACAACGCATTCGTGTCTTGATCGTGGACGATCAGCGCCTTTTACGCGAGAGTTTTCGCAAGTTAATCGAGATGGAGCCCGATTTTGAGGTTGTGGGCATTGCCTCTTCGGGAGCCGAGGCCCTGCGTCTTGCCGAGCAATTACGGGATCAGCAGCAGGCCCCCGACGTTGTGCTGATGGATATTCGGATGCCAGAAATGGATGGTATCGCCGCAACACAGGCTTTTAAAACGCGCTGGCCCGATAGCCATATTGTGATTCTCACCACCTTTGATGATACCGAGCTTATTCAAAGTGGCCTGCGGGCAGGAGCGCTCGGCTATCTGCTGAAGGATATTTCCGCCGAACAGCTCTCCATGACGATTCGGATGGCGGCTCAGGGGCAGATGCTGCTGCAACCGGAGATCGCTCAAAAGGCCTGGACGATTCCTGCCGCGCCGCCAGAGAGCCACCAGGAAAGCACGGGATCGCAGTTGACCGAACGCGAGCGCGAGATTCTGGCAATGGTTGCCCGGGGTGCTTCTAACCGGGAGATCAGCGAGGCGCTCTACATTACGGGTGGCACCGTCAAGAATCATTTGAGCAGCATTTTCGGCAAACTGGGTGTTCGTGATCGCACGCAGGCTGCAATCAAGGCGCGTGAAATGGGGCTGTAACCGGGTGAACACCTTCAGATGAGAAACGCCAGCCTTGAAGAGAGGCTGACGTTCTCTGTGAAGCGAAGGAGTGCAGAGAGGCTGTCTAGCTGCACGCTGTTCCATTCAGAGTGACACTGCTTGGTGGCGGGTTAGATGACCCGTTCGCGACAAAGCTCACCGAGGCTGAGCCGCCCGCCGCAATAGAGCGGTTCCAGTCGGGAGCTTTCGCTGTCACCTGTGAGCCCGACTGCGTAACGGTAGCATTCCAGCCATTCGTGACTGATGTACCTGTTTGCATGGTCCAGCCAATTTCCCAGGGAGCAACTGAACGTGAGCTGGTATTGGTCACGCTGATAGTGGCCTGGAAGCCGCCCTGCCATGCATTATCGATTTTCACCGTTGCCTTGCAGGTCAGTGGCGTTTGTGTCGGCGTCGGGGTCGGCGTGGTCGGAGTGCCGCCGCCGGTAAAGACGACATCGGAACAGTTGTAGAATGCTTCGGGGCTATCTGAGCGCTGCCAGATAGAGTAGATGATATGACGCCCGCTCTTGTTTGCGGGAAGCTGTGCCTGCCACTGGTATGCGCCATCCACGATTGGCGGATTGGTTACCGTATTGAAGGGCAGCGGTTCCAGATCGGACCACTTGAGCGGCTGCGTCGGGTCATATCCATCGCGGGTGACATACAACTCAAAGGTGCCTGGATGGGGAGCCCATGCTGCATATTTGAAGGTATGTATTACGCCTGATTGGAGTGTTGTCGAGGGCCAATCAGTGCGAGCGGCGTCATAGGCGGCATACTTGGTAGTCCCGGCTGAGCAGAGGTGCCCATCAGGGATAATCTCGCGATGACGCCCGGCTGCGTTCGAGATCAGAATAGCGAACCAGTCGTAGAGCGGCTGCGTTCCTCCTATCGCGACCGCATCCTGACAGGCCGGTGAGTCGGGGTCTTCGGGTCCTTCCAGATAACAGAAGTAGGTGCGCGTGGCAGGCGAGGTCATCGCCCCATGCGCCTTGACGATTTGGGTGGGAAGAAATGCGGCCAGAAGCGCGGGCACAATCAACGCGGCAAGAACCAGCCCGAGCACGGCCCATCTCGTTTGCTTGCTGTGCGGGAACATCGATTCCTCCTATCCTCTCTATTCCCTGGCAACAATAACCGGCGAACATTCAAACGCACTCCGTCAACGTTGTCCTTAATCATGTTTTCCGTGATCTAACAGCAGTATTCCGGGCGCTTTTGTTTTTCTTGTACCATATGACAGGTATGATGGTCAAGCAAACACGGCTACTGATGAAAAACTGAATAGTACTGAATAGTATCGAAAAATAGGTAAAACAGTGAAAGAGGAGAGGAGTGAGGGAATCTGACACAACACTCAGATTTCTAAACAAAACGATTGGCGCGTACGCGCCATTTCAGCAACAATCATCCCTGTGGGAGTGTGCCCTGAAAGATCGCGCCCCCGCCTTCCTGATTGCTGACAGAGAGCTCTCCCCCATGAACCTGCATGATCTGGCGGGCGATTGTCAGGCCCAGACCAGCGCCGCCGGTCCTGCGATTACGCGAAGCCTCGCCCCGGAAGAGTGGCCGAAAGACACGCGGAAGGTCGTTCGGAGCGATGCCGGGACCACTATCAGCGACGGTAAAGTGCAGGTGTTCCCCTTGCCATTGCCAGCGAATCGAGATAACGCCTTGCGCTGGTGTATGACGAAGTGCATTTTCAAGCAGGTTGTCGATAACCCGTGCGAAGAGCCGCTTATCCACGTTCAACAGCGGCGGTGTATCACCTGTTGCGGTCACCGTAATGTCTGCTTGCTCCGCCAGAGGACGGATCGCTTCAACGCTTTTGGTCAGCAGGGCCGCGATGTCGGTCGGTTCGCGCTGCGGCAGGAGTTCAAGGTATTCGAGCTGTGTATAGGTGAAGAGGTCGGTGATCAGGTGCTCAAGTGCGTCCGCTTTTTCTCGGCAGATCCGCAGATAGTGGGCGATCTTCTCGGGAGTATCCGCAATCCCCTGCTCGATTCCTTCGAGATAACCTCGCAAGGAGAATAGCGGCGTGCGGAGATCGTGCACAATCGCGCTGATAAAGAAGCGACGTTCCTCCTCCATTCGGTTTTGTTGTGCCAGAGAGTCGCGCAGAGCCTGTCCCATTGCGTTGAACGCGGCAATGGCTTCGGCCATCTCACGTGTCGATGACGAGGGAAGTGAGAATGTGAGATCTCCCTGTCCGATCTGCTGGCTTGCTTTACCGATAGCGCTTAATGGGTGGAAGATGGAGCGTTGCAGAAAACACGCGGTCGCGGCAGCCAGAAGCGCCTGCATGATCAGGAGAACCAGGAGGATGAAGCCGAAGAAAAGCGCAGTTCCCGGGTGGACAGGCGAGGCATTGGAGACGCCCGTTGTGGTCAGCATCAGGAAGCAGACGGCGATGGTGACAAGGAGTAGCACGGCATAGAGCATCCAGAAGAAGGTGAGCCAGCTATGCAGCGAGCGCTGTTTCATGCTCTGTTTCATTCTTTCTCCCCCTCGAAGCGGTAGCCGACGCCACGCACAGTGATGATATGGTGTGGTTCCGCCGGGTTCTCCTCGATCTTTTCCCGAATGCGCCGAATATGGACCGTAACCGTTTGCCGGTCGCCGATATCACCCCAGAAGCGTTCAAAGAGCTGCTCACGCGTAAAGACCTGACGCGGGTGTTCCGCGAGCAGACTGAGTAGCGCGAATTCGCGAGTCGTAAAAGGAACCGGGCGACCTGCCACACGCACTTCATGGGCGGTCAGATCGATCACGAGACGACCAAAATCGAGCACTCTGGTGGTTGGCTGTTCCCTCTGGCTGCGCCTGAGCACTGCCTTGACGCGGGCCACAATCTCACCAGGAGAGGCCGATTTTGAGATATAGTCATCCCCTTTCAGGCCAAATCCCCGGAGCTTCTCGCGATCGCTGTCATACGCGCTGAGAAAAAGAATAGGCAGGTCGCTTGTTTCGCGGATCTGGCGACAGAGATCGAAGCCAGAACGCCCGGGCATCATCACATCAAGGATCATGCAATCAATCGGCTCCTGGTGCAGCATGGCAAGCGCTTTGTCCGCGTCTGTTGCCACCAGCACATGAAACCCTTCGGCCTTCAGGAAGTCCTTAAGAAGCTGGCCGATGGCAATATCATCGTCTACAACAAGCACGGTTGCAGGTAGCTGAACCTCTCTCATGGTGTTGTCCCCCTGTTTTTTTCTCATTATGGCTCATCGGGTCGGAAGATGCCAGAAGGATGAAGCCGGGATCGCAAATGTTGAGCTGTTGTTAACCTGTTGTTTATCTTTCTTTCCCTGAAGCTGTAATGTTGCGCGGGTAGACTGAGGTGCAAGCAAGTCGCTCACGGATAGCGCGACTGCTTGTTGAGAGAAAGGAGCTTTTTGCATGATACAGCATCTTCCGCGTGTGACTCCCGGGCGGGGCATATTGGCGGGATGCAGCCAGGTTCTGGGAGCACTCCGGGCCGAACTGCTGATGCAGTGGCGGCGGCCAGGTTTCTGGATCGCGTATGGCTGCGTGACCGGGCTGTTGATTTTGTTGACCCTTCAGGGCGCGATTCCTTTGCGGGCGCTTCCCCCTGACTCTATCTATGTACAGAAACACTACACTGCTGAGCATCTGGCGCATCTACTGGTATGGAATGCGATGATGTATGGAGCGATGTTCTTCGGAATTATGGCGGCGTTTCTGGTGGTTGATCGCCTGGAGCGCGAGAAGCGTCTGGGCACATGGCAATTGCAACGAACGAGCGTGGGAGGCTGTGGACGCTATGTCCTGGGTAAGATCGGGGGAAATATGCTTGCCGTCTTGCTTCCGGCATTGGTCGCGGTCCAGCTTTGTGCGTTGGCTGCGGTGCTGGTTGGTTGGCCCGCGAAGCTTCAGCTACAGTTTCTTGAGGCCTCCTGTCTGGTGCTGATTCCCTCGATGCTTGCGGCGGTGGCGGTCACGTTCTTGCTGGCGAGTCTGCTCCCTGTACGTATCGTTCAGGTCGCGTTTTCTCTGCTCTGGCTTGAATTGAATATCGGGACAGGCTGGTACGGGCTGGTGTTTTCACCATTCAATCCAAGCGGGATGCTTGTTTTGCCGATCTTCTTTCCCACGCCACCCACCACCTACGTTGATCCAACCTTCAAGCCGTCAATGGAGCTGGCTCTGCTCAACATTGGTACTTTGCTGCTAACGACGCTTGTGGCGCTCTGTCTGACGTATGGCAGCCTTGTCATGCAGCAGCGGAGGGAGGAGCGAGCATGAAGATGCTGAAATACTCAGGGGAGCGGCGTTCCATGCCGATGCGTGAGCAGGCGCTGTTGCTCTGGTATCATCTCCGCTTGCTGAACTGGTGGCTGTTTCTGTTGATGGTGCTTGGCTTCTTTGTGGCCGGCCTGCTCGTCTGGTTTCAGGTGCAGAGGGGCAGCGCGGAATTTATGTACAATGCGGGCGTGCTAAGTCGCTTTATGCTCGAACCTGGTATCGGGCTCTTCGCGGGCCTGCTTGCCAGTGTATTGATTGTCGGTGATCCACTGCTTTCGGTGGTGATGGCAACCTCCCGAGGGCTGTATAGTGTGGTGCTCTGGCGTTTGTTGTTGAGCTGCTCCGGGCTGCTGCTGTGTTCGATGGTGTTTCTGGGCTGGACGCTTGCGCTTGGCGTGGACTATGCGCGACAACAGGGGCCGCTCTGGTTTCTGCTCGGCTGGCTGGCTCCCTTCTGCTTGATGAGCATGCTCGGCCTGCTTGGATCTCTGTTGACACGCAACGCAACGCTTGGCCTGTTGCTTGCTGTCCTCCCGCTGGTTGCTTCGCTGTTTCTATACGAGAAACTATCCTCTATTGAGGCGCTCCATCCATTCTTTATCACCTATACCTTCTCAGGAGGGCAGGATGCGCCCGACTGGTGGATCAACCGTCTGACGTTGCTGGCTCTTGCGGCGGGATGCGCTCTCTGTAACTGGTGGCTCTTACGACGAGAAGAGCGATTGCTGAACGAAAAACAGTGAATGAAAGGGCCATACTATGGAAATTGTGATTGATCATCTGACAAAGCACTATGGATCATATGAAGCATTAAAGGCGATCTCTGTTCGGATTGAGCGTGGTATGTTCGGCCTGCTTGGGCCCAATGGAGCCGGGAAAACGACTTTGCTCCGCATTCTGGCGACGTTGTTGCAGCCAACGAGCGGGCGCGTGCTTGCCGGTGCGTTTGATTTGAGGCAGCGGGCACAGCGCAAGGCGATGCGAGCCAGCCTGGGCTATCTTCCGCAGGAGCTCTCTTTCTATCCCGAATTGACGGGCCGGGAGTTCCTGGATTACATGGGCCTGCTCAAAGGGCTCTATCAGCGACGCGAGCGACGAACACAGATCGATGCCCTGCTTCAGCTTGTGAACCTGACCGAGAAGGCGAACCAGAAGGTAAGTGCCTATACCGGAGGAATGAAGCGGCGTCTGGGGCTTGCTCAGGCGCTTCTAGGTGATCCTCAGGTAATTGTGATCGACGAGCCGACCGCTGGCCTTGATCCCGAAGAACGAATACGCCTGCGCACCCTGCTGACCGGGCTTGCCGAGGATCGAATTGTGATTCTCTCAACCCATATTGTGGAGGATATCAGCCAAACCTGTGAGCGCCTGGCCGTGCTCGATCAGGGACAACTGGTCTTTGATGGCTTCACACGCCAGTTGACTGCGGCGGCAGAGGGTGCTACGTGGCAATTGCTGGCTACGCCTGATGCGGTCTTGCCACGAGAGCTCAGTGTCATCTCGGCGCTTCCACAGCGGCATGAGGTGCTATATCGAGTGGTTGGTCCGAAACCGGATGGGCCGGTGCGAGCTGTGCAACCGGTAGCACCAACGCTGGAAGATGGGTATGTCTGGTTGCGGCGTCAGCATGCGGAGCGGCGTCAGCAGGTTTCGGTCTTCTAGATTGTATGCTTAGAAAAACGCTTGACTCTGACACGGTGTCATACTCTAGAATACCCGACAGAAGGAAGACAGGAGCGAAGGAATAGAATAAATGGAACCAGTATATAGCTGATCTATTATGCTCTGGATGTCTTTCATGTATGGGGATCTTGAGCAAGTTTCTGTTCTACAAAGAGGAGATTGAGGATATGCAATTTGGCATCGTGTTTCCCAATTTTGGCAAGTATAGCGATGTGCGTGTGCTGGCCGAGCTTGCTCGTGAGGCTGAGCAAGCGGGATGGGATGGCGTTTTTCTGAATGATACTATTCAGATGCAAGGGTTTGAAGGTTTGCCTGCCAATGATCCCTGGATGGCGATGACGGCGA
This sequence comes from Thermosporothrix sp. COM3, assembly GCF_059696735.1. Classification (NCBI taxonomy): domain Bacteria; kingdom Bacillati; phylum Chloroflexota; class Ktedonobacteria; order Ktedonobacterales; family Thermosporotrichaceae; genus Thermosporothrix; species Thermosporothrix sp. COM3. The sequence continues at coordinate 2,742,838 of NZ_AP019376.1, read as the reverse complement.
TGGCGTTGAGCACCAAGCGGGTCAAACTCGGTCCCTGGGTGACTGCTCCTACGCGGCGGCGTCCCTGGAAAATGGCCCGCGAGGCGACAACGCTGGATCATCTTTCCGGTGGGCGGCTCATACTTGGGATCGGCTCGGGTGATGAGCATGATCGGGGTTTTGAGCTGTTCGGCGAGGAGATGGATAGCAGGAAGCGTGGACGTTTGCTTGATGAAAGCCTGGCCATTTTTGAGGGCCTGTGGAGTGGCAAGCCTTTCAGCTTTGATGGCGAGTTCTACCACATCAAGGAGGTGACGCTGCTACCCGCGTCGTTGCAGCAGCCACGCATTCCCATCTGGATCGGCTGGCTATGGCCGCGTAAGAAGCCACTGGCCCGCGCCGCTCGCTTCGATGGCGCGACACCGTTTGCGGTCAATCCGGATGGCTCCTATAGGACAATCATGCCTGATGAGGTGCGGCAGATGAAACAGTTGCTTGAGGAGCGTCGTGTAGCAAGCACGCCCTTTGATATTGTCATCAATTTGCCTTTGTTCCAGATGCATGATGAGAAGGGGCAGGAGCTTCTGCGCGCCTATGCTGCCGAGGGGACGACCTGGGGCCTGCAATATGTGATGGAACCAGATCCAGAGGTGACGCGGGCTACGCTGCGTCAGGGGCCACCTGTCCCGAAGGAGCACTAAAAAGCAGGATCATTTGACCGATCGTTCATGAATAATCGAGGGGTAAGCATGCCAGTGCTGCCCTTTTTCTATGTCTGCCGAGAAAACTCTTGATTGTGGTCTGCAAAACGCTTGACATCACAACTTTTTTTTGGAATATAATCCAGTCATTCCAGAAAAAGTTGTACTGTTTGTTCCAAAATGGGGCGAAGAACATCAGGAGTCTTCAAAAGGACATAACTATGAGTGGTAAAACGCGACATGCTGGCTGGATTCTGGCTTTGCTCGGTCTGGCATCGGAATTATTCTTGCGTCGCTGGTATTGTTTGTCGTCTTCTTTGTGATCGAAGCCCGCACGAAAGAACCTCTGATGCCCTTGCGACTGTTCCGCAATCGGAGCTTGATCGCGTCGATGGGGATTACTGCTATCTTCATGGGAACCTTTGGAGTGCAGCCATATCTGTTGACGATCTGGCTCCAGCAGGTGCATCATGTTTCGCCACTGGAAGCCGGGCTTGTCTCATTGCCGCTCTCACTGGCGGTCATGGTCGGGACGAATCTTGGTGGAGCGTTGGCGACCAGGATCGGGACGCGTGCCACGCTGGCACTTGGTCTCGCTATTGGTGCGGTAATGTTTGTGGTGCTGGCGTTTGTGTTGCCGCCATCTGGTCCGTACCTGCTGAACCTGTTGATTGTTGGGATTATCGCGGGTCTGGGACAGGGGATCGTCTGGACTGCCATGTGGATTGCGGCAGCGGCGGGTACGCATGAGCAGGAGCAGGGGATTGCGTCGGGGATGGCAAGTACCACGCAGCAGGTCGGGAACGCGCTTGGCCTTGCGGTGTTTGAGGCGGTCGCCTATGCTGGCGTAAGCGGGTTGAGTGGTGGCAATATCGAGGGTGTGCTGAATCAGGGCATACAGAACGCTTTCCTGATCGCTGCAATTCCGATGGCTGTTGGACTGCTGATCGCACTTATCGTGTTGCGGTCACGCGCTCACGAACCCAAAGGAGAGCCTATCCCGGCTGGCGCGTAGATGGTGCAACAAGCGCTCACCATGCTCGGGAAAATGCTGAGGCCTTGAACTGGGAACTGGGCGCCGAAGCGTTTGGGGCAATTGATCGGGCTTCTACTCCATAGATAGCGCTTGTAGTACAGAGTGAACCGTAAGAATCGCATGCCAATGAACGTCATCTGAACAGACACTTATTCCTCTCTTGCCTGAAGACGGGGCTTCCTGGGCCGATTCAGTGACGGGTGATTGTAATGGGGAAAAGCAATGGGCATGCGATTCTTTTCTTTGGCTAAGAGGTTGCCGGTAGCAAGCTTCCTTTATCCCCAGTTTCTTATGGTGATCGAGGGCAGCAGGGATAAGAGATGGATACGATCCTGTTGCCGCTTCTTCCACGTTGAGGCATTGGTAGCGATCTAGCGGGAGGCGCCTGATTCTAAAAGGAGAAAGTGGGCATGGGTCATAGTCAGGAAATACTTGAGGAAGAGAAAGCTATCAGTGCGCTGGAATAAGTTAAGAGCGGTACCACGCTGGTTGTGTCGGCTTGAAGAGCGCGGTTGTGCTATTTATATGTAAGCCTGAATTTTTTGCTCCACGTGCAATTTTCGATTTGACAAAGCAAAAAAACTTGTGATTAAGTATGATTGTTATGTAGTGTAACAGGTAAATAAAAGGAAGAGTTATGCTGTGGAGAAAAGTGCTTTTCAGGATATCTTTGCAGGCAGTACCAGTTATTGTTGGGGATGTGGCTGTAATAATCAATACGGGCTGCAACTGAAGAGTTATTGGGCAGAAGATGGAGAGGGAACAATCTGTGTCTGGCGGCCTCAAGCGCATCATACTGCTGCCTGGCCTGATATTCTCTCTGGCGGGATTATTGCTTCGTTGATTGATTGCCATAGTGTTTGTACCGCGATGATGGTCGCGCATCGCGATGAGAACGTTGCCTGGAGTAGTGAGCCCGCGATTATTTATATAACGGCATCGTTACAGTATCTCAAGCCAACCTCGATGGCCCATCCTGTGACACTTCGGGCTACTGTCAGGGAGCAGACAGAGCGCAAGATGCGGGTGGAGTGCGGTGTGTTTTCACAGGACGAAGTGTGTGCACGTGGCGAGGTAATAGCGGTTCGTCTGGCTCCGAAAACGTGAAATACACTCCGAATCGATACAGGGTGTGGGCTCTCTCCGAAGAGAGCAACCCACAGCTTGTTTGCCGATTATTGTACGCTTGCGGTAACATCCTGTAGCGCCCGTTCGAGCAGCGCTGCCGCCTGATCCAGGTCGGCGCGAGTGATCGTCAGAGGTGGGATCATGCGGATGGTATCCTTTGACGGGTTGTTGAGCAACAGTCCATGTGCCATTGCACGCTCAACCAGTGCGGGGGCAAGCTCATGCTTGACATGCACGGCACGCATCAGGCCGAGCCCTCGCGGGCTGTCGATGATGGGATACTTGCTGCACAGAGAACTCAGGTGTTCGTGCCAGTAGGCACCCATCTGTGCCGCGTTCTCAATCAGCTTCTCCTCAAGAATGGTTTTGAGAGTGGCGACACCGGCAGAGCAGGCAAGCGGGTTGCCGCCAAAAGTTGTCCCGTGTTCGCCAGGGGTGAAGAGATCGGTGCGCGGTCCGGTCAGCATTGCGCCGATGGGCACGCCGCCTGCCAGCCCTTTGGCCAGCGTAACGATGTCCGGGCGGATGCCGTACTGTTCCCAGCTAAAGAAAGTACCTGTTCGGCCCATGCCTGCCTGAATCTCGTCGCAGATCAGCACAAGGTTCTGCTCGTCGCACCACTGGCGCAGGCCCTGCATGAATTCTTTAGTAGTAGGCCAGATGCCACCCTCGCCCTGTACAACCTCAACCAGAATAGCTACAGTTTTCTCACTGGTGGCTGCCTTCACGGCGTCAAGGTCGTTCAATGGAACTTGCTGAAAGCCGTCTGGAAGCGGGGTCCAGGCGGCCTGATAGGAGGGCTGACCGGTGGCGGCTGTGGTGGCAAGCGTGCGACCGTGAAAGCTGTTGTGCATGCTGATGACTTCGTAGGCTCCATTACGATGCAAGCGGCCATATTTGCGGGCCAGCTTGATGGCTGCCTCGTTGGCTTCCGCGCCGCTGTTGCAGAAGAAGGAGCGCATGCCGCCGCTGAGCTTGCCCAGTTGTTCTGCCAGCTCAACCTGCGGAATGTTATAAAACAGGTTTGATGTGTGAACAAGCTGCGTGACCTGTTCTTGCACTGCCTTGATAATCGCGGGATGACAGTATCCGAGCACGTTGACGGCAATACCCGCTACCAGATCAAGGTATTCCTTGCCCTCGCTATCCCAGACACGAACTCCCTCGCCGCGCACAAGTGTCAGCGGCAGGCGTTTAAATGTGCCCTGATAATATTGGTGTTCAAGGGCGACCCAATCGCGTTCATGTACTGTTGTCATACGTAAGAGGTCCTTTCAAAAATGGGTGGACGCAAAGACCTGTATAAAAAAAGAAGAGCCCCGGCGGCTGGAAACTGAAGGATCGCAACGCCGGGAACTCATCAGTTGCGGTCTATTGTACACTCTGGCCGCTGTTGGCTTCAAGTATATGGGGTATTGGTACTGGGAGAAGGTGGAGAGGTTCGCCTTGTGATGCGTCGTCTTTTCTGCTATAGATGACCTTCTTTCCATTATTGCTCCTTTTGAGCGGGCATGATATCATCTCAAAAGAGAGGGATTGTCTCTTATAAGGAGAATGATGATATGAATATTCGATCTGAGGTCTTCAGCGATTATGCAGTTATTGGCGCGCTCCATGCCCGTGCATTCGATAATCGCGCGACAGAGGCGATAATTGTTGCCTTATTACGCCAGCGCAGGTCATTCGATCCCGAATTATCACTGGTTGCTGAAAGAGATGGCCATATCGTCGGGCATGCCCTGTTTTCGCCGCAGCGTATGCGTCTGCTTGAGCAGACGGTTCCGGTAGTAAACCTTGCGCCGATCGCGGTTGATCCGGCATATCAGGGCCAGGGAATCGGCAGCCAGCTTATCATGGAAGGGCATCGATTAGCTGCGGCAAAAGGCTATCAGGGAAGCGTGCTGCTCGGTCATCCCGACTATTATCCGCGTTTTGGCTATCAGACGGGCGCTTTTGGAGTTTCAGAGCTGGTTGTACCCTGCGAGAAACGGGGGGCCGGTACAGTCTGTATGCGGAAGCCTATCTATGAGGATGTTCCGGCTTTACACGCGCTCTGGGAGCATGAAGAGGGGGCCGTTGATGCGGCGCTGGACCCGGGCACTGACCTGCTTGACTGGCTCAGCCCGAATCCAACCATCCAGGCAACCGTCTATACACGCGAGGGGGAGATTGTTGGCTATACGCGTACGCATAGCAAGGAACCAACAAAACCGCTTGTTTTCCTCGCGCAGGATCACGAGGCCGCCCGGGCGATCGTCGCAATTATGGCTTGTTCCTCAAATATCTCCGAGGAAGAATACGTGCTGCCACTGCATCCCTCCTCGGCGTCTACCCCGGCATTTGGTGCGGCAACGTGTACCACATGGAAGGCTGCTATGATGTGTTCATTTGGCTCTGAGATCATCGAAGCCTATCTTTCTATGGTGCAACACAAACAGCGAGCACCGGGCCGGGTAATATGGCCTGTCGCGTTTGAGCTGGAATAAGCAGCCTGGCAAGCGAAGCCCTTATGCACGGTTACGTAGAAATGTGTCCCAGGTAATACGGCCGACCGCTCGTTCTGGTACCAGGTTTATTCCTGATTGAAAAACGCTGAGAAGGGTCCCGTTTGGGTCATATTGAGTGGTTGCTTGCTTGTGGTATATCTGTTTGTAGATCTCAACCATCTCCTCAAGGGAAAGAATCTGCGGCCCGCCCATGTCGGGAGCACGTCCGGCTGGCCCCTGTTCGGCAAACTCAATCAATGCATGGGCAACATCGGCGATATCGATGGTCTGGAAGCGCATGCGCTCAGGAATCGTGATGGTTCCCATAGCTGGATCTTCTGCCTCGGTTATGATTCTCAGGACGAAGTTGTGAAACTGGGTGGTCCGCAGGATGGTATAAGGGACGCCCGATTGCTCCAGAACTTGCTCAACCCTGTATTTTGCCTGATAGTAGGGGTACGTTGTTTTGTCTATGCCAACGATGGAAATATAGACAATATGCGGTCGACCCTGTGCGGCTTCAAGCAGGCGCTCTATGCCCTGAAGCTCTGTTGCATTGGTTTCGTCTCGCAGGCTGGCGCAGTGAATGATCGCATCGACGCCGTTGGTCGCTTCCAACAGGCTGCTGCCGGTGCGGATATCGCCCTGATAGACGGTGACATTCTGAAGAGATGGTGCCTGTCGACTATAAGTACGAACAACATGTTGATGTTGTTGGAGCTGATATACCACTTCGCGTCCTAGCTTGCCAGTCGCCCCGGTTACCAATATCGTTGACATACTTTTTTCCTTCCTTTCTCGTCTATAAGCTCTATTAAAGATAGATGTTATCTCTAATTGGGAATAAAAAAACACCTCACCGTTCGGTTGCAGCGTTTCGCAGCCATGCCTCGCTGGCTTGAAGAAATTCCGGTTCTACTCCCTGGCTAAAGCGCTCATAGAGATCGCTTAGCGTCTTCTGCCCTAAGAATTCGCGCATCAGATTTTCTGCTTCCAGCATCGTCTGATGAATCTTACACATGCCTTGACGTCGCGGCTTTTTGCCTTCATAGAGCACGCAGTTTCGGCGAATCTCCTGGCACTGAAAGAACGGAGAGCGTCCCTCGACAGCTTCGACAACATCCCAGAACGTGATCTCGCTTGCTGGATGCGCCAGCTCGTACCCCCCTTTGACACCAGGGGTAGAGTGGACAAGACCCGCTTTTTGGAGCTTGGTCATGATTTTGGAGAGATATGTTTCCGATATCCCGAGATAGGTTGCCAGCTCCTTGATGCCCAGATAGTTACCTTCCGGGAGCTGTACAAGGCAGAGCAGGCTATGCAGGCCATATTCTACACCAATGCTGAATTTCATAATGCTCCAATTAGAGATAAGGGTTGTCTACGATATCTGTCAAGAGCGTATCATATTATTCGAGAAGCTGTCAAGGGATTGTATTATTGTGGGATCGGCTGCTTTCTGGGGCGGCCCCGGCGCTTCTGTTCCAATGGGCGAGGCGTCGCCTGAAGATACTCATATTCAAGGATGTTACCAAAAAGCGGCAGAAGGCCCCTGGCTTCAGCCAAGGGGATGGATGGCGCAGGAAGCCAGCAGCGGCAGGACATTCCCCTTCGCTTGACAGAAGATAATCGTCGTGTTAGAATACATGAAGATAGTGAGGACGAACGAGGAGCAAGGGATGCTGGTCTATGAATACAAGCTCGATGGGTCGAAGGCGCAATTCGCCGCCATCGAGGAAGCCATCCGCACCACCCAGTTCATTCGCAACACGTGCCTGCGCCTCTGGATGGATGCACGTGGCGTCTCCAGGAATGACCTGCAGCGCTCTTGTGCTGTGCTTGCTAAACAATTCCCCTTTGCTCTCTCCCTCAACTCACAGGCCCGGCAAGCTGCCGCTGATCGGGCGTGGGCTGCCATCGCCCGCTTCTATGAGCATTGTAAGAAGAAGAAACCAGGAAAGAAGGGCTATCCTCAGTTCCAGCATGATTGTCGCAGTGTCGAGGACAAGCAGACGGGCTGGAAGCTGGAGGCCGATGGCATTCATATTCGCTTCACAGATGGCTGTGGCATTGGCCGGCTGCGCCTCATCGGCTCGCGCGATATCATGACCTTTCCCCTCTCACAGATCAAGCGGGTACGACTGCTCCGGCGGGCTGATGGGTACTCTTGCCAATTTGCGGTGGCGGCCACGCGACGCGTTGAGCATCAGCCCACTGGCAAGCAGGTAGGCATTGATCTGGGGCTGCGTGCCTTCTTCACTGACTCCGAAGGCAACACCGTGGCTCCTCCCCGGTATTTGCGCAAAGCGGAACGGCGGCTCAAGCGGCTGCATCGTCGGCTCTCGAAGACGCAGAAGCGCTCCGCCAATCGCAAGAAAGCCCGTCAAGCCCTTAGCAAAGCGTATCTCAAGGTGCAACGGCAGCGCGAGGATGTCGCCAGAAAGCAGGCGAACGTGCTTGTCTCGTCTCACGACGTGATTGCCTATGAAGCCTTGCAGATCCGTCACCTGGTCAAGAATCGTCATCTGGCCAAGAGTATCGCTGATGCGGCGTGGGGTCGCTTTCTCTGGTGGGTGAGATACGATGGCACGCTGCATCGTGTTCCGGTGATCGGGGTGGAACCGGCCTTTACGACTCAGGACTGTTCTCGTTGTGGACAGCGGGTCAAGAAGACGTTGAGTATGCGTACCCATCTGTGTCCCGGCTGTGGGCTGCTCCTCGACCGCGATCACAATGCCGCCTTGAATATCTTGCACAAAGCGCTACAGGGTACCGTCGGGCAGACGGGAACCGACGAGGGTGTCTCGTCGAACGCTTCTGGACAGCCTGCCGCTACGCGTCGTCGCACTGCGGCGCCGCGCAAGCAGGCTGGATGAAGGAAGAATCCCCGCCCTTCTGGCCTGGGGAGTGTCAACGTACTGATCTGTGACGATTAGGCAGCAACCCCTCATCAGATCTTTGAGCATCTGGCGTGCCCGCTGAACCCGGGAACGAGCTGTTGAGAAAGAGATACCGAGCTTTTCCCCCAGTTCTTTTTGTGACATCCCACGAAGGTCGGTCAGCTCAAGTGCCTCACGGTAGAGCGACGGAAGGAGTGGCAGCATGTTTCTTGCATCAGCGGCTGCTTTCTGAAGAAGATCAGATGTATGCTCTGGTTCCTCGATCTCAAGCGCGGTTATGTCCTCGATTTCGATGAGCGGCTGTTGCTTGCGGTAATAATCGGCGATCGTGTTTGCGGTAATCTGATACAGCCAGGAACGGAGCTTCTGAGGGTCGCGCAGGCTAGCGCTATGGCTATAGGCTTTCAAGAACGTATCCTGAAGAATGTCATCGACCGCTGTGGGATCCTGCACTTTTGAGGCTGTAAAGCGCTTCAGTGGCTCATACCATTGGGTCCAGGAATCCTGTTCGTTCACGACAAAAATCCTTTCTTCCAGCGCAAAAAAATATGCATCATTTTGTAAGAATGCCGTCATAGAAGTGTACTCGCTAAAGAGAAACAGCGAGCAAGCGGCCGGCTATTCCCGACCGGGACGAGCCAGTAACACAATTTCGATGTATAGCGTATGGAAAGGAAGTCAGTAAATGAAGTACAGTCTTCTTGGAGCAACAGGAGTTCTCGTTTCAGCCGTAAGCTTTGGTGCGATGACATTCGGTGGCGGGGAGAATGATTCATAGGGCGTGTTTGGTGGCCTGGAAGAGCAGGCGGCGAATCAGCTTGTCAGGCAGGCGTTGGATGCAGGTGTGAACCTCTTTGATACCGCTAATATCTATGCGAATGGGCGCTCTGAAGAACTGCTTGGCAAGGCCTTAAAAGGACATCGTCAGGACGTGTTGATAGCAACAAAGGTACGGGGGCGTGTTGGTTCCGGCCCGAACGAACTCGGGCTATCGCGGCTTCACATCATGCGGCAGGTTGAAGCAAGTCTCAAACGGCTAGGCACCGACTATATCGACCTCTATCAGATTCACAATCCTGATCGGCTCACCGATTGGGAGGATACGCTGCGCGCGCTGGATGATCTGGTTCGGAGCGGCAAAGTGCGTTACATTGGCTGCTCGAACCTGTTTGCCTGGCAGATCATGAAGGCGCGAGGGATCTCTGAGCGAAACGGATTGCATGCATTCAAGAGCAACCAGGCGTATTACTCGCTTGCTGCGCGCGAGTTGGAGCGCGAAATCATTCCGGCGATGCAAGATCAGAAGATGGGCTTGCTGGTTTGGAGCCCACTGGCTGGCGGTTTCCTGTCGGGCAAATATAGCCGTGAGCAGCAGGGCAGCGATGAGGATCGCCATACGAAGTTCGCCTTCCCTCCGGTTGATAGGGAAAGGGGATTCGCCATCCTGGATGTGCTCCGGGAGATTGCGGAGGCGCATGAGACCTCGGTGTCGAGTATCGCGCTTGCGTGGCTATTGCATCAGCCGGCTGTTACCAGCGTGATTGTGGGGGCGAAGCGCTCAAATCAGCTTGCAGAGAATCTGGCGGCTGCTGATATTCAATTGACTGTCGATGAGCTTGCACGACTGGATGAAGTGAGCCGTGTGCCTGAGGAATACCTGACCTGGGAGTTTTTGCAGGAGGACGATTCGATCAGACGATAAGGTTGATACGGGGACCTTGTGCGAGGTCCCCTTTTCTTTTATCCTGGTTTATAAGTATAGTGCTTTGCCTGCTTCATAGGACTGATGATAAATAGTGCCAGTAACACGAACAAAAACCATGAACTGATCTTATCGGGTGAGACCGGGTGCCAGCTCTGAAGCTGCTGCGGATAGGCCCAGGCGTGGAAGTAGGTAGCGATGTTTTCCGCGAGCCAGATAAAGAAGCCAATCAGAAGGAACGCAAGCAGCAAGGGCATTCTATATCTCTGCTTATTGACGGTAAAGTACACACTGGTGGGCCAGAAAACCAGCACCAGGAGCGCCATCAGGATCCAACGCATATCCGGGAGAAAATGGTGCGTAAAAAAGTTCGCGTAGATGAGCATGCCAAGCGGTATCACCAGTAAGAGGGAAGGCCAGTGTTGGATAGAGAGCTGTAGCCGCTTCCATGCCTGCATGATATAACTGGCAACGCTGGCATACAAAAAGCCGCTGTAGAGTGGTACACCCCCTATTTTTGTCCATGCATATTCTGGATAGGACCAGGAGCCCATATGCACCTTATACAGTTCCATGATCAGCCCGATGAGATGGAAAAGCGAGATCAGCGCTATCTCGGTTCGAGTTTCCAGCCCGCTGCGATACATCCCCCATTGAATCAGCAGGCAGATGACAAGCATCCAGTCATAGCGTTGGGGCAGGGCAAAAAGCTGCGTCAGAGCAAGGGACGCAAAAATGAGTACTGGAAAGAGACATGATAACGCTTCCTGCACACCAAAATGGACCAGAGTAACGAGCCATTGCTTCATAAAACCTCCTTATTCATGCTGAGTATAAGAGGGAGATGCGGCGTGGAGAAAGGTTTTGAGTGATCGCTTTCGTTGCACTGAGGAGTCTCATCTGTGGTTTCGGGACAAGCCTGAAATAGGTATAGGACCTCTTTTTCTGCTACCCGGTTTTTGATCGTGCTGGCGTGAAATAGGGGTGCAAAACATCATCCACCATCGTTTTCAGGAAATTGAGCAAGGCACGAGAAGCACCTTCTACATCTGTGTCCTGTACTTTTTACTTCTATAGGGAATTCCCCGCTCTTACTGGCGGGATGTCATCACGCACCAGTACGATTCTGACCCAATGGGGGAATATGGTTTCTGGTGGACGGCGACCGTAAAGGGGGAGAGGAATAAGCTATGATGCGGTGATGTCGTGCGTGAGGAAGCAGAGAAAGAACCCCTGGCATGTGTGGCAAAGAGGTTCTTTCTTTGGGGGGAATCTAGCCCCATGCCCTGATTTTGGTGGGCGTGATCCGAATGGGTTCTGAATAGTTGCTCGCCATTTGTTCGGCTGTCCAGCCCATTGCTTTCATCTTCGCGATATATTTCTGCACATACTCAGGGAGCGTAGCCTTGAGATTGGGGTCCTGAAGATGCTCAGCGGTGCCCTCCACAATGACGATATCGACGCCGCCTTTGGTGTCATCCAGTACAAGCGTGACATGCGGGTTCTGCTGGATATTGCGGAGTTTCAGCTTTCCGGGCTGGCTGAAGAGCAGAATACTGTTACCATCCCACAGGAACCAGATGGGTACCGTAAAGGGTTTCCCTGAAGAGCTGACCGTTGTCAACCAACCGATTAGATCGGAACGTAGACGTTGCTCGGCGTGTTTTCCCCATTCTGTATTCGTATCGAGCATACTTTCAATCCTTTCTCAGAAGAACGAAGTGGCAATAGGCTATTCTCTGTCTATCATACCCCATAGAGCGAGAAGGGGCAATTAAATACAACAATGAAAGAGACGCAAAAAAGTTTTCTATTGGTAGGTAGCACTTTTGCTGAGATCGCTACTGGTAGATACCTGGCAAGAACATTCTAGAAATATCTATGCATGAAGCGGAGAAGAAGAGGGACCGGACGTCTGTGCCCGATCCCTCTGGTCAGCCGCTAACTCTGTGTCCAGGAAGACCATCCTGTATCATACTGGAGCCCGTTGCGTTGATAGGTAAAGGAATACTGTAGCGTTTGCCCGGAACTCAGGCTGCTCACATCGTACTCCCAACGTCCCGCACCGCTGTTGTAATTCATGTAGACGTTCTGTTGGGAGAGGCCGGGGCGCGTATAGTGCAGGATCACATAGCCTGCCGTCCAGCCGCAGGGTTGGAACCAGGGCCGTGCTGTGGTGGAGCCGGTTTTATCGACTCCGTACTTGAAATCGGTGCAGTTAGAAGGCGGAGGTGTGGGAGTGCTAGCGGAGCCCTTTGAGGTATAGACGCGCACATAGTCAACCAGCATCGGCGCCCCAGAGACGGTAGAGCCGGTCGGACCGCCTCCAAAAGCTCCCGGGAAGCCGCCACCCATCGCCACATTCAGGATGATGAAGAAGCCATGATTCAGGGCGTTGCGCCATGTGGTATCATCCATGCCTGATCGATTCTGCTCAACCTGCCAGAAGAGCACGCCGTCCTGATACCAGCGGATCACTTCCGGCGAAACACTGCGATCATATTCAATGCGGTAGGTATGGAAGCTTGCCTGACAGGTCGTCGGGGAACAGTTGCGCTGGCCTCCGATGCCGTTTGGCTCATTGCAGGGGCCGCCGCCATAGTAGCCACAGTGGAATGTACCCCAGGTCGTATTCAGGCCATTGACGTTCTCCATGATATCGATTTCACCGACGCTTGGCCAGTTGAGGTAGTTGCCACGGAACGGTGCGCCAAGCATCCAGAAGGCGGGCCAGTAGCCTGCCGCACCAGCGCCAGTGACGTTGGGAAGCTGGATGGAGCCCTCAACGGCAAGCATGCCGCCAGCCGGTGCCGCAAAGTCTGTTCGCTGTGTCTCGATACGTCCTGATGTCCAGGTTCCATTGGATTCGCGTATTGGTTTGATCGCAAGGTGCCCGGCTCCGTCCTGATAGACGTTTCGCGTGCTGTTCGTCATGACCTCAACTTCGCCGGTTCCCCAGTTGGCCGGGCAACCTGAGCAGCCATAGCCTGTACCCTGATCATAGAGCCAGTTAGAGGTATTCACGCCCGAGCCGGCTGTCCCGTTGAACTCGTCGCTCCACACGAGATCCCAGGAGGCTGCCTGTGCCGGTGCCGGTTTATTGCCGAGCTGGAGCAGGAAGATCGAAGAAATGCAGCAAAACGCAAGCAGAACTGCAAATACCTTTCGCTTCATCACGTAGACTCCTTTCTGTATGTTATTGCGCTGTACCATTCAGGACGAAAGGTAGTATGGTGGACCGCTCGACTTCCGGATGCAGAGCTGTGTGGGGAGCTGGAGGTGTATAGAACACTCTTCCTGCTGTTTTGAGTGCTGTGAGTCAAGCATGTTCAGCAGGAGCTCAACCGCCTTGAAGCCCATATCCGAGAATGGCTGATGCACTGTAGTCAACGGTGGTCTGAGGTGGGCCGAGAGCATGTTATCATCGAAGCCAACAAGCGAGACATCTTCGGGAATGCGCACCCCGAGCCGCTCGGCGACATCCATAACGCCATAGGCCATCTGATCGTTTGCTGAAAAGATAGCGGTGGGCCACGCGTTGCGGGGGCGGGAGAAGAGCGTTTCCGCGCATCGCTGTCCACTTTCAACCTCGAAGCTTCCCTGAAGCAACAGGTTCGGGTCTGGCGTAATTCCCGCCTCTTCGAGAGCGCGACAATATCCTTGATATCGCTCCTGACTGCAAAGATAGTGTAGCGGTCCCTGGATATGAGCAATCCGCCTGTGGCCAAGCTCAAGCAGGTAGCGCGTGGCAGTGTATGCACTGTTCACGTTGTCGATGCCGACCCTGGGAACCTGTGCCGGGACTTTCTGATCGTCGATCACCACCAGAGGCAGGCCCAGATGAAACCGCTGATAGAGATAACGACCGAGGCCACCCGGCAGGATAGCCAGAAGTCCAGACACCATGCTCATTGAGAGAATGCGATCAAGCACATCGGAATGATTGCGCTCGAAGCTGATACTGTAGAGCACGATTTCATAGGGGGAACCCTCGATGTATTCGGCGACACCGCGCATGATTTCAGGGATGGCGGGCCATGTCAGAGGAGGGGCAAGCACCCCGAGCAGGCGTGTATGTCCGCTGGCAAGCCCTGTCGCTGTCGCATTCGGGATAAACCCGTATTCGTGAATAGTGCGCAGCACGCGTTCGCGCAGGCTTGAATTGACGGAAGGCCGGTGGTTCAGCACGCGTGAAACAGTCGCTTTTGAAACGCCTGCCAGCCGTGCGATGTCCTGGATGGTGAGCTTTCTCTGAGTGTTGCTTCCTTGCATTCCGGTTGCTCCCCTTTGTGGAACCAGCTTATAGGAAGAACAGTACCTGAGAAACCGGTTTCTGTCAAGTATTTTTGTAGCAAGTTTCCAGGTGCTTGTAACGCTCTACTCCTTCTTTGGACGATGGGAAGGGAAAAGCGGAGGGATAGAAGATATCGCGTACTTGCTTATGTGCTATTTTCATAACGATATGTGGAATAGGATTTGTATGCATCACGTATAGAGCATATACTGTGGACAATTGAAGTAGGTATCTGAAATCTCAGGTAAGGAAAACAGGATGAGCATGAAAGAACGCATGATTCTCGTATTCGGTGCAAACGGCCAGCAGGGAAGCGCGACGGCCCGGCATCTGTTGGCGAAGGGATGGCAGGTCAGGGCGTTTGTACGTCGCCCGGAGGCCGCCACACAGCTTCAGCGTGCGGGTGCCGAAATTGTGCAGGGTGACCTGAATGATCGCGCTTCAGTGGTGCGAGCAATGCAGGGCGTCTACGGCGTCTTCAGCGTCTTGCCTCATAATGAACAGGAGAGCGAACAGGGAAAGAATATTGCTGAAGCCGCGCTAGAAGCTGGTGTACGCCATTTTATCTATACGTCGATCAGCAACGCGGAAGAGCTTTTTCAGAACAACGTGAATACGCCCAAGTGGGAGATCGAGCAGCATATCTGGAAGCTTGGTTTGCCTGCAACCATATTACGGCCTGCTGGCTTTATGGATTCGATGGCGCATCCGCTCTATGGCGTCGTCCAGGGCACGCTTGCTATTCCGCTGAAACCACATACTCCCTATCCGATGATTGCGGTCAGTGATATCGGGATGTTTGCCACATTGGCATTCGAGGAGCCGGATCAATACCTCGGCAAGACGCTTGAACTGGCTGGCGATGCGCCGACACCGCTTCAGATTGTTGCCGCTATCAGCCAGGCAACCGGGCATGAGGTTACCTTTACACAGCTTTCTCTTGAAACGATTCGTCAGCAGAGCCCAGAACTTGCGCGGGCGTATGAGTTGATCGAAGCGGGCGGCTTTAAGAGCGATAGTGCTGCTTTGCGCCAGCTCTATCCTGATCTAATGGACTTTCCGACCTGGCTGCAAAAGGAAGGTGCGGAGCAATTGCAGGCTATCCTGGCATAGCCTGGTGTGCGGAGGGAGATGCAGCTTGCATTTTCTCTCCCTCTTGCAGCAACAGTGTTTGAGGGATATTGGTTATAGAGAATAAAAGAAGCTAAAGCGTAAATGTGCTATAGAAGCAGGTGAACAAGTGATAAAGAGTGCTCTCAGCACTTCTGGATGCTTCATGGAAAAAGTTGCATAGTTCAGTATACTGAAAGTAGAGATACTGATGATGTGGAGTGAGGAAGTCATAAGGTACTAAATGACGATGATCGGTTCTTCATAATGCATGAAAAGGGGAAGTAAATGGAGGAGAGAGGACAGCGTATATCAGCGGCCCCGTGGGATATGTTTGAATTGTTATGTGGGATGTGGAAAACGCGAGCGATTGCTACCGCCGTCGAGTTTGGTATCCCGGATCTTGTGGCGGAAGGCCCCAGGACAGTGAGTGAACTGGCAACAATCACCGGTACCCATGCATTGTCGCTCTATCGTCTGTTACGTGCCCTTGCATCTCTAGGAATTTTTGAAGAGGTGCCGGGAGAAGATGTGGTAGAGGCAAAGAAATTCACCCATACAGAGATGTCGCGCTATTTATGTAGCGGACAAAAAGGGACAATGTATTTTATGGCGCGGGCGGTAGCGTTTCCACAGAGCTGGAAACTCTGGGACTATCTGAGCCACAGTGTGCGGACCGGTGGCTCTGCCTGGCAGCTTGTAGAAGAAGAGGAACTCTGGCAGTATATCTATAATAACCCGGAAAAATATGCAGTGCTGGAACAATTCTTCTCCTCTCTGGCGTCATTATTGACTCCTGCTCTGGTGCAGGCTTATGATTTCTCGCATGCTCAACTGGTAGTTGATCTAGGTTGCGGGCACGGAATGTTGCTGAGCTCTCTTTTACAGACATATCCTCATCTTAAGGGAATATGCGTTGATCGGCCTGACGTCCTTACGACTACCTCGTGTATACTTGCCTCTAACATCAAAGAGGGACGCGTACAGTGTATCGCTGCCGATGTGCGGCAAGAAATACCCGCAGATGCTGATATTTATATTCTGCAACAGGTGTTACACGATATGTCGAATGACGACTGTATCGTGGTTCTAAAAAGCTGTAGGCAGGCATGCAAGCCGGAGAGCAAGCTGCTGATTATCGAATGCCTGCCCGACACCTGTGCTGCTTCGTCGTATGGTACCTTTATGGACTTGCAGGCGTTACTTGCGGTGGAGGGCGCAGGTGTGCGAACTGTTGCCGAGTATAGCGCATTAGCGGAAGCCGTTGGTTTTTCGCTGGTACAGACAATTCCTACAGCCTCCTTTCTGATGATTCTTGAGATGACTGCATGTCAGGCAGCAAGGCAGCAAGATTAGATGCCTGTAACACCTGTAGCACCGAAATATCAAGACCGAGCTCGCGCTTCAATTGGCTGCTTAATTGCAGCGCTTTGAGGGAATCGAGCCCCAGTTCTGTCGCGGAACGCTGGAGCATAGAACGCGAAACGGTGATCCCCAGAACACTGTTCAGTACGGCAAAAAAGCGCGTGTGTTGCTCTTTGTGAGTCCGTGTTTGTTCTGGAATGAACAGGTGTGGATATGGCCCCTGAAGGTAGGACTCAAGTCGGGCTAATGCTTGCTCGAAAGGAAGTGTTTCAGCAACCTGCCAGGCTGTGTTATCTTCCGAGGATTGGGTCAGTTCTCCCCAATAAAACGAGAGTGCAGGCAGGCCGAGCATGCGCCGATGAGCGGCCAGGAGCGAAGGGAACATTGTTTCAGCCCTGTCGCCTGGAAGATGGCCGGAAAAGAGCAGGAACAGGTCCAGTGGAAGAGATTGTGTCTGAATATGAAGATTCCAGAGCGCCTGCTGATCGGCTCTCCGCGCGGCTTCGTCGGCATAGTGCTGTGTTGTTACAGTCAGGTGAATGATACCGCGTAACGGAGGGAGCGTGTCCTTCAACTCGTTGAGTAACCGGGCGACCGCTTCAGGTGCGGCCAGATCGGTCGGGATGAAGCAATACCGGGCGCTGCTTGCCTGTAATAGCTCAAGCACATGTCGAGGAGGAGTGGGAGCCGCGAACGTCAGATGCCGTGCGCCACGAGCGATCAGCCAGGCGGCGATACTCGGTCCGATGCTTTCCAATGCTCCCGTGAGCAGATAGGTTGCATGCGGCTGGAGGCTGAAAGCAGACATGGACGGTTGGGCGGGTTCCCGATGCCTGTGATACTGGCTTGCACTCTGTAACAGCGTTTCCAGAGAGACCTTGTTTGACAGGGTCTGAGAAGAACTGCATCCCGCTGCGGGGTGCCATGTTTCGGCGTGCAGAGGAAGCTCCTGTTGCGGGACAGGAAGCGCCTGTAAGCGAAGCCTCTGAGCTTCGAGCAGTGTCGTTTGTTGTGTATCAAAGAGGGTGATATTCACAGTAAAGCAAGCAGGTGTCTTTTCCTGTATCTGTATCAGGTGATACAGGCGTGTGGGGAGCGTCCCGGACTGATACAGGCTGAGACGTTCCAGCGCTATGGGAATGAAGGGCCGCGTATCATGCTGTGCTGGCCCGAAGAGCGTAAGCACAGAGAAAAGCTGTTGGAGAGCGCTTTCAAGCGATCCAGAAGGGTTGTCTGTGCGGCAAAGCCATACGCGTCTGTCGGCTGAGCAGCGAACCTCAGTAATTGACACAGGGGATCGACGTATTCCCCGGCTCCACAGCAGAAATTGAAGTTCTACCGACGAAACGATACAGGAACAGCGCTGTTTCAGCGCCTCCTGATCGAGCGGAGCAGGCTGCGCGGACGGCTGGCTGATTCGGGCTCTGGCGAAGGGGCTCCATTCCTGCTGTTCATGACGAGAGAACAGATGCACAAAGTTGTCTGGCGGTACGAGTGCTATTTGCAGGCAGGCTGTTTCTCTGAGTAGTTCGTGTTGCATGAATTGCTCGATAGAGATGGGTCCAGCGCCAAACGCCTTACCCGCGACCGCAAGCAGCAGCATGAGCAGGCCACCCGGAAGCTGTGTTTCAAGCGTCGTCTCCCAGATAGGCAGCGCGGTAGCCAATTGGCGGCCTAACAGCGGATGAGAGGCGCCTTCAGGTACCGTGCATGAGGTTGTTCGCGGCGTGAGCCAGTAGCGCCGTCGCTGCCAGGGATAATGGGGTAGTGGCACAAGCTTCCCTTCAGGCATACTGTTCTTCCAGCGGAGCGGCCAACCTCGCACGTAAAGCGCTCCCATTGTGCGGAGCGGCGTCAATGGGTCCTTCCGGTGAAGAGTGGGGAGAATGAGCCCCTGGATGTCGTGGTATTGCAGGCATTCAGAGAGATAGCCGGAGAGGACAGGGTGAGGGCCGATTTCCAGGAACACCCTGTAGCCCTCCTGAAGAAGCGTGTGCACGCCATCGGCAAAGCGGACAGGCGCATGCAGGCAGTTCCACCAGTGAGCTGCGTCGCCGTCTCGTTGCGCTTTTCCCGTCACGGTTGAAACAAACAAGCGGCGGGCCAATCGTGCCGGAAGCTGTGGGCAGGTGTTGATGAACTCCTCGCGAAGCGGGTCCATAGCGTGCGAGTGCAGAGTATAATCCAGCGGGAGATAGCGGCAAAAGATGCCCTGTTGCTCAAGTTGGCTGGCTATCTGATGCAGGGATGCTGCATCTCCCGATAAAGTCACCGATTGAGGAGAGTTGATTGCGGCCAGCGAAATCGTGTCAGAGCAGTCGGCAAGCAGGGCAAGGGCCTGTTCCTCCGGGAGACTGGCCGCGAGCATGCGCCCACAGTTCTCTGTTTGCTTGAGGATTTTATGGATAAAGCAGAACAGATGGAGGGCCTCTTCAAAGGTCAATAGTCCGGCCACATGAGCGGCGGTAAGCGCTCCCATGCTATGCCCGATGGTGGCCTGTGGCTCGACTCCATGGGCCTTCCAGAGCTCGACGAGGGCGACCTGAAAGGCGAAAAACGCCGGAGCAACAATATCTGCATGGTGGATGCGTGAGTGCTCGCTATCCGCAAGGAGTTCTCTCATAAGCGACCAGCCAGCATGACGTTGAACGATCGGGTCGTAGCGTTCGATCGCTGCACGGAATACAGGTTCCTGCTCGAAAAGCGCATGCGCCATACCCCACCATTGCGAACCAATCCCGCAGAAGACGAAGGCAATCTTCGGGGTGATGCCCTGGCGGCGCCCGACAAGCGGATAGGGATCGCCTGTTAAGAAGGCGTCCAGTTGCTCACGGAGCTCCTCTTGCGACTGAAAAACAAGCGCTAACCGATGAGAAAAATGGTCCCGGTGAAACAGCGCGCTGGAGCACATATCATGCAAAGAGATTGGCTCTTCCGCGAAACGCCTGTAGGCATGAGCCTGCGCGACAAGCCCTTCGTGGCTCTGTGCCGAAAGGGGTAGCAGATAGCCGGAGCGTGTATACGTGGTCTTTTGCTCGGGTCCGGTCTGAAATTCCTCAAGGAGCACGTGTGCATTGGTTCCACCAGAGCCGATACTATTCACCCCTGCAAGCAGGGGAGCCTCTTCAAGCGGTGTGAGTTGTTGGGGGACGCGCAAACGAAATGAGGCAAAGGGAATATAGGGACCCGGTTGCTTGAAGTGCGGATTGGCGGGAAGCTGTCGGTGTTTCAAGATCAGAACTGTCTTGAGCAGGCCTGCAATGCCTGCTGCCGCACCGAGATGCCCGATAACCGCCTTCACGGAATCAATCCAGAGATCAGCGTACCGATGCAGACCAAGCGCTGTCCCCAATGCGTAGCACTCGGCTGAATCGTGAAGAGGGGTACCGGTCGCATGGGCTTCGACATAATGAACCTGTGCGGGCGTGATAGCGGCTTCGCGATAGATTCGCCGGAGAAGCGCTTCCTGGGCGGAACTGGTGGGGTTTAGCGTGCTTGTTCTGCGTCCATCCTGATTGGTTCCTGACGCCCGGATGATTGCATGTATCCGGTTTCCATCGGCCAGTGCATGGGCAAGAGGCTTGAGCAGGATCACGCCAGCTCCCTCGCCGCGTATCGCGCCGTCAGCGTCCGCATCGAAAACCTGACAGTGAGCAGAGGGCGAGAGCCAGGATGTTTTACAGGCGCAAATCTGGGCGATGGGATCAAGCAGCAGGTTGACGCCGCCCGCGAACGCTAGCTGACATTCCCCTCTTCGCAGGCTCTCGCAGGCCAGATGGACGGCAACCAGAGAAGACGAGCAGGCGGTATCAATGCTGAGAGATGGCCCATGCAGGTCGAAAAAGCCTGAGATGCGGTTTGAGGCAAAGCTGTGCGCTGTTCCGGCCTGTGAATAGGCATCGATCAGCGTCGGGTCTTGCTGGAGGAAACGGCTATAGTCGTGAGCGCTGATCCCAATAAACACGCCTGTGGACGAGCCTGCAAGCTGGCGCGCGAGGAGCCCTGCGTCTTCCATTGCTTCCCAGCACGTTTCCAGCAGAAGGCGTTGCTGCGGGTCTATCTGTACAGCTTCTTCATCGGTGATGCCAAAAAAGGCCGCGTCAAACAGGTCAATCTGGTTCAGAAAGGCCCCACGACAGGTGTACATTTTGCCAGGGGCGTCGGGCTCAGGGTGGTAGTAAGCAGCAGTATCCCAGCGCTCGGGAGGCAGATCGCGTATCACATCGGAGCCACTGCACAGAAGTGTCCAGAAATCATCAAGCGTACAGACGTTGCCCGGAAGCCGGCAACCGACCCCGATAATCGCAATGGGTTCCGGTCGCATAATTGATTCCTCCTCACCAATAGAGCCGCTGCTGCACTTTGTCCAGGCAACTTTGTAAAGTGCGGGCCACATGGCAGACGGCAGGCTCGTTGAGCATCGTATCATGCTCACCCGGCACCATATGTACCTCGACACCTTCTGTGGCAAACTCCCGCCAGGAAACTGAGAGATCATGGCCCTGTTCCGTGCTGGTCATTTGCTGTAAGAGGGGCAGAGCATCGGTAGCGGTGCGGAAGAGAGTTATTGTGCCGTCGAAAGGCGTATGAAGCGTATACTGTGCTGCGATTCTGGCATTATGAAAGCTCTGATAGAGAATGTTCTGCACAAATGCCTGTGATTCCCCTTCGGTGGTCCAGCTTATTTCAGGGCGAGCAGTCAGACGAGCGACCCACGCCTGTTGTTCCTCTTCACTCATTTGTTGTAGCTCAGCTTCGTCTGGACCATCAACGCCAGCAATATCCATCGCGTAGCGAATCAACATTGCGGGATTGTTTTGCTCTTCCCAGTTGGAACCATCGGGCAGGTAGGTGTCAAACAGTGCGAGGAGTTCAACGGGCTCACCGAGCTGCTGGAGCTGGATCGCAATCTCGAAAGCGATCAGACCACCCATCGACCAGCCTCCGAGCAGATAAGGCCCGCGTGGTTGCAGATCCTGTATGGCCTGCCGATATGCGGTTGCTATCTCTTCGAGGCAGGTATAGGGCGCTTTCGCGCCGTAGAGATGGGGCACTTGCAGACCGTAAAATGGCTGTGTATCGTCCAGGTACTGAACCAGTTTACGGTAGCAGAGCACATTTCCTGCCGCCGGATGGACACAGAAAAAGGGCAGGCGGCTTTCATCTCCGCGTTGCAGTGAAACCAGAATCGAGCGTTCGTCCATGTATATACCCTTTAGTTATTATTGATCTCTTCGTATAAAGGCTGTGATACAGGTGAAAAGTGAAACGGGAGCTTAAGAAGACTGCAAAACTGGTCGCTTGCCAGATATTCTGGCGGGACGGTGCGATCACGGCGTAGCTCTGGAAGCTGCTCGAAGACCATTGGTAAGGCAATAGAGGCTTCCATTCGGGCCATATGGGCCCCCAGACACCAGTGGATTCCCCGTCCGAAGGAAAGATGCGGGTTGTGCTGGCGGTGAATGTCGAAGCGATCGGGATGCGAAAACACCTCCGCGTCGTGATTGGCGGAGGCGATCCAGGCAAAGATGTTGCTATTGGCTGGAATGTGCTGATCCCTGATGACAATATCGGTTTTTGCCTGCCGCCGCACGCCCCACAACGGAGAGCGAAAACGCAGCACCTCATCGAGAAAGCTCTTCATCAGCTCAGGAGTATGCAGGATCTCAGCCTTGATGTCCGGGTACTCATCACACAGATACACGGCATGGCTCAGCATGCTTGGTGTTGTCTCGATGGCTCCTAGAATCAGGGAGACAAGAAAAATGGCTGTCTCGGCATCGTTCAGATTATGATGCCGCCCGTTCTCTCCAACCGTGAGTAGCTCGTGAATCAGCCCCGCCGATGGCTGGTTTGGAAAGACCTCGTCCTGAAAGAAGCGAACAACCTCTTTCATCACAACAAAACGCTCCTCTGGCGGTCTTGTGACATCGAGAATCAGGGGGTGCTCCAACCAGGTTTTGAGCTTACGATATTGGGCTTGAGAGAGGTTGAAGAGCGCCATGACAGCTCGCTCATGCAAAGGATAGGAGAAATCGAGCGGGAAGTTTGTTTCACCTCGGGGGCGTATCTGGTCAAGGAGCTCCTGCGTGATCGTGCGAAATTTCTCGGCAAGGGGCGCGAGTGCCTGTACAGTAAAGTGACGCGATACGGGATAACGATACCAGCCGTGACGAGGAGGCTCCAGAGCTACCAGGACCGCCTGAAGGAATGCTTCCATATCCTCATTGTCTTTTTTGCGTGGGAAGGTAGAGAAGACCTCGTGTTTCGTCAGGATAAAAGCCACATCATGGTAGCAGAAGGCGTGCCATGTCTGTGTGGCTGGTTCGTAGTAGAGCGGGTGCTGTTCCCGCATGTATTGAAGCCACCCATATGGATCTTTCAATTGACTGGGGAGAACGCGCGTTCCCATCTCCTCCATGTGACAACCCCTTTCTTGAGCGTTTTTGAACTGTACAGTGCTGAATGTATGAGTATGAATAGAAAAATTTTTACGCACTTCGCCTATCCTGAGATATAGTATACTTGCGGCTCAAAATGATATTTTTCTTATACATATGCCAGTATGCTTGCTTAGAAGTTTGACATTAGACTGATGGTAAATCAGAAACTATACTTATGTTTCATGCCAGGCTCTCTATTCTGGTATAGGCATGCCTCATTTGAAAAATAGGACAAAAGTTTAAATACTTGAACTGGAAGAAGAAGCGTATTATCATGAATACAGATCTAAGGAGGTTGAATATGGTTGTAGAGGATAGAGATCAAGCTGCGACAAAGGCCTTTTCCGAGAAGGTGATGCGTGATGTTGCAGGGTGGTTAGCCTCATTAATGGCCTGTATTGGTGATCGTCTTGGCCTTTTTGCCTGTCTGGCACAGGGGGAGGCGACTAGCGAAGAGCTTGCGGAGCGGGCTCAAATCAGTGAGCGCTATGCCCGTGAGTGGCTCGGCGCGATGGCATGCGCGGGCTATCTGGACTATGATCCGACGAGCAAGCGCTTTTGTTTGCCTCCGGCTCATGTTCCGGTACTTGCTCAGGAGGATGGCCTGTTCTTTGTTGGTGGACTGCTTCAGGGTACTTTTGGCGCTCTTCCGGCTCTGGGGCAATTGCTGGCTGCCTTCCGAAGCGGGGAAGGCGTACCGATGTCGGCGTATAGTGCTGACGCGTTCGAGGGTATGGCACGACTCTCCAATAGCTGGTTTGAGAACTTGCTGGTACAAAAATGGATTCCGGCAATGCCCGCTGTGCAGGAGAAGCTGATGCAGGGTGCGCGTATGGCGGATATTGGTTGTGGACAGGGGCGAGCGCTGTTGAAGCTGGCTCAGGCATATCCAAAAGCGCACTATTGTGGCTATGATATCTTCGCCCCGCATGTGGAGCGAGCGAACGCGGATGCCCGGGCTGCTGGTGTGGCCGATCGTGTGCGCTTCGTGCAACTGGACGCCGCCGAAGGGCTCCCTGAACAGTACGATATCATCACCACATTTAACATGGTTCACGATGCGCCGGACCCATTGAAGCTACTTCAGGCGATCAGGCAAGCGCTTGCTCCCGGCGGGCACTATATCTGCACGGAAGTGGACGCCTCGGACAAGCTGGAGGAGAATAAGGGGCTGCATGGAACGCTCTTCTACTGTAGCAGCGTGCTCTTCTGCATGCCGACATCACTCGCTTTTCAGGGGGCAGGTCTGGGGACATTAGGCTTGCCAGAATCTAGATTGCGTGAGTTTTGTCTGAAAGCAGGGTTTCGCGACTTGCGGCGACTACCGGTTGAAGCGCCAATGAACGCCTTTTATGACATCACGGCATAGCTACGGGAGCTACTTTAGTGCTTAGCAGCATAAGGTGCGACTCTTTGTGAATATAAATATATAAATTCTAAAACGAGAGAAAAATGAGTATAATGTATGGAAGATGTCATTGCAGTATGCATCTTCTTAGACAAGAGCGTGCTGCGGTTAGAGTGAAAGGAGCGCTTGCGTTGTCAGTGGAAGTGAAGCACATAGCCCTTGTCAGGCGCTACATTGAGGGCTTGTGGAGTGGTGAGCGCATCGAGAACCCCCACGAATGGTTCACAGATGATTTTGTTGCGCATGAAGCTACCGGGACACATGTTATTCATGGATATGAACAGTTCATCGCTCTTGGCGAGCAGTTCATGGAAGCTTTTCCTGCCATTGAAGTGAAAATGCGGCATATTGTTGCTTCAGGTGAGAATGTCGTGGTGCATTGGACCCATCGTGGAAAGCCCCGGATCGCGCTGCCGGGCCTGCCTTCGACCGAAAGCGAGGCTCTGCTTGAAGGAATGGCACTTTTTCGTATAGCACAGGGAAAGATGGCGGAGGTCTGGGAAGTCGTACAGGTACGATGCCTCGCATCTTGAGATCTGTATCAATGTACTCGCGAATTTGACTGTATGTATGCTTCGTGGTTTGGTGGAAAGGAGAACGGCGCGGTGGTACAGCGCCCGGTCAACGAGAAATGGATACACTGACCTGTGACAACAATTCACCTGGACTGCTCAAACGAGAACCTATTGCGATTGTTGGTATGAGTTGCCGCTTCCCGGGAGCGCAGAATCTGCAAGCGTTCTGGCAGTTGCTTCGTGAGGGAAGGGATGCGATTAGCGAGATACCGCCGCAGCGCTTCTCGCTCGATCAATACTACGATGAACGGCCTGGCATTCCCGGCAAGATTATTTCTCGCTATGGTGGCATGCTTGAGGAGATAGACTGCTTTGACGCGACCTTTTTCCAGGTTCCGCCACAGGAAGCATCCTGGATGGACCCACAACATCGCCTGTTGTTAGAGGTCGCTTGGGAGGCGCTGGAAGATGCCGGTTTTCCCCCGGCCCGCGTGCAGGAGAAGCAGACAGGCGTCTTTATTGGTATGTGGACAAACGACTATGAAGACCTGCAATTTCGGGATCTTGCGTCTATCTCTCCATATGCAGTTGTGACCGGTGTTCGCTCGGTTGCAGCCGGGCGGCTGTCGCACTTTCTCAACGCGCAGGGGCCGAGCATGGTTATCGATACGGCCTGTTCGTCTTCGCTGGTCGCTGTGCACCTGGCCTGTCAGAGTTTACAGGCGGGAGAGTGTCAGGTTGCGCTGGCGGGTGGCGTCAATCTCGTGCTGGAGCCCTCTCAATCGATTAGCTTTTCACAGGCAGGCATGCTTTCCCCGGATGGTCGTTGCAAGTTTGGTGATGCACGAGCAGATGGCTTTGTGCGTAGCGATGGCGTCGGGGTGGTCGTCTTGAAGCCGTTGGCACAAGCGCTGGCTGATCATGATCCGATTTATGTGGTGATTCGAGGAAGCGCGGTCAACAATGATGGCAGTGCGCCAGGAGAGCAGCGCCGACTCTCGAAACCGAGCCTGAGCGGGCAACGCGACGTTTTGCGAAAGGCCTATCGGCAGGCGGGTATAGCGCCCTCACAGGTTTCTTATGTTGAGGTGCATGGAACAGGAACCAGCGCGGGTGATCCTGTGGAGCTTGAGGCGCTAGGTGACATTCTGGCTGAAGGGCGCGCCCCCGATTTTCCTTGTTTGGTTGGGTCGGTCAAGACAAATATCGGCCATACAGAGGGCGCGGCGGGTATCGCGGGCCTTATCAAGACCGCACTGTGTCTCAGACATCGAACGATTGTGCCGACTCTGCATTGTCATGAGCCCAATCCAGCCATTTCCTGGTCACGTGTTCCGTTCCACCTGCCGCAAAGGGTCCAGCCGTGGGAGTCGCATCCTCTTTATGCGGGTGTGAGCTCCTTTGGCATCAGCGGCACGAATGCCCATCTCGTGCTGGAAGAAGCGCCCAAGCAAGCATCTCCTATCGCGGCAGAGGAACCAGATGCGTATCTGTTGCCGCTTTCGGCCCACTGTCCGGAGGCGCTTCTAGAGCTTGCTCGACGCTATGAGTCTCTATTGAGCGAAACGCAGTTATCGCTGGCAGATGTGTGCTACACTGCCAGCGTTCATCGGGCACATCATCTGTATCGGCTTGCGCTTGCGGGCACTTCCCGGGCGGAACTGCTGGACCAATTACGGGCCGGGCCTCAGACTGCTGCCGTACAAGCGCCGAAAGTGGTTTTCGTCTTTCCCGGGCAGGGCTCGCAGTGGCCTGGTATGGGTAGAGAGCTTTTGCGGCAGGAGCAGCACTTCGAACAGATGATTCAGCGGTGTGAGCAGGCAATGCGTCCCTATGTTGATTGGTCTCTGAGAGAGGTATTGACGACGGACGAAGGCGCGGCGCTGCTAGAGCGTATCGACGTGATTCAACCGACATTATTCGCGCTTGAAGTGGCGCTGGCTTCCCTCTGGCGCTCATGGGGCATCGAACCACAGGCGGTCATCGGTCATAGTATGGGCGAAGTGGCGGCGGCATGGGTGGCCGGGATTGTGAGCCTTGAGGATGCGGCACGGATCATTTGCTGTCGTAGCAAACTGATGCGCGGTCTGGGGCAACATGGGGCGATGCTTTTCGTTGAGCTCTCGTTTGCCGAAGCGCAAAGCCTGCTTGCCGAAAATCGTGAGCAGGAGGTATCGTTAGCTGCCTGTAATGGTCCACGTTCTGTGGTGCTGTCGGGAGATCGGGGAGCGCTTGAAGCGATCATGCATATAGTCGAGCAGCGTGGGATCTTTTGTCGATTTGTCAGGGTCGACGTTGCTTCGCACAGCCCCGCGATTGATCCCGTTCGAGATGCGTTGCTCGATGCTTTAAAGGAGCTGCAACCGCAACCCACGCGGATTCCCATGTTCTCGACTGTCACAACAGATGAGGATGCACCCTGTGATGCGGCCTACTGGGTCCGAAATATTCGTGAGCCGGTCCTTTTCGCGCAGACCGTGCAGCGCTTGCTTGAGCAGGAGTTCACCATTTTCCTTGAGGTGAGCCCGCATCCAATCCTCATTTCAAGCCTGCGCCACTGCTTTGAGGCAGCAGGCAAGCAAGCGATCGCGGTTGGAACGCTGCAACGCGAAACTCCTGAACCGCTGGCTCTGCTTCAGGCGCTTGGCCGACTCTATGAGCGGGGATGTACTCCTGACTGGAGCTGTCTGTACCCGCAGTCGCGACAACGTGTGTCGCTGCCTCTGTATCCCTGGCAGCATCAACGTTTCTGGTTGCCTGCTTCAGCGAGGCCGCTTTCACTTGAGGGAGAGGCACAGCAGCGTTTTCCGTTCGTGCAGCTTCATTGGCCGTTCGCGCTGCATCCTGAGACGCATTTCCTGCTGACCCGGCTCGCGTGCCAGCGCTTTCCCTATCTGCGGGACCATCGCATTCATACAACGATGATTCTCCCTGCTACGGCTTATATAGAGCTGGCCCTGGAGGCTATCCGCGTTATTCCGGGAGCACGTCACGCTCTTCTTGAGAACCTTGAGTTGCTCAATGCACTTGCGCTCTCGGATGACGAGCCGCAGACGATTCAGACCATTCTAGCGCCTGATGGTCCCGGGCTCTTCACGCTGCATATGTTCCGGCTAACAGAGGATGAATCCCACCTGCATGCACGGGGCATAGTACGCCTGCTGCAAGCCGCTCCCCAGGCTCCTGAAGTATCGCTTTTGGAGCTGCAACAGCGCTGCTCAGGCGAGGTCTGCACCGCCGAGACCTTCTATCACGATGTGGGGATGCGCCGGGCGAACTATGGACCTGCATTTCGTGGTGTGGAGCGGCTATGGAAGGGGGATGGTGAGGCACTGGCTTTGCTTCAGCCTTCCGAAGCGGTGAAACAGGGAACGCAGACATATGTGCTGCACCCTGCGTGGCTGGATGCCTGCTTGCAGACGCTTTTCGGGACGATTCCTGCCATGCTGGATGGGAAACGTATCGGAGCCAGAGACACCTATGTTCCGGTGCATATCAAGCGAATGAGCGTGTATGCCGCGCTGGAAGCGGAACGCTATTGGAGCTATGCCCGTCTGCAAGAGAATAGTGAGGCTGATCTACTGGTTGGTGACGTGGTTGTGCTGGATGCGCAGGGGCAGGTTCTGGTAGAGCTTAACGGCGTTCTTCTTCGGCGAAGCAAGCAGGAGGCACAACAGGAATACCTGTATCAACTGCGTTGGGAAGAGCAGCCATCAGCGCAAACGGAAGCAACGTTGTCTCCGCTGCTCCTTTTCGCGAATGAAGATGATGAAACGGCGAAACAGCTTGAACTGGCTCTGCAAGAGCGTGGGCAGGCCTGCATAGTAGTGCAGCCGGGCGCAAATTTTCAGCGCCTTGATGCGCATCGCTATCAGCTTGATCCGGCTCTCGAAGCGGATTGGGAACAGTTTTTTACACAGATTCCTGGGACAAACTATACGCTGCTCTTCCTGGCAGGCGGTAGCATCGAGATGGACAGGCCGGCCGAGCAACTTGAGGATGAGTATCTGACACTGTGTGGGCGCTGGTTAGCGCTGGTTCAGGCGCTGGTGAAAGTGCCGGAGCCTCCTTTTCTCTGGCTGGTGACGCGTGGGGCTCAGGTGGCGCTTGCAGAGCAGAAGACCGTGAACTGTGTTCAGGCGCCGCTCTGGGGGCTGTGTCGTGTTTTGCGAAATGAGCATCCTACGATACGTTGTAGCATACTCGATCTCAGCCCTGTTCCATCGGTGCGAGAGCTCTCTATGCTCCTTGATGAAGTAAGTCGGTGCGAAGCCTATCAAGAACTGGCGCTGCGAGGCACAACGCGCTACATGCATCGCCTGTTACGTGAAGACGCGCTACCGGTAGTGGCGCCGCGCTCCGTTGAGGAGCCCGATCAGTTCTATCTGGAAACGACGCAACCCGGCTCACTGGATGCGCTGCGGTTTCGGCAGGCGGAGCGACGTGCCCCTGGTCCCGGCGAAGTCGAGATACAGGTACATGCTTCAGCGCTCAATTTCAGGGATGTGCTGTCAGCTCTGGGGATGTCGCCGACCTCTGCGCAGGGGGTGGACCCGCTCGGCATTGAGTGTGCTGGCATTATTACAGCTGTGGGCCCGGGAATTGAAACGGTACATGTGGGTGCTGCGGTGATCGCTCTGGCTCCACATGCGATCGGAGCGTACGTCACAACTGATGTTCGTTATGTGTTACCCATCCCCGAGCCATTGTGTTTTGAGGACGCGGTTACGATCCCGATTGCCTTTCTGACGGCCTCCTATGCACTTCATACGCTTGGGCATATGCAACCTGGTGAGCGAGTGCTGATTCATTCGGCAGCGGGTGGTGTTGGTCTGGCGGCGGTCCAGTTAGCGAAGCTGGCCGGAGTAGAGATCTTTGCTACCGCCGGAACGCCTGAGAAGCGGGCGTATCTGCAATCGCTTGGTGTACAGCATGTCATGGATTCACGTTCGCTTGAATTTGCCGAAGAGGTGATGCGGCTGACGAACGGCGAAGGGGTAGACCTTGTCCTGAATGCGCTTGCGGGAGCATATATCCAGAAAGGACTTTCGGTGCTGCGGCTCTGCGGGCGCTTTCTCGAGCTGGGCAAACGCGACATTTATCAGGGCAGTCAGCTATCGCTGGCTCCGTTCCGCAATAACCTTGCCTATCATGCAATCGATCTTGATAAGCTGATCAAGGGACGCCCCGGGCTGATTGGTGGCCTGCTTGCCGCGATCGGGCGCAAGCTGGATGAGGGCCAGATTACGCCGCTGCCCTATCGCTCTTTCGCACTCTCGGATGCAGAAGATGCATTTCGCTATATGGCCCAGGCAAAACATATCGGAAAGATTGTATTGACGCATCAGCCGCAGAAGGCGCGGCCGAAACACGTTGTCTCGATTCCGGTCATCGTGCGGGCTCAGGCAAGCTACCTGATCACTGGCGGCCTGGGAGGTATTGGCCTGACAATGGCCCGCTGGCTGGTTGAGCAGGGAGCGCGGCATCTGGTGTTGCTTGGAAGAAAGGCGCCTTCTGCTGAAGTGGCTCGCTTCCTTGAGACATTGAGTGCCCGAGGGGTACAGGTGCGGGTTGCCGCGGTGGATGTCTCCTGTGAAGAGCAGCTTGCTCGGGAACTCGCTTCTATTGAACGCACGATGCCGCCGCTTCGCGGAGTGCTGCATGCTGCGGCGGTGCTGGATGATGGTATGTTGATGCAGCAGAATCCTCGACGCTTCCAGACAGTGATGAGGCCAAAGGTACGCGGGGCCTGGAATCTCCACCGTCAGACCCTTCACCATGCGTTGGATTTCTTTGTGCTCTTCTCTTCGGCTGCAACCCTGATTGCTCCTCCGGGACAAGGAAACTATGTGGCTGCGAACAGCTTTCTTGATGCATTGGCTCATTATCGGCGGGCGCGTGGCTTGCCCTCGCTCTGTATCAACTGGGGCGCATGGGGAGAGATCGGCTTTCTGGCGTCACGTCCGGAGCTTGGACGGCATTTTGAGGGGCGTGGCCTGATTCCGCTTGATCCTCATGAGGCAACGGAGCTCTTCGGGCGCTTGCTTTTGCAGCGTAAGCCACAACTCTGTGTCATGGCAATGGATTGGGAGCGCTGGCAAAAGTTTTATCCGGTTTCCTGTGAAGCATCCTTGTTGCGACGCCTGATGCCTGAGGAGGTGCGTCAGGCACAGACGGGAGAGGAACAGCCGTTCTCATGGGGTGAGGGGCCCCTTGCCGCACAGCAGGCCCGTCTGGAAGCGTACTTGCAGGCGCAATTTGCCGAGATTCGGGGCATTGAACGAGTCTCTGTCCAGACGCCGCTGTTACAGCAAGGACTTGATTCTTTGATGGCTGTTGAGCTACGCAACCGCATTCAGCGCGACCTGGGCATTTCCTTGCTGGTCAAGCACCTGCTCGGCAAGGCTACCATTCGACAGGTTGCGGCACTGCTTCGTGAGGCGTTTCAGATGACGGATAAAGGGTAGTTCATGAGTGGTTTGGCTGCCGGGGTGAGGATGGGCAGCGTCAATTGAAGGGAGGAAACGGGTGAGTTCTCAACCAGTAGAGCTGTACCCTATGAGTTACGGGCAGCAGGGGTTATGGGTGCTCTATAGGCTTAATCCCGATAGCTCTGTGTATAACGTGCATGTCACTTTGCGCATTCGCTCATGTGTGGATGCTTCTGTTTTGAAACGAGCGCTTGAGGAGCTGGTTCGGCGTCATCCCGTGCTCCGCACGACGTTTACAGACTCCACGGCAGGGCCAATGCAGCGGGTTCATGCCTCTTTACCGGTTCCATTGACGCTGCACTCATCCCGAAATGAAGCAGAACTCCTTGAGATGGCGCGAGCCGCGATTCTTCAACCCTTTGTGCTGGAATGCTGCCCATTTCGTGTCTTGCTGCTACAACGCCACAAGGAAGATACATTGTTCCTGTTTGTGGCTCATCATATCATTTGTGATTCGTTGACAATGCGCCTGTTGCTTCAGGAACTCTTTCTCCTGTATGATACGCAAGCGCT
Source organism: Thermosporothrix sp. COM3 (assembly GCF_059696735.1). Classification (NCBI taxonomy): domain Bacteria; kingdom Bacillati; phylum Chloroflexota; class Ktedonobacteria; order Ktedonobacterales; family Thermosporotrichaceae; genus Thermosporothrix; species Thermosporothrix sp. COM3. Next base: position 2,710,767 of record NZ_AP019376.1, on the reverse strand, counting down.
GCCAGGGATGTCGGCGACTGGCTATCGAGATTTTGTTCGCTGGCAACAGGAAGTGATCGCCGGAACGCGTGGCGAGCAGCTTCGGGCTTATTGGATGCGGCAACTGGCTGGTGAGCTTTCTCCTCCTGACCTTCCCTGTAGTCGCCTGCCTGCTTCGGGACGAGCCGAACAGGGAGCGACCTTTGTCTTCACTCTTGATGAGGAACTCACACAGGGTATTCGTGCGCTTGCGTTTGAGGAGTGTGTCACACCCTATACCGTGCTGCTCGCCTGCTTTGTTGTGCTGCTCTATCGCTATACGCAGCAGGAAGATGTGCTGCTTGGTAGCCCTGCTGTCGGTCGGAGTCGTTCGGAGTTTGAAAAGGTTGCGGGTTACTTCGTGAACCTGCTTCCATTGCGCATTGACGTCTCGGGGAACCCGACCTTTCAGCAATTGCTTGAGCGGGTGCAACAGGTCGTTATGGACGCGCTTGAACATCAGGATTACCCGTTTTCGTTGCTGGTGAAGGAGCTACAACCCGGACGTGATGCGGCTCAACAGCCGTTGCTCAGGACGGCCTTTGTCTGGGAATCTACCTCGCTCGATCGAGAGGGCTTCTCGCCCTTCTTTCTTGGTGAGGCCGGTGTACAGCGTCAGATAGGTAGTCTGCTCCTGGAATCATATGCTGTATTGCCGCCACAGGAGGGGCTCTTTGACCTTTCGCTGATGCTTTATGAGCAGCCAACGTGCCTGAAGGGTTTCTTGCAATATAAAGTCGATCTTTTTTCTGAAGACATGGTTGCTCGGATGGCGGCCCATTTTCAGAACCTGGTACGTGGTCTGATCGCGCACCCCGAGCGGCCTCTTGCCGAGTCTTCGCTGTTGGGAGAGGATGAGCGTTATTGTTTGCTTGAAGCCTGGAATCAGACGCAGGTGCCATATCCACATACGCGCTGCATTCATCAGCTTTTTGCGGAACAGGCTCAACGAGCTCCGGAAGCGGTCGCATTGTTGTATCAGGGGGAAGCTCTTCGGTATGGTGAGCTTGATAGGCGCTCCAATGCGCTTGCTCTGGTGTTACAGGCTCGTGGAGTTGGCCCGGGAATAACGGTCGGCCTTTTTATGGAGCGCTCGCCCGAATTCATTATCGGGATGCTTGCTATTCTGAAGGCCGGTGGGGTCTATGTGCCGCTTGACCCATCGTTCCCTGCTCGCAGGCTTGCTTTTATGTGTGAGAATGCCCGGCTCTCGCTTGTGTTGACTCAGGAGCACCTGGAACCGCAGGTGCCTCCTGGAAGTCCGCCATATATGTGCGTTGAGCGCTATGGTCCGGAATGCGCACAAGTTCCCGAGAATCAGAATAACCCTGATGATCTCGCCTATATCATCTATACATCGGGTTCAACAGGCCAGCCAAAGGGTGTTGAGGCGCTGCATCGGGGCGTAGTGCGTTTGCTGTTCGGGGTGACATATGTTCAACTGGATAAGCATCAACGCTTCCTCCATCACTCCTCGATTACGTTTGACGCGGCAACCTTCGAGATCTGGGGTGCGCTCCTGCATGGTGGATGTTGTGTGCTGTTGCCAGAGCGAGTTTTAACGCCCGCACTGCTTCGATCCTCTATCGCCCGCTATGGAGTGACTATCACCTTTTTTACCTCTGCTCTGTTTAACCTGATCGTGGATGAGGACCCGACGGCTTTTCGTGGCATGCAGCAGGTGGTATGTGGAGGCGAAGCGCTATCCAATGTTCATGTTCGTCGGGCTCTAGAGGTGCTCTCACCGGAAACGCGGATCATCAACGGATATGGGCCCACAGAGACCACGACGTTTGCTTGCTGCCACCCCATTCACCCGTCAGAGATTGATGATATACCAATCGGGCGACCGATCGGTAATACCTATGTTTACGTGCTTGACAGACAGCTTCAGCCCGTACCTGTCGGCGTTCCGGGAGAGCTCTATATTGGCGGTGATGGGCTGGCAAGAGGCTATTGTGGCCGTCCTGATCTGACTGCTGAGCGCTTTCTTCCTGATCCTTTTCGGCCGGGAAAGCGCCTCTACAGAACTGGCGATCGGGTCTGCTGGCGAGCTGACGGGACACTCTCGTATCTGGGGCGTCTCGATCAGCAGGTGAAAATACGCGGGTATCGGATCGAGCCTGGTGAAATCGAAGCGACACTCAATAGCCATCCTGCGGTGCGTCTGTCGGTCGTACTGGTGCGTGAAATGGCCTCAAAGGGGACGGCTCTGCTGGCCTGGGTAGTTCCTGACGCTTCCGTTGAGCGGGATCAATTGCCTGCTCGGCTGCACTCCTATCTCAAAGAGCGCCTGCCCGAATATATGATACCGACCCATCTCCTGCTGCTGGATGCCTTGCCTTTGCTGTCCAGCGGAAAGATTGATCGCCATTCGCTGCCGCTTCCCGCATTGCCGGCCGCGCAGTCGGCATGTCCTCGCACCCCGGTGGAAGAGTTGGTAGCGAATATCTGGCGAGAGATTATGGAGCTGGAATATGTCGGCAGGGAGGAGAACTTTTTTGCGCTTGGTGGACATTCATTGCTGGCCACACGGGTTGTCTCGCGAATCGAGCGCATTTTTCAATGCTCGTTTCCGCTCCGGGATTTCTTTCAGGCCCCGACCGTTGCAGCCGTTGCGCGTCGGATAGAAAAGGCATGCGCTACTGAAAGCGAAAAGAAGCGAATCATCAGTTCAGAACGGGATGATGCGCTTGTGCCCCTGTCCTTTGCTCAGCAGCGACTCTGGTTTCTGCAACAACTGGCACCAGACAACCCGTTTTATCTGATCCCTTTGGGGTGGCGCTTGCGCGGTTCTCTGCATGTGGAGGTGCTCGAGCGGAGCTTGAAAGCGCTAATAGAGCGTCACGAAAGCCTGCGCACCTGCTATATCAGCAAACACGGGCAGCCCTTCCAGAAGATCAGGCCAGTACCGGACGAGCCGTTGCTGACGTTCATCGATATCAGCTCGCTTACTCCTGCGGAGCAGGTGGAACGATGCCGCGAGGAGGGCCAGCGGGAGGCACTGACACCTTTTGATTTGACCGGTGGGCTGCTGCTTCGTGCTCGCTTGCTTCGTCTGTCTGGGCAGGAGCACATTTTGCTTCTTACCGTGCATCATATTGCCTGTGATGGCTGGTCGCTGGCTATTCTTCAACGGGAGTTACAGCAGTTCTATAGCGCCTTTGTGCGGGGTGAGGCGGCTTCTCTAGAGCCTTTACCGGTACGTTATCGCGATTTTGCACGCTGGCAGCGAGAACAGGAGGAAGCGCCCGGCCTGCTTGCTTACTGGACGCGTCAACTGGCTGATCTCCCACTGTTGGAACTGCCCGCTGATTTTGTGAGGCCACAACAGGAGCGCTTTCGAGGTGCTCAGGTGCCGCTACATCTTTCGCCCGAACTGGTGCAGAAGGTAAAGGTATTAAGCCAGAAGCACGAGGTCACGCTTTTTATGACCCTGCTGGCCGCGTTTCAGGTGGTCCTGATGCGCTATTGTGGCCTTGAAGATGTTGCTGTCGGTGTGCCGATCGCAAATCGTACGCAGTTTGAACTCGAAGGGCTGATCGGCATGTTCGTCAATTTGCTGGTAATACGCACGGATCTCAGCGGGAATCCGCGGGTTGACGAGCTTCTTCGCCGGGTGCGTCAGGTGACGCTGGACGCCTATGCGCATCAGGATATGCCTTTTGAGCGCCTGGTTGAAGTGTTGTGCCCACAGCGTTCTCGCGAGCGAAACCCGCTCTGTCAGGTTGCGTTTCAACTTTTCAATGCGCCACAGGAGCCGCTTGCGCTCCCTGAATTGCTGGTTGAGCCGCTTCCGACCCAGGAGAGCAGCGCCAAAATAGACGTACAGGTGACTTGTGAGGAGCACGAGGAGGGAATAGTTGGCTCAATTGAATACAATGCTGATCTGTTTCTCCCTGAAAAGATGGAGCGGCTTGCCCGGCATTTCGAGCATATGCTTGAGGCATTTGTATCACAGACACAGCTTTCTCTCGCGGAAATTCCTCTTCTGACCGAGCAAGAACAGCAGCATATGCTTATCGAGTGGAACAGGATGCAGCCGACCTTTCCGCAAGATCTCTGTGTGCATGAGGTCTTCGAGCATCAGGTTGCCTGCACGCCTGAGACGCTTGCTCTGGTGACCGACAATGAGACCTTATGCTATCGTGAGTTGGATCAGCGAGCCAATCAGCTTGCATGGTTGTTACGAGCGCAGGGAATCGGTCCTGAAAAGGGTGTCGGGGTGCTGATGCGGCGCTCGCTTGCGGCGATTGTCAGCTTTCTGGCAATTCTCAAAGCTGGCGGAGTCTACGTGCCGCTGGATCCAACGAATCCGCCTGAGCGCCTGGCTTTTCTGTTGCATGATGCGAACATCTCGCTGTTGCTTGCTCAGGAGCCAATAGAAGAGCCGACTGTTCCCTGTATTGTCCTGGATCATGCTCTGACGCAGCTTGAGGGGTGGAGTGAGCAACCGCCACCAAATCTGAGCCAGCCAGATAATCTGGCATATGTGATTTATACCTCGGGCTCAACCGGGCTTCCAAAGGGTGTTGAGGTCATACATCGTGGCCTGTTGAACGTGGCGCGTGAGCTCAAGCGGCTCTTTCAGGTACAGACCGGGACACGTATCTTACAATGGGCAAGCCTGAGTTTTGATGCCTCGCTCTGGGATATGATGCTGTCGCTGCTAGCCGGGGGCACGCTCTACCTGCCACCCCCACAGATGGCGATGGTCGGCGAGGAACTCGGGCGCTATCTGCTTGAGCGGCAAATAGAGCTGATCTCACTGACTCCCTCGGCCTTGAGGACATTGCCACTACACACGCTGGTAACGGTTCACACAATCATTGTCGGTGGTGAAGCCTGCCCGCTGGAGCTGGCGTGCACGCTTAGCCAGGGAAGGCGCTTCAGGCGCTTCTACAATGTCTATGGTCCAACTGAGGCCGCAATCTGGGCCACCGTTGCCGAGTGTGGGCCAGAACAGCAAAAGATGCATATAGGGAAACCAATTGCTCATGTGGAGCTCTATGTTCTGGATCGATGGTTGCAGCCTGTCCCGATCGGCGTTCCGGGAGAGCTCTATATAGGCGGCGTTGGGCTGGCACGTGGCTATCACAACCGCCCAGACCTCACCGCTGAACGCTTTCTTCCACATCCCTTTAGCGAGGAGCCAGGCGCGCGGGTATATAGAACCGGGGATCTGGTCCGCTATCTGGCTGACGGCTCGCTTGAGTTCCTGGGCCGTGTTGACCATCAGGTGAAGGTGCGCGGTTATCGCATCGAGTTGGAAGAGATCGAGGCGCTTTTAGCCAGGCATCCAGCAGTGCAGGTAGCACAGGTAAAGCTTCAGGATGGACAGCTTTTCGCGTATGTGGTGGCGACTGGACCGGCGCCTTCACCTGATGAACTGGCGGCGTACCTGCGTCAGCGCCTTCCTGACTATATGGTTCCTGCCACCTTTATTCTGCTCGATGAATTCCCTCTGAACGCGCATGGGAAGATCGATCGTGCTGCCTTGCCCGAGTCTGCTCGGTTGACTGCCAGCAAGCGCCCACCGCGCACTATGACCGAGAAGGCACTTGCTGAACTCTGGCGCCGGGTGCTCAACATTGATGAGATCGGCGTTCATGACGACTTTTTCCGTCTGGGAGGCCATTCGCTGCTTGTTGCGCATCTCGCGACCGAGATTCAGAATCGCTTCAATCTTTTATTGCCGCTTGCACTCATCATGGAAAATAGTACAGTTGAGGCATTGGCACAGCTTATTGATCAGAGCAGGCAGAAGGAGGAAGCATGAGTACACAGGCATTATTGCTCAGTCCGCGTCTGATGCGGCTTCAGCAGGAGCTTGAGGCAGGCAATCAGGATGCGCTCGCTGCGTTCTGGCAAGAGAGAGAGCAGGCAGGGGGACCACTGATTGAGCCGCTTGAGGGCGATGCTGCGCAGATGTTGGTCACGTTTCTCTGGCGTGACGTGGACGGGCAGACTCGTAATGTGGTTGTGCTTGGGGGACCTGCGCTGCCGGGAGCTTTTGCCGAGAATCAATTGCATCGGCTCCCCTTTACTGATCTCTGGTACCGAACATATTGTGTTCCTGCTGATCTGCGCACGACATATCAGTTCTCATTGAATGATCCGCTGACACCTTGCCGTGAGATTCAGGATGTGCTGATACGGATGATGCACGCCCGCACCGATCCGCTGAACCCGCGACAGATGCGCTCTCCGCTTGGTTTGCCCGGCAAACAGGATTTTATGCAGGTCTCGATTCTGGAATTGCCTGCTGCACCTGTGCAACACTGGGTACTTCCTCAAAAGGGCGTTCCGCGGGGAGCCGTCAAACTCTCGATGTTTCCGGCCCAGCGGTTGCAGCGCACATATCATGTCGCGGTGTACACGCCACCTGTAGAGAGCACGGAGCCCCCTGGTTTGTTGCTGCTCTTCGATGGCTGGATGTATCTGAACTATATGTCTGTCCCAACGGTGATGGATAACTTGATTCATGCTGGAAAAATAGCGCCATATATGGTTGTGTTGCTCAGTCATATGGACTATGGCACGCGGCGACAGGAGCTGCTCTGTCACTACCCCTTTCTTGATTTTCTGCGCGAAGAGTTTGTGCCCTGGATTCGGGAGAACTATCGAGTAAGCTCAGATCCGGCTCGTGCTATTGTGGGTGGAGTGAGCGCGGGAGGCGTTGCGGCAGCCTTTACCGGGCTCCATGCGCCCGATCTCTTTAGCAATGTCCTTTCCCAATCCGGGACGTTCTGGTCGAGCAGTGGTGGAGATGTGCAACGTGAGGGCGAATGGCTCACCGCTGAATACGAGCGACGAGAGCCGGTTGCATTGCGCTTTTCTCTGGAAATCGGGCGGTTTGATCGCTATGTGTTGATCGATCCGGTGGCGGCCACCCGGCGGTTTCGTGATGTTTTACAGCGACAGGGCTATGCTGTTGACTATGCGGAGTTTAACGGGGGACATGATTTTGTGTGCTGGCGTTACTCTTTTGTGGAGCGCTTCCTTGCGCTTGCGCAGTGTGGCGAAGAGAAAGGGGCGAATGGGTGAGAGTGCTGATATCTGGTGCCGGGGTTGCCGGGCTGACGCTCGCGTACTGGCTGGCGCATTATGGAATGGAGCCGGTTGTCATTGAGCGGGCGGAACATTTGCGCGATGATGGCTTTGTCATCGATTTTTTTGGTGCGGGCTATAAAGTAGCGGAACGCATGTCGCTGCTTCACGATCTGGAGGCCATTCATTGTCCAGTATTGGAGTTGATTTTCCTTGATGGAAGCGGACGGAGGCGGATCACCATCCCGTATGAAAATATGCGGATGCTGCTTGACGATCGCCATTTCAGCTTTCTGCGTGGCGATCTGGTCCAGTTGCTGGCCCGCAAGACGGATAGTCCGGTGCGGTTTAGCACCTCAATAATGGCGCTCGAACAGGATAAGGAGCGGGTCAATGTCACCTTGACTGATGGATCAGAGGAGACGTTTGATCTGGTTGTAGGGGCCGATGGTGTGCATTCTAATGTTCGGCGGCTGGTCTTCGGGCCCGAGGAGCGCTTTAGCAGGCCTTTGGGATATACTATTGTCGCTTTTGTTGTTGAGCATCTGGATGTTCGTTCCGATGTCTTCTACACCCTCACGGCTCCCGGGAGGCGCATCGGCGTATTCCCGCTGCTTGATGGACGCATTGCGGTCTTCTTCTTCTATCGGTCGCTGCAACCCCCTACGCAAGCCACCATCATGGATGAGCTACAGATCTCGTTTGGATCGCTTGGCTGGCTGGTTCCCGACCTGCTTGAACTGGCTGACAAAGCGGAACGGCTCTATGTGGATGCCCTGACACAGATTATCATGCCACAATGGAGTCAGGGACGGGTGGTGCTGCTTGGTGACGCCTGTCATTGTGTTTCCCCGGCGGGAAGTCAGGGGGCGTCGCTGGCAATGGTGGGAGCGTATATTCTGGCGCGTGAGTTGGGTTCGCAGCATGATCGCCTGACCGCTTTTCGCTCCTACGAAAAGCAACTGAAGCCAGGAATTACGCGCAGACAACAGGTCGGGCAAAAGGCGGCACGCTTTTTCTTCGCGCCCGAGAATACCTTTTTCATCGCGTTGCAGGGCTTGAATCTGCGCTTGATGAACTGGCCTCTGGCTGCCCCATTGCTCAGGCGCAACTTCGCCTGGCAGGACGAATTCGCTCTCTAGATGCAGTGATGTACGAGCATGGCAAAAGTTGCCACGCTCGCATCATTCACTTATTCATAGCAAAGGAGGTGCCTGAGAAGTGTCGTTACAGGCTGATCGTTGGCCTGTTGAGATCGCCAGGCAATAAAGCCATCGGGACGAATCAAGGTTGCTCCCAATGCACCAATCCCATAGCTGGCCAGGAAGCTTCCTTCCTGATCATGGAAGTGTTGCCCAATGGTATAGCTCACTAGAGGGATATCGAGCTGCCGTGCAGCCTCGGTAAAGGCAGTGCTCCACGGTTGCCCCTCGGGCCCGGTCAGCAGCACAAATTGCTTGCCATAGAGATCGAGCGTCGAACAGCGCTGACTATCCTGTGTCAGCCAGACGTGCGGCGCACGGGTTCCCGGGCGGCCTGACGGTTCGTTTTCAAACAGCGTTGGCTCGGTGTCGTCCTCGGAGAGAATCGCTGCCGAGCGATAACGATAGCCGTTTATCACGCTAAAGGCAGTTGGGTCGGGCGCATCCGGGCTTTTGCGGACGCGTGCGAGCATCTCCTGTGCACTTTGCAGAATGGCCTCTCGCTGTTTGTGTTGTGGAAGGCGATAGGCATAAAGTCCCGTTGAAACTGCCACAGCGAGTTCTGCGGCGGGCTGCCGCTCCTGTTCATAGGTTTCGAGGAGACGAGCCGGAGCTTTCTGCTTGAGCACAAGTGCCAGTTTCCAGGCCAGATTGTGCGCATCGGCAATACCGGTGTTTGCGCCAAATGCGCCCATTGTCGTCATCACATGCGCGGCGTCCCCGGCAAGCAAGACGCGGCCCTGCTGGTAATGCGTTGCGACACGTGAGGCGGTTTCCCAGGGCAGGATGCTGAGAATCTTCACGGGCTGATCTGGCAGACCGATAGCCGCGCGCACCAGTTCACGGCAGCGCTCTTCGGAAAAATCGTCGGAATCCTCGACATTGGCAAACAATGACCAGCGATTCTGTGATTGCCCGATGATGCCGCTCACATGTGGGTTGTTGACGAAGCAGAGCGCAATGTTGCGTCCGTGAAGCACGTGGCTGAGATCGGTTTGAAACAGAATGCTGACCCATTGACCAAGCCGTCCATATCCGTAGGTGCTGATGCCGAGTTGTTGCCTGATCGCGCTTCTATTGCCATCTGCCGCGATAAGGTAACGCGCAAAAATGGAATGAACGCTTCCGGTGCCGCGGTCGCGTATATGAGCGTGAACGCCTTCAGTATCCTGCTCAAAATCGATCAGTTCCGTGTTGAAGCGAATATCGCAGCCAAGAGCACTGGCATGTTCCTGTAAGACGGGTTCAAGCTGATCCTGTCCGATCATTGCCATGCGCGTCGGGCTGGCGAAAGGATTGGTGATCTGGAATTGTTGATGTGATTTTGCTTCGCTGGTCGGGAGCTCCTTCCCAGCCAGTGTCTCTACATGCAGACCTATCTCGCCCATTTGTTCAGGCGGCGTCTCTAGCCGCTGAATATCGGACTCAATACCGGCCTGCCGATAAAGTTCCATTGTGCGAGCGTTAAAGCCGGCAGCGCGTGTATGAATAGAAGTGGTGGCGTGGCGCTCGACGAGAAGCGGTTGAATGCCATGCAGGGCCAGAAAGAGCGCCGTTGAAAGTCCGACAATGCTGCCACCAACGATAAGGACGGGAACCTGCTCTTCATGGTTGCTGTTATACATATTTGTGTTCTCCTTTGTTGCTTTTCATCTGGGGAGATTGTAATGCGAAGGAGGGTGAAGCCACATCACGAATGTTCGTGATTTCTGCTGACAAAGAGGAGAAAATTTAAAGCGTACGAAAGAACGGGTAAAGCCAGATGACGAGCGCCTTGAGCATACTAAGATCTTGTCTCACCCTGCTTTGCGATGGGCTGATTACCCAACAGGTACCCAAGACTGCGAAATGCAAAACGGACGGCGAGTGCTTGTTCTGTAGAAGCAGGATGTGCTACACTTCATTGCATGTTTGCTTGAATGCAAGAAAAAAAGTCTTTATTGGGTACTCTTAAATTCCAGAAAGGATTGACACATCCGGAGCATATCGAATTCCTTACCCCTGAGACGCTTCCCAGGCCCGCAGGATATTCGCATGTGGCAAAGATCACAGGCGGGCAGACGCTCTATCTCTCGGGGCAGATTGCGCTGAATGCAGAGGGACAACTGATCGGCGAGGATGATTTTCGTGCGCAGGCCATCCAGGTATTCGAGAATATTAAGAAGGCTTTGGAGGCGGCGGGAGCTGATTTCAGCCATGTGGTAAAGCTTACCATGTTTCTGGTTGATCTGTCATATTTGCCGGTGCTGCGTGAGGTGCGCGATCAGTACATCAATCTGGAAACACCTCCTGTAAGCTCTCTTGTTGAGGTAAGCCGACTGATTCGTCAGGAGCTTCTGCTTGAGATCGAGGCAATCGCCAGCTTGCCCGCATAGAGTGGCTGGTGTGGTGCTTCGATGAAATATCCTTGTCCGAGATTTGTCAATGGCAGGTTGCCCGTTCGGGTAGGGGCGGACATGCCCTGCATGAGAGACTGCTTTTCATCAGGCATCCGGGCGAGAGTGCCGCCTGTCCGGGGATCGGAAGCAGCACGGCACTCCTGGGCTCTCTCTGATGCCCTACGAAGAAGAGCCTTCTGAACGTCGCGGCAGGCTATGCCAGAGCCATCCTGCTCCTACAGTCAGCAAGGTGAGGAGTGCACCGACAAGCAGCGCGATGGAGGGGCCATAGAGGCTCGAAAGCCAACCTATCAGCATATAACCCAGGGGGAGGCTGCCATCAAAGAAGAGAACCTGAACGCTGATGACACGCCCGAGCAGATGATCTGGTGTGATCTGCTGAAGCGTGGTCATGGCTTGTGCCGCAAACGCATTTTCCAGAAAGCCAATGCTGGCAAGCAGGAGAATCGCGAGGAAATAGATGGGCGAGAGGGAGAAAACAACCTCTAGAAGCCCGAAGAGCAGCATATACAGGAGCAACAGTCGCACGGTCGGCTGCTGATTCTTCCATGCCAGCCAGAGCGCCGCCAGCAATGCGCCACCACTCGCTGCAGCAGAAAGAAAGCCGAAACCAGTTGGACCTGCATGAAGCACATCGGTCGCAAAAACAGGTAGGATTACTCCAAAGTTTGAGCCGAAGAGCAGCACCAGCCCGACTACCACGATAATCTGTAGCACGGCAGGAGTTCGCAAACAGTAGTCGATCCCTTCACGGAGGCTCTGGCGGGCGCTTGCCCGCTTGCCTGTAGTAGGCTGAATAGCCAGCTCATGGCTTCTCATCAATAGGAGGCCCGCAATCACCGGTAGGAAGCTCAGCGCGTTCAAGAGAAAAAGCTGTGTCTCAGAGCTAATCGCGATAATCACGCCGCCGAGGCCGGGGCCAACAATGCGAGCAAGCGTCGAAATGGATGAGTAGAGCGCTATCGCGTTTGGCAAGTCGTCTCGTCCGACCAGTTCGACCAGAAACGCGCGGCTGGCCGGTCGGTAGATGGTACCTGTCAGCCCCAGAAGCGGCGCGAGTATGTAGAGATGCCAGAGCTGAACCTGACCGGTTGCAATCAATGCCCAGAGTAACAGCGCTTCCAGCATATTGATCCACTGGGTGATCAAGAGGAGCTGTCGTCTGGGCAAGCGGTCGGCCAATACGCCGCCAATAATAGAGAAAAACAGAACTGGAGCAGCTTGAAGTGCGCCGACAAGCCCAAGCTGCCAGGCACTGTGTGTGAGTTTGAGGACAAGCCAATCCTGCCCGATTGCCTGCATGGATGTGCCGATCAGCGAGATGAGCTGCCCGAACCAGAAGAGCCGAAAATTCCGCTGCTTCAGCGAACTGAAAATACGCGACAGGCCGAGCAGCCGCAAGTTGTCGCTCCCAGGCGGCTCACCCTGCTCTGATGAGGGTCCATTCATGAGTGTGTCCTTTCTCTCTATTGAAACGCTAGAAAGAGGTAGTGAGGACGCCAGTATACCGGGATGCGGCAAAAAAAACATCTGCCAAAAGAACGATGTCAGATGCTTGACATGAATGCTATACTAAACTGGGAAGGTAGGGCGGTTGTATCGGGAACTGAATTTCTTTTTCTACTATTTCTCGAAATCAGAGAGAAAAGCTTCTTGATTTCCCTTATTTGCCCTGAATACTCCTTATTGCTTCCAGACAACGAGCAACGTCAGATTGATAAGCGCGAGCAAGGCGAAAAGCAGCCCGAGACCCCGCTGTCCCGCCGTGAAAAGGGCTCCTGCTCCCAGGGCGAAGAGCACCAGCTTTGAGATGAAACGCCAGGGTTCGGGAAGCAGCCAGGGCGCTTTTGGAGCCTCAAAGCACCCCCAGATAATTGCCATAAGTAGTGCTAAGCCAACGCCTGCCACGAGCTTGAGCAGTGTTGTTTGAGCCATTGTAAAGCCCCAGTACCCGACTGCCACGAGTAAAGCTAACTCCAGGAGAAACGCAAGCATGAGGTTGATCTGTTTCAATACAGAGATCATGTTCTTGATTACCCTTTCTTATCTCGAAAAAAGGATGTGGTGAACCGCTATGTTAGTATAATCGAACAGGCTGGAATGCTCAAGCAGGAGGTTGTACGCTCTGCGGGGAGGGTGAAAAAGAAGCAGTTTTCTGTAATGTTCCAATCTTAACGCGAATTTAATATACAATAGCCATCGGCGTGCCATATAATAGACGAACAGAGCGGCTTTCCAGAAAGCGAATATTCTTTGTGGGGCTTCAGTTGAGGTGGTGATATGGCTACTGCTATCGGGAAAGAAGTGCTGTGAGGTGAAACAGGATAAAAATGCTGTTTGATATGGAATAGAGAGAAAAAGCGTTGTGGTAGAAAGGGGCGAAGATACTACCAGGTGTATCAAATAGGCAGGCCTTCCATAGACCAGAAGTGGGCATTCAGACGATGGGATAGCGGATCGTGTTCCACATAATGAGGCTGAGCTTTGCAGCCGCGAAACTTCTCTGCTTGTAAGTTTCTTTTGCATGGACAGGACCCATGTCGCTGTGAGCTCAATTTTATGATGCTGTCGAGCGGCTTCAACAGCGGTGGGACCTGAGGGGAGGCGATATGCATTTGCCTCCCCGAGAGCATTATACTGTGGCAGGTTCAGCTTGAGAAGCCGGTTTTTCCTGTTTCTTGCGCAACAACAACACGAACAGAAGCGCCAGTACCATCAGACCGATGGTAATCAGGAACACGGTATGTAAACCAACAAGCTGCACAAGCCGGGTCTGCCCTGCCGGCATCATGGTTAATGTGGCAAGGACAGCGGTTCCAAGCGAGCCACCAACAGAGCGTAGAACAGTACTTAGTGTCGTGCCAGTGGCAACGGCTTCCGGGCTGTGAATACTCACCATCGAGGCGACGCTTAATGGTTGCATCACAAGCCCATTTGCTAACCCAAGAAGCCCAACCATCAGGCAGAACTGCCAGTATGGCGTTGTCAGTGTGATTCCCATAAGCAACACCATACCAAGGATTTGCAGCACTATGCCAGGGACAATCAGCACGCGGGCATCCGGGAGACGATCAACGAGCCGACCGGCCAGGGTCATGCTGACCAGTGTCCCCAGTGCCAGCGGCAACAACAGGAGACTGGCCTGAAGCGCGGTCTGACCGCGTAATGTTTGCAGATAGATTGGAAACAAAAGCGAATTGCTGAACAGGCAGATGAAAAGCACGGTCGAAGCAACAAGCCCTGCTGAGAGTGAGCGATCAGTCAGGATCCGTATATCAAGCAATGGGCGTTTTCCACGACGCGCTTGTAGTAGCTCGATGACGATGAAAAGTGTCAGAGCAACAAGGCCGCTGAACAGGAACCCCGGAACTTTAGGTGATGCCCATCCTGTGTTGCTGATTTCCGAGCAGGCGTAGAGGACTGCCGCAACCCCATATGTTGCGGTCAAGAAGCCGGGTATGTCGAAGCGCGTCGCCCTCTGCATCTCGTCTCCGGGCAGAAAGATGCTGGCTAGAATCACGGCAAGGATGCCTATTGGCACATTAATCAGGAAGATGACCGGCCACGGCGCAATAGTGACCAGATAACCGCCAATGATCGGGCCTAGCGCAGGCGCAGCGAGAGCTGGAACACTAAACGCGGTCATAGCTCGCCCTCGCTCCTCAAGCGGAAAGGTGTTCAAGAGGATGCTCATGCTGAGCGGCATTAACAGGGCCCCGCCCACTCCTTGCAGGACACGAAACAGAATCAGTGCGGGCAGGGTCCAGGCAAAGGCACAGAGTGCTGACCCTGCTGTAAACAGGGCGAGGGAGAAAAGATAACAGCGCTTGCTTCCCAGACGTGCCGTAAGAAAAGGCATCGTTGGGATGAGCGCTCCCTGCGTCAGCATATAAGAGGTGATGACCCATTGCACGCTTTGCAGATCGGCTTGAAAGGCGCGTTGCAGTACGGGAACAGCAATATTGACAATGGTTTGATCGAGAAAGCTCATAAACCCGCCAAAGATAAGCACAAGGGCGGTAATCCATCTGGATGAGGATTGAAACATGTCTGGATGATCCTTCTATCTACATATTGCAAAACAACAGAACGTTACCAGGGAATGCGCTGTCTATCGCGAAAGATGCCGCCTGTGGGGCCATTCTCTGGCAGCGTTGCCAGCCAGACCGGGGTATCGGTTCCCTCATCTGTGGTGCGTTCGGCATCCAGATTATGGGTCTCCGTGCGTACGTAGCCCGGGCAAGCGGCGTTGACGAGGATATTCATTCCGCGCATTTCTGCTGCCAGCGAAACGGTAAGAGCATTGAGCGCTGCCTTTGAGATGCGGTAAGCGGGCGCCATCTCTCCAGGAGCATCGTTTTCCTGAAAGGCTGCGATCCCTGAGGACATATTCACAACGCGCCCGTAGTGGTGTTGTCTCATCAGGGGAAGCACAGCTTGTGTCAGGGCCCAGGCGCCAAAGAAGTTGGTCTCAAAGGTTGAGCGAACCGCTTCCATACGCACGGTGCCGGGTGTGGCATTCTCGTCTGTTTCGAGCAGAATGGCGGCATTGTTGACCAGAACATCGAGCCGCCCGAAGCGCTCCGTGAGCTCACGGGCAAGCTGTTTGATCTGTCGTGGATTGGTGATATCTAGCTGATGCACTGTCGCGGAACCACCCGCAGCAGTGATCTCTCGGGCTACACTGTTGCCTTGAGCAATATTGCGAACGCCCAGAAGGATGTGCATATCGTGCCGGACTGCAAGTTGATAAGCAGTGGCCCGACCTATGCCGCGATTGGCGCCTGTAACCAGTGCTATTCGACGCTGTTGCATTGTTCACTCCTTCTTTCATTACCGAAGTGTGGCATACCTGAGTGAAGAGGTGCGCACTCGGGTGGAACCGTTTATGTACAGCGCCAGTATAGGAGGTAGCTGGATGAAGCCGCATCGTCTGAGTGGATGAAAGGAGGATTTCAGGGGAGAAGATGGAAAGAGCGAGCAGTCTCGCTGGCTGCTACCCGATTGCTGACACCAAGCTTGCGGTAAATGCTCTGAACTTGCGTGCGGACGGTATTCACTGAGACGACGAGCTCTCGTGCAATTTCGGGATTGGAGTGGCCTGCTGCAAGCAAGCGAAGCACGCGCCGTTCCTGTGGTGAGAGTGGTTCGATCAAGGCAGAGGGGGGCGAAGCAAGCGCTTGTCGTGCAGGCGTCGCTGCTTGCAAGATCGTCCGCAGGTAGGTAAGGAGTGGCTTCTCGCGCAGACTGCCAAAGAGGCTTTGCAAGAGGCCGAGCAGTGCATCACCCTCGTCGAGAAAGAGGCGAATATACCCTTCGCTTCGTGTCTGGTGTAAGGTGGAGTAAAGGCGCTGGCGTGCCTCCTGTGGCTGTTTCAGCGCCGTGTACGCGAGTGAGAGAAGAAGCTGTATCTCGAATGCTCGGCGTATACGTCCGGCCTTCGTCGCCTGTGGCAATATGGTGTGAAGCAGGTCTAGTGCGGCCTGGGCCTTCCCATCCACAAGTTGCAGGCGAGCAAGTAAGAGCGCTTCCTGTTCGGCATAATCAGGTAATGTGCTCTCGAGCATCCGAAGCTTCTCATAGCTTCTTCGTGCAGCAGAAAGGTCACTAAGGGCGAGCTGGATCCGCGCCTGATACGTAAGGACCTCGCGATAGAGAGGCAGGGCATGCACTGGCTGTAAGCGTGCAAGCAAGTTTGTGAGCCGTTCGAGGGCATTTTCACTCTGACCCCGGGCATGCTCTAGCAGGGCCATCAGAAGCTGGATCCGCCTGCATGTTTCTTCTGGCAACTGGGAACGTAGCTGGTTGGCCTCTGCGAGCTGTTGTTCTGCCTCGTCCAACCTGTTTCGCTCGTAGGCGAGTTGGGCCAGGCAGAGAAGCGCGGGGCCTATATCTGTTGGGTCGGCTTGTGCTCGGGCTTCATCAAGGACCTGCTGATAATACGCGGCAGCCTGTTGCAATTCGCCTTGCTCGGCGCACACGATACCAAGTAGCAGGGTAGTGAGTCGCGCAATCGGGCGATTACCGATGGTTTCGCTTAACGCGCTGGCCTCGGTAATGGTGCGACGTGCCTCATTGAGGTCGCCTCTACGCCTGGCGGTAAGACCAATGATACGCAGGCAGGTACTACGCCATGCAAGCTCTTTCTCGTCCAGGTAGTCGAGCGCCTTTTTCGCGTATTCGACCGCTTGTTGCATCTCTCCAGAAAAGCTGCTGGAAAGGAGTGATTGAAATGCAAAGACTTCACCGAGGCGAGGGATATTCCCTTCAGCCTGCCAGACCTGCTGTGCTAACTGGAGCGGTTCTTCAAACTGTGCTCGCTCGGTTTGCGGAAAGCGTCCGGTCATATGGATAAAGTCAGCGAAATGCGTGAAAAACTGAGTGATCGCATAATTCAGGCAGAGGGTGGGATGTTGCTTGAGCGTCTCAAAGGGAAGTTGCTGAAGCCAGCGGTGCAGCGTCGGGATATAGGTCAGCGCATTGAAGTCAACAAATCGCTCGATAATGGTGGCAGCATGGGAGAAGTCGCATGCATACAGGGCGGCATCTACTGCCTCTTCGAGCATACTATGCTCTTCATACCAGTAGCTTGCCTTCGATGAGATGGCCTGTAATGTTGCTTCACCCAGATGACGCTTCGCTTCATGCTGCATGGCTTCAGCAAAAAGGGCGTGATACCGATACCAGAGCCCGTCAAGTGGTTCAAGAAAGAGGTGGGCCTGTTCGAGCGTTTCAAGCAAGGCGTCGCTTGCAGGGTTTCCAGTCACGGCCATACAGAGCGAACCTGTCAGGCGGCTCAGCATGCTGGTATGGAGCAAGAAGCTTTGCAGTGATTCTGGCTGTGCGTTCAAGACCTCAGAGACAAAATAGTCGAGTATGGGCCGATGCTCACCTGCGAAGGTATGCAAGCGCGTTTCCGCCTCCGTCTGTGTCTCGCAACCCTGCAACATGATTGTAAGTAAGCGCAAGCCTGCGGGCCAACCTTCAAGGCGCGTGCTCAGCGTGTTGAGCGTCTCAGGAGTGAGCGTGAAGGCCAGTTCTTGTGTCAGAAAGGCGCGGGTTTCTTCTGGCGAAAAGCGCAGATCATGGGCATGCAATTCATGCAGCTCGTTCCGCGCCCGAAGCCGAACCAGGGGGAGCGGTGGGTCTCCACGGGCAATGAGCACAATATGCAGCGTTGGCGGCAGATGATCGAGAAAAAATGCCAGCGTTTCATGAATGCAAGGATCTGTGATGACGTGATAATCTTCCAGTACCAGCAGGCCTGCATTACAGTGGGCCAGCGCATTGAGAAATGTCGTAAGGATCGCTTCCAATGGTGGCAGGGTGAAAGGTGGTTGTGAAGGCGTCGCAAACAGAGCGAGAACCTGCTGTCCCTGATCTGGCAGCAATGCTCGACAGGCAGCGACGACATAACGCCAGAAGCGGGCCGGGTCGTTGTCGCCTGCATCAAGTGAGAGCCAGGCAACGGGCTCTGTGCGGCTGTTCAGCCACTGGCGTACGATGGTTGTTTTTCCGAAGCCTGCGGGTGCGGAAATCAAAGTCAGTTTGCGCTCCAGGCCGAGATTGAGCCTATCGAGCAGACTTGAGCGCGAGAGCAGCGAGGTTTGTAGACGAGGGAGCGATAGCTTGGTTTCAAGCAACGTGAGCGTTGGAGCGGTCCGCGGCGCTGGTTCAGTTGCTGTGAGAAGCCGCGCGATCTCTTCGAGCTTTGCGATGGTCAGGTCTGTGCTGCGTCCGGCATAGCGCTTACGCGTCCGACGATTTCGAGTGCAATAGGCATACCAGTAGCTCTCACCGCGCTTTCGAGGCTCTTTGCGCAATGTGAGATGACCGTTTTTGCCTTCAAATGCAAAGGAGGAGCAGGCGTCCAGCCATGCACGCCATTGCTCTTGTATGTCATATGTATCAGGTTGTCCGGGCTGCGAAAGCGCATAACATTGGTGCTCGGGCAGCCATACAAGCGTGTAAAGAGGAGCCATATTGTCTCAATTACCCAACACTGTTCTCTGGATGAATATAACAGCTTTGGTCGATTCTGGCAAGTACAGAACATCTCTGTTGGGTAATTGGCGCGTCAACGGAGCGGCAGGCCCCTGTTTGCCTGTTTGGCGTGAAAGTGCTGTGCGGCTGCTTGCATCTGTTGCCAGTGTTCGTCTGTCCAGCGGCAAATTGCGTAGAGAGGCTCAAGGAGCGTCTCGCCAAGCGGTGTGAGCGAGTATTCAACCTTTGGGGGAATGACTGGATAGACGGTGCGCTTGACCAGGCCATAACATTCCAGCTTACGCAGCGTCTGAATTAACACTTTCTGGGTGATGCCCTCTATTTGCCGTTGGAGATCGCTTAGCCGTCGTTTCTCTTGTTTCAGCGCGAAGATGACAAGCACTGTCCATTTATCCGAAACAAGCTCTAATCCCTGGCGCGTACCGGCAATCGGGTCCAGATGCTCTAAATTGCTCTCAGTAGTCAGTTGATCGAGTCCCATCGTCTTCCACTCCCATCTTGTACTTACAGGTTAGTATACCATTTTTTTCGCTGTACTGCATAGAACAGGCGCTCTTTGAGCGGTTGTAGGGAATATAGTACGCATTGTCGACTTTTTGATCGAAAGCACTCTGGAAAATTGCGCTTTACCCGGGTTCGCTTGCCATATGGTAAAAGCCACAGAACAGGCTTAGTGTTTGAATATTGCAGTAGTTCTTATAAGATCTGGTGTCAAACGATATCCGCATTCTTCCCTCAGAGCTCATAGAAGTGCCATTGTCTCCTGGCTTCACCTGACACATTTCGGATAAAAGTCGGCGGGCAGGCCTCGCGGGTCCATATGTCGGGACAAAGTTCGGAAAGCCCTCTCGAAACTTTGGCCGCGTATGGATGGGCATGCCCGCCTGTAGCAAGCGTCGTGCCAGTGGCTCTTCTTGAAAGAAAAAGGGCCCGGTTGGTGGTAAGAAGGTAGGATCCCACTGCTTTCGTTGCTCCGCAGGCAGTTGAAGTCTATACATGTTCTTCTATCCTTTAGATGACCTTCTTGTGCATCAGCCTTTTTCTCACAGAATGCGCTTTCTGGCAATGAGAGATATCGATATTACAATTTTTGTTGCTGCTTGATCCCCTGGAGAGCCTGGATGATCTGAGGCCGCTTCTGTTGAAGTAATGCTTCAATCACCGGAGCATCAATTGTGCGAATGCGTGCAGTATGCTTGTAGATCCACTGTCGGGCGGGTTTGGTAAAGGTAGAGGTGGTGACGAAATACCCGTAGACAGCGCGATTATCATATGTCGCTCCCAGAAAATCCCGAACCTCTGATTCCTGAACTTTTTTACTTGGCGCATAGCGCTTGCTCTGGACAATGACCAGATCATTGAACTGATTGAGCAGCCTGGTATCCACCCCATGATCTCCGGTCTTGCCACAATGTTCCAGAAAGCGATGCTCTCCCTGAGCGATTACAAGGGCCGCCGAGAAGAGTTCAAATTCTTCTGGCTTGAGCCTGTACACGTCCTGAAGCGTACGCGGAATCTCAGAAGTATGTCCATTTTGGCTCGCCGGGGGAGGAGCCGGAGCAGGTGCAGGCCGTGGAGAAACGCGCCTGGCAGACCGCTTAACGGAGCGACGGAGCGGCACCGTGAGCACCTTTGGATGAAACAGTAGGATCAAAGCAAAGGCCACCAGGAGGAAGCCGAGAGGGAGAAAGAGACACTGTAACAGCGGACTGAATGAGGACCAACCGAGGACGATCAGGAGAACCAGTACCAGAGACAGGAACACGACCCCATAGGTGAGGAGCTGCTTTTTCAAGAGAAACCTCCGTAATGCTCGCTAGAACGTGCTCTACTTACGATGTAAGTATACGGGAAAAACAGCAACACTCGTTTGAATGATAGAAAAATGCAAATCCCTTGCGCCCATCGCTGCTCAGGTAATCTGCCCTATTTCTCTGAAAAACATCTTTTCTAGAGTATACGCTATTTTTCTGCGTCTTGCAATGTGTTGAGATCGACTCTTGGCCCTTTATTTGCTTTTTATCAGGTAAAGCCTTTTTTCGTCTTTGGCTTGGATCGGGATAGTATCTCAAGTACGACCAAAATCGGGCAGTCAGACTTTCAGCGGGTCCGTGATAGCGAAGGTTCGCTTCGGGAGCTCTTTCAGACCTTCAGTGAGCCGCGCCTGATTCCAGAGGCCGAATGGTTCACGCGTCGCGTTGTGCCGGCTTGAGGAGCTGCTTTTCACCCACCACCGATAGTGAGAGCGATTTATAGCCGACGCTCTGGAAAAGGACAACGACGGTATCGCCTTCATAACGCACAATCTGTCCCGTTCCCCATTTCGGGTGCTCGACTGCGCTGTTGAGCGGGAAGGGTATGTGTTGTTCCTGCTCGTTGGAGGTGGTACCGGCCTCGCAATTGTCGCAAAAGTTGCAAGGAGCCTGATATTCCTCACCGAAGTAATTAAGCAAGTACTTGCGCCGACAATCTGTCGTCTCGGCATAGGAGCGCATCATTTCGACTCGCGAATGCACATAGCGCTGATAGGCCTCCTGAGATTGGCTGGCTTCCTGAGCGACTTCGGCTTCATTCTGGTTTTTTTGTTTCAGGAGCGCCTCCCCTGTGGAGGTGATTTCCACGACACCAGCTTTTCCCAGGTGATGCAGTATCTGCGTCAATTTCCCCGAAGGAATATCCTGCTTCTTACTGAGTGTTTCGGGATCGATCGGCCTGGTTGCGCGTTTTAGTACTCGTTGAAGCCGCTGTACCTGGTCCGTTTCAATCGAGCCGCTTCCAACGAGAAATTGTTGCAACCCCACATCTTTGGGATTGTAGAAGAGGAGCGCTCGAGCCTGCTGGCCGTCTCGTCCGGCCCGTCCGATCTCCTGATAGTAGGCATCGATAGAGTCGCAAATGTCATAATGAAAGACAAAGCGCACGTCAGGTTTATCAATCCCCATTCCAAAGGCGTTGGTGGCAACAATAACCTCGATCGCGTTCTGCATAAACGATTCCTGGGTCTGTTCGCGCTCTTTGGCCTTCATGCCTGCGTGATAGAATGCTGCATGGATGCCTGCCTCATTGAGTGTTGCGGCAATCTCTTCTGCATGTTTGCGGGTAGCAACGTAGACGATGCCGGGCTTCTCAACATCCGCGATAGAGTCCAGAAGGGCCTTCTTCTTCTGTGTATTGTCATGGACGGTTTCGACACCAAGCCAGATCTCCGGGCGGTCAAAGCCCCGGACAATGACGCGTGGGTTATGCATCCCCAGTCGTTCAACGATCTCTTCACGGACCGGTGGCGCAGCAGTGGCGGTCAACGCGAGAACACGTGGATGCCCGATTGCCTCGATAACGCTTCCCAGGCGGATATAGGATGGGCGGAAATCATGCCCCCACTCGCTGATGCAGTGTGCTTCATCAACGACAAAGAGCGATGGATGTGCCTGCTTGACCTGTGCAAGCGTCTCCTCATTGTCGAACTGCTCAGGAGCCAGAAACAAAAACTCCAGCTTCTGTTCTTGCAAACTGTCCAGTGTCTCCTGACGCTCGGCTTCGGGCTGAGCGGAATTCAGTTGTGCAGCTTCTCCGGCGGGAAGTTCCTCAAGCGCTTGCGCCTGATCGCGTTGCAGGGCGATCAGTGGCGAAATAACCACCGTTGGACCTTTCAGCAGCCGGGCTGCTACCTGATAGATCAGCGATTTCCCGGAGCCTGTTGGCATCACCGCTAACGTATCATGACCCTCAAGAAGTGCCTGTATTGCGGCTTCCTGTCCCGGGCGTGCGTTTTGATAGCCGAACGATTGCTGTACAAGCTGGCGAATGCGTTCTAGCGTTTGTGTTTTTGCCATGAGATCTGCTGTGCCTCCTGATGTACGGTGCTCTCTTTTCAACACGGCTTGCTGTCTTCTTTTGTTTCCTTTTATGCTCTCTGGCTTGCATGGAAGATGCGCCCTTCTGTTACCTTTCTTCGATGTTTATCGTGATACCTCTGTCCATAAAAGACCGAAGTGAAAAAGAAAATTCCGTCCAGTTCTTCCTTTTCTGCAAAAAAAGAGCGGACGTTCTATTGTGGCATAGGAAGTTCAAGAAAGGAGACGCAACCGTATGGTAGGGAAAGATCTTCTCATTTCCTGGCTCAACGATGCTTATGGAATGGAAAACGCGCTGATTCAGGTTCTGGAGCATCAGGTGAAAGATGCGAAGGACTATCCGCAGGCGCAAGTAAAGATTCAGGAGCATCTTGAGCAGACACGCCAGCATGCACAGATGGTGAAGGAGTGTGTGGAGAGCCTCGGCGGAAGCACCTCTGCCATGAAGACAGGCATGGCAAAGCTATTCGGGCAGATGCAGGCTGTTTCAACCGGCGCTGCTCGTGACGAGATGGTCAAGAATGCCCTTGCGGACTGCGCGGCAGAGCATTTTGAGATCGCTTCCTATTCCGCACTGATTGAGGCGGCACAGGCAGCAGGCGAGCCGCAGGTTGCTCAGGTCTGCCAGCGGATCCTGCGCGATGAAGAGGAGATGGCCCGCTGGCTACAGCAGAATCTGCCAGCGGTGGTACAGCAGACCATGACGCAGGTGGTGAAAGCTCGTTAACTGCGACTGAGAAGGGGTGTCTGCCGGACGCCTCTTCTTTTTTTTGCCCCTATTAGAAGATCACACCTGCTTTGAGCGCCGTCAGCTTATCCGGGTTGGTGATGAGGTAGATATTTTGCACCCGTCCATTGACGATCTCCGGCAGCATCGCGGCGAGAATCTGGCCATTATGCTGACCGAGAAGCGCAATTTGCCCGTTTAGCTCCACTGGAATGATCTGCATATCTGCTGGATACCAGCGCATACCGCCGAGCATGCCGCGCACAACCTTCTTTGCTCCCTGTACTGGCCTGAGTCCTGCCCTCGTCTTGCCATTGCTGTCAGTTGTGAAGACCACATCATCTGCCAGCAGATGTAACAGCTCCTCGACATCACCATTTCGCGTCGCCCGGGTAAAGCGGTCGAGCATGCTTTTCTGCTCTTCTAGCGGGACGGGAAAACGGGCCTGTGGCCGGTTCAGGCGTTGTTGGGCCCGATGCAGGATCTGGCGACAGTTCGCGACGCTTTTGCCCACAATCTCGGCAATCTCTGTATAGCTATAATCAAAGACCTCGTGCAGCAGGAAGATAGCGCGCTCCACCGGGTTCAAGCGTTCCAGCATCAGCAGGAAGGCAAACGAAAGCGACTCCGCCCGAGCTACGTTCTCGGCCAGGGTGTCGGTCAGAACGGGCTCGGGCAGCCAGGGACCAATATAGACCTCTCGCCGAGCGCTCGCCGACCGTTGCTTGTCGATGCATAAACGCACCACAACGGTTGTGAGATACGCTTTCGGCGTCTGCATCTCGGTATCACTGGCCTGAAGCCAACGCACAAATGCTTCTTGGACGATATCCTCAGCGTCTGTATAGCTACCGAGCATGCGATAGGCGATAGAGGTGAGGAGTAATCGGTATTGATTGAATATTCGAGTTGTCTCTTCTGGATCTTTCACCTGATACTTCTACCTTTTCTCCTCATTATATCTTATTATCTCGCCAGGGACAACTGACGCTGCTCCGCATAAAGCGAGGATCCTGCCTGAAGGATGAGGCGCGAGACCCGCCGCGCGCTTGCCAGGCTGGCATCAGTCGCGAAGCCCTCCGAGCCGACCCAGTCACCGGCCAGATAGAGATTCGTGAGTTCTGGCAGGCGATAATCTGGCCTTCCGGCAAAACCACCGCTACGCACAAGCGGAAGAGTTCCTACCGTCTCGACAGGAGAAAGAGGTCCCCGGCTGCTGGCGAGCTATAGGGGTAGGTGATGTTCAGCTCTCGGAGCACCTCAGAAGCGCTTCCGCCTGAATAGAATGCATGCGATCCACGATTAAGCGAATACCCCTGATACCGCTGCGAGGCGGCGCGACCTCCCGGGTGAGCGGCCTTTTCAAACAAGGTGACTTTAACACCTGCGCGTGCCAGATAGGTAGCGGCGCTTAGTCCGCTCAAACCTCCACCAACGATTGCGACAGTCAGTTGTTCTGTGTTCATATTCTCAATCCCTTTCGTGTATTGATGTTCTTTGTCCTTTGTTGCAAATGATGACGAAAAGGGGGTGAGATTTGTGACACATTCCTCAGATGTTTTGCCCATCTTGTGAAAAAGAAAGCAGATGAGCGAGATCGCGCTGACAGATCGGGCAGGTGCAGTTGTTTTCGTAGATGGGTTGACGTCCTCCGAGTGGCTCTACAATGTGATCAATGATAGCACGCCAGTACGCGAATTTGGCCTGTACCTCGCCTGTGCTGACGAACTGCTCGACAAGGTGAGCAAGTGGGGGATCCCAGGTGCGCAGATCGGCAAGCAGCCGCTTGCTGCTGACCCACCAGCGCCCGCAAAGCTGGTAATGATAGTGCAGGAAGTCGTTGAGCCCGACATGCATCACCAGGAGCGCCGTCAGGGGATCATCGTGCAGGTTCCTTTCGGCTTTATCGTTGCCATGAAAGATCATGAAGTGCAGCATTTGCAGTTCATCGTCACGTATCTTTTTGGGTTGCGCCTTTCTTGCCTCTTGCTGTAGACTTTGGAGCTGCTGTGTCTTATCAAAGAGAATGATTGACTTCGCGATGATGGGAATGCGTTCGGCCCGCTCCATTTCTTCTCTGGTATGCTTGCGTAATTGCTCAAGGGAGAGGAAGGTGAGGTCTAGCTTGACCCCGCCGATGCTTGGATGATTGATATTGGAACAGGGATTCTCTTCATTGACGATAACCTTTGCATCGCAATCGCTTTTGTCGGTTGCTTCCATGCGTGCCAGCGAGCCAAAAATGATGGCTCCCAGATAGCGTTCGTGTTGCTGTAATTGGAGAAGCGCGCGGATGGCCGGGAGAAAACGGGCGGGAAAGGGGGAAACAGGTTGCGACATATACAACTCCTTTGGGTGAGGACCGGGTGAGCCCCGTTGCTGTTCCCGGTCGATGACAATGGTATATTTCTGTATATTTGTATATGTATTGTGCCAGGCGCGAAAAATAGAGATGGACTGCTTCAGAGGTTATTCGCGAGGAGACTCCATAATTGCATTGATGCCTCCATCAACATGGATGGTGGTGCCGCTCAGGAACTGGTTGACGCCACTCAATAAATAAGTCACAAGGGAGGCGACATCTTCGGGCGTACCTGCTCTTCGTACCGCGTAGTGCGTTTCAAGGCGCCTGAGTTCTGCCTGTGCCTCAGGTGAGCTGTTGAAATCTTCTACAAGCTGCGAGGTCATAATCATTGCGGGTGCAATGGCGATCGCTTTGATGTTATCCGGGCCCCATTCAATTGCCAGTGATTTTGTCAGGGCAACGAGCGCCGCCTTTGCTGCATTATAGGGGAATGTGCCCGCAAAAGTGCGTTCGGCATGAATCGAGGCCATATTGACGATAATGCCATTTCCGCACGCCTTGAGCTCCTCATAGGCCTCCTGACAGATCGCCCAGGCGGGATAAAAATCGACGGCAAAGCAGCGCTGCACATCTTCCAGCTTTGCCTTCAGGACGCTGTGGAAAAAGTTCGCGCCCGCATTGTTCACCACGCCATCCAGTCCCCCCAGAAATGCGATGGCATCGCGTGTGAAGCGGCGAGCCTCGTCAAGATTACTGAGATCGAGCGCACGAAAGAAGGAGCGGCGCCCGCACTTCTCTATCTCATGAATGACCTCGGTGGCTCCCTCTTCGGTCAGGCCACAGAACGCGATATCTGCGCCATGCCGGGCGGCCTCGAGCGCGATCGCCCGACCTATACCGCTGGTCGCGCCGGTCACGATGATCCGTTTATTCTGTAACATCGTTTTATGTTCACCTTCAAAAATCTTTCCCGTCTCAAAGAAAGCGGGGAGCAGTTGCAGCTCAATCGCATTATAATGGGATCAGGCCGCGTCTGTAAACAGTTGCTTTCAGGACGGGAAAGAGGCAGTATCTCGATGGAGTTGAGCAAGCGCCTGCTGGTTCAGCGGGTGTGTTTTGCGCAGGAAATCGAGAATAATGGCCAGCTCGTGCGGTCCATAGCTTTCATAGAGTTCGCTCCACGCCTGCTGTAAGTATCGCTCGAAGAACGCGTCAAGCTCTGCCATTTTCGGCTGAGGACGAATGAGGACGGTGCGCCGATCCCGCTCTGAGCGTTCTCGCTGGACGTACCCTGCCTTCTCCAGACGATCAATGACGCGGGTAACGGCTCCCGTGGTCAGGCCGGTTCGTTTCGCAAGAGTGCCTGCGGTCATCGGGCCGAGGGAGCTGAGAAGGTTCAGGCATTGCAAATCGGTCGCATGCAAGCCTGCGCGCTCGCCAATCTTCTCAAAGAAAAAGACGGCTTCCGCAACGAACTGGCGTATCTCCTGCTGAAATGTTTCCTTCGTATTGGACTGTGGTTGCTGCTCGCTTGACATGGCTATCTCCTTTATGTTAAAGTCAAAATATCTTCCTTGTGCAGATACTTCCAGAGGAAGATAATTCTCATGTAGTATAGCATACAGGAGAAGGAAGGTATATCGATGATTGTTGTGACCGGACCAACCGGCAACGTTGGCGCTGAAGTCGTGCGTCTGTTGCTGGATCAGCGGCCTGCTATGCCTTTTCGGATCGCGGCCCATAATCCCGAGCGTCTTCGTGCTTTGTATGGACAGGATGTCCCCTGTGTTGCCTTCGATTATGATGATCGCTCGACCTGGGGCGCGGTGCTAGATGGCATTCAGATGCTCTTTTTGTTGTTCCCGCTGCCTCATCCTCGCACCGTGCAAACCCGCATGAAGCCTTTTATTGACGCTGCTGTGCAGGCGGGATGTCAGCATATCGTTTATGTGACAGTACCGGGCGCCGATGCGTCTTCGGTGATTCCACATTATCACGTCGAGCGCCACATTGAGCGATCTGGCGTTGCTTATACCTTTCTACGAGCCAGTTATTTTATGCAGAATCTCTGTCGTCGGATCTCAACACATGGTATTGACATCGCGGAACACAACGAGATTTTTATCCCGGCTGGCAACGGGCTGACCAGTTTTATTGACGCGCGCGATGTGGCGGCGGTCGTCCTCGACATCTTCCGTGATCCCGCTCGCTTCAAGAACCGGTCCTATACGTTGACCGGCCCCGAGCGGCTGAGCTTCTTCCAGGTGGCGCTGGTCTTCTCGAAGGTACTACAGCGCCCGATTCGCTATGCCAGGCCGAGCATGCTCCAGTTCTGGCAACGTCTATGGCGGCGTGGCGTTGCCTGGGATGTCATCTTCTTTATGACTATCGTCTATACGTTAACGCGGCTTGGCAAGAACGCTCTGATGACTGCTGAACTGCCTGCGCTCCTGGGACGGCCCGCGACGACAATAGAACAATTTGTTGCTGATTATCACATGCGTTGGGAGACGCAGGAATGGACCTGATACGCTCCTCTCACGGCTTGAGAAGCGCTTCAAGCTGTATAACCAGGCCGTCAAACGCGAACATGACACCATCCGGGAGCCGCTCCGCGTAGCGCGGGATATCGATATCATGTGAGAGATGGGTCAGCACCATGTGCCTGATACCAAAGCGCTGCTTGATTGCCAGAGCCTCTTCAACGTCATAAATAGAGCGCCGGTGCGGCTCAGCCTGCTCTTTCCAGTAGGCTGCTCCCAGAATCAGGAGGTCCGAATGCTGTAGCGGCTTGAATTGTTCATCTGTCACCTGAAAGGCGTCGGGCATGTAGGTCCAGGTGCTCTCACGGCCTGTAAAGCGAATCGCGTACGAATAGCCGTTCGCTCCATGTTGGACCTGATGGAACGTGATCTGCCACTCTGCAAGCTGAAGTTCTCGTGTGGCGACCATTTCAATTCCGCGTTTCGGTGTCAGGTGCGCGAATTTTTGTTGCAGGCCTGTAATCATCTCTTCCGGACTGAAAATGCGTGCGGGTGCATGATGCCAGAAGCAGAGGTCCCCGAAGTCGCCGAGCCCCGCGATATGATCGTTATGCAGATGCGTAATCAGCACGTTGCGAGGAATCTCCCCGGACGAGAACTGCAAGAACTGCTGACGGAAATCGGGCGAAACGTCAATCTGGATCGGGCCCTCGGTTGTGTGTACCGAAATCGAGGGGCGCATGCGTACATTTCTGGGCACTCTTTGTATGCAGACATCGCACGTACAGAGCAGCCGGGGAACGCCTCTGGAATCGCTGGTTCCCCAGAAAGTGATAGCGGTCAAGAATAAAAATCCTTTCCAATGGTGTATTGCTCCTCTACAGAGAGAGCTCAGAGGGAAGATGTGCCGCCGCCTCCAGAGCTGCTTCAATCTCACCACCCTTTGCCAGAACAGCGTGAAATAAGCTGGCTGCTTCGGCCTTGCTCTGCTCGCTTAAATCATCCCGGAAAAACACCTCATCAGCACACTCAATCACGTCCTGAATGACGCGTTCATAGCGGTAATAGGTGAGCGCGGCCCAGTTGATGGGCATCATTCCATACCCTTGAAAGAAAGGTGACCCGGCATGCTCAATAAAGATGAAGTCGCGCTCTTTCGGTGCCAACATCACTTCATCCCAGTCGAGCACGAACACGCGCCCGGAGCGATCTCGTAACAGGTTGGCCGGGTGCAGATCCGCGTGACAGAGCACCGATGGAAGCGCCTGTTGCTGAAGTGCGGTCGCCAGCGTTTCCATCGCGTTGATGGCCCGCTCTATCGCGACCTGGTGGAGCTTCCACGATGCGCGAAAAGCGTGAGCAGCAGGACTATTGGACGTGTGGAGCTTCTGCACCGCGAACGTCCGCAGCCAGCGAGCGTATGCCGTTGGATCAAACGTTTCCCGACGGAGCGACGCCGTGATGTCGGGCGAAAGCGAGACCCGGTGAATCTGGCTGAAGATACGCCCTGTCTCTCTCCATTGATCGTCGGTTATGCCTGTCCAGCTTGTGTCGCCATCAAGGAAAGGATAGAGCATCAATGTCCAGCCCTCGATGTTGGTCCACAGGGTGTTGTCGCTGGTAGGACAGGGTGCAACGACTGCTGAGATTCCCTGTTTCTGTAGTACGGCGGGAACAACGCAACTCGGCTTATAGAGCGCTCCCGTTCTCACCTTGAGCAGATATGAGACCCCCTGCTTGCTCTCCACGCGATATTTTCCGGCATTGGTATCAAGCCCTACAGGAAGATATTCGAGCGAAACGGGTGTTATGCCATATTGTTCTTGCAAGCAGGAGAGGAGCTGTGTTTCTGTAAGTGCTGGTTGTTCTCGCATCGTGTGACTCATTCTTTCTTTTCTTTTATTGTGCCATAGAACAGGTGTATGGGCAAGCATTGCGGCACAAAAGGGCTAGAAGTCGGTGAGGTCGCTTGCTTCATGGGGAAGGCTTCTATTGCTTGCTTTTCGAGAAAAGAAGACATGAGCATACTGGAGGGAGGATGTGTCGATGAAACATATGGCACACAACTGGCTCGCCGAGTTGCCTCAGGATAGTGGAGCAACTCCAGCTTTCGCGCATGTGTAGCAAAGGGAGAAAAAAGCAGACGGGACACGAGGAACCGCCCACCCTCTTGTAGAGAGAGGCGTCATTCCCCGCGTCCCGCTGTCATGCCCTTACTGCCTGTGGTTGTACTGGTTGATCACAGTGCCATCACAGCACTTGATCGTGGTAGTGACCATCGTGTACGACCCCTGTCCGTCAGTGTACACCTGCTGCGACCCTTCCATCTGCTGGCTGGGGCAGCTGGCGTGGTTTCCCTGCTCGCACTGCTCGCACATCTTTGACCTCCTTGTAGAGAGGGTTATTGGTGACGACCTTCAACCAGAGTGGTTGTTCAGTCCGAAAGGTCCGCTCGATGCATGCATCGAACGACCCCTCACAGTCTGACATAACCACCGCAGTTAGAGAGCATGATACTTTGTTCTTTATGCGCTCTAAACATTCGCCTTTCTTCAAAAAGAAGCGAATCGGTAGATTCAGCGATTCTCCGAAGTAAGATCAATGGAGCTGCATGGATAGTTGATGGGCTACACTATACCATACTCTCGGAGAAATAGCAAGATACCGGGAAGCATTCGTTGTACTGCCATACCATCCTGACTGATATCTCTCTGGGCCTTGCTCTCGAATGAATGGTACAATGTGAGGGTAAGCTATGGTCTGTTTGCGTGCCGGTGGTCCGAGCTGCTCCGCAAACAGTTACCGACCTGCTCGTTGTCCTTCTCGTATCTCTGTGAGCCTGTGCGCCGGGCAACCTCTCGCTCGCTGCGTCTTTTGGTGAGAAGGTGCGTCCATTGTAGAGAAAGTTGTGCAGTCAGGAGGAAAAAGACCGTGTTATCTCAACACGATATCGGGAGCGCTCTCACAACCGAGCAGGTATGGAATGCCTTCCATGGGCCACTGTTGCGCTTCATTCAAAAGCGAGTCTCGGACCCGGTTGCAGCGGAGGATATTCTACAGGATGTTTTTCTCAAGGTTCATCAGCGCATTGAGACGCTGCGGGACGCGGAAAAGCTGGAATGCTGGATCTATCAGTTGACACGAAATGCCATCATCGACGCGTATCGTCGCCAGCTCATAACCGCCCCTCTGGACGAGGACGTCTTGCTTGATGAACTGCCTGATGACGACGTGGTGAGCGAGCTATTGCCCTGCGTGCGTCAGATGGTGATGAACCTGCCCGAGAGAGACAGACAAGCGCTCGTTTTGACCGAGTATCACGGGCTATCGCAAAAAGAGCTCAGTGAGCGGCTTGGCCTCTCCTTCTCGGGCGCGAAATCGCGTGTGCAGCGGGCGCGTGAGCGGCTCAAGCAGGAGTTGCTTGAATGTTGCCATTTTGAGCTTGACCGGCGCGGCCATATTATCAACTATCAGCCACGTTGCACCTGTTGCGAACGTATTCAGGTGCAGAAGAGATGCACGGGGCGGTGAGCTACACCCGCTCCGTCTGTCTTATTGCTGTGCCTCGGCTTCAAACCAGATCGAACGAAGCTCATGGCTGCCGAAAAGTAGTTCGGCAAGCGTCCCTTCAGCCTCTATTGCGCCATCACGCAGCACAATGATATGGTCAGCACGTCGTAGCACTTCCGGGTGATGCGAGACCACCAGCAGCGCAGGCGGTTCATTCTCAAGGAGCCGCTGCCAGAGGGCTTGTTCTGTGTGTACATCTAATGCGCTGGAAAGGTCAGGTGAGAGACAATGGCGCGCCAGATCAAGGCGCTGCAGGTTCGTTCGTTATGCTGTCTGGTAAGAGTGGAATATGCTGTAATATAGTGTGCTACTTGTTAATGGGGAGGAAGATGGAGCGACCGGGGAAAGAATGTGTGAGGAGCATAAAAGTTCCTTCCTTGTCTCTATAACTTTTTCTTATGAATAAGGCAATTATAAGCTGAAGCCTCTTTTGTTGTCAAGCACGGTATGATTTTTCTTTTATAAAAGAGGATACCTTCTATAGGAGAAAGATCGAGCTTTGGCCACAACCTTTGATGGGCTGATCATTCCATGTCTGTTGCATCAACATATGTTCACATCGGCTGCGTTCACCTTGTATTTTTCTCACATTTCCGTGTACAATGAAGTGTATGCAACAGACAGTGATTCCCTCGTAAGCTCGGCGCATGCTTACATGCTAGAGGAAAAAGCGCCACTATAGTAGCTCCCTCTCATCTCATCAGGATGAGCAGCTTCTTGTCGGCCTGCTTTCCCCAATGCGTACCGAGCGTAGTTCCCCTATCCTTTTCTGCTTTCTTTACCGCTAAAACGTATTATCCCTGTATTGAAGAGGAGAACCCATGCATTATTCTATCACCCCTTCGTTGAAGGAGTATCCTGAGTTTGAAACCTATCTCAGGCAGCAGCTTCAGGCGTTTAACGACAAGCATTCGCTTCCACATCGCCAGGCCAGAGATGCCATCAAGCACCTTCAGCTCATTGTCACGGATCAAGAAGGACGCTGGCAGGGTGGTATCACCGCCCAACAATATTGGGATTGGCTGGAACTCGATGTTTTTTGGCTGCCGGAAGAGCTGCGCGGGCAGGGACTGGGAAGCTCGCTGCTTGCCCGTATAGAAGCAATGGGCCAGGAGCATGGAGCCCGCAAGGTGTTGTTAACCACTTTTGAATTTCAGGCTCGTACCTTCTACGAGCGGCATGGATACACAGTGGTCGGGACGGTTGAGGACTACCCGCCGGGCTCGTGCTATTACACGATGGTCAAAAAGCTCTAAGCTTGAGAAAGGGAATGCAAGATGATATGCGTTTGATGAGATGTTAACGAAGATATTACGTTATAGTAGATTTTTCCTGTAACACATTGTTCTCATGATCTTTCGCGCCCCTGCTGAAGAGAGGTCAGCGTTTTGCGCCATGAGTTGGTAGCGGTGGTCCTGTCCTCTGACGGTTCCGCTAAAGGCGATCACGATTCCGCTCCTTGAAAAGAAAACGATTGAGAAGTATGCGAAAAGGAAATATGCCATTGATACGAGGAGCGTATCAGCAGAGAGAGAAAAAAGCATTAGACAACGCTTGTCCCTGCCTGTAAACTGCGTAGAAAAGCGATACTAAGGAAGGTGAAACAATATGGTTATCTCGACAAGTCAACCGCAAGCGTACAGAACTGCCATTTCAAACGGAGAAGCGTGTATCATCGCCGATACGACCGCCGATAAGGGGGGAAGCGGGCAGCACTTTCGTCCGCACGACCTGCTCGAAGCCGCGTATGCAGCCTGCTTGAATATGACCACCAGAATGGTATTGGAGTCGATGCAGCTTCCCTATCAGGAGGTGTGCGTGCGGGTTGAGCTGGATCGCAGCGCAGAAGCAAGCACTACTTTCCGTTTTCATATCGAGATTGTGGGGGATCTTGATGAGGCAAGCAAGCAGCTCGTTTTGAAGAAAGTGCGCGCCTGCCCGGTCAAAAAGACGCTCTCAAAGCAGCTCCTATTTGAGGAGGTGTAAGAATTGCCTTGAAGCTTGCTCACCTGGAACTGGCCCGAATATGACACAGGGTGACATAAACCGTGGGTATCATAGAGCAAGAACGAAGTTGCTAGAAGGAGAATATGCGATGCAGTACGGTATTGTGTTACCCATTTCGGGAATCGGCGGAAGTGTTGACCGACTGATTGAGTATGCTCAGGCGGCTGAAGAGGCGGGATGGGATGGTATCTTTCTGGAGGATTATCTTGTCTACTGGCGTGATGAGGGTGTTACCTATGATCCCTGGTTGACGTTGGCGGCACTCGCGATGCGCACGAAACGGATTCGTCTGGGAATCACGGTGACGGCGCTACCATCGCGTTTGCCCTGGCAGGTGGCGCGAGAGGCGATCACGCTGGACCACCTCTCGCATGGTCGGGTGATCCTGGGCTTTGGGCTGGGTGATCCGCAGGACATGCATTTCGGCGAGGTTGAGAAGGCGAAAGAGCGCGCCGAGATGCTGGATGAGGGCCTTGAAATCCTCAATGGGCTGATGAGCGGGCAACCTTTTCACTATGAGGGAAAGCACTATCAGGTGAAAGAAGTGACCTTTGTGCCCAAACCTGTGCAGCAGCCGCGCATCCCGATCTGGATAGGGGGAATGTGGCCGCGCAAGGC
The DNA here is from genome assembly GCF_059696735.1 of Thermosporothrix sp. COM3. Taxonomy (NCBI): domain Bacteria; kingdom Bacillati; phylum Chloroflexota; class Ktedonobacteria; order Ktedonobacterales; family Thermosporotrichaceae; genus Thermosporothrix; species Thermosporothrix sp. COM3. The sequence goes on along the minus strand of NZ_AP019376.1, from coordinate 2,676,530 downwards.
TCCAATGCGTCGGGCGGCTCGTTGGGATGGCTTTGTTCCTGCAAAGCTACCCGATGAGAACGGGTATACTGAATTCCAGCCTTCTGAGCTTCGCGAGATCAAGAAGATGCTTGAGCAAGAGCACAAAGGACCATTTGATCTGGTTACTGGCGGCACGACGCCGGGAGATGATCGCGCAAAGGCGAGGGAACTGATGGAGCCAATGCGTGAGGCGGGCGTGACATGGTGGTGTGAGTTTGTATTACCTGAGCCGGGGCAGGAGGAAGAGGCCCTGACGCGTATTAAGCAGGGTGCGCCTCGCTAGCATTCGGGAAGAACAGCAGTGCGCCGAGACAAGGCGCACCGCTGTTGTTTTATTTGCCCTGGGGGATAGTAGCTTCGGCCTGCTCGTTTGCTGCTGCGGCGCCCTTCTTCGCCCGTGCCGAATGATCCAGCGTGTAGGCGAGGACTGTCATCAGGATCGACAGAAGCAGGATGATGCCAAGCGCTCCCCGGAGCGTGAAGATCTCGGCTATACCCCCGATAAGCGGCGGACCTGCCAGAAAGCCACCATATGACATGGTTGCCACTCCTGCCAGCGCCACACCTGAGGAGATATTGGGCAGGCGCCCCGCTGCGCTAAAGACCAGCGGAATGCTACACGCGATGCCCAGACCAACACCCGCGAAGCCGATGACAACGGTAATTGGATTCGGTACAAAGAGCGCCAGCGCGATGCCAAGCGTTGAGATAATGCCCCCAATGCGCACTGTTTTAGCAGCTCCCAGATGATGCGATATCTTATCACCGGTTAAACGGGCAACCGTCATTGCGCCCGAGAAGATCGCGAAACCAGCCGCGGCAAAGGCGGCGGTAGTGCCAAGCGATTGGTGCAGATAGATCGCGCCCCAGTCGGAGATAGCGCCTTCACTGACAGCAGCACATAGCGCGACAATGCCGATGCCGATCAGCGCTTTAGAGGGCAGCGCAAAGGCTGGGTGATTGGTTCCTGTCGGCGATACGGTGAGCAGCCAGCGCCAGGAACAAATAGAGACTACCATGATAATACAAGCAATAATAAGGACGTGGGGAAGCTGGTGTATGTTCTGGGCGGCCATGACACTACCGATCGCTGACCCTACAATGCTACCGATGCTCCAGAGACCATGAAATGAAGTGATGATTGGTCTCCCATATTCCTCTTCAATAGAGACGGCCTGCGCGTTCATCGAAACATCCATCGCGCCATTACACATACCCAGAACGAAAAGGGCCAACCATAAGAGAATCAGGTTGGGAGCAAGCACCGGGAGCGGTAAAAACAGGCAAAAAAGGAATGAAACGACTGTGGAAACAATGCGGCTGCCGAAACGGGAAATCAGCCAGCCGGTAAATGGAAAGGCCACAATGGCGCCGGCTGCCATTCCCCAGAGCGCAAGCCCGAAGTGGCCGGGACTCAGATGCAAATCCTGTTGCACGGCAGGGATCCGAGTTGCCCAGGTTGCGAGCCCGACGCCGTTTGCAAAAAAGAGGGTCCCTGCTGCCAGCCTTGCATGAAATACGTGTGGTGGCGGCTTCTGATTTGATGACATGAAGTTCTCCTGGCTTTCACTATAATGATAGTTGTTTCCTGTGCTCTTTCTATAGATTGTATCCCATAGAGCGCATGAGATAGATAGGGGTCAATCCGATAAGCGCTGAGTAAAGGGCTCAGGGATGGCGTGAAAAGGGGGGATGAGGAAGACGGTTGACCGATGAGAGTGGCTCTCGTATCGGACGTTCCTGCAACTCCGTTTCCTGAGGAACATCGGTCCCGCATAGCGTATCATGCTGATCTTTACCAATCAATCAATCATCGTATAGAGCTGGGAAAAGAGAGCGGCGAGAATGGCGGGACAGAGCGCGTCTGGACGTTCTAGCAGTAGAATGGCATCGTGTGCACTCAGAGCTGCTTACCCCTCTGATTATGACCGGGCATTACTTCCAAAAGTATACCAGTCGGTCAGACGCGATGTCAAGGTTGCGCTCAAGCAAGCGCTCGATTTTTTGCGGAACAAAAGAAGCAAAAGCACAATGATCGCTCTTCTGGGAGGAAGCTTTGCTGCTGCTCCCTTCGGATATTCCTGCTTGCTCTCCGAGAGCATGGATAGCGGATCCGCGGCGAGTATGTGATGAGATGGAACCGATGATATCACTCCTTGCGTAGCATGGCGGACGGATGCCTGTGCAATCTCGTGCCCCGGTTGAGCAGCGTTTGAGGGCGCTGGAAGCGGTGTGAGAGGAACCGAAACGATTCCTCTCATCTCCTTGCTACTTGACAGGAGAGTAAGAGTGTTTAAGATTAATAAACAGATCGTCTGTTTATTATTGAGAGGAGAAGCATGGCCCGGACTGTGAAACCGGAGGTATTCGCTGCCAGACGGCGGGAGATCCTCACTGCGGCGCAACGTCTCGTACTGACAAAAGGATACGAGCATATCTCGATTCAGGACATTCTGAACGAGGTGCAGATTTCCAATGGTGCATTTCACCACTACTTTGAATCGCGTCAGGCGTTACTGGAAGCCCTGATTGACCATATCAGGCAGACATTGGAAAAGCCGTTGTTGTCGTTAATCCATGATCCACGTTTGAATGCGATTGAGAAGTTGCAGGGGTTCTTTGATACTCTGAACCAGTTGCGACACACGCATAAAGTGGAAGTGATGAAGATAGGGCGCGTCTGGTATACCGATGCGAACGCCTTGATTCGGCTAAGGGTAGATGAGGCCGTGTTTCAGCAGCGTGCGCCTCTGCTTGCCGAGATTGTGCGGCAGGGGGTTCAGGAGGGCGTTTTTACCGCTCCCTCACCTGAGAAGATGGGCGAGATTATCATGGCACTGCTCCAGAGTATGGGAAATACGCATAGCCGCCTGCTGCTCTCGGTCGGTCGGGAGCGCGATGACGATGAACGGATTATTGAAGAGGTTGTCACCACATTCGCGGCGTATATGGAGGCAATCGAGCGAGTGCTTGGTGTCCCTACCAATACCTTTACCCGAACAGATGCTGAAGAGGCACGGTTCTGGGTTGAGGCTGCGCGGGAAAGTCTTGATGCTGTTGATGTATAGCAGTCTTCTCCTGGGAGAAGAACAAAAATTGAGAGAAGCGCTGAACAATGAAACACCTTCTTCTTCAGACATTACAATCCTTGCTTCTTGGCGTGATTGTGTTTGCTCTTCTGCTGTTCCTGCCTGCATGGACGCTGAATTACTGGCAGGGGTGGTTATTTATTGTGGTCTTTCTGGGGGCGGCGAACGCGATAGGTGTCTATCTCTCGCTCAATGATCCTGAGCTCCTTGAGCGGCGGAAGCGCATCGGGCCGGGGGCTGAAACGAATAGGGCACAAAAAATCATCGCATCTCTAATACCTGTTGGTGCTGTTGTCCTGTTGCTCGTTTGTGTCCTTGACCATCGTTTTGGCGGGTCTCCTGTGCCTGCCGTCGTTTCGCTGCTTGGAGATGCGCTGATCCTGCTAGGTTTCCTCATTGACTTCTTTGTCTTCAGAGAAAACACCTACGGAGCTTCTAACATCCAGGTGACAGAAGGCCAAGAAGTCATCTCGACAGGGCTTTACGCCGTGGTACGGCATCCTATGTACCTGGGAGTGCTTGTCATGATGCTTGGTGTGCCCGCTGCGCTTGGCTCGTTGTGGGGCTATCTGGCACTGGCGTTGATGTTGCCGGTCCTGATCTGGCGCATACTGGATGAGGAAAAGATGCTCAAACGAGATTTACAGGGATATCAGGAATACACACAGAAAGTGCGTTACCGTCTTATTCCCGCTCTCTGGTAAAGGGTGCTCATGCCGGATCAAGCGCGACCCGGCATGAGACAGAACTGCTAGTGCGCCTGCGTATCCGGTAGCGGCCAGCCGCCACGAGCATAGTCGGTCTCGTGAAAGAATGCGAGATAATCGAAGTCGGTGAAGCTTTCGGCGCTCAGCGGGAAGTACGTTGTGTTCTTCGTGCTCCCGGTGCGCGTCGAGAGGGCCGCAATCTCCGTAGTTGGGAGCCGCTTCCTGTTGTATGTGGGAAGCAGTGCGGCAGCGCCATCAAGAGCTGTCAGCCGCGCCTCAAGGCTTCCTTCCTCGGGGCTGGCTATGCCGTTCTCCTTCGAGACACCCACACCGGTACCGATAATGGCATACTGTGTGCCAAGCATCCGGGAGAGGTGCGAACCGGCAGGCCACCAGCGGTATATATCTGCTCCAAGCTCCCATTCTGCTACACCACGCTGAAGATGTCTGTTATGCGCGAACACCAGCACTTTCCCTCGACCGCGTTCCCGGGCCGCGATGTATGCCAGATTGTCAGCCATCGAGAGGTCACGAATGCCGAGCATCTCCGCAAGGCCCGCCTGACGAGCCAGCGCGGCATGAAAAGTCAACAGGTGTTGCGCAAGTGAGGCATAATGCAGCGCCTCCTTATACGCTTCCTCTCCACTCTTTGCCGCCAGCTCGGGACCTCGCATCCGCAGCTCGGTAATGAGATCTTCTGTTTCGATCCGTAGTTTGCTCGCGGCGGGAGAGAGCCCGATGGCTTTCGCGGGATCGGTCAGCGCTGCTGGATTCTCCCAATCGGCGGCTTTACCTACCAGAGTACGAATGCGCTCAGTCAGCTTTGTGCCGCTCTCATGCGCGACCGAGGTAAGATAGTCAAGTGCGACGTTGAGCGACTGTTCCGGGCTGGCGGGGCCATAGCCGCTCGTTGGCATATCGAAACCATAGATATGCAGCTTGTCAGGATGCGTGGGATCAGCATTGTAGCGCTTCATCCATTCAACCAGCTCACGATTGGCTTCCAGATTGCCAAACCCCTGACCAAAGCCGATCTCTTTCACTTCGTCATAGGTTGCTGGACCGCGCCCGGCGATATAATCATTCAAGAGTCGAGACAGTGGCAGGCTGCTTTCAAGGGCGATGGCGCTGAAACCATAGACCCCAACCAGCCGTTCAAAGAGCTGATTCCGAAAGGTTAAGATGCTCTCTCCGCTATGCAGCGCTTCCCCAAAACCAAGCACCTCCACCGAATCACCAAGCGAGGCCATCATTGCATCTATGGCAGCATGAACCGTGCCTGGCTGATCGACCGAGAACGTGATTGCATCGTGCGTCATCCAGTCATCAAGGGTTGCATAGGTATAGTCAGTAGAACTCACTGCTAGAACCTCCATTGAGATATCACACACCTTTGTTTCAAGGACATGCATGCCAGTAGATCCACCGCTGGCCGAGCGTTTTTTCAGGATCACGCATTCTACTGTACAACACAGATGCAAGGTTGAAGAGTTTAAGAAGAGGAGCGAGTCAGAAAGCGCGTGTCTCCTGCGTTGAGTGCTCAAACCTGCCTTGAAAACTCTCAATAATAACTTGTGAGATATACTTGAAAGTTTATGGAAGTTGTATACAGGTCTATGAGAGGTCATGAATATCTCACACAACTATGAAGGAGTGCTTAGCAGTTGGTGCTCTATAGAGGCCTCGCTTTCATAGAAATGCCTCTTTCTGCTCCGTGAGCGGGAAGCATACAGACACTTCACGATACAAGCGCTCACGAAGCATCAGCCCACCGAAGATGAAGAGCAGCGCTAACGGAACCCCGATGAGAAAGGGAAGTGACAGGTAAAACATGGACAGAATGATAACAGTGATAAGGCGGCGTGCCAGGAGGCAGTTCGCAAGCAAAAGCGTGATGAGAAAGCCGGAACGGGTGATCTTCCCTTTTTTGCCGTTCATAAAAGAGGCTAGCTACTAAAACATCATAGCAGCGACAAAAAGTATGGAATAGATAGAAGTATCCTGATATATGCCTCTTTCTCATATTTCTTTTTTTATTGTATCTTTTAATATTGCGGGTGTGTAAAGTAATACAGATACAAGAAATGATAACTTTAGAAATATATTCGGCGGGTTAATACGACTTCATAGGCTCAGGGAGAAAATCCTTGACTTAGAGTGCACCCTGAGTAGTATCCTTGAGGAGGAAGTGTAACGTTTTTGAGCGAAAGAGGTGATATAAATGGCTATGAAGTTTGGTGTCCTCGTGCCGCAGGGCTGGCGTATGGATCTTGTGGGGATCAAAGATCCGGTTGAAGCCTATGAAACAATGACCGAGACGGCTCAAGCTGCTGAAGAACTGGGCTTTGATTCTATCTGGCTTTTTGACCACTTTCACACTGTTCCTGTTCCCACACAGGAGGTCACGTTCGAGTGCTGGACCAGCACGGCGGCACTGGCTCGCGATACCAAGCGTGTTCGTATCGGGCAGATGGTAACGTGTAACAGCTATCGCAACCCGGCGCTTCTGGCGAAGATGGCAAGCACCGTTGATGTGCTCAGTCACGGGCGGCTTGATTTCGGAATAGGCGCGGGCTGGTATGAGCACGAGTACAATGCGTTCGGTTATGAGTATCCCGAGGCGCCTATTCGTTTGCGACAGCTACGCGAAGCTGTACAGATTATTTTGAAGATGTGGAGTGATGAGGAAGCCTCATTTGAGGGGACATATTATCAGATTCGTGGGGCAATCAACCAGCCAAAGGGCGTGCAGAAGCCGCATATTCCCCTGTTAATTGGTGGTGGTGGAGAGAAAGTCACGCTCAAGCTGGTGGCGCAATATGGCGATGCCTGTAACGTTGGCAATATGGAGCCTGAAGCGATCGCGCGCAAGTTCGACATTATTCGTCAGCACTGTGAGAGCGTTGGTCGCGACTACTCGACTATTCGCCGTACAGTGATGCTGAATTGCGCCATTGGCGAGACAGATGAGCAGGCGCTTGAGATCGCGAAGGCCGCCAATCTTGATCGCAATACTGGCGGCGCTGAATATCTGCGTACTCGGGCCCTGGTCGGAACGCCCGATACCATTCGCCAGCGTCTCGCCGAGTATGAGCAGGCAGGCGCTCAGGAAATGATTCTCTTCCTGCCGCAAAAAGGGCGCATGGAAGCGCTGAAGCGCCTTGCAAAGGATGTCATTGGAAAATAACCAGGCAATCTCCTGCTGCTTTTCAGGGTCCGTCTCGATGCGACATGCAGAGGGCGGACCTGATTGCTTTTCTCCTGGAACATCCTGGGAAGCGATGCCAGAGCTATTTTCTCCCTTTTTCTGATGAAGCCTGGAGAGCGCATAGAGGTACCAACCGGTGCCGCTCTCTTTTCCGGTTCTGGTGCGCTTCCTCCTCGTGAGTGGGGAGAACGAAGCCTGAATATCACACGTTGGAGCAAATGCCGCGTGGCGGGCACTTCGCGGCAATGGAAGAACCCGAGCTCTATGCGGAAGAGGTGCGAGCCTTCTTTCGGCCGCTGCGGGAGGTGGTCCATTAGCGACAATCGAGCTATTGTGGGAAGATGGGCAGGTTTCCATCTTCCCGATGCGCTATTTTTTCTCGGTGCTGGCAAAAGCCGCAGTCAGCCCAAGAGCGATATAGATGCATCCTGTGATGTAGCGCTGTACTCGCTGAAAGGTCGTACTCCGCTTGAGCAGCGCGGCTGTGGTTCCCGCAATAAGACCATAGAACGTCAGACTGCAAATGCCCAGTATCGTGTACAGGCTTCCAAGCAGCAGGAATTGCAGTGTAACGTTTCCCTGAGCGGGGTCAACGAATTGGGGCAGGAACGCCAGAAAAAAGAGCGCCGTTTTAGGATTAAGCAATTCAACAAACATCCCCTGGGTGAACAGGCGGGTGAGAGATTGGGGCGCTTCGCTGACAGTCTGACGGGGTGTATCCCGCTTCAGAAGCGTGCGAATGCCGAGATAGATCAGATAGGCAGCTCCGAGATATTTGACAACGTTGAATGCAAGCGCTGAGGTCACGAGCAGGGCAGAGAGCCCAAACGCAGCAGCAGTTGTATGAATGAGGTCTGCGATACCAATGCCAAGCGAAGAGACTGCACCGACCCGCCTGCCTTGATCGACGCTCTTCGTCATCACAAACAGAACAGCAGGCCCTGGAATAAAGAGCAGGCCCAACGCTGCCAGCAGAAAGATTGAAAGGGTTGTCCAGGTAGGCATTCTTCAACTCCTCATTGAAATACAGAAAACACGCTATCTTCTCTTCCACTCTAACAGACCTGTTCCATAAAGTCCAGTTCCTGAGCGAAGCTGCGGGCTATCCCTTTCTCTCTCTGTAGGAGGCGTATAAGCGTTTGACAATGGCTCTCCTTTTATTATAGGATGAGGCACGCGGTCGCTTCAACACGCGTGGTGGACATGAAAACGGCAGATCCAGCGCCTCTTCTGGCCGCCTCCAGACAGTTCTGATAGCTGATCGATGGTACCTGTAGCCTGGAACTTTTCATTCTCGGGACCCTTGTTCATTCCAATTCTAGAAGAAATTACTGTAGATAGATATCTTTTTCTCGTAAACGAGAAAAAAGGAGCAAAATAGATATGTCAAAAAGAGCGTTGGTACTTGGTGGCGGCGGCGTTGCGGGCATCGCCTGGGAGACTGGCTTGCTTGTCGGGCTGGCAGATGCCGGAATTGAGATCAACAAGGCTGACCTGTTCGTAGGAACATCGGCAGGCTCGGCTGTAGCGGCACAGGTAACGAGCGGCCTTTCTATGGAGGAACTATTTCAGCGGCAGGTTGACCCGGCCTTACAGGCGAAAGAGATAGATGTCCAGCCGAACTTTCAGCAGATCGTTGCAGACTTTAACCGGATCACCTCTGAGGGCCATCGCGGCAGCGCATTGATGCGGGAACTCGGGAAGGCCGCCCTGTCCACGCCAACAGTGCCGGAGGCCGAGCGGCGGAATGTGATTGTTTCGCGCCTGCCTGTTCACCAGTGGCCTCAGTCCCGACTGGAAATCGTTGCAGTTGATGCGTTCAGTGGCGAACGTGTTGTGTTCACCCATGAGTCCGGGGTTGAGCTGATTGACGCTGTAGCGGCCAGTTGTGCGGTCCCTTGTGTCTGGCCTCCCGTCACAATTGGAGAACGACGCTATATTGATGGTGGCTGCTATTCGGCGGCAAATGCAGATCTGGCTGCTGGTTTTGAGAAGGTGCTTATCGTGCAGCCTGAGATACCGGCTCTCCTATTAGTAGAGAGCCTGGAAGAGCAGATAGAGCGCTTGCGTCAGAACGGGGCTCAGGTGGAAGTGCTCTCACCAAATGAGGTGGTGAAGAATGCACTGGCCGCTGCCGGTGGGAACCCGCTTGATCCCGCGCTGCGAGAGATCTCAGCGAAGGCCGGGCGTGAGCAGGCTCGTGATGAGGTGGCGCGTATTGCCGCATTATGGCGCTAGTCCGAGAAGGCGTGTTTCCTATTATGAGAAACACGCCTCTTTCGTCGTTTAGAGGGTAATAGGAAGGCTCTGAACGCTAAATAGGAGCGGGCTCACGATGCGCTCTAGCGGATGCGTGGGAACACGCTGAAAGGATGGGAAGCGTCGGAGCAGACCTTCAAGTGCTAACCGGGCTTCCAGACGGGCGAGAGATGCCCCAAGACAGAAGTGAATGCCGAAGCCAAAGCTCAGGTGACGATTGGGTGTACGCTGTGGCAGGAACTCATGAGGCTGCTCGAAATAGGTCTCATCGCGATTCGCTGAGGCAATCCACGGAAGCACCCATTCTCCGGCACGAATGTGCTGTCCCTCAAGCACAGTATCTTTGAGCGCGATACGAGGCGGAAACGAGACGGCAGGCGGTGTCAGGCGCAATACCTCCTCAAGGGCCGTTGGAATAGCATGCGGATGGGTCAGCAGAAACTCCTTCGCTTCGGGATACAGATCCAGACAGAGCAGTGTATTGGCGATCAGACGGCGCGTAGTCTCGTTTCCAGCCATCAGCAACAGCATGCAGGAACCGATGACTTCCCGCTTGCTTAACTTCTCTCCCTCGACTTCTGCCCTCAGCAGCGCACTGATCAAATCATCACTGGTGCTGCCTTTGCGCTCCTCCAGCAGATCCCCGAAATAGTCGATTAAATCACGTGTAGCCTGCTGTGCAGCGGGGTGATAAATTCAACGTAGGCATCAGTCCACACCCGGAAGCGATCCCGATCAGGTTGGGGAATTCCGAGCAGCTCCGCGATAACAAGTGTGGGCAGAGGGTGAGCCAGATCATCAATGGCGTCAACATGGTCCTTTGCTTCAAGTTGATCGAGCAGTGTCTGCACCATTGCCCTGATGCGCTGTTCCATCTGTGCCACGCGCCGAGGGGTGAAAACATGCGAAACCAGCGAGCGCAGGCGTGTATGCTTCGGTGGATCGACGTGCAGCATGCTCTGATAGGTTGGGTCATCGGGATCTGGCATGGTCGGATAAAGCCGGTTGCGGTCACAGGAAAAGATGGCCGAGTTAGTGATGACATGTTGAACGCTTGCATAGCTGAACACATGCCACATCTGTGCGTTCTCTTCATAGAATGCTGGTTGTACCCGTGTAATGATAAAGCCCGGGAAGGGGGTTAAGAGCTCTTCAAGGAATTGGCTCTGTGTGTTTTGTAACATGGATCGCTCCTTTTCTGAAATCCCGGCAGCAGAGAAATACTAAGAAAAATGAAAATGATGATGTGCATGTAGAAAGAGTATTTCTCTGCAAGCAAAAATGATATATGCGAACAATGACAACTTTAAGTGCATATCGCGTCACTACTATAGCATGACTATCAATGTTGCACAATGTATATTTAGAGTATTTATAAAGTATAGTGAATACTGGTGAGAGAATCTTACTTTTAAGAGGAGCGGGTATGATCCGGTGAGATACGTATGCTACGAAAGAATAGATATGGACGTTTGCTGTTTCCGGGGTGACGGGTAGTTGTTCTTGATGAAGAAAGGGCGGAGAGGACTTTTGGCATGCTCTTCTTTACTCGTATGCTGGTAAGAGCTCTAATTACAAGAAAAGTGATCAAGAGAACTCGGTATGGCTTTTGATCTAAAAGATGTACGTGTTCGTGATATTACTGATACCTCAGTAACATCCTTTCTCCTTGCACAACTACCAGATATGCTTATAGCCCTGATGTGCTGCATCATTGTGTCAGAGCGAGAAAGCCTCCCTCGCTATTTTCGGGAGAGCAATCTTGTGCACTGAACTCTTGAAGGGAAGCGGCAGGGCAGGTATTGATCTTTCTCAAGCGGGATCTGGAGGAGCTTCAGGTTTCAATGCGACGTATACATTGGGCGCGAAGAGGGACGATCGGCGCCTGTTGAATAACGCCTCGGTCAAGAAGAGATATGGGATACCGGGATCAAGAGGTGACCGACGAGCCGTTTTTGCGCTCCTTCTCTGTTGATAGGGCGGCTGGAATACAACGTGTTTGCCCCATTCCCATTGAGGTTTTCGCGCCAACTCCACTATAGTAGGCGAAACGGGCGAGGGGCGTTAACCAGCGTGCTTCCGGGGCGGTCGGATTCCCTTTTACCTCATATGTGATGTTCCCGATAAAGCCATTATGGCCATAGCTTCCTGAAGGCACATAGCAGCTTTGAAGCTCATAGTGATGCACGATCACGTTTTCCGCACACCAGCTTTCCAACTGACGCGGGAGTAGTTCCGCATCGGAGAGCCGGAGACCTGCCGGGGCAAAGGTTTCCCATTGTCGCGCCAGACTTTCAAACACGCTTCCCGGCTCGGGCAGCAGCGCGAGCATTTTTCCCCAGGGCCGTTGACCCTTACTGAAGGCGGTCGGGCTGGCAAACTCGAAGCGATAGCGTTTTCTGGCAGGAGCAAGGGTATGGATATGCTGGAATGTGGTCGAGCCTGCCCAACTCTGGCGTACTTGCTCTGGTTCTGTCCCGCTCTGAATTTGATGAATGGCGAAATGGGCCTCGCCAATCCGGATACGTAACGTGTGCGCTTTTGTAAGCAATGCATCAAGCAGGGTTTGAAAGATGATGGTATCCAGCAGGGTGATACGAAAGCTGTACGAGTGGGCGGGAAGAACCTGCATCGGGCGATTTTCGTACATCGCTGCGACATATTGCCGGGGTGTGAGGTGTGGAAATTGCAGGGCGCTGATGGTATAAGGGCGGCGCTGGTTTGGACGATGAAGCCACTCTGAGAGCGCTGGATCAGCCTGGCGGATGAGGTCAAGGAAGGCTGATTGTACCAGATGTCCCGAACTGATAGGCACTGTGCTCGCCTCGACTGGATGGAGCGTGAGGAGAAGGGCAAAGAGGCTATCTTGCGTTGCTGACATAGCGCTGATCCTCGTTTCTTTATGTTCTGTAAGCTCTGGAAAGCTGTATTACGGCTTCTTCCGGCTGGAACAGTGGACTTTATGTCTTGACTCGACGTATTTTAGTATATAGAATTGTGGCGAAAAGAGCAATACGCCGGTAGAAAGGTACATCTCGAGGAATATGGAATCTCTCTCGTGCGGTCCCTCCTTGATTGTGATAATTCATGGGGGGTGATAAGGGTGAATATGAGCAGCAAGGGATCATTCTTTTAGAGGAGAACTGTTGGGAGATGGCTCTGTGAAAGGAGATCTATGACCCGGCTACAATTGATCAGGCCTGTTGTGGAGTAGGAATACCTGGCAATAGTTGATGAATCGATTGCTTGCGGTGAAGGATGCCCCTGTAACAATGTCGAGCTTGGCGCCAGGACTTCGCGGCGTTTGTGCGGAAACTGGAAGACGAGGCTGAGGGCATCGGACTTCCCCTCGGCATCCCGCCTCAACAGACGTTTCTGCTGGTCAAAGATGCACAGATGGTTGTTGGCGAGACCCGCTTTTGACCGAAGCTGCAAAAAGCCATATGAGCGATATAACGGTCATATTGACTACAGTATCCGCCCGCCTCAGCGTGGGAAGGGCTATGTGACTCGTATGCTTGCTATGCTGGCCGAAGAGGCGCAGCGGTTGCACCTGCCGGAACTCTCGCTAGCGTTCAGGGAGACAATCCGGCGTCGGTGCGGGTAATCCTCAAGGCTGGTGGCATCCTGACCGACGAGGATGAGCCTGTTGCTTGCTATCTTATCTCGCTTGCCTGATATCGGGGGAGCTCAAGCCGGAGCTCTCCCGCCAAAGAAGGATTGTAAGATTAGCTCTCGCTCCGCGACCTGGCGCTGCTCAAAGGCGCGAAGAAGCTCGCTGTCGTCATAGGTGACAGTTTTATGCTGAAGCGTGTAGCGTCCGTTTTGAATTGTGAGCATGGCATAGCGTGCGATTGCATGGGTGTAGCAGCCAAGCGAGCCGGGATTGACGTATCTGGCCTTACCGAGCATGTCCGAGAAAGGATGATGATGGCCATAAAAAAGCAGATCAGCACTCTCATCCTTGAAAAGCTGGTCCATCGCGGCAGGTGTGGGCTCTTGAACGATTGGCAGAAAGTTATCCCCTTCGGGAGTTAGCCCATAGTGAAGGAAGGTCAGGCGTACCCCTTCGATTGTCTGCTGAACCCGGTACGGCCAGCGGGCAACAAGAGAGCGAAGTTGTGGGTCAAGCATCTGATGCGTCCAGTTAAGGTGTTCATCCTCTTTTGCCCACTCGGGCGGTCCAAAGGCGAAATAGGCATCATGGTTTCCCATAATGGCGGTCAGGTTGGGCTGTTGTAGAAAGAGATCCAGCGTTTCGGCAGGATAGGGACCAATCGAGATCACGTCTCCGGTATGGACCATCATATCACAGCCCTCTTGCTTGATCGCGTGCAAGGTTGCCTGTAGTGCGGGCAGGTTTGCATGTATATCGGTAAAGATCGCGATTCTGATTGTCATACGAAAATCCTCCCTGATAGTGATCTCAGTATAGAACAGAGCGTGGCGGAATACAACAGGTTATGTGTATCAATGTGTTCCTTTATAAAGCACTCTTTCTTGCTTTGCCCGAAAGTGGCGTCTGGTCACGTTTCAGTATTCGTCTTCCATCGGTTCAAGTGAGAGTATTTCGGCTAAGGCGTCATTGGCCTCCTCTTGCACCGCTTCGTAAGGGTCCTCAAACCGTATGACACGAAGCTGCTGTACCAGCCGATCTGGAATATGCCGGCGAATGCGTCGTAATGCTTTATACGAAATATATGTACTATAGTAGAAAGAAACGGAAATGTCAAAGAGAAGGGGAGAAAAATGCCAGTCTCTGGAAATATGCGCAGAAGGAGAAGAGCCCCTCCTGCTGGTGTTACAGCAAATCGCTATAGAACTCACGCACATAGCTATGAAAGCTGGTAAGGGATTCAACACACTTCCAGCTTGCATGAGTGAGTTCATCGCGTCGCTTCTCAATCGCCACGATCGCTTTTTCAGGCCGTCCGGCTTCCAGCTCATCAAGCACCGAGTGGATCACTGGAAAGTTGTAACCAGCCTCTCGAAGCAGGACGACCACGCGCAAACGTTGCATATGCTGTTCGTCGTAGAGGCGGTAGCGGCTGATTTTGTCGCGTTGCGGGTGCAAGAGGCCTTGCTGTTCCCAGAAGTGTAGCGCCGAGACACGTACGCCTACCTGCTCGGCGGCTTCCCCGACGCGGTAACGATGCTGTCGCCGGGGCTCGTGAACAAGCGTGGTTTGTGAGGCTAGCGTGTGCAGGGCAGAAAGCGTCTGTTCAACCTGAAGCCGCCTCCGGGCAAGGTCTGCATGATAGGAGTCGATCAGGGCGAGCGCAGCGGAGAGGTCGCGTCGATGAAGCGCTTGCATGATCGCCGGCGCATACTGCCAGCCATACCCGCCAATCAGGTGGCGTGCCGTACTCAGGGCTGCCAGATGCTGCTTCGTATAGAGCCGATAGCCGCTCTTGCTGCGTGTGGCAGGCGGCAGGAGGCCTCGGGCTTCGTAGTTGCGCACCTGCTGCACGCTGATCCTGGCTGCTCGGGCGAGATCAACGGGGCGCAATGTGTCGTGACGTGTCATAGAAAACTCCCGGCTAGATGGATGCTCTTCTCTGCATTTTATACCACATCCATCAGCCTGAACGGGAGGTCCCTGTCATCCCGGTGCCTCTCGATCCTTGCTCTTTCGATGAAGGGGAAGCCAGTGCCGAGAGGACCACACCCCTCATCGGCAGGGCTGGCAGGTTGGCTTTATTTGGCCTGCCACTCGCTGGCAAGCATGCCATAGATGACAAGATCATGTGGTTTGTCGTGGAGCCACTCGAACTGGCGGAGGATTCCTTCCTGCGTGAAGCCCAGGCGTTCGGGGACTGCGCGGCTCCGCTTGTTTCCGGTGGCGGCATGGATCTCGACCTTATTGAAGCCATATTCCTGAAAGGCGTAGGTCACAAGGGCGCTGGTTGCACGGGTGATAATCCCTTTTCCCTGCGCGTCCTTGTCGAGCCAGTAGCCGATTTCGGCCATACGGCGTATGTGCTGGATGCGAGGAAAGCCGATCGTGCCAACGATGTGGCCACGATACCAGATACTGGTAGGAAGCTGCTGCCCTCGGGCGAAATCTTCCATGCTTGCCTGCATATATGCCTGCAAATCTTCAAACGAATAATCGGGTTTTGCCCACGGCATCCAGGGGCGCAGGTGCTCGATGTTGCGCCTGGTCAGGGTGTAGAATTCCTCAGCGTAGCGCTGCTCGTGCAGACGGAGTTCAATTTCGTCGTCAACACGGATGCTGAGCGGAGATACTGGCATGGAACCTTCTTTCTGTCATCAAGTATTTGTACAGGAGGCTGGCACCCTGTAAAGTGCCAATCTACGGATAATGCCAGTATAACAGATCCTTTATCAAGAAGAAAGAGAACGCCGGCTATCCTTTTTCTATGTTTGCTCATTGCATGGTATATCTATTGAGAGATGCTTGATACGAACAGCGCCGCTGCCTGCGAGCAACACGCCAAACAGCAGTTCGCGGGCCTCATAGGGCACCGACGCTTCAACGCAACAGCGCTGATAGGGCTGTGTGCCGTTCAGCACGCCCTTGTTCTGGTAATAGAGACCGAGCATCTGTTCCTCGCCATCGACCCGCACCCAGAGACTACAGTATTGCTCAACAGCTTCCGCTTGCACTTCAGCGGTCAGCCTGATTTGCTGACCGGGGGGTGCCTGTATCTTCTGTGCCAGGGCGCCGAAGCCGTCCTTGCAGGGTTCTTTTGCGCGAAGTAGCGCGACATGGTCGGGCTCAAGCTCGATAGCGTAGCGATGCGGGTGGCTGCCAGTCAGGGCCCAATCTGTGAAGCCGTGAGCGAAATCGAGATTGGTCGGTTTGTCGGGTAAGACGGGGGCGGTGCTTGGGCGCGTAAAGGTGACGTGCAGAGGGAGCAGCCGCACGGGCGTGATATTACGGACAAAGAGCAAATAATCAAACAGGGAAGCAGGAGCAAGCATACTGTAATACGTTTCGGGGCGTTCAGGCGAGTAGCTGGCCCCGATGTGCCGAAGTGGGCGCGCCTCGGTGAGCGTTCTTGCTGCTTGAAGCGCCTCCTGAGCGGTTTCAGCAAACAATGCCTCATAGCTTCCCGGCAGTGCAGGTGGGAGCACCTGCTGACAGAGTTGCCCGCTTTCATTGAGTGCCTGAATGCTTCCCTGATAGAAACACTGTCCCACCGCCACAAAAGCCGAGCCATACATTTCATGAAGCACGGCTCCCGGGCCCGTACCCTGTTTCTTGATCAGATGGTTATGCCCGCAGAGCAGCAGTGTCGTTTCGGGTGGCGCTGACGCCAGCAGATGACTGAGAATGGTGACCATTCCATGTGTTCGGGCGCGATGGGCCTCGGCGCTCTCCGGTGCTGCGAGCAGCGCTTCCGCCGCCAGAACTGCCCGGGCGTCCAGAGCAAGCTGTGTGAAGGTTTCCGGCGATGAGCGAGCGATCAGCGCGTCCTGGTGGCGCTGAAGAAGCGCGCTGGCCTGTTCACAGTTGCTTCGACAGCGTTGTTTCAGTTCGTGGGTCTGGTGCTTGTAACTGGTCCGCATTTCAGGACGAAGTTTATAAAACGGGCTATAGAGCGCATGGAGTTCCCGCGCAAGCTGCGGAAGCCTTGCTTCAACTGTATGCAGAATGCGTTCGATTGCAGTATGATAGGTCTGGATATCGCACCCGGCGATCTGTACTCTTCTGGTCAAGGGGGCGTTCGCGTTATACTCGCGCATCCAGTTGAGGATATCGAGCATTTCTTCTGTGTTGTAATTCCAGTAATAGAGGTTGCTTAAGAGAAGCTCCGGCTTTCCAGTCTGTCTACCCTGAATGTACTCATTGAGAGGGACACTCTCCGCATAGGGAGCGTCCAGCACCAACAGGACGCGACGCTGTTGCGCAAGTAGAGCACGAAGCACGTTCAGCCGCATAAGTGTGAATTCACGAGCCCCGCGAGCCGCCTCACCGAGGGCAAGAATACGGAGATCTGGCGGAAAGAGCGGTGCCAGATCTGAAGGGGTAAGGGGATCCATAGCTTTTTTCTGCTCCTTCTGATAATCGTTTACACTTTTTGTCTCCATTTGCTGAGCTTACGTAGTGTCATAATGCAATGGTGTCTTTGTCTGGCTGTCTGCTCAAAAAAGAGCCGTGTCTGTTCAGGATAGCGCTGTGAAAGCATAAGATAGTGATGCACTATTTCTTTACGTGTTGCCAGCTTTTTGAGGCGAAGGGAGAAGGTGTACTCAAGGGCGGCGATGCTGTTCTGTATGTCCTGTGCCGAGATCAATTCCCGCTGTCGCCTGAGCAGCGAGAGAAAATACGAGCAAAAGCGCTGTATTGCTTCCTCGGTGCAGAATGTCCGAGCGTACCCGGCAAGGAGTGGGTGCATTCGATAGCGCCCCATCGCGGTGACTTCAATAAGACCGGCGTCGACCAGCGTGTCAAGCTCCTGCGCGCTCTTCGCGGTAACGAACAGGGCCGCTTCTTCTGAAAAAGAGGCCGGAAAGAGCGAAAGCGACGCCAGGGCCTCACGCGCGGGGCCGGGCAGGTGACCGATGCTTTCATCAAGAACGGCCTTAAGAGTTGGTGAAGAGGTCGATGACCGTGTGCTAAGGTGCATGAAGAAAAGGGGGAGCTGAAGGAGGGTATCGGTGTAAAGGAGCTGCTCGACTGCATGCACGATTCGTCGATTCTGATAGGTATGCGCCTGAGCCACCAGAAACATTCCCATCATATTCAGAATCAAAGGGAGCCCTGCGGCCTTGCGGACGAGCTGTTGTACAGAGCGAGCATCGATGCGATGCAGTGCCGGGGCCAGTTGCAGCAGGAATGCTATACTCTCCTCAGATGTCAGCTCGGGTACATGGAGAAGCAGAGCGGGCGTGCTGGCAAACTGTGCGGCAATGCGGGGTGAGCGAGTCGTCAGGAGATAGGCGCAATGCGATCCTCCAATATAGTAATGCTGGATCTCGTGGAGCGACCAGACATTGTCAAACACAAACAGGATGCGCCGCGTGCTCACAGCAGACCGAAGCTGTTGTTGCATCTGTTCTCTGTCCGTTTGCTCGGGCAGATCCAGCAGTTTGCACCAGCGCTGAAGCGTCTCCTGAACGTCATCATAGGAATTGGCCCAGAGGATGCCATCTTTGAAATGATCCCGTACCTCAGCATCGGCGGCCAGTTCAGCCGGAAGCGCTGTTTTCCCGACACCGGGCAGGCCATACAATGCGATGAAGTTGCCTTCTTGCTCGTTGAGGAGTAGCTGTTTCATGGTGGCAAGAAGCCTGTCACGCCCGAAGAGAGGGCGGATATGCGAAGGTCGAGCCGGGATCATTGGATCATAGACGGGCGATGCTGATGGTGCGGGCAGAAAGCCCAGATCTTCAGGATTCATGGAAAACAGTTGACAGAGTTTCTGCTGATATTTCAGGCTCGGGCTGCTGGTTCCATTCTCCCAACGGCTGACCATATAGTTCTGCGGCACGCCCAGAAGCCGTGCGACATCCTGTTGTGTCCAGCATTTTTCGAGCCGGGCTCGCTTTAATAACAGATTAGGGGATGCACAATCTGCTCTTTTTACTGGCATAGCGCTGTACCTCTCTGCTTTCTCACTACCAACCAATTTTGACCCCTATTCAAGCACGCCGAGAGCGCTGTGTGTGACGGGTGGAGTGCAAGTAGCGATGGATTGCCCCTGCTCTCGCGTGCATGCGTCAGACAGATAGAATCGCTTGCTGGTAAACAGTGATCCCTGGACATGGGACTACTCACGGGTAATGCAAACTACATAGATATGTATAACATACTTGTTGTGTATAATTCAAGTAACAAAAATATTGACAGCTCCCAGCTTTATCTCTAAGAATACTGGTGGAATACTTAATAGAAATGTGAAATATATTTTTATATTTATATATGAGAAAATATGATGGATTTGTTTGTTGCGGATCTATTTAATAAAATGATGCGTTTGTTTCTGTATAGATAAATGGCTATGTGTTATGCAAAGAAAAGATAAGAAAGTGATATTTGCAAAGAGGAAAATGTATTTTATCATTGAGAGCAGAGATCACGCGTCTGATCTCTGTGAATGCACGAACAAGATGGAGAAAGGAGTATCTCAATGGAACAGCAGTTGAATCGGTCTCTCCTGGCGAAGAAGTGTCTTACCTCTGACAACAATGAGCAGGATCAATTCCAGCTTGACGTTCGCGTGATGCAGGCTCCGCGTGGTGCCGAGCAGCCTGACGCAGCTACCACAAGTTTCGTCACAACGTGCTGGTCTTGTTCACGTTGTACTGATTGCAAAGGCTGTTAGTACGGCAGGTCGTAAGGATGGGGTACCGTCAGTCTCTGACGGGCCCTATCTGCATCAGGAGCAGGGAGATGATGGAGGAAAAGAGGCTTGACGCACGTCAGCTTGCCGAGGCGCTGGCAGCGCGCTTACGTGATCCGGCCACCGTCCTTGAAACGGTCGAGCAGGCGGGGAGTACAGTGCCGTTGGAATGGGGCAGCGCGTGGTTTACAAATAGCTTTGCCAACCTGGCCTATTTTTATCTCTACCTGTACCATTGCCTGGCCGAGGAGCATTTGCTGCACCATGCTATGCAGTATCTTCGTCTCGCCGCTCGGGCAACGCAGGATATTCCCCTGACCCAACCGGGCTTCTATGGCGGGAGTAGCGGGTTCGCGTGGATCGTCGGTGAATTCGCAGAGGTTGAGCCTCGATATACTCCATTATTTCAAACTATGCGCTCTGCGGTCGCTGAACAGGTACTTGCAACTGATTGGAAGCGTGTGCAAGCGTGCGTCATAGCGCGGGACTATGATGTGATGTCAGGTGCGGCGGGTGTGCTTGGTTATATGGTTTCCCTCAAAGAGTTGGGGGCGCAGGAGCAGGACGCGCTCTCACGTTTGCTCGATTATTTGATATGGCTTGGTGCGCCGACCGAGTGTGGCGCGGAACACTGGCTGATTCTGCCGGAGAATTACCCTTCAGACAAATATCGGCAGGATTTTCCCCGGGGCTATTTTAATGCCGGGCTGGCGCATGGCATTGCTGGCCCGTTGAGTGCGCTTGCACTGGCCTGGCAGGCCGGTTATCGCCGCGAGGGACAGCGGGAGGCTATGCGACATATCACTGAATGGTTGCTGCGCTTCAGTCTGCATGATACATGGGGCATCAACTGGCCAGTCGGAGTCTCTATCGATTATGTGCCTGATAAAGGGGCTCCATTAGCTCCCGCAAGGGCAGCGTGGTGTTATGGCGCACCGGGAATTTCCGCAGCGCTGCGGCTGGCCGCGCGTGCGCTTGGTGATACGCGACTGGCGGAGATCGCGGTTGAGGGGCTGGAAACGGCCTTGAAGCGCCCACGAGATGTACAGTATGTCTTTTCGCCAACGCTCTGTCACGGCTTCGCGGGCCTGCTGACGATCTGTATGAGCTTTTGCCGGGAGAACCACGCCTCCCTTGAACCGTATCTTCCCGGGCTCATCGAAGAGATTCTGCAACGGGCTCACCCGGAGCATGCATTCTTACTGCGTGATGAGGAGATCCCGGGGCATTTTGTGGATGATCCGGGCTTTCTTGTAGGCGCTACAGGCGCTGTCATGGCCCTTTTAGCGACCGATACAGCGGTGTATCCGGCGTGGTATCGCGCTCTGCTCATCGCATAAGGAGAGAGTCTATGGAGATCTATCAACCGGCAAATTTCTTTCTGGTGCGCTGTCCTCTTCTCCCTGCTGAGACCTTTTTACAGCTTTTCCCACAGGAAGTACGCCAGCCAGACGAAGCCTATCAGCACACCTATGGGGAGGCGCGTCGATTGGTCTCCCTGCCGCTGGTTGAGCGGGCGCTGCGTGTTGCCAGTACCGATATCTTCGAGGGAATCGCGTATATGCAGGAGAACGCGCCCACCAGGCGACGTGAGCGGGCGTATTCCAGAGTGCTGCGCTACCTCAACCGCATGTGCATGCGCCCCACTCCCTTTGGCCTCTTCGCGGGCGTTGCCGTAGGCACGTTCAGCGATGAGACGACACTTCAAGCCGGGAGTCCGCTGCTTCACCATACCCGAACGCGCCCCGACATGAGCTGGCTTCTGGCGCTGATCCAGCAGATTGAAGAGGATGCCGAACTTGTGCCCTGTTTGCGAGTTCAGGCAAATCAAGCCGTCTTCGTGGCCGGACATCGTGCCGTACTTCCCCATGCAGATGTCTACGGAATTGGTGACGCGCGCTCGATCACGCTGCGTGCGACGCCGGTTGTGTGCTTTGTGCTGGAAGCGGCGCGTGAGCCTCTTCCCTATGTGCATCTGGCGCGAAAGGTGCAGGAGGCGTTTCCGACCGCATCACCGCAACAGGTGGAGCAACTGCTGCGGCAATTGTGGGAGAACCATTTCCTGATCAGCGATCTGAGACCCCCGCTGACCTCAGCGCAGCCCGAGCGCTATGTGCTGGATCGTCTCCGGCAGCTTGAGCAGACGGCTCCGCTGGCGGCACAACTTGAAGAGGTGATCGAGCTGGCGGGGGCGGTTGATCGCGCCGAGCAGCCGTTAGAGCGCCTGGTATACAAGCAGCAGCAGCTTCTGCCGAATCAGAAGGGGCAGGCATTTCAGCTTGATGTTGCGCTGCATCTGGAGCGACCTCAATTGCATCGCCAGATCGGCGAAGAGGTCACTGAAGCGGTCGAGGTGCTGATGCGCCTGTCAACAGCGTCGGGCTATTCCGCACACTTGCAGCAGTACGCGCACGCCTTTGTAGAGCGCTACGGGCTGGATGCGGAGGTCCCGGTCCTGGAACTGCTCAGCCCGGAAATGGGACTCGACGCGCCCCCGGGCTATCTGGAACCGCCTCGTAGCTATGCCTTACCACCAATGGAGCGTGCTCGCTCGGAGAAACGGGATCAGCTCCTCTGTTCACTCCTGGCGGAAACGCTACAAAAGGGGCACGACAATCTCCATTTGACAGATGAGCTGGTGCAGCAATTGACGCTCTGGGAACCGGACGGGCAACATTTGGCGCCGCCACCCGCGCTTGAATTGTTTTTGCAGGTGCAGGCCGAGTCACCCGAGGCAATCGATCGAGGAGAATGGGTAGGCGTGATCGCGCCCTCTGGCCTCTCCTATGGGGGAAGAACCTTCTGTCGCTTCTTTGATGTCCTCGGCGAGTATGGGCTGAATCGGTTACGAGCCTATACCAGACAGGAAGAGGCCCTCTTTTCTGAGGATGTCATTTTTGCGGAGATGAGCTATCTCCCAATCTTCGGACGGGGGGCAAATGTTGCTATCCGTCCCGATTTGCGCGACTACGAGATTGTGTTGAATACCACGCCATCAGCTCGACATGTGCTTTCATTGCAAGATCTTGTGGTAGGCGTTGTGGGTGAACGCTTCTCGTTGCGCTCCAGGAGCCTCGGCAAAGAGGTGATTGTGACGCAGAGCCACCTGCTGAACCTGCAACGAGCTCCCAATGTGTGCCGTTTCTTGCTGGAAATCTCAGAACAGCGGATGGCCGGGCCAGCTCTCTTTGATTGGGGCATGATGGCATCCGCGCCGTTCCTGCCCAGAGTGACGCGGGGGAAGATGATTCTCAGTCCTGCGCGCTGGAACCTGCGTCCTGCCATGATCGAGCTGGACGGAGACGGAAGCGAGCAGGAACGCTTCTTCCGGGGCGTCCGGCGCTGGCGTGAGCTCTGGCGGGTGCCGCGCTATGTCTACTTGAGCCACTTTGATAACCGGCTGTTGCTCGATCTTGAGCACCCGTTGTGTGTGGCGGAGCTGCGTGAGGAGCTGACGAAGGCGAAAGATGGGCTGCGGCTTGAGGAGATGCTACCCGACTTCTCGCACCTCTGGCTTCGCAACGCCGAGGGACAACCCTATGTGGCCGAACTTGTGGTGCCGGTTCTGTTGCGCGATCGTGCTCTGTTGCAACGATCCTCAGAGCAGGCAGCGATACAGCAGAAGGTCTATCCGCCGCGCCCGGTCTCGCAGCTTGAGCGACGTCAGTTGCCAGGTGAAGCGTGGACCTATCTGAAGCTCTACACTGTGCCGGGGCGGCATGATGAGGTGATCGCTGGTCCCTTGCGCACGCTTGTTGCCGCCTTGCAGGAAGCGTGCCTGATTGATCGCTGGTTCTTCCTGCGCTATGCCGATCCCGCGCCGCATCTGCGTGTGCGCTTTCATGCAAGCAGTGAGCAGCATCAGGAAACGGTGCTGCTCTCAGTGCTGGACTGGGCCCGGGAACTGGTCCGACGTGGCATCATCAGCAATATCGTGATGGAGAGTTACGACCGGGAGATTGAGCGCTATGGCGGTCCCGAGGCAATCGATGCGCTTGAGCAGGTGTTTACGGGCGATAGCGAACGGACCTCGGCGCTGGTTGTGGCACTCTATAACGGGCTACTGACGCTTGATACAAAGCTGGTGGCTGTGTTCACGCTTGATTGTCTGTTTGAGCAGTGGGGCTATGATTTTGCTGAGCGGTTGGCGTTTCTTCAGAAGCGCACCCGGAAATACGAAGCAAGCGACGTATTCCGGCCGCTGCGCAAGCAATTTTGTGCGCTCCTTGAGGGAGAGCCTGACGCGCAGCGCGATCTGCTATGTGAACTGAGTCTGGATCGCGAGGGCATTGTGCGACAAACAGCCAGCCATATCAGACAACTGGCTCAGAAAGGTGCGCTCTGGATGCCCGAGCCCTTCATTCTGGAAAGCCTGGCGCATATGCATATCAATCGGCTGCTCGGTATGGATCTACAGCAGGAACGCACGCTCTATGCCTGCTGGCGGCATGCGCTTGAGAGCGTGCAGAAGCGGCGTATCGCAAAGGAGGGCAAATCGTGAAATTAAGCGTGCTGGATCAGCTTCCGGTCTATACTGAGGCGGCACAGGCCGTGCGTGAAAGTGTGGCGCTGGCTCAAGCTGTCGAACAGCTCGGCTATACGCGCTTCTGGGTTGCAGAACATCATAGTGACCCGGTGATGGCCTGCGCCTCGCCCGAAGTGCTGGTTGCGGCTATCGCGGCTCAAACGTCCTCTATTCAGGTGGGAAGCGGCGGCGTGATGCTTCCCTACTATAGTTCGCTGAAAGTCGCGGAGACCTTCCGCCTGCTGCACGCGCTCTATCCCGGGCGTATTGATCTGGGTATCGGTCAGGGGCCGGGAGCCAGTGCAGAGGCGATGGCAGCTCTCAAGCGGGGCGTCGATGAGCCATATGACCAACAGATACGCGCCTTACTCCATTTCCTGACAGCCACCGATTCAACGGTGCGAGCCATGCCCGAAGGATGCGGCGCTCCGCGTGTCTGGTTGCTTGGCGGCGGCACAAAGAGCGTGGAGCTTGCCGCGTCCCTCGGGCTCTCCTACTGCTTCGCCCAGTTTATCCAGAAGCGCTGTTTCCCGGAAGTGATGCAAACCTATCGTGCCCATTTTCGCCCTTCCGCCTTGCAGGCTGAGCCCTGTGCGAGTCTGGCCGTGCGCGTCATCTGTGCGGAAGAGGAGGCGGAAGCGCACCGGCTTGCGCGGGTCTTCTGGTTGACAGCGATCAGGGCGCAACGGGCGCTACCATGCGAGCGGCTGCCAGCACTGGATGAGGCGCTGCGCTACGAATACGACGAGCAGGATCAGGCATTTTTGCGCGAGCATGAACTGTTGATGGTTGCCGGGACACCCGAACAGGTGCGCACGAGGCTGCTCAAGCTGGCCGATATCTATGCTGTTGATGAGCTTGTTGTGTTGACTATCTGCCCGGACTATACCGCCCGTGTGCGTTCCTATGAGTTGTTGGCCTGGGCGTTTGCTCTATGAGAAAACGGGAGGCGTGATGGTATCGCAGATACAGCAAGCACGGGAGCAGCAACGAACCGAGCAGCCGGCTGCTATTGTTGTTGAGCGGCTCACCAAGCGCTATAAGCAGGCCAGAGAGGAGACCCTGCGAGGGATCTCCTTCTCAGTTGCGCAAGGCTCGTTCTTTACGCTTCTGGGGCCGAATGGGGCCGGGAAAACAACGACACTCTCGATCCTCACGACCTTGCTGCTCCCGACGAGTGGCAGGGTCACCATTGCCGGGCTTGATCTGGTGCGTGAGGCTCGTGAGGTGCGGCGGCAGATCAGCGTAATTTTTCAACAGCCCGGGCTGGATGTGCATATGACTGGCGAGGAAAATCTGCGGTTCCATGCCTCGTTGTTTGGCTTCTATCCCTTCCGTCCGGCGTATCGCCTGATGCCTGTGCGCTATCGCAAGCGCGTGATGGAACTCGCGGCGCTCTTTGAGCTGGAACGCGACCTCTTCCGCCCGGTCAGCACCTATTCTGGCGGGATGAAGCGCAAGCTTGAGGTGATGCGTAGCCTGCTCCAACGTCCTGAGATTCTCTTTCTGGATGAGCCAACCGCTGGCCTGGATCCGCATAGCCGTGCCCGCCTGTGGAGCTATCTGAAGCGCATTCGGAGTGAATATGGACTGACCATTTTTTTGACAACTCATTATCTTGAAGAGGCCGAGCAGGCGGACACGATCTGTATTCTGCATAAGGGAAAGATTGTGGCGTTCGGCTCTCCCGCGGAGATCAAGGAGGCACTCCTGCAAGAATATATGCTGGTTGATGCTGCCGATCGGGAACGCCTGCTTGCCGAGCTTCGAGTGCTCGGGCTCCCGTTCAGCGTGGAGCGACGCGTGAAGCTGCTGGTGCGCAAAGAGCAATTTCACCGGGCACTCCGTTCCATTACCACGCCACTGACGGTGATCGAGACCTATACCCCTTCACTGGAAGAAGCCTACCTTCACATTACGGATGGTCGGGAGTAATGCATTATGAGCAGAATGATGAGCGAAATACATGCAATTCTCACGATTGCCTATCGCGACGTGTTGAAGTTCTTTCGGGTGCCGCTCCGCCTGCTCGGGACGTTGGCCTTCCCGCTCTTTTTCGTCGGTATGCTTGGCACCAGCTTTCAACTCAATCTGGGGCAGAGCGTGGGGTACAATTTGTTGACCTTTATCTTTACGGGGGTATTTGTACAGACGCTCTTTCAATCAACGAGCTTCGGCGTTATTTCTCTGGTGGAAGAGCGGGAGACGAATTTCACGCAGGAGTTCTTTGTTGCGCCTATCTCGCGCTACTCGATCATCTTCGGAAAGATCCTCGGCGAATCGCTGGTGGCGCTGCTTCAGGCACTGGCGCTGCTGCTTTTTGGTCTGCTGATCGGCATTCCGCTGACGCCTCTTCGCTTTCTGCTGATGCTGCCAGTTGCACTGTGCTCCTGCCTGCTTGGAGCTAGCTTCGGGCTTTTCCTGTTGTCCAGCTTCAAGAGCCAGCGGGCGGTAGCCGAGGTGCTGCCATTCTTTATCTTCCCACAGCTCTTTCTGGCCGGGGTTTTTACGCCAATGAAGACCCTGCCGTGGTACCTGGATGTGCTCTCGTATCTGATGCCGCTGCGTTATGCCGTCGATCTTGCGCGGAATTTCTTCTACGCAGGGCAGCGCGAATACCCGCTGGTGGTGCTGGGTCATCCCGCGCTCAATCTGCTGGTCATGGTGGCGCTCTTCACCGTCTTCTTTCTGATCGGGACGCTGGTCTTTGTGCGAAGCGAACAAAATCGTTGAGGCAGGCGGAAGTGAACTTGAGCGTGTAAAAGTACCAGGTTCTGGGCAGGGCTTGACGGTGAGGAGATTGTCTGATACAATGCAGAAGTTATTACTGTTGCATGGCATCGGGCAGGTAGTTAGTGATAGGCCTGTTGACTATAAAAAGGCACTAAAGAGTCTGAGCAATCCTCTCTATAGATGAATCTCTCCTGTGTTTGTATTCTGATAGCAGTTCACAGCATTGCTCCTACATCCTATACGGCCTGCTCCTGGTATGCCCTGTCAGCACATTGTTGACAGGTAGCTATAATGTGTCCGCAAGGGGCACGTTGGCCGAAAGGATTTTTAATGCCATCTTTTCAAGACCTTCTTTTGCAAGCTTCGACCTGTAACACTCTGGCAAGAATGGGGATTACAGAACCCACGCCGATTCAGGCTCAGGCTATTCCTGCTTTGCTCGGTGGACATGATCTCGTCGGGCAGTCCGCGACCGGTTCAGGCAAGACGCTGGCTTATAGTCTCCCGCTGGTGGAGCGGCTGGCGAAAGAGAAGCGTGTGGTACAGGCGCTGGTCCTCGTACCAACCCGTGAGCTGGCTGTTCAGGTAAACACGGTATTAAGCAAGCTGGCGGGAAGCCGCAAGCTGTCAACGACGTTGCTGGTCGGTGGGCGCCCTTATGGTAGCCAGATCTCGTCACTGCGCTATGGTGCTCAGATTGTGGTCGGAACGCCGGGCCGTATTATGGACCACCTTGAGCGCGGAAGCCTGTCCTTGAGCCAGTTGCGCATCTGTGTGCTGGATGAGGCCGACCAGATGCTTGATAGCGGCTTTGCGCCGGTGATCGAAGAGATTCTGGCAACAACCCCGGAGACGCGTCAGATGGCTCTGTTCTCCGCCACTATGCCGGAATGGGTCGCGAAGATTCAGAGGAAGTTCCTCAAAGATCCCGTTCAGGTTCTCATTACGCCTGCACAGAGCGGGCAAAGCACGATTGAACAGATCGCCTATCAGGTGTCGCAAGAGCAGAAAATGGCCGCGCTCTGTACCCTGCTGCAATCCTCTGAGGGCGGCAGTAGCCTGATCTTTGGCAAGACAAAACACGGTGTTGAGCGGCTCGGAAAGCAGTTGAACAAGCTTGGCTTTGCCGTCGGGACACTGCATGGTGATAAGAGTCAGCGAGCTCGCGAAAAGGTATTGAGCTCTTTCCGGCAGGGCGAGGTACAGACACTGCTTGCGACCAATGTCGCGGCGCGTGGCCTCGATATCAAGGGCATCCATCAGGTAATCAATTATGAGCTGCCTGAGTCCAGCGAGCTATTCACACACCGCATCGGACGAACCGGGCGCATGGGTCAGCAGGGCAAAGCAATCACGCTGCTGGTACCGGCTGATGTGCCTCGCTGGCGACGCATGGCGCACAGTCTGGGCCAGAAAGTGGTGTTGCAGCGCTTTATGCTTCAGGACGAGCAGCCACTTCCTCCTGTCGAGCTGCCAGAGCCGGTTCAGGAAGAATTGCCTGTCCCGCAGGACCGCAAGCCGTTTGTGCGCGAGCGCGCTCGCCGTACCGAGATGCGCAAGCCACTGCGCCGAGAGCAGGCCGCTGGACAACGCCCGTTTATGAAGGGTGACCGCAGAAAAGCAGGGAAGCGACCCGCATTTCTGGCTTCCGATGGGTCACGCCGTTCGGCATCGCCTCGCGCATAGAAACAACTCAGCGCCCGACTAGAGAAGCCGGGCGCGTTTTTGTTGCTCTGGCATCGCTTCAGGGACAACCGGATAATGTGGGATGGGAAAGCGCCGACAGAGCGCTTTCACGTCGTCCTGTACCGTTTTTCGGAGTTCAGGGTCAAGGGTATAGTGGCGGTCATCCTGTACCTCTAGAGCTGACAGGACGCGATGAAACAGTGCGATGCACTCCTTCATCTCTTCGGCGCCCATGCCACGCAAAGCGACGCTATTTGTTCCTAAACGAATGCCACTGGTGACCTGCGCGCTTCTGGTATCCCCGAAAATGCGATTCTTATTAATAAGGATGCCGCATTCTTCCAACGCCTTTTCTGCTACCAGTCCAGACATTCCATTGGCCCGCATATCGACCAGGACAAGGTGATTCTCGGTTCCGCCGGTAAGGACCCTGTACCCGCGTGCCATCAGTTCCCGGGCCAGTTCCCGGGCATTGCTGACGATACGTCGCGCCAGTTCCCGGAACTCGGGCGTGACAACATGGGCCAGCGCCCGCGCCTTTGCTGCGATGCTATGCATGCTCGGTGTGCCCTGAACGAAGGGAAAAACCGCTCGCTGGATCATGTCGGCAATGGTGTGTTTCCCATCGGGTGCCAGCGCTGTATGATCTTTGCCAAGTAGAATCAGCCCGCCCCGTGGCCCATAGAGCTGTTTATAGGTGCTGGTCGTGGTAAAATGGGCCTCGTCTATCGGGCTTGGATGCTCTCCAGCCGCGACAAGACCCGCGATATGCGAGATGTCGGCAAGCAGATAGGCGTTGACTGAATCGGCAATGGCCCGAAAGCGCTTGAAGTCAATCGTTCTGGGATAGGCGCTTGCACCACAAATGATAAGGCGTGGCTTGTGCTGCCAGGCGAGGGCTTCAACCTGTTCATAGTCAATGAAACCGTCCGGGGTCAGACTGTAGCCGATCGCTTGAAAGTATCTGCCTGAAATGGATGCCTTTGAGCCATGCGTTAGATGCCCACCCGCGTGAAGATCGAGCCCGAGCAGCGTGTCTCCCGGCTTGAGCACGCTGAAGAGCACAATCTGATTGGCGCTACTGCCCGAGTGGGGCTGCACGTTCGCATAGTGAGCTCGAAAGGCTACTTTCGCTCGCTCAACTGCCAGCCGCTCAATCTCATCAATAACCTCGCACCCCGCATGAAATCGCGCTCCCGGATAGCCTTCAGTCGTGACGTTGTTTGTAGCCGTGCCTTCACAGGCGAGCACCGAGGGATCGGCAATACTGGCTGCTGCGATCAGGGAAAGGGTTTCTTGCTGACGATAATATTCCTGCGTTAACAAATGATGGAGCTGTTCATCTTCTGTTTGCAGTCGTGTATGCCCATATGAAGCAAACTCTGATAGAATATCGTTGTACATCTTCCACGCCTTTCTCTTGATTTCCGATACGTTATCCCATGCAAAGCTGTTCTACCAGCTTGAGCAGGGCCTGTGTACGAGGATACCGCAGCGAGAGCATCTCAAAGAGGGCAAGCTGTTCTTCTGCGGCTGCCATGCGTCTGTTCAGGATCTCATCTATCTCATCGCGAACAAGCGAGCGTTCCTCTTCGGTGAGGCTCTGGCGTGCAATCATCCAGATATGGCGTGCCAGCTCGGTCGCGTCGATGCCCTTGATCTGGGTCGCGAAGCCGTGCTTGCGCGCATTGCAGCGTGCTGGAAGCAGGCGAGTAAGGTCATGCCAGGTCAGCGGCGTGCTTTCCAGGAAGGCGAACACTTCCTGATGGCTGCGTATCAGAGCTGTTTGAAGCACAAAAGGGATGCTCAGGCGCTCCCAACCGGGGTGCTTCTGGGTGGGCAGGACGGTTGCAGAGGCACGGCCCTCAGCACAGATAAAGCCCATGTGCACCTTTGCCTCGCGAAGCAACTCATGCAAAAGAGGCTCATTTCGCGTTTTGATGGCCTGAGCAAAGAGGCGTGGGTCAAGTCGGTCGGCTTCTGGCAGGTGTATCCGAATGCGTGCGCCCCCGCCTGGATAGTAGAGGAAATCAAAGCCGTTGCAGATATGCGCGACGCTCGGGCGGACCTCCTGTTCCTCGCCGGTTTCGATATCGACTGCTCGAATGCTCTCGGCCTGAAGATAGGTCAGCGTATTGAACTCCTGCCAGTCCTCTGGCTGCACAACCCCCAGAAAGGCAAGCTTATAGTTGTGGTGCGCCTTTTGGCGTTGAGGAATAACCATCGGGCGTTGAGATTTCAAGACATAGGCGTAATAGTCTGTGAGCCCCATTGGTTTAGAGGGCAGATTTTTGGCATTGGCTCGATCCGCGAGGTAGCGGCTGCGAGCAAGCATTCCTCGCCCTTTCCAGATTTCCAGGCGATAATCTCGCTTGCCTGTTACCTTACCTCGATAGAAAGGCGCATTGGCTGTCAGTAGTGTGAACATCCACCCGCAGGCCTGAAGAACAGCGATTTGAGAGGCGGCTTGCTCCAGTGTCAACGAATTCCAGGGCTGTACAGAAGCAGCCAGTGAACCGATTTCATGCCACCAGCCTCGCCCTCTTTCGGGCTCGGTCGGGTAGATCTTCTTCAGCGTATCGAGTGAAACCGAGGATAGGCCAGGACGATAGCCACGAAACAGGTCATAGAGTGGCTTGGGCACGACATGTTGATAGGCCTCAACGGGATCTTCAAAGGGATGAAACGATGAGGAGAGCAGGGTTGCCTGACATTGCCGTTGTAGAAGCCGACAGGTGGTAGCGATCGCTTGCTGATACATGGTGACCAGTTGCGGGAGATGGTATGAGACGGCTCCTTGAAACTCAAGAATGTGTTGCGCTTCATCGTAATCAAGGTTTACCGGTTGGACGGCATGTTCCCTCTCTTTCTCGATGATTGCCTGTACCTGTTTTTGGGCAGGGGTGTCCAGAGGAAATAACCGCCATGTGCCGCACTGCACCGCCAGAGTTTCGACCTCTCCCCCATAGGTCGGAACTGAATGCTGTCCTGACTCGTTCACGCTTTTCTCTCCAAAACTACACCAACAAAAATGAGAAGAACAAGGAATTGATATTCTATAAGGGCTATCTATGTATTCAGAAATATTATTAATAAATCCTGTAAGAGCTATCTTTCAGGAAAATATTGCAAAATATTGTTTCCTGATATAGACTAACATATGAATAGTATACACGTCAAGAAAAAGATACTTCGCTGTTTGCTTTTACTTGAAATGCGTATACCGTTCAAGATGTTTTAAACGTAGCGCGCATGCGAAAGAAAGAGGTGAATAGGATATGGAGCAACATGTCACTCTCCCTGATGAGGCCTTCTATCAGCCAAATTTCAGCCCCTGGCTTGGCTATGGCGAGTTTAAAGACATCTATGATCGCATGGCTTCCTCCACATTGCTTTCTCCTGCGAAAGTCTATGTGCTGTATATGCTGGCCCGGCAGGCGCTGTTTCTGCCGGGTGACTTTATCGAGTGTGGTGTCTATAAAGGGGGGAGCGCTTCGCTGCTCAACCGCCTGCTTGGAGAAACGGATGAGGCCCGCGCGAAAACGCTCCATTTGTTTGATACCTTTGAAGGGATGCCAGACTCTGACCCGACAAGAGATACCTATGCACGAGGGCACTTCGGCGATACCAGTATAGAGCGTGTTCGGAACGCGATGCCATATCCGGAGCAGGTGCGGTTGCATCAGGGCCTGATCCCTCATACGTTTGCTGAGCTGGAGACGGATGTACGCTTTGCTTTTGCGCATGTTGATGTAGACCTCTATAGCTCGTATCGCGATTGTTGTGAGTTCATCTATCCGCGCCTTGTTGTCGGCGGGTTTCTGCTGTGCGATGATTACGCGCTGCCCACGTGTCCGGGAGCGCGGCAGGCCGTGGATGAGTATTTCAGTACCAGACGCGCGAAACCGCTGGTACTTGCGACCGGGCAGGCTATCGTGTTTCGCTCCTTTGAGGAAGCATAGCGGGTGAGATGACGCGCTCCCTGAAGGGATGTCCTTCCTTGAGGGAGCGCAAAAGGATGGATCTTCTTGACAGATGTGAGGTGAGCATGATATACTCCGAACGTCGAAAAGGCTGGATCGGTAGGTAGCCCGATCGCTCCTGATCATTCGGGAGTAACTGTCCGCGCAACAACGCTCGGACCCCGACAATCAGCAAATAAACTATTGCTTTGCTGTATTACGGAGGTTCGGTATGTCTTGCGCTCTATCGACGCCCCTTTCATGCCCACACCTCCGCTTTCTGGAGGATACTATGCAACTCAACCATCTCAATCTCTGTGTTTCCAACGTTCCCGAAGCATGCTCCTTTTTTCAGCGCTGCTTTGATCTCCGCCTGCTTCAACAGCACAAAGAAGCCCTTGCAGTGCTCTCCGATGAGCACGGCTTCACGCTCGTTCTGATGAACCCGCAGGCGATGCGGCAAGAGATGCGCCCTTATCCCGATGGCTTCCATATCGGCTTTTTGCTTGACACGCCCGAGCAGGTCGAACAGACCTATCAGCGCCTTGTCGCCGAAGGCGTACAGTTCTTGCATGAACCTCGCAAGATTCGCAAGAGCTACGGCTTCTACTTTACCGCCCTCGACGATATTCTGTTTGAGGTCAGTTGCCCGTTGTCTCTTCAAGCAACAGCTCCACAGGAGTCAGCGTAACCAGATGTTCCCGCAGGATCGGGGCAAGCGGCATCAGTACCTGCTCGATATGCTCGATGGTGTCAAGTATCTCGATGCTGATCGGCAGGTTCACCGAAACCTCAACGAAGCGCTCTGTTTCTAGATGGTGCCGGGGCCCAAAGCCCTCGATCCCACGCGAAATGAGGACAGCAAGCGCTCCATGCTGCTGCGCTTGCTTCGCAATGACCCGGTAAGCGGGATGTCCCTGCCATTCGACTGCTTCACCTATGAGGATGCGCAGGCGCTTGCCGGGTACGGTTATCCATCGATGTGTGCTCATGTTGAAGGCTCCTCTTCTGCGATAAGCCGCAATGCGTGCGAGCGCTCGACATAGCCTTTCAGATGACGATCGGCATCGATAACAGGGATAACGGTGTGATGGGCATGCAGCAGGCGTTCAATGGCCTCTCGTATGGTTGCTGTTTCCGGGATGGTGACAAGGCTGCTGTTCATCAGCGTGTCGGCGCGTGGCCCGAATTTCTGTGAGGCTGATTCTGGTCTACCCCGGGTCCAACTGGCCAACCAGCGGAGGAAGCGCGAGCGGCTCTCGGCCTGGATCTGTGTCAGCACATCGATATCGGCGATAATCCCGACAAGGTGGCGCTGTTCATCGAGCACAAAGACGCGCCTGAGTGGTGAACGCACCAGTGCATCGGTGACCGCTCCCGTGGAGTCCCGGGTGAAAACGGTCGGGCAGGTCGTCGCGGCAATCGCCATGACGGAGCTCTCAAGTGGCGAACCTGAGCTAGGCTGAGCGGGCTGCTGTTCAGACTGTATCGTTTCGGACATCAGTGGACTGGTAACAGTTGCAAGCAGAATATCGCTTCTGGTAATCATACCGAGGAGTCGTCCATCTTCTGCCAGCACAGGGAGCTGTCTGCGCCCGGTCGTCAACATCTG
The DNA here is from genome assembly GCF_059696735.1 of Thermosporothrix sp. COM3. Taxonomy (NCBI): domain Bacteria; kingdom Bacillati; phylum Chloroflexota; class Ktedonobacteria; order Ktedonobacterales; family Thermosporotrichaceae; genus Thermosporothrix; species Thermosporothrix sp. COM3. The sequence goes on along the minus strand of NZ_AP019376.1, from coordinate 2,642,415 downwards.
TTGTGCGGCTGCTTTCAGCGAGCTAGTTGGCGTGATCGTCTGGACCTGCCGATTCATGATATCCTGTGCTTGAAGTGTCTGCCTGGAAGTTGGTGGTGACGCATCAAGCTCCTGAGCGGTTCGCAGGGCGCTTCGTCGTACGGGTAGGACATTTGTACGGATCAGATCGCCTGTGCTGATGATGCCAAGCAGGCGCTGCTGCTCGTCAACAATCGGCAGGACGCGGAAGCGGGCGGGAAGCAGCAGTTGTATGACCTCCTGTGCAGATGCCGTTGGCGGAGCTGTCGTCAGTGCCGTTTCCATGATCTGCTGTACGGTAAGATGGGTCGGGATGCCATGCGGAGTAGCGTGGCTGTACGCAAGCACTTCAACTTCATGCAGCGTCATCAGGCCCCCCTGAAGCATCTCCTGAAGCTGTGGTAGCAGGCGACGTATGCGTTCTGGCTGATCGATAATCTGGATGATGAGCGGAACATCCGAGGAGAACTGCCAGGCTCCACTGTGATGCAGGCGCCCGGTCGCTCCATAACCGGCAATTGCCCGACTGACGGTAATTCCTGAACAGCCCTGCGCTCGCGCCAGATTGACAATCGCGACAGAAAGCGGCTCTCCGTGCCATTGATCGGATTCCCCACAATAGAGTGTGAGTTCCTGTGCCTTTCCTTGAGAGAGCAAACCCACAGGTGCTGACCTCCTTTCTGCGTTTGCTATCGGGCAGAAAGAGTGTAAGCGGATCTATTCGTTCTTCATCGGCAGAAACAATACACTCCCAGTATAGCATAGAGTATTGGACTGGTGTGGTGCTTCTCTTCTATGCTTAAGAGTATGTGCGGAAAAGAGGGAAACACGGTGAAAGAGCAAGATACGAGAAGTTATTTCAGGGTATGTATGGAAGCATGAAAGCAGTGCCGCTCAGGAGAGAGTGTACTTCTGATTGCTCGATATTGTACTATCAGGTGCTCTGAAACGACGAGGTGATCTCTATGCAAGAACTTCAGCTTATACGGGTGCCCGAAGCAAAGGCTGCAATGCTCATTCGACGACCGATCGCGGAGGTATTTGAGGCGTTTGTTGATCCTGCAAAGACGGCGGCATTCTGGTTTACCAGAGGCAGTGGCCTCCTGGTAGCGGGCAGGGAAGTACTCTGGGAATGGGAGATGTTTCAGGCGTCGGCCAGGGTTCGGGTGAAGGCCGTGGAGGAGCCGCGGCGAATTCTGCTTGAGTGGGGTGAAGAGAGCACGCCGACCCAGGTTGAATGGACGTTCACGCCGCATGGCGAGGGCGCGACGTTTGTCTGCATCGTTGAAAGCGGCTTCAGCGGAAATGGTGATCAGGTAGTGCAATATGCACTTGAGTCAGTGGGTGGCTTTACACTGGTGCTCGCTGCCTCAAAGCCTATCTTGAGCACCATGTCTCGCTCAATCTTGTTGCCCACCGCTATTCTGAAGGGGGCACTGAGGCATCCTTTCGCGAGACATATTGCAGAGAAAAGGCCCATAGCAAGCAAAAAGGATGCTATGGGCTTCGTGCTGAACGCCGTGCTACACGGGAAGGACGACGCGCAGAATCCGCTCATTCAGTGCCTGTTTCCAGCGTACGCCGCCCTGTGAGTCGAGTGCTTGCAAAAGACTCTTCTCGTTCTCGGGATAGGGTACACTGGAATTATGCGTGCTGATATAGAGGTGTTCGTTGCTATAATATACCGAAAATGGGTCGATATCGGGCCTCTCTGATGGTGGTGTCCAGGTCCATGCATTGTCGCCGGTCTTCAGATCGACAGCCTGAAGCACGGTCTTCATGTTCCTATCTATCCGCACAACGTACAGATAGCGCTCGCCGAGCATGCCTTTGCGAAATCTGATCTGCTCATTTGCGTTCAGTGTTTTCTTCCAGAGTTCCTGCTGATCGCTTCTATGGAGGGCATAGAGTTCCTGGCTGGTTTGCCGCTTCTGGGAAGCTGTTCTTGAGAGAAAGAGGAAGTCCTGAGAGCTCACGACTTGATTTCCCGGGAACGTAGCTCCAACGGCTCCAGTACTGGCGCGAAGCTCAATAACTTTTTCGCCATTGATATCAGGAATAAGAAGGTTGCCGTTCATCAGAAGGAGATCCTCGCCCAATGTATATGGCTGCTCTTTCTTCCATTGAATATGTCCATCGTCCGCTCGGAGGGCGTAAATCGTGCCATCACTGTAACCATAAATGCTATCACCCTCGCTGCCGATAAAGCCAATACTATTGGAGGTTATAGGGACGGATGTTTGCCAGCGTGGGGCTCCATTGTGGGCTGTCAGGGCCATGAAGCCGGTCGGGTAAGCGCCGATAAAAACGAGATCCCCTTGCACAAAGAGCTGTGATGGGAGGAGATCTGTGAGCGGATGCCTCCATTGAAGAAGGCCGTCCTTGCTGGCGAGAGCATAGAGCGCCGGTGCTGTGGTCTGTACGAAGACGTTCTGTGACGTGGCGTAGATCTGGTCGACCGGCTCTTTGAAATCGTGTGTCCAGCAGAACGAGCCATCTGTTTCCCTCACACAGTAGACTTTTGTTCCGGCTGCAATATAAAGCGTCTTTGTCTGATTCGTGCTCATGAGCGTACTCTTTCTTTCTGGTGATGCACAGGAGATAACACCGCTCAGCAAGATGAAAATGAGCATGAGCAGTGAAATACGCTGCCGCATGTGCTGCTTCATTGTATGGTCCTCCTTTTACCTTAGCGTACCGTAAGGAAGAGGAGCACTGAAAGTGACATTTGACCTATTGTATGAGAATGCTCTATTTTATGGTAAGGTAAAGGAGTATATTGTTTTTTGCTCAAGGAAGGATACTCTATGATCGAGAGGGAGGCCATTGAAGCCGTCGTACAGCGGGTTCTACCCGGTCCTGTGAGCCGGATAGAAGCGGCAACCGGAGGGAGTAGCACGCTGGTATATCGAATCGTATCTGGCCATGAGACGTACTATCTGCGTTTTTTACCCGATCCTGATGATACCTTTGCCGCAGAATATGCAATCCATACCCGGCTGCGCCAGCTGGACGTCAGGGTTCCAGATATCATCTATTACGCGCCTTTTGATGAAACAGTGCAGTGCTCATTCCTGATTACAGGCGAGATCAAAGGGCAACCGGTGATGCAATCGGCCTTTCTCGACGAGGCGACCTTGAAAGCCATTGCCAGAGAGGCCGGGCAAGATCTTGCACGTATCAATTCGGTGCCAGTACGGAAGCACGGTCGTTTGCGTGAACTGAAGTCGGCGGATGATCTCTTTCTCACTGAGGCTGCTTTATCGCCTCGGTCGGAGCAACATCCGAACTGGCAGAACATGCTATCCATCTGTCACGGGGTGCTCTCTTCTCAGGAGCTCGACAGGCTCGAACGGGCGCTGCAAATGCACGATACCGGAGACGAGCAATGGTATCTGATGCATGGAGATTTCAGCATCCGCCATATCTATCAGGAGAATGGGCGCTACACCGGGATCATTGACCTGACCGATGCTCAGGGGGCCAGTCGTTGGGAGGACATAGGCTATTTTCATCTGCGCGATCGCTTGCGTGAGGCGAAGGTCTTTCCTTTGCGGCTGGAAACGGAGCTCCTGGAGGGCTATCAGGAGGTGATGCCGCTCTCCGCTGATTACAGGTGGCAGGTGTGCTTTGCCAGCCTGCGCCTTGCGCTTTTAATGCTTGCAGATCAGCTACAATGCAAGGGGATGGACGCGTTTGCCCATGCCCTTGTGCGGGTTATCCGCGAAGATGTCGAGGCGGTCTTGTGGGTGTCCCTTTGAGAGGGGAAGATCCCCTCTCTGCTCAGGCTGGAATACGCAGGCGAGCCGCCAGAATGGGCGGGACATCATAGTGTGCCCAGTCAAACGATGATCGTTGCGCTTCCTTTGGGGATGAGGGGAAGGCCGGCTCCTCCAGGCCATCCAGCATCAGGCCAGCACGGAAGCAGGCGTTGAACAGAAGGTGCAGCGGACGATCGAAGTAGTACTGAGCAACAGGCTGACCCTGCATCGCCACGCCTTTCTGTGGGCTGGTGCTCAGATAGGTCATAACTTTGACAGCATGAGTTGTCTTGATTTCGCCATTGATCGTCGTTTCTTCTGCAACCAGGGAGATGCCAGAATGATTGAAGCAGGGATGGCTGAGCGTGAAGACAAAGCGACCACCGGGCTTCACCACCTGACGAATGCCGCGCATCAGAGGCTCGATCTCGGTCATATCCATGATGCCCATATTGCAGACCGCAGCATCGAAGCGCCGGATCCCGAGAGCAAGCAGTTCTTCTTCGCGAGTTGCGTCAACCTGTCGAAACTCGATCTGATCAGTTGGAGCGATGCGGGCGCGTGCTCGTTCAATCATCGTGGCGCTGAAATCGGTCGCGACGACATGAGCGCCACTCTGTGCCATACGCCGAGCAAAAACGCCGTTCCCACAGGCGAGTTCGAGTACAGTTTCACCGGGTTGTAGCTGAAGCAAGCGCTCACTTGCTGGATAAACGAGCAGGCGCTGAAAGTCATTGCCCTCATCGCTCATGCTTGCATCCCAGAACGAGGCGTTCTGATCCCAGATCCGGCGTGTCTCTTCATGTAGTGTGGAAGAAGTTGGTTCAGATGTCATGGGGAACGATCCTTTCTCTTATGTCATGGTGTGTTCCAGTATAGCGCAGACCGAACTGAGAAACACCGTCAAAAAGCACGGCGCCCTATTTGACAAACTGTGCTACAATTAAAATGAGAAAAAAAGGTCCAGCCTTCTCGGGAAGTAACAGCAATTCCACTATTGCTAAACCGAGCTGACTTCCTGCCACCTTCTCCCCATAAAATTCATTATTTTCCCGCTAAAATGGGTAGAAGCGCGTTGTCTCTATGATTGGATGCGATGCCAGTAGTGATAAAGTTCCTGGAAGCCAATGCGAGTGTACAGGCGGCGCGCGATCTCGTTTGTTTCCACTACCTGAAGATAGGCTTCAGTGGCTCCATGAGCGTGCCCCCACGCGAGCATATCCGTGATAAGGCGCGTGCCGTTGCCGCGATTGCGCTGTTCAGGATCGGTCACGATATCAAAAAGGCCCAACAGGCCGTTTTCCAGCACGCCCAGACCGCAGGCCACGGGAGTGCCCTCGTCGTACAGAACAGCAAAGAGTGATTCGGGAAGAATCCGCGCAAGGATGGTACGGTGACGATCTTGCTGCGCGAGGGGAACACGACTGAAATGTGCATACAGTGCCAACCAGTCTTCACGTGGAACGGTCTGGATAGAAGGCTCAGTGGTTGGTGTGGCAAGCCTGGTATGAAAAACGAGCGTCGTTTCATGGTAGTGGTATCCATGCTGGTCCAGTGCTTGATCGAGCGCCTGAATCTCTGGCTGAAAAGAGAGAAGACGAAAGATGGTCGGCTGCCCCTGTTTGTTATAGAGCTTCTCGCAAAAGGCGAGCTTGTCCTGAATGGGCAGAAATGAGGGATAGAGCGGGGTGATGGAGTTTGCTCGTTTGGTATATCCTTTAGCAAAGCGCAGGATCCATCCATCAAGGAAAGCTTGCTGTTGTGCGGGCCAGCTATTCAGGGCTGCTTCTTCAATGCGTCGTGCGAGCATGCGTCATACTCTTTCTGCATATAGTAGTATTCCAATAGTAGTGTTGAAATGTTGTCAGTATAGCAGGTGGGCTATAATCCGACAAGCAGAGGGAGGGAAATGCCCCCCGCACAGGCTTCGGGAGGCATTGTTTGAGAGATGACTATTAGAGACGAGCGTTCTTGAACTGGTGCCAGAGGCGTCTTGCTATTGCGTCTGCATCTCGCTGCAAGCCATACCGCGAGACATAGGTGCAGATGGTACCGATATCATGGGCCAGCAAGTTATAGGCATGGGCGTTGAAACGTGGATCAACGGCCTGAGGAAAATCAATAATCGTGACCTGGCCGTTCCAATAGAGAATATTATAGGGCGAGAGGTCGCCATGCACGACATTATGCTGTAGCCAGAGCTCAATATTATCCATGATACGAGCGAATATCGGGTACACCTCATCGGGAGCCAACTGCACATACTGAAGTGCGGGTGCGGGCTGTTGTGGTTCGCCCACGTATTCCATCAGGATCGCATGGCTATTGTGCGTGATTGGCCGGGGAATCGTCGCGCCGGCCTGATAGAGCATGGTAAGCATCATATATTCGTGCGCGATCCACATACTGAATTGTGCCTCACGCCCTGTACTGGATTTATTTTTCATCGCTCGCTTGATCCTCTGATCACTGACAAAGCGGCCTTCCTGATAGATCGAGTCGTTTTTGAAGCCGCGATTCTGGCGGGAGCGATAGACTTTTGCAGCGACATAAGGAATTCCCAGAGAGGGATGAGCGCGGCAGCAATAGACTGTTGCCTCCTTCCCGCTTTTCACCACATGGAGAACTTCGGTAATCAAACCATCGGCAAAAAAAGAGTCGAGGAGAGCTTGAATGGGATCGACTATCTCTTGTTCACGTTCTTGCAGGGCTTCCAGTTCTTCAAGCTCTTCGATTTCGCGCAGCCGTTTTCTTTTCGACAATGAATCCTCCTTTACTGATAAAAACAAGCAAGAATGGCGTTGTTGTGGTTTGTGTTTTCATCGTCTCACCTCTTTCTAGATGACAAAAGAGGCGCCGAACATCGCAACTCGGCGCCTCTTCTCTGCATGAAAAAGGCCATCTCGTTCGAGATGGCCTGATATACTCTGATCTTGTAGCAGATCTGCGGTTTAACTCTGTAGCGAGGCAGAAGTGGCCGTCTCGGAGGTGCGATGCTGTTGAAATGACAGAAATTCTTTGCGCATCATGGCACACTCCTTTCACTGTGGCTCGTCGTACCGGGCCGCTCCAGGTACCTCTTTTTTGAGCATAACAGATCCGTGCATATGTTGTCAAGTGGGTCTACTGTTCTTTCCACCATGTATCGAACGGGGTAACAGGCAGGTGGCGTTTATGCTCGGTGATATGATAGCGTCGTTCGAGCTTCTGTGCCGCTTCGGAGGAGATTTCCTGACCGCTGAGGTAGCTATCAATCACCTCATAGCTCAGCCCCAGTTCGTCCTCATCAAGCTGACCGGGGCGTTTATCCAGCAGGTCGGCGGTTGGTGGTTTGGTATAAATGCGTTCCGGTGCTCCCAGATGGCGCAGGAGTTCGCGGCCCTGTTGCTTGGTGAGGCCGGTAAGTGGGGTGATATCGACGCCGCCATCGCCATACTTGGTAAAGAAGCCAGTAATTGCTTCGGCTGCATGGTCGGTGCCAACGACCAGTAGATTGAAGTGATGTGCGAAGCGATAGTGAACTGTCATACGTTCCTGGGCCTTCTGATTCCCCTTATTATAGTCTGACATGGTAAGGCCGGTGCCCTGCTCAAAGGCCTCGACAGCACCATCGACGGCGGGCTTGATATTGATGGTATAGCTTCTATCTGGCTGAATGAATTGGAGCGCGAGCTGAGCGTCTTCCTCGTCGTGTTGTACTCCGTAGGGGAGGCGAAGTGCAATAAACAGATAGTCATCTTTCCCGGTCTGTGCTCGCAACTCTTCTACAGCAAGCTGGCAGAGGCGTCCCGCCAGACTTGAATCTTGACCACCAGAGATGCCGAGAACGAATCCTTTTGCATGGGCATAGAGAAGATAGTCTTTTAAGAAGTCGATCCGAAAGCGAATTTCTTCCGCGGGATCTATTGATGCTTTTGTGTGTAGTGCTTCGATAATGGTGCGTTGTGGTGATATTGTCATGGGAAAGTTCCTTCTTCCTTCGGGAAAAGTTCCTTTATTGGTTGTACTTATAATACGTGACCCTGCCGTGAAAGGAAACCCCTCTCACGAAGAGAGAACGAAAGCGGAGAGGCAACATAGCTTGTTATTGCTTTGATCATAAGCAAAAAGAAGCGTTATAATAAGCGAAATCCATTTCCCGTATGCTTTTTTCTGGAAAAGCCGTGGAGGAAATTGGTGTCCTTATCTCAATATTGGATCTGCTCGGACGCATGATGTGATCCTGGTACTACTTTTGTGCCTGAATTCTGATTGCATGTTTCTTCTTGTCAGATAGAGGAAACGCAATCATTACAAATTCCGATCTCAACCCAACAGTGTAACCAACTTTCGTTTGTTGAATCGGATCGAAAAGAGCAGATATCAGAGATGTATTTGCTCGCCAGTGACTACCCTCAGTTAGAAGACGCATTGCTCGCCACCGTGGCTGTCGGATCACTATCCCTGGGCAGCAGATTCAGCAGGAAATAAATGCTTACCGCTGAATGCGAGGTAATAATGCTGCTTGACCGCGAGTCTCTTAATGGTCTTCATCCTCTGTATATATAGTAAAAAATGAAGAACGCTTGCATTTATCAGGACGGGCGCGCTACTCTTTTCTATAATGCTTCTGGAGGAGACCAAAAAGAAAATGGGAAAGAGGTAAGCTTTATATGCTCATGGAGAAAGGGCCTCTCTTGTCAATCTTGAAAAACAAGGGGAGAACCGATGATTTTTTTCATTTATAGGTGTTATATAGCGAAAAAACACTATTTGCAATTTTCAATCCCGTGTGGTATCTTTATCAATAGGAGTATAACCTATTTTAAGAAAAAGAGGGTCTACTTCTAGAGAAAGAAGTGGAAGAAACAAAAGTGGTGTCCCGTTCTTTTTCCTGAAACTAGCATAAGAGAAAATACGCACCTATTCCTGGCGAATAAGAAATCGGTGAATGAGGAGCAAGGGATGACAACGAATCCTGCGCGGCGTGTTGGGCTGACACCTCCTCCTGGGAAAAGCCATACATTGAAACGAATAAAGCTACTTCATGTCGAATCACAAATTCAGGAGCCTGTGTCTCCCCTTGTGTTACCAACGCTGCCCGCTCCATTGAAGCCGATTCAACCTCCTCCTTCTGTATCTTTGCAATTCTGGGACGAAGAGCCGTCAGCGGAAGCAGAGGAGCACGTATTTGTTACGAATGAAGAAGCGGAGGAAACACAAAGTCCTTTGGTCCCTCCGTATCATTCTGACGGGAATGGTATGGAGGTGCGAAACGCATCAGAGGACGAACTGGCAACATTTGATGAGCTTTCTGCATCGCCACTGGAAGATCTTGAATATGAACTGGAACAGGATAGCTTCTTACTTGATGATGTAGAACTGCTCGACATTGATGCTGCGCTTGCTGAACAGGAGCTCCAGCAAGCTGAAGAGGAAGAAAAGCCAAAGCGTCTACCCCGAGGACAGGCCCCGGGCTGGATAGGCTCTCAGAGCCTGATGTATATCCAGTGGGAGAAGGGGGAAGAGGCGATTCAAGAGGCGCTGGACCGTCTGGGCTATGCCGATATTCCACTGAACCCTGAGACGCGCGCCTTTCTTATTCAGGCTGCTCGTGCAGCTTGTCTTTCCCATCGAGAGGAACTGCGCATGATGGCGCGGCTCGTCGACGCTCGTACTCGCTTACAACAGCTTCCATTGTGTGAAGATCCTGAAGATGATCCATATCACGAGTCGCGCGCAGCGATTCTCTCCGAGATCAATGCGCTGGAACAGACGTTGATGCTCTGTTTCCAATGGGTTGCGATTAAGAAAGCAACGCAATTTCTGGGTCATGGGATCGAGTTAGAGGATCTGATCCAGTATGGGATGCTTGGAGTGCATGCAGGAATCCGGCATTTCGATCCTGCACGGGGCAGGCGTCTGGTACATGTTGTCAATATCTGGGTCTTTCAGACACTGAGCCGAGCGGTGATTGATTATGGCCGCTTGATTCGCCTTCCTGCGCATTTTGCAGGCCATCTCGATGTGCTGAAAAGGGTCCATACACAGTTGCAATGCACCCTTGAGCGTAAGCCAACGCGGGCTGAGTTGGCTGAGGCGGCGAATATCCCGCTTGAGCGTTTGAACGTATTGCTGGCTGATCAGAAAGTTTGTGTATCACTGGAGTGTTATCGTCACGCTGAGTACAGGCACGAGGGATACTCATTTCAAGATGTAGCTGAACCTGCTCTTGTGGCTCCTGATATTGGGCTCGAAGCCAATGCTGATGCGCGGCTCCTGATCAAGGATCTGTTGAGTGTATTGACGCCAAAGGAAAGACAGATAATCTGTCTGCGTTTCGGGCTTACTGAGAGCAGAGAGGCGCAGACACTTGAGGCGATTGGCAGGCAGTTCCAGTTGACCAGGGAGCGTATCAGGCAGCTTGAGCAGCGGGCTATAGAGAAGATGCGTGGGCGAATCTGTGACTTGTATGGTCCGCAAGCCATACAAGTTGAAAAGCCCAGGAAACTTCTGCAAGGGATTCGAGAAAGGAGGGAGCGAGCGCTTCAAAAAGAGAAAGAAGACCTCTCTATCAATGGATGATAGTAAGGTATTATATGAAGTTAGTCTATCGGTGAAATGGTTACGTAGATGTCGTTACAGTTTTTTGCGTCCATGACTACTGCACCGGGTGAGTTTCGCAAAATAGAAAAGCTGCTTGCAGAAGCTCAACCCGCTATTGATCCGCTTGCAGGCGTACTCTCAACCCCTCTCTTTATGAGTCAGGAAGCGCTTTCATTTGTACGCCGTTTTCAGGAGGAGCGAAAGAGCCAGATCTGCTTTGATAGTGCTGGATACTATGTGCAAATGGGGAAAATCAGTTACTATGAGCTTTATATGAAACTCTTAAACTGTTATCGTACCCATAGATGGGCGGATCGCTATGTTCTTCCCGACAACGTTCCTCTCTCAAGCGATTCGTTGGCGCAGGTGGAAGAAAAAGTGCGGGAGACGGTGTATTATTCCTGTCTTTTCTTCCATGAAATGCCAGATGAACTAAAAGAAAAAGCAATGCCGGTTGTACATGGTAGAACTCGAGCGCAGATAGAGTATTGTCTTGAGCACTATATTCAGCTCGGTGTAAAGTGGATCGGTTTTGGAAGCTTTGGGACAGCCGGAAAAAACAATGAGGCAAACGTAGCAACAAACTCTGCGGTGGAAAACGCACGGTTTGTTGTGCAGATTGCGAAACAATATGGAATTAAGGTTCATCTCTTTGGCATTGGAGCTCCTGCGCTCGTTGGTATGCTGTACAGTACAGGCGCTGCTTCTTTTGACTCGGCCTCCTGGTTTAAGGCTGCCGGGTTTGGGCAGGTACACATGCCATTTATGCGGAGCTATAACATTACCTATAATAATAGCTCATCTGAGATACAACAGGGAATTACCTGGGATCACTTTACACGCCTGAAAAAAATTACGGGCCATGAATGTTTATTTTGTGCTGATTATCATACGCTTGCCGGTCATAAGATGCATCGAGTCATTCATAATCTGCTGGTGGTGAATGAGACCGTTGCAATGCTGAATCAAGGCTTATTTGACCGTGCTCGTGCTATTTATGAGCAGGGGTCCGTAAAATACAAGGAAGAGTACAAACAATGGCTACCACTGCACTAGTTTTTCATTTTCCTGTTGCTGCTACGCCCACAAAAATACCAAAGCTGCTACGAGTTTTGCTCTATGCAGAAACGCCTATCACTCGGGCTACAGAGCTAGATGAACTGGCTTTTGCAGAGAATACGGATACAAATCGCTTCAGTGAAGCACGGAAGCTGGCCGAAGAGACGCTGGGGCTGATAGAAACAACAAAGGAAGGGCTAACGCTTACTCCTGAGGCACACATCCTGCTCAAGAAGCGTGAGTCTATCCAGTATGACTTACTTCATTATTTATTTTATACTGCTTGGAATGCCAAAGATCCGATCAAGCAAACGCGCTCATGGTTTTATCGTGCCGTCTGTGACAATCTCTGGAACATGCAAGATGTAACTCTCGATAGAAGTATGCGCCAGATCCTGACTCAAGAGCTGGATGGTCAGATCCGGGAAGAGTTCCAGCAGGTGCCAGGTATTTCGGAAAGACTTTCTATCGGTATTCAGACGATGGATGGAGCTCGTGAATGGCTGCGGCATCTTCAGCCAGCTGTGATTGAGAAAGTACACAAAGGAGAAGAACGATTTCAGAGACGCTCGACCTGTTCAGCTGAGCTCTTTTTGCTGGCCTTAAGCCGGAGCTATGAGCTGAGTGGAACTGAAATAGGGATAGATGTACTTATTTCCCCTCAAAGACGTGACGATGTTTGCCGCCTGTGCCTGCTGGATCCTCTCCAGTTTGACCGTATGCTGGATTGGACCCTTCCTATCTATCCTCAGTTTATCAGTCAGGGAACGAGGTCCGGATCATATGGACGTTTTATTCGCCTGCATCGTTTTGTTACGTTAAAAGAACTTGCATATAAAGAAGGTTAGAGAGCATGGTGATGAGTGTGAATGAACTGGAACACCTGGAACTCCTGTTAGAGAAGCAGCCTATTATTGCAACATGGACAGCCCAGGATATTCTTGAGCGCCCAGAAATTGTCCGCGAAAATTATTTGAAACATGTCCGGTCTTTTGTTGTGATCGGGAAAGGAGCCACATCTACTGATAGTGATCAGGTGACCATAGCTGATTACGAAAAGCGCCTGCTCAAACTGGTGAAAAATAATGGGGCTGCTAAGGGCTACATTACAGCAGATTATGGGTATGGAAAAACAAGCAGTGCTGCGTTCATCTGGCATCGGTGCGAACAGGCTGAGATTGTTGCGGTTCCTCCGTTTCAGATTCAAAAGCTCGAACATCTCTTTAGCGCAACCTATGGTTGGGTTCGTTATAAACTAAGCCAGAGTCACCCTCAACTCTTATCTGAGGCAGAGCAGATGTATCACAGCTATGTAGATCGTGATATTAACACTTTCGCCAAAGATGAAAAAGAGCGCGAGTTGTTGCAGCGAATCTACAATCAAGGAAAATATGTTCTCACATTGAGAGGGCTGGATTATGTCAAATTCTTTGAAGAGATGACGCAGCTGGTGCGTCGTGCTGGCTATAATGGTCTTGTTGTGATTGCTGATGAGGTACAGCAATATATCGATCCTGATATTAAGGCTGGAGTGCGAGATCCTTTAACTGATCTCTTTGATATCGTTCAGGCTTTGATGACACGTAAAGGGACTTTGCCCTTTGCTCTCCTTTTCAGCATTCCACTGAAAGAATTGGGGCTGATGAATGATCAGCGCAGTGACCTGGTTCAGCGGCTCAAGAGTGATGGTTTGGCACTGGATCTGAGTGTTATGTATAACCATACTTTTGCGCGTGACCTCTGGTTCCAACTCGCACGAGAGCTAGAATTTGAAGCACTACAAGATAAAATTGTGCTACCTGAGACCTTGAATGCGCTTGGACAGATATCGGCGCGTCCCGATTTAGCAACCGGTCCCCGAACGGTTGTAGATGTCTTTAAGCTAATGGCTCGTCGCTATAAAGAGCAAAATGGGGCTGTTGCTCCTTTTACACCACTTGATCTGGTTGATGCGTTCCTCCGTAATGAGATCCATTATGACAATGTAGCGAAGCTCCAGAACGTTGTGAATGGGCATCTTTCTCACCAGTTTGTGAAAGAAGATCCTACCTGTCAAAAGGCAATCAAGCTTATGGCAGCGTTTCCTGTAGATGGTCTGCCAGAACGCTATTTCGATGTATATGGCATCCGGAAAGCAATTGAGCTACTTGTCAACGAGGCGCAAGGCGATATTATCACCTGGGTCGGGGGCGGATATGATGATGAGGGGCGCTTGCGTGAGACTCGCGCGATGCTGGTTGGTATGGAGGCCCAGAAGGTCAATACGAACTGGCTGGATACTACTCTTAGAGAGTATATTCGCTCTTATTATGAACGAAGCGCTCGTCAGGCGACACTGGCTGTCCACGGCTTTCAGGCCTTATTAAAAGAACATGTATTTAGAGGGGAAAACTGGAAGCTGGTGCGCAGTTTAGAGTATGGCATGTTGCATAATCGTACCATGTTCTGGGAGGGAGCGTTCCCCAATACGACGCGAAAAAAATATCCTGGCCGCTTGTTGCAGGTACGTATTCTAGGGGCGAAGGAACAACTACGTGATACAGCTCTCGAAGGAGACCTGCTTATTACCTTCCAGCTTCAACTTCATGAAGAGCTCTCTGAGGCACAACGGCGGATGTATCCAGGCACAATCGAGAATCGAGAAAAAGAGACTATGTTCTCTCTCAATATGAGCTATAACAGTGGAAAAGAGAACTATGGTGATCTGCTCTCAACCCTGGGACAGATGGTTGCGCCCTGGAAGATGACGCCTACCTTGTTATTAAGCTTGTATGCCTATCTTGAGGAGAAACGGGTAGCAGGAAGCATCCCAAAAATCGATGATGAGATGATACGCGCAAATTTCCAGCCTGTGCTTCTAGATCATGCCTTTAATCAATTATTTAATGCTGAGTTAGGGGCCGAGCTTGGCACTGCTGGAATCCGTATTATTGAAGAGACAGTGAAGCGCCAGCTCGAACTACATTATAGTCAGTATAAGACGCTGATGACTAACATGCAGTGGAAGCAATCTCTCAAGAGATATCATGTGGCATTAAGCAACCTCCCTACTCCATATGAGCGGCAGGGAAAACAACTCTTTAATGCTACCAAGCAAGAACTGGCTGCTGCCTTCAAGATCACTGTGCCGCCATTGGAGAATTTCTTACATACCAACTCGCTCCTTCTGCGGGCGGAAGGAGCGAATAAGTGGCGGTTTACATTGCACCCGCTGGAAGAGCAGATTTTAGCTTTACTCAAGCAGAGTAGCCTTACCGAAGCGCCGCGTCTGGGAGGCAAGCCGCGCCAGAAGATTGAGCGAGAGACAGCAGAGAAAATGGCCAGAGCTCAGGGGTATCGCGTGGATGAGTTTGAAGAGGTGCTTGTGTTGATGCAGCAGCGCGGACTGATCTCTTTCTCTGCAACTCGCAGTCAGATCATTGCGGAAACGGTGCGCGTGCCACAGGTAGAAGATATACAGCGCTCCCTTCAGGACTATCGTTCTCGATTGGAGCTGGTTGCTTCAGTTGTGCCTGACGATGCTCGTATTTCCTCAATGCTAGAGGATACTGGAAAGTATGATCTCCTGCTCCGGAACTTGAGTACAAAGCCCGATGAACAGAAACAGACTAGTTTAGAACGCACGATTCGGACTCGCCAGAACGATCTGAATAACATCATTCATCACTATCAACAGCTCTGGCAAGAGCAGACGCGTGACCTTTTGCGTCAGAGAGAGGCTGTGGTTATCTCTTCTGAACGGCTAAATCAGCCTCTCCCGGAAGGCTTCTTTCAGCCACAGTTGCAAACACAGCGTGTGAGTCTGCTCAAAGAATATGGCGAGCTTGTTGAGAAGCGCGAGCGCCTGAGGAAACAACTTGAGAGTATAGCTGCATTGTTGGTAAAAGACGATTACTCCGTGACGGACTTGATTCGCGCGGGTGAAGAGAGAAAAAGTGCTCAACAAATTCTGGCTCGTCTCAGCCAGCAAGAGTCTGCATTTATCAGCATGGAGGCGTATTATGGGGCGGCCCGTCAGCTTCTTCGTGAGGCTCTTGATCTGCGACAGCAGTTTGAGTACATCTCAGCCGAGATGAGCGCTGCATTTCAGCAAGAACTGGATGCCTGGTCTTTGCACATTTCTGGTGAGTTGAGTAGCAGGAAATTGAAAGCTCTTGAAGGACAAAAGAAGTGGAAAGAGCAATTCGACGAGATCGCTCGACGCTTCCATCAACAGATGCAGGCCGAAAGAAATCGCTTTGAGACAGTGCATACAACCTATAAAACATTTTTGCTTCGACAGACGCGATATGCGCAAGGCTGGCAAGATGTTCGCTTTAATCCTGCTGATTCTCAAGATAGCTATTCTCAGCTCTGGAAGCAAGTTCAGGCTGCAATACAGGCTGAGTTGGAGGGCATGCAGCAGGAAATGCAGGAGACCTATGATCGGTGCGCCCGACAACTTGGAGGTGCGTTACAGAATCTTCCTGCTCATGAGCGCCCGGGTGCGCAGCAAGAGGTAGAGGCTTTGCAGTTGCATCTTCAACAAATGATCGAGCGGCTGAGAGGAGGCATAAAGCGAATTACAGATATGCGTTTCCTTCAGAAGCTCCGGGCTGAGGGCATAAAAGAGGCGCCTGAGAGCATCATAGGACCTGAGATTGCTCAATTGAATAGCCTGCATCAATGGCTCAATGAGAGTGTCGAGACCCTGGCTGGTTATGAACAGAGGATTGCTGCTATCAAGCTTACTCCCCAGGAAGAGGAGATTCTGGCGGTGCTGCAACGACTTCAGCAAGGGACTGAAGGCGAAATAGAGCTCGGGCTGTTGTTACAGCATTTGCCTGAACATCTTTCCATTACCTGGCAGGATATTAGCCGTCTGTACTCGAAACAGCGGCTCAGTATTAAAATTGCTCCGGTGTCTTTTGACTAAGATGCCGGGTAACCAGAAGAGAGGATCGATGTGAACAATGTATCTACAGAGAACGCTTCTCCCTTGATCACACAAGAGAAACCAGAAATCTCGATTATGCTTGCTACAATGGAACATCTGTGGGCCGCAAAACGGCTTGCAGATCAGCATAAAAACGAACTAGGGTTTATCAATCAGGCTATTTTGCGAAAGGCAATCGAGGCTGATTCCCTTCTGGTTGCCCTTGCTGGCCCAAAGGATGAGAGCGAAGTGGCGGGATTTGTACATTTCTATGTGCGCCGCGATCAACAAATCACGCTCTATAGTATTGTTGTGGCACAGAAGTACCGACATGAAGGTCTGGGACGCCGGCTTTTTGCTTCTTTAGTGTGTGAAGCGGCACGCAGAGAGAAGCGGGAAATTCTTCTGAAGTGCCCGGCTGAGCTCCCGGCGAACCTCTTCTATAAACAACTAGGTTTAGAAAAAGTGGCAGATGAGCCCGGGAAGCATCGGGCTCTTCACGTCTGGAAGTATCGCGTACAGGACGCATAAGCCTGTAGCGAAGGGGGGAACAGGATGGACTCTGTGATAACAGAACACCAACTGGTAGATTTCTTACGAAATCATTTGGGGAGAGTCATTCAGATTTTTCATACAGAAGCGTTAACAGGCCCTGCTTTTGTAGATAGAATTCGGGATATGCTTTATCTGGCGCAGTATGATTCATCATTCCCTCCTGCCCTTCGCCCTTTCCTCTTGCAGAGTTGCCAGGCTATTCCGAAGCTGGGAAAAGAAACGCTGGCTCGCTATCTTGAGTTGCATGGGTTACCCGCTGCACGCTTTTTAGGCGAGCCGGCTCCTCATTTCGATTGTGCCCTTGTCCCGTTGGAGGGAGAAACGCAGAGCAGTGGCTATGTCTTGTATATAGACGCAGCGCTTGAGCCCGAGGATATTTATTATGCTCTGAATCATGCATATGGGCACCTGGCTTGCGGGCATCTGCGCAAGGGAGATAGATATAGCCATTATGATGTGCTTGCCGATTTGCGCTCTCCGCTGGGTCCGCCTCGGCGGTGGGATCGTACCGTTTTGGCTCTACAGCACCTTTGGTTTCAGCCTCTTCCTGTGCCTCCAATAGAGATTGTTGAACATGAGTGGACAATTCCTGGCTTTGAAATGGCGTTTGAGCGGCTCAAGCGTGAGGAGAGAGATGACCCGGCACTTCTACTTTGTGCTTTTGCGCAACGTCATGCTTTTGCAATGCCACAAATCGATTTTGACATTGAGCGAGATGCGCAGCTTTTCCCGCATCAAAAGCGCGGTGCTGCGGAACTGGTTATTCGCTTGCAGAAACTTGGTGTGGCTTTACTTGCTGACTCTGTCGGTTTGGGAAAAACACGTACAGTGGCAACGGTCATCAGGATCATGCGTCAGCAAAAGATGATTGATCGTGCTGCTGTTTTAACGCCTGCCAAGCTGATGCATAACTGGGAAGCTGAACTGAGACGGCTTGGTCTGACTGTTGGTACCGACCGAGGGCAGAACGTTGATGTGTTATTAGTGAATAAGGATGTGTTCAAACGCCTGAGCCCTGCGAAGGCCATCCAGGCTGTTCATGGGTGCAAGCTGCTAGTCATTGAAGAAGCGCATCAGGACTTGCGGCATATGGATAATAAATTTCATCAAAACGTTCGAGCAGTCGCCTTTGAGACCTATGGTTTACTTGTGACCGCAACACCCTGGAATAATCGGCGAGGTGATATTTATGCCATGCTTCAGCCCTTTGCTGCCAATCAGATGGGAACAGAAATCCCTGCTCACCTGTTTTACTGCTTCTCGCAGGGAAGAGAAGAGGGCCTGAAAGTATTCGAGCAGGATACGCATCTGTTTCAGCAAATTTATAGCCGTACGACCTTGCAGCGTACACGACGGATGCTACGGCAAAGTGAGGACGCACAGGTATTTTATGCTCCACGACGCCCCTATCTCGTTTCTGTGGAATACTCACCAGAACAGCGCAGGGCGTTTGCTACACTTCTGCAAAAGATTACACGGTTGCGACTTCCGCATGCACATCCTGCATATCGTCTCACAGCTCGTGAAGGTGAAGAGAGCCATCTTTCGGGAATACATCGTTTTCTGCTCCTCAAAAGAGCTGAAAGCAGCATGTATGCCTTTGCTCTGACGCTTGAGAACCTGGCGAAGAAGGAGCAAGAAATGTATGATTCCTTACTCAGGGTAGAGGAAAGGGAAGCTGCAATTGCTGAGTGGTTGAAAAAGCACTATCAGAAAGAAAATGAGAGAGAAGAGGCGCTATGGAGTCAGGAGGATGACCCACAACCGAAACGAAGGATGACTGGCATTCAAAAAAGTATTGAGCTTGCGGCCCAGAAAGGCCGTCTACGAACCTTACGGAAGACGCTTCTTGAAGAGTGTCATCATGAAATAACACTGATTCGAGAGATCCAGGCCGAGTTTCAGCCTCTCTTTGAGCGAGACCCGAAGCTTGAGACTATTGTGCAACAGATTATACAATCTACGCAGGCCGGAAAAAAGGTGCTTTGTATCTCGCAGTATGTTGATACTGCATATGCTGTGTATAAACGGGTAGTAGAACATCCGTATCTCTTTCAGAAGGGAGTGGGATTAGTGACAGGCTCACAGAAAGAGGGAGTTGAGCCAGTGCAAATAAATGGTCATGTGGCGAATCGAGAGGATGTGCTGAGTCGCTTTGCGCCTGTATCCTGGACTGGCGACAACGACAAGAAACGGAGGAAAAAAGCAAAGGATAATACCCTTGCCGAACAGATAGATATTGTTATTGGTAGTGATACCCTGTCTGTAGGTCATAATTTGCAAGATGCGCGCGTCCTGCTGAATCTTGATCTTTGTTGGAATCCAATGCAGCATGAACAGCGTATTGGGCGCATTGATCGACCACGCCATACAGATGATAGTGCTCCGCTTGATATCTATTATTTCCTGAATCTTGATTTAATTGAAGCGGAATTGCAATTACGAGGCACACTTGAAAAGCGCCTGCTTTCTACCTATCAAGATACAGCCTTTGATGATGAAATCCTACCTGGATATTTTGAGATGATCGAGCAGCTCCGTAAGCTGCGGCGTGAGCAAGGAACTGATAATGCGTATGTTGCTGAAGCAGACGCTATTTTAGAAGAGATCGCTGAACGGAGTGCATCGCCTTTAGAAGAGAGATCAAATCACGATGAAAGTGAGCGAGCAGCCCTTTTACAACTCAAGGAAGTGGCACAGAGTCTGCATTACAGGAATGAAGATTTATCGCTCAAGAGCCAGTATGTGAGTATTGGGTCTATACCGCTTGAGGACCTGAAAGGCTCGATGTATTCTTCCTGGCCACAGGCTGCCTTGATTGCTGAAGTACAATTTTCCCTGCTGAATCGACAGGGATATGTTGTAGGGAAACCGTACTATCAATCCTTCTATGTCTCTTTGAATGAGGATAAGTCATCTTCAGTGATCACTGTCACTGAGAACTCGCTTCTCCCAATAATAGAGGGCCTTCTTGCTGAACCATCTTACCGCTCTTTGGAAAGAAGGCACCTTCTCTATCTCTCGAAAATGATGCTGCGATTAGAGCGACGTGTACAGCAAGAGCTGGATAATAGAAGATTGCAGGTTTATTATAACAAAAGAGCATACGGAAGGAATGAGCTACTTCAGGAAGAAGGGCAGAATATGGCTGTGGATGTTGAAGCACGTCTGATTCTGGTACACTTTTTACTCTAAATGGAATACTTATGAATACCGAAGAACATGCTCAGTTCACTGAAGTACAAAACTATGAACCCCTGATCGAAGAGCTGTCTAACTGGCAGGCTTTGTTTGAAACAGCTCTGGATGAGGCGGCGCGCCTACTCACTGCCGAACAATTTCCCGCAGAGGCTTTGCAGGCATCTTTAGCCGAGATGTGCGCGCTTCTGCGAGATGTGCTTCAAACGAGGATGATGACGGGAGATGACGCATGAATGATCGGGAACGCCCAAATCAGAAACAGAGAATGCAAAAGGCGTTACAAGACGCTTTCATACAGCTTTCAGGGCGGGCGACCATAGAGGCGCTTATTCCAATTGTGAGCTCTGCTGTTGGTCGTCGTATGACGACGTATCAGTTACAGCGTTTGCTGAATGAAGATCCCATCCATTACCGTCAGGATGATGCGGGTCGATGGTTGCTGGTTCATACGTTTATCCCGGAAACTCAGGCAAATGTGGAAGACGAAACGCCGAGACAAGAAACGCTGAGTTTACGAGCTGGTTCATATGTTGTCTTTGACCTGGAAACAATGGGGGACTGGGGCGGTCCTGGGCAACCAGGCAATATAGAGATAGTGCAAATCGCGGCCCAAAGATACAGAAATTTCCAACCTGAGGGCGAGCTTTTTATGCGCTTTGTCCGTCCAAGTGGACCAATTCCTGCTCGTATTACGCATCTCACAAACATTCATTTTGAGGATGTGAAGGCGGCGGCTGATATCAAAACAGTCTTAGACGAGTTCTTCTCCTATATTGGTGATTTCCCGCTGATCGCTCATAATGGTGTGCTCTTTGATGGCCCTGTACTGAATCTTGTTGGAAAAAGAGTAGGGTATACCTTTCCTCATTCAACGGTTGTTCTTGACACGTTACCCCTGGCAAGGGCGCTCCTCCCACCTGGTGTGCCGAGTCCTGTTGATGGAGAGCCATTACAGAATTATCGGCTGACAACCCTGGCCCGCTTTTATGGCTGCGAAGAAGCGGGGGCGCATCGAGCAGATGTCGATATTTCGATGTTGGGGAATGTGTTGAAGGGGTTACTTGGTGAACTTGGGATATTCCCGGGAACTCGTTCTCATCCTGCCGCTGCATATATACGTGCGCTACTTCAGCGAGCCGGAGATCCGTGGTTGCAGATATGTGGCCGAGCGGAGAAGGAAGAGGAGGACCTAACTGCGCTCTTCCCCATGTTTGGAGCGAGTGCTGTCCCACTCTTGAGCAAATCGAGTGCACAGGATGAATATACACCAACTATCGGGGCTGTGGAAAGGATGCTAAACGCTTACGAACAGCATGGAAACGAGCGGCGGCCCTCCCAGGCCCAGCTTGCTCATCTTGCTGCTCGTGCGATGCGGGAGAAATTATGTGCTGTAATAGAAGCGGGAACCGGCACGGGGAAAGGGCTTGGGTATCTGGCTCCGGCATATCTTCAGGCCAAAGCGACCGGACGGCCTGTTGTTGTCAGTACATTTACCCGCGTCTTGCAGGATCAGCTCTATAACAGTGATCTGCAATTTCTGGGTACAGTTGTGGATGGGCAATTGAAATGTGCCTTGCTGAAAGGACGGCATAACTACATTAGTAGTCGCTGTCTTGCTGAAGAGTTA
Source organism: Thermosporothrix sp. COM3 (assembly GCF_059696735.1). NCBI lineage: Bacteria > Bacillati > Chloroflexota > Ktedonobacteria > Ktedonobacterales > Thermosporotrichaceae > Thermosporothrix > Thermosporothrix sp. COM3. The sequence goes on along the minus strand of NZ_AP019376.1, from coordinate 2,620,694 downwards.
CAGGATGCATTTGATGAAGCTGCATTAGAGCCCGCCCGTGCCTGGGGGTTAAGTACGCTCCTTTCTTTTGCAATAACGACTGCTGATGGAGATCTTTCCGCTGTACAGAGTGCCTTCCTTGGATTAGAACAGATGGTGTCGGCTCATGGTCAATTGTATATGCGGTTGGCTGCGAAAAAGCCTGTGATGGTAGAGGACACCCGTGGTGCCGATGTATGGAATCTCCTGAACCGTGTGCGCGTGACTTCGGAAGTTCCTCAGCAGATCTGGCCTGCGGGACTGCCACGCCCGCATGAAAGGCCAGATTTTGCGCAGAGAGCCCGCGAGAATGCCCGCCATGCAGATATTGTAGTGGTGAACCATTCGCTTCTCTTGCTCAAGGCCTTGAAAGAGGCGCCAAAAGATGAGCGTTTGCAACAGGATGCTGATACTGAGCCGACGAACCTGCTCTCGCCCTATCTGATCTGTGATGAAGCACATACGCTGGAAGATGCCGCAACCTCTGTGTTAACGCGGACCGTGTCATTAAAGCAGGTAAGGCGTCTGCTTGTTGCCTTGATTGGAACGCAGGGGGTACAGGGAAAATCTATTGCTGGTTTGGTACGTGCCTGCCGACAACTGGGATTAGCAAGCGACGATCCAGTCATTCATGTATTACTACAGTTGAGTCAAGAACTTCTTGCTCAGCTTGAGGTCCTGGGACAGCAACTTCGACGCTATATTGAGCATCATTCTGTTATCTATCGTGAAGATCGTATTCGATATGGGGCTAGTATCCCGTTAACGCGGCAATCACTGTCTTTTGCAGGAGGACCGGCTTTAAAACAAGCAGGCAATCGGTTTGTGGAGTTACTATTTGCATTACGTGATGCTCTCGATGAACTGGCAGCTCCCATTGCTCGCCAGGCTGCACTGGCAGATCAAACTGTATTAGCTCGCAAGGCTAGTAAAGCTGAGCGAGCTCGTCTGGCAATAATGGAGGAATTGCGCGAAGTCGTCCACGACGCTCGCTGGTTCTGGGGTTTCTATGATGAGTCTTCCACAGTGCGCGTGATCCGATTTGATCCGGGGGAACCAGAAGCTGCTGCATGGAGTTTGAGCGGAATGCCCATTGCTGTTGGTGCATTGCTGTATGAGCGCTTCTGGTCAAAACTGGAATCTATTGTGATCACCTCTGCTACTATTACCAGTTGGGGCAATCAATTTGACTTTTTCTTGCATAGGATAGGGCTTTCTCGTTTGCCTGCCGAAAAGCTGCTCACTGAGACGTTACCGCATGTCTTTGATTATCGTGCCCATGCCCTCTTTTTGATGCCGAATCATCTTCCCGTTCCCCGAGATATGGCATTGCGAAAAGCGTATCCTGAAGCAGTTGCAATGGAACTCAAGCGTGGTATTCCTTTTCTAAGAGGTCGCACACTGGTTCTCTTTACAGCACGTTCACGGATGGAGCTGGTTCACGAGCTTGCTGTAACCGAGCTGGATCAGCAAGGATTTCCCCTGCTGACTCAGGACGAGGCAGAAGCAATAGAGCGTTTTAAAGCAGAGGAGAATGTGTCGCTGCTTGGTGTGCGTTCGTTGTGGGAAGGTGTCAATGTACCAGGGCCCTCACTAAGCTATGTCTTTATCGAAAAATTCCCCTTCCCTTCTCTCGGTGATCCACTGGAAGCTGCGCGCATGGCGGTGGTTGAACGGGCTGGTGGTGATAGCTTTTACGAGTATATGTTACCTCGGGCCTTATTCCAATTTAAGCAGGGGTTTGGACGCCTGATTCGGAAGCATGGTGATCATGGAGTCGTTATCATGCTGGACAAGCGCCTCCGCAGTGCGATGTATCGTGGAGAAGTGTTATCATCATTACCCGGCCCAACGATTGGATACGAATCAGGGGCCGCAATGTACCAGCGTATTGCTGAATGGATGGGGATGCCATTCGATGCTGACAGGTTTGCTTCTTCTAATCAGGGCGGGGTGCAGGCTCTTCTTGAGCAGAATATGCTGCCTACGAATATCATCAGTGAGCAGGATTGGGAAACAGTTGCTCTTCCGCGCCTGATTCGAGTGTTTCAGGGGATCTGGGGGAAAGATCGGCAATTGCGCCCATTCCAGCTAGAAGCACTCCGTGCGGTTGTAACCGGTCGGGACGTCTTAACTCTTGCTCCAACAGGCTCCGGCAAGAGCATAACTTACCAATTGCCTGCATTGCTTCGTCATGGCTGTACACTTGTTATCTCTCCGTTGGTTGCGCTAATACGTGATCAAGTTGCAACGCTGCGTGAACAATTTGGCTTATCTATGGTCAATTGTCTGATGAGTGGCATGAGTTCGGCGGAACAGGAAGAAGTACTCAACGAGGTTCGTGCCGGAGCAATCAAGCTGCTCTATATTGCCCCTGAGCGCTTACGTGATCCTCGCTTTAGAGCGACCTTGACACAGCTCCCCCTGGTGCAGCTTGTTGTTGATGAGGCTCACTGTATATCTACCTGGGGACATGATTTCCGCCCGGATTTTCTAGAAATACCTGGCTTGCTTCGTTCCTTTATGAAGGAACGCGTTCCTGTACATGCTTTGACTGCGACTGCAACTCCACAAGTGCAGGAAGAGATTATGTCTACTTTAGAGTTTTCCCATCGCACAGACCCAGATCATCCTGAACCGCTGCTCCATATGAGTAAGAACATACGTGAAAATCTAATCTATCGAACCTATCTCTATACCAGTACAGCGGAGGGGGAACTCCGAACGCTCGAACTGGTACGCCAGATTCTGGCACATCAAGAGAAAGGGGGCCCGGGTATTGTCTATGTCGCGACCAGAGCGAAAGCGGAAAAGCTAGCCGAACTGCTTCGAACACAAAATATTGCCGCATATGCCTATCATGGAGGGCTACGATCAGCTGAACGCCATAATATTCAAGAATTATTTATGAGTGGAGAAATAGAGGTTGTTTGTTGTACCAATGCCTTTGGTATGGGCATTGATAAGCAAAATATCCGTTTCGTGATCCACTATGATCATCCCTCATCGATAGAGGCGTATGCGCAGGAGACAGGCCGGGCGGGCCGAGATGGGAAAGAGGCATATGCAATCCTGTTATATTCAGCTGCAACTCAGCAGAAACTTCGTTTTATTGAGCAAAAAAGTAAGCAGGAGAGCAGCAATATATATGCCCTTCTGGCTCTGCTTGGTGATCTTCAATTGGCTGCTGGTGAGGCTCCTCTTATCACGTCATTTGAAAGTCTCAGCCGTTCTCTAGACCTTGAAGAGGTCTCAATTCGTGTTCTTATTCATGGTGCCGAGCGCGTCGGGCTGTTAGAGCGAGGCGAAGATGTTATTCTGGAGGCCGGTGTTTTATTAACTGGAGATATCATACAGCTTTCACAGGCTTTTATAGATATGCATACACAGCAGAAAGTGCTTTGCCTGCTTCGCTTCCTCATGAACCAGCGTTCCTCAACCCTGTCCTCATCTGCTCTGAGCGTACGCACCCATTATGCTGCGAAAGATTGGATGGAAGCCGGAGGCGATGCCTTTGAGGCTATGTATCTCCTGCAACAATTGAGCGAACGTGAGCCTGAAAACTGTATCTTTCGACCCTATTCAAGAGGGATCAGTCTGCGCCTGCTTCCGTTATCATTGCCAGAGAAAGAAGCGGCCTATCGAGAATTATCGACTTTTTTTGCGTCACGATATACATGCTTTGAAACTCGTTTGCAGGCAATGTTAGACTATATCCATTTGCCACAGGTTGCTTGTCAGAGAGCATTTATTGAGAACTATCTTTCTGGAAAGCAAGAGAGTGAAAGCTGCGGCAAGTGTGGTCATTGTGCGCCGACCGCTGTTCTGCCCTGGGATGAGCAGCGTATAGAGGCAAATATACAGCATCAGCTTCATGCTCCACTGCAGAAGGAATATGCTGTAGATGCTGCTCTGATCGTGTTGGAAGCTGTACGAGAACACAATGGATACTTCAGTCAAAACACGGTGATCAAAATGCTCCTGGGTCAGGCTTTTGGCCGAAGTAGAAATGGAACGAAATATTCGCTCAATACGATCGCACGGAACTCTGAATATTTTGGCGCCCTCAAGAAACAGCACACTACTGAGAAACAGGCACACGCTATTGTACAGCGTTTGATAGAGGGAGGCTATATCTCGCTTGAATATCGAAAAAAGTCCAGGCGAGTAGATGTAGCCGAAGGTTTCTATGAAGAGAGATATCAATGTATCTGCCTGACGCAAGCTGGCCTTGATGTACTTGCTGGTGAAGTTCCTCTTCGTGATATTCAGGGAGGTAGATCACATTGAATGCAGATTATGGGCAGGAGAAACATGGCACTTCTCTCTTTCTTGAAAAGCCCTCTTGTATACCTGAGCTCGATCACTGGATTGAATCCTACGTGCAGGAGAGGCGACGCTTTACATTTGCAGAATCTGATGTATTGGAGTCTCTCTGGCTGAGTGGTGAAGATATTCGTTTGCGTGAAGATTGTAGATTCAGCCCGGTTCAACTTAGTGCTCAATCAGACGTTTTGCAGTGGAAACTGAAGGAACATCATGTTGCAAATGATGATCTATATGAGCTTCTTTTAGGAGATGAATGGGATGGGAAGAATCTGGTCCAGTGTTTGGAGCAACTTGATCAGCAGTATCCAGCGCAGCGGTTTCATCTCTTCTGTAAGCACGATGCCCGCTTCCTTTTAGCGCAAGATGAGCATGGCGTTTACACGCTCACGTTACAGGGTGACGTATCAAAAATGATGCTCTCCACTGAACTGAAGCAGATGTTTGATAGGTTGGCTCCTCTGCTGCTTGAGCGCTTCGTTGCCGGAGAGCAAACCCCCTGGTCAACACAGTTTATGTTGGACTTGATTACACAGATAGAAGCAACGCCGGGGCTTCTGCTTCCACCGAAGGCATTGGAGTGCTGGTTACTCCAACGAGATGAGTGGGTTCGGGTAGGGCAGGATCTCTGGTTTGTGAAAGAGCTCCTTCCTCCCCCTCCTCCCAGGCGCCGTTATGCGGTCCGCCCGGTCTTCTCGGATCTCAAGACTGACTATGTTCCACTTCCAGCAGAGGAAAGCATGGTATCGGCTCCACAAGAAGTGGTTCAGGAGGTAAAGCCGGGCAACGAACGTAAGGGGAATGAGCAGACTAGCGTAAAATGGAAGATGACGCTACGTACTGTCCATATTAATGAAGGATATTTGCCTGTTCCACCACAGGCACGGATTCTGTATATACGAGCCAGAAGATTGGCGAGCAGCGTGGCCCTTTCGGGTCTCTGGTATGCTGATGATAGGAAAATGCTGGTATGGCTTGATACGAAGACCCATCGCCTCTATGGTCAGGATGTCCAGGATCAATTTGCCTTTTTAGCGGCTGGTACAGTTCTAGAAATCTTCTGGACGCCATCCGGTATCACTTTTTATGAGTTGGGGATTGACGAGGAAGTGACTGAAGAAGAAGAACGCCTGGTTGATTTAACAGAACTTGCTCAGGTCCGCTCAACGACACTGGAGAGTTACAGAGAGAGCCTGCGTACCATTATGGCCCAGACGGACAGAAAATGGACTTTCCTTGAACTGTATCAGGAACTTTGTCACAGGCAACAACATAAGCCAAATACAATGACCATCCGTTCTATCTTGGCTTCATCTCCCGAGTTTGTCTTTACAAGGAAAACAAGGCGATGGGCTTTACGCCGGGATATTAGTTCTGAGGTCAGTGCCAGAGCATTACGTAAAGCAAAGGCTGTCGCGGTTTATAGTTCAGAAGTAGAGCTGGACAAGCGCGTTTCTTTGAATGAGATGATTATGAGGAATCGAGAACGCCTGGCTTATTTACGCTCACTCTACATCCCGAACAAGAAGTGATGCTATGCGTAGCAGAAGTGCAGCGGTCTTTGCTCATGGGTGAGGGCAAGTTGTTTGCCGCGCGAGCAAACAGACCTTGTCCTCAGGAGGCTTATTTGAGACGACGGAACTGCTCTATATATTGGAAGAAGAGTTCTATTGTGCGTCCCGGACCGTCTTCCGCTTGAATACGCTGACCCAGTTCACGGGCGCGTTTCTGTATCTCCGGGTTGGTGACAGCCTCACGAATCGCTGCGGCCAGCCCTTCCGCTGTCAGCTTCTTAAAGGGAATTGGTTTCGGTCCGACGCCCAGCGTGTATACGCGTTGTCCCCAGGCGGGCTGATCGGCGGCAAAGGGTGTGATAATCGTGGGAACGCCGCTGCGCAAGCTTGCTGCGGTTGTCCCTGCACCACCGTGATGCACAACGGCCGCCATACGTGGAAAGAGCCAGCTATGTGGGATGCTTTCCACTCGGATCACATCATCTGGAAGGGATATACTCTTCTTGATGGTTGTCCAGCCGCTCATTAGGATGCCGCGCTGACCGGAAAGCATGAGCGCCTTCACCACCATGCGTATCTTCTCTTCAACATTGTGGATAGGCATACTTCCAAAGCCGATGCAGACAGGAGGTGGACCACTTCTGAGAAACTCTACCAGTTCGGCAGGAGGCTGCCAGTCCGTGGGGGGGGGGCCGAGAAGTAATACCCGGTGACGTGCATCCGCGCAGGCCAATCCGCTGGGCGAGGGAGAACCGATGGGCTATACGCATTGAAGACCGGCATCCCTTCCCGCTCCTGCTGTTGGTACGGGCCAGAAAGCGGTAGCGGCGGCAGATCTAAGATCTCGCGGCGCTGCCGGTTGGCGGTTCCGCGCTGCATAAGTTGCCAGAATAGCAGCTCGCTCAAACGCCAGAACAGGTCATTGAGCAGTGGACCCCGATTTTTCCCCCCGCCAAGCATAAAACTCGGGAATACTCTGGTTCTATAAACCGGGAAAAGGGCCAGCTCTGCACAGGGAATGCCAAGCTTTTCGGCGATATTATAGCCAATGATCGCCGCCGGGGGCTTATAAAGAATCGCGTCCGCTCCCTGCGCCACTTGCCAGCTCTCCTGAATACATTGCTGAACAATGTTGCTCTGCATGTTTCTGATTTTTCGGCCATAGAGTATCAATTTTAAGATATTGCCCGACTCCACGATTTTGGAGATCTCTTCAGCGTCTCCTATGGTGGTCAGCGAGGGCCCGATAGGCGCATATTCGATCCCATGAGAGGCAGCCAGTTCAGCAAAATCGGGAGAGCTTGAAACGACGGCTGTATGTCCCTCGCGGTTGAGGCGGCTGGCTAATGCCAGTATGGGTTGAATATCACCCCGTGATCCTAACGAGAACAGGATAATGCGCATGGTTTTTACCTTTTTCTTTCTCTTTTTGTCTGTTCCTTCAAGCTGGCGAGGCGTGCCTGTCTCTGACGCAACCAGTCATTGAGCAGCGCTTTCCCGGCCTCAAGATTGGCGCCTTCGGGTGTAAGCATGGCTTCAAGCATCCTGGCAATCGTTTCAACCAGCTCTTCTGGCTGCACAGAGGCGGTATGGGGTGAGGAAAGCGCTTCGATGATGCTGAGAGATAGTTTATCCATAATGACGGCCATCGCGTCGATGCTCACATCGTTGCGGATAGCGCCGACCTCCCTCATGGCCTGAAGAAAGTCTCGTGTGACGCTGACATTGGTGAGTTGGGTGAAGACATTTCCCGGCTTCCGAAGATATTTCCCGAAGATATGTTCATCGCGGGTGAGCAAGGGCACTGCCAGAGGCAATTGTTTGATCGCAGCAAGCGTACTGCGATAGATGGCGGCAACGGTTCCACTCTGAGGATCTGCTTCAAAACAGGCATGCCATGTTTCAGCATACCGCATCAGTTCGCGAAAAATGAGGGCATCTATCAGCTCATCCTTTGAGGGAAAACGAAGATAGACGAGTCCACGATGTAACCCGGCTGCATTGGCTACATCACTCATTGTCAATTTATTGTATCCATAGCGAAGCAGTAGTTCAGCGGCAGCATCCAGAATGGTCTGCTCGCGTTCATCAGTTTCCATGTTTTTCTGGCCTTTTTGATAAATTGACAAGTTATGTCTATTTGTCAAAAGTATAGATCTGCACATAGCCTTTGTCAAGGGAGTACTTGACAGAACTGGCGAGAACGTGTATAGTTTCTAGCGAAGGTTGGTTAAACAAAGTTTAAGAAAAGAACATTGTTCAGGGAAAGCAGGTGCCCATGAAGCAATCTATTGCTCAGCAGCGGCGCGAACGCGAGCGCCGCGAATTGCGTCAGGCGATTCTGGATGCTGCCTGCGCTATTGCTGCTCAGGACGGCTGGCAGGCTGTCACGATTCGGAAGGTGGCGGAGCGCGTCGAGTATAGCCCTGGAAGCATCTATAGCTACTTTGACAGTAAAGAGGCGATGCTGGAAACGCTTGTAAAAGAAGGCTTTGACCGGCTGGCTGCTCAGTTGCAAGCTGCTCTTCCGACCAATGCCGACGCCGAAACACAACTGCTGACGCTCTGTGCGAGCTACTGGGATTTTGCATGGCGTTTCCCTGAACTCTATCAGGTGATGCATAGTCTGGGGGGAGCCCCTTTCTCGTTCCCGGATAATCCCTTCAAGGAGTGGGAGGCTTTTCGCCTGTCGTATGAGCTGTTTGACCGTTGGTTGCAGGAACACGAGCTTTCCTCGACAGATGGTATGGAGAAGGTTGAGGCTATCTGGGGGCTGCTTCATGGCCTGATCTCACTGGCATTTACACAGCGCTTGCGAGAGGATCGTCAGCAGGCTAAGGCGCTCGCTCTACGTACAGTGCAGGCGCTCTTATGGTCGTGGGGCCATGCTCCCGCCGAGCGCTAAATTTTTTTACGCGAAATTGAACTAAGTTTAGCTATTAAGCATTGTTTAGAAAGGATCAAAAATAATGAACTATAGCGTCTTTATGCTTATGACCGCAGCACCAGCCTGGCTCTCCTTGAGTCGTGAGCAGCGCAATGACATGGTTGCGAATACGCTGGAACCGCTCCTGCGGGAGTTCGGCGCGACCGTACGTGTTCGACTGTTTGATGCAGAAGCGTTCACTGCCCGTTGCTCAGATGTGATGATGCTGGAAACCGAGGATCTCAAGAGCTACTACTACTTCATTGAAAAGCTACGCGATACGGCACTGATTGCGCACCCCTACTTTATTGTCAATGACATCATTCCAGCGATTGAGAACGGCTTCCGCACCTTTGAAGCCGAAACAAGCAAGCAATAACAGAGAGCGAAGAGGTCTTGAGAGGATATTGATTTCTTTCCAGTCAGAGGCTTGACCCTCACGTTAGCGTCAGGGTGTAGTATCTCCTTGCAGGGGAGAACGAGAGCGGCTGATCTGTAGTCCTGCCTTCATACCACGGTGCTGAGTCACAGAAAGACGAGAGGCTATCGTGAGGCATGTGATGAGAAGGGTACAGATGGCCACTTTTCTTCCTGTAACAATGCTGAAGAGATGAAAGGAGATGTACTATGGCTTTGCGTAAATGGGCGTATATCTATCTTTCCCCGGGTTTCTCGCCTGAGAAGAACACGGTTTCAACAAAGAATGACATCTGTGAGTTTATTGCAGTGGGCCTCGATTTTCAACAGAAGGAACGGGTCATTGAGGTGGCGCGTGAGCTCTATCAGAATGGTGTGCAGATGATCGAACTGTGTGGCGGCTTCGGACCCATCTGGATTGCGAAAGTCAGTGAGGCGCTCAATTCCGCGATCCCGGTGGGAAGTGTAGCCTATGGGCCGGAAGCGCGTCGTCCAATGCTTGAGCTGCTGGAAGGGACACCCGGGCTCTAGCTCCTGATGAGGTGTTTTCTGGATTGAAAGAGGGTTTTGTGATGGAGATCTCGGAGGAGACGGACAGGCTCCCCGGGATCTCTTCCTTTTTGGTGGTCTACGCTTCCATTTGCTGTAATGCGTCCTGAATGATTGCCTGCACGTCCGGATCCTCTTCGCGCTGTAGCAGGACGCGGAGTATGGACGGCTCCCTGTATTCCTGTACGATCTCGATTACCATTTCGCGTATCTCTCGGGACGGGTGCAGGTAGAATGGGAGGATGTAGGTCGTCAGGGCGTCGGTTGAGGAGGGCGGAAGGATATTTGCCAGAATGAAGAGATAGAAATTCACCTCCTCGTCGGGAAGCTCCTGCATCTCATTGAAAAGCTGCTCGGCATTGAGGTTCACGAAGCCGTGGAGCAGTTCTGCGACATCGACCGGGATATTGAGCGGGAAGTGATAGCCAAAGGCCTCGTTATAGCTGGCGATTGTCTGCTGCTGTTGCACTGGCTGGTATTCGATATGCACAAGCAATGTCTCGATATGTTCAAACCAGATCAGCCGGAGCAACGAGCGTGAATGGGTTGTCCATAGCTCAGTGATCCGGGGATAGTTGTTTCTGAGAGGCGTCGTACTTCCTCTCACGCGGAACCCACCAAATGCGGGACGGAAGAGCAGCATATGTTCAAGTTCGCTCAATGTGAGACCTTCCAGCAGTCCGACGAAGAGGCGGCATTGAGCGGGATACTCTCCTTTCTCTTCGGCATGATAGAGCGCAAGTGCTCGGGTAATGGCAGTGAGCTCATTTCCGACAGGAAAGAAGAGCTGCGGGAGAGTGTGATAATGCAGGGCTGCCCAGAGCTGGGAGGGGTCCTGCTGGTTCAGCCAGTATTCGACGGTATGCTGAATGCTCTCATTCGCGCCGGGAACGCGAAATCCCTCGCCAACCTGAACCATGTGTTGAAGCAAGGAACGGGCTTGATCCGCTGTTTCTCCGGTCAGTCCCCATTTTTGGAGATGGGCATCAATAGATGAATGTGTCTGCCTGTTTTCTATCTCTTCCTGACTGAACCAGTGGAAGTCTTTGTGCGGTGTTTGTTGAAGCTGTTCCAACCATACAGGGATAGTCACCATATCTATAGAATCTCCTTTGAAACAGAAGTTGCCAGTCGGCACAAAATGATTGCGGTCCCTCTCTCACGGGATGGGGAAACTGCTAAGCAGCATAGCAGAAAGAGAAGGAGATGTATAGCAAGTTATGACGAATGGGGAGTGCAGGACTGGCTCCTTGACAGGGAGCGAGCTGGCTGCGTATCATAAGGGGAAAGATGCTATTGAGAGGAGCACTCTATGTATACTCGCCATCGTTATTGATGCCCGGACATCTATCAACGGGGCTGTCCATATAATTATCAAGCCAGCTCTCAATACTGCTGTCAACACAAGCTATGCTACTTCCCGCTCATGTGCGTGTTCGCAGGTGGGTTGTCCTCTTATGCTTGCACACTGCCTACCTCTCGAATTCGAGCGCCCCCTTTCTTATACCTCCCTTCCATATGCTCGAAAAATAGCCAGATAAGAAACAGAGAGGTCTTTCAATGAATACAACTCCTACCCCTTATGCCGATGTGAATGCCGTACTGAATGAGCTTGCGACGCAGCTACAGGCTCTGCTCGGGAGCCATTTCTGTGGCATGTATCTCTATGGCTCACTTGCCCTCGGCGACTTTGACCCTCAACAGAGCGATATTGATTTTCTCGTTGTCACAGATGCAGAACTGCCGGATGAGCTGATTGAGGAGTTGAAGGCGTTTCATGAGCGCTTTGCCCGCAGCGGCTCGCCCTGGGCAGAGAATATTGAGGCGGCGTATGTCCCGTGTGAGGCGCTGCGACATACTGAGCCAACCGAAGCGCGTTATCCTCAGGTCGAGAAGGAGTTTCCGTTCCTGCTGGCGCCGCTTGAAATCGGGTGGAGCTTTCAACGACACACACTGTATACATGTGGGGTGAGAGTGGCAGGGCCCGAGCCTCGCGAGCTCTTTGAGCCTGTCGCCCCTGAGGATCTTCGGCGGGCGGCAGCGGCGATTGTGAACTTGTGGCTGGGAGAGATCCATAGCCCTGAGTGGTTGGATTGGGCACGGTCACGAAAGAATCAGGCGTTTGTGGTTCTGACGCTCTGCCGGGTGCTATATGTGCTGGAAACGGCACAGATCGCGTCCAAACCTCAGGCGGCACACTGGGCACAGGCGCATCTGGGAGAACGCTGGTCGGGATTGATTGAACGCTCGCTGGCGGGAAAGTATGCCAAAGAAGATGCTCCCGAGGAAGATCTACAGGAGACACTCGCCCTGATTCAGTATATGGCTGAACAGATCAGAGCTCGATAATGGCTCCAGGGTGGCATACAGCCAGGCCCTCGGCTAGCTGCGTGCCATCCCTCATGTACGACGAGATGAATGCGTTTCTCGCGTTTTTGCGTGTTCCTCTTTCTCTGGCTTTCTGGTATTATGGAAAGAGTGCAACAGTTTAGAAGTAGTTGTAGGAAGCGCTGACTGCGTACTTTCAGAGCATAGAAGAAAGGAAGCGTATGACTGAACGGATCAGAGCTGCCCAACCCGCGGATCTTTCTGTGATGGTCGAACTTGCGGAGCAAGCCCGTGAGAAGCTACAGCAATATCAGCCGGTTTTCTGGCGGAAAGCAGATGATTCTTACGAGAAGCATTACGCGTATCTTCGAGACGTCCTTGCACGAGAGAGCACTATTGCGTTTGTCTATGAACAGGAAGAAGATGGTACGGACTTTGTGGTCGCAGGCTTTGTAATTGCGTCCATTGTGAAAGCGCCTCCCGTTTACGCAGCCGGGCTGACCTGCCATGTTGATGATTTTTGCGTAGCCCACGAGGCGAATTGGTTACGGATTGGGAGGCTGTTGCTGGACGAGGTCAAGCAACGAGCAAAAGAGCGTGGCGCCAATCAGATTGTTGTCGTCTGTCCGCATCTCGACCATGCGAAACGGAGTATGTTACAGGATGCAGGTCTGACGATTGCTTCAGAATGGTATGTAACATCGCTTTGACGCTCCACTCGTATCAAAGCGTTCTGCTTGCCTGCTTATGAGCCGCCGTGCGACCGCTCGTAGCGGCACCCCTGTTGCGATCTCCGCTGCTATTGCCGACCTTTCCTTGCAAGAAGAGTGGAAAATGCTTTCTTATCTCTGTAGAACAGAAGGTGAACGAAAAGAAACTTCCATTTCTAGTGTATGCTACATGCAGAAGGGATAGCGGTGCAAGCTACGTGGAGGTGCACCTGTCGCCAGATTTCTGCGGGGTGTCTCTATGGTGCCTCGGCTGTGCTCATTGATGGGATGATACAAGCAGGCTTGCAGGGATATCGGAGGAGCTTCCCGCAGGTAGGCATCCAAACAGTGCCTGGCATCTGGCCCGGACGGGTCCGACAGGTGTGGCTCAGCACTGGAACCCATACGTTGAGCTCATGCCTGTTTGCTCTGTCTGTGCCAAACAATGGAGCGTGCACGTTCTTTGCATTTGATGCTGCACCAATGTCTGGTAGCGCTTTTGGTTGTGTCGTAAAAGAAGAGCGGGCAGGCGGGATTCTGGCAGGCGCGCAAACGTGTCAGGTCATACTCTGTGAGAAGCTGGAATGCTGCAAGCGCGATGGTGGACAGGATGGGAGACTCCCCCTCGTGTAGCTGGTAGTCAGCCTGTAGTGTTCCCTGTGGCGTGTTGCTGGAATCGGCTCCACTGGCGGAGGGAGCATTTTAACGTGAACGGGTGCTGGGCCTGATAATGGCGCCTGGCGGATGCGTGAAGAGTTGCTGTGAGCATTGACCGAACAAGCTCGCGTCGCGTCCTCGCAGCGCGAACGGGTGCGATTGGCAAGCCTGCGACTGGATGCCGGCATTCTGGTACACGACCTTATCCGTAATGCTGCAATCCCGGCGGCGTGCGGGAATGGTTTCTCGGCATTTTTGGTTGCTTTCTCCCTCTTGACTTAGAGCACTCTCTAAGCTGTATCCTACTGAGGCAACAGGTCTCCGTGAAACGTGATGAAGGAAAGCAGGGTGCGACTTGCTGCGAGCTATCTGTGTGGTCAGTAAAAAAGGAGAGAAAGTAAAGCATGCGTCTTGGATTGCAGGTTCAAAATTTTACCTATCCTGAAGGTCAGAGTCAGCTTGGAGATAGTTTCGGCTTGATCGCAGAGCGAGCTGAGCGGGCTGGCTTTTATAGCCTCTGGGTGATGGACCACTTCTTTCAAATCTCGGTTGTCGGTCCTGCCGAGAACGAGATGCTGGAAGGATGGAGTGCGCTGGCTTTCGCAGCCGGTCGTACTAACCGCATCAAGCTCGGGACGCTGGTCACAGGCATCACCTATCGTCACCCCGGCGTGCTGGTAAAGACCGCGACAACGCTGGATGTGCTCTCGCATGGGCGGGCCTACTTTGGCATCGGTGCGGCCTGGAATGAGGAGGAACACAGAGGTCTGGGAATTCCCTTCCCTTCGCTGGCAGAGCGGTTTGAGCGGCTGGAAGAGACGTTACAGATTGCCCAACAGATGTGGAAAGGTGACGAGTCGCCATTTCAGGGCAAGTACTACACGCTTGAGCGTCCGCTGAATTCGCCGCAAGCCGTGCAGAAGCCGCATCCCCCGATTATGATCGGCGGCTCTGGTGAGCGCAAAACACTACGGCTGGTTGCTCAATATGGCGACGCTTGTAATATCTTTGGCGCGCTTGGCGTGGAAGGAATTCGGGGTAAGCTCGAAGTGCTGCGTGAGCATTGTGAGCGGCTTGGACGTCCCTATGAGGAGATCGAGAAGACGACCGCCGATCGCCTGACGCTCACTGCCGATGGGCGCAACGGTACGACCTCAGTATCAGAACTCCTCGATCGTCTGGGGCAGCTTGCCGAACTGGGAGTCGATCAGGCGATCATCTCGCTGCTGAATGTGACTGATCCCGAGGTCTTTGATCTCCTGGCGACACGCGTTATCCCCGAGGCCGAGAAGTTCAAGGTGGCCGGGCGCTCATAGAGTCCATGGTCTCGGGCCAGAAGCGGTTCGAGACCATATCCCCTGCTGTTCAGGCTGGCCTGTGAAGCAGCGCCTCCATCTCCGAGGCGAGCCATGCTTCATAGCGCTCGCCTGACCAGTGACATTCGTTCACAAAAAGCCGGAAGACCTCCGGTGCATGCAGTGTCCATACAATATCAGTTGCCTCCTGTTCCGAAAGCCCCGGGCGTAAGAGCTCCCGTGCCACCCATCCTCTGACTCGTTCCTCTACATTTGCTCGTCTTCTGCGCTCACCCTCGCGCCATGCTGCCAGTAGATCCGGATCCGCTAAACCGGCCTTCCAGACAATATCGATCAGATCGGCACCTCGCTCGAAATAGAGACGTGCCGCGTGCGCCCACTGCCGAATCTGAGCTATCGGGTCCATCTCGTCACTGACTGCTGGCTGCTCGCTTTCCATGCTATCAAGAAGTGCCAGCAAGATTCCGCGCTTTGAGCCAAACGCGGCATAGACAGTTTGAACGGCAACCTCGGCATCACGAGCGATATCTTCCATCGTGGTGGTTGCGAAACCGTGCTGCGCGAAAAGCCGCCTTGCCGATGTGGTGATACGCTCCCGCGTGGCCCGGGCCTGGCGCTGCCGCTGAAGCGATGTATATGATCTCTTGACATGTGCCATAGATTGATTATATCATACTATTCAATAGAGTTTGCTCTATTCAATAATAGGAAATCTAATGAAAAGGAGAGGGCCGTAAGCCCTCTTGTTTGGGAGTGTTGAGATGTCACAGGAGAAAAAGATTGCGCTCGTGACGGGCGCGACAAAAGGAATTGGTTTTGAGATCGCTCGCCAGTTGGGAGAGCAGGGGATGCTTGTGCTGATCGGGGCGCGGGCGCGTGGTGATGAAGCGGCGCGGAAGCTACAGGAAGAGGGAATTGAGGCGCGGGCGATCATGCTTGATCTTTGCGATCAGCGCAGCATTGACACCGCCGCCCGCTTGATTGAGGATACCTATGCCCGGCTTGATGTGCTGGTGAACAATGCGGCGGTCGTGGCTCCTGAGAAGGCGCTTCCAAGCAAGCAGACCCCGGACTCCTTACGGTTTATATACGAGACTAATGTGTTTGGCACCTTTGCCGTCACTCAGGCAATGATCCCGTTGCTTCGGCGCTCGCCGGCGGGGCGTATTGTCAACATGACGAGTGGGCTGGCCTCGCTGAGCATGAGTAGCGAAGCTCCTGCCGACTTGCTGCTACATTTCAGCGTTGCTTATAGCTCGTCGAAAGCGGCTGTGAACGCGTTCACGATCTACTTCGCGAAAGAGCTGGAGCAGGCGGGAATCAAGGTCAACGCGGCGGATCCGGGAAGGGTGGCGACCGATATGAACCCGACAGCGACGCGCACGCCTCGGCAGGGGGCCGCTGTCGCAGTGCAGTTGGCAACGCTGTCAGCGGACGGACCAACAGGGGGCTTCTTTGATGAGAAAGGGCGACTCCCCTGGTAGAAACGCAGGGAAGGCAGGTGATCCGGGGAGATGATGCCTGTTTTGGGATTCTGAGTCAAAAAAGGAGAAAAAAAGGACCATTTCTGTCCGCTTTTTCTCGTATACTGAGAGCAAGAAACAAGAAAGGAATAAACAAGATATATGAGCGACTTTGATATGAGTCAGGTAAAGGACTGGAACAACAAAATTATCGAGGAGTTTCGGGCGAATGGTGGAAAGGTTGGCGGGTTCTATGAAGGTGCTCCGCTTCTTTTGCTCACTACAACCGGCCGGAAAAGCGGCAAGCTCTATACGGTGCCTCTGGGCTATCAGACCGATGGTGAGCGCCTGATAGTGCTCCCGGGCAGCGGGCGCCCCGACTGGTACTACAATCTCAAGGCCAACCCCCGAGTGAAGGTCGAGGTGAATGGTGAGGCTTTTGAAGCGCTTGCACAGATACTGGATGGGGAGCAGAAAGCGCCCTTTCTGAAGAAGGCTCGTGAGATGTTGCAGGAGGGGGCAGCGCGTTCGGAAGAGTATGCTGAAATGGCTGCGCAAATTCCTGATGATGTGCCGGTTGTTGCGCTGGAGCGCATCAGCAAATAGAGAAAGGCAGGGAGAACAGAATGACGAGGCGGCTCCTGACCATACGAGAGTTAAACCGTGCGACACTGGCGCGTCAGCATCTGCTTGTGCGGGCCTCGCTTTCTCCGCTTGAGCTGATTCGGCAGCTTGTCGCGATCCAGGGGCAGGAACCTGACGCGCCCTATATCGGGCTGTGGACAAGGCTACAGGCGTTCCCTCGCTCTGAGCTGATGCAGTTGCTTGAAGCGAAGCAGGTGGTAAAGTCGCTCTCGATTCGGGGGACGCTGCATCTCCTGGCCACAGAAGACTATCTTCGCTTTCACCCTGTTCTTCAGCCTGTCGGGAGTCGTCATCTGCATCTTGTGGCCGCGAAAACCGAGGGGTTTGATATGCAGCATATGGAAGGCTCAATGCGAGCCTTCCTGCGCGAGCAGCCGCGAACTCGAGCTCAGGTGCAGCAAAAAGTAGGTGAATTGTACCCTCGAATGGGTACGGCACATATGGCGAGCTCCCTATCCATGTACCTTGCACTTCTCCATCTGCCTCAATCCGCTGCATGGGGAGCGACGGGGAAGCGTCTGCTCACCGAAGCTGTAACGTGGCTAGGGCGGGCTCCTGTGGCCTCTCCTGAGGCGCGGGAGGAGCTGGTGCTACGCTATCTTGCGGCCTTTGGCCCGGCATCAGTGAAGGATATGCAGGTGTGGTCGGGATTGAGCAAGATGCAGGAGATCTTTGAGCGGCTTCGTTCCCGATTATGCACCTTTCGGGATGAGCAGGGGCGTGAACTCTTTGACTTGCCCGATGCACCCCGCCCCGTGGCTGATGTGCCTGCACCTGTTCGGTTCTTGCCTTGCTTCGACAATCTGATTCTTGCCCATGAGGAGCGCTGTCGGGTCGTTGCAGATCAATATCGATGGGTCGCGATCCAGGGGATGAACACGTTTCTGCTCGATGGCTTTGTGAAAGGAACATGGAAGACGCAACGGAGTGGGTCCACTGCTCGATTGCTCATTGAGCCCTTCGCGACGCTCTCGACCCGGGATCGGCATGAGCTGGAAGTAGAAGGGGGGCGGCTGCTTCGTTGGATCGACGAAGATGCCGAGCGATACGAGATTCAATTTGAGGGTGGACTGAGATCCTAGCGAAAATGTGCAGCAAAGCAATTTGTAATATTCGGGGTTTGCCCACAGTAGGAACAGAAAGTCTGAAGAGCAAAACAGCCCAAAAAGGCTATCCAAGACTCTGAGTATGAAGCGAGACTATCAGTCGGCGGTGCAGCAATTTGGGACAGGTGGAGTTCATCATTGCTAAACGTTTGATATGGCGCATCTGATAGAGGTAGGGGTAGGATGACTGTACAGATCGATCACAACGCAATGTGTTCTCCTTGTACAGTGTTATTCCAGCTATAGTATGAAACCTGGCCAGGAATATTCATCTGTTTGCCTGAGGCACCGCCATGATGATGGTTGAAGAGGGCATTGGTCGTATACTCGTTCAATGCCTCTTGAGACGTCCAACGTGAGATTGCCTGCATTGAACCATCAGGAGCTGTCCAGATCTCCAAACTGATAAAACCTTGAAACTGTTTCATAGCAGGAGCAGCATGTTTAAATGCCTGAAGCATTTTGTCATTGCCGCCAGACCAGCAATAGTATTCACCGCAATGAACATGTGTTTTTCTCCTTGTTGGTTGATGAGACACGCCCTTATCAACCGCCTCTCAATGCAAAATAGTCGAATACGATTAATCGACTATGAGTATCTTAGCAGCTTGATGGGAAATAGTCAAATGTGACCGTTTATGCCACCAGTGTGCTCCATTGAGCCCCGTGACAAGTCACTGTCGTTTCAGCAGGAAACGGGGCTTTTGGGAAGTCCGAACGAGAGAAAAACCAGCAACTTCCTAGTGGTCTTCGGAGACGCCTTGCTCAAGTGCCTCCACAAGCCACTGGTGTTCAGCTTTGAGCATGGCTTTCCTATGGGCAAGGGCCAAGTCAACTCCTTGTCCTACTCCATGAGTAGGAGCAGCTTCCAATACCTCTATGTGTTGAGCCAGTTGGTGCAGCCGTTGTTGCCAAACCTCACGGACCTCTGTTGAGGGAAGGTGATCGACAAACATCAAGCCGATCTCAAAAGGGATGCTCATCTGTCCCGCCTGAGAAAGATGTGCTCGCAAGGCATCGAGAAAGACCTGTTCCCCTGCTTCGGTCAGGGTATAGACCTTTTTCCGCGGTCGTTTCCCTTCTTGTTGCGTACTGCTCTCCACATATCCCAGTTCACACAGTCGATCTAGCAAGCTATAGGCAGTGGAACGCTTCATGTCGATGACAGGCTTGAGATTGTGCTCAATAAACTCATTCATTTGATAGCCATGCTGTCTCTGCGCTTTCAATAATCCGAGCAAAAGAAGCATCCGTTCATCCATCAGGTTTCTCCTCTCTCTCCAAGAGCTGTTTTCATTCAGATGGTGCCCTTCATTATAGTCGATCTTGACTATTTTGTACACCTCTGGTATATTTAATCGAGTTAGATTAGTCAGTTTCGATGAGAGATGGCGCAGTTACACCAACCAACGCTGCGGTGCTCTCGCTCATTGCTCCTGAAGGGCACAGGGAGAAATTCTCAGCTTCTCTCAAGGGATTGCTGGGCTTGGACGCACCTTTGACCCGATCATCGCAGGGGCTCTCTCTCTGGACACTCTAGCCAGAATAAAAAAGGCGAATGCGGTTGGACTGGCAGCAGGTGAAGTATCGGGGTAACACCTTTGCCTCTGCTATCGATTCGGTGCTATCTCTCCCAGATCGAACATCTCCACTCGTGTGGTTGTTAGGAGAACATCCCTATGAAATTGCTATGTGTCAGTTCTCTGACGCTGCGTCTCACCTTTGTGTTCGCGATTCTTTTAGGTCTGTACTTCTGGGCCGGCTGGATTGTCCCTGCTGAGGGTGTACGCGAAATCCATATGCTCATTAGTCTTTTTTTTGTGCTCTCCCTCTGGGGAATTGGCATCGCCACATCGTTTCTGCTTCCAGGCAAAAATCTTGCCCTTGGCATCGTCTTTTTCCTTGTCGGTGGTGCGGTGGCCGTGGTTGGTGTGAATCAGGATCTGTGGCGCGCGGTTGTTGGAATTGAGGCGATGAATACGATCCACCTCGTTCTCAATATTTTCTCTATGTGCCTTGGTGGGATGGTCGTTGGTCGCGCTCTGTGCCAGGCAAAAACACAGGCCGCCAATTGATGACGACACGCAAACCACAAGAAGAAAGGGTCTTGATGAATACTGCCTCTGTGAAACCAGTCCCTCCGAAAAAAGGAAAACCCAGACCCCGCTTCTGGCGTCTGGCACTTCTTGTTATGCTTTTCCTCTTGCTTGGAGTGACAATTGCTCTGGTTATCTGGTTACGCCCCTACGCGGCGAGCGCTGATGCGATGGCCGCATTACACACCACCCCAGGCGTGACCGTGACGCAAAATGATGAGATGATCTCCTTTCTTCCCTCTACGCGGGCGAGAGTTGGGCTGATCTTTTATCCGGGAGCCAAAGTTGACCCGGCTGCGTATGCCATCACGATGCACGCGCTGGCAGAAGATGGTTATGCGACCTTTATCCTCAAAATGCCACTGAATATAGCACTGCTGGCAGAGAACCGGGCTGATGATGTGATTGCCGCACATCCAGAAATAGCGGTCTGGGCAGTCGGCGGGCATTCGCTCGGTGGAGTCGCCGCCAGTGACTATGCCGCCAATCATGGGAAGATTCGGGGACTCTTGCTCTTCGCATCCTATCCCAATGGAGACCTGTCACACCGTTCTCATTTGCAGGTGCTCTCCGTCTCAGGGTCTCACGATGGATTGGCGACGCCAGACAAAATTGCCGCCGCCAAACACCTGCTCCCCGTCACCACCAGGTATATCGTGATCCAGGGAGGTATCCATAGCTACTTTGGTGACTATGGGGTCCAGGATGGTGATGGACAGCCTACGATCACACGCAGCCAGGCACGGACGCAGATCATCGCAGCCAGTCTGGCGTTTCTCAATCAACTGACTGCGCATACGGAAAAGAGCACGAGTGGAGAGTGGACGCGCGATCCTGGCGAAAATGTGTATGTATGCTCAGGTGAAGCCAGCTCTTCACTTGCTCTTTGACGAATCTGGCCCGCGTAGCCCACGCTTGCTGACGTAGGTATTGGGTGAGTGATGGTTTGGACAGTTGAGAATGGTGGCGATTTTGCGCACGGAAAGCCCAACATGGAGCAATTCCTTGATCCGTGGCAGGTCAGCGTCAAAATTGCTTTTCTGAATGGTTCCTTTTGGCTTGCCAAGTCTCATACCCTGGCTTTTCTTGGCAGCCAGCGCTTCTCTGGTTCTCATGCTGATCAAATCGCGCTCCAGTGCAGCGAGGAGAGAAAAAACGGTCACGATAATCTTAGAACTCATATCGTGGTCGGTCAGATCAATCTGCTGTTTTAAAGCGATCAGCCGAATCCCACGTTGGACGAGCGCATTGACCAAGAGAGTGAATGGCTTGCTCGCCTGACGTGGTTGCAATCGTTTGGGAGCATGCAACCCCTTCTCGAAGGGTTCGCCTGACGAAAGTCAAGTACCTGGCGGAAGAGGCGCAGGCGTTGCATGTCACGAACCTGTGGAACTTTTCGGCGGACAAGCGCCTCGCGTTGCTGATCTGCCTCTTTAGCCACTTTATCGCCTGTGGGGTCTGGGAAGCCATTTGTATGCTCGATGGACTCATTCGCAACCGCTCTTCCATTCAACTCACCACCGTTCAAGCGGATACCAGGGCAGAACCTGCCCGTCTTTGGTCTGTCCTCCTTACTCGGCATCGAGTTGATGCCACGTATCCGCAACTGGGAAGACCTGACCTTTTACCGTCCAGACAGCGCGCCCCATTATACCCATATTGAATCCTTGTTTGGCGATCAGGTGGTTGATTGGGAACGGATCAAAACGCATTGGCGGATCTGCTGCGCGTGGTGATCTCGATCCAGGAGGGAAAAGTTCTGTCCTCGATGCTCCTGGGCAAGTGCCCGACCTACAGCCGCAAAAATCGGCTCTACCAGGCGTTCCACGCTCTGGGAAGCGTCGAGCGGACCATCTTCCTGCTCAAATTCATTTTGGATGTTAAGCACCGCGAGATCATTCATCGAAGCACGAACAAAACCGAGCAATACAATAACTTTGAGGATTGGATTCTTTTTGCCTATGGCAATGCGCTCTTGGAGCGAGCCTTAGAGGAAGTGGAAAAGCGCGTCAAATATACGGGCGTGATTGCCAACGGCGTCATGCTGGACAATGTGATTGAACTCAACGCCGCGCTCAATACCCGGGCGAAGGAAGGGGTGATTCCGACCATTGACGAATGAGCAGCTCTCTCGCCCTACCAGACGCGCCATATCAAACGCTTTGGATGATGAGCAGGACTTGTCCCAAATTGCTGCCCCGCCAACCGATGATCTGGCCTTTGAACTGGAGTCAGAACAGGAACAGGAGGAGATGGTACCAACGCTTGCGTAAGCCGGGAGGGAACAGAGGACGTTTCTCTCTTTCCTCTTCCTCACAACCGTCACCCCAAACGAGCTGGAGCCAGAAGACAACCCGGCTTCAGCCCTGCGCCAAGATAACAAATTGCTTTACTGCACAAAATCGCCAGGATCTTAGCTCACCCTCAATTTCAGACTGATGATGTTTCCGGTTTTTCTTCTCGATCGAGAATAGTATGATAGAGACGGAATGAAACGTAAGACATATAGATAAGGAGAAGAAAAACAATGCGAAAAATCATTACGACTACCTGGATATCTCTTGATGGCAAGGTTGCAGGACCGAATGGTGAGATGGATTGGGTCGGCGAATCCTATGACAAAGCAATGGGACTGTACGAGTCTGAGTTCGTTCGCTCCGCCGATACGCTCTTGCTTGGTCGCGTGACCTACCAGAGTTTTGCCGGTTCCTGGCCTTATGTGCCCGATAATCCCAATGCCTCTGAGGAGGAAAAAGAGTATGCTCGCCAACTTACTGCACTGGAGAAGATCGTCTTTTCCCGCACGCTCGAGAAGGCCGAGTGGAACAATTCACGGCTGGTGCGAGAGGTGAACGCGGACGAGATCAGACAGTTGAAGCAGGGACCGGGCCGCAATATCATCGTTTATGGAAGTATCAGCCTGATTCAGGCGCTTACCGAGCTTGGCCTGATCGATGAATATCAGATCCTTGTGCATCCGGTTGTCCTGGGAGGCGGGAAGCCACTATTCCCTGAAAGCAAGAATCGCGTGAAATTGCAACTGGTCGAGACGAAAACGCATCCTTCCGGCGTTGTGTTGCTGACCTATCAGCCGAAAGCGCTCTAACAGAGGCGGGAAGAGATGGCGCCTGTAAGGTAGTTCCTGAAGGCGCTCTCTTCCCCTTATGTCCTCTTTTTAGGTTTCTCCTCAGAAGCATCTATAGCTTGTCCCACCTTGATTCCTTCTTTTTCCATATTCCTCAAAAAGCAAAGAGCGGCCTCATCTGGTTGCCTTGCGTTTGCTTACTCTTTCACTGGCCCAAAAAGCAAAGAAGCGGCCTCATCCAGTGAAGCCGCGACCGATCGTTTAGAGGGTTTGGGCTGCCTCTTGCAGCAGTTTTGTGAAGAGGTCATAGTCGAATTGATGGCCTTCCTGTAGCTTTGCGGTAACGCGCTCGCCGTTTGGGCTGAGTTCGCCATAGCCTTCGGGGATAGAAAGGGCTTGAGCATGAAACAGCATGACATTGACATGTTTCTTCGCGGTATTGAAGACACAGAGGTATTTGCCATTCTTTTTATAGTGGGGGCGGCCATATTGTTTCAACTCCTCAACCTCTGGCACCGTTTGCAGAATGATCTGACGAAAGCGGTTACATGCCTCGACCTGCCAGGGCTGCTCTATCTTCTCGATATACTCTGTAATCTCCGGGTTCATACATTTCTCCTTTATTTGTATTCTCCCTTTTCTTTTCTTTTTCTGCTCTGAAAAAGTGGAAATATTGACAAACGGAGAAAAGAGACGGTCCTGAATGGTTTGTTTTTGGCGGCTCTGGTGCGCTGCTCTCGCATGTTAATGAGGAGGGACCTTGTGCGATGAGGATATTAATGCAAGCCACTTGCGTTATGGGTTGAGATATGATAGACTATCACTCCCTTGACTGATGCAAGGGACTTGCAGTAATGAGTATACCATAGCAGTGCAGAAAGAGGAAACTTGTGCATACAGAAGAACAGCATATTCCCATCTTAATTGCAGGCGGAGCGTTGGTCGGATTGTCGACATCTCTGTTTCTGGCCTGGCACGGCGTTCCGTCGCTGGTCGTTGAGAAGCATCCGGAACCGGCGCGTTTACCTCGGGCTCGTGGCTATAATGCACGTACGATGGAGCTCTTTCGCGCCATTGGTTTAGAGGAGACGATTCGAGCGGCGCAATCGCCTACAGCGGCCAATCATGGCATGATCCGAACGTCGTCCCTTGCTTCGGAGGAGATGGTTGTGCTGGATGAAGGAGCCTCTCCTGATCTTTCCGCGTTGACCCCGACGACGGGAACCGTGATCGGTCAGGACACCCTTGAACCGATTCTGATCGAGCAGGCAAGAAAGCTCGGGAGTGACATTCGTTTCAGTACAGAGCTGATCTCGTTTGAGCAGAATGAAACGGGCGTGAGCGCTCTCCTTCGTGATCGCACAAATGGACGTGAGTGGCGAGTTCGCGCTGATTACCTGATCGCTGCTGATGGGAACCGGAGCCGCATTCGTGAGGCGCTCGGCATCAAGACGCAGGGACCTGGCACGATCGCCTATATGACAGATATCGCTTTTGAAGCGGATTTGTCTGATGTGTTACGAGGTCGGAATGTGTATCTGTACTATATCAGTAACCCCGCATTACCTGATGGGCAGGGGGGGGTGATGCCTCTGGATAATCAGCGGCGTTGGAGCTTTGGCACTCCTATCCATCCCGAACGAGGGGAGCGGCGTGAGGACATGACCGACGAACGCTGTATCGCGCAGATCCGGATCGCTGTTGGTGTGCCTGATCTAGATGTGAAGATCCTGCCTGCCTATCCCTGGGACGCTGTGAAAGTAGGCATGTGGGAGCAGGCGGCCCGAGCAGCCGAGCGGTATCAACAGGGGCGCGTCTTTCTGGTCGGTGATGCCGCACATGCGGTTCTACCCAGTGGTGGGCTTGGTGCGGGGACCGGCATTCAGGATGCCTTTAATCTCGCATGGAAGCTGGCGCTTGTTCATTCAGGCAAGGCCGGGAGCGCGTTGCTGCGAACCTATGAGGAAGAGCGGCTGCCCATCGGAAACCTGACAGTGGAGCAGACGCGGCAACGCTACTTCTATCGCACCGGAACCGGCGAGAGCCGCATGATCGATACGGACGAACTGGTGTTCGGTTATCGATATCGAAGCGCTGCGATCATAACCGAGGGTGCCGCTGAGCAGACCGCCTTGACGCAGCCACCTGCCACGCTGAATGGAGAGCCGGGAACGCGTATCCCGAACCTGTATGTGGAGCGGGATGGGAAAGCCGTTTCGACGATTGATCTCTGTGCCGGGAAGTGGTCCTTGCTGGTGGGGGAGCAGGGGGAGATCTGGAAAGAGGCGGCCCAACAGGTGGACTTGCCCCTTCAGGTGTGCATGATTGGCAAAGAATGGAAGGATGTGGCAGGCCGTTTCGGTGAAGCCTATGGAGTAGAGGCAACGGGGGCGGTGCTGGTGCGACCGGATTTGTTTGTTGCGTGGCGCACGTGTTCGGCGGAGCATGACCCGAGCGGACAGCTTGCGCGGGCAGTGAAGCGCATCCTCTGCCTGAATCAATAGTACGGACATCGTGCGGAAAGATCTTGCTCTGTTCGTTGCTGACAGGATCAAGGGATTTTCTGCCTCAAAAGAGGCTGTACTTAATTCTAGCAAAAGGCTTTGTATGAGAGCAGGAAAAACAGCCCTCGGACTAATCGCGTTTCCTGCCGCGTGTCTCCGCAATGAGGTGTGTGCTATAGCGCACGGACAACAATAACGGTCGAATGATGCGTAAAATGCAAGAGTGTTGAAAAATAGAGAATTGTATCCTCCTCAGAGAACGGGTATTACGATGAAGAAAGGCTTCTCTGCTTTTGCCCGTTCTCTTCGTTGTGGCGTGATTAGCCCATCAGCCATTGGAAGATATGCTGAATATTCATTTCGTGTGACTCCCGATAAAAAGCAGGATCAAATGGAGCAGATGTTTGAATGATCTGTTCAATATCGTTCAGAGCCTCTTCAAATGAATATCCTATGAGGGTCTCTGGTTGATCAAGTTCTGCCTTGCCAGGAAGACGCTGGCTCAGAAGGGTACGACAGAGCCGCTCTACCTTATGAAGATACGCTACATTCGCTTTGATGCTATCAGGGCTGGCTGTTCTCCCATGAGAACAGAGAACAGTTTGAGGATTGAGTTGTAGGAAGTGCTCTAAAGTAGTGAACATGCTCGGCACGCCTGCAACGTTTTTTATCAGAGGGATAGGAATTTCGACAGCATCAAATGCCAGAAGAAGGCGCAATTCAGGGATCCAGGCTGCTATATGATCCAGGCGATGACCAGGTGCGTCAAAAAGTTCAACGGTGAGGTCGCCGCCATACAGCGTGAAGGTGCCCTGAAATGTGGCGGTTGGAGGCGTCAGGATCACAGAACTGAATTGTGCTGGATACCGCTGCTGAAAGCTGGTCAGCATCGTCTTTTCCCGCTCTTCTGTCATGCGAGTACGGCAATGGGTGTGCCCGATAATGGGGCTGTCTGCTCTCCTGTGAAATAACTGTTGCCCCATGCATGATCCCAGTCTGCATGACTGTTCATAACCAGGAAGGGCCGTCCGGCTCGCTCCTGGCCCAGATCGTGAACGATCCTTGCCATATCCTCAGGATGAAAGAGGGTATCGCAGAACAGGATAAATCGCCTGGTCGAAATC
This sequence comes from Thermosporothrix sp. COM3, assembly GCF_059696735.1. NCBI lineage: Bacteria > Bacillati > Chloroflexota > Ktedonobacteria > Ktedonobacterales > Thermosporotrichaceae > Thermosporothrix > Thermosporothrix sp. COM3. Next base: position 2,593,910 of record NZ_AP019376.1, on the reverse strand, counting down.
AGGTAGCTATCAACCTCAAAGTCATCAAAATCGCTGAGATTGGGCTGACTGCTTCGATACATGCATATACGATTGTCGGGGCTCATCTCGTGTACAGGCGTGACATATGACATAAGATCTCTCCTGGAGATTGTTTCAATGCACCTTTGTGTTGCCATCTTTTTTTGGGGGGTGCGTGCTCTTTATTCTCGCATAAAGGTCAAGCCGAGAGAAGGTAGAGTACTGAGAAATAGCGATGCAATCATGCGTATATATGGAGTAATAGAGGATGAAATTACTACTGCTTTAAAATGAAGGCGAGATTTTTCTTATGGTAACATTACGGCCAATGACTGAAGCCGAATATCAAGCTTTTCTGGAACCATCAATTCGAGAGTATGCAGAGGACCATGTCAAAGATGGCGAGTGGTCAGAGGAAGAGGCGCTAGAAAAATCACGGAAAGAGTTCTATGATTTGTTGCCGCAAGGGCTTGAGACGCCGAATCACTATCTCTTTACGATCGTCAATGAGGAGCAACAGAATGTTGGCATGATCTGGTTCATGTTGCACAAACGACAGGGGAAATTGGCCGCATTCATCTATGATGTCAAAGTTGATGAGCCATTTCGTCGCCGTGGCTACGCCTCGCAGGCATTCCGGGAGCTGGAGCACAAGGTGCGCGAGTTCGGAGGAAGCAAGATCGCACTACACGTCTTCGGGCACAATCATGGCGCCATCCAGCTCTATACGAAGCTTGGCTATGGGGTAACGAATCTGCATATGGCAAAGGATATCTAATCAATCCTATAGCAGCGGTGCGTCTCTTCAACCCGATGCGAGGAGACGCACCATTGTTCTCTCTGCTTACGAACAAAGCGGAATTCTATATGAACTGATCGCTTTGATACTCGAATTTCTTCTGGTGCTGGTAAATATAAAGACATCGCAAAATGCAATAGTTGTGCCATTTCCCAGCTTTTTTGTGCCGTTGATGGCACCAGTGTTGCCGTGCGTGATGATGTTCTCTATGTGGAGCTCGGTAATATTTTCCTCTTTCAAACGTTCCAGGGCCTGTGTATACTGGCTGATGCCTTCAAAGCGCTCTTGCCCCACGATATCCCAGACGATGGTATCTGTCACGAAGGCGGCTGCGCTGCTGAAATTATTGTTCGCGCAGGCGATGGTATAATCTTTGAGCTGCTGCTTTTTGGGGGCATTCCCACAATCCTCGGCGCAAATGACGTTGATCATATTCTCTCCTTTTCTCATCTGAAAGCTCTTTCTCTGGTATAGCAGATGAGAGCGGAAAGGACTTCTCCTATATTGCGCAATTATAAAAGGAACAATCTAAAGCCTGCTAAAGCGAGCGATTTGTATTGTCCGTGAAAATCGGGCTGGCGTTTGGCTTGATCTTACGGCTGTTGATGGTTGTGGCTATAGCTCCTTTCCACGATCCCGTAGAAGTGGCGAACAGTTCAACTGATCACGGTGATTCGCCCGGTTGGTCTGGCTCTGTTAACGGCTCAGGCACGGACGCAGGTTCGTATGTGCGAGCAGGTGGCCAGAAACAAACAGCGTTTCTTCTGGCACTGCATGCTGTGTTTTTACTGACGGCTATTCTGGCTCTGATAGGGTCTATTTATGGCGTTGTTGCCCCAGAAAATGCCCGCTTCAGTTCAGAGGCAAGAGTCATCAGAGGTGTGAAACACGCGAGAGAAGAGAGGTTGTACGCCCTCTCTTCTCGTTTCCCGCGAAAAGGCTTCGGTGCGAAAAAAGGTAGTTTGTAGGGTGCTCTTCTTTATACTGTATTGGCTACTGCAAGCGGTGGGTTTCGATATACAGTTTATGGGAATAAAAAGCGCAAGATAGGAGAAGACTTCGGTAATGGAATGGTGTAGGTTGAATTATGTTTCAATATCATCTTTGAAATGATGGGAGGAGATATATGCAGCAAGCTATCTGCTTTCCCGATCTCTCGGCAAGGCCGTTTCGTCTCAGCGTAGAGCGCCAGATGCAGGCTTCGCCTTCGACGCTCTATCAGGCATGGACGCAGCAAATGGATCGCTGGTTCGCAGCACCGGGCTCGGTTCTCATGAAGGCGGAAGTCAATGCGGTGTTCTTCTGGGAAGCGGTGGGCGGCGGTATCCGGCATCCGCACTATGGCCGTTTCCTGCGCCTGGAACCTGATAGATTGATTGAGATGACCTGGCTGACTGGAGCAGGAGGGACAAAAGGAGCCGAGACTGTCCTGACGGTTGAACTTGTTCCCGAAGGAAGCGGCACCCTTTTGAAGCTCACGCATGCAGGGTTTATGGATCAGGAATCATGTGATCAGCATAAAGAGGCATGGCCGCATGTGTTGGCCCAATTGGATGAGCGTATGTCGCAGGCATAAAACCACTGGTGTTCTCCTCTTGCCGGTCGAAACGATACCGTGACGCTTCCCGAGCATGGAGAGCTGATTGCCAGGACTATTCTAAACGCACAACTGGTCATGTTGCCAGCAGTGCATATGTCGAATGTCGAGCAACCCACCGAGTTTCTCAACGCGGTGCTCTCGGAATAGCAGATATGAGACAGCTTCTGAAGCCTTCTCAGAAGAGGGGCTCAGAAGCTTCTCTTTCCCTCAAGTCTTATTTATAAGGTTTATTGGTAGCGGCTGTTGTGGAACAAGGGGAAGAGTGGCCAGAATGGTTCCCGGCTCTCCTTGTATGTTAGCGACGGGTGAGCCTGCGCAGCAGATTCAGGCGATCTGAATCGATACTGTCAAACAATCCTCCATAGGTCTGGTACAGAACGCTTTCCAGCTTTAAGAAGTCCATCGGGAAGCCCAAGGGCACGCGGCTGACCCCATCCAGGCGATTCAGAACATCCTGCGATAGGGTGAGGTCCAGGCAGTCCAGATTCTCTTTGATCTGTGCAACTGTCCGCCCGGAGATGATAGGGATAATCCCGTTTGCCTGTTGACGTAACCAGGCCAGAGCAAGCTGTGCGGGCGTGCATCTCAGTTCATCAGCGAGTTGCTGCACAGTCTGTGCAATCTGCATATTTCGCTCGCTCTGCTCAAGGAAGTTGAGAGATTGGAAGCCGCTATCATTGAGGCGTCCCCCCTCTGTCCCCCGGGTGTATTTCCCGCTCAGCAGGCCAAACGACAGTGGTGACCAGGCAGTCACGCCGAGGTCGAGCGCTTCTGCCATTGGCAACAGTTCGCGCTCTCCTGACCGCTCGACCAGATTGTACTGGAGTGAGAGCGACACGAAGGGAGACCAGCCATAATGCTCGGCCAGCGTATTCGCTCGTGCTACAACCCATGCCGGAGCATCCGAAATACCGACGTAGAGCACTTTCCCTGCTCGCACCAGATCATCGAGAGCCCGCATCGTCTCCTCAATGGGGGTTAGCATATCCCAGACATGGACATAATAGACATCGATGTAATCGGTGTTGAGCCGCTTCAGGCTGCCTTCCAATGCCTGCACCATATGCTTGCGATGGCTGCCCACGCCATTGGGATTGCCACCCTGAAATTTGACACTCCCCAGGCCTGACGGCCAGGGATTCTTCCTTCATCCAGCCTGCTTGCGAGGCGCCGCAGTGCGACGACCCGTAGCGGCAGGCTGTCCAGAAGCGTTCGACGAGACACCCTCGTCGGTTCCCGTCTGCCCGACGGTACCCTGTAGAGCCTTCTGCAAGATATTCAAGGCGGCGTTGTGGTCCCGATCCAGAAGCAGCCCACAGCCAGGACACAGATGGGTACGCATACTCAAGCTCTTCTTCACCCGTTGTCCACAACGAGAACAGTCCTGACTGGTGTAGGCCGGTTCCACCCCGATCACCGGAACACGATGCAACATGCCGTCGTATTTCACCCACCAGAGGAAGCGACCCCACGCCGCATCAGAAATGCTCTTGGCCAGATGACGATTCTTGACCAGGTGACGGATCTGCAAGGCTTCATAGGCAATCAGGTCGTGAGACGAGATGAGCGCGTTCGCCTGCTTTCTGGCGAAGTCCTCGCGCTGCCGTTGCACCTTGAGATACGCTTTGCTAAGGGCTTGACGGGCTTTGCGCCGATTGCGACTGCGTTTCTGCGTCTTCGAGAGCCGACGATGCAGCCGCTTGAGCCGCCGTTCCGCTTTGCGCAAATACCGGGGAGGAGCCACGGTGTTGCCTTCGGAGTCAGTGAAGAAGGCACGCAGCCCCAGATCAATGCCCACCTGCTTGCCAGAGGGCTGATGCTCAACGCGTCGCGTGGCCGCCACCGCGAATTGGCAATAGTAGCCATCAGCCCGCCGGAGCAGCCGTACCCGCTTGATCTGTGAGAGGGGAAAGGCCATGATGTCACGAGAGCCGATGAGGCGCAGCCGACCAATGCCGCAGCCATCCGTGAAGCGAATATGAATGCCATCGGCCTCCAGCTTCCAGCCAGTGGTCTTGTATTCGACACTGCGACAATCGTGCTGGAACTGAGGGTACCCCTTCTTGCCGGGTGTCTTGAGGCGACAGTTCTCGTAGAAGCGGGAGATGGCAGCCCACGCCCGGTCTGCGGCAGCTTGCCGGGCCTGCGAGTTGAGGGAGAGCGCAAAAGGGAACTGTCTGGCCAGCACAGCACAAGAGCGCTGCAGGTCATTCCTGGAGACGCCGCGTGCATCCATCCAGAGGCGTACACACTTGTTGCGAATGAACTGGGTGGTGCGGATGGCTTCCTCGATGGCGGCGAATTGTGCCTTCGACCCATCGAGCTTGTATTCGGAGATCAGCATCCCTTGCTCCTTGTTCTTCCTCACTATCTTCGTGTATTCTCGCACAACGATTGTCTTCTGTCAAGCGAAGGGGAACGTCCTGCCGCTGCTGGCTTCCTGCGCCATCCATCCCCTTGGCTGAAGCCAGCGGCCTTCTGCCGCTTTTTGGTAATTGCATACTTCGTACTGAGCACAAAGCGATCACGATCGGCAGCGATAAAGTCGCCCACCAGTTTCTCGCTCTCGCCGCCCATATAGACATCAGCGGCATCGATAAAGTTGCCACCAGCCTCCGCATATGCCTCGAAGATCTTGCGACTCTCTTCGCGGGAGGCGCCCCAGGCCATCCCTTCGCCGAAGGTCATTGTCCCGAGAGCCAGTTCAGAAACACGCAGGCCACTTTTGCCAAGCACCTTGTAACGCATATATTGGTTTATCTCTTTCTTTCTTCTATATTGGATTTCTTCACTGAGGGCATCATACAGAAAATTCTGTCTTTTCCCTATCTGAATCTTGCGTTGTAAATGGACGTGCTTGCTTCGGGGAGTCTTCTTTTGGTGGATGCATCGAGGCGATTCGACGGAGACCCTGAAAACACAGGCCAGACGTAGACAATTCTGGTTTGCCCTGTGGGGGCTTGCCAGATGAAAAGGCTGGACGGCTGTTCGGTGCCAGTCGTCCAGTCCTATGAGGATGCCGTTCAAGGCAGAATGATTAATCGGCGATATGCAGGATGATGCGGCCGCGTCCGTGACCGGTCTCGCAGAGAGCATGTGCCTGTGGGGCTTCATCCAGCGAGAAGATTTGCTGAATCGCGGGCCGGGCATGCCCTTCGTCGATCAGCTCCACGATTTTCTTGAGATGCTTGCTATTTGGGAACACCGCGTTTTTGATGGCGTGGACCCCGAGCTGTTCGGCCAGTTCAACCGGCGCTGGCTCCATGACCGTGACCAATGTTCCCCCGCGTTTGAGCACTTTGAGCGAACGGCGCAGGGTCTCACCTCCGACAGTATCCAGCACAAAATCAACGTCACGAACGACCTCATCAAAAGCTGTCGTTGTGTAGTCGATTACGGTTTCGGCTCCCAGAGAACGCACAAAGTCCAGATTCGCGGTTGAGGCGGTTCCAATCACCTGCGCCCCCTTCCATCTGGCGAATTGCACGGCAAACAGGCCCACACCACCTGCCGCTGCATGGATCAGGACGCGCTGCCCGGCCTGTACATTGCCATCTTCAAATAGCGAAGTCCATGCCGTCGTAGCGCCGCCCGAGAGGGCAGCCGCTTCGTCAAAGCCGAGAGTTTTGGGTTTGAGCGCCAGCGGACTGATTGCCGCCGAGAAACGAGCCCCCTCGGTATTCGGAGAGGCGTGAGGCGGGTTGGTTTGCACCGTTGTATATTCGGCGTAGGTTCCATTCGGGGCGCGTCCACAGACAGCCTGCCCGACCTCCCAACCGGTGACGCCGGGTCCGAGTTTCTCGATCACACCTGCGAAAGCGGTTCCCGGGATGTAGGGAAAAGACTTCGGCTGGATACCTGCCATAAGTCCCTTACGGATATACCCATCGATTGGCAGGACCCCCGCCGCGTAGACACGGATCAGCACCTCGCCTTCCTGTGGTTCTGGTCGTGGAATCCGCTCCACTTGCAGGACTTCGGGGCCGCCAAATTGATGAACCTGTATTGCTCTCATGGTGGTCATGGTTTTCCTCCTTTTCGCCGATCTGTTTATCGGTCCAATATGGTTAATGCTTCCGCAAGACGCTCACATTGGCGCTCCCAATTGCGGGCTGAAAGGGCAAGCACGAGACGATCTGCTCCCGCTTCGGCGTAGCTGGCAAGACGCTCGGCGATCTGCTCAGGCGTACCGGTGATAGGAAGCGTGGCCGCTTGCTCTGCTGATATGCCGTAGGAGCTGATCATATTGTGTAGAAACGCGTTGTAGGCTTCCTTATCCTCTGCCGGGAGAAAGCTGCCGCCAACGGTAATGCTCGGGGCTTCCTGATGACCGTGCTCACTCGCAAGCGCTCGCAATCTGGTAGCACGCTCTGCAAGTGTGGATGGTGGCAGGAGTGAGGGGAACCAGCCATAGCCCCGGGTGGCGGCGCGACGCATTGCGGCCTCAGAACTGCCGCCGATCAGAATTGGTGGGATCGGGACAGCCGGGGCAAGGGTCAGAGCGGGCTGGTCTGGCTCGTTTGTGAGCTGTGTTGGTTGGCCCGCAAGCAGTTGTGGCAGAAGATCAAGCGCGGCGTCGGTTTTGCGGCCACGCGCTCGTATGTTTGCACCTATGGCACGTGTAAAAGGGGTTGCGTCAGAGCCACCGGACCCAATGCCAAGAATGATCCGATTGCCAGAGAGGTATTGCAGCGTTCCGAGCTGTGCCGCCAGCCAGGGAAGCGAGCGCAGAGAAGGGACAAGGACACCTGTACCCACCTGTATACGCGTGGTAACGGCTGCGGCTGTTGCAAGTGTCACGATGGCTTCCAGAGAAGGTGTGCCATCTCCGCTGATGGAATCAGGTATCCAGAGCGAGTCGAACCCGAGACGTTCTACCATACGGGCGCGTTCATGCACGTTGTGAATGTGACTGGTTGTCGAGAGAGAAATACCTACCTTGAGCCTGGGCATAGGGTTTTATCTGGACCTTTCTGATTGCTTGATTGTGTACGCAGTGTACTTGATGCGTGATTGCAGGTGCATCTATCCTTCGTTCAGTTCTTTCTCTGTACGAAAGGGCAGGTGAGACAAACCATACAGATGGAGTGGGAAGCGGTCCCTCTGTATCTTCGTGGCGAAGAAACCCGTTCTTCTTGATTTTTTTTGCTATAGATTCTTCTGGAGTTCTGCTGTGCCCAGAAAGCGAGCTACTCTTTCTGATTGTAGTGCTTCTTCATGGAGTGGAAAGCGAACTGAGCGGACCGGAATCCCGAGTCCAGACCAGTGGTTTTTGGGCTTCGCGAGGAGTGCACTGCTTTGCGGGTGTTTCTGGTCTCCTTCTTTCTGGCTTGTCGGAGCTTGAAAAGAGCCTGGAGATAGAATAGGAAGTCGTCATGCAGTGCTGACAGGTAGTGCTGGCATTTTATCCCGGTTTATGGTATTGCCTGCTGTTGAGGCGGTATAATGAGGGGGCGGAATCGCGCTTAGCACAGTGAACTCGATATCAGACATATGGAGAAACCCAAAGCATGCACCATGTTATGGCCGCACCCACCGTCTTTCTTGGCCGATCGCAGGAAATTGCTGAGATCGGCGCGCAACTCGCTGACCCGGCCTGCCGCCTGTTAACGCTTGTCGGGCCGGGAGGAATCGGGAAGACACGATTAGCGCAGGAAGTTACCTCACGGGCTGGTGCGCTCTTCCCCGATGGCGTCTTTTTTGTGTCGCTTGCCGCATTGAACCGGGTTGATGGCTTGCTGCCCGCGATTGCTGAAGCGATGCCTTTTCGTTTTCAGCCGGGGAATCTGAGCCCGCATGAGCAGTTTTTTGGCTTCCTGCGGGAGAAACAGCCGCAACGCATGCTACTGGTGCTGGATAATATGGAGCATCTGCTAGAAGGGGTTGAGCTGGTTGCCGAAATGCTGGCTGCAACGAGCGGCCTGAAGATTCTGGCCACCTCACGTGAGGCGCTCAACTTGCAGGAAGAATGGCTGTGGCCTGTCTCGGGGCTTGCGTATCCCCTTGAAGAGGACTATGCGCCCGAGACGTATAGCGCGGTACAATTGTTTGTGGAGCGAGCGCGGCGGGTGCGTGGTGATTTCGAACTGGCCGAAGATGAGCAGGGAGTTGTAGAGATCTGCCGGCTGGTGGAGGGTATGCCGCTTGCGATCGAGCTGGCAGTGAGCTGGCTCAAAACGCTCCGTCCGGCTGATATTGCTCAAGAGATCAGTCGTAATCTGGATCTGCTGGCGACGCGGTCGCGTAACCTGCCGCAGCGGCATCGGAGCATGCGTTCTGTATTCAGCCACTCCTGGCACTTGCTGGACGAACAGGAACGCGACGTCTTTATGAAGATCTCGGTCTTTCGAGGTGGGTTTACGCGTGATGCAGCGGAGGTCGTGGCCGGAGCTGCGCTTACAACGCTTGCTGGACTGATCGATAAGTCATTGCTGCGTCGAAAAACATCGGGACGCTTTGAGGTGCATGAGCTATTGCGCCAGTACGGAGAGGAACAATTGGAGGCGACGGGGCAGGCCGGGGCGATTCGACAGGCCTTCAGCGACTATACGCTTGGAAGGCTCCATCAGCTTGAGCGCGATATCAAAGCGCACCATCAGAGCACCGCGCTGGATGCGATCGAGGAAGACTTTGAAAATATTCGATATGCCTGGCATCTCGCGATTCAGCAGGAACGTGTCACAGCGCTCTCAGCCGCGGTCGAAAGCATGCAATTGTTCGCCGATATGCGTGGGCGCTATCATGAAATTGTCGCGCTTCTCCAGGCTGCGATAGAGCCCTTTTCCTCCTCTCCTGTAGAGGAGCATGCTGTCTTGCTCTGCCGCATGCAGGCACGATTGATTCGTTTAATACTGCTTGGCAATATGCCCGAGGAGCAGGATATGCGAGCACAGATTGATGCCTGTCTGGCTCTGGCACGCGCTCGACGGGATCAGGCGGAGATCGGTTTCTGCTTGCTCGTCTCCGGCCTCCTTGCCATTTGTGAGGAATCAGACAAATACTTCTGTTTTTCCCCGAAATCGAGGACGCTGTTTCGGGAAAGCGCCGCGGTGTTTGAGCAACTGCATGATCCATTCTATCAGGCGGATGCGCTTGCATGGTTGATCTGGGATGGGACACCCATTGAGAGTCCTGGCGTACATCCAGGGCTGGAGACGCTACAACACAGCCTTGAGCTTCGACGCTCGATTCATGACCAGAACGGTATTGCATGGCTGACTCTCAATCTGGTCTGTATCGCGATTGAACAGCAGGATTATCGCGCATATGAGCACTTCGCGCGGGAAGCGCTTGGAGTGATGCGGGAGATCGAGAATGTGAAGGGTATCCAGCAAGCGCTGTTCAATCTGGCGCAGGCCACCTTCTTGAAAGGGGCACTGGAAGAGGCGCTTGTCCTGATCGGGCAGATGCGCGCATTGGCTGACGCAACCAGTTATTTTGATGGAGCGAGCCTATCGGCGCACCTGAAGGCGTTTGTGCTTTGCGTGAAGGATGATACCTATATAAAAGGCGCATTCCTGATGCAGGCGAAGCAAGCGCGGGGGCTGGAACCATTTTTCGATAGTGACTACGATCTCGGAAGATATTGGGGACAGGCGCTTATCGACTGTGGACAGGAACGCTATGCAGCCGCGCGTCAGCACTATGCAGCCCTGTTCTGGGGCCCGTTGAATGATCCCGCTCCTGCGGCGTTCTGTCTGGTTCTGGAAGCGCTTGCACAAGCCCATGATGGCAGGATGCAAGAGGCTGCCGAACTGGTAGGGTTGGCGCTTCAGCAGCCGGAGCAGGTGACTGGCTGGTTGCGACACTGGCCGAAATTCGCCCGTCTTGAGGCGGATTTGAACCGTCAGTTGGGTGACGAGGCTGCTCGAGAGGCGCGAAAGCGTGGGGCCGCGCTGGATCTCCAGACGACGCTTCAGGCAATTCTGAAGGAGGCGGAACAGACGCCTCAAGCAGCCGCGAATCAGGCCCTGCTGGAACCGCTCAGCGCCCGCGAGCTGGATGTGTTGCGCCTGATTGCTCAGGGGCTTTCAAACCGTGATATTGCTCGCCAGCTCGTGCTGAGCCAGGGAACGGTGAAAGTACACACGCGCAATATTTATGGAAAACTTGGCGTGAGCAGCCGCACGCAGGCGCTTGCGCAAGCCGCCAGATTCAGGCTGCTATGAACGGAGCGCGCAGAAATACCACTTTTGGGAGATCTCATTTCTCCCTTCTGTCGGCTATACTTTCTGGCACAGGATAGAGATTTTGTACAGAAAAAGGATAGACTATTTTCTATGAGTAAAATGCATGCCGACGAGGTAGACATTGATAGTGTTCTTGTCAGTCGGTTGATCGCTGCCCAGTTTCCCCGGTGGGCGGCATTGCCACTTGAGCCGGTTCGTTCCGCCGGGACGAATAACGCGCTCTATCGGCTTGGTTCCGACATGGCAGTCCGACTGCCTCGGATTCCGGGTGTCGTGAAACATCAGCACAAGGAACAGCAGTGGTTGCAGGAACTTGCTCCACATCTGCCGCTGGCGATCCCGGCTCCGCTTGCGATCGGAGAACCGGGTGAAGGCTATCCCTGGCCGTGGGCGGTGTATCGCTGGCTCGATGGTGAGAGTGCGGAACGGCAGGGGATCAGCGATGAAAAGCAGGCGGTGCATGATCTGGCGCACTTCATCAGCGCGTTACAGCGAATTGACTTTTCGCGCTGGCAGATACAGCCGTCTCCGTCTTCACGCAGTGGACCACTTTCCCGGCGAGATCGATATGTTCGGGAGGCAATCGCCGAGCTGTCCGGCATGCTCAACACCGATGCTGTGACCCGAGCGTGGGAGAAAGCTCTTCAGGCGCCGGAATGGGCGGGACTCCCCGTCCTGACCCACGGAGACCTGTTACCGGGCAATATGTTGGTGCAACAGGGGCGAATCAGTGCTATCATTGATTTTGAGGGCCTGGGAATCGGCGATCCTGCATGCGATCTGATTCCCGCGTGGTGTTTGCTCTCCCGGCAAACGCGGCCCCTGTTTCGTGAGGCTCTGTCGGTTGACAACGCGACATGGGAGCGCGGTCGTGGTTGGGCGCTTTCTATCGGGCTGATTGCGTTGCCCTACTATCAGCATACCAATCCGGTGTTTGCCGCCACGGCTCGACATATGATCGACGAAGTGCTTGCTGATTACGAATAGCGATACTTGCAACAAAATAAGGCAGGAGGCTGCACTGCTTCCTGCTTCTTTGTTTTGAAACAGTGGTTTTGTGCTTGTTGGATCAGAGTTTCTTAAAGAAGTAAATGGTGCTATCAAGCGTGCCGGTGGCGCTACGAGCAAACTCAGGAATAATCCCGGCTTCCTGATAGCCAAGCTTCCGGTAGAGCTGCTCGGCCGTATCTCCCAGACGCGTATCAAGAACAAGCAGGCTGCGTTTGTGCTCGCGTGCGACCTGCTCAAGCGCTTGCATCAGCGCCCGTCCGATGCCGCGTCCTTGCTGCTCAGGATGTACAAAGAGCTTTTGCACTTCGGCGCGATGCAGTGCGTTGGGCTTTGTGGCCAGCGCGAGCTGTACCGATCCGACAATCTGTTCAGCAATACGTGCGAGGAGCAGGATGGTTGTCTGCCGGGTGATATCCTGAAAGACGCCGTGCCAGTAGGCTTCGGCTTCCTTCGTGTCCAGAGGCGGCAGAAATCCGATGGAGGCTCCGGTTGCGACGACCGTCTGAAGCAGATGGGTCAGGGCGGGAAGGACAGCTTCCCTGGCTTCGGACGGCACGCGCTCAATGGTTAGTGAGGGGTCAACCATAGTGGCCCATGTTCTCCTTTCTCAACAAGCATTGTGCTCATTATAAAGCGGATGCGTTCAGAAGGGCAAGTGGACGTAGAGGCGCAGGGGGACGGGAGAGGATATGATGCTGTACTCTCCCGTCCTCTGGAGTTATGCGGTGGTTGTCGGGTTGATTTGTTGGGTGATGGTATTTTCATGTCTTCGGCGAGCAAGAAGGCCCTTGAGAGGATCAGCGATGGGGGTGAATCCGCCATCGAAAGGGGGAACAGCCCGTTTATTTGATAGTGCTCAGGGCGCGATGCAGAAATACTGGTCATTTTGGGTTCCATCAAGATGTTACTGGAGCCAGGATGAATCTTATAGGTGCGCAGCGTGCTTCGCACCTTAAGAAAGCATCCCCAATCGTGCAGCGATTTTGCGTGTGCTTCTCTACAAAAAGGCTATCAGAGTAGTGGCTGTGCAAAGGTGTGCTACAATAGAGACCTATACATGAAAAAATATATGAAAGAAGAAAGTAGAATACCTGTATGGAACAGCGACACTATCAGTATCGGCGGAGAGAGCCGTTTTCGGAAGAGCGCTTTATCATACGAGATCACGGAAAGATTCAGGAGAAGCGGAGTATCACCCACATCGTTTTAAATGTTCTGTTTTGTGCTATTCTATTCACTGTATCTTTTATTGGTCGCCCTTATGCGCGGTTTGATGCCGATGGCTGTGGTAATAGTGTGCCTGAACGCTTTTTTCTTTGTGATGCTCTGGGGCATGGGGGTAAGCATTCCAGATGGCAGGAAGTCCCTGTACTCCTGTCTCCTTTCTCCCCTCACATGATCTTCCTCTTTGCCTGTGTGGTGCTTTTCTCGATGCACGGAAATGAGCTGATGCCCATTCTTGTGGCGTGGCTTGTCGTGCTGCCTGTCTATGTCGCTCTGTATTGCCTTGTACGATATGTGAGGTAGCCGCAGGGAGCGAAGCGTCTCCCGCTCCCTGTGGCCTCAGGCAGGCTCTCCCGGAACGATCCGCAGTTCATATGGGGTGCCGGGAATGAGAGCCTGCTGCGGCTGGTCTCCCTCGATCTCAACGCGGATAGGGGCAGAGACCGCCGCCTTTGTTGTTGGGAACCATGAGCGCCCGAGTTTGACCACGATCAGGCTTCCGTAGCGATCACCGATGGGGTTGAAGGTCGGGCCGGGCTCCTTTTTGATCGAGACATAATTGAACTGCTCTTGCAGGTAGGCTGACGTTATGAATGGGTCCTCGACTGCAAGTCCGATCTCACCAACGCGTAGAATCATATCAGATGAGAATGTGTCCTCAGGCCGCTCCTCAGGCAGGTCTGCCCGTACCAGGAATTCCAGAATATTTCCGGCCGCGTCATAGAAGTAGCAGCTTCGACCGACCCAGTTTGTTGCGGCGAACTCGTCTTGTCCATCTTCCTGCAACAGGGGAACCCGCTGCTGAAGCCAGGCTTTCCCCTCAGCGAACTGGTTGAGGGGAAGCTTGAAGGCGAAATGATAGACGTATCCACGCTGTTCCGTTACCTCAAACGTGATGCGGGTCTCTCCGGCTTTGACCGTAAAACTCTCCTGTGTTTCCGCAAGCAGTGGAAGGTGTAGAAGCGAGGTATAGAACGCCTTTTGTGTCTCAAGTTGTGTCGTTTGGAGCGTCAGTGCCCTGATTTTCATTGTCGTTGTATTCCTCCATTTCTTTCGCTATGCCTTCCTACGCCCGAGTATAGAATGCGGAACGAGAAGAGAAATTGTCCAAAAAGACAGAATGATTCCTGTTCGGAGGGACAGTTTGCTTGCTTGTGGCGGGACAACGCCTGTTCCGTTTTATGGCTGAACGAGTTCCTGGACTTTGCAGGAAACCGTTTCTTTCTCGTAGTTCTGGCGGATGGCTGCCAGCACTCTGCTCAACAGCCCGCGTTTTTTGTTTCTTAGCTCTGCCGCCAGGCGAGCGCGTTCGATCGACTCCTGTACCTGTTGGTCATGAACAATTTTCAGGTTTGTAAAAGAAGAATAAGGTTGCAAATGGATCTCCTCTTGTGTTGAATACTGTGCTCGTCATCGTGAGCTTGCTCTAAGGATAGAGGATACGTGGTGGTAGTGTGATCTCCCAAAAGGGGTAATCCATGCGTGGGAAGGGGGTATTTCAATATTTCAAAAAACTGCAATGACATGAGGCATGCTGCGTCAGAGAAGGCCGAGAAGCAAGCGGGTATGAAGTATGCTTGCTTCCCTCAGTTACCTCTTCTCAAGGTTTATACTCGATTGCCAGAAGCGAGAGCTGTCTGGGAGAAGGAGGCATGCGGCGTTGTTGCTGTTGTACCTTTCGGGCTTTTTCAAGTAAGGGGGCAAACGCCTGATCTTCGTCTGACGGAGACCAGGAGAGCGGACTTGCCCCCTTTTCTAGCAGAGCGGCATTTCCGGCAGGGATAGAGCTATCCTTTGTTGCCCGCACATAGACCCGGCGTTTTTGATGGAGAGCTCCATTCGCGCCCTCCCATGTACCGCCTTTGGTATCTGACTCCGCGACAATAACGATCTGTGCCAGCCCGGTGACAACCTTATTTCGCTCCATTGCACGGCTGACGAGCCAGGGGGCATCCGGGTGAAACTGACTGAGAAGGAGCACTTTCCCTGCCTCGATACGTGGTTGTAGTTCGCGTAACTGTGTCCTGCTCAGCTTCCGAATTCCCTGGGGAAGTACGATAGTAGTAGGTCCATCTGCTTCTGTAGCCCCTTCATAGGCGGTTCGATCTACGCCACGAGCAAACCCGCTGATCACATTCGTGTTTTTTTCTGCAAGGTAGCGAGCTACCAGTCTGGTAAAGTGCAGGCTTTCGGCGTTGGCATTACGTGAACCGATAATGGCAACTGTCTGCCGCTTCAGAATATCCAGTTGTCCTGCATAAAAAAGGAGCGGAGGGATGTGGTTGCGATCAAGAGCCAGTTTCAGCGTTTCTGGATACTGTTCGTCCAGCACGCTGATTACGGAAATGCCGCTATGTTGAAGCTGCTCTACAAGAAAGGACTGAGCAACGATGGTTTCTCGGGCCTGCTCCAGCTTTTGAAGCCCTTCGGTTGTGAGATGGCACACCCGAGCCCATTCCTGCGCCTCGGCAGCAAACAGGTCTTCAATAGTTCTGCCTGCTTGCTTGCACCATGTGACCAGTATCGTATTGATGACCCTGATAGGTAACTTGCTTTGAAATACTAATGCGAACCAACAGGCTTGTTCGCGTGCGTTCATACTATTTTCTCCTTACTGGTCTGCTGCTAGCGTGCGCGTAATGGTAAAGGGATAGACCGCTACTGCTCCCGCCTCTATGAGTGCTTCTGTCGCTGCTCGTATCGTGTACCCTGAATCATAAATGTCATCTATCAGGAGAATCGTGCGATTGCGTACCTGTTCGGGAGCGCTAACAGTAAACGACCCTTTGACATTGTATTCCTTTTGTTTGCTATTCAGGCAATCCTTTTGTTGTTTTGTCACACGGTTTTTGGTCAAAATAGGAACATATGTTATAGATATCATATTTGCAACACGTTGTGCAAATGTTTCAACCAAATTCCCACTTTTCGTAGGGGGAATGCTGACAATATAATCTATCTGTTGCAGCGGGTAGCGTTCACGTAATATTTCTGCCGCCCGCTGTACCAGTATATCCGGGAATGGCTCCATGTTTTCATATTTGCTACCACGTACCAGCCGCCCAATTTCAGTATTTCCATGATACGAAAGCGACCAACCTTCCTCATGTTTTCTCCCTTGCTTGCCCTTGCTATCGATATGCGGGAGATACTCATATTGCAAGAAGTGTTGGGCTGCCTGTTTGAGTTGAGACGAGGGAGTAATGATCTGATAAGCCTCAGGCCTGCATGCACCACATATTCCGCAGGGGCTTTGATCCGGGTCGCCCAGATAACTGGTCAGATAGGTCATGTAGCATGTGTCTGACTCTGCATACTGGATCATTTCTTGTAGTTCCTGCTTCTTTTGCTCTGCAATTGTGTCATAAAAGGAAAAGTCGATGTGATTGGTATATTGGATGGAGCTATAACGACGGCTCTTCTCCTCTCGCACATATCCCTGCTCTCGTAGATCTTTCAGTACCGTACGAAGAACATTCGTAGAGAGCGAAAGGCTTAATAGTAGCTCTTTTTCGGTCATCCCATAAGATGAGTGCTGAAGAGCGGTCATCACCTCCCTGTAACAGCGACTTTCTGGTTTTGCTCTTTTGATAAAATGCTCCTGGATTTTTCGATCTTTCTCGTCATAGAGCAGAAAACAGTACGATGGCAGACCATCGCGACCGGCACGGCCAATTTCCTGATAATAATGAATGGGAGAAGCAGGAAAATGGTAGTGAATGATGAAACGAAGGTCGGGCTTATCAATGCCCATACCAAGCGCATTGGTTGAGCAGATCACTTTATGGTGATTCTGTTGAAGGTTGTTTTCGATTTCCTGCCTGCGTGTGTCTTCCAGCCTGGCATGGTAGTGATGTGCATCAATGTTTTGTCTACGAAGAAAGTCGGCAGTCATTTCTGCATCCTTTTGTGTCGCCGTATATAGAATTCCGGTACCAGGAAGATGGGGAATGAGGGCAGCGAGATAGCTCAGTTTTTCGCTATCATCGGAGAGCGGAATCACGTTGAGATAGAGATTCGGGCGTTTCATCGGGCCTCGTATCACTTCAGTGCCTGTCCCCATCTGTTCCAGGATATCTTGCTCTACCCGTGGGTTTGCGGTGGCGGTTAAAGCAAGGAGTGGTGTTTGTGCTGGGAGGGCGCTGATCAAGTGACGAATGCGGCGGTAATCTGGCCGAAAATCATGCCCCCAGGTTGAAATACAATGCGCTTCATCGATCACTACCAGGCTGATACGCATTTTCTGTACATATTCACGCCAGTGCGTGTTTTCCAGACGTTCGGGTGCTATGAAGAGAAGTTTGAGCTTCCCTGCAACTGCCTGCTGTAGTGTCATCTCATTCTCTTCCACGCTGAAATCAGAACTGACAATTGCAGCCGGTATATGGTATCTCTCATTGCAACGCGTGCACTGATCGCGCATCAGAGCTTTAAGCGGAGAGAAGACGATGGTGAGGTGAGGATAATAGAGGCTTGCCATTTGATAGCAGAGTGATTTTCCCCACCCGGTTTTCTGGATTGCGAGCACACGTTTGCGCTGCAACAATTTCTTGATGATGTGCAGTTGCCCTTCGTGAAAGCCTGTGGTGATGTGGAAACGCTCTACAAGGAGGGTTTCGGGGGGTACTTGTGCTATCGGAAGCTTATCTACCATAAGAAAAACCTACCTTACAAGAAATACTCCGATTTTAAGAAAGAAAGGGGGTAATGGAATCCAGGCTGAAATTATAGCGTATCTCTACTTCTACTACAATAAAAAGAATATAAAAAATATATTAAGATTCTGGTGAAAACGACTTTTGAAGAAGATACAGGGGAGAAATTGGAAGCGGTAAAGAAGGAATGGAAGATAGCACGATGCAATATCATTGTGGTGATCGGTATGGAAACGCCTTTACCGTTCGTATGATGAAGAGAGAACGGGACGTTGAAAATCCAGGGTGTAGCCATATTCGTTGACGCAGAGAATCGAGATGCCATGCACTTTCAGCTTGCCGTTGGCGTTGCTCAGATGCTTGGTGACATGCGACCGCTCGGCCAGTTGGGCACAATGCTGTAACTGCTCAAAGCTGACATAGACCGGCGGCACGTTTGTTTCTGGATGCTCCCGCCGATAGAGCGCGAAATGCTGTAGCCGCTCAAAATGACGTAGCAGATAGATGCAGAGCTTATATTCCGTTGGTGAGAGCCGAACCAGCCTGCCATTAATTTGCAGATGATGGAAGTGATCGTTGTGATAGATCTGGTAGCCCTCGATATGTGGCCCCGCGTATAGTTGATCGATGTGCTTTGCCACCTGATAGACCCTCTCTGTTGTGCTCGTTCTGGTTGCAATTGTACCCCCGCTGATACGGAAAATCAGGAGGGAAAGAGAGACATTTTTTGTGAAGTGGGCCAGATTTGCCGTTTTCTTTCGGCAGATGTTGAAGAAAAATCTGGCGTGAACCTTCCTGTTTCTGAAGAGCAAGGACGGTATGCTTGAAAGAAGAGCATCAGAGAAGGGATGGCGTATGGCTTCCTGTCTGGTTTGTGGGAAGGCGCTTCAGATCGGCGCACGCTTTTGTAGCTGGTGCGGCGCGGTGCAGGATCATAGAACCGGGCTGTTGCCGCCACACGCGACACTTCACCACGGACGCTATTTGATTCTTGCGACCGTTGGCAGAGGTGGTATGGGCGCTGTCTATCGCGCTCAGGATACACAGCTCAAGGGGCGTCTGGTAGCGATTAAAGAGATGAGTCAGGATGGCCTGACCGGTCAAGAGCTTCAGGACGCTGTTGCCGCGTTTGAGCGTGAGGCGGAGATGCTGGCCCACCTTCATCATGTCAGCCTGCCCCATATTTATGAGCAGTTTGAGGACCGTGGACGGCGCTATCTGGTCATGGAATTTATCGAGGGCGAAACGCTTGAGCAGCGGCTTCAGCGGGAAGGACGCTCGCTTCCACTGACACTGGCGCTTGAGATCACGCGTCAGCTCTGTCTCGTTTTGCATTATCTGCACTCGCAGCAGCCCCCGATTATCTTTCGCGATCTGAAGCCCTCAAATATTATGCTGGATGCCGAGCAGCGTGTCTACCTGATCGATTTTGGTATTGCACGGCTTTTCACGGCTGGTCAGGTGAAGGACACGGTCGCGCTCGGTTCACCGGGCTATGCGCCACCCGAACAGTACCGGAAGGCCACGTCTCCGCGCTCCGATATCTACAGTCTGGGGGCAACGCTGCACGCGCTGTTGAGCGGAGATGACCCGGCACAATCTCCCTTTTCCTTTCGCCCGCTGACCCTGAGCTCTCCTCCACTTGAACGCCTGATACGCCGGATGGTGGCGCTGGAAGAGGATGAGCGGCCCGCCGATATGCTGGAGATCTTGCGGGTTATTGAACGTGTGCAGCAGCGACGCCCGACGCGAAAAGCGACGAAGCCACCCAAAAAGACAACGCCTCGGCTCTCTGTGCTGCTCTCGGAGGCCCCGGAGGATCAACGGCTCTGGAGGGGGATACAGCAGCAATTGCATGCGCTGCTTGTGGGCTTCCCACCGATCGAGATTGAGCGTTTTCGAGAGGACGGGCGAGAGCCACAGCTTGTGCTTGTGCTCCTCAGCGATACCCTGCTTGCTTCCGGGCGGGAGCACCTTGAGCGAGCACTGACGATGAAGCACGTGCTGGTGGTACCATTACAGGCCCAGCTACCTGTTTTCCCACAAGTTGAGACGCTGTTCGAGGGGGAAGGCGTGGCGCATCAAAGCCTCTATGCACAGGAGCAGCACATCCTTGAGGTGGCAAAAAGGATCCGTTCCTTGCTGGTTTCCCTGCTGCTTGGTGAGCGTCGGAATGGCCAGATGAACCTGCTTGAATGGCTGCTCTATCAGTTGTATGGGAGAG
Source organism: Thermosporothrix sp. COM3 (assembly GCF_059696735.1). Lineage (NCBI taxonomy): Bacteria > Bacillati > Chloroflexota > Ktedonobacteria > Ktedonobacterales > Thermosporotrichaceae > Thermosporothrix > Thermosporothrix sp. COM3. The sequence goes on along the minus strand of NZ_AP019376.1, from coordinate 2,574,208 downwards.
GATATCGCGATTGTCGCTATTTGACACTTCATGACGTTGTGTTGAAACATGTTCGACCTGCGGGGGCCTCGCGGGCGCTGGTGCATCTTTTAGAGCGAACGACCGAACGTGTGCGTGGTGAATATCTGATCGGGCCGCTTCAGTGCGCAGATCTTGAGCGTTTACTTGAGGTGCTGGCCGTGCCGAATGCGCAGGCTGTTTCTGGCATCGCAACGCGTCAGATCCCGCATAAGCTCAGTCTGCACCGGTAAGCAGGTAGCCTTTACCATAAAGCACTCTGATGGTCATACCAAAATGGTGCTTTTCAAGCAGGGTATTCAACCCATTTCGTTCTTTGATAACGCGTCGCACTTTTTTCAGCGCCTGCTCGACGGCTTCAGGTTCGGCCTCCTTCAGCCAGCTTGACCAGTGGTGAATCTGGGGAGCGAGCCGCTCGCGAAGCTCTGTAAGGCTGGTTGCGGTAAACAGGCCGCGCTCTTTGCTGTGCAAGCAGGCGAGTAATTCGGCGTAATCCGCCCCGTTGGGCGCGAGTAACAGGAGAAAGAGCAGGCGCATCGCGCTATATGTGAGGCGACATTGAGCCCGGACGTACTCCGCATGAAAGAGCGTTACAATGCGCTCTTCCGTGTTGAGCATCAGAATATGTCCGGCAGGAAGCGCCAGTGTTTCTTGTGCGGTAAAGTGAAGAAATGCTCCTGACATGGTGGGTCACTTTCTTTCCGGGTATCTGCTCTCATTGTATCGTTGGAAGCGGGCCCTGTTCAAGGGGTGACCGCTCGTGAGCCACCAGTTCAGGAAATCCGTTCACGCCATTGAAGGAAGAGTATGCTACGATGATGCTGGAACCACAACAGAATGAGGCGGTACTGGCGCTGCTCGTGATTCCGCCGTCCCGGTTGAAGAAGGAGCAGGTCGCGCTGGAAGCCGCCATGCAGAGCCTTGTGCTCGATAAAAAGCATCCGCTCTCGCTGGAACTTGCCGGGACCGCCGAACGTCGAAGCTTTATTCTGCGAGCCACGACCCGGACCGCGCTTGACCACGCAGAAGCGGTGTTGCGCTCTCAGTATCCGCAGATGGAAGTGCGCCCCCTGTATCCGCATGAGGACCCGTTTGTGCTGGAGCCCTATGAAGCGGTAACTGCGGTTGAGCTGGTCACTGGCGGTCAGACATACATGCCGCTACGCACATGGCAGCAGGAACAGGAGCGGCAGGAGGATCTTGATCCACTGCAAGGGCTGCTGGCGGCGTTAAGCAGGCTCCCGGAACACACGCGTGTGATCTCTCAGCTTGCGCTGGTTCCGGCACCTCCTGCCTGGTCTCGCCGCGATGCCCGCAAGGCGATTGAAAGCCCGCTGGACAAGGAACGGCGCGCCATGCAGATTGAGATGGCCGAGATGAGGCTGAACCGTGAGGCTGTAATCAGTACGCCGATTATCATAGCGCTTGGCCTGCTGTTGCTGCTCTTTCTGGCAATGCGTCCGTTGATTCCCGGGTGGACCTGGGATATGCTCACTGACTTGCTGCTTGGTCGCGTTCCTCAGCTCTCGTCTGAGCAGGTACTTCAGTTGATCCTGTTGATAGGCGGCATCTTCTGTGCGATTCTCCTGTTCTGGGGCGTGGGCGCCTTTATTCAGAGTAAGCTGAAAGAGCGACGCGCCTATGACACCCGGATGGTTGCTCAGCGTGTCTCGCGCATGGCGTATAAAGCGCGGCTCCGTCTTTATGTGATCGGACCGAAACAGGCCAGTTATCTGGACGATGGCGGCTTGCTCAAGCGATTGCAGGAGCGATGGAAAGAGACGCGGGAACGGAAGGATATGCTGCTACGCCTGATCGCAGCCTATCGCCAGTTTGATCGGGCGAATGGTGCCTATTTTCAACCGAAGCGAATCAGGCGGCCCGGTCGCCTGTTTCAACGCTGGCATCGGGATGTAGCGCGCTCTCAGCACCTGCTGACGGTCGATGCGCTCGCGACGCTCTGGCATTTACCACAGGCCGACGCGCTTCCTGAACTCTCGTTGGTCGAGCATCGACGCGCCCGCACCATGTTGCTTCCGCCGGACCTGGCCCGCCAGGTGGCGCATCTGCGTCCGGTTGGCTACTCGGAGCATGGCGGCTATCGGCTTCCCTTCGGGCTTGATTCCACGTTCTTCACGCAGCATACCCTGATTGCCGGTAAATCGGGTGAGGGCAAAAGCACGTTTATGGAGCATATCGCGCATGATGCGATGAAGCTAGGTGGGCTGATGGTCATTGATCCGCATGGAGACCTGTGTGAGCATATTCTGCATATCGTGCCGGAATACCGCGCTGAAGATGTTGTCTTTATCGACCTCTCTGACCCTGATGCTGCTGTGGGCCTGAATCCGCTGGATGTGACGCTTGGCAGGGGACGTGATAAAGCAATCTCTGACCTGCTCAAAACACTGGCGCATATCTGGGCGACGAGTTGGGGCCCACGGATGGAAAATGCCTTCGAGATGAGCCTGCGCACGCTCTTTGAGGCAAACCGCGTGCTGGTAGCCCGCGATCCGCTCGAAGGGCCGCGTCAGCAATATACACTGCTCGATGTGCTGCCGATTCTGACCAATGAGAACTTCTGCCATGCGATTCTACAGCAGATTGATGATGATTACCTGCATCGCTGGTGGCGCGAGTACTATGAGCCGCTCACGCTGATGCAGCAGCGCGAGGTGATTAACCCCGTTATCACAAAGGTCGCGAAGTTTGAAAGCGTGATCGCCCGGCGGATTATCGGGCAGCCTGTCTCGACCATCAACTTCACACAGATGATTGAGGAGCGCAAGATTATTCTCTTTAAGCTGGCGAAGGGCGTTGTGGGAGCCGATGTCGCGGCCCTGCTCGGGGCGAGTATGCTTGGCCTCTTCCAGATTACGCTTGAGGAGCAAGGCATCAAACAAGAGATAGAGCGGGTGCGCTATCCGATCATCCTTGACGAATTCCAGACACTCGCGGGTGTTGATTATGGTGCCCTGGCGGAGCTGCGTAAGTATGGTGCGACCTTCTTTCTGGCCACACAGTCGCTTGAGTATTTGCAGAACCTCGATCCGTTGCTATTGCCAACCGTTCTGGCGAACGTCAAGCAGCTTGTTATCTTCAATCTGTCGGCACAGGATGCCGAGACGATGTATCGCGAGCTTGGTGTGGAGCGCGATGACATCCTGAACCTTGATATGCATACCTGCTATGTCAGGCTCTCGGCGTTGCAGAAGCGCCAGCCCACCTTCTCGCTGAAGGTCACGCCACTCGATATACGAAATGTTGAGCAGGCGGAGAGCATCCGGACGCGGAGCCGCGTTCGCTATGCCTCCTCGGTTGGACTGGTTGATGAGATGCTACGCGAGGCGATGGTGCGCGGTATTCGAATGGCTCCTGTGCAGCCCGAGAAGAAGAAGAAGAAGGCCAGACAGCCGAGTGAACCTGCTCGCCAGCCTGAAGCTGTTGAGTCGCCTGTGATTCTGCTCCCCCCGGCCACGGAGCCAGTAACGGAGCCGGTTGCTGAAGACATGGAGCCGCAGGAAGAAGCAGCCGTGGAAAAGAAGCGCAAGCGCCGGAAACGGGGCAAAGGAGGCAAAAAGAAGGCCGAGGCACTGGTTGCGGCTGGCGAAGAAGAGGAAAGCCCCTCTGAGGAAGGGGCTTAAAGGTCCGGAAGCAGATAAGGAAGCAAGGCGAATGAGCCCATGCAGGCCAGCCAGAGGATGATAAGTAGCCAGAGGCACAAGGTCAGCAAGGGCTCTTTCTTCTGTACCGTATCCGGTTGTTTCATGGCGTCTCCTTTCTATCCGCTCGCTCTAGCAGCAGAAAGCCACCCGTCTCGGGAGCGATCTTCTTCCCGGAAAGCGCGTTAATGATTTGAAGCAGCCAGCGATTGCGCAGCGGTAATTTCAGGCGCAACATCTCGCGCAAGGGCCAGCGGTAGTCTCGGGCCTGCCAGCCATATTCCTCAAAGAAGGCCAGCCCTCCCGGTGGGGCAAAGCGCGTTCGGACGCTTTCTGCCGCATACATGTTCCAGCGGTTGGCATCCTGGCGCAAAGCAAGCGGCGAGATAAATTCGGTCAGCCACCAGCGAATAGCTGAATGGGCCGTGAGATCGGTTGCCAGTCCCCGCACATCTGCTTCTGTCAGGTAGACAAGCAGGCCCTCGGTCAGCACAAAGATCTGCTTGCTTTCCTGCTGGATGCGATCGAGAAACGCGGTGCGCGTCTCGGCATCAGTGATGTCGAACGGGACGCGCTCAACCTGACAGCGGGCCCGCTCGCCTGCAAGCAGCTCTTCCTTGTAGGAAAGCACGTTCTCATGATCGACCTCGATCCAGCGAAGCCCTTCAGGGAGCGCGAGCCGGTAAGGACGCGTGTCGAGCCCGGCTGCCAGATTGATGACGGTATCGATCGCTGTTTCGGCCAGCACCTGCTGAAGTAGCTCATCATAGATATGGGTGCGCAGGACGATAGGCCAGCTATCCTGCTCGCTTTGGGGCAAAGTGCGAACCAGCTCAGCGCCGCGCTCACCCGCAAGACGTTTTGCATAGGGGTCGCGAAAGAGTCCCTCGGGCCGCTCGGTCTCCTGGGCGCGATACCACGCGATCAGGCGGGCAGTATCAAATGTATCATGTACCAGATAGGTTGACATGCGGTTTCATCTCCTGAATGGTTATAATCCGGGCAGGGTGAACGGGACTTGAAAGAAGTAGAGAAACAGGAGGAACAGGAGAAGCAACAGGAGAATGACGGCATAGAACGGCAGCGCAGAGGCCGTCGCTGTGGTATAGACAGTGCCGTGAGCGGTGTGGTCAAAGGCTTTGTGAATGATGAATGCGCCTTTGCGATAGCTCCCCCAGATCGAGATAGTATCACCAAGTGAGACGTTCGCCCCACGCAGATAGCCCTGAATGCGGGCATCCTGTTGCCGCCCATCAGGCCGCCGCACGCGAATAGTCGTCACCTGAACGCGTTCGCGCTCATAGGGATGGTGCACCTCGCTCGGGATATACCAGATGGCGTCACGAAGTTGTCGGGCGATAGATGAGAGGCCGCTATAAGGTGCCACTTCTTGTTGTGAATGCACATGGATGACCGTTCCCCAGAGATCGGGCGGACGGCGCGGGAAGCCGAAGGGCAGCTTCTCCTGTAGCCACGGTGGCGTTTCCAGCGGCCTGGGCTGCTCTTTGAGCGGCTGGACGTCCAGTGGCGCCGCTGTGTGATAGGGAAAGTGCTGCTCCTGGAGCGTGATTCTGGTCTCTGTCTGCTGGCGTGCCGGTAGCTCCGTCGCTGAGAGTGCGGGTGGCTGCGGCGCAGGAGGAAGCATCTGCTCTTCGTGGAGCGGCGCCATGAGCGGTGGCGTTGATTGATGCAGCTCTTCCGTTGGCCTGGCTGGCTGTTGCGGCACAGGTGGACCTGAGAGCGGCTCACCACAGTTGGCACACTGCTGTAAGCCGCTGGATGCCATATTACGATATCCACAGTATTCACATTTGATGGCTGGCACGTTGGTTCTCCGACGTTCAGGGTTAATGGGCTGCCGTTTCCGCCGTACGGATCGCGCCCATTGCTTCTTCTTTCTTTATGTTGACGATATTCTCACCAAGCGAATGCAGCGTATGGTAGGCAATCCAGAGGGGACTATGGGACGTGTTTCTCACCTTGCCTCCTCCGGGCTGCTGAATGATCGTGCCATTGTTCACGATGTTGTGCGAGCCGACCGCGTTTCCAGAACCGTTGATAGTGACGTTCCCGTAGGTTGAGTGGAGCTGCTCCGGTTGTTTCGGCTCGGGCTTTGGGAGGGATGGTTGCCGTGGAGTTCGGGCTGATGATCTCTCACGGGCCAGAGCGGCGGGATTGTCGGCGCGAAGCAGCGCCCCAAGTTTGTCATGCTCGGGGAGGGCCGAAACAGGTTCCTTCATCCGCGAGGCCAGCGATGGCTTGGCTTTGGGAGCAGGGGAAGGCTCAGGAGCGTTTGGCTTCAACGTGAACGGGTTCTTGTTAATGATTGAGCTCGATATCTGCTTCAAGTCATCAGGCTTTGTTGTGCTCTTCGGATCATGCTTCTCATCGGGCTTCGCCACTGCCTTCGGATCATGCTTCGAGGGGGGCAGCGACGGCTTGGCTTTGGAAGCGGAAGAAGGTTCAGGCGCGTTTGGCTTCAGCGTGAACGGGTTCTTGTTAATGATTGAGCTCGACATCCGCTTCAAGTCATCGGGCTTCGCGGCTGGTTTCTGGGTCGAGCCCACATGTGGGCGTGGTGTTGCCACTTTGGGCGCGGGCATCGGCGCTTTCATTGGTGTCGGCGCTCTGAATACAGGGGGACGCATCCTTTTTTCTCCTTCGCTAGTACCTGTCAGGTAGGACGTGAGACTACTCGTTGGTGAGCGCAAGTTCCGAATCGGGCCATTCTGGCTGTTCTTCTGCCTCTTCGGTGTTTGCGGCAGTTTGCGCCGAGATGTAGCGCTGGAAGGCGTCGGCGGTGACTATGCGCTCATAGCCGCTCAGATCACTGCCCTCGATCGTGTGCAGCACGGTACAATAGCTGACCCAGGGGAGAATCTCTTCGTTGCCGCCGGCCAGCCAGCCCTTCACAAGTGTCTGAGCACTGGTAAAGGCAGCCTGATAGCGCTCTTCCTCCGTCTCGTAGGTCGCAGCGGTCAACTCGCCTCCGATCCATTCCCGGTCGCGTGGCTCTAAAAGTGTCTGGACATCGCGTCGGTAGAGGCATTTTGCCGGACAGATGGCGCATCCACGGAACGGACCGCGTCTCCGCTGTGTCAGCTCAAGATAGGCTTGCAGGAAGCGATTCAGATGTTGCTCGGCGGTATCGAGTTCCCGGCGAATCTCCTGGCGGCCTTCCTCGTCGGGGTCCTCGTTGGCGAGCTGCTGCGAACGGTAGAGCGCGAGCAGACCGCTTGTGAGCTGGCGGCGCAACTCATCGGTTTGCGGGTAGGTCCAGCCAAGCTGTGCGCCTCGTTGCTGGAGCAGTTCAAAGCAGCCGCGCACGATCAGCAGGCGGAAGAGCACGTCATGCAGCGAGGGCGCAAGCGATGAGGTTTCGGCCTCAATGCTCTCCTCAAGCTGGAACAGGACGTTGAGCGTTTCGGCAGGGTTGGCAAGGATGCTCAGGAGCAAGCGGGCCCAGAACCCCTTTTTCTGTGTCGTCTCAAAGAGCTTGCCTGCAAGCTGATAGAGCATGGGCGGCGGGCTCCCGATCGAGGTGCGTGGGATGTTGTACGCGTCGAAATCGAGAATTGCATGATAGGTCGAGACGCGCGCATATGAGCGGCTGTCCTGCTTGAGGGCAGGATCTCGCAGCGGCTCAAGCTGCCGTTTGTAGTTGTCCATACGCACAAGATAGGCGTGGTCGGCCCCTTCGGCATAGACGGCTGCCGTTCCCGGAGGCAGAACCCCGAGGTGGGTCTGTTGTGCCTCATTCAGGTTCATGGTGTGTCCGATACTCTGGCGGTCATCCTGCGCGATCAGACGGTGCACGATTTTGAGATTGGTGTTTTTCAGCACGTCGGGCGCAAGCTTGCTCGGAATCTGCTCTGCGACGAGGATGCCCTGACCGTAGGCGCGAACCTCGGCCAGCATGTTTGTGAAGACCTCGACTGCCTGTGCGCGCGGGTTGGCAGAATCCGGGTTGGTCGGCATGACGGGACCGGTATTCTGAAGCAGGCGGTGTGCCTCTTCGATGACGATCAGATGTTGCAGTGTGCGTCCGGTCAGCTCATTTTCCGCACCGCTGCTTGCCTGTAGCCGCCGGTATTCGTAGATGCGAGCCAGCAACAGGCCCATCAGGAACGTTTTCTCTTCATCATTGCCGATGCTCTCCAGTTCGAGAATTGTGGGCAGCGAGAGCAGGGCACGCATTGGATAGCTGCGGGCGGTGTCGAGCATCAGGCCCTTTGCCCCGATACGGAGCGAGCCAATCCGCGCCTTCAGTGATGCCTTGATATGCGCGTCGGCTTCGGGATTGTAGCGGAGCCGGTCCGCGACCTCCTGAGTCTTGTAATCGAGATCGGCAAGAGTTGGGAAGATCGGGTAGCGATGGCGGTCGGCCCAGTTGGAGAGCCGCCGGTTTGTGCTGCTGGTGATATCCCATCCCTTCTCTTCGTAGATCTCATACATGGCCGTTTCGATGATTTGCGGCAATGGCGCATACATCGGGAAGGCGGCGGTAAAAACGGCTTTCAGAAAGTCGATGTGTGCCATGAGCGAGCCGCTACCCGGTTCGTCGGTCGTCTCAAACTCGAAGGGATTGAGGCGGAACGGGGCGAGCATCTCGTTCCCAAGCGTAAAGACCCGTACATCGGCGCGGTCGGCCTGCGCATTTTTGAGAGCGCGGTACTCCGTTTTCGCGGGCTCGATGACCAGAAAGGGCTTGCGAGCGCCTGTGAGATGGTCAAGCAGGTTCATGACGGTCGTGGTCTTGCCGCTGCCCGTGACACCAACGACGACGGCATGCTTGCTTAAGGCATCGATGTTGATATCGTAGGTGACATGGGTCTTTTTCTGTTGTTGCAGGATCATACCCAGGGGCAGAGAGACGCCGGTCTGTGCCTGAAAATCAACGTCGAAGGTGACGTGATCGTGCAGCGCATAGCCCGGGAACTCCTCGCGTGGAAGCTGAATCAGCGTGGCAAGCTCCTGCGATGACAGGAAGGTATGGAAGCTTTCCAGCGGTGCGCCGAACTTTTCGCAGAGTGAGACTCGCAGCGGCTCCGGGCGTGAATCGGCTCCGGCAAGCGTGCCAAGCAGGAGCGAGCTGAGACGCTGTGCGTCTTCCTGGTCGCTGGCTCCAAAGTAAGTACGCACGATCCACTGACCGGTAGCCGAGGACTCATCAAGGCGAGCGAGCTCGTGTTCAAGCAATTTATGCAGGTATTGCGCCCGGTAGTTCACCATGTCGCCGCTAAAGCTCTTGCTCTGTCCGCCAGATTCAACGCTGGTGACTTGCTGTGAATCCTGTTTGGTTGATGACCACTGCACCCGTGAGCGCGTGGTGATCTGCGTCAGCAGGTCAATGGTGCGCATGCGCTCCTCGATCACCTTTTGTCGGGGCCTGGGGTGCGCCTGAACGATGTAGGCCCAGGTCGCGCCATCCATCCCACGAATGACACGCTCAAGTGGCGTGCGCTCCGGGGGGCTGTGTGGTTGCTCATCTTCTTTGAGATGGTTGGGGGTGAAGGCGCGGCGGCTCGGGATGCCGGTAACGACTCCCTGAACGCGCAGATGTCCCCGTAACCTGTGAAGCAGATCTTTTGGCGAGGCCGGAGAAAAGGAAATGCCCGGAAAGAGCCCTTCCAGTGCGCTGCGCGTCGCTTTTTCGCTGCCTAGCGACAAATAGAGTGCGATCTGTTGTTGCGTTCCCAGAAGGAGAAAGGTGAGGTCGGTATGGCGCTGATGGTGGGCGCTAACGACCAGATCAACCAGACGGTGAATAAACTCGTGGGGCGCTTTCCAGAAATTCCCCAGGCCGTGAATATGAAAGAAAGCCTGCTCGCTCTCTTCAAGCAGGTCTGCCGGGTCGAATGGCTCGGGTGACGCACCTTCCAGATTGTAGCGTTCGAGGCCTGCGATCAGTTTTCCCAGTTTGTTCAGTGATTCGACGTCAAACCCTGGAATCATAAGGTGCACCTTTCTGTAGTGGCTTGCTTCTGAGCGTACCATAAGGGGCCGGTTGCTTTCCAGGAGGAAAGAGGGACATATTTTTGTCCCTGCTTCCTCCTGTACGTGGGTGGTTCTTCTTGCCTATCATTGAGAGCAGAAAGAGGAAGCGTATGAGAGACCTGTTTCTGATAAGGCCACGCAAGCGCTCGTGGCTCTCTTTTCTTGATATTTTTATCACCCTGGTGGCCCTGATCGTGCTCTCTCTTCTGCTGATCGTGTGCCGACCAGATATGATGCTGCACGCAATCGAGACGCTACAGCAGCGGCCTCAGAGCTTGATGCAGGTGGGGGCTGTCCTCGCCCCACATGCTTGCCCTGCGGAGCTGGTGCAGGCGGGCGACTGCCTGGAGCAAGATTATAAGGGCGGCGGGAAGAAGATTCAGAACCCGATTGACGACAACAGTGCCCTCTTTTTCTACACGCCCTATCGCTACACTGTCGACAATGAGATTGTGCGGTTGCTCTGGGGAGCGATGCTGGCAATTGTAGATATTTTCCTTGTGCTCGTATTCATGATGCATGGTTTACGCATGATGATCGCGGGCACGGTGTTCAAGTTCAGCAAGGCGATTGAAGAATCTCCCGGTGTGCTGCTCTCTCTGATTGTGGTGCACGTCAGTCTCACCTTTATTTCGCTGTTTATCGGCCTGAATAATGTTCTGGTCAATCATGCCTATACCTGGGCGAACGACAAACTGGTACAGACCGACTTTCGGCGCGAGGAATGGAAGGATCTCCAGATCTCCGCGAATGGCGCGGCTGGCAAGGATCGCGATACCTATGACAAGCTGCCACAGAGCTTTAAGAATCGCTGCGAGCCGGATCGCATCCTCTACGTGCATGATTACACCCAGATTTTCAAGAAATGCCCGATCCCTGGCGACAGCATGATGACGAATTTCCGGCTTGTGCCTGAGGATCTGAATTTTACCAATCTCTTCGATAATCTGCAAAAGCTCGGTGATGCTCTGCCCTTGATTATTCAGGTGCTGGCGCTGATGCTGCTGATTCAGATGGTGATACGTCTCTTCTTTATTAACCTCTATATCGTGTTCGCGCCGCTGGCTATCGCGTGTTGGGCCTTACCGGGCCGAAGCGGGCAGGGGGTTACCTCGCTATGGCTCAAGGGCTTTATTTCGACGGCGCTGGTGCAGTTTGTGATGGTGCTGGCTCTGATCGTCACGCAGATTATGCTTGGCGCGGTCCTGCAAGTTGTGGCGATGCCGCTCAAGTCTTCTGGTGACGATGGCATGACCGGTCCGGGTGGTCTCCCGGTGAATACACTGGTTGATCTGATTCACGTGTGCTGTCTCTGGTTTATCATTCGGATTCCGGGGCTACTGGGCACGGCTCCCATGCGTACGATGGTTGAGAGTGGTCAGATGATGGCGCAGGTGGTAAGCACAACCATTGTCTCACAGTTTACGCAGGCGCAGATGGTGTTCCAGGCAGGGGCAGGTCTGCTACCGCTTGCACGATTCGCACGATAGGGGAGGCGCAACGATGAAGAAACGACGCTGGTTGCGCCTGGCACTACTGCTGTTGTGCTTGCATGGGCTGTTCGCGCTCTTCTGCCTGACGACGCCCGCGAAGGCCGCGGATCCCTGTAGCGAGGGAAAGGCAACGAAGGTCTGTCTGGAAGGAACGTCGGTCTCGTCGAGCTCCTATACCGGAAACGATAGCAAGATACAGAACCCCTTTCCCGATAACCCGCTGTTCTTTTTCACACCGTACGACATCACAGTTGATAATCCGACGGTACGGCTCCTATGGGGCGGGGTGCTGGCCCTGGTGGACATGTTCCTCGTCATTTCCATCATGTTAAACGGAATTCGCGTGATGCTGGTAGGAAGCGTCTTCCGTTTTGCTGATGCGGTCGAGACATTACCCGGCGTGCTGCTGGCGCTGATTGTGGCCCATATCAGCCTGACCTTTATGACGTCGGCGATCGGGCTCGGGAATATGCTGACGCACTCGCTCTACCTCTCTGCGAAGGAGATCAACATTGAGGGGCCGGTCAAGTATGGCAAGTCCAAGACAAAGGAGGAGAAGCTGCATGTTTTCTTCCCGACGGGTGATCCCGGTAAAGAGAGCGAGTTTGAGAAGAAGTTGCTTACAGATCCCTTTGCGGTGGCGTCGGCATGGGGTGGACCCGACGGGAAAATATATGGGGCACCAGACGGTAAGTCGTTGACGCAGAGCGATCTGAGCCACTTCGGGAAGGATTGGACGTGTAAGGCCAAAGAGATCAATTTCGATGTTGAGAGCCGCAAGAACCTGTTTGGCAAGAAGGGCAAGCCCGAAGATGGGAACGTCGCCTTCGATATCTCGATGCGGGCTGAATCCATTGAGGAACTGGGGGAGAACGTGCCTGCCTCGGTGATTACGCGTCTGCATCAGATGGTCAGCCAGATCGAGACCGATGTCAACCAGATTGAGAATGACGCTCTGCGCTGGCATACCGATTGGTTGAAGTTTGATAAGGAGCTGTCGGGCTATGAAAAGAAGTATCTGAACTATGAGCGCCAGGACGCGAACGCCGACCATGCGAACCGGGTGAAATTGACCATGTCGCTGCTGTTCAAGTCCAACGGCACCTATATTGAGTCGATGCCGGGCAAGCGGGGGGATGTCATTACCTTTACCTGCCAGACACCGAAGCCGGTCGAGAAGAAGGGACTCTTTGAGACAGATCTGAACTTTACTGATCTGTTTAAGAACCTGCAAGATCTGGGAAAAGGGGTCAAGATGATCGTGAAGGTGCTGACCTTGATCCTGCTGGTACAGATGGTGGTGCGTCTCTTCTTTATCAATCTCTATATTGTGCTGGCTCCGCTTGGTATTGGCTGCTGGGCCTTGCCTGGCCGCATCGGGCAATCGCTCACGTTGGAATGGATGAAGGGGTTTCTCTCAACGGTTTTTGTGCAGTTCTTGATGGTGGTTGCCTTGATCGTGTTACAGGCGATCTTTAACGTCGTCTCGGATTTCGCCAGTGCCACGCCGGGAACGCCGGTGGGTGGTCTCTCGTCGGATGTCTGGTTCGACCTGATGCGCATTGCCTGTATCTGGTTTATCATCCGCATTCCGTCGCTGCTCGGGACTGCCCCGATGCGCACGATGGTCTCAGCCGGGCAGATGGTAACGCAGGTAGTGGGCGCGACCGTGATGATGCAGATCCAGCAATTCCAGATGATTGTACAGGGTGCATCGGCGCTGGTCTCAGCCGGACTCGCATTTATACGCTAGGTCTGTATGCGAAAGGGATAGGTCAATTTGTCCCTCTCTCTCCCTATACAGGGAACGAGAACTTTTTTACTATAAGTGATAGGGCGGTACGAGGGGGTTATATTTCTTATGAAGCTAAAAACTCAGACTGCTCGAAAGATACTGCGAGCGTTCGATATCGCGACTGTATTGCTGATCGCGCTGGCTCTTGCCGGAACGCTCCTTGCTTTGCCCGCTCAACAGCATGTACAGGCGGCGACTCAGAGTCCTCAGGCAACCGCTGAGGAGTGCCAGGAGTTGCCAGACGAGCTGAAACAATCCTGTCTTGCGGGGCATCTCTATGTGTCTGCTTATAAAAACGAGAATCCAAAAATCCAGAATCCTATAGCGAAGCAGAACCTGCTCTTTTTCTATACGCCGCCCGAAAGTACCGTTGGAAACCAGAACATTCGCTCGCTCTGGACGGCAATGATAACGGTTGTCGATGGACTGGCAGTTGTGGCAATCATCATGACCGGCATCCGGGTTATTTTCGCGGGGATCACCTTCCGCTTTGCGAAGGCGGTCGAGGAGTTGCCGGGCATTCTGCTGGCCCTGATCGCAGCCCATGTCAGCCTCTTCTTTATTACCGTGCTGGTCGATCTTCAGAACTCGCTGACCGGCGGGATCTATACCGTTGCCGAGTATTCAAACTCGATCCAACGGTCTGGCTCCGGTTTTGGTACCGGCGATGAGAAGACGATGGAGCTGCATGTTCTGTTCCCCACCTATAACGAGGAAGACAAGGACCATTTTGAGAAAGAGGGAAAAGATAAGTACAAGAGTATGACGCCCGAGCAGGCCGCCAAGCTCTGGCATGCTCCGAACACTGATGAGACCTTGCAAAAGATGAAGGGGAAGTCCTGCACCTGGAGTAAGACCAGTTTCGATCAATATGGGCGCTGGGTGCTCTTTGATGACGATGGCAACTACAAAGAGGGGGGCGTCTACAGTATCCTGCATCGGCGTGTCGAGCTGCTTTACGAGTACGATGGGAAGAAAGTCCCTGCCGCGACACGCCAGCAGTTGGATGCGATCTTTCCGCAACTTGAGAACGACATGGAGATGCTGAAAGATACAACCGATACGCTGGCCTGGTATCGCCATTTCGATGAATGGGATCAACTGGTTGACAATGCCTGGGATACATATGGCACGGATATCCCCAAAGATATCAAGCGGATGATGGGTGAGCAGGAGGGCGGTGGCGAGTACCGTGTGCGCCAGTATATGAATTCGCTGGTGCAAGGCGAGCCACGGCAGGTGAATTCGTTTGGCGATACACTCTACTATTCGTGCCAGGACGATGCAACCAGCAGCAAGAGCTTTCAGCTTGTGCCCGATAATTTGAGATTCGAGGATCTCTTTAAGAACCTGCAAGAGTTGGGAAAAGGCCTTCACGTTGTGCGAAAGCTGCTTGCTCTGATGCTGCTGGCACAAATGATTATACGCCTCTTCTTTATCAACCTGTACGTGATTACTGCACCGATCGGGCTGGCATGCTGGGCGCTACCGGGTAAGGTCGGGCAGGGCGTCACCCGGCTCTGGCTGAGCGGCTTTCTCTCAACGTTGATGGTGCAATTCGTGATGGTGGTCGCCCTGATTATCACGCAGGTGATGCTCGGAAACGTCATGCACTTTGCTGGTGGAACGCCGAGCAACACGGTCGGGGGCCTGGATGAGAATGTCTGGGTAGACCTGATGTGTGTCGCCTGCCTCTGGTTTATCATCCGGATTCCGGCGTTGCTTGGCACGGCTCCGATGCGCACCATGGTTGAGGCGGGGCAGATGATGGGGCAGGTGGTGGGTACGACAATGGCAATGCAGATGGCCGAACTGCAAATGGGACTTCAGGCGATCGGCGGCGCTATTTCTGGCCTGGCGGCAGCTCGCTAAGGGAAAGGAGAGCGGATGAGCAGCAAATATGCAAAAGGACTTGTAGCGGGCGGCCTGCACGGGGGCGCGATGGGTGGCTTGCTTGGCTCTTTGTGGGGCATTGCGTCGGCACTCGGGCTGCAATTGCTGGCGGTGATCTCGGTCGGCCTGTTGCTGCTTGGCAATATTGGTTCCTGGTGGCTCAAGTTTATGGCTCCGGCCTATTATGCGCCGGCGACCACGCAAACAGCGATGCTTGGCGATGACCTGGCGATGTTGCAATCAAAGAATCCGGTGCTGGTCGCGCTGGCGATTGTGCGCCATCTCAAAAAGGATGAGAAGGGCTCATGGAATGAGTATGACCTTAATGACTCGATCATGCAGCCCGTTATCAAGTACTGGAAGCAGCAATGTCACGGGTCAATTTGTCCCCATGCCCTGCCCAAAAGTCAGGGCGGAAATGGGTTGCAATGCGCGATGTTCATCCATACAGTGTATGATATTGCGCACCATCCGCTGCCTGCTGGCGGGAACGCTATCGACTACTGGAGTGCGGAAGATCAGCAGGCATTCAAGCAGGCCGGCTGGAAGTATATCAACAACGGGGAAGGTATGCCCTCAATTGGTGATCTCGTGGTGATGGATCATGGACCGTATGGACATATCCTGATGGTAGTGGGCGTTGAGCCGCCCAAAAACGGCAAGGATGGGGCGCTCTATATGGCGCAGGCCAACGCATCAAGCAATACTGAGATTGGTGGTGCGCCGCTGCTCAAGTGGCCGTTGCGCTCCAGTGGCTATCTTGCTCAGGATTGGGGACCTGATTACCGGGTTATGGGCTATATCCATAATGAGCAATTAAGTAAGCAATGGGGAAATCCGCTCTTTACAGCGGGCGGGGGCAATATCGATTGCTCGAAGGTGAAACACGTGTCTCATGAGTTGCCCCGGTCGGAATATGTCGAGATGGCGCGAAAGGCGGCCCAACAGATGGGGATCAATGCAGATATCTATTTGCGCCAGATCAAGCAGGAGAGCGGCTTTAACCCGGATGCGGTATCACCAGTGGGGGCCATTGGAATCGCGCAGTTTATGCCCGCTACTGCTGCTGGAATGGGAATTGATCCGCATGATCCCGGGCAGGCCCTCTGTGGCGGTGCGAAGCTGATGGCGAACCAACTCAAAGAGTATGGGGGCAATTATGCAAAGGCGCTGGCCGCATATAACGCCGGAGGAGGTGGTGTGGCAAGCGCAGTCAGGCGCTGTGGCGAGAATTTCCGCCCCTGTCTGCCTGTTGAGACGCGGAATTATTTAGCTGTGATTCTTGCAGGAATGGATGATTACGGGCGCAGAGTATAGTATCACTCTTGTGCCGCACATTCGGCAGAATATCTGCCACTACTATTGAAAGGAGTGATTATTTGTGATGTTGCTACAGCTTCTTCATAGCATAGATCTCGGTATCATTGTTGCTCATCTGCATACTGTATTTGCACATGTGAGCGATGCAGCGCTGACGGTGCTGGCTCCGTTGGCAGCACCCAAGAAGGCCACAGGCGACGCGTATAAGGATATTGAAAATTTTGCCAGCAATATCAGGAGCTTTCTTACGACGCTTGGGGGTATCGTCTTTGGGATTGGGGTGGCCGTTGCCGGTATTATGCGCATGACCGCGTTTGGAAGTGAGCGGCGCGTTGCCATGTCAAATATGGCGCTGACGGCTGCGGTAGTTGGCCTGGTGATTGTGGTCATGGCAAACACGCTGGATAAACTCATAACCAATGCGTTCGAGTATACAAAGAAATAAGTAGAGGAGGAAAGGAGGCCTATGAAGAAAGAGGAGTTTCCAACTTTTCTCAATGAGCAGCCAACCATTATCTTCGGGCGTACCGGGCGGGAACTGTTGATTATTGTCTGTGGAGTTGTTGGCGGGTATTCGCTGTGGGTGAATTGTAGCGAGCTGCTTCCTGACCTGTGGTGGATGATTACATGCGCCATCCTGGCCGGGCTGGTTGTGCTGCTTTCTCTTATCATCGCATTACTCCCGATCGCAGAACGCCCAATGGAAGAGTGGTTTATGTGCTGGTTGCTCTTTGTTTCGATGCCACGCCTCTATCTTTATAGGCCCTCTGAGGATGTGGCGGAGGATGAGAAGCCCTCGAAGGCGAAGAAAAAGAGCCCGAAGCAGCAGCCAAACGAGGAGGAAGATTTTCTAGAATGAGGGCTACGCTCAGAGAAGCGGTGTAAAAGGAGATAGCTATGTTTACGTTGCCTCGTACACCAAGTCAAATGTTTGGCGGCATTGGAAGCGTGCTCAAAAGCTTTGTCCGAGTGCGAGAAATTGTAGATGGGGTCGTTTGCCTGAATTTCGGGCGAAAAATGTATGAGTATCGCTCCATTATTAAGCTGACGACGTTAAATTTCTCTTTGATGTCTGAAGAGGATCAGGATGCTCTGATAGAAGGCTTCAAGGGCTTCTTGAACGGGTTGTCCTTCCCTGTCCAAATTTTGATTAAAAATCTGCCATATCGTCTAGATGAATATTTGAACTCGCTGGATAAAATTGATGATGAATTGTCGGATGTGATGCGCGATCATGCGCATTTCGTGCGGCAACTGGCCTCGCGCCGGGCGCTGATTAAGCGAAACTTCTATATTGTGATTCCGGCTGACCAGTCGATGACGCGCAACAAAGAGGAGGCGCTGCGCAATGCTCAGACACAGCTTCAACTGCGCTGTGATGAGCTGCTGCGCCAGCTTGAACGGCTTGGGCTGTCAGGACACCGGCTGAATGATAAAGAGATTTTACATTTGTATCAATCCTCGTTTCTCTCGGAAGAGGCGAAGCTGTTCCCGATCTCTGATAACCTGATGGCGGGTGCCAACAACCTGATGGTCTCAGCGAAGGAACCGCAGGGAGAGAAGCCTGATCTTCAGACATTACTGGAAAAAGATGAAGATTATCTGCTGGAAGAAGAGAAGCCAGACAAGAAGCGAAAAAAGAAGAAGCAAAAGACAAAGAAACAGAAAACACCCGATTTTGTCAGTGTTCCCGAGCTGATCGCGCCAAGCAGTATCGAGGTCTTTCCGTGGGCGGTGCGCATCGCGGGCGAGCTCGGGCATGAGTTTGTGCGAACGCTGGTATTTGTCAACTATCCCCGAAGCGCGTATCCGGGCTGGCTGGATGCGATCATCCAGGTGGATGAGCCAAACGTTGACTTCAGCCTGCATATCTCGCCTCTGCCACCACAGCAGGTCACGAGCCGCCTGGGACGCAAAGCGACGGAGTTTCGCGGTTCGGTGCTGGCCTCGCAGCGTCAGGGGAAGGCGCCCGATCCAAGCGCAGCGATCGCATTGCAGGATATTGAGGGCTTGCGGGAGCGCCTGGCACGCGGAGATGAGCGTATCTTCTCGCTGTCGCTCTTTGTGCAGGTGCGCGGACGCACCCGCCGGGAGTTGAGCGAGCGCAATAACCGCCTGGTTGCCGCGATCAGAAGCCTCGACTTTCGAGCATTGCCCGCGCACTGGCAGCATCATGCTGGCCTGCTCAGTTGTCTGCCGGATGGCGATAACCAGCTAGGGCGTGCCCGGCTATTTGGCACCAGCTCGGCGGCGACGTTCTATCCCTTTACCGGCAGTGATATCAGTATGGATAGCGGCGTGATGTTCGGTGTGCATCCCAATGGCAGCCTTGTGATCCTGAATCCCTTTAACAGCCAGGAGCTGGAAAACGCGAATATGGTCGTGTTCGCCAAGTCGGGTGCCGGGAAGAGCTTCTTCCTGAAAACGGTCTCGTGCCGCCTGCTGCCTACCTGTAACGTCTACGTGATCGACCCGGAGGCGGAATACAACAACCTGTGCGAACGGGTACACGGCCAATATGTGCGGCTCTCATCGGAGTCGCTCCAGTTGAACCCGTTCGATCTCTACGGGCGACCCGATGCGCTGGAGGAGGATGAGGGCACCGATGAAGGCAACTTCTTCCGCGAGAAGATCCTGAACCTGATCACGTTCTTTGAGTTGCTGCTGTCGGATGAAGGGATACTTTCACAGAAAGAGAAGGCGTTCCTCTATCGCTGTCTGATCAAGACATACGAGAACCGCGGCATTACGATGGATCCACGCACGCACCATCGCACGCCGCCCAATATGCAGGAATTCTTTGTCATTATGTCGAGCGCATCGCGTGGTGATAAGCGCTTTGGCGTCGGCGAAGATACGTTCGGGCTGAGTGACCGCCTGGAGCGCTATCTGCATCTCTTCCCGAGCCGAACCCGCGTGATTCTGGACAATCGCTTTGTGGACTTTAACATCCGGGAGTTGAACGACGCGCTCAAGCCGGTCGGGCTCTTCCTGATCACAGAGTTCCTCTGGACGAAGCTGCGCCAGGCGCGACAGGAACGTGTGTTACAACGCCACTCGATCATTCTGATTGACGAGGCATGGCTGTTGATGCAGTTCCAGCAGGGGGCGAAGTTCCTGGCGGCATTTGCGCGGCGTATTCGTAAATATGGTGGCGGTCTCTGGTGTACAACGCAGAACTCTGATGACTTCCTGGGGTCAGAGGAGGGGCGCACGATCCTGGCAATGGCAACCATGAAGTTCTTAATGAAGCAGGACTCATCAACGATTGAGTCGGTGATGCGCACGTTCCGCCTGAGCCCGGGACAGCGAAACTTCTTGCTGGCAGCTCGGCGCGGTGAAGGGCTGTTCTCTACCAAGAGCTGGACGCCGATGGAGGTGGTCGCGTCGCCGAAAGAAGCCGAGATGGCGAACACGACGTTGACCCTGGCCTCATCTGCGCGAAGCACTGAAGCGTTGCTGGAAGAGTTAGAGCTAGAAGATCTGGAGCCCCCCTTGAACGGCCATAACAAGAAGCATCCTGAGCGGGCATGAGGAGTGATATTGTGCAGACGAAACGCACTCATTCTATTCCCTATCTGCCTGTCGTCACGCGCTGGCTTCTGCTTCTCGTCACAGGGGGACTGATGTTCTGGCTTGCGGGTGGCTGGCCACCCACAACCTGGGCCTTGCTGGTACAGTGCCTGATGAACTTTCAGCCCTTATGGGAAAAGCATCAGGAAAGCCTGATTCTGCCGCTGGTGCTGCTGTGTATTCAATCGCTGTTCTTACTGGCGGCGTGGGGCCTATGGGTCTGGCGTGTCTACTGTGAGCTTGGTATCCCGCGTTTGAGCGTAAAGGCCAGTGGTTTTGGCGCTTTCCGAAAGCAACCGCCTGCGCCAGGACCAGAGCAGGGAGCGCCACAGGCTGTCCCTGAGTTCAAGGAGCCGATCCCTGAGTTCAAAGTACCGGAGCCAATTGCGGAGTTCAAGGAGCCAATCCCGGAACCGCAAGCGCAGGAGTCAGCGCCGAAGTCGATGGTGGTTGATATGCTGGCAGAGAATCCCTTTGAGACTGAGGCAGAAGAGCCGGAGCCAATCCCGGAGCGCAAGGAGCCGGAGGTCCAGGAGAAGCCTGGAGCATCCTCTGAACAGCAGGCGGATATGCTGACAGAGAAGCCTTTTCAGGCAGAAGTAGAAGAGCCTACCTCACCACGGCCAGCGGTACAGTCCCGGAAAGGGCCGCAAGTGGAAGCTCCACGTGAGCCAGTTGCGGTGCCTCCTGTGGCGAAAAAGTCCGAGGATGAGGTGCTTCCTGAGGTGAAGCATGTGGAGCCAATCGAGGTGACGCGGGCGAATCCTTTTGCGACAACCAATCCCTTCGACGTGCAGAATGACCTGATCACGCTGTTCGGGCAGGAGAGCGCGATTGAGGAGGAGGCTGAAACGGAGCCAGAGCCCGGCGCGGACTCGCTCTACGTGTTTGGTGATCCGCTGGCCGGTCCACTACCGGACATCTTCTATCATGATGAGACGTTAAAGCGAGAACTGATAGAGGAAAAAGGTCAGGGGAAGAAAAAGAAGAAGGGTGAAGCGCACAGAGGCCAGAGCGTATAAGGCTCTGACCTCTGCCTGTTGCGCAAATACTGTGCTAAAGGGGAGAAGAATCCTTTCCAGGGCTAATAGTGCCACTCCAGGGAAACGAATGAGAGAATGGACATCTATCTCGATTGTTGTATTGCTATCTATTGATTATGGAGCCTCAGGAAGAAGCAGGTAGCCATAATTGAGAACACAATAAATATAGACCCCACTCCCGCGTAGCTTCCCTCGGATCCTGTCGATGTGTTTATCCATCATGACACGTACCTTTTCATCAACGGTGTAATTGTAAGCATACCAGGCCAGATCTGCATAGGTGACGGGTGCTCCGCTGCGCAAAGGATAAAGCAGGCGGAATTCGGTCGCCGTAAAGGTAACAATGAGATTGCCGATGGTGACGGATCGCCGTTTGACATCCCATTGCAGTTCACTGATATGCAATGGCTTTTTTTCTGGTGTGCTTACGGATGCAAGGTACCACTTGGAAACGCCCATATGTCAACACTCCTTGTTTTACCGGACATTTAATGCACATCCTTGCGACGCAAGTGGTATAGAAACCAACAAGACTGTTTGCAATAGATAGTGCATGCTCCTATAGATCGTGCTCGTTACTGTGCATTGCCTCTCTATCCTTTAATATCGAGCCGCGGCATCTCTCTGCAACACTCTATGAGCAACCGATACAGAGATAGTTCTGTGCCTGGCTTATAGAATAGAATTTCATTTCTGGAAAAAGAAATGAACTATTTCACATTCTGAGACTTTTTCTGGAAGTGAGATTCCAGAATTGAGGTAGGAGAGTGTGCTTCAAAACTATAGCGAGACGCCGATTTTTATGGATTCACAGGGTAATCATGCCGGAAGCTCCAGAAATACTGCATAGACGATCAGGAGAGCAGGGAGACCTGCTTGCGCAAGGGACCTTCTGGTGTCATGCTGTCTTCTTCCTCCTCCTGTGTGGACTCCTGAAGGGCGTCCTCGGGAAGTTGGAAGGTGGCAACAGAGTTATGCCACTGTTGAGCCAGCACAGAAAGCGAGTGAATGTATTGCGCTGTCGTGAGAATCGCGGTGCTTGCATCATGGCTGCGCCGCGCAATGGCATAAAGATCCGAGATCATGCTTTCGGCCAGGGTGGCGTGTGACTGCGTCGAGTCGAGCAGGGATTTCAGCAATTGCTCCTGACGCTGTAGATCGGTTTGCAGGCGTTGGAGCATAGCGACAAGGTGCAGGTCGGATCCTTCATTGCGCAAAACGGTTGCGTCTGCTGAAACGGCACGCAGGCCAGTATGCTGCTTGAGAGCGGTAAGCGCTTCGTGGACAATCTCGACATTGAGCTGTAGCGTATTGCTCAGGCGCTGCACAAAGGCGACCAGTTTTTCTACCGCCTCTGTGGTCTCAGAGAAGCGGAGCATCTGCGTTTCGGTGGTCTGCGCCAGTTCGACCGCGTTTGAGAGCAGCGTGTGAGTTTTCGTTTTGACTCGCCCGGTGGAGTAGCGTGTCCATTTTGCCAGATCAACCAGTTCTTCGATAAGCGCATTACAGATATCGCTGATGAGACCGATGTCACCAGAAGTGGCGCTGGCGTGTACGCGAAGATCGCCCTCCATGACCGGCTTGATCTCGCCAATGAGCTTTTGTACGGCTTGTGTGGTGCGCTGGAACTCGTTCGCGGCGAACTGATTGCGGGCGGCTGTCTGCATCTGCGAGCTGATGTGCTCAAGCAGCGTGTTAATGGTATGGGTCAGTTCAAGCAGCGTCTCGTCTCCCTGAGGCGTTGCCCGTTGGCTAAGATCACCTGCGACATAGGCCCGACAGACTTCAGTCAGCGCTTGT
This sequence comes from Thermosporothrix sp. COM3, assembly GCF_059696735.1. Taxonomy (NCBI): domain Bacteria; kingdom Bacillati; phylum Chloroflexota; class Ktedonobacteria; order Ktedonobacterales; family Thermosporotrichaceae; genus Thermosporothrix; species Thermosporothrix sp. COM3. Next base: position 2,551,614 of record NZ_AP019376.1, on the reverse strand, counting down.
TGCTGGCTGCGCGTGGTGCGCTGGAAGAACCAGAAAATAGCGAGTTCGGCAAGAAAGACCAGCACGCTGCTGAGAGCCAGGACCACAAGGAAGAGCACGCTATCAAGGTTGCGCATGCTGAGGATGCCAATAACCCAGAGCGCTGTAACAGGAAGCATTGCAGCAACAAGTATCTCAATGCGAAAAAGGGATGATTTCACGAAAAATGACTCCTTGCTTTTGTACTCCGTTATGCTTCTAAAGGTCGCTCAAAGAGCAGGGTTGCGTCGGGATCTCCTCCATTCGTGAGCGGCTTATGCGAGACCGGTTGTCGGGCTTGCAGGTGTGAGAACGCCTGCTGTTTCTTGATATAGAACGAGATGGGCTCTGCCTGTGCTTGCTCCTCGGCGGGCTGTTGCTGCTCGGGGAGATGAAGCGTTGAGGAGACGACCCGTGTTTGTTGTGGTTCGGCAAGGGCGCGTATCTGCTGGATTGTTTGCGCGATCTGGTTATAGGACGACGTATACAGCCGCTCCTGAAGCACATGAGCCAGCGCGGTAATCAGGGCCTGGGGCGACTGGAAGCGCCGTTCAGGGTCGCGCTGAAGCGCATGGTTGATGACCAGTTCCAGGGCGACTGGTATTTCGGGCGCGATCTCATGTAACGAGGGGAGAGGCTCGTGCACGTGCTTACGAACCGTTTCGACAAAGGTTTCACCCATAAAGGGCGGTCTGCCGCTCAAGAGCTCAAAGAGGAGCACACCAAGCGAGTACACATCCGAGCGCTTATCACCTTCCGCGCCCCGGACGACTTCGGGTGCAAGGTATTCGGGTGCGCTGAGAAAACTGCCCGTAATGCTTTTCAGATGCTCGTAGGAGGCCAGGGAGAGTTTTTGGTCACTCAGGTTGGACGCACTGAGTATTTGCGGCTGGCCGAGCTTCATCACCTGAACCTCATCATCCTTGTTGAGAAAGATGGTATTTTTGTTCAGGTACAGAAAGACTCTGCCGCGCTCGTGAAGGTATTCGAGCAGGTCGGCCAGCCGGGTCAAGAGCTGGAGTGCGGCCTGCGCGGACCATTGTTTCTGATGCTTGAGGCGCGTTGTCAGAAGCTCGCCGGGTGCGTCGGGCGTAATGTGATAAAAGATACCCTCTTCTTCTCCGTAGCCGTAGAGCGGGAAGAGATGGGGGTGGCGGAGCGTGATAAGTTGTTCGCTTTCCTGTTCAAAACGGTCGCGAAACCGGTCACGAGCCTGTTTTGACATATTTTTGGGAAGGTGAAAGATGGTAACAATAATCTCTGGAAGAAGCCAGAGTTCTCGTGTGCGGGCGCGATAGATGCTCATACTGGATCCATGCTGTAAGAGATGTTCCAGCCGATACCCGCGAATCTTCCTTCCCAGATATGGATCAGACGATGCTGACATAATGATGGGCTCCTTTCTACCTGATTGCTGTACGGCAGCGTACAAGTGGCCCTTCTTCCCTCTCAGCCTTCAGTGCTTGTGCAGTATTTCTGATGCTCCTCAAGGGAGACGTGAGAATGATGCATGTAATAGTATGGTGCAAAATGGTTGCTCTCGATAGGGGGATACAGGGACAATTTCATTAAGTGTGGTTATCATTGAATGGGGATTCTCTTTATAGTGGGGAGAAGGCGAGAAAGTATAACAGGAAAGGCGGAAGATCCAGGCCCCCGGGGTCTCCGGAGGGACTGGATCTTCACTCTATGGTTGCCGCCTGTTCAGATAGCGTCAGCGCTTGCGCTTCCGCCAGCGAGGCAGGTTGTCGGCTTCCTCCTCCTGGAGGTGGGCCTTCAGCCTGTCAGAGAAACAGCGAGGCAGTTTGTCGGCCTCCTGTGAGAGATGTGCCAGCAGTTTGGTGTAGAAACAGTACGGCTGTTCGGCAGCGTTCTGCGAGAGTCGCTGCCACAGCTTGTCGGTCCACTTGTCCGACAGCCTGGTAGCTTTCTGGACGAAGCGAGCCTTCAGCTTGTCGGTCCACGTGCTCGGCTTCTGCGGCGTGGTCATGGGGGTAACCGTGGCGTACGCACCGCGGGCGGCCTTCAGCCAACCACTCAGCGTGTACACTCCATCGATTCCCTTGTCGAGCCACTGCGGGAGCCGCGTCTTCGGCTTGTCGGGCTGTCCGTGAGCGCCGGTCTCCTGAGAGAGCAGGGCCATGCGCTTCTCGTAGTACCGACAGGCCAGCCTGGTGGCTTCCCGAACGAGTCGGGCCGTCAGTCGGTCGTAGCACCAGCGCGACAGCTCATCGGCCGCCTGCGGGAGCTGTGCCTTCAGTCGGTCGTAGCACTGCCGTGCCTGGTTGGTGCTTTCCCGGACGATGAGCGCCTTCAGCTTGCTGTACCACGTGCGCGGCGTCTCCTGCGAAGGAGTGACCGCCGGGGCCGTCGGTGTGACGACGGGCGAAGCCGCCGAAGAGCCCGAGCCGTCCTTCGTGCGCTGCGTTTGCAGCCAGATGATCAGCAGGTACACGACGCCACCGATCGTCATCTGCACGATGGACAGAGAGAGCGCGTAGGAGACCTTCTCCTTCGTGTGCCACATCCTGGCGTAGTTGTTGGCCGCCCACGTTGCCACGCTTGTGGCCAGCAGGCTGCCGAAGATGTTGAGGAGCTGCGAGAGGAGCACGTCTTTGCTCCAGTGGTTGCGCTCTCCCCTGTTGAGCTGCCAGGGCCACTGGCCCGTGGCTTTCTTCCTCATCACCACTGCGCCCAGCAGCGAGGTGAAGGTACCGAAGCTGGTCGAGGCGACAATCACCCCTACCGTGAGCAGGAGCTTGTCCGGCAGCGCGATGGGGCCACGCGTCCCCACACCTGTGACGACGGCGATGGCGATCGCCATCACGAACGCGAGGCTTGCGATGGCGACGAAGCACAGCAGCTTCGTGGACTGGTTGACGAGCCACTTCACGAGTGAGTCACGCACTCGCGAGATGAATCCCTTACTGTTCTTCTTCCGGAGGTGATACACCTGAATCCTCTTCCCTTCTTCTTCCACGTTTTCCTTGCAGGTGATCTTTCCTTGTTCTGACACCTTCCTCCTTCCCTTCTGTGAAATCCGCGTACGAGATCGCACACAGAAATCCGTCGAGAGGCAGCATGCCATAGGTGGTTGTTCAAGTCCTCGGTTCAGCGAGCCCTGTTGACAGGGGCGATCCTTGTGGGACGTGAACGGGACATATCCTTTGCGCATAGTAGTTCAGCGAGCCTTGTGGGCGCGAGCTACGGGTGCAAAGGTGAATTTGGATTGTAATAGTTAATTGTATGGATTCCGGCAGGAAAAGAAAAGGAGAATACAGGGACAAATGTCCCTATAGGGGGAAATACTGGCGGGTTCTAGAGGGCATGCTGCGGCTTTCCAGGAGCGAGCTCATCGCCTCAGGAGTCTCGGGCAACAGTTTCCCGATTTGCCGGGCAAGAACAGCGTTCTGCTTCTTGTGAGTGATCGTTTGTAGGGCCTCGCTGGCTGTTCGGGTTTCCCTGGGCCTGGCGCATCTCCCTCCACCCAATCGGAGGGAGATGCCGTGTTATGTGCGATGAGCGCTTAGAGCGCTCGTTTGAAGTAGTGGAATGGGGTCCAGTTGCCGCACGGTTCCCACCTGCTGGCAAGCATATTTGAGATGATCGTGTTTCGGTTTAAACCAACACATCGTGTATATTCCCACTGTTTGACGTCTTTGGGGTCCCAGGGGCGGCGGCAGTAGAGCGCGAAGGCTGCGACATCAACGAGCTCCCAACCTGCTTGTCCTGCTTCTTGCAAGATGAGCATCTCATCAAAGGCGGTGGCCCGGAACGTGCGGTATTGCCATGCACCTCCTGAACGACGTTCGTGATCAGTTACGCGAGCATCGGCATACGCCTCGGGAGGACCGAATGCATCAAGGGGAGACTCGCCGCTCTCCGCTACATGGCTTTCAACTTCCGCAATAATATCGCTGATATGTTGATTATCGAGCCCATACCGTTGGAGACAGACGGAAAGCTGCTCAAGATAGGCATCAAGATTCATTGATTTTTTCTCCTTTTTGGTAGATCAGTGTCGCCACATGCTCGGAGAATGCCGTCCACTCTCCAACGAGCTGTTCAAAGGTTTGTCGTCCCTGTTGGGTAAGGGTGTAGTATTTGCGCCCTGGTCCTTGCTCACCCGGTGTCCACCAGCTTGTGATGAGGCCCGCTTCTTCCAGACGAGCCAGCAGGGGGTACAGGGTTCCCCCTTTGATGTGCTCCAATCCTGCCTGTTCCAGCCGTTGCGAAATGGCATAGCCGTAGTATTCGCCAGTAGCGAGCACTCCCAGAACACAGAGGTCCAGAACGCCACGAAGCCACTGTGCGCGTCTTTCTATTTTCATATCTGTATTGTACCATTATCTAGATAGCTTTGCAATCTAGATAGCTCGGGTACTATCCTCTGAATACTACGCTTTTGTTCCGCTTCGGAAGTGCGGTGAAGCCCATATGCCTTTTTTCATAAAGATATGAGATCTATGATTTGTGTTCATGATACGGAATATGTATACTGCTCGCGAACAGGCTAGCAACCCTGAATACCGAGCCTGTCAGGAGGAGAAATGAAGAAATTACAGGGGAAAAACAGCTCTGGTAACAGGGGCACCATCAGGAATCGGGTTGGCTCGCCCGGGTATTTGCGCGAGAGGGTGGGCAGATTGTGGTGACAGGCAGAAATGAAGGGCGAGGGCGGGCCGTCGTTGAGACAATCGAGGCTGAAGGTGGAGTTGCTCGCTTTGTTGCCGCGAATCTGATCTCTCAAGTGGAGGTTGAGTATCTTGCTGCTTCTGCGCTCGATGCTTTTGGTCACATTGATATTCTGGTCAATAATGCGGGGCTGCTGCCTTCTGGTACCACCGCACAGATAGATGAAACGACCTTTGATGCTGTGATCGCGACCAACGTTAAGGCTCCCTTTTATCTGACAGCCGCTCTTGCACCGCAGATGGTGAAGCGAGGTTCAGGAAACATCATAAACCTGACGACCATTTCCGCTTTTCGGGGGTTTCCGACGGCGGCTCTCTATGGTGCGACGAAAGCGGCCCTGACGCTGTTGACGAAAGCATGGGCTGCGGAATTCGGGCCGAGCGGGGTCAATGTCATCGCGCCGGGACCTGTACGAACGCCCGGAGCAGAGAAGAGCATGAGAGAGAGAATGGAACTCATCGCTCAGTCGCTCCCTGCGAGAAAGGTAGCTACTCCGGAAGAGATCGCAGAAGCTGCTCTCTCCCTTGCCAGCGAAGAGGCACGCTTTATTCATGGAGCAACGCTTTCCATTGACGGTGGGCGGCTGGCTATCTAGCCTGCTTGCCTGCTGAAAAGCGTATGTGTCCTTCATAACTACGATACTATTGCTGCATATAGATCTCGCCAGCTATCACTGACGTGTCAAGGCGGAAGCGCGCTGCGGAAGCGGTGTCGTCCTCTCGAACTGGCAAGCGAAAGCGCTTTCCCAGACCCGAAACTCAGAAGATGTTCTTGCTCTCATAGAGCTTCCAGGCGGCTTCCGCGTTCAGCGTATCCCAGGGAGCGGCCTGTGCTTGCTCTTTGCGCATCTGACAGACTCCCACATAGCCAGACGCTTTTGAGCTGGCTTTATCGTAAAGCTGAAGCATAAACGAGTCTAGCCCGATGCGCTCCTGATTATGCCAGATCAGCTTGTGCATCCGCAGACATTCCTCCTTGATAGTGGCGACAGTACCTGTTCCATTCCGGAGCGTCTCTTCCATTGTCAGCTTCTTATCGGTATCGGTGTAGAAGGCGAAGAAAGCGTGTCCATAGCGTGTCGCCTGGGCGGCCTGTCGCTCTATTTGCCCTTCCAGGGTGAGCGGTAGGGTCGAGGTTGGCTGTGGGAGTGTCGTCGCTTGCTGTGCCGGTTGGGGGGTATTCGGAGCGCTACAGGCGAGCAGTGCTATGATGAGCAACGCAAAGGCAATTACATTTCCCTGTCGTGAGAGGCGCTGCTGAAAAGGTGAAGACGGGGCATACGATCTGTTTGCATGGGGTTGAGTTGAGCCCTTCAGGTGGTGTGGCATGCTCTTTTCCCTCTACAGATGAATATCGAAAGAAGAGATATCTTCTATAGAGTATGACGCATGAAGCACGAAAAAAGTAAAAGTGGCGGAGGCGACTGCGAGAGGACCATGTTTTTCTGAGGATGCCCGTTCCTTCTTCTCTCTGCGATAGTCGGCACGACACCTGACGATGGTCTGGAAGCCGAAGGGACAGCTAGCAACGCCAGGCTATCCCTTTTGCATGCATTCACTATGCCGCGACAGGGATTATCCATGCTTCGATCAGACTCCTACCATGCTCAAGCCGGCGCTCGATGGCCCCGAAGTCGGCCAGTCCATCTTGGGGTATCTGCTCTGCCAGTTCGGGCCTGGAGATCAGGCTGACCACGATGACGGGCCACATAGCGCCTGATCATCAACGAGGTTTAGCGAGATGGAGCAAAAGGTGTGAGCAGGCTGGAAAGCGTGCCTGCTCACACCTCTGAAGTGCTATGAAAGGGATGGGGGGATCAGGCGACCATCACGCATATTCAGGCGCACATCTGCTATCTCTGCAATGGTGTGGTCGTGTGTGACGACTATAACGGTTTTGCCCTGCCCGGTCAGTTCTTTCAACAGGTGCACGATCAACCTGCCTGTTTGCGAATCGAGATTCCCGGTCGGCTCATCCGCCAGAATCACCGCGGGATCGTTGGCAAGCGCCCGTGCAATTGCGACGCGCTGCTGTTGCCCACCTGAGAGCCGCCCCGGCGTGTGGTGAAAACGCTCCTCGTCGATGCCTACCAGTTTGAGCAGGTCTCGGGCACGCTGCTGCATTGCCTCACGCGAAACGCCTCCCTTGAGCTCCATCGGCAACGCAACATTTTCAAAAGCCGTCAGGCTGGCGATCAGGTGGAAGGATTGGAAGACGAAGCCAAGCTTTGTACGCCGAAAGCGGTGCTCCTGAGCCGAAGAGAGCCGCGTAATGTCTACCCCGTCGATCACCAGTTCCCCTGAATCGGGCCGATCTAACCCCCCTAAAAGATGGAGCAGCGTGGATTTACCGCTGCCGCTTGGTCCCAGGATCGCGATAAACTGCCCTTGAGAGAAGGCAAAACTGACATCGTTCACGGCTTGCACGGTCTGCCCTTTCAGACGAAAGGATTTGTTGACCTGTGAAGCGGTGACGGTAACCGTAGAAGGATGTGGGTGTTCCGCGCTGTTTTCGCTTGTAAGCTGAAAGCGTTCTGTCTCCATGAGATGGACCTATCCTTTCTTAGTTGGCTTTGCGTAAGACGTGAGCGGGCTTGAGGCGGGCAACGAACCATGTCGGGATCAAACTTGTCACCAGTGCCAGACCGATACCAACACCCACGATAATGAGTAGCGTTTGCGGATTCAGGGTAGCCACTGATAGGCGTGCTGCCTCGATGAGGTTCCTGGCTGTATCGCTGGTTGTGCCGGTACTCTCGTTACTGCCGTCTGATGAGATTATGTTTGTTACGAAGGGGTGGTCGATACTGGGGCCACCGTTCACGGGCTTGAGCAGTGATGCGGCATCGACATCAAAGAGCTGCGTGAGGGGCGGACCCAGAAAGATCAACAGGCCAATTGCCAGCGCCGCCGCAATAAGGTTCATGACCAGGATCTCGGTCCAGAACTGCCGTAAGACTTGCAGGTGTGAAGCTCCAATTGTTTTCAGGACAGCGATCTCGGCGGTTCGCTCCCGAATGAGCATCAATACCGCGAAGATGATAATTGCCGCGGCGATCAGGAACGAGGCGATCAACGCCGCGCGAATGCTCTGCTGTGCGACATGCAGGGCATTGAGCACATTACTATAATGATTGACCAGAGGATCAACGGTGAACTGCGAGCCAAGCAGCTTACGCAGAGCATTCGCCACAGATTCAACCTGATCTTCGCTTGCGGCTTTGACCGTCAGGGAATCGACGCCATCAAGCTGGAACAGGCGCTGTAAGGTGTCCAATGGGATGATGAAGGTATTATCTGTCACCTGTCCCGGTGTTGTGTACAGGCCAATCAGCGTGAATGTTTTCCCGTTCAGGGTGAAGGTATCGCCGACCTTCAGATGATTCTTCTCGGCCAGTGCCTTACTCATCATCGCGACGTTGGTATTGGCATCGCTATCCTGAAAAGCGCGCCCGGCAACCAGTTTCGGCGCTGCCCCTCCATAGACGGTAAAATCGGAGGCGTTGCGGGGATAGCCGCTGATCGCGATGGGTGGAAGCGTGGGAGCGAGGCTCTGAAGCTGCTTCTCAAGATAGGGATGACTCAGGGTCGCCTGTATGGAGGCGACGCCCGCGACCTTCTTGATCTTCTCTACAATACTATTCGGGATGTGAGGGGTATCCACAACGACTGACGTGCCGGTACCGGTTGAGACCGGAGGCGCGGCATTGTTCTTTTGATCCTTCGGCGGTTCATACTGAATCGAAATGGTGGTGCCAATCTGTTGCCGCACGGCTGCCAGTTGCCGCTGAGAGCTGGCATCGAGGCTGACCATCGCGGCAACAAACATCAGGCAGGTCCCCAGAAGGATGACCACCAGCAGCAAGCGAACAGGGTTGCGGAATACATTTTTCAAACTGCGTATAACGAGTTTCATGAAAGCAAACACTCCTTTTCTTGTGTTTTACTCCGGGATACTCTATAACCCAGAATAGCAGAGAGGAGTGAGATGCCAGTGAGAAACCTGTCAGGATGTTGTGAGGATTGCGTCCGCGATGGGCAGCGTGAAGGTAAAACAGGTGCCCTCTCCCGGCTTGCTTGAAACGGAAATCTGGCCGCCGTGTGCCAGGACCATCTGTTTGACGATCGCCAGCCCCAGACCCGTTCCGCCAGTAGCGCGAGTTCGCGAGGAGTCCGCCCGATAAAAGCGCTCAAAGATGTAGGGCAAATATTCCGGCGCGATGCCTGTTCCACTATCTCGCACACTGATATGAACGTGCTTCGCTCTCTGATGGGCGGTAATCCAGATCTCACCGGGACTGGCGGTGTGGGTAATGGCATTGCGCAACAGGTTGCGTAGAATTTGCGCCAGCCGTTCCGGGTCGGCCTCAAGCGGCGGGAGATCAGGAGGGAGTTGCAGGTGTAAGTGCAGGTGTTTCTGTTCCAGTTGTGGCTGGACAATCTGCACCGCCTGACTGACCACGTCTGCAAGCTCAACGGGGTGTCGTTCCAGGTGAAGCTGTCCCGCCTCTGCCAGCGAGAGTACCTGTAAGTCAGCGATCAGCCGGCTTAACAGAGAGGTCTCTTCATAAAGCGAGGAGAGCGTCTCTGCTGTTGGCTCAAGCACGCCATCGACCAGCAGTTCCAGATAGCCGCGAATGTTCATCAGGGGGTTACGCAGTTCATGTGCCACATCGTTTACCAGATTGCGGCGTGCCTGCTCTGAGCGGCTCAGGCTGTCGGCCATCGCATTGAAGGCATGGGCCAGCTCGCTGATTTCTCCTTTCCCTTTGATCGAGACGCGTTGACTGAGGTCTCCCTGTTCCATGCGAATGGCGACGGTTTTCAGCAGGTGAAGCGGTTTGAGAAGCGCCCGGGCAAACAGGAGAGCCAGCAACAGCGCGATCAGTCCCGCGATACAGATGGCCAGCCAGAGGGCCTGATTGACGGATGCAAGGAAGGCTGCTTCTGGAGAGTTCGCGGCAAATGAAACGGCACTCTGGGAAAGCGACTGTGTGGAGGAATCCACAGAGACGTAAAGCGTTGCCGAGAGCGCGGGTGTGTTCCCTTTCTCCTCAGCGGTGCGGAGAGAGGTGTTACCGGTCTGTTCCTCGTTCAGTATTTGCCCGATGAGCGTATGCGCCGAGTCCGCGATAACCCGTCTTTGGGGGTCAAGCAGAACGATACGCTGATGCGAAGAGCGAGCGAGTTGCTCGGTAAGTTCCTGTAAGTAGTGCTGGCTCTTCTGTTGCCGATAGGCTGCGAGTAGCGTCGAGACAATTTGCTGATCGGCAAGCTGCTGATCCGTCTTGGCCTGAGTATAGATCTGTAAATTGTTGCTTGTTATCTGACTTGCGGCGAGGGCAACGGTGCCGACTGCCACCATGACGACCAGCATAAACATCAGAATGAGACGCAGGCGCAGGCTGTACGCGAGCGAGCGGAACCTATGCGCCATTGCCTGCTCTCCTGAACTTATAGCCGACTCCGTATACTGTCTGGATAAGGGCAGGATGTTCAGGATCATGCTCAATTTTCTTGCGCAGGTTGCCCAGATGAAAATCAATCGTCCGCTCAAAGCCCTCATATCCCAGGCCATAGACACGCTCGACCAGCTCTTTACGGCTGAAGGTGCGTCCGGGCGAGGTGATAAATGTTTCCAGAAGTTTGAATTCTGTGGGGGTGAGTTGAACCGGTTTGTCCGCAAGCCAGACCTCATGTGCTTGCAGGTCGATAACCAGCTTGCCGACCTGGAATGTCGCGGGTCGTTCCGCCGAGCGATAGGTTCGGCGCAGTATAGTGCGTACGCGTGCGACGAGTTCACGTAGGCTGAATGGCTTGGTCAGGTAATCGTCTGCCCCCAGAGAAAGGCCCAGAAGCTTATCATCTTCCGTTGATTTGGCAGTCAGCAGAATGACCGGGATAGTTGATTCGGAACGGATCAGGCGGCAGAGGTCAAGGCCATCAACGTGAGGAAGCATCCAATCCAGGATAATCAGGTCAGGGGCCTCGCTCCGCGTCAGGGCCAGCGCCTCTACTCCGTCATACGCTTCCAATGTCTCAAAATGTTCAGTTTGCAGAGAGAGCCGGATTAAATCGACGGTCTTTTTGTCATCGTCCACGACAAGGATCTTATAGTTCATCTTCTCTCCTTTTGAAGTTCATCTCCTGTACTACTATACGTGAGAATTGTGAGGATCTTGTGAGGAAAATGACAGGAAATGATGAGGAAGAAAAGAGAGAAGGTGCACCACTCTTCTAAGAATGATGCACTACTTGCTATGAAGCAACGAAAGCATGCGTCAGGCGGCGGTTGCTCCTAGCGCGAAGGCGCATACAATAATCAGCAGGACCAGCGCGGCAATCGCGGCGAACTGATACTCCCGTTTTGTGAGGAAAGCAACCAGCATCGTGATGATGCGCAGCACCGGCAACAGGATAATGACGGCGATGCCGGCTGTGACGAGCGAGAGGTTTCCAAATCCGAAGGGAAGAGGAATGGCCAGGTTCTGGCCCAGGAATGTGCAGAGCAGCCAGATTGTCAGGAGCGCCGACGCGATCCCTGTTCCCGAATTTAAAAGCCACGCCAGGATGAAATCAAGGCGAGCAGGTTTTCTCTTCATCAATCACCCTCCGGGCATGAGTTGTACGCCAAAAGCGCTGAGCAGCATTTGCACTGCCAGAATGACCAGAACCGCGACAAAGAGCCAGCGAACTTTCTCGTTCGAGATGGCCATCAGGATACGTGCCCCCAGAATCGCCCCCACAACTGATCCCAGTGCAACGGGGCCAGCAATCGGGCCAACAATGTCACCTCGCACGAAATACGCTCCTGCGCTGGCGGTAGCGGTGACGCCGATCATAAAATTCGACGTTGCCGATGATACCTTGATCGGGAGGCGGAGCGCTGTATCCATCGCTGGAATCTTGAGTACACCGCTGCCGATGCCGAGAAGCGCCGAGAGCAGCCCCGCTCCATACATCAGAGTCAAGCCCAGAGGCAGATGTTGTACCTGATAGGGGATATCGCGTCCCTGTGCAGGATCTGGATAGCTGGCATCCAATCTTCGTGCCCACTGGTGCGAAGCATGTGCTGTTGCCACCGCTTCGGGCTCTTTCCGGCGAGCGAGCATCTGTTGCGCCGAGATAAGCAGGACGACGGCAAAGATGAAGAAAAGGAAGGGCGTCGGTAACAGCCCCGAGAGAAACACGCCGGTCAGGGCGCCGAGCGTTGTGCAGGTTTCCAGCACAATCGCGAGACGAACATTGGTCAGGCGGCCCTTAAGAAAAGGGGCAGCACTGCCACAGGAACAGGCGATGACGGAAACCAGGCTTGCGCCTATCGCCTGATGAATATTGATGTGCCCGAATATAGTAAGAATGGGAACGATGAAAATGCCACCTGCCATGCCCAACATACCACCAAGCGCACTGGCTCCCAGAGCGGCAGCAAACAACCAGAGCATGTGTGTCACTTCAGGCATTATGCTCCTGCGCTTTCTTTGTTGATCGGCGTGCGAGTTGTGTCACGAAGCGGATTTGATCGCCTCGATAGTGGAGCTTTTCGTAATCAACTGGTCGATTCCCTTCCGTATATGAGGTTCGCTCAATGAGGAAGATGGGGCTCCCGACCTCGATTTCGAGTGCCTCCGCGACAACGGGGCTGGCTGCGACCGCTTCCATTTGATATTTCGCCTCGATCAGAGGCGTCTCATATTTCTGTTCAAGCAAGGTAAAAATGGGGTCGGTTTCAAGGTTTTCGGCTAGAATCTTCTCACCCAGTTCCTTCGGGAGATACGTTTCGTCAAAGGAAACGGGGATATTGTCGGCCAGACGAACGCGGTAAATCTGTACCACAGGCGTTCCTTCGGGCACAATCAACTGACGCGCTACAACGTCGTTTGCCGCGACAATCTGCCTCCCGAGCACTTTCGCAGTTGGCGTGCGGCCCTGTACCTGCATGTCCTCCACAAAGCCGGTCAGCTCGGTCAGCTCCTGTGTGATTTTAGGAAGGGTGACAAAGGTGCCTTTCCCGCGCCGAATCTCGACAAGCCCTTGCTGGAGCAAGCTTTGAATCGTTTTCCGAATCGTGGTTCGGCTGACATCAAACTCCTTGATCAGCTCCTCTTCGGTTGGTAACTGGCTCCCGGGCGGTAATTCCCCGCTGGTGATACGCGCGAGAAGGGTGTCTTCTACCTGTACATACAATGGGATACGGCTATTCTTGTTTGTCATCATAGCGATATAGTAACATAATTACGTCATCCTGTCTATGAATGAAGCGAATGTGGAAGGGCGGAGCGCCGAGGTCCCGGGAGATGATGAGTTGTATGCTGCATTCCTCTGCAGAGAAACAACACCTCTGCTTTGTTCAGATGCTATTTCAGCGAAATAGAAGCGGGTATAGCGTGTTTGGAATGCAGGAGCGTTTCATTACGCGCTACGGCGGGATGAAACTGTCTCTTTCCCTTGACAGCGCAGCGCGCTTTCCAGTAATATGGCTGAAAGTTTTTTCTGGTGTTCATATAATAGTTCATTATGTTCATTGAACAGAGAGGCTGTGCAACTGTAATGAGCGAAGAGACCCGAAAAAAGGTTGTGTTGCGTCAGGTTGCCGCGCGGGCGGGCGTTTCTCTTGGAACGGCCTCAAACGTCTTTGCGGGAAGAAGAGGTGTTTCACAGAAGGCGCGTGAGGCGGTATTGAAGGCCGCGGATGAACTGGGATATCATCCTGCCCCACGGACTCCTGAGCCTGCGACAAAGACGCTCGGTTTTCTTTTGCGTTCCGCGCTTGAGATTCCTCTTCCAATCAATCAGTTCTATTCTTATGTTCTCTCTGGCGCTGAACAGGCCTGTACTGAACGTGGTCTCAGTCTCCTCTATGGCACGCTGGATGCGGAGACAAAGAGCATGACAGCCATGCCGGCCATGATTCAGCGCAGGCAGGTAGATGGGTTGTTGGTCGTTGGCTATTTTTCCACAGAATGCTTTACACTGCTGCGAGATACTGGCATACCGTTTGTGATGGTTGACCAGAGCGATGCCGCGTTCGAGGTTGATAGCGTTGTCAGCGACAATGAGCGTGGGGGGTACCTTGCAACGACCTATCTCCTTCAACATGTTCCTCATCCGATACCCGCGATGATTATGGGGCTGCCAAATCGCTCTAGCTTTTATGAGCGCTGGCTTGGTTATCGGCGGGCGTTGGCTGAATACAGCCTCCCCTATGACGAACGCTATGTCTGTCAGGTGAAGAGCGCGGCGGAGGAAGGGTATCACGCGATGAAGACGTTGCTGGATTTGCCGAAGCCACCCAACGCCATTTTCTGTAGTAACGATCAGGCGGCTATCGGAGCCTTAAACGCGCTGCACGAGCGTGGAATAGCTGTTCCTGATGAGTGTTCCATTATCGGTTTTGATGATATCGATATGGCAGCGCACACAACGCCGCCGCTGACCACTATTCGGGTAGATAAAGCCTTGCTAGGAGCGGAAGGAGTGCGATTATTGCTTGATCGGCTTGCGCATCCCGAGATGGCCGCACGTCGTACCACCATTTCCGTTAAGCTGATAGAACGTGAGTCTGTGAGCATATCGAAGGCTTGAAAGGCACAAAGAGAAAGGAAGAATGCAGGTGTTCACATTAGGAGTGAATTACTGGCCGCGCAAGAAGGCCATGTACTGGTGGAAAGATTTTGATCGAGTTGAAGTCGGGCAGGAGTTCGCGGAAATCGCGGCTCTCAAGTTGCAGGTTGCCCGTATTTTTCTCTTCTGGGAAGATTTTCAGCCCGCGCCTGATCGCGTGAGTGAAGAGGCGCTGGCGAATCTGGGAACGGTGCTCGATGTGGCCCGGGAGGTGGGTATTCAGGTGATGCCGACCTTCTTTACCGGCCACATGTCCGGGGCGAACTGGTGGCCTGCGTGGGCTCTGCTTGATGAGGAGGCTGATACCGGTCATCCGCCTCGTCTTTCCAACGGAGTGTATACGCTGCGCCTGGGACGGGACCCGTACACTGATCCCCTGATGCTTGAGGCAGAACGCACGTTGGTGGCGGCGGTCTGTGGGCGCTACGGAGAGCATCCGGCTGTCTATTCGTGGAACTTCTCCAACGAGCCGGATCTGTTCGCGAAGCCAAAAGACGTGCGGGATAGTGCGAACTGGAACAGATTGTTGAGTCAGGAAGTGCGCAAATATTCATCGCGTCCGGTGAGTGCAGGCATGCATTTACCACTTCTGACAAGCCATAATGGTTTTCGTCCTGATCTGCTGGCACCTCATAATGACTTCCTCTCGATGCATGCGTACAGCATCTACTACGATCTGATCCGCAACTCCGATCCGCTGAACAGCGACGTCGTGCCACTTGCCAATCTGGTTGTCGAGGCTCTGGGAGGCAAGCCTGTTTTGTTTGAAGAGTTTGGCTATGCCAGCTCGGAACATGGAGACGTTTCAGAGTATATCTCAATTGAGCGAGCCGGGAAGCAGATCAGCCAGTATCTGGCTTCCGATGAGGATGGAGGGCGCTACTATCGCGAGGTATTAGAGAAACTGGCGCGTTGTGGCTCTCTGGGCGCTTTTGGCTGGATGTTCTCTGACTATGATCCTTCGTTGTGGGAGAAGCCGCCTTTCAAGCTCAATGTGCATGAACGTTTCTTTGGCCTGACGCGCTATGATGGAACGGTCAAGCCCTCGGGTGAAGCCATGCGTGATTTCGCGCAGCGCGTTGCCGCGAACGAGATTCCGCAGCGGACGATCAGCCCGCTACAGCTCAACGTTGAGGAATGGTATCGTGACCCGGAAGGGAGCTTTGACCGGCTCTTTGAGCAGTGGCGCGGGCGCATCTAAGCTCTATCCAGACACCGGGGGAAGTGAATGCATGCTTCCCCCCTCTCAAGAGAACAACACTCCCCACCTTTTTTTGATTGAAGGGGGCTTTCAAGAGTGGAGCACAATTGTGATGGTGACCCTCTTCTCCGTCTCAGCAATAACGAGCAGGCTCATTTATACGCCCCAGAGCAGGATATTCCCGGTGTAGGCATCGAAAATCAGAAAGCCATTCTTTTGTGTGAGAGCATCTTTTTGGGGT
Organism: Thermosporothrix sp. COM3; assembly: GCF_059696735.1. Taxonomy (NCBI): domain Bacteria; kingdom Bacillati; phylum Chloroflexota; class Ktedonobacteria; order Ktedonobacterales; family Thermosporotrichaceae; genus Thermosporothrix; species Thermosporothrix sp. COM3. Next base: position 2,535,836 of record NZ_AP019376.1, on the reverse strand, counting down.
ATAACCATATGCATATGCGTGAGCGTAAATGAGCCCTGTATCTCTACCATACAAACCAGACTATCCATGTTTCGACCGATATCTTCACCTCCTAGACGCTTGCTGGCTTCCTGCGCAGTCATAAATTGAAGCGTTTTGATTGTGATGGCCGTGCCCGGAGCGGTCGTACCGCCAATAAAGCCGTTTCTGGCGATATAGTCTTTGACATCCTGTTCGGTGAAAGAAGGCCGGGTCTTGCCGTCGCTTTGCAAGCGGGGGGGAATAGCCGGGAGGCCGACAGCGCTCAGTGGGTGCCGGGGTGTTGCCTGTGATGATGGGCTTGTGGCTGAAGCATCTCCTGAGAGCAAAAGGAGGCAACAAAGGCCGGAAAGAAGAAAGAAAGCGAATGCAGAGGTAATCGTAGAGAAACGCATGGATTCCTCCTCTCTAAAAATCTAATAAGAATAAGCTATCAGCTATTTTTGAGCAATTGAGGCTGCACATTGAAATATTCTCAAAATATAGCATAAATGAAAAATAGTGACAATACGTTTTTATCTTTTTAACAGGGATAGTTGCAGTTTCTCAAAAGAAGGAAGAAGAAGAGGAGGCTACCAGAGCCTCCTCAATCAAGCGTTATTTCTGAAGAGAAAGGGTGAGCCAGTCTTTACCCTTGTCTGTAAGCAGGCGGCTTTTCGGCGATTCAACGAAGGTATCCGTAAGCAGGGTGAGTGATCCAAGTGCAATCGTACGTGGCGCCCTGACTGTATATTTAGCTTGCACCTCGATCTGGCTGGTATGCCATTGTTTAAACTGCATCGGTGCCAGTAACTCGTCTCCAGGAGCTGCATTGCTCACTGTGCACTGGACTCCTTGCTGCTTCCCGCCTGGACCTTTCGCAACAAAGCTATAAATATAGGTTGTGCGCCATTGGGTCGGTGCATTCCGGGTAAAGCGCCAGCGCGAGACAAAGACGGTTGCATTGGTTTTGAGTTTCTGCATGACTGATTCTTCCGCCTGTAGATGCTGCTGGAAGCCTGCCTGTGTGCTCGTAGTGGAGGCATTGCCCTGAACCGTATACAGGTGAAATGGCTCACCACGCAGCCGGGCGACATCTCCTTGATGCTGTCCATGTCCGAACTGAGTTGCAAGAGCTTCAGTGTTCCGATGCAGAGGAGGGACAACCAGGACGGCCCTTTCATCAGGAGAACCGGGCAGCATCAAACACGACGTGCTCACCAGCGTGACGGGAATATGTGACTGATAGGTCAGGACGCGCATCGTGTCTTCCGTTTTGACGTTGAACAGCACATAGATTCGCTTGATGTGTTGCTTGAGCGCGAGCTGTTCTGCTTGACGAATCACCTGCTGAAGCGTTACATCAACATCGGCATAGATCCTTCCTCTGACGAAATCCAGGATCATAAGGGAAGAGCCTGCACCTTGCATGACAACCAGCAGAATACTGATTGCGACAATGGCTCCTCGACCGAACGTCTCCCATCCCTGCCAGCGTTTAAGCCACTCAACGACCCAGGTGAAAAGGAGCGCGATGAAGAGATATTGACCGGGAAAGAAGACAATAAAATAATGTGGATAAATGGGGAGACTCTGCCGTCGCAGGGCAAATAAGGGCACAAGCTGCCATGCTAGTAATAACAGGAGACCGCAGCGATAGGGATCTTTACATAGCGTGGTATAGTAGCTGACACACCAGCGCCAGACCTGTTGAAGCGGAGCCAAACCCTTTTCAACTGGAACACGGATCAAGAGCGCTTTCCCGAGAGCAACCACCATACCACCAATCTCACAGAGCAGCAGGAGATACTTGATCTTGGTGAGCCAGTGCCAGTGGGGGAGAAGGCGCGAGCCGACCGGTGGGATATCGTTCATGAATGAGGCATAAGGGCTGAGTCCAAGTGTGTAGTAGTAGTAAGTAAACTGCGATGTATCTTCCCAGGTATACTTCTTCTGAAAATCGAGATAGGCATGCAGATCATAGAGATGCGAGCTATATTCCCAGTAGAAAAAGGGGGCGTAGAGCAAGAGAGAGACAACGATACCGAGTAGAATATCCCACCAGCGTAATGTTTTCCATGCCAGCACAACAGCCAGGGCCAGCATTGCAAGGAGCATTGCACCGGTACTATGGAGCTGAGCCATCCAGGCGATCAGAATTAATGCGGGCGCAAACCAGCCGCTGCGCCTGCGAACAACTCCCTGAAAGAGCACGATCAGAAAGAGCATCAGAAAGAAGGGTAACAGGTTCTGTTGCCAGGAGAAGCGAGAGTAATAGACCGCTCGTGCCGCAGTGGCAAAGAGCAGCGCCGCAATGGTTGCAGGAAACCGGCCATAGTAGCACCGCACAAAGAAATAACAGAGCAAAACTGCCGCGACATTGAATAGCGCGATAAATAGAGCAGCTCCGAATGGATTTGCACCAAACGCCGCCGGGATCATCATCATATAGAGAATGGCTGGTGGATTAAGTATCCGAATGGAAGAGAGAATGCCGGTTGCCGGAAGCTGTCCGTTATGGATAGCTTCATAGGCCAGGCCGAACAGTTTTGCCTGATCAGTATCAAACTGGGTGGTATCCAGCCGGATGAACCTCAGTCCAACTGTTACCAAAAGCAGGGCGTAGATTTCCCAGCAGAGATACCAGGGCCTGCTTACCGAAAACGAAGCAGCAGCCTTCTCCTCTCGCTGCTGCCTTGATATGATTTGTTCATTTAGTTCTATCAATGTAGAATACACCTTTCTAAGTGTGTCCCGAGCGCCCGGACAGCAAGTTTGGGGGCTGCAATTAGGGTTAAGAAAGAAGATACGAATGGACGCCGGAACAGAGAGCATGTTTAATCCCTCTCCTACATGTGTCTTTATTGTCGTACTTTATCAACTGTCTGGCTGCAAGGCTTGAGACAAGCCTGCAAACGGCAAGCCACAGTGAGTAACAGGCAAAAAAGACACATCCATGCTTGAAAAGCCCTCTCTTGTGTGAATAGAACGCTGTACTCCGATGTCACAGTATTCTGGCTGTTCCTCAATCCTTTCAGTATCCTGTGTATTTGGCGGTCGGATGCAGGTGTGTTCAGAAGGATAGCACAGGGTACAATCAGAAATGAACAGTAGAACAAGCGTAAGCCAACTCTTATGCGGTTAGAGGCTTGAGCTATTTCAATATTACCTCTACAAAAGCCGTTTTGAAAGAGAAAGATGCTTAAACAGGACAAAAAGGTGATCTATAGATGTGCATATCTCGTATAGCTCGAAGTGTTGAGATCAGAGAAAGCCCGTTTGTTTATTTGATTTGTTTCGACCCTCAGTAGAGATGAGGGATCCCACTTTCTTGTCACGTATCTTGAAATAGAACAATATATAGTCGGGATAACGCAGGATACACACAGGCAAAGCGGAGAAGATCAGGCAGTTCAGAGAATTGTGCCTCCTGGATTTTCAGGAAATGGAACGGTTCACCTGAGAAGGTTATAGACGAGTACTCGAAAAGCGCCTGCTCTGGCTGAACAGGGGAAATAAGATGATCTTCAAGCCAGAGCGAGGCAAAGCCTGAGCGGTCGGCTTCTTGCGCGACGCGGACAATATGTTCACAGGCCTCTACAGGTAAATCTGGCTTCCAGAGCAGCGGAAGGACGACCCCGAGCTGAATGGACATTCCTCTCTCCTCTCTCCCTGAAGAAAAATGGCATATATTTATGTATTCTACCATAAATGATGTTCAGGCCGCCTGAAGCAACTATTTCTGGAAATGACGGCATGCTTGCTTTTTTTGATGCCCGTCTTTGCCGCGGAGCAAGATGAGAAGCGCTTTGAAAGGATCAAGGGGCGAGGGAGTGAGAGCGCCATATCTTTCAGATTTTTTCTTTTTCCTGGCTGAGCTCTTGACAAAGGATATTAGCATGCCCTAATATCTTATTAAAAAGGTCGGATATCAGAAATGGCTGATATCTGAGATGGGAATTACGACTTCTTGCTCTTAATAAGAGTCGTTAAACAGAGGAGAATGAAGAAAGAATGAGCGAACAGCCTGTTGAGCAATCCAGGAAAGGGTTCGGGTGGCTGGCCTGGAGCACTCGCGATATTTTGGTTCTTGCCGCTGTCGGCGTTGTTTTTGGTATTGTGCTTGGTGCACTGATGTATGCGTATCTGCTTTCCATTGTTCTGGGGGTGATTGTCGCCTGGGCCTGGATCGGAATTATGATTCTTCCCTGTTTCTTTATCGCATACGCGCTGCGTCGGGCCGGGGCAGCATTTCTTATTGCCTTGCTGTACTGTCTGGTGATGCTTCCTATTTCTCCGTATGGTCCCTCGATCATGATTACGGGCCTGCTTTACGCGTTTGCCGGAGAGATCGGGGTAGCTGTCGGGACACGCTATCGTCATTTTGGCTTGCCTTCTATGGCACTGACCGGTGCGGCGGGCGGCGTTGCCATGTTGATTATTTATCTTATCTTCTACCCCACATCGTTTGATCTGGCATTGCCGATCTTGATCGGCGTGATTGTCGTGACCATCGTCAGTAGTACGATCAGTGGTATTGTGGCGAAATATCTTGGCGATGCTGCTGCTCGTACGGGCGTGCTTGCCGGGACCATTCGCAAGGATCTCGAAGAGATTTAGCGCGGAAGTGAGTGAAGATGCTATGGCGTTGATCGAGGTTGAGAACCTGGCTGTCAAGTATCCGGGGCGCAAACGACCAATCTTAGAGCAGGTCAATCTACAGTTGCACGAAGGTGAAACGGTGCTGCTGCTCGGGGCCTCCGGGAGCGGAAAGAGCACGCTGGCGCTGACGCTCAACGGCTTGATCCCGCACAATGTTGGCAAGATCCTTGAGGGACGGGTGCGGGTTGATGGACTGGACACACAGAAGGCATCAGTGGTTGATCTGGCCCGGCGGGTCGGGATCGTCTTTCAGGACCCGGATGCACAGTTTGTCATGCTGACCGTTGAAGATGAGATTGTCTTTGGTATGGAGAATCTCTGTCTCTCTCCTGAAGAGATGGACAGACGGGTAGAAGAGGCGCTGGCTCAGGTTGGTCTGCCACAGCATCGCTACCGGCGCGTTGAGCAGCTTTCCGGCGGCGAGAAACAGCGGGTGACGCTGGCCTCGTTGCTGGCGATGGAGCCCTCTGTCCTGCTCTTTGATGAGCCTACCGCGAATCTGGACCCGGTAGGCACCCGGGATGTATTCGAGCTTCTGCGGCAATGTAAGGAGATGAAGAAGCATACCATTCTCCTGATTGAGCACAAGCTTGATGATCTGATGGACCTGATTGATCGGGTTGTGGTACTGGGAAAAGGGGGCGTAGTGCTGGCGGATGGGGCGCCACGAACGGTCTTCCAAGAGCAAATGGAGCTTTTGCAGAAGCATGGGGTCTGGGTGCCTCAGGTGGCTTCACTGGCGCATCGACTTGCCCAGGAGGGGATTGTACTTGATCCCTTCCCGCTGACGCTGGATGAGGCCGAGGAAGCGATCAACCGCAAACGGATCGGTGCGGAACCTGTCGAGCAGCAGTCTGTTTCCCCTGTGCTAACGCAGGAGAGCGAGCAGGCCGCAATCGAGGTGCGGAATCTGTCCTATCGGGTGGCTTCCCGAGAGATTCTGCATGATGTCTCGTTGCGGGTGCCTCAGGGCGATTTTCTGGCGCTGGTTGGCTCGAATGGTGCGGGCAAAACGACGCTTGCACATCATCTGGTTGATATTCTGCACCCGCCTGCGGGGCGCGTCTGGCTGCAAGGAAAAGACATTACTCGTATCCCGGCACGCGAGCTGGTGCATCATGTTGGCTATGTCTTTCAGAACCCCGAGCACCAGTTTATCACCGAGTCGGTTGCTGATGAGATCGCCTACGGTTTACGCGTGATGGGCCTATCGGCGGCAGAGATCACCGAGCGAACGAACACCCTGTTAGAGCGTTTCGGTCTGTTGCAACTGGCGCGGGCCAATCCGTTTACGTTAAGTCATGGGGAGAAGCGTCGCCTGAGTGTCGCAACGATGCTTGCGGTGGGACAGCAGGTCTTGATTCTCGATGAGCCAACGTTCGGACAGGATCAGCGCAACGCGGAGGCGCTGCTTGAGATCCTCTGGCAACTCCATACCGAGGGACGCACCATTGTCGTGATTACGCATGATATGGCGCTGGTTGCTCAGTATGCCCGCCACGTGGTGGTGATGGAGAGCGGGAGGCCGATCTTTCATGGAACGCCTGCTACCCTGTTTGCGCAGCCGGACCTGCTGGCGCGAGCTCACCTCACATTGCCGCCGTTGACCAGTCTGGCGGCGCGGTTGGGCTGGCCCGGTTTGCTGACGTCTGAGGCAGTCTATCAACAGTGTATGCAGGCACTCGGGCGGGAACTCGCTGTGAAGCATGTTGAATGACGGGAGAAGGTAAGCGAAGATGCAAATGATCTATCAGGAGGTGGATTCACCACTTCATCGCTTAAACCCTTTGAGTAAGGTATTGGCGTTAGTGCCAATTGTGCTCTTTGTGGCATTGACTACTGATCCCTGGGTGCCGCTGGTCTTCCTGGTGCTGGCAGTGGTAATCATCCTGGGACCGGCGCGTGTCTCGCTGCGCACGTTTGGCCGTATCAATGTGCCCCTCTTTCTGGCGATGGTCTCGTTCATGGTGACGTATCCATTTCTGGTGCGTGCGGAGCTGTTCAACCACTCGCCGGTCTTTTTGCAGCTTGGTCCGATCACCGTCTATCAGGCGGCGGTCGTTTCTGGTGCGGCGGCGGTCCTGCGGGTCTATGCCATGTTTTTGCTCTCACTGATTTTTACCTTTACCACCGATATCAGCGATTTTATTCGTGCGCTGGTGCAGCAGTGGAAGTTTCCCTACAAGCTTGGTTATGGCGTGTTGGCCGCGTTTCGTTTCGTGCCGATGCTACAGAGCGAGTTCCGCTTGATTCAGGCGGCGCATAAGATTCGCGGAATTGAGGATCGAGGTGGCCTGCGTGTTCAGTATGAGCGGCTGCGGCGCTACATTATTCCGCTGCTGGCGACAGCCATTCGGCGAGCCGAACGCACTGCGCTCGCGATGGATGGGCGGGCATTTGGCGTGCTGGCACGGCGCTCCTATTTTAAGCAGTTTCGGTTTCATGGGCGCGACTATCTCTTTATTGCCAGCTTCTGGCTGCTCTGTCTCCTGTTGATCGGGATATGCTGGTATGCTGGCTGGCTTGGGCCCCTTTCTCTACTGAAGAACCTATAGAAGGAATACAGGAGTTTTCACGTGGCTGAACGTTCTTTTTGCGCACGCATTTCGGAGGGACGACAGGAGCCATTTGTTGGTCTGGCCCCCTTTGCTGAGATCTGGGTGATGATCGAGTATACTGGCCCGTGGGGTTGGTCGGCGGTGCTGGATAATGATTTGCCCGAACCCGCTGCGAAGTGGCTTTCCGACTTCGTGATGAGCTATGAGACGATGAAAGGGGTTGGCGTCTTTGTCAGGCAGCATTCGCGGCCACTGAAAACGATTCGCTGTTTTGTTGGTGTCACGTTGAAAGAGCGAACGGCGCTGTATGCCTTCGAGTTTGAGCGCTATGAAGAACTGCTCTCCCTGGATCTGGCCGGCCTGAAAGCGGGTGCTCCGGCATATGATCGCTACCTGACCAATGAGCCAATGTATATTATTTGTACAAACGGCAAGCATGATATGTGCTGTGCCAAGTTTGGCATGCCTATTTATCGCGAGCTGGCTCGCCTTGATCCCGCCCATACGTGGCATTGTTCGCATATTGGAGGCGATCAGTTCGCGGCGAATCTGATTTGTTTCCCGCAGGGCGTCTATTACAGTCGCGTGGCGGTGCCGGAGGTCGAGACGATTCTAGACGCGGACCGACATGGCAGGCTTTATCTTCCGAAGTGCCGTGGGCGGGTGCAGTATCCAGCCGTGGTGCAGGCAGCCGAGTATTATGTGCGAATGCAGACAGGGATCTTCGAGTTGGGCGCTTTTTCGCTACAGGAGGTGCATACGGAGAACGAATCAGACTGTGTGACCTTCTGTGCGCAGGATGGAGCACTGCATCACGTGCGCGTGCAGAGCCACTACTGTGAGCTGGACTGCCCGCTTGCGTGTAGCTGTAACCAGCTTGGGAAGAACTATCGGCAGGAGTACCGCCTGATCGAGTATCAGGTTCAGGCAAGCGAGGAGGTGGTGACGCTGTAATATGTGGGCGGGGTGTCTGGCAAATGACCAGGTAATGAAAGGGCTGGCGATATTCGCCAGCCTTTTTTTGTGCTTAGATGGAAGTGTGCTGCTCATCGAGGGATAGCTTTCCCGTTGAGGTTGGTTGCGAGAGCGCTGTATCCTGCTTGTTGGTGACCGGTTTCCGCTGTATCCGGAGGACAAGGAGGGTGAGCAGGAATGCAATACCTATCAGAGCGCTGGCTACAAGGAATGAACCGTGTGTTCCTGCCTCGACTGCTTGTGGGTGTGTCACCCCCGTTTGAGCGGCGATGGCGACCATACTGGCATAGATGGTTCCCATAAATGACGCGCCCGTGGTCAGACCGAGCGTCCGAGCCAGCGAGAGAAGACCGGAAATGAGCCCGCGCTGTGAAGGGAGGGCGCTTTCCATCATCGCTGTATTGTTTGGCGTCTGGAATAGCGCCAGACCAATATTGATGATGGCCAGACGGAACGTGAAACCTGCAATGCCTGCTTTGATCGTGATGGTGGACATGAAGAGGCAGCCAACGACCATCAGCGCCACGCCGATCGCCATTATCGGTCGTGCTCCGAAACGGTTGGCAAGCAGTCCGACAGGCGTGCTTAGCAATGCGGTAATAAGTGCGCCTGTGGACATCAGCAAGCCGGTAAGGACGCTGGAATAGCTCTCTCCTTCACTCAGGAAGAAAGGCATGATGAGAATGACACCCATCATGACAGTATAGACCAGCACGCTGACCAGCAAACTGATGCTCAGGGTTGCGTTCCGGAAGATCTGGAGCGGCAATAAGGGGGACATCACACGCCGTTCTAACCAGAGAAACAGGAGCACGCCACTAACAGCCCCACCCAGGAGACCAAGCACAAGGGGAGACGTGAAGCCCAACTCTTCGGCTTCAGTCATCGCGAAGGCGTAACAGCCTAATGTGAGCGCGAGCACAATCATTCCCGGCCAGTCAAAACGCCATGTCTGTTCCTGGAATGTCTTTCCGGGCAGAAAGACCCAGATTACCCCGCAGGCTAATAGCCCGAATGGGACATTGATGATGAAAATGGCGTGCCAGCTAAAGGCGCTGAGAAGGAGACCGCCCAGCGTGGGCCCTAATGCGATTCCAAACGCAACCATTGCGGTCAGGATGCCGAGCGCATGTCCAGCTTTCATGCCATGATATGCATCGCTGACGATAGCGAAGCTGAGCGCCATCAAAACAGCCGCACCAAGTCCCTGCAAGGCTCTCATAGCAATGAGCCAATCAGCAGTAGGCGAGAGCCCGCAGAATAGAGAGGTAAGGGAGAACAGGGCAAGGCCGATGAGGTAGAGCCGTTTTTTTCCGAATAGATCGCTCAGACGTCCTATCCCGACGATCAGAGAGGTGACAACAAGCATATAGCTGAGAACAACCCACTGCGCTTGAGCAAAAGATGCATGGAGATCTGTGATGATGGTGGGGAGCGCAATGTTGACAATACTTGTATCAAGCGATGACATAAGCGTCGCCAACGCTGCTCCAAACAGTATCCATCCCCGCGATACCGTTTTTTCACCGGTAGTTTGCTGCAAGGTGTTTCCTCCAACTTCGTTCAAAAAATGTACTTTCTCATTGACCAATTGGTCAATACACAGGGAGTATATCATTACATTGACCCAAAGGTCAATAGGGAGGTATAGTGTGTTGCCTGAAGGATGTGCGAATTGGAAAGGGCGTGAGTCTGTGCATTGGGAAGAGGCAAGAAGCCCTGTTTGCCTCTTCCCATTGTTCAGGGGAGAAGCAGGAGGGCGCGTAGTGCCGCCAGTGTTTGTTCAAGCGAAACCTTATAGTCGCTTTGTACTGCTTGCAGCGGGCATCCTTCGGCGATAGCAGTCATCAAGGAAAGCAGCCCATCTTCTGTGACTCCGGCAAAGCGTTCCGGTTCGCTGGCTAAAAGGTCTCTGACAGCGGGGCGGAAAATTTCACGTGCCTGCTCTATAGCCTGGCTGATACGCGCTTTTATGACTGGATCGCGTAATCCCATGATCCAGAAGGAGAAAAACAGTTCCAGCTTGGCTGAATTTGGCCCTTGCTGGTAAGCATCGAGAAGATCTTGTCTGAGAAGCTCAAAGAGGCGCTCTCTTGGGGGAAGTGAGCTATCTACTTCCCAGACCTCAAACATCGTTTGAAGCAGCCAGTCCAGCAGGGCGTAGAGCAGTGCTTCTTTTGTCTTGAAGTGGAAAAAGACCAGTCCTGTACTTAAATGTGCTTCCGCTGCAACCTTCCGAATGGTGAGCTGATCGAGGCGTTCACGCGTTGCAACTGTAAAGGCGGCCTGAATAATTTGTTCGCGCCTCTGTTCCTCGGGTTGTTTCTCGCCTGGCACCATGAACCTCCTTCTATGCTATTGACCCTTTGGTCAATGTAATGGTATGCTATCTCTGTGGCTATTGACCTGATGATCAATATAGAATACCTTGTTTGGTTCGTCAAGCCTTATCACAAGAAGGAGTTTTTCCAATGTTTATTATGCAAGCAAGCTTTGAGGTCGCTCGTCAGTTTGAGGATCGAATGCAGGCCAAGTATCGGAAGGATAGAGAGGCTATCAAGGAGGCTGAAGGGAATATTGCATATGAATGCTGGCGGAGAGAGCACGATACAACAGTTGAGTACGTCTTTGTCTCCAAGTGGGAGCAAGAGGCCGATTTCAAGAAGTGGATCTCTCGCGATGCTCATAAACAGGAGCACCGTGAGCAGATCCAGCGGCGTCGGGCTGGTGAAGATGATGGCTTCTCGGTCAAGAAGGTGCTGCATTCCTTCGAGCTCTTCGTCTAGTTGGAGAAATGTTTCTGCCAGAACATATGTAATCAGAACCTGAAGAAGGTTGTAAGGGCGAGGACTGCTCTCGCCCTCATTGTCTGTTGCTTGCCAGGGAGGCCACGGACTTGCCTTTATTCCGGTGCCTCCCTGAGCGCCTGAAGCACTGCATGGTAGGCCGGTTTTTTCTTATAGTTTTCGTCAAAGAGCAGCGCCGCGCCGTAGCCGGGAAAGGTGCCGGGGACCCAGGAATATTTGTCGGTGATGCCCCAGGTCGTGATACTGGTACAGTGTGGGATCGCGAGACAGGCCTGTATGACCTTCCTGTAATCCTCTGCCTGCTGCTGTAGCTCCGCTGTGCTGGCTGGAACGGGCATTCTGATATCCAGTTCAGTGATATGGATCTCGACGCCGAGATCAGCAAAGCGTTGCAGGTTTGTCTGCATGTCGGGGGGAACTGTGCCGAGCAGCAGGTGACACTGAAAGCCAACGCAATCGAGCGGAATGCCGCGCCGCTTGAAATCCCTGACGAGACCGTAGACGGCGTCGCTTTTGGCGTTGATGCCCTCAATGCCGTAATCGTTGTAGCATAAGCGGGTGTAGGGGTCAGTTGCTCGGGCCACCCTGAAAGCCTCTTCAATATGGAGGTCGCCGATTCGCTCCTGAAAAATGCTCTTCCGTCGTGAGCCATCCTCATCAAAAGCCTCATTGACAACATCCCAGTAGCTGATGTGGCCTGTATAATGCTGCATCACGCCGATAATGTGATTCCTCATTGCCTGAAGGAGATCGGCACTCTCGTTGACCCAGGAAGGTAATGCGGTGTGCCAGACCAGCGTGTGACCTCGAACCCGCATATGGTGACTGTGGGCATAGCGGACGAGCGTATCAGCAGCATCGAAGCTGAAGGAACCGGGGGCGGGCTCAGTTGCATCCCATTTCATCTCGACTTCCGGGGTGATGCTGGTGAACTGGGAATTGAGGATATGGGTGTAGGGTGGCTCGCTGAGATGGTTCACGCTGACGGCTGCTCCGAACAGGCGAAATTTCGCTGCCGCGCCCAGAGATGGTTCATCGAGATAAGGAGCGGAAGCGGTCATAGGTTGTGCCCCTTTCATCTGCTATAGAACGCTGAACAAGCTATGAAGAAATGATTTATGTCTCTCGTGCGACTTCAGTAACAGTATAACTATTTATTGTGTTACTTGTCAATAAAGTATTTTTTTCTATTCTATAGAAATAAGCATATATGAGAGAAATAGAGATATTTTCTTCAGAAAAGCAGGAAAAGTATAAACATATTGTAATAAGTATAGACAAATGAGTATGTGATTTTTGGCTATGCTTGCAAATATATTCGGATAAAGGCTTGAAAAATGCACAACTTTTGTGGTATAGTTTTGATAGCATAACAGATTCTTTATTCTCCGATGTGGGGTAGTCGTTCTTGTGAAGCTGTATTGCTATGGAGAGCGGTACAAGAGAGCGACGCATTTGTCTGTAGACTTTTTGTTTGAAATGTCCAGTCAAATTGTTCAGTCTTCCCCGAAAGGTCGGCCTCTTAGCGGGAGGTCAGCGCTGCGGCTGGAATCGTGGCGTGAAAATACAACGGTGTAAAGAGGAGAAAGAGAATGTTCCAAACGAGACAAGCGGGTAAAGGCATGGTGGCCCTTGCCCTGGCGCTTCTCATGATGGCGTTCAGTTCGTTTCAACCGCGTGCTTCGGCTGCGACGGTGCAGGCTCAGGCGAGTACCCATCGTGTGATCTACTACTATCAAACCTTAACCGACCTCACCCCTGTGATTCAGAACCTCAATCCCGCGACCGGGAAACCATATCCGACCCATATCAATCTGGGGGCTTTCCATCTGGGCCCGCAAAGCGATGGTACATTGATGCACCTCAATGATTATCCGCCCGACAATCCTATTTTTGCGAAACCCTGGCAGCAACTCAAACAGCTTCAGGGAATGGGGGTGAAGTTGCATATGATGCTTGGCGGAGCGGCCTGCTGCTCTTTTCAGTCCCTTTTCAGCGATTGGAACAGGCTTTATCCCGTGCTCAAGCAGACGTTGCAGCAGTACCACTTTGACGGTATTGATCTTGATATCGAAGAGTCGGTCGCTCTGACAGATGTACAACGTTTGATCGATCAGTTGAGTGCCGACTTCGGCAGCAGTTTCGCGATCACGCTTGCACCGGTTGCCTCGGATCTGACCGGCGGTGGTGGCCTCTCTGGCTTTGATTATAAAGATCTCTATAACAGTCCCCAGGGTGCCAGGATTGCCTGGTTCAACACGCAGTTCTATAGCGGGTTTGGTTCTCTTTCCTCGACCTCTGACTATGATCGGGCCGTGCGAAATGGCTTCCCGGCGGACAAGATTGTTGCCGGGATGCTGAGCAACCCGGCGAATGGTGGCGGCTATGTCAATATCAATACGGCTGCTTCGACGGTCAAGCAACTGGCACGCAAATATTCAAACTTCGGCGGCGTGTTCGCCTGGGAATACTTTAACTCTCTGCCGGGCGGAACCGCGCACCCTGAACAATGGTCCATTCTGATGACACAGTCAATGAACAGCTAGACGAAGCATCTTACAGATCCCCTCATTCGGAGAGGGTCGGAATCGGTCTTCTGGTTCCGACCCATTTTTGTTTCTCATGAGCAACTTCAGCAACCTTATTCCCTTTGCAATGTACGTTTCTTCTCTTCCCATCCCCACCCCGGGGGGTTGACAAAAACGAAAAGCTCGCGTATAGTGAGAACCAGTTCCATACTACCCCCTGGTATAGGGTAAGAAGAAAGGGAAAGTCATACCTCTTTGGGGAGGCTGCATTCTGCGGATAGAGCGCTATCGATGCTTTTCCTTTCTTCTCAATATTGTTTCACGATCGCAAGGGGGTATGCTCTCTGCCTGAGAACATAGTTCTCTATCTACAACGAGCCGTTCCTGATCTGCGGCACTCATCCTCTCAGCGCGAGAAACAGAGCATGAGTGCGGGAATACAGGATAGTCTGACGCATAGCTCATTCAGCATAGAAGAGGAAAGAGGTGTCACAATGAAGTATCGTCTGGGTTTGTCCCTTCTGTTCGGGCTTCTCATCATGGTTCTCGCTGCATGTGGTGGCAATACCGGGGCAACAAGTGCACCCACCGATGCACAGACGGTTGACGTCAAGCTTTCGGAGTTCAGCATTGATGTATCTGAAAAGAACTATACTCCGGGAAAAACGTATCACTTTGTGATTACGAACAATGGCAACACTTCCCATGAGTTTATGATTATGCCGAAGTCGGAGGGCAACATGAGCGGTATGTCTATGGAGCATATGGACTCGATGGCCCTGGCAATGGTTGACGATATTCAGCCTGGAGAGACGAAAACGCTGGATTATACCTTCACCACGTCGGCAGCAAACACACAGCCTGAGTTCGCTTGTTATATCGCGGGCCATTATGAGGCAGGGATGAAGCAAACGGTTAGCGTCAAGCAGTGATTCAAGCTTGCAACGCACATGGAAGGGCCTCCTGAGCGGATGAAAAACGCCGGAGGTTCTTTTTTTTGTTTGTACCGCTTGCTTTCCATGCGCTATCCTGATAGACTCATCCGTATGATGACCACAAGAAGTCCACGGCTTTCAAGTCAGATGAGGAATGGGCTTGCTGCAACGGCGGCGAAAGCGTGTCAAAGAGAGAACAACAGAGACTTCATATACAAATGTCAGACTCTACAAAATGATTGATATGCTCTTTCTCAGATCATGCCATCAATGGCGTTCAGCAAGAACTGGTCGCACATGAAACTGATGCACGCGTCACATGGAGAACGCTTCTCGTCCGGCAGGACCGGGTGAGAATGGGGCACGTGTCCCTGATGTGTCGGACAAGGAGGTCAAAGCAGTCCCCTGCGAAAGGGGAGGTGATTAACTTATGAGCAGGGTTCTGAATCAGACGTTCTCAGTCAGATGATCTTGCTTTGGTTCCTGTTTTATTATAGAAGGATGTGAATGTTGAGATGAAACGCTTCAATCTCTTTGCCCCTGCTGTTGTCCTGCGACTGGAAGGGATAACGGTCTTCTTGCTGGCGCTGCTCTTCTATGGCATGCGAGGAGGCAACTGGCTTTTGTTTCTCCTGCTTTTGTTTGTGCCTGATCTCTCAATGCTTGGCTATCTGGCTGGAGCGCGTGTCGGAGCCATCATCTATAATCTGATCCATGCATATGTGCTTCCACTGGCGCTGCTGGCCTTCGGGTTGATTGGAAACAATACGCTGTTGGCGCTGCTGGCGCTGATCTGGCTGGCTCATATCGGGCTTGATCGCGTGCTTGGCTATGGTCTGAAGTACCCCACCTTTTTCAAAGATACTCATCTGAATCGCGTGTAAAACCTGTAACCAGTATGCTTCAACGAGATGCAGACGGAAAAGGAGTCCTCTTTCTTACCTCTTTTTCCGTTTTCGCTCTGTCCGATTGGAATAGCCAGAAAAACAAAAGAAGGGAGTACGGGTGCAATGGCTAACCCGGACCATCTGGCGATTCTGGAACAGGGCGTGAAGCGATGGAATCAATGGCGTACGGAGCATCCCGAGATCGTCCCCGACTTAGAGGGAGCCGATCTTTCAGGGAGACATTTCTTTCAGGCGAATTTCACGGGGGCACGGATGCGTAAGGTGAATTTGCGTGATACAGAACTGTATATGACAGATTTCACTGATGCGGATTTAGAGGATGCGAATCTCCTGGGCGCAGTTCTCAGCGGGACTTGCTTCCGAAGGTGCCATCTCGAATTTGCAGACCTGCGACGTGTAACATCAAGTGGAGGGAGTACTTTTGAAGAGGCAATGCTTCGGTATACCGATTGGAAGAGGTCGTTTCTTCGTAGTGATACCTTTTCCCGGGCGAATCTGAGACATGCCTGCATGGATGAGATGATTGTGCGGCAGGTGTGCTTTGATGGGGCTGATCTGGAGGGCGCCAAGTTCTGGTTGACGCGTTTTGAACGATCCTCCTTGCGAGAGGCAAACTGTTCATGGACGTATTTGCGTGGAACGGTGCTGCATGAGACAGATCTGACAGGGACCAGCTTTGAGAAGGCCGTCTTCTGGGAAACGGGGATTCTCAATTGTCCCCTGCATCGGGCAAGAGGGTTGGATCAGGCGTATCATGTCGGGCGCTCATTCCCGGACCTGCAGACGATCGCGCGAGCAGAGGGAAGCCTGCCTCCCCGCTTTCTTCGCGGCTGTGGCCTGCCAGAAACCCTGAGTACAAACGAGACGCTCTCGCTTGAGGAGTGGAAACAGCGTCCTTCCTGTTTTCTCGTGTATGCCCCTGCTGAGTATGCCTTTGCAAGCAGGCTCTGGCAAGATCTCTCTCGGAACGGGGTCTGTTGCTGGTTGTATCCTGCCTGTGAACAGTTTGAACTCTGGTTTGGGTATCGAGAGCCGCCAGAGGAGTGGTCGATGCAGCCGCAGGATGCTCGACTGCTTGTCGTCTCCCGGGCCTCATTTCGAGTATTTGGAGGTATTAGAAGCGCTGCTATCCAGGCGTTTCTCCAGCGAAAGGAAGCACAATCACAGGAGCCGTTGATTGTGACCGTATCGCTCGATCAGTCACGGCTGCGTGATGTACCTGATTGGACGCTTCTGTTCAAAAGAACAGGCTTAGAGATGCATGTGCTGGATGAGACGGAGGTTCTTGATTGCTCAGGATACCAGGATGAAGCAGCCTATCAGGAGCTGCTACAACGTGTGCTTTTCTTACTCAAACGGAAAGAGGATATCCCTGTAGAGGAGCCGCTATCAGATGAGCAATAAGAGCCCGATTTCATTATTTCCATAAAATGGGGACAGAGTAGAGGATTTTACGATAAAAGGATACTGCTCATGCACACAGTGCTCTATAGGCGGAGTATTGTGTAATGGGGTCAGAGGTACTAACTGCGTAACCCTCGACTTGTTACAACCATACGCCGGTTCACTTCATCCCGGGAAAGAGGAGCTTCAAGAGGGCCTGGTTCAATGTGAACCGGGCCCCGCCTTATTTAGCGATTGTAAGGTGTAAAGAGACCGAGATGGTTCCCTGCGGGATCGGCGAAAATGGCCCAGACGCCTACTCCCGGGATCTCCGCTTTTGAATGCACAATGGTACCGCCGTGAGCCTCAATGGTCGCCAGCGAAGCATCAATGTCGTCTGTTGCCAGGTAGACGAGCAAGCGATCAGGCTTATAGGCTGGTTCGGAGGGATCTGCAAAGCCGCCGCGAAGACCACCGTCTGTCTGGAATGTGATATAGTTGTGTTCTTCATTCACAGCGAGCTTCCAACCGAAAACATCTTGATAGAAGGTGCCAGTCTCGCGAACATGCTCTGCCGGGATCTCGATAT
Organism: Thermosporothrix sp. COM3; assembly: GCF_059696735.1. NCBI lineage: Bacteria > Bacillati > Chloroflexota > Ktedonobacteria > Ktedonobacterales > Thermosporotrichaceae > Thermosporothrix > Thermosporothrix sp. COM3. The sequence goes on along the minus strand of NZ_AP019376.1, from coordinate 2,518,494 downwards.
GCGCAATCGTTGGTTTGGGTGTCTCGTTTGCCATAATAGAAACCTTTCTCCTTTTGTCTACTGCGCTTCCAGAGCGCGACGAACCTGCGATTCAGAGTGAAAGCTGCTTCAATTTCTGGATGTATCATACCTCTCGAAATGTGACAGCTCTATGGCACCATTGCAGACCAGTTTTTTGTGAAAATTAACTTGTATACAAGTATTATTTACACAAGTATCATGTATATGATATTCTTGTGGGTAAAGATGGTGATACTTCAATCTGATAAAGAGGAATATGATGGAACCGATTGAGGATTGCTTTATCTTTCTCTTTTCCAAAGCCTATCAGCGTGTCTCACAAATCACCAAGCGGAGACTGACGCGCTACGGTGTGACGCCCGTGCAATATATTGTTCTGCGGGCGCTCTGGGAGAGCGATGGACAGAGTGGGGCCGCCCTGGGTGAGCGGCTGATGCTTGATAGCGCAACGCTGACGGGGGTCATTGATCGGCTTGAGCATGCCGGACTGCTTCAGCGCTTGCCTGATGGGCAGGATCGTCGCATTCATCGGGTGGCGTTGACTGAGAAAGGGCGAGCGCTCCAGGAGCCTGTGCAGCGCGAAGTGGATAAGCTGAATCGCTTCTTTTGTGCCGGGTTCTCGGCGGAAGAAGAGACTCAGGTGAAGGCCCTGCTGCTGAAGATGATGCGACTAGAGGAAGACGCTTTTTCCCGGCTTTCAGAGTAAGCCTGAGTTCCCGAGACGGACAAACAGCAAACCTCCAAACGCATGATTGCAGAATCATGTGGTGGGCCTTTTTTCCTTTTTTTGAGGTATCTGGAAAGGATTTTCCTGATGAAAAGCTTGAAACGCCTCCCTATCCATTATGCCTGGATTTTGTTGTTCCTCTGTTTTCTTGGCCTGTTGATGGTGCAGGGTGTGCGGCTCTCGTTTGGCGCTTTCGTTCAGCCCTGGGAGCGCTCGTTTGCGACCAACCGCGAAACGATTTCGTTGATATCAATGGTCAGCTTTGTGTTCTATGGACTATCACAGCCGCTTGTCGGGCGGCTTGCCGATCTCTATGGTCTGCGGATTGTGTTTCCTGCCGGGGTCTTTCTGGTCGGGGGAAGCCTGATCGCGACAACATTTGCCAGTTCCCCGCTGCATCTGGTGTTGCTTTTCGGCGGCATGGGATCGATCGGGTTTGGTGCAACCTCATATGTCGCTGTCTCGGCTGCTATCACACGCTGGTTTCATACGCGGCGGGGAATTGCCTTCGGCGTTATGGAGGCCGGTGTCAGCGCTGGACAGTTGGTGTTAGTGCCTGTGGCGCTCTTTGCCGTCACTACCTGGGGGTGGCAACGCTTTTTATTCTGGGTCGGACTGCTTCTCTGCCTGATTGTGTGTCCGCTGCTCTATTTCTGTCTGCGTTCCTCGCCTGCTGAGATAGGGATGCGGCCATATGGAGAAGTGCAGCCGGAAGAGCAAGAGGCAGTGACCTCCACGGAAAAAGGGAGTCCTTTGCCGTGGTGGCGGATTCTCGCGACATGGCCTTTCTGGGGGTTGGCTCTGCCCTTCTTCGTCTGTGGGGTGACCACGACCGGCCTGATGGATACACACTTGATCTCATATGCACATGATCATGGCTTTTCAACAGCAACTGTTGGTGTGGCAGTGAGTCTGCTGGCTGCTTTTAATATCATCGGGTCGCTGGCCTCGGGTCCACTCGCTGATATCTGGGATGGGCGCTGGATGCTTGCCCTGTTCTACGGCGTACGAGCGCTCTCACTGGTCTTGCTATTGAACGTGCATCATCCTTTCCTGTTGTTGCTTTTCTCGGTGATCTTCGGACTCGTTGATTTCGCTACTGTGGCGCCAACGCAGACGCTGGCCTCTCACTACTTCCCGAGCGGGGCAGCGGGCTTTGTTTTCGGTCTGCTCTCGCTCTTTCATCAGCTTGGATCGGCGCTCGGCGCGTATCTGCCGGGTCTGCTCTATGATTGGACGGGGAGCTATATCCTTGTTTTCAGCGGAGCAATCGCGTTGCTTGTTCTGGCGACAGTGATCAATATTCTCCTGCCTCCCTTCAAGCGGGGGGCATCGTTACCTGCTGTAGAGCTTGAGCGTGGATAAGATCGTCTCCCCCCTCAATGAGACGCGCTGTCAGGCGGTGCTTTCCATTCCGAGAGAGCCCCGAAAGGCGGCGCGTTCAGAGAAGGAGTTCGCCTTCTAGATTGAGATGTTTTTTGACGTTCGTTCGCGGCGCAATAACGAATTGATGAGGGTAATCAGCTCATCCAGATCATAGGGTTTCTGAATAAAGGACATGGTCTCGGTCAGCAGGCCTTTTTGCTGTAGGTGGGCCTTTGTGTGGCCGCTCGTAACCACGATGGGAGCCTGTGGACACAGACGGCGTACCTGTTCCTGAAGGAGTTTTGGGTTCATTTGTGGGACCATCACATCAGTGAGCACCAGCGCGATTGAGGCCCCATGCTGTTCACAGTATTGAAGCGCTCCGGGACCGTCCTGCGCTTGCAGCACGGCATAGCCTTCATCCTCAAAGAAGGATTTCAACAGGAGCTGGAGATCTTCGTCATCTTCGATCAGCAAGATGAGCGATTCAGCATTGCTTTGCGGTTGCTCAACCGGGCTCTGTGGTATTTCCTCGATGGTGATGCTATGTGATACTTCGGATTCCTGAATCGTATCCAGCAGCGGAAGGTAGACAGAAAAAGTTGTCCCTCTGCCGAGCTCACTTTCAACGGTGATCCAACCTCGATGCGCCCGCAGAATGCGCTGCACGGTTGCCAGACCAAGTCCGGTCCCTTTGCCTTCCTCTTTGGTGGTAAAGAAGGGCTCAAAGATACGCGTGCGAAGTTCCTCTGCTATGCCGCTGCCGGTGTCAGCCACCTGCAACTGAAGATAATATCCCTCAGGGAACGCCTGTTCATCTGGTGACGTATACAGCGTTTGTAGCCGGAGTGTCAGAGTGCCGCCCTCAGACATCGCGTCACGTGCGTTGATCGAGAGATTCATCAAAACCTGCTCAATCTGGGTGGCGTTTGCCGAGATCCATTGCGGCGCGTTCCCCAGTTCCAGGCGGAGTTCAATCGAGGGGCCCAGAGCGCTGGCGAGCAGCGGTTCCAGATCGTGTATCAGCTTGCAAAGCTCAACCCGTGTGAAGCCTTCGGCCTGACCTCGGGCGAAAGACAGCAGGTGCCGGGTCAGGCGGGCCCCTTGATCAGCGTGGCGGTCAATGTGCTGAAACGAAGCGACGCCCGGGTGATCCCGGTCAAGCAGTTTGACTCCATAGCGGGCATGCCCTTTAATACCTGTAAAGATGTTATTCACATCATGCGCAACTCCGCTCACAACCATCCCGACGTTTTCCAGACGTTGGGTCTGAAGCAGTTGGGCTTCCAGGTGCGCCTGCTCAGCTTGCAAATGGGCGATTTTCTGGCTTTCGAGCGAGAACTGATGGAGACGGATCAGATTCTCGATACGCGCCTGCAATTCCCCCTTCTCCAGAGGTATGCGAATCACATCATCGATTGTCTCCCACAACCTTGCTTTCAGCAGTGCCGTTTGAGGGTGAGACGAGATTAACGCAACCGGGGCACAGGTAGGATGTGCGGCCTCTTTATAAGCCCGAATCTGTTGCCAGAAGCGTTGAAGCATAGAGCCATCGAGCAACAAGAGTGAGAACACCTCGTCGGTCGGGAGCTCCCCTTCTGTCAAACAATGGACCTGATATGCGTTTGAGAGCCAATTGAGCAACATCTGACGGTTGCGTGTTGACTCCATCAAAACACCGATGCGTTTCATAAGCTTTTCCTCGTTGGTTGGAGACAAGAGGGTCATAAAAGCGAGTCATGCTCTTGCTCTCTGCCATTGTGATGGTGGGAGCGATGAGCCTCCAATCTACCGGTTAAAATGCCCTGTAATCCTATCAGGGGCTTGCCAACTTGAATACCATAACGTGTAATAGAGATCTCGCGCATTGAGCGTTCAAAGTCTGTCAGCCGTTTTTTCAGTACACCGATGGCGCGTCGTAGCTGCCCTGACCACTCCATATAGCGCAAGAAAATGATATTATCAGTCAGATAACTGACCCCGATCTCGGTGGCCCGGAATTCGCCTGTAATCGCCTCAACCTCATTGATCAGCAGGACAGCAATGCCCATATTTTGCAGGTATTTGCAGAGAGCGTGCAGGTGCGAGATCAGATCAGCTCCCGCTAGAGAGAGACGATAGCCGGAAATGCTGTCAATCATGACGATGGCTGTTTCCTGTGCCTCGACCTCGTGACGCACCAGGGCCGCGAACTCATCGGCGGTGTAGTGCAGGGGCTCAATCTGTTGAATGGAGAGCGTGCCGCGCTGCATCATCTTACGGATCGGGATATTGATGCTTTCGCAGCGCCTCAGCAGGGTTTCTTTCCTTTCCTCAAAGGTGAACACAATGGACCGTTCGCCGCGTCCGGCAGCCTCTTTCATAAATTGAAGGCCGAGTGTGCTTTTGCCGACGCCGCTTGGACCGGTAATCAGACTGATGGTGCCGCGCTCAATGCCGCCATGAAGCAGCTCGTCAAGGGACGGGATGCCAGAAGAGATGGTTTCCCAGGGGAACGGGCGACTATGTTGTTCGGGAAGCAACCGGGGAAAGATCTGCATCCCCTGTGGCGTCAGTTTCATGGCATGAGCGCCTCCACGGAAATCGGAGCCGCGAAACTTACTGACCGAGATGGTACGCATCGAGTTCGTGTATGCAAGCTCAAAAACACCGTCACTGATGAACTGAAGGTCATCATCGGGCATCGCTGCACTCTGTTCGGAGGTGAAGAGGATGGTCGCACCCTGTTCACTGAGAAAGCGCAGGAGAGAGAGGGTTTGCTTGCGGAACTGAAAAAGATCGGTTGCCAGATAGCGTAACTGGGTCATAGCATCAAGAAAGATGCGTTGCGGCTTGATCTTCTCAACGGTCTCTATTAACTGGCGGCTAAAAGGTTCACGCTCTACATCAGCGGCGACAAAGAGATCATAGCTTTGATTCTGCACAAAAAAGTCGATCCCGGGAGAGAGATCCAGGATAGGCACATCAGTGAGATCAATGCCAATGGCGCTGGCGTTCTGCTGTAACGCGGCGGCAGTTTCTCCTAAGGTCAGGCAGAGGCAGCGTTCCCCCAGTTGTTTTCCCGCGTGCAGGAAGTGAAAGCCAAGTGTCGTCTTGCCGCAGCCCGGGCCGCCTCGCAGAAGGTACGCCTGACGAGGGATCAGACCTCCATCTAAGATTTCATCCAGGCCCTCTATGCCTGTCGAGATGCGAGTTGTCGTGTTTGATTGCTTGTCTGTTGCCTGATTGTGGGGCCTTTCTTTTGCTCCCACCCCTGTGTTCGTGTCACAATAACGCACTCCTTACGCATACAGAAATCGGGTTACCGCGGGGCGAAGCAGAAGAGCGAGCAGCCATATTCGTTTGTAGATGTATCCTCTTATGGAGAGAGACAAAGACCACTCTTTTACCTGAAGGACAGTAATGCTTCCTCTGCCATAGGTGAAATGCCGCGCCCCTGTGAGCTTGTTCTATATAGCAGAGGCAAGCTGTGAAGCTCATCTATACGATTTTCTGCTACTCTTTGACTATATAAAATGTTGCTCTGTTACTACAAGTATTTCGGTGAATTCCGAAGGCCTCGTCTGGAAAAAAATGAACCGAAAAGTGAGGATGAAACGTACTAGAAGGGCAAGCTCTTTTCTCAAAAGGGCTTGTGATGCGAGACGAGCAGGCTGAGTTTTTCAGTCTGATCGGTGAGCGCTTTCATTGGTGGGCAAGCCACGAAGGAAGAGAAGAGGACTGAGGAAGCGATGTTCAGGTGTCGCTTCTTGATGGTGGGAACAACTGATACCTGCTATGGACCGCGTGCCGTTTTCCTTGTCTGAAGCCCAGGCGGCTCTTTCACCGGGATGTATTTCCTAGTGGAAGGAGGTCACAACTCATGTCTGAGTTACAGCAGGAAAAAGGTACATTAAGTTTTCAAAAGCGCTCACAAAAGGCAGATCGTGCTTTGACGCAATTTCTTGCCCTTGTGTGTAGCCCTATGCGGCGGCGCATGCTAGAGCTATTAGCAAGCGCTGAAACGGAATCCGCAATAGGGCTTTCAACGAACGAGATTGCACGAAATCTCTACCTGGCTCCTTCAACGGCCTCTGAGCATTTGAACTCTCTGGCGAAAGAGCGCCTGGTTGTTGCACAAAAGCAAGGTTCGTCTGTGTACTATCGTCTGACAGATGATCCTCGTGTTCGCGCGTTCCTCCATTTCCTCCGGGAGGTGGATGACCATTATATGTCTTCTTCTCAACGTGAGAGCTCCCTTGAATAGGGAGCCCTCGCCCTTTTTATGCTTTGCCCTCTCCCTTGTGATAATATCACGTTTCACATGCCAAAAGGTTGACGCTGGTTGGTTGGCAATGATGAAAATAATGAGAAGGGAGGAAGCATTGCTCCCTCCCCTGCCGTGGCTGCGCCGCTTTGGAGGTTCCGTCGTCAACAATCGCTGTAGAGCCTGATTGACGAGAGCTGGTCATTGCCAACGCCCCCATAGGGGAAGTTCGCGCTCGGTGCGCTGGTTCCACTTCCTCCCGAGAAGTAGGCCGCACCGCCACCCTCATTAATATCCACGTAGAAGGCCCCGGCTGAACAGCCTGCCCACCAGGCGCTTGCCTGATCATTCCAGTTATGTCCGTCCGGGAACGTCTGGTTCAGATTGAGTACACCTGCTCCTCTGACACAGAGTATTGGCCCGGGAGGAATCGTGGAGGGCGGATAAAGTGGTCCATTCCAGTAGAGGACAAGGTCATTGCCATCATTGACGCATTTGCGCCCGAAGATTGCGGGCTGCATCTCTTTGGAGAGACAGTGATACGTGGGGGACTGCTTCCCGTTTAGCTTGACCTCAAGTGCATTGCAGTCCTGAAGAGATTCCCGGGTAGAGGCGGCAAAGGCGCTCGGCGTAAAGATATTGAGAAGCACGAACAGCAGAGCCAGCAGTGCGCCAATGGTCATACCTCTTTTAAAGAGTCTGCGCATATGTCGTTTGTATCTCCCTTCTTTCTTTCTGATGCGATTACGCCTTTCAACAATGCGGCACAGTTCACACATTGAGTGTAGAGAGAAACAGCTATATCGTGAAATATCGTCAGGTATCGTTTGAGTATCGTATAGGTATCGTCTGTATAAATCAGGATAATCCTGAGCGAATAGTATATAATAAAAAGATAGAATGGGTACTACCACGAAAAGGAGGAGTATGCATGGATGTATCTTCATCCCCTCGGTGGAGCACGCTGTTGAAAGAGGAGCGCATTGCACGTAACTGGCGTCAGAAAGACCTGGCGGAACAGTTAGGTACAAGCATCCTCACTATCAAGCGCTGGGAGCAGGGGCATCAGCAGCCAAGTGCATTCTATCGCGCTAAACTCTGCTCGCTCTTTGAAAAGAGTCCCCTCGAACTGGGGTTCCTTGAAGAACCCTCAGTTTCAGAGAAGCAGACAACCATACCTGCGACTCCGGCCGATCAGACGGCTGAACCAGAGAAGCCCGCGCCGATGACACACCTGCGTTTGCCCCCGGTATGCTCGAAAAAGGGAGCTGTACTGGTCGGTTTGCTCTGCCTGCTCTGTCTGCTTCCGCTGGCGTTCGGGCTCTTCATGGTGAGAGCGGCGCCGTCTCGTCCTGTGACGCCACCGCCGCGAGTCTGGCAATCATGGTCACAACTGCTCAATGACCCGTTGGAAGAGACCAGGCATAGCCGTGCGTGGCAGGTTGATACCAACGCCAGCGATCCTACCGACGCACAGTGTGGCTTCTCGACAGTTTCACAAACCTATCAGATCCAGGCGCAGGGGCTTAATTATTGCGCCTATGGCAATAGTCTGGTGAATCCCTGGGTCGATGTGGCATATAGCGCGGATGTCGCCATTCACCAGGGAGACTGGGGCGGGCTGATTGTGCACCTTCGTCAAGGAGACTACTATTATTTCGGTATTCGGATTGATGGCTCTTATCTCTTCATGCGGCATCAGCGTGAGGGTGGTGGGCAGGATGCTGTGCTGCTCAGCGGGACTGCCTCAACGATTGTTCAGGGGCGCGATCAATGGAACACACTGCTGATTGTTGCTCAGGCTTCTGTGTTTCAACTCTGGATGAACGGGCAGTATCTTGCGACAGCCTCTGATGGTGTGTTGCATCAGGGAACAGTAGGTGTGGCAGCCTGTGTGGGGAGGAGCGATAGCTCTCCGCTCACACAGGTCTGGGTTCGGCATGCACTCATCTGGCGCCCCAAATAAGCGGGCTGAGAGAGGCTACGCTTCCTGTAGCGCCTCGATAACGGCCTGAGCGACACTTTTGCTCGATTGAGGATTCTGCCCGGTGATGAGCCTGCCGTCTCGCTCGACATGATCGGACCAGTCAGCCTGAGCGACAAAATGCGCCCCGAGTTCGCGCAGACGGCTTTCCAGCAGGAACGGCATGGCCTTATCCAGCTCGGCGGCTCGCTCTTCGCTATTGGTGAAGGAGGTGACTGTCTTTCCGGCAACCAGCGGCGTGCCATCGGCAAGGCGTACGCCTACCAGACCGGCAGGTCCATGACAGACGGCGGCTATCACCTTGTTCTGGCTGGCGAAATCGCTGAGGAGCGCGTGCAGGGTGCGATTCTCGGGCAGGTCAAACATCGTCCCATGTCCACCCGGCAGAAAGACAGCGTCAAAGTCGCTGGCCTGTACCTCGTTTAACGGGAGCGTCTGGCGGAGAACGGAGCGCTCCTGTTCTGTGTGTGCTGCCTCTTCAGTTGAAGGCTCGCTGCGTGGATCAACGGGAACCGGGCCGCCTTTCGGGCTGGCAACAGTGAGCTCGAACCCTTGCGCCCTGAATGCCTGGTAGGGAATGGCAAATTCCTCGAACCAGAGCCCGGTAGGATGAGTTGCATCGATACGGTCATGACTTGTAACAATAATCAAGATGCGTTTTGAGATAGCCATAGAAATCATTCTCCTTTTTGCTTGATAGCTTACTGGTATTGTAGATCCCGGTAAGCTATAATTCAAATAGAAAAATTGCGTCGAGGTATAAAAATATTTATGATAAATCTGGAGTGGTATCGGAGCTTCCTGGCTGTCTACCGGGCTGGAACGGTCTCCAGAGCTGCCGAAGCGCTGTTTCTAACACAGCCCGCCGTGACTCAGCATCTGGCGGCGCTTGAAAAGCAGGTCGGGGAATCGCTCTTTATTCGCGCTCCCCGACAGATGATCCCGACAACGCGAGGGAAGCAGCTATACAGTCAGATTGTTCAGGCAATGGAGACACTGGAACAGGTTTCTCAGGAGTTGCAGAGTACGCAGGTTGAGTTGCCCCTGCTTCGGTGTGGCGCTCCCCGGGAATACTTTGGCGAACTTTTGCTGCAAACGTTTGTCGCACTTCCCTATCGCCTGATCTTCCAGTTTGATGAAACGCGGCCACTGATTGAAGCACTGGAACGAGGGCAGCTTGATATTGTGATCGCGACGCAGCAGGTTGCAGCCTATGCTGTGGAGTATCACCGCATCGGCGAGGAGCATTTCTGTGTGGTTGGCCCTCCGCAGCTTGAACCGCCCGAGGTCATAGAGCGGGAAGCAATCGAGCAATGGCTGAGCGCGCAAAAATGGATTAGCTATGGTGTTGAGCTACCGATCATTCGGCGCTACTGGCAACAGTGTTTCGGGAAACGACCCACGTTTCAGGCAACGCTGGTGCTTCCGGATTTGCATCTTATCGTCCGGGCCATCAGCGAGGGTGGAGGTATCAGCGTTTTACCTGACTATCTTTGTCGTGCGTTGTTTAAGGCTGGTCAGCTTCGTCTCTTGTGGGAGCCCGGGGAGCCGGTACGTAATGAACTCTGGCTTGCTTACCGGAAGATTGACCGGAATGAGCGTATTATCAAACAGTGCAGGCAACTGCTGCAACAACGGGGCGGACGTAGAGGTTCTGATGCTGATACTATTTCATGGAATGGTGCGCCCGAGGCTGATGCCGTATGACGGTTACTCCGCTCAACACGAGGGAGACCGTCTTGTCTGCATATGAGATGGCCTCTGGAAAATCACTGATGGAGAGAAGAAAAAGGGGAGGGCACGAAGGCGGCGTATCAGGTATAATCAGGGCAATGCAGGACGAAGAAAAGCTCTCATTACGAGAGATGTTTGTTTTGAAGGAGCAATCTGAATGGACAATGCCTATACACGACTGCTTGCCCTGTTGGATCAGCAGAAAATAGCGTACCGCTTGATTGAGCATGAGCCGGAAGGGCGTACTGAGCTTGTCAGTGCTCTTCGGGGCAATCGTCTTTCTGAGGCGGCCAAATGCATCATCTTGATGGTCAAACTCGGGAAGAAGGTGACGAAATACGTGCTGGCCGTGATCCCCGGTGACGCGAAAGTAGATTTACAGGCAGTCAAGGGATTGCTACAGGGAACCTATATTGCCTTTGCTTCGGCTGATATTGCGGAGCGGCTGGCCGGGTCTGTGGTGGGAACCGTGCTTCCGTTCTCGTTTCATCCCGATCTAGAAGTGATTGTTGATCCTGCTTTGCTAGAAAATGAGGAGATGTATTTTAACGCGGCTCGGCTTGACTGTTCGATGGTGCTGAAAACAAGCGATTATCTGAAGGTGGCACAGCCGCGTGTGGAACGCATCACCGTCTCATAAATGCTTGAGGAACATTACAGTTCAACAGAGAGGAATCGACGCTGTTTCGGTTCCTCTTTTGTTTCTAATTTCCGGCTTGCTTCCGGACAGAAGGAAGAGAAGGAAAAGCGATATAGAGAAAAGGTGATAGCTCTATGGATGATCGTGCTCTCTTTACTGCCTTCCAGCAAACAGCCGGACTTGTGCCGGACCGCGAGATGACGGACACCTTTCTGCATTATCCTGGTGATCTGGTTATTACCTCTGGTCGTTTCGTTGCCTGTGATCCCTGGTTCTGTGCAAATGCTTCCCCATTTGAGGCCCCGCTGATAGAGCCAGGGCGCTATCGGGTAGCTCTGGAAGTTGCCCGTTTCTCCAATGAAGATCAGCGGATCGCGCTGGCTGCCGTGATCTTCCGCCACCAGCTTCCGGTGCGATGGGAGAACGCCAGAACGGCAGATGACACTGACAAGATACTTGCCTTTCAGGATGCCGAAACCGCTCGCAGGTTGGCAGATGCATTTGTCGGATATGGTGTCGACTCCGGGACAGGCTGCTTTCTGGACGCGCAGACTGCGGATGCTTTCGACAGGTTGCTGTTTACGAACGAATCAGAGATGCATGATCCCCTGATAGAGGCGCTTGAGAAGCACTATGTCGATACCTGGAATTGGGCTGACGTGTGCGTGGATGAACAGACCGGGGCAAACGTGATTGCCTTCTCATCGGGGTGGGGCGATGGGGGCTATGCTTCGTTTTTTGGCTATGGAGAAGATGGATTGCCTGTCTGCCTGCTGACAGATTTTGGTGTGTGGCGGTGGCCAACCGAGAAGGAATGAGTTCTCTTCTTGCCGGTTCACAGGGAGGAGGAAAGGCTGAGAGTGTTCTTCCTTTGTTCGGCCCTGGGTGCTTCATCTGCCGGTTTCTCTGTTAGTCTGAGAAGGCAATTTGGCTCTCTCTTTATAATGACCTCAATGGTTTGAAGAGAGAGAAGCAAGAGCGATGGAAAAGAAAAAAGTTGCTACGCAATGGCATGAAATAGCTTATACACGAGAAAGCTTGCGCTGGTGGGTGACACCTGAGTGGAAGGAGAAGGAACTGCGCTACCTTCAAACCGCACTGGGATTGAAAGGGCATGAACGTATTCTGGATCTGGCCTGTGGAGAGGGGAAACGCGCCCTATTCCTTGCACAGCGAGGGTTTTCCGTTGTTGGGGTCGACCTTGCCGAGAATGTGATTATCGCCGCCCGAGAGCAGGCATATAAACAAGGCGTGCGGGCCGATTTTATCAGCGCCGATTTCCGCAGTTTGACGTTTGATCACGAGTTTGATGTGGTGCTGAGTATGGGCGATGGGGCCATTGGCTATCTGGAAGCCGCAGAAGAGAATCAGAAAATCTTTGCGGTGATTGCTCGGGCGCTCAAGCCCGGCGGAAAACACCTGATGGACATTCCGAATAAAGCGTATGCACGCCAACATTTTCCCCTCAAGCTCTGGCTGCCCGAAGAGGATGGGATTACGCTGCTGGATGCTTGCTGGCAGGAAAAAACGCAGCGTGTCATAATCGATTGCAGGCCAATTCGATACGGGACGGTCTTTCGCAAAGAGGCCGCCCCGGTGCAGCTTTCACAGATACTCTATACAGTCGATGAATTGCAGCAGCTTTTAAACGCTCAGCATATGGATGTGCTGGAAGTGTGCGGTGATTTTGAGCGGAAGTGCCCGCCTTCGCCCGAATGCCATGAAATAGTGGTGCTCTCGGTGAAGCGTGGGGATCGATAATGAATCTGCTCCATTGCTTCTGATGACGTTCTTTCTGATAGCTTGCCTCTATCGAAATGGAGACAGCGAAGAGCTGTCCCCATACTGTCGGTTATTTCCCTGTTCCTTACGCTGGCTTACGAGCCCGAATAAAGGCGCTGACAAAGCGACCGTCAATGGCGTTGCGCTCTTCGGGAGACAGAGAGGCAAGAGAAGCGCTTGCGCCGCTTGCATTGATGTCGTCGAGGGAATAACGTCGCGTCACCTCAATAGTGATGTCCACAAAGCCCGCTTCTTGCAGCCATGAACGATAGGTCTCATCTTCAAGGGCACCTGCAATGCATCCGGCCCATGATTCCATATCGTGTCGGAGAACGGGCGGAAGCTCTCCCTGTACCACGATATCCGAGATCGCGAGTCGTCCGCCCGGTGTTAACACACGATAGGCCTCGCGGAATACCTGTTGCTTGTCGGCCGAGAGATTGATCACGCAATTTGAAATGATGACATTCACGCTGTTTGCAGGCAGCGGAATAGCTTCAATGATACCTTTCAAGAAACGGACATTTTCAACTCCCGCCTCCTGTCGATTGCGCTCCGCAAGCTCCAGCATTGAATCAGTCATATCGAGTCCATAAGCAAAACCTGTCGGGCCAACCCGCCTGGCCGAAAGCAAGACATCGATGCCGCCGCCACTGCCCAGATCCAGCACTGTTTCACCGGGGTGAAGCTCTGCCAGTGCTGTTGGGTTGCCGCAGCCCAGTGAGGCCAGAGCCGCTGTCACCGGGAGATCAGCGAGTTCTGTTTGCGAGTAGAGTTGCCCCGTGATCGGGTCATCCCCGCTGGCATTGCTCGAACAACAGCTTGAGCTACAGCAAGCCGCCGCGCCTTCTGCTGTGGTGTTGAGTACCTGTAAGGCTGCCTTTGTGTACCTGTCGCGCACTACCTGGCGCACCTGCTCATTGTCTGAAGAATGTGTGCTCATATGTCTTTCCCTTTCCGTCTGGAACGTTTGAGAAGAGAACTTTTTCCTCTTCATGCAAAGAGACGCAGCCAGATAAAAAAGGACGCAGGTTTGTGTGATCTTCTCGGTTCCTGTTTGCACATCAGGGCATAGTGGCCTGCTTCCTGAAGAAAGGGCCTCTATCAGGCGGGTTTGTGCTGAAGCAGTGAGAAGGGAGACGCAATATCGCTTCGTCGGTACATCTAGTCGATTGGCTCCATCTCTTTGACGGAACCCGAGATAACAAGGTTCAGGCGATAGTTCCCGTAGCGGAGCAAGCGATCAAGGAATTCGTCTAACGCTGTAGTATCGGGTGCCTGTATTTTCAAGAGATAGCAGGCGTCACCAGCAATACGATAATATTCTATGATTTCGGCACAATTCTGCGCAAACCGCAGAAAGCTACGATGATCGCTCGACTCAACCATTACCTGCACGAAGGCCATCATCTGGCCGGCACTTGCGAGCTTGCTCCGGTCAATCTGAATCGTGTAGCGTGTAATAATGCCCTGCTCTTCCAGGCGGCGCACGCGTTCATTCACCGCTGGCGCAGTCATATGGACCTTTTCGGCCAGCTTTCGTATTGAAAGGCGGCTGTTCTCACGCAACTCTCTGAGAATCGCTTTATCAACGGCATCAAGCTGTATCATTCTCTCCTCTTTTCACTTATCAGCATACCAGACACGAATACTTTTCACATGGAAATCAAGCCGCGCTGTTTTCTTTCCGCTTGCTTCTGTACCGTTACGTACTGGCGCATTATACTATGAACAGCTCAACTACAGAAGGAGAAAACAAGATGAAAACAGCATTACTCGTGATCGATGTCCAGAATGAATACTTTGCACCACATGGGAAATGGGTGCTCCCGGATAGTGAGAAAGCCCTTGTACAGGTTCAGCAGCTTCTCGCGGCCTTTCGAGAGGCTCAGCTTCCCGTTGTTCACATTGTGCATGAGAGTCTGGGCACAGATGCTCCTGTTTTTCGCAGAGGCAGTGTAGGAGCTGAAATGCATCCTGCCATTACGGTACAGCCAGAAGAGCGTGTGATTACCAAACATGTTCCGGGAGCGTTCACGCAAACCCCGCTGGAAGCGCTTCTACGGTCGCTGGACGTTGATACCGTCGTGATCTCTGGCTTTATGACGCATATCTGTTGTGATACAACAACGCGTCAGGCGAGTGAGCGCGGTTTCTCGATCTTCTTCGCGGAAGATGCAACCGCGGCCCGTGATATGGTGTTGCGCGGAGAGGTTGTTCCGCATAACGTCGTGCATGAGGGTACCCTTGCGACTATGACGCATTTTGCTACCGTGCTTCCCACTGCACAAATTATACAACAGCTTCAGAAGTAAGAAACACTTCTCCTGGGCCCGGGTAGCTTCTGGCATCTTGTGAGTAGTATTCCCTGATGTCGAGATATCCCGGGCTTGCTTCCTGTTTACCTGCATCCATATCTCTGCTCCTCTCCAATTCAGGCTTGTGAGTTGCCCCAAAAATGAGTACGTGACCCTCTTTTGAAAATACGAACGAGATGAAATACGAAGCTCCACTTTCCTGGGAGTAAATGCTATTGATCACTGGTGTAACAGGATATGTCGGGCGTAGGGTGTGGCGTTGCTGGTTGAGCGGGATGAAACAGTCATAGTGATGATGCGCAAGCTTGTCGCTGCTACGCTTCCTGAGGGAGCCCGAATTATGGCTGGCGAACCTTCAGCCCCACAAACGCTTTTGCATTGAAGGGAGTCGGGGCGCTGCTGATCAATCCTCGAGTGCTCTTTCTTGACAGCAGTTCTGTTTTGGCAGGTATAAGAGTCCATCCTGAAATTGTTTCACTATCGCATCTACTGTTGTGAGCATTGGATAGGACTGAAGCCATTGGCATCCTCACAAACCTGGATAGCTCACATTCTGCCCGAGCGAGACTTGCTCTGTTTTCTCCTCTTGACAGATACGATACGATCCGTATATAATCTCTGTGTGACGTATGGATACGTTACGTATCGTATAATTGTGAAGAGATGCTGGAAAGAGACCAGCAAGGAAACAGAGGAAATCGCATGGATATACGTAATCAACGCGTTGTAATTCTTGGGGGAACATCGGGGATTGGACTGGCTACGGCCCGCCTGCTGGCTGAGTCCGGGGCGGAGGTCATCGTTGCCTCGCGCTCACAGGAAAACGTGGCCCGGGCCACAGAGCGTGGGCCCATTCGCGGTGAAGTGGTGAACGCGGCTTCAGCTGAGGATCTACGCGACTTCTATAGCCGTATTGGCTCCTTTGATCATCTTGTGTTGAGTCTGGCAAGCAACATCGGGGCAGGGGAGTTCCGCACGCTTGACCTTGATATGCTTCGTCAGGGATTTGAAACCAAGTTCTGGCCGTATCTGCTTGCTGTTCAGACTGGCCTGGATTTCCTGCGTAAAGATGGCTCGCTCACATTTGTCACGGCGGTCACGGCACATACCGCTTTCGCGGGCGCGGCTGGATTTGGGGCAGTGAACGGAGCGCTGGAAGCGATAGTGCCCACATTAGCGCTTGAGTTGCAGCCGCTGCGTGTCAATGCGGTTTCCCCAGGAGGAATCGCAACCCCTTTCTGGAAAGATCTGCCAGAAGACGCACGTGAGGCGTTCTTTGCGCAATCAGCGGCCATCACTCCGGTCAAGCGCTTTGGACAGCCTGAGGATGTCGCAGAGGTGATTGCCATGCTGATCGGGAACACATTTCTCACCAGTACGATTATTGATTGTGACGGAGGAGCACGGATCAGGGCGTCCTGGTAGTACTCGCTTACTTGCCGGCTATATCAGGAGGGCAATGAAGCTGCTCCTGATGCTAGTCGTCGGTTGCCTGATAGGCCAGGGTCCAGAAGGTGACATTTGGCGGCTGTGGGGTTGTCAGAGCGCGCGGGGTCATCAGCAGCGTGATCATGTCCTCTCGTGGATCAACATACCAGGAAGTCCCGAGCCCGCCATCCCATCCGTAGCGACCTGGTACCGCCGAGATGTTTAGAGTAAGGTAGTTGAGGCAGAAGGTATTGCCAGAGATATAAAGATAGTATTGGTTCATTGATCGGAGATACACACTGCTATTCCGGACTCCGTTCTCTTGCCAGAACGATGAACAAGAAGCAGAGGAAACAGGACTCATCCTGCTTCCCCTGCAGTACCTTAAGGGGTAGGAATGAGCATATGCAGTTGCCATGAGACCCCGTATTTATCCACAACCCACCCAAACCTTTCACCGGGAAGATATTGGTCCGCAGGCATAAGCACCCCGCCACCTTCAGAAAGCTTTTGATACAATGTATCCATCTCTGCCTCTGTTTCGCAGCGCACAAATAGAGACATTGCAGGAGTAAAAGTAAAATGATGCCCCTGGCCGCTGTCCTGAGCCAGAAATTCCTGTCCCTTCAGGGAGAATCTGGCCAGCTTGACCGTTCCGGCCTTCTCTCCTGCCATTTCTTCCTCTTCATATCGCTCAATATTGAGGAGGCGAGAATCCTTGAATAAGGACATGTAGAAGGTGATGGCCTCTTCAGCTCTGCCGCACAGTTCTCCGACGAATAGCAGGTATGGGGTGAAATTCTGCTCTGGATACTCCATGAACCTCTCACTCCTTTTTTCTACACCAAGATGATGCGATCTATCATCTACTATAGCAGGGTGCAGAAGAGCATTCTTCTTCTATCTTGCTCTCTTCGCCTCTCGAAGAGAAACAGCCCTGCACAGCATTATGCGTAGCGGGAGCGCTCTCGGTCCTGAGAGACTTTCAGTATAAATGAAGCTCGTTCTTCCAGAAAGCTGCAAGAGATGCAGCCGCCCAGAACGCGACCTGAGCGGCTGTTTGTCCTCTTCAGAAGTGTTGCCATTTGCTTATGAACGAAGATGACGAGAGAAGTGGTGCGAACTGATATGGAGTCCCTGATTGAAATAGAAACGATGCGCAACCGTGCGCTGATGCCCTGAATCGAGATGGAACTGATCGCATCCCACGCGTTCCGCCTCTGCGAAGAGCCACTGCATCAATTGTGAGGCGTATCCCTTGCCCCGGCACTCTGCGCGAGTGATGAGATCATCGACATAGAGTGTGTGACCCCAGGCCAGCGTATGCAGAAAGCGAAACCCTGCCAGCGCAACCGGCTCCTCTTTGCCTTCTTCAAAAATACCAAGCAGCCTGTAGCCTTCTGGCCGCTGCCGGTGATTGATCTGCTCAACCATCGCCTCCCGTGAGGACAGGTGCGGGCGCAATTCCCGAAAGGTAGTGTAGGCCAGGCCCGTTTCTTCCGGGCCCAATTCTCGTATCGTGACCATTGTTCTCTCTCCGTTGACTGACGGTCTTCGGTTATCGGATTTGCTTAAAGCATACGCTGTCCCGGCTCAGTGTGCCAGTACCAATTGCAGCGGGAAGCCTCGGGCCAATTTGCAAGGGTAACGCTTCTTGTCTCAGGCGGACGTGACAAAGCGTGCCAGCCGCTCTAAGGTTGAGTGTGTGCCTTCCTCGTTATCCTCCGGGCGAATCCCGGGCGGAATATGGGTGAATGTAATGGAAACTGTGGTGCCATCCTGCTCCGGGGTGAACGTGACCTCCATAAACATCTCTTCTGCAAGGTCGGGATTGGTTGTGTCAAAGATGATAGCGGTAACGATTCTGTGGGGAGGAGTCAGTTCCACGAAACGCGCTGTATAACGGTCTTCGTTCCCTTTTGTCTTGCCTCGCGGCGTTGGTTCGGTTGAGGGATAGTAGAGCGACATCTGATAGCCGCCTCCTATTCTGTAATCGAAGCTATGCACTTCGGCGGTCATGCCTTCGGGCGCGAACCAGTGAGGCAGAGATGTGGGGTCAGTGAAGGCCTGATAGAGCGTTTCGGGTGAGGCTTTGATCCATTTTGTGTTGCGTGTTTCTGTCATGACATATTCCTTTTCTCGCTCTAAGAAAGTAGTTGAGAGTTCTCAAGCTTTCCTGTACTCTTCTTTTTTTGCTCGTTGGATTCCGGAAAAGGCCCCTTTCGCTCTTAAGGGTGGGACTTTTGTCTTGCTCCATTCGCAAAGCTCGTTCGTCTCGCGTATGATGTGGGAAGAGAATGCCATGAGAGAAGGAGAGGGAAATGTCAGGAACAACGATCGATCCATTGCCAATCCCGGGCGCGTTTTCGGCCTGCCCGACCAGCACTGAGACTGAAAGGAGCCTGCGCTTTTCCCGCACAGGAACCGTTGAGATGGTGATGCGTGGACAGGGCTTCAATGGACGCGCACGCGGTCGCTTCTCTATCCAGACCCTGACGCGTACCTCAGCGTTGATCTATCTCTTTAATGTGAAGATCTACGATCTGGCAGATACGACATATAGCAACCCGATGCGCACGCTGCCCTCGCGCAATGTGACGGTCTCGCGAGAAGGGGGTGCATTCGCGTTCGAGAAGCCCGGGCAGCCTGAAACCGAAGATCAGTCGTGTTTGCTGTATCGGGCTCGCTATCGCTTCGATGTCGATCCACTTTCTCTGCTTGGAGACAACGCCGAGGCCACATCAGGACCATGTTATTATCAGCTTGACACGCAAGAGGAGCTTCCCAGAAACGTATTAGCTGATATGGGTATCACTGTAGAAAAATAGGAAAAAGCGTGTTATACTCTCCAAAAGAGGCAGGTCCAGTGTTCGGTGAGCCTTTTTTGAGGGGGTGACCGTATCGCGTTCGGGGCGCTGTATGCTGTCTGAAGCATGTTTCATTGGGAACCAAGCAGGTGAAACAAGATGACACACTTCGCGGGAACCACATGTGCCCGAGCTGTTGTGCAGAGATTCCCGCGCAGCGCCAGAGGCCCGATGATGATTATAGATGACAGAAAAGAGGTTTTTTTGTCACCATCCAGAAGATAAATTGAGGAGGTTCCCGCAAAGCGGTTTGTGAAAGCGCTTCCAGAGCCATGCAGGAACCCCGGCCGTCGGAAGAGGAAGAAGCCCGAGAGAGGGATTGAAACCCTCGTTTAAACTTCCAAGAGGAGCCTATTTTGTAACGTCGAAAGAGGAGAAAGCCCGTCGCTCTCTCTGACGGGCCTTCGTCTCCTATGTGGGGGTGTTGGTAGTCCGTTAATGCAGCATCTGGAGATGCTCCACGAGTGGGCCGAGTGCCAGCACTGGTAGGTAGGTCAGAGCGCCGACAATCAGCGCGGAACCGAGGATGACCGTTCCGAATAGAGGCGTATCAGTTCGGAGCTTGCCCGGTGTTTCGGGGCGGCGCTGTTGTCGTGCGAATGCCTGAGCCAGCGCGAGAGCTACGATTCCCTGACCAAAACGCCCGATCAGCATGGAACAGCTCGTTGTCAGATTGTAAAAAGGACTGTTGCCACTCAGGCCCGCGAAGTTCTGGCCGTTGTTGGCAAACGAGGTCGTATAGGCATAGAGGATCTCGGTCAGGCCGTGTGGTCCGGCGTTGGTGGTCAATCCGGCGAGTCCCCATTGCGTAATAGCGGCGATGGCGGTGAGGCTCAGGATTGTGATTGGAGCCAACAAGGTATACAACATGGTCAGCTTCATCTCAGTGGGCTCCAGACGCTTCCCCAGATATTCGGGAGTTCGTCCGACCATCAGACCGGTGAGGAACAGGCCCACTATGGCAATCAGGATAATGCTATAGATCCCTGTTCCCAGGCCCCCGAAGACGATTTCACCAAGCAGCATATTCATAAGCGGCACCATACCACCAAGCGGCGTATAGCTATCATGGGCGGAGTTATAAGAGCCCGTTGCTCCGTTTGAGGTAACAACGGCCGTCAGCACCGAAGAGCCAGTGCCAAAACGCACCTCTTTTCCCTCCATCGAAGGAGCCGCCTGACCGAGCAGGTGCGAGATTGCCGGGTTTCCGCTCTGTTCGGCCCAGTGACAGACGCCCAGTCCGACAAAAAAGAGAAACGCCATCACCCAGAAGAGCAACCAGCCCTGACGGGCGGAGCCAACCATACGCCCGAAGGTATTGGTCAGCGCAGCAGGAATCAGGATAATTGCCAGCATTTCCACAAAAGCCGTCAGCGCTGTTGGATTCTCGTACGGGTGAGCGCCATTGACATTGAAGAAGCCACCACCATTTGTCCCCAGATTCTTGATAATCTCAAGTGCGGCAACCGGCCCCTGAGCAATCGTCTGATGCGTTCCTTCCAGCGTCGTGATCGTCAGATAGGGCTGAAAGTTCATTGGCACTCCTTGCCAGACCAGCAGCAGCGCGCCGAGCAGCGAGAAGGGTAGCAGAATGCGCAGGATACCACGAACCAGATCAACCCAGAAATTCCCCAGGGTGTCGATCTTCTGTCTGCTCAGGCCACGCATAAATGCAATCCCAACTGCCAGCCCCGCAGCACCTGCAAGAAAGTTCTGGGCGGCCAGCCCCGCAAGTTGGGTGAAGTAGCTCATCGTTGTTTCTCCCGCATAAGCCTGCCAGGTGGTGGTAGTCGCGAAGCTGATCGCCGTGTTCATTGAGAGATCAGGTGTCAATGGGGTGATCTGGTGTGCCGGGTCAGAGAACGGGAGCAATGTCTGTAAACGCAAAAGCGCGTAGAGAAGAAGGGTGCCTGTAAGGCTGAAAAGCAGAAAAGAGATGCTGTATTGCTTGAAAGTCATCTCTTCCTGCGCGTTGATACCACAGATTCGATAGATGGCACGCTCAACGGGCAGGAGCAGCGGGTCCAGGAAGGTTCGTCGCTCGTTAAACACCCGGTAGATATAACCACCAAGCGGCCTGGTTACAAGCAACACAATGAGAAAAAAGACAATATACTGACATAGGTTTGAGCTATCCATTCTGTCTGCTCCTCCTCCTGTACAGGAAAATACAGGATCAGGTTTCTACCTGCTTCTTTCTGAATTCACCTCCTAGCGTAGAACAGAAAGACTCAAGAAACGCGCAAGAGATGAACAACATCCCTCAAACTCTGCTCAAGAATGCTGTGGAGCCTCAGCAGTGCGCTCATCTCTTCTCTCAAGGGCTATCAAGCACGGAATGCGAAAAGGATCTAGAAAGAAAGCCTATCGAAAGCTATTCCCTCGATAGGCTTTTATGCTGTATCAGCGTTTCAGGTGTCGCTTTGTGCCGGGATTGTCGTTTAGCGAATCCGCTGTTCCGGGGGCCGATTCTTGACCGGAAGCACGCGTTGCTCGACCTTTTCGTAGAGGGTGAGCCCCTGTCGGATAAATGGAAGGCGCGGTATAAGCCAGCACATAATGAGTGCCGCTACGATACTTATAATGGCTCCTGTCGCGATATCGATAGGATAATGAACTCCTATCCAGACGCGGGACTGCGCAACAAGGCATGCAAGCAACAGCCAGAGCAAGCCTTCCATTTTATGCACAAGCCAGATCGAAAAGCTGATAGAGAAAAACAGGATCGTGTGGTTGCTTGGAAAGCTGTTATCAAGCTCATGCTCAACGAGCTTGTTCACATCAGGCAGGACGGCAAACGGCTGATAATGGGCATAGAAGAGCCCACATACTTTCCCGACGCTGGTTGCAAGGACGAAAGCACAAATACTTTGTATAATCATCATCCTGTCCTGTCGTCGCCTGAGGAACCAGTAAACGAGCATTGACAGGGCCAGAATGTAGGGCGTATACTCTGCGAGAAAGATCATCACCGGATTCAGCGCGGGAATGGATTTACCCGCATCATTTATCATCCTGAAGAGCTCTATATCTATCTGGTGAAGAGGCATATTTCTATTTCTCCTTGAATAACATAGTATTTTTTAGTTGACATCTGTATTTTTGAAGTAGAGTATGGAGGCGATGAGCCCGACACAAAATGTCATAATGATTGAGATATATGAATATATGGGTGGGTATTCCGGGAAAAAGGTGCCTGTTGCGATCACCCGTACCGCGGTCCAGGGAAGTAATGCGCTGTATTCTGATCCATAGGTCAGCAAGTTAAGCATGGTGATCGCGATAGCAAAGACAATCGTTACAACATAATTCTTGAAGAGCAGTGTGACCAGAATCATGGGAGTTGAGAGCAGAAAAAGGGCAAAGCCGCTCATCATAAACTGCTTGAAGGCATCAAGGAAAAGCTGCATGCTCAGGCCATCAAATTGGCCGAGCAGGGCGAACAGAACGGTAATGAGCCAGGCAAACAGGGTGAGTGCCATCGTCCAGAGACAGAGCAGAATGAGCTTGCTGAGAATAAATTGTATGCGTGATACAGGAATGGTCAGGATGTTTTTCAGCGTGTGTTCTGTATATTCGCGATTGAACAGGTAGGCTGTGACAACGCTAAAGAGTAGCACGCCAATCAGGAGAAACACATAGAGATGTGTTTCGCTAAAGAACGTCGCTCCTTCTACAGGAATATCCGGGCGCTTCGCTTCCTTGATGATCGATTCCACAAAACAAAGAAAAGGACCGGATGCAATGCCTGCAATACTGATGAGCGCTATCATTGAGCGCTTGAGTTTTAAGACTTCCGCATACAGTAGATTAACCAATTGAAGCTTCTCCTATCAGAGTACTGAAGTAGTCTTCCAGATTATCTTCGCTCAGAACTATTTTCGTGACTTCAATGCCGTGCTCCACAAATACTTTATTGAGGAGTCCCTGCTGTCCGATGTGCGAGTAGACCCTGATGGTTCCTGCTTCGTGAACCTCGTAATCGGTGATCGCGAAGTACCGCTCCAAAAGCATCGCCGCTCTATTCTCATTGGAAACCTGGAATTCCAGGTATCTGCGGTTCTGCTTCCTCAGCTTCTCAAACGGGATCTCTTTCAGCAGCTTGCCTTTATGGATGATCCCGAGGGTATCTGCTATCTGTTCAATTTCTGAGAGAATATGGCTGGAAAGCAGGATTGTCATATTTCGCTCTCGGGCCAGGGTTTTGATAAGGTTGCGCATCTCCTTGATGCCGATAGGGTCGAGGCCGTTGGTTGGTTCGTCCAGGATCAGGAGTTCGGGATAATGCAGCAGTGCTCTGGCAATGCCCAATCTCTGCTTCATCCCGAGCGAGTAGCTTCTGATGAGCTTCTTTGTTTCATGCTGAAGCCCCACAATTTCGAGTGCCTCATCAATGGCATTCTTTTTATGGACGCCCATCACTTTTGTGTTAATAAGCAGATTTTCGCGGGCGGTCAGGTTTTCATAGAAGCCGGGTATTTCGACGATAGAGCCTATGCGTCTTAAAATCTCCCTTTGCTTTTTGAAGAGATTCTCGCCGAATATTTCAATCTGCCCATAGCTTGGCTTGATCAGGTTGAGAAGCATTTTGATCGTCGTCGTTTTCCCCGCGCCATTGCGTCCCAGGAAACCATAGATTTCGCCTTGCCTGACTGTGAGATTCAGGTGATCCACTGCCAGTTGTTGATTGCTGTATTGCTTTGTAAGATTTGTAGTTTTAATCACTGCACTCATTCAGAATGCGCCTCTTTTCTCTGTGCTATGGTTCTTTAGTATAAGCAGAGCGCTTTAATTGCCGCTTACCAATTTCTTATTTTTTTCTTAACAGAAGAGGTTGTATTATTTGGAGATGTTGGGTTTAGGGAGGGAGAAGCCAAAGGTGGTCTTTTCCCACGGGACGCTTTCAACCCAGATGGTGCCCTGATGCTTTTCTACGAGAGCGCGAGCGATAGCGAGCCCCAGGCCACTTCCTTCAGCGAAGGGCGTTCGCGCTTTGTTACTGCGGTACATGCGCTCAAATACATTGGCAATCTCCCCTTTAGTGAGGCCCGGCCCCCGATCCCAGATGAGCACATGATAGGTGTGGGGATGTTCTATGAGCTCGACCCCGATGATCTTTCCTTCTTGCCCGTAGAGCAGCGCGTTCTTCATGATATTTCTGATGATTCGCATAATACTCAGACGATCTGCCTGAACCGTACAGCGCTTCTCCTCCGGTAGGTTGACTTTTACTTCCATCGTGTGCTTTTTCAATACAGGAAGAAATTCGATAATGACTTCTCGAATGACTTCCGCAAGATCCAGCGTCTCAACCTTCAGAATGAATTCGTCTGCATCGAGACGTGCCATCGTGAATATCTCGTCGATCAGTTGTTTGAGATTACTGGCCTTATGAGAGAGGATCGCGAGATACTCCTGCTTTTCTTCTTCGGTTGCCGCAATGCCGTCGCGAAGGGCATCGATATAGCCAAGAATGGAGGTAAGAGGTGTCCGAATGTCATGTGAGATGCTGGAAAGGAGCCGAGTTCTCGCTTCTCTGGCCTGTATGGTTTCTATCTGTACCTTTTCCAGTTGCTCGATCAGCTCATTGAGTGAGAAGATGATTTCGTCAAGCAAGCGGTCACCGCTCGAAAACAGGCGAGTCTTCAGGTTCCCTTTGCAGGCGCGTTTGAGCCCGTCTGCTATCTCCCTGAGTTTGTTACGGGTGCGAAGTATATGGATCAGCAGAAGTACTGTGGGAATGAGAATCGCGATGGAAAGCGCCCAGGTCAGCACGCCGAAATGATAGGTAGTGACGTTGCTGATGAGGAGTGCGACAATGAGGACACCCTGAAGCCCGATGAGTAGCAGCACTCGGATACTATTCATCCTTTTCCCCCGCGAACCTGTAACCTATACCCCATACGGTTTGAATATATTGCGGATCGGAGGGATTGGTTTCTATCTTCTTCCGCAGTTTTCTAATATGCACCATAATGGTATTATCATCGTCCAGATACTCGCTCTCCCAGACGTTGCGGAAGAGCTGCGTTTTGGTGAAAACCTGCCCGGGATGAAGCATAAAAAATTTCAAGAGCTGGAATTCCTTCGCGGTGAGAGAAATAGCTTCCCCATTGATAGAGGCAGAGTAGTTCTTCAGGTCTATGGTCAGTCCCCTACAAGTGATGAGGGTTTTCGACTGCATGCTTTCCTCGCTGCCGAGCACCAGAAATCTCCTGAGATGAGCCTTAACCCGAGCAATAACTTCATGAATACTGAATGGCTTTGTAATATAATCATCCGCTCCGATACTCAGGCCTAACACTTTATCGATTTCATGATCTTTGGCAGTGAGCATCAGAATGGGGATATTTGTCTTATTTCTCAGTCTGCGACAGACCTCAATCCCATCGATTCCGGGCATCATCAAATCAAGAATAAGCAGGTTATATTTGTTCTGGTCAAACAGACGCAGGGCTTCTTCGCCATTTGCCGCGCCATCAACCCTGTAGGCTTCTCGTTCCAGATATTTTTTCAGGAGGCTCCTGATCTCTTGCTCGTCATCGGCCACAAGTATACGAATAGTGTTCATATTTTCCCTGCCTGCGATAAAGTTATACTTGTTTTCAAGATATCTCTATTTTCTCAAATTTGCTTTGCGTTGCATTATAACATGCTTTTGCATCGATGCATGGGTAAGCCTGCCAGTACGCATACCCGTGGTTGATCGCTGCGACTGCTCCGAGAAGGAGAGGTGAAAGGAGATGTTTGTGAGAGGAAGAAGTGCGTTCCAGCATCTTTTTTTATTGATGGGCCTCATATGTGGGGGCGGGGTGCGATCGTGCCGGGAAAGCCTGGCGATCCCGCTTGAGAATGTTGTCCAATGAACTCAATAGCCCTGTTGCCTGCTCTCAATCAGGTCACAGGGCTGGTTTCCTGTTTGCGGAACGGATGAAAGCCTGCTCTTTGTCAGAGCCATCTATCTCTCAGGCAGGTAGTGCTGACATCAGGAAGCGGACCAACCACCATCAACAGGGAAAATAGCACCATTAATATAGCTTGCATCTTTCGACGCAAGGAACGTAATGGCCGCTGCAATCTCTTCCGGGGCCGCGATACGCGAGGGAGCACTTCCTTTCATAAAGGGCATTACTCTCGCAAGTCCTGTCTCACTCGGAACGCCTCTTCCGGCTCCAATAGCGGTCGCAACTCCGCCGGGGCAGACGGCATTACAGCGAATACCGCGCTCTCCATAGTGGAAGGCGATGCTTTTAGTCAGACCCACAACGCCATGCTTGGAAACGGTATAGGCTGTTCCTGCTGCACCTCCACGTATTCCGGCTTCCGATGCGGTGTTAACAATGTTACCTCCGCCCTGCTCAAGAAACAGAGGGATTGCCCGGCGGCATGCCAGGAAGGGACCGGTGAGGTTGATGGCAAGCACGCGATCCCACAAATCAAGTGGAACCTCGTCGGCAGGCTTCATGAGATCCATAATCCCCGCATTGTTGCAGAGAATATCAAGACGTCCATAGGTAGATGTGGCGGTGGCAAGCATGGCCTCCACATCTGCATCTGATGAAACGTCGGCGATGCAGGATGTAACTTTTGCTCCCTGTTGCTCCAATTCTTTGATCAGAGCCTGAAGCGGAGCCTCGACGATATCCACAGCGACGACCGCTGCCCCCTCATTGACAAAACGCTGAACCAGCGCTTTTCCAATTCCAGAAGCTGCCCCGGTGACCAATGCTACCTGTTGTTCAAAACGCATACTCTTTTCCTCCTCAAGGAAATCAGTGTAAGAGATCACTCTGTTGACATGCATGCTGCCCTGTATTATAGTGCCAGCGAATGACATACGTCAATGGAAGAAAAAAGGAAAATGAGTGACACATTTTTCTCAGAATGCATGGAGCCTATGAGATTGTGAGAGCCAGGAAACACCCGACTTTGTTTTGTGGATATTCTGGACTGCTTGCGATCGAGTGGGCTCAAATGCAGTTTCTGTCTGAGGCGTCGGAGGGCGTTTCGCTCCAGCGGTTCGCGCGTGTCCGGGCGTTATCGAGCGCGAACACCCGGACAGAAGAAAAAGCCAGCGTCTTCAGAGATAGACACTTTTATATTCGAGAGCAGATCTCTACGAAAGAATCGAAAAAGGCCTCATCGCTGGTTGCTTGCCGTATCTTTGCCGCTGTTTGCTGGAACTGTTCCAGATAGCCGGGATGAGATGCCAGTTTCGTCAGTAAGGTAGCAAGTCCGGCTGGACTGTCGCTGAATTGATAGTGGTCCGGTATGTATTCGGCTGCGCCAACACGACCATGATCGGGAACGATGGTGCAAAGACCGGCCCGTGCCGCTTCCAGTGCTGTATAGGGAACCAGATCAAAGCGAGAGGTGCAGGCAAACACAGCCTGATTGGCGAGTTCGGGAAAGAGCGCTCCTGTTAATACGCCCCGTTCCATACGAGGGATGAAAAGAAATGCGCTTGCAAGCTCCGCCGGTATCCTGCTCTGTAGCTGTGTACGTATCTCGTCGTCAGCAAAACCGCCTATCACGAGGACCTGTTGCAGCGCTCTGTTCTGCAAGGCAAGGCAACAGCCATCTATATAGAGCTCAATATTCTTAAAATAATCGAAACGAGAGACCACTGTAACCGCTACCAGACCGGAGCGCGCGGCTCTATCCTGTAAGGCGCTTGCTAAGAGTGGGGGGAGCGGTTCAGGTTCGCTTTCATCGCTTCCAACGGGCTGAGGTATTCTATGGATCTGGCGTTCAGCAATGCCATACTCGCGCAGAAACTGTTGCTGAAGTATTGATATTTCCAGGCAGTGAATGTTGTCTCGCGATGCAATGATCTCAAGTGCCTGGTTCTGAGTTCTCAAAAGATGCTCCGCTTTCGGGTGATCCCAGTTGAACGCTTTCCAGGCTGCTTCTGTCCCGATAGATCGGGCAACCTGTTCCACAAAGGGGGAATGATGCGTTATCGCAATCAAGTGATCAGTGGGTGCATATGGTAACAGAGCCGATGTCTGGTAATAGAGTAAGGGATCTCGCGTGGCGCCCTGTCCCCATGACTCGGTAATATGGTGTATCGCGGAACGGAAAACGGCTTTCACTGCGTTTGGCTCCATCCCGAAGTGAAAATGGAGTGTCATGGCAGGAAAGGTCTGTACAACAGTACCTGGTTCCAGTAGTGGTTCTGCAAGATCTTCATCGCGCTTGTAAAGAAGGAAACCAACATTTACCCCTCCCTGCTTCAATACGTCTGCACAGCGGAGTACATGTTGAACCACTCCGTAGATGTACGTGCTATTTCTCTCCTGAGGAATAAACCGTGCATTCACGATGATGATGATATCTTTCAACTTCCCTGTCTCCTTGTAGCCTGTCTTACATAAAAAAAAGCTCTTCATAAGCGAACCAGAAATGGTACAGTAGACTGTACCAATAAGCAGTATAACATACTCTAAAAGAAAACTCACTGATGAAATAAGATAGGAGTATAAGGGAGTAGAGCATTACACAGAATAATTCTGCTTTTGTTCATATGTTATTTTGCTCATTTAGCGAACTTTATCGATTTAAAAAGGAAAAGCCAGACAGAAAAACAAAAGGGAACGAGTAAATTACAGGAAAGAGCTATGCAGTATATATCTTCTATGCTATTGATTCTATGAAAAATGCAGGGTAGCAGTATCATGATAGGCGGCCTATTCCCTGACAGAGCTTCAAGAGAATATAATAGCCAACCTTTGTGAGAAATATGCAATAGTGTAACCATGCTTTCCTGCATGAGAGAAGAGAGGAAAAGGTAGTATATCCAATTGGTTAAATACTGATGCTATCAACGTGTCCCCCTTAAGAGTTTATCGAAGGTTTTGGCGAGGATGGTGACCTGATCCGAAAGTATATGCTTAACCCTGTACTTTGCTGTATCGTTGTGCTGGCAACGAAGCAAGGCTGAGCAGCCGAAATGCCTGATCTTTCTTTCCCAATTATTCCAGACAATGGTGGACAGCTCTTTGTTGTGTGGTCCTTCAGCACCTCGGGAGCAGACCCCTATCCTTTCTCCCATCCCTTTACAAGAATGTACACTTCCATCTCTATGTATGATAAAGCATTTCCCTCATCGGGTATCCTTTTTTCAGGAAAATAGCTTGACTTTCTCTGATTTTATGTGTACTATTTAACTTAGTAAATAAGTTAAATTAATGGCAACTTCACTTAGATATCGAAGATAAGTGGTCAACTTGCAAGTTTTCTGATCATAGAAGACGATGAGCGTATGTGGTCTCGTTGGCTCTGTTTCGGTTCTATTCATACGTTCATCATCACGACAATATGTATAGTATGGTAAAGCTACAAGGAGAAATTCTGTATGGCATCTACTCATATGACACAGCAGTCAATGCCTGGGCCTTCTGCTTTCCCGTTGCTTGGTGGAAAGGCCAATATGCTCAAACTGTATAGCGATCCATATACGTTTTTGCGTAGCATGCATGAGACCTATGGGGATATCGTCGCATTGACGCGTGGCGATCACTCGAACGTCTTTGTCTTCAGTCCTGAGCTAAACCTGCAAGTGCTTGCGCACCCGTCCCTGTTTCAGGTGGATGAAGGAACCTTTGTCAAATGGCCGAAAGAAACAGCTCTGGGTCGCCTGATGTTGAATAATATTATTACTATGAACGGAGAGCATCATAAGCAGCAGCGCCATCTGATGCAGCCCGCTTTTCATAAGCAGCAGATCGGGCAATATCGCGATGATATGGTACGGCTTACGCTTGATATGCTTGAACAATGGCGAGCCCCATCCCGAATGGATCTGTATGCTGAAATGAAGCAGTTGACGTTGCGTATCGTGGTAAAGACGTTGTTCGGAGTGAATGAGGAAACGGATATAGAGCGAATTGGCTATCTGATGCAGCGTGTGCTGAACTCACTGTCGCTGTTAATGGTCACACCGCTTATCGATATCCCGGGGATGCCATATCACCGCATTTTGAAGTGGGCCGCAGAACTGGAAGGCATGATCCGTGCTATGATTGCGCAGAAGCGGTCAGCAGGCGGGGGCACCGATGTGCTGGCAACGCTGCTTCGGGTACATGATGAAGATGGGCAGCGCCTGAGCGATGACGAATTAGTCAGCCATACCTTCTCTTTGTACTCTGCCGGTCATGAGACGGTATCGAATGCGTTGGCATGGACCTTCTTCTTGTTGGATCAGCACCCGGAAGCGCTTGCAGCTCTCCTCAACGAGCTTGATGGGACGCTTCATGGTGAGGCCCCGACGCTTGAGCAGCTTCGGGAGTTGCCTTTACTCGATGCTGTCATCAAGGAGAGCTTACGCATGCTGCCGCCTGTGTCGATGAAGATGCGCATAGCTGCCGAGCCCTGTGAGCTTGGTGGGTATGCTCTTCCCAAAGGGGCAATCGTTTATTATAGCCCTTTTGTCACGCATCGTCGCCCGGAATTGTATGAGGAGCCTGATCGTTTTCAGCCTCAACGTTGGCTGACATTGAAGCGCTCAACGTACGAGTACCTGCCATTCGCCGCCGGACCTCATAGATGTATCGGTGCGGATTTTGCGATGTTGGAGTTGAAGGTTGTGCTGGCACTACTCTTACAGCGGTACCGGCTTGCAATTGTGTCTGATGCAAAGATTGATATTGATATCCGTATGGCTCCGTCGCGTGGTATCCCTGTAGAACTTCTGTCTCGGAATCACCCGTTGCGGCGCGTGCCGGTGCGTGGCAACATTCAGCGCCTGATCACATTCTAAGCGAAAGAGGACGCGGGTCTATCAGGCTTCCGGGAGATCCGTGTCCCGGCAAGGTGAGATCTGAAGCTATAGCAAGGCATGGTGTCAGGGAAGCGACGTCTCGAAGAAGGTATGTTGCTCCTGGCGTCAGCCGGTTCACATTCTCAAGCTGGCAGCTTGCCTCTCTGGCCTGAAACCATTGTTCCCCTTCCTGGCAATTTCTAGCCTGCACAACCTGAACAGGCCTGCATTTTCTCCTTTTATCATATCATTCACTGCTCTATTATGTTCTTTTCTTATAATATAAAGAGAGTGATATTCATTTTCGAGTAGTTTGTTTTGCAGGAGTGTTTTTCAGGAGAACGAGAGGAGAACGCAGAATGGCGGATCCAGTAGGGGTGTGGAATATCAATGTGATCGGGTATAAGGGAACACTCAATATTACC
The DNA here is from genome assembly GCF_059696735.1 of Thermosporothrix sp. COM3. Classification (NCBI taxonomy): domain Bacteria; kingdom Bacillati; phylum Chloroflexota; class Ktedonobacteria; order Ktedonobacterales; family Thermosporotrichaceae; genus Thermosporothrix; species Thermosporothrix sp. COM3. The sequence continues at coordinate 2,487,196 of NZ_AP019376.1, read as the reverse complement.
TCGAATGGTGCAGGCTCTTTAAGCGGAACAGTGGATATCGATATAGGCTTCACCGATCGGCTGCAAGGCACATGGAATGAGGCCACGAAAGAGATTCGCTTTGATCGTATCATCTCACGTGGCGGGAGCATTATTGTTCAGAAGTATACCGGCTATCTGTACCTGACCAAAGAGCCGATCTTTGCGGGACAGGGCCCACCGGAACCGAACCCTTCATTTCGCTTACTGACGGGCTTCTTTGAGAGCGACCCTGCTTCCAATCCACCACGCGGAGGATGGGTTGCGAGACAAAGGATCTAAGGACGACAGAAGGGAGAAGACGTATTGTTTCTGTAGGAGAGAGATGGTGTTGCAGGAAGAAGGAATTGTGTCGCGGGATTGTACTGCGTTTTTGTTTGGTGGCGGGCTCAGGAGCAGCCCGCCAGTTATCTGGAGACTATAGAAGGGCTTGCTCTGTCGTGATGAGAGCGTCAACGGTCTCACGAATTCGGGCATAAGAAAATGTCTGTTCGGGGGGCAATGGAGTGCTTAAGAGATGGCGAAACCGCTGTTCGAGCCGCTGAGAGGCAGCATTATAGCGGGCAAGTGCTTCCTCTGGAAGAGGCTCGCTGATCCAGTAACAATAATAGGTTTCGGCCTCAGCGAGATGATGGAGCATATAGCGAAGCGTCCAGCCGCCATCAGGAGGCGTCCAATCGAGCTGTTCTGAAGAGAGTTGTCGCGCTCGCTGTGCGACGAGCTGCACAGCCAGATCGATGCGCCAGAGCCACGACTGTATTTCCGCCTGATTCACGGGGTGAAGATCCTCTGGTAGCGTCTCTCCAGAGGTTGTCCAGCCATCCGTGGGGACGGGGACAATGCCCTGTTGTTGCCAGAGGAGCCACTGATCAATCTGGTTCAGATGGTCGAGAGCATGGTCCAGTATGCGGCGTAGCACTTTGCGCGGTGTGTAGCTGTGGCCCTCATCGACTGCAATCAGGCGGGTCGGGTCGTATGCTGGCAGATGCTCAAGTTGGGATCGAGCGGCGGCATGAGCGGCTTCAAGATGGGCTATCGGGCCCGCCGGGTGAGGGCGTAGTAAAAGCGTGAGGAGGGCTCGGGTCGTTGCGAGTTCAAACAATTGAGCCTGGTCCAGGTGAGCAGCCTGTGCGCGTACCTGTTCTTGCAGATTGTGGAGGGTATTGAAGAGCTCTGTGTGCAGCTCTACGGATGCATTCATAACGCAACCTCTTCTTTCGTTTGATATGGATGCGCCAATTGTAATGCATAAATATTTCGCTTATAATCGAAGTATGGAAGAGATACCAAAGGATGTGAATATTGCTGCTGTGGCGGAACTCATAGGAGATCCTTCACGGGCGGCTATGCTCAATGCTCTGCTGGACAAACGCGCTTTACCTGCCGGAGAACTGGCGGCCTGTGCCGGAATTTCCCCGCAGACAGCCAGCACGCATCTTGCACGGCTGGTGAAAGGGGGGCTGCTGACGCTCAAGCCGCATGGGAGGCATCGCTATTATACACTGGCGAGTAGCGATGTTGCGCATGCCCTTGAAGCGCTGGCTCTGATCGCGCCTCCGGCCCCGGTGCGCTCATTGCGTGAAGCCGTCATCGCTGAGCGGATGCGAGAGGCGCGTACCTGTTATGATCACCTGGCGGGCAAGCTTGGCGTTGGTCTGACCGAAGCGCTGGAACGCAGGGAGATATTGTACCTTCTGGAAGAAGAGAAGCGCTACCAGCTCACCGAAACCGGTCGCGAAATGTTGATACAGTTTGGGATCGATGTTGAGCATCTACAGCGCCTGCGAAGAGCGTTTGCCCGTCCCTGTCTTGATTGGAGTGAGCGCCGGTATCATCTGGCTGGCGCACTGGGGGCTGCTCTTATGGAGCGTCTTTTTCATCTCCGCTGGATTGAGCGCTTACCCGGGAGCCGGGCGTTACGTGTGACCGAGGCGGGCAAGCAGGGACTCGTCCAGCTCCTCGGTGAAGCGCCTCGGATACCCTGATATTACCAAAAAGCGGCAGAAGGCCCCTGGCTTCAGCCAAGGGGATGGATGGCGCAGGAAGACAGCAGCGGCAGAACGTTCCCCTTCGCTTGACAGAAGGCAATTGTTGTGCGAGAATACACGAAGATAGTGAGGACGAACAAGGAGCAAGGGATGCTGGTCTATGAATACAAGCTCGAGGGGTCGAAGGCGCAATTCGCCGCCATCGAGGAAGCCATCCGCACCACCCAGTTCATTCGCAACACGTGCCTGCGCCTCTGGATGGATGCACGTGGCGTCTCCAGGAATGATCTGCAGCGGTATTGTGCTGTGCTTGCTAAACAATTCCCCTTTGCGCTCTCCCTCAACTCGCAGGCCCGGCAAGCTGCCGCTGATCGGGCGTGGGCTGCCATCTCCCGCTTCTATGAGCATTGTAAGAAGAAGAAACCAGGAAAGAAAGGATACCCCACATTCCAGCGCAACAACCGAAGCGTGGAGTACAAGACCACGGGCTGGAAGCTGGATCCTGATGGGGTACACATTCGCTTCACAGATGGCTGTGGCATTGGCCGGCTGCGCCTCATCGGCTCTCGTGATATCATGACCTTTCCCCTCTCACAGATCAAGCGGGTACGGCTGCTCCGGCGGGCCGATGGCTACTATTGCCAATGTGCGGTGGCGGCCACGCGACGCGTTGAGCATCAGCCCTCTGGCAAGCAGGTGGGCATTGATCTGGGGCTGCGTGCCTTCTTCACTGACTCCGAAGGCAACACCGTGGCTCCTCCTCAGTATCTCCGCAAAGCGGAACGGCGGCTCAAGCGGCTGCATCGTCGGCTCTCCAGGACCCAGAAATGCAGTCGCAATCGGCGCAAAGCCCGTCAAGCCCTTAGCAAAGCGTCTCTCAAGGTGCAACGGCAGCGCGAGGACTTCGCCAGAAAGCAGGCGAACGCGCTTGTCTCGTCTCACGACCTGATTGCCTACGAAGCCTTGCAGATCCGTCACCTGGTCAAGAACCGCCATCTGGCCAAGAGCATCGCTGACGCGGCGTGGGGTCGTTTTCTCTCCTGGGTCAGGTATTATGGCACGCTGCATCGTGTTCCGGTGATCGGGGTGGAGCCAGCCTTTACGACTCAGGACTGTTCTCGTTGTGGACAGCGGGTCAAGAAGAGCTTGAGTATGCGTACCCATCTGTGTCCCGGCTGTGGGCTGCTCCTCGATCGCGATCACAACGCCGCCTTGAATATCTTGCAGAAGGCTCTACAGGGTACCGTCGGGCAGACGGGAACCGACGAGGAGGTCTCGTCGAACGCTTCTGGACAGCCTGCCGCTACGCGTCGTCGCACTGCGGCGCCGCGCAAGCAGGCTGGATGAAGGAAGAATCCCCGTCCTTCTGGCCTGGGGAGTGTCAACGCCTGCATGAGCACTCGATGCGCCTTGTGAAGATCTGGAACATCAATATGCCGCAGGACTGGCTCTGAAGGGGGAGCAATGCCCCCCCGTGCCTTCCTGAGGCTACAATCAGGCTGCTCAGAACAGAGTTTCTTCAAAGACTGAAAGGGCATGCACTGCCGACCAGGATGTTGATCCCCATGCCAGTGGAGGAAACTTATTGATAAACGCGTGCCCATTTTTAACGGCTTTCAGATTTGTCCAGAGCGGGTTTTTCTGCAAGTTTTCTAAGGCTGCTGGCTGATTGGTGTTCTCCTGAGGTGCGAACTGAAGATACAGGACATCGGGATCTATTTCAGCCAGTTTCTCCAGTGGCAGATTATCCTGTCCTTGCGCTTGCTTGACAACGTCCGGTACCGGGAAGCCCAGATCATCATAGAGAACGCTATTAATGTAACCTGAGCGTGTGTAGATATAAATGCCGGAACCGCGAATGCGCATCGTCATCACGACGAGCTGCTTTTTCTCCGGTGACTTCTCTAAGTCTGCTTTGGCTGTGGCTAGTTTCTGTTGGTACTCTTTCAGGATTTCATTTGCGCGTGCCTGCTTGTTATAGACCTCGCCAAGCATGCGGATATTCTCTTTCCAGGGCGTAGCGATGTTGCCATGTCCTGCACCTTCTCCTTTCATCACGATCACCGGTGCTATCTTCCGGAGTTGTTGGATGATGGTTGCAGACCAGCGATCAATGATAAAGATAAGATCGGGCTTTAACTGCAAGATGGCCTCATAGTTGGGAGTCTCCGTCCCGATGCTCTTCATATTTTTGAGCTTATCGGCCAGATGGGGGGTAGGGCCATCGGGATAGGTCGCACCGCCAACGAGCGGGATATCCATCATAACGAGATCTTCGATGACAACCGTATCTGCGGCAACGGTTCGTTCAACCTTGACCGGTACCTCTATTTCTTTCCCGAAATACGTGATCTTGCGCATCTGCTTTTCCTGCGCTCCCTGTGATGCACCGCCACAGGCGGCAAGCAGCAAACAGATACAGCAGAGAAGGGGCATCCAGTGCCACTTGTTTGACATTTCAGTCTCCTGTATAAGCAAGGAAAAACACTTCTCCTTGTGCTGAAAACGATATTCCCATAGAAGCAAACCTCACTACATACGCTCGACCTGAGAACAGGACGAACGTAGCTAACTCCGTTTGGTTCCATAAGGAAACGGAGCGATTGTAGTGGGATGGAACTCACCCGAGGTGGATAAATCCGACCTCAGTACTAAGATATTAGCATGCCCTAATATATCCAGTCAAGTAGAAAGAGAAGGGGAAAAAGGACGCAGGATGCAGCATGAACAGGTATGTCCGATTTTGAGGCAAGGAGCGTGTCCAACGCTTTCCAGGCTTACCAGCTTTGTCTGTGAGAAATAGAACAGGGGAGAAAGCTATCTTTTTTGACAGAGAGAGGAAATCTTATGAGTTCCATTCAGTTTACCATGCTCCCGCCTCCTGAGGTCCTCAAGCAGGATGTCGAATGTGTGCGGATCGCTCGATATAGTGGTACGGAAGCGGTTGCCATTCGTGTTGCTCCTGGTGCTTTGCCTGGACTCGTCTTTCAACATTGCGCGGGGAGGCCGGTCCTTTCTGGCAAGTGTGTCAGAGCCAAAGCCAACCAGTATGCACGACTGAGAAAGCGTCTGCAACAGAAAGGCACTCGTTCGGCTACCCGCCGTTTGGTGGCGATCTCTGGACGAGAGAGACGGTTGAAAGCCGACGCCAATCATGTCGTTTCCAAACGCATCGTAGAGCAGCACCCACACAGTCTCATCGGACTGGGGAATCTGACAGATCTTCGAGAGCGCACCCCACGACGCAAAGGCAAACGAGCCAGCAAGATGCAGCGGAAAGCCAATGCAGCTTTCTCCAGGAGGTCGTTTGCTGAACTTCAGAGTATGATCGCCTCCAAAGCCGTCATGCATGAGAGTATGGCAGTCAAAGTGGATGCCCACTACACGAGCCAGGCGTGCCCGATCTGTGGGCATACCGCCCGTGAGAACCGACCCGATAAAGGACTTATGTTTGTGTGTCACAATTGTCATTATGCCCTCCATGCTGATCTGGTGGGTGCGAGAAACATCACGATGCGAACGCTGCTCATCCGACAGGATTGGATGAGTACAGGTGTCTTGTCAGTACGCCCTGATGCGTCGGACGGGGAAGCCAAAGCTGCGCGCCTGCAACGATACGCAGAGTTGCGGTGGTGTCCAGACGCAAGCCCACGTCTGAATGACGTGGGGTAACTGACTTCTTTGTCCAGACCAGACGCTATACTTAGGTGAAAAGGCAGAAAAAAGGAGGCGTTATGAGGAAAATCGCGCTAAATATGAATATGACACTTGATGGTTTCTTTAATCTGGACTGGATGGAGCATATGCCATTGCCGCCGGATCAGGAATTGCTTGCTGATACGCTGGCACAGATCTCTACCACGAACACCTCAGCAGGCTCTATTGCTGGCTATTCGTTTTATCGTGGCATGGTTCCGTTCTGGTCTGCGATGGAAACCAACCCGCAGGTATCAGAGACCGAGCGGGCGATTGCTCGCGCCGTGAACGTCAACCGCAGAATCGTCATTTCAAAGACCGAAGCAAAACTTGAGGGCGAAAACGCTGAATTGCTGGTCGCACGAAACGATCAGGAGTTGCTTGCTGCTATTCAGGATCTCAAACAGCAGGAGGGCCCTGATATGGCGGTGATTGGTGGTATTCGTACGGCCCGGGCGTTTGTGCGACTCGGTTTGATTGATGTGTTCACGTTTCAGGTGTATCCGGTCGCTATCGGCAAGGGGGAGCGCATTTTCACTAGCCGGGTTGATCTGGAACTGATCGGCATGAAGACGTATCCCTCGGGGGTGATGCGGGTGAGCTATCGGCCTCGGGCGAAATAATAGGGGGAGCAGGTATGCATAAGGCGCCATATGAGCGGAGAACCGGCCAGAGGTAGAGATTGCTTCTTGTTGAAAAGAAAGGAAGGCCGGGGGAGGGCTGATCTGGCCTATGGTACAGGCCAGATCATGTGTCCCTTTTTTTTACAGGGGAAGATGGGCTTGTTGCAACCACGCTTCCAGAGAAAGAAGTTGTGGGTGATTGTGCCGAAGCTGTGCGAGATTGACCCGCTCGCCCTCTTTTCCAAAAAGGAGCGCGTTGATCTTTCTGGCCCCTTCAAGATGTTGATCGGCAGGTTCTGTTTGGTAGCGAACTGGCCGATGATAGATGTTCTGAAACAGGTCTGCGATCTGTGGAAGCGTCTGTTCATCGCCCGCAATATTGAGGGTCTGCCCGATGTATGTTGTGGGATCTTGCAGTGCAAGCGTTGCGAAATAGGCAATATCGTGTACTGCAATCATCTGGATGCTGATATCTGGCTCTGCCAGTGCTGGGAGCGTGATGGCCTCATTGGAGCGTTGGGCAAAGAGACGGAAGTTTTCCATAAACATGACCGGACGAAGAATGGTTGCGGGCAGGTCAAGCGTGCGGATGGCCTGTTCGATCTGCCGCTTGGCTTCAAAGCCGGGCAGGCCGGTCTGTTTCTGTGCGCCGAATGCCGAGCTATAGACAAGATGGGCAATCCCGGTTTCTCGTGCGGCAGTTGCAACAAGGAGGCCCTGACGTACCTCCTGTTCCGGGTCGGCGTGGATTCCCTGAACGCTAAAAACGGCGTGCATGCCTTGCATGGCGGTTGTGATCGTTGTGGGGTGCTCAAGGTCTCCTGCTACAAGCTCAGCTCCAAGATTGTGCAGGAGCCGGGCGGCTGGTTTGTTTGAATCTCGTACCAGCACTCGGACATGCCATCCCTTTGCCAGAAGCTGCTTTGCGACTGCTCCTCCCTGCTGACCTGTGGCCCCGAGGACAAGGGCCTTCTGAGAAGAAAGGTGTGTCATAGCTGCGACCTCCTGAATTGATGTGCTCAGTATAGGTGGAGAGCGCTATGAACGCAAATCATTCTTTTCATAAAGAGATGAAAGATGCTCATATCCCTTTGCAGGCTCCTCGAAAGGAATTGAGCAGGAATGAGTGATACCAGGAGCGTGGCCACTCGTGTTTTCAGATTTGGGCTCTTCACCAGAGGCCGCAAAGCTGTTCTCTCCAATGGTATTATAAATGTTCACTGAAACCATAGCGTATCCTTGATAACCTATGATTATTCTGATATGCTCTCTCTATGAAGTTAAGTGATTACGCTAAACAACAAGGTGTCCGTTATGAAACAGCGTGGAGATGGTTTCGTGACGGCAAGATTGCTGGTCATCGGGTAGGCAAACATACTATTCTGGTTGATGAAGAAAAAAGCGGAACCTCCTCACGACCAGAACGAGTAGCCATTTATGCCCGTGTCTCTTCTGCTGAGAAGAAACCGAACGTAGACAGTCAAGCGGAACGGCTTGTTGCCTACTGTTCGGCCAAAGGGTATCAGGTTGAGAAAGTCGTGAAGGAAATCGGTTCAGGCGTCAATGATGCTCGTCCGAAATTGCTTCACCTGCTGGAAGACGTAAACACTACCGTCATTGTCGTAGAGCATAAGGATAGGCTCTCACGTTTCGGTGTTCGCTACATTGAAACCCTCTTACGAGTGCAAGGCAGGCGGCTTGAAATCGTCAATGAGTCCGAGAATGATAAAGAGGACTTATTAGCTGATCTCACTGCTCTATTGTACAGCTTTTGCGCCCGTCTGTACGGCCTGCGCCGTGCGAAACGCAAGACGGAGAAGATTGTACAGGAATTGGAGGCTCATGATGCAACTGGTTGAGAAGCACGTTATCCGCAAGGGTGACGCCCGCTATGAGGCCATAGATCAGGCGGCTTTTGTCTCGAAAAACCTGTACAACGCTGCCAACTACGAAATCCGGCAAGCCTTCATCTTTGAGGGTGTCTATCTGAACTCCAATCAGATGCATCACTTGATGAAGACGCATCCGGCCTATCAAGCCTTGCCACGCAAAGTCTCTCAACAGGTTTTGAGAACGCTGGACAAGAATTGGAAAAGTTTCTTCCGTGCGATTGCAGAATGGAGAGAACATCCTGAGAAGTTCTTAGGGCGTCCCTGCTTGCCCAAATACAAAGACAAGCAGCAAGGCCGTAATCTGTTGATCTATACCATTCAAGCGATCAGCAAACCCGCTCTGCGGCAAGGCTACATCCAACCTTCAGGCTTACCCATTCGCATCAAAACCAACCATCAAAACGTCGATCAGGTGCGCATTATCCCTCGTCATGGCTTCTATGTAGTGGAAGTGGTCTACGAACAGGAGCCGGTTCAGGCAGCCGTAGACCCTCAGCTTTTCGCTGGCATAGACATTGGAATTGACAATCTGGCAACGCTCACATCAAACAAAAAAGGCTTTGTGCCTCGCATTGTGAACGGGCGTCCGGTGAAATCAATCAACCAATTCTACAACAAGCGGAAAGCAGAACTCGATGAGAAGCTGATGAAGATGGATGCACGTCGCCGTCACTCTCACCGGCTGGAACGGCTTACGACAAAGCGAACCCGCCGCATTCATCACTCCTTGCATACTGCCAGCAGGCGCATTGTCAATCTGCTGGTTGAAGAGGGCATAGGCACGCTGGTCATCGGCAAGAATGACGGATGGAAACAAGAAGTGGAAATGGGCAAGAGAACCAATCAGCAGTTTGTGGCTATCCCTCATGCCCGCTTTATCGAGATGCTGGCCTACAAAGCGCAACTGGTGGGTATTCGCGTCATTATCACGGAAGAGTCCTACACCAGCAAATGCAGTTTCCTCGACAATGAGCCGATAGGTAAGCATGAAACCTATGCTGGCAAGCGGGTCAAACGTAGTCTGTTCCGTGCTTCTGATGGGCGGCTGCTCAATGCTGATGTCAATGGCAGTGCGAACATCATTAGAAAAGTAGCTCCAAACGCTTTTGCCGATGGAGTAGAGGCCGTAGTAGTTCGGCCAGTGCGCTTTTGCGCATAAATGAAAGCAAGCGGTCAATGGAACGCTATGTTTTTAGAAACTATCACTATTCGGGATGAAATAGAGAGATGGTCGAGTGTCACGGCTTCCTGGGTTCCCTGCAAGGGCCGCCACAGTGAAAGCACCGTAGCCTGAAAGCCGGGCTTGATCTGTTGCGTTTGTGTTGAGATGTTGGCTAAGGCGCTTCGGGGATCAGGAAAAGGAACGGCGGGCCGCTCAGTTGTATGCTCTCCCGGAGATACACACCATTCCAGCCTGCTTCTTCAGCACCTTCCCCCAACCTGCTCCTCTTTTTCGCTGCAATCACCCACTGAAATCACCTGATTTGATGATTGCAACTCACCCTATCAAGTTTTATACTCTCCATAGTCTGGATGAAGGAAGGTGCAGCAAATACCCTGGAGCAGGGCCTTGCGCGCGAGCTGCGCTGCCGCGACACTTCGTCTGTAGTAGAAAGGGAATTTATGAAAAAGCTGGTCTATTATATCGTGTCAACACTGGATGGGTTTATTGCCGGACCGGACCATCAGTTTGACTTCTTTACCGCGAACGATCACTTCCCGTATTTGATCGAGGAGTTCCCGGAGACATTTCCGGTTCAAGCACGCGCCCCGTTAGGAATTACTGCGCCAAATAAGCACTTCGATACGGTGTTGATGGGCCGAGGTACCTATACCCCCGGGCTGAATATCGGAATAACCAGCCCTTATCCGCAGCTCCGGCAGGTGGTCTTCAGCAGCAGTATCGCGCCTGAGACCGAACCCACGATTGAGTTTGCGTCCGGCGATGCGCTCAAGAGGGTCCGTGAACTCAAGCAAGAAGAGGGACTGGATATCTGGCTGTGTGGCGGCGGCAATCTGGCATACCAGCTGCTTCCAGAGATCGATGAACTCATTGTGAAGCTCAATCCTCTCGTTGTCGGGCAGGGGATTCCGCTGTTTGCCGGCCCATTCCAGCTACAGCAATTCCAACTGGTATCCACCAAAACGTTTGCAAGTGGTGTGCTCATTTTGCATTATGCTCGTCAATAAGTTGTAGCTATTACCCCCCATAAAAATATGGGGGAATTCTGAGGAGACTTCTATGTTACAGCCGCTGCAAACGGCCCGACTTCAATTTGTGCCCTATTCGCTGGAGTTGAAGAAGGCGACGCTTTCCGACCGAGAACAGGTCGAACGTGCGCTTGGCGTGCGTGTGCCTGCTCACTGGCCAGAGCCTGACTTTCGCGAGGCGCTGCCGTTTTTTATCGGCCTGATGGAACAAGATGCATCGGGTGCAATCTGGGATGGTATTATTATTCACACAGCAGATCAGCAGGTGATCGGCGATATGGGGTTTAAGGGTGGGCCTGATGAGCAGGGACAGATTGAGATTGGCTACAGTATTCTGCCCGAATATCGCCAGCGGGGCTATGCAACTGAAATGGCTCAGGCACTGATGGATTGGGCTTTTCGGCATCTCGATATCACAGCGATTGTCGCCGAGTGCCTGCACGACAATTATGCATCCATCAAGGTGCTTGAGAAACTCGGGATGCAGCGCCAGTCAGCAGATGGGGAGCTGCTGAAATGGAAGCGTGAAAACCCCTTGCGTTAGTATTTCTATGTTTTTGATGGATTGAATAGCAATAATAGATAGCTATTCGGTATATCACCTCAGTTCTTGATAGATATAGCGTGGTTGATGCTGGCTTCTTCCTCATATCACCGGGTAAGAGAGCCAGGCGTTTACCCGGGGCGCTGTCCTGCTGCGATCGCAAAGCATAGTCCACTGCAGACCGAGCTTGAAGCCGTGAAAAAGGCTCGCGGCTTCCCTCATTTCTGCATCTTCGTTCCCTCTGTAAAAGGGAAAGCATCAAGTGTGTGGATGTCGTGTTTTCTCCGCTTTTCTTCTATCAGCCTGTCCGTAAAAATGAGGAAGCGAGCGGGACGCCACTTTGCACGTATTCTTGCTTATCCTCCTCTGTATCTCTGTTTTCTTGCCTGTTATTTGCTATGACGCTTGTATAAAGCATTGACATTTTTCATCATCTTCTTTATAGTGATAGTGTTTTCTTGAACAAGCAGTATTTCCTTGTACTTTGTGTATTGTATGGAGTAATACGTTCTATCCCTTTTCTCCTGTAGCGCAGAGTGAGCGACAATATTCGGGGAGGGATGAGATGAAACTGTCGCAGCATGTTGAATATCAGCCTGTGTATCTTGCCAATAAAGCGGCTTTTGAACGCTGTCGAGCAGTTGTAGCACAGTGGAAAACAACCAACGCGACACTGACGGTGCCCGGTTATCCCCTTCAATGGAACTATGAAACGGCACGCGCTTTTATTCAGGAGCTCTCTCATATGTATCTGGAATACAACCGTGTGTTGTGGAACACCTTTCATTATTGCCGTCAGTGCGGGGGACAATGCTGTATCGCGGGAGGCTCGCATGTGCGCCCGTTTGACTTGCTGGCTGTCGCGTTTCTCGATCGCTCTATCCCGCTCCTGTCGGAACATATTACAGCACACAGGCATCAATGCATCTACCTGTCGAGACAGCGCTGCTCCTGGCCCGATGAATGGCGCACTATCAAATGCTGGTCGTTCTACTGCCTGGGAGGTGGTCCCTGGCACCTGGGCTCGTCGTTACATGCGTTGCGGGCCCCGATTATTGCCGAGTTGCAACGGGTGGTGCGTGCCGCTCTACCGGCTCCGTTACGTACCTATGAGGCTGTGCATCAGATCAGCTTTGCCGAGTATCTCGATGACCCACTGCATTTTGCGGAGAAGCTTCAGCAGGCGCTCTTTGAGATCTTCGTCAGCCCACTCAATGAAATGTATCCCTTTCTTGATCCTCAATCTATTGATGGTCATCGACTTGAGCGACTCAGGTCCGGTTTGCTACTGGATGAGCGGGTTGCAGCCTTTCTTGCAGAAGCCACCGAGCAGATAGATGAGCGTCCTCCTGAAGTGCCGGAGGGGCTGGATATATCACCTGCACAGTTGCTGGCGGATCTGGAAACATTGATGTGGATTGTGGAAGGGCATCCGGCGCACGAGCGACAATTGCTCTCTGACCTCCATCTGCGATATGCCACTGCGCCAGCCCCTGAAGCGGGAGAAGAACCGACTATCTGGTATCGGATGCGTGACACGCTGCTTTACCTTATGCAGCGCCTTCCCACTGAGAAGCTTTGATAAAACCTCTCGGCGAGCTTCTCTTCAGAGGAGGTGTTCGTCTGAGGCGGCCTGCTCTTCAATAGCGTCAAGCAGCGAGAAAAAGGCGAGCAGTGTGGCGGAATGCCTCAGGCGATAGTATACGCTTCGCTGGAAGCGTTGTGTTGTCACAAGCTGTGCTTTAAGCAGGGCGTGCAGATGTTCGGATATAGTAGAGACTGAAAGACCGAGTATTTCTGCTAACTCTGATGGGGTGTATTCGATTGCATCCAGCGGCTGTCGTGGTGAGAGTGGTGCAAGAGCGCGCAGAATCTTCCAACGGCTGCTTTGCCCCAGGATCGCCAACATCTCGCTCAGGTAGCGCTCCTGCTCTTTATCTCGTTTTCTCGGGGGTGAATGGTGTATCTGTTTTTTCGATTTCATCGTGAAACTCCTCTCTGTTGTGCGCATAATAAAGCAAAAGGTGGCCGAATACATGCGGAATGTGCATAAGGATGTGAGGAAGGGTGAGCAATCCAGAGCCGGAGAAGCGCTATGCCTGCTCCTGTTCTTGTTAATCGAAGCGGAATGAAGGGGCCACTGATAGCGAGAGCATCACACCCTGTGAATCAGGCGTGCCGATGCCAATCATATGAAGCGGTCATACGTGGGAGTGGTCGACTGGCGGAGAGAAATCTATATGTCATTCATCGCTCCTTCACCAAGCGTTTTCCTGGAAAGCAAATGGACAAATCCAAGTGCGATGTCTTTCTTATAATACGTTGGGGAACTTGAAGCGGTTTCTAATAACCCCGCCTGGAAGGCAGAAACAGAGGCATTTTTGTGCTGAAGAGAGTGTACCTCTCGCCGGGCCTGAACCTGCTTCAGAAGCCAACGGAGAGTGGATAAACTGCCGAGTGGACCGCATCGAGCAAGGTGAGCGAGAAACTGGTGCTCGATGCCGGTATTTCTCGCTCGTTCTGCTGCTTTTGCTCTAATGGATCTCGTCCACAATTGTGCCACAGGGGCCGGCGTCGCGATTCTCCTCGCGCTGCAATCTGCGGCCATCAGCGGTATAGAGGTCGTTGTAAAAGGTGCCGATCCGTGTCGTGGAGACACCGACATAGTGCCCGATGAAGCAGCGGCGCCAGCGGACGTCGGAGCGATTGGGATAGGAGCCATGAATGATATTGCCGTTAAAGAAGAGGACGTCACCCGCTTCCAGCCGCACCGGAACCGGTGTTGCGCCTTCGGGGAGCGTCACTTCCTCATTGGTAAAAAAGATGCTTTGATCTGCCTCATGTGGGCATTGGATCTCGGCCCGGTTGGTATAGGGAACGAGCACCAGCCCGCCATTTTCTTCGTCTGCCGGGTCCAGGGCGACCCAGGCGGCAATGCAGGTTCCCGGCTCAACTTTCAGGAAGAAGTTATCCTGGTGCAGCGACTGACCACGAGCATGTGGCGGTTTGAAGTAGAACATAGCCTGAGCTGCAAGCGCCTCCTCACCAAAGAGCACGCCAAGTGCCTGCATGATAGCCGGGTGGATCAGATAGCGGCGGGCGGTTGCATTGACCTTATGCGGGTGAATGATACGGGGATATTGCTTCAAGGTGTCCCCGTTTGCCTGCTCGGCTGGAACCGGGTAGTAGCCAAGCTCAGGAATAGGCCCGGCTGCGTGCATTGCCATCATCGTCGCAAGTAATTCGTCTACCTGCTGACGCGAGAATAGCCCACGGGCAACGGTAAAGCCTTCCTGCTCAAATGCTTGCTGCATCTCTGCTGAAACGGACTGGTGTTTGTTCATTGTTTCCTCCCTGAAGATTTCTCTCTATGCTGTTAGTGTAGAGGGTATGCGGTAGGAAAGTCCATGAGCAGAATAGCTGGAAACATGCTGAATCCTGCTCCTTCTTTGTGCAGCGATCTGATAGGAGCTTCACAAAGCGTATGCTTCTCGCGTTGAAGGCGAATTTCAGACACAATTCGGATAATTCCAGCTATCGTGAGGATCTCCGTGAGTGGGTATACTTGGCATATGCAGTTGTTCGCCTTGAAAGGAGTCAAACCGTGTTTACCGAGAGCATGCGCACCTTTTTTGAGGAAAATGGCTACGTAGTGGCGAAACAGTTGTTCTCTCCTCGGGAGGTGGAGGCGCTTCGAGAGCATTATATGAAGCTGCGTGAGAAAGGCGCGTATCCCGGCGATCTGGTCGGCGTTGATGCCAACAGTAGCGATCCATTGAAGCGGTATCCTCGCATGATCCATATGCATCACTGGGATACCACCAGCCTGCAATGGCTACTCGATCCCCGCTTAAACGAGATACTCACCGGGTTGCTGACACGCGAGCCCTATGCTGTTCAGACGATGCTCTACTTCAAACCTGCCGGAGCGCGTGGTCAGGCCTTGCATCAGGACCAGTATTTTCTGCGGGCGCGTCCGGGAACCTGTATGGCGGCGTGGCTGGCCCTGGATGATTGTGATGAGAGCAATGGATGTATGCAGGTCGTGCCGGCAAGCCATACCTGGCCGCTGCTCTGTACCACGCAGGCCGACACCAAAAACAGCTTTACTGATGTCACAGTGCCCTTACCTGAAGGTCAGCAGATATGCCCGATTCTCATGCAGGCGGGTGACGTCCTCTTCTTTAATGGCACGCTGGTCCACGGAAGCTATCCCAATACCTCACGAGACCGCTTTTGACGTGCTTTGATTGGTCATTATATCTCGGCTGAAGCGGAGCAGGTATCCCAGTTTATGAAACCCATTTTGCGTATGGATGGCACAGAGGTAGACCTGGATGCCAGCCTGCCCGGTGGACCCTGTGGCGTCTGGGTCGGAGAGGATGGAAAGCCGGTCATTGAACTGAGTGGTACAGAGCAGAATACAGTGTTCAGGTCTGAGTAGGGTGTGAGGATGACAAACAAGGAGGGGCTTCATTCCCTCCTTGTTCGCAGTTTACAGGTATGGCGAGGCTGGAGCAACGAGCGGAAGGAAATCGCTTTTTCCTGTTTTGCATCTCTTTTGCTTGACAGAGAAGAGGGCGGTCGGTACACTTGACGGTATCGATGCCATGTTTCTCTTTGCATAAAAGGGGGCGCAATGGAAGCTGGTTTCTGGCCTGCTGAAGCGGTTGTTGGAGAGGTCATCTATCCGCCCGGGGGAAGCCTGGGCCCGCGACTACAGCGCAATTTGCAACTGGTGCTGTTGCATACAGGCGAAATGACAATCGCCATTGATGGAAAAGAACAGCATGTCCCGGCGAAAAGCGTTTGTGTGTTGTTTCCGCAGCATGAGGAACGGTTTAGCTTCGCGAAACAGAGTCCGACGTATCATAGCTGGCTCCACCTTTTCGCGCCCGAGATTCCAGATACGCTCCTGGCGCGTCTGAACCGACTACCCTGGCCGCTTCCGCTTTCGCCCGCGATGATGGGTCTGCTTCATGAGGCGCTAAGTATCCAGAAGGCTCCCTTCCCGACTGCTCACGAGATGCTGAAAGCGCTCGGGCTGCATATGCTCTGGCGATATATTGGCGAAGGGGAACAACTGTTGACTGGTATCTCCCCACGAGGCAATGCAGTTGTTGAGCAGGCACAACACTTTATTCACGCGCATGTGGCGGAGCCATTAACCCTTGATCAGATCGCGTCCGCTGTCGCGCTCAGTCAGCCATATTTGATTCGCCTCTTTCGGACATGCCTGCAAACAACGCCGATGCGGTACGTCTGGCAGGTGCGAATTGCCCGGGGAATCGAACTTCTGGAACAGACAGGGCTTCCCGTGGGCATAATTGCTGAACGATGTGGCTTTCAATCGCGCTACCACTTTGCCCGGTGTATCCGACAGACCACGGGTTATTCTCCGTTGGAAGTGCGTCGCCGTTCGTGGCAGCGGCGGGTAGAGTGATTCTCTACGATGCTGCTGAGTTCCGAATCTATTGGTTTCTACTGCACAATGAGCGTATGTGAGGAAGAGCTGTGAGACATGAGCGAGCTTTCAAGACAGGATGAGACCCCGGCCCCTCCTGCCGGCCTGCTGCTTGCCGGGCATTTCGTGGAGAAGCGTGGCTATTATGCACGGCGCAGGGCGGGAACTCGTGACTGGCTCCTGTTCTATACACGAGCTGGTGAGGGGCGTTTCCGGCTGGATAATCAAACCTGGAAGAGCGGGGAGCATGGCGTTGTACTTCTGGCTCCGGGGGTGCCTCATGACTATGCAGCGGTCAATGACAGTGTGCCGTGGGATTTCTACTGGTCGCATTTCTGGCCCCGCCCGCACTGGATACCGTGGCTGCGGCTGCTCCCGCAGGTGCGTCCGGGCTTTGTGATGCTCTCTCTTGCCGGGACCGCGCCTCGACAGCGTTTGCAAGGGGCATGGGAGCGCGTATTGCTGGAGAGCCGCCTTCCGGGAGCGTATCAGGAGGAGCTTGCGCTGAATGCTCTTGAAGAAGTGATTTTGTTGATCGTACAGAGCAATGCAAAGGATGCGGGGAGAACGCTGGACCCCCGCATTGAGCTGGTACTACAGCATTGTATGCAGCAACTTAGCAATCCACCCTCTATTGCTCGGCTGGCGGAACTGGTCGCGCTCTCCCCCTCGCGACTGGCGCATCTCTTTAAGGCCCAGACTGGCGATTCGCTCGCGGCGACACTGCTCAAGTTGCGGCTCCATCATGCCGCACGGCTGCTTGAGTTCACAGGGTTGCAGATTAGAGAAGTTGCGCGGCAAACAGGATTCCAATCTCCATTTCATTTTTCGCATCAGTTTAAGCTTTATTATGGCCTCAGTCCGACGCTGTACCGAAAACGACATACGCGCTCATAGGGCCAGCGAGAAAGTCTTATCACCACCACTTTTCCAGTGTTATTCTGCTGCTTGTTTGCTATTCTCTGATCAATAGGATGTTACAAAAAAAGGAGAAATTGCAACGCAGCAAATGGTGATGGAATATAGGGAGATGGAAAGCGCTCCAGGCTTCAGGAGGACCTTCTATGTGCGAGGTGCAGCCTGTCTGGCTGGATGAAGCAAGTGGCTGCTGGCATATGTTCCGCTACAAAGATGTGTATCAGGTACTGACTGACTACACTCATTTTAGCTCTGAGAGGGCTAGCACATCTGCAACCACACAACCAAGCATACTTTCTATGGATCCGCCGCAGCACCAGCGCTATCGAAAGCTGATCGCGCCGCTGTTTACGCCTCGTGCGCTGGCTCCCTGGCGAGTCGCCTCGAAGCGATAGCGCAAGAGTTACTCGATCGGGTGCGTTCGCTTAGAAAGATGGATCTTGTTGCTGATTTTTGCTACCTGTTGCCAACGGCTGTGATTGCTGAGATGCTGGGGGTACCTGTCGCTGATCGGCCCCTTTTCAAAAAATGGACGGATGCTATCCTGAATGCCCGGGTGAATGATGCCGCCTTTTTCGCGACGGCTGTCCCATCGGAGGCTGTGGCACGCGTTGATGAAGCCTTTGGCGAAATGGAAGCCTACTTCGAGCAGATGCTTCTGGAGAGGCGGCAGAAACCTCGGGCAGATATGATGAGCGATCTGCTGGCCTCTGCATTGGAGGGACGGAGCCTGAGCATAGAAGAGGCCATTGCTTTTTGTCGCGTTCTGCTCCCTATGAGGCCTGGGCCAGGTTGGTGGCAAAGCATGCCCGGCAATCGCTACAGGCTGTTGCGACCTATCAAAAGTACACAGGGATATGCTCCGTTGTGTGAGGTGATCGCGGCACATATCAGGAT
Source organism: Thermosporothrix sp. COM3 (assembly GCF_059696735.1). Taxonomy (NCBI): domain Bacteria; kingdom Bacillati; phylum Chloroflexota; class Ktedonobacteria; order Ktedonobacterales; family Thermosporotrichaceae; genus Thermosporothrix; species Thermosporothrix sp. COM3. Next base: position 2,468,945 of record NZ_AP019376.1, on the reverse strand, counting down.
CACGCGCGGCGTGCATTGCTCACCTGAGCAGGTGATCATCACTGCGGGGGCACTGGGTGCCTTTTTAGAGATGTACCCGGAAACTATCAGCCCGAAAAGAAATAGAGTGTAGAAACTCTACCAATTGAATCTATAGATATAGAGCAATGAGAGACTTAAGTTGCTCCATACCTCTGTTAGATAGAAAGGACATGCTTCGATGTATCATATCGTTCCTAAAGAGAATTTGCGGATCAACGAAACGGCATTTCGATTTCAGGGGGAGGAGTATGGCGGAGTTGCGGGATCATTTTTCTGGGTCCATCCGCTTCCCGGTCGAGGGTCCACATTGCACAAACATCCGTATCAGGAGGTTTTTGTTGTGCAGGAGGGCCGGGTGACCTTTACCATCGGGGAAACCTCGCTTGAGGTAGAAGCTGGCAATGTGGTTGTTGCGCCTGCCAATACGCCTCATAAGTATACCAATACAGGAACCGAACAAGCTCAGATGATCTCGTTTCATCCGAGTCCGCATGTGATTCAGGAGGTATTGGAGTAGCGTCGGTGGCTTTCGCTGCCTATTCCACTGATAGGTGTCAGGGCCTATGGATTTGCTCGCTTCTGGTTCACCTCAATCAGTCTGGTACGTCTGATCGTTTGGTGAGCAAGACTCTGGAGCCTTTAGCGAAATGCGAAAGGGGTATCAAGATCCGTTTCGCGCTCACCACAAGCGCTTCTCTCCCTATCAAGGGCGCTTTGCTTCTCCCTCCATCTGAGAATGGAGCTTTCCGTGTACTGAGAAAGGCCTGAACAAGACGTTTGGCATTTTCCCTCAAAAAAATCTGATCCCCGATATGACGCGTTACACGATACTGGCACGAGAAGGAGCAGAGCACTTCAGACGCTCTTCGCGATTGAAACAGTCAGCCATACCTTATTATAAGGGGGAGGTGACCATCAGAGGCCACCCCTTGCCTCTGGTTCCCTCGTTTCCGTTGGAACGCGTAGCACAGAATGAAAAATTTGTCTGACTGTAATGAAAAAGAAACACTATTTGCGTGTAGCAAGGATATTACTCTGTTGTGGTGTCGAATGGCGGGCACTCATCTACAACGGTGTATTCCATCATATAACCACCGATAAAGGAGATGCCGGTATTGGGAGCCGCTGCCACTTTGCGCCAGGCGTCGAGATGCTCGCGAGATTCCCACCGCTCAAAGTTGTTTACGCGGCCAGGATCAAGTGAGTCGGCAGAGATTGCCAGATCGAGACATCCCGGAGCGGCTCGGCCTCGCCGAAGAAGATCCTGGTGTGCTGAGATGTATTCGTCTCGCCGGGCAGGATCGACTTTCAGATAGCCTGCGATGATGAGCATAAGTCAGCTTCCTTTCTGATAAGGCAGGCGCCACACAGTATGTAAGGCGATGCCCGAGCTTTCTTTTTTGTTGTTATTTGAGAAAGTATAGAATCATATCGAGGAAGATACTTCTCCTATTTTGCGCTCTTTCTGCGCAAGAACTGAACATGTTGTATTTATGTTTGCTGTTCGGTGAATGGGAAGCGTGTTTATGCCCGCAGAAGTTTACTGGCAACAGGAACTGCCCCCACCGCTGCGTTGCGTTTGCACTACTTCTGGAAAGGGTTTCCAGTGATATCGCCCTGCGCCGTATGTCTGTGAGGGCACGCTGAGGCGTATAGTTGCTTTGCGGTCCTTGCTGGCGAAGTGACGTATCAGTCCTTATAGAAGTAGCCATTGCCGAGAACACGAGCATCATCCGAGGCTTTAAGAAACTCCAGAGAATAATCATCTTCTGCGGGGATCTGAACAATATAATCGACGCTGTTGCACTGATTTAGAGAGAAAGGCCCTAGAGAATATCTTTGCCCGTGCAGGGATAATTTCATGTTCCCGGGGCTCCCGCATTTGCTGTTCAGTATGATGTGCCACTGGCCAGCCGTGAGATGGAATTTGGTTGTTCCCTTCAGATAATGGACAAAATTATAGTGGAAGGGAATACCGCGTTGAGTAGGGGTCGCATCATCTGTAAGTTGCGTGGGCCTCTTCTGGGGTTGTGGTGGGGCCGCTTGAGGGTGGACAAAAAAGAACCAGATTCCTCCGCCGAGGCCGAAGAGTAACACTGCAATAGTAAGCAGAAGAAAAAATTTCCCGCGCCAGAAAGTTCCCTGTAGCTTCTGGCGCGAGTGCAGGATAGGAGTGTGTGGAGTCTGGACTGTTTCTAGAGAAGCGCCGGACTTATGGTCTCTTTGTTCCCATATGATGGTGTTGGCGGATGGGAAATCAGACTGAGTTGCTGTTTCTCCGCTTTCCCGGTACAGTTCAGAGGCGAAGGGGCCGGAGGATGATGGTAAAACATATGTTTCTGCCCCTTTGGGATGCTGATCACTTAAGAGGATACGGGTGCATCTTTCGTCCAGCCGGGAGGGTTGTCCTGCCGCGATCTCCAGTGCCTGCGCAAATTGGGACACGGAGGCAAAACGGTCCTCGGGAGCTTTCGCCAGGGCTCTTAATACTACCTGTTCCACCTCCGGGGTCACTTCTGGATTCAAGGAGCATAAAGAGGGAGGCGGATCTAACCGATGCTGTACCGCTACCTCTATGGAGGTTCCCTGAAACGGTCGATGCCCTGTGAGCCACTCATAGGTCACGACTGCCAGTGCATACTGATCGCTGGCCGGACATGGTTTGCCTTGTCCCTGTTCTGGTGCCATATATGCCGGTGTTCCTACGCGGGTTTGTAGCGATTGAGAGCTACTTTGCTCAAGCAGTTTCGAGATGCCAAAATCGCTCAACATCATGGAGCCATCGTCGCGCAGCAGCAGATTCTCCGGTTTGACATCGCGGTGAATGACCTGATGTTCATGAGCGTATTGTAACGCCGCGGCCACCTGCTTCACATAGCGTACAACCTTTTCGAGTGGAAGCGCGCTTCCGCGTGGATAGCGCCTGTCCACTGTTCCTCCTGCGGCATACTCCATTACCAGAAATGGCTCATCTTGCTCGCTGAGTCCAAAATCCAGCACTGGCACAATATGCGGATGGTGCAGACGAACGATACGCGCTTCATTCAGAAAGCGGCGGAGCTCCTCGCTACCGGAGAGATGTGTTGATAGCACTTTAAGCGCCACCAGTTTGCCTGTGGCGCTCTGTTCTGCCAGATAAACTGTGCCAAAGGCCCCGCTCCCTAACCGACGGAGTATTCGATATCTGCCGATATGTTGCCCAATCCACGGCTCTGGCTTACTCATCGGGGTCTATCCTTTCCAACCTGCTCATCCGCTTCCATCCAGTTCTCAGTGTAATCGGCCAGGGGAGAGGTCGTCAAGCACTTTCCTCATGATCTTTTGTTCTGCCAGAAAAGGAGGGGAACAGGGTGAGAATGCTCTTTAGTATCTACCTAAAAAGAGTGATGTTCAGAGCATGTATTCCTCTGTTCCCGGTTTTGCAGGCCTGGTGGCCTTTTCGTGTGGCGATGTTGTGCCGCGTTCTGAGCCTCTTCCTGGCGCGCCACTACCCCGAAGGTTGCTTGCTCGACTGAGCGTTGTTCCCTCCAGGTATGCGGGGCGGGTTTTATAGGTCATTATCCCAGGATAAGCATGCTTTTAGTCGTCTGGTGTGCTGCTGCCGTTGAAGCTCGGTTTCCACCACCTGTAATTTAGCTCGGGTGTCTCCCAGTTGCCTGAGCGTTTGTACCAGATGTTCCTGAAACATCTGCTCATAGACGGTACAGGTAGCTATATCCGTTCTGAGCAGCTTTGCCAGCGGCTCAATGGCTCGTTGTTCTCCCAGGGCTGCTAGCGCTGCAAGCAGGTGAAGTTGGAAGTCATACGGATATAATTGCTCGGCATGTGGATTGAGCAGTTGAAGGAGCAAGTCAGCATGCTGTGTGTTTCCTTGCCGTCCGATGGTTGCGAGAATGGCCTGTTGTAAGCTGCATTCGTCTTGCGTTTGTGGTTCGGGATTGAGTAGAGGAAGCAGGCGTTCAAGAACGTTCTTTCCCTCAATCTGTTCCAGCGCTTCCAGGAGTGCAAAGGGATCGGTAGAGGTCTGGAGCAAGGCGAATAGTGGTTCTGCCGCCTCTTGTGCGCGGAGCTGACCCAGAAGCTGTATGATCTCTTCGTCATCATCTGTTTCCAGGAGTGCAGAAGGATCGGTAGAGGGCAGCAGGGTAAGGAATGGTTTTACTGCCTCCTGTGCGTGGAACTGACCCAGATGCTGTGTGATCTCTTTGTCGTTATCGGGCCGTTGCGAGAGGAGGTGCAAGAGTGGTTTCACCGCACGCTGATCTCCCAGGTGACCAAGTGCCAGCATGGCCTGACGAGCAACTTTTGCTTCTGGCACTGTGGTGAGGGATAGGAGCCGGTCGCGAGCTTCTGCTGTGTTCCGTTTCTGCTCAACCTGAATCGACATACACAGGATCTCGGACGCGATAGTACGTGCTTCCTCGTGAGCCCCGTTGAGGATTTGCAGAAGTGCCTCCCTCATGGAGGGCGCAAGGAGTACTCGTAATGTCTCCGGCTCATCATTATGGTCTTGCAGATATGCCATCAGCAGCCCTGAATACGCTTGGTCCCGTATGATGGTGGGCAGAAGGCTGGCCGCCTGTTCGGTGCCACCAGACACCTGAAGAGCATCGATGAAGTACGAAAAGGGATTTTTGATGTAGGAGTAGAGGAGCGGGCGTTCAGCAATGGCGGCTTTGTCCAGTGAGACCCCTGCTGCTTCTGCAAGCGCAAACATGGCATGCACATAGTCATACTCCTCCGACTCAATCTGTTCTGAGGTTATGCCTGCTCTATGGAAGAGTACTCGCGCACGTGGTGGAAGATCCTGTTCCTCTGGTGGGGTGAGCGGGTCAAAATCAGCGATGATGTCCCCGTTTTCAGCATAGCAAAAGTGTGCGCGGGCGTTTATATTGTAGAAGACTGTGACTGCGGTTGAGCCTTTTGAGATAGCGCGGAGCACAGAGGGTTCCGTACCTTGATAACTGTAGGTTTCAAAGGAGAAGGTCCAATCTCCACACCGACCGACACCGACCAGTTCTCCGAACTGCTGTAGCTTCTCGAATGCCTCCTGATCGTTCTCCTGAAGCCATCGGGCCCGCGAAAGATCCGCTCCTATGTGACGGAGTAGTGTCGTTTCGTCCAGGCCACGTACAAATGTGACGCAGAAGGCCTCACAGTTGCGCTCAAGCCATCTAAAACCGTCTTGCATACTTGTACCTCTTCTTCATAAATTCTTTTCGAGCATATGCGCTACCATCTCTTTCTTTTGTAGACGAAGGAAAGCGGTAATGTCCGGGGTAACAGCATAGCCTGTAGAAAATGGCGTGCCTGATATGCTCTATTCGATGTTATTTGAATGAGGGGCAATCGTCACGCACTGAAGAGGCTGTAACAATTGCCCGCGCTCCCGAAAGGGATGAAGTCGAGGTTTCGTTTCACTGTGTGCCTCTCGCTTTACCTATGCTTTTGATAAGAGATGCGCGGCGACCTGGGAAAGGCGCAACATTAGAGACACAGATGTTTAAAGGCTTTGTGAACAGCGTTTCAGTTGTGCTAGAGTGGCCTCGCTGATATGTCCCTCTTGATAGATCCCTGCATTGAGCGTCACCGCTCCGCCGACGGCTTTGCACGATCTGACGAACGAGAAGAGCGTGTCATCATCGTACAGAGGGGGTTCCATTGGCCCGGGCTTTGCATGCACCCAGAACGCATCAATAAAGGTGAGCGCGTGCCACTGGCACCGCGTGCCCTCCACAAAACGCGACTCAGGCAGGTAAAGAGGGGCATCGTCTCCGCGTCCCAGGCGCAGCTTGCCATCGCGTAGCACTTCAACTTCACCTGACAGGTAGTCTTGCTCGTCTGTCAGGGGTTGCGTGATGCCGATACAGAACGAGCCATCATTAAAGGCCAACGCTGCGTCTGGATTCCCTGCGCGTGCTGCTTGGGCCAGCGCCGTCCAATCGAGATACTGGTTCGGGAAAACATCCCAGGTATAGCAGCCATCGAACCACCAGCCGCTTAACAATGGTCCAAACTTGAGGGCATATGCACGGATAAATTCCCGGTAGCGCTGCTGAAAGACTGCCTGGGTGGGATCACTCGGGCTCCAGCCGAAGGCCTTGTGCATTGCTGCCGATTGGGCCTCAATCTCGGCTGGCAGGTATGCCACAAAGCGCTTGCCCATGCGAGCCACGCCGGTCGCGATTTCCAGCACCAGATCACGCTGGGAGCAGTGTCCCGGTCCAGCCAGTTGCTCCAGTACCTTGTTGGGACTGGCATAGAAGCCAGTATTCTGACCCACCGTAAAGATCAGCCAATCAGCGCCGCTTTCGGCAAACTGCTCAAGAAAACGCTCGATGTGAAAAGCGTCAACGGCTCGTTCGGGATCGGTGATCGGCTCACCGCGTTCGGGTGCGGTTGCACCGGGAACAAGCCAGTGCACCATCATGCCAAATGAACCCCGATGCATCCAATCGGCGCGGTGGAATGAAGATATCTGAGACATTGTACTCGTTCCTTCTTCTCGCTTCTATGAGAGAAACACGTGCTCCCTTATTCGTCTATTGGGAAAGAAGATCCCACTCGTTCTACTATTTCTTGAAATGCCTCATATGCTCCTACGTTTCCGCCTCCCCATACCTTTTGTGCCAGCGCTCGTAACGGCTCATGCAAACCCGCGACAACCGCCTGCTCACTCAAGCCGAGCTTTGCTGCATGATCCCCCCAGAAATGGAGCTTGGCCCCCAGATTGAGCGGGTGATGAGGCTCAATGGTTCCATCCTGGAAGTGGTGTGGCTCGAAGGCCTCATAAATCGCGCGCGAGTCGGAATAGTGTTCGGGAGGCGTATAGTAGAGCATGTCGAGGTTACAATTCATAATCCTGTGCCCCAGATCAACGACCTCGCGGGCAGAGAGGCCGTATTTCCAATGCTCGCGAATAATATCGGTATCGGCGTGAATGGTGCCGTCGCGGTCCAGTGTATCGCTCCAGACGCGCATTGTTTTACCGTGGGCCTTCACGATGTCATTGGCCCAGTTTAAGAAATAATAGAAGATATCTCGGGGGTGGGCATCGGGTCCACAATAGCGCCTGGATGCAGCAACGAGCGAGGGATACTTGACGAACTCCCAGGGGTAGACGTATTCATCGGCTCCAAGATGCCAGTACGGGCCAGGGAAGAGGGGTAAATATTCTTCAAGCAGGTCACGCATCAGGGTAAAGGCTTCTTCATTGCCCAGATCGAGAAAATATCCTGCCCCTACATGGGGCTGGCTGCCAACTGCCGGGTCCAATCCGAGATGAGGGCGCGTGGCAAGGATCGCATTCATATGTCCGGGCATATCGATTTCAGGAACGATCGTGATGTGATAGTCCTGCGCGAGTGCGATGAATGAGCGGATCTCGGCTTTGGTGTAGTGCTGCTCTGCGACGATCTCGGGGTGCCGCTCACTTTCCAGCCGGAAGCCGGGAGAGTCGGAGAGATGGAGGTGGAGCAGATTATATTTCAGGTAGGCCAGTTCGCGGATGATGTTTTCCAGATGCCCCACTGAGAGATACTTTCGTCCCAGATCGAGCATCAAGCCGCGCTCTGGATAGTCGGGCCGATCCTGAGCCATGCCACAGGGAAGGCTGCGGCTCTGCTTCAACATTTGGAGCAGTGTGCGCGTGCCGTAGAAGAGACCGCGCATGGTAGGGGCATTGATGGTCGCCCATGCGCCGACAATGAGCTGATAGCCCTCATCTGCCAGGCTGTGTTTGGCCTCTCTGCGGATGTTCAGGCAGATATCGCCCGTTTGTGGCTCCTGATGGCTGACAACGGACGGATGATGCCCGGTGACGCGATGCAGCTCGGCGGCGAAGAGAGTGGCTCTCTTCTCGAATTGCTCGGTTTCGGCATCAGGAATATTAGAGAGGACAATGCGCGTTTCTGAGCCATAGATATATATGCCCTCGGATGAGTGCCATGTTTTGAGTATTGGAATGGTTGCCGGGGGAAGTTGCATGGAATGCTCCTCACTAGAGTTCGGCGACGAGGTAGCTAGAACCTGTGCCATATCTGGGATACCGCACCTCGGGTAAGCTACGGCTCGGTTGCGAGAATGAACACATTGTTTGAAAAGAACATGAGTATGCAGCGTAAGTCTAGCTAGCATACCCGAACAAGCGAGCGGCTGTCAACCTGCTCCAGCCGCCTGAACAGGCTAATACAGACCTCTTGTGTCACCTGGACCGAGGGGGTACCTGTTGAGTGATTTCCTCATAGCCTCGTTGCTGAGTACAGGAGGCTTCAGTTCTCACAAAGCCAGACGAGGTAGTTTTTTTTCCGGGCTATTTCAGAGATTTTGCCGTTTTCGTAAAAAAGCCTGAAAAAGCCTTGACAAGCAGGCGACCTTTCGATTATTCTTTCTCTCAACAACTTTGTTAGTTATATTTACTAACAAATCTCTATGCAGGTTTTTGCGGAGTGGTAAGAAGGGTTGCCCTTTTCTGGAATGGGCGTCGCTTCTCTCAATGCTCTGCTGGCAGTGGTGAGCAACCTGCATAGAGGTAAGGGTTGTGTGTGCAGTGAGCTGCGTGCAAGGCCACGCTGAAAGCGAGTGACGATGTATCGTAACGGAAGCGAGAAGAACCGAGGGAACGCCCGGGTTGTGAAGCAAATGAATCGCGAGATGATCCTGCAACAACTCCGGTCGAATGATCGTCTGTCTCGTGCACAACTGGCACAGCAAACCGGTCTCAGTCGTCCCTGTGTCTCTTCCCTGATCGATGAAATGATTGCGGAGGGGATGGTGTATGAAGTCGGAATGGGGCAATCCTCGGGAGGGCGTAAGCCGATCCTGCTGGAGTTGAACCATCGCGCTTTTCTGGTTGCTGGCGCAGTGATTGAGGGAAGCGGTCTCCATCTGGGAATTGCGGATCTCAAAGGGGATCTGCTGGCTGAATGTCATGTGCGTTCTGGTCGTATGACAGGTGATGTGGTTTCCGAACTGGAAACAGTGATAGCCCGGTTGTTGTCCGAACATGGGCTGCGAAAGTCGCAATTATTGGGTATCGGTGTTGGTTTACCGGGCATTACACAGCAGCGAAGCGGTATTGTCAGTCATGCGCCCAGTACCGGCTGGATGGGGAAGCCGCTCAAGCAGGAGATTGAAGCCCGTCTCGGTCTGAACGCCGTTATCGACAATGATGTGAACTTTATGGCCCTGGGCGAGTTTTACCGGGGAGTGGGACGTGATGTCAGAAGCCTCGTGTATGTCTATGTGGGCACGGGTATAGGCGCTGGCATCATCATCGATGGGCAGGTCTATCGTGGCAGCAAAGAGGCCGCCGGGGAAATTGGATACATGATGATCGGCCCTGTTGATGACCTCAAACCAGAAGCGTATGGCACGTTTGAGCGAAATTATTCGCTGGTTGGCTTGTTTGAGCAGGTCAGACAGCTTGATCCTACGCTCAAGGAGACTGATAGCGCAACTCTACGGCTGATTGAGCTGGCTCGTTCAGGGATGCCTGCCGCTCAAGCACTCTATGAGAACGTCTTACAACATTGGGCGTATGGACTGGTCAATATTATCAGCATCCTTGATCCCGAATTACTTGCCTTGAGTGGAGAACTCGCTGTTCTGGGAGCGGAGGGCGTCGAACAGCTTCGGTCCCTGTTGAGCAGATGGGTTCCAGTGGTGCCACAAATTGAGATCGCTGAGGCCGGTAATCGAGCCGGTCTGATCGGGGCGATCTATAGCGCGTTAGAAGCGTTTGCGAGCACTATCGCACACGTGGAATAAAGTACAACAAAGGAGTTGTTGGATGCGTACTATTTTGAAGCGCAAGTACGGCGCAATATTGATGCTCTTCATTCTTCTCTCCTCTATTTTGGCTGCATGTGGTGAGGATGGTGGGAGTGAGGCGAACAGGCTGGTCATCTATACAGCCAGAGATAAAAATGTCGTCGAATTTATCAAGCAGAAGTTCGAGGAAAAGTACCCTGACATCGAACTTGAAGTCCTCACGATGGGCGCACAACAGGTTATGGAGCGCGTGCGCTCGGAGAAGAATAATCCCCAGGCCGATTTCTGGTGGGGAGGCACCCAGACTTCGTTCATGACCGCCGCAGAAGAGGGTTTGCTTGAGCCCTATAAGCCTTCTTTTGCCGACAGCATTGCGCCCGAGTATAAAGATGCTCAGGACCGGTGGTACGGTGAAATGCTTCTCCCTGAAGTGATTATGTACAATACCGAGGCGATGAAAGCGGCAGATGCGCCACAGGACTGGGATGACATGCTGAAGCCGCAATATAAGGATAAAGTCATCATTCGTGGCGTGCTGGACTCGGGCACGATGCGCACCATTTATAGCTCGATGATTTATAAAGAGGGCGGCGCAAAAGATCCGAGCAAAGGGTATGAGTGGCTCAAGAAGCTGGACGCGAACACAAAAGAGTATGCTCAGGATCCGACCAACCTCTATCTGAAGCTGGCTCGTCAGGAAGGGACGCTCTCGCTCTGGAACTTGCAGGATATCATGATCCAGAAGGAGACAAAGAAGCAGCCATTTGGTTTTATCTATCCAAAGAGCGGCGCCCCTATCCTGGTTGATGGTGTCGGCCTTATCAAGGGTGCGAAGCATATGGATGCAGCCAAGAAATTCTATGAATTCCTCTTTGATAAAGAACTGGCCAGTGAGAAAGCTGAGAAGCTCTTCCAGATCCCGGCCCGCTCTGACATCAGCAAGGACACGCTGCCCTCGTGGCTCAAAGGCATTGAGCTGAAACCAATGGAACTGGATTGGAAGGTGCTCAACGCCAAAGAGAAAGAGTGGATGCAGTACTGGGATGAGAACATCAAAGGGAAAGGCAAAAGCTGATCCCGCTTCATCGGTGAATGCACCTGTGGGAGGCATGCTTGCTTCCCACAGGGTTCCGAAAGCCAGTTTCGTCAGTGCATAGCGCTCGGGCATCTTCTCCCATCCTGACCGTTTTTCTCTTCCCCCTATCATTCTTGTTCAGGCAGCCCGGGAAGCTTATCGCTATAAGGAGGGTATAATTCTTGGTCGCAGTTACACTAGAGCATGTCACAAAACAATTCGGGAAAGTAACCGGTGTCGATGATGTGCATGTACAGATCAAGCCCGGAGAATTCTTTACCTTTCTCGGGCCAAGCGGTTGTGGCAAAACGACGACGCTCCGCATGATCGCCGGTTTTTATTTCCCTACCACGGGGAGAATCCTCTTCGGAGAGAATGACGTGACGCATCTGCCGCCACATAAGCGCAATACCGGCATGGTGTTTCAGAACTACGCGCTTTTTCCACATATGACCGTTGCCGAAAACATCGCCTTCGGGTTGCAGGTACGCCGAAAGTCGCGCCAGGAGATTCGCGAAAAGGTTGAGCGAGCCCAGAAGCTGCTTTATCTTGAAGGATACGGAAGCCGCCGCATTGATCAGCTTTCTGGCGGGCAACAGCAGCGTGTCGCGCTGGCGCGGGCCCTGGTCATTGAGCCAAGTATTCTGTTGCTGGATGAGCCGCTCTCGAATCTCGATGCCAAGCTACGGGAAGAAACACGCGTTGAGATCAAGCGTCTGCAACTTGAACTGGGCATCACGACGATCTATGTGACCCACGATCAGGCAGAGGCCATGACCATGTCTGATCGGATTATGGTGATGCAGGGTGGTGTAGTACAGCAGATCGGAACGCCTCGGGAGATCTACAATCGCCCGCATAATCGCTTTGTGGCCTCATTTATCGGGGAATCGAATCTCTGGACCGGGGTTGTTGAAAAGATTGAGCGTGACGAGGTCGTTGTGCGCTTCCCTGGCGGTCATACACTGGTAGGATTGAAGACCAATGTTTCGCCGAGTTGTCAGGTGCGCGAGGGACAGGACGTGACCGTCTCGGTGCGTCCGGAGGCGATACGACAGGCAGAGGCGCATGAAGAGGGCCCCAATATCCTGCAAGGCGAGATCTCCATTGCGGAGTTTACCGGGATTGCTGTCAACTATCTGGCGACAGTCGGGGAGACGCAATTGAAGGCCATGTTCGTCAATCAGGGAAGCGCTGTAAAAGAACGCGGGGAGCTGCTGCGGGTGCATGTTCCTCGGGAATGCATCTACTTCGTCGAGTAGGGCAGGTCGAGTCGTCTGGAGCATGGAGAGACGCTCCTGTCGGCGAGCTGAAAGGAGAGTATCTGATGAAAACAGAAGTGCAACTCCCGGCCAGTACTTCTCGCGGTAAGTGGAGGAGTTTTGTATCTTCGCGCTTCTTTGTCTATGTATTGATAGCGCCGCTGTTCCTGATCCTGTTTGCCTATGTGATCTATCCCTTTTACCAGACCTTCCTTGAGAGTCTTCGGGTTGGTGGCAGCATCTCTTTAGAGAACTATGCCCGATTCTTCAGTCTGAAGCATAACGCGAATCTGGAAGCCCTCTGGAACAGCGTTTATATCTCGGTTATCAGTGTGATTACCTGCGGTATTGTCGGGGTGGCAATGGCGTTCTTGCTGGAGCGCTATGACTTTCCGGGGCGGAAACTGCTGAGCGTGCTGGTGCTGGTTCCGATGTCGTTGCCTCCGTTGATTGGTGTGCTGTCGTTCTCGTTCCTCTACAGTGAAAGCGGGATAGTCCCTCGCTTACTCAGAGATATCTTGCATCTCAAGCAGGTGCCGTTCTCCCTGACGGGGATTCTGGGCGTGATCGTGGTGCATACCTTTACCATGTACCCCTACTTTTATATGACCGCGTCGGCTGCGATCAAGGGGCTTGATCCCTCGCTGGAAGAGGCGGCGGCCAGCCTGGGAGCGGGACGTGTCTATATCTGGCGGCGCGTCATTTTGCCGATGTTGACCCCGGCAATGGTGGCGGCCTCACTGCTGGTCTTTATGATCTCGATGGCTTCTTATACCGCTCCCCTGATTTACGGGATTGAGCGCACCCTGACCATGCAGATCTATCTATCGCGCACAAATGGTAGCCTGGATATGGCGGCGACCCAGTCGACCATTCTTTCGATCGTCTCGATTCTCTTCTTGCTGCTGATGCGCTGGTATCAGGGAGTGCGCAACTATCAGAACGCCAGCAAGGGAATCAGCGTGCATCGAACCGAGGTGCGAAGCCCGGTAGGCAAGATCCTGACCGCTGTTGCTTCCTTCATCGGCGTGATTATTCTGCTGTTGCCGATTTTTGTGCTGGTGCTGCTGTCCTTTGCCGAGGATGGGGCATGGACAACGACAACGTTCCCGACTGCCTACACCTTCCAGCATTATCTGGATCTTTTTACCAATAGTCGTACGTGGCGGCCTGTCTGGAACAGTATTCAGATGAGCTTCCTGGCAACGATCGGGAATCTGATCTTCGGTGTGGCGGCGGCCTATGCAATGGTTCGGCTCAAATTCAAAGGGAAGGCGCTACTAGACATTCTGATTATGATCCCCTGGGCTTTGCCGGGTACGGTGGTTGCGGTGAACCTGATTGCGGCGTTCAGCACAAAGAATATCTTCGGCTTTAATACTGTGCTGGTTGGCACCTTCTGGATTCTGCCATTGGCCTACTTTGTACGTCATTTGCCGCTGGTTTTTCGCTCGACCTCGGCGACCTTGATGCAAATGGATGCCTCGATTGAGGAGGCAGCGCGAAACCTGGGGGCTTCCTGGTGGTACAGCTTCCGGCGCGTGGTGTTCCCGGTAGCATTGAGCGGCATTCTGGCCGGAACACTGCTGGCATTGGTGCAGGGGATTGGCGAGTTTGTCGCCTCGATTCTGCTCTATACTTCCCGAACGGTTCCTATCTCAGTTGAGATCTTCCAGCGCATGTACGCCTTTGAGTTTGGCACGGCCTGTGCGTATGGGGTGTTACAGATTATCCTGATTATTCTGGTGCTCTATATTTCGCGCTGGCTCACCGGTGAGGCATCTACGGCAGCCGTCTAGCGAGGAGAAGGAAACGAATGGATGTAAAGCTGTTGCATGGTCGCGATGTCAAACGGGTGGTAGAGGAGGTGAATTTTGCGGTTGTGCCGCTTGGCTCAATCGAGTATCACGGGCCTCACTCGCCTTTAGGCACTGATTACCTGCTGGCCGAAGGGTTCGCGCAGCGCATTGCACCCGAACTCAAGCCGCTGGTCTTTCCGGTTGTGCCATATGCTGCCTGCCCGGGAAAAACGCAAGGATATCCGGGAACCATCGCGATTCCCCCGGAAGCCTATCATGCCTATCTTGCGGCCCTGTTGCGTGGTATCTGCCAGATGGGGCTGCGGCGTATCCTGCTGCTGAACGCGCATGATGGCAATATGGGGGTCTCGCGCACGGTTGCGGAGCAGATAACCGGAGAATGGCGCGATGCCAGCTTTTTGCTCGTGAACTGGTGGCAGATGGTCTCGCACGCTGAAACAGAGGAGATGGGCGTCTTTGAGGGGACAACCGGGCGCGGTCATGGCGGCCCATATGAGATGTCCGCGGTGAAGGGGTTGCATCCTGAGCTGGTCCATGTGACCGCAGAGGACGAGGAACTTCCTTCGCCTGCACCACTCTCTTCCCTTCCTTATATTCTGGTTGAGGGAACGCCGCGCGGCTGGAATGGCTATACCGGCCTGATTCAGCAAACATCGCTTGCGACCGGTCAGAAGCTTGTCGAGCGTGTGACGCAGAATTTGCATGCTTTGCTCAATAGCTGGCTACAAAATACACAAATCGAGAAAAAGTAGTATATTGCGGATAAAGAGAAAGGTGGAACAATGATGGGATACCAGGAGGAGATTACACGCGTCGAGGGCGACCGTTTTCCTGGGAAAACCTACGCTGAAGTTGTGCTGGAACCGGCCTTCAATGAGGCAAAGCGGCACTTGCTGGCCCCGATGATGGCGATTCATAAAGCGCATTTGATTATGCTCTATGAACAGGGGCTGCTCACATTCGCGGAAGCACAGCAGATTGCTCGCGCACTCCAGGCTCTCGATCTGGAGGAGTTTCGTCAGAGCGAGTATACCGGCGAGTATGAAGATCTCTTTTTCCAGGTGGAAGACCGCCTGCTGCACATAGCGGGCGAGATTGCGGGTAACCTGCATCTGGCAAGAAGCCGTAATGATATGGGGATCGCGATTTATCGGATGGTCCTGCGCGAGAAGCTCTTAGGCTTGCTGGATGAGGCGCTTGCGTTCCGGGATCAGCTTCTTGCATTCGCACAGGATCATGTAGAAACCTATATGATCGGCCATACCCATACACAGCAGGCGCAGCCGACCACGATGGCACATTATATTGTTGCCGTCACCGATTTGCTCGAGCGTGATATCAAGAGGCTGATCGGGGCCTATGAGCGTTGTAACCGCAGCAGTATGGGGGCGGCGGCTCTGACGACATCCGGCTTTGCAATCAGTCGTGAGCGGATGATGGAGCTGCTGGCCTTTGACGCCTTAATCGAGAATTCCTATGATGCGATTGCCGGGGCCGACTATCTTGCCGAGATCGCAGCTACCACCCAGGTCGCAGCGATCAATATGGGCCGAGTGGTGCAGGATCTTCTGCAATGGTGTACACAGGAATTCGCGATCCTGAAGGTTGCCGCGCCATATGTACAGATCAGCTCGATCATGCCTCAGAAGCGTAACCCTGTTTCCCTTGAACATTCCCGGGCACTGCTTTCAAGCTGCGTGAGCAATGCACAGACGGTCGTTCATATGATGCACAACACCCCCTTTGGCGATATCGTTGATACAGAAGATGATATGCAGCCCTATCTCTGGAAGAGCCTTGATCTGCTTGGGCGTCTCTATCATCTGCTCTCCTGTGTCATTGGAACCGTGGAGGTCAACAAGGAGATCCTCTTGCAGCGCTTGCAGGGAAGCTTCGCGACTATTACCGAACTGGCGGATACGCTGGTGCGTACAGATGGCCTTGCCTTCCGGACCGCCCATCATATTGCGAGTGGCGTGGTGAAGGTGGCGCTTGAACGCGGGCTGGCGGCGAACGAGATCACGCTTGCGCTGGTCAATGACGTGGCACAGGAGATTATCGGGCGCCCGCTTTCGCTGACAGAGGCCGGGTTGAAGCTGGCCTTAGATCCAATCCACTTTGTCAAAATACGCAGTCTTCCGGGTGGACCAGAGCCAGAGGAGATCCGGCGTGCTATTGCCAGCCGCCATGAGCAGCAAGCAACCTTCAAGATCTGGCTTGCGGAAAGGCGAAACAGAATTGCCGCCGCTGAAGCCCTGCTTGACGAGACATTGCAGCGCTGGAATAGAGGAGAAGAGGCACGGTGAGAATCCCTATCCTGGCGGTAGATGGCGGCGCGACAAAGTGTCTGGCGGTGTTGGCTGAACAAGACGGCTCCTGGAAAGGAGCAGGAAGAGCTGGCCCGGGAAACTATCAGAGTGTCGGTATCCAGGAGGCTGAAGAGAATGTGACGCTGGCCGTTCATGATGCCATTGTTGCGGCTCAGATAGAGGAGCCATCTCTTGAGGTTGCTATTGCCCTGTTTGGCATGGCAGGGCTGGATACCGTGCATGATCGTGTGGTGATCAAGCGGCTGGTCGAGCAGGCATTACGCAAGAATGGCATTCGTGCCCGGCACCTGGTCATTGAGAATGATGGTTTTGCTGCTCTGGTAGGGGCAACCGGTGGAGAGGCCGGGGTTCTGGTGATTGCAGGAACCGGTTCGATTGTCTTCGGCCTCAACAAGGCGGGTGAAAGCGCACGGGCTGGCGGTTGGGGGCATCGGGTAGGCGATGAAGGAAGCGGCTATTGGCTGGGAAAAGAAGCGGTGCGTGCGATTCTCCACGCGCTGGATGGTCGAGGACCAACGACACGCCTGAGTGAGATAATGCTGGCGAGTTTACAACTCAATCATCCGACGGAACTGATAGATTGGGTCTACGGCGCTTCGTATTCTATCGAGAAGATGGCGGAACTCTCGCGGGCTGTGGGCGAAGCCGCCCGGCTCGGCGATGAAGTTGCCCGGGCGATTCTCGGGCAGGCAGCGAAGGAGCTCTTTGTCACGGTACGTGCCGTCATTGATACGCTTCAGATGCGGCAGGAGACCTTTCCAGTTATTCTTCAAGGTGGTATTTTACAACATGAGGAACTGGTGCGCTCTGCCCTGGCCGCGCATATTCTGGCCTATGCACCGCATGCGTTTCTCGATACAGCAAAACGCCAGCCAATTGAAGGGATTATCGCTAAGGGGACAGCGTTTCTGCAAACAGCGAACAATGTGTGATAGAGAGAAAGATGATGTAAGCCGGAATAACGGTAAAGAGATGTGAAAGCAGGAGAGGGACTGCCCGGGCGTATGCTGTCCCTCTCCTTTTTGATGCCCGGTGTGCTATTTTCTGAAATCGAACATGAGGAGTTGTGTCGTCTGGTACAAGACGCTTCTCTGTTTTTGAGGTATCATACTTCTATGCTATTGATGCAACCTGTGAATGAAGGAGTATGAGCATGGGTAAAGTGTCAACCGGGTTTTCCATGTCGCTAGATGGTTTTGTTGCCGGGCCAAATGATAGCGTTGAGCATGTTTTTGCCTGGATGTCTCAGGGAAATGTTGTTTATACCGCACGAACAGGGAAAAGAGAGCTTGAAATGCAGATCTCAAAGCAGAGTATCGAGCTGCTTGAAGCTGCCAAGAACTCGATAGGGGTGCTGATAGCGGGGAGACGCCTGTTTGAGATGACCGGCGGATGGGGCGGCAGACATCCGTTGAACGTTCCAATGCTTGTGGTGAGCCATCGGCCTGCACCGGAATGGGTTGGGGAGGATTGGCCAATGACATTCGTTTCTGATGGGCTTGAGAGCGCCATTGCACAGGGGCAAGCGATTGCCGGAGAGAAGAAGGTTGTTGTGGCTTCTACGACGCTGGTTCAGCAGTGTCTCAACGCTGGATTGCTCGATGAAATTCATATTGATCTGGTTCCTGTTTTGCTCGGAAGCGGCGTTCGTCTGTTTGATCATCTGAAGGTAGCACCTATTGAACTGGGGAGTCCATCTATTGTGGAGGGCATCGGAGTTACCCATCTCACGTATCAGGTCAAGAAATAGCCTCGGGGCGAGCTCCAAAGGAAGTTGGTATGCCAGACGCACACCAGCTTCCTTTGCTTCCCTGTCTGAAAGGGCGCATCATGCTGCTCGTCAATCGTTCTCGCTGTGGAGCAGCGCACAGAGCATGCTTCCTTCGGGATGGGAACCTTCGTTGATGGGCTACCATGCAACGGGCAGTGCTGCCAGGCTCCGTGAGTTCAGACTGAAGTTCCAGACGATATTCTCGCGTGGAGTGTTGAGCCGCAGGTTCGGGAAACGTTGAAGCAGCGTCGTAAACGCAATCGATCCTTCCAGCCGGGCGAGCGGCGCACCCAGACAGGTGTGAATGCCCTGCCCAAAGGCGACGTGACGATTGAGTGTACGCGCAATGTCCAGCTCCTCGGGGTCTGTAAACTGGCTCTCATCCCAGTTCGCTGAGAGCAGGATAGGGAAGAGCACATCCCCTTTCTTGATCTGTTGCCCGCCAAGCTCAATATCCTCGGTGGCAAAACGCGGGCCCGCGATTGTTGCCGGACCATTGAAGCGGAGCAGCTCTTCGACCGCCGAAGGTACGAGGTTGAGGTCTGCTTTGAGTTTTGCCAGTTGCTCGGGATGATCGAGTAACATCAGGGTGCCGGTTGCGATCAGGTTCGAGGTTGTCTCGTGGCCGGCAAAGATCAGCAGGGTGATCGTTGAGAGCAGTTCCGCCTCGTTGAGCCGATCCCCTTCCTCTTCAATCGTGATCATATGGCTGATGAGGTCATCTGCTGGATGCTGCCGCTTGTGCGCCACGAGGCGAGCGGTGTATTCGCCGAAGGCGCGCATATTTTCCTCAACCTCGGGATCGCGTTTGCCCACACCCAGGCCATGCGCCAGCGTATCCGACCATTTGCGGATGTGAGGCCAGTCGGCTTGAGGGACTCCGAGCATCTCAGCGATAACGTTGATGGGCAGAGGAAGAGCATAATCTTGAACCACATCCATCTGTTCTTGCGCCTGGACCCGGTCAAGCAACGTATCGGCGATCTCCTGTACGCGAGGACGCAAACCTTCAATATATTTGGGCGTGAATGCTTTGGAGACCAGCAACCGCAGGCGTCGGTGATCTGGCTCATCAACCGTGAGCATCGTTTTAGAGGTAAAGAAGGTCGGCGCGTCGGAGGCAGAAGCGGTATTACGTCCGAAGAGGTGAGCAACTCCGATGGAACTGGGATCAACTGTGAAGTGAGCATGATCTTTAAGCATCTGCACCACTTCTTTCATTCGGGTAATGGCCCAGACCCGCTGCTCTCCGAGAGGAAATGGAAGCGGGATAACGGCTCCCTGTGCGCGTAGTTGTGCCAGCACTGCAAAAGGACTCGCGACAATGTCCGGGTTGGCGCCGGTAAACAGACTCAATATATCTTGCTCGGATACTGCTTGATTTGGCGTATTCTGCATACGGAAATCCCCTTTGTTGTGTGTATTCCTGCTACAACGGTTGGTCCCCTCCTTCGTGCAAGGCCGCAGAGGAAGGGATGTATCAGATCACGGGTGGTGCTTCACTCCGGAAGCAGTGTCTCACCCGTGAGGATTGTAATAAAGCTGCATTATCTGCCTGAAAGCCTGAGAGTCCTGTCTGATAAGGTTCTCGGGAGTTGGAGCGGTTCAATCTTGCTATATGCTCCGTTTTATCTATTTTTCATCTGAAATCG
This sequence comes from Thermosporothrix sp. COM3, assembly GCF_059696735.1. Lineage (NCBI taxonomy): Bacteria > Bacillati > Chloroflexota > Ktedonobacteria > Ktedonobacterales > Thermosporotrichaceae > Thermosporothrix > Thermosporothrix sp. COM3. Next base: position 2,449,243 of record NZ_AP019376.1, on the reverse strand, counting down.
CTTACGTTTTTGATACTGCATGAGCAGTTTTTTATAGCATACCGGCAACAGGGTGCGAGGCCGCTGCATGGTCCAGAGCAGTCGAGTACCGTTTCTTTCTTTCTTTCTTGAAATACCGGCCATTGTGGCAAAAATTCATGATCAAATGGCATGATCATGTAAAGCCAACAGGTTGATCTACTCTGTAGTCGTACTGCCACTCAGCACGTCTATTCTCATGCTCTCTCTCGCTTCGTGAGCTCTACGCTTCCGGCCTGGCTGGCTCTGTCATCAACATAGCCATCAAGGAATGCGTGAGGCGCTCAACTAACTCATCGAGCGAACGATATGTCTCTAGCAGGTCCATAGCACTGATAAATGCGCCCATAATGATCACTGCTACCATGTTTGGGTCAAGATCCTGACGAAAGACGCCCTTTTGTGCTCCCAGGCGAAAGAGCTCCCTGGGCATTTCCAGGAATTGCATCCGTATCTGTGAGACATAGGAGGGGTCCATGAGTTTCATCAGGCGAGTGTCACGGAGCACACCACTCAGGGGTTTATATTGATCTTGTAAGCGTACTCCGGCTGAGAGGAATGCTTCAAGGGCTGCACGAGGGTTATCAGGATGAGCCTGCTGCGCCGATCTGAGTTGTGTCAAAGCATCCTCAATCGCACTTTGCAAAATCGCACGGAGAAGGTCTTCGCGATTGGCAAAATGCCCATAGAGTGTGCCTACCCCGAGGCCGGCCTGTGCCGCCACTTCGCTCATTTCAAGCTCTAGCCCATGCTCTGCAAAAATTGCTAATGCTGCTTTCAGAATTCGCGCACGATTTGTCACAGCATCCGTACGCTTTGTCGATCTCTTTGTTGACGCCATTTGCTGGTAACCCCCTTGATGCTCCTCAGAAGTGACAATGGACCTGAGAAACCAAAGTCGAATTCATATTCAGAATATAACGCAGGGAAGCACTACTGTCAAGGGGCGCTTTGGGGCATGAGGAGGAAGAGAGTTCGAAGGGCCTGATAGATCCCTCTGCCTCTCGCCTGTCCTATTGATTTTCAGGGCGCTTGAGCAAGGCAACGTACACAATCAACTGATCGCTTCAATACAGATGAGCGATGGCGGCTGACCTATACCTTGCTTGCATGATATACATTGTTTTGCTTTTGGAGAGAATAGTTTCTCGTACGGTTCTTTCGCTGACGTTGAGGCTTCCTGATAAGAGTTCAACGAGATGTGTTTCTCATTTCGTTCACAGCGGCGAGGGCATTCCGGGTAGAGGTTAGAAAGCGCTGATCCTCTTTGGCTTCTCGTAACTTCAATGCTTGCTCAAAACAGGCCTGTGCCTCATCAAGTTTCCCCTGCTCGACATAACAGCGACCTCGATGGTGCAAGACGAAATCTTCAAACTCCCGTACTCCATAGGTTCGCCCTTTCTCGAATGCCTCCTGGAAGAGCCGCTGTGCCAGTTCGCGCTTACCAAGATACTGCTGAGCGGTTGCGAGGTTGAGCAGGTTTTCGATCTCGGACGCCTTTTCGCTCTGTTCCCTTGCCATAGTGAGAGCCTGTTCGATGAGAGCTATAGCGTCAGCTTCTTTCCCCAATAAGAGGATATCACCCCCAAGCCAGGTCAGAAGTTGGAGTTGTTGCGCCTCGTCCTGAGTGAGTCTAGCCTGTTCTAGCTGCTTGCTGTCTTGTTGAACTCGTGTGAGCACCTCTTGAAGATCAGGTGGTTGGTACCGCTGAAAAAATGGTTGTGTTGTATCCATAGTATTTCTTCCTTGCGCATGCTGAGCAGCGTTTTGATGAAGGATGTCTCCTGCTTGCTGGCCCATTCTATAGGAGAGCTATGGCGTATGTCAATTCGTGAGAGAAACAATTGAGCAAGCCATCTTCCCCTGCTACAGCGTGCAGAGAGCATTGTTGCTCCCTGTAGACGATATAGAGTGATGCCGGTTTGATCGCTAGAAGCATCACTGGCAAAGGGCAGCCATCCCTCTATATTGTATGGTGTTATATGGTGTTGGCTCTTCGCAAAAAGAGGAAGGAGATAGCCAGAGCAGGTACTGAAATGAGCAAAAGGGTTGAATGGGACATATGCCCCATGCTTTGCCTGTGCTCTTGTTGCTATGATGGCTACATAGGAAAAGAGAGCACAGGATCATCATACCAGAATAGGAGTAGCATTCTATGGTTTCTTCGCCTCCCGTCAAGAAGCGCTTTTCCCCCGGCCAGGCAGTGCTTGTGCTAGGGGGGATGACTGCATTTCTCGTATATGCAGGGCTGTTTATCATCTTTTGTCTCATTCAGTTTGTATTGCATTGGGGGGATCCCTTCCGGAATGGTACGGTAGTCGATTCTCTTGCTGGATCAGTAGCTGTAGCTATATTGAATATGTTGTTGTGGTGGCTATTCGTTGTGCTGCCAAAGTCGGCGGGCAAGGGGGTTGCAACAGTGGCGGGGCTTCTCTGTGGCGCGATTGGTCCAACTGTGCTGGCACTTGTCAGCCTGTTCTTTGGCTGGCTGATACGTGGCTACTTTTTGAACTATCAGGGTCAACCGTCAACAAGCTGGCAAGATTTCTCCTGGCCGCTGACCGTGTGGCCAATTTTCTACACAGTGATCTTTGGTTGGTTGACATTGCTGATCTGTATTCTCCTGAATCGGTGGATGGTGGGGCAGATGGATCGATAAGAAACGAGCGTGAAGCAGAAAAACGATGTTTCAGGAGAACCGCGCTTCTCTTCAACGGAGAGAAGCGTGATCTCGCAGCTATCCGGGTTACCATGTCTCGACAAGCCAGTCATCGAAGCGTGGTCTGCTCATGTCCCTCTATGCCGGGCGCGCTTGACACCGTGCTCCTTCGTATGCTATTATCCGGAGACAGTAGAAAGAGAATAAAAAGCAAAGAAAGAGTATGAAGCAGATGGTACAACAACAGATGCCGGTTGCCTGCATCTGAGTCTCTATGGTCTGTTTAGCGGTATACCTGCACTGGGGGCATACTTGGAACGTGGTTGGTTGATAGATCCGCAACAAGGGGAGGTCATCCCAGACTCTACTATAGAGCGAGATTGCTTGCCGGAATCGCAATGTTTTTCACTGGAGGCCAGCGTTCCTATCATGGCGATCCATCGCCGGCGTGCATATCTCAGCCGTGCGGCTCGCCAGCTCCTGACTATATTAACCACACTACCAGCGAACTCCAATAACCTTCCTCAACTCAAAAATACCGAGGCTAGGAGAGAAGGCGGGTAAAAGGCAGGTGCTGTGTCTTCTTGCGGATGTACAGGAAAAGAGTAATGCGCTTACATACAAGTGGAGAAGCCTGAACAGATCAGTTCAAGGTATGCCTGCGCTCTGTCCTCCTCGGAAAAAGGGACCTCTTGTTGTTTCTCGCCCGCATGTCCTCGTGGCTAGAGAGGGGAGATAAACCCTGTCCTTAACTTCTTGCGAATGCTGTCCAGTTGGGGAAGCAACAGGCGAGAGCATCTATTAAGTCTGTAGCACGAATATAGGGGCTTTTTATTATTAATTTCTTCTTATATCTTTCTTGAGATTCTAAGTCGGCACTACTTCTATAGTCAAAAGAGATATTTCTATCTATCGTTTTGGTGTTTTTCTATAATATAAAGAGGAAGATATGAATAAGTAGGATGAGCTGGCGAAAATACAGGAGAGGTTGGACATGCAAGTAGAGAAAAATGACAGGGAAGTTGCTGGTGAGGTAGTAGCATTTGCTATCGCTGGTAATTTGAATCGACTCCTTTCAATTGCTGTTCGTCTCCGAATTCCTGATATATTGCTGGATGGTCCCCGGTCAATTACACAACTGGCGCAACAGACAGGAGCGAATGAAGGGGCTCTGTATCGGATTCTGCGGGCACTGGTGTCTATTGGCTTTTTTGAGGAGCAGGGAGCTCGCTCTTTTGGGAACTCAGAGCGATCGCGATTGCTCTGTGAAGAGGTAGAAGGGTCTTTACGCGATTTTGTACTCTGGGAGCAGGCAGATTGGCTGAATAAGGCCTGGACCGCCTGTGAGCATACGGTGCGCACGGGCAGGCCCAGTTTTAATTATGTGTATCGAACCGACTTCTGGACCTGGTTAGCTGAACACCCACATATCCGTTTTCAGTTTCATGAATTGCTGAAAAGTTCTTCGCTGCCGCCGGATCGCTTGCTGTCTATGTATGATTTCTCAAATGTACAGAAGATGGTTGATGTTGGTGGGGGAGATGGGACTGTGTTATGTGGCGTCCTCAAGGCCTATCCCTCGATGGAAGGAATCCTGTTTGATATGCCTGATGCACTTGTGAACGCACAACACGTTGTGGAAGTTATGGAGGGAGGGGATCGCTGTCACTTGCAGGCAGGAAATTTTTTTGAAGCCATTCCTGCTGGTGCGGATCTCTATTTCTTGCAGTCTGTTTTACACGATTGGAACGATGAGGACTGTTTGAAGATCTTACGAACATGTCGGAACGCGATGTCCAGCAGATCCAAATTGTTGCTTGCTGAGCGCATCTTTCCTGCTGAAAAGGCGCCGATGGAGGCTGTCTGCTTTGATCTGTGGATGTTGTTTATCTTCGGGGGTAAGGAGAGAACAGCAGAAGAGTTTCGAGCACTGTTAGAGCTGGCAGGACTGAGGGTAGAGCGAGTGATTCAACCGGAAGCATCTGTGCATGGGCTTATCGAATGTACGCTGTGAACGAAAGACCAAGTATGTCAGGAAAGGCGGAGGTTGCTAGCTATTCTTGCAGCTTTGTCATAGAGAAAGGATACGTTGATGAAGGCATATACGCTGGCAGAATATGCCTCGCAGGAGGCAAAACGTCATCCTCATACGTTTTTTGCGGTGCATCATCAGAGTGTGCCGCTTTCTTGTTTTACCCTTCCTAATGGTCTGAATGGGTGGATCGTGACGGGCTATCAAGAGACGGAGCGTTTCCTGAAAGATCCTCGCTTGACGAAAGATCTCTCGACGATCTTCACACGAGAGCAGATCAGGCAGTATTATCCAGAAGTGTTTCTCTGTTTGACAAAACAAATGCTTAATGTTGATCCTCCAGAACATACGCGCCTTCGTGGGATTGTTGCGCATGCTTTTATACCTCGGGCTGTTGAGCAACTGCGAGATCGAATTCAGCACATCACGGATATGCTGCTTGACGCGCTCGCAGAGCAGAAGGAAGTGGATTTCGTCAGCTCCTTTGCTTTTCCGCTTCCGATAATGGTGATCTCCGAAATACTGGGTATCCCTGAAGCATTGCGTCAGCCGCTGCATGCCCTGTTCCAGACCCCGCTTGCGACTACCGCTGATCCAGACACTACCTCGGAAATGCATCCCGATCTGGAAATGACGCTCCTGGACTATTATAAACAGCTTCTCGCTTTCAAGCGTGCTCATCCGGGGGGGGATTTGGTGAGCCAACTCATCCATGTAGAGAAGCAAGCGCTCTCGGAGCAAGAGTTGATGAATACCATCAATTTATTGATCGGTGCTGGCTATGAGACCACTGCCCATCTCATCGGGACTGGTATGCTTGCTTTGTTACAATATCCGGATCAAATGCAGCTTCTGCGAATGCACCCGGAACTAATAGAACAGGCTATAGAAGAGCTGTTACGCTATGTTTCCCCGGTATCCATCCTCACGGAGCGCTGGTGTCGGGAGGACATGCACTATGCGGGACAGCAGATGCAACGGGGTGATCAGGTCTTTATCTCCTTATCTGCTGCGCACGTTGATCCTCGCAGTTATTGTCATGCAGAACGTTTAGATATTCTGCGCAAGGAGCAGAAACATCTTGCTTTTGGGAAAGGAACTCACTACTGTCTGGGCGCCTCCTTAGCACGATTAGAGGCACGGATTGCGTTTACCACGCTATTGAGGCGCTTCCCTCGGATACGATTGATGGCTGACCCGGAAACGCTTCCGTGGTGCCCCTATTATCTCTTCCGGGGCGTGAGCTGGCTCCCGGTGCGTCTCTCAGCGTAATGTCTCCGCTGGTGGCAGGAAAATGAGGATGAGCCCTGCTGAGCTCCTTGAGAGAGGCGAAAGAGGTAGAGTAGCTCTTCTCTACCTCTTTTCTCCTGGAATAGAGCCATAATGAAGTCAAAAAGGCTAGTCATCCTGCATTCTGAAGGGCCAGTAGTATGCCAGATATATAGAAATAGTTCCTGTAACAGGTCTTTTGTCCACGTAATTGTGCTCAGTTCATATACAGAGATAGCTATACAATCACTTACAGTATCGTTTCTAACGGATGTGTAGAGTAATATAAGTCTTGCGTGCAATCATAGTGTTGGGTGTGACATTATTGTACGGATGTAACATATATAGAAAATATATAGTATAATAGAAAAGTTATAGCATATCCTACTTCTACAAGTAGAATGCCAGAACAGAGTAGAGGAATCCAAAATGCTGACCGGCAGATAGTTCTTGCAACATTCTGATGTCTGTTTCCAGTCTGCTATAACGGTAGTTGATCGGATGCGAGAGAGGGAAAGGCACATAAATAGAAAAGCGAATAGTTCTTCTTCTAGAATAAGATGAACATTCGGAGAGAAAAATATTTTTACTATGTAGAATGTTCGTTATGAGTGAATAAAAATGAAAATTATTTTTTGTAAGTAGATGAGGAATATGGGAAATGTTGTATACTAAATGCTGTGAGCGAGTTTCCTTTTATTGTGAGCTGAGAAAAAGTCGTAGCGCATACGTTCAAAGCAGAAGAATGCCTTGAAACCTGTACTGGATCTCCGTGAAGCAAAGGCCATATATCCCTGCATGATATGCTACAGATAGGAGAAAGATATTGAGTAATTTTATCCGCCGCCTCTTCTCTTTCCCCCTTATTCAACTGCTTCTAGAAGTTGCGGGATTTCTGGTGATACTTCTGTTACTCTCCCCATTGTTTTCTCTCTTGCCACATTCCTACTATTCTAACCTGCTCTCGAACTGGCTGGTTACCTTGCTACTCATTGGCTGGTTTCTTGTAGCAGGCTTGTTTCTGGAAGGCCAGTCTGTGACGGAGATTGGATTATCAGGGCGTACCGCACTCCGCGATCTTTTGCTTGGTTTTGGGTTGGGAGGCGTTATGATGACAGCGATTATCGGCGTCCTGGCACTGGCAGGCTGGTATCGAGTGACGGGTGTAGAATCGGTTACGGCGGTTGCTCTGCCGTTACTGGCAGCCTTTTTGATCTTCTGTGCCGCAGCGCTTCAAGAAGAAATTGTCTTTCGTGGGATGATTTTTCGTCTGCTAGAAAAAGTAGCTGGTTCCTGGATAGCTCTCATTCTCAGTGCTCTCATCTTCGGCCTCTCGCACCTGACAACCCCTCATGCCACACTGATTGGTGCTCTCGCTATTGCAGCCACGGGAGGGATTGTGTCTGCCAGTATCTATATGCTGACACGTAATATATGGGGTGTCTTTGGGCTCCATTGGGCCTGGAATTTTTTTGAAGGCCCGATCTTTGGAACTGCCGTTTCAGGTCACAACACACCGGTTCTATTCCATTCTGTTACCTCTGGACCAGCGCTATGGACAGGAGGGAGCTTCGGGCCAGAAGCAGGACTGGTCACCGTGCTTATCGGCTGCGCTGTGGCGCTGGTGCTGCTGATTTTTGTCGTGCGTCGCCGATGTGTGCTGATCCCGGGCTGGTTACGCCGCATACAGCCGACTCCATCAAACTCTTGATATGGGGATAGATGGGCGTTGTCAGGCATAGAATGACGCGACACGCAACCTGAGGAATCAAGAGAGAGGAAAATAGCCCCTTCTTAACTAAAGGTTTTGCGGGTAGAGAGATATTCACCTGCTCTTTTGTGGAGAAGACACAGCGTCTCGCCTCTGCCATTTCTTTGCTTCAAGAGATGCCAGATGGGTGAGACAATCAGGTTAAGGGCAGGTTATGGAAACAGGAGCTTACCTATTGCGGCAGAAGGCCGCTGGCTTCAGCCAAAGGGATGGATGGCGCAGGAAGCCACCAGAGTCAGACAGTTCCCCTTTGCGCTCTCCCTCAACTCGCAGGCCCGGCAAGCTGCCGCTGACCGGGCGTGGGCTGCCATCTCCCGCTTCTATGAGCATTGTCGCCTCAAGACACCCGGCAAGAAGGGGTACCCTCAGTTCCAGCACGATTGTCGCAGTGTCGAGGACAAGCAGACGGGCTGGAAGCTGGATCCTGATAAGGTGCACATTCGCTTCACTGATGGCTGTGGCATTGGTCGGCTGCGCCTCATCGGCTCTCGTGACAGCATGGCCTTTCCCCTCTCACAGATCAAGCGGGTGCGACAGCTCCGGCGGGCCGATGGCTATTCTTGTCAGTTTGCGGTGGCAACCAGTCGACGCGTTGAGCATCAGCCCTCAGGCAAGCAGGTGGGCATTGATCTGGGGCTGCGTGCCTTCTTCACTGACTCCGAAGGTAACACCGTGGCTCCACCTCAGGATCTCCGCAAAGCGGAACGGCGGCTCAAGCGGCTGCATCGTCGGCTCTCGAAGACGCAGAAACGCAGTCGCAATCGGCGCAAAGCCCGTCAAGCCCTTAGCAAAGCGTCTCTCAAGGTGCAACGGCAGCGCGAGGATGTCGCCAGAAAGCAGGCGAGCGCGCTCATCTCGTCTCACGACGTGATTGCCTATGAAGCCTTGCAGATCCGCCATCTCGTCAAGAACCGCCATCTGGCCAAGAGCATCGCTGATGCGGCGTGGGATCGCTTCCTCTGGTGGGTGAAATACGATGGCACGCTGCATCGTGTTCCGGTGATCGGGGGGGAACCGGCCTCCACCAGTCAGGACTGTTCTCGTTGTGGACAGCGGGTCAAGAAGAGCTTGAGCGTGCGTACCCATCTGTGTCCCGGCTGTGGGCTGCTCCTCGACCGAGATCACAATGCCGCCTTGAATATCTTGCAGAAAGCCTTGTCTGGTACCGTCGGGCAGACGGGAACCGACGAGGGTGCCTCGTCGAACGCTTCTGGACAGCCTGCCGCTACGCGTCGTCGCACTGCGGCGCCGTGCAAGCAGGCTGGATGAAGTAAGAATCCCCGCCCTTCTGGCCTGGGGAGTGTCAACTGTTCTCCATTGTTTCAATCGTTTAGATGAAGGGCGTCTCATGTGCACAGAGATAATGATGTGCCGGGGCCATCCATCGCTCGGCGGGTGCTACCTGGATGACTACGCTTGTGGCTCGGAGGCTACAGGTGCCGCGCTAACGGAAAAGGCTTGATTCATCCCACGTTGTTGCCATTAGAGGCAGGGCTTGCTGAGAAGTAGAAACGTGTGTGGCTGCTTCTCTAACGCTGACAAGCATGCTCCTGGCATCTATAAGGCTATGAGAGGAATATACCTGTCTCAGACAGTTTTGTTATGAAGCAGGGGTGTATCCGCGTTGCAGTAGCTCTTGCAAACGTTGATGTGAGATCGCATGTACCACATGCCCGTCTCTTCCATCTGTTGTTTCTGCTGCAACTAATGCATTGTACACCGCCTCTTCAGTGGCCTCCACCGCGCCCTTAAATAGATTGTTCAGTATGGAGGTATTCGCGTTTGTGTATCCCTCAACGAGAACCTGAATGTTTGTTTTTGTTCCCGCAGCGGCTTCAGAAATACGATTTCCGTTTGAAAACGCAAGAATGATCTCGCCGCTGGTATCGCCTGCCAGGGAGCCAGTTCGTGCCAGACCGAGCGCGGCTCGCTTTGCCAGCCGTTTGCATTGCAAAGGATGGAGCGGGGCGTCTGTTGCCACAAGGACGATGCAGCTTCCCTCTGTGATCTCAGGTGCAGGAGGCTCTTGTAGCAGCCGTCCGACCGGGATACCATCAATACAGAGCCGCTCTTTGATACCAAAATTCGTCAACACCAGCACCCCGACCGTATATTGTATGTCCTCTCCTTCGATGATGCGTGAGGCGGTTCCGATCCCTCCCTTGAAGTCGAAGAGGAGCATCCCGGTCCCTGCCCCAACACACCCTTCGGCAACTGGACCCCCTGTAGCTTTATCCAGTGCAGCATAGACCTCGTTACGTCCAAGAGCCTGACCAAAAGAACCATCAAGATAACTATCGTCACACTCCGCAACTACCGGTAGAATGGCGGTGAACCCTTTCTCTCTGCCTCCGCGCTCAAAGAGATATTGCGTTGTCCAGTGATGGACTGCGCCCACATGATTGGTGCCTGTCAACATGATCGGACCAGCCAACACACCCCACTCTTCAATCACAGAGCGACCCGTCACTTCACCAAAACCATTCAACGCAAATATTCCTGCATAGATACGCTCTTGAAGCGCGTCACCTGCATGGGGCCAGATGGCTGTTACCCCTGTGCGCCAGGGAATACCATTGACCTCTTTCCTTACCGTTGTATGTCCGACTTTTACTCCCGCCACATCAGTGATGGCATTCAGTGTTCCCGGGCGCAATAAACCAGGATGCACCCCAAAATCGCGGATACGTACCATGATTCGTCCTTTCATCGTTAATCTGCAATAGAAACTCCAGCAATACTTATGGTATCATACATACACCCTCTATCTCTGCCAGGAGATCCTTTAAAATGCTTCAAAGCGAGCGGGTGGGCTCTCGTTTGCCCTGTTTTAGTAATGTTGCTGGCGCTTTGCAATAATACATGGTAAAGATATTCTGCTCCAGAACAGAGATAATTGAAATAATAAATGTAAAAAAGTATATCTGAATATAACCAAAAGTTATAACTAATGGAGGCAGAGGGATAGAGAACATTCATATGGCTGATATGTCTGGAAGAGAGCCTTAGAGGGTCAGTAGCAGCTCTCTTCGGAATGTATCCCGAGGCTTTGACTACAGCCAGAATTCAAGGGGGTCAATGCAGCTTAACGATCCCTCCCCTGAAATATTTGGGAAGAGCTATTTATGAACTGAAGTACGGCATTTTCAGCTACTTCACATGCAGTAGTCTCCCGTCTCTTTTGCAATGACCCTTCTCTAGTAAGAGTATATCACCAAAAGAGGGTATAACTCGCCCTTATTGGGCAGGTTCTGCCCACAACAAGGGGCGGATCAGGGACACATGAGCGAAGGGGGGCGTTGCCACTGGTCGCAGCATGCAGGGAGTTTGGCATCACAGGCTTATTTGTTTGATAGGCGAGCAATAACCGGTGCGAACGCTTCCATGCTTTCCTCATAGATGCCCAGATAGGAGAAGCCATACTGTTCTCGAAGCCGGTACACCTCCTCGCTTATCTGCTCGACGGTTCCCATCAAACAGTGCGGGCTTTCAAGAATTTGCTCCGCAGTCATTCCCGCGAGGGGTGCGAATTGCTGTGCTGTCCCGGCACGATCATCCGTGATGAGCGTCAGAAGCACTGTAAGATGTAATTCGATCTGTGAGAAGCGCTCTCCTGCTGCCTGACGTATCCACTCGATCTTTCTTTGTGTGGCCGCAGGGGTAGTTGTCGAGACGATTGGCTTGATGGTGTCAGGGACGACCCGTGCTGTAATAGCAGCAATAGATGCCTCACGTCCGGCAAGTGACAGAATGCGCTTCCCTGAGCCTCCGATCAACAGCGGAAGTTGCGGCTCTTGAAGCGGCTTGAGAGGCGCTCTGAGATCCTTGATCGTATAATGGTTGCCCGAAAATGTTACCGGTTCTCCTGTGAACAGAGCTTTCATAATCTGAACGGCCTCTTCCAGCCGCTCGACACGTGTCGCACCTGCGTCGAAAGATAATCCTATTTGCTCGTACTCGCTCTTCAGCCAACCGGCCCCGATGCCGAATTCAAAGCGTCCTCCGGAAAGGATATCGAGTGTTGCCGCTTCCTTTGCCAGCATTACTGGATGCCGAAAGTCATTGTCAAAGACGTAGCTCCCGACGCGCAGAGTGCTGGTTGCTTCAACAGCGGCAAGCAGCGCCGGGACGGGAGCCAATGGTACACCTATATGATCTGGAAGCAGCAGCGTGCTGTAGCCCAGTTGTTCCGCGCGTTTTGCCTTCTCTTGCAATTCTTCCTTTGATTGCGCCTGATGGATCATCACACCGAAACGGAAGGAACGGGTAGTCATCTTTCTTGCTCCTTTTGTGCTTTGCTCTTCTGAGGCCGGGTGGAGAGCGGAAATAGACAAGCCGATGCTACAAACAGTCTGAAAGAAGCTGTACTGGTATCATTTCAAGTATAACGTATGCTGCCCAAATGCCGATAGCATATGACCCGAGGCAGAGGGTATGACGTGAGAACGCCGAAATCGATCTGGAAGCAGTGTCCCCATGCCGTCTGGATTCGGGTACACCTTGTTTTTTCATAGCGAACCGGATATATTCCCTACAAGGGGATAGTGTCCGTCGCATTGACAGGCGACTTGAAGAAGAAATCACAAGGATGAGAGATATGGAAGCCTATGAAGCCGAGTTAGAGCGCCAGTTACAGCAAATCGTACAGGAGATTGAAGCATGTGGCCTTGAACAATATAAAGATGCTTTGTTAGCCAGGCGCCAGCCAGCACTGAAGATTCATCTGGAGCTTGCCGAGCAGCTCCCTGTCGGTAGCTCCAAAGTGGGAGGTATGCCTGATCTCCCGCCTGATTTTTCCTATCCCACCTTGATCGAGGATTATGGAGATGTTCCCCGGGGAACGCCGCTAACCTTTCTGGCTCAGTATCGCTTGCAAGATCTAGCCTCGTTTGCGTTCGCACGTGAGGTGCTTCCGTCAGATGGCATGCTCTATTTCTTCGGGCTTGGCTTTCAGTCTGGTGATGTCGTGTTGACAGATTGCGGACGCGTAATCTACTGGCGGGGCGATAGCGCTCGCTTGCAACCCTATGCAGTGAGCGAAGGTGTGAACACCTATCAGCAGGCGAAAATCCACTTTGAACCTATCTGGTCATGGGGGTTCCATCTCCTGGATGAATCTCTACCAGCGGAATGTGATGAGATCACTGACCGTTATACTTCTGAACCGTTGCATCAAGCTCTGGGGATCCCGACTCCCATTCAACCGTCTGATCTCATGGAAGATGAGGAGCAATTGAAGCAGCATGTACTCTTGCTTCAGCTTGACTACGTCCCAAAGATCGGTCTGAACTTCGGTGATGCAGGGACTGCGTACTTTCTGATCCCTAAAAAGGACTTGCGGGAGTGCAACTTTGCGCACGTCTGGTGTGAAGATGCATGTTGCTAGCTACGCTGTTGAGGACATTCTTTCCGCGTGTACGCGCCTGACTCGCTGCTCTGCATGCCATTGTGCTTATACAAATGCGACTTCTTTTCCGGGCTGCTCAATATGTTGTGAAGGGGTACTCTGGCAACAGAGCGTTCTGTTCGTGCGACTCGCTATTGTAGCATGAACGGAGTTTGATGGTATTTCACGAGGTTGATACGCTTGTAGTTCCTGATTCTCTTCTATCCGGGCGTTCGGACAGTGTACACGTCAAAAAAGTCAGTCCGGGATAGGGACCGGTTGCGCAAACAGGATAGCGAAACAAACCTCAAGGATTTGCTGTACTTTCTGCTCGTGTGTGAGGTCCCCGAAGGCTTCCTGTTCAATGACAGCGCGGCTGATGAGCCCGACAAACATGCTGAGCAACGCGGCATCAGCAATAGCCCGAACCGGCTGTGTCTGGCGTAGCTGTGTAATCAGTCTGGTAAGGGTACGCCCTGGCGTTTGCATGTCTGCACCGTAGAAACTGGCTTTCCCTTGAAGGAGTATATCCTGTTGTACTCGTACGAAGCAGAAGGCATGTTCCTGCGGATGGAGCAGCCCCCAGGAGATAAAAGCCCGCCCGATCGCCGTGAGCTGGTGAAGTGGCTCTGGTTTGGCCTCATGGTATGCGCGAAACATTGTCTGATTCAGTGCAGCCATGATCTGTTGAATCAAGGCTATCGCGACCTCTTCTTTGCTCTTAAAATGGGTATACAGGCTGGCTTTCGACTTGAAGCCTGCTGCCTGACGAATATCGTCTATCGAAGTACTATCATAGCCTCTGGCACTGAACAATTGGAGGGCGACGTGCAAAATGAGGGCACGGCTATCTGAGCGCGTCTGTTCGGGCATTGCCTTCCTTCTTTCGGGTGTACGTTCGTTCGGTTATTTTCAGGATACTCGAAAAGGGGGCCGCTGTCAAGAGGTGAGCACCAGAGCTACCCGCTGGCTTTTCGTTTATCAGCAGGGCGAATGGATGAAAGCCGCTTGTGGCTTTTCACCGGCTGTAGCAACCTTTCTCCTAATATCGGGTGTTGCCGATATCACCGGAGAACAGATTTCCTTGACACTGAGGAGGCAGTTCAGCGTTTTGTGGCGGAAGGAGGGACAAGGGCCGCAGTGACACCTGCCAGTAGCCCACTTCCCTCCGGTCCTGCACGATCATGCGCAGGAAGATTCTGGAAGAAGGAGAAGCGATATCATGCCTGTGACACCGCTTCTCAGGCTGCCTGGAAATATCTGTGTGAAACGCCATCACCTGGCGCCCACGTATTAATTTCTGGCTGCCATAAGACTGAGAACATCCGCTTTGCGGGCGCTACTTTGTCTTCTTTGTCGCGGTAATAGCACCGCCAGGCTGAATGATGATTGCCTCCGTGATTGTTCCCGACTCATCTCTTTTGAACTCGATACGGGAGCCCGAAAGCCCTTTGACCTGAAATTCTGTCCCCTTGTAGGGTACGAGTTCAAAGGCTGGCTGACCTGGCATGGAGACGCTCAAGGTGTGTTCGCTCTTGAAGGCGACAATCATTTGCATGTCCATGACCTCGTAGATTCCGGTGAAGGGCTCAAGGAAACTCTTTTCTGTCATCTGTTTGTTCGGCACACGCTTGAAGACGATGTCTTTAACCGCTGATTCCATTGGCGCACTGAGGGTATCAATATCGCCGCGGGTGTTGGTAAAGAAAGACATTTTTATGGTGAGGTCGAATTTCTCAACAGTGGCATCGAAGACGTCGTAATGGTAGTGCTTGAGCGGAAGTTCCATCGAGTTGAATATGACCTTCAACTGACCCCCATTCTCCGTGATCGAGATGGTCCCATAACCGGGATGCTCAAAGTCGCCGGTGTAGGCTTCGAGGGGATGTGATGGTGATGTTCCCTGAACGCGGTCTTCCTCGCTTTTTTCCTTCCCCTTTGTTCCTGCCGCCTTCATCTCATCAAATTCCTTCCGGAAGCGCTCATTCCAGGGGACTGCTTCCAGCCCAAGCAAGCGATCAATGATGTTATATGTCAGGATAGAGGGAACCGGGTTCACCTGGAGGTTAGTAAGCACGACAATGCCAATATTTTTCTGTGGCAAAATGGTGACAAGCGAGCTAAAGCCATCGATATTGCCGCCATGTTCAACCATTTTGTGGCCCCGATAGGTATGGAGGAACCAGCCCATGCCATAGGTTGAGTTGGTCAGTTCGGCGTATTTATTTGTCTCTGGCATGACCATTTGTGGCGAGTGCATCTGTGCTATCTGAGCTTCAGAGATGAGTTGGGTTTCACCGATTTTACCCCCGTTCGTTTGGAGCGATATCCACCGACTCATGTCCTTGATGCTCGAAACAATCGCTCCGGCTGGCGCGATGGCTCCCTGTGCCGCATAAAAGGCCATCTCCTTTACTTCATCGTTCAGATGAATATAAGGATGGGAACACTGGCCCTGTTCTCTCGCTTGCTCAATCGAGAAAAAGCTTTGTGTCATGCCCAGAGGCTCGAAGATGCGCTTCTGTACGAACTCTTCCCAGGTCTGACCGGTCAGCTCTCCCACCAGATACCCGGCAACCATATACATCAGGTTCTGATACTGCCAGAGCTGGCGGAGATCCTTATTCGGTTCGAGGTACTGTAGACGATCAAACAACTCTTTGCGTGTGTGCGTGGAGTTGTACCACATCAGGTCATGGCGAGGCAGGCCGGAGCGGTGCGATACCAGATCGCGGGGCGTCAGTCGCTCGGTGGCGAAGTTGTCATATAGCTTAAAGGAGGGGAGGTATGCTTTGACCGGTGTATCCCAGTCTAACCGGCCCTCGTCTACCAGAAGAGCCATTGCTGCTGTTGTGAAGGCTTTTGTACAGGAGCCGATGGGGAAAAGTGTCTCGGATGTCACCTCTAACCCCTCAGCTCTATTGCGTTGCCCGAAGCCCTGTGAGAGAAGAATTTCGTCATTCTGAATGATCGCGACAGCGGCGCCCGGAACCTTCCAATCCTGAAGAATGGAGTGTACGAAATCTTCAAAATGTGCTAACGGTTTTTTCGCCTCGGATTGATTCATGCTTGTTGCTTCCTTTTTCTTTGTTCATAGAAGAGTTTAGTGAGTTTCTTTTATAGAATGGAGATATTTGCTGCGCTTATATAGAAAATTTATCATATAAAATGGATTATTGTCAATGAAATTGGCAAGAAAAATCAAAGGAATAGTAAAAATTCAATCGCGGGCAGGCTGGATTCGGGAGATGCTCTGCCTGCTATTTTATCCATAAAAACGTGTATGAATGCAGGTAGAACAAGTAGTAACTAAGTACCCATTGAGGGCAAAAATAGTCAAATCTGTTTCTCGTTATGCTATACTGCACGCATTCTACCTTTCGTGAAAATGGTGATAGTCTACTCCTGCTAGAAAGAGGGGCAAGGATCAGTTTAGAAAGCAGAAAACGCTCAATACTGTTCATAAGTTGCTGCTTGTGAAGGAGTATTCCTATCAGCATTGGAACAACTACAATTTCAGGAGGAAATTGTTTTATGGCGTTTCGTTTTAGCCGCAGAAAGATGCTGGCCCTTTCAGCAGGGTGTGCGGGAACCGTCCTTGCTGCTGGTGCCGGGCTTTACCTGTTCCGTCCGGAAGGATCCCAATCGGCCCACGCGGCTCCCGCTTCCGTGAATCCCTTTCCGTTTGATATGCCCTCAACCAGCGTACTGCGTGCCTCGAAAAAGAAGGTCTTCGCCTACTACTTCCCTCCCTTTCCCATCTCTATTGAGAACGCGGTCCCATCGCAAGATTACTACGCTGCGTGGCTGGACCCCGACGCGAAAAATGGGCAGTATCGCGCAATTGGTGGCTACCTGCGTGATCGTCCCATTGGACGTGCTCCCCGGTCGGAAAAAAACTGGCTTCAGATAGACTATCAAGTGGAGGTACAGCGTGCAATTTCCATCGGGCTGGATGGCTTTATCTATGAAATGCCTGATCATGATCTGGTGGATCAACGCTGGAACCGTGTCGGTATGATGCTGGATGCAGCTAAAGCCGTTGATCCTGGTTTTCGTATCGGTCTGAGCATTGACCTTCCTACCGCCTCCGACGCCACTCCTGACAATATGGCGAAGGTGATTCTGGCTCACAAAGATCATCCCTCCCTGCTTCGCCTGGATGATGGCCGTATTGTGATCGAGCCATTTTATCCTGAGCGCAAGCCGCTGAGCTGGTGGCAGCAATTGCGCACCCTGGTGCAGGCTGGTGGTGCTGATATCGCCCTGATCGCGATGTTTTTGACCGATAATATCTCCGGTTTCACGTCCTGGTTTGGCACAACCTATGGCGTTTCAACGGCAGGCATGCGTAAAGCTGGCAGTATGCCTGTCTACGCGAATAATGCGACTCTGGCCCATACGAATAAGAATATCTGGGTCGCTCCGATTGCAACTCAGGATTCTCGCCCCAAAGATAGCAACTACTGGGAGACAGCGAATAGCCAGCTTCTTCGCAACTCCTGGACCTCTGCACTCCAGAACAATGCGGATTGGGCTGTGCTCTTTACCTGGAACGACTATTCTGAATCAACCCACTTCTCACCTTCGGTCGAGACTCAGTATGCATTCTATGATCTCACCGCCTACTACGTCACCTGGTTCAAAACGGGTGTGCAGCCAACGATCACACGCGATGTGCTCTACTATTTCCATCGCACGCAGTTCTCGAACGCGCAGCCCGATACGACAAAGCAAACGAGTGTAATGAAGATCCGTTCCGTCAGTGATCCGGCAGTTGATAAAATTGAGGTTGTCGGTTTCCTCAAGGAAGCAGGCACACTGGAAATCAACGTTGCCGGTAAAGCCTATCAGCAACAGGCAAATACCGGCATGACTGTCTTCAATATCCCTCTCGTCGCCGGTAAACCTGTCTTCCGTCTGCTGCGCAACAATACAGCCGTGATCTCTCAACCGAGTAATTTCCCGATTCAGGAGAGCATTGTCTATCAGGATCTTATGTATCATAGCGGAGGCAGCTCACGCGCTCCAATTATGACGCGCCGCTATTTCCAGCTTGTCAGTCTCAATAGCGGCAAGGTTCTTGATGGGGGCAATGGTACTGCCAATACGGGGCTTGTGCAGCAGGTGAGTAGTTCTTCTTCCTCCCAACAGTGGCTTCTGGTTCCCGGCCCTGACGGCTACTATCAGATCCGTAACAAAGCGAGCGGGTTGGTCCTTGATATTCAGAGCGACGCGCCTACCTCTCAGGGCTCTGCTGTGGTCCAGTCCAGTCCAGCGACATCATCTCAAAGCCAGCTCTGGCAACTTGTCGCGCTTGGTGATGGCTCCTGTGCAATCATGAACAAGCTTTCCGGTTTTGTCATCGATGTGCGCCGCGCTTCTCCCGATGCCGGTGCCAGTATCATTCAGTATGGCTACAATGGAGGCCCGAATCAACGCTGGTACCTTCAGGTAGTCTAACCGTGTCTCCTACCCTGCCTGGAAGCCTATTGGCCTTTGCGCTAACGGCTTCCAGTGCCCGATGAAGCAAGCAGAAGTGGTCGCCAGTTTAGCGTGACGGCGTGAACAATTGACCGGGCGTCAGTTCCTGAACACCTATCACAAACTGCATCACATCAGGAATGGATCTGGCTACAGTCAATTCTACGGGCTGATGCGAGTGGGGGCGCACACGCGTGTCCAATGCCGCGGCTTCACTGGCCCACCCGGAGGCGAGCCATGCTGTATAGGGAACGAAACTGGCTGCTCCACGTTTGGCCGGGAGACGGCGGGCGTTCCCGGTGTTGATAGGGGTCAATGCAATATGCTCTATGTATGCGGTTGCTAGCTTCTCTACATCCACCGTTACTACTACCTGGGGACGTGGCTCACACGCAGTTCGTTGCCGATTGAGCCGCGCGGGATCGAGCCAGAAGAAGACTCGACTATTAATCAACTCATACCACTCGGAGGGCGACATACCGACTAAACAAGCGGCCAGGGCCTTTGGTGGCATTGGCCGTTGATCTCGAATCTGTACGCCGTTTGGCAGTCTGGTATGTGTCAGGCGCTGTTGTCGCTCCAATTGCTCCCGCTCAATGCCAGAGATTTCGGCAGTGTCGAAGAGTGCGCTGGCGCTCAGCAGGCCATCTCGCTGAATCATCGGCCAATTTGCGGCTTCTGCCAGATGGTACGCACGAGTGAGCTGTTTCATTTCACCGTTTCCGTATGCTCTTTTTCCTCGCTCTCGCAAGGTAATGGATAGTATAAGAGCAGGTATGAGAAAAAGCAATCTTTATTCCCCGTTTCGTCTGGCTGAAAACCCTCATTCTATGCTGCCTTAATAGGGCTGTATAAGGGATCATCTAAAACTCTCATCACGATACTGGAGACTTTTTCGGTGTGGCGCTATCAGATGGATCAGGTATAATTGAGCCTGTTAGCCTCTTTTTTACGTCCTGCCACCCTGTTTTTACTCTTTTCACCCTCAAATGTTGCATCTGTGTTGTACAGTAGGGATGTGATCCAGAAAATGCCTGGCCAGCATGGATCGGAGACGCATGCATGCACCTTCCATACGAAATCCATCTTGTTTACCCTGTTCTTGTAGAGCGTGCGAGAACGGGGCAGAGATGAGGAGCAGAAGGGAATGCTCCTCAGAAAACTACAGAGGAGAGATACATGATTCACTCAACAGTCAGATATGCGACACTGCACGATTGGATTGCGCAGGAGGCAGTTCCATTCTCGCTTGCTTCTCCGACCATCTTCAATGCTGCGGTTGATAAGCTGATTGCTTCACTTGGGAGTTCCGTAGAATTGCTCGGCTTTGGAGAGGCACTTCATGGAGGGGAGGAGCTCCTTCTTCTTCGCAATCAACTCTTCCAGTGCCTTGTAGAGCGCCACGGCTATAGCGCTATCGCCATCGAGAGCAATTTCCATAAGGGAGACATTGTCAATGAATATGTGCTTGGGCGCGGGCCAGATTCGTATGAAGCAGTACGCGATGCTGGACTGAAACACGGCTTTGAGCGGTTCGAAGCGAATCGAGAACTCATCGAGTGGATGCGCCAATACAATGCTGATCCAGCACATCCTGTGAAAATCCATTTCTATGGTTTCGATGGTCCGACTGATGCGCCTATCACATCCAGTCCACGTCAGATTCTCTCTGTTGCACTTGATTACCTCACCTCAATTGATCGGGTTCGCGGTCAGGAATATCGTAACCGCATTGAACCACTGCTTGGTCAAGATGCCGCCTGGGAAAATCCAGATGCCGCACTCGATCCAACGAAGGCCGTAGGCCAGTCTGCAGAGGCAAGGGCGTTACGCATTGAGGTAGAGGAACTCATTTCAGAGCTACATTTTCGCCGTCCCGAGTTGGTGGCAAAGAGCGACAAAAGCCGCTACCTGGAGGCTATGCAATTCGCGGTGGAGGCGCGGCAGTTATTGAACTATCATGCAGAGCTAGCACGAGCGTCTGACAAACGCATGATCAGGCTACTGCATATCCGTGCTGGAATGATGGCGGATAATCTGGAGTATATCATTTCTCGTGAACAGGGCCGAGGCAAAGTATTCATCTTCGCTCATAACAGCCATTTGAATCGAGAACAGACAATATGGCAATGGGGGAACGAAACCGTGACATGGTGTCCCGTTGGGGCTCATCTTCAAGAGATGTTTGGTTCGCGCTATGCCGTCATCGGTTCCGCTGTGGGTGAATCGCCAGTTCATGGAATCGGCCAGCCAGAAGCAGGCACGCTTGAGGCGCTGCTGACTGCTGTTCCGGGACCTGCGCGGTTCATTCCCACGCATGGCGGGCAGGGGCTGCCTGCAGAGGAGATTGCTGCTCTTCCCGTTCGCTCTGGCAGCAAAAAGAATGGGTCGTATATAGAACCACTGAGTGCCCAAAGCTTCTCTAATTTCGACTGGTTCGCTGTCCTGGATACGGTGACATACGTTCGTGGTGGGCTCCCCTGGTTAGCGCAGAGCGTAGATATAGAGTAGTACCCCGAGTTTCTGAGCATTCTGTATTCAATGAATAGCTCAGAAGGGGCAGCAGCGGGAAAAGAGAAAAACCGTTGTGAGAATACAGGAAAGCTCCTTTCTGTTTTATTGTAATGGAAAGCCGATGAAGAGAGGTGAGGCGGTTGAATGGGAATACCAGAAATGGCTTCTCTGTTATAGAAAGATGGAAAGAGGAAGAGGATCACAGCCGAAAAAAGTAATGAAAGCTGTGGGTGGGAATAAAACAGATGGAGCTTCTGTTATAGAAAGATGGAAAGAGGAAGAGGCCCACAGCCGGAAAGAGCAATGAAAGCTGCGGGTGGGAATAAAAGAGAGAAATCCTCTGTTGTAAGAGATTGGAAAGAGGAAGAGGGGTCAGGGAAAGAAGAGTAAAGATGATCTCTCTTCCGGGTCAAGAGTGTCGCATAGAGTCATGCTTCGCAGGAGGTGATGTCTATGACAATGCTGAAACGCTATGACCCATTCAATGAGCTCTTTACGCTGCGTGATGCGATGAATCGCCTCTTTGATCAGAGCTTTGTACATCCGTCAGGCCTGTTCACGGAAGCCGTCAATCAGATCCCGGTGAACGTGCTTGAGACCGAGCAGGGCTATGAGGTTCAGGCGCTGCTGCCGGGTGTCAAAGCGGAGGATATCGAGCTGACGGTGAAGGAGAACACGCTGACCCTCAAGGGCAAGTATGCGCCGGTTGTGGAAGAGGGGAAGCAGGTGAACTGGCTGCTTCAGGAGTTCGGCTCCGGCGAGTTCACGCGCTCGATCACCTTTGAGAAGGCGCTGGATACCGAGCACATCGAGACGAGCTACGAGAATGGCATGCTGAAGGTGTATGCGCCGATCAATGAGGCGGCTCGACCCAAACGGATCAGCATCAAGGCGCAGCAGCCCAAAGAGCTGGCGGCGAGCACACCTCGCTGAGCCAGCCCAGAGGGCCGTTATTTCAACCTCGACACAGGGCGGCCAACAAACACTGTTGATATGGTGCCGCAGGGGCTTGCAAGAGAAGCAGGCCCCTTTCTTTTTTTGGCGTGATCTCCCATTGTATCCTCGGAAGCGTCACTACGCTACAGGCATTGCAAGATGTTGGGCTGGATCAGACGGTTCAGTGCTTTTACACAGTGTGGCTGCGGCGCCATCATCTCTTTCTCAAACGTTGTTTGCCGTCAAATTATGCCTTTTAAAGAACTGATGAAGCTTCCTGGTTGTTTCTTCATCACCTGAAAATACATGACAGCGGACAGTAGAATGCTCAAGGACTTGAAATGTGGCCGTCTCAAAAGTCAGGTCGCCAAGTATAGGATGCCTGAGATGTTTTTTGCCTGTACAGGTAGCGCGCACATTGTGTTGAGCCCAGAGCTTGCGAAAAACCGGACTGGCGTGTTGGAGGCGTTTGATAAATGTTGAGATCTCAGGAGTGTCCAAACTGCGATTCACCCGGCCCCGAAAGACCTCCAGGATCTCTTGAGCATAGTGTTCCCTTTCGACAAAGAGGGTGATCTGCTCGCTCAAAGGAGTCTTTGTAAATAACAACCACAGTAGATTGCGCTCACTTTTGGGAAGTTTGCCAAAATCTCCAAAGACCATCCTGGCGGCATTGTTCCAGCCCAGGATATCATAAGTACGTCCGGTGAGCAGCGCAGGCACAGCATTCAGCTCATCAAGTATGTGATGATAGATGTGTTGTACCGGCTCTTCTGGCCGCATACTCTGCAGATCGGGTGCGGGTTGATGAGCAAGCGTAAAAAGATGCGCCCGTTCATCTTCAGTGAGCTGGAGGACGTTGGCCAGACTGGAGAGTATGCTGCTTGACACATGAATGTCTCGCCCCTGCTCTAGAGCGGTATACCATGTTGTGCTGATCCCTGCCATGATGGCAACCTCTTCACGCTTGAGCCCCGGAGTTCGCCGATGGAGTCCAGGCGGCAGCCCGATCTGTTCGGGAGAAAGGCGTGCTCGTCGCGTTCTGAGGAACTCCCCCAGTTCTTTTCTCCGTTGTTTCTCACTACATTGTTGCATCGTTTTCCTTCTTTCCCTGTCCGAATGCTAGCACTGAGAATGCTACCATAAATGCTAGTTGGTACTCAACTTTCCATATAGATATACTCAAAAACAGAGAGCACATCAGCTCAATCGACTTATAGAGAGAAAGGAAAATAGTATGCAACAGAATTTTCATGGGAAGGTGATCATCATCACGGGAGGAAGCTCAGGAATCGGAAAAGCATCAGCCCGGTATTTTGCGCAAGCGGGGGGAAATGTCCTGATCACGGGAAGACGCGAGGAGGCCCTGAAAGCGGCGGCAGCAGATCACGAACGTATCTCCTGGATGGTTGCTGATATCTCTCAGGAGGAGATGGCTAAAGCTGTAGTGACACGAGCCCTTGAACTATGGGGACGTATTGATGTAGTTGTGAATAATGCAGCGGCTATTGCGCTGACTCCTCTCGCAAGCGTCAAGACTGAATTGATGTATGCCTTGTTCCAAACCAATGTCTTTGGTCCGACCTGGCTCAGCAAAGCGGCACTGCCCGCACTGAGCGAAACGAAAGGCTCTATTGTCAACATTTCCAGTATTTCGGGTCAGGTTGCTGTGGTTCCAGAGACCTATTATGCGGCCAGTAAGGCAGCTCTTGAGCACCTGACGCGCTGTTGGGCAGTGGAACTTGCTCCGCTCGGTATCCGTGTCAATGCGATTGCGCCTGGCCCAACTGATACACCGGCATTAGAGGCATTTGCCCAGAGTGTCCAGCAAGAGGAGTATACAGCGGTTCCCTTGCATAAACGTGGCACACCGGAGGAAGTTGCTCGCTGGATTGCCGCGGTAGCAGACCCGAGCGTCAGATGGATCACTGGACAAATCATTACGGTGGATGGCGGAGTCAAGTTAGGCGCGAGCTTACAATAACTGCGCCCAGGATATCCTTCGCTGCCCTTTCCCTGCTGTTCCATTTCAACAAGAAGTGGGCAGCAAGGAAAGGTCTTTCTGCTTTTATCCCTTCTCTTTTAGCTGCTTTCTCTCTGCAAGCACTATTCGTATCGCTAAGCCATCAGCTACCGGACAAACAAGGAGGTGACAGTTGCTTCCACTTTCCTCACTTTCTTGAATGCTCCTCCCTCGACATAAAATACGGCACAGTATAGATCAGGCGGCTATTTCACTGCACACTGGCGACCGTAAAAAATCAACGACGATGCGCTTTTCTACCACTCAGGCTTGCGGGCATCCTTGAGAAGGACTGCTCACCTCAGGGGTGATAGATCAGCATCTGTTGGCCATGAGTTCGGAATCCTTCTCTTTCTTTTGTGCTTCTCTTTTTCTATATGCCCTTGATTCTCGTTCCGTTTTCTGTTATTATTCAGTTATACTTACTAATTGTTACTGAATAATGACTAAAAAAGAGAAAGGGGGTTGTATGCCAAGACATCTCGACGAGTTGGGGCGCTACTCAGATCCTGCCCTGTTGATCCTGTCCAGCCTTGCCAGTGGACCCAAGCACGGCTATGCAATGATTGAGGATATCGCGACCTTTAGTGGCACCAGGCTTGAGCCGGGGACACTCTATGGAGCGTTGACACGACTTGAGCGCAAGGGCTGGATTGAGGCGCTGGAAGCGGAAGACCGTCGCCGCCCGTATCGTATCACCGGGGCTGGCATGGTCGCGCTGCGGGAACAGCTTGCCACAATGGAGCGGATCCTGACTACGGGTAAGCAGCGGCTGGCTACGACCTAACGGGCATTTTCTTGTCTAGACTCGATCAGGTGTACAGAAGGCTTCGGTTCTACTTGTAAGTATGAACTGTTTTTCAGGACGGTATGAACTTTAGGGTGATAGCCTGTGACGCATCTTCTATATAGAGTAAAAATGAAAAAGGCAAATGGCAGGTAATATGTTCTGCTATGGAGAAGTTTGAGCATAGAGAAAAATGAGTGATTTCAAGGGGGCTTTATGAAAATTCCGTATCTGCTCTTGCGGCTTTATCCGCGACGCTGGCGTGAGCGCTATGAAGAAGAGATGATTGAGCTACTCAAACAACATCATGTGACGCCTATTACCTGCTTTGATTTGTTTCTCGGTGCACTTGATGCCCGCTTTGATCCCCATTATAAGAGCGAGCGCAGTCTTTTCCCTGGCGGCAGTCTCAGTATGTCTGTGCTGGTATTCATCAGTTCTTTTATCCTGTACTCGGTCGTGTTGGGTACCTGGCAGAGTTTGATGAACCCGATCTCGCTCACGATGGAACTTCCTATCTATGAAACTGTTTCTGTGACCTCAAAGCTGGTTCAGGTTGTAACCCTTTTGTTTCTTCCCTGCATCACCTTTTTCTTCATGGCAAGAACAATGAAGCGTGCGTGGGTCGAACGAAAGAGACGCCGCTTTTTTATTCTTCTGGGCGGTGTGTTGCTGCCATTCCTGGTGACAATCGGGCTGTTGTTCTCGTTGCGCTCCATCGGAGTTCCTCTTATTTCCGGACTCCCCATGCTCTGGGGACTGGAATATCTTTTCTGCAATGTGCTGCTGCTTGTATTTGGCATTGTGGATAGTGTCACGATCAGGCAGAGAAGGCTATTGCTCTTTGCTGCGATCTTTTTTGTGGCGGTCATGGCAATTCAATTCGGTGCCAGACAGGTGTATCATTCATCGCTTGATTTCTCTACGTTGATAGGCAACGCTCTGTATACCAGCGTCTATCCATACATGGTGCTGGCTCTGGGGAAAGCACAACCGAATAGGAAGAATCTGAAGCTAATGCTGATCACCGGGAGCGTGCTGTTTGCGCTACTGGCTCCATTGCCTTTCCTTCTGTTGCTTGGCACATGGAAGACCGCTTTCAGTACACCTTATTATCCCCAGTCTATCGATGCGCTGCATCGGTTTATGGGGGTTTTGCCGCTGACTGTCAGCTTCTCACTGGCAATGCTCCTGTTTCTGTGTATCATGCTGGTCACACTGTTTCGTGGCTATCTGGCCTACTTCAGCCGAAAGAAAGAGATACACGCTGGACAACCTGGAGTCCAGGAACAGCTTCAGCGCTAAAGATGAGGGGTGGGCCACTGCTACCCGTGCGGAACTCCCTGTTTTTGGTTTTGATATGCAGCAGAACTGTATTATATTATTTGAATTGTAGCGCGTTTATAAGGAGAATCAACGTTGTGATCGGGTACATATGGTGGTATCATTGCCGCTTGAGGCCAAGACAGCGGGCAACATGCGTTGTCAACTCCTCAATACTTATGCTGCCATCAACCTGAATGCAAGGGAGTTGCAACGCCGTGGCCTGTTTTTTTAGCTCTTCTGTATAAAGTGCATCACGAGCAAGCAGATGAGTTAAGGCTGTTTGTGGGTCGCTTGTTTGTCCCGCAA
This sequence comes from Thermosporothrix sp. COM3, assembly GCF_059696735.1. Classification (NCBI taxonomy): domain Bacteria; kingdom Bacillati; phylum Chloroflexota; class Ktedonobacteria; order Ktedonobacterales; family Thermosporotrichaceae; genus Thermosporothrix; species Thermosporothrix sp. COM3. The sequence goes on along the minus strand of NZ_AP019376.1, from coordinate 2,422,732 downwards.
TGCTCCATAATGAGCCGCGTCGACAGAAGGCAGTACGCCTCCACTCTGAAGTAGGAAGCAGCCAGACAGCCTGATTGGGTTCTCTTAACAATGGAGCAACGAGGCGAGGCAGAAGCTGGTACCCTTCGACCAGGATGAGGACATTGGTTGGCAGGTCTAGCAGATCTTCCAGAATGAGTTTGAACCCTTCTCCATGGAAGCCGTGAAAGGTGCGAAACATCTCCTCTGGTGTTCGCTTGGCCCATCGCTCATCCATCGTCATAGCGATGAAAGCATGAAGCATGGGGTGCTCGATGGGGTTTGAGCGGGCCGTGTGTGCCGACTGCATGTCATCGCAGTGGTAGAGGCGAACCCCATATTGCTCCGAAAGCCGCCGCGCGATAGTTGACTTGCCTGCTCCACTTCCGCCACCGATCCAGCGAATGTGTTGTAGCCGTTGTGGTGAGAGGCCAAATGTATGAGAGGGACGTGTCATCCTGTTCCTGCCTATCGGTCTTTCCCTGAGGGAACTCAATAACTCCTTCTCAGGTGAAGTATACCTGATGGAGAGTGGATTTTCTAGCTATCGAAGCGTGAAATCTCTTGACTCAGATCACATTTCCCCTTTCAGTGAATTGGCACTTACGCTCTTGATAACGTCTTTTCCTTTTGTGTCGCTCTTTACCTGCTCCTTTCAGGTCGCTGACTCCCCCGATTTCGCAGATGCTTGTTTTTACCGCAGCAGAAGCAGAGCCAGCAAGGAAACTGATAGAACCTGGGGAGTGAGAGAGCTTTCCCACTATGCAGTCAGTTAAAGAAACGGAGGGGAGAGATATGGATCCCTCCCCTCCACAGGCGAGCAACCTGGGCTCTCGCCTCCCCGGCGTGGTTAGCATGCTTGGAGCAACAGAAGACCCTCGCGCGGGCTTCGTTGCAAGCCTCGCCCTTAGCTCTCCGCTTTCTTCACAAGCTCACTGATCCTCTCCTCTTCGGCGGCGGTCAACTCCTTGAGCGCGAAGGCGACCGGCCACATAGCGCCTTCGTCGAGATGGGCTATGTCGTTGAAGCCGAGTGTCGCGTACCTTGTCTTGAACTTGCTTGCGGGCTGGAAGAAGCAAACGACCTTACCATCTCTGGCATATGCGGGCATCCCATACCAGGTTTTCGGTGAGAGCTCTGGCGCATTGGCTTTGATGATCTCATGGAGCCGCGTGGCCATGACACGATCTGGTTCCGGCATCTCGGCAATCTTAGCGAGCACGTCGCTTTCCCCTTCCGCCTTATTCTTGTTGGCGCGTGCCTCTGCTTTCTGCTCTTTGGCGCGCTCCTTCATCGCGGCTCGTTCTTCCTCTGTGAAGCCCTTAGACTTCTTGTTGCTCACGGTAGTATTCTCAGCGGACTCCTGTGTGTTCATCTTTTCTGTTTTGCTCATCTCAATCTCCTTCTAATTGATCTGGGGTGAAAACCGTGCCATAGCGCGGTGGCGAACTTATCCTCTTCTCGTTGTATGTTGCCTCATATGGCCGTGAAGCTTTTGGAGGCGTTTCTTCAAGGGTGACGGGCTTACCAGGGATGTGACCTGCATTCGGCGCTTCTCATTGTCACCCGGTGATACTCAAGGGCTTTTTTTGCCCCTTCCAGCTTTTCCGTATTGGCTCTCCGGTATCGGAGTAGATCGTTGAAAACGCGCTTTCTACAGTCAGCTCGAATAAGATGTAATGATCCTGCGGCTGATACCCATATGTCGCAGCAAGTTCCCGCATCGCCGGATCATCAGTTAAAAATGCATGTCCTGTCAGGCAAAACTCTCCTTCACCACCATCATTGCTGCTTACCCAACAATGCAACATGTAGCCGGAACCTCGCTGTAAATCATGGCCTTTCGGAGATGTTGGTTCCATAAACAGGAGCAGATGCCCCTCGCCTATAATTGGCGTCACGGGATGAACGCGGGGCATTCCGTTCGCACGGACAGTTGCCAGATAGGCTGGGCCACTTTTCAAGCGAGCCTCGCCAAAGGCGGAGAGTTCTGGTTCAGCGAGCGCAAAATCTTGCCAGGACTGATTCATACTATACTCCTGATTTTTCTGTTTAACATAGCATCAATCGGCGCGATACTGAAGCATGCGAGGCGCATCTGCACTGCACCTCGCAGTGACTAGGCCTGGACTACCTGCCACACGTTACCATCGGGATCCCGCAGGTCAAACCATTTGACGCCAGACCCCGGACCATACAGATCGTCCTTCACGTCGTTGACCTTGACGCCCTTTGCTTTGAGCTCGTTGTGGGTCGCTTCAACATCGGACGTCGCCAGGTAGAGCCGCATTGTACCAGGACGCATATTTCCATGCAATGTCGAGAGTGTCAGCGAGGCACCCCCTCCCGGGAACGCAAGTGTGACCCAGTGCTGTTCTCCTTGTCCGTAGTCCGTAGTGACCTCAAATCCCAATTGCTCCGCGTAAAAGGTTTTGGCCTTTGCCATATCGGTAACTGCCATCATCACCATCTGTATTTTTTCATTAGCCATGATCGAATCTTCCTTTCATTTGCCGTTAAACAGTGTTTTCTTCGTGTGAGAGTAAGGCATGCTTCACCTGCTCAAGCGTCCTTTGTCTGGGCTGTGCTCGTTTCAAGGGAGAGCAGCGTCAGACCGAGACGGACGATCTGGAGGAGCACTCCATGCAGCGCGGCCTGATCTGGCAGCGTCCCTGAGAGGAGCGTTGTCCCGGTCTCCTGTTGCTCGATGCAAAGTCCGCCAAAGCGGTCTTGCCAGGCTGGGTCCAGGTGTCCCTGAACTCGTATCACGTAGTACATCTGTCTCCTCCACATTCTGCGCGTTTCACGGCCTTCAAGTTGTGTTCAGAAAGGCGAACAACGGAGGATCTTGGATCACCGTGTTTTCCTTCCCGCTGGTATAAAGAATAACAGAACGCGAGCGCTTCCACAGGAGCCAAAAGGATACCAAAGGGAGTAGGTGTAAGAGGAGAACGGTTCCCTGTTGGGAGGAATCCTGTTAGAGCAGGGAGCGGGCACGCGCCAGGGCCACTGCCTGAGTGCGGTTCGTGGCTCCCAGTTTGCTGAGCAGGTTACTGACGTGTTTTTTGACGGTGGGCAGTTCGATCACCAGGGACCGGGCTATGTCCTGATTCGAGGCTCCGGTGGCCAACAGGCGCAAGACATCCTGCTCACGCTGTGTAAGGGTAATGCCCGGAGTGGATGCCTTCCGGGCAGGGAGGGATGCAGACGCGAGAGAGGAGGGCGAAACCTGAGACAGGTGTGTGCTTTGTTGCACCTGCTCGAAAGTGGTCAGCAGCTTTGAGATGTAGGCTCTGGTGGAGGGGGCCACCTCATGCTGCTGTGAGTTGGGAGTTAGCAGTGTCTCAAGTGCCTGACGCATCGGTTCGCCTTCATCCAGGTACAGACGCAGGTAGCCCTCTGGTTCGGTCAAAGCTAACAGGCGCGTCGCGACCTTGCATGCTTGTTCGTTCTGGCCTGCATGGTGTAGCGCCACCATGTACTGAGCCAGATATGTGAGGGTAATCTTGCTGTTGGCCGAATGAATCAGCTTCTCGCTAAAGCGTTCTAGCTGCTCCAGAGCTTCTGTCCAATGGCGCTCTACAAAATATACCCGCATCACAATCGGGAAAGCGTCATACAAGCTGCGTTCCCATGCCCCTTCGGGAAAGACAATGCTCATTGCCCAGTTGGTTGCCTCTCTTATCTCTCCCCGAGCCAGCCACCACTGTGCTTGCATGATGGGCAGCCAGTTCCGACGGTGATATCCTGCCAACTGCTCAAACTCATGCAGTGCTTGCTGGACAGCAGACAGATCTCCTCTTGCCTGCTCGACCTGCATCAGATGCATATATCCCGACAGGAGTAAATCACTCTGTTGCCAGGTGGTGGCATCTTGAATGACCATTCGCAGCCAGTCACGCGCCTCTTCCAACCGATTCCATTGATACAACACTACTGCCAGGACATCCCTGAAGTACCCTTTGAGCAGGGTATAGCTCCCCGTCTGTTCGATCAGGTCGAGGGCGGCCAGACTCTCCTGATAGGCCAGGTGTAGCTGTCCTGCCTCTTCTGCCGCGAGTGCCAACCACTGTATGACTCTGATTGCCGCCAGGTGGCTTCCCGAGCGGCGGGCCTGCTCTCTGGCGTCCAGCAGTTGTGGTAAAAGCTTTGCTCTCTCTTGCCTGGCCGTGTAGTAGACGACGTTACAGAAGAGCGGGAGTATATGCCAGATGATCTCCTCGTCCTGGTCAAGCTCCTGCATCTCCTGCTGAAGGGCGGGCAGGCGCTCATACTCTGAGGCCGCTATTGCCTCATACAGGGCGATCCCCGCGCGTAACAGGCGCAGACGCAGATGCAGCAGGGTCTCCGAAGCGGGCTCGTTCGCTTGATGCTGCAAGGCTACTTCGACCCGTGTTATGAGCTGTCTCACTTGCTGGTGGCGACGTTCACGCTGCCCTTGGGTCGAATAGGTGACGGGGTGAAGGAGATAGAGTGCTGTAGTGAGTGCCAGGTGTGCGTGTGCGCGTACCACCGGATCAGGCAATGCCAGCACCCAGCGTGCCATTGTCTCCGCCTCTCCACGCAGCCAGAACTGTTCGATGGTTTGTTCCATCAGCCGCGCTGCTGTGGAGAAAGAAGCCCCGGCAAGTGCATGAGTAATGGCTTCAGTCCACTGTCCTTCCGCCTCATAAAAGTCGGTAGCCCGACGATGCAAAAGCGGTACTATCTCTGGTTGGTTGTTATGGAGCGCCGAGAGCAGGGCTTCACGAAAGAGATCATGCAGCCGATAGGTGCGCCGCTCCTCATCCAGAGGCACCAGGAAGAGGTTCGCTCGTTCCAGCAACGTGAGCATGTGCTGACTGGCTGCTCTCGTTGGTGCAGCCGTGACGGCCTGGCACACACGTGCGTCCAGATGAGAGAGGATGGAGATGTGAAGGAGAAAGTCGCGCATATCGGGTGATAGGCGTGTCAGGATATCCTCTTGCACGTAATCCAGCAGGTACCTCTGACTCCCGGTCAATGTTTCAAGGTACGTAGTGCGATCCTTACGCTTTTGCATCGTGAGCGCGACCAGGTGTAGCCCGGCAATCCAGCCTTCCGTTCGGCTCACCAGCCGCTGTACCTCTTCTTTTGAGAGTGGTGGCGAGAACATCTTGTCCACAAACTGCTGTGCTTCGTTCTCCTGAAAGCGTAGCTCGCTCGCACGAATCTCGGTCAACTGTCCGTGGGCTCGTAGACGCGCAAGAGGCAGGTCCGGGTCTACGCGGGTGGAGAGGATCAGATGCAGGTGCGCGGGCAGGTGCTCCAGGAAGAAGGCCATGCCCTGGTGAATGGCTGCTTCTTCTATCTCATGATAGTCGTCTACTATGAGGACAATAGGAACAGGATAGAGCTGCTGGCTTTCCAGCTCATGGAGAAGTACGGAGAGACAGGAGAAAAGCGGTGGAGGCTGAGGCGATTGTAACTGTGCTACGACGTTTTCTCCGAAGTCTGGTTCCAGGCAGGGGCAGCGGCGCAAAGCCTCGATCAGCGCGACCCAGAAGCGTGTCAGACTATTGTCCAGTTCGTTCAGCGAGAGCCAGGCCACCTGTGTCTTTTTTTGTCGATGTGCCCAGACCAAGAGCAGCGTTGTTTTGCCCCATCCCGCCGAAGCGGAGAGCAGAGTCAGCGGTGTCGAAAGCGCCTCATCGAGTGCAGTCAGCAGGCGTTCACGCTCTACCAGGGCGCCTGGCAGTCGCGGCGGAGTAAGTCGTCCCGAAAGCACCAGCATCCCCTGATCGAGCGAATGTCCGGTTTTCTGCTCACGCAAGAGCGCCTGTGCCGTCTCCTCCAGTTGTAAGAAACCAAGATTCTCGGTCTGCCCGAGGTATCGCTTGCGGGTGCGGCCCTCTTTGGTCTGGTAGGCATACCAATACGCTCCCCCACGTGGTCGCTGTTCCTGATAGACATTGAGAGAGCCTCTTGCACCGTGGAAGGCAAAGGAAGTCGCCTCCTGGAGCCAGTCTAGCCAGGCGGCTTCATCCGCTGGTTGAAAGCGATGCTCAAGCCGTCCACGAGTGTATAACTCATAGCAGCGCTGCTCTTTGGACCAGATCAGGGCGTGGAGTGGTGCTCTGGGCATCGAACCTTCCTTCTGTCTGCATTGTTCCCGACTGCTCCCATTCCTCCCAACACCAGGAAGTATAGCAGAGCGGCGGCTTACCGACAAGGCTCCCTCGCGACGTGTCGACCTGCCTGCTTCTTTGCGCGGATCGAAGCTCTCTACAGGTTGATACCCACCCTGATCTAGAGGCAATTACCAGGAAGTTCCAAAATCCTGAACGGATCAAAGTCCCCTGCAAGGGCGTTGGGTTCATGATCGCCCTCGGATTTGAGCCGTTCCAAAATCCTGAACGGATCAAAGTCCCCTACAAGGGCGCTATGCCTCGCATCGCGCTAGAAGCGTTCTCAGAAGCTGTTTTGCGAGGCATAGCAAGATATTCCTCGCTGAAAATGGCGACACGATCCGTTTTCAGGGTTTCCGGCCTATTGCTAATCCTTCTCAGCTTGCTCCAGAGACCGGTTTCTTGCCTTCTCGTGGGTTGGGCGACGCTGCGTGCTTGGAAATGGCATCACTTCCGGCCTCGCATGGATCTGCTTCCAGTATAGCCTGCGCGAGCTCGAAATGCAAGAGGGAAACACTGAAGCACGAAGCTATGTGTGCTGTTAAGGGATCTTAAGCAGGGTGTGTATGAAACTTTGCTGCAAAAGGAGTTTGTCTTACACAGGGCAAGCAGGGCGTGTAGAGGAGAGAGCGGGTATAATGAAGAGTGGGTCAGGGGCAGTGCCTTTCTCCCTGGTCAGGTGTTGGGAAGGAGTGGAATATGATACAGAAAACACAGCACGATCAGAAAGACGGTATTCCTGCGACACTCGAAGCCTTTGAGTGTCTCATCAATTGTGAGCAACCGTACCGCTATGAACTTACGCAGTATGACCTCCGGACGCGATCCGGGATCATTACCGATATGACCGGGTCGAGTTGGGCACATGCTCAGCTTATCACGCGAGCCCTTGTACAATTTGAACTCCAACTTCAGTCAGGACCTTGTTCAGTGATAACAGGGCAACATGTCAGCATTCCGGAGCACCCGACGTGTATCCCGGACGTCGTGATTACCTGTGATGTGGGGGATCGTAATCAAAGCGGCTTGTGCAAGATTCGCTCGCCCCTGCTTGTGATCGAGGTACTTTCCCCGAGTACAGAAAGGTATGACCGGACGGAAAAATTTCAGCGGTACCAGCATTGCCCGAGTTTGGAGGTCTATATCCTCGTCAGTCAGCAGAAACGCAGTATTGAGGTTTATCGTCGTAACTGTGACTGGAAACAAGAAGTGTATGAGTCTGGAGTGATTCGTCTCGATGTTCTTGATCTAGAACTGGACATTGAGCAGCTTTATCAAGGAGTCCTTCCGTGAAGAGGGAGGGACACACGCTTTAACGTCTTTTCAAGACCCTGTTCGATCTCATCGAAAGAAGAGGTATAACCTGGAAGCATGCAGAAGTGCGGCCCAGGTTCTTTAGCAGCCCTATCGCTCTCTGAGTCCTGGTAGGCCCCTGGTACCATTCCCTGCTTGTGCTCGGGAAAATAGGTCTCTTTGATTGTCGGGTCTGCACCGTTTGTGTCCCCTCTTTTGTGGCTGGCGACCCGCTCCCTTTCCCCGGATGAGGAAAGAATGTCTCCGATTGCTCCCATTTTGAGCAAGGAAGAGTGATTGTTTTTGACATTTCTTGTCGAGATACAGATCTAGCGCTGGAGACGTCCACGTTCATGCCTTCACACCGTTTGACCATCCCTATTGGTTCATGTGAGTTTAGTTCCTTGCAAACTGTTGCTGCGTCAAGTAAGCTTGAAGCATATATTTGTTGTGGCAGAAAGACACGTTGAGAATGGAGAGAGATGTGTCAGACGAGCTAACGCGCATTCCGGTGCCATCAGATATCAACACCGCCTGGAAACCGCCAACGGACCTCTCGAAGCCGCTCACCCCTTTTCAGGAAGCATTTGTGCTCTCGGCTTGTCCAGAGGGAACACGTATTATCCAGGCCCGGCTGCATCGAACTGTTCAATTACCGTGCCCCATCTGGGTTGATGTGAGCTTGCCCAATAGAGAAGCATGTCGACTCATTCTTCGTATGAATTACATTCTGGGTGGAGTTGAGAAGGAGGCTGCTATTCTTCCCCTGCTTGCGCTGGCCGGTTTACCGGTCCCGACAGTTCTTGCGGGGCCTGCGATTGATCCCGCGCAACCCGAAGCAGGAGCCATGACAATCTTGAATGTCTTGCCCGGTCAGTCGTTTCTCGAATGGGGCTTGACTGCTACCCCGGAGCAAATCCAGTGGGCTATTGGTCTGATTCTGCAAGGAATCGATCTCATACATGGTGTGACGACCTTCCTCCAACACTCGCCCATTGCCCAACAGTTACCAAGAAGAACGTTGAGTTCGGAACTGCAAGCGATTCTTGCCAGGGGTGGTCCCTGGCTCTCTGAAGCTGTTTTCGAGCAAGCGATAGAAGTCTTAGAGCCTATCGTGAGCAAGATCGAAACGCCATTAGCCTTCTCCAGCGGAGATTACAACCAGGGGAATTTTCTTTTTGAAGGAGAACGCTTAACCGGGATTATTGACTTCAGCTTGCCGTGTTTTGAAGACCCTCACATCGGCATGGCGATGTACTTGATTTATTGTTGGAGCCCTTATGATCAAGCGGGCATTGTCGAGCGCTACCTGAAGAGACAGCACCTCACACTTGCCAATTTTGCTCCTCGTTTGGCCTTACGTTGTCTGCGAACCCTTCAGGAACAGTTTCCCGTTGTTGGGGGAGAAGATGTGTGTGATGAATGGAACTTTGAAACGCTGGCTGCGGCTCGTCAGAGGGTGTCAGGCTTGCTCAAGCGGGCAATGGATATCATGAGACCCTGAGCGGGAGCCGTTCAGATTATAGCACGCCCACTCTTCCAAATGGGCTCGACTCGCTCCCAGATCTTGCGGTTTGGGAGCAAGGGACGCTTGAAGCAGTAGTGTAATCTCAAGGTGAGACGTCTGATAGCTTATAAGTTCGACTTTACCGTCAGAGAAGGCTTCTTTGTTGCTGTTTTCAGCTTCACGATATTTGTTGTATGGGATGAGTGTGGAAAAGATACATCTACGAAACCATGTTGATAGCTTCTCCTCGTTTGCTCTGGTGTAAATAGAGAAATACAATTCGTGATACTACATGCTGGCTATCCGGGCTTTTCTATGGTATATTGGTTCAAGCGGAAAAACAGGTACGTAATTTCTCGCCGGAGGATGAAATATGGCAATCCCCGATTATCAAAACCTTATGCTCCCACTCTTAAAAATTGCTGCTGATGGGAATGAACATACTCTCAGTGAGGTAATAGAGATTCTGGCCCAACAGTTTCATCTCAGTGATCAGGAGAGAAAAGAATTGCTCCCCAGTGGCAAGCGACGCAGATTTGATAACCGCGTTCATTGGGCTCGAACCTATCTGGTCAAAGCAAACCTTCTCGCCGCGACAGGAAGAGCAAAGTTCCGCCTGACAGAACAAGGGTCCAGGGTATTGAAGAGTAATCCGCCACGTATTGATGTGCAGTTTTTAGAGCAATTTCCTGAGTTCATGGAATTTCAAAACAAGAGTAATAAAGCCAGTGGAGATACAGAGGCTCCCCAGGAAATGCTTGAGAAGATCAGCCAGACGCCACAGGAAATTCTGGATACGAGCTATCAGAGCTTGCGGCAAAATCTAGCGCAGGAGTTACCAAAAAGCGGCAGAAGGCCCTGGCTTCAGCCAAGGGGATGGATGGCGCAGGAAGCCATCAGAGTCAGAACGTTCCCCTTCGCTTGACAGAAGACAATCGTTGTGCGAGAATACACGAAGATAGTGAGGAAGAACAAGGAGCAAGGGATGCTGATCTCCGAATACAAGCTCGATGGGTCGAAGGCGCAATTCGCCGCCATCGAGGAAGCCATCCGCACCACCCAGTTCATTCGCAACAAGTGCCTGCGCCTCTGGATGGATGCACGTGGCATCTCCAGGAATGATCTGCAGCGGTATTGCGCTGTGCTGGCCAGACAGTTCCCTTTTGCGCTCTCCCTCAACTCACAGGCCCGGCAAGCTGCCGCAGACCGGGCGTGGGCTGCCATCTCCCGTTTCTACGAGCACTGTCGTCTCAAGATACCCGGCAAGAAGGGGTACCCTCAGTTCCAGCATGATTGTCGCAGTGTCGAGTACAAGCAGACGGGCTGGAAGCTGGAGGCTGATGGGGTACACATTCGGTTCACAGATGGCTGTGGCATTGGCCGGCTGCGCCTCATCGGCTCGCGTGATATCATGGCCTTTCCCCTCTCACAGATCAAGCGGGTACGACTGCTCCGGCGGGCTGATGGGTATTATTGCCAATTCGCGGTGGCGGCCACGCGACGCGTTGAACATCAGCCCACAGGCAAGCAGATAGGCATTGATCTGGGGCTGCGTGCCTTCTTCACTGACTCCGAAGGCAACACCGTGGCTCCTCCTCAGTATCTCCGCAAGGCGGAACGGCGGCTCAAGCGGCTGCATCGTCGGCTCTCGAAGACGCAGAAGCGCAGCCGCAATCGGCGCAAAGCCCGTCAAGCCCTCAGCAAAGCGTATCTCAAGGTGCAACGGCAGCGCGAGGATTTCGCCAGGAAGACGGCGAACGCGCTTGTCTCGTCTCACGACGTGATTGCCTACGAAGCCTTGCAGATCCGCCATCTCGTCAAGAACCGTCATCTGGCCAAGAGCATCGCTGACGCGGCGTGGGGTCGCTTCCTCTGGTGGGTGAGATACTATGGCACGCTGCATCGTGTTCCGGTGATCGGGGTGGAACCGGCCTATACCAGTCAGGACTGTTCTCGTTGTGGGCAGCGGGTCAAGAAGAGCTTGAGTATGCGTACGCATCTGTGTCCTGGCTGTGGTCTGCTCCTCGACCGCGATCACAATGCCGCCTTGAATATCTTGCACAAAGCGCTACAGGGTACCGTCGGGCAGACGGGAACCGACGAGGGTGCCTCGTCGAACGCTTCTGGACAGCCTGCCGCTACGCGTCGTCGCACTGCGACGCCGCGCAAGCAGGCTGGATGAAGGAAGAATCCCCGGCCTTCAGGTCTGGGGAGTGTCAATGAGGAATAATATACACTACGTTACATATAGGCCGGGAAAAGTGATACTTCCTTTCCCTCTGGAACCTATCAGCTATCGAGGAACTGCGTATGCAAGGGCTGGCCATGAGAGGAGTTCGTCCACCTCTTGATATCGGAAGCTGTATCGTTTTGACACGTGGTAGAAGCCAACGGAGAGAAGTTGTAGGGCCTTTCAGATCCTGATTGGGAGAAAGATCAATCTAACAGAACGGTCCGTATTCAAGTCTCGGGCCTGGGAGGAGCCGCGTTTTAACCATATATCGTTGCTCCTGCCTCTGATGGCGCGGCCACTCCAACAGTATAATGCCCGTTACCTTGTGCAGACTCTTCTGTGTTCTTTCGCGTCTGCTCTCATGGCATACTCGTCAGCAAATACAGTGTCAAAACCCCTATGATGAATGCGCTTCCAGGCTTGCGCGCAGAACTCCTTGATGGGCTGCCAACTGAGCGCGTGCCTCCTCAGGTGAGAGATGAGCCAGGCCCATCAAGATCGCGGTCTTGGTCTCGCCTCCTGCTTTATGCAAAAGCTGAGCAGCGTCAGCCTCCGTCAGGCCTGTGGCTAGCTGAACGAGCTTTACCGCCCGAAGACGTAATTTCTGGTTTGTCGCCTGGAGATCGACCATCAGATTTCCGAACGTCTTGCCCAGAAGGATCATACTGCCCGTACTGAGCATATTCAAAACCAGTTTCTGGGCTGTCCCGGCTTTCAGGCGTGTTGACCCACTGACTACCTCGGGGCCAACCTGGGGCGCGATCATAATGTCTACCTCGCGCGAAAGCAGCGTAGCGGCATTGCAGGCGATGCCGATGGTCAGTGCTCCCTGCTGGCGAGCATAGGCGACAGCACCCAGGACGTAGGGAGTACGACCACTGGCAGCCAGGCCAACCACGACATCGGCAGAAGAAAGGGAGATCCGTTGGAGATCGGCAGCTCCGGCGTCAGGATTATCCTCGGCCCCTTCGATCGCATGAGTGAGCGCTGCCGGACCACCCGCGATCAGGCCGACAACCTGCCCTGGAGGCGCGTTGAAGGTGGGAGGACACTCCGAGGCATCCAGAACCCCCAGGCGACCAGAGGTGCCAGCACCGATATAGATGAGACGGCCACCTGTACGCAGACGTGCCGCAATCTCCTCAATGGCGCGGGCGATGTTGGGTAATTCTTGCTCCACCGCACGTGGAACCGTCGCATCTTCCGCATTCATCAGGCGGGCGATTTCCAGTGCACTCAGGCGATCAATATCGCGTGTGGCGGGGTTTGGTTGCTCGGTTGCGAGCGAGTATAATGCTTCGGGCTGGGTGCTCTCCATAGAAAATCTCCTCAAGAAGGTGCAACTGCATATGCTCTATAATAGATAGGTGTGTCTATGCTTTTTGCAATTTCAAACGAGATCAAAATCTCTCTGCAAGGCGGCCTACCTGGCAGGGCTTGAGAGGTGGCAAGAACACACCGTTTGCGGGCTTCAGCTTCTGAGTGTCGCTTTCTGGCTCTGCTCTCGCGTTTCCTCACCTGGCTTTCTCCTGTGTGATCTCAGCTTCTTTCGGCTGACTCCTGCTCATCGATGCGAGGCAACGAGTATGAACTGTATCCACTTCCTGCCTTATGGCGCCTGATCATCTTGAAAAGAAGCATACTCGAATGGACGGGAAAAAGCAAGCATTCCATCTTTTCGCTCAGGGCTTTTCAATTGTCGGGGATATGCCGGATTACCAGGCTTTACAAAGGTCTGGTATAAAAATGGTGCAGTTGAGGGGCCATGCAGTCAGGAGCGAGAGGGCTTGTTTTTCGATCTGCCCGACGGTTCTCACAAACGGTAGTGCCTGGGAAAGGTATTGTGTATCGCTTTCTCGTTACGATTGATCAGCAGAGCCGTGTTTCCCCTTGCTTGTAAGCCCGGGCCTTTGAATGATCATCCCAACAGTGCCGTGAGGCTTGCCCCCGGCTAACGAGGCTGGTGAGAAGGGTAGCCTCACAGGCAAGGGATGCGAACAGAACAGCCGTGCGAGCCCGTAGCGAGCAATTCCTGAGATTCGAAGGGCAAACACGGCTACCGGGCAACACGGCGCATGGCTGCAAGCATCATTAACACTGACCGGGACTTCGTCGATTCGAGACGAGCCAGAGTGCTGATCGGCATTGGCAAGGCCGCGCGCTATGAGTGCGGTCGGGGTTGCGATGCTATCAGCAGGACCAATGCATGCAGATCACACGCATCGCACCTTATCCTTCATAGAGCAACGCAGCCTGACGCCGCCGAGCAAAATCCGCTTGCTGCTCTGGCCAGGCTGCCATGATTTCATCTACAGTAGCGCCACGTTCCAGAGCCAGGCGCAATTGATCGGTACCGCCAAGCAGGTCAAGAAAATACTGGCCATCACTGCCCTGCGTCCAGTTCAAAGCGTCCGGGTATAACGAGCGGATTGTGTGCAACAGATAGAGACCCACTGTGAGGGGGCGCAACTGCGTGCGATCTGTGATATGAAGCTGGACGCCGCCACAGGGAGTATCACGATGCTTTGAGAACTGAGGCGTAAAATACAGAGGACGGAACGCAACTCCTGGCAGCGCCAGATCATTCATGGCCTCAGCGAGCTGAAAAGGATCGATCCAGGGCGCTCCAATCACCTCGAAGGGTCGTGTTGTGCCGCGCCCCTCTGAACAGTTGGTTCCCTCAAAAAGGCAGGTCCCGGGATAGAGTGTGACTGCATCCAGGGTGGGCAGATTGGGCGAGGGCATAATCCAGGGAAGATCTGTCTCATCGAACCAGAGGCTCCGCTTCCAGCCACGCAACGGCACAACGGTGGGTGGAGGCCAGCCACGCTCAGAGGCAAAGAGACGGGCCAACTCGCCTACGGTCAGCCCGTGACGAACCGGCAGGGAATACGCGCCAACAAAGGAGGCGAAACGAGGATCGAGCACATTACCCTCAAGAAACGTGTCAGGAAGAGGGTTAGGACGGTCAAGCACAAGAAACTCCAGGCCGGCAGCCGCTGCGGCCTCCTGCGCGAAGAGCAGCGTCCCAATATAGGTATAGTAGCGCACCCCCACATCCTGAATATCATAGAGCAAGGCATCCAGGCCGGCCAGCATTTCTGGCGTAGGACGGCGCGTGGGGCCGTACAGGCTATAGATGGGCAGACCGGTGCGCGGATCATGGCTGCTTGCTATATCAACGCCCGCCTGCGCATCACCACGAATGCCGTGCTCAGGTCCAAAAAGGGCACAGAGGTGAAGAGAGCCCTGTGCAGAGAGGAGATCTACGGCGCTTTGCAGACGATGATTGACGGCGCTCGGGTTGGTAATCAGCCCGAGGCGCTTTCGAGAGAGATGGGGGAGCCCCTCCGCGAGGAGCGTTTCAAGGCCGGTTTGTACGGGGGCAGCTTGCATAGGTATCCTTCCAGAGCCAACGGAGTAGGGAGCGCTGGCACATGTAGTACGTGTATGATAATGATCCTATATCAATCGACTCTGGTTCCAGAGTGCCATATTTGAAAGGAGGAGTCAAGCAAGAAACTCGTCATCTGCTCGCTCCGACAGGCAACCTCAGGTGTCGCGGGCTGTACTTCAATAGCTGCGAGATCCGAGCGGAACTGTTGGCAGGAGAGACACGGGTAACCAGGAGTACACAGTTCCAGCGTATACCAACTGTGTATAGACCTATTGTTAGAGAAGGCACGCTTTGACAGCGATATAGTATTATATATAATATATGCTATACGTTCCATCGTTCTTGTTCCTTCTCTTTTCTAATGTACTTCAAAAAGGCCTTCTGGCGTGATGGCTCTCTTCAGTAGTGCATCAGAACAACACGGTTTAAAAGCAAGGGAGATCTATGTCAATCGAACAGAAGAAAGCGCTTGTTACAGATTATGTAGAGCGTGTGTGGAATCATGCTGATCTGGCAGCGCTTGATGAGTTAACAACAGATACATTTCGCTACTATCTTGGAGGACAACCAGGGCGAGACCACGAACAAATGCGCCAGCTTATCACCATGCTTCATACCGCCTTTCCTGATTGGCGTGTCGAGATCGTTGAAATGGTTGCAGAAGCCAATACAGTCGTGATCCGATGGCAGGGAGATGTAACGCATCTTGGACCGTTTCAAGGTATTGCTGCAACAGGGAAGCATATTGCAGTCAACGGCATCAATATGTACCATATACGAGAAGGAAAGATAGAAGCTGAATGGGAACAAACGCACACCCTGGGCATGCTTGAGCAAATGGGCGTTTTACCCCCGGGACAGGATAAGCCTGCGCGTATATAGAGCGGACTTCCAGGCCAGGAGGTGTGTCCATTTGTGGCTACTTGAATAGCGCTTCCTGATGAAGCCTTTCGCCAGATAGTCGTTATCGCTGATACACGGCTCAATATCCTGTGCTTTGTTATAGCAGAAATCATTTGAGAAGGACGCTAATACGCGATTGCGGTTGGACGACTCGGGCCTATATGGTATGATGGAGCTACTATTCGCTGTGCATCCAGCGATTCCCGAGTGAATGAGCGAAAAAGAAGCAGGAATGAGCTGAACAATGAGCCTGTTACTCTCCAAGTTGCGACGTCCACGACTGGCCCCGGCATTGCTTGAGCGACCGGAACTGCTTACCACGTTAGATCGTGTCCTGACCTGCCCGCTCACGCTGATTTCTGCCCCGGCTGGTTTTGGCAAAACAACTGCTCTGTTACAATGGCTGAAGAAATGGCATGATCACGCTGGTTTTCCGCCTGTTGCCTGGGTTTCTCTCGATGAGGGAGACAACGACCCCCTCCGTTTCTGGAATTATATCCTTGCCGCCTGTCAACCGCTGCTTCCTCAGACGGTGTTATTGTCTCTACAGCAGAACGCGCAAGAAGTGGCTCCCTTCGGCCCTTCGGCACTGCATCAGGGCGTGAATGACTTTGTCAACGAGCTGATAAAGCACGACTGTCGGGGGATACTGGTACTTGAGGAGTATCATGTTATTCATGAGCAACAAATCCATCAAACGCTGACTTTCTTGATCGAGCAGCTTCCACCTGAGCTGCATCTTGTCTTGATGACGCGAAGCGATCCCCCCTTTTCGCTGTCCCGGCTTCGCGCCAATCATCAATTACTGGAAATTCGGGAGGAGCAGCTTGCGTTCTCGCAGGAAGAGATGTATCACTTTTTGCAGCAGACGCTCTCATATGAGTTCACTGCGGCTGAGTTTGAGCAGCTTGCGGAGCAATTGGAGGGCTGGATTGCAGGCTTGAGGCTCTTCACACTTGGCTTTTCTGGCCGCCCAACGCCGGAGAAAATGCAGCATATGCTTTCATCACTAACTGGTCGGCATCGCTATTTCCTTGATTATTTTCTGACGGAAGTGCTGCATACCCAGTCGGAGGATGTTCAAGCTTTTCTGCTTCAGACCTGTCATCTTCACCGATTGTGTGCTGCCTTATGTATCAGCGTGACGGGAAATGAGGAGAGCGAGAAACTTCTGGCAACGATTGAGCGAGCGGGATTGTTCCTGCAACCCATAGAGGATTCTCAGGGCTGGTATCGCTATCATGGCTTGTTTGCTGAGGCCATGCAGCATGAGGCTACACGACGTCTGGGAGAGCAACAGATAGCGCTCTGTCTGGAGCGAGCACAGCAGTGGTATGAACAGAACGATCTCATTGAGGAAGCAATCGAGATCGCGCTGCAACGTCGTGCTTTCGCCGAAGCGCTTCCATTGTTAGAGCGCTTGCTGGAATCTCAGGAGACGCTCTATCAAAGAACATATGGTCTTCTTCGCTGGTTACAGCCGATCCCTGAAACGCTGCTTGCGACGGCTCCGATCCTCTGTCTGGCCTATGCTTCTGCGCTGACGGTTACCTTCCCTTCAGATCAGCTTGATGCGGCAACCCTGACCCGTGTCAGGACGCTGTTGCAGTATGCAAGCGAGGGGTGGCACGGACAGAAGACCCGTCTGGCTGAGGTGAATGCACTACAGGCAATGATCGATATCCGACATGGCAACCTTACAAAGGCTGTGCAGGCTGCACGCCAGGCCTTGCCGTTTCTACCTGCTCATATGTCTTCTTCCAGGGTGATTTGTCAGACGGTGCTGGCGATGGAGGCGCGTTCACAGGGACGCTTCCAGGATGCATATCAGGCGCTGCTTTCTGGCCTTGCCATCTATAAGGACATCCAGGAACATGATGGCGCTCTTGTGATCACGCTTTTTCTCGGTGAACTCTGCCTTGAACAGGGCACATTGCAGAGAGCAGATGCGTTTTTTCAAGCGGCTCTTCAGATGGCACGAGAAGACTCCAACGATCAGGCTAGGGCGCTGCTCGGGTCTGCTCGAATTGCGTATGAGCGCAACAACCTGACTGAGGCGCAGCAGCAGGTTGAGCGAGCATTACATATCAATCAATATCTCGATGATCGCTCGATCCAGGCTCAGTCCGTTCTACTCCAAGCGCGTATTGCTGCGGCACAGGGACGCCTGCACGAAGCAATGCAACTCCTTCAGACACAATCGGTCTATCCCAATCCTCCGCTGCTCTCGTATGAACTGCTGCTCTGGCAAAAGCGGTTTGAGCTTGCTCAGGGTGATGTTGCTACTGTGCGGCGCTGGTTCGAGTCGCTACAGGACGAGGAACTTCCTGCTCACACATTACAGGAGCAAGTAGCCTTGTTGCGGGCGCGCTGGCATCTCCACAATGGAGCCGCTCAGGATGCGCTATCTCTGCTCAGGCCGTGGCAGGAGGAGGCCCTTTTGAATGAGCGTCTGTATAGCGCATTGCAGGTGAAGCTGCTTTTGAGTGTTGCCTATCACCAGTTGAAGCAGCAACAGGAGGCGCGAAGCCTGATCAGCGAATGCGTTCAGCTTGCACATGTTGAGCGTCTGGCGCGCCTGTTTTTGGATGAAGGTGAAACTGTCGCGACGCTGCTTGCGGCTCAATTGACAACCCGACAGGAGAAAGCACATCGCGACTACATTCGAGAACTGCTTCTGGCCTTTGACTATCGCCAGAAGCCACAGGTTTCAGCTACGGCTGATCCTGCCTCTCTGCTCGCAACGTTAAGCCCACAGGAGCGGCAGATTTTACGGCTGCTGGCGGATGGAATGGAGCGTCAGGAAATCGCGGAGCATTTGGTCATCAGTCTGAATACGGTGAAGACGCATTTACAGCGGCTCTATCAGAAACTCCACGTCGCGAATCGCTTTGAGGCGGTCGAAGTTGCTCGCCAACTTTTCGATTGAGGCCGCTTTCACCCTCAATATCACCCGCGTGGGGGACACGCTGTCTCCTTCTCTGAAAGTATACTTGCGATAACAACGAAACGAAATAAAAAAATGCGATATACGAGAAGGGAGTCTATTCAATGGGACAGCGTTCTTTTCATGTTATGATTGTTGGTGGCGGACTTGGTGGCCTCTGTCTGGCACAGGGATTGAAAAAGGCAGGGATCAGCGTTGCGGTCTATGAGCGAGATCGAACGCGTAATGAGCGCTTGCAGGGCTATCGTATTCATATTGAGCCAATGGGAAATAAAGCCCTGCATGCTTGTTTGCCCCCTCATCTGTTTGATGTGTACCTGAAGACGTCGGGGTATGCGGGTGCTGGCTTGCTGATGTATGATGAGCAGCTTCGTCGCGTGATCTCCTTTCCAGCAGATCCAGCCAATGAGAACCCGCTTGAGTCATCTCTGTCGGTAAGCCGAATCACGCTGCGTCAGGTGCTGCTGGCAGAACTCGATGAGTGCGTCCATTTTGATAAATGCTTTTCTCACTATCAAGAGAATCCTGATGGATCGGTCACAGCCTTCTTTGAGGATGGCACTAGCGCGACAGGGGATCTGCTGGTTGGAGCCGAGGGCAGCAATTCTCGTGTACGACAACAGTTACTACCGGAAGCAAAGCGCCTGGATACCGGCGTTGTTGCGCTTATGGGGAAAGTGCCGCTGACGCCTGAGGTACACAACCTGCTCAAAGTCCATCAGCTTGATTGGGCGTCGATTATCCTGGGACCGAAGGGACGCAGCCTGTTCTCCGCTGTGCATGATCTGCATGATAAGGCTGACGTACGGGTTCAGGGCTCTATCGGTGCAAACGAGGATGCGCTGCTCACCGAGGAAAGCACGCTATTCGAGAATACCAGCGATTATTACTTCTGGGCCTTTGTCACAAAACAGAAGAACTATCCACGAGATCCGCAGCAGCTTTCGGGAGATGCGCTCTTACAAATTGCACAGGAGATGACCGCAGGCTGGCATCCAGTCATCCAGCAGCTCCTCAAGCAGACGCCGCCTGAGACGATGCTGGCAACCCCGCTGCGTATCGCTTCGTCGGTGCGGCCCTGGGATAGCCAGAATATCACCTTGCTTGGGGATGCGATTCATAGTATGCCTCCGACGCGCGGCATTGGCGGCAATACCGCTCTCCGGGATGCGGAACTACTCTGTCAGAAGCTGGTAGCGGTGTCCCGTCAGGAGCAGACGCTACCCGTTGCGCTGAAAGAATATGTGACGGAGATGCTTGATTACAGCTTTGCCGCGGTCAGGAGTTCAAAGCAGTCGCTTGATATGATGGTGATGGAAAACTCGGTAGGTCGAACCCTTACCAGGGGCGCGTTTCGGCTTATGAGCTTCTTCATCCCGCAGAAACAGAGCGCGTAAGCTCGTGATATACAGCGTGATCTTCTCTCAAGAAAAGGGATGTATAAACTCGATTGAGAGGAGGTCGCGCTGTTGTCGCGCGTCTGCACAATCGGTGAGGGCGTGCCCACAGAACAGATGAGGCTTTACTATGCAGATTTTGCCCGAGGCAATTTTGCTGCCATTATTACCGAGGGTGTCTATATCGATCAGGCGTACAGTCAGGCATATCTGAATCAGCCTGGTATTGTGACGGTGGAACAGAGAGAGGGCTGGCGCAGAGTGGTGGATGCTGTCCATGCCGAGGGGGCGTCAATGATCCTGCAATTGATGCATGCCGGAGCCTTATCACAGGGCAACCGTTATCATCAAGGGACTATTGCACCCTCCGCTGTGCAGCCTCGCGGCCAGATGATGCCGGAGTATGGCGGTCAGGGGGTATTTCCGCTGCCACGGGAGATGAGCGCGCAGGACATCCAGGACGTCATTGCCAGCTTTGTACGCTCCGCACTGTATGCTCGTGATGCTGGTTTTGATGGGGTTGAAATACATGGCGCCAATGGTTATTTAATTGACCAGTTCTTGACAACGTATACTAACCAGCGAACCGACCGCTATGGGGGGTCAGTGAAAAATCGCGTGCGCTTTGCAGCCGAAATTGTCGCAGCTATTCGCGAGGCTGTTGGTCCGGACTATCCCGTAGGAATACGACTCTCGCAGACGAAAGTCAATGACTTTACATATCGCTGGCCGGGCGGTATTGAAGAGGGCTCCGTTATCTTCTCTGCACTTGCTAATGTCGGGGTGTCCTATCTGCATCTCGCTAGCGAAGGGCGCAACTGGAACGAGACCGCATTGCTAGGAGAGGGCGTGACGATTACACAACTGGCACGCAAGGTAGCACAAGTCCCTGTGATCGCGAATGGAGGGATGCACAAACCTGCTCTGGTCGCAGAGATTCTAGAGGGCGGGCATGGAGACCTGATGCTTGTTGGCGCGAGGGGCGTTGGCGAATCCCGACTGGCCTCGGTGGCTGGCGGAAGGACAGCCTATAGAGTCATTCGATCATCAGATGCTGGAGCCGATGGCAACTATTGAAAATGCGCTGTGCTGGTTGGCAAGGAAATAAGAGGATGGAGCTCTTGCATAAGCGTCGTTGCTGAAAATGAGGGAAGGGAACAGAGGAGCTCCCTTCCCTTCTGTGCATTTTTCTTCTCATATCTGTTGCATATAATCAATAATTCATTTTATAAACATTTTACTTTCTCTGCAATAAAAAATTGTAGTTACGAATAAGCATTATTTCAGAGTAACAGAATCAGGAATGCCTTATACTGATATGTTCTTGGATGTACAAAATTTTTAGTTTTTTTTCTTCATACAAATGCGAAGAATAAAGAGTTTACTTTTATCCTTATCTATTGTAATATCTATATTGAGTGAGTCGAGATGAAAGCAGGTAAAGAAGATAAACATGAGTATAGTAATTACTTGCGTTTTCTTTTTTCTACGCTTCTTTTTGAGTATTATATTTCTGAGTGCCGGAATAAGTAAACTTCGGCACCCTCTGGCCTTTCAAGCTGCCATCCAGTCATATCGGCTTGTTCCTGTTGCTTTTGAGAGGCATTTTCATCTTTCCTTTCTCGCAGCGTTTCTTCTTTTTCCGTTGGAAATAGGATGCGGCATATGCTTGCTGACAGGCGTTTTTCTGATACCAGCTCTCTGGGCCTGCAGTGTGTTGCTCTGCCTCTTTAGTCTTGCTATTGCAATAAACTTGAGTCGTGGGCGCTCAAACCTTTCGTACCACTGTGCCGGTATATTGGGGAATCAGAAGCTTTCCTGATGGCAGCTTTTGCGGAATACAGGTTTGCTGTTGTGCTGTCTTTTGTTGCTTTTGGGGCCGATCTCTTCAGGCTTGGGAAGAGAAGATATCATTATGCCGATGTTCCTGCTAGTAACAGTTGTCATTCCAGTTCTTAAATCAGAAAGAAGGAAAGGGAGCGTCTCTGAGTTTGAGGCGTTCCCTGTCCATTAAGGGAAAAGAGGATGTGGAAAGTTTTGTTCCAGGCAGGCGGACGACGGCCGTGGTTTGCTGCCAGTGGCTTTCTGATCGCAGCATGTGCATTTCTCCTGTTGAACATTACGACGCAGATGATTGTCTTTCAATCACGACAGGTAATCGGACAGAACTGGCGCTCAACCTACGATCTCGTCGTTTTGTCCCCGGGAAGTACACAGGGCGAACAGGTTGTGCCACCGGACCACCTGGTGAGTCTGCACACAGGAATCAGTACGGCCCAATATGAACAGATCAAGCGGATGGCGGGAGTTGAAGTAGCGGCTCCTATTTCGTTTATCGGGAATGCCCGGTTCCCGATGCCGACAGTCCGACTCGGTTATGAACATATGCCGCCGGGTTTCTATACGCTCACATGGACGATCAGGGCATTTGATGGTGTAAAGGAATATAAAGAGTACCAGAGACATTTTCTTATTTATGGGGGTGATGTGCCCTGTGACGGGGGAGTATGCGAGTGGCCTGAGCAAACAAAGCAGGAATTACAACAGCTCGGTGTTGATACCTATTTCTCAGTCAGGCAGGGAAAATATTTTACCGGGATGCCCCATCCAGGAACGTTTTTGTTAGCGGCCATTGATCCAGATGCCGAGAACCGATTAGTACATCTTAACCGGAGTATCACGCAGGGAGAGCCTTTACCACAACAAAAACAGCTTGATGTCTATAGTGACCTTCCAAAGGTGCTTGATGGGAATGGAGAAGAGAGACCCAATTATATCGTGCCTGTGCTTGTCAATCAGGAACTGCCACAGCAGGTAACTGTCCAGGCTTCTTTTGAGAAGCTCAAGACAAGCAGCGGGGATCCGCATGTATTGCTTCAGCAGAACGCTGGAAATACTCTCCAGAAGGCTTCGGTTGAACAAATTCTGTTTCAGGGGAAAGTTCCGACACCACAAAGCGATGTTGAGACTTTTATGCATGGGGTGGATATAGAACAGGAGGGCTCTACTTTGCGTCTGCGGACGAGTGAAGAGAAGAGCTTTGCCTTGAATTTTCTTTCGCGTCCGACCAACTTGCAGTATCAATTCATGCGAGAAAAGGGTCCGGATGGGAAGAGTGCCTATCAGGTGGTGCCGATGCCACAGGAAACAGGTAGCTGGGATGAATATGAGGGAAAGAATCTGGCTGTTCGCCCGTTAGAGCCGTTCCCTGATGTCCAGTATGAGGAGACAATAACGTATGGAGAGCTGGGGAGTGGAAGCTATACCCGATTGGGGTACGCCATTTATAATGATGCCGCATATATGTTGAAACCTCAAGGAGCTTTTGATTGGCATAAACTCTCAGCCAGTTTTCGCGATGCGCTGAACTGGTTGCCTGAGACTACCTACACTCCAGTCTTACCGACCTTGCGCTATGACGCCCAGGGCAGACCCATTGTACCGAAGCAGGTGCTCCCGACGACGAATCCACAGGGACTTTCGTTGCAATCCCCGCTTGCGCTGACGACATTGACCGCGGCCAGGCAAATTCTTGGTGAGAATTGTATCAATGTGATTCGGGTGCGGGTAGCAGGAAATGTTACGCCCGATGAGGAGGGATGGAAGCGTGTTGCTCAGGTGGCGCAGAAGATCCATGAGAAAACGGGCTTACAAGCACTGGTGACGCTTGGCTCCTCGCCGCGCCCGACGCTGGTCTATGTGCCCGGCATTAAAGAGGGAGTGAACGGCTATCAACAGACGGTGGAGCCGCTTGGCTGGATTGAGGAGCGCTGGATCTCGATTGGCGTTGGTATGCTCTATCTCAACCAGATCGGGATGACGCAGAATATCCTGCTTGGTGGGGTGCTGCTGGTCTGTCTGGGCTATCTCATTGTGACCTTAAGTTCGTTGATGCAGGCGCAGCGACACTCGTTCGCGATTCTGAGCGCAATTGGTTGGAAGCCGTGGCACCCGCCACTTGTTTTTCTAGGGCAGGTCTTGCTTCTGGCGCTCTCTGGCGGGATCGTGGGCATAGGACTTGCGCTGGCTATTGCGGCAGGATTGGGAGCGGCAATTCCCTGGGAGAAGGTTGTCTGGACCTTGCCGGGTATAGTGTTATTAGCATTATTGAGTGTAAGCGTGCCGATGTGGCAGCTCTGGCGGATCAAGCCGGGAGAGCTATTACGCCAGGGGGCGATCATCGTGCGTGAAAGGAAGCGGGAGCGCAAGGGAGTGTTCCGTTGGCCGCTACTTGGTATGGCAATGCGTAGCGTGATGCGAGCGCGCTGGCGCACATGGATCTTGCTTGGCAGCTTGTTCTGTTCTTCCTGTTTATTGCTTCTTACCTTGCATGGGATTGTCCAGTTCCGGGCGACGCTACAGGGGACGTTACTTGGCGACTATGTGTTGCTACAGACGGCGGTGCCACAAATCTGTGCAATTCTATTCACGACCCTGTTGGCGATCTTGAGCCTGGCAGATCTCCTGGTGATGCAGGTGCAGCAGCGACGGAAGGAGATAGGCGTGTTGCGGGCGCTTGGCTGGTATGAGCGGCTGATTCAGCGACAGTTTTTGACTGAGGGCTGTTTACTGGCATTGACAGGTGTGGTGCCGGGCGTGCTGGTAGCAACGGGTGTTTTACTGGTGCAAAGGCAAATGCCGCCCCTCTTGGTCTTTGCCAGCCTGCTCGGAGTAGTGTTCGCCCTGTTATTGCTTGGTGTGTTACTTGGTATTCTTCCGGCGCTACGAGCCATTCGACGGCTTTCGTTGTTGGATGTGTTGCGGGCCGAGTAAGCCAGAAAGGAGGAGGAAGGTGGCGTTTATTCAGGTTGAGCACGTATCGAAGAGCTATAAGCTGCCAACTGGAAATTTATCTATCCTTCATGATCTCTCGTTTGAGATCGAGGCAGGTGAGTTTGTCACGATTACAGGGCCCTCAGGTTGTGGGAAGACGACGTTGTTAGCGCTGCTTGGCGCACTGGATCAGCCCGATTCCGGTACCATTCTGGTGGATGGGCATTCAGTTCATGCGCTTGGTGCTGTCAGAGCGGCTGATTATCGGCGTGAGACGATCGGTTTCGTATTTCAGCTCTTTTATCTCTTGCCCAATCTCTCAGCGCTTGAAAACGTGATGGCTCCGCTGCTGCCCTATCGGCGGATGTTGGGCTTTGATTTGGGGAAGCGGGCGCAGGAATTGCTTGAACAGGTCGGGCTGGCGTCGCGCATGGGCCACACGCCGGCACGGCTCTCGGGTGGAGAACAGCAGCGAGTGGCGATTGCTCGGGCGTTAATTAATCAGCCAAAAGTGCTTCTGGCCGATGAGCCGACGGGCAACCTGGATCCCGAAACGGGCAGAGAGATTCTGGAACTGTTACGTGAGCAGCAACGGCAAGGGAAACAGACACTTGTGATGGTTACACATGATCATGAGATTGCTGATATAGCTGATCGAACCCTGTCATTGCTCAAGCTGGTCAAGGCTGAATAACTGAAATAGCTGTCAAGGTGATTGGTACA
Organism: Thermosporothrix sp. COM3; assembly: GCF_059696735.1. Classification (NCBI taxonomy): domain Bacteria; kingdom Bacillati; phylum Chloroflexota; class Ktedonobacteria; order Ktedonobacterales; family Thermosporotrichaceae; genus Thermosporothrix; species Thermosporothrix sp. COM3. Next base: position 2,397,395 of record NZ_AP019376.1, on the reverse strand, counting down.
CGAAGGAGGGGACTTATCTGGTCGCAAGCATTGTACAATGCTTGCTGGTGCTTGACGGACTCCATGCCGGCTATCCTTCCTTCCTGACAGGAGATTCAGACGAAACAACGAAGAGCTTGAGGCGTCCTGAAACGCAGAGGATCAGGTCCGACTCTCGTTTGATATGGACAACCACTTTGGCACAAGCGGCTGAAGTGATTGTCCACGGGTTCTGGCCTCTAACAGTACCGGCGCAACGCTGTGCGGAGGTACAAGGTGGAGGGCTCTCAGAAGATTGCGGGTATAGTGGACAGAGAGACATAAGAAGGGTAGTTGGTACTTTCACTCGGGGAGCGTTAACGGCAGGAGTGAGCTGCAGATAGATGCTCCGACGCCTGATATGAGAGCAGGGGTTAAAACGAGAACAGGCGTATATTGGCAGGCTGGAAGAGGCTAGCGAAGTCGTGCACCATCTTCCAGAATAAGAGGGAGATATATCTGTAGGGATAAGTTCTAAGGTCCTTTGGTGGAACGCTGATAGGACCTCCGCCTGTTTGCAGCGGCTATGGCCATGTATTATAGGAGGCAGATTGATGCGTCCGTTGTCGATGTCTGCATTCATCGTTCTTTTTCTCTCAATACAGGTGTTCTGGTCGAAGGAAGCGTCAGCCAGGCGTATCCGGCTAGCTGTCGGATCGCGCTGAGTTGCTGTGAGTTGCGTCAGTCATCCAGCATTGTAATGTTCAGTTTATGAACGCGGTCAGGATCAGAAATCGTGTTGATTTTCGTAATCTTGTCTCCGATAATCGTGAATGTCGCAACAAGAAGCTGTCCACCCGGGAGGGTTACAGTAATGGCTATTGAACTATTGACAATGGCCAGGTGTGCCCCCTGTACTCGGCCTATGAACCCTCTGGCGACTGCCTCCGCACCCCGGGCTCCCTTCAATGCACCCGCGGGCAGCATGTCAGGATTCTCATGTTGGAAAACGACCTCTGGATCAAGCATTGTCAGCAGTGTCTTGAAGTCGCCTGCACGAGACGCAGCTAGAAACGCTGTAACTACTTTCCGCTGAAGGGTGAGGTCGGCTGGCTGAGGAGCCGTCGCGCCCTGCACGCGTCGGCGTGCTCGACTGGCAAGTTGTCTGGTAGCCATTGGTGAGCGCCCTAGCATACCTGCAATCTCATCAAAAGGGATAGCAAACAGATCGTGTAGTACGAAGGCAATCCGCTCGGCGGGAGAAAGTGTATCAAGGACGACAAGCAGCGCGTGGCCGACCGCGTCAGCAAGAAGCACTTCTTGTTCGGGATCAATTTCATGCTCATGGGTGTTGTGTGATTCTGCATCCGACGCGCTCAAGAACTCCTCGCGCCTTGATTGGCGTGAGCGGAGCATATCCAGGCAGATGCGTGTGACGGTTGTCGTGAGCCATGCTCCCAGATTCTTGATAGAGCTGCGATCGGATCGGATAAGATGAAACCAGGATTCCTGGACAGCGTCCTCTGCTTCTGCAAGGGAACCAAGCATCCGATAGGCCATTGCCTGAAGTTGTGGACGTTCAGCCTCAAACCGCTCAACCAATTGGTTCTGTTCATCCATTGTTGTTTCTTCCTTCATTCGTTGTGCTTCATTGAGAACGACGGATGAAAGCAAGCGAATGTGACAGGTTATCAGCGGGCGTGCCATCTCTTCTTTACCTGCTTGGGCGATTCCTGACAAAGCGCCAGAGGCGGGAGACAAACAGGTATGGACCGGCGGTTATGGGGTGTAACTCCTCGTGTATTGGAATGAGGTCAAGGTTACAGGAACCTTCTGCAATGTGGAGCATGAAGACGATGAGAATGGTCGGATCCCCCTTTGAGCAAGATGCTAGAGGGAGACCGTGGAACTTTTTCCACTTGACAATCTTCTCTGCATAGTCTATTCTAGACTTAATGGATCCGTAATAGAAGGTAAGGAAGGATGAAGTATTCACAAGCGATCAGGTATGTACTTCACATGGTGCTGTACTTTGTCGCGCTCCCTGCGGGACCACTACTCGGTGTCTAACGCCTGGTGGGACTTCAGAGGCAGCCTTCAACCTCTCTCTCGAAGATTTTGACGAAACTGGTGAAGGAGAGCATTATCGAGTTTGCTCCTGGAATCAATGGAGGATATCGGTCGACACGCAACAATGCGGATCTTTCCTGGAGGTGAAGCCGGCCTTTGAAGGGAGCGCCTCCCTGTTTCATTGTGATAATGGGATAGATCGTCAAGGATGCCTCGTTCAGGAGGAGATACTACAGGCAGAACAGCAGATGGAAGCATATCTCAAAGTGCGAAAGCTCGTGGAACCGGTGAGACAGCCAGGCGGTACGAGTGCTCTTGTATGAATGTGTCTGTATGTTTTTTATGTTTTTATTCCGGACTTTATGAGTCTGCGTAGTCCTTATAAGAAGGTTGACCCTGCGATTGTTCGCTGTGACATGCTCGGCTGTACTGGCAGGTGTTTATGCTCCTCCAGGTGGAGCCAGGAAAAGTGTCACGGCGATAAGAGTCGTAAGGATGTATGACATAAGGAGAAGCGTAATGGTTCAAGAAACATTTGGAAGCGCGCAAGGACCCATCGATGTGGTTGTTATCGGTGGGGGAGTTGCCGGGTTGAGTGGGGCGTTAGCTCTGGTGCGGGCCCGCCGTTCTGTAGTGGTTGTAGATAGTGGCCAGCCCCGCAACGCTTTTGCCGCCCACGTTCACAACTACCTGTCTCGTGACGGGATACCGCCCTCGGATCTGTTGGCTGCTGGTCGCGCCGAAGTGGCCGGCTATGGTGGGAAGATCATCGCCGGTAAGGTCAGCTCAGTTGAGCGTCTGAACAGTCAGGGCGAGCATATAGGTTTCCGCGTGGAGCTGGCCAATGGAAGCAGCATCTATACACGGCGAATCCTGGTGACAACCGGACTGGTTGACGAGTTGCCTGATATCCCGGGCGTGGCTGAGCGGTGGGGGCGTGACGTGCTGCACTGCCCATATTGTCACGGCTGGGAAGTACGTGACCAGGCGATTGGCATTCTTGGTACCGGGCCGATGGCGGCTCATGGGGCGCTACTGTTCCGGCAATGGAGTGCTGACGTCATCCTGTTTCAACATACCGCGCCCGCTCTATCCCAGGAGCAGGCCGAGCAACTGGAAGCCCGTGGCATCACGGTTGTTGAAGGCGAGGTCTCTGCTCTTGAGGTCCGTGACGATCAGCTCGTCGGGGTACGGCTGCGCTCTGGCGAGGTTATTCCACGTCAAGCTCTTGTGGTCTCGCCTCGTTTCGCAGCCCGCGCCGAGGTTCTCCGTTCTCTGGGGCTGAAAACGACCGACCTGGAGATTGCTGGTTCCGTCGTTGGTAGCTACGTGCCTGCCGATGCGAATGGTGCCACTGCTGTTGCAGGTGTGTGGGTTGCTGGCAATGTTTCCGACCCACTTGCGACGGTCGTCGCGGCTGCCTCTGCTGGTCTGAAGGCTGGAGCCGCAATCAACGCTGACCTGATCACAGAAGATACGGCCCACGATGTAGCTGCTTTTCGCGCTTGCGGCAGAGTCAGGAAATGCCAGGAAAGAAATGGTACGCACCATGAGGACGGTCGCGACCAGACTGAACAGTTCTGGGAAGAGTTCTATCGAAAACAGGAACAGGTGTGGAGTGGGCGAGCGAACCCGGTTCTGGTTGATATAGTAGAGTCGCTTCCTCCAGGTACAGCACTGGACCTCGGTTGTGGTGAGGGAGGAGATGCTATCTGGTTGGCCCGGCGCGGTTGGCGGGTCACGGCTGTGGACGTGTCTCTTACTGCCCTCAAACGGGCGTCGGACTATGCAGCTACGGTTGGTGTCGAGGACCGCATTGACTTTCAACAGCACGACCTGGCTCATAGCTTCCCTGCTGGTACATTTGACCTGGTCTCGGCTCAGTACTTCCATGCGCCCATAGCGCTTCCTCGGGACCGTATCTTGCAAGCAGCAGCGCGTGCAGTAGCTCCCGGCGGCCTCCTACTCATCGTTGATCACGCGTCGTTCCCATTTTGGTCATCTCACCACAATTCACATATGCATTTCTCTACCCCGGAAGAGGTGCTTGCTGAGCTCAAGTTAAGCCCTGAGAGTTGGCGCACAGAGCGTCTGGAAACCCGCCAGCGTCAGGCCTTGAGCCCAAAGAGGCAGTCAGGCACCGTTGCTGACAACATCATCGCTGTCAGGCGCCTCCCGAAGAGTGGAGATCTTCATGAGTAGTCCTGATACTCACATGGTTGGCGAAAGGAGTTGAATGCTTAGAGACTGAAGTGCTGTTTTTCCATTGAGTGCGTGTTTTTTGTCACTGCTCTTGAGAAAGGTCATCCTGCATAGCACGAAATGCTTCTGAGTTCGAGATCAGGAAGCGTAAACCGGCAGCCAGCAGCTCGAAGCCTTCTTTATAGGAGGGAGGTGCTTCACGTCCGCCGAGAAATGCCATAAGTGTCCAGAAGCGCTGCATGCGCTCGCTCGAAGGGGTAGGAAGCTGAGTAGAAAGCGTGTGCAGAAATGCAGGTGTTATTGCTTGTTGTGTTAAGGTCGCATTCAGCTTGATCCAGTTTCTCAATATTGTTTGGACAGGCATACTCTCAGGTGGTTCTCCCTTTAACGCGGCTGACTGTGCTTGCTGAATAAGGTAGGGCGCTTGCTGGTTATACTCAGTGATATCCATCTTGAGGCTTGATTGTTCTGGTGAGTTCAGCCGGAGCGCTTCTTCGGTGAATGCCGGGTCGTTGAGGATGGTGACTACCTCTGTCCAGGCGGCTATTTGCTCTGTCGTAAGCGTCTCCGGTGATTGCCAGGTGAAGTGGTTAAGCAGGTGGTGGCGCCATTCCTCTGGCAGGTTGGCCTGTTCTACCAGTGCGTGCAACTTCTCGGTTACAAAGCGGCTCCGTTCAGTGACATTCTCACTTAACGCGAGCCCCAATTCATAGAGCGTCTGGATGGATTGTTCTGACTGATGTGTGGCCTTTTTTGCCCGTTGTAAGACCTCTTGAATTCGCTGAAGCTGGTGGATCTGATCTGTGATTGCCTCCAGTTGCCAATTGATGGCTGTATGCACCGAGAGGTTCCCTCTGATGATGGTCCGTATTTCCTCTAAACCGAAGCCGAGTTGACGCAACACGCGAATCAATTGCAGTTGCCAGATTGCTTCAGTGGAATAGAGGCGAAAGCGTGACTGCGTTCTGTCGGTGGCGGGGAGGAGGTTGATATCAGTGTAATAACGAATTGTCTTGATAGGCACTCCTGTCAGTTTGGAGACGGCCCCAATAGTATATAGCTGTTCGTGTGACTTGCCCATATTCTCCTCAAAAAAAAGACTTGATTCTCCAGTTACTGGAGAGTGTACACTTTTCTTTGCATCCCGGTCAAAGGTAGTATTTGAAAAGGAGGAGAAAAAGATGAAGCAGCTCTATCGAGAAGAGCGCCTGATGTTGGAAGCAGAGGGGTATCGGCTTCCGGCTGTACTGGCCTTGCCACAGGGAGGAGAAGTGAAGTGGAGAATTGTGCTTCTTCCTGGCTCTATGGCCAATGACGTGGATGGGAACTATCCAGGAACCCCGATGAAGCCTCATCTGTATGCAGATCTGGCGCGTCAATTAGCGGAGGAAGGGCATGCAGTCTTGCGATACGCCAAGTACGGAGCAGGAACAGGAGCGGAAATAGTGGATGAGCAACGGGTTGTGGCGCATCCTCTCTTTGCACGGCAACGATATATAGCCGAGGCGGCGATCAGGAAGCTCCGCGAGATGGTTCCCCGGGCGAAAGGGCTGGCGGTTGCGGGGCATAGCGAGGGGAGCGTGCATGGAATGATGGTAGCGCAACAGGCTGAACTGGGCGTTGATGCCTTCATAAGCCTTTCTGGACCGGCGTTGCGCTATATGGACCTCTTCATTCATAAAGCGCAGGAAATGGCAAAAGAACAGGGAGAGATCATCGATTTTGGAGCTTTCAAGGTTAATGCAACACATTACATCCGCGCTTTCGAGCTGATGCGGGCAGGGAAGCCATTCACGGAAGACATCAAAGCTGATCCGACTATGGAGTTTTTTGTGAAAAGCTGGGACAATGATACCACTCAGGCGCGCGAGGGACAGCAATACATGCGGGACTATGACGCAGTCGATCCATGTATCGAGATTACAAAAGTACCCTGCCCCGTGCTTGTGGTGCAAGGGGGGATGGATGATTCAGGAGTACATGCGGATAATGGTGAGCGGCTCTATCAGGCACGGCATGCGGTCTATCCCGAAACAACACAACTGGCCTTCTTCTCTGATCTCCAACACTTTTACAAATCTGTTTCGCCCGGTACCACATGGCAAGAAGCGCAGGTAATGGATGGAGAAACGGATAAGCGAGTAGGTGAGGCAATCAGTGTTTGGTTGGATGGGTTGAAAGAAGAGCGGGAGTCTTAGAATCGGTGGGCCAGAGGAGAGGAAGGCGGTAGCCTGAATACGTTCTGGAAAGCCAAGAATGTATGATGGGAGAATGTTAAAGCCAGAAACCGGGAATCTGGCAGAGCCGAAAGACGCACCTGGGCGATATGGGAAGGCCCAAAAAAAGTTGAAGTAGTTATGGAAATTTCGTGCTCTGGAGATTCTCGGTGATTGGCTCTTCTTTGCATCGTTAAACGTAATGGCCAGAGGTGGAGTGCCGGGAACAACAAATGCAAGAGATCAAGCATGGGTGATAACAGCTTCAGGAGGAGAAATGTCAGAAAATCAATGTTCTGGGAAATTTGAAGTGACCGGACACTTGCTTGCAGGATAGTAAAAGCAAGCTGGAAGCAGTGGTACCTTTGCTTGAAAAGTTGTGTGGAAGCTGGCCTGCACTTGATGACGAACTGACAGAGATTGTTCCCCAGATCGATAAGCAATAGCAGGAGTTAATCGTAAGGAAGGGAAGAGCGATGCTCAGTGCTTTTGGGTATACCACATATTGATATCTGCGTGGCTCCATCCTGCATATCTTTTCCCATCCTTCCTGTGACAATGCTATAAGGACACGAGGTAGATGGGCCCTTATACTGTGTTTGATGAACCCACTTTTCCATGTGGCATCCTCCCCGAGTAAAGCTGATATATGCTCCCGGCTTGCCACACTGTTCGCAGACAGAGATCTTCCCGCGCTTCGTCACTGTGCCAATGGGCAACGCTGTAGAATCGACAAGCTTTCGAGTGAACATTGTTTCTCCTTTTCAGGGAGGAAAAATTCATTACGCCTCGTTTTCTGCATTAGATCATAACCGGAAGGATTGTATCCCAGGCGATGATTCGCCTGATTGCCGCAATCTTCTTCCCGGGAGTAGATGTCAGAGTATGTGGGTATCTTCGTATCTGCGACTGCATTTCCTGAGATCTTGCCTTTAGCTCTATGCTGCACAGTCAGAGAGTCCAGAAGCCCCGCGACACCCCGACAAGTGAGAACAGCACCTCTAGCTCAACGAACGAAGCTGGAAAGGACCTATTGCGAAAACAGGCATTTTGGGGGCAAAATAGGAAGGTATAGTTCTTGTGCATTTGGGTAGGGAACTGTAGGGAACTTCCGCCAGGGGGAATCGATGAGCATTGGATGGATGCCTGAAGTGAAGGACGCTGTCCTGACATGGTACAGTGAAACGGGACTACAACATATCTCTGTTGAGACGGATGCATGGTATCAATGGCTTGAACGCGCCTCTCGCTTCTCCTATAGCTGCACCGAGGGAACCTTTACAGCTCGCAAAGAGACGAATAAACAGAACAGCATCTACTGGAGAGCCTACCGTAAGCGAGGTGGGAAGCTGTATCGTGCCTATCTTGGCAAATCGGAGACGCTCACGCTAGAGAGGCTGCGGGCTGTTGCTTGCAGGCTGGCAGGTGAACAGGAAGAGAAACAACAATCTTCTTCTGCGCTTGCTGCTTTGCCGCCGGCTGTATTGACTCGGCTGCTCGGTCGCGAAGCCGAGATTGCAGCGGGGAAGCGGTTGCTTGCTGATGTCCGGGTACGTTTGTTAACGATTACAGGGCCTGGAGGGGTTGGAAAGACTCGTGTGGCACTTGAACTGGCAGCTCAAATGCAGTCTGCCTTTTCAGGTGGGGTGTTCTGGGTTGAGCTTGCACCAGTGCGAGATGCTACATTTGTGCTTGAAGCCATCGTTCAGGCGCTCTCTCTTCAGGAGGATAGAAGACTTCCTCCTTTGGAACGTCTGAAGCGGTATTTGTACCCACGACAGATGTTACTTGTGCTGGATAATTTTGAGCAAGTGATCTCGGCAGCGCCGTTACTGGTTGAGTTGCTGACCTATTGTCCCCGCTTGACGTTTCTGGTCACGAGCCGCGAAGTGCTCCATGTTCGTGGAGAGCATGAGCTTCTTCTTTCGCCGCTGGCGCTTCCTGAGCCAGATAGAGTAATCGAGCCTGAACGGGCGATGCGATATGGAGCAATTGCCCTGTTTATGGAACGAGCACAAACCATCCTTCCAGACTTCCAGATAACGGCCGAGACAATGCCCTATGTGGTTGAGATCTGTTGCCGCCTGGATGGGTTGCCTTTAGCGATCGAGTTGGCCGCGGCTCGACTCAGGCTATTTTCCTTGCAGGACTTACACGAACGGCTGACGCAACGTCTGAGCCTTTTAACCAATGGTCCTCGCGACCTGCCTGAGAGACAGCAGACATTGCGTGCAACGCTTCAATGGAGCTATGATCTGCTTACACCTGAGGAACAGCGTTTTTTTCGTCTGCTGGCTTCGTTTGTTGGTGGATGCTCGTTTGCTGCGTTGGAAGCGATCTATGAACAGGTTGAAGCAGGCCAGCTTGCCGACCTCCTCACATCCCTTTTGAATAAGCATTTGTTGATGAGGCGTGAACAGGAGCAGACAGGAGGGCGCTTTGTGATGCTGGAAACGGTGCGTGAGTTTGGCATGGAGCAACTACTAGCGGCACAGGAATTTGAGCAGGTGATGGACGCTCAGGCACCGTATTATGTTCGACTTGTGGAAGAGGCGGTCGGGGCCTCAACAGAAGCTCAAGATGCGTGGTTCGATCGGCTGGAAGGTGAACGGGAAAATCTACATGTACTGCTGCAATGGCTGGTAGAGCGTGGTAAGCAGGAATACTATACCGAAATGGCGCTGCGGCTGGCGGGTGCAGTCGCTCGATTCTGGTGCCTTCGCTGGTATAGCTGGTACAACCGGAAAGAGCGCTACTGGGTTGAGCGTGCGCTTCTGCAACGGCATATGGTCTCTCCGGAGATCAGGGCACGAGCATTACAGGCGGCTGCGTGGCTTGCATTTGCTCAGGATGATGGCGTACAGGCGGAATGCTTCTATCAGGAAAGCCTATCCTGTTATCAGATAGCAGGGAATCAGGAAGGAGTGGCGGCAGCCTATCACTGGCTTGGCTACCTCGCCTGGACAATTCGACAGGACGGCGAACGGGCTTACTCCCTGCTTTCTAAATGTGCTCGCCTTGCTGAAAACGGTAGCGATCTGCTGGCGCTTGCACATCAGGCACTCGGCATTGTTGCGCTTGAACAGGGGAATCTCCCGGAGGCTCTTCTGCATCTAACTCAGAGTGTGACTCTATTTCAAGGCCAACGCAAGAATCTGGCGCGGGCCTTGCGGGGGCTTGGGCGGGTCTATTACGCTCTGGGTCAGGTGACCGAGGCGCGGCACTGTTTTGAGGAGAGCCTGAAGCTGAGCCGAGAGACAAAAGATCATCTGTATCTTGCCTTTGTGTTTGATCTCCTGGGGCAATTTGAGCTGATTCAGGGGACTCCCGGGTGTGCGCAGACGTATTTTGAAGAGGCGCTGACTATTTTTCGTCTGTTGGGAACACAACGTCATATTTCTCGAACACTTCTTCATCTGGCTGATGTGGCTCAGCGGCAGGGAGCATATGAGCAGGCACATGCGCGGTATCGGGAAAGCCTCGATCTGCTGTTCACTCTTTCTGATTCTGAGGGGATTGCGCTTTGTTTGCAGGGATGGGGTTTACTGGCAGCGCAGCAGAAGCAGTTTCGGAGAGCAGCTCAGTTATGGGGAGCCGCTGCGGCTTTTCGGACACAGAAAGCGTCCTATTCTTTCTCCCTTCCATTGGAGAGCTTGCCCTTTCCCTGTACTGATGCCGAAGGACGAGAGGCCCGGGTTCGTCGTGCAATGGGTCAGGAAGTGTTTGAGATGGCATGGCGGGAAGGTCACTCTCTGTCTCCACAGCAGTTATTGTGCATGGTTCCGTCCGCTGCTGGCTCCCAACAGAAGCATGTCCTGAGCAAGCGTGAAATAGAAGTGTTACGTCTTGTCGCGCAGGGACAGACAGATGCCCAAATTGCGGAGGCGCTGGTCATCAGCCCGCGCACTGTTCATGCTCATATGCGCTCAATTTATACAAAGCTCGGTATCTCTTCTCGCTTTGCCGCAATTCGATATGCCCTTGATGCCGAGTTGCTCTAGTTTTTCTTCCCCGCTCCTAAATAGGCACGATTACCGATGCTCTGCATCTTGCTCTCATCTATACTTTCTCCTGTAACCTCCAACGAAAGGAAAGGGATCGATGAGAGCAATTCGTATGTATGAAATTGATGGGCTCCAGGGCAAGGATATTTCCCGTCCTGCTCTGCCTGGTGTCCGCTTCTTCATCGATAGCTCAGTTGGCTGCAATGAGCACAACGATGGACTGAGTATGTTGGCAAGGACAAGCTGATCTGCGTCTTTCACTTTGAGGGACATCATTCAGGTGTTCTCTATATGGAGAAGAAAACGAAAAAGAACAAAGTGATTAGGTCTTCTCAAACGGTCAACATGTTGTCCTTTCCTGGAGGAGAGCAATTTAGTTGATGCTGGTTCTTTTTATCCGAGGTTTTGCATATGGCACTTCAATCACAAAAAATCGATATACGCGTTCTGTGGCTTGCTCTGGGAACATTTGCTCTGGGGACTGATTCCTTTGTTATGGCCGGAGTCCTGCCCTCGATTGCCCATGACATGGGTGTGACTGAGAGCGTGGCAGGACAACTGGTTACGGTTTTTGCGCTTGCGTATGCGGCTGGCGCACCTGTGCTGGCTGCCATTACCGCGCGTTGGCCTCGTCATCGTGTATTGCTTTCTTCGCTTGGCGTATTCTGTTTGGCGAACATCGGTTCAGCGATCGCGCCGAACTTTAGGCTTTTGCTACTCAGTCGGGTGTTGGCAGGCTGTTGTGCGGCGCTCTATTCCCCGATGGCGTATGCTCTGGGAACGTCATTGGCGCCATCAGAGAAGCGCGGTAAAGCTCTTGCACTGGTGGCGAGCGGCTTGATGCTTGCCACTGTGTTTGGCTCGCCCGCAGGAACCTGGGTCGGTGAGCATTTTGGCTGGCGCTTTTCGTTTAGTTTGGTGGTTTTTCTTGCCGGTCTCGCGTGCTTCGTGCTTCTGGTAGTGGGGGTGCCGGGAGATAAAGAAAACGCGACGCTCTCTCTAAAGGAGAGGCTGGTACCAATGCGGGAGCCGCGTATGCTGCTGGCACTGTCCCCGACACTGTTTGGTTATCTGGGTATCTATCTGCTGTATACCTATCTTGGGATTTCCTTGCAGCAGTCAATGCATCTGACTGATATCAGCGGTTACTTGCTGGTCTTTGGCATTGGTAACCTCATCGGGAACTGGCTTGCAGGATTTATGACTGATCGTCTTGGATCTGCTCGACCGATGATCATGGGTCAGATACTGGTCATGCTCTGTTTGGTGCTATTTTCATTCGCCTCTTTCTTCCCGATCGGAGCGCTCCTGACGCTGCTGTGTCTGGGGATTGTGATGCCGAGCTTTTTCGCGCCGCAACAGCATCGTCTCTTGCATCTGGCTCCTCAGCATGCGAACGTGCTGCTGGCTCTCAATAACTCGATGTTATATCTGGGAATAGGCAGTGCGGGCGCAATAGGTGGGTTGTTATTACACTATGCTCCGGCTCTGGTTCTTGGTCCGATCGGTGCGCTATCGGTACTGCTCGCGTTACTTCTCCTGCTTCTGAGTCTCTGGAGAAGCAAGCGTGTGCAGCCCGTCGAGATCGAACAGGATGTAGAGAAAGTAGCGTAATTGAAAGCGCCGAGCCTGATTGGAAAAGAGGTCAGATCTTCAGCCTCTTTTCCATAAGGCGTTGCTGTACATCATCTTATCAGGGAATGGATCAAGCGTCCCCTTGTTGTCAGTATGGAGAGATAGTGGAGACAGCGAGAGAGGGAGACGAAGGTTAGAAAGAAGGTCACTCACCTCCTCCTTCAGGCGGAGGCTTGCGTCTGGACTCCACCGCACCTCTGCCCCTTCACAGGGGCTTCCTTTCCCAGGAACTCTGGACGGGTCAAAGCTCTCATCAAAAGCAATAGCTTCTTTGAATGGTATGGAATTGACACTTCTCAGGGCAGAAGCCCGGGGCTTTTTCTTTCAGCCTGTATGCGTGCGAGGCGCCGCGGTACGATGATCTGTAGTAGCACGCTGTCCAGAAGCGTTCGACGTTCCTTGCGGAGCGTCGGTTTCCGTCTGCTCGACGGTACCGTGTATCGCTTTGTGCAAGATATTCAAGGCGGCGTTGTGGTCCCGATCCAGGGGCAGCCTACAGCCAGGACACAGATGGGTACGCACACTCAAGCTCTTCTTGATCCGTTGTCCACAACGAGAACACTCCTAGCTAGTGAACTGCGGTTCCACCCCGATCACCGGAAGCTGCTGCACCTTCCCATCGTATCTCACCCAGTACAAAAAGTGGCCCCTGGCGGCGTCATGCATGCTCTTGATCAGATGACAGTTCTTGACAAGATGGCAGATCTGCAAGGCTTCATAGGCAAACACGTCGTGAGACGAGATGAGCGCGTTCGCCGTCTTCCTGATGAAGCATCACCTGAGGGGGATAGTGTTCATCCCTCCTCAGGTGAGGGAGGAAATGTACCTTCCGACTCGGTGTGCACTGTTAGAAGAAGCGATATGATCCAATCACCGTCAACGGTTCGGGCCGGGGTGGTTCGGCCATCCATTGTGTAAGGCCCTCCTGGAAGTCGCGAAACTCTGGGAGGGAGGGCAGAGGATTCTCGATCCCGTCATCAAGTGACAAGATAATCACATAGGTCACTCCATCGGAGAGCCGACATGAGGCATAGCGGATGCCCTGAGGTTGTTCGCGATCAAGTGCCGCAAAAACGCGCTTGACGGCTGCTTCGATGTCTGTGACGTGTGTAGCCTGGATTTTGGAACGAATCATGAGTATGCTCATCGAACATTTCCTTTCATGTATGCAATTGCTCTTTTTCTGAGGTGAGTTTTCTCCTTTCGAAGAAGGATGCTGCCTTAAGAACATCTCTCAAGTGATTCAAGGGAGGATATTCCCGCCCTTGTTGATCGTGTCTCACCTCTCATCTCACCGACGCAACACAGCAAAAAAATGTGACTGGCTCAGCGATATCCGGTTCAGATTTTCAGTAGTGGTCAAAAGCGGAGCTAAAACACTTCCTTCACGCAGTCACATTTTCTCATTGTGCCTCGTCGAGGAAGTGACGGGAGGGATGCACAACCGATGGAAGCGGGAAGCCGCTCTCACCTCTTATGTCGGATGGAGCCTGAAGCCCTGCACCCTCCTGGTAGGCAAGCACTCCACCCATTGCCAAAGGAAATAAGCCCTGAAATGTACCAGGGCTCGCTTTTAGAAGGAGGTAATTTATGCCTGTTGATCCACAGGTCCAGGCTCTGCTGGACCAGATGGAGGCTCTGGAGGTTCCGCCCCTGGAGACGCTCCCTGTTGAAACTGCTCGTGCAGCAATACGTACTCTGGCTGGCGAGCGAGTCGTTGGCCGCGTGGAGGACCGTGAGATAGCTGGACCTGCTGGCAAGATTCGGATTCGTATCTATACCCCAGAAGGCAAAGGACCATTTCCAGTCCTCGTTTTCGCTCATGGGGGCGGCTGGGTGTATGGCTCAATTGAGAGCCATGATGCTCTCTGCCGGGAACTTACCCATGCTGCCAACTGCATCACTCTTTCGGTCGGGTATCGTCTGGCCCCGGAGCATCCCTATCCGGCTGCGCTAGAAGACTGTTACGTAGCTACTTGCTGGGCAGAAGAACATGCCAGCAGTTTCAATGGCGATCCTGAACGTATAGCTGTTGGTGGGGATAGCGCTGGTGGCAATTTGGCTGCTGTTGTTGCCTTGATGGCCCGAGATCGTAGCACTCCCAAATTATCCTATCAATTGTTGATATATCCTGTGACCGATCATTACAGTCGAAGCAAGCCTTCCTATGAAGAGAATGGCGAAGGGTACTTTGTGACAAAGAAGCATATGATCTGGTGCTGGGACCTCTATCTCTCCGGTAAGGAAGAAGCCAGGCAGCCCTATGCTTCCCCCTTACTGGCGCAGGATCTCAGTGGTCTTCCACCAGCTTTGGTCATTACCGCCGAGTATGATCCATTGCGTGACGAGGGCGAATTCTACGCCGGGCGTATGCAGGAAGCCGGAGTACCCGTGATCCTCAAGCGCTACGATGGCATGATTCACGGTTTTGTGGGTATGTATGATGTACTGGATGGTGGAAAACAGGCGCTTGCTGACCTGGCGGCAGGTTTGCGTGTGGCTTTCGGAAGAGCATAGACTTTATTGGTTTGCTTCGACTTGCCCACCTGAGCAAGCTCATGGTCGCTCGGTTGGCGCGGCTCCATCTCCGAATACTCTTTAGCAAACGCTTTCTTAGAACAAACAATGGATAAATGGGAGGTGTATTACGTGTATATTTTCTCATCAGATATATAGAATTAAAAAGAAGAGTCGGGTGACAAATATTCATACAACGAACTACTGGTGCATCATATGTTCTCAGCGTATGAGCTTTGTTCAAGCAGGCTTTGAGCCGACCCTTCCCGGCTTGATGCTGCGGCTATAACGGCTGTCTTTACACCATGTTTTCTGGAGGCTAACCCTGATGGGGGCATGCCGTAGGAATGGTGCACAATTCCTGGCGGCCATTCCCCGGGGTTTTGCTTTTTACAGGAGCCTGGGAACATCTCAGTGAAGGTTATCTCCCTCTCTGTCATTGCTCTAGACGAATTGCACTATCTGGTTAGAGTTCTCTGGCGGGCGTCCTATACCGGGAAGGATGGTTCCTCTGATTACGTTGATTTTGAGAATATTTACAGATATATGTCTTGTCCTTAGCTGTTGGCTTGTCATCGCTTGCCCTCTTCTACACACAGGGAAACGAAGTCCTGCACAAGCTCATTAGTTTCGTTCTCACGCCATGCAATGGCAATGTGAAGCGGCTCGACATCGATGAGGGGGCGCCAGACCAGATCAGGCCGGCCGTAATAGCTCGCCATAGAGGCGGGCACGATACAAATAGCTGTATTAGTGGCTACCTGCTCAAGCATCTCCTCGACGTTATCGTTGACTGGCCCCCAGACGGGCTCCCTATTGTCTGGACGAGGATTGACTGCCCACCAATCAACCCATGCTTTGGGGGCCTTCTTTGTCCACAACAATGGTTCCTCCGCGAGATCCATGATCTGAAGCTGTGTGCGTGAAGCCAGAGGGTGTGTGTATGCCATCGCTACAAAGCGGGCTTCGGTAGCGATGATCTCCATCTGTAAGCCTTGCATATCAGAGGGGAGCCAGACATACGCCATGTCAACCAGTCCTGAACGCAACGCCTCCGCTTCTGCACCCCAATCAAAGCGTTTCGGGACAATGCGTACCTCGGGGTGCAGTTCAACGAAGCGTTTCTGGGCTGCCGTGCCGACAGTGCCTGCGCCGGTTGCCTCAAAGCCTATACGGAGAAGATGCATCTGCTGGGCTTGAAACTGACGGGCGATGATAGACACGCGTTCCGCTTGCGCGAGGGTGCGTTTGGCCTCAACGAGCACGGCTTGCCCCGCCCTGGTGAGTGCCACGCCTCTGCGGTTGCGATTGAAGAGGGTCACGCCGAGATCTTGTTCCAGTTCTTTGATGGCATAACTCAATGAGGGTTGTGCGACCAGTAAGCGGCTGGCGGCTCTGCCAAAGTGAAGTTCTTCGGCCAGCACGACGAAATAGTGAAGCACCCGTAGTTCCATGAGGTTCCTTCCGTGTGGTTTCTGATAGAGCTATTCTATCACACAAGAGAATGCATGTCTTGGACAGAGCGAGCAGGTGATGTTATGCTGGTCAATACAAACAGGTTTCCACATTGAAGTGTGAGAAAGATGGCGCAAAGAGGCCGGGGTAAGCAGGAAGCTTAGACTAAGAAAATGAGGAAAAGAGATGCAGTACACTCGTCTGGGAAATACAGGGTTAGTCGTTTCTCGTCTCGCGTTCGGCGCGATGACATTTGGTTCGGGACAAGGCGCGTTCGCTTCCGTCTACAAAGTTGGCCAGGAGGAAGCGAATCGTCTGGTTGCAGGTGCGCTGGATGCAGGTGTTACCTTCTTCAACACCGCTGATGCCTATGCGGATGGACAATCTGAAGAGATGCTTGGGCGAGCTCTAGGAAGCCATCGCAAGGATGTGGTGATTGCAACGAAGGTGGGAATGCGCACCGGGGAAGCCCTGCTGCATGCTGGTCTTTCGCGGCAGCACATCATTGCGCAGGCGCAAGCCAGCCTGAAGCGGTTGCAAACGGATTACATTGACCTCTACCTTGTCCACTGCATCGACCCCTATACACCGCTTGAAGAGACGTTAGAAGCTCTTGACTATCTGGTGCGTCAAGGTATGGTGCGGTACATCGGCTTCTCAAACTGGCCTGCATGGATGGCGGCGAAAGCGGTTGGACTGCAACAGGCCAATCATTGGGCGCAATTCCGAGCGGCGGAAGTCTATTATTCACTCGTCGGCCGCGATGTAGAGCATGAGATAGTGCCCTTTACCCGGGATGCCGGGATAGGTGTGCTTGTGTGGAGTCCGCTGGCGGGCGGGTTTCTCTCTGGCAAATATAGCAGGGAGCAGCCTCAACAACAGGAGGGACGCCTGAGCGGCTTTGACATCATTCCATTTAACCGTGAGCATGGGTATGATGTTGTTGATCTTTTGAAATCCATCGCATCCAAGCATGGGGCCACGCCTGCGCAGGTCGCTCTCGCATGGCTGTTATCCCGTCGTCATGTGACTTCTCTTCTGGTGGGAGCAAGCAAAGTGCAGCAGTTAGAGGAGAATCTGGTCGCCGCGCAGGTGCAGCTCAGTGCAGATGAGCTTGCGGAACTGGACAAGCTCACAGCTCCCCAACAGCCGTATCCCAACTGGTTTATTGCCAACGTCAAGGATCCCGCGAGAGAGGAAGCGCTTGGCTCATAAACCACAGGTGCAGGAAGTCCCGTCCCCCGTAACGGGGCGGGATGAATGTGCGCCATTAGAACAGCATACAAACTTGTCATATCAAGACTTGTATCACGACGAATTTGACCCGTTTTGGTGTCGAAATGGATGTTTGCGCCAATAAGTTAAAAACAGCAAAGATCTGGGGGAGTCACGCGGCTCAAAGACTGGCCTTGTTTTCACGGCCTTCAACCTTGTCTTTAAGTCTCCTGGTTGGAAGCTGAGAACTGGAAAAAGTCGCCACAACCTTTCCTGGCTGTGTTGCACAGCAAGGTATATCATCACCCAATAAAAAAGCAAGAAACAGATGGTTTTCCCTCCTCTGAACCCTTATACGTTGAGGAGAAATGCAGCGCATTCTCACATAGACAAAAATAGGATGGCGAGAACTGGCACAGGTTGGCTTCATGAGATCGCTATCTGTGGTCAAATGATCTGACAATCGCTCAGTCGCTCTCTTCCGAGAGGATGTCACGAAGGCGGTAGAGCAGGCGGAGATCGGCTTCCAGATGCTCCTTGCCGTTCGCGAACAGGGCGCGAAGATGAGCGGGGAGTGGAAACGCTTTGTGCTTTTGCTCCTCGCCCTCAACCCATGAGGTGATTTCTTGCTCAAGCTTCGGGATAAGTGCATCAATCAGGTTTTTCCTTTTTTCTGCGGGAAGCTCCTGGAGAAAGGTCAGCGCCGTATAGAATTCAGCCGGGAAGGCCTGAGGAGGACGGCGGAAAGCTTCGATAAGCAGTCTCTGAAATTCCTGTCGCCCGGCTTGCGTCAACGCATAGATTGCTTTTGCCCGGTGACCTGTATGGGTAATTTCCTGGATCTGCACGAAGCCTTCCTTCTGAAGTTGTTGTAATGCATGGTAGATGGAACCTGGACGTACCTGTGCCCAGGTTTCAGTACGGCTTTCCTCCAACCACCTCTGGATCTCGTACCCATGTTGCGGGGTCCGGGTAAGCAGACCCAGTATCATCAAGCGCGTACTTTTCATGCTCTGTCGTTTTCTCCTGTTCGATAGAAATGGAAAGGACACATCGTTGCCCCATATCCCAGAGTACTCGGACGCTCGAAGCGTATGCCGTGCCGTTTGGGATCAATTGCTCCGATCCAGGTCGCATCATAGTCGCAGAAGATGCGGGTGAGTTCAGGCGTACCATTGGCGACAAAGAAGCGATGATAGAAGCATCGTTTCACGTTGAGCAGGTATGCCTGCTTGTCGTCTTGTGCCCGCTCAAAGCTGAACCCTTTGCCAAAAGCATCTTGCTCCCTGGTTTTGGATGTATTGATGATTGCCTGAAAAGGGTCGGCGGCCTCATCGAGCATCTGCCTGGTGAATTGACGGACAAAGCCTTCTGTTGGCTTGATAAATGCCTCGCGTATCAATTTCAGAGTCTCCTCACGAGGGAGTTCTTTTTGCAAGACGCGATAGGCTGCCAGTACCAGTACAACCATCTTGAGATTATACTTCGCTGGCATGTCAACAATCCAGTCCTGGTGTGTGGCCTCAAGGTGTGCCTGCTGTTGCTGAAGCTCGGTCAGGAGCGCCTCTTTCCTGGGATGCGTGGCGATGTGTTGTTCGATCACACGGACAAACCCTTCACAGAGAGCGTTCGTCTCAGCTTCTGCATTCAAGGTATACGTGTGAGGGTTGTGTTCTTGCATACGTTCCTCCATATGCTCAGACTTGATTCGCGAACTCCGTATATTCAAATTTGAGTATACTAACTTGAGTATAGCAGAAAGAAAGACGAAAAGCAAGGGAGAATGGGGGGCATATTGGAGTAATGTGTGTATGAGGGTCACAAAATGTCGCGCTGAACCTGGACCTCTGGCAATATGGAGAACAGAACACGGAGTCGCGGACAGAGAGATCCAAAGGAACGGTCTCTCGCATCGCATCAATAGCGTATCCCATGCTCGCGTGTCTGGGGCAAGAGAATAGACACATGCAAACAGCGCTTGAAAGCCCTGTGTCTGCTCGTTGAATGAAATTTTCTTTTCTTCTTCACAACAGCCACCTTTTATGATACACTATGAAGTGATTGCTGCTTATGGTGAATACATCGTCAAATTTACTGTAAAGCACAAAGATGGATGGAGCATAAGAGAGGTTGGAGAGGAATGGGATAGCAGGGCAGCGGGCGGCTGCTCTCTTTCCATCTGGACGTTCGTTTCTTTCCGGGTTAAACGAAAATGCTTCGCTGGAACCTGGGAACCCCTTGTTGAGACTGTGCGGGGGAGTCACTCTACATATGCCTCCACAGCCAAAAAGCCGGCCCATTTTTTGTGCACCTGCCATCGGCGCAGTACCGCCTGATCCACGAGTGTGCAACAGCTCTGGTCGCAGAACAGTTGATGCTGTCTTAGCAAGTATTCCGGAGCAGCAGAAATAGAGTCTCATGATCCCGTTCAGGAAGCAGATGGTTGATAAACCTGTGTCCCATGAGTTTTCATATGCGGAATACCAGGCTCTTCATTTGAGGGCAAGTAGGTCATCTTGTATGGGCGTATCTCTGTCAATGGTGTTGGTGTGCCGTGGGCTCCCCAGAGGAAACCGATGTGCTTGCTCTCCGGCGCCCGATCGTTTACGGAAGGGGAGTGGGTGAAGCCCCTTTGTTCCCTCTCATTGATGCAAGTGCTGGCATCATTGCATCCCAGGAGTTCCTGTTTCGGCTTGCGCTCAAAGGCCAGTGCATCGACTGACAGTGCAGCAACCCGGGAAAGATCCAGTTCCTGATTGTCCGAGCATTGATATGACGTGTCTGATAGGGGTGAGAGTGCCGCTCACTTGTCAATGGTTGGGGTGATGTGCTTCAAGGACAGAGCATTGAGCGCGGCTTTGAGGTCAATCACGTTGTTCTGTATCACACAATTGGCAATCATTCCTATATATTTGACGCGTTTTTCTCTTCCGCTGAGCCTCGTTCCAGCAGGGCAGCAAAGAGAATCCAGTCCTCAAAGGTATAGTATTGCTCGGTTTTGTTGGTGTTTCGATAAAAGATCTCTCGCGGCTTGACAGCCGAAAAGAATGTGAGCAGGAAGATGGTTTGCTCGATTATTCCCGAGACGTGGAGCGCCCGGGAGAGCCGATCTTTGCAACTGTAGATGGTGAGCTTGGCCTCTACGGATTTTGTGTTGATGTAAGAGGGATCAAACAGGCTCATTGTATGTGATGGGAGAAACTGCTATGGGTAAACGAAGAAGGTTTGGTCAGAGAACAATCGAAACATGGCAACTGGTCAGACTTGCGGCTCTATTACTCTGGCGAGCCAGCCCTTTATTAACGATGAGTGTAATCAGCTTGCTCATAATCCAGTCATTGCTTGTTCCACTACAATTATTTCTTTTTCGAGCTGTTATAGATCGTGCCTCCTTTGATCTTGGCATCATACATTCCTTACATTTTTGGGAATACTGGCTCCCGTTGGCTGGTTGGATTGCTGCAACAGTACTGGTTATGTTCGCTAGCCAGCTTATAGGCCCCCTTTCATTGACATTTCAAAACCAGGTAGGTGATCATCTCACCGCTTATGTAACCGAACAATTACTTGTTGCGGCCAATACATGGCAGGGGCTTGAGCGCTTTGAAGACCCTGCATTTGTGAATGATGTTGAGCGTGCTCGGAAGGAAGCTATTACAGGAAGTTTTAACTTAGTTATATATGGATTGCAAGCCGTTATAGCTTTTCTTACTGTCATTGCTCTCAGCTTTATCCTATTTACATTGCATCCTTTCGTCCCCTTTATTCTATTTCTGGCGAGTCTACCTCAGATGGTGCTTCAATGGGAATATCGCCATCGCACGACCAGTCGCCTTTACAGGCAAACTCCTGAAGCCCGTCGCCTTCAGTATATACGTGATCTTCCTCTGCTTCCAGAAGCAGCAAAAGATATACGTTTATACAACCTCGGTCCTTTTTTCAAAAAGGTATACAGCAGGATATTTGTTGATATCAAAACGCCGCTTGATAGACTTCGTCATAAGCTTATGGCAGTGACAACATTAAGCAGTTGTTTGTCTGCGGCATCGGCCGGCTGTGTGTATCTCTACACTGCGTGGCTTGTTTTACAGGGCCGAGCTACGATCGGAGAATTTGTACTCTATAGCGGAATTGTCTTTCTGTTCCAAAATAATTTAAGCAACGCAGGTTTTTCGCTTGGTTTTCTTCCTGTGCTCTTGAATTTCTTACCGGGTTTGTTCCGTGTTCTACATGCTCCCCCCTGATCTTTCACTTGCTGAACATCCGCATTCTGTTCCCTGTCAGATCAGGCATGGTATCACTTTTGAACATGTCACCTTTTGCTATCCGCAAAGCACTGAGCCTGTCCTGCGAGATCTCTCTTTTCATCTGAAACCGAATTGCTGTACTGCTCTTGTGGGACCGAATGGAGCTGGAAAGACAACGCTCATTAAGCTCCTCTTTCGCTTCTATGATCCGACTGAAGGACGTATATTGTTGGATGGAATTGATTTACGAAAGTATGATCTGGATGATTTACGCGCCCATATGGGAGCAATTTTCCAGGACTTTGTACGTTATGAATTCACTCTGGGTGAGAATATCGGGGTGGGTAATCTTTCCTGCATGCAAGATCGTTCTCTCTTACGTCGTGCCGCTGAAGAAGCGGACATGCTTCATTTTATTGATCAGCTACCCCGAGGATTAGATACGCCACTTGGGCGCGAATTTGGTGGGCGAGAACTCTCTGGGGGAGAATGGCAAAAGCTTGCCCTGGCAAGAGCATTCCTGCGTGATTGCTCGTTACTCGTCCTGGA
Source organism: Thermosporothrix sp. COM3 (assembly GCF_059696735.1). Lineage (NCBI taxonomy): Bacteria > Bacillati > Chloroflexota > Ktedonobacteria > Ktedonobacterales > Thermosporotrichaceae > Thermosporothrix > Thermosporothrix sp. COM3. Next base: position 2,375,327 of record NZ_AP019376.1, on the reverse strand, counting down.
TGAGCCAACAGCAGCTCTGGACGCGCAGGCAGAATATAACTTGTATAGCCACTTTCAGAAACTCACTCAAGGGAGAATGACGGTGCTGATTAGCCATCGTTTTTCCTCTGTGCGTATGGCTGATACAATTCTTTACCTATCTCAAGGACAGATCCGGGAGGAAGGGAGTCATGAAGAACTGATGCAAAGGCAAGGGGAATATGCTCGACTGTATACGCTCCAGGCAGCTCAGTATGTTCGAGAAGGGCTTTCTCACGAGGAGGGAATACATTGAAATACATGAGAAGAAGAGTCGTTATTCTCTGGCAGGCTGCCTATACTGGTGTTCGTATTTTTATGCGAGGAGTAATGCTGGTCATACAAGCAGCTCCAGTATTAGCTATTGCCTATCTTGTACTTATTGGGGGATCGAGCATTCTTCCTGTGATTCAAGTGTGGCTTGCGAAAATCGTGATAGATCATTTTGTTACACATGCCGGCCTTCCCCAGGTTCTCCCGCTCGCTCTAAGCTATGTTGTGCTTTTGCTTATAAATGCAGGCGTACAACCCCTTATCCAGGAGCTCTCTATTCTTTTAGAGGATCAAACGCTCGCTGAAGTAGATAAACGGTTAATTGAAGCCGGCTCTCGTCTGGTTGATTTAGTGAGAATAGAGCGACCGGCCTTCGGGGATGAACTTCGTTCCGTGCAAGATGCAGCAAGCGCGGCTCCTCGACTTTTTCCATTTCTACAAAAAGGACCTGGAACACTCATTACACTTATTGGAATTTGTATTCTCTTATTCAGGCTTAGCCCTTTTATACCTTTAGGATTGATTATTGTCAGTATTCCTTACTTGAGATCTCAATATCACTATCGGAAGAAGCTTTTCGAAGCAATGGTACGCAGGTCTCGTAGCGCGCGTGAAATGGAGTACTATTTCCGTCTGGTAACTTCTCCTATCTCAGCAAAAGAAATACGCCTTTTTGGTTTGGGGAATTTTTTTCATACTCGTTTTCAAGAACGATGTAGCGATGCGTTAGCGGAGGTTCAACAACATCGTTCTCGTGAGGCTCGATCGGTTCTGGTGTGGGGTATGCTCTATGCGTTTATGCTTCTCGTTTCGTTTGCCTATGTAGCAGTGCAGGTAGGAACAGGATTTCTCTCACTGGGAGATTTCTCGCTCTACATTAACGCGATGATACAAGCAGAGAGCAAAATGTTTGGCCTTTCTGCTTCGCTCAATGTGCTCTATGAAGCTCTTCTTTTACTCCGTGCTTTATTTTCCTTCCTTGATAGTGCCCATCCTCAGATAGTGCTTGTGCCTGAGGGGAAAAGCCAGATAGCGCCTCTTTCTCTCTCAACGGGTGTGGAATTGCAAAATGTGAGTTTTGGGTATCCAGAAGAGATGAAAAGCGTTTTAGATGAGATACATGCGAAAATCCCGTCCGGGAAAGTGATCGCTTTGGTAGGCGTGAACGGGGCTGGGAAGAGTACGCTTGTGAAATTGTTAACACGTATGTATGATCCAGATCAAGGGGATATTCTTCTTGATGGCGTCCCGCTCAAGATGTATGATCTCTTCTCATTGAGAAGTCGAATGGCAGCAGTCTATCAAGATTTTGCACGTTTCGCGTTGACTTTGCGACAGAATATTGAGGTAGGAGGGGTGGAAGCGAACACTCTGTCTCTCCCTGATGAACAGATCAAAAAAGCCGCCTATCACTCTGGAGCAGATGCTATTGCTGTGAAACTCCCATAAGGTTATGACACACAACTGACGAGACGCTTTGATGGGGGCATTGAACTTTCAGGCGGCGAGTGGCAGAAAGTAGCCCTTGCTCGATCATTTGTCCGTGATGCCGCACTTATCTTTGTTGACGAGCCTACTTCCGCGTTAGATGCAAAAGCGGAAATACAGCTTATAGACCGTATCCGAGAGCTTGCGGAGGGTAGAACGGTGTTCTTGAACACGGGAAGATTATTGAGCAGGGAACACATAAACAACTTATTGAGAAAAAGGGAATATATGCAGAATTGTATATAATGCAGGCTGAAAGATATAAATAAAGTATAAGTAGGAAATATGCTAGATAGACGAATAGAAGTTGATATATTGTGGAAAGAGAAATAGTATGGTAGAAAAAGAAGGGGAAAAGAGAAATATAGAAACATCATCTTATGCACGTGATGTATGTGTATCAGTATGGAGAGTCTGAACTGTTCAAGTTGGAGTGGCAGTAGCGGCGAAGCAACAAGAGGGAGAAGCCTGGGTGTGAGCCCGCGCTGCTGATATGGACCTGATAGATGAGGAGATGCGGTTGAAAATATATATGTCATGTTGATGTAGAAATTTTATGTGTTTCTGGTATTGATACCGCAAAAGTGAGAGAAGGCGCCCGGCCGGGTGTAACGTCGTTTGAGGACCTCCAGTAACTCAAGCCAGGAAAGGGTGGTTGATTATTCATCAAAATATCGATACAGCCTCATTACTTTCTCTTCTCTTGACAAAATTCAGTTGCTGAGCTTATAATATGGAGATTTCAGAAATACATGAAGTATATAGTTGTATGAGTCTATCACGATAATTTAATTTAATCATTGATAAATAGATGTAGTTAGGGTGAAAGATATAGATAGAGTAAAATAAATATGTGAATTGTTGACAAGAAGTAAGCTATTATCTGCATGCAAAATTAAGAAAAGTAACTAAGAGTTAAGCGCTGGTGACCGCGCGCGGCTCCAGATGCATTGCAGGTCGATGCACCTGTACACCTGCTTCTTTGGACGAACAATAGTATCGCTCCACATACACTTTCAATTCGGAGAGGAGCAGGGTGATATATTTGTATTCCATAAAAAGAGGGGTAAGAGCGTGTCTTTTCATGAGAAGAGGAGGAGATCGTATGACAAACTGGTATGAACGATATCTGCAAGGAGACTATGAGCAGGTGTATGCGGAACTCCAGGGGTAAGAGCGGCAGGTGTATGAGGAACCGTATCAAGCGGAAGCCTGGAAAGTGTCGCGGGAGATGGTGCGACGTATGCACCATAATCTGGATCTGCTTCTGCCTCGGTTGGAAGAGCTCGGGTATCGATTTGGAGCAGGGTATTATGACCAGGCTGGGCCAGAAGAGTGGGCAATACTTGAGGCCGAAGCCCCCCGGAGAAAACTCCCTACCGCGGAGACGAAGCAGTTGTTAGATGCGGTAGAAGCGCAGATCGGGGGAAAGCTCCCGATGCTTGTACGTTGCTGGTATGAACACATAGGAGGAGTGAATCTGGTCGGGCTCTTCCCGGATACTGAGGAACGAACCTGGACACCCAGCTTGGGAGTAGTCTTGGATCCTCTCTTTTTATTTCCTCTAGAAGTGGTAGCAGAGAAATGTGACTGGGACGATTTTGGAGCAGGAAGGGAGTGGTTTTGGGACGTATGCCCTGATCGCTTTTTCAAATATGGTGTGTCTGGTGGAGGGCCTAACGCCTTGCTGTTGCGTCCCACCTTCGATACATTCTATTTGCCGGAGCATCATAGTTATTGGTTTGGGGGCCAATATCTGCGGCGTGTATTTCAGTATGGTGGATTTCATGGTATTCCAGACGCGGATGAGCAGGTCCTGTCTCCCGAGGTGCTTGCCTTTCTCACCAGGGATTTTCTTCCCTTTTAGATGGTGCAGTCGTCTGCAAGAGAAGATGCCAATGAGCATGCGATGATGTTTGTGGGCTGCGCGGCTCCGCTGTAGCTTGTGAGGAGAGCACTGGTTTGAGTTGCCCCTATTGTTTGTTGGTCAACTCTCTCTTTATCTTTTCAGGAGTAGCGAGGAGCATGCGTTCCAAACACATTTTCTGTATTGCTTGTGTGTAACAAGTCAGGATCATTTTTTGCTCTCCGAGGTATGACACAAGAGAGACTGAGGATGGTAAACCATTTTCTTCATATAGAAAGAAGAAATGGTCTGTTATGGTTGCGCAGACCAGCAGTGCTGACATCGCGAACACGAGGTTCGCGCAGAAAGGCCAACAATATGAGGAAACTTCTCAGGCAGAGAAGAGATCCCTCCATGATCAGACGGAGATAATAAAGGGTGGAAATAGGAGGCATAATCGGGCATACCCGAAGAGTTTTGCGCAATTAGCGGAGATCGTAGCTCTCCTTACGATAATAGAGGATGGACACATGCTGGAGGCAATTTATCTCCTTCTCTTCTCATCTCTGTCGGAACAGAGCAAGAAACTATCTGAGTAGGGAAATATCCCGAAGGATAGACCAATGATGTTAGTGGCTCAGGAGGAAGAGAATGCTTGTTTCCTGAGCAGATTCCAGGCTTCAGGGCACACACCGAAGTATGAACCCCGTTGAGCCACGCCAGGAACCACGCGTTCTAAGGTTTGACTGTTCCATTTCCTCATCATTATTGAAGCCATCTTCGGCCTGCCCATTACAGTCGATCCCATCAGAAATCGGGAGAAATACTCAGATTGAATATTTATAAAAATGTATTAATGTTCAACGTATAATTCTATTAACGAATGCATCTGGAAGCTCATTCACAGAAGCTCAATAAGGCTGGTAGGAGAGACACCAAATCAGCGAGGTAGAAGGCTTCAATACGGGTGAGTAGTCCTTCTCACGCATCTAGAGCTTGAGCCATACATGCTTTTGCCTGGCGCTATGATGCTGAGTTCAAGCAGGAGGAATTCCATGTTAATGCTAAAACAGCAAAATCTACAGGAGCAGGTTGCTTCCCTCTTCCATGATCTGAATATAGATGAGGAACTTCGGACAACGTTTATTCAGAATCCAGCTAATGTTATTGCGGAAAGATTTTGCAAGAAGGCCCGCCAACAAGTTTCAAAAGCGAATCAGCTACTCTTCTCATTAATCAGCAACAAGAAATTCAGGAAGTGGATAAGGGAGTACAGCAGAAAATATCAAAACAAGGATATCTGTTCACAACAGTTCATTACCGACTTTGCTCAAGCAGTCATCCGCTTTAGTGATGCAAAACTTGTGCAAGCTCTGGCTTCAGGAGCTATGGATCAAAATGTCTCCACCGCGTTTTCAGACAATAATGTTGAGGCAAAGGTTGTTAAACAGTATTCCGTCGCCATTGCAGAAGGCTTTGCAGTTTATAACAGGCAATATGCGATAACAAAAAACAAAACGAGAGGCCCTCAGTTTGACCCTGATGACATTATTACTTCTGAAATGGTGCGAGCAATCAGTGAGTATCTTGTAGCACGTGGGTTGGGAATTTGGCAGACAGGGGCGGTACCCGGTTAGGGAATTTCTCTAACCTTTTCTCTCAGGAAGCAGCCCGCTTTTCAAAACTTCATCTGACTTGAAACTTCTCTTCAGCTACATCATTCAGATGAGAGTTGTAGGAGAAAAGGAGTCTCATCTTTCCTGCACCTGATGCAGAGGGATAAAGACTCTGTCCTTGTATTGTGGAGATATTGAGCGCAAACAGCAAGAGAAGGTGAATACTCATGCAGCAGTCCGCAAGGTCTGGTATTTTTCGAGGGCAAAAGACCCTCTGCATCATGCCGACGTTTACCTGTCCTGCCGCTTGCAGTAACTGCGGGACACTCAGCAGCCCCAGGGAACGTACGAATATCGAGTTGGATATCATACTTGATGCGATCCAGCAAGCAAAGGAACTTGACTTTGCAAATGTAGTATTTACGGGGGGCGAGGCAACCCTGCGCTGGAATGATCTTCTTCAAGCTATCGCATATGCAGACTCGCTTGGTTTACCCACACGGCTTGTTACCAATGCTCACTGGGCGCAGTCGATGGAACGAGCAGAGGCAAAATTAGAAACACTCATCGCTCATGGTCTCAAAGAGATTAATTACAGTACTGGAGATGAGCATGCAAAATTTGTTCCCCTCGAACGTGTCGTCTACGCGACCGTCGCAGCCGCCAAGCGTGGCTTTCGAGTCCACATTATGGTAGAACTAAGAAAAGAGAGACGTGTCACGAGAGACGATATTATCAGTCATCCCCTCATTACTGCTTTAACCCCTGCGGAGTTCGCGACACTGACAGTTACAGAAAGTCCCTGGATGCCACTAGATCCTCTATTATTTGAGAAATATCCTCCTGGTATCGCAACCAACCAGGCTAATCTTATCACAAGAAAAGGATGTGAGAGTGTCTTGACGACCTATACTCTTCAAGCGGACGGACGGATAGGGGCATGTTGTGGTCTGGGTCTGCGGCTCATTCCAGAGCTAAATGAGAGCTGCATCCGGGGAGAAAAGTTTCTCTCACATGCAATAAAAGAGGCCGAGAGTGACTTCCTGAAGCTCTGGATTCACTATAAAGGGCCGGACAAGATACTCGCCTGGGCCGCACAAAAAGATCCTACCATAGTCTGGGAGAATATGTATGCTCATCCCTGTCAAGCCTGTCAGAGAATCTATAAGGATCCGAAGGTAGCGAAGGTAATTCGTACCCATTACACAGAAATGATGGCAGATGTCTTTCAAAGTGCATGGCTTGAAGAAGAAGCGCTTCCGGAAATGCTCACTGAAGAGCCGTCTGATGAAGCTCTGGAACTTCAATATGAGAGGTAACTGCACCCTGTGACGACTTCCTCTGCCTTTGGGCGGGGGCTTCGCGGGAGGCTTGTGCTTCCTGATACTCATCGGGAAGCAGTAAGATGTCTCTTTCTTAGCGGCCCAGGCTGCCCGAGGTGGTGGATCCCGACGCCTGGCTACATGTGATTGATGGGCGCGCCTTTGTGCGCCGCGTGATGGTGGAACATCACCCCTCTTCCGTGAAACAGGCGTTGGTGGTCGAGGCTCACACACGGCAGTTCGTCATCATACAAGGCAACACGCAGCTCAAGCGGGTGCCGATCACAGGGCTGATTGGAGCCCGCTTGCCGCAGGCGCACTTCATCGAGCACATGGGCGGGCTGGCTCGCTCGCAAGCCCGTCTGCGCCAGCTCCAGTAGCGAGCAACACGCCTCTAGCTCACTGTGCATGCCGGACGAGCTGGGGCTTCATGTATATTGATGCGTCTGTATGCTTGTCTTTCTCATTGTTTAATTCTGCTTTCTCTGCTCTTGTGTGTCTTGCTTAGTGATGCTTCTCCTCATTACTAGTTGTGCACGTAGCACAGGAAAACCGCACCGTGCCGAAGGCGGCAAACCATACAATCTGTGTCCCGGCTGTGAGCTGCTCCTGGATCGGGACCACAATGCCGCCTTGAATATTTTGCACAAAGCCATACAGGGTACCGTCTGCCCAGAAGCGTGCCCCTACGGGTCGTCGCATCGCGGCGACTCGCAGCATGCTGGGTGAAAGAAGAATCTCCAGGTCCTGGGACGTGTCAATATCATCGGTCTTTTGCTAGAGATCAGGCTTCAAGGGAGCCGATGAGATTAAGCAACTGTTTTCACTCATAGGCCTCGGAAGACACGGGAATAAGTTGGAGCATCAGTTCATCTAAGCCCCACGCTAGCAGTTCTTCTATCCGATTGCGAACCGTCATCTCGTTGCCATGGATCACCAACGTCTGTGCCTGCGCATTCACATCTCCATCTTTGCCATGCATTGCGCCAGAAAAGCTAGCTTCTGCAAACATACGAGCGTAAAAAGGGCCCTCTGCATATTCCATGACAAGTTGGGCTGGCCTTTGCCATCACTGCCTCTTCACCTGTACTCAAGGCGACGAGTACATGAGCAACTAATGGGGGTGTCGGAAGCTGACAGGTTCCAGCTCCGGCGTGTAATGCGGGAAGCGCCGACGAAAGCAGATAGGGGCAGGACACGTCCAGGAAAGAACTCCATCAGCGATCTCCCCGGCAAGCTGAAGCGCCTTCTTGCCCAGTGCTGAAGTAAGCAAAGGGATCTGAGCTGAGCGTGACAGGGGAAACGCTACCTGAAAAAAAGTCCCGTGATAGGTTGCACTTTCCTTCCATAAGGCACGACGTAGAACCTCTATGTATTCCTGGAGGTATGGAAGTGGAGATGAAAACTTCAGGCCATGCCAGTCCTCAATGACCATACGGTTACTGGTGCCAATCCCTAAACGTCCTGAAGCGAGGTCATCGACAGCGAGTGCCTGCTGTGCCATCACCAGCGGGTGACGCGAATACATAGGCTCGATAGCAGTTCCTAACCGGATTCGCTCAGTGTGCGCGGCGGCAGCGGCAAAAAGCGTCAAGATATCCGGAAACCTGTATCCGCTCCGTCCACCTTCATCCAAATGTGTTGGACACCTTCCTGCTCAGCCTCACATATTCTCGCGAGAGCGTCTACCGCGTCGATTCCCTCAATCAACATACCAACACGATCGCGGCGTGAGCCCCCAGAAACGACAAATGATGAAGAAGACTGCCGAATATCATTGTTCTGTTGTATGCGTTTGTGTCCTTCTTGCTCGATAACACACGTTCTTTTTGAGCGAATGCGCTAACTAAAAAGTGAGCCCCCTACTCCGGTCAAAAAGCCATCACCTTCTTTTGCTATCCAGGGGGAGACGGCTTCATGCCGAAGCAAGTGACCTACGATGAGGGATGGTTCAGAGATCTGATTGCTGATTTGCAACGTGCCAGTCTTGAATTTCGCACCCGGTGGCCTAAGCATGAGATTCTTTTGACGTGTCACCACCTCAGCGAACTCAATCATCCGCTGATCGGTCGCCGCAAGCCCTTCGTGATTGCGTCCTCGCTGCTGTTCGCGATCGGGATGGTGGTGCCGTTGCTCTGGCCGACGTTGCCTGCGTTCTTTATCCAGGGGACTCTTGGCGGCATTGCCTTCGGTATCTACATGTCAAGCGTGTACGCTAGCGCTCAGGCGCGCTGCCATACCGAAGCGGGAGGTCCCGGACTCGACCATCAATGTGTACTGATCGTCGAGTCCTGCTGGCCCGCCAGCCAGATCAATTATACCAATACGGGACAATTATCTGGGCTGGCGTTAGGAGGAGTCAAGAGTCCTGAGGCAGGACCGGTCGCTGTCGTCCAGATGACCTTTGGCTATGGTAGTATACAACGCCCGACTTCAGTGCAAGCAATGTAAAGCGGAAAGACGCTGTGGAGTCAGACACGAACCTATGATTATCTTGGCAATACACTGGGGCTCAAGACAGAACTTTCAACACAACAGGGCGAGACGAAAACGGATGTGCAAAGCTTCTGTTCTGATGCCCAGAGCCGGCTCATCTGGGCTGGCAACGGGGGAACGCCACCAGGGGGACTCTGACACCTCCTGGAAGCACAACGGCTCCATACCAGCAACGCTGTGGCTATGATGCTATGGATCGCGTGACGAAAGGGCCACGTGGGACGCTCTCGTACCAGGATAATTCCCACCCCCATGCGGTGACACATCTTGGGGGGACCACGACCCGGTATGCATCCTATGATGCGATGGGGAATATGATATGTCGAACATCGGAAACCACTGGAAAGGAGACATGTGAGGCAGGACCGACGCGCAGCGGAGCGCAAATGGTCTATGACTTCCAGGGACGTATGATCCAGTGGAAGGCAAGGTCTGGCAAGCAAGAGCGTGCTGATTATCTCTATGATAGTGCTGGCAATCGAGTTGCCCAGCGAACGAGCGAGACGGCAGAGAATGGATTGGAAACAAGCCAGATGGTCTTCTCCTTTGGTGCGTGGACGGAAGTCAAAATTGTGGGTGCCTCAAAAGAGACAACGAAGTATTCTGAGGTAGCAGGCAAAGCAGTTGCATACGAGCAAGGACAGAAACCTCTTCTATTTCGTATCTGATTTGCTTGGGAGTGCAAGTCTCACCCTTGCTGGAGATGGAACGTTCCAGGCGGTGCAATTGTTTGACCCGTATGGCTCGGTACGCTTTGCAGATGGCACGATGCCGACCTCTTTCAATTTTACCGGGCAGCGGTTTGATGATCTCACTGGACTTCTTTACTTCAATTTTCGCTACTATGACCCCGTGAGTGGGCGATTTGTACGGGCCGATACTGTCGAGACAAATATTCAAGGGAGAGATCCATATTTATATGTTGGAGGGAACCCTGAGTCAGCGACAGATCCTACTGGTCATAATCCTCTCGCTGCATTAGCTTTAATAGTTGGTGGTGCAGTATTAGGAGCTATCGGAGGGGTTGCTAGCGTGTATATACAGGGGGCAATCAATGGAAAGCTGCCTTCAGCCGAGACGGTTGCAAAGGCTGCAATCTCAGGTGCTATAGTAGGAGGAGTAATAGCTCCAGTGGCCACTTTTATAGTGCCTGGTTTGCTTGGATTGGGCTATGCTATGGCGACTGGTACAGTAGTTGAAGGGCTATTTGTCATGGAGTTAGGTCCGGCTCCATTAGCTACTTACTTCTTCTCTATAGAGGGTGTGGGTGCATTGACCGGGGTGGCCAATGGCTTTGCTGATGTTGCGGTAGATGGTAAGCCAGCTCCGAAGTCAACCCCGGTACCAACAGCAACGCCGACGCCAACAGCGAAGCGAACAGCAAAGCCAACAGTGAAGCGAACAGTGAAGTCTACAACTCCATCTGCATCTCCGAGTCGGCCATATATACCTCCTGCAACATGGTGGGAGCCTGTTTATAGCGATGATCCTGTAGATTCTTACCTTGGAGGGTATGATTGGTATCGCTCAGTTCAAGAATCCTGGGAGCGAGCTGGAAACACTGGTAATGTATCGCAACAGTATTTCAAGAAGAAGACCTGGTATGCTCAAAAGCTTACCGAGGCAAGATGGTGGGAGTAGAAGACTTAGCTAAGTTTTGGGAGAGGAGCTGTATAGCTTCTCTCCCAAGAACTAACATTAACTATTCGTTATATCTCATCGGCTGATCTGGTCTTGCTTTTTTAGTAGCTTTATTGTAGAGTAATCAAGAGATTCAGGCTAAATTGTTCAACATCCTTTACACACGAAATATGCAACCAGATAATTTATCATACTCCATTGTGTGGTAATTTGTGAAATTACTTACCAATGCATAAGAGCCAAGCCTATTACTTGCTCTTATTACCATTAGTATTAGCATAGAAGGAGAAAAGCTGTATGCCTCTGCTAACAAATTGTTTTATCATTCTATTGATTGTTTTAGGCATTATTATTAGTATTGCTCTGAATCGTCCACTTGCGAGAGTGCTAGAAGATACCCAAAGAAAAATACCCCCGAAATATTTTATCCTTTTAGGAACGTTTATGCTTCTCCCTATAACTATATCTTTTATTAGTTATATTCTTAGTAGAGATCTGCTTTTTTTTGTCTTAACCATAGTTCTTTTTGGAATCGTATATGTAACTTTATATATATACAATGTATATCTTTGTTCATTGATGCCAATGAGTATTTATGGAAGGTTTTTAGCTATATGGGGAACAATGCTTGTTGCATCTTTTACCCTATTTCTTGCTAAATATTTCCCACAAAACCTATTAACTCAACCTATAATAATGACCATTTATATGTTTTTATGTTCGTTTTTGCTATGCATTACTTTTATTATAGGTATATTGTTACATAAAAATAAAGGTATAAAATCTAGATGATATCGTACACCTAGCGTAAAGGACTTGTTGCTCTCGTCTTTCACTGCGGAATGAAGTCGGTACACCGTACTGCATGAACTGCTATTTAATATCTTACAGAGTATTTTATTCCCTTATCATGCCTTTTGTTCTGCAAGATGAGATAGTATCTTACTCCCATGGTGCAGGGCCTAGTGCATTTTCAAGGAACCTTTTCGGAGTCAGGAAGAGACAGATGAGGTTCATAGGAGCAACCGAAGTAAGCACAGACACGGCTTGCCAACTCATGGACAGAGAGCAGACCAGCAGGCTCAACGACGGCACGCTTGCCATGCACCCATTTGGGTTCGATGGGGTTGAGCCACGGGCTTTGTTTGGGCAAAAGCAAGGGCAAGATGCGCACGCCTTTGTCCGACTGCTTGACCTGCTGGTTCTGTTCTCTGATCCAGGTTCGCACCAGCTTCGAGACATGCCAAGAAGCGTGATCCCAGATCAAGAGCCAATGGTGTTTGCCCTCTTGCTCCAATCGCTGACCACACCACTCAAGAAACTGGGTGGTGATGGCTGAGAGGGGGCGACCGGTGACAAAGCGCAGCCACATGCTCTCTCGCACTGGCTTTGTCGACGTGCCTTCTTGCCACAAGACTCCATAACAGGCCAGAGCTTTGGGGTCGGGATCGTTTTTCTGCCACGACCGTTCCACCAGGGAGAAGGGATGCTCCACGCTCTGCCAGGCGTGCATACGAGGCAGAGCAAAGCGACTCCACCACACTTGATCGACACATCCAATGGCTCACTCAGGCTGCGGGCTTGCCCAAGCGATCAGTTGGTCGCGCGCCGTTTTTTTGCTGGTACAACGGATCGGGACGGTTGATGCGATGTTTGGCTCGTTTCCAAGCTTCTCCCAGCCGTAGCACCGCCTGCCGGATGGTTTCGCCACTGACCAGCGACTGGGTCAGTCCTTCTTGCTGGCAAATCTCTGCCAACAGATCTCTGGTCCAGACGCTGGTAGGCTTGCCGAAAGAGCGTGGCCCGCGCTGCATCAGTTCTTGCAAACGCGGCAGATCGCGATCCTCTCTCGCCTGGTGCAAGCAGTGGGGGCGTGAGGAGCCGGCTTGTAGCACGGCGAAGCCTTTGGTATTGAAGCCTTTGATGACATTGCGCACAGTCTGGTCGTCGCAGCCCAGTTGCTTGGCGATGGCCGTGGCTCGCTCCTGGCGGGCTGACGCCAGCAAAATCTGGCAGCATCGCAGGACAAAGGCATCTGATGAGCGCAGGCCGGCTTTGAGCTGCTGCTGTTCTTTCTCGCTCAACGGGCGAACAAAAATGGGAGCACTCATGGTTCTTCTGATACTACATCTCCTATCACCTGTCTTGACAGTGCACTAGTTACAGGTTTGCTCATCCTGATAGATGATGAGGCAAGGCGGAGTCAAGGGATCGGTTTTCTCTCCAGCTTTCTATGGAATGTCAGGATGCGGCGAGACGTCGACCAGCCCATAGCTCATCCGGTTGAATTTCCCGGCAACGTCTGAGAAGAGGATTCTGTGACTGTACTAAATTATTCTAAGTATGAAAAAGAACTTAAATTATATGAAATCCATGCTGTATTAAGAGTAATTGGAAACAAAAGTTTGCTTAGGTTACTGAGATTTTTTGATCCTATAATAGCAAAAAAATATGTTTTCGTCTTGACAAGTTAAAAAGATTATTATATATTCGTAATGTAAAAAAAGCTCCGAGACACTTTATAGATGATAGGGAACTATCAGGGAGAATGCCGGATTGTTGAAAATACTGCCTAAGGAAAGATTCAAGAAGTGTTTTCTTGGGAAGACTTTATTATTTAAATGAAAGGTGTAATATGCGCCATGGAATATATAGGAAGATAGATAAAAATAAATATTAGCTTTAAAAACATAAAATATAAAAATATATAAGAATAAGATCTTCAGGATAAAATAGATAACATTATATTCTTGATATTCTTGACTCGCTAACTAACGAACGACGGAATCGTAGAAGACTAGTTCCTCTAGAGGAAAAAGGATGCTGATTAGAAACGCATCTTGCTAAGCTGACAAAGATTCTGTCTGTCATACGACATGAAGAAAGGATGACAGTATGTCGGTTGGTATTCTTTTTTAACTTTATTGCAACTAGTGATTAGTTCTGTTTTCCTTCTCGCGGCTGTTGGAAAATTTTTGGAAGGAGAATCATTTCGCGCCGTTTTACGGTTAAGTGAGTTTCCTGAGTGGTTAGTTCGTCTTCTTGTATTTTTTGTCCCTTTGGGAGAACTTGGCGTCGTATTTGGAATCTTTCTTAGTTCCTCCTACATTTTAAGTATCTTCTTCGCGCTGGCAGTATGTTCTTTGTTACTGTTTACGGGCTGGATGTTTTTTATTATTAAAAAAGGTATAAACATTAGATGTGGTTGCTTTGGAAATGCTAGTGCTAAGGTAGGTAAAGGTAGTGTTTTTAGGAATCTTTGCTTGCTTTGTTTCGCTTTATTGGGATTAATACTTACATTTCAGTACAAGAGCCTCCTTCCAAAATTTTGTTTAGAACTAGTTATGGTAAGTGTCTCTCTTTACCTTTATAGCCCTACTCCGTTCCTTCATCGTTGCACGTCCGGAACTGATACTCTCTTTTAAAGAGTTGCACAAAATACAGGAAAGAAATTGATGGGCGATAGATACAGATAGGAGAAGAGAAAGATTTAACAAATTTTGTGGGTATAACAAGAAAGGAGTGTTTTATGACCCCCATGTTTTACGCTTCGTATTTTTTGCTTTGGCTCCTTGTTCTTTTTCTAAGCGTACTTTTGTTACTGGTGTATCGTCATTTTGGTTTTCTCGCCCTAGGTACAGTTGAAGGGGTGCAGCCCTTTATTGGGATTTATCTCTGGAGCTGTATATGGAAGTATGCGGGAGTTCGTAACATTGGTTGGTCTCTGGAATGCTTTTTGTCAATTACACCCAGAGCGCCTTATGAAGCTTTACGACTCTCTAGGAGAATATGTTTCATGGTTGAATCGGTTCTGGCTTTTTGTGGGAGTTCCATTGCTTGTATTCTTAACATGGAATTGAGACTCAAACATAGGGATTTCTATCTCTATGTTTGAATTGCTTGGTGTGAATGATGGAGGATGTAAAAAAGAAGGCATCCATTATCGTCAAAACGCAAAGCGAAAGAAAGGAACGCATGATGTCTGACGTGGACTCCTTCCTGACGATCCTGTCTATCATGAGTGACGATCTGTATCAAGCATATGTGCCAGAGGCAGGGGAAGTATGGCCGCAAGTCATATCCTTTCGCTTTCCGAAGTGCTCACACTGGCGATTACGAGCCAGTAGGACCGCTTCCGCTTCATCGTGCAGTACTTGCATCCGGCCTTCCTGACACTGCCGCACCGCAGTTAGCTGGAGCAGTTCAGAAGCAGTTCATGTAAGCCACCTGGTCAGACCAGGTGCGTCTGATGCTGGAGCTGACCGAGTGACTCTCTGAGGCTAGTCGTCATGCTCGGGTTGATATGAAGGGATCATGCTACGGTGCGCCGTCACGGCTCAGGGAGCTATGACCAACTCTGAGATTCCGCAGTCAACTGCACCGATCAGGCGCTGTTTGACAGCTTCTTGTCTGTGCACATTGTACTCCTGCGATGCTGCTGACATGGGAACAATGCTCTATGGGGTGTATTTGGTCGACCTCGGCATTGCGGGTGTGCGTACACAGCAGCAGGTATTTGAGGGTACTGGTTTGTGTCCCCTCTCAAGCGAGGAACGCGGCTTGATCGGGCCCTGAAGGGCGGCTGGGCAGCGTTTCTTCACGAGCCGACGCAGTGAGGTTAAGATGGTGTGCACAAAACTGCGCGGTTTTTTTCCGGCTCCAACAGGAGTGACCGCAGACGCACAAAGGGTCTTCCTGCTAGGGGTGGCGGCCAGCATGGTGAGGCTCTTCGCCTGTCTCTGGCTCAAAGCTTGACTTGGTCATCCCTTGCTGGCTGATTGTATGAGCTTTCCGTCAAGCGTTAACTTGGAAGAGAGGATACTATGAAAAAGAGAATCACGCTTTTATGTCTGTTTGCTTTGATTTTTCTCCTTATCCTATCTGGTTGTCAGCAAATACCAGACTATGCTCTTGACAACGCTCCTACTCTTACGCCTACAAAACCTGTGATTACTCTGCAAAAGCTACGAGAGAGACCTTTACAGCTTCCGACTTTGCCTCGTGGCGCGGATTGTCCGACGACATCTGTACATCGTTTCGGTCAACGAATTGTGATGGGAAGTGGACCAATTTATGTTGTTATTGAAACGATTCAAACTGCTGCTCAACCTGCTATTTTACAATTACGCCGTTTTGACCCTCATGATGCGAATGCCAGTGCTTTGAAAGATCCGGAGTGGAGACCTGCTAAAGCTCTTTGGTTTGCTGATACCAGTAAATATCAAGGAATAGGTCTTGTTCGTGGTCGGCAATTAGATGGTTCAGCAGTAGTTCTTTTCGATTATGATTTATCGAAGGATTTAGAGCTACCAGAGTTTACTCACACTCCTGAAGAGATCAACAGACCTTCTTATATTCGTATCAATCAGCAAAGTCCTGGCTGTTATGGTTTACAGATTGACGGTAGTAATTTTACCGATGTTATTATCTTTCAAGTAAAAAACGTGTAAATGTAGATATAATTTGAGGGTTTGGCGAAGGATGTATTAGAAAAATGAATATAGAAGAAAGTTAATCTCGTGAAGGGATAGAAAGGAATAGAGATGTAGTATAAGTATCTATAAGAGATATATCTTTGATGAGCACGAGGTTCGTGCGCGAAAAGCGCAGCAAGAGGTGGGGACTGCTTCAGCAACGGGAAAGGTCTCTTCTGGTTTGCTTGATGGAACAAAGCGTCGAAAAAGGGGTATCTTCAAAGTGGTTCCTGCGAAGTCCTCGCGACAGAACACAGAACACGGTGAGCGTACACGGTCACGCGAAGCTTGAACACAGTGAACGTTCACTGTGTTGTGCTGATGAAGCGGTGTCACGGCTCATTGGGGCTGTTGAGGATTGAAGCCTGATGCAAGGAAGAGGCTTCGGTGCTTCTTGAAGGGAGAATGGTGGATGGAACCTCCCAAATGCACTGCATATACCGTGTGAGAACGGCCGTTGCCGTGTTTTGAAGGGAGCGCGGTGGGACCCCCAAGCACCGAGCATGAAGCAGGTTCATCTCCCTTCCTTCAAGCGTCATTCCCTGCCCGTGATACCTGCGCATCGGGGCCAGGGAGGCAGATTGGTGGGCAACCACCGCCATGGTGCTCCTGTCTTCACGAGAGAGAGCAAAGCGTTGAAGATCTCTCACCGCTCATGGCGATGTTGCCCGACATCTTCGGGCAACATGCTCAAATGCGGAGCTGGCGGCCGCC
Organism: Thermosporothrix sp. COM3; assembly: GCF_059696735.1. NCBI lineage: Bacteria > Bacillati > Chloroflexota > Ktedonobacteria > Ktedonobacterales > Thermosporotrichaceae > Thermosporothrix > Thermosporothrix sp. COM3. The sequence goes on along the minus strand of NZ_AP019376.1, from coordinate 2,358,439 downwards.
TATTCTTCGTCTGTCACATCGCTTAGAGATGGTTTTCTCTTTTCCATTCTTGGATGGTATCATCTTTTCGAGATCGAGTTCCTAATAGTCTCTAGGTTAACCGGATTGAGAAAATAGACGTAAGGCCTATTGAGTCCTATTGAACGCAAACACGGCTTCGGTTGCTCAGTCGTATGCAGTAGAATATCAATAAGATGCGTGACGATTTGTCCTATCTGGTGTGCTACCAGATAACTGATTCTACTACTGTGATGTTTATTAGCAAGGTGGATTTTTTGAGGAAAAGCTGTGTGGAGGTACGTGCTACACCACAATATAACAAGACTGTGGGCAAGATTAACACCTGCCATATTGCGTAGTAGGTGGTCTATGCTACTTAAGGAAAGGGAGATATTGATCATTGGGGTGGTCTCTTCTCTACAAATGAACTGATGGCCAGCAGCAAGGAGGGAGGAGTCATTACTCAACAGGTTCTAACTCGACTGGATGCTCGAACGTGTTCTGGAGTACCAGCTGCCCTTTGTCTGCGCCATGTTGATAACATTCTATGTGTAGATATTTACCTGAGATACTTTTTGATAAAGTGCAGCCTTTTCTTTTGCTGTTGCATGCTATATGAGATGCTTTTCAACAAGGGCAGGTCAGTTTTACTGATAGTCTAGTATGCTAACGATATTTGTAAGGAGTGTATGTAGAACTGGCTGGGAATGTTTCTAGTGATTTTCATACAAATCCAATGCCAGTAAAAGCATCTTGGATAGCACATGCAGTGAAAGTTGAAGATGTGGATTTGGAGCTGTTTCCTGACATAGAACGACATGCTATTTTATTGTGGCGACGAGCACCTACAAGATAACAGAGAAAAGAGGAGGAAAAATGATGACGAATTTCTTGAGGACACCAGTTGGAATTATGTGTTATTCTTTTTGGATGGCAACAATAACAAGCGTTTGTGCAATTTTGACAAGCGTTGTGTACTACTATCTGGCAGAGACAGATGAGAAAAAATCGAAAATGCGAAAAAGGATTTTTACGTCAGCAGGATTGTTCCTTTTCTGGCTGATAGCGGCAATTATCACACAAATCTTTTTTTATCGAGCTGGCTCGTAAAATTTTTTACTTGTATGCTTGGTGTTGAAAGGACCATTATACCCCCGGGAAACATAGTATTGATCAGCATGGCAAGGAGCATCAGCGTAAATGCTGGCTTCCGAAAGAGTGTCACATCCAGTAAGGGATCAACCTGTTTGCGCTGCTGACGTACAAACAGAATGCTGCACATGATCCCGATACAGAGCGTGGCTATGGGAAGGAGCTGCAATCCGTGCGACGCGATCTCTTTCGTGCTAGCAGGTTTTAGTCTTGCTTCTAGGCTACAAATGTGCTACTACTCAAATCAGAAAATAAGTAGTTTTTGATGTGACGAATCATTTTCTTTTGTGGATACATCAAAATGCTACTTGCCACAAAGATGTATACTATTCTATATGCAGTATGCGCAGCTGTATGTTGCATTCATATGTTAAGGTCACCTCTGAAGGCGGTTTACGGAGAAGTGCATAGGCATTCCATGTGGCAATCAGCGTGAGGATTACTAGATAAAGGAGCACTATACACAGCCGTCCAAATGCTACCACCAATGAGGGGCGGCGGAGTGCTAGTTGTGTTAGTGTTCCTTGTTGCCACTTTCGTGCCAACAAGCCAAGCGATAGAAAGAGCGCGATGAGCGGGAGAAAATGTTCAAAGTCTCCTCTAAGCGCTGTGATATAATCGGGGCCCGGATCCTGTTGTACAAGACGTGTAAGCTGTTCAGCAGTCAGAGACTCATCGTTACTTATGAGTGTTGGAAGATAGGTGATATGGGCGAGGGCGAGCCGCAGATCAGAAGGATTGGCAGTCCCCAGCACCATCCCAGTGACCAGCGCAGCTCATAGAGAAGCACCCGAAAGCCCAAGAGGCGTTTGAGTGTTAGCGGGCAGGGAGATTGCGGGATCATTGTTGTACCTCGCCTTCGTTTCTGATACATTGCAGGGGATCTGTACTCTGTTTTGTTGCCATGCTTCCCGAGCAAATATAGGGGCCAGCCTCCTTTGTGAGGTCACGTCCTACAAGTTGGTCACGCCACGCTGCTGAAGAAAATGCAGGGTGGTGTCCCCTTGTGAGTGCTGAGCCTGGTTCTGAAGGAAGTGGGTAAGCGTTCCCTGCCCGATCTCCTGCTGAATGTGATAGAGATAGAGTCCCCCCGAGTCACAGGCTGTGCCCAGACGAAGCATCTCTTGATGCAAGATTTGATCGAGTTTTGGGTCTTTGGTCCTGGCGAAACCTGGCAGTGTATTGTCATGAAGCCGTTGACAAACATGCATAGTTTTTGACAGATAGGCTTTTCCAACCAGGCGATCGGTGGTGACTGCCGCACTGTATGCTGACAACAGAGTATTCAACCGCGAACTGTCGGCGATGGAAAAAGCGGGTTCCGGATTCTGAATGTATTTTGTCTCTTTTGTGGCGGAATAGGGTTTTGTCTGCTGCAACATCGTATTCCACCAGCCCATTGCTACCTTGCTTGCGGCCTGATCATACTGCCTCTCTTGTGAGTAGGAACCATAATAGGAGAGTGAGGATGTTTCAGGAAGAAAGGGCAGTCCTGCGCCAATCGCGGGTGTTTGCAGAAAGGGAACAACGACCAGCTTCCACTGCTGTTTTTGTTGTTGGGCGGGGGCCAGCCAGTGATGCAGCGCGAGCAGTTGTTGGACCTGTAATGTATATGCCTGCTCTTTTTGGGGGAGGAAGGAGGAGGCGCGATAGAAGAGGGTTGCCTGATCAAATGAGTGGTGTTGTGGGTTTGCCAGTGCTGCACTAGCTGCTTCTGGAAGACTTGTTCTCGTTTTGTGCAAAACATCGATCCATTGTCCATCCGCCGAACGCTGTACCGTTCCGGTAGAACTCCAGACCTGATAGGAGGCTGGAAAGCGCACCTGCAACCTATCGATGGGGAGACGAAAACCCTGTTGCACGGCTTCCTGAGTCCAGAGCAAGGGATACCAGGTCGAGCCAAAGCCCTGCAAAAACGCTACTTCTTGCCCGGCATAGCTCATGAACGCAGGGGGCTCTATTGGATTCATAAAGCGTCCGCCATTGACCTTGCTATACGCATTGCGTCCAGAGAGCAAGGAACCCTGATAGTGCAGGGTCAGTGTCACTGGCTGCCCATGTGCTGCGGGTGTGAGAGAAAGATCGACCTGCGTCCAGCCCTGCTCAGTGCGAAAGGGCAGATTGCCGCTTTCACTGCGAAGGCTCAGAAGTGAAAGCCCGCGATTGAGGGTCAAAGGAAATGAGGTCAGTCCTTCCTTTGCTGGCGTTACAGTAAAGGTGCTGGTAGCATCCAGCTAGCCCGTTCCCGGATCAATTATGACCGAAATCTGAAACTGGGAGGCATGAGCAGCAATGGGGCGAACGGGATTTTGGCCGAGGCTTTGATATGTAGCACGTGCCTGCTGTAAGGACAGGAAACTCGGCATGACTACTGCAATACAGAGTCCCAGCCCGATCAGCGGGATCAGGCGATCTGTTAGATTTGCCCAGACCGCGGGCTCCCGCAAGGGGAAACAGAGTATTGCGAGCGCTACTGCTATCAGAGCGAGCCCCCCGAGCAGGGCACTTTGAGCGAGTAACAGGATCCCCTCGGGCCCGGTACCGATACTGGCACTGAAGTAGAGGGTGAAGGCACTCAGGTTCAGCGGGTCAAACATCGAATATTGAGAAAAGAACACATGATAGACGACCAGGCCAGAAACCAGCAGTCCACCTGGCAAGGGGAAGGGGACAAGGCAGAGACCAAGCACCGTGGCAGCGGTAACCAGGAGAATACGCACTGGATAGAGAGCTGCGAGCAGTAACCACGGATCAAGCGGCAGCACGAGCTTGAGGGTTAGACAAAGGGTGAGCCCGCCTACCAGCAGCATCAGCCAACTGATCAGGCAGGCAACGATGGAGAGAGCTAGCCATTTGCCCACAACAGAGATCGACGGGGCGAATGGGTGGGTCCAGAGCTGTGCCGTGACCTTTCGTTGCCGATCTCGGTGAAAGAGCGACAAGCACAGAAACGGAGGCAGAAAGAGCAGGATGTTGAGGGCCAGCGTTCCTTGCTCAACAACACCTTGATAATAGTCAGGGACGAGTCTGTTGCTAACATACCAGAAAGCCAGGCCCATAGCGAGGCAACAGATGAGCATGCAGAGCCAACTGGCAGGGGAACGTCGTTGCAAGCATAACTCGTAGTGGCAGACAGAGAAGAGATTTCTGAGCTGGAGGAGAGTGCCATGCAGGTGGCCTGGACGTTCAACGCGAAGAGAAATGCTGTTCTTCATGGAAAGCGGTTGCTCCTCTCAGTGCGAAATAGCCATCGTCGAGAGTTGGGTCTACAGGTGTTGCAGCCGGTGAGGGTTGAGGGCCAGTGACGCGGGCAAGCACTTCATCAGTGTTGCCATCCGTGACGGGAGAGAGTGAGGCGACAAGGTTTGTGTCTTTTTGTCGCAGGGCCTGGACCTGTTCAAGTGTAGTACGCCAGAGCCAGCATTTTCCTTGTACCTGCTGCGTCAGCTCGCTTACGGTTCCTTGGAAGCGGATCTGTCCTTTTTCTAGCACAGCTAACTGGTTGGCACCAGTTGCGACATCACCGACAATGTGTGTTGAAAGGATGATAGTCTGCCCCGCTGGGCTCCCAGGGTCCCGAGGAGCATGCGGAAGCGCTGTTGCTCCACAGGATCGAGACCTGTCGTCGGTTCATCAATAATGAGTGCTTTTGGCTGACCGAGCAAAGCAACTGCCAGGCCAAGACGACGGCGCATACCCCCACTGAGTGAGCGAACCCGGGTACGGGCACGATCGACCAGATGAACTGCTTCAAGAGCCTCATCAACCGAGGCTGAAATGCGTGTAAGTCCTTGAAGTTCGGCCATATAGCGCAGCGTTTCACGTACAGTCAATTGCGGATAAAATCCTTGTTTCTGGGGGAGGAAGCCAAGCAGTGAGCGGATCTGCCAGCGCTGGCGATGGCTATCGTAGGGACCTATGGTCACTGTGCCAGAGGTTGGTTTCAGCAAGGTCGCGAGGATACTCAGCAAGGTCGTTTTGCCTGCTCCATTGCGACCAAGCAGACCAAAAATTCCTGGTTCGATGGTGAGTGAGATATCCCTCAGCGCCCATTTGTTCCCATAACGGCGAGAGCTATTTGTTAGTTTGATAGGAAATGAAGAAGCACCAGAAGATACAGGACACAAGGCAGAGACCTGCCCTTGGAGGTCATGTTCTTCTCTCAGCCCCTCACCTTGAGAGAGATGATGATTGTTCAATACCAAAGCCTCCTTTTGTCGCTCTGCTGCCCTTTTTTCAGCAGAAGCATATTCATTATTTTAAGCATACGCTAATAGAAGTAAAAAAAATAGGAGATTTTTGTAAAGAAGGAAGAGGAAAGAGACGTTATGCTTTGAAAGAAAGCACACTCTCCTGCTTAAGCGGGGGCAGAAAAAGAGGCGTGAGGAGAGAGAGGAAAACGGGCAGCGCAGCGAAAAGAGGGAGCAGGGGAGAGATGCAAAAGGAGGAGTCGCCAAAGAGCATGGCCCAGAGACGCGTGTATGGTGGGGCGAAAGGCAGGAGGAAGAAGCCATCAGCAAGCAGACAGAACGGTATCTGGCTCGTGGCGTGTGCCAGTCCTTATAAAACCCATTCTTGTCTTGAGTATGATCAATATGAACTTGTCGCTCTCTCCTTCATTGAGACAGGGCAGAAAGCGGGACAAGATGGAGGGAACATCCCGGACAAACAGGCTGAGCCGACCCACTGAGGATCTCAATTATAGGTGAGCATGCGGGGCTAGCCGGAGCGCTGCAAGAGGATCATTACCGCATGGAAGGAGGAATGCCGGATGAGCATTGTTGGGCATCCTGCTTTGAGCGGCAGCGAGAGGCTCATATTGACGTGCATTGAGCATTTCGACCGCATGTGTCCGCTTCTCATCGGCGTCCGATGAGGAGAGACCAGCATCCTTGCGTATCGATCTGCACGTCCTCCAACGGCGTGTGGTGGGGCCTGGGCAGCCTCAGAGGCTGCTCAGGTGCGATGAACACCCCCTCTTCGCGCAAGATGCGAGAGATCAATGTGGCTGGAACAAGGACCGGCCCGCCCGCCAGTTCAGGGTCACGGTGCTTCGCGCGAAGAGCAAGGTATGGGGGCCAGGTACCCGTTGCAAGCCGCCTGGTGGTTGTTCACGCAGTTGCAGGAGCCGACGGCGCCCCCGCTGAGAGCAGCGTAAGCGACGAGGTTGCCGGGGGGGAGTGAGGACGCGAGCAGCGCCCCGAAAGGACATCGGGGGGAGGGTGAGCGAAGCGATTGCGCCACGTTGAGACCATGCTGGGGAAGCAGCCGACCGCAGCAGCGACCAGTTGGGATGCAGGCGGAGCAGATGGCGCGTTGCTGAAGCCAGCGAGCTTTCGTCGTATACCGCCATGCAGATTCAGACACGAGGACACCATTGTTTCTTCTCGTCTGAAAGTGTTGAATACAAGCTATTCCTCATATTGGCATGAGTATAAGCATGTTATGCAAGTGTACCAGTTTCTGCGTTGTGTTGAAGGTGGGAACCCGGACCGTGATGGGTGGGAGCAGGCCCTGCACTGAGGAGCGCAGGCGAATGATCTTGTCATTGGTGGTACGGGTATCGGTGGGAGCGGAAGCAGCAAGCGTCATTGAGCCGGGGAGCGTGGCGAATGTGTTGATGGCAAGGGCGACAGCAGCAGGTGGAAGCAGCAAGCGTTTCAGCAGCAGCTTCGTGTGAGGGGTGTTGGGAGGTGCCATGTCTATTTGGGAGCGGGAACATCGAGGGGGATGGGACGGGAACGGGAAAGAGGGATGAGTGCTTGCCTTCTTAAGGGACCTTTTCCGGGAGAGAGAAATGAGCGTTAGCCGACAGTAATAGGAGGTGTAGATCTGCTCCTCCAGTTGCCTGACCGAGCGTATGTCGTTGAGTCCTATCACGGCCCGCTTGCCATGGCTCCACCTGGGTGCAATGGGATTGAGGCAGGGACTTTGGATGGGCAGAAACAACGGCAGAATGCGCACAGGAGTGCCTGAGGGTTTGACCTGCCGGTTGTGTTGGCGAATCCAGGTGCGCACGAGCTTACTGGAATCTCAGGAGCACTCTCCCAGATCAGCGGCCAGGCGCGTTGGCCCGGGGAGGATGGCAAGGATGAGGGCACAAAGTGGAAGCAGTGGACGTTTCTTCAGCAGCAGTATGTGTGGGGCGTCTTGAGAGGAGGCAGAGGGAGCGGGAAGATCATCGAGGGGGGGAAGGGGAACGGGAAAGAGGAGGGAGGGTTGCGGTTTCACAAAAGCGGGAAGTGGGAGGGATGGCAGGAGACAAGAGAGGGAAAGCGGGAAAAGGGAGGGAACGAGCCGGGAAAGAGGGGGGAGGGTTGCGGTTTCGCAAAAGCGGAACGTGGGTGAGATTGTTGGTGCAGTAAAAGCAGAGAAGGAAAAGGCGGGAGCGAGCCAGCAGAGGGAGGAGAGAGGGAGTGACCCAAGCAGGCACGCCGTCGCGGTTGTGTCTGGGAGGTGGAGCCGGTGGAGGATGAGGGGTGTGGTGGTTTGGAGCGTGTCCCCCACCACTCGTCTTTGCGGCGTCGTTGAGTTCGCGAGCGCATTGGTGTTGTGGTGCTGGGCTCCATGCTCAGACACGGCTTCCCTCCCGCAGGTTCCTCCGAAGCGGAAAGCGGGGTCCGTCTGCCCGGCCTGTTGAGGATGCCAAAAATCGGAACAAAGCCGGAGCAGGTACCTGTCCCGGGAATGGAGCAGCAGGTCCGGGTTTGGTGGAAAGAGGGGGGGGTGTTGCATCTTGTGGGGGAGCGTGCGATAGGGCATATGTTTCCGTTGCGAGAGAGGGATCAGGATGCTGTGGAAGCATATCTTTCATCCTCTGGGGAGCAGGTTGGTGCCAACGCAGATGACGAGGAGGAGACGTCATCGCAGGTTGCGGTCGTGCGTGACGGGGGGCTCTCTTCATCCGCTTGCGCGGAAAGTTTGCTTCCGCGTGGCATGAGATGAGAGGGTGCTGGCATGCGCTTTCAAGAGGAGGTGATGGACAAAAAGCGCTTTCAGAAGCTGGTGGCTGGAAGCGGGATCATCGGAGGAGGGTGGGACGGAACCGGGAGAGAGGGGGGAGGGTTGCGGTTTCGCAAAAGCGGAACGTGGGTGAGATAGTTGGTGCAGTAAAAGCAGAGGAGGAAAAGGCGGGAGCGAGCCAGCAGAGGGAGGAGAGAGGGAGTGACCCAAGCAGGGACACATAGGAGTGGAACAGCTTTTTGTGCTGATTGCTGAAGTGTTGAAGAAGGGATTGGTGAAGCTTGTTGGACGAGCGTCCTTGCAGAGTAAGAAGAGAAGCAGTGTGCATCGCGAATCGGGTAGAGGCAGCCTCTGGTAATGTGCAGAGAGCTGCTCGTTTTATTACCAGGCAGGAATGGGTGTCTCTTTGAGAAGAGACGCGAAGAGTCTGCTGGATCGGAGAAGTGGAATGGAAAGAAAGGCTTGTGGGATGATGTTGCCTCTTTAGCGCCGCTGGTTGGAGCTAAAGAGGAGCAACATGGTTTAACCTCTATGGCCAAGGCCAAATTTTTCTGGTGTGGCGGCGACTCTTTCTCCTTCGAACAGAGAAGTAATAGCCGAAGACGCTACCAAGAATGATGCTAGAGATCGTTGTTGACTGGAGGAGAATCGGTTCACGCGTGAGCATAAAGACAGAGAGAAGCAAGATGGCGATGGCAAGAGCCCCCCCTCCTAAAAGGCAGCGCATAAACGCTTCGCTGTTAAAATTCTTTTTAGGTGTTGGGGGTACTTTTTTCGGTTTGCGCGAAGACGCGGATTTCCTCTGTTTTTTTTGAGGAGAAAGGGAACTGTTTCTCCTATCTGTAGAAGAAGAGGTATCAAACTGGTATAGAATGTCGTTATACATGTGGTGGTCATCCATATGCCACCTCCTTTGTACTAAACGAGGGGAGCAGCACTTCTAACGCAAGCTCCCCGGACAACGGGACGCTACAGATGCGGCAACATCTGTAGCTTCTTTTTTCCTCAAAGACGATTTTTCCTGTATTCGAAGAAGAGCTGAACCCTCACGGAGGTAAAAAAATTGGGCTTGCTTGCCAGGAAGTTGAGAAGAGTAAAAAAAAAGACTGGGGAGAGTTTTCCCCGCTACCTCTCCGATCAGTAACAACATGTGACGCTTGTGAAATAATAACGTATAGGAATAGCTGTGAAAATAGGATAAGTACTTTCGTAATGATTATGTACTTACTTATCTTTGAATGAGATAGTAATGCTACAGAGTTTTATTAGAAAAAGGTGCTTGCTAAGCTGACATATCCCATTATGTACTATCTCATTGCTTTCACAGTACTTCCTCCCTCAACAATACTGCCTAAAACGGAAGAAGGAAGAGATATTCAAAGCCTTTCTCCAAAAAGTCCTCTGCTTGACGTCAAGCAGAGGGGCATGAAACCTGTTTGCTATCGCAGTGTATACGCGAGATTGCAGAATAAGAGTACAGAGGTTATAACCGATAATCCTGAAGGAGTCTCTCCTTGAGATGAGGGAGAGCAGAATCTGGAAGAGAAAGGAGGTCTGGCAGAAAGAAGTTAGCGAGGCGAGACTCCTCAGACCAGTGGCCCTAGAGTCTCTTTGGGCCGCTGCACTCTTCACAGAAGAGCGGATCTAGCTTTGCGGGCTCTGTGTGAGGGTGTGGTGCATCTTCAGGCGAGCCAGGGCCGGCCAGGTCGAGCAGGATGAGCTGCGTTGTCTGTGCGTGGTCCTCAGACCGGAGAGGTGCTCAGAGGGATGCCGGGGAGGGAAAGAAAGTGCTTGGTGTACTTGTCCGATTACGTGTCTCCCTCCTGTTTCCCTTGCGTGCGGGATGCTCCTTGAGCAGGCATCGTTGTTGCAAACGGATGCCTGCTTTTGCGCGAATCGACTGCGCTGAGCATGGAAGCACGAGGTTCGCGCAGAAAAGCGCAACAGGGGGAAGGGGCTTCATCAGCCGGGAGAAAGGATCTGCTGTGTCAGGTTCGTGTGGAAAAAGAGGGGAGGCTCAGGGGAGGTTCGCGCAGAGGGGATTTGGCAGTGGCGTGCCAGGCGCTCTCAGCAGAACCAGGGTTGCAAGGGCTCAGTGAAGACGTTGAGGATTGAAACATGTCGAGATGTGCGCGGCCGCGCTGCCTCTGCCACGTGGCAAGGGCTCAGTGAGGTTGTTGAGGATTGAAACGTTTTGGGATAGGGCCATCCTTCTACGACCAATTCTGTTGCGACGGCAGGGGGTATTGAGGGTGATCGCTGTTGTGAAACGCGGCTCGAAGCGCACGAGCGTATTCGCTTCCTTGCGTCTGACCCCTCGCATCTCTGCTTTGACCTGGGTTTGGAGGGGGAGGACCCCGACCGATATGCAGGATGACCCATATGGAAAGGATCCATTGCGAGAAAAAAGTGACTGGAGAAGAGGGGGAGGAGGGAAGAGGGAGCCGGGGTTTTCCGTGGCCCGGCAGCACGGACATGGAAAAGAACAAAGAGTTTCTTGAGCAATTCCGTGTGTGAAACGGTCAACGCGATGTTGAGCATGGCTCGTTCGTGAAGTAGTAATCGCCGTCGAGATCCGCCAGGAGAGCAGGTTGTACAGGATGCCACCCCACCCATTGTTGGGTCAGTGTGCTCGAGGCTGGGTTGTCTTGTGAAAAGAAGTGCCCGAGGAAGCCGAAGTGTGCGCTGGCCTCCTCGAGAGGCAGGGAGACGACCGGAACATTGAGGCGGCGACCAATGACGCTGGCAATGGCGCGTACTGGTATCCCTTCGTCGGCAACTGCGTGCAGCACTGATCCCGCTGGGGCCTTCTCTAGCGCTAATCGGAACAGATGTGCGGCATCAAGCCGGTGCACAGCGGGCCAACGATTCGAGCCGTCGCCTGGGTACGCCGATATGCCTTTGGTACGAGCAAGGCTGATGAGGGTCGGGACAAACCCGTGGTCGCCCTCGCCATGGACCGTCGGTGCAAGTCGCACGATTGACGTGCGCACGCCGCGCTTGGCCAACGCGATTGCCGCGTTCTCCGATGCGATACGGGGTGCGGTTGACCCGGCGTCGGCCACGTCCTTCTCCGTCCCGAGCTGCCCCTGCGGGAGAAAGAAGGTGAGCATCAATGTTCCCGAGGTGATCACGAACGGCTTGTCGGAGCCCTGCAGTGCAGCTCCGATGGTCTCGACTGCCCGCAGATCTATTTGCCCGGCAGCCACGTAGTCGGAGAAGTCGTGCATATATGCGAGGTGGATGACGCCGTCGGATGCCGCGGCTCCGCTTCGTAGACTGTCCAGATCATCAAGCGCCCCTCGGTGCACATCTGCACCGATAGCGGCAAGCGACGCAGCACTTGCGTCTGAGCGAGCGAGACCGAGGACCTGGTGCCCGGCAGCTAAAAGCTCACGGACGACGGCCGAGCCGATATAACCAGTGGCGCCAGTAACGAAAACTCTCATAGGAAAATCCTCCATCAAGAAACGTAGGGGTACGGCTTGGGTTGTGTGGCCACACGCATCACGTCAAGCGATACCCTATGACTGGTCGTGTGTTCAAACGGCGCATGCGCCGGGACGAGCAGCAATGAAGCCAGGACCTATCCCGACGACACGCGTTCCTTGCGCCAATACGCCTCGATACAACATCCTTGCAGGAAACGTTGTTTTCACCATATCGGAAGTGTATACGACGAGTGATCCCAGAACAAGATGAGTGTTGATCCTAGGAGTGAGACTCCTATGGTTCCGCAAGAAGGCGGATACAAGAGAGAGAGGAATGATGGGACGAGAACAAGAGACCCAGCGCTTGCAAGAACTGGGAGATTTTCTGCGCACCAGGAGGGCTTGGTTGGCTCCCGAAGACGTGGGCATGCCGAGAGGAAGCAGACGGCGAGCCCCAGGACTCAGACGCGCAGAAGTCGCCCAATTGGCAGGCGTCAGCGTGGACTGGTATACCTGGTTGGAGCAGGGACGCCCAATGAACGTTTCGACGCAGGTCTTAGAAAGTCTCGTGCAGGCCTTACGCTTGAATGCCGATGAGCGAGCGCCCCTCTTCTTCTTAGCGCGCCAACAACCTCCTCCAGCGAGGGCCATGGAGCCTGAAACCGTGAGTCCGGCGTTACAGCTCTTCCTCGATCATCAAGGTCTCAGTCCAGCCTTTGTGACAGGACGACGATGGGATGTGGTGGCCTGGAACGAAGCTGCCCGCGTCGTCTTTGGCGATTATGAGCAGATGAGCGCCCACGAACGCACCTCTATCTGGCGAATGTTCACCTCACCAATGTATCGGCAACTGCTTGTCGATTGGGAAGGGCATGCGCGACGGCTCTTCGCCCAATGGCGTGCCACGTGTGGTCGCTATCCTGGTGATCCCTGGTTGACAGAGTTGATCCAAGATCTGATGATTGCCAGCCCTGAATTTCGGGCCTGGTGGCCCGATCATGAGGTGCTCAGTGCGTCAGAAGATCACAAAATATTCAAGCATCCACAAGGAGGCTCTCTCGTGTTTGAGCTTGTCACGTTTCAGGTGTTTGACGCCCCAGATCTCACAGTGACTGTATACATCCCGTTGGACGAAGCAGATACACCAGCCAAGATCTCCCAACTGCTCTCTTCGTGATCAAGCGTCTCAAGTGGGTTCTGAGCAACCTTCCACGGTCAGGAGGTCATTGATCAGCCATCCTGCACGGGTTGAGCACAGAACGTGCCACGAGACCCTGCTCAAAGCGCAGGTTCCCTCAATTTCCAGGTGCCGATCAGCGCGATCCGCCGACTTTCGCCACAGTCTCAGATAACGGATCAGGGATGTTCACCATTCGGGGCATTTCCCACAAAGAGTTCCATACCCTACCAGAATCCCTTTATGACACCTCAAACAACGGTGGCTGGAGAACCAGCATGCGGCTTTTGCGTTTACGGCGACGAGACCGAGGCGGATCACGGATGATCACAAACCATTCGACATCGCCAGGTTACCACAGCTCTCATTGTGCAGACAGGGACCGATGATCATAGAGACGCGGATAGCCGACACGGGGAAAATGGTGATCATCTGGTGCCCACTCCACTGAGTGCCGTGAGAGCCGCTCCTGGTTGGAGTCAAGCATGAGCCCATCTTGCAAGCTATCGACCTGGACAGTTTCTTCGGCCAGATTCCGCTCACCATAAAGCAAGAAGTTGCGAAATCGCGCATAACCCGCCTTGTTCAAGCGTCGGGTTTCGCACATGGCAGAGAATGCCTGCTCCCCCAGCTCTGGCTCTGGTTGCACTCCATTCATCCATTGGAGGACAGCAGCAGGACTATGGCAACCATCGTCGCGCTTTTCATGAGCGAAAGGTCGCTGGTAGTTGTCGTCACGCATCCATTTATCATGAGCGGCAAGGAAATCTTCCCTGGTTTGTGCGCTTTCAAACGACCAGTCCGCCATGCGTCTTTGCATACCAAACGCCGCTGCTCTGGAATTTTGATAGGGACGCCCTTGCTTGATTTCCCTTTTCTCGATGTCAAGGTGCTCACACGTCCAGCGCGTATCGTGGGAGGTGAAAATCGTTCCATTGTCCGAAACGAGCGCCTCTGGAAGCCCAAAGTGGCGTATGGCATCATACACAACCGCAAAGAAAGCCTCGTTCTCTTGCTTGCGAGAAATGGCCGAGGCGAGCATGGCCCTTGAGAAGTTCTCCAGCACGCTAATACAATACACCATTCCTCCGCCTAAACGATGCATATCAAGGTCACGAACGTCCACAGACCAGAACTGCTGTCTCCGTTTGGCTCTGAATGGCATAGCAGCCTTTGGTCGTGGTTTGCGCGGCACTTGGAGATGATACCGTTTCCTCTTCATCGAACGATATCGACCACACGTGCTCCGCGAGAGTTTGATGCCCATCTGCTCCGGGGCTGCACTGACCCGATACGCGCCAATGTTCGGGTTTTCCGACCGCTTTTTGATTGCTTGGATCGTTGAAATAGCCACTTTCCTGGGGTGCTTGCGTGCGTGTGATTTGTCAGGCATTCCTGCGAACTGTTCTGCGGCAAATCGCCTGAGAATGGCGTGGCTGGTCGTTCTACTCACATCGAGATACTCAGCGATTGATTGAGCGTTCCCCCCGTCTCCATGCGACCTGATAACGGTTCGCCGTCGCGTCTCCCCATCCTCGATTTCTGAAGAGCGAGGAGAGCGGCGTTCTGTGGTTGTGGGTTTGGATCCAGAGGCTCGTATGAGCTTCATTGTCGCAGGAGCAGGCTTGCGATTGAACATCATAAAACAGATCGTTGCAATCTCATGAGGATGAAAGGCCGGGTATTGAGCGTGGAGGTCTATGATTTCCTGTCGGATATCAGGAGGAAGCGAACGTTTCTCTCCTTTCGGAACTGGCGGCGGTGGCCCTGCTGGGAGTCGAGAAGCCATTCCCGCTTGGCCAAAGAGATTGGCGCGATAGGAGCTGGTGCGTGGCGAAACGCCTGTTTCCGCACCTCGCTCCTTTGGGGTCTGGCCCCACAGGACGACGGGTCTTATCACTTCGTAATTCCTCTACGCCGTATCTTTACGGAGTGGTCGGATCTGTTGCCAGCCATGGGTTGGTTCGTGACGCTCATACCGACGTTGAGGCATGGAAGATCCCTCTTCAGAGAGGCGAGATGGGTTGAACTCCCTCTGAAGAGGATAGTTCATGGTTTCTCTTGTCCAGACAAGGAACCTTTGTCCACATCCGAATTTTTCTCGCAATGGATCCTTTCCATATGGGTCAACCTGCATATCGGTCGGGGTCGAGCTCTTCTTGATTGGGTGGAAGGGCCTGACCCGAGAGGCAGAGGATTTCAGGGAATGGGCAGCACAAGCAGGGATCGTTTGGTCCCTGGACAACAGGTGAGCCAGGGAAAGCGTCTGCTGATGCATCCAACAAGCCGACGTGGCGTTCCGCAAGGAAGTGGTATTCACGGGAGTTGCGCCTTCTTTCAAACGACAGGAGGAACTGACACGGATGCTGGTGTTGTGTCTGCTTGCGCAGGGGTGGCATGAAGCGGGGCCTGTGGTTGCCCCTGTGGGTGTGGCTGCGGTGGAAGCGACCTGGCTCTGTTGGGCGGAGGAGGGGAGCCCAGGCGGATGTGTGGCGAACGAGGAGCAGGCGCTCTGCCAGGTGGTTTTCCGGGTGTGGGTCTCTCTCATTGCGGCAGAGGAGGGAGAGGTCAGGAAGAGGAAGGGGGAAGCGGACGCAGCAGAGAAGAGGTGTGTATGTGCTGGAGAGGATGAGCGTGACGAGAGGGAGGCGGTGCCGGTGCGTTGCGGATCACAGGAACAGGGGAATGTTCCCATGAGGTCGAAACCAGCAGACAGGAAGTGTGCGTGCGGCCAGGCGGATATGAGTGATGGTCAGGAAGAGCGGTGGGGCGTGTGCCTGTGCGGGTGTTGGGAGCTGCATGGGGAGTGAGAGGCGCTGTGCTGACGGGGCGCAGCGAAGGAGTGCCGTTGCCTGCTCAGCGCAGATTGAGCTGGAGAGGGGGAGCAATCCGCGCTGGGGGCGCTGCACTGGCCATCCGCTGTCTGAGGACCCTGCATGCAGGAACAGAGGGCAGCGGAGGGCTGTCTGCCCCCCGTTGCTCGGGCGGTGATGTGCGTGAGTCGCGCGAGACTTCCTCGGTTGAGCGCCCCCTTTTCTGTCGTGCGAACGTGTTCTGCGTGTGAAGGAGACGCTGTGGAAGAAGAGAGCCTCTCTTTCCTCGTTGAGAGGTGTGAGCAAGGGTCGTTTGCGACCGGAAGGCGCTGTGTAGGGTGCTTTTGCCTTCTGATCTGCGGAGCGGTTCCCAAGAGAGCGATCCGAGAGAGGAGCGAGCGAGGCTGAGCTGTTGAAGGGGAAGGTTGTTCCTGGTGTTGCGGTGTCGGAGTGCGCTTGAGTGTTGCTGTCTATCGAAGGCGATCATCCTGATATCCGGAACAGAGATGTCTAAAAGGAACATTGCCCTACTCTCTTGTAGTAAAAGGAACTTTGGCTTCTTGTCATTTTGACTTGTAGTAATCGGTACTTTGCTGTTACTGCGTAACAAGCATGTGTTCCCTGGATGGTAGTAAAGCGAAAGAAGCAAGAGCTGCCGGGGTGGGTTGTTGAATTGCTCCGGGTATTGGGTGGTACGGTGCGCTGTGCAGGGGGTTTGAGCGGGTCTGGAGCGTTCTCCGTGCACCCTGTTCAAGGCACCGTGTCTTTGTCTCTCCTTCTGGCGGGCTGTTACTCCTACTACAATATGATGGCACGGGTCGGTTGTTCCCGCGGTGCCCCCTATGTTACAAGAATTACTTTCAGAAAGTAATTCTTGTAACATAGGGGGCACCGCGGGAACAACCGACCCGTGCCATCATATTGTAGTAGGAGTAACAGCCCGCCAGAAGGAGAGACAAAGACACGGTGCCTTGAACAGGGTGCACGGAGAACGCTCCAGACCCGCTCAAACCCCCTGCACAGCGCACCGTACCACCCAATACCCGGAGCAATTCAACAACCCACCCCGGCAGCTCTTGCTTCTTTCGCTTTACTACCATCCAGGGAACACATGCTTGTTACGCAGTAACAGCAAAGTACCGATTACTACAAGTCAAAATGACAAGAAGCCAAAGTTCCTTTTACTACAAGAGAGTAGGGCAATGTTCCTTTTAGACATCTCTGTTCCGGATATCAGGATGATCGCCTTCGATAGACAGCAACACTCAAGCGCACTCCGACACCGCAACACCAGGAACAACCTTCCCCTTCAACAGCTCAGCCTCGCTCGCTCCTCTCTCGGATCGCTCTCTTGGGAACCGCTCCGCAGATCAGAAGGCAAAAGCACCCTACACAGCGCCTTCCGGTCGCAAACGACCCTTGCTCACACCTCTCAACGAGGAAAGAGAGGCTCTCTTCTTCCACAGCGTCTCCTTCACACGCAGAACACGTTCGCACGACAGAAAAGGGGGCGCTCAACCGAGGAAGTCTCGCGCGACTCACGCACATCACCGCCCGAGCAACGGGGGGCAGACAGCCCTCCGCTGCCCTCTGTTCCTGCATGCAGGGTCCTCAGACAGCGGATGGCCAGTGCAGCGCCCCCAGCGCGGATTGCTCCCCCTCTCCAGCTCAATCTGCGCTGAGCAGGCAACGGCACTCCTTCGCTGCGCCCCGTCAGCACAGCGCCTCTCACTCCCCATGCAGCTCCCAACACCCGCACAGGCACACGCCCCACCGCTCTTCCTGACCATCACTCATATCCGCCTGGCCGCACGCACACTTCCTGTCTGCTGGTTTCGACCTCATGGGAACATTCCCCTGTTCCTGTGATCCGCAACGCACCGGCACCGCCTCCCTCTCGTCACGCTCATCCTCTCCAGCACATACACACCTCTTCTCTGCTGCGTCCGCTTCCCCCTTCCTCTTCCTGACCTCTCCCTCCTCTGCCGCAATGAGAGAGACCCACACCCGGAAAACCACCTGGCAGAGCGCCTGCTCCTCGTTCGCCACACATCCGCCTGGGCTCCCCTCCTCCGCCCAACAGAGCCAGGTCGCTTCCACCGCAGCCACACCCACAGGGGCAACCACAGGCCCCGCTTCATGCCACCCCTGCGCAAGCAGACACAACACCAGCATCCGTGTCAGTTCCTCCTGTCGTTTGAAAGAAGGCGCAACTCCCGTGAATACCACTTCCTTGCGGAACGCCACGTCGGCTTGTTGGATGCATCAGCAGACGCTTTCCCTGGCTCACCTGTTGTCCAGGGACCAAACGATCCCTGCTTGTGCTGCCCATTCCCTGAAATCCTCTGCCTCTCGGGTCAGGCCCTTCCACCCAATCAAGAAGAGCTCGACCCCGACCGATATGCAGGTTGACCCATATGGAAAGGATCCATTGCGAGAAAAATTCGGATGTGGACAAAGGTTCCTTGTCTGGACAAGAGAAACCATGAACTATCCTCTTCAG
Organism: Thermosporothrix sp. COM3; assembly: GCF_059696735.1. Classification (NCBI taxonomy): domain Bacteria; kingdom Bacillati; phylum Chloroflexota; class Ktedonobacteria; order Ktedonobacterales; family Thermosporotrichaceae; genus Thermosporothrix; species Thermosporothrix sp. COM3. Next base: position 2,340,400 of record NZ_AP019376.1, on the reverse strand, counting down.
AGGGAGTTCAACCCATCTCGCCTCTCTGAAGAGGGATCTTCCATGCCTCAACGTCGGTATGAGCGTCACGAACCAACCCATGGCTGGCAACAGATCCGACCACTCCGTAAAGATACGGCGTAGAGGAATTACGAAGTGATAAGACCCGTCGTCCTGTGGGGCCAGACCCCAAAGGAGCGAGGTGCGGAAACAGGCGTTTCGCCACGCACCAGCTCCTATCGCGCCAATCTCTTTGGCCAAGCGGGAATGGCTTCTCGACTCCCAGCAGGGCCACCGCCGCCAGTTCCGAAAGGAGAGAAACGTTCGCTTCCTCCTGATATCCGACAGGAAATCATAGACCTCCACGCTCAATACCCGGCCTTTCATCCTCATGAGATTGCAACGATCTGTTTTATGATGTTCAATCGCAAGCCTGCTCCTGCGACAATGAAGCTCATACGAGCCTCTGGATCCAAACCCACAACCACAGAACGCCGCTCTCCTCGCTCTTCAGAAATCGAGGATGGGGAGACGCGACGGCGAACCGTTATCAGGTCGCATGGAGACGGGGGGAACGCTCAATCAATCGCTGAGTATCTCGATGTGAGTAGAACGACCAGCCACGCCATTCTCAGGCGATTTGCCGCAGAACAGTTCGCAGGAATGCCTGACAAATCACACGCACGCAAGCACCCCAGGAAAGTGGCTATTTCAACGATCCAAGCAATCAAAAAGCGGTCGGAAAACCCGAACATTGGCGCGTATCGGGTCAGTGCAGCCCCGGAGCAGATGGGCATCAAACTCTCGCGGAGCACGTGTGGTCGATATCGTTCGATGAAGAGGAAACGGTATCATCTCCAAGTGCCGCGCAAACCACGACCAAAGGCTGCTATGCCATTCAGAGCCAAACGGAGACAGCAGTTCTGGTCTGTGGACGTTCGTGACCTTGATATGCATCGTTTAGGCGGAGGAATGGTGTATTGTATTAGCGTGCTGGAGAACTTCTCAAGGGCCATGCTCGCCTCGGCCATTTCTCGCAAGCAAGAGAACGAGGCTTTCTTTGCGGTTGTGTATGATGCCATACGCCACTTTGGGCTTCCAGAGGCGCTCGTTTCGGACAATGGAACGATTTTCACCTCCCACGATACGCGCTGGACGTGTGAGCACCTTGACATCGAGAAAAGGGAAATCAAGCAAGGGCGTCCCTATCAAAATTCCAGAGCAGCGGCGTTTGGTATGCAAAGACGCATGGCGGACTGGTCGTTTGAAAGCGCACAAACCAGGGAAGATTTCCTTGCCGCTCATGATAAATGGATGCGTGACGACAACTACCAGCGACCTTTCGCTCATGAAAAGCGCGACGATGGTTGCCATAGTCCTGCTGCTGTCCTCCAATGGATGAATGGAGTGCAACCAGAGCCAGAGCTGGGGGAGCAGGCATTCTCTGCCATGTGCGAAACCCGACGCTTGAACAAGGCGGGTTATGCGCGATTTCGCAACTTCTTGCTTTATGGTGAGCGGAATCTGGCCGAAGAAACTGTCCAGGTCGATAGCTTGCAAGATGGGCTCATGCTTGACTCCAACCAGGAGCGGCTCTCACGGCACTCAGTGGAGTGGGCACCAGATGATCACCATTTTCCCCGTGTCGGCTATCCGCGTCTCTATGATCATCGGTCCCTGTCTGCACAATGAGAGCTGTGGTAACCTGGCGATGTCGAATGGTTTGTGATCATCCGTGATCCGCCTCGGTCTCGTCGCCGTAAACGCAAAAGCCGCATGCTGGTTCTCCAGCCACCGTTGTTTGAGGTGTCATAAAGGGATTCTGGTAGGGTATGGAACTCTTTGTGGGAAATGCCCCGAATGGTGAACATCCCTGATCCGTTATCTGAGACTGTGGCGAAAGTCGGCGGATCGCGCTGATCGGCACCTGGAAATTGAGGGAACCTGCGCTTTGAGCAGGGTCTCGTGGCACGTTCTGTGCTCAACCCGTGCAGGATGGCTGATCAATGACCTCCTGACCGTGGAAGGTTGCTCAGAACCCACTTGAGACGCTTGATCACGAAGAGAGCAGTTGGGAGATCTTGGCTGGTGTATCTGCTTCGTCCAACGGGATGTATACAGTCACTGTGAGATCTGGGGCGTCAAACACCTGAAACGTGACAAGCTCAAACACGAGAGAGCCTCCTTGTGGATGCTTGAATATTTTGTGATCTTCTGACGCACTGAGCACCTCATGATCGGGCCACCAGGCCCGAAATTCAGGGCTGGCAATCATCAGATCTTGGATCAACTCTGTCAACCAGGGATCACCAGGATAGCGACCACACGTGGCACGCCATTGGGCGAAGAGCCGTCGCGCATGCCCTTCCCAATCGACAAGCAGTTGCCGATACATTGGTGAGGTGAACATTCGCCAGATAGAGGTGCGTTCGTGGGCGCTCATCTGCTCATAATCGCCAAAGACGACGCGGGCAGCTTCGTTCCAGGCCACCACATCCCATCGTCGTCCTGTCACAAAGGCTGGACTGAGACCTTGATGATCGAGGAAGAGCTGTAACGCCGGACTCACGGTTTCAGGCTCCATGGCCCTCGCTGGAGGAGGTTGTTGGCGCGCTAAGAAGAAGAGGGGCGCTCGCTCATCGGCATTCAAGCGTAAGGCCTGCACGAGACTTTCTAAGACCTGCGTCGAAACGTTCATTGGGCGTCCCTGCTCCAACCAGGTATACCAGTCCACGCTGACGCCTGCCAATTGGGCGACTTCTGCGCGTCTGAGTCCTGGGGCTCGCCGTCTGCTTCCTCTCGGCATGCCCACGTCTTCGGGAGCCAACCAAGCCCTCCTGGTGCGCAGAAAATCTCCCAGTTCTTGCAAGCGCTGGGTCTCTTGTTCTCGTCCCATCATTCCTCTCTCTCTTGTATCCGCCTTCTTGCGGAACCATAGGAGTCTCACTCCTAGGATCAACACTCATCTTGTTCTGGGATCACTCGTCGTATACACTTCCGATATGGTGAAAACAACGTTTCCTGCAAGGATGTTGTATCGAGGCGTATTGGCGCAAGGAACGCGTGTCGTCGGGATAGGTCCTGGCTTCATTGCTGCTCGTCCCGGCGCATGCGCCGTTTGAACACACGACCAGTCATAGGGTATCGCTTGACGTGATGCGTGTGGCCACACAACCCAAGCCGTACCCCTACGTTTCTTGATGGAGGATTTTCCTATGAGAGTTTTCGTTACTGGCGCCACTGGTTATATCGGCTCGGCCGTCGTCCGTGAGCTTTTAGCTGCCGGGCACCAGGTCCTCGGTCTCGCTCGCTCAGACGCAAGTGCTGCGTCGCTTGCCGCTATCGGTGCAGATGTGCACCGAGGGGCGCTTGATGATCTGGACAGTCTACGAAGCGGAGCCGCGGCATCCGACGGCGTCATCCACCTCGCATATATGCACGACTTCTCCGACTACGTGGCTGCCGGGCAAATAGATCTGCGGGCAGTCGAGACCATCGGAGCTGCACTGCAGGGCTCCGACAAGCCGTTCGTGATCACCTCGGGAACATTGATGCTCACCTTCTTTCTCCCGCAGGGGCAGCTCGGGACGGAGAAGGACGTGGCCGACGCCGGGTCAACCGCACCCCGTATCGCATCGGAGAACGCGGCAATCGCGTTGGCCAAGCGCGGCGTGCGCACGTCAATCGTGCGACTTGCACCGACGGTCCATGGCGAGGGCGACCACGGGTTTGTCCCGACCCTCATCAGCCTTGCTCGTACCAAAGGCATATCGGCGTACCCAGGCGACGGCTCGAATCGTTGGCCCGCTGTGCACCGGCTTGATGCCGCACATCTGTTCCGATTAGCGCTAGAGAAGGCCCCAGCGGGATCAGTGCTGCACGCAGTTGCCGACGAAGGGATACCAGTACGCGCCATTGCCAGCGTCATTGGTCGCCGCCTCAATGTTCCGGTCGTCTCCCTGCCTCTCGAGGAGGCCAGCGCACACTTCGGCTTCCTCGGGCACTTCTTTTCACAAGACAACCCAGCCTCGAGCACACTGACCCAACAATGGGTGGGGTGGCATCCTGTACAACCTGCTCTCCTGGCGGATCTCGACGGCGATTACTACTTCACGAACGAGCCATGCTCAACATCGCGTTGACCGTTTCACACACGGAATTGCTCAAGAAACTCTTTGTTCTTTTCCATGTCCGTGCTGCCGGGCCACGGAAAACCCCGGCTCCCTCTTCCCTCCTCCCCCTCTTCTCCAGTCACTTTTTTCTCGCAATGGATCCTTTCCATATGGGTCATCCTGCATATCGGTCGGGGTCCTCCCCCTCCAAACCCAGGTCAAAGCAGAGATGCGAGGGGTCAGACGCAAGGAAGCGAATACGCTCGTGCGCTTCGAGCCGCGTTTCACAACAGCGATCACCCTCAATACCCCCTGCCGTCGCAACAGAATTGGTCGTAGAAGGATGGCCCTATCCCAAAACGTTTCAATCCTCAACAACCTCACTGAGCCCTTGCCACGTGGCAGAGGCAGCGCGGCCGCGCACATCTCGACATGTTTCAATCCTCAACGTCTTCACTGAGCCCTTGCAACCCTGGTTCTGCTGAGAGCGCCTGGCACGCCACTGCCAAATCCCCTCTGCGCGAACCTCCCCTGAGCCTCCCCTCTTTTTCCACACGAACCTGACACAGCAGATCCTTTCTCCCGGCTGATGAAGCCCCTTCCCCCTGTTGCGCTTTTCTGCGCGAACCTCGTGCTTCCATGCTCAGCGCAGTCGATTCGCGCAAAAGCAGGCATCCGTTTGCAACAACGATGCCTGCTCAAGGAGCATCCCGCACGCAAGGGAAACAGGAGGGAGACACGTAATCGGACAAGTACACCAAGCACTTTCTTTCCCTCCCCGGCATCCCTCTGAGCACCTCTCCGGTCTGAGGACCACGCACAGACAACGCAGCTCATCCTGCTCGACCTGGCCGGCCCTGGCTCGCCTGAAGATGCACCACACCCTCACACAGAGCCCGCAAAGCTAGATCCGCTCTTCTGTGAAGAGTGCAGCGGCCCAAAGAGACTCTAGGGCCACTGGTCTGAGGAGTCTCGCCTCGCTAACTTCTTTCTGCCAGACCTCCTTTCTCTTCCAGATTCTGCTCTCCCTCATCTCAAGGAGAGACTCCTTCAGGATTATCGGTTATAACCTCTGTACTCTTATTCTGCAATCTCGCGTATACACTGCGATAGCAAACAGGTTTCATGCCCCTCTGCTTGACGTCAAGCAGAGGACTTTTTGGAGAAAGGCTTTGAATATCTCTTCCTTCTTCCGTTTTAGGCAGTATTGTTGAGGGAGGAAGTACTGTGAAAGCAATGAGATAGTACATAATGGGATATGTCAGCTTAGCAAGCACCTTTTTCTAATAAAACTCTGTAGCATTACTATCTCATTCAAAGATAAGTAAGTACATAATCATTACGAAAGTACTTATCCTATTTTCACAGCTATTCCTATACGTTATTATTTCACAAGCGTCACATGTTGTTACTGATCGGAGAGGTAGCGGGGAAAACTCTCCCCAGTCTTTTTTTTTACTCTTCTCAACTTCCTGGCAAGCAAGCCCAATTTTTTTACCTCCGTGAGGGTTCAGCTCTTCTTCGAATACAGGAAAAATCGTCTTTGAGGAAAAAAGAAGCTACAGATGTTGCCGCATCTGTAGCGTCCCGTTGTCCGGGGAGCTTGCGTTAGAAGTGCTGCTCCCCTCGTTTAGTACAAAGGAGGTGGCATATGGATGACCACCACATGTATAACGACATTCTATACCAGTTTGATACCTCTTCTTCTACAGATAGGAGAAACAGTTCCCTTTCTCCTCAAAAAAAACAGAGGAAATCCGCGTCTTCGCGCAAACCGAAAAAAGTACCCCCAACACCTAAAAAGAATTTTAACAGCGAAGCGTTTATGCGCTGCCTTTTAGGAGGGGGGGCTCTTGCCATCGCCATCTTGCTTCTCTCTGTCTTTATGCTCACGCGTGAACCGATTCTCCTCCAGTCAACAACGATCTCTAGCATCATTCTTGGTAGCGTCTTCGGCTATTACTTCTCTGTTCGAAGGAGAAAGAGTCGCCGCCACACCAGAAAAATTTGGCCTTGGCCATAGAGGTTAAACCATGTTGCTCCTCTTTAGCTCCAACCAGCGGCGCTAAAGAGGCAACATCATCCCACAAGCCTTTCTTTCCATTCCACTTCTCCGATCCAGCAGACTCTTCGCGTCTCTTCTCAAAGAGACACCCATTCCTGCCTGGTAATAAAACGAGCAGCTCTCTGCACATTACCAGAGGCTGCCTCTACCCGATTCGCGATGCACACTGCTTCTCTTCTTACTCTGCAAGGACGCTCGTCCAACAAGCTTCACCAATCCCTTCTTCAACACTTCAGCAATCAGCACAAAAAGCTGTTCCACTCCTATGTGTCCCTGCTTGGGTCACTCCCTCTCTCCTCCCTCTGCTGGCTCGCTCCCGCCTTTTCCTCCTCTGCTTTTACTGCACCAACTATCTCACCCACGTTCCGCTTTTGCGAAACCGCAACCCTCCCCCCTCTCTCCCGGTTCCGTCCCACCCTCCTCCGATGATCCCGCTTCCAGCCACCAGCTTCTGAAAGCGCTTTTTGTCCATCACCTCCTCTTGAAAGCGCATGCCAGCACCCTCTCATCTCATGCCACGCGGAAGCAAACTTTCCGCGCAAGCGGATGAAGAGAGCCCCCCGTCACGCACGACCGCAACCTGCGATGACGTCTCCTCCTCGTCATCTGCGTTGGCACCAACCTGCTCCCCAGAGGATGAAAGATATGCTTCCACAGCATCCTGATCCCTCTCTCGCAACGGAAACATATGCCCTATCGCACGCTCCCCCACAAGATGCAACACCCCCCCCTCTTTCCACCAAACCCGGACCTGCTGCTCCATTCCCGGGACAGGTACCTGCTCCGGCTTTGTTCCGATTTTTGGCATCCTCAACAGGCCGGGCAGACGGACCCCGCTTTCCGCTTCGGAGGAACCTGCGGGAGGGAAGCCGTGTCTGAGCATGGAGCCCAGCACCACAACACCAATGCGCTCGCGAACTCAACGACGCCGCAAAGACGAGTGGTGGGGGACACGCTCCAAACCACCACACCCCTCATCCTCCACCGGCTCCACCTCCCAGACACAACCGCGACGGCGTGCCTGCTTGGGTCACTCCCTCTCTCCTCCCTCTGCTGGCTCGCTCCCGCCTTTTCCTTCTCTGCTTTTACTGCACCAACAATCTCACCCACGTTCCGCTTTTGCGAAACCGCAACCCTCCCCCCTCTTTCCCGGCTCGTTCCCTCCCTTTTCCCGCTTTCCCTCTCTTGTCTCCTGCCATCCCTCCCACTTCCCGCTTTTGTGAAACCGCAACCCTCCCTCCTCTTTCCCGTTCCCCTTCCCCCCCTCGATGATCTTCCCGCTCCCTCTGCCTCCTCTCAAGACGCCCCACACATACTGCTGCTGAAGAAACGTCCACTGCTTCCACTTTGTGCCCTCATCCTTGCCATCCTCCCCGGGCCAACGCGCCTGGCCGCTGATCTGGGAGAGTGCTCCTGAGATTCCAGTAAGCTCGTGCGCACCTGGATTCGCCAACACAACCGGCAGGTCAAACCCTCAGGCACTCCTGTGCGCATTCTGCCGTTGTTTCTGCCCATCCAAAGTCCCTGCCTCAATCCCATTGCACCCAGGTGGAGCCATGGCAAGCGGGCCGTGATAGGACTCAACGACATACGCTCGGTCAGGCAACTGGAGGAGCAGATCTACACCTCCTATTACTGTCGGCTAACGCTCATTTCTCTCTCCCGGAAAAGGTCCCTTAAGAAGGCAAGCACTCATCCCTCTTTCCCGTCAACATGTTGAGAAGATTAAGGGATGGGCTGAAGGAAGCGTCTACGCTCTTGCCTCATCGCTTCTCAAGAGATCAGACAAAAGGTGTGCAATGGGTGTAGACAACTCTACCTGTTGTGCAGTCTTCGTGAAGAGAGTCACGTCCTTCAGCGGAATCTTACTCTGCCTGAAAGGCGCAGCCTGGGTATCCTCGACAATTCTCTTCCCATGCCCCTGATAGATAGGAGAGGGGAATAGCGTGGGGGCCGTCGTCAGCATATCAAGTACTGCTTTCGGATCGACTCCATTGTTCTCAGCCACCGAGAGCGCTTCTCGCAAAGATTGTCCTGCGGAAACAATCAGGAAGTTGCCCACAAGTTTGACAAGCGTTGCCGCACCAACCTCTTCGCCAAAATCAACAATACCCTGCCCCCCCATCGCCTTCAGGAGTGGTCGGACGCGTTCTTTGGCTCTTTGCGGACCCGCAAACGGAATCCAGAGCCGTTGGGCGACAGCGGCCTCAGATCCTCCAAAGATGGGAGCCTCAACATAGACACTGCCATGTTGCGCATGCATCGCCGCCAGCTTCTTTGTCATTTCAGGCGATATCGTGCTCATCGCAAGATGGATACCACCTGGTCCCAATTGCTCTAAAAAGCCCTCACTCGTGACGATGCTTTCCACTGACGCATCACCCCACAAAATGGTCACAACAATTCCTCCGCTTGTCACCGCGTCAACGGGTCGACTCACCTGTTGTGCACCCTGAGCAACCAGAGGTTCCGCTTTGCTCGCCGTGCGGTTATACACCCGCAGCGCATACCCGGCTTTGAGGAGATTCCTTGCCAGTGGCAACCCTAGATTGCCGAGTCCAATACATCCAATCGTTTCATTCATCTTTCTCAATACTCCTGAATGATTTGCACTTAAAATGTGACGTTAACGTCATGTTTTGGATAAAAAAAAGCCTCGTTACGGTTCTCTTTCCTCAAGCCAGCGCTCGAAGCGTTCAATAGTGGCCTGTAAGTCAGCACGAAATTGCTGTAACACTCCAATCTTCCGGTCTGCCTCGGCCAGATGCTGGCGCAGGATGGCAAGGACTTTCTGTTTTGGTTGTATTCCACCTGGATCAGTGAAATAGAGATCAATCACGTCACGTATTTCATCCAGGCTGAGTCCAAGCTTCTTTAACTGATCAATTTTACGCAGACGATACAGCGTCTCCTCGGTGTAATAGTGCTGGCCACGGCCTTCACGCTCACCAGGAGGGAGCAGCCCAATACTCTCGTAATAGCGGACGGTGCGCGCAGTGACCCCTGCTCGTTCCGTCACATCACCTATGCGCATCCGGTCGTTCATCGCTCACCCACTCACATGTTACGTTAACGTCATATTGATATGATAGACGTGAACGAGGGAGTGTCAAGGACCTTTCTCCCCAGGGTTCACACGTCTGAAATCCAGATACCGCTGCTCAACACAATCTACAACAGATAGAGAGGGAACAAAATAGGCGTGTACATGCCTGGATTCCGTATCACTAGACTAAAACATATATTGCCCACCATTCACTACAATTTTCTGGCCATTGATAAAGCTCGCTTTATCAGTCAAAAGAAGTGAGACAGCATTGGCAATATCTTCAGGTTCACCTATTCGTTGCAAGGGGATCAATGAGGCTTTCTGCTGCCGAATGGCTGGATCATTCAGCTGGTATCGTTGAGCTGTCTCTTCCGTATAGGTTAACCCTGGGATGATCGTGTTTGCTCGAACCTTTGGTCCCAATTCTAAAGCAATACAATTCGTTAATACCATCATGCCCGCCTTGGAAGCGCATGTATTTGCCCCATTCTTTCGCCCTAGAATCCCGGTTGGAGCCCCGATATTGAGAATGAGTCCTCCGCTCTCTTGCGTCATCATGATCCGTGCAGCGCTTTGGGCACAGAGAAACGCCCCTTTCATATTCGTCTCAACCACATGATCCCAATCCTCTTCTGTCAGGTAAAGAAACGGGGCATCTCGCACCTCAGCCGCATTATTCACCAAGACATCAAGCGTCCCAAAATGGTGACATGCCGCTCGCATCAGTTCTTCAACTTCTTGCTTGTGTGCAATATCGGCGCGGAATAGGTGAACCTGCTCAGTAGACTGACGGCACTGCTGAAGCGTTTCTTGAGCCGCACTGCCATCGTGAGCATAATTGAGGAGCAAGCGATAGCCTTCTTGAGCAAGTTTTACCGCAATAGCCCGTCCAATTCCTTTTGTTCCTCCGGTAATCACAACCGCTTTTGGTACCGACAACATCTTTCACTCTCCTGATGGCAAAAGAACACGATATGCTTTCAACCAGCTTTCCTGTTTCCAGAGACGACAGGCCTGCTGATACACCGTTTGGATTTCAGCCCATCGTTTTTGACTGCCAAGCAGACGAGCTCCATCAATTCCCTTCTCAAGGAAATGCTGGAAAAGCTCCTTCTCCTTGAGTGTGAGCGCCACCTGGGCTTGATAATTGAGGCTTTCAACGCGTATCCGTTCCGATCTCCCTACAGATGAGGTATATTCTACCTCGGAGAAGATTTCTTGGGCTTGTTGCGCATATCTCTGTTCCGGAAAGTGCTGCCCGAGGACAAGATACATTCTTCCAAGCTCCATACTGAAAGAAGAGAGACTGAACTCAGCAAAGAGAAAACTGGGATCGCGCTCCGGATTTTGCGGGTATCGCTTGTGTGCCTGCTCTTCATACCAGTGCGCCATTTTCTCTTCTCGCTGCATCGCCGCTGCAACCGCAAGCTCTGCATACAAACGTGCTTGAACAAGAGCAGATGCGTTTTCATACCGTTCCAGGTGCAGAGCACGATGATACAGAGGAAGAGCTTCTTGTGATGATTTATGATAGCCCAAGGAGATCAGTGCTGAAACTTGTAAACTCACATCATCTGCAAAACGACTGATCCATACCGCCTGCCTGAAAGCATCTTCTTGCTCTTCGGGATGATTCCGATGCAGTGCCAGGATTCCCAGCAAACGATAGGCCTGGATAGCAAGGTTTGCTGCAAGGGGCTGATACCGTTTCATGGACTGTGTCGCCAGCGCATGTAAGAAAGGAAGAGAGGAGGCCACAATATCTTGCACCAGCGCAAACTCATGGCCGCGAAGCAAGTGCCAACATGCGGTTAAACTGGCCGCACAACACGGCAGAAATTCTTCTCCGAGAAGCCGGGAAGAAGTTGTTTTCTTGTTCCATCCACTTTCACTTAACCAGGACAGCGGAAGAGATGCAATCGCAAGCAATGCCTGTCTTCTCGAAAAGTAATACTCGGTATCAGTAGATTGCGAGCGCGGCTTCACCATATCAAACTCCTTGTTGAGCTGCTGCTGAAGTTCTGCATACATGTCGGCCCGCCCGTACGCTTGACTGATGAGCCGTTCCCAGGCATGGAGCTTGAAAGAGAACCAAAGGGCAGGGTTAGACGTGATCAGAGTTAAAGGTACCGCCTGCACAGGGGGAAATGAAAGATCATGCGAACTCGTACGGATTTCAAGGAACTCGCTGTGAATGCGTTGAGCATCAACTCCGGGGAGCACTCCCTGCTGGGAGTGAGAGGGACAATGGTTGCTTTGCAACTCCTGCACACAGTTCCGAACAGAGAGCGGGATTGGAAAAGGACTCTTGCTGGTCCGCACCTTGTCTTCCACAAGCTCGTAGAACATAATAGCAAGATCGGGTCGCTGGTGACTCACCGCCATCCTCAGCACCAACTCCAGTGTGTGAAAATCATTTGGTGCCTCCTGGAAATACTCGCAGAGATACTCCTCGGCCTTTTCTTCTCCTCCGCTCGCTAGCACACTCAGCCCCAAACCGCGAAGCATCTGCCGGCGGGCACGATCGATCTTCTCCTGTTTACGCCGAACAATGCGCTGCTCTCTCCAGGGAGCCGCCACATCATCAGAGAGGAAGGTGCCTCGCCCTATCAGGGCCTCGGCCTGCTGCCAGAGCAACAGCGCTCTCTGCGGTTCATCACAACATGCAGCTTCTTCAACCAGGGCAAGAAAGGCGTCGGCATCCCACCAGAACCGCTCCTGAGCTGGCAAGCTCACCCGCACACGATCAATCTCCGCAAAGAAGACCTCCCGCGTGAGGCACGGGTGCACACGGCTGATACTGCGATTGTTGAGTATATCTTCTAAGCGCTCTCGTCCCTCCTGCTCATGCCCATAGAGCGCTCTGGCCAGCTCCGCTCGCGGCAGAGTTCGCTCTGAAGCACACAACAACAACGCCAGCACTCCTCGCAGTTTCTCGTGTCGGCGCAGCGAAAGCACCTCGGTCTGCTCGGCACAGACAAGCTCCAGGCGCGAAGGCCCAAAGGTCACCAGTTGTATATGGGTGTCTGCGTTCATCCCTCCAATACCTCCTCACTCAACTCCTTCATGATGTCCGCATTCTCTGCTTGAGAGCAAGTATACCATGTTCTTCCCCTCATTGTATAGTCCCTTCTGATCTCGTGGGCTTTTTTTCAGCCATGCCCGAAACAGGCGGCAAACATGTTCTCTCCAGGGATGGTGGGCGTATGCTTGAAAAATGCAGAGAGAAAGACGACCTGGGAACGCCAATGGGGCTCAAGCATGCAGCCTGGCCAACGATGCGTCAGCGGTTCCCGCTCATGTGCGCTCCACGTCATCTCCCAGGCAGGGAGAGACAGAGGAACACCGTGTTTCCTCTCTTTGCTGAAGGAACAAAGCACTTCACTCTGTCTTGAAAGGAGGTGAGCAGGCAGCGAGTGCTTCTCTGTTTTTGAATTTCCCTCACATCTCTTGCTTGAGGATGGACGTTGCTTCCATCCTCAAGACTTGTGTGTTTCCTGCCTGCGCGTGTTGCTTTCTCGATGGGCTTGTTGTGCTTCAGGCGAGGTCGGAAAGGAGGAAGGAACGGATGCTCAAACACAGAGCGGATATCGCGGATCACAAGACGCGACCCTTAAGTACAAAAGCCCTTCAGCAGGCTCAGGTGACACGCTACCTGAAGCGGCATCAACTCTCGATCCACACAGTGGCTTTTGTTGCCGGTGTCCCGCTCATGGTGGTCTGGCGCGTTCAGCAGGGCGCGCCGGTCACGGAGGAGCACACTCACACGATCAAGTCTGCGTTCCTGTGTTTAACAGGTATGTCGTATGAAGGCAGCTTTGCGGTGTATCCAGAAGAAAGTCAGGAAACACGATGAGACAACAGAAAAAGCAGCAACAGAACATCACGCCCTTGTTTCCGAAGGCTAACGACTCCCTGCCCACCACCAATCTGGTCTGGCCGGCCTACGATCAGCTTCGCCAGAGCGACGGGGCACTTCTGGTTCCCCGGCTCTGCCTCTCCTTCAATGGTGTGCGGGTGGTTGAGACGCTTGTGGGCTTATACCTCTCATACCTTGAGCATACATCCCGCTTGAAGCCCTCACACCGTGTCAAAATCCAGCGCCTGAGCGGGCTGCGCGCGCGCTTGCACGGCTTGCTTGCCCATGAACAAAAAGGTTCCTTCTCGAGTGCGGCTCTCCTGCTGACGCTTGAGGAGCTGGAACAAGCAATACGGAAACAGCATTCATATGAGGAGCCTGAAGAGGAATCTTCTCGAATCTTCCTTGACATTCTGTTTCGTATTGGTCAGCTTCTCCCTTGTACGTTCGCCCATTCACGATCGTGGGAGATATCGCCGTACAGCTCAATCAGCGGCTTCTGTTCCTCGATCACGACCTTGCATAATCCGGTCGGATATGCGGCCGGCGGCTCCCAAAGCCGTTCCATTGGGCGCTCATCGAAGAAGGCCATTATGGTCTTCAGCGTCGCTGCATGCGTGACGAGAAGGAGCGTTTCCCCTTTCTGTTCCTCAAGCACGCTGTGGAGAAAGGGTTGCACGCGTTCCCGCAGATCGTAGAAAGATTCGCCGCCATTGACGGGCCAATAGAGATGCGGACGACTCCAAAAAGCAGCGAAGATCTCCGGCTCGCGCTGTTGAAGCTCCTCACGCGCCTTTCCCTCCCAATCACCCTTGCACAAATCACGCAATGCATCCTGTGAAAGAATATCACAATGATGAGCGCCGATCAGCTTCGCTGTTTTGCGCGTCCTCTGGCTCGGACTGGTATAAATAGCAGTAAACGCGACCTCACGCAACGCTTCCCCGAGCCATTGCGCCTGACAGACCCCCAGGACAGTCAGCGGCGAATCCTGCCAGCCGTGCAGCCTCCTTTCACTGTTCCATTGCCTCTCTCCATGCCGTGTGATAGAGCGTGGCGCTTTCATTGTTCAGAACCTCTTCCATCCGTTGTCTCGCACGAGAGAACCGGTCTGCTGCCTCTTACTTGGATGCTTGTTGTGCTTGCGGCACAGGAAACCGCCCAGAAAAAGAGCCCTGATACGTTGGGTAGCAGGGCTCCAAAAGGGAAAACACTCAGATGAAGCGATCTATGAATCTGTCTGCTTCCGGTTGTCTTCCGTTGGTCGATAACCGATTCTCTCTTTAAAACCGGCAACAAGCCGACCTTTGTAGAGAAGATCGATCGTGCGATCATAATACTCAGGCTTCAGGGCAGCAGCCTTAAAGGCCTCATGAGCTTCTTTTGCATCATTGTCGGTATAGATACACTCTTTCCCTGCACGTACCTCAAAGTCATTCTGTTGCTGCATTGCCCGCCTCCTTTTCGACGTCCATTTCAACTTCAACGGGTGAGCGCTCACAGCTCATTGTGATGTACATCTGCCCGATTCGCTTGCGCCTGGTGAACTGTTTCAGCCATGAGATCAACTCATTGAGATCATGAGGCTCTCTCGTTTCGCCGTCGAGATCCACGCGTACTAACGTGGACCACTGCTTTTCCAGAATCCAGGGAGAGCGTGTGGAGACATCTTTCGGGATCTCGTGAGAGCGCAGCCACGCGAGATGATCGCGCACCAGCCGCCGCCACATCTTTTTGCGCTCAGGATCAGCCTCTTGCCTGTACGCGCTGATAGAGGAATGGAAGGCATCGACAGTGATCGAGACCGCTTGCTCTACAATGTGCATGAGATCGGTAAGGCGCATGTTCATGAGTCGATACGCGCTCATAGTTCGTCTCCCTCCGCCTCTTCGGTCAGCTCGTAGCATTCCTTCTTGCCGTTCAAATGGATCCCGATGCACCGTTGCGCGAACCATTGTTTCTGGCGCTCAAGATCGTCAATGGTGTAACCACGAGGCCTGACACGCAGACGAAATGCTGTCAGCTCTTCTCGCTTGCCTTCGCCTTCAGCGCGCGAGAGATGCGGACGAATCGGGATATCAACCTCATCAGGGGGAGAGGTGGCTTTTGTGAGCTCATTGAGCAGAGCAAGCAGGCGTTCCGCCCGCTCTTTCGGCATCGCCCCACCAGAAGCGCAAGAGAGGGCAGAGGTCAAATGCCGTTCTTGACAAGCCTCGAAGAGTGTACGGTAACGCACTCCACGCTCTATGATGCGTCTGAAGATGTTTATTCCTTCTCCTGCCATAAGACGATCATCCTTCTCCTGTAACTGAACTATTTACACAATCACATGCCGTTCCAGCGCGTCGTGATACGCGGGTGCAAGCCCCTGGTTTTCAAACCATCGCTCCAGCGCTCGATAGGCATCTAAGGCTTTCTTTCTCCGTGTTTGCAGCCACTCGAGACGGAGTTTATCCAGTTGCCTGAGCTTGCCTTCAAGATCCTGCTCTGAAAGCGGGGGCCTGAGCGCTATTTCGACCTCATCAAGCTGATAGTGGGTATGCGCCAGCTTGTTAAAAGCTGCGAGGATGATGTCCGCAGCTTCACGCGGGATCGCCGCGCCTGACACACACGCGAGGTAGGAGGCACGTAGCCCCCGCGCCTCACATGCATGCTGTAACTCGTGGTGGTAGATGTTGTGCCTTATTCGCAGTTCGTACAGCGTTGGTTTTCGTCCCTGCATACAACACCATCCTCTTGAGGCAATCGCAGCCACGCCGGTAGCAGATCCAGTTTGAGGCAGAGAGCCGCCACCAGCGTATCAGTTGCCTCTTTTCCTCTTTTTCGATCAAGCGATGCAACCAGAGCTCGTAAACGCTTCTGAGCATGTGCCGTCTGGTTTTGAAGGTCGCGAAGCGAGACACACGTCAGGGAGATGTGTTCCATCAAGAAGTCACATTCTGTTTTCTGCATACGCTCGCCTCCATGCCTGCCTCTGTCTCCTCAAAGCGAATCCAGTGACGCCAGCAAAGCATGCAGGCAAAAGAACATCGTTCGCTTGTAGTACCATCAGAATAAGTTCTTCACGAGAACCACCTTTTATGGTAATATATGGAAGTGTCAAACAAGATGCACCGTTTTGTGCTATGTTCACTGCCATATGCTTTTCAGAGAGCAAACGATCACATCTCCTCTCTGATAGAAGATGTTGCAGAGCAGGGTGAAGAGGTGGTTCTGAGAGACTTGAACGATCACGACTCCGTCTTGTTCCGGGTCTGGATCCTGGGCCCGTTTTGTGTTGAAAGACGGCTCTCTACTGATGTCTGGGAACCTGTCGACGAGAAAGAATGGGGTAGTATCCAGACCTACGCAGGTTACACTAAAAGCCTCCTGGGGTTCTTGCTCACGTACCACAAACGAACAGCGACACGCGCAACGCTGTTGCAGCGGCTTTGGTCTCATATGGCTTCCGAAACCCCTTTGTACCGAGCAACAGCGAGGCTTCGTGCTCTTCTCTCGACACCGGACAAGCAAAGCCTGCTGACAACTGGCGAGCGTTTCACAGTTGCGGATCAGGCATCTATCTGGGTCGATGCCGACCACGCCGAAGCGCTTGTCAAAGAAGCGGAAACCATCGGCCCGACGCAACCAGCAGCGATTCCGCTGCTCGAAGAAGCGTCTGACTTGTTCCAACGGGGGAGGTTTTTAGAGCAGGAGGACGGAACATGGTGCCTGGGAAGGCGCGGGGAAATAGAGCGACTTGCCTGCCGGTGCCACCACTGGTTAGCAGACGCGTATCTTGCGGCAAAGGACGACAAAGCAGCAGAAGCCATCGCAAACCTTCTGTTGCGAGATGACCCACTGGATGAAACCGGAGGAAGGGTCCTGCTGCTCTCCCTGCATCGGCAAGGGCTCCGCCGGGAAGCGGTACGGGCTTATCAGGAAGCAAAGAACCTCTATCAGCAGCAACAGCTTCCCATCCCCGAAGAGATTGAAGCTGTCTATCAGCAGATACAGCGAAATAGACTGAAGGCAAGCGTAACGGAGGTGAATAGCTGCTCTACATTCTTCAAATACAAACGGCATACTTCATCAATAGTGCCATTAACTATAACAGAAATGCCTTCAACAGAGGCTGAAAAATATCTCTATTATGATGTGATAGAAAACTCTATTGAATCTCTGAGAAGGCTACTAGCCAAAGGAGAAGTGCATTTTGTTCTCCGTTCGTCCCTCTCTCTCTATAACAAACTCTTACAGGAATACCCCACTTCAAAAGATATGCATCTCATAGATGCCCAATTTCGTCTTGGTATGCTTGTTGGAGCCGCTCAGGAATATCTCCTCCCGTGGTATCAACGAGATCAAATCGTACTACAGACCTATAACCACATAGAAGACACCGTCCTCCGCAGAGTTGATGGAAGCAACCCGTTTCGTCATGAATATGCCCGGTTAATGGCGAAACGGGGGCGGCATAATCGAGTGTTGTGGCAGTTTGAAGCGGCTATTGAAGCATGTGAGGATGGACTTACCTCACTACAGGATAGAGATGATCCTTCGCTCCAAACCCTTTTTTTCTGTGAGCGTGCCCATATCGAAGCAACTCGTGGTGACGAATTGGTATGGATGCGTAAAATTGAGGAAGCAAGAAAGGGTATTCTTCACCTAAAACCTGCCGATTATGAACGAGCGCTCAAACAAGTTGAGTATATACAAGGAGAAGGATATAAGCGCTTCGCTTTTCATATGCAAAAAGATTTTTCCATGTCTATTAGAGAAAAATATGTACGTTATGCACTTGACTATTTTACCCAATGGCAGAGAGTGACGATAGAACTTCCAGGCTTTGAGGACCTGGTCTCGCAGGTCTCAAAAGCTCAATGTCTCATTCTTGTTGATGCAGATGAAGCCGTTTCTTTGGCCAGACAATTAGAAAAGCACGCTGAACAGTATTATCCCTCATTGCTAGATAAAATCCATCGTGTTCTTTATTTGGCTCAACAAAGATTACACCTGAGTAGTAATGCTTTCTCGCATCTTTTTCAAGATGCTTCTCTAGCTGCATATCGCATGGGAAGGAATATCCTCTGATGTTTTCTTTCTTCAAGAACAGAAGGAAAGGCCTACTATGGCGAAAATAAAAGGTACGAATATTATTTTCCTGAACGAAAAAGAACAAGTTCTTTTGCAGTTGCGCGACGATAACCCGGCCATTCCCTATCCGAACATGTGGGCCCTCCCTGGAGGACATATAGATGCAGGGGAATCTCCTTTTGAATGTATCGTGCGTGAAGCAAAGGAGGAACTGGGAATAGAACTTCATGAGGCGGCTCTGTTTGTTGCCGCCGAACGTGCATATGGAACCGAATACACCTATTGGGCGAAAGCATCTTTTCGCCTTGATCAGATCAGGCTCTCAGAGGGACAAAAAGTTCAGTGGTTTACCTATGAGCAAATACAAGCTATGCATTTGATTTATGAGGATAATGCTATTCTGGATGACTTTTTCAGGGAAAGGCCTTTTGATGTCGTTCGTTAAGCAAAGAGAAAGGGAAAAGAGAAGGTATGTTTCAAGAGAAGTCATCTTTTAAGAAGCTTTCTATCGGGGACGTGCCCGTAGAACCAACCCGTCACGGCGCCTTGAAACGAGTGCTCGTACGTCATGAGGACGTCAATTCTCCGTTGATGTTTCTCAATAAGGTCTCTGTCAGGCCAGGCGAAGTCATAGCAGCGCATCAGCACGAAGATATGGAGGAGGTGTTCTATTTCCTGGAAGGAGAGGGGACGATGCAGATAGAGGACGAAACGCGGCCAGTCACGGCGGGAGATCGCGTGATTGTCCCTCACAGGAACATGCATGTCCTGCAAAATACAGGGGACAAGCACATGCGATTTCTTTGTTTTGGGGTCAAGGTTGTGCAATGAAGGGAGGGCGCTCCCTCCCTCTGGATTGTCAGATTTCTCTGAAGAGGACACAGCTCACGACAGGAAGAACGTTCTCGGTCACATGTAAGTCTGTTATCTCCCGATCTATTGTCTCCCATAGGGTTCTCTTCAGTTACTCCCTTATATAATCATTTACACTCAGTTAACTTCTAACGCATAATATAACTATGCATAAAAAGTTAACCATGATTTAGTATGCTCAACGTTACACTCAGTTGTCAAGGTATGTATAGGAGACTTCTATGAACGAGCAAGATGCAAGGCTGATATCGCAAGAAATTAACTATCTCTCCTATATGCTTGCTTTCCCGAAACCGCAGATCATGCAGAAAGAATGAGGGACATAGGGAAATGGCTTATAGTGCTAGAGGACGCCGGATATCGAGTAAAACTGCATCTCTCAGGCTTTTATTATCTTGCGAAAGATGAGCAGCAGGGAACGCTACCACCGCGAACAACTAGCGAGCTCACCGCAATAAGGCTTTCCCCGAGCTCGGGAGCTCAGAAGAACTGCCAACACTGAACAACAGTGAAGCAATCATACAACACCTATTCGATTTTTTTCTGCGGTGCCAAGAGAGCAGGCAGTCCAAATTCTGAAACACATAATTGAGTCCTTAAACAGACGATTGCGACTTTGTTTCAGGCAGTTCTGCTAAACCGTTCAAAAAAGCGGGGCGCCATAGCGCTCTTCTTTTTTTGTCATAGTTTTCTATTGTGCGCTCTATTCTGTGCAAAGGCCTGGTATGCTGGTTGCAGTCCTTCAGAGGTCAGAAAGGCGAAGGTGAACTTGCAACGCAATGGAATGTTTGGGATATGGCAGTTGAAGCAGTGAGAGGCTCATAATCCGTACAGGATCTGAAGGTGCAGGTCTGACGCAACGGATCAGGAGGTAGGCTGCTGTGAGCGAAGAGGAAGGCTGCTGAGTTTGGTTCAGCAGCCTTCTTCTTGAGATACATGAGAGATGGCTGCATTGACCTGCGCTTTCCCAAATTCATGAACCAGGGAATGATATATAGAGATCAGGCCACCTGAGAATGGTTGATGGGAAACCACAAACGAGGAGATAGCAGATGGAGTAAACGGAACAACGAAAAGCTTCTTATTCTCTTGCTTGTCTTTTACCCCTGTCTGCCAGTTCCGTATAATTTCTTCAGCTCGCTTGTTTACCTTCACCAGGCCGTGTAAACCATAAAGAGCATACTGCGTATCCACGCTCAAACTGAGCATCTGGATCTCAGAATAATCAGTTTCAAGAAGCCCAAGCTCTTCAGCCAATCCACGACACGCGCATCTATAGAGATCAGGAGCCGGCCCCGTTGTACTCCGGTCAAAGGAAGGGCTGATACCTTCAGAAATTGAACACGAAAACATATTTTGATGGACACTTTGGTGCTGTCCTCGTTGGGCCAGGATGGCATAGCCATCAGAAGAGACGACAGTAAGATGAATCCCCATTGAACAGCTCAATCCAGTGACCGGAGCACTCCAGTCGTCTGGGAGGTATTTTTGACGAAACGCTGGATCCTCTAAACAACGACGGGTAGCCAGTCCAATATAATGGTCTCTCGGCTTAAACCACAAACTCAAAGTCATCTGTTCATGAACCGGTTCTCGGCTGATAACGATCCGGGAGAGAAGAACTTTTGCCCCATTCCATTGATACGGCTTCCCGCTTCGTTTTCTCTCTTCCTGCTCTTGCTGGATCTGCTTCTTTGCCTGTATGACCTCGTCAAAGAAGGTTGCTGGTTGGGGGTCATAAAAGGTGTGAATGTTTTCGGGAATATAGACATCTGTTCCGTCTCCATCAAGAATGATAATGTTTGTTTTTACAGATCCAAAAGCAAAATATTCGTCAGCTTCAAATGAAGCGGTTTTGCCCTTCAGTTTCGAGGGAAGCTGATCTTGCACATCATATTGTGGTGCCAATGCCTGGATATCGCAAC
Organism: Thermosporothrix sp. COM3; assembly: GCF_059696735.1. NCBI lineage: Bacteria > Bacillati > Chloroflexota > Ktedonobacteria > Ktedonobacterales > Thermosporotrichaceae > Thermosporothrix > Thermosporothrix sp. COM3. Next base: position 2,319,462 of record NZ_AP019376.1, on the reverse strand, counting down.
CAATAACCTGAGCGATTTTAACACGATCCCGTCGAGGGATGACTTGATCTCCTGCCACATAATGGCGGAATGTTCCTTCTGGTATATTAGTCTCTTGCGCGGCTTCTCTTTGCGAGAGGCCTGCGATGGTGAGCAGCTTCTTCAGTTGGTTGGGATGGAGAGCTTTTTTCATCGTGTATTCCCTTTCGGCAATATCTGGACCATTTTTGATCGCTCTTTGATGATATCTTATTGATTCAAGAGCGTTTTTCTCCATTTTATCCTGTACATATCATGTATGCTTCTCTTAGATAGTCCTTCTGTTTTTAAAGAACTATTTTGCTTTTGTTTCTCGCTATCGGAGTTTTCTCTGTCTCTTTTGTATCACAACTTCTTCTTCATCGCAATGAGAGGAATCATGGTAGCTAACTACACAGTCAATGCAGGGGACCAGACCCTGTACAGTGGATCTGATCCTCAGGAAGCGCGTCGCGTATTTTTGGAGGCGGCAAATGATCCTGCCTATTTTGAGTGCAGAATCCAGCTTCTGAAAGGCGACCAGCTTCTTGGAGAGTTTCTCGAACGGATCGGGTATCGGCAACAGGACAAAGAGCTACTGCAATCGATCGAGAAGGAAGGAGAGAAGCATGAAGCAGACGACCTTAAGCAATGACGCCATTTTTGCACTGGTTGACCAGCACATCTTTGGCTTTGAGCCGACGTGTCACGGGCCGTGCCAGTACTGGTTCTTACGAGGGTATCAGGAGATCTACAAATGCCAGCAGTGTGGCGCAGAGATCGTGAGCGAGATTCCTCAAAAACTCCCGGATCAGCATCCCCGACGCATTCCAGAATACCGCCTGGAACAGCTTCTGCAAAAGGTCAAACACCTCTCGCCAGAGCAACAGAAACGGGTTGTCGTCGGGCTGCTTGCCGATGTCTCCTCAGAGAACTGGTCCATCACAACGGTGCTTGCACATTTGCTTGTCACTATGAATGCTCGTCTGCTTGCCATTGCGATGCTTTGGGCTCTTGGCGTTCTCCCTGAGCAGGAGCAAGCCCATGAGTAAAGCGTTTTTTTCGTCAAGACTGCTGGTATCGCACCGTGCAAGGGAAGCTGATCCATGTGATCGGCTATGAGGCCGATGAGCCTGAGACACCCTATACGATTGCTTCGTTTGACGGGAACCAGTATTTCTGTAACCCTCTGGGGAGGGAGGAATCTGGGCTTTTCTCCCTGGCAGACGCTGAGATTGTGGAGCCACCACCGGGCAAGGAAATCTTTCTGTTTCGGGCGGAGCTGATCCTCGATATCAAAGTGCTCGCAATCGATCGAGAAACGGCCCGCATGCTTGCCGCGGAAATGTTGTTTCTGCGATCAGGGCACGAGCACGTGATCATTATGTGCCATCAAGAGACACACATACAGGACAGGGAGGGTCCAGAGCATGCTTCAATGGATGAGAAAGAAAATCGCTGACTGGTTGCAGGTGTTGTATGAGGCAAACCGGGTTCCTGAGACATGGGGGAGCCCGTCCGTTTCGCGTGAGACGTTTGAGCAGCTCCGTGAACGGGGCTTTTTCGCGGCTGGTCGGTATCTCTGGCAACGGCTTCATGAGGTCGGCCGTCCTGAGTGGTCACCAGCTCGCAAATTCGTCGCGCTTATCGTTGGGATCAGTCTGGTCGTGTGCGTGAACGCGTTCCTGCACACCTTCACGAAAGAGCGAAGGCCAGAAGTGATGGCGGCTGGTCGTCGCCAGTTTTCGCCTCAGGTGCCAGCAGGAGCTGTACTGCTCTATGCCATCGGTGCAGGCTTATTGGTGGCGCAGAATGGCGAGGAGATCTCCGGCGGCGGCGGAGGTAGCGGAGGTGGTTGGGATGATTCAGAGGCGACGGAATACCGGCCCTACAAGCGGCGCGATGAAGAAGATGGGAACCGGGGAGAGAGAGAATACGACCTTGACCCGCTTGATCCCTACGAGTATTGAGGTATACTGGAGAGAGAAGGGACAAATCCTTCTCTCTTGCGTGACATGAAAGGAAGGGCCTCAATGACGGCAGACTTTATACCAACTGACCATTCACAACCCTATCTCGATACTATTAAAGAGCGTGCGAAACAATTTAAGCCCTATCCTGAGAAGCTCGTAAGACAGTTTGAGGAGATTGATCGAGCACACTTCGTCCCAGAAGGGCTCAATGACTTCTTGCCTTTTGTCCATATGGATAGAGGCCGGGCAGGCTTACTCTCTCAACCTTCGGTCATTTTCAAGATGGTTGCCCTCCTCTATCTCACAGGAGATGAAATCATTTTCGAGGGAGGCAGTGGAACGGGCTATCAGACAGCCATCCTTGCAAGGATGTGTAAACATGTCTACTCGGTAGAGCGCGACCCCAAACGGGTCACATTTGCGAAGGATAGGTTGGAAAAACTCGGGATAGAGAATGTCACCATCCTTGAAGGCGATGCCGCTGAAGGCCTGCCTCAATATGCGCCCTTTGATCGGATGATCTTCGGTTGTGCCTTTTCCCAGGATCATATTGAGCAAGATCTCCTCAATCAAATGGCAGAGAAGTCACGCTTGCTTGCGCCAACTGGTGTCTATGATGATGGGCGGGTCTATGGCGACCTGCTCCGAGTAGACAAAAAGCAAGGGCGGGTCGCGCAGAAAGTCCTCGACACGTTTGCCCATACGCTCTACTTCGTGCCGCTGGTTTCACCGCGCCCGGTCGGTTGGACCTGGCAGAAAGACCGCTATGTGCCCTCCAGCCAGGCGCGCCAGCGCAAATGGTGGCAGTTCTGGCAAGCCAGATAACTGAGCTCCACACTCCTGGAGAGAGACGAGGCACAGCCGGTCGGGCTGTGCCTCTTTTTTCTTTCTATGCTCATGAAGGCATTTTTTCAGAGGAGCAAACATCGTCCCTCCCCGCTGATATTTCGCCTGTGCCTTTGCCTCCCACGCCGCTTCACACACCCACACAAGCGCTCCAGCCAACACAGCTCACCACGCGCCGCCCGGCAGAGCCACGACTCGCTTCAGCAAGATTGCCTCAGAAAACACAGCAATCGTTCGCAGCAGGCTTGCGTCTCCTGAGGCAATCCATGTCCCGCATCCGCAAAGACATGCACGTCACAGACTCTTCCCAGCCCTGTCAGCTGCTCCTTGACGGACTGCACTTCTTGCACCGTTGAGGTGCTCTCATGCGCTCCATGCAAAATCAGGACAGGGGCCTGAAGCTGCTTGATCTGAGCAAGGGGAGAACGTGCATCAAGCCAGGCTTCACTGAAACGTGACACGGCTTTCATTGGAGCTGCCATCCGCTGAATCTCCCTCGCGTCCCAGATCCCCCAGAGTGAGGCTCCGGCAGCCCACAGAGACGGGTACTGGGCCAGGGCGAAGAAAAAGCGCCCTCCCAGTGGAGTGAGCAGGGGTGGCCGGGCTGGAGTCGAGCCCATCAGTATCTGGCCTCGCTGTGGCCTGGAGCGGTCGCGTTCGCCTCGTCTTCGCTTCCTGAGATCATCCATCTGGCGCGGCGGGAACTGCTTTTCTGTCTCTGTCTGGTCTGACTCATCGCTCCCCAGGCCCTCTGTGTGACGCGCTCAGTCGCTTTCTGCGCTTACGTGTGCCGCGCAGGAATCCCCGCTCACGTGACGATCGGGAGAGATCGCTTTGCCAAAAATGAGCGCTTTGAATTCCACGCCTGGGTCGAAGTGGATGGCGTGGTCGTGAATGCTCTTCCAGAAGTGGCAACAGGCTCCTCGCCGCTCGTGCGGATCCCCATCGTGCACCCTCCCTCACACACCGCTTCCCGCCCGCTTCAAGCGGGGAAACACACGGCATGATCCGCTCAAACCAGCTCAATATAACACCCGCCGACTTATGTGACTCTACCTGGCAAGATGTCCCACTGGATCGGGTTGAGGGCATCGTAGATAGCCCGACCGCCTGGCGCGCTTCTGCTTCTCCGCTTCCACCAATTCATCTTCAATAGATCTCATGTCTGAAATGAGATCTTCATAAACAAGATCCTCCGAGTTGCCAATTGGGGCTTTCAGACTTATTTGTTTTGGAGCCTGTGCACGATATTCAGGTCTCTCTGTGATCTTGATTCCATTACGCCTATACAGGCAATAGTGCTGCATCTCGCGTCGTACGATAGCTCTGAGATACCGTCCGGGATGTCTCGCGCCCGCGATCGCTTCGCGATTCTCTCGGGTCGCCAGGTTGGCGACTCCGATCAATTCATCGGCTTCGTCGCTGTCCTCAAACTTGCAAATGTACGCATAGAGAGAGGCCAGTCGGGTTATATACCGCAAATTCGACTGTATAAGTGTGTCGAGTGCGGCGATATCGCCAGATCGCACTTGTTCTTCAATCGTGAATTCATCCTCAAAAATCAAATTGTTGAGGTCGTTTAGAGAGGAATTCGGATACTTTCCTCCTGATGTCAGCTTGTTTCTCTCTCAAGAGAGGATTGCTCCTCTCTCCCCCGGGCCCGGGCGAATCAACAATATAGCCTCGACACTTGGGACACCGCTCCTCATACGCGGTCTAGCGGTTGCGAGTGTGGGAGGGGATTTCTCCCTTCCCACAGCACCGCTCACAGTGGAGATCGCGGCCTTTGCAGGTAGGGCGCACCCACCCGCGCCCTTTACATGTTTCGCATGTCATAATCTTTTACCTCCTTTTAGGATTTGATCTACCACTCACTTGGTACATGTATATTACAATGCCTTGTAGCATTGTTTTCAACGAAAAACGGGAATACCTTGTAGCATTCTATTTCTGGTACTTTCAGGCTCAACCAAACTGAAATGGTTGCGCGTGTCTCACTTCCGTTAGCGTGATCGCGTCCCTCCGCTCGCTCACCACAAGAGGAGCAAAACGGCTTACCGGCGCCCAGAGTTGAGCTTGAGCCAAAAAACGCCGCCTATCGAAACGCCCTGGCTCCGCGATCCCTATGACTTTTTCCAGCGCGCACTTGACAAAAAATGCTTTGTAGCATTATTCTTTCTTAGAAGATCTGAGGCAAACAAGAGAGGAAAAATATGGAACGAACTGGCCCGATTAATCGCAATGAATGGGTGACAGCCTCCGAGGCCGCTGAGATAGTGGGGACTACGCCTCATTATATACGTACTCTTGCTAAGCAGTATGGGAAATTGGATTACTATAAGCTCAATGCCCGGACATCCCTCTATTACAAACCGCAGCTAGAAGAGCTCACAATTAACCGTCCTGGCCGCCCCCCACGGACAACCCATCCTGAAAAACAGCAGCAGGCCAAATGGAACAGGTGGAACAGTATCAAGGAACAGTTGACCAGGGCTGTAGACGGCAGAGGACGCGGCATCGATGCCGGAATTCTTGAGACAGTGGTAGCGCTGAATGCGCTCAGTCTCCATACGGTCGCTTCCTGTGAGGGACATCTCGGACCCAATGGCGAGGATGAGGGGACTCCATATCCCTGGTTCGAGATAGAAGCCGATCCCGCAAGCCTCGAAGGGCTCCCATCAGGAACAGAGATAGAGATTCGGCAGCACCTCCTCGCACGGGCAAAACTTCAGCTTCTCCTTGACGATTTTTACCGAAGCCGATTTGTTCCTTTAGATCAACATCTCGTCATTCAGGGACTTGTGCTCCCTGGAAGTGTCCCAATGACAAGGGTCGAGCCGCAGGGAGCCGGGCTGCAAGACATCAGGAGCCCTGAAGAAAAGAGACACGCGCTGGTCACATATCAACAAGAGATGAGGGATTTTACCAATTTTTTGAAAGAGCGCTTCTGGAAGGAATAACTTGTATGCCTCCATGCAAAAAGATATGGTGCAGCCCGACTTTTTCTTACTGACCCATTTCTGCATTACCGTGGCACAGAAAGGGGACAAATAGGCGAAAAATTGCTTTTGCGGGAAAGAGTGGTATAATTCCGGGTATCGAACAAAAGAGCCTGAAAAACAACATCTTGGCCAAAGAGAAAGAGCCTGGAGGTATTCGCTTCCAGGCTCTTTCTCGTCATCGTTTTGTAAGGATCCAGTTGCAGCATAGTTCTGGGAAATGCTGTGTCATCTGCCGGATTCTCTCAATCACATCGCTGACGCGCTCCCCACACCCCCACAGACCGCGCGTATCTGTATACATCTTTACAAGCTGAATGACGAGGAAACGTGCGGTTCGCTCATCCGCCGGATAAGAACCGAAGGTGATAATCTGGCCTAGCTCATCAAATACGAGCCAGGCCCCTTCGGGGATGAGAGAAGGTCCCGGTGGAGCCGGGCAGTAGGCAAAGCCTGTTTGCCCGGCAGTCGTGGCTCGCACCTGGATGTGGCGGAAAGTGATTTGTCCAGCAGATTTATACGGGATGTGTAAAGGGCAATGCTGCCCTTCTATGAAGAAGAACCGTTCGGACGTTGGAAACATTTTTCTATCGCGGATACGCCCCATCGCTCAAGTGAGGCGATCTGCCTCCTCCTTTGGCTATCAGTCAGTCCTCTTCCCCCTCACGAATAAGAGGAAGCAGGCAGTAAAGAAAGAGAAAACCGGCAGCCTTTGAGCTACCGGTCTAGAATTCGATTTGCTTACAAGATGAGAGGCGGGGGGAAATGTCTCTCGTCTACGATAGTGGCCGCTTTCTCTCTGGGAACCCGGTTTCTTAGAGAGATGTCGCACGGATCACACTTGTAGTAGGTTTCGAGATATTCCTTCCCTTGCTTTAGCATATGCTGATGAAAGGAGATCCGCATTGGCTGTCTGCATAACGGACAGTCAAATAGGATCCATTTGTTTCGATTCATCATATCCTCCATTTCTACGTTGTCCCTACCTCCCAGTATACTCGGGACTTCAAGGGTCAGAAATAGGCCCCACATTTATACACAAATGAGAACTGCTAGCATAGGACGATGAGAAGTGAAGAGATGTTGAACCCGAAGCTGTGGACACAACGCACATTTGGAGCTTGTCACCTCCAGGATGCACATCGAACCCGGCGTGCTGTTCGGGTGGCTGCGCAGATGGCTGCCAATGCTTCGGCTTCGTTGCCTGCCCAGATGCAGGGCTGGAAAGAAGTCATCGCCTTGTACCGTTTGTTGGATCAAGAAGACGTCTCCTTTGAAGCGCTGATGCAGCCACATCTTCAGCACACGCGAGAAGAGATCGTTCAGCACCCAGTGGTTCAGTGGTTCTGCTGCTTCAGGATACCACCGAGGTCGATTTGAGTCATCGTCTTCATGTGAGTGGTTTGGGGCAGGTCGGCAATGAGCGAGGGCAAGGCTTTTTCCTGCAAACGATGCTGGCGGTTGTGCCCCAAAGCCGAGCTGTTGTGGGGTGTGCCTCGCAAGAAGCGTTTGTTCGTACTCCCGCCCCAAAGAGCGAACGCCGCAGCCAGCATCGCTTTCGCCAGGACCGAGAAACGGACGGGTGGATGCGCCTGCTCAGACAGGGAGGCGCGTTTCCCGACACAACCAGCATCGTTCATGTGGGGGATCGTGGGGCCGACCTGTTCGACTTCTTTCATGCCTCTCGAGAAACCCACACCCCTTTTCTGGTCCGAGCGACTCAGAACCGACGAGCCCAAAACGAGGAGGAAGAGGCGGGATATCTGCTGGAACAGGTCCGCGCCTGGCCCAGTCGGCAGCGTCGTGCGTTCGAGGTTCCACCGACACATGGCCGACAGGCTCGCACCACGCTCCTTGAGATCTCCTTTGGCCCGATGACAGGGTTGCCGCCACGCAACGAGCCGCGTGCGAACAAACACCCCTTCCCTCTGTGGGTCATTCGCCTCTGGGAGGAGCAACCTCCGGCAGGAGAAGAGCCTCTGGAATGGGTTGTGCTGACCTCTGTGCCGACCGCGACCCTGCAAGAGGCATGGGAGCGAGGCACCTGGTCTGGACATCGATGGGTCGTGGAAGACTCTCATCAATGCCTCAAAACGGGCTGCCGCCTCGAGCACCGTCAACTCCAAACAGGTAAACGCTTCTTCCGGCTGCTGGGCTTGCTCTCGCCAGTCGCCGTTCACTTGTTGCAACAGCGAGATCTTGCCCGCAGTGAACCTGATCGGTTCGCCTGTGAAGTGATCGACGCTGATGCGCTGACGGTAGTGGCCACGCAAGCAGGCCTTGACCCTGCCAGGATGACCATCCAGGTCTTCTGGCAAGAAGTCGCTCGCCTGGGGGGCTACCTGGCTCGTCGCCGGGATGGGCCAGCAGGCTGGAAGACCTTGTGGCCGGGTTGGCTCCGGGTTCAGACCCTGCTTGAGGGCTTTCATCTCGCTTCTCGCCTCCGTTTGTAAAATGTGTATAAAAGACAGGGCTCAAGCCAGGGGCCTTCTGCCGCAATAGGTAAGCGAGTGGTGAGGGAGGTGCCCGTCGATCCGTCAGGTGCTCCTGCATTCAGAGACCTGCGCACTGTGTTCGGGCAGAGTTGACGCTGTCAGACGCTCTCTGGAGCGCACTCGCCTTAGCGGGTGAGCGCATAAACTCGCGCAAACAGCTTGGCGCGTGGTGATCCGATTGCCGCAGGTGTGAGTTGAGGCGTTGTCCATCGTTTTCATAGGGTTGGCGTGAGATGGCTCCGGAGTAGAATGCGGAAGCCCGTTGTGCGGCACCTGCTCAGCCTGCTGCTCTTCCTGCAAGCCCCTGACTTCAAAACGAACTCGATGAAAGAGCCTCTCTTTTCTGATATAATATGGATATGAGTACTCTGAGCTATCCACACGCTCTTCTCTTTGATCTGGATGGAACGTTGCTGCTCGAGAAAGAGCCAGCGGAGCAATGCTGGAAAAAAGCGTGTATCCCCTTTGCTCACCTTGTTGATGCGAAGGCGCTTTTCCAAGCCCTGCTTCATGCAGATGCACTCCGGAAGGAGCGTATCAAGGACCATCCTGAGAAACAACGAAGAGAGAGGCTTGATCCCTCTGTCGCTCGAAAAGAACAGGCTGCTCTCGCACTTCATCATCTTGGGGCAGATGTCTCTCTTACCGATCAGCTGGTCCAGGAGTTTGAACGACATCGAGAACAGCGCGAGCTCGCTCCAGGAGCAGACGAGACGCTTCAGAAGCTACAACAGCTCGGGATACGGCTTGCCCTGCTCACCAATGGGAATGCGACCTATCAGCGGCGCAAGCTTCAACGCTTTCAGCTCGGGTCCTTCTTTTCGTTGATATTGATCGAGGAGGAAACAGGATCTGCTAAGCCTGAGCCTTCTGCATATTCTGGAGCATTGACCCGATTGCAACTCCAGCCCTCGCATGTGTGGATGGTTGGAGATAACCTGGAACTGGATATTGCGGCACCTCAGCGACTTGGTCTCTCTGCAATCTGGTATGATCGAGAGGCCCAAGGGCTTCCGCTTGCCAGTCTGGTCCAACCCAATGCCATTATTCATGCGCTTCCTGATGTGCTGTCACTGCTTGAAGCGTCTCGATAACTTCTTCAAGAGGAACCATTTGCGGTGATTTATAGCGTTCTGGCTCATGAAGGACATGAACGCCGCTTTCTCGCAACAAATTGATATGTTTCTGGAAGGCCGGATGACGTACCAGGTCCATCTTCAGGCAAGGGACTGCCACGATGGGCGGAGTTCCCCGTCCAAGCGCCTCACAAAGCAGGCCGGTCACCAGCGTGTCACTGATCCCGCAGGCCCATTTATTAATCGTATTAAAGGTCAAAGGCATTGCGAGAATTGCATGGGCCGGAGGCAATGGATCAGCTTCACCAGGAAGCCGATAGTCACTGCGCGCGGGATGGCCGGTGAGTTGAGTTAAAGCCGTCATATCAATCCATCGTGTGGCTTGTGGGGTAGCAATGACCCAGACATCCCATCCCGCTTGTTGCAGAGCACGGACCACCGTTTTCGTCTCATGTGCAGGAGGTGCAGCACACACGAGCAGATAGAGTACCTTCATAGTACCTCCGCTTTGATCATCTGATGGGTCTTTTGTATCTGTTCCTGGAGTTCGTGATCCTGTAATCGGATGTTGAGTGACTCAAGGCGTTGGAGAACTTGTAACGAGCGCGTTTGCTTTACCAGTTCAAGCGCCCTGTATGCGTACTGAGCAGCGCTTTGTTTCTCACCGAGGAGGAGAAGCGCCTTGCCCAGGTCAATCGAGATTCTGGATTGATGTCGCAACGCTGTTTGCTCTGCCTGTTGAAGCGCTTCCTGAAAGGATGTGACTGCTTGCTGTGATCGTCCAAGCAGCATCAGACAAATTCCGTGATAACTTCTCAGCCGCGATGGGGTCAAACCAGTACAATAGTGATCAGGCGAGGGCTCACGAGAGGCAAACGCTTCCATTGCATTTCCCAGTGCAGAGAAACACGCCTGTTCCCTACGCAGGTAGGCAAACGCTTCTGCTTCAACGGCTGCGAGCCAGGCTTGAATTCTGACATTCTGCACTTTACTCTTCTTTGCCTCCTCAAGAAAAGGGAGTGCTTTCTCAGGATGTGTTGAAGCGATAAACAATAAAGCTATTCTTCCTAATCCAACTGCATATAATTCAGGATGAGAGGCTGCTTGAGCCGTCTTGAGCGAAAAGACATAATAGGGATAGGCCAGGGAATATTCCTGAAGATCACAGAGCGTTTTTCCGATAATTTGGGCGACTTGACTTGCGAGCGAGCAAAGCGGTGCATACTGTTTTGTCGTCGCCCCTTTGAGTAGTTGAGCAATAGTGGAGAAATGCCCGACAACGCCACTCAAAATATCACTGGATGTATTTTTGCTTAGACTCCAATAGGTTTGAGTGATCGTCTCTAATCCCTGCACGACAGTTGTATCAAGCGTCGCAGGGTCAAGTACCCCACGGCTCAAGCCGGGGGCTTGTCCCTAACCCACGAGGGGTTGAGACGATAGGCCGCTTGACGACGACCCACCAACCAAGGGTATACCGAGGCTGGCAAGAGACGAGAGGTATTTCTCTCGAATATTTTGAGACGCGTTGAGATCGGCATTGAGGCAGTAGCCACATTCACGACACAGGAAGAGGCTTTGAGAACGACGATTCTTGCGAGCCTGATGCCCACAGCGAGAACAGGTCTGGGAGGTATGACGAGGATCAACTTTGACCACCCTGATTCCCTTCTCCTGTGCTTTGTAGGTCAGAAAGGCGTGAAACTGTGCGAAGCTCCACGAATGGAGGCGACGTTGGGTTTCTGTCTTCTTCTTCATCCTGGCACGAGAGCGAATGTGCGTCAGATTCTCAACCACAATGGTCGAACCCGCAGGAGTGTGGGCAACGATGCGCTTACTGAGAACATGGTCATGATCTTTGCGTTGCCGAAGCAGTTTGCCAGAGAGCTTGCGCAAATGGCGTTTCGCACTCTTTGTGCCTTTGGCTTGCAGTTTCCGCTTGAGACGGAAGATCCGACGTTCTTGCTCTTTCCAGCGACGTTCACCGAGGAATTGCTTATTGGAGGTGACAGCAGGACGATTCAACCCGAGATCAACACCCACGACTTTCCCCGATGGGGCAACCACTGGATCAGGAATGCTCACGACCACATGCAGCGTATAACGACCTTTGCGGTAGCAGAGGTCGGCACTACACACCTTGCCTCCGATATACTTGGCGGCATAGGGTGGCACCACGAAGGGCAATTCAACTCGCCCACCAGTGGTTGCAAGGCTGCATGTCATGGTTTCCCATTTGACCCAGTAGGAGCGTTGATCGTAGCGAATCGGACAGAGACGAGCACGCGGGGTACTCGCTTTACGCCCCTTCTTGCGTCGATCCAGGGCCGATTTGACGGCTTCGGTGGCTTTCACACGAGCAGCACAGACCAGTTGAGCGGGCAAATCAGGATGCGTCGCCCGCAAGGGATAGTAGGTACGCTTATGCAGTTCTACCCCATTGTGACACGAGGTCGTAAAGCCCTCTTGAGCTACCGCGTTAAAGCAATCGGTGTGTGCTTGCAAGGTTCGCTGCAACACCTGTGCTTGCTCACTGTTCGGTTGGAGATGCAAGATGATCGTTCTGTCCATGCAAGAAGTATCTCATATATACAAAGTTTTGTCAATAGGTACAGGGTCACTCCTGTCTCCAAGCCCCAAGAAAGGAAGACCTGCTTCCTCCCCATAGCTGAAGCAAGGGGTCTCCGCAGGTCTCGTCTGATGATGTACTGCCTTCTCAATGCGCCAGATCATCTCTGCCGAAGAGGGTGTCGCAGAAGACAAAACAAAAGAAGTACAAGCTGCATAAATTGTATCCTGAAGGAAAGAGCGGCGTGTCTTTATACCATTCACTATCATTTCCTCCGATATCGGGGGCCATGTCCACAATCCTGGAGGTAGCAAATTCGCTTTTCCATATGGGACTTCTAATTTGCTGGAAGAGCTCCATTGGATATCATACTTTTCATGAGCATAAGAAGAGGTAGTGAAGTCATGACGTAATTGATTCACACATTTCTGAACAGAGAGGGGGAGTGGTAAAGAGCTCTTGCCAGTCCGCACCTTGTCTTCCACAAGCTCGTAGCACCCAAGCGCAAGATCAGGCCGCTTCTGCTTCACCATCAGCTCTATCACGGTCTCAAGCGTATGAACATCGTTCGGGAGCTCCTGGAAATAGTCACAGAGATACTCATGCGCCTTCTCCGCATCTCCGAGCGCAAGCACACTCAGCCCCAAACCGCGAAGCATCTGCCGGCGGGCACGATCGATCTTCTCCTGTTTACGACGAACAATGCGCTGCTCTCTCCAGGGGGCCGCCACATCATCAGAGAGGAAGGTGCCTCGCCCTATCAGGGCCTCGGCCTGCTGCCAGAGCAACAGCGCTCTCTGTGGTTCATCACAACATGTAGCTTCTTCAACCAGGGCAAGAAAGGCGTCAGCATCCCACCAGAACCGCTCCTGAGCTGGCAAGCTCACCCGTACACGATCAATCTCCGCAAAGAAGACCTCCCGCGTGAGGCACGGGTGCACACGGCTGATACTGCGATTGTTGAGTATATCTTCTAAGCGCTTTCGCCCCTCCTGCTCATGCCCATAGAGCGCTCTGGCCAGCTCTGCTCGTGGCAGGGTTCGCTCTGAAGCACACAACAACAACGTCAGCACCCCTCGCAGTTTCTCGTGTCGGCGCAGCGAAATCACCTCGGTCTGCTCGGCACAGACAAGCTCCAGGCGAGAAGGCCCAAAGGTCGTCAGTCGTATATGGGTGTATGCGTTCATCCCTCCAATATCTCCTCACTCAGCTCCTTCGTGATGTCCGCATCCTCTGCTTGAGAGCAAGTATACCATGTTCTTCCCCTCATTGTATAGTCCCTTCTGATCTCGTGGGCTTTTTTCAGCCATGCCCGAAACAGGCGGCAAACATGTTCTCTCCAGGGATGGTGGGTATATGCTTGAAATGCAGAGAGAAAGACGACCTGGGAACGCCAATGGGGCTCAAGCATGCAGCCTGGCCAACGATGCGTCAGCGGTTCCCGCTCATGTTGCGCTCCATGTTATCTCCCAGGCAGGGAGAGACAGAGGAACACCATGTTTCCCCTCTTTGCTGAAGGAACAAAGCACTTCTCTCTGTCTTGAAAGGAGGTGAGCAGGCAGCGAGTGCTTCTCTGTTTTTGCATTTCCCTCACATCTCTTGCTTGAGGATGGACATTACTTCCATCCTCAAGACTCGTATGCTCATCTGCGACCTGATCGTTGGGATGCGCACGGATGAGTAAAAGAGGAACCCTTCTAAAGAAGACCTGAAAAAGGAGGAAGGAACGGATGCTCAAACACAGAGCGGATATCGCGGATCACGAGACGCAACCCCTGAGTACAAAAGCCGTGCAACAGGCTCAGGTGACACGCTACCTGGATCAACATCAGCTCTCGCTGCATGCGATTGCGCGTGCAGCCGGTACCCCGCTCATGGTGGTCTGGCGCGTTCAGCATGGCAAGCCGGTCACGGAAGAGCATGCTCGCACAATCGAGTCTGCGTTCCTGTGTTTGACCGGTATGCCGTATGAAGGCAGTTTTGCGGTGTATCCAGAAGAAAGTCAGGGAACACGATGAGACGACAGAAAAAGCAACAACAGAACATCACCTCCTTGTTTCCGAAGGCCAACGACTCTACCCCCTGCCCACCAATCTGGTCTGGCCGGCCTACGATCAGCTTCGCAAGAGCAACCAGGAATTCCCCCCACACAGCGCTGCGCGCAGGGCCGGGGCATCGGATTTGTGCGGCGGGAGGTTCCGTTTGGCCATCCGCAGTTTGGCAAAGCCCTTCCCTACGTGTGCACGCGCAAAGCGCAACATCAGCGAGAGGCAGCCCTGTTGCGAGAGCTCTCGCGCCTGGACACGTTGCCGAGGTACAGGCAAGCGACCTTTGAGCATTTTGAGGCGAGTGTGCCGGGAGTGGCAGAGGCCTATACAGCGGCGCTCGCCTATGCTGAACAGCCAGCAGGGTGGTTGGTGTTGCTGGGATCCTCTGACTGTGGCAAGACACATCTGGCGATGGCGATTGCACAGGAGCGGCTGGCAGCCGGGGAGCGAGTGGTGTTTCTGACGGTGCCGGATCTGCTGGATCATTTGCGCGCGGCGTTTGCGCCCAATGCACCGGCGACCTATGATGAGCTGTTTGCGCGCGTCCGGGAGGTGGAGCTGCTGGTGCTCGATGATCTGGGCGCGGAGCATCGGACGCCCTGGGCCAATGAGAAGCTCTTTCAGCTGCTCAATCATCGCTACAACGCGATGCTGCCGACGGTGATCACCTCGAATCGGATGGCGCTGGAGGGGAGAAACCATCGGATTGTCTCGCGTTTGCATGATCGGGAGTTGGTGAGACAGGTCATCACGCAGGAGGCGTAGGATTATCGTGTGTGCCAGAGCGGCATGCAGGCAATGTGTGAGTGAGCATTCAAGCAGGATAGCGTGTAGGATTCATCTTGATCGTCGTGAATCCTACACGCAGGGCACCGGATTATTCCAGCCTCCGCGTTTTTTTTAGCTCGGTGGGTGGGATTGGCATTGGAGCGGGCGAAAAGAAAATAAGGAGGGTCACGGATGTTTGCCGCAAGCCGTTTGAGCAAATAAGGGAGATGGGCAAGCTTACGGCAATAAGGATGTGTCAGATTTGGAGGCATATCGAGATGCCAAGTTCTCTTTCAGCAGTACAAGATGATATACTGTAGTCAATTAGCATATTCTTATCGTTAGCTAGAAAGAGGGAACGAAATGGCTTCACGCGTCCTACTGCCTCCTGGCGGTGAATGTATATTGTTTGTCCTGGCACACCCAGATGATGCGGAATTCATAGCTGCTGGTACAGTAGCGCTCCTTGTTGAGGAAGGCTGTCACGTTCACTATCTCCTCGTCACACGTGGCGAGAAAGGGGCTGATGACGAAGATTGGACTCCCGAAGAAACCGCTCAGATCAGAGAACGAGAACAGCGAGAAGCTGCGAAAGTGCTTGGGGTCGAGACAGTCACCTTCCTGGATGGCTATTCTGATGGTGAGGTCGAACCTACCCTCCAGCTCCGGCGTGAGATTGCTGGTATCATTCGGCAACTCAAGCCCGATGTTCTTTTTACGCTTGATCCCTGGCGGCGTGGTGAAATTCACCCCGATCATAGAGCGGTTGGGTTCTGTACTATTGACGCGCTAGCAAGCGCTCGCGGTCGTCTTTACTTCCCTGAACAATTACGTGATGGTGTGACCCCTCATAAGATACGACAACTCTACCTGTTCCCGACTGACCAACCAAACCACTGGGTAGATATCAGTTCCGTTATTGATCGAAAAATAGCTGCTCTCAGATGTCATGCAAGTCAAACGAAAGAAGCTGATTTAGAGGCAAGGGTACGACGTAGAGCTGCTATTGCTGGAGCTGAGCACAGATTACCGCTTGCTGAAGTTTTCTACCATCGTGAAGTATAGAAATATCGAGCCTATGATCAGATCCATTTGGTGTGCAGCCTTATAGAAGGGCTGCACCTTTTATTTTCGTTGAAGCGGTTCTATGTGACCTAGCTTAACCCCTAAGTGGCGAATATAAGGACTATGAGGTTCTAAGCTTGTCAGTACCTGATAAATTTCTTCTATATTTCTATACCCTTGTAGCGAATGTACGCGCCTTGCTATATCTAATGCATCTATAGCAATCTTTGCAGAATCCTCAAGTTCCTTGCCTAAAAGAAGCATTTTAGATTCAGTTATTGAATAATGCATCACACTCGATGGTTGACCTGTATTCAAGTGCTTTTTTGCTAAATTCAAAGCACTTTGCGCGTCATTGAGTATTTTGCGGTCTACTTTGATATGAAGGTTCTTAAGTTTCTCTATAAGCTCACTCTCTGACGTATGAAACAGCGCAAAGCGAAGAAGCGTCTTCGCTCTTTCATGATGAACTGCATAGAGGTTTAAAAAGTTTCCATCCTCACCCAGAACACCCTTGTGAACGATGGCGAGTGTCTGGTTCTGCCATGCTTTGCATGCGTTTCTCTCCTTCTGGCTACCACCGGCAAAGAGAGCGTTAATTTCTGCTGCGAGAAGATAAACACTTCCCTTTACTGTTATACTTACATTATTTTCTAGCTTACCAACAGCCTCATTAATAGTTTCTTGCGCATTTTTATACTTCTTTTGTGTCAAATATATCCTTGCTAGTCTATAAAGAGAATTACACAAAGCATCGTTATCCAATTTTCTACCAAGCTCTATCGCGTTCAACACGTATTTTAAAGCTTTATTATTGTGGTTATGATGCTGCTCAATAAATGCAGAAAATTGATAATATCTTCTTAATAAGTCCTTCCAATTATTCTCTTCTATTTTAAGAGAACTATTTATAATATCTTCTAGCTCCTTTTGGTGTCTGAAAAATCTATATGTTGCTTCTGGTGTGTATCTGTCAGGGGCTTTCTGAGCGACAAGCAAGTAGTCCTCGTATAAGCCGTAAGCATTTTCTTTCAGGCGCTCTGCAACGACTTCTAGTGAGTCCAAGTAATCTTTATAACGATCACGTTCAAGACTGCGATACGTCAGCCCTAATAGTGCAGGAGTGATTGACAACAGTTTACAAAGAAGGATGCGTCTCTCCATATCTGCTATGTAATCCTGCCTTTCCCAGTAAACGACGGTTTGCTTATCCACGCCACATACAACAGCTAACTCCTCTTGACTGTATCCTAATCTCTGTCGATGGTCAGCTATAACCTCTCCCATATGCGGCAAACCGTATCTTCCCGGGGGATATTTGTCATATTGAGATACCTGACTCATCATCTTCTCACCTCTCCACTCAAATCAATAAAGTAGACTTATGAGGCATTGTAACGTTTTTCCAAAAATTAATCAAGCATACATTCTATGTAGCTTGCTTGCTTAGTTTTTATTAAAAACTTTCGCAACTAGCAAAAGCTTTGTATTGAATTTTCTTTTATTTTGAGGGATGTTTTAAGGGTGATAAACACTTCAGGGATGTTCTGAACAGAAGGAGCGATGAGATGACAAGTGACATTGTTCGTTTACAGAAAGACATTGAAGCAACATATTATGCGGCAACGTTGGGCCTGACAGGGTTGGCCGTTGGTATAAGTACGCATCAGGTCATCGAAGCGAAAGCTGAGCGCCTGGGCTTGCTTCTCGGGCAGGTACAGGCTCTTGTCGGAGAACAGCAGGGCCTGGCCATCTACAACCAGACGCTTTCCCGCATCCCTGACATCCCTTGCCGCTCTTCTATCCTCTCAACGCTGCTTACTGAATGCGGTGATACGGAAGAGGTTGCCATACTCTGCGATTGGCTCCGGGATATGTGGGAGACGATGGATCTACTACGCGAACGGTTTGGAGAGGAGACAGCGCAGAAAATCATCGCTGCTCCTCCCGTGCAGAAAGGAGAAAGGAACGGATGCTCAACCACATAGCAGATATCGCTGACCGCGAGACGCAACCATTGGCCACGAAAGCCCTTCAGATGGCCCAAGTGGCTCAGTATATGACCCGGTATCGCCTCTCCCGAGAAAAGGTCGCAGGGAGAGCCGGGGTCCCGCTTATGGTCGTCTGGCGTGTCGAGCATGGCGAACCGGTCACGGAAGAGCATGCTCGCGCAATCGAGTCTGCGTTCCTGTGTTTGACCGGTGTGCCGTATAAAGGCAGCTTTGCGGTGTATCCAGAAGAAAGGAACGAAAGATGAGACGGCAGAAAAAGCAGCGACAGAACATCACGCCCTTGTTTCCGGAGGCCAACAACTCCACCTCCCTGCCCACCACCGATCTGGTCTGGCCTGTCTACGAACAGGTCCGCAAGAGTGACGGGGCATTCAATGTCCCCCACCTGCATCTGTCGTTCAACGATGTGCGCGTCGTCGATCACATCATTGCTTCCTACTCCACGTACCTTCAGAAGACATCCCACTTAAAGCCGTCACACCGTGCCAAAATCCAGCGTCTTGGTCAGTTGCGCGCGCGATTGCACGGATTGCTCGCGTATGAGCAAAAAGGTGCCCTCTCGAGTGCGGCTCTCCTGCTGACACTCGAGGATCTGGAACTGCTGAACGAGGTGCTCGGAGCCTTCCTCACCCTCATCAAACGGCTCACGGTCCGGTCTCAGGAGCGTGACGAGCTGGTGCAGGCGCTTCGGTTCTTGCAGCGCACCATCGAAGACATGATCCAGATTCAGTTGAATGGGGTGGAGTGATGATCCGACGCATTGAGACCGATGAGGCTACGCTCGCAAGCGTCAAAAAGCTCCTGGAACAACAGCTTCAGGGAAGGAACAGTCTGATGCAAGCACCCGCTCTGTCCTTGTATCAGCGCTTTTTGCAGGATCTTGACAGGCCGGTGCCTCCCACGCTCATGGAGGTGGCAACACTCTTGAAGGAAGCACAAGAGATACAAGAGGTGTTTTCTCGCCTGTCGTGTGAAGGACAAAGAGCTGCTGAGGAACGTCTTTCAACCATTTCCAGGCAATTGAGTCAGTGGCGTTTGATGCTTGGTCAGCACTTGTTTTTGGGTGAGAGATGTCTGAGTGCAGGAAACGAGGATGTTCTGCTCCTCGTTCCAAAGAAAGGGTAAACGGATGCATGAGATGAATATCCTTCCATTGACCGTGAAGGAGCTGGGGGACGGGCGCCTGCTGCTTTATCCCGTGCAGATCAAGGCGCATGCCTACCTTGAGGTGAAGCAAACGTGCCAGCGGCTTGGGATCCAGCTTGAGCATGCTCCTGTGTCCGACAACAACTGTTATCAACTACTCTTGCCAGCATGTGCATATGCGCTCATGCTCTCGCCTGAGGAGGATGCGCGCCATGCCGTGAAATACTCCATTGCCGACGAGCTCGCGCTGCTCATCTTTTACCCTGCTGGCGAGAGACTCCCAACGTGCGCCTTCGTGCCTTCTGTCCCTCACTGGAGGCTCTTCATCAAAGAGCTTGCCTGGATCCGAGGCATGAGTGCAGCCACGCTTGCGGAGCAAAGTGGGCTCCCGCTGGCGCGCATTGAGCAATTTCTGGCTTTCCCCGACACTGATGCGTGGCTCAGTGAGCTTGAAAAGCTTGCGGGGGTCTTCCGGGTCTCCATGCGCGAGTTGTTTGCCGACAGGGACTGACCCGCTGACAGAGAACGTGCTTCTCTGCCAGCACGCAAGCGCATGGTTCCCTTCCAACGAGAAGGTTTTCCTCTTCCCGGTCGCTTGGATGCCCGAGCTGGTGAGAGCTGCTGGGGGAGGAAGTCATCTCTGTTGGCTCTCTCTCGAGCATTCCAAGCGACCGGGTACATCTAAGCGCAGCCAAAAAAGGATCAAGGGATGTGAAAATGACTGCTCTTGAAAACAGCAGGAGTGAATCATGATTGAAGATGCATTCACCAGAGACAAAAGAGAAACAGACGCGGCTCCTCTCCTTCATCCAGATGAAGAGAGAGAACTCCTGAAGCAATACCACACGCAGCATGACCAAGATGCATTGCACCAATTGGTGAAGAGCAATCAACGCCTCATTATCGGTCGTTCATCGGAGAAGACGTTACACGTCCAGCTACAAATGACGTGTATTCCGATGTCATCGCGTCAGGTATGCTGCGATAGGCCAACGGTTAGACCACTGGAAACTTGGGTTCAACCAATTCAGGCTTCACCATGCGTACAGGACTTGCGGTGCATCACGCTACATACCTCCGCATGTAACCGCGTTCTCAACATGCTGTTTTCCCTTTGAGTTTCCTCGCCAGGTAGGTTGGGTGTCCTTGAGGTCGTTTGTCCTCAACCTCATCTCCCTGCGGGAGCGATTTGGTAAGAGCCAAAGCGGCGCACGTAACTGCCATTGACATCGGCATTGATGAGCGTCCCGAACTGACTACGGAAGAGTCCGCGTTTGATGCATTTTCCTAGATAGTGCTCGCGGTGTCGAATCTCTTCACCGTCAAGGAAGCTGCACTTGCTGGTGTGGCTTTCCTCGGTGATGATCACCTGGATACCCACAAGCCGAGCTTTGTAGGTCAGCATGGCAATGAACCGGGCATGAGGCACACTGACGAAGTTCTGATTGTTGCATCTCCACATGTCGGCCTCTTGCTTCCAGTTCGGGTTTTTCCGATGACGAGCCGTCCGATCCTCTCTTGCACTAGCAAGGCAATGATCCGCTTACTGGCAGTGTGCAGGTAGTGGTCAATGCGGCGCGTGCGTCGGTTCGTGAGGGCCTCTAGCCGGTTGGAGGTGTACCGCTTCTGCTGGGAGAGAAGAGTCTGAAGTCTTGCTCGCTCTTTGTTGTACCATTGGTTGATCGACTTGACCGGACGCCCGTTAACAATGCGTGGTACAAAACCACTCTTGTTTGAGGTTAGCGTAGCTAGGTTGTTCAACCCAATATATCAAATGCCTGCATAGAGCGAGAGATCGACAGGAGCTTGCTCTGTTTCCTTTGTGTAGACGACTTCGACCACGTAATATCCATTGCGGGGATGATGCGCGCCTGCTTGACGTTCTGCTGCTTCGTCTGGATCGAGATACCCAATTGCGAGGGTTGCACGAGGCCCTGTTTCAATCCCCTTTTGCTGAGCGCCTGAATATCATAGATGAGAATGTTTCGATCCTTTTGCTTGTCCTTGTACTTTGGGAGTTTCGGGTGTCCCAAGAACTACTCAGGATGCTCACAGTACGCCTTACAGGCCGCAAAGTAGGACTTCCAAATCTTATCCAAGAGTCGCAGCACATCATTGCTGACCTTGCGTGGGAGAGCTTGATAGGCTTCATAGCGCTTGATGAGATGGAAGATTTCTGCATAGCCGAGATACTTGTCCTGATGGATGAAGGATTGTCGAACAAAGTAGTTGGCCGCATTGTAGAGGTTCTTAGAAGCAAAGGCCGCTGTATCGATAGCGGCATAGCGCGGATCGCTCTTGCTGATGACATGCTGCTCAACCAGTTGCATCCTAGCGGTCCTCCTGCTTCAATTGCTCCACCAAAGCTTCCGTCTTGCGCTTTGCACTGCGTTGCCCATAGAGCCGTGCCATGAACGAGTAGACGATTGCTCCCAGGTCGGCTATTACATCCTCTTTATCGTTCTCTGCCACATGTACCACCTCGATAGTCCGTCTCTGAGCCTCTAAGAGCGTTTCCAGATAACGAAACCCGAAACGCGTGAGGCGATCTTTATGCTCAACCACAATATGGGTAATGCTGGTATCTTTGAGGAGGCTCAAGAGCTTGGGGCGACTCTCATTCACTCCTGAGGCAATCTCCTTGATGACTTGTGCCACCGGATAGCCCCGCGCCTCACAATACTGCAGAAGCCGTTCTGCCTGCCGCTCCAGGTTTGTCTTCTGCTCAGCCGATGAAACGCGGGCGTAGATCGCTACTTTCTGGACAGGCGGGTGCGTTTCTCCCTCCTGCACAATGATTGTACCAGAGGGAGCTTGATAGCCCTTGATCTGTCCGGCCTTCCACCAGCGAAGCGCGGTGCTATAGCTAATGCCTTGTTGTTTCGCATAGATTACTCAACTTCATGGGAGAAGTAGAGCATATTTGCTAGCGTTTGACAAGGTTTGCTAGCATTTCTTGCGAACGTTTCTCACACCGATGGGGAAGTTGAATCCTCCTTTGTCTGGGTGAGTCGCTTTCGATGTTTCATGTATGATTTCCATCGTTAGCCCCGCTGGTCTATCATTACCACCATCAGCGCCGCTTATCTTGAATACTTTGGCATCCAGGGATGTGTCGCCATCGCCAAAAGCGAGCGGAGGCAGGTTCTCACCCCTGAGGGTTTCACCATTCTCATTCAGATCCTTCTTCAAATCCCGTAGTCGGGAGGAAGGCAGTTCCGACAGCTGGGGTTCCCGCGCCGCTTCTGGAGCCATGTCGCAGGCTGGTTTGCGGGAACCTTCGTTTGTGTGCTCTTTTTCGGCTTCAACATGCCCCCTTTCTTCGGTGACAATGCGGTCAACCCGCTTGCCACGCCGTACGGAAACCTCAGCACGAAAGAGTGGGAGCACCAGGTTCCCGCGGAATGGGTCATCGTGTATCATGCTGACAGATATGTCGTTTCGAGTATAACGCATATCGGTAGCAAACACAAGCTCTTGTGGCGTGCTGCCTGGTCGTGAGGCGGAAACAGGCGCGTGGAAAGGCAAAAACAAGCGGGCATTGTTCCAGGACATTCCCCTGAGTAGCTTCTTGTTCAAGAGCTTGAAGGCTTGCATCACGTCGGTTGTGCTTCTTCTGTCTGATCTTCTTCTGCATGGGAAAAGGTTCAGCTTGCTTGATACAGACCATCTCAGCCAAGCAGCCTCTGAAGTACAACCTCTTCTAGAGAGAAATACCTGTTTCCCAACGGACTTTATCCCAGGTGTCATGATCAAGCGAGACTTGTCTTTGAGAGAGGGATCAGGGTACTTATCAAGCATATCTCATCCAATGGGGAGAAGGAGCACATTGGTGATAAAGCAAGCGACAAAGTGGAGACGTCATCGCTGGTTACTGTCGTGCGTAGGGCGGCTCTCTTCATCCTCTTGCTCGGAAAGATCGTTTCCGCGTGGCATGAGATGAGAGGGTGCTGGCTTCGCTTTCAGGAGGAGGTGATGGACAAAAAGATCTCCCAGATGCTGGCGCCTGGAAGCAGGATCATCGAGGAGGATGGGACGGAAACGGGAGAGAGGGGGAGGGTTCCGGTTTCTCAAAACCGGAACGTGGGTGAGATTGCAGGAGCAGCAAAAGCAGAGAAGGAAATCGTGGGAGCGAGCCAGCTGAGGGAGGTGAGAGGGAGTGACAAAAGCTGGCACTCATGTGTATGTATGGTTGTTTGCTGCGTTGTTCCGGGTGGTCTCCGTCAAGGTTCTGTCTGTGGCCAGCAGTGATGAGGCTGATGGCACGCATGATGGCATTCTGACGTGAGACAGCCGGATCGCGGACAACGTGTGCAGGGAGCAGCAACGTGATGATCCGGTGGTGGCATGCGGAAGAGAACCGGAAATGGGTGCTCGTGCGCACAGGAAGCAGCTGGCTAAGATCCGGAGGAAAGAGAGAGGAGGTGAGGCTCCATGAGTCTGCTGTTTGCCCTGTCGTGTGAGCTGACGCTTCTGTCTGTGTGTCGAAGGAGAGAGGAGCAGCCACATTCCTGTAGAGAGGTCGGGTGCAGCGTGAAACCAGCAGGATGGGGAACGTATCAGGTGGCAACGGCCCATCGGAGGTGTTGGGAAGGAAAGCGTTGCCGAGGTACGGACACGGTGAACAGAGGGTGCTTTCCAGTCGGCAGCAAAAGAAAAAGCCCCGCAGGGAAATCTTCCCTATGAAGCCGAGGTGCTTCTATTCCTTTTATGGGGGCATTGTAGCAGACTATTATATCAATTGGTGCGTTTTTAATTTGATTAAATATCCACCGTTATTACTCATCAATATTTTTGAACCTTTCTGCTGTCAGATTCAATAATCCCTAGAAGGTGTACCCTGCTGAATCATTTCTCGTCTATGATAATTCCTGCGTTATTCGTGAATATAAAAAGTGATGTTAGACTGGAATTGGGCCAATTGATCAAATTCAGCATCCATGCATTCATTATAGGTAATTATAATTAAAAATATTATAGTACTGCATCTTCTATTAATATGACATATAAAATAAGAAATTCCGACAAGGAAAAGCATAAAATTTTCTAAAGTTATCCAAAAAGGTTCATCTAAAGAAAAACAAAACATAATAAGATTTTTATATAGGAAAATAATTAGATTATAAAGTTAAATAGGATAAAATGGCTTAGAATAAGTTAAATGAAATTGAGATGCACAATATATTTTTATATGTATTTAGTGAAATTTGTTATTAGGAAAAGGGTTACTTATGTATACTGTATGATATTACAGATGCAGGATTTCCCTGTTTCTGTTGTTCTCATTGAAAGATGAAGGAGAAGCTGGTACATGATCGATGGAAACTGGTGCGTCTGGTGAAAGGGCAAGTCATCCTCAGTGATGGGAGAGAGACACCAGTCTTTCTCCGCTTCTCTCGGAAAAGACAGACAAGAGAGCAATTTGCTCTTGCAAACTAGCGGAGCATGGCGTTCCCGCACCGCGCTTTTTGGAGTTGCTTGATACTGCTCATGGCTCGATTCTCTAGCAATCCTACGTAGAAGGTGTGGATCTTGCCTGTTTTCTTTGTTCTCTTCCTGCAAGACCACCTTTACCAGGTCCTCCGGTTTCGCCACACCCTGTTCTACAGAGAGGTTATGGTCTTTTCTTCGAGATTTGGGAACGACAGTGCCCAGGATGCATCATATTGATCTGCAATACTTTGGTCATCCGACCCAATCTGATCCTAATCCTCACCGGAAAATGCTCGCCTTTTTACGGTGCAAGAGGTGATGTATGCAAGCGAACGGTGTTATGAGAAAGGATGGCTCGTAGAAGCACAAAAGTGCTCTCTACAGAGGTGGCTCCAAGAGTAATGCAGTGTGACTGATGAACAAGAAAAGCCTTGTTTGGTTCATACCGATTTGCATCCTGGCAATATCCGGCTTCGAGAAAATGATTTCGCTCTTGCAGGTGTATTGGATTTTGAGCATGCAAAAGGATGGCTGGCAGAGTATGATCTTGCATTATTACATTGGCATTTGGGGGAAGATTTGTGGCCAGCTTTTCGAGAAGGGTATGGAACGTATTCTCCGAAACGGCTTCGGCTCTTTGAAGTGATCAAATTGCTGATGATTATAGAAGGCAGGGATCTCCAACACCTTTATGGAAAATGGGCCTGTGAGAAATTAGCCACACTCTTCTAGTGCGTGTTTGCAAAAGGACAAAGCTAGCGAAGAATGGATGCGAGAAAGCCATTAACTCGCTTGACATCTCAGGTGGCAATGCAGTGAGCCGGCTCAAGCCGGTTCATAGTACGCTCAATGCGATGACACTGACAGGTAAAACCTGTCAATCAAAATGCTCTGTTTTCTGCGAGTAGCGCACCGATGAAGCATGGTGAAGCGCACTCCATGCCGACGCAGAAAGGAAAGGGGGCTGCCTCTTCTGTTTTCAGATGCGACGTGGTTGGTTGTGCCTTCTCAGGCTGATAGAGATTGAAGTATAGCTGTGTGTTTTGAATGCCTTGCTCGTACCTGGTAGAAATATCCATTTCCTGGTATATGGCCGAACAAACTTCAACAAGAGCTCTATTAGGATGTGTTCTAAAACAGCGGAACCACTCTGTAGCTCTGCATGATTGTTGATCACCTGTCCGGTAGGCTCTGTTCAGGCACGACAAGCGTATGAGCTTGGCAGGTTAAAACGCGCCATCCGATGCCGATAGGTGCTGGATATTATAATGCTCACAAGTAGGTACATACTGCTGTTGATCGAATCAAGTATGCAGCTGTTGGAGCCAAAAAGCGTACGAGCCAGTTAGCAAAAGACCAGTTCGCGACAAGCTAACCGAATACCGTCACTGTCTTGGCAGGTGGTGATACGCCTGCAAGCGGAGTATGAGACCTTACAGCAAGCACATTGCGACAACAGACAGAAGCGTTTCAAAAGCTCTATATTGAATATTCAGATGGTGAAGGGGTTCATCTCAAGCAGTGTGGAATAGGTCTATGTCGGACACGTTCCCTTCGCTTGGTGAAAACGAACTTGCAGCATTTCTTCACTGACCCTCAGTCTGCTTCGTCTTGATGGACATCTTGCAAAAGTTAAGGAAAAGAAGCACAAGATACGCGCTTAACGATAAGAGATATGAACTCTATTGCTGCCCATCATCTCGTTTCGCAGGACAGACCCACTCCATTTCAACATACACCATCTTCCTCCAATGGCTCTTTGATTTCTCGCAGGTACCTGGGCTATACTCGAAGCAACGAACCAAATTATTGACACGCGATGACGCATTGTGCGGGAACATGGTGGACCCATGTTCTCGTGCAGAGGTTCCCGCATGGCTTGGCAGGCTGATTGAAGGCATTTTTCTCTAACTAAAAAGAGGTCGTTTTTTGAGACCCAAACAGGCCAAGAATCGGCGTTCCTGTGAACCGATTTATGAGAGTGCTTTCAGCGCGACGCGGAAACCTTGCCCGTTGAAATCCCCCTTCTCCTGAGTGAGGGATTTGAATATCTGGCAGAAAGCTATCAATGCCATCGATACCAACATCAAAACGCCGGTTCTCCAGATCGTGGGATGTGAACGTCACCCACGATCTGCAATCAGTCCACGCTGCTTCAGTTCTCAAAGCGGTGCTTGGGCGAAGCACTGAATTAGGAGCAAGCATCACTGTTCTCTTCTCTCTGCTGCATGTCACTTCACTGCTCGCTCCTTCACCATCACAGATCCCTTCGCAGAGCACAGAGTTGCATGTTTGGCTATGGCACAAAATTCCACTTCCTGCTTTTTTCACTGAACAGGTCAAAGTGTGGGAAACATGAGTAAGGAACTGTTCCCGCCAGCTTCCGTTCTGCTCACTCTTCCTGCTTCTATTACGAAGTCATATTGCTGTTGTTCCTTATATCTACCAGAGGAATTTGTGTTTGTATCAGCTGATTATTATTTATAACATTGTATTTTACTATATAAAATGTTTATGTTAAAATTATTGTAATTTTCTGGGGTAAAATGTTGTGCATTATGTGTTACTGATACTCGGTCCGAGAACTTTCTTTTTGCCGATCCGTTTGCTAGTGCCTATGAGCGCCAACCTTTGAATGAAGCATTGAAACTAAGCATGAGAAGTAAGCTGCAAACTTAGCAGCTATAGACTATGGGCGAACGACAGCGACTGCATCGACAGAAGACCGCTAACGCGCGAGAGTCGCCGTCACTTCAGCCGAATCCCTCTAACGTCGCAATATTCAGGATAGCTGTGGAAGGCATAGCCGCCGATTTTGTTTCGGTTGTACACCGCCACTTCCTTCGTATACGAGATCAGCACGAAAATCGCTTGATCGTGAATATGGTTTAAAATCAAATCGTATTTTTTCCGGATCTCCTCCTCGTCGACGGCGGCGTTCAACGAGCGGATCAGTTCCCCGCCGTTTTTCACCGACAACAGCGCCTGAACCAGTACTTCATCCCGCATTTGGGCGTCCGGATTCATGTTGGTGATCGACGTGTAGGGATCGTAGGCGATGCCGTACGTCGTACTGAAGGCGATCGCAAACCCCCGCTTCCGCAATTCGGCGAAATAAGCGGTCATTTCCATACCGCGCACCTTGATCGCCATGCCGATCTCGTTCAACTGTGCGGATAAGGCGAGGGCGATATCGTCCACGATCGCGCCGCCTTTTCGGTACACGATTTCCCCCGCAAGCCGGACGCCGTCCTTCTCACGGATCCCGTCCCCGTCCGTGTCGACCCAACGGGCGTTTTCCAGTATGGACTTGGCTTTTTCTTTGTCGTAGGCATGTGGGGCAATCTCAACGTCGCTAAAGGGCATCGACGGGTCAAACATGTGATCCGCCTTTGCCTGAACCTGATACTCGATCAGGCGGTACTCCTGCCGATAGTTCTTCCCAGGTTGGTTACAGCTACACGCAAGCGGGCAGTCCAGCTCACAGTAGTGGCTCTGCACGCGCACATGATGCAGTGCTCCATCCTGCGCACAGAAGGTCACACAGTCTGATCCGTCCTCCGTACACACCTCCTGCGCTCGGTGATCTCTGCCGCCGATAGGCCCATCACGCGTAAACCGTAGGCGATCTCATCAGCAACCGACTCGGTGATAAACTGGTGCTCGGGGTTCTGAAAGACATAGCCAACATGATGCACCAGCTCGCGTGCCGGGATACGAGTAATGTCCTTTCCTTGCAGCCAGACACGTCCCGCAGGCGGGTGCAGAATATCAACCAGATGATGTGCAAGCGTCGTTTTGCCCGCACCATTCGAGCCAACCAGCGCCAGAAAATCGCCCTGAGGCACCCGCAACGAGACATCATGCAGAATCTCTCGGGAAGCCACCCGATAGGACAGATTCCGCACCTCGATTGCAGCCTGCTCGCTCTCCTGCGTTAGCACAGGGGAAACAGACTGCTGCTCGACAGGTTCCGCACCGATTCGTTTGCGGTTGATCGCTTCCTCGGCCTCATCCAGCGTCAGCGGGAAGGGATCAAGTACAATCCCCTCCTGGGCAAGTCGATGCGCCAGTGAAGCCACCTGAGGCACCCAGACCCCATGCTTCTGCAAAAGCTCCATTTGCTCTCGGAAGACCGTTCGTGGCGCCCCATCCGCCAGCACTACGCCCCCTTTTCCCAGTACCACAACCCGATCAATCAGGTCCATCAGATCATCAAGCTTGTGCTCAATCAGGAGAATGGTATGCTTCTTCATCTCCTTACATTGCCGCAGAAGCGCAAATACATCCCGGGTGCCTACCGGGTCCAGATTCGCGGTAGGCTCATCAAAGAGCGGGACAGAGGGCTCCATCGCCAGCAACGAGGCCAGCGTCACCCGCTGTTTCTCGCCGCCGGAAAGCTGCTCAACGCGCCGGTAGCGATGCTGTGGCAGACCAACCTGAGCCAGCGCCTCTTCTACCCGTCTGCCCATCTCTTCAGGAGAGAGACAGAGATTCTCCATACCAAAGACAATCTCATCTTCAACGGTCAGCATGACAAACTGTGCATCCGGGTCCTGAAAGACGATCCCGACCCGCCGGGCCAGATCAACCACTGATGCCTTCTGTGTGTCCAGTCCATCAACCCGCACCCGTCCCTCAAGGATCTTGCCAACATTGTGCGGGATCAAGCCGTTGAGCGTCAGCGCCAGCGTGCTCTTTCCGCTCCCGGAGGCCCCGAGCAGCAGCACCGTTTCACCTTCGTGCAACTGTAGATTGACCTGCTCTAAGATTGGTCGTTTGCGCCCCGGATACTTGACAGCCAGGTTCTCAACCTCGATCAACGCCATAGCATCTTCACTCACTTCCGCGCTAAATCTCTTCGAGATCCTTGCGAATGGTCCCGGCAAGCACGCCCGTACGAGCAGCAGCATCGCCAAGATATTTCGCCACAATACTATTGATCGTACTACTGACGATGGTCACGACAATCACGCCAATCAAGATCGGCAATGCCAGATCAAACGATGTGGGGTAGAAGATAAGATAAATAATCAACATGGCAACGCCGCCCGCCGCACCGGTCAGTGCCATAGAAGGCAAGCCAAAATGGCGATAGCGTGTCCCGACAGCTACCCCGATCTCTCCGGCAAACGCGCAAAGCAGGCCCGTAATCATGATCGAGGGACCATACGGAGAAATAGGAAGCATCACCAGACAGTACAGCAAGGCAATAAGAAATGCTGCCCCGGCCCGACGCAGCGCGTATGCGATAAAGAAACAGGGAAGAATCATAATTCCGATCCAGGCCCAGGCGACAATCACCCCCAGAACAATGGAAAGCAGATACACATACATCAGTGCACCAAGCACAATACCAAAAACAACGCCGACAGCGGCAAGAACCAAAATATCGCGAGTGCTCCAGGCCAGCCACCCGAACCTTTTCCTGGGCTGCTCAACAGGCTGTTCGCTCATTCTTTCTTCATTCTCCTCTGTTTAACGACTCTTATTAAGAGCAAGAAGTCGTAATTCCCATCTCAGATATCAGCCATTTCTGATATCCGACCTTTTTAATAAGATATTAGGGCATGCTAATATCCTTTGTCAAGAGCTCAGCCAGGAAAAAATCTGAAAGATATGGCGCTCTCACTCCCTCGCCCCTTGATCCTTTCAAAGCGCTTCTCATCTTGCTCCGCGGCAAAGACGGGCATCAAAAAAAGCAAGCATGCGTCATTTCCAGAAATAGTTGCTTCAGGCGACCTGAACATCATTTAAGGTAGAATGCATAAATATATGCCATTTTTCTTCAGGGAGAGAGGAGAGAGGTATGTCCATTCAGCTCGGGGTCGTCCTTCCGCTGCTCTGGAAGCCAGATCTACCTGTAGAGGCCTGTGAACATATTGTCCGCGTCGCGCAAGAAGTCGACCGCTCAGGCTTTGCCTCGCTCTGGCTTGAAGATCATCTTATTTCCCCTGTTCAGCCAGAGCAGGCGCTTTTTGAGTGCTGGATGACTACAGCAGCACTTGCCCGCGAAACAGAGCGTATTCGCATTGGACAACTTGTCACCTGCAATAGCTTTCGTCACCCGGCTCTGCTGGCAAAAATGGCAAGCACGGTCGATGTGCTGAGTCATGGACGGTTGACCGTGGGGCTGGGCGCAGGCTGGTTTGAACGCGAGTACCGCGCATATGGCTATGAGTATCCAGACACATCTGAACGCGTACGCCAGCTTCGCGAGGCCGCTCAGGTGCTGCTAGCCCTGTGGACACAGGAAGAAGCAACCTTTGAAGGGAAATATTATCGGCTCCGCGGGGCGATCAATCAACCCGGAGGCGTACAACAGCCCCATATTCCCCTACTGATTGGAGGGAAGGGAGAGCATGCAACCCTGAAGATCGTCGCACAATATGCCGACGCCTGTAATTTTACCCATCTTTCCTATCCCTCACCAGAAGAACTACAACGAAAACTGGCCCTGTTGCGCACTTACTGCGAGGCGCTTGGACGCGATTACCGCACGATCAAAAAAACACTCTTCATGCAAGGCGTCGTGGCAGAGACCGATCAGGAAGCCGAGGCTCTGGTGCGACAAGAATCGGGCAAGTTCACACCAGAGGAAATGAGGGTACGCGGCCTCCTCGGCAGTCCCGAGACCATCCGTTCCCGCTTAACAGAACTCGAACAGGCAGGGGTTGAAGAAGTCATGGTCGTACTGCGCGGCGTGACCACCCTTGAGCCGCTTCGCTTGCTCGCGACCTGCCTCCCTTAGTGTGTATCGGGGAAGACCTCAGCCAAGAGCTTCCCCAATCTTATTACCTCATTTCTCTTTTCGCCGAACCCGGGCCAGCTGTTTCATTTCCGGAAAAGCACCTGTTCCGGCTTTGTTCCGATTTTTGGAATCCAGAACAGGCCGTGTCCTCTTTCCGGTTCGGAGGTGCCTGCTGGATGGTATCCGTGTTTTGGAATCCGGCACAGCATCGGAACACCAATGCGATAGCGACCAGAACGACACGTCGGAGACGAGATATGTTGGCACTCTCCAAACCACCACACACCTCATCCTCCATCCCTCCCATCTCGTAGACAGAACCTCGACGGATATCACCCGGAATGGCTCAGAAATATCCACACACACCTATGAGTGCCAGCTTGGGCCACTCCCTCTCCCACCTCTCTCCTGGCTCGCTCCCACCGTTTTCCCGCTTCCCTTTTTGACATCCGCAATCTCACCTGCTTCCCGGTTTTGAGAAACCGGAACCCTCCCCCCTCTTTCCCGTTCTCGTTCCATCCCCCTCGATTATCCTGCTCCCAGGTGCACATTGCACCTCTCAACATACCAAAAAAGGAGAATCTTATGAAACACTTGCTGCTTCCACTCTGTGCTGTTGTCCTTGCTATCGGAGCTTTCGCCATTCTCCCCGGCTCAACGGCGCTTGCTGCTTCCGCTCCTACCGATACCTGTACCACCGATGACAATGTCATTCGCCTACGCACCTCATTGCAGGGCCTGCTCCCGACCACCACCATCACGATCACCCCCTGCGCAGCCCATGCCCTGAACCAGCAGCAACCCCTTACTATCGACAACGATGGAACCTTCCCTGCCTTTTCCTCTCCCTGGCTCCCGCTGTTCTTCTCCAGGCTGCTCACGCCACACGCTTCCACCATCTTTCAAACCCTCCACACCTGTTCACATCCCGAACAAGGCGTCTCCTTCTCTATACTCCTACCAACTCTCATGGGAACCCTCTCCGGTCCTATCTCCTACCTCCAGGCAACTCACCCCACCTTCTCCTGCGTCTCCTGATCTTCCTGCTGGCTCCCCTTTTCGGGGAGCCTCTTATCCAATAACGGCATTTTCTCCGATGTTCTTACACCTACTTCTTCTTTACTCATCCCAATTTCTGCTTTCCTTTCTCCCACATTACAAAACAACAAACATCTATACTTCCTTTAGAACGCTAAAAAATTTTGAAATAATGCTCTCATTTCATGATCCTGTTTCATCTTTCGCTCACTACTTATCCACCCTGGAGGAGGTTTCTTATGCACTGCTTCCCGAGACTCTCAGCTCTGGCCTTACCAGCCAGGCTGCCTTTTTTTTCATGTATCCTCACACCCAACCCTCTCTATTCACCCTCGATCACCGCCTATACATAGCAAGGAGGGCCTCTATGTCGCACTATGACTAATCACACCGGGCCAGGGAAAAGACTGGCCCTCTCACCTCTTTCCCAATACCACCTCTATCTCTCCGTTCTCTTCCGGTTCCTTCCCACCTTCTTTCCCCACTCACCAGCTACACTACCAACGGTGCACACCCATTGTGCCCGCACATTTCACCTGAAAGGATGTAACGATGTCTCACTACGACGAAGACCACCACCATACCAGAAAGGAACTGATCGCATGACTCTTGTACGCCGTTTCTGGCTCGCCCTGGCCATACTCGCTCTGCTCTCTCTGGCTCTCATCTTTTGGCTCACCCTCACGCCACGGCAGCCAGCACCTTCCATCGCTTATCCTACCTCTCCAGCATCTTCACCTACCATCACACCCGCGCCAACACTCTCCCCGATGTTGACACGTCCTTCTACCTCAACACTACCTGAACCAACTCTCCAGGCTTATCCTCACGACTCCGAGCCACAACCCGCCCCTCGCTTCTAGCTGAGCGCCTGGACAGCATGATAAAGCCGGTGGCCCTTTGCGGGTACACCGGCTGCTCATTCTGTCCTCAAAAAGGTCTTCTCTCCCCATCATCGCGGAAACAGGGTAGCCAGTCTCCGCTTCTCCAGACACAGGGAACAGATGACCAAATTACATAGCCCACTCCCCCTGGGGGATCGAGGCCTTAATCTCCCTTCCATCATCGCTCCAGAGCCACCCTTCCACCCCGATCAAAAATCCATGCCGCTCCACTGTCACCATGACACTATAAACCCCTCGACTTCCATCCTCCTCGTTCCACGACACGCCTCCCTCAACCTCATTCGCAATCCGCAATCTCGCCCCTCCCTCCCCTCGATAGTCCCACAATCGCCCCCAACTCGTCTGGCACCACGGCGAATAGCGCCGTTCCAGACGACCCACCGTTTTTCCATCCAAAAGAAAAGTGGCGACGCCAGTCGTTTGCGCGTCAACCGCGCACCCCTGTGTCTCCGGATCCGTATACTCACAATGCATCACACTCAGCTCCTGCGCACACGTCACATCAACATGCGCCTCCACACACACTTCTCCCTGACGACACTCTCCCGCCGCATGTGCCACAGCGCTCCCATGCCACAGGATTCCCCCTCCCATCATCACAACGAACAACAGACCAAACAAGATCATCAAACGCTTCATAGAAATAGCCTCCTCGTGTTTTCTTCCAGTATTCCAGCTTCCTCCGGAGCAGAACCGGAATCGCCCCCGAAATCGCCCAAAACACCACGTTTTTTGTATAATTCGTACGGTCATCCTGATGCCCCACCCCAAAAAAAAGAGAAGGCGGATTTTTCCACCTTCTCAGCATCTCATCCTTCATACTTCGCTCGGGTCCCGCTCAGGAGCGCATCCCTTCCCTTTCGTATTGTTTCGCATGCGTCACAACACCCTAGCACAGACCAAGCATGGTCTCACCTCAGGAGTGAACGAGACTTTTTTCGCTTCGCTGTGCAGCCCTTGCCCCCGGCATTCCCGACGCTGCCCCATTGCAGAAACTGAATCAAACCAGTCGGGCGAACTGGCCACTTTCGCATAACTGATGCAGGAGCTGACACAGTGGCTAACAACAGAGCAGGACTCTATGAGATCCTGGATATCACAGCGATGCCGACCCGCTGTGCCAAACATAGGGAGCATGCTCGATAGCCTGAGACAGGATCGGTGAGCCACTTACACCTGTGCTAATATGAAGGGACGATGTCAATGTGTGCTGTCACAACTCGCAGAGCCATTACCAGGTATGGTCTTGCTTCGATGCATCGATTGCGTGCCAGAAGACCCCTGAGCTTCAGACATGGGGAGTCGTCACCGTAACGAGCAAGCCTGCTTGAGACCTTCTGACAGGCTCATCAGACGCCCCATGCCTGTCAGAGGGGAAAGAGTGCGCATAGGGCCTCTCTGACACGGTTTTGCCGAGGTGCGCAAGCAGCAACAGCTTTACCAGATGGTGGTATGCAGCTCGTGATACTTCCCCAGTCCGTGATACAGGCGTGACTGTCCCGGCATGCTGCGTGCCTTTGCCAGGCTGCATGGCCTCTTTCACCTCCAACAGGAGCGTTTTCGTGCTTACCTGCCCGCCGGCGTTGTACAATACCTGTCTCTAGTTCAATGCGCAACCCCGTTATCCGTTGTTGGCTTTTGCTGATGGGTTCGTGTCGTCCCTATCCTGATTCATACCAGACATTTGAAAGGAGCCATCTCCATAAAGGATCGTTGCCGCCCCCGTCAGGGAAATCACCTCATTATCTGGTAAAGAAATCAAGGTATATTCATCAATTGCGTAGGATGCCGCTATGTATTCATCAATCTCATTGCTTCGAGCATAAATACATAGTACCCTGAGCGAAGAAGATACAGGGAATTTTACCCTGTACGTGCCCTGTATTTCTTCGCCGCTTAAACGGGTGAGCTTTCCTCGCTCTAACAGGTAGATGTTCACCGGTTCATCATCATCATGTCCAATAGAGATTTGCACCTCTTCTTTAGAGATAGCTACTTTCCCGTAAAATAGATAATCCATATTTCCTCCTTTGATATTCTCCATACCATGATTGTTCGCTTCATACCTTACGTTCGCTCTGCGGTTCCATACGAAAGTCGAGGCACACTCACGTCCATTCTTCTCGCTCCCATTCCTCTCATCAGCGTCCATTAAGAACGCGGGAGCCGGCTTCTGCCCTTGAAGCCTGCACGATTTACCCACTACGATGTACTGGCAGTGGACCCAGGTACAGGGGGAAGAAATGTGAACAGGGTGGGGTGTTCTGATGCAGGAGCCGCCGAGCGGCGACGCGAGCGTCTGGGAGATGGTTTCCGTAGCCGTTGGACATGCTCTGGATGACCAAAGACGGGCGAGACCCGAGTTGCGGGAACCGCGTCCGTACTACGATGGTGGGACGGGTGCTGCTGCTGGGCTGCGGCAGCATGTTCCGTTGCCTGCGATGATGGCGTGCGTATCCGCGCCACGGAGCGCTGCGCCTGCTGCGGGGCCGGAGTGCTTTGCGCTCGGTGCCCTGCCCCGGCAGATGTGGACGCTTGCTCGGTCTGCCGCCTGGATGAGCGCGGTTTCCGCTGAGAGGCGGCACGCACTTGCTGGATGTGCTCCGGGTTGCCAAAGACCAGGGTAGCGCGTGATCCAGGGATGACAGGAGGGCGCTGTTCTGTTTGTGCTGATGTAGTCGTTGGAGCAGGCGTTGTCTCGCCAGCAGGACCGGAAGGCGCGCCCTGAGCTGCCCGCCGTCGGGTGCGTGGTCTTGCTGATGCAGGCGTCGTCGCTCGGCTTGCCTTCTGCCTGGGTCGTTGCCCCCCTGTCCGCCGGCGGGTAGGTGGCCGAGGCGGCTCCTGCGCTGACACCGCTGGGACCTCGGGCGCGACGGGAACGGTGGCTTCAGCCGTAGAGACCTGTGCCGAAGCGACGCATGTGGTCTGAACCCCCGATGCTGGCAGCGTCGCGGGGACCCGTGGCGGGAGCAAGGCCGCAGGCGTCTCCGTCGGGATTGGGCTTGCCGTGACCGCGGCGGTGTGGCTGGTGCTCTCTGCAAGCAGGGAGGCACGCAGCCGCGCCGCTTCTGCCGCTTTCTCGGGCTGCTCTTTGGCCTCGGCCACCAGGTGGGTATAGCGGTCGAGGGCCTGCTGGCGAGCACGGACCCGGTGCAGCTCTTCCTGGCGCGCAAAGGGCTCGGCGGCCTGCGCGGCAAAGCGGGCCGCCCGCGCCTCAAGACGCTCAGCCGTCTCTCGGAGGCGCTCGGCCTGGGCTGCTGCGGTCGCGGTAAACCGGGTGAGGGCCTCCACGATGCGCCAGCGTTGCCCCTGGGCCAGCCAGGTCGAGGCCAGCGAGACGCAAGGAGCGGAATCGCTGCTGCCAAAGAGCAGGTCTATGGTGTAGCGGCGCTCTTGCTGTCGGAGGCGCACCGCGCACTCGCAGTCCTGCCAGTGGCCCAGGTTCTCCCAGCCCTTGTTCTGTGTGAGCTGGTGAAGCACCCGCAGCGCGATGAACTCGGCGATCTCCTCCCGGGCGGTCAGCAGCTGTCCCGAGGGCAGACGCAACCCGGCCGGGGCCTGCTCGGCCTGCCGGGCGATCGCCGCGAGCTGATGGGCCTCGATGCGGGTCCGCCGGGCGGCGGCGCGGGCCTGTTCTGCCTCGTGTGCGTCACGCGCTCGCGCGCGACGATGGGCCTGCTGCAAGCGGAGCAATTGCGCCAGCACTTCCGCGCTCTCAGCCTGCTCAAGCACCAGCGGATCCCCGGTGGCGGCCGCCTTGACCTGGCCATAGGAGAGGGCATGGGCTCCCAGCTCCTCGGTGGTGCGCTCGCTGAGACGCCCGGCGCGCACCTGATCAAAGAAGACCGCTTTGGTGGTAAGCACCTGCCAGCTATAGGCATCGAAGGTACGCTCCTGCACGTAGCGGAAGAGCTCGACCTGGGGATAGAGGTTGCCGGGTCGGCAGACGCGGCCCTCGCGCTGTTCTACCTCATCAGGCCGCCAGGGGGCGTCGAGATGATGCAGGGCAGCGGCGCGGGTCTGAATATTGGTGCCGGTGCCCAATTTCGCGGTGGAACCAAGCAGGATGGCGACCTGCCCGTTGCGACACTGCTCGAAGAGGTGGGCTTTCTGCTGATCGGTGGTGGCCTCATGGATGAAACGGATGCCGTGGGCCGGGATGCCACCGGCAATCAGCAAGCGCCGCAGCGTTCCATAGAGCTTGTCATCCTGTGCATTCGGGGTGCCCAGGTCACAGAAGCCGATTTGCAGGGATTTGAAGGCGCCGGGCAGGAAGGCGGCCTCCCGTTGCCAGCGCTCGTACACGGCGAGCATCTGGGCGGCCACCGCTTCGAGCTTGGGGGAACGGGCAGCTCGCTCGCCGACGAGAGAGAGATCCAGGGCCGCCATCCGCCCATGCGTCGTGACCCAGAGCATGTTATCCAGCCGCCCGGCGATCCACTGAGGAGAGCCCCGTTGAATCGCCTCGCTGCGCTCGACAAGGGTATCGACAAAGGCCTGCGTATCCGCATCTGGCTCGACGACGATGGTGCGCTCAATCCTGCTCGGGCGCAGGCCATGCAGCAGCTCGGGGCTGCGCAGATCTGCAAACTGGGAGAAGAGGGCCAGAAATTCGGGCAGGTTGAGGAAGCGGGCGGGCCGGCGGAAGAGGCGGAACGAGGCCCCGTTGGGAGAGACCTCGACGCGGGTCTCGAAGTCGATGAAGCAGGAAGCAAACGCATCGACGGTTTCCAGGCCCCAGGCGCGCAGCAGCTCCGGACGCAGATACCAGCCCCAGACAAAGGCCTCCACCATGGAGTTGGAGAGCGGGGTTGCGGTAAAGAAGGCGGCGAAAGGGCGGCCCTCGTTGTGCGCTTGAAGCCAGCGCAGCTTCATTTCCAGATCGCAGGCGCGTGTGGAGGGGCGCACCTGCAACGCTGGCAGGTTGGAGGGCAGTCCCAGGTTTTTGTAGAGGTGTGCTTCGTCGACGATCAGGTAGTCAATGCCGAGCTGCTCAAAGGTGACCCCGCCATCGTGGGGCCGCTCCTGGAGCGCTTGCTGCCGCTGACGCATGCGCTCGACCTGGGTTTCGAGCTGCTTGATGCTGCGACGGGCGGCGCGATCCTCCTGCTCGTGGGGCTCGCGTTCCAGGGAGAGCAGTGCTTCGCGGTAGGCGGTCACGCGGGCTTCGAGGAAGCGAGCCTCGGTGTCGGGATGCACGCCCAGAGCCGCAAAGCCCGAATGGGTCAGCACCACCAGATCCCAGGTGCCCGTGGCAAGACGAGCGGCGAAGAGGGGGCGTTTCTCCCGGCTCAGCTCCTCGCGGGAGACCATCAGGATCTGCGCGCCGGGATAGAGCTGCTGGGCCTCTGCCGTGATCTGCTCCAGCAGATGGTTGGGCACAAGGATGGCGGGCTTGCGCACCAACCCCAGCCGGCGCAGGGTCATGGCCCCGGCGATCTCGGTGGTGGTTTTGCCCGCTCCGACCGGATGGGCGCACAGTGCGGCCGGAGAGGTCACCATGCGCCAGACAAAGTCGCGCTGCCAGGGGTAGAGCTGTGTCTGCCACCGGGCGCTCATCCCCGGAAAGCTGAGATGAGCGCCATCGTCGTGGCGCGGTACCCAGGCGGTATAGGTGCGATGATAGATGGCCGCCAGCTCCCGGGCTCGCTCCACATCGTCCCAGATCCATTCGGCAAAGCGGGCCTCGATCGCCCGCAGCTTCTCCTGGGCCGCCAGGGTCTCCTCGCTGTTTTTCACCGAGGTGCCATCCGGAGTGAGGTCGTAGACCACCGGGGCTTTCTTGTTGAGGCCGGCTTCCAGGAGGGCATAGGCATGCAGGCGGGCGGTGCCCCACGCGCTGGTCGCTGCCGGGGTCGTGGTGGCGCTTTTCTCGACCCAGACATGCCAGGTGCCCGTCACAGGGACATGACTCACCTGGGGGAACGCGCCAAAGGTGGCGCGGCAAAACTGGGCAATGACCCGAGGCGGAATCCAGGGGGCACCCAGCCGCACCGTGATCTCCTCGGGCAGCAAGGGCTCGGGCTGGATCGCTTCCAGGGCGGTCACATTCCGCTGGAAACGGGCAGGCTCGCGCTTGGCGGCGGCGCGGGCCTGCTCGAGGGTGATGGCAACCTGGCCGGAAAGGTACTCGGAGGCGGGAAGCCAGCCGCCGCGCACGGGATCCTCATAGATGAGGTCGCCCAGAGCGGCCGGCACCTGCTCCACCGGGAGCGAGAGCAGGCGGGCGATCACCGCCAGGTCAAGCCTCCCACACTCGTCCAGGCAGAGGGCCAGCGCTTCTGCCGGGGTGTCGGCGGTCGTTTTGCGCTGCGGACGCGCATGCACCCGCTCAAAGAAGAGCGGGGCTTTCTCGGCGTGCTGGGTGGCAGCATCATAGCGCTCCAACCCCAGCACCAGCGGAGCATCAGGATCCTGCGCAAAGGCGGCCAGAGCAGCCGGGCGCCGACGGGAGAGGCGTGGTTCCCCGGTCTCGGGGTCGGGGGTGCCCTGGATCAGGGTGGCGCGATGGAGTGGGCCATAGCTGGCCACATAGGCATCATAGAGCGTGTTGAGCTGCTGCCGCAGGGGCAGCAAGGTCTCATCGGGCCGGTCAAGGTCGCGCTCGGCCTCCAGGAGCTCTCGCGTGGCCTCGCGCAACTGCACCAGAGCGGTGAGCTCAGCGCTCATCCGCGTGATGGGGACCAGTTCCCCGTGAAGCACCTGAACGAGACGACCGTCCAGCAGATGGTAGGAGCGCTCCTGGCGCCCGTCGGCTCGCTGCGGCAGGAGGTCGGGGTCCAACCGGGTGTAATCGTGGGGGGGCAAAGAGCCGCCCCCCTGCGCGGTGATCTCCTCGATCAGGGCGCACACGGCCTGTTCCAATGCAGCCTCGAAGGGCTGCGGGGCGCGTAAGGTGAAGGTGGGATCCCCGAACTGGTTGCGCGTGAGGGCGGGAGTGCCCACCATCCTCAGCATCTGGTGGGCAAAGTACTCGTTGAGGGCGAGACCCGGCAGCAGCGCCTCCGTCGTCTGGAGCCAGGGGGAGCCCTGCCAGGAGCAGGCCGCGGCGCGCTTTTGCAGGATGAGCAAGTCCGAGACGACCTCGGTGGCGGCGGCACGATGGGCCCCGGCAGGAAGGCGGAGCGCGCCGAGGAGATAGCCCTGCTCGGCCAGTGCGGCACGGTGTGCGGGGCTGCTTGCATCAAGGGTATAGCGGGAGGTGATGAGCAGGGCAAGGCCGCCCGGACGCAGGGCTTGCAAGGCCCGCCAGAGGAAGTAGGTGTGCAGAGGGAAGCGATGGCCTCCAGTCTCTCGATCGGAGATGGGGATTTTGCCAAAGGGGACGTTGCCGATCACCAGGTCGTAGCTGTGAGCGGGGATGATCACCTGTTCCAGGCGTGTGCAGAGGATCCGTGCCTGCGGGCAGCGGAGTTGAGCCAGGGCAGCCGAGAAGGGGTCGCGCTCAATGCCGGTGGTAGAAAGGGAGAGTTGAGGCGGAGCTGCGGCAAGGACGGCACCACTGCCACAGCCGGGTTCGAGGACGCGGCCCCCGGTGAAGCCGAGTCCCTCAGCCAGGTGCCAGAGGGCGCGAATGAGCGGGGCATCGGTGAAGTAGGAGGTGGGGGTTGCGGCGCTGGCAGCCGCGAAGCCCTCGGGACCGAGCACCAGGCGCAGACGGGCTGCGATCTCCTGCCAGTGCTCGCGAGGCGTGGGTTCAAAGGCGGGAG
Source organism: Thermosporothrix sp. COM3 (assembly GCF_059696735.1). Lineage (NCBI taxonomy): Bacteria > Bacillati > Chloroflexota > Ktedonobacteria > Ktedonobacterales > Thermosporotrichaceae > Thermosporothrix > Thermosporothrix sp. COM3. Next base: position 2,278,632 of record NZ_AP019376.1, on the reverse strand, counting down.
CAAGCGCGCCCCAGCCCATGAACTGGGAGAGCAGGGCTTGTTCCTCGGGGGTGGGTGGGCGTTGGGTCTCGCGGAGCTGCTGGACAAGCTCAATACAGGCAAGGGTCTGAGCAACGGATGCGGGAATAGTGTGCGGTGAAACGGTGTCGGATATCGTGCGTTTCATAATAGCTCTTCCTTTTATAACAAGAGAAAAGCCCTGCACCTCATGGTATAGGGCACAGATCTGGAGAACGGATCGGAACAATCAGGAGAGCTGGGCATGGGCCCAGCTCAAGCAACGGAGGGCATCGGAGACCGGGTAGTCGTGCCCGCCGCCTGGAACACGCGCAGCGTATGCGCGCAGGTAGGGCTCCGCTTGCGCGGGCGTGAGCCGGGCCTGTTGAATCAGCCGACAGGCCAGCCAGAGCGCGCAGGTGTGACGGGTGCCGACGCGGGCCCGTTGCAGCGCTCTCTCAAGCCAATAAGCAGGGTCAGCCAGTTGAGATGGTTCAGCGAGGCCGCCACGAACCGCGAGAGGCATGTCCTGCCTGGGATATAGGCACCGGAACCGTTCGCGCTGGCGCACGAGATCAAGCAGCAGCGAGGGAAAGGGGGCGATAGGAGCAAACGAGTGCCAGCGATAGTGCCGCCCATTGGGATGCAGCGAAGGCGGGACGACGATGTAGCCGCCCTCACCCCGCAGATCAATGCCGGGCAGGCCCACAAACTGGACGGTACAGCACAAGACCGGTTCCTCCGGGGAACGGAAAACGAGATGCCGCCCTGAGCCGGTATGGGCAGTGCGGGTGGCAAGCACGGCATACGGCGCCTGGTGCAGGTCAAGCAAGCGATGCTGAAGCATGGCTTGCAGGTGCCGCAGGGAAGCAAAGCCATCATGGCGCCCATCGATGTCAAGCACCGTCCAACCCGAGGGAGAGCCGGTCGGGATGGCAACATTGGCCTCAGGCCAGCGCCGCCACCACCAGGAGATCTGTTCCGCGTCAGTGGTGGCTTCATGGAAGCCGCGGGTCCGCGGGTAGGGCACTTTGCCGTTGACAGGAAACACAGGCAGGCCTCGCCGAGCATAGAAGAAGGCAGCCTCCCGACAGGTATGCGGAAAGGCGATGAGGGCACCACTGTTGATCACAAGATCGGACTGAACATGGTTGATCTCGCAAGGTGATGTACCTCTGAACATGAGAGGAATTTTCTCCTTTCTGGACAAGGTGAGACCTGTTCCACAGCAAAGTGCACAGAACGGCCATGTCAGGAGACGGGGCATACGCCTCCACAAGGCAGGGATGCAGGGAACAGAACCCACCTTTTGTGTATGCAACAGTCTGTGAATCTCCGCTGAGAGGCACCAGAAACATGGAGAGCTTCACACAACAAGAGAGGCATGGATCACGACAAACGGACGCTATGCGGCGAGAGACGCTGGAAGTCACGCAATCGAGTCGTTTGCCGGCCTGGAGAAAATCGTGCGAGAATAGTTCAGGGCAGATCCAGAATACACCCTATCTCTGTGCTTGCTCAGCTCAGAATGCATGGTCGATGAGGGGATATCTTCTTTCTCATGTCCTTCACCATTCATATCAAGCGTTAAAACGCAAGTGGATTTTTTCGCGGGTTTGCCTTCAACCATTCATCTAGTTGAGTTGTCAAGCGTTCATATTCCTGACAGAATGCTTTGACTAAATGGTGAAGCCGGACTGGATTGAGAGGTGCCGCGAAGAGCTGTTCTTCATAGCTATGAGCGATAAGCTTCGTGGCATATACCAGCAACTTGACTTTCCCCCGAACAAGTGTACGTACCTTCTCTTTATGAAAAAGCGCAAACGCGAGACACCTGACATATTCCTCTGCTTCAGGACGTTGTATCGCTCGCGAAAAGCCAGGCAAGAGTTTTTTTACCCAGAGATGATACATTCTATGAATGAAACACAGCAGGGCACAACTCCAACAATAGCGAGGAACAATCTGTCTGGGATAGGCATGAAAATGCCATCCCTGATCGTCGAGAAATGCTGCAATCGCAGCAAGATGTCGATGGACCTCTTGTAACTTTTGAATATTTGGCTCCATCTTGAGATTTCCTTTCTCCTGCTACGCCGTCAAAGCCAGGTAGAAGGCCACATCACAATGCTGTTCCTTCAGATGCTGTCAGATACTCTCTTTCACCAATGAAACAGCAATTCTCAAAAAATCCTGCAAACTTCCCTCTTTGGATTAAGATATGAGGCGGGGCCTCAACTCCTATCTTTACGCTGCTTCCCTCATCCTTTAAAATGCGTACTACAATATGATTTTTTGTGTTGTTCAAAGGAACGTCTGCGACAGCCCTAACAAGCAACTGGTCAGATGGAACCTCAACTCCTATCTTCGCTCTTTCTCCCACTTCTTTTACGACACGCAGCACCACAAATACCCTTTTCTTCTCATCAAAGAGAAAAAGGGATTCCCCAACTTTTCTTCTTAAAACTAACATGATCTTCCTCCTTTACAGGAATACTACTTCACGGAAGCAGCCCAGGAAGCTCCCGTCTTCAGGCGAGGCGTGATTCATTCCACAAATCTTCATGTCACAAGCACACTGGTTTCCACACAAAGCTTCACCCGCTCTATCTGTCGTCATGATGACCTTCTTAACCTGCATGTCGCTCAACCAGTTCCAGCTCTGGAGCAGGAGAATGTTCTCTAGAAAGAGCTCTGATATAGAGGTGCAAGATCTCTTCCCCTAGCTCGGCAGGAGATACGTTCTCGGTGGACAGCTTACGGTTGAGGATGCTCGTACAGCGACGAACAAACCAAAGAACCGCCAAAAACTGTTCTTTGGAACGAAAACGCGGAAGGCGATATTCCAACGTTGGATAGTCTGAGAGAGGGTTAAAGGCGCTGTAGCGCCCATCCCAGCGAGAACAGGCATAGCGACAAAAGTTTCTTCCCCAGAAATCACTGGTTTCCTGTCTATGCTGAACCATATATTCCAGTAATCTACCAAAGATCGCATGATAATAGACACTTACTTTTTCCTTCACGCAGCACTCTACATGAATATGAGTACCACAGCTAGACCCGACCAGGCTGGACAGCTTCTTCAACATCTCAAGAGCTGGATAAAAAGGGTCTAAGGAGCGATAAATTGGAGATTTATACTCCTCTCTGACAGTCGGATCAGAGGACCTGATAAAGCCATACTTCAGCAGGCCTACCCCGCCGGGTCGCTGAACCTCAAATTCTATTGAGAATGGGGGGAGTCTCTTTTGTTCCTTTCCCTTCATCGCTGTATTTGCTACTGAAGAACCGCGTCTGGTAAAGCATTCCGCACAGAAAAAGGCCTTTACCAACGACTCAAAGCGACAATCTGTGAGTCTTTTACAACAAAAACATTTGTGTACAGCCCTTCTTTTTGTCAACATTTTCTCTCACTCCAAAGGCACATAGGAGAAGGATCCTTCTCCTACCCATAGTTCAATCTGTCCTGAACAAAGAAATGAGGGTCGCTCACCCACGCGGAAAAAGCTCACCTATGGCAGGTGACAGCCGCTGACTTCCTGCTTCTCTCAAGCAGATGAAGTGTATTTCTTCTTCGTCATCATTGCTTGCACTCTCCTGGATAGCAGAAAAAGAAAGGCGGAGTTTTGAGTAAAAAAACTCCGCCTCCATCCATTACGAGTACATTTGGTACATCTTTTGTAGGTCAGACGATATGGTGGCTACTCTGTGCTTTTTCTTCCATTCCTCTAGTCCCTTGACTAAATCTTCAAACCCATCGTCCATCGCATCAAAAATCTCTCCCTCACCTACGAGAGCTACCTGCCCTACCTTTGTCATAAAGGGCATACCGGGAGGGAGTTCTGATGCAAAGAGCACAGCCCTCTTTTTCGAGTCCCAGAGCGCAACAAGATCTGAGTGAGGATCTCCTTTCACAATAAAGGGGTCTTCTTTGGCAAACCCCATAAACACACCCTTTCTCCGCTGAAGCTCTCGGATAGGAAGATCCAGGCGTCCCCACACTCTGGCAATGCAGGCACTATCACTAAGCGAGAGCGCCTGCCCGAGTTCAGCGAAGACGGCATCATGCCCATTATGAGCAAGAAGAAAGTCATTCTCTACAAACGGATGACAGAGCGCCTTACTGACCTCACCACATGTTGCTAAACGCGTGTGAAATAGAAGCCAGCTCGCGCCCTCACTTCGAAACAATTTTAAGATCTGCAGTACACTTCTTACTTTTCGTACTCCTTTCTCACTTTCCATTCTTCCATTCTTCCATAAAGCGGCGACGCCATTGCCATCGCCGCCCTTTGCCTCAATCAGATATTGGAGAAGATCCTCCATGACAGGCTCTATCATATCGAGAGCGGCCGCATTCATTAACAGTAACCTACACATGATTCCTCCGTATACGTCTTTGTCTGCTCATTTGCTCGTCGTCTATAATTCGGGACAGCTTGTTATGCAGTAGTAGGCACGTCTGCTCATCCTCGGGTAAGGCATCAAACCAACGCTGATCTCCAGGAATGTATCTCTGATAGAGAGACAGAATTTCTTGCCCGATCTCAGGACGTATCCCTGAGAAATCATCCATTCCCCGTTGAGTAAGCAGACTGACACACGATCTTGCAAACTGCACAACAGGTACAAACTGCTCCTTCGAGCGAAAACACGGAAGCCGAAACTCCACTGTTTGATGTCTGGTCCAGGGATTGATAGCCATATAATGGCTATCGGTTCCCCCCGGAGTTGCATAGGAACAAAATCCCCGTCCCCAGAAGAGAAACGTTTCCAGGGGGTACTCAAGCAGGTGGTCAAAGAGTGGCCCCCACACAACCCCATAGTCTCTCTGAATACTCACCTTGAGTTCTGGCTGACATTCAACATGAATATGCGTCCCACAGTTCGTCCCAACCAGGTGGGCCAATTTGTCCAAATTCCCGATGGAACTTTTGAAGGCATGCATGGATTGATAGATTGGAGATTTATACTCATCTCCAACCGAGCTATCAGTGGTCCGAATAAAGCCATTTCGGAGCAAAAGAAGCGACTCCTCAGACTCATTCACTTCAAATTCGAGAGAGAAAGGGGGAAGCTGTTGCGGCTTCCCCTTTCTCCTCATATTCAAAGTTGAGCGCCCTTGTGACCGGATACACTCATTGCATACATATCTCTTCATCGCTTTACGATAAGAGCACGTTTTTTTGTTTTTACAAAGGAAACATTTCCTTCGTACAGGTACTTCTACAAACATGATGACTCCTTATCATCCTGAAGAAATGACTCTTCTATCCGGACATAACCCTCTCCTCCCCATCCTAAGGCAGATCCCAGGCTCAAAGAGGTAATTCTGTCATGGCTCTCTATAACGGCCATCGTGCGTCCTGACTCTACCTCCCAGACATAAATGTGCGGTGATTGGTCCTTACCAAAGCAAGTCGCTATAAACTTGCCATCCGGAGACCACGAAACAAAATCGCTAGAGTATCCCCGAGCGCCTTTTTTTCGATATTCCGGTTCAGGCTCATAAACAGCCCGCTTCTTTATCCCTTCCCTGGAGAGCGAAAACAGTTCAACACGTTGATTTCTGACAATTGCCAGTTTTCGCTTTTGCGCATGAATAGCGTACTGCCAGGGAGTATAGCTGTAATCAAAGGACCGTTTCCCCAGGACTTCTAATCGGGGTGTTGCCACCAACAAATCTTCTTGCTGCAACAACAGGAGATAAGACCCGAACCACCCGAACAGGCGCACCTCTTTTTTCTTTCGAATATCAGGGCCAGCGCGGTAGACAAGTTTGTTACCCTTTCTTTTTTCTTTTAAAGGAAGGACACGCGTCACGTATCCCTCGTAGGAGTAGCAACAAACAGCAAGGCCTGTTTTCCCCCAGCTCATACTGGAGATGTCTGAGAGATCCCAGTCCTCCAGAGGCGGCAGTTCCAGTGCATACGATGAACCATCGCGAACATCCCTTATTTCGATGCAGTCTAGAGACCCGTTCACGGCAGCAATATGGTGCCCATCAGGTGCCCATGCAAACGTTGCCGCAGGTTCAGTATGCTCGAAACACCCGTGGCGAACCCCTTTGGCATCAAAAATGATCGTTTCACGTGACATCGCACACGCTACTGTGGCCAGGACGAACTCGCCACCAGGCGAAAAACTCAGCGCTTCACAGGTACCTAAAAAAGGGTAGAACATCGCTCTTCTCCTCTTCTTCTCCCGAGATGCATGAGCAACAAGCGCTGCGACTCTCCTCAATTTTCCCGGGAATACAGAAAAAGATCCTACTCAGAAAGCAGGATCTTCCAGAATATGCTATACTACGAAACGATAGGTTTTTCTATCGTAGAGAAGCAGTGATTTCTGATCATTAGGGCGTTCAGGAGATCACTGCTTCTCTTGCTATTGTTAAAGGTTCAGAAGCTTATTGAGCGTGGAAGCCTTAATACGATACGCCTCACGTTTGCCTCTGTGAGGGAGTGTAACCGCTTCAAGGACACCACTCTTGATCCAGCGGCGCACGGTAGTATCATCCACCCGGAGACGGCGCGCAACTTCACGAACGGTTAACAATTCCATCTGCATTTTTTCTTCCATCTTTTTTCTCCTTGTGCAGGAAAAGCAGCGGCACGTTCTCCAGGAAAGGGCAAGAACACACTTTCCTGCGTTTTCCGCTGCAAAACATCTGTACTTCTATTGTCAGCAAAGAACAACCTACAACGACATTGCTCTACTCTATCGCTCTACGAAAAACGCACTTCAGAATTCCTGTTCCAGGAACACACTCCAAAGTATACTGACATACAATCAGGACTTCATACTTCAAACATTTGTTTCCACCAGAGAGTTCGCTTACGCGCCCTGCTATCTGGCTTTTGATTTGGCTCACCATTTTGTCAGCCAAGAGCTCCCTTCTGGGAGGTGCTCTTTTCTCATCACTTTCACTATACCCACTCAGGCCGGAAAATTCTCGGAACGGATCCAGAAAAAACAGCACAGGGTCACGTGACAGGCGAAACGGAGAAGGGGAGAAAAAGTAAAGATGCAGGAAACGATTCATTGCTGAGGAAGTAGGTGACCTTGCAGCATTATTGGATCGAGTTGAAAATAACAGTTTCAAGAGAGAAGGAGAAGCCCACAGCGGGAATCTACCTTCATCTCTTGAGAGTATCTGCCCTACAACGAATCTCAGAGTTCGATCGCCCTACGATGAGATTCGGAGTTCAGAGAAGTTGCAATAACCCATAGGCGACTAACGGGAGTAGGATTAAGACACCTGTAACGATCGCAAGCCAGACCAGCTTTCGCCGAAACTTTCGTCCCTCCATACGGACGGTTGCTTCCTCTACGGAGGACGGCAAATGCTGCTGTAAATGGGCCTGACTGGTCTTCACCAACTCCAATGCCGGTGTTACGAATGCTGGCAGCCCCTGTTGAAGTTGCTGCACGCCTGTCATCGCAAGTTGCAAAGACTGTCGAGAATCGGCATGCATTTCACGCATAAGCTGAGACTGGGCCTCAAAAGATTGGAACAACCGCTGTTGGAGCTCGCCATTGAGATTGAGCTGGCGTTCAAGCAGTTGCTCCGTCCCCTGGATCCGCCGTTGCACCAACGGTTCTGCTTCCCGTTCTCTGTTTCTTCGCGCTTTTTCGGCTTCGAGCTGGAGTTCATCAACCGCTTGTCGGTATTTTCGCTCCAGGTTTGCCCGGAGTGCCTCTCTGAGTCCAGGCGTAGCAGGACTCAATGAAACAGCTCCCACTTCAAACTGATACAATGCTCTCTCCCGCGCGTGGAGACAGAGAAAATCGGTCAATTGCACCTGCCTCTCCCATCTTGCCATCTCTAAGAGTGACGTCCATAGGTCACTTAACTCACCCTTCACCTTCTGATGGAGTTCCTGGATTTCCTTTTGTTCTTTCCCATTCATCAGGTGGAGACAATCAAAAAAGGCTTTCTCAGCTACTGCAAAATCAGGTTTCTGGAACATGGATGACCCTCCTTAGAATGAATCTCAAACGGTCAGAAGGCCCTCCATGAACGCTGGTTACCCAGCGAGGAGAACCCGCTGAATAACCAAAGCAACACTATCTACAATGCCAACACATCAACTTGACTTCGCGAAGACAGGTTTAGCATAACTGCTCGATCCTGGCCAAACCCGGAACAGAGGGAGAATACATCCCGAACGGCAAGGTGACTCAACGAGCAGAACCAATGGCATGCTATGCTTTCCGCTTCTTTTCCGATCATTCCCCAGCATATCCGTTCTTTTTCTGCCTCTTGCCAGTCTCAGGCAAGTAGAGTTTGTCAACAAAGGTCCTGGTCAGGACGAAAGAGGAGGACATATGTTTCATTTTGATCTGCTTCAGTGGCTCGTGGATCGACTAACAGAACTCTTGTTAGTCCTCTCCTCACCTATTCACCCATTTATTGATCTCATTGGTACGACACCTCTTCATTTCACAACACAAAACGCCATTGTGCATCACGCCTGGGCTGTAATGGTAGGAGCGGCTGATCTTTCCCTGGGCCTGGTACTGGTAGTCGGCACAATTCAAATCATGTATGGGCAGAGTGTCGGAGCGCTTCGTATGCCCATCGGGCAATTCGTCGCGAAAGTGCTGTTCACAGCTCTCCTTATTCATTTGAGTGCCTTTATAGGGGAACAGCTCCTGCTCCTCAATAACCTGCTCTGCGAAGCAGTGAGGGGCAACGTGCAGGATTTTATCCTCAAGGTCAATGACGGCCAACTTTTTTCCAACGGGCAGCTCCTTATTGTTGCCATTGTTCTCGTCATCCTGTTCTGTATCACCTTTTTTCGCATCATCTTTCAATGTATCAAACGCGTTGTCCGCTTCAATCTCCTGTTCATCCTTTCCGGCCCTGCACTCCTTACCTCTGCCCATCCATACACCGCATCGGTGTGCAGTATGTGGGCACGAATGTATATTGCGACGATCTTTGAGCAATTTCTACAATTTCTCACCTTTGGTCTTGGTTTTCAGTTCCTCATCGCCACAAAACAGACCGGCCTGACCGGCTTACTGCTTGCCACAGCAATGCTCTCCATGACCGCTGAGATTCCAGGGTTACTCTCACGTTTCACCGCTGTTACCGGTGGAAACGCCAGAGAAGGGATAGGGGCACTCGCTGGAACAGCAGTAAAGGCGGTTACATTGCTTGTATAGCAACAAACACAAGAAAGGATACGAAAAATGGATACCCTCAATAACCTCAACACTCTTATTGAACAATTACAGGTGCATGCCGCGACCATTGGCATCACCCTGGCAGGTTTAATGGTCGGCATCTATGCAATGATGATCATGTTCACGAATGACAATAGCCCAACAACCAGAAGCCAGCGCTGGGAACAACTCCAAAAAGTTCTTATCTGTGCGGGCATTATTGCAGCAACGGGGACGCTCATCCAATTCGCCCAATCCCTGGCGCATATGTTGTAATAGCGCATCTTTCGTCGTCGCTGACGGCGAACTTACCCAAAGGGAGAAGGGCGAGAAAAAGCACTATTCCTTCTTTCACACCCTTTTCCCTCTTTGAGGAGAGAGAATATGCACGAACACGATTCGCTCTTGAAACGAGTTCCCGGTCACCTCTTTTCGTTTGAGGAAAAGGTTTTCGGTCTATTCACCTTACCACAACTTCTCTGTGATCTGGGGGCTGGAGCCGGCATCCTGGCACTTACCAGTTCTTTCCCGCTGACCACCCGCCTTCTCATCGGCATCGCTCTGGCTCTACCAGTCCTCGTACTTGTTCACGGGAAAATACACGGCTACACTTTCCTGCGCTGGCTTTATCTCTATGGTCATTCACTGAGTATCCCGCGCCACACAACATATCGCTCTTTTCAAGCAGAACAGAAGGCACAGCGGCGCTCCCAGCCATCCATTCAAACCACCTGGATTCGGTTTAATCGTCTGGAACACGGGATTGCAGGCTATAGCACATCAAAAGGAGGAGAGTATTATTGGATTATTCTTGAGATAACGGGACGCAATATCCGCTACCTGCCCCGAACAGAACAGATACAACTCTTCAAACGCTTTGAGACCTTTTTAGCGGGGTTGGATTTCCGTCTCCAGTTCATTTCTCATACAGAGCAGGTTCATCCCCGGGCATTTGCGCCACTACGCACACAACAGAAAGCCCTTCAGCATGTATCCAATACCCCGCAGCTTGCCAGGCTCCAACAGGCGAGCCTGCACTTTCAGCAACAGCACATACCCAACTGTACGCTTACCAGGCACTTCGTCATCCTCTCAGTCTCAACACAGGAAGAAACCATTCGGACTGCTCAAGGAGCGCAGCAAGGGGCATTCTCCACCGTTTTCCGTCTGCCAGGTCGTACCCATACACCATCCATCTCAAAAGCGCACCTTCTCAATCAACTCCGTATTCGCTATTCGGTGGTTAAAAAACTGTTCCAGCAATTGGAGGTGCAGATCACACTCCTTTCTGATCAAGAAATCCTGCGTGTCTTCGCTTCGAGCCTGGTCCCTGGAGCAACAAACGGTGAGCCAGGCATCCTTGCAAAGCATCTTCCACACACAACAACAAAAGACCACTCGCTCGCTGATCTGCTCGCCCCAAAACAGATTACGATCCATCCTCACATGCTTGAAGTCGAAGGACAGAGCGGCAAACGCTACCAGCGCTACTTTACTGTGGTGACCTATGGGCATCAGTTAGCATGTGGCTGGGTCAACGAGCTCATGGAACTGGGACTTCCCATGCATGTTTCTACCACTTTTGAACCACTAGACACACGCATCATCCTTCATCGATTGGAGCAGCATTTAGTGAAGCTAGAAAGCAAGCGATTTGCAGATCAGAAAGCGCTCCGTATCACGAAAGCAGATCAACACATTGAGGCCGAACAAATCCAGCACATAACCCGTGAGCTGGCCGAACGTCGCTTGAAGATCTTTGTCGTCTCTATGACCATTGGCATTCATGCAAGCAGCCTGGAACGTCTGGAACAGCGCTCTCACTACCTGCTTTCCCATTTGCGCCAGAGGCAGCTTCAGGTGCTCCCAGGCCTACGGCAGCAAGACGTGCTCTGGCAGGCCAGCCTTCCGACCTGCCCGGCAGTCCTCCTTGACCACGCAATCAACTTACCAGGCGATGTCTGCTCCACTTTCCTCCATGCGACTTCCGGCGTAGTGGGAACGCCAACGGGTGTCTTCTTAGGCTTCACCGGCTCAGGTTTCAGTCGCCGACCCGTCTACTTCAATCCCTGGTCTGCCGAAAAAAAGATCCCGAATCCTCATATCGTTGTGGTTGGCGAATCTGGAATGGGAAAAAGCTGGCTTGGCAAGACCTTCGTGACTGGACTTACAGGCATGGGCATTGCAGACATCGTTGTGCTGGATCGTGATGACGACTATCTCCCGCTCCACAATGCCTTAGCAGGCGAAAGCCAACGCTACAATCTGGCACAAAGCTGCCCCATCAATTTCTTTGATCTTCCCTTTGGCCCCGAGCATGTGGATCCAGATGCCCCTATTGATCTCCTCTCCGAGTTTCTCGATAACCATCTGATGGTAGCACTGGCACTCATTGTGACAGATGCAGAAAATGGCAACGCGAAACTCTCTAAAATTGAAGAGGCATATCTTATGCAGGTCGCCCGGCATACCTATGCCGCAAAAGGGATTACCAGTGAAGCTATTCGCCACGATCCCGCAACTTTACTCATCCCGGCTCCAACGCTGGCGGATTTTCTTGTGACCATGAAGCAAACAAAAGCTTCTTCTGAAGAGATGCGACTTTCTCTGCTCGAACGCCTGGAGAAGGCGCTGTATCTTTTCCCGGGAGAAACCCGGATCTCAATCTCAAAACCGATGACCATTTTCTCCATCTGCGACCTTGATGAGAAATGGTATCCTCTCATGACCTTTGTCGTGCAAAATTTTCTGTACCGGCATCGTGCCTTGCGTCAAGATGAACGCTATCTCGCCTACCTTGTCGAGGAGGCCAGCTATATGCTCAAACATCCAGCGGGCCGACGGTATCTCGAAGCCGGCTCACGGGGCTTCCGAAAATTAGGCATTGCGCAGATCACGTTGAGTCAGCACCCCGGGGATTTCCTGGAAGAAGGCGCTGTGATCCTGTCAAATGCTGGTACGGCCTTCTTTCTTGGTATGCAGCCCAATGCAGTCGCCAAACTCAATCTTTCTCCAGAGCTTGAGCGCGTCCTGACAGAGGCTGTGCCAGGTCAAGCGGTCATGCGCTGTGGGAATGAGTTTGCAGCACTGACGATTGCTTCAATCCCGCAAATCCGCCACCTCCTGACAACAGACCCGCAGGAACGCCGAACGTTACGAAAACACCATGATCATACCAGGAAAGGGCAAACAGATGCGTAAAAAGAGACAAAGCACCAAACAGGCACAGCTTGTTCGCTTCCTTCTCCTCATTCTTTCTGGCCTGCTGCTCCTCGCTGGACGTTGTATGCTTCCACATCCCATCCTTGTATAGGAGAGAAAGACATGACACAGTTCTCTACTACACCAACGCTTCCTATTCCATGCCAGGCCATGGGAGCCGAGCACCTGGTTCAGCTTGTGCCCCATGAAGAAGGTGTTCTTCAGGCTGAGGCAATGGAAAACTGGTTTCAAGCTTGTAGCACCAGGGAACCTTTTGTACTTGAACTGGTCGGAACCAGCAAAGCACAGGGGTTCCTGCTCCGTGCCACCTCAAAAGATCAGCTTGTCCTCCTTTCAAAGCAGCTCGCGGCCCAATATCCTCAGGCTGAAATCAAACGGATCGCATCTTCCGCAGATCCCGTGACACTTCGAGCTGGCGAACACGCTCTTATCGGCGAGTTTGCCCTTCTCAAGCCGAGCTGGATGCCTCTCAAGACCTTTAGCGGGAAAACGTTGGCTGAAACAGGATCCGATCCACTTGCGGGCATTCTGGCAGCTATGGAAGCTGTTGTTCCGCGTGAACGTATCATCAGTCAACTGGCCTTGCAGCGAGCGCCTGAAACCTGGATCTCAAAGGACATTCGCAAAGCCGTCGAGCATCCACTTCAGGAGGAGCGAAACCGGACCGTCATTGCCAGCAGGGAGACCAGCAACCCCAATGCCGGAGGCCTCCGGATTCTTGGTGGGTTGCTTGGAGGAATGGTGATTCTCTCGGGTTATCGCTGGTATCAGCAACAGGCCTGGTTTCCCCTCACGCTTCTAGCAACGGGCACCGTTATCACGCTTGTTGTCCTTCTCTGGTGGTTTTTCGTTCGAAGGAAACCACCACGCATCTATGATATGAAGCTGGTCGCAGAGAAACTCATGCGTGCGGCATATTATACACACCTGCGTGTCATCATTATCGGCCCACAAACAACCACAACAGAACAGCGACTCCGCACATTGCTCACTCATCTGGAAACAGCCTATCATCAATTCACGCTGGCAAGTGCAAACGGTCTTTACCTCAAGCGGATCCGTTATCTTACCCCCGAACAGAGACAGGCCAAACAGCTTCCAGGCATTCCTTCGGCCTTTCCCTATCATCACCCTTTCGTACGGTTTCTCCACAGAGGAGCCCCTTGCAACGATGTGTGGAACGGGCTGGAACTTGCAGGGGCCTTTCATCTCCCGCAAGAAACAACAGACCTTCCTTTCGTGCAGAGAATGAGTGTTAAACACCTCTTATTCTCTCCTGAGATTGCTCATCATATCAGTACAGCTCCAACTCCGCTCCCACCGGTCTTGCTGGGGTACTCAAAACATCGAGGCTATGCAACTCCCGTCTATCTTCCTTTTGCCACGCTCTTCAGTCACAAATTTCTGGTTGGACGATCCCGCTCAGGGAAATCAGTGCTGATGCAGTTGATGCTTCAAGGGGCAATGCATCCCATTACAGATGGATCGCCACAACCGGGCATCTTCGTCATCGATCCTCATCATGATCTGATCGAGGATCTTTTGGGCTGCATTCCGCCAACACGCATCGCCGATGTGATCCTTCTGGATTTCGCGGAAACCGCGTATCCTGTCGGCCTCAATCCGCTTGATGCCACGATGGGCTTCACCCGTGATCAGGCTGTAAGCAATCTCATGTCCTGCTTTGAACGTGTCTGGCAGGAGTTCTGGGGACCACGCATGGCTTACTTTTTAAAATCGGTCTGCCTGCTTTTATATAGTCTTAACCAACGCCTTGTAGCAGCAGGGAAAGCACACGAGCAATACACCCTGCTGGACATCAATCCTTTGTTACAATACCAAAACTATGCAATCCAGGTCCTGCGTCATCTTGATATGAGCGAGACCTGGCATCAGGAACTTTTAGCCTGGTGGCAAAATGTCTATTTTGCGCTTCCCAAACAAAGCGGCTTCAGGCAGGAAGTAATCATGCCTATCATCTCTAAACTCGGGGTCTTTAACGATAATGAGGTGCTTCGGCGCATTATTGGCCAACCAGTCACCACGGCTCCCATTCAGCAAGCCATCACCCACGGCAAGATTGTCCTCTGTGCCCTCAGTTCCCGTGACCTGGATGATGCCTCGATCAATATTCTGGGATCAACCCTGATCAATCTCCTGCACCGCACCTTTGCCACCCAACAGCATCTCTCCCTGCTTCAAAGGCGCAAAGTATTCGTCGCCATTGATGAACTTCAAACCTTCAGCGGAAGCATGTATGACAAACTTCTCAGTGAGGACGCAAAATACGGGTGTGCTATGCTGCTTTCAACCCAATCCCTGAAACGCTTAAACCAGATCAAAGACGGCCTGCTCGAAATCATCCTGGCAAATTGTGAAAATCTCTGGTCCTTCAATGTCTCTGCGATAGACGCCAGACTCCTGGAGGAAGAATTTCAGAAGAAAGTGACGCAAAAACACCTGCTTTCTCAACCCAGGCTGCACTGCTATACTCGCCTCTCGCTTCCAGGCCATCCACTTCAGTTCGCCAGTTTTGAGGTAGCCCATCCAGATGGATGGCAAAAAAATGCGCGTCAAGATGCGACTCGTGAGCACATTCGTCGCCAGGCTCAAGCTCGTTGCCTCCCAGCGACCCAGATCGATGCCAACCATACAAAACACCTCAAACAGTTTCTCGATGTGCAGACGTTTGCGCAAAAAATTCAACGTGAGGCACAAGGAGCACAACAGAGCAAGCAGAAAAAAGAGCAGGCCACAGAACTCGCTCAGCACATACAATCATACCATCTCTCGCCTGCTTCGCAGAGTCCTCAGGCAGAAACGGAGTCGCCTCCTTCTCCTTCATCGCTTACAACATCCACTCCGCTTCTCTCGACCGCACCCAAAGAACAACAGCACGAGCATACTTCCCTCACCTCACCGACCATTGTCCCCCAGGAAGCAGGACCGCACGCAGCCAGCGAGCCAAAAAGGCGCCGAAATCATCCCCGGAGTCGACGCAATAAGCAGCCCACCCCCGTCACGAAAATGCCCATTGGAAGTCCTCCCCCGGGACTTGTTCAGCAGGAAACGGCGCCCCCACCAGAGGGACATGAAGAACAGCGTCCATTCTTCTCATCTTCTGGCTCATGGGGACGAGCAGGCAAAGAACGCGAAAGCCGGGAACGTGCCTGATCATGCAGCTCAGCACCGAACAACACCAGCAGCTCCTTTGGCTGACCTGGCTTTCGCTCAGTTCAGTCGAGGAGCTGGCCCGCATCCAACACAAAAACACAAAAACGATCTGGCGACTCCTGCATCAATTAGAAACAGGCAACTTTATCTCTCATGTCGTTCTCTCAGAAGCGCATCGGATCTTCCGGTATTACCTTACAGATCAGGGACTCCAGTATCTCGCTCAATCTCTTCAGCTTCCTTCCCCCCTCCCATTAGCTCAAAGCTATCCAGTAACCCGCGCTGATTTACAGGCCAGACTTGCCAGAATAGACATTCACGCCATTCTCTCAACATGTATAAGTCACCTCCTTGCCACCTCTCCAGCCGGTTCCCAATTGGTTTGGTATCAACAGCCCTGGAAAGAACCATTCCGGAGTTCCCGGGGTCAACAGCGGTTTGTGGTTTACGACGCCTTGTATATTGTGCGTACTCCTTCAAGAGCACATCTGCATTATGCCATCTCTGTAGATCTCCCGGATCGGCCCTTTCATTCCCGCGAGGATCGCTCTTTTCTCACGCATATCCAACGGAGCCAGAGCACCCCTCAACCAGGCCGCCCTCGCCCGGTCTTTCTACTCCTTTCTATCCCTGCCCGCTATTCGTTCTGGGCAGATCTCATTGCTCCTTTGCCCTTCCTGCAAGGGGCAATTGGCAATCTTCTCCAGCTCGAACAGATCAATGAACAGATCTGGCTCCCCTTGAAACATCTTGCCCACTGGCCGCGTAACACCACACAACTCCACCACCTTCACAGCTTGTTCTCCCCTCTCCCCCCGTCATCTGCATCGTTACCGAACACTTCCATTTCCCCTATCAGCATTCACTCCTCCGATCAAGCTCCCTGCATCTCTCGCTCATTGCCCGTGTATGTAGGCGCTGACCTTCAACATGAAGCACAACAATTCGCTTCCCAATCCCCCCTCAAACAAGCGCACCTCATGCTCGAAGCCCTGCGAGGCGGAGAAAAGACTCAGATCGAGATAGCCGCTATGCTTTCACTGCTTCTGAATCAGCAGCAAAAA
The DNA here is from genome assembly GCF_059696735.1 of Thermosporothrix sp. COM3. Lineage (NCBI taxonomy): Bacteria > Bacillati > Chloroflexota > Ktedonobacteria > Ktedonobacterales > Thermosporotrichaceae > Thermosporothrix > Thermosporothrix sp. COM3. The sequence goes on along the minus strand of NZ_AP019376.1, from coordinate 2,262,001 downwards.
ACTATTCTCTCCTGGCTCACACGACATCCATATCTGGGAGATGATGATCTTCTCACGCTCTTACACCCTGGAAAAACAGATCTTCGCCTTCTGCATCGACACCTTGAGCCCCTGATTGCACTACAACTCGTGCAGTGCTCCTTCTGGGAGGATGCTCCCACACAGCGCGAACGCAACCGCTATCACGTCACTGAAATAGCCCTCCGCTATCAGGCCATCCGGCATCAGCGCTCCATCACATCCTATCTCCACCCGGCTCCTTCTGGTTCCTGGCAGCAACGAGGAATCAAGCTACTCCATAACCAACACTCCCATACCTGTGAATTATACCGGTGTATACGAGCTATCTATGCACTTGCCTCCCCTACAACGTATCGCATCATGTACTGGAAGAATGCACAAGAGGCAGTACGATGGCATCAGGATGCGCTCTCACACAAGATTGTGTTCATCCGTCCCGACGCCGAGTTAATCTATCAACTCCCGGGAAATACACTCCCTCAATCTCTCCTCATCGAATATGATAGAGGAACAACATTTTTTCGTGAACATATCGCCAAGATCGAAGCATATGGAGACTATCAACAAACAACGGGGAAACATCTCCCGCCTCTCCTGTTTATTCTGCATCGCTCGCACAAACGGAAAAGTATCCAGGAGGCGATCAAAGAGGCTGAGGCCAGAGAGCTTCACATCTCCCTTCATTCAGAAGAAGAGGTACATCGATACGGCCTTCAGCCTCTCCTTGCCGATCTTCTGAATACTCGTTTCCCTTGAGCCCTCCTTACGGCTGTATCCCGCCAATGTTCCGTTTCTTCTCGAATACTGCTCCGCGTCCGCAGACGGGAAACTCCCGGAAACAGACACGCCACATCTGGGTCTCTGCCGCTTTCCGGAGATGTTCCTGTTCTTTTCCCGGAATATTTCCCCATCCTGCTTGTATCGTTTTCAGTAGTTGGAGTGCTCGTCACCAATCCCAACAATGCTCATCTTCCTGCGCTCCAACCGCCTTTTCTCGATTCAGATCAACAAGCAAGAAAGAAGGACTCCTATGCAGAAGACCATCGGATTTTCTCTCCGGAACCACAAACCAGTACGCCTTGATCTGGCTGAGCATCGGGGCAGCCTCTTTGGCTCTGAGCAATATCTGAGCCTCATGCTACATCGCCTTGCCTATAACGCTGTTCAGACTGGCTGGAAGGTCATCTATCTCGATTTTCAACCCACAGATACAGAAGCTGCCACGTTTACTGCAACCATGCAGCGAGGAAAACCGAAACGCGTTCGTTGCTTCCCGTACGAAGCCTACGACGGGCTCGGCATGGCAAAGCCCCCACAGGCTCTTATTCAGCAACTTCTCCAGCTCGCTTCACTTCCCCAAGAACCCTATGACCAGCATATTGCCATCCTCAGTTTAACAGAACAATTACAGCGTTCCCACACTCTGCCTTCCAGCCTGGGCGCACTCATTCAGCAACTGTACCAGCGAGCTCCGGAGCAAGCCTCTTTGCTGAAGCAGATTCGCTCTCGGGATTACATAGGGCTCCCTTTGCGCTTTGCCTCCATTGACGCTCTCATTGGACAATCCCTCAATGGAGGCTGGACGCTGGCAGATGTGGATGCCTGCTACATCAGCCTCGCCGCATGGAGTAGACCAGAAACAGCCAGATTACATGCACGCTTCTTCCTTTCTGAACTTGCCTGCTATCTCACAGAGTTGTGTACAAACCAGCGCGTGCTTGTCTTGCTCCGGCATCCAGAACTTTTGCTTGAGCCTGGCGAGATTACGTCTCTCTACAGTCACATAGAGCCATATGGCAGTCTTTTTGTCGCTACCGGCACGCCTGCTGATCTAGGCCCGGGCGAACGACAAATAGTAGCCTCATCATCGGTCCAGATCTATCTTTCAGGCAGCGCTCCTCAGCGCCCCTGGTGGCAACGCTGGCAGAAAAATCCCAATGGAGATGAAGCACTGCTTATCCAGGATGGGCGTAGCCGCCGCATCTATATCGCCCCGATCCCACTTGAAGCGACGGCGCTGGTTGGGTCAACATATCAGTTGCGCTCCGCCGACACGCAATCGCTGACCTTTGATACCCGGGATTTCCTGCTTCCCTCACATGTGGGTCCGACAACAGAGCCAATACCAGCGCTGCCCCGATTTGCACACAAGATTCGTGCAAAAAGCGAGTCCAAAGGGATCACACGTCAGTAGATAAAAACCATGCATGAGGAGTCCTCTCGCAGGATTCCTCATTTTCTCTACTCCAGGAGATGTTATGGAAGCAATTCGCATCAGTCTTGCCGGCCCGGAACATATTCGAGGCTGGAGTTCAGGAGAGGTGACCAAACCGGAGACCGTGAACTACCTCACACTTAAACCAGAAAAAGACGGTCTCTTCTGTGAACGCATCTTCGGACCAACAAAAGACTGGAGCTGCGCCTGCGGAAAGTATCGAAAGAAACGATTACCTGGTACGATTTGTGAAAAATGTGGTGTGGAACTGGCACCTGCAACCGTGCGGCGCGAACGCATGGGACACATCGAGCTGGCCCTGCCAGTTGCGCACCCCTGGTATGCCCGACGCACACCGAGTATCCTCGGCCTCCTCCTCGATCTCTCCCCACAACAGCTCTCAGCTATCCTGACCTGTCAAAACTATCTCGTCGTTGATAGTCAGCAAAGCAACACGCTCGTCGATCAGCAGACCGCTGCTGACCTCAAAAGCGCAGCCTCTCATCGATCTGTCTTCACAGGTGCACAGGCTCTTCAGCAGATGCTTCGCGCACTCGACCTTGATCAACTCTCCGACTCCCTGAGAACACAACAGTCCACTTCACAGGAGAAAAAAAGGCTCAAGCGGCTTGCCATCGTCGAAGCGTTGCGCTGCTCCAGCATCAAACCGGAGTGGATGATTCTCACTGTGCTTCCCGTTTTGCCTCCTGAATTGCGCCCGATGGTTCCCCTGCACGGTGCACGATTGGCCACCTCCGATCTCAACGTTCTTTATGAGCGCGTCATCCATCGCAATCAGCGGATCAAGCACCTTTTAGCACAAAACACGCCGGAAATTCTCCTCAACAATGAATACCGGCTGCTTCAGCAAGCCGTCGACGCGCTTTTCGATAATCAACATATGACTCACCCTCAACTCAACAGTCGACGCCAACCGCTCAAAAGTCTCACCGATCAGATCTCCGGCAAGTATGGACGCTTTCGTCACCATCTGCTCGGGAAACGAGTAGACTACTCTGGCCGTTCGGTCATTGTTGGCAATGCTCAACTGAAACTGCATCAATGTGGCCTCCCCACTGATATCTGTCTGGAGCTATTCAAACCTTTTGTGATTCGAAAACTGCTGGAACGAAACCTCGCACCCTCTCCACGAGCGGCCAAACGACTGATTGAACGGCCACGCCAGCGATCAGAGGAATTATGGGATCTTCTGGAAGAAGTCATGTTTGAACGTGTTGTCTTGCTCAATCGTGCTCCAACACTGCACCGGCTCTCTATCCAGGCATTTGAGCCGGTTCGCGTAGAAGGCAAAGCCATTCACCTGCATCCCCTGGTCTGTTCGGCCTTTAACGCGGACTTCGATGGCGATCAAATGGCGGTGCACCTACCTCTCTCTGAAGAGGCACAGGCCGAGGCGCGTCATTTAATGCTCTCGACACACAATCTACGTCATCCAGCCTCAGGCGAGCCGTCGATTAGTATCAGTCAAGAAATGGTGCTCGGCTTGTTTTATCTCACACAAGAGCGTCCCTCTTCCAGGAAGGGGGGAAGAGTGTTCGCAGATAGCGCTGACGCCTGTCAGGCCTACGAGCATGGTCAGCTTGATCTGCACACTCCGCTTGTTGTGCGCCTCAATCAAACGGTCTTTACTGCTCCCGGTACTCTCCAGGCAGGTCCGCTCCATCAGCGTATCACAACAACAGTTGGACGTCTGCTTTTTCACGAGGCGCTCCCTCCAGAACTGGGATATCGCAACTATGCGATGACCAAAGAAGCCATCAAGCAGCTTGTTGAGCAAAGTTTGCACGTGCTTGGCAATGAACAGACAGCCATGCTTGCCGACAAACTCAAACAGCTTGGTTTCCACTATGCTACCAGATCAGGCATCAGTTTTGCTATCAGTGATATCGTGGTTCCAGCAGAAAAGCATGCTCTTCTGCAAGAAGCTGATGCAGAAGCAGAAAAAATAGAGGAACAGTATAGTGCTGGCATGATGACAGGAGAGGAGCGATCGCGCCAACTGATTTCGCATTGGACACAGGTCACCGAACATATCTCATCTCGGTTGGAAGCGGCCCTTGATCCCTGGGGAAGCCTCTCCACCATCATCCAAAGTGGAGCCACAAAAGCCAAATTTCAGCAGATTCGCCAACTCTCCGGTATCCGAGGCCTTTTAGCCCGCCCAAACGGGACAATCATTGAAACGCCGGTGAGAGGCAACTATCTACAGGGTTTGAGCGTAGGAGAAACCTTTATTGCCGCCTCTGCCGCACGCAATGGCTTCATGGGAAGAAGTCTGAATACCGCCACCACCGGCTATCTCACACGAAAACTGGTCGAGGCCGGAATGGAAGCATGGATCACCACTCATGATTGTGGGACTACTGATGGACTGCTTATGCCAGTGCATACCCGAGAAGCGCATCAGCGCCTCGTTGGTCGGGTTCTTGCAGAGCCCACAGGGGCATTCGCCGCCGGGACTCTCATTGAGGAAACCATGATCCAACACCTGACAGATGTGCCAATGATCCGTGTTCGCTCACCATTGACCTGTCAGGCCCCCTATGGACTTTGTCGTCTCTGCTATGGGAGCGATCTCGCAACGGGAAAGCTGGTCAACGGGGGGACAGCCGTCGGTATTCTCGCAGGGCAGTCTATTGGTGAACCGGGAACCCAGCTCTCGATGAAAGCCTTTCATTCTGGAGGCATCGCAAATGCTCAAGGGGACATCCGCTTCGGCCTGCCTCGTGTGATCGAACTCTTTGAAGCTCGGCGCCCTTCCCATCCCACACCCAGGACGCCCTTGACAACAGGGGCCCTCAATCCACATGAGATCCTGGTTTCTCGCGGTAGCGAAGCAACGGCCCGCTATTTGCTAGCCGAAATTCAACATGTATTCCAAACAACTGGCGTCTCCCTGCATGATAAGCACATCGAAGTGATCCTGCGCCAACAACTCCGCTCCGTCCAGATACTGGCTTCAGGAGATACTGCACTCATTCCAGGAGCAACTATTGATCGCTTCACCCTCTTCCGTGAAAACGCAGCCATCCTGGCTCAAGGAGGACACCCCGCTCTTGCCCGTCCAATCCTTTTGGGGCTCTCTCAAAGCATCTTCCAGACAGCAAGCTGGCTCGCGGCGGCCTCTTTTCAGGAAACCAGCCGGGTCCTCAGCGAAGCCGCTCTTCTGGGCAAACACGACATGGGACTCGGCTTCAAAGAGCATGTTCTTCTGGGAAAAAGAATTCCAACATCTTTTCTTAGAGAGTAATTATATTGTTTCTTTTTACGCCCTTTTGCGTTATACTAAGATTATTATTCGTTTGTCGCTCTGATTATAGAAGGAGTAAAGTATGTCTCGTAGGTTGATCCTTCCTCTATGCATGCTAGGAGGAGCATGCATTACTTTTTATTTTGGTACTCTCCCTCATTTGCCAATGTTATCACAATTACCTCTTCTCTGGAAATATCCATCTTATCGATTTATTATCATCATCATCCTCATCAAAATCCTTTCCCCGCTCTTTGCGGTTAGCATTATCGGTATCAGTTCCCAGTTCTTCCATTCATTGACCCCACTCAAACTGCTTCTTGACACTATGCGGAGCCGCCTCGCTGAGCTCTCCTCGCTTCCTCATCACGCTTTTGCAGAAAATCACCAGACTTTCGCAGGAGAAATGCAAGAAACGCTTCCAGAAGAAGAAACATATCCGAGGATATTTACCTTTCCACGGCCACACCCGCCACGCCCAAAACCCTACCCTTCACAACGGGCACAGCAGCTTCTTGCAAGACGACGTCAACGTTTCTATCACACCTATCGCACGAAACAAGCATCAGCAGAGGAAAAACAGGGTGAAGAGAAGGGAAAAGCAGGCGAACCATGCCATCTGGCAGACATCCGCCTCGACATTACCGTGCTCAAAAGCATCAGTCTCACTCTTGTCATCCAGCAGAACAATACCATGCATCGGTATCCCCTCCCAACCCCCAGCAATGCCCGACGCTTACAACTCGTCTCTTATATCGGGGAACATCAACCAGTTGCACGCGAAAAAATCTTAGAGGATATCTTTGGTCATACGCTGTCCGATGAGGAAGCGACCACGGAGAAATTATCAGAACAATTTGATTCTCACAAGAAATTGCTGCGCAAAGATCTGCAAAAAGCGCTCAAACAGGCGAATGCTGACCTCGGACTCTCCCTTTCGCAGCAGGAGATCTTTTCGCATCAACACAAACAATATGCTCTCACCTCGCTCTGTCATATCACTGACATCGAGCAGCTCACTCACCTCTATGAGCGCATGCAAACTGCTGCCACAGAAGAAGAGAAGCGTCAGGCGGGGGAGGCATTGATCAAGAGCTATCCAGGCGATTTCTTTGAGGAAATGGTCTCTCTCTACCCTGAAGAGTTTGAGCCGCTCTATAGTTCCTGGATCCGAGCCCCCTATACCAAATACCGCGACTGGTATCTGCAAGCCCTCTGGTTGCTCGCAGAGCATGCTCAGCATCAGGGAGAACAGGCGCTCAAAGAGGCAACCAGCGAAGCCGCATCCGAACATCTCCAACAAGCCGCATCTCTCTACGCTCAGTATGCTCAGAAAGCCGTAGAGAATCGGCTTGATCTCAAAATCTCCTTCAAGGGCAAAGAGGTAGGTGAAAGGGTTGCAGCCAGCGAGCGAGCCATGCGCTACGCCATTCGGCTCTGGGCCCAACTGAATGATCACTATCATATTGACACCACCTGGGCCACCTACTACAAGCATCTGCGTCGGCTCTCGTCTCAGGCCTGGTCTCCCAGCGAGAAAACACAACAGGTGCTGCACACGGCACGCAAACAATCCTCGACAGGCTATGAGTCATTTGATTTTGTACCATAATATTTTTGTGTCCTTTTTGTGTTCTTTTTGTGTCCTTCATCTACTGGGAAGTTGAAAGTAGACGAACACAAAACGCACACAAAACGCACACAAAACGATATCTTTCAACCAAAGGAGATTTCGATGACGTCTCTTCCCGCTCACTCATTTCTTGATCTCATTACAACTCAGCAACCACTGCATCTCCCTCATGGCCCGCTCTCAGGGGCGTATCTCTCCGCTGATGGCGCCCCCGTTATTGAGATGGCGCTGGAGAATGGCAACAGTGCAACGCGTGTCATGACGCTGCATGCAACGACCCATACACCGGTCATCACCCAAACTCCTTCTCTCTACGAGGAAGAAACAACCCCCCTTATCTACGCCACTGATACCGGAGAATGGTGGCAGGTTGAAGAACGTGACGGCTCTCGCTCTCCCCGTTTCCATATCGGATCGTTTGCTGACGCGCAAGCCAGCCTCCCCATCGGCAAAACGGATGTTCGCTGGAACGATCACCGTTTTGTGAATTTCAACCGAGCCTGTCTTGTCAGTACCTTGATCCAGGCCGGCTATGGCCCAGGCACCCATTTCATTGGCATCTGCCCGGGATGTCGCAACGAAGAAGTCATCGTTGGCCAGGGCGTCAGCCCACAGGTTCAGGCAGCGCTCTCCACTGGCTTACAGTCCTTCGTCCTCTGGTACAAAGATACTGATCGATATGACATCCGTATTCATGAGATTTTGCCCGCTGTTCCCCAAACCTTTGGGAGCCATTTTGCCTTTGACTCCGATATTTTTGGCCGCTCGCTTCATCCCGAGGTTCCTCAATGGGTCTGGTTTGATATTGGCTTCTACGACGCCCACATTGTCACCGTTCGCCGCCGCAACGCGTCGCTTCAGGTCACAGGCACCAAAATCGCCGATGGAATGGCAAGCGTTGTCCGTGATATGGGAATCTTTCTCCGCCAAGCGCACTTCTCCCAGATGGAACCTCTCTCCTATGGCTCCGCTCTGGAGATGATGCGCCGCGGCCAGGTCTATATTGGGGGGCTCCCATTAGAAGGAGCGGAGCAAGAAAAAGGCAAACAGCTCATAGCCGCATACAAGGATCGAGAGGGGGGAAATCTGATTCGTACGCTTCTGGCCCATCATCCTACTCTCGATGCGGTTTTCGCTTTCACCGGAGGCGGCTCCATTGATCTGGCACACCAGATTCGCCGCCAAACACAACACCATCCTCCCCACCTGATCAAATGTCTGGCAGAGGATGTTGCCCGGATCGCCAACATCGCGGGGATCTTTCTGCTCCTCAATCTGGCAAAACGGAAACAAAGCAGAAGGGGGATCCTGGCATAATGGCAAAGCAGCGCTCCGGTGGCCTCATCCTAAAACATGTTCGTCTCCGTATCCGTGATATTCAACAAGCAGAAGCCCTTGCAGAACAGCATGACCGAGACCTCAATGATGTGGTCAGAACACTGTTTGAGCGGGGGACACTCTTTGGGGCAGCGCTCGAACCTCCCGGCCCGGCAGGTTGCTACGGCCTGTATGAAGGACGCCGCCTGGCTGAACTCCTGCTTCCTGATCTTGAGAAACTGATCTGCTTTGTAGTGAGATACGGGTGTATCCCCGCGATGCTTGAACACCGCCCATCTGAGCACCCTGCTCCGCTCCACCCACCCGCTGACACCCCGGATGATATTGCAGAGGAAGCGGTCGAAGTGCTCAATTTGTTCTTTGCTCCTCCCTCCTGACACAGCAAACCCTTGAGCTGTATGGGCCTCTCTCCTCTACAGCTCAAGCCTTCCTCCCCCACACACAAGGGACAAAGCTCCTGCTTTCCTATCAAGCGAAGTTGATTGTTGGCAATTTCCACCAGCCACACCGCACCACCGATTTGGAACGCAAACGCTCATAAGCAGAGAGAGACAAAAAAAGGAACGCTCTCCTCCATGACGAACCACGGTCACCCCTTCACCTTCCCGGAGCATACATCTGTTCCGCCCATTTCCCGATCACCTTCCGAATCGTTCCCGGGGGAATTCTGCGGACTTCCTTCATAGACACAGTATATTTCCAACAAAACTATTACAATGAGGAGGAAACAAAGATGCCATCAACGCACAACAAAGACGGACAGGAACACACACTCCCAGACAAGGAAGACCTCTTTTTCACCTTCGATGATGCCCCGTTTGAGGCCCCCTTTCAGCCATCGGGAGAGGCCGCACCGGTTCTTTCTCCGCTTGAGCCCGAATCTGAACCATCCACCGCACCTGAACCTGCGCTCAAACGGCGCCGTTGGAAATGGAGGGTTGCAGGCCTCACCATCATGCTTGCTGTCGGTGTACTTCTTCTGCTATTGTATCCGGTCGCACTCCCGGTACCAACAGCAGACGCTCCTAAACACCCACTCCAACCAACACAACAACCATCACCTACCGCATCTCCTCCAGAGTCATCCGCTCTTCTTCCCGTGCCGAACGGCTGGAAGCAAGCAGGCCTCACCCCCATTGACGCTCTCAGTGCTCAACGTGTGGCCATTGACTTTGTCCAGGCTGAAATGAATCTGGATTATCGCAACGCTGGCATTCGGGAACAGCACGGCGGGACCTTTACAGCAGCAATGGCCTTTTTATCGCCTGCCGCAAAAGAACGCTTCCTTCACTATGATCGGCGGATGATCAACAATGTTCTGTTTGACCAGGTCCAGCAGCAACAGCTTGTTCAAATGGTTCTTCATCCATCCACTCAGATTCACAAAATCCAGCAGAACGGAGATGAGCTATTTGCCTGGGTTGATGTCTCCTTTACACTGTATCAGTCGTTAGCAGATCAAACAGGAAAACGAGACGAGCACACCGTCCTTGATCCGAAAACACAAAAACCTCTCATTCAACATATGCAGGTCCTGCTCCTTGCAGGGCTGAATACGGCCACCGGCCAGAGCTGGCTCGTCACGACATATGCTCTCAACGCCCCACCGCCAGAAATACTCGATGTTCCTTGAAATCCTGACCACCTCTCGGAAGAAAAGAGGCGCGGCGCTTGCTACAGCGCCGCCTCTTTTTCGTTCTGCTTCCAGAGCGTAAGCTGTTTCTTGTTGCTACATAGAACGTGATTTGAAGAAATCCAGACTACCTCTTGTCCCTGATAGAGCGTTTTTGCCTGTTGGTGTAAGCTGGTATCCCAAACCGTCAGGCCTCCTTCTCCTATCGAGATGAAGCACTTCCCATCGGCAGACCAGGCTAACGAGGCGATATGCTCACTCAGCACCCTTTTTTCCTGCCGTGGGCCTCGATACAGAGCAAGCTCCCCACCTTCATCTGCAATGGCAAGATATCTGCCATCAGGAGACCAGGCCAAAGCCCGTACAGGCAGACTCAACGGTATCGTCGCCACCTCATGCCATGAAGCACCTTGCAGGAGCATCACTTCCTGCCCCACAGCAATCGCACATCTGTCCGCAACAACTGCCAGCCTCTGGATCGGAGCCCGGGAGACGGCGATCTGCCGCAGCCGATATTGCCGCCAGGAAATGAGTTGTTGATCACATGCACACAATAATGTATCTGCAACCCAGGCCAGTCCGGTAATGGGCCGCGGTACCGCAGGAATTTCGACATAGTGACCGGATTTCCAATCGTACACCACGAGCTCCTGATCACTCGCCGCAATATACTGATCACTACAGGCCAGGAGCGAACAGCGCATCGGAAAAGCAAGTGTTTGTCGAAATGCCAGATCAGCCGTCCAGAGAGACACCTGTGCCCCTGCACTCACAGCCAGCCGTTTTTGAGACGGAGCCCAACTAAGGGCTGTAATCTCTTCCTTCATTTCCCGCACCCCTTCAAGCGCCAGAGAAGAGGCGGGAGGCATCATTGAGATCCCCTCATCTGGATGAGGCTCTTCTACGTGCGCGGATGAGAGGAACGTCGTCGTCACGCCAGAAGCGAAACCAGCGACCGAGCACGCACCAAGAAACAGCAGAAAGATCCGCCGACTCCGCATGATACCCTCCTCCTTAGACAGGCAGAATATCCATTGTCGCCAGTTGCTGTAGTTGGGCACACAGGCTCGTGATACTTCCGCTTTTGCCGTTACCTGCGTAGGCAGCATGAGCCGTTGCAGCAAGCTGCGCGAGGGCCTCTCTTGCTTCAGGCGTTCCCAACGTTTCCATCTGCAAAAGGGCCAGGACATGTCCTCGTATCTGCTGATAGGCCGGGATCAGTTCGCTCCGAATCATGTCATCAAGATGCAGGGCGAGTTCGTGTTGCGTCACTGAGACACCCGGCGCTTCACTCATCCCCCGGACATGCTCTCGAATATGATTCAAATAGCCCGGGAGTTCCTGACCAGCTTCTTCCAACAGCCCAAGCCGTCCCTCACTCCCAACAAACACAGGCGTCCCGGGCGGTAAGACTTTCCAGGCAAACGCGGTCCCATCCAGATACTGGATACTCTGGTATAAAAACTGGCGAATCTGTTTCTCCTCATGGGCTTGTTGAGCCATCCGAGACCACTCATCTACCCTGGCTGCATTATGCTGAAGATACAGGGCAAATCCTCCATCCAGGCCAAGCTGCTTCAAGGTAGGTTCTTCAGCCAGGAGATGACGCAAATGATCAAGTGCGCTAAAGCGCTGCCCCCCTGCCGTATCAGGAAAAGCCCCCTCATATCGCCACAGACGTGAATCTAATGTGGGGGCCGTGGGCATCCCACCCTCCTCGTCTGTCACCAGCACCCGGCTATAGGATGCCAGGAGATTCCTCTGCCCAAGACAACGCTTGAGGTGCACCGTCTGTCCTGAAGAGCCTAACAATATTGCTTTCCGTGTATCATCACCTTTCTCTGGTAACAGCCAGAGAAAGTACTGATGGTGAGGGGGAGAGAGCGCCTGAAGTGTCACTTCTACGCAACTGCTCCCCTGGACCGTCTGCAAAAAGCGCAGGGTCCCCGGTTGGGGGAGCGTCGTCGGGAAAAAAAACAGCACCAGCAAGCTCCCGCTCAGCACCAATACAAGCCCTGCCATCAAGCGTTGGGAAGCAGTGAGAGGAGCATTCGTTTCCACAAGAATGGCTTGCTTCATCTGCACACCTCTACAACATGAGAACATGTCAGGCGACATTACAATGCAACAGGTAGCCCGTCTGATGCAACGTCAAAACATCTAAGCCCAGACTCCGCAACTTTATTCGTGTACGAGAGAGCGCGTCGCGAATCGGTCGAATTTCCTGGTCCCATTTTCCTTCTTCCGCCGCCTTCAGCAGAAGATGCCGGGCGCGCTCTATCGCTTCGTGCAGAGTCGAACTATAATAGTAGCAGGCATAGAGATGTTCATACGGACAAAAATACGGATGTTGCTCCAATAAGGGAGAAAGCACACTCAGCTCTGAGGGACAAAAATATTCCTGTGCCAGTAAACGAAGCGTGTCATGCTCATACACCAGGTAAGATAATGTCCCCAAATCCAGATTCAAGGCCAACGTATGGCCGGCTGGTAATCCTTGCAAGCTAAAGTGGTGAATACGCGGATTCTGTGCACATTTTTTTGTTGTCCTTCGTTGATACATCCAAGATCCCTCTTCCAATGGCGAAAGTACAATGCGTGTTTGAGCAAGAGAGAGGGAAGACCTCTCTCCAGAAGTCAGGAGTGGAGTTGGTGCAGAAGCTGAGCCGGATTGGCAACCAGCCGCCACTCGACAATTTTGCCATGCGCCAGGCGATAAAAGGCCGCTTCCTCAAACTGCACTCGCTTGTTCGTTGGAGCGATGCCCTGCCAGGGCCCGGTATGACGCCCCTCTTCCCTTACCAGCACCGCAACTCGTTCGTCTTGCGCAACAAGCTCGAGAAGCGTCATCCTTCGTTCAGAAAAACCTGCAACGAAGGCCGAAATAATCTGCCGGTATCCGGCTAGCGTCGGGGGAAGGCCAAAATCCTCTAACGAATGAAAGACACATTGCTCCGCAAAACAATCATAAAAGCGAACCATATCATCTGCATTCCAGGCCTCCACTAATTGGGAAACCACAGCCTTGCTTGACATCTCATGCTCCTTTCTCTGGTTTTCTTCCACAGCTTCCAAAACATTTTCAAGAAAGGGGAACACTCTCCCTCTCCCGGAGAATGAACAGGAAGGTTGCAATTGTTGCACTATATTGCAGGCTTACGACCGATCGTTGCAATGAAAACGAAGCGAACAACGAAGTCCTGACGATGCATCTCCTCATCTAGCCTGGATACAAGATAGTCATATTCTTCTTCTGTCACCTCTAACTCCTTGTGAGGAGCTTCATTTACGACTCCCATTTTTTGGCAGTATCCTTTCAACTGAGAAAATAAATCTTTATTATCGCGAAAACATGCCTCAGTAAAAGAGGTGCCATAACTGCAATCAATTATTTGGATACGCTGCCTGACCTCTTCTAAACCCGCGCCTTGAAAGATGCCCAGAAGCGGTGACGTAATATGTAATGCGTCAATTTGATGCCCTACTCCAGAACGGAAAAAGGCTAATTTTCCTAGACTATACAGCTTCGCCAGGCTTGGAGAAGATGTGAATGGGGAAAAATCGCAATCCCACCACAACACCCACCCCCCTGGCCGCAGAATCCGTACCATCTCTTCAACAAAATAGGGATAAAAATTGCGCTGCAGGAAGCCAAAAACTAAGCGAGCATAGACAAGATCAAAGCTTTGCGTCCGTAACGGAAAAGGAAGCTTGCGCAAATCTGCTGCTAAAAACTCCACATTCGTAATCTTACTCGTCATTGTCTCGGCACGGGCAAAATCCAGCATATCAGGCGCATTATCGACGCCAAGAAACTGCTTGTCAGGATACTCTCGCGCTGCCTTTCGGAGTGTCCCTGCTGGCCCACAGCCCAGATCCACAATGGATTGTATCTGATCACGTTCAGAAGGAGAAAAGACATCAAGCATTCCACCAACCTGTGAGTCAAATAAATCACTTTGTTCAATGAGCCGCTTCATTTCTTGAGCCTTTTGCGCTCTGTTAAAGTAATCGATTTTGTTTTCCATTTCACTCAACCTTTCTTCATCGAGAAGTCTCCCAAACGGGACACGGACAGACGATGCAAAATACAACGCGCGAGGGCCTGGACTTGAGCTTCCTCATTCCCAGGATGATGAAGATAGCATGAAGCCCCTCGCGCATCCCACGCTTGCAAATCCTTCAAAGTAATATCCCACCAGGCAAGATCATCCACCCATTTCACTCGGGCAAATCGAATAGATCCGAGGTAATATTGACCCCGCCCAATAAGCTCCCACCCTTCACTCCAAGCCGCTTCACCAGCCCACGGACTCCATACCAACGCAGACGGAGGCAAATGCCCAAGTTCAGAAAGACGGCATAAGGTGGGGGTCGCCTTTGGAGAAAGCTGCACCAGACAATAACGGTCTTTTTCTTGTTCCTGGATAGACGGTGGAAAGAGCCGCCAGCCGGGAACATCAACTAGCATTCGTAAGATTAAGACAGCCGCAGCACTATGAGGATCCGGTCTCCCAAACCTCTCATGATGAATGTAGCCCGATTTTACCCAATAGGTGTAAGTAGAATGAGGAACTCGTCGCTCCGCTTCTGGTATTTGCTCCGGGGTATGCTCATACAGCGCCCGCTTCAACCATTCCGTCGAGAGTTTGACAAACGACGGAACTCTTCTCTTCTCCCGGTTCAAGGCAAATGGATGAATATAGCGAAAGACACTATCTCGTTTTTCTTGCACCCTTTGCAAGAGAAGAGCAAGCAGTGCTTGTTCATTCTCCTCCGGGTATTTTTGCTTGAGGAGATAAAGAAGATGCTCTGCATAAGACAATGGCAGAGGAGAGATATAAGGCAGTACTGCATTTGGGAAATTCATCTATCTCTCCTTATTGGTAAACAAGAAAACAATTGCTAAAATAAGTACAGCTCTCTACTTCCTCATATTGTACGCAAAAGAAATGAAAAAAGCAATCCCTGGAAAGAAGGGTATCCCCATTTCTTCCTGCATTATACTTGATACTATCGTAAAAACAATGACATTAGCAAATCACATGACAAAATACTAAAAGTGCCAGAGAAAAGAAAGAGTCTTTTCAGGGCATTTTCCAGACTCTTTCCGAGCGAGAACTGGAATCATTCTGTACAACGAGGAAAAAGATTTTTTTACGAAAAGCATGAGGAGAGAGAGCCTTCCCATGGGAAGAGAAGTACCAGACATGGGAGTTCGTACGCTCCTCCCCTAGAGCGATGGAATACCGCCATGACACAGGATATGTTCTCACAAAAGAGATGGGAAGCCATCGACTCAACTCCAATGCTCTCATTACCAGAAAAGGAGAAGATGCATGGAACGCACAAGCCTGTTTCGCTTTCCATATGGCGTGTTTTTGATGGTGCGGTTGGAATATGTGCTGCTGACCCGGGATGAGTTAGAGGCACAAATCTTGCGGGTGTTGGAAGGTGAGCTTGAGTATCAGCGACAGCGCTGGCGACAGGAAGCTGCTGCAATCCAACGAATCGGCCGTGCAGTGCCGCCGGAGCCGTCGGGATGGGTGCGGCTCTCGCAGGCCCAGCTACTCTCGCGCCTCTACAAGTTTGATACAGCGAAGGTGGGAGGAGCGAAACAGCCGCTCTCGATGAGTAAGACGACGCTGCGGCGGGCACTCAAGCGGCTCACAGAGCGAGGGTATGTGCAGGTGCGTCAGGAGCCAGGGGATCCGTTGGGCAGAGCGCGCTATCAGCTCCAGGTGGAGGCGATCCAGCAGGCACTCGATGCCTTGCCGCACGTGGCGGACCCGCATCGGTTCTTCTGGCAGGAGGGGAAGGGCGAGAGCGTTGACGGCTTCTTCATCCACAGTGGCAACACCTCTTCCCACAAGGGTGGGCCCCCTTTCCAAAATGACAACGTCTCTTTCCAAATTGGCGGGCCCCCTCTTCCACATTGGCGCCCCTCTACGAAAGAGAAAAGAGAAGAAAAAGAAAAGCAAGGACCAAAAGAAGCAGCTTCCGTGCAGACGACTCATCAGACGGAGCGAACTGAGAGAGAAGGTGCTGCTGCTGTTTCTCTCCTGGATGATGGGCTTGGTGTTCAAGCCCGAAGCGGCAGAACGAGCACCCGTGTGGAGCGCTCTCCGCTTTCTGCCACACCAGGCGTCGAGGGGGACCAGGGAAAGCAGGCCCCGCTCTCTCCTCGTGTTGCGCCCCCTGTCGTTGCTGCTGCTGAAGTTCAGCAAGAAACCGTGCCGGTCCCTGGTATGGCCGGGAAAGCGCTGCCAGCTTCAACCATGCAGCCCGCTGAAGCCGAAGCGAGTGAGGTGGGTTCCCCAGGCGAAGCCGTGTTGCATGCCAGACCCGTCGAAGCCGAGGCCGTGGTAGCGCTGGTAGAGCGACTGCGGGGAAAGGGGTATTCGCGGGAGCAACGCGGGCACGAACTGCGGGCAGCGGCGCGCCTGCTCACGCTGGAACCGAAGGTCAGTTTGCAGGAGATCGAGGCCGCCTGGACGCATGGCTCGGACGCGTACTGGCGACGCACGCATCAAGGGGAACAGGTGCATGTGCATGATCTGGTGCATCGGGATTCGCATGGACGCCATCGGATCTATGCCTTTCTGGAGCATCTCAAGCAGCAGAAGCTGCGGCTCCGGGGGCCTGTAGAGCGCTCTTGCCTGTCGCAGGAGCAGATCCCCTACGCGGTGATGGCGAGGCAGCGGGCGGCAGCCGCCGCGAAAGGGCAAGAACAGCCTGCTTCTCGCATCCCGTCCGTTGAATCCCCCTTGATGGCCCCTGTTCGTGCTCAGACGGAGGAACCATTGCTCTCCAGCGGGCTGACGCAGCGACAAGCCCAGCAACTGGCCACGATCCTGGCGCAGCAAGCCACTTCCCTGGGGCTGCACCTGGAGAGTGCGGCACAGCCGACCGAGAGCGGGTGGCAGGTGTGCTTGCGTTGGAAGACGTCCGCCGGCGAAGCGGGGCAGGTGCTGGTGAGCAAAGCCGTGGAGGGGCTACGACTCATCAAAGGGATGAGCGCGCGTGAACGTGAAACACAGCAGAGAAGGAGTGCATGAGGATGAAACGACGAGATCACGGACTGGAATCGTTGGGGGCGCTATTGGCGCGATCGACATGGCGGACCCGCCCGCCGCAGGTAACGATGCTCTCGCCTGGGCAGGGGCCGCAGCAGGCTTCAGAGGAGCGCTGTGCGCAGTGCCGAGGGACGGGATTTGTACGGCGGGAGGTTCCGTTTGGCCATCCGCAGTTTGGCAAGGCTCTCCCTTGCGTGTGCACGCGCAAAGCACAACACCAGCGAGAGGCGGCCCGGTTGCGAGAGCTCTCGCGGCTGGATACGTTGCCCAGGTACAGGCAAGCGACCTTTGAGCGCTTTGAGGCGAGTGTGCCGGGAGTGGCAGAGGCCTATACAGCGGCGCTCGCCTATGCTGAACAGCCAGCAGGATGGTTGGTGTTGCTGGGGTCCTATGGCTGTGGCAAGACACATCTGGCAGTGGCGATTGCGCATGAGCGGCTGGCGGCCGGGGAACGCGTGGTATTTCTAACGGTGCCAGATCTGCTGGATCATTTGCGCTCGGCATTTGCGCCCAATGCGCCGACAACCTATGATGAGCTGTTTGCGCGCATCCGGGAGGTGGAGCTACTGGTGCTCGATGATCTGGGGGCGGAGCATCGGACACCCTGGGCCAATGAGAAGCTCTTCCAATTGCTCAATCACCGCTACAACGCGATGCTGCCGACGGTGATCACCTCGAACCGGATGGCGCTGGAGGGGATAGATCATCGGATTGTCTCGCGTTTGCATGACCGAGAGCTGGTGAGACAGGTCATCATGGATGAGGCGCAGGATTATCGCGTGTGCCAGAGCGGCTTGCAGGCAATGTGTGAGTGAGCATTCAGGCAGGATAGCGTGTAGGATTCACCTTGATCGTCGTGAATCCTACAAGCAGGGCACCGGATTATTCCAGCCTCCGCGTTTTTTCAGCCTGGTGGGTGTGGCTCGAGCCAGTTTGTGACAGCGCTGCTGCGAGCCGCCAGCCGCTCCTTTGGGATCTGGTTGGATGACCGGCTGCTCAAAACGGTGCCGATCACGGGACTGGAAATACATACCTCGTTTTCACAACCAGGCAGCACGCCACAAGAGCTTGTGTTTGCTCCCGGCATGCATTATACTGGAAACGGCGCCTTCGTGAGGATGAGACACAATGACCCATTCCGCGGGAACCTGGTGTTCCCACTGTTTCGTACTGAGGTTCCCGCACGGCGTGACAAGCGGGTTGACCGCATTTTCACCGAAAAAAGAGCGCGTGTTGAAGCCCAAAAAGAGGCCACAAACGGAGGTTCCCGCAAACTGGTCCGCGAGATGGCACCAGAAGCGGCGCGGGAACCCCGGCGGTCGAAACTGCCTTCCTCCCGGCTTCGGGATTCGAACAGACAAAAGAGGAAGAGAGATGTTCCTGTCTTGTGGAGACATGAAGAGATGATGCGTGTGGGGGACTTGACTCTCTGATGCCGCTCTCACGCGACAAACTAGAAGCAGAAGGAGCAAGCAAGCGGGCAATGCGAGTGAACAACAACTACCAACAGCTTGAACAAGCACTTCGAGTGCATTTCGAGTAAAATGGGAACGCGAGCGCTGGTCCGCTCTTGAACCAGGCCTGCTTTCAGAAGGGGAACGTGCACGCTTTCTCCGTGGTTTTCTGTCTCCTCCTGCAACCGAAGAGCTGAGAGTAGTCACAGAGAAACAGCCTGGGTGTTCTCTCCCGCCGCGGCTCCGTTTCTTTCGCCGTTCTCAATCGCTCTTCCTTTGCCGCCAGTGTGGCTATCAACTCAATGCAGACCTGAATGCTGCGTACAACATTCGGGACAAGTATCTGGCTTGTCTTGCTCTCTCTGGTAGATCTAGAGAAAGTGGCCCGACCTGTCAGGCGGGCTATCGTGTCAGTCCTTCGGGGCTAGATGCAAGCCCCCGCCTTTAGGCGTGGGGGTCACCTGACATAAGCAACCATACACAGGGGGAGGCTTGCGACCCAAGTCGGCGCAACTAGTGATAGAGCGGTGGCATCTTTCTTCTTCTTTCTCTTTGTATGATCTTCTACTCGATTGGTAGGACATACTCCACAAAGGGAAGTGCTTTCGCTCCTCCGCAGAGCAGTATGTCCTACCTACAGTAAGTCACACAGTTGTTTTGAAAGTATCTCTTATAAAGAACAGCGATAGTGTGAACGTCTTTTCCTGGACATGGCCTTCATGCTTACACACGCTTTCGATAGGCTATGATCGCAAAGAAGTAGGCCACAACCAGAATCCCGATGCACCAGGCAAGCGCTATCCATATTGACTGAGACACAGGCTGTCCAGAGAGCAGCGCCCGAACGGTTTCCACAATCGCCGTCACTGGCTGATTTTCGGCAAAGACCCTGACGACAAATGGCATCGATTGCGTTGGCACAAACGCCGAGCTGATAAAGGGCAGGAAGATCAAGGGATACGAAAAGGCGGTCGCGCCGTCTATCGATTTGGCAGTCAGTCCAGGGATCACCGCGACCCAGGTTAAGGCCAGCGTAAACAACGCAAGGATACCGAGAACGGCAAGCCATGCCAGAAGACCCGCCGACGAACGAAAGCCCATGATCAACGCCACAAGCACGATGACCGCCACCGAAATCGCGTTGGAGACCAGCGAGGTCAGCACATGTCCCCACAGCAGGGTAGAGGGGGCTATTGGCATCGAGCGAAAGCGCTCCATGATCCCTTTCTGCACATCAGTAAACAAGCGGAACGCGGTGTAGGAAACCCCGCTTGCAATCGCCATCAATAAGATCCCGGGTAAGAGGTAATTGACATAGTTCCCTGTCCCGGTTTGAATAGCGCCTCCGAAGACATACACGAAGAGCAACATCATCGCAATTGGTATGATCGTGACTGTGATGATGGTATCCAGGCTGCGGAAAATGTGGCGCATCGAACGGCCAACCATCACGCTCATATCGCTGAAAAAGTGGTTCTGGATCCGGGTTTGCGCGGAAGTTCTCGGTGACATTTCCATTTATCGGTGCTCCTTTTTGCCAATGATGGCAAGAAAAATCTCTTCCAGGG
This sequence comes from Thermosporothrix sp. COM3, assembly GCF_059696735.1. NCBI lineage: Bacteria > Bacillati > Chloroflexota > Ktedonobacteria > Ktedonobacterales > Thermosporotrichaceae > Thermosporothrix > Thermosporothrix sp. COM3. The sequence continues at coordinate 2,241,792 of NZ_AP019376.1, read as the reverse complement.
TCGGTTGTTTTTCCACATACTCCACCTGGGCCGGGGGAAAGAGCTTTTTGAGCTCCATGAGCGTGCCACTGGCAAGAATCTTGCCCTCATGGAGAATCGCAATATGGTCAGCAAGCTGTTCCGCCTCTTCCAGGTACTGCGTGGTCAAGAAGACGGTGGTGCCCCCATCGGCAAGCGCCTTCACCTCTTTCCACACCTCGATGCGGGCTTCAGGGTCCAAGCCGGTGGTTGGCTCATCAAGGAACAGGATCGGCGGTGTTCCCACCAGACTCATGGCCAGGTCAAGCCTGCGGCGCATCCCGCCTGAATATGTTGACGCCCTGCGGTTAGCAGCATCGGTTAAGCCAAAGCGGGCCAACAACTCATCAGCCACCTGACGTGGCTGTTTGAGGTGTCGAAGTCGAGCGATCAGAATGAGATTTTCTCGCCCGGTCAACATCTCATCCACAGCGGCAAACTGCCCGGTGAGACTGATGGATTGCCGGACGCGGGCAGGCTCTGAGGCGACATCAAAACCGTTGACGATGGCTGTTCCACTGTCCTGTTTGAGGAGCGTGGTGAGGATTTTGACCAGCGTGGTCTTGCCTGCGCCGTTGGAGCCAAGCAGGGCAAAAATACTGCCCTGTTCCACGGTGAAATTCACCCCTTTTAAGACGTCATGATCCTTATAGGATTTTTGTATACCTTCTACCTGAATCGAATTTTTTCGCACAACCTTCTCCTTATAGAATAGTAACCTTCGACACATCAGCCAACAAGCCATTGAACTCGGTATATATGCGCTTATCTACCATCGTGCCGTCAATCAAATTCTCCTGCGAGTTAACCTCGTATGCTTGCTGCACTATCTCTGGTGTATTGCCCGGGGTGAATTTCGCTGGATTTAAAAAAGCTGACATGATAATTCCTCGCTTCTGATTATCATCTGTGCTTCCAGGAAGACCCCATTCATTCTGGTTATGGCTAGCTTTCCTCATACTCTATCAGATCTTCAGTTCCCCCTTCCGATTTACTTGCTATTACTTTTAGCAATTTTTGCCAACCGACAAACATTATTTTACTGATCAGCGAGAAGTTTGTCAAGCAATATAGCGATGATTTGCAAATTTATTGACATAATTTGCCAAATTCATTTGCAATAACTTGACAGCAGCCCAAAATAAAAGCTATTATTACTATTGAACCTAGCATTTTCTGCCAATTTTATGGCAAATAAACGTCAACTATTTGCGTCAGGTGGAAGGATTATGACAAAAGAAGAACGCATAAAGATACTTGAGATGGTAGCCGCCGGAAGACTTTCCGTGGAACAGGCAAACAAGTTGATGGACATCCTCAGCGCTAAAAGCACGACTGATACGGAGAAGCGGCTAGAGGAAGGACTGCGAACAGATGAATACACTCAAGAAGCTATGGGGAGGATACGAGGATATGGTAAGACCCTGGATAGGGGGCTAAGAGCAGTAGGGCTAAAGTGGGACAAACCCCATGATGCAGGTACGGACTATGTGAAAGCATTGCGAGGGACAGGATTGGTGGAGCTTACAACGGACGAACTTGCCACTCTCAAAATGAATGGCGTAAGCGCAAACTATGTCAAATCCTTACGCGAAGCTGGATTAGGCGATCTGAAAACAGACCAAATTATCACCTTGAAGAGCTGTGGGATTAATGCAGACTACGTAAAAGCATTGCGAGAGGCGGGATTGGTGGAGCTTACAGCGGACGAACTTGCCACTCTCAAAATGAATGGCGTAAGCGCAAACTATGTCAAATCCCTGTGCGAAGCTGGATTAGGCGATCTGAAAACAGACCAAATTATCACCTTGAAGAGCTGTGAGATTAGCGCGAATTACGTGAGAGAACTGCGAGAGGCAGGACTAGATGTTCTGTCAGTGGACCAGATCATCGCTCTTAAATATTCCGGTGTTAGTGCAGGATATGTCAGAGATTTTGCCCGCAACAGAATGAAGTCATCTGACGATGAAACAATTTTTTCAAATGAAGAATCATGAGATAGATCCTCTCTACGCCTCATCGTCCCTGAATAAAAAGGACGAATGAGAAGCTGCACAGTGATTGGCTCATTCTATATTGCTTCGATTCTTCAGAAAGGAAACACTTATGAATTCGCTTAATCCACTCATCACGAAAGATCCAGTAAACGGCGACTCATTGATTGTAACCCGCCTGGAAGGGCTGCGGAGCGGCATTGTGATCGAGGGAAGATTCAGCCTTGATTGGATGGGGCGGCTGACACCTCAACAGCTTACATTTGTAGGGCTGCTTGTCAAGCACCGGGGAAATATCCAGCGCCTGGCGGCAGAATTGAATGTCGCTTACAACACCGCACGCAATCATTTAGACGAAATTGTTGCCGCTATAGAGTATTCATCTGAGGAAGAGAACACTTCTCAGCGCTTGGACGTCCTTGATCAGCTCTCGGAGGGCCAGATAAGCTTTGATGATGCTGTAGATTTGTTAAGAGAATAGGCCTCGCTTGTGATTCAGGGTGTCAATCCCCAGAGCCAACGGAGACAAATTGGTACAATTATCCTGACGATACGTTTTCCATCTCGTTCCTCATTCAGAACCTCGCTTATAGCAAGATGAGATAGGCCAGGAAAATCGGGAACCGTTCAGAAAGGCGAGGAAAAAGGCCAACAGCGTTAGATACCCTGAGACCCCCTGATTTGAGCAGGGTGAAGCCTTGCTTGTCCAGTGGAGAAAGGAAACTGCGAATGCGACAGAACATGCCCGCACCTTCCCGAGCGTGAAAGCAGCCCAACACCTTCTGCGGCACTTTCACCATCCGCAGTTCACGTTCAGCCTGGTTGTTGTCAAAGAGGACCACAAAATCATGAAAGAAGGGCAGCATCTCCCGCTTTCGTTGAGAGAAGCGGTTACGCAGATTACAACCGGGCTTGGTTTGACCTGGCCTGGCAGACATTTCCCCTCTCACAGTTTTGTACAGTGGACCAGGCGAGGGATGGGCTTGCCCTGGATCACGATCTTATTGAAGCGGTAAAGGAACTCCGCCAATTCAAGCACATCCAGTCCCGCCTTTCTGAGCCCTTTTGCCTGCGTCACAACTGCTTGCATCTTCAGCAACAACACCCTCATTTCACACACCCACAACAACTTGAGGTCCCTGAATATGTACCGAAGAACATGCGCTGGTTCTTGATTGACTCAACTTGAGCAGGATGTTATCTATAAAAGGGGCATTATCAGAGCGAGAGAACAGCCACCCATGCTAGCAATCAGATCGCCCATAGCTTTGAGATTACTAGCACTCAAGAACGTAAACTAATTTAGATGAATCGCAAAAATCATACTATTCGACCAGAACGACGCGTCGGAGATGAGACTTGCTGGTGCTATCAAAACCATCACAGTTCTCTAAAACAATGACAAACATTGCTCAGTATGTGGGTAAACCCACGGGACGGACTGCCACGCCCTCTATCCCCTGCCCGAAGGATTCAGGGATTGCTTTTCTCAGTATGTTGTAGCTGCCATTGACGTCTGCATGGATGCGTCGTCCATTGGAGGCTCGGAACAAGCCACGTTTCACCCGTTTGCCCATATAACGGTCATGATGGTGGATCGGCTCCAGGTCAAGAAAGCTGCACTTGCTGGTGTGGCTTTCTTCCACCAGGATGACCTGAATTCCTACCAATTTGGCCTTGTAGGTCAACATATCGATGAAGCGTGCATGGGGGATCTGGACGAAGTTCTGATTGTTGCGTCTCCCGATCTTGATTTCCTGCTTCCATTCAGGGTTCTTCCCAATGACCAGCGTCCCAATGCCCTCTTCGACCAGGATATCAATCAAGCGGCGGCTTTGCGTATGCAGGTAGTGATTGATCTTGCGAGTGCGCTTATTCGTAAAGCGGTCGAGGCGGCGACTGATCCCACGTTTGCCCAACTTGCTTTGCATCTTGGCTCGTTGCTTATTGTAGTACTGATTGATTGACTTGAGCGGACGCCCGTTCACAAGACGCGGGGAAAACCCTGGCTTGTTTGAGGTTAGCGTAGCAAGACAATCGAGACCCATATCTATAGCAGCAACAAGACGAGGGTCAACATCGCATAGGTGTTCTTCACATTCATAGACAACTTCTACAACGTAGTGATTCCCACCAGGTACAATGCGCACCTGCTTGATGTTGGCTTGCTTCGTTGGGATGGTGATTCCCAACTGCGATGGAGCGATGATCCCTTGTTCCAGTGCGGTTTTGCTCAATGCCTGCTTGTCATAGATGAGGATATTGCGCCCATCCTTCTCTTTGTACTTCGGCAATTTGGGACGCCCTAAGAACTTGGATGGGTCCTCTTCATAGGCTTTCATCGCCTTAAAAAAGGACTTCCAGTTCTTGTCTAGCAAGCGAAGCACATCATTACTGACTTTGCGCGGGAGGGCTTGATAGGCTTCATGAGCCTTCATCTGGTGGAAAATCGTTACATAGTTGAGATAGACCCCGTGATGGATGAAGGATTGGCGTATCAGATAGTTGGCGGCATTGTACAAATTTTTGGAGCGGAATGCCGCGTCATCAATCACAGCGAAACGCGGATCGTGCTTTCCAATACAATGCTGCTCAACTAATTGCATGCCTCATCCTCCATGCTTTCAAGCTCTTTTACTATTCGCTCTGTTTTGTGTTTTGCCCTGCGTTGCCCGTACATGCGGGCGGTAAACGAATACAAGAGAGCTGTCAAATCAGCCATCAGATCCTCGTGGTCGTTCTCAGCAAGATTGACCACTTCAATGGTTCGTCCTTGCGTCTCTAAGAGCGTTTCCAGATAGTGAAACCCGAAGCGTGTGAGACGATCCTTGTGCTCAACCACAATGCGGGTAATGCTGGTATCCTTCAGCAAGCTCAAGAGTTTGGGACGACGATCATTCACTCCTGAAGCGATCTCTTTGACACTCAGACTGATTTGATAGCCTTTTGCCGCACAATAGGAACTCAGGCGTTCAATCTGTCGTTCCAGGTTGTCTTTCCGTTCCCGTGTGGAGACGCGAGCATAAATGGCAACCTTTTCCTGTGTTGTAGTTGGCTCCTCAGGTGTGACAATGATCGTTCCTGAAGGGGCTTGGTATCCTTTAATGTGACCGGCCGCCACCAACGGAAAGCCGTCCGGTAGCTAATACCTTGTTGCTTGGCGTATTGACTCAACTTCATAGCTGAAGTATACTACAAATGACGCTATGTGTCAACGTTTGACACCATCTCTTAGAAACGTTTATCACACCATTGCACCTTTAACGCAATCTCTCACCGATTTGCTCTTTGAGTATGACACCCATTCCATTCTTATTGCTCGACTCAGAGAAGAAATTGTTGGTTCGGTACGGGGACAACTTCGTGAAGGTACCTGTCATATTGGACGCCTCATCGTCCATCCCCGACTGCAAGGTCGCGGTCTTGGAACAAAGCTCATGTACGCCATTGAAGACCACTTCCGCAGCGCAGTTCGCTATGAACTCTTCACAGGCCATCGAAGCGAGGGGAATTTGCATTTGTATCGGGAGCTTGGTTACACCCTCTTCCAGGAAGAAACGGTCTCACCATGGTTGCGTCTCGTCTTTCTTGAAAAACAAGGAATTTCCACTCCATCGTAAAAGCCATTCTTTTGGTTGCTCTGTTGGCAGGGAGAAAGAAGACCAGTAGCAAAACCACTCGATGGTATTGCTCTTCAACATATATTCGCCGGTTGGGGGTGGTCTGATGCGCTGGAACGTCTCACCATCCGCCCAGATTTGCGCACCTTAACGCTCTGGTCGTGGGCACACGGGTTGCCACAGACGGAGCTGGTGCGCAAATGGCCTGTCTGGTGCCCCACATACTATCAAGCATGGCGAGATGAGCAACGCCCTCTCCTTCAGCCACAGCTCTGGACAGCGCAGATGGCAAGATATCCTGCAAGACTTGAGAATGGACGTCCCGATATTCTTCACGCAGGGCTTTTATCTCTACGAGGTCGCGCTTTTGCTGGTAGTAGTTGACCATCAGTTCACGGGTGAGCCGCGCGCGTGTTTCGGGGTCATAGAAGCCTGGATGCCGCTTGACGTGCTCTCATAAGCACCACGGCGTTCCTGCAAGGCCGCATTGTAGAGTTCGCGGCAGAGAGAAAGCGTCCAGAACAACGTGTGTTCTTGCTTCTTGGTCGGCGCGAGTCGGTACTTAAACACTTTCCTCATCGGTTTTTCTGACTTTCCACAGGGAGAGTACATTCAAGGGGGTATATAGAGTTTGCACGTCCTACTCTTATCCTGATTATCATCTCCATCAACGTCAGGATCACCGAGCGCAAGCAGGGCATGAGATCCATGACTCGCACTCCTTTGCTCCGGAACGCGGCACTCTCTCGGCTCACCGGATCTTTCTATCTCTCCCGAAACATCAGCATCCGCCTCAAAACCTGTTTTCAGAACGTTGCATTGCTGAGAACTCAGTGGATCAGGTTGAATGAGGACGCAGCGGCACACTGCCTCTGGAGATCAGATCCCTACCACCCCAAATGGCAAAAAAATCATACCATTCAATAGTAGCACCAAGCGTGCTTGACAGCATAACTGTTGTCATCGGTCTCCGAGCCTGTTCTATCACAGAATCCCTCTATGCTGATTGGTGTCAGTCACCTCAACCTCTAGCTCATCTTTATACGGTATACAAAAAGAGGAAAATCGTATAGCAGCGAAGAAACTGGAGGCCACAAAAGAGTTGTACGAACCATGCATAAAGCGAAACTGGCTTTCTATATGCCCATCGCATTTTCATCACTCAGAACAACTCTTTACCCTCATCATTTCATCTTCATTCTTGTTCTACTTCTTATTCCTTTCTCCCTCATCGAACATGATGCTTCTTCCCCTTCTCTGGAGCCACTTCTTCTATACCACTTGAATAACGTCGTGTAGGCCATTATCTTCTTCTTTGTGAGAAGAACGAGAAAGGAGATGTTGCTTCTGTGTCATTTTTGTGACCTCTACTGGTTATTCTAGAAAGTGAAAGGATCGCTGAAAGAAGAGCAATAGAGCCCTTAGAGAAAGGCAACGGTACACAACATATGAAGCATAACACTTCTCCTGTTCTCGCGCTTGCGACAGGTATTCATAAAGCGGATGCAGAGCATCTTCATCAGGCATTAGGCCCGACGTTCCCATTGCTATGCACTGAAGGGAGTATTGAGAGCATTAATCCCGAGACGCTCTCACAGGTACAAATATTGCTTCCCTTCATTCATCCAACGATTGGCCCCGCAGAAATGGAGGCAATGCCTCGCCTGCGCCTGATCGCCACACGCTCAACTGGCTACGATCACATTGATCTGCAAGCAGCCACCCAACGAGGCATACTCGTTGCAAATGTTCCAGGCTACGGTGAGACGGCGGTAGCCGAGTACACCTTCGGCCTGTTACTCACCGTTTCGCGTAAACTCCATCTGGCCTATCGGAGTGTACAACAGGCGTCTGAACCCACACGTCAATTACAGGGATTTGATCTCTATGGGAAAACTCTCGGGGTCATTGGAGCCGGAGCCATTGGTTTGCATGTTATCCGTATCGCACGAGGATTCGGCATGCAGGTTCTTGCCTATGACGTCATGCCAAACCGCATCTTCGCGGAAGTGTTAGGGTTCCTATATGTTCCGCTTGATGAGCTGCTCGCCTCTTCCGATGTAGTTTCCCTGCATGCGCCGGCTCTGCCATCAACGTATCATCTTCTGAACACTGAAACTTTTCGCAAGATGAAACGTGGCGCACTCTTGATTAACACCGCACGCGGCTCCCTGGTAGAGACGGAAGCCCTTCTTTGGGCTCTCGACAATGGTATTCTTCGCGGTGCTGGCCTGGATACGCTGGAAGACGAGGACGACCTTCAGCACCTGGAGCAGGCATTGAGCCCGGCAAGACAGCAAAGCGTACAGCACAATCAAGCGTTGATGAGCCACGACAATGTGGTTGTTACCCCGCATATGGCCTTTAACTCCATCGAAGCCGTTCACCGCATTCTTAATACAAGCGCTGCAAACGTTCTGGCGTTTCTCAGGCACCAGCCGCAAAACCTGGTAACACAGGAGAAGAATGCATCCATTTGAAACATAAGTCTCATGTATCCAGTGTAAAGGCGAGAGGTGTCGCTTTTCCCGTTTTCTCTTAGATGTCTTTCACCTGAAAACACAGGAGAAAATTTCTCCTGCCGTTCTAACTCACCCGATTTAGAAAGAGGCAACACATGGCTGTGCTTTCACCCGAACGCCTTGAGCGTCTCCATCGCTATTGGAACGCTGCGAACTACCTCACGGTAGGACAAATCTATCTCCAGGAGAACCCGTTACTGCGTGCTCCCCTGCTCCCTGAGCATATCAAACCACGCTTACTCGGTCACTGGGGCACATCACCTGGACTCAATTTCATCTATGTGCACCTGAATCGTCTGATCCAAGATCACGATGCCAATGTCATTTATCTGACAGGCCCGGGTCACGGCGGCCCTGCTCTTCTTGCGAATGTCTATCTGGAAGGCACCTATAGTGAGATCTACCCCGTTGTGTCCCAGGATAGCAGAGGCATGAAGCATCTCTTCCGTCAGTTCTCCACGCCCGGTGGCGTTCCCAGTCATGTCAGCGTCCCTACTCCCGGGTCCATTCATGAGGGCGGAGAACTGGGCTATGTACTCTCACATGCCTTTGGTGCAGCCTTCGACAATCCCGATCTGATTGTTGCGGCAGTTGTGGGCGATGGCGAGGCGGAAACGGCCCCCCTGGAAGGTGCGTGGAAGAGCATTCACTTCCTCAATCCTGCTCGTGATGGCGCCGTTTTACCTATTCTCCACCTCAACGGGTACAAGATTTCCGGCCCGACCGTCCTCGGGCGCACCAGTAATGAGCAGCTTCAATTGTTGCTGACGGGTCATGGCTATGAGGTCTACATTGTTGAGGGGAGCGATCCCCACGAAATGCACCAGCAGTTTGCTCAAACCCTGGAAGCTTGCTATCAGCAAATCCGCACTATTCAACAACAGGCGCGCACATACGGTGTTCAGAGCTGCCCACGCTGGCCACTCATCATCTTGCGCACACCGAAAGGCTGGACAGGCCCCTCTGTGGTTGATGGCGTTCAAATCGAGGGTACCTTTCGCTCTCATCAGGTCCCCCTTGCCGAGGTCCAAACCAACGCAGCGCACCGCGCAATGTTGGAAGCCTGGATGAAAAGCTACCATCCGGAAACCCTCTTTGACGAACAAGGACGCCTCCTTCCTGAACTGGCTGAGCTGGCTCCGAAAGGAGATCGACGCATGGGCGCTAATCCCCATGCCAATGGCGGTAAGCTCTTGAGGGAACTCAATCTGCCTGATTTCGCAGCCTATGCACTTGATGTCCCCGTACCTGGGCAGGAACGCCATGAATCCACTCGACAACTCGGGCTATGGCTTCGCGATGTCTTTGTACGCAATGCTCCCTATCACAACTTCCGTCTGTTCTGTCCCGATGAGACCAACTCGAACCGTCTGGGAAACGTCTTTGAGGTCGAAAATCGCTGTCTGATTGACGGCGTGCGCCCTGAAGACGATCATGTCTCTCATAATGGTCGCATTATGGAAGTGCTCAGCGAGCATCTCTGTCATGGTTGGCTGGAAGGCTATCTTCTCACCGGCAGACACGGCCTCTTCGCCACCTATGAAGCTTTCGCGATGGTTTCCGACTCGATGACGATTCAGCATGCCAAGTGGCTACAGGAAGCACGTCATCTTCCCTGGCGAGCCCCCGTTGCCTCGCTCAATATTCTGCTGACCTCAACCTGCTGGCGCAACGACCACAATGGCTTCAGCCATCAGGGGCCCGGGCTCATCGATACGATACTTTCGCGCAAGGGCACTGTATCCCGGCTGTACCTGCCGCCCGACGCGAACTGCCTGCTCTCTGTTGCCAATCATTGTTTTCGCAGTCGCAATTATGTTAACTTGATTGTGATCGACAAACAACCACAGTTCCAATGGCTCTCAATGGAACAGGCAAATGATCATTGTGCCCAGGGGCTTTCTATCTGGCAGTGGGCCAGCAACGATGAGGAGATTGAGCCAGATGTTGTCCTGGCCTGTGCCGGTGACATCGTGACAATGGAGACGATCGCCGCCGCCCACTGGCTCCGACAGCATGTACCAGAACTCAAAGTGCGGGTTGTCAACATCGTGGACCTGATGAAACTTTACCCGCCCGATATCCACCCGCATGGCATGGATGATGACATGTTTGTTGCCCATTTCACGAAGGATAAGCCGGTCATCTTCGCCTTTCATGGCTATCAGCGCGTCATTCATCAGATTGTTCACGGTCGTCCAGCACCAGAACGGTTCCATGTGCGCGGCTACAATGAGGAAGGCACCACCACTACCCCGTTTGATATGGTTGTACGCAATCAGGTGAGCCGCTACCATCTGAGTATGCTTGCCATGCACCATACTCCTCGATTACGCCGCATGGTGCCGCCTTTCATGCAGGAGTGTACGAAAGCTCTTGACCAGCATCAGAGCTATATCAGGGAGCACTTTCAGGATATGCCAGAGGTCCAGAACTGGCACTGGACGCCCCGCTAGAGATTGAATAGAGAAGGGAAGGCTTTTCTCTGATAGAGGCCTCCCTTCTCCTTCTGTTTTCAGCTTGCCGTCAGCCAGACCACAAAGAGCCTTTCTCTGTTCCTCCCTTTGTTGAAGGTATGTGATACGCAGATAGACAATTGAGAACTGTTTGTGAGGCAGTCAGTCTATACTGGAAACAGTAAAAGAGGATCGCGACACTTTCTGCTCCTTCTCTTCAGCCTGGGAATTTCTTCCTGACGGCCAGAGAAAGAGGGGTACTCAACGCTTCACCCCCGTTTTGGGATGAATGCTTGCACTTTACGGGTCGGGAGGAGTCGCTGACCTCCAGAGTTGTAATCAATACAGGAACGACGGCTGTTTGATCACCTTTATAGCCGCCTGCATGAGCAACGCCACGTTTCATAGAGCGAGCAGGAGAAGTGAAGCCTGTTCATCAAACCAGGGAAAATTGTTGCATGTTTCCGTACGCTATCGAGACCAATCGCGCTGCGTTACAGGAGTACCAGCAATGCTATAGAGCACTTCGATAGCAGCAATTTCCATTGGGGGCCGATTCGGTTCGATATCCCTTGATCCGTGCCGTTACCCACCCAGCAGTCATCGAGCAGGTGCAGCTTCAATGACCTGTCCCTCGAACGAACGCCCTTTTGATCTACCCGGAAGGAGCAAGTATACAAGCGGCAGCGAACACCATTTATGGAGTTTGTCAGTGGCGTGTTCGCTGTTGATCTGAAACGAAAGGAAGAGAGACGTTGACATGACCGCCCGGGAAACCAACCAGGCGCAAGCCCCCGGAGAGAAGAGAGATTTTTCGCCCTCCTTCCACATCTGGCAAGTTGTCTGTTTCTCTTCTCAGTCAGCAATGCAGAACAGAAATAGCACCCGTTCACCAGCCCTGCCCTTTTGCTTTTCATGTGAAAAGCATATAATAGTATGAAGACTGGTTTCAGCCTTTATTGTGTGAGGCGCAACATCATGAACACCCACAAAGAAATACTGTCAAAAGAAGATCCACGCATCCAGGAAGAATACATCGCCGAGTTACTGGCAACAATCAGCCATGAGTTGCGCAGTCCGTTAACGTCCATTAAAGGATATGCCGCCACGCTCTTGCGTCACGAACAACACCTCTCAGCGGAAGAACGCCATTCCTTTTTGCAGGCTATTGCGGAGCGCACCGATCAACTGGAAGCAATGGTCAACCGATTTCTTCTGCTGACGCAACTGGAAAGCGGGAACTACACCTTCCATCCCGAGCCGCTCTCCTCGCTCCCACTGCTTCAAAGAAGCCTGCAAACCTATGCAAATGATACGGCTGAAACCCAACGCTTTTCGCTCTTTGTGGCAGACCATTTCCGTGAGGGCCTTATTGATCAACGGAGATCGGAGCCTGCTCATGCTGCTTTTTCAGGAGCTGTTTGACAACGCCATCCAGCATACGCCAGCCGGAAGCCCGATTTTGGTGACGCTCAAGCCGGGCGAACCTCTGGAGAGTCAGCCTTCCATCGAAATCCAAATACAGACCAAAGAAGGCTTTATTTCGCCTGAGCATTTGCATCTGATCTTTCAACGCTTCTATCGGGTTGATACCTCACTGACCCGGACAGCACGTGGATTAGGCGTAGGATTGGCGCTCTGCCAGCATATCATCTACCTTCATCAAGGAACCATATGGGCAGAGAGTGACCCACACTCCGGATGTACCTTTCATATCACCCTTCCCGTTACGGAAGGAGACCAACAAGAGACAGGGAGAACACATGCCCGCAAAGAAGACAACCATCCTGGTCGCTGACGATGATCCGCAGTTGCTACGCCTGGTCGTTCGCAATCTTGAATTGGAGGGATACAGCGTTCTTGCTGCCAGAAATGGTCAGGAAGCCCTTGACCAAGTAGAAGCACACCCGCTCGATGCGATTTTGCTTGACATCATGATGCCCCAGATAGATGGTTTTACCGTTTGCCAGCGAATACGAGAATTTTCTTCCGTCCCGATCATTCTCTTAACCGCCCGCGGACAAGATGCAGACAAAGTCCGAGGGCTTGACCTGGGAGCCGATGACTATCTGACCAAGCCATTCAGCATTGATGAACTGTTGGCACGCGTGCGAGCAGTGCTACGCCGAGCCCGCTTCACACAGCAGGAGGGAACGCTTCAGAGCGTTGTGACTATCGGCGACCTTCGCATTGACTATACGCAGCATCGGGTCCATCAAGGAGACCGGGAGATCTCTCTGACAGCAACTGAATATCGCTTGCTTGCCTACCTGGCCCAGAATGCCGGACGCGTTCTCACTCATGAGCTCTTGCTTGAACATGTCTGGGGAGCGGAATATGTTGGGGAAAGCCATATGCTCCAGGTCAACATCAATCGACTACGCCAGAAGATAGAACCGGATCCCTCCCGTCCTCGCTATATTCGTACAAAGATTGGCATTGGATATATCTTGCAGGCTCCTTAGCCAGAAGTAAGCCGGGCGACGACTCTCAGTGGTCTTCTTCCGGCTCGTCTTCGCTTATGGGATGAAGGGGCAGCGACAGAAAGAAGGTAGAGCCCTGCCCTTCCCGGGACTCAAACCAGAGTTTGCCCTGATGCTGTTCTACCAGTTGCCGACAGAGATAGAGACCAAGTCCTGTCCCTCGAATTCCCCAGGCATGGGCATTGTTGGCGCGCATAAAGCGTCCGAAGATCTGGGCCTGTTGCTGCTCAGGAATACCAATGCCATGATCCTGCATGCTGAGCAGAAGCTGCTGCTGCTCCCTGCGCTCCTCAACCGTGACAACAATCTCTCCTCCCTGTGGGCTATACTTCACGGCATTTTCCAGCAGGTTTGAGAGGACCTGTTCCATTCGGTGAGCATCAAGCGAGACGATAATGGCGGAAGCGTCTGTAGCAAGGATCAGCCGATGACGCTTCGTTGTTTGCTGCATTTGGGTGATGATCCGCCGCAACAACGCGAGAATATTTATCGCGCTTCGATTCAATTGCAGTCTCCCCGCCTCTAAGCGCGTGACATCAAGCAACTCATCGGTAAGGGTAGTCAGGTACACCACAGCCTCTTTAATATCGTTGAGCGCTTCTTTCTGCCAGGCAGCCAGCTCTACCCCATGACCCCGCTCAGTTTGCACCAACAACATGTCAGTATACCCCATGAGGACCGCAAGTGGTGTGCGCAGTTCATGTGCGACAACACTGATAAACTCATCCTTTAAATATTCCGCCTCCTTCAGAAAACTGACATTCTGATAGATCACCAGAGCAAAAGGACCGGAAAGAGCCTCCATCCCTTCAGGAGCAGGCAACGACGTCGCCTGGAGTGTCAGTGGCACCGCGTTCACCAGAACGGCCAGGTGTGAGCCATGCGCAAAACGAAGCACCTCCTGATAATAGAGCACCGCTTCTTGTTGCTGTATGGCTCGCATCGTCGCGAGTTCGCTGATTGAAAGCGGGCGTCCCCGGGCATCCTGTATCTCGATCTGGTTGGTTCTCAGAAAATCCTCCATAGGTTGCCCTGAACTCCACTGCGCTCCCCAGAGCTGTTGTGCTGCCTGGTTGGCAAACACTAAACGAGCATCGTGACCGGCCACCAGATGAATACTATTTGGCAGAGCATCCAGTATCTCACGGAAAAGGTTAAAGCCCCCTTGAGAAGAGGTAGCTTCGGGCATCTGTACATGTTCTCTATGCTGCTCGGCTCTATCCCGGTCCATCTCAAGCACTGCGCTGATCTCGCCTTGACTGTTACGTACCACCATCTGGCGACTCTCGACCCGGATCACCTGGCCTGTACGACTGAGATGCGTTATTTCGCCTTCCCATTTTCCTTCCTGCTCTAGCTGTTGCAGGTAGAGTGCACGCCCACCAGGAAAGCGTGTTTGTAAAAGAATGTGCACCATGTGTCCCAATGCTTCTTGTGCCGCCCAGCCGTACAACTGCTCGGCCCCCCGATTCCAGAAGACGATACGACCTATCGGATCGCAAATAATAATGGCATCATGAGCAAGCTGAATAAGCTCTGTCTGGCGGCGAATCTGCTCTACTTGCTGTTCCTTCTCCCGTTCAAGCACTCGCTGTTGAGTCATATCATGCACAATCGCAATCACATGAGGCGTTCCCTCAACTTCCATCGGTCCCAGGCTGATATCAACAGGAAATTCCAACCCATCCTTACGCATGCCAAACAACGAAAGTCCTACCCCCATAGGCCGTACCCGGGGAGAGGCCGCATAGTGTTTCCGATGAGCAATATGTGCTTGACGAAACCGCTCGGGAAGCAGTATTTCCAGAGGCTGTCCGATCAATTCATCACTGGTATAGCCAAACAGTTTTTCGGCCTGCCTGTTTTGCAACACAATAGTTCCTTCATAATCTACAATGAGCACAGCATCCGGCAGCACGTGAAAGAGCTGTAAAAAATCGGGCGTATGCTGCAAGAGAATTTCTGGATCTGACATCAGCTTTCCCTTTCTCATGAAAACAGAGCGTGCAAGGCTGCTTGCAGAATCTTCACTCCATCTGTTGCAGGATACTGCCCCCTTCATAAAAAATCAAGGGAGCGCCATCTATAGCACTCCCTTTCGGAAAAGCAAGAATGCACAACAGTGAGTCCTTGTGCACTGTGCCCCGGTCCGGAAAAACAAGACCCGCTTCAGCGTCCCTGTGGACGACAGATCAACAGGGGCTTATGTGAGGAACAGAGCAGCCGATCAGCGACACTGCCAACGAACCAGCGCGCTACCGCATTCTTCCCATGTGTTGCCAGAGCCAGAATCACATGCTCGCATTCCTGCTCATATGTCATGGTCGTCTCAAGGAGCGTCGTCGCGACATCACTGCCAATAAGGACCCGGGTGAGGATCTCACAGGCGAGCTCTGTACCAATCTTGCTCTCAAGCCGCCGCTTCACCTCATCGAGATAGCATTGCGCCTGCAAGACAAGGGACTGAGGATCCTCCTCCTGCTTCGCCACACGGATCAGATCCTGATCGATCACATGGACAAGTCGCACTTTCCCCGGAAGTGGACTGGAAAGGGCAGTTGAAAGCGCCACCGCATCCTCTAGAATCTGCTCTGCCCGGGATGAGCCATCCAGGGCAACCAGCGTACTGACCTGATACTCTCCCTCAGCACTCACGTCGGTGAGGGTATCATCCCCCTCTCGCAGCATCAGCACAGGGATGGTACTATGACGCGAGACATGATGCGCGACGCTCCCCATCAGCCAGCGCTCAACACCGGTTGCCCCATGACTGCACAGAACAATCAGATCACACTGCTCCTCGTTAGCGACGTCAAGAATCTGTCGTGCACTATCTCCCTGTGCCAGCCGGGTGGAGAAACGCATGTCTCTCTGTTTTTCAGCCAGACTGTTCAGGTATTCTTCCGCTTCATCCTGCTCACGCCTGATATAATCGCCAAGCAAGATCATCTCCTGCCCGACTGCCCAGGTATAGTTACTGGCAGATGGAATGACACGCGCAGCGATGACCTCAGCACCAGAAAAGCGGGCAAGTGCTCCAACGATGGGTAAAACAGTCTCGGCTCGCTCTGAGCCATCCAGAGGGATCAGGATACGCTGAAACATACTGCATTTCCTCTCTTCGCAAAGGATCTACTTATTTTTCATATTTCTATTCTAGAAAGTGTATGTTACAAAATCATCACGTTTCATAAACTTTGCCTCTCAAACAGATAACAATCTCTGCAAAATCTCATTTACACACCTTGTGATACCCTTGTGAAAGTATGCTGCTTCTCTGTTACAGTATTGAGAAGCCGAGAAGATATGCTGAAAATAGAAAAGAATTGAGTGCCGATGTCAGAAAAAAGTGAAGGAAAAGCTTCGTCCAGCAGCCACAGGGGAGGTACACCATGCTTGTACGCGATATCATGTCGACCCAATTGATTACCATTTCTTCTGATGAGACTGTAGAGCAGGCAGAAACAGTATTCCGTGCTTACAATCTGCATCAAATCCCTGCCCTTCAAAAGGAGGATCAAACCTTCCTGGGTGTACTGACACGAGAAGCACTCATTCAAGGAAAGCTTCAGTACCTGCATACCAGTTCCAGCCAGCTCCTGGAGCATCCGCTGAAGGAACGCAAGGTCAGCGATCTAATCCAAAAATCTCCGGTAACCGTAACCCCTGCTACCCTCCTTGAGGAGGCCATTTCACTTCTCTTTGAATATAAAGTGAGCTATCTCCCGGTCCTTGAGGGCTCTCATCTGGTTGGATTGGTAACGTGGAGTGATCTGCTTCTGGCTCAACTTCATCTTCACAACAACAATGAGCAAGAGAAAGTAACACCTCAGAAGAAACGTGTGGCGATTGTAGGAGCAGGTTTAACCGGATTACAGGCGGCAGAGTCGCTTGCCAGTCGAGGATACTCTGTCCTCCTGCTTGAGAAGATGCCCTTTGCTGGCGGTCGTATGGCGCTTGATCCTCTCCATCAAGAACAGATACATCTCTATCTGCAACAGTTATTCAAGCAACTTGACGCGCTCAGGGTAGAATGCCGCTATCAGGCCGATCTAAAAGGCGAAGAAGCACTCTCTCAACTATTGACACGCTTCGATGCTGTCTTGCTGACGATAGGACGCCAGCAAAGTACAGCTTTTGGCCTATCGGGGGAAACAGTATTATACGATGTCTATCCAGCGCTGGCGTTTTTGGAAATGTGCAAACAGCGTCCCGATACTACTTGCAGCGGCTCCGTTGTCGTCATTGGCTCTACCCCAACTGCTTTCTATGCCGCTCAGGCTGCTTTGAGACAAGGCGCCTCTTCAGTCACTGTCCTGTATCCAGAAGCAACCTGTACTCTTCCGTCAGTACTGATAGAGCCAGCACTGACCGCGGGTCTTCACTTGAAGGAACGTCTCCTCGTCAAAAACCTGATAGGGACAGAAGAGGCAACTGTACAGGGAGTGCATTGTGTGAGTGTCGATTTTCGGAAGAAAAGTATTCCCGGTTCTGCGATAGTCATTCCAGCAGACACCGTGCTTATTGGAGCAGGAGAGGTGCCGGATCTTTCCTGTCTTCCACTGCTTCTTGAATCGTGGATCGCCGATGAGGA
Organism: Thermosporothrix sp. COM3; assembly: GCF_059696735.1. Lineage (NCBI taxonomy): Bacteria > Bacillati > Chloroflexota > Ktedonobacteria > Ktedonobacterales > Thermosporotrichaceae > Thermosporothrix > Thermosporothrix sp. COM3. The sequence continues at coordinate 2,224,105 of NZ_AP019376.1, read as the reverse complement.
CAATCAGCAGACAGCAAAGATGACATTTGAGACGTGCATTCCTCGTGTATTCGTAGCTGGGAGTATGCTTCATGCAGTATCAACTCCTGCTCAATCCATTCAACAAGGCATTGATGTTGCTCGTGTGATTCATACATACCTGAGTTCATAGGACGAGAAGGCAAGTTGCTCATATGCATATGGCTCAGCAGAAGCTTCCGCCTTCAAGACAGTACTCCTTTCACAAAGGATAAGCGTGATCACAGTGACTTCACCAGATAACGCGTCTTTTAGTGGTAAAACTTTTGGACAAAATACGCTTCTTATCAGGGTATCGTTGTAGACTTCAACCTCGTAGGCAACAGACAAAAGCACTATCGTGTGATTCCTCAGAAGAGCGCAGAGAGCACCGCTGTTTTGTTTGAGATGAATCCGTGATGGCAGGGTGAGAATAGTGTTTCCGTTGTGATTTCCTGAGGATATGCTATCTATGCAGCGCCAGGATGTGTACTGTTTCATTGACCAGTAGAGTCTCTTTCGCTCTGGTTCTGAGAAGGAGGTGACTCAACAATACATATGAAGGGAGCATCTCATGCAACTCTCTGATCGCCTTTCCATTTGTTTACTGGCGGTGCAATATCGTTACCCGGATGTTCGGATCGCCATTAATACTACGGTGTGGTTTGATTCCTCACTGTCTGCTCAGGAACTCACGATAGAGGAAATGATGCTTCTTCTCCGAAGTCGTGTCCCTGCTCTGCTTACCAAAACAGGATGTCTCGTTCTTGATGCGCAATCAAGGGCCATTTATGTACCTGAGATTGCTTCCGCGAGCCCGGTCTTTTATCTTCATAGCTATGATAGGAGACAACTTCTGGGCTTTCCGGATGCCTTGAAAAAAGCGCACTCAGCTCTCTATGGCAGCCTTGAAAAAAAGAAGCCTGTTCATGCCCGCCATTGGAGATTGACAGTTCCTCGGCGAAAGCCCGAGAACCCTTCTTTCATCCAGCATGCCTACGAATCGCCGCTGTGTAGCGACCCATAACAACACGCTGTCCAGAAGCGTGTGACGAGGGTGTATCGTCGGGCAGACGGGAACTGACGCTCCGCAAGGAACGTCGAACGCTTCTGGACAGCCTGCCACTACGCGTCGTCGCGCCGTGACGCCGCGCAAGCAGGCTGGATGAATGAAGAATCCCCGGCCTTCAGGCCTGTCTTTTATACACAAATGAGAACTGCTAGCATAGGACGATGAGAAGTGAAGAGATGTTGAACCCGAAGCTGTGGGCAGAACGCACGTTTGGAGCTTGTCACCTGCAGGATGCACATCGAACCCGGCGTGCTGTTCGGCTGGCTGCGCAGATGGCTGCCAATGCTTCGGCTTCATTGCCTGCCCAGATGCAGGGCTGGAAAGAAGTCATCGCCTTGTACCGTTTGTTGGATCAAGAAGACGTCTCCTTTGAAGCGCTGATGCAGCCACATCTTCAGCACACGCGAGAAGAGATCGTTCGGCACCCAGTGGTTCTGCTGCTTCAGGATACCACCGAGGTCGATTTGAGTCATCGTCTTCATGTGAGTGGTTTGGGGCAGGTCGGCAATGAGCGAGGGCAAGGCTTTTTCCTGCAAACGATGCTGGCGGTTGTGCCCCAAAGCCGAGCCGTTGTGGGGTGTGCCTCGCAAGAAGCGTTTGTTCGTACTCCCGCCCCAAAGAGCGAACGCCGCAGCCAGCGTCGCTTTCGCCAGGACCGAGAAACGGACGGGTGGATGCGCCTGCTCAGACAGGTTGGCACGTTTCCCGACACAACCAGCATCGTTCATGTGGGGGATCGTGGGGCCGACCTGTTCGACTTCTTTCATGCCTCTCGAGAAACCCACACCCCTTTTCTGGTCCGCGCGGCTCAGAACCGACGAGCCCAAAACGAGGAGGAAGAGGCGGGATATCTGCTGGAACAGGTCCGCGCCTGGCCCAGTCGGCAGCGTCGTGCGTTCGCGGTTCCACCGACGCATGGCCGACAGGCTCGCACCACGCTCCTTGAGATCTCCTTTGGCCCGATGACAGGGTTGCCGCCACGCAACGAGCCGCGTGCGAACAAACACCCCTTCCCTCTGTGGGTCATTCGCCTCTGGGAGGAGCAACCTCCGGCAGGAGAAGAGCCTCTGGAATGGGTTGTGCTGACCTCTGTGCCGACCGCGACCCTGCAAGAGGCATGGGAGCGAGGCGCCTGGTCTGGACATCGATGGGTCGTGGAAGACTCTCATCAATGCCTCAAAACGGGCTGCCGCCTGGAACAACGTCAACTCCAAACAGGTGAACGCTTCTTCCGGCTGCTGGGCTTGCTCTCGCCAGTCGCCGTTCGCTTGTTGCAACGGCGAGATCTTGCCCGCAGTGAACCTGATCGGTTCGCCTGTGAAGTGATCGACGTTGATGTGCTGACGGTGGTGGCCACGCAAGCAGGCCTTGACCCTGCCCCAGGATGACCATCCAGGTCTTCTGGCAAGAAGTCGCTCGCCTGGGGGGCTACCTGGCTCGTCGCCGGGATGGGCCAGCAGGCTGGAAGACCTTGTGGGCGGGTTGGCTCCGGGTTCAGACCCTGCTTGAGGGCTTTCATCTCGCTTCTCACCTCCGTTTGTAAAATGTGTATACAAGACAGCCCTTCAGGCCTGGGGAGTGTCAACTCAAGGAGACGAGCATCAGCAGGGATAAGATCTCCCTCCTCCAGCAAGATGATATCTCCTGGAACAAGTTGTGAGGCAGGTAGCACACAGAAGCTCCCTTCTCTCAGAACTCTCGCAGTCGGAACTGACAGGCTCTGTAATGCTTCTGCTGCTCTCTCAGCCCGATTTTCTTGAATAAATCCTAAAACGGCATTCAGTAAAACAATGAGAAAGATAGTCAATGTCTCGTATGGAATAGGTGTATCACGCTCCACCACCCATACAACCAGCGATATGCCAGTTGCAGCGAGCAAGAGCAGTGTTAATGGTCCTTGAAACCGCTGTACGAAGCGCTTCCAGGGAGGGAATGGGGAAATGACCGGAAGTTCGTTCGGTCCATACTGCTGTAGTAGCTGACGCACTTGTTTTGTAGTCAAGCCACATTGTGAATCACACTGTAAGGAAGTGATGGCCACATCAGCTGATATGCTATACGGTGCCAAAAGAGGTGTTGTCGCCAGGAAGCCATAATCCATTCTCCTTAAAAGCTCCCTCACAGGTTCTCTCCATTGCACAATGTTCCTGGTCCTGAAACTATCAATAAGCTGCACCAGACACAAGCAAAACGGAACGAACACGTTATTTCTTTCTCCCCCGATAGCTTTAAGGATGAGGATGATACGTGACCTCAAGCGCTGTATTGGTAATAGTTGTTCCACATTCTCCCCGAAGTAAGGCGGGCGCTTGCTCCAGTGAACCAATAACAGCTCTTCCGTTGGTGTGTCGCACAAAAGCGCATGCAGCCTCTACTTTAGGCCCCATAGAGCCACTGGCAAATGAGCGCGCTTGGAGCCACTCCGGCGAAACACGTTGGATAGCCCGCGCATGTGGTGTTCCCCACCCTTCATAAAGAGCATCAACGTCGGTCAGAAGAAGCAGGACATCAGCTTGCGCTTGCTCAGCCAGAAGAGCGCTCGCACGATCTTTATCAATCACAACCTCAACTCCTCCATAGTATCCATCCGTCTGCCGAACGACGGGAATTCCTCCACTCCCAGCACAGATGACGGTAATCCCGGCATCGACAAGCAAACGAATAGCCTGCATTTCAAGGATACGAAGGGGAGACGGAGAAGGAACAACTCGGCGCATTTTTCCCTGCTCCGGAGCCATAACCCACCCATACTTTCTGGTCAAACGAGCAGCCTCTTCTTCACTGTACAGTGGTCCAATTGGCTTACTTGGCACTTCTAAAGCGGGATCGTTGGGATCCACTTCAATTTGAGTAAGCAAGGTTACGACCTGACGCGGCGCTTGAAGATGATTCCTTAATTCCTGCTCGATTCGATACCCGATCATTCCTTCTGCTTCGGCTCCTAACACATCTAGAGGATAGGGATGAACTTCTGTATAGGCAGCAGCCTGTAACGCAAGTAATCCTATCTGTGGTCCACTCCCGTGAGTCACAATCACCTCATGCTCTTGGATAATCTCGGTCAATGTCCGGGCAGCTGCTCGAACATTTTGATGTTGTATATATTCTTCAAGCGGTTGCCCACGGCGTAAGATCGCATTGCCACCCAGAGCAATTACTATTCGCATAAATCCTCCTCACGGGATAACAGGGACACTATTCGTGAGCCTTCGAGGGAATCGTCCAGGGAGAGAATAAGGCTCATAGAGACGGGATCTTGTTCACGCCTCTGAACGGCGATCAGATAGGGACAACTGCCCTCTCAAAGCGAGAGCCATTGACTGGCTTTCTACTGTCATTGTAATTGCTACGTTTCACAGTCTGGTCTCGTTTCTCTTCTGGAATATCACAAAGCCGTCAATAGAGAGAGTTTCTCTTTGTTCTCAAGCTGAGAATGGGCTTTATACCCTTCAATCCAGAGCGGGAAAGAAACAAGGCTGAGGCATTTATGGCCTTCACCAGCATAGTATATGCATGACTTGAGGAGCAGAGTACAATCATAGGCATAGACATTGCTTTTCACGTCCTCAAAGGAGTGCAATCGCCGTACAGAAGAGAAGAACAGCCTTGATATGCCGAAATACTGGTAAGCACTACAAGCTATCTTGCATCCATAAAAAGGAAGAGGAAACTCATGCTACGCTCTATTCTGGTTCCTTTAGACGGATCTGTCCGGGCCGAACAAAGTCTTCCTGTTGCAGCCCATCTTGCACGAAGTTCACAGGGAGCACTTCATCTTGTTCGTGTGGTTGATCTCATATTAGAGGGAGGAATATATACGACACTTCAAGCTCCATATCGACAAGAAATTCTCGATGTCGCGGGAACAAACGCAAGAGAATACCTTGAACGCATTGCCTCACGCCCCCTTTTCCAGGGCCTAAAGGTGAGACGAATGGTCGCTATGGGAGATCCTGTAACACAACTCTTAGACCTGATACAGTCCTCTCACTTTGATCTGGTTATTCTATGTAGTCATGGATATACCGGACTTCAACGCTGGGCGTATGGGAGCGTAGCCCACCATTTAATGCGGCAGAGTTCTGTACCCCTCCTTCTATTACATCATCAAAACACATTCACTCACACTCTGACTGAGCGTCCCTTTCAGGTCGTCATCGCGCTTGACGGATCACCTTTTGCTGAGGCCTCGCTTCTCCCGGCCCTCCGGCTAGCACAAGCCTGGCTAACACAGGCATCACGAACACTCCAACTTCTCCAGATCGTTCCCCCTCCGAAGGAGGACGAGGAGAGTTCCATCCGCCGCTATGGCCTTGACATTGATCTTCGATCTCTGGCACTGACACAGGCCCAACAGTATCTTGAGACAAAGAGAACGCAGCTTCAGCAGCATGCTCCCAAAATACCAATTGAGACGCAGGTCGAAGAAAGCCAGGATATCGCCGGAGCGCTGCTTGAGCACGTTCAGCATACTACTTCCTCAAACAATGTTGTTCTTGCATTAACAACACACGGGCGCAATTTCTTACAGCGTCGACTTCTGGGCAGTGTCACTGAACGCATCTTTGGACATACACACCAGAGCCTTCTGATCGTTCACCCGCAGCCTCCTGCAAACGCCGAGCAATCATGAAACAGAGGACGTTCTGATTTCGCTCTGTGCATACAGGACGAAAGGTCGCTCGACATTGGGCCGTGCACATCTGCTGACTTATGGATGATAACAAGCTTCGCCGCACAACCCCTCCCAATGGAGGGGTTCCCTGATTCTTCTGGGAGCCCCTCCATCATGCCGGAACCTCCTCTATCGGACTGCAGCACGTAACGCGTTAAGGATTACCAGAACGTCGATGCCTTCCTGAAGCAACGCCCCCATTGCAGGCGGAATAAAGCCCATCGCGGCAAAAATCATCGCGACCAAGCTAAGCCCGATACCAATCCATATCCCCTGCGTGGCAACGCGCATGACATGTTTCCCAATATGGACAGCAGTAGCAACACGCAAGATATCACCTGAAAGCAGGACTGCGTCGGCCACATGTGAGGCAGCCGTCATTCCCTGTGTACCGAGTGCCAGACCAACTGTTGCAGTCGCCAGTGCAGGCGCATCGTTGACCCCATCTCCTACCATCAACACTTTCTTCCCTTGAGCAAGCAGCGCTTTGATAGCGTCAACCTTCTGCTCAGGCAAACAACGCGATTGAATCTGATCTACCCCTGCCTGCCTTCCTATCTGAGTCGCAACTTTCTCGCTATCACCAGTCAAGAGCACGGTGTATTGCACCTCCTCTCGTTTGAGAGAAGGAACCAGTTGGTTCAAGTCGGAGCGCGGGACATCTTCCAGAACCAATAACCCCACACACTTTCCATCAAGAGCCAAAAAGCTCCCAAGTTGCCCTTGCTCTGTTCGCTGCTCTCGCTCACGAAGCAGTGTTTCTGGTAGAGGGATTTCCAGAAGCCGCATAAACGTCCGATTCCCAACCGCAACCATAACCTCCTGCTCTCGCTCGTCACTGCCATCTTTCTGCGGATAAGCAGGAACCTGCCCACTCACCCCTTTCCCAAAGATCTCCTGAAAGTGATTGGCTGGTTCCAGTTCAATTCCTCGCTCCTGAGCCGCCTCAACAAAAGCCCGCGCCAGTATATGTGTTGACAATTGCTCCACTGATGCCGTATAGTATAGCGCCTCTCGCTCAGCTTCTTCAGCATCGCACTGCTGCACCGATAGAAAGGAGGAAACAAGCGGCCTGCCCATAGTCAGCGTTCCCGTTTTGTCAAAGACAACAACATTTACCTCTCCTAACTGTTCAATCGTTGCACCGCTCTTCACTATGATAGCTTGTCTAGCAGCACTATCGATCCCGGACATAATCGCGATAGGAGTTGCAAGAATCAGAGGACATGGTGTCGCAACGACAAGCACCGCAAGTGCATAGACTCCCTGTCCAGAAAAAAACCACGCAGCAAGCGCTATAATCAAAGTCACAGCCGTAAACACGACGCTATAACGGTCCGCTAAACGATGAATCGGGGCTTTCCGCTCCTGTGCAGCTTTCACGAGTTGTACTATCTGCGCATACTGGCTCTCTGCACTTCGCCGCGTGGCGCGCACCTCGATCAGATTATCAAGGGAGACACTTCCGGAAAAGACAAGGGACCCAGGTCCTTTATGAATAGGAAGAGGCTCACCAGTTAAATCAGCCTCGCTGAGATTAGCTGTCCCCTTTTCAATGATGCCATCCACAGGAAGCACCTCTCCCGGCTTGACAACAACAACCATCCCAACCTCAACCCTGTCAGCGGGTATATCACAAAACCGGTCATTTTGCCAGATATGGGCAATGCAAGGTGCATGCTGAACTAATGCAGTAAGTGAACTCCGCGCGCGTCGAAGCGCATATGCTTCCAGAGTCTCGCCTCCAACCATCATCAATACAATAATGGCTCCGGCAAGATACTGCTGAAAAAACAGTGACCCAGCAATTGCCAGTAATGCGATCAAATCAACCCCAACTTCTCTCTTCCACAGGCGTTGTATCGTTTCAAGAAGCAGGGGAATACCTCCCAGTAAGAGAATCGCAAACAATGTCCAGTGAGCATACTGTGGAAGTCCAATGAACCAGAATGTCAGGCTAAGCAACTGTAAAACCAGTGTCCCACTCAACAGGATTATTCTTCGGAGATACGACCCCGAGAACACTTGCACTTCGGTCTGTGACGTCTCTTCGCGCTCTGAGATGGGGCGTTGGGCTATTTTCTGCTGTACCATAGATCTTGTTCCTGCTTTTCCTCTGCTACAACTTAGCTCCTCTCAAAAGGGCAACAGAGAGACCCTTTCCAGTTATCCCCATTTTAGCTTTTTCACCTCTCATCTCTATTTCAAAACCTGGACTGCATCTCTCCAACACATCACAAAAAGAAGGGCAGGCACGCTTTCACATCTCATTCCCAGAATCTTCCCTTATTCGTCCATTTTCTGAAAGAGAGTTTAAACTCAACCTCTTCTTGTGACTTTTTTGAGTGCTGCTCTACCTGTTCTTTGACACGTTTGTGATAACAGTGACGTATCCTCTATACATACAACGAACACAAAAGAACCTGAAGAGAAATGAAAGAGAGCATCTCATCATGTTTCAGCGTATTCTTATCCCGCTTGACGGCTCACAAAGGGCTGAGCAGGCTCTTCCAACCGCCGCGACCATTGCTCGTTTCTTTCAAGCAACGGTCATCCTTCTGCGCGTATGCCCATCTGACACAGAGTTGCTCTGGACCATATCCAATGCACCGCGTGTCTTTAGTGATGTGCTTGAGCAAGAGATACAACAGGCGGATACCTATCTTTCCAGGATACGCGCCGCCGGAGAACAGGAAGGCATTCACACCGTCGCGCTTCGGCGTCAAGGCAATCCTGCACGCCTCATCTTAGAGGTTGCCGTAGCATATCGCTGTGATCTCATTGTCATGTGTAGCCACGGAGCAACAGGTCTCAAGCGCTGGGTTCTGGGTAGTGTCGCCCATCATGTCTCTCGACATAGTACAACTTCTGTTCTCATTGTGCGCGAAGGGACCGAAGCCCCCACGATTCACCATGCGGAAGGGGTCCGTCAGATCAGCATTCAGATTGCCCTTGATGGCTCACCTCTGGCCGAGACCATTATTCCAGCAGCCATTGATCTATCAGCAGCGCTCTCTGATCCTTTACCCGGCAAAATTCGTCTGATCCAGGTTGTTGAGCAAGATCTGTTTGCGGGACGACAACAGACAGAGAATGAGAACGAGCAACATCTTCGCCGCCATTTTCTCTCACAAGCCCATCAGTATCTACAGGCAGTCCAGCGCCGTATTGCTATGGAAATGCCTGCTACGGTCCCCTGTGATCTGGAAACAGAAGTTGTTGTTGGGCAAGATATCGCCTCCACCCTTCTAGAACAGGCCTCTCTGCACGAAGAAGAAGACGAAGAAGATATCATCCTTGCACTGGTCACACGAAGTCGAGGACTCTCCCGTTGGGCAGTTGGAAGCGTCGCCGATCGACTCCTTACGTGGGCTCACCGGCCTCTCTTCATCCGTTGTCCTTCCTCGTTTTCACTCTCTGAACCATCAACGCTGGGAGAGATGGCCGTGCCAACGAAAGATTGAAGATTCTCATCGGTGATAATGAGCTGGTAGCACGCCATATCTGCGGGCAGGCCGGAATTGCAATTGAACAGGTCGTTCTGGGGCACGAACTGGAAAAAATGAGTGATCTGGCGTTGATGCGAGTTGTTGAACAGACATCGGTATTTGCCCGCGTCTCTCCTGCTCAAAAGCACCGGATCATCCTTATGCTCAAGCAACAGGGACATATCGTAGGCTATCTGGGTGATGGACTGAATGATGCTCCCGCATTACAGAGCACTGATGTGGGCATCTCCGTTCACTCTGCCGTAGAGATAGCAAAAGAGGCTGCTTCTCTTATTCTGCTCGAACAAAGCCTGCAAGTCATTCATCAGGGCATTCTGGAAGGGCGACGTGCCTTTGGTAACGTGCTTAAAGGCATTCTCATGGAAACAAGCTCAAATTTTGGCAACGTGTTTAGTATGGCTGCTGCCTTTGTTTTTCTGCCTTTTCTCCCCATGCTGCCAGTCCAGATCCTGCTCAATAACTTTCTCTATGATCTGACGCAACTGGGTATCCCCACTGACACCGTTGAGTATAGCATTTTGCAGAAGCCGCAACGCTGGAATATTGACGTTATTCAACGCTATATGTTTGTTCTCGGGCCACTCAGCTCGCTCTTTGACTTTGCAACATTCTTCCTCCTCCTCTCTGTCTTTCACGCCTCCGAGGTCGTTTTTCATACCGGCTGGTTCGTTGAGTCGCTCATCACTCAAACGCTAGTGCTACTGGTAATTCGGACCCCAGGCAATCCCTTACGACACCTTCCCGGCCCATTATTAAGCTTCACGATGTTTGGGTATTGTAGGGCTCAGCTTCCTTCTTCCTTTCGCTGCTTTTCTGGGATTTACTCCCTTGCCACCACTCTACAATATGTTTCTCCTTGCTCTGCTTAGCTGCTATCTCCTCGCAGCTGAAGGGACCAAGCGCTGGCTCAATCGAAAATATGCTCACGCAGCCGGGTTCCAGAAACAGAATGGGGTGCATCATGATTGATTCCCCTGCTGTGGTTGCTTTTGAACCTACAATTATGTAGGGGAAGAGAACGCTGAATGATAGAGGGCATCTCTGTTGCAAAAGAAACGGTCATTTTAAAGCACAGGACACACAGAATATTGTAAAACCAAAGGCGTCTTTGAAGCTAATGAAGGAATCAAAGCAACATTTGATCTAAATGTATATCCCCTAGATCAGGGCGCACGTGTCTCCAGACTTTGGACGATTGAGGCGGAATTAGAGGACGCTGATAGCGCATAAAAGGCTGAAAGGATGTCCTCTTTGGAACACCTCCCACGCCGCCTTTATTACTAAATAGTTTCTTTTTCGAACTCTTCCTCTTCTTTATTTAAGTACTTATATTACTTAAATAACTTAATTTTCCTTATGCATCTTAGGCAACAGCAAATCCAGGGAAATTCAACCTGTATAAACACGCTGATTAATATATTTTATAGATAACTGGAAATATTGCTCTTCTTCGTTTATAGGTGATAATTTCCAACAAAAGATCAGCATGAGTGATTTATCAGGACGTTACAGAACAGTCCTTCTCTTCCCGTTGTACCTGCCATTTCAAGGCATATACACGCATGCATATCACATCATATAGAGCTGGGCAGATAGTAGAAGGCAGATCACAGCGCCTTCCCGAGGAGAACGGCACCTCAGTCAAGCCGCTGTGAATAGTATGGAAAAGAAGCCAGGAAATGTATCTCTTGCTTTTTCCTCTCGTATACTGTATACTTATATACAGCACTGGAGTTCGGCAGGCTGAGCCCGCGAAGCACCAGATATACCCGGGGGTTCGTGCGGCGATTACTACAAAGCGCTGCAAACGGGCTGAGGGCTATTGCGGTAAAGGATTGTCCTGTTTACGAGGCTCCAAAAAGCCAGAAAGCGGAGGTTCCCGCAAACCGATCTGGGAGCAGGCTCCTGAAGCGGTGTAGGACCCACAGCAGTCCAAAAGAAGCAAAACCCGAGTACGGGATCGAAATTTATAGGAACAATCATCCAAATGCGGGATACCCTGTTTCGGAGTCGAAACGACAAAGAGCCCGACCACGGGATTTGAATTCGACAGATCCTCACGCGGCCGCGCAGGATACAAGGTATAGAAACGATCAAACAAGCGAGTAAAACGCCCAGGACAGGCCAACGCGATACCTGTCCCAGAAGCCCAAAAGCGAGCGCACAGACACTCCCACTTGCCAGCCCGTCAAGCAGTCCAAAAACGCAGGCGGCAAAGCACGCATGTGAGGCAGAGCGCCAGATTCCTTCATTTGGCCTGCTCAGATAGCGCTCATTAAGCACATCACTGGACCACCCCCACTATTCAAGATCCCGGTGAGCACGTAGCTGAGAAATTTGACTGCCATCGTCGCCAATGCGGCGGCTATCGACAACACCATATATACATGAGGCTTGTTTCATATCATCCTTTCCCATTCCATCTGCTCCCAGGCGCGAATAGATTTCCAGCGACGCTCTGCTTTCGTGGCCAGAGTACGGTTGGATCAGAGCATCATCGGTCCCTTGTGTTTTCAACCAGGTCAAAGCGGCAGGCCATTGCACGCAGGTGATGTCGCTCTACCGCGACTTGTTCCGCCAGCCCGGTGTGTCTCTCTCATCGGTCACATTCCCTCGTTTTATTGTGTCATTATTATGACAAAGGAAATCTGCCAGATGCGATAGGGGGACGCACTCCTGCTTCCCGCACAGATAGGGCTACCCATCAAGACACCCGAAAGAACAAATCGGCAGTCAAATCACATCATGGCAAAGGAAGCCTGGTCTATAAAGAACATAAGGACCTTCTATCAGCAGGCCCTCATGTTTATTCATCTGTATCAAAAGGATAAATTTCATGACCCATACATCTCCTACACATCCTATTCGCGTAGGCGTTCAGTTGCACCCACAGCATACCAGCTACGAGGACTTCGCACAGGCAGTGCGGACGGTCGAGGAATTAGGCGTTGATAGCATCTGGAACTGGGATCATTTTTTTCCGCTCACTGGTGATCCGCAGGGCAACCATTTTGAAGCGTGGACGCTGCTCACGGCGATGGCCACACTGACAAAGCGTGCCAGGATAGGGTGTCTCGTGACCTGCAATACCTACCGCAATCCAGCTCTGCTCTCTGATATGGCGAAGACCGTTGATCATATTAGCGGCGGCAGACTGATTCTCGGGATCGGTGCGGGCTGGTTTGAGCGCGATTTCAAGGAATTTGGCTACCATTTTGACACCCCAGGCCGCCGCCTGGCAGCACTGGAGGAAGGATTGTCAATCATCAAAGAACGTTGGGAAGTGGATGCACCTAAACCCATCCAAACGCCTATTCCCATCTTAGTTGGTGGCAGTGGTGAGAAGAAAACGCTACGCCTGGCTGCGAAATATGCAAACATCTGGCATGGCTTTGGTGATGCCGCTACACTCACGCGGAAGATGGAGGTGCTTGATAGCTGGTGCAAAGAGATAGGGCGCGATCCGAAAGAAATTGAGCGCTCTTCCGGCACGGATGCAGACGATTCAGATACAACACGTGATGCACTTCTCAGGGCGGGAGTAACCCACCTGATTATAAGTGTGGGCGCTCCCTGGGATTTCGAACCTGTTGAGAAGCTGGTACGCTGGCGTGACAGCCGACGTGGTTAGCCAGCATGTTCAAGGAAGTCGAGAATAGTCGGCTTCCTTGACTTTTTTGGCCTTTGAGGCGCCAGAAAGGATGGTTGCAGGGCCGCTCATCAGACGAGACCTGCGGAAACCCCTTGCTTCAGCTATGGGGAGGAAGCAGGTCTTCTTTTCTTGGGGCTTGGAGACAGGAGTGACCCTGTACCTATTGATAAAACTTTGTATATATGAGATACTTCTTGCATGGACAGAACGATCATCTTGCATCTCCAACCGAAGAGTGAGCAAGCACAGGTGTTGCAGCGAACCTTGCAAGCACACACCGATTGTTTTAATGCGGTAGCTCAAGAGGGCTTTACGACCTCGTGTCACAATGGGGTAGAACTGCATAAGCGTACCTACTATCCCTTGCGGGCGACGCATCCTGATTTGCCCGCTCAACTGGTCTGTGCTGCTCGTGTGAAAGCCACCGAAGCCGTCAAATCGGCCCTGGATCGACGCAAGAAGGGGCGTAAAGCGAGTACCCCTCGTGCTCGTCTCTGTCCGATTCGCTACGATCAACGCTCCTACTGGGTCAAGTGGGAAACCATGACATGCAGCCTTGCAACCACTGATGGGCGAGTTGAATTGCCCTTCGTGGTGCCACCCTCTGCCGCCAGGTATATCGGAGGCAAGGTATGCAGTGCCGACCTCTGCTCCCGCAAAGGTCGTTATACGCTGCATGTGGTCGTGAGCATCCCTGATCCAGTGGTTGCCCCATCAGGGAAAGTCGTGGGTGTTGATCTCGGGTTGAATCGTCCTGCTGTCACCTCCAATAAGCAATTCCTCGGTGAACGTCGCTGGAAAGAGCAAGAGCGTCGGATCTTCCGTCTCAAGCGGAAACTGCAAGCCAAAGGCACAAAGAGTGCGAAACGCCACTTGCGCAAGCTCTCTGGCAAACTGCTTCGGCAACGCAAAGATCATGACCATGTTCTCAGTAAGCGCATCGTTGCCCACACCCCTGCGGGTTCGACCATGGTGGTTGAGAATCTGACGCATATTCGCTCTCGTGCCAGGATGAAGAAGAAGACAGAAACCCAACGTCGCCTCCATTCGTGGAGCTTCGCACAGTTTCACGCCTTTCTGACCTACAAAGCACAGGAGAAGGGAATCAGGGTGGTCAAAGTTGATCCTCGTCATACCTCCCAGACCTGTTCTCGCTGTGGGCATCAGGCTCGCAAGAATCGTCGTTCTCAAAGCCTCTTCCTGTGTCGTGAATGTGGCTACTGCCTCAATGCCGATCTCAACGCGTCTCAAAATATTCGAGAGAAATACCTCTCGTCTCTTGCCAGCCTCGGTATACCCTTGGTTGGTGGGTCGTCGTCAAGCGGCCTCTCGTCTCAACCCCTCGTGGGTTAGGGACAAGCCCCCGGCTTGAGCCGTGGGGTACTTGACTGCTTCACACCTCGCTTTTGGTATCAGCAAACATATAGCCTTTTTCACTGCTCCTGAAGCCATCTAAGCTGATTCCCTTTAGCATCCTTTCTCCACCCACTCGCTTTTGAAACGCCATAGAAAAGAGGCCCTCCGCTCGTGGGGCCTCCTCTGGCAGGTCGAACGGTTTATTTCACCCCAGTCTCTTTTTTCGCGATATCAGCATAGAAATAGCCGCTATCCTTCATAATACGCTGTTGCGTCTGATGGTCAACATAGATCAAGCCAAAGCGTGGCTCAAAACCGAGCGCCCATTCGAAATTGTCCATCAGCGTCCAGACAAAGTAGCCTCTGACTGGAACCCCTTCCGCGATGGCGCGCTGAAGGTACGTCAGATGGTCGCGCAGATAGGCGATACGTCGTTCATCATGTACATGGCCATCCGGGCTGACCTCATCTGGTAGCGCAATGCCATTCTCAGTTATATATATTTTCGGCGGGCTATAGCGCTCATTTACATACTTTAAAATATCATAGATGCACTTCGGGTATACCTCCCAACCCATCAACGTATGTTCGCCCGGAGGCAATACCCGGCAGTAGTTCACGGGAACCAGTTCATCTCCATGCGCGATCACCGAACGCCGATAGATATTGATGCCCAGATAATCCAGCGGAACCGCCATCCGCTGCATATCGCCAGTCTCAATTCGCGGCATCTGCTCCCCGAAAAGCGCAACCATATCGGCTGGATATTCACCACGCAGCAACGCATCAAGGAACCAGCGATTCTGCATCCCGTCGAAGCGCAAAGCAGCAGCAACATCTTCAGGAGCCTCCGAAGCCGGTTCCGCAACATTTATATCCAGCACAATCCCGACCTGGCTTTGAGGCACATTCTCCCGAATCACCTGTGCAGACGCTCCATGTGCAAGGAAGACATGATGTAGAGCTGTCAGAGCTGCTCCAGGCTGCATCCGCCAGCCGGGCGCATCCTCACCAAGCACATAGCCTCCCCAGGTGAACACCCCCGGCTCGTTGAACGTCGTCCAGTGTTTGACCCGGTCGCCAAGCGCCCGCGTGACAACATCGGTATACCGCACAAAGTCCTCAACAATTCCGCGGCGGAGCCAGCCCTTCCCTTCATCCTGAAGCGCCTGGGGCAGATCCCAGTGATAGAGCGTGACAAACGGCTGAATGCCCGCTTCCAGTAAGCCATCAATCAGGCGGCTATAGAAATCCAGTCCGGCCAGGTTGACCGTGCCACGCCCCTGAGGAAAAATGCGTGACCAGGCAATAGAGAAACGATACGCGTCTAGATTCAGTTGCTGCATCAGCGCGATATCCTCACGCCAGCGGTGATAATGGTCACAGGCAATATCGCCATTTTCGCCGTTCTTGATTGCGCCGGGCGTATGGGTAAAGGTATCCCAGATATTTTTTCCACGCCCACCCTCGGTCACAGCTCCTTCAATCTGGTACGCAGCGGTAGCCGCCCCCCAGAGAAACCCCTCCGGGAACTCACCAATGGCATTCTTCATACTCACAATTTCTTCCTTTCCATCATGAAAGTTCATTCGAGGCCGCAAGCGCCAGATCGATAAAGAGTGCAGATGACCAGCCAAAAGCATGGGTTGCCCGTGGTGGTTTCTCACCGGTGAGCGGATGATAGTATTCGTAGAAATCATCTGCCGCAAGTGCCAGCTCCAGCGTGCGCCGCCGCAGCTCTCGCGCCTGCTCAGGATAGCCTGCACGAAAGAGTCCATCGATCAGCAAATAGTTGACATTCAGCCAGACAGGACCACGCCACATGGATAGCGGGTTAAAGGCCGGGTCATCAAAGGCAACCGTGGGCACCGGATGATGTCCCCAGAATTGCCGTTCGTCTGTCAGCGTCTCAACCAGGCAATCAGCGATTGCAGCAGGCATACGACCGGTAATCAAAGGGAAAAGGTTAAACGGTGTACGCACTGCAAGCAACTGCCCATCGTGAGCCGCCCGGAACAGGCCTGCCTCCTCATCCCAGCGCAACTCAATCATCCGCTGTGCCAGCTCGCCTGCTTTCTGCCGCCACTGCTCCGCCTCGTCCGGCCGCTCAAGCACCTCGGCAATTCTGGCGAGATAGTCATATTGCAAACAGAGATACGCGTTCAGATCGGGCGTTTCAACGGGCAACCCCTGATCCCAGAGCGGGTTATTATCCAGGCCAGAGGACCAGGGATGCAGGTACTCACACAGGCCGTTCCCGTCCGGGTCGCTCTTGGTAAACCACCAGTGCTGAAAACGGATGATTGGATCATACATCTCATTCAAAAACTCCCGATCCCCGTCAAGCTCGTAGAGCTTCCATGCAGCCCAGGCCGTCAGCGGTGGCTTGGTGATATCAGCCTCCACAATCTCGGTAGTATGTGCCAGAATCCCTTCATCATGTACGATGTCAGGAATCAGGCCGTCAGGAAGCTGATAATCAAGCATGATGCGGAACTGATCCTGAGCCAGCCGCATATCACGATGTCGCAGCGCAAGCGCGTGGAAATACGAATCCCAGTGCCAGACGCCAACATAGCCCATTTTCGAAGGAACCATCCCTTCGCGTATCGGGTGAGCATACGGATAGAGCAGGTTGACACGCATCACCCACCAGGCATAGTAATACCGGGCACGATACTGCTCGGCGACCTCCGGCACTCCGGCAAACCAATCATGCCAGCGCTGTTCCGCCGCCTGGAGGGCCTGGCTGGCTGGAAGAACGCGCCGATTAAAGCCAGGCGTTCGTGTGATATTGAGCAACAGCGCAGCATCTTCCTCTGCTTCAAAGAGCAGACGTATCTCGTATTGCCCGTTCGTCAACTCAGTTACACGATTGCAGAGCAGAGTGGCGTTCGTTGTATAAACCAGCGAGCACGGCGAGGTGCTGGAACGGCTCAGGATGCCCCCGCGTCTGTCAGTCTGCCCCTGCTCCATTGGCGTATGCAGAATCAGCCCGCTCCGCCCGGCAGGCAGGGCCACCAGCAGGGTTTCAGGATCAACAAAGGTAATCCGAAAAGTTCCCCCCGGCGTCTGGTTGAGAATCTGATGCGGATAGGTCGTCCACGCACAAGCGCAAGGCTCCCCGGCCTCATCGGTGAAGCGCCAGTTGGTGATAGCTGGCGACAGCTCCGGGTCAATTTCATATTCAGCCAGACCAACCCACAGGCTCCGCTCGTCCGCACGAAAGAGGATGAGCCGGGAATCGCGGTCGGTAAAAGGCACCCGCTCCAGCATGATGCGGTTCTTCAAGAGATTGAGATATGGCGATCCAGTTTCCATGTATGTTCACTTCCATCTAGAGAGTAGTACACAACTATGACTTCAGACCGGTCAGCGCAATTCCCTGAATAATCTGACGCTGACCCAGAACGTAGACCAGCAACACCGGCAACACGGCAATCATTGAACCGGCCATCATCAAAGCCCACTGTGAGGTGTACTGCTCCCGGAACTGATTCAAGAGCAAGGGCACGGTATAGAGATCCGGGCTGCTAAGCATGATGAGCGGTACAAAGAAGCTGTTCCACTGTCCCAGGAAGGTAAAGATCCCCAGGGCGGCCATTGGCGGCTTCAGCAGCGGCAGGATCACATGCCAGAAGATCTGCCAGCGGTTGGCCCCATCAATGATCGCGGCCTCTTCCAGCTCTTTTGGAATCCCCAGAATAAACTGACGCATCAGGAAGACCCCGAAGGCATCGAAGAGCGCTGCTGGCACGATCAGAGCAAGGTGGTTATCCAGCCAGCCAAGCCGTTGCATAATCAGAAAGCGCGGGATAATAGTTAACTGAAATGGAATCATCATTGTTGCCAGAAAGAGCACAAAGACGATATTGCGCCCAGGAAACCGAATTCTGGCAAAGGCATATCCCGCCATTGCCGTTGTAATCAGCTCACAGGCAACAACAACGATGGCAATATAGAAGCTGTTCCAGTATGCCTGGCCGAAAGGCATTGCCTGAAGCGAGGCAGGGTAATTCTGCCAGACAATCGGATTCGGCAGAAGCGAGAGCGGATCTTGAAACGCCTGCGAATCTTCCTTGAGCGATGTTACCGCCATCCAGATAAACGGCCCAGCCATTATGATCGCGCCGATAATCAGCAACACGTGTATGAGTGCGGCAAGCATGCTTCCGGCAATGCTACGCTGCTTCTGCCTCGGTCGGCGAGCCTGAAAAACAGGCTTTGACGTCTTTACAGCCTCTTGAAGCATACATCTTCCCTTCCTTCAACTTTACAGATCGTAGTTCACCCAGCGCTTTTGAAACGCAAATTGGATGAGGGTCAGGACGAGCAAAACCGCGAAGAGAATCATTGCCGAGGCGCTCGCCGGTCCAAAGGTAAACTGCCGAAAACTCAGGTTATAGATATGGTAGACAATAGTGTAACTGGCCTTGTCGGGGCCTCCCTGCGTCATCACAAAGGTCTGGTCGAAGACCTGAAAAGAGCTGATAATCGAGAGCACAGTGATAAAGAAAAGGGTCGGGCTCAACAAAGGGAGCGTGACTTTCCAGAAAAGCTGGAAACGGTTTGCACCATCAATGCGAGCCGCTTCAATATAGGTGGATGGGATATTCTGAAGACCGGCCAGGAAGATCACCATGTTTGAACCAAGGCTACTCCAGATGCTTACAATTGAGATTGAGGGAATAACCCAGTGCGCATCAATCAGCCAGGCAGGCCCCTCAATGTTGAACCAGGAACGCAACAGGACATTGATAAAGCCGGCGTCGCTGTTCAGCAGCCAGAGCCAGATCACACCGGTTGCTACCGAGCTGGTCACAACGGGCATAAAGTAGATAATGCGATAGATCGTTTTCCCGCGCACTTTGTTGAGGCCCAGGGCTACAAGCAGCGCAAGCAGGATACCACCCGGTACTGTGATCAGGGTGTAGATAGTGGTGTTGACGAAAGCAATACGCAAATTCGGGTCTGAGAGCTGATCGATAAAATTTTGCAGCCCAACAAATTGCACCTCGCCCAGGCCGTCCCAGTGTACCAGGCTCAACCACAGAACGATCACCAGCGGAATGAGCGAGAAGGTGACCAGGCCGATCAACTGCGGCAGGAGAAAGAAGCCTCCCCAGAAGGCTTCACTCAGCGTCCGCCGCCACCTGTTCCTGTGCACGCTGGCTTTCATCGCGGATACGTCTAATTGCAGTCTCATAGATCACTCCTGTACAGGGTTCTACTGGAGCAGCGATTGCGCCTGCTTGATACGCGGGTTGACCATCGCGGCCACCTTTCCCAGCGTGGTCTTAACATCAGCCCCCTTCAAGAATACCGGATCGAAGGCTGAGACAATATCCAGGCTCAGGCCGGGAGTTCCCATTTCAGAGGCAAAGGTTGCAAAACCTGTATTGCGAGCATCCAGCAAATGCTGCGCGTGAACAGGGTCATTTCCATCCAGTACAACCTGATCCGCTCCCTTCACCGACGGAACCGCGTCTCCGGCGTCTTTCAGGCGCAAGGTCTCGCCATCTTTAGAGACATAGTTTGACAGGAATTTATAGGCCTCTGTCGGGTTCTTCGTTTTCTTGTTAAGCACGATATAGGCCAGGAAGATACCTGTAGGCCTGCTCTTTCCATCTGTACCGGGCATTGGCACAATGTCATAATCCAGTCCCTTTGCCCGTGCCCCCTTGAAGGTCGAGAGATAGTAACGCCCTGCGGACAAGAAGCCAACCTGATTGGCTGTAAACATCAGGTCTTCGCTCTGATTCGAGGGGAGAGAAGACGCATAGGCAAACTTCTTCGCCCGGACATTCTCGGCCAGCCACTCAAAGGCCTCGACTGTCTTCGCGTCCTGATCGGCGATAAAGTCCCCGTAGCCATCCTTATCGTAGATCCTGCCGCCATTGTTGATCGCCCAGCTATAGTGATACAGCATTGAATCGCTGGCAAGGATGTAGCCGCGCTTCTTGTTCGCCGTGATTTTATCGATCATCTGTTGAAATACATCTCTGGTCCACTTTCCCTGCTTATACAGCTCGGCGGGCATTTCGGTAATGCCGGCCTCCTGCAAGACCTTCTTGTTGTACCACAAGACGATCGGGTTACAATCTACAGGAATTCCGTAAATTTTCCCGCTGCGCGTTCTGGCCGCGCCCCACATGCCCGGGAAATAATCGCTCTCCTTGACCACGCTATCACTCTTCGCCAGAAGCGGTGTGAGTTCCTCGATAGTCTTATTTTGAATCAACTTGATGATATGCTCGTCTGCGGCGTAAAAGACATCAGGAGCAATACCGCCATTCAACTGAGTCAGAATCTTGGGCAAATAATCATCGTATGAGGGGATCGGGGCAAACTTGACATTCGCGTTATGGTCCCTGTTGTACCTGTCGGTGAACTCCTGAAGCCGTTTGGATGTTTTCGCTCCAGCCCAGGTTGACCATTTAATAGCGCCATTGCTATTCGCGTTCCCGCCTCCACAGGACTGTAAAAGCGTCCCGATACCGGCCAGTGACGCCCCCAGAGCAAGCGAATGAGAGAGGAATGTACGACGGTTAGCCTTTACCAGGGGAAGAGATGAGAGCCTGTCATTCATACCTGTGCTACTCCTTTCATGACATCTGCTCAGATGCAGGCAGATGCGGCAGCTTCGTTGTTGCCTTGTGTTTCAGATCGTTCTACAAAATTATGTGTAAAAACAGGCAGGCGAGGCAGAAACTGAGAAAATGACAACCTGATAAGCGTTTGACATGATGTCAGCCTTTAGAGCCAGGAGCCTCCTCCCCTGCCGTTTCACCCCCACTATGTATCACAACTCTGTGAACCCACCCCGCTTTAACCCGACCGGGTAACGTTAAGCAGGCAAGTTAATCGGTTAATTAACTTGTTACAAGTATATAACACAAGGATTTTGCAGTGTCAATACTTTCGGCAGCTCTTTTTTCACCCGCGCTCATCTGGTAGCTGCTCTATTGACAGGCTGTACTCCCCTGCCTATACTAGAAGTCAGCCTGAACCGGCTCTGAACAGTATTACCGCAGGAGACAAACTTGACAACCATTTATGACGTAGCAAAGGCAGCAGGCGTTACAGCGGCCACCGTTTCATATGTCCTGTCCGGCAGAGGCTCGATCAGTCAGGCCACCCGGGAGAAGGTGTTAAAATGTGCTCACGAGCTGGGATATCGCCCGAACCTGCTTGCACGCAGCCTGACCAAACAGCAAACACGCACGATCGGGCTTGTCATTCCACATATTATCAACCCGTTCTATGCTGGCATTGCAGAAACAGTGGAACGCAATGCCTATACCCGTGGGTTCCGCACCGTCATCACCAATACCTATGAAGATGAGCACCTCGGTCAGGAGCTTCTGGAGGATCTGGCTGCACGACGCGTCGATGGCATTATTGCGCTACCCGGCGGCCTCTCCCTTGCAGCAATTCAATCTATGCTCAAATCCGGGCTCCCGGTCATCTGTTGCCTGTGGGAAGAAGAGGGGCAGAACATCCCTTCAGGTGTTGGCCTGGACTTTAAGCGTGGCGGCCAGCTCGTTGCCAGACACCTGCTCGAACTGGGTCACAGGCGACTCAGTATTATCGTTGATACCCGACCAGACGGCAGCCTGGATCATCATCTTCGCTTCTCCGGCTTCACGGAGACGTTACAGGATGCCGGTTGCCCGCTTGAACCACAATTCATTGCTCACGGCGATTCGTCGCTTGAAAGCGGCGAGGCAGCAGCACATCAATTGCTCACGCAGCCAGAGCGCCCGACAGCCCTTTTTGCCACAAATGACCTGATGGCAATGGGAGCGATCAACGCTGCCTGGAAGCTTGGACTTCGTGTGCCACACGACCTCTCAGTTGTCGGCTTCGATAATATTGCCCTCTCCCCCTTCATGGCTCCACCGCTTACCACCGTCAATGTGGATCGCGATAGGCTTGTAACGCTGGCCTTGAATCTTTTACTCGGTCGGATTGAGGGGAAGCAGCTCGAAACGCCGCCGCTCCTTCTACCCGAAATGGTTATACGCTCCTCAACCGCAGCCCCTGCTTCAGAGCGCGGCCCTGCCTCACCATAAGGGCCTCGCCTGCTCGTTGCCAGGCACCTCAGCCCTCTGTTTCGCCCTTTCAGGCCCATGTCCTTGCGGTATATACTCTCTGCTTTCTCGCTTGGCAGAGGATATGAGGATAGGCTAAATATCTTACGAATATATGTACGCACGAAAAGATGAGCACGCAGCGACACGTCACCAACGATCATGCTTCTCATGGATTCTCTATATAGTTGTAGTCGATCGGTGCATTAAATATACATCTTGATCAAGCAACTGGGATCTCTTTTAATCGATAGATTCTGGACTCCCCATCGGAAAGGATTTCACATTCTATGGCTGCTTCCAGTACAGCCTTCTTTCTCCTTATTGCACTTGAGCAGTACCTTGAAGGGCAACATATCAAGCTCTGGCTTCTGGGGCAGATCTCCGGGCTGAGCTTTCCTGGCGGTCTCGCCATTCTCAAAGTGTTGGGCCCCCCCCGACAGCGGGAGCATCTGAAAACGCCTGTGTTGTTCAGCCCTTGAAAAACCAGGCAGGCACTTTCGGCACTTAGAGACATGTTGTACGTAAGGGCAGCGAGAACCAGAAGGAGGCCCCTTTGCCCTGCTCGCTCTCTACCCCAACAGCCCCTTGATGCCGCTGGATGAGCGATTGAGAGATGTAGAGACCCAGGCCCAGATTTGCACCCAGACGACTATGCGCTTTGGCCTCAGCAGAGCGCTGAAAACGGCTCCAGATCTTCTGTTTCGCCTCTTCCGAAAGCCCGGGCCCACGATCATGCACCCAGACCCGCGCCTCGTCTCCAGTCGAGGTCACCTCCACAGTGACAGGCGCTCCAGCCGGCGAGTATTTGAGGGCATTGGTCACGTAGTTCCCGAGCACTTGAGCAACACGCATCCTATCTACGCAGACAGGAAGCGGCACCTCAGGCAGCAAGAGCGCAATGGTATGGTCCAGAGCCGTCGCCCGCAGATCTTCGACTGTCTCCCGGACAATCTGACGCAGATCGGCGGGCATCATGGTCAGTTCCAGCTTGTCAACCGCGATGCGCGAGGCATCAAGCAGATCCTCAATCAGACGATCCTGCACGCGTGTCTGTCTGAGAGCCTGCTCAATTAAGAGATCTGTATTCTGCAACAGATCAACCACCCTCGGTCCGCACTCTTCTGGCTGGCAAACAAAGCGCTTGAGCCGCCGCTGTGCCAGTTGCAGCGTTCCTCCAATAGCAGTCAGGGGTGTCCGCAGTTCATGGCTGATGATCCCAAAGAAAACCTCTCTCTGCTTCTCCAGTTCTTTCTGCTCAGAAATATCTATTACGATCGCTACATGATGTTTTGATCGTTCCATATAGGCGCCTGCCACCAATACCGGCACTCTATGCCCGAGTCTATGATAATACTCTTTCTCATATGGTGATGAGACACCCATAGATCTTGCTTCGTCATGCCGCTCTCGATCCAATGCCTCATATTCCTTCGGCGTGATCTTCGCAAAGTTCAGCTTTCCGGTCCGCAATTCCTCGCGGGTGGCCCCGATCAGGGTAAGAAAGGCATCATTGGCATCGATAATATCGCTCTCCTCAGTACAGGAAGCCACGGCAACAAGGTTGGCATCCGCCAGACGGCGAAATGTCTCTTCCTGCTCCTTGTAGAGTGACTGTATCTCTTTCAAAGCGGTAATATTGTGATAGTAGACGGCCAGATGATCGGAAGCCGGGACAATATGGAGCTTCCACCACTGCTGAGCAGGTGCATAAAACATCTCATATTCGACAGGCTGCTGTGTCTCTCGGGCAAGCCGTAAAAAGCGCTCGGTTTCACTGCCGCAGAGATGCGGCGTGACTTCCCAGATCGATTTACCCAGAAACATTTCGCCATGAACGCCAGCCAGCTTCTCCGTACTCCTGCTTATATAGCTATAGCGCCATTCATTATCAACGTGAATACAGCCATCGGCGACATGTTCCAGAATAGAGGTAATACGCCGATTCGCAGCCTGTAGCGCTTCCTCAATCTGTTTCTGTTCGGTAATGTCAAGCGTAATGCCAATCGCGTATAACGGGGTACCCTGTTGATCGGTCACAACGCTGCCGCGCGAAGCAACCCAGACTGTGCCCTGTTCAGGATCAAGCATACGATAGACGGCATTGTAGTCGCTTCCCGTCTCAATTACCCGCTCAAAGGTTCGGCGAACAAGCGGACGATCATCAGGATGGATAAAAGTAAAAAACTGCTCATCAGTCAAAAGTGTATTTGAAGGCAGTTTGAGAAAATGGGCAACTCGACTATTAATAATACCTCTGGCGTACAGGCGGCCCTGTTTATTTCTGGAGATCTCCCAGCGCCAGACCCCGACGTCAATAGCTTTCTGCGCCCTTTGATAATACTCTTCAAGCAGTTGCTCCGCCTGCCGCTGTGCGGTCACATCATGATGCGTTTCCAGAACGAAAGATCGCCCCTCATGAGGAAGCAATCGGGCATGGCTCTCAACGATAACCTGTCTCCCATCTTTCGCCTTATGGAGTAATTCCGCTTCCCATATCTCCTTTTCTTGAAAAAGGCGCCTTTCTCTTTCGATCGGTTCCCGGATAATTTGTTCCTGAAGGAGCTGACGGACATCCTGTCCAAGCGCCTCTTGAGCCGTCCAGCCATAGAGCTCTTCTGCCTGCCTGCTCCAGAAAGAGAGATGGTAATGCGGATCATAGATCAAAACTGCATCCTGAATAACATCAAGTAGCGCAGGCTCGACTTGCACTAAATCTTTATGAAAACGCTCCCCCTGTTGCTGTCCGGATACATTGGTACTTGAAAGGAATTTATATTGCTCCACCTCGCATGCCCTTTCTACTCTAAGAGCAAACATAGAATGCCAGTTGATTCTCTCATATACTATCAACTAGCGTCAAGAGTAAATTTCTCTTTATAGTAGAGATAAAGTAAAGAAAAACGCGTGTCTCTCGCCATAGAGCACAGCAATTCACACCAGCGCTCCGGCTACAGCAGCGTTTCTTGCCCGTTCTACAGGCCAAAGGAGAGGATCGCGAAAGCGGGGAGTTCTAAAGGGGCTCCCCTGCAACAGGGAAGGGGAGAGAACCCGTTGCAGGAGAGAATAAGGCTTTTTGCTTCCTCCCAGGATCTCAGGCAATCTGGGCCGTGTTGTATACGTTCAACGCTTCGTTACCATAGTAGGGCGAGTACATATTATTGGAGGTCCCCCCATACTTGTAATCGTTATGGCCGTTGACATACCAGGTTCCGTTGACGTTAATCAACCAGCCGCCACCGCTGCAACCGCCGGTCATATTACAGGAGATGCCAATAGGCTGCGGGGTTCCCGAGTCATCGGCGATGCGCCCGGAAATGCACTGATACATCCGGTTCCCGTTAAAGGGAGAAGCGGCAGGGTAGCCCAGCGCATACCAGGTCTGGGTGCGGGACAGATTGGCCCCGAATTGGACGCCGTTGACGGCCGCAACCAGGGTCTGCCCGTTCAGGGTATTTACAACAGCCGCACCATAGTCGCGATAGAGTGAGCCGGAGGAGAGCCAGACGCTATCAGCAATAAGCCGACGGGCTGTCCAGCGCCCTTTCGGGCAGCTTCCATCGATGTACTGCGGACAGAAAGCCCAGTTTGTGTAATATCTGTTCTCACCACCAGCAGCAACACAGTGGCCCGCCGTATCAACAGTACTACCATTCTGACTCTGAACCGCGGTGCCGGAACAGACATAGTTGCTTCCGGTTCGAGGATCTGTGAAGAAGACCTTACCAATCGTGGAATAGGGGAAGGTGCCGTATGAGCCAGTAGGAACAGCCGTTGCAGCCAGTATACCAGGTCTCGTTGAGACCGGCTGCTTCTTCTCAGGCAAAATGATATCCGCCGGTTTTGCGGTGCGCATTCGTTCGGGCGTCCAGTAGTCGGCAACAGCCTTCGGGTCCTGGGTCACCTCTTTCATACTGACACCTGATGTGCTCGTATTGGCAGCACGGGCAGTTGTCCCTACATCACTAAGTAAGAGGGCACAAACAAGGGCTAGCACGCCAGGAAAAAGCAGAAAACGCCATCGTCTGGAGGAATTCCTTCTCATCGTCGAGAATCCTTTCTCTCATTGAATGAGAAATAGCTAGAGGACATTATCAATTGTATATGCATCCTGCGAAGTGAAAGGAAGAGAAGCAAAAAGCGAAACGTGCTACCGGGCTACTCCTTACCGATATATCAGGTCCTTAGATATATCAGCTCCCGCTCGTCAATTACATCTATTTCACTTTCACAGGAAAGCATAGCATAAGGAATCCAGATATTCCTTTATCCGACTGAAAAGCGCCAAACACTCTCTTCATCTCAGAATCAATATAACAACGAGAATATGATAACATATATTTTTCTTTCTTTCAATATCTTTTCCCCCTCTCTCCATTTTTTGATTCTTCTGCCTTTTTAAAGAGGAAACAGTGGTACAAGAGGTCTAATAAAGAATCATTGGCCCTTTGATTATCAATCAGGCATATTTTTTGCTCAAAAATGATGACCGAGAGATCCAGGTCTGTGCGGTTTCTACGAACAACGCCGTCCTCGCCGAGACAGTTTCCCACGATTTGACACCCAGTCCGATCTGCAAATATCGTGGGGGGTCCAGTGAAAGAGCAACCAGACCATCTAACTTCTCAGGAAGCATTGTTCGAGGCAATACTGTTATCCCCAGTCCTTCTCGAACCATCGACAGAAGAGTACGACTATCTCCCGCATGATAACGAATACGTGCTTCACTTCGCCTTGACGGCTCCAGGCCAACTACCTCCATAAATTCGCAAGCCATTTTTGGCAAGATCAGGGGTTCTGTCTGGAGATCTTCTGCCATCACTTTTGCTTGAGCATGCAAACGATGTCCAACAGGAACGAAGATCTGCAATTCACTCGTCATCACAGGTTTGCTCTCAATCTCCTTCCCATGAACAAATGTCAATCCAGCAGCACCAGGACAAAGTGATGCACGGCTTTTCTTCCCGGCAGTCCGAAGGACAAATCCAACATCGATGATATTGGCATAGATCCACTCATGAATCTCCTGCATTGTTCCTTCAAATTGGACCACTTCAATGTCTGGATATTGCTGCTTGAAATATGTCAGCATTCCTGTAAGCAGATCCGGGGGAACAGAAGAAATACTTCCTAAGCGCAGCTTCCCTCTTTCCTGGTTTCGTGCCCTCCTGGCTTCTTGCTCGATGCTTTCCGCATGGGCTAACACTATTCGAGCATGGGAGAGGATCTCCTGACCAACCCTGCTCAGCGCAACAACTCCTTTGCGATTGCGTTCCAATAACGTAACGCCTAATTCCTTTTCGAGTGCAGCCAAAGCATGACTCACCGCTGATTGGGTCATCCCAATGGTATAGGCAGCCTCCGTAAAGCTCCCGGTTTCGGCCAGCGCAACCAGGCATTGAAATTGAGTAAAGTTCATATGCCAACCTCGCATAAGTTCATGACCAATAGGATTTGCATTCATTCTACCAAATCCTATATACTCAGGACAAATACAAAGCGCGGCTCTTCGGCCTCTTGGAGAAAACCGGCTGGAGAGTATGCAACCGGCAAAGCACTCCTTTCTCGAGTCGCTTTTCCTGCTTGCGCTTCGTCTAGTGTTGAGCAACCATTCCAGCTCTACATCAGCAGGATAGTATGTCTGCATGTCTTTCCTGACACTTCCTGAAATAGACAAGGACGACATGCGAAACCAAACATAAGGAAAAGGATTTAGCAATGTTTTCAGAAAAAGAACGTGCCTATCTTCAAACACAACCACTTGCCAGATTGGCAACTGTCTCATCTACAGGACAGCCTGACGTAGACGCAGTAGGCTTTGAATTTGATGGAACCCGTTTCTATATCGGCGGCCACTTTCTAAAAGCCTCGCGCAAATACAAGAATATTGCCTCCGGCAATAACAGGATATCACTGATTATTGACGATTTGAAATCATTTGACCCCTATGAACCACGAGGGATCAAGATACATGGAGAGGCAACTATTGTTGAGCGTGAACAGGGCCATCTTGGCCCCGGACCATACCTTGCGATTACCCCCAGGATTTCCTGGAGTTGGGGAATTGATGGGCCAGTCTTTGAGGATGGAAAGTTTGTTCCCAAGAAAATCGTTTGGGCATAGAGGTAGCTCTTGCTCCTAACATGATTGTTCATCATGGAAGAAGTATACCCCACAGACAATAGATACTCTTGACATATCTATTGTCTGTGGGAGCGCCTTATATCCCCCTGTCTGAAGGCCAGGGGGCTTACGGCGCGCACGCTAACGAATATACTCTTTATGAACTGACAGAAAAACAATGCACGCGCCAGAAAACCTACCATCCTCAGAAAGGACACTCCTTTCTCCTTACACCTGATCGAGTGCAGCTTGTGGTTACGCACGGAGCAAACAGCACACTTGATCCGACGGGCTGCTATGAGGAAGAAAGAAACAGAAGCGCTTTTCTCCCTACAGTTTGCACTCTGGCTCGGGAGAGGTCGGGACTACTCTTTCCTGACCTCACCACATCGTCCCTCAGGAAAGCATCGGCACTGTTTGATCTCAGATTTAGCATCCATCCCGCCCCTTCAGAAAGGGCTACAGACTATGTATTCTCTTCCAATGTCGGCGGGCCATTCGCTTCACGTCATCCTCAAAACCGCGCTGATAGAGCCATTCCCTCGTTTCCCCCAGAACAACCACATCCGCTTCGCGCATCTGTTGAAGCGTCGCGGCCCCACACAGTTGCATCGCGACCTTCAATTCAGCAAGCGTCTGTTCCAGGAATGCACAAACTGCATCATAACCCCGACTGGCCGCCTGGAGAAATGGATGACCTATTCCGACAAGTGTAGCTCCTAGAGCAAGCGCACAGGCAATATCTCTGCCACTGCGTATCCCACCCGTCGCGATGATCGGAACATGAGCAGTACCCGCTTCCACCACCGCAATAGGCGTAGGAATGCCCCAATCACGGTACAGCAGCCCGATATCCAAAGCCTGCTTGTTTCCCCGCGATTGTGCCCGCAATGATTCGAGTGCAGCCATACTACTGCCGCCGGCGCCGCCGACATCGAGCGCGGCAACCCCACAGGAACGCAGCAGTAGTGCCTGTTCGCGACAGATGCCCGCCCCTGTCTCCTTCGCGATTATCGGCACAGATACAGCTTGAACCAATCTTCGTAAAGCCGCCGCCTCTCCAGCAGCTCTCCGGTCTCCCTCCGGCTGGACTGCCTCCTGCAAGCTATTCAGATGCACAATCAGCGCGTTCGCCTGAATCATTGAAACCGCTTGCTGTGCCTGCTCAAGTGTAAAAGGAGGATGTTCCTTCTGCGGGATCAACTGGGGAGCACCGATATTGGCCAGCAGAAAAGCAGTTGGTGCCTGTTCCCGGGCGATGGCAAAGCTGCTCGTCAGCTCAGGATTCACAATTGCGGCTCGCTGACTCCCTACACCCAACGCTAACCCGTATTCCTCTGCAACCCGTGCCAGATTACGATTGATAAAAGCAACATCAGGGTGACCTCCGGTCAGCGAGGAGACGAAGATAGGTGCACGGAGACGATGACCAAGAAAATCAACGCTTGTGTCAATCTCATCCAGATCGACTTCTGGCAAGGCTTGATGAACGAGGTGAACATCTTTCCAGCTTGCCCGTTGTGGTGCAGAAATGTTCTGTTCAAGAGCCATCTGGACATGCTCCAGTTTGCGTTGCTTTACTTCTTCCTTACTCATAAACCGTTCTTTCCTTCCTCTGTTCACACCCGTTACAAGCAGTTTCTGAAGCCAGGTAAAGAGGAAGCTGCGATAGACAGGAAACCTGTCCACCGCAACTCCTGGAGAGCATATGACCTTTACTTAGGCCTTGCTCACGCCAGCATCCGTATAAGCCGCATAAGCTGCATAGGCCGCATAAGCTGCATACGCATTGTTGCCAGCAGAAGCCTCACCCCTCAGAGCAGCCTGCTCCAGAGCGCGAATCTCGCGAGCAAAACCTGCGGACTCCAACGCCTCTTCACGATTCGCAAAGAAGGCTGCACGGAAAGCTGGATCGTTGGAAATCCTGTCAACAATCCGGTCAGTTAGTTCGCGTCTTTTCTGCTCAAACGCGTACATAGAGTACCTCCTGTGAGTCACTCATCAAGCACAATAAGAGAAGGCGATGGACAATCGCATATTGAAACAGTATCGTTTGTAATACACGATATTCGCCTGTGAAACACAGTGTACACTATATATTTTTCATCTCACAATAGCTAAGATAGTAAATTTAAAATGATAAAGTATCCTCCATATATCTCCTCCTCTCTACCCATTTCTACCACCACATCGGAGCAAGAAGGAGCATTTCTCTCCATTACGCCCAGCCGCTACCAGCAGAAAGTGCTCTTTTTCCTGTGCAAGCGTGCAGCCTTTTCTATCAAGAAGAAGTATAGTGGTTAATCGGTTTTCATCTCCATCATCTGCGAACTGTATTTTTCCGCCTGTGAATGACTACTGCATAGTGTACAAAAAAGGAGAAAGAATTACTCTCTACTACGTAGAGGAAAGATAAGAAAAAATCCTCCTTAAGAGAATTGCAGGTTGAAAACAAGAAAGCTTATACTTTGAGCACACAAGAATAAAGCACATTCAGCGCTACGACAAAGGACGCTAAAGCTGCTTTTCTTCTACAATCTGAGGGCAGCTCAGAGCTTGATACATGTACCACAGACGATGAACAAAGAAAGTATCTACTTTTGATATCTTGATCGGCAGTTGTGACGCTTCTTTTCTTTCTTGCCAGATTTTTATGCATGTAAAGGTAAGGTTGATTTATGACAACAAAGAAGAATCCCTCACATATCCTCTCTTCTCACAAAATGGAGCTTTTCAAAGCCAGACTCGCTCAAAAAGGACTGGGGCAGAGAGCACAGTCAGAGATTCCACATAGAAAAGAGGCACCCTTTTATCCGCTCTCTTTTGCTCAGCAGCGGCTCTGGTTCCTCGACCAGATGGAGCCGGGCAACCCTGCGTATAACAACACGCTGGTGATTACCTTAGAGGGCTACTGCCATCTGGATGCACTTCAGCAGAGTTTACAAGAGATCATTCATCGTCAGGAAAGTCTCCGCACCACGTTCCACCTTCACGAGGGACAGCCCGTTCAGTCGATTTGCACTACCCTCCCGCTTCATCTGCCCTATATCGACCTCAGCCACCTTGCTCCGGAGCAACGGGAAAAGGCCGCACTGCTGCTCGCTCAACAGGACGCAAACCAACCGTTCGACTTGACAGTAGGGCCACTCTTTAGGATGCGGCTGCTCTGCCTGAAGCCACAGGAGCACAGGCTTGTACTGACACTTCACCATATCATTTCGGATGGTTGGTCTGAAGATGTGCTGCTCAAGGAACTCATTACATTGTATCAGGCGTTCGTTGATAGAAAGCCATCTCCCTTACCAGCACTGCCGCTGCAATATGCAGATTACGCGCTCTGGCAGCGGTCGCAGGATGACAGAGTTGAGCAGCAGTTAGCCTACTGGCGCGAGCAGCTTCGGGATCTCTCGCCATTTGAGCTGCCCACCGATCACCCGCGTCCAGCAGTTCAAACCTTTCATGGTGCGTATCAGGAAATACTGCTTCCTTGCGCATTGCAGAAGGAGTTAAAGGCCCTGAGTCAGCGGGAAAATGCCACGCTCTTTATGACATTACAGGCAGCCTTCCATGTACTATTATCCCGCTACACCGGCCAAACCGATCTCACAATTGGTACACCGAGCGCGAATCGAACCCGCCCCGAGGTTGAGGGGATTATTGGCTTTTTTGTCAATTCAATCGCCTTACGCGTCAATCTGGCAGATAACCCGACCTTCATTCAGCTTCTCACGCGGGTTCGGTCCATTACTATCGAGGCGTATACGCATCAGGAGATCCCCTTTGAAAAGGTCGTGGACGAACTCAAGCCAGAACGCTCCCTGAGCCATATGCCGCTCTTCCAGATCTTTTTTACCGAGCAACAAGCCGCTCCTACCAATCAGGAAGCAGCAGGACTACGCTTTCATCGGCTGGAACAGGGCTTCACTACCGCAAAATTCGACCTTTCGCTTCTCTTTGTAGACACCCCACAAGGGATACAGACCGTTATAGAGTACAACACAGATCTATTTGAGGCCGTTACGATCCAACGCCTCCTTACTCACTGGCGTATTTTGCTGCAAGGCATTGTTCATGATCCCACGAAGCGGCTTGATGAGCTACCACTTCTCTCCGAGGAAGAGCGCGAAATGCTCCTCTCAGCCTGGCAGGGATCTGAAAAAGAACACAGTATCCGCGCTGATGAATGGGAAGGAGTGCATCACCTCTTCGAGCGACGGGCAGCCGAGCAACCAGATGCCATCGCGCTTACCTTCGACGACGAGCAAATAACCTATGCCAGGTTGAATCAGGAAGCGAACAGGCTCGCTTCCTTCCTTCAACAACGTGGAGTGCAAGCTGAAACACCGGTTGGGCTCTTCATGGAACGCTCTTTCGCTATGGTTGTAGGAATGCTTGGTATTCTCAAAGCAGGCGGAACCTACGTCCCACTCGCTCCCGACTATCCACAGGATCGGCTCGCGTTCATTCTGGATACAACCCGAATTTCACTTATAGTGACACTATCACCGTTCCTGGAGCGGCTTCCCGGGCAGACATACAACACGATATGTTTAGATAGCGATCAACCAGGCGGTGCAATTCAGCCGGTACGCAATCCCCGGCCAGTTTCTCACCCCGAACAACTTGCCTATATTCTCTATACTTCAGGCTCTACAGGCCAACCGAAGGGGGTGATGATTTCCCATAAAGCCCTCAGCAACCATATGCATTGGATGCTCAATGAGTTCGCTTTTACTGCCGAGGATCATTTCTTCCAGAAGACACCCTTTGGCTTCGATGCATCTGTATGGGAATTCTATGCTCCGCTCCTGATCGGCGCCCGTATGGTGATAGCGGAACCAGGCGGCCACCAGGATCCGGCCTACCTGATGCGCACGATTCAGGAACAAGGCGTTACCGTCCTTCAGCTTGTCCCGACCCTGCTCAAGCTCCTTCTGGCAGAGCCCGATTTCGCGGCTTGTACAACCCTGCGCTCTGTCTTTGCAGGCGGAGAACCGCTTACGAAGCCACTCCTACAGAGCTTCTCCGAAACCCTTCCGGCCAGGCTCTATAACCTGTATGGTCCGACAGAGACGACGATTGATACCACCTTCAGTCTCTGTATACCGGAAGATCGCAGGCAACGTGTGCCGATCGGTCGCCCGATTAACAATGTACAGGTCTATCTTCTCGATGCCCATTTTCAGCTTGTACCGCCCGGGATGCCAGGAGAACTCTACATCGGAGGCGAAGGCGTGGGGCGTGGCTATCTCAACCGGCCAGACCTGACTGCTGAACGTTTCCTCCCTCACCCTTTTAGTAAAGAGCCAGGTGCGCGCCTGTACAAGACAGGCGATCTGGCACGCTATCATGAAGATGGAACACTCGAATTTTTGGAGCGACTGGACTCCCAGATCAAGCTACGCGGCCATCGGGTCGAGCCAGGCGAAATCGAAGCCGCCCTGCTCCTTCATCCCCTCGTTCAACAGGCCCTCGTCCTGCTTCAGAGCGACCCTCATCCCATGCTCGTCGCTTACCTCGTCGCTCAGGACCAGGCTCAGGCCCCTACCGCCGAGCAACTCCGGCAGCATCTTCACGCCTCTTTACCAGACTATATGATCCCCTCCCACTTCCTTGTGCTGCCTCACTTCCCTCTCAACGCCAATGGCAAGCTGGATCGCCGCGCCTTGCCCGCACCCTCTCTCTCTGCCACCTCCACCAACGAAGCGCCACGCTCTCCCCTGGAAGCACAACTGCATTCCATCTGGCAAGCGGTGCTCCAACTCGACACATTCGGCATCCACGATAACTTCTTCTCCCTGGGGGGTGACTCCATCCTCAGCATTCAGGTCGTCTCTCGAGCCGCTCAGGCCGGTCTCTCCCTCTCCCCTCGCCACCTCTTTCAGTATCAGACCATCGCACAACTTGCCGCCTTCCTCCACACGCTGCCCGATACTGCTACACCAATCACCCCTGCTCAGGCCGAGACGCTTCCGCAGGAGCTTCCCCTGCTCCCTATCATGCAGTGGTTCCTTGACCAGCAACCCGCCAACCCGCATCACTTCAATCAATCCATCCTGCTGCAACTGCAAGCCGCTGTCTCCTACCTGCAAATGCACACAGCGCTCACACAACTTGTACAGCGACATGACGCCTTCCAGCTCTTCCTGAGTGGCAACCTCTTGCGTCGGAGAGAGCAGGCTGAAAGCCCCGCTCTTCAGCAGGTCACCCTTGACGCGCTTTCCCCTGATGAGCAGCAAACCACCATCGAACAGGTCGCTGAGCAGGCTCATGCCTCCCTCTCGCTGGAGCATGGCCCCCTGCTGCGTGCCGTGCTCTTCACCAGAGGCCAGCAGCCTTCCCTGCTCCTGCTCGTCATTCATCACCTCGCTGTCGATAGCGTCTCCTGGCGCATCATTCTCTCTGACCTGAACGCGCTGCTCCAGGCTGCCAGAGCCAATGCACAGCCCCAACTACCACCACCCGGCCCGTCTTTCTGGCAGTGGGGCCACGCCCTGCTTCGCTATGTCCACACCCACGCCGACGCCCTTCGCCAGCAGCTTCCCTTCTGGCTCGCCCAACATCCCCCTACCGCTCCTGCCTTCCCTCTCGACCAGCCTCAGGGACAGAATCTCGAAGCCAGTAGCCGCATCATCGAGGTCACGCTTCCTGCCGAGGAGACCCGTGCCCTGCTTCAACAGGTGCCTCACGCCTACCAGACCCGCGTTCAGGACGTGCTCCTCTCCGCCCTCCTGCTCGCCTTCTCCGAATGGACTGAGCATCCTTCCCTGCTCCTCCACCTTGAGGGACACGGACGCGTTGACCTGCTTCCAGACATCGACCTGTCCCAGACCGTCGGCTGGTTCACCGCTCTCTATCCGCTCCTGCTCGAATTGCCTGCCCATCGCGATCCCGCCTCCGTCCTCAAAAGCGTCAAGGAGCAGCTCCGTCGCCTCCCAGAACAGGGCATCGGGTACGGCTTGCTTCGCTACCTGCACCCTGATGAGCAGGTCCGTCGCTCCTTTGATCTGCTTACTGAACCTCAACTCATCTTTAACTATCAGGGGCAGTTTGACCAGACGATCAACGACAGCACCCTGTTCCAGCTCGTCTCCCATACGCCCGGCTCTCAGCATAGCCCGGAGAACCGCCGTAGCCACCTCATCAGCATCGATGGCATGGTCGCCAACGGCTGCCTCTCCCTGCAATGGGAATACAGCTCCTCTCTGCATGCTCCAACCACCATTCAACAGCTTGCAACCTCCTTCCTCTCACACCTGCATTCCCTGATTCAGCATTGCCTCCTTCCCCAGGCTCACGGCTTCACTCCCTCTGATTTCCCCCTGGCTTCTCTCTCTCAGGCACAACTCGACTCCCTTGCTCTTCCCCCCTCCGTCGAGGATCTCTACCCTCTCTCTCCCTTGCAAGCAGGCATGCTCTTCCACGCCCACGAAGCCTCAGGGAGCGATCTCTATATCCAGCTCGCCGAGTTCCGCCTACAGGGTGCACTCGATCCTCAGCGGCTCCGCGACGCCTTCGCCACCGTCCAGCACCGCCATCCCATCTTGCGCACCTCCTTCCTCTGGCACGAGCTCGAACACCCACTGCAAGTCGTCTTCAGGCGCGCTCCTTTCCCCTGGCTCTTCGCTGATTGGCGCTCCCTCTCTCCCGACGTCCAGCAACTGCGTCTCGAAAAGCTGCGTCAGGAGGAACAAACTCGCGGCTTCGACCTGACGAACGCGCCACTCTTCCGCGTGCACCTGATCCAGCTTGCAGAGCGCCAATGGGTCCTGCTCTGGTGCTTCCATCACATCCTGCTCGATGGCTGGTCCCTCCCGCTGCTTTTTAGCGAGATCCTTCAAACATACAAGCAAGAAGGAAGCATGCTGACACCGCCGCTGCCCTACCGGGACTATATCGCCTGGCTTCAGCAGCAGGATCAGCACCAAGCCCTCTCCTACTGGCGACGGCTCCTTGCTGGCTTCTCCACTCCCACACGCCTGCCGTTCGATTACCTCGCGCCTCTCGAAGAGCAGCAACAGCAACACGATTTCGAGGAGAAAAGCATCTCGCGAGAGGAAACTCGAGCCCTGATCGAACATGCCAGACGGGAACAGCTCACGGTCAATACCCTGTTGCAAGCCGCCTGGGCCTTCCTCCTGAGCCGCTACAGTGGCAGCAACGATGTCCTTTTCGGCACAACCGTTGCCGGACGGCCCACCTCGCTTGCTGGCATCGAGCACACTGCTGGCCTCTTTATCAATACCCTGCCTGTGCGTGTCCAGCTCCCGGTGCACCAGCCGCTCTCCGATTGGCTCCGCGAGCTTCAGATCCAACAGGCCGAGGCACGACACTATGAATATGCTCCCTTGCTTGAGATCCAGCGATGCAGCGAGGTTCCCGCGGGGCAGCGTCTCTTTGACACCCTGCTCGTCTTTGAGAATTACCCGTTTGAAGATGCCACGCTCTCCTCGATTGCTGATCTCAACATACAGCCGATACAGACCATCGAGAAGACAAACTACCCGCTTGTCGTCGATGCAGTGATATACGAAGAAAGGCTGATACTTCGCATCACATACGATGCAGCCTGTTTCAAAGCCAGTACCATTGAACGCTTGCTTGCGCAGTTTCAACTGGTGCTACGGCAGCTTGCCAGCGGGACGCACCGGCATATCGATACGCTCGCGTTATTGACTGAAGAAGAGCGGCATAGAATGCTTGTAGAGTGGAACGCAAAGACGGCACCCTATCCAACGACACGGCTCTTTCATCAGCTTTTTACGGAACAGACTCGTTATACCCCTGATGCCATCGCCGTCACGCACGGCGACGAGCAGATATGCTATGCAGAGTTGGATCGTCGTTCGGATCTTCTGGCTGCTCGTTTGCGGCTTGAAGGAGTCGGACCTGAAGTGGTTGTTGCTATCGCACTTGAACGCTCAATACCCATGTTGATTACGCTTCTTGCCATATTGAAAGCAGGGGGAGCATACGTCCCGCTCGATCTCGACTACCCGCCTGATCGCCTGGCCTTTATTCTGGAAAACGCCGGAGCCTCGCTTCTCATCTCATCTCAGCAGATTGCAAGAGCCACTGGCCTGCTCGATAAGCCAATCAAGCGGATAGCTATTGAAGAGATATCCTGGCAAGAAGAGCATAGCACACTCGATACTCCGCCAATGCGTGCAGAACAGCTCGCCTACGTCATCTATACGTCTGGCTCAACCGGGCGTCCAAAGGGCGCGATGCTCTCGCATGCGGGGATGATAAATCACCTTTTCGCGAAAATAGACGCGCTCGGGCTGACTGCACATGACAGGGTGGCACAAACGGCCTCACTGAGCTTTGATATCTCGGTCTGGCAATTTCTTGCGCCCCTGTTGCTTGGCGGGTGCGTCTACATTCTCAGCAACGACGATATATACCAGCCCACCCATCTGTGTGCCAATCTGCGGACGCTTGCTATCACCACACTGGAACTGGTTCCTGCACAGATTCGTATGCTCCTTGAAGAACTAGAAACAGGCACGACACAGGAGATCGGCCAGGCTCTTCGCTGGATGATCTCAACTGGAGAGGCGATTCCCCCGCAGTTGTGTCGTCGCTGGCTACAACGTTGTCCCTATATTCCACTGGTGAACACCTATGGGGCAACCGAATGCTCAGATGATGTGACTCATGAGGTGATCGCAGAGCAGCCATCCGAACGCAGCATCAATGTCTCAGTAGGCCAACCGATCGCAAATATGCAGATCTACATTCTCGACGACTCATTTGCTCCGGTGCCTATTGGTGTGGCCGGTCATATCTACATAGGTGGTGTTGGCGTCGGCCGAGGCTATATTGTTGATCCGGTGAAAACAGCAGAGAGTTTTCTTCCCGATCCATTCAGCAACCAACCGGGTGCAAGGATGTATCGAACGGGTGATCGCGGGCGCTACTGGGAAGATGGCCGCATCGAGTGCCTGGGACGCCTGGACTCCCAGATCAAGCTACGAGGCCATCGGGTCGAGCCAGGCGAAATCGAAGCCGCCCTGCTCCTTCATCCCCTCGTTCAACAGGCCGTCGTCCTGCTTCAGAGCGACCCTCATCCCATGCTCGTCGCTTACCTCGTCGCTCAGGACCAGGCTCAGGCCCCTACCGCCGAGCAACTCCGGCAGCATCTTCACGCCTCTTTGCCAGACTATATGATCCCCTCCCACTTCCTTGTGCTGCCTCACTTCCCTCTCAACGCCAATGGCAAGCTGGATCGCCGCGCCTTGCCTGCACCCTCTCTCCCCGCCGCTTCCACCAACGAAGCGCCACGCTCTCCCCTGGAAGCACAACTGCATTCCATCTGGCAAGCGGTGCTCCAACTCGACACATTCGGCATCCACGACAACTTCTTCTCCCTGGGGGGTGACTCCATCCTCAGCATTCAGGTCGTCTCTCGAGCCGCTCAGGCCGGTCTCTCCCTCTCCCCTCGCCACCTCTTTCAGTATCAGACCATCGCACAACTTGCCGCCTTCCTCCATACGCAGCCCGATACTGCTACACCAATCACCCCTGCTCAGGCCGAGACGCTTCCGCAGGAGCTTCCCCTGCTCCCTATCATGCAGTGGTTCCTTGACCAGCAACCCGCCAACCCGCATCACTTCAATCAATCCATCCTGCTGCAACTGCAAACCGCTGTCTCCTACCTGCAAATGCACACAGCACTCACGCAGCTTGTACAGCGACATGACGCCTTCCAGCTCTTCCTGAGTGGCAACCTCTTGCGTCGGAGAGAGCAGGCCGAAAGCCCCGCTCTTCAGCAGGTCACCCTTGACGCGCTTTCCCCTGATGAGCAGCAAACCACCATCGAACAGGTCGCTGAGCAGGCTCATGCCTCCCTCTCGCTGGAGCATGGCCCCCTGCTGCGTGCCGTGCTCTTCACCAGAGGCCAGCAGCCTTCCCTGCTCCTGCTCGTCATTCATCACCTCGCTGTCGATAGCGTCTCCTGGCGCGTCATTCTCTCCGAGCTACAGACCATACTTCACGCCCTTCTGGCAGGCAAACAGCCCCAACTGCCACCACCCGGCCCGTCTTTCTGGCAGTGGGGCCACGCCCTGCTTCGCTATGTCCACACCCACGCCGACGCCCTTCGCCAGCAGCTTCCCTTCTGGCTCGCCCAACATCCCGCTTCCGCTCCTGCCTTCCCTCTCGACCAGCCTCAGGGACAGAATCTCGAAGCCAGTAGCCGCATCATCGAGGTCACGCTTCCTGCCGAGGAGACCCGTGCCCTGCTTCAACAGGTGCCTCACGCCTACCAGACCCGCGTTCAGGACGTGCTCCTCTCTGCCCTCCTGCTCGCCTTCTCCGAATGGACTGAGCATCCTTCCCTGCTCCTCCACCTTGAGGGGCATGGACGCGTTGACCTGCTTC
This sequence comes from Thermosporothrix sp. COM3, assembly GCF_059696735.1. NCBI lineage: Bacteria > Bacillati > Chloroflexota > Ktedonobacteria > Ktedonobacterales > Thermosporotrichaceae > Thermosporothrix > Thermosporothrix sp. COM3. The sequence continues at coordinate 2,184,243 of NZ_AP019376.1, read as the reverse complement.
CAGACATCGACCTGTCCCAGACCGTCGGCTGGTTCACCGCTCTCTATCCGCTCCTGCTCGAACTGCCTGCCCATCGCGATCCCGCCTCCGTCCTCAAAAGCGTCAAGGAGCAGCTCCGTCGCCTCCCCGAACAGGGCATCGGGTACGGCTTGCTTCGCTACCTGCACCCTGATGAAGCGGTACGCCATACCTTCGTCAATCAGGCACTCCCGCAGCTTAGCTTCAACTATCAGGGGCAGTTTGACCAGACGATCAACGACAGCACCCTGTTCCAGCTCGTCTCCCATACGCCCGGCTCTCAGCATAGCCCGGAGAACCGCCGTAGCCACCTCATCAGCATCGATGGCATGGTCGCCAACGGCTGCCTCTCCCTGCAATGGGAATACAGCTCCTCTCTGCATGCTCCAACCACCATTCAACAGCTTGCAACTTCCTTCCTCTCACACCTGCATTCCCTGATTCAGCATTGCCTCCTTCCCCAGGCTCACGGCTTCACTCCCTCTGATTTCCCCCTGGCTTCTCTCTCTCAGGCACAACTCGACTCTCTTGCTCTTCCCCCCTCCGTCGAGGATCTCTACCCCCTCTCTCCCTTGCAAGCAGGCATGCTCTTCCATACACAGTTCGATCCGAACAGTAAATTATATGTGCATCTGACAGAGAGCCGCTTGCAAGGGGAGCTCGATCCTCAGCGGCTCCGTGACGCCTTCGCCACCGTCCAGCAGCGCCATCCCATCTTGCGCACCTCCTTCCTCTGGCACGAGCTCGAACACCCACTGCAAGTCGTCTTCAGGCGCGCTCCTTTCCCCTGGCTCTTCGCTGATTGGCGCTCCCTCCCTCCCGACGTCCAGCAACTGCGTCTCGAAAAGCTGCGTCAGGAGGAACAAACTCGCGGCTTCGACCTGACGAACGCGCCACTCTTCCGCGTGCACCTGATCCAGCTTGCAGAGCGCCAATGGGTCCTGCTCTGGTGCTTCCATCACATCCTGCTCGATGGCTGGTCCCTCCCGCTCCTCTTCCAGGAAGCCCTTCACTTCTATGAGCACGCACACCTGCTGACTCTCGAAACGGCTCGGCCCTACCGGGACTATATCGCCTGGCTTCAGCAGCAGGATCAGCACCAAGCCCTCTCCTACTGGCGACGGCTCCTTGCTGGCTTCTCCACTCCCACACGCCTCCCCATTCAGCACCCCGCTCCCCTCGCTCAACAACAGCAGCAGTATGCCGTCCTGCATCTCTCCTGCGATCAGGAGCACACCGCCTCACTCCTTGCCTGCGCCAAACGCGAGCAGCTCACCATGAACACCCTCCTTCAGGCCGCCTGGGCCCTCCTCCTGAGCCGCTACAGTGGCAGCAACGATGTCCTTTTCGGCACAACCGTTGCCGGACGACCCGCCTCGCTTGCTGGCATCGAGCACACCGCTGGCCTCTTTATCAATACCCTGCCTGTGCGCGTACAGCTCCCGGTGCACCAGCCGCTCTCCGATTGGCTCCGTGAGCTCCAGGCGCAACAGGCCGAGGCACGGCTCTATGAATATGCTCCCTTGTTTGAGATCCAGCGATGCAGCGAGGTTCCCGCGGGACAGCGTCTCTTTGACACTCTACTCGTCTTTGAGAATTACCCGTTCGACGCTTCCCTGTCGGATGCCACACGTCAGCTTCAATTCCAGGAAGCATATACCCTGGAACGAACCAACTATCCCCTCATGCTTCAGGCGATGATGCAACAGGAGCGCCTGGAACTGCGACTGACCTATGACACCGCTTGCTTCGACGCTTCCCCCCTTCAGCGGCTGCTCAACCATCTCCTCCATATCCTTCTCTCTCTCGCTCACAACACGTCGAACACACCTGAACAGCTCTCCCTCATCCCTCATGATGAGCTTGATACGCTTCTGACTCGCTGGAACCAGACGCGCACCCCCTATCCTGCAACCCGGACGCTGCCGCTGCTCTTTGCCGAGCAGGTACAGCGCACCCCTGACGCCATCGCGCTCCTCTTTGAGGACGAACAGCTTACCTATGCTGAGCTGCAACAGCGCGTCAACCAGCTTGCGGCCCACCTTCGCACGCGTGGAGCGAAGCCTGAAAGCCACATCGGTATCTATATGGAGCGGTCAGCTACCCTGCTTATCAGCCTGCTTGCTGTGCTCAAAGCCGGAGCAACGTATATCCCGCTTGACCCAACCTACCCGCAGGAACGCATCGCCTTTATCATGGCCGATACAGATATGTTCCTTGTGTTGACGCAACAACACCTCCTCGATACGCTGCCTCCTTGTACGGCACAGCTTCTCTGTCTTGATAATGCGTGGCAGCAGATGCCTGAAGAAAGCGACACCGATGCAAGCTATGCAACACAGTCGGCCTATATCATTTACACTTCTGGTTCAACGGGTGTGCCAAAAGGTGTGATCCTTCAGCATCAAAGCCTGACCAATTTTCTCTATTCAATGCAACAAACACTTCAGCTTGATCGAAACGCTATCTGGCTAGCGGTCACAAGCATCTCCTTTGACATTGCAGGGCTCGAACTTTTCCTGCCGATCATCAGCGGCGGTCGGGTCGTTATCGCCAATCGGGAAGCCATCGCTGATAGCACGCAACTCATAAAGCTGCTTGCACACAGCGGTGCGACGGTCATGCAGGCCACTCCCGCCACATGGCAGCAGCTTCTGATGGTGGAATGGACGGGCCAGCCACACCTGACCATTCTCTGCGGTGGCGAGGCGCTCCCGGTTGAGTTAGCCCGCCAGCTTGCACCAAAGGGAGAACATTTCTGGAATCTCTATGGCCCCACTGAAACAACCATCTGGTCCACGATGGCCCGGGTGACTGCTGAAGAGCCCCCATCTATTGGCCGTCCCATCGCAAACACACAGATCTACCTGCTTGATTCGTCCCTGCAGCCGGTGCCAATAGGCATCCCCGGGGATCTCTACATTGGCGGTGACGGGTTGGCTCGTGGCTATCTGAATCGGCCCGACAACACAGCGGAGCGCTTTATTCCCTCTCCTTTTAGTGAGGAGCCGGGAGCACGCCTCTATCGCACCGGAGACATTGCCCGCTACCGTGAAGATGGCTCGCTCGAATACCTGGGCCGTGCCGACTATCAGGTCAAAATACGCGGCTTCCGCATTGAGCCTGGAGAAATAGAGAGCATCCTGACACAACATGAGGCGGTACAGGAGGCAGTCGTTCGGGTCTGGGAAGTCGCGCCCGGTGACGTACGACTCGTTGCCTACCTTATCGCAGCGACAGGGCATGATCTCCCCTCAGAGGAGGCTTTCAGACAATACCTGTTGCAGAAGCTTCCCGCCTATATGCTCCCGGCACATTTCCTTCAAGTGACAACCTGGCCGCTGACGCCGAATGGCAAGCTCAACCGGCAGGCATTGCCACTCCCCGATGAAGCAGAGACTCGCCGTGAAACACACTATGTCGCGCCACGCAACGCCGCTGAAGAGGTGTTCACCGAAATGTGGAAACAGCTCTTACAGGTTGAGCAGGTAGGCGTTTACGACAACTTCTTTACGCTCGGAGGCCACTCGCTCCTTGCGACGCGCTTTATTGCTCGGCTCAAGAAGCTTTTGCATCTTGATCTCCCGATCCGCGTGTTATTCGACAAGCCAACCATCGCCGAACTCGCGGAACTGCTCACGCAACAACAAGGAGTTGCACAACGGCTCAATGCCCTCGCGCGGGCGCAGAAACAATTGCATGCAATGACAAAAGAGCAACGACAGGCAAAATTGCAGCAACAGGAAAGAAAGGGCTAGCATCACTATGGATAGAGATAAGCACGCTGGAAATACGTTTGATCTGTTTGGCGAGGAGGAAGATGCACTTTTACTTCAACTGCTTGATGAAGAAGGCTTTGGGCTGGAAGAGGTGATCCCACGCCGCAAGCCAACGGACACGGTTCCGCTCTCTTTTGCCCAACAGCGTGTCTGGTTTTTAGATCAGTTTGAACCTGGCAGCCCGAACTACAATATAGCGGAGGCGTTACGCCTGGAAGGGCCGCTGAATCGGCAGGCATTACAAAGCAGCCTGACCAAGCTTCTACAGCGACACGAAAGCCTGCGCACAACCGTAGCCCTTCAGGAGAATCAGCCGGTACAGGTTATCGCTGAACGAGGCGAACTCTCTTTGCGCCTTATCGATCTAAGCGGCCTGTCTGCCACTCAGCAGCAAGCAACCGTTCAGAAACTCATCAATCAGGAGGCACATAACCCATTTGATCTCAGTCGGGGCCCCCTGTTCCGTGCTGCGCTTCTTCTCCTGGAGCCCACAACGCACATCCTTCTATTGAACATGCATCATATCATTTCTGATGCACGCTCTCTTGAAATATTCATCGAAGAACTCACTTATCTTTATCACGCATATTGCAGAGGCCAGCGCCCGGAGCTTCCCGAACTTCCTCTCCAATATGCCGATTATGCCATCTGGCAGCGTCAGACGATACAGAAAGAGACACTGGAAAAGCAGCTTCACTACTGGTGTACACAGCTCAAAGACGTTCCGCCGCTGGAACTACCGACTGACTATCCACGCCCTCCGCTCCAGACACAGGCCGGAGCATGGCAGGATCTCACGCTTTCAGCCTCCCTGCTCAAGAAGCTACAGGCCTTGAGCGAGCGTGAGGGCATGACGCTGTTTATGACCCTGCTTGCCGCCTTTCAAATGTTGCTGGCACACTATAGCAACCAGACAGATATCGCAGTTGGTATTCCTGTCACCAATCGCACCCGCGTCGAGCTGGAAAACATCATCGGGTTCTTTGTCAATACACTCGTCATTAGAAGCAAGCTAACGCCAGAACAGACACTACAACAGGTGCTACGACAGGTACGCAATACCCTGCTCGATGCCTATGAGCATCAGGACGTCCCATTTGAAAAGGTGGTGGATGCTCTCGACCTCGAACGCGATCCCAGTCGTTCGCCGCTCATTCAGGTCATGTTCATTTATCACAACACCATCAAGGGTGCTGAGAGGCTTGGAGATCTCGCCGTTACCAGCCTGAAGCAGGAGCATGTAAGCGCAAAATTCGATCTCGCCCTTGCCGTCGAAGAGAGGCTTGACGGGCTACACTGCCTGCTCGAATACAACACTGACCTCTTCAAAGCGGAGACAATTCGCTCATTTCTGCAACACTGGCAAACATTACTTGAGCATATCGCAGCCGATCCTACACAACATGTACATAGTCTGACCGTGCTTCCAGAAGAAGAGCGACAGCGCTTGCTCTTTGAGTGGAACGATACAGATACAGAAAATGCACCTCGCAAGACATTTCCTGCATTGTTTATAGAGCAGGCAGAGCAGCGACCGGACCAGATCGCCCTGACCTATCACGAGCACCAGTTAACCTATGATGAGTTGCATCGGCGCTCAAACCAGTTAGCCCACTACCTGCGAGCAAAGGGAGTTGGCCCCGATGTGCTAGTTGGTATCTGTACAGAGCGCTCCGTCGAAAGCTTTATTGCGCTCTTTGGTGTCCTTAAGGCAGGTGGAGCCTATGTGCCACTTGATCCCGCTTACCCGCCCGAACGTCTGGCGTTTATGCTACAGGATGCCAATATCCACCTGCTGCTTACCCAGAGTCATATCAGCATGAAGTCAGCTTCAGTTGAACGGCTTTGTCTTGATACCGAGTGGTCGCGCGTGGCAAGGATGCCGACAACGACACCAGATGTGCCGATGCATCTGGATCATATCGCATATATGATCTATACCTCTGGCTCGACAGGTACACCCAAAGGAGTACAGGTAACCCATCGGGGCATAGGGAACCTTGCCTATTCGTACAGCACCCTTTTCAGCGTCAACGAGCAGAGTCGTATTCTACAGTTTGCCTCGCTCAGCTTTGATGCATCCGTCGTGGATATTATGGCGTTGTTGCTCGGTGCAACGATATATGCAGACACTCAGGAACGGCTGCTCCCCGGTCCCGATCTCACGCATATTCTCCGAGAACAAGCGATCAGTCTTATTACCGTTCCACCCTCTGTACTGGCTGCCCTTCCGCCCGCGCATCTTCCTGCACTCGAAACGATCATCGCTGTGGGAGAAGCCTGTCCACCTGCGCTTGTAGCCGCATGGTCGCCACCACATCACTTCTTCAATGGCTATGGCCCGACTGAAACCACTGTCGGCGCAAGCACCATTGAGTGCTTTCCCGACCAACCGGTCACCATCGGAAAACCAATACCCAACTTTCAGGTGTACTTGCTCAACCAGTATCTTCAGCCGGTGCCGGTTGGAGTCCCTGGTGAAATCTATATTGGCGGCGTCGGACTCGCACGCGGCTATCTCAATCGACCAGACTTGACCGCTGAACGCTTCCTCCCTCACCCCTTTAGCAAGGAGCCGGGTGCGCGCCTCTATCGCACCGGGGATCTCGGGCGTCATCTTCCTGATGGCTCGATTGAATTTGTGGGGCGTGTTGATCAGCAGGTCAAGCTAAGAGGCTACCGTATTGAGCCGGGCGAGGTAGAGGCGACCTTGCGAAGGCACCCGGCAATCTCCGAAGCAGTCGTGATGATACGCGAAGACACACATGGACACAAGCAGCTTGTTGCATATGTCATCGCTGCTACGGCTCTGACTGATACCCCTGCTTCCTTTGAGGCTCAAGTACAGGATTTCTTGCGTCAATCGCTCCCTCATTATATGGTGCCATCTCGCATCATAAGAGTCGATAGCTTCCCTCTCAACGCCAATGGCAAGCTGGATCGCCGCGCCTTGCCCGCACCCTCTCTCTCTGCCACCTCCACCAACGAAGCGCCACGCTCTCCCCTGGAAGCACAACTGCATTCCATCTGGCAAGCGGTGCTCCAACTCGACACATTCGGCATCCACGATAACTTCTTCTCCCTGGGGGGTGACTCCATCCTCAGCATTCAGGTCGTCTCTCGAGCCGCTCAGGCCGGTCTCTCCCTCTCCCCTCGCCACCTCTTTCAGCATCAGACCATCGCACAACTTGCCGCCTTCCTCCACACGCAGCCCGATACTGCTACACCAATCACCCCTGCTCAGGCCGAGACGCTTCCGCAGGAGCTTCCCCTGCTCCCTATCATGCAGTGGTTCCTTGACCAGCAGCCCGCCAACCCGCATCACTTCAATCAATCCATCCTACTGCAACTGCAAACCGAGCTCTCATCTCAGCATATCTCTCTAGCACTCACACAACTTGTACAGCGACATGACGCCTTCCAGCTCTTCCTGAGTGGCAACCTCTTGCGTCGGCGCGAACCTTCCACTGAAGCATCTCTTCAGCAGGTCGCCCTTGACGCGCTTTCCCCTGATGAGCAGCAAACCACCATCGAACAGGTCGCTGAGCAGGCTCATGCTTCCCTCTCGCTGGAGCATGGCCCCCTGCTGCGTGCCGTGCTCTTCACCAGAGGCCAGCAACCTTCCCTGCTCCTGCTCGTCATTCATCACCTCGCTGTCGATGGCGTCTCCTGGCGCGTCATTCTCTCCGAGCTACAGACCATACTTCATGCTCTTCTGGCAGGCAAACAACCCCAACTACCACCACCCGGCCCGTCTTTCTGGCAGTGGGGCCACGCCCTGCTTCGCTATGTCCACACCCACGCCGACGCCCTTCGCCAGCAGCTTCCCTTCTGGCTCGCCCAACACCCCCCTACCGCTCCTGCCTTCCCTCTCGACCAGCCTCAGGGACAGAATTTGAAGGCACAAAGTCAGGTTATTACGGTCACGCTTTCTGCTGAGGAGACCCGTGCCCTGCTTCAACAGGTGCCTCACGCCTACCAGACCCGCGTTCAGGACGTGCTCCTCTCTGCCCTCCTGCTCGCCTTCTCCGAATGGACTGAGCATCCTTCCCTGCTCCTCCACCTTGAGGGACACGGACGCGTTGACCTGCTTCCAGACATCGACCTGTCCCAGACCGTCGGCTGGTTCACCGCTCTCTATCCGCTCCTGCTCCAACTGCCTGCCCATCGCGATCCCGCCTCCGTCCTCAAAAGCGTCAAGGAGCAGCTTCGTCGCCTCCCCGAACAGGGCATCGGGTACGGCTTGCTTCGCTACCTGCACCCTGATGAGCAGGTCCGTCGCTCCTTTGATCTGCTCACTGAACCTCAACTCATCTTTAACTATCTCGGCCAATTTGATGGTGAAGGCGTTTCTCTGTTCACGTTCGCGCCTCAAGCACCGGGAGCGGAACACAGCCCGGAGAACCGCCGTAGCCACCTCATCAGCATCGATGGCATGGTCGCCAACGGCTGCCTCTCCCTGCAATGGGAATACAGCTCCTCTCTGCATGCTCCAACCACCATTCAACAGCTTGCAACCTCCTTCCTCTCACACCTGCATTCCTTGATTCAGCATTGCCTCCTTCCCCAGGCTCACGGCTTCACTCCCTCTGATTTCCCCCTGGCTTCTCTCTCTCAGGCACAACTCGACTCTCTTGCCCTTCCCCCCTCCGTCGAGGATCTCTACCCCCTCTCTCCCTTGCAAGCAGGCATGCTCTTCCACGCCCACGAAGCCTCGGGGAGCGATCTCTATATCCAGCTCGCCGAGTTCCGCCTACAGGGTGCACTCGATCCTCAGCGGCTCCGCGACGCCTTCGCCACCGTCCAGCAGCGCCATCACATCTTGCGCACCTCCTTCCTCTGGCACGAGCTCGAACACCCACTGCAAGTCGTCTTCAGGCGCGCTCCTTTCCCCTGGCTCTTCGCTGATTGGCGCTCCCTCCCTCCCGACGTCCAGCAACTGCGTCTCGAAAAGCTGCGTCAGGAGGAACGGACTCGCGGCTTCGACCTGACGAACGCGCCACTCTTCCGCGTGCACCTGATCCAGCTTGCAGAGCGCCAATGGGTCCTGCTCTGGTGCTTCCATCACATCCTGCTCGATGGCTGGTCCCTCCCGCTCCTCTTCCAGGAAGCCCTTCACTTCTATGAGCACGCACACCTGCTGACTCTCGAAACGGCTCGGCCCTACCGGGACTATATCGCCTGGCTTCAGCAGCAAGATCAGCACCAAGCCCTCTCCTACTGGCGACGGCTCCTTGCTGGCTTCTCCACTCCCACACGCCTCCCCATTCAGCACCCCGCTCCCCTCGCTCAACAACAGCAGCAGTATGCCGTCCTGCATCTCTCCTGCGATCAGGAGCACACCGCCTCACTCCTTGCCTGCGCCAAACGCGAGCAGCTCACCATGAACACCCTCCTTCAGGCCGCCTGGGCCCTCCTCCTGAGCCGTTACAGTGGCAGCAACGATGTCCTTTTCGGCACAACCGTTGCCGGACGACCCGCCTCGCTTGCTGGCATCGAGCACACCGCTGGCCTCTTTATCAATACCCTGCCTGTGCGTGTCCAGCTCCCGGTGCATCAGCCGCTCTCCGATTGGCTCCGTGAGCTCCAGGCGCAACAGGCCGAGGCACGGCTCTATGAATATGCTCCCTTGTTTGAGATCCAGCGATGCAGCGAGGTTCCCGCGGGACAGCGTCTCTTTGACACCCTGCTCGTCTTTGAGAATTACCCGCTTGACGAGGCAATCCTGCACCTGCTTCCTGATCTCGAAATACAGGATCTCCACATAGTAGAAAAGGCCAACTATCCGCTTGTCATTCAGGCGATGGTGCAACAGGAACGCCTGGAACTGCGACTGACCTATGACACCGCTTGCTTCGACGCTTCCCCCCTTCAGCGGCTGCTCAACCATCTCCTCCATATCCTTCTCTCTCTCGCTCACAACACGTCGAACACACCTGAACAGCTCTCCCTCATCCCTTATGATGAGCTTGATACGCTTCTGACTTGCTGGAACCAGACGCGCACCCCCTATCCTGCAACCCGGACGCTGCCGCTGCTCTTTGCCGAGCAGGTACAGCGCACCCCTGACGCCATCGCGCTCCTCTTTGAGGACGAACAGCTTACCTATGCAGAACTCGATACACGAAGCAATCATCTGGCCTCCTACCTCCGCAGAGCAGGAGTAGGTTTGGATACGCCTGTCGGGCTCTGGCTTGAGCGCACACCTGAACTCCTCATAGCCATCCTGGGCATTCTCAAGGCAGGTGGAGCCTATGTGCCACTCGATACCTCCTACCCGGCTGAGCGGCTCGCCTTCCTGTTTGCTGATGCCCGACTACACATCTTGCTTACCCGGGAAAACCTGCTTCAAAGCCTTCCCACCTTCACAGGGCGCACCATCTGTCTGGATCGAGATTGGCAGGCCATAGGGCAGACGGCTCAGGAAGCCTTGCCACCCATTCACCCCGACAATCTCGCCTATATCATGTATACCTCGGGCTCAACCGGGCAACCGAAAGGTGTAGGCGTCACTCATCGCAATATCATTCGACTGGTCAGGGAAACACAGTATGCACGCTTCAGCGCAGATGAAGTATTTCTGCATTTTGCACCCATCTCGTTCGATGCTTCTACATTCGAGATCTGGGGCGCGTTACTTAACGGGGGAAGACTGGTAATCTTCCCCTCATTCCTGCCTTCTATGAATGATCTCAAAGACGCGCTAAAACGCTATCGCATCTCTACCATGTGGCTGACAGAAGGGGTGTTCCGGCAGCTTGTCGAGAGTTCGCTTGAAGATCTGTCATCATTGCAGCAGCTTCTCACCGGAGGCGATGTGCTTTCGCCACCTCATGTAGCACGCGCTCTTCAGCAACTGCCGGGCTGCCGCCTTATCAACGGCTACGGGCCAACCGAATGTACGACGTTTGCTTGCTGCCACACGATAGAGCGGCTCTCTCATCACTCCGTCCCTATTGGAACACCCATTGCAAACGCTCAGGCCTATATCCTTGATCGCCAGCTACACCCGGTACCGATAGGTGTCCCCGGCGAACTCTATATCGGCGGAGATGGGCTGGCTCGTGGCTACCTCAATCAGCCTCACTTGACCGCTGAACGCTTTATCCCGCATCCCTTTAGCGACCAGCCGGGAGCACGCCTCTACAAAACTGGCGACCTCGTTCGCTATCTGGAAGATGGCACCATTGACTTTCTGGGCCGCCTGGATCAGCAGATCAAAATACGAGGCTTCCGCGTCGAGCCAGGCGAGATTGAAGCCGTGATCTGCCAGCATCCCGACGTGCGCGAGTGCGTTGTGACTGTCTGGGAAGAACAGCAGGAGAAGCGGCTCCTTGCTATCGTGGTGGGGAAGCAGCTTGCTCGTGAAGAACTGCGGCAATACGTGGCCGACAGGCTTCCGGCGTTCATGCAGCCCGCATACTATAGCATGGTCGATACCCTGCCCCTGACACCAAACGGCAAAATTGATCGTCGCCTCTTGCCCCAACTGGTGGAAGCTTCACAACACCTGCAAGCCACGACGCCACAGGAGCCAGCACGGCAATTTGTTCCGCCACGAGATGCAACCGAATTTCAGCTTATGCAGATCTGGGAAGACCTTTTCCAGCGGTCGGATCTCAACATTACAGACAACTTCTTCGAGTTGGGCGGTCACTCGATTATGGCAATGCGGCTGGTATCGCTGATCCAGAAACAGCTTGGACAGGCGATACCGATTGTGACGCTCTTCCAGCATCCCACTATCGAGGAGCTGGCAATGAGCCTTCGCCATCTCTCGCCCCCTCCTCAGCAACAGAGGCTGCTTGTACCAATACAGCCCCGGGGAACAAAACCACCTCTCTTCTGCGTCCATCCGGCAGCAGGAACAGTCTTCTGTTACACGCGGCTGGCTCGGCTCCTTGATCCAGAGCAACCATTCTACGGCTTGCAGCTCCCGGAGTGGGCCGACGAGAACACGTACCCGCCAATCGAGCGGCTGGCCTCCCTCTACATCGACGCCCTGCGAGAGGTCCAGCCCACCGGCCCATATCGTCTGAGTGGCTGGTCTTTTGGCGGAATCGTTGCCTTTGAAATGGCCCAGCAGCTTCACCAGGTGGGCGAAGAGGTCGCACTTCTGGCAATTATCGATAGCGCCGCACATCTCAGTGATCCCGAGCACGCCCTGAAGCCAGATACCAGTGATGCAGCTCTGGCCTTAAATATGATCGAGGCATATCATCTCACCACTCCCGAGAGCTTTGAGCACTGGCAACCAGAGGCACAGCTTGACTTCGTCTGTCGTGAGATGGTGAAGATGAATATGCTCTCCGCGAACGCTGATCCTGCGCATGCCCGCCGCTTCCTGATGACAACGGCAATGAGCAAATACGCCGCTCAACGCTATGTGCCGCACGTCTACCCGCACAGGATCACGCTATTTCGCGCCACCGAAACCCTGCAACTCATGCGACGACTCTCGTCACCCGGAAAGCCGCCTCACATCACGGGTGGATGGGAGCGACTCACAAAGAATGGCGTCGATGTTTACGTTGTTCCGGGAGATCATGAAGGGATCGTTGTCGGTCCCGCCGTCCACACGCTGGCAATCTCACTTCAATACTGTCTTGATAGCCTGTAATGGGAACGCTGCTGGTATCAGACAAATGCCAGCACTCCCTCTTTTCGGAGGATGTTACACATGGGAACTCTAGCCGATTATACGCAGCTTCTACGCGCCGACCTGCCAGATACAATCATTTCAGAGGAGGCCTTTCAACGCATTCAAGCGCTCACCTGCCATTTTCCCGATGCGCTCGCTAACCGAATCTTCTGCTTTGAGCTGCACCTGCGTGAACAGGGCCAGTACGTTGACTTCTCGCTCCATTTCTCGGCTGATGCAGACGGACAGCAGCAGCTTCTCAATCACATCACTCCGCAACTCAACAAAGATCCGGTCTGGCAAAAACTCTACCATTTTGCCTCGCTTTGGAACGATCAAAACAGCTTCATCCATCATGGTACGAACCATGTATGGCTCGAATTTGATCTGGATCGGCCTGCCTCTCTGCTCTCAACGCCCGGTCTTTTCTATTGTCAGCACTGCTCAATCGATCAGCTCACCACCATCCAGGCATTAGCCGAGGTCTTCTATGGCAAGGCAGAACAGCCACGCGTCCAGGAGAACCTGCAACGCTGTCTACAAGCGATTCCGAATGGAGCCCACGTGAATCAGGTCGGCTTCGGGCTGTTACGCAATCAGGGCACTATTCGCCTCCAGGTAATGCGGATCACTCCCCATGATCTACCGAGCTATCTGGAAGCGGTGGGCTGGCCAGGCTCTACAGGCGAACTGGAGCCGCTGCTTCGTTTGCTCCCTCGCTTTGACATGCTGACCCTCCTGCTTGACGTCTCAACGGAGGTGCAGCCCAAAATCGGCGTGGAATGTTTTTTTGCGCGCTATGATAAGCGCCTGCCTGCCACGTTGAGCGAATTGACCGATAGGGGATTGTGCAATCGCGCTCAGCACGATTTTCTCATCGCATTTTCTGGTATTAAGCTGTATCAGCTCGATTATCAGATCAGTATCACGCATCGCTTTCTCTCGCATATCAAATTTGGCTACGATCCGGGCCGCACTGCCAATACTCTGGAAGCTAAAGCGTATCTGTTCTATCACCCATCATGGCAGGCTGCCTCTATCATCGAGCCACATTGAAGTACAGGAGAGGTGAAGGGCGAAAGCCGCCCTTCACCTCTCGTCATCCTTTTTTCTCTATATAAACAGAAATTTCATTTTATATAGAACTTATTCAGCAAAGAATAACAGAATTACACGGAAAACATCTCATCAATGAGATTTCTCTCTTCCGTTTCTTGTATATTACATCCGTTCCTATTGATTTTCCTGAAAACATATCATATAATAACAAGGGAAGCTTTTTTATCATTCGAGTAATAAAAAGTAAAAAATCAAGCAAGATTCTATATAGATTAGATTATAAGGGAAGGGGGAACGCTCACTAAAGATAAAAAGCGAATAAGTTGTAATCAGCCATCTATTGAGACGATCAAGCTGTTGGGCTGTCATACAAAGAATACGTACTTCACTGTAGCATGCAACGACTCTCATAGCCACTTGTCAAACCCTAAAAAGTCACAGATATTTAATCCTTTCAACCAGTAGCCCCCGGATACTTACGACTCGAAAAAGCTTGAGTGTAGTTGCGGAGCACAGATGTAGCGGGGATGACGCCAGTATACAAGACCACCTTTTTCAAGAGAGCAACAATCCCTGCTTTCTTCTGATCTTCTCTAGCATGTTTGCTCGCAAAATTGCAGTAATAGAGCACAAAAAGATATTTCTATTTTTATATCTTTTGATGCTCAAAAAAAAGAGATGATACTGTGACATACTTCATAGCATTTCAGGTTTACTAGAGTCAATATAAAAGTGTAGAAGGATTGGTTTCTATGCTTACTGATGAAGTATGCTTCCAGTTTGAATCTCTGGCTGCATGATCGATGCCATACGGGAGGTTACAATTTTATGCAGATGAACATTGTTATTGCAGAACCGCGAGACGTTCTGCGAGAGGGACTACGGGCTATCCTGCTTGAAGATAACCGTGTTTCCAATGTTCATGGGGTGACTAATGAGAAAGAGTTGTTATCCTATCTCCTCAATCATCGGCCCGATCTTGTCATCGTGAATCAGTCGTTGATTAGTGAGATTACCAACCTACCAACAAAGCGCTTTGCCATCCTGACCGACGAACCAGATATGGCCTTGCTTAAGGCCGCTTATGAGCATGGAGCGAAGGGCTACCTTTCTCCTAACGTCTCATCAGAACTGCTTCGCGCCACACTCAGTCAAGAAAGCAACACGTTTGTTATAGAGCCAGCGCTTGTTCACTGGATGATTGAGCACTTTTTCTACCACTCCAACCACTTTGCAGTGCAGGAAGAACTGCTGACACCACGTGAGAAAGAGATTGTCCATCTGCTCCGCGAGGGGTATGATCGACCGAGTATCGCTCGTCAATTGTGTATCGCAGAAACCACGCTCAAAACCCACATTCAAAACATCACCAAGAAGCGCGATAAAGCGGCCCCAACCACACCCAGAATCTTGAGAAGAGAGGAGATGCGTGTGCGGGCAAGATAATCCCACTTCACAAGACACCGGCAGCCTGACACCAGGGCAAAGAAGGAGGAGAAAATTCATGCATTCTAAGCGAATAAGCATATAGCGCTAACCGTCCCTACGTCGCAAGCAACAGTTCATCTCTCGCATCTTCTTACTTCATTGGAGCTTGCAGCATAAAGGGGAAAGAGTGCTCTCTGTTGCTCTTCCCCTATTACACAGAAACTTCAAGTCTTGGACATTGTACTCAGGAAAGAAAGTGCTTTCAATCGCACAAACCAACGCGACGTTTCTCATCACGAACGTCCCCGCTCCTGAGACAGCAACCCCTGAAGAAGCAATTCCAACCCTCGTTCAAATCGTCGCTCAATACTATAGCCTTGACTCCGGATAAAAACATGCTGGAACGCAGGGTACTTCTCAATAGCGCTCTGCATCAGGTGGGCACGCGCTTCCTGCTCCGAGATAGTTGTACGGTCTGTCGGCTCCTGTTCAGCAAGGAGATGACCAACCAGATACGAACTCAAACTCAGGATAGCATCCGCAGCCTGATCCTCCGTAAAGCCAGCCTCAAGCAGCAAACGTGCAAGCATATCTCCTATCTGTAAGCTGGCAGGTGTCCACAGCGGGCGCGCAATCAGCAGAGGCACCACGTGAGCATGGTTTCGTAAAACGCGGCGTAGCTCACGCATCACCATCCGTATCTGTTCAGGCCATGCTATCCGCACATCCTCCGGCAAAACGACCCGGGCAAGGATACGCTCAAGCACGCCATCGAGAAGGGCGCCCTTGTTAGGGAAATAATAATAGACCGCCATCGGATCGGCTTCCAGTTCCGCCCCGAGCCGACGCATACTGAAACCGCTTAATCCTTCCCGATCAAGCAGTGACACAGCGACCTCCAATACGCGCTCACGGGAGAGATCTGCATTCTTCTTCTGCCGCTTCCCTCTCATATCGTCACCTCTTTCACATCGGCAAAGCGGAAACGGAGCGCCGCCAGCAACAAGGCTGCGCTACCGATACCAAGTAGCACAAGCAGCGCTTGCAGGTAGGAAAAAAGGTCGCCCCCATCGAGAAGCAGCGTGCGAAAACCTCGCAAGGCCCAGTACGCCGGGGAAGCTGGCGCAAGAAATGCCGCCCAACCCGGCAGCGCTTCGGGAGGAACTAGCGAGCCTCCCAGGCCGCAAAAGAGCATTCCCAACAGATTCGAGAGAATCAGAAACTGGCTGAAGCTTCGGCTTAACGCAATCCACGCCATCGCCAGCCCTGTCTGACAGAAGCAGAGAGCCAACATCATCAGTCCCAACAAAGGCAAGGAGGGGAACGTTTGCATCCCAAAAATGAGAAAGCCTGCACCAAAAAGGATGATTACCTGCACCAGCGTCAGCACAAAAGGCGGCGTACATTTCCCTATAATAATCTCTAGCGGTCGTGCCACACTCGCCCTGAGCCGATCCCATGTTCTCCATGAATGTTCCTGGAAAAAGAGCGATCCGGTAAAACTCATACCGAGGAAAACAAAAAGGACTACCATGCCCGGCACCACCTGTTCGGCTCCACTCGCATCACGATATCCACTACTCTGCAAGAGTACCCGGCCTGCCGGCTGCAAGAAAAACATCATAATAAATGGGAAGAACAGCATACTCAAAAGAGAGGCCAGATCATCAGCCAACAGGCGAAAGTTATAACGAATCAACACCAGGCAGCGTGCTAATGACACCGCTCCACCTCCATTCCCGGCACTATCCGTCCGGTCACAGCCAGATACGCGCTTTCAAGATCAGGCTGCACAATTTCAATGGTCCGCACGCGAGCCGCTATTTCAGCAGAATGTTGTAAGAGGTCTGTGATTGTCTTCGTCGGACGCTCCGTCGGAATAAACGCGCATTCCCCCTCACAGATCCAGCCGGGCTGATACGGAGCCTCTCCTTCAAATGTCAGACGCACCTGCGTTGTGCCGTGAGCCGTGATAAACTCCTGAAGCGAACTCCGAACCAGCACGCGTCCAGCTTCCAGCACCGCAATGCTTGCGTGAAGCTGCTCAATTTCAGGGAAATAGTGCGAACAGTAACAGACCGCACAGCCTTCCGCCGCCAACTGCTGCACAATCTCCAGAATTTGCCCGCGCGTCTGTACGTCTGCTCCTACGGTTGGCTCATCGAGAAAAAGCAGCCGAGGCCGATGCAGCAGCGCCAGTGCGGTATGCAAACGGCGCTGCTGCCCACCAGATAGCTCACGCGCTCTTCGCTGAAGCAGTGTCTCCAGCCCCAACGCGCTTGCAATCTCATCAACGCGCAGGCGCAAGTCGCGACCTCGCAACCCGTAGAGTTCGCCAAAGAAGCGCAGGTTATCCCGTACCAACAAGCCAGGATAGAAGCTCGAGTCCTGTGGCGCAACCCCAAGGAGAGGCCGCACCTTTTCAGGAAAGCGCAGCGCATCGATTCCTTGAATAGTCACACTTCCTGCATCGGCCTTACGCAATCCGGCCACTAACGAGACGAGCGTTGTCTTTCCCGCACCATTTGGCCCGATCAGACCAACGATCTCGCCCGCTTCAATCGAGAGATCAACATCCTGAAGCGCAACGATCTGCCCGTAGGCTTTACATAATCCTACGATTCGCAGCATCCGTATATAATCCTTTCTACACCGTAGAACCCCTATCACAAGTATATATTCTACATCGTAGAATATCAAGGGCTATTGTTCCTCAAGTGCGTCCTCTAACGGTATCAGACGCTGTTGCAGAGCATAAATCGCGGCTTGTGTTCTATCCGCGAGATGAAGCTTCGAGAGAATATTGGAAACGTGGGTCTTCACCGTTCGCTCAGCAATGTTCAATTCCTGCGCAATCGCCTGATTTGAGCGGCCCCGCGCAATCTGCCTTAATACATCCAGTTCACGCCCCGTTAACTCATGCAGAGGAGATTGATCGCGCTCACGCACCTCTCGTAGCAGGCGTCCTGCAACAAGGGGATCAAGCGTGCTCTCACCCTGCACAGCAGCTCGAATCGCAGCGACCAACCCTTCAGGACTGCTATCTTTCAACAGGTACGAGAGAGCCCCTGCCTTGATTACACCAAAAATATGCTCATCTTCATAGTAAGAAGTCAGAACAATAATGCGAGTCGTCGGGGTGATCTCCTTAATTTTCCGAATTGCCGTGATCCCATCCATACGCGGCATCAGCAAATCGAGCAGAAGCACATCCGGGAGCAACTCGCTTGCCAGCGCTATCGCTTCTTCTCCGTCACTACCTTCACCAACGACAACCATATCTTCCTGCTGCTCAAGGAGCAGACGCAATCCCCGCCTGACCATCGTATGGTCATCAACAATCACCACACTAATCATGCACTTTCTCTCCCGGCAAATGAATATGAATACGCGTCCCCTGCTTTGGAACCGATACCAGGCTTAACGACCCATCCAGCTCCTGCACGCGCTCCCTCATGAGTCGCAAGCCCAATCCATGCCGATCTCGCACTTCTTCGAGCGCAAACCCCTTCCCATTATCGGAGATCTGAAACTCAACCTGCTGCTCGCGCTCTTCCAGCACGACCGTCAGCGCCGTTGCCTCCCCATGCCGTACCGCGTTCGTAAACGCTTCTTGCGCAATGCGTAAAATCGCGTGCTCGGCCTCGGGAGAGAGCGAAACCGGCTGGATCTCTGTCTGTACCGCAATCTCAAGGCGAGTCCGGTAGGCGTTCGCCAGATCTTCCAGAGCTTCACCGAGTCCCTGCTGTTCCAGACGCAAGGGCCGCAGCTCCAGCAACAGCGCTCGCATCTCATGCAGCATATGCCCGGCTGTCTCTTCTATCGTGCCGATATAGGGCAAAAGATTCTGCAATTGGAACTTGTCCCGTGTTGACAATCCGACTTCGACAGCCGAGTGCAGGCCACCAACTGCCATCCGAAGCGAGAACAGATCCTGTGAAACTGCGTCATGCAGCTCACGCGCGATCCGCGCCCGCTCCGCTAACCGTGCGTTCTGTTCAGCAAGCTGGCGGCATTGGCTCAGGCTTTCCGTCAGTTGGGTTGCCATGACATTAAAATGTCTTTCCAGTTGGCCGATCTCGTCTTTATGGTGAACAGCCAGACGACATGTATAGTCTCCCGCTGCAATTCGCGAGAGGGCCGCTGCAAGCTGACGCAGGCGATGAATCACCCCGCGTGTACTCAAATAGCCGAACCAGCTTCCGATCAGAGGGATAAGGAACAACAGCGTGACAAAAAAGAGGACCGAACCAAAAAGCGCGGACGAAAACAGCGGCGTCGTCACACGGCCCTCCTCGGTTACACTGGCAAGAAATGTAATCGTCAGTATCTCGACCAGCAGCACCGTTCCTATTGTAATCACGGTATACGAAAATGTGATACGTCCCTGCAAACCTCCTTGAAACAGATGCTTTTTCCCAGGAGTTGGTATTTGAAACGGCATGAGCATATTTCCTCTCATTCAACGAGCAAAACGCTTATTCCACTCACGTCCCGACCCAAGAAGTGCATTATACAATAGTATAGCCTTTTACTGAATGTATTGCCTGTCTACCAGTTTCAAGCAGGGGCAGGTCCAAAGGCGACAGCCTCCAAGCCCGCCCGCATTCTTGCTACTTCTTGCGCTCTAGCTCCATTTTCAGCTTTCCGATCTGTTGATACAGATATGCAATCAGCTCATCCTGACGCTGCCTCTGCATCCCTGTCTGTCCGGAAAACAGTTCGGGCAGCCCGTTCAGCGCTTGCTTCTTCCACTGCGACACCTGGGTTGGATGCACTCCATATTCAAGCGCAAGCTCGCCAGTTGACTTGTGACCTTTGATCGCCTCTACCGCAATTCTAGCCTTCAGTTCCGGGCTATGCCGTCTTCTCGAAGTAGCCACGTGATACACCCTGCCTTTCATACAGCAAAAACATTACTTCACGTGCTCCAGTGGGGTTGTAGTGACAGCCTCAAGTGGCTCCTGTTTCGCTCTCTTGCTCAACCGCTCCTTCACCTCCTCCACCAGCACGTACAGCGTCGGCACAAACAGCAGCGTCAGGATTGTGGAAGAGGTCAACCCACCAATAACAACCACAGCAAGCGAACTCGATATGATCGCGTTCCCCGCTCCTCCAATGCCCAGAGCCATTGGCAGCAGAGCCATAATAGTCGCCAGAGCCGTCATGAGAATAGGGCGTACGCGCTGTTGTCCCCCGGCAATAACGGCCTCGCGAGGAGACATACCATCAGCACGGAAGTGATTTACACGGTCGATCAGCACAATCGCGTTAGTGACAACAATACCAATCAACATCAGGAAACCAAAGAGTGTAGATGCACCTATAGGGGTTCTGGTAAGGGCTGCCAGCACAATGGAGCCAACAGCAGCAAACGGGATCGAGATCAGCAGGATCAACGGCTGAATAATGCTGCGGAAAGTCGCGACCATAATCAAGAAGACGGTTGGAACCGCGAACAACAGCGCGAGCAGCAACTGAGTCAGCACATTGTTTGCCGCGCTGGCTGTCCCACCAAGCTGAGTCGTTGCGCCACTCGGTAGCTTCAACTGTGCCAGCCGCTGTTGAAGCTGTTGCGTGACTCCGCCTACATCCTGACCAACGACCGTCAGCGTAATCGTTGCCGCGCGCGTTCCAGCAACGCGCCCGATCTGAACCGGGTCAGTGGTCTGCATCACTCTGGCGATATCGCCAAGCCGCACCTCACCCCGTTCCGTCCCAATGCGCAGATCCTGAATCTGTTGAATCGTCATCGCGGTCGCATTCATTTTGAGGATAACAGGCCGTGTCACATTATCCAGAGTCATCTGTGTGAGCGGAAGCCCTGTATAGATGCTCTGGAGTAGCTGATTCACCTGCATGGTTGATAGCCCAAGCTCGGTAGCTCTGTTAGGCCGCACCTCCACCACAATCGAAGGAACAGCCGCCGCCAGATCGTTTGTGATATCGCTGGTCTGGGGAATCTGCTTGATCTCCCTCATAACCTGCTCGGTGGCGCTACGAAGCGTCCGCTCATTGGGAGCCTGCACAGTAATATCAACGACATTGTTAAGCTGCGTCTGAAAGGTCACATTTCCCTGAAGCGCAAGCCGCTGGATATGCTCACGAACTCGCTTCTGAACCTCGCTGATCTCTTTCCCTGCCTGCACTGTGATGGTGAAGAGAGCCATATCAGGCTGCGTTGCGAAGCTACCAGCATCTGAGCCAGAACCGACCGTAATCTGAAATGACTGTATCCCCTCGACCAGCTTCAATTCGTCCTCAATCCGCTTTGCTTCTGCATCTGTCGTGGCAAGGCTCGTCCCCGGAGTCTGCTTGAGCGTGAAGGAAAAGCGGCTCTCACCCTGCCCGCTGAAGGTATTGATCGGCAAAAGAGGCAACAGGGCAAAGGAACCGGCCAGCAACACAACAGCCAGGAGAATCGTGATGATACGATACCGCGTCACCCACGAGATAAGAGGATAATATCCCCGCTCTAACAGCGACGGACGAGTATGCAGAATCGGCTGCACCGTACGTGGCGGCTTGAGGAACCAGTATGCCAGCACCGGGATAATGGTCAACGAGACAAGGAGCGAGGCCAGCAGCGCAAATGTCACCGCCAGAGCCAGCGGATGCGTATAAGCGCCGACGAAGCCACCCAGAAAGGCCAGCGGCAGAAAGACCGCAACCGTCGTCAGCGTGGAAGCGGTTACAGCCGTCGCGACTTCGCGCACCCCATGCAGCGTCGCTTCCGCTTTCGATTCGCCGAGAGCGAGGTGACGATGGATGTTTTCCAGCACCACAATCGAGTCATCAACGACGCGCCCGATGGCAATGGTCAGGCCTGCAATTGACATCACGTTGAGCGAGGTCTGTTGCGTCCATAAAGCAATCAGGGCCATAATCACCGACAGCGGGATCGAGAGCGTAATCACCAGCGTTGAACGCAGCGAGAGCAGGAAGACCAGAATAACGAGAACTGCAAACCCGGCTCCGATCAGCCCTTCCTTGACCAGATCGGTAATCGAGTGCTGAATCACCGGGGCTCGATCATCGAGTACCTTGATTTTTGTCCCTGATCCTAGCAGCTTCTCCATTTCAGGAAGTTGCTTCTGGACCTCCTGGGAGATCATCACCGTGTTTCCCGCCGCACTCTTTACCAGTGCAAGTCCGATACTGGGCTGTCCGTTTACACGGGTTAACGTCTCGGATTGGGCAAAATCTTCACGAATCGTCGCTATCTCACCAAGCCTGATTGGCTGTGGCGCGGTGGCAGGCATACTCTCACTTCCCTCCTGTGCCGGAGCCATTCCGACGATCAGGCCACGTAGCTCCTTGAGCGACTGAAAGGTATGTCCGCTGCGTACCGTTTTGGTCTGTCCGTCATTGGTCACAGAACCCGCTGGCTGCGACAGGTTGTTCGCTTGCAAAACATTCTGGACCTGCGTCAGTGTCAACCCCTTCTCCTGCATCTTGTGGAGATCAAGGCTAATCGAGACAACTGGCTGGCGCACCCCGGTAACGCTCACATTTGCCACGCCATCGATACTTTGCAATTGCGGAACAATTTTCTGTTGCAAGCTCGGTCCAAGCTGCGCCAGATCCTTGCTGGAAGTGACAGACAGCAGAATGATAGGGATATCGCCGGGATTGAATACCTGTAACTGAGGTGTCACACCCGTTGGCAGGGCCGTGCGTGCCTTCTCTACCTGCTCGGTAAGCTGTTGTCTGGCCTTTTCAATGTCGCTGCCATCTCGATACAGCACCGTAATCAGCGAAAGCCCTTCACGAGATTGAGAGGTGACTTGCTGAACGTTCTGTGCCCCCTGTACCTGCTGTTCCAGCAGGGTGGTCACATCTCGCTCAACCTGTTCCGGTGACGCGCCGGGATAGACCGACGCTATATTGATAGCCGGATAGGTGACCGGTGGCAATTCATCTTGTTTCAACAGTGGCAAGATTGCTATGCCAAAAACCAGTACGGCAAGGCTTGCCAGTACAATTAAACTCTTATTTTTCAGACTAAAACGGGTCAGGACAAACACGTTGACCTCCTTACATACCGCCAGAAATTCCCGGGAACATAGCGCTCTGAATAACAGAAGCAATCATAACCGGAAAGCAGGGCTTCTGTGATCGTTCGTACGCGCGATTTTTTCTCCGACTAAAGGACGAGATACAGAGGAGAAAAAAGGTGAGACAAACAAGCAGTATGCATTGTCCTCCCGAAGCCATTCAGAAACGACCGTGCCATCCATCATCCCGAAAGGGCTACTCCTCGAAAGGAGAGAAGGTGAAGAAAAAGAGGAGAGGCAAAGACTATAGCGCCTCTTTACCTTCTCCTACCAGCGCCTACCCGCGCAAAGTACAGAGGTCCAGCGTGAGAATTGCCCGTATAATCGACAATGCCTCATCCACATCATGCGACGTATTCCCATAGTGAAACACTGCACGCAACCGCCCATACCCAAGCTCCCCGATCCGCAGCCCGCGCCGAGCTGCCAGCTCAATAAACGTTCGATAATCACAGGTCAACACACGGAAAATGACTATATTCGTCTGCACCGTCTCCAGATCGATCTGGATGCCGGGCAACTCAGCCAGCCCCTCCGCGAAGCGCCGTGCGTTCACGTGATCTTCTTGCAGCCGTTCAACCATTTGTTCAAGTGCAATCAGACCGGCTGCGGCAATAATCCCTGTCTGGCGCATACCTCCCCCGAGCAGCTTGCGGATACGGTGCGCTCGCTTGATAAACGCGGCATCCCCCACAAGCATAGAACCAAGCGGAGCCGCCAGCCCTTTCGAAAGGCAAAATTGGAGCGAGGTCGCGTATCGCGCTATTTCGGCAGGAGGCACTTTCAGCGCAGTGGCCGCGTTAAAGATGCGTGCCCCATCCATATGCACGGGCACCTGCTTCGCCCGGGCGAACTCCGCAACTTCCCTGAGATATGCCAGGGGAAGGACTGTTCCCCCACAGCGATTATGGGTGTTTTCCAGACAGATCAGCCCGGGAAGCGCAAACTGTGGGTCTTCAGGATCATCAGGAAAGGCAGCTTCCAGATCGCCAATTAGCAGCCTTCCATCAGCCTGTGTGGGAATCGCTTCATAGACGATCCCGCCACAGACCGATGCGCCCCCGGCCTCATAGATAAAGATGTCTGACTCACGACCCACAAGCGCCTTTGTGCCGAGAGGACAATGTGTCATCAACGCACATAGATTTGCCATTGTTCCGCTTGGCATCAGGCACGCTGCCTCTTTCGCGAATATCTCAGCCGCACGAGCTTCCAGGCGCCGCGTCGTTGGATCTTCACCATACACATCGTCACCAAGTTCCGCCCTCATGATCGCGCTTCTCATCTCCTCTGAGGGCAACGTAAAGGTATCACTTCGTAGCTCAATCATTCCGTTCTGCGCCTCTCTATTCAATAATCAGTTGCAGCCGCTTTACAGCCTCTTCCAGCGTCTGTATAACCACGTCAGCAGTCTTCGCATGCACAATCACATAGCCCAGCCGTTCATAGGCACTTCTGGCCGGAAAGACGCGCTCTCCGGGCTTAACCGTAAGTGTAACCTGCTCAACAAAAGGCAGGGCTTTTACGCTGGCAAGCCCCTCCACAGCCCTCAAGCGCCCCTCTTTCGCGGCGAGCAGAAAGCGAATCCCTGCATACCCGCTGTACGTGGTGGGGAGACGCGGCGCTTGTCCGACAGCAGCCTGTAGCTGTGCCTCCAACAGATCTGCTTCCGTCACCAGCCGGATCAGTACCGGGATCATTCCTCCGGCCAGTCGTGCGTTTACCTCAACCGGTATCCAGCCGCGCTCCGTCCGCTTGACTTCGGTGTGCACCGGGCCGGAGCGAATCCCAAGCGCCGCGAGCGTTGTACAGACCGTCTGTACCAGCTCCTCTTCGATTGCAGCAGGCAGAGGAGCCGGAAACAGGTGTTGCTCCTCGACAAAAAAGGGGAAGCTGCTCACCTGCTTCTGAGTCACTCCAATACAATGGATGCTCCCTTCATGGGAAAACGTTTCGACGCTGTATTCTGGCCCGCTCAGATACTCCTCAATCAGAGCCATACGCGCCGTCGCCTGCCCACGCACATTGAAGGCCGTTCCGAGGATCAGTCGCGTCTGGGCTCTCACCTCTGCTTCGGTACGACAAAACAGCACCTTATCGGAGCCGGTATCATCGGCAGGCTTCACCACGCATGGCAGGCCGACCGCTTGTAGTTTCTCCTGACACTCCTCAATCGTGCTCACCACAGCAAAACGCGGCTGCGGCACCCCGGCTCCCTCCAATGTGGCCCGGGTCAGAGCCTTGTTCCGACAGAGGTGTATCGCTTCCGGTGGGTTCCCGGGTACTCCGTAGGAAGCTGCAAGCCGTGCGACCGTTTCGAGATAGAATTCGCTGGTCGTTGTGACCCCGAGTATCAGCCCTGCTTCAACCTCGCGCTCGATGGCACCAGTCAGCGCCTCAAGCGTGTTCGTATCACAGGAAACAACTCGACAGGCAAGCCGTTCCAATCCGGGATAGCGCTGCGGTTTATTGGTAAAGAAAAGCGGCGACAGGCCATGCTCTTGCGCCTTTTGCAGGAATAGCATACCACTTCCGGTGGTATTCGATTCAATGACGAGCAGATGCATGCTGTCTTCCCACTTTCAAACGGGCATATGCCCATGTCTCCACGATCTCATCAGTCTCAACCAGTCGAGGAGCTGAGGGCAAAGGTCGTATGCGCAGGCCTTTTTGTGCGCGATACGCCTCGTTATAAATCGTTGTATAGTAGCGATCGCCCCGATCCGGGAAAATGGCAACAATGCGCGTCCCGGAGGGCTCAACCTGGCTTAACCAGCGTGCCACCGCATAGACGGACCCGGAGCTGTTCCCTGCGAAAATCTTCTCGTGCCGCGCTAACTCAAGCGTCGCGGAAAACGCCTCGGCATCGCTTAACCAGTGCACCTCATCTATCAGCGTCGTATCCACATTGGCAGGATGCAGGCTATTCCCTAGCCCGCTCTGCAAGCGGCCCGGTCTGTCTGGTTGCCCGAAAATGACACTTCCTACCGCATCGACGGCCACAACGCGTAACGCCGGGTAATGCCGTCGCAGTTCACGCGCCGTACCACAGAGCGAGCCCCCACTTCCGACACTCCCGACAAGAACATCAACTCGACCAGGCTCCTCCAGCAGCTCCTGAGCCAGTGCCCGATAGGCACGCGGGTTCTCAGGATTCTCGTATTGTCGGGGCCAGAACGCTCCGGGGTACTGCTTGAGCAGCTCGGCAAGCCGTTCCAGACGGGCGCTCTGCCAACCGTTCTCGCTCATCTTCTCCACAATATGCACCGTGCAGCCGAGGGCCTGAAGCTTGGCAAGTGTCAGCGGATCAATGCGCGGATCGGTGACAATATGCACCTCATGCCCGAGATAGGTTCCAACAAGGGCAACACCTAACGCCATCGTCCCGGACGAACTCTCGATAATCGGCGCATTCTCCTTCAGTACTCCACTCCGCTTCGCTTCCAGAATCGCCTGTTTCGCCACTCGATCTTTCATCCCAAATGGATTTAAGAGTTCCATCTTGGCATAGACCGGGCAAATCGAGCGATCATCCAGACGTAGCCTCACCAGCGGCGTTCTTCCGATTCCATCAATAATCGTTTCTCGCAACACGGTGCACTCCTTTTATTCTGAGCTGAGAAAAGTCAAGCGTATGATAGGTCAAAATGTCGTCTGTAAGCAGAGCAAGGTGACGCCGTCCCAGTGCAAGTTGCTGATGATAGTCAGGCCCATCACGCGCCAGCAGCAGACCGATACAGGTTCCGCTATGGGCCACCACCACGCCCGGGCAGCCTATCTCCTCGCTAATGCGCAACACATCGTAGAGCGTTCGCTTGGGATTCAACTTCTGATTGAGAATCGCGCTGCGCGTAGTTATCTGACCAATCGTGTGCAGGTCGCGTTGTTGAATCGCCAGCGTCAGACGGGTCAATAATGCCTGATATTCGTGCTCGTCAGCGGCTGTAAACGGCTTGGGAATGGTGTTAAACGCAAGGGTGTCAATCTCGTTCCCTTCATCGATACCGAGAATGGTCAGCGGTGGGAGAAATCCCAGAAAGTTGCGCAGGCGGCCTTCACGGTGATAAAAAGCGACGATCCCCGGATACATTACCCCATCAGAAGGCTCTATCTGGCACATAAACGCCGCCAATTGCGGGAGTGGAAGCGCGACGCGGAAACAGGAGCAAACAGCCCGCGCTGTAGCGACGAGATCCGCAGAGGAACTCGCCAGCCCTTTCCCGGCTGGAAGTTCGCTTTGTAACGTGAGAACGCCTCCTGGCGGCAACGAGAAGTATTCCAACAGAGCTTGAGCCAGCCGCCTCGACTTCTCTTTACAGGCAGGATGCACTGTCACATGCAAGGCATGCGGATCAGGGTGAAAGGTTGCACGAGCATACCGTTCTATCGGCAGCGTCACCAGGAAATCACGCTGCGTGCTTGCCTCGCGCCCCTGCAATAGCTCTCCGAAGGTGCCGAATGCTTTGCCTGTCCCGATCTGTCCCGGGGGACATCGCTGCTCAATCTCCACGCCGTCTCTCCTTACTCGCTAATGGACAACAAGCGGTTCACCTTCCTCGACGCTTGCTGTACTCGCGCTTCCTCGCGCTGCCAATGTGCTCGTACGCTCGCCAGCTCCTCCTGTTGCAGCATGAGCATAGCATCGACCTCCTGTGGTGCCGTTGAGCCAGCAGACAGCTTCTCGCGCAAATTCCACTCAGGATCGAAGAGCTGAGTAAGTGTGGAGCGAGGCACAGATAGCACATAGCCGTGTTCCCGTCCTGCCTCTTCCAGAAATGTCGGCTCGCCCTCGCTCGGGTCAAGCTGCTTTTCCACTGCACTCGCAATGTAACGGCCCGCGATCACCTGCGCAGTGCGATACGGTACCTCATGTTGAAGCGTGAGGTAGTTTGCCAGCGCGAATCCGCCCAGAAACTCTTTTTGACAGGCCTGTTCCATCCGCTCACGCCGAAATTCGACATGTTCGAGAAAGAGGCGGAGCAGTTGCAGCGTCGTTCGCACCGTTTGAAAGAGCGTTTGGAGAAAGGCGCCGGCTTCCTTCGAGACTTCGACCAGATTGGTATAGGCTGTATTTCGCTGCCCGAACAGGAAATCGACATAGAGCGAAGCTGCATGCGCTGTCTTCCCGCGTATGCGTTCCAGCAGAGGAAAGTTTTTCTTCTGGGGCATGGCGGAAGAGATCGCGGAAAGCCTATCGGGAAGCGTGATAAAGCCATATGCGCTACTTCCCCAGGCAATCCAGTCCGTTACAAAACGGCTGAGATCGCTGCTGAATGTGGCCAGCTCGCTCGCAAGCTGTACGCTCCACGAGCGCGAGGCCACCGCAACCAGAGCATGTCGCCGGGCACACTCGCAACCAAGCAGGTGCGCCAGTGCCTCCCGATCCCATGCCAGGGATTGTCCGGCCATCGCTCCCGCTCCTAATGGAGACTGATTCATTTCCTGATATACATGCAGCAGCCTCTTAAGTGTCACCAAACAGAGCTCGGTCAAGGCGCTAAGATAAAACCCGGGACTGATTACCTGTGCTGCCTGGTAGTGAGTATAACCGGGCATAATGTCGTCTTTATGCTTGTTTGCGAGCGCATACGCGGCCTCAAAGACACCTTGCAATGCCTCTCCTATCTCGAAAAGCTGTCCACGAGCGAAGAGCAGTTGAGCACTTGCCTGTAGATCGTTGCGGCTGCGGTCAACGTGCCAGTTCCGTTGCTTCCCCTGCCATGAAATACGCTGACTCACAAACTGCTCAATTGCAAAGGCAATATCGGACATATTGTGTGCCGGATCTGCGCTCAGGGTCTGAGGCGTGATCTGATGCAGCACGGCCCCAATCTCATGAACGTCCTGTGGATCGAGCAGTTCCAGGCGCCGATACTCCAGCAGCAGCGCCTTCTCAATCCAGATATAATACGGCAGCAGACACCGTAGCTCATATTCAAACTGAGGAGCCAGCACAGCTTCATGCAGCAGCGCATCCGGCCCCTCGGTAATCCTTCCTGTCAGCTTGTTCAAGCCAGCCTCATTCTGTCGTTCCATTGGTAGCCCTCACAGCATGTCTCTACAGCGGCGCTTCTATTCCTCATTGCATACGATATCGCAGATGATTGTCTTCTGTATAGAAAAAGGAACACTATACGATTGCATCTTTTCAGAATAAGTATATGAATGTTGTTCCATAGTACACAATACTTTTCAGCATGATTTTCTCAACTGCTCTCTCTCCTCCTCAGGAGTACATTTTCTATTCACATACATACTCCTGACTCCCTCTTTTTCTACTTCTCAAATATTCTCCTGTTGAGGATTGTTTTACGATTCGCTCTGAAGCTATACTTCCACATGATTAGAATTTTGGAGTGCCCGATTGTGCTTCGTAGTCGCTCACAGCAGGGCATGAAGCGACAAAAACCGAACGGATCTGCACCCAAGCTACTATATGACCATCATCGAGGGAACGGAATGTTAAATACAACAACAGTAAATCATTGGCTCAGATACTGGCAACCTCGCCCGCAGGCCCGCTTGCGCCTTTTCTGTTTCCCCTATGCGGGAGGAAGTGCGGCCATCTATCGCACATGGCCTGAGCTGTTCCCGCCTGATATCGAGGTCTGCCCCGTCCAGCTCCCCGGGCGCGAAAACCGCCTGTTTGAAGAGCCGTTTTCTGCTCTGCCTCCGCTGGTTGAGGAGCTTGGTAAGGTGCTGAAGCCCTTTCTCGATAGGCCTTACGCCTTCTTCGGCCATAGTATGGGAGCGCTCATTAGCTTTGAGCTTACCCGCTTGATTCGGCGACAGGGTGAACAGCAAGAGCCGGTACACCTCTACGTTTCAGGACACCGCGCACCACACCTTCCTGACCCTCTGCCCCCTTGCTATCATTTACCAACCGAGGCCTTTCTTGAAGAACTGAAACGGCTGAAAGGGACACCTGAAGAGGTGCTTCGTACTCCGGAGCTGCTGGAATTACTTCTTCCTCTCTTACGCGCAGATTTTGCGGTCAGCGAGACGTATCGCTATACCGAGGGGCAGCCGCTCGCATGCCCTGTTACGGCTCTGGGAGCCACACATGATAGCGAGGTATCTACCGACGAGCTGCATGCCTGGGAGAAACAGACAAGCAGTCATTTTGAGATACACCTGTTCCCTGGCGATCATTTCTTTCTTCATACTGAGGAACAGGCAGTAATTGAGCTATTACAAAACAAGCTAAGAGAAGATATGCTTTCACTGCAACAGAGTTATACAGGAAATTAAAAGGTGAGGTTATTGTTTCGCTTCCTTTCACTTGCAATCACTGATATCAAGCATAATTCATTCTCACTTTTCCAACACAGGATAGTATTACATAAAAGAGGTGAAGCTGAATGGAACACGTGGATTTCGACATTGGAATTATTGGCGGCGGGCCTGGAGGCTCATCGATTGCATCCTACCTGGCAAAGGCCGGGCTCACGTGCGTCATCTTTGAGCGTGATTTGTTCCCGCGTCCACACGTTGGTGAATCTCTTGTCCCTTCGTCTACTCGCGTGTTTAAAGAGATCGGCTTTATGGACAAAATGGAAGCTGCAGGCTTCCCGAAAAAGTACGGAGCCGCATGGACAACGTCTGGTCGCGGGCCGATCTACGCCGACAGCTTCGACGGGCTGGAACCCGATTGCTATGCGGGAGTCCGCTTCGATGAGCGTGTACAGCCTGGCGTTGACCGCAACTATACCTTCCATGTGGATCGCGGCAAATTCGATCTGATGCTGCTTCAACACGCGCATGAGCTTGGCGCAACCGTGTATGAAGGCGTGCAGGTACGGAATGTTGATTTCAGCGAGGAAAATAGACCGCGCATCAACTTCACCATCGGCAAGCGTGACATAAGCACAAATGTCCGGATGGTTGTCGATGCGAGCGGGCGTCGTACGCTCCTCGGGAATCAGCTCAAACTGCGGATTCGCGACACAGTTTTCGATCAGTACGCCCTGCATACGTGGTTCGAGGGCTACGATCGCTCCATTATGAGCACAGACGAGGCTCAACGTGATTTCATCTTTATTCACTTCCTTCCGCTCACAAATACGTGGGTCTGGCAGATCCCAATTACCGAGACGATCACGAGTATCGGCGTTGTCACGCAAAAACAGAACTTCGCAAAGTCGCGTAAGGAACGGGAGCAGTTCTTCTGGAGCTGCCTGGAGAGCCGCCCGGAACTGGCCGAAGGTCTGCGAGCCGCCAACCAGATTCGCCCCCTGAAAGACGAGGGAGACTACAGCTACGCCATGAAGCAAATTTGCGGCGATAACTTTGTGCTCATTGGGGACGCAGCTCGCTTCGTCGATCCCATCTTCTCAACCGGGGTCAGCATTGCGCTCAACAGTGCACGCTTCTCCGCCGCCGATATTATCCGGGCCGCCGAGAGTGGCGATTTCCGCAAACAGAGCTTCCAGAACTACGAAACGACGCTACGTCGGGGAACGAAAAATTGGTATGAGTTCATCTCGGTCTACTATAGATTGAATGTGCTCTTTACCGCCTTCGTGCAAGATCCACGCTATCGCATTGATGTCGTCAAGCTTTTACAGGGCGATGTCTACGATGAGGATGAGCCAGCGGTCTTAAAGCTGATGAAAGAGATCGTGACTGAGGTTGAACGGAACGAGGATCACATCTGGCACCACTACTTAGGCGAACTTACATCGCACGCGTTCGCTCCGGCCTTCTAAAGTGAGGTCAACGGTTTCGGCAGGGATGCCACCCTTTTTGAGAATGAGATAACCCGTAGCGATAAGAGAATGAGCAGGGGATAATGCTAACAGGTCAGATTCTACTTCAACTTATTGTGATTCTCTTCGCAGTGCAGCTTTTCGGCACCTTGAGTCGACGTATCGGGCAACAGTGGGTAATCGGAGAGATTCTGGCCGGGCTTGCCCTGGGGCCATCACTCCTGGGCTTGCTTCTTCCCGACCTGCAACGCCAGATCTTCCCCCCGGCCAGTATTCCCATCCTGCATATGCTCGGGGATATCGGGCTGATTCTCTATATGTTCTCTCTGGGTGCGCGCACCGATGTGCAGGAGTTGCGCTCACAGAGCCGTGTCGCGGCCATTATTTCCCTCAGTGGGATCATTGTTCCCCTGCTGCTTGGTTTTCTGCTTGGTTTTCTGCTCTTCCCAGCCCAGGCGGGCAAGCATGCGACACCATTTTCGTTCGCGCTGCTGATGGGAGTTGCGATGGCGATCACGGCCTTTCCCGTGCTTGCACGGCTGCTAAGTGAAAAGCGGCTGCTCACGACCAGAATCGGGATGCTCTCGCTTGTCTGCGCTTCTGTCGGTGATGTGATTGCCTGGTGCTTGCTGGCAACAGCGTCGACAGTGGCACATGCACAAAGTGGCCTCTCCATTCTGCTGATGCTGGTCTTCACCGCGCTTTTCATCGCCAGCATGTTCTTGATTGTTCGTCCCCTGTTCATTCGGGCAAACCGCCATATCCGCTCGATGCCGCTTCTGGCGGCCCTGACATTTGGCACGGTTTTACTTGCCTCCTTCACAACCGACAAAATCGGCATTCACCCGATTTTTGGGGCCTTCCTCACGGGACTGATCCTGCCCCGCAACCAGAACTTCACACAACAGATTCACAGCATCGATCAGGTGAACGGGCTCCTCTTTCTGCCGCTCTTCTTTGTAGTAAGCGGCCTACGCACGCAACTGGGGCTGATTCAGAGTCCCGCCCTGTGGCTGCTCTGTCTGGTGATTCTGCTGGTTGCCTGCCTGGGAAAAATTGGAGGCGGTACCCTCTCGGCTCGCATCTCTGGCGAATCATGGCGCGACTCACTCACGCTTGGCTTCTTACTCAACACGCGTGGGCTAGTTGAACTTATCGTGCTCAATATCGGCCTTGAACTGGGGATTCTCTCACAGACCCTCTTCTCAATACTGGTGATTATGGCTCTAGTCACAACCATGCTCACGTCACCCTGCCTCTATCTGCTTGGAGTGCGACCCGACACGGCGACGCCGGTAAAAGACAAGCGCAGCGAAACAACTCTATCAGGTTAATTGGAGCAAAAGGACATGGACTTTTCCTGGACACCCGAACAACAAGCCCTGCACGATAGCATCATACAGCGCGCCGGCGAGGAACTAGCCGATACGCCTTCGGGCCAGTTCTGGACACGCACACAGTGGAAACGCTGTGGAGAGGCCGGGCTTCTCGGTTTGAGCGTTCCTCAAGCCTATGGCGGAGGAGGCCACGATGCCCTGACAACAGCATACGCCATTGAGGCATTTGGGCGGGCACACCCCGATATGGGATTGATTTTCTCGGCCTCTGCCCACCTGTTTGCCTGTTGCATGCCTCTTGTCGAATATGGCAATGAAGATCAGAAGCGGCGCTGGTTGCCGGGCCTCTGCTCTGGCGACCTGATCGGAGCCAATGCGATTACGGAAGAAGAGGCAGGCTCTGACGTCTTCGCGCTGAAAACGAGAGCTATCCGTGACGGCGATTCGTATGTGCTTCAGGGTGTAAAAAGCTACGTTAGCAACGGCCCAACCGCTGACCTATTTCTCCTCTATGCCTCAACAGAGCCAGCACATGGGTATCTTGGCATTACAGCATTTGTGCTTGAGCGTAATACACCCGGCATTGAGGTCGGTTCACCATTTGCCAAACTGGGCTTAAGCAGCACTCCAGCCGGTCAACTGAGACTGCATCACTGCCGCATCCCTGCCACACAGAGAATCGGTGAAGAAGGACAGGGAGCACAAATCTTCCTCCAATCCATGCAGTGGGAGCGCTCCTGTCTCTTTGCGGCCTATCTTGGTCAGATGGAGCGTCAGTTAGCGCAAACGGTTGCCTATGTCCGCACCCGCCGGCAGTTCGGCCAGGCTCTCGCCAAAAAGCAGGCCGTCGCCCATCGGCTGGCAGATATGAAGCTTCGGCTTGAATCCGCCCGCCTGCTGCTCTATCGGGCCTGCTGGCTGCACGCACAGGGTGAAAAGGCACAGCTTGCCACATCGCTTTCAAAGCTGGCGGTTAGCGAGGCAGCGCTTCAAACAGCCCTCGATGCGCTTCACCTTCACGGCTCAAAAGGTTTTAATTGCGACACGGGCCCTGAACGCATGCTCCGTGACGCAATTCCATCCACGCTTTTTTCTGGAACGTCAGAGATTCAACGAGACATTATCGCAGGTGAATTAGGCCTATGAATATTCAGCATCTGCTTCTAGAGGCCGCACAGAAGTGGCCCGATCATATCGCGGTAAAAGATGCCGAACGCGAGTACAGCTATCGTGAACTAGACGAGCTTGCGGGGCGGTTCGCTGGCGCCCTCGCTGCACGAGGGATACGCCCGGGCGACCGCGTTGGCCTCTGGCTTGAAAAATCCGCTTCCGTCATTGCGATGATGCAAGCGGCGCTACGTTTGCATGCCGTCTACGTTC
This sequence comes from Thermosporothrix sp. COM3, assembly GCF_059696735.1. Classification (NCBI taxonomy): domain Bacteria; kingdom Bacillati; phylum Chloroflexota; class Ktedonobacteria; order Ktedonobacterales; family Thermosporotrichaceae; genus Thermosporothrix; species Thermosporothrix sp. COM3. The sequence continues at coordinate 2,149,836 of NZ_AP019376.1, read as the reverse complement.
CTCTTGACCCACTCAGCCCACCGGCCCGGATTGCCACCATTCTTCACGATTGTGGAATTTCTCTGCTCTTTACCTCAGAGGAACGAGCGGAAATTCTATCCTCTATAGAGGAATCAGTGCAAACTCTTTTTCTCGCTGAGGCCAGCACAGCACAGGCAGTCAGCCCGCTCCCTCCTACCCACGAAGACGAGCTTGCATACATTCTCTACACGTCTGGCTCCACAGGCACGCCTAAAGGGGTCTGTATCAGCCATCGGAACGCGCTTGCCTTTATCAACTGGGCCGTTGAGGAGCTACAGGCCACCGCCACCGATCGCTTTAGCAATCATGCGCCCTTTCACTTTGACCTCTCCGTTCTCGATCTATATGGCGCGTTCTCAGTCGGTGCAACGGTCGTGTTGATCCCGGAAAGCAGCGCCTATGTTCCCGCTCGGCTCGTAGAGCTGCTCTACACGGAGAAGCTGACCATCTGGTATTCTGTCCCCTCCGTCTTAACGCTCATGATGGAACAAGGTTGTCTGCTTGAACGGGAGCCTCCCGCCGTGCGTGCTCTGCTCTTTGCCGGAGAACCATTCCCACTCAAGCATCTGCGTCGTCTCTACCGTCACTGGCCCGGGACGCGCTTCCTGAACCTCTACGGGCCGACCGAAACCAATGTGTGCACCTTCTACGAGGTCAAAGCGATTGCCGACGATGCAACTGCCCCGGTTCCCATCGGACGTGCCTGCTCGGGTGATCTCGTCTGGGGGCAGAAAGAGGATGGCACCCCGATTCACGTCGGCGAAACCGGTGAGCTGCTCGTGTCCGGGCCAACCGTCATGGCTGGATACTGGGGGAAGGAACCGCATGGTAAGCGGCCTTATGCAACGGGCGACCTTGTTACGCTCGATGCTGATGGCAATTACCACTACAGAGGGCGCCGAGATCAGATGCTCAAGCTACGTGGCTACCGCATCGAGACGGGTGAGGTTGAAGCCGCCTTACTGGCTCATCCAGCTATCTCCGCAGCGGTTGTTCTCGCGGAAGGTGAGGGAATTGAGGGGCGGCTGGTTGCTTTTCTCTGCTGCACCACAGAGGAACCACCATCTCTGCTGGAATTGAAAAAGCACTGTGCCAAACAGCTCCCCCGCTATATGATTATCGACGCAGCCTATACGCTCCCGACACTGCCCTATACACGAAACGGCAAGATCGACCGACTTGCTTTACAGGCTCAATTAACGCAAAGGAGGAATCATCATGTTGCCAAAAGCTGAACTTATCGAACGGCTGAAAACCTACATTGTACAACAGGTGCTGGATGGTAGATCGTTTGGTCTGGATGAAAATACCCCTCTCCTTGAATGGGGCATTATTAATTCAATGGAGATGGTCCGCCTGCTTGCCTTTATTCGCGAGCAATTTCAAGTCGATATTCCGCCTCATCAAATGGTTGCCACCCATTTTACCAACCTGGATACAATCGCTGAGCTTATCTTGCAGACAGCGAGCAAGCAACAGGCGTAGTCTGTACCCTTTCACAATACAACGATGGAGATAGACGAGAAAGGTATACCAATGTACGAATCGCAGCGTGAACCAATCGCCATTGTCGGCATCGGCTGCCGCTTTCCCGGCGCAAATAGCCCCCGCGATTTCTGGGATCTTCTCCGCTCTGGCACCAATGCGATCCGTGATATTCCTGAGCAGCGTTGGTCAATGGAGCTGCTTGAACAGAACAGGCCGGGAGCAATCAAGAGTCGTCGGGGAGGTTTCCTGGATCAGATTGACCAGTTCGATTGGCGGGCTTTCCGTCTCTCTCCCCGCGAGGCCAAATATATTGACCCTCAGCATCGCCTGCTGCTTGAGGTCGCCTGGGAAGCCCTCGAAGATGCAGGTCTTCCCCTATCGCAAATTGCAGGTAGCAAGACAAGCGTCTATATGGGCATCAGTTGGAACGACTATCATAGCTTGCTGACGCGCCAGTGGTCGCAGATCAACGATTACACCGCAACCGGGAGCGCGAGCGGGCTCGCTGCTGCCCGCCTCTCCCACTTCTTCGACCTCAAAGGCCCGAGCATGGCCATTGATACAAGCTGTACGTCCTCGCTCGCGGCACTCTACCTCGGCTGCGAGAGCCTGTGGAACAGGAGCGCATCCCTTTCACTGGTCGGAGGCGTGAGCCTGATGCTTGCTCCGGAAAATGCGGTCATGGTTTCACAGGCAGGTCTGCTTGCTGCTGATGGGCAGACAAAGACACTGGACAGCGAGGCGGACGGCTTCTCACGCGGAGAAGGGGCCGGGATCGTCGTCTTAAAGCCTCTCTCGCGTGTGGAGCCCGGTGACCGAGTATATGCGCTGTTGCAGGGGGTTGCCGTCAACCACAACGGACGCAACGCATGGTTAACCGCACCCGATCAGCAAGCACAGCAGGCTCTTCTACAGAGCGCGTATCAGGAAGCAGGCATAGAGCCGCGAGAGGTTGATTACATCGAGCTTCATGGCACCGGCTTTAAGCGGGGCGATCTGCTTGAAACAGAGGCGCTGGAAAGCTTCTTCGCGGAGCAACCGGACAGAGATCAGCCCTGTCTGGTCGGCTCAGTCAAAACGAATATCGGCCATCTGGAGGCCGCTTCAGGGATTGCAAGCCTGATTAAGGTTGCGCTCTCGCTCTATCACCGCGAGATTCCCCCCACACTGAACCTCAAGACACTGAACCCCGAGCTTACCATGCGCAATCTCGCTCCTGTTCGTCAGCTTCAGCCCTGGCCCCGCAAGATGGGAACACCGACAGCAGGCGCTACCAGCACTGCCCTGAACGGTGTCAATGCGCATGTGATCCTCACGGCCTATGAGGCTAAAGAGCAGAAGCCGGTTCAGGAAAAGAGAACGTCCCTGCTGCCGATCTCTGCCCACTCTACCGAGGCTCTCTCTGCACAGGTTGAGGGATACCGCCACTACTTGCACACAGCGTCACCCCACATGTGGCGTGATATCTGCTATACAGCCAGTGTGCGTCGTGAGCATCACCCACATCGAGTCGCTATAGTGGCCGCTTCCGCTCAAGAAGCAGCCGAAAAGCTCACCGACGCACTCAAACACGCTCGTTCGGGCAGGTCGCATCGGCTGGCTTTCCTGCTGGACGATACAGGAGATGAGACGGCTCTACACGCCGAACCGGCCTATCAACGGGCCCGAGCCGAATGCGAGCAGATCCTTCAGCGGTTCTCGGCTTCACCACACCTCGACGAGGCGCTGCAACCATTCGTTCGACAGGTCGCACAGGCCGCTTTCTGGCGTTCCTGGAACATCGAACCCGATGCAGTCGCCTGGACAGGGACGGGAGAGCTTGCCGCCGCTTATCTAGCCGGTGCACTCACTCTGGAACAGGCAATAGAGCGCCTTCTTCACCCGAGCGAGGCCCTGCTACCAGCAGCCCCCCTCCCGCTCTATGAGCTGCAACCGGCTTCAGAAGCCACGCTGGAACGTTTCCTTGAGGACGGATATGACCTTGTGCTCTCGTTTGCCTCTCCCTCTTCAATCGGCGAGGTTCTCCAACAGCACGCACGGCAACAAGAGAGAGAGCTTACCCTTCTTGCCGCCTCCGACGCGCCCTTAGAGGTGCTTGCCCTGCTCTACACCTGTGGCTATCCGATCAACTGGCAGCAGCTTTACCCCGAGCCCGGCTCGCTTGTCTCATTGCCACTCTACTCCTGGCAGCGGGAGCGGCTCTGGCCCGAATGGCTGGATCTCGCCACGATCAGCACACCGCCCGAAGCACGCGAACAGCCGCCCTCCCTATCTCAACCGAGCGAGCGGCAAGACGAAACACCGGAAACAGTGCTGATCTCGCTCTGGACCGAGGCATTGGGCTATCCCGAGCTTGACCGAGACGCAAACTTCTTCGCCCTCGGGGGACACTCTCTCCTTGCTGAACAGCTCCTTGCTCATATCAACCATCATTTCCACGTGCGCCTCTCGCTCAGCCAGCTTCTGCAAGCGCCAACGCCCGCGCAGTGTGCAGCTCTGCTTGCGACTTTACGTGAGGAGCGCGAAGAGACGCCGCCGCTTCCGCTCATCCAACCAGACCCGGACCATCGCTCCGACCCCTTCCCGCTGACCGAAGTACAACATGGTTACTGGATTGGTCGCAGCGACGCTTTTGAGATCAGCAACGTGGGCAATCACGCCTATATCGAGGTAGCAGCACCCGAGATCGATTTCCAGCGGTTCGATGCCGCGATTCAGACACTTCTTGCCAGGCATGAGATGCTACGTGCCATTCTGCTCCCTGATGGTCAGCAGCAGATTGTTGCTGAGATTCCGCCTTTCTCAAGTCGCGTGATTGATCTTCGGGCACTCGCTCAGCCGACTCAGGACGCACAACTCGCCGCTTTTCGCCGGCAGATGGATCATCAGATTCTGCCATTGGATCGCTGCCCGGCGTTTGAGGTACTCATCTTCCTGCTGGACAAAGGGAAGACGCGTATTCACTTGAGTGTGGAGTCTCTCTTCTTTGATGCATGGAGTATGAACCTTCTCCTGCATGAGTTTTTGCACTTCTATTACCGCCCGCATGTTCCCTTACCGGCGCTGGAACTGTCCTTCAGAGACTACGTTCTGGCAGAACAGGAACTACGGCAGTCCGAGCTATACCGCCGCTCTCAAACCTACTGGGAGCAGCGAATACCAGAGCTTCCACCGGCTCCAGACCTACCACTTGCCCGCTCGGCCCAAACGCTCAAGCAGCCACGCTTTGTCCACCGAAGCGCAAAGCTCAGCCGTCAACAATGGCAACGCATCAAGGCACGCGCTGCTCAGGCGGACGCCACACCATCGGGTGTTCTGCTCACAGCCTTTGCGAATATCATCGCGGCATGGAGCAAGTCGCCTCGTTTCAGCATCAACCTGAGCATCTTTAACCGTCTGCCGCTACACCAGCAGATACATCAGATCGTTGGTGATTTTACCTCGCTCATCATTGTGGGTATGGATCATTCAACGCCGCGCTGCTTTGCAGAACAGGCCCGAGCAACACAGCAACAGCTCTGGCGCGATCTCGATCACCGCCACTATAGCGGAATTCATGTCTTGCGAGAGCTGGCCCGCCGCAAAGGCGACATCTCAGGTGCGGTCATGCCCATCGTTTTTACCAGCTTCCTGATCCAGGATACCGCCAGCAAGGACACACCTCTCTGGAACGAAACGCTCTATTGTGTGACCCAGACGCCACAGGTCTGGCTTGACCATCAAGTGCACGAAACGGCAGGCGAGCTGATCTTTCACTGGGAATCCGTGGATGAGCTTTTTCCACCGGGCCTGATCGATGCCATGTTTGAGGCCTACTGCTTGCTTCTTGAGCGTCTCGCAACCGAAGACGAGCAAGCCTGGCAGGAGGTACCACGACAGCTTGTGCCGACCGAGCAGCTACAGCAGCGCCAGCAGGCCAACGCGACAGCGGCCCCGGTCTCCCACGCCCTCCTGCATACCCTTTTTAGCGAGCAGGCACTCCGCCGGCCCGAGGCGGTCGCCGTTGTTTCACCCCACCGCACCCTGAGCTATCAACAGGTCTACTCGGGGATGATGCAGCTTGCCAGACAGCTTCGGGCATCTGGCGCATCACCAGATCAACTGATCGCGGTTGTGATGGAGAAAGGATGGGAACAGGTTGTCGCGGTGCTCGGTATCCTTCAGGCGGGCGCAGCCTATTTGCCGATTGATCCCCACCTGCCAACCGAGCGGCTCCACTATCTCTTGAATCATGGTGAAGTCACGCTTGCTCTGACGCAGTCATGGGTAGACGAGCGCACCAACTGGCCACCCCATGTCCAGCGGATCCACGTCAATTCGCTTGATCTCGAACAGGCCGTCTCGCAGCCTCTCGACTCGGTTCAAACACCTGAGCATCTGGCCTATGTCATCTATACCTCTGGCTCAACGGGACTGCCCAAAGGGGTGATGATTGACCATCGAGGCGCGGTCAATACGATTCTTGACATCAACTCGCGCTTCAACGTTAACAGCAATGACCGGGTCTTCGCGCTCTCCGCCTTGAATTTCGATCTTTCAGTATATGATATCTTCGGCTTGCTAGCAGCCGGGGGCTCACTGGTCATTCCGCCCGACGGCTCAGAGCGGAATCCTGCCCTCTGGCTTGAACTGCTCCAGCACGAGCGCGTCACGCTCTGGAACTCGGTTCCCACGCTTCTGCACATGCTGGTCGAGTACACCGCAAACGACTCCGCCCTACAACAGACCTCACTTCGCCTCGCTCTCCTCAGCGGCGACTGGATACCGCTTTCACTGCCTGACCAGGCCCGCGCGCAGCTCCCATCGCTTGAGATTATCAGTCTGGGAGGAGCAACCGAGGCTTCCATCTGGTCGATTCTCTACCCGATCAACGCGCTAGAACCGCACTGGAAGAGCATTCCCTATGGTCGCCCGATGCTCAACCAGCGCTTTCACGTGCTGAATTATGATCTTGAACCGGCTCCCGTCTGGGTTCCCGGCGATCTCTACATTGCTGGAATCGGGCTCGCTCGGGGCTACTGGCGCGACGAGGAGAAAACATGCGTCAGCTTCATCACCCACCCTCGCACCGGCGAGCGGCTTTACAGGACCGGTGATCTGGGTCGCTACCTGCCAGATGGCACGATTGAGTTTCTGGGCCGCGATGACTTCCAGGTGAAGATACAAGGCCACCGCATTGAGTTGGGTGAGATTGAGGAAACCTGCCTGCAACATCCAGACGTTCAGGCAGCCATTGCGACCGCCATCACGACCAGCACTGGTGAAAAGCGACTTGTCACCTACATCGTTCCACAGCAACCGAGCGAGGCATTTACGCCATCCTTTGGAACGTCCATGCAAGCGCTTCAGCGGCTTGACAACGCCTTCGGCCTGGGCAGCATTCGCCAGACGGAGAACCGCCCGACTGTCCAGCTAACGGCACAGCGTGAACTCAGCGCCTACCGGCAGCGCCTCAGCTATCGAGCCTTCCTCCCGCATGCCATCCCTTTGACGCGGCTCGGCGACTTTCTGGCGACGCTCAGCCAGGTCGAGCTTGAGGGCCTGCCCAAATATCGCTATCCCTCCGCGGGCGGCATCTATCCCGTTCAGGTGTATATTGCGATCAAACCAGGTCGCGTCGAAGGGCTTGAGGAGGGATTTTATTACTATAACCCGCAGACGCATCAGCTGGTGTTGCTCTCGTCCAAAAATGAAGAGCAGCGCAGGGTACACGGATTGGCGAATCAACCCATCTTTGATTCGGCAGCCTTCTCCCTGTTCCTGATCGCGCATCTGAAGGGCATTCAGGCTCATTACGGTCCGCTCGCCCGGGATTTCTGCCTGCTTGAGGCGGGCTATATGAGCCAGCTTCTTATGACCGAGGCCCCGCGCCATAATCTCGGCCTCTGCCCTATCGGTGATCTCGACTTCGCGACAATGCAGGGCGCTTTCGGTCTCCAGGAAGGCCAGATCCTCCTTCACACGCTGCTTGGTGGCGCGATTGATCCAGCAGCAGCAAGCGGCTGGTCGTTCCTTCCGACTACCCATGCGCCAGCCGACATTCGACAATCGCTACAGGCGTTCCTGCGTCAGAAGCTGCCTCAGTATATGCTTCCCTCCACTATTGTTGTGCTCGATGCGCTGCCGCTGACAGCAAACGGCAAGGTGGATCGTAAAAATCTGCCCGAACCCGATCTGAGCAGCCTGCGCACGCATGGCCCGGCAGTCCCACCCGAGACCGAAACCGAGAAGCAAATAGCCGCAATCTGGCAGGAGCTGCTACCGGGGGCGACAATTGGCCGCTACGACAGCTTTTTCGATCTGGGAGGCAATTCGTTGCTGCTCGTGCGGCTTGCGACGCGGATACGCAACGCGTTTCCTCTTGATTTCTCATTCCCGACGCTCTTCCGCAAACAAACGCTTGCTGACCTCGCAGAATACATTGAGGATCAGCTACTCCAGAAAGTGGAAAGTTTATCCGAAGCAGAAGCGCAGCAAATGATGCAAGCGCTGTTTCGTTCATAATATCCAGGAGGTGCGTGTGTCTCATCTCGACAAACAGGAACGGCAGGCGCGGCTCTCACCCGCCCAGCAGGCTCTTTTTCGGCTCTGGAAGCGGGGAGAAAGTAGTACCGGCAATAACAACCGGCACATCACTCCTCGCGCAGAAGATGGCCCGGTTGCCCTTTCATTCTCACAGCAGCGGCTCTGGTTCCTTGACCGGCTTGAACCGGGCAACCCGTTCTACACAATTAGCGTTGCGTTCCGGCTCTCGGGTTCGCTGCGCGTCGATCTCTTACGAGAAAGCCTGAATCGCGTTGTACAGCGCCATGAGTCGCTACGCACCGCCTTTACCATAGCCGATGAGCAACCGCTACAGTATGTTCTCCCGCTAACGCACTGTCCGTTTCAGGAGCAGACGCTAGCCATTCCCCCTGGGCCCGGGGAATTACAGGAGCAGCTTCGGACCGAAGCGCGTACGCCCTTCAACCTGCAAGAGGGGCCGCTGCTTCGCGCTCGGGTGCTTCATCTCAACGCGCAAGAGCATATATTGCAGATCAGTATGCACCATATCATTTCAGATGGCGGCTCAATGGACATCTTTCTTGCTGATCTGGCTGCGTACTATAATGCCCTTCTTGTCGCGAAAAAGCCGCAACTCCCTTCCCTTTCAGTTCACTATGCAGATTATGCGGTCTGGCAGCGCGCAGAGCTGACCACAGAGAAGCTTGCGCCGCATCTGGAATACTGGAAGCAACGCCTGAACGGGATTCCTCCGCTGCTTGACCTGCCCACCGATTACCCGCGCCAGGCCATTCAACGCTATCAGGGCTCACTGCTCGAAATTCGGCTACCCGCTTCACTGACCGCCACCCTACGGACTTTCTGCCAGCGTGAAGGTGTTACTCCCTTCGCGGCGCTTCTGGCAACGTTTCAGGCGTTTCTTGCCAGATATACGGGACAGAAGGATATTGTGATTGGTACCGATATTACCGACCGGGAGCACGCCGAAACCGAAGCGGTCATCGGGTTCTTTGTCAATACGCTGCTTGTGCGCACCCACGTCACATATGAGCAGACATTCCGGGAGCTGCTTCGGCAGGTCAGACAGCAGCTTCTAGAAGACATTGCTCATCATCAGGTTCCATTCGACACACTGGTTGCGGAGCTTCAGCCAGAGCGCACCCTGAGCCACTCCGCGCTCTTCCAGGTGATGTTCTCCCTGCAAAATACCCGGATCGATAGCACCACCCTGACAGGGCTTCAGCTTGAGCGATTAGTTGTTGACAGCCACATTTCCCGCTTTGATCTCCTCTTCGACCTCTTCGATACCGGGGAGCAGATCAGCGGCGTGATTGAATACAATACCGATCTATTCAAAGCTGAAACCATCTCGCGGATCTTCAACTACTGGCTTACCCTGCTCACAAGCGCCCTCGCACAGCCCGAGCAGCGCATAGCACAGCTTCCGCTCCTCAGTGATGCCGAACGCCGGCGTATGCTTATCGAGTGGAACACCACGTCGCCGCGCATTGCGTACCCCGAACATTGCGACCTCGCGGCCCTCTTCACGGCGCAGGTCAACAGGACTCCCGATAGCATCGCCGCCATCTGTGAAGAGGAACAGATCACCTATGCCTGCCTGAAACAGCGCGTCGACCAACTCACGGCGCTCTTACAGCAGCACCAGATCGGCCCGGAAAGCGTGGTCGGGATCTGCCTTGACCGCTCCATCTTGATGCTTGTCTCCCTGCTTGCGATCTTCCAGGCCGGGGCCGCCTATGTTCCGCTGGAACCAGATCATCCACGCGAGCGGCTTCACCTCTTGCTTGAGGAGACGGCGGTTTCCTTGCTGCTCACCACCCGCACCCATCTTCAATGCATGGAACCAGGCAGGCGGCAGGCTATCTGTGTCGAAGAGCTTTCACATCAACAAGCAACAGGCCAGCCAGAGCCGATCCAACCGCAGCCTGAGCAGCTTGCCTACGTCATCTTCACATCTGGCTCGACGGGCCGCCCCAAAGGAGCAATGCTTACCTATGATGGCATGCTCAATCATCTCTACGCCAAAATCGACATCTTGCAGCTCGGGGAGCGAGATCGTGTGGCACAAAGCGCGTCACTCAGCTTTGATATCTCGCTCTGGCAGTTTCTCTCGCCGCTCCTTGTTGGTGGTACTGTCTGTATCCTCGACTCAGCTACAATGTATACTCCCTCGCAGCTCTACCAGTCACTACACCGTTTCAATATCAGCGTCCTCGAACTGGTGCCGGCACAAATTCGTATGTTGTTGGAAGAGCGACAGCAGCGAGCCGTGTCGGACACGGTCCCGCTTCGCTGGCTGATCTCAACCGGTGAGGCAATCCCACCACAGTTGTGCCGCCACTGGCTTGAGCGCTATCCCAATGTGTCGCTTATCAACACCTACGGCGCGACCGAGTGCTCCGACGACGTAACCCACGAGATTATCGCAAAGCTACCGGACGAGCAGAGCAGCAATGTCGCGGTCGGTCACCTGATCCCGGCTATGCAGATCTACATTCTTGATGACGCTCTCGAACCGGTTCCGGTCGGCGTCCCCGGTCATATCTATATCGGAGGGCAGGGCGTCGGTAGAGGCTACCTGCACAACCCTGCACGTACCGCAGAAACCTACCTGCCCGATCCATTCAGTGCACAGCCCGGAGCTCGCTTCTACAAAACGGGCGATGTGGGGCGCTACTGGCCTGATGGGCGCATTGAGTGCCTCGGGCGCATCGATAATCAGGTCAAAGTACATGGGCACCGGGTCGAACTGGGCGAGATAGAAACAGTGCTGATGCGGCATGAGCAGGTTGCAGAAGCGGTAGCAATCGTTCGTGAAGACGCAGCAGACAGGCATATTGTTGCCTATGTCGTTCCTCGCGAAGCCTCGCTCTCGACCCAGGTCTTGCGCACCTTCCTGCAACAGAAGCTACCTGAATATATGCTGCCCGCTCATTTCGTCCTGCTTGAACGTTTCCCGCTCAACGCCAATGGAAAGATCGATAAGCACGCGCTGCCCGCTCCCTCAGCCACCTTTACCGGAGAGTCCTATGTTGCCCCGAAGAGTCCGGCAGAAGAGCTGATCGCCGCACTCTGGGCCGACCTGCTCTCGCTTGAGCGCGTGGGCCTTCATGATAACTTCTTTGTGCTTGGCGGCCATTCTCTCCTTGCCACACAAACACTCTTCCGGATTCGCTCCATCTTCGAGGTTGAGCTTCCTTTGCGCAGCCTCTTTGAGCGGCCAACCGTTGCAGGAATCGTAGATGAGCTGGCTCAACTCTATGAGGATCGCGCAACGGTGGATGAAATAGCGCGTATCTATCAGGAGATAGCAAGTCTTCCAGACGAAGAGCTTCCGTAGGGCTGGCCGTCTTGTCGCCTCACAGCCCCGATCAGGCGACGGGACGGCTTTAACAGGTCACTCGTCGGCCATATGGGGAAAGCATTCTCCTCCTGAGATTACTCCTGTGCGCAGCTTTTCTCCTCCTTTGGCGTATAGCGTCTCTCATTTTCTCTTCTCGTCGAAAATCCTCTCTACGATGATTGTCTTTCTTTTAAGAGCACAGTACACTTACATCTACAGGTGTTTTTTCAGCCTCTTACAGTGCTCAAGCGCATTTATAGCGGCTCTATCAAACTGCGAAGCACCAATAGAAAGCACTCGAAAGGAGATGGCAAGATGTCCCATGACGAAAATGAGGATACCAGACGCTATAAAGTTGTTGTGAATCATGAGGAACAGTATTCTATCTGGTTTGCGGATCGCGAGGCACCTGCGGGCTGGCGCGAGTGCGGTTATGAGGGACCGAAAAGCGACTGCCTGGCTTACATTAAAGAGGTCTGGACAGATATGCGTCCCTTGAGCCTGCGCAAACATATGGAGGAAGTCGCCTCCCAATCGAAAGAGCAGTAGACAGTATTCAGCGCGCAAAGAGAGGAACAATGTACAAATATTGTAAAGCGTACCGGCTTGCAGAATTGCGGCAATTTCGCGGCTGGATAGAACAGCCAACCGCAACACCTCCAGACGCCGACACCATCTGCTACCTCTGCGATGATTTTACGGTCGTCCTCAGTCCTGTACAGGAACAGGCTCCACTTTTCGCAAAGGTGACACCCGAATGGCGGGAGTTCTGTCAGGAAACCCTTCACTTTGCGATTCCCGAAGACCTGCAATATGCCTATCAAGCAGATGCGTAATCTTTGCCCATTCTCGCATGTACGAAAGGAGCGACCTTCCAATGAACGAGCTTGTACAGCGGCTTTCTCAGGGGAAACATCCCGTTGTTATTGGTGGCTCACGGCCCACACTACAGGAATTTCAGCAGCGTCTTACTGAACTCGGATATGTCTTCCTCAAGTTTACGGGGACACGCGGGGGTACAGATCTTGGTGTACGTGTCGATCAGAGCTCTACCGATCTCAGTCAGGCCGATTTCGCGACAGGATCTGGTACGGTCCACGTCGAGGGCACACTTACCCTGAACTATGTTCCCGTCCGCTGCATTGCTGATATCGACCTTTCGACGCAGGGAGGAACCGGCTACCTCGTCATCATGGAGGGACAGCCCGCCTGATCCTTCCGCGTTGGGGGCTACCCTTCTCTCATTGAGAACCGAACACTGGAGCCTCTCCCTGCTCTGCTGTTCAGTTCCGGGTTACAGCAGAGGTGTTCATCCTCTCGATAGTCCTCTGTCGAGTTCGACGCATCAAAGCTTCTGGCACAGCCTTGCAAGCCCTCTATGCAGGATCAGATCAGTCGCTCCCGGCTGTGCCAGCACATCCCAGGCCATCCGCTGTATACCCGGCTCTCCGACGGAAGAGGTCAGTGTTTTTCCCCGCTGGACAATGACAAACATGTAAAACACCTGATACGCGCAATGGTCATAGAGGCCGATCATTTTTCAGCGTTATCACTATGCTTTGATGACTGATGAGGAGATGCTTTCCTGAGTTGACAGAGAATTGAGGCAAGGGCAGGAAGGATCCTATCACTTTACAGACACAAACAAATGGGATAGAAACATCTTCCTGCTTCTTTGTACCTATTTCAGCTACTTACTCAAGAATAATACTATTGAACTATCCATTCACAGCAGCTTCCCTCAGGCACGAAGTCAATCACCTTCACCAGAAGGAGGAGGTTTGTGTCTGGACTCCACCACAGTTCAGCCCCTTCACAGAAAGATTGCTTTGGCTTCCTTGTCCGACACATCAGGGATAAGTGACACCTGCCCCGTTCTCGCCCGGTCCTGCCGAACAAGAAGTGTTCTCCGTTCGACGCGAGTGTCAGTTCACTGCGCGATTGTCTCTTGCTGTATGCTTTGATGGTTATAGACTAAAAGTCTGTAACCATCATTCTGAGGCAATTGTCATGTTTGAGAGGGAGACACTGCTGTTCTCTCTTTGGCCCGCTTGAGCAACCGTTGCAGCAGGCTCATTCCTCTCCTGCCTGAAGACGAGAGCATCCCGAGCCGCTACTGAAGTGAAACGCTCAGATATCCAAACAGTGGAACAAAAATGCGTGCTCGCCCTCTTCGTCTTCTCAGTGGCCTGTTTTTACATAGAAATGCTTAACTCCTGCGAGAAAGGGGCTTTTGATTGGCTCAACAACTTGAGCGGGAACAGCCTTCAAGTCGGGAAAGCGCTCCAGCAAGATCGGCAAGGCAATCCTAGCCTCCAGCCGTGCCAGAGGCGCACCCAGGCAGAAGTGAATGCCGTGGCCGAAAGTGAGATGACGGTTAGGATAACGCTGGATATCGAAGTAGTCTGCATTTGAGAATTGAGCTTCATCATAATTCGCAGAGTCCACCATCACCAGTATCGGTTGATATTTACCGATCTGCTGTCCCCCCAGGGTCGTTTCAGTTGTTGTGAAACGAAAATCGCTTGCAACCGAGGGGAAACAGCGCAGAATCTCTTCAATCGCTCCGGGCATCAACGAAGGATCCTCCCGCAACTGGTTAGCAACATCAGGATAGGTATCAAAGCAGACCACCGCGTTGCCCAGCAGATTCGCCGTAGTTTCGTGACCTGCTATCAACAGTAACAGACAGAACTCCAACAATTCTTCATCGTTCAGTTTCTCTCCATCCACCTCAGCGGCAAGCAGAAGACTGATGAGATCGTCCCCAAGGGCCGCACGCCTCGCTTTGAGCACTTCCCCAAAGTAAGCGTTCAGAGCTTGCAAACTCTCCTCGCGGCTCTGGGAGAAGCTGGTTCTGTCTTCAAACTGGTAACCAGTGGTCAATGTGTTACACCAGGCATGGAACTTCACACGATCTTCCACTGACACACCCAGGAGCTCAGCAATGACAGTCAGTGGCAGCGGATAGGCAAAATCCTGGATCACATCCATCTCACCACGCACCTGTACCTGATCGAGGAGTGCATGAGTAATAACGCTGATACGCGGTGCCAGTTTCTCTACAACACGGGGAGTGAATGCTCGATGGATAATCGTGCGAAGCTTTCGGTGGCGTGGCTCATCCAAACCCAGGATGCTGAACATGGTGGGCATCCCGGATGGGAGATCCTCGAATCGGCGCGGATCCGAAGAAAAAGTGGTATGATCGTTCAGCACACGCACCGCTTCAGCATAGCGAAAGACCATCCAACTCCCGGCTCGCGGCTCGAAGAAGACGGGACTCTTCGCACGCATCTGCTTGTAGTGCTCAAGAGGCGGCCTGATCGGACTTTCGATTATTTTATGCATAGTGGCGATTTCCTTTCCTGGGCCTTGACCATTTATACCGGGCAAGCCCTCTTCAAAAGATTGAGTAATAACACCTATGGCTCTTTCCTGCTCACCAGACTGAGATTCACTCATCAGAGCGGCATGCAGGAAGAAACGGACGGGAAACACGCTTCATTTCCACTCCTTACTTTGTACGACTGTAATCCAACAATCGTTTGGTTGGTTTTTAGCCCAAAAAAAGGGCGTTTCCGTATCTATGTTTTTCATGGACAAGAAGTCTGGAGAAGGATAGCAAGTACTTCTCATACTAATACCCGCTCGGGCTCCTGCTCAGGAATAGCATACACCGCCATGTTTTCAACATGATAGTGCAGCGTTGTATGATGCATGACGGCACTGGTAACACTACCATACACAGTGACAGAGCAATATCAGCATTGTGCAAACACTGCTCAGTTCTATAAGAACCCATCCGCGGGTAGCAGGAAGGCCGTGCAAGTATGTCACAGTGTTACCAACCAAACATTTTGTTGGTAACACTATACCAGAGGAAGATTGATCCTGTCAATCTTTTTCATCATTTCAGGCTCCCAAAGTCTCCTATACACCAGCCTACCACCATGAGAGCTCCACGCTGCTTCATGAGAAGCGCGACGGTACAAATCCGCCGGGGAGTTGTTATGGTGGTTTGTAAGGACTGGCAACCTCTGACGCGAGACCTCTGTAGACTGGCCCAGGAGGCATCTTTTATCTCTCTCTTTCCATCTTGTATTTTCAGCATCCCACCCCTTTCCAACAGTTTCATCTCACATTATCATTTTTACTATACTTTACGTCAAATATACTATACACATCATTATATCTCCCATAACATCTTCACTACCTCACACAAGCTGACATCCCTCCTCCCTATTTCCTGACCGTTCACTCGCGCCTTGACAGCCCCCTCCTTTTCTGGTACAGTGCCACTAACAAATAAATTGGTGGGGAAAAGACATGCCACGCTCTCTTGAACCGACAAATGCTCGTGAACGGGTCCTTGACGGTGCCGAAAAGTTGTTCGCGGAACGCGGGTATCGTGCTGTCACTCTGCGGGATATTGCATCCAGCATCGGTGTGCACCATACGACGCTCTATCATCACGTCCCTGAGGGAAAGGAACACCTTTTCATGGAAGTGATTGAGCGTAATTTTCATCATCATCGACAGGGGCTTTCTTCTGCCATTTCCCAGGCTGCCCCGAATCTCCAGGCTGTGCTCTATGCGGTATCAGATTGGTTGCTCTCTCAGCCTCCTATGGATCTGGTGCGCCTTGTCTACTCGGATATGCCCGCTCTCGATCCCGCTCATGCCCGTCAGCTCACTGAGCTTGCTTACAGCTCCATGCTCTCCCCTATTGAGGGCGCTCTTCGTAGCGCTTATGAGCGTGGCGAGATTGGACATCATGATTTTGCCCACGTAGCAGGTGCTATTCTTGGCCTGATCGAAAGCGTGTATGCTATCCCTGAACAAAACAGCGAAAAGAGGCAGGCAATAGCGCGCGAGGTGCTTGATATCCTTGCAGCAGGCTTGCGTACATATGAAAGCACGCCCTCTTAGCGCGCTCTTTTTCAGCACGAGATTTCGGGCCCCACCAGATCAGCATGCAAGGTGTACCGACAGCGCTGCCAGATAAAGCGCATGCCCTTGCCTATTTTGTGCGAGCGAGAGCGCTTTTCCCCGTGCCTGGGAGCTCTCAGGAGTGGGACAGCCTGCCACTGCATCAGGAACATCGGTTCCCTTACCCAGGTTCGGAAATGTCATCAAAAAGCCAGGAAGAAGAACCAACAAAAGAATGAATTGGGTGGCGCGGATGACTTCCTCAATGGCAGCACATTGTGCTTTTGAGGCAGCAAGCTTGCTTTCGGAGATCAGCATCCCTTGCTCCTTTTCCGTCATCCTCTGTTGTGTGAAATCATACCATCACCGCTCGGGCTGTCACGTGGTCTCTGCTGCTTTTTCTGCATGCGCCATGCATCCCCTTATCTAAAGACAGGGGCCTTCTGGCGCTTCCTGGTGAACTATCGCTGCCGTGTTGCGATCCTCGACGACATCTCGCAATATGTGGCTCAGAGCCGTGGCTTCAGAGACTTCGTGTATGACACGAACAATGGCGATCAGCTCTGGTTCGCTTCAAACCTCTAAGAACTCGAAGAGCACTTACAGCACCTTCAGAGGCACTGATGAAGCAAGGCCGTCGCTGTCCTGAAAGCAGCCCCTTCCGATTTCTACGACGGCTCGCCTTTCCCCGACCATGAAGAAGAGATTGTCAGGCTGTCAAGCATTGGCAAAAAGGCCTGTTTTCGATATTGCTCCAAGGAGCTCTGTGTAGAGCTACAAGCAGCCAGAAAGACCTTCTTTTCCGGAAGCTGTGCTACCAGCATGACCACTTTAAGCGTGACCTCACACGTGTTCAATGCCTGAGCGTCGCTGTATAGCTCCTCTGCTCCCACACGCCCGATAGTAGATATCGAAGCCTGCTGAAAGACTTTCAGTTGCGTGTTGAGATCAAGGATCCGCTTTTCGATGCATTGCTGTGCCGTCACCGGAGTATCGAAACACCCAATAATAAAAAAGGCTTGACTCTCACGCTAACGGAAGGGTTATACTACCAACCAGAAGAAAGGAAAGGAAACTCATGTATCGTATAGGTCAGCTTGCAAAAGAAGCGCAGGTCTCTATTCGAACTCTGCGCTACTACGATGAGCTAGGGTTACTCAAGCCTTCTATCGTTACAGAGAGTGGCTATCGTTACTACTCCGCTGAGGATACGGTCACACTCTATACTATTCTTGCGCTGAAACAATTAGGCTTCTCCTTGCTCCAGATTCGAGAAATGCTGACAGAGCACCCAAAGGAAGAGCAATGGAAAACATCGCTGCATTACCAGTTACAGGCCGTCAAGGAAGAAAAACAACGCCTGCAACAATTGGAAGATGCTTTACAGGTCGCATTGAACGCGATTGAGATCAAGGAGAAGCTACAGGCTGAGGATCTTCGTCTCTTTCTCGAAGCGGCTCAAGCAGGCACACAGCAGCGGCAACAGTTTCGCGCCCGCCACTTTACTCCAACGGAACAGGCTATCCTGGCGAACTTGCCGGAACTGCACACCGATGATCCGAAAACCCAGACCTGGACACGTCTGCTACGAGAGGTTCGTGAACACATGCATGAACCTCCTGACTCGCCTGCCTCTCAACGACTGGCAGAAGAAATTGTCGCCTATGCTGATGAACTCTTTCAGGGAAACGAGGAACTGACCGGGAAATACTGGGAGTTGATTCGGCCACAGCCCGGACAACCTGCCCGGCTCTACGGCCTCGACGCCGAAACGATGACCTATATAGATGCTATTGTGGATTGGTATATAGCACAGACGGAGCACAACGAAAATGCTACAAACACAGAACGAAATGAAACCGAAAATTGCTAAGCAACGGGCTTCCTGGTTGATAGGAGGGATCGCGCTTCTGGTGATGAGTGTGGGCCTGTTATTTGCCTGTGGCTATCAGCAAATCTCGCCAAGTCGTGGGGATGGAACAGCTCCTATAAGCTTGCTCCCATACCTGCTGCTCATTGCGATACTGCTTGGGCTCATCCGCCTGCTTCCAGCCGGGCAAACCGGAGCGCTTGCCGAAGAGATGCGCCCACAGATGAAGAAGGGAACCTATCTGCTCATCGGCTATACGTTGGTCCTTCCCTGGCTCTTGCTGCTTGCCCAGATTCTTTGGGGTCAAGATGGTTACTTTTTCGCCAAAGTACTTTTGATCCTGGTATACTCTTGTGTTCTCTTCCTGTCCTCCAGACATAAGCCTTTAGAGAACGAGAAGTCTACCCGATCGCTCAGGCGATGGCTCATCCCTTGTATAGTCATTCTGGCGTATTGTTTGCTTACCAGTGGCGGCTTCTTCGCGATATCTGCTACCCGGATCCCTGGCCTTTCAAAAGAGACCTGGCTTGATTACCTGGTTCTATCCCTCGTCACCAATATTCTGACGGCAGGCATTGCTGAAGAACTTCTCTACCGCAAGCTGCTCCAGACACGGCTCGAACTTCTCTTCGGTCACGGGAACGGGATCGCACTCGCAGCGTTTCTGTTTGCCTGGATGCATTTTCCAACTCGCTTTCAGTCTGCCTGGTTGGGGCAAACGGGACAACCACTGCTTGATGCTCTGCTCGCACTTGCGGCAGTGGTTAGCTTTCAAGGAGCAATGGGCGTGCTGTTCGGCTACTTCTGGTTCCGCTATCGCAATTTCTGGCTTTCTGCCCTTTTCCACACGCTGGCAAACGTCCTCCCATTCCTGCTGAGTCTGAAAGAAGTTATGCTGTAGCTAGCAGCCAGATTTGTAATACGCAAAGAGTAGCCTTTTTTGAAGGATAGCATCACGAAGCAGCCATCAGGCTCTATTATGTCTGAGGCTGCTTCTTCACAAGGGCGACGTTTTTAAAAGAGGCGCCGAGACTTCCTTCCACCATACAATTCAATAGAGTGCTCCCTTTCGGATATCCAGAATCATGCTCATGAGTTGCTGATTGTTGGAAGTGGACCGATCAGCCTTACCTCTGCGCTCTTCCTGGCGCGTTATGGGCCTCGTCCGCTGCTATGATTGAGCAACCTTCCGGCGTCTCTCAATTCGCCCACGCACACGAGCGATTATCAAGACGCGCCAGAAGGCCCCTGTCTTCAGACATGGGGAGCGTCAAGGTACGCACGATGAGACAGGTCCGCTCGGTCGGGCTGGATAAGCGCACATGCAGTGCAGAAGGGAAAAGAGATCAAAGACGCTCGTCAAATGAAACGGGAAGAGCCCTCTCCTATCAAAATGGTGCATATCAAAATGGTGCATATTGTCGAAGATGATGAAGATATCAGATCAGCCCTCTCACTCATCGTGAAAGAGGTTTTCCCTATCGAGCTATGTTTACCTCTGATGGGTTTCAGACACTCAATCTCATTTGCCCGCAAGGTCACACACTCCAAGAACCCAGCAATATTTGCTCGGTTCCGCTATGTATATATAGGTTGCTAAAACAACTTGTAAAAGATAGCTGAAAGAATATTTCAGTAACTTCGCTCAATTTCTTTGTCACCTTCCATATCATGCTCTTTTCTACTATACACTTTCTGCAAAATACCCGTGTCAAGACACAAGCGAACAAATGAGTGGGAAAGGATGCAACAGTTCATATATCAGAAAGAGCGGAGTCTTCATCTGCTTCATCCCATTCATCTTCCATAGGTTCGATTGTGAGAATGTCAGCGAGCGCATCATCAGCTGCATGACGAACCGGCATACTGGGATCATTCCTCCTTAAAACCAGGAGGAGCTGCACCAGATGGTCCGGAATATGCCGGCGAATCTGTGCAAGTGCACGAACTGCGGCAAGACGAGTCTGCCAATGATGCCAGTGCAGGTACTCTTCTAACTTTGCAAAAGATGCGGGACCCGAAAGCCTCAGTTCACCGATCATTTGCGCAACAACGATAAAGGAAAGAGAACGAAAGATTTTCCCGGGTGGCTGGTGTTGGAGAATCGCGTGCGCCTCCGCATATATCTCTGACAATAACTCGGGCCTATGTCTCCGCACAACGTTCAGAGCCGCTTTACGTACAGAACCTGCTTCATCTCCAATAAGAGCGAGCAATGCTTCATCAGAAAGCATCGCGCTATGGTGTTCGATTTCTTCAACTGCAGCCCGTCTCACATCTGCATACTCATCTTCTAGCAGTGGCAACAACGTCTCTACCTCTACCTTTGCTCCCACTGCCTTCACCACCGCTGCTCTCACATCCCCATACTTATCCTTGAGTAGCGGCAATAATATCTCTACCTCTACCCTTGCTCCCACTGCCTTCACCACTGCTGCTCTCACATCCCCATACTTATCCTTGAGTAGCGGCAATAATATCTCTACCTCTACCCTCGCTCCCAATACCTTCACCACTGCTGCTCTCACATCCCAATCCTCATCCTTGAGTAGCGGCAATAATATCTCTACCTCTACCCTCGCTCCCAATACCTTCACCACTGCTGCTCTCACATCCCCATACTTATCCTTGAGTAGCGGCAATAACCTCTCTACCTCTACCCTCGCTCCCAATACCTTCACCACTGCTGCTCTCACACGCCAATCCTCATCCTTGAGTAGCGGCAATAACCTCTCTACCTCTACCCTTGCTCCCACTGCCTTCACCACTGCTGCTCTCACACGCCAATCCTCATCCTTGAGTAGCGGCAATAACTTCTCTACCTCTACTCTCGCTCCCACTACCTTCACCACTGCTGCTCTCACAGACCCATCCTCATCCTTGAGTAATGGCAATAACCTCTCTATCTCTACCCTTGCTCCCACTGCCTTCACCACTGCTGCTCTCACATCCCAATCCTCATCCTTGAGCAGTGGTAAAATGAACTGTATCTCTTCTTCTTTTTCTTCTACCATTTCTATTGCTGCTAGCTTGGCCTGTACCTTATCCTCAAGGAAAAGTAATAGTTTTTTTAGCTCCACACGCTCTCTCAATATTCTTATCACTACCTCTCTCACAGACCCATCCTTGAGTAATGGCAATAACCTCTCTATCTCTACCTTTGCTCCCACTACCTTCACCACTGCTGCTCTCACAGACCCATCCTCATCCTTGAGTAATGGCAATAACCTCTCTACCTCTACTCTATGCCCTATTACTTCTACCACTTTTCTCCTCACATACCAATCCTCATCCTTGAGTAATGGCAATAACCTCTCTATCTCTACCCTCGCTCCCACTGCCTTCACCACCGCTGCTCTCACATCCCAATCCTCATCCTTGAGTAGCGGCCATAACCTCTCTACCTCTATCCTCGGCCCTACTGCCTCCACCACCGCTGCTCTTACACGCCAATCCTCATCCTTGAGTAGCGGCAATAACCTCTCTACCTCTACCCTTGCTCCCACTACCTTCACCACTGCTGCTCTCACATTCCCATCCTCATCCTTGAGTAGCGGCAATAACCTCTCTACCTCTACCCTCGCTCCCACTGCCTCCACCACCGCTACTCTCACATACCCATCCTCATCCTTGAGTAGCGGCAATAACCTCTCTACCTCTACCCTCGCTCCCACTGCCTCCACCACTGCTGCTCTCACATTCCCATCCTCATCCTTGAGTAGCGGCAATAACCTCTCTACCTCTACCCTCGCTCCCACTGCCTCCACCACTGCTGCTCTCACATTCCCATCCTCATCCTTGAGTAGCGGCAATAACCTCTCTACCTCTACCCTCGCTCCCACTGCCTTCACCACTGCTGCTCTCACATACCGATTCTCATCCTTGAGTAGCGGCAATAACCTCTCTACCTCTACCCTTGCTCCCACTGCCTCCACCACTGCTGCTCTCACATCCCCATCCTCATCCTTGAGTAATGGCAATAATATCTCTACCTCTACCATCTGCCCTAATGCTTCTATCACACACTCTCTTACATACCAATCCTCATCCTTGAGTAGCGGCAATAACCTCTCTACCTCTACCCTCGCTCCCACTGCCTTCACCACTGCTGCTCTTACATACCTATCCTCATCCTTGAGTAGCGGCAATAACCTCTCTACCTCTACCCTCGCTCCCACTGCCTTCACCACTGCTGCTCTTACATACCTATCCTCATCATTACAGGCCATTTCTATCCATGTATCCGGGATATCATCTCGTTCCCCTAAAAAAGGGATTACAAACCTTCTTTTCCTTTTATCAGTTGAGAAGAAAGCGTCTTCTAATAAGGAGAATGAGACACATTTTACTATTTCTACTGAGAAAACCGAAGAAGAATAGTTCATAGATTTTTCAAGCAACACTCGGAATGCCTGATCTACTGCACCAAGTTGAATTAAAGCTATAATTACATCAAAGTTACTATAAAAATCGTTATACAGTAAAGTAGCTTGCAACAACTGCTGTAAAGAGTTCGTCCATGCGGATCGTACAGCTTCAGGGAGACGCTTTCCCCCCTGAAGAGCTGCGAGCAAATGGTTCCGTTTCCCTGTACGCTGCTGCTCGACAGCTTCCCACAACTCTTGATTCCACTGCTGAAAAACTCTTTCCACTATTGGAAGCAGAGGTGCAGGAAATGAAGCCAGTTCAATAAGCAGTTGAAGCGCCTGAAGCAGGCATAGGTTCCCGGGGTCTCCCTCTGGCGTCTCCTGCTGTTCAAGCAAGGCTTCTAACCAACGTTGGATTACCGCCAGACCCGCTTTCTTATGCGCTTGCAGCAATGTGACCGCCAGCAATTTGAACACCTCGCTCCAGCGGCTATATGTGCGCTTTTCCTGGAGCAATTGCCATCCGGCCTCTCTGGCACGCGGATCACGGCTACAGAGCTGGCGGGCCAATGCACGGGCAGCACAATACTCCTGGAAGGTCAGATGCCGAAAGCCATACGTCTTGTTCGCTACGCTCTCTACCACCCCCGATTGCAGCAGGTTTCTGGCAATCTGTCCAACTTCAGTATCAGAACAGCCCTGTACCTCGCGAAAGAACAGAAGCAGCTCTTCCAGTGTAAACACCCGACCACGAGACTGATGCACCCACAGTGCCAGCTCTTCTAATCGAAACAGAACCAGTTCCCGAATGATAGGATCAGCGTTTCGGCAGGCAAGGACCGCCTCGATAGCTTGCTGATACAATTGGGCTCGATTGGAGGGCAAGCTTCCGCTTCGCACATAGACCGCTGCTGCCAGACTGAGTAGTAAGGGGTTCTCACACCAGCTTGTGACCTGCATATCCTGTGCTAGCTGATGTAGAAAGGTGTCGATATCTGGAGGTGACTGGCGCTGAACCAGAAACACACGCTCCAGCTCAGGAAATAAGCGTCTGAGCAGTTCTTTCTGATGGTTCTCGTCGAGTGGCTGAAGCTCCCACTCGGCAAAACGTCCTTGCTGAAACTGTCCTCCCTTGTATTCCGTGAAACGGGAACCTACCAGCCAGAGGCCTCCTTGCCTGGCACTCTGGTGATTGATCCACTCGATGAGTCTGGTACGATCCTGCGCTTTCACCTCATCCAGTCCGTCCAGACACAGGCACGCTTGTCCTTCCTCAATCGCCTGCCACAGCACCTCCGCAAACTCCCGCTCTATTCCATACTCTTTCACTATTTCGTTGAGATACTCGGAGATGGAAAGATTGATGCGAGCAAGTTCTGATAACGAAATGAAAAGAGGCAGCGGAGCCGCGCTATCTTCAAGCGCTTTTTGGGCAAAAACAGAGATCAGATACTTGAGTGTTGTTGTCTTTCCACTGCCGGGCCCTCCCAGGACAATGAGCCGACCCGAAGTGCTTTTCTCTAACGCTTCTTCAATATGAGCAACCACCACATGCTGAACAGCGAGTTCCTTCTGTTTCTTCGCTACCTGCTCATCTTCGTCTGGCAAAAAGCGCCGCTCGTCTCGTGACAGATCCTCAGCAGATCGAGAACTCGGCAATAAACGGAGTGGTTGATACAATGCATGTAAGGAGAGGCCATCAGGTCCAAATGGCAGTCTCACGTTTTCGTAGAGACGCTTCACGTGTTCGAGGTAACGTTGACGAGCTTGACTCAGATCTCGCCGAGCAACTCTTTCCTTCTTAGGCGGATCGGTCAGCCAGATTTCCCAGTTTCCCCCCTTCTGCTCACCAAAGAGCCACGGCTCAGGCAACAACTCGTGAACGCCATGTTGCTCTTTCACCTCTTTCACCTCCTGCAACGCTTGCGGCATCCATGCCCAGATATCTTGCAGCGAGAGTGACATCTTATCTGGAGAGACGCAGGCAAAGTGAGTCGTGCAGGCAGCCCGTATCGCCCAGGAGAGAAACCCCGACCCTCCATCTAAATGCTCCAATTCTAAAGCCTTCTCTCTGTGGGAACAGGCTGAAAGAATAAAGTGAGAACAGCCATGAAAGAGAGATTGCAATGCAGCGCGTTCGTCAGGAACATCTCGATATATTCCTTGATGTGCCGCCCCGGCCCGACAACAATCCAAAATGAGCGCTTTCGAGCGAGCCGAACAATACTCGATATATTTCTTGATTGCAGCACATTCGATCGCCGTAGCAACCGGGTCATTGAGGTCTGTCCCATTGCACACCAGATAAAAATCACCTCCATAGAGACAACCATGACCAGCAAAGACCACAATCACTGTATCTTCCGACCGACACTGATCTAAAAACGTCTTGAGCCCGGAGAGCACCTGTTGGCGACTCTCCGCAATAATGGACTCCACCGCGATAAACTGACAACGTTCCCCGCGAAACACAGCAGCCAGGCGTTCCACATCTTGTTCAGCATAGGAGAGGCGGCGAGAAGCTGGACCATTGGCCCCTATGAGATAGGCAAAGCGTCTATGGGTCATGGCTACTGCGTCTTCTCCTCCTCTGAAGCCGGTAGCGTTGGCATCGATACAGAGGGAGGTGGCGCGATCCAGGGACGCTGCTCACCCTTGCGAACAATAGTTTTACGCATGATTGTTTCCGTTCCATCAGGACTCCTCGTGACCGTCTCTTCGATCTCCCAGGTCTCTTCCCGGTTGGGAGGGGTGATTTGGTTCATCAAACGAATCAAGAGAGGGGTAAGGCTACCTGCCACTGCTGCTGTGACAAGCAAAACGGTGGTGAGATCCCGACTCCCGACAGGCGCAGCCGGATCAGCCTGCAAACGCATGCGAAGGTTTGGTACTTCTTGCTGAAGCTCCTCATAGAGATCAATTCCCTGGTCTTCAAGTAACTGCTGTGCTTCTTCGGAAAGCTCCAAAATGACGATCGTTGAGTCCTCCATCTTCCAGGATTCTCCTTTTGTGGTGTTCTACATAGCTTCTTTCTACTTTACCAAACGCATCGCGACCTGTCAATTAAAAGCAGAGAAAAACAGCCTTTTTTGAAGAGAAAAGACAAGGGAGCTATGAAGGAGGGAAGAAACAGAACCCGATACTATTGAACAATAGCCATCTCAGATTCTGTCGAGGAGAAAGAGAGATATTATTTTGTTTTTGCCCAGCATTCCTCTGTCAGAAATAAGTCAGCGACCTTCCCTGCACTCCGAGGAGAAACTACCATATCTGCATTCAAATAGTATCTATTTACTTTACAGGTATAATGGTAAATATAGAATGTTGTGTAATACACATTTGTATTACTTGTTCCATATACCTTTCACACGGAATGAATTTATATCGCTGCTTTTGTTCCGAAGAGGAATGTGGGAGATAGCATGGAACGGAGCGTAAAAAGGCGTGGCATTTTGACAGCGACGGGCACATAGGAGGCTTCGCACGCCTGCTTTTTTTTGCCATACTGGTCTCTCATAGCAACGTGCAGGAGATGTCATGGTTCTGTTCAAATCGCGTATTCGATTTTGGTGCTCTCTTACCTTACTCCTTCTTTTCGCAGGGATGTTTTCTATCGAGTTCAATATTACTTCTGCCCATGCAGCATCTATTGTAGCAAAAGCGTATAAAGTGAAAGATGGGACGATATCAGGCACGCTCACGCCGCTAGCAAATCCGAGTCTCTTTCCAGCCAGAGCGACTGTCTTCGCTATTGATGGGCTCTTAGAATCTGAGGGCGTTCAGTATTTTGTGTTGCATGGAGTCCAGGAGAAGCAGGGATATAGATATCGCTTTTTGCTGCATGCCAACAAAGAGAAAAAAGTGGGAGTTGTGGAAGTTTCCGCGACTACTGAAACGCATACCCAACTTCTCGCCGTTGGTACCCCGACAGCAAAATTATTGACTCCTCCTCGATCGAAGAAAGGAGCCTTGAAGCAGAGTTTCTCTACGGCTCATCTTCGCCATGCAGCTCAGTCTGGAAATTTCATGACAACATGGTGGGACCCCATCGATATTGCAGTAAACTGGGTCCAAGATACTATTTCTTTTAACTACAATGGGAGCGTGGTGACCTCTTATTCTGGTAGTGATAATCGTTGGTGGCTTTCCGAGACTGGTTGGTTTGAGGCAAGTCATCGCATTGGAGATTCCTACGGGCCAGGAAAGAGTTCGGCAACTGTCTGGACTGAGTCTCATATGCAGAATAACACGTTTTGTCTCGGTCAGACAACCAATGTCTATTATCAGGATAATGCAGTCTATGGGTATGGAGATGGCACTATCTCAGGCGAAACGAATACCTGGGATGATGGAGGATGTGCTGATTGGCTGCACTATACGGCTGCGCTGTCTTAGGCTTGTGAGGAAAAGAAAACACCCAATCTCATCAGGCGTCAGCAAACTGTCCCGATCAGTGTTTTCAGTTTCCCACTTGCAAGCTGATCGGCATCGCAAATCATAGAAAAAGCGCTCAGAGCCGTTGGCAACTTTGTAGCGAGCTGAAGCACTCTATCAAGATTATACACAACATCATTGGAGGTCAGTGGTGCGCCATCGC
Organism: Thermosporothrix sp. COM3; assembly: GCF_059696735.1. Classification (NCBI taxonomy): domain Bacteria; kingdom Bacillati; phylum Chloroflexota; class Ktedonobacteria; order Ktedonobacterales; family Thermosporotrichaceae; genus Thermosporothrix; species Thermosporothrix sp. COM3. The sequence goes on along the minus strand of NZ_AP019376.1, from coordinate 2,122,693 downwards.
AAAAGGTCACACCGTCCTTTGGTGCCGCTGATGGTGGTTTCTCCCCCTGAGCCTCGCTCAAGGGGATTGCCCGTTATGGAGAAGGTTCCGACTTCTCCATACTCTCTATGTCTGGAAAGCCTTTTCGCTCCTTGAATGAAAAGATCCGCTTCACTATTTTCCTGACTTTGCCCCGTTTCAATCGTCAACTCACTACTTGTCACTTTACCCTGAAAAATCGGCAGGGGCGTCAGCATAGCCTGGAAAGAGGAAAAGGGTTTGATTCCTTCCATTATGCCATTTTTGCAGATAGAGGGTGGCATCATCATGACAGAGATTCGTCCAGGAAACGATATCCAATGCCCCACACCGTGGCAATTTTTTCGCCATAAGGACCCAGTTTCTTCCGGAGACGTGTGATCTGGGTATCAACCACACGATCCAGGCCCTCGTAGCCATCGCCCCAGATCTGCTCTAACAAGAACTCGCGGCCAAAAGGTCTGCCAGGATAAGAGGCAAGGAGCAGGAGCAGATCATATTCTTTGCGCGTCAGCTCAATTTCCTGGTCATAGAGCTTCACAACGCGGGTATCCGGGTAAATAGAGAGCGGTCCACGGACAAGCGCTGGCGTTGTCTCCAATTGCGGTAGTGGTTTCAGGGAATGCAATGTTGTTTCCTCATTTGCCTTTGGAGCAGGAGGTAGTGCATGTTGCCGTTCAAAAGCGACACGATGGAGGATCGCGTAGATTCTGGCGCGGAGTTCTTGCATGCTAAACGGCTTGCCGATATAGTCATCGGCTCCAACTTCCAGACCTAATACGCGATCAACCAGCTCGGTCCGTGCGGTGAGCATCACAATCGGGACCAGATGGCGTTGTCTGATACGTCGACAGACCGCCAGCCCATCCAGACCAGGCAGCATCCAGTGTGAAGCACCCCATGCATAAATGCAGGGGCTTCTACAGCTACCCCACGGGGGATAACTGTGGGACACTTCCTGCCCCTTTTGATTTACGGTAGCGGATGAGTATGTTAAGTGCCGCATTGTGGTCACGGTCCAGTTCACACCCACAATGCGGACAAGAGTGCCAGCGGACACTCAAATCCTTCTTCACCACACACCCGCATGATGAGCAGACTTGGGAGGTATCTTTGGGTGCCACTTTGACGACGGTACAGCCAGCTTCTTCCGCTTTGCTTGCACAGAGAGCGACAAAGGCACTCCATCCTGCATCCAAGATGCTCTTGTTTAAGCCACCCTTTGCGGCAGCTCCGTTTGGTAAATACTTTCCATTCTCGTCCTGCTTTGGTTTTGGACGTTTGGTCATCTTGTCGACTTGGAGGTCTTCGAACACCACAACCGCATTCTCGTTGACGAGCTTTCTTGACTGCTTGTGCAGGAAGTCTCTTCTTCGGTTGCGGACTTTCCGGTAGAGTCGAGAAAGTTCCTTCTTCGCACGGTTTCGCCGATGACTTCCCTTCTTCCTGCGTGCAATCTTCTTGTGTGCTGCTTGGATCTTCTCTTCCTCATTGCGGTAGTACCTGGGGTTCTCGATGAACGTTCCATCTGAGAGAGCAGCAAAAGAGTTTATTCCTAGATCAACACCTACTTCTCTGGTTGTGGGATGGAAGGCCATGGAGGGATCAAATTCGTATTCAGTCGTGAAGTAGGATAGGCGGCAAGCGCGTTGCTCATATGAGTACGTTTCCAACCGCCCTCCCCCGAACTTGGCTTGCATGTTTCCATGCACCTAGCTCTCCAGTATCAAGGCTTTAGCTCTCTTTCTCAGGGCTTTTACCTCCGTGAGACTGATTGTAGGCCGTTTTAGTGGTTGTCCATGTTCGACATCCTCATGACACGTTTTGCAGAGCAGTAACGTTTTCCGTTGAAGAGCTATCATTCTCTTCACCCACTCCGGTTTTGGTCTCCCTGGGTATTCGTGGACTTTTCTCATCCCTTGTATATGATGTACCTCTACATCTTCGGAATTTCCGCAAAGTTCACAGAAATCTGCAAGGAGTCTTTGTACCAATTCCGAACGTCCGGTCCAGACACGTTTTGGCTGCTCTTCAAGGGTTGCCTCGATATCCCATGATAGCGATACACCTCCCCAGGTGGCTGTTAGCGGCTCCTTATCTTGTCGCGGTATACGGACTTGGAGACCTTTGTATTCCTTGCCGTCTACGACGAGCTTGGTCCCATATTTCTCATAGACTTTTGCCACTGACATCTTGTGTTTGTGTGCCAGTGTTTTCGTCAATGAGGTTTCCATGACCCACTTCAGTTTTCTGAGTGTGTGCATATTGTAGGCCAAACGATAATAGTTGGCAATACCTCGGAACTCTAACTGATATTTGGAGATGATGTAGAAATCGCTCTCTGGCGTCAGTTCTGTTCGATGTATTGCTTTCTGGTTCCGCAGCAGTGGTTCACATTTCGCTTTGATTACGTCTGTTGACACTTGTAATCCGATCTTTCCATTGATGTTTCTGCGATCTCGCCCATTCCTGGAGGTAGTTCGCTTCTCATCTTTTTGGTTGATGGTTACTTGGTAGCCAAGAAATCGTGCCGCTTCGCTCCTGGCGTGGGTAATGAGCGTCTTTTCCTCCGACAATTCTAGCTTGAGTTCTTCTCGCAAGAACTTTTGGAGTGCTTGCTTGATTTCTTCCGCCTCTGATTTTGGTCCTATGAAGCCTAAAAGGAAATCATCGGCGTATCTCACGTATTTGAGGCGTCTGTAGTCAGGGTCATTCGTCATTTGAGACGGTAATTGTTGAGCTTTCTTTCTTGCGATCTCGGCCCTTTCTACGTTTCCTTTTCGTCGTTGCCGACTAGAGTTTTGCATAAGGGTTTTGTACGCTTGATTCGCTCTTCTTTTGACCCCTCTGGTGTATTGTGGGATCAGGATCGTTTCTACAAATTTGTCCAGTTTGTCGAGGAGGATGTTTGAAAGAATGGGGCTTGCTATACCGCCTTGTGGAACTCCACTTAGCGTTTGGTTCAGCGTCCAATCTTCCATGTATCCCGCGTCGAGCCATTTCTGAATGAGGTTGATAAACCTTCCATCGTGAATTTTCTCGCCAAGTTCTTTGAGGAGCAATTCATGGCTGAGTTTATCGAAGCATTGCGAAATGTCTCCCTCTATGAACCAGGTGGTTCCATGCCAGTTGTAGTAGATTTCTCTCAGCGCGGTATGGCATCCACGTTCAGGTCGAAATCCATGTGAATGTTCAGAAAAACCTGGTTCGTAATAGGCTTCAAGAATGAGGCGTATCACTTCTTGAACCAATTTGTCTGACCAGACTGGCATGCCAAGCGGGCGCTTTTTCCCGTTTTTCTTTGGCACGTAGGTTCGTCTCGCTGGAAGCCATTGATACCGTTCATATCGCAACGCTTCTATGATCGCATCAATCTTTTCCAGTGACATGCCATCAGGGGTTTCATCGGTAACGCCATGAGTCATGACGCCTTTGTTTCGATAGATTTTCCCGTAGGCTGTGAGGTAGAGGTCTTTGTTGAACAGGAGTTTGTAGATCCGTTCCAGGGGCAATCCTCTTTTGCCTCGCTCGCGGATGAGTTCTAGGATAGTGTTGGCGCTACGCATCACACGTACCTTGCTATCTGTTTCTCATTGATACCTACCCTGCTTGCCTTTATCAAAGGGCAAGCTCTCGTCATTTTTCAATGACTGCCCCTTTGTTCAGGCTGATGCCTTTCAGCCCTCCCTACTATGGGGGTTCCGTCACCGTAGGTGTCGCCACCCGTAGGTGATCCCGTATTTGCGCTTGTTCAACGTTGAGTACGTTTAGGTGCCCCGTTCATTTCCTTCAACCTATTCATTGTAGGTCACTTACCGTAGAGAGCGTTTACTAGCCGCGATCTTCGGCTAGCTGTTTCCGTGCCCGCAGTGTTCAGGCACGTATTACGGTATCGTCGCTTCAAGTATGCTGCGACGGGTGTGGTATTGCACCGTTGGAAATTAGGGTTCAGCCAATCCAGGTTTCACCATGCGTACAGGGCTTGCGGTGCATCACGCTACATACTTTCGCGTTTAACCGCGTTACTGACATGCTACTTTCCCCTTTGTCTTTCAACGCTAGGTAGGTCAGTTGCCCTAAGAGGTTCTTGCTCTCAGCCTCCTGCTCCTATGGAGCTATTAAACAGGCGCCGAAACGGCGCACAACCACATACCACTGGTCCCCCTCACGTTTCATCGTGCAGGTCTTGATCTTTCCAACTATCTCGCGATGGAGCTTGATCTTGACCCGTCCTCTCTTTGAGAGGTTGAGCTTGCCTTTCATGATTTCAAACCCACTTTGGGTATAGGTGAAGCTGTCGTATCGGTCTCCCGATTTGAACCTGGGGTATCCTGGCTTTTCCCCATTCTTGACTCGCCTGAAGAAGTTGTCCATGGCTTTATCCATACGGGTGAGCACATCTTGCAGGACTTGGCTATGGATATCCCGATATTCTTCCCGTATCTCTTTGATTTCAGGGCGTTGCTTGTTCTGAGTGTAGTAAGAAACAGACACACCAGCCATGCGATAGGCTTCGCGTCTCTCTTCCAAAGCAGCATTGTAGAGTTCCTTGCACCGCCTGAGCGTCCATTGCAACTTCCCAATTTGTTTCTCAGTTGGATATATGCGGAATTTAAACGCCTTGTTGCGCAGGTTCAGACTCTTCTGTTTGCGTGTCTTTTTCAGTTGTGCCTGTTTCTTCTCTTTAGACATTTTTCTGGTTCTCTATGTACTGTTTGATGACTGCAAGAGGCGCTCCACCCACAGTTGAAACAAAATAGGAATTGGTCCAGAGCGTTGGGAGCTTCCTCTCCAATACTGGAAACTCCTGACGCAGGAGACGAGATGAACGCCCTTTGAGGAGTCGCACAAGCTTATGAATACCAAATTGTGGATCACATTCGATAAGCAAATGGACATGATCAGGCATGATCTCCATGCTTAGGATATCAAACTTGTGCTCCTGACACACCTCTTCAATAATTTGTTTGAGTCGTGTATCTATTGGTTCCACAAGGACTTTCCGTCTGTACTTGGGGCACCAGACCACATGATATTTGCAAGAATAGAGCACATTCTTGTTTGATTTGTAACTCATCCTACTCATGGGAGCAGTATACAGCATGAGGCTACCTATTGTCAATATCTTGAGCTATCTAGTGTTGCGACTTTGTCGCAATCCTCCTACGCGGCCCTTCCACAATCACCCCATAAGGAACGCCCCTTATATCCCCATAGCTAAAGCTAGGGGGTTTACGGGGCGCTTTGCTAAAATCACCAGGTCAAAAGGCTGCTCCTCTACGTATTGCGCACCCACCAGTCCATCAAACGCCTGTACCACCTGATGCCCATCTGCTACCAGTTCAGCCCTGATCAAATTATTCAGGTCAATCTCATCTTCAATAATCAGAATACGCGCCATGGAGTCTTTTCTCTTGCTATCTCTCCACCTGTTTCTTTCCGACGTGACCGGAAAAAGCCACTAGAGTGATCATATCATAGATGCATCAGTCTGAAAAACCAGGCGGTACCAGCAATCATGTGTTCAGGCAATTGGCAGAATGACGCTGAAACAACTTCCTGCGCCAACTGAACTCTCCACAGTCACAGAGCCTCCCATCGCCTCGATTAGTTCGCGCACAATCGCTAATCCCAATCCAGCTCCGCCACCTGTCGGAGCATCTTCTGAGCGATAGAAGCGCTCAAAAATGCGTGCTTGATCTGCGGGTGCGATACCCATCCCTGTATCAGCAACCGATAGCACGAGATGCTCTGTATCAGCCCGTTGCAACGTAATCGCCACAAGCCCACCCTGGGGCGTATAGGTAATGGCATTACGCACCAGATTGAGCAAGACCTGCTGCACTCTCTGACGATCCGCTCGTACTGCTGGCAGTCCTGGCGCGATGGTCTTGCCTACCGTTATACGACGTTCGCTATACGCAAGCGGCTTGATGGTTTGGTAGACTTCCTCGATGACTTCCTGGAGGTTGACCGCTGTCATCGAGAGATGGAGTTCATGCGTTTCTGAACGCGCCAGGGCCAGCAGCTCATCAAACAGGGTTCCCAGGCGTATTGCCTCACGATGAATAATCGTCAGATAGGCTCGCTGTTGTTCCGGGAGTGAATCGGGGGACTTCGCCTCGTTGTTTGCCAGTTTCAAGAGGGCTTCCGCATGCCCCCGAATATTGGCAACTGGAGTACGCAAGTCGTGAGAAAGATTGGCGATTAAATCGCAGCGCTGTTGCTCAGCACGGTCTGCACGAGCACGCTCACGCTTGATGATCTCGCGTGCCTCCAATAACTCGCGCTCACGCTCGTCAATGCTAAGCATGAGTCGCGCAAAATGCCCCCAGAGATCAGCCATTCCATTGAGCAAGCTGAGAGGCAGGAGGATCAGAGCAATGCTTCCCTGGAATAGACGTCGATAAAATGTACAGGAACCACAACAGCTTCAATTCAAGGGGGCATCTCCTCCTGTTACGGAATCCCAGATGCCTCCTCAATTCCAACCATCCCCATTTCAACAGCACTTGAAACAGCAACAACGTCGATAGCCAGAAGATGGCATATTCCTGGAAGGGAGTCAGAACTATGAGTGGTCAAAATTCCCAATCTGCCTCTCAAGCGTATCAACAAGGCCAGGAGGAGCAGAGAGACACAAATAGAGATCCTCGTGAACAACCTCATTTGAACATAACGGAAGCAGAGCATGAAGATGTGTCTCTGTCTACAGGAAAAAAGATTCAACCGATAGAGGCAGCCCCTCGACAGAAATCGTCTCCAGAGCGCAAACACGCTCAGGTGCGGCTCTGGTCCCTGGTTTATCATTCTGGGACTTGTTGGATTGCTGAGAGTCATACGTTTTTTACCGGGTACAAATGCCCGGGCTTTTTTCTGTAACAGCGAATCCGCATATCAAATTGCATAATTCTACGGGAAAATGTGCAGATTATCATTAAAAATGCCGCTACTACAGAGGTCAAGATAACTGAACAAATGTTGGGTCTAGCACAAGAGGTGAAGTATCAGCAGGATGGTGATACGGTTGCAATCGATATTGACTCATACGCTCCTTTCCTTGCGGGAAGTGTCCCTGTCGCGATGGAAATGGCATTGCCTGCCTCCACTCGGCTAGAGGTGGCTACAAAGGCTGGCAATATCGAAATTACAGGTACTCAGAGCACTACAGCTTTGCGCTTGCTCAACGTACAAACAGATACCGGGAGCATCAGAGTCAAAAATATATCGCTGGCCGACCACATGCGCCTGAGAACTGGCAGTGGAAATGTTGCGATGGATGACATTACAGGGAGCATTGACATGCAGACGAAGAGTGGGGCTGTGACGGTTAGGCATTCCAGGCTCACTCACGATTCGCTCTTGCTCACAAAAGGGGGGAATATGGAAATGAAGCTAACTGTGCTTTCTGGGAAGGTTGAAGTCAGGAGCAACACGGGGAGCATATTCTTCCAGGGCTTGCTGGAAGTTGGTGGCACCTATGATTTCAAGACAAATACAGGTCGCATCGATCTGATGCTCTCCGAAAATGGCTCCTATCACTTTTCGACAGGAATCGGTAAGGTCGAGAACGAATTCGAAAGTGATACTGCTGGCAGCGGTCCGAAAGCGACAGTGAATGCATCAACGGGTCACGCCAGGAGTCCCCTGGGTTCACACCTGGGGAGGAATGGCGTGTTCCTTCACGCACTCCGATTGTATTGACCGCTTCGTGACACGGTGCTAGACTGCCATCATGCACCAGATGATAACAGCCAAACTGAAACTCCATACGACGCCTGACCAGTTTCAGGCTCTCAGAGCCACGCAACTGGCCTATCGTGACGCCCTGAATTTTGTCAGTCAGTACGCCTTTGCACATGGCAAAACCAGTAGTGGGCGTACCTTGCAACGTGAATGCTACGGCACGATACGTGCGGCCTATCATCTGCCTGCCCAAATGGCCTGTAATGTCCCTCGACAGGTCGGGGCTACCTATAAGGCTCTGTGGACAAAAGTCAAGCAGAATGCCGAAGCCCGCAAGGCCGGTCTCACGAAGAAACGACGTGACCAGGCCCCAACGTATGTGTCTCCCACCCTGACCTACAACTATCAGCGCGATTACCATTTCAAAAAGGATCACCAGGTGAGCATCTTGACCCTGGATGGGCGCGTGATCGTTCCCTCCACGGGCTACAGCAAGCATGTGGGCCTCATCCAAAAAGGGGCTCACATCGGGGGCGCCAAACTGTGGTATGATAAACTAAGGAACATAGTGCAAGAAGAGGAGCGATGTTCTGGCTCAAATTATCACTGAGAGGAAAAATTACATGAATACAGTGACCTGCTCAATTGCCATGTCCTTAGATGGTTTCGTTGCAGGACCCAACCAGAGTCTTGAAAAACCTTTTGGGGATATCCCTGAAAATTTACTCCACCGTTGGATGTTCGATGAGCCAGAAAAACATCAGGCTGAATTAGATGCATTGTTGGATGCGGGTGCGTTCATTATGGGGAGCAACATGTTTGGCCCCAAAGAACAGCGAGAGAGCGCCGACTGGCAGGGCTGGTGGGGAGAGAATCCCCCCTACCATGCGCCTGTCTTTGTCTTGTCTCAAAAGCGGAGAGATCCCATTGTGATGGAGGGTGGTACCACCTTCATCTTCATTACAGACGGGATTGAAGCAGCTCTTGCAGCCGCAAAAGAGGTAGCCGGAGAGAGACCTATTGCGATAGCGGGTGGCGCACAGACCATCAATCAATATTTGTCCGCCGGGCTGCTTGATGAGTTGTGGCTGCACATCGTCCCCGTCACCATCGGTGCTGGGGCACGGCTCTTTGAGGGGATTCCCAATCTCGAACTTGAACCTGTTGCAATAAGCGGCAACTCATTAGTCACTCATATCAGGTATCGTGTGGTGAAGAAGTCAATGACCACCCCCTGAAGGGGGAGGCTTGTGTCTGAACTCCACCGCACCTCAGAGAACCGGTGCAGGCGCTCTGCTTTGGCTTCCTTGTCCAGCAATCAAGGACAAGTGAACAAAGAGGTCACCGGGCGTGATCAGGCGGCTGTCATAATGGGCCTCGCTCAACCTGCTACACTCAAGTGGCTCTGGCGCAGGCCCACACCTCCTCACACTCAAACCCGGCATCATGGGAGGGCCGGAACGGCTTCGCTCGGGTTGCTCTGCTGCTTGCGATACCTGGCAGGCGGAACTCCGACCTCGCGCTTGAAGGCTTTGCGAAAGGCCACTTCTGAATCACAGCCAAGCTGCCAGGCAATTTCTTCCATTCTCACCCCTGCCTGAGCAAGCGCATTGCGGTTAACATACGCCAGCGCGTAAGGTATTTCATGGGAGGTTCGCCTACGAGGCTGCTAAAGCGCGCCGAGAACGCCGAGCGCGAAAGTGTAACCTCTTCTGCAAGCTCCTCAACCTTCCATCTGCGCTCAGGTGTCTGATGTATCAGACCCAGCGCAGTGCTTATCAAGGGATCGCGTAACGCCCTCAGCCAGTCACAGAAGGGCGTCCAGAAAATCGGTGACGAGTTCGGCCAGCGCTATGGCGTGCGCTTTACAGTGCCAATGGTGCACCCTTCCGGGGAGCAGATGGCACAACTAACACAGATAGCGGAAGAGGGGAAACTGAAAACATACCTGGATGGTGTTTTCCCGCTTCAGGAAGCCGGGCGCGCCCATACTCTGATTGAGAGCGGCCATGTTCGGGGCAAGCTCGTCTCAGGAACAAGAGAGGCACAATGGTGGCCTCCCTGGAAAGGGGAAGCCACCCACTCTATCTGGCAATTACCCTGATTTCAAGCAAAAACTCCGGGCATACCTGTACAAAGGAGCACAGAAAGCTCCGTCCTTTCAACGCTGTCTTTCCCCCACACGTTCCGTCTGAGAGAAGGAGGAAATGACATTCAGAAGGTAATTCAACATATCAACTACTCGGCCGATCGAGCGAAGTAAATTGCTGTTTATCGCTTCATCGGCGCTGAGGGAACTGCGACGCTGTTCAGGAATGTTCTCACCTGTGTCAGCACACGCTCAGGTTGCTCTCTCTGAGGGTGGTGTCCGGCCTGGGGGATCAGCTCAAAGCGAGCATTGGGCAACGACTGAGCATAAGCACGCCCGTAGTCTGGAGGAACAATGGTATCATGCTCGCCCCAAAGACAGAGCGCTGGAATGTTGACGCGTCTCAGTCGGCGACGCAATTTGGGATTCCATAGCCCGCTTGGTCCAACATAGGCACGTAATGCCTCAAGATTTGCTGGCCATCCGCGAGCCGCCTCTGTCTGATTGGCTGTGTGCGGACGCGTCATGGGTTGTGGTAGCTCGTCTACCTTGATCCCTGCTGCATCAATCAGGATAAGGCCACCCAGGCGCGTGGTACTGTGTACAGCCAGTTCGGCTGCAATCCAGCCTCCAAACGAGCAACCAATAACGACCACATCGTGCAGGTCGAGCCGGTCAAGAAGATCAAGGTAGGTAAATGCGAGATCGTCAACACTATTGAACCACTCCGGGCGCGGTTCACCCTCAAACCCAGGATGGGTAGGAACAAAAACATGTGCCTGTTCTGCCAGTCCTTCAGCCAGCCCGGAGACACTTTGGGGTCCTGCTACGCCATGCAAGATGAGGAGAGGGCGACCATTCCCCTGTTCGTCAACCCGTAGTATCAGGTCGTCGGCAAAAGCCTCCCGGCGTGTCCTGGAAGGAGCAGAAAGAGCGGCAGGTTTCTGATCCTGAAAAACAGGGGGAAGATGATCGGCTCCATCGGGAGCGATTGCCTTCCTCAGGCCCTCCTCAGCACCACGTGCCGCAATCTCTGCGCGAGCAAACATCGCTTTTTCATAGGTCATCACCGCCTCTTCCAGGCTCTTGCATTCGCTCATCGCACAAGCAAGCTCGGCCGCGTCGCGCATGGCAAGGTTTACCCCCTGACCAGAAAAAGGTGACATTAAATGCGCTGCATCACCCAGAAGCGTTACCCCCGGATGGAACGACCAGCGATGGCCAACAGGAAGCATAAAAAGCGGCCTGACTGCAAATTGGTCGTTACATTCCCGAATCAAAGCAAGCAGGCTCTCGTCATAATCGGCAAACTGGTTAAGAAGCCACTCACGCGCCATTTGAGGTTGCTCAGGGGTGAAACCGGTTGCTTTTTCCCATCCCAGAGGAATACGAAGACATGCATACACACGGATGTGCCCATGACCGTTACGCTGTGCCATCAGTCCTTTGTTCGCGGCAGGAGCAAACATACCTCCGTGCCCTACCAATTGAGCAACAGCAGGATGCTGCTGATCCACATCGTCCAGACCGAACTCAAGAAAGGTGACACCTGTATACGTAGGCGTGGCACTTGAAAGGAGCGGACGAACACGGGACCAGGCCCCATCCGCGCCAATCACCAGATCAAAGACCTCTGTTGTCCCATGCGCAAACTGTATCTCGTAGGTTCCGTCGCCCCCTTGTCGAACTGACCGGACTTCATGCCCCCAACGCACCACACCAGGCGTGAGCGAGTTCAGTAACATCGCTCTCAAGGCGGTTCGGTCAACTTCCGGTCTGTTCTGTGATCCCTCATCTGGCTTGATTTCAAAGAGGACCTTGCCTTCTTTGCTCAGGCGGCGCATCCCCTGGTCTTCATAGCGTGCAATACGCTGGAATGGCTCATCGAGCCCGGCAAGGTGGAGGGCCCACTGACCGCCTTCCGGATGAAGGTCAAGCGATCCTCCTTGAGGCCGTTCGTCCGGGTGTTTTTCACGCTCAAAGACGGTTACAGGAATATGACGGGTTTGTAGAATGCGTGCAAGTGTCAGGCCACCCGGGCCCGCACCGATAATGGCAATACGAGCAGAGCTGTTTGGAGTCATACAATGTTCCTTTCTCATCTAAAGGGATCTTCTCTACCAAAAATTGAACACCGTTCAACTTGAACACTGTTTAATTTACACCAGGATATGCTATACTGTCAAGTGGTATGAAGATTTGCCGAGAACAGATTATTACAACAGCCCTCTCTCTTCTTGATCGCGAGGGTTTGGAAGGGGTCACGCTCAGAAAAGTTGCTGCTCAACTTCATGTTCACGCGGGAGCACTCTACTGGCATGTGCAGAACAAACAGGAGTTGCTTGACGAGCTGGCAAATGCGCTGCTCTCTCCCTATTTTGTGCAATGGGAAGGACGAACTCCAGAGCAGCCATGGTCGAAGTGGTTGCAAGCAACCTGTGAGCATCTACGAGAGGCAATGCTTTCTCATCGCGAAGGGGCTCGCGTCATTGCAGGTGCTGGTTTAGGCCGGGCTGTCCAGTTGGCGCAGCTTATGGAGTTGATCGTTCAAAGCCTGACGAGCGCAGGCTTCTCTCTCCGTCAGGCCTTTCTCACCTGTTCTACAGCTCTCTCCTATGTCTATGGATTTGTGATCGAAGAACAGGCCGCACCAACCGATGCTTCTATAAAGCAAGCTCGTTCCTCAGAAGAGACGCTTATCTCGAAAATCCAACATGAGAAGCGGATTCACCATTATACAACAGAGATGGACTTTCGGGCAGGACTGGAGCTCATCCTTGAGGGAGCAAAACAACAGCTTCAGAAGTAAACGCAGAGACCCGATCGCTTCTCTCCCTGTTGAGTATAGAAAAGTGGCTGTTTTCAGAACGCTTTACCTATTACCATTCTTGCCGGAGTGCTCGGGTTCGTCTCTGTCCGGCTCTTCACGCAGGACAGCCCGTGGCAGATGGTAATAAAGCTAGAGGAGCGGGTGAGACTCCTCCTGGTTTCAAAAAGAATGACCTGCGTCTCTCTCCCAGGACACGCAAGCCTCCTTGCGCGTCTGTACACGATAGGAAAACCTTCCCCTCTCGACGAGAAGAAAATGGCTATAGTATAATCAGGAGAAAAAAGAAGAGAGAGAAGCTCAATGATGTCAAAGATCCCATCTCGCGAGGCGAGCCTCTTCTGTCACTCCATTTTGAGTTCGCTCGATCGTCTGGTCAAATGCCTTGATGGGCTAAATGAGAACCAACTGAACTGGCGTCCTCCTGCTCCTAATACCAACAGCCTGTATGCCCTGGTTGTTCACACCCTTGCACATACAGAAGAAAGTCTCCTCCTCACGCTGTTTGACCAACCAAGTCAGCGAGATCGCGAGCAAGAATTTCAGGCGAAAGGCCAGTCCGCAGATGCCTTGATCGCTCAGTGGCAGTCCTTGCGTGAACGATTGCAGCAGACACTCCTGAACCTTTCTGCTGATGACCTGGAACGAAAACATCTCCATCCTCGTCGTGGCTACATCACGGGACTCGATATTCTTATTATTGTTGCAACCCATATAGCTGAACATGTAGGGCACGCGGAATTAACTCGTGACCTGGCACTTGCTTCAACGCTTCAATAAAACACCTTGAAGAATAGGATACCTGCTCTCTGCTGCAAAGCTCTGCACCGACGCTTAAAGGAGGCATCCCCAATTCGCAGCACGCTTCGGTGCGAGCAGGCGTCGATCCAGAGCTTAAGGAAGTTCTTCTAAGGCAAGCAGGTAAGAACATCGCCCCCACCGCAGTAGGTTCGGGTCGTGGGTGGCTGGTCCGAGTTTCAGTTTGTGGAACGCCGGATGCCAACCCTGGAGGAACGACACTCTATCCTGTGGTTGCTTCTGATCGTGCCCTTTTTGAGCACACCCGAATAGTTCGTTCTGCTGAACAGGTCTCACATTTTATTGCACAGCCTCCGCTGCCCAGATAGGAGAGCCAGGAAAAGATGGAGAGACAGGCTATTTTTCCTGTCTCTTTTTTTACGTTCTCTGCCCGACAGAAAAACGGGAATGGTTCTGGAACCTGAACAGAGGTGCGTCTGTTATGCGCACAAAATTTTTCCGGGTCTTTGTACAGAATTATTACTCGCCCTATGAACTTTTGCCTGTTACCTGAGAACAGGATGTCACGTGGTTAACTACGAAACCCATCCAGAAGGCAATGAAATGTTGTTCGAGTTGAAAGGAGAAAAACATGAAGCATGTTTTCCGCGTAGGAATACTCCTCTTTTGTGTCTGTTCCGTCTGGTATGAAACAGGGAGCACGGCCCGAGCTGGAGAACAGCACTCGTTGTCTGGCAGAACTTTGCCAGCGAGTTCGTATCCCGAGAAGCAACTGCTTCCGATTCACGTGCTCGTGCAAAGTCCCGCTGACACGGTAACAGAGTTACAGATTATCTGCTTGTTCCGTTCCGAACCGAGGAATACGCTGCATGGATCACTGATTGAATTAAACACAAAGCTGCATGGATTACTCGATAATGTGCGTAAACCATCCGTCTTTGGCGGTGAGTGGGGTGAAACCTATCTGATTACTCCTCCCGATGGAACGATCCAGGCCAGGAAGCTCCTGCTTATTGGGCTTGGCGATTCGCAAACGTTTGAGCCGGAGAGAATGAAGCTGGTTGGGTCGATTGCATATCAAGAGGCAAGTCACCTGGGGGTCGCCCATCCATTTTTCGCGCCGACAATCCTGGATGGAGGAGTGACGACTTTCTCGACGGGACAAGTCTCTGAACAGGTGACACTTGGTTTCTTACATGCGGCCTTAGATGCTCATCATGAGAGCACGATACAAGATGTCACATATCTTGCTGGAGCATCTCATGTACAAAGCACACAAAGTGGTATTGATAAAGCTACTGATACAATAAGGGGAGAATGTGGCGCGTTCCTCAAGTGTGCATAAGTATCAACCCCGGAGGGATGAGCTACATATATCTCACTTCAAGGTAGAAAGTGATATACTCTCTCGGAGCAGGTTGTCTTCCGATTTGTATCAGACAGAGCTTGTAGAGCCAGGCCTGTAGCTACTGAAGGTGTGTGAATGTACAGGAACCAGGCTCACAAGCGCAATCACAAGTAGTTTGTATCTCTGCTCCATCGTATCAATGATCGGGCATATACCATAAATAAAAAGGGAAGACAACCTTATATCCTGATGTGATTAGCGAGGGGTGTTCGTAAAAGATCGACCATAACCAGAGCAGCGAGCAAAAGCATTGGAGAGTTTTTCCACCTTCAGAACGCTCCAGTTTCGCTTCATCCGTGCGGTGTAAGCGGACAGAGAAGAGTGTAGAGTGTACCGCTTTCGACACGCGCGGTTTTCCTGAGAGACATGCGCCACAAATCAGCAGAGAAGACGGTACACTCTATATTACGGCTCCCGGGGACCTTTTTTCCCTCGCAGCAGTCCGTTTCTCACATGGGTTTTGGGGCTCAAGCAGCAGACAGAATATCAGAAAGACTCTCGCGGGATCTGGAAGCGCTCACATATACCACCGGTCAGGATCACTATGGAAAGCCAGGAGATGGAGCACATCGCTCATATCTTACCTCCCTGAGGTGCCGGATGGGACACCTGCAAGTAGCCTGTGGGGTGAGCTGGACCTTCACCAGGATGGCATGAGGGATTCCTGTCAGGCGAGCAGAATCAGAACAGTATGTGAGAATACTCAGGCACGCACCGGGAAGCGCCGTTCAAGCGCCTCTACGACGTGCCGCAGGAACTCCGGTCCCCAGTCACGAAGATCGAGCGTTGGCCAGCTCAATACCCAGTTGACCAGATCGATCTGGCGTACCAGTTCAAAGAGTTGAAGCTGCTCCTCGTAGTCGTGAGGAAGCGCGCGTATCGATTGATATCCCTCAAGAAATGCTGCACGCTGTTCTGCCCACTCCGCCTCGGTCACATTCTCACGCTCCAACGCCTCGCTGAACGTGGGCGCCATATCAAACAGATAGTATCCCCAGCCACAGTCTTGAAAATCGATCGCGCGCACCTCATCCCGGTAAAACAGGTAATTATACTGGTGCAGGTCGGAATGGATCATGCCAAAGACCTCGGGCCCCTCACCAAGTGCCTCCATTCGCAGCCTGATATGCTCGGATGCACACTGGAAGAGCGCCCGTTCCTTGCGCGAAAAGACCTCCTCAGCCCGCGACGTGCCCAATGGCGCCTGCGGACCGAACAGCCAGCCCCAGTTAAGCCGAGGCCGCGTAAAGCCAGGAGGCGGCTGGAAGCAGCGCGAGTGCTCATGCAGCCCTGCCATAAACTTCCCCACAGCCCGGAACTCCTTCGCGCCCAGGCTGGCCTCGCGAATCGTCCCCTCAACCCAGTGAAACAACACAATCACGCGCGGCCCGGGCACCGCATCACTCGTCACCTCGGTAAGCAGCTCGCCATCGCGGTTCGTCAGCGGCAAAGGCACAACAATCCCAAGATCACGATGCAGCGCCAGGAGCCAGTGCAGTTCAGAACGCAGCTCATCACGCGAGAGCTGCGCCGGGTCGTGGATGCGCAAGACAAAACGGCCAGCCGGCACGTCGACCCGCACAATCGGAGTACTCACATTGTTCAATAATGTCAGTTTTGCCTGCTCGAATCCATAGCGGTTGACACTCCCCAGGCCAGAAGGCCGGGGATTCTTCCTTCATCCAGCCTGCTTGCGCGGCGCCGCAGTGCGACGACGCGTAGCGGCAGGCTGTCCAGAAGCGTTCGACGAGACACCCTCGTCGGTTCCCGTCTGCCCGACGGTACCCTGTAGCGCTTTGTGCAAGATATTCAAGGCGGCATTGTGATCTCGGTCGAGGAGCAGCCCACAGCCAGGACACAGATGGGTACGCACACTCAAGCTCTTCTTCACCCGTTGTCCACAACGAGAACAGTCCTGACTGGTGTAGGCCGGTTCCACCCCAATCACTGGAACCTGATGCAGCGTGCCATAGTAATTCACCCACCAGAGGAAGCGACCCCACGCCGCATCAGAAATGCTCTTGGCCAGATGGCGGTTCTTGACGAGATGGCGGATCTGCAAGGCTTCGTAGGCAAAGAGGATCGTGAGACGAGACAAGCGCGCTCGCCTGCTTCCTGGCGAAGTCCTCGCGCTGCCGTTGCACCTTGAGATACGCTTTGCTAAGGGCTTGACGGGCTTTGCGCCGATTGGCGGAGCGCTTCTGCGTCTTCGAGAGCCGACGATGTAGCCGCTTGAGCCGCCGTTCCGCTTTGCGCAAATACCGGGGAGGAGCCACGGTGTTGCCTTCGGAGTCAGTGAAGAAGGCACGCAGCCCCAGATCAATGCCCACCTGCTTGCCAGAGGGCTGATGCTCAACGCGTCGCGTGGCCGCCACCGCGAATTGGCAAGAATACCCATCAGCCCGCCGGAGTAGCCGTACCCGCTTGATCTGTGAGAGGGGAAAGGCCATGATATCGCGCGAGCCGATGAGGCGCAGCCGGCCAATGCCGCAGCCATCTGTGAAGCGAATATGAATGCCATCGGCCTCCAGCTTCCAGCCCGTCTGCTTGTCCTCGACACTGCGACAATCGTGCTGGAACTGAGGGTACCCCTTCTTGCCGGGTATCTTGAGACGACAGTTCTCGTAGAAACGGGAGATGGCAGCCCACGCCCGGTCTGCGGCAGCTTGCCGGGCCTGCGAGTTGAGGGAGAGCGCAAAGGGAAATTGTTTGGCGAGCACAGCGCAATACCGCTGCAGATCATTCCTGGAGACGCCACGTGCATCCATCCAGAGGTGCAGGCACTTGTTGCGAATGAACTGGGTGGTGCGGATAGCTTCCTCGATGGCGGCGAATTGTGCCTTTGACCCATCGAGCTTGTATTCATAGACCAGCATCCCTTGCTCCTTGTTCGTCCTCACTGTCTTCGTGTATTCTCGCACAACGATTGTCTTCTGTCAAGCGAAGGGGGACGTCCTGCCGCTGCTGGCTTCCTGCGCCATCCATCCCCTTGGCTGAAGCCAGGGGCCTTCTGCCGCTTTCTGGTAAGCGCCTGTTGCGCCATAGCCCGGAGTCGGCGATAGCGTCCTTTATGTGTAAGAAGGGTATATGGTTTCATGTGCTCTTCCTCTTAAAATCTGAAGCAGCCTGAAAGCAAGCTGACTCACCTCATCAGTGCTCTTCCCTGGCAACGTGAGCAGCACCGTGTCAGAAAGTCATGCCCGCCATTTCAGTGCAGCCAGCACCATCCCCCCGCTTCGATTGTCCTCGTTTTCCACAAAGGAAGCAGAGAAGATTGTCATATGCCTGATTTTTCTTTCACCTGGCTCCCTATAGTATACCTTGAAATGAGTATATTTTTGGAAAGCGATGCTGCAACACTGCACACTTTTCTCTCCCTTCCTGATCACTACTGCCCTTGAAAGACCAGAGAAGCAAGGCGCCGTATCCTGAGATCCAGTGACTCAAGAAACGGCTCAGGATCGCTGACATGCTCCATGAACCACCCATCCGTTACGATGGAATGCACGGCCCCTATTACAGGGGCGCGGCTCAGAGCCTGATCCACAGCAGAACCCCAGGCCAGACACACCGAAATACCTCTCTGACACCTGGCTCCTGACGAAGGGGGCGTCTCCGTTGGATTATGGCTTGACATCCTGAATCGCCTCGGGCTATACTTGCTGTATGCGGAATTGGAATTCCGCTTTCTCTAGAATATCGATCGTTTCCCCTTGCCCTGATCTTCGAGAGAACGCAGGTAGAACTGTTGTGGGGACAACTCCTGATGACCGTTTTCTCGTTTCCTTATCTAAAAGGAGGAGCGCATGAATGACGTTGAACGAGCAGGCAAACGTGCAGATGCTATCGCTAATCGTGCCCGTCTGCTTGAAGTTGCCCGGGCGGTATTTGCGCGATCGGGGCTTGATCTGGAAGTGACTGACATCGCCTCCCAGGCTCAGGTAGGGGTCGGCACGCTCTATCGCCATTTTGGCAACCGGGAGGGCCTTTTGCGCGCCATCGTCACTGATATTGCTGAGACTGCCGACGCACAGATCCGTCAGGCAATCCTGCCCTACAGGGATGAGCCGCGTTCCGCGCTGCGGGCCCTGATCACAGCAGGATTGAGCGTACAGCAGCAGTATCAGTCTCTTTTCCCGGTACTGCGTGACTTCCGGCTTACAAAGCTGTTTGAGCCTGCTCAGAGAGAGGCCATGCGCGCTCAGTTTCTCGATCTGGGAAGAGAGATCATTGAGCGAGGCATCCTGGCCGGGATCTTTCGGAAAGATCTTGATGTTGATGTGGCAGCGGCTTCAATCTTTGGCTCACTGACCGGTGTCTTTGAAAGCCTCGGGAAATACTATCCTCTGGCCGAACTGGAGGAGCGACTTTTCCAGTTGCTCTGGGTAATGGTGGCAAAAGCAGATGAGCCATGAGAAGAAGCTATTCAATTCAGAAAGGAGGGACGCGACGTCCCCACCAGAGCGCCTGCATCACTTTTTGAGGAGCTTACCAGAAGCATGCTACCGGTTTGCTGAGCCGGTAACAAGTAGAGAGGAGCATTCAGATGAGTAGCGAACAACTGATGCCTACCAATGAACGCAAGGAAGAAGAGATCCCTTCATATCCCTTCCCTTTCGCAGATCATAGCCTGACGTGTCCCGCGATATATGATCGGTTGCGTGAAACGTGTCCGGTTGCACGAGTGCATATGCCTCATGGTGGCGATGCCTACCTGTTGACCCGGCATGCGGATGTAGTGAAGGCATGGACGAACCCTCAGTGTGGTGTCATTCAGGCATCTGATGGTGATGTGCCACGCCGTGAAGTCAGCATTTTGAGCGGAAATAGTGAAATGGTCTCTCTCATGAGCGTCTCTGATGCTCGCCACAATCAAACGCGCCGCCTTGTCACCGGGGCATTTACGGTGAAGGCCGCCAATGAGCTGGCCCCACGGGTGGAAGAAGTCACCAACGCTCTGGTTGATACAATGGAGCGCAAAGGCCCGCCAGCAGATCTGTTTGAAGACTACGCGATTCAAACCCCGATGACCGTTATTTGTGAGATGCTCGGCGTTCCACGGGAGGACGAGCCCAGATTCCGTCAGTGGGGCCGCGTGATCGTTTCGCAAACAATGTCAGCAGAAGAACGGCTGGAGCAATGGAGGGAAATGAACGCCTATTTGCTCCCTCTGGTTGAGCAGGAGCGCAAAAACCCGGGCAACACAGTGCTTGGAATACTGGTCAAGGCATATGAGCAGGGCGATGATGTTATCACACAACAGGAACTGCTCTCGTTTGCCGCGGCCCTTATCGGCGCGGGCTTTGAAACGGTGAGCACAACCTTTATCAACTCGGCCTTTATCCTCTTACAGCGCCCCGATCTGATCGCACAGTTGCGCGAGCGGCTTGATGATCCCGAGCGATTATCTCGGGCTGTAGAGGAGATCCTGCGCATTACGCCCATCGGCCTGGGGCGCCCACGTATTGCCCGCGCTGATGTGACCCTGAGCGGAACCACGATCCACACCGGTGAGGTGATGATGCTTGATATCCTTGCCGCAAACCGGGACGAGTCTGTTTTTCCTCATGCACATGAGATCAACTTTGATCGGGAGCCTAATCCGATGGTGACGTTTGGACGCGGCATTCACGCCTGTCTGGGTCAGCAGATCGCGCGTATGGAACTGCGTGTGTTATGGTCGACGTTGCTGCGACGCCTACCAGATATACGCCTGGCAGTTTCGCCTGAAGAAGTGCCCTGGAGGCCGAACGATTCGGCAACTTTTGGTCCGGCTCATCTTCCCGTGACCTGGGGGTAACTCAGCACGGCGTTTGTTATAGCCTTGATTCATGCTCTTAAGCAACTTTCCACTGATGAGCCTTGGTACAAATCCAGGCTTGTTACTGGTGAGTGTTGCCAGATTGTCTAATCCCAAGTCGATACCAGCGACCAATGAAGCATCTCCGCTTGCCGGTTCCGGCTCTTGCTCATAGATGACTTCCACAACATAGTGGGTAGACTTGGGAACGATACGTACTTGCTTAACGCTCCGTTGTTGCGTTTGAATGGTGATACCCAGTTGGGACGGTTGTATCAGGCCCCGTTTTAGCGCTTTCTTGCTGAGAGCCTGGATATCGTAGATGAGGATATTCCGACCTGCTACCTTGTCTTTGTATCCAGGCAATTTGGGACGCCCTGAGAACCGTTCAGGATAGGCTTTCCATGCTTTGATTGCTTGAAAGAAACTTTTCCAGTTCTTATCCAGGAGTCTGAGCACATCATTGCTTACCTTACGTGGCAAGGCTTGATAGGCTTCATGCCCCTTCAGCATATGGAAAAGTTCAGCATAGCCCGTGTAGGTTCCCTGGAAGATGAACGCTTGCCGGACAAAGTAGTTAGCCGCATTATAGAGATTTTTTGAGGCAAACGCCGCCCGATCTATGGCCTCATAGCGCGGGTCGCTTTTCTCAATGATATGTTGTTCGACTAATTGCATCTACTTGTCCTCACGCTGGAGTTGCTCAAGCAGGGCTTCTGTTGTGCGTTTCGCTCGACGCTGTCCGTAGAGCCGTGCAGTGAATGAGGAGACAATTGCCACCAGATCAGCAAGCAAATCCTCATTATCGTTCTCTGCCACGTTTACTCGTTCTCAGGATAGGGAAAACGTGCATTCCAGCGCTCCAGCCTGTCCGTTCCAGATCGAGGGCACTTTAAAGATGCCTTTATTGGAGTAGAGATCGGGGGAAAAGTCTTCTATCGCTATGGCGAAACATCTCGCTTCCTAAGTGCAAGATCCTATCACTGTGCTCTCCCTCGACGGCTTCTACGGATGGAGGAATGCCCTGCTTTCATTGTCTCGCTGTAGCAAGGAGTGAGACCAGCGCATTTCTGGTCTCCCAGGGAGAAACAGCCCCCTTCTCTGGAGAATGATCCTTTACCTGCGTCGTGTTCCGTATCCAAAGAAGGTCGCTATTCGAGCCAGACTACCAAAAAAGATGGGTTGCAACCAGCGTGGCGGACCAACAATATACCCATCAATAGACTTCCACAATACTCCCAACCAGAGCGGGTTACGTGGTATTCCTTTTTTCGTCATTTTCCCCGCACATTCCAATTGATGAACCATTTCAAACATGCGTCGATGCTGGCCCGGCGGCCGAATCTCATGAGAAACACGCAATTGGTCTTCGCTGATATTCCAGAATTGGTGGACTTGATTTGGCAAAACCGTTATCGTTTCACCTGCTGTACAAATACGTTCCTTTCCATCTACCAGAAATCGCATCTTCCCTTCCTGAACACTGAAGGTCTCTGTTAAATAAGGGTGCCAATGAGGACCATTCATCGCCCCCTGTTTAGGTACCAGATGCTCAACTCTCAGATACGCACCAGCTTGATCCATTCCTTCTTCAAGAAAAGTGATTCGTCTCCCATCGGGATGCAGCAACTCTGCCGCCTTCTTATCTTCTTGCGTCACGTTCTCAGTGAAACCTTTCTATTTACTCCATCATATAATAGCGTGGTTCCCTGTCAATTGTAAACAGATACATCCCCTAATTTTAATGCTTCTGCGCATGGGTCAGCAGACTTTAACCAAATAGGGCAGAGAGCATTCCAGCTTGCCTAGGGAGAAGTAGACACCAGGATGATGATAGGCACAGGAGGAGAAACAGCATGAAACGAACGAGTAGCGCTTTGCATGAGCGGCAACAGGCACAACTATCGAGCAGGCAGAACGAGAGAGAGTGTCGGGAGCGGAGTGCAGACGGCGGGCCGTTAATGCCTTTCTCATGTGGGCGGACCCTGCGTATCACCCCACCCCGCATCAAAGGCGAAGGATTCTTCCTTCATTCAACCCGCTTGTCCGCCCTCGGCTTTCGAGAGCGCGTAGAGGCTCTGAAAGGACGGAGCTTTCAGAGCCATTTCCTGTTGACACTCCCCAGGCCTGAAGGGCGGGGATTCTTCCTTCATCCAGCCTGCTTGCGCGGCGCCGCAGTGCGACGACGCGTAGCGGCAGGCTGTCCAGAAGCGTTCGACGAGACACCCTCGTCGGTTCCCGTCTGCCCGACGGTACCCTGTAGAGCCTTCTGCAAGATATTCAAGGCGGCATTGTGATCTCGGTCGAGGAGCAGCCCACAGCCAGGACACAGATGGGTACGCACACTCAAGCTCTTCTTCACCCGTTGTCCACAACGAGAACAGTCCTGACTGGTATAGGCCGGTTCCACCCCAATCACTGGAACCTGATGCAGCGTGCCATAGTAATTCACCCACCAGAGGAAGCGACCCCACGCCGCATCAGAGATACTCTTGGCCAGATGGCGGTTCTTGACGAGATGGCGGATCTGCAAGGCTTCGTAGGCAAAGAGGATCGTGAGACGAGACAAGCGCGCTCGCCGTCTTCCTGGCGAAGTCCTCGCGCTGCCGTTGCACCTTGAGAGACGCTTTGCTAAGGGCTTGACGGGCTTTGCGCCGATTGGCGGAGCGCTTCTGCGTCTTCGAGAGCCGACGATGTAGCCGCTTGAGCCGCCGTTCCGCTTTGCGCAAATACCGGGGAGGAGCCACGGTGTTGCCTTCGGAGTCAGTGAAGAAGGCACGCAGCCCCAGATCAATGCCCACCTGCTTGCC
Organism: Thermosporothrix sp. COM3; assembly: GCF_059696735.1. Classification (NCBI taxonomy): domain Bacteria; kingdom Bacillati; phylum Chloroflexota; class Ktedonobacteria; order Ktedonobacterales; family Thermosporotrichaceae; genus Thermosporothrix; species Thermosporothrix sp. COM3. The sequence goes on along the minus strand of NZ_AP019376.1, from coordinate 2,099,296 downwards.
AGAGGGCTGATGCTCAACGCGTCGCGTGGCCGCCACCGCGAATTGGCAAGAATACCCATCAGCCCGCCGGAGCAGTCGTACCCGCTTGATCTGTGAGAGGGGAAAGGTCATGATATCGCGAGAGCCGATGAGGCGCAGCCGGCCAATGCCGCAGCCATCTGTGAAGCGAATATGAATGCCATCGGCCTCCAGCTTCCAGCCCGTCTGCTTGTACTCGACACTGCGACAATCGTGCTGGAACTGAGGGTACCCCTTCTTGCCGGGTATCTTGAGACGACAGTTCTCGTAGAAACGGGAGATGGCAGCCCACGCCCGGTCTGCGGCAGCTTGCCGGGCCTGCGAGTTGAGGGAGAGCGCAAAGGGAATTTGTTTGGCCAGCACAGCGCAATACCGCTGCAGATCATTCCTGGAGACGCCACGTGCATCCATCCAGAGGTGCAGGCACTTGTTGCGAATGAACTGGGTGGTGCGGATAGCTTCCTCGATGGCGGCGAATTGTGCCTTTGACCCATCGAGCTTGTATTCATAGACCAGCATCCCTTGCTCCTTGTTCGTCCTCACTGTCTTCGTGTATTCTCGCACAACGATTGTCTTCTGTCAAGCGAAGGGGGACGTCCTGCCGCTGCTGGCTTCCTGCGCCATCCATCCCCTTGGCTGAAGCCAGCGGCCTTCTGCCATTTCCTGGTAAAGCTTCTCACACGCTTCTCGCGGACGTCACTTTTTCTGGCCGCTCACAATACTGGAGGGGAACATGAGAGCTTGCTTCCCTCTATCCAGCTAGCAACCTCAGGCATGCTCCTGCTCGCGCCAGAGCTGAACGTTTTTGCGCATCTGCTCTATATGCACAAGCACATGCTCCGTATATGTTTGTAGCAGGTCATCCAGGCTGAGCATGCCACTCTCAGGATGCTGAACTGTGTTGCTCCAGGCGCTTTCTGGCAGGAGCGTGAGCAGTTGATAGGTCGTTTGGCGCAACAATCGGAAGAGATGAAGCACCTCTTCAGTATTCTGCTCATGATAATACAAACGTTCTGCATACCGATCCTGGTCATAAACACTGATGGGCGAGCCCGGTTCAGCAATAGCGGTGCGAATACGGATAAAGCCATGCACTTCGGCGTCTGCGAGATGAATAAGAATCTCATGAATGCTCCATTCATGAGGAGCTGGCTTAAAGTGCCAGGAGTGGCGAGGGAATGTTTCCAGTGCCTGCTGAACCTCAGCATATGCCTGTGAATACCGCTGAAGGAGTGCCTGTCGCTCTTGTATCGTTGCCATGTGATTTTCTTGCCTTTCTCAAATTGTTTCTGACCTCTTCTCCCAGAAAAAACAAACGGGCACGATATCCCCATAGGGTACACACCCTGCACACATCCTATCTCTTTCCCGATACCTCTGGCAAATGAACAGGACCACCGGATAGAGCCCTTCTTTACCGGCAACCCTCACCAGACCTTTTCTTATCTCCTTCTCAAAGAACCACCTATCAGGAGGATGTTACATTGCCGCCACCCGAATATACTGCAACAACAGTGCACACAAAGCATGGTACTCCACATGGTCATGTGGCTTCTGAAGTGGATACATACCTATTAAAGAAAGGCATTGGTTATGGCTCTAGTGTTTCTCATTCTCGGTCAGCTTTCGTTCATTCTAGGACTGGGAGTGTTCCTGAATACTCTGAGAGGAAGACAGGATAACTGGTTTAACGTGCTTGGCTTCCTTCCTCAAGAATTCCAGCTCCCTGGAGGTGTCGTTCTCCTGCTGGTGGGGCTGACAGTGGCACTCATCAGCGGCTCAATTCTATGGAAATCGAAGAAACAGCAAGCATCTTAGAGACAAGGCCGGTAAAGCTGATGTAGTTGAGAGCAGCGAGAAAAGAAAAACCCGAGGCAGCAAACATACCTCGGGTTTCTTTTTTCGGGTAGCTTTTGTTACCCAACAGAAATATGATATACTGGAAAGTGTTGGGTAACACCATATCCCTCTTTTTCTGAAAGGATACTCTATGCCCAGATACATTCCTTATCAAATCAAGTGGTCTGAGCAGAACCAACGCTATGAGTTTCTGCTTGATGGCCTTTCGGGTTCATGGGCCCTCACATCAGAATGGCTTGAGCAGATCCCGTCATTTTCCTTTCAGAGTCGCTCCGGGAGCCACTATACCGCACGCAAGGAAACAAAACAGCGAGGCGGTACCTATTGGTGCGGTTATCGTCGCATGCAAGAGAGAATCATAAAACGCTATATCGGCAAAAGTAGCGATCTCTCTTTATCGCTCCTGGAAGACATCGCGCATAGTTTCGCGAAACCAAGTCGTCCAGCCTTGCTGTCCTCATCTGCCGAATCTCAATCATTCCCAAAGCTTGAAAGGCAAACAAACCGGCTTCGTGCCCCTTCCAGAACCACTTCTCGTCGAGCTTCCTTTCCTCTTCTCCTGTCCAAACTCTCACCGCCACGCCTCTCACCACAGCTTGTTGAACGCTCGCGCCTGCTTACCCGGCTCAATGAGGCCCTTTCGCATCCAATCACACTGATTCAGGCGCCAGCAGGCTTTGGCAAAACGACCGCGGTCCTTCAATGGATGAACCGGCGCCACAGGACAGCCACAATAGCCTGGGTCTCGCTCGACACTCAGGATAACGACCTGCACCGCTTCTGGCGCTCTATCATTGCCGCATGCCAGAGCCTGAATGAAAGCATAGGACGAGCCGCGTTAGCTCAACTTTCCGCCATTACACGCCCGCCCTTTGAACAGATCTCAATAGAGGTTATCCTGACACACTTCATCAATGACCTTGCCCAACAGAAGCAGGGTGGTCTTCTCATACTGGATGACTACCACGCGATCACTGAACCGGCTATCCACAAAACGCTGGCCTTCTTTTGTGACCATCTGCCCCCCTGCTGGCAAATACTGCTTATCACCCGGAGCACACCACCACTACCATTACTCCGCTGGCGTACCAGAGGAGAACTTGCGGAACTTTCTCCTTCCGATCTTCGCTTTTCGGCAGAGGAAACAGCAGCATTTCTGCATCAGGCAGGTCTTCCAGATGAGGCTATCGCATCGCTTGAATCAACGCTCAACGGTTGGGCGGTTGGCTTACATCTGCTTGCACTGGCGCAACAAGGACAGCCACTGCCAGACAAATCGCCTCTGCCCTCTCTTCGGGATGAAATGCTCCCCACTCAGGCACTACTTGATTACGTCGTGACAGAAATCCTTCAGGCACAGCCAGAAGATCTGCAACTGTTCCTGCTCCAAACAAGCATACTCCGACGTTTCACCACCCCTCTTTGTAATGCTGTGACCGGGAAAGAGGATGGGGCGCTCCTTTTAGGGAGGCTGGAAAGAGAGGGCCTGTTTCTGGAAGCGTTGGGTGATACAGGAGGGCAGAACCAATGGTATCGTTATCACCCGCTTTTCTCTGAAGCCCTCTGGGCCGAAGCCAACCGCCGCCTCGGAGAGGAGACACTGCACGCTCTCTCGTTGCAAGCAAGTCACTGGTATGAACAACATAGCCTTCTTCCAGAAGCAATTGAAGCAGCCTTGCAGGCTCACGACATGGAGCGAACAGTGCTTTTGCTTGAACAGGCAATACAAGAAGATCACCTTCCTGATCCCCGAACACTACTACGCTGGCTCGCTCAGATACCAGTCCCCCTGCTCTCGGCCCACCCGAGAATTTGTTTCTCCTATGCAACTGCGCTACAATTTTCTCAGGAGCTTCCACCTTCTGAGGCAACCGAAACGCAAGTCGATACGCTGCTTCAACTGGCTGAAAATACCTGGGATGATCAGGATGAACATCCTTCTCTCGGCATGGTGTTTGCTTTCCGAGCATTACGAGCGCTTACCCAGGGTGCCGTAGCCTCCGCTATCGTCTATGCGCATCAGGGACTGCACTTCTTCTCTGAACATAGACCACATGACCCCGGCCAGGGATGGCATGGTGTTTGTCTGGCCCTTGCTGGCATTGGCAGCATGCAGGCGGGCTATTTTGCTGAAGCGAAACAATGGTACCAGGAGGCATACACCCATGCTCTGGCTACTGAAAACAGACCTTTTGCACGAAGAATGATCCTCCTGTCAGGCTGGTGCATGTTGGCTCTGGGAGAACTTCACCTCGCACAGGCCTATTTTCAGCAAGCACTCTCTGATGCCAGGGAGCAGAAACAGTATGAAGATGCTATTTCCGCTTTGCTCGGTAGAGCACGCCTCTCATTCGAGTGGAATGATCTTCCCACAGCAGAACAGCAGCTAGAGGAAGCAGTCTCTCTGACACACCACTACACGGCTGGATGGAACGAACAGGCCACCATTACTCTTGCTCTCCTTCAGCACGCAAGAGGCCAGACCAGAGCAGCCCAACAGCAGCTTGTTGCACTGCTCGCCCAACTTCAGGCAACCCCTTCCCTTGCTACCTGGCAAGACCCATTTGACATTCACATATGGCTGACGCGCCTCTATCTGCAAACAGGAGATGTGCCCAATGCAATCCACAATATGGAGCTTTTGAGGCGCTCCGAACCTGCATTCTCTTCCTCACAACGGCTAGAGATGGAGATTCTGCAGGCCCGACTTCTACTTGCAGAGAACAAAGTACAGGATGCGCTGGCTTGTCTGGCATGCATCCTTCCCCTGGTTCGAGAGCAGCAGCTTCTCTATCATCTCCTTGAGATCCATATTCTCTCTGCACAAGCCTATAGAAAAATCAAGCAACCACAGAAGGCCCGCCATTCCTTATATACCGCACTCTCGCTGGCCTATCAGGAGGGATTTATACATCTCTTCCTCGCAGAAGGTGAGCCCCTTCTTCGCCTGATACGCGCACTGCTTCCGGCTCTTCGCGAGAAAGCGGTCAAGGCCTATGCCCGAACCATCGTGCATGCCTCCGCTGCTGCCAGTAAGCACAATGCGTCCAGCAATATGCTCGTTGAATCGCTTTCCCCTCAAGAACAACGAGTATTAGGCTTGCTGGCAGCAGGCTATACCAACCCGGAGATCGCCCTTGAGCTGATCGTGTCGGTCAATACCGTGAAGGACCACGTGAAACACATCTATCAGAAGCTCGGGGTCAACAACCGCCTTCAGGCAAGCGAGATTGCACGCCGTCTCCACCTCAACACGCACTAGGCCGTTTTGCAAATACTCCCTCAATCCGCTTTTCTCAGAAAGAATGGGACTTCTCTTTTTATTGCGAGGGATGGAGCAAATAAGCCTGCTATCTGTGCTGTTTCACTCCCTCAAGAATCAGTTCCAATCCTGCCAGAAAGTCCATATCAGCCGTGTAATTATTGGCCTGATGCTCATTCCAGGCAGTAGACAGAATCGAGCCACCTGACCCCTCGCACCTGTTTGCTTCGTCATCGCCTGGTGCAGCCTGTTCTTCAATTACAAAGCCATAAACATAAGAGAGAATGGTACTACAGGTGATGAAGGCCAGGCGGGAAGGAAAACCCGCGACGAGCAGGTTGTGAATGATCGCCTCCACCAGCCTCTTTAACATAATGGCGCGAGCAAACCCTGCTCCTGCAACCACCCGTGCGCCTTCGCGATGTGCAAGCATCGCCTGCCGTAAACGCTGGCATACCTCTCGTAACCAGTCCTCCCAGTCCTGACCCGACGCCGGCTCTTCGTGCTGCGAGAACTGTTCGGATAACAGTGTGTTCGCCATCTCGTCAATCAAATCCTGTTTGTTGCGCACATGCCAGTAGAGAGCCCCGGTGTGAACATGCAGATCTGCGGCAACCTTCCTCAATGTGACCCCTTCCAGACCGTCCCGATCGAGCAGGGACAGGGCAGTTTCAATGATCTGTTCTCGGCATATTTTCATAACTTTCCTCTCCAAAAACCCCTGAACACAGCAAGCTCCAGAAAGTGCGCGGGCTACCTGCTGGTTAGTACTCTGCCTATGATGCCTTGACATTATAGCATAGCATCGGGTAGAATTGTACGGTGTTCAATTGAACAGCATACAATTTTTATGTCCGTAATCTATGGAGGTTTTTTGATGACCACACGAACGTCTCCTCGTATTATCATCGTTGGTGGCGGGCGGATGGTCTGACTCTTGCGCGCTTGCAGGATACGCGCAGGATTCCTGTAACAGTTTTTCTATGCTCAATCATTGGGAAGTGCACGCTTTGAACTGATCCTGAACGCTGGCCATATACCTCCGGGCTAATCAGCCCGAGCGCGTGTCTGCTCTGTGAAAGAGTTTATGAACAGTGTTGCTGTTTGGTGAGTGTATGATCATGTGAGCTACGCCAGTGTGTATGCGTGCCCGTCCGGTTCGCAAAGGGGCCAATGGAAACGACTCAGTTTCTGATACCTTGTCAGCGGCCTACTTTGTGTCTCTGACGCCCGAACCCTCATCCTCACAATGATTTGGGTGGTGCTCAGAGAATGTTGAGATTTACACACCTGATACTTGATGTATATGGGAAGTCACAAAGTAAGCAAAAGGTGGATAAACACACTCTCCTACTTTTGCTTTTAATGTAGCGCCAGGTAAGAGCTATTCTCGTACTGCTATCAAGAGGATACTGGCTCAACACAGAAGGGAACGTATTTTTTACATTGACCACGTGCACTCAGGCTCCTCACCGAAGCATTCAGGTGGCACTTGCCGCCAGATAGGAATAATGAAGAGAGGTATACCGAATCACCTGCTGACCACTTGTTTTTAACCAGTCAAGGCCTGTTCCTCATATCGTCTTATGTAGAGAAAGTTTTACGGTAACCAATAGTGAATATCCCCATTGAGGAGATAGAAAAAGCAAGGAGTGCTCATGAGTTTTTTTCGTCGTCTTTTTTCCTTCTCTCTCATCCAGCTCGTCATTGAACTCATTTTTCTGGCAATAATTGGTGTATTGGCCAGTTTTATTGTCTCCATGCTGAACACCTCACAATTAATCGGGCAAACCATAGGAGAGAGCATACTTGTTGTAGGAGTGGCAGCTACGTTCTTACTTGCACGCTTTTGGGTTGAGCGTCGTCCTTTTGCTGAACTTGGACTGTCCGGCCGGCATCTGGTGCGCAATCTTCTCCTCGGTTTCGTGTTGGGGTTGCTCTTGCAAGGCACGACTATTGGTATCCTCGCTCTGGCCGGGTGGTATCGCATTACCTCTATCGCCCCTGCTCCGGTCGCAGTGACCCTGATATTGCAAGGATTGGGGATCCACCTGCTGGTAGCCCTTTTTGAGGAAGGAGTCTTTCGAGGAATACTCTTTCGTCTCCTGGAGCGCTCGCTAGGATCATGGATCGCGATCATTCTCAGCGCGCTCTTTTTCGGTTTGGGACATCTGCTTAACCCGGGTGCGACCCTGTTTGGGGCGCTCGCTATTGCGCTCGAAGCGGGAATCTTGCTGGGAGTCGCGTATATGCTCACACGCAGTCTCTGGCTAGCAATTGGGATTCACTGGGCCTGGAATTTCTTCGAGGGGCCGTTCTTTGGCGCAACGATATCCGGTGTTGATCCTAGCGGAAAAACAGTTATCACCCCGACTATCAGCGGGCCAGCCCTCTGGACGGGAGGAAACTTCGGACCTGAGGCAGGGGTAGTCGCACTCCTGGCATGTCTTGTAGCAAGTGCCATTTTCCTGATCCTGATTGTAAAGCGCAAGCAGGTGATCGTGCCTTCGTGGCTCAGGAGCCGATCCAGTCGCGCTGCTGCTGCAAATAGGTGATCGCTTGCCGCAAAGCTGATACCTCAGGAGCCTGCAACCCGGCTCCTGCTGTCAGGATTGACGTACCCCTGTATGAACGCGGGGGTGCGTCACCCTCTTGCTTGCATTGCGCTCATAGGATCAACGCCTTCAACGATATTTCCCCTGTTTGGTTCTTGCTTCGCTCGTCTGGCATCTTACAGCGTATCAGGCAGCCTTTCGGGAGCGTCCGGGCTTCCCGGGATGGAGCGAGGAACAATGGGGCCGCTGGACCGCCGATGATCCCGCCTTCCGGCCTGAACTCTCCTTTCTTGCGCTGATAGACGGACGGGCGGCGGGCTTTGTGACCAACGCCGATGATGAAGAAGCCCCGCAGGATGGCTATCTGATTCAAGTGGGCGTTCATCCTGACAGACGCGGTCAGAAAATAGGGCTGCGCTTGTTACCCGCTCTCTGCGCGCCTGGCAGGCGGACGGAAAGGAAGCGATGATGCTGCATGTCAATAATAATCCCGGCGCGATTCGCCTCTATCATCAACTCGGTTTCGTCTCCGTAAGGCGTCGAGGCCGATTCCGCCGCCTTTCAGCGCATTAACACTGCCCTGGACTTCTTCCTTCAGCCGGTATGGGTGCGAGCCGCCACTGCGCAACGCCCCATAGCGGCACACTGTCCAGAAACGTACACCTTATAGCTCCTCCAGGCCTGAAGACAGGAGGCTGAAAGTCCTGTTTGGCAAACACTCAGGCTGCCCCCGACAGCACCAAAATTCCCAGATAGCCTGTGCGAACAGTGCCAGGGGCAGCAAAAATCACATCTCATGATCAGAGATATCAACCAGCTCTAGAATTCGCCCCCGTACAGGAACCCGCTCAAAACGCCTATCCTGCGGCACAGCCTTTACCTGCAACCTGTACTTTGGCTGCATCCTTACTTTGGGCTCAACCTGCGTACCCGGAACAAATTGCAGGCGATATCGTTGAAGGAGTACCGAGAGAATGATTTTCATCTCATAGATCGCAAAGCCCGCACCAATACACATATGCTGCCCCGCCCCAAATGGCAGATACTCATAGGGAGTACGTTTCAGGGTCAACCAGCGCTCAGGTTTGAAACGGTTCGGTTCGGGATAGAGTTCAGGCATTCTATGCGTCACAAATTGACTGTACAAGATGTTTGTGCCTGCTGGTATTTCGTAGCCTTCAAGTTCACAGTCAGTCATGGTCACCCGAGCACCTACCGAACCCGGGGGAAGCAAGCGCAGGCTCTCTTTAATCACTCCATCCAATAAAGGCATTTGAGCAATCTGTTCGGGCGTCGGTGCATTCCCCTGCAAGATCCCTTCCAGCTCATCGAGCAAATCAGAAAGGATATGTGGATGCTGATGAAGCAAGAAGAGCACCCAGGTTAGCGATGTCATCGTTGTTTCAAAACCCGCAAGGAAGAGTGAAGCCGTATTGCTTAGAAGCTCGTCCTCACTTAAGAAGCTCCCGTCTTCATCATGTGCATGAATGAGTGCAGCCAGAACGTCAGTTGCTTCTGTTTGTGAGCGTTTCTGCTCTATAAGCTTTAAAAAGAACTGCTCCAACTCTTCCCCTAAACGCAATGTCTGATGATAAGGAGTCCCGGGCAGATTCACGGGCAGGATCAATGCCAGGGGCACTGCTTTATTTAATTGAAATATGGTCGTACTGATCCTCTCCAACTCCCGTTCATCATAAAGGCCAAAAAGAGCTTTGATGATGATTCGCAAGGTAATGCGCTTCATCTCCTGATTCAATTCAAACTCATTTTGCGTTTCCCATCGCTCCAGCACATATTGCGTCATTTCCACCATATTATGATGATAGCAGGTGAGCATCTTGCGATGAAACGCGGGCTGCATCAAGCGGCGCAGGCGACGATGCTCTTTCCCCCTTTCCATTGCAACATTGCGCAGCATCATACGACTAAAAGCGGAATCTGCTGGCATACGTTCCAGAATTGTTCCTTTGGTCACTTCAAAACAATCTGGATTGGAGAGCACTTTAAAGTTATTCTCCGGTCCAAAGACAACGACATAGGTCAGGTTACCGGCAGCCAGCGTGGCGATATTCCCATACGTTTTATGTAACCAGGGAAGATAGAAGAAAGGGGTATAGAACGCCTTGACCAGATTCGATCTCCAGCCAAGCAAAGGAAAAACCTTCGGGCCAGGAATGGAGCGAGCAGCGAGAGTGGCCATCTGCAACCTCCTGATATCTTTTGCACTACATCGACAGAGAATGGGAACCTGAATCATCAATACATTGACAGTCATCTATTTACACAGCAACCATGAAGCATCATGAACTGATTGCTCGCTTGCTCTCTATTTCACAGGCTCACTCTTGTGCCTCCGGGTGGCTGTTCTGTTCCTCGGGAGAAAGCGGGCGGAGAGAAAACAGGCGTACTAACGATAGATTGAAATACTGTTATCGCCCGCTCTATATGGACTTGTCCAATATCCTTATGCGTCACCAACCTGATAGCCCGGGAGCCAAAAGCTAAGGCCAGCACTCCACGCGCTTCTAATTGAGCAAGAAAATCATGGACTGTTATCTTCTCGTCCTTGAGTTGCACAATTACAATATTCGTATGTACGGATTCTGAATCTACATGAATAGCTGGTAGACCGGCCAGACCCTCTGCCAGCCTGCGAGCGTTCTCATGATCTTCCTGCAAACGTTCAATCATATGTTGCAAAGCATAAAGCCCCGCAGCCGCCAGCATTCCCGGCATATGCATAGCTCCACCAAGCGTTTTACGCCAGCGCCGCGCATGACGAATAAACGTTGTAGAGCCGCAAAGCATGGCCCCTGAAGGGGCTCCGAGTCCCTTACAAAGCGAAAAAGCGACCGAGTCCGCCGGAGCAACCAGATCTTCTATCCGACAATTCAAGGCGACCGCAGCATTAAAAATTCTTGCTCCATCAAGGTGTAACGCGGCCCCCCTTGCATGAGCGATATCTGCTACCTGCTGCGTATGTACAATATCAATGGGGGCGCCTGAGCAGCGATTCTGTGTGTTTTCCAGACATACAAGAGTTATAGGAGGAAAGAGCGGCCCCGACGCGCGAAAACTCTGGCTTAAAAGCTCCATCGGTAAAGAGCCATCTGGCAGGTTGGGAATCAGACGTGCCTGTACGCCTGCAAGCGCAGCCGGTCCTGCTAATTCGTAGTGGAAAATATGCGCTTCTGATCCCAGGATAATCTCATCTCCCCGCTGACAATGCACCAGAATGGCAATCAAATTGGCCTGCGTACCGCTAGGAACAAAGAGAGCAGCTTCCTTTTGCACCAATGTAGCTGTATATTCCTCCAGAGCCTGCACTGTGCGATCATCGCCTAGCACATCATCCCCTAATTCTATCTGATACATGACTCTTTGCATTTCAGCGGATGGGCGTGTAACAGAATCGCTTCTCAAGTCAACAATCATTGTGTCATTCTCCTTAAAAATCTACTCAGAAGCAGATAATAAAATGATCAATATGGTTCTTTCCTCAACTTCTTTGCTCGAAAAGCACAATGGATGCTGTTTACTTCTTTTCCTTTTTACCGGTATGAGAGAAGGGGAAATATAAGTGTTCCTCCTTCCTTTTACAGGAAGAGATAAAGCGTCTAATAACACCACATGCGTAAAAATCAATAAATAACAGGGGTAACTATGTATCCCCGCTTTCCTTCTATAACAGTTTTCTACAAACAGATTAAACAACAAAATAGGCTTTTAAAAGCGTAGACGTAAAAATATATTTCATAATGCTAACTTTTTTTATAATTGCCTTTTCCACTTGACTCTTTTTTGCTTTTCATGATATATACATAATATACATCATACTTACTTTCATCATACAATCTTTTGCCATTCTTACGCAAGAGTAATTGAGAGCATGGTAAAATAATCTATATTCCTTCTCAAAACGAAAACCCATTAAAAATCGGCTTCTGTGCTTTTTGAAGAGGATTGTGGAGTATTCCAGGGAGGGTATCATCAAACAAAGGAACTGTCGAGCGCTCACGGGCAGCATTCTTTCTCTGCGACACCAATCGACCAACAAAAAACGAACACCGTTTTTCGCTTTTCTGAACTCCTGGCTCAGAAATCTCACTTCCCCACTTGCATTATTGCGACCGATATTGACACAAGCGTTTTGTAACATGTTCTTTCGCCTGGAAATAGCTTCAAAAGCCTCTCGCTTTCAGGCGGAAACAGAGTGGATTGCGCGCTCTGTCTATTGCAGCTATCCAGTGCTGCATTCAAGATTATTCCAGCAATATCAACACCTGATAGCATCAATAGTGTTTGTGCGTCGTCTCAGATGCAGCCATCAATAAGAACCAGGATTGGGAGGCCTGTATGTCTGAAGAACAAAACCTTTCAACGCGCAAGGCCCATCTGTCTCCAGCGAAAAAGGCGTTGCTTGAACGCTGGAAACAAGGTGTTGCTCCTTCCACAAGCCAGCTTACTGGCATTACCCGTCGCTCTGAAGCAAACTTTATTCCCCTCTCCTTCTCACAGCATCGACTCTGGCTGATTGACCAGATTGCCCCGGGAGGAATTAACTATAATATCCTCTTTACTGCTCGTCTGCTCGGCAGGCTCGATATTGACGCATTACAGAGAAGCCTTCATGAAATTGTTCGCAGGCACGAGGTACTACGTACGACATTTGCCGATATAGATGGCAAACCAATGCAGATTATCGCTCCCAGAGGAACTATTTCACTGGCCATCCATGATCTGGAGGCATCTTCCCCGCCAGAGGAACGTGAAAACGAGGCACGGCGACTTGCTCGCGCAGATGCCCAGACACCGTTCGACCTTTCCCGAGGACCATTGATGAGGGCTCATCTGGCGCGCATCAATAACCATGAGCATATCTTTATTGTGACAATGCATCATATTATTACGGATACATGGTCACTTGGTATTTTCGCCAGAGAGCTCGCTGAACTCTATTCCGTCTATACAGCCCAAAAACCCTCTCCCCTGCCAGAACTCCCTGTGCAGTACGCAGATTTTGCCCTCTGGCAACGGAAGCGTTTCCAGGGGGACATTCTCACCAGGCAACTGCAATACTGGCGGGAACAACTGGCAGGCGCTCCCACCATTTTAGAACTTCCGACAGACTATCCACGTCCCACAACCCAAACCTTTCGGGGAGCCTTGAAGGCATTTGTAATAGAACCTCCCCTCGTTCAGCAACTACACGATTTCTGCAAACAGCACGATTGTACGCTGTTTATGCTACTCCTCGCAACCTATAATGTTCTTCTGTATCGCTATAGTGGACAGAAAGATATTCTTGTTGGCACGCCTATTGCCAATCGGTCACAGGGAGAAATAGAACAGCTTATCGGATTTTTTGCGAATACACTGGTATTACGCACAAAACTTCATGGAAATCCGACATTCCTGGAGCTTTTACACCGGGTACGTGAAACGACACTTGGAGCCTATGAGAATCAGGATGTTCCTTTTGAACGTCTGGTAGAAGAGCTTCAGCCCAAAAGAGAGTTAAGTCATAGCCCTCTCTTTCAAGTCATGCTCGTGCTTCAAAACACGCCTATGCCCGAGCTTCAGTTTGGCGATGAACTGACCCTTCAGATACTTGAAGGCGTTGAAAGCGGAACCTCCAAGTTTGACCTCTGGCTTTCGGTCATGGAAGATGGCGAGCGCTTATTCTGCGGCCTGGAATACAATACAGATCTGTTTACCTCACAGACAATGGAAAGGCTCATAGGACATCTTCAAACGCTCTTACAGGCGGTTGTCTTTCAACCGAAACAACGTATTTCCGATTTCAACCTGCTGACCGATGCAGAAAAACACAGAATTCTCCTGGAATGGAATGCAACTGATATCGCCTATCGGCAGGGCGTTTGCCTGCACTGGCTTATCGAGGAACAGATTGAGCGTACTCCCGATGCACCTGCGGTCATCTACAAGGATCAGCAAATCTCCTATCGAGAACTCAATAACCGGGCAAACCAGATCGCTCACCGTTTACGAGCGCTCGGCGTGGGGCCAGAAGTGCGCGTCGGCATCTGTATGGAACGCTCATTAGAGTTGGTCCCTGCGCTTCTGGGAATTCTTAAGGCAGGAGGCGCATATGTCCCGATCGATCCGACCTATCCTCGGGAAAGACAGGCTTTTATGCTTGAAGATGCTCAGGCATCAATTATTCTGACACAGCAGCATCTCCTGAAACAGCTTCCTGCACACAGCCTCCCCGTCCTTTGTCTGGACACAGAAGACCTTACGCACGAGTCCACAACCAACCCGGTGCATACTACCGTTGAACTGAATCTCTGCTATATCATTTACACCTCTGGTTCCACAGGCAAGCCTAAAGGAGCGATGACCACGCACCAGGGCCTCTGCAATCGGCTCTTCTGGATGCAAGACGCTTACAAGCTCAGTACAGATGATCGCGTCTTGCAAAAGACCCCTATGAGCTTTGATGTCTCCGTCTGGGAATTCTTCTGGCCGATTATGGTCGGGGCTTCTATTGTTATGGCGAAACCGGAGGGCCATCGTGATAGCACCTATCTGATCCAGACCATTCAAGAGCAGCAGATTACCACCATCCACTTTGTGCCGGCAATGCTTCAGGCATTCCTGGAAGACAAAAACGCCGGCCTCTGTACCTCTCTGAAACATGTCGTGTGCAGCGGTGAGGCGTTGACACTGGAGCATCAAAACCGCTTCTTCTCCTGCCTTGATGCGGAACTGACAAACCTGTGTGGCGCAACCGAAGTTTCTGTAGACTCAACCATATGGTATTGTCAGAAAGGGGATGACAACCGTGGGTGGGGCATTATACCGATTGGACGCCCGATCAGCAATACCCAGGCCTACGTATTAGATGTGTATGGTAACCCGGTCCCGGCAGGTGTTCCCGGCGAGCTGTACTATGGTGGAATCGGCCTTGCGAGAGGCTATCATAATCGCCCGGATCTCACCGCCGAAAAGTTCGTCCCTGACCCATTTAGCAAGGAACCGGGTGCTCGCCTCTACAAGACCGGCGACCTCGCGCGTTTTCGTGAAGATGGCACTCTGGAATTCCTGGGACGGATAGATCATCAGGTAAAGATACGAGGATACCGCATTGAACTGGGAGAGATTGAAGCTGTGTTAAGTCAGCATCCGGCAGTACAGGCCGCTGCTGTGCTGGCACGCGAAGATACTCCCGGTGAGAAGCGTCTGGTCGCTTATGTTACCCTTGAGGATGCGGAGCATGAGGCACAATCCCCGGAACAGCATTTCTCAGAGGAGCAGGTTTCTCACTGGCAGGAGATCTTTGACGATACCTATCGCAACAGCGAAGCAGAGGGTGACCCCACCTTTAATACATCGGGATGGAACAGTAGCTATACAGGTCTCTCAATTCCCGCTGAGGAGATGCGTGTCTGGACCATCACGACTGTTGATCGCATCGCAGCCCTACAACCACAACGCATTCTGGAAATCGGGTGCGGCTCTGGCCTCCTGCTGTTCCGCCTGGCCCCACACTGCTCGCGCTATCATGGAACAGATATTGCACCCTCCGTTATTGAGCGACTGCAACAACATATTGATGCGCAACATCTGGCCCATGTTACCCTTGCCTGCGCGCGTGCGGATGACTTGAGCAGCCTCAATAGTGAAAAATTTGACACCATCATTTTAAACTCGGTCGTTCAGTACTTCCCAAATATCGAATATCTGCTCCAGGTAATTGAAAAGTCCATACAACACCTGCAACCAGGAGGTCGCATCTTCCTCGGAGATATTCGTAACCTCCCGCTACTCACCATCTTCCATACCTCTGTAGAGATAGAGCATGCGGCACCTGATGTCCCTGCTGCTCAGTTGCTTGCCCGTATTCATAAGCGCTGTGAACAGGAAGACGAGCTTGTTCTAGACCCTGCCTTCTTTGCGGCCCTCAAGAAGCGTTTCCCACAGATCTCCTGTGTAGAGGTCCATCTGAAACGCGGGTATGATAACGAGATGACTCGTTTCCGTTATGATGTCACGCTCCATCTGGAACAGGCCAATCTGGCTGTACTGACTGATGTTCCCTGGCGCTCCTGGAATGCGGATCTCAGCCCGATCACGCTTCAGGAAGAGCTACAACAGCACAATCCCTCTTTGCTCGCCATTACAGGGATACCAAACGCTCGCGTACAGCGCGATGTTTTCCTTTATCAGCAGTTGACCCAATACTCGAAGCAGACTGTGGCGGAACTCTTTGAGCAGTCCACTGCATATGACTATGAAATAGGAATTGATCCTGAGGAATGGTGGAGTACAGGTGAGGCATCTGGCTATCATGTGATTATTCAGTGGACGCCAGACAATAACGAAGGCTATTATGATGTCGTCTTTGTGCGAAAAGAAGGCGAGCGGCCTGTACTGGATTACAGCCCGGCTTCCCTTCAGCACCTTCAACAACCAAACTGGCAGCAATACGCAACCATGCCCTTTCAGGATAAGCAGAAACAACAGCGTATCAACGACTTACGAGCGTATCTACAGGAGCGGCTCCCTGAATATATGGTTCCTGTCAGCTATATTCTGCTTCCAGAATTACCACTGTCTCCCAATGGCAAAGTCGATCGGCGTCAGCTCCCTGCTCCCGAAAGTGTGGCTTTAGGCATTGAAGCAACCTATGAGGCACCAACAACGCCACTTGAAGAAGAGCTGGCTCGAATATGGGCGAGCGTTCTGGGCCTGGAACGGGTAGGCCGAAGCAATAATTTCTTTGAGCTTGGGGGCGATTCTATTAAAGGGATTCAGGTCGTTGCAAGAGCAAACGAGGTCGGCATCCATATGGAGCCCAGGCTGATGTTTCAGTATCAGACCATTGCCGAGCTCTCACAGGCACTGCTTGATACCCAGGAAACAACTCCTCCCAGGGAGACCGAACAGGCTTTCTGGCCCCTGACTCCCTATCAGCAGCAGCTTCTGGAACAGGAGAAGCATCGTCCATACGAGTTGCTCGTCAAAACAAGCACCGCATTGAACCCGGTCATTGTTCGGCAAACGGCTCAATATCTGCTGATCGCGCACCCTGCGTTACATACGCGCTTTGTGGAGACAGCCGACGGCTATAAACAGGGAGAGGAACGAGGCGATATCAGCCAGTTCTTTGTGCACTGGCAACGTCCTGATAGCAGTGAAGCCGAGATCATAGAGGAGTTGAATACAGGCGAAACCGCTCTGAGCCGAATCACGCTCATTGAGCAGCATGAGGTAAGCTATCTGCACTTCTCTTTGCATCCGCTTATCGCTGATAGCCGTTCTCTGAGCGTGCTGATACACGATTTTGCGCAGGCATATCAACGGCTGGCCCAGGGAGCAACGCCTTCTACTTCGCAGGTTCCATCCTTCTTCCAATGGGTACAGAGCTATAGCAACTTCTGGCCAAAAGAGCTTCAGCCGGTTGGCAAAGGGCACACACATGAACAGGGCGAACAGATCCACCTTCAGTTCAGCCTGACCCGGGAAGAGACACAGGCTTTCTTCAATGCTCAAAAGGCGTATCGGACAAGGCCACAGGAGTTCCTGGTTACGGCCCTGCTGCTCACGCTTCAACAAACAGGCAATGGGCAGCTTTTCACCTTTGCCCTCTATGCGGACGGACGCAACGCGAGTTTCGACGAGGCTGACTATACACAAAGCCTCGGCTGTTTCACAATACCTTACCTGTATCATTTCCAGACCAAAGAGAGGTCTCCTGGTGAGGCCATCAAACTTGTCAAAGAGCAACTGCGTCACGTTCCTCAGCCAGATAAGACACCGCTTTTCGATCATACGCCGTTTGCTCTCCATTATATGGACGACCCAAACGCTCAAGGGGAGCTGTTCGCGGAAACTGTTGCTATCCATCTGGCAGAAGCAGAGAGCAAGGAATTTCCTGTTCTCATTGCCCGGTTACAGCAGGATACATTGTCTATTAGCTGGCACTTTGATTCAAAGGTATACGACCCGGCAACAATTCAGGGCTATGCTACCTCATATCAGAGGATGCTCATGCAACTGGTAGAGCACTGCACTACCCCCGGCGTTTATGGCTACACGCCCTCAGACTTCCCTCTCGCCCGACTCACCCGAGAACAGATTGATCGTCTCTTTGGAAAGAACCCGGCTATTGAGGATGTCTACCCTTTAACGCCCATGCAGCAGAATATGCTTTTCCAGCGGCTTCACCATCCCCAGGATGGACTGTATGTGATCTATCAGTGTCTCACGCTTGACAATATCAACCTGAACATCAACGCGTTTGAGCAAGCATGGCAGCACACTATACAGACTCATCCAGTTTTACGTACATCCTTTATCTGGGATGATCTGGACCAACCATTGCAGGTTGTTCATAAGCAGGTTCGAGTCGTCCTGGAGCAAGAGGATTGGAGAGCACTTGACGAGCACAGCCAGCAGGAGCGCCTGACCCGGCGTATTCGTGAGCTTCGGCGCAAAGGATTCAAGCTGAACGAGGCTCCACACTCCTCTGTAGCCCTCTTCCGCGTTGCCGAGAAGAAGTACCTCTTCCTCCTATGCTTTGATTATATGCTACAGGACGGTTGGAGTTTTCCGGTAATCCAGCGAGACTTCTTTACTGCCTATCAGGCTCTTGATATGGGACGAGAATTCCACCTGGAAGCGCCCCGGCCCTATCGTGATTTCATTGCCTGGTTACAGCGCCAGAATCAACAGGAGGCTCAACGCTACTGGCAACATACCCTGCACGGCTTTACCCGACCAACACCGCTGGCTCCAGAGCCGAGAGACCTCGATCCCGTCAATTATCCCGATCATTATGTAAAACAATTGAGCTTTGTAGCCGCAGCGACAACGACCCGCTTGAAAACACTGGCACGCCAACATCAATTAACCCTGAATACACTGCTTCAGGGAGCCTGGAGTTTACTACTCAGTCGCTATACACAACAGACAGATGTGGTGTTTGGCAATGTGATTGCCGGGCGTCCCACCACACTTACCGGTGTTGAGCAGATGGTTGGTCTTTTCAATAATCAGCTACCGGTACGTGTCCAGGTCACACCCGAAGCGTCATTACTTCCGTGGCTCCGCGATGTACAGGGGATGCTGGTAGAGATGCGTCAGTACGAATATAGCTTACAGCCTCATATGCAAGGATGGGGTGAGCTGCCACGTTATAAGGCCTTTTTCCAGAGCTATGTTGTCTTCGAGAATTTCCCCTGGAATACGGCAGCGCTTGAATCATTGCGACACTGGAACGTAACTGATGTGCGCTCGCTCGGCCAGACTGAACACCCTTTACGCGTCGAGATTATGCCCGGCACGTCTCTTGCACTCTCGCTCGCCTACGATCGCCGCTACTTTAGTGATCGTATGATTGCCGGTATCGCGGAGAATTTCCAGCAGGTGCTTACTCTGATGGCTTCGCAGCCGCATCAGTCTCTCAACCATTTCCTTCAGGCTATAGATCCGCAGCGCGAAATCGCCCGGGACATGAAGGCATCCATCTAGCAGACAGAAAACGGACCGGCTACAGAGCATGCTGTGTAGCCGGTCTTCCTGTATCTGGCTGGCTAGAGTTCCTCGGCGATTACCTGCACATAATCGGGGAAGGCTGGAACGACATCTGAGGAATACTCAAAGAGCGTGAAGTTCCCATCCTGCTTGATCGGCTTAAAGCCATGAAATTTGTAGGTCACCAACATCATGCGATTTCGATCATTCGATATAAACTCCGCTCGCAACTGGACCCGCGCTCTTCTGGCAGCCTGAATAATATAGCTCAACAGAATTGAGCCAACGCCTCTCGAAATAACGCGGCAGGACATCAGGAGCAACTTAATCGTCCATATCTTTTCTTCGCACTCCAGAAGCACCAACCCGATTTTTCCATATGAGCCATATTTATCTTCTAACTCCGCAATAATAAGCCGATGTCGAGAAGAACCGAGCAGTGCTCTTAGCTCCTCATATGAATAGGTATAGCCGGTCGTATTTAACTGATGCGTACGGACTGTAAGCTCCTCTGCTCGCTTCAGATCCTGCTCGTGGGCACGGGAAATGGTGAAAACCATTTTTAACGTTGTCAGAAACTCCTCGTTTGTGCCAGTAAAATCTTTTTCAGCTTTTTGCCTTTCTATCTCACTGAGGTACATCAAACGCCTGCGCCGTGCATCTGCGGTGATCGTGTCAGGGAGCATTTCAGCCCTGTCCACAAGGGTTGCAATCTGCTGTGCATCAAGGCAGAGGACATCCGGTAACGCATAGGCGACCTCGTCGCGCTCAAACGCCTGATCATCAATAAAGGCCAGGGTATCAATGCCTATATTGAGCAGCCGGGCAATATGTTGAATGGAGGTGGATTTTGCCTGCCAGCTAATTTGAGGATAAAGAAAGTAATCGTAGATTCCCAGTTCCTTCAATTTTGAAACGGCAGTATCATGGTCGTTCTTGCTGGCAATCGAGTGCAGAATACCGCGTTCATCTAGCTTCTGAAGCACAGAAAGCAGCTCAGGACGAAGAGTGACGGCTTCATCCTCTAACAGGATGCCATCCCATAGTGTATTATCCAGATCCCAGACCACACACTTGATCTGTTTGCGTTGGACTATCTGCTGCTCACTTCCCATGTGTTTCTATCCTTCGCATTTCCTGCTCATCTATTGGAGTACCCATAACGCGCTATCATAATCTGCTGAATCTGGGTGCTTCCCTCTATAATCTCCATAATGGTGGCATCCCGAAGATAGCGCTGAACCGAATGCTCACCACTACAGCCGCTCGCGCCGTGAATTTGAACGGCAGCTCTGGCAGCCTTTGCGGCTATCTGTGCAGCAAAATATTTCGCCATACAGGTAGACATAATAGAGGCGGGATCGCCTGCATCTTTGAGATATCCCGCCTGATAACAGAGGAGCCGCGCAGCTTGCGTTCCCGTCAACATGTCCGAAATCATCTGCTGAATAAGCTGGTACTCCTTCAAATAGGAGCCAAACTGCTTTCGCTGGCTGGTATAGCGAAGGGAAGCATCCAGACACGCCTGAGCGATTCCAACAGCGCCACAGGCAACACTGTATCTTCCGAAGTCCAGACAGGAGGTAGCAACCCCCTGAAGACCAAAATTCTGCTTCCCTACCAGGTTTTCCTGTGGTATCGAGCAATCCTGAAACGAGAGTTCAGCCAGCATAGAAGCTCGCGTCCCGAGCATCTCGGTGATGGGCTGAACAGTCAATCCGGGCGTCTCACGTTCTACCAGAAACGCCGAAACCGTTCCTTTATATAGTGCAAAGACAAGGAACACGTCAGCAACCTGACCGTAGGTTATCCATTTCTTGTGCCCATTAATGAGAAATGACGTGCCTTGAGCAGTAACAGTCGTTTGAATGCTCTGCGCATCGCTTCCTGCGTCGGGCTCACTCAGGGCAAATGCCGCGATGATTTCTCCCCTTACCAGTCGGGGAAGCCATTGCGCTTTTTGTTGTTTTGTCCCCCAACGGCATAAAGCATAGATCACCATACCGTGAACGGTTAGCAAGCTGCGAAGAGAGGAGCACCCTCGACCAAACTCTTCATGGAGTATGCCGACAGTCACCATATCCATTCCTTGTCCACCATATTCCGTCGATACAAACGGGCCCAGATACTGATTACGGGCAATCGTGCGGATAAGCTCGACTGGCGTCTGTTGTTCCCGATCCAATGTATCCGCGACAGGCTGTATATGCTCCTGCACAAAGGAACGACAGGTGTCTTGAATCGCCTGCTGTTGGGGTGTCAGTTCGATCTTCATATGCTCAGCCCTGAATATGCGCTTTTTTACGCGCCACCAATTGTGCGATGGCATTCACGGAGCGGAAATTATCAATATCCAGATCGTCATCTTCAATACTGATCTCGAATTCTTTCTCCACGAATAGCACAAGCTGCATGGCAAAGAGAGAGTTTACAAAGCCCTGCGCAAAGATATCCTGATCGTCATCCAGTCCCGCTTGAGCTACATGCCTGTGCAAAAACAAGCGTATTTTCTCTTTTATTGTTTCCATGAAGCACTCTCCTGGTTTAATTCGCGGTATAGGTATAGAAACCTCGTCCATTTTTCCGGCCGTAGAGACCTGCATCAACCATTTTCTTCAAGAGAGGACAGGGCCGATACTTGCTATCGTTGTAGGCTTCGTAGAGGACCTCTATAGAGTAGAGAATAGTATCCAGGCCGATCAAATCTGCTGTCTCTAGAGGTCCCATCGGATGGCCAAAGCATTCTTTAAAAATCCGGTCGATATCCTCAGGACTCGCCACCTGATCCTGAAGCAGAAAGATTGCTTCATTGATGGTAAGCATCAAAACACGATTTGAGACAAACCCCGGCATATCCTGAACAACAACCCACTTTTTCCCCAGAGACTGTAACAGTTCCTGCGTGATCTGAAGAGTCTCCTCGCTGGTATGGTAACCGCGAATAACCTCAACGGTCTGCTTCAAGGGGACCGGGTTCATAAAATGAGTTCCGATCACTCGATCTGCGCGGTTCGTCAAAGAGGCAAGGCGCGTAATCGATATGGCGGAAGTATTGACCGCGAAAACACAGGATGCGGGACAGATACGATCAATTTCGGGATAGATGCTTTTCTTCATCTCCCATTTCTCTGTTATGTTCTCAATGAGGAACTCTACCTGTTGAAGCGCCTCATACTCCGTAGTCAGGCTGATACGCTCCATACAGTCGTTCACTGTTCCGGAGAAAGCTGTTTTCTGAAGCATGCGCGCGAGGCGAAGAGATCGGACAATGGTCTGTTGGGCATGCTGAAGCTGTGCTTCGGAGATATCAACCAGAATCACTTTTAATCCTGCCTGTGCCAGATTCTGTGCTACCCCACACCCCATCACTCCGGCTCCAATAACTCCAACCAGTTCAATAGTCACAAGTATCCTCCTGTATTCTTATTGCATCTTTGTCGCTCGTCTCTGTTCACGCCCCTGCCTGCGCTGACGCTGAGCCTGTAAACGGGCCTCTGCTCTTCGGGCGCTTTGTTGGAGCAGAGCCTTCCCTGTCTGTCGTTTCTGAGAGTCGAGAAATTGTGCAAAGGCCTGGATTGTCGGGTACTTAAACAGATCCAACAGGCGAATCTCCTGCTGAAGCACCTGCTGAAGTCTGTTATGGAGCCGTGTCATCAGCAGGGAGTGGCCACCGAGCTCAAAAAAATTGTCGCGAATACTCACCCGCTCTACACCAAGCACTTCCTCCCAGTGGTGAGCAAGCATGAGTTCCAGATTGTTTCCCGGTGCAATATACTCCCTTTGTGTTTGCACCTGCACTTTGTCCATTCGCGGGAGCCTTTGCCGGTCAATTTTTCCTGTTGGTGTCAATGGAAGCGTATCAAGCACAAAAAAGGCTGATGGGACCATATAATCAGGTAATTGTGCCTGAACATGCTGCCGCAATGCTCCGCTATCCAGTTGGCTGCATTCCTTCCTGGCAACAATATAGGCGACAAGCCGCTTATCTCCCTGTTCCTGCTCTTGAGCGACAACAACCGCCCTCGCGATATCAGGATGCTGCTCCAGTACCGTTTCGATTTCGCCGGGCTCAATCCGAAAGCCGCGAATCTTGACCTGAAAATCGACGCGTCCCAGAAACTCAAGCGTGCCATCCTGTCGATAGCGGGCCAGGTCTCCAGTCCTATAGAGACGTGCCCCTGGCTCGCCACTGAATGGGTCGGGAATGAAGTACTCTGCTGTAAGCTCGGGTCGATGAACATAGCCACGTGCAACCCCGGGCCCGCCAATACAGATCTCTCCGGGTACTCCAGCAGGAACAGGATAGCCATAAGTATCCAGAAGATAAGCCCGCACGTTCAGTATAGGTCTTCCAATTGGAAGGGGGTCAGTCTCTCCGGGGACACATTGTCCAATGGAGACAAAAATGCTTCCCTCGGTTGGTCCATATGCATTGTAGAAGTGATGCTTTTCGCCCCATTGTTGCACTAGTGTTGCCTGACAGGCTTCTCCTGTGGTTGCAATAACGCGTAAATCGGGCAACTCAGCCAGCGGAAGTGTAGCCAGAGCCGAGGGAGCCAGTGCGGCAACGGTGATCCGTTGTTGAAAGAGCATCTCTGCCAACGTCGGGCCAAGCAACAGCGCGCTTGGGGCTTCCAGCATGTGGAGGGTTGCCCCGCAGCCAAATGACATCAGGCACTCTGCAATAAACATATCAAAACTGAACGAGGAGAATTGCAAGATACGGTCATTGGATGAGAGGCCGAATATCTGCTTCTGCGCTTCCAACACGTTGAGAAGCCCCCGGTGCGGAATCATGACTCCTTTCGGCTTACCGGTTGAGCCCGAGGTATAGATGATATAGGCGATATTCTCAGGCGAAAGATGGGGCAAAGGATTGGTTCGCGGCTCCATTTCAAGCCGCGTATGACTCTGGTCAAGGGCGATCACAGTCACTGGATCTGACAAAGAGAAGATCGCTTTCAGATGCTCCTGAGTGAGCAGCACAGAGATATGAGCGTCGGTCAGAATAAATGCCAGACGTTCGCGGGGATAGGTAGGATCAAGGGGCACAAAGATCCCCCCGGCCTTCAATATAGCCAGAAAGGCGATAACCTGCCAGGGTGAGCGCTCAAGACAGACTCCCGTTGCGACCTCGGGGCCGATTCCTGCTCTCATCAAGGAATGCGCCAACTGGTTTGCCCGCTCATTTAACTCCCGATAGGTGATGCGTTTCTCCCCCCACACCAGCGCGGGTTTATCTGGCTGCTGTGCAGCGAAGGCCTCAAACGTGGCCTGAAAAAAGGACGGATCCAGTTCACAGGCTTCTCCTGCACTCCATTGCTTGCAAAGGCGCTCTCGTTCCTGCTCGCTCAATAACGCAAGCTCAGAGAGCCGTATATCAGGGTTTTCCAGAATACACGCCAGGATATTCTGAAAGTGTGCGATCATCTGCTGCACGAATGCCGCACTGAAGAGATCTGTGCTATAGACAACCAAACCCTCAAGCTCATGACCATGCTGGCGCAGGTTGAATTCGAGATCGTACCGGGTGATATCGTGCTCTATTTCCAACGGCGTTACGGAAACCCCTGGCAGGCTGACGGTCGCAGTTGGCGCATTTTGCAGCGTAAAGATTACCTGGAAGAGCGGGCTCCGATTCAGGGTACGATCTGGCTGTAGCTCCTCAACAAGCTTTTCAAAAGGGACATCTTGATGAGCATATGCTTCAGTGGTAGCAGTTTTGACCTGCTGAAGCACCTCACGATAAGAAGGGTTCGCGGGCAGGTTGCACCGGATAACCAGACTATTGATAAAGATACCAATGAGTCCTTCTAGCTCGTAACGCGTCCGGTTTGCAATCGGGGTTCCTACCGCGATATCGCGCTGTCCCGTATAACGAGCCAGGAGCATTTGAAAAGCCGCCAGCAACGTCATATAGAGAGTGGCTTCTTCTTGTATACTGAGAGTTTCCAGAGCTCGACAAAGCGCGGGGGCAAGCGTAAAAGAGAGCGTGCTTCCGTGATAGGTCAATTCTGCGGGCCGGGGATAGGTTGTCGGCAATTCGAGCGGCGTACTTCCGTCGAGCTGCTTTCGCCAGTATGCAAGGAGCTGTTCCAGGCGTTCTTTCTGCAACTGCGAGCGTTGCCACCGAGCAAAATCAGCATATTGAGCGGAAAGTGTGGGGAGCTCAGGCGTCACCCCCTGGACAAAAGCGCTGTAACAGGTCACCAGTTCCTGCACAAGCACCCCCATAGACCACCCATCAGTAACAATATGGTGCATATTGAGCAGCAGAAGCCAACGTTCGTCCGCAAGAGAGAGCAAAACGGCCCGTAGCAGAGGTCCCTTATCCAGCGAAAAGACATGCTTTTTTTCGCGCTCAATAGACTGCTGTACCTGTTGCTCGCGCTCTTCAGCGGGAAGAGTGCTCACATCCTCCTGAAGAAGATGAAAATCCAGCGTGGGCATAATGACCTGTACTGGCTGATCGTTCAACAGGGTAAAGGTTGTTCTCAGGGTCTCGTGCCGCTGGATAATGGTCTGAAAGCTGCGCTCCAGCGCCGAGACATCAACCCTGCCTTTGAGCTGTACCCCGGTCAGCACATTATAAAGCTGCTGGCCGGGCATCAGTTGTTCAAGAAACCAGAGCCGCTGTTGCGCAAAGGAAAGCGGGAAAAAACGGATACCTTCCCGTTTCTTCTGAAGGAGCTGCTGTACCAGCAGACGTTTCTCTTCGGTGCTCCTGGCGCTATCTGACCGGGCATCCATATCCATTCTCCTGTTTTCCTATGAGAATAATCCCTGGATTGTCTCTTCTGATAGGTCATCCTCAGGCAAGCTTTCCAGACTCTCAATCATTTTTTCTTCGACAAGCTCGGCTAGCTTTGCGATGGTTAGCGTCTCAAAAACACTGCGTAAAGGCAGCTCAACAGAGAAGAGTTCCCGTAAACGGGTTACTACTTGCGTAGCGAGCAGAGAATTGCCACCCAGTTCAAAGAAGTTGTCGTGAATACCGATCTGCTTGACCTCTAGCAGATGCTGCCATATATCACAGATATTCTGCTCAATTTCATTGGAAGGCGGCTTATACAGACTGGTTAGAGCCGGACGTTCATAGGTCGTTAGAGGGGCAGCATATTCCTGCACCTCATTGCTCTGCTGGCTCGCCAGTGCAGGAGAAAAGCCACGCTCTGGTGGATCAATCCAATAACGCTGTCGCTCAAATGGATATGTTGGTAAGGGCACACGCCTTCGTTTTTCTGGATGATAGACCTGCGCCAGATCAATTGCAGCGCCGGCCAGCCAGAGCTTGCCCAGGGCCTGTAAGAGCATATACACATCTGTTTGTTTCTCCAGACCATGTCGCATAGAAGGAATGATAGCTGCGAAGCGTTCGGGGGCGGCCTGTAGCTTTGCATGAATACTTAACGTATTGCCCGGACCAACTTCCAGCAATAAGAGGAAAGGATCCTTCAATAGCTCACGAATACCCGCTGAGAACTGGACTGTATGGCGCAGATGGCGCACCCAATACTCAGGGTCAGTGGCCTCCTCTTCGGTAATCCAGGTGCCTGTGACATTTGAGATAAAGGGTACTTGCGGCGCATGCAGCTCACACTGTTTGACGCCATCTCGAAATGCATCAAGGATCTCTTCTACATGCGGTGAGTGACCGGCAACATCAACAGGAATCCGAAGGTAATCAACTTCCTCTTCATCCAACAGCGCTACCAGTTGTGCGATAGCCTCCCTGGTTCCCGAAAGCACACAGGAAGAGGGGCCATTAATGGCCGCCAGGGAAACATGCATGTCCAGAAACTCAGCAACCTCTTCGGCTGAAAGCGAGACACTCAGCATCTCGCCACCCGGTAATCTATCGAGCAATTGCGCCCGTAGCCAGACTAACCGTAAAGCCTCTTCCAGCGAAAAGACGCCGGAGACACAGGCCGCGACATACTCCCCGAGACTATGACCGATAAGAGCTGATGGCGCTATTCCCCAGGAAAGCCAGGTTTGGGTCAGGGCATACTCGACCATAAAAAGCGCCGGCAGGCTGTACAGCGTCTGTTGAAGCTGGCTGGCCTGCTGCTCAGGAGAGGGATACACAATTGATAGGAAATCGATACCCGAGAGCGGTTTCAAGATATCGACACATTGATTCATCGCGTCTCGAAACACCGGGAGAGTACGATAAAGGTCGGCTCCCATATGGAGGTACTGTGAACCGCTGCCAGGATAGAGAAATGCTATCGGCCGCTTTCGCCCATCCTGATACATGGTCAACACTCTCGATGGCTCCCGTTTCGCGAGGGCCTGTGCCGCATCGAGAGGGTCAGAAGCCACCAGAACGCGACGGTAGGAAAATTCGCGCCGACCGACCTGAAGCGTATAGGCCATATCTGCTATTGGGAGCTCCTGAGGCTGCTGGCACCAGGCGATGAATTGTTCTGTTGTCTTTTCCAGCGCTGTTGCAGTGCGGGCCGAGAATACCAGTAAGTGATAGGGGAGCGAGGAACGCTGTGACGCAACCGGTGGAGCTTCTTCAAGCAGAATATGCGCATTCGTTCCCCCGATACCAAATGAGCTGACCCCGGCTCGTCTCGGTGCCTTCGGGCTTTTCCAGTCAGCCAGGGAAGTGTTGACATAAAAAGGGCTATTCTCAAAATCTATTTGAGGGTTGGGATGTTCAAAGTGCAGGCTTGGCGGAATCTGTCTATGCTTGAGAGAAAGCACTACTTTCAACAAGCCGATGATGCCCGAGGCTGTATCCAGATGCCCGATATTCGACTTGACGGACCCAATTGCACAGATGCCTTTCTCCTCTGAATATTCTCTATACACTCTGTTCAGGGCCTCTATCTCGATCGGATCGCCAATCGCGGTCCCGGTACCGTGAGTCTCCATATACGTCACAGTATCAGCGTCAACCTCAGCGACGGCAAGAGCACTGGCAATAACGGCAGCCTGACCCTCAACGGATGGAGCCGTAAACCCGACTTTGAAAGCTCCATCGTTGTTCACAGCAGAGCCCCGAATGATCGCGTGAATGATATCTCCATCCTGCAATGCATCGCTCGCTCGCTTCAGGACAACAACACCTACACCATTGCCTTTAACGGTGCCGGTTGCCTTCGCATCGAAAGCCCGACAATAGCCATCTGCCGACAGCACACCCTCTTCCTGATAGAGATAGCCCTGCTCTTGCGGAACCTGAATAGAAATACCGCCAGCCAGGGCAATATCACACTCGTGATCCAGCAAAGCTTGTGAGGCAACATGGACCGCCACCAGCGACGATGAACAGGCGGATTGAATCAGGTAGCTCGGCCCACGCAGGTTCAGTTTATAGGAAACACGAGTTGTGAGATAATCTTTATCGTTCCCCTGCAAAACTGAAAAATATCCTGTCTGGGCTAACTTCTCCTGATGAGGAAGCAGATGGGTAATCAGGTAGCTGCTGATAGAGGTACTGGCATACACACCAATCAGGCCGTTGTAGCGTTCGGAATCGTAGCCTGCATGCTCAAGCGCTTCATAAGCGCATTCAAGGAACAAACGGTGCTGTGGATCAGTGATTGCAGCTTCTTTTGGACTGTAGCCAAAAAAAGCCGCATCAAAAAGCTCAACCCCCTCCAGAACACCATTCGCTCTTACATAACGGGGATTCTGGAGAAGTTCCTGTTTTTCCCCTGCCGCCAGCAATTCTTCATCAGAAAAGAAGCGGATTGCATGGCTCCCTTCCCGAAGGAGCTGCCAGAATTGATCTATGTTCTGAGCGCCAGGGGTACGGCAGGCCATACCAACAATCGCAATACCATGCTCAAGAATTGCGGGATCAACCAACTCGTATACTCCTTCTTCCGCTGTAGACGCACTTCCATCATTACAACTCACTTGCATGTTCCTGTCTTACCGCTGTAATAAAATCGAAGTAACCGTGTGGGGAGAAATCTAATCCAGCTTTCTTATAACGGTCAACTGGCACAGGGAAGCCATGTTTCAGATAGTGTTCCAGGAAATAGGCGCCATCTGTCGGGCTCATAAACAACTGCGCAAGAATCGAGGGATCGACGTTTGTTTGCTGCTTGCTCGCAAAATCGAGTAGCTGATACTGTAGGCCTGAGCCATCCGGCATCCGAACTTTGGGCCGATGCACAATGTAATCGGGTAAAATATCCCGAAATGCTTCGCGCAAAATCCATTTATGGACAGTATTCCGCAGCTTCATATCGAAAGGAATGCTATAAGCAAACTCCATAAATGCTTTGTCGAAGAAAGGGACACGCGCCTCAATACCATATCTTGCACTACAGCGATCAATCCGCTGTAAATCGGTTCGATGCTCATTATTCAGACGATAATCCATCAAGTATTGAGGATCAGGATACGTCTGGAAGAGATCATACCCTGCCAGCAGCTCATCACTTCCATCACCACAGAGCACCACCTTGATCCCCTGCGCGCGGGCAAGGCGGAAGGTTGGCATCACAGTGCAGGAGTCCATAATGTTGATTGGTTCAAAGACCTCACAATAGTAGACCGTTTGCGGAAGATCCTGCACCATCTCTTCCAGCGTGAGCTGACTCACAAAGTGAGTGATATTGTGCTCCCGGCAGTATTGACGAGCGATCTCGACATCTGCTGCCCCTGCAAAGCCAGTCGAGAAGGCAACCACCTCCCTGTTTTTCGCTCTGGCAACATGTAAAATGATCGCGCTATCAATGCCTCCGCTGAACAGAACTCCAAAGGGCTGGTCCGAGGGTAGCTGCCTTTCAATCGCGTGGGTCAAAGCCTCTCGTAAAGAGACTTTGACCACTTCTACATCTTCCGACACCTTCGATGCCGATAGATGAAAGTATTGCTGAACACCATGATCCGTCAGGTAATGGCCCGGCGAGAGAGTCGTGATGTTTTTCTTTAAGGGCAGCAAAGACTTCAACTCCGAAGAGATAAAGTAGCAAGCCCCATCATAGACGTAGTAGAGTGGCTTAATGCCGATATGATCGCGGGCTGCGAGAAAAGTATGCTGTTCTCTGTCGTAAATGAGAAAAGCAAACATCCCTTCAAGGCGCTGTGGAAGATCTTCACCCCATTCTCGATATCCATACAGCAGTAACTCGGCTTCCGCTTCCGTGCGGAATACATAACCACATCCTTCCAGGGACTGGCGCAGGGCCGAGTAGTTAAAGATCCTGCCATCCAGCACAGCAGCAAGCCGCTCTCCCTCATCAGTGACAGGCTGAGGCACCTTATCGCCATCAGTCACAAGCAGGCGATTGCACCCAAGCGCTGCCGTCGGGCATATATGCATTTCTCCAGCAGCCTGCTCATCCCCACGATGGGTAATGGCCTGGAGCATATGAAAAAGCTGCTCCTTCAGGCTCACAGTTCGTTCAGCCTGCAAACGATCAATGATACCGGCAATACCACCCATAAAAAAACGACTCCTCTCCTGCAAAAAATGGTAGTAGGGCTGCAAGCGCTTCTAACGCATTATTGCTCACCATCGACAAACTGAAGCATCGCTTCGTAAGGAGTTTTGCCCGTCTCCTGCGCTGTAGCAAGGATCTCGCGGGTTAAGAATTGCACCACTGCATACACGATAGCGTGAGCAAGTGGCTTATCGAACGCCTGATTCGGTCTGGATTGCCGCCAGAACCACTCAACTCGCGAGGTGAGAGCACCTCCCAGAGTAAGTAACTGTCCGGGCAATGCCAGCACTCCTTGTTTCTGAAGCTCCTGCATCAAATGCAGTCCGCGCTCCCCTCGTGGGATCGCGAGATTATGTGCAAGAAAGAGCCTGGTTCCAGGAGGAATAAGCTGCCAATTTGAATTTTCAAGTTCTTCTCCGACCGTTGTGGCGACAATAGTTCCTCCACGCTGCAAGCAGGCATCAGTAAAACAATGATTCTTCGCGGATAGATGCACGAACGAGGAGGGAGCCGTGACGGTTGCTTCGGCCTGATCGTACACCAGATCGCAAACCACGACATCTTCAAACATTCTTTCCTCGAAATAGCGAGTGATATCGCTCCCCATCGCACCCGCTGCACCGATCAGGGTGACTGCCTTCTGCGTGTAATCAGCAATATCCAGAAGCTCAAGAGCAGCTATCACCCCTGTACTGGAGTAAGAAGACTTTCCTCCGCATCCTCCATCCGGACAACGGATACCGAGGACATGCGGCGTATAGGTAGCCAGTAGGTCAGCAAGACCGGCAAACCGTCCAAAATCCGGGGTGAGCTTGATCCTTCCCTGTTGCTCATTGAGAAATGCCCCGATCTCAGCAAAGATAGGAGAAAGCTTTTCATAAAAGGCTGGATGCTGCGGGTCGGTAAGAACTGTATATGTTTCCTGATCTCGGGGCACGATGATACAGCGTGCTCCACCAACAACACTTTCACTCAGCCCCTCCGGCAGACGATCTTGAAATGTGTCCAGCACTCCCCGGCGTAAGGCTCCATTGATCAGGCGATTCTTAAACAGGCTCTCATCCCACATCAAGCGTTTCAGCATATCCTCAATCTGTGTAGATTTCCTGGACGGATCAACCATCCTGGTTCCGCCATAGGCATAACAGGTATGCAGTTCTCCATCAGCCGCAATCCATACGTCTGCATACTCATGTGTGAGTGTATATATTTGTATTGACAAGGTGTGGCTCCAGTATCTGATTACAAACGGTACAGCAGAAGAGAGAAAAGATCGAACCCCGCTTCTTACAGGTTCGTGGATGGAATAAGAGGATCAAAACTATCCGAAAGCATTTCACTCAATTGAACGTGCTTCACTTCGGTTATTCGGTTATTCTCGTCTACAAAAACAAGTTGAGGAACAAGCGTGCGGATTTCTTCGTCAGTACAGAATGCGTAACTGATAATTAACACTATATCTCCTTCATTGTTCAAGCGTGCGGCGGCACCATTCAAACAAATGACACCAGACCCCCGCTCTCCGGGAACAGTGTATGTCTCTAATCTCGCTCCATTCGTCACATTGACTACCTGTAATCTTTCGTAGGGAACCATCCCTGCCGCATCCAGCAAATCCTGGTCAATTGTAATACTGCCTACATAGTTAACGTTCGTCTGGGTAACAGTTGCACGATGGATTTTTCCACGACACATCATTCGGAACATGCCTGGCTCTTCCTTTCCCTCGTTATTCTTCAAACGAGTACTACTTGTAGTTCACCATTTATCATACCCTGATATTTCTTTTTCAGCTTATTAACTATATAGTATTCTAAGCTTACTCTGTATTATATAAATACAAATAACAAGGTATGTTTTCGATGATCATTTACTTAATAACCTCTTTCATTAAACTAGTATAAAATGATGAAATGCCAAATGTCAAACAACTGTATTACCAAATTCTTCCTCTCTATACTATATCTTCGCCGAAGACGAAAATATATCTTTATGGGAACAGTCTCAATTGACAATGCTAACAATGGAAAAACGGCAAACTAGTATGTTATATTGGTAAAGTAATTTTGTAATTGAACTTGTATTTCTTCTGTCTCTGTAATGCAATTTGTCTATTTATCCTTTCTCGCGAGAATACCTTTTCTACTCATATATCCCGTTTTCTGCATGCATCACAACAAAAAGAAGGTCCGAAGAATGGAGGAGAAAGCGATGATAAAACCACCTGAACGATGGTATCTGCTAGCATTTTCTGCTCAAACTCACCATGATCTGGATACACTGACGGAAAAGCTTGCTGCTTTGCTTCAGGAAAATGCTGAACTGGCCCTTGAAGAAGTCGCCCCTGCTCTTATCGCCAGCTATGGTGAAGACAGCATAAGGAGAACATTGGTTTGCCATAATCGACAGGAAGCGCTTGAAACGCTTCGTCTGCACGATACCGGGAAGCTCCTTACAGGTGAACCACAAACAAGACACAGACCAATTGCTTTCTTGTTTCCGGGTCTGGGAGAACAGTATGAGCATATGGGTCAGCAATTATATCTCACAGAGCCAGTCTTTAGAAAGTACATCGATGACAGTGATGAGCTGCTTCGCCCTTTTGGGCTCCAGTTGAAAGAAACGCTCTACCCCACAGACACACAGCAGGAGCACACCCCATCTCAGGAAAAGCTTGATTTACGCAGGTTGCTTCGGCGAACAGCCAGCACGTCGCGACTCAATCAAACTGCCCTGGCACAGCCGGCAACTTTTGCCATTGAATACGCATTAGCCCAACTTCTCTTCTCATGGGGCATTCACCCCCACGCTCTTCTGGGCTACAGTATCGGGGAATATGTCGCGGCCTGTCTTGCCGGGGTGTTCTCCTTTCCTGATGCGGTTCGGCTGGTTGCAGCCCGAGCTCAATTGATAGAGCGTCTTCCTCATGGCTCGATGCTGGCAGTTCCGCTCTCAGAACAGGAGATCATGCCTCTGTTAGGCAACCACCTTTCCCTCGCGGCTTTAAATGGCGATGCCCTCTCAATTGTTGCTGGACCCTCTGAGGCAGTTTCCGAACTTGAGCGACTCTTACAGCAGAGGGATATAGTCACTATTCGGCTGAATACGGCTCATGCCTTTCATTCACATATGATGAAAGCAATTGCCAGTGAGTTTGAAGATGTTGTACGCACCTGTACGTTACAGGCTCCTCGTATCCCCTATCTCTCGAATGTAACCGGAACCTGGATCACCCCCGAGCAAGCGACTGACCCCGGCTATTGGGCTACACATCTCCATCAGCCGGTGCGCTTCGCAGATGGCCTGCAAGCGCTCTGGAAACAGCCCGAAATGGCATTACTGGAAGTTGGTCCCGGCCAGACGCTTTGTAGCCTGGCACTCCAGGCCCGGCAGAACCCCGAACAGGAGAGCGTTACCTTGCCAACCATGCGAGCCGCTTTTGAACACCTGGATGACAGGGCTTTTCTCCTCAACACGATAGGAAAACTCTGGCTTACAGGCGTGCCGCTCAACTGGAATCAGTTTTATCAACAAAAGCCAGACTACACCCTCCCTCAGCTTCTCCCGACCACTGTTGAGCCTCCCGAACAGGAAACGAGCGAAGCAAGAAAAATGAGCCGAAGGCGGAAGCCCAAACAAAAACGCACCCGTCCCTGGCTCACGACAGACTATGTTCCGCCCTCCGGAGAACGTGAACAGGCTCTGGTTTCGCTCTGGCAACGGATTCTACACATCGATGGCATCGGGATACATGACAGTTTTTTTGAATTAGGCGGACATTCCCTGCTCGCTCTCCGTATCCTTGAGGCCTTGAAAAAAACATATGGGGTAGAGCTTCCCCTTAGCTCTCTGTTTGAAGCCCCAACGGTAGCCCAGTTCGCCAGAGTGCTGGACGATGCGCTGCGTGGAGAGCACCACCAGCATAATGAAGCACAACCTGCTGCTTTCACTGGACCTGCCCTGCACTATCAACTTCCCAATGGGCTGAAGATTATGCACCAGAACAAAGCGGAAACGGACCATTTCTATGAAGACATCTTCGTCCATCGCGCTTATACCAGCCATCTACCTGAATTGCCACAAAACGCCTGCGTCTTCGATGTAGGAGCAAACATCGGTCTGTTTACGCTGTTCTTGCACTACCTGAACAGGGGGATCCAGATATACGCCTTTGAACCCTCGCCCCCTACGTTTGAGGTTCTCTCTCGCAATATAGCTCTCCATAAGGTCAATGCCCGCCTTTTCCCCTTTGGTCTATCCGACACTGCCAGAACCGCAGAGTTCACTTTTTATCCCTTTTCTACGGGCATGTCGTCTTTTTATGCCAACCGGGCAGAGGAGGAAGAGGTATTAACCAGTATTCTACAGAACCAGTACCAGCAAGCCCGGCCCGAAATGGAGCAGGTGATGCGCTATGCTGGCGAGCTCGTCGAGGAGCGCCTGAAAAGCCAGACATTTGTTTGCAAACTGCATCCTCTCTCGGCGGTAATGAAAGAAAACGCTGTTGAGCGTATCGACCTGCTGAAGATCGATGTTCAGAAAAGTGAGCTCGATGTACTGAGAGGCATCGCTGACGAGGATTGGAACAAGATACACTCCATTGTGGCAGAGGTGCATAACCTTCATGGTCAACTGGACACGATCACGAACCTGTTGAAAGCGCATGGCTACACGCTCACTGTGCAACAGGACGAACTCTATAAGGGTTCCGTGATTTATCTGCTCTATGCCAGCCGGCCCTGAGTGCTCTTTTGACAACATTCAGAGGAGTTGATAGCCCCTCTGAATGCTCCAAACACTTAGAAACGGAGAGGCAGATAACGGTACAGATCTTCTGTGACGGCTGCGAGGAATGGTTCTACCTTGTTCTGAAGATAGAAATGATCGCCCTCATAGAGTCGGATTGTTACTGGATGCGGCGTCTCGGTATACCAGGCACATAATTCAGCATAGTTTACCTCGCCGTCATCCAAACTTCCGAATACAGATATAGGGCACTTGAGCGGCTCTTGCTTCTCATACTGGTACGTTTCACAAATCGCAAAGTCAGCACGGACCAGTGGAGCGACTAACGTCATAAGCTCTTCCTGCTCAAACACTTCAGGTGGAGTTCCATTCAAGCCTCGAAGTCTCTTTTCAAGGGCCTGCAAAGAGGCATTATGGATTTTCATATGTTTATAGGGCAGATGCGGGGCTCGATGAGCCGAGATGAGTAACAATCTGGGCATATTGAATTTGCGCCTTTGCAGATAGCGGGCCATTTCAAAGCTGATAAGCGCTCCCATGCTATGCCCGAAAAACGCAAAGGGTTTGTTCAGAAATGGAATGATCTGTTTCGCCAGCGCCTCCACCAGAGGCGTCGTATGCGTAAAAGGTTCTTCGTGAAGTCGGTTTTCTCGACCCGGTAACTGTAATGCGCATAGCTCTAGCCCGGCAGGCAAGTACTGAGGCCAGGTACGAAATGCCGAAGCTCCACCACCCGCATAAGGGAAACAGAAGAGACGTGCTCTGGCTGTAGGGTTAGGTTGTGGACGGACAATCCAGGTATTTGTTGATACGGACATGCTTTTTTCTCCTCTTCCTCTGTCTCTTTTCACTTTTAGCTTATTCATACAAGTTCTTTGCCTCTTTCGCTATCCTTTCACTACTATTTTACCATCTATTTTTGGAGGAGAAAGTTGTTTTTATAAACAGAGTAGCATGAAACTTCTCGTTATCTGCAACGCTTGTTCTGCAAATTTGTAAAACGTACTCATCTCTTAAAATGATGTATACAAACAGCTATGCAAAGTTATATAAATTGCTCATTCCCGTTTGAAAGAATATTGCCATCAGATAGACTTCATCTCACACAAGTATCACTTTGTTTGCCAAAATAGGTATATATACACTTGACAAGGCTAGAAACCATATGTTATTGATAATAGCAGACGTTTCAAAAATATATTGTAATGCTCAATTTTGTAGCGTTGAACATATGACAAAAGCCTTGTAATATTTTTTCATATAAGGTTATCAAAGTACTTTACTACTATCCATTCAGCATGTCCATTGTAATTACAGCAAAAGTTGCGTGTTTCCTATTTTAACTCCAGAAAGGAGATAGGGGCAAACACAAAAATCTACAGGTTACCCTGCATACTTTCAAATCAAGCTGTTTTATGCAGCGTTCCATCTTTACACGTTTTTCCCAAAAATTTCCATAATGGTATTCTCTCTTTTTTTATTGAGTAGTGCAAACTGGATGGTAAAGTGAGGGGAGAAAGCAATTTGTCCATTCATATCCCGGACAACGCTATGAGAAAATGGGGTCTGCTCGTTAGAGCTGTACTTCACTGATATTTCACTGTTGTTTGCAGCGCAACAGTACAGTGACGATCAGAAATCGTGCCTGAAACTGGCAGGGATGCTTTCACAGTAGAGCCGGTTGACTTTTAGTATGAGGATAGGATTAAGATGAGTGAAACGCACCATCATGATGATGGTCCAAAGCAGTTAACGCCGCTACAGCAAGCTTTACTAACTATCCGCAATCTCCGGAAGAAGTTAGAGACGATAGAGCAAGTCAGGAAAGAACCTATAGCAATCATTGGGATGGGCTGTCGCTTTCCAGGAGGAGGAAACTCACCCGAAGCATTCTGGAACTTGCTTGAAACCCGACAAGATGCCGTAGATCTGATCCCTGATACACGCTGGAACCCGGAGACATTCTATGACGCTGATCCCGATACTCCCGGAAAGATGAATACACGCCGAGGTGGGTTTCTGCAAGATATCGAGCAATTTGACGCTTCGTTCTTCGGCCTTTCTCCTCGTGAAGCAGTCCATATGGACCCACAACAGAGGCTCCTACTCGAAGTTGCATATGAGGCGTGCGAACACGCAGGCATAGATGCTCTGGGGCTCAGCGGCAGCCGCACAGGTGTCTTTGTGGGTGTCCATAGCCAGAGCATGGACTATTTCCTTATGGAACTATCCAATCCCTCACAAATCGAGGCATATAGTAGCACTGGCACGGCACACAATGTCATTGCCGGGCGACTTTCCTACTTCCTGAACCTGAAAGGGCCAAGCATAGCAGTAGATACCGCCTGTTCCTCCTCGCTCGTGGCGCTCCATCTGGCCTGCCAGAGCCTGCGCACGGGCGAATCTGATCTGGCCTTTGCAGGGGGCGTCAACCTCATCTTACGTCCCGAGGTCAGTATCTGCTTCTCTAAACTGCATATGCTAGCCCCGGATGGCAGATGCAAGCCATTCGATGCACGAGCTGACGGCTTTGTCCGTGGCGAAGGCTGCGGCGTCCTCCTGCTCAAACGCCTCTCCGACGCCATCCGCGATCATGACCCTATCCTCGCCCTCATTCGCGGCTCCTCCCTCAACCAGGACGGTCGCTCCGCCGGCCTCACTGCCCCTAACAGCCTCTCTCAACAGCAGGTCATCGCTCAGGCTCTCGCTCACGCCTCCCTCTCTCCCGCTCAGATCAGCTATGTCGAGACACATGGCACCGGCACCGCCCTCGGCGATCCCATCGAGATAGAAGCTCTCGCTCAGGCCCTCGGCACGGTTGGCCCTCCCTGTCTGTTGGGAGCGGTCAAGAGCAACATCGGCCATCTGGAGGCCGCTGCTGGCATCGCTGGCTGCATCAAGGTTATTCTGAGCATGCAACATGAGCTGATCCCCGCAAACCTGCATTTTGAGCGGTGTAACGAGCATATCCATCTGCAAGGCACCCGCTTGCAGATCGCACAAGAAGCAACCCCCTGGAAACGTGGCGACACACCTCGCTTCGCTGGCGTCAGCTCCTTTGGATGGTCGGGGACCAATGCTCACCTCATCCTGAGCGATTATAAACAGGAGAATGAAGCGCCCGCCCCGCCCTCTACGGTACCGTGTATTCTGCCCATCTCGGCTCGTACACCTGAAGCGCTCAAGGATCTGACCTTTGCGTATCGTCGTTATCTTGCGCAGACGACAGCCTCTTTTCAAACGATCTGCTTTAATGCAGCGACAAGACGCCCGCACTTTGAACACCGTCTGACGCTCCTTGCGACAGGGACAGAAGAAAGTGTCACCGTACTGGATGCGTATTTGCGCGGCGAAACTCCTCATGCGGTTCAGCAAAGCCCGGAGGCAGTTGATATAGCGAATACGTCGCAACCTGTTTTTGTCTTTTCCGGTCACGGCTCGCAATGGGCCGGTATGGGACGTTCCCTGCTGGCGACAGAGCCAATTTTTAAAGCGACCATCGAGACCATTCATAACCTGATACTCCAGCATAGTGGCTGGTCCCTTTTAGATGTACTCAATACTGAGGAGCCGGAAGAAGATATAGCCGTCACACAGCCTGCAATCTTTGCGGTACAGGTCGGTCTCGCGCAGCTCCTGCGTTCATGGGGCATCCACCCGGGTGCAGTTATCGGGCATAGTATGGGCGAAGTCGCAGCCGCGTTTGTTGCCGGCGCCTTGAGCCTTGAAGCTGCAACACAGATAATCTGTGAACGAAGCAGGCTCATGAAATGCGTCCAGGGCCAGGGAAGCATGCTCATGATTGAGCTTGCCCCTGAAGA
Source organism: Thermosporothrix sp. COM3 (assembly GCF_059696735.1). Lineage (NCBI taxonomy): Bacteria > Bacillati > Chloroflexota > Ktedonobacteria > Ktedonobacterales > Thermosporotrichaceae > Thermosporothrix > Thermosporothrix sp. COM3. Next base: position 2,060,118 of record NZ_AP019376.1, on the reverse strand, counting down.
GGTCGCCTCTTTCATACAGGGAAAGGAAGCGCACGTTTCCCTGGCTGCAATCAATGGTCCCAATTCCGTTATACTTGCGGGCAAACGCGATACGCTTGCACAACTCCAGGCAAAGGCAGAGGAGCGTCACCTGTTCAGCCGTCCAGTAAAAGTTGATGTGGCCTCTCATAGCCCACAAATGGAAGGGCTGCACCAGGAACTCTATCACGCGCTGGCTAATCTTACATCCACATCGCCCACGCTTCCATTCTACTCAACAGTAAGCGGTAGCTATAGCGAACAGGAGGTGCTTGACGCCCACTACTGGCAACGCAACTTACGTCAGCCAGTTCTCTTCTGGCCTGCACTGCAACAGCTTCTGACAGATGGCTACACCTGTTTCATCGAACTGAGCCCGCATCCGCTTCTGCTTCCTGCAATCGAACGGGGTGTGAAGACCACCAGATATAGCTGTCAGGTACTTCCTTCTCTTCGACGTGGAGAAGATGAGCAGATCGCGTTGCTAGAGCTGGCAGCCAAACTCTACTGTTATGGCTACTCGCTCAACTGGCGCGGTTTGCTGCCCTCAACCGAGCGCTTTGTTTCGCTTCCCACCTATCCCTGGCAGCGGCAACGTTACTGGATTAAGGAGCAGCCTTCCCACCCCTTCCAGCCATCTCAGGAACAGCCTGGTTCCTGGGAATCTCTGGTACAACTTGCACGAAGGCAGGAATTACAGGCTCCACTTGATCTAAACCTGACAAGCTATCCAGCGAGATGGGAATTTACCAGACGACTGGCCAGTGCGTTTGCTTTGCAGACGTTGCACGATCTGGGCATCTTTACTCAGGCAGGAGAGCAGTATACGGTAGAGGCACTTATCCAGAAATATCAGCTCGTCCCTCACTACGCGAAGCTGCTTACACGCTGGCTACATTATCTGGTGGATGATGGCCTGCTCGATTACAGAGCACCCGGAACTTTTATTGCGCTACGCTCGCTTCCTCCTGTTGATTGGGATCAGCTCTGGTCTCAATGCGCCGAGGTTTTTCAGGACGAAGCCTGGTTTGGGGAGTACTTTCACCGCTGTGCACGCTACCGGCTTGCTATCCTGACAGGAAAAGAAACACCTCTCGAAACACTCTTCCCACAGGGAACGTTTACTACGGCAGATCAGCTCTATCATCAATGGGCGGTTGCTCGCTATTTCAACAATATCATCGGCTCTGTTGTGGAAGAGCTGACCCGCTCCACATCTCGACCCCTGCGCATCCTCGAAATCGGGGCAGGCAGCGGAGGCACTACACGCACCATTCTGCCACTATTGCCCGCAGAGAAAACCAGCTACTGGTTCACAGACCTTTCCGCGTTCTTTCTCAACACAGCGCGCCAGCGTTTCCAGGATTATCCATTTCTGCACTATGGCATCCTGGATCTTGAGCAAGAGCCAGCCGCACAGGGGTATGAGCCGGGCTCATTTGATATCATCATATCCTCCAACGCAGTACATGCGACGCATGATATACGGCAATCGCTCGCCTATCTCTTCTCGCTTCTGACTCCTGGTGGCACGCTACTTCTTTACGAGGTGACAGAGTATCTGCCCTGGTTTGATGTCTCGACGGCCCTTATCGAGGGGTGGCAGTTTCATAGCGATGACCTACGCAGTACTCACCCGCTCTTATCGGCCAGCCAATGGGAAACATGCTTGCGAGAACAAGGCTTCCAATCAGTCGCGTCCTTCCCTCGACCTGAAACGCCGACTCGGGTTCTCGGACAGCATGTTCTTCTTGCTCAAAAGCCTCTTGAGGCCAGCATCAGCCATGCTTCCCTTGCTCAACCTGAGATGAAAGAGAAAAACATAGCGTGGCTGCATGAACTTCAATGGATACCTGATGCAGCTTCCCGGACTGAATCGCCTGCTAACCTGCATCAGACATACTGGGTCATTTTTGCAGATAAGCAGGGGATTGGCCAGGCGCTCGCCGCGCAACTCGCCCGCCATCATGCTCGCTTTCTGTATGTCTCTCCAGAGACTCAGGCCAATGAACAGCATATCAGATTAGATCCGACACAGCAGGCAGAGCTGGAGAGGCTGCTTGAACGTGTTCAGCAAGAAAGCAGAGAATATACGAGCCTGTATCTTGTTCATCTCTGGAGCCTGGATCTTCCTGACCCTATCCAGGACATACAGGAGCTGGAAGCTGCCCAAAAAGTCGGAAGTGGAAGTGCCCTCCATCTGTGTAAGGGAATTGCAACCCGCGAGTGGAACTCATCTGTGCGGCTCTGGCTGGTTACCAGGGGAGCGCAGGTTATCACAGATGGGTCGGGAATACCGGCAGTAGCACAGGCTCCGCTCTGGGGGCTGGGGCGCGTCTTTGCTCAAGAATATCCGGCGCTCTGGGGTGGGTTGATTGATCTTGACCCGGCTGGCTCACCCGAACACATGGCACAGTTGCTCTTGCAGCAGCTTCACGGTCAGAAGCAGGATATCCACGAGGACCAGATAGCTATCAGAGGCGAAACACAGTATGTTGCTCGTCTGGCTCCTCTCACGCTTCAACCCTCGCGCGCTCCTCATATTGAGCCTGATGCAAGCTATCTGATTACAGGAGGAGCGGGAAAACTGGGCCTTCATGTTGCTCGCTGGTTGGTATCGCGGGGAGCACGCCACATTATCCTTCTGGGACGAACGCCCTTTCCCCCGGTTGAGCAATGGTCACAAATCCCAGGCGAAAGCACGTCAGGAAGACGTATTGCCGCAATTCAGGAGATGGAGGCACAAGGCGCACAGATATATCTTCCCGTCGTAGATGTCGCTGAGGAAAGTCAGCTCTCCTCTTTCCTGAAGGCATGGAGGCAAGAGCAGCGCCCCCCGATTCGGGGTATTATCCATGCGGCAGCAATCCTTTCATCGCAAACGATTACCGAGCTACATCTTGATGAGCTCCTGCGGGTTATGCGCCCAAAGGTACTTGGTGGATGGCTGCTACATAAAGCATTCCAGCAAGAAGATCTCGCATTCTTTGTTCTCTTCTCGTCAGGAGTCTCTGTTTTCGGACCAGCAGGGCAGGGGAATTATGCTGCTGCTAATGTGTTCCTGGATACACTGGCTTTGTATCGCCAAGCGCTGGGACTCCCCGGAGTCAGCATAAGCTGGGGTGTCTGGACTGAGTTTGGCGATAGTTCGAGCCTCTCAGCCCGGCGCTATACAGAGTACCTTCAAGGTGGACGCAATATCACACCAGAGCAGGGGTTAGAGGCGCTCAGTGCCTGCATCGCCAATCAGAAAGCGCTGGTCGTTGCTGTTCCTTTCGATCTGGCAAGCTGGGAACGCTACAGCCCGACAGCAAAAAACGCGCCACTCTTTGCGGCTCTGCGCTCCTCGGAACAAGAAACGCAGCCATCCGAGACGTTACAAGACACGTTGCAGGCCCTGCATCCCGGTGAGCGTCGGGACTACCTGGAAAGCTTTTTACAGCAGCAGTTCGCGCATATTCTGCGTATACCGGCGGCAAACATCCAGAAAGATACGCCTCTCACAACTCTGGGCTTCGACTCACTCATGACCCTGGAGCTACGCCAGAAGCTTGAAAATGCGCTCAATACCTCAATCTCCGCAACCGTCATCTGGAACTATCCAGTTATCTCGCGTCTGGCAGAGTATATCGCGGAACGACTACAAATTCAGCTCACAACAGATGAGACGTCGCAGGACGAAGGAGAGGAGGACCAGAGCCAATTGTTAGAGATACTCAAGCTCGCTCAGATGCTTCCCCGTGAAGATGCGGAACCGGAAAAACGTTCTGATAGGTAGCAAAGGTAGAGGGAACTATTTATGTTAGACGCCCTGAAAAAAATGGTAGCCGAGCTCTCACCCGAGCAACGCATGACACTGGCCAGACTTCTCCTCCCAGAGAAAGAGCCTGTAGCAATTATTGGGATGGGATGCCGCTTCCCTGGCGGCGCGAATTCACCAGAGGCCTACTGGGATCTTCTCCAAAGTGGAAAGGATGCAATTATTCCTGTGCCTTCGGATCGTTGGGAGCAGGATGCATGGTATGATCCCGATCCAGCAACGCCAGGGAAGATGACTTCTTTCCTCGGCGGCTTTCTTCAGGAAAATATCGCGGAGTTCGACCCGGTTGCTTTCGGCATTACCCCGCGTGAGGCTGCTTCAATGGACCCACAGCAGCGGCTCCTGCTTGAGGTAAGTTGGGAAGCTCTGGACGCGGCAGGCATAGCAAGAGAACATCTAGCTGGAAGCAAAACCGGCGTCTTTATTGCCATTTATCACCGTGATTACTTTACCTTACAGATGTCTGCTCTGGATGAGCTTGATAACTTCAGTATTGCGGGCACTGCCCATTCTATAGCCGCTAATCGGATCTCTTACCTGCTCGACCTCCGAGGACCAAGTCTGGCAGTAGATACCGCCTGTTCCTCCTCGCTCGTGGCGCTCCATCTGGCCTGCCAGAGCCTGCGCACGGGCGAATCTGATCTGGCCCTTGCCGGTGGAGTGAGCGTGATGCTCACGCCAGACGTTACTGTTGGTCTCTCTCAAATGCACGTACTGGCCCCGGATGGCAGATGCAAGCCATTCGATGCACGAGCTGACGGCTTTGTCCGTGGCGAAGGCTGCGGCGTCCTCCTGCTCAAACGCCTCTCCGACGCCATCCGCGATCATGACCCTATCCTCGCCCTCATTCGCGGTTCCTCCCTCAACCAGGACGGTCGCTCCGCCGGCCTCACTGCCCCTAACAGCCTCTCTCAACAGCAGGTCATCGCTCAGGCTCTCGCTCACGCCTCCCTCTCTCCCGCTCAGATCAGCTATGTCGAGACACATGGCACCGGCACCGCCCTCGGCGATCCCATCGAGATAGAAGCTCTCGCTCAGGCCCTCGGCACGGTTGGCCCTCCCTGTCTGTTGGGGGCGGTCAAGAGCAACATCGGCCATCTGGAGGCCGCTGCTGGCATCGCTGGCTGCATCAAGGTTATTCTGAGCATGCAACATGAGCTGATCCCCGCAAACCTGCATTTTGAGCGGTGTAACGAGCATATCCATCTGCAAGGCACCCGCTTGCAGATCGCACAAGAAGCAACCCCCTGGAAACGTGGCGACACACCTCGCTTCGCTGGCGTCAGCTCCTTTGGTTTTGGAGGAACAAACGCGCATGTAGTGCTTGAGGAAGCCCCGGTTGTTCGTGAGATGACTCCTGTCTCATCTATGGAACACTATGTGTTGCCCATCTCAGCACGAACTACAGCGGCATTGCGGGCAGCAGTTGCACAATTCAAAGAACAAATAGCTTCCTGGCGCAAGAACGATCACTCTCTTTACTCCGTCTGTTATACTGCCGGGACGCGTAGAAGTCACTATGAGCGGAGAGCCGCCTTTGTCGCCTCAACCTGGGAAGAGCTAGCGGAGCAGCTCGCCGCATTCTCACAGCCGCCAGAAGCAGAGCGCCATTCCCGGGAGTCATCCAGAGGAATCGTCTATGTTTTCTCAGGGCAGGGAGCACAATGGCCCGGGATGGGACACGAACTCTATACAACGGAAGCAGTATTTCGTAATACCTTCCAGGAATGCGATACCATCTTTCGTCGCTATAGCGGGTGGTCCCTGATTGATACCCTTATGGCGTCACCAGACAGTTCACGCTTAGACGATACCTCAATTGCACAACCGATGATCTTTGCAATTCAGGTCTCGCTTGCGGCGCTCTGGCGCTCCTGGGGAATCATCCCATCCGCAGTTGTCGGGCATAGTATTGGCGAGGTTGCAGCCGCTCATCAGGCCGGTATCCTCGATCTTGAAACCGCGCTTCAACTGGTCTTTTATCGTGGCAGAATTATGCATGCTGTGGCAGGGAAGGGGAAAATGCTTTCAGCGAATATTCCGCTATCACAAGCAGAAGCCCTGCTAGATCGCTATAAAGGAAGGCTCTCCCTTGCAGCACTCAATGCACCCTCTATGGTCACCCTGGCCGGTGATACTGCACTCCTTGAAAAGATCGAGCAGGAGATGCGTGAGAAGCAGATTTTTGCACGGATGATGCCTGTAAACTACGCCTTTCATAGCTATCAGATAGCACCTCTGGGAGACGAGCTACAGGCCGCTCTCCTTCAGCTTCACCCTCAATCTGCCCGGCTTCCCTTCTTCTCGACGGTCTTTGGTCGCAAAATCGAGCCAACTGAAAAGCTAGATGAGGTCTACTGGAAACGTAATATGTGTGAGCCAGTGCTTTTTCAGCATGCCATTATGGAACTGCATAAGGCAGGATATCGCACCTTCCTGGAGGTCGGCGCACATCCAGTACTGGCCCCCGCGCTCCGTGAATGCGTGCAAGAGCAGGGGCTTATTCTTCCGTCGCTGCGGCGCGGGCAGCCCGAACGGCGTCTTCTTCTCCAATCGCTGTCAACGCTCTATAGTTGCGGCTATCAGCCAAACTGGAAGGCACTCTATCAACAGCCCTGCCTCCCTGTGGCGCTTCCGTCGTACCCGTGGCAGAGATCCTATTACTGGCTTCCGTCAGGCAAAAAGCCAGCCGCATCAGCACAGCCACCACTTCAGAAATGGCTCTACGAGGTATGTTGGCAGCCCTATTCAGTCCCATCGACACCAGGGAAGCAACAGGATTGGGTCCTCTTTACGGATAGTTCAGGCGTGGGCGAAACTGTAAAGCATCTACTCCAGGCCAGCGGCCAACGATGTATTACGGTGGCCTCAACTGCACACGCTGACGCCGATTATGTGCTTGAGAGTGCGGAACCATCGGCATACAGGGAGATCCTGAGTGCTATTATGCAGCAGCTCACCACGCGCTCGCTGAATATTCTCCATCTCTGGAGTCTGGATCACTCTGGCGAACCTCCTCACTTCCAGCACGCTCAGCACTCGGGCTGCGAGAGTGTGTTACTGCTTGTTCAGGCACTTGCACACTTAGAGCTGGAACATGACACAGCGCTCTGGTTGGTCACAAAAGCCACTCAGGCTCTCGACACACGCTACTTCACGCCAGGGCTGATGCAGGCACCGCTCTGGGGACTCGGAAGAACGCTCAGACATGAATTTCCTTCGCTCCGCTGTATGCTGGTTGACCTTGATCTTCAGCCGGAGCAGTCCGCATTGCAGACCTTGACTGCACTCCTTACAGAGGAGCAACTTACCGAGGATGAATTCGTCCTGCGTGAGCAAGAGTGCTATGTCAGCAGGCTACGGCCCTATAGCGAGATGCAGCGAGTATCCCTTTCTATCAAAGAACAGAGTGCGTATCTTGTTGCTGGCGGTCTCGGAGGTCTGGGATTAGTGATCGCCGACTGGCTTGTACAGCAGGGAGCACGTCATCTGATTCTGGTAGGGAGGCATGCCCCCGGTGATGACGCGCAGGCGGTTGTTCAAAAACTGCGAAAGGCAGGAGCAGAGCCGCTTGTCTTACAGGCCGATATCACAAATGCAGACGATGTTCGCAGCATTCTCACTACCCTTGAGCAAAAGAAACTTGATCTCAAAGGCGTGATTCACGCTGCCGCTCAGTTAGATGATGCTATTGCGGTTCATACAACTCCTGCGCGGCTCTGGAAGGTGATGGCCCCTAAAATCCAGGGTGCCTGGAACCTGCACCTGAATACAACTCAGTATGCGCTGGATTTCTTTATCCTCTTCTCATCGGTTGCCTCGCTGTTGGGCTCCGCAGGCCAGGGAAGCTATGCAGCAGCAAACGCGTTTCTTGATGCCTTTGCCCATTATCGACGCGCTCAGGGGCTACCAGCTATCGTGATTAACTGGGGTCCCTGGGATACAGTAGGGCAGGTAACAAAGCGGGAAAACCTCGAAACCCAACTGGCGGAACGAGGATTAAAGAGTCTGAAACCGGCCCAGGGATGTGCCATTATTTCCTATCTCCTGGGGCAAGCTCATACACAGGTTGCCGCTATGCATCTCGACATACCACGGTTCCAGACTTTCTACGCCTATCTGTCCCGTTCGTCTCTGCTGGCTGATATCCTGCCGCAGAAAAAAACCGAAGCTGATCAATCGGTGCGCTCACAGATTCTGGCTTTAGATGCATCACAACAGGTACAGGCCATTGAACGAGAACTCAGTTCAATCATCATGGCAAAGACCAAACTGTCCAGTGACGACGTGACGCCACAAAGAACGCTTCTGGATCTGGGGCTAGATTCCCTGACGGCACTTGATATTCAACATACAGTACAAGAACGCCTGGGAGTACGCGTTCCGCTTGTATCCTGGCTCAACAATACAGGGATCGGAACACTGGCAATCCAGATTCAGCAGAGATTACTTGAAGAGACAGCTACAGCGGACACAACAGCTCAGCAAGCTCTCTCATCTCCCGAACAAATAGATGAGCTTCTGGCAAATATAGACTCGCTCTCGGTAGAAGAAATGGACGCCGCCCTGAACAGCTTGTTGCAGCAGAAGAAAGGCGAAAGCTATGAATGACTCTCCCAAGCCACTAACCAATCTTTCTCTCGATGAAAAGCGCCTCTTGCTAAGACGTCTTCTGGAAGAAAAGAAACGGGAGCAAGCAGCGACAGAATTTCATCCGCTCTCCTATGGACAACAGGCGCTCTGGTCCCTGTATCAGTTGGAGCCAGGCAGCACGGCTTATACTATCTTCTGCGCATTGCAATTCACGGCACCGGTGAATAAAACGGCCTTACATCAGGCACTTGAAGCAATCATAACCCGTCACGCCATTCTAAGGACAACCTATGTTGTCAGGGATGGTATCCCCTATCAGCAGATCCATCCTATGCTCAAACCGGCTCTGGAGACCCATTCAGTTGCTTATGTCACGCCGGCATTCCTACGCGAACAGGCAAGTAATCCGTTCGATCTGGAGAAGGGGCCTGTGCTACGCCTGCATCTTTACCACAGCCTTCAGACAGAGCAGGACGTCCTTCTTCTCGTGTTCCACCATATCGCTATTGATCTCTGGTCCCTTGAACTGGTCATACAGGACCTGGAGACAGCATATAAGGCTCTCTCAAGTGGCAGGCAGCCAGCTTTTGCACCGGTCAGAATGTCGTATCTGGACTATACGTATAGACAGCGCAAGCGTATGAGCGAAACGCCCGGGAAGCGGCTAGGAGCATACTGGACCCGGCAACTCCAGGGCGCTCCCCCTGTGTTACAACTGCCTCTTGATTCTCCTCGCCCTCCGATGCAGACCTATCAGGGCGCACGCTACAGCTTCACCCTTGATGCCCATATGACACAACACCTGCGCGAACTGGCAAAAACCGAGAAAACGACCCTCTACACCTTGCTTCTGACAGCCTTTGCGACGTTACTCTATCGGTACACCAATCAAAAAGATATCCTCATTGGCTCCCCGACAGCCGGGCGCGACGAAGCCGAATTAGCAGGGGTCATCGGCTATCTGGTCAATCCTGTGGTCCTGCGAGCGCAATTTTCAGAACATATGGAATTTCGCACCCTTCTCTCTCAGATGCGCGTGACAGTGGCCCAGGCCCTTGAGCATGGAGAATACCCCTTCCCCCTGCTGGTCAAACAACTTCAGATTACAAGAGATCCGGGCCGATCTCCGCTCTTTCAGGTCGCGTTTTCCCTGGAGAAAGAACAGCAAAGAGCAGAGCATGACGCCGCTTTTCATATCCTGTCCGGTGAACAACTGGGAGCCGAGTTTGACCTGACTCTTCAGATCTTTGAGGGTGACGAACATATTACAGCCTGCTGGCGCTACAACAGTGATCTTTTCAGAGAAGCCACGATGGCACGTATGGCAGGCCACTTCCAGGAACTCCTGAAAGCGATATGTGCTTCTCCAAACGCACTGCTGGACTCATATCCGCTGTTGTCCGCCGCAGAGCAGCAACGGATGCTTCGGGATTGGAACAAGACAACATTACCCTATCCCGAAGCGCTCTGTATGCATCATCTCTTTGAGCAACAGGTTGAGCAAACACCGCAGGCTACCGCTCTGATTTGTGGCACAACGCGCCTGACCTACCAGCAATTGAATCAGAGAGCGAATCAACTGGCCCGTTTACTACAGCATCACGGAGTGGGTCCCGAGGTTCCGGTTGGTATCTATCTTCCTCGCACAGAAGATATTGTTGTAGCACTTCTGGCAACCTTGAAAGCGGGCGGCACCTATATTCCTCTCGATCCGGCATACCCTGCTGAACGGATCAGATTTATTCTTCAGGACAGTCGGGCCTCAATAGTGCTGACCAGAAGTGAGCTTGCCCCCATATTCCAGCAGGGGTGTACGCTTATCCGCCTCGATGAAAGACGTGAGCGCTCTCTTCCTATGGAAAACCTGACGGTATCGCTCTCGCCCGAATCGCTCGCGTACAGCATCTATACATCCGGTTCCACCGGGCTTCCGAAAGGAGTTGCGCTGGAACATCGGAATGCAGTCGCTTTCCTTACCTGGGTTTGCCATGCCTTCTCAAAGGAGGATCTGGCAGGCGTTGCAGTCTCAACCTCTATCTGTTTTGATCTCTCTATCTTTGAGATCTTTGCTCCGCTCAGTTGCGGAGGTGCAGCAATCCTGACTGAAAATGCCCTGCAAATTCCAGATGCGGCAGCCCGTGACGAGATCACGCTGATAAATACAGTCCCCTCGGCAATCGCCGCCTTAGTTCAACAGGGTCTGACTCTGGAACGACTACGCATCATTAACCTTGCCGGCGAACCATTGCAGGCCCGGCTCGTCGATCAACTGTATAAAGAGCTGGCGGTTCAGCAGGTAAACGATCTCTATGGCCCTTCGGAATGTACAACATACAGCACCTATACCCTGCGCCGTCAGGGCAAACCACCAACAATTGGGCGCCCGATCTCGAATACGCGCATCTATATTCTCAACGAGCAGCTTCAGGCTGTCCCACCGGGCGTCGTGGGCGAACTCTATATTGGAGGAGCGGGTGTGTCAAGGGGCTATCTCCATCGCCCCGAACTTACAGCGGAACGCTTTCTCCCCGATCCCTACAACGACGGCAAAGAAGGAGCGCGGATGTATCGAACCGGCGATCTGGCGCGCTTTACTGTTGATGGCGAGATCGAGTTTCTGGGACGAGCAGATCTGCAAATCAAGATCAGAGGGTATCGTATCGAACTTGAAGAGATAGAGCATCACCTGTCTACCTTCCCTGGACTCAAGGAAGGGGTCGTCATGGTGAAGGAGCTGGCAGGCGGCAAGCAGCTTGTAGCCTATGTTGTGCCGGAAACGGGTCAGCCACTCGCATCCTCTGACATACGAGCGCACCTGCTTCAATACCTGCCCGATTATATGATTCCGGCCCTCTTTATTCAGCTTCAGGCCCTCCCCCTGACCGCCAATGGGAAAATTGATCGGCAGGCCTTGCCAGAGCCCGAGGCCCACGAATCCGAAAAGCTGTATACGGCCCCGCGAACAAAGAATGAGCAGATACTTGCGGAGATCTGGGCCGAAGTGCTCGGAGTTGAGCGAGTCGGGATCAATGAAACCTTCTTTGAACTGGGAGGTGATTCTATCCTGAGTATGCAGGTCGTCTCGAAGGCGCGCAGCAAAGGACTCCATTTTACTTCGAGGGACATCTTCCGCTACAAAACCATCGCAGAGCTGGCAGTCCATACCAGTGATACGCACATGCTGCAGGCTGAACAGGGCGTTGTGGTGGGACGGGTCCCGCTGACGCCTATTGGCCACTGGTTCTTTGAGCAGCACTTTACCAATCCCCATCACTGGAATCAGGCCCTTTTGCTTCAAGCCAGACAGCCCCTTGATAACAAGAGATTACAAAAAGCCGTGGCCTGCCTTCAAGAGCATCATGATGCGCTTCGCCTGCGCTTCCAGCTTACCGCAAATGGGTGGGAACAAAGCATAGCTGAGGCAAAAGGATTACATGCACCCTATGCCTATGTAGATCTATCCCCTCTCCCCGCTGCTCAACAGGAGAGCATTATGCAGCAGGTGATGGATCAGCTACAAACAAGTATCAATCTGGAAAACGGGCCTCTCTTCTGGGTTGTGCTCTTCCATTTTGGTGAGGGGCAACCTGATAAGCTGTTCTTTACCGCCCATCATCTGGCTGTTGATGGCGTTTCCTGGCGAATTCTGCTTGAGGATATACAAACAGCATACAGCCAGTCTGGTACGGGCACCACACCTTCATTGCCAGCAAAGACAACCTCGCTGAAACAGTGGGCGGAGCGTCTCCAGATCTACGCGCAAGACGCACCGCATGTACCCGAGAATCAGTACTGGTTTGCACAGGTTGGGAACAACCATAGTCATCCACTATTACCGATAGCGCATCCAGGTGGGAGCAATACCGAGGGAGATGCACACACCGTTTCTGTAGCGCTCTCAACCGCTGTAACTCACCACCTGCTTCATACATTGCCTCGGCGCTACCGTATACAACCCGAAGAAGTGCAGATTACAGCGCTTGCTCTGGCTCTGTCCGCTTCTGCTGGCCGAGAGACTATTGTGCTGGACCTTGAGGGGCATGGAAGAGAACACCTGTTTGATGAATGTGATCTCGCTCGAACGGTAGGCTGGTTTACCTCTTTGTATCCTGTCCACCTCTCACTTTCAGAGCGGACACCGGTTCAGGCCCTCAAGCAGGTGAGAGCGCAATTGCAGAAGATCCCTCAGCGCGGTATGACCTATGGCATCTTACGGTATCTCAGCGGCGAAAAGCAGCTTGCACAGCTATCGACTTCCGAAGTTCTCTTTAACTACCTGGGACATTTTGACCTCGCCACCGATACGAATGCCCTTTTTGAGACGGCGCTTTCCTTCCCGGGAAACCTGCGCAGCCCCGATGCCAGAAGAAGCCATATACTGGAAATCAACACCATGCTTCTTCAAGGGCAACTGCATATTCACTGGACATGTAGCAAGCACCAGTTCAGCCATGATGTGATAGCACAACTTGCCCGGGACATGCTTCATTTTATAGAACAGATCGTGTCAGAGCATAGCACGTTCCAAAACATCTATACTCTTGCCGATTTCCCCCTGATCGATCTGAGTCAGCAGCAGCTTGATCATCTCGTGTACAGACTTCAACAGGGCGGGCACGAGCTCGCTGAGTATGCTATTGAAGAGCTTCTTCCCCTTTCTCCATCGCTTCAAGGCATGCTCCTTTCTTCGCTGACAGAGGAAACGGATAAATATAGAGAGCAATTTGTCTGCACGCTGCATGGCTCACTTTCCATAGAGCAATTGCAGCACCGCTGGCACGAGCTTGTGAGCCTGCACGCGGCGCTCCGTTCAAGCTTCGTTTGGGATCCCGCCCCTTTACAGATTATATGGAGTGATAGGCCCGCATCTCAGAAAGAGCTTCAGTTCTATAACTGGCTCTCACTTCCATCTGCACAGCAGGACGAAGCCCTCCAAAAAGTGCTGGCAACGGAAAGAGAGCGCTGCAACCTGAGTATTGGTCCTTTGATTACCCTGACGCTCTGCCAGTTGGATGAAGCAGCTTTCAAGCTCGTTCTGACCTACCATCACCTTGTTCTTGATGGTTGGAGCCTCTCTTTGTTACTTGATGCTCTGTTTGCTCCTGCCCTTCCCACACAATCCGCTCCTTATAATATATATATGCGTTGGTTGCAAAAACAGGACCTGACAGCCGCCGAACATTTCTGGCGCTCACAACTGGCCCATTTTACACAGCCGACCTGTCTTGGCGTTGAAGCAACTACTCATTGTTACGCAGAACAAACTGTACAACTGGATGCCGAAGGAACACACCGGTTACAAACAACATTACAGCGGCAGCATATCACCCTGAACACGCTCTTCCAGGGACTCTGGGCGCTCCTTCTGGCCCATTATCTGGACCGAGATGACATCGCGTTTGGGGTCACAACTGCCGGGCGCCCCGCGGAGATCGCAGGTATCGAAACCATCATCGGTTGTTTTATCAATACGATACTGCTTCGTCTCAATGTCCAGCACAAGCAAGATTTCTGGTCGTGGCTGGCCGAGATACAGGAATCCTTTGCGGAGACACAGCAATTTCAGTATTGCTCAGCAGGTCAGATCCACCAATGGAGCGACGTTCCAGCGACAAAGGCGCTCTATGATAGCATTCTTGTCTTTGAAAATTATCCGCTGGGTGAACGCCACATTACGAGCCGCAACCTCACCCTTCATCTACGAGATGCCTTCTACCAGGGCGCACGTACCGAATACGCTTTGACGCTTATGATCCTGCCCGGCTCGGCACTGCGTGTTCGCGCTATCTATGACAGAGAACGCCTTGATGAAGCCTTTGTAGAACATATCCTTCAGCAATTGACCATGCTGCTGCGCTCTATCGCAGATCGGGGACAGGTTCAGGATCTCTTCTCGCTTCTTCCCGCTGAAACGAGAGGCAGTCGCAAGGTCGTTGTCGCGCATACAGAAAAAGCAGAGGTAGCAACACCACAAACACAGACAGAACGGCGGCTGGCCACGATCTGGCAACAGACGCTTGGCCTGGAAATGGTCGATACCCGGAGCAACTTTTTTATGCTTGGCGGTCATTCCTTGCTGGCAACCGCTCTCATCGCCCGCATACAGGATGAGTTTCAGGTGAGCCTGTCTCTGACAAAGCTCTTTGCCGCTCCGACTATTGTAGAACAGGCACAAGAAATTGATTTGCTTCTACGCAGTCAACAGGCCGACAATAGCGTGAACTTGCCCGAGCTTGTACCAGCGCCACAGGAGCGCTTCCAGCCCTTTCCGCTCACTGATGTGCAGTACGCGTACTGGGTTGGACAAAATAATATGTTTGCTCTTGGTAATACAGCAGCGCACCTCTATGCGGAAGTCGATGCGCCAGACCTCGATCTTGAATTGTTCCAACGCTGCTGGCAACGGCTGATTGAGCGGCATGAAATGTTGCGGATGATTGTTACCGAAGATGGACAACAACGCATTCTGGCAGACGTTCCATCCTATAAGATCCAGACTGTGGACCTGCGCGACCATCCAGATCGCGACAGCGAACTGAAGCGTATTCGCGAGGAAATGGCTCATCATATTCTGCCTGCCGAACGTTGGCCACTGTTTGACATCCGAGCGTCTCTGCTGAACGACCATTGTACGCGGCTGCATTTTAGCTTTGACCTGCTGATTTGTGACGCCTTTAGCCTGCAAATTATCAGTCGCGAACTGACACAGTTGTATCAGCATCCGGAGAGCGAACTTCCAGCGCTTGATCTCTCATTCCGTGACTACATTTTGCATGAAAGGGCTCTCCGTTCACTACCGGTATATACACAATCCCTGGCATACTGGCGACAACGGCTCTCCTCACTGCCACCTGCTCCCATCTTACCTCTGGTAAAGCAGCCCGAGGAGATCGAGCGCCCTCGCTTCCAGCGTCGCAGCACACGCATGAGCCGCACCAATTGGCAGCGCCTCAAAACCTATGCAATGGAAGAGGGACTGACTCCTTCTACACTCCTGCTGGCAGCCTTTGCCAGAACGCTTGCCAGTTGGTGCAATGAAGATCATTTCACGCTGAACCTGACCATCTTTCATCGACTCCCCCTTCACCCACAGGTGAATGAGGTACTTGGAGACTTTACCTCGCTCATTTTGCTAGAGGTCGCACCACAGGAACAGCTCTCCTTCTTGAAATGGGCCAAACAGCTCCAATTGCAGCTCTGGCAAGATCTGGACAATCGCTATGTAAGCGGGGTACAAGTGCTACGTGAACTTGCACAGAAGCAGCAGGAAAGTGGCACTCTCTTCATGCCCGTCGTCTTTACCAGCGTTCTACCACCAACATCCGATACAACAATTGAACCCTGGTTAGGAAAACTGGGAACGCTCACATATAGCATCTCCCAGACACCTCAAGTCTGGCTGGATCATCAGGTAACAGAAGAAAATGGCGAGCTTGTGCTGCTCTGGGATGCCGTAGAAGAGCTTTTCCCACCGGGCCTCCTGGACGATATGTTCAGCTCGTATTGCACCCTTTTACAGACGCTAGGGCAAGCACGCGAAAGCTGGAACAGAAGGACGCCACACACGCTGCTTCCCTTACCACAGCAGGAGATGATTACATCTATCAATACCATTGCCGAACAGCCAGAAAAGGTCCTGTTACATACCCCCTTCCTGCAACAGGTGAGGAAGAGGCCAGAACACGTCTCCTTGATTACAGCTCAACGGAGCTTTTCCTACCTCGATCTCTATACACATGCATATCAGCTCAGCCAACAGCTCAAGCAGCACAAAGTCAGGCCCAATACGCTTATAGCTATTGTCATGGAGAAAGGATGGGAACAGATTGTTGCTACTCTGGGCGTTCTCTTTGCAGGAGCCGCCTATCTCCCTATAGATGCGCGGCAGCCTCAGGAGCGGATCCACTATATGCTTGAACACGGAGATGTCCCGGTCGTCCTGACACAGCCACAATTCAAGGATCGGCTATCCTGGCCCGAACAGGTCCATGTGCTTGCTATCACCGATGATCTGGTACAGGCTCCGGTCGCCTGCCAGGAACATGCTGAACAGGAGCCCGAAGATATAGCCTATGTCATTTATACCTCTGGTTCTACCGGTCACCCCAAAGGTGTTGTGATTGATCATCAGGCAGCAATGAATACGATCCTGGATATCAACAGGCGCTTTCAGGTCACGGAACAGGACCGAGTATTCGCGCTCTCTTCACTCAGCTTTGATCTCTCGGTCTATGACATCTTCGGCGCGTTGGCAGCCGGAGCAACCATTGTTCTGCCCCAAGCGACAGAGACACGTGACCCGGCGGCCTGGTGTCGGGCTATTCAGCAGCATCGAGTGACGATCTGGAATTCTGTGCCCGCGCTGATGAGCATGCTGGTTGAGTATGCCCAGGGAAGTGCATACAGCCTGCCACAAACGATCCGCCTTGTGCTGCTCAGTGGCGACTGGATTCCCCTGTCATTGCCTGAGCAGATCACGGCCCTGTTTTCCGAAGCCAGTGTTATCAGCCTGGGAGGCGCCACTGAAGCCTCAATCTGGTCTATCTACTACCCGATTACAAGCATCCAGCCAGAATGGAAGAGCATTCCTTATGGGAAGCCACTTACCAATCAGCAGTTTTACGTTTTCAACAAAGCATTCGAGCTTTGCCCCACCTGGGTTCCCGGACAGCTTTATATCGGTGGTCATGGACTGGCTCAGGGATACTGGCGTGACCCGCAAAAAACACATGCCAGTTTCATTCGCCACCCTGTAACCGGGGAACGACTCTACAAAACCGGCGATCTGGGACGCTATCTACCAGATGGCAATATAGAGTTTCTCGGACGTGAAGATTTTCAGGTGAAAGTAGGTGGATATCGCATCGAACCCGGTGAGATCGAGGTAGCTTTAGTTCAGCTCCCCGAAATTGACTCGGCTATTGTCACTGCTGTTGGTGAGCAGTTTGAGCACAAGCGGCTGCTGGCATATGTTATTCCCGCACAGCAGGCAACGGGGAGCGCTTTCGATTGGAACCAGCTTCAGGCTTGCTGGCAGGAACATATACACACCTTCTCTATTCCCTCAGTGACACCAGAGGTCATTGAGACAGAACAAAAACTGGAAGAGGTCCTTATTCTGGCAGTCTGTAAAGCACTTCGAGATATGGGGGTCTATCATACTGCGGCTGAAAGCTATACGCTTGATGAGCTGATGGAGGTCTGTAAGATCCATCCCCGGTACCGAAAATGGCTGACAAGAAACATGGCTCTTCTCACAAAGAGGGGCCTCCTGGTACAGACTCGTGAGCGCTTTGAGGCCAGAGAACCGCTACCGGCAACCGATATTACCGAAGTCTGGCACCAGTACCATGAGACGGCAGCAAAGGTAACAAATCAGGCGCTGCTACAACTTGGCTGGCTGGAGCACGTTTCCGAAACTCCGCCACCGACTGTAACCAGGCTGAGTGCAATCTTGCGAGAAGATGTCCATTCAGCAGAGATCTACGTCTCTTCAGAGACAGTGGCAAGCTACCGCTTCTTCCACTACTGTAATCTACTTGCCAGGCAAATCACTGCCGATCTGGTACAACACTATCCCGCCCCTCGCAAACTGCGCGTCCTGGAGGTGGGAGCCGGCTTCGGCACAACTACAGAATATATTCTACCGGCATTTCCAGCGGAAAGAACGAATTTTGTCTTTACAGATATCTCACGATACTTTCTGCAAGAAGCCCGTACGAAATTTGCCCATTACCCGTTTATGACCTATGACATTCTCAATATTGAGGAGAATCCACAGGCGCAGGGCTACGATCTGCATAGCTTCGATCTGATCATTGCTTCCAGCGTCTTGCATGCAACAGCCCGCATAGAACAATCCCTTGCGCATATTCGTTCGCTGCTTGCGCCAAATGGTCTGCTGCTCCTTCTCGAAGAAACAGCCTTCCACCCCTCTTTTGATCTGGCAATGGGCTTGCAGCAAGGCTTTGATCGTTTTGAAGATACCGAAATACGGTGGCCTCATCCGCTCCTTTCACGGGCACAATGGGCAGAGATCCTGAAGAAGCAGGGCTTCCAGACATCGATCAACCTGCATCAGCCAGGCTCAATTACAGATTACTTCGGGCTGGATCTCATTCTTGCTCAGGGTCCAAATACCGTAAGGACGTTACAGAGCGAGCATATACTTGAGAGCTTGCGCAAGCGCCTGCCTGAGTATATGCTTCCGACTTCAATTATTCCGTTAGAACGCTTTCCTCTCACGGCGAATGGCAAAGTTGATCGAAAAAGGCTTCCATTACCTGCTCAGCCAGCGAGACAGCAGGAAGTGAGCGAAGCAGTTCCCCGGTCTTGCTCGCCTACAGAGGCCCGGCTTATCGAGATATGGTGCGATTTGCTCGATCTGGAGAGAGTGGCCCTTGACGCAAACTTCTTTCAGCTTGGCGGCGACTCTTTACTTGCAACGCGACTCCTTTCACGTATTCGATCAGTCTTTGATCTGGAACTCCCGCTGCAAAGCATTTTCAGTAATCCGACCATTTCCATGCTGGCTACGAAGCTGGATCAACAGAAGAAGGAGAAAAACGTTCCTTCCTCATCTATTACAACGCTGGCGTCACAAACCAGAAATGACTTGCTCAAACAGATAGATCAGCTCTCGGCTGATGAAGTGCGCTCTTTGCTCAAACAAATGTTAACAGCGAAGGAGGAGAACGAGTAATGGCCCACGAGCAGCAGAATTTTATTGAAATGTTAAGCGGAGAAGAGCAGCGCCAGCTTCTGGTAAAGCTGTTGCAGGAACAGCAGCAAGGAGTGCAGTCTTTTGAGCTTTCCTTTGCGCAGCAGCGACTCTGGTTCATTCACCAATTGCTTCCGCAGAGCCCCGCTTATAATGTACCAATGGGCATCCGCCTCTGTGGAGCGCTTGACAGAGCGAGACTGCAAAAGAGTCTTGATCTTATCATAGAGCGACACGCAACCCTGCGTACACGCTTCATCGAGGAAAACGGGCAGCCCCGTCAGTTGCCGCAACCCGCAGAATCTCTTGAGCTTCACTACGAAGACTTCAGCGAGACAGAGGGGTTTTCTTCCGCCCTGGTACAGAAACGTATTCTCCAGGAAGTACATCGCCCTTTTGATTTGCAGCAAGGCCCGCTTCTTCGCGGCAGCCTCTATCGCTTCGGAGAAGAAGAGCACTTCCTGTTGCTCACCATGCACCATATCATCTCAGATGGCTGGTCCCTGCGCGTCATCGAGAAGGAATTAGGCACGCTCTACGAAGCGCTAGGGCGACAGGAAGAGCCTCTTCCGCTTCAAAAGCTCCCCATCCAGTATGTTGATTTCGCTTACTGGCAACGGCAGCAACTTCAGGAAGAGGCATTAACAGAGCATCTGGCTTACTGGCGTGAACAGTTACAGGACCTACAACCGCTCTCTCTACCGACCGATTATCCCCGGCCAGCCCTACCGGGATATCAGGGAAAGCGGGTCCGTATCCAGATCCCATTACATTTGACCCAACAACTGGAAGCCCTGGGACAGCGAGAGGAAGCGACTCTTTTTATGTCTCTCCTCACTGTCTTCCAGATTCTCCTGTCTCGCTATACAGGCCAGCTTGATATTGCAGTTGGCTCGCCCATTGCCAATCGAACGCGTCAGGAGATCGAAGGACTGGTCGGCTTTTTTGTGAACAGCCTGGTTTTACGCACAAAACTGGATGAGCAGGCTTCTTTTCTGGATCTATTACGCCTTGTCAGAGACATCACGCTGGATGCATATGCGCACCAGGATCTCCCATTTGAACGTTTGGTAGAGGAGCTACAACCGGAACGCGCCTTGAACCGAAATCCGCTCTTTCAGATCGTTTTCGCGCTTCAAAGCACCCAGATGGAGACTATTCAGCTTACAGACTTATGCCTGGAGCCGCTGGTAATCGACAATGAAGTGACTCGCTTTGATCTTGAATTCCATATCGGTCGTACTGCGCACGGGCTGGAAGGCGTCTTCATCTACAATACCGACCTCTTCGCCGAAGCCACCATTGAGCGTATGGTCCATCACTATACCAATCTCCTGGAGGAGATCGTCCAGCACCCTCAACAGCCGCTTCAGCATGTGCGCATGTTAAGCGATAGCGAATATCAGCAACTGATCTTTCAGTGGAGCCAGTCAGCCTCTACAGGAGCCGCCTGGCAGAGCGTGATAGAACAAATTGAGACTCAGGCCGTTCAGCGTCCCGATGCCCTGGCTGTGGAGCAAGGGACGCTTCGGCTGACATATCACGAGCTGAACAAGCAGGCAAACCAGCTAGCGCACTTCTTGCGAGCAGCGGGCATCACCACAGAGAGCCGGATTGGTGTGCTTCTTGAGCGTACTCCCTGGCTTCTCGTTGCATTGACCGGTATCCTCAAAGCAGGCGGAGCCTATATTCCGCTCGACCCCGAGGCACCAGAGGCGCGAAATCGGCAACTGCTTCAGGAAGCCGAGCCTGACCTTCTCCTGACCCAGCAACATATCTCTTGTCGCTATCTTGAACAGAGCGATACTCACATTGTCGTGCTGGATAGCCAGGAAACACAGGCGGCCCTTGCGCAGATGCCCGTAGATAATCTCTGCCTCTCGCTAGAGCCGGAGACGATTGCATATACGATCTATACTTCTGGCTCGACAGGGAAGCCAAATGGCGTTCAGATTTCACACGGGAGCCTGTTCAACCTTGTTTGCTGGCATTGTCGCAGCTTCGCCGTCACCTCGGATGATCGCACAACGTTGCTGGCAGGCCTGGGATTCGATGCCTCGGTCTGGGAACTCTGGCCGTACCTCTGCCGTGGGGCAAGCTTCTACCTGCCGCCAGATAACGATACTCGCCTTGATCCCTCCACCTTACAACGCTGGTTACAGCAACAACACATCAGCATCTGTTTTGTGCCAACTCCTCTCGCCGAGCAAATCCTACAGTTACCCTGGGAGCCAAACACGGCCCTTCGGCTTATGCTCACAGGCGGGGATCGCTTACACTCGATCTCTCTGGCACAGATACCCTTCACTCTGGTGAACAACTATGGTCCAACAGAGAATACAGTTGTCACGACCTCGACGCCTGTCAGTCCTGCCGAGATAGAGCGAGAGATCCTGCCTCCGATAGGCCGCCCTATTGATAACGTTCGCATCTACATTCTGGATAGCGAATTGAGGCCCGT
Source organism: Thermosporothrix sp. COM3 (assembly GCF_059696735.1). Classification (NCBI taxonomy): domain Bacteria; kingdom Bacillati; phylum Chloroflexota; class Ktedonobacteria; order Ktedonobacterales; family Thermosporotrichaceae; genus Thermosporothrix; species Thermosporothrix sp. COM3. Next base: position 2,038,506 of record NZ_AP019376.1, on the reverse strand, counting down.
GCCAGTCGGGGTCATCGGGGAATTGTATTGCAGTGGAAAAGGGTTAGCACGGGGCTACTTGCATAGACCCGACCTGACCGCCGAAAAGTTCCTCCCAGACCCTTTCTCAACTGAACCCGGCGCACGCATGTACCGAACAGGTGATCTGGTTCGCTATCGCTCAGATGGGCAGATCGAGTTTATAGGAAGGCACGATTTTCAGGTAAAGATTCGAGGGTTTCGTATCGAGTTAGGAGAGATCGAAGCGACATTGCGTTTGCAGCCGGGAGTCAGAGAGTGCAGCGTGCAGGCATATGAAGGCCCCGGAAATGAGAAACGCCTGATCGCATATGTTGTTCCCGAGAAGGTAGCAGGAGATGCACAGCAGCACCTTTACCAGCAGGAATTAGTGGAACAATGGCAGGATCTCTATGACGAAACCTATCTTCAAAAGTTGCCAGAGCAGGAAAATGACTTTAATATTATCGGCTGGAACAGTAGCTACACAGGTGAGCCTCTGCCAGCCGAGGAGATGCGCGAGTGGCGCGACAGCACTCTACAGCAGCTCCGAAATCTGCATCCAAGCCGTGTCCTTGAAATCGGGTGCGGAACTGGCCTGCTTCTCTTGCAACTGGCAGGAGAATGCGAGCGCTACGTTGGTACTGACTTCTCCAGGGTCTCATTGCAGCAGGTCAGCGCGCTGGTCCAAGAACGCCACTGGTCGCATGTAAGCCTGCTTCAGCGCCGTGCCGACGAGGAGATAGGATTGAATGATGAGCGCTTCGACCTTGTGATTCTCAATTCTGTTATTCAGTACTTCCCGGACGTTGAGTACCTGCTTCAGGTCTTGAAACAGGCCGTACAACGCCTGTCACCCGGTGGCGTGCTCTTCATTGGCGATGTGCGTGACCTGCGCTTGCTGGAGGTATTCCGCGCCGAAGTTCGGCTTCTGAATGCGGATGCCAGTGCAACAATCGGAGAGCTTCTACAACAGGTTCAACGAGATGTGCGACAGGAAGAAGAGTTCTTACTTCATCCACAATTTTTTGAATGTTTGCCTGCATACCTGTCTCGCATCCGCGAGGTCACTATTCGTGTGAAAAAGGGGAAGGCGCACAACGAATTAACGAAATATCGCTACGACGTTCTGCTGAGACTCGACCAACAGGAAGAGATACCCCCGGAGCGAGAAGAACTCTCCTGGCAGAGTGATTGGACACCTGAACAGCTCCGATCGCGCTTGCAGCAAGCCTCTGCACCACTGCTGGTCGTTAAAAACGTCCCCAATGGCCATGTACAGCGGCCTCTACAACAATGGCATAGGCTCAACGAAGCAGAAACATCCCTGACTGTTGGCGAGTTTCGGGCACAGGTCAGCAAGGCTGATACCATAGATCCCGAGGTGTTCCGGTCGCTTGCGCACGATCTCTCCTATGTTTGCGATATTCGGCATACCGGCGTAGCTGACACCCTTGAACTGCTCTTCGCGAAGGAAAATACCCCTGAAGCCGTCGCTCTTCTCAGCGGCAAAGGATCTAGAACCGGCACCCGGTCCGCAGAGCTTCCGCTGAACTGGTCACGCTTCGCGAACAATCCTTTACGGCGCAAGCAGGAAGCGTTGCTTGAGCAGCAAATTCGCGCCTTCCTGAGCGAGCGCTTGCCTGAATATATGCGACCCACCTCAATCATGCAAATAGATGCACTTCCTCTCACGGCACATGGGAAGGTTGATCGGAAACGTCTGCCCGTCCCGACGGATTATCCGGCAAATACACAGGGGATATGGGTATCACCACGAACAGAGCTTGAAACGCGTCTTGCTCAGATCTGGGCGGAGGTTCTGGGAGTCAGGCGGCTCAGCATCAAAGACAACTTCTTTGAACTTGGAGGGCACTCGCTGCTTGGCACACAACTTATGACCCGGATTCGCAGCAACTTACAACTGGAACTTCCCTTAAAGCTTCTCTTTGAAGCACCAACAGTTGAAGCGATGGCGGCCAGGCTGGAACAGTATACACAGGAACACTATGAAGCCATTCCCATCTTGAACGAGCGCGAACGTCCCCTTCAGCTTTCTTTTGCCCAACAGAGATTATGGTTTCTGGACCAGCTCGCTCCCGGCAATCCCTTTTATAATGTCCCTATTGCCTTGAAGTTAACCGGTCCCCTGCATCACACAGCTCTGGAACAGAGCATTCGCGAGATATTGCGCCGTCATGAGAGTCTACGCACCGTCTTTCGCGTCTATCAAGGGGAACCACATCAGGTGATCCTTTCGCCAGATACGCTACCAGAACAGCTTCTCCCGCTCATAGATCTTACTTCGTTTTCTCCTGAGGAACAGGCAGAGAGAAGCCGCCAACTGGCAATAGAGGAGGCTCAACGCCATATTGATCTTGCCCGGGACTTGATGTTGAGGGCCGTTCTGTTGCGTCTTGCTCCAGAAAGTCACATTCTTTTGCTCACGCTACATCATATCGCCGCCGATGGCTGGTCCATGCAGGTACTGAGCCGCGAGCTAAGCGCTTGCTACACGGCCTTCTTGAAAGGGGAAACGCCATCATTACCGCCACTTCCCGTGCAGTATGCAGATTTTGCACTCTGGCAGCGGCAGCGGCTAACCGAGGATGAGCTTGAGAAACACCTTGCGTACTGGACAAAACAACTGGAAAAGCTCCCCTTCTTCGAGATCCCGACGGACTTCCCGCGATCGCGCACTGAGAGTTTTCGCGGGGCACAGATGCACTTTTCTATTCCTGCCTCCCTTGTTGCCCGCCTTCAGACGCTCAGCCAGAAGGAAGGAGTCACCCTGTTCATGACGCTGCTGACGGCTTTTCAAACCTTGCTCATGCGTCATAGCAGGCAACAAGACATTGTAGTCGGTTCTCCTATCGCAAATCGCCGTCAGGTTGAGCTAGAGCAGCTCATTGGCTTTTTTGTCAATACGCTGGTCCTACGTGTTGACCTGTCCGGGAACCCGTCGTTTCTAGAGGCATTGCACAGAGTGCGTGAGGTCACGCTTGGAGCATATGAACATCAGGATTTGCCGTTTGAGCGACTGGTAGAAGAGCTGCAGCCAGAACGAAATCTGGCCTATAATCCGCTCTGTCAGATCCTTTTCCAGCTTGTTAATACGGCTAGCACCTCTGTCTCCTTACCCGGTATCATTGTTGAATCGATCTGGGAGGATAATAAGACAGCAAAGTTTGACGTACAGCTCTCCTGCGTTCACCAGGGTGAGGATCTGTTCTGTATCTGGGAATATAACACCGACCTGTTCCATGCAGATACTATTGAGCGGTTAACGAAACATTTCTTGCGCCTTCTCACAGAAATCGTTGCCAACCCCCAACAGCGCATTCAGAAGATAGCCTTACTTGAGGAAGATGAGCTGCAACAGCTCTTAGTCACCTGGAATAGGACCCGGCTGGATTACCCACAGGACCAATGTATTCACCAGTTCTTCGAGAGACAGGCCGAGCAAACGCCTGAGGCCCTCGCCCTTGCATATGAGGGACACAATATTCCGTATCAGGTCTTGCAGCAGCGTACGAACCAGCTTGCCCACTACCTTCAGCGGCAGGGAGTACAAAGTGAGAGCCCGGTTGGTATCTGTTTTGACCGGAGTCCAGAACTTATTATCGCAATGCTGGCAATTTTGAAGGCAGGTGGTGCATATATTCCGCTTGATCCAGCCTATCCACCGGAACGTCTGGCGTTTATGATCCAGGATGCAGGCATCTCCATCCTGCTGACGCACTCCAGACTGGTCGGGCTCTTTGCACAATCACAGCTTCCCTCGGTGCTGACGCTGGATACACTTGATGCAACCCTGGCAGAGGAATCAGTTCAACCACCGTCCACAGATGTACAGCCGGACTCGCTCGCCTATATCATCTACACATCGGGATCTACAGGCGCGCCGAAAGGGGTGATGATATCCCATCGCAGCCTGCTGAATCTTGTTCGATGGCATCAACACGCATTTCAAGTTACCTGTCATGATCGGGCAACACTGGTCGCAGGCGTCGCCTTCGATGCCTCAACCTGGGAAATCTGGCCGTATCTGCTCGCGGGAGCCAGTCTGCACATTCCCCCACAAGACCTCCCCAAGGATGCAATACGGCTTCAGCGCTGGCTTATTGAGCACTCAATCACCATCAGCTTTCTCCCAACGCTCCTGGCAGAAGCCATATTGCCGCTCTCATGGCCTTCTGATAGTGCCCTTCGTTTGCTCCTGACCGGCGGCGACAAGTTAAACCATTATCCAGCCCCTTCCCTTCCGTTTCTGCTGATGAATAACTATGGTCCGACAGAGAACGCAGTTGTGACCACATCTGGCAGAGTACTTCCCGAAGAGGCAAATGCAGGCGCTCCCCATATAGGTCGCCCTATCTCTAATACCAGGGTATATGTGCTTGATGAGGAGCTACAGCCTGTTCCGCCCGGCGCTCCGGGAGAACTCTTTATTGGTGGGCAGAGTTTGGCGCGTGGCTATTTCCACCACCCGGACCTGACCGCCGAACGCTTTATCCCCGACCCATTCAGCAACAAGCCCGGAGAGCGATTGTATAGCACCGGAGATCTGGTCCGTTATCGCGCAGATGGCAACATAGAATTCCTCGGGCGACGGGATTTTCAGGTCAAACTACGAGGCTTTCGGATCGAGCTTGAAGAGATTGAAGCGGTTCTTAGACAGCATGAGGGCGTACAGGAAGCCGCTGTTGTTTTACCCGGAAAGACCGCCGAAGAAAAACGTCTGGTTGCCTGCGTTGTTCCCCGCCAGGAAATGCTTTCCTCTTCAACAGGCATGGCGGGAGAACATGTTTCCTCCTGGCAGCACTTCTATGAAGAGTTGTATCACGTACGTGAGGAACTGGCTGATCCTACCTTCAACCGGATCGGATGGATCAGCAACTATACCGGGCTTCCCTTTTCCGAGGAAGAAATGCGAAGTTGGCTTGAAGACACCATCCATGAGATACGTCGTTTACAGCCACGTCGTATTCTTGAGATAGGTTGCGGAACTGGTATGCTGCTTTTTAAGCTGGCCCCGGCGTGTGAGGTGTATTATGGAAGCGACTTCTCAGCCCAATCATTGGCTTATATTGAGCAAACGCTGAAAGAGCTAGATACCCCTCTCCCCCAGGTACATCTGTGGCAACGTTATGCCGACGACTTTCGTAACTGGGAGAACGACTTCTTTGATGTTATTATCCTCAATTCGGTCGTTCAATACTTTCCCGATGTCCATTACCTTCTGCGCGTCTTGCACGGAGCAATCGAGCGGCTGGCACCAGGAGGAGCGATCTTCCTGGGTGATGTCAGAAGCCTTCCGCTCCTGGAAATGTTCCAGCTAGCAGTACAGCTTGAACAGGCACCAGACAGCATTACAAAAGAACAACTACAGCAAAGGGTGATGCATGATCGCCACCTGGAAGAGGAGCTTGTCATTGATCCTGCCCTGTTTGTTGCTCTGGCACAACAGCATCCGCGACTCAAGCAGGCACACATCTTTCCCAAGCGTGGGCCACAGCACAATGAGCTCACCCAGTTCCGTTATCAGGTGATCTTGTACGCCGATCAGCCAGCAAAAGAGCCTCCCCTTTCCTGCCCCTGGCTTGCCTGGGAAACAGGAATGCTCGCACACCTGCACACACTGCTGACAGAGCAAAGACCGACGGTGATCGGCATTGAGCATATTCCAAATGCACGCCTGGATCATCTGTTAGCCGCGCAGCAGTGGCTCGAAGCGCCCAATAAGACAAGCACTCTGGAAACCTGGCGACAAATGCCTATCCAGGCACAAGGTATAGAGCTTCAAGAGCTTGAGGAGATAGCGAAAGCAACAGGATATGCTGCCTTTTTCAGTTGGGCCAGGCAGGAAGAGCGAGGCAGCTATGATGCCCTGTTTGTTCGTCGTGATCAGGCTATATCGGAACAGACCATTCTTGCTGCATTCCCTCGTCCATCCCTTCAAGCGAACTGGCATGACTATGCCAATCAGCCGCTCGAAAAGAAAACAGAGCGTCACCTTCTCACACGACTGCGTAGCTATCTTCAGAAACGGCTGCCCGAATACATGGTGCCCGCTCGTATCATGTTTCTTGATGCCTTACCACTCACGCCAAACGGCAAACTTGATCGAAATGCGCTGACCGAACTGGCCTCACTCGATACTTCGGCGACAAAGGAGAAACAGCAGGCAGCACCTCGTACGCCTGTGGAGCAGACGCTTGCCGATATCTGGTGTCAGGTGTTAAAGCTGGAACGGATCGGCATTCATGAGAATTTCTTTGAGCTGGGCGGCCACTCGCTCCTTGCCACACAGGTTGTCTCGCGTATTAACAACGTCTTTCAGATGGAGCTTCCCTTACGGGCGCTCTTTGAAACGCCAACAATCGCGGAAATGGCGCAGTATGTTACTGGTCATCAGCAAACAACTGCACCACAGAACACGCTACAGGGAGAAGATACCTTCAGTTCAGAAGATGCAGACCAACTCCTGGAACAGTTGGATGAGTTGCCAGAAGATGCCCTTGATGAACTGCTCAATACCCTGTTACACAACGACGAGAAATAATAAGCCATAGAAAGGGAGGAGAAAGATGGAGCCTGTAGCAATTGTCGGGATTGGATGTCGGTACCCGGGGAGGGCCAATAACCCCTCTTCTTTATGGCAACTTCTGATACATGGCAAGGATGCAATTTCACAAATCCCGGTTACGCGCTTTGAAACGCGGGGATTGTATCATCCCCAACCCGGGACCGCTGGCAAGATTGCATCTGATAAAGGTGGCTTTCTTGAGGATATTGATCTGTTTGATGCCAATGCCTTTCACATCACACCTCGTGAGGCCCCTTTCATTGATCCACAACAGCGTCTCCTCCTGGAACTTGCCCGGGAGGCGCTGGACGATGCGGGACAGGTCATCAATGATCAGAAGGTAGGGGTCTATGTCGGGATATGGACAGGTGACTATGAGGATCAGATGTTTGCGGCAACCTCTGATATCAACCTCTATATTACGACCGGGGGAGGGCGTTACGCAGCCGCAGGCCGTATCTCCTATGCGCTGAACTTACAGGGACCCAGTATGGCTATCGATACCGCCTGCTCTTCTTCGCTGGTCGCAGTTCATCTAGCCTGTCAGGCGTTGCGTAACGGTGAGTGTGCAATGGCACTTGCGGGCGGAGTCAATGTAATCTTGCAGCCACATATTACTATCGGCTATTCTCGTTCCAGAATGCTCTCACCTGATGGACACTGTAAGTTTGGTGACGCGAGAGCAGATGGGTATGTGCGGAGCGAGGGCGCGGGTATGGTGCTGCTTAAACCCCTTTCGGCTGCGCTTGCAGACAGAGATGACATCTATGCCGTGATACTGGGCAGTGCCATAAACAACGATGGACAACGCGGTCACTCACTGGTTGCTCCCGGAGTCCAGGCGCAGCAGGAGTTATTACGTGAAGCCTATCGTGCAGCAGGGGTCTCTCCTGCCGAAGTCCAATATGTGGAGGCACACGGCACCGGGACAAGCGTTGGCGATGCGACCGAGTTACAGGCCCTGGGCCTGTTTCTGGCCGATGGCCGCAAGCCAGAGCAGCCCTGTTATATCGGCTCCATCAAGACAAATATCGGCCACACTGAAGCCGCTTCCGGAATCGCAGGCATTATCAAAGCAGCGCTCAGTCTGAAGCATGGAATCATTCCACCCAGTTTGCACCATCAACAGCCAACTTCTGCCCTCCCCTGGGAAGATTTGCCACTTCGCATTTCAACATCGCCCATCCCATGGACGGGACAGCGTCGCATCGCGGGCGTCAACTCTTTTGGTGTGACCGGTACAAATGCACATGCGGTTCTGGCAGAAGCACCTGTTTCCCCACCGATAGAGCAGCAAGAGCAGCGGTCTCGACGGTTCTTTTTACCCGTCACCGCACATTCCTCGCAGGCTGTTTCAGAGGTTGCAAGGCAGTGGGCGCAATGGCTAACGGAGGATACCGCGCTCTCCCTCGCTGATTTCTGTTATACAGCAAGCCGGAGAAGGACACAGCATGCTTATCGCCAACTGATCACCGGAACCACAAAGGAAGATGTGATCTCAGCTCTGCTTGAGCTTGCCCAACAGCCTCTTGAGCAGGATGAACAGACTACACCCTCTGGAATTGTTTTTGTCTTTCCCGGCCAGGGAGGACAATGGCCCGGCATGGCGCGTTATCTGCTGGAAACAGAGCCAGTATTTAAGCAAGCAATGGAAGCATGCGAGCCTTTTATCCAGAAATACAGCCACTTCTCGCTGTTGGCTGAATGCCTGGCACCGCCAGAACAGCCCACGTCTCAGGCGATCGATATTGTTCAGCCAACTCTTTTCGCGCTAGAATACGCTCTGGCTGCCCTCTGGCGTTCCTGGGGCATCGAGCCAACCGCTGTTATCGGCCATAGCATGGGCGAAGTCGCGGCGGCCTGCTGTAGCAACATTCTGACGCTGGATGACGCTGCCCGAATTATCTGTTTACGGAGCCAGCTGCTCCGCCGAATCAGCGGCAAAGGGGCAATGGCCTTGATCGAAGTCGGCATAGAGCGAGCGCGGCAGGCCTTACAGGGCTATGAAGACCTTGTGGCAATTGCAGCCAGCAACAGCCCAAGCACAACGGTACTCTCCGGTGATACAGCGGCACTCAATACTATTGTTCAACAGCTTCAGCAGAAAGGCGTCTTCTGCCGGTTTATCAAGGTAGACGCAGCCTCACATAGTCCACAGGTCGATAGTCTCCGGGAGGACTTGCGGCAAATGCTTGCCCCGCTTCAGCCACGTTCAGCTCAGATCCCTTTCTATTCAACCGTGACAGGAAACTGCTGCCTCGGCTCTGAACTCAATGCAGATTACTGGGTTCACAATCTAAGAAATCCGGTACTCTTTGCGCAGACCGTTCAGAGCTTGAACCAGGTTGAGAACACCATCTTCATTGAAATCAGTCCCCATCCTGTTCTGCTTACCTCGTTGAGGGAAACAACAGGCACCTCTCACACAAGTATCCCCTCTTTCTATCGCGAGAACCCAACAGCGCTCTACCGGTCATTGGGCACACTTTACAGCATGGGCTGCCAGCTCAACTGGCAACAACTCTATCCCGAGGCAGGGAATCATGTTCACCTCCCGCCCTATCCCTGGCAGCGTCAGCGCTTCTGGTTCAGTGATGTTCTGCCCGCGTCCAATGCATCTATGCAGCAGAGCCATAAACAACATGGTTTGCTCGGTCAGCATTTTGAGGGAGCGCTTCCAGCCAGAAGCCACTACTGGGACATTCCGGTTTCGCCCAAGTTTCCCATCTATCTGCGGGATCATCGGGTACGAGAGAAGGCACTACTACCAGCAACGTTCTATCTGACGCTTGTGATGGAAGCATTAGCCTCATTATCGCAGGCAACACCATATAGCATAGAGCAGATGGAGATCAAAGAAGCGCTCCTGCTATCTGAGGCAGTGACGCGCTCTCTTCAATTGTTGCTGTTACCCACAGGCGAGAAGTGCTATAGCTTTAAGCTTCTCAGTCGTCGGAAGGGTGAGGAAAGAGCGCAATGGGTTTGCCATGTACAGGGAAACATCCGTGTCGCAGTACAACATAGCTCCTCATCCGAGCCTTTCACACCGCAACGCTCTAATCCGCAGCCAGCAGAAAAACTCTACGATCTTCTACAGAAACATCAGCTCTTCTACGGGCCTGCTTTCCAGACAGTAAAACAGTACTGGCAAGGTGAGCGGTCTACTCTCGCGGAGCTTCACGTTGTCGAGGAGTCACAAACCGCTTCTCCTCACCCGGCCTTACTCGATGCAGGGTTGCAGCTCGCAGTTGCAAGCTTCCTGAAAGCTTCTGATGACGCCACATATCTCCCTGTGAGCTTTGAGCACATACACATCTATCGGACCGATAGTCTACCGCATTGGTGCCGGGTACACTCCAGCAACCATACAAACCATGCCACCCGCCACGATGGGGCCACCTCTGATACGGAGAAAGGCGATATTACGTTCTATGATGTCCACCGGCAACCGCTCCTTGAAATGAAAGATGTCAGCTTCCAGCGAATTCAAGGGATGCAGAAACATATTCCTCTGGAGTTGCTGTATAATCTTGAGTGGCACCCGTTTACACCCTCTCCTCCTTCAGCGTTGCCTGCCGGGAAGTGGCTGCTTCTGGCAGATAACAGCGCAGTGAGTAGACAACTGTGTACACATCTGGAAGCACAGGGAGAACAATGCCATATTGTATCGCTGACAGAACACCTCCAGCTTGCAGGTGAGAACCCCGCCGCCTACCGGGATCTCCTGGCAGAGTTCGTTACTCAGGAGCAATGGAGTGGCATTATTCACGCCTGTATCGATGCTTCAGACGAAACAACACAGAGTAGCTACCTGAGTCTCCTTTTCCTGATTCAAGCATTGCATACGCTTTCTCTGGCCTCCACACCCCGTCTCTGGGTTTTATCGCAAGGCGTTCCTCTTCTGCCATCAGATTCCGGAAACGCCCTGGCTCAGGCATGCACCTGGGGTTTGACCCGCACGATTCGCCTGGAGTACCCGAATTTACGGGCCAGCCTTATTGATCTCGGCAACAATGCAAAGCTTGAGCTATGCAGCAATCTTCTCCTCTTAAATGCCTCTGAGGATGAATACGCTATTCGCGAGGATACAGTATATGTGCCACGCCTTCAACTAAGCACAAATACAGCCAGCCCACAGCAACCCATCAGAGCAGATGGACGTCCATTTATGCTCGTTCAGACCAAAGAGGGAACGCTTGACGGGTTAGCGTTGCACGAAACCCGCCGACAGAAGCCGGGCCCGCAGGAAGTAGAAATTGAAGTGCTGGTTGCAGGGCTGAATTTCCGCGACGTGCTAAAGGCTCTTGGTCTGTATCCCGATACCGGGGCCCATACCCTGGGTGATGAATGTGTAGGACGAGTTGTCGCAGTTGGAGAGCATGTAACCGAGATTCAACCCGGTGACGAGGTGCTGGCTGTAGCCAAACATTGTTTCGGTACACATGCACTCGCTGATGCGCGGCTTGTCATTCCCAAACCAGCCCATCTTCTCCCGGAAGAAGCGGCTACCCTACCTGTCGCCTTTATTACAGCCTTCTATGCGTTAAACGTGCTTGCCAGACTCCAGGCAGGTGAGCGTATCCTGATTCATTCAGCAGCGGGAGGCGTAGGATTAGCAGCCGTTCAACTTGCACAGTTAGCGGGAGCAGAGATCCTAGCGACTGCCAGTAGTGCTGAAAAGCACTCCTACCTGCAATCACTGGGTATTCGTCATATCCTGGATTCTCGCTCCCTTTCTTTCGTCAACGAGGTAAGGGAGATAACAGGTGGTCAGGGGGTAGACGTTGTATTCAATTCTCTGGCCGGAGATTTTCTTTCTGCCAGCCTCTCGCTCCTTGCTCCAAATGGACGTTTTCTCGAACTGGGCAAGCGCGATGTGTATCAGGACATGAACCTGAACTTGAGCACTCTGAAGGAGAACAAGGCATTTTTTGTTGTCGATATGGAACGGCTCTGGCGCGAAAAGCCCCTTTCTGTCCGTTCGCTCTTGCTGGAGCTGAAGCGGCTCGTTGAGGAAAAGCAATTGCATCCTTTGCCTTATCGTGCTATACCCATCAGTCGGGCTACCGATGGCTTCCGCGAAATGGCCCGGGGAAAGCATATCGGCAAATTTGTGCTCACTTTCCAGGATAAAGATGCTATGATCAGCCCGCTCCCACAGAAGCTGTTCCGGGCAGATGCCAGCTACTTAATCACGGGAGGCACCGGAGGACTGGGCCAGGCCTTTGCTTCCTGGATGCTCAAAGAGGGGGCACGCACCATTATTCTGGCCAGTAGAAGTGCCGCACAGACAGAAGTACCAGCAGCGCTTCTAACCGAGGCCGAAGCTGTAGGCGGGCGGATTCAGCCCATTCAGACCGATATCACGGTCGAGAAGGAAGTTAGCGCACTCTTCCAGCAGATACAACAACATGCGCCACCACTACGTGGCATAATCCATGCTGCCGGTTTACTTGAGGATCAGACGCTCTCTGGCCTGACCCCTGACCATTTCACTCATGTGATGAGTCCGAAAGTAGCAGGGAGCTGGTTACTTCATCAGCAGACCCAACATCTGGCATTAGATTTCTTCGTACTCTGTTCTTCAGTAACCTCTGTTCTGGGTTCTCCCGGTCAGGGAAACTATACAGCAGCAAATAGCTTTCTTGACGCTCTGGCTCATTACAGAAGGGCTCGTGGTTTACCTGCACTCTCCATCAACTGGGGCCCCTGGGCCCACATTGGTCTGGCAGCCGCGGAAAAGAGACGGGGCGAAAGGCTTGCGCAGCAGGGACTTGGAAGTATCCTCCCCGAGGAAGGATTGCAAATCTTGAGGTATCTGCTCGAGCAAAAACCGATCCAGGCCATTGTTATGCCTCTCGATGTGCAGAAATGGGACAGCGGCCATCATCACCCTCTTTTCCAGTTGCTTTTGAGCCAGGGCAAACAACCAGATCCGGAAGAGCCAGGAGTGCGAGACGTCCTGTTAGCCTCTACAGGGGCGCGAGCAGTCCATATTCTGGAAACACTTCTTCGTGAGCAGGTCACGAAGATTCTTCATCTGGATGGGAACCGGCTCGGTAGAGCAGTTTCGTTACGTACGCTTGGGATTGACTCGCTTATGGCACTTGAACTCAAGAATAGTCTGGCAGATATACTGCACCTTCCCCTGCCAGGAACACTCATTTTCAATTATCCGACCATTGCATCACTGGCGCAACACCTGCATACTCTTCTGCTGGCAGAAAAGGAAGCGACGCCTTTACCATCAGAAGGGAGTGTGAAGCCAGAGGAACAGAGCCCCTCAACAATAGATGAGGAGCAGATCAGCCACCTCTCAGATGAGGAGGTAGAAACACTCCTACTTCAGGAGCTAGCTGACCTTGAATAGCGTTCCCGCTCCAGAGAAAAGGTGCTCTTGAGATTACAGGCTGTCTCTTCCTTGACGCTCGCATCCGAATCGGAACCAAAGCGCACAGGGACCTCTTGCCGGCAGTGTTCCTGTGCGCATCGCTTCGTGATCGAGCCTCCTGTCCTTACCCGGCGGCTCAAAGAAAAAGCCCGAATATCATTCAAAAGCAGATCTGATGTGTACGGGCTTTCCAGAAGACAATGTTATGGCGCTTGCGCTCAGCAAAGCTACAGAGTGCTGGATAGTCCGTAAAAGCACTGCTCCGGGGGAACAGTTGTCGATTCCGCTGGCACCTCAATTGCATGCGCGTCTACATAGCCCAAACAGGAGGTCCCATCATAGGGTGGAGGAGTATCCCTTTGCGGAAGCGCTGAGAACGTCATATGCATGTCCATTGGAATGATCTGGGCGGAATCTCTCCAGATCAATTCCGAATGGGCATGAGAATACTAGAGCTTGTCCGCAAAACCAGGTGGTTAGCTGTTGTCTGGCTGGTAGACAACAGCCAGGGTATCGGAACTGATCCTCCTGCTTTCGACAAGCCGAAGCTTCGTCTCTAGCGTCCCCTCCGGGAAGAACCGCCTTCCCCTTCCCATGATGTAGGGCAGGACTAAGAACCGATACTCATCGATCAGATCCGTTCCCATCAGCGAGTGAACCAGTGTGGCACTACCATCGATAATAATGTCTTTGCCCGACTGCTGTTTCAGTTTGGTGATTTCTTCCACCACATTTTCTCTGATGATGGTAGATTCTTTCCAGGGAGCAGTTTCGAGCGTCGTCGAGACCACATATTTTTTCATGCTGTTGAGGATCGGCCCGGGGCCATCGCCAGTTGTCTGTGTGGACCAACCTGGCCAAAGCATTTCATAGGTAGTTCGTCCTAGCAAGTAGATGTCGCCTTTAGAGTACTCCTCTACAACGTACTCTAGCCTTCTTGCTGCATCCGCAGCGGTCTCGCCAGCAGGCGGCCACCAGTGACCCATTGTGTCCGCATCAAAGACTCCATCCAGGGTCAGCCACGCCTTTACCCAGAGTTTTCTCATGTTCGTTGCTCCTTTCCCATTCTTCTTCTTTCTGTTCGCCTGAAATATGGTTATCGATTGCGCGCCAGAAGACCCCTGGGCTTCAGACAAGGGGATGAATGGCGCGTTCCTTTTGAGGCGAGTGGGAGGGAAGAGAAAGGGTTGAAATGGTACTCAATCCGTGCAAAAATGGTACCATTGACACACAAAAGAAAGTGATTGCGATCAATACCCGCTATCCTCATGAGGTGTATGAAGCGATGAAGCAATTGGCGGCAGCTCACGGACGTTCGTTTCATGGGGGAGTTGTGAGGGCATTACGCGAGTACATCAAGCAATACCAGCAAGGCAGAGGCAAGGATGTCAATCAAGGCGTTTACGTATCGCTTGTACCCGACCCGGCTGCAACGTGTGCACGTAACCCACACCCTTGACCTCTTGTGCGAGCTCTACAACGCGGCTCTTCAAGAGCGACGAGAATGCTTTAGGCACACGCGCCGAACAGAGAACGCTTCTCGTCCGGAAGGAAGGGCGCATTCCTCTTGCCTCCCGGAGTGACAAAGACCGCTTCCGCTCCTGACGCCCACGCAGGCAGGCGCTTCGATCTATAGACCACATCTTTCGCGGGACAAGCAGCGATGGTCTCGCCTCTACCTGGAATAGGTCACCCGAAATCTTCTGACCGACGACTCTTCAAAATACTCTTCAAATTGAGTCTCGGAGAGACCCGCTTCAAGGAAGACCTGTAGCTCCCCGGCAGTCAACGGCCAGGGCATATCTCCTTCAGGATCTTCCGGAGAGCGCCCACGGCAAATAACCAGCAATATTCCACCTTCGGCCAGACAGGACGCCAGGTTACGGGCAGCAGTCTGTCTCGCTTCGGGAGGGAGCACCTGCAAAGTATAGGCTTCAAAGAGAAAATCAAAGCGCCGCTGCCAGCCCTCAGGTAACTTCAGAGCATCGGCAACAACATAGGTGACCCGTGAATCAGGAAAGCGCCGCTGACACCACTCAATAGCTGTGGGCGAAATATCGAAGGCCGTGACCTCAAACCCCCGGCGCGCCAGCTCCTCAGCATCATCGCCAAGCCCGCACCCAACAACCAGCGCCCGCCGTCCCTCGCCATGCACCTCTTCTCGTTCCAGCCACTCAAGTAGCCCGGGATTGGGAACCATGTCCGCCCACTGAATCGCCTGCTCGTTTCCCTCCGCTGCTGCATACAGGACCTCGAACCAGCCCGTCACGTCACCTCGCTGAATATATTCCTGTGCCAGACGCCGCGCCCTTACTCGTACTTCTTCCGCCATATATATACCTCCTTGTAATCTATACAGAGCAGTATAAAAGGAGAGAGCGCTGTATGTCCAATGCCTTCAGTTATCCAGCGTGATACCGCTCTGTTATCATCCAGACCAGCAGAGCCAATAAGCAACCCTGTCTATTTACCTGTTTTTCCGGTATCTCGCTTCCGTTTCGCGTTCATAGCCAGATGATGGGCGCCCTGGCCTTTCCACGATATGCAGCGTACCAGACACACAGGAACACCTCGAAAATGATCTTCAAAAACGGGCTAAAAAGCCTCTGCCTTCAGGAAGGGGGATACCAACAATCGCTAAAAGCGAGACACGACAAGAAGCGGTGGGCTGCTCATCTATTCTGAAAGCCAGAAGAAGGAGACAGCCCCCACTGGTTCCCGAAGAGACGCACGCAAAATCAGCCCGTCCCGCTTCCCAGAGCAGTGTATGGATGAAGGCAACTTACTCATATTCTAGCAAGACCCGCTTCTCGAAGAGGTGGCCGAGTCGTTCCGCTTCGGCTTCTATCCCTTCACGAATCGAGGATGTCAACGGGGAGAACAGGTTCACCCTGATGGTGATTTGCGCACGCCGGACGTGAGAGCGCCAGACCCCCTGGATAGAGCCGTTGACGAGAACGACCGCAAAGATCCATCCTTGAGGGTTGAAAACCTGGCGCTTGTAGGCCTGCGCCAGGACCGGATCACAATTGCGCGGTACCCCAATCGTATAGGCATCGAATAAAGGAAGCAGATGGATCCGTTCTGCTGGTTCAATGCTTTGGATATGGGGAAGCGTCGCACGCAGGACAAAGGCTCTCCACCCTTCCACCTCGACTTCTTCCAACTCCTCTTCTATCGATTGGAAGATTTTTTTTGCAACGGTTTTCCCACATCCCCACCAAAAAGCAAAATCAGTTGAAGTTGCCGGGCCATAAGCGCGCAGATACCGACGAGCAATTTCCTGAAGCGCCCGCCTGGGCTCGATTGGCTGCCCTGTCCCAATCCAGCCTCCAGGATTCATGAAGGTGACCGTCTTGCCCTGGCCCGGCCCCAGACAGAGATCTCCGCGGTAGGCAGATGGCTTCAAGGGAGTTCCCCAACTCGAGGAGAGGATAAAGTCTCGCAAGTGAACAATTCCCGTATGCCTGGCAACCGCCTCTGCAAGTTGCAGGCGAGTGAGAGGTCCCTGTTCCAAAACATGCGGGATAGCCGAAAGAAAGGCGTCCTGTTGTGCGCTTGAGAGGCCAAATTCAGCGAAATACTTTGACCAGCTCTCAGTCTTCTGCCAGTCACGCGCTGCTACATACAGAGGAAGTTCTTTTGTAGGGAGTAAGTGTAAGGTAGCACGCATGGCCCATGTCCTCACCAATGTATGATCTTGAAAGATCGCCGCTTTGACATCGTGAGGAGCGAGCCCTTCCACACGGGTGCATATCGCCAGTTCGGCAGCAGACAGGACCTGAGCCTGAACCCCCCCGGTGCGCGCTACTGCCGAAGCAACATCCTGTGAGGAGAAACGCGGGGAAAGACCATGTTGCGATAAACGCCAGGCGTGCACCTGGTACCATTTTAAGGCATGCATGAGCTTTGTTCCTTTCCATCCAAGTGACGCTGTCACACAACTTCTAAGAAGAGAATACCACTTTATGCGGTCAGAATTCGTCCTCATTACAGATGCTTTCGCCATATGGTGTTCAAATTTGTTTCCTGTCCCCTCCACCTGCCATATCCATCGGAGTTCGCTTCGCGACGTAAAAGATGCCATCCAATTCACGGAGGCAGTTCTTCCACGCAAGCAGATGAAAAGCCACGAAGACAAGAGCATAAAAAGGCAAGAATACTTTGTTGGGAAACACTTGCAACCCCTTCTGTCAAGGAGATAGAATTGATGTTGGGAAACAGAGAAAAGGATCTAGACTCTTATGCCGAAAACTGCCACCTACCTGCTGCACTGGGTCGAAAAACAAAAAGCATATGCGCTCTATGAAGAACATCCTCAAGGTCAGCCGCTTCTTCAAGGGGACACACCCGAATGGTTTCACTGGCTCACTGACCATACTTCCTTCTCTTTCCAGGGACGTAACGGAAACCTTAACCTCCAGAAGGAGGTACGCCCCAACGGGGGTGCTGGTTACTGGTATGCCTATCGACGCCAGGGAAAACGAACGGTCAAAAAGTACATCGGGGCCAGCACCAGACTCACCATAGCCCGCTTAGAAAGCATCGCCCTTCTCCTCTCCCCTGTAGCCTCCTCGCATCAGCAAAGCGAGGCGCCTCCTCTCCTTCTTCCAAAACTTCAGCCACCCCGTCTTTCTTCTGCTCTGCTGATTGCCCGAGAACGTTTACTGGCGCTACTTGACGGCATCTATTCGCATCCATTGACGCTCCTTGTCGCCCCGGCAGGCTCTGGCAAAACAACCTTGATCCGGCAATGGCAAACCAGCTGTCATGTTCCAGAACAGATACGCTCCATCTCCTGGGTCTCCCTGGAGAAAAGCGACAACGACCCCGACCGCTTCTGGACCTATGTGCTTACAGCCTTGCAGCGGTTCTACGTTGGCGTAAACGACAGGTTTCCAATAGCATTTCAGCCACCTTTCCAGAAAGAGATGCTTACGCCTTTTCTCAATGAGCTCTCCAGGCATGACATCACAGGTCTGTTGATTCTGGAAGACTATCATACGATTACAGAGCCCGTTATTCATGAGGCGCTGACATTTTTCCTCGACCATCTCCCGGCTTCTCTCCATGTTGTTCTGCTTTCTCGATACATTCCACCCCTTCCATTAGCTCGCTGGCGGGCAAATGGGATGTTGCAAGAGATCCAGGCATCGCATCTGCGCTTCACCTCTGAAGAAACTGCGGCTTTTCTCCGGCAGGCACTTTCATTGACCATTCCAGAGAAAACGCTTCAACAGGTGGACGCACAACTACAGGGTTGGGCGGCTGGCCTGCGCCTCCTCACACTCACACTTCAAGGACGCACAAAGCCAGAGGTTGAGCATTCCCTTCTCCACCTGGCGAACACCCATCGCCCCATCATGGACTACTTTATCAATGAAGTGCTCGTCGCACAGCCAGAAGCGCTTCAACACTTCTTATTGCAGACCTGCGTCTTGACCCGCCTGAATAGTTCCCTCTGTGATGCCGTTACCGACAGCCAGAACACAAAGCACCTGCTGGAAGAAGTAGAGCGGGCGGGCCTTTTCCTTCAAACGCTGGAAGGGCCAGGACAGTGGTATCAGTATCATGAGCTATTTGCAGAAGCTCTGAGAGATGAAGCGCGACGACGCCTGGGCGAAGAGGCACTGAAAGCCCTCTTACGACGTGCCTGTCACTGGTATGAAAGCCACGATATGCTGGATGAAGCCATTGAAACAGCGCTGGCAATTCACGAGTATCCCTATGCGGCACTGCTTCTAGAGCGCTACCCTCCAACACAATTTGCGGCAGGTTGGCACTACACACTTCATCGCAGGCTGGCCCAATTACCCGAAAAGATTGTGTTTGCCTCTCCTGCTCTTTGCTTTATGTATGCTGTGGTGTCTCTCTTCGTCAAAGATCTCTCCGTGCCAGAAAACCGGGCATTCCTTGAGAAATTGCTTCAGCAGGCAGAGCAGGGCTTATCGACAGCAGATGATCGACTTCATCGCGGAGCGATCTATACGCTGCGCGCGCTGATGGCCTGGTGGCAAGATGATTATGTACAATCCTTTGCCGCTGCACGACAGGCACTCTCCCTGTTACCTGAGCAGGAGGTCAGATGGCGCGGAATGTGCCTGCTCCATACAAGTATGGAGGAACAGTTTGCGGGACGTTTCAACGCAGCCCGCACAGGACTGATAGAAGCACGGGCGCTCTGCGCTGCAAGCCAGAACATCCAGCCCTTGATGACCGCTACTCTGATGTTGGGAGATGTGTGCTTTGAGCAAGGAGCATTACAGCAGGCAGAACACTATTATCAACAGGCTCTGTCGGAAACAGAGGACAAAGCGGAAATGCTTGATGATCAAGGCCTGGCTCTGCTTGGTCTGGCGAGGCTTGCTTATGAGCGAAATGATCTGATGAATGCCAGACAGAAAGCATCTCAGGCCCTGACCAACGGCAAGCAGATCAAGAGCCAGAAGCTTCAAGCTCACGCGGCGCTTGTGCTGGCGCGTACCCTCCATGCTCTGGGAGAAGACGAGCAGGCATGGCACATACTACAGGAGCAAGTTGCACAGCTCTACAAGCCCGAACTACAGCGAGAATTACAGATCGGTCAGGCATGGCTCGCGCTCGCCTGCGGCAATCCAGCAGCCGCACAACAGCATATGGCAGCCATCACGCAAACAGCAACCCTCATTCCCTTCGTCCAGCGAGAACAGGAGATGTTCATCAAAGCGCGTCTCTTTCTGGCTCAGAACAACCCTCATAAGGCGCTTTCCCTGCTTCATGAATGGCAGCGGGAAGAGCCCTCCCGTGGAGAACTGGAACAGATGGCGCTTTTAGCCCTGGCCCATGCTCAAATTGCCTCTACAGAGCTGCCAACAAACAGTCTCGATCCCCAGCGGCATGCAAAATTGCTGCTGCTGAAAGCATTGGAGCGAGCACAACCCGAAGCCTTCCAGCGCCTCTTTCTGGATGCGGGTGAACACATGGCCGACATACTGCGAACCATTCTTCCTGAAATTCGCCTTGCTCCGTTGCATGCGTATGCCAGCCGTCTCGTGCTGGCCTTCTCTGAACCGGGAACACTCTCTGTCACTTCGGCTGCACACCCTCTGAGCTTGCAAGAACAACGTATCCTGCACCTGCTGGCTGCGGGTTTGAGTCAACCAGCTATCGCCCTGGAACTTGTTGTCTCATTAAACACCATTAAAACCCATGTGAAACACATCTATCGCAAACTCGGTGCGACCAATCGTCAGGAGGCCGTTACCAGAGCCACAACACTCCGCTTGCTCTCCAACCGCCCCGGATCAATATCCCCCTGATAATCACCCTGGAGGGCGATAGCAGCCGCATCAATCTCCCTGTAATATTGAGAAGAAGAGAGCAAGACAGCTTCTACACGGAAGAAGGGTAGATGCTTTCGATAGCTATGTTCTCTGATTATGCTTCATATAATCGTTCAATAAAAACAGGGAGTTTCTAGAATGCTTATGCAAAGACAACCTTCAGTCCGTCTATGTTATGGTCTCGCGATGATTGTTGCCCCCTTATTGCAAGCGGCCTCTACCTTCTTCTGGGAAGGAAGCAACCAGAGCGTTATTGGAGGAACCCTGATCGTTCTCGCTACGATCTTCTGGCTTCTGACGTTTGTTGCTCTGTTTGATCTCTTACGTGAGAAGATGCCTCTGTACGCGGCCTGGGGACAAATTCCCGCGTTCTATGGATGTATAGGAGGCGCACTTTTCGGGTTTCGCGATGTCTATGCCGCGACTTTCCATTTTACGCGTCAAGTCGAGCTGCAAGCCTTCTCGGCCCATGCCCTGAGCTACAATTTCACGCTTTTCTGGTCCGGACCCTTCTTTGTGCTCAGCCTGTTAGCCCTTAGCTTCTTTCTCACCTGGAAACGAGTGATTCCCTGGTGGATCGGCGCGCTGCTCTTTCTGGGTGCATTGACCTTTCCTATCAGCAGAATACCACGCATTGAACTCATCGCGCATCTAGCAGATGCCCTGCTGTTTCTTCCACTGCTCTTTCTGGGATGGAAATTCCTTCTCGGTCAATCAGCGCTTTTCCGCTCCCATAAGGAATGAGAGCACCAGGCATTTCAGGATCTTTAGCCAACAGAGTGAGGAGGGAAGCGACAGCCAAACCTCCTCCCTGCGGCCCTTATGGCAAACGATCCCTGAGCCGGCTGAAGGACCTATTTGCTCCTCTACTCCTTTGGAAGAGTATACTGCTATATCATAACCGGTACACGATGCTCTCTCGGCTCACCAGATCCCTCCCTAAACAGTACGCCTGGTCTACCGATCGTAAGTATGTCATCCCTGTGTCCCAATATCTTCCCGCCGCCTTCGTTGTTTCATACGGATGAAAGGTCTTTCTATCAAAAGGTATACGAGAGTACTCCAGGGAACAATCAACAGAGCAAAAAAGCCCCAGTACAGGAGATAGGAAAGCATGGTATTGGTCACGCCAAAATGAGGGAAAACATACTTTTTAAAGATCGTGAGCAGGGGAAAATGCCACAGGTAAACTCCATATGAAATCGTCCCCAATGCCCGTAAGGGCCTCCACTCAAACGCCATCCGTAACGGGGCATTCCCGAAGAGCAGTACCAGAAGCAGAAGGCTCCAGCCAAGTGACACGATAAAACTCAGCAGCCAGGGAGCAAAAGGCACAAGTGGCACCATATACTGTAGCGTCGCGACAGGATAACTCACCCGAAAGTTCCAGAGAGCGCAGAATGTCAGCAACACAACCGCCACTACACTCAAAAAAGGGGACGCTCGTCTCAAACCGCGATAGAAGCGCTCTCCCTCCTCCGGATGTTGTGCATAAGCAAAGCAGAGGCTGACCAGCATGCCCAGAGCAAAATCTTCCCAGAACTTGCCCTCCACGCCAAAGAATAGAGCTCGAATCACCTGTAATCCTATTGAAGTGGTTACCTCTTCCTGCATAAACTGTTTTCCCGCAAACCGAATCAGCAGTCCCACAACAATAATCCCGATGCAAGCAATGATCGCTCCAATGAAGCGCCTGCGAACTATACAACATGTCAAGCTGATGAGCACATGCATGCCTCTCGCGATGAAGGGGAGCAGGAGATAGAACTGTCCTTCAATGGCCAATGTCCAGAAAGGAACATTGATGTGCTGGAAGGTCGCTTGCACAATAGTCCCGGAATTGACCATCCCTTCGTAACGAAGAGGAGTCCATCCGATAACCACAGCGAGAGCACCGGCACGCTCAGCGATACAGTACCCCTGTCACGTTCCGCGTCGTCTTCTTCTCACTCTTCTTCCCGACGAGACACATCCCATTATTCCTGGCACTCCTTTTTTGTCCACCCCCATATAATGGAAGCAGACTGAGAATCTGGAGGCCCGAAAAAGCAGCGAGTTTCTTCCCTCCCCGCCGCTCCTGTGATCGAGGGAGAGAGAGAACATGGTCCAGTGCTCTTAATAATTGTTATTCTCTGATAATAACATCAGACAGTTCATTACCGCCATTTCAGAAAATACATTCTTTCAATATGCTTCACACTCTAAGACTGGCCAGATGGTCAACATGCCGCCATTACACCAATATCTATATGGGTAGCCTGTGTACATGAAGAAAGTGCATTTCCAACGATCGAAGGGAGTTCTCATCTATGCATGAATTTCCTATCCTTACCAACATCACCGTAGCTCTTCTTATTGCCCTTATAGGAGGATGCATCGCGCGTCTTATCAAACTCCCGCCAATCGTTGGCTATTTGCTGGCAGGGGTCATTATCGGCCCGTTCACGCCGGGCTTTGTTGGTGACATCCACACAATTCAGGAACTGGCAGAACTTGGCGTTATTTTCCTCCTGTTCGGGGTGGGCCTGCATTTCTCTCTTGAAGACTTATGGGCGGTGCGCGACATCGCGATCTGGGGCGCCCTGTTCCAGATGATATTATCAACCTTAATGGTCCTGGGGCTAACCACGCTCTGGGGTTGGAGCTGGCCGGCAGGCCTGGTAATTGGCCTTGCCGTCTCTATCGCCAGTACTGTTGTGCTCTTGCGAAACCTGATGGATCATGGCTGGTTGAACACGACGCATGGACAGGTAGCGGTGGGCTGGCTGGTCCTTGAGGATCTGGCAACGGTCCTGATCCTGGTGCTGCTTCCTGCATTCTTTGCGAAGACAGGCCAACCGGTCTGGCAGGCGGCAGGGCTTGCAATCCTCAAGACTGCGGCATTTGTCATCTTGATTCTGCTGGTCGGAAAGAGAGTGATTCCCTGGTTACTGATACGGATTGCGCACTTTCGCTCGCGGGAGCTGTTCATTGTGACGATCATCGTCCTGACACTGGCGATTGCGGTAGGCGCAGCCTCGTTTTTCGGTGTCTCTCTGGCACTTGGCGCATTCCTTGCCGGTGTCGTCGTCCATGAATCGGCCCTCTCGCATCAGGTAGAGGTTGAAATAGAGCCGTTGCGCGAAATGTTTGCAGTCCTCTTCTTTGTCTCCATCGGGATGCTGGTCGATCCACATCTGCTGCTACAACGGCCCTGGGAGGTGCTGGCCCTGACCGCCATGATTATCCTGGGGAAAGGGTTGATAGTGCTGTTTCTGGGCCTTTTCTTCAAGCGTTCGGCGCGCACGGTGCTGGTTGTGGCGGTGGCATTAAGCCAGATCGGTGAGTTCTCGTTCCTGCTCGGGCAAACAGGGATGAGGCTACAATTGATACACCAGGATCAATATTCGCTCCTGCTCACCGGGGCGCTGATCTCGATTACGCTCAATCCGCTGATCTTTCATCAATTGCCGCGAATCGAACAAGTATTGCGCAAGATTGGCCCGCTCTGGTCGCGCCTGGATACGTATGCTCCGATCCAGCAGCCGATCAGCGAGAGCCTGCACGATCATGTGGTGCTGATCGGCTATGGACGCGTGGGCAAGCGAGTGGTCGATGTATTCTCACGTCTGCAAGTGCCTCTCCTGGTCATTGAGCTGGATGCAGGCGCAATCACAGAATTGCAACAGCGAGGCATCCCCTCTCTATTCGGGGACGCGGCGAATTCGGATATTCTGGACGTCGCACGTTTGAAACAGGCCAAAGCGGCAGTGGTCACCATCCCCTATGGCATAACGATTCTCAGCGTTGTGGCAACCATTCGCCAGATCGCCCCGGAGGTGCCGGTATTGACACGCGCCGCGAATGAGGAGAACGCAAAACAGCTTTTTGAGCTTGAGGCAAATGTGGTCATTTACCCGGAGATAGAGGGCAGTATTCAGCTCATCAATGATACCTTGCTGTACCTGGGGTATACAGAGCAGAGCGTACAAACCTGTATCGAGACTGTCAGAAAAGTATTTGATGATTATGTGGCGAAACGGCCCGTTGAACCAGCACTCGAAAGTCTGGAGAGGCACCATCTTGAGAAGCGCGTGGCAGGGTCATAACATCAGCCATACGCTTCTCTTTTGTGCACAAAAGCATAAAAAACAAGATACGTGGTGATTTTCACATCCTGACAGCATTGCGTGAAGAGGGGCGGGGATGAGGTGGCAGGCAATCAATTCGCGAGAAGCAGGGCCCGCTCGTCTATCCGCCTCCCGGAAACGCTCTCTTTATCGGAACTGAGCCGCCTTCCCATCCTCTGAAGCTAGCCAGGAAAATCAACAGGAATCCCATGCATACCGAGCGTAAACGAGATTTCACCACCATGATGGATATCATGCTCCATCACATGCCCGACAACCCAGGCACGCGACAGGTAGACCTGTTTGCCATCCCACTCATCAGGGAAGGTTTGTTGCATGTCGAGGGGACTCCAACGGGCCAGACAATTTGCAATCAATTGCCAGGTCAGATCAAAACCGTGAGCCAGCTCGGCAGCGGTCAGGACAGGTTCTCCCTGTTGTAACGCATCTCCGTTTCGTTTCAGGTACGCGCCCATCTCCTCGCTGAACTCTTCTCCCAGGGTTTGAGTGAACCAGCCGATACGGACACCGATAATATGCATGGCATTCTCGCCAACGGAGCGCAGGTGAGGCGCGGCACGCAACGCAAGCTGTTCAGCGTTCAGCGACGAGAGCGCCTCTTTGACGTGCTCCTGATACTCTTTCCAGATCGTGTGGTACGTCGTGAGGGCAAAGTTGTCTTCAGCCATAGCAGTATGCTCCTTGTTGCGTTTCTCACAGCTTACCACAGAATGCGGATATATTCTGTCCTCATTCAGTGGGTTCCGCTAAAGCAAGCCGGGCCAATTTCTCCTGGTGACGACTCCCCACGCCTGAAGGCGGGGGCTTCTCAAGCGTTCGCTTGAAGGCTCCGTCCGAGCCGAAGGATGTTGAGAGCAGCATTGTGATCGCGGTCAAGGGAACAGCCACACTCGCAGGTATGCCAGCGTTCGCTCAGTTCCTTCTTCTTGACTGTACCGCACCTGCTACAGATCTGACTGGTGTATTTGGGGTCAACCATCACGATATGTACCGTACCAGCCTCTTCCGCTTTGTACTGACAGAAGGTGACGAATTGACGCCATCCAGCATCGAGTATAGACTTGTTCAGGCCTGCCTTTGCGCTAGCCCCATTAGGGAGATATTGCCCTGTCTCCGCGTCCTGCTTCACCTTTGGCCGTTTGGAGAGGGTGGCAGGAGCCAGCTCTTCAAAGACAATGGTCTGATACGTATTGACCAGCCAGCGACTCCACTTGTGCAGGTAATCGGTGCGCTGATGGCGCACCTTGCGATGCAAACGCGCCACTCGCTTCACGGCTTTCTTGCGTCGCTGTGATCCTCGTTGTTTCCTGGCAAGAGCGGCTTGCGCTTTCGCCAGCTTTTTCTGTGCTCTTCGGTAGAAGCGGGGATGCTCAATCACATCGCCTGTCGAAAGGGTCGCGAGTTTTGAGACACCCAGATCAACCCCTACTTCTCCATCGGTGTACGGGGTTCGCGGCATGGTGGGAGCCTCACACGCCAGACAGACGTACCAATGCTCGCCTTCTCGCTTGATGGTGCAGGTTTTCACCTTGCCGAGAAGGGGGCGGTGCAGCTTCACCTTGATACTGCCGATTTTGGAGAGGCACAAGCGGTTGTCATGGGTGAGGGAAAAACCGGATTGCGGGTAGGTGAAAGAGTCAAAGCGATTCTTGCCCTGAAATCTGGGATAGCCGGGCGTCTCGC
This sequence comes from Thermosporothrix sp. COM3, assembly GCF_059696735.1. Classification (NCBI taxonomy): domain Bacteria; kingdom Bacillati; phylum Chloroflexota; class Ktedonobacteria; order Ktedonobacterales; family Thermosporotrichaceae; genus Thermosporothrix; species Thermosporothrix sp. COM3. The sequence continues at coordinate 2,012,394 of NZ_AP019376.1, read as the reverse complement.
CATTCTTCACGCGCCGAAAGAACGCCTGGAAGGCTTTCTCTACCCGCCTGAGCGTATCCTGCAAGACTTGCGAGTGAATCTTCTGGTATTCCGGTCGCAGTTCCTTGATGTCGGAGAGTTGGGCGGCTTGCTGCGTATAGCTTGTTCCCTTGCCAGTATACCTGTAACAGTCTCGCCGCTCTTGCACCGCTGCATTATACAGCTCTCGCAGAAGGTCAAGCGTCCAGGTGAGTTTCTCTGCCTGGTGTTTGGTCGGGTACAAGCGATACGTATACGTTCTGACTGGCATCCTTCCCCTTCTCCTTGCGAATGAATTGCTCTAGAGCCACCACGAGTTCAGAGTTGAAGGAACGCTTGTCACGCTTGGCGAGTTCCTGGAGAGCCTTATGCACCTGCGCAGGCAAGTACACCGTTGTCTTCTTTGTATCTTCATCCATGATGGGAGTATACCATTGCATTCCCGTTTTTGCAAGCCCTCTCCTCCCTCTCTCGCCCCAAAAGGCGCGTACAACGTCAGGAAGGTGTCGCAGCGGAGACAGAGCGACTGTACTACCGAGAAAGCGGTATGGAGAGCATTTCCCTTTGTTCTCCATACCGGTCAATTCCTCGTGAGGACCGACGATACACCTTCGCCTCCAAAAAAGGGAGAACAGCTCTACACAAGTGGCACACTTCACAACGCTTCCCGCGTCAGGCGGCAGGCCCTCGAAGCGGCTCAGCCTCAGCTATTTGCGCCCCACCCCAAGCAAGAACTCTGCTGGAGCAACAAAGCCATCAGCGCCCTCAAACTGGCTCACCGCCTGTCTTATCTCCTGTAAGAGTTGTTGCTGCTCCTGTTCGTTCAACTGCGCCATAACACCGGCAGTCAAGCGGCTTGCGGTCGATTGCAGGAAAGCGTCGAGCGACGTGTAATGGGTCTGAAATGGAAGAGCACAGGTCAACACGTCGGAAAAGCCAGCTTCCGTCAGTTCTCGTTCAAAGACCGCCGGATCTGAGAGCGAAAAGGGGTCAAGGCGAGGAGAGCGCGCTTCTTTCGTATATTTCGATACAATGGAAAGCGGCAAAGAAAAGAGAGGATTCTTCTCAGGTGCCGACCAGACCAGCGCCGAGACCTTTCCACCCGGCTTGAGAACTCTATGTATCTCTCGCAGCGCTTGCTGAATGCGAGGTATGAGCATCAGGCCAAGACGACAGATCACAGCATCGAAGGCATTATCTTCCAGAACAAGCTGTTCGGCATTCATAACACGCGTGGTGATATTGTTCAGCCCTTCCTGCTGTACCACTCGGGCGGCAACATCGAGCATTTCCGCTGAAATATCAGTTGCCAGAACAGAGCCACCCGGTTCCACTATTCGCGCCGCCAGTATACTCTGATCGCCAGTGCCCGCCGCGATATCAAGGACGTGATCCCCTGGCTTGAGTCCTGCGGCTTCCAGCATGCGCTGTGTTGCCCCCGCGAAGTCTTGCCGACGTCGCTGGATATCCTGCTGCCAGTGCTCTGCTGTCTGGGACGAGCTCCATACGTTACCCTGTGGTTTGTGCCCTTTTTCCTCGTTTACCATATTTTTTCCTTTCTTCTCTTGTTCTTCCCTGCCCTTGCCGCTCCCGACCGGACAGGGTTGCTCTTCTTCTCAAGCCAGAAAGTTTCAAGCAGAAACGATGCACACGATGATCACAAATGGGCAGCCAGACTCGGATGTGCTGCCCGGTTCGGCCAGAAAAGGCGGGAACCAAAACACTCGCAGAAAGCATAGATCCAGTCTACAACATTCACTACTGAGATGGACGGGCAGGCGTTACAAGCCAAAATGGAGATGCTTTCCTTTCATACCAGTAGGATCGCTTTCACGATATATACGCTCAGTTGCCCCTTCCGGTTCGATACATCTCCCTCACAGAACAGGGGCGGGAGGAACGCGCCACAAGAGATCCTCATAACAACAGCGTTGAACAAAAAAAGCATGTTCTCCTTGACATCTAGCATTGCCCATTGTATACTTACACCATATATATACACCGTAAGTACGGAGAGGGCAAAGAGATGACCGGAACTGAGAGACGGGAAACGCTCACCCGCCAAAAAGTGTTAGAGACGGCTTTGCAGTTGATTGATCGGGAAGGCCTGGAAGGCCTCAGCATGCGCAAGTTAGGAAACATACTCGGCGTCAATGCAATGTCGCTCTACAACCATGTGAAGAACAAGGAAGATTTGCTCGACGGAGTCATTGAGGTGCTGGTATTGCAGGTCCCCTACCCGGAGATGCCCGACGCAACTCCACGCGAGGAGTTGTGGACGTATATTCATGCCCTCCGCGATGTGTTGCGCGCTCATCCGCGAGCGCTTCCTATCATGGCAACAAGGCCTTTCCGTACCCCTGCAACGCTTGACATTCTAGATCGTCTTCTGGCCACCATTCATCGGGCAAACATCCACGGAGTGCAGGCTGTCTACGCTTTACAGTGCATCGCCATTTTTGCCATTGGCCAGATGTTACTCGAAGCCGGAAAACTGCCTGAAGCCGGTTCTGAACCGGGCGTCAACGGCCCCACAGTGTGGCAGCAATACCCGGCAACGCGCTATCCCACCCTGCACGCGACATTACCGGATATAGCACAGTGGAACTCCGATCAGGAGTTTGACTTTGGGCTCCAGGCTTTGTTTCAGAGCATCTTCGGGCACGAGAGAAGCGACATCGATGCACGCTGAAGACAAAACGAAATACGTTGTCCTGCATTCTTCCAGGGGAGTGCAGGCTTCAACTGACACATACTGATGTAGTGTTGTCCTGTAGTTATTCGCTTCTGCCAGATGAGGCCGATTGTCCCTCTGCTTTCTGCAAGAAGGGATATCCCGCGGCGCTAAAAACGGGAGCAACATCATCAAGAAAGGACAAAATGATGTCATCAACAAAGACACGGCGCTACAAGGTCACCAATGGACAGGTGAAACTCGCCGTCAGCGAGACAGGCCAGGGGCAAACACTCCTGTTCTTCAACGGGCTTGGCGCAACCCAGGTGTGTTGGGAGCGAATCATCCGGGCGCTTGACGGCCAGTATCGCATTGTCACCTTCGACTTTCGCAATCATGGGAAATCGTCTACTGCACACGGCCTCTCCCTTGAGAGCTTTCAGAAAGATGCAGAAGCCATTATGGATCAGGTCGCCGGTCATCGGCCTATCGTGGTTGGCTGGTCGATGGGGGCTGATCTGGCTGTCTGGTATGCTGCCGCGCATCCGGGAAGAATAGCCGGGCTGTTTCTTATTGATGGCGCAGTGCCGGTCAATCTCGTCAGCGATCCCGATGAGATACGACAACGACTCGATACGCCTGCGGTGCGCTTCGGGCCGCTTCTCCTGTACCTGATCGGGATGGGGTATCGACTCTCGATTGACGATCTGACAAATCTGACCGTTGAGATCAACGCGCGCCGCGAACACGTGCTTACAGCTTATGATCAGCTTGATTGCCCGGTTGAAATGGTACTGGCAACGAAGACCTCCGGAGAAAACGGGGAAAGAGCCGAGCGCAACAATCAATTGTGGAAGACAGGTGGCGAACAGCTTGCCCACCTCCACCCGGAAATATCTCTCAGGTGGTTGGACAACAGCCATCAGCTCCCCTTCAAAGAGCCAACAAAGCTCGCACGCTTTATCGACGACTTTGCCCGACAGATACAGGCAGACAGTCAGCCAAACATTGCGCACTAAAGAGTGCACGCCAGTCGGCGCTGTCCGGGGGCTTGAAAAGCAGAACATCTGCTCTTCAGGCCCGTTCCTGCCTCCAGATAACCAACAGACGATGAACGATCTCGCCAACCGGGAAACGTTCATCTCAGCGGTCCAGGCCTCTCCCGTCTTCAGGCGGCTTCCGCTCTCAAGCGCTCGAAGATCTATCCTCTATGCCTGGAAGTCTGGATAGTGCACCACTTCCTCTATCGTGACTTCCGAAAGCCGGGTTCGAGAGCGTCAGCGCATGCCCGGCCGCCTCTCTTCGAGCCAGACCACACACTTTCAGCTTCAGGTGGTTCAGGCGCGCTCTCTGCATCAAAGAAAACCCCTGTCGAAAAGATGCGCCGTCTTCTCGACAGGAGTTTCTCCGTATTTCCTCTCACCTGATATCTATCGATCCGGGCCTGCTGGCTCCTTCCCTTTCCGCGCTCACCTCCTGAGGAGCAGCCTCATCTCGTGTCGGCAAACAACTCGCGCATAGAGACCCGGAAGACCCCCGCAAGCTTTTCAAGCTCACTGAGCCACGCATCAGTATCGGGGAAAGCTATGAATTGCTCAATGCGCGCCAGCGGGAGCCCACTTTGCTCCGCAAGCGTGGCTGCACTCATGCCTCGGATCCGGGCGAGCTCTTTGATGAAGAGCCTCCAGCGAGGGACAGAAGGCACGAAGGCGCACGTTGGCAGTCTCTCACCAACAGGATAAAAGATGAGCAGCGCACGCTCGTCGGCAATGGCGTATTTCACGGCATGGCGCGCATCTTCCTCCGACGAGAGCGTGAGCGCATATGCACATGCCGGCAAGAGCAGGTGATAACAGTTGTTGTCGGACACAGGAGCATGCTCAAGTTGGATCCCAAGCCGCTGGCACGTTTGCTTCACCTCAAGGTAGGCATGCGCCTTGATCTGCACGGGATAAAGCAGCAGGCGCCCGTCTTCCATCTCCTTCACGGTCACCGGGATGATATTCGTCTCACGCATCTCTTTCCCCTTTCTTCGAGACAAGCATCACATATCCATCTTTGCCAGCACTCACACACCGCTCGGCAAGAAACAGGTGCTGACCAAGCACCAGCCCCCACTGGCTCAAGCACTTTTCGATCTCCGCAAGACGTGCTTCAGCCGCACTCTGGCCTTCCCGGGTCAGGTGAGGAAAGGCCTCCTGTATCTTCTGCACTTCCCGCAAGAGTGCCGCCACCTCCATGAGCGTGGGGGGCACCGGCCTGTCAAGATCCTGCAAAAAGCGCTCATAAGAGGACCGCTCAGCCGCCTTGTTCTCTCCCTGAAGCTGTTGCTCTACGAGCTTTTTGACACTTGCAAGCGTAGCCTCATCAGTCTCAATGCGTCGGATCATCACTCCACCCCGTTCAACTGGATCTGGATCATATCCTCGATGGTGCGCTGCAAGAACCGAAGCGCCTGCACCAGCTCATCACGCTCCTGAGACCGGACTGTGAGCCGTTTAATGAGGGTGACGAAGGCTTCGAGCACCTCGTTCAGCAGTTCCAGATCCTCAAGCGTCAGCAGGATAGCCGCACTCGAGAGGGAATCTTTTTGCTCATGGGCAAGCAAGCCGTGCAAGCGCGCGCGCAACTGACCAAGACGCTGGATTTTGGCACGGTTTGACGGCTTCAAGCGGGATGTATGCTCAAGGTACGAGATGTATGAGCCCGCGATTGTCTCAACGACACGCACATCATTGAAGGAGAGGCAGAGCCGAGGAACCAGAAGCGCCCCGTCGCTCTGGCGAAGCTGATCGTAGGCCGGCCAGACCAGATTGGTGGTGGGCAGGGAGTCGTTGGCCTTCGGAAACAAGGGAGTGATGTTCTGTTGCTGCTTTTTCTGTCTTCTCATCGTGTTCCCTGACTTTCTTCTGGATACACCGCAAAGATGCCTTCATACGGCACACCGGTCAAACACAGGAACGCAAACCTGATCGTGTGAGCATGCTCTTTCGTGATCGGCTCGCCCTGCTGAACGCGCCAGACCACCATGAGCGGGACCCCGGCAACAAAAGCCACGGTGTGGATCGAGAGCCGATGCCGCTTCATGTAGTGTGTTATCTGAGCCCGTTGCACGGCTTTTCTGCTCAAAGGTTGCGTATCGTGGTTCGTGATATCTGCTGTATAGGTACGCATCGGTCATAGACTCCTTTCGATGTCTGCTCGGACGTTTGCCCGGATGAGATAACAAAGGGGAAACCTGTTCATTCGTCGTGAGTGTCTCTTGCTTTGGAGCTCGAGCGCTCATTCTCTCACCCGCCCCCCTCACGCTGCATCCCCTGGTGCCGCTCTTGCTCGATGACCTGTTCTACCTTCATCGTGAACTGCAATAACCCATAGAGCTGTAGCTGTTCTGGCTCCGACAGCAGCTCCGGGTGGCGCGCTGCGAGTTCTGTCATCTGGCGCTGCGCCGCCACCAGCGCCGTTGTCAATTCCGTCGACGAGAGCACCACGACATACTGTTTTTCAACAATCATCGGTTGCCGTTTCTGCTGCATCGGCCCTGCCTCCATTCGGTTCTATCATCCGGAAGTACGTTTGACAGACGAGTGTGCTCGCTTGCTCGGCCCCTATCAGCTCTTCCAGCCGCTGCCAGGACGCTTCGAGGGCTGCATACCGTTCATTGATAAAGGCATGGCGTGCCACCATTGCGACGCCCGAGAGGCCCCGGTGCATTGCTTCACACTCCCGGGCAATCCGCATGCGCAGCCGCGCCACCTCACTGCTGATGGTTGTGCTCACATCTTCCTCCTTGTACTCATCTCTGGCATCCTTCCGGTCCGCATGCTCTCCATCACCCGGCCACAGCGTCGTGATAGAGCGGAACAGGCTGCTATCAACAAGTGAGTAGATAGAGTAGCAGAAGAGAATGAAGACAAAAGAACAACATGCTTCTTCATATCTGCTGTTTTTAGTGTAACATGGCATTTGTCTATTTTCAATACAATTTCCTTAACTTGCCATAATAGTAGCATATGCTACGAGATAGCAAATAAATATAACTTTCGCCACTCTATGGAAATAGGAAGACAAATGTATGCTATTCTCTATCATCTTGACATTGCGCTACTGTATATAGAGAATAGAGCATAACACAAGAAATTTATACAAAACAAAACACACCAAACTACCGATGAGCAGAAACCCTACTCCTGGTAACCTGGTGTGTTTTTCTCGCTTTCCTTTATCCCTCAACCAAGCGAGAGGCAGTAATATGATCCGTCACCAGAATATTCACAATGCCGGCTCTCAATACAGCTTGAATTGCAGGCACGAACTGAATGCTGCCGCCAGCTATGAGGATTACATGTACATTCCCACTCTTTAACCGATCACGCAAGGTCGGGATCTCTAAGCCGGTTAAATAAAATGGAGGAGGCGAGAGTTGTGGATCCTCATTCAAACAACGTCCCTCCTTATCGAAGAACCAGTGATTCACATCAGTTACTGGTTGCAATTCAAGAAAGCGATCAAGTTGCTGTCGCGAGAGAATCCCTTTCTCGACTAATTCTTCGTTTTCGTGCGGGAGCCAAACGCTCAACAGAATAATTGTTGCTTTTTCCATTATTTTCAGGACATCTCGCACAATTGGCAAGCTGCGTGCCTGCCTGCACTGCTCCTCAGACTCGACAATGGCGGGAATCGGGAGCCAAATGGGCTTTGCTCCATACGCAGTAGCAATATCGTAGGCAATCAGGTTAGAGTCACCAAAACTTGTATGCGATTGCACAAAACCAATGGTAGGTACTACCTGGAGAGAAGGTAGGACTTTTGAGGGTTTCAAGTAGCACACTATTTGGCGCATTACTCTTTTTCCACCTGAAACAGCAACAATATCATTTCCCATAATCATTTGATCGAGATAATCGGCTGCTGTTGCTGCAATATCTGAGACAATATGGTCATCAATCATACGATAATAGCGATCATTCACATTTAGCCCTGGCACAAGGACAATATCATCCAGCCCTAGTCGTAATCGTACTTCTCGTGCCAGATTACGCAGATAGCCCGTCCTCTCATCAGGGATAACGGATATACGGACTATACCTCTCTCTTTTGCCTTCTGTAAGGCCTTTCCAATCGTTTGTCTGGAACAACACTCCTGAAGCGCGATTTCCTCTTGCGTATATCCTTCTTCATAGTACAGACTGGCAATTTTACGAAGAAAACGTTCATCCGTGAGCAAACGCCCTTCCGTATTCATATTTTGTGGCGTTCCTAACATCTGTTTTCCTTTCTTGCTTTTCAAAACGGATGGTATAACAATAACAACGAAAAGCAAAAACCTATTATTTTACATTATACTACATATCACCTGGCAACACCAAATACGAACAAAAGTTAATTATTTTAACAAATGTATTGCAGAGAAGAAATCGTAATGTTATACTTGTAGAAGGGGAAGCACTTTCCCTGGGAGGTATCCATGCAAAAAGGCACAAAAGTGATGCGATTCAAAGTTGAAAAAGGAAGAGTTCTTGTCCCCGTGGGGCAGCCATGTCGCTTCGGGTGTCGATATTGCTACACACGTGGAGGGGAAATCGGTCCGGCACGCATAGAGCCGCTTGATATCGTCAATGAGCTCAAAGAATTCGCAAGTGAGCATGCCTTTGACGTGATCCAATTTGGCTATGACGGTGATCCGTTCGCACGTCCAGAGCGAGGCATATTTATGCTCCAGCACTTAGCCACCCTCGGTAAAGATATTTGCTTTAGTACCAAAGCAGCACTCGATCAACCCACGCTTGATGCATTAGCAGATCTCGACCGTTATCTTTACAACAAGCAGGCAACGTTAAGTGCCCTCATCTCGCTCTCTTGCTGGTCTAGTGCCGCCCAAATTGAACCACATACCCCACTCCCTCACGAACGGCTTCGGTCTCTTTCTAACCTGAGAGAACTGGGTATACCAGCCTTTATTGCAGTACGCCCTATGCTCCCACACGTACGCGCTGAATATCCTCAGCTCATAGATGCAGGCATCCAGGCAGGAACAAACGGCTTTATTCTTGGTCCGCTTTACGCAGATGATGATGGGCGTTTTATTCGTTTTATGCCCAAAGGATCGCTTGAGCATGTGCCTCATCGAAAAGTTACTGTTTCATGGTCTCCCCACACACCACAATGGACCCGATACGAAGATGAGAGCCTCGTTTCAGAACTCGCTTCTTTTATCAGGCAAAGGGGTGGCAGTGTCTTTTTGTCATCAGTAGAAGCAATGCGCATTGCACCGAAGCTGCGCCAGAAAGAGATATAAATATGATCGAAGTAGAATATAAAGGGCGACTGACTCCGGAAATGCTGAATACAGTCCACTATAAGCTGCAAACGTCGAGCGCACCAAAAACCATACAAAACACTGATATCTATTATGATACTGCCAATTGGGATTTATTACGTCAAGCTGTTTTTGTTCGCATTCGTAATCAACATGTTCTTGAATTCAAGTTTAATGAGCACAAAGATCGAAGCCACATACAAAGCACAGAACATACATTCTTTCTAGCAGATATGAATGCATCATGGAACAATCTCTTCACATCGTTTCTTCCCGATTGGCAACCAGCATCAACCATTGAAGAGGCTATAGCCCGAAATGCCTTATCTCCTCTTGCAACGATTCGAAATACGCGACAGATCTACACCTACCAGGCAATGAAGATCAGCATCGATCATGTAGAAGAGCTTGGTGACTTTCTGGAGATAGAAATACAATGTGAAAGCACCGCTGAGCTTCCCCTTGCACACCAACGCATCTCATCATTTCTCGAAGATCTCCCATTTCAACGTCTCAAAGTGGGCTATGTTGAATTATGGCTTCAGAAATTCAATCATAAAGCGTATGAAGTTGGGCACTATCAATAGTATTATGCAGCAGAAAAATACCTCGAAATGCAGCATCACCCGAAAGGGATGTATCTCCCAATCACAGAGGCAAAATGGTTTCTTATCGCAAGAGAGTTCGATGAGAGCGCAAAGTCAGCAAAAACCGCATTGAAAGCAGCGAGGGAAAAGTATTCGATGCAGGGAGTAGAAGAGGTAAAATCGCTTTATTTCATACTCAATAAGCTTGACCCAACTAATCCGTACATACGGAATTTAGGCGTTGAGTTGGGTATATATGGCAAGGGAGCAGTAGCTAGCGAATAGCCCCACTCCCTTCACATTGCCTGGCTTCAGACATGGGGAGTGCCAACGCAGCGACAGGCACATGTTCTCGTTTCTACGCATTCATCAACATCAATGCAGCTAGCGCCACAATGCCTGCAATCCCTCCCACACAAGCAGGGCTCCAAGCAGCAGAAGAAAGAGCCCGCTTCCGCGTAAAGCCAGGCGATACCAGGACTCGGTCAGCACTTTTTGTCCCCGGCTGATAAGCAATGCCAGCATCATCTTCGTGCCGATAATCATCGCGTAGAGACTCAAAGTGAAGGCACAGGATACCAGCAAGCCCCCCTCGAGAAAGCTCCGAAAGAGCAGAGATCCGCCAACCGTTGCCCAGAAAATGTAGGGGTGTGGATTCAGCAGGTTCGTGATAATCGCCAGGAAAAGCACGCGCCGAGAGGTATCTTCTTTGACACTGCCCGGTATTTGGAGCTTCACCGTTCGCATTGACTCTATTCCGAGATAGATGACCACCAGCCCCCCGAGAAGCGAGACCAGATGCAGCGCCCACGGGGGCAGATGACCCAGGACAAGCAGCGCAAGCGCAACAATCGCCGCATCAGTGACGAGCGGAGCCAGCGCGACGATCATTCCCGCACGCCATCCCCGGCGCAACGTTTGACTCAGGAGCAGGCCAAGCAAAGGACCGGGGCTCAGGCCAGCGGTAAGCCCGAGCAAAAGACCCTGTACAAGATACATTCCCATCGTTTCTCCTGTTACCTCTCTTTCGTACACAACATTCCTGAATATGCTTCAATTATATCGGGCATGTTTGTTATACTACAGAGGAAAGAGAAAGCTTTTTTCGTAAAGGACTTTGCATCATAAAGGGAAACATCTTGATGGCTTTAGAAATTGAAAAACTCCTTGACCCGATTGGCTGGAAGCTGTTACACGCCCTCCAGGAAAACGCACGGCTTTCGTACAGTGAACTGGGGCAACGCGTGGGACTGACATCCCCGGCGGTCGCGGAACGCATACGCAAAATGGAAGATGCAGGGATTATCAGTGGCTATCATGCGGAAATCAATCGGGCAAAGCTCGGTTTTGCGCTGACCGCCTTTATCCGTATGCAGGTTCATGCAGGAGAACGCTATTCACGCTTTGCAACGTTTGCAAAGGATATTCCCGAAGTGCTCGAATGTTATCGTATCACAGGAAGCGATGCCATGATTCTCAAAGTCATGGCCGCCTCAATGGAACACCTGGAAACATTGATTGAGCGCATTTCGGTATATGGTATGTTAACAACCTCGCTGGTCCTGTCAGCCTCTGTGACAAGGCGAAACATCACCCGGATGGCACAGCAGGCGGAGGAGAGCTGAAGCAACAGCCTGTTCGGGCCACACCAGGACGCGACCGGAACCGACCTGTTCTGTACCCGACAGGCACGCGAAGCCAGATAACGAGCTTCATGCCAGTGCGATGTCTGCCAACCGTGTGCACGCGGCTACCGTGGCAATCTCTTTGCTTCGCTTGCCGTGGCCTGAAGCACTTCACGCGCGCGCTTCGTCAGTCAGGCCTATGCTCCACATGTGAGGATTGCAGGAGTGGACACATATGCTGCATCCACTCCTGGAATTGAGAGGCGTAACAGGCAAGGCCTCACCGGGGCGCAAAAGGCTGCGAGTCCCCCGCTATGCCCTTCCACTCGTACGCTCTTGAAGATGCGTCCTGTATGCCTGGAAGTCTGGATAGATGCGCATACACCGCTCCCCTATCGTGACTTCCAGGAGCTCAAAAGCCGGGTTCGAGAGCGTCAACGGAGCATCTTTTCTCAATCTGGTGTAGAGCGATTGAATAGGATGCGTGGCATCGGCGCTGAAGGGCTCCGCATGTGTCAGGCGCAGCACCTGCGGCCATGTCCCCCATGCAGCGTTCTGGTCAAACACAGGCCCATCAAAGAAGTGCGCAAGATAGCGCCCGAGCACAAAGAGAAAGACTTTGTGGACCTTCAAGCGCTTCACCTGCCTGGATTCCAGCCGGGTGAGCAATGTGCTGGCTCCATTTTGCTTCAGCCATTGCGCACAGGCAAGGACCTGCTTCCTCGCATTATAAAAGTAGGCCTGCTGCCTTATGCGCTCCTGCGGCGAATAGGCAAAGGGGTCCTGAGACTTGAGTTCAAACAGGGCCAGAGCGCCCGTCTTCCGATCAAAGATCATTGCATCGACATCGGTGATAAGCCGCCCCTGCTTATCTTTCAGCGCAATACTTCTGTCGCTTCTCTCAAAGCGCCTGTCCGAGAAAAGGCGATAGACATCCTGACGAAAGCTTTCTTCAAGCACAGACGATGCTCGCTGATACTCATAGGAGTGCAGCCGCCTCAGTTCCCGCATCAGAAAGAAGCAGGGCATGCTCAGGAGCCCCATCAATGACCAGGTCAGTGCTCGCTCATTCAACCGGAGCAACGGAGGAGTCGGCGCACCCGCTACAGAGCAGTGATAGGCAACATTCTCATGAGAGAGGCTCAAAACCTCTACAGCATGACCGATACTCTTCCGATCGGCATCGAGCACCTCGGAGAGCGCCGCAATCAGTGCATCTACCTCAAGGACGGGCGCCAGCAGGGCTCTCAAAGGGAAAGCGGGATGCCGCCCGACCCATGCTTTACAGAGATCAATATGCTTCAGTGCAAAACCGATAAGCGTCGCCAGAACCTCCCGATACAATTGAGCCGTACAGTCCCCGATCACCGTTTGACCCGCATACGGAAAGTGATAGGCCAGGATCTTGCCGTGAACCATCCCTACCCGGGTATAATAGGCATCAATCTCCGGCGTCGTGCGATACGCGATCGTCTCTGCTTGCCAGTGGCTGGCAAATTCGTTGAGCTGCTGCTGAAGCAACTCTTTTTCCTGTGCCAGTTGCTGAAGCTCATGCCTGTATAATCGAGCAAGTGCACTCGTCCACCCTTCAATGTCTTCGCGCTCTACCCATTCTGTGGGCTTCTTTTTGCTGGCGATCCAGACAGAGAAATCAGCCTGCCCGCCCTGCTGCATGCGCATAAAGCCGGACTCACAAAAGGCAAGTACCTGTTCCCCGGCCGTCACCTGATCGCATGCGGACAATATCTGATCGGCCCGGATATCCTGGATACTCTCATCCCGGGCATGTATAGTAGTGGTGTCAAAACAGAGCAGCAGCGCCTTCAGCCAGCCAGAAGGGAACAGCGGAGGAGCAGCAGGCAATGGATCATTCAGGGAGGAGAGAAAGCGCCAATCATTCGCCCGTGTCAACGCGACGAGTGCGCGTTCCCTGTGCTGCGGGAACATCTGGCATATGCGCTCTTGCTGCTCGTTCAATACCTGACGAAGCAGCTCTTGCTGAGAAAGTGAACTCATTTTCAACCCTTGTATCTGTGCTTCTTCTCTCCACAAAGGCAACATCCTTGCTTCGAGAAAAGATAATCATCAGCTAAGACCTGAAGGACAATGCATTCAGGCCGTTGACGGAAAAGCATGTTCCTGACTGATGTTCTCTAGCACACTGGCGAAATCATGAGTTTCATTTCCCTTTCGAGGTTATTGCAGACACTATATCACGAAAGAGCCAGGACAGGCAAGGTTACGGCGCGGTTTCTGCCGATGATCCTGCACGACAAGCTCGAAAGTTCCTATCAACGCGCCATCCTCTTCAAAGATCCAATCTCTGCGTTCGTCGGGCCCCCGAAGCCAGAGAACGAGCAATCCATACAGAAAGAAGAGGCCACCCCTGCCACAGGGTAGCCTCTTTTCCAGTTCGACGCTGCAACATGCCACATTCTCTATAAGAGAAGTGATAAGAGGTACAGGACAACCTTCATGTATTTACGTCTTCTCAGGCAACGAGAGCAGAAATTCCGTCCCGTCACCTTCCTTCGAGGTCACGTTCAACGTGCCATGATGCGCATGGGCGATCTTTCGTGCCAGATAGAGCCCCAGGCCCAACCCTTGCGAGCGAGCCCCGGTAACGAAGGGTTGAAAGAGGTGGGTCAGGAGCGCCGATGAAATGGGAGGGCCATCATTATGCACCGAGATATGGACCCACATGCCCCCATCACGCTTCTCACGCCCTACCTTCACGAGCACAGGTGTATGATCCGCCACATGCTTGACGGCATTTGCGAGCAAATTTTCTATGATCTGCTGGATACGATCAGGATCAGCGAAAAGGAGCACCTGTTCCGGGCCGTCGATGTGGATCGGCGTTTCTGCCGTGCTGAAAGCAACCGCCGTCTCCTGTAGCATCTCCATACCATTAAATCGTTGCAGGTTGAGCGCAAACAGCCCCTGATCCAGACGAGCAACATCAAGCAAACGCTCAACCAGACGCTCAAGGCGATACATGGTTGTAAGCGCTGCCTGAATATCTCGAAGATCTTTTTCCTGACCGGCCTTCTTCATCCGGCGATGTATCATCTCAAGTCTGGTTTTGAGCGGCGTCAGATAGTTTTTGAGGTCATGGGCCATCACCGTCAGCAGTTCTTCCGCACCCCGGTGTCGCCCTCGCTCAATTGCTTCCTGGGTCTGCTGTTCCACCAGCTCGGCCCGATGGGCAATAACACCAAGCCAGCGAGCGGTTGCTTCCAGAAAAAGCAGATCGAGGTCTGTAAAAAAGTCGGGCTCGCTTGAAGCAGCCATCAACACGCCTTCAGGCTTTCCTTCCTTTTCGATACGAGCAATAATTTGAGAGACGGCCCCCATTCCTTCTGGTGGCGGTGTACGAACACCGAGCAGTTCCGCCTCATCTTGATCAACACGTCCATCCCGAAAGGATTTCCCGGTAAGAAAAACCTCAACTGTGCGCCCGCGGTTGGCAATAGGATACCGATCAAGGCCGAGGCGCCGCTGCCGCTGACTCATGGGCGAATCATTTGACTCAGCGGTAAAGAGGCTGCGTGTCTCTGCTTCATAAAAGAACACATCTACTTTTTCCGCATTCAGAGCCTCACCGATCAATTGTGCAGCCTGATGCAACGCAGGTTTGAGCTGGATCGCCTGGATAGCAAGGATCCTTTCAAGCGTTGTTAAGAGGCGCTCAGGCTGTAATGTGATATTTTGCAGTATGTTCTGATTCATACGCGCCTTGCTTTCTCGTGGAAACGGCCAAATACCTTTTCCTCTAGCTATAGAAACAAGCGAAAACAGGCATGTCTCCACTCTCATAGGCAAAAGGAAAGCAACAAGTACACCGGGGATCCTCTTCTCTTCCCTCACCACTTCACCTCAAGCATTCTGCTTCTTTCCCTCCTAATTACATTATAGCACATATCCACTTTTGTTGCTGGCTCTTCTCGGCAAGAAAACAAAATGCACTCCTGAAATGGTCTAGAAATAGTCTAAGAGAGCGCTGGCTTGCGCAAAAGCAGCCTGCTCGCCTCCATCACCCTCCTGCTGTCACGCTCAAAAAGAGCCACCGGGCAGCTTCCCGATAGCTCTTCCGTAGAAACGTGAGTCTTATGCTACCTCTCTCTTCTACTGAGCAGGCAGTGTTTCACATAACGGCATATTTGATTCGCTAAGGTTTATACAAGCAAATCTCGCAGATCACATACTATCGGATCATCAGGCCATAGGCTTTCCATAACCCGATATGCAATGTACGCTTCGTTCAAGTACGTTTCGCTTTTCAATTTCTTTGCTATCTCTAGTTCAGCTTGCCAGAGCCGAATAGAGAGTTCTTTGTCCTTTTGTTGCGACGGGAGTTTGAGGGATGCAAAGGTTACCTCGCTGAGAAGTCCCATATGGGTACGAGGAGACATTTTCTCTCTCATTGGAGCATGCTCGCTCTCAATATCTATGAGCTGTGCGAAGAGCGAGAGTGCTTCATCCTGTGCGCCTGTGTATGCACGGGCAATTGCTTCTTGCCTGACCAGATTCGCATGATCGAGATGAAAACCAGGCATGTCTTCATCAGGAGTGGCCTGAGCGAATGCTTCTTGCGCCTCTCGAACTGAACGTATTACCTCCTGTTTCTGACCGTTGAGTGCCTGGAACTTTGCCAGACCGATGAGCGCCCAGGAACGCACGAGAGCAGGCACCACTACGCCTGGCTGTGACATAGTATATACCGCTTCTTGTGCTGTAAGCAGCGCAAGTTTGCGCCTCTTCTGAAGAGGAATATCTTGAGGCCACTCATAGACCGACGCCAGTTCACGCAATGCCATTGTGAGCGTGGTAGGGTCTTGTCCTTCTTTTCCATAGAGGACAGCTTTTTCCGAGTATTCTCGTGCTTGCTTGATGCTTTGTAGATGGTATGACAGGCGCTGCTGGAGCTGGTAAATTTGAGAGATCAACGTTGCCGCTTGTTTCCTGAATTGAGGAGAGATGTCAACAATTGACTGAAGAATTGATAAGTACGCATGTAGCTTTTCGGATGCAAACACCATGTCTTCGGGCCAGCCATCTTCACTGAGCATCGCACATGCTCGGATTGCAGACGCATAGTGGTGCAATAGCTCCTCTGATGGCTGCTGTATGACAAATGTTTGAGGCAATAAGGCTGTATGTCGTAATGCCTCTCTCCGCTGTCGTATTACCTCGTTTTTCGGTTCCATACATTCCTTTTAAGCATTCAGCAACATATGCAGGTCTTCTATCTACCTATCTATACCGCTTTATCCGGCCTATAAGTATTCTATCGGTCCATGAAGCACATCACGAAGCTGCATGTTTGCTCTATTAATATCCCTTGTCATTCGTTCTACAATGTTTTGGATTGTATACACTCGTTCCAACAGCCGAAGGGTACCATGTTTTTTACAGAGCTCAGCCGCTTCTATTGCAATCTCTATACCAGCGGTGATTTCTCCACTTTGAACTAATGTGGCTGCCTGAGCGGTCTTAAGCAACGTTTGCCAGTGTACCGTGTCGGGCAGCGTTTTTTCTGCAAGCTCAAGGTAATCAAATGCCTTTTTTGTATTATTTAGCAGCGTATATGATCTATTGTAATCTTCGTATACCGTTCCAAGACTATATAAGCCATGGATGGTATTTTCAATTTCATCTTCTGTTCCCTGTGCAGCTCGTTCTTCTGCCTCTGCCATAGCCTGTTCAAAGCCCTTTACATTTCCGGCCTGTACATAGGCTCTCCCTAAAAGCTGGATGCCGTTGCCCTTCGCAGCATTATTAGCCTCGGGAGCCTCATCACGTGCCGCCTCTAAATAGGCAACAGCATCGCTTAAGTTCCCTTTTCTTCTATACATATCTCCCTCGTAGGTGAGCGCCACATTGAGCAACGTCTGATCCTGTAATTGCCTTGCTGCTAGCTCCATCTCGCGATAGTGATAAAGAGCTATATTCGTCTCACTGGTTCTATACATGATCGCCGTAATATGGCCAGCAGCCTGATGAGCTTTCGCCAGACGGTAAAGCATATCATGATCGCCTGAACGTACTTGTACAGAAAGATCGCCAATGAGCTTTTCAACGACAGGCTTTGCTTCAAAGTATCTGGATTGTTTAACCAGCAACCACACATGTTGTATTACCTCATCCGCCTGCTCGGCAGTCAGAAAAAAGCTTGAGGCAACCCCTAACCGTTCGGCATCAATACCAAGTATACTGGCGATACGCCGCAGCTCTCTTATATCGGAAAGAATAATTTCTTCCCGCTCCCAACGCCCAACTGTTTTTACATCTACATTTAAATTTGCCGCTAATTCCGTTCGTTTTAGGTTATGCAGTATTCTATATTGTCTCAATTCTCTTGCTAACGGTGTGGATGGATACTTTTCAAACTCTTGTGACATATTCTTCCCTCCCAAACTCCCTTTACGCCTGCTAAACAAGAGGGCAAGACGTGTCCTTTACATACGATCTCTGCTCAATTCCTTTTCCTGTCTCTTTTATAAGAGATATTGTTTGCTTTCCCCTTTTACCTCAAAAAGTATCTTCAATAGCTCCATCTCTGGTGATTCCATACCAAAAGCGTATTTCTCTATCTGTATCGCTGCTTACTCCAGGAGATACTTTTTCATACAAATAGGTATAGCGCTTTGTTTCATCGAATATCTGACCAGGTGAGATAAGATACGTTTCTCTTGATCCATCCTTTCTATACACTAGCAGTATGAAGTACTCTTCCATTCCACTTACATGGGGATTGTTTACAATATAGTGGACAGTATGCAAATACCTATCCACATAACCAGAAACAAGTATTTCCTTTTCTCCCTTAATATTGATAGAATGGGTTATGAGTGGAAACATTTATCTCCTCACGAGTTTGGGATCATACTTCCACAGTTCCAGACCTAATTCAGCTACTTCAACTTTGTTTGCTGCTGGGCTCTCCTTTAGTTCTCTGTACAACCTCGCTATTCTATAAACATTCACTTTTGAATGTATTCTTTTAAATACAGGCAACGAATCTAGAGCCATGCTTGCTGCAAGTGTATAATTATTTAACCCAAAATATGCTTTCCCAAGAAGCATCGTACTATATGCATTCCTGCATTCTGAATTCGACTCTTGACGGATAGCGAATATCTCATTTATTGCCTCTTGATAATATCCGATATTGATAAGCGCGGCAGCTTTATCTAAGTGGTATCTTTCCTTATTGAGTTTCAGAAAGTGCTCGTCATAGTCAAACTTTTGCTTTGCGATCTCTCCCCCGTTCTCAATGGTTTGCACAACCTGCGCATTCAAGCGATCGCGATTCTCTTTTGTTCTGCCAGCAAGTACAGAATCCGCTAACCCTCTCTTCAATAGTAAGGCTCCGTTTACCTGCGTATCTCTTGCCAGGTGAAGAGCCTGGCTATAGGTGGTTGTTGCATTATCTATCCTGCCCGCAACGAGATAAATGTTGCCAAGTCTATAAAGAGCAGCAGATTCTAGCGTTTCATCCTTCAGTTTTCTTGATAAAACTATAGCTTTGGTTAAATGGGATATAGCCTTGTCATGCTCATATTCTCCATCAAGTATGCAAGATATAACGATATGATACTTATACAAAATTTCCTGCAATACTCTCCTATCTTGCATATTAATAGCATAAGGTATCTCTTTCTCTATATCTATTATTCTATCATCAATTTCATCTAATAGATGTGCAGAGGTACTCTTAAGGTGCTGTTCCCAATATTTTTTCAAAGCCTCCATACTTTCATCAATATCTAAGCGCTTTCGCGTCTGAATATTCGGCACAAAAATTGACGTTTCATTCAACAGCATACCAGCTAAAGGCATATCCAACAGAAATGCAATGATTTCGCGTCGATTTGGTGACACTGGTCCTACCTCACTTCTCTCTAAGGCTTCTATGGCTTTAACATTGAGGGGCTCAGGTTTGCCTAGAGCTTTCGCATAGAGCTCAGCAAATTCTTCCTTGCTCCATCCCTTAGCAAGCCTGCGCTTTTTCATTTCTTTTCCGAAATGAAATGTAACATCAGATGCTTCCACCCTACTTTCTCCATTAAATCAGAATAAGCAAGCGAACTTAATTAATATACTTCCTATCTATCAGTATAAGAAAAAGATATATATCTGTCCAGTCACAGGTAAAATTTCTTCTTTCCTCATTGCAAATTTTACCTTCTTCTCACTTATCCTATGTTATTTTGGTAGTATAAGCATCAAAACATTATTCTATGCCTGCTGGTAAGCGTTACTTCACAAGTTAACAGGCAAACGACGTTATGATGATGAAACGTAGGGGATACAATGAATACACAAGATGAGACAAATATGTTTGTATTCAAGTTTTCTCAAGAAGAGATAGTTGAAGCAAAAATTGTTTTAGTTGGCTATCTCAGATATATGATGACACATCCCCCTAAAGACGAGAAAGGGGTGAACCATGTGGAGGCGGTGCGGCGCTTTGTCGAGCGGCTGAAACAAGGGCCTGCTGGTCCTCTGTATTCTCAGGTTGTCTATCACGTACAGGCGCTAAATCGAGCACAACGCGAGGTCGATAACGGGGCGTGGAACCCACTGCTCTATCAGTCAGCAGTGAATCGCGTAGCCAGACACAAAGAATGGTTACAGTCACATGGCGTCCCTGTCTACCTCGACACGACGGCACGATGCTGGTGTCTTTGGATTGCCCTCGAGTAGGCATAGTCAAGCATGGAGGCTAGCACATGCAAAAAACGGAAATTGACTTCTTGATGGAACAAGTCTATCTGACGTGTGTCTCACTTCGTGACCTTCAAAACCAGATGGCACAATCTCAAGAGCGCTTACGAGCTCTGGTTGCATCGCTTGATCGGAAAAGAGGAAAAGAGGCGACTGATATGCTGGTGGCGGCTCTCTGCCTCAAACTGGATCTGATACCGGCGTGGCTGCGGTTGCCTCAAGAGGATGGTGTTGTATGCAGGGACGAAAACCAACGCTGTACGAACTGCGAATAAGGCACAACATCTTTCATCACGAGTTACAGCATGCATGTGAGGCGCGGGGGCTGCGTGCCTCCTACCTCGCGTGTGTGTCGGGCGCGGCGATCCCGCGTGAAGCTGCGGACATCATCCTCGCGGCTTTTAATGAGCTGGCCCATACCCACTACCAGCTTGATGAGGTCGAAATAGCGCTCAGACCCCCGCTTGCAGAGCAGGATCTTGAAGGCAAGCTCAGGCAGTTGGACGCTTTGCGACAACAATGGCTGCAAACACGGAGAAAGAAAGCCTTAGATGCGTATCGAGCGCTGGAGCGATGGTTTGAAAACCAGGGACTCGCACCCGCGTATCACTACGCGCTGGAACGACATGTGATTGTGTGAAAATTTCGCTTTCAGGAGAAGGAGAGTGCTTTCATGACAGAAGGAGCTCAAGAGACGAGAATAAACATCTTCAGACTCATCATAGAGCGTGGAGTGCGTTACCGTACACTCTTCGAGGCTTGTCAAGAACGGCATTTGACCTCTGCCCTCTCTTGCGCTTCTGGTGGGGCGATGCCGAAAGAGCGAGCGGAACGCCTGCTTGCTCTGCTCAATGAGCTCACAAAAGCCACCTCTCCCCTTGATGAGGTTGATATCCCGATTCGTCCGCATCTCTCGCGCGCTGAAGTCGAAGACAAGCTGAAAGAGCTGACAGCATTTCGTCTGCGTGTCGGGCCTCGTGGTTACAGCATTGACGATCTTGAGCGCCAGAAACAATGGTTCGAGCAACGGTGCATCGGGATCCATTTTAACGGCAAGAAGGAATGCTACGAGCTGACCGAAGAGGCGGAGGGAGACGAACTATGAGCGCGTATCGACTCATGAACCTGCGCCTTACCGATCTCATGCACATTGTAGAGCAAGCGGTCTCGATCACTGTCGATGCCTTCCATTCCTCCATCAGCGCGTACAGGCAAGAGGCTGATCCTGAGCGCAAAAAGATGTGGCGGCGGCTGGTGCGCGATCATCTCGCGTGGCTGCGCTATCACGAGATCCCGAAAGATGTCTACACACGCTATCCCTGGATTCCGGAAAAGCAGTGGTCTACGTTGGTACGCGTGGATCTCGACGGCGAAACGATCGAGCCTCATGACCTCAATGAGTTGATCTCGTGGCTGAAACAGTTCACCAGGCGCAAGCGAATCGGGCAGATGTACATCACAATGAGCTGTGAGCGCTCACCCGTTGAAGTTGAAATGGACTTCGAAAAGGAGGCGGGCAATGCAGCAACAGAATGACTTTGAGGTACGTGCAGGGAAAGAGTGTATCTATACCGGCAATGATGCAAAAGAAGCGCATGAGGCCTTTAAGGCTGCTGCCCTGAAGCCTGAGTATTATGATCGCACGATCGATCTTCTCTACAAAGGTCGGCTTGTTGCCGGTTTTAAAGAGAGAATCGGTTATCGACCAACAGACAACCGGAAGCAGACAGATTCATAGATCGCTCCATCTGAGTGTTACCCCTTTTTGGAGCCCTGATACCCAACGTATCAGGGCTCTTTTTGCCTCACCTCTTCCAGAAAGCCAGCGCTGCGACATAGCTGGGTCACGCTCTTGCCGGACGCTCCCGTACGCTTTGACGGAGCATACGTATCATTGGGCTTCAGAGAGAAGAGCGCCCCTGTGTCATCCTCCCTCTTCCATCGAAGCAGCGCTTTCAGCCCCTTTAGATAGTCTCATCCCAGGACGCTTGCTCTCCAAAATCAATACCATACTGATCGCGCGCCATTTTCATCGGGTCCTCATGCGAGAGAGCCAAGACAATCTGCGGCATCTCTTCGCCCACAAAGAGGATATAGGATGCATCATGGCTCAGATCAATCTGCTGCCCCGGCGTTCTCTCAAGCCGCATTGTTCCTCGTGTCTTCACCAGGACATACTGCGGAGAGAGCGGAATTTCTTCCTCGGGCACGACATGCACCCACTGGAACCCAAGCGCATGGAGATACTCTTGCGCCTTCGCGGTCGTTGCCAGATAGTCTTCTTTCTTCATCGCCTGAATCACCCCATCGGGACTGGCTCCCACAAAGAGATCACGCACAAACGGCGCCCGGACTTCAGGATCAAACGAATTATTCGCTCGATTAAATCCTTCAAAGAAGGTTTTCACACGCTCGCTCACCTGATTCATAGCTCTTTTTCAATCCTTTGCTTTCTGTATAGAGAAACATTCATCCACCATCACCTGATGCTGCACCAGAACAGCAGTCGCACCCCTGAGCTTCTGAGTGCATCCAGGTCTGGATGTCTGTAATATAAAGCACACTTCGGGAGAGCTCATCCTTCTCCGGGGTGATCGAGCGGGTGATTCTGAGAAGCGATGTGCAGCGTAGCAATAGCAAGCGTACAACGAACTAGAGAAGGTTCAAGCGATGTGCGGCCTGACTGGCTTCCCACCGATTCTTCACGTTGAGTTTGCGGTAAATGCTCTGCACCTGCGTCTTCACGGTATTGACCGAGACCACCAGCGTCGCCGCAATCTCTGCGTTGGTAGAGCCTCCGGCAAGCAGACCAAGCACACGCTGTTCGGCTTCTGTCAGAGGCCCCCACAGCAACGCCATAGGAGAGCCCGAAGCCGCCTGTTGCTCGCCATTCCGGTTCGCAAAAGCCAGCAGCAAGCCCCGCGCATAGCTCATAAGCGGCTCTTCACGCAACTCGAGAAACAGCACTCGCAGCACAGCAGCCAGCACCTCCCCTTTCTCCAGGAAGAGATGTTGAAAACCCTCCGGTTGAGCAAGGATCAGAGCAGCTTTCAGCGTCTGCTTCGCGTGGTCGAGGCGTGCACTGGCAGCATAGGCCAACGTCAGCAACATCAGCACTTCCAGCTCGCTGCGAATACGTCGCCAGGCGTGCGCGTCTTCTCGCCAGGCTTCAAGCAGATGAAGCGCCTCGGAGCTCTGTCCCCGGGCGATCAGGATACGAGCGCGAAGCAGGTCATGCTGTTCCCGTTGCATCAGCGTGGCCTCGTCATCGGTATCCTGTGAGAGCGCCTGCCAATCCTCAAGGAAGGTCAGGTTGCCCGAGGCGAGAGAAAGCCTCACCTGTTGTTCCAGCACCATGCGGCAATAGGGGGTAAGTTGGCGCTCCTGCGCACTGGCGAGCAGTCTTTGCAACATCTCCTGTGCCCGCGAGAGCTCACCTCGCGCCTGCGCCAAACACGCCAGCAGAAGTTCACCGTGGAAAAGAAACCCGGTTTCCACAAAGTATGGTCCCAGCGCATCAACCTGAGCCCTCCCCAACTCAAGCGCCTGCATGGCATACCGTTCCGCCTCCGCCAATCGGTTCCACTCGTAGAAAACCTTCGCCACCCCGAGTAGCGCCTGTATCCGATCAACCGGGTTCTCCTGCGCTGAAGCAAGCACCTGCTGATAGTACTGCTCGGCTTGCCGTATCCTGCCTTGCAGCCAGGCCATTTCACCAAGCAAGGTAACGCCCTGAAAGCTATACCCCGGGAAATGGAAGACACCAAGAAGCTGCAACCCCTGCAAAAGCAAGCGCCGCGCCTCCTCTGGCCTCCCCGCCTCCATCTCGCCCTTGACGACGATCAGAACACTGGCTCCTCGCCAGCGCATGGGCGGCTCCGGCGGGAAAGAGAGCGCTTTTCGGGCAAGATCAAGCGCCAGGGGAAGGTTTCCCTGCCAGCGAGCAACCTCAGCATGACAGGAGAGCGCTTCACCCAGTTTTCCCCACTCTCCCCGCTCTTCGTAGATACGCTCGGCCCGCGTCAGTGGCTCCTCGATCTGGGCCATCACAGCCGAAGACCTGCGATCGAGCGTCATGAGCAGTGCAGCGGCATAGTGAACGCACAATCCCGGGTGAGCCTCAAAGACAGGCTCAGGCAGCGCCTTCTGCCAGCGCAACAGCGTCTCACGATCCAGCAGCATAGAACAGGCATCGTCTGCGAGCATTCGTTCCATCAACAGCGCCGCCCGTTCCCATGCCCTGGCAGCCAGCGCCGTTTCGACCGCTTCGCCGGGCATGTTCTCTCGTTCATACCACACGCTGGCCCTCCACAGGTATCGGCGGATCTCTTCCTCGCTCAGAAGCTGACGAGCTCGCGTCTGAAGCGCCTCGGCAAAGAAAGAGCAGTAGCGATACCACGGCGGCTCACCACCCAACGCCTGCAAGAAGGAGCCTGAGCGTTCCATCTCCCGGAGAATCTGTTCACTGTCCCGACATTCGGTGACGGCATCGCACAAGGGGCCCGTCATGCGACCAAGCAGGCTGGTACAGAGCAAGAAGGTCTGGCGCTCCTCTGGCAGCGATGAGAGCACCTCAAGCGTGAGATAGTCCAGCAGATAGCGATGACCGCCACTGAACCCGGCAAGCACCTGCTCGATCTCCCGAACCTCGTGTTTTCCTTGCAAGGCCAGTGCCAGCAGCCGAAAACCTGCCGGCCAGCCCTCAAGCCGCCTGTCCAGCATCTCCAGTTGCTCACGTGCGAGGGACACCGGAACGGCCTGCTCCATGAAAGCTGTTCGCTCCTCCGCCGAAAAGCGCAGCTCAGACGAATGCAGCTCCTGTAGCTCACCTCGGGCTCGCCAGCGGGCAAGGGGGAGTTCAGGTTCAGCCCTGCTCAACAGCATCACCCGCATGGTGGGCGGCAGGCCATCAATAAGATATGCCAGCGTCTCATGAACCTGTGGGGAGGTAATAAGATGATAATCGTCAATAATAAGTAGCAGGTGCTCCCGCTGCGCCGCGACATCGTTCAGGAACGTGGTGAGGAGCTTTTTCAGGAAGGACTCGGAGAAAAACGCCTGCTCGGTAAGGAGTTGCTGACGCGCAGCATGGCCCGGCCTGCCCGCTATATATTCACAGGAGGTGAGCATAGAACGCCAGAAGTGGATCAGGTCGTCATCCTCCGGGCCAGGAGAGAGCCACGCAACCCGCGTCTCCTGCCTCTGGGCCTCAATCCACTGGCGAGCCAGCGCCGTTTTTCCAAAACCAGCAGGCGCAACCAGCAGTATGACTTTGCTGTCCTGCCGCAGCAGCTCCATCAGGCGGGGCCGGGCAAGAAGCGAGGGCGATAAACGCGGGAAGCAGAACTTCGATAGCAACAGCGCCGGTGGTTGCTCGCTTCTTTCAGAAGGGAGATTTGGGGAACATGCCTGACTCAAAAGCGCCGCCACCTCCTCTAAACGCGCCGCCGTCAGCTCACTACTTCGCCCGAGGTACTGCTTGCGCATGCGTTTTCCCTGCCTGCGATAGGCATACCAGTAGCCTTCCCCACGAGGACGCGCCTCTTTCAGCAGGCTCAGTTGTCCCTGCTGCCCTCGAAAGGAAAACGATGTATGGGTGTTCAGCCAGGAAAACCAGGGCGCACCATCCACGCGCAGGACAGCATGCTCCTCCTGATCAAATACATAGTAGCCCTCCTGCTCTTCAGACCAGCGCACAAGATAGCTTGCTCTCTTCGGCATAGCGAGTTCCCTTTCCAGCGATGATCCCCACGTGATCCCCAACAACCAATCAGGAGCCATTATATCGTTCATTGGAAGCAAATGCAATTTTCATATCCTCTTTCGGATCGCTCTTGCTGGAAATGGGGCTACAAGGAGGGACTTGGAGTTTCACTATCCTCTTTCGGATCGCTTCCGCTGGAATGCTGTCGATTCGCACGCTGCTTCTAGAGCCTTCTCGATCCGTCTGTTGATAAAAGTCAAAACCGGAAGCGGGAGGAAGATACCGCCCGCTTCCAGCACACAGAACCGTGATAGGTAAGGAGGAAACTTACGCTCACGATTGGGATGTCTGGAGTTCCCAGATCTTCTGGCCCGAGTCACCACACGCACCACCCGACGGAGAGCGGGCGTAAATGGCGATGGTCCATTCTTCCACTTTCAGACACGAGCCATGATAGTAGGCCGATCCCGAAGCCCAGGTAGGCTGGCCATACCTGTCATAGGTAACGAGATTGCCATCTCCCTGCATCTGTAAGGTGCTTTCCCTATGATCACTCTTATTGTTCTCCCAGATCAGCGCTTTTCCATGATACAGAGACAGGTTCCCGTTCTGTTCCATAGCCAGCGTCGTTCCGCCTGTCGGCGTGCTGAGACATTGACCCGGGGCAAGGCCATGAACATCACCCAGTTCACCGGTAAGCAGAATATCTTCGCACGGTACAAACTCGTGCAGAAGCTCGTCAGGGTTCTCTGTGTAGCTCTTT
Source organism: Thermosporothrix sp. COM3 (assembly GCF_059696735.1). Taxonomy (NCBI): domain Bacteria; kingdom Bacillati; phylum Chloroflexota; class Ktedonobacteria; order Ktedonobacterales; family Thermosporotrichaceae; genus Thermosporothrix; species Thermosporothrix sp. COM3. Next base: position 1,985,971 of record NZ_AP019376.1, on the reverse strand, counting down.
GTGCGCCAGATCAGGTCAACAGCGGAGCAACCACCACCATCTACAGTCGTACTTCCCTTGCTAATTGCCATCGTTCCATTCGCACCGAGCAACAGACATGAGCCCGGATAGCCGTCAGTATGAGAGGCCCAGACCGGAACGCCCTCACTATAGATAACCAGATTGCCATCTCCCTGCATAACTGCGTAACCATCTCTCGTTATAACAGGGGCATACCATACCTGGGTTTCCGAAGCATACAGGGCTAACATGCCATCTTCCATTTTCAGTATCGTATTCTGATAGACCACGCAATCGTGCTCGTGTAAAGTATAACCAGGGATCAGTATAAGCGCTCGATCACACTCATTCTTCCCGGGAGCTTCCGACGCGTGAGCGGTCCCGGCGTCAAAGCTCAGGGTGAGCAGCCCACATGCCAGCATAGCACAGAGCAGAACGTTCCAACTCCGCACGATCATGGTTTGCACAGAACAACGCATCTGTGTTCCCCTCCTTCTATAAAGAAGATTGTCATACTCCTACACCTTGTTGAAAGTGCTTCCCATCTGCCCGCTTACCACTTTGTAAGCACAAACAAAGCCTTTCTCCTGAAACAAGATGTTGCACTGAATATACTCATTTCGTTCACCTTCCTATGATAAAATAGAAGATGCACCGTTTCGCAGTGCATTTTCTTGCAATCTCTATTTCAGCCCCATTTCTTTTGCTCGTTCGACAAAGCAGCGATTCAGGAAAAGGAAAAAGATCTATGGAGAGAGAGGCCCCCTTTGGCGAGCTCCTGAAAGAGCTACGAAAGCGCCATCGTATCGGACAGAAAGAACTGGCCGCCAGTCTCGGTGTACACCGCAACACTATTGGAGCATGGGAACGCGGCGACCGGCTCCCCGACACCCGCGGCATGGTGCTGGAGATGGCGAAACAGCTCCATCTGAACGAAGAAGAGACCCAGGCTTTACTGCAGGCCAGCTTAACCAGTGTTGCCTTGCGCTGGTACCTTCCCTATTCGCGCAACCCGTTTTTTGTCGGGCGCGAGCAACAGCTTGAATGTCTCTATACGGCCCTCGTTCAGAAGGCTCCTCAGGCGCGACGTCCCTATGCATTAAGCGGAATGGGAGGAATGGGAAAAACGCAACTGGCGATCGAGTTCGCATACCGCTATACACAGCAGTTCAGCGCCGTGCTCTGGATTGGAGCCGAGACGCAGGAAAGCATCATCTCTCACCTGACCGCGATTGCTTCGGTCTTGAATCTCCCACAACAGCGCGATCAGAATCAGCACACGTTGATCGCTTCAGTGCTGCAATGGTTCCAGACCCATCGTGACTGGCTGCTGATTTTCGACAATGTGGAAGACCTGGAATTCGTTCAGCCCTATATGCCAACCCTCTCACACGGCGCCCTGCTGCTGACCACCCGCCTGCAAGCAACGGGAGAACTGGCCCAACCCCTCGAAGTGGAGCCAATGACGCCCGATGAAGGGGCACATTTCTTGCTACAACGCGCCCGCATCTCCGGCCCATTCTCCCCAGAAACGATGCAGGCAGCCAATGCTATTGTTGCCTCATCAGGCGGCCTCCCTCTGGCACTTGATCAGGCCGGAGCCTATATTGAAGAGACCAATTGTTCTCTCCCCGAATATCAGCGGCTCTTTCACTCCCACACGCTTTCCCTGTTAAGCGAGCGAGCTATCTACGCCTCACATCCGCACTCCATCGTGAAAACCCTGATGCTCTCCTTCTCGCAACTACAACAACGCGAACCGTCCGCACTTCTCATTCTTTCGGCCTGTGCTTTTCTGGCCCCGGAAGCCATTCCAGAGGCCATTTTTACCGGGGCCCCTGCTTCGGTGCTTGGCGAAACACTCGCACCGATCGCCACCGACGCCTTTCACTGGAATAAAGGGCTCCGCGCGCTACAGCACTTCTCTCTGGTCAAGCGGAACGGGCAGCAGCGGCTTCTCTCTCTCCACCGATTGGTACAGCTCATTTTCAAGGAGGGCATAAGCCACGCGGATCAGCGTCATTGGGTGATGCAACTGCTCCGCCTGCTTCATCACGCCTTCCCACAGGTCGAGACCAAACCCGAGTTCAGAGAACAGTGGAGATGGTGTGATCTCCTGCTGCCGCACGCCCAGGAATGTATCAAACAAAGCCAGCACTGGGGGCTGGCCGGGAGCGACGTCACCGCCTTTTACGAGAGAATAGCAGCCTACCTCTTTTATCGTGCTCGCTACACAGAGGCCGAACCGCTGATGCTGGAAACCCTCGAACTCTATAAAGCATCCTCCAATGAAGAGGCTCAGGCCGCGTTACTGGCGCGATTGGGCAGGCTCTATCATCATCTGGAGCAACGCGACAGGTCCGAAACCTGTTATCTCCAGGCAATAGAGATGCAAGAGCGCTTATCTGGCAGCGATTCTGTGACCGTGGCCGATACCCTCGAATTACTTGCGCTTCTCTACACCAACGCGGGAAGATTTGCAGAGGCAGAACAGCACTTACGTCGCGCTCTCTATATAAAAGAAGCGCTCTACGGGCCAGATCATCCCTCGCAAGCACGAGCGCTGCACTATCTTGCAGCTCAGCTTAACGAACAGGGTCGCTATCAAGAAGCAGAGACGCTCATGCTGCGTGCACTCCACCTCTACGAATTAGAAGGCGGAGTTGACAGCCTTCAAGTAGCCTCATTGGTCCACTCACTGGCGATTGCCTGTGCAGAGCAAGGGAAATACAGCCAGATGGAGCCTCTGCTTCAGCGAGCCTTGCACTTGCAAGAAGCAGTGCTTGGCCCGAATCACCCAACGATCGGAAGAACACTCGGTGATCTCGCCACGCTCTATTGTGTGCAGAACATGCTTGCCGATGCCCTTCCGCTGTTTCGCCGCGCTATCCGCATTTTCGAGCAAACACATGGACCAGATTACCCGGAAATTGCCTATTTCCTGACCAACCTTGCCACAGCCTATAAAGAGCTCGGGAACTATGCTGAAGCGGAACCGCTCTTCCATCGGGCAATTGTGCTTCGAGAACAAGCATTGGGACCGAATCATCCACAGGTCGCCTTCCCGCTACAAAATCTGGCTGAGGTCTACATCCTTCAGGAAAGATATAACGAAGCGGAGCCGCTTCTACAGCGGGTGCTCTCCCTCCGAGAGGCGGTAGGGACGAATCATCCACAGGTCGCCTTCCCGCTTGATAGCCTGGCAGAACTGTACATAAAGCAGGGTTCTATCGAGAGGGCCAAACCGCTGGTAGAGCGGGCCTTGCGCATTCGCGAGCAACTCGGGCCAGAGCATCCAGACCTCGCGACCACGCTGCTGCTTCAGGCCGAGATCTCTGCTGAGGAGGAAGCCAAAGAGGAGGCGCGTCAATTGCTCAAACGAGCGCTCCACATTCGCGAACAGATTTTTGGCCCCGACCATCCACTGACACAGCAAGCTCGCTCTCGGTCTCAGGCTCTGCTTGATAACAGCAAGCTCAACAGAAGCGATAGTTAGAACCTCTGCGTCGGCTCACAGGGCGAGGCCAGAAAACAGGCGACTTTCGGGTCGTCCTTGAGGCCTTGCCTGTCACACGTGAAAACGCTTTTTATTCTATTGCAGAAAACATCGTCAGTATCACTCCCACATTTTCCTTGAATAAGAGCATGTCGCACAGCAAATGAATAGTATGATATGTATTCTCCAGGCGAAAAGTCCCCCCCGCTACCGAGCAGATACATGTGTTTCTCCACTCGAAGCACCCGAGCAGTAAGGGAGGTATAGATACTTTAAATATAGCCTTTCAGGATATAGAATTAAATTCAGCATTTTAAACCTGATCGCATCTGAGCAAGCGATATGGGTTTTAGATTCCTTTGCAAAGCAAGGAGCAAGGGCGAAGCTACGAGCAGATTTCCCTTGATTTCCTGCCCCAAAATGTGCGTAAATGCCATTCTCAGGGAAAGACAGCAAGAAAAAGAGCTGTATCCAATGTGCTTGATGATAGAGCATCATATGCAGAAAAGGGAAGAGTTGATGTACACCATCGAAATGTACTCATATAGATCCTTTCGAGGAGCAGGAGAAGCATATCATGACAGCACACACTCACAAATCGCCCTTGATCGTCCATCGAGCACACCCACTCAACGCCGAGCCACCCGGCAACCTCTTGCAACAATCCTTCCTCACGCCACAGCAGCATTTCTTTGTCCGCACGCATGGGTCCATTCCGGAGATAGACCCGAGCCGCTATCGGCTTCTGCTCACCGGGCTGGTTCAGCAACCACGAGCCTTCTCGCTAAACGAGCTTCGGTCGCTGGCTCCTGCTCGCACGGTGCCGGTCACCCTTGAGTGTGCCGGGAATCGGCGAACGGATTTGATGGCGGTGAAACCTCTTGGCGGGGAAGTTCCCTGGGGAGCAGGAGCCATCTCCACAGCGAACTGGCGCGGCATCCCTTTACGGGAAGTGCTACGAGCGGTCGGGGTGCAGGCAAATGCTCGCTATGTCGCTTTTACCGGTCTCGATGAGACGCCTTTCGCAGGGGAAACGGTCCACTTTGGAAGCTCCATTACGTTAGGGAAGGCCCTCTCTCAAGATGTGCTTCTGGCCTATGAGATGAATGACGAGCCGCTCACCCCGGAACACGGCTTTCCCTTACGCCTGATCGTCCCCGGCTATATCGGAGCCCGAAGCGTCAAGTGGCTCGGCGAGATCACACTTCAACACCATCCATCAACCAACCCATATCAGACCTGTGATTATAAGCTCTTCCCTCCGAATGTCACCGCGCAAACCGCCGATTGGAGCCGTGGGAAGACGCTAGAAAGCCTGGTTCTCAACGCTGTCATCACCACACCACAGGCAGGCGAAACGGTCGCGGCGGGGCGCGTTCAGGTTCGAGGGTATGCTATCAGCGGCGAAGAAGCGCCTGTGGAGCGGGTCGAGCTCTCCGCTGATGATGGGCAGACCTGGAAGACAGCGACCATTGTCGAGCGTGCAGGCCCTTATGTATGGTGTTTCTGGGAGCTATCGCTTTCTCTACCCCCTGGAGACCGTCAACTCATCGTTCGGGCGTGGGACACCTCGAAGCATACCCAACCCGAAGATGTACGCAACCTGTGGAACTTCAAGGGCTACATGAATAACGCCTGGCACCGGGTGACGATTCATCTTGTCTGAAAGGCAGGCAATCACGAGCATTACAAGGTTTGCTTGCCGTGATGCGCCATACCGGGGAACAGATGCAATTAAAAAGGGCAAAACGAAAACCAGGGCGCTTGATCCCCTGTGCAAGCTCAGGGCTCGGCCATAGCGCCTGTTGGAGTATTTATCCAGAGGCGAAACGAGCCCCAGAGGCTTGCAGTGTCTGCGCTAAACATGAGCAGGGGGTATGCGGCGCCGATACCGCGTCCCACACCGCTGGAAAAGCCCGACCTTTACAACAGCCTCCAGAGCGCTTTCTTCAAACCGAGCAGGCCTGAAGCCAGATAAAGAAGGAGATCGCGCCCTCAGGAAGAGAGCGTCAGGCACCCCTGAGCAGGCAGGTTATCAATGTGACGAATCAGCGACAGGAGCGCGGGCCAGCCCCTCATGTGTGCGCAACAGCAACTGTAAGGTCAGGCTCTCTGCATCTTTATCGGTACCAAGCAGACGATTACAATGCAGATGGACATAGCTTCCATACAGGCTGGCAAGTGGAAGGGTCAACTCCTGCCGCTCCTCGGCAGCGGCCAGCTCTCGGGCAATCGGTGCAAGTTCGGCTTCTCTTGCATCCAGGATCGCAGCGACATGCTCACCGTGCTCGATATGGGCAAGCCCCTGTGCATTGCCAATCAACTCGCGCAACTGCCGCGCCCGCAGGCGATAGCCTGGCCCCGCCTCAGGGCGCCTTGTAACCCCCATACGATACCACTGTCGCCGCTGCTCGGGCGTCAGCCCTAACTGAGCAAGCAACCTATCAACGCTGAGGACAGCAAGGTCAATTCGATCCAGCGGAATGCGTCGCGTCTGTTGCAGATGAAGCAAAGCAGCGACCGCCCGGCTATCAGCGCCAAAGAGCTGCTCAGCAAGCAGGATACCGGACTCACCACCGTAGCGCTCAATCTCCCGTTCATAGACATCAAACGTGAATCGGGGGCAGGGACCATCGGTCATCAGTTGCGTCGCCCATGCGCTCACGCGCGGAAGCAACCGCTGCAAGAGCGTCTCTTTCTCTCCGTGGAACCGCAGCCGCACGTGAGGATCAGGATCAAGATAGCGCAGAAAAAACCAATCCGTCGCGAGGCGTTCTTGCAGCGCTTCCTGAGCGAAAGGGCGAATCATCTGTGCAATAAGGCTCTCTTGAAGCGAGGGCGCACAGTAGAGCTTGAGAAACAGCCAGTCGCTTCCCGGCGGGCACAGGCGCGGGATTGCCGTGTGCGCCTTGAAAGCTGGCAACATGGGCGGCCTCATCGGCTCACTTCGCTGGCGACCGAGCGACACAACAAACTCGGAGAGGTAATGTCCCTCCGGCCCCTCAATCCAGGCATCAGCCGGCCCCGGCAAGCCCTCCTGCAATATCAGGCGATCAGGCACTTTCCGTAGAAGCTGTAATCGCAGCTCTTCGACATGCTCACGCCGCTCCAGATCGAGCAAGAGGCGTTGATCCATCTCGCCCGTATACACATAGCGAGGAACATGCCATTGCTCCCGCCAACGCCCAAGCGATTGCCAGAACTGTTCCGGCGTTTCCAATTGCAACGCTTTCAGGTGGAAGCTCGCGGAAATCTCCCACTGCGCCAGCCGCAACACACTGCGTCCTGACTGAACCCGTGGAAGATATGGGAACGCCTCCGCCTGCCCCCAGTAGAAGCGGCTCAACATCGGCGTTTGCTCGCGACTGATATCGCACAGGAACCGAACAAGAGGCGGCGCGAAGATCGGGTTCAACATGTGCCCGATACTCAGCAATATCTCGCAATTGCGGGCGGTCCAGCGTACATAGAATCGATTATCACGCACACCAACAACCAGCTCATCCAGCGGAATAACATGCTTCTGATCCGTGCCCGCGCTCGTGCCATAACAGATCTCATATCTCCCGAGCGGCGCATACGTCAGCACATTCGCAAGTCGGTTCTCTTTGGGCAGATAGACCAGTTCAGCACGAATACACCCCGGCGCGTCCGCCTCTTCCGTTCGCGCAATCTGGCGCAACGCTGCAACCGCCTCATCTCCTAGCAGATCAGCAAAGCGACCAAGCGCGCGCCCCGCCTGCAAGACACCGACATTCGGCCCGATTACCAGATGATAGCGTCCCGCATCGATTGCCTCTGCAGAAGGCGCGACAACCGAGACATACACATCAAGCGAGTGAGGCACACGCTCTTCCGAAAGCGTGGTCGTGCTCAGGCGCTCTACTAAAGGCTCATCGAGCAGAACCACCTGCTGCCGCTTCTCAAACGCCTGCAGAGCCAGCTCAAACAGGGCTCGATCGCGTCCGGGGAAGCGTTCGGGCTCCTCGTTCGGAAGTTCCCGTTCCTTTGTATAGGGAGCGGGCAGGCCCAGGCCAACGTGCGGGTCAAGCAGCTCTAACAGGGGAACCTCGCGCCACGGCCCATATCGTTCAAGGAATGCATTGAGATAGGTTTTCAGATACGGGATACCCTCTGGAAGTGGCGTCAGGCGCAGCATTGTCTCCACCGTTGCCGCAACCTCTTCACCAATTGCCCTCGTCAGCCGCGCCTCTGCCAGCGGCAACGCCATATCTACCTGCAATAGATTCTTCTCGCTCTGCTCGGTAGGCTGCCCGCTGATTGCATCAAGCACACGCTCCACCTCATGGGCCTGCTCAAGCAATTGGCGATATTCCCCGATATCAAGCGACGAATATTCTCCTTGCTGCAAGGCGACAAGATATGCCTCAAACGCATGCAGAAACGGTGCTAACGGCGGAATCTCTCGCAAGCGCTCAAGCAGATACAAAGCGGGATGTCTGCCAGTCAACGGAGGGCGGAGATCTGTTTGCAGAAAGGTATGCTGTACCAGTGCTGCAAGCAGTCCTTCAACCTGCTGAACAGTCGCTCCCGGCGTTGTGGCGAGCAGTTGCTTGACCAGCTCTGGATACGCCATCGGAGTTCGCGTCAGGGAGAGGGCTCGGAGCGCCACACCTGTCGCACGCACTGAAACCAACTTTTCCGGTTTTGCCTTACCGGAAGGCAATGCCTCCACCAGAAAAATACGACCTCGCCGCACATGCACGGCAGTATTCGCCTGCAAACGCAGATATGGCCGAATCGCCTTGATCGTTTCAAGCCGCCAGATAAGCCGCATCAGCCATTCCATATCAGGTCGTACACGCACGATTGGCTCACCAGCCGCCCGAGAAAGTGCCGTCCTATCGGCCCATTGCGCCAGCGCGGCCCCCGCAAACAGACCATACGGTGTGGGGCGCGTTGTCATTCGTATCAAATAGCGCTGTAATTTCCTCTCTCGCTGCGTCCGGCTCTTTGTATCCGTTGCATTCCGCTCTATTTCATCCAGCAGATCAAGGCTTCCCACAGCCAGCGCCCGCTGCACGCGGGGATCCAGCGCATGTACGCTTGTTTCTTCCAGATAGGCTTCGACAGGGAGAAATGGCATCCGTACCATTATGCCATCAAGCGGCTTGTAAAGGGCTCTTCGCTCCTTTCGCGAAGCAGGGACTTCAGAATTTCGCACGCTAGAGGCTCCTTTTTCTGGTGATCAGGAGAGCAAAAACAGCCGATCCCAGACCGGACGCTGTTCCGTCGATGCAGCCAGCAGCACAAGCAAAACACCAGCCGCTCCATCAAGCACCGAAGGCTGATCAACAAAGAGGCCAACCATCTCCTCATTGCGGTACCCGAGCAAGGAATCTGGCTCATAGAGAGCAAGCAACTGCTCGGTGAGCGCGTTTGCAGCCTCAAGGAAGCCAGGCCTCTCGGTGGCATTCGCGAAGTGCAGCGTGATATGGAGCAATCCAGCGACCCCGTGGCAGAAGGTCGCGGCAAAAATGCGACGATCCTCAATCGGCCTGCGATAGACCGCTAGCATCGCATCGAAAGCCGTTTCCTGATAGAGCGGCGTATCAAGAGCCTCGCCCGTCAACCAGAGCGCCCGGGCCACTCCTGGCGTCCCATAGCACCATGCGGAACGACAACGCGCCAGATCCTCGGGAAGCTCTCCAGCCTGGTTGACTGGCACTGCAAGCGGCCATGTCCACCCATATTCCGCCTGTATCCGATGCGCAACCAGCCAATCAGCAACGCGGTGCATCGCTTCCTCGCTTCCCGGCACCGTCACCCCCTGAAGCTTCGCCAGCGCAAGCAAAGCCAGCGGGCCGGGTACACCATGCGCCAGCCCACAGTTATAAGCGCCTGCGGGACACAGCTCACTCCAAAACTCTTCCTGACTATATTCGGGCGCGATATACCACGCCGGGAAGCCGGGAGGATCTTCACGCAGGAAAAAGACAAGGCTCTCAAGGACCGCTCGCAATGTCATGTCACGCTCGTCCGTCTGTGGCAAGGTCAATAGTGCTGCTCCCACACCTGCCAGCCCGGAAACGATATCATAGGAGGAGACGGGAAAGCCCTGTGTCTGACTATACATGCGCTCCGCAAGCTCACGCGCCATCGGGAACAGCCGCTGCTCAAGAGTCTTTAGCAAGCGCTGATACCGGGTTCCTCCCCGACTCAACAGGCAGGTCGCATAGACCACACCACTCAACCCGGCAAAGAGTCCCGCGTGAAGCGAGGGCAAAGCAGTCGCCCTTTGAACCGCTTTCGTCAGGAAGTCATGCCCGAGACGATCCCATCCTTGCTCAGGCCAGCATGCGTCCAGTTGCGCACAGACAAGCGCCAATCCAGCATCTCCCGTCGCAACCGTTTCAGGCTTCCAAGCCATGAGATGGGGAGCGTGCGATTGGTGCACAACCCGTCTGAATGCCTCTTCAAGAAGTTCTCGTTGGCGCAAGCGAGAAGCGAGATCAAGGGCCACCGTTCGCGCCTTCTCCGCCAGAGAAGAGGAAATAAGAACCTTCCAGGAGAACGCCGCTACCATACAGGCCCCTCGCCACAAGAAACCGGGAGATGGATGCGCAAGTGAACGACGCGTTCAGTCCACGTGGCACCGCATCGCATCCGTTGCTTCAGCATCATCACTCTGACCTCTCCATAGATGTACCTTCCCACACCCGCCAAGAAGCATGCTCCGCCCGGAGAAAGGGGGAAACGTGAGAGAACTGCCCTCTGGCCTCCCCGGTAAACAGCCATCCATGCCGCTACCGGGGAGCGTCCCCTTGCTCCCTCAGAGGTGCAAGGAGATACTGCATATAGCTGCTATCAGCAGATCATTAACAGATAAAACAGCGCTTATGGAGTGTCGAACAGGTCGAAGAACAGGTTGAATAACCAGAGCATGTATAGGCAGGATGATCAGGAGAGCCTGCCGAAGCGAACATCTCAATGACTTCGTGCACTGTTTCCTGCTGCTCATCGAACTGAATATCGAGGTCAAATTCTTCCGTGTTATTGATGTTGTCCATAACCACTCCTTTGGCATTTCAAAACGACAGTGCAATTGCTCAAAGCATCACCGCTCAATGCTGAAACATCTTTTGTGCTGCTTCAGATCCCCATCTTATCTACAGTCGTGGCGATGCTCCGGCATATACATCAAAAATCGAACGAGGCTTCCATCACAATGTCTGTGTCAGTCGCACCTCCTTGCGCACTGGATCTGCTGATAACAAGGGATAGCATCAGCACAAGCAATATTCACTCTTTTTCTACAATAAGAGAAGTGCATCCAGGAAAAGCAGAATTTCCCTTAGATGCAATATCCACAAACAGAGTGGATATATGCTCTTTCCGTAGAGTACCCAATACAGATAAAAATGTCAATAGTTCAATAAGGCCTTTTTTTGAGTTCAAAAATACCGCAGAGAAAATACGGAAAAAGGCGAATCTCACTTTTGAGTATCCAAATGATACTATATGAAAGACGGAGGAGCGCACGGTGAGTAGCATTCGCAGAAATGAGGGGAGAGATGAGGAAATAGAAAGAGGCTGCCAACCTGCATGGATCAGCAGCCTGTTGCTCTACTGCTGTCGTTCGAGTACGAAAACCGGGATTTCGCGCGTTGTCTTCTCCTGATACTCAGCATAAGGGGGATAAATCGTCACTGCATGGGCGAAAGCGCGTTCTCGCTCTTCGCCGCTCAACAGGCGAGCTCGGGCAGGATAGGTTTCCGCTCCCACTTCGACGGTCACATCAGGATTCGCCAACATATTATGATACCAGAGCGGGTGTTTCGGGTCTCCGCCCTTCGAGGCAACCGCCAGATAGTGTTCTCCATAGGGGACAGACATCAAAGGGTAGATGCGCGGTTGTCCTGTTTTTGCCCCCTTCACCGTCACCAGGATCAGAGGATAGCCGTTCTGCTTCAGTTGCCCACCACTTTTCCGAAACTCCTCCACTACACCTTGATTGAACGTGACGAAATCGAAGTTCATACTCTTTTCTCTCCATTTCACAATCATAAATAGCGCCTAAAAGCGGCTATACATAGAAGAACAGAGCAGCGCGCAGCATTATTCCCTTCTCGACACACCCCTACTGAAAATGAAGCACATAGAAAGAGCAAGAGATAGGATACACACCGGTATATTGTGTGTATCCCACAAAACACTTAGAATGAGCTTATTTTGAGTTCGCCCACACGCCTGAAATTCGCAATCAGCACGCCACTCGGCGACGCTTGCGTCTCAACCAGCGTATAGGAAGTGGGCAGTGTCCCTTCCGCGAACAGGCGACGACCCGTCCCGAGCGTCACCGGGAAGATCTTGAGCCAGAATTCATCAATCAGGTCATGCTTCAACAACGTCTGAATCAGGTTGCCGCTCCCATGCACCTGTATGTCTGGTCCTTCTTCTTGCTTGAGCTGCTTGACTGCATCTACTACATCGCCCTTGAGAAAAACTGTGTTATTCCACTCATGCGATGTGAGCGTTGTTGAGGCAACATACTTTGTCTTTGAGTTGATACCGGGCCATTCATTCTCATGCTGAGGCCAATAGGATGCGAATATTTCAAAGGTCCTGCGCCCTAACAATAGATCAAATGGTTTGCTCAATTGCTCATCCATAGCCTTACCAACACCATCATCGAAGTAGGGCACACTCCACCCACCAAGCGTAAAGTCTCCGCTCGGGTCTTCGGTTGGCCCCCCAGGACCCTGCATGACGCCATCCAGCGAGAGGAATGAAAGGACAATAATCTTTCTCATCACATGTTCTCCTTTGATTGACACCCCACCCACTTCAAAGCGGGGAATTCTCCTTTCACCCGGCATACGTGTGCATTACCGCAGCACAACACCCGGAGAAACACGCTGTCCAGAAGCGCTTGGCAAGGAAGCTTTGTCGGTTCTTGCCTGCCCGACGGTACCGGCTCATGAAAGGGGAGCAGCTCCTGTCCCGTGCTTTCGCATTTTCTGGATCAGAGTGCGTAGATGCGTCATGCCTCCCCTGGCTCGTACCCGGAGCTTTCTGACGCATTTTCGTAAGCGTTTCTGTAGAGTATAACGTTATACAAGAGCGCCGTCTTGAACAAAAACGACAGCCTCTCACCTGCATACGTTCCCGCTCACCTGAGCAGGTGTACGCCCGACGAAACGCTTGAGAGAGCGCGTCAGGTGCGCTTGATCGGCATAGCCAGCCAGTTCCACAGTATCGAGAATAGAAACGCCGCGCTCAAGCAGCGCCTCCGCTTTGTGCGCCCGTTCGATCTGACGGACAGCACTCACTGTCAGCCCGGTAGCTCGTAAGAAGCGCCGCTGAACCGTCCGCAAGGAGTATTCTTTCAAGTGCCCCTGCAAAGCCGCGTCAACGATGGGATCGCGCACAAGCAAACCAGCACGCAGAAGCCTGTCGACAAACGTGTCAGCGTTATCATAGTCAGGGAACTGCCATGCAGCACCATACAACCAGAAGGATCGCTTTGTTGCAAGCGGTAGGATGACCTCTCCATCCAGGCGGTCGGTTGTGGGTAGAAGAGGCATAAAGGTACCTAGCGTAAATGTGATGCCAAGAAACTCGGCCTCTTCAGGACAGCAGGCCGTCGTCGCTCTCGTCTCTGGCCCTCGGACCGTAATGCTCATCGTGCCATGCTGTTTCATGATCACTATCTCCCACTGGCTCACGGCACGAGAGAGAAAGGTGCTGGCCTGTCCGCTTCGGCAGTGCCAGACCGTTTCAACAACAGGTGAATCAGAGGCTCTGTTCTCATCAAAGATAATCAAACGTACATCCCCGCTTTCGTCGCGAACGACATGATCTGCTCTGTGAGCTCGCTAGCAAGGCGAGCAGAACAAACAGTGGATCGTAAAGAGCATAGCATACAGACACGCGAAAAACTTCTCGTATCTTGCTCGTATCTTGCCTTCTCCCGTCACAGTGGGCGCGTTGACGCTGGCGGGAGAGCCAATAGAGCAAGCGACAAGAAGCTGCTTCGCCCCCTATTATATAAGCTCGATGGAATGCAAGAAATCGATCCTATCAGATTCGCTCCGCGTGGAGTACGCCGCCACGGGACTGCCTCTCCGCCTGAAGCCATGCATCGCATTTATAACACCCTGTACAAAAACTGTCAGCACCTATATGGGATACCCATTTCTACCACCATGAACTTATGTCAGCAAACAAAACTGGTCATATTTATCCTGGAGAATAGTGCTGGCAATTTCTCCCTGCCGCTTTTGCTCGATCATATCGATCACATCCATATCTTTGAGGAAAAGCACTACTCGTCTCTCTTGTCTGTAATCTTCAAGTAATTCCTCATAGTCCTTTATCCCCTGACGCGAAAGAAAGATCATGAAGTTTCCAAAGATCTCGTTGCGTAAATAGCGCAAGGTCCCGGTGATTTCGCTGTAGCACATCGGATGTTTATAGTTCTTGGCATCAAACAGGATCTGCTCAACCCCTCTCCGATACTTGAGTGTCCGCCAGAATTCAAGGATCGCCCCTTTATTGTTAATGATAAAATCTCTTCTTCGTTTCTTGTGAGAGGTCCCAACCTGCTGCCTGAGCTGAAAAGGACTGAACTCATCTTCGAAACAGAAGGTCAGTATGCGTTGAACCAGCCGCTCATATGCAGGCCCATCGCCGCTCGGCAGCCGTTTCAACTCCTGTATCAATTGGGCTCCCTTGTCTACCCGGGAACCTTTCGCACTGCCTGCTGTTCCATTGTGCGACAGGAGATCGGCCAGAGGAACACTACTATACTGTACCAGCTTCTTTTCAAGGGCCAGATCATTCATCCCCGAGGAATGCACTTCTCTCTGAAGCAGCGCGTTGACCTTACGAGCCGTCGCTATTGTCGGACTTTTCCTCAAGTGCTCGAAAAGCAAACGCCAGACATAGGTCATGTCTCGTCCATCAGTCTTATCTTTGAAGGAGACAAATTCCCAGTTCCATTGTTTATCCCAGAACAGCAAGCCGGGAAGCAACGAATACGCCTCAAACCCCGTGCGCTTCACGATATATGAGAACTCCATTACATCATATCCATTTTCTTCGCCGCATAACTGCGCCTGGCTAATATGGAGGTCATAGACATTATTGGAAAGCCCTTCCAACGCGTCCCAGTGCATCTTGATGTACGCCAGAAAGTCCGGATCCTGAGAGCTATACAGCGGATAGGCATGCAGGGGGATACTCTTATAGCGCGCAATTGGATCTTCTTTCGGTGGCGCTTTCCGCGATTGAAGATGGATCCCCTGCCGGGCCAGCATCTTGCGTAAGAAGTGTTGTAGCTGCTCGCTCTGGAGCACCTTCCAGTCACCAATAGAGGGGAACCCACTCTGCTGCACCTCCTGCACTTCTTTCTCGACACACTGGACGCACCAGTCTTCAAAGTCCATCTGAAAGCGCTTCTTACATATCATACTCAATTGATGTATAACACGCAGTATTTCAGCGTTTCCCTCAGGTGATCTATAGAGACGCACTTCCTGAATACCGAGGAGCAAACGACTTTTATAGATCATAATATCATCATACTGCGGATCATCAAGGCCCAATGCTTCCTGTAAACAGCGTAAACCCCGCTCATAGAGCGCGAATCGATCTTCCATCCTGGCACTCCTTTTACCCTATTGACTCAACAAAGCAAGAGATATATACTAAAAAGTGATGTTGACCTTTTTTTCTAGCAAAGCACTGTGAGGCATGCCATGTACGACCCTGATCATTTTGAGGAAGAGGAAGAAGCCCTCTTCGCCAGCACTGACTTCACCAAACCTCAGCCACCAAAAGGCTTGAGGCTCGTTCCAACTTTCCTGGTGAGCGACTTCATCGCCTGGCTGGACACCACGTATCCAGAGATCAAAAGTATTCATGACCTCAATGAGTACAACATTGAGCAGTTGATAGCTGCCTATGAGTGCGCGATCAATGCAAATACCGATTACACCGGCGAGGAATGGCTGCGCAGCTTGCAACGGCTTTAGAAAGCAGCATCGGGCTGTTTCTCTTCCCGCCTTGATAGCAGCTTTTGCAGCAACTTTACACCATCACCCTGTTTTTGCAGCCAGACGCGCAAATCATCCAGTTTTACCGGTTGCACATCGAGCAACTGCGACCAGCGCTGAAGCATCTCTTCCATGTAGGTGCAATCCAGCGTTTTCTTCTTTAAGAGTAGCATCGCTCGCTCAAAGATCGCCCGGCGCCGAAACGCTTCATTGTGACACCAGAGTTGCAAGAAGTAGCCCTGCTCTTTGTGAAAGGAGCCAATCGAGCGAAATGAAAACGTCGAAGAGCGAAACAGGGAATCCGGGAGCACCACACGCCATATCCCCTCAGGCGTCTGGCGTGGAGTGAGATAGGCCAGATCCTTGCTGATGAGCCAGCGCGTCCACAATTCGGCCAGCTTCGTTTCATGCTGCATCGCATGGAAGCTACGTCGTATTCTCTCGGTTTCATTTACCAGACGTTCAAAAAACGGGTCTCGCAGCTCTTTGACATGGGTATAGGCCAGATAGTACGACACGGCACGCCGCCTCGTCTCGATAATATACATCGGGAGATAGGCCAGTGTATTGCTGATGGCAGTCACACTGTGGATTGTGGAAGGCAGATTATACCGCCCACGATCCGGGTGGTGTTCCAGATCAGTCAACGCCTGCGCATCCCACGTAACGGGAAGCGAGAGCCGATAGAAGCGAAAGCCAATCGTAGAACCAGAGGCGAGCTGTCCAGCCTCTCTATCCGTCAGAACGCGCAACTTGTTCGTATAGTGCTCCTGAAGCAGCGGACGAGAGCAGATTCCATCAAAATACAGATACTGGCTTTTCTGCTGTCTGACTCGTTTCATGCCACTGCAAAAAGACTGAATGCCTGTCTCCGTTAAGATCCAGCGCCCACCCTCTACCTGCTTCACATGCTGAATCGTTTCAAGAAAGCGCAGGATCTTCAGCACGAGAGCAGAACTGAGGCCAAAGAAAGCAACCAGCTCTTCCACCGTCTGAAGCCGCGCCTCATACAGCCCTCTCACAAGAAAGCGCTCGATCAGAGCGTAGGGGCGCTTCTCATCTTCCTGTGCCGCAATCTCGACCATCCAGAGCGGGTAGAGCAGCCCGAAGGCGCGCACCGGTATGCCATCCATTTCCCGTAATGCATGTTCAATAGCGCGATCAATCTGATAGGGAAATGCTGCTTTTTGTTCCATTCCTACGGCCTCCTGTCCCGGATACGCTGTACGCATTGGTCGTATGAAAGCACTTCGCCATGGAGTTGTGCATGCTGATAAAACGCGTTCATCAACACCCGGAATGGCTCATTTTTCGCACGCCTCAACGTGGAGAAATCTCCGACCACAATAAGCTGCTCCTTCGCACGCGTCAGCGCGACATTGAGCCTGCGAAGCTCGGCCAGAAAACCGACGCGCCCCTGTGGGTTACTCCGTGTGAAGCCATAAATCACCTTCTCACACTCGCTTCCCTGAAAGGCATCAACCGTCGAGACGCGCTCTTCCCAGGGCAGCGCTGGTGCTTGCAACTGCCGCTGAAGCAGCTCGACGATACACTGCACCTGGGCCCGATATGGCACAATTACGATCCACGGCGTATTGCTTCGCTCATAGCAGCTCACCAGCGCCGCGATAATTCTGGCCTCAAGCAGATTACTATAGCCCTCCCCTCCCCAATCCTCAGATTGAGTCCTGGACAGCTCACGCAGCCCCTTCAGTGCCTCCGTGGTCGTATCAATGACAGCAAGCGGGCGAGAAAACAGCGGATCGTCATATGCAGCCCCGATGACTTTTTCACGCCGGGTCGTATACAACTTCCCTTCATAAAAATGCCGCGATGCGAAATCAGCGATGACTTGCGGCATGCGAAATTGATCTGTCAGGCGCACGAGGTGTCCATTTTGCTCGGCATCAGAGAACAACAGCTCGAAGGCGCTTTTTGTTACGATCTGCCTGATCATCTGCTGATCCATATGAGAGGGGAACTCCTCCGGCTCCTCTTGCTGCTCAAGTCCCTTCAGCCATTCCTGTGCTTCATTGCTCACAAATGGCGGTAACTGTTGATGATCACCCACCAGCACAGCGCGGTTCGCACGCGCCAGAGGGACAAGCAAATCCGTCAAACAGATCTGCCCGGCCTCATCCACAATGGCAACATCAAAGTCGAGATCCTCAAGCTTCTCGCGCGCCGCAACCCCGATACAGGTCGCCCCGATCACATCTGCATAGTGGATCAGTTCAGGTTCCAGTTGGGCGTGTGGCTGCTCCAAATGAGCGCGCCAGTCACGGAGCAACTTCGCTCGACGGCTGAAAAGCTCATAATACTGGTCGTACCAGGCAATATACTGCTGTATTGTTGATGAGGTTATCTCTTGTGGCATCTCTTCCGACACCATTCGATCGATGGTCCCATGCAACAAGCGTATGTTTCTTGTTCCTTTCTGCACTATCTCCGAATATATTTTCTCTATCTCCTGCATTTCCTCAAAAGCCGTGCGATATTCGCTATCTTCCCATAGTGCTTGCTGGAACTGCGCCAGTAGCTTGAGATATTCCTGCTGGAGGTCCTCATGTGCCGCTCTCGTCTCCTCATACTGAAGCTCTGTCGTGGCCAGCCGTTGCTGGCTGAGATTGACCAGCCAGACAAACAACCAGCCAAGCAGAAACAGGTGGATCCGCGCCGCGTATTGTTCCTCCGCCTGTTGGATCCGCTCTCGTCTCCGATCCAGCTTCTCCAACCGATGCTTGTATTTCTGTAGTTGCTTCTCGGTTGCCTCTAATTCCTCCTGAAATGGAAGTCCCACGCGATGCATCACGTTTTGCAGATGTTCCTGTGCGTCGAGCGCCTTTTGCTCATAGTGCTCCAACTGCTCGGCATACTGAAGCGCCTCATTACGCCAGTGGGTAATCTCAGCCTCGTACTTCAAAAAGCAGGAGAGATCAGCAAACAGTGGCGCTGTCTGTTTCAGAATTTCCGCCTGCATGGTTTTGGCCTTCGCATTGAGCAGCAAATGCTGTGTCTCGGCAGAGACGCGGTCCTCATGCCCCAGACGCACAACTTCAAGCGAGGCAGGCAAGCGACTCAGCACATTATCAACAGCCTTATGAGTGCGAGCAGCAACCAGCACCCGGGCTCTGGCCCTGGTACAATGGTATTGAATTATTTCGGTGATTGTGTGCGTTTTGCCCGTCCCAGGAGGACCGAGCACAAGAAGGATGTCGGGAACAGTCAGCGCCATTTGAAAAGCGACACCCTGTCCGGGATTCAGCTTCTTCGGATACTCAATTTGAGCCGGCTTGCAGGGCTGATACCGACGATGCACCAGCACATCGAGCAAATGCCGATTCCTGGCGGTCTGCTCCCTAAACATCTCGACGGCATTGCTCTGCGCACGAAAAATGCTGCGGTTCGGCACAATCTCAAATTCCCCCTGTGCGGGGATCCGTTCCCGGTTTATCGTCGTCTCAAACTTGAGCTTCAAGCGCTTGCCTTGAAGGGAGAGCACGCGCCCGCGCAGGTCAGGCACGCCCTTGATGCACAAGAGATAGCGTTCCTGCCAGATCTCAACAGGGTTGAGCAGGTGAAATTCGTAGATATCGTGCGCACCGCTCCGTTTCCCATCGGTCGAGGTCCATTTGACGTAGGAAATGCTCGAGGAGAGCGCGTATCTTGCCTGCTCCAGTTCATAAGTCCTTTCGATGATCGAAGAGAGAGCATCAAGATACCGCTGTTGGACAACACTGAGCGCTTCCCGGGGCTGCTGGTCTGTGCGCTGCCTCTGCCTGTCTCTCTCAAGCTCCTGCCATGCGCGCCAAATCTGCTCTTTGCAGTTGGTGCTTCCGGGAGGGAAGTGGATCAACTGCTCATACAACCGAAGCCGGGCCCCTCGAAGCAGCAGCACCCCATCCGCCAGCTTATCATAGGTGGGCAGGTCAATCGGCTCCATATGAGAGAGAATATAGCCATCCCCTTGCAGGCTTGGATAGAGCCCCACATAATAATCTGAGCCATATAGACGCAGCTCTTGCCCGCTTTCCCGCACATGGATGCTTGCCGGAATCCCCTGATCCCGGGCTCTCGCGTTCAACTCAGCAATTGCATCCCTGTCCGAAGGGAAATAGGGGAAACGCTCGTGCTGCTTCTGCCAGCGCACAAGCCAGTTTTTCGCAGGTGCAAGCGCAAGCTGAGTAGCAGCAAGAACACATAATCTGTTCATCGCTCTGCTCACCTCTTTGCTAACGTGCTTCTCAGTGCGGCAGCAAACCCTCCGATGGTACGCCAGCGATCCTTTGGCAATGGCGCAACCGCCCTCTGAATCGCCGGCACATACGAAGCTGGCAACACACTCATTGCCGCACTGGAGGTTGAGAACGGCTGCCCGGTTATCAGCGTATACAGAATTACCCCCAGTTGATAGATATCTGTCCGCAGCCCCGGTAAAGCGTATCCTAACGCGCTATAGCGCTGCTCTGGCGCCCTGATGGGCACCACCTCTTTCCCGGCACGAGGCCATTGTGCGGCAAGCCCAAAGTCACGCAGAACCGGGCGCTTCGTGTCACCATGCAGCAAAATGATAGTATCGGCGGTCAATGCCCGATGAGAACAGAGCTGATCGTGCAGGCGCGCCAGCATCTCGCAGATCGAGAGCATGCATCGCACCAGCGCAGTCGTCTCTAACAGTGTCAGTGACCCGCCCGAGCGCTCAAAAAGCTCCCTCAGCGTGGGACCAGTCCATGCCTCATACACCAGAGTGGGCGAACGCGAAGCGTCAAGGACCCCCTCTTCCAGCACCACACGCGGGAACTCCCGAAATTGTGCAAGCCGTTGCGCAAGACGCCATTCTTTCCTGACAATTTCCGCAAAAGAATTTGCGGCCTTTGTTTCTTCAAAAATAACTGCTTGCTTAAGAATAACTCTATTTCCCGACTTCTCATGGAGAGCCCGCGCAGTCCGCAGCATCGCACTCTCATCAGGAGCGGCCTGTTCCTGAACCGTCTTCGGATCCAGCACATAGGACTCACCACGCACAAGCACAGACTCGCATTCCTTCCAGGAGGTTGGAGAGGCAGGCACAGAGGAAGCGGGTTCGCCTGGCGTTGCTGGTTCAGCCTCAGTTGATCGCGCCTTCGGTACATGCTCATTCCGGTAATAGGTCACAATCATATCGCCGCATCCGCTAAGCTGGATGGTCGGCGTCTGCACCTCGTTGTTGTGCTCAGACCACGCCGCCAGACGATTGGTCACATGCTCGTTAATGTCGGTCACCGTCACGAAGCCCTTTCCCTCACGATCCGCCTTCCCTTGCAGGGCCTCGATCAGAAAATAGGTATAGACGCTGCACTGTTTCTCCTCCCAGACAAAGCTTCGTTGATGTTGTCCACATGAGGCCAGCACAGCCATCCCCTGCGCCCGCTCAAAAACACGCTTGAAAAACTTCGGATGCAACCCCTTCGCAGCCTTGCTCAAGAGTTTCACCCCCGCATGACAGGCATCGAGAATCATCAGCTTTGCTTTTGCTCGCGATGCTTTGAGGATATCTTCGAGCTGTGCGACTGGAACTGCCGTCTCGCTCAAGCGATTCTGCACGCTATCAGAAGTGATCAGATAGCCCTCATCATTTTCGAGATCACCATGTCCACTATAGTAGAAAAGGAGAAGATCATTTTCCTCGGCCTGTTCCGCGACACGCTTGACACAGGTCAGGATCGCCTCACGAGTCGGTGAGCGCTTTCCCGCATCGACCAGTGTTACAATACTTTTCTCGGTAAATCCGCTTCCATTCTCATAGAGCTGGCACGCGATCTTGCCCACGTCGGTAACACAGACAGGCAATGCGTCATATTTAGGCTCCTGATAGCGCCCGACGCCGACCAGGACCGCCCACCGCTTCCCGGTACCAAGCAACTGGTTGTTCGCAGACAATTGCTTTCCCTCCCGCTGTGAAGCATACGCCTCCTCACAGAGATCAGCAAATGGCACTCCGACTTTCTCCATTGAAAAGAGGTGCAATGCATACATAATCTGTGTCCGCTCTTTTCGGCTCTCCGGGTCATCACCAAATTTGAGAGCGTTTTCACGGTTCTCTCTCAACCTTGTTGCAAGAATATAGTACTCATCAGGTATTTGTGTATATCTTTCTTGCAATAGTTCGTTTAAGCGCCGGATGCCCTCTTCTGGACGAAAGCTCATGATACTCCTCCTGGCATAAGAGCGCATTCAGAAATCATTCGTTAGCTGCTTGATACCTTCAAAAGAAAAGAAGAGAATATCTAACATCCATCGTAAACATATATCTCCTTTATAATATGCAATGTATCATATTTCATTCCAGGAGTACAATATATATTTTGTGGAATATTCGTTCTATTGACAATTCTACCTCTTTTTAGGAGTAACTTCCTTTTTCTCTACACAAAATAATGGAACATGAATAGAAGAAATGAAACAAACATCTGGCAACAACAAGCTATCTTCCAGATACAACTGGCAACACCTGAAATATCCGCTAGAGACCTTTTGCCTCGGTGTCAGCCAACAAAACGCCAGTATGCCAATCACATCATCAAAACATGAACAGCTCGCATATAGAGAATGTACCGTTAATATTTGGTGCCACATCTTTTTCTTCAGAATATCCTGATGCAGCAGAAGAGAGAAGCAGACCTTTTTCTAAAGAAGACTCCTTCTTCCCTCTGCACATTTCTCCCTTCCTTCTTTACTTTCTCCTTTTCTTTCCTTATAATAGGGAAGAAATACAGAACATACGTTTCTACTAAACTTTTCAGGAGCAGATCGGCATGAGCACGGCTGCTTTTCTCGGAAGACAGATCAGCAACGACAGGCCTACCTGCACAAATACTGGAAGCGAGCAAGCATGAAAACCCTCTAACACCATCCACCGAGTCGCTCAATACAACGGGAGGATAACCTTCCAATAGGGCGTGATACGGCTCTACATCGCGACTCACCCATCACCGCATTCTTCTCATAACACTTCATGTTTTATTTGGATTAGGAAATCTATACAAAATAAGCAAGATATATTGACAGTATCGTTATGCAGGAATATACTAATAAATAGTGGTCAAGACCCATCTGCCAGCAGGGAACCTGTTCATGCCAGCATGTCTACATCACAGGAAATTCAAAGAGGTTCTCCTATCATCTTTTCTATAACATTTTTCTCGCTCTTTTCAGAGAGATCCTATCCCGTTGATAGAGCGGCGATAGCCAAACAAGCATGCAGAGGACGTAATTTGTATGGAAGAAATTGACGAGAAGTCCTACGTCTCCGAAACACCGCACAGCCCGGACGAGAGCGCCGATTTCAAAACGCAGGAACCCCAACCAGATGAACCTGAGGCAGCCAATCCCGGCGTAACCCCGGAGGACGATCAGGCTCCCGCCGCTCTGGCCGAGCACGTTCTTGCTCAGTTGCGCGACCTTCAGACGGAGATGCAAGGGCTCAGGAGAGACTTCGATACCAAGCTGAAATATGATGCCAGTAAAGGTCAGTTGATCGACAGCCTCCACAGCGAGTTACAGGATTATCGGGCCGGCCTGCATTTTAAAATTCTCCGCCCGCTTTTGCTCGACCTGATCGCTATGTACGATGACCTCTCCAGGCTGCTCGAAAGCCCGAACGTTCAGCAGGAACACGAGAGCGCTCTTCCTCTCTTTCACTCCTTCCTGGAATCCACCGAAGAGATTCTGCATCGGAATGGGGTTGAATCCTTCCAGCTCGATGAGCCGACGTTCGTCGCAAGCAAGCAGCGGGTCGTGAAAGTCATTCCCACTGCGGACCCTTCGCTCGATAAGCATATTGCACGCAGGGTGCGCAAAGGGTTCCTTTATGAAGAAAAAGTATTACGTCCTGAAATGGTAGATACGTACAAATTTGATGCATCCCTGCACACAGAAGTATAGCACGCACATGCCAGCACTGTGGGTTGCAAGAGGGTCGCACAAGAAACAAGGAGAGAGTTTGTGAAGGGTCAAGAGACAGTCTTTGGCATCGACTTAGGAACGACATATTCCTGTATCGCATATGTGGATGAGTACGGAAAAGCGGTGGTGATCCCGAATCGCGAGGGGGACCCTACAACTCCGTCAGTTGTCCAGTTCGCGGGAAGCGAGCGCATCGTAGGAAAAGAGGCGAAGAACAGCGCTGTGCTGGCCCCCGGTGAAGTGGTTGAGATGGTGAAACGGCAAATGGGAGACCCCCACTGGCGCTTCATCCACGAAGGTATTGAGTATAGCCCCGAGGAAATCTCTTCCTATATCTTACGGAAGCTGACAGATGACGCGTCCGAGTATCTCGGGCAGCCAGTGAAAGATGTCGTCATTACCTGCCCCGCCTATTTCGGTATTGCGCAGCGCGATGCAACCGCGAAAGCCGGTGAGCTTGCGGGCCTGAACGTGCGCGAGATCATTAACGAGCCGACCGCCGCTGCCATTATGTATGGCTTACAGGAAGAAGATAATAAGACCGTCCTGGTCTATGACCTGGGCGGAGGCACGTTCGATGTGACGGTGATTGATATCAAAGACAGCGCAATCACGGTTATCGCCACGGGGGGAGACCACAATCTTGGTGGGCGCAACTGGGATGAAGCCGTTGTGCAGTATCTCGCCGAGCAATGGAAGCAGCAGACCGGCTCTTCTGATGACCCGCTGAACTCTGAAGAAACCCTGCAAGATCTCTGGGGTAAGGCAGAAGATGCCAAGAAAACGCTCACTGCCCGCCAGGAAACAACGATTGCGATCGTGCATGCCGGACAACGTGAAAAGGTGGTTCTCTCGCGAGAGACATTCAATAATCTGACTGCCGATCTGCTTGAGCGCACCATTGACTTCACGAAAAGTTGCATGGATGAGGCCCGATCACGTGGGTATGGCCGCATTGACGAGATCCTCCTTGTTGGTGGCTCGACCCGTATGCCTCAGGTCGCACAACGGCTCACGGCTGAGTTCGATATTCATCAGCGCATCTTCGATCCTGATCAGGCAGTTGCCAAAGGGGCCGCGCTCTACGGCTATAAGCTGTTGCTCGGCGAGAAGATTAAGACCGCGATTGCCGATATGACGGGCACCGCCACCGAACAGGTCGACGTTGAGGCAGTCGATCAGACACTTGTGGATCAGGCAGTGCGTCAGGTCGCGGAGGAGCAGGGGCTTGTGCTGGGTTCCGCGAAAAAAGCACTGGACATGAAGGTGACCAATGTTGCAAGCCACAGCTTCGGCATTATCGCTATAGACCCTGCAACCAATCGAGAGGTCATCTCGAACATCGTGCTCGTCAATGACCCCCTGCCAGCGCTCAAAACGCGTTCCTATCGAACCGCAGAGGCGAATCAAGAAACGGTCGAACTCCAGGTAATCGAAAACACATACTCAACGGCAGTGGTTGACGATCCCTCCTTTGGCGAGGAAATTGGCAACGCCGTCCTGAATCTCCCGTATGGCCTCCCCCCAGGAGCCCGTATTGATGTCACATTTGAGCTTCAACGTGATGGACGCCTCCATATGACCGGGCGGCACCCGGATAGCAATTCCGTGATCGAGGTCGACATTCAGACCTCTCGCGGCATCTCAGAGGAGGAATTCCAGGAAGCGAAAAGCCGTGCGAAGAACGTGGTCATATCCTGAGCGCAACCTTCAGAGGGTCGATGGCTGGCCCTCTGAAGCCGTCCGATTTCGATGAGTGAAGACAAGGGGGACACTTTGGGCGCATTTGTTGGCATTGATTTAGGAACCACCTACTCCGTCGTCGCGTACGTCAACCCGCAGGGACGACCGGAGATCATCCCGAATGAGTTTGGAAAGGCCACCGTTCCTTCAGTGGTCGCCTTCGATGCTCACGGATACCTCGTCGGCGACGAAGCGAAAGAGCGACAGGCAACCGGTGATCCCGAGGTCGTCTCGTTCTTTAAGCGCAGTATGGGCGACCCGTACGCGCTCTATACCTTTGCCGGTCAGGATTATACCCCGACGACGCTTTCGGCGCTGGTCTTGAAACACCTGAAAGCGCAGGCAGAAAAACACCTCGGAGAGACAGTGACTGATGCTGTGATTACAGTCCCTGCGTACTTTACTCATAATCAACGGAAAGCAACCATTGAGGCTGGTGAGCAAGCAGGCCTTCACGTCCTGAAGGTCATCAGTGAGCCGACGGCTGCCGCGCTGGCTTATGGCTTACGTCCGGGCTCGGCGCAGCGAGAACAGCGGGTGCTGGTCTATGATCTGGGCGGTGGAACGTTTGACATCTCGCTCATCTCGATCTCAGCCAACGATCTGACCGTCTTAGCAACCGAGGGAGATCACAATCTTGGCGGCAAGGACTGGGACGACCGCCTGATTGCCTATCTGGAAGAGCAGTTTGTGCAGGAATTCGACAGCGAGTTCGTCGGCGATGATATCAATGAATTGCGCGTGCAGGCCGAGAAATTGAAGCATGCACTCTCTGTGCGTCAGAGCGCCGATATTCGTGTGCACGCCTCCGGTCATACAGGAACCTATACCGTCACCCGAGAACTGTTCGAGCAGCTTACCAGCGATTTAATGGAGCGCACCAGGCTGTTAACCGAGCGCGTTCTGGCAGAGCAAAAGATGCAGTGGAGCGATCTGGATGGCGTGCTCCCGGTCGGTGGCTCAACCCGCATGCCGATGGTCCACACCTTCATCAAGCAGATGTCGGGAAAGCCCGCAATGGGCGGCATCAACCCCGATGAGGCGGTAGCACTTGGCGCAGCGATTCAGGCTACGATGGAGATGGAGCAGCAGAACCAGACGGTGTACCTGCTCTCTGGCCGCAAACGCACCACCGACGTGATCGCTCACAGCCTGGGCATGATCGCCGTCAGCGAGGATCGCTCACGCTACCTCAACAGTATCTTGATTCGGAAGAACCTGCCAATCCCCACAGCGCAGACGCGCCCCTACAAAATGAAGCTTCGGCGCTCCGGTGATACACAACTGGAGGTCTTCCTGACTCAGGGAGAGAGCGACGATCCCCAACAATGTGTCTATCTGGGACGCTATGTCTTCGATCAGTTCCCATCGGTGCCGGGTGACGAAGTCACGCTGGATATCAGCTATGCGTATGATAAAAACGGCGTGGTCAATGTGTCGGCGATCGAGCGTTCGACGAGGACTCCGCTCCGGCTGGACATTCAAGAGGTCCCCGCCGATGTTCCCGCGCGCTTCCTCGAATCTCCAGACGCGCATACAGCCGCCAACCACGAGCACCTGACGATCTATCTCGCGTTCGACCTTTCCGGCAGTATGAGTGGAACGCCCCTCAGAGAGGCCCAGAGGGCTGCGGAGGCCTTTGTTCAGCAGTGCGATTTAACAACCACCTCCATCGGCTTGATCTCCTTTTCCGACACGGTGCTTGTCGAGCTCAACGCTACCCAGGATGAACGCCAGCTCTATCGTGCGATCCGCAACCTGCAAATTGGCCGCACTGGCTATTCTAACAAGGCTCACCCCTTCAAACACATCTACAGGCTCTTGAAAGATGTACGCGGGCTCCGCTATGCCATCGTGCTGGCTGATGGCGTTTGGATACACCAGAAGGCCGCGATACGGGAAGCGAAGCGTTGCCACAAAGAGCAGATAGAGGTGATCGCCGTCGGCTTTGGGGCCGCTGACGAGGCATTCCTGCAAGCAATCGCCTCTTCGACAGAACAGAGCCTCTTTACCGATCTCAACAGCCTGACGGAAACCTTCAGTACTATTGCCCAGGAAATCACAGAGAAACGCTCAGGCGGAAGCAACCTGTACCTCTAAATGTCCGGTGGAGTCCGTCGTTGTGTGGACTCCACGCTCTCCGCAAGCGTTGAGACGCATTCCCTTACAGGAAGCAGTCGAGTGGCTGCTTCCTGTTTTGCCGGCACCCGATCACCGATTGAAGAGGAAGACGTGCACCTCAACATCATCGGCGGACGAGTTTAAGTTGTAGAGCTCCCGATAGGAGGTCGCATTCTTCATCGGCGCGAAATTCTCTCGCCCCAGAGAAAGCAGCACGTCATACATTTTCCTGCTGATACTCTGGGCCCTCGATATGTCTCCGACCTCAGGAGCACCGCCATATGCAATGACCAGTCCGACCCGGTGATGAAGCGCCTGGATCTTTGTGCGTGCCTGCCGTTTGACGTCATTGATCACGCTCGAAGAGCCGTTCAGAAACCCATCGATGTCACTCAAATGCACATGGAATACCTGATAATGAAGGTCCAGCATAACCGGCGATAACGCGCACTTCCAGAAAACGGTAACCGGCTGTGCACTGCGAGATCCCTTAAAGGTAAAGGAGCCCGTCTGACAGGGAATATGATCAATGGTTATCTTCGCCGTATGCCCCGGAGAAAACGATCCCGAGCCGGGCGAGAAGGTAATAGCAGGGCTCATATCGTTGCTGCTCTCCCAGGTCATGTCTCCGATCGAGTCTATCGTTTCACTCAGCGAGACCGTACAGCGGTAGATATCATCTCCGCTAGGCTTGCAGTTCGGATTGCTCGGTTCCAGCACCGCGGGCGATACGGCAAGCTTCGGCGGCGGGATGATCTTTGGCGGAAGGCCGGGAATCGAGACTAGAAAGATGACCATCAGACCGAGCAGCAGATCAGCGAACAGCCAGCCGCTGAGCAGGACGGTATCCCGCGTCGCAAACTTATGCATGCAATTGTATCCTTTCTACAACAGACCCTGCTAAGGATTGCTCGGGGCAATCCCTGCCAGACGGCGTACAATATCATGCATATTGATGTTTACCGCGCTGATCTCGTTGTTCCACTCTTCCAGGAGTTCTATGGTTCTACCCATGCGTTCAGCGGCATCATAGATTCGGTTCGAGAGATCTTTTTGCTCTTCGTGCTCATCTCGCATCTTATCCAGATAATCAACATATTTCTTGTTGATCTCCTGAATGGTTTCGGCAAAATCGTCTGCTTGCTTGTTATTCTCCTGAAGCGTGGTCTCCAGCGTGCGCAGCGATTCCTGAAGATCCTTGCTCAACTGCTCATGTTGATCTGTAATCTGGGTCAGCGCCTTGATCTGTGCATCCAGCAACGAGATCACCTGCTGGCTATTGGTCGTCAGGATGCCTTGCTGTTGTGCTACCTGCTTGACCGGTTCAGAGAGCACCGTGATATCCCCTTGCAGGTGCTGTACAGCACCCGTCAGGCTGGTAAGGGTGCTCTGAAGCTGGCTCACCGAGGTAGAGACACCGGTCATGCTGGTCTGCAACTCGCCCTTGAACGTGCTGAACAGCTTCGTCTCTTCTTCCTGTCTGGTCGCCAACTTCGCAAGTGCGTCGCGCTCTTCCTGTATCTGTTTGACCAATTCACCCACCACTTGCTTAAATGAATCGATGGCTTGATCAAAGCGCGTCACAAAGTTGGTTGGCTGCGTCCAGTTTTTGGTAGTAAGACACAGACGCGCCCCGGCCAGTCCATGCATCAGCAGCCGCTCAAGTTTGTCTGCGTCCTCCTCCCTTTTCTGCCGACTCAACGAGGTGAGGTAAGCCGACACCACTGTGAGGATCACCACGCAGAACAGAATGATGAAATCAGCCGTGGCAATGGTCCCGAAAGCCTGTACTCCGTTCAGGCGCCCATCGAATCCCTGCTGCCAGAGCAGAATGAATGGGAGCGTGCTTTTCCGCTCATCTGCCTGTACCAGCTCTCCATACGCCGAAATAGCGCCCGAAATGCCGTACCATGTGATCATCAGTGGCACCAAAATGAGCACGTTTCGGATCATTTCAATCCAGCCCACAAAGCAGCCTTTCCCGCCATGCTCACGGAAATGGTGCACAATTGCAGGAATGTTTATGACCTGATGAATATCGCTGGCGGCCCAGGCATCGGAGTAACTGCCCCCGTCAACCGCATCAGCCAGCTCATTGAGCCGATCAGCCGCCAGTTCATCACTCTCTTTGACGATATTTGCAGCTTCTTCTAAATCGGCTCGTACAGCCTGTTTATCTAAGATATGAGGCGTAATCATTGCTTCTTACTCTCTCTTACAGGATTATATGACTATACCGCTGCTCAAGTGTTGTAAATTGAGACCCATTATATTTATTCATTACCACCTCAAAAAAGCGGAGGCGAAGAAAAAGATAAAGAACATCTTTGAGATCTGGATGTTCCACAGCAATAATTCCTCGGGCAGACCTTGAGGCTAGCCGCTTGATTTCTTTCTTTAGCTTGTTTTCTCGGAGGTTTTCATATTCTCCCTCAATCTTCAACTCGACCTCGTTCAGGTAAGATTCACGCAGCAGATCCTGATAAACTGCATTATGTACAGCAACTATCTGCCTTACCACCTGTTCCCGGTTATCCCTCAATCTATTCAAGCGTTTCTTTTCCTCATCCAGTAGTTTATACTCTTTTTCATTGTTTATCCTTGAGAGTTTAGCTTTTTCCTTCTCTATTTCTTTCAGCCGATACTCAATATAGATTTCTTTAAACTGCATTACCTTTTGTACCATTGCTTCATCAGCTTGGCCGGTAATCATTCCCCGGGATTGTTGCATAGGTTGTGAGTTCACCGCCTGTGGTTGCTGCACGGGTTGCGAACTCATCGTTCCCGGTTGTTGCAGCGCCTGAGATTGAGCAGGCTGTTTTTTGTCGACGCGATCGGGTGAAATGGCTTTTATGGAGCCTGTCACCTTCTTGAAAATGTTCGTGTACCAGCGCTTTTCAGGCTGATTCTTCCTTTGTGCTTCTCGTACACGGTGATAACACCCGATAGCGGCTTTATCTCCACGAAACAACTTGAAGATCTCAGCATCAAATTGCTGTAGATGGGTATCATCGAAGCGTAGCAACAAACATTCCATGATCGCTTCAACTTTTCTCCTGTACAAATCTGCATCTTTATTTACTTCTTGCGCATAGTTTGAAGCACATTGCGTAAATACCTGGAAACAACGTAACGTGACTTTTTCATGATAGCAATCTCCAAGATGGCACGCTAAATTATAGAGCATATCATAATGTTTCCCTTTTCCAGTGATATATGGGGCAAAAGACTCAACAGCGATACTTAAACGAGCTTGCATTTCTGACGTGTCCATCTGGATACCATACATGAGTATCTTATCATACAACCAGGATATATACTCTTTTTGCTCTAAGAGTTTATATTTCTTATATAATTTGATATCCTCCCCGATTCTATGCCTCAACGCCTCTGTGCTCACTGTATTCCATCTCGGATCGTAATTACTCTAAATTCCTCTAACAACTGTATCAACTTCGCATTCAGGAGTCGAGAGGAGACAAGCGTATTGAAAATATCTCTGTCTTTTTCATCGAGATATCTCCAATGATACAAAAAATTGCTATAGTATAAACAAAATATATGTTGTACTGATCGAAGACCTATAAACTGGAATAAAACGGCGGCATGCTTTTTCACTACTTCTACAGCCTGCTCATCGGTAAGCCTTGCGCAACTAAGCACCTCTTCCAGTTGCCGCTGATCGAGTGCTGGATCTTGTAAAATTGGAGTAAGGAAAAGATACTGATATTGAGGCGTTTTCTCCACAACATACTGAAAAAGGCGTAATACGGTTACGCGCTTCTCCGGTTGCGCCCAAAGCTCCCGTGTAGCCTGCAAAAACACAGGTGTATGTTCCATGATCAGGGTACCAAGAAAATTCGGGTATGAGAACGACGCTAGCAACTCCTTGAGCGTTACACACTGCCAGCTTTCAGGGAAACCATGCTTCAGAAACTCGTGAAAATCAATCCAATCGAAGGGCAGCCACGGTTTTATCTGATTGAGCGGAATATCCGCATGAAGATGCTTCCATCGCTGAAGCAGGTCGAGACGCGTTCCCCATCCGCAGTATTCCCGCGCCTGCAAACCATGCGCACTCAAGAAAGCAGAATGATGTTCCAGAAGCGCCCGCCACGGCTCTGCATTGCGTTCGGGAGGCGCAATGATGTCCAGCATCTGGAGTAACTGATACCAGTAAGCAGATGTACTGCGCCTCTCAAAGCATCTGCACGCATATCGCATGATATATCCAGCAAAATCATCAAGCGCTCCTTCCAATCTTTTTAAGCGCGCTTTACTTACGCCATACGACTGTTTCAGTTGCTTGATAGAAGTAGCAGGGTAACTTTGCCACCAGAGAGCGTCTTTCAGCGCCTCTTGAAGCAGATATACCTGCATTTCCGGCTGCTTCAGATAGTAACTGGCAAGATCGATATCGCTGAGCACTTTCAACACATCGTTGCGCGTCAGACTCTTCTTCTCTATAGAAACCGCAACACGGACAAAGTCCAGAAAGGCTTTTTTGTCCTGAACCTGGCTCTCCTGGGCAGCCAGCAGGATCGCTTCAAAGCGCGAAATATCGCCCTTGCGGAAACAGTCCTTCACGAGGTTTGCATAATCCGTAGCCTCTCCCGCCGGCAGCACAACAGGCGGCTTCCAGCAATTGATAGCAAAGCCCGCCTCGCTTCGATAGGTTTGCGGAAAGGCGCGAGGGAGCTCTTCCGGTGTCGCCGCATCCGTGCCAATGATCAGCGCCGGCGACGCAGCAATATCGGTCTCGTAGGTACTGAACGTGAGGTCCTGCTGCAACAAGAACGGAAGGCTTTGTGTGAGCCCAAAAATAAGCGTTGCCACCTGCTCATCACGTGCCGCAATATAGATCTTCTGCGACTCCTTCAACGAGAAAAAGGCATAGATGAGCGAGGGTAAATAGTCCACCACGTCAAGGATCCGCTCCTGCGTGAGCTCCCCTTGAGCCACAATACTCAATTCCTCATCAAGCTGCGGAAGTTCGGTCGAGGTATGCCCTTCCGGCTCGGCTGTTTGCCAGAAAGGCGATCCCCAGAGCTCAATAATGGCATTGGCCGGAAAGGTCTCAGGAACTCCCGCGAGCAGATGACAAAAGAAGACACCAGGCCGCCCGTAGCCATCTTTCCCCACATACGCTTTATGCACAATGATTCGCTGGTTATCCGCATTCAGCCAGGCCAGACAGCGAGGAGTATTTGTCAGATCTGCATTATAATGATCCACACCCGGCGGAAGCTCATAGCGCAAGTATTTATCTAATTGCCGGACATGCATGTCTCGCGTATTCGCAAGCCCGGCGGAAGCAGCCCTGATCTGAAAACCAGCCGCTCCACCCAGACCGATAGTTGACCATGTATACCATAATTGTTCAATCATAAACATCTACTCTCTGGCTGAAGATAGAAACACTCCCCACAAAGTGGATCTATAAAACTAGCTCGCCTGAATAATGCCAAGTTTCCACATGCACCAGAGGAGCGGATCCAGGCAGCGCTTGGGCTCAATGACCGGGAAGCGCCCTGTTGCGTCAGGCGGGAAGCCCGTCGCGGAGACAGCGAAGTACGACACATTCTTAAAGGCCTCACTCGTCTCCACAAGCGTGTAATCCCCATACTTTTGCAGCATGTACCGCACCTCGCCATTTATTTTCTCAAAATCGTTGCTGTTGATCGCATTCGTATACACGCTATCCTGGAGAAAGAACGGCTCCTGGCGCTCTTTCTTCATCACGTATTTGAGCAAGTCTGACTTTGAAACGGTGATCGCGATCGGGGTCTTGATCTTGCGCTGCGGGTTTATGGCATGCGCGATTCGGAATGTATGGATCACGCGATTCAAAACCTCGGTTGAGCTTCGTTCGCGCAGAATCCGGGGCTGCATACTTTTGGGCAGCTCTTTCACGATATTGGGCATCGTCAACGGATCAGCCAGAAAGATGATCGCAGAGGCGAAAGCGATATACGAACTATACTGCACCATTCGATCCTGCTGCACGATATCTTCGCCCGAGGAATCGTAAAAGAGCAGATTGACGCTCTTTGGCGGGAAGAGCGTGGAACTCTGGCGATACACCAGTTCATATACCAGCGGCGTATTCGCTTTCGTGGCCGGTTGCGTTGGCGGAATCTGCTGGCGATTCACAAAGACGGGCCGGTAAAACCTGCTGTTAAAATCATCGTCGGCGGAATCCAGACCGATAATCTGGCTACAGCCTGTCACCTGAAGGCCATACTTCTTCAGTTGATCGATGCAGGCCGCGATATAGTGACTTTTGCCCGCCGAGACGTCCCCGACAATCGCGATGGTATAGTTGCGGGTGCGCTCAAAGTTATACGGGAAGTAATGCCCACAATCCGGGCAGCGCCGCCTTGCCTGCTTCAGCGCATACTTCGAGCCAACGAGCGGAGGCACATAGAGCCGGGCCCAAAAGCTATTCTTCTTCTCCCGCAGCGGGTCGCCGCCTGTTGTCACGGTAGCATCAATCTGGCAAGTTCCCGGGTAAAACTCCGTTCCACAGGCAGGGCATGTGTACTTGCGGAAGGGATTCATAAAAGGATTTATCAGCATACGATCTGACTTTCTTGCCTCTCTATTCTAGCTTCTCTCTTCCGGGCTCAGAATGCAGGTTCGCCCTGAGTTTTCTCTATTTCAACTATTCCTGTATCCACCTGCTTCTTGCAAATGTATAAATACTGATTCGTTGTTCATAAAGAGTTCTCAATAGCAAGAATATCCTATATTTCAAGAAATGCGAGTTGACAGAACTGCTTTACTGAAATACAATCTTATTAGCCATTACTCATCAACCTTTTCTTACTTTGCAGGTTTAAGCGAACTGCCGATCCAATCAACTCCGTACCAATAATAACCCAATGAATTCTATTTTGCAAGTTTGGTAGAAAAAATAGTATGAGCACTGAAAAAAAGACCCAAAGACAAAACTTCTTCCTGTTGCTGGATATCAACCCTAATGAGGAATGGGATCCCGACAAGTTCGTGAAGGTCCTGAAAGCAAAGCAAGTCGAATGGAGCCGAAAAAGGAGCCTATCAGTCGGTCAAAAGGCCTCTCAGGCACAGCGAAACCTTGAGCTTATTCCCCAGATACGCAAAGTCATGGAAGACGACGCGCTGAGGGCTCAGGAGAGGGATGAGGCGCTCAAAGAACTGGCCTCTCAGCAGGCAGCTCGCGTTGAAGTGTTCGAGAAGCGATTGGAATTTTTTAACGCGAAAGAGTCGGCCAGCCAGACAGAAATTGACAAATTCATCAAAGAGTTTCAGGATCTCTATCCAGAGCAAGAGATAAGGAATCGCATTACAGTCACAATTCGCGCGGAGCAGCAGGTCACCCGACAGGCGCTTGAGCCGAGCAGAGCAAAGGCTATCGCGGGAAAGCTCAACGATCTCAATATGTCTTCCCTCTATGAGCTTCTGGGCTGCCCCGAGACGACAAGCACCAGGATCCTGCAACAGAAAGCCGAACAGCTCTATCGAGATGTCTCCAAAATCGCCACAAAGACGCAGGAAGTCACGCTGAAAAGCGATCTGGCCGGCTCTGCAAAGGACATCTTCTCTTCCGAGGACAAGCGCAAGCAATACGATGAGAGCTTGCGACAACTTAAATTCGCCAGCCTGTTCAAGGTCCTGGAGGAGCAAATCAACCAGTCAGTCGAGAAGGAAATCACCTACAATCAAACGGAGCTCTTTCTGAATGAGGCCCAACAGGCCGGGTGGGATCGGCAGGAAGCCCTCTTCCAGTTGAAAGAGCAGGCGAAAGCGCATAAATGGCTGGTGCATGTCCGGCCAGCCGAAGAGAAGTCACAGAAAGTACGCTGTGGAGGCTGTCACACCTTAAATGAGGCAGATCAGAAGTTTTGCACACAGTGCCGCCAACCGCTCTTTATCCAATGCCCCGAATGTAACGAAACGATTCGCCCGGAAGCCAATGCATGCGGACATTGTGGCTTTCCTGTGGGAAACCGCTATTTAGTCGAGATCCACTTGCAAGAGCTGCAAGATCTCTTCAAGAAACGCGATACGCAGAAGGCGCAACAACTCCTGGACGAAATGAAAACGCTCTGGCAGCCCAAAAAAGCGGACCGCTATTCACAGGAGATCAAGCGCTTTCAAAGCGAGCTACAGCGCCTGCACGCTGAGTTGCGCAAGGTTGAGGCCCATGTACAGCAATTGCTGAATCAGAAAAAATATATTACGGCGAAACAATATCTCGAAGGGCCCGCGGCGGCCATCCTGCCAAACCGCGCCCAGAAACTCAACGAGATTCAGGGCGAGCTCTCGAAGGTTCGTTCGTTGTTCCAACGAGCGACGGTCGCTACCCTCCCCAACAATGAAAAGATCGCGCTCTGTCGCCAGGCCCTCGCGCTTTGTCCCGACTATCAAGAGGCGCGTGACCTGCTCAGAACCATCCCGCCAATGGCACCGACGAACTTGCAGGCGAAGACCCGCGGCGGGATCGTCAGCTTATCGTGGCAACCATCCTCAACAGAGGGCGTCATGTATGTAATCGTGCGCAAAAGCCTGACACAGCCGCATTCATCTAGAGACGGAACCGTGCTCGACACCGTGCCGGGGCTTCATTATGAGGACAGTCGGCCCGAAACAGGCGTGCCGCTCTACTACGCCATCTTTGCCGAGTGCGAGGGAGTTCCCTCAGCGAATGGTGCGTTGTTAGAGCAGCCGTTACTCTTGCTACAAGACGTCACGCAGGCTTTTGCGGAGGTGGGCAACCAGCAGGTCAAACTGTCCTGGGTTCCGCCAAAAAACGTGGCCTCCGTGCTCCTTGTACGCAAGCAAAATGTACCGCCAACCAGCGCCAGCGACGGCGAGGTTATCGGCGAATGCGTGCCAGCGCAAACCTCGTTCATTGATCGCGATGTCCAGAATAACCAGACGTACTACTATGCCCTGTACGCACGTTTCAAAGATCAGCATGGGCGGCTGGCTACCGCGCCGGGAGTGCGCGTCAAAGCGATACCGGAACCGCCACCTGCACCGATTCATTCCTTAGAGATGCACATGCGCCCCGGCTCCACCTCAGCGGAGCGCGAGGTTGAACTCCGCTGGACACCACCCGCAAAAGGGAAGGCGATCATTCTGAAGTCGACGCACACCTTGCAGCACTATGAGAAGAAAGTTATCGCGGAAAGCACACTCTACACGCTCGGGCAGCTCCTTGAAGATCAGCCCGATTCCGTTGTAGACCCAAAAGTCGCCCTGGGAGTCACGTACTATTTGCCGGTCGTGCTCTTTCACAAAATGGCCTATATCGGCACCGAGCATCGCCTTGCCACCGTGGACGATGTCCAGAATGTGCGCTGGCAGAACATGAATACAGCGCTCCGCTTGCAATGGAAATGGCCCGCGAATTGTCAGGAAGTGATTGTTTCTTCGCATCAGTTGCGCTGGCCAGAGTTGGACGATGAGTACTCAAGCCACACGAAGGTCAGCCGTTCCGAGTACGACCGTCTGGGCTACTTTGAGTTGCGCTGTGACAAAGATACAGACTATTACATTCGTATCACCGCGCTTGTGACACAGGGCACGGAAGAGATCCCGGCGCAGGGCGTCC
Source organism: Thermosporothrix sp. COM3 (assembly GCF_059696735.1). Classification (NCBI taxonomy): domain Bacteria; kingdom Bacillati; phylum Chloroflexota; class Ktedonobacteria; order Ktedonobacterales; family Thermosporotrichaceae; genus Thermosporothrix; species Thermosporothrix sp. COM3. The sequence continues at coordinate 1,949,049 of NZ_AP019376.1, read as the reverse complement.
GCCTTCATGTGCACCCGACTGACCTGCTGACCCTGACCTATGAGATCAAGAGGCCAACCCTCTGGCGACGCACTCCGCACCTCCATATCGCCGCGGATCGAGCAGGGACCCTGCCCACGCTCCGCCTGATCGGGACACGTGATAGGCTTCCTGTCCATAAAACCGACGGGACCATGATCTGTCGCATTGAGCCAACATCCATCAATGGAAGAGGGCGCACGTTTCCGCTTCCGATAAAGGAAGTGGCGCCGGGAACCTATTGTAAGCTCTTCCTGGAAGATGACGCGCTCTATCAGGAGATTGATATCTGTCACCCACACGAAGATAAGCTGAGGATAAATTAGAAGATGTTTCCTTTCGCCAAAAAGTGGCTCTGCCCGTTTTGCTGTGAATCGTTTGCCCCACACGAGGCATACTTTCGCTGTACCTTTTCGGGGTGTTTAGGCCGCATTCCCGATACCCCCTATAGTCGGGTAAGCGGGAGCAAAGATGTTCTGCGTATGGGACGCGTCCTGATCCCTGGAAAGAAGCGGATGCTCCCGGGGATGTACTGTGATAGCTGCAAACAACTGGCAACACTACGCATCTGCCCCCGATGTCACAGTGAACTTCCTCAGGACATAGGGCAGGTAGACCAGTATTTCTTTTTGCTCTTTGGAAGCAAGGGGTCAGGCAAAACACACTATCTCGCGTCCCTTATCACGCAGCTTCAGCGTGAGGTTGGCCCTCGCATGAAAATGACCGTTCGTCCCCTGGGAGAGCCTGCCAGGCTGCGTTGGAACAAGACCTATGCCCCCCTTTTCGAGCAGCAAAAAGCACTTGCCGCCACAAAATCGGCTGAGACAGACCCCCTGGGTCAGTATCCGCTGAGTTTCCGCTTTACGCTTGAGCAGCGGAATGGCGCCAAAAAAACGGTCAATGTGGGCTTTTTTGATACCTCTGGCGCAGACTTTACCTCTGATAGCGCCGTGCTCAAAAGATATATGCATCAGGTACACGGCATTCTCTTTTTGATCGATCCTTGCTCTATTACCACCGTACGCGACATGCTTGGACAGCAGAGCAGCCCCACAATGACACAGGCCACACTTGAAGAATACCCTTTGCTCTTGAAAGACACTTTTGTGAGCGAGCGCATTCTTCGGCCCTCCGAGAAGGTGAAAATTCCTGTTGCACTGACACTGACAAAAATGGACCTTGTCTGGCCTCATCTCTACTCGGGGTCCCCGCTACTTCGGCCTGTAACCTATAGCGGAGGAGATATAGCGAAGCGCTTACAATCGATTAGCACCGAAGTAAGCAGCCTGCTTGCTTCATGGATCGGCCTGCAATTTACCCAGACCATGCGGAGCGAGTTTCACACCTACGCTTATTTTGGCGGGTCTGCGCTGGGCAAGCCTGTAGAGGATCCCTACAAACCCGTCATCGCCAACCCTTTGCACGTGGAAGACCCATTGCTCTGGCTCCTCTCACAGCTCCATATCCTGAAAGATACAAAATAATGCCTGTGCGTTCAACGGATCGCGCCACATGAACCTTTCCTGAAACCAGCCAGAGGCCGCATTATGACGCCTGGTTTCAGCTCTTCCATGATCCCTGGTGCAAGAGGAGCCACGCAGCACTGTAGCTCGTCCACGCGCGTTTCATCTCACAGCGCGGAGCCGGCGTCTTCCTACCGAATGTGTATCGTCACAGGAGCAGAAAGCAGGTGCCTCTACATCTGGCGAGCCAGCGCCGCAGAGCGATCCAGATATACACACAGCAATGAGGCAAGCTCACCTTCTGCTCCCTGATTCAGCCATTGCTCAACGGCGATCCGAAACGCAGTCATATAGATACCAACCAGCAATTGGATCTCGATGCGGTCTGTAGCCGGCTCCAACCGGGAATGCAGAGCTTCAGCAATTGCCTGCTCCCGCTCCATAAGCGCGTACAGATAGATAGAAGCGATTGACGGGGTTTGCTTCGCCACCAGATAGCGGCTCAAGAAGCTGGCCCGCTGATCCTGATAGCGGCGCGCCAGATGCAGAAACGTCGCTCGTAGCGCGGCCTGCGGCGTCTCCAGAGGCGCAAGCTGTTGCAGATACTGAAGTGCGTCGTGAAGAGCAGCATGCGTCGAGCCTAGAAGCACCTCTTCCTTTGAGGCAAAGTAGCGAAAGAAGGTTCGAGTGGACATCATCACAGCATTCGCGATATCTTGAATCGATGTTTGCTCGTATCCCTTTTGCTGAAACAGCCGCAAGGCGGTCTCCTCGATCGTGGCCTGCACCAGTTGTTTCTTGCGTTCGCGTAAGCTGATGGCCGCCGGCGTCTCATATCCCGGAGAAAATGTGTCATTCATTTTCCTTTTTGCTCCCATTGACGTAAGTTAGCAGATGGCAGTACAATAGCAAGTGACATGGATGTCATACAGTATACCCGATCACTCCCTGTTGTGCGAGTTGTCTTCCCTGAGGGAAAAAGGCGAACGCCTCGTCACAGGCAGCCTTTCCAATCCTCAGGCGACCAGACAGATGAGAAAGGAAAGCCAGGAAAACGTGAAAGTAACCGCGTTGACCAGTCGGCCAGTGGGTCTTGCGTGCTGGCCTGTAGCAAGGTCTTCAGCCAGCGCGACAGTGATGGTGTCGTGGAACTGCTTCAGCAGCGCCCTCCCCTGGAACTTCTGAAGCAGGTACAACAGGCAGTTGACGCCTGTCCCGCTCAGGTTTTTGTTGTAGAAGAGGAAGACGATCACTCTCAACTCATCCTTAAAACCAATGATGAGGACCTATAACGCTACCTATAAATGACCATCCTGCATGCTACACGAATTCTACATCCACCCATGCAGTTCTTTCAGCCAGGCGCTGGAAGCGCGTATAGATTGGAGTACACAATGAGTCAAGAACAACTGGCACGCCCCAATGAGACCGATCAAGTAGAGCTCCCATCATATCCATTTCCCTTCGCAGATCATAGCCTGGAGCTTCCCGAGGAGTATGACCGGCTGCGGGAACAGTGCCCGGTCGCTCGCGTTCATATGCCCTATGGTGGAGATGCGTTTGTCCCCACCCGTTATAACGAGATCGGGCAGGCCTTCGCAAACCCCAGATGTGGCGCGATTCTGGCATCTGACGGAGATGTCCCCCGTCTGGAAGCAGGCAAAGTGACCGGTGTGGAAGATTCAGAGGCAGGGGCGATCTTTTCTGTCTCTGATGCACGACACAACAAGCTCCGCCGCGTCGTCGCACCCGCGTTCACGGTGCAAGCCGCCAACAAGCTCCGGCCTCGCGCAACCGAGGTCACACATGAGCTGATCGATGCAATGGAGCGCTCCGGCCCTCCCGCTGACTTGTTCGAGGATTACGCGCTTCAGGTCCCGATGACCGTGCTCTGTGAGATGCTCGGCGTCCCGCGCGACCAGGAACACCTGTACCGCGAATCGGCCCGAATCATGATCTCGACAACAGCCAGCACCGAAGAAAAGCAGGCCCAGGGCATGAAGCTGGCCCAGTATCTCACGCCCATTATCCAGCAGGCGCGGCAGAACCCGGGTGATAACGTGCTTGGTCTGCTCATCCGGGCGCATGAGCAGGGCGACGAGGTGATGAAAGAGTCCGAGATGTATGGGTTCGCGATGGCCCTCATCGGCGCGGGCTTTGAAACGGTCAGCACGACCTTCACCAACTCTGCGTTCATTCTGCTACAACGCCCCGACCTGATCGAGCAGCTTCGCGCCCGCCTCGACTCGCCCGAGCAATGGGCCAACGCGGTTGAAGAGATCCTGCGCATCACCCCCATCGGGCAGGGCCGACCGCGTATCACCCGAGAGCCGGTCCAACTGGGTGAAACAACCCTACCCGCCGGAGAAGTGGTGTTCCTCGTACCACACGCCGCCAACTACGACCCGGCTGTTTTCCCCGAGGCCCGCGAGATCCGCTTCGATCGTGAGCTGAAGCCCATCATGAGCTTTGGACGCGGCATTCATGCCTGCCTGGGTCAGCAGATCGCCCGGATGGAGTTGCAGGTGCTCTGGCACACCCTGCTCAAACGGCTCCCCAACGTTCACCTTGCGGTCGCGCCTTCAGAAGTCCCCTGGCGGGCAGACGAAGGGCTGACTTTTGGTCCGGCCCATCTACCCGTTGCCTGGTAGATCATCTCTCATCCCGCCGTGCAGGCTCCCCCGGTCTGCATGGCCCCGCGGGCCCTCGACTAGCGCTGCCCCATGTTGCTTCACTGACAGATGCAAGCTCGGGCACGAGAAAGACGGGATCTTTCGGTGCTTCCCGCTCAAACGCTTCCAGCGGTGAAATAGCATAATAGCGCTAAAAGCAGGGAAGCGACCAGGTTGCGCCTTCAACAGCGGTTGCTGGCCCGCTACTTGCGCAGGGGAACAACCGCTGAAAAACCGTCTATCGGCTCAGTCGCCAGTAGCGCCGCACCGAGAGCGGGAAAAAGATCACCAGTAGAAGAAGCGGCCAGAGCAGCGCCATCCACAGGCTGTGATGCGCAACCCAGGATGCACCGTCCGCGCCGGGATTGTGGAACAAGACGCGAATCGCTGTAACCGTCGATGACAGCGGGTTCCACTCAACCAGCGCCCCAAGCCAGCCGGGCATAGTCTCCGCTGCGGCAAAAATGTTCGAGAGAAAGCTAATAGGCCAGATCAGTATTTGCACCAGTGAGACCGCTTCGGTATTCCTGATGACCAGACCAAGATAGATCCCGACCCAGAGCAAGGAGAAGCGCAACAGCAACAACAATCCCATCGCAAGGAGAGCCTCCCCGAAGCTGCCATGCCAGCGCCAGCCGACAAGCAACCCTACCACACACAGTACAATCAGACTCAACACCGAGTTCAGCAGATCAGCAATACTGCGCCCAAGCAGGATCGCCGAAGCCGCCATCGGCATCGAGCGAAACCGGTCGGTCACGCCCCGGTTGATATCGGTTGTGATCGCAAGGAAGGTTGCTTCAAAGCCGAACACCATCGTCATGGCAAACATGCCGGGTAGCAGAAATTCGCGATAGTCTCCCCCGCCCGGCACCGTCATGCTACCACCGAACAGGAATCCGAAGAGCAGCACAAACATAACCGGAAAGAGCAGGTTCACAATGACTTGAAAGGGCTGATGCATCCAATGAAGTAGATCACGTTGTGTTACCGTCCAGGCATCAGCCAGCGCCCAATAGAACCGCGTGAAAAGCGTTGTACGCTCTGTCCTCATAGCATCACCTCCTCATGCTTCTCGGTCAGATGCAAAAAGACCTCATCGAGCGTGGGGCGCCGAAGCGCGATATCTTCAGCCTCGATCTCTGCATCAGCCAGAGCCCGCGCAACTTCGGTCAACGCCACGACCCGCTGCTGTACCAGCGCGCTCAGTTGCCGCCTATCCTCATCAACCGTCACCTCCGCAGCGGTTACGCGCCTGATGATGCTCTCGGCAGCGGGCAGTTCCTCGGCCCGATGCAGTACCACCTGAATGCGATCTCCTCCAAGCCGCGCTTTCAATTGATCGGGCGTCCCTTCTGCGATAATGCGCCCACCCTCAATGACCGCAATGGAGTCGGCGAGCTGATCGGCCTCCTCAAGATACTGTGTCGTCAGCAGAACCGAGGTTCCATCGGCCACCAGCGAGCGGATAGCAGTCCAGACCTCGTTACGACTACGCGGATCAAGCCCCGTCGTCGGCTCATCGAGGAACAGCACCTGCGGGGCAATAATCAGGCTGGCCGCCAGATCGAGCCTGCGCCGCATGCCGCCCGAGTAGTGCCTGACCGACTTATCTGCCGCCCCAATCAGATCGAACCGTTCCAGCAGCTCATCAGTACGGCGCCGGGCCTCTGCTGCTCCCAGATGATACAGGCGAGCAAACATGCGCAGATTTTGCCGCCCGCTCAAAATCTCATCCAATGCCGCATACTGGCCCAGTAAGCCGATGCGGGAGCGTACCTGCTCGGCCTGCCGCCGGACATCGAACCCCGCAACTTCAGCCGTCCCCTCATCCGCATGTAACAGAGTAGTCAGAATTCGGACAGCGGTTGTTTTGCCCGCACCGTTCGGCCCGAGCAGACCGCACACCGTCCCTTCCGGCACCGCAAGATTGAACCCCTGAAGCGCTTGCTGCTTGCCATACCGCTTGTATAATCCCTTTGCCAGGATTGCGAACCCTTTTGTATGCATTGATTCCCTTTCTGGCCCTCCGCAGGGCCTCAAAACTCCGTACACTGTACAGAATTGAAAAGCGATCCTTATTATACCGTACGTCGTACGGAATTTGCAAGGGGGAAAAAGATAGCAAGACAACGGCCAATCTGTTATGATGAAAGAGAAAAACGACACAGGACGGAGTTGCACGACGATGGAATATAGCGGCAAAGGGGACCCGCAGCGAAGTATTGAACTGCTCTGGGGCAAACGCAAAAGCCCGAGCCGGGGACCGGTGCCCAACCTGAGCGTTGAACGGATCGTACAAACTGCGATAGCGCTTGCCGACGCCGAGGGATTGACCGCGCTCTCGATGCGTCGAGTCGCCGAGCGGCTTGGAGTTGGCGTGATGTCGCTCTATACCTACGTCCCGGGAAAAGCTGAACTGCTCGATGTTATGCTTGATACCGCCATCGGAGAAGAGAAACTCCCCACCAGCATCGAGGGCACATGGCGTCCCCGGCTTGAACTACGCGCTCGCGAGGACTGGCAGCTCTATCAACGTCACCCCTGGATGCTCCAGGTCTCCACCGTTCGCTCACTGCTCGGTCCAAATGAAACCATGTTATACGAGGCCACGCTACAGGCCATTCGAGATACAGGGCTGACCGGAAAAGAGCGCATCTCGGTGGTTGATCTGATTATCGGCTACGTGCGCGGAGCAGCAAAGGGTGCAATAGAGGCTGCGCTTGCGGCTCAGCAGACCGGACAGGATGACGCGCAATGGTGGCAGGAAAGGGAGCCCCTGCTTGATCAGTTCTTCAGTCCCGAACGCTTCCCGGCCATCACCGAAATCGCACATGAGGGCGCATTCTATCCGTCGGGAGATGCTGACACCTACTATTTGCAGTGGGCCATCGATGATTTCGAGTTCGGCTTACAGCGCGTTCTGGACGGCATTGAGGCATTCATTCAGAAGCGGCAGGAGAGCGTGCACTGACTCGCTCTCCATTTCTTAACCATTACTTCCCCTCGTTTCTTCCCATCTCCATACGCATTTCTATCCCCCCATATACACAAAGAGTGGCAGATGTATATCTATTATAACCGGAAATATATAACTATTACCACAGAGAAGCTCCGAAAATACTTGAAGTGAGATACAACATATGGTATGCTCAAGAAGAGAAGAGATTCTGTTCTCCATTCTCTCTTTTGCCTGTCAAGCTGGCATGCTATCCTCCGCTGGCTTTCGAGATGCAGCGAGAGCCAGATTGGAAGACAATAGATTTGCTCTGTTGTGCTGCACTAGCTCAGAAAGGCTATTCAGTTTATGGTACAACCAGCTTTACGGAGAACATGCCTCTACACCGTTCTTGTCATCTTCGGTCTGATGATTCTCCTCAACTGTTTTACCTACCCCTCATCGGTCAGCGCCGCCACGGGCAAACGCGTCACCCGGAGCGCCGAATTCATTAAGCGCTACTGGACGCCCGACCGGATGGAACACGCCACCCCGGCAGGCATACCCTCCAAAACCGGAGCACCTCCCCATATGATTGAACCCGCGCCAGTCAAGGCACAAGAGGTTCCTCCAGCCTCCTATAGCTCCATTCCCTATGCTGTCATTGGCAAAGTCTTCTTCACCGATAGCAAGACCGGTTTTGATTATGTCTGTTCGGGAACGGCAGTGATCAGCAAAAACAAGAGCACCGTCGACACCGCCGGGCATTGCGTCGCGCAGGATGGCTCCAAAGACAACTATTACACCAACTGGATGTTCTGCCCGCAGTACCTTGATGGCGACTGCCCAAAGGGAAAATGGGCTGCCCGCCAGCTCTTCGCTGACAAAACCTGGCTGACTGCTTCACCGATGGCCGTCGATCACGACTATGGGGCCGCAGTCGTTGAAGCGAACAACGGTCAGTATCTCACCGATGTTGTGGGTGGCGTCGCTTTTGGAGCCAATCTAGACCGGAAGCAGACGTTCCACGCTCTGGGATATCCGCATGCCTCGCCCTTCAACGGGAAAAAGATGTTCGAGTGCCTCGCCGATAAAGCCGTAGACGATACGGGCACCCCGCCACCACTTGGCATCTCGTGCGACCTGACAGGCGGAAGCAGCGGCGGTGGCTGGCTCGTTCAGAGTAACGGCACATGGTATGTGAACGGGCATAACGATTATCAATACACCAACGACCCCAATACGATGTACTCTCCCTACTATGGGAACGAGGCCCTTGCCATCTACAATAGCGCTCAGGCTGCATAAGCGCTCTCGGCCCTGCTGAGGTCGCAGGGCCATACTCATTTTCAAGCCACAGAGCCAAAACTGTAGAACGCGCGCAAATCTGGTATACTCTTGTTGGGAAACCAGTACACAGGGGGAAACCATGCCACCGCACTATCTGCTCGCCTGGTCAGAAGCAACACAACGATACACGCTGACCCTGGATGGAGCTCCGCATCAGACATTCCGACAGGACGAAGAGGACGCCTGGTTAGAGCAGGCCACAATACTGAGTCGATTTAGCTTTGAAGGTCGTGCAGGCCATTTCAGTGCCATTAAAGAGACACGCGCGCGTGGCGCCGGCTACTGGTATGCGTATCGTCGATGGGAGCAGCGCACCCGTAAGCGCTATCTGGGAAACCGGCTCTCATTCGCACGTCTGGAAGAAGCTGCCCGCTCGCTTGCACAACAGGCAGCAACGCCCGCCAGAGAGCCACAGCGCCTGGTTCCGCTTCTCGAAACAAAACTGCATCCGCCCCGGCTACCCCTCCAGCTCATCAGGCGCACGCGGCTGCTCGAAACACTCGACACCTGGAAACAGCAGAAGCTCATAGTGCTGCACGCGCCCGCCGGGTTCGGCAAAACAACCCTCATCACCTAATGGATCGCCCACCTCCGCGAGCAGGGTGAGCCGTTCACGGTTGCCTGGGTCTCGCTTGATTGTGGAGACAGCGACCCGTTGCGCTTCTGGTCAACTCTCATAGCAGCCTGCCAGAACATTCATCCCCGAATCGGACAAACAACGCTGGCCCAGCTCACACAGATGTCCCGCCCGCCCGCAAGCCGCGCATGAACGAACTTCACAGCGGCCTGTGTCCCGAGGTATCGATGTTCACCCAGATAGACCTCTGCGAACCCACCCTGCCCCAGCAGCTTGATAAGCCGATAATGCCCAATCTGTTGCCCTATGCGCCCTACCTGTTCTGCCATGTACTGGCATCCTTCCCGGGATCATTGCCATTTCCCCGTTTTTGAGTAGTGTAACAAATACTGATCCACAGATGCAATAAAAATGCGCATGTACAGGTAATCTGGCTCATACAAGGCTACAAAAAAAGAGGAGACATGATGTAGTCTCCTCAGTTCGTCTTGCTAGAAGCCATTTGCGCGGGCAATCGCTCCCAGACGGTAGGCGCTCGGCTTGACCGTTCGCTTCTGCGTCTGTCGATCGACCGCGATCAGGCCAAATGTCGGACGATACCCAAACACCCACTCGAAGTTATCCAGCGCCGACCAGTATGTATAGCCCTGAACAGGAATACCATCATGCAAGCAGGCGGCCACGCCTTGCAATGCCTGCTCGATATAGGCCACGCGCCGCGTATCATCAGTGGTCGCGAGGCCATTTTCCGTCACAAATACCGGCAGCCCCGTAGCCTTGTGTGCGTAGCGGATGGTTGCTTCCAGCGCTTGCGGGTAGAACTCATACCCCATCTGGGTCAGCTCAACGCCCTCTTCTGGCTTCATCAGCCCGTTGGCATCGTAGCGATCACGAGAGTATGTCTGCACGCCGATGAAATCATCACCCTTCGTTCCCTCTAAATATGCGTCGAAGATCTCACGCCGCTTCTGTGCAGCAAGTTCCTCTCCTCCCGGCCCTGCTTGAATATCCTGCATTGCCAGCGTCAAACCAACCCTACACGCTCCGGGCCCTGCCTTGATGGCCTCGACCGCCCGGCGATGCGCTTCCAGCATGACGGGACGCCCCTTTTGCGGATCAGCGTACAGGAACGGGACAAAGTGCTCGGCGTCGCTTCCGACCGCTCTTGCAGCCGCTGCATACCAGGCCTCCGAACGCTGTGACCCGATCATTGACCAGAGAGCCACGCCCAGATTCAACTCGTTCATCGTGCAGGCCAGCGGGATCAGGTCACCCAGGTGCTTGATGACCTTTTCGCAGTACCGAGCGAACTTCTCGGGTGTCTCCTTCGCCTCCCATCCCCCGGCGGCGGCCAGCCAGCGAGGCGACGTGAAATGGTGAAATGTCACCATTGGCGTGATCCCAAGCTCATGGCAGGTTGCCAGCATGCGCCGATAATGCTCAAGCTGTGCCAGCGAGAACTCGCCCTCCTCCGGCTCAATGCGAGACCACTCCAGCGAGAAACGGTAGAGGTTAAAGCCCAGCTCAGCAAGCAGACGGATATCTTCAGGATACAGATGATAATGATCACATGCATCACCAGATGACTCTACGTATGCAGTGCCCGGCGTATGTTCCAGAACCCAGTTATCGTTATAGACATTGCCACCTTCAACCTGATGCGCAGCGGTCGCCGTGCCCCAGTAAAAGCCCCTGGGAAATACTGTCTTCATGATATGTCTCACTTTCTCTTCAGAAGCTGCAAAAGTGGATGTTACTCGATTCACCTCAACAGCAAATGTATTTCCCAGTATAGCATAAGACTGTTCGGATTTCCACGGAGCAGAAATCGCATTGCATAGCTGCTTGCATGTATCGTATTTCTTCCTCGCACATCGAGGGGAGAAATCCACTCTTACCACTCAACGGAAAGAAGAGATTTTTCTTTAAAAGCTGCTTCTCGTTTTTCATAATACAGTGGAAGCAAAGAATGTTTCTTCCGACATCATGACACAGTATCACGGTTTCCTTCTAAGAAGGATGATTTTTTGTCACGAATCATGTGTCCGCCTGAACAGCGAAATGTTATTGTCTCCACAAATCACGGATAATAAAAAAGGGGGAGAGCATAGAACGCTCTCTCCCCATACACTCCTTCTTTTTTAGAGTGTTTCCGCAGTGAGAACCTCACCTGGTTTCATCTCGCGAATGGTGAGACCGGCTCTCTCTTTCGTCGCCTCTCGCAGCTCCCCGACAGTCCCCGTCAAGAACGGGAATGTGCCATAATGGAACGGAATCACATACGAGGCATTGAGAAGCTCAATCGCATAGGCGGCCTCTGTAGGCCCCATCGTGAAGCGATCCCCGATCGGAAGCAACACGATATCCGGGCGATACAGCTTCCCGATCAACTGCATATCGCCAAAAACGCCGGTATCTCCGGCAAAATAGAGGCGTAGCCCCTCTTCGGTTTCCAGCACATAGCCCGCAGCCTCATGGAAATAGCCGACCTGCTCATCATTGAGCCAGACATAGGCATGGTGGTAGGCCAGAGTCATCGAGATTTTCTGCCCGCACAGCCGGATTGAGCCGCCCCGATTCATCGCCTCGGTTTTGCTCACTCCACGACATTCTGTCAGATATCGCAGGACCTCGGTTGGAGCCACAACCGGCGCACCGGTCTTTTCGAGTAGTTGCGGGAGATTCTGGTCCAGATGATCCGCATGCCCATGCGTGATCAGGATAATATCGGCTTTCTCCTGCTTTTTCAATTCTTCCGGACAAACCGGGTTCTCTTCCAGCCAGGGATCAACAAGAATAACCTTGCCACTGCTCGTGGTCAACTTAAAGCTTGCATGCCCTAAAAATTGGAGTTGCAGTCCCCGGGGGAAGTGAAGCGAAGGTGTCATAAAGAGGGGTAACCTCGTCTTTCTTTCTATGCAAAACTACTATGTTTGCCTGCTATTTTAGCATAGAAGAGCCCCCTTGAATACCCATATCTCTCCATTACACGGCATGTTGTTCCTTCGGACTGAACAAAAACTGATGAATTTGTTCTTTTACTTCAGGCAGATATTTTCAGTTTTTCTTCACTTCAGCAGAAAAATTGAACTTCTTATCATTCTATGGTACATCTTGAAGAAGGACGTACAGTTTGATAAGGAGGTCACACAGATGTTCGCGCAAACGTGGAAACGCGCTCTCAGTTACGGGCTGCTCCTCAGCATGGGTCTGAGTATGCTCGTCAGCGCGCTTTCCATCCCGACCCACCCGGCAAAGGCAGCACCGGCATTCAACTATGCCGAAGCGCTGCAAAAAGCGATTCTCTTCTACGAAGCCCAGCAGTCGGGGAAGCTTCCTTCCTGGAACCGGCTCTCCTGGCGCGGTGACTCCGCTCTCGATGATGGCAAGGACGTAGGTCACGATCTGACCGGAGGATGGTTCGACGCAGGTGATCACGTCAAGTTCGGCCTGCCTATGGCCTTTTCTGCTACCATGCTCGCCTGGGGTGTTCTTGAATATGGGGATGCCTATCAAAAAAGCGGGCAGATGACCCACATCCTCAACAATCTGCACTTTGTCAATGACTATTTTATCAAAGCACATACCGCGCCCAACGAGCTCTGGGGGCAAGTGGGTGACGGTGGCCCAGATCATGCGTGGTGGGGGCCCGCCGAGGTCATGCCGATGAAGCGTCCCGCCTACAAGATCGATGCCAGTTGCCCCGGTAGCGATCTGGCAGGTGAAACAGCAGCCGCGATGGCCGCCGCCTCGATGGTCTTCCGTTCCAGCGATGCCACCTATGCCGACACACTGCTGACCCATGCCAAACAGCTCTACACCTTCGCCGACACCTATCGAGGCAAGTATGATGCATGCATCCCTGCTGGCGGCTTCTACACCTCGTGGAGTGGCTATAATGACGAACTCGTCTGGGGTGCGCTCTGGCTCTATCAGGCAACAAAAGACTCCACCTATTTAACCAAAGCCGAACAGTACTACGCAAATCTGAGTACTGAGCCACAAACAACCATCAAATCCTACAAATGGACCATTGCATGGGATGATAAATCCTATGGCGCCTACGTACTGCTTGCTAAACTGACAGGTAAACAGCAGTATAAGGATGATGCACAGCGCTGGCTCGACTTCTGGACGGTTGGTGTCAATGGGCAGAAAATCACCTATTCTCCGGGCGGCGAGGCCTTCTTGAGCGAGTGGGGTTCTCTACGTTATGCCGCGAATACCGCTTTTGTCGCTCTGGTCTATGCCGATTATCTGGGAAGCAGCGATCCGCTCTATAGCCGCTACCACGACTTCGGCGTCAGACAGATCAACTACGCGCTTGGTGACAATCCGCGCAACTGTAGCTACGTCGTTGGCTTCGGGGCCTGCCCTCCTCAAGATCCGCATCACCGCACCTCACACGGCTCGTGGACTGACTCGCTGCAAAATCCAACTCATAACCGCCATATCCTCTATGGTGCGCTGGTCGGTGGACCCAAAGCCGCCAACGATCAGTACACCGATGATCGAACCGATTACACCGGAAATGAAGTCGCGACCGACTACAACGCGGCCTTCACAGGTGCACTGGCACGGCTCTACAAGGAGTTCGGAGGCACTCCGGTAACATCCATGCCCGATAAGCCAAAAGATGACGACGAACTCTACGTTATGGCCGGAATCAACGCCGAGGGCTCGACTTTCACCGAGATTAAGGCCCTCTTTATCAACAAGACCGGCTGGCCTGCTCGCGCCACCAGTACGCTTTCACTGCGCTATTACTTCACGCTGGAAAATGGCGTGACGCCCGATCAAATCAGCGTCACCACCAACTACACCCAGTGTGGAAATAATGTCTCCAGGCCGACGCAGGTTTCGGGCAATCTCTACTTCATCACTGTTACATGTAACGCGAAACTCTATCCTGGTGGACAGGACGCTTATAAAAAAGAGGTACAATTCCGCATCAACAGTGCCGGATCCTGGGACCCCAAAAATGACTGGTCTTATCAAAACCTGACCAAAGACGTCGTTAAATTTGACCATATCCCGCTGTACGAAAGCGAGAAAAAGGTCTGGGGTAACGAGCCAGTCGACACAGGCGCGGCACCCACCGTCAGCATCACCAGCCCGAAAGATGGCAGCAACTTCAAACCCGCGCCGGCAACGGTCGCGATTGAGGCTACCGCCAGCGATAGCGACGGACAGATCACAAAGGTGGAGTTCTACAATGGCTCGACCCTCCTGGGCAGCGACACCAGCGCTCCATACAGCTATAGTTGGGCTAACGTACCAGAGGGCAGCTACACTCTAACCGCCAAGGCGTATGACAATGCTGGAAATAGCACCACTTCTTCCCCGATCGCGATCAGCGTCGGGCAGGCGGTGCCCACAGTCAGCATTACAAGCCCGGCTAATAACGCAAGCTTTAATGCTCCTGCCAGCATCACGATTACTGCAAACGCGAGCAGCGCCGGAGGCTCTATTACCAAAGTAGAGTTCTATAATGGCTCGACCCTTCTGGGCAGCGACACCAGCGCTCCATACAGCTATAGTTGGGCCAACGTACCAGAGGGCAGCTACACACTGACCGCGAAAGCATATGATGATGCAGGAGGAACAGCAACATCAGCAGCAGTGAAGATAACAGTCAAAAAAGCGGGTGTCTGTTCGGTGAAATATGACATCGCGAATCAGTGGAGCAACGGCTTCACTGCCAGCGTCACTATCAGCAATCCGGGAAGCACGGCTATTAACGGCTGGACGCTTGTCTTCACCTTCCCCAACAATCAGCGCATCACCAATATCTGGAATGCGACGATGACCCAGAGCAATGGCCAGGTCACGGTGAAAGATGCAGGCTACAACGCCACCATCGCGCCAAACGGTTCCGTCACCTTCGGCTTCAATGGCGAATGGAGCGGCTCCAATGGCAAGCCGACAAGCTTTATCCTCAACGGGCAGAGCTGTACCGTAGAATAACTTCTGCTCGCCTCCCGGACCCGCGCGGGTAGCAGGTTCAGACCTGTTGCCCGCATTGTCTTATTCGGGGAGAAAGATCCCCTCTAGCCCGCGCGCGATCTCCGTCAGTGGGCTCCGGACGCTCCGGTAAAGCACATAATAGCTCGCCCGCTCTGCCGTCACCAGGCCGGCACTCTGCAAGAGCTTTACCTGCTTCGAGATCCCGGCTTCCGAAAGATTGAGCAGGCCTGCCAGCTCGCGTGTAGAGCGAGGTCGCTGGCTCAAGAGGCGCAAAATCTGTAGCCGGGTCATATCTCCCACTGCACGAAGCAGTGTCAGCAAGCGTTCTGGCGGCACCGGGATGCTGCCCTCTTCCTGAAACCGCCGGATCGAGTAAACAAGCGCGTGCAGCACATTCGCTTTCGCATACATGAACGAGAGTCGTGGCCAGACAAACGCCGAAGGGACAAGGACGAGTTGCTCGCTCGCCTGCATCTCTATCTCGTGTGGTGCAGGATATTGCAACGTGATCTGCCCCCCATGCTGATAGGCCGACAATTGTGGAGCAAGCGAGCCAAGCACTTTGAGCGGCCCCTGTTCAAACAACATCTGTCCTCGTTGCTGTATATCCTGCAAAAGCAGCTCTTCAAGCTGCGGCCATTCGGGCTCGATGCAGGTTGTCCAGTAATCAGCGAAGAAGTTGAGAAAACGAGCGTGTCCCTTTTCGGGGTCGGCAAGCATTTCCTTCATCACAGGGAGAGCGGCCGGAAACTGCTCGGCTGTCTGCTGCACAATCTGCTGTTGCAATGGGAGAGACTCCAGTATATGTGTACATGAATAGTGCTCGTCGTTCAGGAGGATGTTATTGACAACCTGCTCCACATAGTTTGTCGTGGGAAGAGCCTGCATCACCCGAAATTGCTCCTCAAAAGCGGGGAAGTCCTGCATAGAAGGCGCGCCATTCTCAAAAATATCGGGTATCCGACTCCCAAAAAGGAAGGAGAAAGCCACAACCTCGGCCTTGAGTGCAGGCGACATCAGCCGGCGCGTACGCAGCACCCACGGCAGGTGCAGCGGATGGCTTTTACTCCGCGTCAGGACATGCAGACTGCGCACAGCTTCGTGTAATGGACTATAGCTAAAAGCCAGGTTTTCAGCATGGCCTGCATCCAGATACATAATTCGGGCCATCTCACATTCTCCTCTGATTCGCTAATGAGTAAAAAAGTTGTCTTCCAGCGCAGTCTAGCGTATGCTCAACAAGAAGACAAGTTTCAAATTATTAAAAAGGAGTATTTTGGAATGTACGAAACAACATCACAGAGCCTGACACCTTCAACCTTGATCGCAAAGCTGCTCCAACAGCTCGATGAGAGGTATGTTTTTCCCGACGTCGCACAGGAGATCGCTCATGTCCTGCGGCACCATCTTGAAGCAGGGAGCTATGATGGGATCTCTGATGGCAAACACCTGGCGGCGCTTATTACCGAGCACCTCTACACCGTCGCACACGACAAGCACCTGCGCCTCTTCTACAATCCCGCGGGCGTTTCGCCGCAAGTGGACGAAGACGACCATTACACAGAAGAGATGATTGAAGCGTTGCGGCGGAGACGTACCAGTAATTATGGTCTTCAAAAAGTGGAGATTCTCGAAGGCAATATCGGGTATTTTCAGCTCAATGCATTTATCCATCCCCGAATTGCCGGTGAAAGCATGCAAGCCGCGATGACTTTCCTGACATACACCGACGCATTGATTATCGACCTGCGGAACAACACTGGCGGAGAATCGCTGATGGTGCAGTTTCTCTGTAGCTATTTCTTTGATATTCTGCATGAGCCACCAACGCAGCTTACAGGCTGCTTCGACCGCAGAACGAATCAGCTCTATCAGGCGTGGACGCTTCCTTATGTTCCCGGCCAGCTCTATCTTGCAAAGCCTGTATACCTGTTGACCAGTCAGCGTACCTTTTCTGGCGGAGAAGATTTCGCCTATACGCTTCAGCAGCTAAAACGCGCCTGCGTGATTGGTGAAAGAACAGGTGGTGGCGCGCACATGGGACACCGCTATCCCATCACGGAGCATTTTGAGGCCTTCATTCCCGATCTGCGCTCGGTGAACCCGATCAGTGGGACAAACTGGGAGGGAACCGGTGTACAACCCGATATTCCGGTTGAGGCCGAAAAAGCCTTTGATGTAGCCTACCAGCAAGCGCAGGCCGCCCTCAATCGCTAGAATGCATCTGAAGGTACGGGCTTGTTTTCCGCGAGCCTGTACCTTTTTTCGGGTATAGTATCAGAAGGGATATTCTATTTCAGCATAGGAGGAAACAGGTATGACAATTCGAGCGATTCTTCTTGATATTGGTGGGGTCATTCTTCTATTTGATCAGGCACAATATGAACGAGACGCACAACACGGGCCCGTCATTCCCGATTTCAAGCGCTATGAGCGGCTGAATGAAGCATTTGTGCACTTTGTCCGGCAGCTCCGCCCATACTACCAAACGGCAACCATTTGCAATGGAGGGTCCCGTGAGGCGCTCAACCGCAAGTTCCGGCTGAACGAGCTGGTTGACCTGATGGTGTTTGATGAGGAGGAAGGCATTTCTAAACCGGACGCCCGCATCTATCAAAGAACACTTCTTCGTCTGGAAGTTCAGGCCGAGGAAGCGATCTTTGTTGACGACAAGGAGTGCAACGTTGAGGCTGCTCGACAGCTTGGCTTGCACGCGATCCATTTCCGCGACACCGAGCAAGCAATCAGCAGCATACAGGCATTGCTCTCCCTGTCCACATAGCTACCTGCTTGTGCTGTTTATACGCCTGGCGCTTCTTATCACGCTCAGCAAGCATGGCATCGTTATAGCCCCATCCAGCAAGATCGGGAGGCTCGATACCCTGCAAGCTCAAGATCGTGGCAATCTGTGAGCGGTGATCAACGCCGTGATTGATAGCTTGAATCAGGACGATGATAGCAGGTGACTCATAGGCTCCACCATCCAGCCAGAATCGCTGAAGTCCCGTTGTTCAGCAATGGCGATCAGCTCGCTTCCCGAGCGTTCGGCGCGTCGGCGCAATTCAGCAAAACCCGTGAATTCAGCCATTTCCTTCAGAGGAGGCAATGAGTTGTTCCTGTAAAATGACAAACATATCCTTCTTTACAGGATAGAATATGCCACAGGGTATTTCATATGCTACCATAGGTTCCAGGCGTTATGTCGTCCAATTGCTCATCTGAAAGCTCGGCGAACAAATTGAGCAAGGTAAGATTGTCCCAACGATTATATTAAAAAAGTCAGCAAGTCCTGTTGTCATAGCATGATCTCTTTCCTTGAAAAGATGAAGTTCACTACAATAAGAGAGGGGATGGAGAGGAAAAATCGCAACAGGACAAAACATCGAGGAAAATCGGTCGAAGCGTCCTGACTGTTGGTGTGCATTCTCTACCTCACCATCATGCTGGCATATCTCATCTCTAAAATGGTGCACTCAAACACGCCTCACAACGGGAAAGAAACCACTTCCCGTGACGAGATAGATATACAAGCAAGCTGATCTTTGTCCCTCTTTCTGCGAAGAGGAAGTCGGTATTCCTGGCACACTACTGGCATAACAGTCAAAACCTCCGAATCTTTTATATCCATTTCAAGTATTCGATCCCGTTCCATCAGATACAACCACATTACAAAAAAGAGCGAAAGGGCAAACGCAACGCAGGAATAAAGCACCGATACAGGTTGGCATGGAAGTGTTGCCCGCTCGTTGCTTGAACAAAGGCAAGAAATTGAGTGCGGAGAATGTATCAATACCTTTCCCACATCTTCAGCGTACATGCCCTGTATGCGATTGTAGTACACCTTCCTCTTTTTTGTCAAGATCATTCCCCTTTTAGTACTTTCTCCTATCGATTTCAGGTGGCATACATCGAAGACATACAAGAGTTTTCAATGTATGCCATTGCAATATCTTGCAGAGAGTCGCCAGAATCACAGCTTAAACGGGCACAAAGGTCTTTCTCGATGCCACTGCATACTTCTGACAATAGTATGCTTTCTCCTTCACGCATCCCTGATATATCCAGCGATACTGTCCCTCGACCACTCGCACAGCGCTATCAAACGTGAGCTCGACGTCAGGCCACAATTGGTCCAGCTCGCTATACTCGACTGAGGCATTCAGAGCTTCATAGCGGGTTGATTGTCCCTCCAAATCGATCCGAGCAAGCTTCCCTTGAGAGAGGCTCGGCGTATAGCTCGTGATGCCCTGCGTGAGGAAGCGCTGACTGTCCTCAAGCGAATGAAAAACGTCAGAGTGGATCTCATCCGCTGGCTGCATTGTTGCGCAAAACAGGGGTCGACCATCCGGATATTGAATCTGCAGCCTGGAGTTCTCGCCATCGTTCGCCAACACAGCACGAATAGGTGTCATCGAGCTTGCAAAGACCCACGAAGCTAGCGCCGTACACAACGGATTATCCGCATATCGGCGCCATATGTAGACACCCGGCTCTGGCCTGTCTACCAACAGATCGATCACACCACAGCGATATGCACAGGCCTGCATGGCCAATCCAAAGCGAGCAGGCAGCAGAGAAAGCATCACACTATCAAGACGCAAAAAACACAACGAGACGATAGCAGATCCGTTCACAACTTGAGGCCAGAGCGATGGCACTGGAAGTCGCTTCACAAGCGCCTCCGGACTTACCCGGAAGTGAAAAAGCATTCGTTCAACAAGATGTGCCTGGACAACATGTGGTCTTGCCATACGGATTTTCTCCTGTTTCCTTGAAAATGCATCAATGACACATACTCATTTCTCTCTATGAAGCCTGCCACACAAAACCATCTTACCTGGAAGAGATAACCGCTATCTCTTCTCCTTCCCCCTGCTTTGCCAGATAGGTTCCCGCATAAGCCACTTCTGAAGCAGAGTGAGCAGTATTCCGGCCAGGCCTCCCAACGGAAGCGTAATCCAGCCTGTCCACAATATCCCAGTGCACATTATAAGCGCCATGAAGACCATTTCATCTATGAAATGTTTGCCAATCGCAGACGGCAGCACAGAGATAACTACTATCAGGAACAGGATACGATACGCTAAAAAGCTAATGAGCACCCCAAAAAGAAGACCTTCCCAGATCGTCCGATGTGCGGAGCGTACCATCCCGGCCCACCACATCGGCGCCCAGGCTATCAGAGCAGCCAGCACGACAATTACCGGAAAGAACATATTTTCGAGTAAAACAGGGAAGACAAGCAAGTGAGCCAGCACAAGGCAAAGCTCGGCCATTATAACGACAAACAGACTACCAAACACCCAGAACAGGCGCGGCGGATAGGATGGAGGGTAGATTTTCATGATATTCTTCTTTCTCTCTATTGTTTCACTATGTCTCTACTGGAGAGAGCACATAATCTTGAACTGAGGTACTGATGACCTTTATTGATAGATATGCCCTGTACTGGCATCCCGATCAATCAGTTTTGCGGCAGCCTGCCCGTCATAGCTTCAGTCGCCTTCCCTCCAGTCATCAGGCTCGAAAAGCCAACTCACCTGGACACGTTCCTGAACCGCTGTCTCTAAGAACGGCAACAAAGTAAACACGTTTACTTTTCGTAAGTATACGGCGTGCCATTCCTGTTTGTCAAGAGAAAAATGAACCTGTTTACTTTCACAGAACAAAAAAACATTTCTTCGTTGCCCGGAGGAATAAGCAGAAAAGATTGCCTATCTGCACTCTATGAGCGTAAAGTAGCTTCAGAGGCCACAGTAACACTTCCTTCCCTGCTTCCGAATCTTGTTTGAGGATAAAGAATAGAAGAACAAGCAAGTATACGACGAAGAGGGTTTTCATGTGTAGCACAGATCGAGAGATAGTCCGGCAGATCCAGCGCGCCTTGAGGCCAAAAGGAGCTATTATCCAGTGTCAATATAACAAAAATGGGTATGTTATCGGTCTGCACATCCGACATACAGGGCTCTCAACGCTGCCCAACGATATCGGCCAGCTTGCTCATCTACGCAGCCTTCGCCTCGGAGGCAATCAGAGCACTTACCTGACCATTCCGCCTTCATTTCAGCAATTAGCGAATCTGCATGAACTTGATCTCTCATGGAACCAGCTTCAGCAGCTCCCCTCAGGTATCGAGTATATAGAAAATCTTCAGCGACTCAATCTGAATAACAATCAATTGACAGTTCTTTCTCCCGAGATCGCTCACCTGCCGCACCTCCATATACTCGAACTCTCCTCAAACCAACTGACCACACTACCCGACGAGATCGGGCAACTGAAGCGGTTGCAGCGCCTCTGGATCGAAAACAACCAGTTGAAAACGCTTCCCACCAGCATCGGTGAGCTCCGGCTGCTGAAAACGCTCTCCGCCTCCTCGAACCAGCTTCAACAGCTCCCCTCACAGATCGGCCAGTGCACCCAACTACA
Organism: Thermosporothrix sp. COM3; assembly: GCF_059696735.1. Taxonomy (NCBI): domain Bacteria; kingdom Bacillati; phylum Chloroflexota; class Ktedonobacteria; order Ktedonobacterales; family Thermosporotrichaceae; genus Thermosporothrix; species Thermosporothrix sp. COM3. Next base: position 1,927,635 of record NZ_AP019376.1, on the reverse strand, counting down.
AACACTGAACCTGAGTGACAACCAGTTGACCGCCTTGCCTCCTGAGATTGGGCACTGTTCCAGCCTGAAAGGGCTCTCACTCAAGCACAACCAGCTTCAACAGCTCCCTACACAGATCGGCGGGTGTACTCATCTCAGGGAGCTCGCTCTTACGGCTAACCAACTGACCTCACTGCCCTCTGAGATCGGCCAATGCGCTGAACTGCATACTATCTATCTTGATCATAACCAGTTGCAGGAACTTCCCTCTTCTCTTTTTTCTATACCATCACTTGAATATCTGACACTCCCCGCCATAAATGACGGGGGTTCTTCTTTCAACGACCCGACGTGCCACGTCTCCGTTTGGAAGACGCAGGAGAGGCCAGGTCTCCAGAAGCGTTTTGTCCCGTGGGACAGGTTCCCGTATGCCCTACGGTACCGTTTGAAACGGATTGGAGCGCTTCATGCAGGATATTCAACGCTGCATTGTGATCGCGGTCCAGGATGATCCCACACCCCGTACAAACATGGGTGCGAACGCTAAGCGATTTCTTGACAATCGTGCCACAATCAGAACATTTCTGGCTGGTGAAATGGGGCGCAACGGCAATCACCGGAATACCATGCAACAAGGCATAGCGCTTGACCCATTGAAGGAAGAGCCCCCATCCGGCATCATGGATCGATTTGGCAAGTTTGCGGTTCTTCACCATATTCCTGATCTGAAGGTCTTCATAGGCAATCAGGTCGCAAGACGAGACATACGTGTTTGCCACCTTTCTAGCAAAATCCTCACGCTGCCGTTGGACTTTCAGATGCTGTTTGGCAAGTGCTTTTCGCGCCTTTTTTCGATTGGCCGATTGCTTCTGCTTGCGGGAGAGACGACGTTGGAGACGTTTGAGCTTCTTTTCCGCTTTGCGGGAGTGCCTGGGGTTCTCGACGGTGTTGCCTTCCGAATCCGTGAGATAGGCTTTGAGCCCAACATCAATCCCAAGCTGTTTGCCCGACGAGACATGCTCGACTTTGCGCTCGGTCTGGACGCAAAATTGTGTATAGTACCCATCTGCCCGTTTGACAATGCGAACCCGCTTGATTTGCTTGATCGGGAATTCTTGGATACGCTGATTGGGGTTGCCAATCAATTTGAGACGACCAATGCCACAGCCATCGGTGAAGAGAATATGCCGACCATCAGGATCAAGCTTCCAGCCGGTGCCCTTGTATTCCACGCTCCGGTTGTTTCGTTGGAACTTGGGATAGCCCTTCTTGCCAGGCTTGTTGTTCTTGCAATTCTCATAGAAGCGGGAGATCGCGAACCATGCACGATCAGCTCCGGCTTGACGGGCCTGGGAGTTGAGTCGAGAGGCGAAAGGGTACGCTTTGGCAAGCACGGCGCAGTTGGTCTGCACGTCGTTTTTGGAGGTGCCACGCTGCTCCATCCACAAGCGCAACGACTTGTTGCGGATGAACTGGACAATCCGGATGGCTTCATCGATCGCCGCGTATTGCTGCCTGCTCCCAGAGAGCTTGTACTCGTAGACCAACATGCTGCTTGCCCTCTCCTCTTTCATATGGTACTATTATACAGCCTGATAGGTCTGTACGTCAAGAGAGGAGTTGGCACATGCGCAAAGAACGAATCAACGTGTATATCACTGTACGACAAAAAAGACAGTTAGAGAAACGAAGCCAGGAGGAAAATTTGCCAGAAGCAGAGATCATCAGGCGGGCACTGGATGTCTATCTGGCTTGGGATGACCCAACGTATACCCCTCATCCCAACCAGCCCGAAAGGAAGACCCATTCATCCCCGGCATGAATGCACGGGGCTTTCTGGGTCGTTCACTGTAAATCTCATCCATAATCAAATCACCCGCCTGCCTGATAGCATCGAAAATGCAACAAAACTGCGGGATCTTCGCCTTTTCTGTAACCCTTTAACATCACTACCAGAAGCGATTTATAATCGAAGCAGTGCAGTAAAACTGCGACTCTCCATCGATGCAAAGATACAAAAGACCATTCCCGAAGCAAAAAGAGAGCTCTTTTATCTGAACTCATAAAAGAAAACACCGATGCTATCAGATCGGGATAGCATAAAAATAGACCTGCATCCATAAACCTGAAAAGGCGCACTCCTCTTTACCACAAAAATGAGGATATGATTTGTGTTGAGCGGGCGCACCTTCAGGCAAGAAATTACCCTCCTCAAGAGGAATCATACACCCATATATATCTACTCAGGCAGAATTCAGAGTTGTAAGCGCTGCTCGACACGGGCACGCAATGCCTGCAAATCCGCAATGCGCTCATCTATTTCGGCAAGCTTTTCACGATATCGAATCCTCGCAGACGCACAGGGAGGCTCTCCTTGCTCCTGCCGCTCAAAGCAAGGGGCAAGCAAGCGGAAATCTTCCAGCGTCAATCCCAATGTGAGAAATTTTCGGATCAGCTTCACCTGCTCAATCGCCGACGCATCATACTCTCGATAGCCGTTCGGAAGCCGTCGCGAGCGCAGTACACCCTGTTCTTCATAGTAATGAAGCGAGCGAACACTGGCTCCCGTCGCCTTCGCCAGTTCACCAACTTTCATAGCAAAGCCTCCTCCTGTGAACGATTTACCCTCACATTACCGTAAGTGTCAAGTCCTCCTAAAACACTGGTTTCTATGTAGAGGGATTTCAGGTATACTGAGAGCAATATTGCATGCAGGAGATCTGGAGAATGGTCATTTTTCGCACACATGAAGTGGCAAAGGCAGCAGGAGTACATGAGAACACAATCCGACAGTATGAGGCTCAAGGCTTTCTTTCTCCTGTCCCCCGAGGAACGAACGGCTATCGAGAATACAGCTTGCTTCATCTTGAACAGGCTCGCCTCGCGTCCCTGGCGCTTCGCTGGCCCTATCTTGGGAACAAGCAACTCCTCATCGATCTGGTCACTAGCGCTGTCAACGGAGATCCCGGTATGGCGATGGAATATGCCTATCAATACCTTGCGCACGTGCGTGTAGAGCGCACCTATGCCGAATCGGCCATCGAATTTCTTGAACGTTGGGCAGCCGGTCATGTGCTGGATGTGTCGGCGCATCCCATGCGAATACAGCAGGCAGCCAGACACCTCAATATCTCTATAGACATGCTCCGCAACTGGGAACGCAATGGCCTGCTGACCGTCCCACGAGACCCGAACAACCACTATCGGCTTTATGGGAGTGCCGAATTTGGGCGGCTACGTGTTATTCGGATGCTGGTCCAGTGCGGCTTCAGCCTGATGGCAATTCTGCGCATGCTAGAGGCGTTCGATAGTGGCAAAACCAGCAATCTACGTGAGGCCCTGAATGTCCCTGTTGAGGACTGTGGAGACATCAATGCAATAGCGGATAACTGGCTCAATAAGCTCGTAGCATTAGAAGAACGAGCAAAAAGACTGATCGAGCAAGTCGGGCGACTGATCGAGCTTTCCCAAATGCAAAAACCCTCTACATAAACACCAGTGTTTTATAATAGAGCCAGATAAAGATGTAGAAAAAAACACAGCGTGATTCTGAGGAGCACATCCTGCTCTCTCACCCATTTTAAGGAGGCTTCATGATACTCAATCATGTGAATCTCACGGTCACTGATGTTCCGACTGCAGCGGCATTTCTAGAAAAATACTTCGACATGCGCCAACATGAGGGAGGAAATAAGGGTTTCACTGTCCTCTTCGACGATCGCGGACTGGTGCTCACATTGATGAAAGCCCGCGAGGTTTCGTACCCGAAAACGTTTCACATCGGCTTCGGGCAGGAAAGTGAAGAGCGCGTGAACGAGATCTATCAGCGCCTGATTGCTGATGGATACCAGGCTGACCCACCACAGCGCAGTCACGCCTGGACGTTCTACATTCAGGCCCCGGGCGGCTTCACTATCGAAGTACTGGCCTGATAGAGCTCTATCACGGCCAGCAGGATGCATCGAACAGGGTACATCCTGCACTCTTTTCTTACTACCCAGAAACAGCAATTATTACAACAGAGGCCTGCCAGGCACTCCTTTACAGTTCTACCAGAATTACCCCGTACTATTATCTAGTATAAACATAAGTAGCCATATAAAGAGAGTGGAGCCCTCGGCACTGATCGAGCCCTGCGTCAGGCAACCAACCGTATTGACGAAGTGGACGACTACTGGCTGAAATTTCGCTTTGATGAGCCACCGGCGGGCACCTTCCTTGAAGGCGTATGCGGGCGCGGAGACAGTGGCGGCCCGGCCTTCATTCGCAAAGAAGAGCGTTTTCTGCTTGCTGGCGTCAGTTCATGGCAGGAGACAGGTGGGCGCACGATCGGCATCTATGGCAGCGTTGAGCACTATACATGGGTTTCGCACTTCCTCGACTGGATCTATCAGCACATTGGAAAACGCAAGATTGAAGAAGTCTTCTCGGCCCCCATGCGATAGAATACTCTGTATACAGACACACGTATCTACTCAAAAATATGGAGTAATGACATATGTACACGACAGGCAAGTACGCAAATGTGAATGGTATCAATCTGTACTATGAGATTCATGGAACGGGTACCCCCTTAGTGCTATTACATGGAGGTTTTGGTTCCTTTGAAATGTTCTCCGCTCTCTGGCCGGAGCTTGCCCATACACACCAGGTTATCGGTGTTGATCTCTATGGAATGGCACACACAGCCCTGACCGAGCGTCCGATGCAGGTTGAATCAATGGCTGACGACATCGCAGGCCTGCTCGATCATCTCGGCATTGAACAGGCGTCGGTTCTTGGCTACTCGCTTGGTGGAAAAGTCGCACTTCAGACAGCCTTTCGTCACCCGGAACGCGTCCGTAAGCTGGTAGTGATATCTACCCCGTTCAAATGGTCGGCCTGGTATCCCGAAGTGCGGGCAAACTTCGCGTCGATTGCATCGCTACCGTTCGAGAACACCCCTATGCACGAAGCATATAAGCAGATAGCCCCCAGGCCAGAGGACTTCCCCCGGCTAAGAGATGAGATGCATGCTGCCGTCAACCGAAGCTTTGACTGGACGGAGCAGGTCAAGGCCCTCACAATACCCACGCTGATCGTTGCAGGCGACAGCGATGGATTTCCGCCTTCACATGCAGTCGAGTTTTTCAACCTGCTTGGTGGAGGGAAAAAAGATATCGGCATCAATGGAGAAAATCGCATTCCTTCGCAACTCGCCATTTTACCCGGCGCGGACCATTACACCATGCTTTCCCGTTCAGAGCAACTGCTCCCCCTCTTGAAGCCCTTCCTTGCAGAGAAGCAGGCATAAAAAATCGCCGATGGCTCTGAGCGTTCAGGGCCATATCTTCTCTATTTCCTTCATCTGGAAGGAGCAGACAGAGATGCAAAAACCTTCAGTATAAATGCAAGCTACCGATCGCTTCTCATACGCGCTATCTTCGCATTTCTCAGCCAGAGGCACGATGTATACAGCAATACAGATATACTGCATTCTCTCTTCTTTTTCTATAGAAAAATGCACATGCAATCGGCCTTGTAAGATCACCACGAATCGTGCTACCATACAGGAACACCAGGATTTTCTGTTACTATTACTTATTTAGGGCGCTATCAAAGGGGATAGCAGGCCCGCTAGAGGAGTATTTTACAGCGATGTACACCAATAGTCCCAAGATGCCGGAACTAAGCGAGATTCAGCGCGCATACGAAGAGATCCATGATTCCATTCATGTAACACCTCTGCTTCGCTCTCAAACATTCAGTGAAATGAGCGGAGCCCATGTTTACCTCAAAGCCGAGAATTTGCAAAGGGCAGGTTCTTTTAAGGTACGTGGTGCTACATATAAGATATCACGCCTGAGCGAATCCGAGCGCCACAAAGGAGTGGTAGCGGTCTCTATGGGTAACCATGCTCAGGCCGTCGCACTGGCAGCCCGATCACTTGGCGTGCAAGCAACGATTGTCATGCCGGAACAGGCTCCACTGGTAAAAGTGATGGCAACGCGTGGATATGGGGCGAAAGTTATTTTACATGGCGCTACCTTTAAAGATGCACATGAATATGCGTTGGAATTTGAGGCCCGAACAGGCGCGACCCTGCTACATTCCTTTGAGGATTATGACTTGATTACCGGTCAGGGCACGCTCGGTCTCGAAATACTTGAGCAATTTCCCGACGTTGAAGCGATAGTAGTTCCCATCGGTGGAGGCGGCCTGATTTCCGGAGTTGCCCTTGCCGTCAAGGCGCTTCGTCCTGATGTGCGTATTATCGGTGTACAGGCAAAAGGGGCAGATGCAGCAAAGCAATCATTGCAAGCAGGTCATATCGTCGTACAATCGAACGTGAAAACGATTGCTGATGGAATCTGCATCAATGCTCCCGGTGAGCTCACGTTTGCTATTATGCGGAAATATGTCGATGAAGTGGTAACGGTCGATGATGAGGAAATTATGAGCGCCATTCTGCTCCTGCTTGAACGGAGCAAGCTCCAGGTTGAGGCTGCTGGCGCTTCTGGTCTGGCTGCACTGCTCCACCCTGGCTTACTTGATGTAGCAGGCAAGAAGGTTGCGCTCGTCCTGACAGGCGGCAATATCGATACAAATGTGATCGGTAATTTTATCAGTCACGGTCTGCTGGTTCAGGGCCGCATCACCATTCTACGGACCTTTATCGAAGATCGTCCGGGCGAACTCAAGCGGCTCCTGACGGTGATCGCAGACCAGGGTGCAAACGTACGCGAGCTCAATTATTGCCCGACAATGCAAGCCTTGCCAGAGCAACATATTGAGGTCACGCTGACACTTGATACGCGCGATCACGAGCATATTGCACAATTGCTCGATACGTTACACGATCGTGGATATACAGCCAGTACCGTTCAGGTCCAGCCCAAACCCACGCCGATTGTACAGTAATAGTGTTGTCCCTCTGGCTGTCCGATCGCCGGAGGGACAATAGAACTCAGCCTTCCGTTGATTGCTTCTCATCTCCTGAGAGGCGTTTTATAATCTTTGCAGGATTGCCGCCAACAACGACATTATCTGGCACATCTTTTGTTACAACAGCACCAGCAGCAATAACAGCATTATCCCCAATTGTTACCCCGGGCATAATAATCGCCCTTCCACCAATCCACACATTATCACCTATTGTTACCGGCTTCCCATATTCTAGCCCTTTTATACGCTCGTGCGCCTCAACTGGATGTGTAGCAGTATAAATATGCACGCCCGGACCAAGCATACAGTTTTTCCCGATGGTTACCGGGCAGGTATCAAGAATAACACAATCATAATTCGCGTAAAAGTTCTCACCGACATGAATAGTATAGCCATAGTCGCAGCGAAAAGGCGGTTCAATATAACAGTTTTCTCCCATCGAGCCCAGCAGTTGCCGCAATAACGCCTGGCGTGTCTTACTGTCAGCCTCCTCGGAGCGGTTGTAGAGCCGTGTGAGCCGCTGACCGCGCTGCCGATCCTCTACCAGTTCAGGATCAAGCGCGTTATAGAGCTCGCCTTGCAGCATCTTCTCTTTCTCGGTCTTCATTTCCGCACCTCTTCAAAAATAATACGGATCACAGGAGAGTATATCTTCATTGAACGCAAAGAGAGAAAAACCGGAAGCCGCCGCACTGACGGTTTCCGGTGAGAGGAAGGCGATCCTATTTCCAGTTGCTTGCTTGATCCAGTTCCGCGATAGAGGCCTTGTCAAGTTGTATCGCGGCAGCCTTCGCGATCTCATGCACCTGTGTAGCCGACGTCGCGCTTGCAATTGGAGCAGTCACGCGGGTCATCAACCAGGCCAGCGAGATCTGCGCGGGCGTCGCGTTATACTTCTGAGCTACGTTGTCAAGCGCCTTCAGAATACGGAACCCGCGATCATTCATATACTGCTCTTTGACCGAACCAGCGCGCTGACTTGAAGGCAGATCTTTCTCCGAGCGATATTTGCCCGTTAAGAAGCCACTGGCAAGCGAATAATAGCTGATCACACCCAGCCCCTCCCGCTTGCAGAGCGGCTCCAGATCCTGCTCGTAGTCGGCGCGATCATATAAATTGTAAAGGGGTTGCAGGCTCTCATAACGCGGATACCCATGCTGCTTGCTCACACTCAACGCCTCCGCAAGCCGACTCGCACTGAGATTGGATGCCCCGATCACGCGCACCTTGCCCTCTCGAACCAGCTCTGCAAACGCATCCAGTGTCTCCTCAAAGGGGGTCTCAGGGTCATCAAAATGCGCCTGATACAGATCAATATAATCGGTTTGCAGACGCCGCAACGACTCATCGACCGCCTGCTTGATAGCGTTGCGTGAAAGCCCCTTCTGACCATTCCCCATATCGCCCCCGACCTTCGTAGCAATAACCAGTTGATCGCGCCCGCCGCGCTGCTTGAGCCACTTGCCGATGATCGTTTCTGACTCACCTCCCTGATTACCGGGGGCCCAACGAGAATACACATTTGCAGTATCTATAAAATTTCCGCCATCAGCGACGAAAGCATCAAGCACCTGAAATGAAGTCGCTTCATCAGCCGTCCAGCCAAAGACATTCCCGCCCAGACAAAGGGCACTCACCTGTAAGTCGGAATGTCCCAATGTTCTCTTTTCCATCGTACGCTTACTCCACTCTTTCTAGGATGTTCTCTTTTATGATTCACACGAAAGCAAGCCGATTCCATATTCAGTATACCCCTTGAGACCGCTTTACATCCAGAGTATACAGTATTCTGTAGCTCCTCTTGCTTCCCTGCTGGAATCATAAGCCGCAAAACTTCTAAAACATGAAGAAAGCAGCTCTCACATCTATAACTCTTTAGTAAACCTTCTAACTTCCTATACACCAGCCCCTCACTATCGCGTATAGAGGTTCACTGGGAGGCAGCTTGCTTATCAAAGAGGCCGGTGTATGCCAGTTATTTCCTGAAAAAGCACGCCTCCTTTTAAAAAGGATTACCTTCTCCCTGGCGCTGCCTTAATAGGCCGAAAATCAGCAAGCATACAACCAGAATGCAACCGCTCATTGTCATGAATGCGCCCGGGGTCGTGATAAGGTCGGTCAGCACTCCGCCGACAAGCGGCCCCAGGACGATACCGATACCGTGAAACATATTAAAAATGGCGTATGCTGCTCCATAGGCGCCGCCTCCATCCCGCTCTACAACACTTCCGAGCGTGGAAAGCGTCGGCGATAGACTAAAGCCAGCGCTTGCCCCGATCAGCACCATCACAATGCCGGCCTGCCAGAGTGTGTGCACAAACCCAAGCAGCGGCATGCAGAGCGCCAGACAGACCGCACCTAGCGCCATGAGCCGATAAGGGCTGAAGCGGTTCACCAGGGTCCCCGCCAGCGGCGCAACCAGCCCATAGGCCAGGGTCATCGCACCAAAGAGCAGACCTATGATCATCGACGTTGTGGCAAGGCGATCCGTCAGAAAAACTGGTAACAACGGCTCAAGCAAACAGAGCGACATTTCACCAAGCAAGACAAAACAGGCAATCGCGATCACCTGCCGATTCCGCAAGAAAGCCGACAGCTTCAGCTTCTTCTGCTCCTGAATAGCCTGCTTCGGCAGAAGAGCAAATACCCCAACAATATTCAACAATGTTAAGCCAGTCGCCAGCAGAAAGGGCATCTGATAGCCCCCGAGTTGATGGATCAGACCACCAAGTGGAGCGCCGAGCAACGAGCCGGTCGAGATTGCGGTCAAGGCCATGCCCATAATTGGCCCTCTCATCTTCGCTGGAAAGAGGTCCGCAAGCAGCGCCAGGGCCGCCGACCATGTAGCTGCCGCAGCCAATCCTTGCACAAATCGAGCCGCAATCATCACCACCATCGAGTGAGCCGACGCAAAAAGAATCGTGGATACAGCCAGACCTACCAGGCCAAAAAGCAATGTTGCCTTCCTGCTAATCCGGTCAGAGAGCGGCCCGAAGAACGGCGTCGCTACCAGCAGCGCAATTGCGTAGCTGCCAAAGAGTACCCCCGTCAATGTCGAAGAGGGGTGAAACAGTTCGGTAATATACGGTACGATCGGGATCAACAGGCTATAGAGCAGCATATCTATAAACAGTATAGATATTGTGAGTATTAATCCAGTCCGCTGCTGTTTTGACATCGAAAGAAATGGAGTTGACATAGTTTCACCTTGAGCAACAAACGAGTAAAACTTTTTTTGTTTTTCGAGTTTCCACAAAAAAATTGAGGAGAGACGACCTGCTCTACAGATCCAGGTTTATCGCTTCTCTTCAGCAACCAGCCCGTAAAGCAGAATATCAACAATAGTTGAAAGCGCTTCGGAAATAGTCAGATTATTCTGTAAATAGAATTTCTGATCGAGCGTCGAATTGGCAGCATCAATAAAGAGCTTCATCACAAGGTTCACATTTTGCTGCTTGATGACACCCTCCCGCATGCCCTGTTCAATCAGCACACGAAGCGGCTTCCAGTCATCGTTGAGAGCACTATTCACCCGGGCCCACTGCTCAGGAAAATACCGCTTGAGCTGCTGAAGCACACGCACATCGTAGAACTCATTATGCGCTGGTAATGTTGTTACCACACCTCTTATCTTTTCGAGTAAGGAAAGATCCCCATTGTTAAGAATTTGCTGGGTTTTCTCTTCTGTTTCGCGAAACGTCTGCTCGATAATCGTCTCCAGAATTTCTACCTTCGAGGAAAAATGCTCGTACAGGGTTCGCTTACTGATCCCGAGCCGCTTCGCAAGATCATCCATCGAGAATTTCATACCCTTCTCATGCAGCTCCTCAATAAAGGCTGCAATGATGCGATCTTTTATTGTCATCTCTCACTCCCGCACAGAAAACGCGAAAAACAAAAAGAGTTTTCACCGTAATTCTACCATAGATATCAAGCCTTGACAACTCACGTGAGTATCGTTATAGTAAGGCAAGAAAACAATAATGCCTTCACCCGGATAGAGAGGACTACGAACATGAAGCAGCGCAAAGCAGCTATCAACGAATAGAAGAAAAAACGGGCTGTTGGTGGCGTCTATCTTATTACAAATACTACCAAAAAGAAGTATTTACTCGAATGGAGTACTGATCTGGCCAGTGCACAGAACCGCTTCCACTTTGCCACAATCACGAACATTCCCTTCCATCCCAGGCTGCAACACGATTGGCCTACAGACCATTTCACCTTTACCGTGCTGGAACGAGTTGAGCAGAAAGAGGACCAGAGTAGAGAAGCATTTCTGGATGAGCTGAAAACGCTTGAAAAGCTCCATCGGAGCGAACTTGACGCCTCACAAACCTCCTGAGTTCCTGGCCCTCTGTCATGGCAAACAGACAGGCAGGGGGCACTTTTTTTCACTTCTCGCAGAAGCGAGCAAAACAAATCACCATTTCCATGCGTTATACAGAGTGTAGAGGGTGGCATAGACCGAATACACAATATTACAAAAAGAAGAATCTACTTAAAAATGACAGGAGAAAAATATGTATCGAAAAAAGCACTATGCATCTCTCCTAAAACTGTTTGCGCTCGTTCTCCTTACCGGATTACTGGTCGCCTGTGGCAGCACCTCTACGACCCAGAATGCTGAAGCAACGGGAACGACGACGCCTGACAAGCCGACGGAGACTTCATCAACACCAGCCCAAACGAAGACAAGTCCGACCGCCAACAGTTCCCAGACAACCACACATGATCCACTTACGTCTATACGCATGGTTGACAAGTTGAACGGATGGGCTTTGTCGAAGCAAGGCATACTCAAAACGACGGATGGCGGTCAACACTGGCAGTCAGTGACACCCTCAAATATTACTGCTCATTACACGGGGGCTCGCGGCGCTTTTCTGGATAACCAGAATGCCTGGGTAGCAACCGTCCAGCAGCAAAACGGCACGATCACCATCCTGCATACAACGGATGGCGGTCAACACTGGCAAAATTCGCAAATTCAGCAGCAGGGTATAGAATCGATTGATATGCCACATTTCGTGAACGCAAACACGGGCTGGCTGGAGGTCATGGGATCTCCCGGAGCTGGCAGCCAGGGCGTCTACATCTACCATACAACCGACGGCTCACAGTGGGAGTTGCTCGGAAAGTCCGGTGAAAACGGCATAAATAACGGTGGCTTCAAATCAGGCATTTCGCCTCTCAACGCGGAAACCTTCTTCGCTACCACACGTTCTACCACCGGCAACCCGACCGATCCAGGCCTGTATGTCAGTCATGATGGCGCTCAGAGCTGGCAGCAGCAGCACCTCAATCCGCCTCACGGCAATGAGAATGTGCAACAGATGGGCACGACACCACCTGTTTTCTTCGGAAATGATGGGTTCCTCCCGGTCTACATCACAAATAATGATGGCAAGACTTTCCTGAACCTGTATCGCAGCGAGAACGGCGGCGCTGACTGGATGGCACAGAGCAACGTTGAAATGAATGCAAGCACTGTCTTTGTTCTTGACAAGAACCATGCCTGGGCTTCCGATCAGCAGACAGGTAAGCTCTACTATACAGCCAACGGTGGTGCAAGCTGGCAGGCCACTGAGCAAGCTCCTGGAGCCTTCGAGGAGATGAGCTTTGTGGATGCAAGCAACGGGTGGGCGATTACCAAATCAGCGCTTCTGCATACAACTGATGGTGGTAAAACCTGGCAGGAACTATAATCACTGCTGACAGAAAAGGGGAAGAGGTTGCTCTACCTCCTCCCCTTTTTTTTCGTACCTACACTCCCCGTTTATCATACCTACAAGAGCAGGGTAAGGAATACAGCCCTGCGCAAAAGAGGCTAGCCCTGACGTAACCCCTGAAGCCAGAGACGATTGACTTCGCGGATGGTTTCCTCATTGAAGCTGGCAAATATCCCGAGTTTGGCCCGGTATTCAATTGCGAAGAAGAAGCTCAGATAGCCCCACGTCGCCGCGTTGAGATCAAGCGAAGCAGGCAACACTCCCTGTTCCTGAGCCCGCTTCAGCAGCTCGAATATTGCCTGGTAGACATCCTGCATCTGTGAACGAACCAGCGTCTGTATGTCGGGATCAGAGGTTTCAACCGAGGAATGAAGCCGCACGAAGACATCATCGGGGTCGCTCAATGCGGCAGCTCGATAGTCAAGCAAGATCGAAGAGAGCGCTTCGAGCAAATCATGTTCAGCCCGCTGCTGGACACGTTTCCGAAAGCGACAAAAGAACGCCGCACTCGCCGTTTGGATCACCGCCAGAAAGAGCGCTTTCTTGCTCCCGAAATGCTTGTACAGCATCGGTTCTGTGACCTCGCTGGCACGGGCCAATTCACCGGTACTGGCATCGGCATAAGAAGAGCGAGCAAACACTTTCTTCGCCTGCTCGATAATAAAAGCACGCCGTTCACTCCCCTTCATACGCATCTTCTTCTCAGCCATAGTTTCCTCTTTCTGGTTAACGCTCGCTAACTGGGGCGATCATAGCACAGGCAGAACAAGCCTGTCAAGGAGGCTGAGAGACACAATACTCCGACCTTCTGCCAGAGGAAACCACATCTAGCTTCTACTTACCTTTCGCTATCTTCGACCGACAGCCTCAAAATCCCGCTCTCGGGCTCTCTTCCTTCCTTCGTTCATCCTGCTGTTCTGGCCTGTAGAGCGAGAGGGCAGGAATATCCTGCACAAACGGCGTAGTCAGAAGCTTCAAGGTCTTCATGAGACACATCATTTTTGACAGTCACATTTGGGGCCACAGATCGCTCTGGCCTTGCCCCTATTCCCCTACAGAGCACTATACGCATGCTCTTCTCTATCCTGCAAATACATAGTACCCAAAAGATAGAATCTTAACGAGATTTTTCTCTTTTTCATCCCTGGACATACGGTATAATGCCGTGATATAAAGCAGGCATAAACTGTGCAAGGAAATGGTGGTAATAGCAGGACGTACCCTTTTCAACGCCTGCTTTCTTTTCAGCATACCGATTTCCTCTACACATCATTTTTGTGGAAGGTCATTTTGATGAGTCAAGAAGAGAAACAGCCGCAAGAGAACCGCGCCTGGACCATCGAGTCCCACGGTATCGAACCGATAGGCGACGAAGAACGGCATGGGAATCCGTCCGAGGTGTTCTGGATCTGGTTCGCGGCAAACGTCGGTATTCTGGGTGTGACATATGGTGGCATGCTGGCAGCAAACGGCTTGAACCTCTGGCAAAGCATCCTTGTCGCGTTTCTAGCGCCCGTTGTCTCCTTCGCCGTCGTCGGCGTTCTGAGCATCGCAGGTATCTGGAGCGGTGCGCCGATGCTGACCCTCTCGCGTGCGATGTTCGGTCCACGCGGCAACATCGGCCCGGCCCTGACAAGCTGGATCAGCCTTGTTGGCTGGGAGACAGTCATTGTCATCACCTCGTCTTATGCCCTGCTTGAGCTTTTTAAAATCGTCGGTCTGCCGGTCAACCCGGTTACGACCATCATCAGCCTTATTATTGTGGCCGCAATTGTGATTATGCTTGGCCTCTGGGGTCACGCGACACTGGTTCAGGTACAGAAAATTGCTACCTGGGTCTTCGGCATACTCACCTTAATTATCGTAGTGTTCTTACTGTTCCAGACCGACTGGCAGAAGGTGCTCTCCACGCCGCCCGGCCCGTGGGATACCGGTCTTATCACCAGCTTTATCGTCATCATGGCATCAACCGGGTTTGGCTGGATCAATTCCGGCGCTGACTACACGCGCTATATGCCCCGAAAGACCTCGGGGAGCGCTATTACCTTCTGGTCGGTTTTTGGCGGTACACTCCCACTGCTTGTCCTGATGATCGTTGGTGTGTTACTGGCCTCAAAAGCGCCCAATCTGGCAAACGGAAGCCCGGTTGATCTCATTGGCTTGCTTCCCTCGTGGATGGCCGTTCCCTACCTGATTACGGCTATCGGCGGCATGATCCCGGCAGCAGCGCTCGACATCTACTCCTCGGGCCTGAACCTGCTTGCCGTCGGCATCAAGATCAAGCGCTACTATGCCGTGCTGATCGATGGTATCCTGATGGTCGCAGGAGCATTTTATGTCATGCTCATCGCAAATGACTTTCAGGGCCCATTTATCAGCTTTGTCTCGCTGCTGGCTGCGGGCCTGACGACATGGGCCGCCATTGTCCTGGTCGACATGATCTCACGCCGCCGCTATGACACCCGCAGCCTCGTCGATACCACACCGAAAAGCGCCTACTATTTTACCGGTGGCTTCTACCTGCCCGCCTGTATTGCGTGGGTCGTCGGTGTCGTTATTGCCTTTCTCTTTACCAAATCCAGCTTCTTCACTGGGCCATTCGCCATAGGCATTTTTGAGAGTACCAATCTTGGCTATATGCTCGGTGCAGTTGTCAGCGCGGTGCTGTATGCCATGTTGAAGCTGACTTTCCCGATCAAAGCCAGCGTCCCGGAGGAAGCGGTCTCGTAACCCTACACGGTTACACCTGCGCGAACGGGCTGAACCTGCTTCATCAGGAACTTGCTCTCTGGCAGCGCCGGGATGCGGGTCAGGCTGACATGAAGATCCTGTTGCGGCACTGTATACGTCATTTCTCGTACCAGAAAACGGACAGCCAGCCGCAACGCTTCAATCGTCAGCCATTCACCCGGGCAGCGATGACCGTTCCCAAAATCGCCGCCACCTTGTGGGATAAAATTGTATGGGCTTTCATTCCAGCTCTGGAAGCGCTCCGGCCTGAAGACGTCGGGGTCCTTCCAGATCCTGGGATCATGGTTCGTGCCATACAGATCGAGCAACACCATGCTCCCCTTCGGAATGCGATAGCCATGCCAGATCACTGTATGACGGGCTCGCGCTCCGAGCAACGGCGCGAAGGGATAATACCGGCGCAGCTCTTGCACGAAAAATTCCAGGAAATCATCATCATGCTGTAAGCGCTCGCGATAGGCAGGATATGCATGCAAAGCCAGCGCCGCAAAGGTAATAAAGTAGCTCATGGCAACCGTCGGCCGTATAAAATTGATGAGCTCAACAGCCGCTATACGCGGGGGCAGTTCGTGCCCGTTTTCCCGATAGAACGCGATATGATAGGCAGCACAGTCCTTTGAAACGGACACGGCACCCCGTCGAATCTCCTCAATGAGCGACGCAAGCCACTTTTCGGCTCGTTTCCTCGCCAGCCGACCGCACCAGTGCCGAGGCCCAACCGCACCAAAAGCATCAACCATCGCCCCAAAATCGAATGCTCGCGCACGTGCTTCCTCTTCTGCCAGCGGCACACCGACCCACGCACACATAGCCCTGCAAATCAGCTCCTGCGCCTCTTCAAACAAGATAACTGTTTCTTGTTTTGACCACTTCTGAATAGCGCGTTGCCATTCTTCAGCCGTCAAGGTCAGAATATCCTGCCGCTTTGCAGGCGTCATCAGCGACAGAAACAGGTGCTTCCTCTGCCAGTGGTCCACGCCATCAAGCCCCTGCACGCCGCCGACACCAAACAGCGAAGCCTGTATGCGGTGAGGCAGCACGCCTTTTCGCTTAAAGAGCGCAGGATTATAGAAACAGCGAGCGGCCTCTTCTCCCCCAAAACAGATCATCTTTTTCCCGAGCAGGCGTGTCTGGAACATATCCGTTCCATATTGCTGACAACGCTTCCTGATAAATTCGTAGCCATCCGAACGCAACAGCGTCAGGGTGCCGTCAAGGGTCTTATCACGCGGAATCTTCTTCTGTCGAGACATGATCTCCCTCCAGGTACGCTATAGAGAGAGATACGTCTGAGCAGCGCGTTTCGTGACAAAGATCCTCATAACAGGCAGCAGATGAAGGAAGAGCTTTTCGACTCTTCCTTCATACTACCGGTCAAACGGTTGACATTATTTGTACTGCTTCATACCGGGAACAGCCGATTGCTCAACACGTATCGCAATAACCATCTGGCTGCTTTCTCCCAGCGGCAAAACAAGCGGACGCTGCGGTATGCGCAACTGTGTATGATCGTGGAAGAGGCAGGTAATCAACGCTCCGAGTGCCGCACTTCTATCACTCTTCCACAGCACACACCAGAAACGCCGCTCACGCTCTTCTTGCGGCCCCCACTGTTCACGTGAAAGGGGGAATGTACCGGGAAAAGCGGGATCACACACCAGCCCGGCCTGTGTCAGTTCCTTCATTGCCGGATGCAATAACAACTGCGAGTAACGAGCATAGGCAGGGTCACCCGCTGTCTCCCAGATGTGCTTCAGCTCTTCAGCATGCTCCTGCATGACTTGCTCGTAGCGCTCATCAATATCCTGTTGAATGGCAGCCGCGATATTCTCAATAGTGACATTCTCGTGTGCAAGTACCTCTGTCAGTGACGCCATAAAGGGGATACTCCTCTCTTCTTCAGTGCCCCTTGCTATGAGGGCAACAACATCGGTAGTATGCTCTCAATGAGCTCAGAGGCAAACTGCTCGGTTGACTGGTAAAAGGGATCATAACCAAGCATCTGGACATTGAACGCCTGCTGAAAGCATGGCCCCAGAAGAAACATTGCCATCTTCTGCGCAGAAAGATGCTTCCCCAGATGGCCCGCCTCCTGCTCTTGTTCCAGAAACTCGGCACAATGATCCATCAACGTATGAGGGCCCACTTGAAAAGGTCGAACGGTTTCGCGAAACTGCTGAAGCAACTCTGTATCAGCAAGCAAGGAAGCCGCCATAGGAAGAATCAGCTCGTAATAGCGAACAACAGCCAGGACAATCGCCGAGAGCTTTTCCTGGATCGTACCTGTGCTTTCCTGGCATTCTCGAAAGGTTTTGTATACCGTCGGTAAATGCTTCAATAGCAGTGCAAAAAAGATCTCCTGCTTTTGCCGAAAATGCCGGTACAGCGCCCCTTCAGAGACACCTGTCTCCCGCGCGATATCCTTCGTCGTCACGCGGGCCAGGCCCTTCAAGACAATCAATCGTTCCGTTGCATCCAGAATTTTTTCTCGTGTATCGCCCATAGCATCCGCCTCCTGCTTTCTGTATGTGAGTGCTCACTTACATACTATACGATGAAGAATGCAGGATGTCAAGACGCAACCCTTGAAGGACAAACAAAAAAGGGAATGCATCTCTTTCGACACATTCCCTCTTGCCGCCCCATCAGGCACATTATCCGCCAAGATACGTACCAAACCACCAGACGTTATCGGACATATCTTTGACGCCCGCGTTGCGCTCCTGATAGGGCTTATCGGCTGGCTCAGCGACCGACGTTGCCCCGGCTTCCAGCGCCTTCCGATACGTTGCATCTACGTCCCGCACATAGACACAGAGCTGACCGGGAGACTTCATATGCTCTCCCAACTCCAGACACAGAACCGCATCCCCGATCTTCAGATCAACATGGCAACTCTTCTCACCTACCGGGGAGCGATCTAATTCCTCGCCACCAAAAACCTGCTGTATAAAGTCGAGCAATTCGAGCTGGCCATAGAGCAGCGGTCGCACAGTGCCAAAACCATAGCGAACAAATGCAGTATTCATTGAATAGAGCCTCCTTTTCTTGTACTTACAGGAGATACTCTATCAGAGAAATCCAGCCCTGTATTGTAAAAAATCAAACTCTGAGCATGCCAGCAACTATACCGGCAGCGCCACGTGATTTCGATATTCGCCACGCCGTGTCAGGTAGTCACTCGGAGAAAGCGCGGCAAAATTCCTGAAATCATGAATAAAATGCGCCTGATCGAAATAGCCGCATTCCAGCGCCAGCCTGCTCAACGGCACAGACCGCCCCTTCGTTAGCAGGTGCAGTGTCTTTTGAAAGCGCACAATACGACAGAACTGTTTTGGCGCTATCCCGATCGCTTCCTTGAATATCTGCACAAAACGCGTCTGACTCATTCCGAGATCCTCGACCAGACCAGCAATTGGAAGCGCTCCATACTCTTGCTGCATCTTTCGCACGGCATACGGAACCGCGGGATGCACTGGCTTTGTCTCCTTCAATCGAGCAAGCAAAAAGCGTTCAAGCCGCTCGAAACGCTGCTGATACGTCTCTGCATCCAGCAACAGTTCACGCAAATCTTCGCCCCACAATGTATCTAAAGAGATAACGGTATTTGCTATTTCATGAAGAGGAAAGGAGAGAAACGGTAATGCACCGCCCGGCCTGAACACAACACCCATCACCGAGGCCAGACAACCAGTGTCAAGGAGCAGAAACGTCGAATGTGCGCCACTCAGCACGCTTCCACTATACTCGCAAAACCGCTCAGGGTGCTCCCGATTATACAGGCGCGTCCGATCCTCGTGCAGGTTAATCACCAGCGATACCGAGCCATCAGGCAGCCGCCGTTCCATCGTATGAGCAGGCTTTTCTCCCTCGTAGAACCAGAAAAATGCAACATAAGCTGCAAGCGAGGCAGGACTATATCTATAATAGATAGCCAGAACGAACCATCCTTTCTTATGCAGGTTGTAGAGCGCCACTGAAACCGGTACAATATAAAAACTCGTCTTTTCTCAATTCTTCACAGCGAAAGGTTTTATGGAAACATACCAACTACAACGATTAACTCCTGATTTTCTTCCACGCCTGATCGCGCTCTCAGAGCGGGTCGATTGGAATTATTCGGAGCGGACGGTGCGCACGGCATTTCGTGACGGGCCTATCTACGGCCATACTACCCCACAAGGAGAGCTGCTTTCAAGCGCGGCCATCTTTCCCTATGGTCAGACGCTTGCATGGCTTGGCATGGTTATCGTGCACCCGGATCATCAGCGCAGGGGCCTGGGAAGAGCTGTCGTGCAGCAATGCATCGATCAAGTTCAATCACCACAGCGAGCAATCAAGCTGATAGCCACCGCAGAAGGGGCGCTGCTCTACAGTCGCCTCGGCTTTCAGACGGTCGGCATCAACCGGAAGTTCCTCTGTGATTCCTCCATTGCCTCACCTGAACCCACCGGGCGCTATCAGGTTCAGCCACTTCGCCAGAGCGACCTTGCCACCGTCGTTGCCCTGGACGAAGCAGCCATTGGAGCGGAACGAAGCGCGTTTCTTGCCGCTCACATCACTTATGCACAGCAGGCTGTTCTTCTACGCGATAGCAGCGGGATCGCGGTTGGCTATGCGCTGAGCGTTCCCGCAACGGGTATGCTGGTCATCGGTCCTGTCGTGGCACCCGACACCGAGGCAGCTCTTCTCATGGTGCACGAGCTCTGCAAAACACATCGCGGTACGCTCCGCATCGATGTGCCCCAACCATTGGAGCCCTTCTGTCGCGGTCTCGCACGACATGGTTTTCAGCTCGCGGACGAGCCACCCATCATGGCTTATAATGCAGCCGCGCTTCCCGAGCCATCCAGGACGCTTTTCGCGATCGCGTCTCAGGCATACGGTTAAAGCGTTCGCTCAGGCTTCACCAGGCCCCGTACCGGCGAGCAAAGCAACCAGACAAACGCAATCCCTATACCAGCTACAACCAGTATGAGCGTGGTTCGCAGGCCCAACCATGTCCCGAGCAGCCTACCAAGCAAAGCGCCAGGCGGCACCGAACCAATCAACACCGCCTGCCCGATATCTGCTACCAGCAGCACAAGCCGCCGGGGCAATCGATCCACCCAGACCCCCGCGAACAGGCTCACCAGCAGCAGCGGGCATATCCCGCCGCGCCCAATAATCCCAGTTGCGCAGCATCGGCATGAAGCGTTACAACAGCTATAAACTGTATTGCAAGCAAAGAGATCTGGCTTCCCACCAGGGAGACACTTTCGCCAAGCCAGAACTTCAAAAAATCGTGATGACGCCAGAGGCCCGAAAACATGTAACGATCCTTTTCTTTCTGCTGTTGGATAGCATTACCGCTTTCTTCACGGACAATATTCTACCGGTCAACAGCAATATATCGATCAAGAGAGAAATTGGAATAAAAAAAGAAGAGCTACATGTTATCAATGGGGAGTAGGCGAAGATGGACTTGTAGAGGAGGGTACAGTGCAGAGCGACGCGTTGATACACGGCATAGCATTTTTGCTATTGATACCATTCCGGTATGTTTGTGCAGCGTCCATATGCACCCCCTTTCCTGGTGATGTTTCTCTACTCTATCTGATAGACCCGACACCTGTCAAGAATTTCTTCCGCCTGGCTTGTAAAGCGTCGAGATCCGCTCTCTCAAAAATCTATCTGATTTTGAAGCAAAATAAGAGAAGACTTTTGACGCCAAATCGAGTATACTCAATCTTACAGAGAAGAATAGTTCCAATTTTCTGTGAAGAGCGTTTATTCAACCGTTAAAGAAGGGAATACACTCTATATGCACATTACAGAGCCAGAAAAACATGTGGAGGGTGCGAGGTCAGCACCGGCTGGAGGGGTACAGCCCCAAAGACGCATGATCGCAGCATTAATTTTGCTGAGCTGTTGCGTCGGGCTGATTATGACCGGCTTCGGAATTATTGTGCCGATCTTTCCTCGGCGTCTGGAAGCGCTTGGCCTTGGGGCGGAGACACTGGCCCTGATGGAAGGCGCGTTCGGCCTGGGAATGTTTCTTTTCAGTACGCCAATGGGTGTACTGGCTGATCGCATCGGGCGCAAACCGCTGATTTTGCTTGCCCTTGTAGGCTTTATAGTGACAAATGTCGTTTTAACAATAGTCAATACAGCCGCCCTGTTCGTGCTGGTGCGCTTCGTTGAGGGCGTTCTTGTGGCAGGCCTGATGCCGGCTTCCAGCGCAGTCATTGGTGACGCTGTCCCGGTTGAGCGTCAGGGACGCTGGATCGGTGTTGTCACAACTGCTCAGGCGAGCGGGATCGCGCTTGGTCCTGGTATTGGTGGCTTCCTCTATCAGGCATGGGGCTTCTCAAGCCCGTTCTTGCTCTCAGCAGGCTTCGCACTTATTGCCTCGATTCTGGCACTGATTCTGCTGCCGGAAACCTTACCCGCCTCCATTCGCGAGCAGGCACGACAGCGAGGCTTCAGAGGCAATCGAGGCCAGCAGCTACCAAACACACAGAAGACGACCGGGCTCTACTGGACGTTCCTGCCGCTTCTGCTTATCGATCTTGGAGTTACATTCATCTATCCATTTGTCCTGCCGCAATATCCGTTCTACTTTGAAAAGATTCTTGGATATAGCGCAGCAGAATACGGCATTATTATCAGCGCCTATGGTGCCGCTCTTGCCGTATTTCCGTTGCTTCTGGGACGCATCACTGATATGTTCCCGAAGAAACATCTGATCATCGTTGGCTGCCTCTGTCTGATCGCGCTCAATGCGGGCATGCTCTGGCTGCACAACTATATATTGTTGATCATTGCATCCGTGATTACCGGCCTGGGAAGCGCCTTACTGACACCGGCACTGAGCACCATCTACCTGGGCGCCACCAACGACCATAACCGCTCGCAAGTCATGGGCATTCGTGGCACCGCGATTTCGCTGGCCGTCCTTGCTGCACCATTGACTCAGGCACTGGTCGGCGCCTGGATTCTGCCCTCAGTTACCTTTGCCATTGGCTGCACGCTTGCACTCATTATGGCAATTCTGGTGCTCGTGGCCCTGAGAACGCCACGCCGCGAGGTCACTCCGGCAAGCTCCTAACCGTCAAGCGGGGATTTGTGGGGAACAAGCAATGAGGCTCACCCGCCCCGATTCACCTCCTCCTCAAGCAATAGCTTCAAATGCTTGTAATGCTGGTTCTATAATAATGCGATGCTCTGGTCGAATGATCGGCCACAGCAGTCGCACCGTTTCCTCATAGAGATGCATGCCGCAAGACTCCGCATTCTGGCAATGCTCACCCCTGATGTCATAGGCTCCACACCAACAAGCAAGCGGTACCAGAACGTCCAGCGCGAATGTACGCCGACCGATGTTTGTACCTGTGCACTATAAGTGATCCCGCACTGTGCCAGCAGCCCGCGCTGCACCCCGAGCACATCACAGAGCGCCACCGAGAGCACCGCCACAACGCTCACGCTCGAAAGCGGATCATTCTTGCTCAATCCACTCAACACTTTGCGAGCATGCTCCGAGAGCCGCATCAGCATCCAGCTTGCATGCTGATCGGCGGCAGGCCGCAACGGCGTCCACTCGAACCGCTGAAAATCCTGAAAGGCGCCCGTTGAAGCATAGAGGATCAGTGCCCCCCGTAAGTCGGGCACCGCAAACACGGCTCTCTCGGGCTGTTGAATGGCCGCACGCTCGTGTGCCAGCGTCTTCACCGAAATCGCCACAAGGCGTCCTTGAAGTTGCAGAAAGTGTTTGACGGGCTCATATGGCTCAGGCACATAGCAGCCGATATCGACATCGCTGTAGGGCGTCTGCTCACCTCGGGCAAAGCTGCCCCGCACGATAATCGCCTGAATATGCTCTACATGCGCATCCAGCCAGCAGCGTATCTCGTCAACGAGCGCGGCATCCATCGATTATGCCTCCTGCAATGCAGCTCTGTGTAGCATCTCCGCTCGCTCAAGCCGCCCCATACGCCGATAAGCCTCCGCTTCGTAGGCCAGCGACAGCACCGGAACACGCATCCCAGCAATATCGATATATCGCTTGTACCGATACAGCTCAACGGGTGGTTCCCAATCGCCGTTCTCAGGCCGCTTCTGGATATCGCCCATGATCTCAACGGTGAGGCCCTCAAGCAGCAACGCCCCCAGATAGGAACGCATGCGATCGGACTCCACAAAGGTCACAGGGCGCTGAACCTGCGCAGCAAAACGGCGCTCAATCGTATAAGCTCCAGCCTGATCGGTTTGGATATCGATATCATGCGGTTC
Organism: Thermosporothrix sp. COM3; assembly: GCF_059696735.1. Classification (NCBI taxonomy): domain Bacteria; kingdom Bacillati; phylum Chloroflexota; class Ktedonobacteria; order Ktedonobacterales; family Thermosporotrichaceae; genus Thermosporothrix; species Thermosporothrix sp. COM3. The sequence goes on along the minus strand of NZ_AP019376.1, from coordinate 1,903,975 downwards.
GAGCGGCAAGCCTCGCAGAGCAAAGCTGAGACTCCCTGTCAGTACCCAGTTCACCCCGTCGAGCTCGCTCACAAGCCAGCGGAGAACCGCAAGGTATGCATCGGAGATCACGACCGCTTATACCTCCTGCTTTGCCTGAAGCCGGGCGCGAAAATCTGCAATAGTGCGAGTCAGGCCCTCTTCCAGCGAGACACGAGGCTCCCAGTTCAGGAGCGTCCGGGCCCGCGTGATATCGGGTCGGCGGCGCTCGGGATCAGTCGCCATCCGTGCGGATGCCTGTCGTTGAATGGGCGCTTGATTGCCTGTCAGCCGATTGATCAACTCAGCAAGCTCCAGCACGCTCATTTCAACTGGATTCCCTAAATTGACGGGCTGATGAATGCCCTCAGACAGCAACAGGCGGTAGATGCCCTCGATCAGATCATCGATATAGCAAAAGCTGCGCGTCTGCGTTCCCTCGCCGTGGATGGTGAGCGGCTTGCCTTCCAGCGCCTGACAGATAAAGTTCGGAACGACGCGCCCATCATCCAGCCGCATTCTGGGCCCATAGGTGTTAAAAATGCGCATGATCCGCGTATCGAGCTGATGCGTTCGATGATATGACATCACCAGCGCCTCGGCAAAACGTTTCGCCTCATCATACATGGAGCGCGGGCCGACGGGATCAACATTCCCCGCGTAGTCCTCGGTCTGCGGGTGCACCAGTGGATCGCCATACACTTCTGAAGTCGATGCGAGCAGGAAACGCGCCTGATGCGCCCGTGCAAGCCCGAGCGCGTTCAAAGTGCCAAGCGCTCCCACCTTCAACGTCTGAATCGGGAGTTGTGGATATCCCCAGGGAGATTCAGGGTTTGGGCTGGCCGGTGAGGCCATATGCACAACGGCGTCAAGCTTTTCATCGAGATATATTGGCTGAGAGATGTTATGTTGAAGCAGGGTAAATGCGGGATGATCCTGCAAATGAGCAATATTTTCGCTTGCTCCTGTCAGAAAATTGTCCAGAGCAAGCACCTGATGTCCTTCTGCAAGCAGGCGATCGCAGAAATGCGAGCCGATAAAGCCTGCTGCACCGGTCACAAGTACTCTCACAACGTGCCTCCCCCCTCGTGGATCTAGAATAGAAGAAATATTTCCTCTTGATTGTAAAGAGAACTTGTAGAAAAGTCAACAAAGCGAGGAAACGGCAGTACTTCAGTCTATGACGGCACATCTTCAGGAGAAACGGGACCAGGCTCAGGAAGAGGCACGCACGTCATCACACCTCCCCCAAAAGGGGGCACACCAGGCCTCTCGCGGGGAACCGGTACGACGAGGAATTGAGTATGAAAAAAAATGCCGGAATCGTCTCACCCGAAGACAATCCCGGCATCCCGGACCGCATCAGAGTTCAGCATCATGCACCTCAAGCACCTGGCCATCGGGTGAACCCGACAGCCTCGGAGAAGGTATCTCTATCCAGAATACCAGAGCCCACAAACAGGAATTTCGTCCTGTTCGCTTGTATCTTCTTAGCTCATGTGGAATAATGATGTCTGCGCCCGCATTTCCTCTGACCGCAAATCGTGAGCGCACTGCCTGGGCCTTCAGGGGGTAAAGGATACCAGCTCTCGTGAGTCGTATGGAAGGGATTTCGAATGGAAGAGCAGTTTTATGCAGAGCAACTATTGATGCACTTACATGAGTGGGTCGATAGTTCTGAGTATATCCGCGTCAAGCATCGCCTGCCGGCACAGGACGCCAGCCTTTTTCGTGTCCTCCCCGAGTGGCGTCCCTATCTTCCGCCAGGAGTGACACACCTTTATAGTCATCAGAAAATAGCGCTGGAAACGGCCTTACAGCGCCAACACCTCACGCTTGCTACGCCAACCGCTTCGGGGAAAACATACGCGATGGCGCTTCCTGCCCGCCTGCGTCGCCTGAGCCGGAAAGGCGCGACCACGCTCTGCATCGCTCCCACCCGGGCCCTGATTGAGCAATGGCGCGAACGCCTGAGCGCCTGGGATCCGAGCGTCTTTGTTGCCTCTTATACCGGAGACACTCCCAAAGAAGAACGCGCACGTATTCGAGCAGAAGCACAGGTCGTCGTCACCACGCCCGATATGCTGCATATCTCCCTTCTCCCATACCATCGTGGGTGGAGCTTGTTTTTCTCCCGTCTGAGCGATGTCATCATCGACGAGGCACACACGTACAAGGGCGTTTTTGGCAGTCATTTTGCCCTGATCGTCCGGCGTCTGGTGCGAATTGCCGCCATCTATCGGGCTCGACCAACCTTCCTCTTTGGCACCGCCACTATCGGCAACCCGGCGGAACATGCCGAATTGCTGCTGGGTCAGGAAGTCACGCCCATCACCGAGAATGGCGCCCCCTCCGGGGGACGACTCACCGTGCTCTGGCAGCCGCCCGAAGAGCAGTCATATCAGGATGAGGCCGCCGGGCTACTTGCCTTCTTTGTTTCGCAGGGAGTGCGAACCATCCTGTTCGGTCAGGCCCGGCAGAGCGTCGAGCGCATGGTACGTACCACCAGAGAGCGACTTCCGGCACATCTTCATGACAAGGTGCTTGCCTATCGTGCAGGCTACAGTAAGGAGCAGCGACGGGCGATTGAGCGACAGCTAGCCGAAGGTGCGCTGCTTGGTATCGTTGCCACGAGTGCGCTTGAAATCGGGATCGATCTTGGTGATCTGGACGTTTCGATTGTCGCAGGTTTTCCGGGTAGCATTTCTAGCTTCTGGCAACAAATCGGACGTGCAGGACGCCGCCAGAGAAGCGCTCTCAGCATCCTGGTGCTCAAACAAGATGCGCTGGATCAATACTTCGCCTCGCATCCGGAAATGCTGCTTGAACGCCCGGCAGAAAACGCGCTGGTCAACAGCAATAATCCCTATATTTTCCCCTTGCACCTGCTCTGTGCCGCACACGAGAAACCGCTAGGACCTCAGGATATATCCCTCTTTGGACCGGCGACCGAGGAGGCTCTTGAGCAGCTTGTAGTGCAGGGTTATCTCTCACAGATAGGCGACACCTTCTATCTCAACGAGAGCCAGAGTCCCGCGTTCTCGGTCTCATTGCGACAGGCCGGGCCACGCCTGACCATTCACACCGCCTCCAAAAAGATCGAGGAAACGGACCTTCATCACGCCGTCACCGAATGTCACCCCGGCGCGATCTATTATTCTCAAGGTGCCTCATATGAGGTTCGTGTGCTGGACCTTTCGGAGAATCGCATTGAGGTCATACCTAAAAATACGCATTACTATACGCAAGCCCTGATCGATACAGACATCGAAATTGACCATAGCGAGGAACAACAGCGGTTTTCGCATATTCAGCTTCACGTCGGGCCCGTGCTGGTCACGCGTACCGTACATGGGTACATCACCAAACACAATGCCTATCACACGATCCTTGATAAGTATGAGTTAAAGCGGCCTCTCGCCGTCCCGCTAGAAACTCGCGCGTGCTGGATGGAGCTTGATGACGAGACCATCGAGTTGCTTGAAGCGAAGAACTATCATGCCGCGGGCACGCTCCACGCCGTCGAACATGCCATGATCGCGCTGTTACCGCTCTTCGTGCTTGGCGACCGGCGCGACGTGGGCGGCCTCTCGATTGTGCCCATGCACCCACAAACCAAACGAGCAACTATCTTTATCTACGATGGCTTCCCGGGCGGCGTCGGCTATTGTGATCAGGCCTTTCTGAGCTGGAAAGAGCTCGCTCGCGCCACCCTGGACATGCTCACAGCATGCACCTGTGCCAGCGGGTGTTACTCCTGCATTATGTCCCCGAAATGTGGCAATCAGAATCGCCCTCTCGATAAAGCCGGGGCTATTTTCCTGCTTCAACATCTGCTGCACTCTCATTTTTGAGTATGACTTTCGTCATATGGTCACAACATGCCTTTCCGCACTACCAGAAAAAGGGGGTCTCTTCTATACTTCGATAAAGTGATAAACGAAAAATGGAAGCAGACAAAAGGAGTACGATTGTAGTGCAAGAATCTCTCGCTCAGCAGCAAGAACGCTCGCACCCGGCCCGCTCCACCTCTATCGAGGTCCAGAAACTACAGAAGAAGTTCGGGAAACACGAAGCAGTCAAGGAGGTCTCGTTTACGATCGCGACAGGCGAGATCTTCGGCCTGCTTGGCCCCAATGGTGCAGGAAAAAGTACCACTATCAATATGATGTGCGGCTATATCCAGCCTGATAGCGGCGATACAACCATAAACGGCATCTCAGTCGCCCATAATTCTCGCCAGGCGAAGCGTCAACTGGGCGTCGTCCCGCAAGAAATGGCGCTCTACACCGATCTGACCGCCATAGAAAACCTTGATTTTTTCGGCGAAATCTATGGCATTCCGGTTCGCGAGCGCCGCGAACGTGCTGAAGACCTCCTGCGACTTGTGGGGCTCTACGAGCGCCGTAAGGAGGCTATCAGAAATTTCTCCGGCGGCATGCAGCGACGCATCAATATAGCAATTGCGCTGATGCATCGCCCCTCATTTTTAATGATGGACGAACCAACCGTCGGCGTCGATCCACAATCTCGCGAACACATTTTTACGACGATCGAACAACTCCGTTCAGAAGGCACAACTATCCTGTACACAACCCACTACATGGAAGAAGCCGAGCGCCTCTGTGACCGCATCGCCATTATGGATGAAGGCCAGATTATCGCGATGGGCACACTGGAAGAGCTTCTCGCCTTGCGTGACCACACCCAGGAGCTTCGACGCCCTCACGGCTTACAGGAATTGTTCATTCAATTGACCGGAAAAACGCTTCGAGACTGAGGAAACAAAAAGTATGAAAACATTATGGGCAATTGCGAAAAAAGATATTATGCATGTTGTAAAGGATAAAACTGCTCTACTTCTGATGATTGCAGTGCCGTTGGCGGTCATCACGGTGATTGGTCTCGCCTTCAGCAGCCTCTTCAATGCGAATTCCGGGCAATTGACGATCTCAGTTGCCTTGAGCGATCAGGATAACGCCACCGTTGGCAAAGCAATCAAGCAGGCTCTCAACATCCATACAAAGGACCTTGACATCACCATCACGACCTATCCGAATGCGGAACGGGTTCGCCAGCAGGTTGAAGCCTCCAATGAGAGCGTTGGCATTGTCATCCCGACAGGAGCCAGCGAGGCCATAAACAAGGGCGCTTCACAGGCCATTCCATCGGATAAGCGGGTTCAGTTCTACACCCTGCCCAATAATAGCAGCGATGCCCGTGTGAACGTTATTCGCATGATAGTTGATAAGGTGCTTCAAACGCAGCTCATCAGCAATGAATCGGTTCGACAGGTCTATCAGGTCTGCAATCAACCGGGCAACCATTGCGCTCCGAACACGATCAACGGCCCGGCAATCAGCGGCGCCGTCATCCAGGCAACGAACGCAACGGAGAACGCGCTACAGCCTGTTTCAGCAGGAAAAGCGCCGGAGATCAACACCTTTGATCAGGTTATTCCGGGCTATGCGATCTTCTTCGCGCTCTTCGGGCTCAACTCGGTTGCCGCGACCATCTTGCAGGAGAAAGAAAGCGGCACCTTCCGCCGCCTGCTGATCGCCCCGATTCACAAATATGCGCTGCTTGGCGGCAAGCTGCTTGCTCAATTTGTCGTCACACTGGTGCAAATCGGCATCATCTTTGCCATTGGCTACTTCGTCTTTCATATGCACGTGCCCGATTGGCCTGCATTAATTCTATTGCTCTTCGGCACCAGCTTCGCCGCTACAGGCCTGGGTATCCTGATTGTCTCGCTGGTGCGCTCTCGACGCCAGATTAATCCGGTGGTGACGCTTGTGACGCTTGTTACCTCGGCACTTGGTGGCTCGTGGTGGCCTCTCTACATGGAACCCGAGTGGATGCGCAATGTCGCGAGAGTCGGTATTACTGCCTGGGCAATGGAAGGCCTGAATAACTCGATGCTCTTTGGAAAGAGCTTCATGGAGGTTTTGCCCAATATCATCGCATTGTTCGTCTATGGGCTGATCTGCTTCCTTATCGCGCTCAGGTTCTTCCGTTTCCAGGAGAAAACCGCGGCAGCCTAGCCCACATGGGGCGGCATTACAAGCCGTCCCATCTCTTACCTGTTGACAACACAGCATATCTTTCGTACTCTTTGGAAAAGGCAGGTCATTAGAAAGACAGAGCTATGACTATCAGCATTCTGCTATGTGAAGATCAGACCTTAATGCGTCAGGGACTTCGCACCATTCTTGAACTGGAACCGGGCTTTCAGGTTGTCGGTGAGGCAGCAGACGGCAACGAAGCAGTCCAGCGCTATCAGGAACTTACGGCGGCGGGCAAGCGTCCGGACGTCGTACTCATGGATATTCAAATGCCACGCATGAGCGGCGTTCAGGCGGCAGCGATCCTCACCACTCATGATCCAGAGGCCCGCATCATCATGTTAACGACATTCGATTACGAGGATTACGTGTATGACGCGATCAAGGCCGGAGCAATGGGTTATCTGCTCAAGGACGTGCCAGCGAACGAGCTCATCACGACCATCCTTCAGGTCCATGCCGGTGAGCCCTCGATTCAGCCACGTATCGCGAATAAGCTGCTCATCGAATTTGGGCGTCAGGGCCGGTCACCACGCTCAACCCAGCCTGACAAGCTGAGTCCCCGCGAGATCGAAATTCTGAAACTAATCTCAGAGGGAGCAAGCAACCGCAAAATTGCCGAGCAATTGTCACTGGCAGAGGGAACCGTGAAGAATTACGTCTCAACCATTCTGGACAAACTCCATACTGAAAACCGCACTCAGGCCGCTCTACTGGCTCGCGAGCGCAAGTTATTCTAAAGGGTCCGCGCATCATGCATATCAATCTGGAAGAGGAAGACCGTCTGTATCTTGGAACGCTCAAGAAGTTTCTACGCGTGCTCGCGCTTATTGTCACTTTGTTCATGTCGTTCCTTTCTTACAATGTTCTTTCAGGTCATCCTGCTTATTTTCAGGATTGGCGTGGCATTTCCTGCATTTTTCTCACGCTTGTCCTTGTTTTCCTCTTTGATCTCGTTACTGTATTTGGTTTCAGACTGCGCCGGTGGCCTCCCTCGTTTCCGCTGGCGCTGCTCTACTGGATACTGGCATATCTCTGCGTTTTCCTGCTCTCGTGCATCAACCCCGGCTATTCAGGCGCGTTCTACATCGCTTTCGGGCTGACCCTCGGGCTCTTTGGTGAAACATTGTTGATTCCAGCAGGCATTATAACCGCCCTCTCTATTTTCGCGTTTCAGGGAGCAATCTGGCCAATCAACAGCGAAAATCTGCTCTGGCTCTTCTCGATGGCACTCCCCATCGCCAGCATGATTGGCTTCCAGTATCTTATACAAAACCTGCTGAACGAACGCTACAAGCGTACCACGTTGATGAAACAACTGGCACAAGCAAACGCAGAACTGGAGGAGGCTCACCAACAACTGGCTCAATCGATCGAGCAGCAGCAGGAACTCGCCGTGCTACGTGAGCGCACGCGGCTGGCTCGTGAGATGCATGATACCATCGGACATGCACTGGTGCTGATCTCGGTCAAGCTGGAAGCCGCTCAACGCCTGCGCGAGCGCGACCCCGCCCGCTGCGAGCGTGAAATAGAGGAAACAAAGGAGATCACACGCGGCACCATGACAGCCCTGCGCGCCTCAATCGCAAACCTGCGCTCGCCTACGCTCGAACGCGAGCACATCTATCATGCCCTCAAGCGCTCCATCGGTGAGCTGGCACAACGCACGGGCATCCATGTGAGCTACACCCTTCCCGCCGAAGACGAGCCAGTTCCAGAAACGGTCTCCGAGGCGCTCTGGAAGGTCAGTCAGGAGGCCTTTACCAATATCGAAAAACATGCACATGCCCGAAATGTAACACTTGAACTCAGCAAGCAAGCAGACCAGTGTGCAATGAGTATTCATGATGATGGCGTCGGCCTGCCTGAGGAGTGCCTTCAGCGTGATCCTGTACAGAACGGACATTATGGGCTTCGAGGCATTCGCGAGCGTGTAGAAGCGCTAGGAGGACATTTTACGCTGCATTCCACCAGAGATCAGGGGACAACGATTGAGATTCTTCTTCCCATAACAGCAGATGCAAAAGAGGAGAACGAAAAAGAGAAAGAGCGTGCCAAATATCACAAGGGATAAGCGTTTTGTAGAACGAAAGGAATCCAGATAAGAACCCGATAGAGACACGCTCGTCTTCCCAGTTATGCCACAAAAGAGGTTGCTTGTCAACCCTCCATCCATCTGAAACAGCTATGGCTCTCGCTCGTCACCCTGCGGCTGATCCTGCTCCAGAAGCCGACGCGCATAGACTTCACCACCACGTAGCGCCTCGTAGATCAATGCCCCACACGTCGTCCCGAGTAGCGGCCCGAGCCAGTAGACCCACACCGTCGCAAGCGCCTGACCTCCTACCAGAAGCGCCGGCGCGAGGCTTCGGGCGGGATTCATACTGCCACCCGTCAGCGAGTCCGCAAACAAGCCTCCAACCGTAATCGTCAACCCGATCGAGAGCCCCGGCACAGCGCGACTCACACGTGTATCCGTCAGTGCCGCCAGCACCACAATCATCAGAAAGAAGTCTAGCAGCGCTTCGATAGCGATTGCCTGCACGATCCCCACCTGTGGAATGGTCGCGCCAAAGAGAGCATGCGCTGATTGGAGCGGGATCAACAGAAAATGCACACAACTCGCAGCCAGCGCTCCACCAACCTGAGCCAGCCAGTACAGCCAGACAAAGCGCCACGGGAAACGACGCGCTACCGCAAGCCCGAAAATCACCGCCGGGTTCAGGGGCGCACCCGAGATATGACCAAGCGAGTAGGTCATGATGAAAAGTGTGAAGCCAAAGGTGAGATGGACAGACAACAAATGTTCGGGATTTTCCAGCAAAATGCGCGTGCCACATCCAAGCAAGACATAAGCAAACATTCCGAGAAATTCAGCGCCACAACGCCTGAGCATAGGCCAGCCTCAGCAATCATTCAAGCATCCCGTTCCCTCTCTATTGTACAGCCACCCGAGAATCAGATTCGCTGACGCCGCACCAGGACAGCCAGTAGCAAGAACAACACGCCACCCAGCACAAACCAGATAGCATAGAAAAACATCGCGGCAACCGAGCTATCCACGATCCCCACCAGCCCGCGCAAGCCCAGACGCCACCCAGGCCGTCGTACGCAGCATCCAGAACGGGACGCTTTGCCCCCATCGCTGCACCAACATCAATGCCAGCAGCATCGCAATAATACACCATGGTATTGCTCCTGTATTGATAATCAGTAATACGCCCCCCGCCTGTTGAACTGACTGCCCCGGCAAAAGCCCGAAAGAGCCTCCCGCAGCTCAATAGATATGCAGAAGAGCAGCGCCCATACGCTTGCACAGTAGCCAATCCAGGCCACCCCACGCGATACGCTTCGTTCCATCTTCCGGACCTCCTTTTTTACGGTCCCTACTGGCAGATTTTACCCCTACAATACGCTTGATCGGGCAGAAAGTGCTAGCCAAAAATGAGAAAACGGACCGCTCGTAAAACAACCCGCTAGAGTGCAGTCCCTTGCTTCAATGAGTGCGAACGCGATAGCGTAGTGAAATGCTCATCAAACCATTATTTCTCTTTTCCAATCACCCAAAAAAGAAAGCAGGGACATGAAACATGTCCCCACCCTTCTTTCTTACATTGATCCTATTATCCGCATAAGCTGCTGTAGTTCTTTTTCCTCGTCTTTCACCGGTACCTGCATAATCAGCAGCTCATCCACTCCCTGCGTCAACAAAGCATCCAGGCGCTCAGCAACCTGCTGACCGGTTCCGCTGATTACCAGCTCATCAATCAGGGCGGGAAAGCCGGCATTATCCTTGCCAAGCGGAAAGCCCGCAGCCTCAAACATGTTCCGATAAAATGGCAGCGTGGTATAGCCCTGCAAGCGCTTCTGTGCGACATCCTGGATGGCAGTGCGATCATCACTCATCGCGACTATCACATGAGCAACCAGCGGAGGTGTCGGGCGCCGGGCCTCCTGAGCGCCCTGCTGAAGGGCCGGGAGCGAGGTTTTCAGCAGGTAAGGGACGGGACAGAGCCAGGAAATCGCCCCGTCGGCCACCTGACCGGCAAGGCGAAACGACTGCTCACCAAGCGCCGAGATAAGCACCGGAGTTGGCGAGGCAGATGGAAGCTGCGCATGAACATGATAGTTGTTGCCGTCGTAGTTTACTGAGCCCTCATTCAGAGCGGTGCGAACAATGGTAGTATATTCATGCAGATGTTCCAGCGGCCTGGAGAAATGCACGCCGTAGACCTTCTCCATGATCGGGCGGTGACTGGGTCCGATGCCAAGCCGGAAGCGCCCCGGAACCACATCGTTGATTGTGACCGTCTCAAGCACCATCGCGAGTGGATTGCGAGGGAAAATAGGGATAATCGACGTGCCCAGGCGGATACGTTGCGTTTGTGCACCGGCCAGCGCGAGCGTCATCAGTGTATCCCCGGGAGTCGGGGACTGCGTCATCCAAACCTGCTCTACTCCTGCCGCTTCTGCCTCTTTAATGCGCTCAATCGTTTTCACTGTTCCTTCATTCTGTATGTTCAGACCGAGACGAAGCCGTTTCGGCTGTTTCACACTTTCGCTCGCTGTATATGGTAAAGTATGTTCTGCCATACAATGTATCCTTTCCAATAGCTCTTATAGAGTATAACCTGAAAAAGACGCCCTGTATTCCCGGTCCTGCCAGCAGCATGCAGCGCATCAAAAATGCAACTTCGGGACAGAGCGCCTCTATTCGTAATATAAGAGAAGGAACAAAATCCAGGTATCATACAAAGAAGAATGAACACCTGATAGAAAAGGCCGGTCAGCAGCGAGCCACAGGAACTACACAAAAAGTTCAGCCCCTTCGCTTTTTAATACGCATGCAGAACATGCAGCATATACTCTTTCCGATTGAGCGGGTTCCAATCCAGCCGTGGCCGTGTCGGGTACTCTCCCTCCAGCTTGCTGAATCCAACAGGTTGCGTAATGAAGACCCCTTCACCTTTCGTCAGGGCGTGTAACTCTCTTTTGAGCGTTTCCGCCGTCGCAACGGGCATGCGTCCCTTCAACAGAAACTGCTCACGGCGCAACTCAGGCTGCTCGAAGGTCGCCCGCAGAGATGCCAACCTGAACATCACTGTGCTGATCGTCTCCGTGGGCGCGTTCAACTCGAACTGTAGAACTGGCTCATAGACAGCCGTACCCGCCTGGCGCAGCGCCTCCATCAGCACCAGCGGCGTCACCTTGCGGAAATCGCCGGCCGTCGAAATCGGGCTTGCGTAACCGGTATGGGTCAGCACAACGACCACATCCGTCACCTCCCACCCGTAAAGCCCCTGTCGCAGCGTCTCGAACACCGTCTCTTCAATAGCGCGATGAAATGCCAGCGGGAGCGCTCCAAGCTTCACTTCAAGCCGATAGGTGATGCCGCTGCCCGGCGCTCCGGGCTCAATCCTGATGCCAACGGTGGCGTAAAACAGATTCTCGCCTTCGCCCATCACCTCCAGGCCCTGCCCGACTCCGACCGGCTTTTCTATGCAGACAACGCCAGTTTCCGAGAACTGCACAGTGAGCCCGTATTGCTCCTGTAACATGGCCTCAATAACCTCTTTTTGGACCTCACCAAAAATGCGGAGGTAGGTAATATTATGGAGCTCATCGCGTATCACATGGATCAACGGGTCCTCCTCCGCCAGTTCGATCAATGCCCGATAGAGCAGGATATTCTTCTTCTTTGGAACAGCCTCAATGCGCGTCTCAAGCTGCGGCTCCGCAAAATGTACCTCTCTGATGGCCTCGGACCATTCGCCCACAATATCCCCGATTTTGACATCTTCCAGCCCCCAGAGCTTGCAGAACTCGCCCGCGCCAACCCGCTGCACTTGCTCTGTATGCCCATCCACGAAGATGTGAAGCTTCTTGACCTTCTCAAGATGCGTCTTCATATCACGCGCTCGTCTGCTCAACGGCACATGCGTCCGAACGACCAGGCAGCCGGAGAAAAGCCGTACATATGCAACCTTCTCCCCCGACGTCTCTTTTTCAAGCTTAAAAACGACTCCTGATAAAGGGGCATCCTCTTTTCCTTCAGTAATCGGGAAAAGCTGCACAATGCCATCGAGCAATTCTGGAACCCCGATGCCCGTCATAGCCGAGCCAAAAAAGACGGGGTAGATTTTCGCATGCTGTATTTGTTGAATGAGCAGCGCCCTGACCTGCTCCTCACTGAAGGGTTCATCATTCACATAGGCCTCAAGGATAGCTTCATCATTGGACGCAACCAGCTCAAGACAGCTATCGAGGAATGCTGCATCATCCCGGCGCACGATTCCCGCCTGCTTCGTTCCATCATTCGTTACAGAGTAGAAGGGGATCACCTGCTCAGTCAACTTTTCCTTGATTGTCTCAATCAGTGTCTCCCCCTGTGCGCCACCGCGATCGATCTTATTTACAAAAAGAATCGTAGGAATGCCCAGACGACGCAATACCGACATGAGCACTTTTGTCTGCGCCTGCACTCCTTCCACCGCGGAAAGCACCAGAATAGCGCCATCAAGCACACCAAAGGAGCGCTCAACCTCCGCAATAAAGTCGGCATGGCCCGGGGTATCAATCAGATTGATCTTGACATCCTGCACAAAAAATGAAACGACTGATGCTTTAATCGTGATTCCGCGCCTTCGCTCCAATTCCAGTGAGTCCGTCTGTGTATTCCCCTGATCAACCTTCCCGATTTCCGTAATTACATGTGTTTCATAAAGGATTCGTTCTGTCAGACTGGTCTTTCCTGCATCAACATGCGCCACAATTCCAATATTGAGCGTCTTCATCAAAAAGGAGACTCCTTTTCTGCAAGCAATAAGGATCAAATTGGAGAAAAATGAAGAAGTTCTAGAATGTGGAGGGTGCCCCGGGAGCTACAAAAAAGGGCAGCTTTCTAGAATATGCTCAACGTACCTTGCAGAAAAGATGAATTGTCAATCAGGCAGCAATACGCTGCTTACGGCAATAAACTCAAGGATATTCTGTCTTTAGCGGTGAGTTGAACAGAAAGGGGCACCTTGAAGATTGATCTTTCGCCGCATGATTTCCCCCTTTAGCAGTCAATGTATTTTCCTCTTCAGTATAGAGGATACACCGACCAGTTGTCAAGCACTTTTTTTACCAGATGTACCCGGCACATAGCATGCAAACAAATGCTGCTGTGGCAGGAATGCACGTACAAAGTAAAAATCGCTCCAAAGAATAAAGTATACAACTTTTCCCTTTCCATTACTATAGCTTCCGCAATAGACAGAGAGACAAAAATAGGCTACACTGTGCACAAGCGAGATGAATGCAATGGAAAGCGACTTGATGTATGGGCATACAAAACTTTCTTGATCTCCTACAAAACAAAAAGAGGGCACAGCATCGAAAACAACTGGCAACAATCCAGGCCGAACCCAACCCGATAACCCGCCTGTCCCTCTTGCGCAGTGCGTGTCAGGACATTCAACAAGCACCCGAAGACTACCTTGATTTCGGCCTCCGCTACCTGGAAAGCTTCTTCTATCCAGCCTTGATCCCACTTCTCACAGGCGACGATCTGCTGTCCATCGACAAAGCGTGCAGGCTCCTGACACAGCACTCGGGCAAAAAAGGCCTGAACGTCGCCCCGCTCGGTTTTCAGCTCGTTGAGCTCTATGAGAAGCATGGCAGTCTAAAACAAGCACATGATCTCCTGGCCTTTCTCTACAGCAATCCGGCCTCCACCCAGGAGCAAAAAGCACAAAGCATTCGGATGCTTGCTCAAAAAGGCGCATTCGACAAGCAATATATCAGCCTGTACGTCAACTACCTGCAACAGGTCGCATCACCCACAGCCGACATGCTGATACTCACGCAGCTTGAGGGCGCCTGCCGGGCCGATTTCTCGACCGAAACGGAACAGCTTCAACGCATCTATGCCATCGCAAACGCCCTTGTCACTGCAAGTGCCGCGTCCAGTCCCGGATTGCTCGTTACGCTCCATTCGCCTCTGCAACAGACATTAGAGCGGACACAGGGACTCTATCAGCTTCGCATCAGCAGAGAACTGAAGCAGGCATTAGAGCACTTCAAGCAGGCCTACGCGCTGGACAGCACCGACAAACAGAGCTTGCTTGGTCTGATCATCACACAGATACAGCTCAAACAGTACAAAGACGCCCAGAATTGGCTTCAAGAGCCCCGTCATCGCCCATACCTGCAACAGGATGAAGCTTTTCGCGCACTCAATGATCTCTGTCTCCTATCCGATTGGCTACAGAAGCCGCTTCCCGGGCCACCTCCCTGCACTATTGCTCAGTTTGAGCAGTTCAGGCATCATCCGCTACAACCCTATGTTGAAAACGCGCTCAATGCAGCTCTCGGGCGGTTGTATCTTCTACAAGGGGATGCACACAAGGCGTTCGAGCTGCTCTTTCCGCTGGTCACCCGGCGCGGTGAGCAGATCTACTATGCAGCCTGGGCCGCCATGCTGATTGGTAATCCTCAGGCGATGGTCGAGTGCTATACACAGAACGTCAACACAAACCGTCGCTGGCCGGTGGCGCTGCTGCTTCTCGATACAGATGCAGCGCTGGCTGAGCAGCAACATATCCAGGTGAAGCAGAAACCCAAAGAGCAGATCGAGAGCCGTATATCAAAAGTCATTGTCTCTCGTCTGGAACTGATCAAGAAGACGAGCGATATCACTGGATTGCTGCAAAAGGATTTATATACGCTTGAGGAACGCCTTGAGCTCTACAGGGCAAAGCTGGCAGAGGTGGCCCACGAAGGGAATATCGCGCTTTTTGAAGAGCTGGTCCAGCATCCAATCATCCAGCATCTACCGCACGCCTGCCAGCTTTTCTGGCGGGGTCTGCTGGCGCTCCGCAAGCACGATACCGAGCAAGGGATCAGGGATCTACACGAGGCAGCGATCACGTTCCAGTATCACCGAGCAGCTCTCTTTCTGGCCGTCTACTATGTCAAGCAGCACAGATTCAAAGAGGCACGACCATACATCACGCAAGCGCGTAAAATACAGCATGACTACACCACGAACCTGCTCTCCGCTTACATCGAGGCGCGAACGGGCTCCCTTGATACCGCGCTCCGCCAGAGCGAAACGCTGACCAGATACCAGCGAGCCGATGCGTTCTACCTGCACGGCCTCTTCTCGCTGTATCGCGCAGCGCAGAACGGCACTCCGCGCCAACTGATCGAGCATTATCGCACTCAGGCCGCGATCTCCTGGCAGCGTGCCCTTGCACTGGACCCACACTCCACCAACCTGCCAGCGCTGGAAAAATGCGCCTCATTCCTTGTCTATCCTGCCAAACGAGCACGCGACTATCGTCAGCTCTGGGAACTTGCTCACGAGCTCAAGCCGCCTCAGCCCTGGATAAGCTGGCATGCCGCTGTATTCCTGCTCTGGTATGGCACCGTGCAGGAAATCGCTGAAGCGACGCTGGAACTGCCAGCACTGCTCAAGATTACCCAACTGGAAGAGGAACCGGCGCTCCGCATCGCGCAAACGGTGGCAGCGCGTATCACCGATGGAGCCGATGCCCGGCAAGCAGACACATTATACACACTCCTGACACAATTTGCAGGACAAAATCCATCAATCCAATCACACTCGTTCTACTCGGCAAGCTTTTGTGCGACGTTTCTCCCCCGCTATCTCACTGCCAACAAACAGCGGAAGCAGGCGCTGCTGGACGAGGTATTGCGGTTAAAGAAGCGACAGACGCAGGGCAATGACTGGCTGCTTTCTCTGTTGCTCGCGTTCGTCCTCAGCCAGCATGAGCGGAAAGGGGACGCAATCAGCCTGCTGAACGAGATCTCAAGCGGCGATTCCTGGCTTGATACCGTCTGCCACTATCTGGCAAGTCTGCTTACTGATCCCGCTTCCAGCGCCATTCCCGAGAGTATTCAGCATCCAAACACTGAGATACAGCGTGCCTTCCTCAACACGTTGCGTGTTCAGGTGGGACTCGCACAAGGAGCTACGGAGCCGCTCTACACGGCGTTGCGTGATCCAGAGCGCTGGCAAGAGCTGGATAGTGAAACGATTATCGCCCACCTGCCCGCCTTCAGTCAGCAGGCCCAACAACCGGCCTTCGTTTCCGACATTGTGACGCGACTGGCACAGCAACCGCTCAGGGATGAAGACAAGGCGCAACTGGCCCGCATTGCCACCGCACTTGGAGAGACAAGCGTGGCCGTTTCGCTATGGGAACAGGTGCTCAAAGCAAACAAGCAAGAGGCCTGGCAACAGGAATATATCCGCCTGCAAAGCTTCCTGGCTGTACAGGCCTACAATAATGGCGCGTTTCTTGAGGCCGCTGCATCCCTGCGCAAGGCCGGTCAACAGATCAGCGACCGCAAAAGTCGCGCCTACCAGCAGCTTCAAGAACATGCTCGCTCGCTTGAGCTACAGGGGACAACTATTCACCTGCTCAGGTTCCTCTTCCCCGCGCTCGATATTCCCGTAGACACCATCGGGCGCTACAATTATATCGCGCAAATCATTGGGCAAAGCCCGATCCTGTATGCTGCCCTGTTTTATAAACGGAAACAGCAAATAGAGCAGGAATGGCAGGATGTGCTTTCAAAATACAGTGGAGAGATCCCATTTATGCATACGCTTGGCATCCTCTACCGTGAATCCGCGCTGGCCCAGCAGGCAAAGGGCACAACAGACGAGCAGGCATGGACCATCAGCACGGCGCTCTGGGTGCTGCTGCTCTGCTCGGACTCCTTCTGGTCGCACTTCGCGCACAGGAGTTCAAGCGCCGAGCCCGCCCAAATCGAGCAGGTCAGGACGAACATGCTGCAATCTATCCTGACACACCATAGCACGATCAGCAAAAAAGCCTTCAGTGCAGGCGACCATCAGCAAGCAGCCGCCCATCTCCGCTGTCTCACGCTCTGTCTAAAAGGCAAGCAGGCGTTACTTCAGGAACTCAAGCGGTATCACATTACCTATGCGATTGAGGTCAACGAGTCCAGAATGCATCAGGCAAGCGCGCAGGCGGAAGATCTCTTCGAGAGCTGGGTCGCGTCTCTGGTCGCAGAAGCCGAGCGCGAGGCCGAAAACGCCGAAGCAATCAAAAAGTTGCCCGAAGGCATACGCAAAAACTATCAACCTGCCCTCAAAATACTACATGATTTTCTTGCCCTGGAAATTCCATCGAAGCGCGTTCTGCTCAACGCGCTGAACTGGTATAACCAGTGGAGCTATGATTTGCATCTATTGCATGGCGAAAAAGTCATGTACGACAAGTTACAGGAAGCAAAACCTATAGCGGATCAACTGCATGTGCTTTGCGACAAAAAAGCGATCTACACGCGCGAGAACCAGATCCTTGCCACCTTTTACAACTATTATGGATTTACCCATGATGATCCACAGAAAGCCATTACATATCTTGAAGAATCCATTGCATGGTGTCCTAACTATATCGGCACGGAAGAGCTTTTGCAGAGCGCCAGACAGGTCGTTCTCGCACAGCTTGATCAAAAGGTGACAGCACTGATAAAAACCTATCACTTTACCGAGGCGTTGCAAGAGATTCAGGATGCAGAGCCTTATATTCAGAATCCCAAAGAGATCAACATTTTGCGAGGGATTGTCTACGCCGCTAAAGCATACTGGTGCGGTCTACGAGGGCTCCATTCCGAGGCACGAACAAATATCAATACGGCGCTTCAATACGCTCCAGATGAAGAGGCTATACAAGAAATGAAGCAGACCATTGATAGATTGATACGATATGCACAATAAATACACAAAACTATAACTGAAAGGAAGGTTCCATGCCCGACCAGGAAAAGCCCAATCCTTTCTGCGTGCTCAGGCTCCCGACGGGCTCCACGCTGGCTGAAATCGTCGCTCGTGGCGAGGATCTGCACCAGATCGCCGAGAATAAAGAGCAGGCGATGCTTATCCACTGGGCAACCGAGCAACTCAAGAGCAATCCCGAAACACGCCTTGAATATGAGCTCTTCGAGCTTCCCGACACGCGGTACGAGAACGAGGAATGGGAGAACTTCGCCCGCAAACAGCGCCGCAAGCCAATCACGCTGGCCGCGCTGGCAAAAGAGTCGCAGCCGACACCGACGCAACAGGTCAATATGCCAGTATTACTGCAATCCCTTCTCAAACTCGCACAGAAGGTTGAGAAAGCGGACATAGAAAGCGTGCTCGATCACGCGCCCTGTGTTCCAGAATGCACAACACCAGCAATGGAGGAGTGGAATGTCATCAGTGAACTCATTTCCTGATTGGAGCGCTTTTCAAAGACGCGAGACTCTGAATCGAGCGGATGAGATGATACCACCCACAGCCGCGATCGAACAGGTTCTCCATATACTGCATAGTGAGCGGATGGCATTTCGACAACAGCAGGAGGCCTCTCTCTCAGCCACCTTCGATCTACTGGCAGAACAGGCGGTGCTCCTCTATCAGCTTGACATGCTGCTCGCCCGATACAAGGAACGATTTGAGAATGCTCCGTCCCCGCCGGAAGAACGACCTCCGTTCAAGCATATTCATAAGTCGCTCTCGATTCTGAAAGAACAAATGCGCGACGTGCTTACAAGGGCAGGCATTGAAATCATCGTCCCTCTGGGAAAGACCTATGCCGACGTTAAAAATATAGTCGAGATCGAGCACTGGCGACATCATCCCGACTACACCGAAGAACTGGTCATAGAAGTGCAAGAACCAATTATCCGTATGCAGACAGGCGATACCGTTTTGATCCGCCAGGGGCGCGTGATTATGGGCGCTCCCGAGACAGCGAAGGAGGATGCATGACCAAACAATTTGTCAGCAAAGCAGTGGGCATCGATCTCGGCACAACAAATAGCGCCGTTGCGATTATGAATCGAACCGATACTGAAATTATTATTCACAAGGATGCTCGTACTCGCCGCGAAACCACACCAAGCTGCGTCTGGAAAGATCCCAGAACGCACCAGATCGTGGTAGGCTCCAAAGCATTTCAACGCATCGGCACAACTCCTGAGCCGATTCGATCAATCAAGCGCTTAATGGGCCAGCAGACGCAAGTTCGCCTCAGCGACGAACTACTGACCCCCGAACAGGTATCAGCCCTGATCCTGAGCGAGATGAAGCGGCAAATCGAAGAGGATGCGGCAGCGCTCTCTACCGATGACACCACCTGGATCGTTGACCGCGCCATTGTCACCGTCCCGGCCTATTTCGATCAACCCCAAATCGAGGCGACGCGCAAGGCCGCCGAAATAGCAGGCCTTCAGGTTCTCGAGCTGCTCCACGAGCCAACTGCCGCCGCAAGCTACTATTGCTGGCAGAATCAGGTGCAGAACGGTGTCTTCCTGGTCTACGACTTTGGTGGCGGCACATTCGACGTCTCGATTCTTCGCTGTACCGAGGGCTCGTTCGAGGTTCTGGGCATTAGCGGAAACAATCGTCTGGGCGGAGATGACATCGATGCCACACTAGCTGAAGAGCTGCGTCAGCGCCTTATCACCGAGGGCTACGAGCTGGATCTAGACGTCAAGAACGATCCCGAAGATCGTCACCGCTTCGAGAAGCTCAAATTGCTTGCTGAAGGCGTCAAGAAAGCGCTCTCCACCGCCGATGAGTTCATTTTGCGCAGCCAATCGAACCTCTATGATAAAAATGGGCTTCCGGTCAACATCGATATCCCGTTTGAGATCGGCGACTTTGAAAAGCTCATTCAACCAATTGTAGAACGAACAATCCCCTATTGCCATCAGGCGCTCGATCTTGCGCGCCAGAAAGCGGGCATCACGCTTGCCGACGTGGATGCGATTATTCTTGCGGGCGGCACAACCCATATTCCACTGGTACGCGAGCTGGTGCGCAAGCATTTCTGTCAGGACCCGGCCATCAACGAGCCGCGCGCCAAATGCACAGAGCCAGTCTATAAGAAAGTTGATACCATCGTCGCGCTTGGGGCCGAGATCCGCGCCGCCGCAACGGGTGGGCTGGTGATCTACGATGAGCAACGCAGCATCCGCGCCCTCTTCCGCGGCATCAGTGCAACCTCGTCGAAACAGATCAACATCGGCGGTACCATTGAGGCACTCAAGCCGGGAATCGACCTTACGGGCGGCTTCATTCGCCTGACCATTGCCAATGTAAGCTTCGATGATGAGCAGGAGCTGAAAAATGGCGGCATCTTCGGCTTTACGCGCGTCCCACTTCAGCCGGGGATCGAGAATCAGCTTGTCTTCGAGATCTTTGACAGCAGCGGAACACCACTTGCTCGCCTGCATCGCACAATCTACCAGAGCCAGGACGCTCTTCGTCCGACCGGCGGGTCAGTTGGCACGGCCCTCCTTTCAAAATCGATTTACCTGGAAGTGAGCCGCGATGGCAAGCCCTATCGCAAGGAACTCATCAAAGCCCTTTCGGCCCTCCCTGCCAGCAAAGAAGACGTTTTCTCTCACCCCGGCGACACAACGCGACTGCGCCTGCCGCTCTACCAGAACAAGAAGAAAATCAAGGAAATCGTCGTCGATGATCTGCCGTTGCTCCCGAAAGGCACGCCTGTTCGCTTCACCCTGCATGTTGACGAACTTGCCAGTATCACCGTTCGCGGCAACGTCTCCGATAAGACCTTTGAGATGCATATTGACCCGCCACCCAAGCGCGACCTCCCACGCGAAAACGAGGTCCTGGCGCTCGATGAGGCCTTTCAGAATATCGCGCCCAGACTGTCCGATAGCCGACAACACATCGCCGATCAGTACCAGAAGGCCCGCAGGAGCTACGAGGAGGCGCTGAAACGCGAGGAGATCGAGCAGGCAATCCACGATTTTGAAGAAATGGAAGAGCTTATTGAAAGCAACAAACCAGTCGAACAGCAGCTCGAACCGCCTGTAGAGGTCTTTGAGGAGTTGATCCAGGATTGCAACGAGATCAATCGTCTCCTGGATGCGTATTTCGCGCAGCATGGCCAACGCCCACATAACTATAACGGGCCCGACATGCAACGCGAGATCGAGAAGCAAAAACGCAAAGGCGAACAGGCCATTGTGGCTCACGATCAGGTCTCCTACGCTGATGTGCTGGTCGCGCTGCATGCGATCCGCGATCACCTGGGCATCGTCTACGGTCAGATCGTCGAGAACCCGGAGACGCTCACCGAACCCGAGCGAGCAGCCAGACAAATTCGCTATGCCCTGCTCGATGCGGATGAGATCGAGCAACTGGCGCGCGCCAAAAAACAAAGCGATGTCCAGAACGAGATCATTCTGCTTCGAAACCAGCTCAACGCGTCCACCCGCGACCTGCAAAGCAATCCGCTATTGGTGCTGCGTCGCGTCGCTCAGGTTCGCGCCCGCCTGCAACAGATCAAAACTATGGTAATGAATGCAAAAGCGGTTGGCTCAAGCATCGGAGAATTGGTCGAGGATATCTCGGCAGATGACGCCAAAAGGAGAACGCAAGAATGAAGCTCTTCTGCCCCGAGCCGAGTTGTCGAGCGGAAAACCTCCCCACAGCCGATATATGCACACGCTGTGGTCTCCCGCTAAAAGCATACGCGCAGACCCTTGATTACGCGGCCCGGCTCTTTAACAGAGGACTGGACCTCGTCCAGCAGCATCAACTGGAGCAGGCGCGTGAATGTTTTGCCGCTCTCGTCTACTGGTACCCGCATGACCGAGAGGCACGGAACGCGCTTGCGATGACCTGCCTGATGCTCAATGACCTGATCAGTGCAACCGAGCACTGGCAAAAGGTGCACGAACAGGCGCCTTCTGATAGTATCGCCAATCAAGGTCTGGCGCTCACCACCTCCTGGCAGAAGGGGCCACATCTCATGAATGTGCTTCCTGAGTCGATGCCAGCGCAGAGCGGCAAGGGTACAAGAGTTGTGATCGTCAAGAAGAAGCGCAAGAAGAAATAAAACGCTTACCAGCAAGCGCCAGAAGTCCCACGGCTTGAGCCGGGAGGAGTGTCAAGCTTATGTGGTCCAGGAGTCGGGAGCCTGCCAGAGCAGCACCTTCCGCTCCAGGCCACCCGAGGCAATGCACGCGGTAGCAGGTGCCCAGGCAAGAGCCCTGATACCGCCTGTATGGCCGCAATAGACATATACCTGCTTCCCGCTGATGGCCTGCCAGACATGAATCTGTGCGTCGTCGTCTCCCGAAGCAATCAACCCACCATCAGGCGACCAGCAGACCGCAAATACACCGGCAGTATGCTGCTGATAGCACTGCACCTCTTGCCCGCTCTTGATATTGTAGACGCGCACCGTTGTATCATAGCTTGCAGCAGCCAGATACGTGCTATCAGGCGACCACGCTAGCGCATAGACCCCGGCCTCACAGCGATAGCTCATCAGCTTCTTGCCCGTCAGCGCCTCATACACATGCACCCGCGTATCGTAGCTTGCCGAGGCCAGATACAGGCCATCAGGCGACCACGCTAGCGCGAGCACCTCATCTACATGCCCGATCGAGGCTGTCAGATTTTTGCCGCTCTGCGCCAACCAGAGTTGAATAGTCCTGTCACTGCCTCCCGAGGCCAGATAGCGCCCATCAGGCGACCACGCTAGCGCGAGCACCTCATCTACATGTCCCCGGCAGATAGTCAACGTCTTCTCTCGTTCAACCTCCCAGATCTGAATACGGCGATCGCGGCCAGCAACAGCCACCAGAGTCCCATCAGGCGAACAGGCAATCGCGGTTGCCTCAAGCAAAGCGCCGCGCCTGCACCCCAGATCTTGCCCGGTCTCTGCATCCCAACGATGCAAGGCGTTCTCGCGGCTTGCCAGCAAAAGTTGTGTGCCATCAGGTGACCACGCAAGCGATGTCATCAGGTCAGCCTGCCCATCCAGCTCAAGCAGTGTCGTCCCGACAGGAGGCCTGCACGCCTGCTCGAAAGCCTCAACGAAATCGCTCACACTGGCAAAACGCATCCCGGGATTCTTCTCAAGCGCCTTGAGCACCACTTTCTCGACCGCCTCCGGCACGTCGGGGTTTTGCTCAACAATTGAGGGCGGTTCGGCTTTGAGATGCTGCGCCATGATTTCTGTCCAATTCCCCCGAAACGGTGGGACACCAACCAGCCACTCATATACAATAGCCGCCAGTGCATATTGATCGCTTGCGCGCACCGGCTGCCCCTGAATCTGCTCGGGCGCCATATACACCGCGGTCCCGGCGATCCCGGGAGCCGCCGCCGGATTCCAGCTCAGCGACGTGGTGACAATCCCGAAATCACTCAGGAGAATCTTGCCATCCGAGCCGACAAGCAGGTTCTCCGGCTTGACATCTCGATGTACCAGCCCCTCATTATGCGCGTATTGCAGCGCTGAACCGATTTGCCGAACATACGAGAGCACCGTCTTAAGCGGAAGCGGCTCCCGATGCGGGTGCAACTGACGCAGCGTGCCCCCTTCGATATAGTCCATGACAATAAACGGCGTCTCGCCATCAATGCCAAAATCCCTGATGCGCACAATATGCGGATGTTCCAGTCGCGAAGTGCGAGCTTCGTTCAGAAAGCCCCGGAGGCTCTCTTTCCCGGTCTGCGAGTTCAGGATCTTCACCGCATAGCGCTTTCTCCCGGGGATCTTTTCGGCAAGAAATACCTCTCCGAAAGCGCCCTTCCCCAGAGGCCGCAAGAGATAGTAATTATCAATTATTGTCTTTTTTGCCTCTGCCATACACCTGATGGTTTCCTTCCATACCAAGAATGGGGGTACCATTTTCACCGCCAGCACGCTTTTATCATGCCGAGGATCGTGAAGGGAAGCAACACACAAAGCTTCCAATTTCATTGTACAACCAGAGGCAGGTTTTGGACAGTGAAATAGACCACAAAAGAGCGCTTCTGCTGAAATGGCGCTCTTTCACGGTCAGACATAGCACAATGAAACACAGTGGCATACTCCGTTCATGACCGGGATAAGATCATGCACGAAGGGACATTTTCAGGGTTGCGCACCCCCGAGATCGGTTCCATTATCAGCCCGCCACCGCTATAGGCATTGGTTCCCGGATCTCCTCTTCCGTCGCTTCTTCAACCCGCGTCGGTGTGTCAACACCGCCACCGGTCAGTTTGCCGCTGGCATCGCGCAGTGTCTCTTCGCTGACTGCATCACCAGCATCATTCGTTTCCGATATATTCGTCATATCGCTCAAGCGACGAATCTCCTCCATCGTGCGCTGGTTTCTTCCTCATTTTTTCTTTTTTCCTGACATACCTTTTTCCTCTTTTCTTCCGAGCAAACGCGCATCAAACAACGCTTCCAGGTAGTCTACATCCTCTACACGAACCGACAGCAAGCGCTCACCGCCGTTTGTTTCAGGAAGAGTGGAGCCAATCAAGCAGCGTTTGCTCAAAACGGTCGGGCTCCTCATACATCGGGTTATGCCCGCTCCGCTCAAAGATGACCTTCCTTACGTGCTTGTTGGCAGCCTCGATCCCGTCCCAGAGCGCTACAGGCCCGATCAGGTAATCATAACGTCCCAGGCAGAGCAACACCGGCCGATCAAAGTGCAGCAAATGTTGCTTCATATCAATTGAGGCAAAGACATTTCCCCACAAATAATCGATGATCGACATATTTGGATGAACGCCCTCCCACAGCGGAGCCGTATCAAAGTGATAGTCATAGAATGCCTGAGCTCTCGTCCGAATCAGCAGATGCACAAAGCGATGCTCCGGGTCACGTTGCACGTCGCGCTGGAAGAGGGCGAAATCACGCTCAAAGCGCTCCTTTCGCTCTGGCTCGGCAGTCTCAACGAAATAGGCAACGCTCTGTTCCTGTCGTGCCGGACTATTCGTCGGAGCCGAATTGAGTAAGACGACTCTACGCGCCGCTTCAGGGTACTTTCGAGCATATTCCAGCGCTAAAAAGGCGTGCCCGGAATGCCCCACAATCACGACATCGCCCAGGCCGAGCTGCTGTCTTGCTTCCTCAATATCATCAACAACGCGCTCAAAACGGTAATCTTCCGGCCCATAAGAAGCGGGAGCGACTCCGAAGCCGCGATGATCGATAAAAACCAATTGCACTTTTTTTCGTAGTGCAGGCGCAAAAAGACGCGAATAGTAGAGCGCACTACCAACCACCAGGAGCGGCGTTCCTTCCCCTTCAATCCGATATGTGAGCGTGAAACCACCTACAGAAAGCGTACCTTGCCTTTCCATAGCCCTTTCTCCTTATACACTT
Source organism: Thermosporothrix sp. COM3 (assembly GCF_059696735.1). NCBI lineage: Bacteria > Bacillati > Chloroflexota > Ktedonobacteria > Ktedonobacterales > Thermosporotrichaceae > Thermosporothrix > Thermosporothrix sp. COM3. The sequence goes on along the minus strand of NZ_AP019376.1, from coordinate 1,878,714 downwards.
TTCTACCTATCAGTATTTCTAAGCATGCCAATATCCACAGGCAACACCATAAGGAGTATTCCCCGACTGCTTCAAAGTCAGAAGCACAAGGAACTTCCACTTATCTCACCAGGTGCAAAAGCGCACAGTTCTGCGATCGGTTGTCTGCCTGTGTGTGCCACCAACAAGCATCGAAGCCGCCAACTGAAACAGGAAGCGAGCCTGTTGTGCTTCTACCCGGCAACGCTTGCCTTCGACGCCTGCAACATACGAACGAATGAGACAGGCTCAGAAGCCCACGCAATGCTGGCCAACTGATATCAACGCAAGAGAGCGCTTGATTGACACAATCACATGTGCATGTTCATCGATCGTCATGGGTACCACCTGCGGCTGACACAGCCTCAAGATAGCGCTCGATATTTGTCCGTAGATCCTGAAGAGTCTTGATATGCTGGTCAATCTCTTCGATTTTCTGGTAAAATTGAGCAAGCTCGGTGTCATGAGGCGGCGTGCTTGTTTCCACGTGTTGCGTAAAACAGGGAGCAAGCAATTGAATATCATCCAGCGTAAAGCCCAGAGCAAGCAGCGAGCGGATCTTCCTGACCTGCTCGATTGCTTCCGGTTCATAAGAACGGTATCCATTTTCCTGACGCGTTGCCCGTAATACCCCCATCTGATCATAATAGCGAAGGGAACGAATGCTCGCGCCCGTCTTTTTAGCCAGCTCTCCGATATGCATTGCGTTGTTCCTCTTTCTGCGCAGATCTTACACTCTGACAGTCATGCGAGAGTCAAGCCCTTTCCCGGGTTTCCTCTAAACTCATCTTATCATATCAACGCCACCATTGGCTTCATCAGCTTCAAAACAGGAAAACGCAACTCTATCTTGTGCTCCTTCACACGCAATGCCAAACAACAAGGCAGTTCCCTTAACACCTCTATTCTGCTCTACTCATTTTTGTCTCTTTTACAACCAGAAAGGCCCTGTATTGTACCAGGGATATGAAAGCCCGAAAGGAACAAACACACCATATTCAATTATGTGAGCAAGGAAGCTTCCCCTATACGCAACCCATTTCAGTCATCTATCAACCCTGAAGTTCTGAGAGGTGTCCTGCTGGATCAGCATCGGCTCGTCCTTTGGCTGCTCTACGGTACGCAACAGGGCATAGCCGCTGAAGGCCAGCGCACAGAGCAGCGGGTAGGGAGCGATCTGAAAAAGAAACGTCTGGGTGGTCGCAATGCCCGCACTGATCTGCGGGTTATTCAGCAATTCTATGAGTGGGGCAAGAACGCTGTTTTTGGGCATGACCTGCCGCGCAAGATCATTGAACAGAGAAAGCACGCAGGAAAACAGCGCGATCCCTCCGACCACCCAGAAACTCCATGCAATCGTTCGAGCATAGCGAATAACCCGCATCCGCCGAATACATAAAGCAAGCCAGAATGTGCCAAGCCCCATCGCGAGCGGTATCAGCACGTCAAACGGCTCCGCGATGAAGATCAGCAGGAAGCGCATAACCCCCCACGGGACCGCCAACCAGTTCAGAAAGGCAAGCCCAAATGAGACAAAGAAGGTCGATCCAAGCGATAAGACAAGTGAGCTATACAAAAGGAAGAAACCCACTTTATCCCACTTTTTCAGTGTTTCACTTGAATGCTCATGTAAAGCATAGAAAAATGGGAATAACACAATAACTGTAATACGACAAACAAGATCAAAGAGATAGGGCACTGATAGTAATAGAATGAGCGGTAGGTTTCTCGACAAATCAAAAGGAACTACGATATAGAATAACATATAGGAAAGGAAAAAAGAGAAAATAGACCCCAGAGATGCCAGAAACAGCAACCTGCCAACCCTACGAGAACGCGCTATCGGTTCCATATGTTCCTCTTCTCAATTACATTAGCGAGGTAGAATATACTTTCTACTTCTATTATACGAATCCCGCAAAATTGCAATGGGTTTATTTCGCTTTCCTGCACTCGATATTCCCTCTATTTCCTCCCAAAAAGAATAACGCCGAACGAATCATCCTCCTCAAAAGTGGTAACTCGTTCGGTCAACCGTCATTTTAGCCTGCCATGCGTTCCAGCATATCGGTTGCAGCAGCTACAGAGGGCGGATGAAGCACATTGCGTTCCGCGAACTCTTCCGCCTGTGGGTAGCCACTTTTGCGTATTTTTTGCGCCGCTGCTTCAACATCATATTCCGTCCGCCGAAATTCATAACCGTCGGGACCAAGCAGCAACCAGTACGCCCCGGGCTGATCCATAAACGGCATTCCGACGCTGCCTGCATTGAGAATCTGAATATTGCCGGTCCGAAGCTCAAACTGCATATGCGTATGCCCACAGATCACCTGTTGCGCATTCACCCCTGCAAACAGCGCTGCCAGCCGCTCCGATGCCGTCCGAGGGGTAAAAATCTCGAGGTCACTCCGAGGAGTCGCATGGCAGAACAGGATCTCATCAAGGCGAAGCGTTTCAGGCCAGCTCGCAAGCAGATCGCGCTGCTCATGGTTGAGCTGGTCAGCGACCCAGCGCGTCACCTCCTGCCCCTTCTCTGACAGGTTGGCAGGCAGCGGCAAGCCATCAAAAGCGGTCACAACCTCGCGATCGCCATTCCCCCGCAGGAAGCGAGCCCGCTCCCCAAGCGACAAGAGCCGTTCCAGCACCGCGAGCGGCTGTGGCCCAGAAACGACATCTCCACCAACCACAATAACGTCAGGGCGTACCGTCTTGAACTCGTCCAGCACGGCTTCTAATGCAGGCAGATTGCCATGAATATCGTAGAGAGCTGCGATTTGCATCATTTTTCCTCTTTTTGAGTATCACTATACCAAAGAAGAGCAGGCACGGAAAAGCCTTTTTCTATGCTTAAAGCATAGGATGATGGAGGCACACCAAATACATCGAACAGGATTGTGAAACCAACGTCTACCAATCCTTCCCTGGCTTTCTTGATAGCATATACAGTACAAGGATGAAATGTACAGATAGATGTTTTTCCTCCCCAAAAACTCCCTTCATAGATATAGCATATAGAATAAAATAAAACAAGCTATGAAACAGAAAACGCTCTCTTTATTCAGAATAATGTGGTATACTGTAAATAGATTCGTCAAGGGCATACAGAAGCCCGTTCACAGGAGATAGAATGACTGATACTGTAACACTTCGAGAAGTTATAGAAAGCGATCTCCCCATCTTCTTCACGCATCAGCAAGATTCTGAGGCCGCATACATGGCTGCATTCACGCCTAAAAATCGAACCGACTGGGATGCATTCTCTCTTCACTGGACAATGATTCGTAATGCTGACTCGATTAAAAAAACAATCCTTGCCAATGGAGAGGTTGCAGGGCACATCCTGCAATTCGAGCTTATGGGCGATCCAGTGGTTGGTTACTGGATTGGCCGGCAGTACTGGGGGAGAGGGATCGCCACACAGGCGCTTACACTCTTACTCGATATCGTTAGCGTGCGTCCGCTCTACGCGATGGTCGCAGCCGATAATATCAGATCGCGTCGTGTCCTGGAGAAATGTGGCTTCACCATGCAAGGCAGCGAGAGAAGCTACGCGAACGAACGCCAGGAGATAATAGAGGAGTTGATATTCAAGCGAGAAGCCTGACGACTATTTGAAGAAATTTTGGCGACTCCTTTCGCATCAGAAAGGAATCGCCAGTGTCACGCTCATTGCTGATTGACCGTAACCGCTCCCTGATTCACCTGTCGCGTCGGATACACAACCATCTCTGAAACATCGACGTGGGCAGGCTGCTCAAGCGCATAGATCATCGCATTCGCCACATCTTCCGATGTCAGAGGCTGCAACCGCTGAAGCGCTGCCTTTACCTCATCGCTATAGCCCGCTACCGTAGCGAACTCGGTTGTTACCGAACCCGGGGCAATGTTCGTCACTCGAACCCCCTGTGGAGCCACTTCCTGGCGCAGGCCCTCGGCAATCGCATTCACCGCATACTTGGACGCGCTATAGGCGCTGCCTCCCGGATTCACGCTGCGTCCCGCGATTGAAGAGGTGACAATCACATGTCCATGACCCTGCTTCAAAAGCGGCGCCACCCCATACTTCAAGGTCAACAGCAAGCCGTAGACATTGGTATCGAGCATCTCCTTCCAGCGCTGAATGTCACCATCCACCAGCGGTGCCCGATATCCAAAACCGGCGTTCGCGATCACAATATCAAGCCGTCCCCACCGTTCCAGTGCCTTCTGCACAGCTCCCTCAACCTCCTCTGGATTGCGCACATCGCCCGCCACCAGAAGCGGTTCTGTATATCCTTCTGCAACCGCTTTCTGAGCCAGCTCCTGTAATTTATCAGTACGACGGGCAAAGAGGACAACCCGAGCACCGCGCTGAAGTAACAGTCTTGCCACCGCCTCCCCAATCCCGCTGCTTGCTCCCGTCACAATCGCCACTTTATCTTGAAGAGAGGTTCTCTGCTGATAGTCCATCACTATTTTCTTGTACTCCTTTCGGTCTAACCATAACAACATGTCCTTGTTCCTGTGAGGTAATGTACATCTTTGAGTGCACTCTAAGTCAAGTGGAATTTCTACCAGTTTTCAGAGAAGCCAGAGAATTTACTTTCCCGACCAGCCACACTGGCGAAGCGAAGCAGTCAAAGGGTATAATAAAGGAGCTCCTGTAAAAACAGGCGAGGAGTTCACTTCTTCTTTTTGTAGAATGGTGCGCATATCCAGGAGAGAAATAATGCAGAAGGAACAGTACTGGGCAACTTTTGATTGCTACGGCACGCTGGTCGATTGGGATACAGGCATGTATCAAGCGATTGCCAGCATCGCCCCCGAGCAGGTCGAGCAGCTCTTTCCCCTCTGTCACGCACTGCAAAACGAGATCGAGGCCGAGCAACCATTCCGCACCTATCGACAGGTGCTTGCGGAATCGCTGCTTCGTGCCAGCACGCAACTGGGCATAACCCTCCCCCCCGGCGGTGAGCACGTGCTTGCGGACACACTTCCCCGCTGGCCTCTCTTCGATGATGTTGGCCCGGCTCTACAGGCGCTTCGCGACAATGGCTGGAAACTGGTCATTCTCTCAAATGTGGATAATGATCTGATCGCGCAAACGCTGCAAGCCTTTCCCGTCTCAATTGATGCGGTTATCACAGCCGAAGAGGTACGCGCCTACAAACCTGCCCTGAACCACTTCAACACATTCCAGCAGCGCTTTCAGGTCGATAAAGAACACTGGGTCCATATCGCCAGAAGCGCCTTTCACGATATCGCGCCCGCGCACACGCTCGGCCTCCGCTCTATCTGGGTCAATCGCGCGCACGAGCCTGCGCCGCCTCTTCCACCCACAAAAGAGATCCCTGATCTCACCGGGCTGCTGGCAGCCGTACAGGAAGTGATAGCATAAGTTGTGCTGGAGAGGGAAGGGAGTGACCTCTTCCCTCTCGCGCCATTAGTACTTATAGAAATGCTGTAATGCTTCTTCTTCCGGAGTTTTCTCCTTAAAATAGGCGACCTCGTTTCGCTTGACCGCAAGATACGCCGAACTCAGCAGGGGACCAAGCGCCTCGGTCAGCACCTCGTCCTGTTCCAGCTCGTTAAGCGCCTCTTCAAGCGTCGTCGGGAAGCGCTGAATGCCGAGCCGCTCGCGTTCCTCATCACTATAGTTCCCCGGATCGATCTCCTGCGGCTCGCCGGGATCAATCTTCCGCCGAATGCCATCCAACCCGGCAGCAATCAAGCCGCCAAGCGCAAGATAGGGGTTGCCGCTATGGTCAGAACACTTCAGCTCAAGGTTGCAGGACGCCGCCTCACGTCCGTTGAAAAGCGACGGCACGCGAATAGCTGCCTCCCGGTTATCAAAGCCGTAGACCCCATAGGCCGAGCTCCAATAGTGAGGAAGCAGACGCCGATACGAATTCGGGCTTGCGCATGTCAGGGCGATTAAAGCTCGAATATGGTAGAGGATACCACCAATAAAGTACTTACCAAGCTGACTGAGCCCACCGCGCTCGCCTGGATCATAGAGCAAATTCGTGGAATTGTCTGAATCATTGCTCCACAGACTGAAGTGAATATGCGCTCCGTTTCCTGCCTGATCCAGAAACGGCTTCGGCGCAAATGTGGCATAGAGTCCATGCTGATAGGCCACGCCGCGCACCGTCTCGCGTACCAGACATACGGTATCAGCAGCTCTCAACACATCGGCATGACGCACCGAAAGCTCCTGCTGTGCGGGGCCAAGCTCAGTATGAAATAGCTCAATCTCGATACCTTCGGATTCAAGCGCCCCGAGAATCGCGTCAATCACCTCTGCCTGCTGGTCAAGCCCGATGCTGCTATAACACAGGCTGTTATCGGCAGGCACAAACGCACCATTCTCTCGCCGAGCTAGATAAAACTCATGCTCAATCGCAGCTTCCGCTCGCATGCCTTCACGAGCCAGTTCGGCACACATACGCTTGAGGAATGTACGTGGACACGCGCCCCAGGCCGAACCATCGGTCTGACGCATATCACAGAACATGGTGCCACTCTTTGGAACATAGGGCAGCACCACAAACGTATCAGGATCAGGGATCAGCCGATACTCACCAATCGGCCCCAGACCTTCCACCGGAGCCAGTTGCTCTACACCGCTAAACGCCTGCATGGCAAATGTCTGGCCGATGCCCTCTTTCATTCGACTCGCCAGCCGAGACGCGTGAGTCGCTTTACCGCGAATGATGCCGCCATTATCACAATACAGAAACCGCACCAGCCGCAACTGCTCTTCCTGAGCCTTCTGTACGACATCCTGAATATCCATTGGTATTCTCCTTTTCCAAAGAATCTCACTCTTCCTAGAATACAACAAAAATAGCGCGAGAAGCCAGGAAAGAGTGAACAGGTACCAATCACCTGCACAATACAACAAGCATAGAATCATGTAAATAGAAAGTATTTGAAGAAGTACCTATTACCTATTGCGCTACAGGAAATGGTACTCTTTTTCGCATCTCTGACTGCTTGCATCGCTTGAAGGAAGGGAGCAGCGTTTTCAGAGAAAAGCTCCATAAAACAAGCAGTATATCAATACATGTCATTACACAATACGTCTGCTGTCGAGTATAATAGAAATTTCAGAAACGATTCTCACTCATCACAGGGCAGAGGCGAGTGAGAAGAGGAGCCATCACTTCTAGAAAAAGTGGAGAGAGGGAGGATGTGTTATGAGTAAAGCATGGTGGTGCTTGTTCATCGGCGGCCCGCTGGAAGTCATCTGGGTCTCGGGCATCAAATACGCCACGAGCTGGTGGCACTGGCTGATTACCGTTGCTTTTATCCTGTTCAGCTTTAAATTGTTTTTTGAGGCCGCCGAAAAATTGCCACTCGGCACCGTCTACACTGTCTTCACAGGCATCGGGACAGCCGGAACCGTGATTACAGAAATACTTTTCTTCGGTGAGGCGATCAATCCATTTAAACTATTCCTCATCGCGACCCTGACTGGCGGCATCATCGGACTCAAGATGCTCACCAGTGAGCGAAAGGAAGGGCAGGCCTGATGGCATGGGTTGCACTCTTGGCCGCGGGTCTCTGTGAAGTGCTTGGCGTGCTCGCTTCACGACGCGTTCTCAACTATCGCCACTGGACATCATACCTCCTGGTCACCCTGGCCTTCGGGTCCAGCTTCGTGCTTCTATCGCTTGCCATGACCGGAATCTCAATGGGGACCGCTTATGCTGTCTGGACCGGACTTGGCACCTGTGGCAGTACCATCCTCGGCATGTTTGCTTTTCATGAACCAAAGGAGTGGAGGCGTATTTGTTGCATCAGCCTCATTCTGGCCTCAGCTATCGGGCTAAAACTCCTCCTCTAAAGAGCGAATGCCCGGCCTTCCTATGCGGCGGGAGCCGGGCACGCTTTTTACTGCGTCGGGGGTCGTCGTAGAGGGAATACCGTTATCAGCAGTAACAGGCCTAGAATCGTTGTCACTATCAGCGACCCAACAAAGCCAGCAAGTGGACTCCCGGTATTTGCCGTCCACAGCGAAAAGATCATGCCGATCACGGCCACACCCAGCGCCGCAGCAAGCTGCATAACCGTCATATACATTCCTGAAGCCGAACCGACATCATCAATTCCGATCCCTTCCAGTGTACGATGCATCAACGGTGTAACCAGCAGCCCCATGCCGCTGCCCAGGAAGAATAGCCCGACCAGAAGCGGCGTCATACCCCACATCGGTACAAAAAACTGAGCCGCAAGGACTGTCAACAGGTAGCTCACGGTGACCAACACTGCTGCCAGCGGCAGAGCAAGAACGCCCAGGCGCGGAGTCACCCGCGGGCTCAGACTCGATGCCAGGATAAAAGAGATACCGGAAGCCATAAAAACAAAAACAGACAGCAAATGTGTGAAATGCAACATCGTTTACAGATACAATGCCAGCAGGAAGAGCAAGCCAGAGAACAGCGAACTTGAGAGCAGGACAGTAATCAGGCCAGAAGGGAAGCGCAATGAACGGAATAAAGACAATGAGACAAGCAGTAACTTTCCCTGCTTCTTTCTCCGATATTCATACACCAGAAATACAAGCATAAAAGGTATAGAGAGCAGTAGACAGAGAATTGACCACAGGGGCCATCCTGCTTCTCCTCCTATCACGATCGGAAAAACAAACAGGAACAGCGTAATAGAGAGCAGTGCAACCCCGCCATAATCAAGGCTCGCTTGCTCTGTCTCAACACGCGACTCACGAATAAGCAGCATCCCGGCAAGCAGCGCGACCAGCCCGATGGGCACGTTTACCAGAAAGATAATTCGCCAGCCAAGCCCAAAAAGATTGGCCGCAATAAGAAACCCACCTAACACTTGCCCGACGACCGATGCAAGCCCACTCACCGCCGAAACCATGCCGAAAGCCGTTGGGCGCTCAGCAGGAGCGAAGCCAACTTGAATAAAAGATACGACCTGTGGGGCCATCATCGCCGCTCCAACCCCTTTCGTAATACGGAAAATAATCAACAGCAATGGCGAAGGGGCAAACCCACAGAGTGCAGAAGATAACGTAAACAAGCCAACGCCAAGCAGAAAAAGCCGCTTCCGCCCGTAGATATCACCCAGGCGTCCACCGGTGACCAGCAGCACCGCATAGACAAGCGTGTAACCGGCGACCACAAGCTGCATCTCCGCGAAGCTGGTATGTAATTCTCGCTCTATAGATGGAATAGCGACATTCACTATAAATTCATCGATAGTAGACATCAGGGAGGCACACAACACCACAACCAGCATCAGCCAGCGTCGAGGATCGAGTATTTGTGCTCCCTCACCAGATGAAGTTGACACATTTACTTCCATGCTAACATCTTCCTTTCACAAAAACTTTTCGGAAGCTTAACATGAAAATGTATCTCCTGCAACAGACGAAGGAACAGTCTTTTCTCGTCCTTCTAGACAGAAACCAACCTGTCACAAAGAACAGGCAGGGGGGTCCCGATCAGGCCATACCCGACAGAGAGCCCCCGACAAAGCTAACGCACAGGCACACCGAGACCAGGCGCACCGAGCTCCGACGTTCGATAGCTGGCATCGATCCGAGCTAATCCGAGTGAGGCGCGGCGCACCCGTTCCCGAGCCGATTGAAGGACAACATGCTCAAGATGGACACCACTGGGATAGATCGACGGCGCGTTCCTCAGGCCAAACTTCAGGTAAATCGGCGCTGCTACCCGAATAATCTCATTCAGCTCATGATATCTGGTAAAACCTCCCAGACCATCCGGGCTCTCGATATAGAGATCAATAGGGATTGAGACCACCTGACGCAAAGCTGCAAGCTTCGCCAGCGAGATATCTGAAGCCACATTGACCGTATTCAATCCCTGATCCGCCAGCAGCTTGATCCCGAGCGGGTTTGCCGCCCCGAGCAGGGCAGACGCCTTCACGACCAGATTTTCGGGAAGATACCCGCGCGCCCGGGCCTCCTTGACCAACCAGAGCAGCCCTTCATCGGCCACAAGCACACTTCGCAGGCCGAGCGAAGTTGCCCGCTCGATGTCGTTCAATGCATAGACAAGCTGATCCATGCCCATGTGACGCCAACCAAAATGCTTGCCATCGGGCGTCAACGCCTGGGCGTTCCCTTCCCAGGGTGCACGTGGGCCAACAAATAAACAGACTTCGATCCCGTGTTCAGCCCCAAGCTCGACCATTTCGCGAATCTCAGCATCGCTCAACAGCATGATCCCGCTTCCCTGCGAGATTCGGTGAATCGTGATCCCATACTCGTGCGCCGCCTCAAGCACCGCACGAAACGCCGCAGGCCCCTCAACGCTCGGTATCTCAACGCGGTACTGTGCCCCATCGGGAAACGTCAGGGAAGAGGTGGGATGCTCATAGAGATCACCAGCAGGAAGCCCGAGCTCCTTAAGAAGCGACTGCGCTACTTGCATGACTCGTCTCCTTTTGCTGGCTGCTGTGCCTGCCGCAAATGCCAGTTTTCGGCGTACAGGTTAAAGAAGATCCGCTCCTGTGGATGCTCCCGCGCTACATCTGGATCGAAGCGAACGCCCAGGCCCGGCCCCTGAGGCAGAGCAAAATAGCCATCAACGACCTCTGGATTGCCCGGAGCAGCCGTTTTCACCCATGAATCAGCAAAATCGTTGAAGTGCTCCTGAATCTTGAAGTTTGGCGTCGACGCGGCAAAGTGCAGTGCCGCAGCGGTCGAAATCGGCCCACCAACGTTATGAGGCGCGACAAGAACATAATAGCTCTCAGCCCAGGCTGCAAGCTTTTTCGCCTCCATCAGGCCACCCATCTGCGTAATATCGGGTTGAATGATATCCGCGGCTTGAAGCTCGAAGATCTCACGAAACTCATGACGAGCATGGATGCGCTCTCCGGTCGCAACAGGAATTGATACCCTGTTCGCGACCTTCTTCAAAGCCGCCAGATTCTCCGGTGGAACAGGCTCCTCGATCCAGCTTGGCTCAAACGGCTCTAGCAGCCGGGCCATCTCGATCGCTGTTGCCGGGTTAAAGCGCCCATGCATCTCAATCAACAGCTCAGCCTCAGGACCAATAGCATCACGAACCGCCTCGACAAGCGCCACCGCCTTGTGCTTCTCGGCTCGTTCCAGCTCATAAAAGCCCGCGCCGAATGGATCAAGCTTCAACGCCTGGTAGCCCTTCTCGACCACACGCCGGGCGGCTCGATGGAACTCCTCTGGCGTGCGCTCAACAGTATACCAGCCATTCGCATACGCCTTAATCCGATCGCGCACCGCACCGCCAAGCAACTGGTATACGGGCTTGTTCAGCACCTTGCCCATGATATCCCAGCAGGCAATCTCGATCGCAGAAAGTGCTGACATCGAGACCTCGCCAGCACGACCATAATCGTTGCGGTACATTCGCTGCGTCAGGTCCTCAATGCGCATGGGATCATGGCCGAGCACATGATTGGGCACCGCTTCCGAAAGGTAGCCTTTTAACGCTTCCGTGCGATTTACCATCCGCACCTCTCCGAAGCCAGAAACTCCCTCATCCGTCAGCACTTCAACACAGGTGATATTGCGCCAGGGTGTACCAAGCACATATGTTTTGACGTCCACTATCTTCATACAGGTAGCATCCTTCCTTTACAAAAACATTGACAGAATCACCTACCTCTGCTTTAATAATATCATACTATTGTCAGACAAAACAATCGAAGAAAAAGGCATGCCGAAAGATTTTTCACCACTGCAATATAAAACCCTACCCGCTCAGATAGCCCATTCGATCGGCATTCGTATCATGCGGCACGACTTTCAGCCCGGTGACATTCTCGCACGCGAACCGGAATTAAGTGCCCAATTGAACGTCAGTCGCTCGGTTGTTCGCGAAGCCTTGAAGCTCCTGTCTGCGAAAGGCCTGATTGAATCGCGCCCGAAAATCGGGACTCGTGTTCGCCCTCGGGCCGAATGGAACCTGCTCGATCCTGATGTGATCGCATGGCAGAGCGAGGCTGGGCCCGATCTTCATTTTTTGCTGGATATCTGCGAAATACGCCTGATGTTCGAGCCCAGAACCGCCGCGCTGGCCGCCATACGTGGGAGTGCTGAAGAAATAGCAGCGATCGAGCAAAGTTGCCGCTTGCTTCAGAATGCGCTCCATTCCGTTGAGGAGTACACCGAAGCAGACATCCTGTTTCATATCTCCATTGCGACCGCCGCGCACAATGACTTCCTGTGCACTATTGTGAAAACACTTGATATGCCCTTGCGTATCAGCCGCCTCATCACATCACAGCTTCCCGGGGCCAATGAAGAGGCCATGCCGATGCATCGCGCCATCGGCGAGGCAATCAGCCAGCGGAATGCTCCCGAAGCAGAGGCAGCGATGCGCACATTGATAGAACGCACAACAGAGGATATTCGCCGTCTTTTCAAAGCATAACGCCCAACGAAAGGACAAAAGCAGTGATAAGAGCGCTACAGATTACGGGAGCCGGGCAGGCCGCCTTAACCAGCCTGGAAATGCCGGCTATTGGGCCTGATGATGTCCTGATTCGCTCATATGCTGCGGGCATTTGCGGCAGTGACATCGAACTGTATCGTGGCACCCGTCCAACCGGTTTTTATCGCTACCCCGTCATTCCCGGTCATGAGTGGTCAGGGGAGATCGCGGCCCTCGGGGAGCGCGTGCATACCCTCTCAATCGGCCAAAAAGTGGTTGCGGAAGGTTTCCTTTACTGCGGCTCCTGCCCCTCTTGCCGAAATGGAATGACGAATCTCTGTGAGGCTGGTTACGACGAATTGGGCTTCACACGGCCTGGTGGGCTTGCCGAATATGTCGCAGTTCCTGCAAGGCAGGTTCACGCCCTCCCCGATGATGCCTCCCTGGAAGAGGCTGCTCTGTTAGAGCCAACAGCCGTTGTCGCTCACGCTTTTCTCCTGGCTCCTCCACAGCCTGGAAGTCAGCTTGCCATTATAGGCGATGGCACGATAGGGCTGCTGGCAGTTCAGCTTGCACGTCTGTATTCACCCGCCGTCCTGATGGTCCTGGGCGCGCATGACGAGCGGCTTGAACTGGCTCGATGCCTGGGAGCAACCCATATCCTCAATGTGCGCAAGGAAGAGCCTCTTCCCTCTATCGAAGCGGTCACAGGAGGACGGGGCATGGATCTTATATTTGAGGGTGGATCTCGTCCAGCGGGGGTTGATCTCGCTCTACAGGCCGTACGACGAGGTGGTACTGTTCTGCTCGAGGGCATTGCAGGCGCCAGCGCAACGCTTCAGCTTACAAGTGACCTTTTCGTCCTGAAACATCTGCATGTGCAGGGCATCTTTGGTGCAAACAGTGCAGCCTGGTCGTTTGCCGTCCAGCTCTTTACAGCGGGCATATTACAGCTCACTGACCTGATCTCGCATCGCTTCTCTCTGGATGATTATCAAGCAGCCTTCAAGACGGTCGAGCAACGAGAGAATAAGCCGCTGAAAGTGCTTTTACGTCATAACCGATAAGTATTTGTTAGCAAAGGAATGTATATGGAGACAGTACAACGCGTCGTCGTTCTGCCTCAGGAGCCGATTGGGCAGGTATCACCGTATCTTCATGGACACTTTGCCGAGCATCTGGGCGATTTAATATACCCGGGCATCTATGTTGGCGAGCAAGCGGACATCCCGCATACAAACGGGCTTCGGAACGCGGTTATTGAAGCTTTACGCCCTCTACAGATCCCTGTCTTACGTTGGCCGGGTGGTTGCTTCGCTGACGGTTACCACTGGCGCGACGGCATCGGCCCCCGTGAACGTCGCCCCTTGCGCCTCAACCCGAACTGGGGCATGGCCGAGGAACCCAACTCCTTCGGGACACATGAGTTTATCGCTTTTTGTCGGGCAATAGGAGCAGAACCATACTTCGCCGGTAATCTTGGCTCCGGCACTCCGGCAGAGCTACGCGACTGGGTCGAATACTGCAATTTTGCCGGTCGGTCCGCTTTAGCAGACGAGCGACGCGCCAACGGAGCGGAGGAGCCATTTCACGTACGCTTCTGGGGCATCGGAAACGAGAACTGGGGCTGTGGTGGTAATATGAGTCCTGAAGAGTATGCCGGGCTGTATAGCAGATTTCGCACCTTTGTACACAACTATTCCGGAACTCGTGTTGAGGCAATCGCCTGCGGCCCCAACGGCAACGACTGGCAATGGACACGTCGCTTCTTCGAGCATATGGCGCGCCACCACACGCATTGTCGCCTGAACTCGCTTCAGGGCTTCGCCGCGCACTATTATTGTGGCTCGGCGGGCACAGCCACCGACTATACCGAATCGCAATGGCTGGAACTGTTGACGAAGGCTGCCGCGATTGAGGGCATTATCACCGGTCATCGTCGTATCATGGACGAGTATGACCCGAAGCGAGCGTGCAAGCTGATCGTTGATGAATGGGGCACGTGGCACCCGGTCGAGCCTGGCAAGCCCGAGAGCGGCCTGTATCAGCAGAATACAATCCGCGATGCCTGTGTTGCAGCTTTAACCCTTGATACCTTCCACAATCATGCTGATAAGGTCTTTATGGCAAATCTTGCTCAGTTGGTAAACGTGCTGCAAGCGTTGTTGCTGGTCGAGGGAGATCGCTGTATTCAGACGCCGACGTATCACGTCTTCCGGCTCTATCAGCCGCATCAGGGGGCACAGGCAGTGCGTTTCCTCTCGCAAGCCGAGGTTATCAGTCATGGAGAGGCCTCCGAGGAACAGTGCCGCTCCTGCTCGGTTGATCGCCAGCCTTTCGCGCTTCAGGCTGTTCATGGCTCGGCTTCCATGCGCAACGGAACCCTCTGTGTGACAGTCGTCAATACACATCCAACACAGCCTGTAGAGCTGGATCTAGAGCTCTATCAAGGCAAGCTTACAGAGGTCGAAAAGGTGACGCTGGCCGCTCAGGACATGCACGCGCACAACACCTTTGCACATCCCAACACGGTGCAGCTTGCCCCTCCCCAGACGCTCAAGGCGCGGGATCAACGCCTGCGTGTCCAGTTACCAGCAGGCAGCATCACCAGACTGATGGGGCAGCTCGGGTAGAACAGCGGAGAGAGGCACCAGTGGATGTCTCTCTCCTTGCTTGTTCCCGTATAGCTGGAATTCTTTGTGCAGTATAAAGAGAGCTAGAGCGTCTGCCCGCTATCAACCGTGATAATCTGCCCTGTCATCGACTCTTGTTCCAGTACAGCACAAATCAGCCGCGCAACGTCTTCGGCGCTCGCGATTTGCCCCAGAAGCGCGCTTCCTGCCACACGCTTCATCTGTTCCTCTTTCCCTTCCCACCAACGCGTTAAAACAGCTCCAGGAGCCACACTACACACTCTGATCTCCGGGGCAAGCGCTCGGGCCAATGATTTCGTCAGCCCATGAACAGCCGCCTTTGAGACGGCGTAAGGCAACGATGAGCCGGAACCGGTCGAACCCGCAATACTTCCCAGATTCACTATTGCACCGCTTTTCTGCTGTTTCATCAAAGGAGCAACGGCCCGGGCACAAAAGAACATTCCCTTCACATTGATGGCATACAGTTCATCCCAGACAGCTTCAGTAGCCGATTCAAGGTCATTCAGCGGAATATGGTGCGTGATACTGGCATTATTCACCAGAAGATTAATAGTGCCAAATTGCTGCACAATGGTATTGACCATTGCACGAACTTCGCTATCACGTGAAATATCTGCCTGTATCGCAATTGCTGTTCCGCCCTTCTGCTGAATCATGCGCACCGTTTCCTCGGCATCATCTCGCGAACGCGAATAGTTAACCGCCACAAGCGCCCCTCGCTCTGCCAGCGCGATGCTTGTTGCTCTGCCGATGCCGGTGCCTCCGCCTGTTACCAGTGCTACTTTCTGCTTTAAATCCATCTTGCTACTCCTTCATCGGTATAAATTCTATTATGACACCCCACACTATTCGTGCGCTGATTAGTTCCACTTCCCAAAGCATAGCAGGATATGATATATTGAACAAGGCAAATTTCTCAAAGATATTATTCGATTTTTCCGATAGATTATCTTTGCAGGTCACAACAAAACAGACATAGGAAATAAAAAGATGGATCTACGTCAACTTAATACTTTTAAAGCAATAGCCGAAGAAGGTAGCTTTGTTCGAGCAGCCGAGCGACTTCAATATGCACAGTCCACCATCTCGCTGCAAATTCAGCAGCTTGAGGAAGAGCTTGGAGTGGAGCTTTTCGATCGACAGCGCCGCAAGATTCAGCTCACGCCAGCCGGTCGGGCGCTGCTCATGCACGCACAGCACGTTATCAATCAAGTTGCACAGCTACAGCAGGATCTCGCAGCCATCGTGACAGGAGAAAGCGGACACCTTCGCATCGGTATGATAGAAGCTGTAGCACGGCTCTATCTTCCCGAGATCCTACGCAAGTTTCGTGCCCGCTACCCGCGCATTCAACTGACGATCGAGGTTCTCAGCACTATTCATGTACACGAGCAGCTTGCCGCCGATCAGATCGATCTGGGTGTTTCAACTCCCCCTGCCGCTGATATGGGCCTCGTCTTTGAGCCGCTTCAGACTGCTCCTATCATGCTTCTACTTTCCGAACAGCACCCTTTATGCCAGCAGCCAACCATCACCTTGAGCGACCTCAAGGATGAATGCTTGCTCCTCACACACCCGCCGTGCGCCTACCGTTCCGCTATCGAGCAGGCATTTGTCGCGCGTGGCCTTCCACTTGCTACCAACATCGAGATTGGCAGCATTGAAGTAATCAAGCAGGCCGTGCAGCAGGGCTTAGGCATTGCCCTTGTGCCAGAACTCGCCACGCACTCGATACCACCCGGGATCGTTATACGGAACGTTTCGGATCTGCACCTGCACCTTCCCCTCGGCCTTATCACGCGTGCTATTCCCATCCCGCAGGGCAAGGCGGCTCAGGCCTTCAGCTCGCTACTTCGGCAAACAATGACAGCAGCATAGATCAGAACAAGCTAAACAACCTATCAGGCGATACAAAAGGCATTCAGAGCTGCGTTCCGGCAGTGGAGGATTCCACCTGGAGTTCAACACAACTAGAAAAGAAATAATTGATCTTCCATCGGATCGATAACGTGCATGCAATCATTTTATAATGAATACATGCACGTCTTTTTGCTTGATCAGATCTATTAATTGAGAACGACTTCTCCTCGAATACTAAGTGCCGCCGTTCCTCCTACTTTCACTGCCTCGATTGCATCAGGTGCGCCCACCAGTTCCACATATAATTGACTGGGGCGCTGTAACCAGTGGCCCTGTTCCGCGACAAAGTTCGATTGCTCAATCAAGCGATAGTGCCAGAGATATGCAGCCATGCCGCCCGTTGCAGAGCCGGTTGCCGGATCTTCTATTGTATCGGGAGGTACCCCGAAATGCCGGGCGAAGGTTGCCCCTTCTGGCGTGACTCCGCCCAGGCAGAACAGATGAGGGCTGAAGAAGTCACCAGACGCACGAAGGCGCTCATATGCGGCCATATCGAGGCGGGCTCGACGCAGCGCCGCATGATCGCGCACAGGAATCATCAATTGCGGTGTCCCTGTGCTGACCGTCTGGATCGGCACTGAAGCAAGTGCATCCTCCGGCGAGAGACCAAACGCTGGCATCACGTCTTCTGATCGATATGTTCGCAAGAAGAGCGGTTTCCGTTGCGTCATCACGATTCGTTCAACCTGCTCCTGTGTGCTGAAAATCTCCACGGGAATCGGCCCATCACGCAGCTCAAGCTGGATCGTCGCATGCTCGTTTTCCAGCTTCAGACGTCCCGAGAGAATCAGCGCCATCACAGTTGCAATCGTCGGATGACCGGCTAGCGGGATCTCTTCGGCAGGTGTAAAATAGCGAGCCGCGAAGTCGGCAATCTGTGAACGCCGGACAAAAGCCGTCTCAGACAGATTCATCTCTCGTGCCAGAGCAAGCATACGCTCGTCGTCGAGATCTTCGGTATCAAGCAAGACCGCGCAGGCATTTCCATAAAGCGGTCTCGATGTAAAAGAGTCAATCTGGAAAAACGGGTAACTCGGCATAGCTGATGCATCCTTTCATTCGCTCATTCCTTCTCAGTATTGCAGAAATACATCAGAAGGAACAAGAGCCAATCGGGAAAATGTCTAACAGCCATTTACCATTACTGCATAGTATGCATCCATTCCATTTCATAAAAAGAGGAATGCCCTTTTCAGCTCACTTCACCCTTATTCCCTCATGTCTCAAAAGCCATTCTTTACGCGCAATCCCGCCAGCATAGCCAGTCAATGCAGCATTTGCCCCGATCACTCGATGACAGGGCACAATAATCGCGATCGGGTTCAGCCCATTAGCGGCCCCAACAGCGCGGCTTGCATTCGGCTTCCCAAGCTGCTTCGCCAGCTCTCCATAGGATCGTGTTGTCCCAACGGGAATGGTCCGCAGAGCTTCCCAGACCTGTCGCTGAAAATCCGTCCCACCTGTCACCACCGGAAGTTCATTCAAGGCCGCGTAATTACCCGCGAAATAGGCACGCACACGGCTGCTGAAGCCGCACGGGTCCACAACCCGTTGAAGTTCAAACTCACGATATCGACGCCGTAACAGCAGCAACATACGCTGTTCATAATCCTCATAATCAAGCGAGCAGATACGCCCATCATCCACCACCAGAAGGACGCCACCGATCGGCGTTTCGATAGTATCAATAGAGAGTTTCTTCATAGCATCTCAATCCCTTTCAAGCCGCTTCAGAAGCGCACTGTACTTTCTCTCCTTGCGTTGTCATCGATCTCTATGATATACCAGAAGCAGAGAAAAAACTGGCAAAAATCGGACATGACCGTTTCCCAAGCGGAGCGTTACCATGTCCGAAATTTGCCAGTAGCAGCGGCGATTTTCGATTAAGATAGGGATATGGACAAACATATTATTCACGATTTCGATCTATGCTATCGGGCCGTTTGTAGCCGTGATGCTCGTTTTGATGGGCTCTTTTTCACCGCTGTTACTACGACGGGGATCTATTGTCGCCCTATCTGCCCGGCCACGACACCCCATGCGCAGCACGTCCACTTCTATCCCAGTGCAGCGGCTGCGGAAGCGGCGGGATATCGGGCATGTCGTCGCTGCCATCCAGAGGCCGCCCCCGGTTCACCGGATTGGAACACGCGGGCAGATCTGGTCGCCCGCGCTCTACGCCTGATCGCGGACGGCGTTATTGATACGGAGGGCGTTGGGGGTTTAGCAAGCCGCCTATCGGTAAGTGCGCGCCACCTGCATCGTGAGCTGATGGCAGAAGTAGGCGTCGGGCCGCTGGCTCTTGCACGGACACGGCGGGCCCAAACTGCTCGCCTGCTGATCGATCAAACAGACCTGCCCCTCACAACAATTGCGTTTATAGCTGGATTTGCCAGCATTCGCCAGTTTAACGAGACAATGCAGGCCACGTTTGCCTGTCCCCCTTCGGCCTTTCGGCGCCGGCCTCAGGCGGCTCAAAATGGGGAGGGAAAGCTGACACTGCGCCTGCACTACCGCCCGCCTTTTGATAGCGGTGCCGTACTCGACTATTTTGCGAAACGAGCAATAGCCGGAGTCGAAGAAGTCGTTAACGGCTGTTATCGCCGCACCATTGTTCTGCCTCATTCTCGTGGTATTATCGAGATGCAGCCAATGGAGCACAAGCACGCGGTTTTGCTTCGCCTGCACCTCTCCGACCTCAAGGACCTGAACCTGCTTGTGCAGCGCTGTCGGCATCTTTTCGATCTGGATGCAATGCCAGGCGCCATCGCCGAGGTACTCTCAGAAGATCCGCTGCTTGCGCCTCTGGTGAGCGCGCGTCCCGGTTTGCGCATCCCCGGGGCTGTCGATGGCTTCGAGCTGGCCGTTCGTGCGATTCTGGGTCAACAGATCTCAGTTGCGGGAGCGCGCACGCTTGCCGGGAGGCTTGTCACCACGCTTGGGGAGCCGCTCAAAGAGCCACACGGCACACTCACGCACTTCTTCCCATCGCCTCAGGTGCTTGCTCGAGCAGATCTATCCGGCAAAGGGCTAACAAATGGACGTATTCGCGCTCTCCAGGCGCTCTCGCATGCAGTTGCAGAACACAGATTGCAGCTTGATCGTACCATTGACCGAGAAAAAACAATCGAGCAACTGCTGCAACTGCCCGGAGTCGGTCCCTGGACAGCATCATATATCGCAATGCGCGCCCTGGGAGATCCGGACGCCTTTCCTGCCACAGATCTGGCTCTCAGGCGGGCTCTGGAGCGGCTTGGCTTGACCACAACACTCAAAGGAATTGAGCAGCGCTCGCAACAGTGGCGACCGTGGCGAGCATATGCGACACATTATCTCTGGTCCAGCCTTACAAGTGTTTCAGGTACAATATGATATTCAAGCGGCCGGACTCTCCCTGTCGGGCCGCTTCACTATTTCTCGCGTTATCTCTTCAGGCATTTTTCCAGTATAACCACTTTTTCTTGACGACCTCTTCTATATCAATATTGTGCAAGTGAGCAAGCAGAAGCGTCTGGCAGAAAACATCCGCAACCTCTTCCTCAAATGCAGCTTGAAGCTCTTCAGGCGTCTTTCCCTTCTTTCGCGCCTTGCCCGCGAGCATCAGATAGCTCTGAATCAGCTCGCCGACTTCTTCCTGCAACTTCAAGAGAAACCAGGTGGCGTCGCGCTCAATCGCGTACTTTTCGGCATAGCCCTTTGAAATAGCCTCTATTTCTTCCGACAAGTGCTTTAATTCCACTATAGTCTATCCTCATTTCACTGTTTTCACAATAGTGCGCATTATATCACACACAATTCGTTTCGACAAGAAACACCCGTTCGGAGCAAGGCAAGCCGCTTGACAGAGGCCTGCTGCACGTTTTAGAGTACATCACAGAATATCTCGCATGAGATGCATAAAGATGAAACTATTTCTTGACATCGGGGCGAAAGGAGAGCAGCAGATGCAGGGCGAAGCAGACGTTATAATTGTTGGCGCAGGCCTGGCGGGTCTGGTGGCCGCTACCGAGCTTATCGCCGCAGGGCGGCGGGTCATCATCGTTGAACAGGAACCTGAATGCTCGCTTGGCGGGCAGGCGTTCTGGTCTTTCGGTGGCCTATTTTTCGTCGACTCGCCAGAGCAGCGCCGTCTGGGTATTCGCGACTCATACGAACTGGCCTGGCAGGACTGGCAAGGGACTGCCGGTTTCGACAGGGAAGAGGATTATTGGCCGCGTCAATGGGCACAAGCGTATGTTGCCTTTGCAGCAGGAGAGAAATATTCCTGGCTGCATACGCGCGGAATTCGTGTTTTTCCCATTGTGCAGTGGGCCGAACGCGGCGGCTACCTTGCAACCGGGCATGGGAACTCGGTTCCACGCTTTCACGTCACCTGGGGAACCGGCCCGGGCGTGCTGGAGCCGTTTGTCTGGCGCGTACGCGAGGGAGAGAAGCAAGGTCGTGTGTCATTGCGCTTTCGACATCGTGTTACCGCGCTGCGCCTCAATGGCGGCGTCGTTGAGGGCGTTGAGGGCGATATCCTGGAACCGAGCAATATTGAACGTGGCATGCCCAGTTCGCGCACCGTCACAGGCACCTTCAGCCTGAAAGCGCAGGCTGTCATCGTCACATCGGGAGGTATCGGCGCGAACCACGAACTGGTGCGCCGCAACTGGCCTCAGCGCCTGGGGCCAGCGCCGCGAAAGCTCCTCTCAGGCGTGCCCGATCACGTTGATGGTCGTATGCTGGAGGTGGTCGCGGCAAACGGCGGCCATATCATCAACCCTGACCGCATGTGGCACTACCCCGAAGGCATTCACAACTATGCGCCGATCTGGAGCCTGCACGCCATTCGTATTCTCAGCGGCCCGTCTCCATTGTGGTTGGACGCTCGCGGGAAACGGCTACCGGTGCCGCTTTTCCCCGGATTCGACACGCTGGGAGCGCTGCAACATATCACCACTTCGGGCTATGAACATTCCTGGTTCCTGCTCAACCAGCGCATCATTGAGCGTGAGTTTGCACTGTCCGGCTCCGAACAGAACCCCGATTTGACCGGACGCAGCCTTGCGAAAACGCTGAGCCGCGTGTTGCCGGGCGCTCCCGGGCCCATCGAAGCATTCAAGCAGAAGGGTGTCGATTTCCTCGTTGAGCGCAAGCTATCCGATCTGGTGCGCGCCATGAACCAACTGACCGGCGAAGAGCTCATCGACGCTGCCGAACTGGAACGAGAGGTTGTCGCCCGCGACCGCGAGATCCTGAATCCCTTCAGTAAGGACGCCCAGGTGACTGCTATTCGTGGCGCACGGGCGTTCCTGGGAGATCGGATCGTCCGCGTCGCCAGGCCGCACCGCCTGCTTGACCCCTCCGCCGGGCCATTGATCGCAGTCCGCCTCTCAATCCTGACACGCAAAACGCTCGGTGGTATCAAAACAGACCTCTCCGGGCGTGTGTTGAAAGCAGACGATCAAGCAATCCCGGGCCTCTATGCTGCGGGCGAAGTAACCGGCTTTGGCGGCGGTGGCATGCATGGCTATCGGGCACTGGAAGGAACCTTTCTGGGCGGTTGTATTTTCTCAGGACGCACGGCAGGCCGATCCGCAGCACAGGCAATCAGCTAGAACATGTATCATAAACGCAGAAAGAGCAACCGGCATGGCTGCTCTTTCCCTTTTACTATCGATGCATTTCAATTTTTCTGATTTGAAAGCGACCGCGCAACGCTCTCCCGGGAACCTGTTGCCAGTAACAGATAACCGCCAGCCCCGGCCAGGAGCAGTGCCAGCAGGATACCGATCTTCGCCATATTCAGCAATTCGGGATACGCGGGCAAGAACGCCAGATCAGCAATAAACATTGACATGGTGAAGCCGATCCCGCCTAGCCAGCCCACACCATAGATATGCCGCCAGCGTACCCCTTCGGGCAGCTCAGCCAGCTTGAGACGCACCGCGAGCCATGAGAACAGCGTAATACCAACCTGTTTCCCGGCGACAAGCCCCAGAAAAACGCCCAGGCTCAATGGACTGGCAAGGGAGGCCAGAGCGCTCCAATCAAGCGGGACGCCCGCGTTTGCCAGTACAAATAGTGGGATGATGAGAAACGAAACCGGCACATGTAATGCCTGCTCGATTCGTTGCAATGGAGCTTGAATCGCCTCGGCTCTCATCTCTAACGCCCGCACAGAGGCCTGCTGCTGATCGTCCATCACCAGACCGAGGCCCGGCGCGTTGCTTTCCTCAAATGAGTCGAGCATTTCACGACTCTGTCGCACAAAAGTTTCACTGTCAATCCGCGAACGTACAGGAATAGTAAAAGCCAGCAGCACGCCCGCAATCGTCGCATGCACCCCCGAAGCCAGCATAGTGACCCAGAGCAGCACGCCAAGCCCGGCATATACCAGCGGATGACGCACGCCAAGCGCGTTACAGGCCAACAAAAGAACCATACAACCACCGGCAAGCGCCAGCGCTATCAGGTCGATTCCTTTCGAGTAGAACAGAGCAATCATCAAAACAGCAATCAGGTCATCCACAATGGCAAGCGCCGCCAGAAACACCTTGAGGTTCAGCGGAATGCGCGGCCCGAGCAGCGCCAGCACTCCTAATGCGAACGCGATATCGGTCGCCATTGGGACGCCCCAGCCCGACGCTGCCTCCGTGTTCCAGTTGAACGCCAGGTAGATCAGAGCCGGAAACAGCACACCGCCAAACGCTGCCATCATGGGCAGGAGTGCCTGTCGTAAGCGAGAAAGCTCACCAACGAGGATCTCGCGTTTGATCTCAAGCCCGACCAGCAGGAAAAATATCGCCATTAACCCGTCATTGATCCAGGTATGGAGCGAGAGGTCAAGCTGTAGACCGGTAAACCCGACTACAAAATGCCGTTCCCAGAGATCATGATAACTCTGCGCCCAGGGAGAGTTTGCCCAGATCAGCGCAAATATGGTGCAGAATAATAGCAATATGCCGCTACTACTTTTCGCATGAACAAACACCTGAAATGGTCGCAAGAGGAGAGCAGCGACCGAGAGGTTTTTTGGACGTGCCACGAGTTCCTTCTGTTGCATGCCTGTACATCATCCTTTCTTCTCAACAACCTATCCACACCGACGCTCGCCAGCATGCAACGCAAAAAGAGCGCCGGTGGCCGACCAGGCTTCCCGGCACTCCTTGACTCTTTTCTTGAGCAAAAAGCCCAATTTCTTGAGCATATTTTGAGGTATCTCTATGTAGTGTACCGTATCGGGCACCCATCTGGCAAGGGGAAGGTGCTGAAAACGCTTATTCCCCTGCATCACAACATGGCTTCCCAGCGGGCTCGCCTTCGCTGACGGCATCCTCTGCCATGTCCGGAAGCTGTAAAGCGGCATGTGTGAGCTTTTGAACAAGAGGCACCACATCCTGAATTCGCTTCTCAGGCCCGGCCAGCAGATCAAACGTCTCGAAACTGGTCAGGGTAAACAGCAGATCCACAATCTCATCAAGCGGCTTACCAGGCGGAAGCAGCCTGCTATCAGCAAGACGCTGGGTCAATACCTGAACCCCTTTGCGTCGCCACCCATCTCTTGTACGTATCACCTGCTCAAAATCAGGATTCAAAGCGGCCAGCGCTCGCAAACGCCGCATCACCAGCCGATCCTCATCCCAGAAGCGTCCAAACAGTTGGATATACATCTGAAGTGCCTTGAGCGGCCGAGGCTGCTGAAATATGGTTGCCATGTGCTCCATCCCGCCACTTGCCGCCAGCGAATCACATAACACTTCAAGAAGTCCAATTTTCGAGCCGAACTGATGATAAACGGTCATTCGGGCAACATCGGCCTCTTTCGCCACCATTTCAATAGAAAAGCTGGAAAAGCCGTCGGAGGCCATCAGCAACGAGCGAGCAGCCGCAAGAATTCGGGCGCGGGTCTGCTCGGTGCTTGCCTGGCGTTGTCCGAGGCGATAGGGACGAGGACTCATAAAGAGCTTGACACCTCCGCATAATTTATTGTATAGTCAGTACATCTAAAATTTCATTAGACAGTCTGCCTATATAATAGGCCGCCCACCGGGGAATGTAAAGCGGTCGGAAGAAAGGTATCCAGCATGCAACAGGAAATTCAAGATCTCGTGCAGCACTATGGTGAGGCAGAACAGAAGGGGGATGTTGCAGCGCTTCAGCAGCTTCTCGCCGACGATTTCATGTGCGTTGGCCCTCTCGGCTTCCAGCTTACAAAGGCGCAAACGCTGGCCCGGTTTACGTGACCTACGCCACGAGATGGTCAGGCTTCAAGATCCCTACATCCGTCTGTACGGAGATACGGCGATCGTTCTGGTGCGCGAAGAGCTGAAAGGCGCATCTCAAGGGAACCCGATTCAGGGTCAGTACCGTGTTACGATGGTCTTTGTTCGTCAGCAAGGGCGCTGGCTGCTCGCAAGCATGCAATTCAGTCCTATTGCCGGAGCACACCCATAGACAAGAAAGGTCATAGCGATGCAGACACGTATAGCTATTCAGGATCTCCCCAAAAATGGGAGCAGCTACCTGTTTCTAGGAAGCGAGCACGGAAATGCACCCGTCTCGTTTTTCCTCTCATACACACTTCCCGGTCATGGTCCCGGCCTCCATATGCACCCCTACGCCGAAACATTTATCGTTCAGAAGGGGCAGGTCACTTTCTATCTTGAAGATCAGGCAATAGAGGTAGAGGGCGGAACTATTCTCGTTGTACCGCCCAACACGCCGCATCGCTTCATCAACTCAGGCGACGAACCATTGCAACAGATCAGCATTCACCCGGTCAGCGAAATGATAACACACTGGCTTGAGGAGCCGAACCAGCCCACCAATGCATAACGGCTCTTGAGAGCGCTGGCCGTCTGCTGGACAGCGCTCTCATACAGACAGCCATGCCGCCTGTCTCGCAGATCGCCCTTCTTTCGTTGTACAAGAGAGAGATCGTTCAAGCGAAAGGTGACGAAATGCGAAAATCTTTTTTCAGTGTGCTCAATGCCGTCATTCTCTTCCTATACCGCATCACGGGCGGCCGGATCGGCATGTTCGGCAAGCATAGCGGACTTCTTCTACTCACAACCATCGGGCGCAGATCGGGCAAAAAGCGCACACTGCCCTTGCGGTACATTCGCGAAGATCAGACATACATACTCGTGGCCTCCTACGGCGGTTCACCCCATCATCCCGCCTGGTACCTTAATCTCAAACATCATCCAGATGTTATCGTTACTATAGGTGCGAACACGCAGAACATGCGGGCGGAGATAGCCAGCCCCGAACAGCGTCAGCAGCTCTGGCCGCTGGTACTGGAACGCGCTCCACTCTACGGCAAATACCAGCAACGCACAACACGCGAGATTCCGCTTGTGCTATTATATCCAGTAGAGAAGTAGACAAAAAAGACCTTTAACAACACCCGATGTATACTCCTTTTTCGCAGTATCTCCGACCCAAACACAAGAGATAACGCCAAAAAGCGCACAAAAAAGAGTGCCAGATACACAAAAGGATGACATCCCAGGCAAGTAAGGAGACAAGAAATGTCCCACAAAGAGACCATTCGCCAGGCATTTACCAGGCAAGCAAACGCCTATGCCGCCAACCCGTTCATCACGAATGAGGAGTCGCTGCGCCGTCTGGTCGAGACTGTGCATCCCGCTCCCCAGGCACATGTACTCGATGTTGCCACCGGTCCCGGTTCTATCGCGATGGCATTTGCAGAGGCCGGATGCGACGTGATTGGTATCGATCTGACCGACGCTCCCCTTGCTATCGCCGAGCTGAAGCGCAAAGAGCGCGGGCTAGAACGGCTTCGCTTTCAGGTTGGAGATGCGGAGCAGCTTCCATTTGAAGATCAGCGCTTTGATATTGTCGTATCGCGCTTCGCCCTTCATCACGTTGAAACTCCCCGGCGAATGCTTGCCGAGATGACGCGCGTCTGTCGCCCGAATGGCTCCGTTGTCATCAACGATCTGATAACAAGTGAGCATCCAGCCCGTGCCGAGTATCAAAACCGTTTCGAGCGGCTCCGTGATCCCTCGCACACGCAGGCACTATCGATCAGCGCACTACTTGCCCTCTTTACGGCCTGTGGATTAGAAATAGAACATATCTCGACTGAAACTCGCCCACAACAGCTTGAAAGCTGGCTCCGCAATGCTCACACGCCTGAGCAGCAAGCCGTCGAGGTTCGCGAAATGCTACAACGGGACAGCGAACAGGATCTCAGCGGAACACGACCATATGTACAGGATGGCCAGCTCTATTTCTCACATCGCATTGCACTGTGCATCGGGCGCAAACTCGCTCATTGATGCAGATATACAAAAAAGGGATACCGCATACGTGATACGGTATCCCTTTCACACTTCTTTTTTGCTCCGAGAAGAGGCTTATAACCGCACTTCTCCCTTTAGATGCTCGCTTCAGTACTCAATGTTGCCTCGACCTGCTCTCTCGGCTGCTTCTTTCGCATTGTTGCCTCGGCCTCCTTGTCGCTCACACGGAAGGCGAAGAAGAGGGCGAACAGCGCAATAATTGCAGAACCGATAAAGGCAGCATGATACGCATTCAGATTCGGAACTGTTGTGCCCGAAGCCGTCACCGTCGTCGGCCCAACAGCCGTAATCACCGTACTGAGCACCGCAACACCAAGCGCGGAACCAACCTGACGCACTGTATTATAGAGAGCCGATGCATGCCCGGTCTCACTCGCCGTCACGTTCGCAAATGCCGCCGTCTGAGTCGAGATGAAGATGTGTGCCATGCAGTAACCGAGCAGGAACATCAAGAGGCGCATAATCCACAGATCGGTTGTCTGGCCCATCACGACCAGCAACGCCATCACAATCGCTGCGCTCACGATACCACCAATCATCAGGCGTCGCGGCCCGATAACCGGATAGATGCGGGAAGCGATCTGAGTGCCCACAATCACGCCCAGGGCCTCAGTACAGGTTGTCAGGCCAGAGGTCAGGGCGTCAACCTGCCGTCCCTCCTGCAAGAAGAGCGGCGCGACATACAGTACGCCCATAAAAGCGGCTCCGGTCAGCACCGTCACCAGATTGCTGTTGCGGAACAGGCCATTCGTCATCAAGCGCAGGTTCAGCATTGGAGCCCTTATCCGAAGTTCCACAAATATAAATACAGCAATCAAAACCAGACCAGCAACCAGGCCGCCGAGAATAGTCGGAGAGAGCCAACCGTACTTGGGACCCTCGCTCATTGCATACATACCAAGCGCCAGACCAATACCGGCAAGGAAGAAGCCGGGAATGTCGAAGCGCTCCGCAGTACGCTCATCGAAGCCGCGCAGGAAGAGCAACGCAAACACCAGCGCCGCAATACCGATCGGAATATTGACGTAAAAAACCCAGTGCCACGAGAACTGATTCACCAGGAAACCACCAAGCACGGGACCGGTCGCAGGCGCAAGCACGGTAGGAATATTCAGGATGCGCGAGACCTGAACGCGCTCTGCGGGCGGGAAGGTGCGAATCAACATCGCATTACCAACCGGAGTCATAGCCCCACCAGCGATACCCTGTAAAACACGAAAAGCAACAAGAAGACCAAAATTATTCGCCAAACCACATAGCGCCGATGCCACCGTAAACATGCCAAGCGCACATAAAAAGACGCGACGCGTTCCAAAACGATCACCCAACCAGCCCGAAGCCGGAATAATCACGGCCAGACTTACCAGATATGAAACAACAATCGCGTCAACCGTCGTCCCTGGCATAGAAAACTGATGCCCGATTGCGGGCAGTGCCGTGTTCACAATCGTCCCGTCCATGATACTCATGAACATGGCAGCGACAAACACAACACTGACGCTCACCTTCTGACTTAACTTCCTCTGAAACATACTCGCTCCTGAGACAATTCGAGATAAAACCACACTCTGTACAGCACATTCCTAAAAACAGGTAAGAAACACCACACCACACCCGCTGAAAGCTGTACTCATAACCCCCTGGTGTCCCCATATTTCTTCTACCGTACCCGACATACAAGTAGCACATCACCCGAACCAACCACAAAAAAGATGTAACAGCATGGCACACTTTATAGGGTACACTATAAACAACGACAAAATCCAGGGTATAAAAACAGACAAAAACAAAGAACAGCAACCTTGCTGCTCCAGATCATTTCAGTATTGAAAATGGTGATTTCAAGAGTAACGACATGTGCAGACAATGAAGGAAGGAGTTTGCTCCATTGCTCTCGTAACTACATATTGACACTCCCCAGGCCAGAAGGGCGGGGATTCTTCCTTCATCCAGCCTGCTTGCGCGGCGCCGCAGTGCGACGACGCGTAGCGGCAGGCTGTCCAGAAGCGTTCGACGAGACACCCTCGTCGGTTCCCGTCTGCCCGACGGTACCCTGTAGCGCTTTGTGCAAGATATTCAAGGCGGCATTGTGATCGCGGTCGAGGAGCAGCCCACAGCCAGGACACAGATGCGTACGCATACTCAACGTCTTCTTGACCCGCTGCCCACAACGAGAACAGTTCTGAGTCGTAAAGGCCGGTTCCACCCCGATCACCGGAACACGATGCAGCGTGCCATAGTATCTCACCCACCAGAGGAAGCGCCCCCACGCCGCATCAGCGATACTCTTGGCCAGATAGCGGTTCTTGACGAGATGGCGGATCTGCAAGGCTTCGTAGGCAAAGAGGATCGTGAGACGAGACAAGCGCGTTCGCCTGCTTTCTGGCGAAGTCCTCGCGCTGCCGTTGCACCTTGAGAGACGCTTTGCTGAGGGCTTGACGGGCTTTCTTGCGATTGGCGGAGCGCTTCTGCGTCTTCGAGAGTCGACGATGCAGCCGCTTGAGCTGCCGTTCCGCTTTGCGGAGATACTGAGGAGGAGCCACGGTGTTGCCTTCGGAGTCAGTGAAGAAGGCACGCAGCCCCAGATCAATGCCTACCTGCTTGCCAGAGGGCTGATGCTCAACGCGTCGGGTGGCCGCCACCGCAAATTGGCAAGAATACCCATCAGCCCGCCGGAGCAGCCGTACCCGCTTGATCTGTGAGAGGGGAAAGGTCATGATATCGCGCGAGCCGATGAGGCGCAGCCGGCCAATGCCACAGCCATCTGTGAAGCGAATATGAATGCCATCGGCCTCCAGTTTCCAGCCCGTGGTCTTGTACTCGACACTGCGACAATCACGCTGGAACTGAGGATAGCCCTTCTTGCCGGGTATCTTGAGGCGACAGTGCTCGTAGAAACGGGAGATGGCAGCCCACGCTCGGTCAGCGGCAGCTTGCCGGGCCTGCGAGTTGAGGGAGAGTGCAAAAGGGAACTGTCTGGCCAGCACAGCGCAATACCGCTGCAGGTCATTCCTGGAGACGCCGCGTGCATCCATCCAGAGGCGCAGGCACTTGTTGCGAATGAACTGGGTGGTGCGGATAGCTTCCTCGATGGTGGCGAATTGTGCTTTCGACCCATCCAGCTTGTATTCGTAGATCAGCATCCCTTGCTCCTTGTTCGTCCTCACTGTCTTCGCGTATCCTAACACAATGATTGTCTTCTGTCAAGCGAAAGGGAACGTTCTGCTGCTGCTGGCTTCCTGCGCCATCCATCCCCTTGGCTGAAGCCAGGGGCCTTCTGCCGCTTTTTGGTAAGTATCATTGCGCAACTATACAGCCGTTCCCTGCTTCCCTGCACTCTCTACGGTAATATCTTGCTGTATCCTCTGCGAAAATTTCTGAAGCAGAGAGGCAAATTGCAGCAGTTCTTCAGCAGTGAAATCCTGCAAATCATTGACAAAAGAGCTCTTGCGAAGCCGCTCCAGCTCATTCACGCAGACGCGTCCCTCCGCTGTCAGAGAGACAAGCACGACACGTCTATCATGTATATCAGGCACACGGCTCACCAGTCCAACTTTTACGAGGCGATCAACCAGACCTGTAAGAGATGCACAGGATTGACCGACCCGATGACTCAGAGTATTCATCGAACATCCCTCAGGAAACCCGATCAGCGCTTCTATCACCTTAGCTTGAGGAACAGTGAGTCCCGTCTGCTCAACAAGAGAGCGGTTTCGCTGGTTGACGCACTGTATGTGCTCATGGAGCACCTGTTCAAAATGGGCTACTAGCTGTTCTCGTGACTGCATCGCTTATTCTTCCGGTTCTTCTTCCCTTAATGGGAGCACTTTTACCACCATTTCCAATTACTCAACACCTTCAATATTTTATGTTGTTAAATATCAACAGTCAATATTTTTTACTACGACAAAAGATCCACTTCTTGCCAGGGAAAAATAGCCAGAATAACCATAGCAGCCTCATTTTTCTCTCTTTTCTACACAATCGGCAGGCAATTTCGCATATACAGAGCCTTGCATGACGAATTTTCGCTCGAAACAAAAAATTGCCCGTTTTCGATGTCCCCATTTTGCCAGAACATCGTATATATGTATGACACGCGAAAACGCTGTGTCCGATGAAACGGTTACGGGCATGGAGGAGGTAACAGGAGCGCATCCTGTTCCTCTTCCGGCCCAAATGCTTGTGGAAGGGGAAGGAAGCGCTCCTATGAACGGATGGTTACCTACACTCATCTTCTGGTTGCAGGCAACCTGGATACTCCTAGAACGACACGTCCGAGCAGGTGTAGAACGCTTCGGGGCTATCCGAGCGCTGCCAGATGGAATAGATCAGGTGATGGCCGCTCTTGCCTGCTGGAACTGTGCCAGTCATCTGGTATGCACCGTTGACGATGGGAGGGTTGGTGGCTGTCAGGAAGGGGCCTTCCAGATCCGACCATTTCAACGGCTGTGTGGGATCATAGCCATTTCTCGTAATATACAGCGAAAACGTTCCTCGGTGCGCTGCTGTCACTCGATACTGGAACGTGTACTGCGCTCCCGATTGCAGCCGAGTCGTGTACCAGTCCGTGCGTGGCGTATCAAACGCCCCATATTTCGGATTATTGGCGCTACACAGCTTGCCATCAGGGATCAGCTCACGATGCCGACCGTTGGCATTGAGGATATGCACCTCGTTCCAGTCATAAAGCGGCTGCGTGCCTCCAACCGAGACAGCGTATTTGCAGGCCGCCGATTGCGGATGCTCGGGGCCTTCCAGATAGCAGGCATACACCCGACTGATCGGGGCAGACATCGAGCCATGTGCTTGTGCACCCTGCGAGGGGACAAGCAGAACAGCACACAACGGTACAAGCAGGACGATAAGGGCGAGTGCCAGCAACTTCCATGTTTTTCTCGCCGAAGACAAGCCCATTTCTCGCATGGTAGAAACGCTCCTTTCACGTTCAGTGCCACGTCAACACGTGGCCGTACTTCCCTGTACAACACCATTGATACGGGCATAGAGACGATATCATCTACTGTCGGGATGTCAACAAGATGTATAGGCCAGTTGCGCCGTGCAGTGCTTCAACACCAAATCCTGGAAAGCATACAGCATTCTGACAACCCAGAAGCAAGCGAGCTGGACACACCTCGTCATCCCGAAGCGCTCTTCTCTTTCATTATGTACCATAGAGTACAACCAAAAGTCAACAGAGCGACAACCGTTTCAAAACCTCCTCGTACCCTTTTCTTGCCCTCTTCCCACTCCTGTAGCTCATACAAGGCGCGAAGCACTGGCATTGTAACGGCTCTCTCCCTTCGTCCGTGCTCTGGTAAGAGGAGATACATACAATAACACAGGAGAGAATGTCATGAAACTTGAAATTTTTGTCACTGCTACTACTCCTGTCACTTCTATCGCTCATGATTTCCCTGCGGGCGATCATGATAAGCTGCTCAGCGCAGATGAGAAGAACGGCGTCGTCACATTCCAGATAGGCGGGGATGTGCTTCCAGATTATCAGGTTTTCTGGATCGAGCAACAAAAAAGCCTGGGGAAGATCGAGCGCGTGGAGACGGCTTGAATTCCATTCCTTGAGTTCGCTGGAACATCGCGAGTTCGGGAGACGTGATAGAGTCAGGATCACCGAGGAAAAGTGCACTTCAGGCATGTCTTTCCTCTTTTATGGATAATCTGATCTGGCTAGAATGAACTTTGCTAGAAAGGGAGCTTTTCCGTGAGCGACCAATTCAAGTACAACGAGAACAGTAAAGCTCAAAACCTGGACACCTTTCGCGAGCACCCCGAAGAGCAGTATCTGACAACCAATCAAGGGGTCCGCATTCCTCATACAGATGACTCGCTGAAAGCTGGTGAGCGCGGTCCAACCCTGATGGAGGACTTCCATTTCCGCGAGAAACTGATGCACTTCGATCATGAGCGCATTCCAGAGCGCGTAGTGCATGCTCGCGGTGCCGGCGCCTATGGCTACTTCCAGGTATATGAGCCAATGACCAAATACACGAAGGCCAGCTTCCTGCAAGATCCAGGCGAGCAAACACCGGTCTTCGTGCGCTTCTCAACCGTGGTCGGCTCGCGTGGTTCCGCCGATACTGTACGCGATGTGCGCGGCTTTGCCACCAAATTCTACACGAAGGACGGCGTGTTCGATCTCGTTGGAAATAACTTTCCGGTCTTCTTCATCCAGGACGCCATCAAATTTCCAGATATGGTACATGCGGTGAAGCCAGAACCGGATAGCGAGATGCCACAGGCCGCTACAGCCCATGCCACAGCCTGGGACTTCTTCTCGCTCATGCCCGAGGCCACTCACATGACCATGTGGCTGCTCTCAGATCGCGCCATCCCGCGCAGCTTCCGCATGATGGAGGGCTTCGGCGTTCACACGTTCCGCTTCGTCAACGAGCAAGGGAAAGCGCATTTCGTCAAATTCCATTGGAAACCAGTACTCGGCGCCCATTCGCTGGTCTGGGATGAAGCGCAAAAAATGGCCGGTCAGGACCCCGATTGGCTCCGTCGCGACCTCTGGGAAGCGATCGAGATGGGCGACTATCCCGAATATGAGCTCGGCGTGCAGATCTTTGAGGAAAGCGAAGAGTTTTCGTTCGCCTTCGATGTGCTGGACCCGACAAAGATTATCCCGGAAGAGGTCATTCCAGTGCAGCGCATCGGGAAAATGACGCTGAACCGCAACCCGGAAAACTTCTTTGCCGAAACAGAGCAGGTAGCGTTCCATCCCGGTCACGTCGTTCCGGGCATCGATTTCACCAATGACCCTCTGCTTCAGGGCCGGTTGTTCTCCTATCTCGATACCCAGTTGATCCGTCTGGGTGGGCCGAACTTTGCCGAGATCCCGGTTAATCGCCCACTGGCACCGGTTCATAATAACCAGCGCGATGGCTACATGCGCCAGACGATCAATACAGGCAAAACCAGCTACTTCCCGAACTCCCTGGGTGGCGGCTGTCCGATGCTGGCCCCAGAATCAACGCATGGCTATGTCCACTATGCCGAAAAAGTTGAGGGCCAGAAGATTCGGAGTCGCAGTGAGAGCTTCATGGACTACTTCAGTCAGGCTACCCTTTTCTGGAAGAGCCTCACGCCTCCTGAGCAGGAACATCTGGTAGAGGCCGCTCACTTTGAGCTGGGGAAGGTTCCTTCAAAAGAGGTTCGCGAACGCATGGTCGGGCTCTATGAGCACGTGGATCACGATCTCGCAGTCCGTATCGCAGAGGGTATCGGCGTGAACATCCCGACGAATAACCCGCGCCCCGGCGTTCAGCCTCCTTCCGGTAAGCGCACGGTAGAGCAGTCACCTGCCTTGAGCCTTGAAAATCAGAAGAATGATTCGATCAAAAGTAGACGCGTGGCCATCCTTGCCGCCGATGGGGTGAACGACTCCACAATTCAGCAGCTCAAAAAGACGCTGGAAAGCAAGGGAGCACATGTCTTTGTGATCGCTAACGCGCTTGGCACAATCAAAGGTTCATCAGGGCAGGAAATTCCGGTCGATGTCAATGCACCAACAACCAGTTCTATCATGTTCGATGCCGTCTTTGTGCCCGATGGCCGCGAGAATCTCTCACGACTACAAAAGCAGGGCAAGGCACGTCACTTCGTCGCCGAAGCATACAAGCATGGGAAGGCAATCGCCGCTATTGGAGATGGTATTGACCTCCTCAAACATGCCAACATTCCCAACCTGACGCTCAGCGATCCGACGTCAAACGGGGGGGTCGTTGATGCGGCTGGCGTTGTCACTGCTCAGAATGTGGCAGACCTGAATGTGCTGTCTGACCACTTCGCGCAGGCAATCGCCCAACATCGCCATTGGGACCGCCAGACCGAACTGGTTCCGGCATAGTCCTGAGAGACAGGGGTACCGACTTTTCGCGTACCCCTGTCCTTGCACGTCTTCTGATCTATTGTATCATCTATAACACCTTTTATTACCTCTTGATCCATTTTTCTCCTTCCTTTTTCTTACCAGCATTTCCCTCTGCTTCCGCACATCCATACAAATAAAAATATGATAAATATGCATAGCATTATGTTAAGAAAACTTCATGCAAAAAATCAATTTTTATGGTATTCTCTACGATAGAACTTACTCTTCATTTTAAGAATAGAAATTGTACTCTTGCAGCTTTCAGAAAAATGCGCCTGAGCAGGCGCCCGCACATTTCCAGCAACAACAGCGCGTTTCTCACTGCTTCAACGTCTGTCAGAAAGGGGGGCTGACATTGTTTCCACCATGAGGCGTATAGCCTCTTCGCCGTGAAATGGCACGTAAGCATTCATCAGAACGGGCACAGGCTGCCCACAAAGCCCAGATATCAAGTGGAGTGGTGGTTATGAAGGGTTATATCGGATATCTTGTAGCGCCGCGTGTAGGAGGGAACCATATGACACATGCTGTATGGAAACAGCGCAGGTTACGCCTCTTTATCGTCTCTCTATTCACCATTTGCCTATTGGCGGGATTTATGCAACCAGAGTCTACATTTGCAGCAACAACATCACAACATGCAAACACAAAAGGCATAAGCTGGCCCGAAAACCAGGAACTTCCCACATTTGCGCAACCAAACCATCTGGACGTTATCGACCTGGAACATGAGACAGGTGAGATGAGCATGCTCCTTGCCACGCTGCAAGGCATTGTCAATCGCGAACGACCCAGAATCTACCTGATTGAACATATGGTGGATGACGGAAAATATACCTGGCTTCAGGAAACTGGCGTCCCCTACAAGATGTATCAAGATCCCTGGCAACTCATCAACAAATACAAGAATGAACTCAAGGGGATCATTATTTACGATCCGAATGTTCCCGATACCATCAATGCCGCGACCACGCTCGCAGGGCTACGCACAGGCATCGTTGCTCATCCTGATCTGGTCGCCAAACTGACCACGCCTCCGCTGAAGCTCCCCATCCTCGAGGACCTGCGAGGCCGCTTCACAGGCAAGCTAGACGTGATCAACTGGCAGATGACAAACCTGTGGCCTCAAACCACACATCGCATGCTTATCGGGCTCGATCCAATGACCGGCATCATGGTCCCCGAGGACAACTGGAAGGACTTTCAGGTGATCGCCGAGGAAACCCGCGAGATTATGGACAGCTCGAACCGCAAAGTCTACGACCTCGACGTGTCCAAATTCCTGGGCAACGAGGCCGTTTATCTGCGCTTTGAGGACGCCTTCCAGATCGGCGGGTGGGGCGCTGCCGTCCATCAGGTGACGGTCAAGGCCGATGGCAAGGTGATCGCGCAATTCATCCCCTGCACCGACGCCGAAGAGCAGTATGTGTTTGATCATGGCCGCTCAGCCTGCAAATATGATCCGAAAAATCAGCATCGCTTCGCTGATGGGAAACGCTACTTTGTCTATCGCTTCGCGCCGCCTGCCGGAACCAAGCAACTGATCGTTTCGGTTGACATGTGGAATCAGTACAAAGTGTCGGCGTCCAGTGTACGGCCTCGCGTCACCTCTGATACCCGCGTGCCCTATGGCTACCTGCGCGACTATGCGGTTGCAAACAAGGCTATGGTCTTCTGGCTCTCGTCCAAGCTCAGCGATGAAGCACAACTGCTCGACGAAATTGCCTCCAAAGTCGAGCCTGAAACGCCGTATCTCGGTTGGTTCGATAGCGAGGCCGATGGCGTCCGCATTATGTCGAACCATAGCGTCTACGTGATTGCTGCCGACTGGTTCTCTAACCTCACCGTGCACTCAGGCATTCAGCGCCCCATTCAGGCTCCCAAAGTGCCTGCCGCTCCGCCGCTGGAAAACAAAATCTATGTCACCTTTGTAATGAGCGAGGGCGACAACTTCCAGTATAACGAGCACCACATGCGCATGCTCTGGAATGATCCCAATCGCGGCAAGGTGCCTATCACATGGTCCACATCGCCGCTTCTCATGGAGGGCTCGCCGCTCATCCTGAACTACTACCAGCGCACTGCCACACCAAACGACGTGCTGGTTACCGGGCCTTCAGGCATGGGCTACTTCTATCCCTCCCAATGGCCGCGCGAAGAGCTTGCGACCTACTTCGAGCACTCGAAGCAGTACCTGAAAAAGACTGGCCTTGATACGGTCTATACGCTGGATGTGCAGCAGGATATTTCGCCCTTTGTTGCGCAAACCTATAACCAGAGTATGGGCATTCAGGGACTCTTCTTTAATGCCTCCTCGCAGGGCAAGACAAGCGTCATCGAAGGGCTTCCAGTCTCGGTACAGATTCGCGATACAACCAGAGAAAAGATTCTGGAACGGATCAAGCAGAATGCGGCGAACTGGGATGGCAAATCGCCCCTGTTCCTCTCGGTCCAGCTTGTGGCCTGGGATAGCACCCCGTCCGACGTGGTCTATTTCACACAACAGCTCGGCTCGAATTTCGTGACGGTTCGCGGAGATCATTTCTTCCAGCTTTTCCGTCAAGCAAACGGCCTACCTCCGACCCGATAACACGGTAGAAGGCGTCTACAGGCTCTCTCCGGGAGTCTGCGGGCGCCTTTTTTCTTGCCTCCTGATCTGCATGTTCGTTCAATGTCCATATATGTATAGACAAAGAGCGGCCACATATGTCTAGCATTCACCTGTACAAAGTACCGAATTATATGGTAATATGTCACGGAGAGCATGTTCTTTCACGCCAAAAGAAATATGTGCTCTTACAACCTTTGCAGAAGTTCACACCCGATGGAAGCGCAATGGACGCGCTTTCAGCACATGGTTGTTCTGCAAAGCCTTTTGTCAGAAAAAGGGCTGACCCGCTCCGATAACAAGGTGCATGTTTCGCCTCTTTTTCCATGTTATGCTGGATCAGGACAGACGTTCTTATCCAGGCCTTTTGCAGTGACGCACATCAGGAGGGACCCAATGACACAAACCACCTGGAAGCGGCCCGGCGTAATAAGCCTTCTTATCGCCTCCCTGCTTACTCTCTGCACGCTCGTCAGCTTCCTGGAACCTCAATCCGCGTCCGCAGCGACAGCAAAGCCTCAAGGTATAAGCTGGCCCGAAGGACAGGCACTTCCTACGTTCGCTCAAGCAACCCACCTGGACGCGATTGACATGGGCAAGCAATCCTACGAAATGGATCTGACACTCTCCACGCTCGAAGGCAATGTCAACCGGACCAAACCCCGACTCTACCTGCTTGAGGACAATTCAGATGAGGGAAAATACACCTGGCTCAAGCACTCTGGTATCCCCTATACGCTGTACAATGACGCCTGGTATCTCATCAAAAAGTATAAGAGCGAGATCAAGGGCATCATTATTTATGATCCAACAGTTCCCGATACCATCAATGCTGCAACCACGCTGGCAGGTATCAAAACAGGGATCGTCGTTCACCCTGATATGGTCGCAAAACTAACCACCTCACCGTATACACTCCCTATTCTTGAGGATCTACGCGGGAAGTTTAAGACCAAATTGGATGTCATCAACTGGCAGATCGCGAACCTGTGGCCCCA
The DNA here is from genome assembly GCF_059696735.1 of Thermosporothrix sp. COM3. Lineage (NCBI taxonomy): Bacteria > Bacillati > Chloroflexota > Ktedonobacteria > Ktedonobacterales > Thermosporotrichaceae > Thermosporothrix > Thermosporothrix sp. COM3. The sequence continues at coordinate 1,839,905 of NZ_AP019376.1, read as the reverse complement.
GGCTTCACACCGCATGCTGGTTGGCCTCAGCCCCACACTCGGCGTTGGCGTTCCCGAAGACAACTGGAAAGACTTCCAGGTTGTCGCGCAAGAGACTCGCGAGATTATGGATAGCTCGAACCGCAAAGTCTACGACATCGATCTGTCCAACTTCCTGGGCAACGAGGCCGTCTACGTGCGCCTTCAGGACTCTTTCCCTCAGGGTGGATGGGGGCCCGCGGTCCATCAGGTGACAGTGAAGGCAGATGGCCAGGTGATCGCGCAATTCACGCCTTGTAGCGATGAGGAAGCACAATACGTCTTCGATCACGATAGCTCTTCATGCCTGTATGACCCGAATAACCAGCATCGCTTTGCTGATGCAACAAGCTATTTCGTCTATCGCTTTGCGCCGCCTGCTGGTACGAAACAGCTCGTTGTCTCATTCGACATGTGGAACGAGTTCAAGGTTTCGGCGACCGGCATCAAGCCACAGCAGACCTCTGACGTCGGGCGGCCTTATGGTGCTTTGCGCGATTATGCCGTCGCAAACCGCGCTATGGTCTTCTGGCTCTCGACCGTGAATCCCACCGAGTCGCGCCTGTTCGAGCAGCTTGCCTCGCAGGTTCAGCCCGAAACACCTTACCTCGGCTGGTTCGATATCGAGCCTGCCGGTGTGCATATGCTATCAAAACATGGCGTCTATGTGGTCGCAGCAGATGTGTTCACCAATCTCACCGTACATTCAGGCACGCGACGCTCGATGCAGCCTCCCGCCGTGCCAGCCACGCCGAAGCTGGAGAACAAGATCTATGTCTCGTATGTGATGAGCGACGGCGACAATCTCCAGTATAACGAGCGCTACATGTATAAGCTCTGGAACAACCCAGATCGAGGCAAGGTGCCCATTAGCTGGACGATCTCACCCCTGCTCCGTGACGCCTCGCCGCTCATTCTGGACTACTACCAGCGCACGGCCACCGCGAACGACGTCTTGATTTCCGGACCCTCGGGCATGGGCTATTTCTATCCAACCGAGTGGCCGCAGGACGAGCTTCCCACCTACTTTGAGCACACAAAGCAATACCTTCGGCAAACCGGCCTGACCACGATTGCGGTGCTCGATAGCGGCAATGTCAACACGCGCGTCGCCCAGGCGTATAAGAAGAATATGGGCGTGAACGGTGCCTTCTACATGTATGACACCAAAAGCACGACAAGCGTTGTCGAAGGGCTCCCCGTTTCGGTGCAGATCCACGATCTCACCCGAGATCGAATCCTGGCCGATATCCAGCAAGCAGCCGCGAACTGGGATGGCACGTCTCCACTGTTCATCTCGGTGCAGTTGATCGCCTGGGAAACGACCCCCTCTGATGTGGTCTACCTCACACAGCAGCTTGGCTCGAAATTCGTGCCGGTTCGCGGTGACCACTTCTTCCAGCTCGTGCGCCAGGCAAACGGCTTACCCAAATAGCCTGCTGAAATCGAAGTAGACTCGCTCGTGCACAGGCGTCTACCGGCTCTCGATTGAGGGCAGGTAGATGCCTCGCACACACGCTCAGCAAGCATGGACCAATGTCGGCTCAATATCTCTATATGTCTATACAATAATCCCCTTTCACAGTGAACATTCCATAAAACAACTGTACAAAACGTTCCTTTCTATGGTATTATTTCCCTTAGAGCTTGCCCTTTCATTCCTGTACTCTTGCACCTTCCAGGAGAGCTTATGCATGGTAAAATCCCTTTGCAGGGCCCATTCGACGGTATCTACTTTTCTCTATCATTTGATGAATACCTACCAGCAAGGAGGTCTTCAGCTATATCAACCATGCAGGCGCACGAGCTGCCTCTTTATGGCGGAGCGCAAGAACGCGCTATCGATCTGATCTCTTTTGCAGTGATGCACATCAGGAGGGACCCAATGGTACACACTGTCTGGAAGCGGCCAAAGGTAAGCCTCTGTATCGTCTCCCTGCTTACCCTCTGCACGCTGATGAGCATAATACATACACCAACTGCATTTGCTTCCCCTGCAGCACCAGATGCCAACCAGAAAGGAATCAGTTGGCCCGCTGGTCAACAACTCCCGACGTTCGCCCGGCCAGGGCACCTGGATGTGATCGATATGGGCGAGCAATCAGCCGAGATGCAATTGACACTTGCCACACTCGAAGGCAACATCAACCGGGAGCGACCGCGCATCTATCTGATCGAACACAACGCGCGTGAGGGAGCAACCACATGGCTGGAAAAGTCGAAACTCCCCCTTACTACGTACACCGATCCCTGGAAACTGATCAGCAAATATACGCATGAGATCAGAGGTATCATTATTTATGACCCCGATACTCCCGATACCATCAACGCCGCCACTACGCTCGCAGGTATCAAAACGGGTATTGTCGTTCACCCTGATATGGTCGCAAAATTGACCGCCGCACCGTACAAACTCCCCATCCTTGAGGATCTACGCGGGCGCTTCAAAACCCGGCTTGAGGTCGTCAACTGGGAGATCGCAAACCTCTGGCCACAAGCGAACCATCGCCTGCTCTTTGGTCTGGCCCCGACGGCAGCCAGCTCGATTCCAGAGGACAACTGGAAGCATTTCCAGGTCGTTGCCGAGGAAACCAACGAGATCACAAACGGCTCAAATCATAAGGTGTATGACATCGATCTGTCCAACTTCCTGGGCAACGAATCGATTTACGTTCGCCTGCAAGACTCCTTCCCACAGGGCGGTTGGGGCCCTTCGGTGCACGAAGTCACGGTCAAAGCAGATGGTCAGGTGATCGCCCATTTCATCCCCTGTAGCGACGACGAGGAACAGTACGTCTTCGATCACGATAGCTCCTCTTGCTCGTATGGCCCGACCGATCAGCATCGCTTCGCGGACGGGACAAGCTACTTCGTCTATCGCTTCACGCCGCCTGCCGATACCAGACAGCTTACCATCTCGCTTGACATGTGGAACGAGTATAAGATCTCGGCGACCGGCATCAAGCCCGAACACACCTCCGATATCGGGAAACCGTTTGGCAATCTACGCGATTATGTCGTCGCGAACCGTGCTATGGTCTTCTGGCTCTCAGCCAACCGGCCGAGCGAAGCCAGGCTTTTCGAGCAGATCGCCTCGCAGGTCCAGCCCGGAACGCCATATCTCGGTTGGTTCGATAGCGAGCCCGACGGCGTGCGCATGCTCTCGCGGCACGGCATCTACACCCTGGCAGCCGATTGGTTCACCAATCTCACCGTGCATTCTGGCATCCCTCGCGCGAACCAGCCACCCGCCACGCCTGCCACACCAAACCTGGAAAACAAGATCTACCTCACCTATGTTGCGAGCGATGGCGATAATCTCCAGTATAACGAGCATCACATGTACGAGCTCTGGAATGATCCCAATCGCGGTAAGGTGCCTCTCAACTGGACCATTTCGCCCCTGCTCCGTGACGCCTCGCCACTCATCCTGAACTACTACCAGACGACGGCAACCCCGAATGATCAGTTGATCGCTGGCCCGTCGGGCATGGGCTACTTTAACCCGTCCGAGTGGCCGAAGAGCAATCTTGCTGTCTATTTCGAGCACTCGCGGCGCTACCTGAAGGAACTGGGCATCACCACCGTTGATGTGCTGGACACGCAATATAGCCCCTCCGATGCGATCGCCCGGGCCTACAAAGACTACATGAACCCGCCTGGTGTCTTCTACAACTACGACAGTCACGGCAAAACCAGCACCGTCGCCGGCCTTCCTGTCTCCCTGCGCGTGCACGAGGTCAACGTAGATCGCACCATTGAAGCGATCAAGCAGGATTCGGCGAACTGGGACGGCACGTCGCCGCTATTCATCTCGGTGCAGCTCTCCGCCTGGGATACCATCCCCGCCAGAGACGCACTGAAAATTACGCAGGCACTTGGCGCAAACTATGTTGCGGTTCGTGGCGACCACTTCTTTCAGCTCTATCGACAGGCGAACGGCCTGCCGCAATACCACCCGTAACAGCATGCAAGGCGTCTACCGGCTCTCCATCGAGGGCCAGTAGATGCCTCCCTCATCAGCCTTTCAATCCCATTCCCTGTACACCTTCTTTAAAGTAGCGCTGCAAGAACAGGAACAACAGAACAATCGGAATCGTCGTCAGTGTCGCCAGGGTGAACGCCAGCGGATAGTTCAACATATGGCTATGCTCATCGGAAACCATCGTCATCGCGCGCTGCACGCCAACGGAGATGGTCCAGAGATCAGCGTTTCCGCCAACCGTCGCAAGCGGCCAGATATAGTCATTCCAGATATGCATACTCTGAAAAATGACCAGCACGGTCAACGCGGGCTTGAGCATTGGCAGATAAACATGCCAGAGCACTTGAAGCGTGTTCGCGCCATCGACCCGCGCTGCATCCTCATAGTCAGAGGGAATCGAATAGAACGTCTGACGCAACAGGAAGATATAGTAAGCGTTCACCAGATTGGGCAACAGCAACGCAGGCCAATCGTTAATAAAGCCATGCCCACCCTGCCCAACAATATCATTCCCGCCCGCCAGAGGCCAGCGCGCAAGCAACAGATACTGTGGCAACATATAAACGATCGAGGGAACGATCATCGAGGCCAGCAGTACCACAAACATCGCCTCGCGCCCCCGCCACTGAAGCCGCGAGAAGATATAGCCTCCCAGAACCGCCACAACACCTGGCACCAGAATATACCAGACGATTCGCACCAGCGTATTGAAAATCCAGACAAGCAGATTGCCCGTTTGCAGCGCCACAAACGCCTGCACATAATTTCCCAGGTAGAGCGAATCGGGAATCGGAAACCAACCGCTGTGCAAAAACGCCTGCTGTGTACAGAACGAGGCGACAAGCTGATAGACCAGTGGAAACGCCATAAAGATACTGCCTGCAATCAGCACAAGCTGAGCAAGCGTCTGGCCCCAGATTTTCCGCGGCGATAGCTGCTGAACAGCCTTCATCCTTTCCTCCTTCATTAGCCTCGCTGCAATAAGCGGATGTTCAGGATACTGAAGCCAAGCAGAATCAGCATGAGAATCGTTGCCCCCGCGCTCGCCATGCCGAAATTACCGTTCGCAAAGGCATCGTTGTAGATCTGCACCAGCATCACGTTCGTCTGATTGAGCGGGCCCCCCTTCGAGATGATATAGACCGCCTCAAAGATCTGAAAGCCACCAATCGTGCTGGTTACAAGCACAAAAGCGATCATGGGGCGCATCAAGGGAAGAGTGATATAGCGCAAAACGTTCCAGCCCGACGCGCCATCCACGCGAGCAGCCTCATAAAGCTCGACCGCGATCCCCTGCAAACCCGCCAGAAACAGGACGACCGGGTTGCCAAGCCCGCGCCAGATTGAAAAGACGATAATAAACACGCGCATAAAGGTCGCGTCCGTCGTCCAGACGAGCGGCGAGAGCCCGAGCGCTTTTGTCAGCTCAGTGAGCATTCCCCCGTATGGATCGATGAAGAGCGAGGCCACCTGCGACATGACCGCAGCCGAGGTGAGCGTGGGCACATACCAGAGCGAGCGATGCAGCCCCCGCGCCAGCACCTGCTGATTGAGCAACAGGGCCACCAGAAATGCAAGCGGCGTTTGAATTGCCAGAATCACCAGCGCAAACACGGCGGTATTCACCAGCATCAGCAGATAGGCAGGATCGGTAAAATATGCGATATAGTTCCGCAGGCCGACCCATTGTATCTCGCCAAACCCGCTCCACTCGGCAAAGCTGACAACCAGATTCAGAATGACCGGAATCACATTAAAGATGCAGTAGTAGACCAGCAGAGGGGTAAGGACAGCCCAGGCGAAGAGGCTCTGTCGGTGCCGCACGCGCCAGCTTGACCGGCGCGACGGCATCGTCGACGCATCCTCTTTCACCGAAGCCTTCGTTGGAACATCCATAAAACATCCTCCACAGCCCTATTGCACCGCCTGCTCCGCTGCTTTCTGCGCATCAGAGAGCAACTGAGGAACGGGGGCATCCGTTGTCAGCAGCTTCGTTAACATATCGTTGTAGGCGCTCCACACCTTCTGTGGATTCTTCGTCCATTGGGGCAGGGAATGCAGTTCACTGTTGAGCAGCGTATCAATAAATTGTTGCGTTGCGGGATCAACCTGCGAGCGCAATTTCTGGAGTGCCTTCTTGTTAGTCGGGAGCGTTTGTCGCTCTTCGTACGCCTTGAGCTGCGTATCATCCCGCGCGATAAAGCGCACAAACGCCTTTGCCAGATCCGGGTTTTTACTCTGTTTCAGAGCCGCATACTGCACATCAGCCACCAGCACGCTTGCATTCTTGCCTCCCTGAGGAATCGGTACCGGACTATAGCGACAATCGCCACAGCCGTTTGTTTTCGAGGCAGCAACATGCCAGCTCCCTCCGATCTGATAGGCGGTCTTGCCCTTATGAAGCTGCATGTAGAGCTGACCTTCATCGGAGTTAAAGGTCAGACCCGGCGGGGTTGTCTTGTTCAGTTTGCGAATGAACTCGTATACCGGAACCGCTTTCGGGTTGTCAAACCAGGGTTTGCTACAATCATCCTTGCATAGCGAGGCTCCAGCCTGTGCCAGATAGACTGAGAGGCGCAACACCGCCCCGATAGAGAAGCCAGCGGGCCCCTGTAACGTGTAGCCGTAATGGTTGGGCTGCTCTTTCTGCGTGATTGTTTGAGCCTGCTTCAGCAACTCATCCCACGTTTGAGGAGGCTTGTCACAATCGAAGCCAGCCTTTTTCACTACCTCACAGTTGCGTTCAAGTCCGAAAACGCCCGTATACGCCGAAAGCGTATAGATGTGCCCCTGATACATGCTTCCCTCATAGGTTGCAGGGACCACATCGTTCTTCAGGTCACCAAGCTCATTCTCAAGCGGAAGCAGCGCATTCAAGGCCGCAAACTGCCGAAAAAACGACTCACCAATCACCACATCAGGAGCAGTTCCACCGAGCAAGGCCGTGGTCAAATTCTGCCGAAGCTCTTCGTCCCATCCATGATCCTCCAGCTTTACCTTTACATTTGGATGCTCTTTCTGGAACTGGTCCACCAGATAGTGCGCATAGACTCCCTCCTGACCGGACTTGGCCAGCCGGTTCGCCTCAACCGTCCAGACAACCAGCGTGGTCGTACCATTTCCCGAAGACCCACAGGCGGCCAGTAAGGGAACAAGGACCAGAAAACAAATGAACAGCCCTGCAATTCTGAGATCGGGAGGAGCAAACGGCGCTTTCTTCATTGAAAAATCCTCCAGGAATGAAATAAGCCACAGGCTACAAATATCTATCTACAAAACGTTTCAGAGAAAAAGTCTGAACATTTGGGCCGTTCTTTTCTTCTATCAGTTCGCTTTTTTCCCCCAGAAAGTTGGATAAAATAAGTATATATGACATCTTAAAATAAAGTGAAAGCATATGTCAATTCGCAAATAACGAATCAAAAAATCAGCTCCCTGGATAGAAGAAGAGCTACTCTCAACTTATCCCCTCGAAAATCTATTCTACATCACTATTGTAACTCAAGTAGTCTGGAAGGAAAAGGCTTCTATACCATTCTTCCTATCATATATCACCAGAAAATAGATGTTTTGCTGCTTGCTTGGAAAATAGCTTCTCTCCTTCGCTTCCTCAGCTCAAACAGCAGGCTTCTTTAGAAGAGTGGTATAGATGTCTTGACAAATAGAGTTTTTCATTTTATAGTAACTTGTAATGAGCTCGTTTGCCCCTTTACCTCACTCATTCAACAGAAGCCAGTGTTGATTCTCGTTGCGCGAGGGATTGCGCAACAAAAGGAGCACAAGCAGATGAAACAACGGACGTTTCTTCTTCCAGGCATCTGCGCGGTCATGCTGATGATCGTGACTGTAAGCCTGGTTCTCTGGCAAAGCAAGGACGCGCATGCACAGGGCATTCCGGCCAGATACACGGCCCCCTATGCGGATGTCACGCTCTCGCCCCCGATTGCCGAAGCGATCCAGAATGGCGGCTCTCGCTTCTATACGCTTGCTTTCGTCATCGATGGAGGCAACTGTAAAGCCTCGTGGGCTGGCTTGCCACTCACCTACGAGCCGGTACAGTCGATTGTCTCTACGGTCCGAAATGCAGGAGGAGATGTTATCGCCTCTTTTGGAGGCGCAAGCGGCGTTGAACTGGCGCTCGTCTGTCCATCCGTGAGCGCGCTTCAGGCGCAGTATCAGGCCGTCATTGACCAGTATCACTTCACCCATCTCGACTTTGATATTGAGGGCGGCGCGCTCGGTTACGCTGATAAGAACGACCTGCGGAACAAAGCAATTGCCGCACTACAACGCGCCAATCCCGGCTTGAAGATCTCCTTCACCCTACCCGTCATGCCCTCCGGTCTGACGCAATACGGCCTTGATATGCTGAAGAATGCCGTGCAGAACGGTGTTGATATCAACATCGTAAACGTCATGGCGATGGACTACTACAACGGTACGACCGATATGGGGCAAGCTGCCATTGATGCCGCAAATAGCACCTATTCGCAGCTACAGAGCATTATTCCCGGGATGTCCTGGGCAAAAATTGGCGTCACTCCTATGATTGGCGTGAACGATGATCGCTCGGAGATTTTCACCACTCAGGACGCCCAGGAACTGGTCTCGTTCGCCCAACAGAAGCAGCTCGGCATGCTCTCCTTCTGGTCAATTGCCCGGGATCGAGCCTGCTCCAGCACGGGCCAGCTTTCGCCCACGTGTAGCGGCGTCCAGCAAAGCCCGTTCGCCTTCTCGCAGATCTTTGGAAGCTACGGCGGGGGCGGCGGCACACCGACCACACCCACACCGACCAAAACCACAACCCCAACACCCACCCAGACAGTGACGCCTACCAGCACGCCTCAAACAACCTGGCAGGCGGGAACCGCGTATAAAGTGGGTGATCGCGTCCTCTATAATGGCGTGACATACATCTGTCTTCAGGCTCACACCGCGTTGCCCGGTTGGGAGCCACCCAACGTCCCGGCGCTCTGGAAGCCCGCGTAAGCAAGCAGGAGAGTCAGGAATGTACTGGCTCTCCTATTCATGGACATCGCGTCTCGCCATCAGCACTGTCGCCACCACCAGGAAAACAACCGTGTAGACAGCGATAACGCCCAGCAAACCCGCAAACGGCAGATTCGCCTCCTGTGGACCAAAAGCAACCCGTATTTTGTCACCGATCAGCTTTTTGGGCAGAATATTGATTGCGGGCCCAAGAAGATATTGCTGCACATCCACAAAAAAGGCATTATGCGTGAAACTGGCCGCAAGCGAGAGAAACGAGGGGAGCATATTATCAACGGCAAACCAGCTAAAAGCAGCAGTCATGCCGAATGCCAGCGAACGACCAAGCACTGTCACCCCCATCGTCATGATAACCGTCACCACCTCGCTCATCACGAGCGTCAAAGCGTACAGACCCACATCGCTAAGAAGCCCGCTATCTACCGCCTTTAGTACATTTAGATTGCCCGTCACCAGCAGCGCCACCAGCAACGAACCAAGCGCGTGAGCCAGCAGGCCCCCTACCAGCACCACCAGCGCCACCAGCAGCAGCGCAATTCCCTTCGCATACAGTAGAGCAAGCTTGTTCACGCCCCGCCCGATCAGCACGCGAATCGTGCTGTGCTGGTACTCCATACCAATCAGGTAAGCAGTGGCGAACATCAGAAAGGCACCACCAAACATGCGCAACCCGATCAGAAAGCTCATTTGAAACTTCCAGAACAATGCTGCCTGATGTGCCGGATTTTCCGCTAGATCCGGAGAAGAGGAATAATTCATCAATGCAAGAAAGTTCATCCCGGCAATCGCAGCGAGCACGACAAGCGCCGCCACCCAGATCAGCGGTTGCTTATAGAGCTTCATCAGTTCCGCCTGCACCAGTCCCCAGAAACGTGGTGTCCTTCCTTCCATCGATACGTCTGCCTGCATATTGGACCTCCGACTTCGTTATCTTCTGGTCCAATATTACCCTCACGCTGTCGCATATCTATCGCGAAATGGTCGCAAAAGTATCGCAACAAGCAGCCGTATCGGGCTTTTCCACTAAAGAAGCAGGCGCTCAACCTTTGAATAAATCAACATATACTTCTCCGGGAGAAACGCTTCATCTTTGCCATGGAAATGGATGGTTGCTCCAGTGGGGATAACAGGCGGTTCCTCGTTCTCCTGGTAATAGGTATTATAGCCCGAAACCACAACTTTCCTCACATGTTGATGTTTTCTCAGCTCTGCAAGCGCCACCAGATCAGGCGCACCACCAGCTCTAAAAGATGGATCTGTCAGAATAGAGAACCACTGCCCGCTTTTCTCATCATACCCCTGCACGACATCAACGTTCATGCGTGAAACTACTATTTCTTCGTACAGGCTCAAGGCGCGATGAAACGCCGCGACCTGCTTGATGGCTTGCTGCAAGTACTCGTCAAAGGGCAGGAGTCGCGCCAGCTCCTCGTATTCACCACGAACCGCCACCAGATCGGTTCCACCATACTCGACTTCTTGTGTCTCTTTATCCTCTATCTGCCTCTGTTTCCCGTAATAACTAATTATATCACCATTTATACGACTCATTCCAACACACAACGTTCTGGCCTGCAACAAATTCCGCTCAAAAATGTAGCCATTACATGCCAGCTTCTCATCATCAAGCCGCGCAAGCAGCGCTTCCAGCTCAGCAAGTGAGCGTATCACTGTCTGTCCCCTGCCACTTGCACGCGTGGGATCTTTCGCTCGCACCGCGCCAGCCTCGGCCAGAAGCAACCGACCGGCCTCACGCGCATCTTCCTTACTGAAAGCCGCAAAACCTACCGGGACGGCCTCACGCCTGCTTTCAGCAAACTGATCAGACCAGCCCCGAGGCCGCTGTGCATGAGCAGAAACCAGCGGATGCATGATCACTTTTGTTGCAAGAAATGGCTCAGGAACCAGCCCACCATAAAAATCGTCGCTACTCCTGATACCCATGTCAGCAGCCGTCTTCAGCGACATCAGCAGGATATCATGCGGGAAAAAAAAGGGTGGTTCCGCTGCCGTGTGTTCCCCCTGATATTCACCCCCATACGTCCACTGATAGGCCTCTACCAGCCGCTGTATATAGCTCTCGTTCCTTTTAATCACATGATGATGAGACCGAGCACGCCGCGGTGTCGGCACGGTTACAGTATAGATACAGCGCGATCCATTTTTGCAAGAATTCATCCGGGCATCTCCACTCTTCTCTTGCTAAAGAACATGTTCTGCTTCTCTCTGCTGATTATAGTATACATGAAACGGCAATGTATTCTCTACTCTCCTTTTCCCCGGTTTTGCCCGGCTGGCTGCTAGCAACGCAGATCAGGACAAGGGCTTGAGGAAACGCTGTATTTCAGAAATACCTGAGCGGTTCTCGTCAAAATGAAGCACCAGAATTCCTCATCGTTGCGCGGCCAGTATGTTTTCAAGCCGATCATCAAGAAAAAGCGTCTCTTCAGGAGCCACTCCAAGCCGCGTTAAGGCCAGACGGTAGATGCGCTCATCCGGTTTGGCAAGCCCTTCCTCAGCAGAAAAGATCTGAAGATCAACAAAGCGATCCAGGTGGAACAGACGGTTGAAGTCGCTTCTCGCCTCCGACCAGGCATTGCTGAGCAAAGCCACTTTGTAGCGCGGACGCAGACTATGCAAAAACGTCGCCAGTTCGTGATGGAGGTGCAAATCATATCTCCTCTACAAATACTGTGAGATCAATCCCGACCCGGGCGCTCGCCTGCTGAACAAGCGCTTCCTGCGACACGCGACCAAAGATAGCCGCCTCATCCAGTTCTGTTGTGAAGAGCGCCCGCATGATCTCGCCCTCTTTCAGCCTGGCATGTTGCTCCCATTGGCGTCGCACGGCCTCCCACGCGGGTCGCTTGAGCAACAGGACCCCGGCAATATCACTGATGATCGTCGTGACAGGCATCACACTCACCTTCCTCTGCTTTGATACTACCTGAAAAACCTGCCGAAGTCCAGCGCTCTCGGGCCACAACAGGGCTTCCTACCGCAGCTAATCGACTTCAGGCCATTTCCAGCCCAGTTGGAAGAAGAGGCCGAGCCGATCACTTACCCCCCGTATTTCCGAGATTTTCCCATCCTTCAGCGTGAACAGCAACATGATTTCAACTGTAAAGCTGCGATATGTGGGCTCCGGCATGCGAGGATGAAACCCTGAATGTACCCCACGCTGGATAATCCGCGCAACTACCCGATCATTTTTCGCAATCAGCTCTTCCACGTCTATATGATAAGGATTGAAGGCGGCCAACTGCTGTCGTATCCCATCAAAGGCGGCTCCAGGCTCATCGGCTTCACCGAAAATGATCTTGTTATAGTCGATCACATCAGACGCAATATAATCTGTCAGACGATCAAGCTGACGATCATTGATAGCCTGAAACATGCCCATGACAACCTGTTCGTTTTGCCCGTAATTCATTATTCTACCCCTTTTTATTTTACGATGTAAGTTTATAAACAGAGTATAATCTTACGTTGTAAGTTTGTCAAGGGGTATATGAACGAATCGATGTACACAAAGCAGCAAACGACCTGGAGAAAATCTATCCGAACAATGAACTTACTATAGAATGAGGGGGCAGGCAACCTGACCCACTATCGACCATTCTTTATATCGGAGGCGCTAGAAATTTCTCTTATGAGAGAGGCTCATAGCAGGCGTACAGGCAGAACGCGCTTTCTTCTTTTTCTATACCCAACCATAGCAGAATTTCGTCTCGCTGTCTATAAAGCATCTCACAGCATTTCTGTCCTGCTTCAGGTATACTTTCTACAGTCTCACAGAGGAGAAAGATCAGAAAGGAAGACGAACATGAACACAACCGCAATTCAGCGTCTCTATCTCTTGCAGGTTGTCACCGGCTCCCACTTCTCGGGTATTGCAAACGCCGTCTGCTATCTGCTCGAAACCATAGATGGCAAGCGCATTCTGATTGACAGCGGGCTTCCTCCCGAGTATTTGCAACATATGCCGGTCGAGGAAGAGAGAAATGTACTGCTCCAATTAGCCGATTTAGGTATACAGCCCGAAGACATCGACATACTTATCTGTACGCATTTTGATGTAGATCATGCAGGCTACCATGATGCTTTTACCCGGGCAGAATGTATCGTCCAGCGCAAGCACTACGAGCAGGCGAAAAGCGGCCACGAGCGCTACGCCCCGGCCCGCGCGCACTGGGATCATCCAGCGCTGCGCTATCGGCTCATTGATGGCGATACAGAACTGCTCCCCGGTTTGACGCTGCTTGAAACCAGCGGACACGCCTACGGGCATCAATCAGTACTTGTACGTCTGCCACAAACGGGCCCCGTCCTGCTTACTATTGATGCCGTCTCATTACAGCGCCTGTTTGTTCCCGACCGGCCTAAGTGGCCTCTTGACGACAACGAAGACCAGTTGCGAGCCAGTACGCAAAAACTCCTTGATTTGGTGGAGCGTGAACAGGTACGACTGGTTATTTTTGGGCATGACGGGCAACAGTGGAAGTCTCTCAAGAAGGCACCGGACTCCTATAACTGAGAGCCTCCCTGAGACCCAGAAACGAGAAAGCAGAATCCCTATTTTCATGAGAAAAACGGTATTGCCCCCGTGACAAAAGGTACCTCATGCGCTACAATGGATATCATAAGGAACAGACTAGAGGAAACAATCATGAAGCAGAAAAGATATCCAAGTTGGATCGTGGAGCGTACTCGCTACTGGCAGCCGACCGGTAGGCAGCGGGTTCACGCGCTCCTGCGCAGCAATCCAAAACTGACCCTGGAGGACGTACGTACCCTTCTGGGGCCTCGCGCACGAGGTTCTGTCCGAACATGGTATCATACCTTCTTCGGCACGCCCGCACAATAAAGCGGGCAAAGCAGGGATGAGAAGCGGCATTTTGTCGTTCACAATCGGCATGTCGGGTATTTTTCCACCTCTTTCACGACAGGCCGCTTCTCTCGTGCGCTTCAACAGGAACAGGCGAACGCGCTATTCGCCTGAGCGGATCCGTATTGTTCTGATTCGGGCTTCTGTTGCATATGATTTCCAGCATCTCAAGCTGTGGATGTGCTGGTTGAGTCAGAACAGCCTGCGTTGCCCGTCCAGCAAGCACAGCGGCACCTGCTTGTTCCCGGATACTGCACTCGCTCTCGACCGGCCTGTATATTGCTCTAGCACCATCATCGGCGCTTCTTTCATTTTTCATTCCTCCTATGATTCAAATCCAATATCTACCACCACTATAGAGCGCTCCCCTGGATGCTTGTATCAGCCAATTAGCATTTTCTGGTCTTTTGGACAGGTGAAGGTATTCGCACCTCTCAAGCTTATGGTTTATACTATAAGGTGCAGAGAAAAAGGGAGAATCGGGAATTTCTATCAGCATTGTGGAGGATAGAGTAACGGAATGCGTCTGGTTTCAGAAGGGCAGCGAATCATTGCCCGCTTTACTGTGCCCTGGGAAATCGCCTTTCTGGCGGAACAGGGGAATGTCTGGATCGGGCTCCACAGGCCTGGTGAGAAGGATCCACTGGGAGCAATTCATGCGCAAACGCACGAAGTGCGCCTCTGGCAAAACACCATAGAGCGACAAGTTGTCGTGCTTGGTGCGCCGCTTTCCCTTCCTGACTGAAAAGGGGAGCAAGCGGCCAATCAGCATCATTGACCTCTTTCACTGCACACCCCCTGTTTCGGGTCGGGCGCATTTTACGAGGAATACACACGCCTTTCGCCCACCGAAAAGAAGCCGGGCAAGCAGAAGCTCCCCGGCCTGCTTGCTAGACGGCTTCAAGAAATTGAATACTGAACCACTCCTGCGGGTCTGTCCAGACCTGCCTGACCCTGAAACCCGCTGACTCGGCCAGCAGAGCGAACTCTTCAAGGGTATACTTGTATGAGTTCTCGGTCCAGATGCTTTCACCACGCTTGAACTCAATGTCCACATCGCCGATACGCACTATCTGATTTTGCAGGCTTACAAGGTGCATTTCGATTCGCCCTTCTCCAGGATTATAGAATGAATAATGGGCAAAACGATCAAGCTGGAAATTTGCATTCAATTCCCGATTCATACGCACCAGCAAATGGCGATTAAAACGCGCCGTGATCTGCTGTCGATCGTTATATGCGGCATGCAACAGGTTGAAATCCTTCTTTAGATCAACCCCGATCAGCAGGCCACCACCCCGGCAGGCCCGAGCGACGTGGCTCAGGAAGTGCCGCGCGGGCTCCGGGTCAAAGTTGCCGATGGTGGAACCGGGAAAATAGGCAACACGACGAGCAACCGGCTTTTGTGGTGTCGGGATCTCAAACTCGCTGGTATAATCGGCGCATACCGGCAGTACCTCCAATTGGGGGTAAGCCGCCACCAGAGCCATTCCAGCCCGCAACAGGAAGACACGCGAGATGTCAATCGGCACATAGCCTGCCGGATCGTGCAGTGCTTCAAGCAACATACGCGTCTTCATACTATTACCGCTTCCATATTCGATCAGCAGGGCTTGCGGACCGATAAGCTCAACCATCTCAGGAAGTTTTTCCTGCATAATCGACATCTCAGTACGTGTGAGGTAATATTCCTCCTGCTCGCAGATTTGCTCGAACAGGCGCGATCCCTCCTCGTCATACAGGTACTTGCTTGGTAGCTCTTTTGGTGACTTCTGAAGCCCCTGCAAGACCTCTTCACGAAAGGTCTGAAGGCGCGGCTCGAAGTCATAGAGCACCAATGAGCCTCTTCTATGTACAGAAATGTTACACCTCCCGTGCGAGTCGAATACCCATAAATTGCCATTGTGCGTTTGCCGGGAAGAAGTTGCGATAGGTCGGGCGGATATGTGAGAGCGAGGTTGCGCAAGAACCGCCGCGCAGCACATATTGATTGCACATAAACTTTCCGTTATACTCTCCGACCGCTCCTGCCGAGGGCCGATAGCCCGGATACGGCGAATAGGAGCTCTGGGTCCACTCCCATACATCCCCATACATCTGCGTCAGCGTGCCTGCTTGCGGTGCGCTCGCCAGCGGAGTCGGATGGAAATGCCCCTGCTCCACAAAATTGCCAGTAACAGGAACGGTACGCGCCGCGACTTCCCATTCAGCCTCGGTCGGGAGCCGTGCGCCCGCCCAACGAGCGTAGGCGTCGGCCTCGAAGTAACTCACATGGCACACGGGTTCAGCCGGATCAACCGCGCGCAGCCCCGAGAGCGTCAGCGCCCACCATTGGCCGTCGCGTTTCTCCCAGTAGAACGGAGCCTGCCATTCCTCTTGCTGCACGGTTGCCCACCCTTCAGAGAGCCAGAGGAGCGGGTTTTCATAGCCACCATCTTCCATAAAAGCCAGATACTCCCCGTTCGTTACCAGACGTGAGGCCAGTTGAAACGCCTGCACATACTGCTTGTGGCGTGGTCCCTCGTTGTCATACGCAAAGCCGTTGCCCTCGTGGCCAATCTCATACACCCCTTCCGGAAACGAGACCCATGCCAGCGATGGAACCTCTGTCACGCCTGGCCTCTTGTATTCGGTGTAGGCGGGGTACAGCGGATTCGAGGCAAACACATGCTTGATATCAGTGAGCATCAATTCCTGATGCTGCTGCTCATGGTTCAGGCCAAGCTGGATCAGCGGTGCAAGCTCGGCCATTTGTGCCTCATCAAGCTGCTGAAGATAAGCCAGCACATGTTCATCTACATAACGCCGATACTCGTAGGTCTCCTTGACCGTCGGGCGCGAGATCAGGCCTCGTTTTGGCCGACAATGGCGCTGCCCGAGCGAGTTGTAATAGGAGTTAAAAAGGTAGGCATATTGGGGATGAAGCGAGCGGTAATTCGCCTGTCGGCTTGCGAGCAAAAACGTTTCCCAGAACCAGGTGACATGAGCAAGATGCCACTTCGTCGGGCTCACATCTGGCATTGACTGAATCACATAATCTTCGGTCTCAAGCGGCTCACAAAGGGACTCAGTGAAGCGACGCACTCGCTGATACTGGTCGATCAGGCTGCGCGGCTCAATGAGCTCCTGCTTGAAAGAAGTCATGTTGTTCCTCCTGGCACGCTTTCTTGCTTGCGTGAAATCACATGAAAGCGATGCCTCTTCTACTGGATAGAAACTGATGCTACGACAAACGCTCAAAATGATGTCTTTATCTCTCCCATCCGCCCAGGAGCATTTCTGAGCACAAAGGCACCATGTTTCATTGCTCAATCACACACCTATCAACATTTATACCATAAAGAGGCGCGTTTTGTCTATTTCCACAGAATAAATGTTCTTTTTCATCTTTTTATCCATCATAACTATATAGCAGCCCCAGAAAAAAGAGGATAGCTCGCGCTGCCGCTCCCCTTCTTGCTCACCCAATGGAGCATTTACATGCTGATCGAGCGGCTCAAGCGGAAACAATAAAATACATTTCGCGATACATAGTAGATATAGAACATATTTTTCGAGCGTAGGGCATCATTGCACCTATCCGAAAGGGTAGACGTACAGCGCATTCTCGTTGTATACTATAATTATTAATTAATCAGTCAATTATATTAAGAGAGAAAAAACCGAACCTTCAAAGGAGCCACGATGACCAATTCGCTACTTCTTCCTTTTACAGCCAGTTCCTCTATTGAGCGTACTGGCGGGAAAGCCTATAATCTAAGCGAGCTCACGCGGGCGGGGTTTCCGGTTCCTCCCGGCTTCACCATCACAACCGATGCCTACCTGCTGATAACGCAACAGCTCGACCTTGCGCCGCTGCTGGACGAGCTTGAGCAGACAAAAGAGCCCGAGCGCCTGGCCGAACTTGCCGCTCGCATGCGGGCACGGATTCATGAGGCTCCGATCCCGAAAGAGCTGGAGCAGACCATCATACAGGCATATCGACAGCTTGGCCCCTCGCAGCCGGTGGCGGTGCGCTCCTCTGCAACCTCCGAAGACCTGCCGTTTGCCAGCTTTGCCGGTCAGCAGGATACCTACCTGAACATCGTCGGCGAAGCTGCTGTGCTGGATGCCGTACGGCGTTGTTGGGCTTCCCTCTGGACTGAGCGAGCGGTCAGCTACCGAGCAAAAAATGGCATTGATCCGCATACGGTGCGGCTTGCCGTCGTGGTGCAACGGTTAATTGATTCTCGGGTCGCAGGCGTGCTCTTCACCGCCAACCCGCTGACCGGGAAACGTCGACAGGCCGTCATTGACGCCAGCCCTGGCCTGGGCGAAGCTGTGGTATCAGGCGCGGTCAACCCCGATCATTTCGTCGTCGATACCCTTGCAGGGCGGATTCTTGAGCGCCATATTGGCGAGAAGCAGCTACAGATCCGCGCCACAGCAGGTGGCGGCACGGAACGCGTCGCGCTATCTTCAGCGAATGAGGCCTGCGTGAGCGATGAACAGATCAGAGAGCTGGCGCGGCTCGGGCAGCGCGTCGAACAGCATTACGGAGCACCGCAGGACATCGAATGGTCTATCGACGTGCAGGGAAAGCTCTGGCTGCTTCAGGCACGACCGATTACCACGCTCTATCCTCTGCCCGCCGATGCACCGGACAGCGACGACAAGCTACGCGTGTACTTTTCGCTCAACGTTGTACAGGGCGTATTTCGGCCCTTTACGCCCCTGGGAAGCTCGCTTCTGAAGCGGGTAGGCACAGCGATTGCGACCTTTCTCGGCATGCCGCCAGCCACACCCGAGCCCACGTTTCTCAAAGATGCTGGAATGCGCCTCTTTCTGGATATGACAACGCCGCTCAGGAACGTGGTTGCCCGTCAACTCCTGATCGCGTTGATGGGCAGCGCAGAAAGCCGAACGCAACCCATCTTCAAGCAGCTCGTGCAGGACAAGCGGCTCTCACTCACGCGCACCTCACGCGGCGCCTCGCTGCTCTTCACGCTTCGTATCCTGTTACGACTTCGTCTCCCGTCTCGCATCCTGCGGGGAATGTTGCGACCAGAGCAGGCCGTACAGATGCGTGCCACCCTGCTCGCAGAGCTTGAACGCACGCTTCAGGTACCCGCTTCATGCGACCGCAGCCCAACGGCTCGCCAGCATAGAGGCCTGCTTCGCCAGAACGCCCCAATACATCGAGCGCATCATTCCATTTCTCGGCGCGGGTATGCTCTCAATGCTGCTGACAAACAAACTGCTGAAAGGGCTTGCCACCGCTGACGAGCTGCAACAGGTCATGCGCAGCTTGCCTCTCAACGTCACGACCGAGATGGACCTGACCCTCTGGACGCTGGCACAGAAGTTCGCCCGGGACAATGAGATACGTCAACTGCTCCTGCATGAGAGCTCCGCCCGGCTGGCCCAACGCTATCATGAAGGGACACTTCCGCACCTCGTACAAAGCGAGCTTCAGACCTTCCTTCACCAGTACGGACAACGTGGCATCGCTGAGATCGATGCCGGCCTGCCGCGCTGGTCCGAAAAGCCTGAACCCATTTTTGATATTCTGGCAAACTTTCTCGGACACACACAACCGGAACAGGCCCCCGATATCCAGTTCAAGCGAGGCACCAGAGAAGCCGAAGAGAAGATCAGAACGCTGATCCGTCGCGCCCGCCATAAGAGCTGGCTGAGAGGAAAGGCCGTCGCTTTTGCCCTCCACCGCATGCGTCTGCTACTTGGCTTGCGCGAGTTGCCAAAATTCACTATCGTCTCGCTGCTGGCCTTTGCACGCGCTCAACTCTGGCCTATTGGTAGGGAGCTTGCAGCCATACATCACCTGGAAACCCCCGAAGACATCTTCTTCCTGACGCTTCCAGAGGTGCATGAGGCCCTTGCAGGAAAGGACTTTCGCGAGCAAGTCCGCGAACGGCGGGCAACCTATGCGTTCGAGCTGCGCCGGAAACATGTTCCACGCGTTCTACTCTCGGATGGCACCGAGCCAGAGGCACGATCCATCCCGCCTGATGCTCAAGGAACGATCACGCTTCACGGCATCGCGGCTTCGCCCGGCCACCTTACCGGCACAGCACGTGTGATCCTGGACCCGACCAACGCCCGCCTTGAGCAGGGTGAGATCCTTGTAGCTCCCTCAACCGATCCCGGCTGGACACCGCTGTTTCTCACGGCGGGTGCGCTGGTCATGGAAATGGGCGGTCCAATGTCACACGGAGCTGTCGTAGCCCGCGAGTACGGCATTCCGGCAGTTGTCGGCGTTCCCGGTGCAACCGAGACCATCGCCACCGGCCAGACGATCACCGTCGATGGCTTTACAGGCACTGTAAGCATCACCCCTGAAAGCTAGACGACAGGCGATCCCGATACATCCTATTCAGTTTTCGAGGTCTCCCGAGCGGCTGGTATGCAGGGTCAATCGGCCTGCATCCAGCGCTCGATAGATTTATAACAATGTAGCTATCTTTCTTCCCTTCCTATCTCAACTCCCTGTCAACTGTGTTCAAAAGCGTCGAAATCGCTTGTTCTGAGAGCGGCTGCCCCTGTTGATAATCCAGCAGAGAAATGGGCGTAATTCTCGCCGTACTGAAGATTATTTCATGCGTTTCATTAGGTTCGATAGAAATCGCATAAAAAGGTTTTGTATAAGTACCAAGAAATTTCATAGCCGTGCATAACTGTTTAATCCCATCCAGCTTTTACCATTTTTGTCTGATTTTGCCTCAATAATACCGAACTGATTCTGAAAGCAGATCGCAATATCAATATCAAGTTGCCCGTTCAATCCTTTGACTCCCAGCATGACTTCATACCCGTGAGCCCGCAGCGCTTCAGCAAGTACACCCTCAAAATGAGCGCCATCTTTCTTCGGGTCAGGACCACATTCCTCCCATTTGCCGGGACCCAGGTAGAGGTTAAACACATCCTCCAGATGAAGATAGCTTCCCTCCAGTGGCTGCTTGTGCGAGATCAGCCTGTGATCCTCCCACGTATGATAATAAAAGTTATATTGTTTCCCCTCGCTTTCAAGATAGACCATCGGCGATCGATACTTTTCCGCAAGCAGTGTCGCGGCCAGCGCCATAATCTTTGTACCACCAGTCGCGTTAAACAGAAATTCATGCTCATCAAATGGGCTCAATGCATGAGCGATATCTTGAATAATCGTTTCCACGTTATAAGCATCAGTCTACAAGCCAAGAACTTTTGTCTCCATTTCAAGTGTCGACTTCAGATTGTGATACTGCTTCTCTGTCCTATCCGAATAGACAAGGAGAAGCTGATCAGGGCGATATACCTTCACCGGAAAAAAGTTCGGGAGCGTCTGTCCACCAACCAGAGCAATCATCGTCACAGCCATAAGAGTGGGTCCATCCTTTCCAGGTACTTGAAGTCACAGCATCAGGAGACCAGCAAACAGGGTACACACGTTGGGATGATATTTTTATGCATGCCTATACATCGGCAAAGACAGTATAACATAGCTCAGTCTGAAAGAACATCAAATTTATAAAACAGGGAAAAAAGTTCTATTTGATGATATTGGCTAAGCTTGGCTTAACAATTGTGGAAATAGAAAGCAAGCAACAAGCCAGAAAAGCATCATTCCTCGATTGTTTGTTGAACATCATTCCCTCGATAGTCCTCTTTATGATATTGTTGAGTAATACAAAAGTTTCTTTTTATGAAAGAGGGTATATAGAAAGCGCATATTCAACGACATGGAAATAGCTTACAGCATATGGTGGAACCGAAAGAGAGGATCTATTTTTGAGCAAAAAATCAAGGCTTCAAAAGCTCGCGAAGAAGTGGAAACTGATTACACTTTTTCTCGTTCTGGCGCTACTGGCGGCGCTGCTCACTACCGTATTTACCGAAAAATTCTGGCCGAACACCCTGTTCGCTTCAGCATATCCGGTTCAGGGGCTCGACGTTTCAAGCTATCAAAAAGAGGTCGATTGGAAGACAGTCGCTCAAAGCAATGCCTACTCGTTTGTCTTTATTAAAGCCACCGAAGGAAAAAATTATAAGGATGCCTACTTCGCAACAAACTGGCGTGAAACGAAGGCTCACGGCCTGCTCCGAGGTGCGTATCACTTCTATCGGGAGAATCGAACCGCAGCCGAGCAAGCCGCAAACTTTATCAGTATGGTTCCTCGGGAAAAGGGGATGTTGCCCCCGGTCATCGACCTCGAAGTATCGGGGCAGGATCATGATGCGCCCCTGCTCGAGCTTCGACTATTACTGCATTTGCTAGAAGAGCACTACCAGATCAAGCCAATCATCTACACTGATGCCGAGCGGTACAGGGAGTATGTCAGGGGTAATTTTGATGAGTACACCATCTGGTATCGTGATATATTTCTACCTGTTCAGATTACGGGTGCTCGCTGGTCATTCTGGCAATATTGTAGCCGTTGTCATATCGCTGATATCGTGGGGTCGTGTCGATCTGAACACCTTTGCCGGAACAAAAGAGCAGCTTCACAGGTTGACCCTCTGAGCTGCTCCCAACTCCCTTACCTAGTTGTTTGCTGCTTCTTGAGCCGTCAGAACGCGCACCGCATCACCAGGACGAACCCACCCGCTTCGCAGAATGCGCGCCAGGACGCCTGCATTGAAGCGGGTGCGCCCCTCATCCTTCCGCACAACAGCCTGCAATAGACGCGGATCGATCCCATTCAACTGATGGCAGGGATTGCGCACTTCAGTAATCTCAATCAGCGCCTCACCGATCTCAAGCTGCGTTCCGACGGGGAGCTGCATCACGGCAATCTGATCTAGCGTGAGATTCTCACCCATCATGCCCGGCGCAAGCCGGATATCCTGGCTCGCAAGATCATCAAGAATCGAGGTATCGGTCAGCAAGACTTGACGTTGATTCGGCCGCGTGGGGAACTTTCGGGCAAGGAAGCGGTGACGCACAAAGCGACCGGCATGATAATCGCCCTCGACACCCCACCCTTCTAGCAGATGAATAGACTCTACAACTGGCTTCGGAAGCCCGGGCTGAGGATTACGGCAAACGGCAACAACAGTCCCACGGTTATTTGCAGGCATGGTAGTTCTTGTCCTTTCTGAGTATATGTCAAAAACACGTCATGCCTACTTCCTGGTAGACCCCCGTTGCCACACCTTTGGAGCTGGTTAGTATAGTGTAGCATATTCCGAGCATTCCATCAACACTGCTTACAGGCGCATTCAGCAATATCCAGCATTTTTGGCTTCTCATACATCTTTTGGATACGGGAGTTTCTTGAACTGTTCATTGGGCAACATATGCAGGCTCATTTGCTCGTATGTTCCCTGCTGAATCAATTCCTCGGATACCCGGGCAAGCGACCCAAGTGCAACCTTCATCAACTCACCACCAAAGCTCACCCGTGCGACTCCCATCGCTTCCAGAGCGGATAGCGAAGGCATTCCCGGGCTGGCAAGAATATTCACTGGAAATGGACAATCCTTCACAATATGGGCTATTTCGCCAGGATCCCTCATTAAAATGGGGTAGACGCTATCCGCACCGGCTTCATAATAGAGCCGCGCCCGCCGCACTGTCTCCTCAAAGCGCTCTTCACCTGTCATTGTGCCAGACACGTATGTATCAACTCGTGCGTTGATGACAAGATGTAGCCCGAGAGAACGACCAAGCTCACGAATCGCCCGAATACGCTCCTGCTGTACCTGCGGATCCACCAGCCCCACTGCTAAGCGCTTGCTGGAATCCTCAAAATTGATACCTACAGCGCCTGCCTGTACGATAGCCTGTACTGTTTGCAGGATCTCATCCAGAGAATCACCATACCCGGCTTCAATATCGACTGTCAGCGGACAGGAGAGCACTCGCGTTATGCGCTCAACCGTCTCGCAGAGCAGCTCGCGCGGTATATGCTCTCCATCCGCATAGCCGTAGGCCGCCGCTACCCCTGAACTGGTCGTCGCAACCGCTCGGAAGCCCTTCTGCTCAAACAGCCGGGCACTTGCCACATCCCAGGCATTCGGCAGGACCAGCAATGGCGGCTCCACATGCCACCGCCGAAACTGCTCTGCTCGTTCTTTCTGCTCATGAGAAACTAGCATATACATCTCCCCTTCTTCATAATGATGAGAAGAGCGTACCAGAAAAGAATGAGCGTTCACAAGAGCCAATAACACGTATTCCATAGAGGCCATTTCGCCTTTTATAGCTCCATCAAGCCCTGTCGCCATGCCAGAACCGCCGCCTGCGTACGATCTTCGATATGCAGCTTATTCAGAATATTGCTGACATGTCCTTTCACCGTTTTTTCGCTTATCACCAGTTTTTCCGCAATTGCTGTGTTAGAAAACCCCTCCGCGATCAGGCGTAACACATCAAGCTCACGCTCGGTCAGATCAACAAAGACAGGCGGCACGGCACGCCGAGCCTCGCGAACCTCTTGAATCACGCGGTTCGCCACCTGAGAATGCAGCACTGATTCCCCATGTGCAGCCTTGCGAATGATCTCCGCAAGCTCGGTCGAGCGAATATCTTTCAGCGTGTAGGATGTCGCACCGGCCCGCAATGCAGGAAAAATATCCTCATCATCGTGGTACGAGGTCAGGACAACGACGTTCGTACTGGGACTGATCCGCTTTATCTGCCTGGTTGCTTCAATGCCGTTCATCCCTGGCAGCATCAGATCCATCAGCACAACGTCCGGCACGATATCCTGAACCAGCCGGATAGCCTCTTCGCCGGTCGACGCCTCACCCACAATATGGAGATCCTTCTGTACCTCAAGAAAAGCCCGAACGCCCTGCCGCACAACGCTATGATCATCGACCAGCAGCACCGTAATACGATTCGTCATTATTTTTAACCATCCTTTCTCACACGCTCTCCGACCATACGCCGGGCCGTGATCGTCGTCCCCTGCTGCTCGGAGCTCTCAATTGTTAACATTCCGCCAAGCGCGTTCATTCGCTCACGCATCGAGGCCAGTCCAACGCCTTGAGAAGTGCGTTGAGCATCAAAACCTCGCCCGTTATCTGTCAACGTCAACGACCAGCCCTCGCTCTCACAGGCAAGCTGCATGCTGACCTCGGTCGCTTGACTGTGCCGCGCCACATTTGCCAGCGCCTCCTGTGCAATTCTGAACAGCGCCTCTTCCTCTTCTGGTGAAAAAGTACAATTCATCGGCAGTTGAATCTTTACAGGAATAGAATGTTGTCGACTCCATGAGGACACATATTGACGCAACGCCTCAAGAAATGGTCGATGTTGTAGTGCAGATGGGCGCATCGCTTTAATCAGGGCCGTGAGCTCCTGGCGCGCCTGATACGCCAGATTATCGGCTTCCAACAGGTAGCGACGCAGCGGGTTTTCGCTCTCTTCAAGCAGCGCCAGGCCTGCCCCCAGTTGCATCGAGACAGCGAAGAGATGCTGCTTGACGCTATCATGCAATTCACGCGCTATATGGGTCCGCTCCTCAAGACGGGCGTTTCGCTCTGTCAGACGGCGCTGAATTTCCAGGCTCTGCACCAACTGGTCAGCCATGTGGTTGAAACCGGCCTCCAGATCACCCAGTTCGTCGTGATGCTGCACCTGGAGCCGTTCCTGATAGTATCCCTGCGCGAAGCGCTCGGCTGCTTGAGCCAGTCGTTGAATGCGCCGAATCAGCCCGCGCGTTGATATCACACCAAACAGCAAGCCAAAAGGCGTAATAATCAGAAGCGTCACAGCCGCAAACTCAAACCAGCTAAAGAAGAGAAAATGCAGAAATGGCCCATGCACGGCAGGTAACGCGGAGATAAAAACAGCCCCGATCACCTTCCCGAGCCGCTTCACAGGCAGAGCAACCCGAGGTTCCCTGCCCTCTTCTGTCACCACAATTCGGCTGACCGTACGTCCTTGAAGTGCCTCGCGAATCATCGCTTCATAGGGATTTCCAGAAATAGTCTTTCCTTCTGTACACTGCTGCATATCAGAACAGGCCAAAATTTTCCCATTGGTGGATACAAGCGTCACAGCAATCTGGCCGCTCAGGCTGTAAGATGAGCGATGACGAGGCGTCTCCTCGTTCTCCTCTTTCAACATCTCCCAATCCGACTCATCTACAAATGCTGTAATATCCAGTGAGCCGGGCTGTCCTTGCTGGAATGTGCTCTGCTCAGAAAGGGTATCTCCATCGGCCTGAGAAGCCGCAACAAGGGCATAGAGGCGAGCCATTTTTTCCGTTCGCGAGAGGGCTTTAGAATCCAGCGCGCTGGTGTTATGGAGCACCTCAAAAATGATACCACCCACTATGGTGAGGAGCACCGACATAATCGAAACTGTCACTACTATATAGGAGAGCGCCATGCGCGCCCGTAAGCCCGAGAGGCGCAGGCAGCCGCGCCGTTTTTGTCTGGAAGTTCCTGTCATATATGTAACCCGCCCCTATTCCTCCACAAGAGGACTACGTGAAATTGAGTATCTAGTGTTTAGCTTGTACTACGAACAAGACGTACAATCTGTTTGAAGAAGGGCCATTTTTAGCATGTGTATTGAGTGTTCAAGCCATACTTGTTCTGCATTCAGCAATATTTGAATATGGTTCAGCAACAATTCCTGCACTATTTCAGGTGCTTCGGCATGTCTTGCCCGCCACTCCTCAAGCCACTCACCCAAACGAAGCATCAGCGCATGCCGCTCCTGTAGTACGCTCAGCGCCTCTCCTGGCTTGAGCGTCGTAAGAAAAGACAGCCCCGGGTCAACCATTGATGGATGCAAAGGATCTCCGCACTGCGCTCCAAACAGAGACAGGAAGCGCCTCCGCTCGTCAGGGAGCATTGCAGGCGGACAAAGACATATGACCTGCCAGAGATGCATACTGTACTCCTTTCCATCCTGAGTATAGCGCATTGAAGAGCGGAAGAAGACCGTCTACAGGTGGGATGTGCTCCTTCTTCAGTCGCAT
This sequence comes from Thermosporothrix sp. COM3, assembly GCF_059696735.1. Lineage (NCBI taxonomy): Bacteria > Bacillati > Chloroflexota > Ktedonobacteria > Ktedonobacterales > Thermosporotrichaceae > Thermosporothrix > Thermosporothrix sp. COM3. The sequence continues at coordinate 1,813,087 of NZ_AP019376.1, read as the reverse complement.
GTTCGATGAAAATGGAAGAATGCCGACTCGGGACGGGGGTATCCCCATCTGAAGACCGATCCGAATTCCTCTTTTTACGCATATACTATCCACATCAGCGGTGAAGTAGAAACAAGGTTCACCAAAATCATGCAGGCAATTACTTCACTGCTGAGCAATATATGGCTTATGAGTATACGTAAAAGTATGGGTCAATCTCCATAGAAGAGAGGAGCAATTGTATGCATTGCGGTTTTGGTCCCTGGGCATTTATGCCATTCATCTGGTTCCTTTTCCTGGCCGGACTTGTCGGGTTTCTGATCTTCCGCGCAGCCATCCGCAATCGAGCGGCATTCTTCAACATGCAACAGAACCATCCAGCACGCGTTTCAGCGCTGGAAATTCTCCGGCAACGCTATGCACGGGGCGAAATCGATGGTACTACCTTTGATATCATGCGTGAACGCCTTGAAGGATCAATTCACCCCAAAGAATAGAAGATTGGACGGAGAGGGCGCTTTGTCCTCTCCGTTTGATTCCAGACATCGAGAGGTATCTATGTCCGTAAAAAAAGCTGGAGCCTGGTGGTGGATTATTGCCATTTTTGCTTTTATTGCCGCTTCGTTCCTTGCAGAACCATACGCACTTTTCAATCCTGCGCTCAGTCGCCTGGAACTCAATCCAGCATTTCCGCTGCATTATCCCTTGCTTGTCGCTCATGTACTGCTCGCTGCAGTTGCACAAATAATCGGACCATTTCAGTTCCTTAACGGCCTGCGAGCTCGACGTCCGCAACTGCATCGCTTGCTCGGTCGCATATACCTGCTCTGCATCCTGCTTGGCAGCATTAGCGCTGTTGCTATCATCATCGTTTCTCTGTCCAGTTTTGAGCGTCGAGCAGGCTTTGCGGTTCTGGCAATTCTGTGGCTCCTCAGTGCTGGACAGGCTTATAGAGCCATCCGACAGCGTCGTATTCAGGATCACCGTACCTGGATGATTCGCAACTATGCGATTACGCTGGTTGCGGCAATGGCACGCGTGATGAGCGTGTTCAGCGTGTTGCTCCTGTTACCGCAACGTAACACGACCTTTGCGGGACATTTTGATCTTCTGCTTGCACAGGCAATGGAAACCGGCTTCTGGATTGCACTTGTACTCAATATTCTATTTGCCGAGTGGTTGATTCTCTCACGTCGCAAGCGGCTAGACAGGCAACAGGCCACAGAAGCCCGAGAGGTGGCATAAAAGAAAGCAGCCCTGAGTGTCAGGACTGCTTTCTTGCTTCCAGAGCGGAATCATGCTCGATAAAGAGAGCAGGCAATCAATCTCCCGGGGCAGTTTCGGGCGAGAGCTGTGTTCCATCTCGCTCCCCCGTTTCGATGAAATCTACGCCATGCGCCTCACGCCCGATTGCCGCCAGAATAATGACCGCCAGGAACGCGCCAAGCGAGAAGATAGACAGCGCCATCGTGAAGTTCGGATTCTTGGCCGTTCCGAAGTAATCGTAGGCCATCAACGTTTCAATGAAGACAATCCAGGACGCAAACAGGTTGCCTAGCTGATAGGCAAAACCCGGGAACGTGCCCCGCACATCGGTCGGCGAAAGCTCGTTCAAATGGACTGGAACCACTCCCCAGGCTCCTTGAACCATAAACTGCAAGAGGAATGCACCTATAGGCAACGAGATCAGCGGGTTGAGCCCGGGAATCATCAGCAGGCCGGACCAGAGCGGGATCATGATCACGCCAATGATACAGGAAACCAGAATCGCCCGCCGTCTTCCCCAGAATTGCGAGTAATGGCCGAAGAGCGTTCCACCAATAATCGCACCACAGTTCGCAATGGCTGTCAGAATAGTCGTTTGGGTCACGTTATACTTCCATTGCCCCTGCAAGAAAGTCGGGTACATGTCCTGCGTGCCATGCGACAAACAGTTGAAGGCAGTCATAAGAATAATCAGATACAGGAAGAGCCAGGGCCGGCGCGCGACAGCCGTGATCATGCCCTGCCAGACACTCACGCCGCGCTCGCGATGTACCATCTGTTGATGCTCCCAGACAGGCGACTCCTTCACGCCAAGCCGGATAAACACAACAACCAGCGCCGGAAGTGCCCCGATGGCAAACATGACGCGCCAGGTATTGAATGGAGCCGGGAAAACATTGTAGACCAACGCAAATACCAGCGCCCCAAGCAGATAGCCGACCGCGTATCCCTGTTGCAGAATACCCGAAAACAGGCCTCGCGCCTCTTTGGGCAGCGATTCCATTGCGAGCGAAGCCCCAATGCCCCATTCACCACCCATCGCAATCCCAAAGAGAATACGCAAAATGAAGAAGAATGTATAACTGGGTGAAAATGCGGTCAGCAATTCCAGGAAGGAATAGAACACAATGTCGATCATCAATGGGAGCCTGCGCCCGAACCGTTCGGCCAGCAGCCCGAAGATGAGCGCACCTACAGGACGCAACATCAATGTTAACGTCAGGGTGAACGAGATCGCTGGAGGCGAAACGCCCAGATCATGGGAGACCTGAATGACAACAAAGGTGAGCAAGAAGTAATCAAATGCATCAAGCGTCCAACCCAGGAAGCTCGCCAGAAAGGCGTTTCGCTGTGAGCGATTCAGCGAGGTAAAAATGCGCCATGCATTCATAGGTAACTCCTTTCAGCACCCGCTTCTCCCGCATCCCCACAGAAGCGGAAGAAGGGTCCTACCCATTACAGTGAGTTACAGAGGATACCTTTATCATACCACTTTATCGCTATTTATCGCATTGCTTTTTACTCCGAAAGAGATAGATCTACTCCATAAGCAGACAGATAGAAGAACGTTGTCTACTCCTTTTTCATACCACTATAGGATACAGGCAATAGAAATCATAGGATGCGCACTATACATGCACCACAATCCTGAGTATCTCACCTCCGCAGATATGGGAACGGACTTTGTTTCTATGTGCGACACATTGTGACAATTTGGACACATTTTCCCTGCTTTTTGGACGCACTTTCTCAGCATCTGCCTGATATCATTGCATCCATAGACAACAAAAAGAGCTATTAAAAACTACTTAATAAAGGGAATATAAATGAAAAACGGAAATGCAAAATCATCAGGGAGAATCTACTTTTTTGACTGGCTTCGTGCAATCGCTTTTCTCGCAGTTGTGTCCATTCATTGCATTCAAATGTTCGGCGACCTCTACAAGCCATTTGGCAGCACTCCACTGGGAAACGGCGTACGCTGGTTGAGCCTGAATGGCTTCACCTATTGGAGTATGGCGCTGTTCTTCCTGCTGGCCGGCGCAAGTAGCTGGTTCGCCCTCAAACGCAGAACAGCCGGAGCGTTCATCAAAGAACGGTTTCAGCGCCTGCTCGTTCCGTTTGGTATTGGCTTTGTCCTGCTCGTCCCGCTTCAGGCCTATTTCGACATGATCAGCAACCAGTTGTACAACGGTTCCCTGCTTGCCTTCTACCCGTATTTCCTGGGTGACATTCTGCGGGGAAATCTGGGCCTCATCACCGGCTACATTCATCATCTCTGGTTCATTGTTTATCTGTTTGGCTTCTCGCTGCTCACGCTTCCACTCTGCCTGTATCTGCGCGGCGCCGGACAACGCTGGCTAAACCGAATAAGTAACCTGAGCACTACGCCTGCTGGTTTGTTTGCTCTGGCTCTTCCGCTGCTCTTGATCGAATGTGGCCTGCGCACCGCCTTCCCGCAATATTGTAGCCTGACTGATGCTCTTTCGTGGACACTCTACTATATGTATGGATTTATCCTGTTCGCCAGCCCACGCCCCCGACAGATGATCCAGAAGACAGAATTGCTCACAACAGGCCTCACCGTAGCTGGCAGCATAGCGCTGATCTGTCTGTGGAAACTGGGTGGGGCCCAGGTACAGACCGCGTATACACCTGGCTATATGCTCTTCCGCAGCCTGTGCGGCCTGACGCTCTGGTGTAGCCTTCTGATGACCCTGGCACTCGGAGACCGCTTCCTTAACCGGTCGAACAGCTTTTTGCAGTATAGCTGTAAAGCCTCGTTCCCGTGGTATCTGGTTCACTTTCCGCTTGTTGTGATCCTGGCATATTGCTTGCTACCGCTTCACATGGGCTTTCTCGTCACCTTCGCGCTCCTTATCACTGGTTCATTGCTGCTCACCCTGCTCGTGTCTGACCTCCTGCTCCTTCAAGCAAGTGGCACCCGGGCCATTCTCGCGGCACAAGCGGCTGTTCGGCAGACACAGCTTGCCCGGCAGGCAACGATCAAGCTTCAGCCCCTTACACTGAGAACACAACCGCTCTCCTTGTAGTCACAGGCCGCCCGCAACCACGTGGGCGGCTTCCTCAAAAACTGCTACAATACAGATTGAGAGGAATGTTTGACACAAGGAGACGATATGAAACGGTATTTTACCCGTGCGCACACGGTTCGTTACGACGAATGCGATTGTAACACGCTCCTGACACCAACCGCATTCGTCCGGTATATGCAGGATATCGCATCACAAGACGTAGAAGATGCACAACTACCAGGTGAAGGCCACTGGCTCGTCAAGCGCACACTGATCGACTTCGCCGCACCCATCCCCATTCACACCCGGCTTGAACTCAAAACTTTCGGCATCTCATTCAAGCGCATCACCTCTCAACGCGGCTATGAAGCCCGCCTGGCAGACAGCCCCCACAGTGAGCCCCTGATCTCAGCGCGCACCCTCTGGGTCTACATCGATGCCCGGGGTAAACCGGCCCGCATCCCCGAGGAAATCGTGCGCGTCTGGCTTCCAGATGGGCCTGAAGCGCCCTTGTCTGATCCTCCTTTTCCCGCGCCACCCGAGCGAACACCCGAAACGTCAACCACCACCGTGCGCTTCTCGGATATCGATCTGATGCACCATATGAACAATGCTGCCGTGGTCGAGGCGCTGGACAATGCCGCCTGGGAAATGTATGCTCGACATGGCATCAGACCCGATACGACGCGCTTTGAGCCTCTGCATTACGATATCGAATATATGGAAAGTCCGGCCTTCGGCGATTCGCTCAACATCCAGAGCTGGCTTGAACCGGCAGACGAGCAGATAGTCACACTGCACCAGCAGATCGTGCGCGAGGGCAAGGTGATGGCTCGCGCCTGCTCGCAATGGAAGCGCTTCGACAAGAGATCCTAGTTTTCGCGAAACCAGAAAAGAAGAGGCAGCCCGCTCACTGCCTCTTCCGTCCATACAAGCAACGCAAACAACGAAAAACGAGAATATCTACTTTTCCTGCTGTTGCAGCTCTTGTTCAAATTGTTCGATCATCCAGCGACACCACGTCACATATTCGCGCTCATAGGCCACGCCGACACGCACCGTCGCATAGTCGCCGAAACGCGGGTCCGAGGGTTTCGGTATACCTTTCTCCTCGATTCTCTGTTGAATCCCCGCAAAGATAGCGAGCCGCTCACTGTGCCATCGCAACTGGCGGCGATAAAATGCAAGCGCCTGCTGCGGCTCTGTCAGCCAGATGGAATAGGTCTTTAAGAGCAGCTCGTTCCGCTCAGCAGCAGGCATCGGAGGCATGACAAGCCACGCTTTGAGTGCCTCCCGTCCTGCTTCAGTGATCGTGTAGAGCTTCTTGGCGGGACGCTGCTTCTGCTCTATCAGCCGGTGCGTCACATATCCTAGCTCCTCCAGATGAGCAAGCTCAGGATAGATTCGACTGTGCTGTGTTTTCCAGAAAAAATCGATAGCATTCTTCATCCATTGCGCAATATCGTAGCCCGAAAGAGATTCACGGGCCAGAAGGGCAAGAATGGCATACCCCGATGTTGACAACACAGAACGTTCCTCCCTTCTATGTCTCGTAGTACATACGTCAGGGAAGACATATTCTTCACAAGTGCCACACTCTCGAGCACGCCGATCACCCTTGATTGCACCCTCAATTTGAGTTATAGTACCGACAGAGATGGGCGTCACTTTTGAGGAGATCCTGAAGTCCTCACAGCCAACGCGCTCCACGGTTGTGTGGCCTATCTGTGACGCTCAACTCTCCGTCTCATGCAACCTCTTCTGCACGAGATCACGTATTGTTCTCGCCGCTTCATCTAACGCTATAATCTTTCCTTCCTTTTCATGCCGCCACTTGAGCTCAACGCCGCCATTTTTCAATGAGCGCTTGCTTACCACCACACGCAGAGGCACACCTATCAGGTCGGCGTCGTTCAGCTTCACGCCCGGGCTCTCAATGCGATCGTCGAAGAGCGTCTCCACTCCCTCCGCCTGCAAGTCTGCATACAGCCGCTCGGCTGCCGTCCGCGTCGTCTCTTTGTCCATATCAAAGCCGACCAGCGCCACATGATACGGTGCCACACGCAACGGCCATACAAGCCCTTTCTCATCACTCCTCTGCTCAACGAGCGCTGCCAGAATCCGGCTGACTCCGATGCCATAGCAGCCCATGAGCAGCGGCCTGGACGTGCCATCTGCCGCAAGAAAGGTCGCATGAAACACGTCGGAATAGCGCGTGCCAAGCTTGAAGATATGGCCTACCTCGCAGCCACGCACCATATGGAGCGAACCGCCGCAACGCGCACAGGAAGCGCCGTCATATGCTGAGGCAATGTCATCAAGGATCGCAACACGAAAATCACGAGGATAGTTTACATGTGTAATATGATAATCAACACGATTCGCGCCTGCGACGAAGTTCCGGCCCTGTGTGATCGAGTGGTCGGCCACAATCAGAATCGAGTCATCTTTGTCCAGAGGCGAGGTGAAGCCCGCCACAATGCCGCTTCGTGCCAGCTCTTCAGGCGTAGCAAGATGCAGATCAGAGACATCAAGCTTCGCGCGCGTCAACACATTGGTTAATTTGACCTCGTTCAGCTCCAGATCACCCCGCAGCACAGCTATCACGCTTCGGTCCCCGGCAGTGTAACAAACACATTTCAGCGTCCGCTCCTCCGGCACATGCAGGAACTCAGCCAGCTCGGCGATTGTCTTTACCCCGGGTGTATAGACCTCTTCAAGCGCTTCCAGAGCCTCATCAGTGCCTACCGGATCGCGCACAAACTCGGCCTTCTCTCGATTCGCCGCATACCCACACTGCTCGCAGATCAGCGCGTCATCCTCGCCTGCCTCAATTGGCACAAAGAATTCCTGCGAGTCCTTGCCACCAATGGCGCCGCTGTCGGCATCGACCAGGAGAAAGCGCAATCCGCATCGCTCTAAAGCCGCCTGACACGCCTCACGCACCACGCGATAGCTTTCGTCCATGCGCTCAGGATCAGCATCAAAGGTATAGAGATCGAGCATCACAAACTCACGGGTACGCAGCAGCCCCCCACGCGGCCTTAGTTGGTCACGAAAGCGAATGTGAACCTGAAACGGGCGTTGTGGTAGATCACGGTAACTGGTAATGAATTCGGACGCAAGCAGCGTAATCACCTCTTCGTGGGTCGCTCCGAGCACCAGATCACGGCCCTTGCGATCCTGCAAACTGAACAACTCCGCTCCATACGCCTCGGCACGCGAAAGACCACCATTCAGCGGCGGCTGCTCCCAGAGCTCGCGAGGCTGTAGTATCGGCAACATTACTTCCTGACCTCCGGCTCTTTCCAGCTCGGAGCGCAGCAGATCGGCGATCTTGCGCAACACGCGATTACCCAGAGGGAGAAAGCTATAAACGCCCGCTGCAAGCTGCCTGATAAAACCCGCTCGCACCAGCAGCTCATAATTGCGCCCTTCCGAGTCACGCGGCGCTTCTCGTAGCGTCCGGGTAAACAGATGAGATAGTCGCATGGTGTTCTCCTTCTTCTGAAGCGCGCCAAAATAAAAAAAGCCCCGTCCCTCCATGAAGGACGAGTTTTTCCCGTGGTACCACCTTCGTTCAGATTGTGCATTACAACACAATCCACTCATTACGGTCAATAGTATAACCGTTCCTCTGCGCTAACGGGGAGGCTCCGGTCAGCTCTTCGCTGACGCTCTCAGGTGGGTTCAACGTGATTTCGTCTACCGGCTTTCACTCTCTCCGGCTCGCTGACAGACCGTCCTCACGCCTACTATTCCTGATCGGCGCGTTTACACTGTATCGTTTCTTCTTCCCAGAATACATGATTTCTGTGCAGATTGTCAAGCCCCCATTTCTGGCGGTATGATAGATCCAGTAACAGCAAAAGGAGGTCAGTATCTATGTTTGGCTGGCGATTCTGGAGCCTTTCGGCGCTCTATGCCCTCGGGGCAGCGCTTCTCATCGGCATTCCCACGGTATTGATTCCGAACGCGTTTTTCGTGCGCATGACGCCGAGCGGGACGCTGGACTATAGTATCTGGCTGCTTTCCGCGCTGCTGATCGGGCCACTGCTGGCACTGGCAACACTCTACCCGACGCCGCCTCAGCAGCCCAAAGAGCGCACCGGCACCCTGCGGACACTATTCGGCTTTCTGCTTTCGTTCTTCTCGGTTGGTTGCCCGATATGTAATAAAATCGTCGTCCTGCTGCTTGGCATGAGCGGCGCCATGACCCTGTTCGATCCACTGCGCCCCTTGCTCGGGCTCGCGTCGCTGCTCCTGCTGGCAACAACGTTGTATCTCAGAATCCGCGTTCTACGTCTCGGTTGTCGCCTTCCTGCACCTCGAATCCAGTAGGTATACTGAATAGAGAACCCCCGGAAGCTCCTTCACACCAGGCGAGCAGTCAGCGCTTCGGGGAGACGAGAGGTGGCAGCTTTTGGTACATGAAACCGTCGTTCTGAGTTTTATTTTGCTGTCCGTGATTGTGGCGCTGGCGATTCTGGCGACGCGGCTGCGCATTCCATACCCGATCCTGCTGGTGATCGGGGGGATACTGCTCGGCTTTTTACCCAATTTGCCGGACATACATCTCGATCCGAATCTGATCTTTGTTGCCTTCCTCCCTCCTCTTATCTTTACTTCAGCCTGGTTTACGTCCTGGCGCGATTTTCGTGAATCGCTACGCCCGATTCTCTTGCAGGCGGTCGGGCTCGTTCTGCTGACCATGTTGCTTGTTGCCTGGGTGCTCCATACCATTCACCCGGATCTTCCCTGGTCGGTTGCTTTTATCCTCGGCGCGGTCGTCTCACCGACTGACACCGTCGCAGCAGGGACCGTCATAAAGAACTTCCGCCTGCCGCACCGCCTGACGACCGTGATTGAAGGCGAGAGTCTGGTCAACGACGCCACGGCGCTTGTTGCCTACCGCTTCGCCCTGGCAGCCGCTCTCAGTGGGACCTTCTCGCCTGGTGCGGCGGCACTCCAATTTGTCCTTGTCAGCGTGGGGGGCGTGCTGATCGGGCTGATTATCGCGTGGCCCGTCACCTGGCTCTACCAGCGCATCGACGACGCAACCAGTGAGATCGTTATTTCGCTGCTCACTCCCTATGCGGCTTACCTCTTCGCGGAAGCGCTCCAGCTCTCCGGCGTGCTCTCGTGCGTGGCTGCCGGGCTCTTCCTGGGACAGCGCTCCGCGACGCTGCTTTCGGCCAATACGCGCCTGCAAGCCGGGGCCTTCTGGAACGTGGCGGTGTTCCTGCTCAACGGCTTTATTTTCATGCTGATCGGGTTGCAGCTCCCCGATATCATTGCGGCACTCTCAGGGATGCCCTTCCTGACGCTGCTGGGGCATGCGGTGCTGATCTGTCTGGCTGTGATCGTGATTCGCCTGATCTGGTGCGTTGCCAGTACCGCCATTGCGAAAATGCTCAGCCGGTTGATCCCCTCATTTCAGCCTATCACGCGCTGGCGCTCGGCTCTGCTGATCGGTTGGTCGGGCATGAGAGGCGGCATCTCGCTCGCAACGGCGCTCTCGATCCCCCTGACGCTCCCCAATGGCGCCGCTTTTCCCGGGCGCGATGTCGTGATCTTCCTGACCTTCAGCGTGATTCTGGCAACACTCGAGCTACAGGCACTCACGCTTTCACCGCTGATACGCCTGTTACACCTCGGCGAAAAGCATACGTCCGGCAATGAATACCGGGTTGCCGTGCGCACGATTCTTGAGGCTGCTCTTCAACGCATTGAAGAGCTTCAGAACGAGGAATGGGTCCCGAAAGATGTTGCGATGGCGCTCCACAGGCGCTACGAGAAGCGCATACAGGATCTGCGTATGTTTCGCTATAAATGGAAAGGTTCTCAACCATCACTTGAACGGCCCAAAGCGATAGGCCGCTTCTATTATGAAATTCTGCATGCCAAGCGTCTCGCAGCAATCGATCTACGCGATAGTGGATCGATCAGCGATGAGATTTTTCATGCAATTGAACATGATATCGATCTGGAAGAAGCACAATTCCACCGGGGAAAGATGCCATAACAAGCGAGAATTCGAGAAAAGAGAGAAGAGCCTGTACGCGAAATATCCATACAGACTCTTTGCATCATTCCTACATCCCTACAAGTGGAGCCAGAAAACGCGCGGCAGCGGCATTAAAAGCAACCGGGTGCTCATGATGAACCCAGTGACCACATCCATCAATCACCAGAAGTTCCCCCTGTGGAGCCAGATGAGCGGCCTTTTCAGCGTATTCTCGTGGCACCAGCTTATCCTTTTCGCCATGAATAAACAGCGCCGGACACTGCAACTTCGGCAGATGAGGCATGTGATAGGTTTTCGGCCCTTTCCAGCGCGTTTCATCAATCACCCAATCAGGAAACAGCGTCTTTCGATTCTTGACTTCCTGATGCACCTCATCCACAATCGTGTCAAAATCGGGTACCTCCGACTCAAACAGGTAATGCCGCACAATGAAGCGAATCGTCTCCCGGCTGGCTACAGCAGTTCCCAGACGCGAGGCCAGCGGCGTGCGCAGCAGGAGCGAATTCAAATGCTCACGCTTCTCATGCTCCAGCAGCCCGACGCAGCTCCCGAGCACCAGCCGCGTGACTCGCTCAGGATGTTTCAGCGCGAAACCAAGCGCCACGCTACTCCCTATCGACATGCCCACGAGTGCCACCTGCTTCAATCCCCAGACATCAAGCAGGCGCTCAAGACAGTCTTCAAGCGCGGCCTGCGTTGCACGCCCACGATATGGAATGCTCTTTCCCTGTCCCGGCCAGTCAGGGGCCTGTTCCTGATAAGCGACCGCAAGCACGGGGAACAGCCGTTTCCAGCACAATAACGCGTTGTCCATACCCCCATGAAGCAATACAACAGGCGGGCCGTGCTGACTCGCTTCATAATAATGCACTGGCCCGTCGGACAGCTCTACAAGCCCTTCAACGAGGAGAGTCGTAGTCATCGTTGTGCTCCCTTCTCAGCACTATTCCACACGGCACAGGTTGTTCGCTCTACCATTTCTACAGGGAGTATTTTCACAATAACATATCATACGCTGAAAGGAAAGCTCGACTATTCCTCGTTTCCAGTAAAGCTGTCGTATTACCGTTGCGCCAACCAGGCAAGCACCTCATTGACATGCTTATCAGGCGGAAAGATCGGATAAAACACCTTGATAATCTTGCCGCTTTCCACGATCAACGTCAGGCGTTTGACCAGCGTCATGCCCTCAACGGTGAATGTGGGCAGGCGGAGCGCCTGTACGAATGTCAGATGCTCATCACTGAGCAGCGGAAATGGCAGGTGCAGACGCTCGACAAGCTCCTGCTGCTCCTCAGGCGTTTGCGTGCTGAAACCAAACACCCGGGCATCGAACTGCTGGAGTTCCTGAAAGTGGTCACGAAACGAGCAGGCTTGTGGCGTACAACCACGCGCTCCCGGGATCAGATCCCATCCCTCTGGATTGGGCACGCCGGGCCTCCCTGTGCGCGGAAAGCAGTATAGAACGGTTAATCCGGGCAATGAGGCAACATCGATCATCTCGCCTGTTGTGGCAAGCAACGGGACCGATGGCAGTTCAATTCCCGGCAGATGGCGACAGGCCCCGTCATCCTCGGGTACCGGTAAGTTATCAGGCAATACATACACATTTTCTACCATAGTGGGTACCTCCTTCTACCGCTTTAGTGTACAGGATACAGAACCAGCCCAAAAGAGCCAATGGCACTCACGAGAAGCAGGCCAAAGGGAAAAAAGGCGCGGGCTCATCCAGAGGTACCGCGCCTTCCATGAGGGGACGATTGTCATTCGTGTATTTCTGCAATTACAGAGGGGGTGAGCGAACGGACATTGACGTTCACCAACCCGAGTCGAATATAGATCTGAGCTAAGATGTCATCGGTTCGGTCGCGTCCAATGCATCGATCCAGTTGCAGCACACACTGCGCGATCCGCTGATTGCACCGTCTGATCGTGCGTGCATGCTCAGGGGTGACTCCATCTCGAATCAACTGTCGAATCCGCTTGCACTCTTTTCTTATCTGTCTGCGCAAATACTCATATCTTTCCTGTTCCTTCATTCTTTCACTCCTCTTCACACACCATTGTATGGCTTGCGCATCTACACAACCATGCTGCATCACTGCAACAGAGACGACGCCAGTGAAATGCAAGCGCCTCCGGGAACAACGCGATATCGATTTTTCAAGCAAGAAAGCAGGTTTAGTAAGCCTGCATCCTTTCTACACAAACAGCGTACCATTTCATTTCGTAGGAAAAAGACAGAAATTCAACAGTAGGATATACAAGTACCAATCGGGGATGAAACAGTAGACAGAGGAAAAATGCAAGCATATAATAAGTTATAGATAGTTCTCTAGTAGCTGGGAGAAGGAAGGTATGGGAAATGGCGTGAGAGTCTATTGGGGCATGCGTGGCGAGTACGGGCCCTACTCAAAACAGGAAGATGGGTGGCCGAATGCGGGCGAAGTCCTCCTCGATTATCACCGTCGCTCTGGCAAAAGCGCACAGGAAATTGCCAGGCTCTACAACGAACGAACAGGCTCTTCAATTAAACCGGATTGGATTTATAAAATGGAGTATCGGAACAAAGTACCCCTCGATATTCATCGACGACGTGCATTGGCGGAAATTGTAGGGATTCCTCTTGGATTGTTTGGTCTTGCGTCGCTTTCCAGCATTGCAGACACCAAAACCGCATATGCAGCTCCTGCTGTGTTGCAGTATGCACAAATCGATATTGACCGTTATCACAAGGATATTCAACTTTTCTGGAAACTGCATTATTCCAGCACAGCAGGCGACTCGCTGACTGATATCCTTGCGCAGCTCAAGCATCTTGAAGGCATAGAGAAGCAAGCGCGAGGTGACTTGCAGAAACACTCGCGTGAACTTCTCAACAGTTACTATCGACTTGCCGCGACGCTCTTTCGGGATCGTGGCGATTTCCTTCGGGCCTATACCTATGCGAATCATGGCGTTCGCGTTGCCCGGCAGCTTGGTGATGACCCGACCTCGCTCCAGCTCCTCGCCGCCTCGCAGTACACGCGTGGCTTCGTGCTGCTCGTCTGGGGCGCGATTGGTGACAGCGTGCAGCAGGGGCAGATCACATTGAAACGAGATAAAATCGCAACCGCCCTGACCGACTTTGAACGGGCATTGCCGAACGCTCGCCCGCAACTTAAAGGCATTATCTATTCAGAGATGGCGCGTGCCCGGGCGCTTCAGCGCTCATCTCCCATCGACGAAACGCTTGCGCTCACCCTGCTGAAAAAAGCGGAAGATCTGGTCGGACTGGAGAGCGACGTTGATGCCTACAACCAGATCCTGCTTGATGGGGATATGAAGGGGCTCGACGAGCGGCGTTGGCGCATCGGCAGAGCGAAAACAATGCTCGCGTTACGGCGCCCAACGGAGGCAATCGAGGAGCTGGACGAGCTCGAACTGCTGAGCGGCCAGACTCATACCCGCCGCCGCGCCTGGACCGACATTCTCTATGCGCAGAGCTCGCTTGCTATGCAAGATTGGTTTATGGCGACGCAGAAGGCTATCAGCGCCTGTAATGAGTGCAAGGAGGTGCAGTCGCTCGCGCATATCACCCGGGTTCGCGACATCTATAAGCAGTTGTTGCACAGTCCCTATAAACAGAATCGCGAGGTGAAACGGCTCGGCGAGCTGCTGAACGCGAAAAAATAGGAGGAAGGGGTTTCCCTTCCTCACCTGAACCATGTTTTCTCTCGTCCCACTCATAAGACAAAAGAGGGGAAGAACGTCTCCCACTATGTAGCATACCAGAGCCACCAAATGGAGGGAAATAAATGTAGGCCATTGACCAACTCATCTCAACTGAATAGCGCAAAAAAGAGCAGCCGACCGATCTGATCGACTGCTCACACAGACTGTTCTGCCTTTACGGGAGCTGGAAAGGACAGAACTGTTGAAGCTGCGGCTGTACGCGGTCATACACGTTTTGCAGCGCTTGCTGTGGCGTACTATCGCCAAGCAACACCGCTTGCTTCGCTGTATCCATCGCGTCCCAGATCTGGGCACCCACCGGCATCGGCGGGCGGCTCAGCGTAAAGGGCATCATCGAGGCAAAGAACTTCTGATTGCCAGCGGTAATCTCGGGATCGTCGATCAGCGATTTCAGCGTTGGCAGGTGTTGTGTCTGAAGAGAGTAGATACGCTGTCCCTCAGGGCCGGCGATATACTGCATCAGTTTCCAGGCACCATCCACGTTCTTCACGCCCTTCGGCATAACCAGCGCATAGCCGCCAGCCCAGGTAAACGGCTTGTCCCCTTTTTGCCCGACAGGCAGATAGGTAATGCCGTAGTCCAGCTTGGGAGCGTAGTCGCGAATGCTCGACAGCAACCAGTTTCCAGTGATTGACATTCCCAGATGGCCGGTGAAGAACGGGGTCTCGCTCGGAGGCGCATTGGGTGGCTGATAGGTTGCCATAAACGTGTCAACCTTGTGATAGTCCAGCTCCTTCGACCACTTCGCGTAGTTCTCGAACGCTTTCTTAAAGGCGGGCTCGAACGCGGTAAACTCACACGTGGTTGGGTCGTAGTATTTCGCGCCCATGCTCAGGCCCCAGGTTGCAGGCGACGCTTCGCCATCCCAGGGGATCAGACCGAGTTGTGTATAGTTCCCCTTGCTATCCTTCTTTACCAGCTTGCGCGAGATCTCCATAATCTCATCAATAGTTGGAGGACCATTTTTCGGATCAAGAATAGAAGGATCAATGCCGGCCTCGCGGAGCAGTTTCTTGTTATAATAGAGCCCACGAGCATCGCTATCAAACGGCAGGGCATACGATTCACCCTGGTACATGGTCTCTTTCCAGGCAAACGGGAAATATTGATCGCTGAAGGTCTTGCCACCTTCCTTCTCGATCAGCGGCTGAAGGCTGCTCAAAAGACCAATCGATGCATACTGACTGACAGTAAAGCGGTCAACTTCAAACACATCAGGCGGGGTTCCACCACGCACGGCAGTAATCAGAGCTGTCGCATCACCCTGGGAGGGTGATGGCTTGCCAACCAGTTTGACATGATAGCCAGGATTCGCCTTTTCAAATCCTGCAATGATCTTCTTCCATCCCCCCATATCCACCGTTCCGGTACGCGTCGTCCAGAACGTAATGGTATGAGGATCGCTTGGCCCCATAGAGCAAGCAGAGATCAGGACCGCCAGCATCAGGGAAACCATAAGCAGCGACCCTGCCTGCAACAACTTCCTCGTATGTATCATCTTACAGATTCCTCTCATCATCGTACTTATCTGAAGCTACCAACGGTAATACCCTTAATGAAGAATCGCTGGAAGGCGAAGAAGAGAACCATGATTGGCAGGATAATCAGGACAGAAGCCGCCATTAACAGGTTGAACTGGATATCATGCGTGGAGCGGAACATCTGCAAGCCAATCGAGAGCGTCTGCAACGATTCATCCTGTAGATAGATCAAGGGTCCCATAAAGTCGTTCCATGCACCGATAGCGGCGAAGATCGCGACCGTCGCCAGTGCCGGACGCGCCGTCGGTGCAACAATCGTCCAGAGAATACGCCACTCGCTTGCACCATCGACACGAGCAGCATCGAGCATATCCTGCGGAATCTGCAAAAGGAACTGCCGCAAGAGGAACGTAGAAAACGCGCTTGCCAGAAAATGAGGGACAATCAATGGCAGGTAGGTATTTACCCAACCAAGCCACGCAAACAGGTCAAATTGTGGAATAAGCGCGATAGGGAACGGGACGAACAGGGTTATCAGAACGAGATAGAACAACTGATCTCGCCCCTTCCACTGGATGCACGAGAAGCCATAGGCAACGATAAGGTTAGAAACGACGGTACCAATGACTGTTAAAGCGGTGATAAGCAGCGAATTCAAGAAGAACGTGCCGAAAGGAATAATCGTGACCGCCTTCACAAAGTTTTCCCAGAGCCAGCTTTGTGGAATAAATGTGGGCGGTGTCACTGACATCTCTTCGTTCGACTTTAACGCAGTGGCAACCATCCAGTAGAGCGGGATCAAGAAGAGCACGCTCATAACAACCAGGAAAATACGGGCAACAATGCTATCCCAGATCTTCTGCCAGATGCTGACTTTGTAGCCTTCGCGCTTGACAGGGGGAAGATCCTGCTGCTCAATTGGTTCCATACTAAGAGCCGACTTCATAATTGCTATATCCTCCTCTCGCACCATCACCAAAGATGGGCGGGTCTCGTATTGATCTGAAGATCCCTTACGCGCCAACCTCGTAGTTGACAAAGCGCTGTGCCACAGTATAGAGCACTACTGAGAGCACCATACCAACGAGGAACAGTGCTACTGCCAGGGCAGATGCATAGCCCAACTGAGCATAGCTGAAGGCGTTCCTGTAGAGGTAGAACATGTAGAACAGGGTGCCATTGTTGGGGCCACCATTTGTCATGATGTATGCAGGGGTGAAAACTTGCAGACCACCGCTGATCGCAGTAATGAGATTAAAGAGGATGGTGGGCGAAAGCAGTGGAAGCGTGATCCGAAAGAAGCACTGAAGCTTGCTCGCGCCATCAATGCGCGCTGCATCATACAGGGTCGTCGGGATGCCGTTCATACCCGCCAGGAAGATCAGGGCTGCATTCCCTGCGCCAAGCTGAGCCAACATGATAATGACCCACTTTGCGCTCGTCGGGTCACCGAGGTAGTTGGTTGCAGGCACACCGAAGAGGCCCAGGAACTGGCTCACAATACCAAACTGGGGGTTCACCAGCACGATAAAGATAAAGGCGATGGTGAATGCCGGTACCAATGAGGGCAAATACAGCAGTGTGCGGTAAAGGGGAGCCTCCCGAACCGGACGGTTCATCGCGATTGCCAGCAAGAGAGCAACAACCAGGCCGATAGGAACTGCAAGAATGGTGTAGAAGAACGTGTTAAACGTTGAGGTGCCAACCAGGGGATCAGTGAACATACGCTGATAATTCTGCAAACCAAGCCAGACGGGCGCTTGCATACCACTATAGCGGAACAGACTGATGACCAGGGAGTACACAAGCGGGAAAAGCACAAAGGCAATAAAGCCAATGGCCCAGGGACTGATAAATAACAGCCCTTTGACGATGTTCATCCGCTCACGTCGTGTGAGACCGGCTTTCTTGACAGCTTGCATTACTGCAATGCCTCCTTCAAAAACGTTTTCCGCGTGTTAACAGAACACGCAAAAGCCACATCAATGTATCGGAAACGCAAACGTCACAAAGACGTGCTCGTCGTTGAGCGCGTAGGATTTATGCAAGCTCACAGTGTCCTCGTTCAGCACAGAACTCGACACAGAACACAAGGTTCAATCTATCCATGATCGAACCAGATGTATTCGGCATATGAACCGATATACCCTTTACCACCACCACGCTTGCTACAGTATTTCCGCTTTCCGTCTTCTATAAATAAAAAGAGAAATGGACAACGTTTTTCTATTAAAAGTTCGAGATGCCCTTTTATGATGAGAGGCAAAGAAAGCACTTGCGTAATGCTGTCAGGAGTGATGTCACCGGTTCGGGTTGCCAGGCTGCTTCCTGGGTCAAGCGGTCATACCCCGGGAGAGCTCCCGGAAGGCTCAGTACAGCAGAGCTTTTGAACGAACCGCAAATAAGTTGTATACAGATAGTCTGAGCAAAGTCGTAAATGATTGAACTTGTACATCACACCTTTCATGGTCTAATCATACCATGCAAAAAACCCATTTACAAGTCTTGAAACAATGCCAGCTACAAATTCATCTTGTCTTACGAGGAAAGATCCACTTTCTCGACGATGAAAAGCCTCTTTACAGGCTGAGCTTATCCTGTGTTCTCCCCTTATTTGTATGAACAAATATCGTCCTTATTCCTCTCTTTTTGTCTATACAAATACCGGCCTGAGACAGGGTCTGTGCATGCAAAAGTGCAAAGCTGTCGAATCTGAAGAGGAACGGGCAGTCACACCGTATCCTCCTAACTGGCGCCTTTTTCCTGGATTTACTCTAAAAATGCGTATAGCACGGAAAGGGGAGGAACTGGATTCAACCATGAAGAACGCGTGAGAATACGTCCTCATGCAGCGTTTTCGCATCGCCATCGATAGAGAGATAGAAAGATCTCATGAGTAAGAGGATTTTGAACAATGAAGGACTTTTTCAAATCGATCAAAACGTATAAGCTTATCTATCTCGGTCTGATTATTCATATGCTGTATTATATTTCTGCATTTCATACGGGGTGGTTCAACGGACTCTTCACAGGAAGTGCAATTCATTATTGCTGCAAAGGACTCGATTTTTATCAGG
This sequence comes from Thermosporothrix sp. COM3, assembly GCF_059696735.1. Taxonomy (NCBI): domain Bacteria; kingdom Bacillati; phylum Chloroflexota; class Ktedonobacteria; order Ktedonobacterales; family Thermosporotrichaceae; genus Thermosporothrix; species Thermosporothrix sp. COM3. Next base: position 1,794,486 of record NZ_AP019376.1, on the reverse strand, counting down.
TTCCCGACGGAGCATACGCTTACTGGCATAATGGAAAATTGACCGGGGAAGAGCTGCCAGATGGTACCCGTTTTTCACAGGATCATCCGGCGAACAAGAATGTCTACCATCCGCTGTTTACGTTAATAGTCGGCACAATACTGCTGCCCTTCTCACCAGAGCACGCCTTTACGGCATGGCTGATGCTCAAACTGGCGCTCACTATCGGTGTTGTATGCTACTTTATCTGGATATTTCAGAACAGTAAATATATATCGTTTGCAGTTTTTGTATTGCTGGCCTTTGCGACCAATTATCTCGAAATTGCAATTGCTCAGTTTCATAGCGTGCTGAACGCGTTTCTGCTGCTCTTTCTTATCGATCTGGTGAAAAGAAAGAGTGTTGTCAGCAGCTCCATTCTGTCTTGTCTCACGATGCTTGTCAAGCCGATTGTCTTCTTATGGACGCCGCTGCTCATCATCAAGAAGCGCTCCGGGATCGCACTCGGGGGCCTGCTGCTGTTTGCACTCTACACCGGGATTTTCACCCTTGATGGAGCGGCAAACTACTATATTGATAATTTACGCGGGCAGCTTCTAGCAGCTTCTGTCTTTGGACCGGATCAGATCATCACGCTCGGGGCGCTCATCCGCTTTGATACCAACCTTCCGGATGTGGTCTACCAGTTTATTCGTTATGGGACGCTGGCTGGAATTCTGGTGCTCAGCCTGCGCAAGCGCTTCCACATTGTCAAAGGCTGCTTCCTGCTCACAGTGTACTATCTCTTCTTCTACAGTCTGGTTTTCGAGTATCACTATACCAGTCTCGCACCTGTAATCGCTATCTGTCTGGTCTGCTGCCCGGAATTTCAAACGCTTCGTTCGCGTATATGTGTTTTGCTTACCTGTTTACCGAGTGCATTTGTATTTCTCAATATACTGAATATTGGAACCAAGCACGATTCTTTCTACGGCACAAGCGTCGACCTGCTCGGCTGGCGTATCATGGTCATCAGTAAGGTGCTTCCAGTCCTGTTTCTCTGCATCTTCGTGCTGTCCGATGATGTCATAGCACTCTGGAAGCGGATTCGCAAGTACATTCAGCAATGGAGACGGCACGTACAGCCTGTTCCCTCTCATGCCGATCCAGCGCCAGCATTCTCAACACATCAGGAGCACACTGGCATAGAAAGTCGTACAGCATTATAAGAGCGGCGCCGCTTTAGCTGAAAGCATACACGATTTGACGATTGCGGGAAGTTAAATTATGCTGAAGCAAAACAGGTAAAAGACGCGTGCAGGCGGCCCTCGCAAGCAGCATTCTATCGCCCTGGCGACCTTTTTCCTTCCACCACTTCTGTCATTTCCTCGTCTCTTCTAAGAGGACCAGCAGCAAGCTGTGCCCGGTTTCGTTGTGATGCAGATCTATTTGTAGGGCGCTCTTGTATCTATTTGTACACAACGTTGCATACAAGAACAGATGTGTCCCTGTGCTTGCAAGCGGACAGCGACGCATTCGGGTTTGCTCCCTTACCACCCTCAGCATGTTTCCATCTGGCTCGCTCTCTATATGCTCTGCCAGGCACTTCTACGCATTCCCAATTCCAACAGAGTTTCACACGAGCATTACATTTTGTTACAAATGTTTCGTATTTTCTCTCCATTCTCTTGCTTGTGCAACGTATTTCTTCAAACATGTGATATTACCATTGACATGACGCGATGAATATGTTACATTACCTGTGATGTTTGTGGAAGGACATTGAAATCACATTGTAGGTGGTTTTGATTGTCTGAAGGTAGCATAAAGCCCGGTGAGCATTCCATGCTCCCCCTGGTCACTGGTGTGGTGAGAACCGAATTTACTCTCCTATCATTTCTGTTCTCAGTCCACCTTTGCTCTTTTGCCTTTTTTCGTCCCTGAGCGGTCGATGAAAGGCGATACCGGATTTTGTGGCGGAGCCGGTCCCTGAACTGGCCCCGCCACTTTTTTGGCTACCCTTCCTGACAGTTGAGCAACAGGCAGTCAATGCAGCCTTCCAGATCCGAGCAGCGGCACTTCAGGCCCTGCTCAAGCAGCCGCTTCATCTTCATGGTGCGATCGAGCAGCGAGGAAATTTCTATCAGTTTACCTCGGGCCAGCGTTTGCCAGCGGTCAGAGACGGGCGACGCCTCGCGTTCATCGAGCAGCGTTTTAATTTCCGTAAGCGAGAAGCCAAGCTGCCGAGCGGTTTGAATAAACTCGATTCGCGTCACTGTCTCCTCATTGTACCGTCTGCGCATACTCACCCGACGCGGCTCAGGAAGCAGCTCAATGCTTTCATAGTAGCGAATAGCCGAAGGACGTAACCCCGTGCGCCGCGCCACCTCGGTAATCGTAAGATCGTCATTTTTCATGCATCTTTCCCTCTTGACTTCAAGTTAACTTGAAGAAGTACAGTGAATGGCGAGCCGCAGTTCTCTGGCTCGATCCAAAAGAAGACAGAAAGAAGGTCACATTATGGCTAGCAGTCAAACATCTCAGGTCTTTCATGTGGGAAGCGCTGATTTTTCAGATAAGGTGTTACAGGCAGACACTCCCGTTATTGTTGAATTCTGGGCGGAATGGTGTACCTATTGTCGGGCGCTGACACCCCATTTCGAGCGCCTGAGCAATGCGTATCAGGGGAGACTTCAGTTCGCCATGCTCAATGCCGACGATCACCACGAAATTCCGATCCAGTATGGCATTCAGGGCCTCCCCACGCTGCTGATTTTCCATAAAGGGAAAGAGGTTGCCCGGCTTATCGGGCCGCATCCCACGCGGCTTCAAAGCCAGATAGACAACGTTCTTGCCCGCATCTGAGACCAGATAAGCCGTGTGGTGAAGCACCGTTCACTGCACGGCTAGTGCACTTCTGACGTGCTACGCAGTTTTTCCCGCACTTCCATCAATATAATGCCGAGCATGTTTTTCCCGCTTCCATCGCGACCAATACCCCAGTAGTAGTCTCCCGGGGCATTCTCCACGATTTCTTCATCACCCGTCTCAAGCAGCAGCTTCTTGAGTTTCGGGTGCGTCTCGAACTTGCAGAGCACCGCGCGCCGCATCACGTCATCCTTGACCTCTTCCCAATCGGGGCGCAGCGGCACCTCCCGGGAACGGCCCAGTTCCGCTGCCTGTTTGGCCGAGGGAGCCTCGCGAATCCGGTCGGCATAGGGCGTGTTGACGAACTTCTGTGCCTGAAAGAAATGCTCCACGGTCGGCCACCACTTCCCGTCAAGCTGCACGCCATGACGCGAGAAGTTAGAGAAGCAACCATACGGATTTTCTCGTGTGCTATAAAAGTAGATTGTCATAGTATTATCCTCTCATTCCTGTTTTTCTCCTCTTTCCTGAAGAAAACAATCCCCCACCACTGAGACACCTTACCACTTACAACAATTCGCAGTCGGGATTTTATCCCCTCGCGCTCACAAAGATCGGGGACGACGGAGCACAGCAAGGCGTATCAAGCCCGATCCACCCCATTCTGCATCACTCCGAAACGCCTCAAGCTGCAAACATGCACAGGATAACTCATCGCGCAATTGATCTGCTGTGAACCAGTGCACAAAGCCCGCGCCATTACAAAACATGTCGCCTGGCTCCAACGAACGAAACTGCGAGGCTGCCTGTTGCTCATCGGTGTAGAGCGAAAAAGCGTTCGGGGGAACGACGTAATAGGGGAAGAGAAGCGGCGCGCTCGGCTTCAGAACTCGTGAGATCTCGGCAAGGTATGCAAGCCGCTGCTCGCGAGAAGGGATGTAGCCATAGAGCTTGAAGGCCACCGCCGCATCAAAGGAGGCATCAGGGAAGGGCAGGGTGAGCGCCTCAACACAGAGCAATTGAGGCTTCGGCTCAATATCAACCGTCAGTGAACACGCCTGCTCGATCAGGTTCGGGCTGACATCAACACCGACCGCTTGCAAGCCTCGCCGTGCCAGTACTCGCGTGATACGACCTGCTCCACAGCCCAGATCAAGCACGCGCCCCTGTTCGGGCAATATCTGAAGTAGCCATGCTTCGGCTTCTGCAGGCCCTTCACTCGCTTCCCGGTGATAATGCTGCACCTGCTCAGGAGCATCAAACCAGGCACGTACACGCTCGATCAGGATGTCACGCTCGTTTTCCAGCATTTTGTTCTCCTTTTTCTCGTTTTCACGTTCCTTATCCCTGCTTGCTACTATACCATACGACCGATAGAAAAGGGTCAATTTTTCTCGAATGCCAAAAACTCGTGAAAAATGATGTCCCCATTGGGAAGTTTCATCGTACATAATAATAGACACTGAAACGACAGTGCTCTGTATCAGCTTTGGAAACGTGAGGTTTTGTGCAGTATGGACGTGTGGCTTTCCTTCGTTGCCTGGTTCACGGTGCTTCTGGTGGTGCTCTGGTGCGGCTTCGACCTGTGTCGCGAAGGAGGCCATGCGGCTCATCTTGCCCTTCCTCTGCCACTTCAGCTCCTGAACCGTTCAAGACGCTCAACCATTCGCGCCGGGCCACTCGCAATCCCTCCACAGATATGAGAAGTCACAACGCTCTGCCCACCTATGCAATACAAGCAGGTGCGAAGTCAGTGCAATGTATTGACATTCCACAACAGTACTGGTATGCTTGTACTGGAAACATGCTGTATTTCAGAGGGAGGAACGTTCAATGCCAGTCTCCTGCCGTCTGCGCATTCTTCTTGCCAGACTCAACCTTGAGCTAGCCCAAAAAGGACAGGCACCAATTAGCCTGCGCCGGCTTGCGGACGAAAGCGGGGTCTCTCTCAGCGTGATTGTGGCGCTGCATCGAGGGCGCAGCCAGCGCGTTGATTTTGCAACGCTCGATAGGCTGCTGACGTTCTTCAATCACTTTTTTCCTGTGAGCATGAACGACTTGCTTGAATGGGAAGAAGATCCCATCGTTGCAGCCGTGTAGCGTGTCAAAAAGGAGCAGACAGAATGGCAATACGCAAGATCGTGCTCCTCGGAGACCCTATTCTCCGAGAGAAGGCAAAAAAGATTCGCACGTTTGATGCATCATTGAAAAAACTTGTTGATGATATGTTTGAGACCATGCATCAGGCACATGGCGCCGGGCTCGCTGCGCCGCAGATCGGACTCCCAATCCGCCTCTTTGTGGTCGAGCTGGATGATCCCGATACCGGCAAACATCATAAGGTTGCGATCGCCAATCCAGAGATCGTCAAAGCAGAGGGCGAACAGGTCGGCGTCGATGCCTGCCTGAGCATTCCCGGCTATTATGGGGTCAATGTGCGCCGCGCTGAACACGTGATCGTCAAAGGGCAGGATATCAAAGGGAAACCGCTTCGCGTGAAGGCAAATGGCTATTTCGCATGGGCACTTCAACACGAAACGGATCATCTGAATGGCATTCTCTTTCTGGATCGCCTCGACCGCCCCGAGGATCTACGCGAGGTGAAACCCGGCGAAGATATCATCATCGAGGATGAGGCGGGAAGTCAGGTGTAGTCTTCGCTGGCTCCCGCTTTTTGGGCAGTGGCTGCGTCAAGGATGCTGGCAACAACGGAATATCCAGATCAAGCAGCGGCAGGCCTGTGCGAGCCACAATAAGCTGATTCAGGCGTCGATACACGTCTTCTGGGGAGTCGCCTGCGCTGCTTTGCGTGGCAAGCAATATTCCACTGCTTGCGCGCCAGCGGATTACCTGCTGCTCGTTCGCCAGCTCGTAGAGCTGAACGCGCGTATACATAGTGAGCAGCCTGTAATAGGTGGCGAACAGGCGCATCTCGTCCCATCCCATCGTCTGGCCACGCAGGCTGATTCCCTGCTCGCTAACAATGAGTTTCTGCGGTCTCGTGCGCACTACATAATACAGAGCTATCAATACAAGCAACGCCACGGAGCAGGTAGGCAATACTGTCCACCATTGGGAATCGGAAGCAGCTAATCCGGCAAAGAGCATCAGCCCGACAACGGCGAACCCGATCAAGACCCACGCAAGCGGCGTCCAGCGCAGATGAATCGTGACTGGCAGAGGGAGCGCATCGGAGTCAGCAACTGGCTGCTCTTCCGCACGTTTGCCTGCTTCCTCGTTCGCCAGCGCCTCCGCCCGACGCTCAGCGATACGCTTCCAGATGTCGATTCGCCACAGGTAGCGCCAGAAAAACGCACTGGCAACCATAAGCAAGGACCAGATCCGGCCAAGCACGGCAAGAAATGAGGTCTCCGGGCGCAATGTATAGGCATACCCGATCAACACGCACGCGCAGAAACAGGCACGCCAGATCAGCACCCACAAGACCTCCTTCCAGAGCGGGTCAAATGGCTTTTTCATTTCACGCTCCTTTCATCCACTATGGTGTGTTCAAGCAGCAGACGCCCGGTATGCGCCAGCACAACCCTATTTACCTGTCGAAAGAGCTCAGCCTGAGACATCGCCACGGACGGCTTCGTCTCCTGTATCCCCTCTAGCGGAACCCTCCAGCGCACAACAGTCTGCTCGTTCACCAGCTCATAGTATTGGGTATCTATGCGATAGCAAGCAAACAATCGCACCTCATCCCAACAGATCGAGCGCTCCTGCCCCATGCAACGCGAAAAAAGTCCTTGCTCGTCCAGTATCAGCCTGTCAGGCTCTTTCTGACGCCGTGCCCGTAGCATGGAATTCAGCCAGAAAGAAAGCAGCCACAGGTACATACTCAGCAATAAGCACGCGAAAAAGCTCCTGCTATTCAGCAATTGCAGAAAAAGTATGAGATATAGTCCAACATATGCTATAAGGTTCAACCACCAGATTTATCGCATTTTCTGATATTTCACGCGGAGAGGCAATGAGAACGAGACGGCGTCGAGAGTCAGCATTTTTGCCGGGAACGCTATCTCGTTCGGCTTTTCAAGCGCTCGCGCACGATTCCGCTTGACGCGTTGATAGCGCCGCCACTGGAAGAAAGATCCCAGGCCGAACAGACAGAACAGCACCACGCTCACCGCAACAACCACGAGTAGTTGATATAATGGCAGCAACTGGCTCCCCAGGCCAAGTACAAGCACCTGGAGCACACAAGCAGCACAATACGCTCTGCTCGGTGCAGCCTCTCCAATGGATCCTCAAACGGCTGCATGCTTCCCTCCCCTCCTGGAGCGTGTCGGAGCCAGGTCGAGCAAGGACAGCCCTGTCTTCGCGACAACAACACTCGCGATCTTTCGCAGCAATTCATCGTTACTGCACTTTATCTCGGGCGTCGTGACCGTTTTTATGATTGACGGAATCGAGGCAGTCCAGCGCACCAGCGTCTCCTCGTTTGAGAGCTCATACCATATCGCAACAGTACCAGTCGAATAGCAAGCAAACACTTTCGCCTCATTCCAGCGCATGAAGGTCTCCTTGCCATTGTAGCGCGCCCTCACGCCCTCCTCGGTCAATTCCAGCCATTGCGGATAAGCCCGCCATTGTGTCCAGAAATTTATGATGCTGAGGAACAGCGCATACCCGAATCCAACAATTGAGAGCGGAGAAACACGGGATTGAGCACTTACAATAAGCAAAAACATCATAAAGATTAAGAAAGCCATCAACAGCCATAGCACACCGAAAAAGACGATGAAGATCCGATTCTGCTTTCTGAGCAGCCGGAAGGGCAACGGCAACGCCTCCATGTCACCAACTGGCTGGAAGCGAACAAGCGACGACTCGATATCCCCATCAAGCAGGCACTCCCGGCGGTTCGCAAGCTTGCGCTGTATCCACTCGCTATACAGTCCATACGCTCCCGCAAGCAGCGCGATGAGCAGCGAGAGACAAAACCCTCCCCATCTTTCGAGCAGGGTGATATTCCAGGATGGAAGCAAGCAGACAAACGATAGTAGCAGCAAAATGGGGGAAATGACCAGCAGGCATACACGAAGAGGCTGCCCCTCTTTGCGAAACGCAGCGTTAACGCTGTACTTCTCCATTATCGGCTCTCCTCTGTTTCGGGTAGTAAGCGTACAGGAGTATCAAAATTGAGTAGCGGCAGGCCCGTTCGGGCGGCGATCGTCTGCAACAGGCGCGAGTTAGCATCTTCGTTCAGCACCTGCCCGTTCGCCAGATAGCATTTCGTCTGTTGCAACACAAAGGTTTCAGGCGACCAGCGAACGATCGTATGACCATCGGACACCTCGTACAGCTTGCGGTCAAAGTATCCTTTCCAGAAACGTGGCCATGTGTAGCGCACGAAAGAGCGTATTTCATTCCAGTTCAGATGACGCTTTTCTCGCTTGTAATATGTCGTTATTCCCTCTTCTGTAATCTCAATACGTTGTGGCGTATAGAAAGTAAAAACACAGAGGGCAAAGAGTGTTGCAGGATAAACAAGCAAATTGAGCAGACCATGAAAATTTGAGCGCGATATCTCAAACAGGCTTGCACAGGTCAACAGAAACGCCATGCCAATCAGCGCGGCAAGCGTCACCACGCCCGCATTGTGCCAGTGGGTAATAATCGCGGTTGGCGTGGGCAGCGGCTCTACCTGCATCGCACTCCAGGCATCTATGTGGAGCTGTTGATCTCCTTCCACATGGACCGCCTTTTTCCGCTTCTCCCCGATTCTACGCCAGAAACTTCGATTGAACATGAAATGCCAGATCGCGAAAGCAAGCCAGAACGCGCTTGCAATAAGAGAAGCATATGCTGCAATATTCGCATAATCTTTTCTTACCAGTATAAGTATACTATAGAGTATCTTCCAGACAATATCTACATAGAGATATTTCCAGATCGGGTCTCGCATCGCCCTTCCTCCTGTCACAGGCTTCCTGCATTACACACCATAGCTTATATACGGATATGAGCAGCAAAGTTCATACAAAATGCCCTGTAAGCAGAAGATGACAATACAGAAATAGGGAAATGGATGGAGCAGGTTTTCCCTTTATACTGTCGTGGATATTCGCCTTTTTGAAGATTCATTCCTTTTATAAAGGAATATCTCGCTGCATGTGCATGCTTGTGGTTAAGGCGTGCTCTCCCGATTAGGCCCTTTCTCCTATGATTCACGCCATTTCATGAAAGATCAGCATATCTCACTATTATCACCATTGCAGACAAAAATATGTCTATGAAACCTGAAAAGGAGGCACATGTTATGAACTATGCCCTGCCGGGATTCTGGCAGCAGATCAGGGAGCATCGAACAATCAGCCTGGTGCTGGCGAATGCCGTGGTCCTGCTGGCGATGCTCCTGGGCGTGTTCGGGCTCTTTGGGGACCGAATTCTCGATACGTTTGCGGCAACACCATGCAGTTCGGGTGATCAGTCCTATATCGTGCGGGGTGGCGATACGTTGAGCGGCATCGCGGCACGCTACAAGACGACCTATCAGCGCCTCGCCGACTACAATAAACTGGCAAATCCAAATCTTATCTATGTGCAACAGCGCATCTGCATCCCCGGGGCGAAGCCACAAAGCAAGGCCCCGACGCCCTTTAGCTATACCCTGCCCAAAACAAGGGGCTCGGGGAACTGGTTCGCATTCCCTCAGTGCACATGGTGGGCGAATCAACGATACTACCAGTTGCACGGTGTTTATGTCCCCTGGACGACGAATTCGGATGCCTGGCAATGGGTCAATCGGGCGCGTGACTTCGGATGGCGTGTCTCGTACAGCCCTATCCCGGGCTCGATCATCGTGTTTCAGCCTAACGTGCAGGGGGCGTCCTGGCTCGGTCATGTGGGCATTGTCGAGCGAGTGAACAGCAATGGCTCGGTGACGGTCAGTAACACCAACTGGGGCGCGAATCCAACCAGCGTCACCTATACCACCGCGTGGCCTGGCAACGGAGTTGCCTTCGTCTACTAGTGTCTGCAAGAACGTGTGGCTGTGCGAACGGCTACACGTTTTCTTCACTTTTCATTCTATTCCAGAACGTGGTATTTGATAAAAAAAGAAAATCTGCGCTATTTGCTTATTTCAGTATACTTTCTATCAGGGAGATCAATGCTAGAAAAAGGAGACAGCGCAGTGATGAACGACCGTTTCTATCTGGAACTGGCAATGCAAGAAGCCGAGCGTGCAGCACTGGAAGGCACCTTCCCCGTCGGTGCGCTCATCGTTGGACCAGACGGACAAATTCTCAGCAAAGGGCGCAACCGCGTGTACACTGATGGCGATTATACCGCGCATGCTGAGGTGGTCGCGATTCGTGAGGCAGGCAGCCTGCTGATGCAGCCCGAGAACCGCCACCGCAGCACGCTGTATACCACAATGGAGCCCTGTCTGATGTGCACGGTTGCCTTCCTGTTCGCCTATATCACGCGCGTGGTGTGGGTGCTGAATGATGACCTGTGGGGCGGCCTGCGATACGAGCTGCATCACCCTCCCGGTATTACCACGCTCAAGCAAGTCGAACGCATGCAGGCCCCTGAACCCGACCTCTTACAACGCATGGAAGAGCTGATAGAGCTCTGGACGCAGAACGAGCCAAGCAGCCGGGCCCGCTGGAACGAATTGTAATCCCCCGCAATACGAAGCGAGCTGTTAGCCAGCAACGCACCATTCCGCGCCGCTTCATCGTATACTATGATATGATGGTGAAAAGGGGGATACACGTTCATGAATTACTCGATCAGCAAGCCAGTGAAGCCGCTTCTGCGTGGCTGGTCTCATGCGCTTGCGGCTGTCGCTTCACTGATTGTTACAATCATCCTCTGCTGGCTCAGTCGAGAGGATCTCGCCCGCATGATTTCAATGCTGGTTTTTGGTCTCAGTATGATCGAATTGTATACCATCAGTGCAATTTATCATATTGTGACCTGGACGCCTGAACGGCGGCGCTTCTGGCGTGCGCTTGATCACGCAAACATCTTTGTGCTGATCGCCGGAACCTACACGCCTCTTTGCTTCAATATCCTGTCGGGTTGGGTGCGGACCGCGCTGCTCATCAGCATCTGGGTGCTTGCAGCGCTCGGTGTCTGCCTGGCCGTCTTTACGCTGCATCTGCCGCGCTGGGTCACGGCTCTGCTCTATGTCTGCATGGGGTGGGAGGTCGTTTTTGCGCTTCCGGCGTTCCTGGCCGTGCTCCCCTGGGTGGCTGTTGGCATACTGCTTCTGGGTGGCGTGCTCTATACGCTTGGCGCGATCATTTATGCAATCAAGAAGCCCAATCCTTTTCCACGCGTCTGGGGCTACCATGAGATCTTTCACCTGTTTGTGATTGCCGGAAGCGTGGCCTTTACCGCCTGCGTCTGGATCTGGGCGCTTCCTTTCCCGCGCGTCTGAAGCACAATGGACATACAAAAATGCCACGTGCCCGAACATGACACGTGGCATTCTCTTTGTACAGATTAGAGATTCCAAAGTTTGGCGTTAATGAAGTCGGCAGTGGACGGAGAGGAGCCGCACAGGATCGAGGTTCCGATCTGTCCCTTTGAAGACTCGCGCGGAATCGAGGTCAGCTTTTTCCCTTCCACAAAAAAGGTCAGCTCGGAGTCGTCGGCCTTCACACCCAGTCTGACCGGGAAACTGATCTTTGTGGGCAGGTCGTTCTCTTTCAGGATCTTAAACTGATCGCCCTGCTTGGCGCCCTCATCATGCTTGTAGATGCCATAGCTGTTGCCATCTTTCGACACGACAAACATATATGCAGTTTTCTCAACATTATTTGAGTCAGCGAGGAGACCGGCCATTGTATTATTTGCACCGGTTATTGCCTTCACCGTTACCTCATACGTGTAATTGGTAAAGTTGGTGTCGCGGCTACACATCAGGTAGTAGTCCTTCTCTTTCTCGGACATCTCATAGGCACCGTTCTTAAAGCCGCATCCAGTGCCGGTGTACCATGTGCTTGTGTCAGAGGTTAGTGGCTCATCAAAGGCCTGATTGGTACTGAAGGGGTAGCCGTTGTCACCCGACGTTGTGGTTGTTTCCGTTGGTGCTGCCGTTGCAGTTGCCTCCACGGTTGGCGTCCCTTTCGTATCGGTCTTGCGGTTGTCGTCCGGCTGGTTAATCGCCCAGACGACCAACCCGATACCCGCGACCAGAACAATGACCAGAGCAACCACACAACCGATGATAAGTCCATTATTGTTGCGCTTCTGTGGAGGCGGGAACGGAGGCTGCATCCCTGGTGCGTAATTGGGCTGCTGGTACGGCTGCTGCTGCGGGTACGGCTGCCCCTGATATGGTGGTGGTGGCGGCGGCGAATATGAACCACTTCCCCCTTGAGGGGCGTACTGAGTTGGCTCCATAGGCGGGTACGGCTGCCCCGGAGGTGGGGGCGGATACTCTCCTCCCCCCTGATATGGTCCCTGTGGTGGCATGTTATCATATGGAGATGACATTGTTAGACCTCCCTGCTAACAAAATACGAAATGACAGATGGGCAGAAATAGCGCCCTCTCTTGATCAGAACGAAGTATCCAGATCTGTACAAAGAAATCGCATGTATCATACCACGCTTCAGGGGCAATGTGAACAACAGCGCGGATCCGCCAGCCAGGCCCTGTAACATGCGATCGCGATACATTTCCTTCTTCCATTACTACGCACGGCTTAAGAAAAGGGTTCAAATAGCTGAAAAGTACCAAAAGAAAAACCGCCTCACCGTACCCAGTGAGGCGGCTGACAAGAGAGCTGGTTTACTTGTCCAGCTTCCAGAGTTTCGCGTTCGTGAAGTCAATCGTCGTGGGCGAAGAGCCACACAGAATTGCGGTGCCGATCTGCCCGGAATGATCTTCTCGGCTGGTCTTATACACCTCTTTTTCGTTGACGTAGAATGTCAGATTGGAGTCATCTGCCTTGACAGCTAGCTTGACCGGGAAGCTGACCGTTTCGGGTAGATTGCCCTCTTTCAAGCTCTTAAACTGCTCACTCTCATCAACTGCAAGATCTTTGTGCTTGTATAGTCCGAAATGTTTGCCATCTTTGGTGATCAAGAACATAAGCGCGTCTTTGGTGATATGCTGCCAATCAACCAGAATACCGCCCATACTATCTGGCGCTCCCTGCATGTCCTTCATCGTGATTTCATAGGTATAGTTTGTGAATACTTTATCACGGCTGCACATCAGATAATAATCTTTTTCTGATTCTTTCATCTGATAGGAGCTATCCGCGAAGTTACAACCCTGGCCTGTATACCAGTTATCATCCGAAGAGTTCAGCGATTCATCAAAAGCAACATCTGCACTGAAAGGATAGTGACTTTTCGCCTGCTCTTTCTGGAACCCCTGAAACATGTTCCAGGCAAAGATGCCGCCAACAATCAAAACAACAACGACTGCACTGATAATACAACCGAGCGGATTTGTTTTGCGACGTGGAGGCTGCTGCATATATGGCGGCTGCATCCCGGGTCCATAGTTCGGTTGCCCTCCAGGTCCATAGTTCGGCTGCCCTTGCGGCGGTGGTGGATACGCTCCTCCGCCCTGCGGAGCATACTGCGTCGGCTCCAATGGCTGATATGGTCCCTGCGGCTGATTATTATCATACGGATTTGACATACTAGCCTCCCCAATGTATTAAAAATACAGAAAACTATTCCTGTAATGAGATCGCTTCTCTCTCATCTTTTCCAGAAGCGTCAGAGAAAAACGGAAGTGCGGCACCTTCTACCTCATACAGGCGCTCTTTTCCACGTGGCGCTGCAGCACTCTCGTCTACATCTGAAAACAGCATAACATGTACATAGATCAATGTCTGTGAACTATTCCGCAATCTCGATAGGCATTCCGAATTTAGCGCGAATGGAGTTACCGCAAGGAAGCCTCAGAAACCAAATAGCATTATTCACGAACATCGATATGAAGCCTCATCCACCTGCTACAACGGACAAGCTCGGGAAGAGTAACAGCACAACCGCTCATCAGCAACTGTATGACAGCTTGTGCCATCATCTACGCCTGCACGTTCGCCTCTCCTTCTGAAACGGTTCTTTTCTCTTTTCAGGTTCAGCGCGCCTGCCTCCTGCGAGTGTCACAACGCAATGTCCATTATACGCTATGCATCGGCGCACGTAAATCGGGAAACGGTTAGCAGCTCTTTTTCCCCGAAAGAATCCCCATTTTCGCGCATTCCTGCCAGTGCAGCGAAAAACAGGCACTGGCAGTGCCAACAGCAGATTTCAAGGAAAAGAGGATCCGGCCAGCCGACCGGATCGCCAGGCCGCTTAGCCGTCCCACTCATGCCGGGGGGCCACCGTTGCATACTCGCGCATGGAGATGATAGCGCCATCCCTGAACCTGGCCAGAGAGGCCCCTTCAAGAGCCGCTACCTTGCCTTCATGGGTACACTCGAAAATCCACTCAAAAAAGCAGGAATCATCGGCCTCATGCAGGTCCAGAATTTTCCAGCTATTGACTATATTTCCCTCGTGAAACCACGAATCAACCCAGCGTGCGACCATATCCTTTCCTCTAAAAGTAGAGCCATGTGCCTCTATAATGACACAGGCTGGATCAAGACAGGAAAGGATCTTTTCTCGATTCCCCTCCTGCCAGCCAGCTACATATGTTGAAATTGTCTGCTGCATATGTGACATACTCTTCTCCTTTCAAAATAGTTCATATCCAGCCGTTGTAGCATTCCTACTTCTATTGTACCGTATATTGAAAGTTTTGTCTGCATACAAGAGACTCACTTCAAAGGCCCGTTTTCTACCGCTTGACAGAGTCCGCCCTTTGGGGCTATAGTAAGAGGTGTATTCGTAACCACATTGGTTACAGATAAGGGTGCATTGCTACAATGAAAGAAAGCAGCGCCTTTCTTTTTCGGCCTATTTGTAACCAGAGCAGTTTCAATTTCGGAGGGAAAGACACGATGAAGATTGCATTGATTGGTGGAACCGGTCGCATCGGTCAGCGGATCGCCCTTGAAGCGCTCAAGCGGGGTCACGAGGTGACCTCGATTGAACGCAACCCGGAGCGCTCAACGATCAATGATCCGCATTTCAAAGCAGTGCAGGGAGATGCTCGCGACGCCGCTCAGATAGCGAACCTGATCGCGGGTAACGACCTGCTGATCAGCGCGTTCGGCACCGCAGGCAACCAGCCAGATAGCGTGTTATCAGATGTCGCCCGGGCGCTGATTCAGGCAGTCAAGCAGACAGGGGTCAAGCGCCTGATCGTCGTTGGTGGGGCCGGTAGCCTTGAGGTGGCTCCTGGCGTGCAACTGATGGACACGCCCGAGTTCCCCGAGGCCTGGAAATCCAATGCGCGCGGACAGGCCGAGGCACTGAAGGTCTATCGAGCCTCTGATGTCAACTGGACCTATGTCAGCCCCGCCGGGCTTATCGAGCCGGGTGAGCGCACCGGCACGTATCGTCTGGGAACCGACCAACTGGTGACCGATGAGAAGGGCGAGAGCCGCATTTCAATGGAAGATTTCGCGGTCGCCATCCTCGACGAGGTTGAGAAGCCACAATTCGAGCGCCGTCGCTTCACTGCTGCTTATTAAGCATGCAACGCAACTCAGGCCGCTCTGGCTTGAGTTGCCCCCCGCATGATGTTGCTTCTTCGCGGCTCAAGCGTTTCTGTAATGACGGGCCAATTTGCCAGAAAGGAGTTCACCATGCGGACACGAAAAACCGGAGGAACCCGGAAGGCACTTCTTCTCTATGGAAGCATTACAGGAACGCTACTGCTGTTACTTTATATTCTCCTGCGCATTTTCGCGCTATTCTTCAGCAACCAGTGTATTCTGATTCTCAGTCGTATTTTCTATTTCCCGCTCGATTATAGCTACTTTGTGATTGGATTGACTCTCAGTATCCTCAGTGCACTGCTCGCGGGCCTGCTCTATTACTTGATGGGCAGGAAAGCGACAGGGCGAACCTCCAGTATCAGTCGAAGCATGCGTACAGCGTTGTGGAGCATCTGCCTGTTTCTGGCACTCAGCCTGGGGATTGATTTCCTCTTCCTCTTCGGGGCACCACAGATGCAATTCGGAGGCGTGAGCGTGCTCGATATCATGCTACACGCGCTGATCCGGCTCCTGCTCTGCGTTGGCTTCGGGCTCCTGATGACCTATGTGGGAGGTCGACAAATCGAACGGACCTTGCGCCTGCCCACCCTCTAGCATGCGCTCAACGCTCTGGCGAAAGAGAGCTATAGATATAGAGAAACCCCGGGCAGATTCCCGGGGTTTGCGAATTGCACTTTTTAGGGATGTTCAGCAATGAACTGTTCAATCTGCTGGATCTCGCTCTCGCTCAGGCTAAAGTCGAGCGCGGGAGCCAGCTCTTCAATCTGGTAGGGCTGGCGAGCACCGGCAATCGCGGCGGTCACTGCCGGATTGTGCAGCGTCCAGGCAAGCGCCACCACACCAGCCGAAACCTGATGAGCCTTGCCGATCTCACCAAGCAGCGAGGCCAGTTGCAGATTACGCGACAGGCGCGGCTCCTGGAACTGTTCGGCATGCTTCCGCCAATCGTCTTCGGGCATCTGTGCGACACGTTCGGGCGTCATGCGGCCTGTCAGGAGACCGGAGGCCATCGGAGAATAGACAATCACCCCGATATCATGCTGCTGGCAGTACGGCAGGATCTCTTGCTCGATCGAGCGATTAATCAGCGAATAAGGCGGCTGAAGCGTCTCTACAGGCGCGATCTTCTCGGCGCGACGCAACTGCTCCACGTTAAAGTTCGAGACGCCGATATGGCGCACCTTGCCCTCTTTCTTCAGCTCGGCGAGTGTGCTCCATCCCTCCTCAATATCGGGATCGGGATTCGGCCAGTGGATCTGATAGAGGTCGATCACATCGATGTCGAGACGGCGCAAGCTCTCCTCAACCTCACGGCGGATCGAATCGGCCTTCAGGCTGTTGCCAATGTTTCGCTGCTCATCCCAGACAAGCGAGCATTTGGTGAAGATATAGGGGCGCTGGCGTCCCTTGATTGCCTGTCCGACCACGCGTTCGGAGCGACCAAGCCCGTAGACGGCTGCGGTATCGATCCAGTTGATTCCCAGATCGAGTGCACGCTGAATCGTCTCAATTGACGCCTTGTCATCCTGCGGTCCCCAACCAGAGGACCAGTTACCACCGCCGATCGCCCAGGCTCCCAGGCCGATTGGCGTAATCTGCATCTCTGTACGACCAAAACGACGAGTTTGCATATCACCTCCAACGACAATCATCACTGTGTGTAGCACACATACAGCCTATACTGTAACGCCGGCAAAAGCCGCATGTCAAGGCCATCTATAGCAAGCACCCAAGCTTTTATACGAGGAAGCAGATGAAAGCGATACCGCTCAACGAATTTTTGCGTCAACCCGAAAATTGGGCGTTTTGGATGTCCCCTTTTCGCCAGAGCATCGTATCTAATAACAAGAGAAAAGCGAATACATTGACGGCTGAGGCATGAGTATGGTATGCTCCGGGAAATCTCTGTCCCGCACAGATCGGGTAGAAAGGAGGTGCCCCATGCAAGCTCGTTTTTCCTCTCTGTTTGTTTTCTATGCACGTCAACTTGAAATCATGAAAGATAGGAGTACCTCCGTTGAGCGAAACCGCATTATTGATTCTCGATGTCCAGATTGGTGTGGTCGCCGATGTTGCCCAGACCGAGACGCTGTTTGCAACGATAAACCGCTTGCGTGAAAAGGCGCGGGCCCAGAACGCACCCGTCATCTATGTGCAGGATATCGATGTAGAGGGCCCTGATTTCGCCATTCATCCCGCTGTTGCTCCCACGGCAGACGATATCATCATTCGCAAAGCCGGCAATGACGCTTTCTTCGAGACACCCCTTCAGGAGACGATGGAACGGCTTGGAATCAAGCATCTTGTGATCACCGGCTGCAAAACTGATCGGTGTATTGATTCCACCTGCCGCATAATCGGCAATCTGGGGTATGATGCAACGCTGGTGAAAGAGGGCCATTCAACCTCTGATAACAACGTGCTGCGAGCTGATCAGATCATCGCTCATCACAACCATGTCCTGAACGGCTTTGGCGTACGCACGCATGGCACACTCGTCAGGAGCGTCGAAGAGATTGAGTTCCTCGATCCCTGGCCAGGGCATCCTCAGGGATAGCGAGCGCTCTGTAAGGGCGTTCGTCTCCTTTCCCGACATGCGAAGGAAGTCTCAGGAACGTTGACACTTCCTTCGCGGGTCGCATATAGTGGAGGCAATACTGCTACTATGTATGAGGAGAGAATCAATGCTTGTACATCTTATGCTGAAAGTGGTAGCCGCTGCTCTTCTTCTTCTTACAGCACTGCTTTTCTGCTTTTTCGGGATCTTCAAAGTCAAGGGAGGAGAACCACGCCTCTATTTGCTCTCGGCAGCAGCAGGCGAGGTCGCTATGGTCATTCTCTTTCTGATGACCAAATGACAGCCTTGCTCTTTGGGCTTTTCGCTCTGGCTCTCTTTACCATTCGCTCTGGACTCACCTGGATATTTTCGGAGTGCGCTCTACGCGCAATGGGTTGCACTCCAACCCCCCTGGCATGCCAAAAAAACCCTGCTGAAACTCTCTCATCCGTCGATACAGTACATACAGGGGGAACCTCACAGGCAAGCCGCTATTGTGCACCCGACATCGGAACAAACAAACTACGCTTGTATCAGCAAAGAACTATTCTACCTGCTGTTCCCTTAAAACATTTCGGTCGTTGCCAAAATTGGATTCACACGAACAACCAGACAATTCTGTTTACAGTACTTTTGTTTTATGATACCTGTTCCCTACTTAACAAAAGCCGTCCGCTGATTTATAATGGCAGAGGTCAAACGACGAATGAGGGAGGCAATGGGCACAACATCTATTGCTAGAATGTTCTATTTCTCTCTTCTTCTTTGCAGGAAGAAAAGCATTGTCCAAAGGGTGACAAAGATGTTATAGTATGGAGGGGAAGCCGTCCGCATTCCCTCCACTGAGAAAGATGCAAAGCGGTGTGTAATGGAGAAGTCACGACAAAGCTCAACCGAGAAGCAACTGGAGCAGTTCAAATACGAAAATGAGCGTATGGCCTTTGCGCAACAGGTTGGCAGCATTGGCACGTTTGAGTGGGATCTACAACGGGACATCAATATCTGGACACCAGAGCTCGAAGCGCTCTACGGGCTCCAACCCGGCGAGTTTGGCGGAAATCACGCCAGTTGGTTAACATGGGTTCACCCGGAAGATAAAGAGCAGGCAAACGCCAGTTTACAGGATGCCATTCACAACACCGGGGTCTTTGAGACCGAGTTTCGGATCATTCGCCCTGATAAGCAGGTTCGCCGGCTACAGGCTAAAGGGCATGTGCTGTATAACGAGCAGCAGCAACCCGAACGCATGGTCGGCGTTAATATTGATATCACCGAACGCAAAGAGGGTGAAATTCAGCTTGCGCGGCAGGCGGCGCTGTTGCAGGCCTCCTATGATGCGTTTATTGTCCATGACAGGCAAAATCGTGTTCTCTACTGGAATCACGGCGCTACGGCCATGTACGGATGGACAGAGGAAGAAATACTCGGCAAGACGCTCTATCAGGTCCTGAACACACAATTCCCGATTCCGCTGGGCGCGCTCTATGAGCTGCTTGAGACGGAACCCACCTGGGAAGGTGAGCTGATTCATACCAAACGTGATGGTTCACGTATCGTCGTGGCCAGCCGCTGGAGCCGGGTCGAAGATCCACATACAGGCGAGATCAGCTATCTGGAAGTGAACCGCGATATCACCGAACAGAAACGCACGCTGGAGCATATCCACTTTCTGGCAGAGGCAAGCAAGCAGCTTGTGACCGCCAAAACGTATCAGGACGCGCTGCACAGTACAGCACAAAGCGCCGTCCCGACTATTGCAGACTGGTGTCGCGTTGATCTCCTCGATCAGGGAAATTTGCTTGAGCGGTTGACAATCGTCTATCCCGATATCTCCGCAAGCGCGCCGCTTGATCCACCGCTGGCGCAGCTCGCCGAGAAAGCAATCCGTACGAGCAAGTCGATTCTGAACCCCCGCATTTCGGAACAGCACTTACGGGAACTCACCAGAAACGAGCAGGAGTATCAGTGGCTGCGCGAGCAGGGAGCCGTTTCTTCCATGATTGTGCCGTTTACCGTGCAAAATGAGGCTGCTGGCGCGATTACCTTTGTTTCGGCAAAGGCCAAACGCAGCTACAGTGAAGTTGATCTGGCCGTCGCCGAAGAGCTGGCAAGCCGCATCGCGCTGGCGCTGGAAAAAGTGCGCCTGCTGAAACAGACCCAGGAATTTAACGCTCGCCTGGAACAACTGGTGCTCGAGCGTACGGAAGAGCTGGCACGAAGTTATGAAAAGCTTCGGCAGGTCAATACCGAGTTGCAGCAAAGTAATCAAGAATTGCAGGAATTCGCCTATGTTGCTTCTCACGACCTTCAGGAGCCGTTGCGAAAAATTCAAGCATTTGGTAATCTGCTTGAAGAAGAGTATGGTTCTAAACTGGAAGATGGCAAAGCCTATCTCGATCGCATGCGGAACGCCGCAGGCCGTATGCAGCGCCTGATTAACGATCTGTTGACGTTCTCTCGGGTGACCACAAAGGCCCAACCATTCACTGAGGTTGACCTGAACGAGATTGCTCAAGACGCGCTGGACAATCTGGAAACACGACTTGAGGAAACCAGGGGAAAGGTAGAGATAGAGAAGCTCCCCACGATCACCGCCGATCCGTCGCAAATGCAACAGATATTGCAGAACCTGATTGGAAACGCTCTCAAATTTCATAAACGCGATGTCCCGCCACGAGTCAAAGTCTATGCAGAGGTAAGCGGAGATCCGCCAATCTGTAAACTTTACGTTGAAGATAACGGCATTGGCTTCGATGAGAAATATCTTGATCGCATCTTTACCGTTTTCCAGCGTCTGCATGGACGCTCAGAATACGAAGGGACCGGTATTGGTCTTGCTGTCGTGCGAAAAATCGTTGAGCGGCATGGCGGTATTATTACGGCAAAAAGCGCGCACGGAGAAGGCGCCACCTTTATTGTAATGCTTCCAGTACACCCGAAGGAGAATCCGTCAGATGGAGGAAACTAAGAAATCCATCGTCATTCTGATGGCTGATGACGACGAAGATGATGTTATGCTCACCGAGAAGGCCCTGCGCAAGGGAAAGCTCCTCAACACGCTCCAAAGCGTGCGCGATGGGGAAGAGCTGCTCGATTACCTGCTGCGGCGTGGCAAGTACAGCGATCCCGATTCATCGCCTCGTCCTGGCCTGATTCTGCTTGATCTGAACATGCCCCGCAAAGATGGACGAGAGGCACTTCGTGAGATCAAGTCACATGACGATTTGAAGAATATTCCAGTTGTTGTGTTTACAACGTCAAAGGCAGAGGAGGACATTTACCGATCGTATCGACTGGGAGTTAACTCCTTCATCACCAAACCGGTCACTTTCGAGAAACTTATTGATGTGATGCAGATGCTCGGGAAATACTGGTTTGAAGTTGTCACTTTGCCTCAAGAGGAGAAGTATGGAAAAACTACTGACAAGGCTGCTTCTAATTGAGGATGATGAGGAGGATTATCTGCTCCTCAAACGCCATCTCGCCAAGATTCCAAACACCCGCTACGAAATCGATTGGACAACCGATTACAACGCAGGCCTTGATCGTATGCTGAGTACCGAGCATGATATCTGCATGCTTGATTATCGGCTTGGCGCGCATAACGGCATTGAGCTGATTCGCAATGCTCGCAGTCAGCACTATGCGAAACCAATCATCCTGCTGACCGGCGCCAATGAGTACGAGATTGATATTCAGGCGCTTCAGGCTGGCGCAGACGATTATATCTCGAAAACGCAGCTTCAAAGCGAGCTCCTCTATCGCGTGATTCGCTATGCTATCGAGCGTAAGAAGGCCGAGCTAGAACGCGAGAAGCTGCTGCGCGAGCAAATCGAGAGCAAAGAGCTAGAGCAGCGGCGCAATGAGTTCATCAGCATTGTTACGCATGAGCTTAAGACACCGCTCACCAGCTTGAAAGCCTATGCACAACTGCTTCGCAGGCGCTTTGAGAAGCTCGGCGATGAGCAGCTTACGCGGCAGGCAATGCGCATGGATTCGCAGATTAACAAGCTTACCGGCCTGATCGATGATCTGCTTGATGTGACCAGAATCGAAGGGGGCAAACTCAAGTTTTACGAAGAGTTCTACGATTTTGACGCCCTCGTTAACGACATTATCGAAGAGATTCAACCCACTACCGATAAGGTGACGCTGATCCGTGAAGGCAGCGTTGATGCAGCCATCTGGGGCGACCGCGAACGAACCGGACAGGTGATTACAAACTTCCTGTCAAATGCGATCAAGTACGCTCCCGAAGGGGAACGCGTGATCATCAGAACGTGCGTGGATGACCAGAATGTGACTCTCTGCGTACAGGATTTCGGCCCCGGCATCCCGAAAGAGGAACAGGAGAACCTGTTCACTCCCTTCTATCGGATCGAGCAGCCCAGTCGAGGAGCGATTCCCGGTATGGGTCTGGGTCTCTATATCTCGGCTGAGATCATCCAGCGCCAGAACGGGCGCATCTGGGTGGAGAGCGAAGAGGGGCACGGCTCAACCTTCTGTTTCAGCCTTCCACTCCATCGCGCTCCTTCAATCCCTGAAGCCGCGATTACCGAAGCCTGACGCTAGAGAGAGCGGAGATAGACAATGTGCTGCTGCTCATCAAGCACACGCCTTTCCTGTTCAACGACCCTGTATTTCTGGGCTGCCTGGACGGCGTCCCTGGTCGCGTTCTCTGTATCGGCAATCAACACCACGCCAGCAAGCGATATCTCCGCTGGAAGCAGCAGCACGGCGTCCCCGGGCGCTCTGGCGCCCGAAAGCTGGCGAAAAACGACCGACCCCGCTCGATAGCTGATCGTCCCGTCCTGATCGTACACAAAGGTCATGGTGCGCCGCCAGGGACTCAGACTCTTCCAGAGCACTTCCCGCACATGTTGATACTTGCTATACAGAAGCTGACTCCTTTCGCAATCCACGCGAATGCGCAATACGAGCGATTTCATCGTAGACGTTCACCTCTTCACCCGCGAACTTGAAGAGCAGTCGCATGGCCGTCTCGTCGCTCACCCATCCCTGCATCTTCGCCTCGCCAAGCGCCAGCACCATTTGATGCATGGCCGTCGCCAGGCTCTGATTGTCATCAACGTCGATTTCGGGCATGGAGATTTCATAGCGCACATTGATGTGTCTGCTGAGCCGCCCGGCCTCCTGCGCCTCAAAGATCACCCGATCCAGAATACAGCTCAGAATGTGCCTGATAACCCGCTGACGGCGCTCAAATTTGAGCAGGGTGGGAAGGGTCATCTCGGAGGCCGTCGCCCGGTTCCCGTGGCTGGAATCGGCCAGATAGTGTTCTGGCAGGCCCGCCCCGGCCGCGATCATCAATTTAATCGCGCGCCCATCCTCGCGGGCATCGTTCGCGTTGATGTTCGGCTGTACGGCTTTCCACTCTTCCGCCTCATTGTGGATAATCACACTGCCCGGCTCCGGTGGATAGGCGTATTCCAGCCGCTTGCGGTCGAGCGTGCGCCGATCGGCTCCCCGAACCGTCACATCATAGAGAAAGGCGCTTTTATATTGATTGATACGCACGCGATCGGTGAGCCAGTCTTTGTAGCGTTGCAGCCAGGGGAGCAGCGTTATCAGGTCAGAAGAGCCACGTCGCTCGTTCGATACCTTGTTGATCGCGAAATGCAGCATCTCTTCACCGGCACGATACCAGGTCTCCTGCTGCTGCGAGAAGGCCCCGGTCGGGCGCTGCCGAAAACGGAGCGGCGTCTCGATATCCTGTGGATCAGTTTCAATCTCGTCGATCAACTGCGGATCGATCAGCCGAATGCGCACTGTGCCATCGTATTTATTGACAAAGAAGCGCACAAAGATCTCGCCATACAGCGCCAGCTCGGTACATATTTGATAGATACGCTCATCCATCAGATTGGCGGGATCATTCCAGAACGTCCGCAAGACGTCGCGTACACGCGGGTGTTCGGCGTCGATTGAGATGCCCTTTCCAAGCACGAAGGCGGTGGTCATCTCAATAATGGCGAAGGCGAGCGGGTTTGTGTGATAGGCCTCGTAGCAGCGGGCATAGATGTCCCGTGGCTCATGAGGGGTATAGACGGGACTCAACGCCCGCCAGGTTCCTTCTTCTTCGCGCTCCTGAACACGTCTGAAAGGTCGCTTGAGCCATTGCAACATAGTGTTTTCAACTCCTTTCCAGATGCACGCCCCCTGCTTCGATACGCAAAGGGTCGGGCGCATTTTTGTGCGGAAAAAAAAGGAGAGACGCCGCTTTCACCTCCCGGCCCCGCATCCCCGCGACGCCTCTCCGGTCAGTAAAGAAAGCCTTCTGCTCCTGTGATTGTGTACCGTGGCTCCGTTCTCTCCAGCTTTTTTTACTGTCCCTGCCCGATAGTATACTACAAAATGAAACATATGTACATACTTTGAAGCATTCTTCTGCAATATATCAATAAAATTCGATTCACCCACCATATAAGGAGAATACATCTGCTATCTGTTCTGTTGCTTGAATGATCGAATGAGGCTTGCTTTCAGGAGAGAATGGTCTATCGCTCTCTCGTTGCAGGGGTGTTTCATGGGGGGCCATCCTCTCTCTTACAAGCGGCCATCCAGGGAGCAAGGGCAGGCGATCAGGCTGCGCTTGGCAACGGGAAGCATCGATTTCAGCGCCCCGGCACAGAGGGCGACGCTCATCACTATGTCATCATGTCCTCCTGGCGGGTCAACAGAGAACAGGGGCTGCCCTTCCCCTGCCGAGGCACGTCAGGGTCAAGCACTCGTGTAGAGCGCGCTCCCTGAGCTTGAATGAATGAGTCCCTATTGAGAGACCATCACTTCGCACGAAACACAGATTGATACAATTTTCAGCGAGGAGAGAAAACGTCGTCGATCCTGCTGAAAGACGGCGTGGCGAGGTTATCTATCTTTCCCTGACAGAGGAACCTCATACCCGTGTGCAGAGAGATAGCCAGAAAACGCAAAGCGCCAAAACCAGGTGGCCACTTGCCCGGGTGTATAGTTCTTTTCGCTCTCCAACCACCAGATAACAGTGCCAATCAGAACGTGCGAAAGTTGCATGACCGGCAATTCAGGGGGCATGGTTGGATCAAGCAATTGACTTGATGCCGCCTGCTGTTTCCACTGTTCGCGCTCAAGGATCAGCCTGGTGATGTGTTCACGCATCCTGGCGGCAAACCACGGACTGCCGTTTTTTCCCAGCATCGCTCGATACAGCCGCGCATGTGCTCCGACATGTTCAAAGAACTGGTGCCAGATCTCGACTTTCTCATCAGGATCGCTGTCTTTACGAAGTGGCTTCATATCCTCCACCATGTGATTGACCGCTTCTTCAAAGATCCTGGCTACCAGATCGTATTTGTCCTGATAATGGCGGTAGAACGTGGTCCGGTTGATCATGGCTCGTTCGACAATATCACCCACCGTGATGGCCTCGAACCCTTTCTCCGTAATCAGTTCAATCATCGCTTCTTGCAAGAATTTATGCGTGCGCCGAATGCGCAGGTCTGTCTGCTGTGCGTGCGACATCTTTCCCTCTTTGTTGCATAAGTGACAAACGGCATGTATTGATGCTTGCCTGGAGCATTTCACCGGGCTACACTTTCCAGTGTAACAGATTGATGCTTTTGCAACAAGGTATCGCTCTACAAAACAGAAAAATTGTCACTTTCTGGAAATCCCGGTTGTCAAAGAAAGGACCAACCATGCCAACAAATACAGCCGCCTGGCTTCTAGCAGCACAAAAGCCTCTTGAAGTAAAATCTGCGCTATACCCCCAACCCCGTGAGGGAGAAATTGTCGTCAAAAACCACGCGGTAGCCATCAACCCTATCGATTGGGGGATGCAGCTATTTGGCACGCTGCTCTTCCCCTGGATCACGTATCCATTCATCCTCGGTGGAGATCTCGCGGGCGAAGTCGTCGAGGTTGGCGAAGGGGTCACGCGTTTCTCTGTGGGTGATCGCGTGCTTGCACTTGCCGCGGGAACAGATAAAACGCGCAATAGTTCAGCCGAGGGCGCCTTTCAGCAATACACCCTGGTTCTGGCCCATATGGCGGCCCCGATCCCTCCCACCATGTCCTACGAAAACGCCTGCGTGCTCCCTCTGACGTTATCCACCGCGGCCTGCGGCTTGTTTCATAAAGATCACCTTGCGCTCCACTATCCTTCGGCGACTCCTCAACCCACCGGGAAGACGCTTCTTATCTGGGGAGGCTCAACCAGCGTTGGCAGCAATGCCATTCAGCTTGCCGTTGCTGCTGGCTACGAGGTTATCACGACAACCTCCCCGCGAAATTTTCACTACGCCAGGAAACTCGGGGCCAGCCAGGTCTTCGACTACCGTCAGAAGGACGTTGTCAAAGACATCATAGAAGCGTTCAAAGGCAAGATCTGCGCCGGAGCGCTTGCAATCGGAGAAGGGTCAGCCACAGCCTGTGCTGATATCGTTCATGCCTGCAACGGCAACAAATGCATCTCCCTGGCCAGCCCGCCCGTCTCGCTTAATGCGCTTCCTTCAGATCTGCGTCCCGGCCTGGACTTACGACTCTTCCCGTTCCTCTTCCGATTTGTGGCCGCGAATACAACGCTGCAATTGAAGTTTCGGACGAAGGGTATTCGCGCAAAGAGCATTTCGGATAGTACCAGTCTGGCAGACACAGACTACAACAAGGTCTGCAAGCTTATCTATGAAGATTTCCTGCCGCAGGCTCTGGCTGCCGGTTCCTATATCGCAGCCCCAGAACCAGTCGTCGTCGGCCAGGGACTCGATCATATCCAGGCCGGTTTGGACGCTCAAAGGCAAGGCGTCTCTGCGCAAAAAGTCGTTGTTTCGCTCTAAATGCTCTTCCTTTCATCTGTACCTGAATCACTTTTGCTGACTGATAACTTCGCCTTTTTCCCGTGCGTCTAATATGCTTTCTGGCGATGTTATGAGCCACATGCCGCTTTTGCACAATCAACGGATAACCAAGTGTATAAAAAACACCGATGCCTTCGCTTGCCTGAGGTTCCCATCTTGTTTTAATGTTTAAAAGCGACCATCCAGGTAGCGAGGGCGAGGCCGGACGATCAGGCTACGCTCGGCGGCGGGAAGCATCGATTTCAGCGCCTCGGCACAGAGGGCGAGGCTCATCACCATGTCATCATGTCCCTCTGAAGGGTCGACTGAGAAGGAGAGCAGCCCTTCCCCTGCCGAGGCACAACGCGTCAGGGTCAGTTGCTTCCAGCACTCGGTGTAGAGCAGCGCGGGCGCTCCCTCGGGACGGTAGAGCGTACAGCGTCCGGCCTGAATCAGGCTGAGCAGGTGATAGGCAAGGCGGCTCTTGGACTGGCGCGTGAACTGAAATGGCTGGACACGCTCCTCACCAAAGCGCTCGCAGAGCAGAGAGGCCAGGCCCTCGCCAAGCCCCGTCCTATCAACCACCAGCCGCCGAATATTCCAGCGCTCGATCAGATGCGAGAGGGCAGCATATTGAGCAAGGTGCGTCATTCCGTTCCAGCAACAATGATGCACAATGTGCAGACAGGGAAGATCGAACTCATTCCAGCTCACGCGAGCAATCGTCAGCACAGTGCTATCATGCGACTCCGCTTCCCGGGCCTCGCCACCGATATCGAGCCCGGCAATGTACAGCGCCTGCTCGTCCGGTTCGGCCTGCCAGCAATGAGAGCCCTGAAGCTGCTGAAGCTGCACTTCACCCAGAAAGCGCCCATTGTTATCGAGAGGCTGAAGCAGGTATTGCGTGCGAATCGAGAGATGATCTGCTCCCAGGCGCGCTATCTCACCCTCAACAAAGGCCCGATAACGCGGGTTGATGGCGGCAAGCGTGGTCCAATCGTACTCGAAATGCCGCTTGATGCCGTCCTGCCGTTCAAGCTCAAGGTTGTGGGCCCGCATGCGCGCAAGCAAGGTATCATCCGTCCAGGCGGTGCCATAGAGGACCGTCGTGGCGTTGGTGGTGCTCGCCATCGGCTTCAGCTCGATATCGAACTTTTCGGGTGCGACATCCTGCGCCTCGTCGACTTCCAGGAGCAGCGAGGCCGTCGCGCCCACGATGTGGCTTTCGCGCCCGGCAGAGAAAAAGAGCACACGCGGACCGCTCTGTCCGGCTTCTGGAGCAGGCGCAAGACCCACGATGTAGCCGTAGGATTTCCAGAGCCGGGGTGCGGTCAGCGGCGATTCGAGGAGGGAAAGCAGGCGCTGCCGCGAGTTCACCACCTGGGGCTTATAGGTGGGGGCTGCCTTGACAATGCTGCCCTCATCCATGCAGAAGAGCAGATAGGCCTCAAGCACGGCGCTGAGCTGGTTCTTGCCCATCTGGCGGGCGAACATCACGGTGAAGGTGCGTCCGGCCCCGCTCAACACCGATTCGAGGATTGCGTCCCCGACCTCTTCCTGATACCAGTACAGCGGCCTGCCAAGCACCTCGCGGGCGAACCAGCCTATGCGCCGCTCCGTCATCCTCTCCCTCCCTATGCCTCAAGCAACGAGATCGTCACCTCATAGTTACACTCAATCGGCCTATCAAGCGCCGCCAGTTGCGTATGCAGATCAAGCACGCGTTCCTCATAGCTGTCGAAGTAGACGGGAAGCGCGTTGCCACCAAGCGGCTCGACAAAGGAGATCGTTCGCCCCACATTGTTGAGGTAGGAGGCGCGGAGCCAGTCACGATACTGCTGACCGCTCACGCCCGTTCTCTGGCCGTTGTAGCGCTTGAGCCCATCAACACACAGCAGGGTCATCGTCCAGACGCGCCGGGCCGGGCCGCCATCGACATAGGCAAGACCACCGTCGAGACGCGGCGTCGCATGGCTCAGGCGCGACTGCTTCATCACGTAGGTGCCGGGCTTCAGAAAGTAGCCGACGTTATCCAGAAGCAGTTCACAATCACGACCAATCTGCGCCATACCCCGTTTCTACTCCTTTATCTGCTGAATGCGCGTGGCGATACTGCCGCCCTGCACATCCTGAATCAGAACCAGTTCCCCCTGAATGTCGACGCTCATGCCGCGGTTCCGCATTGCTGCACAGATTGCCGCTATCACCGCTTCGAGACGGGTCTTCTCGCGGGCGATGGTGTCCAGGCGCGCCCGAAGCGTGTCGAGCTCGGTGTTGAGCGCATCGATGACCCGCTGCTGTACCTCGTTTGCGGTGCGGGTTGCGCCGGTGCGCCAGGCCAGAAAGCCGCCACAGACCGCGCAGAGCGTCATCAGAATACTGACCGTGCTGAGAGCTGTGTTTACTGTCTCCATGCTTGCTTTTCCTTTCTACACGCGTTCACCCCAACGCACCCAGGCAGTGGACGTAGACTCGATGCGAAGCTGCTCAAGCTGTTCGAGGAACTGACGCATCTTCTGAAGCGCCGCGATGCGCCAGGCGACAGGGACGCTCGTATCATCAAAGCGATCGCCGAGGGCCCCATCCTGAAACCGAAAATTGTCGTTCGTCGGCACCTGATAGGCCTCCATCGCATAGGCGCTTGCTCCCAGAATAATGAGCTCCTTGTGCTGCTCGGGGATCGTGCTGCCGTAGTCGTCGAGCTGGTGGCGAGTCGCATAGAGCACGCGAATGACCTCGCCTTCGGTGGTCGGCAGCTCCTCAGGCGGGATCAGCAACGTAATCAGGATGCCATTCTGTGTCACCTGCTCGGCGAATGGCTTCTCCTGCTGCGGCCAGAGCGGCACGCCCGAGGTGTTGACCGTTGGTGGGAGCGGTCGCTTGCTCAGTTCCTCATCGGGCATGGTATCGACATAGGTGGTCGTCGCGTTGTCGGGAAGCGTCGCCAGCAGGTGCAGCGACGTGTCACCCACCAGCGAGCGATAGATGTTACGAGCAATCACACGGTTCGGCGTGCCCGCGGTCCCCCTGACGAGCGGCGCGACCGGAATATCATTCAGCACGACATAGCGATAACCCGAGGCGGTTGTAATCGTCGCGATCGCGCCGGGCGTCGTTTCGCCATTCGCGGTGATATAAGAAACAGCATAACGATATGTCCCGATAGAAAGCCCATCACCTGCACTCAGTGCCGCATTCACCGCTTTTTCAGGCGGAGGAAAGGCCGAACCATAGATGTGAAACGGGTAGAGCACCCGATCCACCCGAAGCGGCGGCGCGACGGTTCCCGTCAACAGGTAAGAGCGCTGCGCGGGCTGCGTCGCAAGGTCAGCGGGGATAATATGGGGAGCAACCTCGCTATATCGCGTCACGGCTTTCTCGATCGCGCGGTCAATGTCGCGGTTGGTCCAGCGCGATCCTCCTGCATCAAAAAGGTCAAGGCGCACCAGATCTTCAATATCGGTGAGCGTAAACGTCATACCATCCTCCCATCAACTCCACATATGCGCTCACGGAAGGCCTGCCGTGCACCTGGAAGGCCTTCCGAATGTAGTTTCTATCTACACAGGTATTGCAGCACTGGCAAGGCGTTGCGCAGTGCGTTCTGCATCGGCTCAGTGAGCCCTACAGGCCGAGCGGCGAGCTTGGCCTTCAACTCGGCCACTTCCTTATTCAGCGCGGCGGTGCGAAGCTCATAGGCCTGTAATTCCTGCCCGGTCCAGGCCTCAAAAACGCCTCGTTTGGGTGTCCACTCAAGCGTGGTCCAGCGGAAGCGTTGGCGCGTGCCGCCTCCCAGGCTCGGATTACTGATCTCAACGGGCGTTGCCCCATGCTCGCTCTCAAGCGGCCAGTTATCGGCATGCCATGCGTGAGCAAGCACGTAGTCGCGAAAGCCCTGCACCACTTTGACCCCGTTCGGCGCTACAAGCGTCTTGCCATCATCTTTCCAACCGGAAGGAACCATTGCTGCACCACCTTTCACAAACTCCCACAACTCGGCCCACGGATACGGCCCCGGACAGCCTGAACGGTTGACAGGGTCTATCGAGAAATGGCCTGTAATGCCGCCCCGGGCATCAGCGAAGCGCGGCGGAATCCCCCACCGCCGGCAGATGTCCGCAATCAGACGAAATGAGGCGGATTTCTGCTCGGTTGTCAGCGAGTCGCTGTTATCCTGACTTGGCTTCACATGCTCAATGGCGATGGTGAGCAGGTTGGGATTGAGCCCCATCTGCGACCACCATGCGTCATGATGGACGCCATCACCGCCTGTACCCGGCTCTCCGGTAATTGCGCCATTCGCCCACGCTGCATTTGTCTCACGCACGCATTGAATCACCTCGCCATCACGCCCCACAATATAGTGTGCAGAGGCCTCTGTGGCGGGATCAGCGAAGTAGTCGGCGCACTGGCGGGCAGTGGTAAAACCCGCGGTTCCATGCAGAATAATCCATGCAGGCTGCTGACCCTCACGACCCTCCCAATGATGCGCGGCAGGCACGAAAAGCGCTCCGTGAAAATCGCTATTCCCCATTATCTTTAGCTCCATGAATAGAAGAGGTAGAAAAAGAGGAAAGGCACTGGCACCCTCTACAGTCAGTATACCGGTAAAAGCTACATAATGCAAGAATATGCAATAAATTCGATCCAGAGTGAGAAGCGGGTTCTCCTTTTTTAACGCGGCTTTTGGGGACGGAATATCGGCCTTCCCTCGGCCAGTTCAAGAGGAAATGCAGCGAGCGGCAATCGAGTTGCTGAGCGAGTATTGCTTGCTTTTTTCGAGTTTTTGCATTAGAATAGCACTTCATCTGAAGATTTGATGCAATGCATAGAAAAGGCAGAGGTTGAGTGATGAGCGCACAAAAAGTGAAATGTGAAGGATAAGATCGCACCGTAGACCCGTTTGTTTTCTAGCAATAGGAGAGATCGTTATGCAACGGGAACCTTCACACTCGATGAATCACGTGCACCTTATCCCCGAGCGAGAGACCGACGAGAGGCAAGAGGTCGAGCAGCTCCGGGCCGAGTTGACCGAGTATCAACAGCAAATAGAGCGGCTTCAGATGCAGTTGCGCGAGAGCTTTGCGAAAGCGCCACCCGAGCGCGGACGCCTCCTGACTGTCTGGCTGCTGCTGCTGAGCGCGTTCTACCTGGTGAACATCTGGCTGGTATTCATGGGACACGCCAGCACCTCTCAGCTTCTCATCGGGACGATGGGTCTTATCGGGATCGTCGGCACGTGGCAATTTAAGAAATGGGGCTATGGGCTTTTGCTGATTACCTACGCGCTTGGTTTGCTCCAGAGCTGTGCGCTGGCGACGGTTGCCCATAACACGCCTTTCGCCCTCATTTCCCTGATCGCAACCCTCATCGGCGCGGCGGTCATCTCGCTGCTGGTGTCCCTTCAGTGGGATGACTTCTCCTGAGAGAACCGGGCAAGGGTTTTCCCTCTTGCCCGTCTTCTCTGTTTTCCTGCATACTACCTCTATGTCCCAAAAACAGGAGAACGAAGAATATGCACACTCACTCTCTGGTGCTTGACGAACTGCTCTTTATCAGTCTGGAAGTGACCAGCCAGACAGGATCAGGCAGGCCTGGCGGCCTCAGCAGCTAGCCTGCTATGAACGCTCTCAGGCAGTCTCACCCCTTCGTTGATGGAAACAAGCGTACGGCTTTGATCGCCGGGCTGACCTTTCTCGCGCTGAATGGTCAGGAGCTTCACGACGCTCAAGGCGCTATTGGCCCGGAGATCGAGCGCCTGGTCATCACGCATGACGTGCCCTATCTGCTTGATTGGCTTACACCTCGTCTTCAAGCCAAACGAGAGCCGGCAACCGACCTGAGATCTACCGTCACACATCTCTGCACAACCTACGCCAACGATCTCCGCTATCTGGCCGAGCACTGAACTCTGCATGTGCCTCTCGCTCCTCTGAAGAAAAGCAGGAGGCACTATCCATAGAACCTTCTCTCGACAGCGAGAAAAGAGAACGAGTACTACTCGACTCGCAGCGTTTCTAGAATCGAGATCCGAAGCTCGGGCTGAAGCGTCTGCGCCGTCTCAAGTATTTCTTCATGCAGTTCTTTCACAGCCGTCACCGTTTGATAGCCTGCCTCTTCGAGTTCCTGTAGAAAAGCAACGGAACGGCTCACCACATGCGGCGATTGGAGCGTCAGGCCGCGCTTGAAGAAAGTCCGTGCCTCTGCAACGCTTGCCTCTATTTCCCCGATCGCCCGATAAGCCCGAGCATAATCGAGCGGAACCCAGGCGTGCAGCCAGCGGTTATTGTCCTCCTCAATCTGCCGCTCGATGTCGGGGCGCAGCGCAAGCGTCTTCAGCGGCTCTCCGATGTCCAGATAGCCATAGCTTGCCTCAGCCATCACGCCACTGAGAGAATGATAGAGAAAATCGGTACCGTCGCCATAGGCCGTCAGCTTGCTTGCAAGGTTTCGAGCAGCCTGTACAGCACGCTCAAAGCGCAGGGCATCATGACTGCTGGCATACACACGAGCAAGATAAGCATGTATAAACACGGCTATTTGCTTGCTTGTCTCAAATGAGCGATCACGAGCCAGCTCAAGCGCCTGAACCGCATCCTGCTTCTGGCCCAGGCGCTCAAGCTCGGTCCCCTGACACATCAGTGCAAGGACGATGGCAGGCGTATCCTCTATCTGCTCGGCAGCTCGTTGCATCTGCTCGTACGATTGCAGCGCCGCACGATACTGCTTCCGCTCAACCTGCACCACCCCAAGTAGCTGATAATATTGGGCAAGCAACATAATGTACGTGCGTTCTTGCTTGATGTTGCTCGGTAGCTCGGTTGCGCAATAGGTAAACAGGGCTCGAAGCCGCTGTACAACCTGCTCCGTGTGCGGAAGTGCCACCGTATAGCGCAAACGCCAGGCCTGATGGATCAGGCATTCAACCAGTTGCAGCGTCTCCTGGAACAGCGAATGCCCGTGTTGCCGCTGGAACTGGCCAGCAAACGGGTTGAACTCCGACAGGCCGAACTTCCAGAGCGGGACCGCCAGCACCTCGCTCAGGTGGCGAAGCTGCTGCTGATCGGTGATAAGCTTCTGCCCGGCTTCGACCGCCTTCACATAGCGCACACTGACACCACTTCCGTCCGCATACCACTGCGAGGCGAGCCATTCCTGCGTCTTCCCGAGCCGTTCGCGGTACTCTTTAATCACCAGTCCGTGGTGGTAGGAACTACATTCCACAAAGCCACTCCCTTTCAAGGGTACCAATTGGTACACCCTTCTCCACAGCTATCACTACAAGAGATGCACAAAAAGTGAACCAGGAAGTACATTGTGTTCGCACTATAAAATTCTCTATTACATAGGTAGGTACAAGAAATAGTATACCACATTTCAATATGCAGCGTCTTTGACACGAACAGAGGCGATTGAAGGGAAAGGTGGATATGATGAAACAGCAAGCATGCCAGGATACGCTTCTTGATTTCAAGGCGTCATACACGGAGCTTATCGCGGTCAATGCGGCAATCCAGCGCTACTATCACATGCTACAAATGCGCCGCGTTGCAGGACAGAAGGTTTCGGATGGAGAGGCACAAATGGAGCAAATTCTTGTCCATTTTCAGCAGAGACTGGTTCAACAAATACACCATTTTCAAGCGATACAGGTAAAAGGAGCAACACCGACTTGATCAAAGGGAGAAGGGAAAGGTGGAAGTTGTGAGGCAGAAAAAGAAGGTGGAATATGTGGTTAAAGGAGGGAAAAGGGTCCTTTATCGAGGGACAGATGTACATGCTGCATGCACCGTGTTCCTGGAAGCGGCCAAAGATCCCACATGGTTTAAAGCGCGAATCCAGCTTTTATTGAATGGTCAGGAGTTGGCCGTCTTTCTGAAACGGTATCATTCCTGATATAGTGAACCTTGCTCTATCTATTCCTTATAGAATAGAACCCTGTAGGAGAGAGCCCCCTGCGTCTGTACATACACATATGCTTTCCCCTCAGCTATCTGTATGTACAGACGTTTCTGTAAATAGAAGAAATCAGCGGACGAAGCGTGCCATACGAATCAGATCAACATAGAGCCCGGGTGCCAACTTGACTGCTTTACGAAAGCGCCCCTCCTCCACGAAACCGAGCCGCCGATAGAGCCGGATCGCGCCGCTATTGGTGGCGAATACGTCCAGATTGACCTTCTCAAGCGTCGGATGCGCCTTCACCCAATCGAGCAAGGACTGTAGCAGCAGCGTACCGATACCCATGCCGCGCCACTCCTTTTTGACGGCAATGCTAAAGCTGCCGGTGTGCTCGAAGCGCTTGAGGCGCTCACCTGTAAAAAGCAGGTAGCCAACGAGCGTATCGCCACACCAGGCAACCAGCGTTAACATGCAGGGATGTTCAACCCGCCGTATCAGCCATATAGATGCCTGGTTGCTTGATACCTGCATCTCTTCGGGTAACGTCACCATCGTATCGCCCTCGCTCAACACCTCCTGGTTCAGCAGCATAAGCGGCTCGACATCTTCTCGCTGTACGCTTCGTATCGTTAAAACGTTTCCTGGAGCAAACGTATAGCTATGCGGTTCATAGGTTCCCATCATTCCTCCTGCTCAGCCTCATCAGTATTACACTTCTTCTATTCTTCCAAAGAATGCCACATCGAAGCGAAAAAGGCAAATCATCGGGCCGCTTCTCAGGTGAGAAAAAACCCGGCTCGAACGTACTTCTTTCTGAACACGTTTTTCCGGTTGAAACGGAGACAGGTATTCCAGTATTTCAAGAATGAGTATCCCCGGCACCTGCTGAAAGAGGGGCTTCGTACCGCGAGCTGAACTCATTGTATGGGTCTGCTTCGCGAGGCTTGATGCTGTTCCCCTGACAACTACTCAGTTCTATCCACCTCCAGTGGCGGCATCAACCAACCTCCCAGGCTTCATCCCGAGCTGTGTGCTGGCGACAGAGTGGCATACCCTACGCCATATTCGCGCATATCGCGCTCTTGAAAGCGGGTTCGCCCTGCTTCTCAAGCTCTCTGTCACAGTTGTGGCGGTTTCTAGCAGCATGGTTATGCAGCCCGATTATTTCAGGCTCACGGCAGGCACCGTTATATACTCAACCTCTTTTTTATCTGCGCTGCACTCTGTATCGATCTTGTGGATCATCTTCTGACCACGCCACTTCTAGAAAAGAGCGAAAACAGCATACACAGAAAATCAAGAGCACAATTGCAGAAGTTGCTGTCTCTCTACCTGACATTGCATTTTCAGAACCAGGAACTTTTTGAGTTCGTGGCACTCCTGAAGCAGCGGCTCCTGTGGCCCGAGATGCGCCCGGATCAACTCAGGCAGCCCCGAGTGCCCGCAAAAGAGCGCCTGATACAGCTCCTGCGCGTTGTCGCGCCCTTCCGGCACGAACTTGAGTAGCGGTGAAAAAGCTGCTTCATGCAAGGCAAAATATTCGAGCAAGGAAAGCAACAATTTACAATAATGGATTTTCTGGCGCTGTTCCTGCTCATATTGCAGTCGTAGCTTGACTTGCTCGAAGAGATCGAGAAGGGAGATATCCAGGAGGCGACACCCGATGGCAGTGTAGGCAACCGTCGCTTGATCGCCTGCATTCCAGAAGCAATCCCAGAGCAGGTTTTCAAAAAATGGTCGTCCCTGCTCTCCATACAGTGCAATGCCGAGCACAAGGCCACTGTTGCAATCCGTCGAGGCTGTGGTTGAGCCAAGCACAAAGAGCTCCTTTGCCAACTGCGGTCGCCCGGTTTTGACAGCAAGGGCAGGCAGGAACTCGCTCTGCCACCAGCTTTTTCCGAAGCACTGACGTATCTCCGCCTCGATGTCTGCTCGTAGCCCGGCACAGGGCAGGTGCAGGAGCCCCAGGCAGGCTTCAGGAACACCCTGACGCGCATAATACCAGAGCGCCTGTTCAGCCGGTTGGAACTCCATGTAGCCCAGTGAAAGCAGAACCTCTTCTGGCATATCATCCCGCAAGATATCCTCCTGAATGCTCGCCATAAAGAGGCGCTGTGCCAGCTCCGGGCCACCCAGAACGCGAATGGGAAGCAGCAGCTCTTCCCGTCTCCCTGGATTCTGCAAAAAGAGCGAAAGGAGCGCTTCAGCATCCTGAGCGGAGCCATAGAGCGCGATTGTTGCACAATAGGTACGGGCAATAGCACTGTGTATCGACACACATTGGTAGAGATCTATCAATTTTCTTGTGGTTTGTAACACGCGATCAACCATCCCCTTTCTTCTAGAGGTGGAATAGAGGTAGAAATTCGATAGGGAAGAAAAAGCGCACTCTCTTCTACACGTATCGCATGATAAACCATTATTGGACAATATTCAAGTCTTTTTTCGGCTACAGCCCTCGATACCACCACGCTCTCTAGCGCAGCTCTCGCTTATTGTGCAAATCGTGCAGGAAGAAATGATTGCATCAGTTGAAGCTGCTCGCGATTGAGAATAAAGTCAGCTATAACTTTTCCTGTAATTGCGCTTAACATGACACCCACACTGTTGTGACCGGTCGCGACAAACACGTTCTCCCACCCGGGAAGCGGCCCAAGGAGAGGGCGTAGATCAGGCGTTCGAGGGCGTATGCCAGCCCATGCCCTCACCATTGGACTGTCTGCAAGGGAGGGAAGCAGCTTACAGGCCGACGCACGCAACCATGCAACCCCTTCCGCAGTCACCTGCGGCTGAAGCCCGGCCTGCTCTTTTGTTGCGCCCACAAAGACCGTCTCACCTTTAGGAATAATGTAAGCGCCCTCACCAAAAATGATCTGCTGTACCGGTTGCTCAGGTTGCTTGAGTGCGAG
This sequence comes from Thermosporothrix sp. COM3, assembly GCF_059696735.1. Taxonomy (NCBI): domain Bacteria; kingdom Bacillati; phylum Chloroflexota; class Ktedonobacteria; order Ktedonobacterales; family Thermosporotrichaceae; genus Thermosporothrix; species Thermosporothrix sp. COM3. Next base: position 1,756,860 of record NZ_AP019376.1, on the reverse strand, counting down.
CATCTGGCCCTGCAACGGCTGAACCGCGAGCGGGGCATGCAGCCATTGTCCACATATAGTTGACCACGCACCCGCCGCGAGCACCAGATGTCGGCAGGAGACCTCAAGCCCCTGGGCTGTCTGGAGACCTGTCACGCGCTCCTGCTGGATAGAGATATGACAGACGTCCTGTTCGGTATAGAGGTGCGCGCCAAGCCGTTGCGCAGCTCGGGCGTATGCTTGTACAAGCGCGGGAGCTGAGATATGGCCCTCTTCGGGAGCGTAGACAGCGGCAAGCACATCGGGCGAGAGCATCGGAACCCGCTGTTGAGCCTCGTCGCCACTCAACCAGCGCGGAGAGAAGCCAAGCGTCTGCCATGCCTCGTAGCGCTTCCGGAGGTGTGCCACCCGCTTTGGATTTCGCACAACGCGCAGCGCTCCCGTTTGTTCATAGCGAACCTGCATCTGTGCCGTCTCTTCCAGCTCTGGAAGCAGCGTCAGCAGTATATCCAGGCCAGAAATGAGCAGCTCCGCCAGCGGGCCTGGTGCGCTAAGAGGGCCCAGTGGGGCGAGGAGCCCCGCCGCCGCGCCAGAGGCCTGTGAACCGATAGCCCCCCGTTCAAGCACCAGCGCGTCAATTGCATGTTTTCTCAAATAATAGGCGACGGCACAGCCAATAATTCCACCGCCAATAATGGCGACATCGGTTGTGTGCTTCATTCTGTTCTCGATTCATACTCAAACAGGTCTTCAAATACATCAGTATAGAGCATTTCCCTTCCCAGAAAAAGAGGAGAGATGTTCTAGCTGAAAGAGAGCGTTTCCAGCGCAACTTCTCCGCTATCTTCCCTTTACAACTCATTTAAAAATCGATATACTGAGAAGGAGAGTACTCAACCGGGAGAGCATCGATCCGACAACAAGCGAGTTATATGTGCGTTGAAGCCAAACAATACACAAAAAAGATGCTCGCGTGTTAACGGGCCACGCGAGCAACTCAACTCACTTCCTGTACAGAAAGCCAGCAAGTAAGCTGAAAGCAAAGTTGACACAATGTGTCAGAGCTTCAGAATGGAGGCAAAAAAAGATGCTCATTCTTTCTCTATTTTAAGGCATTATTCGATTAGATGTCAAGTGGATCTTTTTTTGCACCACCTTCATAGAAAGCGTGTTCAAAAAGCGGAAGAGCTTATTCAGGCACATATTTTCAATAGCATCGATTTTCCAGGCAGCTTCTTTACGTATCAGATGCACATCAGCCATATGAGCACCTGATGTTTCATCAAGTATCAATATGGCTGCACCTCGTCTCTTTTACGCGAGGTACAGCTTCTATCAGAAAGTAACAGAGGAACGAAGTACTACGTGATTGGCACAGTTACCTGATAGGGCGTTGCACCGTGTTCCAGAAGAGAGGATAAAGTAGCCTCAATTTTTTATGTACAGGAGACAATGCCTATGAGCAAGAAGAATCGACAAATTGTGCTGGCAAGTCGTCCGCAAGGATGGGTACAGGAGAGCAATTTTCGTCTTGTCGAGACCGATGTACCCGCACTCAAAGATGGTGAAGTATTAGTCAAAAATATCTATCTTTCACTCGATCCATATATGCGAGGTCGCATGAACGCGACGAAATCCTATGCCAGTAGCGTCGAAATTGGACAGGTCATGGTCGGGGGGACCGTTGGCAAGGTGGAGGCCTCCAAAAACCCGCAATTTCGGGAAGGAGACGCGGTACTTGGCTATTTTGGCTGGCAGGAGTACGGGATCTCCGATGGTAAGGGCCTGCAAAAGCTGCCTGAAAGCAAGGATATTCCGCTCTCGGCTTATCTGGGGGTGCTTGGCATGCCGGGACTGACCGCCTGGGTCGGCCTGATAGAGATCTGCCAGCCAAAACCGGGAGAAACAGTTGTCGTTTCTGCCGCCTCTGGCGCGGTGGGAAGCGTGGTCGGACAGCTTGCAAAAGCTCATGATTGCTGTGTAGTCGGTATCGCGGGCGGGCCTCAGAAGTGCAATTACATCGTCCAGGAGCTCGGGTTTGATAAGGCGGTCGATCATCGTGCCGGGAATTTACAGGAAGATCTGGAAAAAGCCACGCCGAACGGCATTGATATCGATTTCGAGAATGTTGGCGGCGAGGTGATGGATACAATACTCGGCCGTTTGAATACATTCGCCCGTATCGCGCTGTGCGGCATGGTCTCGCAATACAACGAGACACAGCCGGCTCAGTTCCGCAACTTCGGGGCGATGATCGCCAGTCGCGTCAAGATGCAGGGGTTCCTGGTCGGTGACTATCAGCATCTCTGGCCCCAGGCCCAGGAAGAACTTACTTCCTTGCTTCAGGCCGGGAAGCTCAAGTATCGCGAGAGTATTGCGCATGGCGTGGAGAACGCGCCAAAGGCGTTTATAGGCATGCTCAAAGGCGAGAATTTCGGCAAGCAACTGGTGAAACTCTCCGAAGAATAGCCACTCTTCAGCATCCAGCCGAGCAGTCAGAGCGTGTATTCCTTAAACTGCACTCTCTCCAGGCTGGATGCTCCTGCACTATTTTTCGCATATTGCCTTTTTCAGTGCGCCCCCTTTTCGTGTTGCAGTATAAAGCGCTGTTGCACCCACTGTGTAATCAGGTCGAGATAGCCGGACGCAAGGGACTGCTGTTCAGGGGGTAGCAGAAACGAACGATCCATCTCGCGAAAACCACCTGTCTGGCTCAAGAACAGGGCGTGATCGGCCTGAGGAATGGTCGTTACAGTAACATCAGGATTGTGCTTGAGGGCAGAAGTATAGAGGCGGGCGCACTCCTGTCCGTTGATAATTGTGTCACGTTCGCCAAAAACGGCCAGGAACGGGCAACGAACCTCTTTCAAGAGCGAGAGTATATCGCTGTGTGCCTCTCCATGCATATGCTGCTCATAGCGCTTCTGATCCCAGATCCCGGCATCTCTGAGCCAGGGTTCCTGCAACATCAACCGTTGCAAGCTTTCAACCAGGTTATAGGGGGCCTGGGCCCTTTGCAGAAATAAGCGAATTTTGCTGAAAGCCAGTGCTCGATCAACGTCGGTGAGCTCATATCCTTCTGTCAACAGGTGATTGGTCACACGAAACAGTTCCTGCTCATCGCCGATGTCAGGCGGAACCAAGGCAGCAATCATAAACGCAACGGCCTCTGAAGCCAGCGTATAGATCAGGGGAAGGATCTGCCCGGCCTGGCTAATCCCCCAGAGCCCGACCTTATCGGCAGCGATATCGGGCCGCCTCCGAAGCCAGTTCAGCGCTGCTACACCCTCTTCTGCTCGCTCCTGCTGACTTTGCGTTGTCCAGTCGCCTGATGAAGCGCCAATGCCGGGCTTATCCCATGAAAGCGTGGCGATGCCCCGTCGCGTGAAGGCCTCCCAATAGTGAGGAAACATCCCAAGCCCATCACGCGCCATCGAGCCAGCGCCCGGCAGAAGCAGCACGGCAGGAAAGGGGCCGGAACCCTCCGGCAAGCAAAGCGTTCCAGCAAGAACAGTGTCCCCGTTTTGAAAGGCGATCTCTTCCTGTCGATATGACAGCATGGAATGCTTTGACAAAGAAATCGTTTCACTCCTTTTGTAGAATCTGTTACTCGAAAGTATACCAGATATTCTTCTCAAAAGTATAGTCTCATGCGGACACGTGCGCATATACGTCACCGCTCTCCCTTTCAATAAACGGCCAGGCAGAGCAGTTTTCATCCCCCGTTCCCGGGACAAGCATAGAGGGCTCTCATTGAGAAATAATCATATAGTTGGCTTGATTATTCGGGAAATAGCAGGTGCTCATTCTCGCTTCAAAATACAGGAAAGCAGCCATTGCTCGGTGATATCTCTTTTCTATCAATAGTGCAGTACTCCATTTTCTTCCTTGCACACATGTACAAAATACCCTATACTCTTCAAAGAAGTTACCCTTTGGAATGGAATACAGAGCAGCCAAACATACAAGAGGAAAATGAGCGCGACAGCTTCAGCGACTCAGTGAACATCATTGACACAGGAGCAGTGTCAGAAGCCTTTCAGCCAGCCTGGAAGATTACACCAGGCAATGCAGGTAGAACAGCCAGAGAAGCGCGTTCAGCCTGACAACCACTAATCGGAGTATCGCTTTATCATGTCAAAACATACGCAGACGGAACCAGAAGCTCGCAAGCCAGCCACACCCCGTTATCGGCTCTGGCTCTGCATTGTGGGCCTGGTTGCTTTTTTGTTACCGCAATTACTTCTTCCCGGAGGCTTGCTACAGCGCCTCATCTTGAGCCCATTCAGCTCGGGGGGCTTCGGCTTTATCCCCGGCGTCATGCTCCCTGAAGCGCAATATCAAATTCCGCTCCTGCTGCTGGCGGCCCTGTGCATGATGGTTGTCTGGCAGCGTACGGTACACAGACCGGGACGCAAGCCAGGAGCCCGCCGAGGCGCAATCGCAGGCCTCTGGACCGGACTGCTTATCCCTCTGATCTTTACCATAGCCTCTCTCCTCTTCTACATCATAACCACGCCTCAAAATGCTAGTACTAACACTTCTATACAAATGCTGTTCTGGATCCTTCTGCTTGTTATACCTCCCAGTATGGTTGTATTTGCCCTCGCCGGTGCTGTGCTCGGTTTACTGGAACAGCGCTTTCACTGATTCTCTCATTTCACGAAAAATAAAAGAGCCTGTATCGACCATTTATCTATACAGGCTCTTCGTGGCATCCAGAGCGCTCGTCAAATAGTTCCTATCGCGCAGAGAGCAAGGGTGCTCTGCCTACTTTACCTGGAACGTTTTGACAGCAGCAAGCTTTTCATCACTGCACGAGGATGTGCTGCACCAGTAGAATTCAACGGCACCATATCCAGATTCGTAATATTCATGCGAATAGTAGCCACCGCCATACTCGCGGCCCATCTCAAGCGGCTCTCCCGTATCGGGTGGATCTCCGTTGAAGTACCATTTCGTGGTTACATAACCCACCGCACCCTCTTCAACATCGAAACTCGCGTATATAGTTTGTCCAGAGTTAAAAACATCATACGATGTAGTACCGTCTTTAGAGTCAGTAAGAATAGTCATTTTGAATTTTGCTTCAGCACTGGACGAAACAGTATTGCCGGAAGGCGGGTTGAGCTCGGTATAGGGCGTCGGCGAGAGCGCGTACGCGGCGGTTGCAGTGATTTCAGCCTCGCTGGTCGCCGTTTCCTCAGCCGTTTCAGTCGCACTATAGTTGCTGGTCTCGAATAGACCGAGACCAAAAGCCCCGCCAAGCGCAAAAATACCGGCGCAGACACAGGCACCAATTAACAAAAGCGCCCCTAGAATAGAAAGAGTGACAATAAGACCAGTATTGCGCTTTTGTGGCGGCATGCTGTATTGAACCGGCTGGCCGCAGCGGGGGCATGCAGGAGCGCCAGGCGGTAAGTCAAATCCACATGAAGGGCAACGCATACAAAACTCCTTCTCGAATTCATACAGATAGAGTTGTTCCGTGGTGGGAGGTTCAGCAGAAAGCGAGATGTCACTTTCTGCCACACCGAAATATTTCCATCTAAAGATCAGCAGCAATTATCATAACAGGAAAGATACACACTCGCCAGCTTCTTTAAAATGAAGCCCGTCACAATTTGGTTTCTTTTGAACGGATTTTTCTTTCCCAAAAAAGGGGCCAAGGATAACGGATGAGCTTTAAAAGAGAGGTGAGAACAAGCGAAGGGTGTTCTCTCATAGCCTTTTTCGTCTGCATGTGAAAAAATCGCATTGAAAGTAAAATCATATCGTTTTATACTGTTTTATAGGTAATTGGAGCCTGGAAGTAAAGTGAGGGAGAAATGCAAAAAAACACACATCGTTGTAGCGGCTTTGCGGAAGTGAATGGAACACGGCTCTATTTCGAGATGGCCGGGAAAGGACGGCCTCTGGTTTTGCTTCACGGGCACTTTTTAAATCATACTCTCTGGAATATGCATTTTGATGTGCTCGCACAGCATTACCGCGTTCTTCGCTTTGACCTGCGTGGTTTCGGTCAATCCGCTCCCTACCTGACGGAACCGCGTCCCTTTTTCTGGCATGAGGATCTGTGGCACCTCCTGCATTACTTCGAGTTGAAACCTGCCTCACTGATTGGCTTCTCGCTTGGTGGAAAAGTCGCGCTCGATTTCGCCCTATCACAACCGGATATGGTAGAATCTCTCGTCCTGGTCTCGACCGGCGTCAGCGGCTTTCACATCAAAGAGCGCACACGAGGAAAACCGCTTGAGGACGCTTTCCATTCGATCGAGCAGGCATTAGAACAAGAGGATCTTGAACGAGCAGCAGACCTCTGTCTGCGCACCTGGACGATTGGTCCACATCGCACGGAGGAGCAAGTCAGCGCCAGAGTTCGCAACTTTATCCGGCGCGGCACCCTGCACCAATGGATGAATCAATCCCACAAAGTGCTTCAGCCTCTGGAGCCAGCTCCACCCGCATTTGAGCGTCTTGAAGAAGTACAGGCTCCCACGCTCATTCTTGCTGGCACCCAGGACGTTCCGGCCAGCGTTGAACTGGCGGAAATCCTGCGCAAGCGCATCCGCAGGGCTCGCAGAGTGCTCATTCCCGACGCAGCACATCATCTGATCCTGGAACATCCTGAGCTGTTTAATCGTATCGTGCTCGATTTCCTGGCAACATACCGATAAACAGAAAAAGGAGATGTCCCACCTCCGAGACATCTCCTACGCACGTTCGACGAGGCGTGCCTTTTCCTTTCCTTCTTATCAGGGCTCTTCGACTCTTCTATATTTGCTGCCTTCGCTCAAGTTTGAGCGCAAGCATCGACATAACCAGCGCCATACAGACAATGAAGCAGAGCGCCAGGCGTAGCGAAGACGCCTCAGCCAGCCAGCCAACCACAACCGGGCCGCTTAATGACGAGACGTAGCCAACACCCGTGATTAGCGCTATTGCGGCTCCTCCATGCAAACGCCCGGCAGCTCCGATGACCGTCGGCGCGATGCCCGCAACACCAATGCCGAGCAGGGCAAAGCCCAGAAATGCGGTCGGCGTCGTGGGAACCAGCAGCGCAAGCCCTAGCCCTGACGCAGCCAGTAGAGCCGCCCCACAGACAAAACGACGCGGCCCAAGCAGAGCGACAACCCGATCAGTGCTGAATCGCCCGATGGACATCGTAAACGTGTAAACAGAGTAGGCCAGCGCGGCAATACCGGCGCCACTCTGCACCGTGTCACGCATATAGATTCCGCTCCAATCGCTCATTACGCCCTCGGAGAGGAAGGCACAAAAGGCGATGACTATCAGAATCAGTAACGCTCCTTTTGGGCGCAGCGAGGCCGTTTTGTCCCGCTTCTGATGCTGCTCTTCCGGTACAAAGTGCATGGTTGCCAGCAAGCCACCAATCAGCCAGACAATACTCATCAGGCCAAAATGGAGCCAGACCGGCATATTGATTGACGCGGCGCCCGCACCAATCAGCGAGCCAGCGACGCCCCCGAAGCTCCAAAAGGCGTGAAAGCTCCCCATCAACGGACGATTGTATCGCTGCTCCACTGCAACGCCTGCCACGTTGATCGCGATATTCGTCAGGCTGGACCCAAGCGCATAGACACCAAGCATACAGGCAAGCGCCCAGACGTTTGGCATCATCCCGAGCAAGGGAAATAAGAGACAATAAAAAAGAAATCCTATAAATGCGGTTGTACGAGATCTCAGGCGTACTACCAGCGTCCCGGAAATGGGCAAGCTGAGCAATGAGCCGCAATTGAGACCGAAAAGCGCGATCCCGAGCGTTCCCGGCGTCAGATGCAATTGCTCGCTGACGGCAGGAATACGCGCCGCCCAGGTGGCAAAAGTCATCCCGGTAATGAAAAAGGTCGTCGCGACCGCGATACGGGCACGGCGTGGGGTTTGCCTCCGGATGCTCCCAACGACGGCGGGCTGCTGCGCGAGAGATTGCGGTGTAGAGAGTACTATTTCTTCCATCACCACTTCGACGGTTTTCCTTTGACAAAAGTAACAACCGATCAGTATTCTCGGCAACGTAGCTCCGCCCGCCCGAGAAGAGCCCTCCTCTTTGCGCTCCTATGCAGCATTCGGCATATGTTCACCGGATATGGCTTTTCCCCTCTTCGCTTTTTTGTCCATCATTCCCCCTACAGCTCGTTTCCGCATGGAATATGAGCAGCGTAGAACGGCATCTGATCCGGGCTCACGGCATCGAGCAAGGTGTCCTGCATTTTGCCTCTTTTGTTGCAATATATCATATTAACATGGTAACTCTATACATTCAACGCTATCATCCTTTTTGCGAACTCTTTCGAGCAGCAAGACTTCATATGGCCTATCCAAACAATATCGGGTGACCTCCTCCCTGGCGCTGTTTTTTCGGCGCCAGGATGGAGAAGGCTACAAACACGTATTGCCATTTTTACAGGATGGTGCGGCATGTCGGGCTACTTCGCGCCTGGCATAGCATCGCAGTTGAACGGCGTACCTGGCAGGGGGATCGGTACCCGCTTCTACCTTCCCTGCGCCCCCTTCAGGCCGTGCACCGGCCAGGCTCGTGGTACAGCCTCATTGGAGCAGGGGACGCGATATGTACATTGAAACCGAAAAGAAGGTGAGACGGCTCCGCAAGCGCCGCATCGCCCACCAGTATCGCGTGTACCAGAAACGAAGCGGTCGGTTCTGAGAGCCGCTTTGTTGCATTTCCGGCGAGCAGGCTACATGAAAAACGTGGTTTGTCCGCCTGCTAGAACATCTGGGGATACGAGAGCCGCGCCCGTCGGACGAACCAATGCAGGATCTCAGGAAGCGCTTCCTCCCGCACAAGCTGCGCCACCGGGAAGCGATACAGGCGGCCATGACGCGCAAAGTAGATGCCAAACGAGTTGATTGCGTGCTGTTCGGGAGCGCCTGCAATCCCGCCCAGACGATACAACAGATAGTAGCCAAGCAACTGATCCACATATTCCCTCTTCACCCGCAAGTATTGCGTGGTCTTAATATCAATCATACAGTCATCGAGGATGAGGTCAACATCTGCACCCTGCACCAGAGCCGATGCACCAAAGCTCGGGTTCAGCAAGCAAACCGTCTGCGACGAGAGCTCGGAGCGCGGCACCAGCGCAAGCAATTGGCGTAGATCCTGAATATCGAGCTGCTGAACGATGCCAAAAGGCTGATGGAGCCTCCCCATGCGCACAAAGGGATCGATCTGCGCCAACAACAGCGCCGACCAGAGCAGCGCATCTGAAGGCTCGCCATCCTGCATATAGCGGGCAACGCGGTCCTTCGCCTCCGCGACGATCTGCACAGTCAGCGCGGCGATTGGAGTTCCGTAGGTCGCTTCAAGCTCGTCGTAGAGCAGCGTTGTTGCCAGCTCGGCAATCCAGGGCTGGGCGACGGCGTGCGTATAGGTTCGCTGCAAGGAGAAACGTAACAGGTAGTCAAACGCGGTTCCGACAAGGGCGTAATGGCGCGTGAGAGGAGGCGCGATCGGCTCTCCCTCCAACGGCGGCCCTGTGAACGGGAACGCCTTTCTCAGCGCGGCTTTCACATCCCTTTCGGCGATAAATTGGGTCAGGCTCATGCCCCACTCCTCTCACTCTTCACCCCTATTGGCAGTCTATTGTATCGCATCGAGCACCAGCAGTCGCGGTTCATACTGGCGTCGATGCTCCGGACAGAGCCAGAATATGTTTCCATCCGGCGTGATCGTCTTCGCAAGCCCACCCCACTCACAGGATGGGTCGGCCGCCTTTAAGAAGCTATGCAGCGCACGTAAGGCGGCCCCAACAGCCGGTTCAGCCCGCATAAAGTGCGGATCGGGCAATCCCCGTTCCAGCTCATCATATTGCGGCAATGTGGATGGAATCAGCGAGACAAGCTCTTCGAGCACGGCAAGCGGCTTCTCATAGGTTTCCTGCATCTGCTCGTTATAGAGCGCTCCCAATGCCTGCCCAAGCGGCACCCCATGCCGGAGGAATTGCACGACGTAGTGGAGCCACGGGTTCACCTTCTGCCACCACTCCTTCGCCTCGCGGACCGGGTAGCCCTCACCAATGGGATGCGGGCCCGATGGATGCTGACAGAGCAGGATCAGCCTGTATTCCCGGCTAACCCAATCTTTCGGGTTCCACCACCTCCGATCTCCACAGGTCAGGTAGAAGACGTTCGGGCACTCGGCCTCAAGCTGCTTCATCTTGAAATTCCACTGACGGGCGAAGTTGCGATTGAGCAGCTCCGCCATCTGCTTCAACTGCTCCCGAAGCTGCCTTGTCTCTTCCCGGCTAGCATGCACATCGCGAAGAAGCTGCTTCTGCCCTTTGAGCAGATCGTGCATAATGAACTCATCCGTACTCGGGTGAATGCCGTATAGCAGTTGCGATACCGAGACCTCCTCGAAGCTTTCGGGACATTCCACTGTCGCACGTTTCGCCTTCCATCGGCGCTCAAGATCCTCATAACGATGGTAGCGCGGGCACGGCTGCGCACCCGGCTGCTTCCAGTGGCAGATACAGGGAACCTCGCGCCGCATCTTGAGCCCTTTGAAGTCCGATAGAATCTGCTCGATGGTCGCTTTTAAGATGACGAAGAAGTTATGCGGCGCAATCCCCCAGACAAGCAAGCGGAGTTCACGCGCCATCGGGTTCAATTCGGCGCGAGCCTGATGGCCTTCGTGTTCGAGCAGGACGCCATCGCGCCAGTGCAAGCCGCGGGTATAGCGATGGGTACGCACGATAAAGCGGCTCATGACGCCGGGCGGCACCACTTCAAAGCGGTAGACCATCTCGACCTGCGAGAGTCCATCAGGCGGCGATGTGGGCCACGGATCAAGCTTGACCGGCGGCTCAAACGGGAGCAATTGCGGGATGAGGCTTTTTGTCGATACATTATCACGGCCCTCAGCCTCAAGCTGGTAACTCAGGTCGAAGCGCTCCATCAGCCGCAAGAAGATCGGATACAGGTGCGGCTCGTACTCGTTGCCCTCATCGTCTCGTGCCCAGATGCGAGGCAGATCTTCGTGCTTGAGAATACCGCTTGCCTGCCTGACGGCCTCATCGGTCAGCACGAAGCTGATTGCCTTTGTGATCCAGTTTGGCTTGAGCACGACCAGATTGCGCAGGATCATATCATCCCCGAAATACATCAGCTTGCCAAGCTCGTGCAGATAGGTTCCAAGCGTCCCCTGGGCAATTATCCGCTTGATGCCATGCGCTCTGGCGATATTGCAATATTTTTCAGCCGAGATATGGTGCGGCTTTGCTTTTTGGAGTGACTGTTCAAGCTGCGTCCAGCGCTGCGGCCAGAGCTGCCCAACGAGCGGCAATTTCTCAGCCTGCTCAAGAATTGCTGATTTCAATGCATCGATCCCAGTACCATCCCTGTTGCTGACCGGGAAGAGACCGACAAGCTGCTTGTAGGTCTGCTGATATTGCTGATAGTTCAGATCTGGAGCCCGCTCATCGGTATGCGTCGCGACCAGCAGAACCGGCGAGTCGGGCGCGTGAAGCTGGATCAGGTCAAGCCAGTAATCAAGCCGACTCTGTTCGACGCCTACACGCGCGTTCCAGACGAGCAGGTAGAGAGTGCGACGGCTCAAGAAGAACTGATGGGTTGCGTGATAGATATGCTGGCCGCCAAAATCCCAGGTATTGAGCATGAGCGGGCTTTCAGGGAATACCAGTTGCTCAACGCGAATGCCATGCGTGGTCGCCGACTGAGCCTCGAAAGCTTCAGCGCGTAGGGCCCGCAGGAGCGATGTTTTCCCGGTCCCGCCCTCACCGATCACCATCACCTTCGCCTCACGGCGCTCCTTGCCATCTGCTTGCAATTCCCGGAGAAAAGAGCGTATCGCCGAGGTTCCCTGCTCCACGATCTCCGGAGGCGGCATGAGCAGTTCATCTGTACCACGCAGCCCAATATCATCAAGCATCTCAAGGTTGCCCAGTTCTACCGGTAGGCGCCGAAGTTGTCGGTTGTCGCTTAGACTGAGCATCTTCAACTGTTGTAACTTCCCTATTTCCGCCGGCACCTCCCTTAGCTGGTTCCCTGGGAGAAACAGCGCCCATAACTGCTGCAACTCCCCTATCTCTGCCGGCACCTCTCTTAGCTGGTTCTCTGAGAGATTGAGCACCTCTAACCGCTGCAACTCCCCTATCTCTGCCGACACCTCCCTTAGCTGGTTCTCTGAGAGATCCAGCACCCCTAGCCGTTGTAACTTCCCTATCTCTTCCGGCACCTCCCTTAGCTGGTTCCTTGCGAGACTCAGCACCTCTAACCGCTGCAACTCCCCTATCTCCGCCGGCACCTCCCTTAGCTGGTTCCCTGAGAGATCCAGCTCCTTCAACTGTTGTAACTCCCCTATCTCTTCCGGCACCTCCCTTAGCTGGTTCCCTGAGAGATCCAGCTCCTTCAACTGTTGTAACTCCCCTATCTCTTCCGGCACCTCCCTTAGCTGGTTCCCTGAGAGATCCAGCTCCTTCAACTGTTGTAACGATCCAATCTCCTTCGGGTAAGTTGCAAGCAGGTTATCAGCAAGGGAGAGCTCTTGAAGCCCTCTCAAGTTCTGGATAGCAGCAGGTAATCGGGTAATAGCATTTCGGCGACTCTTATACGGCTCTTTCGCTTGTAGAGAAAAAGGCTTCTTGAAAGCTTCTTTTGTTCCATTAACGAATAGAGCCCCACCACTACCCAGACTCAGTGTCTTAAGCCTTTTTAGTTTGATAATCACTTCAGGGAACTCAGTCAACTGATTATTACCAATAGAAAGCACAGTTAGTTGCTGGAGATAGCGGAGTTCATCAGGAAGAGTGATTAAGAGATTATAATCCAGAATAAGGGATTCTAGAGCAGTCAGATGAGCAATCTCAGGAGGAAGTGAGGATATTTCATTGAAACTTACGTCAAGCACCCGCAGGTGTGTCAGCTCACAGAGCGAGGCGGGAAGCGTGGTCATCCCGGAACCAGAAAAGCACAATTCGGTCAGGTGGCCGTCTTCGTCGAACTTGGTGTCACACTGCTCAGGCAGGTATTCTTGCACGAGGCGCTCGACAATTTGCCGGTCGGTCAATGGGGTCGTCACAGCTAGCACATCCTCCACAAAAAGAGCGTAGAACAATATTTTCAGATGAGGCTATTATACACGCTCCTTCATCTCTTTACAAGTGGCATTACTTTTTTCCCCTTCAACTTTCACAGCGTCTTCTTCCTACGGCAATCGCTCTTTGCACCGGTAATGAGTATATCCATTCAGTACCACCAGCACAGTCTACGCTTCTGAAGCCCATATCTTCCGATTTTTCAGGGATCTGCTATAGAAGAAAAGAAGAGCTTGAGCGGAATCACATGGGAGCATTCATATGAGGCGAGGAGGTAAAGGCGCTTCGAAAGAGGTTGCGTTACTATAGAAGAATAGTTCCGCTGTCAGAATCATGCCATCGACTGAGCGTTTTCCGCTTCCTTGCTCCGTTGTTACACAATTTCAAGAACTTCTGTCGGAACTTTCGGCTATTTCTTCACTTCTTGCTTGACACCCCCCATTTTCACCGCTATACTACCGGCAGCCCGGAATTCAACCATAAATATAGACATCAGGATATGGAATTGATTACACGATTGCTTATTCTTGGATTACTCATGCAAAAGCCGCTGTCCGGATATGCGATCCAGATATATTTGCAGCGAGGGCAAACCGACCTGTGGGCCGGCATCCAGTCCGGTTCGGTGTATCATGCCTTGAAGAAGCTGACCAGGGAAGGGCTGATTGTCATACAGGCAACCGAGCAGACCGGCAATCGCACAAAGGTGATTTACGCGATCACCAACGAGGGGAAAAAGGTGTATCGCCAGCTCCTGCGCGAGAGCCTGGGCACGCCGTTCTTGCACTTTCCGACAGGAATTTATGCCGCGCTCAGCTTTCTGGACGACCTGCCAAGAGAAGAAGTCATACTGGCAATCGATCGACAAATAGAGCTTCTTGAACAGGCACTCACCCGCTGGAACGCGTGTGAAAAAGAGAACGAAGCCACTCTTCTGCGCTCTCTGGAACGGGTTCCGACCTACATTCATTTGCTCTTTGCGAACGCCCGTCAGCATATCGAGACCGACCTTCACAGCCTTCGCACCCTGCGCGAGCTTTTGCCAACCATCGAGCCGGTGCCGCTTCTCCCAGAAGATGAGGCATTTTAAGCGCTCGCACACTATTTTTCTCTTTCGTCCCTTCCTTTTTCTACTCAAAAATAGGGGTGCACCCTTGCAGGAGACTCACAGCCACCTGCCACGTCTCCCCGACTAGAGCCGATTCATCGGGGAGTCATATAGCGAGTTGGCAAGCAGCGTGAAGATGGTTTCCTCTTCTTGCATCAGCTCGTCGAGGCTGCGAGTCTTCTGCTTATCAATTGGCTCTAATTGTGGCTTGAAGAACTGCTGGATCTGCTGCTCGATTGTCTCCCGTGCAGGAAGAAGGGTCGCCATTTTGTTGGTGATCTGTGTTGCAAGTGTCATCATTTTTCAGTATCTCCTTTGTTGTTTTCTCTTGTTGGTAAGGAGTATACCGGGGATTTGTCGCAGGCATATCGCTGATTTGTCACAAATCTGTCGCGTTTGGGGGAGAGCATGGAAGCGACGAGAAGGGGAACGGATCCGCCCTCTCGCCTGCTGTATTTCTGCAATTCAGCTCGTCACCCACTCGACATGGTGCGCCTCAATCGGGTCTGGAACCTCTAGCTTGCTCAATAGCTTGAAGATGACCGACTCCGGCACGCCAGCCTGTCGCTCTCGATTGCGCTGAAGCAGCTTCTCAAGCGGCGTCTCAATATAGATAAGCCGCACACGCGCCCCATATGCGACAAACAGATCAATCAACTGAGCGCGAAGCATCCGGGTGACATTGGTCGCGTTCCAGACGAATGAGCGCTGTTCCCGCAGCAGCTCCCGGGCACGCTCCTTTGCTTGCTGCACCACGCGCCCCTGATCGTCCTCCGGAGAGACATGCAGCTCCTGACGCAGCGCATCAAGCGAGATGACAGGCCAATCCTGGTAGTGCTGCTGAAGGTAGGTGTCCTTCCCGGCACCAGGCAAACCAGCAAGCATCACTACCTCGCAGGTCGTCGCGTCGTAGGCGTCATAGGCCGGGTCGCGGCGCTCGCTATGAAAGTACTCGAAGCGGCTGAAGTCTGATGAGAAGCGGTACGGAGCCTCATAGCAACCAAGCTCAGAACAGAACTCACGAAACAGTGCCACGCGGTCCAGCAGTTCAGCCTGATCGTCACAAATGCGTCCGCGCACGTCTGCCTCGGCCAGCAAAGCCAGATGATCCAAACGCACACACTGACTCGCCGCCAGCAGCTCCTTCTCCTCGCGATCGAAAAAGTGCAGCGGCAGGCCATGATAGCGAACCAGGCGAACAATATACTCGCGCATGGTGAGGGGTAAGCATTCATCCAGGCCATCACCGCTCATCAGCAGCCGCCGCGCCAGGAGCCCCCCGCGACGTGCATGCCCCTTTGACGTGATGCGCCCGTTAGCTTCGATTTTCGTGCAAAGCGGCTTCGCGATATCGTGCAACAATGCGGCAGTCAGCAGGACGCCTCGTTCAGCTTCGGTACAGTGAAGCAGCTCAACAAGCTGCATCATCGCCTCAAAAACCATCCTGGTATGAATCAACACATCGCCCTCGGCATGAAAGCGAGCATCCTGAGGCACATCGTGCAGTGTCTGAAGCCAGGCGAAGCGGCTTCGTACGCCATCCCAACCGGTCAGCGGATAGCCGGGAAAGCTCCCGGTGAATAGCAAGCGATCATCCATTGTCATCACCTCCAAACAGCGATACATCCGCCCGCAGTTGGTTCGGCAGAATAGGCCGCTCCATCCAGTGACTACCCGAACTCAACAAAGATTGCAGAAAACCCGCCCGAACGTACTTGTAGCGCTCCTTCACAACCCCTTCCTCCTCCACCTTGATGTACAACCCCTCCATCAGGCCGCTGGTATCGGTTTCCTCCAGGACGCGCTCAAATTCCAAACCGCGCGATATACACAATTCCTGCAAGCGCCCAAGTGCACCAGCACCGATAAAGTGTGAGGGGCCGATCAGCGCAGGAAGCGGAGGCAGCTCCTCATAGATTCCTTCCGTCAGCACCTTGACCGAGACGATAAAAGGAAGCGAACGAAGCAGCTTCCGGCGCTGCTCCGTACTGAGAAAGACGGAGCGCGCGGTATCGTATATATCAAATTCCAGGAAGTAGTGAGGCAACTCAGTATAGAAAACGGTATGTTTCGCATACAGCCATTCTCCAAAAAGAATGTAGCGATCTTCAAGTACCTCATATAATTCCTGCATATACCGATACGACCATTGCTTGAAGAGATGAAACTGTCGCTCGCGAGGCCCACCCGTCAGAAAATGCCCACGACTTTGCAGGAATAGTTGACCATTCTCATCAAAGCGAAGCGCACAGTTTGCACCATCCATCTTTTCTTCAATCACAAGATAGCGTCCTTCCAGCTCACGCAGCGGAATCACATACATATCTTCATCGCCGCGCTGCACCCCCGAACCAACAAGATGAGGAGTTCGCGGATACTTAAAAAGGTCCATAACAGTTCCTTTCGTCTGACTACATCTGGCATCATCAACGAGGAAGCAGCATGGAAATCCATGGGAAAGGGCATGAGGAGCTGAATGAGGAAGAAATGAGCGCCTCAGAGGAAGTCATATTGCAGCTTCAGAACATTCGAGACACGCCATCGTACCGCTGAGGATTATGCATTTCCTCAACGGACAAGCCCTTCACAGGATGTTCCATGCCAGAGAGTGAAGGCATGGTTTCATGAGGTGTCTGTTAGTTCGTCTGCTCCATGTGCGCTCTACTCCGACGTTTTCGCGTCTTTTGTCAAGCATACCATAACATCGATCCAAAGACAAGCCTGATCCCATCCATACATTTTGACATGCAATGGTATAATATACACAGTACAACATTCTTTTCCTCTTTTGGGTGCCAGACAAGTAGATGGGGTCGCGGCGGTCAGGCTGCTTGCTTGCAGAAGCCTGTCGCGCCTCAGGAGGAAGGTTGGGAGGATGAAGGAGCACCACACGGAGCCGCATGACGGCCATTCCCACGCTCACATCATCATCGAGGATGCGCGCATTCTCGAACAGCGGCAGACCAGCCCGGGTCATGCCGTGCGAGTCACCGTCATCCAGGGCGGCATCTCGAAAAACGGCTATGCCTATGATGAAGCCGCGCTTCGTCGCATCATGGAGCTTCTAGAGGGCGCTCACGCCTATGCTGATCATGCCGGACCGGAAGCAAGCGGACGGAGCGTGCGCGACGTTGTCGGCTTCTATCACGATGTGCAGTTTGTACCCGGCAATCCGGCCCGGGTTGATGCAACACTGCACATCCTTGAAGCTGCCGACTGGCTCTGGACGCTGATTCGTGAGGCATGTGAACTCGGTCGCCCTGATCTCATCGGGCTCTCGGTCGATCTCTATGGTCACTGGCAGCATGATGATGATCTACAGGCGAAAAAGGTAACGGAGGTTCTTGCGCTCAACTCCTGTGACGTGGTCACTCGGCCGAGCGCAGGCGGAACGTTCCGACACATCATTTCGGACGACAGTATGTATCGACAGCAGGAGGAATGGGGAAATTCTATGGAACAGCAACCAATCGAAGAGCAGCGCCGTCAGCTTGAGGCGGCCCTTCAGGACGTCCAGCAGCAGCGTTGTGAGCTCGCACTTGAGCGCACGCTTCAGGAAAGCATCCTGCCCGCTGCGCTCAAGACACAGCTTCGCAGCCGCTTCTCAGGCCGCATCTTTGAACAGAGCGAGCTCGAACAAGAGGTCAGCAATGCGCTGCACCTGATGGCCGAACTCTCGCGTGACGGGCTGGTTCGTGGGAATGGCATCGAGAAAGCCGTGATCTCCGATGTGATCAGCGAGGCTGAGAAGGTACAGGCCGCCTTTGATCGCCTCTTTGATCTCGACATCGACACCGCACGCCTGGGCAACATCCGGCCCTTTGCCGGCATTCGCGAAGCCTATGCACGCGTCACCGGTGATAGCTCCGTCGCAAGTGGGCTCAGCAGCGCCTCAACGCTTGGTATGATTCGCGTCTCAGAGTCCGCTCCACTTGCTCGCCTGACTGAGGCGGATACCACCACCGCCAGCTTCGCCTATCTGCTTGGTTCATCGATGAATAAACGCCTGCTCAAGGACTATCAGGCCTGGCCCGCCGACTGGATGCAATTCGTTTCTATCGTGCCTATCAAGGATTTCAAGCAGCAAAGCCGCGTCCGCATGGGCCACTTCAATAGCCTGCCGATCGTGCCCGAGAATACGGCCTATAGCGCCGTCTCCCTCAGCGACAGCGCCGCCGTCTACGTGCCGCAGAAGCGCGGGAATCTGGTCTCGATCAGCCGCGAGACGATCCTGAACGACGATCTCCAGGCACTGCGCCAGATCCCCGCCAGGTTGGCAACCGCTGCCGCTTATACGCTTGCTGAATTTGTCTATAGCTTCCTCAGCAGCAACCCGACGATCTACGATGGAAGCCCGCTCTTCAATACCGGGAATCCGCATCACAACGCCAGCGACAAAGCATTGAGCGCAGAGGCGTTACAAAGTGGCGTTTCGGCCATGCGTGTGCAGACCAACACCGCTGGCAAGCGCATCGGCCTGCGTCCACGGTTCCTTGTTGTCCCGCCCGAACTGGAATGGCAGGCGATGATCCTGACACGCTCCGCCCAGTTGCCAGGCTCCGCCAACAACGATGTCAACCCGATGCAGGGCTACGTCACACCAATCATCAGCGCCCAGTTGAGCAATCCGGCACAATGGTTCCTCGTGGCAGATCCTCGCATGATTGATACGATTGAAATCGGCTTCATCGGCGGGCAGGTCAACCCGGCACTTTTCATTCAGGATCAGCCTACAAGCGGCCTGAACTTCACCCAGGACATGCTCACCTACAAGATTCGCCACGAGTATGGCGGCGCCGTCGTTGATTACCGTGGCCTCTATCGAGGCGCATAACAGGCGATTTCGTGCCTGCTCTCACCAACAGGGCAGGCACTCAGAAAGGAGATGAGAACACATGCTCAATCTGGCTGAACTCCTGTGGGGACGCTTCAATAGCGGCACGAGCGTACAGCCCGGCACCTACCTGACGCTGCGCACGCTCGCCTATGTGCAACTCACAGAAGCAAGCTCACTGCCAGCAGGTGGCACCTGGCACCGCATCTCAAGCGATACGACGCTGACTGCCGCTGACCTTGCGACAACGGTGAATAGTGTCCTGCATACGGCCTATACCGCGGCAAGCTTCCATGCCTATAATGCCGCCTCCGATGCTGTCCCGGAGCCAGGCCAGCAGGCCAACGACGCGTAAACCTATGGCTCAGATCATCAAGCGCGGCCTGCTTCTCGGCTTCAATGCAAGCAGCTATACGGCTATGGTCAGCATGCTGGATGGGAATGTCATTCGTGATATTCCCGTCGCCACCCACATGGACCCCTCATCGCTGCTCAGTGGCGCGGCCTGTGCCGTCCTCTTCTTCGATGAGAACAACCATACAGACGCGGTCGTGCTGGCTGTCTATCCACAAGGGAACTATGGCGTGCCGACACCGCTTCCCGGGCGCGTGACCATGCTCATTCCGCCCTACAGGCCGTATAATGGCACAACCTTTGAGGCCAACACCACGACGGTCGCTACCTTTACCGGCGGCTCAACAGGCATCCCGGTCGGCGTGCGGGCCATTCTTTGCTCACTACAATCCGCTCCGACCTCGGGCGCAGGCTACGTCGTGCTTAAACCAACCAACCTGACGCCAGACATCGGCATGGGGATTCAAACCTCGCAAGGCAGCGTCGCAGGCGTCTACGAAAAGGTCTTCGGCATCCTGCCGATGGCTCCTGATGGCAAGGTCAATGTACGCACCATTAACGCGAAATGTGCCGTTGTGCTCGAAATCACTGGCTATATACTCTAGAAAGGGGCTGATATGGAGATAGAACCGCTTCAGCAGCCGTCTCGCCTCGAGATCTGGGTCACGCGCCTCGAACAGACCGCGCTCCTGCTCCTGAGCTCGCTCGATCTTGAGGAGATGAGCACAAAAGAGCGCTTTGCAGCCGCTCTCAAGTGCATCGCGCTCCTGACACGCCTGCTACAGCGACTTGAGCGCACTGAGATGGATGCATCATTGCAGCGTGCAATGCGAGATTTACAGGTAAAACTGCGCACGGCAGGTCCTGTGACCTTGCCATAACACGCTCTGAGTCTGCTTTTATGACAGTTTGATGAAAAACATGGCATACTCAATGACAAACTTTTCATAGAAGCAGGCTCATCTTGAAACACAATGAAACAGAAAAACATACAGAGAAGCAGCAATCTGAACAGACGCTTCTTCCGGTCGCTCAGAAACAGCCCATCAACGAGCAGAAAGATGAAGAAACAGACATGTCACGATTCATACAGATAGATATAATAATCCCGGGTAAAGGGACAGAGCCAGGCAGGACAGGCTACCGCGCTCCGCGCATAGCAATTTTTGGACAGAAGGCAGGGACTCAATGACGAAGCATACACAACACACGCACATCGGCGTGGCCATCGCAAATACCGAACTGCGCCGGGCCATTATTCGCGCTCTGAAGGACGAAGGGGAAAAGGAGGTACACGAAATTACGCTGCTTTTGCTCGCGCAGGCCGAACATCCCGCCGTTCGCTGCCTGATCGCACAGCTTGACTTCCGTCAGAACCCGAGGGGGCTTGCTTGTATTCTGCGAGATCGCGGGATCGAGCCCATTTTTCTGACACCCTCTCTCGATCAGTACAAGCAGTGTCAGGAAAGTGGTATCGAGGCGCTTTCTATGCCTTTTCATCTCGTTGAATTGTTCGACGCCATCAGGCACACGCGCGCACGCCTGACACAACCAATCTTAACAAGGACGGTGATGCATGCGCGATCTCAGTGAGACCCTACAGGCCGCTATCCGCAGCACGCACCGCGTTCCCGCCCTCGCGCTCACCGTCGAGGATCGTGTGCAGCATTTCCCGTTGCTTCACGCCCTCGACAACACGGATGACGTGGTGCAAGATGCCTGCATCGCTGCCGACAAGAGCATCATTCGCGTTTGGGTCGATAACCCGCCCTCTGGCTCCATTCGCTGCACCTATCGCTACCAGCGCATCACCGATCCCACGCAGCTCAGCCAGTGGCAAAGCTCAACCATCTTCGGCAGCGGCACCGATCTCGATCGCGAGGGCGCATGTGCCGTCTCGCTCAATCCCGGCAACATCTTGCGTGCCTTCGGCTTCCGCACGCTCACGAACAATACATCTCAGTTGCTCGTCTGGACCTCAACGAACAACGGCCAGACCTGGAGCACCAGCCCCACCGTGATCGCCACCTTTAGCCCGAGCGCGAACATCAAGGGCATCTCCAGCGCGGGCAACAATGACGTCTTCTTCCTGCTTGAGACGACCGCCGGCATTGTGGTTGCCTTCTGCCTCTGGAATGGCTCCGCGTGGAGCGCGCCACAGCAGTGGAGCAACGTGCCTGCCCTCGCAACCTTCGCCAATGGCAGCGGGCTGGCCGTCGCCTGGCTTGGCGATCGCTACCATCTGGTGATCAGCACCAAAGTCAGCTTGCTCAACTACTCCTACTGGCCCGGCTCAGGACAGTGGTTCATTCACACCGAGATCCTCGATTCCAGCTATACCGGCACCATTCATCTCTTTCCGCGCATCATCTTCGATCCCGGTTCACAGCGCTACTTACTCGCACATATTCAGAACGATAACGGCGTGCGCTCTGGTCTGGTATCACAAACGGTGCGCGTGCGCAGCGCCACCGATCCACGCTACTGGAGCAACGGGGCCTCCTTCCGTGATGGGCTCCCCGGACGCGGCGTCTCGCTCGTCTCCCGGCCCGACGACGGCGTGTACCTCATCACGGCACGGCGCGTCTACCGCTCCCCCCACTTTCGCTATGAGGATGAGAATCAGTTCGCCGTGTTAACCAATGCCCTGCTGAGCTATGAGCGCGTCGAGCAGCTCAACCAGCCCGCACGCATCGAGATCACGCTTGATAACAGCAACGGGCAATGGAATGATCTCATTGGCTCTCAGACGCGCTACCGGCCCATCAACTTCAATGCCTCGCTCTGCCTCTACGAGGGCTATCGCACCAGCTCCGGCGACGAGATCGTACGTACCGGCACCTACCGCATCACGCAGATCGCTCTTGAACGCGCGCCCAACCGCCACCTGCTCAAGCTGGTCGCTCTCGATCTCTCTCGCCAGCTCGATCACGTCAATCTCCATCAAGATACTATTCCTGGCTTCGGCGCACGCTACATTATCACGCGCATCTGCTCACGCGCTGGCATCCCCGACCCTGATATTCCGCTCTCCGGTGGCGACCTTGATTCACCCATTCTCTCGTTTCTCTTGCCCACCGGCCAGCCCATGCGCGCCGCCCTCGATGAGATCTGCATGATCTACCAGCTCAGCTACTTCCTGGATCCCGACGAGCGCCTGCACTTTCGCTTCCTGCCCGCCGATGAGGCCCCCGTCTGGTCCTTTCAGCCCGAGCTCGAAACCGTCACCTTTACCAGCAACGCCGATCGCGCTAACCACGTGATCGTCTCAGGACGCGCCGCCTTCAGCAGCTCAGCTACCGTCAACGGCGAAGCCTACGACGAAGCCAACGTGCATCACACCGGCATCGAGCGCCTCGCCTATCGCGCCGATCCCAAGATCAACGGCTCGGACCGCTGCACTGCCGCTGCCCTTTCCCTGCTCAATGAGCAACGCACACTCGCGATGCAGCGCGTCCTCACCGTCCCCTATCACCCCGGACTCGAACCCGGCGACGTCATCAGCGTGAGCGACCCACGCAGCGCCTCCACTGGCAACGTGCGTATCGTCCGCCTCGATTCACGCTATGACCGCGCCTCCGCAACGTACGCTCATCGCCTGCACTGCTCCGGTACGTGAGGAAGGAGATCGCAATGTCATAACATTCAGCAGAAAACAAACAACTGAATACAAAGAAATATTGATACCAGCTCAATACAGACAGGAAGCCAGCTCATTCACCAACGCGTCGCACTCTCGCTTCTGTTTAAGGAGGAGATCACTTCGAGCGCATGTGTTTCCGTATCGAGCAGGGCCGGTGTCCCGGCTTCAAGGGCGCTCAATGGCTCAGGTCTGCGGAGTGTACGCGTCTTTCCAGGCATGGAGAGGCCCAGAAACATTGTTCTCCCTGCTGTCTGGCGCGGCCCGATTAGATGGTGCAGGTGCCCGGCCAGATAATAGCAGGATTGTAACCGCTCTACCAATGCGCTCACTTGAGTGGAACCCTGAGTCTGGCCGAAAAAGCCCTTGCTGATGCCATAGGGTGGTTCATGTGTGAGCAGGACGTCCAGCGAAGCAGGATCGGCGTGAAGCAGGCGCTCATAACGCACGGTTATCATGCTCGGTTCCTTGCTTCTCTGGTGCATCCGGCTGCTCAACACCTCCAAAAACCGCTAGCTTGATCCCATCGCATTCCAGCATCGCCTGGAGCATAGTGGAACAGGCCAAAGGGATCAACAGGAATCAGCTCCGTCTGGACACCACCCGAGAGCTTACGGAGCCATGCTATCTCATCACGATCGCCACGAAGAAAGATAAGTGGTAGAGATAGCCTCTGTTTTACGTCTCGAAGCCGCTGCGCTAGCTCCCGTTATGCTTTCATGACATGGAGAAAATCTAGCTCGGCGGGATCGTTGCCCGCGAATCGAAGGAATATGACAGGATAGCGGATCATGGTTTCCAGGCGTTTCACTCCAAAATCACCAGGCTGAACAATCATCCCTACTGGTAGGCGCCCCTGTAAAGCCAGGACAACAGCTAGCAGGTGATAGGCCCGGCCATGAATATCGTCGCAGAAAGCACCCTTCATAAGTTACTCCTTCTACTCTTTATTCAGTAACTTTCAGCACATTTTATCAGGATAAATGGAACAAGATCGACTGGCAAATGAGCCGATCTAAAGACATAAATTGACATATAGCAGGGATAAAATGAGCAAAAGTGTAATAAATAAGACAAAGCACACTATCAGGAGCGAAGTTAAAAATCGTAATGGCTGCACCACATCTGCACCAGAGCGACCAGCCTCATGAATCGCTTCTGTCTCCTCCTCCATCGCGCCTCTTGTGGAGAGGGAAGCAGTCTTCTACATCTTCTACATATTCCCTTCAAATAATGCAGACAAACACCTATGGTTGCGGTATAATACAGCGCAAGTAAGCGAGAAGGCACACCCGGAGGATACTATGCAAGACGAAACCGTCCTTTTTCAGAGTAAGTACAGCAAAGCTATTTTTTATCGGCCCTTGATCCTTTTTGGAATTTGTCTCATTGTTTTTCTTGTTGTTATAATTGTTCCACCCAATGCAGCATTAAGTAGCTTCTTCCTCCTCTCGTTCGTTGGCATGATATATACGCTGGTGAATTTCCTCATCCGAATATTGCGCTATATGCAAAACACGTTTGTCGTTACAGATCAGCGCGTTATCGTCACAACACGAGGGAAAGAGATGTATCTTCCTCTTAATCGCATCAAAGAGGTTGAACGGGATAGTAAGAATAAATTCCCTTTTCCGTTTCATATCCACACATTGCGTATTTATGGAGTCGGAGGGAGCAAGGCCGTATATCATGAGGTCGAAAACGACGAGGAAATGCGGCAGGTGATCGAGGGGCTTCTGAAAAAGGAACCTGAGGAAATGCGGCAGGTGATCGAGGGGCTTCTGAAAAAGGAACCTAAGGCAAACGCCGGCTAAACGCGCTTCTATGGCGCTCGCACACTCCCTTTACCAGGAGAAGGGCGATCTCTTCAATATACACAAACATCGATCTATACGGTATACTGCATCCGGGCTTGCAGCCTACCTCTTCTGGCTGCATCAACCATATAGATAGAAAAGCATTCCTGTGAAGATTGTTTGTGTATAGTAAAGGGAGTATATGTTTCGTCAATATTCACTGCCAATCATTGTTGCACTGTTACTCTTCCCGTTCCTTGCGTTTATAGTGCTGATCCCGTTTGCATTTCGTACATATAGACAATTTGGTCAGCTTCCCCGCTGGCGAACGTTCGTCTTCTATACCTTCATCTACTATAGCTTAACCATGTGCCTGTATATTATTCTCCCGCTACCACAAATTACACCAGATTTTTGTACAATCTATCAAAAATCTATGCAACTTCGGCCCTTCAACTTCATAAATGATATTGCCAGAGAGGTCCCAGCGTGGACAGCACGCAATGTCCTCACCAGCGGGGCATTTCTGCAAATCTTCTTCAATATATTGCTCTTTGTGCCATTTGGTATCTACATGCATTATTATTTCGAGCGCTCTTTTCTCTTTACGACGCTCCTCGGGTTCGGCATCTCGCTCGCCTTCGAGACCACGCAGCTCACCGGCATCTGGTACCTGTATCCCTGCCCCTATCGCCTGTTCGACGTCGATGACCTGATTGTCAACACCTTCGGCGCGATGCTCGGGTACGGCGTCGGGTACATGTTCCTCCTGTTGCCCTCGCCACGCGGAAAGAGAGCAACCAGCATGCTGCGAGTGCGGGTCTCCCGCCGCTTCCTTGCCTGGTTCTTCGACCTCTCTTTTATCTCTATTCTAAGCCTTATTGCATTCCTTGCTGTGATGATTATCTTCTACACGCTTACAGATATTCATCCCTCAGTTACTCCTTATGCACAGCTTATTCTGCAAGCTTTCACCTGGTTTTTCTCCTTCATCGACTTTTTGATCTTACCACTGCTATTACGCGGATCAACCATCGGTAAATATATTGTTGGTATCACCCTTGATGACAATCAATTCCGTAAGCCACGGTTCCATCACTTTTTTCTCTACTATGCATCGTATATGTTACCGCTTACAACGCTTGGAGTCGTTAATGAATATCTTGCTGTTTCCGGTAAGCAACACCTTTCAGATACATCAGTATTGCTACTTCACCTCGGGCTCTCTCTGCTGTACATCGCGCCGATGATCCTGCGCAAAGATATGCGACCCAGCCTGGGACATATTCTTTCACGCACACATGATGCAGTGATCGAGTCAGAGTGCTATACCGTGCCGCTGTCTTATTACCGAGAGGCGTAGTATCAGGGCGCACTCATTCTCCTTTTAGCTGAAAAGGGTCGGCATCTCTTCTGTCGGCCCTTTCCGAGTGTTTTCCCATTTCTACCGGCTCCACCTCACTCCACAAAACACCATCGATTTTTCTGCTCGTCTGGCTTCTTGCTTTTCGTTGCACCCTCGCACTATAATAAGTGCAGGACGTTCTTTCGTTTCGAGAAAGGAGGAACGCGATGAGAACGATTCAACGAATTGAAGCGGTAACTGGTCTCATTGCGGGCTTGCTCGGACTGGTGCTACTGGCTTATGTGCTTTTCGGCCCAAGCTACCAATTTTTAAGTAGTCCAGATGGAGGAAGTGGCAGGGCATCGCTCTTGCAAGCCGGCATTTCACCTCTCGCAATTGTGTCGCTCAGCCTGCTTGCTCTGGTGCTGCTCGGGATCGTGTTTGGTTCAATACAACATAGTCGGACAGCGGCTTCAGGCTGGCGCTGGCTGCTAGTCTGCTCGGTTCTGCTCCTTGTCATCCTGAACATCCTGTCACTGCCGAGTATTGGCCTGTGGCTCATCCCGGTTACACTGCTCGCGCTTCTCACGCTTGGCTTATCGCTCACGAGGGCCCAGCAGGCAGCCTGAACACGGTTTTTCGAGGGACGTTTGCGCGTCCCTCATGACCGAGGCAGGACAAAAGTCCTGCTTCAGCGCGATAATGTCTTGACGCGCTAGAGGCCCATCCTTCTCTTTCTCCGGAAAAGCTGTGCAGAAATTCGGCCCCATACGTTTAAATAAAGGTATGAAGGAACATCTCTCTTCTTCTATAACCTGAAGGAGATTCTAGAATTGGAGGAACTATGGGCCAACGCGAGACTGTAGCGGAGCACCAGCAGGTACGCGATCTCTATATAAATGGTGAATATCTGCGCAAGAATCCCGGCTGGCATACAGAGGCCGCACCCTGGAAGGCACGCGCAATTCTCCAGATGCTTCGGCGAAACCGGCTCGATGTACGCTCCGTTGGCGATATAGGCTGCGGGAGTGGCGAAATTCTGCGTCTTTTGCAGCGCTCTTTATCCCCGGAATGCACCTTTCATGGCTATGAGATCTCGCCTCAAGCATACGAGCTGGCAAAAGAACGCGAAAACGAGCGCCTTCATTTCCATCTGGCCGATTTTCGTTATGAGCAGGATGCCTCGTTCGACCTGCTCTTATTGATCGATGTCATTCAACATATTGAAGATTGCTACGGCTATCTTCGCGACATCCAGCCGCGCAGTACATATACACTCTTTCAATTCCCGATCGATATTACCGCGCAATCTGTGATCCGCAATCAGCTTATCACGTTTCATCGAAACTACGGACACATCCACTTTTTTGATAAATCGCTTGCACTCAAATTCGTGCGAGACTGCGGGTATGAGATCCTTGATGTTCGGTATACGCTTCCACCTTTAATGACACGACGTTTCCCCAGGAACCCGCTTCAGTGGCCACGTTATACCGCACAGTTTCTCTGGCGGGCGCTGCGCCGCCTCCCTGGATGGCTACTTTATCAATTCAATCCTGATCTCGCGGTCCGCCTTTTGAGCGGCTGGCGGCTGATGGTGCTCGCTCACAGGCCTTAACGCCTTCTGGGAAGAGAGCAGGCAAGATCTCTCTTCCCATCATTCCTGTTATACATCTCCCTATTTCTTACCCCCTACAATGTGCTATACTCAAGATATGATTCCTCATTTCTCTTCTACGCGAAAGGATGTAGTATGCGCAAGAAGATGCTCTTTCATAGTATTCTGCTTGGAGCGTTGTTGACTGCTTTCGCCATCTTCGGCAACCTGCCAGCCAGGAGCGCGACCATCAATACGGTCATCCAGCACGAAAACACCCCGGCTATCAAGCCGCAGCGAGACGCAGTTCCTGCCTTCACCCTTCGCCAGGTCACCGAGTACCTGAAAACGCAGCCTGAAGGACAGGACCCGCGCTACACGCTGAAGCGAACACTTTTTGTTTCTCCCGACCGTCTGAACGCCATATTCCATAATGCCTTCTTCGACAACAATACCCGTTCCACATCAAAACTCTATTGTTATATCGAATTTCAGACAGATAAACCGATCAATGCGCTTATCTCTGTATCACCTGATGTGAAGCAGGTGCCGCAACTCACCCGCACCTTCTTTGTCTTTGATGCAGAGACCGGTAACCTGATCGCCCGAGGCGGCTTCGCCTGATCTTCCTGATATTCGATATATAGAAGAATCAGTAAGCAAAAAGGCAGGTCGGGTAGCAATACCTGACCTGCCTGCTTGATTAGCGATTTGAGAGAACCGTGTTGATCCTCTCTAGAAGCCCCTCGACGGCTTCCCGAGGCATTCCGAAACCGATCAGCTTGAAGAACGGCATTTCACCGGCGAACGGAGAGTCGAGGAAGTCCGCAAAGAAGGTACCCTTGAGCGTCTCCTTCACTACAGCCAGCGCCTCTGGATATTTCGCGATCTGCTTGATATAACTCGTGATGGTAAGCGGGCGGAAGGGTTCATGTGCGTTCATCTGAATGGTCGTGCGCAGCACAATGTCAGCGCTCGATTTCCCAATCAGCAGCTCAAATTCACCCGACTCGATCACCCATTCATGATAGGTACTGTCATAGTACGCGAAGTCACGCGGTTGTAGCGTCAGGGTGACATCTTTTGCCTCGCCCGGCTCCAGCGCTACTTTCGCAAAGGCTTTTAGCTCTTTCTCAGGACGCACAAGCCGCGACTCCACATCACGGACATATAATTGCACTATCTCTTTACCGGCAACGTTTCCGGTATTGCGTATTGTGACTGTTACTTCAACCGTGTCTTTCTCGGTTGTCTCAGTACGGTTGACTCGCAGATTACTGTATTCAAATGTAGTGTAAGAAAGACCATAACCAAAGGGGAAGAGCGGCTTCATCTTCTTGCGGTCATAGTAACGATAGCCGACGAAAAGCCCTTCGGCATAGCGCACATGGCCTTCCTCGCCCGGATAGCTCAGATAGGATGGAGTATCCTCGATCCGCTGCGGGAAGGTCTCGGTGAGCTTGCCAGACGGGTTGACCTTGCCAGTAAGCACATCAGCAACCGCGCCACTGCCTGCCTGTCCGCCAAGACCAGCCTCAAGAACCGCTTTCACGTCAGCCAGCCACGGCATCCTGACAACCGAGCCGTTAAAGAGCACCACAACGGTGTTCGGCTGCACACGGCAGATATCAGCAATCAAGCGGTTATGAGATTCAGGAAGATCAATATGCGTGCGATCATATCCCTCAGACTCGTAGATATCGGGCAAGCCTGCGAAAATCACAGCGACTTCGGCCTTCTGAGCCAGCTCAAGCGCCTCCTGATGCAGCTTCTCATCGCCTACCCCCTCATCGAGATAGCCATCAGCATAGGAAAGCTCAGCCTTCCCGGCAAGCGCCTTTTGCAGCTCATCATAGGCGTTGTCGACACGCGTTGGATTCATCATTGAGCTGCCGCCGCCCTGGAAGCGCGGTTGACGGGCAAAGCGACCAATCACAGCAACCGACTGAGCAGCAAGCGGGAGGATCTTTTCCTCGTTCTTGAGCAGCACAATAGACTCTCCGGCGGCTTTCCGAGCCAGCGCATGATGAGCATCCTTATCGAAGGTGGTGCCCTCTTTGCGGTTTTCTTGTGCACGAAGAATCAGCTTTAACACGCGTTCAGCAGCCTTATCAACGGCCTTTTCTGAGAGCTCACCCTTGCGAACTTTCTCCGCGAGCGCCTGAATGTCGCGACCAACGCCCGGCGGCATTTCCAGATCAAGGCCCGCCTCGAGCGCCTTCGCCTTGTCATTCACCGCGCCCCAGTCGGACACCACGACCCCTTCAAAGCCCCATTCCTCCTTGAGGATATCGGTCAGCAGCTCCTTATGCTCGGTTGCAGCCGTGCCGTTAATGCTGTTGTAGGCCGCCATCACCGTCCAGGGCTGTGCATTCTTGACCACGCGCTCGAAGCCTGCCAGGTAGATTTCGCGCAAGGTGCGTGTATCGACATCCGCACTGATACTCATACGCTCGAATTCCTGGTTATTGCAGGCGTAGTGCTTCAGGGATGTGCCCACGCCCTGGCTCTGGACGCCACGCACGAAGGCCGTACCCAGTTCGCCAGCCAGCACAGGATCTTCGCTGTAATACTCAAAATTACGACCACCGAGGGGTGTGCGCTTGATATTAATGCCAGGGCCAAGCACAACCTGCGTGCCAAGCGCCTGCGCCTCTTCTCCAATTGCGCGCCCGACCTCCTCAACAAGCTCTGTGTTCCAGGACGTCGAAATAGCGGAGGCTGATGGGAAATTCGTGGCCGGAATGGGGCCTTCCAGCCCGATGTCTTCGGGGTTCTCCGGCTTGCGGAGCCCGTGCGGTCCATCATTGACCGTGATCGAAGGAATATTCAGGCGCTCGATTGCGTTGAGCTGCCAGAAGTTTCGTCCGACGGTAAGAGCAAGTTTCTCTTCTAGAGTCAACTTCTGTACCAGTTCGCGTGCTTCCATAGCATACGCTCCTTCTTTTGTTATTACCTTTTCTGTACATAAGAAACAAGTAGATCGATATGCAACAAGAGCATCTCCTGTGGATCTATGCCCTGTTCCTGATGGAGAATATGACCGCGGCTGATCATACGCTGCTGCATACTCAAAGACGTGTTTCCGATCAAAGCTGCAAGGGTGTTGGCAGGAATATCTGTGCGGATCGAGCCATCCCGCTGACCCTCCACAATCAGGGACTGAAAGACCTCGCTTGACCGCAGAAAGTCGCGGTAGCGCGCCTCCAGCTCGGGAGAGGGGTACGAATCACGATAGTAGTGATCGAACAGGCCGATAAACTGGATGTCTTCCGGGTGGCTACTCGCGAAGTGGCACATAGTCAATAGCAGGTCGTGCAGCCTCTCAAGCGCGTTCTGGCCATGAAGCTGCGCCTCCTCAGCAAAGCGATACATCTCCGAGAGAATCCTGATCTGAACCTCAAAGGCAAGCTCATCAATGGAGCGATAGTACTTGTAGAGCGTCACGCGGCTCACACCTGCACGCTCGCTAATATCCTTCATGGTGACGCCAGAAAGATCTTTCTCAAGAAAAAGTCCTCTGGCGGCTTGAATTAGCTCCTCACGCCGTCCGACGCGTTGCTGCTCTAATGTTTGCTGCCACTTCTGCATACAGCTTCCATCCTCAATGCTATACATTGTGTATACACTCTTTACAGTATGTAAACCCTTAGCAGTAGTGTATGCCAGCTCAACAAGAAAAGTCAAGAGGGAAACGACACGCCTGCTTCTCTGCTTTCACGACTGCTACCAGCAAGGGCGATCCCTCATTCAGGAGAGGAAGCAAACACACACCCCTTTATCAGGTCGGGCGCATTTTCTCGAAAGACAATATATGGCTTTATCCCGCTTGTGCGGCTGGATAAGCTCTATTCTTTGTCTGCAAATCTGATCGCCATTTTGATGCATACCTGCTGAAGGGGTCGGGTGCATTTCTCCCGAAGCAAAAAACGATCTCATTCCGCCTATAGTGCCAATTTATCCGTTTATATCAATGCGCCCGACCCTCTCTTCGGGTAAGTGCACATTCTCGGAGGTGAGTCCAAAGCGGGTCGGGTGAAATCGCATGCGAAGGGCAGCGCCCTCGATGGAACCAGCCTCGTCTTCTATACACACCCCCTTTACAGGTCGGGCGCATTTCTTCCCCCCAGAAAAAAGCTGATCAAATAGCCTCTAAAGCCATAGAAGCAGGGCTTCTCTATCACCTTCCTCGCGTGCCACCAGATCGTGACATTGTGAAACGTTATGAGCAGCACGGGCAGAGGGTCGGGTGCATTTTTCCAGGCGAGAGCACACCCTTCACACGCCACCTCACGGAAATGCGCCCGACCGCACGGACTCAGCTTCTGCGGGCCGCCTGATTACAGGCATCCTTACATATGAGCGTGTATAAAACCGTTTGAGCGCTCTACAGGCTTCAGGGTCGGGTGCATTCCAGGCTTCTGCTTGCTGATTTGCTACCGAGATGCCCATCAGTTCAAGGTGCGTGTATGGGTCGGGGGATTCTCGGGGCAACAGGGCGGCCTGTAGCGCGGCCTGCGATTGGCCGGAGTCTTTTTCTAATCTCACCACGGTCAGAGGTGCGCTTGTTCTTTGCTGCACACGCCCTTCCCGGGCTTCCAATGCCAAAAGAGCCCGTTTTTTCTCGGGTTATCGCATACACGTGCCTTTCCTTTTTGCACTCCCGAGAACCAGAGAGCAGCAACAGGATATACAGGCAGTTCAAGAGGTGTTAGAGGTGTTTCTATACACACCCCTTTCTGGGAGTCGGGTGCATTTTTTCCCTTTCAAATTTGTAGCTTGGTCGGCTCTACAGGCTTCTTTGTCTCGATTCTACTTCGTTACCACCAGGTCTATCGGTCGGGTGCATTGCCCCAACACCATTCCCTTTGCAGAGGCCACAACCCCGTTCACCGGTCGGGTGCATTTTTCGTCTTATTTTCATAGCTCGTTCGGCTCCAGAGGCAACGCGATCCCGATTTACTCTTACAACCACCACAACAGGTCGGGTGCATTTTCAGCAGGGTGCGGAATAACCACTCAATGGGCCTGCCATGCGGAAAGAAGCCGCATTGTGCTCTGCATCAAGCTCTTTCTATAACGGCCAGACGTTTAAAAGGGCATACGAGCGTCCTTACATACGGGCTTCTGTAGGACCGTTTGTATGCACTATCTCTGTCACAGGTCGGGTGCATTTTTTCTTCCCTTTTTTAGTGCTTCCTCTAGCTCTACAGGCCAGCGCAGCATCTATACTTCTTATGCCCACCCCCGCGATATCGGTCGGGCGCATTGTCCCACGCTCCCCCCCTTTCTCTTGCAGAAAACCCACTCTTCCCCGGGGTCGGGCGCATTTTCTTCAGGTGGAGCGACCCACATAAGAGCACAATGGAAGCGAGGTCAGCACGTTTTGCACCCGACTCAAGCAGGGGGGATGGTACCGGGAACCCGACCCGACATGTGGCGCGATTTTCAGGCATTTCATGCAAATACACGCCCCCAACCTCACAGACGGGTTCATCGAACTCCCTGGCTGTTTGGCAAACACACGGCCCCTGGTACTATTGGGTAGTCACTCGAATTTGCACGCCCCCGACCCCCATCGTACTACGGTCGGGCGCATTTTTGAGCACGAATTGACGAAAAACTCGTCTCTTTTTCACCCGACCACCCTCCTTCAAGCAGAAAAGAAAAATGCACACCCCCCACTACGGTCGGGTGAATTTTACTACGGTCGGGTGAATTTTCCCACTACAGTCGGGTGCATTTTTACGCTCAAATGCACGACAGGGGCTTGCATTTTTAGCACTAGGCAAGCCCATTTTTCCAGAGTAAGATATTTTCAGAGAGTTGCTGAGGTGCAATGCAAAACAGGAACTCGCTTCCAGGGCGGCGGAGTACCGCAACAGCAGTACCTTGATCACAGCATCACGATCTGCTGCACTTAGTACGAGACAACAGGTTGTCTACTACCGGGCAAGTGTCAGGGAGTACGCCGCAGACACGGGTGCATTTCCTAAAAAAGGGCTATATTGCGATGCATATACATAGATACGCCTATTTAGGTATGGAACCGGCGAGTGCTCTGCTTTATAATACGTGCAAAAATTTTAGCTCGAACAGAATTTATAGAAAACAGTACTTACAACGAAAAAATAATCTATTGGCAGGTAGTTCATTTAGAAAAATACTGGGAGGTAGGTGTGAAGGTGAAGCTTCCCGACAGTTCGGGGCAAAATAACATTTTCTGTCCCGGGTGGCGATCCGCTTCATACGCACCCGCAGGGCTAGATGAACATGTGGGAAAGGATGTATAGAAACCGTGAGTTCGGAAACTACCGTCTTTAGTGTGACGTTAACCTTTTCACAAGAGCATGTCGATTTTCTCGCAAATTCCCCCTCTTGTCGCCTGATTCGGGAAGAGTGCTTTCATGGGCGTATCTCTTTTGAGGAAGCTCTTTCATATGCCCGCATGATCTATAACCGAGAGCACCATACAAGCCAGCAGAGCGAGCATACGGGGGGAGATGCGCCCGACTCCACCCATTTCATTCACATTTCGCGCAAAACGCAGGATCTCCCACCAGTGTTTCAGGGATTACAGGGCTTTAGGAGAGCCTGTAATGCGCTTCAAAAAGTCCTGCCATTGTCCCTGTGGCGCGTCTGGCTTACCTGCGTGCTGTTCAGCGGACTCGATGAGGATCCCTACCTCGGCACAGCGGCGCTCTCGGACTACACGGGGCTTTCGCAGCGCGCCATCCAGCTCTATCTTCAGGTCATGCTTCGTCTCGACCTGCTCAGTTACTATGTCGGGCCCGAGACGAAACGGGAGGGCAAGCACGTCAAGTGCGTCAATGTGCGTCACGAGAATTTCAAAAAAGCTTACGCCCTGGCCTATCAATATCTTGAGTGGACAAAAGATCCGGAATACGTGCCCCCTTCGTGGGAGTACGTCGATTATATCAAGAGACATGAGCATATTCGCTCACGCGTCGAGCGATTCGAGAATTACCGGCGTATTCTAAATGGAAAGCGCCCCGGGCGTAAACCGAAAGAGCCGCAAAATATCACAATTGTGTGCAGAAATCCCCATTGCCGCGCCTGCTACGAGAGCGAGGAAGAGGCCGCGCAATACCTGCCGCCTGACACGTTGAAAAAGCCAGCTCCCAAACCTCAAGAGGTGGACGACCTGACTATACTGGCTCGCGAGATGGAGCAGATTGATCGCGAGTTGAAAAACAAAGAGCGTGGCAAAAAGGTTGCACGGTTGCCAGAGAATGTCCGCACGGTGAAGAAGGCTTTGCTTGAGCAGAAGGATGCAGCGGAAAATCAGGAAGCAGACATTGTTTTCACCGATAGCCGCGACATTATTGCCGCAACAATGCTAAACAAGCTCCAGGAGCCACAGGAGAAAGAAGATCCCGCAATAACGCAATTCTTTTTAAATATAATTGCGCCCTATCGAAATAGTAATCAAGAGTTTAATAGTTCGACTATACATTCGAATGTAGATGTCGAGGGTGAAGATTTGCTTGAAGACAATTCGGAGGCAACCGAGCAGCCCTCTTTCCAGCAAACAAACAATCACCCGGGCGAAGTAACCCAACAAACAACGTCACCCTCTACTCCCTCTCAGCCATCGCAAACCAAGCGAGTAGTCGGGGGTAAAGCGAAACGTAACAGTAAAGCAAAGCAAAAAGGTACCGTAGACTATAAGAAATTCGGTGAGCCTGAAAGCCTGGATAAATCAGCTCTAGAAGCAGTTTACCACGCTATTCGGCACAATGCAAAGGCGCAAGCGAGCAGTGTAAAACTACCAACCGCAATTTATCGGTTCGGCGAGGACATCTCTGCCCAGTTCCGCGATACTCAGCAACGCTCGACTGTTAGCTATTTCCGCAACCTGCTCAGTGGCGTTCTGGAGTGCGCTCGCTTCCTCAAAATCGACGTCGAGACCGTGTACACGTGGTACTACGACGCCATGCAACACATCCGCGAAAAGGCGCTCCGAGCCTCGATTTATGCGCAAGCAGATGGCAAGCCGCATCGCATGCCGTGGTTCAATCGCGTCTTCGCAAATCACATCTGGCTCTCGGTCAGACGGGCTCTGAAACTGGGTCATTTACCGCCCCATGAGGATGTGGACGCCGAGCCACATAATTCCCCTATGCCCGAGCCTGTAGAGCTACATGAGCCCGTTCCTGAGGATCGTGTGGTTGAATCGACCTTTGAGGCTGTAGAGCAGCCAGACGAGGAGTTTGACGATCAAGCAAACGAGCAGCAGGGAGACATCCCAAGCAAGCAGACAGAAGAGCAGCCTGCTGAGGGAGCGAATGAGCAAGCAGAGAGTGCTGCTGACGAGCAGGCAGACGATGTTGTTGACGAGCAGCCAGAGGATGTCGTGGAAGAGTTGTCTGACGAGCAGCCAGAGGATATCGCGGACGAGCAGGCAGACAATGTTGTTGACGAGCAGCTAGAGGATGTCGCGGACGAGCAGGCAGAGGATGCTGCTGACGAGCAGCCGTTTGAGGATGAGGCGGTGCGTGAAAGTACGCTGGTGGCGCTTCGTGGCTTGCGCGACACGGATGAGTTTGTGCTGCTTAGCCCGTTCTTCGAGACGGTGAACAGCTTGCAGTACGCGTGGACCTATGCGGTTGCTTCAGGTGAGATCGACATGCTCTATGAGCAGCCCGAGGCTGAAGCAGAGGACGTAGTATCCTACTACGACGCTTCAGAGACAGCCTGCGTGGTTCCCGAGTTTCCCCGGGTGCAGCGAATCGAGCCGAAAGAGCACTTCCGTAATCCGGTGCAATTCAGCAGATATCTCGCGCAAAATGGAGCATATAGCGCGATCCCGCTGAAGGAGCCCTGTCCCGATTGTGGCTGCCCCATCGGCTATGTTGCCGAGGGCCTGCGTCCCGTCTACATCTGCGGTCGCTGCTACCCGAACGTGATGTGGACCAACCGGGCGCGTGGCGAGCTTGAAGAGTACATGGCATACCTCGTCGAGCTTGAGCTGCGGTCCGAAGATCCCTATGCATAGGTCGGTCGGTTGCATTGTTGAAAAGGCGTGAAGGTCGATGCTATACTGTGCGAAAAATGCAATACGATTGCAGGAGGTTTCAAATTGCATATGCTGAATGAACATCGCAAAAGTAGCCGTGCGCAGAAGACGTTCGATAGGGGATACGCCACTGAACTGGCTTTGTTCCTGGGTTTATCTCGCTGGAAGTTCTCGCTTGCCGCACAGTGTCAGGCGTATACGCCCTCGGCTCCCACAGCAGCAGATCAGCTTCGGAGCGAGCACGCGGAGGTCGCGATTGCGCAGTTGCTCAGGCTCATTACCCTGCATGTGGAAGCGCTTGAGTACGCCTCGCAGCCGCATCACCCCTACATCATGGAACTTGGGCGCTCGCTTGGCTTTCCGATGGTTGAGACAGTTGGCTTTACGCTTGATGCGGGTGAAGCGTCCTGGTTCCGCTTCTTTGGCGCATGGACAGGTGATCCAATTCAGCACGGTCTGCTTGTCTCGCGAATTCATGCGCTGGCGATCGAGGCGATTACCGAGCAAATCGGGCTCCATCAGCGGGAACTCGCGGCGGAGATGGCGCAACTGGCCGCCTTTTCTAGCGATTATCGGCAGGCTTTTCGGCGAAAGGAAAGCGAGCTCCGGCGGCTGAAGAAGCGCGTTCATGAGCTTGAAGCGGAACGAAAAGCCCCTTCTTCTCCCCATGCTGCTGGTTCCTGACAAGCGGCCAGGCATATGTGTTACCGGATATGAAGAACCCGTCCAAAAAGCCCAAAATTGAGCCATTTGGAAGCGGGAATGTGTAAGGGGATATCCTTGAACCAGAAAACGCCAGAAAACGCCAATTTGACGGCATCCAGCAGGGAAAAACAGGACGCGATCGCGCTGCCAGTACTCATCATTGTCGCCGGGTTACCTGCAACCGGAAAAACAACCCTGGCACGACGCCTCGCTGAGCGCTTCTCGTTGCCACTTGTCACGAAGGATGCCATCAAGGAAACGCTCTGCGACGTGCTTGAATGCGCGTCGGTTGCGCAATCACGGCGGCTCGGGCAGGCAAGCATGCTATTGCTGTATCAGTTTGCGGAAACCCTGCTCGGAAGCGGGCTGAACTGCATTGTCGAGAGCCCATTCTACCCGGCATACGCGCACCCCGACTTTCAGCGTTTACAGCAGAGAAGCCCGTATTACCCGCTGCAAATCTATTGCCATGCGGATGTAGAAGTGATGCTTGAGCGAATGAAGCAGCGTATTGCCTCTGGTGCACGACATCCAGGCCATATGGATCAGGCGCGGATGCCCACGAGCACCGCTGAATTGCCGTCGCAATGGAGAATGGAGCCGCTTGAGATCGGAGGGGAGCTTATCATGCTTGATACAACTTGCTTTGACGCCATCGCCTATGAGGAGCTCTATCAGCGGGTGAAGCGCGTGCTTGATCGGTAAAGGCGGGAGACAACACAAAAAAGCCTCTCCCCGCACGGTCGCGGGAAGAGGAGAAATGCGGCTGGATTACCAGTTGCCGGTGCGGCCTTCTTCGTAGCGCCTGGCAACTTCGTCCCAGTTGACGACGTTCCACCAGGCATTGAGGTACTCCGGGCGGCGATTCTGGTACTTGAGGTAGTATGCGTGCTCCCACACGTCGTTACCCAGGACCGGATAAAGGCCGTCCATCAGCGGGCTGTCCTGATTCGGGGTCGAGATGACCGAGAGTTTGCCGCTGCGGTCGAGGGCCAGCCATGCCCAACCAGAGCCGAAGCGCTTGGCACCTGCGTCGTTGAATGCCTGCTTGAACGCATCGAACGAGCCAAAGGTCTCATTGATCGCGCTGGCAAGCTCGCCGGTAGGTGCGTTGCTGCCACCAGGCTTCATGATGTTCCAGAACATGGTGTGGTTCGCGTGGCCACCACCGTTGTTCCGCACGGCTGTGCGCACATTCTCGGGAACATCGGACAGGCGCTGAATCAGCTTCTCAACGGGCAGGGAAGCAAGCTCGGGGAGATCCTTGACGGCGGCGTTGAGGTTGGTAACGTAGGTTGCATGGTGCTTGTCATGGTGGAGCTGCATGGTCTGTGCATCGATATATGGTTCAAGAGCGTCATACGCATAAGGCAGGGGTGGTAGTTCGTAGCTCATACTTAAAAACCTCCATAGGCACGCCGTATGACGTGCGTCTCATTACAATGACATTGTGCTGTCTGGCTTAGAGTATACTCCTGCTAAGCGCGCAGTGCACCGTCCTTTCGGGCAAGTCACCCTACCAATTTGGGCTAGTGCTTATCGCTCCAGCAGCTCGCGTACCTCCGCCTTGCTCATCTTCCCTTGAATCCAGAATGGCTGGACGTGGACGTTCTCACGCGGCCACCCACGCTCATTGATCAAATAAGAACGGATCGCCAGACATTGCCCCGCTTCGCCTGCAAGGTAGGCTTTGCCCGGCTCCTCGGGGAGATCCAGCTTGCGGATCGCTTGAACCAGCGCACCCGTCTCGGAAATTGGTTCGCCGCGTCGATGGACCCAGGGAAGCGGTCTGACACCTGCCGGGGTCGGGATCTCGCCTTCTGGAAAATCGGACTCTAGAGCACCGAATATACGCATTTCTGAGGGGAGAAGGCCGATCTGCGCCTGCACCGCGACCGCTCCCGTTTCTTCGGCGGCGAAAAGATAGTAAGGCGCTTCAGGGTCGATCGTGTACGTACTTTTGGGACCACGATAGGTAATCTCGTCACCAACCTGTGCGGCTTGCGCCCAGGCCACACCGGGACCATCGCCATGATGCAGCAGGATCAGCAAATCGAACTCGCCTGCTTCGGGATCGATCTGCCAGAAGGTGTAATGGCGGTGGAGCTTGTCGTGCTCGATGGGAAAGACGCCGATGTGTGAGCCGGGTTGCCAGGCCTGCCCGCGACAGTCCTCCGAGCGTATGCGAAGAAGCAACATGTTCTGTGCGATCATCTCTCGCTTGAGAATGACGCCATGACGAAAGGCCATACGGTTCGGTTGTAGTTCGGACATATTCTGTGTCTCCATACTTCTCTGCTCTCTATTCTACTAAGAAGTTCTGTACAATGGCGCGTCAGAAGCAGTCTTCTTTTTTATTTAGGGTACCCTAATATCCGAGTTGTCAGGTAGGATATTAACATGCTCAGCGATTGCTTGTCAAGCAAAAAAAGGCGAAGTATCCAGGGGGATTTTGGCTACCTGTTATTTTTGGGAAGACATGTCAACAGGGGAGATTTTTGTCTGGTCTATTCTTTATATAGAGTACTGTGGAATGCGTGGTATTTGTTATCTTGTTTTCTGCTATCTCAGCGCGCGGCTGTGCTCCGTTGCTGAGGATAGATGAGTATCTGTCTGCTTGTCTGTGTATCCCGGCTCTGGACTGAAGCTGCCAGCGTTGGCTATCATGTGCCCGAGGTACAGGAGAGGAGGCGCACGTCTGGCTCCTTTGCCCTTCGCACGCGCCTGAGGCGGGTTGGGTCAGTGAACGTTTCCGAAGACATTGAGCACGACAACGCCCACGATAATCAACAGGACGCCGAGAACGGTTGCCCAGTTGAGCGCTTCACGGAAGA
The DNA here is from genome assembly GCF_059696735.1 of Thermosporothrix sp. COM3. Classification (NCBI taxonomy): domain Bacteria; kingdom Bacillati; phylum Chloroflexota; class Ktedonobacteria; order Ktedonobacterales; family Thermosporotrichaceae; genus Thermosporothrix; species Thermosporothrix sp. COM3. The sequence goes on along the minus strand of NZ_AP019376.1, from coordinate 1,716,531 downwards.
ACACTATCCCGATGAGCGCAATGACCGCTGTGCCTGCTCCCGACCAGATTGCGTAGGCGATGCCAAGCGGCATATGTAGCTTGAGCGCCTGCGATAATAAATAGAATGCTGCTCCATATCCGATTACAACAATAATGCCAGGAAGCAAGCGGGTGAACCCCTCCGATGCCTTTAAAAAAGAGGTTGCAATGATTTCAGAGACAATCGCTCCTGCGAGAAAAAGAAGAGAAATCGGATTCATAGCTGTTCCTTTCATTGTTTATTGTTCCTTTGTGGTCAGCTCTTCTAAGAGAGCAAGCACGCGCTGGCGTAGCTCTCCTTCTGGCTTGCCAAGCCCGAGCAGATCAGCGAACCAGAGGCCATCAGCGGCGAGGCGCACCAATGTAGCAAGTGCAGGGTCAACGCCATCCTGTACAGCCCGTTCCTGCCAGGCTGCAAAGCGCTGCTGAAGCTCTTGCAACAGGTCAGGCTCCTTCAGCAGGCTGACCATCATTGCTGACGTCAGATCGAGTTGCTCAGGATCGGAGGCTGCCTTGACATAGGCCCGTAGCCAGCGGCCGGGTTTCTCTTTCTGCTCTTCCTGCATATACTGATGCAAAAGCCGGTCAAAATCATCGAAAGAGGACTGTTCCAGCGCCAGGAGAAGCGCCTGCTTGCTCGGAAAGTGGTAGAGCAGCCCGCCCTTGCTCAAGCCTGCCTCATGAGCGACCGCGTCGAGTGTCAGGGTGTTTGCTCCATCGCGCAACACCACACGTAGCGCCGCTTCCAGCAACGCCTGACGGGTGGCGGCAGATCCTTTTGTATCACTCATCGTCAACCTCATTGGTACAAACCGTCTGGACGGTCAGTTTTCATTGTTTTGATTGTACCGTCTGGACGGTTGGTTGTCAAGGGGTATCTTTCTTTGTCACGATGAAGGATGCAGCCAGAAATAGAGAGATGCACAAAGGCCACAGAGATACTGTTCCTCGCTTCCACGCATACATGAGATATATTGCATATATGATGCTATTTCCCATTTCAGGCAACTCTTATTGATAATAAAGACAGAGCCGGCGATAGCCAATATGTCCTACTTTTGAGAAGGCGGTCTACAAGGCCGTCTCTTCTGTTAAGACTGCCCGGGAAGCGCGGGAAACGCCATTTGTCGTGATCGGGATCGATGTACCCCTTGCTTTTCGACTGGCTGGTCACCTATACTTGAAATACTTTTGATACTTTTGTACAGGATCCTTTGAATGTTTGTCGGTAAGCCAGCGTGAGACGCGCTATCGATGCTCTTAGCGGCTTGCTTATGAGTGCATTAGAAAAATTGAACATTTCAATGCTGTTTTTGTGGAAAGTGTGCAGAAAGGATTGCGGCATTTTATGGAAAGTGAAGTAGCGAAGCTTCTCCAGCAGATCGAACTGGAATACTGCGCGGCGCAAAATGGGTTGACCGGTATCTCCTGTGGTTCCTCGCGACATCAGTTTATCACAGCACGTATGGAGGCAATGAGCACGCTTCATTCGCGCCTTCACACGATTGTCGGTGAAAACGCGATCGCGATGATTGCGGAAACGCTCGAAAATGTGCAGAAGCAACAGAAAAAGTAATCTACCAGACCTTTGTGAGAGGATCTATGCGGCTTTACATTCTGCTTACAATTATTTGATTTTTCTATCATAGATCTCTCACAATTGGCCTGTATAGTTATAGACAAGATAAGGACACGCCCTGACTGCCTCTCTTCCGTCTGGAGCAGGAGGTGTTCTCATTGTACCCTGCCGCTGCCCGGATTGCCCGTTCCGGGCAGCTATCCCCCCTTGAATTCTCGATATGGTAAAGAGGTGGTCCCGCTCAATGGAGCCAGAGAGTGGACCACCTCTTCTCGTCGCTTGCCCGTTTAGAGCAGCGAACGCACCAGCCCACCATCAACCGGAATCGTGGTCCCCGTAATGTAGCTTGCCTGTTCCGATGCCAGAAACGCAACCAGTGAGGCCAGCTCTTCGGGCTTTCCAAGCCGCTTCATCGGGATATCCTGCGCGAGATCACGGAGAGCTTCTTCCTCGCTTGCACCCGCAGCGGTCCGCGAGAGCACGCTTGAGCCGCTCCGAATGCGGTCTGTCAGGATGCGCCCCGGACAGACGTTGTTGATGGTGATATTGTCAGGGGCGAACTCGACCGAAAGGGACTTGGCGAGGCCAATAACGCCCGGTCGAATTGCGTTGGAGAGCAGGAGTCCGTCAATTGGTTGCTTGACCGATGTACTGGTGATGTTGATAATGCGTCCTCCACCGCTGCTACGCATATGGGGGTGAACTGCTCGAATCAGCCGCACGGTGCTGAGCAAGGTGAGCTCGAACGCGGCCTGCCACTGGGCGTCATCGAAGGACTCGAAATAGCCAAAAGGCGGCCCTCCGGCATTGTTTACCAGGATGTCAAGGCGCTGAAATTGTTGTACGGCTGCTTCCACTATAGCTTGAATATCTGCGGCTTTTGTCACATCGGTTGGGAGTGCAAGTACCGGCACGTTGTAGCGCTGTTGAAGCTCGTCTGCGGCCTGCTGGAGCGTCTCTTTGTTGCGTGCGCCCATAACGATAGTGGCTCCTTCGGCTGCCAGAGCCATCGCACACGCTTTTCCTATTCCCTTGCTGGCGGCCATGACCAGCGCCACTTTTCCCGTAAGACCCAGATCCATGCTGTTTCCTTTCCAGTATTTATGCTGCAAACGCTTCGGCAAGCAAGCGAAGCGGTTCCCGCTTGGTGACACTATGTAGCGAGACAATGACTTCGTCGACGCCCGCTTGCTCAAGCTCGTTCAGGCGCTGCCGCACCGTCATCGGGCTACCAAGCAGGCCACGCACGCGCATTTCTTCAGGCGAAAACTTGCCCGGTCCACCTGTGACGATTGCGTGTGCCTGCTCATCAGTTGCGGCGAGAACGCCATTCACAAATATTGTATGCCGAATTTCGCCAGGATCGCGCCCGTATTCCTCGCAATACTGTTCAAGTAATGAAAACTTGTGCTGTATTTCTTCAAGCGAAAGATGCGTAAAGTTACAGGCGTTGGCATAGCGAGCAACCAGACGCAGTGTGATCTGCTCACCTTTGCCGCCGATCAGCAGCGGGATATGGGGATGCTGCGCTCCCTTTGGCTGGTTGATTGCTCCCTGAACGCGATAATAGCGGCCCTCAAAGTGGACATGCTCCTGCGTCCACAGCGCCTTGAGGATGGTGACGGCCTCACGTAGCTGGCGCAGGCGCGTCGGCGTGTCGGGAAAAGGGAAGCCATACGCGTGGCATTCCTGCTCGTGCCAGCCCGCTCCAATGCCCACTTCAAGCCGCCCGTGGCTCAGCACATCGACGGTGCTTGCCATTTTCGCCAGCAGCGCAGGATTGCGGAAACCGTTGCAGGTGACGACCTGGCCGATGCGGACGCGCCGTGTATCGCGTGCCAGTGCCGCGACGCTCATCCAGCACTCGAATAGCAGCTTGTCGGGCTGATAGATCGAGTTCATATGGTCGAAGAGCCAGACCGAGGAGAAACCAAGCGCTTCAGCTTCCTGAGCCACTCGCGTCATTGTTTCATAGGCTTCAATCGCCTCGCGGGCATGCGATTCTTGCGGCAGAAAGAGACCGACCTTCATGTGTGCGTTCCTCTCTATTTGTCTACTATACCTCCATTGCTTCTTTTGTTAGTATGTCCCGATTTGACTATTTTGTCCAGCTCAGGCGAAAATAGAAAGGAAAGCAGCCGCATGTCGCGCCGGTGCCACCATCCCGCGATCAAAAAAACGCTACTCCTTTTTCTTCTTCTTCTTCTTCTTTCTCTCTTTGCTGTCGGCTTTAAAGCTGTTCATAGCGATGTCGTAGACGCCGACGATCAGCCCGCCAACGCACAGCAACGTGAGAAAGGCCAGGAAGCCGCCAATCATGCTGAAGCAGAGCCAGGCAAGCGGGAGGAAGGTGAGCAACGTGACAATGGTGATGGCGGTACGTTGGGCAACGTAGCGGGGCCGCTCGGCTTCGAGGTCTCCCGTCGATTCGGGATAGATCTTGTCGCGTGCGCCCTCGTGTAGACGCACCGCAAGCCGTTGAGCAAGCGCGTCGATAAAGGCGTCGTCATAGGGGAACTCAGTTTGTTCGGGGTGGACGCGTGGTTGCTCTTCGTACATGCCTTTGTAGCCCTCGTAAGGCTCGATTGGTTGGTAGTCGCCAGACTGTTCTTGCTGCATGGTTGCCAATCCTTTCGCAGTGATCCCTCCTTTTGATGAGATACGGAGGAGTCAACGGAAATGTTGTGCACGAAGCAGACAAAAACATCTGGCGCGTTTGATGTTATTATTGCGTGTTTTGCCGCCAGATATAGATCAAGTCGGCGGCCCAACGATAGTGATCGCAGGTGTTTTCGCGAATATAGTCGCCAAGCGTCCAGGGAGCAGCCCAGGCGTAGCGATCCTTCGCATGAATCTCCTCCTCGCTCATGCCCGCCACAGTGCGGTAAATTTGCTCATAGGAGCGATAAAATGCGCGGAGAATGGTGGAGGTCGGTTCATCGCGATGCGCCTCAAAGAGACGCGTATTCAGGGCGTGCAGATCCTCCCAGCTCCACGAGAAGCCAGGGGCGGGTGTTGCCGGGCGAGCACCGCGCAGGCCCGCTCGATACCAGTACAGAAAGAGTTGCTCCCACCCGGTCAGATGGGCCAGCAGATCCTTGACCGACCAGATGTCGGTGACACCCGGTCGCTGCATTTCGTCTTCGGTCATGGATGCGAATGAAGCAATAAGTGCGTCGTGCTCATGCTGCATCTGGTCAAGCATGTCGGCCTTGCGCAGGCGCTCAATGGCGGGATAACCAATCATGAAACACCTTGTCCTTTCCTCAACGACACTACTGCTGCCCATTGTACAGATGTTCCAGGGGAAAGTCAAGAAGAAATGTTCTACTCAAAAAGGATACCACAATCACGACAATCTTGCGACAATATCGTGATCGTTTTGTGACAGAGATGCGCGAGGCTATTTCGTGAGAAAGCGGACAGCCTTCTATGTCCCGGTAGACACTGTTTGCTTTCTCTCTCCCCTCGCTTCTGGAGCTGCTTCATATGGCTCGCCTTGTTTCCCCTGATAGAAAGAAAAAGGATGTTACCTTTCCATTGCTGAACTCATGCTGTAGACACTTGTTACAAAATCGAGCAAAAGTCGTGCACATTCGGCTGTAAATGGAGCAGAGATACTATCTGCGTGGAGTTGATTCTAGTGAGAAGAGAAAAGGAGCCATAATGTTTTTCAGCGATCCTCATCTTGCATATCCAGTACGTGTCGAGAAGCCGAATCCCGTCTTTGCAAAAATGCTGCAACAGGCGATCGGCGGCATTGAAGGTGAAATGCGTGTCTGTTTACAGTATCTGTTCCAGGCCTGGGGTTTCCGTGGGCCCGCCAAGTATCGAGATATGATCTATAACACGGGCACCGAAGAGATCGGGCATATAGAAATGCTCGCGACCGCGGTTGCACTCAATCTGGAAGGCGCACCGACGCATATGCAGGAAGAAGCCGAGGCGGCCAGCCCTGCGGTGGCAGCGGTCCTCGGCGGCATGAATCCGCGTCATTACCTCTCGGCGGGCCTGGCAGCGACCGCGGAAGACAGTCAGGGCAATCCCTTCAATGGCTCATGGGTTGTGGCCTCGGGTAATCTCGCGGCTGATATGTATGCGAATGTGATGGCTGAAAGTACCGGGCGCTTGCTCGCCACGCGGCTCTGGGAGATGACCGATGATCCCGGTATGAAAGATATGCTTGCTTTCCTGATCGCGCGAGACACGATGCATCAGAATCAATGGCTTGCAGTTTTAGAGGAGCTAGATCAGCCGTTGCCGGTGCCAGGCGACTTCCCACAGGGGAAGGAAAAACAGGAGTTCAGTTATCAATTCTTTGTGCAATCGAAGGTCGCTCCGCCGGCAGATTCGCGCTTTGCTCAGGGAACCTCGGTTGATGGGAAGGGCCAGTTCCAGATGGTCGAGGCGAAGCCGCTCGGCGACGTGCCGCAGCTTGCACCAGCGCCGAACGAGTCGCACACGACGGTGATGATGAAGAATCCTGCCCGTATCAAAAAATAATCAAGATATATTGATGGAGAACGGCCTATCCAGTGCGGATACGCCGTTCTTCTTTTTATGGAAATGCGTTCTAGTAGCTGGTGCGGCGGCGGCGCCCCTCTGGCAGCTCGCTCTGAATCGAATCCAGATAGCGGCTGATCAGGCTGGATGGCGGTAAGATGCGCCACTCCGAGGCCAGCCAATCGCGCCCCCAGTGCGCCTTCTGCTTGTCAATCGGTGTCAGCAAGCTGACCTCTCCCACGACGCCCTGTTCGAGCAGCTTCATCAAAGCGGCCTCGACACGCGGGACAAAGCGGTTTGTCAGGTGTCGTGTGTCAATGGGTATCATGCTGGCGGTCAGCAGATCGCGCATGACCATCGGGTGGGCGTACTGACCGGTTCGGGCATGCTGGCGCCAGTGCTCGGTGAGAAACAGCGCGATTCGCAGGGCAAGTTGATCGTTTTGCGGATTGAGCTGAAAGACGCGCCGATCGATCTCGGCAAAAAAGATGTTCCCGTGCTCCTCGTAGGTGTTGATCCATGCGCCGGGAGCGATGAAGTAGCCTACGATCTCTGACTGCTCGCCTGTCTTCACTTTTTCGACCGAGGTGACGCGCAGGTAGGGCCCATTGATGCGGAAGCGCTGGGCGCGGCCTCGCACGATCACGGTGTGATGTCCGCGCAGGTAGCAATGTTCGAGCAGCTTCACGTCGAGAAATACCTGTTGCTTGTGCTTCCACTGGAAGCCGTCTGAGAAGCGTTTTTCCGAGAGGGAATAGGTGCGGCTATGCTTCTGCACACCGCGCCATTCAAGGATCTCATCGACGCGAATGGCCGCACTGCCGTCTTTGGCGAGCTGACGTTCACAGCGCCGAATGTTCCAGAGACCAAGCAGAATACGGGCGGTCAGGATGGTGCTTTCGCCCAGGGAGCGGATTCGTTCGAGGGCTTCGTTGAGCTCTAATGGGTGATCCGGGTCTCCGAAATAGACATGAAGTTTATTTGAGGCAATATAACGCATGCGCTGAAATTCAGGTTCTTCCTCCCATTCTACTTTGCGGGCCAGGGTGGCTTCACGAATGGCGCGATCCTCCTGGTAACTGGTTGTAACCAGCGATTCAGACGTTGGGATGTATGGAAGCTGCGTCATGAGCGCGCGCAACTCCTGTTGATCGGGGGTGACGGTGGGCAGCGTTGTCAGGGTGGGATCGAGGGTCATCATGGTCTCGATGCTGCTTTCGATCACCGTTTCGGTTGCGGGAAAGGGGAGCGTTCCCTGTATTGGAAGCATTGGCAGCGCGGGCGACTCGGCAGCATAGAAGAGGCGCGTAATCTCTGTAACGCCCTGGTCTCTGTATTGCTTGATTTTGGCGCGTGAGGCTTGCTTGGTGCCGCGAAGATGCAGGCCAGAAAGCCAGGCTGGTAGCTTTTCCAGCCAGAGACAGTTCAGGCGCTGTGTTCCACCACGAGTCCGCGCAGGAAGCAGGCGCAGCCCTTCTACCAAACCTGGCGTGCGCTGGATGCGCTGAAGCTGTCCACGGGCGTTAAGGGTAAGTGCAGCGCAGAGATTCGGCAGACTGATGTACAGACGATCGCTTGCAGTAAGGAGAACAAGCAAGCTATCATCCAGAAATTGAACGGTTTGTTGCGAAATGACTTCTTCATCCGGTGCGAGCGCTCCCGGCTCTTCCTGAGGGTTGTGAGGCAGGTTGTTGCCTCCCTCAGTGGCGTGATCTTCCATCAAGGCTTTACGACCTCCAATGTAGAGAGGAACTGAGTGCACATCCCCTGTTTCAACGTCTGTTCTCTTTGCATTGTGCCTGCTCCTCTCCTGTTTGTCAAGGTTCTCCCCTTTTTCTAGCATACGAGCGGTAGCCAAATGGTCCGGTTTTTCGCTACCAAAATGGGTAGAATCAGGGAGAACATCATCTTGACGCCTGAGACAAGAGCCGGTATAGTGTTAAAACATATATCTCCTTGCGCCTTCTCTACACTTTTTCTATGCGTTTGTGGTGAGGAGAGAGAAGCAACATATGGCACTTCAAGCATTTACCGCCTGGGTTGAACTAAAAAGAGAAAACTATATCTGCATGATTACCTTTCGTCGCAACGGCGAAGGCGTCCCCACACCTGTGTGCTTCGCGGAACAGGATGGCGTGCTCTATGTTGGCACCGATATTCGTGCAGGCAAGCTGGCGCGGGTTCGCGAGACGCCGCGTGTCTCTGTCGCGGCCTGTCGAGCCGACGGAAGCGTGACCGGCAATTATATTGAAGCAACCGCCCGCGTACTGGAAACGCCCGAAGAGATCTATCAGGCAGAACGGGCAATCACTCTGAAATATCGCTTTAAGCGCATCTTGCTCTATCGCTTGCTGAAAGGGCGACGCTTCTGGCTCCAACAGCCGCCTGAGAAGCGAGCTTATATCGCCATCGAGCCATTGAGCTATTGATACGCATAGGGGCATCCGGTACGATACAAATAGGAGATTGAATTGAGCTCTCACGCCGCTTCAGAAGATGGTTGAAGCGGTGAAAGGAGGCTGTTTGCTCTCTCCTTTTTTCTGCTTGCCTGTCGATATTGGATTCTAGAATATCGGATCGGAGGAAGCTTGCCGGAGGATACAAGATGAATGTCGACTTCTCTGAGGCAATAACAGCATATCCTGTGCAGTGGTATCAAAAAATGCAACAGGAACACCCCGTTTTCTACGATATGGAGCGGAAAATGTGGCATATTTTTCGCTATAAGGACATCTACGAAGCGCTTTCTACTCCTGATACCTTTGCCTCCCGAATCGAGGGAAAAGAGAGCCAGACCGAGCTCTCGCGACGCTCCTATTTTCGCACGCTGCTGTCGCGGGTCTTCAGCCCCGATCTGGTGATGCTTGGCGAGAAACGGCTTGTCGAGCATGCGCATAGCCTGCTTGATCGGGTGCAGGCGCGTGGGCAGATGGACTTCGTCGCTGATTTTGCTTCCCCCTTCGCTTTTCGCGTTTTAGCTGAAATACTTGGTATCCCCTTTGAAGATGAGGAAAGCCTGCGCTATTGGTCTTATTTCTTTGTGCTCGATGAGCATGAAGAGGAGCGTCAGAAGTGTATGCAACAGATGGACGCTTATTTTTCCCGCCTGGTCCAGGTCTGCCGCCGTAGCACGAGCGATGGGCTGATCTGTGCGCTTGCTGAGGCTGTCGTTGATGGCCAGCGGCTTGCTATGGGAGAGCTTGTCGCCTTCTGTGAGCTGCTCTTTGCGGGAAGCCTTGAGCCATTGGCGCACCTGATCGGAAGTACGCTCCTTTGTCTGAGCGAGCAACCAGAGGCGTACAGCGCGGTCCAGGCTGATACAGCGCTTCTGCCCCGGGCGTTAGAAGAGGTGTTACGCTATCGTTCCCCGGTGAAGTGTGTGACGCGCAGAGTGCTTCAGAAGACGCAATTGGATGGGTATGCGCTGGCCGAGGGAGACATTGTAAACCTCTGGTTGGGTGCCGCAAATGTTGATCCCGCTGCTTTCCCCCACGCTCACCGCTTCGACATCTACCGCGCTTCAAACCCTCATCTTTCTTTCGGGCATGGAATGCATTACTGTCTTGGGAAACCGCTTGTGCTGATCGGGGTCGCGACGGCATGGAAGGTCGTCCTGCAACGCCTGCCCGGGCTCCATATCGAACCTGAAGCCCGATTGCAGGCCGTTCCAAGCAGCTTTATTCTGGGCGTTCAGCATCTGCCGGTGCGCTGGTGAGCGATTGGAGCCGTGCCACTTCAACCTTGCTTCGTTCGCGTTCGAGCAGAAAGCGCCCGATGGCGATTGCCCAGGCAACTGCGCTGACACAACAGCTCAGGGGAATGAGGAATGCAAGCAACTTGCCGACTGTGATACGTGATGATGACATACTTCTTTTTGATCCTTCCTGCTGTAAGATTGGCAAAACAATTGAGAGGGTTCTTCTCATTTCTGCCCTCTCAATCGTGCAACAAAATGTGTCAGATTGGCAAGCACCTACCGGTTCAGCTTATGTAGCAGGTTCCAGAACTCATCATCTGGCTGCACTTCGCTTCCCGGGCCGGGTAAGACCTGCTGACAGTGCTCCCCTTCATAGATTTCCACGCTCAGCAGTGGTAAGCCCCATTGCGTGAAGTGGAGGGATGTCGTGGTCAGCTTCTTCTGGCGTTTCTCCTCCTCGGTCGAGCAGCTAGCAGCTTTTTGGGGGAGCCTGGTTATTTTTGTGTAGAGCTGCTGCATAATCGGTGCATCCTCGCTTTGCGTATCGATAAACGAGCGCATTGAGATCTCTGGGCCGCTCACGGTGACGGTCAGGGCGTCGGGACGTCCCGGGGCATAGTGAGCGCTTTTACTGATGTCCTGCACCTGTTGCATGAAGGCGTCATTTACATAATAGGAGCCGCCGCGTGCCTGCTCGTTCCCTTCCAGGCGGGCGTATTGCTTGTCGATGGTGCCGGAAAGCGTGCCATGTGCTGTAAAAAACGTGATCTGGTAGGCTGATTGCTTCTCTGGCTGATGGGGATCGCCTTCAGGTACGGGTGGTAGCTTGATGAGCGCGTCATAGAGCGCCTGCGCCTGTTGTGCCGAGTCGATCAGCGCCGTCTGGCCGTTGTGCAGGAGGGCGAGCTTCTGTACAGTGGCCGGTGGAGCCGCCTCACGCAGCACCTGATCGAGCAGTTTCCAGAACTCGGGGTTCGTATCGCGCTGCTGTCTTTCGCCTTGAATTATGACGGGTCGACAGCCATAGCGTTGCGCCTCAGCCTCAATCAGCGTCTTTTCGTCTGCTTCAGTGAAGATGAGCGTGTAGCGTGGTCCCAGTTCCATTGTACAGGGGCGGTTCGGGTCGGTCACGACGGGTAATGCAGAAATAGTCGTATATAGCTTGTGTACGAGATCCTGTCGTTGCAGTGTAAGCTTTGTTGGTTGCTTGTTCGGTACCGATGCATTGATTTCGATCTGCACTTTCATCGCTTTCTCCTTTGTTGGCAGCGCCGGCGCTGCGGTTTGTCCGCACCCGGCCAGCAGAAACAGCAGGCTTGCCAAGAGCATTCTTTTCAAGAATAGTACCATAGGAAACCTCTATAGATGAATTGATGTGCGTGTATTCATAGCTATGACGTCTCAACTTGCAGTTTTGTTCCCGAGGGTGCCGATCAAGTTTCAGTGCAATGGGCATGCTGTGGGAACGCCTATGCTATACTTGAGGAAAAATGGGAGACTCATGAGATGATTATTATGATTAATGGCTCGTTCGCGGCTGGCAAGTCAACGGTTGCGAAACTGCTTGTAGAGCGGCTGCACCGAAGTATGCTGTATGATCCGGAGATGGTGGGTATCCTGCTCAGGGAAATCGTGCGCCCTTTTGAGGAATGTACTGACTTTCAAGATTTGACTCCCTGGCGACCGCTGGTTATCGAGACGGCGCGGCATCTCAAGCAGGTTTACGGGCGCACTCTAATTGTCCCTATGACGCTGTGGCATCGCCCCTATTTCGAGGAGATTCGCGACGGATTTCGTCAGCTTGATCCGCACCTGTACCATTTCTGCCTGACGGCGCATCGCGAGACGCTCTATCGGCGCCTCAGCCAGCGGGAGCATACTGAGCAGGCGCGGGGATGGATCAGCGAGCGGATCGAGCGCTGTGTACCCGCCTTCGCCTCTCCAGTATTTGCCGAACACATCCCTACAGATGAGCGAACGCCCGAAGAAATAGTTGAGATCATTCTTGCAAAGATCAATTGAGCTTCCGCTTGCTCTCCTGCTTCATGAGAAGAACCGGAGAGTGTCGTGCTTGCTCTCCGGTCGCTTCCTTACCAGTTTGTCAGACGTTTCTCGGTGGGGAGAGGGAACCCTTCAGGCGTGATGACATACACAATGCCATGTGAGTATTTCTGCCATACACGTTCAAAGGCGATCCGATTATAGATGATTCTGACTGCATCATTTGTCGGGCCTGCTGGATCATTTGTAATTACGTCTCCACTCTCGGTGAAACCACGAATCACCAGCAGATGCCCATCTGATGACTCAATCGGCGTCCCGGGAAGCTCGCCGTGCTTGTAGGCCACGCTGGCAACCAGCGGCACGCCTGCTTTGATCCACTGCTCGACCTGACTCAGCGAGTAGAGCCGTGTGACGAAGGCTCGCAGTCCATGTGCTCCGGCATACGCGGTATTGAACGGCCAGTTGCCTGTTCCATCATAGGTGAAATCGTAGCAGCCCTTCGCCGCTTCCGGGACCGACTGAACCAGTTCCGGGCGAGCGGTTTTGTCGGCCCAGTACGCCATCACCATGCTGGTTGAAGTTGGACTACACCAGACCTCGCCTCCGCCTCCGAAGCCGAGTCCTCGATATTCCGGGAGAACCTGAGAGCGCATCGGGACGTTCAGCTCTTTTCCCCAGACTGCTCGATCTGGCTCGATAGTGGGACTCTTTTCTGCATCGAACGAGGCGATAGCTGTGATTCTTCTTATAATCGGGCTGAGTGCAGGGTCAGTTGTAAAAAGGGTGACGCTGAGTTGGTATGCGCTTGCTGGTATGCTTCCAGTCAGAAACGTGTCGGTCGCAACCTTGCCGTTGCCGTCATCCTGCCCGTCGACGCTATGCCGCTTGACCGTTGAGAAATCCGCTGCCCACACCGGCAGATTGTACCAGCGTGTCCAGGAGTCCTGTTTGAGAGCGCGAATGTGGAGCTGAAGCCAGGTCCCGGGCCGAGTCTCCGCGTTCCATGAGGCGACAACGCTGGTAATCGGCTTTTGGGGCGTGATGACTGGCGAGGTCATAGTCCCGAAAAAGAAGGTGTTGCCGTTATAATAGTTCTCGTTGTTATACTTGCCTGCTTTGTATGGATCGCGTCCCTGGCACAGGCGGGCCGTTGTGTCATATTGCAGTGCGCCGCCGTCGATGTCCACCGCCGAGCAGGTCATCCCGGGCTGTGGGCAGAGGCGTGCGCTTGCCTGGGGTGAGATGTCAACCTGCACGCCATTTAGCGACCAGCCAGAAAAGTCGTCCTGCGTCCAGAACTCGTCATATTGCTCCGTTTGCACGCCTGCTGATCCCTCCGCTGTTTTCAAAGGTCTCTCCTTTACATTGCACTTTTCATCCAGCCTGCTGAAGTACCGATCGATTTTTTCGAGATGCACTTCCAGCAGATCACTTTCCGTCTGATAGTATAACATGAAATGCGATGGATCCTATGTGCATTTTTTGAGTACGATGATGCCTTGCTTCTTCAGAGCAAAAATTGCTACAATCCGGCATGATTCTGCAGCTCTGCCTGCCTTTCTGCTTGAAGAAGGCTGACAAGCCCTCGGGAACGGTTTGCCCTCCTCACAATAGGACGAGTACTCAAAGGGCGCTTGTAATGTCGTTCTTTTTATGCTATACTGATGACATAGTATAGTATGACAAGAAGGACGAGACGGGCAATGCATGCACCTGCTGCCCATCTCGTCTCCTTTTTTTGGCTCTTCGTCCATATGCGTATTTGATTTTTCCTCTGCCCCTGCGTCTTTTCCTGTAGAACACCCGATATTCCCTGCTCAAATTTTCGGGCGCTGATTCTACTACCAAAAAAGGGCTATGAGTGACGTTTACCCCGAAAAAAGAGGGAGACTATGCGGAAGAAACATCGACAGCTCTTTATCATGTTCACAGGCCTGCTGTTTGTCTGTTTGCTGCTATTGCTGACTGCCTCTCCGGCTATCGCCGCGATCGGCGTGATTGAGGCGAGGCGAAGGTGCTTGATCGGGCAAAAGTAACGGAGGCAGCGCAGCGCATCAACTATGCGGTGAATGTTCGCACAACGAACGCCTTCAATGGCACGAAGGAGCTTTTCGCTTCGCAGACGAAAGAGCAGGCGGACAGACTGCCGAGTACTATCATTATAAATATTGATACGAAAGCACGCCACCTGGCCATTTATGGGGGCTCAGAGGTCCCCCTGAAGAGCGAGCAGTATGAGGCAGCGATATCGGCCTTTCGCGACAATATTCACGGGTCAGACTATACCAGCGCGACGGTGGCGGCGCTCAACTCGCTGGCTCAGGCGTTGGAGAACGGGAAGTCATATTCTACGCCGAGTTCAAGCTACGATTCCGAAAGCAGCTACGGTAGCTATGATCCTGGATGGAGCCGGTCCGATTCTTCCGGCTGGCTTGCGAACATGCCGTTTGGCATGATTGCTTGCTGCGGGCTTTTATTCTTTTTTCTGGTGAGCTTTATCATCGGTCTCATCAGGCAGGATAAGGGCAGTTATCCTCGTAAGGTGTCCTCTGGTGGCTTCTATGGCGGGAGCAGCTACAGTGGCTACGATGTTGGCGGAAGCAGCTTCGATTCATCGTCGAGTTTGAGCTACGATTCCGGAAGCAGCTACAGTAGCTACGATGTTGGTGGAAGCAGCTTCGACTCATCATCGAGTTCGAGCTACGATTCCGGAAGCAGTGGTGCAAGCGGAGACTTCTAGCTCCGCTTGATCTGTGACCCCGCTGGAAGCTAACACCCGGGCTGTTGGCCTGGAATTACTGTTTGCCTGCTTATTCGTCTTTCTTTGAAGAACCCCCTGCAAAAAATACGAAATTCTTCTATCATCAAATATTGGAGGTGGAATGTATGCAAAAGAAGAAACATCGTCAGCCCTTGCTTCTCGTTGCGGGTGCGGTTCTTGTCTGCTTGCTCTTCCTGCTGTCTGTGCGCCCGGCTTTCGCCACTTTGGGAACCTTCGAGGATGAAGCGAAGGTGCTCGACCAGACGAAGGTGCGAGATGCCGCCCACCAAATTGAGTATACAGTAAGTGTCTACACAACGAAGACCTTCGATGGCAGTAAAGCAGCTTTCGATGCGGGGACAAAGAAGAAGGCGGACCGGCTTTCAACTGGCATCGTCATAAATATTGATACGAAAGCGCGCCACCTGGCCATTTATGGGGGCTCGAAGGTTCCTCTAAAGAAGGATCAGTATGACGCAGCTATTTCAGCCTTCCGGAACAACATGCATGGATCGGACTATACCAGCGCGACGGTGGCGGCGCTCAACTCGCTGGCTCAGGCACTGAAAGGCGATACATCATTTTTCAGCCAGCTCTGGGCCTCCGTGAAGGGCCTGGCCTCCTGCCTCGGAATCGGCTTTCTAATTCTCGTCGTTGTGGTCATTAACATCATCTGGCCGTCGCGCCGCCGGAGCTGGTACGGTCACCACCATCATTCCAGCAGCAGCTACGATGTTGGCGGGAGCAGCTTCGACTCATCATCGAGTTCGAGCAGCGATTCAGGAAGCAGTGGCTCAAGCGGAGACTTCTAACCTCATTCTAGCGATGATAGGAACAGAAGATGCCCCGGAAACTCTATCATCGCTAGATCTTGCTGAAGGGGCCGAGTTTCAGTATATATCTGCTTTTACATCTATTAATTGAGGGACTCTGTATACTGAGACTGAAAAGAAAGCAAAGAGGAATAAAAGTGGGAAGAGTGAAAAGGATAGCAGGATGTATGACTTCTATCTGAATGATCTGAGGTGTGGAATAGAGAAAGATACTGGAAAACGGGATTTTCGCATGCTTTTTCTCAAGTGCATCTTCCCTTTTCTGGTTGCTCTCTTGCTGGCATTTGCCCTTACGGAGCGGGTCGGGGCTGATTCCGGGGCTCCTGTTCGCTTCTGTGAGCTCTCGCTTGCGCCTGTCGAGCCGGGTCAGACCGAATCGGCCATTCAGCGTTTCTCGTGTGTGGATAGCCCGAGCGTTGCGGACGAACACCGGGTCTGGCTGCTGGACCTCTATCAGCACACGCACTATGGGGGAAAGGTCTTGCATGTGACGGGGACGGTCAACGCCTGTCAACAGCACGCGGCCTATGCACTGTCCTCGCTGCCTGTGGAGAGCAATGGTTTTCGTTGGGATAAGACTATTTCTTCATTCAAGCTTGCCCCACAGCACGACTGTCTCTATACTGCTCTCTACGAACAGAGCCAGTTGAGAGGGACCTGTTTCTACTATAAAGGGAATGTTCCTCTTGTGAGTAGTCGCTTGAATGATCGCATCGCGTCCTTGCAACTCAGCGCGGATACACCCGTTACCTGTTCTCCCGCGCCTCTCTAATCCCGGGGAGCGCTTTTCTTCTGTACCTCAATGTCCCCTTCCCTGAGGGAGCTACAACGGGAAGGGGACTTTTTTATGTACGGTTGTGTTCAGGAATATTACTTCTTTTTGCGGAGACCGGATACCAGCGCGTCAAGGGACCAGCCACCTGCACCCATAATCATCAATGCAAGCGAGATGCCGACGGTCAGCAGGAAGAACTCAATGCCTTCGCCTGCCTGCTTACCTGACCAGTTCATGAAGAAGCCGTTGTGTGCGTGTATGAAGAAGATCGCGCCGAGCTGTGCGCAGGCAATGCCAAACGCCGCGACACGCGTGAGCAGCCCCGTGAGGACACCGAGCGAGCCGAGGAACTCGCCGAGGATGACCAGAATGCCGAGAATGGCCGGGATGCCGAGCATGCCAAAGAACTGAAGCGTGCCACCGACCCCGCCTCCGCCGAACCAGCCAAGCATCTTTTGGGCTCCATGCGGGAATATGACGATTGCCAGGGCCAGGCGCAGAAGCAGCGTCGATACATTGAAGGTGGGGTTGCTATTTGTCTGGAAAATCTTCATAAGAAACGTCTCCTTATTTCTACGTATATCGATCAGCAAACATGATCTTCTCAGTTGCTTGATCGGCCTCCAGTTTTCTTTCTTTGGGTGTTCGCTTGCTGGATTGACAAGAGCTGTTGTATGGCAAGTGAGAAGAAGGAGCAGCCCCGCTATAGTTCTGCTCTGGCATGCGCACAGCCTGTTGTCGATCATCCGCTATAACTGGCGTCGCGCCCGTTGCGAGCCAGAGAAGGGAGGATGGCTTGCACAAACTCTCGTATCGCCCATGATGGACGGTAATTTGAAACCGCTGTGGTTACGAATAGCGATAAAAAAAAGGCGCGTTACAGCGGCTCCCCGGGCTGATTGACAAGTTCAGCCTGCTGGTGTGCCATCCGAAGGACCTGGGTAATTGTGCGTTGTGCAAGCTTTTGCTCAAATGCCTCTTCTGCTTCTCCGAAATACACCTGTAGTACTCGGGAGATGTTGCGCCCTATAGGGCATTTTGTATTTGGTTGGCTATGATGCATGGCCAGAAGGTGCCCTTCCGGTTCAATTGCATGATACACGTCCAGCAGCGTAATCGCATCAGGAGCACGCAAGAGTCGCCAGCCGCCCCCGACACCGGGGTGTGAAGCCACAAGACCGGCTTTGCTCAACCGGCCCAGAATCCGCCGAATGAACACGGGGTTGGTGTTCACGCTTCCGGCGATGTATTCGGATGTAATCGGCTCATCGCCCGTCACATCGGCGAGCAGGGTGAGCGTGTGTATGGCAACCGCGAACTGGCTGTTAACGGCCATGTCTGCCTCTTTTCTTCCGTCGAAATCTGTAACCAGTATAGTTCCGAATTGGGGAAACTGTCAAGGGGGGAAGGGCTTGAGATGGCTCTTCCCTTTGTAGCCATTTCTTATGAGATGAGCTTTTCACCGACAACAGGGCAGAAATGATAATTGCAATCTACCCATTTCTGATGGTGAGCCAGAAAGAAAGCCGGAATACAGAAGCGTATCCCGGCTCGACTCTGGATGATTTCAGTTGTAGGGTTCGGGCAGAGGCTCGACCTGAACAGGATGCTGCCAGAGCCGCGAGACGATTTCCTGTGCCTCGATAGGGTTGCCGCTTGTCCAGAAGCGTGCTGAGCCCTCACCTGTTTGCTGGCGAAGAAGCTGACGCTCTTCCAGCACATGCCGCAGGTGACGAGCAACAGCAGCTCCTGTGTCGATAAGCTGTATATCAGGACCGAGCATTTCTGACAGGAGCGGACGCAGGTGGGGAAAGTGGGTCGAGCCAAGCACCAGCGTGTCGGCTCCTGCGGCCAGGAGAGGCGCTGTATACTCTTCAGCCAGGCGGCGCGTTTCGGGGCCGGTCAGGTCGCCTGCTTCGACGCGCTCGACGAACCCGGGAGCGGGCTGTGTGACAACAGTGATGCCGCTGCCAAAGCGCTCTAGCAGCGCGGCGAAGCGTGTGCTGGACAGTGTCCCGGAGGTTGCGAGCACGCCAACGACCCCGCTTCGTGTCGCGGCTGCTGCCGGCTTGACCGCTGGCTCCATCCCGATGATTGGCACCTGAAAGCGAGAGCGTAATAGGGCTGCCGCCGCTGCTGTGGCGGTGTTACAGGCTATGACAATCGCTTTGACGTCATATTCAAGCAGAAAACGCGTGATTGCCAGCGAGCGCTGCTGCACATACTCTGGCGACTTTGGCCCATAGGGGACATGCCCGGAGTCCGCGACGAAGAGCAGGTCTTCATGCGGCAGTAATGCCCGAATTTCGCGCATAACTGAAAGGCCGCCCATTCCAGAATCAAAGAGACCGATTGCTTTTTGCTGATTTTCCATACAGAATAGAATCCCCCTTTCTCTCATTTTAAGAAGAGTGCATGGGCGCTGGCGTGTGGTGCTTGTGTTTATCCGATGCATCATGCATCATCTCTTCCATATAAAGTGCCATTTGCGTCAGTGTATAGGGGCAATCATTTTCCAGCCACCATGCAATAATAGATATCAGCGCGCCTGCATGGAATTGCGCAAAGAGTGGAAGCGGCACATTGTGTTCCCATTTCTTCGACTCTGTGTGTTTGGCTTCAATAAAATCTGCAAGATAACCACGCAGCAGCCGATGAAACTCACTTACACTATTTCCACAGAGCATCAGGCGGTAGAACCGCTCATGTTCCAGTACATGTGTAAGAAGCAATTCATAGCGGTGAAGTGATGTTTCCTCCGGGGTTGCCTGTATTTGTTGTCGCATCTCTTGCTGAAGGACCTCATGCATACTGCGCATGCCTCGCAACAGCAGGTCATACTTATCCGTATAGTGTTTATAGAATGTGGTGCGGTGAACCATTGCGCGATCACAGATATCTTTGACGGTGATCGCATCGAACGCCTTCTCCGCCATGAGCTCAGTTAGCGCTTCCCAGAGTAATTTCTGTGTGCGTCTGACCCTCAAGTCGGGCGGTTCAGGGAACGAGTTCATAGACATCATCTCCGCTTGTGTTGATTAATCGACATTTCTGACACATCTGTTTCTTGATCTTCTCCGCATTTCGGACTATAGTAAAAGCAGCGACACTTGTAAAGATAGTATACACCTGTCGAAATTCGTTTTCAAATCAGGAAAGGAATCGTATGACACAGCAGATAAACCTGATATCCCCCGCCTTTAAGGCGAATCCATTCCCAGTTTTTGCTATGTTGCGTGCTCAGGCTCCTGTAATGGAGTATGTCTGGCCTGACGGTCAGCGGCGTTCGTGGCTGATTACCGGCTTCAAGGAGGCGGAAGCCGCACTCAAGGACCCGCGGATTGTGAAGACGGTGCGCAGTGTGTACTCTCAAGAGGAGCTGGCAGAGAAGTTTCCCTGGGTGCTGAACCAGACGGAAGAGCAAT
Organism: Thermosporothrix sp. COM3; assembly: GCF_059696735.1. Taxonomy (NCBI): domain Bacteria; kingdom Bacillati; phylum Chloroflexota; class Ktedonobacteria; order Ktedonobacterales; family Thermosporotrichaceae; genus Thermosporothrix; species Thermosporothrix sp. COM3. The sequence goes on along the minus strand of NZ_AP019376.1, from coordinate 1,696,934 downwards.
TGATGCTGAACCGGCATATGCTTAACGCTGATCCTCCCGACCACACGCGCCTGCGCACCCTGGTGAATCTCTCTTTTACCCCTCGCCTGGTTGAGCAGTGGCGTTCGCGCATTCAGGAGATCGCCGACGAGCTGCTAGACGCCGTTCAAGAGCGAGGTGAGATGGATGTAATCGACGATCTGGCTTTCCCCCTGCCGATTCGCGTTATCTCCGAAATGCTCGGTGTGCCCGATGAGGATCGCACGAAATTCCGGTATTGGTCCAATATTATCGTTGAAGCAACCGGTGATCCACAGGCGTTTGAGCGGGCTGCTGATGATATTACTGCTTTCACGCGCTATGTGCATGATCTGGTGGAAAAGAAGCGCAATGATGAATCTGATGATCTACTCAGCAAATTGATCAGAGCTGAGTCGGAGGGACAGAAGCTCTCCAAGCACGAGCTTGTAGCGATGGTGTTCCTGCTTATTGTGGCAGGACACGAGACCACGGTGAATTTGGTCGGGAACGGCATCTATGCACTACTTCAGCATCCCGAACAATTAGAGCTACTGAAGCAGCATCCTGAGCATATTAAAACGGCAGTAGAGGAATTTCTGCGCTATTACAGCCCGGTAATGACGGCTACTCAGCGTTGGGCTCGTGAAGATATGGAATTAGGCGGACAGCAGATCAAGCGCGGTGACAACGTATTGATTGTGCTTGCGGCGGCAAATCATGATGAGCATGAGTTCGCGGAGCCGGACAAGCTCGATATCACCCGAAAAGAGAATCATCATCTGGCATTTGGTAAGGGAATTCACTATTGTCTGGGTGCTCCACTGGCGCGCCTTGAGGCCCAGATTGCTGTGAACACGCTGCTGAAACGCATGCCGAATGTGCGTCTGGCTGTTGATCCTCAGCAGGTGCAATGGCGTCCGGGTATCTTGCTGCTTGGTTTGAGCAAGTTGCCTGTCACTTTTTAGTATCGTCACTGTCAGATAAAAGTGGGTATATTCCCAGGCTGAAATGACACCACTACGTAAAAAAGGTGAATTGTTTCCCTGAAAAGAGGAGTGGTGAGCGGGCTGCATGTCGCTGGCATGCAGCTCACTTATTTTTGGCAGAGGGAGCACGGTTTAGATATGGTATGCTATAAAACAGGAGTATTGTTATGTGTCTGCTGTATCTGTATAGAAAAAGGAGTACACAATTTTTATGAAGCGCTTCTCTTGTAAAGCCTTTCTTTTCGATCTGGATGGTGTGCTTGTTGACTCGAACGCAGTTGTTGAACGGGCGTGGCGGCGGTGGGCTGATCGCCATCAGATGAATGCCGAGGAGCTTTTATTGACTATTCATGGACGGCGTGCTGTCGAAACGATCCGTGATGTTGCACCTGCGCTCGATGTGGAGGCTGAGGCACAATGGCTCTTGCAGACTGAAATTGAAGATATAGAGGGATTGAAGGCGCTCGACGGTGCGGCAGATTTGCTTGCTTCCCTGCCTCCTGAACGGTGGGCAGTTGTCACATCGGGCACGCTCGCGCTGGCAAAGGTCCGGTTGGAAACGTGTGGTCTGCCCTTGCCGCGAACGTTTGTCACAGCCGAGCAGGTGCGCAACGGGAAGCCCGATCCCGAGGGCTATTTGAAGGGGGCGGAGCTTCTGGGCGTTGATCCGACAGAGTGTATTGTATTTGAGGATGCTCCGGCGGGCATTGAGGCGGCTCGGAAAGCGGGTGCGAGGGTTATCGGAATCACGCATACCTACCCGGCTGCGCAGCTTCAGCGGGCACATGCCTGTATCTCGACGTTGCGGGCGCTTCAGGTGCGGGATGATGGTGAGCACTTTGAAGTACAGTGTGAAGATATCAGGCAGATTGCATAAATACAGCGAGCGAGGAGGCGGTCATGTTCTGGTTGACCGCCTGCTTTTTTACTGTTGGGCGAGGAGCTTTTTGAAGTAGGTCCATGACGTTTCGTTTGGACGGGTGAAGGTGCGCGGAGCCTCTTTATACTGTGGTTCATGCTGCTCCACATAAGCGCGCAGGTGTGATGGCAGGTCTGCATAGCCGTTCGCCAGCTTGTAGCCTCGGCACTGATAGACAAGGTTGCCCGGGCGGTCGGCCATCTCCATCCACGGGAGCCACGGACCAATGCGCGTCCATGAGAGATGGCAGGGAACCGAGGGCAAATCCTCATTTTCGAGGTCGCTTGTTTTCACGTAAAACTGGAATAATTCAGCACCCTGATAGAGATCATTCTGCGAATACTGCGGGTAATCCTTGCGCGAAAGTGGTGACGGGTACGTGAGGAAAATATCCAGATTCCAGCACTGTATATCATCGCCGACTGGCGTGACAGGAACCGTGAACGGGCCTCGCGGGCCGTTGAGCAGCATTTCCTGATTGACGGGATCATTCCAGACATGCACTACGCGCACCTCTTGCTCGGTGAATGGGTTCTGCCAGCGCTCCAGAATCTCACCGGTGCGTGGGTCTTCATAGACCGACACCTCACGTGAGAGATGCTGATAGCCGCCTTCAACCGGCACAAAACGACTGATATTGTAACCTTCAAAGCGGAACAGCGGCTTGTTTTGCACTCCCGGAATCATACCGTAAATTGAGCCGCTCCAGTAAAAGACGACATCTTCTTGCTTGAGTGAGCCGCGCAGTTTTACAAAGTGTGTGAGCATCTGTTCAGGATTATTCAAAGAATTGGACTCCTTTCATACTGCATAGAGCGGGTCGCTTGCTTCACCAGGAAAAGAGCAAGCGACCCGGGTGTGTTAGCGTACGGATTTGATTCGCCAGACCAGCACTGCGCTGAATAGTGCAAAGATCGCACCGACGACAAAGAGCGCGCTATAGCTTCTCTGCGTAAGAGCAAGCACGCCTGAACCGATCATTGGTGAGAAGATCTGCGGGAGCGCCAGGGCCAGGGCGATAATGCCGATGTCTTTACCGCGATCCTCTTTGTTCGGAAGCACCTGCGTTGCCAGGGCAGTATCAACGGCAAAGAAGGCACCATAGCCGATACCGAGCACCACGGCCCAGATTTGCACTGCGATCCAGCTTGTTGCGAAGGCCGGAATCAGGAAGGAGATCATGACCAGCAGCGCGGCGGCTGTGACAACCGGCTTGCGGCGCTGGAGCTTGTCCGAGATGATACCACCGACAAACGAGCTGAGCAGCATGGGAACCAGCAGTGTCGACTGGAACGCCAGAATCCCATCATTGACGGTTTTGCCCGGGAACAGTTTCTCATATTGCAGTACATCTTTCAAGTAATACTGTAAGAAGGTTGTGACCGCAAAGTACCCGAGGAAGAGAAGCAGGCGGGTGACAAAGGCCCAGGCAAAGTCTGGATGCTTGCGCGGTGAAACCCAGAATTTTTTCAGAAAGGCGCCCAGTTGGAAGGGAGGCACCTCATTTTTGCTGATTGGTTTCTCGCGGTATACCAGGGTAAACAGCAGGACCATCACAAGGACGATGCCCATCAAAACGTAGTACGCGCTGAGCTGGTTCTTCTTAAAAATAACAGCAACAATAATACTACCGAGTACGGCTGCCAATGGTGTCGCCAGCCCGACATAGCTGGAAAGCAGGCCGCGCTGTTTCCTGGGAATGCGGTCAGGGATAATGGCTTGCAGCAGCGTGGTGATTGAGTCAGCAAAAAACTGCACCAGGAACCAGCCGAGAGCAAGCATCCAGATAAGCTGTGAGTTCGCCATGAGGAGCAGGGACAACGCGACACAGACGGCGCTGATGAGCATCCAGAAACGGCGGCGGCCCAGGCGGGCAGTCGTTCTATCACTGATCGCGCCAATAATCGGGGCCGCGATGACCGAGGCGATACCGCCAACCGCTTCAACCCAACCAAGTGTGATCTCGGAGGTGTGGGGGTCAAGCATGCGGATTTGCAGCGGCAAAAGCATAATAACGGTCGGCAGGATCGTCAGATGTCCACTGATAGTGGAAAGAAAATAGAGGATCTGGAAGGGAAATGAGACCTTCCGCTGTTCGTCTGTTTCTTCTGGCGGCGTAGAAGAGTGTGACGTGGGTAGAACAGTTTCAGCCATAAAGGAAAAAGTCCTTTCCAGTAAAAAAGGATAAAATAAAAAATCGCGGTATCGGCTTTATAGATTTTCTCCGCTGGCTTCTCTAGATATAGCAGAAATACTGATCTGCCTGGATGCCTGCATACGGAGAGGAAAGAGCAAGCTATGTGAACCGTGATCAGGCGCTCTTTCCTCTCCACATATAGTGGCGTGTGTCAGTCACCCATTGTCGGGTTACTGCTCCTTGTTGGGCGAGAGCCAAATGCGAAGAGCAGGCGCTTCCCGAGCGGTGTCTGACATTGTGGAAGAGCGACTTGCTTTCCTCGGCGCATCGCTTCGATATAGATAGAGATCTGCTCGACCTCGTTGCGCGTCTGAGCAAGTTCTTCGCTATCGCGTGCCAGCCTCTCATAGCGGGCAAGCAGGTTGTTCAGCGAGCGGCCTATCTGCCAGATCACATCATTCGAGTGAACCGGAGCGCGTACGGCATAATTGCCCTGAGCAGCCTCTTTATGGACGTGAAGAATCTGAGCAATGCCAGCCTCAAGGCGCTCATGTTGCTCTGCCAGTTGCATCGATTGTTCGGCCATCACCTGCCTCGCTGCGATGAGCTCTTCTGCTCTATCTGCCCGCAACAGGGTTCGCTCCATTGTTGCCATACCGAGCCAGCTTACCAGTGCAACCGTGAACAACACGATTGACGGGCGTAAGATGATGATAAAGCGTCCGCTACTCTCGATTAACTGGTGCGTTTCGGGTGGGACGCTGCCGAAACAGACATGCCAGATAATAAAGACTATATCCAGTATGACGAACGGAAAGATCATCGAGCGTGGCAGAAAGAGACTTCCTATCAGGAGTGGATAGACGAAAAAGTCATAAGCGGCAAAAAGATCAGCACCGTTCCTTTTCGACATAACAAAGGTGATCACGCACATGACAACAATCATAATGCAGCTTATGAAGATCGTTCCCGCTATTTTTGTCCTGTTTGCTCGATTGAGCCAGCTTACGAGGGCAAGGATGGGCACAAACGAAAGAACCAGCGGAATGCTGGGCAGGGGGTTGCGAAACGCCAGGATCAGATCAAAGCAGAGGAAGCAGGCAATGACGAAAAGACAGTAGCCAAGAAGCTCCGATTTGCGTAGCTCTGCCCGTTTGAATGGACTTGACGTTGTCAGTTCGTCACGTGGCGGTGCCGTAAGATTCAGCCACCATCCCCAAAAGCCCTTACGTGGCTCTACTAGCGGCTGAACCCCCATCTGAAAATAGTCCGGTTTTTGATCCATACATTGTCCTCTTCAGTATCAGTGGAATCTCTATTGAAGAGCGCCTGACAAGAATGTTGCCGCTCTCCCCCGTTTTGAGCGGCAACAGATATCGCAGAACAGAAACTTCAACAGGAGTTGAACAGTGCCTCATGCACTTTTTTCGTTTTGCGATGGTGGTGTTACACAGGAATTATAAACAGATTGGGGAAAAGAAGTCAATGGAATAGGAATGGGTTACACAGGATTTTAACAAATTTTTAATATCATCTCTCGGGAAAGAGGTGAATAGCGCTTGCTTGTTTCCATATAATGAAGAGGCGCTACAGGTGATTGTGCTGCTCTATTGCTGTGGGATCGCTCCAGGAGATTACTTGAAGCCCTTGAATTGGTATCGCTCCTTTCACCAGAATATGAGGGATACCAGAAAAGAACCCTCTTTGAAGTTTTCGCTGCACTAGGAGATCATACCAATCAAGTGTTTGTTGTGGGACGGTGCTCAATTCTCTGTAGTTACTGTGATCGAGCCATTCTACCTTTTCTTCAAGAATTGTCTCCGGAGATGGGCCAATGCTATCATAGTAGATAGCTGTTGGTAGATCACGAATATATTCCAGTGGAATGCGAAGAAAGGCCTTGTCTGGAGATACAGGTATACTGCGATATTGTAGTTCATGGTAAATGTAATAGGGGTGCAATGGCAGGCAGAAAATCACATCATTCCAGAGGCAATTCAGGCGCGGTATCCGCAGTGACGGGAGTTTTTTTCGAGCAGGGGTGTCATTGTATTTCTGGATCTCGCGATCATAAAGAGCAGGGTACAGCTCTTTGAGCATATTCAGCGGATACAAAGTGTCGCCTTGCAGTGCAGGTGAACAACAATGATAGATTGCAGGCATAGGTGGTCTTCCTTTCCTTGCTTGTATTTTCGGGGGTGCAGTCGAATTATCCCTTTCAATATATGATACGCCTGGACATGAACAGCAATGGCCCTTTGACATTTCCATTGATGCCTGTTGTGCTTGCGAACATCGGCTCCTTATGATGGAAACGCCTGTAACGCGTCTTGGTCAGAATATTTTCCATCTCTTACAGGGACAAAAAATTGCATCATCCATCGCTGGCTGTCCTTCCAGGTCGCGATAATGCAGGATGCCATTTTCGCTGTGATTCTGTTCCTTGATCACAATGGTATTGTGCCTTATAGGGAACGCGCGGATGCTGATCCCTCTTCCTTCGCCTTTCCGATCGGATTCGAGATCCCGCTGCCTCTTCCTTCGCTTGCGCCAGCCCTTTCTGATCGAGTTCGAGATCCCGCTGCCTCTTCCTTCGCTTGCGCCAGCCCTTTCTGATCGAGTTCGAGATCCCGTTGCCTCTTCCTTCGCTTGCGCCAGCCCTTTCTGATCGAGTTCGAGATCCCGCTGCCTCTTCCTTCGCTTGCGCCAGCCCTTTCTGATCGAGTTCGAGATCCCGTTGCCTCTTCCTTCGCTTGCGCCAGCCCTTTCTGATCGAGTTCGAGATCCCGTTGCCTTTCCCTTCACCTTCGCCTGGCTTTTCTGATCGAGTTCGAGATCCCGCTGCTTATACTGCTCGTGGTGCTACTCAACAGCTTTCAGTCGATGCGCTCTACCTCAGGTTGGGAATGCCAGATAGCGTGATCTGGCTATTTCTGGTGCTCTTGCTCGCTTTTGTGCTCGATTGTGTACAGCTTTTCCCGTTCGTACGAGAATGGAGGCGGCTTCATAACGTCAGAATATCGAGAGTATAGATAGTCGAGATAGTGGAATGGTTTCGCGAAACCATATCGCTACGAGACCATATAGAACCAGAGTGTGTCAGAGTGTTAGCAATTTCCGATAGTCGGGAGCTTGAAAAAATTCGCTGGTAGGGTGAGGGTAGCTAGAGGAACAGCTTACTCGATAGTGGAGATTCTGTGATGTACCAGATACTGATGGATAGCCTGGTCAAGTAAGCAAGAAGCTTCGAGGCTTGCAAGGGAGATGTCCGAGTCGAGTAAGCGAGAAGTTTCGGAGAGCAGTTCCGGGTGAAACGGAGCGATATCCGAGCCAAGTGAGTGAGAAGTTTCAGAGAGCAGTTCCCGGTGAAAAAGGGGGATAGCCGGTCAAGTAAGCAAGAAGCTTCGAGGCTTGCAAGGGAGATGTCCGAGCCAAGTGAGTGAGAAGTTTCAGAGAGCTGTTCCCGGGCGAAACGGAGCGATTTCTGATAGTCTGGCGTCGACGTTGAACGAGTCGTATGGCTGAAGGATGCATGCGAAACGAACGGCAGGTGATGGTGATAAACGGTTTTCATCCTGGACAATCCACAATGCCAAAAATAAAGAAGCAGCCAGGGGAGGGACCGCCTGGACTGCTTCTCGACGTCAGCCTTCTGAGGCATGACAGTGAACGACAAAGAACCCTGTTCGTACCGAAAACAGGGACCTGCTCTATGAGAAACTATCTGTCTGCTAAGAGTTCCTCACGAGAGCTCAGTTGCCCGATAGAGTTCTGCCATACGTGCCGCTTCTGCTCGCTCTTTCTTTTCAAGATCGAGAATCCAGCGCAGAAAAATGATGCTGGCAATCACGATAAAAAGAATGCTACCTGGTATCCACATCAACGCCCCGCCCAGATGCTGATCTACAGCGGGATCAAGCAGCTTCGTAGGATTGTTGATATAGACTGAATACAGCGGCGGCATCAGTGTAAGTCCAGCGCTCAACAGGACCATTGGCATATCATTTGAAAAGATATAGAGCAGTTTTGCTGCAATATTGAGTGATGGCAAGGCTTTTGTTGCTGGCGTCAGGAGTGGCCACCAGAACAGAGCGCCTGTTATCAGGAACAGGAATTGCGCTAGAAGGTGCAAGTACGTGTTTTGCATCATCGCGTTAAGAATTGGCTGTGCGTGCCAGAGCCAGAGGTTCCCGTTGAACAGGAACGTAGTCACAAAGATATTCGTCAGCCCTTTCATGACAACGCGTATAGAACGGACTTCCAACGCAGCCTCAATCAGCCATGCAGGCAAACCAAGCACAAGCAGTGGAGCCGCGACAAGTGCCAGTAAAAGGTGTTGTGCCATATGCCCGGTAAAAAGCATATGCGAAAAGCTATTCAAGGGCGAAACAAGCGCAATAAAGATCACAAGCAGCCCGAGTAAAAAAGAAATGAAGCGCCCTTCTGGCATTCGAGCCGCGAGTTGTCGCCGCTGTCGCCACGGCCCTATCATGTAGAGATATGAGCCAAGCAAGAGCAACAACCCGAGGATAAGAAGCGGGTGCCAGTTCCATTGCAAAGCGAGTGTTCCGTGCTCATGGGTTGGCATTGACATTCTCACTTTCTATGTCGGAATAGGACATGCGATCGTGCAACGAAGAAATCATAGAAAGTTTTCACTTTTTTGTCTATTGGGATGAATACCTATTTTTTACCTGATCCCGATCCTGAACATTGGAGCGTGCCAGGAGTGGAGACGCACCAGAGAAAGTAAGCTGGCGTGCTTATTGGGCGGGCTTGATACCGGCAACAAAGGCACGATGCAGGTAAAGATGCAAACAACTTGTCTGGAAGCCTGCTTCCTGGAGGCCCTTGAGAAGCTGTTCGAGTGGCATCGGGTGATCTTCTTTTTGCCGAAGCTCTTCAAAAAAGGCATTTTCGGTATCCTGGGAAGCAGTCAGGTGATTCCACATTGAAAGATAGAGCGCTCCAAATGGCTCAGGCTTTATCTCAACGCGATCGATCAGCAGAAAGATACCACCAGGGGCGAGCGTTTGTGCAACAAAACGAAACACTGCTTGCTGTTCTTCGTATGTCAGATGATGCAGAGTTTGTACGCTGAATGCAAGCTGATAGGTCGCTGTCGGTAGCGTACATTCCTGAAGCGTAGCAAGATCATGTTGTATAAGCGTACATTGGGCTTTGTAAGATGTAAGGCGTTCTTGTGCGAGATCGAGCATTGCACGCGATGCATCGATCCCTACAACCACGCTCTCCGGACGGCGTGCGAAAAGTAGTTCCTCAATCTGGCCTGAGCCGATGCCCAGATCAAGGATATGTGTCCCTTTTTGGTACAGATCGGCGATAAGCGAAACCAGGATCTCAATTTGTTCTGCCCGTATCGGGTTTCGGATAAGCGCTGCCTGGTCCCAATAGCGCGCAAATTCGGGATTGTCCCACTGATCCTGCATCGTTAAAAATCCTTTCCTTGACTCTATTTCAATTCTGAGAAGTAGTATGGATGGTAAGAGGTGTGCAAAGCGTTTGCGCCCGACGTTTTGTCTGAGCGCAAACGGAACGACAGTATAGCAAAAAGTCATGCAAGCTGCAAAGAGCCTTTTTTATCGCTGACGTGGGCGCTTCCCGAAGCCGCGAATCTCTGTAAAGCGCAAGAGTATGCCTCGCTGACGAAACTGAGCGATTTCCGGTGCTGTCCGCAGATGAGGTGGTAATTCCAGATGCCGCAGGGATGGTAAATGCAGGAGCGGCGTTATTGTTGTCAGCTTCGGGCTGGCAAGGATTGCGAGACTCCTTAGTGCTGGAAGGGAGGCGAGCGGCTGAATGTCTGTTAGTTCTATCAAGCCAGTGAGCGTGAGAATGCTTAATTGTGAGAGGGTAGTTAGTGGTGCCAGATCAGTGATAAGTGGTGTACCCGTGAGGGAAAGCTGTGCCAGTCGAGTAAGCCCGGCAAGCGGTGTCAAATCTCTTATATGCTTGCTTAAAAGAGCAAGGCCAGTGAGTGCTGATAGATGTGTAAGGGGAGTGAGATCACGGAATGTGCCTTTCAGGACAAGCCGCTGTGGAAAATGCGGAATCAATTCCAGCACATGGATCTTTTTCAGCGAGCGAATCTGATGTACAAAGAGCGCAGGGCGTCCATCCCAGCTTATCATGCGGACACGGGGTTGCAGCGCGTTGAGCGCCTCTCGACTGTGCAGCCATGCATATTCCTGCTGTATTTCCGGTCGCTTGTCTGCTTGATACGCTTGCAAGGAGTGAGTATCATGCATCACAGCAAGCGCACGCATACAAGCAAGCGTCGTTTGCACATCTTGCGTAGGATTATAGAGCAGCAGAGCTTTCAAAGGTGCTCCGACTGCCGCAAACAGGTATGCTTCGTCGAGTGTTTCAGGCAGTATGACTCTCTCTTCCAAATGGTACTCTCCCTTTCAAAAATGTGTGGCTTTTGCCTTCCTGTTCTTCTGTCAGCGAGCCAAAACGGATAAAAGCGGTAAACCGCTCGCTTGCTTCTCTATGGGCAAACTTTCTTTGCTCTCTCATAGAGAGATATGCTAGCGAGACATGAGAGAGCTATACATGTGGGGTGCTGTATTTCCAGAAACCTCGATGCCTGGGAGAATAGAATGAACGCGCTTTGTATTCTGGTTTTCCGAAACCGGAGGATCTGGCTGAAGTTTGTCTTTTGCTGAGCTGAGACTATATAAGAAGTGTTCTATGTGTGAGAAATGGAGAAAATTCGTGATGAGAAGCCTGATACAGGCTATTGTGATAGATCTGGGTAGCGTATTGTTGCAGATTGTAGACTGGCGGAAATGGGAGTGTCTTTTACAGCTTCCTGGCGGTGAACTATCTCGCTTGCAAATCAGCTTGAAGAGGCACTTGGGCGCTCCCTTACTACTGTGTCTGTGCCGTTCAGAAGCAGTACGGGTTGAGTGGAGCGCAATGGGATGAATGGTTGCACGATATCGGCGATGATGAGCATTTGAACGAGGGACTAGCTCCTTATTTCCGTACACTGCGCTCTCGATATACGCTTGTTGTACTTTCAAATAGCGATTTGCATGCGATGGTTACGCGAAAGTTCGGCCTGCATACCCTGGTGCATCAGATATTCTTTTCGGTTGAAGAGGGACTTGAGAAGCTGGATGCGCGGCTGTATCAACGCATGCTTGATCGTTTGCCACTGGCTCCCGAGGCGACTGTTGTGCTGGATGATCAGAAAAGACACCTCGCAACAGCACGGAACCTCAGGATGCATACGCTTCTCTTTCGTGAGACAAAACAGGCAATTGCTGAACTGAAAAGTGCGCTCCAGGCGTGAACCACATTTTTCTGGAAAAGATGTCAAGTTTTGGGAGCAAGCTGCGATATACAGAGAGGAACAAAAAGGAGTCTGAAGTAGATGTTGAGCGAGGCTGTTGTCAGTTTGCCGCCGACGCGTCACTATACTCTGGATATGTTGTTAACGGGCGAGAGAGCCTGGTTTGTGTTCTGGCACGCAGGATCAGAGCGTGAGCATGAGGGACTGCCTGTATTGCTCAGCCGTTTCCAGAGTAAAACGAGTGCGGAAACACCTGATATTCTGTGCACTACGATGTGATTAAGGTGATTGTTGTTTATTAGAGTGGATAGCGCCTCAATGAGGCAGGGAATGAGTGGCCTGAAGTTGCTCTATTCCCTGCTCTGATGCGATCTGGTCATTGTGCAATTTGGAAGGGTATATATATGAATAGTTTCCCTATAGAGATCGAGAGTTGCTCTATGCCAGGACTGTGCGTTTGTAGTTCAGGTAGGAGTTGATTACCTGAAAGCCCGCTTTCTCAAAAAGCTGATGTGCATTCGTCTGGCTGTTGCTATCAACATTCAGACGCACAGTGGAGATACCGCGTTGATAGAATGCCGAAAGTGTATGTTGCAAAAGCTGCATTCCAATGCCTCGCCGACGCCAGGGACGCCGAACACCAAGATGCATGATTTCGCCAACATTATTCACGATTTCGCCCAGACAACAGCCTGCAATAGTAAGGTGTTCCCAGGCAACAAGCCACAGCGATGCATTAAAGTGAGGCTCATTCATATGGAAGCGCCGACACCACTGTTCGTATGTACGGGGTTCCTTACCCCGCTCATCTAAAAATGCCTCCTCATCAGCTTCGTAGACGGCCTGTTCATCCCAACCTACTACAAATGGGCGAATATCGATATCTGGTATAGGTTCAGCAAGCGTTGGCGGCCCGTTCAAGTCCAGTTCTCTAACCTGAAAAATGGAGCTAAGCTCATAGCCTGCCTTTTCCAGCATCCGTTGAGCTGCTTTTTCATGCTCCCAAACCTGGGCGAGAAGCGTCCCGGGGTGTATTTCCAGAGCACGTAGCAGTCGTGTGCCGATACCGCGTCCCTGCATATCCGGACGAACCCAGATTTTCGGGACAAATTGCTGTAGAACAGGAAAGCTTTGTAGTTCTGCGTACCCGATGGGCTGTCCATCGAAAGAAAGAGCAACCCACGCCTCTCCATTTGCTGGGATTGCCCATTGACGCACTAACTCTCGGTCTATCATGGTTGCAGGCCGAATAGTGAGTGCATCATATAAAGGCTCATCTGTTTGCATCGATTAATTTTACTCCTTTTGACTGCTGGCCGGCATTGGTTTCAATCTTACCTCTGTTTTGCAGAATATATGATGGAAAGCCTTTTGTCTACTAAGATGACCAAGAGGTAGGAATGGAGAGGTGAGAATATGGGAGAAGCTGCCTGTGGAGCGAACCGACAGGCAGCCTTTCTCTTTTAGTCGATTCGTACCACGATGGCTGTACTATTATCCGGGCCGCCATTCTCATTTGCACGCTCAATCAAGTATCGGCTGCTTTCCTGTGGAGGATATTGAGTTACGATAGTATATATTTCTTCTTCACTGACCTGTGTATGCACACCATCAGTACAGAGGATCAGTGTATCACCGCTTTGAAGATCAACCGTTGTTGCATACACATCGACATCGGCCTGAGTACCCAGGGCACGGATGATCATATTCCGATTTTTGGTACTCTTTTTGGCTTCCTCGGCTGTCATTCTGCCCTGACGAACCTGTTCTGCAAGCCAGCTATGATCTTCTGCTATTTGATGTACCTGCTGGTCTCGAATGAGGTAGGCAAGGCTATCTCCGACATTAGCTAATATGAGGGAATTATCCTTGATGACTGCTGCAACGCAGGTAGTCCCCATACTTTTGGGCAGTGTTCTGGTATCTTTCTGGCGTTCAACCTCATTGACCTGGAAGATTTTCTGATTTGCGAGCTTGATGGCGTGGACGAGCGAGTCTGCAATATTCTGATTGGTATTATAATAAACTTCTTTGATTGTTGTAACAGCTAAATCACTTGCTCTCGCTCCAGCATTATCATCACCCATACCATCAGCGACTACGACAAGGCTTCCTTTTTTCTCTCGCAGGTTACTTTCTTCCGGGATAACGGAGAGCATCTTATCTTCGTTCACCTGGCGTTTTAACCCGATATCTGTGTTCGATGCGATCTGGACCTGGAAGGGGCTATATGTCTGTTCCTTTGACCACAACTGTTTGAGTAATTGTGCATATTCAACCGTGATACTTTTGGCAAAATCATAGAAGACCAGGCACCAGAAACGGAAAAACGTACCAGATTCATCGCTTTGGAGCGCTTCCAGGCAACAATCACGAAACGTAAGCTGCATTTCGGCGCCATACTCCTGCCGAAATGAGCTTGGATAAGCGAAGAGCAGTAGCTGATAGAGTTTCTGAGACCAATTGAGCAATTGGAGAGATGTTTGCATGCTTTGAGGTTCCCTTCATGGTATGTGATACGCTGTTTTGCTCAACGATGTAGTTGTACAATTGAGAGCATTGGAGTGTTGATAAATGGCTGACTCTGCTCAACCGAGAACGTGTTTTAGCTGTGCAATGGAAACGAGTTGTGCGAGCCGCTCTGCTTCAGCATGAAGCACTCGTTGTCCAAAGCCTGTAAGCCGATAGTAGCGACGGCGTTCATTCCCGTGTTGAGGGTCTGCTTTCTCTCCTGTTTCCTCAATTAGCCCGCTCGATAGCATCCGTTTTAGTGATCCGTAGAGTGTTCCTGGACCCATATGAACTGTGCCCTTGGTTCTCTCTGCAATTTCTTGCATAATCCCGTACCCATGTCGTTCGCCATCGCTGAGAGCCAGAAGGATATGGAAGACAGCTGGCGTAAGAGGTAAAAGGCTTTCGGGATCTTTTTTTCGGCTATGAATAGTATGACCTCCTTTCGTTGTATCGGACTCCTCGCAGATAAGCGTATGTGCCAGAGTTTGTTGCACTTGCTATATTAAAGCTGTATATATCCGCAATGGATATATCTGTACTCGATAGTATAGCTTTGTATTTGATAGTTTGTCAAGTTCTCAATGAGAATGCTGTCCAGGACCAGAATATTTGTCCAATGTCACAAAGAGAACCCTGGTTTCGCGAAACCATTTTTATATCTATTATTTGTCTGTGACATAGAAGTATTTCGTTCTAGTCTGATTTTATCAGATAGTAATCCCATTCTATAAAGTCAGTAATATATACGTTATTCAAAATGGGTTAAGAGGCGCCAGTCGTTAGAGCAATCTTTTATAGTGACATATAGTGACATCTGATTTCGCGAAACCACCGCAACCACCTCGTTTCCGATAGTTACTCTTGATAGTTACGCTTACCAAAACGATGAAGCTTTGGTTTCGCGAAACCGGTAGCGGACAGGAGCATTTAAGCTTCTTTTCGTTTTCTATCTCTGGCAGTTCTTGACCCTGTTTTTGTATACTACAATAGTTTTTTTAACAGAAGAACATGTGGATCTGCTATGTCTATAAGTGAGGAAATATTCTATCTGTAAGAATTCATGTAAAGATTTATAGAAGAGAAGCTAGAGAACAGTGGTTTCGCGAAACCAACAATTGAAAGAGACAGCTGTAGAGTTGCTTCCCCATACCTACTTCAAATGCATCCGGCCAGGCAGGCGGTACGGATGAGCCAGTTGAGGTGCAGTGGTGTGATGTCGTTGGGCTGGTTGGACGCTGCTACTGTATAGTGAAGCGGAAACTGTCCCGTTTGGATTAGAAGTAGTACCACAGGCTCACAAGGACTAACGTGAACTCTTCCGCACGCAAAAGGTGTGATCTGTGCCTGAGCTTCACAGGCGTATCTGGCAAAGAGATGTGATAATGTTTATTAATTATCACAGGCTGTATTGTGATGAAGATATTTGCGTCGTATATTGCAAGTTCCTTTTGGTCATGTTCTTTCTTAGAACGCATTGAAGATGCTGAATGCCTTTTTACTTCCTCTGCCATTCACAACAAGCTTTTAAGATATTAGATGTATCCAGGCCACCCTGCAAATTCTAATAAGATTTAAGACGCGTAGTGGTTTCGCGAAACCAGAAACTGGAATTCTGGGGTTGGAGCGATTTAATATTATGTAGTGTTTATAGTCTGCTATCGATGGAGCCGAGATGGGACTGGCTTCTAACTTCATGGCACAATATTTGTTTCTTATCTTTTGTCCTACCGAGTAATGAAACAAGCTATAGTTTCGCGAAACCATAGCTGTAGGGTTCAGACTAACGTAATCTTGATCTAATTTGCAAAGATCTTGGTTTCGCGAAACCAGAAAGTCTCGGGTATATCTAGAAACGCAAATTAGCAGTATTCGCTATAGAGAATAGCGGTTTCGCGAAACCAGAGTTTAAACTTTTAAGAGGACTGGAAGCGGCGATAATCAAGCATTATGCCCATACTCACCCTTCTCCTTTGTCCTTTATATTCCTTAGTCTGAACCCCACAGCTATGGTTTCGCGAAATTATAGCTTGTTTCATTTCTGACGTACATCCATTTACTTTACTGCTGACTCTAGTTGGCTGAGTTCGATGTTGACCCATGCGTTGGTAATAAAGCACGAAATAACGAGTAGCTTCCAGATGTTATTACTTTAGTAATAACACTATCTTTTTGTAAGGAGATCTGAAAGATGAAGGCTGTAGTGTATGTGGGTTCTGGCCAGATAGATGGGCTCCATTTACAGGAGGTAGAAGAGCAGAAGCCACTCACCGGAGAAGTGCAGGTGCGCTTAAAAGTAGCGGGTATCAATCATCGGGATCTATTTCTCTTAGAATCGAAGAAAGAAGCTTTCTTTCCAGGGTCAGATGGTGCAGGTGTTGTTATAGCAGTTGGGGAAGGAGTGACAAATATACATGTGGGGGATGAAGTAGTGTTAAATCCCAGTTTGCGCTGGGAAAAAGCATCCGAGGTGCCAGCTGTACCTGAGATTCTGGATGGGACCTTTGCTGAAACAATCGTTGTTCCAGCAGAAAACGTTGAACTCAAACCGAAGCATCTTTCCTGGGAAGAGGCAGGTGTATTGCCACTCGCAACATTAACTGCATATAGAGCTCTGTTTACCCGTGCTCGCGTGAAACCAGGTGAGCATGTCTTAATTCCTGGCATTGGGAGTGGCGTGGCAACTATCACTCTGCTTCTTGCAAAGGCTGCTGGAGCATATGTAACCGTGACCTCGCGAAGTGCTGAAAAACGAGAGCAAGCTTTGAGGTTAGGGGCGGATTCTGCCTTTGATAGTAGCGGGAAATGGGACTTGAGTAGAAAAGTGGATGTCATTATTGAGAGTATTGGTTCCGCCATTTTTGAACGATACTTCTCTGTCTTACGTGAGGGGGGCCGCATTGTCTCGTTTGGGGCAACAACTGGTGATAGAGTAGAGATACCTTTGCGTACATTCTTCTTCCAACAGTGGAGTATGCTTTCTACTTCAATGGGAAGTCGGGAAGAGTTTCAGGATTTGCTTCGCTTCGTTACTCAGCATCGATTGCGTCCAATTGTTGATCGAGCTTATAAACTTGAGGAGGTCAGGCAGGCCTTTCAGCGAATGCAAGCAGGTGAACAATTTGGCAAAATCGCTTTTCTGATCGAATGAGATCTGCGTAGGAACTATTGTAGAAAGCCGCTTATCCTTCTATCTCTTTTCCTATAGATAAGATGAGCGGCTTTTCTTTGCATCTTGAAATTCGTTTGTTTCTCTTCTTCTGATTGGTCTGCATGCTTAAAAGGGAATTGGCTCTTTATAGAACAGTCTTGCGCTATTACAATGCTAAACACGTACTTTCGATGGAGCGTATGGCTTTTCGTGTTGACGAAGGAGAAAATGATGAATATTACCCCTATCACTTTATCTGGAACGTATGCTCGCTTGGAGCCCCTTCATCTGGATCACGTAGAGGCATTGTTTGACGCAGCTCAGGATGAAGCTATTTGGACTTTTTTACCTGAGAAGGCGGGTCAATCTCTTGAGAGTATGCAAGCATGGGTGAAACAAGCTCTACGAGAGCAGGAAGAAGGAACCAGTTTGCCCTTTGTTATTGTAAGCCTGCAACATGATTGTATAGTTGGTTCTACCAGATACTTGGATATTGATCGCGTGAATCGAGGGCTGGAAATTGGTTGGACCTGGCTGAATCCTCTCGCACAACGCACCTCTATTAATACAGAGTGCAAATATACCTTGCTTCGACATGCGTTTGAGACGCTTGGCTGCATCCGAGTACAGCTGAAGACAGATGTACGTAATCTTCAATCACAACGAGCCATTGAGCGTATCGGTGGGATAAAGGAGGGGATCCTGCGTCAGCATCGTATTCTCTCAGATGGCTATAGACGAGATAGTGTGTTGTATAGCATTCTCGATACAGAATGGCCCCATGTAAAGGTAAAACTTGAAGCAAAGTTGTCTAAATAATATTGCTCCAAGTTACCCGGCTTGTATGTATTTTTTTAACTTAATTTAGGGTCATTGCTCACCTATATAGCAGATACAATACAGGAAGACTTGATTGTATATTGTGGGAAAGACGAATAGATTTCCTATATCAGGAAGGATTGGGAATGCAGTTCATTAATATTCGCTTGCTGATCAACGATTATAAGGAGTCTGTTCAGTTCTGGAAATATGTACTGAAAGCTTCCCCTGACTACAAGCTTGAAGAGATGGGCTACGCATACTTTAAAACAGACAGCGCTGGAATTGAACTTTACAAGCGAGACAAATTTGCTGCAACTATGGGTGATCCTCTGCTTGCGCGACAAGCTCAGGAGCTTCAAACCGTTCTTGTTTTTCTTGTAGACAATGTTGATGCGACGTATGAGCAGTTCGTCCGAGAGGGATTGAACGTAGTGGCGAAACCTCAAGATAGGCCGGAGTGGAATGCTCGCTCTGCCCATGTCTATGATCCGAATGGCTATTTGATCGAGTTCTATAGCCCTTTGTCCTCTGAAATATAAAATGAGCGGAGAAACCTCCGCTACATGTTTGCCTGCTAAGGAATGAAGGGATCATGTGTAGTTGAGGGAACAATAGCTCAAATAAGGCCGAGGCGATCATTGTGTTCCGCACTGGCATCGCTTCGGCCTTTTGTACTCTCTGGCTGCGATACGATATGCTTACTCGGTTGAGGAATCCTCACCGAGAAGCTCTTGTATCGCTTGCGCCATGTTTTGCAGAAGGACCCGTTCTTCCTCTGTGAGGAGATGGTGTATCGCAATTTTTCGATAAGCATGGAAGCGCCTCTCGACCGAATGGAGCTTACCAATTCGTTCTGCTGCAAGCGAATGCTGTTCAGGTGAAGCTGGTACAGTTTTTTCAGTAAGCGGTTTTTCAGGTTCCTTTTTGCTTTCGACCTCAGCTTCTGGCGTCGGCTTCGTTTGGGGGCTATGAGTCGAGGCCTCTGCGACTGCGGTTATTTGCTGCTGTCTCGTAAGCACGACTTCAACGGCAGCCCGAACTCCATCCGTAGTCAGCTCGCCAGCGAGGAACTTTTGCATGATCGGAGCCCGATCTTCCTTGCTTTCTAGCCGACGGAAATACGTCATCGCGCGCAGGCTATCCGGCTTACGTCTCAACATCTCTTGAATATCCTCAGGTGAGCGGGCAGCCATCAGACACAATTTCACATGGTTGCGATCTTTATGGACCATCTGGGCTACCTGATCCTGAGTCATGTGAAATTCATCCATAATGTGTTGATAGAGATGACCCAGGTTGACCGGAGAGGTATTTACCCGCGCTCCATTTTCACGAGCAGCCCGAAAAGCCTGTTTGAGTCGGGAGGGTGGTGGATCTTCAACAAACACCGGTACTTTTGTTAGACCCGCCTCACGTGCTGCATCACGCCTCTGATGTCCGCCACCTGTCAGAAAGTAATGGCCTTCTTTTTCTGCTAATGGGCTGACATTTAATGCTCCCTGGAACCCATCTGCTTTAATTGAAGCAACAAGGCTTTGAAAGTCTGCCGGGTTTATTTCTTCTGCGTGCTGAAAAGGGTTATCGTGAATGCGATCAATCTCAATCCAGATAACACCAGGATCAGAGGGTGCGCGCACCTCTTCGTCATCATCAACATATCCGATGAAGCCCGATACCGCTATTTGCTGCAATGGGTCGAGAGCAGGTCGTCCCTTTTTTGGCATATGTTAAACCTCCACTACCTCTGCTTGCTGTGCAAGCTCGCGAGCATGTGCACAGTGTTTACAGTCATCGAAACCTACGATTTTGCCTTGATATCCAGCGATACGCAGTGCCAAAGCAAACAGTTCTTTTGCACCGCGGCTGGAGCGGTCTTCCTCAAAGCTTGTTTTTTGATACGCTTGTGCGTTTGGGATAGTCTTGTCCGTATGAACGCTGAATGTAGTCAGGGTGGGAAATGCGCGCCAGACGCTTGAGAGATAGTCAACCGTGAGAGCGCCTGTATGGTTGACTTTAAAAGGCACAATACCGGTGATCTTCAGTTTCTGTTGGCGGCGCCGGAATTTGCGCTGAATATCCTCAAACATCTGGGCCAGTCCCTGGTAAGCATACTCTTCTAGCTCAACAGGAATGAGCACTTCCTGACTGGCATAGAGCATTGCTGTTGTGAGCGCGTTAGGATTGGGGGGATTATCAAAAATGAGGAAGTCAAGATAATCCGGATGGGTATGAAACTCTTCTTGAGTTGTTGGCTCTATCTTGAAGTCGCGCGGTCGTACTTCTGGCTTGTTCCACCAGGGAAGCTCTTCACTGGCTGATTCTTCAAGATCAGCCTGTAGGTCATCAACGCGGTCACAGAGAACATCAAAATCCTGTTGCCCATGAATATACTCTACAGCACGGGTGAGATGCATATCAGCTGGAACGATCCATAAATTACGGCGCGCCTGATACATTGCGTCGAGCAGTGGCACATTCTCGCTGACTACATGAGTAAGAGTAGGACGTTGATATCGATGTGGAAGCGTGAGCATACTTGCGTTTGCCTGCTCGTCCCCATCGAGCAATGCAACCTTGAAACCAAGAGCAGCCAGATTCGCAGCCAGGTTAGTCGCGCAACTGGTTTTTCCTGTTCCCCCTTTTTTGTTGTAGATGGTGATAATTCTCATCTGTTTCCTCCTTTGAAATGCGTGATAGTGAGAGGATTGTGCTGTATATGCACTTTCCTCCAGGTGGGGATCTTCGCTGTGCGGGTATGCCTCGCGCTTTCCAAGAAAATCTAAATATTGCTGATGCGTATAGTATCGCCGATTTGTTGGGCTTCGTTTCGCCTTGAGTATTCCCAGGCGGTCCCAACGTTGCAGAGTGAAGACTGAATGTCCAATTAAGCGAGCGAATTCCCTGGGCTTGTAGATCTTCTCTTCCATGCTTACCATTGTACACTGTTTGATTATGTTTGACTACATTTTGTAGGGATTTTTTGGGATTTTTGCTCTACTTGAATTCGAGAATCCGCTTCTATAGCAGTTTTATACCTGACGAGCAAGGAAAAATTTACCAGTCCTATTTCAAGTGAAAAATGTCCTATAGTTTCTTTCCAGGGATATGAAGAATATGCATCTTTGCAGTTTTCTATGACAAATTGAAAGGTTAAGCGGATTGCCAATTATGATGGCTGTGCTCCTGGATTTTATATGCGGTAGCCTGTGATCTGATTGCTTTCCACTAACCTGGTGCTGTACTACTGGCTGTTTGTTGCTTGCTTCTAACGTTGCGAAACCGGTTTTATTTGTGCTGACTCGCAAGTGCTTACCGTGAGCGAGCCAGAAAGCCCCGTCCTTTGAAGGCGGGGATGAATGGCTCTTCCATGAAGTGTCAATGCATGGTATACTATTGACGTGGATTATCAATACGAACAACACACGGTCCACTTGATTGTGTACCACATCATCTAGTGCCCCAAGCGGCGTCGCAAAGTTCTTGGTGGTCCTGTGAAAGATCGCCTGGAACAGATCATGAAGGATGTCGTAGACGAGCAGGGATGGCACATCATTGAGCTTGCCATTCAACCAGACCATGTGCATTTGTTCATCCAATCCAATCCGTACACCTTGCCGACTGACATAGCCAGATTGATCAAAGGGCGTTCGTCCCATCTCTTGAGAGAAGAGTTTGAACATCTTAAGCGGATGCCTTCCATGTGGACACGATCTACTTTCTCTAGCACGGCGGGCAATGTCAGTAGTGAAGTGCTTCAAAAGTATATTGAAAGACAGAGTAAAAGCTGAATGTTGGTCTACGAGTACAAGTTGAGCGGGACCAGGCAGCAATACGCGGCGATTGATGAAGCCATCCGGATTGTCCAATTCATCCGTAATAAGTCGTTGCGCTTGTGGATGGAGCAGCGTGGCACCTCCAAAAACGACGTGCAGACCAACTGCGCCGTGCTTGCCAAAGCGTACCCTTTCGCCTCTCGACTCAACTCCCAGGCCCGTCAAGCCGGAGCTGATCGTGCATGGTTCGCGATCTCCCGCTTCTATGAGAATTGCAAGAACAACAAGCCTGGCAAGAAGGGCTATCCCAAGTTCCAACACAACAATCGAAGCGTCGAGTACAAAACCAGTGGGTGGAAGCTTGATTCTGATGGCCGACACATCATCTTCACCGATGGCTGTGGAATTGGACGTCTCAAATTGGTTGGGAACAAGAAGCAAAGCATCGAAACATTTCCCATCAAAGCGATCAAGCGTGTTCGTCTCGTCAGA
Organism: Thermosporothrix sp. COM3; assembly: GCF_059696735.1. Classification (NCBI taxonomy): domain Bacteria; kingdom Bacillati; phylum Chloroflexota; class Ktedonobacteria; order Ktedonobacterales; family Thermosporotrichaceae; genus Thermosporothrix; species Thermosporothrix sp. COM3. Next base: position 1,674,822 of record NZ_AP019376.1, on the reverse strand, counting down.
CGAGCAGATGGATACTAGACACAATTTTGCCTCAAGACTGAGCGAAAAGTCGAGCATGTTCCAACGGGTCGGAAGATGGGAATTGATGTCGGACTGAAAGCGTATCTGACCGACTCTGAGGGCAATACGATTGAGAACCCCCGCCACTACCGCAAAGCGGAAAAGAAGCTTGCGCGTCTGCAAAGACGCCTCTCTCGCAAACAGAAGAAGTCGGCTAACAGGAAGAAAGCCCGAAAAGCACTTGCCAAACAGCATCTGAAAGTCCAACGGCAGCGTGAGGATTTTGCCAGAAAGACGGCAAACGCGTATGTCTCGTCTTGCGACCTGATTGCCTATGAAGACCTTCAGATCAAGAATATGGTGAAGAACCGCAAACTCGCCAAATCGATCCATGACGCTGGTTGGGGAACCTTCATTCGTTGGTTGAACTACTACGGGGCTCTGCATGAGATCCCTGTGATTGCAGTTCCACCTCAATACACCAGCCAGAATTGTTCTGATTGTGGCATGAAAGTTCAGAAGTCTCTTTCTGTTCGTACACACATCTGTACTGGTTGTGGTATTGTTTTGGATCGTGATCATAATGCCGCGTTGAATATCCTGCGTGAAGCACTCCAATACTCTCTAAACGGTACCGTAGGGCATACGGGAACCAGCACAGCCGTGCGTGTGCAAAACGCTTCTGGACAGACCGCCTCTACTCGCCGCTCCACAAGGGCGACGGGCAAGCGAGCTGGATGAAAGAAGAACCCCCGTCTTTTTAAGGCGGGGAGTGTCAGCATTCCTCTATCTGGTTTCGCGAAACCATTCCCATCGCTGCCTTTTCTCGTGCTTTTGTACATCTCTGTCAAGCGACAATTGGCTGTCATTTTTCTACACGACGATAGATAGTAGAGGACGAGTTATGTAATGAAAAACTCAACAAGTGATAGGCGATTTTACTGATGAGAATAGAAGGGCTGTGTATAGTGCGGCAGAAATGCGCCCGACCGTTATCAAGGGGTGTGCAGAGATGCCGGACGCCGCCGGATTCTCTCGCTTATATGGCGTCTTTCGGGCCTGCTAAAGAGGTTCCGAGGAATACATGCTGACGCTGTGAATATGAAAAGCGATGTCAGCGAAGAAGCTTTCTCTTATGCCAAATTATTTCAGTTTAGAACCCTATCATAGAAATAAAATGGTGACATGGGAAGGGGAGATAGACGCAATCATAGGAAGCTTGTAGCGAGCTATCTGGGAAGGCGAACCTGTACACGTCATACGATAAAACATGTACAGGTTCATCGCTTTTATGAGAGAGCGAGTTTTCCGATAGCGTTCTTTTCTTCTGCGAACCACAGTGCTCCATCAGGTCCCGCTACAATGCCATGCGGTTCCGCATCGGGAGTCAACAGCGGGTAGCTGGTTATGTCACCATGTACAGTGATTTGTCCGATGCTGTTGTTCTTCCACTCAGTGAACCAGAGTGACTCATCAGGACCAGGTGTAATCGCGTGTGGGCGAGCTTCAGGAACAAGTAACGGGAACTCGGTAATGTCTCCATCAGGTGTAATTCGCCCGATGCGATTGCCAATAATTTCAACGAACCAGAGAGCCTTATCTGGGCCCACAGCTATGCCAACTGGTCCCGCATCAGGGGATGGAAGTGGGAATTCGGTGATATCTCCATTGACGGTGATGCGCCCGATTTTGTTTGCCTGATTCTCAGTAAACCAGAGGGCTCCATCTGGTCCTGTCACTATATAGGCCGGAAACGCTCCGGCTGATGGAATGGCGAACTCAGTGATATCTCCATTGAGGGTGATGCGCCCGATTTTATTTGCCTGATTCTCAGTAAACCAGAGAGCATTGTCGGGTCCAACTGTGATCCCATATGGTCCTGCGTTGGGTGTAGGTAGAGCAAATGCGCTGACCTCTCCACTCATTGTGAGGCGACCGATGCAGTTTGCCTGGATCGGGGTAAACCAGAGAGCATTGTCTGGCCCTGGAGTAAGCAGCAGGCTGCCTGAAGCGCTGGCAAGGCCTGCATATTCGGTGATGGTTCCATCCAGTGTGATTCTTCCGATGCTATTATGACGCGCTTTACTGAACCATATGGCCCGGTCCGGCCCTACTGTAACGCCATATGGCCCGGTATCGGGAGTGGGAACTATATATTCTGTAATATGTGCTTTCAATGACACGTTTTGCTCCATCTTTGTGTGTATATGACGGTTTGCTCAGGAGGGAAGTAAGCCCAACAACGTTTTCTGGCCCTTACGGATCAGACGGAAGGGACTTTTCTGAGAGAAGTTAAAGGAAGGGCTATTTCTACATAGAAAGGGTTTTCTCGCTTTCGTGTCAGGCTATTGCTATCCTAGCATACGCTGTCAAACATGCTCTATGAAGCATACAGGATGCACTGCAGACGGAATCTCTGCTTGACAGTCCAATTTAATTTGTATTATAATCAGGACAGAAAAAATTGGAATATTCCTTATCCTATGAGAGAAAGGCCAATAGAGAATTGCAAAGATTTGTTGATAAAATCGTACTTGTAACGGGCGGTGGTTCGGGAATCGGTCAGGTGGCAGCACGTGCTTTTGCCCGTGAGGGAGCCTCGGTCGTTGTCGCAGGACGAAGGGCAAGCGAAGGGGAAAAGACGGTTGCTCTGATTCAGGCAGATGGTGGAACGGCTTCCTATATCCCGGTTGATGTTAGGAACGAAGCTGATGTTGCGCGCTTGATTGAGGAAATTGTTGCTCGTTATGGCCGGCTGGATATCGCGTTAAACAACGCCGGGGTTTTCTCCTTGGGACCGCTCGCAGAGGCAACCGAGCAGACGTGGGATACAATAATAGATGTGAATCTGAAGGGCACATGGTTGAGTATGAAATATGAGATTCAGCAGATGTTAAAGCAGCCCGAAAGAGGAACTATTGTCAATATTGGATCGAATATCGGAGTGCCTGGAGTAAAGCCAGGAATCGCTATTTATGCTGCCTCAAAGGCTGGCGTACAGGTACTAACGAAAGCGGCTGCGCTGGAATATATCAAGCATGGGATTCGTATTAACTCGGTCAGCCCGGGGCCAACAAAAACCAATATGTCGAAGCGCCCATCTGAAACAGACGAAGAGCAGGCGCGTCGCATTGCAGAGAGTGTGCCCCTTGGACGTATCGGTTTACCGGAAGAGATTGCCAGTGCGATTCTCTGGCTGAGTTCGCCTGAAGCTTCTTTTGCTGTAGGCCATGATATCGTGCTGGATGGTGGGACTACTCTGCAATAAGAAAGTATCGCCATTGTTTGAAAAGAGCCGCCCGGTACGACGGCTCTTTTCCTTTATTTTGAGTGCGGTGGAGTATGTGCTTCCGGGTCGTCCGTGGGGGTTACGGAGGCTGGCAATCCTTGAGCAATAAAGGTCGGAGGGGTTTCTGAACGGTAACGGCGTACTACTTCTTGTAGAATCTCACGCAAGCGTGTCTCGCTAGAGTATTCTGTATGAAGGGCGATAAAGAGCGAGTCGAGAAGTTCCTGCGTTGTATATCTTGAGCAGTGCTGCTCAAACTCTGCATCTTCAAGTGGTCGAGTGAGCTGGCCGGGTTCGTATCGTGCATATCCATTGACATAGGTAGCGAGGAGACGAAATTCCATAGCGTGCGTTTTCTCGGTCTCGTTTTTCTCGTTCAACCAGGGTTCGGGAGTGTCAAGAAGCCAGAGCGCGAGAGAAAGGGGCCAGTAGTTTGTGCGTCGCTCTGGACCGTCAAGCTGGACGATATCTTTGGCTTGCTCAAGATTGATTTTCCAGACAGGGACTTCTTCAGGGCGAGGCGCACGGACATATCGTCGCCAGCCGGGCATTGCCACACCTGTCAGGATAAAGTTTCGTTGCGCTTCTCTCAGGCTGACCTGATTGGCGCCTCCCGGACGGTCAGGAGCAAGTGGGCCCGGTATACTATCTTCCCAGTAACAAACTGCACAAATATCGTAACCCCCCGGGGGCGGTTCTCTCAGAGTTAGAAAGCCACAACAAGGACAGGAGAATCTCCGTGTTTTGGTCATGCTGCTTCTCTTTTCTCTTATAATGAAAGTATTTTCGTTCTTCTCGAATTATACGATAAAAAGGAAGAAATTTCTATATCTATAGAACCAAAGTCGTAATAACGGTGGTATCAGTACTCCTCGGGCGTTCTTTCTATTGATGTGGATTTTGCTGCGTATTTCCTATATACACGTCCTTTTTAAGGACGAATGTGCTCAAAGTAGGAGATGACGAAATCGTGAAAGATACGCATTGCGGTTGTCTGATAGCGATCTTGCATCCAGGCCAGACCGATTGTGCGCTGACAGGGAATATCACTGATATGCAGCGGGATCATTGCTGGTTCTGGAATGCCGCGGAGTGCCAGGGCGGGAATCATTGCGATGCCCAATCCTGCTGCAACGAGACCGCGCACTATAGCAAGTTCATCTCCTTCAAAGGTGATGCGTGGTTGAAAGCCTGCTTGACGGCAAAACTGATCGGTCATCTCGCGCAACCCGTGACTTCGCTTCATGGCTATAAAATCCTCCCCTGAAACCTCGTGCAAGCCGACACTCTCTCGATTGGCAAGTCTGTGATCTGGCGGTACTATCAGCACTATTTCCTCCGTCATGAGTGGCGTCCAGGCAATGTCCGATCTCTCAGGACGCGGTGAGGTGATACACATATCGATTTCGCCCTGTTCAAGTTGACCGGCCATGATATGCGCGGCATTCTGGTAGAGCTGGAAACGCACTCCCGGGTGTTCTTTGCGAAAAGCGTGAAGGAGTTCGGGTAACAGTTGGGCTCCGACCGTGTAAAGTACTGCAACCCCGATCTGCCCTCGTTCGATCCCGGCCAGGTCGGCCACTTCTCGTTGTCCCTTTTCCAGTTCAGCGAAGGCCTTTTCTACATGTTGCAGGAACGTCTTTCCCAGAATGTTGAGTCGAATGTGTCGTCCCTGGCGATCGAAAAGGGGAGCACCTAATTCTTCTTCAAGTCGCGCTATTGCTCGGCTCAGGGATGGTTGTGCAACATAGAGCTCCTGTGCCGCTCGTGTCATGTGTTCCAGACGTGCAACGCTTTGAAAGTATTTGAGTTGCTGAAAATCCATAGCCGTTCTCCTGAATTGATAGCTGTGAGGTATAGAAATTATAGCAAAATATATATTGAACATCATAAATAGGAGGGGATACGATACATGATGTGAGTACCTGATATCGCGGCGTTCATGAGAGGGAACGCGTGGAACTTATTCTGTGTTGTGAAGGGAATGTGAATGGAGTACATTGAAAAAGGAACTTCGGCTTTTCGACGTGTGAATGTCTGCTTTTTCATTGGTGGACTGGTGACGTTTGCTGTATTGTATTGTACACAGCCGCTGTTACCGCGATATACCCAGGAGTTTGGAATTCCACCTGCGACAGCCAGTCTGGCAGTCTCGGTAACGACGGCGATGCTGGCAATTATGCTAACGTTTGCCGCAGCATTCTCGAATGCTCTTGGTCGAAAGCGAATCATGACTATTTCGCTCTTCGCGGCTGCTGTAGTGACCATTGCCTGTGCATTCAGTCCGAACTTTGCCTATCTGCTGTTCTTTCGAGCACTTGCGGGTATTGTGCTTGCTGGTTTGCCTGCGATCGCTATGGCATATCTGGGAGAAGAGATACACCCGCGGCACCTTGGTTCTGCAATGGGAATCTATATAGGAGGGAATGCGGTTGGAGGGATGTCGGGGCGCATTGTTGTCTCCCTGATTACGGATGTTTCTTCATGGCGTGTGGCGTTGTTCTGTGTGGGTGTACTGGGTTTGTTATGTGCATGGTGGTTTGTGAAACAACTACCGGAATCGCGGCATTTTGTCGCCAGGCCATTTATTGTGCGCGAGCATTTCCGCGGTCTAGCAAGCCAGTTGCGCAACCCGAGTGTTCTCTGCCTGTATGGTATTGCGTTCCTTTTGATGGGATGTTTCGTGACGCTGTATAGCTATCTGGGCTATCAGCTTGAAGAGGCCCCATATCATTTGAGTCAGGGCGCTATCGGCTGGCTGTTCAGCATTTATATCGTTGGTTCGTTCGGGTCGTCGTGGTTGGGCAGCCTGGCCGATCGCTGGTCAAAACTGGGCGTACTGGTGCTGAGTGTTGCGTTCGTCGGTATTGGAGCGCTTATTACGCTGGAAATGAACCTCTGGCTGAAACTGCTTGGTGTGGCGATACTGACGTTCGGCTTCTTCGGTGGTCATGCGATCGCAAGTAGTTGGGTGAGTGAACGCGCTGGAAGCGGCAAGGCATATGCTTCGGCCTTATACCTGTTCTTTTATTATGTTGGTTCCAGCGTTGGTAATACTGGTGGTGGTTTTTTCTGGAGCTCGTTCGGCTGGAATGGTGTGATCAGCGAGATAGGCCTGTTCGCGCTGGTCTGCCTGATACTGACACTGGTATTGCCCTTTGTGATGAGTGCCCGATCACTGGAACGGCATGCGGCTCCGGTTGGCCTGCCACGTCCGCGAAACCGATAGCAGAAAGCGTAATCGGGGAAGACGTAGAAGCGCCGTGTGAGGGGGGAATCTCGATCGAGGTTGCAGCGGAGAGACTCCCGAGGTAGAAAAAGAAGCGGTCATTCGTTTCTGCTGTTCCTGGCAAGAACGCGAGGGACCACTTCTTTTTTTCGCGTCGACTTTGCTTGCTTTTCAGCTCTTGTGTATTGATCTCACTTCTATCAGGTTGACATAGCGTGTCTTTTTATAAGCTCATAGCGGAAGGAGGATGATCTATTCCGGTTTCGCGAAACCATTCCAGTCTTTCGATGTTATTGTGTGGTTTTGACGGCAAAGTAGCTTCTCTGGGCGAGTTTTCCGTTCCAGTATACTTCGACCTGTCCGGATAGCGGTGTATCGAAGATGAGCGGGAGCACGATATTCTGTCGATCTCCGTCTTTTGTGGTTTTTGTCTGGCGAGTCTCTTCGTTAAAGATCTCTCCATCTGTGTACACTTTGATGGTGATGGTTGCAGGGTTTTTGTCCAGTTTAATTCCTGTAACGAAGTAGAACTTGGTTCCAGGGGCAAAGGTATCGCCGACAACGCCGGGGTTGCCGTTTTCGGTGGTTGTTGAGGCAAAGACGGCAAGGTCGACCATGTTCGCTGCTGGTCCTGGCTCACGCTTTTTAGGATCAGGAATATTTTTCTGTGCTGATGCTGGCTGAATTGGTGGAGGCGAAGAGATGCCAATGAAGCGCTGAATGTTATCCAGCATGCCGCTGACCTTTGCATAGTAGCCTGCACCACCACACAGAAGCAGCGTGACGATCAGCATGCTAAGGAACCCGCTGATAATGCGACGTCGGGGAATAACCGGGCGCGGCTTCGTATACATCTGAGGAATGTAGACAGATCCCTCTTCCTCTGGCAGCGCCGGTAATATCTCTTCGACGCGCTGTACCGGTACCATCGATACAGGACCACCATTCGCCACCGCGATTGGAAGTTGTGAAGGAGCCTGAGGTTGCTCCGGCTCAACACTCCAATAACTTTGTGCGTTTGGCGCTGGCTGTGCATTCCAGGAACCGGGTTGTGCAGTTGCTGCTGGCTGTTGCGAAAAAGCGAAATTGTTCGATGCATTGCCTGCGTTCCATTGGCTTGCCTGATTATTTCCATATGCCATTGAAGAGGCGCCACAGTGTGGGCAGATAACCTCATGTGTTTCTTTAGGGAAATTGCAGTTCGGACAGATCATCAACCTTTTACCTCATAAGCAGATAACATCTCTATTTGTTACAATCAACAGTATCACTGTAGAGAGGAAGTAGCAAATAGAGTGTCCTTCTTTAGACCATAATGGCTAGAACTTCCTTTCTATCCCCATAGAAACAGGTATACAAGCAATGTGCTTGCAAGAAGCATCAGGAATGAAAGGTGACCTCTACTGTTGTGCAATCCCGATAAGGAGCAAGCTGGCTGGCTTCGGCTTCAATCTCTGCCTGTGTCTCAAGGGAAAGCACCCAGAGCGGTTCGACGGTAACAAGCAGACGTTTTCCCTTCTTCTGACCGCGCCATGTCGCAACAATTTCGCCGTCGGCTAACACAACCCCGGGATTGCCAAGCGCTTTCCAGATTCGTTTCTGGTGAGCGAGCTCAGGAACTAATGTTGAGCGATCGGGCTGGTCAAGATAGATATCATAAGCAGGCAACAGGCGAACCCCTTCGGGTTGTGTCGGGTGCTCAAAAGCGGCTCTATCGTCAGCATGCAGCCAGGTGCGGCGCCCATCTAGAGAAACTTCAATAAGTTGCACTGCCAGACGTTGAAAAGATGCCTCCGCTTCAGCAACGGAGATACCAACCCAGCGGGCAAACTCGCTGCTTGTTGACGGACCAAAGGCACGCAGGTATCGACGAAGGAGTTCCTGGCGTGCAGCTACACGATCTCGCTCTGTGTCTGGTTCAAGGTGCTGAAAGGCCATGCTCCGACCTGCCCGGGGTGCGATAACATAAGCTCCATTGACGCCAGCCAGACGAAAGAGCGTTTCGTTCACATGAAAGGCGTTGCAGGGCCGACACCAGGGCGAAAGCGTTTCAGGAATGCGGCGCGTGATCGCCTGACTGAGCACTGCTTTTGAGAGAGTTTCCGTTCCAAGAGCCTCTATAGCTGCCTGAGTCGCCATTTCAAGTGCCGCTGTCGCCGGTATTCTGGCTTCCTGAAGCGCTGGTGCAAGGCTTACAAGCTGTGTGAGCAATGAAGCGTCGTCTGCCGGGAGCGCGCCCAGCGTAAAGATGAGCATATCTTGCGCTGGCACAATGAAGGGTGAGCTGCGCACGCTGTACACTTCAAGGAGCCCATGCTGAAGAGCATCTGGCGAAAACGCTTCAAGACGCGCATGGAAGGCTAAGAGCGCCGAGCCCGGTGGCGTGTTGCGAATGCCACACACTGCCGCGACATCGAGCAAGCTATCTACCGGTTTCCGTTGCAAGAGATTCTGGCTGCTCAAGCGAAATGCGAGTGCCTGTGTACGTGTTGCCTGGATCATCGTTTAACACCGTCTTTCCCTGTTATAGAAGCTATTTTCTACACAGAATACCACCCAATCCGGTCAAAAGTCGTCCTGATCCTGGCTCATTTGAAGGTGTCAATCCGCTACCATGCCTTCAATGGCTGTTTCCGTATCTCCGGTAAAGAGCAGGAAGTAATTGGTTTCATCGCGCACCGACGTTGCCAGCACATACCAGTGATCCTCTTCGGTTATATGGGTTGCGTCGGTACACTCATTGGTGCGCTTAAAACAGACCCGCACATGAAAAGGATGAGCAAATTTCGAGAGCTTGAGATTAATGTCTTTGCAATAGGGAGAGGTGTTTAGCCACTTTTCCGCGTTATCTGGATACGCAAAAACAATTGCCGCGTTATGGCTGAATGTCTCCGCTTGACCGTAGCAATCGGTGGCAGGCCGAGCTTCCCGCGCTGAGGTAGAAGAGACAGGCAAGAAGAGAAACATGCAACAGAGGAGTATGCTGATCAGGATACCACGAACCACACGTACATTGCACTGCATTGTCTATCCTCCACTCCTTTTCACGAATCACCTGAAGACCATTTTCAGTCTGCTGTATCTGCAATATTCATCATTATAATAGCATAAATATGCAACTGCATCACCAGGAATAGCCCGAAAGTTTCTCACCAGTTTTGAAACGATGCTCCTGTGCTGCCACTTTTCTATCAAAAGGCTGGTACGGTTACGCGAGCCCTTGCAGCCTGCGGGCGAAGATCTCACAGTACGCTTGCAGGGCCTTGATAGGAAGCGCCTCTGCTCTATCGACTTGCTGTTGCATAAACAGGTGTGGACCTCGGAGCTCTTCCGGGAGATCGCGCGGACGAGCGAGCATATGAAAGTGGACATGCGCGAATCCCTTTTTCTCACCAAAACATACGAGATACTCTTTTTGTATGGAACTATCCTGGCCCATAGCATGTGCAAGTGCATATTGGATGTCTGCCAACTCATGGAACTCTTCTCGGGTTAGCTCGTGAAGCGCTTCGACATGGCGAAAGGGCAGGATAACAAACCAGCCGAGGCTTGCACAGGGATAGCCATGCTCGACTTGCCAGCAGGTACCGCGATACACGGGAGGAACCGGCGTGATAGGCCGTTCGCCACTCAAATTCAGGCAGGTAAGACATTCCATACACTTTTCATCTTTCCTTGAAGCTTTTTTCTGAGTATACTATGCTGAACAGCAAAAAGGAAGGCTTGTCTTAAAGAGCGTACCTTTTGTACTACCATCTTTTCCGCGAAAAGTGAGTGAACAGGTAACAAATGCCAGTATAAGGAGAAAATGACATGGAGAATGCAGCATATAACGAAATCGTCACATGGTATGATCAATATATACAGGAAAATCCGTTCTATTCTGATATGCTTCTTCCATCATTGCTGGAATGTACCGGTGATGTGCAGGGACAGCATGTTTGTGATCTGGCTTGCGGGCAGGGCTGGTTTGCCCGAATGCTGGCAAACAGGGGCGCTCGGGTTACAGGGATCGATTATGCTGAGGGCCAGCTTGCTCGGGCACGAGAGTATAAAGAGCCTGAGGGCATTGTATATCTACACGATGACGCTCAGGAAGCTCGTTCACTGCCGGATCATACCTTTGATGGGTGCGTCTGCATTCTGGCTCTGATGGATATCCCTGACCATCGGGCAGTCTTTCACACGGCGCGGCGCGTGCTCAAAGCCGGTGGCTGGCTGGTTTTTGCGATTATGCATCCCTGTTTTGAGGCTCCTGAGGCGGGCTGGATAGCAAACGAGCAGGGAAAGCCAGCACGTGTGATCAGCCGCTATACCCGAGAAGGGTTCTGGAAATCGACTTCAGGCGGCGTGAGAAGCCGTGTGGGAGCCTACCACCGTACACTGAGCTCATATACGAACGCGTTAATTGATGCGCGGTTTGCGCTTACCCGAATGCTTGAACCGCGTGCCGGTGACAGGCGCCTGAAACAGGTACCCGGCAATCAGGAAATTCCCTCGCTGTTGATTGTACGTGCAGTCGCGATGGAATAATTGCTGAAATACTGAAGAATGGATTACCTCTTCATGAGTGAGGTATTCATCAGGCACTGATTAGGCTTCCTGGGCGGTGCGAGACTCTCCCTATATAGTGGCTATCCGGATATCGTGCCATGCTCGGAACAACATTTCGCGAAGCTCCCCTTCTTGATGGAAGCCCGGGCGCTTGGGGGGCTGGCTGACTTGCGTATTGAAAGGGAAAACGCCCGGAGAGACACGATGCAAGCCAGGCCTTTGCAACACATGGGCTAAGAGCGCCCGTTGCGCCTTACGAACGTATCCATTTCCTCAACAATCCTCTCTCAAAGAGAGAATAATGCACTCCGTTTTTCTATTCCACTAATCATAGAGACTAATGCTGACATGTCAATAAATTGACGAACTGCATTTCTACAGAGAAAAACATGTAGAAAAAGAAGAAGTCGCGATATCGGCTTTCTCTCTTTATCGAAATGAGTCAGAAGCGATGCAAAATCGGGAAATTGGCAGTAGCTGGCAGCGCTTTTGCTGGAAATGGCAGTGTGCCGGGCCGTATGATCAGAGCAACGCGGACCCTTTGAGGGGTCTTGCAACAGCCAAAAGCAAGAAAGGACTTCGAATGATGAAAGCAACAACACTTCTGCGCGAACAGGTACAACAGGCACATGATTTTCTTGAGGCAACAATGACTGATGTAACGAGTGAGCAGGCGCATTGGACACCTCCCGGAACCGCGAACCCGCTTGCCGCGACATATGTCCATGCGATCGTGAGCGAAGATGTGGCGATTCAGATGGCGCTGCGCGGTGAGGCCCCGCTATATGCCAGTGCGTGGGAAGGAAAAACGGGTATCAGCGAGATACAACCGCTTTCTACAGCAGAATGGGCGCGTCGAGTGAAGGTCGATCTTCCCGCTTTGAGGGCCTATGCACAGGCCGTTCATGCTGCGACTGATGCCTATCTGGCCTCATTGCTTGAGCCAGAATTGGAACGCGTGGTTGATCTTTCCAGCTTTGGTCTGGGTCAAATGACGGTGGTCTCTATTCTCAATCGACTGGTTCTCGGCCATATCGATAATATGTGTGGTGAAATTTCAGTCTTGAAGGGGCTGCAAGGTGGCCGTGGCTATCCTATGTAGGACAAAAAATGGGACTGCACGCTTGTCCGTCGCAGTCCCATACTTCTATTTCTGCACTGGCTGATCCGGATAGCAAACAGGCAGGAAATATGAGAAGTCGTCAAAGATCAGCTTACGCGCTGCCCGTACACCTACTGCCGAGGGCTCTCCGGCGACAACGAAGCAGTTATGCACAAGGTTGACTTCGGTGCGCCCGTCTTCTGTCTGGATTGTGGTTGTAGGCGGCTCCGCATACTGTTGATACACCATGACCTGATCACTGTAAAAATTCAGGTCACTCTGCTCAACCACTTCACCCCGATGACACACGGTGATCGAGATACCTTCACGCCCATATACAGGCTTGATGACGTGCCTTCCCTGAATGAATGGCTGTCCCTGGGCATCGTGTGGCGCGAGATATGTTGGAAGAAGATACTGCTCAATCCATTGGTGCTCTTCCTGCGTGAAGAGCTCGCTTTGCGCAAGATGCAGGGCCCAGAGGACCGCGACCAGCGCTTTGTTCTGTAGCACAAAAGCGGTCGGCGGATTGATAATGGCGAGCTGTCGCCTGCGAACCAGTTCCAACAATGCCAGCCCGATCGGGGTTCCGTCGGATGACTCATCCTCAATCAGGTATTCAGTTGGATAGAGCTTGTAGAGCACGTCAACGCGTTTTCCCTCGGCAGTGAGCAGGGCATCATCGGTCACACGAAGCGCCTCAAGGCTCTGATAGGCGGTTTGATAGGGCAGAGGCCCCCGGCTTTCAAGCAGGTGACGGTAAAACTCGGTTGTGCCGCGCTCTTCCTTGTCTGTTGACGAACTGAAAATGATCGTCGCCTGTTCCGGGCGCTGCTTAAGCCAGCGGAGAGCCCCTTCAATGCTGGACTGAATTGCCTGTGCCAGTTGCGCTTCACAATGTACATTGGGATCGCGTAGCCCAAAATCAGTACACACCTGACTGTTCATATGGAAGAGCTCAACCACAACCGTCGGTGTTTCGGCATTAAATTCAAGGAGTTTTGGTCCAGCAGCCGTCATTAAAAACTCGTAGCGTCCGCACATGACCGCTGGCATTTCTGGAATAACAATATGTGCGTAGGGAATAGCTGCCTCTGGAATACCGATATCTCGTAATGCCTGATCGTCGGCCTGTTGGAGGACCTGAGCAAGGCGCGTCATCAGGCGATAGAGCCGGCTTGCAGCCATGCGGAGCGCCTGAACATGTTCGGGCGGAAGAACAAGCGCTCCATATAACGCGTACTCTTCCACTTTCAGACCGGGGAGCGTACCCCAGAATTCGGGAAAGCGATTATAGTACGCACGTCGCCATTCTCGGTATTGACTGGTAAAATCTGCGGAGTGGCTGGTCACCACAATTACCCCCCATTGTAACAATCGGTACCGATACCTGCTGCTCCGCTGGTGCCGACGGTGAGCTTGCCGGGATTCGGGTGAATCCCGTCGTCACTGGGCACCCAACCGCCGAGCGCCGGTATCCAGAGGAAATAAGCTCCATTACTGGCCATATATTTGATCGGCGTGGTGCCGCTTACCTGTGGCTTTGCGGTGGCTTCAGGAGGGCAATCCTCGTTTGGACGACCGCATGAGCTCAACGGCATAAGCAGGGCTGCACCCAGACCAACCGCTGAAACGATCCGTGCCACACTGGAAGGAAGGTACCAGGCTTTGCGTTCCGCAGGTGGCTGAAACGGCTTATACTCGACGTTTGTAGCAACCGGAAAAAAGGTCGTTCCCTGTACGCTCGTTTGCTCTGCTTTGCTATTGTGCGTTCCTTGTGTCTCTACAACTGGTCCCTCGTTCGTCTGTAGATCCTTCTTTATTTCTTCTTGCATATATTGCTTCTTCCCTTGCTCCCTTCTTCTCTGGAGTTCTGGCACAGGATACCGCTTGCGAAAAGGGACTGATATAGAATGGATACGAGAAATGAGTACTCCAATCAAATCACGAGGGTATTTTTCCTGTCAAAGGGAGTGTAGCAGAAAAGTGAGGGCTGCGCTATGACGTACCTCTCTTTTTTGAGAAGGTCAGATCAGGCAGCAGCGACGTATGAGAGTACTGGTAACAGAGGGGGTTCTTGCGGAAAATGATGTGAAATGGCGTAATTTTTATATTTTTTTAACACGAACGGGTATTGTTTTTGCTATACTGGTTGCACGTTGAGTTGATGAGTCGTTATTAGTACGTCAACTACCCCTGAACTCACTGGAAGCCGCCCGATGAGATACGGGCGGTTTTTTTCTGCTCAAAAGAGGTGCCTTGCCCCGGGAGACAGGGCAAAGACACTTTAGCGATTCCGTTCATTACGCACAAACAGGTAGGTCCCGGCCACCATAAAAATGACGAAGAGCACGCCGATAATCAGCAGATTGAAGATCGGATTCATTAACACAATCTGGTTATAAGCTGGATCACCTATATAGATGATGCCGCGAAGTAGATCAACAACATAGCGGAGCGGCGTGAGTTTTGAAAGAATGTCCAGGTACCAGGGAAGCACACGTATGGGTGTGAATACACCTGATAGCAGAAATTGCGGCATAATAAGGAAAGGGATGAGCTGCGATGCGGCACGAGCGCTGCTGGAGAGCGACGCAAGCAATGTGCCGAATGCGCCTCCAAACAGACAGGTAGCCAGAGCCGCTGGGATGAGCAAGAGCGCGGCTGTGAGCGAAAGATGCAGGCCGAAGAGCAACAGTCCTGAAAGAATGATCTCAATGCATTGGACAAGCGCGACTGTTGTTTCGCCAAGAATCTTGCCGAAAATGATTGCGTAACGCGAGACCGGCGCAATAAAGAGCTCCTGAGAGAAATCGGTTTCTCTTTCCTCGATCAGAGAGGTAATGCCCATCATCGGCGTTTGAAACAGGTTCATTGCCAGCATACCAATAATGCTGAAGGTCGTCAGATCATAGTTGACTGCTCGCCCGAGATTGCTCTGAAGCGTCCCGGTAAGCCCACCAACAAGGATGAGTGGTAAGATTAATGAGAAGATCAGGCGCATGGGATCGCGCAGGAAGCGTAGAATATCGCGTCCTGCGATAGTCATCATTGCATTCCATGTCACAAAGCGCACCTGTTTTACTTCCGGGCGGATAATAGTCTGTATCATGTATAATTACTCCTTTTTAGTCCTCTTGCCGGATGATTTGGAGGTAAACGTCTTCTAAAGAAGGGGTGAAGGTTTTTACGGTGGTAAGTGGCGTCTCAATTGCCTTGAGCACCTTATGCATCTGCTGATTGGCCAGCGAAATCGAGAAAAGCTCTTCTTCCACAAAGGGCAAGCCAAGTGCCTGTAATTCTGCTCGCAGACTTTCGCGATCGTCGGCATGAAGAAGAAGTTTCGACTGCGTAAGCTCATCCTTGATCTGTTGCGGAGAGCCCTTAGCGACGATGTGTCCATGATTCAGAATGCAGAGCGCATCGGCTCCCTCGGCCTCTTCAAGGTAGTGTGTTGTGAGAAAAATGGTGATGCCTTTCTGTGCGCGAACCTCTCGCAGGTAATCCCAGAGTCGCCGCCGACTTTCAGGGTCAAGGCCCGCTGTTGGCTCGTCGAGGAAAAGCACGTCAGGATTATGAAGCAGGCTGCGGGCGATTTCAAGCTTGCGTTTCATGCCACCAGAAAAGGTTTTCACCGGCTTAAACAGGCTGTCCGCGATGCCGAGCATTTCCGCCAGTTCCTGAATCTGATCACGGTAAGCCTTTGGCATCATGCGGTATGTCATGCGATAGGGGTAAATGCCGTACAGGGTTGCATGTAAACGTACGTTCTCTTCGGCTGTCAGGTGAAGGTCCAGGGTTGGTTTCTGAAACACGATACCGATATGTTTTCGTACCTCGTTTGCCTGTGTTGCCAGATCATACCCGGCAATGCGCACAGTGCCACTGGTCGGAGCCAGGGTCGTGGTCAGAATGGAGATTGAGGTTGTCTTACCCGCTCCGTTGGGTCCGAGAAACGCGAAGAGCGAACCTGATGCGACCTCAAAGGAGATGTGATCGACCGCGTTCTTTGATGATTTCTTATACCGCTTGACCAGATCCTGTACAAACACGATTGCTTCAGAAGGAGTTTTTTGTTGTGAGCGTACACCATCGTATGTACTTAAAACAGATTGTCGTACCATTTTTCATAAGGCCTTTCTAGCTATATGTTTAAGAAGTACCGGGGTTCGCTCACAAGTATAGAAGGGGAAAGGATGAAAACACATCATCCTTCGTGACGAAGAGAGAGGATGATTTCGCGGGAGGTGCTGAATGGATTAGAGTAATCCCAGGCGCCGCGCTGTCTCGCTTGCTGCATGTCTGTTATGAACCTGAAGCTTGCGGTAAATGCTCTGTACCTGCGAACGTATTGTATTGATGGAAACAATATGTTCCCGGGCAATTTCAGCATTGGAGAGTCCGGAAGAAAGGAGGCGCAATACGCGTAATTCCTGCTGAGATAGCGAGTCCTGTAAAGGAGAGAGTTCAGTTACTACTGTTGCGGGACAGGGCATACTTTGTATCAGATCATGCGCGTATTTGCGGATCGTTGGGCTGGTGAAATAGGGCAACGAATCACGTAAAAGGGCTTGTAAGGCCGGTCCTTCATCAAGAAAGAGACGCTGGAAGCCCTCGGGGTATGCAGCCTCAAGCGTTTCTTGCAGGAGTGTTCTGGCCCTGATTGGTTGCTCCAATGCGGCGTAAGCCCGGGCTAGCAACAGCTTTATCTGAAGTGCACTGCGGATTCGTCCCGCTTCTATTGCGCTTGCAAGCATACTCGACAGAAGATGTAGCACCTTTTCAGACTCACCCTGAAACAGGAGAATGCGAGCATGCAACAGGGAAAGCTGCTCGTGTAAGGTGTCTGACAGAGCGCCATTGAATAGTGTTGTGCTGTGTTCCTGAATCGGGGCGGCCGCCGGTTGATCGGGAGCTGGAAGCGCTCGAATACCCTGCTTACTCATAAATGTTTCTAGCCAATATTGCGCAGTCGCTGTGTCACCGAGTAAAAGGGTGTACTGTACATAACTTACGAGTATATCGGAGTGGAACAGGTGTGAGAATGACGGTTGCATGTTACTCCAATATTTGAGTAGTTGGGACAGAATAGAGCATGCCTGTTCGGTTTTTCCCTCAAGGTGGAGCAAACGGGCTTCAGTAATTTTGATAGGTATGGTGAGAAACTCGTAGATGTTTGCCTCGGCCTGTTCAATCACGCCCAATAAATCCTGCATTTTTTGCTGCATCGCATGCTGGTCATTCCACTCATAGAGAATCTGCGTTTGTCCCAGAGAGGCAATAGCATAAGCCTGCATCCGCTCATTGATCGGCTCAGGGCCCTGACTCTGCTCGAACTCCTGATAGTATTTGATTGCCTGATGGAGCTTTCCCTGCTCAATACAGAGCATCGCCAGCAGAAACGACATTCCACGAGCCGCGTCAGCGCTGCCAACTGCACGCCACTGCTGCTGTGCTTGCTCAAGGTAGCCTCTGGCCTGATCCAGTTGTCCCTGTTGCAACGAAGAGACGCCCAGGACCATGAGACTGCTAGCGCGCCAACCTGTCGCGGTCTCTGCTAGCTTTTCAAGCGCTCTGGATGCATAGATGACTGCCAGTTCTTGCTGATTGAACCGAAAATCGAGCATGGCTCGAAAAGCGTCAATTTGTGCCTGAATTGCATCATTTTCCGTTTCCTGACAGAGAGCCTCGGCCCGGTTGAGGAGCTCGGTTGCTTGATGCTGAATATCACTACGAAGCTCTGCTTCTTCATCGTGCTTAAAGAACAATACCATCGCTTTTGTAAGGCAAAGTTCAGCAGAATTGTGTAGATAATGTGAAGGGAGTTGCTGTATCCATTGCGATATAGTGATATATTCGTGTATCGCTTGAAATTGGAGATATTTGCTGATATAGCGCTTAATAAAAGCGCAAGCACACTCATAGTCCTCTGCTTTTAGTGCGGCTTCAATTGCTTCTGCCTGAAAATCGTGTTCCATCAACCAGCGAGCAGCGATCGAGTACAGGCGGCGAATCTCGTCTTCTCCCAGTTGCCGTCGTGCCTCATGCTGCATCGCCTCGGCAAAAAGGGCATGGTAGCGATACCACTCATCATCAAGCGTCTCAAGAAAGCCGTTTGTACGCTCCATCGCCTCTAGAAGCGCCCCGCTCTCCTGGTTGCCGCTCACCTCCGCACAGAGGGAAGGGTGCAGGCGCGGGAGAATACTTGTACAGAGCAGGAAGGTTTGCAGCGGCTCAGGAAGCGCTTGCAGCACTTCGAGCACGAAATACTCTCGGACCTGTCGCTGTGTGCCGTTGAAATGGGATATTGTATGTTGTATCTGCTCTTGCGTCTGTTGTCGTTGGAGCGAAAGCGATAGCAGGCGGAGTCCGGTCGGCCAGCCTTCCACACGCTCATGAAGCTGCTCAAGCGTTTCTGATGGAAGAGAAAGCGAGGCTGTTTGCCATAAAAAGGCCTCCGTTTCTGACAAAGAGAAGCGCAGGTCGGTCGCTTGAAACTCGTTGAGCTCTCCGCGGGCACGCAGCCTCGCTAAGGGGAGAGGTGGTTCATGGCGAGAAAGAAGGATGACATGCATATTTTGGGGGAGATGTGTGATAAAAAAGTCGAGCAACTCGTGAATTCTGGTATTAGTGATAAAGTGGTAATCTTCGAGCACAAGCAGGTTTCCGCTGGTGTCGGATGCGAGTTTGTTGAGAAATGTCGCAATGATCTCTTCGAGAGAGAGTGGCTGAAATGCAAGCGGAGAGGCCGCGTGAAGCAGGGATGCCAGTCTATCATCTGTGGTCTGAAGCCAGCTCTGACAGGCATGCAGAATGGTATACCAGAAGCGGAGGGGATCATTGTCCCCACTGTCTAGCGCGACCCAGACTGCCCGTATGCTTGTTTGGCGCTCGCTCAGCCACTGGTTGAGAAGTGTTGACTTGCCGAAACCTGCCGGAGCCGAAAGTAAGGTAAGGCGATACGACTGCCAATCATCGAGGCGTTGAAAGAGCTCAGGGCGCGAGATAAGGCCCTTTGGGAGTCGGGGCGGATGCAACTTTACTTCAAGCAAAGGCGGAATGGACTCGTGCTCGGCTGCTTGTGATGCTTCTGTGTGCTGAAAGCGCTCGGTGACTTCTTCCAGCCGTGCAATGGTGACTTCGGAGGTGCGGCCAATATACTGCTTGCTTGTACGCCTCTGGATCGAGCGGTACGCATACCAGTAACTCCCGCTCTGCTTGATCGCTTCTTTACGCGCGGTACAATATGCGCCCGATTGGCTGTAAAAGGCAAAAGAGGTGATGCTTTCCAGCCAGGAAAACCAGGCGGGAGTATCTGGAATAAGGAGATCCCGGGTATCATTTTTGATGATTTCATAGCTGTGAGTTTGGGGTGACCAGCGTACAGCATGGGGCGTTCTTCGGGGCATGCTTCTCCTTTCCGCTTGCGATGCGGCACCTTCTCAATAACTCATGCAAAGTATATCACATAACCCGGCTTTAGGTAATACAGGAATGATTCCTCATTATTTCTGGTATTTCCTGCCGGTGTACGGGTGAAAAAAGGGCATGCACTCAATGGCATGCCCTCAACTACGCTCGTTATTTTAGCGTACAGCTTTTTGTGCCACTATCGAGTACATCAGCGGCAAATTCGGCTGTTCTGGCGGGAGTTGCCAGCGCTGGTCAGGCAATTCCTGCATATTCTGGAATGGCTTGAACCCGTTAGCGTATGGATACTCCTTGAAGTCAGTGAGTGTCAGGCCGCTTCCGAGCAGGGCGCCGAGGATCTCAGAGATGTTCCACGAATAGAGGTGGCTCCGATGCGGGTTCTTGAAATCCTTCACGCCTTCTTCGCCCGATGTGCCGAACAGCAGCCCTGTGTCTGAGAGCGCGACGTAATCGCCCACGCCGCTTTCTTCGGTGAACGCACGGCCCTCCGTAAAGTAGGGATAGCGGCGCTCCATGTCCCATTCATAGAGCATGCAGACCGGGTGAAAATCGATGACGATAAAGCGGCCTCCCGGCTTGAGAACGGCTGCGATGCCTTGCGCCCAGAGAGGCAGGTCAGAAAGCCAGCATAAAGCGCCATACGAGCAGAAGACGATGTCAAAGCGTTGTGAGTCGTGAGCCGCCTCTGCAAGCCAGTCGTAAACATCCATGCGGTGGAACGTGGCGGGAATGCCGCTCTCCTGCGAGAGGCTCCGGGCAAAATCAATCGCTGTGTCGCTGATATCGACTCCGGTGACAGATGCGCCCAGGCGGGCAATGCTCAGGCTATCCTGGCCAGAATTGCATTGCAGGTGAACGACAGAGAGACCATTCACGTCGCCCAGGAGCTCGCGTTCTTCCGGGAACAGGGTTGAGCCGCCCCGTCGAAAGAAGGCAGCTTGATCGCCTTTGTGGCTGTTGTGTGCAGCCGTTGCTGCATTCCAGGAAAGCCTATTCTCTTCGTGTGCTTTCTTATCCATATAGTGAATTTATTTCCTTTCTACTGCGCTAAAACATGCTATGCCGATCCCTCGTGGAGGTAAGAGAGCTCATTTGGGTGTTGAAGGTCAAAAAGTGTCTATGATGTGATGTAATGGCTGATGCGAGGCGTAGTGCGGGAAGGCAGAAGAAAGGAACGATCAGAGCAGGCGGAGAAAACCGTACTCCAAGCGTACGACATATCTGTTGCGTCTTTCCCGCTGCTTACCATCGACGCGAGGAACCGGTAAGCAGCGAATTATCCGTTTTTGCGTAAAACCGTTAAAAACCAGGCGCTTTGTGAATCGCGACCCATCTGTTTGCTTTCTCCTATGTAATCTAGCTACCAGTATACAGGAAAATGTTACCGAAATCAAGGACCAATATGTATAAAATGACGTTTTTTAACAATACTGCGTACGCACTTTATGGTATGCTGCGTAGGAAGAATGGAGGGCGAACATGTTTCATAGCACCTGTCTGCGGACCAGATTTGCTGAACCCGGAATCTGGGCGCACTTTGCTCGCACGCTTGAGACAACGGTTATGCGTAGTTGCTATGCTCGAACGGTGCATGAGGCGCTTGGAAACTTGCGGCAATGGTCTCGAGCTGATCGAGAGCTGATACAAAGAGCGCTGGAACGGCTCTATGAGACGCATGGTCATGTACGTATGGAAGAGTTGGCCGCTCATTGTGGCCTCTCGCTGCGTCAGTTTGAGCGGCGTTTCAAGCGACGAATGGGCCTCGCTCCGAAAGTCTTTGCTCGCCTGTTGCGCTTCGAGGCTGCACGTGATGCCCTGTTGCAAGGACAGGAGGCGGATGCTATTCGGTTCGGATATCAGGATCAGGCGCACCTGATTCGTGAATTCTCGTTTTGGTCGGGAATGACACCCGGAGCATTTGTAGAACGAGCGCGTCAGCGAGCAGCGCAAACCCAACGCCCTCAACGACAACATACGTTTATTGCTCTCTTTTTAGTATAAAGGAAAATACAAAATGAGTATGTGGAATGGAATTCATCATATTGCACTGGCAACCGCGAATCTGGATGCAACCATCCAGTTTTATCGCGATGTTCTACAGATGACTATAAGTGCTGTTGCTCCCTCAAAAGAGGGACGAGGACGACATTGCTTGATCCTGGTCAAGGAAAATGATGAGGACACGTGGGGCTTCCACTTTTTCGAGCGACCAACCGTCGGCAAGGGGGCTCAGACGCTTGCTGAGGTCGATCCGACGGCATTCCTGATGCATATTGCGGTTCGCCTGAGAGATGAAGCAGCCGCCAGAGCACTGCGCGAGCGCCTGGAGCGGGTTGGCACGCCCATTACAGATATCCCTGAGCTGGGAACGTTTGTCTTCCCTGATAACAACGGCATCATCTTAGAAGCAACCTGGCCGCGAACGGCTTAACCCTCAAAGTGTCGTGGTGTGTTCTTGCTTGCCTGCTATGAAGCGAGGCGAATGGTGCGATCTCCTCATGCACCATGTTTGCGACAACTTTGTGACAAATAGATGATATGCTTGCGACAACTTCCACCTATACTTCATAGCAACAACACAAAAGGAGAACACACCATGACCATTGCTCAACATATTACCAGTACCGTTTCAGCTATTCTGCATTCGCATCCAGCGATCGAGCAGCATGTGCGGGGGTGGCTTGAGCATGACGAGCTTCCGATTGAGGATCAGAAAACGCGCACACTCGAAGAACTTGAGCAGGAAGAGGATGCTATCTTTACCCTGCTGGCGAACTCGCTCTTTGACACTTCCAGCATAAACTAGAATGCGCTTGTCCTCTATTTATAGAGCCAGTTGATTCCCCGGCAGGGAGGGAAGACTGTCGGGGTAGCTGTGATTTGCTGAACTTCAACTTTCAATCGTTCCATTCCAGAGAGAACGCATTGCTTCGCTGGTCTCAAGCAATTGCTCAAGCGGTCCAGCGGCCACAAGACGTCCATCCTGTAGCACAAGGATCTGATCAGCCTGTTGCAGCGCGAAACGCCGATGTGATACAAGCAAGCAGGTATGTGCTCGATTGGTGAAAAGGCGTTCCCAGAGCTGTCGTTCAGTCTCTACGTCGAGAGCGCTGGAAAGATCATCAAAAACAAGTAGATCAGGCTCGCGTAAGAACATTCGAGCCGCCGCCGTTCGCTGAATCTGTCCTCCTGAAAGTTTGGTTCCCTTCGGCCCGACAACCGTTTCTAGCCCTTTCTCAAGCATCTGAATATCTCTCTCCATCACAGCGGCATGAATGGCAGCATGCAAGCGCTCTGGCTCGTCAGGAAGCCCCATCAGAATGTTCTGCCTGAGCGTCTCACTGCATAGACGGGGCACCTGTGGCGTGTAGGCGCTCTGTGGGGGGACGAAGAAGCTGGCCGGGTTCGTGATCTGTTGACCGTTCCAGTAGATCGCTCCACTTGCGGGAAGCAGCCCCAGGAGCGAGCGCAACAGCGTTGATTTCCCCGAACCAATCCGCCCTGTGACAACCGTGCAGGTGCCCCGAAGCAGCAGAAAGCTGATATCCTCGATCCCCTTTTTGCTTTGCGGGTGCAGGTACGTCAGGTTGCGCGCCTCCAGACGCGTAAGCGGTTCAGCCTGCCTCTGAGGCTGTGGCAAGGCGGGATATGTGCCACGAAGATGAAGTGGACTCTGATCTACAACGGCATTCTCAGGCACATCTGCGGGCAAGATTGCCTGTAATCGCTGTAAAGAAACTCCTGCCTGCTTCCTTTTTGCCAGCCCGATGCTGAACTGAGCAATGAACGCGGTGATCTGGTCCAGGTACAGGATAAAGAAGGCAAGTTCCCCAACAGTAAACGAACCCTGTTGCATTGCCTGAGCCGCCAGAAGCAGGATGATCCCGAACGCAATATTCGTAGTATTGCGAGAGACAGAAACAAGTACAACATTCGTAAAAAAGAGGCTTTTGAGTGTGGTCTGACGGCGCTTCTCATTCAAATGGCGTAGATGTGCGATCACATACTGCTGTGTCCCTGTAAGCTGAATCGCCTGCGTATTTTTCAGTACTTCTCCGAGAAAGGAGCTGACAGCTCCTGCTGCCTGTCTGCTCTCCCGATGGTAGGCGCGAATGCGAGTTGTCATGCGCTCCATCAGGATATTTGAACCTATCATCGGAATAAGTGCAACAATGGTGATAAGCGGATTAATTGATAACAGCGTAATGATGGCGATCAGTGCCTGTACACCTGCACCAAAGGCCATAAGGTTATAGACAATCGGCTCTGAAACCTGATGTGCATCCTCTCTGAAGCGGTTTAACATGTCTCCGGAAGAGGCTGGAAGCGTCCGGGCTCCTGTTTTCATGATGATCTGCTGGAAGACATTGCGCCGCAAAAGCGCCTTCCCTGTTTCAACGCACGTTGTGTCTGTGGCAACGCTGCTCAACATAGCAAGCACTCTGGCGATGCCAGCACCCACCAGAAGCGCCCCGAGCGTCCAGAGATTCCAGCCCGATTGGTGCCGATGACTGATTGAATCGAAAAACGCCGCGATGATCGGGCCAGGTAGAAGAAGAAAAATGCTGCGAAAGATCTGCAAAAGGGCATTCAGCAGATAGAGCTGTGGAGCGTACATAATGATTTTGAAGAGCCCGTTTTTCATGCGATAACCTCCGTCAGGCCGCTCTGGATGAGCTGTGAGAAGCGTGATGTGGGATCAGAAGCAAGCAGGTGACGCTCGCCATGTTCGCGGATGTGGCCATCCTCAAGGATCAGGATGTCATCGACGCGTTGAATGGTGTCCAGGTGGTGCGCGATGATGATCCCCGTTCGGCCCTGAAGCAAGCGCCCAATTGCCTGTTGAAGCAGTCTTTCTGTCGCTGGATCGAGTCGAGATGAGGCTTCATCGAGGATGACGATATCAGGATTGTGCAGAAACACGCGCGCAAAAGCCAGCAACTGAGCCTCTCCTGATGAGAGCATTCCGCCGCCTTCTGTCAGCACAGTATCCAGGCCATGCGGCTGCTCTGCAAGCCATTGCGTCAGGTGAAGCTCAGCGAGCGCGTGCATGATTTCTGTGTCTGAGATGTTCGGATTGAAGAGCGTCAGATTTTCTCGGATGCTTGCTTGAAAAAGCTGGACATCCTGCGTGACGACGCCAATGCGGGCACATAGTTCCGCACGGGTTGTCCTCCGTATATCCGTGTTGCCAAGCAGAATCGCCCCCTGCTGCACGTCATAGCCTCGATAGAGCAGACGCGTAAGGGTGGTTTTGCCACTTCCAGTTCTCCCGAGTATCCCGAGTGTACGGCCTGATCGTAGCTCAAATGAGATATCATGAAGTACCAGTTTTTCTGGAGCGTACCCAAAAGTGACATGCTCAAAACGAAGGGCAAGCGGTCCATCTGGTAAGAGGCCCCCTTCTCCATCGACGATAGCGCTTGTGGCGCTGTGGAGCTCCGTAACGCGTTGGATGCTTGCCAGCGCCTTCTGAAATCCATCAAGATGGAAGGTGATCTCGATCAGGCTATTCGTCAGCAAATTTGTGTAGAAAAAAGTGGCGTATATTGTGCCAAGGCTCATCTGTCCATGTCGCGACAGGTAGGCCCCGAGCGTAAGAATTGCAGCCATCAGCGCCTTTGCCCCGATTTCAAGCGCTCCCGAGAACAGACGGCCATAGACGCTACTCAAGCGGGCTGTGTGCAGAATGCGTCGGGAGAGCCTGTTCAGCCGTTCCATAACGTAGGGCTGTGCGCCGTTCCCACTGATATCCTCAAGGCTGGAAAGCCGTTCTTCAAAGAAACTGGCAAGCTCTGCATCGGCCTGTCGAGCTGCCTGAAACATTGGTACACCTCTTTTTTGAATCGGCTTGAAGAGCGAGAACAGGAAAATGGTGAATATGAGAAAAAGCAGCCCGGCACGCCAATCAGCCATAAACGCAATTACGATGATGCCAAGCAAGAGCAGAAAGCGACCAAGCATGACGAACACGAAGTTGGAAAAGAAGTCTGAGAGCGTGGCGATATCCCCGTCAACGCGCTCAAGAAGCTCGCCTGGCGTGTGCGCTTTATGGAAATGCATATCCAGATTGAGACAGTGGAGTGTCAGGTCAACGCGCAGCTCGTTCGTCGCTCGCCAGCCAACAGCCTCGCTCAGGTAGCTTGCAAAGGTAGTGCACAGTTGATTGAAAATGGTAAAGCAGAAGAAAAGGAGTACTGGAATAAAGAAAGAACTACTTGGATATTGAAGTGTATCTATAAAATTTTGCAGAAGAAGCGGGCTGAGCAGTTCAAGGCCGATGCCTCCCAGGAGTAAGAGAGCAAGTATGCAGACATTGAAGCGCTGCGAAAAAAGGTAGGTCCGCAACAGGATCAGGTAGCGTTTCATTCTGTCCCCTTTTTAGTGAGAGTAGTGGTATTGGAGTAGAACATTTTTAGTATCCATATTCGATGTATCGGTTATCGTTATATCCGCGATCGATATATCTGTGTTCGATATAGTAACCGCTGCATCGGGTGTCTGTCAAGCCCTGCTTGCTGCAAAGTGGTTGGTCTTCGGGCATCTGAGCAGATCAACTGAGAATCGGTATACTTTCTCTAGAAGAGTTTGTGGGAAAAGGTAAGAGGTAGAGAAAGAGAAGAATACTTGAAAAAGGGATAAAAAAGAATGTAGGATAGAGATGTATTATGCTGTGCTATCGTGCCGGGGGACACGGTCAGCACATCAAGGTCTCTTGCACATGGCGATAAAGCGTGAGGCTGCTTCCCGAGCTAATTGAATGGTATGTCCCTGCTCAGAGAGACAAACTGTTTTTCAGAAAGGAACACGTTTGCATGCATCAAGCCGTAGAGAACTTGCTTCAGAGTGTCTTACAAGGGTCTGAACTCTCCGCTACTGAAGCGCTGGAACTGGCAACTTTTGATGATATGCCTACGCTATTAGGTGTAGCATCACAATTGCGAGATCAAGGCCATCATCAGCGTATTTCCTATTCGCGTAAAGTGTTCATACCGCTTACACAGCTTTGTCGCGATGTTTGTCACTATTGCACGTTTACAAAGCCTCCGGTGCGGGGGAAGCGCTCCTATCTAACGCCAGATGAGGTGCTTGAGATCGCCAGAGCAGGTGTTCAGGCAGGTTGTAAAGAAGCGCTCTTCACGCTTGGCGACAAGCCGGAGCTGCGTTATAAGGTGGTCGTGCAGGAGCTGGCTGACCTGGGTCACGAAACGACGATCTCATATCTGGTCGAGATGGCCGGGCTGGTTCTGAAGGAGACCGGGCTGTTGCCCCATGCGAACCCGGGCGTGTTGAGTGCTGCTGAGCTGGCTGCTCTGCGCACGGTGACGGCTTCGCAGGGCATAATGCTTGAAAGTGCGTCCAGGCGGCTTTCTGAGCGCGGTGGGCCCCATTATGGCTCGCCGGACAAGGAGCCGTCGGTGCGTCTGGAAACGATTCGGCAAGCGGGCGAGCTGCGTATCCCCTTTACTACTGGCATACTGATCGGTATCGGTGAGACGCGCCTTGAGCGTATCGAGTCGCTTCTAGCGCTGCGTGAGCTGCATCGTCAGTATGGGCACATTCAAGAATTGATCATTCAAAACTTCCGTGCCAAACCGGGAACACGCATGGCGAAAGCGCCTGAACCCGCGTTGGAAGAGCTGTTATGGACCATTGCTGTTGCACGGCTGCTTTTTGGTCCTCGGATGAATATTGAAGCGCCTCCCAACCTTAGCCCTGGCGTCTATGAACGGCTGGTGGGCGCAGGGCTGAACGATTGGGGTGGTATCTCACCTGTGACGCCCGATCACGTGAATCCCGAGGCGCGATGGCCGCATCTCGACGAGCTGGCAGAGCGCACCAATAGTGTGGGTAAGGAGCTGGTTGAGCGCCTGACAATCTACCCGGAATATGCATTGAAGCCGCATGAGTGGCTCGATCCAAAGGTTGCACCGTTGGTCTTGCAGCAGCTCGACAGTGATGGTCTGGCTCGGGTTGATACGTGGTCACCGGGAACAAGCGTGCAACTTCCCCTTGAAAAGGATCTCGTGCTGCATCGGAGGCCACCTGAGCGCTCTACCGCAGTGGTGCGTGAGTTGATTGCACGGGCGACTGAGGGGGAGGATCTCAATGAGCACGAGATTGTGCGCCTTTTTGAGGCAAGGGGCGACGACTTTGCAGCAATCTGCCAGGCAGCGGACGAGCTTCGCAAGCGGGTGTGCGGCGACACGGTCACCTACGTGGTCAATCGCAATATCAACTATACCAACATTTGTTACTTCCGTTGTCAGTTTTGTGCCTTCTCGAAAGGGAAATTGAGCGAAAACCTGCGTGGAACGCCATATGATCTTGCTCTGGAAGAGGTGGTCCGGCGGGCAAAAGAGGCGTGGGAGCGTGGCGCAACCGAGGTCTGTATGCAAGGCGGCATTCACCCTGAGTACACGGGTCAGACGTACCTCAACATGTGTCGAGCAATCAAGGAAGCGGTGCCGGAGATCCATATTCACGCCTTCTCGCCGCTTGAGGTCTGGCAGGGAGCGCAAACGCTTGGGCTCAGCGTACGCGAGTTCTTGCGGCAATTGAAGGATGCCGGGCTCGGGACGCTTCCCGGGACTGCTGCCGAGATCCTGGACGACGAGATTCGAGCGCTGATCTGTCCCGACAAGCTCAACACGGAACAGTGGCTCTCGGTTATTGAGGAGGCGCATGGGATCGGCCTTCGCACGACCGCGACGATCATGTATGGTCATGTTGAGCGACCAGTCCATTGGGCGCGGCACCTGTTGCGGATTCGCAATCTCCAAAAGCGAACAGGCGGCTTTACGGAATTTGTCCCGCTCCCATTTGTGCATATGGAGGCTCCACTGTACTGGAAGGGGCGCGCGCGTAAGGGACCGACCTTCCGCGAGGCCGTATTGATGCACGCTGTGTCTCGTCTGGTGCTACACCCATATATTACAAGCATCCAGGTATCGTGGGTCAAGATGAGCCCCGAGGGCGTGCAGGTGTGTTTGCAAGCGGGTGCGAACGACATGGGTGGAACTTTGATGAATGAGAGTATTACACGAGCTGCTGGCGGAGAGCTCGGCCAGGAGCTTCCCCCGGCACGGATGGAGCAACTGATTAGTTTGATTAAACGAGTTCCACGGCAGCGTACGACGCTCTATGGCGATGTACCCGAGGAGCGCTATCGGGCTTCACTGGCCGCTCCAGAGCTGCAGCCAATTGTTTTGACTCCTATCAAACGCTACATGCGTAGCAAGCGCCCGACTTCAAATGCTCAAAATATAAACTAGTTTGGATGAGACCAGTTTGTGCAAACCAGTTTACGTAAAGGCGAGAGATTGGTGGTATATGATGGTTCCGGATGATGCGGCAGCGATGCGCCAGGCACTGGCCTGTGCACGAAGTGTCGAGGGGCGCACCAGCCCTCGGCCACCGGTAGGTGCTGTTGTGGTGCGTGATGGCGAGGTCATCGGGCAGGGGGCAACTGCTCCCCCCTATGGCCCGCATGCCGAAGTGTTCGCGTTACGTGAGGCCGGAGAACGGGCAAGAGGGGCGACGCTCTATGTCACGCTGGAGCCTTGTTGTATTACCCGGCACACACCTCCATGCACGGAAGCGGTGATTGCAGCGGGGATTCGCCGTGTTGTTGTGGCGATCTGTGATCCGAACCCCCACGTGTGTGAGCAAGGGATTGCGCAATTACGCGCTGCTGGAATTGAGGTGACAGTGGGTGTTGGTGAAGAGGAAGCTCGCGAAATAATTCAGCCGTTTCTCTCCTATATCTCGAAAGGCAGGCCCTATGTAACGGCAAAGTGGGCCATGACGCTTGATGGCAAGCTGGCGACACGCACAGGGGACTCGCGCTGGATCAGTGGCCCGCGGTCGCGTTTGCGGGTGCATCAGCTTCGTGACCGGGTTGATGCGATTCTGGTTGGCGCAGGGACGCTGCGCCAGGATGACCCACAATTAACGGTTCGCTTGCCTGAAAAGCTGCGTGGTAAGCCGCGTCAGGGGCCACTGCGCGTTGTGATATCCGCTTCGGGCGATGTACCGCAACAGAGTCGGCTCTTCTCGTCCGAGCTGGCTGAGGGAACCTGCCTGATCGTTGGCGAAGGAAGTGAGCGCCGTGAGCTCCTTCAGCGCCTGCGTGAGCGTGGTGTCTCTGTGCTTGCCGCACCGCTTGACGCGCGTAATCAGGTGGATCTGGATGCTGCATTGCGGTTGTTGGCTCAGGAAAAAGATTGTATGCACGTGTTGCTTGAAGGGGGAAGTCACCTGCTGGGGAGTGCCCTTGATTGTCGGCTGGTCGATCATGTGCAGGTCTTTATTGCACCAAAAGTGGTAGGCGGCTCCACTGCCAGTTCACCGGTCGCAGGCGTCGGTCTGGCCCTGATGTCCGATGCATTTCAGCTACAGCATATGTATACAGAGATAGTCGAGCATGATATGTTGATAGAGGGAGATATATACTATGGTCCGGGAAATGGGAACTGAGGCCAATCAGTTTTCGGTGCTGCATGCTGCTCGTATGTTGCAGGAAGGGCGCCCGGTGCTGTTGTATGCTGGCCTGCGCGATGATCCGCCGGTACTCTGTCAGGCCGGGCAATTTGTCACTGCTGAAACAGTTACTCGCTTGCTGTTGATTGCGGGTGGTGAACTGCGCGTCCTGTTGCGTCATGCCCGTCTGGATGCTTGCCGGCTGACGCCTCGCGCTCGGGCTGGTGAACCTGCCAGCCTGGTACAAGAGATCCGCAGGCTGGTTTTTCTATCTGCCTGTACTGACGATCAGGAACCGCTTCTCATGCGGGTTGATGCTGCTGGCTATGAGGAAGCGGCGCTTGATCTCCTGCGCATTGCTGGTCTGGAAGAGGTTGCGGTGCTCTACGAGGTGCGGAGTGCGGTCGATGATATCGCGTTGCTGGAACTGGTAATGCATCTGGATTGCGGTATTACTTCTATCGAGGCAATCAGGCAATACCGAAAGGCCCGCCGTGTCAGCCTGATTACAGAAATACAGCTACCGACTATCTATGCTCCATTCCGTTTGCAGCATTATCAGGAGCATGAGACGGGGCTCCCCTATCTTGTGCTCCTGCTCGGGGATCTAACAGGCGATCCTCCTCCGCTTGTGCGCCTGCATTCTGAATGTAAAACCGGCGACGTATTTGGCTCATTGCGTTGCGATTGTCGTGCGCAGCTTCAAGCAGCGCTCAAAGAGATTGCGCAGGAGGGACGCGGTATGATAATCTATTTACCGCAAGAGGGGCGGGGAATTGGCTTGAGCGGCAAATTACAGGCGTATCGTTTGCAGGAGCGCGGCCTTAACACGATTGAAGCAAACGTGCAACTGGGATATCCGGTCGATGCACGCGACTATACCAGCGCTATAGAGATTCTACGTCATCTGAAATTGCGCTCGCTTCGCCTGCTGACGAACAATCCGAAAAAGCTACAGGTAGTGCAGGAAAGCGGTTTTCAGGTTGAGCGAGTGCCGCTAGAGATCGTGCCTGACAGCGCGAATAGAGCCTATTTACAAACGAAGTATCAGCATATGGGCCATCTCTTGAGCCTGTTTGCGGAGTAGCAACTGATTGCAGGAGCATATGGGAAAGAGCAGCAGGAAGGGGGGATCTTCCCGCTGCTCCCGTGCTACCTCTTCTACACTCAATCTATTCTACCAAGAGATAGCTACGAGACACCTTAACAAAGTGAAAAGCCGTCTTCCCGCTTACGAAGCCGCTCTACTCGACTGATGTTGTTTCTTTTAAAGATGAAGGATATTGATCTTGATCCACTGCTGAAGCCGTCTCGTGTCTGAGAAGATGTATGACTCAGGGAGTATAAGTGGATACCAATTGTCTTTGTAGACAAGCCCATACACTGGTTGTTCATATCCCCTGACACATCCACATCCTTCTACACGACACTCAAGCCGGGCCCCGATTTTTCGGGCTTCCCGTTCAATTGCCGCTAACTTTGCCTGTGGACTGAGTTCCAAAATGTGTACCTCTCACAAAAACATCTACGAGCGAATAAGAGGTAGCACATATTTTATATACCATTACTTCTATCCAGGAGTAAAGATATATAAGAGAAATTATGTACTTTGTTGAAAGGAAAGGAGGCAGACGAAATAAGCAGGGATCAGAAGTATCACTTTTGCTATCTGCAACAAGAGCAAACAAGCAGAAAAAGAGAAGAAGGAAGGTGTAACATATGAAAATAGGGATTTTTTCAGATGTACACGGAAATTTTGTTGCGCTGCAAACTGTTCTGGCCGAACTGGAACAGGAACAGGTTGACCGCTTGCTATGCCTCGGCGATATATGTGCACTGGGGCCACAGCCTGCGGAAGTAATTGAGCGTCTCAGGCAGCTCCAGTGTCCGGTTATTTTAGGGAATACCGATGCATGGTTAGAAGACCCGTTACTCGCTCGTGAGAGTGAGGCCGAGCGGCATCGTATCTTCTATGAGCTGGCGTTATGGAGTGCCGAACAGCTTTCGGAGAGTGATCACGCCTTTATTCGGTCCCTCCCGTCGACGCTGCATGTGCCGCTTCCGCAGGAAAACTCGCTGCTCTGCTTTCATGGCTCTCCGCGCTCATTTGATGATGTCATTGCGGCGGTCACGCCTGACGATGAGGTTGCACGTATGCTGCAAGGGCAGACGGCGACGGTCATGGCGGGTGGTCACACACATATTCAGATGGTGCGGCGCTATCAGGACTCATGGATTCTCAATTGTGGTGCCGTTGGCCTGCCGGGTGTTAATGCAGGGAGCCCTGAACTGCCGCAGAACCAGAATGTTTGTTGGGCCGAGTACGCAATTCTGCGTGTTGAGCAGGGACGGATCTCGCTTGAGCTTCGTCGCACGCCGCTCGATGGCAGGCAGCTCGTTCAGGCGCTTGAGCGCTCTTCGATGCCCCATAAAGCATGGTGGTTGCAAAAGTGGCGTATCGATTGATGCTCGATGTGCGTACACAAAAATGCGTATAGAGGACGTGATACTTCCTGAACCGGTGCTATACTAAAGCAAGGTTCCGGAAAGGAAGGAGGATGTACATGAACGACTACAATCGCAAGGTTATTGAGGAGTTCCGGGCGAATCGGGGAAAAGTCGGCGGTCCATTCGCGAATACGCCGCTGCTGCTTCTGACCACAAAGGGAGCACGTAGCGGAAAGCCGCATACCACGCCGCTTGGCTACCTGCCTGAAGGCGAACGGATGCTGATATTTGCCTCGTATCTCGGAGCTCCGAAGCACCCGGCCTGGTATCATAACCTCGTTGCCCATCCTGAAGTGACGGTTGAGCGAGGTGACGAGACCTTTGAGGCGCGTGCAACCGTGCTCGAAGGTGAGGAGCGGGAACGCATGTGGCAGAAAGCCGTGACAGCCTTTCCCTTCCTGCTTGAGCATCAGGCGAAAACGTCGCGCCAGATCCCGCTTATTGTCCTGACGCCTCGGGAGCGCTTGTAGTGAGGAAGCACGCATCCGAGTGTTTGCCTGCCTCTCTGGTTCTCGTGAGGGAGCCGTCAGGCAGGCGTTTCTGTGTCCCTGAGAGATTCCAGTTGTATCTGGCTGATCGCTGCATCTATGTAGCTGCTGAGCCACGCGAAATCGCTCCAGGAGCAGGCGGCACAACAGAAGCACGCGTTCAACTAGCCAAAAAACAAATGCAGAACCAGCAGAATACATACTCACCCCTTCAGAACATACTTACTCTGCAAAAGAGTATCTCACATGGTGAAAGTAGTTGCAAGCAAAACAGCCAAAATGGCTAGCAGTTCTGCACTTTTCTCATAGAAAAGGTCTTCAGCTCCCTCCATAGCACTATTCAGGATATTTTATGCATTTTTGCTGCATATACAATTCCACCAATTCCACTTAAACTGTTCCCTCCTCTGAGAAATCTCCTTATTGTTCAGTGACTCCTCTTGTTTGTGGCATACGTATTCTAGAGTAGGGGAATGAAAAATAGGTAAGAAAGAGAGCAAAGGTATGTTCAAGCGTATCCTTGTGCCGCTGGATCGCTCAGAAGTTGCCGAGAAGGCGCTTCCTGTCGCGTTTCGCATTGCCCGAGCCACAGGAGCCTCAGTTCTTGTGTTGAATGTCCTTTCATCGGGCACTGATTATGCATGGACTATGTTACAGGCTCCAATGGTGATAGGGGAATATGTTGAGCAGGAGCAGCAAGATGCGCAGAAATACATGCAGAAAATAGAAGCGCTTGGCCAGAAAGAGCAAGTGTCACTGAGCTCGCTGCTGGCGCGTGGCAATGCCCCTGATACCATTATGGAAGTAGCGACCGAGCAGAAGTGCGACCTCATTGTACTGTGCAGTCATGGTGCAAGTGGCTTGCAGCGCTGGGTGATGGGAAGCGTTGCCGCTCAGGTGGCTCGTCATAGCACAGTGCCGACCCTGATTCTCCAGGAAAAGGCCGAACAGAGCATCGTGCAGCGCGTCCAGGCGGGGCAGCAGATCAGTGCTCTGGTGGCGCTTGACGGCGGTCCGGGAGCCGAAACGCTGCTAAAACCGGCGGTCTATCTTTCATCTCTCCTCTCCTCACCGAAGCCCGGCAAAGTACGATTGATCCACGTTGTATCGCAGAGTACCTTGAGGGGAAGAGATGAGAGCGGGAGACATGAGAAGCAGATGAAGGAATTCGCGAAACTGGGTGCGGAAAAGTATCTGAACGAAGTAAAGCAGCGAATAGAGAAAGAAGTAGGCGCGCAACTTTCCTGTCAGATCGAGACCGTAGTTTTGAGCGGGAGTGATGTCGCATCGGTCTTGCTCGATACCGCAAAGTCCTGTGAGCAAGCTGGCGAAGGGGCTATTCTGGCACTGGCAACGCATGGGCGCAGTGCCCTGTCTCGCTGGATTATTGGGAGCGCTGCTGATCGGGTGCTCTCGACCTCGCAACATCCACTGTTGATCTATCGCCCGGAAGAGGCACAAAAACAGCCTCAAGCATAGAAGAAAAGGGCTACGTCCATTGATGCGTAGCCCTTTTCTATGATTTTAAGACTCTGTTTTTCCGCTTTGTTCAACGACAGGGGTATCTCTCATAACAGGGGCGATCTTTTCGCCTTGAATACCTGTTTGGAGGAGAGCACTGTTGCTGGAAATACTGCTGCTGCTTGTGTGCTTTCTCCCGGCCTTCCCTGCAATCGGCTTGCCGAGCGCTTGTGTCTACCCGGGTGAGAGCCTGCTTCCAGCATTGCCCACCCTGAGACCTCAGATGGTGCGGGTATTGCCACGGGGCCGCTGCTTGCATCCGCCTTGATGGCCGTTTGAAAGCAGACAACCGAATACAGCTTACACCTTCCAGAAGCGGATAGTACCATCGGTGCCAGCAGATGCGATTCTGGTTCCATCAGGTGACCAGTCGAGCGCTGTAACCTCGCCTTCGTGTGCCTGATAGAGCGTCTCACGTTCACCTTTTGCGCTGTTCCAGATATGGACAGTGCGCGTGCCGGCAGAGGCGACTTTTTCCCCGTCAGGCGACCATGCAAGCGCGTTGATGCCCTCCTGATGGCCCTGATAGGTAGCAAGCGGAATACCGGTCGCGGGATTCCAGATCTCAATATTGCCGTCGGCGCTGCCATAAGCCAGAATGTTTTTCTTCGGCGACCAGCGAAGAGCCTTAATTGCGCTTTTCGTCACGCCTCGGTAGACCCGGCTATGCTCACGGAACGTGTGATTTTCGCCTTGCACCTCCATAAACCAGAGCTGGAAAGCGCCATCTGAACTGGCGGCAACGATATACATGCCATCAGCCGACCAGTCAAGTACTTGCACGTCTTGCAGCTTGATCGGATAGCTGACGAGCACTTTTCTGGCTTTGATATCCCAGATATTCACGTTCGTCCCGGCAACGCTGGCAATCAGCCTACCATCCGGAGACCAGGCAAAATATTGGATAGGCACCGTCTCCTGACAGATCTGGAGCAGCGTGCCAGATTTCGCGCTCCAGACCTGGATGATGCCATCGTTGCTTGCGGAGGCGATCATTGTCGACATGCCGTGTGGGCCCCAGGCCGCCTTTTTGACCCGCGTGCGGTGTCGTTGATAGACCTGGAGTACTTTCCGGTTGGCGACGTCCCAGACATAGATATGTTTCTCGTTGCTCCGCGCAAGCAACTGCTCGCTATCAAGCGACCAGCCAACCATAGTGACTGGCTCGTTCTGCCGCCAGAACAGCTCAGCCTGGGGAAGCTGCTGTTGCTGCTGGACAAAGAGCGGAGTGGGTGGTGTTAGTGAAAAGCTGGAAGGGCGTCGCAGGGCTCCTGTGGCGCTTGTAGATAGGGCGGCCTGTTCCAGTGCCATTGCAAACGTCTGGATATTACGAAAGCGCTCGTTCGGGTTCTTTGCCAGAGCGGTAGCCACAACCTGCTCGACGACCGGGGAAACTTCCTGCGCCCTGCTGCGAAGCGATGGCGGTGAAAATGCGAGGTGCTGGGCGATGACCTCCCTCGGGGTTCCTTGAAACGGCAGGTCGCCGCTGAGCCAGAGATAGACGGCGAGGGCCAGCGCATATTGGTCGCTTGCTGGTTGGGGCTTCCCTTGAATCTGTTCGGGAGCCAGAAAGGAGACAGTGCCTCGCGCAGCCTGCATATTGAGCGAAGAGCCTGAATTGGGAATCGCCGTAATGCCGAAATCACTCAGTAAAATCTCGCCCTGAGCATTCAGAAGCATATTTTCTGGCTTCAGATTACGGTGAAGCAATCCATGCTCGTGTGCGTATTGAAGGGCGCTTGCAATCTGTTTGACGTAGCGTACCACCTGCGCCAGCGGAAGCCGCGTTCCCTTTGGAATATGCTGCTGAAGCGATCCCCCTGATGCATATTCCTGCACCAGAAAGGGCTTGCCTGCCTGAATGCCAAAGTCAAGCAGACGAGCAATGTGGGGATGCCGAAGGCTTGCGATTGCCCTGACTTCCTGATTTGCTTCTCCTGCCTCCCTCTCCGTAAGTGTAGTCTGTAGAATTTTTATTGCTACTTTTATCTGCAATTGCTGGTGCTCTCCTAAATATACCTCAGCAAACCCGCCTTCTCCCAGAAAGCGAGTCAGCCTGTACTTACCCCAGCTTTGCCCGATTACCTGCTTCATGCGTTATATACCTCACCTGATGAGAAATAATAAGTCCCTTAATGCGTAAAACAACGTACCCTTTACTCTCTGAAACTCTACCGAGAAAAGATATCGTTTGTCAATGAATTCATAACAAATAAGCATACGACAAAAACAGTGAAATCTATCACGCGTGCTATTTGCTGACTATTTATGTCATACATGCTTCTGAGTAGTGTTACTGACAAATAAAGGGCGGAAATGGATGCCGCAAAGCGCTGCCCATAAGCACAAATGGGACGCAGAGAAATTGCCATACCTATTTCTAAGGAATCACTGTATGTCTCACCCATTGGTTTCACGCTGGTCAATAGAGGGGGAGTGTGCGGGCCGCCAAAGTGCACCCGACTGTAGTGGGGATGTGCATACATGCGATCTGTTCTATCGAAGTCGTATGTCACCTGCTCTTGTCATTGTACCATATTGGCGAAGAGGCTAATTGCAGGTTGATGGTGCAGCGCTTATAAGGTGCAAGCAGCATATCAACATCTCGTGGCGCCTGATGAAGCGCAATTGCATTATTATGATAGAGCTGAAGCCCGTTTTCGTCATGTAATAGTGTAAATTTTTTGAGGAATGCTGCATCTCTCCGAAAGCGCCTGGCAACGCGATCCTGTGGACGACGAGAAAGGAGCACCCAGGTAACCTGCTTCTCTGGCTTGAGGAGCGCTCTTTCCCAGTAATGTCTGTTTCCCTCTCCGACAAAGTTGCGGAGGGCTATAGACAAATCTGGGAGAAAGACTGCACCCTCATCCAGAAGAATACGTTCTCCCTGCTGGTAATAACGCAATAGCGTTCGTACGGCTGGCTGCGCGGCCTGACATGAATAGCCATATTGTCCATCATAGAGGGTGATCACACCCTGAGAAATGAGCAGGAGCGGCTGACTGAGCACGATAACGATGCACAGAGCGATTCTGAATATAGATACAGGAAAGTGAATGGCGCTGATGCGATCGATAAAGAGTGCAAGAGCAAGAGCGACAGGCACAACCATTGCTGCACCATAGCGTACATTATAGATCGTGGTTGGCCCTGTTCCAGGAATGTAGATGACCGCCTGGCCATTATAGAGAGCAAGAGTGTAAAACGGGAGCGGCGCAAAGAAGGGGAGAAGGGCCCAGATGGTGAGCTCCCGCCGATGTTGAATGCAGTAAAAGAGGATCGCTATTCCTGCAAGAAGCAGCGGAACGGGACCGATCGTTGCAATTATAGTAGAGAGATAGGTCTGTAGGGCGACAGACAGGTTGTGAAAGGTTGAGACAACGCCCTCCTGAATCAAGCCTGCATGTTGTGTTTGGGCTGAAAAAGCGCCATGCTGGAACTCAAGCGGATCGCCGAAGAGGGCAGCGTTCCAGAGAAACCAGAGGAGAATGCTGAAGCCGCCCGCGAACAGGAAGAGCGTCATGTGACCTATCAGTTTGCTGAGAGAATAGCGCTTCTTCCAGCATATGAGAGCGATAAGTGGTAGAAGGAGTATAAAGAGGAACCAACCATCATAGCGTGAAGCGGTGGCTGTATTGGTCGCAAGTGCGCAGAGGAGAAACGTGCGGGTGCGCCCGCTCTGAATCCAGGCAAGAAAGCAAGCACAGGCAATGGTTGACGTGCAGATACAGACCAGCTCTGATAGCGGAGTCGTCTGAAGATAGAGAATGTTCGGATTCAGCAGAAAGCAGAGCGTTCCGAGACAGCTAGCAGGTTGGTTTCCTGTCAGGCGGTGGGCGCTGTGATAGAGCGCGAGTGCCGTTGCCACATAGCAGCACATGGAAACAAGGCTTCCTGCTAGTCCGGTGTGCCAGAGTGTGTCATTCCAGATAAATGGAAACATCAATATATGATGAAATGGGAGCCAGACTGTACCAAGTTGTGCCAACCCCGGGGTGAGGCTATCAAAGACCTTTCGTGCTATCCGAAGATGGGAAAGGGCGTCGGCATACAGAAGTGTTTCCTGTCGAGCCAGAAAGAATAGCAATGCACCTGAACTGCAAATGATTGCACTTATGAGCGTAAGGCGGAGCCAGAGATGTGATTTGCTCTCTTGCTTTGAAAGTGCAATCTCAGGTAGGCGATGTAAGAAAGGGGGTGCGGGAACATAGGGCACAATATCCCCCTGCCTGATGTTCGGGCGTGATGTTTTGATTGCACTCCTCTGTTTTGAGGCGTGCCTGTGCCTTTGGTCTCCCTGTTTTTGTGAGGAAGAGACAAGGTGAAATCCATGTGCGGTCTTCTGCCAGTAATGTGGTTCCCGTAACAGCTCGTAGAGTGCGATGAAAGCTGCAAGCCAGGTGAGCGCCCAGTAACAGAGGATACCCAATGTCCAGGGAATAAGCTGGTAGTGTTCCTTGCGCATGCATCCATACATATAAAGAAGTACATAATAAAAGTTACCGAACACAAAGCAAAGAAAAGCCGGATAGAAAATCGGCGCGGGAAAGAGTTGCTGATAGAACCACTCGACCGATGGGCGTGCCAGAAAGTAGATGCAGGAAAGGATCCACATAAGTGGAGTAAAAAAGAGAAGTGTTACACTACTTCCAAGCAGAATATTGAGCACGAGTAGGTATCTCGGATTTGTTTCTCGTAAAAGGTTGCCTGGCTGTCGGATATGTACAAAATAGGTTTGCATATATCCCTTTATCCAGCGGGAACGTTGCCGTAGCCAGAAGAGCAGCTTCGAAGTTGCTTCTTCTTCTGTTGTCGAGTCGATCATAACTGTTCTGAGGCCACGACGCGCGAGCCGCAGGCCAACATCACAATCCTCAGTCACGTTATAGGCATCCCAACCACCAAGCGAGCGTAAATCAGCAGTGCGAAAGTGGTTGGAAGTGCCTCCGAGCGGAACGGGAAGTCCCAGGCGCTGCAAGCCTGGCAATATCAGATGAAACCACATGGCATATTCGGCGGCGTACCAGCGCGTAAGCAGGTTTTGTGAGGCGTTATAGCAACTGAGCTTCGCCTGCACACATGCGACTTCAGGTGGCTGCACAGCAAAGGTAAGAGCTGCCTTTTTTAACTGAAGTAGGTCAGGAATATCTTCAGCATCATAAATAACAATATAGTGACCTCTTGCCCACATTAACCCGTAGTTGCATGCCCGTGGCTTGGTGCGTGGGCGCCCGGCAGGAACCACAAGCACCTCGAAATGCTCAGGAAGGTGCATTCTTTTCAAGGCTTCACGTGTCTCTCGATCCTTTTTCTCAACAAGAAGGAGAATCTGGAGCTTATCAACCGGGTAATCCAGCTTTAGCAGTGCCTGAACTAACTGAGGCAAGACGGCTGATTCTCTGTATAATGGACATAAAATAGTATAGGAAGGCCACGGAGCACCCTGTAACCTCTGTAGTAATGCTTCATCGATCGAAAATGTATCGGATCGAAGCGCTGTTTGGAATGACAGGCTCAGGCTGAGCGCCAGGGTCAATATATAGAGGAGAGTAATAAGACCCATTACGAGCGTCAAGAAGCTCCACTGAAACATAAATACTGCAAGCAGACACGTACAGAGTAGAAAACCAAGTATCACGCGTTGTGCTCTGGTCAGGGTCTTGTGTGCTGAATGCTCGGGTCGACAAAGCGAAAATGATCCTGGAAGAGCGCTATACCGCTTGATATGCTTTCGATAACCAAAGCATTCTTTGTACTTATCTATCTGTAGTTCATGCTGTTCATGTTGTAAGAGCCAGGCTCTAAAGTGATGTTCCTGGGCCAGACGGCCTGATGTAGACGGGCGAAGGTGAGCCGGTGATTGTGTGCTCTGTTCCATATCATCACTCTCCTGCTCTCTTCTGTATACGCTTTCAAATCGATAGGTTTATTTTTAGCATAACCATATGGGGCAAGTCTTTATCAGGACAGGAAGATGAGCAGGGTGTAAAGGAAGAGGAGAATGAAAAGATCCCCGCTGCTTGAAAGCGGGGATGTCTGTTCTACTGATAAGCGAAAGTGACGTTGACTGATAATCATCTGACCCGCACCGGCACCTGGGCGAATGAACAGATGGTTGGTCGGACCAGGCGCTCAAAGTCCGCAAAGCGAAGCTTCATGGTCTCGGTATGTGTGCCAATCGGGAAAACAATATTCTCCTGACGCTTTAGGCTTGAATCTACAAAAACTGGAAGATGGTACAGATTCCCGAATGGTGGCATAGAGCCAACATCGCAATTAGGGAAAAGCGTTCGCAGGTCATCTTCTGCGGCAAGACGGACATCCGTTGCTTGTAGTTCGTGCCGCACTTTGTCAAAGTCGACGCGAGCAGAAGCGGGTAGGACAAGCATGCAGATTTTGTTGTCTGCGTACACAATGACGCTCTTCGCGACCATTTTGCCCGAAACGCGCTCATATTCGGCAAGCTGCTGAGCAGTATACGCGACGGGGTGATGCTGAATGGTGTAGTCTACTCGCTCGCTATCAAGATATTCTTCCAATACTTTCTGGCATTGCATGGTAAGCACCTCATACGTGACGACGAGGCATCCTGCCGAGTGCCGTATCTCCCAGTTATGATACGTCTGAGGGCTCCTCTACGTGTCAGTGTATAGCTTGCTGGTGCCTTTTCCGCGCCCGTTGCATGAATTGCAAAAACGATCGATCAAGGCGACTGGCCGCTTTGTACCCGTTTTGAGCATATTGCTGTCGAGCAAGCTGTGATATGCTGCTGTCTGTTCTTGTTTCACCAGGAAAAGGGTGATATACTAGAACTATACCCCTACCCGGGGGGTCTGCACTTGAGAGGAACTGCTATGAGTGATGAGAGACAGCAGGCAACCTGCTTGCCTGTTTCGATCAGTGAGAAGGCTGAGCAAGCAGAGAGGCGGAAGACCCCGCTTTTTGAGCGCCTCTCTTGCGCTATGCCCTCGACTGGCCGAATAGAAAATATAGGAGCAATCATCGGGGCACTGGCTCAGTTGCTTACCGCCTCTCGCCAGTTTGTGCAATCGCTGAGCTGGCTCGGAGACGCCATGCAAGCCCTGCCGACAAAGGTCGTTGTTGTGGAGCGTGTGCGTGATCCGGTATGCGGCAAGCGCGTTGATCCACATACCACCCGGCTGACAATCGAGCATCAGGGGCGAATCGAGTTTTTCTGTTCAGAACAGTGTCGCGATCTATTCACAGAAACGGCTCCACAGGCGGAATGATTGCGTGAGTCAGCTCGGTTCGCTGCATCTTTGCGACAGACTGAGGTGTGGCATACAGTATCTCTGATATGCTTTACTAAAAATAGATTCTCATCTGTTCTGTGAATCACTAGAAAGTGTATAGTGTTGTATCATGGAGAAGAAAAAGTATACAGTTCGTAAAGGAGAACCACACGATCTGGTAACGATTGAAGCGCTCTGGTCGGCTTCTCAGGACGCTGATACCGCTGCATTTCGGCCTTCATCCGGTTGGTGGTCGCTTGTGGCATGGGCCGATGAGATACGGCTGTTGCTGGCGGATCACGAGCCAATCGGCGTTGTTGCGGTCGTCTTTGATGAGAGAGGGTACGTCGAGGCACGTCTGGCCCTGGCTCCTGTTCATCGAGAGAAAGAGGCTGCTGATCTTCTGATTGAGCAAGTAACTGCATTAGCCGCAGAAGCGGGAAGAGCGCAGATTCGGCTCTCCATTCCCTCGCTTGCTCAATGGGCGTTGGAGGCTGCTCGCCGTCATGGGTATACGCCATTGCGAGCCATTCATATGATGCTTCGTCCCGCTCAGGAAGGCCGTTTGTCGGTAGCAACGCCGGAAGACGTGCAGATTCGGCGTATACGTCCAGATGAAGACTTAGCAGTTCTGGATGCATTGAACCGTGCCTGGTCGACAACCTGGAACTTCCGTCCGATCAAGCTGGAGTCGCTTGAGGCCGACTTGCGCGGTCAGCGAGATGGCTTCTTTGTCGCGACGCCGAAAACGGATGAGGCGCAGATTGTGGGCACGGTACATGCGCTCTTTGATCCGACTGCACAGAATCCTGATCAGCAGCCGTATGCCTGGATCTCGAACCTGACCGTTGATCAGTCGCAGCGGGGCAAGGGGCTCGGGCGTATTCTGCTGGCGACCGGTATCAACTACTTGAAAGAGAAAGGGGCCGGTTCGATTGCATTGGGTGTTGATGGTGGTTCAATTGCGCCTATGAAGCTCTATCGTTCGGTCCATTTTGAAGTGATCCGCACGGTCGATATTCTCCAATATGTGTTGACGTCGGATGAAATGGCGACCGATAGAAGGGGCACAACTGCGCTGGCGTAGGATGTTGTTCAGGGCAGAGCGCAATGAATCGAGGATAGATGCGCATGCCCTGAATAACATCCCTTGCTCTTCAGAAAAATGTATGGTATGATAAAAGTGTACCCCCTGGCAGGGGGTAAGGGTAAAATCCCTTTCTTTTTTGTACACCTGTAACCCCATCCCACCGGGTATGGGAGATCATAAAGGAGAAAAACAATGGCACAAGTTATTGATCCCGTTTGTGGAATGACTGTTGATCCAAATACCGCCCGCTTCTCAAGCGAGTATCAGGGCGAGACCTTTTACTTCTGCGCCCCCGGGTGCAAAAAGACGTTTGAGCAGAACCCTGCATCCTTCCTTCAGCAGGGTGAGACGAAGCAGAAAGGGCATACCTGTACCTGCGGCCACTGCTCGTAAAGCCTCTTCATAGGGAAATCGTGCTCTGGAAAAGATGCTTGCTTTTTCTAGAGCACGTTTCATTTTTCCTCTGTATTTGTTTGCCGGAAAACGCGCTGCCAGAAAGAAAAGAACTGAAAAACCGAACAGGGTGGAGGTCTTTTCGATGCAGCTTTCCCGATCTGTTGATCGTTTTATACAGCTTGCCTATTCTCCGTCTGCTCCCTTGCCTGGTGTTCTTCCTCCGGCTGCTCAGGCCATTATCCGCAATGCGCAGCTTGCGACTGCCGAGGAAGTGGATGCGGCGCTTCAACGTCTCCGAGAGCCTGTAGAGCGTGCTGAGCTGCTCCCGGCCGCCGTTGCATCGTTGGTATGTGGCACTCTGGTTGAGCAGGGCGCAACGCCCGAATGTGCGGGCGAAGCCATTCTTCGGCGTACACAGAAAACACTTGCACTTGCAACATCCTTTATTCAGGCATGTATGCGTGAGGCCGCTGGTGAGCTTCCAGCAGAGGTTTGTGTTACCCGCTATCGTGAGGCTGTAAGCAAGCAGCTCCCACAAGAAGCGCAGGCGTTTGCCCGTCAGGATATGTTCCTCTCCGCTGCTACAGCGATTCTATTGCGCAGTGGTGCTTTGCGTGCCCTTTTTCAGCGTGATGATGCATTTCTCGCTTTGCTCAAGCGCTATCCTCTTG
This sequence comes from Thermosporothrix sp. COM3, assembly GCF_059696735.1. NCBI lineage: Bacteria > Bacillati > Chloroflexota > Ktedonobacteria > Ktedonobacterales > Thermosporotrichaceae > Thermosporothrix > Thermosporothrix sp. COM3. Next base: position 1,630,808 of record NZ_AP019376.1, on the reverse strand, counting down.
ACGAAAAACTCTACTATCTTGAGCGGCTGATGAGCATGCTTGATGGCGAAGAGATGCTTGTGATCCATCCAGAACTCAAGCGCGGATATCGCATTCGGATCGATGGCATCGCCGACAATTTTCAACTGCATACGCTGCTTGCCGATACACTGATCGGTGATCCCGATGAAGGTTGGCTGCCCGGTACGCGCCCTGATCCCCTGGCCGCAGAAGCCTGCCGAGATGGCTATTTTCCGCAAGAGGACGATCCTGAAGCGGCACACTTTCCTCTGGTCGAAGGGGCTTTCAACCTGTGGAACTGGACAGCATTGCGCCCGGATGGCACGCTTCCTGAGCGCCCTTTTGATGCATCTTCACACTGGATCTGGAATGAGGGGACGCCGGCTGATATTCAGTTGTTTGAGGGAATTCGGGTGATTCTGTTAGGGCCCCCTCCTTATCAGCGCACCTGGAATGCCGGTCGCTTCTTTCCCTTGATGAAGGGTGAGCTGACCGTTTGCGAGGTGCTCTCTTCCGCCCGGGTCGAGAACTGGCTGACTCGCATGGCCCGAGCCCCACGCTAGACTGTCAATCCAGTTTTTTTTGCATTGGCCGAACATGTATGCTATACTATTGGCATGGAACAGATACAGTTGGCAAAGATTGCAGCGGCATTCAGTGATCCAATCCGGGTACGCATCATGGATATTCTGATACAGGGTCGAGATGAAAATTGTGTCTCGGCGCCGCATCCTGAGCTGCCGCATGCTATATGTCCATATGTGGATGTGCTCCCGAAGCTCGGGAACATTGCTCGCTCAAAATTGTCATACCATCTGAAAGAGCTGCGCGATGCCGAACTTGTCGAAGAGCGCAGGATGGGCAAGCAGGTCTTTTACCTGGTCAATCAGCAAACAATCGGGCAATTTCTACACATGTTGGAACAGCGGTACCTGGGGCAGGGAAGGAAAGCGTAGGTCTGACAGAGAAGAGGCGCAGAACCGGTGTTATGGCGGTCTGCGTATCTTCCCTGTTGTTCCCTGTCTTAGAGTTCCACTGCCTTGATACGCCTCCTCTCTAATCCACTGGTTCTCATCGAGAGAAGGCAAAGGATGACTCCGAGCAGGCAGGCGCTCGCCATAATTATCACATCAATCTCGATACCGCTCTTGATTGTCTCCTTCCCGAGCTGTGATCCCAGAATGGCCACGCTCAGCAGGCCACCGATCTGACGTGCCGCGTTAAGCGCTGCCGATGCAACCCCCGAGAGCTCTTTTGGCACATTTTCCAGCACGACTGCTGTCATTGGCGACGCGACGAAACCCGCGAGCGCGCCGATCAGCAATTCACCAAGCAGAATCACAGGCAATGAGGTGTGTAATCCAAGCAGGACGACCAGCATTCCAGTCATACCCAGGAGAAGCCCGATTGCAAGCGCTTTCTCAGGCCGCAGCAGGCGCATGATGTGCTTGGTCATAAAGAGCAACAGAAACGAGCCGAACGCTGTTTGTGGCAGGAAGGCAAGTCCCGTCTCGAAGGCTCCGTAGCCATATGCATGCTGGAAGTAGATCGCGAAGGCAAAGAGCATGCCGAAGAAGCTAAATTGATAGGCAAGCGCGACAAAAAGCGTGGTTGAGACTTTGCGCGAACGGAACAAAGCCAGTGGAAGCATTGGCTGAGAGCTATGAGCCTCAATCCGGATGAAAAGCAGGGTACAGAGGATCGCGAGCGCCAGCATGCCGATTCTGAGAGCTGGCGGGAGATGTTGCCACTCGATCAGCCCATAGCTTAGAAATAGGCAGGCCAGGATTGCAAACACCTGCCCGGCCAGATCTAGCTTTTTGCCGGATTGGGCTGGTATTGGCTGGATCGTCAAGAGCATCAGGACAAGTGCCAGCAAACCAGCGGGAATGTTAATGAGAAAGATGGAAGGCCAGCCGAAGCTATCTACCAGGATTCCCCCCAGAAGCGGACCACTGGCAACTGCGAGCGAGCTGATGCCGCCCCAGGCCGCGACCGCTCGGTTACGCTCCTGTGGATCCTCGAAAAGGTGAGCGACCAGGGAAAGGGAGTTCGGTAGGAGTACTGCCGCCCCTGCTCCCTGAAGGGCGCGAGCGATAATCAGCCATTCTACCGAGCGCACCAGGCTACAGATGAGCGAGGAACCAATAAAGATGAGCAGGCCGAGGCCAAAGACGGTACGAACGCCGAAGCGATCACCCAGGGTGCCAGCCGTCAGCAGAAAACTGACGAATACCAGTATATAGCTATCAGCGATCCATTGGATGTTCTCCAGAGAAGCGTGCAAGCTGTGCTGAAGAGCCGGGAGCGCCACATTAAGAATGGTAGTATCAAGGAGCACAATGAAGGAACCCAGGCTCAGAGCGAGGATGGCTGCCGCCTGTTTCCAGTTTTTAGTTCGTTCGATATGTTGTCTACTCATAATTTCCTCAGAACGAAGTTAGCCGTATAGGGACTCAGTGCTATGTATGCGGACGGATAGGTGTTCCTTGTCACTATAAAGTCGCTGTGTTATATTTGTCAATATAGAGATAATGAAGTTTGTGTTCAGTTTTGATAATAAGGAAAGCCTGCAATGGAACTGCGTCATCTGATTACCTTTCAAACGATTATTCAGGAAGGAAGCTTTCTTCGTGCTGCGGAGAAGCTTCAGTATGCCCAATCCACCATTACCCTGCATATTCAGCAGCTTGAAGCCGACCTGGGGGCGAATTTGTTTGCCCGGCGAGGCAAGCGTGTGCAACTTACCGAGGCCGGTCGCGCTCTCCTTGAGCAGGCGGACGCGCTGATTCTCCGGGCGAAAGCCTTGCAGCAGACAATGAAAGATATCGTGCTTGGCAATGCCGGTCACATCCGTATAGGTGCTGTCACCTCTGGTGTCTGTTGTTGGCTCCCCTCGCTCCTTACCACCTTTTTAGAGGAGAGGCCGAATGTGCATGTGACCGTCGAAACTGGAACATCGCATCACCTCAACCAGCGGGTCGCCGCAGGCCTGCTAGACGTAGCCATCTGTTCATCACCAGAGGCTCACTTGAACCTCCTCTTTGAGCCCATGTTTACCGAATCGATGCTGCTGTTGTTGCCTGACCAGCACCCGCTTGCGGCAAAAGAAGCGATCTTGGTGCGAGATCTTGCGAATATGCGCCTTTTATTGAGCGGTCATGGGTGCTCGTATCGTCGTTTGATCGAGACAACGCTGATCCAGCGCGGGCTGAATCCTTTCGCGAAGATCGAGTTTGCAAGCTGGGAAATGCTCAAACAGGCTGTGTTGAGCGGGCTTGGGCTTGCGATTGTGCCAGCCAGTGCCATGAATTCCCTGCCTGCTGGACTCGTTCTACGCGAATTGGATAACGTCACGATGCAGCTTCCTATCGGGCTGGTCTACACGGCTGAGAAAAGCGAGCCGGTAGGGGCCCTACAGGCGTTCATGCACCTGCTACGCTCCTACCTGAAAAAGGATCAGGAAGCGCTTGAGGAGCTACGGTCGTCAACGCTCAAGCCTGATTCCGGGCAAGCCATTCCCGTTTAAGCAGGCCATAATAGGTCTCGTCCAGAAGCTCGCCTTCCTGGTCGTAGCGTTCACGCAAGGTACCCTCATAGGTAAAGCCAAGCTTTTCAAGCAGCGTTTTTGAGGCAATGTTCTCGATGTCAATGATGGCTTCTACGCGGTGCAAGTTGAGCTCGGTAAAGCCAAAACTCAGGATAGCGGTCATTGCCTCAAACATGATGCCCTTTCGCCAGTGAGCTTGTGCGAGTTCGTAGCCAGTTTCCGCGACGCGATGTTCAGCCCTGAAGTGGTGAAAGCCACATATACCAATCAGCGTATCGTCGTTTTTCAAAGTGATGGCCCATCCAATTGCCTCGCGTTGTGTGTAGCTTTGCCGTGCCTGCTCTAGCTGCTCTCTGGCCTCATCCAGAGAGCGAAGCGGCGGGTGGCCGGAGTATTTCATCACCTCCTCATCTGATCGAATCGCGAAAAACTCCTTCAGGTCCTCAGGGCGAACTGCTCGCAGGCGAAGCCGCTCTGTTGTCAAACTCGGGAACTGAGTAAAGGCCGTATCAATAGACATGAAACATCCTCCATTGTGCTTTTCAAGAAGGTCTGCGAGAGCTTAAAAGAAGTATACATTTCTGCTCAGGATAGCCCGTCTGCTTTGACGGTTGCGTACGGGCTCGCCTCTGCCGGGGAGCCGATTGCGACATCTCCTCGGGTGATGGGCGCTGCTGCAAGCGAACCGGGAGAGGTTGGCTATAGATGTGAAAGAGCGTCCCGGCGATAGGTGGCATTGCCAGTTCATCCATCTCATGACGCCTATCCTGCAAGATACAATACTGGCACTGCTGTTGTAGCCGGCTCAGGAGTCGACTGAGTTGTCGCTTGGTCGCGGCCTCACTTTTGCCGACAATCCGAGCAATTTCCGCGCTGGACAGCCGAGCGGCAAAACGAAGAATCAGCATCTCGCGATCGGTCGGGGCAAGAGACTCGATCATCGTACGAACCTGTTGAAAGGTCTCGCGATGGATCAAGGCCTCTTCTGGCGTTTGCTCGGGCGCAATATTGTCGCCAATCTGTTCCCAGGAAACCGCTGGATGAGTAGTACGATGGAAATCGATCAGACGATACTGAGCTATCCCGAAGAGCCAGGTTGCGGGCGTGCCTCGTTGCGCATTATATGTATGTCGCTGCTTCCATGCTTGCAAAAAGACCTGTTGTGTTAAATCGGCAGCATCGTCTTCATGCTTGAGGTGCGCAAAGAAATAGCGATAGATATGCGTCGAGTATTGCGCATAGAGTGTATCGAAAGAAGGGAGTCCCTTCTGAGTCTGTGGTGCTGGACTATCTGAGAGAACGATAGCTCTGATCCTCCTTTTTTGTCTTATCTTTATATACGAAGCTCTGGGGAAATGGGGACATCAAAAACGACCAATTTTGGAAAGAAGCAAAAAATTTGTTTGTGGGTGCTCGGCTTCGTGGACAGAAAAAAGCATCGGGAAGAAATCAGCTATAGAGGATGGCCGCCCTTTCCCTCTGTTTCTCATTCCCGAAGGATGCTTCGGGCGGCGGCAGTGAGAAACGTTTTCTCTACAGAGGCGCGGTAACAGCAGATAAAAGAACGTGGTTTTGTGAGCATGTAGAGAAAATAGGCTGATGGTTAATGTTGAGAACCGCGTTCTCTGTTTGGTTGTCTGGTAGAACCATTCCGAGAGGTGTTGTCTTCCTGGTTCTGTGCTTCGTTGGCTTGCATGCGCAATGCCGCTTCTCTATTGATGGGAATAACTTTCGATGTTTTCCCTCGACTCCCTGACAGGCGTTTCGCCATAGGAGACCTCCTTTCTCTATAGTAGATAGTGTGAGTCAACTATCTCTGCTTTTACGATACTCATCGTGCCAAATAGGCGGTTCTATTGGCTGTGCCTTTTTCCTTTATGGTGGAAAAGGGATGGATCCTTGTTCTCTCATGAGACGGAAAAACGCTCGCAGAGTTGTTAACGGTCATCAAAATGCAACATACTGATTTTCAGTGTAATAAAGAAGTAAGAGTTATTTTGTTGTATAGAAAGCAATACCGAGATCAAAGTATCATTCCTCTCCCATTCCTCTGGCCCATTGCCTGACTTCACCCTCACATCTGCCGCAATAGCTGTAGAAGAAGAATGAACCTCTATTCTTGTTGATTTGCGTGTACAAGAAGCTGATAGAGATGGAGCTGTTTCATGCCCGCTGATACAATCTCTTTTGAACTGGATATCGTTGTTGAGCCGTGCGCTGGCGACGCGGTGCGCCTGCATTTGCTTGAGAATGGACGCTCTGTGAGCTGGCTTCAGATCAACCCTCATATCATGTGAGTGGGCAAGTGCTCTGTTGCCAGTTGGCTACCTGACGGACGTAGAAACCAGGCAAGAGGAACGAGGCAAGGGCTACGGGCGCTGTGTCCGGGAAGCAGCCATACGCTGGATGCGTGCTCTTGCACTGCTTCACGGTATCACCGATTTTTACCCGAAATTTGGCTATATCGGAGTCGATAGTGCAGTGTTTTCGCCTGTATATCTGTTTTAGCTGAAGGGATTCGATCATTTTGTATGACTGGGACAATACTAGTAAAGATCATTGTGATTCGAGAGATAGTATGAAAGAGATACAATTGCTATGGCTTGGATTATCCTTATCATCGCAGGCCTGTTCGAGATTGTTTGGGCGGTTGCTTTGAAAGAGAGCGCGGGCTTCAGTAAGCTGGTTCCAAGCATTATCACCGTTATCGGTATGGCTATCAGTGTCTGGCTGCTCGCTCTGGCAATCCGATCACTTCCTGTAGGAACCGGATATGCTGTCTGGACGGGCATTGGAGCCCTGGGAACGGCCATTATTGGTATTCTCTTTTTGCATGAAAGTACCAGTATCCCGCGACTCATTTTCCTTGCTCTGCTGATTATCAGCTTGATCGGACTAAAACTCAGTACGCCCGAAGGCTGAAAGCGGAGCACATCCGCTATAGCGTAATTGTGCTTCTGCTATAGAAGCGCTCCCTCACATTAGAAGGGAAACGCTTCTTGCTTCTGTACGGGCTTGATGCCTCGCAGGAGAAGGGACGCGAAAATGTCGCTATAGTGGATTGTGACCGGGAAACGTGATCGCGTCTGAACATCAGCGTGCAACAGAGTAAAGGAAAGGACGGAATGAAGCGCTTGTTCTATGGAAAGAGGCGGCTCTGTTCGGATGTGAAGTGGCTCTACAGGCGCTTCCTGTGCGGATGGCTGAGCCGTCACAAGCAAGGCCTGTTGCTCATCAAGCTTCAACGCGCATCCTGCTGATGGGTGTATTGCTTGTGCTTGTCTGTCTGCTGATAGCTCGTCTGCGCTGAGCTCGACACCGTAGAGATGTGGTATCCCGGTTCTGAGAATCTCGACCGGCAGAAATTGGGCCTGAATATGGGCGCCCCAGGCCTGTAGCGCCTGTTTTTCATTTCCCCGGAATGGACCATCACGATGTATAACAACTCGCTTCCCCTGAAAGAGCGTTGCCGGGAAGAGTGCCTGTATTGCCTCAGATATATTTTTCTCTCCTTTGATGCTGCAAAGTTCATAACGGAGAAACTCACCGGTATTACGAAAGATGCGTGAAATTGCAGTCATTGGTATTTCATCGTCCGGTTGCTTGCTGGTTGGACAAGCGACATCAAAGCCAACGACCATATCGGCATAGGGAAGCGGCGTTCCAAGTGCGTGGGGCGTACCTCCAAGCTTGTTCAGGATCGAGAGTGCGATAGCGTTTTCTCCATGTGTAAGTGTCGCCTGGTGCACGATTTGCCCTGAAATGCCCAGAGCGATCGTTAACGCGGTAAAGAGATCTGCCAGACCCCATTGTTCCGCCTCCCGTCCTGGCTCATCGGGCAGAAGCGCCAGGATGAGATCAGCACCGCGCTCATGAAGATAGTGTAACGCTTCTTCCAGTGATTGGTGAGAGAAAGTCTGTAAAGAAGCAACTCCGTTATAGCGGGCAGGAACTCGATACAGGCGTAACGTTTGATGGAGCTTTTCGAGAAATTCCCGATAAGGACTATCTGGAAGCGCGTTCAGCACTCCAATTGCAACAGGCTTTTTGAGTGAAGCGTGCTTGTAAACACCGTATTGCTGGATATGCTCCTGTAGCGCACTGACTTCACAGGTATGATTCTGACCGACACGAACAGTGGGCGTAAAGTGAAGGTCCGCCGTATCCAGAAAGGACGCTGAGTGGCGCTGTGAGCTATATGCGGGGCCAAGCAAGCCGCGTTTGCGCCCGATCCTGACAACCTCTTCCAACATTGTCGAGCTGCCTGCTGGCGTAAGACGAAGAGCGGCTTCAGCCTGCTCTGGATCGATGCCGAGGCGCTCATAATCCGCTGGTCGAGCCAGGATGCGGAGCGCTCTGGCGACATAATCATAGGTTCGGCGATGGGCATAGATTCGGACGACTATTTCATCATCTGCTGCTTGCTCAATAAATCGTTTTGAGCGCTCTTTCGGCTTAAAAGCAAGCAGACGCTCGCGATGCTCTGCAACGGGACCGACAATATCCATAACGGTTCCCTGCATGGTAGAAGCCCGATCAGCGACCATAAAATGAAGGATTGCATCGACAGAGTCGACATTTTTGAGGTATGATTGAAGATCATAGATCGTTTGTAGTCGCGAACGAATCGAGATCGAAAGAGCCGGTTGTCCCCAGATGGTCCAGCCGCGAACCTCACACTCTCGCGTAACCAGCGTTCTGTTGAGATTATGCGCAAACCGGGCTAAAGCGGCGTCTACGTCATCTCTCAGCTCGGGCCAGAGCGCTCGTGCCGCGAAGTCGGCCTGAGCTTGCGGCGTTGGCTGCCAGTCGGGCACCGGTTGAAGGGCGAGCAGGCTTGCGAACGCCTCTGAAGGATCATTCCGAAGTGTTTCTACAAATGCTTGAATATCCTCTACGGGCGTATCCGTCACAATGTATGGCGTGGACCATGCCCATCGTCCTGAGAATGCTTTTTTCAAGCGATAGGGAAGTTTTCCGCCAATAGCAGCGAGCTCCTCGTCTGCTGTCTGCAATTCATACGCCAGCAGCTCCGGGATTGCCTGAGGCTGAACGGGAAAGAGTTCACTGATAACAACCGGCTTCATCTGCATGCTATACCTCTCCCACTTGTAAACAATGATGTGCATCCCCTGCGTGAGGAAGCGAAGGCTGATATATGCCTTCCTCTTCTCTATTCTGAAATGGCCGCCAGAAAGTGGAAATGTTTTTGCCTGTTGTCACTATAGAGGAATTTTTCTTCTCATTCTCGCTGTGGCTCGGGAGGGACGGTATCGGCGATCTGCAACAGGTTTTGTCCTAGCTTGCGTATAGCGTCACGTAGCTCCGCAGGCTGATGGACGACAAAAGGAAAACCTATAACAAGCAGGTAGCGAGCCAATTCATCCAGGCTAAAATACGTGGTTTCAAAGAGCGTTCCCGCTTTCGTCGGCGTTAAGGTACCATAGGACGAGGGGATTTTATGTCGCACCAGATGCAGTGCAGCCTGAAACTCAACCTGGACGTGCCAGCGAGCCGGGACAGCCAGAAAGTGCTTGTGAATAAACTCCTGATAATCGAAGCTCTCATCCTTCACGAACTTGTCTGCAAGGACCTCCATGCGCTGGATGCGGTCAAGGCGAAACTGTCGATAATCTTTTCGTAAGCGACAGTAGGCGACAAGGTGCCAGTGCCCGCGCCAACCAAGCAGGCCATAAGGCTCAACTTCTCGTTGAGTGACAACATTATAATGCGAACAATATTCCAGCGCGACGATATGTTGTTCGTGGATGGCTGTACTGAGTTTCACTAATAGTGAGGCATCAGGGCGTGTCTCGTTTTGATGAGGGGAAAGCATAATGTTTGATGAGATCGCCTGTAGACGCTCGCGACCATGAAACGGGAGGACACGATAGACCTTTGCAAGCGCTCCTTCAACTGCAACTGGAGAGATCTCAATCTCAAGCCAATGTGCGCCCAGGAGACCGAGAACTACTGCTGTGGCCTCTTCTTCTGTGAAAAGCAAGGGAGGAAGCTTAAAACCAGGACGTAAACGATAGCCGCCGCCCGGTCCACGAGCCCCTTCAATGGGCATACCCATATCTTGAAGCATCTGAATATAGCGGCGGATGGTGCGAGGTTCGACCTCAAGGCGCTGTGCCAGTTCCTCTCCACTCATAGAAGGGCGCGTTTGCAGTAATTCTAGAATTGTCAGCAAGCGAGTTGTCGGGCTATACATTATTTCTATCTCCATGCTCTAGATTGCGCAGGTATATGGCTCATCTCAAGTATGCCTGAATGGTCCCATTTCTGCAAGAGGAACGAGCAACCTCGTGCAATCAGGGCGGAATATGCCCTCTTTCTCCTGTATACTTACATACAGAAAACACTCAATAAGGAGACTATTATGATCGAACATTTGAACCCTGAGACACTCCATAGAAATATGGCTTTTACGCAGGCTGTAAGTGTGACTGGACCGGTGAAAATGGTGTATATTGGTGGGCAGAATGCAGTAGATCAACAAGGGAATATTGTTGGAAAGGGCGATGTGCGGGCTCAGACTCAACAGGTGCTGGAGAATATAGAGAAGGTGCTGACTGCGGCTGGAGCGCGGCCAGAGCATATTATTAAATGGACCGTCTTGCTGGTTCAGGGATGTCCGCTTCAGCCCGGTTTCGAGGCCTTTCAGCGCTTCTGGGGGAACCGTCCAAACCCGCCAATCATTTCGATGTGTTATGTCGCTGGTCTGGCGCATCCCGATTTCCTGCTAGAAATAGATGCTGTCGCTGCTGTTCCTCTATTGGACGAATCCACGAAGTAGGACTATTGCTGAAGGATTGTGAGGCTATAGTGAACACGCATAATGAACAGAAAGAAGTATATCTATACGAACCCTTACGCGAACAGCGTGTTGTTGGGCAGACAAAAAAAGCAGGCTTCCAGATAGGAGTACGGAGAACGATTGCAGTACCAGTTGAGGATGCGTGGGCAATGCTGACATCCGCTGAAGGGTTAGGGCTCTGGTTAGGAGCGCCCCTTCAACTGGAGCCAGGGGCTTCCTATCAGGCGTCAGATGGGGCTACAGGCACGGTAAGCGTCGTCAATCCAGAAGAGAACATCCGGCTGACATGGCTTCCCCGGCTTCATTGGCCGCGTGCGTCAATAGTTCAGGTGCGTGTTATTCCAAATGGGGCAAAAACGGTGATCAGTTTTCATCAGGAGCACTTGCCCGGTCCCTTCGAACGAGCTCGGATGCGCGAGCACTGGACGAAGGTGCTTGATGCTCTGCAAGCCTCTCTGGAGAAAACGGGGAAAGCACATAAGCTATATCAGCATACACTTATGCCTGAAAAGTAGTTCTTCTCCTTTCAAAATCGATAGTAAGGAAAAACTGGAAGAGATTTTTGAGAGGTATCATACCGATATACCCTCATTAGCTTGATAAGAGCTTTTATAGTGAGAAGAAGAGAGATAACAGGATAGCTCTTCCGAACAGGTAAAGTGGCTTCTGGAGCGGGTCACAACCGAATCGACTCGAAAAATAGAGACGTCCGATGCGAGGTTGCAAGCTGCACTTGTCATTACACTATCAACCTGGATTGTTCTCTTATGCCGATGATAGGTCTCCTGTGGCTAATGAAGATGTTGAAGATCTGTTGTCTATCTTGCAGGAGATACTGGAAGTGCTGCTTTTTGAGCAGGAAGCGATCGGCTTTTCTCCTCGCTACCTATTGAGAACAAGCAGGCAAGAAAACACGATGGACGAGCTTTCCTGCCTGCTTTAAAGCTAGAATTCGAGCGGGAGGCTGCGAAGCGCACGGAATTTTGACCCGCTCCATACGAGTTGTTCAGGAGGAACAGCCAGGCGCAAGTGAGGGAGACGCCGAATCAGCGTTCCAATCGCAATCTGACTTTCCTGGCGGGCTAAAGGCGCTCCCAGACAAACGTGAATGCCTTTGCCAAACGCGACATGTTTGTTTTCTTCCCGGGTAATATCCAGCTTTTCGGGATGCTCGAATACATCAGGATCAAGGTTAGCCGCTGTCAGCCCGACGAGCACGATATCACCCTTGCGAATCTGCTTGCCATAGAGCGTTATGTCTTCCGTTGCCCAATGGGATCCGGCTGCAAAGATTGGTCCAGTATAGCGTAATAATTCTTCTATAGTGGATGGAAGCAGCGACGGGTCTTGCTGAAGCAGTTGTAATTGATCCGGGTGCAGCAACAATTCGAGGACGCCGTTTGCAATCAGATTGACCGTCGTCTCATGCCCGGCAACGATAAGTAAGAAAATGCTTGAAATGAGTTCATTTTCGCTTAATTTATCTTCTTGTTCCCGGGCCTGAACCAGTAAACTGATGATGTCATCCTCCGGATTCTGGTGTTTTTCCTCGATCAAGCGCTGAATATAGCTAATAAAATCTTCTAAGGGAGCATTCAGAGCTGCGAATTCCTCGGGCTTTTGAGGTGGCACGATTAATAGTTGTGTCCAGTGGCGGAACTGCTGGCGGTCCCTGGCAGGAATGCCGAGCATCTCACAGATGACTGTAATTGGTAGTGGATAAGCGAACTCAGAGATCAGCTCGATTTTCCCTTTGTCCTCAACAGCATTGATCAATTCATCCACAATTTGTTGCATTCGTGGTCGCATCTGCTCGATCATGCGTGGAGTAAAGGCTTTCGCAACCAGCTTGCGCAGACGTGTATGATCGGGAGGATCGACCGCGAGCATATCGCGCCGTTGCAGTACATATTGCTCAAGCGCAGAATGGTACCTGGTTGTCTGTTCCTTTTCTTCTGGCGACAGTAGTTTCAACCTGTCCCTCGTGAAGGGATGAGGATCTTTAAGCAGAGCAATAGCGTCCTCATAGCGAGTGAGCAGCCAGAATTTGCCTATACTCGGGTACTCGCCGAGGTCGATAATTGGCCCCTGTTCGCGCAATTGCTTGTAAAACCTGATAGGATCTCTCTTTGCTTCTAGAGAAAACAGGTCGTTAACTGTTACGTTCCTCATTTTTTCCTTCTTCTGTCGGACCTTTTGCATCCGGCAAGCGTTCTCATCTGATCTTGTTGACTGAATGAGTTTATTCAGTCATACCGTTTTGATACTCGAAGTATAGTCCGAAAGAGGAAGGGCTGTCAAGAGAAAAGTGAGTACTATCCTCCTAATTTGGAGAAGCTCGTTTCCTTGCAGACTGTGCTTGCGAGGTAATGAAGATTTGGAGAAAGAGGGCAGGCTGAGCCCGAGAATATCCGGACTCAGCACCAGAAGAGGATGACTATGTATTGATTTATAGATCAGGAGATCTGATGCTGCATCCACACGTTTGGTTCAATATAGATGCCTTCGTTGCGCTCATGCGAGAGCTCAAGCGGGACGAGCGCCTCGGGGATAATATAAGCACCGCTTTGTGGAAGTTTCATCCCGCTCCAACGCTCCCAGTCTTGCACCGTGCCGGGAATAACCATCGAGCGCGGCGCAACTTTGAGTATACGCGCTCCCAGACGGGCATGAACCCGCATCCAGGGATCGAAGGGCAGGCCATCTTCTCGTGTCCACCTGACATAATCTTCCATCGGGATAAGCGGGTAGCGGCTTTTGAGTGAGGGCCGAACTGGCGCGATGAGAGAGGTATAGCCATGTTGTTGCGCCAGCGCTCGCATGCCCTGCACTATCTGTGTACTGAGCTTTTGTCCACGGAACGAAGGCCGAATCACAATCGCCAGTGCTGAGAGTGTGTTCGGTTTCCTGTTCTGATGCGGGGTTGTTCCTTGAATGAGCGCGTCTTCCCAGCTTTCTGGAAGCCCTTCAATGGTGCCATCCCAGTAGAGCGGGACTGTATAGCCTGCGGCGATTACCTGATTCTCCTTATTAGAGAGCGTGAGCTGATACTGAGGGAGCATCTCGCACAGGAAAGGCCAATGTTTGTCGGCGACCGGATCGTTGGTCATGAAGGGGGGCCAGCCCTCGTTGTCAAGCGGGCCGAGCTGTACACGAAGATGTGGGCTATCGCGTATGGTTGCTAGCGTATAGTTCATATTCTATCCTTTCTTGAATGGATTCTCCTGTTATTATGTGCGAAATCAGTGTGATAGTGCAAGAGAGCATTGCACTATTTTACATTTAGAGTGTCTTATGCATCTTTCTGGTGAATTGAGCGAGACAGGGAGCCTGCCATGCTTTATAATGAGGGTGTGAAGCCTCTTCAAATGTTGCGATACGGAATGGAAGGGGTTGTGCAAGCGGTACAAGAGTAAACGAGGAGAAGATATATATGAATCATGAAGAGATTCAGAGGTTCTTTGAACATCTGGTTGAAACAAAGGCAATCTGCCAGCTTACACCGGGCATTCGGATGCAGGTTGAGGAGGTCGATATGCATTACGACAAAGAGAAGAATCTTCATGTCGTGATTACAGTAGGAGACGAAGATTATAACGACTATTTTGAGATGATCTTTCCTGCGCAGGAGAAAAAGCAGGCCCCTTCCTCGAAGAAGCCTCGCCGTTAAATGATATTCTCTCTGTAAAAGAAGGAGCAGGCTCCTTCAGGAAAAGTCGTGTAAAAGGGATGGAGGAGACGCAAGATATACTTCGCCTTCTCCACTTTTTTATTGAAAGCGAGGTAATACCTCTTTTAGCAGTAATTCTGCTGTGGTCATATCGTCGAAAGAGTTGCACCCAAGCATAAATGTATCAATACCGAGATCGATGTACTGCTGAAGCTGTGCCGCGATCTGGTCGGGAGTGCCTGTTAAGCCACGATCATGTAGCGTGCAGGCCTCTTGTTCGGTGGCCACGCAGGTGCAGCGTCCGAACCAGCTCCGCTGCACGCTGGAAGGATCACGCCCGACTTTCTGGCATTCCTGTTCAAGTACCTTTGCTCGCGCGGCATAATCTTCGGGGGTGAGCCAGGGAGCATTCCAACCGTCTGCATAGCGAGCAACAAGGTGTAGCAAGCGCGTGCCCTTGCCTCCTATAATGATGGGTGGAATGGGGTCCGGCTTTGGCTCGCAGTACGCCGCCTGGACTGAGAAGTGTTTTCCCTGGAAGGTTGTTTGCTCATGGGTCCAGAGCGACTTGACGATCTGCAAAGTCTCTTCAAGCTGCTCAACGCGCACCCGTGGGGAAGGAAACGGATAGCCGTACGCACGATATTCTTCCTCATGCCAACCTGCGCCAATGCTGAGGAGAAAGCGCCCGTTACTCATATATTGCAGGGTTGTAGCCATTTTTGCCAGCAGTGCAGGATTGCGGAATGACTGGCAAAGGACCATATGGCCTACTTGAAATTGAGGATATTGGGCAGCAAGATAGGTCAGGGTTGTCCATCCTTCAAGAACCGCTGACGAGCCGAATTGCAGGTGATCGACAAACCAGAGCGAGTCAACGACGCCATCCGCAAGTTCGATTTGCTTCTGTATCATCTTATGGAATTGCTGCTGAGAGATACCCTCGGTTGGTCCAACAGAGAGAGCCCAGCCGAACTTAACTGTCATATTAACCTCCTCGTGATGACTGCCTTCCTGCTTGTTTCTTTTGTGACTCAGAAAGCAAGAAGGCAGACGGAATATGGAGTCTCAGTTCCCTTTATGGTGTATTCGGGCTGTTCGATTTTTATTATACTCTATGGACCTGGGCTGCTGCGAGAAGAAACGCGTCTCTTCTCTTAATGTGCTTGCTTGTAGCGTGCCACTTCCCGACGCTGCTGCAAGAGAGCGGAGAACTGGAGCAGTCCGAACGCCTCGACGATAAGGGCGATCAGGATGACAAAGCTCTTACCCCAGAGCGTGAGCGGTGGGAGTTGAACAAGCAGCAGAATGATACTCGCGAGTACCCAGGCATCATTGATGCAGACCGTTATCAGGCCGTTTCGCGGGTGTACTTCGGGCCCTCTGCTGATGAAGAGCAACCAGGCAACATAGAAGAACAGGCCAATTCCTACAATGATTGGGAAGATAGGATCTGTGAATCCCAGAATGGAAGCAAGCGGGCTGATGCCGACACCCAGAAACAGGAATGCGCCTAGAAGAGAAGTTGCGGCATCAAGTTGTATAAAGAGTTTCAGCCTGGAAGATGTGGAACGAATAGAGTGCTGTGCCATCTATCGAAGTCCTTTCCTGTTGTATACTTGCTCAGAAGCTTTCATTTCGCTTGGTCACGCTTCTGATCTACAATCAGCATAGTGGTAAAAGCACTGCCATTCCCAGTCAAAGCACTGCCATATACTGCCAATTTTTTAGGTAGTACCAGAAAAAAACTCATACTTGACAGATTTCGTACAGACTGCGATAATCGGAGAAACGTTTGTACTAAGTTTGTGATGTGGGAGCGTATGGTATGACGGGTTATTTTGCCGCAGGCGCAGGAGTGCTCGAAATCCTCTTTTTCGGTCTGTCGCTCTGGCTTGGAACTTACCTCTTCAGTCGAAATGTGAAGAGCACGCGTGTCGGGCTGGTTGGGGCAGCACTGATCTCTTATGCACTGGCCGCTGGCTGCATGTACCTCGAACCCATTGCTCCCTTTTCACATGCGATACTGGCTGTTCCCGCACAATTGTTGCTGTTGTTGCCTCCCTTACTCTGTGCTGCGATGCTGATCTGTACTCGCGTCGAGAATCTGTTTGGGGTTGCTCGTCAGGCTTTTTTCAGCGGGCTTGGTGTGCTTGGCTGGTTTGTGGCGTGCGGCGGTATATTCTTCTTTTTGCATCCATTGATAGCTCTGGGCGCTGCTTTGTTGCCTCTTGTGGCTGCGCTGGTGCTCTGCTGGCGGCACCTCCGGGACAAGCAGCCGCTTTTGTTCGTGCTGCTGGCTCTGATCTGTACCTCTGCTTTTCTTGCGGTATCGTGGCCCCTTGCTTGCTTGCCAATGGGGATCAATCTACTGATGCTTGGCTGGCTGGTTGCCGCGCAAGACGCTGTAGAGCAAGGGGAAGCATTCCTGCCCGATGTGTTTCGGTCGTTTGATTATTCATTGTTGCTGGCCCTGCTCTTTGGAGGACAGGTCGCGCTGCTCTTCTGGATAGGAGAGAAGGTAGAGTTCCCGCTTGCGCTGCTCCTGCTGAGTATCATTGCAACTTCTATTCTGGTACAGGTGTTTTCTCGTTCTGCTCGAAAAATAGCAGAGAGAATTGCTTTCAGTACATTCCCACAGGTGCGTGAGGCGCGGGCTGAACTGCATGATGCTGCCGATGCTCTCCCGCGAATCAATCAGCAAATAGACATATTGAACACTGACTCCGAAGAATTCGTGCGTTTGACGCGACGAGCGTTGAGCAACTTTGGTGATCTGCAACGGCTGGCAAGCAGCCCCCTGACGAGGCTTCCACAGGTGCAAGAGCGGCTCGCTGCCCGGGGGGCGAAAGATGATGTGCTGGAGCGAGCTACCGAGCTGAAGGCCCTGTTAAGTGAGAGCATCGAGCGGCTGAAACCGCGTGCGAAGGGCGACTTTGGCACCAGCGACGAATGGCGCTATTATAACGCGCTCTATTTCCCCTATGTAATGGGTATCAAGCCGTATAGTCGGCGTGGTTCCTCCGATCCGCCTGATCCCACGACTCGCGAGGCGCTTGAGTGGTTTCGGTTGCAGGTCCCCGAGCGCACGCTGTATAACTGGCAGAATAAAGCGGCCCGGCTCATTGCTGCTGATCTCCGAAATCAATGTAAGTTACTATTGCCTGAAGCAGCTCGGGAAGCCGGGTGAAGCCTCTCTAACCTCTTCTTTGAGAAAAGCGCTCCCGTTATTGTATTCCCTTGCTCGTACAATGGAAAAGAAAAGAGAAGCGCGACCGCTAGACAGAAAAAATCAAGTAGGTCTGCCGTACTCTCCTGGATGCGCGAAGAGAAAGAGGGGATAGAAAGGTGAATGCGTCACAGCAAGAAGAACCATACACTGATTCAACTGTGTTCTGGTACCATCGATTTGTAAAAGGGGCAGCTCTGCTGATCTGGATCGCAATAGCCGGAGTGGTGTTCTGGCTGGCCGGGCGTGTGGGGCAGGCGCTTCTGTTGCTCATTTTGGGTGCACTGATCGCCCATATTTTGGCGCCGCTGGTTCGCTTTTTTCAGCGTTGGTTACCGCGCTGGCTCTCGATTGTGCTGGTGTATGTCTTGATTCTCTCGTTTGTCTGTGTCCTGCTCTTCTTCATTATTAGTGCAGCCATTCGAGAACTATCGCTTTTCATTGGCTGGATGGAGGCGTACCTGTCTTCGGGGCGTGGCCTGATTCCTCAGCCAATACTCGATTATATGAATAAATTGGGCATCTCGCAGGAGCAACTCCAGCGCATGGGGGAGCAGTGGTTCTCACAGATCCAGAAGGTTATGAGCTCAATTTTCCCATTGTTGAGCAATACGTTTGCCCTTTTTATCAATACTGTACTGGTTATCATGCTCAGTATCTATTTCCTGTTAAGCGGCCCTGCTATCGCGCACTGGCTGACGAGCCGGACACCGAACCGCCATCAGCGCAATATCGCTTTTGTGCTGCAAACAACCGGGCGTATCATCGGTGGCTACATGCGTGGAAATCTCCTGCTTGGTGCTGCCATGAGTATTCTAACGGGAATCGGACTCTTTCTGCTCGGGGTTCCATACGCATTTTTGCTGACAGTGCTGGCTTTTGTCATGGAATTTGTACCGGTGATTGGTGTCTATATTCTGGGCGGAACGATTGTCCTGGTTGCCCTGACGAAGAGCCTGCAAACGGCGGTGATGGCGCTGGTGCTGGTGATTCTATTGCAGAATATTGAGAATAACATTCTGGCACCGCGTATTATCGGGCGCGTTGTGGGTCTGAATCCTATTTTGACGGTCTTTGCGATTGTGGCAGGGACCAATCTTTTTGGCATTGCGGGCGCTTTTCTGGCTGCTCCGGTAGCGGCAGTGCTTCAGGAGCTGCTGAAAGCGAGCTGGAGCCACTGGCGTGAAATGCATCCCGAACAATTTCAGAATGAGCAACCGGGCAACTGAGCGCTACTCAGCCTGTTCATGGAAGGGCCAATCAGGGAGCGGCTCGCGTACCTGTCTCCACGCCTCAGGAATGCCCTCAACGCCGGTTGCAAGCACGACGATGCCTCCGACAATCGCGCACGTGGTGTCAACATCGCCCCCGGCACTGGCTGTCAGCAGAATGGCTTGCTTATAGTCTCTGAGGTGCTCGCCGGCACACCAGAGCGTAAACGGGACAGTATCCTGTGCCGAAACCAGGCTGCCGTTACCAAGCATTGCAACCACTGCATCAAGCGCCGTTTTTTCCGAGATATCGCGGGCCAGCCGTAGTTTTCGGCGCAGTTCGCTGGTTGGCACAAAGGGAAGGACAAGGTCAATAAATTCGCTACGTGTTGGCAGTTGAGCCACACCACGGAGGCTCCATGCGTGTGCGGCGGCAACCGCGACGGCAATGGCTCCCGCGACACCTTCCGGGTGCGTGTGGGTGACTTCGGCAGAGCGTGCGGCCTGGATGACGACCTCCTCCATTGATCCGGCAAAATAGGCACCAACGGGCGCAACACGCATTGCTGCCCCATTTCCATATGATCCCTGACCTTCAAACTGGTTGCTTGCTCCATCTTTCCAGGGAAGCCCGCTCTGAAGCGCTCTGAGTAGCTGGTGCATGGCCGGACCATAGCCGCGCCGGGGATCATAACGTTGTGCAAAACTGCGGGCCAGTTGTTCCTGCTGGATATACCCGTATTGCCGGAGTATCGAGACGATTGAGAGTGCCATCAGCGTATCATCGGTGAATGGCTTGGGTGGCGTTTTGGCCTGGTAGGCTGCTTCCACATGTTCGAGGATATACGGATTGGAGAAGAGGCGTTCCCCAAAAGCATCCCCAACTGATAGCCCCTCAATTGCGCACAGGACGCGCTTCATTCGTTCATTATGGTTTGCTGGTAGTTGTACCTCGTGCATCTTTCACTCCTTCCTCTACCATCAACACTGTAAACCACCCATAAGGCGGCTGTCAAGCTTTTCCGATTTCTCAACAAAAGGAGGTTGCTTCAGCATCGTGAAGCAACCTCGGCTGTTTGTTAGAGTGGACAGCTTCCGCCTTCACAGGTTCCTTCTGCCTCAGAAGCGAGTTCAAGTCCGGTCGATGGGTGTGTTTCGGCCCATGCAGTCTCAAGTACTTTCAAGAATACTTCGGATGTTTGTGCTCCAGAGATGCCATACTTTTCATCAATGACGAAAAACGGAACGCCGGTAATACCAAGCAGCAGCGCCCGCTGCTTATCGGCATTTACCTCATCCATATAAGCGTCACTATCCAGCACAGCCTGCACCTCGTCGGGGTCAAGGCCTACCTCAACCGCGAGTTCAAGCAGCGTTGTAGGGTCGCTAATAGAGCGGTGTTCAGAGAGGAACGCCGTCCAGAGTCGATCCTGCATTGCTTCCTGTTTCTTCTGCCGGGATGCCAGATGGACAAGCCGATGAGCACTTCGAGAGTTGACCAGTCGCACCCCTTCAAGATGATAGTTCAGCCCTTCTTGTCGCGCGAGCTCTGTGACATAGGTGAGCATTGCTGAAACCTCTTGAGGACTTCTACCGGTACTGCGTGCTGTACGCTCTTCAATGGTTTCCTGCGAATCAGCGGGAAGACTCGGGTCAAGCTCGAAGCTGCTGAAACTGATCTCTACCTGATCCCGGTATGGAAAACGTGCAAGTGCCGAGCGGAGACGCTGTTTCCCGATGTAGCACCAGGGGCAGAGAATATCTGAAAAAATCTCGATTTTCATATTTTCTGCTTCTTTCTGTGACTGTGGTGGGTAGCAGTGAACCGGTTCTTGTTCTTAACTATACGGAGGTGAGGGGTCTTTTACAAGAAGGCACTTTTTAGTAGTATAGGCACCTGGAAGATACTATCTCTTTTGGTGGTGGAGAAAACAGGGAGAGAGCCCGGACAGCACCCTGTACCTGGCTCTCTTTTTACCGAAAAACGGCTATATCAGGCTGAAAATATATTCCTCTTTTTCGTTACAGGAAGAACACCATCACAAGGATGCTCAGGAACAGGCAGCCTCCCCAGAGGGCGGCGAAAAGATAGTGATTGCGGTTCGGTATTGGGGGCAGGCTTTCCGGTTCGGGAAGAATGCTCTTTTCGTCCTTCTCTTCTTTCTCCTCTAATGGTGCAATATTTTGTAAGTATTTCGCAAAAAGATCCTGGGTGGCGTCTCCTTGTGGTGTAACTGGCGGGACGCTGATCGGCGTCGGTATTGGGCCGGGGGCTATCGGTGGGATGGAAACGCTGCGCAGGGCGCGTGCACAAAGACGAAGCTGCTGTGCCAGATCGGCGGGTGTTGTGTAGCTTCGGGGGTCATGCAGTCCGCGCATAATGACAGCCTCCGTTTGCTCCGAAATGGCAGGATTGAGCTTGCGGATTGGTTGGAGTATATTTTTATCTGGCTGTTTGCCTGTCAGCGCGATATATGCAGTGACCAGTAACATGACAAGGTCGGTCTGGATGAAGCCGGGCTGAGGCTGCTGCTGAAGGAAGCTGAAGAGAAGCGGGGAGAAGCGAAGCAATTGCCAACCGCTCCCCTTTGCATCGGAGAACAAATTGATGGTGTTTGGCTTGATACGGCCGTGCGCCAGCGGTGGCTGCTGACGTGCAAGCAGCTCAAGCACATCGAGAATCGCGAGACAACCATCCAGCACCGTGAGCTCAGGGAGCACGCCACCTGTTGTCAGGCGCAAGGACTGGCTGAGCAGTGTGCCAGCCGGTTGCTCAAACACGAAATAGGTATGATTGTTCTCAAGAAACATGTCGTGCAGTGCAGGAATACGCGGGTGTGCTGAAAGCGCGACAATGCTTTTCATCGCTGCCTGCACATATGCTTGAGGGACATTGTTTCCTGCCGGAAATGAGGCTTCACAAATAGTGACATGCTTATTTGTCTGTAACGTATCTTGTGCAAGCAACCATACTTCCGTAGAGCCATTTGTCCACTGTTGTTTGTCTATCTGGTCGATGACTCGGTAACGACCAGAGCCAACCAGCCTGACATCAGGCTGCAACGGTGTCAGCGCCTTTTTTTGATGAGTGAGTGGCCGGGATCTGGGAGCCTGGGTGTATGTACAGCGCGGGCATGGCTCACCAACACGATACCCCTCATAGTGGCATTGTGGGCAACTCATACTTTCTCCTGAATAAAGAACTGTCGGGTGCCCGTTGCCTTTCTTCAGGAAGAATTCGCTTTTTACTCAATTGGTCATGGCTTGCACCGACAGGGAAGATGCAGTCATGATTGTAGAAAGGGATGCTTTTTCTATAGGGACTGGAAGACAGGGTATAGAGTGAGCGTACTCGATTGCTCTCTGCATGTCAAGGAGAGTAGGTAATGATTCCTGTACGCAGGGAATTGTTCCTCTGATATATAGGTACTTTATCCCTTCTTTATAATCCTATAACCTGGTATTTCTAGAGGTGTTGTCGTCATCTGAGAAAGAAACAGACAGCTTTTGTGCAAGAGAGATGTGACAGAGTGACCTTAAAAAAAGGTAGGTAATTCTTCCTAACATATATTTTCTTCTTAAAATTAACTGTTGTAGTTCTTTACAAAAAGGTACTAATATGTTTATATACAGGAGAAAGCATAGTAACAAGGGTGCCAGCAAAAAAACAGGTAGATTTTATCGTCTCTGGACTCTCCAGCTTAATATGAGTATGCTTGAAATAGCAGGCTGAGGGTCGGTCCCGTGTGCCAGTAGGGACGGCGATACAAATCAGCAATCGCTTTGGTGAAAGGGAAACGCAGGAGAATCAACGCGGGGAATGAGAAGGCAGGGAATATTATTGTTCTTTTTCCCATGCGAAGAGGCCTAGTGTATATGCGTGAACGAATTCCTATTTTAACATCAGAAAACTACGTTCGGCGTGTTCTGCCGCCCGTATTGACGAATTTTGACTTCACCATGTCCTTTATGATGGTGATGTTTTTCGTCTCGAACCCGGTCGGTACCATCGCTTCTGGGGCGGTCTCCCTCCTCTACTGGGGGATCGGAGCGCTGATCTTTTTCATTCCCTGTGTGTTGGTTGTCGCTCAATTGTGCGCCTGGTTTCCTGTTAATGGTTCATCCTATAACTGGACTCATAAGGCACTTGGCGGCTTCTGGAGCCTGTTTGCTGCTGTGACGTTCTGGATACCCGGTGTTGTGGCGATGGTCAGTGCAGCCAGTATCGGGATCACCATTGTGCAGAGTATCAATCCGCATTTATTAGTAGAGCCCTGGCAACAGGGACTCGCCGTGATCGCGATTCTGATTTTTGCCTGTATTATCTCTCTTCAACCATTGCGCACATTTCAGCACGTTGTGAACTTTGTGACGCCTCTAACCTATGCAGTGGTGCTACTGCTCGGTATTGCTGCGGTCGTCTGGCTGCTTGGTGGCCATTCCAGTGCTACCCCGTTGTTGAACCCGGCAACCTGGGCAATCACGCCAGATAACTTCAAGCTGTTCGGTATCGTCGTGCTGGCGTACCTGGGTGCAGACGTGCCTGTGATTGTGCTTGGCGAGGCGAAACAGCCAGAGAAGGGCTATCGTCATTTCCTCTGGGGCACGCTTGCTGTGCTAGGGGCTTATTTTATTCTGACAATGGCCTTGCTGGTTGTGATCGGTCCCGAGGCGGCAACGCTCAGTAACGCGTCGATTCTGATTGCTCTTGAGCGCCTGTTTGGCCCGGTGGTTGCACGTATTGCTGCTGCTTGTCTGCTTGTGTTCTTCCCATTATTTGTCGCACTGACCGGGAGCCTGTTTGCTCGTTTGCTGATGACGATTAGCGCAGATCGCCGTTTGCCGATCGGTCTGGTTCGCCTGAATAAGCATCGTGTGCCTGTCAATGCCATTCTTACACAAACTGCCATTGCTATCGGGTTTACGCTCTTGCTGTACTTCGTGCCTTATGTTTTTTCGATGGTTGAATCCGCAAATCTTGCGCTTGAAGTGCAGGTGATCACGCTTTCAGTGCTGGTGTTGATCTGGGCTGTTTCTTCCGCTTTTCTCTTCATCAGCTTGCTAGTGTTGATGAAACGCTATCCTGAGCTGTTGAAGAAAGGGCTGATTGTGCCGAAATGGTTGCTTCAGACCTGCTGCTATGTAGCGCTGATTGCCTGTGCGGTTGCAATAGTCAACACGCTTGCCTATAACCAGCTTGCTCCGTTGATTAATGACACGATGTGGCGTGTCTTTGTGGGCAGTCTGACGGTGGTGTGTCTGTTTGTGGCGTACTTTGGCTGTGTCTTTGCGACCACCGAGGCGGCCTGGCAGGACAAGATTCATGAGGTTGAATCTGGTTTTTAGCGAGAAAAGACTGACAATAGATAGTAAAAGCAATGGGGAACTCTCCATGCTCTCTGGCCGCACAGGGAGTATGGAGAGCTTACAACGTTATACCGGCAATATTGCCTGTATGATATATTATTTATCTTGAACTCGAAGGGAGTTTGCGATGTCTGCTGATTCTACGCTTGGAAAGGGTGAATCCGGGCAATTGCGCCGAAATACCATCGGCCTGCCGGGGGTCCTGTTCCAGTCGATCACCACGATGGCCCCTGCATCTGGCCTTGCTGCCAGCCTGACTCCGGCTGTCGCTCTGACTGGTCCGGCGCTCCCGCTGACAGCGTTTATCGCGTTGATTGTCTGTATTTTCCTGGCCCTGACCATCGGGTCAATGGCGAAGCACCTTCCCTCTGCGGGCGGCTTCTACACGTATATCAGTAATGCTCTCGGACAGAAGGTCGGTTGGTTGACCGGGTGGGCTTTCAACCTTGCCTACTTGCTGATTATTCCGTTCCAGTTGCTGGTGCTGGGGCCAACCGCGGATCAGCTTGTGAGCCAGTATTTCCATATCTCGCTTGGTTGGTTCACCTGGGTTATCATTTTCACCGTTATCCTCTTCCTGCTGTCGTATTTTGGTATCAAGGTTTCTGCTGACGCCGGTGTGATTCTGGGTGCTATCGAGATCGGCGTCTTTGTGCTGTTGAGTATCTGGCTGCTTGTTACCAACCCCGGTAACATCTCGCTGGATATTCTGAATCCTGCTCACAGTGGCGATCCTGCCTGGGGTGGCTGGAAAGGCATTCTGATGGGCATGACGTTTGTCCTGCTCGCCTTTGCTGGATTTGAGTCTTCTGTTCCTCTGGCAGAAGAGACTATTAATCCTCGCAGAACTGTACCTCGTGCTATCTTGCTCGCTGCTGTGTGTATCGGTCTGTTTTATGTCTTCTGCTCCTTTGCCGCAATGGTAGGCTGGGGCCCGGCAAATGCTGCCCTCTATGGTTCGCCCGATCATGCAGATCCGTGGGCTGAGATGGCTCAGCGAGCCTGGGGACCGGCAAGCGTGATTATTCTGCTGGCGATCCTCAATAGTGCTCTGGCGAACGCGAACGCCGGTGTGAATGCCGTGACGCGTGTGCTGTTTGCGATGGGTCGGGTTGGCACGCTGCCGAAGAGCTTCGCGCACCTGAACAAGTACGGCACGCCGGATGTCGCTTTCATTCTGGCGATGATCGTGGCGCTGGTCTGTTCACTGGTTCCGGGCTTTGTTTATGGTCCATCGCTTGCTTTCGGCTTCCTGGGAACGATCCTGATTCTCCCGATTATCTTGATTTACATGTTGACCTGTATCTCTGTGGTGGTGTTCTATCTGCGCAAACACAAGGATGAGTTCAACGTGTTCCGTCACGTAATCGTGCCGGTGATCCCGTTCCTGGTGCTCCTGGTTGTGTTATATAATCAGTTTAATCCGTTGCCTGCCGCTCCGCTGTTGTATGCTGGCCCGATTGTGCTTGCATGGCTGGTTATCGGCGTGATTATTCTGGCAATACTGAGCGTGAAAGCGCCTGAGACGCTGGCAAAAAGTGATGAAGTATTTGTTGAAGGAGAGGAGTAAATAGAAGAAGAGCTATGATTCCTGACGTGAAATATCATCTGCACCATACACATAACTGCTGGGACCAGAGCATTCCGCCTCTGGTTACAGTGCAATCTGGCGATGTTGTTGAGCTGGAAACGCGCGAGGCTTCAGCCGGTCAGTTGAACCCTGGCAGCACCAGCGATGCCCTGCGCTCGCTGGATTTTAGCGCGGTCAACCCCGTTACCGGGCCAATCGCGATTGATGGCGCGAAACCTGGTGACGTGGTTGAGGTTGAGATTCTTGATGTGCGCCCAAAAGATTGGGGCTGGACAGGCGTTATTCCCGGCTTTGGCTTGCTGGCCGACGAATATCCCGAGCCGTATTTGAAGATCTGGGAGCTGAACGGGGATCATGCGTATTTCAAGCCTGGAATTCGCATTCCGCTGGAGCCGTTCTGTGGCATGATCGGCGTCGCTCCGGCTGAGCCCGGTGCACTGGATATGGTCCCGCCTCGTGCCAATGGCGGCAACCTGGATACCAGACAACTGGTGAAGGGCTCAAAGGTCTATCTCCCGGTTCTCTATCCCGGGGCGCTGCTCTCGCTTGGCGATACGCATGCGGCGCAGGGTGATGGCGAGGTCTGTGGTTCCGCAATCGAGGGCCCGATGGTGGTTAAGATTCGTGTGAACCTGCTCAAGGACGCCGATCTCAGCTCTATCTCCTACTATACGCCAGGCAACCAGGCTCCGAAGCAGAACCAGAAGGGCTACTATGCGACAACTGCCTATGGTCCTGATCTGTTTGAGGCGGTGCGCCAGTCTATCCGGGGCATGATCAAGCATCTGACGAAGAACTATGATCTGACGCCGCACGAGGCCTACGCGCTTTGTAGCGTTGCGGTCGATGTGCGCATCGGCGAAGTGGTAAACGCGCCTAACTGGCTGGTTTCCGCCCAATTGCCGCTTGATATCTTCGAGGGCTAAAGCAGTTTCTTCTCATTATTGGGAGCGGGTCAAAACAACCTGCTCCCACTTTTTATGTACATCTATCTGAGGGGAGCCAGAAAAGGACGATAGCCTCAATGCGCTCCGCAAGCGCGTGGGGCCAGCGAAAGCCGTGAAGCGCGGCAATGGAGCGGCAGACCTCCGATCCCAATTCGATGCTCTTTCTCAGCGCTCTGGCGGTCCCTGCAAGTGTTGCCGCGGTGGGCAGACAGGCATTCAGCCTCGCCAGTCGTTCCGCAGGAAGGGCCGGTTCAATGCCACTATGGTGGTTGTACCATTGTGAGATAATTGTGGCTTCCAGCCTCAGGAGCCGGATCAGGGCAGGTAGAACACTGACATGAAAAAGCTGGCAAGCGTTCCATTGATCGCCACGCAACAGCTTGCAAAGGGTGTCGAGCAGATCATACCAGAAGGTGCTGGCAAGTTCTTCAAACGTTGCCTGCTGATCGGTCGGGAAAGCATCGGCTGCTTGATGAAGCGCCGTTGTAAGCTGTCCGGTTGCGTCATAGAGCACGTTGGCCTCAAGGGCCGGTCTATCCAGGGTGAGGTGCATGGAATTGGCGGGCAGGCAGATTGCTGTGAGGTGTACAGGAAGCGGCTGCGCATCATAGACAACGCGAATGGTGTTCTCTGCCTCTCGTAACAGCAGGAGGGGAGGTCCAAACCGGGTGAACCAGGCCTCAAGCTCCAGCACAAACGTGTCAAAGTAGGTATCTATGATAAAAAGCGTCAGGGCAAAGTCAGTTCGACTCTCCAGGATGCGTTCATCTTCTGCACTGTAATCGACCAGGCCAGCAATACGCTTGTCTTGCCGGCACATATCGAGTAGTTGCGCCTGTAGAGCCTGACGCGCTGTCGTTTTCCCCATATTCCTCCTCTTCTTTCCCCCATTTGTCACCCCTTATTCTAGCGCTTCCAGACCAAGATGGACAAGAGAAAAGAGAGAGGAGGGGGTAGTATTTATCATACCTTTTTAAAAATGGCGCTCTCTTTTTGGAAATAACTGGCGTAGTTCTATTGCCCGGTACAGTTGACAGGTACAACATATGAATAGCATACTGTAAAGGATATGGGAAGGAAGAAGCGATAACAAGAGAACAACACGCATCCGCTGAGGAGCGTTTTGCACTGATTCGTCCGTTTGTGGAAGAAGGGGTGCCGCCGCCTGAACGTCCCGGTATCGCTTCCCGAGAGCACGCTTACCCGGCTCTACGAGCAACTTGAGGGCTGGCCTGCTGGTCTGCGTCTCTGGGCGCGGCGCTGGCAATCTGGTGAGGTGCTCTCGCGTCCGCTGCTGGATTATGTGCGAACGGAAGTTGTACAGCGGCTCCCGGAGTCACTTCTGCGCTCTCTTGAGCAGATCTGCCTGTTGAGCCGGCTGAATGCGGCTTTTGTCTTCCTTGCGATGGTGCTTGCTTTGTTGTTTTTGTTGCCTGGCAGCGATACGAAAATCTTCCTTGCGCGCAATTCATTGATTCCGGGTGTATTCGGGCTCCTTTTACTGCTCTCGTTGGCGCTGCCTCGCTCGATTATATTTTATAGCGTTCTCAAATTGTGACGGGTGGCGTGAGGGAACGGGTTGCCCGATTTGAGGAGGAATGGAAAAAAGAGGCTTCGGTACGCTTCTGGATTGTCATACTCTCACTGATATGAGGCGTCGGGATGCTCGTTGACGCTGTAACGGGAACGGCGCTGGCGTTTTGGCTCAGGAACGAACACTTTTTGCTGGTATCACCTTTGGTACAGCTAGCACTTTATGGACTGCTACTACTGTTCTCTCTGGCACTGTGTCGGCGACGGGGATGAAAGAAGAGCATCTTCTATAAGAGAAGTGAGATCTCTATAGAAGATGCCCCTTTTCTTCAAAGAAGGAACATTTCCGCTTTAACGGATGGAGAGTGCCCGCTTGATGATCTGAAAGATGTCGGTCTGGTTGATCACACCCATGACTCGCGGCGCTTCAGGACCCATTGCAGCGATACGTACCTGTGTCCCTGTGTGCGACTGGGACTCCCCAGAAGGAGCCGTCGCATAGCTCACGTACATGGTAGAACCTTCCTTCGTGATCAGCTTGCTGAAGACTCCAGGCTGCTTGGCGCTGGTTGGCTCTTCGATAATCTGGGAAGTATGGCCGTGATCGGCTGTGACGATGACCAGCGTGTCCGGGTGCTGGCGGGCGTAATCCATGCCTACCTTGATTGCTTTATCGAACGCGATGGTCTCACCAATCTGAGCGCACGGATTGGCAGCATGGTCCTGCTTGTCGATGGATGCGCCTTCAACCTGTAAGAAGAAGCCTTTGCGGCTATTTCGCTGAAGGAGCTCGATCGCTTTGCTGGTCATGTCGGCCAGGGCGGGTTCATTGCTCGGTCGATTGTTCTCCTGGCAGGTCTGTGGCCCACTTCCAGGGAAGGGCTGCGCGGGAGTGCCAGTCCATTCGGTCGTCATATTACTCTGGTTGAAGAGACCCAGAACATGCTGACTGTTCACCTTCTTGAGCCCGTTGGCATCGGTCACGACGGTATATCCCTGGGCCTGAGCGGCTTCGAGGACCGTCTTACCGGTATATTTGCCAAAATCGATCTTTTGGTCAAAGCGCTGCTTCCCGCCTCCAAGCAGGACGTTGACCTGATGGTCAATCTGCTGTTCCGCGATCGAGCCGGGGCCGCCTGCCGACTTCTTGTCCTGCGGGCAGCTCTTCATGTCTGCGGGGCCCTGGCAAGAGCGGCTGCTGACATGCGAGGCCAGCACTGCCGGAGTCGCGTCGGTCAGTTCAGCGGTGGTGACGTCGCCAGTCACGTAGCCCGCTTTCTGAGCCAGTTCAAGGATGGTCGGAAGATCTTTGTCTGTCCCGGCTGTGGTCGAAATGCGCCCGTTGCTGGTTTTCGTGCCAGTCGCCCAACCAGTACCGCTGGCTGCCGAGTCGGTCACATAGTCCGGCTGCTTCGGGTTGTTTTCGAGCACCGAATAGGTCGTGCTTGCGCCGACATAAGGCAGCTTATCCATGTTGAGACGCCCGTTCGCACCAACGAAATAGTTGCGTGCGAGGGTGATTTCGGAGTCGCCCATACCGTCACCGAGGAAGAGGATGACGTTCCGATAGCGTCCGTGCGTCTCGGGGACCGAAGTTCGAGCGAAAGCTGCGGTAGGAATTAAGAGTAAGAGTAAAACAAGAACTGAAATACCAATAGAGAAATACTGCTTTTTACCTTGCATATCTGCCTCTCTTTCTTTCTAGCGGGGTTTGTCTCATTGTATGTTCAATGTTGTTAAAGGAGTTTTAAGCCCGGGTAAAGCTTTGTCAATTTTTCTTGTAAAGAGTGTTAACACGCGGTTAAGAAATACTTGTAGAGACAGATGTTCCTCTCGTAATATAGGGAGAAGAAGCAGACTTCGATGGAGGAGAAATGATGACTATACGGACAATTCGTCGGGCTCAGGAAGCGGAACGAGAGGCGATCGAGACCTGTGTGCGTCGGGCCTATGCTTGCTATCTTGCTCGTATGGAGCGTGAACCTGCTCCCTTGCATGCTGATTATCTCTCTCTGATAAAAGATGGTACTGTCTACGTCCTGCCAACGACAGAAGGCATTTGTGGGGTCCTGGTGATGATGCCAGAGCGTGACGCCATGTTTGTTGAAAATGTGGCGATCGATCCTCGTTTTCAAGGGCAGGGACTTGGGCGGCTGCTCTTCTCGTTTGTGGAGCAAGAGGCGCTCAAGGCAGGTTTAAAGGCGATTCGGCTCTACACGAACGCTGTAATGGTGGAAAATTTCCGCTTTTATCGACGTCTGGGATTTGAAGAAGTAGACAGAAGACTGCACGAGGGATATCAACGGGTTTTCTTTCAGAAATTGCTCTAGCTGCTCTGTGGGCCTGTGGAAAAGGCTGACTCTTCGACAGGCCCTGACCTGATCTATGCCTCGCTGCCCTGTTTCACTGTCGTATCGATGTGCCGAACAAACACATCTCGGTTGAGTGTGTGAGGTACAAGTGCTTCCAGAGCCAGTTCGTATGCTTCTGCTTTTGTAGATGCGATCACTTTGACGTGTGTTACGAGCGTGCAATCAAAGAAAAAGAACTGTTTCCCGGGAAAAGAATCGATTTCAAGCGCATCTTTGAGATTGCGTGCAGGCACCTCTGTCACTCCCTCCGCGTCACAATAGTAGATGTCACGCTGCATGGTAGCGACAACGTATGGGTTTTTGGAACTTTCGGGGCAATATTCCAGTATGTGAACGTAGAGGCCGCCGGCTGTCTGGTACCAGCAATCGAGCCGGAAGGGAGGATACGCCTTTTCAAGGAGCATATATTCGTCAATATCTCCATTATAGCGGAATTGTACCCCTTCTCGGTAGAGTTCTGTATAGGCATCTCGAAATGTCTCGTTTGCAGCATGTCGCTCGGGGGTTTCAGGTGGAAGCGAGCGAAAGCGGTGCCATGCTTCATTCAGCCTTTTGAGCTTGCGACGGCGTTCCTCTTTCGAGAGCTGGCAGGCTGACGGTTGGCTAGTGGACAATTGGTCCGGAGTTTGTCTGTTCGTCATTATGTATCTCCTGAAAAAGAGTTGAGACAGTAGCAGTGATACAGGTCGTTGTAAAAGGCTTGGTGAGAAATGAGTGTGCTCCAAGAAGCCGCGCCTTGAGCCGCTGGACGACACCGCAATGACGTGAGATGAAAAGAAGCGGAACTTCAGAGAGCACTGGCTTCTTCTTGAGGTAACGAGCGATCTCAAAACCGTTCATTTGAGGTAAGTCGATATCCAGGATGAAAAGCGAGGGTATCGGCTCTACAGGCTCATTGAGGAGCGTTTTGAGCGCGAGCACTCCATCCGGAAATGTGGTCACAGGATAGCCTGCGCGTCGCAAGGTAACCTCAAGGATCTTGCGGATAGTAGGCGAATCGTCAATGACGACGATCGGGCGCTGCATGGCATTTTCCTCCCTACAAACATGACGTCTACCATACTTAAAAAGGGAACTGAAGAATGAGTAGCGTAGGACTTTATGTAGATCCTATTGAAGTGTAGTACGCGTTAGTGGTATTATCAAGGAACGGGATGTTCCTGGAGAGGAACATATTGTTACGAAGCGAGCTGTGAAAAAGGGAGGTTTTATGTCGGAGAAGCGTCATCTGGAATTCAATAGCAACGAGTTTGGGAAACTGGTGCGGTCGTTTCGTTTACAACGAGGATGGTCGCAGGGGGATCTTGCTGAACGGTGGGGACACACCCGAGAATATGTATCTCTGATTGAAAGAGGCAAGCGAAAAGTCGACAAGCTGGAACAAATCAGCCGCCTGGCAGAAATTCTAGAAATACCGCAGGAACGCCTCGATGCGATAGGGAAGACAAGACCTCCGACAAAGCTCCTTGCCGATAAACCGTCTGAGGCCAATGATATTCTACTACAGACGCTCCTGGAGCCTTCTCTTGCAACTGCAAAGTTATCCTGGTTGCTTTGGCTTGCTGATGGGAAGAATCAACCTGTTGTAGAGAGTCTGGAAGGGATGATAGAGAATCTGGAGGGTGCTCTGACGAAATATCATGGTCAATTTATGAAACCCGCGCAAAAAGTACTGGCATATGCGCATGAGATGATGGGACGGATTGCATATGATCAACTTCGTTTTACGCAGGCATCAGGCCATTTTCAGGAAATGTTTGATTTAGGGGAAGAGTTGCATGATGTCGATATCATGTGCCTCGCGCAAATCCATCAGGCGGATGTGCAGAGAAAGCGGGGGCGATATGAAGCAGCGGTCAAAATTCTGCATAGAATGCAGCCGATCATA
Source organism: Thermosporothrix sp. COM3 (assembly GCF_059696735.1). Classification (NCBI taxonomy): domain Bacteria; kingdom Bacillati; phylum Chloroflexota; class Ktedonobacteria; order Ktedonobacterales; family Thermosporotrichaceae; genus Thermosporothrix; species Thermosporothrix sp. COM3. Next base: position 1,598,627 of record NZ_AP019376.1, on the reverse strand, counting down.
GATGTGGCAAGCACGCTTGTCCAGGGAGTACGCTGGCAGATTCTGGCGCGAGCGCACGCTGCTTATGGTTTCTCGGCTGAGTTTCTCGATGCAATTCAGCGAGCAGAAGAATGTGCACATCTTGTGAAAGATAATTTAGATACTCAGTATAATCAGTTTAACCGGATTGAGGTATTACAGGAGAAAGCGCAGGGGCATACGTTGTTATGGGAGCCTGAGAAGGCGCTTGAGATCTACGCCTATCTTGATAACTTGAAGCCATTCCGTCCTATGCGTGCGCTCGGCTCCTATACTATTATTAAAGCTCAAGCATATTCCTATAGTGGGGACATGGAAAAAGGAGTCAAGCTAGCGGTTCGGGGAATAGAACTTGCTCGACATTATGGTTCACAACGCCATATCAGCAGAGTTCAAGCGATGTATGATAGACTGAACATCACGAAATTACGGAATCATAAAGCGATGAAGGAATTACATGCAGTTTTAATGGGTGGGTAGCTGTGTCTGTTGCGGTGCGAGATATGGAGCGGCGTGACTCTGGTTTCTCAATCGAAAGACGGCGATTTTTAGCTGATCTCTTTAGATGCGATAAGGAGAAGAGAGAGTGGCTGAATATACAGTCCGCAAAGCAGGAATGCAGGATTGTGATGCTATCGTTCAACTGAGAATCCGTCTATTTAAAGAGGTCGATTTCCGGGAGGGTGGTGAGCCATCACAAGCCCTGTTCGAGCAGACAAAACAGTATATACAAGAAAATATAGCTTCTGGAAAATTTCATTCATGGATAGCGGAAGCAGCCACAGGAGAAATAGTGGCGATAAGTGGAATGGTCTTGCTGGAAAAACCGCCCTCGCGTTTCTGCCCATCTGGCTTAGAGGCATATATTATGAATATGTATACTCTTCCGGGATGGAGGGGAAAAGGGATAGCAACTGCACTTATGAACCGTATTATTGAATATGCGAAGCAAGTCCGTGCCTCTCGCGTTTTTCTCCATACAACCGATGCAGGACGCCATGTGTATGAGCGTTGTGGTTTCCGACCGACCCATGATGATCTGGAGTTACTGTTATAACCGGCTTTTCGCGAACACATCAAAAAGTGGCCGGAAAAATTTCCGCTTTTTCGATTGACCGGGGTATTAAATAACACAGATGGCATATTGCCTGAAAACTCTAGAAAGAAGAGGAGCGAATCAACCGAAATGAATTCGCAAACCATGAAAAGAGTGCTGTACCTTGTTATCTGTGCTGCCGGTGCAGCGCCGCAGGCCTATGAGCTGATCCCGCTTCTGATCGCTGCTGGTTGGAATGTCTGTGCGATTCTTACCCCGAGTGCGACGGCATTTGTCGAGCAAAAGCGGCTGCACTATCTGACGGGAAATCCGGTTCGCACCAATTACAAACAGCCCGGAACGCCGGACCTTCTGCCTCCTCCTGATGCATTGCTGGTGTTTCCCGCGACCTTTAACACGGTCAACAAGTGGGCGCTTGGTATCAGTGATAATCTGGCGCTCGGGCTTCTCTGCGAGCATACCGGCATTGGAACGCCGATTCTGGCCGTACCGGTAGTCCGGCGCGGAAAGCTGGCCGAGCATCCCGCATTTCCGCAAAGTCTCAAGCTGCTCACCGAATATGGCATTCATGTTCTCTACGAGCCCGAACAGTATCCACCGCGGAACGAGGTGCCCGGGGAGATCATCGTGCAGGAACTCTTGCGGATTACGTCCCTCTAAGACGTTTCTTATAGCTGGAAAGAAGCATGCTGATGCCGTGTGTGGGTGGTACTGTTCGGCCTTTTATTGTACAGTTATCTCTAGCGAGACAACTTATGGAAGAGGTTCTGAACAATGAAAACAACACTCTATATCACACGGCATGGAGAGACGCAATGGAACATTGAAAGGAGGCTGCAGGGCTGGCAGGATTCGCCGCTGACTGCCCTGGGGGTCTGTCAGGCGCAATGGCTCGGGGAAGCGTTGCGTGAGGTCGCGTTCACCGCTATTTATACCAGTCCGAGCCAGAGGACGCGCACAACAGCGGAGCTGATCGGCGCTCATCATTCCTGTGATATTATTCCACATGATGCATTGCGTGAATTATATATGGGTGATTGGGAAGGAAAGACGCGTGAGGAGCTTCAACAGCGCGAGCCGGAGATCTTCGCTGCTTTTTGGAGCCGTCCGCATCTCTATCGGCCCGTCAACGGGAGCGAATCCTTCTACGATCTGCGGGAACGCGTGCTCCCCTTTCTCCAAAGCGTGCTTGAGGAACAGAAAGGGGAAACGCTCCTTCTCGTCACGCATGCAGCGACGCTGAAGACCATAATGGCCTTCTTCGATGAGCGCCCAATGGAACGGCTCTGGGAGCCGCCGGCCGCGTATCCGACCGGATTATGCAAAGTCGTGATCGAGGAGCAGAAGCCGCTTATTGAGCTGTACGGCGATATCTCCCACTATCGTGAATGGGCGAACGTGCAGGGATAAGCTGACCAATACGAAACAGATTGTCAAGGAAGATCCGAGAATGTTCCTCGTAGGTGGGGTATACCGTTCTCCATGCTTCCTTGATATGCTGATACGTCTCTGGCTTGTGCTGGAAGGCGCGTCGCGTCGTTTTGTCTGAAAGTTGCTCCTCGAACATCCCGGGAGTGAGCTCAATATGATACTGAATGCCATAAGCGTTCGGCCCAAAGCGGAAGGCCTGATGCTCTCTGCCTTGCGAGGTGGCGAGGAGAACGCCGTCCTGAGGCAGATCGAACACATCATTGTGCCATTGAAAGGCGAGCTGATGGGCTGGCATGCCGGTATAGATCGGGTCGCGGCGGCCGGCATCGGTGATATGGACATTGAGCAGGCCAATTTGTGGAGCAGCCAGGCGTCTGATCCGTGCTCCCAGTGCTGAAGCAAGCAATTGACCGCCGAAACAGATTCCCAGAAAGGGGAGCCCGCGGGCAAGGGCTTTGCGGGTTAGCTCCTTTTCCTTCGTAATAAAGGGGTAGCGATTCTCGTCATACACGTGTTCCTGCCCCCCAAAAATGATGAGCATATCATAATCATAAAGAACGTCCGGGAGTGGTTCATGAGAGGAGGTGCAAATGTCGATCTGGATATGCTGCTTCCGGGCCATGTCAAGCACAAGACCGGGTGGGTCCTCAGGTGTATGCTGGAGGGCCAGAATGCGCTTCGTTCCCATAGTTTTCCTTCTGATAGACTAATGCAGCTTTGAGCGTATCGAATGTCTGAGTAGAACACGATGAGCGATGGAGGTTGGTGACGGTTGAGCTCTGTGATGGAACCAGGGTGATAGCTTTCACGTGAAAAAGGCGTTGCTCTATTATTCCAGTTGCAGTGTAGAAGGGGAGAGAAACCTATATGTCTACTATTCTTGTAACCGGGGGCACAGGCGGTGTGGGTCAGCTCGTCGTGCAGTTTCTGATCGACCATGATCATAATGTGCGTGTCTACACGCATCAGGAGAATCCGCCCGTGCCTGAAGAGATCGAGGTCTGTCGCGGTGATATTCGTACGGGGAGTGGGTTGAAGGAGGCAACAGCGGATATTGATGCAATTGTGCATTGTGCCAGTAACTATCAGGAAGAGGGCTTCACGACCGATATTCGTGGGACTCAACATTTGCTGCAAGCTGCCCTGCAACATGATCTGCCGCATATCGTCTATATCTCGATTGTTGGCATTGATAAGAGTCCATATCCGTACTATAAAGCGAAGCTGGAAGTTGAGCACATGATTGAGCATTCCGGCTTGCCCTGGACCATTTTGCGCGCGACCCAGTTTCACGATCTGGTCCTGAACCTGATCAAGCAGAGCGAGAAGCCGGAGGAGAAGAAAATTGTCATCCCGGCGGGAATGCGCTTTCAGTCGATTGATAAGCTGGAGGTGGCTCATCGGCTGGTTGATCTGGTAGAACGGGGGGCCTGTGGGCATGTGCCGGCGATGGGTGGGCCGCAGGTGCTGACCATTGAAGAGATGGCCGATATCTATATGCGCGTCTATCAGCGAGAATGTGTTATCCATCCGATGCCGCTCAAGAGCCCACTGTATGACGCTTTTCGGTCTGGTGTCAATATCGTGCTTGACCGTGCGGTTGGCCATATTACCTGGGAGACCTTTTTACGTAATCGCCTTCAAAATGGCTAGACCTTTTCCGCTTTGACAGCGAACCGGGGTATTCAAAAAGAGAAGAGAAAAAGCAGGGAGGTGTGTGATAGACGTTTTCTGGCGGAATGTATTATGCCTGCTGATGTGGTTCCCTGGCTGGCAGCAGTGGGCAGGCATCGAGTGGCCTGTCACTGCTGCTGTGTGGCAATCTATGCATCGCGGGCAAGCTGAAGGAGCTTTTGGAGCGCTTCCACTACCTCGGAAGTGGTCCATTGCTCGGTTGCCTCGCCGACCACCACTTCAACCATTGTCAGAGATGGGAATTGCGTTTCGTGGAGCGTGCCGAAAAGCCAGATATGTTCGGTTTCTGCCAGGTGCTCGATCCCCTTCTGAAGTGCCTTTGCTGGTGCTGGAAGGTAGAGCTGAAACGAGTTGATATGCGGCGGATCGGGAACAAGCTGTACTCCCTCGATCCGGGAGAGCGCAGCCGCTATTTCCCGGGCTCGTGCCACATAGGAAGCCATTTTAGGCAGGTGGTGTTGTAGTCCCTCATAGGCGGAAAGCACATAAGGGAAAACTGTGAAGATGTTGCCTCCAAGCCGTGTTTGCCATGCTTGTGTTTCCTCAATAAAGTCTTTTGGACCAGCCAGAACACAGCCTGCAAGCCCGCCGAGCCCTTTATAGAAGGAGACATAGACCGAGTCGGCAAGCGAGGCAATCTCTGCATAGGAGCGCCCATAATAGGGGCCGCACTCCCAGAGCCGGGCCCCATCGAAGTGGAGCGGTATGTGCTGCTCGCGGGCCCAGGTGGAAATAGCATACAGCTCGTCCCACGGCAAGAGCGTAAAGCCTGCATTGCGCAATGGAAGCTCAATCGTAATACTGCCGGGAGGCTCGTGAAGCGCCTTGAGCTCCTGGAGCGTAAACATGCTATGCTCCGAGCCGACACGCAAGCCAATCAGTGGGTGAAGGCGTTCATAGGCATTTCGCTCGTCAGCATCAATATGGCTTTTGGGATGAAGCGCGACAGTATAGCGGCGCGTTCGTTCTGCCCATGTGCGGAGCGCCATCTGTTGGGCAACCACCCCTTTATGCACAAAAACAGCGGCTTCCTTGCCTAATATCTCGGCGGTTTCCTGCTCTAGAAGCTGAATCGCAGGCCCTTGTCCATATCGATCAATGGGCATATCCAGAAGCGGTGATAGTGCCAGTTGCTTGAGCTGGTCGCGCTGCGTCAGAGGAGTATGTCCACAGAGGAAGCGATCACACGTGGTGCGAAGTCCTGTGTTCGCAAATAACATCATACGCTCATTTTCCTTGCTTGTGAGCTCATCTCGCGAATGAGAAAGACAGTTGTAGCTGGTTCAGTATATCTCGACTATTTCCAGACTGTCAAAGCGGTCGTTTGCCCGGGAGCGTCTGGCCGGGACTATCGAAGGAAGCGCCCGGAGAGGCCAGACCGTCCGTGTCTCCTGTGAAGGTCAGCGCAATGCCGCGCTTCCGAAGGGCAGTTGCCACGCTGCTTCCCTGCCACGACTCGTGAAGCGTCACCGTTTTGAGTTCGGGTAACGAAAGCAGAACAGAGATATCGGTCAAATGGTCGCACCACGAGAGGTTGATATGTTGCAGCCTGGTCAGCCGGGAAAGCGGTGTGATATCAGTCAGGTGGCCGCACCATGAAAGATCGAGCGCGGTGAGTTGCCCGAGCGCGGTAAGCGGTGTGATGTCCGTCAGGGACCAGCACCACGAAAGGTTCAGTGCTGAGAGCTGCGGCAGTGATGCCAGAATGGACAGGTCTGTAAGCTGAGAGCACCACGAGAGATTGAGCCGCTGAAGCCGCTTGAGCGCTGTGAGTGGAGTAAGGTCTGTGAGTTGTCCACAGGATGAGAAGCCGAACGCGGTCAGGTTTGCGAGTGGTGTGAGATCGGGCAAGCCTTGCAGCGTCTTGCAACTGGAAAGCATGAGGGTGGTGAAGTGCGGCAATGTCGCCAGTACTGAAAGATCAATCGCCTGAGAGCAGTTGGAAAGCGAGAGCGTGTGCAGGTGTGAGAGCTCTGCCAGCGGCACGAGATCAAGCAGGTTGACGCAATCATTGAGAGCAAGCATGCACAATTGAGAGAAGCGGGCAAGCGGTGTGATGTCGGTGAGCTCGTCACAGTGTGTCAGTGTGATGTCGACGAGCTCGGGAAGCTCAACGAGTGGCTTCAAGTGTGTCAGCTCTGAGCGTGCTGGCAGGGTCACGGTTGTCAGATGGGGAAGGTGGGCAAGAGGTGAGAAATCATGGAGTGCCCTGCAATCTGAGAAGGTGACCTTTCTTACCTCTGGTAGATCGGCAATCGCTGATATGTCGAGAAGATAATAACCATGGTTGAGTTTGACTGTCTGTATATGTGTAGGATTCACCTGGCTTGAAAGTACTAATACTGGATAATCCAGCGTTTCCAGCGTATAAAGATTACACTCTATGGTCTGTCGGTCGTCCTGAAATTGAAGAGATGGTACAAGCGAAGGGCGAAAAAGTGTTTTCGTCCCAAACTGATGCAGGCGCCGATATTCGCGTTGTATCGCGTCTCGTGGGTCTTGCTTGTATGTGTGAAGGAGGTTCCAGGCTTCATCGGTGCCGATGAGGGCCAGCGTACGCATGCTGGCAAGAGCTGACTTGCTTGTTCGCTCGGCATCATAGCGAAGAAGAGGAAAGGCAGCGGAGCCTGCTGTTGCCAGAAAGAAGGCTTCTGAAAGCGTTTGAGGTGGTTTGGCTGGAAACATGGTTCTCCTTTCACATGCCTGAATATGAAGTGCAAAAAGAAAGCAGTATAAGCTCTTCCACTATGATCGAGAGAAAGAGTATTGAGTAGCTTCCTGGCAGTGATATGCGGGGCGATCGGTACGGGAAGTTCTGTTTTCAAGGTACCATTTTTTGCGCCGGAAGAGCGCTGTCCTGAAGAACGGTTTCTTCCCTGTCCAAAGGGACAGGTAGAAACTGGCCGATTGCTACGAGATCTTCTTGTTCCGCTCTGATACAATGAAAACGCAACGAAGAAGAGGTATTGAACATTCCTGCCTATTGAAGAGACACTTCCATACAGTACTGCTTTAGCGTTGTTGCGGTTATTTTATTGCCTGTGGCGATAAGCGTTGAGGGGCGAGGAGCACCAGTGTGTGTTCTTCGCTCTCTTTTTTATTGAAGCAGCTTGCTCCTCTTCATCTTTGATCGATGATCTTCAAGAGAAGGTGAACAGGAAAGGCTCGCTGAACAGGGAAGAAGAAAGAGCCTTTCCTGACACATGTTTATTGGGAAGCTACGCCAGCACTAAATGAAAGAAGAGACTGTTTCAATAAAAACTGTATAACTTGTTGCACGTCGCCTGTGCGTTCGTAGATAGCAATCTGGCGGTCTGCTCCTGAGCCTGCCGGATCCTGTAGCAGGTGACGCAGAAAGTCAAATTCTGGCTGACAGCCCAGATCTTCTACAACATCTTGAACGAAATCGAGGAGTTCATGAAGCGCATCGCGCATAGTTAAGCGACGCCCTGTGAGAAAATCAACAATAGATGCATCAAGTCCGTAACGAACGGCTTTCCATTTATTTTCTTCGATGAAATGGCGTGGCAGAATCGGATAGGGGCGGTTATGGGTCTGCAACCAGGTCAGTTTCATGACCAGGGCCTGAAAGAGTGCTGCCAGCGCTAGCGTCTCCTCGGTAGTGGTGGGCATATCACAGACGCGCAGTTCCAGCGTTGGGAAGAAGGGATGTGGGCGGATGTCCCAGCACAGCTCTTTTCCATTTTCGATACAACCGAACTGTATAAGCTCATCGACTGTCTGTTGAAACTGCGTCCAGGATGAGAGCACGTCGGGGGTTCCGGTACGTGGAAGCATATTCCAGATGATGGAACGATAGGATTTCAGGCCGGTATAGCGTCCCTCCCAGAAAGGGGAGTTGCTGGAGAGAGCAAGGAAGTGTGGGAGCCAGGCCCGGAGCTGGTTCATCAGATCAACGGCAAGCTCGCGGCTTTCAATACCTGCATGAATGTGTAAACCAAAGATAACCAGCGCCCGATCAACATCTTGAAATTCTTCTTCAAGCCGCTGGTAGCGCTCACCCACTGTTGTTTTTTGTTGCTGCCAGAGGGCACCGGGATGGGTTCCAGCACGGATCAGGGAGAGCCCCTCACTGGCGATAAGATGGCTGAGCTTTGTTTGTAATGTCATGATCTCGTGACGAGCGTCTTCGATCGTGGGACAGACGCCGGTTGTGAGCTCAATACATGCCTGTTTCGCCTCCAGTTTGAGGTGTTCGCCTAATAGTTGTTGTCCTTTTGCGACAATAGCTTGATTGCATGAGCATAAATCGCCGGTTTGTTGATCTACCAGTTGAAATTCTTGCTCAATTCCAAGAGCACAGGGTGCTCTCAATGTCATAGTATTCTCCCTTTCTGAAAAAGAGCTTTGCAATTCCAGACATGTGCTGGCGGTGGCTCCTCTTTCAGCCTCTGGAAGCGGAAAACAGCAGCCGCTTCCGTAATGAATACGATGCCAGTGCAAGTAATAGGCAAAAAGCATTTCCCCCTTTAGATGGGGCTTCCTCGGGTAAACTGCTTCTTTGCCGCTTTATAGGTGTAAAGCGTCTTGCTTTTTGAGAGCTCACTTCTTTGTGAGTGGGAACTGTCTGCTGTCTCTCTTATAGTATACACAAGAAAACTCGGTAGAAAGAGGAGATTCAGTAACTATACTTAAAAACGATATAGAAATATTTTGCGAGACAAAGCTGTGGAGGCCATTAAAACCAGCGGCTACGATCGCTTTTCGATCATATCTTCTGTCGGAGATCTACCCTTTTCTCGTTTATCTTGAAATAGAATTCGATGCGATTACAGTAGCACTCTACTGCATGTATATGCCTTGCATGTAACCACCCATTCTGTTGTAGAATTGCGTAAGGACGCTATAAGGAGGGACAAATGCGCTTACTGGATCAAATACTTGTGATAGATGTTGAGGCGACGTGCTGGGATGGACCGACACCGGAGGGCCAGGAATCGGAGATTATCGAGATTGGACTGTGCCTGCTAGACGTGGCGACTCGTGAGCGACATGGGAAACGAAGGATTCTGGTGCGGCCCGAACGCTCGACTGTCAGTCCGTTTTGTTCCCGGCTAACCGGACTAACACAGAAATTAGTAGATACCGGTATTTCATTTGAAGAGGCATGTTCTTTGCTTCGGGATGAATATGCCTCTTCACAACGCGTGTGGGCCAGCTATGGTGACGCCGATCGGCTGCGTTTTGAGCGTCAGTGTCAACAGCGCCAGATTGCTTACCCGTTCAGCCCGAAACATATCAACGCGAAGATTCTGTTTGCAGTGCAGCATGGTCTGAAGAAAGAGGTCGGAATGGCACGGGCGCTCCAAATCCTGGAGGTGCCGCTTGAAGGGACGCATCATAGTGGTGCGGATGATGCGTGGAACATCGCGCTGATTCTGGCCTCGATTTTACAGGGAAGTTCGCTCAAGTAATAATGCAGAAGAGTTAGCGCATTGAAGAGATAGACTTTTCGAGTAAAATAAGAGTAGAGAAGTGATGAGCGTATTGTCATCGGGAAGAAATGACAGTATGATAAAAATAGAGTAAAGAGAACAAAACGAGGAGAGGGTGCAGTGCTGGATCAACCTGACAACGCCCATTCTTTCTACTTTATTGACGTCGAGAATGCCGCGGAGATTGCTCGATTGATGAAGCAAGCCCGGTTGCTCAGTACCGCGTTTGATACGCTTCCCGAGGCGCTTCAGGCGGTGGAGAACTGGCATATCCTCGATCTTGCATGTGGTCCGGGGGAGTGGGTTTGTCGTATAGCACAGGGGCATCCTTCCTGCCAGGTAACAGGGATTGATATCAGTCAATTGATGATCGACTACGCGACGCATATAGCGGAAACGATGCAACTGCACAATACTCATTTTCGAGTAATGGACGTGCGGCAGCAACTCGAATTTTGTGATTCTTCATTTGATGCTATCCATGCCAGCCTTCTTCTCAGTTTTCTGGTAACGAAGGACTGGCCCTGGTTATTAGGGGAGTGCATGCGTCTGCTACGACCAGGTGGTTACATGATAAATATAGAGCCCGAAAGTATGGGTTCAACAAATAGTGATTCTCTTGCCCGATACAGTTGTAGGCTGACCGAGGCAATGCGCAAAGCCGGATGCTGCTTTACGAGTTATGGCGAACACTATGGTATTTCTGCTGTGCTCCCGCGCCTGTTCCAGCAAGCGGGCTTTGAGCAGATCAGGCAAGAGGTCTTTGTGCTGAACTATTCCGCTGGCATGCCCGCTTACAAGCCTTTCTACGAAAACATGAAAACGTTCCTGAAACTACTGCAACCTTTTATTGTGCAAAATGTCCTCTGTTCCCGTGATGAAATTGAAACGCTCTATGCCCGTGCTATCGGTGACATGGAGGCGCCAGATTTCTGTGGTGCTGCCTACTTCCAGCGGCTCTGGGGGCAGAAGCCCACGTGATTTCTCGCTTTGTGAGCAAGATCTTCGAGCGATTATTTCAGAAGAAAGGAAACTATGCAGGGATGACTACATTTCCGATTGGTCTCGTCCTCTTTCCCCCGCCTGCACAACGTGTCCTGAGTACGATCAAGCTAGCCGAGCAAGCAGGTATTCCGATGGCCTGGGTGCCGTCCTGGCCGGTTGGTCCTGATGGACTTGCGATTGTGACAGCGGCGGCAGCGCAAACCAGCAGAATCGGCCTGGGAACCTCGATCACGATTACGTACCCGCGTCACCCGTTGACGCTCGCGAATGAGGCGCTGGTGCTGGCGGAGATTGCCCCGCAACGGATCCGCCTGGGACTGGGCGCGAGCCATCGTCCGGAAATCGAGGGGACGTACGGACTGGATTTCGCGAAACCACTTGGACACCTGCGCGAGTACATCACGGTGCTGCGCGGGCTGCTCTGGGAGGGCGCTATTGATTTTGAAGGAGACTATTACCGCGTACATGCTCGCTACCCGCAGGGAACGCCGCTCCCTCGTTTCCCGATCTGGCTGGCGGCGTTGCGCAAGAACATGCTGCGGCTGGCGGGCGAGCTCTCGGATGGGGCAATGTTAATCTGGTCGCCTCCTTCCTATATCCGGTCGGTGGCGTTGCCCATGCTGGAAGAAGGAGCCCGGCAAGCGGGACGAGCGCGTCCACCGCTCATGGTAAGCGCTCCCTTGCTGCTGACAAAAGATTTCGGTGTCGTGCGCAGGCTGGCTCAGGAGTCCTTCGCCGTCTATTCGCGCTTCCCGACCTATCGGAAGCTTTTTGAGGAGGCGGGTTATCCCCTCCCGTCTGATGGCAAGCTGCCCGAGGAGCTGATTGACTCGGTGTTTGTGTATGGTGATGAAGACGAGATCAGGCGGCGTATGTATGCAAAGCGCGAGGCCGGGGCTGACGAGATTATGGCAACCGTCAGGCCGATACACGATGCAGAAAAAGAAACACGGGCTCTGTTAGAAGTGCTCGCCAGCCTCTAGCGCGCACTCCGCTTATGAGAAAGCGTTCCCTGTCCGGTGGCTTCAAATCCGGCGGGAGCGCTTTTGTGTTCTGCGGAAAAGATGATACAATGTGTCTGAGGATAGGATACTCTTTTCTCCCGGAGCCTCTGGAGCCGCTTTTCCTCCTGTTTGTCTGGTCTGAAGTCGAACGGTTTCTTCGGCTTTTTGTGCAGCAAGCCCGTTACTGTCCGCTTCTGTGAAACGTTTCTGTATTGGACTAGATATACAGTGGTCTATACCAATAGGCCGGATCAGGAACCGGTGGCAAAGGTGAGAGCTCTCATCGACTGAAAATGGAGAGGATATACGTAATTATGACACATATACCTTTTGTTGTTGCAGAAAATGCTCAGGAGATTGCGCAGACAGTTGCGGCAGAAATTGCAGCCCTGATTCGCGAGCGGAACGCTGAGGGCCGTTCGACCGTGCTTGGATTGGCAACCGGGAATACGCCGATCCTGCTCTATCGCGAGCTGGTGCGCTTGCATCGAGAAGAGGGCCTTGATTTTTCACGTGTGATTACGTTCAATCTGGATGAATATTATCCGATGCAGCCTGATTCTTCGCAAAGTTATCACTATTTTATGCACCATCATCTTTTTGATCATGTCAACGTTCCTGCCTCTCAAATCCATATTCCCGATGGCTTTTTGTCGAGAGATGCAATTGCTGATTTTTGTGCTGCATACGAGCAGAAGATTCAGCAGGCGGGCGGTCTGGATTTCCAGCTCCTGGGTATCGGTGAGAACGGGCATATCGGTTTTAACGAGCCGGGATCTGCACGAGACAGCCGCACACGCCTGGTGAGGCTGGATGCCACTACGCGGCGCAACGCTGCGGGTGATTTTGGTGGTGAAGATTTAGTGCCCCGCGAGGCGATTTCGATGGGTGTTGCCACGATCCTTGAGGCCCGTCGAATTGTGTTGATCGCCACCGGGAGCAAGAAAGCGACGATTATGCAGAAGGTGTTGCATTCAGCGGCAAGCTCCGATATTCCCGCAACCTTTCTTCAACTGCATGAGAACGCGACTATCTATGTAGATACCGCGGCACATGCATCATTGGTATAATGGGTGTGCCGAAAAAGGGGCCGTTTCGCTCGACTCTGAATCGGGCACGGTCCCTTTTCTCTTGCTCTTTTTCAGATATACTCTGCCCCATCGATTGCTGAAAATCCCTGCTATGTTTGCTTCAGAGCGCAAAGGCATGGTATGCTCTAAAAAGAGAGGGCCTGATGATGAGGCGGACTCCATTTTGATGGTGAAACATGCTTCTTTCGGTGTTAGAGAGAATTACGTATGCTGTGGGACAGAAGAAGATATGTGTCCCTATTCTCAGGGAGGAGACTGTATAGTGCTCCATATTTTTGTGAAAGGAAGAAGCAATGTATCCATCTGAGTCTGAAGCGCGTGCTCGAATCAATCATGAACTGGCGATTCGCTTTGCCCCAGAAGATGAGGCGCTACGGGCGTCTGTTGCCAGCACGGAGGCGGCTGGACTGCCTGGAAATCAGGTTTCACCTCTTCAGGGAAAACTTTTGCATGTACTGGCGCTGACCTGTGGCGCTCGCAAGATCCTGGAAATTGGCTCGCTGGCGGGCTATTCAGGCGTCTGGCTGGCGCGTGCATTGCCGGAAGACGGCAAACTGATCACGCTGGAAGTCAATCCCGAGTATGCGGCGCTTGCCCGTAAGTCGTTCCACGCGGCGGGGCTTGATAAGCGAACTGAAGTGCGAGTTGGTCCCGCGCTCGACCTGCTCCCTGCGCTTACCGATGAGGCGCCTTTTGACCTTATTTTTATTGATGCCGATAAGGTAAATAATAGCCATTATCTGGAATGGGCACTTCGTCTGAGCCGCCCGGGCTCGCTGATTATTGCTGATAACATCGTGCGCAGCGGTCGACCGTTTCAGACTCCACCACCCGATGAGAGCGCTGCTGGAGCTGCTGCATACATTCACAAAATTCTTGAACATCCGCGCCTCGTCAGTGTAGCACTTCCCTGGGATGACGCAGTGAACGGCCTGGATGGTTTCTCGATCTCTGTAGTACGATAAAGTTTGAGGAGCATGACGTGAAACAGGATTGTTTGTTTGCTCGAACGGAATTTTTATGCAAAAGCAGACGTGCTGTTTTAATCCTCCCTACAAGCTGTTTTACGCTCTCTTCCGCTTACATGGTTTTTAGACTGTATAATGCGCTCTGAATGGAGAAAAGCCGTTCCTGCATGTTATGGGGCGGCTTTCCTTTTTTTGAAGGGATTGAGAGCATCTTTTCCTGCGAAATGCAGCAGCTACTCGTCATTGAGTGCTGCTGCTTGAAAACACCAGGAGGAACATTCGCGAGGGTCGAGTTTGTCTGCTACTCGCCCTTGTCCGGCTCGGGAAGCTCTACCAGATCGAGATTGATTTCTGGATAGAGAGGGAAGCGGGTCAGAAGCGCCTGTACGCGCTGGCGTGCCTGCTGCACAATGCGTGGATCAAGCGTATACTTCGCCCGGCTTGGCTTGCCACTGGCGGCGGTTGTTGGTGTGATATTTGAGAGCACCAGCTTGAAGATGCGGGCAATCTCCGTCATCTCGTTGGGGCCCATGCCAAGCGTCGTGACAGCAGGCGTGCCGACGCGCAGGCCGCTGGTATACCACGGACCATTAGGATCGAAGGGAAGCGAGTTGCGGTTAAGCGTGATGCCACATTCGCGTAATGCTGTTTCTGCCTGCCTGCCGGTCAGCCCGAAGGTTCGCGCTACATCAAGCAGGAGCAAATGGTTATCGGTGCCGCCTGTGAGCACGGTGCAGCCCTCAATGTGGAACGCTTCAGCAAGCGCCTGAGCATTGTCAACAATCTTCTGTGCATAGGTCTGGAATTCGGGCTGTGAAGCCTCGCGAAATGCGATCGCCTTTGCCGCCATGACATGTGGAAGCGGACCACCAAGCACAGAGGGACACCCCTTGTTGACCCACTCCGCGAACTCTTTGGTACAAAGCACCATACCCCCACGTGGCCCGCGAAGCGTCTTGTGCGTTGTTGTGGTTACGACATGGGCATGTGGAATCGGGTTATAGTCTCCTGTAAAGACTTTTCCGGCAACAAGGCCGGCAAAGTGTGCCATATCAACCATCAGAACTGCACCGACTTCATCAGCAAGTTCGCGCATCTTTGCAAAGTTGAGCTTGCGCGGGTAGGCGCTGTAGCCAGCGAGCAGAATCAACGGGCGAACAGCGTGCAGTTGCTTTCGCAGTTGATCCAGATCGATCAGCCCGGTCTCGCGATTGACACTATAGGTGTAGCTCTCGAAGAGGTGGCTGGAAATATTATGGCGATAGCCGTGGGTCAGGTGGCCGCCGGAATAGTAATCGAGTGAGAGCAAGCGCTGATTGTGAACTGCGTGCCGCACTTTTGCCCAATCCTCGGCTGAAAGCTTCGCGGGGTCTTCCTGTCCCAGTTCGCTGAGCAGCGGCTTCTGAATTTTCGCCGACAGGATCGCGAAGAAGGCGACCAGGTTCGCATCTGCACCGGAATGCGGCTGAACGTAGGCGTGTTCGGCCCCGAAGAGCTCGCAGGCGAGTCGAACAGCTTCACTCTCGATTGTGTCTACATTGTCGCACCCGCCATAGAAGCGGTGCTGCGTGAAGCCCTCGGCATACTTGTCGGTCAGGAGGTTGCCGGTGGCAAGTTGGGTTGCGAGCGAGCTGTAATTCTCGCTGGCAATGAGTTTCAGGTTGTTACGCTGGTCATGCAGCTCTTGCACGATAGCTCGGGCAATACCGGGAGAGACCGCGCTGATCTGATCCAGCGAAGCATAGAATGCGGCTGCACCGGGATGTGGAGTGGCTCCATTCAAGCTGTGCAGGTAGCGGAGCAGAGAAGATGAGGCCGTGGTGATAGTCATAACGCGTTCGCCCTTTCCTATCAGGTTTTCAAGCAAAAGTCGATGTGACCAGCCCAGGCGAACGACTGAGGATTGTATATATGCTGTGGGCTCCCTCGTGGTTTTTTCCACTGACTCGCCAGTCACCCGCAGCAGTTCAGCCCTTATTATACATGATATCTTGTCCGTTTACAATCCCAAAAAATGAGTACAGGGAAGGCGGTGTTAGCGGGGCTGATCGTTAACACCGCTTTTGAACCGAGAGAGATCAAGATTTAGAGCGTGTCTTTGAGCAGGCTCCCCAGGCGCTTGATGCCTTCATCGATCTGTTCCGGAGAAGAGCTTGAGAAGCTCAGGCGCATGGTATTCTGGCCGCCGCCACAGGGATGGAAAGCCGCACCCGGCACGAAGGCGATCTTGTATTCGAGTGCTCGACTCAGCAATTGAGCGGCGTCGATGTGCTCCGGCAGCGTGACCCACAGGAACATACCACCTTGTGGGCGTGTCCAGCGAACACCCTCAGGGAAGTAGCGCTCAAGCGCATCAAGCATGGCATTGCAGCGCTGTCTGTAGGTTTCACGAATCAGCGGAATGTGTGACTCAAGGAAGCCGTCGCGCATGAGTTCGTAGGCTACAAGCTGATTGAAGGTTGAGGTGTGCAGATCGGTTCCCTGCTTGGCAAGTACCAGCATGCGAATGACCTCGGCTGGCGCGACAACCCAGCCCAGACGCAGGCCCGGGGTCAGTATCTTGGAAAAGGTGTTGAACTGGATGACATTTCCGGCATACGGGCGCTCTGGAGGCTGCTGGACGCGCTGCTGTTCGAGCGCAAGCAGAGAAGGCAGATGTTCGCCCTCAAAACGCAGCTCGGAATAGGGGTCATCTTCGAGAATGGTGACATTGTAGCGGCCGGCAAGCTCAACAAGCTGCTGACGCCGTTCCAGTGTGTATGTCACACCACTCGGATTCTGGAAATTTGGTAGGGCGTAGAGACACTTCGGGCCTTGCTGTAGAGCCGCTTCAAGCTCTTCGGTAACGATGCCCTGATCATCGGAGCGAACGGCGATATAGCGCGGCTCGTAAGGATTGAAGGCCTGAAGCGCGCCCATGTAGGTTGGCTCTTCGACTAACAGGCTATCATTCGGATCAACAAGAATCTTGGCAATCAGATCAAGTCCCTGTTGCGATCCAGAGACGATTAAGATGTTATCAACAGTCGCATGAATGCCTTTTTGGCGCATTCGCTCTATAATCAGTTCACGTAACGGGGTGTAGCCTTCGGTGGTGCCGTATTGGAGCGCCTGGGCGGGATTGTTCTTCAGAATACGCTGCGTGGCCTCGGCAACCTGCTGGACGGGGAAGATATCAGAGGCGGGGAGTCCTCCAGCAAGCGAAATAGTTCCGGGGATTTCGGTCACTTTGAGTAGCTCGCGAATGGCAGAACCTTGCATGCGTTCTGTGCGTCGGGCGAAGCGCTGGTCCCTTGTATGCATATGGTTTGCAATCCTCCTGACTTAAACTCTTTCATGGTACTGTATCTGATGTATACAGATTTGTCGAGAGGCAATGGACTATTTTGTAAGAGCCAATTCGCTTTTCTTTGCAGGCAAACGGGCGTGCCATTCAAGCGATTTGATGATGAATCTACGGTTGAATTTCGTACACCGCTTAGAAAAAAAGATTGGAAAAGAACTTGCACTTGAATGGGGGTTCGGCCCGATATTCGATATTAGATGGAGAGAGCTGCATAATGGGGCGAGGTGCATCCCGAGGCTATCACATTTTGGTTCAAACCAGCGCTAAAGCATGAGGAGGAGTAACAAGCTTCAGTGCATGACTCATGTTTATCTGGCTTTAACTCTACTATAACACGATTTTCTGCCCTTGACGCATGTCTATAGTATATGAGAGAATCGACTAGCATTCCGTGATTTTTTTGAGTGTAGAAAGGGTATGCGCGGTGGAACAACACGAACTTTCCAGAAATGTTACTGGTTCCGATGTGCAAGATCATCCTTACTCTATAGATGAAGACACCGGTGTAGATGCAGTGCATACTGAAGCAGCGCTTCTCGATATTATTCAGGATGCTGTTTTGATGTATGATTCACAGTATCGTCTCTCTTTTTGGAGCAGGCAGGCAGAAAATCTCTATGGTTGGACCGCTCAGGAGGCTATCGGGCGCGATCTGCGGGAGCTTTTTCAGGAGCAGATTATTAAAGAGAACGCTCCAAGAGAAAGACGTATTTTTCAGGATGAGGGGGTATGGGAGGCAGAATTGATGCTTAAAGCGAAAGAAGGCAGAACGGTTATAGTGGAAAGCCATGCTCGCTTGCTTCGATCAAATAAGAGACACCTGGCGCTGGAAGCACATCATGATGTGACCATGCAGAAGCAGCGTGAGGAGCTTCGTGCGGAGTATTATCAGGGGGTACAGAAGGCCATCGATATCGGTGTCTGGCGCTGGGAGATCAGCCGGAATAAACAGGGTCAACTGTATGCCAGAGGGATTATTAATAGCCGCGTTGCCCATTATCTGAAACTACCCTCAAATACGTTATTAACAGAAGAACAGTTTTTTACGTTTGTCCACCCGGATGACCGACCTTCTGTGCGGAAGATATTTGAAAGGGTAATTGAGACAGGATGCGACTATAACGCAGTCTATCGGATGCTTGATCCTGAGCTTGGGACGCGTTGGGTCGCGTCGCGTGGCAGTGTCGTGACTGATCAGCAGGGGATGCCGCGGTATGCTATCGGCATAACGCTTGACATTACCGAACAAAAGCGAATAGAAGAGGCACTACAGATAGCAAACCATCGAATTACGTCCATACTGGAACAGGTCGCTGATGGCTGTATTCATATCGATAAAGAATGGCGATATAGCTACATCAGTCGAAGCACGGAAAAAATGGCCGGAATCAACCGTGAAAGCTTTCTGGGTCATTCTGTATGGGAGGTCAGGCCGCCGCTCTGTGGTGATGAAGGTGAGCGCTTTTTGCGGCTCGCCAGGGAGACACAGCAGCCCATTCAGTATGAGATGTTCTATGCGCCTGCCCGGCAGTGGTGGGAAGTACATGTCTACCCGTCCTCCGATCGGCTGGCCTTCTACTATCATAATATTACCGCGTTGAAGCAGATAGAGTCGCTCTACAGGGAGCAGGAAGAGACATTCCGCCGTCTGTATGATGCAAATCTGGTTGCGGTAGCATCCTGTAACGAGGCGAACGATATTCTTGATGCGAATGATGCTTTTCTTTCACTTATAGGTGCTACACGAGAGGAGCTGCAAGCCGGGCAATTAAACTTTCATACGCTGACACCTCAGGAGTATGCCGCGCTTGATAGAGAAAAACAGGTAGAAACAAAAGTTGTTGGTGTTTGCTCGCCATATGAAAAGGAATATTATCACAAGCAAGGGCATAGGGTACCTGTTCTGGCTGCTGTTGCCTACATGAAAAAGACAAAACATTATATATCGATTATCCTGGACCTTACTCGACAAAAAGAACTTGAGAAGCAAAGAGAAGTGTTTCTTGGTATTATCAGTCACGAGCTACGGACGCCGCTGACGGCTATTGGTGGGACGTTGCAACTGGCGCAGCGGCGGCTCAAGCGCTTTGGCGTGCAATCTGGTCTGACAGATCCAAAAGCAACCGAGCTGTTACAGAATACCGAGCACTTGCTTGAGCAGGCACTCAGGCAGACACGCGTCCAGAATCGCCTGATCGAAGATTTGCTGGATGCCTCGCGGATCGCGGTTGATAAGCTTGAGTTGCACATGACGGAAACAGATCTCCGCTCGCTTGTTCGGGAGACGGTTGATGATTTGCGGGCCACAGCTTTTGAACATAATATTGAGTTGATCCTGCCTGAGAAGCCAGTTCCAGTGTGCGTCGATAGTATGCGTATTGCTCAGGTTATCGGGAACTATATTACGAATGCGCTGAAATATTCGCCGCGGCAAATGCCCGTAACGGTTGAGCTGACTGCGGACGAGCATGAGGCGCGGGTGTGGGTGCATGATCGCGGGCCGGGACTGTCGGAAGAGGCAAAGCAGAAGATCTGGAGCCGTTTCCAGCGTGCAGCCGATGCCAGAGAGCATAGCCGCCTCGGGGCGAACCTGGGGCTGGGATTATATATCAGTCAGTCGCTCGTGCAGCGGCATCAGGGGCGGGTCGGCGTGGAGAGCGAGCAGGGGAAAGGCGCTTCTTTCTGGTTCTCGCTGCCGTTGCGCACTTCCTGCTCCTAGCCGGCAGAAAGCGCCCGTCCGCTTGCTCTGGGCAGGCGCTTTCACAATGAGAGCTTACGCTTTTTTGCCGAGTGCCCGGAAAATGAGCAGGCCGCCGAGAAAGATCAGGCCGGAGATGAGGACCACAATCCACAGGTGCACGTGCTGGCCCGCAAGGTACTGCTCAAGCGAGATGGTGAGCAGCCAGAGCTGAATTGCCATCAGCAACAAGCCAAGCACCAACGCGCTTGACGCAATCGCCATCTGCCCGGGAGGCAAGGTTCTTTTGATATTTGCCGTATTCTCGCTAAGAAGCATATGGTCTTGATTCATGCTGGATTCACCTCTACTGCATAGAGCATGGAACCGTCCTGCCGAATGCTGATGCGCGGAAGCGGGCGCTGTGGCGGACCGCCGATCGCTGCGCCAGATTGCGGATCAAAGTAGCCATCATGGCAGGGACAATGCAATACCTGCTCTTTCTCATCGTAGTAGACTGCACATGAAAGATGTGTGCATCTCCCACTAAAAGCGGTGAAACGACCATCAGGAAGGTGAAGAAGAATAGCCTGTTCATCGGCTGCCGGGTAGTTAAAGTAGTGCACGCCGCCTTTAGGGATATCTGAGGCGCGAATGATTGGCTGAAGCTTACTTTTTAATCCGCGCGGCTTCAGATATGAAAGACCTACTATCCCGGCTGTTGCGGCGAAAAGTGTTCCAGAAGCGATAACTGCAAGCCGAAGTACCTCACGGCGTGATACGTATTCGTCTGCATCCCAGTGATAGGGGAAAAGGGCCTGCCAGCGCGATAGGCGCCCGTTCCGCTGAAATTGATGATTTGACGCGTCCTTCCTGCCTATCATAGAACCCATGCCTCCTCTTCCTCTTTTGCCTCTGCTTGCATCTCAGAGCCATATTGATCTAAAAGTGCTGTAATATCCAGCTCTGGTGTCTCTGCTGGAAGCACCCATTGCACTCGCGTTCGTACTGCCTGCGTGCCAAAGTCTGTTACATTGACGACGTTGCCGACGCGCTGGTTTGCGAACTCCTCATAATCGCCGTACCAGAGCGCCTGTGTGGGGCAGACCTGAGCACACCACGGCTTGAGGCCCTGGCTGGTACGGTCGTAACAGAGATTACATTTTTTCATCAGGCGTTGCTTGATGTCGAACTTGGGCACACCAAAGGGGCAGGCATACACACAGTTGCGACAGCCAATACAGCGCGACGGCTCGGCCATTTGCACGACTCCATCATCGGTAATCAGGATTGCCATCACCGGGCAGACCTGCGCACAGGGGGCCAACGGGTCCTGACAGTGCATGCAGACGGTCGGTTGTGTGGCGACGCTAAAGCCACGATCGATAAAGTCGACCATGACCATACTTTCGCCCTTGTGCGAGTCGCACTCACGGCAGGCGGCCTCACAAGAGCGGCAGCCGATACAGCGCGATGGATCGACAAAGAGCGTTTTTACTGCCATTCTCTACCCTTCCCTTTCTAATAGGCTTTTGCGTGTTGATCTCCCTCGGGCTTGGTTTCACCCACCGTGTAGGGGAACATTTTCGGTGAGTCCTTCGCCGTATAGTTGACTTTGTAGCCGCCTTCAAGCGGCTTCTCGGGCGTGTCCAGCTTCTCAATCCGGGCGACGCACGCCTTAAATTCTGGAATTTTCACAGTTGGTTCAACTGCCTGCACTGTCAGTTGGTTGATTGCTTGCTCATGCCCATAGTGGTAGGGGACAAAGAGCGTATCGGGCCGGATGGAGGGCGCAAGCAGGGCCTTGAGCTGCATCGAGCCGCGTGGCGTACGCAGGCGAACCACTTCGTTGTGTGTGATGCCGAGCTTGCTTGCTGCCTGTGGATGAATCTCGACCCAGGGTTCGGGGGCCTGCGAGTTCAAGAAGCCAATGCGGCGCGTCTGGGTGCCGCTGAGGTAGTGATAGACCACGCGCCCGGTTGTCAGGCGGAACGGGAAGTTTTCACCGGGCTCTTCCACAGGCGGCTGAAATGGAATCGGGAACATTCTCGCCTTGCCGTCGGGGTGCCCGAAGCGCTCGGTATGCAGGCGCGGCGTGCCCGGGTGATCCTCCGTCGGACAGGGCCAGAAGACGCCTCCTTGCCTGTCGATCTTTTCCCAGGTAATACCTGAATAGTCAGCAATGCCTCCTTTTGTTGCCAAACGAAGCTCATTCCAGATGTCGAGTGGCGAAGCGTATGAAAAGATCTGCTCTTTCCCGAGACGCCTCGCAAGCTCTACCAGAATGACCCAGTCATGTTTTGCCTCTCCTGGAGGATCTGCCGCTTTATTCGTTTTGATGACCCGTCCCTCAAGGTTCGTGGTCGTGCCCTCATCCTCAACCCAGACCGAACAGGGAAGCACTACATCAGCCAGCTCAGCCGTCTCAGACAGAAAGAAATCCACGACGATCAGCAGTTCGAGATTATTGAGTGCCTGCTGCACAACTCGGTTGTCGGGCAGCGAGACCATCAGATTCGAGCAGGCAACCATGCAGCTTTTGATCTCGCCTTTCGCCATCAGGTGGATCATCTCGGGCGCTGCGGCCCCTTCCCAGGGCAGTTCATCGACCGGGATGCCCCAGACACTCGCAGTATACTGGCGATGCTCAGGGACATCGATATGTCGGTAGCCGGGCAACTGATTGGCCTTCTGCCCCATCTCGCGCCCGCCCTGGCCGTTCCCCTGTCCGGTAATCATGCCACTGCCTCCGCCCGGCTTGCCAAGCTGGCCGCGGGCCAATGCCAGATTGATACAGGCCAGGCAGGTATTGACGCCGTGGGTGCTATGCTCGATGCCACGGGCATGCAGGATCATCGAGGGGTCAGCTCGCCCGTAGAGTCGTGCCGCAGCCAGAATCCGCGAGGCCGGGACGCCAGAAAGTTCCTGTGCGCGTTCTGGCGTGTACTCTTCAACTAACGCTTTTACCTCTTCCCATCCATGTGTGCGATTGCGTACATATTCTTCATCGACAAGCCCATCATGAATGATTTGCCGCAAAATTGCATTCAGAACTGCGATATCTGTGCCGGGACGCACCGGGAGCCAGAGATCAGCCGTGCGAGCAAGTGGCGTTTCGCGAGGATCAAGCACGATCAGGGCCGCGCCGTTGTCGCGTGCCCGCCAAACCCATTGCATCATCACCGGAAAGCATTCGCCCATGTTGGAGCCAACGACAAGCAGGCATTTCGTTAAGGGGATGTCGGTCATGGGGAAGGGGCAGCGGTCGATGCCAAGCGCCTGAGCATAGGAGACGGCGGCAGAGGACATGCAGAGGCGGCCGTTATAGTCAACGTGACGTGTCCCGAGGACGGCCCGGGCAAATTTGCCCATTGCGTAACACTTTTCATTGGTCATCGAGGAGCCGCTATAGAGAGCGATCGAGTTGCGTCCATACCGGTCCTGTAGCTCCTGCCAGCGCTGGACGATATAGCTGAGCGCCTCATCCCAACTGACGCGCTGAAGCGGCTGCCCCTTGCCTTGTCGCATCATAGGATAGCGCAGGCGGTCGGGATGCTCGACCTGTTGATAGGCCACGACGCCTTTCGGGCAGAGTGAGCCGCGATTATGCGGAAAATCACGCGCCTCCACGCCGATCACACGCCCCTCCTGCACCTTAATATTCATACCACACTGCACGCCGCAAAAGCAGCAATGTGTGGGGACCAGTTGTTCAGGAATGCGGCTTGCGCTCTCCCATTCGACCGGCGGCCTCCCGACGCTCTGGAAGTCGTAATTGAAGTCCCGCTCCTGAAAGAAATCTTTATTTACTGACATTGCGTCTCTCCTTTTGCTCCTGTTACAGGAAACGCTTCTTCATGAGCGCATAATATGCCTGGCCTCGCAAGACGCGTTTGCAGGTGGGGCAATATTCCTGCAAGGTGCCGCGATCGTCACCGAGATTGTATTCCTGCCCCACATCGCGAAGAATTCCCTTCAAGTCTGAAACAAACTGGCCCGAGGGCAGTTTTTCATTACAGCGTCGACAGCTCGTCGGGGCAGCCTGTGGGTCGTGAGGCATATGCTCTCCGTAGTGCTCTACATCCTGGTTAACGGTTTGATAGAGCGTGACGCCGATACTGGCCGGACGCTCGATGATATGGAAGAATTTGCCGAATGGCAACACAAGCAACCAGGCAACTACAATCGCCTGATGTGTCAGCGAGATGAACCAGTAGTAGCGCCCGTTCCACCAGAGTTCAGAGGCAGTGAGCGCCAGACCGGTAATAGCGATGGCGAACAGTAATATCAGCGGCAACAGATCAAAGCCGAAGCGCTGAACGGCTCGCAGACCGGCATCGGTAATGCGGCGCCAGAAGGCGATAGCAAGGCCGATAATCAGCAACAGGGCCGTGAAATCCAGGGCGTGATAAATGGCGAACCCGGTTCCTGCCTCTATCGGGAACGTGAAAAAGGGAATGCCGAAGACCCATACTCGATAGTCGCGCGGCGGAACCAGTGTGAAGCGGAGCCAGCCAAAAGTAAGCGGCAACACAACCAGCAGCGAGAGAATCACACCCCAGAAGATCGCCATATGCATGATCCAGCGCAAGACGCCGCGTTGGAAGATGAACGTCTGGGCAAAAATGTCCGTCCACCACGCCTTTGGGATCAGGAAGGTGTAGCGCTGGAAGTTTCGCCAGGATAGAAAGTTAACCCATCCTCCCCGGAAGTAGCGCCAGGTCGGCGAGCGATGCAGCCAGAGCGTATAGCGGTAGATGAACGCACCAATGCAGAAGACCGTTCCCACTGCATAACCGATCAGCGCCGAATCAAAGTCGCGAAACTCGCGTGAGCCGATAAAAATGAGGATGAGCAGAATAAGGGTTATGATCGCAGTCGTGATGCCTGCGTGCCAGTACGCCCGGCTGCGCGACTGCTGTGTTGGATGCACCACTGTCTTGAACTCCTTACCTCTTGTTGCTTGATGGCGACAGAGAAATGAAATGGTATCTACTTTTCTTTGTACTCGGCGCTACAAAATATCTGGTGTTCGATTTGCAGAAATAGGCGCAAGAGGTACTCTTTTTCTTGTAGAAATTGCGACCTGCTCTGAGAAATGCTGAAAAAGGGTCCGGACAAAAGAGCGCAACTTGTTCTTCATATACGCGAAGTGGTGGGGTGAAAGGCTGAGTATTTCTACATATGGTCTCTTTTCAAGGGAGGCCAAAATGAGGAAAGAGCCCGCTTTCTGTTTGCGGGCTCCGATTTGAGGTTCCTTAGCGTACCGATTTAATGTTGCGTACCAGCAAGGCGCTCAGCAGCACCAGCACGGCGCTCGTCAGGAAGAGGAACGAATAGTTCTTTTGTGAGAGCCAGAGAACGGATGAGCCAATCATGGGCGAGAAGATCTGCGGCAGGGCCATTGCCATCGCGATAATGCCGATATCTTTTCCCCGGTCGCTCGCTTTCGGCAAGACCTGGGTTGCCAGGGCAGTATCAACGGCGAAGAAAGAGCCATAGCCCAGACCCAGGATTATCGCCCAGGCAAGTAGCGCGTTCCAGCTCGTGGAGAGGGCCGGGAACAGACAGGCAACCATGACGATAAGCGCAGAAATGGCGACGACCGGCTTACGGCGCTGGATTTTGTCGGAGACAATACCCCCCACGAACGAGCCGATCACCATTGTCACGGTCATGAGCGTTTCGACCGTAAGTATACCCTGATCGACCGTTTTCCCGGGGAAGAGCGCTTCATAGTGTAACGCGTTCTCCATATATAGTTTTAAAAATGCTGTTATAGCGAAATAGCCAAGCATAAAGAGGAGACGCGTCAGGAAGGTCCACGCGAAATCGGGATGTTTGCGCGGCGAGATCCAGAAATTCTTCAGGAAGTCGACCCACCTGAACGGCGGCACTTCCGCCCGGCTGATTGGTCGCTCTTTATAGACCAGGGAGAAAAACAGCGTCAGGAGCAGGATCGCACCCATGAAGACGTAGTAGGCAGTGAGCTTATTGTTCTTCAGAAAAACGGCAATGATGATGCTGCCAACCATCACGGCAAGCGGGATCGCAAGCCCGACATACACTGAGAGCAGGCCGCGCTGCTTTTGAGGGATGCGGTCGGGAATGACGGCCTGAAGCATGGCCGTGACGGTATCCGCAAAGAATTGCAGCAAGAACCAGCCCACGGAAAGCAGCCAGAGGGTCGATGAGCGCGACAGCAGGAATAACGAGAGTGCGGCACAGACGGCACTCAGCAGCATCCAGAAGCGGCGACGGCCCAGGCTGATCGTCGTGCGGTCGCTAATCGCGCCCATAATCGGGGCTGCAATGACCGAGGCGATGCCGCCTACGGCCTCTACCCATCCCAGGCTGAATTCAGCGTTATGGGGGTCCATCAACTTGATTTGCATGGGCAGGAGAAAGATAACGGTCGGGATGATGGTTAGATGCCCGCTAAGGTTGGCAAAGAAATAGAGGAGCTGAAAATACCAGGGTACTTTGCGCTCGGCGTCGCTTGTGTCCTGCGGCGAGGAGGGCACAGGCTGCGATGGAACAAGCATATCAGCCATAGTAATAAAAACATCCTTTCTGGTGGTGGGTCCAGAGTGTGAGCAAAAGATGAATCCAATTCACGCTTGATCGCTGCCCTCAACAGGCAGTACAGGCACGATGAGGAGTATCTATTGACCCCTTCGTGTATTGCTCTCTGTTTGGCTGGTCGGCGGATGCATTCATATCCGACCTTTTCAGTAAGATATTAGCCTATCCTAATATTGCTGTCAAGCAAGAAAGCACCCATTTCTTCCGCTTTTTCTGGGATGCAAGCTGAGCAGTGGAGTCGGGAGGCGCTGTCCCGCGCAAAGTTGAGCTTGTGCGGTGTGATTTTCGGGTGAAAAATGGGGAGTTTTGGGCGATTTGGCAAAATAGCTCGAAAATGATGTCCCCTTTTGCGAAAAGCATCGTATTATTGAGAGTAAGGCGAAATTGTGCGAAAGGAGCTATAGAAACAGCATGACGCTATTGCACCTTCTTCTGGTGTATGTTAGAGTGGTGATGCCTCCGCAGGTGAGCCTCGCCTTGCTGCTGGCCTTGCAGGCCGCTGACAGGCAAGCGAGTATATGGCCGTGGATGCCACGTTTGTCGCTTGCTCCCTGCTTTCAAACACAGAATGGTCTCTATCGTCTGTATCAACAACTGCGAAATTGAGTGGTGAACACGTCTATGATAACTCCTCAGGATATTGATATGTATCTGCAAGCCCTGGCTGAAGAACTGGGTTCGCGTCGAATTGGCAAGCCGGTTCAGTTACTTCTGGTTGGGGGTGCGTATATGCTGTACTTTGTGCGCAATCGTTCGGTGACGAAAGATGTCGATGTTGTGCCGGTGAGCTTTCCCGACACGATGAACGCGGATAAGGAGACGAAGGCTTTTCGTTCGGCTGCGAATGCGGTTGCACGCCGGTTTGGTCTGCGGCGGGATTGGGTGAATGATGTGGTTGCTGCGTTTGCACCGGAGCCCGGGCCTACGACGCTTTGGCGCGATTATGGGGCCTTGCAGATCTATGTTCCCGATGCTGCGTATATTCTGGCGTTGAAACTGCTTTCCGGGCGTGATCGTGATGCTGATGACATTGAGGCACTCTGCGAGATGCTGCATATCGAGACGCGTGAGCAGGCTCAAGAGCTGGTTGATCGTTATGCTGACAGTGCATGGCAGTACGAGTGTAATCTTCAAGCAACACTTGATGATCTTTTTTAGTACTGCCTGTGGCTACCCGTCTTCTCATGATATAATGAAAAAGAAGACAGGAGGTGAAAGCAATGCTGTGGCCTGAGATGGAAACTATCAATGATGCATTTCAACGTATAGTGTATGGGGAGCGTCTCTGGACGGCAATTGGTGATTTTCTGAATTACTGGCACGTCTATGCAGCGGATCGGCGGGAGCAGCTTGTACAGCAGCCGCTGGTGCTGCCTCGTGAGATGACACCTGAGGTGCGGCGCTGGGCGGCCTTTTGTGCAGCGACCGTTGAGTATCTCTGTGAGCGCTTTGAGGTGCCCTGTCCGGCGTGGGTACATCATCCTGTGTATACGCTTCCAGAGCCCTGGTATACGGGTCTCGGTGCGAACAAGGAACATGTGCAGGCGCGTCTGCGGCAGGAGGCTCCCGAACCATTCCGCAAACGGAACGTGTTCTGTCGGGAGCGCTCTTTCTCGACAAAGTACGAAATTGCAGCAAAAGTGCAAATCATGGCTGTACCGCAGCCCGAGCTTGTCTGACAGAAGGCGTAATCAGGAATCTGTCTGCTCGTTCATTATTGCACTTATACGCGAGCGAAGATTTCAGTGAGCCAATCATACACCAGTGCCGAGGTATAGGCAATGGTGTTCAGGCCACAGTGGCCGTCGGCCTCTGCCTTCTATCTGCACTATCAGGATATGTATGTCCTTGTGCGCAGCATCTTTCGAGAGGCTATTGATGCACTGGTGCTGCATCTGGAGCACCCGCAGGCAGGCCCGGGACGCGTTGACCCGGCGTTGCCCTCGGCGGTCCGGGCCCGGCTTTTCGAGCACTTTGTTGACCGTGCGCGGATGTATCGGGCTTTGTTCGGGAAAAAAGGAAGCACATGGTTTATTGTGGGAGATGCAGGAAAAATGGGAAGAATTGAAGGCAAGAGGCAACAACGTCCTCTCACCTTCGTGCATCTGGCTACTGCTTTTCCGGGTCAAGTGCTTCCTGCACTTCTGCCTCAATCTGACAGAGAAAGTCGATCAGCATTTCGACCTGCTGAGGATAGAGTTCATACTGGCCCTGTGGCGTGATAAGAAACAGCTTGCCGTCGCGCCAATCACAGGTCACTTCGCCGAAGTTGATAAGTGCCATGCTTTTTCCTCGCTTTCTTCTGGCTTGTTGTATGCTCTCTTAAGTACAAGAATGAGAGGGCAGAAAGGATACAGTTGAGGAAAAAGTGGCTAGCGGAGGAATCTTAATATGTTTTTAATACCATCCCGCTCACTTTCTGCTATACTATGACTGTCCAATTTTCATCCACACGAAACATTTTCTGATGTGGTCGCTCAACGCTCGAATTGGGCGACCTCTTTTTCTGTTGTGGGATGCAGTAAGGACGAGAAGAGGCAAAATCCCCTTCTCTGTGAGATGGCTATGGTTTGATAACCAGGCGAGCGTTATTGCTATTCTGGCGCATCCAGACCTCTTCAATGGCAGAAAGCGGTGCTTGCTCGGCCTCGATGTGGAGCTTGCCCGTCGTGGCATACTCAACAAAGTGAGGGATCTCGGCAAAAACTCTTTTCGGTGAGATCGTGCCCCCGCCGCTACCGGAGATTTCGAGCCCCGAACTGCGTAAGACGGCTGCGGGAAGCGAGATGGTCGGCCCGGCCATGCTACCAATTTCAATCAGGCGTACCCGGGGAGCAGCGTGTGTCAGCCCTTTGCGGGTAAGCGCCATGATGGTTTGCTCGGTTGGATGCCCGTACAGGTAGTCGAGGATCACGTGAATTCCTGTTTCACCGGCAGCTTGCATTAAGGCGTCGCGGTACTCCTCGTCGGAGTTCCCAAGCGCAATGATGGTATCTGCTCCAAGCGCAGGCAGCGTGTTCAGGATTTGCTGATTGCGGCCAACGGCGATGATTTTTCCGGCACCGAGGTGTTTCGCGATCTGGATAGCCAGCTTGCCTGATGAGCCGGTCGCGCCGAGGATCAGGATAGTTTCACCTGGCTGTATCTGCGCTCGCCATTTTAGCGCGAGCCAGCCAGAGAGGCCGGGATTGAAGAGGGCAGCAGCCGAGACATCATCAAGACTTGCGGGAAGTGGCAGACAGGCCTGACGGGGAACAACCGCACGTTCGGCCAGTGTTCCATAGGGCGGGCGTGTCATGCCGAAGTAGACGCGCGTTCCGTCTTCAAGCTGTCCGACGCCATCGACGCCGGGAATGAGTGGGAGAATATCTGTACTACCGTAGTGGGTGCCATTTGCCAGCGCTCGAACGATAGGATGAATACCGGCGGCACGTACATGTACCAGAACATCGCCTTCGGTCAAGGTGGGTTCAGGGAATTCTTCAAAGCGGGGTGTTTCGCCAAAAGCATGAATAACGGCAGCTTTCATAGCACATTCCTTTCTGAATACGCATTGGTATACAAGCGCATAAAGAGCGCAAATCTTAATACGATTTTTATTGATCTTTTTACCGGATCGCGATATGCTTGAAGAGCA
This sequence comes from Thermosporothrix sp. COM3, assembly GCF_059696735.1. Lineage (NCBI taxonomy): Bacteria > Bacillati > Chloroflexota > Ktedonobacteria > Ktedonobacterales > Thermosporotrichaceae > Thermosporothrix > Thermosporothrix sp. COM3. Next base: position 1,568,657 of record NZ_AP019376.1, on the reverse strand, counting down.
CTGACAAGCAGTATGTTCCTGCTGTGTCTCATGAGGGAAGTATAGAGGCGTGGGAAGGTTTTTGTCCCCCAACGGAGGTATGGTTTTTGAGGATGGGATTGCTACTCGTCAATCAGCTTGAGCTCGCGGGCTCGTGTTACGGCCTGCATACGTGTGCTGACGGCCAGCTTACGATAGATATTCATAATATGCCATTTGACTGTGCTGAGGGCCAGAAACAGCGCTCTGGCTATTGCATCGTTTGATTTGCCACTTGCCAGGAGCTGAAGAATTTCCAATTCTCGCTCTGTAAGCGCTTCGGGTAAGGGAGCTGGGGCTTCCCGGGAACTCAGCATGAGAAGCTTGCGGGCATAGCGTACCACTGTTGGGCTCGTGAGAAGGCGAGCCGTGAGGGAGTGTGAGAGGAGGTCTAGAAGCGGTTGTTCCTCGTCCAGAAAAAGACGTATAAAGCCTTCCGGGGCGGCCAGATCCAGTGCCTCTGTCAGCAGGTGTGCTGCCTGTTCTGGCTGGTTGTGTCGCTGCTTAAGCAGTGCAAGCAGAAGGTCCGCTTCGATAACAGTGCGCCAGCGCTTGAGCTCGCGGGCTGTTTGCAACATCGTATGCAACAGTGTGTGAGCGGCTGTATCGTTATTTTGGGCCATATAGATGCGTGCAAGTGTGAAGTGGCTGAACTCGATCAGTGGAAACGGAGGCTGTGCCTGCTTGAGAGATGCAACATAGGCTTCACTCCACTGTTTGGCTTCGGTATGCTGCCCACGCACCAGCAGTATACGGGCACGGCATGCCTGTACCTGCCAGGCGGTATGAGGGGCAAGCCGATCAAGCAACGACATTGCCGTCTCTATGGTTTCGTCGGCCCGCCGAGGCTCGTCAAGCTGCTCATAGACGCGAGCGAGCGCGATATAGCCATCAACAACGATTTCCGGGTACGTATAGGGGCGATCCAGTGTAAGCCCGGTCTCAAGCATCTTACGGGCACGTTCTGGCTGGTTCCACTCGCGATAGAGATCACCCAGATGCAGGTAGGCCCAGTGGGTAAATGAGATGAGATTTGGCGGGGTGATGCGTAGCGCTTCCTGACACGTTCGCTCAATTTGATGCAAGCGGCCCTGACCAAGCTCTTTCAAGGAGCGGTTTTCCAGCGCGAAGGAGGCTATCAGGTAGTTCCCATGACGCAGGCTGGAATGAGCCAATGCGGTGAGCTTCTGAAGTGCTTCATTGCTCCCTCGAAAGAGCAGGTCTATTGCTTCGTGAAGCAGTGTGGCGATATCACGCCAGATGGTCTGATGTGCTGGCAGGAATTGGAGCGCCATAGTGCTGTGCTCCATTGCCTGTTGAGGCGTGCCTTCTTGTATCAGGAGTATAAGGGCCTGGAGAGTTGCCAGCTTCCCTTGTTGAGCTTTTTCGGCTAGCTGTGCTTGCTCAAGACGTTGCAATGTGGCACTTGCCTGCTCGATTTCACCTGTGATGAATTGCGCCAGACCAGAGGCAAGGGCGAGGTTCGGGTGATCATCGAGCAAGATATGCGGGAGCTTATGAAGCCATGCAAGCAAGGTTGTTGTTTCGCCCCGTTGAAGCATCAGTTCTGCTTCTGCTTCAAGCAAAGCGGCAGCCAGTGGATAAGCCTGAGCAGCCAGAGCATGTCGAATCGCGTCCTGCGTCTCGCCTTGAGTTGCAAACCAGCGGGCAGCGCGTTCGTGGCTCCGCGCCAGAAGTGCTGAGTCTTGTTGTGCAAGCCGTTCCCGGAGCGTGTCGGCAAAAAGATGATGATATCGATACCACTGCTGGTCGAGCGCGACAATGAAGAGATTCGCGGCCTCAAGCTTTTCGAGGGTCCGCTGTCCATCACTACGGCCCGTAATCGCGTCACAGAGCGGTCCGCAAAGACGAGAAGCGACAGAAGTGAGAAGGAGAAATTCCTGTAACTCGGGTGGCTGCTCGTTCAGCACTTCATCTATGAGGTATGCTGCAATATAACGATTGTGGAGAGAGCGATTCTGCTCGTCAAATGTGTGCAGATAGGTGTCGATATCGGATTGATGCCGAAGCGAGAGGGCGGCAAGCTGCAAGCCAGCAACCCAACCCTCAGTTTGTGCTTCCAGTGTCGCAACTTGCGTTGGCGTCAGATGCAGTCTCATCGTTTGTTGAAGGAACTGCGCTGCCTCGTTTTTTGTGAAACGAAGATCTGTTTGCTCGATCTCTGCGAGCTGTCCACGGACATAGAGCCGTGTGAGCGGCCATGCAGGTTTGGTACGTGAGATGACAACCAGTCGCAGGCTATCAGGCATATGCTGAATAAGGAAGAGTAGCCCGGTGTCAATTTCGGGGGTCGTGGCCAGAAAGTAATCATCAAGCACAAGGAGCAGTGGTTGTTGTGGTTTGCTCAATGCGTTGATAAGGGGCATCAGTAGTTCGTCGACTGGCGGGAGAGGTAGCATTTGAAGCGCCTGGAGGGCTTCACGTGCGGTTCCCGGGACGATACGCTCGATTGCGTTGAGCAGATAGTACCAGAAGCGGGTGACATCCTGCTCGCTACTTTCCAGGGAAAGCCAGGCGAGCCGCCAGCCTTGCTTTTGAAGGCGCTCGCCTGCCTGGGTCATTAGCGTAGTCTTGCCCGAGCCTGCGGGGCCAGTGATGAGCGTGCAGGGACGTTCGAGAGCTCGCTGTAAGGACTCAAGCAGACGGGGGCGTGGCACATATTCTGATAGCAGGCGCGGGATAGCGAAGCGCGTTGTGATGAGAGGGACAGGTTGCGGTACTGGATGCTCGGGCTGCATATGCAGCAGTTGGGCTATTTTCTGCATATGGGCGGCGGTCAGGTCTTTGGTACGTCCGAGATAGCGCTTATAGAGCCTGCCCTGCATGCGCCTGTACGCGTACCAGTATTGGCCGCCAGGACGCTCCTCGCGGCGTGCGCTAAAACGAAATGGAGGTTCTTGATAGGTGAAAGCGGTGTGTTGTTCGACCCAGGTAAACCAGTCGGCCGTGTCCAGGGCAATCGGTTTCGCTTCTGAAGCTGGATAGAGTAATCCCTGTGTAATGTATGGGTAATGTGGCATAAGACCTCCTCATTGTGCGCTTTGAGGTATCGTACCAGATCTCTGGGTAACTTTCCAGAGTGACCCATCCTCGCTTGCAGTATTGCTCGCTGAAGATCCTGTGATAGAGGAAGAGGCCATGATTTTCCTCTTAACAAGCTTGATATCGTTATTGGCAGGTGGTAAGGTAGAAGAAGTCCACTGTGTTGTGACGGAATGAGGGCGATACGAAAATTTCGCCTGAAATCCCGTTGCTTTCTCAGGATGGTATACGTTTTCTACTGCAAGGGGAAATAATGCTTGATAGCTTTCTCGTTCAAGCAGAGAGCCCTCTTGAGCTACCGGGCTGTTCCTCGGGAAGTGATGCCTGTGGACAGGGTGGCGCTGACACGCTATGCGATGGTTTGAGCGCCCTGACGAAGCAGGAACTGACCCTGCCGGGTTGGAGAACGGCAGAGTAACGGAGTTGTGCTCTGTATATCGAGATGCAAGAATAAAATCATTGGAGAGAGGTTTTTTCATGGCCTTGCGTTTCATTCAAGCTGGATTGGGAGGTTGGGGGTATAGTTGGGCCCGCGATGTCCTGATGAAAAATGAGCAGGTAGAGCTGGTCGCTTGCGTTGATATCAGTGAAGAAATCCTGCAACGCGTGCGGACCGAACTTGGTATCCAGCAGACATTCACCTCATTGGAGGAGGCGCTTGATACCGTCGAAACAGATGCGGTGCTGATTACATCGCCGTTGCCCGCACATGCTCCTCTGGCTCTCACAGCCCTGCGAGCAGGAAAGCATGTTTTACTTGAAAAGCCATTTGCCGCGACGATAGAGGAAGCGCGCCATCTGGTAGAGGTCGCTGAGCAGCAGAACGTGATTCTCGCAATCAGCCAGAACTATCGTTTCTATCCGGCGGTGCAGGCCGTCAGGAAGCTGATTCAGAACAATACGCTCGGTCCCGTTGCATCGGTCAATCTGGATTTCCGCCGCTATGATAATACAGCTCCGGTTGAGACGTATCGTCACTATCATATCTGGCAGCCATTGCTCGTCGATATGTCGATTCACCATTTTGATCTGATGCGCTATGTACTTGGCCAGGAGCCGACACAGATCAGTTGTACTACCTGGTCGCCGTCCTGGAGCCGTTATAAAGAGGACCCGGCTGGCGCTGCGACTATTTCCTTCACGGGAGGCGCGGTCGTATCGTATCGCGGTAACTGGGTCAGCACCGGGCCTGAGACGCCGTGGGCCGGTGAATGGCACATGGAGTGCGAGCAGGGTGAAATCGTGTGGACCTCGCGTGGAGCCGGTCCAGAGGATGAGCGTGTGACTGTCCGCCCGCGTGGCAAGCGCCCGTATGGCCTGCGCCTGCCCGAAGTGCCAAAGCAGGACCGCCACGGCAGCCTGACGAGCTTTATTCAGGCCGTTCAGACAGGTGAGGAGCCGAGTATCTCCGGACGAAACAACCTGCCTACTCTGGCTTTGATGTTTGCCTCGGTTGAGGCAGCAACCTCCGGCAAGCCCGTGACGTTTGAGCAGCAATCAACAACCATATCTCAACAGTAAACGTTGAGCGGAGGAAAGCGTATAGATTGACAATTGCATCTATACGCTTTCTCTGCGTTACCCTCTTTCCACAAAAAGTATATCATGCACCTGACGATGGAGTGCCCGGACATCACGGCTCTGATTGGCAAGCATGGTGATGTTGTCATACAGGGACACCTGTGCTCATTCCCTCTTTGAACATACTCATGATCTTTTGCTCCTTATTTATGGGGAAGATATACGTCTTTTTGTCGTCATTCATTATCACTGCCTGAACGTGCGGGTGCATGATCTCAACGGTTTGAGCAGGTGCGAAAAGAGGTATACGGCGGGTGAAGCCTACAGGTGGAAATGAGTAGCTGATTTTGCTTAAACTGATTGGATAGTTGCCCTCGTCTTCGGTGGCTGCATAACCTTCGGTGACATTTTTATGTATCCTCTATCCGGGGCAAAATAAGTATGTTGCCTATCGTAGAGAGCAGCACCCGAGTGCGGGCTTCGGCGTGAAAGATGTTGCTCTCATAAGACTCGAACGGCGCTGCAAGCAGGGACAGCGCCGCTCTCGTTCCTTTATTGTTGTAGCCACCCCTGAGCGGCCTTGATGACGTTATCCTGTTCGGTATAGAGTTCGGCCCAGTTGATAGAGACCTCCTGATCGGGCGCGATGGGCTCTTCGTAGACCTGCCCGGTACGATCGGCGTCATTCGCGACGGTCAGGTAGAGCTGTGCGCCATCGCTCAGGATTTCAAGCGTGTTCGCTGTTGGCAGACCATAGGTGCTTTCACCAAAGAAGCGCGTTGATGGGCGTCCGTGGAAGGCGATTGCGACCGCTTCGCCAGAACTCGCCGTCAGGTTACTGGTCAGCACGGCGACGGGCGGTAGTGGCTGCTTGAGCCGGTAGGGCTGCTGGACCTGAGCAAGCATGTAATCGTCGCTCATAGCTTTGCCCTCCTGATACATCCAGGTGCCGACCTCCTTCCCGTGACTAACGAACGCGCCTAGCTTTCCTTCTCCCAGAATAGGCCCAATACCGGCGAGCATCGGCCAGCAGTTGCCGCCGGTATTATTGCGCAGATCGATAATCCATCCTTTAATGGTGTATTGCTGATCGAGTTTACGAATTTCGTCATGCACTATATCTGCATAGTGCTGTTCCATTGTACCGCCTATCACTGCTGGGAGTTCGATATAACCGATGTCGGGCTGAACAAGTTTTCCCCACGGGCGCTTGTTGCTCTCGTATGGCTTTAGCGCAAGCGTGACCGTGTAGGGCTGCTCATTGCGAGTCAGCGTAAGTGTGGCTGTCCCGGGGTGTTTCTTGAGGCTGTCGCGGATCGCATCGGAGTTGTCGCGATCGAATCCGTTAATCTGTGTCAGCACGTCGCCGCGCCTGATCTGCCCTGAGGCGTCGGCGGGGCTATCGGGTAGAATATCGGTGATAATGCCATCCCGCGTCATACGCAGGCCGAAGGGGTTGCCATGTCCATGCTGCTGTTTCCGGGCCGCCTGAGGGTCAAGGAAGAAGCTGTGATGGTCTCCGAGCTGCTCCAGAAGCCAGCGGATAGTGGGGTAGGTATCGGCAGTTGTCCGGGCGTTCTGAATGCGGCTCATGGCTTCCTGCCGGATTTGAGGCCAGTTCAGCTTGTCTGAGTTCACCGAGTTGGCCTGGATGTAATCAAGGACGAAATTGAGGTAGTCGGTTGCTTCCTTGCTTGCGGTAGCGCTCCGGGCGTGGACCGGGGTCAGCGTGCTGCAAGCAAGCAACAGGAGCAATGCAACGCCTGTGAGGTACTTCATAGGTACGTCCTTTCCATCTGAATACTACCACTACTTATATAGTGTACTCGCAATTTGTTGCATTTCTATAGCAAAAATGGCAGAAAGCAGTCTCTTTTTTCTAAACATATTGGATGCAGTGGGATCCAGGGGGGTGAGCTACTTCAACCTCTGGTTTGAGAAAAAGCATGCGGAAAAATCAATAATTCGAGTGATGTATTTCTGCTGTATTCGGACTAAACTCTTGATAGACGTTGCATAAAACATTTTGCTTCAGGATGAGTAATGCTAAGCTCATCCTTGTTTTGCTTGAAAGGGGTCATATCATATGGATTATTCTAGATTTCGTGTACCTGGAGAATTTGAGAAACAACGGGCTGTGATGATGATCTGGGCGCAACATGAGAACATAACCGGTATGTCGCATCAGCCGCTGCATATGGAAATGGTACGGGCAATCGGTGCGCACGTACCGCTGATTATTGTTCCCGGGCCCGGCTTGCATACTGCGCATGATATCCAGCTTTTGCTTGAGGAGTGTGATATACCTCTGAAGAATATCACCTTTCTTTCGATTGAGAGCGCGGCGGTATATCCCCGCGACTTTGGGATAGAAGTCATGATTGATGATAGAGGCAATGTGATACATGTAGATTGTGATTTCAGCATGTATGGTTATATGCCTGTATGGGACCGGCGCTGTCGCGTTACGGAGCGCTTCGACCGTCGTACCGCGGAGTATCTGGGAATCACTGAGAGCGTAATGACGCGTCTAATCAGCGAGGGAGGAGATCGCGAGTTTAACGGGAAAGGAGTGCTGATGACGATTGAAGAGACAGAGGTGCGCAAGCGTAATCCCGGGTGGACAAAGGAGGAGGTGGAGCAAGAGTTAAAGCGTATCTTCCAGTTAAAGAAGCTTATCTGGCTCCCGAAGGGTCTGCATGAGGATGAGAGTATGATGAGTGGACCTATCCCGGGACCGGACGGACAGCTTAATGCTTATCGTGCTGCTTCTGCAAATGCACATATAGATGAATTTTGTCGTTTCGTCGCCCCGGATACGATTCTCCTGGCAGAGGTGACGGAAGAAGAGGCGCGTCGAAGTCCGCTGCTGGCGCTCAATAAGCCGATACTCGACCAGGCTTTCGAGCTTTTGCAGCATGAGACCGACCAGGACGGGAAGCCGTTTCGCATTGTCAGGATGCCGGTTCCAGAGCCTGAATATTATATGGTCAAGGCGGGCGATGACATCTATGAAGGGTATCAGGAATTAAAACGTTTTTATAAGGTGATGCAGGACGGTTCCGAATTCCCCTCCGGTTCCTCTTTTCCGGTTGTGCCTGCCGCGAGCTATTGTAACTTTTTAATCACAAATGGCCTTGTTGTCGGTCAGCAGTACTGGGAGCCGGGGAAGAGTGAGCTGATCCGCGAAAAGGATAAACGGGCAAAGGAGGTACTACAGGCCCTCTTTCCTGAGCGAGAGGTGGTAACACTTCCAGTGACGGCGCTTAATCTTGGTGGTGGCGGCATCCATTGCAATACGCGACACATCCCGGCCTGGTAGCAAACAAGCAAATAGTGGGGCCTCCAATACAGGGGGCTCCTCTCCCGGACACAGGTGTCAGCAGCTCCGACGGATACTGTTTCTTCCACTATTCTGGAACATTGTTGAATATGCATTCGTGATATTAGAGAAGAGAGGATCTGCTATTTCAAGTGTTTCCGTAGCAAACCTCAACACTATCCCTCAAACCGAAATAGAGCGTGAAAGGAACAACAATGGAATTACGGGATACACTCCGAGTCTGTTTACAAGCGATCCTGAGCCGCTGCCCTCATTGTATGATAGAGGCCGACAAGGAGCTATTAGGGAGGGATGCGTTCGAGCCGCGTCTGCTTCCTGTAAAAGATGTTATCAGATGGTATGAGCAGGAAGATCCGAGCTTACTTGAAGAGATGGCCTGTTTGCGGGTCGATGCTCAGCGTTGCGAGATTGCACTGTGTGATCGCTGTCTGGAACCGGTTTTTCGGATCTATAAACGGGACAAGGCGGCGTGCCAATCGTAATGACAGGGGAGCTTCTGGTGTCTACGATCACTGGCATCAGCGAGCCTGTTTGTTCTAGATACGAACAAATGCGATAGCAATTCCTTGTCGTTAGCGGTACGTCATAAAATATATGTAGTAAAAAAGAGGAAGTCCTTTTTTCTCCTTTATGGTAGAGCCTCTTGTATCCAATTCCTCTCCTTTCCCCACTTTTGAGATATCATACAGGCCATCAAGGGAGACATTGCGTTTGCGATCCGGACAGGCTATACTGATCCTGGATACCTGTTGTCCTGAATAGATCTGACAGAGGAAGGAACGCAATGAGACTGAGTGAAGGGGTTGAATGGGGCATTCATTGTACTATATCGCTTGCTGGCTTGCCGGAAGGCGCCACCTTACCGACAAAGGCCCTTGCAGAGAACTATGGGCTTTCAGAGACGTACCTTGCCAAGCATCTACAGGCGTTAGCGAATGCAAAAATACTGGAATCGGTCCCCGGGCCGAAGGGTGGCTATCGGCTGGCACGCCCTGCTGAGCAAATCACGTTGCTGGATATTGTCGAGGCGATCGAGGGGCGCGAACGAGTGTTTCGCTGTACCGAGATTCGCCAGCGTGTGCCTGTGCAGTTGCCTGATTCGCTCTATCGGATGCCCTGTGAGGTGCATGTGGCAATGTTGCGAGCTGACAGGGCCTGGCGAGAAGCGCTGCGCTCTCAGACGGTTGCTGAAATAATTGCTAACTATAAACAGAGGGTTGCTGCACAGCTACGGCAACCAGGCGAGCAATGGATTGCTGAACGGATACGACATGCTCCTGAGAAAAAGGAGCGCTCATAGCCGCTTTCAAGAAAGGGCAGGGATGTGATTGTATCTTCAAATGGCTTTGCAAATGGATTTGAGGGTGATCGTGACTCCTCATTGGTAAGCCTGAAAAATGGGAAATTGCAGTATAGGATGTATGCCAATGAGGGTGAGAGCGAGGCTATCCATACTATTCCCGATTTTTCCTACTGCGGCTATAGAGGCGGCGGCATACGGCTTCCTCAGCTCCCGGTCCGGCAGGTGCTTACCCCGGTGCCTGGTGACAATCGAGCACGCATTCAGCAGGCTATTGATGCGGTTTCGAGCTTGCCTGCCGATGACGATGGCTTCCGCGGTGCTGTGCTCTTGAAAGCAGGAACGTATACTGTAGATGGGCCGCTTTTTTTGCGAACTGGCGGTGTAGTGCTGCGTGGCGAGGGGCAGGGGCCCACCGGTACAGTTTTAATCGATACGTTGAGGGAGCAGCATGACTTTATTCAGGTAGGCGTGCTGAAGAAGAAGAAACCCTGGAAGCCGCTTAAGGAGACGCGTCAGCCAATCACTTCGCCTGTGGTCCCGACTGGTGCTCGGCGCTTTGCGGTGGCCTCAACGGAAGGTCTGAAGCGGGGTGACAGGATTATTGTGCAGCGTACACCCGATGAGGCCTGGATTACCGCTCTTGATATGGCACAATATGGCTGGAAAGCGGACATCTATAAAGTCGGGTATGAACGCGTCATTACCGATATTGCAGAAAATACACTTTTGATCGATGCACCACTTGTGCAGGCTATCGTGCACAGGTATGGTGGCGGGATGATCTTCAAGTACACTGTGGAGCGTATCAGTGAGGTGGGAGTGGAACATCTACGCCTTGAATCGGTTTATGAGAGTGAGACTGATGAGGAACATGGCTGGCAGGCGATTTCGATGAATTGTGTAGAGAACGGATGGGTTTCGGGTGTCACGGCGCGTCACTTTGGCTTTGCGGCGGTCGGCCTGAATACGTCGGCGCAGCAGGTAACCGTGCAGGATTGCGCCTACCTTGAGGGAAAATCGAAGATTCGCGGCGGGCGGCGCTACTCTTTTTTCATCGATTCAACAAGTAGTCGTAATCTCTTTCAGCGTTGCTATGCATCCAGTGGGCGGCATGATTTTGTAACTGGCTCGAAAGTTCCCGGGCCCAATGCCTTCGTTGATTCTTTCGCGGAGCAAGCGCACAATGATACAGGGCCCCATCATCGCTATGCAACGGGGATTCTGTTTGATAACGTCAGCGCGCCTCTGATGCGCGTCTGGAACCGAAAAGCGATGGGGTCGGGGCATGGGTGGGCGGGCGCACAGGTGCTTTTCTGGAACTGTCATGCCGAGCAAGAGATGTGCGTTGATAGCCCACCGGGAGCGCGTAACTGGGCAATTGGCTGTACAGCAGGGAAAAGGAGTGGAGCGGGATATTGGGAACGTATGGGGCAGAAAGTGAGCCCGCGCAGTCTCTATTATCAGCAATTGCAGGAGCGACTGGGAGCGGCGGCACTGGATAATGTAATGCTTCCTCAACAGAAACGAGGCTCTATCTGGAATTTACTACAGGTCTGGGCCGGCAATGGCTTGCTCTCCTGAGTGGACGCAGCGGCTGCTATCTTATGCCTCTTCATCTGCGTCTCTCTTGACATAGGAGCGCTCTGGATACCCCAATATGTCTGTTCCCTTGACAGGAACACGGGAACATCTTTATACTGTTCCCAGATGCTATAAAGAGGAGGAGCGCGTGCTATGGCGAAGGTCTTAGGTTGGGTACTTCGGCGCTGGCAAGAGGAGCTTGAACCGGTGATCCGACCGGCTACAGTCGCTCAAGAGGCCGAATTGCAGGAACTCTGGGAGCGTGAACTGAACTGGTGGAAGCAAGGGCGCGGGTTGGAAGGCGATTCCTTGCGCAAACCGATCACACAGGTACGGAACCTGATTCGAGATTTACCGGTAACAGAAGAAAATAGTTGGTTTAACCCGCGTACGAAGGAGCGTGAGCATATCGCGCTGAAGGTGTTTAACCTGTCTGAGGGTGAATGGGTGCGCCTGAACGATCGCAGCCGTGGGGTAGCTGAAACGCGGTTGGAACATCAACAATTGCTGCAAGATCCCGATACGATCGTGCAGCGTGCGCTTGCATTATTGCTATCGGATGAATGGCCTGATCTGGTGGTCGGAATCGCGGTTTGCACAGGGAGGCGACTTGCGGAGATCATGAAGACGGGCCGTTTCGCCGTGAAGGAGCCATATACGGCCTGGTTTTCGGGGCAGGTCAAGGGGCGCACGCGCTTTGATGAGCGGTATGAGATCCCGACGCTGGCTCGCGCTTTTCTGGTCGTAGACGCGGTCGAGAAGCTTCGTTCTCTGGTTGATTGCTCTGAACTGGAAGTGGAGCAGGTCAGCCAGCGCTACGGGCGAGCAGTCAACGAGGCGGTCGATCAGCACTATGGCGATCTCATTCCGGTGCGCGTGACCCGGGAGAAATTGACCGTTCACGCCCTACGCGCTGTGTATGCGCAGATTGCTACCTTCTGGTATGCACCACCTACTGTTGCTTCTATTACGTATATGGCACAAATTCAGGGACACCGTTTTGTGCTGGAACCAGAGGCTGAGTTAGAGGGTGAGCCCGCTGGAGAGGTCGAGCAGGTGCGGCGCAATTATGCCAGCCATGCCCATTATGCCGATTATAAGATTGCGGACCGCAACGGGAATATTGATGGAAGGCAGGGCGTCAAGCTTGACCAGCCGGGCGTGACGGTGCTCGATGTCTTTCGCAAAGAGGCCGGAATTGAGGAGCCGCAGAAGCCGTCGCGGCGGAAGCGCAAGAAAGCGTCCGAGAACAAGACCGGCTATTCGTCGCTCAAGCCGCGCGTTGCTACACGTGATTGGGTCGACGAAATTCGTACAGAGCTTCAGAATCGCCTGGGACATGAGGTGAGCGATGATGAGGTGTTGCGTCATCTGCTGGTTGCCTATGTGCAGGGGCGTACTGCTGTGGAGACGGCTGCACCGCCGACCTCTATTGCGCTTGACACGCTTGACGTCCCGGCTCAGACGCGTGAGCTATTACGTGAGGGAATCGCGCTCTCGGGAGCTGCTGATGTGCTGTCGTTTCTGGTGGCGGCAGGCGAGCGAGAGGCGCGGCAGTTGAAAGGGCAGGCGCGGCGGCACGATCAGGAACGCTATGCGGCCATGCCAACCTCTCAGTTGATTGGTATGAAGGTCGTGGAGGCGGCGAATGAGCGCTTTCGCCGTGCCGTCTGGACGCTTATGCGCTGGAATGAGCAACACCGCCCGCTTGAGCGCTGGTATATCACCACGCTGTCCATACAGAAGCTGGTCGGTGGGCGTAAAGACGCGATTAAAACCTATCTCGACGCGCATCGGGAGGAGATTGAGGCACATCATCGCGAACTCGATATTCGGCCCTCTTACAATCGAAAACCTGAGGCGATTCAAGATATGATTCAGGTTCCGGAGGAAGCGGAGGCGTTCCCGTGGGGTCATGCACCTGCCGAGAGTGCTGATTAGGTTCTAGCGTACATGCGCAGATTTCATGTTCGACATGGAGAACAGATATGCGCCGCGAAGCGCTATAAACTGATGGGGCTGGATGGTCAAATCTCTGAAAGCTCGATGCCGGGCGGATATACAGATGAGAAGCTCGGTATCTATGGACGCCTGGATTGCCTGGCGCGTTGCGATACGTCACACGAGGACAGTATGTCGAGCACAGGGTCTTTTCGCCAGCGAAGAGGTTGCGATTGAGGCCGGCTTTCGACCCTGTGGCGTTTGTATGAAAGAGCGCTATCAGCTCTGGATGCAGGCGGTAAGCCGCACGAAGGACGGAAAGGAGCAATGCAAAATCTACCGCGAGCTGCTTGCACGCTACCTTGAAGCGATCCCGCGGGTTGCGCTCTGGTTTCGCGAAAACGAAGTGCTGTATCAGGGTTGAATTCCGATATAACGGGCACGTGGCCTGATTTCTTGCTTGCTCTGGTATTGCTCCAGCGCGTGCCCGATAATGCCCACACTTCGGGCCAGCGTGAACAGCCCTGAGATCTGCTCGTCTTCAAGCCCGAGCACCATGCCGAGCACTGCATAGGCAAGGTCCATGTGGGGATGCAGACCAAGCTGGCGCTCTACCTCCTCGATAAGTGTCCATGCAAGCTTGATGACGGGCTCAGCCGGATAGGCCTCTCGCAGCATCTGAAGCAGCTTGATCGGTCGTGTGTCGCCAACAGGGAAGAGGCGATGCTGAAAGCCCGGGAGCCGCTCGCCCTGTTTCAGATAGGCCTCAAGTACCGTGAGAGGGCCTCGGGCGCGTTGTGGTGCGCAGACCTCGCGTAAGAACTGAAGTGCCCGTAGATAGCGCCCACCCCCATTGATACCGTGAAACGCCGCCAGTGCAGCCTGCATAACCGCATACAGTGGTGCATTGGTTGAGCTGACACAGCGGGCCGTGAATGCCGGGACGGTCAGTTCGTTGTCGGCGTTGAGAATCAGTGCTGCATTGAACAAACGAGCAGCCTCTTGATGATCCGGTGCCCAGGCCTGTTGAAGTGTTTCGGCAATGCTTGCCTGTAAGCTGTTGATCCGGGAGAGACAGGCCGTGAACAACCAGAGAAAATGCGTCCCTGTCTCGATGATTGCTTCAGGCCGCATATTATATGCTGCGAGATCCCCGGCGGCCAGACGGGGCAGTGCAGCCTGAAATTGCTCAAGCAGGGGCAGATCGCAGAGGAACTCGCTGGTATAGAAGCGCCTGAGGAGCTGTAGCATCTCTTCCCCTGGTTTCTGCTTTTGAAAAAGATCTTGCGCTGTATACCCCTCTTGCTCTTGAAACCCCCAGAGAAGCGCTGCCACCTGTTCGATGGTATGAGTTTCGGCCAGCGAAATGGCGTCCTGCCCACGATAATACACATGATCATCTTTGATGAGCGTCAACGCCGAATCGAGGACGGGATCACCCCATTGTAATGCCTGGCTTGCTGCTTTTTCAGGGTTACGACGCAGCTCCTTGCGCTCTTTGAGCCGGTAAATATCTTCCGCAAGATAGGCCCGCGACTGTCGTGAGCCGCCTGCTGCCTCCGAGCGAATTTGCCCCCGACTCACATATGCATACAACGTCTTGAGATTGACCCCTAGCTCTGCTGCCGCTTCTCGTGCGCTCAGATATCGTTTGGTGCTCATGGTTCTCACTCCTTTCTTCGGTATCATACACTATGTTGATTGAAAAATCAACCAGTTGACTACCTGTTGATTGTGCCATATACTTTGAGGCAGGGAAGACGAGAGGCAGCTATGAAAGGAGTTATGGCCTATGTCTTTACGTCAAGTGGTGGTGATCGTCCTGGGGGTGCTGCTGAACGGCTTAAATTCGTCGATGATAGCAGTAGCCCTGGTACCGATCAGCGCCACCTATCATGTCAACTCACAGGCGACGGCCTGGCTGGTTTCCGGGCTTTATCTGGCGACCTCGGTAGCGCAACCGACAATGGGCCGCCTGGCGGATTTGCTCGGACCAAAACGCGTCTTCTGTTTCGGATTAGTGCTGACGGGTCTTGCAGGCCTGGGTGCCTGGTTTGCTCCTGACCTCGGTTGGTTGATTGCTGCGCGGGTCGTTCTGGGGATCGGCACCTCTGCCGCATATCCTTCTGGACTTGCCCTGGTGCGGCGTAACGAGAGGGATGGCGAGGGTATCAGAACATCTGTTGTTCTGGGCGCCATCACGATTTCAAGCCAGGTTTGCACGGCATTTGGGCCAAGCGTGGGCGGTTTCCTCATCACCTGGTTTGGCTGGCAGTCAATCTTTCTGGTAAACGTGCCGGTGACGCTGCTCGGGCTGCTCGGGGCGCTGTTCTGGCTTCCGGGCGATCAGCAGGCGATCAGGGGTAATCTCAGGAGCGTGCTGAGGAGTCTTGATAGTCTCGGCATAGCTCTTTTTTGTGCCATGATGATCGCGCTGCTGCTCTTTTTGATGCGTCTGAGTAGCGGCATTGCATGGGGGCCACTGGTGATTGCTTTGCTGACAGGAGGCCTGCTTTTCTGGCGTGAATGGCGCTGTACGACGCCCTTTATTGACATCCGGATGCTGGCGTCTCACGGAGGGCTTTTAATGACATACGGGCGCTATATTGCAACCTATCTGGTGTTCTACTCGGTGTTTTATGGGTATTCACAGTGGCTCGAGCAGGGGCGAGGGCTGGCACCGGATATGGCGGGACTGGTAATGCTGCCTGTCGCGGCTGTGGGAGCGCTGACCGCCGCCTTGATGACAAAGAAGCTCGTCATCTGGCGCGGGCTGCTTGGAGGTGCGTTGTTTATGCTGATCGGGACCGGACTGTTGCAGTTTGCCGGGAGCACGGCATCTCTCTGGCTGCTGGCTCTTATAGCTGCGGTTCTGGGTATCCCAAACGGGCTGAGCAACGTGAGCAATCAGAATGCGCTGTATCTGCAAGCGCCAGCCTCACAGATGGGGGCGGCGGCTGGCCTGCTCCGCACATCGCAATATGTAGGCGCGATTCTGGCATCGAGCCTGATCAGCATAAATTATCATCAACAGGCTACTGATGCTGGCTTACACCACCTGGGGCTCTACCTGACAGGAGTCAGTGTGCTGGTCTTGATCGTCGTTCTGATTGATCCGAAATTGCGGGCGCTGTCTGATCATCTCGTGAAGAAGGTATCTACGCAGAAAGGAGAAAAGGAATATGTCCGTTCAACTCGATAGAAAGACGGCTCTTGTTTTGATCGATTTACAGCAGGGCATTGTGCGTTTTCCGACTGTGCCGCATCCGGCTGATGGAGTGGTGGAGAACGGAAGACGGCTTGCGGAGGGCTTTCGTGCACGTAATCTTCCAGTTGTCCTTGTGCGTGTGATAACCGGGCCGATCGGCCCGGAGCAAGCGGAGCTGGTGCTTGAGAAGCACAAAGAGGATATTGTTGTGACAAAACATAGCTGGGGCGCATTCATCAATACGGAATTGGATGCGCAATTGCGGGAGCGCGGGGTAACGACGATTGTGCTTGGCGGCATCGCGACGGCTATTGGTGTGGAGTCGACGGCGCGGGAGGCGTACGACCTCGGCTATCAACTGATCTTCCCTGAGGATGCAATGACCGATAGAAGCGTTGAAACGCATGAGAACAGCGTACAGAAGATCTTTCCCCGTATGGGGCAGGTTGTGACGACAGATGCGGTGCTTGAAGCGTTAAAACAGCTTGATTAGCAAGCGGGGCTCCGTGGGGGCCCCTTTCTTTTTTTCTGGCACATCCAGGAATGCGGGCATCCGGGTCCCCATCTGGCAGGGATGACGCCAGATATTGTCAGAAAAGGAACGCCATTTTGCAAAAAGGATGACATACTCGATTATATGGCTACACTGCCTGAACTGTAATGCGGCCTGGGAAGCCAGATAGCGTACCATACCAGGGAGGTTCTTTGTCCGGTGGGTTGCTCTCCAGCTCTATTACTGAAATAGGGGGCAGGCTGAATAAAAAAAGGAGAGGTTTTCTCTATCAGAAGTATGCAGTATTTCAGGAGAGAAAGAGCTATGAATAGGCTCCTTCTCTCACAGAACGATTATTCCTGAACGTCGCGAGGGTAGGTTTTCTTTGCCTGTGCGCTTACTTCCAGATCGATTTCTGCTGTAACAAAGGGAGTTTGACGGGATGTCTCGGCCAGGATCTCACCATCTGGATCAATAATCAGGCCTCGGCCACCGAAGAGCTGATTGCCAGCATGATTCGACGAAATGACGAAGGCGCCCGAGGAGATAGCGGCCATGCGCGGTGCAACCTCCCAGCGTGCATGAGGAGGTGTGGCGCGTGGTACTGCCAGGATATTCACTCCCTGTCTGCCATAGTGGCGGGCCCATTCCGTGAACATGACCTCGGTGCAGATCATGAAGCCGATAACCATATCGCGAACGCGAACAGGCGTAAAGTCCTGCGGGTTGCGATCGAACCAGCGGCGCTCGTAGAACAGGTCTTCGTCAGGGAAATAGTATTTATCGTGAACGCCGGTGTAGCCGTCCTCTGGTGTTCAGACGAAGCCCCGGTTGAGATGTCGCCCTTCTTCGATCAGCAGGTGCGTGCTGAGGACAGTAGCAGGAGCCAGCTCCGGCAGGCGTTTCATCATGGCATCGTGCTCTTGCTGGACCCTCTGCCAGATGATCGCGTCAAAGTCGGGCGTGGTGGCAAACCAGGACGAGAACGGTAGCTCGGGTAAAAGAACCAGATCACTCTTTTGTTCTTTGACATAAGCTACCAACGCTTCCCAGGCGGCTTCAAAGGTACTACGCTCGTCCGGAAGTTCGCAAACGGTTACGCGCATGTCTCTTTACTCGCTTTCCTTGCTCTAAAGCATTATAATCTGAACCATATCATACAATATCTATGGATACGAAGGAAATAGGACGATTGGCTAGTTGCTTTCCGGAGAGAATAAAAAGCCTGATAGATGCAGAGGTACTGAAATGGGGAGGGGAGAGCATTCAAGTAATAGCGCATTTCCGGATGGCTGCTGTACGCGGTACGACAACAGAGGTTATACTGTGGATAAACAGAAGTAGTGTTGTAACCAGACAAGGAGGTTAGCACATGGTGGGTTTCCATGAGGCGACGGTTGCGCTCCTGGAATCGCGCATGTCAGACGAGATGGCGAATCTGATCCGTCGCTTTGGAGGAACGCCGTACAGTGTATCGTCTGTGCGTGAGCTCCCCGTGCAGGATGAGGGTCAGATTGAGGCTTTCATCCGCTTGCTGCTTGATAAAGAGGCAGATATTGTGATTTTTTCGACCGGAAAAAGCGCTTCGTTGCTATTGCAGGCGGCTGAGGAGCGCGGTCAGCTTCCAGCGCTGTTGGAGGCGTTGCGACAAATGCAGGTGTTCTGCCGTGGTCCCAAGCCGTATGCAGTGCTGAAAAAGCATGATGTCCCGGTCGCGTTGCAGGCTCCTGCTCCCCATACGACTGAGACATTGTTAGAGGCTATGAAGGGGCTTGAGATGCGGAGTAAGCGTGTGGCATTGCTCCATCATGGAGAGCGAAACGAGGCGCTGGTTCGGGCGTTGCGGGAACGCGAGGCAGCAGTGAACGAACTCTGTCTCTATGTCTGGCAGCTTCCTGAGGATACCGGGCCGCTTCGGAAGCTGGTTCACGAGCTGATAGCGGGTGATGTACATGCGATCGTGTTTACCAGTCAGGTGCAGGTGCGGCATTTGCTGCTGATCGCGCAAGAAGAGGCACGGGAGAATGAACTGATACAGGCGCTCAATGAGCGGGTCATTGTTGGCTCCGTGGGTCCTGTCTGTACCGCTATGCTGAATCAGTATGGTGTGAGACCGCATGTCGTCCCGGATCATCCCAAGATGGGGCATCTGGTGAAGGCGCTGGCTCAGTATATGGGGTAGCGATTATCACATACTGTAGAAAAAGCATCTGTTTATTCAAAGAGCAATAGGGCGTGGCATGCTTTCGCAAGAGGGAAGCATGCTGTATTTTTTTCTCTTCTTTCTTTCTAAAAAGAGCACGGATTATCAAGCGAAGCGCTGCGGTATCTGGGAAAATGGGCACAGGGAGGGCAACGATGGATTACTTTCGACGAATACAGAACGCGATTGATTTTATAGAGGAGAATTTGCAGGAAGAGTTGAAAATCACTGATATTGCCTCAGCCGCCTGCTTTTCAGCATTTCATTTTCAGCGACTTTTTCGGGCTATATCGGGATTTTCTGTCTATGCCTACATTCGTGAAAGGAGGTTGACGGAAGCAGCAAAAGCGTTGAGAGAAACAAAGAGAACGCTTTTGGATATAGCGATTACTTATCAATATGGATCGCAAGAGGCATTTACACGAGCATTTGAGCGTTATTTCTCGTGTTCTCCGTTGGCATATCGCAAGATGGATGTGCCTTTGAGGGGGAGGGAGCGAGCCCGCTTTCTGGATTATCGGCAGTATATGAGAAAAGAGGTTACGATGCAAAAGCCTGAAATACTTCTGTTGGATGACATACAGCTTGTTGGTCGCGAGTACAGAACGACGCTGGATAACGATCAGTATTTCCAGGACATTCCCCGATTCTACAATGACTTTGGCGCTAACGAACACTATTTACATATTCCGAACCGGGCAAAACCCGATCTGGCATATGGCGTGGCGTGTCATTTTGCGGATGACGAGTCCTTTTCTTTTCTGATCGGAGAAGAGGTATCAAGCGTTGATCCAGAGCCGGTTGAGGGCCTGGTTCCCTTTGTCGTTCCCGGGGGAAAATATGCAATGTTCAAGGTTGGTCCGCTGGATGAGGCGCAGGATGTACGACGCTATATCTATGGGACGTGGTTGCCTCATTCTCATTATGAGCGAAGAGAGGGGCCCGATTTTGAGGTAACAGACGTCTGTCACAATTACTTCTCGAGTGGAGTGCATGTGATTATCTATATACCGCTTCAATAAATAAAAAGAAGAGGATGAGCGAGCGCCCACCCTCTCCAAAGACTGTCTTTATGCACCGGTTGCGTTGGCTGTGTCTGCTGGCGCAACCTCGGCTGTACTCTGCTGACGAAGCGCTGCGAGCTTGCGCGGTCGCCAGATCTGAACATATTGCGAGACGAAGTAGGAGCCGATGACCAGAATTGCGGCAACCGCCTGAGCACAGAGCGATTCTACGTTTGGGAAGACGGCGAACCAGACGCCCATCCACTCGGGAATGGGAAGATTGACCGGCGTTGTGGTAATCCAGTGGGCTTGTTGCAGCTCCTGAGCGCTCTCGCCGACCATCACAATAAGCACCATACCAAGCAGGATACCAGTAAAGATCAGCATTTTCTTGTAGGGGAGCTTCTGATTTGCCAGGAAGGTGAGACAGCCGACGATGATCGTGAAGAACAGGCCGACAGCAACCCCTTCAAGGACGACCAGAGAGCCGACCTGAAGCCGCAGACTTTGCAGGAACAGCACCACTTCAAATCCTTCACGATAGACCGCCGAGAAACCGAGCAGAGCCAGACCAAGCATCGTGTTGGTCGGTTGCTTCTCTGCCTGCCCGACAAGCTCGCGGCGGCGCTTGTTATGCATGGAGATCCAGCCTGTCCAGTAAATCTTATGGAAGAACCAGTTCATGATGACGAGGAGAACAACAATGGCAAGCAGGCCCGTTGCCGCTTGAATATCGAGTGCAGGAGCATTGATAGAGCTGATAACAGCGATTGCAATAAACCATGTGGCAATTGAGGCGATGAACGCGATACCGGCGCCTGCTGCAATAGGGCGGCGGTACCCCTGTTTTTTGCCAACGAAACTCGCGGTAATGGCTGCCAGCACCAGAATTGCTTCAAGCCCTTCACGGAAGACAAGCAGGCCGGTGTTCAAGATGACTGCACCTTCACTCAGGTGTGCGGCTGTAGGATCAGGGACGCCACCGGCATTGATACCCTGCCAGACAAGCGCGCCGACAATGATAAGACCGGCAACAAGCAGAACAAGTTGAAATACGGCCTTCCAGGGCTTGTTTGTAAAATAGTTCTTCAAGAAAGCGCTCATTTTTTCGTTTCTTCCTCTTACCGTTTATGATCCTGTGCCAGAAGCTCCTTTGACTCCTGGCGAACATCCGACGATCGAATACGACAACCGTATGTGATGACGTAAATATGTGCGCTTCTGAATACTCCATAGACAGGATCGAAGCGCCTGTGTGTATAGCCTCAGCTTTTGAACCGGCTGAAAGCATCTAGGTGATGTCCGGACGTGCTTCAGGGAGTTTGAGGTTACTCTATACCTCTCTCTTTGGTCCGACTTTCTCTTCGGTTCACTGATATCATACCTGACAGGTCGGATATTAGCAAGACCTAAAGTGACCAATTTTTCCCATTTCTGAGAAGAAACTGAGAAATTACTGAACCCTATCTGTGGGCTAAACACGCTACAGAAGCGCGTTCAGCATTATTATAAATAGCAAGAAAAAGATGTACGCATTTTGGAGAATATGTCAAGCTCTTTGCTGGAAAAAGAGATACCTGCCTGTGGTATAGTGATTTGTGCTATAAATAGCAATATGTATGGAAGAAGTAGACTTTTACACGTACAAGTTCGGTTTCTGGCAGAGCTCCACGCTATGCACCGGCTGTCGGTGAGTATCGGAGCATCTGGGAGCAAGAAGGCGAGCATATAATTGCTCAAATGGAGGAGGCAAGCGGCCTGCTCATGTTAGAGCACGAGATTGAAGCAACCGTTTATGAGGGATAAGCTATTCGCATCCGTTGCATCTGAGTGACTATCCGTATGATGTGAAAAAAGGCGACACTCATTCATGAGCTCGGGCATTGCTTGCTTGTTTGGAATAGTGAACGCTTCCGCTCCGAATGGCGGTTTCGGAAGTCTTTAGGGCTGGAAGCGTCCGACGCGGGGCAACCTGCGTAGAAGCCCCGCTCTTCTAGGGCCGGAGTACTTCACAAGATAGGACCCTTGACAGCAGGGCCGCCGGTAGAGTAAAGTATGTGAAGTATCAACAAACTGGTTTGGGCAAACCAGTCAGAGCAAATCTGTACAGCAAAGGGAGGATGTTATGAGCTATCGTCTGGTAATCCTGGGTGTGCTGGCTGAACGGCCTCAATATGGCTACGAACTGAAGCAGAGCATCGCACGTCAGCACTTTGCGGATTATATCAGATTGAGCGGTGGCGGGCTGTACTATCATTTACGCAAACTGCGTGAAGAAGGGTATATAGAAGAAGAAACGGTAGAGCGGGAGGGAAATTATCCTGATCGGCACATCTATCGCATTACCGAGAGTGGGCGCTCATATCTGTTCGAGCTGCTTCGGAACGCGCTGGACGACGCCGAGGCTCGACGTACCTATGACCCGATTGATGCCGCGCTTGCCTTTGCGTTTCTGCTTCCACGTGAGGAAGTGCTTGCTCGCTTGCAGCATCAGCTAGATATGATGAATGCTGCGTTGATTGCAATGGAAGCCACGCAACGGTTTCATCGCCGTGTCGTCGAGCAGGCGCATAAAGAGGCTGATAGCGCTGCGAGAAGTGAGAGCCTCTACGCACAATTGATGATTGATCACAATGTTGTGCGGCTCCAGGCTGATATCTGGTGGCTGCGCGAAACGATTCGGCGTATTCAGGGTGACAGCCGCTATGAGTGGCGAGAAAAGCAGCACTCTACGGCCAGTGAAGCCTTGCGAGAGGCATATGACACGTTCAATGCGGATATTGCGAAGGTGGAGAAGGCTCATGCTGCCTACGTACGGCAGTTGGAGCATGCATGGGAGGAGTTCGAGCATTTGCTTGCGTCTGGTGTGGATGCGGAACAGGCTCGGGGCGGCTATCAAATGCGCGTTGATACTATCGAACGTGCCTATCAGGATGCTATTCACATGCTTGATCCCGATCTCTCCTGAATAATTTTTTTTACCGTACTAGTTTAATCAAACTACTTTGCACAAAGGAGTTCTATAGAGTATGACACAACGAAATGCACGCTTTGGCTTGCTTCTGACCAACCGAGGGGTAATGATTGGAGCCTCGAACGTCAATGAGATGCTGTCAATGGCACAGCAAGCTGACAGGGCCGAGGTGTGGGCTTCGGTCTGGGTAGGTGATTCGATTCTTGCCAAGCCGCGTGTTGATGCGCTGGTGCTGCTTGGAGCGCTGGCGGCGGTGACAAAGCGTGTTCGGATTGGCCCTGCCTGCTTTGCCAGTACGCCGCTGCGCCCCCCTTTGCTGCTTGCGTATCAATGGTGCAGTCTGGACGTACTTTCGGGCGGACGTACGATCTTCATTGCTTGTCAGGGGCGCAATGTGCATGGTGGTGGCAAGTTCAATGAGGAATATGAGGCTTTTCACATCGATCCAGCAACGCGTAGCAAGCGCATGGAAGAGGCTGTTGAGATCCTTCGGCTGCTCTCATCGCAGGAGCAGGTCAGCTATGAGGGCGTCTACACGCAGTTTCGGAACGTGACGGTACAGCCGCGCCCCATTCAACAACCTGTCCCGGTCTGGATCGTTTCGGATTTCAATCTCTCCAGACCAAAATTGATGGAGCGAGCCATGCGGCGGGTGGCGAAGTTTGCGGATGGCTGGATGACTGCTGTCGGGACACCTGAGACGATCGCTGCCGGGTTGCAATCCATTCGCCAGTATGCGGAAGAGGAGGGGCGCGTGCTGCCCACCGATTTTGAGGTAGGTTTGACCTATAATATCCATGTCAATGAGGATCGTGACGCGGCCTATGAAGAGAGCCGGGAGTTCTTGAAGCGCTATTATGGTGAAGATTATCCACGTGAATTCCTGGAAAACTACTGGCTGGCCTCTGGTTCGCCTGAACAGTGTGCCGAGCGGCTTCAGACGCTGCTTGATGCCGGGGTCACTCACCCCATTTTGCGGATTACTGGCTTTGAGCAGCAACGACAATTTGAGCGAATCACGTCTGAGGTGCTCCCACTGCTCCAGGCAAAGTGAGCGCTGAGAGCAACCAGCGAGCGATGCGCTCGGAATACAGCCCATCGCTCGCTGGTGCGTGTCTTCTGAAGACCGAAATGTGCTATACTTACGAATGGAAGAGGCTTCATTCCACATTTTTGACTATCCAATTTTGAAGTAGGTAGATGGTTGGTCTATGGTAAAACTACGGCCTTATGAGCCTGTACCCGCTGCCATTCAGCAAAAGCCGCGCTTTCCGTTTGTGACAAGAGTGCTGCTAGAGCTCTTTACTGCTGGAGAGCTCCCAAACGTGCGGGAGATTGATCTAGAGCCCGACTATGGCTATGTCGGACGCATTGTCTATCACTCGGGCGCTGTTGTGCTGTTTCGGGGGGCAAGGCTGCACCTGAACTCGCTTGGCGCAAGCGAAATCGCGCTCGATAAGGGGTATACCAAATATTTTCTCAGGCAACTGGGCTACCATACCCCGCAAGGCCGTGTTTTCCTGTTCCCCGATTATTTTCAACAGATCGAGAAGCAGGCGTTTCAGGGCGACTTTCAAACCTTTATTGATGAGGTAGGAGCAGCAATTGAGCAGGAAATAGGTTTTCCATGCTATCTCAAGCCAATCTCGAAAGGACAGGGAGAAGGCGTCAATCGATGTGCCAGGAGAGAAGATCTCGCTGAAATAGTAGGCGAATATCAGTCTGCTGACTATCAACTATTTCTGGTAGAGCAGGCGGTGAACTGGCCTGATTATCGGGTGGTCGTGTACAAAGATGAGGTTGTGGCCTGCTATCGCCGTGTCCCGCTTACCGTGCAAGGTGACGGCGTTTCTCCTATTCGGGCGCTGCTTCAGCGCAAACAGGCTGAATGGCTTCAGCTTGGACGAGCGCGGCGCTTTGATATCGAAGACAGTCGGATCATACGGCGCTTGCAGCGTGATCAGATGAGCCTGGAGACGATTTTACCTGTGGGTCAGCTCTATCAACTGCATGATGTCTCGAATCTCTGTGCAGGTGGTGAGGTCGAGGATTACACCGAGCGGCTGCATCCTTATTGGCGCGCATTTTGTGTGCGATTGGTGGCCGATATGGGACTGCGTTTCTGTGGGGTTGATCTTGCCTGTGCTGATGTGGAGCGGGCCGAGACCGATTACAGTATTCTAGAATTGAATGCTGTTCCCGGTTTGAGTAATTATGCGGCAAGCGGTGAAAGACAGGCGCGCATTGTACGCTCGCTCTATCAGCGGATCTTTAATGAGGGCGATCAGGGATAAATTTCTCGTATCTGGCGCTTGATTGGTTCCATCCCGTATGGGGCGAAGCCGCTTCTCATAGGTCATCAGCAGGGTATGCAGTGGTTTCACGAATTGCCTCTTGACAAAGATCAGCATTTTGCGTATACTGTATAGCGAAATAGAACTTCGGCGTATGTGTCGTTGTCGGCACTGCGCTTTTTATCCTCTCTAAAAGGAGCGTATCACTGTAAACATGGATTACACAGTCAGGTAAGATCTACGCAACTCCTCTCATTTGCACATATTGTCTCGTGCTATGCTGGTTGCTTGCGTTTGATACCTGGTTCTGTGCTCGTGTTTACGGAAAAAACGCGCCTGTCCACTCAATAACCATTTCTTTCCCCACAAGCAGCATGAGCACGGAACCTCAAGATATTCCTTTTTTCTCCTGATGAAGATGTACGAAAAGCTTGAGGTGCAATAGATGTTGTTAACTGTTCAGAATTTGAGCAAGTCGTATGGGGCAATCACGATCTTGCAGGATGTGTCATTTGTTGTCAATGCAGGTCAGCATATAGGGCTTGTTGGTCCGAATGGCGTGGGGAAATCGACGCTACTCCGTTTGCTCATGCGGCAAGAGGAGCCGGACGAGGGCTCTATCACTTATGGACCTTCTGTTGAGGTTGGCTACCTGCCTCAGACGACCCCCGATTTTTATGGCCAGAGCATCGATGATCTGATTTATGAGTCGCTTGGCAGCTTGCGTCGCCTGGAAGAGCGGATGCACGCGCTTGAGGCTGAGATGACGGTTGCGGACGAGCAAAGGCTTGCGGAGCTGCTGGAAGAATACAGCCAGGTGACGACGCGCTTTCAGGATCAGGGAGGCTATGAGCTCGATCATAAGATCTCCACTATTCTGGATGGGTTACGCCTTTCCTATCTGCCGCGTGATCGGGATGTAAGCACCCTTTCAGGCGGCGAACGCGCGCGGGTTGGGCTGGCGGCGTTGCTGCTTCGTGCTCCAGATATTGTGTTGTTCGACGAGCCGACAAACCATCTGGATGTCACGTCGTTGGAATGGCTTGAGAGCTACCTTGCGGCCTATCATGGAGCGGCATTGATCGTTTCACATGATCGCCAGTTTTTGAATCGAGCTGTGAATGCGATTTTTGAGCTTGATGAATATAAAAGAACCATCAAGACATATGTCGGTAATTATGACGCCTATGTCGAGCAAAAGGCGGCAGATAGGCAGAAGTGGCAGGAAGATTATGAGCAACAACAGGAAGAGATAAAGGAGCTGCGCAAGCGGATCAAGGAGAAGGGGAAGCATATCGGGCATAGCTATCGACCGAGGCGAGATAACGATAAGTTCGCGGTGCATTTCTTTTCACAGCGCGTCGATAAGGCGGTTTCTCGTGATATTCATGAGGCGGAGGAGCGCCTGAAGCGGATCGAGGAGAATCCTGTCCCCAAGCCGCCCGAACTGGTGCGCGTCACTTCATACTTTAAATCGAAGCCGATGGAGTCACAGGAGGTGATCCGGTTTGAGGGGGTTGGTAAGCAGTTCGATGGGCGTCTGTTGTTTCGCGATCTTACAGCAAGCATCGGGCCGCGGGCGCGCATTACGCTTGTTGGTCCAAATGGGATCGGTAAAACCACGCTCTTCAAGCTCATTCTGGGCCTTGAGCGGCCTGATATGGGCTCGATCAGTGTGGCTCCAGGAGCGCGTATCGGTTATCTTCCTCAGGAACCGGATTCGCTCGATCTGAAGAAGACGGTGCTTGAGAGCTATCGCGAGGGACAGGTAGGTTTTGAGGGTGAGCTGATTGGCAAGCTTATCGGGTATGGGCTGTTCAGGCTGGAAGATATGCAAAAACAGATAGGACAGCTCAGTATCGGCCAGCGGCGCAAACTGGAAATCGCTCGCTTGATGGCGACTGATCCTAATGTGTTGTTGCTGGATGAGCCCACCAACTTTATCAGCCTTGATGTGTTGGAGGCTTTTGAGGAAGCAATTGTCAGCTTTCCGGGCCCGGTGCTGGTGATCTCACATGATCGCTGGTTTTTACAGCGCTTTGGAGGTGAAACCTGGACGATTGCCGAGCAGCGGGTTTCGCGTCAGGAGGCCGTATCGGTGCTTGAGTAGAGGCAGGATTTCCTGCCCCTGCTCTTTTTTTACGGCTACTTTGTCGATTACTTATGCAGCTGGTATAAGCTCATCCTTTAGTTGAGGTGAAATAGTTTGGTTTCTTCTAACTACTTGACAGAAACTAATGAATAAGGTACGATTCTTTATACAGTATCGATGATCGTAGGCTCGGTTGCTTAAGGAGTCGTATATGAATCCCCGTTCTGTGGATGAGCTTATACACCTGTATCATGCTGTGCTACGTATGATGCAGCGTCCCACGCTTCAAGATTGGCTGGCGCTTGATATTACGCTGGCACAGATGAAGATGCTTTTGTTGCTCTTCCATGAACGTTCGCTCCCTGTCAGTGAGGCGGCTCAGGCCCTCGGGGTGAGCGCTCCGACAGCAAGCCAGCAGATCGATCGACTTGTACAGGCTGGACTGGTGCAGCGTATTGAATCTTCGCTCGATCGGCGCTATACGCTGGTTTCATTAACTTCGGCTGGTGAACAGCTTATCAGCAATCTGCGGCAAGGGCAGAAGGAGCATGTAGGGCAGTGGATAGAGTCGCTAGGGAGCGACGAGCGGCAGCAGCTCTGTATGGCGCTTGAGGTGCTGGTGCGCTTGCTGACGCCAGCGAACGACGAGACAAAGCAGGACCAGTAGAAAGATCGGCGAAGGAGCGGCGATCTGATACACTCAGGGAAGAGAAGGAATATTATGTTGACTGAAGCATTTTCTACTTCTTAGAAGTGTTTACTCTATTTCTCCCTTTCTATTCTTCTTCATATTTTTTTCTCTTCGCGATTGGCAGTCTGGATAGCGCGAACTATCCGTGTGGGAGGCTGTCGAACCTACATAAGCTCGTCAGGACGAGCGTTACGAAAAGAGAGCTTGTAGAGAGACTGTAAGAAAGGATGAGATTATGTGTGGAATTGCAGGCTGGATTGACTGGGAACGAGATCTCAGACAGCAGCATGAAATGCTTGAACGGATGGTCTGTACCCTGGAACCCCGAGGCCCGGACGCAGGCGGTACCTGGCTTTCCCAGCATGCCGCGCTGGCTCACCGCCGCTTGATCGTGATCGACCCTGCCGGTGGCAAGCAGCCGATGCACTACGCGGTTCACGGCCATGAGTACGTTATCACTTATAATGGAGAAATCTACAATTTTCGTGAACTCCGCAGTGAGCTGGAAACCCTCGGCCACACCTTTAAAACGCATTCCGACACTGAAGTTATACTGCATGCCTATGATGAGTGGGGTACCGATTTCCTTGATCGCCTGAATGGTATCTTCGCTATTGCTCTCTGGGATGAGCCGAAGCGCACTTTGTTGCTTGCGCGCGACCCGCTCGGGGTCAAGCCGCTCTTCTATGCACAGCGTGGGAGTGCGCTTCTCTTTGGTTCGGAACTCAAGGCACTGCTTGCAAACCCGCTTGTGAAGCCAGAAGTGGATAGCGAGGGGCTGAATGAGTTGTTCGGGCTGGTGAACACGCCAGGACAGACCGTCTTTCGCGATGTGAAGCAGCTTCGTGCGGGATATGCGATGCTGCATAGCCCCGAGCAGACGCGAATCTGGCAGTTCTGGAAGTTGCAGAGCGCTCCGCATACCGATGATGTGGATACGACAGTTGAACGCTTGCGTTCGCTGCTTCAGGATACCGTGAAGCGCCAGCTCATTGCTGATGTGCCGGTCGTCTCACTGTTGTCGGGCGGGCTCGATTCCAGTGGTATTACCGGACTGGCACAGCGTTTCTTCAAGCAGGAAGGAAAAACGCTGCATAGCTATTCGATTGATTTTGTAGAGAGTGCGCAGCATTTCCACGGAAGCTTGATTCGGCCAAGCCTTGATACGCCATTTATACAGCAGATGGTCGATTATCTAGGGACAGAGCACCACAATATCGTGGTTGATAATGAAGCATTACTGGAAAACGCACTCGTTCCTATGTATGCGCATGATCGGCCTGGCATGGGGCAGATGAGCACATCGCTCTACCTCTTGTTTAAGGCCATCAAGTCTCAGGCGACCGT
Source organism: Thermosporothrix sp. COM3 (assembly GCF_059696735.1). Lineage (NCBI taxonomy): Bacteria > Bacillati > Chloroflexota > Ktedonobacteria > Ktedonobacterales > Thermosporotrichaceae > Thermosporothrix > Thermosporothrix sp. COM3. Next base: position 1,539,581 of record NZ_AP019376.1, on the reverse strand, counting down.
TGCTCTCTCGGGCGAGTCTGCTGATGAGGTGTTTGGCGGCTATCCCTGGTTCCATCATGAAGAAGCTATAAAGGCAGATACGTTCCCGTGGATGGCGCTGCGAGGACGTCAGGCAAATCTGGGACAGATTTCGCTCTTCTCGCCTGCTCTCGAAGCGCGGCTGAAGCTGTCTGAGTATCGTAAGCAGCGGTATGAAGAGGCACTGGCAGAAGTGCCACGCCTGCCAGGTGAGGACGCGGAGAATGCTCGTATGCGCGAGATCTTCTACCTGAATCTGACGCATTTTCTGCCGTTGTTGCTTGATCGAAAGGACCGAATGAGCATGGCGGCGGGTGTCGAGGTGCGTGTCCCCTTCTGCGATAAGCGCATTGTCGAGTATGTCTGGAATATCCCCTGGAAGATGAAGACTATTGATGGACAGGAGAAGGGCATTCTGCGTCGTGCGCTGGCCGACGTATTGCCGGAAGAGGTGCGGAAACGCAAGAAGAGCGCCTATCCTTCCACCTTCCATCCCGGGTATGTGCAGGGAATTCAGCAGCGTTTGCGCCAGGTACTCGATAATCCTGAAGCGCCGCTGCTCTCGTTGGTGAATGTGCCGCTGGTTCGTCGTCTGGTTGAAATGCCTGCGGAGAACTTCCAGAGCGATATGGGCCCGGCATTCCTGGAATACCTGCTGCAAACGAATGCCTGGTTGGACTCCTACCATGTGACCATTGTCTGATTTTCGGAAGCGAAGGCCGGAAAGCTTCAATCCTTTTGAGGCTTCCGGTCTTTTTTTATTTCTGCTGTTTTTGTCGCGTAAGAAAGCGAGCTGGCAGGCGGTGTTGAGATGATAGCTATAGTGAAGATAGGAAACCATTTTTCCTGGAAGAATGCAAGTGGGCATGGCGGATGTTCAGAAGTGAGAGCGAGTGCGAGAATAGAAAATGGTTCATTCATAGTGGAGGCAAAAACAAAATGAGTAGAAATGTAACCCGGCCTGCTCGTACTGAACGACCCATATCTGCGACTTTTGTGGCGCTGGTGGCGGCGCTTGGTGGGCTGCTTTTCGGTTATGATACGGGAGTCGTTTCGGGGGCTTTGCTCTTTCTCAAAGACACGTTTCATTTATCGCCTGGACAGCAGGAGATTGCGGTCAGTTCTGTGCTTGTTGGTGCGATTATAGGTGCGCTTGGCGCAGGACAAATAAATAACATATTGGGACGACGCAAAACACTGTTACTACTGGGTGTAGTGTTTACTATTGGTGCAATATTGATTGCTGTCGCCCCGAACTTTCCCTTCTTCCTTGTCTGGCGTGTCATCATTGGGCTGGCTATTGGAGCGGCTGCAAGTGTGGTGCCGGTTTATATTTCGGAGATGTCGCCACCAAAGTCGCGCGGCGCTCTGGTTTCACTTAACCAGTTAGCGGTTACACTGGGTATCGCTATCTCATACTGGGCTGATCTGGGCTTTGCTCGCGCCAATCTGGGGTGGCGTCCGATGTTTGCAACATCCGCTATACCTGGCATCATTCTCTTCCTGGGTATGCTGATGAGCCCGGAAACACCGCGCTGGCTTGCCAGCAAAGGGCGCTGGACGGATGCCGAACGAGTGTTGAGGCGTATCAAAGGTATAGATCCTGAAAGAGGTATAGCAGAGATTCATCAATCCTTGCTTGAGGAGGAGCAGCGGGCTATAGGGGCTGGAGAGCTCTTCAAACCTGGCCTGAGGCGGGCGTTGCTGGTCGGGATGGGGATTGCAGCTATACAGCAGCTTGTTGGTATCAATACTGTGATTTATTATGCACCGACTATCTTTCAAGCGGCGGGAGCCCCTAGTGCAAGCAGTGCAATTCTGGCAACGAGTATTGTTGGAGTTGTCAATGTCCTGGCTACTATCGTTTCGCTCTTTCTCGTCGATCGCTTGGGAAGGCGCCCCCTGTTGCTCATCGGCACGGCGGCTCTTGCGATCGTCTTGTTCTTTATGGGACTCTTCTTTACACCGCAGTTTGCCTCCCATGTGCGCGTGCTGATTCTCGTCGCGCTGATCTGCTACATTATTGCCTTCGCGATCAGCCTGGGACCGGTTTTCTGGCTGATGAGTGCGGAAATCTTCCCGACGCGTGTGCGAGCCATTGGCGCGAGCCTTTGTTCATTTACGAACTGGTTGTTAAACTTTGTTGTGAGTATCAGCTTTCTTTCACTTGTGAATGCAATCGGCCAGACGTGGACTTTCTGGATTTACGCGATTCTCAGTGTGCTTGGTTTCATTTTTTGTTTAAAGCTCGTTCCCGAGACAAAGGGACGAACGCTGGAACAGATCGAGCATTACTGGATGCAAGGGCCTCGCTGAAACCTGTCTTCTTGCTATGGCGGTGGAATGTGATTATCCGCTTGCGTTTTCAGATCGTTCAAGGCCGAGCTGCTGACGGATTTCAAGCGAGCGTATTACTGCATCTCGGGTCAGCATGCCAACAAGCTGCCCATTCTCGAGTACAGGGAGCTGGTTGACGTCCTGACGAGACATGAGTGGAAGTGCATCTTTGATACCGTGTTGGGGGGTCACTGTGTGAAGTTGCTCTACAGGCTTCATGACAAGGCCCACGGGGATACGCTCCCAATCGTCACGCGGGACACGTTGAATGTCCTTGAGGGTAATAAGGCCGACAAAGCGATCAGCCTGCATTACGGGTGCGCTGCGTAACCCTTGTGGAAGAATATACTCGTCAATGAGTCTGCGAAGCGAGATATTTGCAGGAACGGTAATCGGATCCTTTTTCATGAATTCTCCTACTGTCGCTCCTTGTACCAGTGTGTCGAGCGTGGCCTGATTGCGTGAAGCATGCGCGGCTGTGAGCAGGAACCAGCCAATAAAGCCAAGCCAGATCCCGTTGAATGGGTCACGCGAAAAGAAGAAGATCCATATGCCGACGAGAATAAAGAGGTAGGCGATGAACGCACCCACGCGTGTTGCAATTTGTGTGGCCCTGTAGGCGCTTCCCGTCGCCTTCCAGACGATCGAACGGAGCACGCGCCCGCCGTCCAGCGGAAAGCCCGGGAGCAGATTGAAGACGCCTAGCAGTATGTTTGCTAATCCCAGATAGGCCAGCATCGGCACAAACGGCGAGTGTGCTCCACGAAACAGGTAGAAGAGCCCGTAACAGATCGCGCCGATAATCAGGCTGACGAGCGGGCCAACGACGGCCATCAGAAACTCTGTGCCGGGGGAATGGGGCTCCTCCTGGATGTTGCTGACGCCGCCGAAAATGAAGAGGACAATATTTCGGACGGGTAAGCCTCGCGAGCGAGCAACCAGGGAATGTGCCATCTCGTGGAGCACGACGGAGACAAAAAGCAGGAGTGAGGCGATTAGCCCCAAAAACAGATACGAGATGATCGACTGACCGGGATAAAGTGCGGGAAACCAGCCAAACGCCAGCGAAAATGTCAGCAGAAAAAGGATAATAAACCAGCTAAAGTGAATATAAAGGGTAAGCCCTGCGATAGTGCCAATGCGAAATGATCCGGGCATAGAAAAACTCCTTTGTTGAGCTTATGCACTTTTTCTCCTGTCGTCATTATACTCGTTGAGGTATGATGCATGGGATCATTCGAGAGCAGATCGATTCGCTCTGCCCTTCATTGCATAAGAAATCACAATGCCTGAGTGAAGAGGAGTCGTTTCACCAGCATAGACAATGCATCTATAGCGTAATCATAGGAGTGCGATGAACTACCATGCAGGGCAATTGCTTCTGATCCCCTGCTTTTGTGGCTGTGATACCAACTGCCTGCACTATTTTCAGCCCGTTGTCATCGCCGTCGATAGCAAGCAACCTTGAGGAGAAAGCTCGATACAGCCATAGCAAGCGCATAGATACGCGGGTCTGCTTTGATGATGCCCCCTGAAATGAGAAGAAGCATTGCATCAAAGCAAGGCGCAATCCTGAGCCACTCAGGCACATGGAGAATCGAGTTGAACAAGCAATATGACATACAAACGGGTTCCTGCGAATTATGGGAATACTGGACAGGTCGTCTGTTCAAGAGGTGGTTTATGAGTTGAATGTGGGTGCGTGAATCCACAAATGCTGTCTCGCAAGGTGTCGGTCTGGTTAAGCTGTTCGATACTCAGATCTGTGTGGAACAGATTCGCCTGTTGTATATTAGCGCCGGTCAGGTTTGCCTGCTGTAATGTTGCGCTGTCGAGGTTTGCCTTTCTGAGATCTGTATCCTTCAGGTTAGCTTTGGTGAGATCTGCGTAGGAGAGGTCAGCTCTGGTGAGGATCGCGCCCTCAAGGTCGACTCCCTGAAGCTTTGTACTCGTCAACACGCTTTGTGACAACAGGGCTCGCTGCACCATTGCACCCGTAAAGATGGTGGAGAAAAACTGAGCATTGCGAAGATCAGCATCAGTGAGTGTTGTGTGTGAGAAGTTACTGTAAGATGCACTTACGTCCGTGAGACGAGCATACTGCATGTTCGTACCTTCACATTTCGTATAGTTTAGATTTACATGTAAAAGCTCTGCATGGTTCAGGTTAGCTTTGGTGAGATTGGCCCCACTGAGATCAGCCGTGCTCAATAAGGCAGAGGTCAGATTCGCCTCGCTCAGATTCGCTCCTGAGAGGTCAGCTCGCTCTAGTTTTGCATTGGCGAGATCTGCCCGCGAAAGATCTGCTTCGCGGAGCGAAATAATAGGCGCTTCTTTATAGATAAGTTTCGATTCGTAGAGGAAAAGCACAACCTGCCCTTTGTATTCCTCGTGATGTGTCTTGTCCAGGAGTCTCAGCGTGAGTAACGTGATGTTAAGCGCGCTGTGACGTGCACGCTCGTTTGCTTGTAGCAGCCCCTCATGCAAGATCAGGTCGTTGATACTGTTCTTGAAGTCCTGCAATATTTCATTTTGTACCTGCTCTTCCTGTACTTTTACCTGGAACGCCTGTATCTCGTTCTGGGCAGTAGTAACGCTGATGGCGGCGACGGCCAGGATGATGGGGATCGAAAAATCCTTCAGTATATCCCAGAGTGTTTTGTTGTGAAAGCCAGTCCAAAGATGCCGCTTGCCAAGCCATTTGAGCACGAAAAATAGAATGATGATAAGGGATGGAATGAAGACGACAGATAAAGATTGATAGATACGCCAGAGAACAAAGCTGATGAGCCCTATGATGAGCAAGATGATAAGAAAAGTCAAGAGCTGCTTAGCTGTAACAATGCTGTTTAAGTAAAAGAAGTCCGTTTTCTTCTTTATCGCTTTCTTTGTTTGAATACTGAGAAGATATTCAGCAACGTCGTCAGGAGTCATTCTTTGAGCTTGTTTGTGAGAGGTCATGCGTTTTTGCATATATCACTCCTTAGACATCATGGAAGAGGGCAGAATGCTTTTACGCCTACCAGAGTAATAAACGTTTCCTTTTGCCCTTTCTCAAATGAGAATGAAAGGAGTTGAACAGGAGAGAAGGAAGAACCGTTAGTTGTGGAAGAAGGAAAGAAAATTGCGCTCGGCCAGCTCCTCATGTGAGAGCTCGCGTACGATCTCAATACGTGCTTGCAGCGCTTCATGCAACACTGGATACATGTTTGCCGGATCCCATTGAAAATGCATGCGTTTTGGTTCAATGATGAGAAATGGCATACCACCCAGCGTTGGAACCTCTTCAAAAGGAGCGGAGCCGGGGAAAAAGAGGCCGCCGGGGTAGGTGAAATTGAAGCGCTGATAGTCTGAAAGCTCCCCCGCTGCTTGATAATCAGCGGGTGTCAGATGATCGTTTTTCGCATAACGGACAGCCTGAGGATCAGTCGGGGCTGCATTGAGATAGCCCGGCCCGACATATTGCAGAATGGCATCTTGCAACAGGGCATAACAATGGTACATGACGTTCTGAACACCGATCAGACGAGTCAGGAAGGCGCGGCGGTTGGTAGGATCGAGGATCAGCAGCTCTTTATCATCCAGCAGCGTAAAGACGCGTTCCAGATAATATGGGATAAGACCGGCCTGCTCCAGTTCAGTGACAAGCTCGACAACATCCGTGCGCTGCTGCCACTGCTTGCGACGTTCTTTATCACGACATAGCATGGTCATTGCCGCTGGAATGGTTAGCGGAAGGGCTTTCTCTGCGCGTACCTCTTCTGCGTAGCGCCTGAACGTGTCTTCGGGGCTGAACGATTCATTGCGCTCTGCAAGTGCTTTAACCAGTCTCAACTGATGGACGAGCAGGTTCATTGTGTGCTCGAAGGGGATTGAGAGATCTCCCCCGCGTTCAACCGTGCTACCACACAGCAATGCAAGCATGCCAGCATGGAACGTGTCGATACGCGTGAGATAAGGCGCAAATTCAGCAAGAAACGCGTCGCAGTCACCTTTCGTGCGCAATGGTCGCGTAGAAAGGAAAGACTGTATGCTCTCATGCGCGAATGCGGACTGAGGATCTTGTATCTCGCTAAACGTGCTCGTTTGTTGCATAAAAGCAAGGAAACGCTCTTTGCCTTCGATCTCCCTCACCTCTTCCTGTGCTCACTTTTTCGCTTAACGCTTAACGACTTGCACAAGTCGCTATAACTGCATGTGGCTCATATTATAGCCGTTGGTATCGATTTTTGTCAAGAAGGAACCTTCACAACAGCCAATTTGTCGTATACTTGATGGAAGAAAAAACGAAAGGAATGGCTTTATGAGACGATTGAGAGCACGTGAAGCCGGTATTGCACTCGGGGGAATGCAACCGGGTGAACACAACGCGATCACTGATGTGAAGGGTGTGCGGGTAGGCCACGCGACTATCATCCGTGGTGAAGGGGCGCTGGTGCGAGGCGTCGGGCCGGTTCGTACCGGGGTCACAGCAGTTATTCCGCATCCCGGCAACCTCTTTGCAGAAAAAGTACCAGCAGCAGCAACCGTATTTAACGGGTTTGGAAAGACGATCGGGCTGGTGCAGATTGAAGAGCTTGGTCAACTGGAGACGCCTATTCTGCTGACCAATACACTTAATGTTGGGAAAGTCGCTGATGCTCTGGTTGAATATATGATCGAGCAGCACCCGGCGATCGGCGTGACGGCGGGCTCAGTGAACCCGGTCGTGTGCGAGTGCTATGACGGTTATTTGAATGATATTGGCGGTCGGCATGTGGGACGTGATGAGGTGCGGAAGGCGCTTCAAATGGCCTCGGAAGCTGTCCCGGAGGAGGGGAACGTTGGCGCGGGAACCGGGATGATGGCGTATGGCTTTGCCGGAGGGATTGGTACAGCCTCGCGGCGGCTTGAAGAGCGGTATGGAGGCTATACGCTTGGTGCGCTGGTGCTGGCAAATTTTGGACGTCGAGCTGATCTGTTGATTGGTGGGGTTCCAGTCGGGCGCGAACTGGGACGAGCTCCCGGACAGACGCGGGAACAGGGCTCAGTGATCGTGCTGCTGGCGACTGATGCGCCGCTTGATGCACGGCAACTGGCTCGCCTGACGCGCCGCGTGCCGCTTGGGTTGGCTCGCACAGGGACGCATGGTGGACATGGAAGCGGTGATCTTGCGATCGCCTTTTCGACTGCTGATCGCGTTCCATGTGAACCAGAACCGCCTGTGCGCCTGGTACATGTGTTAAACGAGCAAAGTCCGATTCTGGACCAGCTTTTTGCGGCTGTGGTGGAAACAACCGAGGAAGCAGTGATAAACGCGCTGTATGGAGCAAGGTCGATCACAGGACGCGATGGACATGTAGCGGAGGCGCTCCCGCTGGAATTGGTGGGCGAGATCTTGCAGCGCTACGGAGTGTAGTAATATAAAAGCAATGCTGATACCTCTCCCCGAGCCCGGGGAGAGGCTTCGCTCTACGTCGTATACTCTCCGTTAATGCGCACATATTCATACGATAGGTCGCAACCCCAGACGGTAGCCTCACTTTCACCCAGTCCAAGTGAAATCCGAATCGCAACCTCGGAGCGCTGCAAATAGGCCTTGAGCTCCGGCAAACGGTCCTGTGGCAACGGTTGCCCCTGATAAACCACCAGATCACCAAAGGCGATTGTGACCTTTTCGGGCATGATGTCTTCCTGCTCGCTGCACTTGCCGATCGCCATCGCGACACGCCCCCAGTTGGGATCAGCGCCAAACACCGCTGTTTTCACCAGTGGCGAGTTCACAACTGACTTGGCTACACGCTTTGCCTGCTCATAGGAAGCCGCTTCACGTACCGTCACCTCCAGCAGCTTGGTCGCCCCTTCACCATCGCTTGCCAGATCCTTCGTGAGCTCAATCGCCATCTCACGCAGAGCACGGCGGAATTCCCCTAAAGGTACATCGCCAGCCAGTCCGTTCGCCATAATCGCCACGGTATCGCTGGTGCTGGTGTCGGTATCGACGCTCAGACAGTTGAAGGAGACCGCTACCGCCTCATGCAGGCACTCCTTGAGCGTCTTCGGATCGATCCGTGCATCAGTTACAAAATAACTGAGCATGGTTGCCATATTGGGTTCAATCATGCCGACACCCTTCGCCATGCCGACGAGAGTTGCATTACCAATCTTGCACGCGCGAATCTTCGGGCGCGTGTCCGTCGTCATAATCGCCTGCGCGCTTATATGAAGCTCACCCTCGCGCAGTTCCTTCGCGATTCCCCGAATCCCCTGACGTATCTTATGCATCGGAAGCTGCCAACCAATCACGCCCGTCGACGATGGCAGCACATCGGTCGGATCAATCCCCAGTTCCTCAGCGACCAGCCGCACAACCTCACGCGCGTTCGCCAGTCCCTCTTCTCCGGTGGCCACGTTCGCATTCTTGCTATTAATGACAAATGCCTGAAGCTGCCCATTGGCGACATGTTCCCTGCCCACAATGATCGGAGCGCCACAGAAGCGGCTTTGCGTGAACATAGCAGCGGCGGAAGCAGGCACATCCGAGACAATCACGGTAAAATCAAGGGTCTCATCCCGGATCCCGACATTTTTCGCAACTGAGCGAAACCCGCGCGGTGAGAACGGTAACGCTTGCATCCACTTCCCTCCCTGACGAAGTATTTATCCCCAATTATACAATGTCCATATGCCATTTGTAGAGCCCGATAGTTCTTTTTTCTCTTTTCTCCCGCCCTTGACATTCCAGGAAAAACTGCAATATAGTATCACCATAATCCAGTTTTTTCTGGATTCCCTGTTACTCATACTCAGGCGATTGGTATTACAGCCGTCGCTTTCAGTATAACTGGAAAGAAGTGTTATCTATGTCGACCGAAGAGACAAAGAAGACTGTACTTCGTTTCTTTGATGAGATTGTCAATCAACAGAATTTTTCAGGCATACGTGAGATATTCGCGCCCGATGTTGTCGAGCATGAGTTCAAACCTGGCCTCTTTCCGCCACCTGCAAAGCAGCAACGCATTGGTGATATCGTCTCGAATGTCATCGATCAAATCGAAGCATTTACACTAGCAGGTGAATATTCAGCAGTACGGGTAATTGGAACAGGAAAGCCCTATGCGGAGTTCTTCGGCAGACCCGCCCCGGAAAAACCACTTGCCTGGACGGCTACTATGATCTGGCGTGTAGAGCAGGGCAAAATCAAAGAGCGCTGGATGGCCTTTGACTATCTGTCCTATATGCTTCACTATGGGGTCATTCCGCCGCTCAAGCAGATTGAGTCTCAGCAGCCATACACGCCGCATTACACACTCGATGCCCGACCCGCGCTCGATCAGGCTAAGCAGCTCGAACCGCTTCACAGGCTCATTGAAGCTCATCGAAGTGGCGATATCTCCCTGCTTGATGGTGTCGTTGCTCCGATCTATAAAGATCATGGAGGATGGATCGATGGGCTTCCAGACGGCCCCGAGGGCTTAAAAGAAGAGGTCCGCATCTTGCGCAGCGCCTTCCCCGATCTGGAGCTTGAGGTCACACACCTCTTTGCAAGCGAGAAGCACGTCACGCTCAGGATGATTGGCACGGGCACCCACAAAGGCGAGATCTTCGGCGTCCCCGCAACAAACAAGCAGGTATCGTGGATGACCATCGGCATCTATGCCGTCGAGAATGGCAGGATCACCGAGCGCTGGATTGATGGTTCGCGTATGGAGCTGCTCCGCCAGCTTGACGCCGTACCTGCGGTTCCATTCGCGCCCATCACCAGCGTTGGCCCGGACCTGCTCACCCTGGGTGATCGGTAAACGCTATGACGCATACAGCAGCGTTCTGTTTGCCGGGATAACCTCGCGATAGCCATCTAGAAGCCGTTCCATTGCTTCAGACCAGCTCTGCCGTTGTGCCTCGATCACGGCTGCCGCCCCGAAGCACTCACGCTCTTGCTGGCGCTCTACCAATCGAGTAAGCAGCGAACGATAGGCGGCTATCCGCTCATTCTGCCGCCTATCCAGCAAAAGCCCCGTCTGCTCATGCGTTACGAGATCACAGACACCCTCGGCCCTCACACCGACAACCGGCAGACCCGATGCCATTGCTTCAAGCACAACTTGCCCGAACGTCTCTGTCTCCGAGGGGAACGCGAAGACATCCGCCGAGGCGTACGCCCGTGCCAATGCCTCGCCGCTCAGATAGCCGGTAAAGGTGGCAGGCACGCCAGACAAAGCCGCTCGCACCTCTTCCGAAGCCGGGCCATCTCCTACGATCACCAGGTGACACCGTCCGTGATCCATGTCACGATATGCCTCAATAAGCAGACGCAGATTCTTCTCATATGAGACGCGCCCTACATACAACAGTACGACCTTCTGTCCGCCTCCAACCCAGTGAGCACGCAGGCTTTCATCACGCTTTCCAGGCCGAAACAGCGTCGTATCCACCCCGCGCGGCCAGATACGCAGGTTAGAGAAACCCTGTTCTCGCAAGCGTGCAGCCGTCGATGGCGACGGACAAAATGTCAGGGCGCACTGATTATGTAAAAAGCGCATGTAAGACCAAGCCGGTTCAACAAGTGGTGCAAAACCAAAGTGTTTACAGTATTTAGCCAGATTCGTATGATACGACGAGACAAAGGGCACATGCATCAGATGTGCCACCGCAAGCCCGGTCGCCCCCAGAAACACCGGATCTACCAGATGAATCACATCCGGGCGAAAATCATGCAAACGCTGCAAAAAGAGCGGCCTGAACATGTTCATCTTCAACTCAGGATAGAATGGCAGCGGCAAACCAAGCGTGCCCACAATCTCGGCCCCGGCATAGCGTGTCATGCCGCTCTCCGGGCCAAGCACCAGCACCTGATGACCTTGCTGCTGCAAATGTTCGAGCAAACGGGCCAGCGTTCGGGTAACACCATCCAGTTTTGGCAGAAAATTTTCAGTAATAATCGCAACACGCATATATACACCCCTTTTAATAGTTCATTGCAAAAGCAGCTTTTTCATCATAAGCAAGTCTAATAAGATGTTTCATCCATAAAAGCATATAACCGGCAGTCAGTTGAATAGCATCAGAGAAGAGAGCTGGCAGACAGGATCCAACACGCTCGTCCCATAATTGCGTAGTCATAAGGTCACGTTTATAGGTATGCGTCCATTCCGGGCGGCACACCTGCGCATAGTAGCCATCTTTGATATATCGGGCCACCGCCGCGATATAGCTCCGAACATCAGCCCCCGTAATGAGCGGGTGATATCCCGTCGGCGGAGCGATCGATAGCCGCGCCTCACGGGCGTATACTTCAAAATCAGTATGATAGCCAAAATCGCGGGAGCTCAGCCAGGTGAAGTTGGCAGCGTGCATCGGTTGCGTCACGTCGGTCATATAGTGCAGCGACAACCCGAAGTAGTAGCCAGCTCGCTCCACATCTCCGTTCAGCCAGGTTGCATGTGCAAGATGATAATACAATTCGCCATTAGTAACAGCCGTCGGAGCGGTCTCACCAAGCCAGTTTGTCCCCGTATCAGGATCATAAAAGTGGCTCTTCCAGGTTGGCATGAGCCCACCGGGCAGCAGAGGATCATTGAACGGCGCTTTCTTGTCAGCATCCAGCAGCCCAAGACAGAGCGCATCGTGAAAAGCGGCTCCACACCTGCCCTGATGCGGTTTCACCAGAGCATAGAGGCGGCGGCCCGCTTCTCCTTCATCCCGCACCAGATCGGCGGCACATGAAACCATCCACCAGTGTGTACTTTCGCGCTCACTAAAAGGGTTGAGTTGTTCTTCCTGTTCCTGCTTCAAAATGGGGAGGACTGTTGTGTCAAGAAGATGGTAGGCGCTCTTTGTCGCCTTCATTAACAGCTCGGTTGAGTGCATCGTTCCGCTAAAATGCATTGTCTGTACCTCCTTGTGAAGAAATCCTACAAGAGCAAGTATACGGGGGAAGCGGGTGAAGAGACATCACACTGCCGGGTGATTCTCAAAAATGAGGTGGACAGAAAACGGGGGATAAAAAAGGGGAAGAGTGGTGTAACCCTTCCCTCACTTTTCACTTTTCTAGAGAGTGGATACGCATAGTTGTCATTATGGCTTCTGCCCGTATACAAGGAAGAAGATCGAGCTCGTGTGCAGCTCTTCCCATTCCTGGGGTAGCGCTTTCCAGGTAGCGTCGTACTCCTTTTCGGGGACCACGCCCAGGCGGTCACAGGCAATACGCAAATTGTTGAACACAAGATGGATGTCTCGCCCCATCATCTCACCCACACGGCCACCCCACTTACCAAGCGGCACCGGGACCGCAGTAAACGTGACATTGGTCAACCCGGCGCTCTCAAAAAGCTGATCCAGCTCCTGAATGGGCGGCGAGCCAAACCCCGAACGTCGCCCGGCCTCGCGCCACCACTCCATCAAACGAGCGGTGTTCGGCCCCTCATTCTCAAACACATCAAGCGTCTCCAGCAGCTCGACGTAGCCACCTGGACGCGTCACCCGTGCCAGTTCTGCCACAACAGCCGGCCAGGCCGAACCGGGAATCGCCGCCACAAGCAAGCGCTGATGCACAAAATCAAACGCCCCATCCTGAAATGGCAACCCTTTCAGGACGTTGCCCTCAACAAACTGGCTGTTCCTCGGCGCCCCCATCCGCGCGGTTGCCGGGATCTCAATATCCATGCCCACAACCTTCGCCTCAGGGAACTCTTTCGCCATCTCACGCACCCAGATGCCGGTACCGGTTCCTACATCCAGAATATCCCTTATCATTTCGGGTAATGGTGCTACATAATTCCCCTTCAACAAAAAGCGGAGGGCATAGTGCTGAAAGTTCAAACGGTCCTGTTCTGAGAGGTCTTTGGGAAAGAAATACGGGACATCAGAACGAAAACGCCGCTGCTGAATCACGGAGTCCAGCGGCTTCAGGCGCTCTGCAAGACGAGATGAAATACCATCCGCTTGCTTCTTACGAAAAAAAGAAAACATGTTCTCACTCCTCTCAACGAGCAGCAAATACTCTGAGCTGCCGCTTCTCAAGCCACCCGAGACGGCAGGTTTTTCGCGCTAATCTTTCGGCAAAGAGCTTCTCGTATAGCTCTCTCCCCATTACAACGGGCCTACGCCTGGTACTAATCTGGAACGAAAGCCTCATACTTAATAGAAAATAGTATACTACCTCTACGCAGGCTTGTGTTCGTTCTTCACTATTTCAAAGTACACCAACAGATTCTATGCAATACCTTATCTACTCATTTTTTCGCACAAAAACAGGGGAAATCTTAATACTTTTTTAATACGCATGCGGCCTACACAGAAACATCGACAGCATCTGCGTGGCATGGTACAATAAGCAAACTATACCAGGAAAGGGGTACACCCAATGCGAGAACGCCTCGCTGAAGCTATTCAGCTCCGCGAAACAGGCCGTGCAAAGCAAGATCAGGCCATTCTGGAACAGGCCAAAACGTTGCTTCTAGAGCTTGCTGAAGCGTATCCCGATGATGCAGAAATCATCTTTCAAACAGCCGTGGTTCATGACAATCTGGGGCTGGAACGCGAATCCATTCCCTACTATCTCAAAGCCCTTGATCTCGGGCTCGCTGGCCCAGACCTTGAACGAGCGTTACTCGGCCTGGGAAGCACCTACAGAGGATTGGGAGAATATCAAAAAGCGGTAGAGACGCTTCGCCGGGGCGTCCGCGAATTCCCCGAAAACCGGGCGCTTCAGACGTTCCTGGCAATGGCGCTGTATAACACAGGAGCCTATCGCGAGGCGATGGAGATTGTGTTAACGAACCTGCTGGAAACCACAACTGATGAGAAGCTTCAGTACTTCAAGCGTGGACTCCTGTACTACGCTCAGCATCTCGATGAAACATGGTAAAAAAAAGGGGGAGGCTTCCCGGTAAAAAAGGGAGCTCTCCCCTTTTTTGTCACGGTTTCTCAGGTTAGATGAGCAACAACAGGTGCAAAAGGCTCCAGCACATGGGCATCTACATAGACAAAAAAAATAGGAGAGACATACTTATTTCTCCCCTACCTTTTTTTTGACCCAATAAAATTACCACTATCTATTTGCAGAATGGTTTTGTGAAGTGCTATAGATATCGTATGGAAACCAGAGACCTTTTTTCGCTCAATTTCTCAAGTCAGGACTGCCCATCTCGTCGAGCGCTGGATCTGATTACAGATAAGTGGACGCCGCTTGTCATCTCGATTCTTGCGACTGGTCCTTGTCGCTACATGAATATCAAGCGGCAAATTGGTGGCATCACCCAGAAAATGCTGACCCAGACATTACGCAAAATGGAGGATGAAGGGCTCGCCACACGCACTGTCTACCCGACATCACCGCCAACGGTCGAATATGCGCTTACGCCACTCGGCAAAACGCTTGTTGAGCCAATCCAGAGCTTGCTTGATTGGGCACGTACCTACGGTCTACAAATGAACTCCATCCGTCCCCTTGTAGAAGAGTACCCACAATAATGAGAAACCGCCTCTCTCGGTGAAGGGAGAAGCGGCTTCTCATTCGTGACACGAGCATTATGAGGGGGTTTCAACTTCGCGCATAGGCAGTTTTAAGAATGGTATGACCTTCTCTGCAAGTACCTGTAACGTTTCATAATCGTTCAGGTACAACATCACAATAAAATACTGGATGCCACAATCGACCAGTGCCTGAAAAGAGGGAATAATCTCCTCCGGCGTTCCGGCCATTGTCGCTGAGCGCATGAAGTCCCGATAACCGAGCGGGTCGGCTTCTCGTTTGGCCTTAACCCGTTCAGGCGATTCCGCCAGTAGCAGCAGGCTGATATAACTCCGCAGAATCGCACGATAATCGCGCCCGACGCTCTCGCAATGCTTCCGAAGCGCCTTCAGCTTTCGTTTCACATCTTCAAGTGTGAATGCCTTGCCAACAAGGGCATGTGCCATAAAGTTCGACATATCGGCATAGTATGCAACTTGACGAAGGGTTGTCCGCTCGCCACCACCACCAATCAAGAGCGGGATAGAAGGGCGTTGTATAGGCCCTGGTTGGATGATTGCATTCTCCAGATGGCCGGTCTTTCCCTGAAACGTCACCGGCTCACCCGTCCAGAGACGCCGCACAAGATAGACTGTCTCTTCAAGCCACTCCTGTCGCTCACGCACCCCTGGCAAAGGAAGACCGAAATTCCTGATTTCTTCCTCCATGTCACCAATGCCGACGCCCAGAATCAGGCGACCATTGCTCAAGCGATCGATATCAGCACTCAGCCGAGCCAGCATCCAGGGCGGGCGGAACAGCACGCAACTGACAGCGACACCCAGGCGAATCGTTTTCGTCGCCTGCGAGAGCGCGCCAAGCGTCGTCCTGCAATCCATAAAACCCAGGCCAGGATGATCGCTCAACCAGAACGCGTCATACCCAAGCGCCTCAACGGCCTGCGCAAAGTCCCGATACTGGCTCCAATCGGCCCCGGGATCGTTGAGCAGGACTCCAAACCGGGGATGCTCAGATATTTGTGCTACCCAGGGATGAGGCACATTCTGAGCCCGTACACTAGAAAAAAGCCTCATTACTTACTCCCCCTACAAGTATCTGTAACACATACACATTTAGAAGTATAACAGATAAATAGAAAAGAGTGAATAGATATGCAGATGTAAGAGGAAGTAACCATATAAAAAGAAAAACAGCACAATGATTTGAGGGAAGTGAACATGCAAACAGGAGTAGAATATATTCTACAAAAAAACAACAGGATAGCGAAACCAAAAGGGCAGCGGAGGCGCTCCTGCTGCCCTTCCCCGATTACTGATGTCCTTCGGGCCAGGTTCCCATCACCTGCCGTAAGATGGCGAACTCGCCGATATGGTACGCGTTGTGATCGGCCACAGTCAGGATTTCTTGCAGGATGTTCTGACCATCGCCATGCGGAATAGGCGCATACAGGTCGGTTTTGGGATCATCGATAATGGCGACCAGTGCTCGCTGATCGGCATGAAAAGACGCGATCGTGGCTTCCCAACCCTCCCGGTCGGTCAGGGCATCGGGGGCAGGCCAGTAGCCCGAGGGCCATGCAGGCGCAATATAGTTCGGATTGCGAATGAAATCCAGAATATCCCATTGAGCAATGCGAATATGCTCAAGGAGATGCCACGGCGTATAGGAGACATTGGGCGGCCTTTGATTCATCTGTTCTGCTGGAAATGCGGCGACCGCATCATCAAAGGTCATATGTGCATTGCCTTTGAGCAAGAGTGTGCGAAGTTGCTGGCGGAGGACCTCATCACTTGACATACGTTCTCCCTTTCTTTCTTTCTCAGAGCCATAGTATGTGGGCAAAAAGGCGGGTGTGTCGGCTCTATTGCTGACCTTGGCCCTTTCCCCTCTTCTTCTTATCATACAACACCCTGAAGGCATACGGCTGCTTCTTCTCTCGCGATAAAAGGAGTAGTATAAATTAGGATAGGAGTTACAGGTTCATTGCTTGCAAAAATTCAGAGAGTACAGTATACTCTGACATAGAGAAAAGTGGTGCGATGAATACATTTTGGGGGTGTATATGGATATTCTCTTAGAAGCAGCGTGGGTGGCCGCCAGGGCAGAGGACCAATGGCGTGAATATCAGGTAAATCGCTGTATTGCTGCTTTTGTAATGGGAAACCCAAGGGTGCTTGAGGAGGTCAAGAAGCTGGCCCAGAACGACAACAGGCTTGCTGCGCTGGCTCAGGTGAAGCTAGAGCAGTATTTTCCTGATGTGTGGGGGCAAGGGGAGGAGGAATAAAGTTGTAATCTTTCCGGGAGGCTGTGGCGGTGAGGCTCATTCTCCTGAAGACGCAGGTTGATACAGGCGTTCGCAAAAGCAAGAAAGAATGCTACAGGCATTTCCCCACTGAACGCGACACATGCGTCACTGAGCAAGCAGGTAACGTTTCAGCGCTGGATCACGTGATACCCTTTGAACTTTGAATGCTCCGATGCCGGAGATGGCTGTTCTGCTTGTGTTTTTGGAGGACGCTGTGAAACGTGTTGCTGTTCTCAATCGGAAGGCGGCGCTCGGGCCGCAGGTGACGGATGGAGCCGCGCTAGAACGTGATTTGCGGGCGCGGGTGCGTGGCGAAGTGCGCTTTGACAGAGGGAGCCGGGCGCTTTATACAACCGATGCGTCCAATTATCGACAGGTGCCCATCGGGGTTGTGCTTCCTCGCGACGCTGATGACGTGGTGGCAACGGTCGAGCTTTGTCGACGCTATGGCGCTCCAGTGCTTGCACGCGGTGGTGGTACGAGTCTGGCGGGGCAGTGCTGTAATGCTGCCGTCATTATTGATATGTCAAAGTACATGAATAACCTGCTCGAACTTGATGTAGAGCGACGTCGAGCGCGGGTGCAGCCCGGACTGATTCTGGATGATTTGCGAAGTGCGGCGGAGCGCTATCATCTGACGTTCGGTCCCGATCCTGCTACCCATAATCATTGTACGCTTGGCGGCATGATCGGGAATAACTCATGCGGGGTGCATGCGTTGATGGCGGGAAAAACCGCTGATAACGTGGAAGAGCTTGAGATCCTGACCTATGATGGTATTCGCATGCGGGTCGGGAAAACCGAGGATGACGAGCTTGAGCGTCTGATACAGACGACCGATAGGCGAGGGGAGATCTATGCACGGCTCAAGCAACTGCGTGATACCTATGGTGGCTTGATTCGCGGGCGCTTTCCAGATATTCCGCGGCGCGTTTCCGGCTATAATCTGGATCAGCTTTTGCCGGAGCATGGCTTTCATGTCGCGCGGGCACTGGTGGGAAGCGAATCGACCTGTGCGCTTGTGCTGGAAGCAACCGTGCGTCTTGTCAGCAGCCCGCCTGCTCGTACGCTGCTGGTGCTCGGTTACCCGGACATCTATACAGGGTGCGACCAGATACCGGGGATGCTGACCTTCCAGCCGATCGGGCTTGAGGGCTTTGATGAGCTGCTGATCCATGATCTGGAGAAGAAGGGGCTGCATGCGGAGGAGGTCGCGCAGTTCCCGCGAGGGCGTGGCTGGTTGCTCGTCGAATTTGGCGGGGAGGACCAGCGGGAAGCAGATGGCCGGGCACAGCGGCTCATCGAGTGGCTGCAAGGTCGGAGCGTGACACCAGATATCAGATACTTTCATGATCCCGCACAGCAGAAGCTGGCCTGGTCCGTGCGTGAATCGGCTCTGGGTGCGACCTCGTTTGTTCCAGGGGAAGCGCCGACATGGCCCGGTTGGGAGGATTCGGCTGTCCCTCCCGAACGGCTTGGTGCGTATCTGCGTGAGTTGCGGCACTTGCTCGATTCCTTTCACTACAGAGGGAGTTTTTACGGGCACTTCGGGCAGGGCTGTTTGCACTCGCGTATCAACTTTGATCTTGAGACAAAGCGAGGGATAGAGACGTTTCATGCTTTCCTTGAGCGTGCAACCGATCTGGTGCTGAAATATGGCGGCTCGCTGTCGGGTGAGCATGGTGACGGGCAGGCGCGGGCCGAGTTTCTGCCGAAGATGTTCGGGAATGAGCTTGTAGAGGCTTTTCGTGAGTTCAAGGCGATCTGGGACCCGGATTGGAAGCTGAACCCGGGCAAGCTGGTTGATCCGTACAGGGCTGATGAGAACCTGCGGCTTGGCACTGCCTATAATCCAATGCCCGTCGAGACGCATTTTCAGTTTCCCGATGATGAGGGGAGCTTTGCACGTGCGACTTTGCGCTGTGTGGGCGTGGGCAAGTGCCGCCGCCTGGAAAGCGGGACGATGTGCCCGAGCTTCATGGTAACGCGTGAAGAGGAGCACACGACTCGCGGACGGGCGCGGTTGCTGTTTGAGATGATGCAGGGTGATCCGCTGTCGCAGGGCTGGCGGAGCGAGAAGGTACGCGAGGCACTTGACCTCTGCCTGGCATGCAAGGGCTGTAAGGGCGATTGTCCCGTCAATGTGGATATGGCGACCTACAAGGCAGAGTTTCTCTCGCACTATTATCAGGGGCGGCTTCGACCCCGGACGGCGTATTCGATGGGGCTGATTTACTGGTGGGCGCGGCTTGCCTCGCACATGCCCCGAATCGTGAATTTTGTGACGCAAGCGCCCGGGCTGAGTTCGCTTGTGAAGCTGGTCGGTGGTTTTGCTCAGGAACGGCAAGTGCCTCTGTTTGCCGCGCAGACGTTCAAGCGCTGGTTCCAGCATCGGGGCACGCGCAGGACCGAGGGCACGCGTGTGGTGCTGTGGCCGGATACCTTTCACAATTATCTGAAGCCGGAAGCTGCTCGGGCCGCTGTAGAGGTGCTCGAAGCTGCTGGTTGTCAGGTTGTGGTACCGCGTCAGTCGCTGTGTTGTGGGCGTCCGCTCTATGATTATGGGTTTCTCGATCAGGCGAAGCGGTTGGTGCGTCAGATTCTCGATACGCTTGCGCCCGAGATTGAGGCCGGGGTACCTGTGGTCGTGCTGGAGCCGAGTTGTGCGGCTGTCTTTCGCGACGAATTGCGAAATCTCTTTCCGCATGATGAAAATGCGAAACGGTTAAGTCAACAGACGATGCTTTTAAGCGAGTTTTTAGAGCAACAGGGATACAACGTGCCGAAGCTCCAACGGAAGGCGCTTGTTCATGGGCATTGTCATCATAAGGCGATTATGAAGTTGCGCGATGAAGAGGCCATTTTGCGGAAGCTCGGGCTTGATTTTCAGGTGCTTGATTCAGGCTGCTGCGGCATGGCGGGCGCATTCGGCTTTGAAAAGGATCACTATGCGATCTCGATGAAGGTCGGTGAGCGGGTACTGTTGCCTGCGGTGCGTCAGGCCGAGGATGAGACGCTGATAATTGCTGATGGTTTTAGCTGTCGAGAGCAGATAGAGCAAACGACTGAACGTCGCGCCTTGCATCTGGCCCAGGTAATCCAGATGGCGTTGCATGGTGGGCAGGAAGTGCATGAACCTGCTCCTGAACGCTCGCGAGTGCTTCCGCTGGCGTTGTTGAGTGGGGCACTGGCTCTGGGTGGCCTGCTGGTATGGAGACAATGGCGTAAGCGGTAAGAGGTGTTCTCTGGCTCCTGGAGCGGGGCCAGAGAACGTGTGATGGATGAATCAACGTACCAGTCTACCGATCGACACAGCCTAGCACTACGTCGGTACTGCCGATAATGGCGATTGCATCGCTGATCTTGTGCCCGCGGAGCATCTCCGACAGGATTTGCAGGTTCACAAATGATGGGGCGCGCATTTTCATTCGCCACGGATATTCACTGCCGTCGCTGATGAAGTAAAAACCATACTCGCCACGACTGTTTTCGATGGCAAAGTAGGTCTCGCCGCGTTGTGGGCGCAGGGCGACGGGGACACGAGCGGAGATCGGCCCCGGTGGCAATCGATCAATTGCGATCCGGCATAGGCGGATGCTTTCGCGCATCTCCATCATCCGTACCATATTACGAGCAAAGCAGTCACCTTCCTGCCGAATCTGCACATTGACCGGTATCTCGCGATAGGCCATGTAGGGCCGGTGGACGCGCAGATCCCAGTTAATGCCGCTTGCGCGGGCCATCGGGCCGGTCAGACCGTAAGCAATGGCGCGATTGGCATCAATGAAGCCGATACCCTGCGTGCGAGCAAGAAAGATCTCGTTGCCGTTCAGTAGCGTATCTAGCTCGTCGATGTTCTTTTCCAGACGCTCCAAAAAGGCTTCACATTCCTGAAGCCAGCCTTTTGGAATGTCATGCAACACGCCGCCGACACGATTGTAGTTCACGGTGAAACGGCTGCCTGCTAGCGCTTCAAACAGGCCCAGGATACCCTCGCGATCGCGGAACGTCCAGAGGATCGGTGTGAATGCGCCAAGATCCATCCCGTAGGTACCAATTGCGATCAGGTGGCTGGCAATGCGTTGAAGCTCTCCCACGATCAGACGAATATACTGCGCTCGACGGGGGATCTCAAGCCCCATTGCCTGCTCGACGGTACCTACATAGGCAATTTCGCAGAGCATGGGCGAAAGATAATCCGAATTATCGGTATAGCGAATGCCCTGCATATAGGTACGATTCTCGAAGATTTTTTCCATGCCGCGATGCAGGTATCCGATGATAGGTGTGCATCCGACGATCGTTTCTCCCTCAAGCTTCACAATCAGGCGTAACACCCCGTGCGTGCTGGGATGCTGCGGGCCCATATTCAGCAGCATCTCTTCTGAAGGAGCCTCGGTGATAACGCCCGAAGGAACCTGACCGTATGTTACTTTTTCTTCTCGCATTAACGCTCTCCCGCAGTATGGATAGCGAGTCCCTGTTTCAGGATCTTCTCGCGCAACTTGAGGATACCTTCAATTAATTGTTCGGGCCTGGGCGGACAGCCGGGCACATAGACATCAACGGGCACAATAGTATCTACGCCTTGAACCGTGTAATAGCTGTCATAAAACTCTCCTGCCGAGTTGGCGCATTGTCCCATACTGAGCACCCATTTCGGTTCAGGCATCTGCTCCCAGAGCAGGCGCAAACGAGGCCCCATCTTGATTGAGACGGTTCCGGCAACGATCATCAGATCTGCCTGACGCGGGCTCGAACGGAACACCTCGGAGCCGAAGCGCGAGAGATCATAGTGGGACTGTGCCGCTGCCATCATCTCGATTGCGCAACAGGCCAGGCCGTAGCTCAGAGGCCAGACGGAGCGCGAGCGCGGCCAGTTCTGTGCCCATAAGAGCATGTCGGCCATGCTGGTTAACTGGACATTTGGTTCCTGGTCGCCTGGTCGGTATTCATAGGGACCGCGGGCCATGCGTAAAGGGACAGGCTTTCGTTGCCCCGGATAGGTCACCGGATCCTGATCGGGATGGTGCTGGGTCATTGAATAAGCTCCTCCTTACAAGAAAAGGGGAAAGATGAGATAAAAGGCACAAGATTACTCCTCACACGCAAGGGAAGGGTAAAATGTAACACCCTGATGGCAGGGAAGGGGAGACACTCGGTTGAACCTGCCATGCTCTGCCAACGTGTGAAAGAGTGTGGGGTCATCTCCTGTTGAAAGGGAAAATGAGCGAAAGTGAAGTATTCAGGAGGTACGTTCTATGCCTGTTCCGAGGACAATCCAGAACTCAGAAGAACATGCACAGCGAATATGGGAAGAAGCCCATAAGAATGCTGTGAAGACATATGGAGAGGGAGGACGTGCATATCATGTGGCCTATGCGGCGCTGAAACACGAGTATGAGAAGCAAGGCGATCGTTGGGTACGAAAGGCGGAAAAGGGGCCTTCTGATCCTCAAGCTGCGCGTGGGCCGACGACCGAGCATACATCCTATGGTGAGCCGCCTGCCCCGACGGCACGAGGCAAGGTTGTGGAGCCGAAAGAGACGCCAAAGGCTAAGAAGGAAGCGAAGGCAAAAGCAAGAGAGGCGCAGAAAGAGGCTGCCGAAGCCAGAAAGCACCGTTGAGAACGGAACGCAGGGCGCTGAGCTCTCTCAACGCCCTGCTGTTTGCCTGGTTTCGCGAAAACACGCTTATTTTTCGGGCTTATGGCTGGCTGATGGCAGGGTTCTGTGCAGCGTGCCATAGGATTGTGAGCTTATGGCCGCACCCGGCGCAGACTGCGTTTCCAGCACTTGCCGCTGCATACGGCGTACGGTCGGCGAAAGCAGGCCCCCGATGCCAAAAAGGACGCATCCCAGGCCAGAAATGGTAAGCAGCCAGGATGATGAGAGCGGACCGAGTAAGAAACTACTGGCGACCGCTCCAAGCGGCTTGGCTGCTGCTGCGAGTGCCCAATAGGTGCCGAAGACCTGCCCTTGAAGCTCTGCCGGGATCAGGCGCTGTAGAAAAGCTGTCTGCACCGGCTTAAAGGGCGCCCAGCCCGCGCCAGCCAGAATCAGCAGAGCGATAGCAATTGGTTGCGAGATCATCGGTAGCAGCAGAGCAGTAAATGCGCCCCAACTGATCGCGACAAGCATCTGAATGGTTCCAGGTTTCATACGCGTAAGCAGGTAGTCCGTAAAGGGGAGAGCAAAGAGTGTGCCAATGCCCATACTTATCAATAAAAAGGCGTATCCAGTGGCCCCGGTGTGTAGCTCTTTATCACAGTAGAATGGTAGGGCCAGCTCGAAGGGGCCAAAAAGGAAGTAGAGACCCAGGGTAAAGAAAGTGAGCCAGCGGGCCTCTTTGAGGCGCATGAGCGGCCCAAAACCAAGCCAGTACTTGTAGAGAATCTGCTTTAGTGGCACTGGCTGGCGCTTCAGCGAGGGGAGCAGCCAGCTTAGCAGGGCCATCATCAAGAAGCTGAGTATGCCCGGGATCAGAACCCAGGAACTCCTCGGACCCGCCAGCGCGCCGACCCCCAGAAGCGGCCCGACCAGCGCGGCCAGCGGCACGTTCATCTGAAGCCAGGAATAAGCGTTTTCAAGCTCGGCTTCCGCCACCAGGTGCGGTAACAGAATGCGCATGCCGGTCTCGGTGGCAGGTGTCAGCGCGCCGAAAAGAAATGCGATCAGATAGATGTACCAGAGATGCAGGCAGCCGAGAGCCGCCAGAAGTGGGATTGAACCCATACATAGAGCCAGCATCAGATTATCCAGCATGATAATGACACGCGGCTGAAAACGATCAAGGAGTAAACCAAGCAGCGGGCCTGTGACAATGCCCGGAAGTAAAAGACAGAGGAAGATAAAACCGGTAGAAACGCCAGAACTAGTAAACTGCAACACGTACCAGGGCAGTGCAACATGCATGATCTTGAATCCCAGATGAAACATGCCAAGCCCCAGCCATAAGCGCCTGAATGGTCGATGACGCAGCGGCTCCATTTTTAACATCCACAACACCACAACCCCTCACTTTCCACCACACCTCGTCCCCATTGGAACACCGCTTATGTACGATATGGCTTTGAGGAATTCACATAAAACGATTGCGTACACTTCACTTTTTATTGATCAGGTGACACCTCTGGAGCCTATGTGAAAGCTAGCTTCCAGGCTCTTCTCTCTATTATAAAATCAACTGCAAATACTGTATCTTTATCTATTGATTGAGTAATGATTGATTACAACTGCTCGGGCTCACCGCTTCAGGAATTCCTGCTCATTCACACGGACAGCGGCAAATTGTAATAAAACCGGTTCAGCAAGTCGAGGCGGTATTGCATGCTTTTCAGAGAACACTGTGTTATATCTGGAAAGAAGCGCCCCTATATCGATGTAGGGCAGGATCTCCTGCCGGAAGATATCAAGGATCTTGCCCTGATATCCCTGTTGGAGACACGCATAAAGCGCCAGCCGCGTTTCATCTACTTCTCCCACGCATTCAAAAGGGCGGTGCCCGGATTTCCCCATAAGCTGAAAAAAGGTGTCCTGCACCTCTTGCTGATCGAACAGGTTCTCGTTAAAGAGGTTGACGCGCAAATAAGCGAGCGTGCTTAACCAGACATAGATGCACTTCGGGCACCGTTTACACCAGGGCTTGGTGATATTGCAGGAGTGGGTGGTGCGAATGTGCTGCTGCTCATCGCGGAGCAGTTGGAAGATCAGAAAATCGTAGATCGGCTTCAGGATGCTGAAGACGTGCAGGTTGCTCAGAAGGTGGCGCTGAATGTAGCGATTCAGGACGTGCTCGGCTTCCAGGCTCTTGCCCCATTGATGGTTGACGAAGCGCTGCTCTTCCTCCCAGAAAAAGTTCTCGCTGTCGGCTCCCTGTTCATGACCCAGACAGAGGAAGGTATAGCCATAGTTGAGCAATATAGGAAGCGTTGCAAAAATACTGCAAGGAGTTTCAGGGGCGCAAAACGTGGTAACAGGGCCCGGAAACTGTTCCAAAACGTGCGGCTGATGCAGAAAGGTATCATGCAGTGAGAAGCGGTGCTGACGGGCCACGGAACAGCAACGAACCATCTCGTCAATCAGCGCGTGCTGAGGCTGCGTGGGCCCATAGCAGGAATGGGCGTACTGGGTCACAGCATAGGGTTCGCCGATGCGCTCCAGCAGCTTCATGACTGCAAGACTGTCTTTGCCACCGCCACAGCTCACAAGAAGCGATGGTTCGTGTGTCTCGATGGGATGCGGCATGCGTGCTGAGGGCGCGGGGTCGGGCACAATGGTCGGCCCGGGATAGTGAGCAAGCCCGTTCTCCCAACGGTGCTGTGCGAAAATCTCCTGATAGAGCAGTTTGAACAGCGCAATCGTCTCTTCGGTGCATGTCCAGGGCGTAATATCATAGATGTGAGGGGCCAGGGAACAGTATTTCATCCCCTCAAAAAAGGCGATATGAAAGGCTATTGCATCGATCAGCCGTGCGCCGTACCTCTTTTTAAGAGTATCCAGTTGTACATCATGATAGTGAATGGTCGTTTTAAAGGGGCGAGCATCAAGGCTGTGGCGAATGATGATCTGATCTGACGTCAGTTGAATAGCTTCCAGCCGGAGCAGCGGCATCCGATACCTCATTTCTCTGTAGGAAAGAAAGAGCCCCCCTTTTTTGCTTATACAGGAAAGGGGACAACAATAACTATCGTTTCAATTGAAAATTCTGAAACGTTCGCGGCTTTTGTTCGGGCAGAAATGGGCTATAGGGATCCGATTCTTCGGATACGATGCGAAGAGAAAGTTCACAAAGAGGAATATCAGGCATTCGGAACAGGGAAATGATGCCGCGCCAGTGTGTGCCGTTGGTATGCTGGAACCGCCAGAGGCTGCTTGCGCTGTATGTCCGGCTTTCAGCAGCGAGCAGGTGCCAGCCGTTCTGCTTGAACTGCTCGTTAAAATGCTCAAGCAGCGAAGGCGTGTCGTACGTTGGGGCTTCCGGAAGTTGCAACGTCATCGAAGAATGGGCTTCATAATCTGACCAGCCCGAGCCGTTCTGCTGAATCTGACTGCCAGGAGGCGCCAGCAGCACGGGAAGCGGTGAGGCATGGTCTGTATGGTGAGGTTGATATGGGCGCATGTGTAAATCGAGGAGGAGACGGACAGGCGTTGGCGGCCCTTGCCTTATGATGTGAAGCGTGAGTGAGGGGCCTTGTGGCCCTTGAAGATATTGAAGGTTCAGGGCAGGAGAGTCACCTGCAAAGCCGCCTATGGGGAAGTGTGATGGGGCCTCCTGCCAGCCCGCTGCTTGCATCTGCTCTCGATAAAAGGTGAGCGTGGCATCCGGGGAAAGCGGTGAATCGAACAGAATGGTAGCTGTCTGCTCGTCTGCCTGCACTGAACCGAACACCCGGCTCTCGTCCGGTAGGGGAAGCTTTCCCTGTAAAGCGGGTATTACCGTGCCGACATACAATTGAGAAGCTGTTCCTCCGAAACTATAGAAGCTGCTTGCCAACCGCTGAGCCAGCTCCAGCAGCAGCGTTTCGCGCTCATTATTCTCCATCATAGCCTCTCTTTTGGTTGCTATAGTGATAGGTTTAATTGCGTTTCTTTCTATGTATTATATCATAATGGTGAGGTTAGATCCTTCTCCTGATTTTTGCAAGTGAGGCTTCACGCAAACAGAAGGATAGGGCAGAGAGTACCTCTGCTCTATCCTCCTTTTTATGGATCACACCTCTTTTTCAAGTACCTGCCATGATGCCTCACTGGTCGCGAACAGGCTGCCAATTGTCGCGATCGCCAGACAAAAGACCGTCATTCCGCCTACCAGCAGCCACCAGTGCGCATTGCTGATGAGCGGAATCCAGGAGAAGAACAGGCTATCGATAATAGCGACGAGGCAGGCCAGCGGGCCTACAATACTCGATAGGACAAGTACCCACATTGGAAAGATGCGTTTTTTGTGAAATGCGGCTTTATCACGGAAATAAAGTAACATCAGGTTAATGAAGAAGAAGGCCGTCGAAATAGCCCAGATCAGCGTGACACTGGCCTGCGAAATATTGTAAATCTCAAGGGCCAGGCTCTCGGGACTACTCAGGCTAAAGATGTAGGGTATGACCATAAACGCAATAAGCGTAAAAATGATGGATGCAGCCGTCTGCAAGACAATCGCTCGAGCCGGGACGCGATGCCGATTCAGGAAGCTAATTTTTGGCGGGAGCCGCAGGTCAACGCCGCCCACGAAGAGCAGGCGCGAAAAGCTATGGTTGTAGGCGACGACGATCACGATGAAGTAAACCATGATGCAGAGGGCAACGATTGTGCCTGCCCAGGATCCCAGGACGGTTTGCACCGTGCTAATCAGCGAGAAGCCGCCAACTGCACCCGCTTCGGCTCCCTGAACGATCAGCAGGGAGGCGGTGGCGATCAGATAGAAGACGATCACAAGCAGCGTGCCCCAGAAGAGATGACGGGTAATCGCCTTCTGCTCGCGCACCTCGCCAGCCATGTTGAGCGGAACCTCGGTTCCCAGGTAGGCCAGCGTGACGAGTCCGAACAGGTTGATATTGCCGTGCGCGGGATCCCAGTTGATGGCCCATTGACTCGGGTCGGCAAAATTGGTCGCCGAAGCGTGGCCAGTAAGTAGCCAGATTGGACCGGAAATACCTACCAGAAAGACGGCCACAAAAATGAGGAGAACCGCGCCATTAATCAAATACTGTACCATTTTCAGGCGTTGCATCGCCAGAAAGGCACTCAGGAGCAAGATGCAGATCAGGATAAGGCCCTGCTGCCAGGGCTCGGTAAGCCAGTCGCTATGCAGTCCTTGCAGTAACGTAATGACAGTATCGGAGGCCGACACCATCACCAGCGAGGCAGGCATCCAGGAGCAGAACCCTACAAAGAAGCTCCAGTAGCCGCCTAGCGTGTGGTGCGTCCAGTTATACAATGAGCCCTCATGCGGAAACATGTGTGCAAGCTGAGCCGTTGCGATCGCACAGGGAATGAAAAATGTGATCGCTCCAAGCAGCAAATAGGTAAACGCTGAAGCACCACCAGAGGCCGCGATAGCAGCGTTGACGATGAAGAAGATAATCACAAGATAGGTAGCCGTCATTCCGAACGTGGTGAGCACGGGCGGCATGACCTTACGTGTATACTCTTCTGAGTAGAGCGGTTGTGCTCTTTCAGGGGTATGAATTTGGGCCATAGCTCCTCCTTTTGGGCTACTTCCAGAGGGTAAGCAGCGTCAGACAGGCTGTGATCCCGGCCAGCCAGCAGGATGCAAGCAGCAAATCGTTCCCGCTCGAAATTGGAGGGAGGTCTTCTGGGCGAGGAATCAGCTTCACTCGACTTTCGTACTCATCCTCTTCTGCGAACGCGGCGAACATCTGAGCCATCGGGTCAATGGCGGGCTCATCCTCATGATTGAGCAGGTAGTTGAGATCGCGCACAAGCGCTGTCGCGCTCTGATATCGACGGTTAATATCGGGATGAAGGCCCTGCATCAGGAGATCGTTCAACGGAACTGAAATCGTTTGATTGAGCTTCCGAGGCGAGATGAGATGTCCTCTTTCGGGTGCAAGTCCTGTCAGGGCATGATAGGCCGTTGCCAGGAGCGCATAGAGGTCGGCACGGGGATCGAGCGGCGTTCCCTCGGGCATTGCGTAGGGTGGGAGCTGTTCTGGCGGCATCGGTGAAAGGTAGCGGTGCGCTCTGCCGGCAAGAAAGGCAGAAAAGTGTAACAGATGCCATTGTTTGCTTTGTTGTTCCACAATGATGGCATGTGGCGAAATGCGCCCGTGTATCAGGGAATGGGATTCCAGTTTTTGAAGTTGTTCTGCTACCTGTAGACAGCCCTCAAGCACTTCCTGCTCGCTCAGGTGCCGCTTGCGCTGAATCTGAGAAGCAAGCGTCTCACCAGAGGGCACATGAAAGACGAAGAAGGTGCGCCCATATTCGCTAAAGGCATCGATCAGCCTGGCAGCGCCTGTGAGCGTCCCTGCCAGTGAGAGCATGCGGGCCATCAGCCGTGTGAGGCTTTGCAGGGTATCGCGGTTGTTCTCTGGAAGCATGACCTCGGTGATGAAGACATGCGTATTGATGCCCTGCGCCAGCCAGTTTGTTTCGTAGCTGTTGTAGAGCCATATCTGAGTGCTGAGAGATGAGAGCAGGCGATAGCGACTATTGTGAAGATATGTTCCCGGTTGTAGCTTCGCTTCAGCCTGAGAGCAGGTGAACATGCCAGAGCCAGGCAACAAGCCGCTTGGAGAGGCTTGCCAGATGGCTTTGGAGTCACCAGGTACCATTTGCATCAAAGAATCAGGTTGTGTGCTTGTCCTCTGGACCTTCTGTGGTGGCGCTTCAAGAGCAGTCAATTTAGGACGGGCCGGAAAGCGAGTTGCCAGGCCACAATGAGGGCACGCGCTTCGTTTGTCTGGCAGCTCACGTCCGCAGCGTGGACACATCGTCATGGTTCTTCCCCTTTTCTCCTGGCTAGAATAGTGCGTAGTAGTAAGAAAATTGAATGAGAAAACCAGGAACAGACCCCGAGGCTGCAATCACATTTTTTACTGGTAATAAATGTGTAATGCAACGGTGATAGCGAATTCTCTGTTTCTTTAAATAAATATATGCATAGGGTGTAAGCCCTGTCAATGGATGCTACCACTTTTTGCTACTAAAGAAGTAGAGAAAATTATGTAGATAGCTTGTATGTTTGAAATGTGAAAAAGAGTGCACATTTGTTGCTCAAATGTAATACATATGGAAGGAAGGAACCCACAACCAGAAGAGTTGCTTCTTCCGGTTGTGAGCATAATACATCCTGTTCGAGATGCGCGTTTAGCTGGTAATTTGCTGAAGGAGTTCTTTGTCAGAGATGTCGGACTTGATGGTCTTCTGACCAATGAAGAAGATCACGACCCCGACCAGCATCGAGAGGATTGCAATCGCTGCAATCAGTATTTGCCATTGAGTGAGCTCAATATTGCTGGCCCACGGGGAGATAAAAATGACGACCATACCGACAGCACTGGCAATGGTGCCAAGAACCGAACAGAGGTAGAACACCCAGTCGGGAGCCAGCTTCACCCGCTTGAACTCTTCGTGATACATACGGCGAATAATGATGACATCAATAAAGAGGATCATCATTGAAATGCACCATATAACAGTGACTGCTGCCTGAAGAATCCAGTAAATGGATGATGAGAGGTCAGCCGGTGACGCGGTTTGAATAGCATAAGGAATGATCAGGAAGACCAGTGCAGCGATAACGGCGGCAATGATGCTCTGAACCAGCACTGCTACCCAGGGAACTTTGTTTGCGTTCACCTTACTGATGACTGCTGGCAGGCGGCGATCAAGGCCAGAGACAAACAGCAGGCGACCAAACGAGTAGTTGTAGACGGCGGTGTTAAAGAGAAAGAAGCCAATAAAGATGATATTGACTATAGTGCTCACGATCTGACCGGCTGGTCCGAATCCGTTGCGAACCGCCTCGACCATTGCTGCCGGGCTGTTCTGGTGCTCGACGGGCACGGCAACCATAACGCCGAATGTGCCGATGAGGTAGCCAATCATGACTACGGCGGAGCCCCAGAGCAGATAGCGCGTGATGGAGCGAGTATTCTGGACCTCGACCCCCATGTTCAGTGGCACCTCAACTCCGAGCAAGCCCAGAATGACTGTGCCATAGAAGGTGAAGGTGTGCACCTGTGGGAACCAGTTTGAGGGCGAGTAATCAACGTGAGCCGGTGTGCCACCCAACAGCGTCAATATGCCTGCAATGCCGATAAGCAGGATTGCGCCACCATAAGCGACAAAAATGATGTTGACTACGTTCTGCGTGGCACGGAAGCGCAAAATAGAGAGCAGAAACGAGAAGGCAATAACGGCAATAATGACAACGCCCTGTTGCCACGGCTCGGTCAGGAAGGCCGGGTTCATTTGCTGAATCAGAGTGACGACTGCATCACTTGTGGCGATCATAACCAGCATAGCAGGCCACCAGGCACAGAAGCCTGCCAGGAAGCCCATAAAGGGACCAAAGGCTTTATGAGTCCAGACGTAGATAGAACCCTCGCCCGGGAACATCAGGCCAAGCTGTCCGGTGACGATAGCGCCGGGAATAAGGAAGGTCAGAAATCCCAGAATCCAGTAAAAATATGCTGCTGGTCCTGCCCCAGAAGCGAGACCGGCTGAGTTACTGATAAAGAGGACTATGGCAACAAAAATAGCGATCATATCGAAGGAGTTCAGCACTTTCGGCAAGATTCCTCCTGCGATACGCTCTGAGCGCAGCTCGTTCTCGGCTGCACTGCTCACAGGTGTTTCCATACATGTTACCTCTCTCACTATATTCTGTCCGCTTGCTCCAATCCTTCAGGTGAGATGAAGTGATAGTGATACAAGCGGGTATGGCGTTCTCTCACGAGAAGAGTCAGAATCTCCTTTAGTTACATGCTTCCACTGAAATGAGCGACTTTTTCTTATCTACAGCCCTGACATAACTACTCGTCCCTTCCCAGAGAAATCGCCAATAGACAGAAATATCATAAATGGATATTCCTATCATGTCAAGTGCTTCTCTCAAAGAAGAGAGTACATTGTATAGAAGTACCCTCTTTCCTATTCCTTCTTATTGTAATGAAACTTATGCCTATTATACATACCTTGTTGTGTACATATGTGAAAATCTGTGATGACAATGTTTCTGCATTGTTGCTTCTGCTGGCTGATCGCTTTTTGCAAAGGCATGAAAGGGTAAACAAGCTTCTTTTACCGAAGCAGATGTAGAGAGAAGAAATGGGGAGATATATTCTTGATATTGAGGAAAGCCAGGCTTCCTGGGTCTTAGAAGAAGCTGCATCCGGGAATTGCCGAACGAAGAACAGCGTTTTGTTGCCTTCAATATACGCTTGAGCGTGAATAGCCTGCATTGCGCTGGATATTTTGGTCAGGCCTGTGGGCCCCTTTTTTGCGCATGTGAAGCAAGAAGAAAGCAGCAGAAATGACTCTCACTTCCTCTTTTTTTAGCAGGGAAAATACGTTGTTTTTCCCCTTGACTTTTGGCATCGGTTCACTGTATATTTCTGAGAGGATAGATAAATGACTGTTTACAATCAAATGGTCATATAGTTAAAGGAGGATAGACGGTTGACTCCGCAGGGGGGAAATGGGCGCGAACGTTCAAAGAGACAAGAGAGGGCTTTGCGCATCCTGGATGCAGCAGCAGCACTGATAGAGCGTTGGGGCTACCAGAAAACCACACTCGATGATATCTCGAAGCAATCCGGCGTGCCGAGAGCGACAATGTATCTGCACTGGAGAACTCGCGAAGACCTTTTGCGGGCGCTGATACAGCGTGAGCATATTGCTATGGGCGAGGAGCTGAGAGAGCGGATTCTAGCTGATCCCGAGGGCGCGACAATTTCAGGTGGACTGAAACATACGGCGTTGCTGATCATGCAGCGTCCCTTGCTTCGGGCGCTCATCATGCGTGATATTGAGATGCTGGACAAGATGGCACACGAAGAGGTAAACGGAGAGTCGCGGGTGAAGCGTATGGCTGGCTTTCAATTTTATCTGGAATTTCTGCGAGATCATGGCCTGGTGCGCAGCGATATGGATGTGAAGGCTCAGGTATACGCCTATAGTGCAATCTGTTTGGGATTTTTCCTGGCACAGTCATTTCTTCCTGAAGGCTACCAGTTACCAGATGAAGAAATAGCTGAATTGTTGGCGCTATCGGTTGAACGTGTGCTTGGCTCTATGGATCCCGTTGCCCCTGAGGAACTCGAAGCCGCTACAACAACCTTTATACACTATCTCGATAGTTCGCTTGCAGAAGCAAAAGAACGATTTCAACAAGAACTAGAATGAGCATACTGGAGAAACGACAATGAACGGTGAAGTACATCTTCCCCTGGTTTTAGCCCTTGATGATCCGGCGGCCACGCTTGAGCGGGTTGGCGGAAAAGGGGCTTCACTGGCTCGTCTGGCCGCGGCAGGGCTACCTGTGCCCGCTGGTTTTCATGTGACCACGACGGCCTATCAGCGCTTTGTGCAGGAGCAAGGTTTGCAGGGGGAGATTCTGGCGGCAGTTTCTTCGATCTCAATCGATCAGCCGGCGACGCTTGAAGCCGCTTCTCAGCGCATTTCGTTGCTGTTTGCGCAGCATTCCATTCCGGCTGATATTGCTGCGGCCATTCGTCAGGCCTATGCCGAACTTGGTGGGGGAGCGGTTGCAGTGCGTTCGTCAGCAACCGCTGAGGATCTGCCTGAGATGTCGTTTGCCGGTCAGCAGGAGACATACCTGAACATGCAGGGTGAGGATATGGTGCTTGAAGCCGTGAAGAGCTGTTGGGCCTCGCTCTGGACTGCTCGGGCGATTGGTTATCGGGCCCGGCACAATATCGCACCTGAAGATGTGAGCCTGGCTGTGGTGGTACAGAGGCTGGTTCCAGCCGATGCTGCAGGCATTCTTTTTACGGTAAACCCGTTGACCGCAGCTCATGAACAGGTAATGATAAATGCTGCCTGGGGACTGGGTGAGGCAATTGTTGGCGGGCAGGTGACGCCCGATACCCTGGTTGTCGATAAGGAGAGCGGGGAAGTTGTAGAGCGGCAAATTAGTTCAAAAGATGTGATGACGGTGCGAACTGCTGAGGGCACCCATGAAGAGCCTGTTCCGCTTGAGAAGCGCACTCAGCCGGTGCTCAGCGCGAAACAGGTAGCAGAATTGGTCCGCCTGGGCATGCAAGTTGAGCAACTGTACAAGCAGCCAATGGATATTGAATGGGCGCTGCATGAGGAGCATTTCTTCCTTGTGCAGGCTCGACCGATTACTGCTCTACCGGAGCCTGCCGCGCCCCGTGAGTGGAAGCTTCCCAAAGCAAACGGGCGTTATATGCGCAGTAGTGTGATTGAACTGATGCCGGACCCGCTTTCGCCGCTCTTTACCACGCTTGGCCTGCCTGCCTGGAATCGGGTGTACAAGCAACTGGGTGAGGAACTGGGCCTGAGTTTTCTCTACAATGATTCGTTTCTCACGACTGTGAATGGATACGCGTACTATGATCTTTCCGCTTTAAATGTCCGTTTTAAAGATGGCGTGCGGATCATAACTCTCTCGCTGAAGGAGCTTTTTAAGCTGCTCAAGACCGCTCAAAAACGCCTGGAGGAAGACGCGCGACCCAGGTATGCAGCGTTGAGCCAGCAATGGGAGGCGGTTGACCTCCAGCAGGAGTCGGCTGCACGTTTGCTGGAAGGAGTGACGGAGCTGGTGAAGGTAGCATCCGAGTATTACCTGACGATCCAGAGCGGTGTGCTCCCATCAGCATATATGAGTGAGGCTGCCTTTACAGCTTTCTATGAGCGGCTGATCCGACGGCGAAATGATCCGCCCGCTTTGACCTTTCTGTTAGGCTTTACAAGCGAGCCGATACGGGCCGAGCAAGCGTTGTATGATCTGGCGCGTTGGGCCAGTACGCAGCCTCGCCTTGCTGATGTGTTGTTACAATTATCAAGCGAGCAGTTTCGTGAAGTCTACCAGGCGGATGCGCTGGCGGGCGTCGATACCGACATCTGGCAGTCATTCCGTGAGCGCTTCATTGCGCATCTGAAGCGCTTCGGGCACGCGATCTATGATCTTGATTTCGCGAAACCAGTTCCGGCAGATGATCCCGCGACGCTGTTTGAGACGCTGAAGTTTTTCTTGAGTGGTGAGGCGCCGAACCCGTATGATCGACAGAACGAGGCGCAGATGCGGCGTGAACGGGCAACACTGATTGTGCTGACACGCTTGAAGCGCGGTCCGCGTCTGGCGGCGTTCAAGAAGTTGCTGAAGTGGGCGCAAACGCTTGCTCCGTTGCGTGAAGATGGGTTGGCTGATGTCGGGCTTGGCTGGCCGGTTGTACGAAAGATGTTACGGGAGATCGGGCGGCGTCTGGTGCGGTCTCGCGCGCTGGCTACCGAGGATGACGTGTTCTGGTTGACCCTGTCTGAACTTCAGCAGGCCGTCAGCTTGCTTGATCACGGCCAGACACCAGAAAGCTATCAGGACATCGTGAGCAAGCGACGAGCGACATGGAAGAGTCAGAGTACAATGAATCCGCCTGTGGCGCTTCCTCAGAAGGGAGGCACGCGTGTTCTGGGTATGGATTTTGCTCGCTTCATGCCTGCTCGAACTGAACAGGAAAGTCATGATGTATTAAAAGGTGTGGGAGCAAGCCCGGGGCGGGTCACCGGCACTGCACGCGTGATTCATGGTCCGGATGAGTTCCAGCAGATGCAACAGGGGGATATTCTGGTTGCTCGTATCACAACTCCGGCCTGGACTCCACTGTTTGCGCTGGCAAGCGGGGTGATTACGGATGTCGGCGGCCCGCTCAGCCATAGCTCGATTGTGGCGCGCGAATATCATATCCCTGCTGTGCTTGGTACGGGCATGGCTACCGAGCGGCTACGCAGCGGGCAACGTGTGACCGTGAATGGTGATGTCGGTACAGTGACGATTCATGAGAAGTAGCGCTCTATTCTGGCTAAAAACGAGGGGACCTTTTCTGAAAGAGGCCCTTAAAAGTGCGTAAAATGGTCCTGATTGAAGGGGAGCTGCTACCCCATTTTTGTGATGCTCAGTTTGGAAAGGTCAGTTTCATGTTAGACAAACTTTCGACTATACAGGATGTTGAGCATTCGTACAAATATTACCAGATCATGCGTGATACTCAGCCGGTCTGGTATGACGAGCAAACTCGTTCATGGAATGTCTTTCGCTATCAGGATGTGTATACTGTCGTCACTGATTATCAGCGTTTCTCTTCGCAGATGAAGGCATCGCGCTCGCTCGATCGGGTGCTTGAGAACGAGAGCAGAATAAAATTGGGCAAGGCGCTTACCCGGTTGGACCCGCCGATGCATCGTCGGTATCGCAATCTTGTTTCTCCTGCGTTTACACCTCGGGCGCTCTCCCGGCTCTCCGGGCGAATCGAGGCTATCAGTCAGGAATTGCTGGATCAAGTGCGGGCGGCGGGGAAGATGGAATTTGTCGCCGATTTTGCGTATCCGCTGCCGACAATTGTGATTGCTGAGATGATCGGCGTCCCGACTTCTGATCGTCCGCTGTTCCGACGTTGGGCCGATGAACTGCTGAACAGCCAGATCCAGAGAGCGGAGGAGCCTCATGACGGGGACTCAAACGTGCGGCGCATGGTAGATGTGTTTGCGGAGATGAGCGAGTACTTTGATCACATGCTGGAAGAGAGGCGGCGTCATCCTCGCAACGATATGATGAGCGAGCTCCTGGCGGTCGAACTTGATGGCGAGCGGCTGAGTACCGAGGACACCATCAGCTTTTGTATCACGCTGTTGTTAGCGGGCCATGTTACAACGCTGAACTTGCTCAGTCTGGCGATCTATTGTTTCCACACACATCCAGATGCGATGGAGCGGCTTCGCAAGCAGCCCGAGTTGATGCCTGGTGCTATTGAAGAAGTCCTGCGCTATATGTCGCCGGTGCGGGCGCTCAGGCGAGTCACAGCGGCTGATGTGACGCTTGGTGATGTGACGATTCCGAAAAATGCCCAGGTGTTTGCCTGGTTGGCTTCGGCCAATTACGATGAGCGCCAATTTGCTGAGCCAGAACGTTTTGATATTACGCGTGAGCCGAATAAACATCTGAGTTTCGGGCATGGTGTGCATTTCTGCATCGGTGCTCCGCTTGCACGAATGGAAGCAGGAATTGCTCTGCCGATGATCCTACAGCAATTGCCTGAACTCCGCATTGAGACAGATCAGCCGCTAGAGCTGCTGGAAGGCTCGGGGATTCTTGGTTTTAAGCGCTTGCCTGTTACCTTTACCGCTTCGGCGTAGCCCGGAAAGCGCAACGAGTCTGCGGGAGGGGGAAGGGATCCCTTCTCCCGCTTTTTTGTTGCCTCTTGTGAAGATAAGGCAAATTAGTGTACACTACAAGAAGATCGTTTGTCGTATGAATAAAAAGAAAGAGACGATTATGACTGTTGCATTGACCCTCTCGCTCCTTCCCGAAACATTTGCGATTTGCCGTCTGGAGCCGGGAACGCCTCTGCACGATTTGCAGAAGGGTGGCTCGTTTTTCTCTATCACCAGCACTATGGATGAGCTTTCGGTGGTCTGCCCGGTTGATTCGATTCCTTCGACGGAGATCAAGGCAGACCGTGATTGGAGCTGCTTCAAGCTGCATGGCCCGTTCCCGTTTGATCTGGTTGGGATTCTCAATTCGGTGACCGCGCCACTGGCTGAAGCAAAAGTTGGCATCTTCGCGATCTCAACCTATGACACTGATTATGTACTGGTCAAGCAAGAGCTGCTGGAAAGCGCTATTGCCGCTCTGAGAAAGGCCGGACATACGGTGTACACCGATTGATCGGTAGGTTTATATAAGGCAGCCTGCTTATACGCTATCTGTAATAGATCTTCCTCCTCTTAGACTTGTTGTGCGAGATATTCCAGCAATGAGGCGTCAGAGAGCCCGAGTCCTGCATCCAACCACGAGGATGGTATGTTTGGATGCGCTGCTGTATCGATGCGCCAATGAAAGCCCGTTGCCTGTTTGGTCTGGTTGCTCAAGAGGTAAGAAGCGATAAGGGTGCAGTAGCGCGTCTTGACGCTATATACAGGAATATCAAGTATAAAGGTGTGCTTTTTGAGTGAGCAGGAAATATACTGATAGTAGTGCGATCTGTCGTGCTCATCAAGCAGGCTGAGTTCTACCCCTGTTCGTGGTGGACCTTCCAGTGTCAATGTGAGCTTGTTTGCTTGCAGATGGCTCTCAAGGATGCGCGGTGGTCTATGGACCTCAAACGAGAGCGCTTTTTGTCCGCTTGTGAGTGTGAAGGTGGTGTACTCAGACAGGCAACAAGGTGCAAGTATTTGAAGGTCATTGAGAAGCACATTCCCTGCACTATTTGTGTGATATGTGCCGAGCAATTGTTTCCCGGCGTATAGCCGAATCTCACTTTCGGGAACTGAAAAGACATATAGAAGGGAATGAGCAATGTAATAATACTGTAATCTCTCGATGCGTTGCCATGTTGTGCCCGAACTCCGCTGATAGAACCGTATGCCGAAAAGAGGTGGGGAGAAACAAAGATCGATTGTTTGTGCAAGGGTTGGAAAGGACAGCGGCACCGTGAGCCGGGGCGCAGTGAGCTCTTGCACGCCTTCAGGAAAGTGTTGTTGTGTATCGATAGGCGAGGCTGGCGTGACTGCTTCGGCTGTTACCTGAATGCTTGTTTGTCTGGTGGGCCGCTCGGGAGGCCCGAAGAGCGGGTGTGAGGCACTGATTTCGAGCGTTGTCGGC
Source organism: Thermosporothrix sp. COM3 (assembly GCF_059696735.1). Classification (NCBI taxonomy): domain Bacteria; kingdom Bacillati; phylum Chloroflexota; class Ktedonobacteria; order Ktedonobacterales; family Thermosporotrichaceae; genus Thermosporothrix; species Thermosporothrix sp. COM3. Next base: position 1,501,137 of record NZ_AP019376.1, on the reverse strand, counting down.
TGGCCCTCGATAAGCGGATAGGATGATGCACTGATTTCGACCGATGGGATGAGGGAAAATGTGCATTGCTCTATAACTTCATCTTCCTGAAGAAAGTGAAGCTGCCATTTGCCATAGCGTGCGCGGGTGAAGGTGTGTAAACTTCGCAGCGTCCTCTGATCGAGCCTGTAGCACTGTTCTGCGATCTCGGTCAGGGTGATGGGAAGCGTGACTTGTTCATCCCGGTAAGCAAGCTGACAGCGTAGTCCCTCTAGAGAACGATTTGTGTTGATCTGAAGCTGATTGAAGGCATAAAACTGACCGTGTTTCAGGTGCACGGAAGAGCCATTTTCCGGCTGAATACTGATCGAGAACTTGCCTGGTTGCTTGAAGGTCCAGCGACATAGGCCCGCAGAGAGCTGAAACGGTTTCTCGGTCTCTTTCCAGATGACGCGATAGACTCTATAAGAAGTAGAGTAGGATTCTACATTTTCGAGTGCAATATGCGGTGCGTGCCAGATGCTGCATCCTTGCTTCACGAAGAGATAATAAAGCGTATCTCCCCATTTTCCCCTTGTGCCGGCAGGAACATTCTGACGGGTACTGGAGGCGAAGAGAAGCGCTTCATCCAGCGTTTTATGCATATATTTAGATGGAAGTGTCTCGAAACTATATTCGATAGAAAGGTCGCAATCAATGCGCTTGAGCAGCAGGCCGGGCATGTGGGACGCGCTCTGGACCCCGCCTTTGTCGGTAGGATATAGCGGCCACTGTTGGGTATCACCTTGCGAGGTGCGGACGGTGAGAGTGCGTATAGCCTGATTCCAGAACCCAACTCTGACCCAGGGAAAGGTAAGCAGAATAGCCGGGCGCTGTTCCTCGAATGTCAGCTCCAGCGCTATTTTAACGGAGAGCCCCTGGGAGGCTTGCACTTTTTGTGTATCTATGAGCAACAATTCCCCGGGCGTTATCTCATCGACATAGAGGTAGAAGCTATTTCCCTGCTCATCATAACACCGTCGGGTGACATGAATGCGCTGCTCTCCTTTCTGGACCTCGAACGGCTGTGCCTTTTTATAGGCGATGTAGTGATTCTGCCGAAGCGGGATCAGTCGGTTGACGGGCCATTGCTGGATTGCTTCCAGCCAGAGCCAATCAAACGGCACTACCTGATAGCGGGTCTTTCCTATCTGATAATATCCATAGTGTAACATGTTCGACTGATAATGTACCCGGGATATATTTACGACGCGGTGTGCAGGTGTACTGATCTGCGTGTCGGACGGCAAGCTGAGCAGAAGTTCCAGAAAGCGTTCAGGCCTGAGGGCGTTGCGAAAGCGCTGGTAGACGCTCAGGATAATGTCTTTCTGGCGGCGGAAAAAGGATGGCGTTTCATTTTGTTCGAGCAAGGCTTTCAGGCTCTCCTGATCGGGGTATGTTCCTTCTGCGATCCGCTCTATAAGCTCTGCGAGCTTGAAAAGATCTTCCCGGAAACGTGGGTATGCTTTGTGATGGATTGGCAGGCTGTCTCCCGTTTGCCGTTGATATCCCTGAAGTATCGATTGCACTTCGAGCGAATACGGATTCTGCTGCGACACAAAACGGTATTGATAAAACCAGCAAAAGAAGTCAATAAACTGCTTGCGTTCAAGGCTGGCAACACCGGGAAGAGCGTCTGTCAGCGACTTGATAATCAGGCGGCGAGTTTGATCTGTGTGCTGCTCGTAGCGCTGTTGCCCGCGCCGGGGAATATGAGCCTGTGCATACGTGAGCCAGAGAAGCTCGGCGAGCGGGTAGGAGTACGTTATGCCGGACGCGCCAAGCTCTGGTAAAAAATCTTCCCAGAATTTGTACTCTTTGAGATAAAGCGTGTGCCGGATGTATTCGCAGGCATAGGCAAGTAGGATGTAGCCTTCCTTGAGGTAAGCCTGAAGGAGATTTGGGCGTCTGGCTTCGAGGTCATCGAGGGCTGCCAGTTGCTTGAAAATGGAGCGAGCCAGCTCTTGCAGCACTGCGTATTCCTGCTCGTCGAACTCAACCTGAGCAAGGGAGCCGCCGGCACGATATTGGCGCAAGACGAGTTCGCGATACACTCCCAATCGGTTCTGCTGTTGAAATGTCATGCCATATGCTCCCCTTCAATTTCTATCGGATCGAATACAGCCTGCTCCCTGAGCCATTCGAGGAGATACCAGCGTATCATCAACAATTGTTGCGCTTTGTTGATAGTGGTGATATGTGGGGATGGTGGCGTGTCGATGGAGGCAAGGAGCGGCTCAACGAGCGTGGATTCCAGGCGGAGCCAGCGGTTCCAATCCTCCCATTTGCTACCGGTGTGTGTGGTAGTGTGAGGATGGATGTTCAATTGTTGTGTCAATTGAGCTAAAGCCTGTCGCCAGGCGGGGTCAAGCGTTGAAGGCTGCTCCTGCTCGCCGTCGAGAGTGAAGAATATCTTGTCGAGTAGCTTTTTGGCCTGGTTGAGCCTGTATTGTCGGAAGATCGATTTTCTGCGGTCAGCCAGCGGAAGAAGTGCTCGCATCTCTGTCAGATGGCCACGTAACAGTGCATCGCGCTCGGCTGTTTGGCGCTTCAGGGCTTCATATTGTTGCCTCGCCCGGTGAAGGATCTCGCTGTTGTTCTGGCTCATAAGTTGAAGCGTGGTCTTTACTTCCTGTAATTCCTTTTCTGACTCCTCAAAATTTTCCAGCGTTATTGTATAGCAATCGTTAGCCTCAGAAAGCTCCTGCCGGAGAAGCTCCTGTTCTTCTTGGTGGCGCGTTTGTAGCTCGATGAGCTTTTGTTGCAAGTCATGAGATTGCTTCTGTAGCTGCTCGATCTTTTGTTGCTGCTGCTGAACACACATAGTGAGTTCGTGAAGCCGCTGTTTTTGATTGTTAAAGGTAGATTGATCAATATGCAGGGAAGCGATTTTTTGTTGAAGCGTAAGCGCATTTTCGCGCTCGGTTGTGAGCTCCTGTTCCAGTTGCAAGATGCGCTGCTGTCGCTCCTCAAGTGTGGTCTCGAAGCTCTGATGCTGCTCCTCAAGCGCCGTGTTTCGCGCTTCAAGCTCCTCTATTTTATGCTGGAGGCGATGAATCGCCACTTTTTGCTTGAGCTTGCTGTCAGCTTGCAGAAGCTCCTGCAATAGTTCAGGAGTGCAGGCAGCGCGCAATTCTTTATGCATTAATAGTGCGAAATAGAGCGCGATGCTGATTCTTTCATCGTCCTTTTGATGAGCAAGTAAACGAACAACATCATCTTCCAGATGTTCGGTTGAAGTCCGCTCCCAGGCCTGAATAACGAGGTGCCCATACCTATTGAGCCAGTGACTGTATAGCAGGAATTGCGCATGTTTACAGCCGGTGCAATGGGTAATAAGCTCCTGTATTTTGCTCTCCGGGACATTGCGACCGCGCTCAAAGCCTTTTTTCCAATAGCGATCCTGCGGCTTGCGGTGATCATCCTTCTGAATTACCTCTTGAACGGCCTCCTTGCCGAGGAAGTGGACAAACGTGTCCCAATCGTCCCGGGTAAGCAGTTCGAGGGCGAGGTGGTCATGCTTCTGCTTTTTGATCATGAGAGATCCCTTCTATATTCTGTTGAATAAAGAGGCTTGCTGCCTGCCATACATCATCGAAAGAGGGACGCGAAGGGCTGGAGAAGCGAAGATCTTCGATCAATTGCCCGGTTCCGATGATGACGTGTTTCTGACATGCTCGATGAATCCGAATGGACTGCTGTTCGAGCGTCCAGAAGGGAGAGGGGTTGTGCTGAAGCCAGACGCAGAGCTGAGGCCAGGCACCAGGGGAGAGGCCCAAAGCGGTGCCATCGTAGAGGCCTGGAGGACGATTGAACAGGGCGCTGATGGTTGCAAGCAATTGCAGGCGTTCCTGCGTGGTCGTTGCCAATGTGGCATAGTGAAGAAAAAGTAGCTCTTCAGGCTGATTCATGTGCTTTCTTTGCCTTCTCTCTATTGTGCTGTCTGAAATGCAAAAGAAGTACATCTACCACAACATACACGACACATATAGCAAAAACTGTGGAGACGAGGGCATCCTACACACTCCGCACCTGTACGCCTCCCAAAACCCTTAAGTAGAAAAGCGATGTACGAGATAGCTGCTTTTTTGAAGAGTTGGTGCGTCCGAAACGCGGTAAGCAGATCTTACGAAGAGATTATACAATACTTGATCATTTTATGGAAAGGGGATAGTACCGACGGTTTCCCCATTTTATGGGATATCTCTACTTACGGCCATATCTGTAATAGGAGAGGTAGCAATTGAAGGAGCTTTCAAGCCTTAAAGAAGCAAGAAGTGAAACATGATCGTTTGCTGGATAACCGTTTGCTTTATTGCTGCAATAGTTGAGGACAGGTCAGGAGCCATTCGCTCAAATGAAGAAAAGGGAGGCGGCCCTGAAGCTGCCTGGCAGGATTATAACTGAAGCCATCAAGTGCGGCTGCGTAGAGCGGTATTGCTGCCGTGTACGGTGTCAGCGCTTTTCGTTCTTGCTCCGATAGGCGCGTGTGGGCGGTTGTCTCGTATGCGTTGAGCAGCAAGGGAATGCGGTGCCATGCGAAGTCTTGCGGCTTCTGGTGCCCGTTGAGAGCAAGCAGCATAAAAGCCAATGCGTAGGCGAGGTCGTGGATGCGTGGGCGATACGCAAGAAAGCCAAAATCCAGATAGATCGCTTGCTTGTCTGGTGTCTGGCAGACGTTGCTCAGGTGGATGTCGCCGTGAATGAGCTGTTGTGGCAGATGTGAGGCGGGATGCCACTGCCGACGGAGCTCCCGAACGAGCTTTCCCAGATAATGAGCGATCTCAAATGCCTGTGGATGATCGTGAACCGCCTGTTGTGTCACCGTTAGCCAGCGTCTCAAGCTGCTCGGAGGCGCATATGTTGCGACCAACGGACGGGGGACCTTGTTGTCACAGGTCGAAAGCGCATGATGCAACCTGCCGAGTGCCTGAAAGAGCCAGCAATACGCCTCAAAGGTATGAGGTAGCCGTTGATGCGGCCTATACACTTCGATTTCTGCCCACCGTTTCCCACAGCGAAGCACGGGCGCGTTCGGCTCGGGAAGCGGAACCTGAAGCCCCTGTGCTGTAAGCGCTTGTCGAACACGCTGAATGGCAAGCAGGCGCTCACGTGATACGAATGGTTGATGTACACGTAAAACGATATTTTCCGGTACTACGTGTATATTCAGGCTCATGGTGCCGCCGAGATCGATCGCCGATGAGGTAGGATAACGTGACATGAGAAGCCGCTTCACATCTGGATTATTCAGGGTAGGGCGATCCGGATCGGCTGGATTGTCCTGCCACCATGAACGTAGACGGCTATGCTGTCCCATTATTTCTGATATTCCGCGAGGAATGTGCGCGTGCCAGAAGAAAGAGGCCGATCTTGAAACTGTACTTCGTGTAAACCACACTGTTGTATATGGTCAAGCTCGAAGCGGGCAAGCGGCCAGGGCGGACCGTCAAACTCCTCTTCCGGCTCACGTCCATGACAGATAATGAGCAACGTGCCACCCGGTGCGACACAGTGTGCAATGGCTTCTATGGCCTTTGTATGCAGATGGGGCGGAAGTGATTGAATGGTGAGCGCGTCAAAGACAAGATCGAAAGCCTGCTGATATTCCTCGGGAAGCGTGAAGAGATCCGCGACCTCATAGTTGACAGGAGAGCCCGGGAAGCGCTCGCGACACCAGGCAACGGCGTTCGGCGACACATCGAAGGCAGTGACGGTAAAGTGCTGATGAGCAAGTGCCTCTGCATCGTCTCCAAGCCCACAGCCAACGACAAGCGCTCGCTGTTTGTCTCCCTGGCGCTGTTGTAACCAATCGTGCAGGAATGGATGAGCGCTCTGACGGGCCCAGGGAACCATTGAGGGGTTATGTTTAGCATGAGTGTAAACGGCGTCAAACCATGCTGAAGGATCAGTGTAGGGCTGCCTCAGCGCACGGTTTTGGGTAGGGCCTTGCTGTTCCATACTTTTCCTCTATTTCTCATCAATGTATGTAATCTACACTGACTGTACACGATGCTACACGAAAGTGCAAGGGGACCCTTTCTTTTTGTCAGGTAAGTGGGAAGAAATATGGTATTCTGATGAGTATGCTGGTGTAGAACGAATACACAAAATAAAGGACGAAATTTGCTTGACCCTGACACGGTGTCATACTTTACAATATCAGTGAAGATCAAACAGGAGGCTTAAACATATGAACATTGGCGAATTGTCGCGACGCACTGGTGTCAGCATTCGATCATTACGCTATTATGAAACAAAGCATTTGCTGTCGCCGCAGCGGAGCGAGAATGGCTATCGCTTTTATGAGGAATCGGCGGTTGAACGAGTGAAAGCTATTCAATTTTACCTGAAACTTGGTTTGACTACTACTGAAATAGCAGCCGCTCTAGGGGATTGTGATCTTGATATGTCATCATTTTCCCCTGAGTCGAACTATCTTTATGAGTGTCCTGAGGAACTGGCGCTGTATCGGAAGCGACTTGCAGAAGTGGAAGAGCAGATTGAAGCTCTCGAACGAGTCAGAATGTACCTCAAACGTAGTCTCTCAAAGGCTCAGGAAACGGTGTCCGTCTAACCAGTGACGGACACTACAATCGAAATAGTAGAAATAATCGTCCCTCATTATGTGAGCACTGATTGATCTTTGCCTGAAATACAATAGATTGCCTCTTATATAAGAGTAGAGGGATAGAAATATAATGGAGGAGAAGTATACAGGGAAGAAAGCTGTCATTATCGGTGGAACAATTGGTATGGGGCTGGAAACAGCCCGCTTGCTCGTTGCAGGAAGTGCTGAAGTCCTGTTGACTGGTCGAAACGAGGTAAATCTAGAAGCAGCGCGACAAGAATTCGGCTCGAAAAGCACATGTAGTGCGTTCTGATGCCACTATCATGGCAGATATCGATGCACTGAAGCCGATCGTTGAGGAGAAGCCTGGTAAGGTAGATCTGCTCTTTATTAATGTCGGGACCGCGCTGTTTGAGCCATTCGAGCAGGTAACGGAAGAATCGTAAGATCGACAGTTTCAAGTCAATACAAAGGGGGGCATTTTTCACGGTGCAACGCTTGCTTCCTGCATTGCGGGATGGAAGTGCAATCGTCTTGACGTCATCGGTGGCTGTAGGTGGGGGAAGCCCGGGTATGAGTGCCTAAGTGGGTACGAAAGCTGTGCTTGCCGCATTTACAAAACTAATCGACGAGGAGTTGCTGCTGCGAGATATTCGGGTAAATGTGGTCAGATCCGGTTTTATCGACACACCGACAATGGGTGTGGTTGGGTTGACTGAAGTTGTCAAAGAGATACTCAAGCAGCGAGGCGATATGGTGACCCCGATGAGACGTCATGGTTCGGCAAAAGAAGTGGCGCGGGCGGTGCTGTTTCTCGCGTTCGAGGCCACGTTTACAACTGGCAGCACGCTTGCTGTTGATGGCGGGTTGGGAGAGCGGCTTTCTCGACCCCAATAGAGCTTGAGAAATGTTGTATTCTATAGATAGAGGTAGGAAACGTTAAAAATGCATTATGGTATAACACTTCCGAACGTATATAACTTCGCTGAGCCACATCTGCTGGCTGATCTGGCTCATACCGCAGAAGAGGCCGGTTGGGATGGTGTTTTCCTCTGGGACACGCTGCACTATCTGGCTGATGGGCAGCCGGTAGCCGAGGCCTGGATTTCCCTTACGGCAATGGCAATGCGGACCAAGCGCGTGAAGCTTGGCACGATGGTGACTGCGCCAACACGGCGGCGTCCTCAGAAGCTGGCTCGGGAGGCGGTAACGCTGGATCATGTCTCGAATGGCCGCTTTATTCTGGGTGTAGGAATTGGGGATATTGAGGATAAGGGCTTTACCCATTTTGGGGAGGTACTGGATGCAAAGCAGCGAGCAGGCATGTTAGATGAAAGCCTGGAAATCATCCAGGGGTTATGGAGTGGTGAGCCATTCAGTTATAGTGGAAAATATTACCAGGTCGATGAGATTCAATTCTTGCCAACACCACTTCAGAAGCCCAGAATTCCGATCTGGGTGGCCGGGACATGGCCAAATAAGGGGCCTATGAAGCGGGCTGCTCGTTGGGACGGTGTGCATGTCTTCTCTTCACCGGATGGCATTGCGCCAGTGAAGCGCTTTATGGATGAGCATCACACCGCCGGGGCGCCGTTTGATATCGTGGTGTCCGTGCCGCTGTTTGAGGCTGCGAGAAATGCTCAGGCCCGGGCAGCGCTTCGTGAGGCTGAACAGGGGGGTGCAACCTGGCTGCTTGAATTTGTAATGCCGAATCAAGATGTTGACGCCGTTTATGCTGCGCTGCGTCAGGGGCCGCCATCCTTGTAGGAGACGAAGGCATAGTCACTTTATGCTTGCCCGCTTCGCTCGTTGTATGAAATAACAGCAATTTTTTAGCAAACGAGGAGGCGGGCATGCTTATTGAACTTGCAGTTGGTGACGCCTACGGTGCCGGCTTTGAGTATGCGGAGCGTGCATGGGTCGAGCAACACAACACGCTGGATCGATATGTATTGCATCCCAGACACAATATCGCTCCGGGTTCGTATACCGATGATACACAAATGACGCTTGCCATTGCAGAAATAATGGTATCTGGCGTTCCCTGGACAAAAGAGACACTGGCCGAAAAGTTCGTCGAGGTGTTCAAGCGTGACCCTCGCGAGGGATATGCGGGCAGCTTCTATCGCTTTCTCAGCAGGGTGCGCGATGGTACACAGTTCTTACGCGAGATCCGTCCTGATAGCGACAAGAGTGGTGCGGCGATGCGTGCTGCTCCTATCGGGCTGTATACGACTATTGATGAAGTGATCGAGAAGGCGACGTTGCAGGCAGAGCTGACGCACAACACTTTTGATGGCGTGAACGCAGCTGTTGCGGCGGCGTTGATGGCCCATTATTTCATCTATCGTCTGGGGCCGAAGCAGCAACTGGGGCGCTTTCTTGAGCAGCATGTGCCCGGACGCTGGGCTGAGCGCTGGCGGGGACCGGTGAAAGCAAAGGGCTGGATGAGCGTTCGTGCTGCTATTACTGCACTCCTCGATCATTCGCGGATGAGTGATATCCTGCAAGCGTGTATTGCATTTACTGGTGATGTTGATACTGTGGCTACAATCGCGTTGGCCGCTGGCTCCTGGAGTGTGGAAATAAAGCAGGATTTGCCTGGACAACTTGTGCAAAACCTTGAGCAAGGGCCGTATGGAAGAGAGTATCTTTTACAGCTCGATGCTCAATTGACTGCGCTCAAGCGAGCATAGACGCCGGGTCTGGTGCGCAGGGGCCAGACCCAGGATGTTGCCTTATCTCCCGTGGAGCCGTGCGACGATGGGAGCGAAATTTTCAATCTGTCCCTCATGCACTTTCAGGTACGAGAAGCCATACTGCTCCCTGAGCGCTAGCAGGTGCTCGATTGCCTGCTGTGTGCTCATCTCCTGGACTGGAACCTGCGGCCCGCCAGGTGCGGCGGTTGCTTTTTGCTTACTATCAGTAATGTGTAGATAATAGACTGTTTTGCTGAGCTCTCGTGCTGGAAAGCGCTCCTGTGCCCCCTCTTTAACCCATTTCAGTTTTTGCTCAATTGAGGTATTTGACTCCTGGAACATTATCGCAACCTCAACTATATCTGCCTCACGTCCCGCCAGTTTCAGTATTCGTTCTCCCGCACCTGCAAGCAGAATAGGTGGGTGAGGCTGCTGTACAGGCGCAGGCGTGCCAGATACATCTTTAATCGTATAATATTTTCCAGTATAGGTCACGCGCTCTTTTGTAGAAATCTGCTTGATAATATCAATTGTTTCCTGAAGATGCTGGACACGCTCACCACCACTTGCGAAGGGTAACCCCATTTTTTGGGATTCCTGAGGCCCATATCCTACGCCCAGACCAAGTTCAAGCCGTCCATTGGAAAACACATCCAGTGTTGCGGCTTCACGAGCAAGAAGAAGTGGGTGGCGTAACTCATTGTTGAAGACAAAGCTGCCAATACGAAGCGTGGTTGTGACCGCTGCTGCCATTGTGAGCGCGGAAAAAGGTGCGAGCCCACCAACCGAGGGAACATCGGGCATCAATAGGGATGAGTACCCCAGATCCTCACAGCGGCGTGCCTGGTCGAGCCACGAACTGCGCGTATGTGGAGGTGTGCCCATCGAGACAACGCCAAAACGAAACGGATGAGACATCTTTTTCTCCTGAAATTTGGGTATATCATATGATCAATCATTTTAGATAGACATACTATACAATAAAAAAGAAGAGCGTGTCAAGTCAACTTCTTCGCGTGCAAGCAATCGTGCAGGCGCTTTTTCTTCTACTATACCTGATTCTGTTGCACAAGCTGGAGAAATATGCCAATTTTCTTTCTCATTTAAAAACACCAATGGTCCTGTTTTTAGATAAGTAGCTTGAAATATTTGTATGGCTGTAGTATCATCTGCGTATATGTGCGTTTTGGTTAGAAGTGTAGCCTGTGAACAGGGACTGGGTATGATGAATAAGGTTGAGCGTAGCGATCTTCCCCTTGCAAAATGTGATTATATGCATGTACTGGAAGTGATAGAGGAGTTGCTGAAGGCTGATTTCAGGCAGATCGAGACCGGCGACAGGAGCGCGTATTTCTCTGTGGCACTTCTGAAGGCTGCTCAGGAGCATGGACACGCGCCTCTGTTGTCCCCAACGTTTGATGTGGATGCGCTGGCGTCTCAGATAGGAGCGCGGTTCACTGAAAGTCATGCCTCGCCTTTTGAACATCAGGCAGAAACGGCGGATGCTGCTATCTCTATACCCGAGTTTGAGAAGCGAAAAGAGTTCTATAGAACGATTCAGACTATCCTGCACTTGATGCGCAAGTGTCTGCATGCTGAGTTGCAGCGGTCTACTCCTGATGGGCAGCCCATGTCATTGCATGCCCTGATGCGCAATCTGGTCATTAGACCGGGGAAGATCGTCCCTGAGCATGGTGAAGAAAAAGAAGCTCATCTGCGTCGCTTACTGTATGAAAAGCTTGAAGAGACCGTTGAATTACAAAAAAAGAGCGTTGTCATCGGAACAAAAGAGGCGCGAGATCCCTGGCTAACGGGACACAGGCTCACGCTGGCTGTGAAGGGGGTTCAAAACTTCTTCCGGCAATTGGTAGGGGGCATCCAGACACATCTTGAGCGGCTCCGAGCGAAGCATGCTCACGTTACAGAAGCCGATATGCAGCGGGCTCGTGATGCTTTACATGCGATGCAGTTACAGGAGCATTCAGAACTGCAAATCCTGAAGGAAGCTGTTCTCGGACAGAGTATTGCTCGCATTTTTCGGGAGTGTCAGCTACTCTATTTGGACTATCTGCTCAAGCGTATCTGTACCTGTGAGAAGATTGACACGCGCAATGCGAGGCTGCTGGAACATCTGATCGTGCGGTTGCGGGCGCTCGACAGCTTTAGTCATAAACATGACGATGCTTTCTATCAGGTGACACTGAAGCGTGAAGTGTATGACACGAAGCGGCTTCTCACGCTTGCCAGCGCGTTTGATCCTCTGCCGGTGCTCCCCGAAATAGGTGGAATGTTGAGTGAGGCATCTCTGGAAGGGGAAAAGACGTTTGCGGTAGGGGTGAAACTGAAGCTTAATAGTGCGGTCTATACACACGGTGGCAGTGGCGAATCAGTCTATGTCTATAACATGGCGTTGCTTGATGCTGAAGCCGGGCTATACAAGCGGCGCAAAGAGAGCATCACCTATGAGAAGCACTTCTATGAGGAAGTCTTGCGGATCGCGCTGCTCTACCCGGTGCTGTACAGGCTCGATGATGCCTCTTTTGATGTTGTTGCATATCTGGAAGAGAAGGTGTTCCCGGTCTTGACGACAGGAACGGAGGAGGAGAAAACCGCTCTTTTCAAGCAGATCAAGGAGGACATTGACAGGAGCGGCGCTATGAGGAATGTGCAGGCGCTTCGTGAGCTTTTAAAGGAGTTTATGGAACAAGCGCCTGTTGAGCCTGACATGTGCCCGCAAACGCTGGTACTCAGTCTGAAAGAGACCGTGCTGAATCACGATCTGGATACTATTTGTACTGAGCAGCGCTTCTTTCGAGATGTGAATCTTGCGGACCAGCCTGAAACCATCCTCAAGCATATCGCGGTCGAGCAAGAGGGAACATGCCGCAATGCGCTCTGTACGCTGCCGCTTCAGGTGCGGTTTGAGCCGCTACATTATTATCCAGCAGATGACGAGGTGAAAGAGTATAGTGTGAAATATGCCTGGGAACGCCTGGGGATGCTTCCCGTTCTGCTGATCCCGCCTGACAAGGAGAATGAGGCCCTTCAGCTTGCTTTGGGGGACCTGAATCGAGTGACGCTTTATTATCGCAAACATGGTCGGCGTTTTGGCTCTGAAGGAGCGTTTGCGTATCGCTTTGCGTATCTCACGCTTGCCTATACCTTTGCCAAAATGCTAGCGACCTACACGAAAGTGGCAGATGCACGGAGGCTCTTTATCCCGGTAATCTGTATATGTGACCGGAAAGGGGGAGGGCACGAATATAAGGAGAATGATGCAAAGAAAAGTATAAAAGAAGCAGGAATGTATAGATTGTCTGAAGAGGAGTTTGTGTATTCGGTTGCGAGGTTGCTGGAATTTATGCTGAGTCAGGACCACCTGAGCGGCTCGCAGAGCTTCCAGCGTGTTCCGATTCATGGAGTGGACAAAGGGCCATGTATGTCAGGGGATGAGCACCTCTCGCTCTCCTCAATGCTCCCATGCGTATTCAGCAGGAAGGAGCCTGAGCAGCGGAGTCATCAATTGAAGAAGCTTGCTGTGGTGCAGGTCACCAGTTGTGCCTGTAATCGAACAAAAGCTGGCCGTGATGATCATTCCGTCTCGACGCTCTACGGGCAGGTTATCGGGATCGAGCGCCGAAGTGATGGCTGTCTCCATCTGGGCCCATTGACGACATTCTCAACAAATATGCGGCATGATGAGATGTTCAAGCGGCCTCATGCACTTTTTCGGCAGATCGAACACTGTATCGCGCGAGGCTATCATCACTTCCTCTATATAGCGGATGCTCCTTATAGCCGTTCGCTGCATATCTCTGATGTGGGAAGTGGGCCATGCTTTATGAGCGAGGGTATGATCCGAGCGCTTCGGGAGCTCCTCTATGAGGAGAATGGCAAGATAGCGCGGATCTGGGTATATCCGATTTTTGGCGATACGTCTTATGTGGTCAATCGAAGAGGGCCGCAGAACCCACAAAATGGCTATTCACTTTATGTCGACGAGGGTGGTGAGCTTGTCCATAGAATGGGGGGTGGGAAGGTAGCTACTTTTTTACATCTGTGTCTGGATAAAAATGAGAGCAAGCCTTTTTCCTATAGAAATGTCACGGCCTATTCAACGCCGCTGCATCTCTATAAGGACGATGCGATCTACGAGCGGTATATCAGGGATGACCTGCTCCACTGCGGGGAACAGTCTCCGTTGCGGAGTGAGCTGCTTGAGATGCTGGCTATGCTGCATTTCTGGCGCTTTGAGCTGAATGGTTGGTACAGGCTTTATCCTGATCAGAAAGCAATCGAGATAGATTCGATTGGCATGCAGGCGACCTATCCGGGCATGCGAAGCGGGATCAATTTTAATGGGCTGGCCTATCTAACAGAGGTTCGTGCGGCGTTGCGTATGGCTGAGGTGCGCAAGAAAGAGGCGGTGTGACGAGAAGAGGTGTACAGAGAGGGAAGTCCGGGCGGCGTTTTGAGCCAGACTTTCGGACTCGCTTGTTGATAAAGGATTATTCCGGCGCTGTAAGGCAGTATGGAGCCAGATCAGGGTGAGAAGTCATTCCGCGCGGTATTGCGGGAAGCGCTCCTGTGTTCCAGATAGCGTGCTGCTGCTTCATCATGGGTGTGATGCGTTTCCTTTTTTGATATTTTGGAGCACGAGTAGCGCTCAAGATCAATTTCGAGAAACACCCGGCACGAAATGACCGCTCTCAATAGGTGCTGATGATAAGCGGAAGGGGCTTATTGGACCTCGATGCCAACACGCTCAAACAGGTGGCGGCAGAGCTCTGCGCGGTATTTGATGGGCATGCGTCCCGGAGGGCCGTGTGAATCTGAGCCCGCACTGACGACAAGGTCATGCTTTTGCGCGTATGCCAGATAGGTGGCGACAAGCTCGGGCGAATGGGTCGGGTAGTAGACCTCGATGCCATCTAACGGGACTTCGGCGCGAACCTGATCGAGCAGTTCCGGGGTGTAGAAGGTGAAGCCCTCTTCCTGTTGACCACGTCCAGGGTGAGCGATCAGGGCGATACCGCCACTTTGATGAGCTGCCTCAACGGTCTCTGCAATATCGGCCAGAATCTCGCGGTAGCCTGCCTCTGTGATCAGTTCCAGCGCTTTGGGCCAGTCATTGATATAGCCGTGTTCAAGAAGCAGCAAGGCGCAGTCTCCAGCAACGCGCAATTCGCCGTTGCTTGTCTTGAGAATCTCCGCCTGTCGAGGGAAACGATAACCCCGCTGAAGCAGCCCGTTATAGACCTCTTCGGCGTTAGCCTGCTGGCCCTGGCGAACTCGCTGTGTGAGAGTAGCCAGAGGCTCGGATGTGGGATCGATGCCGAAGCAGAGCACATCCGCCATCTGACCACGCCATTGTGCGCTGACCTCAACGGCGGGCAGGACATGAATCTGTTTTTGCTGACCAAGCCGCTGCACGCTGGCGATGGTGTCAACCCGGTCGTGATCGGTGACGGCAACCAGCCCGAAACCCTCCTGTGCGAGATAGTCGAAGAGCTGCTCCGCAGTCCAGCGGCCATCACTGTACGTCGTATGCATTTGTAGATCAATCGGCGTATCAGATTGAATTGTCAGATGCATTTTGCTAGCCTTTCTCAATATATTTGATACTATGATTTATTATACCCTGTAGAACGGGATACAGGAAGAAGCTGCGATTCTGCTCTTTTCCCGTTCGTTCAACATCCTGGCTTTGCAGGGTTTGCCCTTTTGTTGAGCTGCCGCGATGGTGGTATGCTTAAAGTAGCGTTTCTCGCTTTATTGTATCCGCTTACGCTTTCGCATGGAAGCAATGGAACGAGAGATGCCTGTTTTCGGTGGGGAAAATGAAGCCTATAGTGAGAGGTAGCTTGTATGGAGAATGCATACAACATCAAGAAGGATGCGGTTCAGGTTGAGGCCGTATCTGAACTCGGATTGAACCCGTTCCCCTGGTATGAGGAGATGCGCAAAAATGACCCGATTCATTTTAACGAGAAACTGAATGCCTGGGAGCTTTTCCGCTATAACGATATTCTGGAAGTGGTGAAACATCCAGAGATCTATTCTTCGCGTCGAAGCCGTTCCGGTGACCCGGCAATGGCGATTCAGAGTGGTGGCAATCTGCTTATGACCGACCCTCCGCGCCACCGACAGTTGCGCTCATTAGTCACGCAGGCATTTACTCCTCGCACGATTGCACAGATGAGCGGGCGAATTATCGAAATAGTTGATTCGTTGCTGCAAAAAGGGCGTGAGACGGGGCATATGGACCTGATTGCTGATCTTGCCTACCCTCTCCCGGTGATCGTGATTTCTGAAATGCTCGGGATACCGCCTGAGGAGCGCGATTCGTTTAAGGCGTGGTCCGATCTCATTGTGAGTCCCTCATATGCCGATCTTGAACGCGGCAGGAAGGAATTGAGGGCCTATTTTCAAAACGTGCTTCAGCAGCGCAAGCAGCATTTGCAAGATGATCTGGTCAGTGGGCTGCTTCAGGCGAACGTCGATGGGGAGCCGCTGCAAGAGACAGAGATCCTCGATTTCTGTGAATTACTGCTGGTTGCCGGGAACGAGACAACAACAAATCTGATCGGGAACGCAGGGCTCTGCTTTGATGAGTATCCCGAGGCAGCTCGCGAGATTCGTGAGGATATGTCATTGCTCCCGAGCGCGATCGAGGAAGTGTTACGCTTCCGTTCGCCTGTACAGCGGTTTGGGCGTACCGTCGTCGTTGATACGGAACTCGATGGCCGACAGCTCAAAGTGGGACAGCGTGTGTTCTGCTGGATTGGTGCGGCCAATCGCGACCCGGCTCAATTTCCTGATCCCGGTTCTTTCAACATTCGTCGTACACCGAATCGGCATCTGGCGTTCGGGCAGGGGATTCATTTCTGTCTCGGTGCACCGCTTGCTCGATTGGAAACAAAGCTCGCGTTTGAGCGGCTCTTCCATACATTTAAGGATATTCAATTTCAGCGGGATGTGCCGTTAGAGCCTATCAGCAGCTTTTTCGGCTATGGTGTGGAACATCTTCTTGTACAGGTGCAGAACGCGTAGCTCATTTGGGCCCGACAGGTAGCAGATCTGTCAGGCCCGCTCTCGACCCTCATATCATTAAAAATGGGTAGTACCCCGATGGCGTTACCTGTCCGGGAGATGGTTCGGGGAGCCATTTCAGATCATCCTCATGAATATGAAGGAGCAGGCAGGCCTCGTGAAGCGATGGGAGAAAGCGGCGGACTTGCCAGCTCCCACGGGCGTCATGTAACAGGGAGCATTGCACCCACCAGCCTCTTGAGCCAAACCAGCCCCAACGCCTGCCTGGCCACAACTCCGCCCTGACAAGCCTGAACTGAAGCGCTGCCGCCCGTGGCACCTTCACTGATCGCCTTGTGAACATTATCCCTTTCCTTTCTTTGTCGCATTGCTTCTACCTACTATTACGTATCGTGACTCCTGATGTGACGAGCAAAAGGGACAGACGAAAAACGAGAGAGAACTGCTGTGCCGAGGATGAGTCTATATTGAACTGTACTACAAGCGCCTCTTCACTGAACGAATGGACAGGAGACAATCTGTCTTGAAGGACAATTTGTGGTGCGATGGAAGATGTTATGCTTTCTGAAAAGGAGATGGTGAGCCGAGATGAAGAAAAGCGAGCTTGTGCGGCTGCTCTACGAAGAGGTGCTGAATAAGGGCCGTCTGGAACTGCTTGATGAGCTGTTCGCGGCGCAGTTCGTGGATCACTCGACACCTGAACAACCCTGTGGGCCTGCGGGCGTGCGTCAGTACATCGAAGAGCTGAGAAGAGGATTTCCTGATCTACGGGTAGTAGTTGAAGATGTAATCACAGAAGGGGAAAAGCTGGTTGTGCGAACGACCTGGCAGGGAACGCATCTCGGGCTCTATGAGGGCCATGAGCCAGATGGCAGGCAGGCGCTACGCAGTATGATTCAAATATTTGTCGTGCGGGATGGCAGGCTGAGCGAGGAATGGAATGAGGGTGAAGGCCTGCTCGATTCGTAGAGGTTCAGGAGTCTAAAACCGGAGTTGCTCCTTTTTCTCTTAGCGCTTTATGAAAGGAACGAGATCTATGGTAGACAATGCGACATCCGTAAAAACCGCTGTGATTACAGGAGCCTCACGAGGCCTGGGGCGCGCTCTTGCTCGACAACTTGCCCGGCAGGGCTGGACGTTGATCATTGATGCACGCGGTGCACAGGCGCTTGAGGCGGTTAGAGCCGAATTGGCACAACAGACCGAGGTCGTCGCCATTCCCGGGGATGTGGCTGATTCCGCTCACCGAGAGGCTTTAGCGCAAGCAGTCCAGCGTTTTGGCTCGCTGGATGTACTGATCAATAATGCCAGCGTGCTTGGTCCAAGTCCGCAACCGGCGCTGCTTGAATACCCGCTGGATGTGCTGGAGCAAGTCTATCGGGTGAATACCCTGGCTCCGCTGGCTCTCATTCAACAGCTTCAGCCGTTTTTGCAAGCAGGTGCTCGTATCCTTAATATCACGAGCGATGCAGCGGTTGAAGGCTATGAGGGATGGGGTGGCTATGGTTCGAGTAAAGCGGCTCTAGAACAGCTCTCGCACATTCTGTCGGTCGAGAAAAGCGATTGGCGCGTGTACTGGGTCGATCCAGGCGATATGAATACCGAGATGCATCAGGCGGCTTTCCCGGGTGAGGATATCTCAGATAGACCGCTTCCGGAAACAAGCGTGCCGGGGCTAATGCGGCTGATAGAGGGCGATTATCCCAGTGGACGCTATGCCGCCCGCACTCTGGCGTGAGGAGAAATGGTATGCTTACTTCGCATGTGAGGCCTCTCGATTTCCTCTTGCCAGAGGAATTGGAGGCGGGCGAGCCCCCTGAGGCACGCGGGCTGGCACGAGATGAGGTTCGATTGCTCGTCTCATCGTATACAGATAATCGCATTGAGCATGCTCAGTTTCGGCAGATCCCGCAATTCCTGGCTCCGGGTGATGTGGTGGTGATCAACACGAGCGGCACCATGAATGCCGCTCTGGAGGCCATTGGAGCCGATGGAACGCGCTATGAGCTGCATCTTTCGACCCATCTCCCGGCTGATCTCTGGGTTGTGGAGGTGCGCATTCCCGATGAGCACGGGACGAAACCATACTACGGCATGCGTGAAGGCGAGGTCTTGCGGCTTGCCGAGAATGGGACGGCTGCGCTGCTTCTGCCTTATCTACCTGAACAGCGTGTCCAGGACAGAAGTCAGAAGCGGCTCTGGATTGCTACCCTTCACCTCCCGATGTCTTGGCAGGAGTACTTGAAGTCATATGGTTTCCCGATTCGCTACCGGTATGTACGTAATGCCTGGCCGATAGAATACTATCAGACGGTTTATGCAACGGAAGTAGGTAGCGCGGAGATGCCGTCGGCAGGACGTGCCTTTACACCTGAGCTGATTACTCGGTTGGTCGCTCTCGGGGTACAGGTATTACCGCTGCTGTTGCATACCGGGGTGGCAAGCCTGGAAGCGCATGAGCCGCCATATGAAGAGTATTATCGTGTGCCGGAAGAGACTGCTCAGGGGGTTAATGCCGCGCGGCAGGCCGGCCGAAGAGTAATCGCTGTCGGAACAACGGTTGTGCGTGCGCTCGAAACAGTGACAACGCCAGACGGCGTGACGCATCCCGGAGAAGGCTGGACACAGACCATTATTACACCAGAACGCGGTGTCCGCGCTGTACATGGCCTGTTGACTGGCTTGCATGAACCGCAGGCATCGCACCTGTTGATGCTGGAAGCTTTTGCGCCGAGAGAGCACCTGAAGCTGGTGTATGCGGAGGCGCTCCAAAAGAAGTATCTCTGGCATGAGTTTGGGGATCTGCATTTGTTGCTTCCATAAAAGGCGGCATCAGGACGGGAAGAGTTCCCATCCTGATTGTGGCCTGAAGGTTCAGGCAACGAGCCCTGCAAAATTTTCTGGATCGAGAAAAAATCGAATGCTTTGAATTTTGCCCTCTTCGTTCAGCTCAAACACATCGATACCATCTGAAGTGATGCTCTGGCCGCTCTGCGTCGTCATCTGTGCGGTGTAGAACATAGCTGCTCCGTTCGCGACGAAAAACAGTCGGTTGATTGTTACATGCATCTCCCGAAATGGAATGATTGATTGTTCTGCGATCTGACGGGTAGCGGCCTCGCCGATGATAGGTGATGTTTCAGCGACGTAGTAGAAGGCGGCATCCTTTGCGAACAGGTTCACAAAGCCTTCTGTGTCGAGTGTATTATTTACGTGAATATAGCTCTCGATGATGGCACGAATTTGTTCCGGTGAAAGCATAGTTTGAACTCCTTTTCTTCTTATAAGAGAGTTGTTGTTTTCTCCTGCTGCATTGTTTCTGGATTCTCGCCCTCGGCTGCCGATCCGAAATCGAAGGCAAAGGGTGGAACAGCTTCATCCAAAAGCGTTTCAAGGTCCTGGTTATAGCCCTCGCGCAGATCGGCGAGAATGGCTTCCTTTTCGGCTGGCGACACATGTTGCAGGTACATCTCAAGCATGCGCGGATTGACGACATCACGCGGTGAGATGAAAAGCCAGTTCATCAGGAAGTAGCTCATATATTGCGGCTCGAATTTGCCCTCCTGTGCCAGGCTGTTGAGTTGCTGTGTTGAGATGCGAAGGCAGAGGTCAAAGTATTTGTGCAGCAATGTGACGCCCTTCAGTGGCTCGGGGCCGATATGGGTTACGCCGGGCCAGCGAAGATCCTCGATGGTGCTGCGCCACCATGCCGGAGCGATGGCATCTTGCATCCGTTGCAGCACATAGTGCTCGAAGTTCGGCTGCCCTTTGTGCTCCTGCAAGCAGGTGGCAAGCGTCTCCACTTCAATCGCTGCAAGAGTCATACCCTGCCCGTAGATTGGGTCAAAGAAGCAGAGCGCGTCCCCCAGAACAAGCAGGCCGGCGGGCCAGCGCTTCATCTGCTCGTAATGGTGGCGTAAGCAGACAGGGAGACGGAAGCCACGCGGCTCGGTGAGCGGTTCGGCATCGTGGAGAATCTCAGCCAGAATCGGGTTGTAGAGCCGGGCGAGCCCTTCTTCAAAGCCTCGGGCATCGGTTGGAGGATACTGATCACCTGCGCTGTTCAAGCAGACTGCCCAGGTGTCGTCTTCAATCGCCTTGAGTACGCCGCCTGACAGGTGGCCGCTTGAGGCATGCGGATCGATGACAACAAGGGCTATATTGCGTTTCTCGGGTGGAATGCGATAATTGCGGGTGCTGTAGCCAATTCCGGTAGTCACATACTCGTCTTCGGCAAGCGTATAGCCGAGGTCGCTTAGCCAGCGTGGCGTTCTAGAAGAGCGTCCGGACGTATCGATCACCAGATCAGCCTGAACCTCTATACGCTGTTCGACCTGTCCACGTGGCCGGATGTATGCACCGATCACCCTGGTTCTATCGGGCGTTGCCATCAGCTCAATGACCTCGTGCTGATAGAGAATGCGTACGTTAGGGAGCGCCTGAACCCGCTGACGGATTGCCCATTCAAGCAACCCTCTACTATAAGTGAAACCTTCTCCGTTCCCTAAGGGCAATGCACCAAATGGGTTGAACATCTGGATCGTTGCTTGCTGAAGCTCAAAGGCTCCGAGCTCCTTGATATCGTTGACGAAGTCCGGAAACAGGCGCTGCACGATGGCTTCTCCCCGAGGGATGAACTGATGCAGATGAAAGGATTGCGGCACACCAGCACGCGGTGCGGGCTGCTGAGGCTGCGTATCGCGCTCGATGATACAGATCTCTTCGTATTGTTCAGAAAGGACGCGGGCTGTCAGCAAGCCTGCAATACCACTACCGATAATCAATACTCTTTTACTATTATTTGATTCATTTATGTTCATTCTAATGCTCTTTCCTTCTCTCTATACTGGTGTTTATTCAAGTGCACTTTTTCTTTTGCGACTGTTGAAAGTATAGCCGAGGCAGAGCAGAAAAACACTACCCACATGGATAGTGAAACGGGTAGTCGGGGTGGGTAGGGGTTAGAGGCCGAGCCGGTGCGCTACCTCGCCCGCCTGAGTGCGATTGCTGACGCCGAGTTTTTGATACAGACGCTTAATGTGGTATTTCACGGTATTGACTGATATAATCATTTCGTCAGCAATATCCTGATTGTTCCATCCTGCTGCAAGTAAGCGCAGAACTCGTTCTTCCTGTAGTGAAAGCGGCTCGAGAAGCTGGCTGTCTGTTCGTTTCTCTCCAGAATGTGCTGCTTCTAAGATGCGCTGAATGTATGGGCGAAGGATTGCGTCATGTTGTACAGAAGGTAAGATGACGCGTAATAGATGAAGCAAGGGTGCACCTTCATTCAGATAGAGGCGAATACAGCCCTCATGAGCGGTCTGCAATAGTGTTTGCCGCAACCGTTCAAGGGCTTGCTGTTCCTGCTTACAGGCATTATAGGCCAGAGCGAGCAAAAGCCGAAGCTCGGCGACTCGATAGAGTTGCAGGTGCTTGCAAGCCTCGGGAAGAAGTGTAGTAAACTGCCTGATTGCCTCCTGATATCTTCCCTGAGCCAGCCAGAGACGCCCGAGGAGAATGCCATCTCGCAGATAAAGAGCAAAAGAGGGAGAAGTCTTATCTGGTTCGGGAAGCGCGTGAAGTTTGCCGCTCGCGAGCCGCAGGCGTTGCACCCACTCGTGAACCAGCAGGGGGAGCTGGAAATGATTGGGACTCTCGTCTTGCTGTGGAACGGCTTGCAGCGCTTCCAGATGGGCCAGCGCTGCCTGCATTTCTCCCCGAGCGTACTGAACAAGTGCAAGCGCGAGTTTCGCTCTATCGATGAAAGCCTGTATTGGATTTGTCTGTGCCATTTGTAATGCTTCTGAGGCAAGACGCTCTGTAGCGTCAAGTTCATTACGTTCAAACGCAATACTGGCAAGGTTGAGCAGGATATCAATATGCATCTCAGCATCGCTTATATCCTCACTTACTGAGAGCAGATCGTGAAATAGGTTATGCGCTTCATGCAGTTTCCCTTGCAACAGCGCACATCTTCCCTGCATCAACTGAATATCAGTGGCAAGAAATCGGTTCTCGGGCGGAACGAGATCTTTTTGAGCCAGAGTAAGCAGGCGTTGAGCTTCATCGATAGCGCCGAGGCGAATCTGTTCAATACTGTAAAAATGCTGTACTGATGCACGATACATGAAAAGGCGCGGATCAGTCGTTTCAAATCCCTGGAAGTAGTGAAGTGCTTGCTTCGCATGCTGTATAACAAGTGAGAACGGCTCGTTAAGCGTCAACGCATGGAGGGCCCGGTGCGCGTAAATCGCGCCGATCCAGGGAAATTGTCCCATGTCGCGCCATATTTTCTCAGCCCGCTGAAGAAGTGCTTCGCTACGAGCGCGATCTTGCTCCGTGGCTTGCAGCAGCTCGTCCCTTGAAACGGCTTTTTGAGCGAGACGAAGCTGTATAGGGAAACAAAGCTCGGTTGCCAGAAGCAGACAAAGGAGGGGATGCGCCTGCAAAAGGTTCTCCGGGAAGTGGTGAAGCCAGCGTTGAATAGTGTGTGGCTCGTTATAATTCCGCCTGTTTGCCTGCTCGATCAGCGTCGCGACACGCTCAAGGTCGGATGCCAGCCATGCCGCGTCGATGGCTTCGGTCAGATAGGCCTCGCGTTCGTACCACTCGCTTGCCCGCAACAGAAGAGCCTGTAAGGCGGTTTCACCCAGACGGCGAGCAGCCTCGCGGCGCATTGCCTCGGCGAAGAGCGCATGATAGCGATACCAGCGCCCCGGCCCTTCCAGCTCATCAAGAAACAACCCTGCCCGGTCGATTGTCTCAAGAAGATCGGCTCCCTGTTCGCTTTCGGTTACGGCGTTACAAAGCGGCGCACAGAGCCGATCGAGAATACTTGTTTGTAGCAGAAAGAGCTGTATGGGCTCGGGCTGTGTTGCCAGAATCTCGCTGGCGAAGTAGTCAAGCAGGGAGTGGTGCAGGGTGTCGGCCTCTCCTGCGAGCATGCCCGGTGCGCGTGTGGATGAGGCATAGACTGCTTGCTCGATTGCCTCAGCGGTGCGCCAGCGTGCAAGGGTCAACGAGAGAAGTCGCAGTCCGGCAGCCCACCCCTCAATTGTGCTCTCAAGCCGCTTTAAGAGATCATCTGAGAGCGAGAATGGCAGGATCTTCCGCAGAAAATCACTCATTTCTGCCCGCGAGAAGCGAAGGTCCGCTCCACGCAGCTCGCTGAGTTCCCCTCTGGCGCGCCAGAGGAGAAGCGGTAATTCAGGCTCGGTACGTGAAAGAAGTAGAATATGTGTCGATTCGGGCAGATAGTCGACGAAGAAAGCAAGCGTTTCGTGAACAAGTGGCTCGTTGATTACATGGTAATCGTCCAGCACAAGCAAGCCGCCGGAGGACGGAGCTGCCAGCGCGTTGAGAAGCGGAGTCAGCACAGTATCAAGCGTCGGTAGATCAGCGGGAGAGCGCTGAAGCTGTGCCTGGACTGCCTGTCCGATTGGCTGCTGTTCAGGGCTGAGAAGTTGCTGACAGGCTGCGATGATATAGCGCCAGAAGCGGAGCAGGTCGTTATCTCGTTCGTCAAGCGAGACCCAGGCGCGCGAGATGGGGCGCGTCGCGAGCCATTGGTTGACAAGCGTTGTTTTGCCGAAACCTGCCGGGGCTTGAAGCAAGACAAGCTTGTGTGTCAGGCAGGTGTCAAGCTGCGCGTGCAGGTGCGTGCGCTCAATTAATGAGGCGGGAAGCAGCGGCGGATGGAGCTTGGTTTCGAGGAGCAAACTGGCCTCAGGAGCGGGATGGCCTGGCCTTGTTGTGGGCGAGAAGAGAGCACTGACCGTCTCTAACTGATCACGAGATAGCATGCTCGTCTGGCTCAGGGAGCGCTTCTGTGTGCGACCGTGCAGAGTACGGTACGCATACCAGCGCGTGTCACCATGTTGAAAGTGCTCCTTGCGGATAGTATACTGAGCACCATTTCGATCCTCAAAGAGAAAAGAGGAAAGTGAAGAAGATATATTATTCCACTCTATTGAAGACGTAATAACCTGTAGCTCATGATTTTGTACGAGTTCATATTCATTGGTGTGAGATGAGAAGCGTAGTAGAGGAAGATTTGCGCGAGACATTGTGCTCCCCTCGATTTTTTTGCCGGACGTACACGGAAAGTATAACACATCAGTCGGAATCAGGTAAATGTCTGTCTCATTGCAATGCGAATACAACAGCCTGGCACTTATTGTTGTGTTTTCTACTCTGAGTGAAGTCTGTTGAAAGAAGAAGTGAAAGAAAGAGTAAAATGAGTAAGAGGGAGATGTGTTGCCTCTTTTTTTGCGAACGTTCCTGCTGTGGTTCTGGTATTATTTTGCCTGAGTATTGCGTTTTTCCTCTGGAATCTGGTATTCTTCATACCAAGTATCTGTACTCCTGAGTGCTAGCGCTACCAGGGGAGCGTTAGCAGGACTGTGACAGGGAGCTGAAAGCATGCACTCTCAAACTCATTTTATCTGCTCTGGTATCACCATTTGAGTATACTGAAAGAAGAAATGCCATAAACAGAACCTTTCCGTTCATGGAGAAGAGTTTCTCTTATTTTCATTTTTTTCTCAATAGCCAGATATGGCCTCTATTTTTGCTTTTAATTTAGATGCAGTATGTTAAGAAGGAGAGAAGAAATCTGTGGTAAAGACATATTCTTCAACAAGTGGTGATCGAGTTCGTCTACAAGAATGGTCCCCTGGTACCTGGGAACCACACTTTTACTTTCAAGGAAAACAGCTTTTCTATAATCGGATTCCCTTTAATAATCGAGCGGAACGGGCAATTGAGATCCCGATAGCGCTGGAGTTCTTGCAGCGCCAAAGCGGTTCTCTGCTGGAAGTGGGTAATGTGTTGCAGTATTATGAGACTGGCACCCTGCCGCCTCGACGGATTGTCGATAAGTTCGAGCAGGGAGATGGGATCGACAATTGCGATATTATGGATATGCAGCCGGCTGAGGAACGGTTTCAATCCATTATTTCTATATCAACAGTTGAGCATGTAGGCCAGGGAAGCGATCCCACCGGGGGCTTCGGTGAAACGAGTGTCAGAAGCGACCTGGAAGCCCCCTTGAAGGCGATTGTGCGGCTCTATGAGCTGCTGGAAATGGGTGGGAAAGCGTTGATCACGGTACCGTTTGGCAAACTGCTGGATGGCGGCTGGTATATCCAGTTCAGTAGCGAGTATCTGGAACGGCTTTTCCTGCGGTATGGCATGCCACGCGAGGCCGTAACGGTCGGGTACATGAAATGGGTTGCACGGGAAAAGAAGTGGCGCAACCCGCGTCAGTGCTGGGTCGAAGCAACGGCTGAAGAGATGAAAGAGGTACGCTACGATCATTTATTCAGTGGAGCTCGTGGGATCGCTGTACTTGAACTTACAAAAATAGTGGAAACCTGTGCTGTAATGGAGCATGAGGCGCTGGACCCGCTGGTGTATGAACGCATGTTGCCGTTTCATCGCGTTCTGGCGCCGCTCGGACGCCTGAAAAAGCTTCTCTCATAGGGTTGCAAGGTGGGCCAGGGGTCCTGTGCCCACCTCTCGGCCTGTCTAGCTCGCAGAGCGCATGATAAGGCGGCGCAGGAGCCGTTCATACTCTGAAGGAACCTCAACCATCGGAGTGTGACCTGAATCAAGAAGAAAGAGCTCAGCAGTGGGGAGCCGCTGAGAGAGAAGCTGCGCGTGCGCTATTGGCCGCGCCTGGTCATGGCGACCATGCATCACGATGACCGGGAGCATAAGCCGCGAGAGGTCGTTAGAAAGATCCAGTGCCGCCTGACTTCGGAGCGCCTGTAATGCGGCTTCGGAGGGTACATTTTCTGCATACTCCAGCAGACGCTGTAGCAGGGCGGGCTCAGGTTGATGGAGAAAGCTTCGTTTCATCAGTTGTTGAAAGAACGCCGATCCGGTGGCTCCTTGCTCGATTATTTTGAGAATGCTGGATACGTCCCCATGCCCGTGCATATTCGCTCCGGTATCAGAGAGCAGCAAACCGCGAAATGACGCGGGATTGGACAGAGCGGCGGCCAGGGCGATTGCACCTCCAGTTGAATGCCCGACAAGCAGGCAGGGACCAAGCTCCTCGGCAAGCTGCTGCACACGCTGTCCGAGGGTTGGGATATCCCAGGGACCGGGCGATGTCATCCAGGAGATGGGAAGCACCTGGATCTCTGGAAATAGGCGCTCGTCAATGAGCTCGAAGACCTCGGGACTGCAATACGTGCCCGGGATGCAGAGAAGTGGAGTACGTCCTGCAACGGGTTGCCGTGTCAGATGAAGTGATGACTGCATAAGCACCTCCTTATTAGAAAGAGCTATTCTGCTCATTTCTCATTATACGTGCTGTAACTTCGATTTGTCTTCAGTAGTTAGAAATGTCTATAGATTTGCAGTTCAAAATCCTCTTCCATTGAACCTGTATTGGCTTCTAGACCGTATCTATGGTAGGAGTGTGTGTGCAATGACGCTGTTTCCAGCACATTCCTTGAAGTAGGAAGGATGATTTGCCATGTTGCACTTTTCACGTTTTGCAAAGCTGATGTCAAGGATGCTCGGTCATCCACTTGCATTTTGTCTTGCGCTGCTGGCGGTGGTGATCTGGGGCATCACCGGGCCGATCTTCCACTTTTCTGATACGTGGCAACTCGTTATCAACACCGGTACCACCATTATCACCTTTATGATGGTATTTCTCATCCAGAATACGCAGAATCGTGATAGTGAGGCTATGCAGGTAAAGCTTGATGAGATCATTCGAGCATTGAAAAGCGCGGATAATAGCATGCTGAACATCGAGGATATGACTGAAAAAGAGCTGGAGAAGTTACAGAAGCACTATGAGCATATGGCAAAACAGGCGCAGCATCATCTTCAAAAGAGGAAGGGTACATCCTGAACAAGGAGCTTGTGGGGCTGAAGCAGGCAATCGTACAGCAGGAAGATCGCTCTTCAGCCCGACAGGCCCCTGTTCAAAGGTCGAGACTCCCTCTCCTGTGACGCGCTGCGAGAACACTGCCTCTCAGAACCCGGTGCAACGCTCATCAGACCGAAAGAAAGCCTTTCAGAAACGGGCCCCGGAGGTGCGGCCCATTCCCCTGATAGAGATCGCATGAGAAGCGCTGACATCTGGGTCCTCATTATTTCTTCCTGTCTATCTGCTTCAGTGCAGGTCCCTTTTGATATAGCAGTAAAAGAGTACGCGTACATAGCAAATAGCTATGCGTAGCACTATTGGATGGCGTGCTTTCGGGTGCATATTCCGGGTAAAAAATAGTATCTTTTTTATCTGGAGAAGAGTATGCAAACAAGTTTTACTTGCTTCTCTGTGCAAGGGCGAGTGACCGACCAACCAGGCGCTCACTCAAGCTCCCAACGAAAGGGAAGGGGTAGTACTTCCCGCGCCACGCCTGGATGATCCCGACGACCCAGACGATGAATGTGAACAGGTTGAGAAGGAAGAGAAGCAGTGCCAGTGATCCATTTATCAGCGTTTGTGTTGGATTCGCGTACATCTTTTCTACTACTGACATCATCCATAAAATGAGGCATGACAGAATATTAGATGCTCCGAAAAAGAAAAGCGCTTGCAGGCTGTGAAATCTCACAAAGCGGTCCCGATTCAGGAGAAAGAGGAAGAGCCCGCTCAGCCAGCCAAATATATGGCTGACACCTGCCCACCAGCGGGATGCGTTCCCTGGAAGGTCAATTTTAGCATGGGAAACCGGAAGCGGCTGTACCAGAATAACTTCCTCTGCGGTGGCCTGGGAAGCCGATTCGCTGTTCTTCTCTTCGTTTTCCAGAAAGCCGAGTTCGCGCGCATCTTTGCCGAAAAGCAGACAGAGTTTTTCGCGAAAATAGGGTGATGGCGTTGCGTAGCCACGTTCCCACCGGCTAACATTGACTGCTTCGGTTCCGATCTGCTCTGCGACTCGTGCCTGCGACCAGCCCCGTTTCTCCCGTTCCCGCCGTAACAGTTCATTTCGTGCTTTGTCCATGCCTTCTTTTCCCCTCCTTTGGCTGAAATGTTCAATATTTGTACAGTATCAGGCTAGAAATCGTTCTCGTTTTTAGGGCACTTCCCTGTCATACTTTTTGCTACGTTCTCAGAAGCATGCTTCTCAAAAATGAATACGAAAGGCGATATATTGATGAGACTCATTATAGAGAATGTAGGAAAAAGATACAAAGGGGATTTCTGGGGATTGCGTCAA
The DNA here is from genome assembly GCF_059696735.1 of Thermosporothrix sp. COM3. Classification (NCBI taxonomy): domain Bacteria; kingdom Bacillati; phylum Chloroflexota; class Ktedonobacteria; order Ktedonobacterales; family Thermosporotrichaceae; genus Thermosporothrix; species Thermosporothrix sp. COM3. Next base: position 1,472,608 of record NZ_AP019376.1, on the reverse strand, counting down.
TTCCATCTGGATCTAGGACCGGGTATTCTGGGTCTGCTCGGTCCCAATGGAGCCGGGAAGTCAACGCTGATGCGGATTCTGGCAACTATTACCCGGGCGAGCGAGGGGCGGGTGCTCTGGGATAGTATCGACATTGCTCGGCGGCCTCATGTGCTGCGTTCGGTGCTTGGCTACCTGCCGCAGGATTTTGGGATCTACCCGCATTTGAGTGCACAGGAATTTCTCGAATATATGGCCGCGATCAAGGGGCTGGATGGTCGGGCAGCGCGGCGGCGGATTCAGGAGTTGCTTGAGAATCTCAATCTGACAGAGGCGCGAAAACGTCCGCTTGGTAGCTATTCGAGGGGTATGCGGCAACGGGTCGGCATTGCACAGGCGTTGCTGAACGATCCGCGGCTGTTGATCGTGGATGAGCCAACCGTGGGTCTGGACCCTGAGGAGCGCGTACGCTTTCGCAACCTCCTGACCGACCTTTCAGGCGAGCGAATCGTGATTCTGTCGACGCACATCGTGTCGGATGTTGAGGCGACGGCGAGCACGATCGCGATTGTGAATAATGGTCGGCTGCTTGCTCATGCCACACCAGAGCAGTTGATAGCACGAGTTGAAGGGCGCGTCTGGGAGCTTGTTACCACCGACGTTCTGGACGTGCGTGAGCGGTTCGCGGTTAGCGGTATGTGGAGACGAAGTGATGGCATTCATGTGCGCGTGCTGTCGGAGTTGCCGCCTATGCGCGATGCGAGGCCGCTTGCTCCGTCGTTGGAAGATGCCTATCTCTACGCTGTCCGTTTTTCCCGGTTTGGAGGATGAGATATGGTTTTGCGTGCGCTTTTTCACCTGATTCTGGCCGATTTTCGCGAGCGAATGAGGCGCTATAGCTTTTTTGTGATGCTGGTGTTGAGCATGCTTGCTGCCTATTTCTACCTGCCGCCACAGAGCAGCCCGTATCAAACTCTGAACCTGGGTATGTTTCGGGGAATGTATAACTCGGCGTGGGTCGGCATGCAGATTGCGCTGGTGGCCTCGCTCTGGTTGCCGATTGTGGGCTTCTATCTGGTCAAAAATGGGATAGAGCGTGATCAACAGACGCGTGTGGGACAGATTATCGCGTCGACCCCACTACATACATTTGTGTATATCCTGGGTAAAATGCTCAGTAATGTGGCGGTTCTGGCGTCGATGGTTGGTGCAACAGCTATTGTGGCGGGCGGAACCCAGTTTTTACGGGCCGAAGACATGCGGCTTGATCTCTGGGCGCTGTTGAGTCCATTTCTGTTTCTGACGCTCCCCGCAATTTTCATACCTGCGGCACTGGCGGTATTCTTTGAAATGGTGTCCTGGTTACGGGGGAGTCTCGGCAATGTAGTCTACTTCTTTATAAGTATTGTACTTGCGTTTCTCGGGCAGCGATCGACGGGGGCGCGAGTTGAAATGCTTGATCCGTTCGGGATATCGGTACCGCTCAAGCAGGTCCATGCATTTCTACTGCGATCATTCCCGCATTTTACGGGTGAAACATCGCTCGGGCTGACATTTAATGATCCCGGACGACTGCAGGTGTTCATGTGGCAGGGCATTGAGTGGACCGGTGACATTCTGCTTCAGCGTCTCCTCTGGATCGGCATTGCATGCGCCCTCGCGCTGATAGCATCGCTCTTTTTCTCGCGCTTTGATCCGGCAAGAGCGAGCAATAAGCGTCATATCATGGAGAAGTTGCCAGAACATGGAAGCAATCAGATACGTATACCGGTTTCTGTGCCTTTAACGCCGCTGCTACACGGGACAACGCGGGGGCGCTGGCTCAAAGTGCTTCAGGGAGAGCTGGTGTTGTTGTTGAAAGGGCGCTCAATGTGGTGGTATGGGGCGCTTGTGTTGTTGAATGTCATCATGCTGGCCGTGCCATCCGGGCTCTCTCAGTATATGCTGTACCCGCTGGCGACCATCTGGCCGCTGTTTCTCTGGTCGAGCCTGGGAAGCCTGGAGACGCGTTGTGGAACACAGCAAACAGTCTTTGCTGTACCGCATCCGCTGCTCCGTCACTTGCCGATGCAATGGCTTGCCGGGGTGCTCTGCACGCTGCTTATGCTTGCTGGTCTGGTAATACGCCTGGGGATAGAGGGCAGCACTGGAAAACTGATGGCGATATGTCTGGTCGTGCTGTTTATCCCTTCGCTGGCGATGGCATTTGGCATCTGGGTTGGCAACGGGCGGCTGTTTGAGGTGCTCTATCTGGCCTGGTGGTATATCGGACCCGTCAACCATCTCCCGGGGCTGGATTATCTGGCACCGCTATCGATGGGGATGCAGCTACAACTAGCCAGTATCCTGCTCGGCGGGCTGCTCCTGCTGCTGATACTGATCTTCATCGGGCGAAAGAGACAGTTACTGCTATGAGAAGCAGGACCTGGCAAGGCGGAGAAAAGCATGCAGCGCCGGAGCTGCTTCATCACGCCGCCACGCGAAGGCAAGCGCAATTGTGGGCGAGGGCTCCTGAAGCTCCTTGTAGAGCACGCCGTCCTGCTGGAGTTGTTGCAGTGAGGCTGGAACCAGACTGACGCCAAAACCTGCCGCGACGAGCCCGACATGCGTTTCCATCCGAATTGCTTCCTGTGCGACACGTGGATGAAAGCCTGCTTGCTGACAGAGGTTGATGATCGTGTCGTACAGGCCCGGGCCCTGCTGACGTGGAAACAGAACGAATGGCTCGTCTGCCAGCTCGGATAGCGCTAATGCCGTGCGTGACGCCAGACGATGGCCCTCGGGAAACGCGACAATCAGGGCTTCCCGGTGAAAGATCTCAACCTGAAGCGTGGGCTCCTGGACCGGGGGCCGAAGCACGCCGAGGTGAAGCTGTTGCTCACAGAGTGCCTGTACCTGCTGGCTGGTTGTAAGCTCACGTAACGTCAGGACGACATCGGGGTATTGCTCCCGAAAGCGCTTGAAGAGCCGAGGGAGCGTGTAACTTGCGGTCCCGACAAAGCCAATGTTCAATTGTCCGACCTCACCGCGGGCCGTGCGTCGCGCAACTTCGGCGGCGTGCTCAACCTGTGCAAGCGCTTTCAAAGCCTCTTCACGAAACGCAGCGCCGGCCTCTGTGAGCATCACACGGCGTTTGGTACGGGTAAAAAGCGATACCCCGAGTTCTTCTTCGAGCTGACGAATCTGCTGGCTTAGCGGCGGTTGTGCGATATGAAGCCGTTCGGCTGCTCGTCCGAAGTGCAGTTCTTCCGCGACGGTGACAAAATAGCGGAGATGGCGTAGCTCCATTTCTGTGATATCTCCTGCATATTAATTGGTCATCATTTATATATTGGACACTCGGCTTTCTTGCTATTATACTTATTTCTGCCATCAATTGAAAGGAGCACGAAGTGAACACGTTAGAGCAACAGACAGTTATTGTGACAGGTGGAAACAGAGGTATAGGACAGGCAATCGCACGGGCGTTCGTGCAGCAAGGGGCCGATGTGCTGATTGTTGGGAGGAATGAGGAGACGCTGCGTGAAGCCGCCAGGGCACTTGGTGAAAAAGCGTCATGGTATCGTGCAGATGTCAGTGAGAGCGTACAGGTTCGCGAGGCTGTCGCGCAGATGATGGGGACCCGGCAGAAGGTTGATGTGCTGGTGAACGCGGCTGGCTGCATGGGCTCTGTGAGCGCAGATACCCCTTTCGAGCAGGCAGAGCGGACATGGGATGCAGTACTGAACGCGAACCTGAAGGGAAGTTTTCTGATGGCATTGGCTATCACACCCTACTTGACGCGTCCGGGAGGCCGCATTATCAATATCAGCTCGATTGGTGCCTACACTGGTGGCAGCAGCGCAGGCGGCCAGGCGTATGCTGCTGCGAAGGCGGGTGTGCACGGGTTGACCTTTGCACTGGCTCGTGAACTGAGTCCGCAGGGGATTACTGTGAACGCGATCGCTCCTGGCTTCATCCCGGGGACGCGCTTCTTTGGCGGTGCGGTGCCTGAGGAGCGGATTCAGAAGACAGTGCGTGAAACGCCGGTCGGACGCGTGGGGCGACCCGAAGATATCGCGGCGGCGGCTCTCTATCTGGCTTCACCGGAAGCTTCATTTGTGACAGGAGAGGTGCTGAACGTGAATGGCGGCTGGCTCTTCGGGCGATAATAGATATGCGCTGTACCGTTTGTCAGGATGAAATGAGAGGGACACGAGGCCTGTCCCTCTCGCACTCGCTCTATTGCGCTTGCAGCGAGCTGTAGAGCTGGATCAGATAACCTTCAGGGTCACAGACATATGCCTGACGTGCATGCAATGCCGGAAAATCCTGCGGCGGGAGAAGTTCCTTTGCGCCGCGGCGGATCAGATCAGCGAAGGTTGTATCGAGGTTCTCCACCTGAAATGAGAGGTAGGTATGACACGATTCAGGGATCTCCATATTGAGCATACGGGAGAACGCTGCCTGCCTAAAAATGGCCAGGGTCGTGCCTCCAGTATCAACCGAAGCATAGCCTATCGACTCATCATAATAGGTGATAGGACGTTGCATCACTTCACGCCAGAAATGGACCGTTTGAGGTACGTCTTTAACCAGCCGACAGATGAAGTTGAGTTTCATGTGCTTGTCCTTTCTCGCTTTCTTGAGAGTATAGAACGAGAAAAGGAAAGAAACGGTCCTGCATTTAGCTGAGGTGTGACGCGTTGACCAGTTCCTCCAGTTTCTGGCAGGTGTTGCCCACAGGAAGCGGCGTATAGGCAGAAATAGTCAGGCCGGGATCTTCGGCTACCTGGAGCATCAGGGCCTGAAACGTCAATAGTCCAGCGGTTGGGTGACAGAGCTCTTTTCGTTTAAGGTGTTCTTCTCCGACATCGTGCCGGGGCCACCAGGCGCGGAACTCTTCGCTCGCCTCTATCAGCTTCTCGCGCCGCTCGATGAACCATCCCTCTCCCGCATGGAGTCCTCCGGCAGCTCGGAAGAGGCCCAGGGCACGTTGTGCCACAAGCTCCCAGTGCACATAGAGCCGCCGCATTGCTTCGTTGGTGAAAAGCAGCCAGACGAAGTGACGCTCCCAGGTGGATAACGCTGCAAAGTCGATGAAGACGCGCGTGGCTGCATGATTCCAGCCGACAATGTCCAGGCGGTCGTTCATGACAAATGCCGGGCTCGGGTGCAGGTCGTCGAGGAAGGTCTGTACTTTGTCGCTGAGCTCGGGGTGCGAGGTGTGTAGCGGCATCGGTGGGTGTGCTCGTGCCAGGAGAAAGAGATAGGTGCGCTCGTCGGGCGTCAAGTGCAGGGTGCGTGCCAGGCTTTCGAGGACCTGCGCCGATACCTGAATGTCCTGTCCCTGCTCAAGCTTGACATACCATGTCAGGCCGACACCTGCGAGCATAGCCAATTCCTCACGGCGCAATCCGGGAGTACGTCGTCTTTTTCCTCCCTTGGGTAGCTGAAATTGTTCAGGAGAGAGTCGTTCTCGTCGTGTACGCAAAAAATGGGAGAGTTCTGCCCTGCGTTGCGCCTCATTCATTATACATCGCCTCTTTTTGGGTAGTAGATTTTATACTAGCTTAAATCGGGGAGTTGTTCAAGCCCTGTCAGTAGGGCATACTGGGTAGCGAGGTTGAGCGAAAATACATATTTATCGGGAGGACTTCATGTTTACCTGGAATCTGGATGGTGATATGACGTTGCAGGTGCTTGAATTGCGACATGCGCCCGAATTCCTGGCATTTGTTCAAGAAAACCGTGCCTACCTTGCGGAGTGGCTTGGTTGGGCGGATGAGATACGCACCATAGGGGCGGCACGGGCTTTTATTCAGCATGGCCTGACAAGCTTATCCGAGGGCGGTTTACCCAGGGTTGGTATCTGGCTGGACGGTCGGCTTGTCGGGGGCATCCTCTTTTTTCCAGTTGATCCACTCACCCGCGCGACCGAGGTTGGCTACTGGCTTGGTCGCGCGGCCACCGGGCGCGGGGTTATGACGCGCGCTCTAAAAGCGATGCTGCATTATGCCTTTGATCTGGTTGGTGTGAATCGAGTGGGGCTTCAGGCCGATGTGAGAAATAGTCGTTCGCGTGCTGTAGCCGAGCGGCTCGATTTCACCTTTGAGGGAGTGCGGCGGCAAAGCTGGCAGGTGCGCGGTGAGTTGTGCGATATGGCAACCTATTCACTGCTTGCTGCTGAGTGGCGCGAACGCTCCCAATCCTGAGCGAAGAGAGGACTGAGGTCGTCATTCTGGTGACTTCAGTCCTCTCTTTTATGTATCTCGGTCCAGTGTGGTGGTGCTGAGATCGAGTCCGGCACGAAGCCCTTTCTCGTATGCATGATAGGGCGGGTGTGTGCCTGCGCCCTCATAGAGCCGAAATGTCTGCGCGTATCGACATGCAAAGGTCTCCGCTGTGTCTCTGAGATGTTCCTGTTATGTAAACTTCTGCTGTATATGAAGGTGTTACTTCTGCGGGGTATGTCTTCTCGCGGGAAATACAGAAATACTGGAGACAAGTAAAAGGAGAATATGGCTATCACTGCTCCATCTGATATGGAGTGTTGTCACTGGCTGCATGACGCTTGCTTGCATTAGTATTACTACAGGCGAGCAGCTACGGTTCTGCTTGCAGAAGTGGGGAGCTTCTGGTGTTTTTAAAAAGGGGAAAGCCTTTTTTGCTCCTTGCGCCTTGTCGGTAGGTGTCAAATCTGCGGGCGACCAATAGGTGTATTGTCCCTAAATACTTGCTTCTCAGTTCTGTTTGTTACACAATAGATGTACGTATTTCCATTCCTATTTCTACTACCATACGTATGGAGCTTTACATATGTTTTCTCTTTCACCTGACGAGCAGCCGACCCTGTTGTTACAGAACTGCACTCTTCTGCCGGATGCAGGGGGGCAGGGGCTGCGTACGTCGCTTGATATTTCGATTGTTGGACAGACGATTCAGCAGATCGGACCCGCGGGTAGCATACCAGTTTCGGGCCATACCCGTGTAATCGATGCGAGTGGCATGCTGGTTGTGCCCGGGCTGCTGAACGGACACACGCATTCGCCCGAGAACCTCTTGAAAGCTACTATTCCGCCGCTGCCGCTTGAGCTGTGGGGGCTGACACTCTTCAGTTCCTTTGTGGAGTGGACCCCGCGTCTGACCTACCTGAGCACGCTGCTTGGTGCGATTGAGATGCTCAAGGGGGGTACGACGGCGACTCTTGACCACCTCTGGACTGCTGACGGCATCGCCGGGGAGCACCTTTCGGCTGCCATGCAGGCGTATCGAGATGCCGGTATTCGTGCTTCTGTTGCACCTATGATTGAGGATCGAGATCTGTTGATCGAGTTCGGGCAGGAGCACGGTATTGAATTCCCGTCGCACCCGTTCTCGGACCGCTTCGAGCTCTGGTCGTCGATGGATGAGCAGCTCGCGACTCTTGAGGCATTCATGGATCAGTGGCATTTGCAGGGCGATGGTCGGCTGCGCTGTCTGCTTGGGCCGAACGGCGTGCAGTGGTGCAGTTCTTCGCTGCTGGAATCCTGCCTCAAGCTGGCTGATCGCTACGAGACGGGACTTCATCTGCATGCGCTTGAAACGCAGCTTCAGACGCGCATTATCAAGCGGATGCTAGGTACAGGTGGTATTCGCTACCTCCATGATATGGGAGTCCTGCGTCCCGGTACCTCGCTGGCCCATTGTATCTGGGTGGAGCCGGGCGATCTCGAAATCATCGCGGAGAGCGGTGCGACGGTCATTCATAACCCGGTCAGCAATATGCGGCTTGGAAGCGGCATCTTCCCGCTTGAAGAGGCGCGGCGTGCGGGTGTACGCGTGGCACTTGGAAGCGATGGGTCCGCAAGTAATGATACCCAGAATGTGTATGGGGCGTTAAAACTGGCGGGTCTTCTCCATAATAATGCGTATGTCGATTATGCACAGTGGCCGAAGGCAGAACATCTCTGGTCAGTCGCGACAATCGGCGGTCGTGAGGCGCTCGGGTATCACCGGGGAGAGATCGGTGAACTGGCTCCGGGACGGCTTGCAGACCTTGTGCTGCTTGATCTGAATGCAATGCCGTTTTTCCCGCTGCGCGATCCGTATCTGCATCTGGTCTACTGTGAGCCGGCCCAGGCCGTACACACCGTGATTGTGAATGGTCAGGTGGTGGTTGAGCAGCAGCGCATGGTGACCGTGGACGAGGAAGAGGTTAAGAAGGAGATCAGGGAGCGCTGTGCGAACATCTGGCCCGGTTTTGAGGCGAATCTTGAGAGCGTGCCCAATACGCGCGAACTGATGCAGGCTTTTGACCGGTTGCGTGCGCTGGATATCTAAGCGATACCTCTTACGAAGAAAAGGTCCCTGTCCTACGTAAGAACAGGGACCCAATTTCAGGGAATTGGGAGGCAAAAAAATGGGTATCAGCCATTCTTGCTTGTTGATAATCCCGTTATTTCACAAATTCGTTGGTAAAGAGCTTTGTTGAGTCAAGTGCTTTGACTGGCTTTTCCTTATCGTCGGTGACGGAATTCGTCTTCAAAATGAAATCAACGTACGCTTTCCAGATTTTTGCGTCCTGCACACCCCACTTCATTCCCTCATCCTCATAGTGAGAGCTGGCGAAGCGCTGCCCCTGCTCAAGCTGCTTCTCATCGCTGAAGGTGCCCTGTGGAGCGCCCGCGATCAGCAGCTTGGTGGCCTCTTCGGGGTTCTTGCTGGCGTAGTCATAGCCGCGCTGCGTGATTTCCATGAAGGTTTGCAGCAGATCATGCTTCTCTTTGATGGTCTTCTCGCTGCTGACAAGGTTTGGTGCGTAGTAATCGGGTACGCCATACTCTGTGACTGAGAAGGTCTTGAGCTTGGCACCCTGAGCCCGCGCCTGTTCGACATCGAGGCCAAACACCCAGGCGAAGTCAACCTGCTTGGTGATGACAGCCTGAATCGCGTCGGTTCCAAGAATAATGTTCTTGAAGTTGCCTTTGCCGCCGTCATGCTTGATGGCCGTGCTGACTATGGGCACCTCATAAGGAGCGCCGTAACTACCGAACTTCTTGCCATCCAGATCTTTTGGACGCTTGATAGAGCCATCATCGCGCGTGACCAGCACCGAGGTGTTGTGCGAGAGAATAGCGGCAAGCGAAACGATAGGCTGATTTTTCGCTGCGTCGAGCACAATGGTTTCGGTCGAGCTAAACGCGACGTCTGCCTGACCCTGTGTCACGAGGGTGTCAGGGAACGAGTTTTGCGAGAAGGGCAGAATATGCAGGTCAATTCCAGCCTCTCGGTACCAGCCCTTCTGCTGCGCGACGTAGACGCCGGTATGGTTTGGATTCGGCGTAAAGTCGAGTGCCAGAGTCAGCTTGTTAAGCGGCTTCGGTGTCGCTGTCGCCTGAGGCGCTTCTGCTGCAGTGTTGAGTCTATTCTGTTGCCAGAAGAAGAGCGACACCACGAGCAGGATAAGCACCAGCGGCAGCACGAAGACTAATATCATTCGTGAGCGGTTACGCATAGATCATCCTTTCATCTATTTCGATTTACGCGAGACGTTGTCTCCATCCCTGTTGCTGGCGGTCGTTGAGTGGTACCAGGGCAGTGCCAGGCGTTCGAGCAGAATAACGAAGCCAAAAAGGAACAGGCTGAGCAGAGAAAGGATGACGATTGAAGCAAATACTTGAGCAGTAGCACGTGCATTCAATGAAAATTGCATAAAAATACCCAGTCCCTTTTCTGCTCCAACGATCTCACCAAAAATAGCCGCAATTGGCGCATAGGTAGCAGCAATTCGGAGTCCTGAAAAGAATGAGGGTAGCGCTCCCGGCAGGCGCACAAACCAGAGTTGTTGCCAGCGCGATGCTTTCATACTTCTCAATAATTTGATGAGATCACCTGGAGTACCTTCAAGACCGTCGATACAGGCAACTGTGATCGGGAAGAAGCAGAACAGGATCACGACCAGAATTTTGGGGCCCATATCGAAGCCAAACCAGATGCGCAGCAATGGAGCCAGCGCCACGATAGGGATTGTCTGCGAGAGGATCAGCAGGGGATAGAGTGCGCGGCGCACCACTCCCACCAGATCCATGATCAAGGCCAGCACCAGGGCACAGATAGTCGCCAGGGCAAGGCCGAGCACGGTTTCCATCAGCGTGTACACCGTGTGGTCGAACAGCGTGTCCCACGATTTCCCAAGTGTGGTGATGATCTCAGTCGGCGCCGGAAGAACCAACGGGTTCACGTTGCCAATCCTGGTGTACATCTGCCAGCCAAGCAGGAGGACAAGGGCCAGAATCATCGCCGGTCCATAGAGCGATATCCATGAGCGCTTCATACCTTTTCCTCCTCCATTAATTGTGCAAAGATTTTTTGCTCCAGTTGAATTACATGTTCCTGTGAAAGATCTTCAATTTTGCGAGGTCGAGGTAAATCGACATCATATCGTTGAAGTATGCGTGCTGGCCGGTGACTCATTACATAAATAGTGTCAGATAAAAAGATTGCTTCTCGAATATCGTGCGTCACCAGGAGCACGCTGGCCGAAATCGACTCCCAGAGATCCTGTAGCCAGAGATGCATGGTCTGGCGTGTCAGAGCGTCGAGGGCGCCGAATGGCTCATCGAGCAGGAGCAGCTCGTTCTGAAACAGAACAGTACGAAGTAAGGCGACACGCTGCTTCATGCCTCCCGAGAGGGTCGCGGGGTAGTTTTCCGCGAAGTCAGCAAGGCCAAATCGTTTCAGCAGGTCGCGTGCCTTTTCCAGCGCCTCTTTACGCGGCGTCTTGCGCACGTCGAGGCCAAGAATCACATTCTCTTCAACAGTCCTCCAGGGGAGGAGCAAGGGCTGTTGTAGCATGTAGCCACACTTGCCCGCGCGCGAACTCTTGCTATCGCCATGAAGGATGATCTCGCCCTCGTCTGGCTCATCGAGTCCGGCGATGAGATGAAGCAGGGAGCTTTTACCGCAACCGCTGGGTCCCACAAGAGAAACGAATGATGCTTGAGGAACAGTCAAATCAATCTCTTGTAGTACTGGAACCTCACGGCCCTGATGTAAATAGCGTTTGCTTACTTTTTTTATAGAGACCGCAATGCTTCTTTGTTCCATAGATATATCTATCCATTCAGTGGCTTGATTTGTACCATTATAGCATTTACCTTGTATTGCATCAATAACATTGCTATAATTATATGAGCCGCATTGATAGAAAGAAGAAAGAGCCACAGAAATATCTATTTTCTTTGTAACTACCTTTTTATTATAGGAGAAATTTAATGTTACAGAATGAAGCTATTAGAGATACTCCTTCTCCGGGAACTCTAATAGATGAGACGTATGCGAGAAGCAGGCCACTTGAACGCGTCGGTCTCTGGATTGTGATCGGCTTTAGCGTCGTTTTTGCCCTGCTGCTGATCGTGCTAACGCTGTCCGGACAGAAACCGGGCGAAAGTACCGCTCTCAAGTCGGTCTCAGATATTTTTCAGACCGGTGGGCAGTGGATCGGCTGCGCGTTCAGTGTGGTCATCGCGGTGCGCCTGACGCGGGTTGCACAGATGATCCGCCGCCAGGCAATGCAGGTCTCATCGAAGCAAGAGCAGCGACAGATGATTCTGAATTATAAGCGGGAAATGCGTACTGCGGTTGCGTGGTGGTTGTTGGCGGCTGGTATCGCATGTTACGGGTTGGGCGGTATTATCTGGACTTCTTTTGATCTCAGAATGCCTACGTCTGAGGTGCCGTATCCCGGTCCGTACAATATCTGTTATGTGCTGGCGTATCCTTTCTTTATTGCAGGAACCGCGCTTTTTGCTCGCAAGAACTCGGGCAATGTCGAGCGAATGCGCCTGCTGCTGGATGCGGGTGTGATTATTGGTACGGCTTTTGCGCTGTCGTGGCCGCTGTTGCTGGCTCCGACGCTTGGCAGCCTGCCCGGAATCACCGATCCCCTCGCTGCATTCCTGGCTGTCTATTTTCCTGTTGGCGATATTCTGCTGCTGGCTGTCGGTGTGTTGCTCTATTTCAGCCCGTTCTCTACGAAGCAGCAGGAACCTGTGCTCTTGCGCCTGATGCTCGGTCTGGGCTGTTTGGGCTTCGCTGATAGCTTGCTCGGGTATTACAACCTGCTTGGCGGTTTTAAGACCGGCACCGTGCTTGATCTGTTGTGGCCATTGAGTATGCTGCTGGTCGGTCTTGCCGCAATCGAGCAGCCAAAGCGTGCAGGCCAGGAAAAGGAGCGCGCGGGAAGTAAAAGCCTGTCGCAAACCAGCACGATCTTTCAGGCAATGTTCCCGTTTGTGCTGGCAACTGCCGCCAGTGCCGCGCTGCTGCTAATAGTCGCGCCGCGTGGGCAGGGTGATCTGCTCTTCTCAGCCGTGAGCGTAATTATTATCACGGTTCTGGTCGTTATCAGGCAGACGCTGATCCTGCTGGAGAACCAGAAGTTGACAAGCCAGATTCGTGGTGAGCTGGTGGTGACGCGCCGCGCCGCGAAGGCCGCCGAGATGGAGGCTGATGAGGCATCACAGATTCTCAGCTCGATGCAGCAGCTTGAACAGGGTATTCAGGTACTTCAGGATGTGCATGCAAATGTCGCACGAGGAAACTTCTCGACGCGGGCTCCGGCAATGGAAGGTCCGCTGCTGCCGCTGGTTGCCAGCTTGAACCTGATGCTTGACCGCTTGCAGAAATACTCGCAGCGTGCCGAGGCATACGATCAGGTGCAGCGTGAGGTGCATCAGCTCTCGCAGGCAATCATGTTGTTAGGAAACGAGCAGGGGACGGCGCAGCTTCAGTCGCTCCCGGTGCGTGACTTGCAGCAGCTCAAACAGGCTATTCTGGCGAAACAGCGTACTCTGCTTCAGCAGAAACAGCTTCTGGACGCTCAGCAGCAGCGGATTCAGGCGACACTTCAGCGTGTGCAGGATCAACTGCTCATTCTGAAGGGGACGGTTCCGCCTCAGTCTGGTGCAGCCGATGCGTTGGATACCGTGCTGCGTACATTGCAGTCGCTCGCTTCGCTCTGGAAGCCAGCGCGTGCTAATCAGCAGCAGCACTCAACGCAACAGCCGTCACCTGGAGGGAGCCCGCGAACGCTTGCCTAGCTATTCGTTGTTCTAAGGAGGAAAGGAGGTCGCGCCTCCCAATTTTTGAGGGGAGGCGCTCTATTTATGCAAGCGACATGTCTTGGTAATCCACCTCACCCGATGGACCCAACCGAGGTGTTATGTAGACAGTGTGGCGCTTTACGAGCGGGGTTTGCACTCGGAATCTATCAGGTGCAATCCCTGCTTGGTATGAGGCCTGGCTGTCAGGCGTATGCCGCAAAGGACCAGACCGGACGTACGGTGGTACTCAAACTGTTCTCGTCTCATCGGGTGCCGCTTCATAGCTGGTCTGTGGCGGAAAATATCGCCTGGCAGATCAGGAAGTGGCAGCATCCCGCCATTCACCCGATTCTCAACAGTACTCAGTGGACCCCTGATCGTTCGGCCTCAATCTTCTATTATGTGTCGATTCATGATTATGTTCCGGGAAACCTGCTTCATCTGCTCGCCTTTTATGCCCGCCAGCAGAAACAACAATTTGTTAATCAACAAATGTTGGTATCAATGCTGTTCCCATTGCTCCACCAAATAGGGCAGGCACTCAGTTTTGCCCATGAGCAGGGGGTATGGCATGGCGCACCGATGCCGACGAATATTCTGACCGATGGCAAGGGACAGGGCAAACTGGCTGATTTCGGCTTTGCGCGCCTGATCCCGCCGACTTCCCCCTATCTTCCACCGGAATGGGGACAGGGCGGCCCGCGCTCCGCAGAGGAAGCGATTCTCAGTGATCAATACATCTTTGCGTTGTTGTGCGCTCAGGTGCTTGTTGATTTCTGTAAGCTTCATGATCCAATGCTGCGCATGATGCTGCAAAAGGGCTTTCATCGGCAACCGGAGCAGCGCTACCCGACCATGCAGCATTTTCTTCAAGAGCTTGATGGGCAGCTTCGTCGCGGCACACCGTCACAATCAGGAGTTTCGTTCTCGCAGATGTCACCGTCGATGTCGCAGATCTGGCAGTGGTCTCCGTCGCGCTCGCTCTCGCTCGATACGCCGTCAATGGAACGGAAGGCTCCGCAGGCGGCTTCACCCACTCATCGTGAACTGATGATTGAGGGCAACAAGCTGTATCGTCAGGGACGTTTTGAGGAAGCGATCAAGCGCTATCAGCAGGCGCTCAAGCTGGATCCGCGAAACGCGACCCTCTGGACTTCAATCGGTGATGCCTCCTTCGCGCTCGAACTCTACGCTGAGGCGATTCATGCATACGATCAGGCGTTGATGTATGCGCCGCGAGATCGAGATATCTGGATGAATAAAGGGGCGGCTCTGGAAGCGATGGGACGAAAATCTGACGCCAACAAGTGCTATCAGCAGGCACAGCTTTTAGAGGAAAATGAATAAATGGTCCGATCCTCCGCTATTCCCCCGGGCGGTGGATGGATTTCTCTTTCTGCTTTATCTGGATTGGAGTATACGCAGTCATAGCCCTCTATGATAGTAGATAACGTACATATTTTTGTATACTTTCTTCAAGTGAATCATGCTTATTTTATATGAAAGAAGCGCATCATGAAATGGGCACTCGATATACCGACAACTGGTGTGTATGCAGATGCCGCCCGCAGGTTCGGTTGGCTCAGGAAGCGGAAGCAGCAGGCTGGCATGGCTCCTTTCTCCGGGATGTGTTGCCAGGAGGTGGGGCTTGATCCCTGGATCGCATGAACAACAATCGCACTTCAGATCTCCTCGATCACGTTCGGGATGCTGGTTCATCGAGGAGTTTCATGAGCGGATTCGCAGTAGATCATTCGCCATCCAGTACAGGAGAGACGCCCGCAAGCGCCTCTCCTTTTTTCTACCCGGTGTACTCTAAAAGAGCTATGCGTCCCCATCAATTATACGGAAGGTGGTCAGTACGGCCCCGTGATCGGAGGGATATCGTTCCGGATGGCTCTCGATGACGCGCGAGGCAAGCGGTTGCAGGGTTGCGCCGCGTTGAGTTGTATTGCGATAGTAGATATAGTCGATGCGGTCATGCGGGTCGGCGGGCGCAATGGGTGACCAGGTGTATCCTGGCTCTGCAAGCGGGTCGGGATGGATTTCACGATAGGAATCGCGGAACCCGGCTTGTTCCATTGCCTTGCTGACTGGCCAGGGCAGGACGTGGCCTCCATGTTGGGGCGCGGTTGTGTCAATCCAATCCAGATGTGAGCCGCTGTTAAAATCGCCGCTGATCAGGATAGGCTCGGGTAGCCCGTGAGCGGTGCGGAGTATCTGGGTGATCTCTGGAAAGCGGTGCTGATTTTCTCCGGCCAGAAATTGTTGTACGGTAAACGAGCGCCCGGCCTTGATATCGCCAAGATAGTCGGGGAGGTAATGCAACCAGATATTCAGGCAGTGCAATGAGAGGTCGGGCCGCAGCGCGATTCGAGCACATCCACTGAAAAAGGGGTCAAAGACCGGTACCGTACTCAAAATAGGGTAGCGACTCATGATAGAGAGGTTACGACTCCGCAAATAGAAGTAGTAGCCAAGCGCCTCCGCGATGCGGGGACCGGAGCCATAGGTCTCCTGTATGGTGATAATGTCGGCGTTCGCTTGCTGAATCAGCTCGATAGTGCGAGCAACTCCCTGTTCCTCCCCGGTTTCGCGGCCGCCGTTCCAGATGTTAAAGGTCATGACATGGAGCGTGTCACCACAGATCGGCGGCTGATGGCGGGGCGCTGCAAGCTCTTCTGCGCCGAGCATCCGGGCGTAAAATGAAAGCTCATATTCAAGCGCCTGATGCTCGTCTCCGATCAGCAGATATTCGGCGCTCGTCAGGTTGGGAAGCGCGTTCAGATGATAGATCGCCACATTCAGGCCGTCGTAATAGAGCCAGATTTCAGCGCGACGAGCGGAAAAACAGCAGGCGAGCTGATGCCATTCCTCATCAAGGATGGGCTGGCGTGCAGGCGTGGGATGATAGCTATAGGCGCTCTCACCCTGTCTGGCCTCCCAGAACCATGAACCGTTCTCCTGTATGCCAAGCTGCCAGCGGATCTGTTCGTCAATGAGGGTGGCAAGAAGCGGGTGTTGGCGGGCCTGTGGTGTGCCTCGAAGCCGAAAGAGAAGGGAAAAGTCCTGACAACCGTTGAGGGGGTTGACGATTTTTAAGGGAAGTGATGAGCGGGTTGTGAGATGTCCATAGGGGACGTGAATCTGTCCGGTACGATCAATTTGAAGCTGGAGTACGGGCCCGGGTTGCTGTTCCATCGTTGTTCTCTTTCTTCCTTGTCTGGATGGGTTGCTATGCAGGCAGTATATCATACTTTCTGAGGAAAGGGAGGAGCTCCTTTCCTCCCTTTTTTTGCGTATTATGAGGCACTCGCGGCGCGCATCAGGTTGTTCGTGCCGCGCAGGCTGAAGAACAAACAGAGCGCTGCTAGAAGCGCCAGCGGAATGTAACCGAGCGTGTACGCTCCGGTCATCGTTTTGATCATGCCCATCACAATTGGTGGGAAGAAGCCTCCCAGGCCGCCCGCAGCACCGACCAGCCCGGTAACGGTGCCCGCCTCTTTGGGGAACTGTTGTGGAACAAGCTTGAACACCGCGCCATTCCCGATACCGAGCAGCAGCGCGATCAGCAGGAAGCAGATGGTCAGAATGGGCATGGTTGGCTGAAAAGCAAGGATCAGCGCCAGCACGGGCAGGCCAGTGAAGACGATTCGTACAAGCAGCCGGGCGCTGACTTTGTCGGAGAGCCAGCCGCCAAGCGGGCGCGTAAAGGTCGCGGCCATGACGAAGATCGCAGTGCGGTTGCCTGCGTCGATTTTATCCAGGCCGAAATTGTCGATTAGCAGCTTGGGCAGGTACAGGCCAAAGGCAACCAGGCCGCCGAACGTCACGAAGTAGAACAGGCTGAGCAGCCATACCTCTTTGCGCTTGAGCAGCGTTAACTGTTGCCTGGCTGACTGCTTTTTTGCTCCGGTCTGGGGGGCGTCGGAGACCAGCAGGTAGAAAGCAAGCGCCATCACCAGAATAATGATTGCGCCGGCCCAGAAGTTCGGGCGCCAGTTTCCGGCCAGCCTGCTGATCTGGGGCGCAAGCGAGGCGCTGATAGCACTGCCTACATTGCCAATACCAAAGATGCCGATGACGAGCCCCTGACGCTCGGGCGGGAACCAGGAGTTCACCAGCGGCACGCCAACAGCGAAACTACTGCCCGCCACGCCGAGGAGGAAGCCCCAGAGCAAGAAGCCCCACAGGCCAGTGCTGGTCGTCATGCCAAGTAGGGGAACGGTGGTGAAAAGGAGCAGGAATGTCATCACGCGGCGGCCTCCGAAGCGGTCGGTGAGCAATCCCATCGGGATACGAGCCAGAGACCCCAGGATGACCGGAACTGCGAGCATAATGCTTACTTCCATTTCTGATAAATGAAATTCCTGCTGAATTTGGGTGGCCAGAGGTGACAACAAAGACCACACAGCGAACGTGATAGTAAACGAGAGCGTCGCCATGAGTAAGGCTATCCAGGCTTTATATTTTGGCAAGATGATAATCTCCTTTTTATGTACATTTTTTAAGTAAACGGCGGGTCGTGCTGGTTCAGAGTATAAAAAATGGTGATTACAAGAGCGTCACAGGAACACCGCCTTTTCTCTCAAAATGCTCACATGTATGGAAATCTCGCTGATACGGGTCTGTGATCTGGTTGTGATAATGGTGTGAAAGGCTGTGACCAGGGCGTGATCTCTTTCGATTATTGTTATGGGTATCTTGTCTGGCTTTCCCGGCACAACTGATTGAAAGTTGAAATTGAAGTATATGCATCTCTTTCTGAAGAATAAAGGAGATTAGAGAAGGATGGAGCCAGAACATATTGCTCCCCCTCCACGACCGCGGATGCATAAGGGCGCGTTTGTGGTTGCGACCCTTGTGACTGGCCTCGTGGTAGCTTTGATTATCGTGGGCTCAAGAGGTCTGCGTGATTTTGACTCAGCTCTGATCGGATATGCAGTGGCGTCGTTATTCGCGATTGCAGTGCTGCTGTACCGGTATGTCCTCTGGATCCTGCGTCCTCCGACAGGGCGGTACTTTCGTGCCGGTTGGTCTTCCTTTTTTTCGTGGCAGAACTTCCGGCGCTTTACGACGCTCGTGCCTCGGGCGTTATGGACCGATATCTTCGCACAAACGTTTATTCTCAAGCGTAGCCTGTATCGCTGGGTTATGCACATGTCGCTCTTCTGGGGCGTGCTATTGTCGCTGTTCGTGACGATTCCGCTGACGTTTGGTTGGCTGCATTTCACGCTTGAGGATGTAGATACCTATCGCATCTGGTTTTTCGGTCTGCCGTTGTTCACCTTCCCGGTTGAGGCGGGTATTGGTTTCGCCTTTTTCCATGCGCTGGATATCACCGCTTTTCTGTTGATGGTAGGAGTGGTGATGGCGCTCTGGCGGCGGCTTCGTGACTCCGGTCTGCTTGCAACACAGCGCTTTGGCTTTGATATGGTGCCGCTGGTGTTGCTGGCGGCGATCGCGATCACTGGACTGGCTCTAACGGCGTCCTCGATGTGGTGGGGCGGTCGTTTCTACTGGTTCATTTCGTTGACCCATCAGGTAACAGTGGTTGCCTGGTTCCTGACGCTCCCGTTCGGGAAGTTCTTTCATATCATCCAGCGTCCCGCGAGTATTGGCGTCACCCTCTATCAGAAGGTAAACCAGAACAGGGAGCACAGCGAGCAGCAGACGGTGGGCGTGTGTAAGCGCTGTGGTGAGGAACTGCCCTCGCAACAGTTTATTCGGGATCTCAGGGCAGTGTTGCAAGATTTAGACCAGAACTATGATCTGGGAGCTCATGACAACCTGCATGAGTACTGTCCTCACTGCAAGCGGGTGTTGCGCGGTCAGGCCTATTATGCAATGATGAAAAAGCGCTTTGTGTGATGGAAGGAGAAGCGGGAGCATGTCTGTTAATAAAGATGTTTTTCAACAACGGAATACAAATACTGACTTTCAGTCTCATGGGCTGAAAGACTGGGATGCTCACTCGCGCACGCCTGAGACCTTGATCCCCACTCATTGCAGCTTTTGCGGTGTGCAGTGCGGTATGTATCTGAAGGTGCGTCAGGGGCAGGTGATTGGCGTCGAGCCGCGCAACTACGCGCACAATCGTGGCTCACTCTGTCCGAAGGGCGTGGTAGCCTACCAGCAGGCAAATCACCCGGACCGTCTGCGCTACCCGCTGATACGGCGTGGCGGCAAGGGGTCGCCGCTGGAACGGGCGACCTGGGATGAGGCGCTCGATTATATCGTGAGCAGATGGCAGGATCTCCAGGGGCAATATGGAAAAGATGCTATCGCGATCTACAGCGGCTCATCGATGACAAACGAGAAATGTTATGCAATGGGGAAGTTTGCGCGTGCGGTGCTTGGAACGCGGCACGTCGATTATAATGGACGTCTGTGCATGTCTTCGGCTGCTGTGGCATATGCGAAGGCGTTCGGTATCGATCGCTCTCCCATACCGATGACCGATATTCCTAATGCGGATTGTCTGGTTGCGGTCGGCGTGAACATGTCAGAGTGTTTTCCGGTGATGATGCAGTGGGTCTGGCGGGCGCGGGATCGTGGCGCATCGTTGATTGTGCTTGATCCTCGGGAAACGCCACTTGCTCGTACGGCTGATCTCTGGCTCCCGGTGCGCTCGGGCACTGATATGGTTGTGCTGAACACGATGCTGAATCTGCTCATTCAGGACGGCATGATTGACGAGGAGTACATCCGCGAGCGCACTGTTGGATGGGAGCAGGTACGCGAGACGGTCGCGAAGTACACGCCAGAGGAGGCGCAGCGTATTTCGGGCGTCCCGGCTGAGCGCATTATTACGGCAGCCCGCATGTATGGCCGGGCGGCGACCTCGCTGATTATGCATGCACGCGGCATTGAGCATAGCTCGCATGGGGTCAATACCTGCCTTGCCTGTACCAATCTGGCGCTTGCTCGCGGGCAGGTTGGCAAGTTGGGCGGCGGCACAATGATGGTGACAGGCCAGGGCAACGGGCAGGGCGGTCGCGAGATGGGACAGAAGGCCAACCAGCTTCCGGGCTATCGTCATATCGATGTTGATGAGGATCGTCGCTTTATTGCTCAGGTGTGGGGCATTCCGGTTGAGGAGATGCCGTGGGAAGGTGCGGCAGCCACCGAGATGATTCATCTGATGGCGAAGGGCGACATTAAAAGCTGCATGATCGCCTGCTCGAATCTGATGGTCTCGCTTCCCGATAACCAGACAGTCAGGCGCGCTTTGCAACAACTGGATCCATTGATTGTGGTCGATTTCTTCATGTCTGAAACGGCTGAACTGGCTGATGTAGTGCTGCCGGCGGCGGTCTGGTGCGAGGATGAGGGCACGACGACCAATCTGGAAGGCCGCGTTGTGAAGATCAACAAGGCGGTTGAGCCTCTGGGCGAGTCAAAGGCTGACTGGGAGATTCTGGTTGAGCTTGCAAAGCGCATGGGGAAAGAGCGCATCTTTTCCTATCGTTCTGCACGCGACATCTGGAACGATCTGCGAAAGGCGACGAAAGGTGGTGCTGCCGACTATTCAGGTATGAGTTGGGAGAAGATAGATGAGGAGCAAGGAATGTTCTGGCCCTGCCCCGATGAAGGGCACCCGGGCACGCCGCGCCTCTTTACCGAGCGCTTCGGCCACCCGGACGGCAAAGCGCGGTTCATCGCGGTAGAGTATCAGCCGCCCGCAGAGGAGCCCGGCGAAGACTTCCCCTTCCGCCTGACAACCGGGCGCGTGGTCTATCACTACCTGTCGGGCAACCAGACACGCAGACTTGGCTTCTTGAATGCGCAGGCTCCGGAACCGTGGGTTGAGATTCACCCGCAGGCCGCCGCGAAACTCGGGATTCAGAATCATGATCGGGTGCGCATCACCTCGCCCCGCGGATCGATGGAGTTGCAGGCGCTGGTCGTGCCGACGATCCGCCCCGATACGCTGTTTGTACCCTACCACTACGGGCATGCGGAAGCAATCAATCAGCTTACCAACCCTGCCGTTGATCCGACGGTTAAGATCCCTGAATATAAGGCCTGCGCGGCTCGCATTGAGCGCATCGACGCGCCTGAGAAGGAGGGCGGTACAGGGTATACGGTGAACTATAACCCGGAAAATATGCCTGCGATGTTCCCTTATGCCGTTGGCGAGACTGGTAACAAGAAGATCAAGGAATGAGAAGAGGTACAAAATGGCGATAAAGACCATGTTTGTCGATCCCTCACGTTGCATCGGATGCCGTTCTTGTGAGGCCGCCTGCCGGGAATGCGAATCGCATAAGGGCGAAAGTATGGTCATGGTCGACTTTATTGACCGAGAACTCAGCGTGGCGACACAGCCCACGATCTGTATGCATTGTGAAGATCCGCTAGCCCCGTGCGCACAGGTTTGCCCGGCGCTGGCGATCCTGGTGACTGATGAGGGTGTGGTGCAGATGGCAGAGCCGTCGCGCTGCATTGGCTGCCAGAACTGCGTGTATGCCTGTCCGTTTGGTGTGCCGAAATTCGATGCGAAGGCGCGACTGATGAAGAAGTGCAACCTGTGCTATGATCGCACCTCACAGGATCTCACCCCGTGGTGCGCGCAGGTCTGCCCGACTCAGGCGCTCTGGTACGGGACATATGAGGAGTTTATGCATCAGCGACAGGGCAAGCCGGTAAACATCACCAATTTTGGCCCGCAAGAGGTCAAGACGCGCGTGTACTGGGTGCTGCCCGACGAGAGCGAGCCGCTCAATATTGCTGATCTGCTGGATCAGGTGACAAGTAAGGAGAAACAGACAGGAGAGGAACCGTGGGTTTTATAGAGGACAAGGAAGCTGAGAAGCGCCCTCGGCGGAAGATTACCCGCTGGCAGGCATTGTTCCCCTTTCACTGGGATGCCGATGCGTTTGTGATGCGCCGTGACCTGTTGAGATTGGCTGTGCAGGCATCTGGAGCCTTTTTTGCTGTCACTGCCGGGCTTGCCGGACTGGGAACCCTCTGGCCACGGAAGGCCCGGGGAGCGCGACGCCCTATTATTGAGGCTGCGAAGCTGAAGCCGGGAGATGTCCATTACTTCTCCTATCCGACGGAAGAGGATCCGGCGATGCTGCTCCGTCTCAAGGATGGAAAATTCGTCGCCTATAGCGGACGTTGCACACATCTCTCCTGCGCTGTCTACTATTCGCCGAAAAAGGAACAGTTGATCTGTCCTTGCCATGATGGCTGCTTTGAGGCGCGGAGCGGGGTACCGCTTGCCGGACCTCCTCAGCGACCGCTGCCACGTGTGGTGGTGCAGGAAGATGGTGGCATGATCTACGCTATAGAGGAGCAACCACGATGAAGAAATCTGTGCTGCCTTTAAGTGAAACAATCGGGGGCAGTTCGGCCAGACCTCCGCACGGAATGGGGGCGATCCTGCTGGCTGCTCTGCTGCTCGGGATTCTGCTGATGGGCCTGCAACTCTGGCTGCTGACGATCGCGCTGGATCTCTACCTCTCGGGTCAGACCGCAGGCATCTGGGAACTGGCGGCGTTGTCCGGGGTCATTTTTCTGGGCGGCGTGCTGTTACAGATGGCGCTTCGGAAGACCATTACAGGCCCCTGGAATCGGTGAAATGCACAGGTGTGCTGCTGTGACATGCAGCGGCGCACCTGCTTTTTGTATTCTCATCAGCGTCGTATTTTGCAAGTAGGCGTATAGCAAGAAACAGGTACGCGTCAGTGCTCTGGTGCAGGCTGTTCCTGGTAGGGCTCGCTCTTTAGCTATCGCTCATTTCGGCTGTTCGGTTGTCGGCTCGCCGCTCATAGCGCTTGCAGGGCCGAATCAGTGCGGAATGGCTCAAAGGTGTGATTCTGCTGCACCCAGGTGGCGACCTCGGGTTGAAGGCGACGCGCTTCATGCAAGAGGGTGACGGCTTCTCGATCTGCGCCTGCTTTCATGGCGATCTCGGCCTGCTGGTAGATTGCACGCCCAAGCTCGTTGGCGGGCAGGTCGCGGCGGCGCATAATGCCAATCATACGATCGTAGAGGTGGAGGGCGTCGTCACATTTGCCCTGCTGAAGCAAAAATGCAGCTATGTGCCTGTATGAATGTTTGACGCCGGTCGACAGGATCTGCGGCCAGAGGGGTTCGCCCTGTAACGAGGGAAAGTGCACAGGATCGCTGAGCTGCTCTTCAGGCAGATATTCAACCAGCATCAGCAGCTCGCGGAAGGCATTTTCTGCCTGCATTGCAACCGTCTCCCAGGTGCGCCGTTGAGCTGCGGCAAAGATGCGAGCATTCAGCGCGTCTGTCTGCTCTGTTGAGTTGAGGGAAGTGGGAGGGTCTCCGTGCTCGGCTTGCTGGATGTGCTCGCTTGTACGCTCTTTCCAGGCCGAAATGTGGGCCAGTACTTCCTTCGCGGACCAGCGTTCCACCGTTCCGAGGGCCTCCTTTTCGGGATCGCTCAATGTGCTGATCCAGCTTAATTCCTCTTCGCGAGCCAGATGCAGGAGGGTAAGAAGGGTGGCTTTCGGGAAAAACGGTGGCATTATTTGGAATGTCCTTTCTGCTGTCCTGTTGCTGTGTTTATTGTATTTTGGAGGTACAAGCAGTATATCATAGAGAAGCAAGAGAATGCGAATTACTTCATTGTGTATCAGTATATCTCACGCGGGTTCGAGAGGCGTAATGGGCGCTTTCAGGCTGGATAAAAGCCTGTTCTGAGCAGAGATGTCGGTAGCCATTCCGGGCTACTGCTGTGCGATGAGCGCGCGAGCCGTCTGTTCGACGCTCTCCAGGCGGTCAAAACAATGATTCTCGATCATATCCAGATTGTTCAGACGCTGGACCTCGTTGAGTGGCTCATGAAGCAGGCTGTGAAGCCACGCCGCCAGATTGCGCAACTGGAGGCGATACGTATAGTAGGCGAGCAGGGCCATATTCCACTGAAAAGGTGCCTCATAGGCTGCCGCGAACGCGCTGAAGTCGGGCTTGATGAAACCGCTGTAGAGGTATGCGTCCCGCTCTGGTGGCGCGATAATGGCTGCTTCCCAATCCAGAAAGGTGAGTCGCTGCGAGGACGTACGAATAATATTGCCGCCCCAGGGATCACCATGACAGAGCACTCTGTGTGTGGGCTTCTGGCGCGCCTTCTCGGCATACGCGTCGCTCTGTTCGAGGAAGGCGTCTATCTGTGTGCGGCGTGGCTCGACCAGTGCTCGGAGCTGTTGCAGAAAGGGCGGGCTCGCTGTCGTGATGGCGTCCAGCGCGGCCAGGTTTTCGCGTAGCTCCTGATCGAATGGGGCTGTGAGGTCGTCGGGCGGGACATGGAGCCCCTCGGGAGGCCTGACGGTATGGAGTTGTGCGAGGGCGCGCCCGATCTGCCCGACCAGTTCGCGCGACATGGGATAAGCATTCGCGAGCGTTTCGCCCGGGATGAAGGTGTAGAGCGCGAAGAGCAGCGGCCCTGTATCTGCCTGGAGGGTGCCGCTTGTGGTTGGCAGAGGAAGCGGCGCGTCAAGCGCTTCGAGGTGCATACTGGCGATGGTGCGCTGCAACGGAAGCGAGAACTGCATCCGCTCGGCGGTTCGACGTCCGGTTGCGGTGCGCCGATCAACGATTTTCAGATAGGTTGTGGAGTCCGCTTCTACCCGATATGAATAAGCAGAATCACCTATCGGGATGAAATGCAGGTCGATTGGCTCAAGTTGCCAGTACTCCCGCAAGATGGAGCGAATCAGCTCATTACCTTCAGGCAGCGGTTGTTTCACCGGGGGCCTCTTTCAAACGAGCCATGCGTGATGACTCAGGGACGTCTTCAGGCGTGATAATCGATGACGATCGCAGTCATGTCGTCGGGCTTGGCGCGGAGGATGACACGATTCTCCGCGCGTGAGCGCTGAATAGCGGCGTCCACGAGTGCCTGCGCTGCCTGCGCGATCTCGGTATCTCGCAAAATACGCTCTATTTCCTGATTGGTCAGGTTGTCGTGAATGCCATCAGTGCAGAGCAGGAGGCGCATGCCCGGCGTGAGTTCGCGGGTTCCAGTGTGCACACCCAGGTGCTGCGCGTCGCCTAAGGCCTGTGTGATGCCGTTGCGGCGCTGAAAATAGAGATATTCGGCGTCGGAGAGCTGATCACGGCTTGTGGCCTGTTCAATGCGCTCGGCATCTTCTGCGGTGACGTAGCCCTTCTGAAGCAGGAGGGTCAGATAGCTGTCATCCTGAGTCAGGCAGGTGAGTGGCTGATCCGGCGAAAGGAGATAGAGCCTGCTATCACCGACTGAGGCATAGGCCAACGTATAGCCATCAGCATGAGGGCATAGAGCTGCAATCGTGGCTGTAGTCGCCTGACTCTCAAGGCGTTGAACACCGGCACGTTGCAGACCATCCTGACGGATTTGTTCGTGCGCCTGTTCAAGGAGCTCGCGGAGCCGGGTGGTGACATCGTCCGGTGCTGGCGAGGTGGCGTCTGTTTGCCAGTGCGTAAAAAGGCGTTCCCAACCCTCCTGGATGACGCGAGCGGCGATCTGTGACGCGATCTCTCCGCCCATGCTTCCACCGACGCCATCAAAGACGGCGGCAAAACCCCGCTGCTGATCGGCGATCAGTTGATCTTCGTTGCGTTCCCGGTGCGTATCGCTTGCGACGCTGTGTGCTGTAAATAGAAAAGTCGCTTGCTCAGGTTGGTTCATGCCCCTCTGCCTTTCTGTTCCCTTTATACTTGTTCTCTTGAGAAAGAGCCAGCCTTCTCTGTCTTTCCGGGGTTGATTGCGGCGTGCGATAACAGGGCTACTGTTCGTACTGTTCAGACGTGAGTAGCATGTTCTATTCTCTTTATGAATGTGTTCCCATTTTAAAGCGAGCTACAAGAAATGTCAATCGTTTTCTGGTTGTGCCTTGAAAAGCAAGCTGGCAGGCGGGAATCTTCGTTGATTCCTGTCGCGGCGATCTGCTTTCTTGCTTTCGAGTAATACTGAAGCCGAAACGAGGGAATTCCAGGCTTCCCTGAAGCGAGATGTAGAACTCATCCGTATTCCTAACAAGACCAGGGATGCATACTCTGCCATACCAGTATATAATGAAAAGACTTTTATGGAGAATGCGTATTTTTCCTGCCGGTGAAAAGGAATAATAAAGAAGCATCATGGTCTAAAAGGAGGCGGTATTGATCGTATGATGCGCAATGAACACCCTGCATCCTCTCTTGATTTTCTGGCAGGTGGGGGCGAAATGGGAGAGCGTATTCGCTCGTTTGATTGGGCCTCGACGCCGCTTGGGCCTGCCGAGCAATGGCCACAGAGTTTAAAAACGATTGTCCGGATTATGCTTACGTCGAGTCAACCGATCTGGATTGGGTGGGGACCTGATCTGATCAAGCTCTATAACGATCCTTATAAGGCGATTGTTGGCGGCAAGCATCCTGAGGCTCTTGGTCAGCCCGTTCGCGTGGTGTGGCGCGAGATCTGGCCTGATATTGCCCCTAAACTGCGCACCGCAATGGAAGATAATGTCGGAACCTATGATGAGGCGGCACTGCTCATCATGGAGCGCTATGGCTATCAGGAAGAGACCTACTATACCTTCTCGTATAGCCCGGTTCCAGGTGATAATGGGGGCGTGGGTGGCATTATTTGTGCAAATACCGACGATACTGCCCGGATTATTGGAGAGCGGCAGGTGAAGCTGTTGCAGACACTTGCCGCCGAAACATCGGACGCACGTACGATTGGGGAGGCCTGCCGCTTGAGCGCCGAACTGTTGACCCGAAATCCGCAGGATATTCCGTTCGCGCTGCTCTATTTGCTCGATCAGGATGGGAAGCAGATGACGCTTGCGGGGACCAGCGGCATTGAGCGTCAGCATCCTGCGGTGTTTGAGCAGGTGGCGCTCGATCAGGATGCTCCCTGGCCGTTTGCTGAGGTGATGCGAACGCAGAAGCCCTGTCTGATTGACGATATCCAGCAGCGCTTTGGGGCCCTGCCTACCGGGGCATGGAAGAAAATGCCGCATCAGGCCGCTATTCTGGCGGTTGCTCCCTCGGGCCAGACTGGCCAGGCGGGCGCGTTGATCGTGGGCCTTAATCCCTATCGGCTCTTTGATGAGAGCTATCAGGGCTTCCTGAAGCTGGTATGCAGCCAGATCTCAAACAGTATTGCAAACGCGCAGGCATATGAAGAGGAGCGGAAGCGTGCTGAGGCGCTTGAAGAGATCGACCGGGCCAAGACGCTCTTCTTCAGCAACGTGAGTCACGAGTTCCGCACGCCGCTGACCCTGATGCTTGGACCAATCGAGGAGATACGAGACGATCCGAACACGGCGCCCGCCAATCGCGAACGAATTGAGGTCGCGCATCGGAACGCGCTGCGGCTGTTGAAGCTGGTCAACACACTGCTCGACTTCTCGCGGCTGGAGGCGGGTCGCATTCAGGCCAGCTATGAGGCGACTGATCTGGGCATCTATACCGCCGAACTTGCCAGCAATTTTCGTTCCGCGATTGAGAAGGCCGGAATGAAGCTAACGCTGGATCTCCCCGCGCTCTCGGAGCCGATTTATGTGGATCGCGACATGTGGGAGAAGATTATCTTGAATCTGCTCTCCAATGCATTTAAGTTTACCTTTGAAGGCGAGATCGCTGTGCGGCTTGAGGAGCGGCGCGACCATGTGGTGTTGCAGGTGCAGGATACTGGTGTTGGCATTGCGCCCGATCAGTTGCCGCTCATTTTCGAACGCTTCCGGCGCGTTGAGGGCGTACGGTCGCGCTCTTATGAAGGATCGGGAATCGGGCTTTCACTGGTGCAGGAGCTTGTCAAGCTGCATAAGGGTGAGGTCGAGGTGACAAGCACCCCGGGCAAAGGGACCACGTTCACCATCACGCTGCGGAAAGGGACGGCGCATCTGCCTGCGGACCGCATCGGAGCGACACGTACCCTGCAATCGACCGCCCTGAGCGCTGCCATCTATGTTGAGGAGATGAGCCAGTGGCTGCCTCCTGAGGAAGAGGAGCCGGCAGGCTTTCCGGCTGAAATTCCTGCCGGGGATCGCCCGCGTATTGTGCTGGCCGACGACAATGCGGATATGCGTGACTATATCTGCCGCCTGTTGAGCGATCGTTTTACGATTGAGGCCGTCGCGAATGGTAAGCAGGCGCTG
The DNA here is from genome assembly GCF_059696735.1 of Thermosporothrix sp. COM3. NCBI lineage: Bacteria > Bacillati > Chloroflexota > Ktedonobacteria > Ktedonobacterales > Thermosporotrichaceae > Thermosporothrix > Thermosporothrix sp. COM3. The sequence goes on along the minus strand of NZ_AP019376.1, from coordinate 1,444,458 downwards.
GAGGCGATTCGGCGCGCTCGCCCCGAACTGGTGCTGACAGATGTGATGATGCCCGAGATGGATGGGTTCCAGCTTTTGCAGGCAATAAAGGCACATCCCGATACTGCTCGTATTCCCGTGATTATGCTCTCGGCTCGCGCTGGCGAGGAAGCAACGATTGAAGGGGTGCGTGCGGGTGCTGATGATTATCTGGTGAAGCCTTTCTCGGCGCGTGAGTTGCGGGCCCGCGTGATCACGCATATCAAGCTCGCCCGAAGCCGCTACGAGTCCGAGCGCAAGCTATTTGACCTGTTTATGCAGGCTCCGGCGGCCATCGTCATCTTGCGTGGACCGACATATGTGGTGGAACTGGCGAACCCGACAACGCTCGCGATCTGGGGCCGAAGCAGTGAGGATGTGCTGCATAAGCCGCTCTTCGAGGGACTGCCGGAGGTTCGCGGACAGGGCCTCGAACCGCTGCTAGAGGCCGTCTACACGACGGGGGTTCCCTACGTTGGCAATGAACTGAAGGTGGCGCTTGATCGAACCGGGAGCGGACAACTTGAGGATGTGTACTTTACATTTGTCTACACTCCTATGCGCGACGCTGTAGGGACGATCGAGGGGGTGATGGTTTTCGCGTTTGATGTCACCGAGCAGGTGCTTGCGCGACAGCGAGCCGAAGAGAGCGAGCTGCGTTTTCGGACGCTGGCCGATAATATCCCTAATCTCGCCTGGATGGCAGATCGAGGCGGTCGGATCTACTGGTACAACTCGCGCTGGTATGAGTATACCGGGACCACGCCCGAGCAGGTGAAGGATCAGGGTTGGGAGCAGGTTGTTGACCCGCAGGACCTCCCGGCTGTTCGGCGGCGCTTTCACCGGGCTCTCTATGAGCACGAGCCCTTCGAGATGGTGTACTCCCTCAGGGGCGCTGATGGCACCTATCGCCCGTTCCTCACACGTATGGTGCCGATTCGCGATGCAGAAGGTACTATTGTCCAGTGGTTTGGTACCAATACCGATATTACCGAGCAGAAGAGACTGGAGCGGCAGAAGGATGAGTTTCTCGGCATTGCCAGTCACGAACTGAAGACGCCTGTGACCAGTATCAAAGCGTATACGCAATTACTGGAACGTCGTTTCCGCAAAGCAGGGGATGAACGCGCCTCTGAACTCCTCAAAAAGATGGATATGCAACTGAATAAACTCACCTCGCTGATCGCCGACCTGCTGGATGTGACCAGGATTGAGAGCGGCAAGCTGCTATTCCATCCCGCTCCGTTCGACTATAACTCGTTGATTCAGGAGGTGGTAGAAGAGGCACAGCGCACGACCACCCGCCATACTATTCTGCAAGAGCTCGGGCCCTCTGTCACCCTGACCGGAGACCGCGAGCGCATCGGGCAGGTGTTAACCAACTTGCTGACCAACGCGATTAAATATTCGCCAAAGGCTGACACTATTTATGTGAAAACCGAGCTGAAGGACAATATGGTGATTACATCGGTGCTCGACTTCGGAATCGGTATTCCTGCCGAAAAGCAGCAACATCTCTTCCAACGTTTCTATCGTGTAGAAGGTGAAACACAGATGACGTATCCAGGGTTGGGGCTGGGCCTGTATATCTCGGCGGAGTTCGTCAAACGCCATCACGGAACGATCTGGGTTCAGAGCGAAGAAGGGAAGGGGACGACCTTTTCGTTCTCGCTGCCGCTCTCGCTCGCGCCTGAGGAACACCTACTTGAGGGAGAACAGAGTGCATAATGTCACAGAAGAAGCGTATTCTGATTGCTGATGATGATCCTGCTATTCTTGATTCGCTTGAACTTATTCTTGAAGATGCAGGCTATGAGGTGATTACAACCGGCGATGGGGCAACTATTCAGGATCTGGTGCAGATGAAGCCTGATCTCTTGTTGCTTGACATCTGGCTTTCAGGCTGGAATGGAAAGGATATTTGCGCCACATTGAAACACAATGAACAAACGAAACATCTCCCGGTTATCCTCTTTTCGGCGAGCCGGGAGACGGAAGCGATTGCCCGAGACGCGGGCGCAGATGCGTTTATTACCAAGCCGTTTGAGCTGGATGATCTGCTCGATACCCTGGAGCAGTATCTGTAGCGGGGAGATCTCAACGGTCTCCCCATTGATCGCGATAGTCAAGCGAGATGCGGCTATCCTGAGCTTGCTGCCGATCGGAGTCGCGGTAGGAGAAATAGGTATCGGCGTCGAGTAGCAAGAAAGAGGTAGTAGGGTGTGTATGATCCACGGAAATCTGACAGAGAATCCCCTGTAGCGCTGCAAGCGCATGTCCATCGCATTGTTGATGTTTCTGCATAACGTGGCCCCTTTCTTCTGGTTGCATGCTTTTCTCTGAGTCTACCATGAAGCGGATCGGGCGGAATGGGTCATGTGTCCCATTTTGTCCTCAAGCGCAGGGTTGAGGCCAAAATCAGCCAGAGGACAACCCGTGAGTTGATGTATCGCGCTGACATTCCGGGTACACTGGTTCTCATGAAAGAGTACGTGTGAGGAGTGTTATGAGCGAATCGAAGAAAAAGCGTCACAGAACACAGTTGCTGCCAGGCGTGTTCCTGAATGGTGTGTTGCCAGTAATCGTCTGAAATGTGGGGATATACGTGATCGGGCTTGAGGAGCTGCCTGCATTGCTGTTGACGGCGCTGCCTTCTTTTGTGCATACGCTGGTCAGCGTGAGCCTGCAAAGGCGTGTCGATCTGCTGGCGGGGCTGACGCTCTGCATCACGGCGCTGAGCGGGAATGAGCGGCTGTTTCTGTTGCGTGATCCGCTGCTGACGGGCGGGCTTGCCTGCCTGGTATCGCTGGCGTTTTTCCGGCTGCTTCTATACTTTGTTCTCAACTACCTGACAGGTATAGAAAGGAGGGCCTGGACACCGGAGCTACGGAGGACCGTTGTTGTATATTCGTTGTTATGGGGCGGCGGGCTGACGTTGGAGGCTCTTGGCCGCTGCTGACCCAATCGATCGAGGTCTTTCTGATCGCCTCCCCCTGCATCAGCTATAGCGTCTATGTGGTCCTGCTGATTGCCACGTTCGTCCTACGCAGGCGACGGCATACCCAACAGATCGTTAGGTAGCAAAGGCAATGCCGCCGCTTCGGAGCTTGACGCACGCCGGGATTACCGGAATGCGCCACTCATGCAAATAGCTCGTCGGAATGCCTCCTGAGAGGTATGCGGGCGCTTCTGAAGCGGTGTACGCTATGGGTGAAGATGAAATAGAAAAGAAGGAGATCAGAAACATGGTCCATTTGCATGAGTTGAACTCGCAGGAGACAAAGCGTCACCCACAGGTGTTTTTCGGTCAGTTGCGCGAGGGGCGCGGCCCGTACTTTGTTGAGGGGCTGAACGCCTGGGTAACGACGAGCTATGAGGATGCGCTGTTCGTGTTGCGCGATCCCCGGCTGACGAAGGATCGGCGCAAGCTAGAGGCCGCACGTGACAAAGTATTAGCGGAACAGGCGCTCGAATACCCGCATCTGTTGCTGGTCGATCCGCCCGATCACTCGCGCTTGCGGCGGCTGGTATCCAAAGCCTTTACGCCAAAGATGATCGAGCAGCTTCGCCCGCGCATTCAAAAGATCACAGAGGGCCTGCTTGATGCCGTAGAGGGGCGCGGCCATATGGATCTTATTGCTGAGTTTGCCTATCCGTTGCCGATCACGGTCATTTCGGAGCTACTGGGCATTCCCGAGGAAGATCGGTCGCAGTTTCGTCACTGGACGCAGATCTTCATCAATATTGAGGAGGAGCCCGAGCGACAACAGAAAGTAATAGGTGAATTTTTCGCATATATCAGACATCTGTGTGAGGAGAAGCGTGTGCATCCCGGGCAGGATCTGATGTCGGAACTGGTGCATGTCGAGGAAAACGGGGATCAGTTAAGCGAGAATGAGCTGATCGGGATGATCTTCCTGTTAATCGTGGCGGGCCATGAGACGACGGTGAATCTCATCGGTAATGGGACGCTGGCGCTTCTGGAGCACCCCGATCAGCTACAACTGTTGCGGAACGATCCGTTGCTGTTACCGGGAGCTGTCGAGGAGTTGCTTCGTTATACCTCGCCGGTCAGCCTATCGGATGAACGGTTTGCGCTTGAGGATATCGAGCTGCATGGGAAGACCATCCACCGGGGTGATCAGGTGCTTGCGGCGCTGATCTCGGCGAACTCCGACCCGCGCCAGTTTGAAGATGCGTTGCGACTGGACATCACGCGTAAGGAGAATGCACATCTGGCTTTTGGCAAGGGCATGCATTTCTGTCTGGGGGCTCCACTTGCCCGCCTGGAAGGACAGACCGCGTTCGGGGCGCTGTTGCGGCGGCTTCCCGGGCTGCGTCTGGCGGTTGACCCGGAAGCGCTGCGCTGGAATAATAACCCGATGCTGCGAGGGCTGGCGGAGCTGCCGGTGCGCTTTTAAGGGATCTGGCACCTGAGGAGCGACCTCCGAGATGCAGCATCAGGAAAAGCTGCCTGTTGTGCCGCGTACGCTGCGAAAGCGCGTTGCTATTGGATAGTTGGTCCCCTCCTCTCTCGCAGTGAAACGGTGAAAAAGGGGAAATGCTGAGTGTAGTACTTCTGCATTGTTGCTATACAGAAAGCGAATCTGCTATGCTTATGGGATCTGGTTCGTTTTGTCAATGAGAGAGAGGAAGGATATAGTGAATCTCCAGGCACTTTTTTCCGCACCCATTCTTGAACAAACGTATCTTGATCCCGGCTACTCGGGCCATGCAAGCGATGTCTGGCGTGTGCGGACAGCAGAGGAAGTGGTAGTTGTACGAATGCTGCGTCAGGGGCTCCCTGAGGTGCCATTCTGGTATGGGTGTCATGTATTGTTTGGTCTCGATCAACGGGCAATCTTTCAGCTTGAGCCGCTCAATCGTCTGCTTGCTCGTTTCTGTTCGCTGCCTGTTCCGCAGGTGTTGCGCAAGGGCACGCTGGAGGATCGACCGTATGTCATTGTCGACGCGATGCCCGGCGTTTCCTTTGAAACTTTCTCGGAACTGCCTGAAGAGGCACTGGAAGCTATGGGAGAGGAGTTCGCACGCTTGCATTGTGGTCGCTTCGACTGGTTTGGGACGCCCACTGGCAGTACGCGGTATGACCTCGCGGACTTTCAGACGCGATTGCAGGAAACACTGCGCCTGCTGGTTGAGCGATTTTATCAGCAGGATGAAGCGATCAAGAAGATGCTCCCCGCCGCCTGTGAGGCTGTGACACAGCTTCCGCCTCTTCACTATACCGTGCCCGTTCTGATGGATATGGATGCATCCCAGTTTCTGACCGATGGGAAGCGTATCACTGCCTTTGTTGATACAGAAGGGTATGCGATGGGACCGCGTGAGCTTGACTTTATCGGGCTGGAATATGTCTTTCAGCAGCGTGAGGCGCGGGCCTTTGCCCGGGGCTATGAGCGCGTTCTGAGCCTGCCCGAGATCGCGCCTGTACGCTTCGTCTATCGCTACCTGTATTGTTTGATGGAGGTGCAGGGCTCGGTCGCATTAGATCCCTGGATGCGCTATCCCGCTCTTTTTGCGTAATTGGTGGTATAAAAGAGTACTCCTGAAAAGAAGTGGTAGGCAATGGAATACATATAAATTATATAGAAATTATCAGGTATTCCTGAAATACGCAGAAGAGAGGTATGTTGATACTTCCCCCGCTTCAATGCGGGGGATTCTTCTTTCAGCCGGCAACCGTCTTGCCGCGATGCAGAACGGCTCGACGAGGTGCACGACGGGCCACGGCTTCCGCCGAGCAACTTGCCTCAACCAGTACCAGATCAGCCGGTTGACCGAGGCGCGGCCATTGTTGCTCACCCTGCGCGTTGACGGGCGTGAGGCCTCCAGTGATGAACGCAAGGGCTTCCGCAAGGTCTTCTTCCTGAACCATGCCCTGGGTCTCAGCGAGTCGGTTTGCTCGCTCAAAGATATCGCCGGTGCCGAATGGAGACCAGCTATCATAGACGTTATCACAACCAAGCGCGACATGGACCCCCGCTTTATGCAGCGTGTAGAGCGGCATCGGGATGCTCAAGGGGACACTTGAATTGATGCTGATGCCAAGCTCGACGAAGCGTTCGGCCAGGGACGCCAGCTCGCGGGTGTCGGCATCGGCGAGCGCGAAGGCATGGCTGATTGCTACTTTTCCCTGAAGCCCTGCCTGCTCGATCATATCGGCGAGCGTGCGAATCGTGTAGAGGCCCAGTTGTCCACGATCGTGCAGGTGCAGGTCGATGCCCGCGCCAAACTCAACGGCTATAGAGACCATTTCTTCTAGTGAGCGCTCAAGCTTGAGATCAACGGTGCCGGGGTCAACGCCACCGACCAGCGTCGCCCCGAGCTTCATCGCCTCGCGGGTAAGCTCCTGAGAGGAGGAGCGGAGCAGGCCGTGCTGAGGGAAGGCGACTATTTCATACGTCAGGTTGTTCTCGTTCTCTGTCAGCACTCGCTTGACTGCTTCCAGATGGCGTAGCCCGTACGCCGGGGCAATGTCGACATGTGTTCTGACGTGAGTGGAACCGGCGCGCTGGATCATGCCCAGGAACTGCCGGGCGCGCTCCTCGATGGGAACCGGGTGATTGTTCAGGATCTCAGCCTCGATCGCGACACGTTCAAGGATGCTGCGAGCCGGTCGCGTAGGCATCCAGGGGCCGCCTAACAGCGTCTTATCGAGATGAATGTGCCGCTCAATGAAGGCCGGGAGCGCGAGGGCCCCCTGTGCGCTGACGCGCGGGTGCTGATCGTGTACGGTATCATTGGGCTCGATAGCGGCGACGTGCCCATCTCGCAGTAGAAGCTGGAACAGATCAGTTTTTGTGCGCATGCGATTTTCTTCTTGGACGCGGCCTGTTTCCAGTAAAACATCTGTAAGCCAATAGGCTGTCATAACAAACCTCCAATCAGAAATAGGGATGTGGTGGGCACATGGTATCACCCGATGAAGTTCCTCCTTAGTTGCCTGGAGGGGCCTGAGAAGCGCTTTCAAGCGAGCAACCACCGGCAAGCACTATGAGGAAGCGGAGGCGCTTGCCCTGTTCTTACTTTATCATACTCACTGAGAAAAAGCGAGCAGGCTCTATTTTGGATGTGACGTATAGGGGACAAGTGTTGTTCTGTTCCTTTGAGATAGAGTATAATGGCCTTGCCTGATGTGCTCCCTGATTCGAGGGAGTGGTCAGAAGAGCCTGTGCGTAAAGGGGGAATGCTGTGCCGAGACAGACTGCCTTCAAGCTGCTCTGGGAGCCTGCGCGTGAGCGTTACGTTGTTGATATAGCTGTTGATATTGCTATCAATATTGCTGGTGATATGACTGTACCATGTCAGCAGATAGAGGTAGAGAGTCAGGATTGGTTTCAGTGGTTAGAATATGTTCCCTCGTTCTCGTTTCAGGATCGACGCGGCTACACGTGTACTCTGCGGAAAGAGCGTGTCCAGCGCGGTGGAGCCTACTGGTATGCCTATCGTCGTCAGCAGCGAAAGATGGTCAAGCGCTATCTGGGCCATAGCAAGAACCTCACCGTGGCGCGTCTGGAGCAGGTCGCCGAGCAACTCAATATCCCGACAGAGACTCCCGAACTGACAGCAGAGCATGTGCAGGAGCTGCTGCGGCAGGGGCGGCTGCACCAGGCGGCTGCGCTGTTGCGTCGGCTGCTGGAGGGCGCTGAGGCCGAGAAGAGCCGTCTCTTGCTGGCACAGAGCGAGATCGCATATGAATGGAATGATCTGTCTGCCGCCCGGCGTGCGCTGGAAGAGGGAATAGCCTGCGGTCGGCCAGAGGAGCAGCTTGACGGCTATGTTCTGCTGGCGCGGCTGGCTCTGGCTGAGGGGCAGATGCAGGAAGCCGAGCAGGCGCTACAGCAGGCGGAAGCACTTGCACAGCAGCTTCATGCGGCGTCGCTGGCACGGGTTGCCGGCATGCGGGCGCTGCTGGCATTGAAGCAGGAGCAAAGAGAGCAGATGCTGCTCTGGGCGCAGGAGCGGCAAGCTGACGAGAACACCTCGCTCTTTGAGTCTCTGGTGCTGGCTCGCGTGTTGCTGGCGCAGGGGCGCATTGCTGATGCCACTTCCCTGCTCAAGCAGTTGGCCGTGCATCAGGAGGCGCGTAACGGCTCCCTGGTCGAGATTCGGATGCTGCAAGCGCTTGTGGCCCATGCACAGACGCGGAACGAGGAAGCGGTATCGTTGCTGATGCAGGCGCTCTCACAGGCTGCTTCCGAGGGCTATATGCGGCTTTTTGTCGATGAGGGGCGAGTTATGCAGGAGCTCTTGCTGCGGGTGCGCGAGCAGCATGGACGCAAGCCCGCCAGCTTGCTACACTATCTTGATCGTCTGCTTGCTGCCTTTCCTCCCGCACCTCACCAAGCGAGCACACACGAGTCATTGAGCAAGCGAGAGCTGGAAGTGCTTGCCTTGCTGGCTCAGGGCTGTTCCAATCAGGAGATTGCCGGCAGGCTGGTCGTTGCTGTCAGCACGGTGAAGTCACATATCAAGCATCTCTTTGCCAAACTGGGCGTGCAGCGCCGCTCGCAGGCTGTCAAGAAGGCGAAAGCGGCGGGGCTCCTCGATGCGTGATCCGTAACGCAGAAAAGGGGAGGCGTCCGTTCCTTGTTGCGTTGCTTGAACAAGCATCCAGCGAAGCAAGGTTTGAACGGCGTCTCCTCCCATTCTCAAGCTGGCTCGACAAGAGCACTTCAGTGTCTCTACACCTGTTTTCCTACTTCTTCCTGTTCTTCTACTCTTGAGCCGCTCAGGCTGTGCTCCCTGTCACGAACCTCCAGATAAGGAGTATGTTTGCTCGCTTCTGAAGCAGGGAGAGCGTATTTCCCTTGCTGTAAGAGATCGCTTGACACCTCTTTGAAGAACGCCTATAGTAGGTGCAAAGCGCTCTATGCGTATTTCGTGCTCTTGGTTTTGGAAGGAGGTAGTATGAACGAAGCATGGATGCCGGTATCAGCGCCGCTGCTGAACCACAGTGATGACCCTCATACGCGTCGCGCCGCACTTGCTGATCTCCTCATGCAGGAACGATCCCCCTCTGCTGTCGCGCTCGCACCCGATGGGAAGCGGGTTGCGTTTGTTGTCACTGAGCCTGTCCCCGGGGCTCAGACGTTCAGCCGTCGTATCTGGCTTACCGATCTGGAAGGCAATGCTCGCCCGCTGACCACAGGCAAGCAGAACGAGCGAGAGCCGTGTTGGTCTCCTGATGGGCGGTGGCTGGCCTTTGTCGCGACGCCCGAAGGGCAGCAGAAGCCGCAACTATATCGAATCAATCCTGATGGTGGTGATCCCGAGCAGCTTTGCTCGATGCCGAACGGCGTCATGAATCTCGCCTGGGCGCCGGATGGAAGCCGTATTTCCTTTCTATCGCTTGAGGGAGAAGAGCCGAAGAGCGATCCGAAGGTTCTGGGCCCCGAGCGCTATTGCCGACTCTGGGCAGTGCGTCCCGGACATACAGTTCCGGAGCCAATCACGCCGCCCAACGTGACCGTTTTTGAATATGTCTGGTCGCCTGATAGCAAACAGGTCGCGCTGTATTACTCGCATGGTTCCGATTACACCGACTGGTATAACAGCGAGATCGGGGTGGTTCCCGCGAATGGCGGTTCTGTGCGGCAATTGACGCTGCTTCAGTGGCAGGCGCGGGCACTTGCCTGGTCGCCTGACAGTACCAGAATTGCCTATCTCTCAGGTCGATGGAGCGACCCCGGGCGTGGCTGCGGCGATATCTTCACGGTATCGGTTGCGGATGGGCAAACACGCAACCTGACGCCGGGGATTGATTGCAGCCCGGCCTGGTGTCGCTGGCTGCCTGATGGGCGCTCGCTGCTTTTCACTGCGGTCAAGCATGTGACGCATCAGATATGCCTGCTTGATAGCCAGAGTGGCAGGGTGACTGTTCTTGACGATGATTTTGTGATGTACTGGGATCAGCCGAGCCTCTCAACGACGCCGGATGGCCGGATGATGGCAACCACCCACTCGACGCCACAGAAGCCCGCTGATGTGTGGTACGGCACGCTGACCGAGCAGGGCATCAAGTGGCGACAGCTTTCGCGGCTCAATCCGCTGCTGGAGGCGCTAGGCGAGCCAGTGAAGACGGAGCGCATTCGCTATAAAAGCGTGGATGGTCGGATGATTGATGGCATCTTTATGCATCCGCTGAAGCCGCCCGCTGATGGCATGTTGCCGCCGCTCTTTGTGCAGGTGCATGGTGGACCTTCCGGGGCCGAGTGCGATTCCTGGAAGGGAGGCTTTTCCTTTATGGCCGCTACGGAGGGCTTCGCGGTCTTCCGGCCCAATTATCGAGGTAGTTGGGGACAGGGTGCGGCCTTTGCTGATGAGGTGCTGGGCGATATGGGCGGCAAAGACTTTCAGGATATTATGAGCGGTGTCGAGTACCTGGTGCAGCAAGGGGAAGTTGATGGCGAACGGGTGTGTATTGGCGGGTGGAGCAATGGCGGCTTTCTGTCTGCCTGGGCAATCACGCAGACCGACCGTTTTAAGGCGGCAATGGTGGGAGCGGGCATTATCGATTTCCACAATATGCATGGGCAGTCTAATATTGCGGATGCCGATGAGCTCCTGCTGAATGCCAACCCGCTCGATCAGCCTGAGGTGTACCGCGCATGTTCTCCGCTGACCTTTGCCGGGCGTGTAAAGACGCCCACGCTGATCCTGCATGGCGAAGCTGATGAAGCGGTTCCGGTAGCACAGGCATATATGTTCTATCGGGCGTTGCGCGAACGAAAGGTGCCCGTCGAGTGTGTTATCTATCCGCGTGAGGGGCATGGTTTCCACGAGTTTGATCATATGCGTGACTCGGTGTTGCGTGTAGTCGAGTGGTTCCTGCGCTACGTGTAGCCGGGAAGCGCGGGCTCACTGCTGCCCTGTCTCAGCCGGGAAGGAAAGCGAGCGCGCGCTAGCAGAAGAAGAGCCGATCTGATCCGGTCGGCTCTCCTGTTCAGCAAGGGTGATAGGCGCTGTGTTTAGCCTTGCAGTTCGTTGAGGATGCGACGCGCTCTACTGTGGTTCGGCTGAAGCTGTAAGGCATGCTCAAGAGCTCTCCGGGCCTCGCTGATCCTGCCCAGATCGCGAAGCAGCTCCCCTTTGTTGCTCCATGCCGAAACATAGTTCGGGTCGATCCGGATTGCCTCCTCATACAGCGGGAGCGCCTCGCTATGGCGTCCAAGCTCGGAGAGGGCCAGGGCCTTGTTATTCAGGGCCAGGGTATAGCGCGGGTTATACCGAAGCGCTTCGTCATAAGCAACGATCGCTTCCATGTAGCGTCCGAGCGCATAGAGTGCGCGCCCTTTATTGTTCCACCCGTAGACATAGGTGGAATCGAGCTCAAGCGCCTTTTCGCAGGCGTGTAGCGATTCGAGATAGCGTCCGAGCTCATAGAGGGTCAACCCTTTGTTGTTCCATGCATAGAGGTAGCGCGGGTTGAGCCGGTTTGCCTCCTCATACATCGGAAGAGCTTCTTCATAGCGCCCCAGATAATAGAGCGCCAGACCTTTATTGTTCCACGCATGGACGTAGCGCGGGTCGAGGCGCATCGCTTCCTCATACATCGGAAGAGCCTCTTCATACCGTTTGAGCGCCTGTAGCGCCAGACCTTTATTGTTCCACGCTGAAACATAGCGTGGGTCGATGCGAAGCGCTTCGTCACAGGCTTTCAGTGACTCTTCGTAGCGCCCGAGATCATAGAGGAGCGTGGCTTTATTGTTCCAGGCCGTGGAATAGCGTGGGTTGAGCCGCAGCGACTCGTTGTAGAAAGAGAGCGCCTGTTCGTACTGCTTCAAATTATGGAGAATACTCCCCTTATTGTTCCATGCGTAAAAATATGTAGGATCCTGGCGCATCGCTTCCTCGTACGCACTGAGGGCTTCATCATAGCGTCCGAGGGCCTGTAGTGCTCGACCTTTGTTGTTCCACGCGTAGACGTAGTTCGGATCGAGATAGAGCGCCTCATTGCATGCTTGCAGCGACTCGTTATAGCGCCCGAGATCGTAGAGTGCCAGCCCTTTGTTATTCCAGGCGGCGACATAGCGCGGATCAAGACTGAGAGCCTTTTCATACATGGGAAGCGCAGCGGCAGCTTGTCCCGAGTCGTAGAGAGCCAGCCCCTTATTGTTCCACGCATAGACGTAGTTCGGGTTGATGCGGATAACCTCATCATAGGCTGTGATCGCCTGCTCGTACTTCCCGAGATTGTAGAAAGAGCGTCCTTTATTGTTCCATGCCGAAACATGAGTCGGATCAACGCGTAGCGTTGCTTCACACGCCTGGATGGTCTCTTCATAGCGCTTCAGATCGTAGAGAGCCAGCGCCTTATTGTTCAAGGCGTAGACGTAGCGCGGATTGAGGCGTATGGCCTCTTCGTAGGCTTCCAGCGCTTCGTTGATGCGACCCATATCGTGCAGGGCCAATCCTTTATTATTCCAGGCAGCGACATAGCGCGGACTGAGGCGTATGGCTTCTTCGTAGGCTTCCAGCGCTTCTTCATAGCGACGTGAATCCGCGAGAGCCAGCCCCTTGTTATTCCAGGCATGCACATAGTTGGGGTCGAGGCGGAGCACCTTTTCATACATGGCCAGCGCCTCATCATACTGTTTGCGGTCGTAGAGGATATTGCCTTTGCCGTTCCAGGCATGCACGTAGTTGGGGTCGAGGCGTAACGCTTCATCGAAGGCAGCCACGGCCTCTTCATAGCGCTTCAGATCACGCAGGGCATTGCCTTTGCCATTCCAGGCATGGACATAGGTTGGATCGAGGCGTATGGCTTCTTCGTAGGCTTCCAGCGCTTCCTGGCTGCCTCCCAGATCACGCAGGGCATTGCCTTTATTGTTCCACGCGTAGACGTAGTGTGGATCACGACGCAGGGCCTCGTCGTAGGCGCGTATGGCCTCTTCACTGTGACCGGCATCGTAGAGGGAGAGCCCTTTGCGGTTCCATGCAGCGGCATCGTAGAGCTGCTCGCCGGGCCGGAGCGATGGTTCTTCTCTTGGTTGTGAGGTTTCGCGAGGCGGCGACTGCATGGTTTCCTGCTCTGGCGGCGCGGGTGGCGGCTGAATGCGCACGGCCTCCGGTTTGAGCGCAGCCAGAAATGCAGGGATATCCTCAAAACGGTTGTGACGCTCTTTTGAGAGAGCCTTTAAGATCGCTTGCTCAAGATGTGACGGAATAGATGGGTTCAGTATGCGTGGAGAGCGGGGCGGCTCGTAAATATGCTTGTAGCCGACCGAGAAGGGATCGGGAGCCTCAAAGACTTTGTTCCCGGTCAACAGTTCAAAAAGCATGCAGGCCAGCGCATATTGATCGCTCTGGGCGCTGACTTTGCCCTGAAACTGCTCGGGAGCCATATAGGTGGGCGTTCCCGCGACCGTCGTTGATACCATGCTCTGGGTTGTGAGCAGTGAGGCAATACCAAAGTCGGTGAGCAGCGCCGTTTCTTCGTCGGCAAGGAGAATGTTTTCTGGTTTCAGGTCGCGATGGACGACTTGCTTTTGATGCGCATAGTGCAGCGCTTCCCCGATCTGAAAGACGTACTTGAGTGCCTGTTCTGTTGGTAGTGGCCGTCTCAGGCGCTCCCGGAGCGAGCCGCCCGCGATCAGAGGCATAATCAGGTAGGGTATGCCTTGCAGCAGCCCGGTGTCGAGCAGAGGGACAATATGCGGGTGTTTCAATTGTTCCAGTAGCTCGGCCTCGCGCAGAAAGCGGACTTGCTCGCTTTGATCCACGGCATGCCGCATGATCTTGATGGCAGCGATTCGCGACGGCAAATACATATGCTGTCCTCGGTAAACCATCCCGAATCCGCCCTGAGCAATCCGTGCGACAATACGATAGTTGCCGATTTGTTGTTGCAGGAAATAATCGTCGCGTGGTTCCATGCGTCTTTGTTTCCGTTGATTTCTTGGTTTTTTGCTTTCATCCCTCAGCCGCTCGTGAGAGGTGCTGTCGTACCCGCACAGATGATTTTGTGCAGCAGTAGCGCGGGTATCTCCAAGTATAACAGATTTCGCCTTATGATACTACCCCTTTTTGTGCGCATTTCATGGTGGCAATGGGATGCTCCAAATGATAGAGTAGAAGCAACCAGGCGCTCTATGTGCGTGCTCACTGCTGAAGATTGGCGTTCATCAGGCTGAGTAAGGGGGAGCTGTCCTGTGATCTCCCCCTTTTCTGAGGATAGGATAAAGGGCTATGCCCCCTCTTTTTGTGAAGTCAGCTCGTAGCTGCGTACAGAACGCGCAACGAACAGAATGACAATACCAGGCTGTATCCCTACCGTGCCGATCAGCAGCGTCGGCCAGAGCCCGATAACCTCACCCGGAAAGCCAGCAATCAGCGCCCGGGTGGAAGGGAGTATGCTATTTCTGTGGTCCAGGGTTCGTCATTGTGATAGCTCTCCCTCTTTTGGGGGAGGCAAAAATCACGATGTGCAGCGATGGCAAGCTGTGCTTTCTCCTGTACACTGTTCCTCAAAACGAGAAGGAAACAGGTAAGGAGAAAAAAGCATGTCACCATTATTGATACTTGTGGTTGCACTTCTGGTTATTGTCCTGGTTACCGTGCGGCAGTGTCAGGAGCGACCGGCTAAAGGGATATCGTGGCTCATCTTGATAGTGGTTGTCGGGGGCCTTTCGATTGAACGAGCGTGGGGTGTGTTTGCGAACCCACCCGTTTCATCTATGTGGCTGGCTCTGGCTGCGGTTGCAGGACTGCTCGCAGGGACGCTTATCGGCTTCGCGCGCGGGAAGATGGCATTTCTGCGCATCGACCCGAGAACCGGAATTGCCTATTCAAGAGCAAACGTTCTTAGTATTATAATCTGGTTACTGCTGCTGGTGCTTCGGGTGGCGGTACTGGCGGTACCTCCGTCGTTACAGTACACGTCGGCACTGTTCGCGCTTGCGGCTATGGCAATGAATACGCTCTTTTTGAGTAATCTGGCAAGCGAGCGAGCTACAGTCTTCTGGCGAGCAAGTACTGTGCCATCGAAAGAGGAGCAGCTTCCACAAAGTCAGTTGTATTAACCTTGCTATAGAAATGCGTTGGGAAGAAACGGAGCATGCTTATGGGGCAAGAGATGCGTGGAACGTACAGATCAGAGGAGACAAGCCGGGTGGGAGTGGCTACATACCTGGTGGTGAGTCATCTGGTGGCGGCTGGCGCGGCCCTGAGTATGGTTGCTCTGTTGCTTCATTTTGGTGTATCGATTGTGCTCACGTTGTTGCTTGCCTGCGTGGCGGGGATGCTGGTTGGCTGGCTGCTGACATTGCCCTTACAATCGCACCTTTCCATGCTGGAACTGGCCCTTGCTCGTCTGGCGCATGGCTTCGCGGTAGAACCTTTACGAACAGCCATGCGCTGGCCTGTGGGGCCTTTTTACGCGATTGCCAATGCTGTGAGCCAGCGGATCGGCAGGTATGAGCAGCAGGCCTATCTGACAGCCGAGTTGCGAGATCAGGCACTCCGGCAGGCGGCGGAAGTCGCGGCGCAAGAGGAGCGGAATCGGATCGCGCGCGATCTGCATGACTCGGTGAAGCAGCAACTATTCAGCATCAACATGAGTGCAGCGGCTGCCCGAGCGCACGGAGGCGGCGACAACGCAGAGGTGCAAGCCGCAATTGTGGATATCCAGCGAAGCGTGAAAGAAGCGCAGGTCGAGATGCAGGCGCTCTTGCAACAGTTGCATTCCTCCCCGCTTGAACAGACAGGTCTGGCGGAGGCGCTGCGGATGCAGGCTCAGGCGCTTGGCTATCGCACGGGGGCGCAGGTTCACACCGAGATAGAGCCGCTTCCTGCTGGCACGGTTCTGAGTACCGCGGAACAGATCTTCCGACTGGTGCAGGAGGCATTCGCGAATATTGCCCGTCATGCTCGGGCTGGCGAAGTCTGGCTCCAACTCACAACGCGTGGGGAGTGGCTGCATATTGAGGTGCGCGATAACGGGCAGGGCTTTGATCCCGCAACGGTGAAGCAAGGTATGGGGCTCTCGAACGTTCGGGAGCGCGTGGAGTTGCTCGGCGGGCAGTTGGAGATTCAGAGCAGCCCGGGACAGGGAACAACGCTTCGGGCGCGGATCCCGCTGCTGGACACGCGGGCGCTGGAACATGAGCAAGAACAGATGCAGCGCGAAACCGGGAAGGCGACCGAGCAGGCAAAGAGCGGGCTTCAACTGGGGGCGAGCGCTGTGCAGGCCACCTTTCTCTTTATGCTTCTGGCTACATTGTTCGGGCGTTCCGGCATACTTGCGATTGTTTGCTTGCTTATCGGGCTGCTGGTTGTGCTCTCCGCGTGCATCTGGGGACAAGTCGCGAGTTTCCGCGTGCTCATCAATAATGGCGGACAGAGTCGGGATTCGCTGTCCCTGTTGCGGCGCGTGCATGCGCTCTGGCTGAAGCTGCTGCGTTTATGTATAATGGGCAGTTGGTTCAGCTTTATTATGGTTGAGGGGTGGCGGTATCCAGTTGCCTGGTGGATCACCTTTACACTTACGATTATCTCCTGCATTTTACTGGTGGTGGAGCATAAGCGGTATTATGGGATTATTAATCGCTATTTCGAGAAGCTGCTTGAGAGCGGCCTGCGCTGGCAAATAGCGCAGGAGTGGGGAAAATTGATGCAGAAGATGCGAGGCTTTCTGCTTTGGCCGTTGTTTGTCGTTGCCCTGCTGCTGCTCGGTATGATTACTGTCTCCTTTCCGCCGAGCACTGCCAGAGATTGGGCGGGATATGCCTTGATCGCGCTTGTGCTTTTCCGGAGCGTGACGCTCTTCATTGATTATGTACAATTGAAGAGATGGAAGCAATATACTGAAGAAGAGTAGATATTTCATGGAAAAGAGGTGCTGCTATGCCCGAGAAGACGAAGGTGATGCTGGTAGATGACCACCGAATCGTGCGCCGCGGCCTGTATAGCTTCTTGAAAGCCTTCGATGATATGGAGGTGGTGGGGGAGGTGTCAAGCGGGGAAGAGGCGCTGAAGCAGCTTGATCGCTGGATGCCGGATGTCGTGGTGATGGATCTGCTGATGCCCGGCGGCATGGATGGCATTGAGGCAATCAAGCAGATACACGAACAGGCTCCCAATATCCGTATTGTCGCGTTGACTAGCTCAACTGAAGAAACACGGGTGATGGCTGCACTACGTGCGGGCGCCATTGGCTATGTGCGCAAAGATGCCGATCCCGAGATGTTGCTTGCATCGATTCGGGCGGCTGCTCGCGGGCAATCGTTGCTTGATCCCTCGGTAGCGGGGGCGGTGATGCAGGAGTTGATGCGGACCGTCAAGCAGCCGAGCAAGCTGACCGAGCGTGAGCTACAGGTCTTGCAGCAGCTTGCGATGGGGCGTACGAATGTGGAAATTGCTGCGGCGCTTGGCGTGAGCGAGGAGACAATCAAGACGCATGTCGGGAACATTCTGACCAAATTGCAGCTTGCACACCGCACACAGGCCGTCATCTATGCGCTGAAAAGAGGGCTGCTCTCGCTTGATGACATCGAACTCCCCTGAGCGCTGCCTGCGGACGAGAGGGCAATTTTGCCCTGTGATGAAAACGTTTTCTGTCCATCCCTTGAATTTCATCACGTGCTTTCAGTATACTCAAAGGAAACGATGAAACTCGATGCGCAGGCCTCCGAGGCGGCGCGTTTGGGTTTGCACTGCAAGACGGTGAAAGGGACTTCTGTATCTATGAAACTCTGGTATCGCAAACCTGCTTCCGTCTGGATGGAGGCGCTTCCAGTGGGAAACGGACACCTGGGAGCAATGGTGCATGGAGGGATCGAGGAAGAGCTGCTTCAATTGAATGAAGACACGCTTTGGTCCGGTGAGCCGCGTGATCCGAAGTATGATGAGGCGGCTTCACACCTTACCGAACTCAGGCGGCTGGTAATGGAAGAGCATGACTATGTCGCCGCGGATGCACTCGTACAGCGGATTCAGGGCCCTTATACTCAGGCGTATCTGCCGCTCGGGAACCTGCGCCTGACCTTTCAACATGCTGGCCAGGTGACGGACTATCGGCGCGAGCTGGACCTGCAAACGGCTCTCAGCAGCGTGCGCTATCGCGTCGGGGAGCAGACTTACAGGAGGGAGGTCTTCGCTTCCGCCGTGGATGATGTGCTTGTGGTGCGTCTGGCCTGCGATGAGGGCGGCACAATCTCGTTTACGATCTCGCTTGACAGCCCGCTTCAAGCGCAGGTTGTCGCTGTCGGGCCCGATGGCTTGCATCTGAGTGGTCGCTGTCCGGTGCACGCCGATCCAGTTTACCATCAGAGTGAGCATCCTATTATTTATGAGGAAAACAAGGGTATCCGTTTTGATACGCAGATGCAGGTGGTGCTCGATGGCGGGCGCGTCTTTGCGGCAGAGGATAGTACGCTGACCGTTGAGAATGCTCGTTCTGCAACCTTGCTGCTTGCCACTGTAACGAGCTTTCGTGGCTTTGATCGCGATCCCGCGGACCACGATGAGGATATTACGGCGCTCTGTACTGCGAAACTGGTTGCCGCCGCGCAGAAGGACTACGCCGCTCTGTTCGAGGCTCATGTGCGCGATCATCAGCGGCTCTTTCAGCGCGTCACGTTCTACCTGGACGAGAACGACTTTGCCGAGATTCCGACGGATGAACGGCTGAAGGCGCTGCGCAAGGGAGAGCAGGACCTTCAGTTGCTTGCTTTGTATTTTCACTATGGTCGCTATCTGCTAATAACGGGCTCGCGTCCCGGAACGCAACCGGCAACTCTGCAAGGTATCTGGAACGATCAGCTTCAGCCGCCGTGGAGCTCGAATTATACCATTAATATCAACACTGAGATGAATTACTGGCTGGCGGAGACCTGTAACCTGCCGGAGTGTCATGAGCCGCTCTTTGCTCTGATCGAGGGCTTGAGCGTGACCGGTGCGAAAACAGCTCGAGCTTACTATCAGTGTGAGGGGTGGGTAGCGCACCACAATACTGATCTGTGGCGTCATTCCGAGCCCGTGGGCGCAGGAAGTGGCGGGCCCCAATGGGCGAACTGGCCACTAGGTGGGGCGTGGCTCTGTCAGCATTTATGGGAACACTACGCCTTTTCTGGTAATCGCGAGTTCCTCGCGCAGCGGGCCTATCCGTTGATGAAGGGAGCTGCCCGTTTTTTCCTCGACTTCCTGATTGAAGATGAACATGGCAACCTGCTGACCTGTCCCTCCACATCGCCCGAAAACACCTTTATTACCCCTGATGGCAAGCGTGCCACGGTCAGCGCGGGCACGACGATGGATATGACGATCATTCGGGAACTCTTCACGAATTGTATCAAGGCCAGCCACATTCTGGGGTGTGATGCCGAGTTCGCGGCGCAGCTCGAACAGGCCAGAGCCCGGCTGCTTCCCCCAAAGATCGGACAGAACGGGCAATTGCAGGAGTGGAAGGAGGACTTTGCCGAGGCTGAGCCGGGTCATCGCCATCTCTCTCATTTGTACGGATTGTATCCGGGTGAGGAGATCACGCTTGAGAAGACGCCGGAACTGGCTCGGGCGGCAAAGCGATCGCTTGAGTTGCGGCTAGAGCACAAGGGCGGTCATACGGGCTGGTCGCGTGCCTGGGTGATCGCGCTCTGGGCACGGCTTCGTGAGGGCAACGAGGCCTATACGCATCTGCTACAACTGCTTGCCCGGTTGACGGCAACGAACCTGTTCGATATGCACCCGACGCACCTCCCAACCGGCGCTGATAACGAGGATGACGAGATGCGTTCGGCACTCTTCCAGATCGATGGAAATTTCGGTGCTCCGGCGGCGATCGCGGAAATGCTCTTGCAGAGCCATGCGGGTGAGATCGCGTTGCTGCCTGCCCTGCCCGATGCCTGGAAACGGGGCGAGATCACGGGGTTGCGAGCGCGTGGGGGCGTCGAGGTTGATATCCGCTGGCTGCCCGACAGTACCACGGTTGTCTTGCGCGCACAGAACGGCGGGACCTATCGGCTTCGTGCGCCTCGTGATCAACAGCTTGCTCAGGTGAGCGATCAGGCGGGGCAAAACATCTCATGGAGCGTGGAGAATGGGCGTATCCTGCTGCCGCTTGAAGCGGGTGCGACGTATGAACTCGCTTTTCGCTGATCCGGAGCAGGAGTGACAATGAAGCAGCCGGACCGCTTGCATGGTGGGCTGCTTCGTTTTGTCTGGATCTTTTTGTCTCCTTTATTCTACCTACGTTGTTTTAACTATAGAGAGCCGATCAGACGATAGAGGTGCTGCTGCTCTTTGGCGGGGTCTGCGAGGGCAATATTTATGAGTTGTAACCCACCGATGCCGCTCTGCAAGAGCTTCTGAATACGATCCCGTATCGCTTCTTCTGTGCCATAGATCGCAAGCTCAAGGGCCAGTGCATCCAGCGCCTTCGTATCCCCCTGTATGGCTGCTCCCCACCCTGCCAGCGTAAACATATGTGCATAGGTGCTGGTCTGGCTTATCTGCTGGACAAAGACCCGTACTGCCCCCTGTACCGTTCGCTCATCCGTGCTGAACACGACTGGCAAGCCCGCAATGATGGGAGGGGCCGGGCGCTTGCTTTTCTCCGCACCGGCCTGAATGGCTGGGCGGGCCTGCTCAAGCAGGTAAGGAACCGGGCAGAAGGCTGCGAGCGCGCCATCAGCAATCTCGCCCGCCAGCTCGAACGCCTTCAGGCCAAGCGCCGGGATAAGCAGCGGGATCGGTGCTGTGCGAGGCTGGACCGCTGAGACCTGGAAGAAGGTGCCACGATACTCAACCTGGCCTTCATAGAGGACGCTACGAAGCACCTGAAGGTACTCGCGGAGGTGCTTGAGGGGTGTTGCCTGCGGCAGGCCATAGCCGTGCTCAAACAGGGCGCGATCTCCGGAGCCGACGCCGAGCAGCAAGCGCCCGGGAGCGATGTCGTGGATCGCAAGTGCCTGCTGCGCCATGACCAGCGGATGCCGCGCGGGAACTGGCACGATTGCGGTTCCCAGTTTGATGCGCTCTGTCTGGATGGCTGCTGCACTCAGCATGGTCAGGACGTCGGCGAGGCCTGCGCTTCCTGTTGAAAACCAGGCCTGTTGCACGCCTGCTGCTTCAGCCTCGCGAATGCTGCGGACGGCCTCTACTGTGTCACTTGATTGAAAGATGGCGACGCCTACACGTTCGCGCAATGAAAGGGATGATTGTGACATGTTCTACCTCTCCTTTTTGAGTATGATTGCTCTGGAAAAACTGGTAATGGTAGTATAGAGTAGAGCTCCTGAAGGAACCAGGAGTGTGTTCTATCATATGTCCGGGTAGTCATAGTTTGAGAGCGAGGATGATGAGAGAAAGAGTCAAGCGCAAGGCGGGGTTGGCAGAATTTTTACAGAGTCGGCGGGCCCGCCTGCATCCAGAACAGTTTCACCTTCCGACCTACCAGCGCAGGCGGGCGCGTGGGCTGCGGCGCGAAGAGGTCGCCCAGCTTGTGGGTGTCGGGGTCTCCTGGTACACCTGGCTTGAACAAGGGCGTGATATTCAGGTGTCGACACAGGTGCTCGAACGCCTGGCATCGATCCTGCAATTGGACGATGAGGAGCGTCGTCACTTATTTTCGCTGGCGCAGGACTCGATGCCACCGATGGGTGAGGTGGTGTCCCCTGATGAGACCACGCAGCGAATTCTGGATGGTTTTCGCTATCCTGCCCGGTTGTTTGATCGGCGCGGCAATGTTGTGGGCTGGAATGAGTGTACCCGGCGCGTCTTCGGTGATTATCCGAGCTTCTCCGAGCGAGAACGTAATGCGCTATGGTACCATTTTGTGCATCCGGCTGCTCGAACGCTGTCAGCAGACTGGGAGCGCGAGGCCCGGAGCTGTCTGGCTGCCTTCCATGTGTATTATGATCGCTACCCTGACGACCCCTGGTACAACGAGCTGATCGAGGAGTTGCGAGAGAAAAGCCCCGAGTTTCGCGCCTGGTGGCCTGAGCATGAGATTGCGTTGGCGTGTGGGAAGTTCTGTGCGCTCAATCATCCCGAGGTGGGGTATCTGGTCCTGTGCCCGACCACTTTCCCTGTGCCCAACCTGCCCGGGATACAGATGGTCGTCTATACGCCTCTGGACGACGCCGAGACGAAATTGCAGCAGCTTATGATAGGAAGGTGATTGTGCAGGGTCGCTCTGGCCTTGCCTCTCCCTCCTGGAGGACGCCTGTTTGCGGATCGTTGCCCTTCTGGAGCTGGCTGGAGGGTGTTTTGTTTGTCTGACGGGACAAGAAATACCCTTTTTCGTGATTCTCGCTATCTTATACAGCACTGTTTGCTTTCATCTGGTGTAGATACTTGAAAAAGAGATGTGGTGGGATCCGAAGTTTGAGGGATAGGGAAGGGCTCTCTGCTTCTGCTACAATGCTGCCCGTACTATTGAAAGTGAGTAGCATAATAATGAGTGAATTGACTATCAGTGAGGTCACCCGCGACAACTGGCGAGATACGCTTTTATTAGGAGTATATCCCGAGCAGCAACGGTTTATCTCTGATGTGGTGCCGATTGCCGCGATCGCACTGGCGAAAGCGTATATACGTCCGGGTGGGCTCCTCTGGCGGCCTTATGCGTTCTATGACGATAGAACGATGATCGGCTTTATGATGCTGGCCTATGAGCCGGATAACACTGCGGATTGCTGGATGTTCCACTTTTTTATTGATGTGGCTCATCAGGGGAAAGGCTATGGCAAGCAAGCGCTGCTTCGGTTACTTGATTTTCTCAAACAGGAATGCCCCGCCTGCTGCGCTCTTCTGCTAACTGTGCACCCGGAGAATATGCGTGCACAACGCCTGTATCGCGGGATTGGCTTTCAACCGACTGGTGAAGAGAGAGAAGGGGAGCCGATTTACCGTCTTTTGTTGCGCTGAGATGGTGACCTCTTGACTGCTCTGCGTTTTGCCCTGGATTGTGGTAAAAATGGTGATAGGCTGTATTAAAGAAAGAGGACTATGAGCAAATCGATTCTTTATGCGAGAATACATTCTCGCAACGAGCTTATAGTGCTGATTCGGATGCTGATCAACAATTCGTAAGGGGCCGACGAGGCGTGGATCTGTGTTAGCAGGGAACTGTTCTGTGACCCTTGAGCGCTATGTGAGAGGGCGTATATGGAGGATATGCGCTCTATCGAGAACGGGATAGAGAAACGACTTCATGCGGAGCCTTTCGTGACCTCGTGGGAGAAGGAGCGTGTGGCCTGTTCTCGCTTCTTTCTTTTAAGGACGATGGCCGTCCTTCTTTTTGTGGAATGAGCACCAGGAGATATGATTTTATCAGTATGTCATCGGTGAGTTCCTGGATCCTTCGGAAATACATGGATATATTGGCTGCTTTGGGTTTACCTGGAAAGAGATTAAGCATCTCAATCCTGATGAATGTGGGTATGAGGATAGACCTTTCTACGGAGCAACATGATAGTATTTGTATTTGGAATGGAAGCAAGTCCACTCAATTTGATGGATACGAGGAGCTGATGGGATGGAGTATCTCTTGACAAAGAGGATGTAATGCGGATATACTGACAAATAGCTAACCGGTTAGGGAGATAGTGCAGCGTATGAGTGATTTCATTGCCTTTTTTGCTCGCGTTTCAGGTGAAACGAAGGAAGCCTGTCAGCAGAGGCTGCAACGATACGGAGTGTATGCCGGACAGAATTTCCTTCTTGAACTCCTCTGGAACGCTTCGGAGGATCTGACAATTAGCGAGATTGCAGAGCGGCTTCATGCCTCGGGGCCGGCTATTACACGCACTGTGCGGAGGATGGTCAATCAGGGGTTGGTCGAGAAGTACCCGCACCCAACGGATGCGCGACAGGTGCTTGTCAGGTTAACACCGAAGGGCAGGGAGCTACAGGCGGTCATTCCGAAGGAAATGGCAGAAGTCGAAAAAGTACTTCTGACCAATATCTCGGATGTCGAGTATGCGCTTTTTGTGCGAGTGCTTGAACAGATGCTGCGCAATCTTGAGCAACACACGAGGCAAGAATCTCAGGAACTTTGAAAGCGGGCTACAGGTAGGCTCATCTTTTTGTGAAGATTGTTAACCGGTTAGCTTTTTTATAAGCATTTTACTAACCGGTTAGGGAAAGGAATCTATTCGTATGGATCTGGGATTACAGCAAAAGGTCGTCATGGTGACAGGAAGCTCCTCGGGAATCGGGAGGGCAACTGCTCTCGCCTTTGGGAGAGAAGGGGCACGAGTCGTTGTGACCTATCGCTCTCAGCACGCGCAGGCTGAGGAAACGGCCAGCCGGGTACTTGAGGTCGGTGGTGAGGCGCTGGTAGTGCCATATGACCTGGCTAGTGAAGAAACAATCACCCAGGCGGTAGACACAGTTGTACAGCGGTGGGGAAGTATTGATGTGCTTGTGAATAACGCTGTTCAGTGGGGATCGCTTGAGGACATGGGCAAGCGCTTTGAGGATGTGCCTGCACAGAACTGGAAGCCGACTCTTGAACTCTCTCTGATGGGCGTATATTCTACATTGCAGCGCGTGGTTCCGCTGATGCGAACGCGTGGCTGGGGACGTATCGTGAACGTGTCCTCGAATGTCGCGGAGGATGGTATCCCAGGCGCGGGGGCGTATGCGGCTGCTAAAGCGGGCTTGCATGGGTTGACGCGGGTGCTGGCGCGTGAGCTTGGCTCTGCGGGTATTCTGGCTAATGTTGTCATGCCGGGTTTCACGCTGACCGAGCGGAACCGGGATCAGTTTCCTGCGCAGATGCAGGCGGCTGTCGCTCAACAGAACCCCACCGGGCGTCTAACCACACCCGAAGATGTCGCCGCTCTGATCGTGTTTCTCTGTTCGGCTGCAAATGGCCACGTGAACGGGGAAGCGATTCGCTGTACCGGTGGTGCGTAATTATATGGAGGAGTAGAGAATGCATATTCTTGTTTTGGTTCATTCCCAGGGCGGTAACTGTCTGACGTTGGCTGAGCTAGCGGTAAAGGGCGTGGAGAGTATACCAGGGATCCGCGCCGAATTGAAACGTGTTCCCGATCTGGAAACGGAGGAGGCTTTGCGAGCTCATCCGTGGACGGGGCGTGTCTATGCTGAACGTATCCACCCGTTGCCGGTAGCGCGTATTGATGATCTGGCGCGGGCCGATGGGTTGATTATCGGCTCGGGGACGCGTTATGGTGGGATGTCAGCCGCGATGAAGTACTTTCTGGAGCAAGCAAGTCCGCTCTGGCGAACGAATGCGCTGCTTGGTCGTCCTGCCGGGGTGATGTCCGTAGCTTCTACTCCGCATGGAGGCGTGGAACAGGCAACCTTAGGAATGATGGTACAATTGATGCATCTGGGTATGTTGCTGGTTCCATGCGGCTATGCAACGCCTTTATTGCAGAGGGCCGGTTCGCCCTACGGGGCAATGGCAATTGCCGGGGGAGCCGCCGGCCGCACGCTTTCAGAGGATGAGCTGGCTGTGGCTCATTATCTGGGACAGCGGGTCGCTGAGGTGGCCCTGAGGCTTGGTCCAAAGCAATTGCAGGCATAGCAAAGCAGCAGGTAGCCAGAGAGAGGGAGTATATCTCTGTCTGGCTGCTTTGTAATAGAGCAACATCGCTATGCTATCGTTTCCTGAATGAGTGAAGCTGTGCTACAGTTTCACCATTCTATAAAAGGGTAAGGCGTGGAAGTGGTGATATGTGAGAGAGAAGCAGAAGAATGGGTAGAAATTTGTGCCTATCTATGTGGAAAGAAGCTGGTTGTCTGAAATGTTGGAGTAGCTCTTTATAGGGTGAAGGTGGTGAATAGCTTCGGGCGCCTGCTGAGATAGAATCGGGTAAGGGTGAAAACAGTCCTGAAACATTGAGTTTTTGCGCGTTTCGTTCTATTCTGAAGGGATAGGTGGAGAGGGAAGACACATCCTCTTCACCTGATTCTTGAGAGGATAGAGGAGAAATGGATGCTGTTAACGCTTAATGCAACGCTGTTTCACCTGGTCAATCAGTTGGCCGGCCGCTTCCCCTGGCTTGACGATGTGATGATATTCTGTGCAGAGTGGTTGATTTTCTGCTGGCCGGTGTTGCTGCTGGTGCTCTGGGGGCTGCCGCGGCGGTCCATGCAGTCGGCGGATGAGCAGCAGGCCGCGTTTGAGCGTCGGTCATTGGTGCTCTGGGTTGCTGTCGCCTGCGCGCTTGCCTATGGGTTCAATATTGTGATCGGTCACCTTGCGTTTGAGGAGCGACCTTTTGTCGCCATGCGTGCGCTGGTGCTGGTTCATCATGCAGCAGATGCCTCATTCCCGAGTGATCATACTGCCTGGTCGTTTGCGGTCGTGGGGATGTTGCTGTTTGCTCTGCCACGGCTGTTCCGGCTCACGCTCCCTCCAAAGAGATTGGTCTTTCTGATTCTATTGACAGGGGCGTTCCTGGTAGTAGGGGCATTGGTGGGCTTTTCGCGTATCTTTGTTGGCGTGCACTATCCAGGTGATATTCTGGGTGGAATATGTACAGGGCTGGGTTCTGCGAGAATCGTGACATGGCTGCGGCACCGTCTGGAAAGGCCGACGCGGGCTATAATCGCGTTTGCCCATCGCTGTTATCTTGCCTAGCAGGGGCAAAGTCAGTACGACGGTGACACGATGTATCAGTTAAGTGAAGTCTGGTAGAGCTGTTACCGTCGTCCCGATTTTTGGCGGGTTGTGAGAACAGGTGTGTCCGATAGGCGCTTGCTTGCTGCCGATGTTCAAGTAGTATATCATTTGAAATGACTTTATGGAAACATATGTATAATAGAAATAGATAAATGTTGTTTCGCAAAGAAAAGAGGTTCTGTTATGAGTTGGAATGACAACGAGGATAAAACACAGTACAAAGTAGTTGTGAACCACGAGGAACAGTACTCTATTTGGCCCGCGGACAGGGATAATCCGCTTGGCTGGCATGATGCTGGCAAGACTGGAACAAAGGCTGAGTGTCTGGAATATATCCAGGAGGTCTGGACGGACATGCGGCCACTGAGCCTCCGCAAGAAGATGGAAGAGGCTGCGGAGCGGAATCGGGAATAGGCCTGGCAGCCCTTGTCATGAGTGCCTTCTTCCAGCTAGAGGGCACTCGATTGACTTTGTGAACGGGCGGATTGTCCGTTTTTGTGTCCTTGTACGGACGCATTGGGCTCCTCTGCTCTTTCGCGCGAAGGCTGTGTATCCCGTACCGGAACAGGCTCAATCCTCTCTCAGGAGATGTCAGCAGCGCTCTGCATCCCGTCGCGCATCGTTCCCGGTGACACGTATAAGGACTCCATCTGCTTTGCTCTTCCCATTTTTGAGAAGATTGTGTGTTCGCCCTTTATCCTTTTGCTGATAACAAGGTGCTTGCTTCAGGCGCCATTGCAGGCCAATATTACCCAATTGTTGAAGATCGGGTGTGGCGTAATGTGGGTAATAGTTCAGCGAAGGGAGATGCGATGCAAGTGGCTTGAAGGGTGGGTAGAGAGAAACATATTCATTTTTTTGCTTCCCTGTCATCATCACTTCTGATGAGAGAGTTTCCCCTTTTCTGCTCCAGGATAGTGTGGCTGCCTTCTCTGTTTTATGTATGTCGTGATGTCAATGAAGCGTTGCAAGTGCTCAGAAATGAAGAATTGTTGCTACTCTTTTCCTGTTTTTGCTGTTATACTCTATTACAGGGTAAGTAGAGAAAAAGAAGTAGTTTATTTCCTTATAGAGCCGTTTCTGTTTTTTTCTGATTCAGAAAGAAAGGGTGTCATTCACATGGCAGATGTCTATCTTCAGAAGCTTGCTCGGGTGCTTGTTCACTATTCGTTCAAGCTGAAAGCTGGCGAGCGGTTTGTGATCCGGGCTCCTGAGGTTGCCGCTCCGCTCGTTCGTGCTGTGTATCGTGAGGCGCTCCGGGCGGGCGCTCATGTGTATCCCATCATTCATCTGGATGGCATGCGCGAGATTTTCTTTCAGGAGGCAAATGACGAGCAACTCAGCTACACTGCCCCGGTTGAGCAGTTCGTGACAGAACACTTTGATGCTGGCCTGACCATCTGGGCCGAGCAAAATACCCGCGCTCTTACCCGCATCGATCCTGCCCGGCTGGCGCTCTATAAGCGGGCGCATGCCGCACAGATAAACCGCCAGATGCAGCGCGAGGCGGAGGGAGCTTTCCGCTGGTGTGGAACGCTGTTCCCGACGCATGCTCACGCGCAGGATGCGGGTATGTCGCTTGCGGATTTCGAGGCGTTTGTCTATCGGGCGGAGCTACTTGACGAAGATGATCCGCTGGCAGCCTGGCAGAAAGTGCACGATGAGCAACAAAAGCTCGTCGATTTCCTGATGCAACATGACGAGATTCATGTGGTGACCCCTGACACTGATGTGACGTACCGCACGGGCGGGCGCAAGTGGATTAATTGCGATGGTCGATACAGCATGCCAGATGGAGAGGTGTTCAGCTCGCCTATCGAGAACTCGGTCAACGGAACGGTTCGTTTTCGCTATCCGGCAAACCGTGACGGCAATCTCGTTGAGGACATTCGGCTGACGTTCCGTGATGGCAAGGTCATTGAGAGCTATGCAAGCCGTGGGTTGGAGTATCTGAATATGATGCTGGATCGGGATGCGGGCGCTCGCTATCTGGGTGAAGTCGCTTTTGGCACGAATTATAACATTCAGGAAGCGACCGGGCACACGCTCTTCGATGAAAAGATTGGTGGGACGATGCATATGGCGCTTGGGGCCTCGATCCGCTTGACGGGTGGCGTGAATGAGTCTGCCGATCACTGGGATCTGGTTTGTGATCTGCATGAGGGCAAGGTGTACGCAGATGGGAAGCTCTGCTACGAGAACGGGCGCTTTTTGATCTAGCCTCTCGCTTGAACGCTCCGGTATGGCGCGCTTGCGGGGTGCCGGAGCGTTCGCCTGGGAGAATGTGGCGCGTTGTCCGGAGAATAGAGCAGAGCAGGATGAAACAGCAGGAAAAACGGGTGAAAAGGCTTGTATGGGGAAGAAGAAAAGTGTATACTGTGGGCAAGAATAGCGCGCAGGATGCGTTTCCGGTACTGGCTGATCTGGATGTTGTAAGGGAAATCGCTGATACCCCATGACGCACGACGCGAGAATCTCCTGCGACCGAGGAGCTGTATAGAAATATTTACCCCGCCTCATCCATCTGTCGAAGAGGAATGTAGTCAGAATGAGTATCTGCATTGTGGAGGCCGAAAGTCTATTGCGAAGTTTTATTTTCAGCTATTTTAAGTATTTTGCAGAAATTCAGGACTTCCGCGACTCGATCTATCAGCAGGCGCTAGAAGCCATGTGAGTGCCTCGCCCCCAAAAAAGGGAAAGAGCCCGAAACGGGGATTGAAGAACAAGGGAAGGATTGAAAGAATGGATTTGTCAAACTGGGTCGGGGCGTGGTATACAGCACCTTCACGGGTCCTTTCGGCTAATATGCAGGGACGCACGTTGCGTCAGATCGTGCATCTGCATGTGGGTGGCGAACAGCTTCGGGTGCGCCTGTCGAATCGATATGGGGATGAGTCGGTCACGCTCGCTTCGGTGTGTGTGGGTGACGTCGCCGGGGCGCCGATTCTCAGTACGAAAACGCGACCGGTCACTTTTGGGGGCAGGCCAATGCTGACTTTGGAGCCAGGGCAGGAGGCGGTCAGCGATCCGGTGGCGTTTCCTGTTCAGGCGTTGAGCGATCTGGCAATCTCCTTTTTCGTGGAGCGGGGTGAATGCGTGACGGGCCATTTCAGCGCCCAACAAACCTCGTATGTTTCGAGGTTAGGAGATGTGACCGCTCTGGAAGTGGATGCGGCTTTTCTGGCCTATCCGCTGCTTACCACGTCGTGGTGGCTGCTGACTGGTATCGATGTTTTGCCCTCGACTCCGCTCAATGCTGTTGTCGCATTTGGCTCCTCGACAACAGATGGGTTTGGCTCAACCACGAACGCAAACAAGCGTTGGCCCGATTATCTGGCGCGTCGCTTGCAGGAGGCGGGCGGACAGCGCGTGATGTCGGTTCTGAACGCGGGGCTTTCGGGCAATCAACTGACCGGCGAATTCCCTCCGTCCTATGAAGGGGAGCCGTCCCATCTGTTCGGAGAGCCGGGCATACAGCGGATGGCCTGGGATGTGCTGGCACAGCCGGGAGCAACCGACCTGATTGTGCATATTGGATCGAATGATCTGCGGGCTGATGTGCCGGCTGCGACGGTCATCGAGGCGCTACACCGGGTGGCGAAGCAAGCAAGACAAACGTATCGGCGCGTGTTCGGTACGACAATTCTGCCCGGCGGCTATACTCCCGAGCAACAAGAGCAACGTCTGCTTGTCAATGCGTGGCTGCTCGAACAGGGCTCGCAGTGCTTTGACGCTGTCTTCGATTTCGCGACGCCGCTCTGTTCTCCTGATGATGCTGCGAGGCTCCATCCGGCCTATGATTCCGGCGACGGCGTTCATCCCAATGATGACGGCTATCGGCGCATGGCTGAAGCTGTAAACATCGCGCTCCTGACCGGAAGCCCGGAACGCACGGCGTAGGATGCTGTGTCTCCTCTGGCGGTACCAGGGCTTTCCGGGGAAAGCAGGGTGAGAGACGGCGGTTGTTTCCCTCTTCGGCTGAAGAACCCGCTTGATTCCCTGCCTCAGCAGGATAAACAATATAGACAGGGATCTTCTGTGCCTGTATACTGTATGAACAAGCAAGGGAGCGGTCAGAGTGAAGATGTTGCGCGAACGCGGTTATTGAGCCTTGTGAAGGCAGTATGCTCTTTTCTATAGTCCTGACTGCATCTCGCTTGGATCTTTTGAACAGTAGATCTGGATGCGCTGAAGCGTCGAATGAAAGGATGTGTTGTAATGGAGTATCGTCGCCTCGGACGAGCTGGCGTCAAGGTCAGTTCTATCGCGCTTGGAAGCTGGCTGACCTACAGTCAATCTGTGGGTGAAGATGTCACGACGCGTTGTGTTCACAAGGCCTATGAGCTTGGCGTGAACTTCTTTGATACAGCGAACGTCTACAATAGTGGAGAAGCGGAAAAGGTGGTCGGGCAGGCTTTGAAAGCTTTTCCCCGAGACTCCTATGTGCTGGCTACAAAGGTCTTCTTCCCGATGGGTGATGGCCCCAACGATAAAGGGTTATCACGCAAGCATATCATGGAGCAGTGCCACGCGAGTTTGAAGCGTCTGGGCACAGATTATATCGACCTGTATCAGTGCCATCGCTATGACCCCGAAACCCCGATTGATGAGGTGGTGCGGGCTCTTGATGATCTGGTCACACAGGGCAAAGTGCTCTATGTCGGCGTGTCGGAGTGGTCAGCCGCGCAGATCTCGGATGCAGTGCATACGGCGAGAGCGCTGAATGCAGATCCGATCGTCTCCAACCAGCCGCAGTATAACATGCTCAATCGTCGCATCGAGAACGAGATCATTCCGCTGTGTGAGCGCGAGGGCATCGGTCAGGTGGTCTTCTCTCCGCTGGCGCAGGGCGTGCTGACCGGCAAGTATCGACCGAACGAGCAACCGCCCGCAGGAACGCGAGCTGCGAACAACGAGATCAACTATTTCATCAATCAGTTGATGCAAGATCGCATTCTGGAAGCGGTGCAGCGCTTGAAGGATCTGGCGGCTGAAGGGGGCTACACGCTGGCACAACTGGCCCTGGCCTGGACCTTGCGTCAGAAGAACGTCAGCTCAGCGATCATTGGAGCCTCGCGCCCTGAGCAGATCGAAGAGAACGTCAAAGCCAGCGATGTCCATCTGAGCAGCGATGTGCTGGAGCGGATTGATGCCATTCTGGAGGGGCTCATTAGCTACTAGAAGCCCGGCCTGTGAACCGGCACGAAGCTGCATGCCAGGGTGTGCAGCCACAACAGAGGCGGCTGTCTGATTGGTCGCCTCGTTGCTGTGCTGCCCATCGCGGTACAGTCTCTTATTCAGTTGCGGCTAGTCGCTTGCAAGGAGATCGAGACGCCAATCATTGCACCGCATAAAGCTACCTTTCGGGTATTCGAAATCGCATTCCTCGATCAATGTGAAGCCAGCTTTGCGACAGAGCGCATTGGAGGCGTGGTTCTCAACCGAGGGGAAGGCGTGCAGATAGCGATGCTTGCCTGCTTTCCTTGCGTGTGCTATTGCCAGAGCAACCGCCGCGCTTGCAATGCCCCGGCCCTGAAACCCGGGCAGGACCAACCACCCTGTTTCATAGATCGCTTCCCCATTGTGGACGCTCTCCCAGTATCCGACCGAGCCGACCGCCTCTCCCGTGTCCTCAAGGACAATTTTATACATGCGGCCCTCTTCTGGCTTCGACATCTGCTCATAGGTGGCCTGGCGCTTGATCAGCTTCTCCTCGCTTTCAGGGCCGCCAAGATAGTGCATCATCGCTGGATCACCTAGTAGTTGTTTGAGCAGGGGAAGGTCGCCTTTCCCCCACGGCTCAAGACGTACAGCGTTTCGGTTGGTGTTGCTCTCTGTTGACATCGTCTGTTTTTCTCCCTCTCGCTATTTCAGCGTAGCCAGAAAGCAAAGAGCAGTCGAATGTATACGGAGTTTTAAGTATACCACCTTATGCGCTCTCGTATGTTGTCCGGGCAGCTTGCCCACTGCCTGTAATGGCGGTATTTGCCCATCTCAATGCGACCAGCACAGACGCGGAAGTGCTCTCCCAACACAACTCGCATACCTTTTATAGATAGATGGGTATTAGCCGACGACCCGGGGGGTAGACAGTTGAGGTGTCTCCTTTCCCTCAGCCCGCTTGTGATAGTACCCACTCATGATACCCACAAACGCCATCGCTCCGGCGCCGACCAGCAAATGTGCTCCCTGCACAAGCCAATGCCACTCGCCAATGAGAAGCTGAAACTGATTCATCCCAAAGAGAGGGATGATAATTGCGTATATAATGCCTGACGCACCTGCGACCCTCAAGCCTCTGGTCAGGAGCAAGATGACACTCAAGGCAAGCAGAGCCAACGTGACAGTCAGACCGAACCACATATGCACGGAAAGGAAGCTGATATGCGCGAACCAGTGCAAAAGTCCTAACACCAGTGCTCCCGCGCCCGCAATATTGCTGATCCAATGAATGACACGAACTGCTGTTATCATATAATCCCTCGCTTGTTTCTATTGCCAGATGATTTTTCTGGTAACAAATTGCCCATCTTGAAAGGCCGGTGCGTCGACCCCCCAGCTCCATGAGACTTCTGGCGTTATGACAATGTAGGTCCCGGGACCCCGATAGCCTTGCTCAAGGGTGACAATCTCAGCCTTTCCATGAATCTTGATGGCGCGTGGCATCAGTGGTTCAAGTGAGACCAGATCATCGATGATGAGCGAGATCTGCTTATGTCCGGCAGCGATATTTTTATACTTGCGTGTACGCTCCAGGGCATAGCCGCTGATATAGAAGCGCTCCCCATCAAAGCCAATGCCGACCGCATCAACATCGGGCTGACCATTGACTGCTACAGTTGCAAACCGAGCCAGAGTCTGGCTGTCAAGAAATGCACGTTCACGCTCTGAAAACATATGCTCCTCTTTCTCTTTGATAGATCTACTGGTTGCGTATCCGGCCTGCACGGCCATCAGCGCTCCTCTCTCCAGGAGCGAGCCGTAGGCCAGCTCGACGCTCTCGGCCCCTCGAATGGACCGCAGCGAAGGCGCCATGCCCCACTGAGAGTATCTGAGCAGGATAAAGGCTTATCCTGGCACAACAGATGTACTAAGGACCACAGACAGGCATGCACAAAGTGTTCGCGCACATGACTTTCGGCGGCCTGCAATGCCTTCTCGGTACGGTCACTGTTAAGGGATACCGAGGTAAGGTAGGGCACCTGACCGGTCTTCAGGTGCTTTCCTTCTCGTCCTCGATTTCAAGAAACAGCAGGGTCAGGCCGAGACGACGAATAGTCAGAAGCACCCCGTAGAGTGCGGCCTGATCTGCAAGCTGACCTGAGAGAAGCGACGTGCCATCTGGCTGATGAGTGATATGTAAGTCCTCAATTTCGGGTTGCCAGATCGCGCCGAGATGCCCTCTGATACGGATCTGCACATGCATTGTGCTTTCTCCTTCTCTACAGGTTGTCTGAGGGAAAGTATAGAGGAGATCGGGGTGAGAAACATCACCCTTGTGCGTGATTTCAAGGGGTGATATTCTCCTGGAGCAGAGAGAGCTGCTGTGCCAGCGTGAGCGCCTCAACGCGCCGACTGACGCCGAGCTTGCGATAGATACTGCTGACCTGCGTTTTAATCGTGTTACGAGAGACAACAAGCCGCTCCGCGATCTCGGCGTAGGTCTGTCCGGCTGCCAGCAGGCGTAAGACGCGCTGTTCCTGAGCGGTCAGCGGGTTGGAAGAAGCGGGCGCTGAAGCGTTTCTTGACGCTTTGTTGGCGGATGTGCCTCCCTCGCGCCCTTGTTCCTGCCGGGCGAATGCGGCAAGGACAGATGAGGCAAAGGAGCGTAGAGTTGCGTCCTCGTCACTATTCAGGAAGCGGGTGAGGATGTGCCGCATCGGTTGGCCCATGTTCAGGAGAACCCGAAGACGCTTTTCTGGCTCGCAGAGCGCCAGGAGACGCAGCAGGGTGGTATGCACCTGTTCTCGTTTTCCGGTCTGGTGCAGTGCGACAACAAGGAGCGCCAGAAACTCGGCCTTATTCTCGGTATTCTCCATTTGCTCAAAATACTGCTCTCGGAAGCGCTCCAGCAGCTCAAGAGCGGCGGGGTAGCGCTGAAGCGCGAGAAAGATGCGAGCTACCAGCAGCACTGTCGCTGTGTCATTGTCCTTCCAGGTTTCGGGCGTGTATGAGGTAGATTCGGCCCATTGAGCTGCTTGAGCGAGATCACCAGTTGCCAGCCAGTATTCAACACAGACCGAGATGATTCGTTCAGCATGCAGAGAAAAGCCCTGGCTCTGGACCAGCGCTTGCACCTGTTGTAGCATGTCATGGGCACGAGCATGCTCACCTGCTGCCAGCTCCACTTTGATTTGATATATCCGGGCTGAGATCTGAAGATCAACTTGCTGGAAGATCTGGGCATCATGAAGCATGGATTGCAAGAGAGGGCGAGCCTCTTCTACCTGATTTCGGTGATACAGTACATTGACGAGGCAGAAGAGAAAATAGCCCTTGAGGAGCGCATACCCGTCGAACTGCTCAATCAGGGCGAGGGCCTCAATGCTCTGCTGATACGCCAGGCTCAACTGACCCACGCCCAAATACAGGAGGGCCAACCATTGGGAGATCTTGAGCAGGGCAAAAGGGTTTCCGGACTGCCTTGCGCGCTGCCTGGCTTCCTGGTACTGAGGAATCAGAAAGCCACTCTTTTGCAAGAGCGACCAGTGGAGAATGAAGGTGACGGAAAGTGGGATTGTGTGCCACACGATCTCATCATCCAGGTGAAGCGCCTGCATTTGCTGCTGAACCTGTGTGAGGCGCCTGATGAGCGTCTCGATATCATCGCTCGTGCTTGCCATTATTTCTATATGCTCTATCCCAAAATGGAGCAGGGAAAGTCGCTGCTGCAAACGCCGTAGGTTCTCTGGTTCCGGGAGATCAGGCCGCCTGAGGTTAGCTTCAACACGTGTGAGGAACGTTCCTAAGAATTAACGTCATATATTGACTAATAGCACCATTTATGCTACAATCTCTGTATGAAGTTAAGTCAGTATGCTAAACAACAAGGCATTAGCTACCGAAAAGCAATCCCTAACTCCTTCGGGCAGGGGATAGAGGGCGTGGCAGTCCGTCCAGTGGGTTTACCCACATACTGAGCAATATTTGTCATTGCTTAGGTGAACTGTTATCATCTGTTTGACCCGGTCGAGTGTGCTCTGATGTTGTGGGTGGCTGACTGAAGCGGCAGTATTGAGCAGATAGAGGGTAGCGGTCAGGACGAAATCCGCATGTGCGCGAATGTACGTTTCGGGTAGCGCCATAATCCAGTGATAGAGGTTCTGGGCCTCACCGCGAAGCCAGGCGACTTCTACGCGCTGCTGCATCAGGGCAATGGCATAGTCATAGTCGGCCCCGTCCAGCGCGTGGGCAATCGCTTCCTGCCTTGCTCCTTGCTCCTCATACCAGCGTGCCGCTCGCTGATGGAGAAGCGGCACCAGTTCCGGTTGTGTGGCCTTCAGGCGCCTCTGAAGTGCCTCGCGAAAGAGATCATGGATCCGATACCAGCGCCGTTCTCTGTCCAGAGGAACAACGAAGAGGTTCGCTCGCTCGATTGCCTCAAGCAATTCCTGGCTTCTCGTCTCGTGCGTGACGGCCTGACAAAGAGGGGCGGTTATGCTTTTCAGCAGGGAGGTTTGAAGCAGAAAGTCATGCAGCGCCGGAGGCAGGCCGGTCAGAATCTCTTCTTGCACATAGTCCAGCAGGGAGCGATGCCCGCCGGTAAAGGCACGGATGAACTCCGAGCGATCCTCATAGTGCTGTATGGAGAACGCGGCCAGTTGTAGACCCGCAACCCATCCCGCTGTGCGGCGAACAAGCAGGTGTACGTCGTTGGCTTCCAGTGTGAGCCCCATCGTTTGTGAGAGGAAAGAAGCGGCCTCATCTTCATGAAACCGGACGTCAGCGTCTCGAAGCTCCAGGAGTTGGCCGTGAAGCCTGAGACGGGAGAGCGCAAATGGTGGATCAATGCGACTGACAAGAATCAGGTGCAGATGAGGGGGCAGATGTTCCAGCAGGAAGAGCATCGTATCATGGATGCTCTGCTCGGTGATATGGTGGTAGTCGTCCAGCAGGAGAAAGAGCGGCTCTGCAAGCGTTTCCAGATCGTGCAGGAGCGTCATTATGATGGTAGTGAGAGCCGGAGGTTGTTGTGCGTTGAGCATCATCTGTGTGTGCTTCCCGATAGCGGGCAGGCGGGTTCGGAGCGCCGCGAGCACCGAGAGCCAGAAGCGTACGGGGTCATTGTCCAGCTCGTCCAGCGACAGCCAGGCGACGCGTTCAGGGGCCTGCGCAGCCCATGCCGAGAGCAGCGTTGTTTTCCCCCAGCCGGCGGATGCGCTGACCAGCGTGAGCCGATGGGATTCGGCGGCATCCAGGCGTGTGTGCAGGCGCTCTCGCCTGATCGCCATTACCGGCAGGTGTGGCGGGGAGAGTTTGGTGCGCAGAATGACAGGCTGCTCGACGGGTTGTGGTGGGCTGGTGGTTTCTGGCGAGCTGCTGTTGAGCGCTCGGGCGGCCTCTTCTAGCCGCTCGAAGGTAAGGTTGGCCGTTTGCCCGAGATAGCGTTTTCGAGTGCGTTTTGAGGCGGGGGCATACGCGTACCAGTATGTTCCTCCTCGTGCCCGAGCCTCTTTATAGACGTTGAGACGGCCCGATGCTCCTTGAAAGGAGAACGACGTTGCGGTTTCGAGCCATAGGAACCATTGATGTTCCGTGTGAAAGTGCTGTTCGAGATGGTGCTGCGTCACGAGTTCATACTGATGGCGCTCTGAGGACCAGCGAAGGATGTGAAGGGGTGATCTGGGCATAGGACCTTTCTCTTGTGTGTTCTTCCCAACGATGTTCTTTCTTCCCAACAGTTAGAGTATAGCAAGAAAAGGGGAACAGGTAAACCTGTTTGCCCGATCAATAAAAAGAGCTACCTATTTTAGCGGGCTTGGCCGTTCTCCTTGACAAGCCATCAGTTCACGCCGTATACTGAAAAAGTAAACGCGTTTACTTCTGGTGATGGAGGAAGAGATGAGTGAAGCGGCAGAGAGCAAACGGACGCTGAAGGGCGAACAGGCGCGTCAACGTATCCTGGAAAGTGCCCTGACGCTCTTCGCCTCGAAAGGCTATGAAGAGACCACCATGCGTGAAATCGCGGCGCAGGCTGGCTATTCGCCGGGCCTGACCTATCGCTACTTTGCGAGCAAGGAAGAGCTGGTCTTGCAGTTGTATCGCGATCTGTGCGCGGAACAGGATCAGTTCACGCATGATCTGACCGTCAGTTCGCTGCCAGAGCGCTTTCAGGTCTTGATTACAAAACAACTGGAATTGATGGCTCCCCATCGGGAGGCGCTGAGCGCGCTGTTTGGCACGGCGCTGAATGCTCGGTCGAATGTGGGCGTGTTTGGCAAGCAGACGGCTGAAATTCGACGGCGGGCCCGCCTGAACTATCGCGAGGTGATTGCAGGG
Organism: Thermosporothrix sp. COM3; assembly: GCF_059696735.1. Taxonomy (NCBI): domain Bacteria; kingdom Bacillati; phylum Chloroflexota; class Ktedonobacteria; order Ktedonobacterales; family Thermosporotrichaceae; genus Thermosporothrix; species Thermosporothrix sp. COM3. The sequence goes on along the minus strand of NZ_AP019376.1, from coordinate 1,406,321 downwards.
GCGAAGGATGCGCCAAAAGCGGCACAACACGACGATCTGGCGACGGTGCTCTATGCGATGCATATGGGAATGATCCTGTTCTGGCTGATTGATGAGAGCCGCGATACAAGCAGAACATGGCGGCTCATCGCGTTTTTGCGCGATATGCTGAAGCTTTTGCTGCCGATACTCTGGCTTCCGCCGGTGGCTCATGCCCTTGTCCGGCTGGCTGCTATTCTGGGTCCGATGTTTGGAAAGGATGAGTCTCCTGACGAAACATAAAGGCTCATTTCTCTTTTGGCGGGTTGAAGAGGCTGAAGATGTATATTTGATGATGAAATTTTTCAAGCGAGAGAAGTAGCATGATATGTTCTCATCTCAGAAGGTGGCGCCTCCAGCAGAGAGACGTAAAGCTGGCAAGCTGCAGACAGGCGATACGTGCTGCATGAAAACACGTACAGCACGTATCCATATTTTTACCCGGTATCATGCCGTCTCTTCGGGCAAGAGCTGGGGATTCCAGAGGATTTCCCATATATGCTCATCGGGGTCTTGAAAGTAGCCCGCATAGCCGCCCCAGAAGGTTTCTTGGGCCGGTTTGAGAATCCTGGCGCCTGCCTTTCTTGCCTGTTCCATCACGATGTCAACTTCGGCTTTGCTGCTTACATTGTGACCGAGCGTGAATTCAGTCGGACCGGGTGCTGTTTTTGCGAGGGCAGTGTCATGGGCAAGGTCATCCCGATTCCAGATGGCGAGCTTCACGCCAGCTTGCAGATCAAAAAAGGCGACAGCACCATGCTCAAACTCTGTCCCGACAATGCCTTGTGTTGGAAGGCCAAGCCCATCACGATAGAAGGCAAGCGACCGTTCCAGATCATCGACGCCCAGTGTGATAACGGTAATTCGTGGCTTCATAGCAATCGTTGCCCTGCTTTCTTTCCAGATTTGTTTCTCCGGGATTGAGCTGCCCTGAGAGAAACAGTACAAGTGGGAGCGCTTCTAAAGCGGTGCCATGCTCTCCCTCTGAGCATAGGTTACTGCCGAATGTGGTTAGAATCGGTCCTCATTAAAAGTGTGAGTAGTAGAAAGGGGAAAGGAGCTCAGAACCATACGGGGAAATGGCAGGGTATAGCTTATAGGGAGCGTGTGAGCTATACCGTGGTCAGGAATGTCTTTGAAGCAGGTACAACCCGCTCTCGTGTGAGAAGAAAAAGAAATGATGGTGAGTTGTGCAGCCATACATCACGACTGCACAACCGGCTCTTCCATGATCGGAGGAGAAGATAGCAGTTCGGGTACTATTCCTGCTCGTCGAGGCAGAAGCAAGTAATTGCGCAGCTCTCGTAGCAAGTATTGATAGTTGCCAGCGCACTCGGCTGAGCATTGCTGGACGGAGTACTGACCCGAATGTCAAGCTCGAACTCGTCCTCAAAAGTGGCGTCATGGCGCAGTTCGATAAGGGCTTGTTCCATAGCGTTTCTCCTTTCTCCTTTAAGAGAACATCTATTTTGAGTAAGTATACACTGTTTTTATGATTTTTTCCAGACTCAAATATATCTGGATTGAAATTAAAGAGATACAGGAGCAAAATGCCTTTGAAAACCAGGCCGTTTGTTGCAGAAATAAAGCTGGCTAACGCTATAAGAGTGCGATCGGCCTGTGCAGAAATGAGCATTTCTACGAATTGTAAGTGCACACAACGCTCTGACGAGAGCACAAGAGAGCCCGTGATGCGGGGTGAAGGGTAGCGCGTCTCCTGTGATATTGTGTGAAGAGGACAAGCTGCGCTATACTGATGCTCATTCAACATCATTTCGATGCTGGAAGGCAAGGGGCTGAACATCTTGTTCGATACGGAGCGCTATCGGTATAAGTATGTACGCCTTCTGGACTTCAAGTCGCTTGGTGAGGGCGTCGTTCAAGTACACTACGCCCTCGATTAGAGAAGCAGGAGAGCATGCGGCGTGAGCTTGCAACCGAAACGCTACTTGCTCTCTTTGCAGAAAGGCCATGAAGAGGCATAGCGCTTGCTCCGATCCCTGGTAAGTGCCCTCGAGCAGAGGCGGTGTTGAGCCGCCTCCGCTGATCTGTTATCCAGAGGAACGGTTGCCCTATTCGAGATACCTCCAGCGTGAAATGATGAGCCCGATCAAGATAGCGGGAAGAATGAGCCCGAGAATGGTTGCTCCAACCGCTGCGGAGGCCACTTCCGGGGTTGCAGCTCTCACAATGTCGAGGACTGATAGTACTCCACCTATTGCATACGCCACGAAGACAAGGTATGCTCCCCATTTCCGAAGCTTAAGGACCCCGATGCAGCCAGCGACGGCCATAAGCCGCACAGCAGGCGCAATGATCGGGTAAGGGATATCATTGGGAAAGGCCACCGGATTCAAGATATCCACAAGAGAGATCAGGATATGGCCGATCATCAGGAAGACGAGCAGAGCGATGAGACAGCCCCCCAGGTCGCGTGTACTGTTTATGTGCGCGGTTGGTGATGGTGCAGAGGTTGCCTGCGGTGATGTCGTGGATGACGGGCGTGAGTTGGGGTGATTGGTTGACATAGATATTCCTCTCGATACTCTACAAATGATGTAACGGGTTTCTGATGTGCAGGTTGCGAAAAAGGGAAGAGAATGCTATATCTCACAACAGTAAGTATACAGAAATATGTAGGCATATACAATAGGAAACTGTGAATGAGTGATAGGAGCGTAAAAATATGAGAAGAGTATAATTTGTTTGTTGGGGATCATGTGGGGATCATCGCGAAAGGGGAGCGCGTGCTATCCGCAGGAGTCGGCTGCTTGTGGCGAGTAGTAAGCGGTGCTTCATTATGGGCCTGACATACGCTGACAACTTGTTTTGGATGGCAATAATAGTAGGTAGCGGGCCTGTTCTCTCGCTCGCCTTGCTTACGCACATCTAGCCGTCATGCTTACCTGAAAATGAGGGGTATGCGTACGTGCTATCCCTCCATCTACTTCCCTCATTTCAGTGCCCGGTAGGAGCTTTTTCCTTTTGTTTGCTCCACTTAATCACCTGCTTGATCACCCATCAGAAGGATGAGTTATTTCTGCAATATCGCCTATACTACATGCAACCAGAGCCTGAATGCGATTCGCCTTCAAGAGGGATGCGTGGACCACTATCAGGGTGCTCTTCCGTCTGGCACGAGGAGCGCACCTGACCGGACAGAGGCCCGATACCCGGGGAGAAGAAGCACTTCTCCTCGGTGTCGGGCACATTTTCACTGCCTCTGGACGCGTTAAGAAAGAGCAGTCAGCCCATAATCCTATGCAATCCAATGGATGACGCCCTGTTTGATACCCAATGCGATAGTCAGTATGACGCCGCCTCACAGAAGAGAAGCAAGATCAACACTTCATGTGAAAGAGAGAAAACATCTTCTAGTGGGAGAATCAGTGGAAGCTAGCTTTAATGACTAAGATATTGTAAGGGGAAAGAAATGAGGAGACAAAGAAGAAAAGCGCTCATTATCGGAGGCGGCATTGCAGGGCCCGCCGTCGCCTTGTTGCTCCAACGTGCCGGTATCGAGGCAGAGATCTACGAAGCACGTACTGCACCCAACGATAACGCAGGCAGTTTCTTGAACACGGCATGCAATGGCCTTGAGGTGCTCAAGACGCTCGGACTTGCCGAGCCTGTTTCCAGAGAAGGATCACCCATTCCCCGCATGATTATGTGGAGCGGGAAAGGGAAACAGCTTGGGGAGGTGCTCAACGGAGCCAGGGCTGAAGTGGGAGCCCCGAGTGTGGCGATCAAACGGGGCGTGCTCAACCGGATTCTTCGTGAGGGAGCCACCCGTCAGGGGGTTGCTATCTCCTTTGGGAAAGTCCTGCGGGATATAAAGGTGACGGATCAGCAGGAGGTGGTCGCGACGTTTACAGATGGTAGCAGTGCTCAGGGCGATCTGCTCATTGGCTGTGACGGGATTCACTCACGCACGCGGCGGCTTATCGTGCCCGACGCGCCTGCTCCCCAGTATACCGGGTTAATCAGTACCAGCGGCTTTGTCCATCGCTCTTCCTTTGCGCCAACACCCAACACACAGCACTTCATCTTCGGGAAGCGAGCCTTTTTCGGCTACCACATCCGTTCATCCGGTGAGGTGTACTGGTTTGTTAATTTTCCGCAGGCGCAGGAACCAGAGCGGTCCGTGCTCAATCAGATTGAGAGCGACGAATGGCAAGCGCATATGCTCTCGCTGTTCCGTGACGACATGCCGATGATTCAGGAGATGATCCAGGCAACGGATAGCCAGATTCTAGGCTATCCCATCTACGATATCGCCACACAGCCGGTCTGGCATCGGGGGCCGGTTGTGCTTGTCGGCGACGCACTGCACGCGGTCTCTCCCAGCGCCGGGCAGGGCGCATCTCTGGCGCTTGAAGATGCGCTGGTGCTGGCGAAGTGCCTGCGCGATATCCCTGATCTGGAACAGGCTTTTGTGCAGTATGAGCGCCTGCGTCGCGACCGGGTTGAGCGAATGGTGCAGTACGCCCGTAGCCTGGGCCAGGGGAAGGTGATGACTAATCCCGTTCAGGTCTGGTTCCGTGATCTGATGATGCCCTTTTTCCTCAAGCAAAATGCAAACACGAGTGCTCTCGATTGGGTGTATTCCTACAATGTCGAATGGGACACGTCGGTAATATAGTTGTGGAACGCCGATAGTGCGCCTGAGCTGGCCTGACCTCCTGGTTCCGGTTTTTCCAGGAGGTCTTTTTTGTCGACGCGCTCAGAGGATGCCTGCTTTCCGGGCGATGTAAAAGGGAGCGGATGCCCTGGCTGTTATTGTGGCTGACCGGGCGTGGCACAACAACAGTGAATACCTTGAAGTGTTGCGTGGAATGGGGTATCATTGAACGGAGGTCTCACGATGGAGGAAGGTAATCAGATGCCAGAACGGTGTACAGAATGTGGAGCTCTTCAGCTAGAGGGAAAGACGTGTCAGGAGCTCTTCGACGAGTTCACGACCCTGAAATATCTCAACGAAGACTATCTTCGTGTCCACTTCTTTCTTGTCTCCTGTTTTATGATCCAGCATAGACGCTACAGTCAGGAAGCGCTTGCTCAGGTAGAGTCGGTGTTGCGTGCCGCTCTAGAAAAACCGATGACCCTGCAACAGCTTCGTCAGATGGCGGCTCCGGGTATGAACAGCCATACTCGTTCCTGGCGTATGGAGCATGCTGAAGATGTGCCGCCTTTCCCTGAGGTTGCCTGGCGCATGACGATTATTGATGTCGCCAGGAACTCTCAGGCGGGGCAGGACGTCGAGCAGTATTGTGCGCTTATCAAACAATGGGCACAGAGCACCCTGGAGCAACTGTCTGCTTTGCGTCGCTAGAGGACGGGCTTCTCTGCAATCCCCTTTTTGCTGCGGGTGCGTTGTGGTAAGAGTGGCGGGTTCAAACGCTTTCCTGGTCGGCTGCGGGCCGACAGGGCTTACGATGGCCAGACCATCCGCTCCTTATGGAAGAGAAGGAAGCTCTTGTCAGCCCGCAAAGCCTACCCGGTTGCTATAGGCTCCCCGTTGCGAAGCGAGTTTATTGTCTTCTTCGTCGAGGACAACACGAACATAGTAGTGTTTGCTTGATCAGACATAACATTCTGTGGTGCTCTTCTCCTGCCAGCGATCTCTGCTGAACGATCGAGTTATACACCTGTACTCAAAGCGTATGCCTCTAAAATAATCAAATATTTCAGGAGCATCAGAAGGAGAGGAGTGTATGTCGAGCTCTGACTTCATGCGCTGCTTGCTTCCCCTGTGTTGAGCGTTTGTGGGGGCCGACGCTCATTCACACCAGGCGTTTCAATGAGATAGCCTCGCCCCCCCATGCTAAGCGAGTTCAGTGGCAAGCACCTCACGAACACGGCGCCAGGCATCGCCCGCTACCTCCTGGTAAAAACTCTCACCTGCTTCGTAGAAGAAACGGTGAGAAGTATCGGGGTAGACGACCAGCTCATGTCTGACACCGGATTCCCGCAGTTCTCGGGCAATCAGATCACGCTGCTCAGCCGGGATAAGGGGATCTTGCTCCCCAACAAGCAATAAGAGATATCCATTGCGTTCAGCTATTCCAGGAGTCAACGCGAGAGTCGGGGTGGGCCTGCTGAGAGGAATATCCTGAGTGGGAAGCCAGCCCGGATAAAAGGCTACAGTCGCTTGAAGGTCCAATTGGGTAGCGGCAAGGTAGGCAATATGTCCGCCGACGCTCAAGCCCATTATACCAACCCTGGTGCACTTCTTCTTTGTACGTAAGTACGTAATTGCAGCCTGTACGTCATGGAGTGCCTGCTGCCGGGTCAACTGATGCAGCAATTCAAAACCACGGGCCCGCCCCTCGGCTGTTGCTTCCAGCTCCACGCCGGGCGAAGAGCGGTGGTAAAAATCAGGGGCCAGTGCTACATAACCAAGCTGAGCAAGACGATCTACAAGAGCGCGAACATATGCGGTCAGACCAAAAAGCTCAAAGCCGACAATCACGCCCGGAGCATTTTCCAGGTCCTGAGGATATGCCAGATATGCACCCATAGCCGAGGCGCCAGACTCCTCCTCTACCGGAATATGAATATGCTCTGTTGTGATCTGATGTGTTTCAGTCATGTATGACATTATTCTCTTACTTTTCTCTATAGGTGCCCAATAAAATTATCTTCGTCCTGCTGCTCATCTGACAGCGCGAGGAAGGCCTTTTTATGCTCTATCTTACTTTGCAGTGCTGACATATGTTGTTCTAACTTCTGCATTTGTTGCAGGAGTGCTTGTTGATGCTGTTCAAGGATATGCAGGCGCTCTGATGCCGTGGCCTTTCCCTGACGGCGAAGCATAGCAAAGTGGCGAATCTGCGCGAGGGGCATTCCCGTTTCGCGTAGATCGATCACCAGGCCAATCCAGTCAATATCCTTTTGCCTGTAGCGTCTGTGACCGCTTGTTGTCCGACTTACCGGCTCAAGCAGCCCGATGCGTTCATAGTAACGCAGGGTATCGATAGAGAGCCCTGTCTTTTCTGCAACTTGCTGTATCGAGAAATCTGTTTCCATGCAGGAACTATACAACCTGGAGTCCACTCCAGGTCAAGAGAGAAGCAAGGTCTTTTTCCTGCCCTGCGAAAGAAGCCAGTCACCTGCGCTCCACGCTCCCTGGTCAACCGCTCCACTGATATTACAGGGAATACCACGAGGTTTTTATCACTTGCTCCATAGAGTTTCGCCAGGACCGAGGGGGAAAACCTGTGTTTTCATCTTCTCTTTCGTTGTTTCATGCAACACCAGGGGGAAAGTGTCGAGTGAGTTGGAGACTAGTGATCGCAAAGCGATAGAGAAACAGTGGCTCAAAAAGAGCCACCGCGTGTTAACGAAAAGATTTTTCAAAGAAGCAGAACAGGTTATGAAGCATCATCGTGAGGATAACAGCTAGAAGGACTCCGATAACGAAGCCGCTCCAATGGTTCAGGGTTTGCCAGAGCAAGTAGGGAAAAGCCCAGAATACCACACGAATGCAATAGAAGGTGCTGTTGAAATGAGATCGCATTAGTTTGTCCTTTGCTTTGAGGAACCATGCGTTAGCGTTGTCAGCAGGCTGACGGTGATGGCCGCAGAAACAACGTGCATTGCAATCATTACCCAGAAGATGCGCATGCTCATACCAGGAATGGGCATCAGTCCACTCAGTGCCAGAACAGGGGTGAGCAACGAAATCAGTAAGGCAATGAGTGCAAGGATACGATAGAAATGAAAGGGTCTTCGGGCGAAACGACAGACCAGGACAAAGGCGAGCAACGCCAGCAGCAGGTAGGTGATAGTACTGCCGATGATCGTTGTGCCCTGAAAGTACTGGAATGTTTCCGGGACCCCCAGAAAGGCAGTTGCAATGGTTCGGATGATCAGGTTTGCGATTATCGCGCAGACAATAACCAGTGGGCCTACCCACAAGAGCTTGCGCAAAGCAACGACGTCGCGAGAGCGGACTGAATCCATGTGATGAGGTCTCCTTTGGGTGTTGAACATATGATGCTCTTTCTCTTCATGGAGTTACTATAGCAGGTGGGGAAGGAAAGAGCCTCCTCCCCGGGGGTAGTGTATGGGTAGTCGTTCAGATGAGCTTGAGATGCTGGGCTACCTTGCTGGCCTGGAGCCGATTGTTGACGCCGAGTTTGCGATAGAGATGCCTGGTATGGTACTTCACCGTGTTGACCGATATGACCATTGCCTGCGCGATCTCCTGATTACTGCGCCCGGTTGCCAGTAGTCGGAGGATACTCAATTCCTGTGGGGTGAGTGGCTCGATCAGTTGATCTGCTGCTGAGCTTGTCTCTTTGTTGGCAGCTTGCGCAAAGGCACGAAGCAGTATTTTTGCATATGACCGTGTGGGCTCCTGAAGGGTTGGGAGCAGGTGACGTAGCAGTCGAATAAGCGGTTCTCCTTCTGCAAGAAAGGGACGCACAATGCCTGCATTCCGAGCCAGTTCAAGTGCTTGCTGAAGTTGTTGCCGTGCTGCTTGCTCTTCCTGAAGGGTAGCGTGAACCAGCGCGTACAGTATATGGATCTCAAGGGCGAAGGGCCATTCCTGGGCGAGCGAAACCAGAGATCTGAGCTGCTGTAGAGCCTCGTGAACGCGCTGCTGAGCCAGTAGAAGGCGTGCGCGAAGTAATCCGAACAGCAGCGCTTCGTCCTGGTCGTGGGGCTCATTCTCAAGCAGCAGGCGGTTTACTGTTTCCTGATCATCAATTTGCAGTGAAAGCTGAGCTGCATATATCTGTACATGGCGGCGCTTTTGAGCGGCCTGCACAGTTGTCTGTAGCTGAAGGCGGGCGAGTACGACCGAAACCTGTTGCTGTGCTGAGGTCAGGTGCCCACATGCATGCGCTATTTGCGCAAGCTGAAGAGTTGCCTCATCGCGAATATCCGGGTGCTCATTGCCAACAAGGGCCAGAGCCTCGTTTGTCTGCTGTTCTGCGAGCGAGAGGTTGTTCCACATGAAGGTAATGCCGGCCATTCCAAGCAATGAGCGGGCTGCTATCTCGTTGTTCTGCTGGTCCCTGGCTCCGTGAAGGGCCTGCTGATAATACTCGTATGCCTGGTACAAATCCCCGAGTGTATAGCTACAGAACCCGATCAGGAGAAGCAAGCCATCGGTGAAATGCCTGTGGTTGGTTGCCAGTCCATATGTGTACGCCTCCAGGAGAGCAGTTCGCGCTTCTGTGAAGGCCTTGTTATACAGATGCCCGATACTGATGATAAACAAGCACATGCCGCGCCACACCTGAAGGGAAGATGGCTGCTCGACAGGTGGGAGCAGTGGAAGCGCTTGCTGTGCATAGTGCAGGGCCTCAGAGAAATGGTCGCCTCGCCAGGCGATCAGGGCGCGAAGAGCGGTGATATGCCCGGCGGGCATGTTTGCCTGTTCTGCCCGTTGGAGCAGCGCTTCAGTACGCTCCTGGATCGGAGCAGAGGGCGCTGTCTTGTTCTCAGGCACTTGAAGTGTCAATGCCGCAAGCCAGCAGAGTTCAGGGTGTGCGTGAAGCAGCGGTTCAGGGAGGCATTCAAGCCAGCGGCGGACGGTATAAAGCTCGTTGAGCAGGCCTTCCTGGTTGATCTGTTCGATCAAAAAGGCGGCGCGTTCAAAATCATGGCCCGCAAGAGCTGTCTCGATTGCTTCCATCGGTAGCGCATTGTGTTCATACCAGTGGCTTGCTTGTAGCGATAAACGGCGTAGTGCCTCTTCACCAAGTTGTATAGTGGCTTCTCGGCGCATAGCCTCTGCAAAAAGGGCATGAAAACAGTACCATGTTTCGTCCAGCGCTTCGAGAAAGAGCCCGGCCTGTGCGATTGCTTTCAATTGAGCTGCTCCGTTCTCGATCCCGGTCACCGCCTCACAGAGTGGCCCGTTCAGGCGCGAGAGAACGCTTGTTTGGAGAAGAAAATGTTGCGTTGGCTCTGGTAGTGCTTTGAGAATCTCGGTCACAAAGTAATCCTGTAGTGGGCGATCCAGCGAGGCCAGCGCTTGTTCAATGCTCTTCTCGGTTGCTTGAGAGGATGCGGGAAATGAGAGCATCAGTAAGCGCAGACCGGCTATCCATCCCTGTAAGGTCTCGTGAAGCCGGCGAAGCGCTTCTTCAGAAAGGGAGGTGGAAAGCGCCTGACGCAGAAAATGTGCTGTTTCTTCCTGCGAAAAAAACAGGTCTGTGTGATGTAATTCGGAGATATCTCCTCTGGCTCGCCAGCGTAGCAGCGGTAATTGAAGCGGCTCTGTTCGGGATAGAAGAAACACGCTGAAATGGGGTGGTATATGCTCAAGGAAGAACGCCAGCATTTCGTGAATACGTGGCTCCTCGATAGTATGGTAATCATCAAGCACAAGGAGTCCGGGGCGACTGAACTGTGCGAGGTCATTGATGAAGTGGGACAGGGCTGTTTCCAGTGGTGGAGCGATGAACGGTGGCTGTAAAGAGCGCGAGAGATCTTCGAGGCTCGCCCGACCCAGGCCCGGCTGAAGTGTCTGGCTGGCGGTAATCACTGCTTTCCAGAAGCGAAACACATCATTATCGCCTCTGTCAAGTGAGACCCAGGCAACCGCGTGATCACGGGTCTGTAGCCACTGGTTTACAAGGGTTGTTTTGCCAGAGCCGGCAGGAGCGACAAGCAGAGTGAGTTTCTGCCTCGATGCGCTGTCAAGCCGTTGGAGCAAGTGCGGGCGGTCGAGAAGAGATGCGGAGAGGCGTGGAGGTCGTAACCTGGTCAGGAGGAGAGGGGGCGTGTTCCTCTCCTCAGATTGTACCTGATACAGTTCGCGGGCTATCTTCTCAAGACGCGCAATGGTTACTCCAGAGGTGCTACCGAGATATCGTTTGGTGGTGCGGCGGCCCACTGTGCGGTACGCATACCAGTATCCTGCGCCCCTCGGGCGCGTCTCTTTGATGATCGATAGGCGTCCTGCTCTTCCCTGAAATGCAAAGGAGGTCTGGCTTTCCAGAAACTGAAACCACTCCGGCGGCTCGCTTCCCTGCACGAAACAGCATTCGACATGTCCATTTCTTAAGAGCTGGTAGGTTTGCTGCTCCTCTAACCAGAGGATCTGGCAGACGGGCTGTTTCGGCATTGCTTCTCCTTTACGGGCACGTTTTCACACCCAACACACCCAACATCTCCCCCGACTATAGCAGAGAAGCGAATGGAATGCAAGATCAGGTATGACGCCGGGTTCCTTTTCGTGGCCGAAGGAAGGCACGGCTCAAAGCGAGTTATACAAACAAGGGCGCTTGAAATTCAGCCCTCTGTGGGAGAGCCGTATTTCCAGGGAAAAGAACAGAAAGGCGAACAGGGCACGCTCCCCTTAAAGAGGATGGGACTGCCCGCGTACCTTTTGTTAAAGAGGTCAGGCATGAGCCGTGCTGGGCGATGAACGACGCTCTACTGTCAATTTCCCTGGATGCGCAAAGCCATCGCGACGAGTGCAGGAATAAGCACACTATACACGAAGATCTGAATAAACGCTTCCCTTTTCTATAGATGAACCGTTGCTACTTCTGCCTGTAAAAGTTCGATGAACTGGTTGACGTCAATAGCACCAAGGTCTTGACTGAGACGAGTACGCACAGAGAGAGTACCAGATCATCGAAGTTGGTCACAAAGCCCGTCTCCTGGCCATCTATCGGAGCAAGAAAGGAGAGTTCAGGCGGGATCATCGGCGTTCAGCGGCCCCATTGTTCCTCGCTCCATCCCGGGAAGCCCGGAACAGATTGAAGAAGGGAGAGGGTAAGCGCTTGCCCTGAGCTCCAACACTGCTGCCATACAACACGAGATGCGTAGGATGTAAGTGGAGCCTCGCAAATAGCTAATACTCTCTCCGGGATCTCTTTTATGAGCAACGGGTCAATAACCAATTTCCTGCTGCTTTCAGTCCCGTCTCAATGCGAGACGTATAGGGCAGGCCTGATTGCTTGTTCTGGAAGGGCAGGCGATCAAGCAATTGACCGCCTGCTTTGCTTATGATGACCTCTCAGGGGAGGAGACACCGAACAACGAGAGCATACACCCGAGCAGCAGGGCGACTCCGGCGGCACCAAGTGCCACATTGATGCCTGCCTGTCCATTTATGCTATTGAAGAGTGCACCAAGAATTGCCACACCGAACGTTCCTCCTGCCTGACGACTTGCATTGAGTACGCCTGATGCAGTTCCTGTATATCGGGGGGCTACAGTGCCCAGAAGTGCGGATGTCAACGGTGGGACTACCAGTGCAGCCCCGAAGCCAATTGCCAGGAAGGAGGCAAGGTTCAGCAGTGCATGTGTTCCCCAGAAGAGAAAGGCAAAGATACCCGCGGCACTCAGTGCCATGCCGATCGTCATGGGCAAGCGCGGCCCTGTACGTGCTGTCATCTGGCCCGAAATGGGCGTTGCAAACAGGTTGATGATTGATAAGGGCAGCAGGTGAAGCCCGGTATCCCAGGCGGAAAGCCCCTGGAGCTGCTGATAGAAGAGACTCAGCAGGAAAAGCAAGCCATAGTAGCTGAAGTTGAGCAGGAAACCGACCAGCGTTGTACTGGAGAAGGTCGCGGAACGGAATAGAGTCAGTGGAAGCATCGGGCTTGTGCTGCGTTGTTCCACGATCAGGAAGGTGATAAGAGCAGCTCCGAAGACGACGCAGGCGCCAATGACCGGCAACGCATTCCAGCCAAGTGGTTCAGCCTCGATCAGAGCAAACGTCAGCGAGAGGATTGTAAGAATACCCGTAATCTGGCCGGGAATATCAAAAGCACGCTGTGCATTCGTTCTTATCGATTTAATAAAGCACATGGAAAGCAGCAGCCCGACAAGCCCCACTGGAATATTCATAAGGAAGATCATATGCCAGCCTGTACGCTCGACTAATAGTCCTCCAAGCACTGGCCCGGCTGCCGCTGCGGTTGCTGCAATAGTAGACCAGATACCGAGTGCGATAGCTCGGGGGCGGGTATCGGTATAGGTTTGTGTGATGATAGAAAGTGACGCGGGAACGAGAAGTGCCGCGCCTATCCCTTGAAGAAGCCGGGCAAGTAACAGGACTGCAAGCGACTGTGCAATTCCACAGAGCGCTGAACTGAGTGTAAAGATGAGCAGTCCAAGCATGAATATTCGTTTGCTTCCAAAGCGGTCACTCAGGAAGCCTGTCAGAAGGAGCAGGCTTGCAAAGACAAGCGTATAGCCTGCCGTGATCCATTGCAGCCCGGTAATTCCTGCCTCTATTGTGTGTTGAATGGAGGGAAGCGCGACATTTACGATGGTAGTATCCAGTGTTACCATGAAGAAGCCGAGCGCGGAAGCGACCAGGGCAAGCCACTGTAAGAGCTCTTGTCGTGTATCTTGCTGCTTTATTTGCCTGCGCGATAGATGCATGCTACGTTCACTTTCTCTTGTTTAATGATGGAAGGACATAATCACGTCTTGCTGACATGTTCAACGTTCTGAGCCGAGATCTGTACGCCTGTTTTTCGGGAGCGCTACATATATTTCCTGGCATGCATGCAAGTATAGCAGTTTGAGCGTACTCTAAGTCAAGAGGACTGTTAACATGGTGGAAACACACGTAAGAGCGCCTGTCTTGCGGCTTCACGACTGTATAAAGAAGAAAAAGAGAATAGAAGTTATGCTTTGAAAGAAAGAAATCTCTCTCATTCTTAAGCGGGGACAGAAAAAGAGGTGAGAGAGGAAAGCAGGCGGCTCAGTGCCACGAGAGTGCAGGGGAGAGATGCAAAAGGAGGTGTCGCCAAAGAGCATGGCCCGGTGACGCGTGTATGATGGAGCGAAAGGCAGGAGGAAGAAGTCATCAGCAAGCAGGCAGAACGGTATCTGGCTCGTGGCGTGTGCCAGTCCTTATAAAACCCGTCTCGGCTTGAGTATGATCAATAAACCTGTCACCCTCTCCTCCATTGAGTATGAATAGCATTGGGCTCATAAGAAAAGGTTCCCTTTGGCTGATTTCATTGTTGTTCTTGAGAGATGAAGGCGATTTCCAAACCAACCATCTGGACGAGCAGGAGTTAGCTGCACTCTCACTCCATCTCCTCCAACTATGCCTTTTTGTATTGATAAGCTCCTTTTGCAACAAATTTTAGCGAAACCCGAGTAAGTCCAGATGATGCGGGTGGCTGATTGGCGTGAGTGAACGCCGTTATTTTAACAACACATCAATCCCTATGGCACCTTTCGTCTTGACACGGATGACTATTGAGGAAGAGCATCTTGCCTGAGAACCTGGATCAGGAGCGGCTTGATGGACCGACTGATACGATTTTCCAGGTCGAAGTGCTTCGACAAAAAGCCTTGACAGACCATGAACACATGTGTAGGATAGATCTGTCTGCTACGAGAGGAGGAGTGTGACGTGTCCAAACCGAAAACCATCTATGATGTTGCCAACCTGGCCGGGGTCAGCATTTCTACTGTATCGCTTGCACTGAACGCTCCAGGGCGTGTCAGCGCGGAGACGAGACGTAAGGTATTGGAGGCTGTCGATGCACTCGGCTTTGTCCCCAAGCCAGAGGCGGTTGCTAAGGCACGCCGAGGCGTGGGACGCGTCGGCGTCGTTGCACCATATACCTCCTACCCATCCGTGACCCGGCGCCTCAACGGGATTCTCCACATGGTGAGTCAGCGCCCGCTGGAAATCGTCTTGTTCGACCAGGAGTCAGCGGCACAGAGTTCCTCCCCGTTGCTCTCCAGCTTACCTATCACCGGTCGGCTGGATGGACTCATCATCATAAGCCTGCCGTTGGACGAGGCGATAGCCAAACGCCTCATCGACCTGAGGCTTCCCACTGTGCTGATCGATGTCCAACACCCCGGATTCGACTCCGTCTTTACGTCAGACTTCACTGGTGGTCAGCTCGCAGCTTCGCATCTTGTAGCTCGCGGACATCGCCACTTTGGCTTTCTTGGTGAGGAGCAACAATCTCACCTGTATGTCTCACCTGTACAACGGCGGCTCTCGGGCTTCCGTGCAGCGCTGACAGAGGCTGGCTATCCCCTCACAGAGAACAATGTACGCTTCACTGCATATGGAGTTGGGGCGGCTTTTGAGGCGGCAAAGGACCTCTTGTCGATGGAACATCGTCCAACCGCTGTTTTCGCGAGCTCCGATACGCTGGCAGCGGGGGTGCTGAGAGCTGCACATCACCTGGGACTCGCTGTTCCAGACGACGTGGCTATTGTTGGTTTCGATGACGGAGAACTGGCTGAAGCTTTGGGTCTCACGACCGTACACCAGCCTCTGGAAGAAACTGGTCGGGTTGCCGTGGAACTTCTCCTCCAACGACTTGACAGGTCTGGTACAGCTCGCGAGGTGGTCCTGGGTGTGGAATTGGTCGTCCGTGGGACGAGCTAACAACATACCAGCCTCGTTGGTGTTGGTCCACTCGCCCAAATCACGCAGAGAAGAACAGCTATATGATTGCTTGCTACCCTTTGCATTGCAACCAGATAGCCGTATCAGAGGAATCATCTGACCATGAGTTGTCCACGTGCAAGGTGAAGCTTGTTGTAGGCAGGGAGAGGAACCGAGGCAGTGGTAAAGTTGACCATCCTCTCCACGCTTGGAGGCCAGCACATGTGAAGGTGCCTCCGCCCAGCGCTACAACGGGGCTTCGATGCTCCTCGATAGAGCAAGAACATCGAGCCAGGATTGTGCGTCTGAGACGTCACGCAGAGGTTGGCCCACTGCGGGAGAGTGGCAGCCAGGGCTTCCCTGTGCTGAGTACTCCAGGCGATTCTCTCCCTTCATCGAGATAGTACTGGTAAGAGCAAGAGCGGAGCTGCGTGCCCAATATGTATCAATGAGTGCCTGCGACATTTGATGCTCCCCATCCCTATCGACCAGAGACGACTGTGGGGCTGTCGATAACACAAGCATGGGCATCGGCCATGACAACAGCCACAGCTTCGCTCCGAGCAAGATGCATGGTGACCCCAACATCGCGCAAGGCCACCACGACCAGGGGTCACCCCCGGTTATCAGAAAAACGTGTTCGATCTCATTGTCTTTGAGTGCCTGAGCAACTGCATATGCTGCGCGAGCGTGATCTGATCCTGGTGATGTGGAAGCACGTTCTCTGTGTTCTGTTATGGAGTCCTCTCCTGGCGCTGCGCACTGCTGAACGCCTGGGATGACTCTGGATCGAGTGCGAGCACCGATCTCCCACCGTCGACAGGCAGCGTCGCGCCGTTGATAAAACTTGCATCATCTGAGAGCAAATATACGATAGCGGCTGCGATCTCCTGAGAGTGTGCAACCCGGCCAAGCGGATGCAACAGGCGCATTTGCTGTTCGATGCGTGCGGCGCCCTCAGGCTTCTTCCGACGAAGCAACTCCTCGTAGCGCTCGGTCTCCACTGAGCCTGGTGCGACGGCGTTGACACGAATGCCATATGGACCGTACTCGACAGCAAGCGCACGCGTCAGTCCTTCAATAGCGGACTTGGCTGTCACATAGGGGGTGCAGCCGGGAACGGCTTGCCGCGCCTGGTACGAGGAGAGGTTCACAATGGCTCCGTGTGTTCCCGAGGCACAGAAGCGACGGATCGCAGTCCGGCACCCGACAATGACAGGGAAGAGATTCATCGAGATCAGGTCCAGGATCGTGTGCGTGGAGGCGGAGTGGAGCGAGGCGTCCCGGAAGATTGCGGCATTATTGACCCAACCCGCAAAGAAGCCCGCGGTCTGTGCGAGATCCGCAGCACGCTCCGCCACGTTCTCGTCAGAGGCATCACCAACCACAGCGATCACTCGCGGACCAGCGGGATGTGTGTCCACCCAGGTCAGTGCGTCAGGATCACGTTCAATCGCAACCACGATGTTCGCTTCGCTGAGGAGCCGTTCAACAACCGCCCTGCCGATGCCACGGCCTCCGCCCGTTACCACATAGGAGCGGCTCATGCCTGTCCCTGATTGATTTATGCTCGTTTGTTGATTCTCCATATGTTGCCCTTTCTGCTGAAGAGGAATAATTGATGAATTACCCCAAGAATCACAAAGGTGAAGAAGACCACGCACAGCGGGCACGTTGCGCCAGCCTTTCTTTTCTGAAAGCATACACAAACGTTCACTGAATGTCAAGTGCTTTTGTAGAAGCACTTCGATCTTATTCCCTTTTGCAAGGTTCTTTAGGTGCGGGGCATGTTGCTGAAAGGATAATTGCAGCCTGTTGGGAACGTGATGAGCAGACGCAACGTGCGGCGGTTGATCGAGTGGATGCACTGTTTGGACTGGCGGCACTTGGCGGGTCTTTGTTGCGCAACACCTGTCGGTGGGTGTGCGAAGCAGGGAAGAGCGACAGGTAGCAGGGCGTCTTTCCAAACGATATCGTATCAACGCTTCAATGGTTTGCTTTTCATGCGCCCGCGTTTCGAGAAGCGCGAGTGCTATGGCGAAGAAGGTGACTCTCTGTGAAAATGGACATGAGAGACATCTTCCCGAAACGTTTATCCTGTTGAGCCAGTATCTTCCTTCTGATCGAATACCATAGAGCGTTACTGACAAGCAGGGTCTCGAGTGCTGATGGACGATGGTACCGTTCTTTATGTGTTCTGGTCAATCAACGATTGATATCGGAGGTGCTCCATCCTTCGTGTCTTTTTCCATCTGTGCCTATTACAATGCTATAGGTGCATGAGGTAGAGGGACCAAAATGCTCAAAAAGTTTATATTGGGTTTTTTCTATGGAACTGATCTTCGCTGTAGCCGTAATATGCGTTCCGGGCTTACCACAGTGCTTGCAGATAGTAATTTCACCATGTCTTGTAATTGTGCCAGTAGGTAACGTAGTATAATCGATGATCTTTCGAGTGAACATTGTTTCTCCTTGTGAGGGGGTAAATTCTATAGAACTACTATTTTAGTAGTATATCATATTTGAGGTAACTGTTTCTAAGTACAGTGGAAGTATCTAATATCAGGTGTAGTTTCAGCTTTTGAGTCATAGAATTCCAGGTATCTGAATCCCTCAGGTCGACCAGATAACCTCTATATAACCGCAAGTCACTGACTGAGGTGATTATGTCCCCCGATGAACCAGAACGAAAGACTTTCGTCTCAGGCTTGCTTGTCGGAATCAAGGGGTCTGTTCCTGAGATTTCACCCGACTTCTTGAACTCCTTCATTCCCTTTCGGGTGTTTTTCAGGCAAGCTTTCGGTCCGGACATGAACCCGGTTCATCCCAACGCTCATGCCCAGGAATTCTTGCAAACTTCTATGCCCTGGCGATCCTTTTCAATATATCTGAACATTGTCTTCTCTTCATCATCTTCTTAGCAGAGATGCGACGATTTTCTGCAAAGTCTTCCGTTTGTCTGTCTCTGTTATGTATTTGGTGCCCTGCTGAGAGTGAACATCGCTGGTTTGTCGGTGGGGGCAGAAGAGCATGTGAAGTAGCTCTTGTTCTGAATATCCTGTTCTAGGAAGACTTGTAGAAGAGGCAGCATCTTTTGTATAATTTAGAATAAGGAAAGTATTCTCTGTTACTCCCGGATTTTTTCGAGCAGGGGAGATGATACGAGATATATCGCTCCAGTACAAATACTTTGCATTGTTGGGGGAGGTCTATCGTGAGGCAAAAGGAGTAGTAAGGACGAAAGTGCTCTGAAATCAGGTCGTTTCCCTCGTGGGAAACAAAATCAGGCGGATAAATCTATACTGAACGATCCCTTTCGTTTATACCTCTTGCTTGCATTGCCCTGAATAGAACATAAACTTCACTGCCACTCTTCCACCTGTTTATTGATCCGCTTCTTTTATGTTCCCTATTGAGAGGAGAAATGTGCCTATGTATCCCTGGTCTCTTGAATTCAAAGGACGATTAGAAACGCATACTTTTGAAAGCCATATTCTTCGGGAGAATGTCTTACGTGACCCATATCAACGCCCACTATGGGTTTACCTGCCTCCTGGCTACGATGAGGAACCCGAACGGCGTTATCCTACCATTTATATGCTTTTGGGTCTGACCGGCCAGCTTGATATGTGGCGCAATCGCTCCCCATTTCGGAAACACCCCGTTGAACTGGCAGATGAGCTGTTTGCCAATCCAGACATTCCGCCTTGCATTCTTGTCTGGGTTGATTGCTGGACCTCTTATGGAGGTAGTCAGTATCTCGATTCTCCGGCAGTTGGCCGCTACCACACGTACCTTTGTGATGAGATTGTCCCGTGGATAGATGAGCATTATCGAACTTTATCAGCGCGTGAGCATCGAGGAATCTCTGGGAAATCAAGTGGTGGCTATGGGGCTTTCATCTCTTCCGTCTTGCGCCCTGATCTCTGGGGTGCCTTCGCGACGCACTCGGGTGATGCCCTTTTTGAGTATTATCAGCTTCTGTTTCCTCAAGTTGTGCGCGCTCTTCGCGATCACTATGAGGGTTCTTATGAACTGTTCTGGCACGATTTCCGTAGTCGTGTTGCCTTCACAAAGGAGAGTGATGCCGCCCTCCTAGAAGTCTGGTGTATGGCTGCTTGCTACTCAGCCGATGAAGATGGTACAATCCACCTTCCCTTTCACCCTGCCACAGGGGAACTCCGACCTGAAATCTGGGAGCGCTGGCTCGCTTATGATCCAGTTCGTCTGGTAGCCAAACACGCACACACCTTTAGAACGATGCAAGCTATCTATATTGATGCGGGCAGAGCGGACCAGTATTATCTGGATCTTGGTGCTGAGGCTCTCCGTCGGGAGTTACAGGGCATTGGCGTGACTGATATCTTTTTTGAACTCTTTGACGGCACTCACATCGGAATTGAATACCGTTATCCCTTCTCCTGGGAATATCTGGCCAAACGTCTCGCCTAGCCAATGCTCATTCTATGAGGGATGAACAGTTCAGGCAGCCCACGCCCGGTCAGCGGCAGCTTGCCGGGCCTGCGCGTTGAGGGAGAGCGCAAAAGGGAACTGTCTGGCCCGCACTGCACACGAGCGCTGCTGGTCATTCAGCAATAAAAAAATCAGGCACTTTCTCTCTTCCTGTCTCTGTTTCTTTTGTCACTCTGTAAAGACAGAGATCTTGTAAGGAAATGAAAAAGGAGAGCAAAGAGCAAGGAGCAACCGAATGCTATCCCTATCCAGAGCCACAAAGTCATTGGGGATGTGAAAAGAGGCCAAAGAGTTGGATACACTCCTGTTGCGTTCAGAAAAGAGATTTGATACCAGATGGCTCCTGCTCCCAGCCATATTGCGGCATGAATGCTCCAGTAAGCTCTTCGAGTAGGCAGCATACTTATTCCAAAAAGCAGAAGAGCAAGGGCACCATACAACAAAAAGCGAAGTAAGAAAGCAAAGAGGATTAAAGAAGGAAAAGGAAGATAGGAAACCCTTGTAAAAGCGTAATAGCCGTTTAGTCCAAACACCTCTACAGTCTGGGAAGATAGAACCATCCACATTTGGTAGGCTCCCCAGCAGAGAAGGAGGAGACTCATCACCCACAAACTAGAGATAACAATTTTTCGTTTCTCTCGCATATAACCGCTCCCTCGCTTCATGCTTTCAAATTCCAAAGTTAATCCTATTATAATGCGCAGAATAAAGGAAATACAAGAACAAAAAGAGCAAAGCAATCAAAAAATTCCTGCTATTAAAAAAGAGCCAGCAGCTCTCTCAAGCAGGTTGAAAGGTATCTATTCTCCTCTATCCTCTCAGGCGTAGAGACCTTGCTCCTCGCAGTCAAGCCGGAGAAAAAGGCTTCGTAGGATGCAAGGGGGCACTGGGCTGCTGGAACCCTTCCCATGCACTGCCCCCCTTGCTTTATGAAAGGATACTGTTTTGCAGAGCTGTAAAGAAGAAATTATTGTTATGACATTAAGTGTTTAAGAGCCTTACTTCTTTCCAATCTTGTTTGCACCTCTTTATTTTCACGGTTGGTGTGAATGAACATGGGGCGAGACAAGCAATGCAGCAAATGCCAACAGGGACGACGAAGCAGCTATTGAGCCAGGGAGAGGCGTTGTGCTGTGCGATTCTAGCCGCCAGCAAGACATGCAAGCCCAGAGAGGGTATGCGGTCGCACCTGCTGGAGGCAAAAGAAGACGACATGCGACCTGGGAAAGACCGTCTCGACCTATTGCCGTCGGGCTTGCAAAGATGTGCTGCTCGGCCACTCTTCAGGGACGAGGACTGTAACATAGCTTAGGAGGTGTCACCACAACCAACCCAAAACGTGCATAAAGCCGCTGCTGCATTTCTTTTGTGCCTTTGCAAAGGTACAAGCGCATCATGAAGGAGGGGAAGAGATTGCTAGAGGCTGTTCAGGACTCAAGCTCACGTGCATGAATTGAGAAAGCAGCAGGCAAGCGAAGACCACAAACTGCAAGCCTGTGACTGTTTGTGGAAGCCGTTCATCGTCGTGGACGCGCGCTGGAAGCGACTGACCCAGGCTCGCGGAGCGCTCCACGACGAGAGAGACGGGGCGAGAGCACGAAGCCTCTCTTGGCTTGTGGCTGCTTGATCACAACTAGCTCAATGCCCGCTTGTGCTGCCGCTTCCCGTGAGGCCTCGCCTGTGTCGATCAGAGCGACACAGGCGATCTGGACACTTTGGTCCTCAGGCTCTGTACCTCCCACGGGTTGCGCAACGAGACAGTATAGCTGAGCAGTAAACGGGGAATCAAAGAAATATGGAAGAAATGAATCTACATCGTGCTACGGATGTTATTGCAGCAAAAAGGATCGAGTGACCATCACGTTTTACTGCTCAGCGATCATTGTTTGTTCGTTTTGCGTCCCTCAGGTGAGAGAAATGCATCGAAGCCTAGTGCATGATAGTATCCATAGAGGGCAAAACTGAGAAACCATGTTGCCATCTGTTTGGGGGTATGTTGCTGTTCTCCTTCGAGCCACCGGGTGACCATTCCAATAAACACATTCGATATTGCAGCAATGGCGACCTCGGAAGGCATTCTATATCGGTTGGATGGTTGCCGCGATGCCTCAAGACGTTTTTGTGCCAGGTCTGCTACATACTCACACACCTGTGCCACAAACCAGGGGCTCCCACGTTGACTGAGCAGAGCTCGATACATCCTGGCATGAAGAGCGAAGTGCTCAAACAACTTGACCCACATTTGTGGGGGATGTTCTGGATCGACACGACCTGGTCCCTCTAGCGGTGTCCCGAGACTTTTGGAGAGTTCATCAACTGCTTCCCTGAAAATACTGGTGACCAGGTCATACTTATCTTGATAATGCAGATAGAACGTGGTGCGATTGACCATCGCTCGCTCGGCAAGGTCACCCACAGTGACCGCATCAAAGCCGCGTTCTTCGATTAACGCAATAAGTGCTTCGCGCAACACCATTTGTGTTCGCCTGACCCGCAGATCAGCCTTCTTTCTCGTCAAAATGTCCTCCTTGTCGAATATCCGACAGTTCTTCAGATCTGAGTATTGAAGTGAAAGACTTCCAGCGCTACACTGTCTCTCACAACAGTATGCCATATATTCGACAGGCTGTTGTGAGATGAGGACCGTTTGAGTATTGAGAGAAGCAAAAGGAGAAGACAGCATGTCATCAAGTCCACTTCAACTGAAAACCAGTTACTCTCGTCTGAATCTGGTTGACAGTGAGTTGTTAGATTTCCAGTATCTTCGGACCCTTTCTTATGAGCTGTATGGTGCTGCATCGGTTGGTGAGGTGTTGAGAGTCGCCCACGACATCGCACGTAAGGGAAGCACGAGAGACGCCTCCATCGAAACCTGGGTTCAACAAGGACGACACAACGCCAGAAGAGCGCAAGAGGCGTTGGCGCTGGGGCAGCGTCAGACGGCCCGGATCAACTTTCTGCGAGCGTACAACTACTTGCGCACTGCTGAGTTCTTCTTTGACCGACATGACCAGGCCAACTTCGATGCCATCTACTTTGAAAGTGTGGCCGCCTTCGATCAAGCCATCGCCCTGTTTGAGACACCGGTCGAGAAAATCGACATTCCCTTCGAGGATGGAGTCAGCATACCCGGTTACCAGAAAGCGGCAGAAGGCCCCTGGCTTCAGCCAAGGGGATGGATGGCGCAGGAAGCCAGCAGCAGCAGGACGTCCCCCTTCGCTTGACAGAAGACAATCGTTGTGTTAGGATATGCGAAGACAGTGAGGACGAACAAGGAGCAAGGGATGCTGATCTACGAATACAAGCTCGAGGGGTCGAAAGCGCAATTTGCCGCCATCGAGGAAGCCATCCGCACCACCCAATTCATTCGCAACAAGTGCCTGCACCTCTGGATGGATGCACGTGGCATCTCCAGGAATGATCTGCAGCGGTATTGTGCTGTGCTGGCCAGACAGTTCCCTTTTGCGCTCTCCCTCAACTCACAGGCCCGGCAAGCTGCCGCTGATCGGGCGTGGGCTGCCATCTCCCGTTTCTACGAGAACTGTCGCCTCAAGACACCCGGCAAGAAGGGCTCTCCTCAGTTCCAGCGCGATTGTCGCAGTGTCGAATACAAGCAGACGGGCTGGAAGCTGGAGGCCGATGGCATTCATATTCGCTTCACAGATGGCTGTGGCATTGGCCGGCTGCGCCTCATCGGCTCTCGTGATATCATGACCTTTCCCCTCTCACAGATCAAGCGGGTACGGCTGCTCCGGCGGGCTGATGGGTATTATTGTCAGTTTGCGGTGGCGGCCACGCGACGCGTTGAGCATCAGCCCTCGGGCAAGCAGGTGGGCATTGATCTAGGGCTGCGTGCCTTCTTCACCGACTCCGAAGGCAACACCGTGGCTCCTCCTCAGGATCTCCGCAAGGCGGAACGGCGGCTCAAGCGGCTGCATCGTCGGCTCTCGAAGACGCAGAAGCGCTCCGCCAAGCGCAAGAAAGCCCGTCAAGCCCTTAGCAAAGCGTATCTCAAGGTACAGCGGCAGCGCGAGGACTTCGCCAGAAAGCAGGCGAACGCGCTCATCTCGTCTCACGATCCTCTTTGCCTACGAAGCCTTGCAGATCCGTCACCTGGTCAAGAACCGCCATCTGGCCAAGAGTATCGCTGATGCGGCGTGGGGTCGCTTCCTCTCCTGGGTCAGGTATTATGGCACGCTGCATCGTGTTCCGGTGATCGGGGTGGAACCGGCCTTTACGACTCAGAACTGTTCTCGTTGTGGACAACGGGTGAAAAAGAGCTTGAGTATGCGTACACATCTGTGTCCCGGCTGTGGTTTGCTCCTCGATCGCGATCACAACGCCGCCTTGAATATCTTGCAGAAGGCTCTACAGGGTACCGTCGGGCAGACGGGAACCGACGAGGAGGTCTCGTCGAACGCTTCTGGACAGCCTGCCGCTACGCGTCGTCGCACTGCGGCGCCGCGCAAGCAGGCTGGATGAAGGAAGAATCCCCGGCCTTCAGGTCTGGGGAGTGTCAATTCTTCAAAGCAGGAAAGGACGACCAGCCTCGCGCGACGGTGATCGTGAGCGGAGGAGGCGATGGGCATGGAGAGGAGGTTTACTTTCTTGGCGGCGTTCCTGAAGCCCTCACACGCGGCTTGAATGTCCTCCTGTTTCATGGCCCTGGTCAGCGAGGTCTCTTACATCGGCACCCCGAACAGATCATGCGCGCTGACGCTGAGGTGCCCTTTGGGGCGGTCATTGAGTATGCCCTCTCACGTTCCGATGTTGATCACAAGCGTCTGGCCATCTATGGGATGAGCTTTGGAGGCTATCTCACCCCCAGGGCCGCCGCACATGACTCCCGGATCAAAGCCTTGATCGCCAACGCTCCTATTCGCAATTTCTACGATCTGTTGAGCAAGAAATCGGCAGGAGGCGGAAGCTACCAGTGAGAAGGCGCCTATCTCAGATTGGGCCTGGGATGCCATGATTGACAACTACATGCTCTGGAATAATGGAGCTCGTTCGTTCTCAGACTTTGTCTCGAAGACCAAGTCCTACACCCTGGAAGGGCTAGAACAGAAGATCACCTGCCCCACCCTGGTCCTATCAGCAGAAGGGGAGGGGGAAGAGGCCAGAGCACAAGCACAGCAATTTTATGAGGCACTGCACTGCCCAAAACACTTTTACTCTCTTTCCATCACTGATGGGGCCGATAGCCACTGTGGACTGAGCAACATCGCCTTGACCTCGGCCCTGGTCTATGACTGGATCACTGAGGTCTTTGCTCGCTCATGATCACAGCACTGGACGCAAGAACTGACATCATGGATGAGGAAGAAGAGGGTGTATGTATCAAGCCGCCACACGGCGTTGTCAGGCCATCTACCGGATGGCCTGGCAGTTGTCGGGTATGAACTACGTCAAATGCTCTTGAGAGAAGGAGACAGACGCACGCCATGACACAAACGGCGGTAACGATCCAGATTATGCCGCAATCGGCTCCCTCACTCCCTTCGTGGAGGGGAGAAGCGGCAGCCTTTGCTCAGGTCCTCACTCATACAGGGAATCCTCAATGCGATCCAGAGACAGGCGCGTTTCGCCCGCGCCCGCTTCGGCACCTACGACCTGATCGATTTCGTTGCGGTGCTGATCGGCTATGCTGTATCCGACGAAGCAACCTTGAAAGCGTTTTACGAACGGCTCGTTCCCTGGCCTCGCCATTCATGGCGCTCTTTGGACGAAACCGGTTGCCCCATCGCTCAACCCTGTCTCGTTTTCTTGCCGCCCTCGCCCCACTTACAGTGGAGGCCCTGCGCACGCTCTTTCAAGAGGATCTGCTGGCCCGCAAGCTGTTTTCCTCCTCTGGTAGCCTGGTTGATCGAACTGGCGAGCAATGGCTCGTGGTCGATGTGGACGGAACGAGACAAGCTGCCCGCTAACGAGCGTTGCCACAAACAAAAGCACTGCCCGCTCCCTTCCGCCGTTTTGATCGGGTGTGCGCACCAGGGTATCAGGGACGCAAACGAGGAGAAATCGTCCGCACCGTCATCCTCCAGGCGCATACCCACCAGTTTCTGGGCACGTTTGGCGGATCTGGCAATGGGGATTATCGCGGTGAACTGTGTCGGTCCGTCCAGGTGATGACTAGCAATGCCTCCCAGTTTGCGCTTCCTCTCGCCTCGGTGGCACTGCGGCTGGATGGTTTGTATGGTGATGCTGCTCCGCTCCTCGACGTTGTGGCTACGGGACTTGGGGGAAGCGCCAGAAGCTGTGCCTATCACTTGTTGGAAGTGGAGGCAGTCAAGCAGATGCTTACTCATGCCCCCAATCATGTGAGTACACACTCAGAAAGCGGCATGACACGAGCAGGACCAGACGTGCGTTTAGTGGTTGCAACGCATGGTGCCCCCTCCTCTCCTCCCGCCGTCGGCGTCGAGCGGGATGGCACGGTCTATGAATTATTTGTCAGTACCCTTCTCTCCCTGCAGGTGTTAGCGAGAGGACAGCATATGCATCGATCCTCACTGTTGCGATATGACATCGTGGTGGTGGATCGGCCCCCCCTTTCTTGTGAGCGGGTTCACGTCGGGCTGGGAAGTCGCACGCTTTGTCTGATGCTCTCTGCCTCAGATCGCACGGGCCTGCAACGAGTTCGCAGGCCATTGCACCAGTCTTGTGAGGAGCCCGCCCGAGAGCGTCCTCAGCTTGAGCAGGTCCTCCCTGGTTGCCAACGCCCGTCTGCTTTCTGACAGGGCTGGAGGAAGGTGTTCCTCATCGGATGAGGGTTCAAGATCTGTGTTCTCTCATGGGAATGCTCGTGTGCTGGTGGTCTGAGAGACGGGCTCTTCTCGGCGGGAGGTGGCTGACGGGGTAACAGTATCCGCGTTGGCTCGCGCAGGGAGCCGCGTGAAAAGGGTCTTGTGTGGCCTCTGCTGGGGTGGTTGAGGTGGAACCACGCTGGCTCGGGTCAGTGGAGCAGGGACGCGAAGAGGATCTGTGGCGACCGAGCAGCAGATGCTCTGAAAGGCGGTGTGTGTGCCGTTGTGGTAGGGAGCGGAAGGGGGGAGAAGAGCCCTCAAGAGCAAGAGGAGGAAAGGCGGTGCCGCTGTGTCCTGGCTCATCGAAACAGGGGGATGTTCCCGTGAGGCTGGAACAAGCTGAACAGGAGATGTGCGTCCTGCCAGGCAGTATGAGCGGCGGTCAGGAAAAGGCGCATTGGCATGGGAGTGAAGGGGAAGAGGGCATTGTCATGCCTGGAAGAGAGCGGGATGGAGGAGTCATGCGTTCACTCCTTCCAGGGGCATGTTTCGATGCGCAAACCCGATCGAAAAAAGAGAAGCTGCGCTGGTGGCTCGATGCGTCTGGCAAGACGATTGATGTGTTTCGCGTTCGTGCAGCGCTTTTGGGAAAAGCAGGGGGAAAAAGGCTGGATGTGGTGATAAAAAAGAGCTTTTTTTGGCTGCTTCTCAGTAGGATGCAACGGAGGGACCTCGCGGGAACAGCACCTCTGTTCCTGGATGGGGCTTCATCGTTTCGACCTGACACGTGAGGGGATCGTGTGACGAGTGTTCTCAGTGTATTAGGAAGGGGGAACATGTGGATCGTATCCCGTTCCTGCTGGATCTGGAAAGCGACGGGGTGCGCCCGGACGGCTCCCCAGCGTTGGGCGATGAGCAGGAAGTGCTGCCGACTGAACACGTCAATTGTCACGAAAGACAGCGTGTAAAAAAACAAAAAAAGGGACAGAAGACGGTCTGTCCCTTTCCCTTTGCAAGGGGCTGGCAGCTCAGAGCGAAGGGGGCCAGCGCGGCTCTGAGCAAAGAAGCAGGCTGCTCACCAGAAGCAGCAGCCTTCGCTGTGAGAGGCATGAGCGATGGCAGCATTCACCTTCTCTTTCCCAAGATCATGAACCAGGGAATGGGAGAAACAGACCAGCCTGCCAGGAGGCAATGGCTCGTGCGAGAAAACGAATGAGCAGCTCCCTGCTGAAGTGAATGGCACGGCAAAAATCGTGCGACTCTCAAAACGATCTCTGACCCTGTGCACGAAGATTGTTGAGGATGTCTTCGATACTTCTTTGCATCTTGGCCATTCCAAAGAAGCCCCACAGACATGGTATCTCCAGCGAAGCTCAAGAGTGAGAGCTGCTGGCCATTTCTCGCTAGCAGCGTGTAATCCTCACTCTTCAGCAATTCCGCGAGGAGCAGCGCGGTATAGATCAGGTGCTTGACTCGAAGAGCTGCGGTCAACCGGCCTGGAGCGCTTCTCCGTAAGGCTCACATCACCCACCTGGGAGGGAGGAACCAGTTCAGAGATGCAGCGACGCAGGCGTGTTGTGGGGTGAGTGGTTGCAGTGGTGGAACGAGAACGCTGTGAGTGCTTTTTGTGTGCTTTTTGTGTGCTTTTGTGTCGGTCTTCATGCAGGTGATGGGGAGATGACAGACACAAAAAGGACACAAAACGGTCCTGATGCGTCCTTGAAAGGAGACAGCGCCTGTCGAGGCTGGTGTGAGGTGCCTGAGCAAGCACAGGAGCATGAAGGCGAAGCGTGTGTGGAGCAGGAGAAGAGTGCGGCCAGGAAGAGAGGAAGGTTTGCGCAGGGGAGAGGGGGAGTCCTCGTGGAGGAAAAGGATGCAGTTCTGCAAGCGAGGTGGGAAGAATGGCACATCGGAAGGAGGGTTGCGGTTTCGCAAAAGCGGGAAGCGAGAGGGATGGCAGGAGACAAGAGAGGGAAAGCGGGAAAAGGGAGGGAATGAGCCGGGAAAGAGGAGGGAGAGGGAGCGGCCCAAGCAGGCACGCCGTTGTTTCTGTGCTGTTGGGGAGGGTATCCGTCGCGGTTCTGTCTGGGAGGTGGAGCCGGTGGAGGATGAGGGGTGTGGTGGTTTGGAGCGTGTCATTCCCCACCACTCGTCTTTGCGGCGTCGTTGAGTTCGCGAGCGCATTGGTGTTGTGGTGCTGGGCTCCATGCTCAGACACGGCTTCCCTCCAGCAGGTTCCTCCGAAGCGGAAAGCGGGGTCCGTCTGCCCGGCCTGTTGAGGATGCCAAAAATCGGAACAAAGCCGGAGCAGGTACCTGTCCCGGGAATGGAGCAGCAGGTCCGGGTTTGGTGGAAAGAGGGGGGGTGTTGCATCTTGTGGGGGAGCGTGCGATAGGGCATATGTTTCCGTTGCGAGAGAGGGATCAGGATGCTGTGGAAGCATATCTTTCATCCTCTGGGGAGCAGGTTGGTGCCAACGCAGATGACGAGGAGGAGACGTCATCGCAGGTTGCTGTCGTGCGTGACGGGGGGCTCTCTTCATCCGCTTGCGCGGAAAGTTTGCTTCCGCTTAGCATGAGATGAGAGGGTGCTGGCATGCGCTTTCAAGAGGAGGTGATGGACAAAAAGCGCTTTCAGAAGCTGGTGGCTGGAAGCGGGATCATCGGAGGAGGGTGGGACGGAACCGGGAGAGAGGGGGGAGGGTTGCGGTTTCGCAAAAGCGGAACGTGGGTGAGATTGTTGGTGCAGTAAAAGCAGAGGAGGAAAAGGCGGGAGCGAGCCAGCAGAGGGAGGAGAGAGGGAGTGACCCAAGCTGGCACTCATAGGTGTGGATGGCTGTGAGCAGCGCTGTTGCGGGTGGTCTCCGTCGGGGTTGTGGCTGTGTCCAGCAGTGATGAGGTTGATGGGAGGCAGGATGGCATCCTGAGAGGAGGAAGCTGGATCGCGGAGAACGTGGGCAGGGAGCAGCAAGGTGATGCTCTGGTGGAGGCTCCACACGCTCAGCGTGAGCCAGGGGAAACGGCCCTGTTTCCCGTCAAACGAAGCGACCGTCGAGGGCATGTCAGGTTCATCTTTCTGGAATGCCCCACCGTGGACGAGCCATTCTGACGAAACGACGCTTCCCTTCTGCGACTGTTCTTGCTCCTATTCGTCGAGAATGCCAAGTGCCGGAGTGTCGCTCATGCTGCTCCCAGCAGGTGCTCCTGGTCGTCTTGTGCATCCCTTTCCTTCCTGCTCGATGGATCTCAGCATTGTTGCAAGCGCTCTGTCTGTTTGCCGATGTCCGATCCGTTCAAGGAACGCTCCAAGAAGCTGGCCGTTTTTCAGGAGCTGGATTCTCCATGCGAAAAAGGGGGGAACTTTTTGCCGCTTCGCGGGAGATGCGAGGTGCTTCTGGGCGTCGGGGCCGCGATACAGAAGCTGTCTCTCTGCTTTGACGCTGAAGCCTGTCTTTGGCCGCTGTCGATGTGCTTCCTTGTTGAGAAGCTGCTTGATCGCTCAGCGCATGAGCAAGGAATGAAGGAGCATTTTGCCTCTCTTGTAAACTTTGTAACGATATGTTACGCTTAAGGGGAGAAGGAGCGAGGAACCCTGGATGCCATTCCTCAACCAAATGGTTCATCCTACCAGGCAAGATATGCTCAATCAGGTGCTGCCCTCTCTTGCGAGTATACTCACCAAACACATCATTTCTGGGGAAAATTCGTGAAAGAAGTGACAAGAAAAGATGAAAAAAGGGATAAGGAGGTGAAGAGGGGCATGCAGAAGAAATTCTATCTGACCAGAAGAAGAGAACTGATCAAGCTGGCAGGTCTCACCTTTCAGGAAGTGCATCGAGAAACCGATATCCCTGAGAGCACATTCCGTTGGTATGCCGGGGTGATTCCCCTGCGAGATGGTGTTCTGCTCCTTCATGATCACAACAACGTTTGCACCTTCAGGAGAGAAGGAAGAGAGGGGGGAGAGGTCAAGAGGCTCTCGTTGTATGAGAGCGAGCCATGTGGGAAGAAAATGGACGAGAGAGGAGATCTCCCTTGACCTCAAGCCAGAAGAAACTGAGGATTGGGAGAACGCTTCTCCTCGGGATCATATGTGCGTTTGTTCTCGGCGTCTTGCTCTATGGTGGGAATGCCTTTCTCCCGATGATCAACATGACCCGTCTGTCTGAACCAGGAATTCTCATTGCATCGTTCGTGATGGGTGGGCTCTTTGCTTTGGTGCTGCGGCTGCTGCAGAGGAGCAGCCGACAGTGAAAGAAGCTTCTTGTGTTTGTACAGGGGCGGGACCGTCTCTACGCCTCATCTCCTTGCTTTCCTCTGGCAGGGAAGGCGGTTCTGAATACCTTTCGCTTCACTGTTCCTTTCTTTCTGCGCATGTGTCGGGTTCGTAGAAGGGGAGACTGAGGAGTGCCAAAGCAGAATCGGCACGCCCCTGCCGACGAGGACCTGTCTTGTTTTGAAGCCTGTGTGCAGTGCTGGCTGCGACGAGGGAGTGGTGCGACAGGAGAGGTGGGAACAGGAGGGAAGCAGAAGGCAGTGGACCTTCGTGGAGCGGGCCCTTTTCTCGGGTTGTGTTCCTTTTCCTCGCGGCATGCCCACGTCTTCAGGAGCCAACCGAGCCCTCCTGGTGCGCAGAAAATCACCCAGTTCTTGCAAGCGCTGGGTCTCTTGCTCTCGTCCCATCATTCCTCTCTCTCTTGTATCCGCCTTCTTGCGGAACCATAGGAGTCTCACTCCTAGGATCAACACTCATCTTGCTCTGGGATCACTCGTCGTATACACTTCCGATGTGTCGAAAACAACGTTTCCTGCAAGGATGTTGTATCGAGGCGTATTGGCGCAAGGAACGCGTGCCGTCGGGATAGGTCCTGGCTTCATTGCTGCTCGTCCCGGCGCATGCACTGTTTGACCACACGACCAGTCATAGAGTATCGCTTGACGTGATGCGTGTGGCCACACAACCCAAGCCGTACCCCTACATTTCTTGATGGAGGAATTTCCTATGAGAGTTTTCGTTACTGGCGCCACTGGTTATATCGGCTTGGCCGTCGTCCGTGAGCTTTTAGCTGCCGGGCACCAGGTCCTCGGTCTCGCTCGCTCAGACGCACGTGCTGCGTCGCTTGCCGCTATCGGTGCAGATGTGCACCGAGGGGCGCTTGATGATCTGGACAGTCTACGAAGCGGAGCGGCGGTATCCGACGGCGTCATCCACCTCGCATATATGCACGACTTCTCGGACTCCGTGGCTGCCGGGCAAATAGATCTGCGGGCAGTCGAGACCATCGGAGCTGCACTGGAGGGCTCTGACAAGCCGTTCGTGATCACCTCGGGAACATTGATGCTCACCTTCTTTCTCCCGCAGGGGCATCTCGGGACGGAGAAGGACGTGGCCGACGCCGGGTCAACCGCACCCCGTATCGCATCGGAGAACGCGGCAATCGCGTTGGCCAAGCGCGGCGTGCGCACGTCAATCGTGCGACTTGCACCGACGGTCCATGGCGAGGGCGACCACGGGTTTGTCCCGACCCTCATCAGCCTTGCTCGTACCAAAGGCATATCGGCGTACCCAGGCGACGGCTCGAATCGTTGGCCCGCTGTGCACCGGCTTGATGCCGCACATCTGTTCCGATTAGCGCTAGAGAAGGCCCCAGCGGGATCAGTGCTGCACGCAGTTGCCGACGAAGGGATACCAGTACGCGCCATTGCCAGCGTCATTGGTCGCCGCCTCAATGTTCCGGTCGTCTCCCTGCCTCTCGAGGAGGCCAGCGCACACTTCGGCTTCCTCGGGCACTTCTTTTCACAAGACAACCCAGCCTCGAGCACACTGACCCAACAATGGGTGGGGTGGCATCCTGTACAACCTGGTCTCCTGGCGGATCTCGACGGCGATTACTACTTCACGAACGAGGCATGGTCAACATTGCGTTGACCGTTT
Source organism: Thermosporothrix sp. COM3 (assembly GCF_059696735.1). NCBI lineage: Bacteria > Bacillati > Chloroflexota > Ktedonobacteria > Ktedonobacterales > Thermosporotrichaceae > Thermosporothrix > Thermosporothrix sp. COM3. The sequence continues at coordinate 1,373,801 of NZ_AP019376.1, read as the reverse complement.
CACACCAGGAATTGCTCGAGAAACGCATTGTTCTTTTTCATGTCCGTGCTGCCGGGCCACGTAAAACCCCGGCTTCCTCTTTCCGCTTCTCACCTTCCCCTCTGCTCCAGGCACATTTTTCTCGCAATGGATCCTTTCCATATGGGTCAACCTGCATATCGGTCGGTGTGGGGGCATCGGTTAAGGCAAGGTACAAGGAACCACCCGGAGGAAGGGGATCTGATGTGGAATATACTGGAACGATCGAAAGGAAAGATTTTATCTGATGAAAAAGAGTTTTTGTAGAAAATAATAGGAGGATATATCCATATAAAGAGGATATAAAAAGAAAGTAGAAATATATGATGCTGTAAGTTTATATGTATAAGATATTTTTGAGTAGAAAATGATATGTATGTATAGCTCGCACAAATAGATGGTTCCCTCACAGCGATCAGTTCCTCCCAGTTCCGGAAGCAGCGCCGGTTCCAGGAGGTCCGGCGGTTGATGCTGGAGGAAGAGCGTGACACAGCGTATGCGGTCTCTCGCGTGGGCTATGGGATGTCTCCCACTTCAATCGGGAAGACAAAGGTCTCTTTGACATTCCCCCTATACGCGACGTGCAACGGCTGCGGGAAGGATTACTATCTCATGTGTCCCGAGGAGGGAGATGGCTCTGTCCATCGTGCTTCCGCAACAGGCATAAGCGCTCAAAGAGGCACTGACCGGAGAGGATCAGACAGGAAAGAGAAGCCTTTGCATGTGATGCCTGTCTTGCTCAAGAACATCGAGTGGGTTGACCATTGAGCGCATGTATCAGGGGGCTGTTTCCGAAAGCGCTTGGTGGCTGGCTTCCACCACCTCCGGCTTCTTTAGCGGTTCGATAGCAAAGGTCAGATTCAACCGGGGGAGATCGTGCTCGACAACGTTCCACACCAGGTCAGTGTCAATGCCGAAATACATGTGGATCAGGATATTGCGCATGCCACTGATCTGTTTCCAGGGAATATGAGGATGGGAGGCACGCTCATTTTGGGGAATGGCGCGTGCGGCTTCCCCAATGATTTCCAGGTGATGAATGATCCGGGTTTGGATGAGCTCATTTTGTTCAAAGGCCGTGCGCCCTTGCTGGGCGTATTTCTCACTTCGGAGGATGGCCTCATACATGTCCTGAAAGCGTTCTCGGGTGTCTCTCATAGCGGGATCGCCTCTGCAAGCACGCGGGCACTCTCATAAAGAGGAAAGGACCAGGTGAGCGATACACGTTGTCGCTTGTGGCCCGTTGATCGGGGCACGCTTCTCCAGTGACGAGAGCCCTCCCTCTTCCCATCTGTGATGGGCTTGGTTCCATCGTTGCTCGTAGCCGAACTCGGACTTGCTTCTCTGGGAGAGGGCTTAGGTGCATTGATAGGAGACGCCATGTCCTCCGTTAGTGATTGGTGTGGTTAGGAGGAGGAGGAGCCCAGTAACATCTTTATCTGTACTTCTTCATAAGAGAGAGAAGTACACAGATCGCATGCATAAGGAGGTCCCGATGCCCGGAAAACAGTTTGCCTGGTTTTAGCTATTTTGAGTGTGGTAACCTATTTTTTGTAAAGCATGAAGTTGGCCTCATTATAGCGATTCTCAACTTTATATAGATAATGTTTGGCAGAGGAACAAAGAAGTTTTAGGGCGTAGATAGGACCCTGCACCTCTAAAATCGGCAGGGAGGCAGGGTTGTTGTCGGCCTTGGAACAGAGTGCATAAGGAGAAAAAAAGGTAAAACCAAGCTAATAGCCTTCTGGGTAACAGCAAGGAAAGAGCGCGCGCTTTTCCAGCGGCAACGGCACGCATTCCTCCCTCTGTGATGGGTTAGGCTCCATCGTCGGCGTCACCGACAAAGCTGGTGCATTGGAAAATACCTACCCTGGAGATAGGCGAGAGTCAGCTGCTGGATTGTCGCCACGCGTTCAGGGTTCTCATCAGTCGTCTCAGCCGCATCATATCCCGTTATGTCGCTGAGTATGTGCTTTCCACCAAAGAGCGCCAGCAAGTTCTTTGGTCCTGGGCTTAAAAAATAGGGATCGGCGAAATAGTCGGCTTCCCGAGAAGTGAGTTGTAGTTTGTGGTCTTTGTTGCTCATCACAACAAGCGTTGGTGTAGCCATCTGAGCGAAACAAGCGGTGCGAAGGCAGGCATATTGAGTGGCAGTCGCACTGAGATGATCGCTGCCAGCACCAATGGAGGCGAACAACACACCCGCTTTGATCCGGGCATCGGGAAGATACACAACCCTTCCATCCTCATCGGTTGTCCCCAGCAATATGCTTGCTGTGTGCTGCCAAATGAATGTCTAACGACGGCCACGCGACTGTGATCAAGCCGTCCCTTGATTTCGGTACAGCCTCTTCAAGGACATCAAGGTGATCGAGAATGTGGCTCATATCTTCAATGCGAGATCGCCAGAATAAAGGTACCCCGGGAGTTGTCGGATCAAAGCCTAGACTTTTAGAAGTGAGATGCGTGGGTTGGATGACGGCAAAGCCGTGCGCAGCCCAAAAATCGGCAAGAGGGCTGTAGCCATAGAGCGAAGAGAGGTTGTTCGACGTTCTTCCACCGTAAGCAGGATGAGAGGAAGGGCGCGGCAGGAACTGGAATGTTCGCGATGGCGTCCAGCTTGGATGCTGTTGCGCTTGCACGAGGGTAAGCCGGTTCCCAGATCCCTCTCTGTGTCCGGATATGGAAGGAATGGGGCGCTGTCTTGCCATCAGGCAAAGCATGGGGCATCTGCCTCCAAGAACTGCCTGTTCGCTGCACGTATAAGATCGCGTTGGCGGTCTCGCGTCGTAGATGCTTGACTCTTGTCGCGGTAGGGCAGATCTTTGGAATGAATGGTTCGATCTGCTCCCATTGCGCATTGGTCAGATCGGAGGGATACCGCTTTCGTGCTCTTCGCTCTTGCATCTGTTTGGTTTCTTTCAACTTGGCTTTCCGGGGCGGTCTCCTTTCTTTTCCCTATCGTCCCCCTTTCGGAGTCACTAAGGGATCAGCTGTTGTGATGGGCTTTTTTGCAACCTCGTTGGCATGATCTGCATTATGTAGGAGCGGCAATGCTGCTCTCTTGTATGAACAGATGCCGCTCTGGTTCCATTCAATCTATGGAACGGTCTTATTTCGACGTTTGCATCGTCTCATGAGATTTCTCGTCTGCCCACTCAGTTTCTTGTTCCAAAAGGTGCGCATCACGTTGAACTCCGGGGGGAGTCAAAACGATTCTGCTTTCGTTCATTGGCTTGATCTTGCTTCGTTCTGCGTTGGAGGCGTGTTCCCAGAAGAAAGCCGAGCGAGTGCAGCTTGCGCCTGGCTGTAGCGAGCTTCCTCCTCCTTTCCAAGAGAAGCGGGGAGTTGGGCCTTTGCATCCCAAGTGGGGGCGAGAGAAGGGAGCAAGGCAAGAGCGCGGTCAAAAGCCAGGAGAGCCTCTTCATAGCGCTGGAGCTTGCAGAGGACATTGGCCTTATTATGCCATACAAGGGCAAGATCAAAAGGCAAGGCGTGAGAAGGAAAAAGAAGAAGGGCATGTTCGTATGCATCAAGGGCCTCTTCATTGCATCCCAATTCCGAGAGTGTAGAGGCTTTCTGCTCCCACAGATATGCTTGATCGGGGGAGAGGTGGATCATGGTATCATAGAGAGACAAAGCTTCCGGGTGCTTTCCAAGAAGCGAAAGAATATGTGCTTTGTTGTTCCAGATATCTGGATCATGTGGATAGAGAAGGAGTGCCTGATCATAACAGTCAAGCGCTTCCTGATAGTGTCTTTGATTGCAAAGGTGTGTTCCTTTTTCCAAGAGAGCTCTTTTCGCGGGTTCCATAAGATTCCCCTTTCTTTTTGAGAAATCTACGTGAGGTGAATGACCAGCATTGCCTCGAGTGCATTGTTTTTCTGAAACGAATCAACATCTCTCTTTTCTATATACACAAAATTCTCACGCTCTCTTAGTAATGCATATTTTCTGATCTTATGCAATATGGAAAAGGTGATTTTTAGGCAATACATCAATTTTTGAGTCTTGAAAGCGAACCTATAGACTTACAATTTTACTTCCTCTGACATCAGGTGCTGTGTGGATCAATAACCATCATCGTGGCTCTCCCCAGCTTTTGGTGAAACATTCTCACGTTCTGTCCGAGATATGGTCTGCTTGTGCCATGAGACACGAACGAGAGACACTTCCAGAGCAGAGAGAAGAACAGCTGAACGAGCCGCTGTTTTCTCCCGAAACTGGTGTTATTGTTGAGCAGCTTCAATTCTCCTCCACACAGATCATGCACTGTCTCACGAGCATTCAAAAAGATGCTGCCTGTCCGCTCTGTGGCAGACGCAGTTCCCGCATGCACAGTCAGTATGCCTTGACCTTCCGTGGGTCAGCATCCCGTCTGAGCGAAGGTGCGTGTTCGTCGCCTGTCTGCGATACTCCGTCCAGTGCGCGGCGCATCTTTTGTGAACGGCTTGCCTTCCTTACCGCGGCGTGCTCGTCGCACTCATCGCGTTCATGGCGATTGCTCACCATTGCTCTAGCACTTGAGGGAGAAAGTGGGGCTCGCCTGTGCCGGCGCCTGTGCTTGCCCATGGGGCCTCCACCTTGATGACCCTGCTACGACGCTGTGCCCAGCCGGTTCCACTGCCCACGCCTCGTGTGCTTAGCAATCAATGACAGGAGTGTCTGTACTCTAGGCAGGGAGCGACCATTCTGGTGGATCTGGTACACCGCCGCCCCATGGGGCTCCTTGAACGGTGCGAGGAGCAGGCAATCAGAGCCTGGTTGCAGGCTCATTCTGGCATTGCCCTCGTGAGCCGTGATCGGGGCAAGATGGATACAAAAGCCATTCGTCTTAGTGCACGGCATGTTCAAGAGGTGCTCGATCGTTGGCATCTGCTGCGCAATCTTGGCGAGATGTTCCAAAAAGGGCTAGCCAAAGTGCTTCCCCTCCTGCCTACGAGGCGGCAGCATCAGTCCCTCGTTCTGCTTCTGTTCCACTGGAAGACGTGCGCAACATGCCACGATCCCGTCTCCGACACTCAGTGCTCAGCGGGCCTTGTATGCTTCATCACCATCGTGAATGGAGAGGATCGAGCAAATCGTGAACGTTCATCCCCAGAGAAGAACGGTGCGTAAGAGAGCGTGCTAGATCCCAAAGCGTCACACGCTTCAATGAGAGCAGGAGTGAGGAGGAGGCAAGAAAGATCAAGGGATTTCTGGACAAAGACAAAAAAGCCCGTCTCTCCCTCGTGTGCTTGGCATGACGGCTTTCCAACAAGGGGCAACTACGAGGAAAGCAAGCGTCATGCGAGGGCGTGCTGCCTGGCTTTGCGCTCTTGGTCCACCGCCTGGGGTGCGCATCAAGGCCACAAAAGCCACCAAGCCCTTGATCGGTACCGTTCTGTTCTGGGCCATTCGTGGCGGCGGGGGGAATTTTCGGAGCCGTCACTTCCTTTAACTTCTACGCCTAACCTGCAAAGCCATTATTGGTGGTTCGGTGAACTATGGTGGGGCCGAAGCGGAGAGTGTGCTGACGGCCTGGGCCAGTACCATGCGTGAAGCGCCGGAGGAACTCAATTCGACCATTGTGCTCTTCTCTGGCATCAGACTCCAGGTGCCTCCTCGCGTTTCGGTGCTGCTCTGTTATCCAGGCGATGACCGGGCCGAAGCTGACCCAGCGATCTAGTCCTTGCCCCACTTGAGCACCATGCAAGCACAGGATATTCAAAAGAAGCTCTGTCCTACTATGCAATGTTGGAGGACGCCGTCCTACGCCTCAGGACTCAAGCTGATGGGACATAATGGATTTCTCAAATCTCTGAGCAAGGAGGTGATTACAGTGCTATGGCCAGCCTGGCAAGCCCTTTGCCCAAATCCGCTGCCTTGGGGGCAATGGCACGCATTAACCCACTGGCCACGGCATTTGCCCGTCGTGAGAGCGAAGACCTTGTGATCGTCCCTGTTATTTTGCCCAGCCAATGCGACAGAAGAGCAGGCGTAGCAGGTCAGCCAGGCGGCCTGGGATTCGCTGGCATCCTTGAGTAGTGGTGCATACGTCAATTTCTTGGGTGGATGCTAGCCAGGCAAGCGTTGCCGCGCCTATCCGGACGAGATGTATGCTCGCCTGGGACGCATCAAGGCTATGACCCGGATAACGTCTTCAACCAGAACCAGAATATCACGTTAGTTGCAACGACGCAGGTTTGAACGGCAAATTCACAAGAGCCGTTGAGATGTAGGAGATACAGAAGGCGCCTGCTATACGTCTCCGGACATCAAAGATATCGCATCTCTTTCGCCTGAAGAATGCAGCGCTGTTGATGGGCGATTTATCAGTACTTTTGTTCACGTGCAGGTCAAAATAGGAATATATAAAAGGAGTAATACATGCTTTTTGCGATCCATGAAACAGGAAAGTTCTGTTTCATGGATCTTCTTTTTGGGCTCAAAGAGGCCTTTGGAAGCTATCCTACCCACCTTCTGTTTCATCTGGTGAGGCTTGCCTGCGGATGAAATCTACTTTGCGGCTGTGGTGGCGCAACCTTAACTTTCTCTCCCCAAAAAGGGGAGAAATCGGCGGGAGTGGCACGGTAGGACAGCGGAACTGCTGGCAGATGAGAATGTTTCTGCTCTCTGCCGGGCAACCGAGAAGTAGCGTTTTGAGATCGTGCACTTTCTGGACGGGAGCTGTTCCCCAACTGGAGAAGCAAGACAAAACCGCATGGTTGCTCATGTGGGATAATGTCTCCTGGCATGGAAGCAAGTTGGTGCGCACCTGGATTCGGGAGCAGAACCAGCAGGTGGAGCTGACGGGCAAAGAGTGTGTCTGCTCTCGCTGTTTCTGCCCGAGCAAAGCTCTTGACTCAACCCGATAGAGGCCAAAAGGACTCCCCGCTCTGGATATGGCTGATCACACAGATCTGTCTGGAACTTCTGTAATAGCAACGCTTATACAGCGACGCAGGGAGCGACTAATAATGTGCTCATGGAGCTCTGTGTTGGGGACCTGAATGTCAACCCAACCAGGCACAAGTTCCTAATGAAATTTGGGGACATATGGATTGCATTGATCTTGAGGTACAACGAATGAGTTCCTTTACGGAAGTCTATCTTGGAAAAACATATACTCCTAGAATTCTCGTGTATAGTCCTCAACTCTATGCTCCTGGGGTTGTCGCAGCCGATTGCAGACAAAAAAGCTTGGCCTTTTGCCTTCCTGGCGTTGCTCTATAAGCGTAGAGGCAAGCACAGTTTTTACTGATTGGTCCTCTTTCTGGAAAAAGGATATTCTGGGAGTTTTGTTCAGGAATACTCCTATTTTGTTTGTCACATATATCTATGGCCTATGTATTTCAATTCAATTGCATTGAAAGTTTCTAGCAGAGTAGAATAAACAATGAAGAAATGCCTTCTCCCACCTTTTATTCTTTGTCAAAATGTATCAACTTGTTTTTGTGTGTTTATTTATATTTTGTCTTATCAGTTTATTAATCATCATAATAGCTTATATATAGGTAATATTACTTTTACTTTTAAGTATTGACATAAATGTATTTCTCAAAATATAATAACAAAGCTCATGCATATATGTGCCATAGTGCATGTATGAGATGAACTGTTCTTTGCATGGGAAAAAAATATTTTAAATTGGAGGGAGCCTTGAAAGCGAGAAGACATTTATCTTTTGTTCTACCAGCCTTTGCGATGTGGTAGCTCTTTGTCTGATGTTTGGGTTGTCTGATGTGGTTTTTGCCGCAACGCAGCGCGCATTAGGGACCTGTTCTGGGTATGGTTGTGATCACACAGATCCGTCTCAAACCTTCTGTAATAGCAATGCTTATACAGCGACGCAAGGTGTGACTGATAATGTGCTCATGGAGCTACGTTGGGGGCCGAATGTCAAACCAACTGGGCGCGAGCCACAAATTATGGAGGCTGGAATGACTTTGATTGTATTGATCTTGAGGTACAACGGATGAGTCCCTTTGCGGAAGCGAATTATGGAGAAATCTGTAATACTTATGCTACTCAGCTGTATAGTCCTCAACTCTATTCTCCTGGGGTTGCCGCAGCCTGTTTTAGAAAAAAATTCTTGGTATTTGGCCTGGGTGGAGTTGCCCGGCAAAAGTATAGGTAAGTCAGTTTTTCACTGATTAATCTTTTGTGAGGTGTATATTCTGAATCTTTCCGAATATACACCTTATTTAAACTGAAAGGATGAGAGATGGTAGCGTCTATCCCTTCGCGGAATTCTGGTGGTACTACGATTACCATCAAAGATCTATCAAAATGTTACAAACAAGGGGCACGTGAAAAATGGGCATTAAAAAATGTTAATTTGCAAATACAGCCGGGGGTTTTCGGTTTGTTGGGCCGCAATGGTGCAGGGAAGACCACCCTCCTACAGATTCTTGCAACTTTACTTCCCCAGACATCAGGTGAGGTGTGGATCAATAACCATCATCTCAAGAAAGAGAAATGGGCCATTCGTTCTCAGATCGGGATTGGCTTCTTGCCGCAGGAACAGGGCTACTATCCGAAGTTGACAGTTCAGGAGACCCTGTTTTACTTTGCCTCCCTCCAGAATGTTCGGCATAAGAGAGAGCAAATCGATGAACTGCTTGAGGTGGTGAACCTGACAGAGAAAAAGCATGCTCGGGCAAGTACACTCAGTGGTGGAATGCGCAGGCGCCTGGGACTGGCTCAGGCACTTCTGGGGAATCCTCGAGTATTGATTATAGACGAGCCGACGGCGGGGCTGGACCCGGTTGAACAACAGCGTTTTCGCATGTTACTGGGGACGCTTGGAGCGCGAAGAGAACAGACGATTCTCCTTTCCACACATATTGTTGCCGATGTTGCAACGATTGCAGGTTCTGTTGCTGTCCTAGAACAAGGGAGTTTGCGCTTTCAAGGAAGTGTGCAGCAACTGACGCAGCATGCATCGGGAGCGTGTTGGCAGTGGCGTACGACGTTAGAAACAATTGAGCAGATGCGTCAGCGGAGAGCAGCTATTATTGCCTCGCTTTCTCCTGTACCGGGTGGAGTGGCGGCTCCAAACGAAGTGATTGCGCGTGTCGTTGGTCCGTGTCCTGCTCCTGAGGCTGTTCCCTGTCAGCCGACATTGGAAGATGGGTACTTTCTCCTGATCGGAACGGCTGATTTACAGATGCCACCTTCATTCTCGGCAGCTGCCTTACAAGGAGGGAGCAGCTATGTTTAGAATGGTACAGCGGGTAGGTGTCGTGGCCCTGTTTGAGAGTCTTCTCCAATGGCGCGCGCTCTCGTTTTGGTTGCTTACCATTCTGGCCAGCGCAGTTTCGGTGATTCCTGTCCTTGTCCTTGGAACAGGTATCTCCTTGCCTGTCCTCGAAGTGAACGTCTATACCACAACGGCCTATGTTGTCCTCCTCCTGTTACCCTTTGTGTTTACTTCTGTGTTTCAACGTGATGTTCGATATAAAATGCACCCTTTACTGCAGGTCAGGCCATTGCTTTCGTTTGAATACATGCTTGGCAAAAGTTTGGCGGCGTTGGTCCTAGGCCTGTTGGCAGTGCTATTGACATTATGTGGGAGCTGGATTGTCCTAAGTGTTATACGATTGGAGCTTGTATCACCGTTCGCTGCGTTACCCTTTTTGCTAGTCAATGGGGCGATGTGCCTCTGTTTCACACTGCTCTTTGTGGCTGTGATCGCGCTGATTGATGTTCCATTTCTTGGGGCGATTTTCTGTAGTGGTGCGATGATAGTGCTCAATCTCAGCAGTCCAGCAACTCCATTGCATATGCTTAATCTGCACAAGAACACGCTCTTTTATTCGAGTAGTATTGGCTTTGGGCCTGATCTTTCCTTGGTACTGAATCAAGGAGGCTTCTTTCTCGCTATCGCGTTGGGGCTGTTTGGCGTGGTGTTACTTCTCTCACAAATGAAGACGCGATATGGGATGCGGCGTTGGTATCACCTTGGTGTTGCCCTTCTGCTTTGTGTGCTTGGGGGAGGGCTTATGCTGCCTATTACCAGCGCATTCGGGCAGACGACCAAACAGTATCTGGATCTGGGGGTTCCACCTGCGCAGCCGATGAACGCGATCGTTTCGCACTATCAGCTTGACGTAACAGCGTATATCCACAGCGGACAACTGGAAGGGAAGGCCACATTTCAACTGCAATCCGGCTCTGAAAAGGAACTGTTGCTCGCGCTCAATCCCGGATTACAGATTCAGCGCGTGACGGCAGGACAGCAGCCTATCTCTTTCCGCACGCAACAGGGCTGGACTCGGTTGACGCTTCCCTCTGGCAAGGCTCTGACTTTAACTCTTGTCTATGCGGGAAAGCTAACGCTTGGTCGTGAGAACTATGTGGGAACTGCTGGTGGTATGATAGATGTCCTCGGGCGACCGAATGCTGTCTATCGCTTTCTCGGTCAGGGAATTGGAGTTCTGGACGGCAACGGCGCGGGAGGATGGTATCCGCTGCCGTATGTGCAATCGCTAGTAGAGGCCTATGGCTCCCGACTCCCCTTCGATAGAGTGAGTGTGCGGCTGCCGGAGGCTGAGCATGTCTGGCAAGCGGCAGGCATATTCAAGCAAGAGACCCGGCAGATAGAGGTGACGAAGCCGGGGTATCTGCCCTCTGTTTTTGTGGTGGCGTTTGATACACAGCAACAAATGAGGCTGGATCAGACACCGTTGGTTTATCATGGTATTCAGCCGGATCAAAAGGCGCTATCTACCTATCGACTGATGAGCAGGCTGTTCAACGAATTACGGAACTGGCTTGAGCCGCAAAACAAGCAGCCATCAACTGCGATTGTCCTTCCGTTTTTGCGTGAGCCTGTGATAAGTACTCATCTTTTGTTGTTGCCAGAACACTCGTTGTACAGTTCCTTTCCCATTGATCTGGAAGATGAAACCGTGACCTCTAGCTTTGTTGGAGAGAAGGTCGCGGCGGCGTGGTGGTCAGATGCCTTGCTTCAGGAGATGGTGCTGGCGAAGCGGAATGCGACAACGGGGCAGCCGCACGGTTTTTCCTTTTTTCTGGAATGGCCGACGAATCTCAAAGGGATGCTCTCTGCATATAGCGCTATCAACATGACAGGTCGAATACTTGGCACTACCTATAAGGGGCGTGTTTATCAGCTCTGTCTTGAGCGTGGCGAGTATGGAGATAAGGCGAAAATGAAGCCGGAGGATATGGCGAAGCTGTCGGTAGTGAGTGAAAAAATCCAGAAGCTTGGTTTGTCTGATTGTCCGTTACCAACAGTGGGATTGATGAAGCTGGAAAAGAAAGAGGGGGAGGCGAAGATTACGCAGGTGCTTCAGCGGTTCCTCACTGCCCACCAACAGGATATGCGTCCGCCGACGATCCAGCAATTTATCAAGGAAGCGGGCGTTACACTCGGACGAGATGTATCTGCCGACTTCAAGCCCTATGTACCTGAGGAGATGCCAAAACCATGAATGAGCGTTCATATCTCGCCAGCCAGAGGGGTAGGTGGTTTCACTTCCCATTTGATCTGAAGCAGATGGTATCCTGGACCTGGGTGTTGCCGCTTTGCCTGATCATCGTCTCTTTAGTACATACACAGATCTCCTATAGACCTCCCATGCCACTAGAGCCGCCTCAGCTCTCCTCATCGGAGATTACGGAAAAGCCGAAGGAGCCGGAACGGACGGCGAAAACACCTGATTATGCAACTGAGTTACGTACTGCTCTGGAACGCTTTTTTCCGCTGGTTGCGGGCTGCGTGGCGTTGCCGGTCTTTTCGGAGGAGTGGAGGTATGGTATGCTGGCACAGGTGACGTTGCGGCGCTCGTTGCGGCGTGTGCTCAGTGAACGGCTGCTCTACGTACTATGTTATCTGCTGCTCGTTGTCGGGCTGGCTGGCTGGATTTCCTATGCTGTGACCGAGCAACCACCTGCAAAAGATCTGGTCTGGCCGTGGCCCTTTGAGGTACTCTGGACCGTCTTTCCAACCGCTTTTTTGCTTGTTTCACTTGGCCTCTTGGTGACGCTGCTCTCATGTAATTTAGTGGCGGGGTATCTGCTTGTTGGGGGTTATTGGGTTTGTAATGAGATTATTACGCAGAGCTTAAAGGGAAAGAATGCTCTGTTGGCCTATACTCTTCTCGGTTGGCAGAAGCGAGCGTCTTCACCCGACCCTGTGGCTTGGTTTCAGGGGAAAGGGGTCTTGCTGCTCATTGCCTGTCTGTTGTTTGCCTGTATCCTCTGGATGCTTGGCAACGAATCCCGGTTTATTCGCTATATCGAGGAATAAACATACTACTGTCTTGCAACGAAACCGAGTCCTCTGTTCCTTTCACTGGATCCGCTTCATGGGACGGAGGGCTTGGTGCCGTTTGATGGTCCGTGTTCAGAGGGAGCGAGGTGCTGTTCTTCTGCGTGGAGAGAGAAGCGTCCTGGTGTTTGCTTTGTCCTCAGGGGAGAACGGAGGATAGGTGCTTGCATTGCGTTGGGTACAGGGGGATGCTGTGTCCCCGGCATGGCGGTGAGGAGAGACCGGGGGACAAGACAAGCAGAAGAAGGGAGAGCGTCAGGTTCCTCCCGGTTTTCTCGTTATCAAGGACAGTCATCCTGATGACGAGAATGAAGCTCTCCGAAGGAACATCGTCGTACGATCGTGGAGGAAAAGGACCTTTGGCTGCTCGCTAGTTTGTCATGTTGCGACCATCTCCACTCATGTTGCCAAGGAAGCTGACGAAGTGACTTCTCTTGGAGGAGGAGGAGGAGGGAAGGATGATGGGTGATGGGCCGTCGCGTCTTCCAGGATCTTCTTGTGATGGCGTTTTTGTCGGGTATGACGTGGGTTTTGGGTATTCATGTGGGCTCCCTTTGCTTCTTGTTGTCTGTTTTGCCTTGCTCTCGAGGAACAGCGAGGACTGTCACTCCTCCTCCAATCTGCTGACACGGATGCTGGTGTCGTGTCTGCTTGCGCAGGGGTGGCATGAAGCGGGACCTGTGGTTGCCCCTGTGGGTGTGGCTGCGGTGGAAGCGACCTGGCTCTTGGGCGAACGAGGAGCAGGCGCTCTGCCAGGTGGTTTTCCGGGTGTGGGTCTCTCTCATTGCGGCAGAGGAGGGAGAGGTCAGGAAGAGGAAGGGGGAAGCGGACGCAGCAGAGAAGAGGGGTGTATGTGCTGGAGAGGATGAGCGTGACGAGAGGGAGGTGGTGCCGGTGCGTTGCGGATCACAGGAACAGGGGAATGTTCCCATGAGGTCGAAACCAGCAGACAGGAAGTGTGCGTGCGGCCAGGCGGATATGAGTGATGGTCAGGAAGAGCGGTGGGGTGTGTGCCTGTGCGGGTGTTGGGAGCTGCATGGGGAGTGAGAGGCGCTGTGCTGACGGGGCGCAGCGAAGGAGTGCCGTTGCCTGCTCAGCGCAGATTGAGCTGGAGAGGGGGAGCAATCCGCGCTGGGGGCGCTGCACTGGCCCTCCGCTGTCTGAGGACCCTGCATGCAGGAACAGAGGGCAGCGGAGGGCTGTCTGCCCCCCGTTGCTCGGGCGGTGATGTGCGTGAGTCGCGCGAGACTTCCTCGGTTGAGCGCCCCCTTTTCTGTCGTGCGAACGTGTTCTGCGTGTGAAGGAGACGCTGTGGAAGAAGAGAGCCTCTCTTTCCTCGTTGAGAGGTGTGAGCAAGGGTCGTTTGCGACCGGAAGGCGCTGTGTAGGGTGCTTTTGCCTTCTGATCTGCGGAGCGGTTCCCAAGAGAGCGATCCGAGAGAGGAGCGAGCGAGGCTGAGCTGTTGAAGGGGAAGGTTGTTCCTGGTGTTGCGGTGTCGGAGTGCGCTTGAGTGTTGCTGTCTATCGAAGGCGATCATCCTGATATCCGGAATAGAGATGTCTAAAAGGAACATTGCCCTACTCTCTTGTAGTAAAAGGAACTTTGGCTTCTTGTCATTTTGACTTGTAGTAATCGGTACTTTGCTGTTACTGCGTAACAAGCATGTGTTCCCTGGATGGTAGTAAAGCGAAAGAAGCAAGAGCTGCCGGGGTGGGTTGTTGAATTGCTCCGGGTATTGGGTGGTACGGTGCGCTGTGCAGGGGGCTTGAGCGGGTCTGGAGCGTTCTTCGTGCACTCTGTTCAAGGCACCGTGTCTTTGTCTCTCCTTCTGGCGGGCTGTTACTCCTACTACAATATGATGGCACGGGTCGGTTGTTCCCGCGGTGCCCCCTATGTTACAAGAATTACTTTCAGAAAGTAATTCTTGTAACATAGGGGGCACCGCGGGAACAACCGACCCGTGCCATCATATTGTAGTAGGAGTAACAGCCCGCCAGAAGGAGAGACAAAGACACGGTGCCTTGAACAGAGTGCACGAAGAACGCTCCAGACCCGCTCAAGCCCCCTGCACAGCGCACCGTACCACCCAATACCCGGAGCAATTCAACAACCCACCCCGGCAGCTCTTGCTTCTTTCGCTTTACTACCATCCAGGGAACACATGCTTGTTACGCAGTAACAGCAAAGTACCGATTACTACAAGTCAAAATGACAAGAAGCCAAAGTTCCTTTTACTACAAGAGAGTAGGGCAATGTTCCTTTTAGACATCTCTATTCCGGATATCAGGATGATCGCCTTCGATAGACAGCAACACTCAAGCGCACTCCGACACCGCAACACCAGGAACAACCTTCCCCTTCAACAGCTCAGCCTCGCTCGCTCCTCTCTCGGATCGCTCTCTTGGGAACCGCTCCGCAGATCAGAAGGCAAAAGCACCCTACACAGCGCCTTCCGGTCGCAAACGACCCTTGCTCACACCTCTCAACGAGGAAAGAGAGGCTCTCTTCTTCCACAGCGTCTCCTTCACACGCAGAACACGTTCGCACGACAGAAAAGGGGGCGCTCAACCGAGGAAGTCTCGCGCGACTCACGCACATCACCGCCCGAGCAACGGGGGGCAGACAGCCCTCCGCTGCCCTCTGTTCCTGCATGCAGGGTCCTCAGACAGCGGAGGGCCAGTGCAGCGCCCCCAGCGCGGATTGCTCCCCCTCTCCAGCTCAATCTGCGCTGAGCAGGCAACGGCACTCCTTCGCTGCGCCCCGTCAGCACAGCGCCTCTCACTCCCCATGCAGCTCCCAACACCCGCACAGGCACACACCCCACCGCTCTTCCTGACCATCACTCATATCCGCCTGGCCGCACGCACACTTCCTGTCTGCTGGTTTCGACCTCATGGGAACATTCCCCTGTTCCTGTGATCCGCAACGCACCGGCACCACCTCCCTCTCGTCACGCTCATCCTCTCCAGCACATACACCCCTCTTCTCTGCTGCGTCCGCTTCCCCCTTCCTCTTCCTGACCTCTCCCTCCTCTGCCGCAATGAGAGAGACCCACACCCGGAAAACCACCTGGCAGAGCGCCTGCTCCTCGTTCGCCCAAGAGCCAGGTCGCTTCCACCGCAGCCACACCCACAGGGGCAACCACAGGTCCCGCTTCATGCCACCCCTGCGCAAGCAGACACGACACCAGCATCCGTGTCAGCAGATTGGAGGAGGAGTGACAGTCCTCGCTGTTCCTCGAGAGCAAGGCAAAACAGACAACAAGAAGCAAAGGGAGCCCACATGAATACCCAAAACCCACGTCATACCCGACAAAAACGCCATCACAAGAAGATCCTGGAAGACGCGACGGCCCATCACCCATCATCCTTCCCTCCTCCTCCTCCTCCAAGAGAAGTCACTTCGTCAGCTTCCTTGGCAACATGAGTGGAGATGGTCGCAACATGACAAACTAGCGAGCAGCCAAAGGTCCTTTTCCTCCACGATCGTACGACGATGTTCCTTCGGAGAGCTTCATTCTCGTCATCAGGATGACTGTCCTTGATAACGAGAAAACCGGGAGGAACCTGACGCTCTCCCTTCTTCTGCTTGTCTTGTCCCCCGGTCTCTCCTCACCGCCGTGCCGGGGACACAGCATCCCTCTATTCCCAACGCAATGCAAGCACCTATCCTCCGTTCTCCCCTGAGGACAAAGCAAACACCAGAATGCTTCTCTCTCCACGCAGAAGAACAGCACCTCGCTCCCTCTGAACACGGACCATCAAACGACACCAAGCCCTCCGTCCCATGAAGCGGATCCAGTGAAAGAAACCGAGGCTCGGTTTCGGCGCAAAGTGGTGATGAGGGGGGCGGCTGGCTCCTCAGACATCGGAAGCAGCAACCATGCTGAAGAAGGACTTGTAGTGAATACCCCGGGGGCGGCATCCTCAGGCCGATGCCGCCCCCTCTTGGCTCGATACTCCCAGAAGAGACTGGGCGCCGATGTCCTTGCACTTCTTCCAGCAGCGCCGCGATGATCACCTGATGAAGAGAGCAGTGCTCTCAGAGCTGATTCTGCTGCGTGGTGACCGCTACGCCCGTCAGCCGTCCATTTCTCCTCATCGCTCCTGATCAATGTCTCACCTACCCTTGCTTTTTACCTCTTTCATTCCCCTGCTCTACTTCTGTCCCATCCTGCAAACGGTAATAGCGTGTTTCATTCGAATAAAAAACCTTGATCACATCTCCCTCAAGCTCATAGCTCCAGGGAGGCTCCACAAATGTTTCCCAAAGCCGCTCGCCCTCCTTATTCCATATCGATAACTCTATTTCGGCAGACAGAAGAACAAAAGGCTCGACGTAGTGCCAACCCCAAAATCCTCCCATGATTCTCTCTTCCCAAATCTTTTGTTCTCTCTCCAGATGATAGATCAGCAGAATCTCTCCTGCTCCTATGAATAAGGTCTGCGTTTCAGGAAGAAGAAACACTCCCGGGTTAAAACCGCTCTCTTCCCCTACAGAAACATGAAGGATCAGGATGAGGAAAGGCCATGCATTTCCTTTCGCAACGAGGATCACAAACGTGTTCTCTGCTGTTACATCACCAATATGTTCAACGATGCGGGCCTTTTTATGATACTCCCAAAAAAGGGATGGAAATGTATTGGAAACAGAAACCCTATATTCTCCGACAGTAAAACAAAACATATTCCCCTCTCTTGGACGAAGACAGAGAAATGAGGAGCATTTTCGCCCACCCACTCCCCAAGATTCTCTACTTACGAAACTTCAGGATAGGTGAAACGAAACGAAGACCATCTTCCGTTACATGCCAGACAGCTTCGAGGAGACGAAACTTCCCGGAGGGTCCTGCTAACAAAAACTCCTTCTTGATAAAAGTTCCCCATTTCCCAACTCGTGTTTCCACAACATTGTTAGGGTTCATTGCTGCCTCCTTTAAGTGATTTGTAAGATAGAACTTTCCATTCTCATGAGTAATAACACTGGGTTTCTCGTCCGAAGCCGTCAGGATAGCGTTCTTCGAACTCGGCCTATCTTCCCTCACAACAAGGCTGCTGAGAGATTGGACCAGAAGCATTGAAGCGACTAGATACTCCCCCCATCGTCTCTCCTCTTCATTTACCAGGAAGATGTTCCTTTCTCTCTTCCTGACGATTTCCATTCAGCAATAGGAGCAGGTCCTGCAAGATGGTTTGATAGACTGCTTCATCCTGGTATCCTGAGCAATCAAGAACCTCCGTCTCATCCAGCACATGCATCTCTAAGCCTGTTCTTTTGAACAGAAGCGTCCAATCAGGGGCATCACGCAGCCGTGACTGATCGAGCGATACGGTCACAATCAACGGCTCCTTCGATTGTGCTTCCTTTCGCTGGAGAAACGCCTGGATAGCAGCGCTTCCAATACCTCCAAATACTCGAAATGAGGCCCGGGAGACGACAAGCAGTCGGGCATCCTGCGGCTGCATCGACCACTCCTCTGGCGGCTCTCGATACCCAAACCAGAGTTCAAACTGTTCACAGGCAGGATACAACCAGCAACAGACCCCGTTCCGAGAGAGATCTTGCCAGAGCCTGCTTGCAAAGGCATACTCAGCAGGGGCATACACGAGAAAACAGGAAGGACGCTGTTTCCACTCCTCAAGCGAGAGCGTCTCGTTTGTACTCAGGGTTTCTGGCAGGCCACAGCCGCGAAGAAAGCGGGGAGGCAGGCTTCCCTCTGCTCGCGCGATCGTCTGCAGGTCCGGGAATGAGCGCCCGACATGATACGCCTGATCCAACCCTCTTGCCCGATGCAGGGGACAATTGAGAATCCCCGTTTCCCAGAAGACGGCCTTCTCAAAGCTGGTCCCTGTCAGATCTGTCTCATGCAGCACCGTTCCACGCAAATACGTCCATGAACAGTTTGCCTCTCGCAAGGAGGATCGTTCAAAACGCGTCAACCAGAACTTGGCGCCCTCCAGATCAGCCCCATCAAAGCACACCTGCCGCACAATCATCTCATCCATGCAGGCATGTCTCAGATTCGCCCGGGAAAAGGTACCATGACAAAAGAACGCCTGCGTCCAATTCGTATACCGAAGCATCGCCTCTTCAAAAATAGTTCCCACATCCGACGTCACCTCTACAAGACTAGCAAATTCGAGATGGCATCTTCGGAAGCAAGTCCGGCTGATTTCTGCGCCCACGAGATTCGCACTCTCCAGGTCCGCATCAGTGAAATCTGTCATATACAGTTCTGTATCACGCAAATTCACCTTCCGCATCCGTGCCCCCGTGAAATTCGCCTGAAAGAAATGTCTCCCTGAAAGATCGGCTCCCTCTAAGTCGGGGACGATCTCGGGATGCTCCGTACGCCATTGATTCCATCGCTTCACGCCCTGTTCCAGCATCGCCAGATGGTCCGGATTGGCCATTGCAAGTATCTCCTTTCTCATTGTTCTTCTACTTCTCTACATGGTATTCAAGGACATGACGCTCGCATCCTATAGCTTTTTCTGCTCTCTCAGTCTTTGCCCTTTTCATACAGAGAATCAGACAGACCGGAGAATGTTCTTCTCCAAGAACATCCACAGAAAACAGAGCAATTATTACTCACAATCTTGTGTTTGTCTAGAGCCTCCTATGACTCAATTTCACATGTGAATGAAGAAAGCGTAAGACACACGCAAACAAAGAAATGCAGTCCAGTCATCGTGTGCAGGTGTCGTTCATCCTCCCGCATACCACATCGAAAGTGACTCACCCAAATACCGGAGGCGTCCCTACCCCATCGGTGAAGCACAAGTCCCACTTGGCCGGTATTGGCATGCCACTCTTGCTGGGGAAATCTCTTTTTAAGAAACTCAGCTACACCCACAGGGGCAACTCCAGGCATCACTTCACGCCGCTCCCTGCGCGCGCTGACGCGACACCAGCATCCCTGTCAGCTCCTCCTGTCGTTTGAAAGAAGGCGCAACTCCCGTGAATACCACTTCTTTGCGAAACGCCACGTCGGCTTGTTGGACGCATCAGCAGACGCTTTCCCTGGCTCACCTGTCGTCCAGGGACGAAACGGTCCCTGCTTGTGCTGCCCATTCCCTGAAATCCTCTGCCTCTCGGGTCAGGCCCTTCCACCCAATCAAGAAGAGCTCCAAAGTCTCTTCCTTGCGTCAGGTTTCGCTCCTCAACGGCCTCACTGAGCCGTTTCTTGCAAAAAGTGCGCAGACACGTGCGTAGCGATGATCCTTCTCATCGCTATACTGCTCAACGAGGATCATTTGCAAACCAAGCTGACAGATGATGCAGAAACAGATTAGCTTCCTCCATTCACAATGCCCCTTACTCATTTGTCTCCCAGCACCATTAAGCCATCTATACGTATAAACTCACCTCATTTCGCAGCAATGCTCCACCAAGTGCAATAACACCAAAATTCGCATCACTCCTCATTGTATAACTGTCTTGACCATCACTCCTCCACCAGGCACGGATTGTTTCTAAAGCCGCCTCTTCTACTCCAAAAAAACCAGCAATAAGATAAGGAATTCCAATGCGTTGATCACTGGCAGCCTCAAGAAATCCTTTCCTCCAGAAGAGATCACCAACCTCCCCATAGCACCTCTGCAACATCAGGGACAGGATATGCCAACGCGTTGCACTATCAAAAGAGGCAATCGCCCCAATACTAATCTCGTCAAGGACCCTCCCAACCGCATACTCAACAATATGCTCTTTCACATCGCTTTCTCGCATCCTCAAATACTGCATATTCTGCATAATCATTGTTCTCAAACTTTCATGTACAGCCGCATCCCGATACCGCACACATGCCCGCTCTACCCTACCTTGCGTCTCTTCATCCTCCATATGACAGAGCAAGAACCCTATACGCTCGATACAGGTTGTATCCTGTATCTCACTCAAGATATATGCCGCTTCAGCCTGGACTCGTTCATCTCTATCCCAAAGGAACGGATACAATACCTCTCCTGGTTGAGGCTTTTTTCTGTGGAGCACATGCAGCGCTGTTTTACGAAGTTCCCCATCATCCGTCGGATCAGAGGCAACGTGCAACAAGGGCAACCAACTCTGCTCGTCGCCATAAGACCAGAGCCATCTTAATGCTTGCTCTCGTGTCCAAAGCTCTTCATCTCGTGCCACGATCAAAGGAATCACTTTTTCTGGCTGGTTCAGCAAAATATGTCCTTCTTCCTCCCCTATCTCTCCTCTTACCCGTAATACTTGAGCAAAAGAAGCTGCCTCCTCTTGTTCATCTTCTGCAATCTCAATACGCCGTTGCTCATCCTTTTGTTTCTCCTCCAGCCATCGTGTCACCCATTGGAGTATCTCTCCATCTTGACACTCTTCCTGTAATAGAGGAAAAAGTCTCTCCTTATGCGGATTATGACTGTCTGCCATCCTCTTCACAAACGCTCGGCTTTTTTCCTGGTCTGCTGATGTCATTCGTAACCACTTCCGAAGAATACGTCGAGCAATTGGTTCTTCCCACCCCAGTTCTTCCAGCATGATTGGCAGCATGGAGGGATGCTGAGCCACCAGCCTCCATACCTCCTCTGGATATGGCAGGGAGTGCTTCCAGAGTCGTACAACCGCCCAGATGAGAACCTCATCAAACAAGAGCCACTCCTGCTCTTTGTCGCTATTGACCTCACCGCGCCGTTGAAGCAACGCCACAATCTCCTCTCGCATGTCGCTGGCTCGCTTCTCAACACTTGTCCAGAGCGCCACCCCACACACAAGGAGAGATGCCTCTTTCCGTCGAAAGATACTATGGCAGAGCTTCTCAGCCCGCTCCTCATCCACCTGCCAGCACACGAGCAATGCGACCCCGCGTAATTCCGGAACGTGTCCATCGTCCAACACGATCTGTTCTAATACTTCGCTATCCATATTCGTTCCCACCACACCCAAAGCCAGCACCGCCGCACACCGCCGAGCAAGCGAAGCCCCATCCATCTGGAGCCGGGCGAGCATGCGCGCTCTCACATCTGCTCCAAAGAGTTGCTTCATCAACGCATAGGCCTGTCTGCGTTCCTTCCGTGAGCCAAGCTCAAGCTGCAACAGCCCATCTGCAATCCAACCCACAAGGGCAGGTGAAAGCGCCTCTCCCGCCCTTCGTAGCTCGCGACCCACTCGAGCAAGGAGCAGGATACTTGCTGTATCTCGCTGGAGAGAGAAGCGCTGCTCCTCTACCCATCGCAGCACGGCTGGCGCATTCGCCCCGGCCAACAGGTGCACAACCTGTTGCCAGAAGGGCGAGCAGCGCTTCTCTAACAGCAAGAGGTCCGACCACATCCACTGCTGTTGAGTGAGCATGCGCGCCACCAGTACACAGGGAAAGACAGGAGATCCCCAGGAATAATGCACCCGCTGCTGGTTCCAGGGAGCACCCCGGTGCCCAACAGACCGACAGAGCACGCCACTCTGTTCTAACAGAGCCAGATATGCTTCTGCCCGGGCTCCTGCTCCTGCTTGCCTGAGCACCATCAAGATCTCTGCACGCGATAACATCCCTTGCCAGCCACCATGAACAGCAGTTGCCCATGTCCACGCC
Source organism: Thermosporothrix sp. COM3 (assembly GCF_059696735.1). NCBI lineage: Bacteria > Bacillati > Chloroflexota > Ktedonobacteria > Ktedonobacterales > Thermosporotrichaceae > Thermosporothrix > Thermosporothrix sp. COM3. Next base: position 1,351,950 of record NZ_AP019376.1, on the reverse strand, counting down.
AGCCGCTCTAAAGCAGGACACACTATCTCTCTCAGCAATGAAAGATCAGCGGACTGCATCGCTCTCTGCAAGAGGTGCTGCAACACCCACATATATCCCTCAAAGCAGGTTGCCGGTAATCGTTGCTGTTCAGCATAGAACGCACTCCACCACGCAAGCACCAACGGGACCCGAGCTTCCCCATATTCAGGCGCTTGCAGTTGCTCCCAACAGGCAGCCGCCATCATAGGATCAGCAGCAAAACGCTGCAGAAGATAGCGCTTACACTGTGTATCCGTCCAATCCAACAATTCAACAAAGAAAGCTGATGACAGATCGAGAGCAGCCGCTGCTTCAGGCCGCACAGCACACACCAATCGAGCATGCGGCAATGTCTCAACCCAGGAAAGAAATGTTCCGACCAACGCCCGCTGCTCAGGATCCAGTAAGTCATAGTCATCAAGCAAAAAGAGCGTCGGGTGAGCCCTCAGCCACTCCTCGAGCAATGCATCATGCCCTCGCTCATCCCCCAGCGTTTCTCTCAGTATCTGCTGCAAGGCCACAACGACATTCCCGCGATAGGCGGAGAGCACCCGGACGCATTCTGGGCCACTCAGCCATATCGGTAGCACCATCTCCTGCTCATCCTGCTCATCCTGCAAGCAGCGCTGCACCTGTGAACAGACAGCAAGACACTCCTGCCGTAAAAGCCAGCTTTTTCCACTTCCGTGACGCCCTACAATTACGAGACGAGGCTGCTGTATTCGTATGTCTTGCCAGAACAATCGAGCCGTGCACTGCTGGTCATAGCGACTTTTTGCCTGCCAATACGTATAATTCAGTTCATACTGCCAGGCAGGGAGACAAAACATATCGTAAGGCTGAAACGGGCTCATTTCCACTCCATCAGGAAACGGTGAAAACAAACACTCCAGTTCTCGGCGCTCTCGCCTCTGCTCATTCGGTCGAGAGGCAGCACACCACTCTACAGGAATTCCATTTTCTGTACCCGCCAATAGCGCTACAGCAGAAAAATCTTTCTCTCGGCACCAAGCAATAAGACGCTCAAGATAGCCTTGTAGCGCCCGACGCTGCCTTCTCGTAAGCGTTAGTCTCATACAAATCCCCCCTCTTCAGCGGTCTATGCTCTTTTCCCTTCATAAGCACGCGGGATGAGAGAAGGGATCTTCTTCCATCTCGCTTGTGCTTATCTCTTCTTCGAGAACGAACCGTGTTCGTCAGACGATTCTATCAGTATTTTGGTGATTCCCTATTGATCCCCGGGGCTCTTTCTTCCAAATATATCCTTCAAGATTTTCCCAAGCTCAATTACCCCAGTGTCTGGATTTCTCCTATAAATCCAGACATCAATCGGCGCCTTCCTTCCAACCTGCTTCAGCCTCCTTCCTCGTTCTTGGAGCGCTTTCCAACATGTTTGACAGGGGTACTTCCCTTTTTCGCTTACCACCCGGACGATGATACCGGCATCCCCTTCGTTGAGCCCGTCTATTATTTTTCCCCACTTCTTAAGGTTAATTTTAGACAAGCACTCTTGTTCAGCACATTTTAGCCCAAAGGGCCCCTCATCGTCCTGCTCATGAATCGGGCTGGGACGCCAACAGACAAATCCTTCTGCCGATTGGCACTACTTGTAAACTGGCGGTGGCTGAACACTCTTGCTATCACAGCCTGGGAGCCTTTCTCCGTGCGGCTGAAGCCTGGACGAATTTTTACAATCACCAGCGCCCTCATGAACGTTTCGGGAATCTTTCTCCTCAGCAATTCGCTGAACAATCGGCTTTGGAGAAGATCCCTTCGATTCCCTTCATGTCGTGTCTATAGAAACAGATACTTTACAGGTCACCTGCCTGATTCCGCTAGTGAGAAAAGCAAACAGAACAGTCGCAAGCAAAGCCTAGAGAAGCCCTTTGTGAGACGCCGAAAAGCGCCAAGACCAGACAAAGAGAGCAAGCAACTTCCAAATACAATCATGCCAGGCAGGAGCACAATGCAGAGATGCATCTCAGGGCACTGCTGGAGGTCGTCAAAGAGGCTATCAGGCAAGGCCCCAAATCTTCCCCCTCTCAAAGCTTTCCCTTCTTCGAACAGCGATGGAAGGAGGGAATGCTGAGACAGTCAGTGCTGAAGAAGGAATGCTCTGAGAAGAGAATGCCAATTTCTTCTGGATTCCTTGAAGCGAGGGACTGTTACAGACATTCTCTGGTTGGTTGTCGTAACAACACAAATTGCTGCCGTCAGGTAATTCGCTGCTCCAATAACCCCTTGTGCTAAAGGATCAGATGCAGTTTGGAGTTTGTCTCCAATTTCCTGATATGAGACGTTGTAGAACAAATCAATAGGGAAATAAGCTCCAGAAGAGATATAGCGATTGGCAATATCGATAAACGGAATACCCGAGCGAGAGAGATACTTCTCTGTATTATAGGTATCCACGATGTGTTGTTGCTCTTCTGTTAAAGTGTCGAGCTGCTTCGTTGCAGGAGGAGGGGTGTTATCTCCTGTTTCTTTCCCTTGAAAGTCAATGTAGTGACTTGTATAGCTTCCCTGATAGAAGGAATAGCTAGGGATATTTCCCTCCCCGGAAAGAAATCCATGCAACTCGCCAAAGGAACCAAAACGGCTGAGGGCAATAATCATTGCCCATCTCTGTCCTGCACAGAAAGGACAATATTCTGCTCCCACATAAAGCACCACAGGTTTTCCATCCTTCCCCTTGAGGATGGGGGTATTCTTGATAGTAGTCATAGGATTGGAGGCAAGCGACCCTGTTCCTACCTGTTCAAGCAACTCAGGCTTCAGAGATGGAATCGCTTTCAAGGCCGTATCTTGTCCTGGTTGAAGCTGATCTGAAGATCGAGAGGAGGCTTGATAGAGAAAGAGTGCAATGATGAGTGTAATTCCACCGATAATACTTCCTAAAAGAATCCATGTTGTCGATGTTGATGGCTTTTGTTGGTTTTTCTTGCCCTGTCGCTGTGACCTCAGGCGTTGGCGTCGCTCATTTTTTGTCTGTTCTCTCCGTCGAGTCGCTGAGCTATGTTTTGGCATTCTCTCTCCTTTTTTCTTTCTATCATTGTTTTTTTATCTCATTCTATCATTCTTCCTATGGAGATTACCATATACCTCTACTGCAAGAGAAGGAAACCAAGAAAAAAATCCAGAGAGCGTCTGGAATAGACAAACGTACTCAATAAGTGCTGTACTAGTAATAGTGGGTTTGTTGCAATGGAGACGCATACTCATGCTTCTTAGGGACGGTTGAGCAAGATTGAGAGCATTCATCAGAAAGTGTGAGGCTCACATTGTTGTGTTTCTATTCAGATGACTTCCTCTTTATGAGCAAGATATCCGCGGTGAGTACACCAGCCATGGGCATCCTGAGCAGTGACTGTCTCCAGAGCCTTTGGCAATCGCCTGCGGAAGTGCCTTTCGTGTCCGACATCGATCCATTAGGGTAATCGACCGAGAATAGGACGCAGTCGATGCCGACCTCAAGCAACAGATTGAGAAACATGGGAACCCAGGTGAAGCCACTGAGCGTGTAGTGGAGATTTTCGCGGAGATAGGCACCGAGTGGACGTTCCAACTTCGTGACATCTGTGGGCAGATAGGAGTCGGGGGAGCATGAAGGACAGACCTTCGCCCATATGGCCGATAATGACCTGCAAGTGTGGATAGCGGTCAAAGGCCCCGCCGAGGATGAGGCGCAGAACATGGGTTGCGGTCTCAATGTGCCAGCCCCAGGCGAAGGGCGAAAGCCTGGCTGTGACCTCTGGCGCGAAGCCTGCGTAGTAGGTCTCCACTATCGGCTGTGGAGGCGGTGTCAGATGGCGGCCACCCCGGCGATACGACCAGGATGGCGTCGTATCGCCTCCGCAAGGTAATTGTTCGTCTCGCGTGCAAGCGTCACGGCGTCAGGCGCATCAAGTTGCTCCACACCGGGAGATCCCAGTGAGAGAACCTGCATGTCGATATCCGCTGCATCCATATCCGCGATCCTGCGGTCATCGAGATCGCAGAGGAGTTCGAGAAACGTGAAAGAGCCGGAACGCTCAGCTTGTTCCTTGAGGTTGCGTCCCGAACCTTGCAGGAAAGTCGGACTGACATAGTGCTCTTCAAGCGCAATGGTGTACATTGTCTTGCGATTTTCAAGATGAAACATAGAAAAGTATCTCCAATAGCTTGTAGGTATGACAACGTGACGGAGGCCGCAGAGAAAAAAGGAAAGGGAGATTGGCCTGTTTCCTCTTCCTCCATTGTCGGTTATGACACCATCTCAACCGGAAACTGGATCTCAGTGAGGTAGTCATCCAACTCGCCACTCCAGCGCAAGCTGACCTTGCGATTGGGGCCTGTGATCGTGTAGCCATTCGCCTCAATCCAGCTCCCAAGCGCTTGATATCCCTCAACGATGGCATGGGGACTTCCATGACAGATGAGACTTGCCATTCTGGATACCCCAGGCAACTCACACAGCGCAACGCGCTCGCCCCAGTCTGCGCGTACGGTGCTGTCGCTGAGAAATATCGCCAAGCTGTTTTCAGCTCAGACAAGTATAAGTCTTTTGAAGAACAAGTACTTCAGAGGTATAGAGGACAAGCCACTATACAGAAAGAAAAAGCGACTACTTTTAAAGTTGATACCAACGCTATTGTCGTTCGTATTCCAATCGCCAGCAAGGTAGAAGGGGTTTACTCAGCTATCTTCAAAGGAGAAAGCACTACGATTGAATCCACAATTACGGGACTATTTCTCCCTGCCCCTGATAAAAGCGTTCATATGATCATTACCAGGAATGAAAGAACAGTGGTAGATCATATAGCGTCCCCTCAAACAAGCACATTACCGCCTGGCATTGTTTTGCCCGCTGGGTTTGTTGGGGCTGTTTTAATAAATGCTTAAGCAATGCAGGCATCGGCTGGTCAATCGTGCAAGCTATAGCGGCAGCTTGCTCAACTGTGTCTTCCAGGTCATCGATCGGCATTGTTTCGTTCGCCCGAAAGACGGTTTGGCGCGCAGCTTGCGCCCAGGTGACAGTGGAATCGGAGCGAATGGCAAAGCGGGTCTGCTCGCCATCTTGCCCATGCTGCTCCGACCAGGGCAACAGATTGCCAAAGTGTTTCTCCAGCTCCTTGAAATACTTCCGGTTGAGTATTTTAAAACAATGATCTACCTTGATCGGCACAATGGCCCTAATCCGTAGAGCATGATCGGCATCACGCAGGACAGATTGTAAAAGGAAAGCTCTCTGATCTGGAGCTTGCGTATGTATGATACATTGCAGATAGAGATTTTCTTTCTATTACAGGAGAAGAGCGGAATATATAGAGATGGAAGTGAGCGAGAGTCGATGCCTTTTATACCAGGCACATTTCAGTATAAGAGGCTTAGTGAGGATGTTGAGGAGAAGTACCGGGTTCCGCCGCTGGCTGATCCGGCGGTTGAGGCAACACTTTCGATGGAACAGGAACCAGAGATTGCGGTTGTTCCCGTGTCTGAGGAAGTTTTGGGGGTAATCGCAGTGGCAAAGCGTGAAGCTCATGAGCGTGGGATTGATGTCATCTGCCAGGGATATCAATGGGTTGGGTGTGGGCCATTATTCCCGGGACTCTTGCGCGAGGGTGGTAACACTCCATATAGGAAGGTGCTTGCGCAATATGGCCTTACCTACGAGCGCATTCGTACCACCCTTCCGCCACCGGCTTTTCTTATGTAACCTGGCTAAATAAAGGTATAGGTTTGGGAATCATAGCTTCCCGTAGCTTCGAAGCCGGGTGCATCACCGTAGGCGTTGGCGTAGCCTGCTATGGTGTAGGCTACTGGAAGGGATGGAGGATCTGATCTATAGCAGATTGCCGACCAATCAGATGTGTTGCCCCGGCCTGCACTCGTGTTTCATGAGCCAACGGTGAAGACAGCATTTGGCCCTAACAATTGGTTGCCGTTGCACTTGCCTCCTCCCACGCGATGCGTAACGAGATGACGAGAGCGGAGAAGAGAGCCTGTCATGCGCTTTGAAGCCGCTTTGCTCTCGTTGACCAGCAATGGTCAGGTAAGGCTCACGAAGTCGCAGAGAAGCCTGATCGGAGTCAGGAGGAGATCTGGCAATCAAAGAGGGTACGGTCTCTGGATGAGTCGTTTGCTGGTCTGCGGGCTGGGCAAGACGAGTCTGCACCTCTGGCAGATTGAGGAGATCATAGTCCTTGCCTCGCATGATATAGGCAAGCCCGGACAGGTCTGCGACGACGGCACCGTTGCCATATTGACCATCCAGTCGCACCGCAGCCCGACTCAGGGGAACTGATTGGGCTTGTAGACACGCCCTGATCGCCTTCACCGCCTGGCGCAGTTCTCCACGATAGTCGCCATTGCCCGCCCCAGATGTCCCGGAGAAGGTACCTATCCATTGGTGCGTGTGCGCTTGGAGAAGAGTTGTGCGCGTCCGAACCACTTCTCCCCGTTTGCGCCCCGTATAGCCCGAAGCACAGACCTCATCCAACCGGCGCCCTGCAGGTGGGAGATCAGGAGTGCATGGCAAGGCCCGTTGACGGGCAGCTTGTCGCGTGCCATCACTATCGAATACCAACCAGTGGGTTTCTTGCCGGTCCCACAATCCGCCCGTTTGTTCCTCTTGCTCCAGAGGCCGGGCCAGCAGGTCTTCGAGAAACACCGTGCGCAACGCCTCGACAGGCGCTTGCGGAAGTGCCGCAAGAAATCGGCTGAGCGTCGAGCGAGCAAGCAAGCGATCTCGCCCGAACAGCGCCATGAACGTATCGGCAAAGGGTAGCAAGCGCTCATAGTATTCCTCCAGCGTGCGTTCTCCATTGACCGCATAACCCAGGAGCACAACCGTGAAGTCAGTGAGGTCATGATGTCTGAACCGACGCCGAGCGAAGCGCACGCGTTCCGTAAAGCCCGCATGATACAAGCAAACAACAACCTCATGGAGCCTCACCTCCTCTCTCTTTCCTCCAGATCTCGGCCAACTGCTTCCTGTGCGCACGAGCACCTATTTCCGGTTCTCTTCCGCATGCCACCACCGGAGCATCACCTTGCCGATCCCTGCCCACGTTCTCCGCGATCCAGCTTCCTCATATCAGGATGCCATCCTGCATGCTATTAGCCCCATCACCGCTGGACACAGCCAGAACCTCGACGGACATCACCCGCAACAGCGCAGCAAACAGCCATCCACACCTATGAGTGCCAGCTTGGGTCACTCCCCCTCTCCTCCCTCTGCTGGCTCGCTCCCGCCTTTTCCTCCTCTGCTTTTACTGCACCAACAATCTCACCCACGTTCCGCTTTTGCGAAACCGCAACCCTCCCCCTCTCTCCCGGTTCCGTCCCACCCTCTTCCGATGATCCCGCTTCCAGGCGCCAGCATCTGAAAGCGAAAGCCAGCACCCTCTCATCTCATGCCACGCGGAAGCAAACTTTCCGCGCAAGCGGATGAAGAGAGCCCCCCGTCACGCACGACAGCAACCTGCGATGACGTCTCCTCCTCGTCATCTGCGTTGGCACCAACCTGCTCCCCAGAGGATGAAAGATATGCTTCCACAGCATCCTGATCCCTCTCTCGCAACGGAAACATATGCCCTATCGCACGCTCCCCCACAAGATGCAACACCCCCCCTCTTTCCACCAAACCCGGACCTGCTGCTCCATTCCCGGGACAGGTACCTGCTCCGGCTTTGTTCCGATTTTTGGCATCCTCAACAGGCCGGGCAGACGGACCCCGCTTTCCGCTTCGGAGGAACCTGCGGGAGGGAAGCCGTGTTTGAGCATGGAGCCCAGCACCACAACACCAATGCGCTCGCGAACTCAACGACGCCGCAAAGACGAGTGGTGGGGGACACGCTCCAAACCACCACACCCCTCATCCTCCACCGGCTCCACCTCCCAGACAGAACCGCGACGGATACCCCCCCCAACAGCACAGAAACAACGGCGTGCCTGCTTGGGCCGCTCCCTCTCTCCTCCCTCTGCTGGCTCGCTCCCGCCTTTTCCTTCTCTGCTTTTACTGCACCAACAATCTCACCCACGTTCCGCTTTTGCGAAACCGCAACCCTCCCCCCTCTTTCCCGGCTCGTTCCCTCCCTTTTCCCGCTTTCCCTCTCTTGTCTCCTGCCATCCCTCCCACTTCCCGCTTTTGTGAAACCGCAACCCTCCCTCCTCTTTCCCGTTCCCCTTCCCCCCCTCGATGATCTTCCCGCTCCCTCTGCCTCCTCTCAAGACGCTCCACACGTCCTGCTGCTGAAGAAACGTCCACTGCTTCCACTTTGTGCCCTCATCCTTGCCATCCTCCCCGGGCCAACGCGCCTGGCTGCTGATCTGGGAGAGTGCTCCTGAGATTCCAGTAAGCTCGTGCGCACCTGGATTCGCCAACACAACCGGCAGGTCAAACCCTCAGGCACTCCTGTGCGCATTCTGCCGTTGTTTCTGCCCATCCAAAGTCCCTGCCTCAATCCCATTGCACCCAGGTGGAGCCATGGCAAGCGGGCCGTGATAGGACTCAACGACATACGCTCGGTCAGGCAACTGGAGAAGCAGTTCTACTCCTCCTATTACTGTCGGCTAACGCTCATTTCTCTCTCCCGGAAAAGGTCCCTTAAGAAGGCAAGCACTCATCCCTCTTTCCCGTTCCCGTCCCATCCCCCTCGATGTTCCCGCTCCCAAATGGACATGGCACCTCCCAACACCCCTCACAAGAAGCTGCTGCTGAAACGCTTGCTGCTTCCACCTGCTGCTGTCGCCCTTGCCATCAACACACTCGCCACGCTCCCCGGCTCAATGACGCTTGCTGCTTCCGCTCCCACCGATACCCGTACCACCAATGACAAGATCATTCGCCTGCGCTCCTCAGTGCAGGGCCTGCTCCCACCCATCACGGTCCGGGTTCCCACCTTCAACACAACGCAGAAACTGGTACACTTGCATAACATGCTTATACTCATGCCAATATGAGGAATAGCTTGTATTCAACACTTTCAGACGTGAAGAAACAATGGTGTCTTCGTGTCTGAATCTGCATGGCGGTATACGACGAAAGCTCGCTGGCTTCAGCAACGCGCCATCTGCTCCGCCTGCATCCCAACTGGTCGCTGCTGCGGTCGGCTGCTTCCCCAGCATGGTCTCAACGTGGCGCAATCGCTTCGCTCACCCTCCCCCCGATGTCCAGGCATGGCTTACCCACCTGCGCTATGAGTTCTCAGCATCGACTCTTTCACTGCAAGCACTGCAATACAACGATATTGTGCTCTGGCTACAACATCTCCATCATGACCCTGTAGAGGAAGCGGAAATAGAGCCTCTTGCGCAATGGCTCTTCAAAAAGACGCAGGGCCAACCCCTCTACATCTCTGAAATGCTCAAGCTCCTGTTTCATCGCCAGCTTCTAAGAGCGTATCCCGCAACCGATGGGACATGGAGTATAGATTCCACTCTCTCGGAATCCAAAATTGCGCAATGGAGCCGCATGATCCCCGCAAAAATAGAAGACACGATCCGCATGCGCCTTGCAACGGGTACCTGGCCCCCATACCTTGCTCTTCGCGCCAAGCACCGTGACCCTGAACTGGCGGGCATGCCGGTCCTTGTTCCAGCCACATTGATCTCTCGCATCTTGCGCGAAGAGGAGGTGTTCATCGCACCTGAGCAGCCTCAGAGGCTGCCCAGGCCCCACCACACAGGTCGCCCCATCTTCAATGGTATCCTGCATCTGGTCAAGAGCAGCAAGAACAGCTCCCGATGACCCGCCTGCAAGAATAGCCTCTCTTTTCAGAAGACGTCGACACCCGACTACGGTTTCGAGATCAGAAACATGCACCTGATAATCCGCTAATCCCGGCTAATAGAGTTCAGGAACACGACCCGCTCCATGACCGGGAAGTAAACGCTTCTCTGCCTTTCTCCAAAAATAACGCTTCCAACAGCATCAACTGCAACGATCTTTGTTACCAGCTTCTGCCCACGAATATATTCAGAGCAGCCGCGCAACGTTCCACAGGTGCTCACGGCACAAAAAAGATAGTCAACCTCTCCATCGAGCGCTCGATTGATCTCATCCATTGTTTGCTGATGCGCACGTGCATTGTATTCGTTGGCATATTGATTGGCCCACCAGCTTCCCGGAATTGTCTGTAGCAAATGGTGTACATACTGAAGTCGTGCCTGCAACAGGTCGCCAGTAACAGGGTCGGGCTCCGTTACCACCTTTACCTGTGCGCCATATGCTTTTAGAATAGCAATATTCTGGGCTGTCGTCCTCGCATCTACCACGCAGATAAATGGGAGGCGCAGGTACATGCACGCCTGGGCCAGACCAATTCCCATATTGCCCGAACTGGATTCAATGATCGTCGTTCCTTCTCGAATCACGCCTGTATTCAGTGCATGGTGTAACATCGAATAGGCGGCCCGATCTTTAATACTCCCTCCTGGATTGAAACCCTCCATTTTCGCAAACAGGCGAAAGCGCTTCCGAGCCAAAAAACGGTTCAGCTCTACAAGAGGAGTATTCCCTATTGTCAATAATATTCCTTTATACATCGAACATCCTTTCTTCCTCTAGAGAAGGGTGATCTATACCTCGACTCTTTTCTAGATGGCGAAGAGAGGATGCCGCAGCCCCCACACCGTTAGCCCTAACAACAGACAACCCGCCAGAAAAAACATTAGCGCCATTCCTCGTCCTCGCCCCGTCCCCAACACCAGACCTACAGTAGATGCAAGCCCTCCATTGTTCAACAGAAGAGGCTCGAAAACCAGATCCGCCAATGGACCCACCAAAAGGTAAGCAAAAGGCACAATTGCGCCGGTCAACATATCCAGTACCGAAAAGAGCCGACCATGAACACTTGTGACAGTCCGACTTTGCAAGAGCGCATTAACCGAACCATTCACCATAGGTAGCGCAAGGAAGAGGAGGAAGCACGCTATCACAATCAGCAAGAACGTTCTGCTCAAACCTACCAGTATCAGACAGAAGCTACAGAGCGCCAGCCCCAACAGAATCGTATGAATGCGGCGCCTCAACCCACCCCATACATCCCCTATCACCGGAATCCCTATTTTACTGGCCGCGAGGATATATTACACTATCTCTATACCCATCTCCATATCACCGATAACACAAAGGAAGTCTCTTCATACGCCCTCTCGGGTCTGGGTGGCATCGGCAAAACGCAGACCATTATAGAATACGCCTACCGATATGCGCAGGAATACTCGGCTGTCTTCTGGATCGGGGCGGAATCACACGAAAGTCGCATCGCCAGCCTGCAACGTATCGCAGAGTGTTTACGTCTCCCTGAAGAGCAGGAATGCCACAAAATGATTGCAGCCGTCATCAACTGGCTTAATAGCCATCGAAATTGGCTTCTGCTTGTGGACAACATCGAAGATATAGACATGGTTAAGGCGTTTCTTCCCAGCATGCGACAGGGGTCATTGCTTCTCACAACGCGCCTTCAAACGATGGGGGGCCTGGCCCATATGATAGAATTGGGACGCCTGAGCCTTGATGAAGGCGTTCAACTCTTACAACGCTATTCCCGACATCTGCTGCCCTCCCTCGATGCTGAACAGATACCATCAGCCGAACTCCAGGCGGCACAAATGCTGGTTGAACAGATGGAAGGGCTTCCACTTGCCATTGAGCACGCCGGGGCCTACATAGAGGAAACACATTGTAGCATCTCCGATTTTCTCCATCTCTTTCATGAATATCCACTTGAATTACTAAAGAATCTGCCTCCCGATAACGGGTAGTCGTCCTCGGTCACCCGTACGTTTATCCTTTGCTTTGAGAAACTTCAGCAGGTCAATGCTACCGCGGCAAAGATTCTGATCTTTTGCAGCTTTCTCGCGCCCCAGGAGATCCCTGAATCGCTTCTGGCCTACGCAATTCAGACCATCGATCCCTGCTCTTTTGTTGCTCTTCCATTGCGGCTTAACCACTATCTCAAAGAACTTTTGCGCTTTTCGCTCATTCGGCGAGATGCAGAGCGCAAAACGATCTTTATCCACCGCCTGGCACAGATTGTATTACGTGAGAGCCTCCCTCAAGGGCAGCAGGCACAATGGATAGCTGATACTATCCATATTCTCAATGAGGCCTTCTCGGTCAGCTCTCAGGAAAAGGAGCAATGGCAGAATTGTGAACATATTCTTCCTCACGCGCTCTACATTGCCAACTACCAACAAGAGAATTTCTCTCCTGAACTTGGCTCGCTGCTACTCAAAATAGCGGCTTGCCTTTTCTACCGCGCTCGTTACTCCGAAGCTGAACAACTGTACCGACGGGTTCGCATTATCAGACAAAAGACCGTAGGCGAAATGCATCTGGATTTTGCCCTCGCGACTCATCACCTTGCAGAAGCGCTTTGGAAACAAAGCCAATTCCAGGAAGCAGAGAAGCTCTTTTTGCAAGCGCTGCATATTCTGGAAAATACCTGTGCATCAGAGCAGCATATTATAACAGTCCTCAATAGCCTGGCCTCTTTACTTGAGGATGTAGGACGCTATAAGGAGGCCGAACTGCTTCTACTGCGTGCACTCTCACTCCAAGAGAATACGCTGAGCTTTGAAAACTCGGGAAACACCCATCCACTGAATAATCTGGCCATTCTCTATGCTCTCATGGGAAGATACGAAAAAGCTGAAGAACTCTTTCAACGTATGCTTCAACTCCGAGAAAAGGAACTCGGCTCCCACCATACTGAGACTGGCACTGCATTGAACAATCTTGCCTTGCTTCATCATAAAAGGGGACACCTTCATCAGGCTGAACCGCTTTATCGACGCGCTTTACAGATCTGGGAGGAAATGCTTGGGCCAGATCACACGAATGTAGCAGCAGTTCTGGGAAACCTGGCAAATCTATATATCGATCAGCAGCGTTTCAAAGAGGCCGAAACGCTTTGCCTTAGAGCGCTTCAGATACGTGAACAGAACCTGGGTAGCAAACATCTAAGCACAACTTATCCCCGCATCTACCTTGCAGACATCTATAGTCACTGGCAGCGCTATCAAGAAGCCGAAACTCTCTATCTTCAAGCCCTTGAACTCCGTGAACAGGTTCTCGGTCCTTCCCATCCGGAAACGGCAGTAGTCCTGAATAATCTGGCAAAGCTCTATTATAACCTCTCTCGATACGAAGAGGCCCATAATGCCTTTTCACGCTCACTTTCGATCTGGGAAGAAACGGTAGGGCCAGTGCATGAGTATGTGACACATGCGCTGCTTGGACTCGCCCAGGTTGCTCACAAGCGAAAACAGCACCAGGAAGCAGAGTCTTGCTATAGACGTGCATACGACATTGTGAAGAAGCTGTTCCATGACAAACATCCTCAGTTTCTTGCTGTGCAATCCAGCTTCCAGGAGTTCTATAAGGAACAGGGACATCCTGACAAAGCGAAAGCACTTGCTTCGGAGGAATATTCTCATGCAGTAGTCTCTTAAACACGAACAGAACCATTCTGCAACAGCAGGGAACTGGTTGAGCGCCCTCATTGCTTGTTCCAATACAATGCGCTCACCTTTGTCTTCAACACAGCAGCGATCCCTGCGTATCCCCCAAGATCAAGGAGGACCGGGACAGAATATGATCTACTCTCATCTCCTGGTCCTTCTTCTCCTTATCGTCCATCGGGTAGATCGGGGTCTTTGCCGACCTTGCGCATTATACCCATCAGCAGGCATTGCATCCCCCTTGACAGCATCCTTTTTTTCGTATACACTAAATATATCCGAACGGTCGTACACAGAAGAAGAGAGGAAGCAACAATGCCGAACGAACAGATGCGTACAGCTAGTGACACGCTCATTCTGCATGTTGCCCTCGCGCTTTTCGCCAGAGGCTATGATAGCACCTCGATAGACGACATTCGTCAAGCTACTGGCCTCACATCGAAAGCCACCCCGTACATCCAGAACAAAGAAGAGGTTGTTATACCCTTGCTTCAGCAGACGATGAGGATGCAGAATCAAAAAATGATAGAAGCAGAGCAGGCAGTAAAGGCAGAGCCACTACACCAGCTCACCGCCAGCGGGCATGCTTTTATCTCCCGGGGACTACTCCATCCACAGGGATATGCTTTCTGCTTCCTGCGTGTTCAGCAGGATATATTCCTTCAGGGAAGGTCAACACTGGACAGCAAAGAGCTACACACACCGGGACACCTCCTCACAGGAGGGCTTCTACCATTACGACAAACATATCCGGTTCGTGCTATTGCCAATGCCGCGTTCATCAGCTTGCTCGTTGACACGCTGTCATCGCACAAGCAGCTTTTGCATGAGCAGAAAGTCTGGCAACTACGCGACGTATGCTTCGGCCAGCTCTTTTCTGAACCTATCACCATCCTTGCTTCACTTTTTTTGTCTCGTAAAATGTCCGAACGTTCGGATAAAATCAGAAAGACAGTCAGCAGACATATCTCAGCACATTGAGAAGGCTTGGCTCGTCATATATTCGTCCTGATGTATATTCGTCAATAAGAAAGGTTTACTATGAATCATACAAAAGAACACGTTCCGCTCCTTCGACATCTGGGGCGGGGCATCATGCGCTTTCGCTGGTGGATCATTGGACTAAGCGTTCTCTTTCTCATAGGAACTGGCGCCTTCGGCGCAGGGGTCACCCGAATGTTGCTTTTAGCGAGGTTTGAGGTCGAAGGCTCTGAGTCGAGCCGTACCGGACAGCTTCTAGAGCAACATTTCAAGGCAGGCGACCCCAATCTGCTGCTGCTTGTCACAGCAAAAAATGGTACTGTCAACGATCCAGCGATAGTGAATGTGGGCAAAGAGCTTCAAAAAGAACTGGAAACACAACCACATGTCACTGTCCTTTCGTCCTACTGGGATCGAGCATTTGCCCCCGCTCTTCGTAGTAAAGACGCAAAACAGGCCATCATCATCGCACATATCAGTGGAACGGCAACAGAGGCACGCGAGCTTCTGCGCACCCTCTCCCCAAAATTCACCCGGGACCTGCCTGGCGCTACGGTTCGGGTCGGTGGGCAGGATGAGATCTTCCGTCAGGTCGGAGCCCAGAGCGAACAGGATTTTATCAGATCAGATATGATTGCGATTCCGTTGGTGTTGCTGATACTGGTTCTCCTCCTTCGTAACCTGTGGGCCGGTCTCCTCACCCTCGGGATCAGCCTCTTTGCCATCCTGGGAACAATGAGTGTGCTCCGTATCTTGATTCAGTTCACTGAAGTCTCCACCTTTGCACTGAACCTGACAATGGTTCTGGGCCTGGGCATCGGCGTTGACTACTGCCTGTTCATTATTGCGCGCTATCGCGAAGAGCTGGAAAAAGGACAGGATGTGCAGGGGGCCATTATTCGCACAATTGAGACAGCAGGGCGTACCGTCATTTTCAGCGCATTAACGGTAGCAATCTCGCTTGCCGGGCTGATTCTCTTCCCATTCTACTTCCTGCGCTCTTTTGCTTATGCAGGGATTGCAGTCATCGCCATTGGAGTCTGTGGAGCACTGTTTCCTCTCCCTGCAATGCTCGCCATCATGGGTCACCGCATCCGGCCCTGGTCTCGTCGGCAGCAGAGCACTTCAGTGGAACAAGGGCTCTGGTATCGCATCTCACACATGGTCATGAAGCGACCGGTCAGCGTCAGCGTTCCCTTGCTGGCACTGCTCCTTTTCCTCGGCTCACCATTTCTGCGGATCAATTTTGGGACTCCGGATCAACGAGTTCTGCCCCCAGGAGTCAGCAGCCGCGAAGTTCATGAAGAGATTCGCCTGAATTTTCCAGCCGAAGAAAACGACGCTATTCACATTATTGCTCTCAATATAACAGACCCTCAGCGACAGGCAATCGAGCAATATGCACGTGCGCTTTCACGCGTTCCAGGCGTCTTTCAGGTCGATACCATTACAGGTGCATATGCGAATGGTGAGCAGGTCGCCAGAGCGGATGAATGGTCGGATCGCTTTGTGTCAGAAAAGGGAACCTGGCTCTCCGTTGTGCCGAGCGAAGAACGTCTCAATAGCGATCCCTTTGGATTGGTTGATGCGATACGAGCAGTTCAGGCTCCATATCCAGTCCAGATAGGTGGGGCACCTGCGATTATTCAAGACTTTCGCAATACACTGCTCGCTTCACTCCCACCGGTTATGGTCTTTATTGGAATAGTCACTTTTATTCTGCTCTTCTTTATGACAGGAAGCCTGCTCCTCCCCTTGAAAGCGATCCTGTTGAACATTCTCAGCCTTTCTGCAACCTTTGGGGCTCTGGTCTGGATCTTTCAAGAGGGAAACCTTTCATCACTGCTCGGTTTCACCCCAACAGGCTCAATGGAGGTCAGCATTCCTATTCTGATGTTCTGCCTGGCATTCGGTCTCTCGATGGATTACGAGGTATTTATTATGTCACGTATCAAGGAGGAATATGACCGGACAGGAAAAAATGTGCACGCTGTTGCGCTCGGACTCGAACGAAGTGGCCCGCTGGTCACGGCTGCTGCCGCACTGATGGCCCTTGCCTTCGCTTCTTTTTCCGTCTCCGGCATCTCACTTCTGAAAATGCTCGGCGTGGGTATGACGCTGGCAGTCCTGATGGATGCAACAGTGATCCGGGGTCTGCTTGTTCCTGCCTTTATGCGCCTGATGGGTCAGGCAAACTGGTGGGCACCGCAACCCCTGCAACGGCTACAGCGGCGCATCGGCTTCAGCGAATAAAGCAAAGATTCCTTCTACCATATCAAGGAGTTGTTTTTCTCCTCCAGTTGCACGATGAGGTGAGGTCTGGATTACTCTTTCCGGACCTCACTCCACCGTCCTCGGGAAAAGCATCAGCGCGCAATGCAGAGTATGTTGACACCACCTGGCTTCACCCGACAACCGTGATCGCGTATACTGCGCACTCATCATTCCTGTCCTGTACAAGATGAGCTCTTGCCAAACAAACGACTGAGCAAGCATGTACTTCTGATTCCTGAGGCCATTCATAAAGAATGGTACCCGATTATCAAACAGTGCTTATGAGAGAGGCGTTTCCCCTCCTCCGGGCTATTTCTAGTTTCCTGCTTCCCCCTTTCTTGCACTTGCTCAACCAGAAAGGGTAATCGTATCATTTTCATCTTCTTTACCAGACGGGAAAAGAAGGATCACATCACCTCCATCGCATGCTGATGGGCCATCAGTAGCGTCGCATTTTCTGTCCAGCGTTGGGATACAACAGCGTCCAGAGTTGCACACGCGTAGGAAGCGCCCAACGATTGTACGAAAGGAGTGCTTGCAGGTGTCAGCCTCAGGAGCTTGCTACTGTGGGTCTCTGGCTCCACTGTCAAAAAGCCCGTGCGGCAGGCTTGAACAGATATCTACCAATAAGTTATTATAGATCTAACAAACGACCAGGGGAATGTTATATATGTATTGGACTACGTATGAGAAAATTGCCGAATCACCCGAACAGTGGCATCTGGACGAGGGGCACTATCGCACGTTGAAAAAGGCCCGCTGGGTGGTAACAGAAAAGATACATGGCGCCCATTTCTGCATTGTGACCGATGGCCTCAACATCGTTGGCGCCAGTCGCAAACATCTCCTGGCCCCTGATGAGCATTTCTTTGACTATCAACGGATCCTTCAACGGCTGGAATCTCAAGTAGTCCACCTCGTTTACCTGATACGTCAATCCTATCCTCAACTCACCTCTCTCTCCATCTATGGGGAGCTGTTCGGAGGATCATATCCTCACCCTGATGTTCCTCCTATACCCGGAGTTCAGCCTGTTCAAACTGGTATCTATTATACCCCTGATATCGAATTTTGTGCTTTTGACCTTGCTCTCACTATTTCACAGCAAACTGCTTATCTTGATTATGATCGGGCGCACCAGTTCCTTCAGAGCGCGGGTATTCCTTCCCTTCCTCCTCTCTTCATCGGAAGCTATCAGGAAGCGCTCCTCTATCCTGTTGAATTCTCTTCCACGATACCCGCCCTCTTTGGTTTGCCTCCGCTCTCACAAGAGAACAACGCTGAAGGAGTCGTAATCAAACCTCTCAAAACAGCGGTTTTTTCCACCGTTAGAGGACCCATCCGCCCCATTCTTAAAAGAAAGATTGCCGCGTTTGCGGAAGATAGGCGCTTTCATCAGGCTCAAAAGTGGTCCTCGCTCCCATCAATCGCAGATCCAACCGCCCTGGATCTTCTCAAATGGGAGGCTTCTTGTCAGATAACCGAGAATCGCCTTCTTAGCGCGATCTCGAAAACGGGCTATCGCGGTCCTCGCCAACAGAGCCGAAGCCAGCACCTCTTTCATCTCTTTATCACAGATGTTCTGGAACAGCTTTCTCTTCATCAGTCCGATCTGCTTGGTAGCCTCACTCCATTAGAGCATCAAGAGCTTCTCGCGTTTCTCCAGACAGAAGCCAGAACCCTTTTCAAACAATTTTTCCAGACAGAAAAGCGACGTGTCTGAACAGGAACCCCATTCGTAAGCCTTCGAGGGGATCGTCCAGAGAGAGAATAAGACGCACAGGAAAGGGATCTCGTTCACGCCTCTGAACGGCGATAGGGACAATTTTCCTCTCAAAGAGCGAGCCATTGACTGGCTTCCTACTGCCATCGTAATCGTTATATTTCACAGTGATGACCGCATGGCTGCTCTCACGTGTACTGAAAAGTCACCTCTTCTGGTTTTGGAATGTTCCGTATACTGAAAAGAGGGGTCGCCTCTTTATGTGTTTTCTCCACTTTGCTGCCAGTGGGCTGCTTCCTTGAAAGGCACGCCAAAACGTGTGTGATGACCACCATATTATAGAAATTATAGAACATTTGCCTGCGTGATGATGGAAAGGAACGTCAAAAGATCAATGCGACATGAAGGCTCACATACAACTGTTGCTTTCTTGATTGAAAAAGGATTTGAGGACATCAGTTTTCTGCTTCCCTTTACAGCGCTTCGGCAGGCGGGGGTATCTCCTCTCATTCTCTCACCTCGCAGACGCATTCTGTACCAGGGGAAACGTGGCCGCACCTCCTTTATGTCTGATGCAGCTCCGATTGAAATGTCTCCTGAACAATTTGATGCACTTATTCTCCCTGGCGGCGATGCCCCAACCTATTTACGTCGCAACAGACAGATCATACGCTTTCTGCAACGAGCAATGGGAGCTGGAACATTGATTGCAGCAGCTCTGGAAGGGCCTCAAGTTCTGATTGAGAGCGAGTTCCTCCAGGGGAGACAGATGACCTGTGAATCTTCTCTCCGAACGGACCTTCGGAATGCAGGCGCCATTTATACTCATCTCCCGGTCGTTTTTGAGCAAAATATCCTCACAGCTCGGTCTACCACGGACCTTCCGCTCTTCACTGCAACACTTCTTCAAGCGCTTCAACTGACGATCCCCGGCTTTCAGCTTCCCAATCCGCAGGAACACAATGCGCCCTGGTGGGATATTGCCGCAGCGTGGGGAGGAACAAGCCGTCAGGAACTCCTCCAAACGTTACAGGACTTTTATCTGCAAGAGCGTGCCCTGCTTGCCTTCTGTCAATTCCACCGACAACACGCCGACGCCGATGTTCGTTCCTTCCTCTCTTTTGTGGAGTTGAGTACAGAACATCACTGCCACTTACTTTTGACGCATATGCAGGAAGTGGAAAGATCGTATGTTCCCCCCACACAGGAGCAGCACCCTGAGGCACTACGTCCGTTCGACCGCGAAACGCTTCTCCTTACCCTCTTCGATCTCCTTCAAGCACGGAAAGAGACTCTTGAGCGTATGCATCTGACCCTGACTGATCCCGCAAGCGGAACCATCTGTGACCATATCGAGATCAATACTTCCCGGTGTGAAGATGATCTTGCACAGCTTCTTCACTCGCTTCCTGAAAATCAGTTTTCATCGTAGTCCTGAAACCAGGCATTCAAACGGAGGAAGTGGCCGTTCTCTCTCGCCTTCCATTCAAGACCGATACAGCCAGAGAGATGGTGCCCACCCTCTCAATCGAGATTTATCGATCTGCAAGCGAGGTATGATGCAAGTAAAGTCGATGTCTTTCAAACTCAAGCAATCAGAGCACATCCATATATGTCACTACAAAGAGGTGCCAACAGCAAGAGCGCGCGTTTTCTAAAGAGCAAGAGATGAGCCGCTCTGGCTTGTTCCCTCAAGAACAGGGGTCCTCAGGTCCGGCAAGACAACATCAGCAGTGCTCTTATAAACGTGCAGAGGAGCTGAAGGAATGATGATTGTTGATGCACATACCCATTTATCCGGCTCAGAAACAGGAGAGAATGCCAGAGAGATTATACAAACTCTGGATGCCTGTCACGTTGATGTCGCATTTGTTTTTGCGCCTCTACTGAACGTGCATACCTGGGAACTTTCTGATAAGCATCTCGATGATATTCGCCAGCATAATGACTACTGTGCCAATCTCTGTAGCGAGGCTCCAGAGCGTCTGTATGGCTTCTGCGTGCTCAATCCTACACCCGAGCTGGCCAATAACTCGCTCGAACAAGCCGTCGCATTAATGGTTGAGGAGGTACGACGCTGCTATCATGAACTGGGCTTGCGCGGTGTCAAAATGATTCCAACACACTGGTATCCCAATGATACTCACCTGCTTCCCCTGTATCAGGAGATTGCACATCTGGGTATGTATGTAGTGTTTCATGTCGGAATCTTTATGGATGCCCAGCAGGGAAGCTACTGTCGTCCAACCTATTATGAAGGGATTCGTCGCGTCCCTGAACTCAAGGTTCAACTCGCTCATCTGGGGTGGCCCTGGGTCGATGAATGTATTGCAGTGTTAAACATGGAAACCAATATTCACGGTACTCAAGCGCAGCATTGGCAGATGAAAGCCGACCTTTCCTTTGGTCCTCCCGATGATTGGCAGCTCAGTAGCTGGCAACGCGCTATCGATAGCCTCTCACCAAAAATGCTCTGTTATGGTTCTGATCTCTTCTGGCCCTGCTCTGCTGAAGAGTATCTGGAAAAATACCTCTATCCTCAAAGAGGACTCTTTGAGGTTGCCATGACCAATGGCCATATCGCTCAGGAGGGGAGTAGCAGTCGCAAGCAGGTGCGAGAGCAGATCTTCGCTGAGAATGTCCTTGAACACTGGAACGCAGCGGTCTCTGCGCCTCAACAGCCTCAACGTGCAAAGAAGAGTATCCGCACACCCCGCGCCCGAAAAGGGCACCTATTCTAAGAAGCGAGTATGAACATCATGCAAAAGGCGCCGTTTGTTGTTCCATGCCGGCTTCTCTTTGTGATCGCTTCCTTGCACACCGGAGAAGCAGAGCAGCGTATGCTCTATCCTGTTGCGGCACTCACAATGGTGATGCTTCAGACCAGCGCTCTCGTTTCTGCATCCAGAGCAGGCAGCACGAGGCCCACGAAGAAAGGAAAAGAGCCGTCTATGAGCAAACCCAACCTGCATATCCGCCAGGGGAGACAGGAAGATATTGAGCCGATTTTAGATCTGCTGACCGAGTATGAGCTTCCGCGACAGTACTTTGAACCTTTTTATCTCAATGATAGTAGCTATCGGCCCGAACAATCATGGGTCGTCGAGCAGCATGGCCGTTTGCTCTCACATCTGCGTATTTTTGACCGCTGGCTTCGTCTCGGACAGGCTCATCTCCACGTTGCAGGAATTGGCAATGTTATTACAGCCCGCGAAGCACGAGGACAAGGCTATTTTGGCGCCATCATGCGTGCTATGCTTCCCTCACTCAATGCGCAGGGCTATCTGTATTCGCTCTTATGGACGCCTCAGCCCACGCTCTATAACCGCTATGGATGGGTCTCTCTCCCTCAGGAACGTACTGAAGCTCGTATGCCATCCCATCTCTCGACGACCACCATGACCCCGTTTCGAGAGCGCGATTTACCCATCATTATGCAGATCTATGAGACAAACAATGCCGAGCGCACCGGTCCCTTTCTCCGTTCTGCCCGGTACTGGCAGCAACAGCGGGCCTGGTTACACGAAAAACCGGCTCAGTTTCTGGTCGCCCATGATACAGCCATGCCGCTCGGCTATATTCGTTCTCGTAAGAAAGCAGGGTATGTTGAAGTGCTGGAAATAGGAATGACGAGAGCAGAAAAGGAGCTTGGACGTGCTCTCCTGAGTGCAGTGACAGAAGGGGGGAAACAGAGCCTGCGCGGCCATTTCCCTCCAAGCATACAGATGCTCTTTCAGCCAGAAGAATACCGTCTGATTCCCGAAGAGAGTCTGATGGGCAGGGTGATTGACCTTTCTGCACTGCTTCGCCTGGTTCAACCGCTCTGGCAGACACGCCTTCAGGCACATCCAGAGATAGAATGCACCTTCTCCCTCTCTACAAGCGCGGGTCAGGCAACCGTACGGGTAAGCAGGGGTTCAATCCAATGGGCAGAAGGGCTCTCGCACAAGGTTCCCCTCCTTCAAGAACATGAGCTGGCCCATTTGCTCTTTCGAGGAGTTGACAGGCTGGCAGAACAAACCATCGATCAACTTCACACCATTGCTTGCTTACCGGTACTCTTTCCCGCACAGGACTTTGTCATCTGGCCAAGCGATGCTTTTTAAGAAGCTGGATATTGGAAGCATATGAAAGGAGAGCCACATGAGACTCTCGGTGATTCACGTTGTGGGCAATTCGGCAATTGGTGGAGGAGAACGTCATGTTCTGAATCTGGTGCAGGGGCAGCGCCTGCAAGGCGTACAGGTCGAAGTGGTTTGTCCGCGCCCAGGGCCCCTGACTCAGTGGCTCACGGCCTGCGATATCCCGGTTACGTGCATCGAGATGGTTCGCCCCTGGCCCTATGACGAGTATATCCTTGACCGAGAAGCCGTCCAGGCATTGCACACCCTGTTTGTACACAAAAAACCAGAGATCGTGCATAGCCATCTCTATCCAGCATCTCTCCATGCGAGCCTGGCCGCACAACAGGCGGATGTTCCTGCGATCATCGCCACCAAACACACCCTTATCCTGCACGCGGGCGATGCCCTCGTAAGCTATATTACCCCAACTCATACCATCGCAGTCTCACAGGCCGCTGGCTCCCTGCTCGAAAAAGCCGGTATTCCCGCCTACCAGATCAATATCATTTATAATGGTATACATGCCGAAGCATATACCTGCCCCCCGGCTCTCCTTCAACGAGTACGGGATACCCTTCCATGCAACCACGGTCCGATTCTGGGAACTATCGCCCGACTTTCACCTGAGAAGGGGATAGATACGCTTCTGAAGGCCCTCCCTTCAGTAATCCAGACACATCCCACACTCTCTCTTCTGCTTGTTGGGGATGGACCAGAGGCAAGGGCCCTTCGTCGACTGACGGATTTGAGCGGTCTGAACAACCATGTCCACTTTTTAGGTTTTCGTCAGGATATTTCCGCGCTCAATCAGATTTTTGACCTGTTTGTGCTCCCATCACGGGAGGAGTCCTGTTCACTCGCACTTCTGGAGGCAATGGCAGCGGGAAAAGCTGTCGTCGCAACAGATGTTGGAGGCAATGCAGAAGTGCTACGACATGGCATCGATGGCTTGCTGATTACGCCAGATGATCCCCAGGCCCTTTCCAGAGCACTGCTCACGCTACTTGGGAACCCGGCACAACGAGAGACAATGGGAATAGCTGCCCGGCAGAGGGTCCTTGCACACTTTACCTGTGAGAGAATGGTAGCTGAAACTCTCGCCCTCTATCAACGACTGCTTACTCAGCCACGGCGGGCGATGCCAAGCGTTCCTCTCTTTTCTTCATGACATCGGCCCGGGATGTCCCCTCAGAGAGGAATGGGCCTGCTTCAATGGAGGATAACAGATCGCTTCTCCTCTCAGAATCTATCAACTTTTTTTGCTTGCTATACCTTTTCATCCTATTATTCTCATTTCTCATCAGAAATTCTCGAAGAACAAGCAAGAGACACCAGCCCTTTCGGCTCAAGAGGCACCAGTAAGCGACTGACAGCGAATGAACCTTGTGCCTCTTTGTCGTGACACTCTCCCGCTTGCCTGAGACTATCAACCGTTACAGGCAACGGGAGAGCGTCAACTTCCCGGCACTCTTAAAAGGTCGCAGGTCTAACAATACCATATTTCAGCTTCCTAAGCAGGTCTCTGGTCGGAGTGCAAGCAGGTACATCTGTAGATATGCTGAGCACCTGATGTATCAGGCTTCTCTTTCTCCTTTTGAGCGCTTCACTAAACTCAGGCCTAAAACAACGCAAAGAACAAAAAGTAACCCCTGTCTCAGCCAATCCATAGACAGCCAAAACCAGCCTCCAGAGACAAGGACAGGGGATGAGCCATGTTCATCAGCATACACACCCATATTCCAAAAGAGTTTTAAAGAAATAACGAAGATAAGAAGGCTCAAAACAAAAAAGCTATGTTCAGCCCTCTTTTCTCAAGTTTGACTGTTTGTCCTGTCTTTTTCACATAAAATACAACAAGCCCAAGACACAAAACAATGAATAGAAAGCCAATAAGAAGTAGAGGCATATGTTTTCCTCCCCATGAAGATAGGGCTTCAATACAAAATAAAGCAGCGTACGATTTGTCTGAAAAAGCAAGATTCATAGAACGTACTTATTGGACAGCAAAAACCAACCGACCAAAGAAACTACAGATGCAGATGAATATATTATAACACATGTTTTTTTGCAAGAAAACAAATATGTCAATTATGTCGGGACCAGATTCATCGTGCAGTAATGCCCATCCTCCTCAGGTTGACACGCTCAGAAATAAAAAAGGACAAGTATCGTTGTGACAGAGAAGCATTTCCAGCATAATTAGAATATTTACATGCTTCCCGCTCATGAGAACATGAGAAGCTGAAATACGATGGCTACCACCTCTGTCAATGAAGCCATCCCTGATCCGCCTGGATGATAAGCGCACGATCCTTCTCCACACAATGCTCATCCAGGCGGATAATACTCAGGCGAATCATCTGTGTTCACACAGCCACGGCCTCAGTATCGAACGCACAAGCAAGGTTATGGCAAGGGTTCAGAGGTGATCATGCTGTTGTAAACCCGGCACTCCTCGACAAAAGCGAGTTCACGCAGGTAGAACACACGCGCCGCTAAGTGGGCACTGGGTTGATGAGGAATGAAGCGTTGACAACGCACATCCACAAATGGAGCGTGTGGGAAGAGCTGGCTCAGTTCAGAGAGCGCGGATGCAGAGGACTCCCACAGGGTTTCATACTCTCCCAGGGTCATCTGGACGGGAACGCGCACCTCAGCACTGATCTGGCGCAGATGCTCGGGAATGCGAAGCACCTCACGCAACTCCGCCATCGGCAAAGGAGTTCGACTCTGCTTCAAGCTCTCTCGGGCCTCATGAACCCAACTGTTGGCAGGCCCAAGAGACCTGGGGCATTCTCATCGAAAGGAAGCCGGGCAAATGGGGCATCGGAAAGCAAGCTTTGAAAGCGTTGGAGGCCATCTGGCAACCAGCGTAATCCCGTCCCATGAGTGCTCACGCCAAGTAAAGGGACATCAGGGCGGCTGGCTGCCAGCCCGAGGACGATAAGTCCCCCGAAGGATTGGCCAAGCAGAACGATTCCGGCCGAATCGGCTCCATACCGCTCCCAGGCCTCGGCCAGAGCGAGCCGCAAAAGGGAGATCTGGCCGTCAAAGGTGCTCAGCTCTTCAGCGATCTGTTGGCTGGCTCCATAGCCCGGTCTATCCAGCGCCAGAACCGCGTATCCAAGAGAGGCAGCCGTATTGAGGAAGCCAGCTTCGCCAGGGATGGTGTCATCAAAGATAGCAGCCGAGTTGCCGGCGCCATGCAAGGCCACAATCAGAGCGCGAGAAGCACTGGAAGGTTTCGCATAGACTCCCGAGAGGTCACTATGACCCGCGCGAATCAGAATGGGTTTCTTGGTTATTGAAATGTTCATTTCTTCAATCTCTTTCTTTCATTTTTCCCCGAGGACATCGCTTACCAGTGCTGATACAGGGCTCGAAAAGAGGATAGAGCGAAAGAAGAGAACGCTTCTCTCAAGTCTTTACACTCCCAAAGCCACTCTCAGGGCCAGAATCGGTTTTTCTCAAGACGTAGCTTCTGGCCAATTCAGATCAGCAACAGAGAACATTGACACCACAACACCCGGTGGCAAAACTGATTTTCTACCTGATGGGAGCGTTGGCCGAATTTGCGCGCGATCTCATTCGAGAGAGAACCAGAGCGGTCCTAAGGCCAGAGGGCGTGTCGGCCGCTGGTCGAGAAAAACCGCTGAGGGGTTGCCCTGGCCCGACATCTCTATACGGTGGGAATATCGATATGAGCGATGGTCTGATGTATTCTGTTCAGTTTTCCTTTCAGGTCTTCGTTTAAAACAAAACATCCGTTTTATTCGATTATTTTAAACATCTGTTTAAATTATACGTATGAATATTCTCGTTGTCAAGGGGAAAAATCCCCTCTTTGTAGGGAAGGCGAAAGACCACACCATACAAGTATATACACTCCCATGCCCGCGGCTCTCCCCATCTTTGCCCGCTTTCCAGAATCTGTTAGGACTCAAGCTCAAGTGGATAGAACTGATAAAGTATGAGGCAGGTGAACACGACATGATACAGATCAGCAACTGCTTGTGGAAACCACTCATCATCTCGGACAAAACCCCAAACACGACCCCCAGGGTCGCGTAGCGCTCAGTGAACAGCGGCGCGGCAAGAGCACGAACCTACCTGACCTGAGGAAGCAGACCGAAACCAACTCAATGCCACCGTGTCCACCGTTTCTCGTGGCACATCACCCATATGTCCCTGGTCAACAAAAACTACACGCTCTCAACCGTCAGCAACATTCCCAGCTCTATTAGAGTAACGAACCTTTTCACGATCCTGTGCACCGCCTCGGTCAAAGGTATCCGAGCAGACCGACAGCATATGCACCTTACTCCCTTTGGCGCTATCGTACCTGCTCGGCTTCCGTTCTCCAGAATCAATTGCAGCGTGCAACTGCCGGATAAGCGCGCGCCTGTAATTCATCCTTGTTCCTTTAAACTCCACACAAGAGCCGCGCAGATCCATGCACCGTTACATCAAAACAAGCAGCCACTGCTGTGTCTATCGAGAACCAGGGCGGCAGATCGTAGAAGCCGCTCCTGTACGCGACGAGATTGTAGCTTCAAGCAAAGAAAGAAGGGTCAGGACACATAGAGCATATAACCTGTGATCTCTGAGTGTGCATTTTGCTCATGGACAACCCTCCTTTCCTATTCACATAAGAAGAGAACGCCATAACGAAGCTATCCAAGCGTTTCACAGGCCCAACTTACTCCAGACCTCAATGTTTATATCTCAACAGCTCCCAACTTGAATAACGCCGATCGTTGGGCATCGGTCAACCCTGATGCATGCCTGATATTCATACCCTCATATGGCTTTTCACCATGTAGAACCGCAATGCAACACTTTTTCTCCATATCCCACAGCCTGATAGTGCCATCATCACTCCCACTCACAAGCACCATCCCGAGAAAACCCAATGAACGAATACGAGCTTTATGACCTTCTCCTACCCAAATACGTTGCCCTGTAACAACATCCCATACAGAAACAGTAAGGTCATCCCCTCCACTTGCCAGCAGATGCTGAGATGGACTCAATGCCACCGCATGCACTCGACGCGTATGACCAGAAAAGATCATCCTGCATTGCCTCGTCTGCACATCCCATACACGAACCGTTCCATCTTCGCTGGCGCTGGCGATTAAGCGACCATCATCACTCCAGGCGACAGAACGCACTCGTCCAGTATGCCCCTGTAATAGCCCTTCACACTGCCCGGTCTCTCCATTCCAGAGCCGAATAGTTGCGTCATCGCTTCCACTCGCCAGAAACGTTCCCGCCGGATGGAAACAGAGCGACCTGACCCAACTGCTATGGCCACACAAGAGTACTGAACTTGTGCACTTTCTGCGATCGGCTTCGCTAGCGAATTCCCATATCCGAATGGTTGTATCTTCGCCGCCACTTGCTATTCGTCGTCCATCTGCGCTCCATGCGAGCGCACGAATCCAGGTGGTATGTCCCCGCAACACCTGAGAGCACTGGCCGGTCTGTAGATCCCATATGCGTACCGTTTGATCTTCGCCACAACTGGCAAGCCAGCGCCGATCCGGACTCAATGCAACATCTCTTGCCCCATGCTCAGGCACACATATACTCCATATGCAGGCCCCGTCCTCTCTCCTCCAGAGGCGAATACTTTTATCCTCACTACAACTCACAATGGCACTTCCATCATCAGAACAGGCAAGAGACCAGACACGGTCTGTATACCCCTGAATCGTTCTCAGACAATCACCAGTCACACCATCCCAGACGCGTAGCGTTTGATCCTCCCCGCCACTCACTAACAAAGAGCCATCCATATTAAATGCAAGAGCGCGAACACCCTGCGTATGTTCATGCAGCACTCTCAAACAGTCACCGGTCGTTCCACGCCAGATACGAATCACGCCATCTTCTCCACCACTTGCCAGAAGATTCCCCTCAGCACTATACGTCAGATACCAGATGCGCATCTTATGTCCCTCAAGTACTTTCAGGCACGCACCTGTTTCCTTGCTCCAGATACGGATACTCTTATCATCACTTCCACTCGCCAGAGAGGAGCCATCCGGGCTAAATGCAACTGACCGTACCCAATCAGTGTGCCCCTGTAGAAGAGCGATACAACGCCGCTGTTGAATATCCCATAAGCGGATAGTCTTATCCGTGCTCCCACTCGCTACAATGCCTCCATCGGGATGAAAGGCGACTGACCAGATACGATCTGTATGGCCCGAGAACGTCATCAAGCATTGAGCACTCTCCACATGCCAGATACGCAGCACCTGATCTTCGCCCCCACTCACCAGCAGCTCACCATCAGGACTGAACGCAATCGAGCGCACACGGTTCTTATGCCCAAGCAACCTTTGTATACAGGCTCCTGTGTCCATATCCCACAGACAAATAGTTTGATCATCGCTGCAACTGGCTAAAATATTGCCATCAGGGTGAAATGCCAGGGACCAAACCGCATCGGTATGACCCCGACAAATCAGGAGCGGAGTGGCACTGCGAATCTGGTAGATCCAGATATCTCCATCAGCCATCCCCGCTGCAAGAATATCATGAGCAGGATGAAAGGTCACAGCGAGCACATTGCCAAAGGCATTCTGAAAGACCGAATTGACAAAGTGAGCACCGGTACAGTTCACATGCTTGAGCACGGTTGATTGTAGATACGCCTGCCTGACCTCCAGTTGAGAGACATCAAGACCATGCAAGTCACCACGCAAATAGATCAGCGCATGCAAAACATTTCCGGCAAGATAACTTCGTTGCACACCGTACACGTCGCGGTATTCTCTAAGCATATGATGCAGTGCTTGTATCACCGCTTGCTTTCCCCTCATTGCACACAGGCGCTCAAGTATAGGGACCAAGATCATACGCTGCTGAAGCACACGAATATAATCTTTGCTCTGTGCTTTCACAAATGCGTACGATTTCCAGATGGTGCTTTCTCCGCTTCCAAACTCAAGGCAGGCCGATTTCACCAATGCCTGCATGATGTATTCCATGATTACCGGTTGCAATGTCAATCGATCGGCCCCCCGCGACTCCAACAAAAAACGCTGTTTCAATGATTCGAGAGCAGCAAGTACTTCACCTCTCGAAAAGGTGCGGACAAGATTTTCATAGATATGTTCTAAGGCAATAGGCTCACGTTCTATTGCTAACCAGTACAGAATTTCCAGTTCTATTGAAGAGAGACGTTGCAGTTGCTGCTCAATCAGTTCTCCCACTCCACCAAAAACAATCTCTCCTTCCTTGAGAAAGGCACCAAGATTTCCCCCGAAAATCTCTCGTACGGTCTCAGAAATCAGTTTTAAGGCAAGGGGGTTTCCCGAATAGAGAGCAACTAACCGAGACCATTGCACTTCGGTTCCTGTCAGCGCTTTCTCCTGTAAAAGTGCCTGCCCGGTTGTTACCCCGATCCCTTCTAAAAAGAACGAGCGGACAGGGAAGGCAACACCCTCTAACAAAGCCAGCACGCGCGGCTTTTCTCGGCTGGTCAGGAGCAAGCAACTTTGATGCTGAGATTCACCCAATAAGCGCAATAATCGTTCATAGCCCAGATACTCCTGGTGAAAAAAGCCAGCATATTTCCCTTCCTGTAATACCGCTTCCAGGTTATCCAACACGATCAAACAGCGCTTCGCACGCATAAATTTCAGGAGCAACAATGCCAGTTCATCCTGATTGTCAGGAACCTGTACATTATTCTGTCCGGAAAGACATTCAATCGCTGCCTTTATGATCTGGTAAACAGGAGGCATATTTTGAAGAGAGCGCCAAAACACACACTGAAACTGCTCTTTCACCGAAAGCGCTACCCGGGTTGCCAGCGTCGTTTTTCCGATCCCACCAATCCCGAGTAAAGCCACGACACGACACCGACACTCTCCTATCCAGTAGGATATCTGATTTAGCTCCTCCTGGCGCCCGTAAAAGTTCCCCTCAAGCGGAGCCTCTCCCCAATCCACCCCGGCCATTCCAACACTCCCTCTTCCATCATCGGGCAATAACCCTAATTCTTCCAGGCTCTTATTAAAGAGCTTCACGAATCGCTGACGATAATACGAACGTGGCAGACTCTTGCCACTTTCCCAACGATACACGGTCTTGAAGTCAGTCCCGACTTTCTCTGCCAGCTCTCCTTGTGTCCAGCCACGCTTCTCACGCTCATTGCGCAGTTGCAGATGAAATGGGAGTCTCTGTTCCATGCGAAATCCTTCCCCCTTTTCTCACAAATGCCCGGGTATGCCTAGAAATGTCCAACAATGCCAGGCAAATGCCATATCAATGCGGTTTCCCTGGCGCTTCTTTTCCGGTATCTTTTCTTTGTAGATTAGAAGAAGAAGCCACAAAGGCAATACAAGGAACTACTGTTTTACATAGTACAGTGTATCAGCAAACAGGGAAGAACAGCAAGGATATAGTATGAACATCAGCTCACAACATCCGCTTTGCGCAGTCATGCTTACGGCGCTCCCGGTCGAATACCAGGCGGTACGCCGCCATCTCTGGCAACCACAGGAAGAAGTCCACCCGGCTGGTACCCAATATGAGCGGGGCCTTTTTCGTTCTCCGCATCAGCTCTGGGAGGTAGGAATTGTCGAAACACGGATGGGGACCGCGAATGCCGCATTTGAAACAGGAAGAGCCATTGACTATTTCAAGCCTCATATTGTGTTCTTTGTCGGCGTCGCAGGTGGCATCAAAGATGTTGCTATTGGAGATGTTGTAGCAGCCACCAAAATATACGCCTACGAGTCAGGAAAAGAAGGGACTTCTTTTCAGCCACGCCCGGAAATCGGGCAGTCGACCTATCGACTCGTCCAGCGTGCACAAGCCGAACAGAAAAAGGCGGACTGGCTTCATCGACTCCCCACCGTACCTCCAAAGCCTCCACGCGTCTTTGTCGGCGCCATCGCAGCAGGGGAAAAAGTCATTGCATCCACCCGTTCAGCGACCTGGAAGTTCTTAAAAGCCCAGTATGGTGATGCGCTTGCGGTAGAGATGGAGGGCTATGGTTTTCTCCAGGCAGTTCACGCCAATCACCATGTTGAAGCGCTCGTCATCCGGGGTATCTCTGATCTCATTAATGGGAAAAGTGCAGCCGACGCCTCCGGTTCACAAGAACTGGCGGCATTACATGCCAGTGCTTTCGCCTTTGAAGTGCTCTCAAAACTGAAGGGCCCTGAACTACGGCAGGTTGGCAGCGAACCAGAACTGTCAGATAACAAGCCATCATCCAAATATCATAACCAGTTTTTTGGCTCCGTTCAGGGGCTCACGATCGGCGATAATTCACACATTACTATCCATAACCCTTTCAAGAAGAAAGATGATCCATCCAATGAGGAAGGAAGCTAAGCCGACTCGCACGATAAGGGGATCGCTCAATGAATACATACGAACAAGAAACACAGCTCACAGAAGAGGCTGCTGCCTCACAGACAGCAAACGATACACCATCCGGCGCAGAAAATAACCCACAAACCACGGCTCCAGACTCAGAAAAACAGAAATACCGAACCGAGATCGAGAGCCAGGAAGGCCATATCTTTACGACGGTTGGAGATAACCATCATGTCACCATTAATAATTATTACCAGATTATTCGGCAAGTGGAACGCGCCATCAATGAGCCGACTGAGATAAGGAACGATTCGACAGATGACTTCTTCGTCGAGAACCTCGCTGATGCCCGACAGAACGCCCCTCTGTTCGATACTCCTGTCATGGCAGGCTCCCCAGAGCTTCCCGAAAACGAGCAGAAAATCTCTCAGTGGTATTATTCCCTCAGCGAGTACGAGCGGTGCTATGTTCAAGTCACTGCGTTCCTGCATGGCGCAACAACCCATGAGATTACGAAGCGTACAGATCAGTTCTATACCGCGCTCTCTGTCTCCATCGAGGAACAGGATACGGCAGAGCAGAAACAGGCGCTACCGTTTCGCTCCCCTGCCCACAATATCCCTGCTAGCGAGCTCCGGCAGCGTACACATACTATTACCCGACGAATCAAGGGCAGTGAATGCCTTTTCTGGCAAGATGTTGACGCCTATGGGATGTCGCTTTTCAGGCTCCGCACCTTGAAGTTCCTTGCCAATGAGCTTATTAGCAAAGGCTCACTCGGAGAATACGTTCTTCGCCTGCTCCAACAGCTCGCTGAAGAAAATACCCCCAATGATTGGCGAGCCGCGCAAACGCTTGGTGTCCTCTTCTGGTTGCAGGATATTTCCCGACTCCAAACGCTCGCCCAGACCTGGGGCAAACAGAAAACACTGAGAAGCCGAAAACGGGCTGCCTCCCTGCTCTATGGAGCCTTCATCATGGAGCAGGCCTATCCTATCATCACGCCCACAGCCGAGAAAACGGAGCCAGATGTCTTCCCCGTTATCAATGCCTGGGTCAAACAGATACACAACAACACACTTTCGCAGGTAAATACCAACCTGGGGTGTGCGCTTATTCAAACCTATGGGCTGATCGGCAGAGAAGATCCACACCTCGCCCTAAAACACCTGAACGACCTCCTTCAGTTTCCTCTCTGTGAGGACACCAAAGAGATACGAACCATCTTTCGCATGGGAACCACAACCTATGTCAGCCTCACCTGGTCCCGGCATCTGCGTGCAGTGCTTGCGTCCCTTGCCACATGGGCAGAGAAACTTGTACATCACCATGCCGTCCCTCAAGCAATACAGAAACGGCGTCTCTACCGTCAACAGCGTCAGCTTCAGCTCAGAATGATCTTTGAAGCTTTCTTTCTCATCGTACAGGCCGTGCAGCCCGAAAATCAAATACCTATTCCAGATGCTTATCTCCAGCCCTTGCCACGTCTGACCATTACGGTACCTGATCCCGCACAACGCGACGTCCTTCTGACCGCAATCATGACAGATGACCCACTCCGGGCTCATCTGCTAACACTTTTGAGCGCGGCCATCCTTGTATTCAACCGGAAACCAGTATTTGAAATCATCGATTCATGGCTTCAGGCCGTGGCCTTGCTTCAGCGAGAAGATGAGACAGTTCCGTTTTATCAGGCATTTCATCGCTTTCTTGTTGATCTCTACCAGCAAGTAGCTCTCTGGTCTCAGGACCTTCTCAAGCAGGGCTATCGCCCCCTACCCATCGATGAGATATTCACTCAGCGCTTACAGCAACTTGCCAATAAGCGCAAAGATCAAGCGTTCGATACCTTCATTCAGAATGTGCTGCATTCGTTCCATAGATCTCAACTTCATTCGGGAGGAAGCACCAATGACCGGCAATAGCATCACCGATCAACTGGGTTTTGTGACAAAAGAAGAGGTAACAGGACTGCCATTCATTGAACGACCCCTTTCCCCGATGGCAGACTATCACCAGGTCATTTACAAGGATGATGTATGCCTCGGACTGCTTGAAGCAAACGAGATCCATCACCGCCAGATCAACGTAAAACGAGGCGATACGATCTTCTTTCTCTATGCACATCCGCAGCAGTATACTCTCACAAGCACCTTCAGAACCCGAGAGAAGTATCGATACTCGTATGAGCTATTCCTGAACATTCAGATTACCAATCCGTTGCGCTTAATTGACCTCTACATCAAAAAGTGTGATCCTGTCAGGTTGGCAATCGATATGTTCAAAGGAAAACTGTCTCAGTTCACCTCACGCCTCTCTCAGGAGGAATTGCCCACGCTTCAACAGGCACTTCCCTTCCAGGAATGGAATGACACCATTCTCCAGGCGACCGGCTCCATATGCTCTCCGGTAAGCCCGATACATGTTCAAGCAGATCGGGACTATGCCGAACTGGCAGTGTTTGAACGCAACAAACGCATTCAGCTCCAGGAGCTAGAGGTAAGATACGAGCTTGAAGCACGTGAAAAAGCCTTACAGCTTCAGCAGGAAGCGATGCAGAGAGAGCATCAAAGGCAGGAAGAAGCAAGAAAAAACGAATTCCAGCGGCAGGAAAGGACCAAAGAGCATATCAACGAGATATGCCGCGACCTTCGGAATACAGCCGTGCAAATCCTCAAAGAGATTCTTCAAGAACGACTACGAGAAAGCTTTGATCGAGGTCGATCAATCAGCGAGATCGGCAACGAGTATCTCAGCCTCTTTGAGATGTTTGATAGCAGCTTTCACATCGAGCTTGAGCAAGGCATGTACGAAGGTCACATTGAGGATACTCACACCCTCAACTCCCATCTCCATTCTCAACCATCAACCAATTAAGGAGGAAAGAAATGCTCACATACAACCACTGTGCAGTTCTTCTCACAACCAATCCAATAGAGCACGAAGCACTTCGCTCCTTTCTCGGAGAGACACAGGAGGAGACCTACAAAGGCACCATTTATGAATATGGCTTTTTCCGCACTTCCAGCCAGATCTGGAAAGTCGGCCTTGCCCAGATCGGCAAAGGGAATACCAGTGCAGCGATGGAGGCGGAACGCGCTATTACCTGTTTTCAGCCATCTGTTGTGATGCTTGTCAGCTTCGCACAAGGCTTTCAGGATGTGAAGATAGGCGATGTCGTAGTTGCCAGCAAGATCTATGGCTATGAGTTTGGTCAGGCAGGCCTGACGTTTGCACCACGGCCAGAACTGAACAGACCCTCTCACCCTTTGCTCCAAAGAGCTATGGCGGTCGCCCGAAAACCTGAATGGCGTCATCGGATACAGGTGGATTCCGAGGAGGGCACCCCACAAGCACACATTGGGCCATTGGCCGCTGGAGAAAAGACTATCACTTCCCTCAAATCAGAGGCTGCTCAGCGTTTAAAAGCACACTATGGGGACGCGCTCGCCGTCGAGATGGAGGGCTATGGCTTCCTGCACACCCTGTATGCAAATGTGGAGGTAGACGCGCTCGTTATTTGCGGTATTATGGATCTCATCCACCGACAAAGCAAGATGCAGCGTTCAGAAGCTTTGGTACGGGCTGCTCATTATGCAAGTGCCTTTGCGTTTGAAGTTCTGGCAACCTTTCAACCGTTACAGCCTCTGAAGCGTAAGACGGGGTCGCCTCATACAACGAACGTGCTCGCCGTCTTCGCCAACCCGCCCGGTACCGATCGGCTTCGGCTTGACCGAGAGGAACGAGCAATCCGTGCTGCAATAGAGCGAAGCAAGTTCCGAGACCATATTCATCTTGAGACTCGCGCCGCCGCAACCCTTGAAGATCTCAGTCGAGCATTACTCGATGAAACCTATCAAATTATTCACATCGCGGGACATGGAAACGGGAGAGGGCTCGTGCTTGCAGATGAGGACGGAGGCATGCGTCTTATCAACCAGGCAGTACTTGCCGACCTGTTACAGGAATATCGTTCCACCATTCAATGCGTCCTCTTGAATTCGTGCTACTCTTTCAAACAGGGCTCTCTGCTCTCCCAATATATCCCCTATACAATTGCAACAGATGCAACGCTTCATGATAATGCAGCGATCAAATTTGCGGAGGGGTTTTATGATGCCATCTCCGCCGGCCAGGACATCGCGTTCGCGTATCGGGAGGGAAGAAGGCGTCTTCTTGCGATTGCCCCGAACACCCGGATTCTGCCACAACTTATCCCTCTGGGCGAAACTTTTCCAGAAAACTCACAGGAGCAAAGGCCGACCGAGACACACGAGCCAGTCCGCTACACACACGCCAATGTGCTTGTTGGCTTTGCGCTCGATGTCTCCTCATCAATGCAGCACAGTTTCCTGAATCAAACAGCGGAAGCACCGTCACGCCTCAACGATATCCGTCGGGCCTTGAGCGGATTTGTCCGCAACGCCCGCAAGACCCTCCAGGAAGTGCCAGTTGATGAGCAAGCAACTATCGATATGTTCATCTACGGTTTTGGTTTGAAAACACTTAATCCCTGTGACCTCCTCTCACTCTGGAAAGCCAGCAAGCAGGTACTGACGGATGAGGTGGTTCAGGATCTAGTCAGCAAATACAAAAAGGAGCAGGAACAAAAGTACAAGGGCTATCGCCAGATAGGCGCTCTGCTTCAAGATCTTGCGCCGGGCTCCCTCTCTGAAAAAGTCAGGGCAGTCGGTCGAAGTATGCTTGAGTTACAGATCCGCAAGCGCATCTGGCGCGAAAAACGAGAGGCTATCGAACAGCAGGTACATATACTGGGCGATACCACTCTCTCGCTGGATGAGCTGGCGACGTGGTGGAATGAAAGTGGCGATCTGCTCAGTAATGCAGAAAGTCTGCTCTTTGGCCGAACAAGTCCCCTTGCTGAAACATTGACATGCATCGCTGAACGATTTGAGCGAGAGCTACGCAACCGCCCCAAAGACACACAGGCAATTCTCTTTATCATCTCTGATGGGAAAACGCAGAGCGACCCCTTGCCACTTGCCAGGAAGCTGCGCGAGATGGGTGTCCTCGTCTGTTCATGCTTCTTAACAGACCAGGATGTCCAGAACCCACGTCAATTGCTTCACGAGGCCCCCGCTGAATGGAGCAAGGAAGCTCAGCTGATGTTTCATCTTGCCTCCCCATTACCAGAGAATACCCGTTTAGAAGACTTGCTGATCCATCATAATTGGACCATTCATCCGCAGCCTCAGCTCTTCGTCCAGATCAATCATTCAGAGGTATTGAGGGAATTTCATCGTATCATTCTCGATCAATTTCTTGATAACACTGAGATCTCCTTACCTGATGGTATAGCATAACGAAAGGAGAAACCCGAGCATGACAGCCGCATCACAAACTCTGGTTGGTATTATCCTTGACGTTTCTAGCTCAATGCACCGAAATTGGCAAAATGAAGATGGAGACAAAATGCCACGCGTTGATGTCCTGCTCCAAATACTCGAAAAGCGAATACGTGCGCTACAGCAACGACATACGCAGGATGAAGCTGAGCAATCTGAACAAATAGAGGTGTTTTGCCTGGGGATGGGCTTCAAAACAATTATGCATACCAATGAGCATGATGTGAGCTTTCAGAGAGAACACGGTATGGGTCCAAATGCGGAAACGAAAGAGGTTCATCATCTTGTCTGCGATCTTCTGGCACTTGCCGAGATTGTTCCTCAGAAAGAAACCCTTGAAGAGCTACTTGCTCAACTCAACCAAAAATGGCAGTCGCTTGCAAAGCATATACTCGATCGTTCAGTTATCGCTGACGATGTTCGTGGTCACCTGACGCATTACCTGCAACATGATCTCTATCGAACGGCAAAAGCGAGACTTCAAAAACGTCTCCGCTATCGACTGGCTCGCTCTCAATCAGCAAGACTACCAAATATGCTCGCAAAATACCTCCAGCGCTATGTGAAGGATCAGGAACAAAAGATCACCGATACCTCTTTCAAAGCAGCCGAAAAGTTTGTCGAGGACATTATCAAAAGCACCCAGAAAACTTTTCAAGACAAAAGAGCAGAGTATATTGAGCTTATTCACAGCAAGCTGGAAGGCTTCGTTCACACGTTTACGTCATCCATCCTGCAAAAGCTCTCGCTTGGTTTTAGCATTTCTGAACTGGTAGATACACTCGATGAGGAAACTGCACTCTTGCTGGCCTCACAAATACAGGCCGAGTTAGAAATAGAGGTGAGAAAGAACATCGCCCTCATCATCCAAATGCACGAGTTGCAACTTCGCCTTGCCAAACAAACCATCGGTGCTCGATTAGATAGCCGCCAGATAAGAATGGAAACCGAACGCTGCATCAAAAAGTATGGATGGGATATCATCCGCCCTTTGATCGAACACGTTATCTTTACTCTTTTCGTCGATCAATTCACGGCTCAAATTCAACAAAATCTTCCCTACTGGATACAGCTTGCATCTATGCGTGAAGTCATCCGCCCTATCGAACAAATACCGCACCTTATTCCTCACATCCAGGCTGAAAACACAACGGCAGACAAGATAATGGCTGGTGGCACGCCGTTCACGCTTGCACTGGACAAAGCAGCCCTTCGCTTTGTTGATAAAGTTCATCAGCACAAGAAGAAAATCCTTATCATCATCTCTGACGGAGAGTTCCCACATTTCGAGGCAGCAGATCATACAGCGCGGCTCTTAAAAAACCGAGGGATCACCATTATCTCTTGTCTTGTCGCAAAGAACAACGTGCTTGATCTATCATTCAAGCAATCACCAAACAACTGGCCCGTCGGAGCACAACAGATGCTTCATATCTCCTCTTTCCTCACATCAGAAGAGGCCGCGCTACACTGGCAAAAAAGCCGTGCGCAGCTCACGGATGAGAGGCTCTGTGTTCAGATCAATCACTCTGACATCATCGAAGACGTGCTTGACACCGTCTTCTAAAGAGATACAAACCTCAGTTCCACCCAATAAGTACACACAGCCCACCGAAGAATGAGCTGTGTGTACCACCGCATTGTCAATCTCTGCTGTACCAGATTGTGACCGCTCACATCACAGTTTGCCTCTACGGTTCTCCCTGTTCGCAGCCAGCTTCATCGTGCCTTCCTTCTCTCTTGACAAAATATATTAGGGCAGGCTAATATCTTAGTAAATGAGTCGGATTTAGCGAATCTCACCTTGAAGAAAGAGGAGAATATGTATTCTTTCAATGAAGAACAGTGGCCTATTGTGTCTATACATAATGATGGAGAGACAACCTTAGCTGATATGGAAAAGCATATTGCTTTCTGGGAGCGCTGTCTTGCACGTCAGGAACCTTTTGGGGTTCTTTTAACCCAGAACGGTGAGGCTCAACAGAGTTCAAAAGAGGTCAGAGCATTGAGTAACCAGTGGCGTCTGGCAAATAAGCCGCGCATCGCTCAGTATTGTGCAGGCATGGCAATGGTCACCACCTCATCAAAAATGCTGGCGCTCTACAAACCCATTGCAGCTATGATTGCCAGAAAGTCGATGGGGTGTCCGGGGCAGATCTTTACCAGCAAAGAGCAGGCAAGATCCTGGCTTATGCAGCACATAGAACAGCTTACATTTCTCTATACAACCAGAGACTGAACACACAGGGAGCATTCATTTTCCATTCTGTGGTCAGCATATTTTCTTCCAGGAGCTCTCGGATCTGCGTCAACACCACACTTCCTCCATCGAGACGATATGCTATCGGTAGCCTGGAGGGGGCACTGCACAGGTAAGCCTGCTTCCTGTTGCGTTCGCCTTGCGGCATTCTGTACATGCATTTCTATTGCCCTTGGATGCAACTGATTATAGGGACAAAACGACTCACATTGCTGATCAGCCGGGAGCACAGAAAGCCTGTAGAGTCTTGTTGAGCCTGAGAGGAAGCGGGCTCTTGCTGCTTGCAAGGGAGAGGCTCCAGATAGTAGAGCACCAGCAGGAAAGCCTCTTCCTGAAGTCTGGATCCGACGATGCAGGAATCAGTATCGGAGATCACCAGGGCCCGTAGTCAGTTTCAGGGTATGGACATAGCATTCTGCCTTCATCAGGCGTCAGCCGTGGACCTATCCGGTGCCTCTTCCGCCAGCGGCAGGCTAAAATAGAAGGTGCTTCCCTTCCCCACCTGGCTCTCAAGCCATATTTGCCCGTTATGCTGCTCTAAAATCGCACGCACGATATAGAGGCCAATACCGAGACCCGGGTACGTACTCTCCTTCGGCCCCGTGACCTGATAGAAGCGCTCAAAAATACGCTCATGATACTTCTCTTCAATACCCGGCCCGAAATCCTGCACAGCGACTTCAACCCGCTCTTCATGCCTGCGAATACGCACCTGTACTATATCAGCATCAGGAGAATACTTGATCGCATTGTTCAGCAAGTTGATAAGCACTTGCCCCAGACGGTCCCGATCTCCGTACACCTGAACAGGAGTTTCTACTTCCTCATAGACACAAAGACGATGGCTCGGGGTAGCCGCCTGGACGTTCTCTACCGTCTCATAGACCAGCTCTTTCAGATTGAGTATGGCTTTACGAAAGCTCAACGTCCCTTGCTGCATTTTCGAGACATCAAGCAAATCATTAATCAGTGCTGTGAGCTTCTTGACCTGTACATCCATTCTGTTTAGAAAAAGTAGCGTTCTGGGATCCTCCTGCTGCCGCATCTGTCTTTGCAAGATCTGGATAAAGCCTTTCAAGCTGGTCACCGGGGTCTTGAGCTCATGACTTGCCATAGAGATAAAGTTATCTTTGCGCTGTTCAAGCTCTCTTCGCTCCGAGACATCACGCGCAATCTTCGCTGCTCCGATAATATTTCCCTGCCTATCCTTGACAGGGGAAATACTTAACGAGACGTAGATACGACTTCCATCTTTTCTTTGACGGACCGTTTCATAATGCTGTATTCGCTTTCCCTGCTTTATATTATTGATAATTTCTATCTCTTCTCGGAGCAGCTCATCAGGAATAATGAGCGTGATATGCTTTCCAATAGCCTCCTCCGCTGAATACCCGAACAGGCGCTCCGCGGCGTTATTCCAACTCGTAATTGTGCCATCAAGCCTTTTGCTGATAATCGCATCATCCGACGATACCACAATTGCAGCAAGCCTGAAGCGCTCCTCTATGCGCTTCGTCTCAGAGATGTCACGGGCAATACAGGCGAAATTCTGCATAACTCCTGATTCTTTATCTTTCAGGAAAAAGACGTTCCACAAAACAGGAATAGGAACACCGGTCCGAAAGTGGCGGAAGGTTACTTCACCGCTCCATGAGCCGTCCTTATACAGGGCGGGGAAGATGTCCTTCATCACGCGCCTCTGTTCGTGCGGCGGGAAATAATCAAGCATGCTGGTTCTGCTGGCCTCCTCCTCGCTGCAAAGGCCGACAAGATCCCGACCAGCCTGATTGACAAAGAAGACCTGCTGATTCGCATCCGCAACCCCGATAAAGTCTGTACACTTCTCAAGGAGAGCAAAGATCCGCTCGCGATCCTCTTCGGCCTGTTTGCGGGCGGTAATATCTTTGATCTGCGCGACAAGATAAAGCGGTTTATCCTGCTTATCTCGCACCAGCACAACGCTCACCTCAACCCAGACGAGACCTCGATCCTTTGTCAGGTAACGCTGCTCAAGGATGAAGTTCGAGCAGCGGTCAGCACAGAGGTCCTGTATCTGTCGCTCATAGCGAGGCCGATCAGCTTCATAGACAAGCGCGGCAGCTTGCATGTGAGAGATCTCTTGCGCTGTATAGCCAGTAATAGAGCAATAGGCAGGATTTACCTGTAAAATGTGGCCCGTAAGGTCTACAAACGCTATTCCCATCTGGGCCAGCGTAAACGCCATACGGAAATATCCTTCATTCTCGTCGAACGCTTCCTGTACCTCGCCCCTGGCAGCTTCAACGAGCCGGGCAAACAGCTCTTCAGAGGCTGGCAGCGGGCGTCCGCTCTCCTGCTGTGCGCTTCTGGCTCCGAGGAGAGACGCTCTCGCATCAGAGACCCTCTCTGAAGGCTGCACACGTGAGCCAGTATCATGCAAAACTCGTGCTTGCGGCTGGCCTGTTTTCATAAACAGCCCGCTCTCATCTCCCTGAGCCTGCCCTTGCAGTGTACAGGAACCCACCAGCAAAAAGGGAGGCGTGACATGATGCAGATCCTTCCAGATCTCTTCAACGTGCGTGGCGGCTGCTCGCTTCCCTTCTATGCGCAACAGATCAGCAGTTTCATCAAAGATACGAACAGAGTACTGATCGTCTGCGGCTTGCCAGATCAGACCCGCAACCTCTTCTCGAAAGCGCTGTGAATCCAGCGAGCCATCAACCATGCATTTCGCCAGGATGTCGATAGCATCACGCGCAATATAGCGGTCCTGCAAATCAGGGGCGGTTACATCCAGCCCCATTGACCGTAATCGTGCTTCCAGACCCTCCCTATGCGGCTTTGTTGCCAGAACAATACAGGAATCGCCCTTATGAAGACCAGCTCCCAGAAAGCCACTTACCGAGTCCTGCAAAACAGTATCCATTTCACAGAGAGATACAGGGAGTTCAGGAACAAGTGCCTTATGCCAGACCGGGTCCTGAGCCTGGCCGCTACTCACTCGCAATACCACCACAAAAGCCTCTGAACCGGTGGGAAGCAGCAAACTGGTGATGTTTCCCTCGAACTGATGTGGAACTCTATGCCGATCCAGGAGGCGACAGGCAAGGTTCAGGCGTTTTCCCTGAGCCTGCTGGATGGATATCAACACACGCTGCAAAATAGCACGGTCATCAGGATGAATGAGAGCTAACAGAGAACTACCTGCTATTTCGGCGGGGGACTTGCCCAGAAGTGGAATAGTAGAAAGACTGATAGAGGTTATTACTCCTTCTTTATCGAGTAATGCAGTGATCTCCCTTTCACCCTCACCATAAGCCGGAAAGCGTTGATTGTGCAATGGGGAAACTCCTTCCTGGTAATTATTTGGAGTGGAGGGCATATGTTTTGTTCCTGGCCTTCCTATTGAACCTTTCTTCTATTATATCATCCACGTATTTTGACAGACAAACAAAACCTCACACACCATAATGATATTGGTTCTATTGCTCATACGTGTGTACTGCAAACTTCAGATACACGTTCCTTTCAATATTCCGGGCTTCCTGATATGGCCTGGATGAAGCCGCGTTTCTCCATTTCCCTTACGAGGAACAACAGACCCGAACGTGATCGGAGGAGAAACGACAGGCAGAGATTCAGCCGTTCTCGTCCTCCTCTATCACATGCTATGAAACTTTTTTACCATCCTACGAAATTTTGGTCCCCGAAAATAACTGCCAGTTCCCTTTATGCCTCTCTCCGCACCAGGCTCTGCGGCAGCGTGGCGAATGAGAGAACCGAACAAAGCATACCACCATCGACACAGATCATCGCACCCCCCATAATCAGCGAGCAAGCTCGCCAGACTGGTACCGAACTGACAGCGGCGAGACAGGTGATATGGTGAGCCCAGGTACCGGCAGACCATTTTGCAACACACAGGAGAGAGAATGTAACACTTTCCAGACCCGATTGTTATACTACATGAGGTCGCCGAGACCATATATTCAGAATGAGGCCAATATGCAGGATACATTAGACAAAACCGAGGGGTCTCTTATCTCTGCCAGCTACCAGAAACATGCTACACGGTTGCTTGCCTACCTGAAACGTCATACGTCTTCCCAGGAGGATGCTGAAGACCTCCTCTATGACGTGTTTTATATGGCCATCAAACACG
The DNA here is from genome assembly GCF_059696735.1 of Thermosporothrix sp. COM3. Taxonomy (NCBI): domain Bacteria; kingdom Bacillati; phylum Chloroflexota; class Ktedonobacteria; order Ktedonobacterales; family Thermosporotrichaceae; genus Thermosporothrix; species Thermosporothrix sp. COM3. The sequence continues at coordinate 1,308,266 of NZ_AP019376.1, read as the reverse complement.
AGCAACAGTTCGCAGCGATGGACGAGGAGAAGCGCCGTTCCTGGCTCTGGACAGTCGCACACAATAAACTCATCAATTATTATCGACGTACCCAAAACCGGGATTTTGTCCCTTTAGATGATCTTGAGAGCATACGCGACAGCGAGCGGTATGAGCCCGAATACTCGTTCCTTCAGAATGAGGAGGAAGCAATCTTGCAGGAGTACCTGAAACAGCTACCAAAGGCGCAGCAGGAAGTACTCTATCTGCGCTTTACCAGTGGCTTGCGCTGCACCGAGATTGCCCGCATCCTGAAAAAACGCGAGGGAGCCATACGCGCAATGCTTTCCCGATCGCTTCGCGCTCTGCGAAGCATGTTTGAATCCCGGAAAGGAGATATATAATGGCAGAGAAGCAAGAGAAAGATTTTCGAGAGCAATATATAGATGAGGATATAGAGGCGCTGCTTGCTTCCTCAGATGATGCTTTTCTGCCCGATGCTTCACAGCAAGCCGCCCGACGTGCCGTTCAGGCCCTTGAGCGTCACTATACTCCTCAGCCTGACTATGCAGCACTTCAGCGTGTCTGGAAGCGGTTAGAACCACATACACACACCGCGACACAGGCCAAAACAGAAAAGGCTGCTTCAAAGCTTGTCATGTTCAAGCAGAAAAAGCATCAGAAACGTCCTGTTCTTCGTAGCGTCGCGTTACTCGCAGCCGTCCTCTGCATTACCGTGCTGGCCGGAAGTGGTATCATCCTCTTGCAGGCGCTCGCGCAGAAGAACACAACAACAACGACTACAACGCTCTCGACCCAATTCGCCTATACAAAAGGCAAGCTCTATGCGCTCGATGCGAAAACGCATAAGCCGCTCTGGAGCTTTGGAGGTTCCAACGCGGTTCTTTCGCTTGGTACACTCCACGGGGATACATATTATACCTACGCGACAGAGGATCAACAGTTGAGGTTGTTTGCTCTCGACGCAAAAAGCGGCTCTGTTCGCTGGAAAGCGCCTATCGATGATAAAGCAATCTCATACCTGACACAAAATTCAAAGCCTGTTATTACAGATAACGCTGTTTATGTTTCTTTCTCTCTTGGCACCACATTGTATATCAAAGCATATCAGGCACAGAATGGTGACAGTCTCTGGACGCATGCAGAGCCCTTGCCGCAATCAAAGACCATCGAAAATCAGAGTAGTTCTTACCTGGCAGCAGCTACCGCGAACCAGATCTATCTTATTCTGACAACAAGCGATAAATCGGTTATCGTTACCCTGAACGAGAAGGGGAAGGAAGTCGGACAAGCTACATACTCTGCGGCTTTCCATGAAGGAGCCATCTTCGCGCAGAATAAGCTGTATATGATAGGCACCGCGCCTGAGAATACGGATCAGCTTTTCAGCTATGATCTGGCTACCAGGAAAATGACTGTATACCAGTTGGCGGGTGTGACAAATGAAAGCGCTTTGCAGTATCAGGATGGAGTGCTCTACTTCAGCGCTTCGGCCCGGAACACCAGTGCGCTGTATGCCTACTCGGTGCAGGATGGGCGAAAACTCTGGGAGCAGCCATTGTCGAGCCCGGCGCCATACCTGTATGTAGCAGGCAAGCACCTGTATACCCTTAACTACCATACCAGAGAGGGATACAGTGTCACTGCGTACAACACCCAGAACGGCGCTTATGAGTGGAAATCATCCTTCTACGAACAGGACAGCCTACCTCCACAGCCGGTTGCTGATGAAAATGTCGTCTACATCGGGCTTTCTCAGAATCGAGTGCTGATGTTACAGGTGAAAGATGGTAAAACGCTTGGCACCTTTACCATTCCCTCATCTGAACAAGTAAAGGATCCGAACGACCAGGTCTTAATGCAGCTCTATAGCAAATAATCGGGCCATTAGACTCCGGTTGCAGAGAGGTACTGCCTCTCTGCGCCGGGCTCCAGCCCGGGTCATTCTTCGTTCTGTGCAGGAAATCAAAACGTATGGAAAGGCGTTTCTTCGTGGCTTCACTCTTTCTCTTATGCCTTGTGCTGGTGCTGGTGACGGCGTGGCAATTCGCCCTGTACGCCTCTCTTCTAAATGCTGGCCCGATGCATATACAACCCAAAAATCATGCTATACCTGAAAGTATTCGTTCTGTTTCTATGAAAAATCCAATGTATACATCCTGTCGAGTCCTCGTACAGTCGAACGTATGTATATATGTATAGCGTTCTTCAAAGCAGGAAGGAACTGGCTCACGTCAATGCACTATACACAAAATCCTTCAAACATCCATACACAACCACTCATTCAGCCTTATCAAGGAGGGCATCATTCCATTCTCCAGATCTTTCTGAATAAGCAGAAGAGCCTCTTGCTTGTGACCATTGCGTCACTCTATGTGGTTTTTCTCATCATTCATTCACTGCAAAGGCTCCTTCTTCCGCAACGTGATGGCATTCTTGCTCTGGGTGCAATCTTCTCTCCTTACCTGTTTGTCCCGTTATTGATTTTCCTCCCTTTCTGTTTTCTGCGCTATCGCGGCTTACTACGCATCGTACTGGTCATAGGGGCGCTCCTCTTCGGCCTCAACTTTCCGCCAGCCATCGCGTTCCCTCAGAGTGCGCCAGCCGACGCCTCTCACTTCACTGCGATGACCTGGAATGCCTATATGGATAATGACGACTCTCAAGCGCTCTATCGTGCCCTCAAGGAGAAGCATCCAGACATCGTCACCCTGCAAGAGGTCAACAACGAGGAGATTTTCAACGCAGAGGACCTGATAAAGAGCTACCCTTATCACTTCTATCATGAGGGTCCCGATTTCCCGACCGCGGAAGTCTTCCTTAGCAAATACCCGGTCCTTCAAACCGGCGTGCTCGAAGACGAAGACGGGCACACCTGGGACATTCCGCGCGTCTTCTGGGCAAAGCTCGACCTCGGGCACGACAAAACCTTGCTTGTCATCAATGCGCACACCCTCTCGGCTGTCAATACAACGTACAATTGCCTTTTTTGTCCTGAGCTGCGTGACAAGCAGATCCACGCAATCAGCCAGTTCGTCACGTCCGTACTCCAAAAAGGCGAAAACGTGCTTCTTATGGGAGATCTGAACGTTACTGACCGTGAAGTCGCGTATAAAGAGCTTTCACAGCAGCTTCGCGACACGCACCTGCTGGCCGGAAATGGGCCCGGGCACACCTGGGGGCGTATCGAGCTCAACCCGCTCTGGGCAATCATCCGTATTGACTATATGTTTATCAGCACATCCATCACGCCGCTCTCGCAGACAACGGATTGCAGTAAGCATGGCAGTGATCACTGTATCGTCACAGGAGAATTTTCCCTCTCTTAACGCCACCTCCCCCCTGCTGAGAGGCCTGTCCTGCCCCTGGGACAGGCCTCACCCCTCAGAAGCATCCCTCAAGAGCAAGATCTGCGCGCCTCCATCCCTTTAGAAAGAAAGCGCTCCGCTCACGGCTCTCTGTATCGCCCCTGAACCGAGGAGCACGAGGAAAGCACCAGGCGCTAGCTCCGCTTCTGACAGACATAGATCATATAGGGAGACGTAGCGGTCAAAGGCTCTTTCTGCCAGTTCCCATAACAGGACGAACTTGTGTCGCGTCCTCAAAAGTTGTATTTTCTCCAGAGCTGGCAAAAAACCATATTTTCCCTCTATGGCGGACAGAGTCGCGCGGGTGGGGAGCAACTCTTTCCCCTGTGCTCTCCCTCACCTCACGCAGCGAGTTGCTCCCACTTTTTTTCAAGTCATAGATCCTCCTTCAGCTTCAAGTCCCAGAAACCGCCCCGTACCATTTCCGCCATCCCATTGACTTCCATATAGCCGGGAAGAGCAGCTATAATAGGGAGGGAAGCAAAGCATTTCACCCTTCCCTCGGCCATCTTTTCAGCAGAAAGCGAGTTGTTCTCAATGACAAATTTTTCTTCGCAGCAGGCTTCAAAAGAAAAACTCGTCGCTCCGCGCCTTCTTCGTTCCAGTCAGGACCTCGGATGGGAAGGTCTGGCCGCGTATGCGTACGACGAGCCAGAGGAGTTTGAGAACCAGTCCTTATTTAAACTCTCACTTGAGCCGTATATCCCGCTGGTCATGCTTGTAGGCGGCGCCATGTATATAGAACAACATCTCGCCAATGGTTCGTGGATCGGCAATCGCTTGCACTCAGAAGAGTGTATCTTGATGACGAACGAGGAAACCTTCAATGCTACTCGCTGGAAAGCGCTTTCCCCCGAACCCATGCAAACCTTACATCTTCATCTCAGCAAAGCGCTTCTGACACAGATTATTGCCGAGGAGATGGAAGCCGATCCCGCTCACATCCAACTTGTAGGAGGTATTGGCATACAGGACCCACTTCTCGCCCAAATCGGTCTGACTTTGTGGCGTGAGCTTGAACAGCAGTCACCCTCTGGGAAGCTCTATGCACAGGCAGCCGCGCAGTTGCTTGCTGTGCACCTCCTACGGCATTACGCCAGCACCTCCATCAAAATCAAAGACACTTCGACACACAAGCTCACTGCTCAGCAATTAAGGCGTGTTACAAACCTCATCAACGAATGCCTTCATCAGGATCTTTCCCTCGAAGCTCTGGCAGAACAGACAGGTTTCAGCCCTTCCCATTTTTCCCGCCTCTTCCGCCAGACAACCGGGAAGACTCCACACCAATTTGTGCTGGATCAACGCGTCAAAAAAGCGCAACAGTTGCTTCAAAGGACTGATCTTCCTCTTGCTCATATAGCGCTAGAGAGTGGCTTTGCAAATCAGAGCCATCTCACCCGGGTGTTTCAGCGCTATCTTGGCCTGACACCGCGAACCTACCGCTTGAATACAAGGAACAGAGCATGTTTTTATTATAATTCGCAAAATTAGACAAGATTGCTTGCTCATCTGCGCTGTACCATATCCCCATAGATATTGGCTAGCATCTCATTTTCCAGAAAGGAACATCTATGGGTAACGATACACCTGCTATTCGCCGAACTTTCCGTATCTGCATTGACGTTGAGGCAGACATCCAGGCAGAACCTGAAAAAGTGCCGGGCGATTATCAGGAGCAGGTGCGCTTCCATCAGGCGTTAATCCAGCGGCTGCTTGAGCACCCGGCGCAACTGGAACGTTTGCTCTCCATCTACACCATACATTCGCTTAAGAACGCCGGACAGATACTGCGCGAGAAGTACGTGCAGCCCTATTCTGAACAACAGTTGCTTCAATCGATCATCGGGACACTTGAGCCCGCTGCCCGGCAGCACTTTACGGAAGAGTTTGAGGATAATGTCTCTGTCTATCTCTTCAATGGTTGTCAGGCAAACATCAAGCAAGTCAACATGACAACGATTGAGCAGGAAGCCTGACCCTTGGATCAGGCTACACTGGTTCCGATTCTTCTTAACATCCCGCTCGGGAAATGCACACCCTTCAACAGGACGGTGTTACTCGGGCTCACCCGCGTAGCACCGCCTTCCTCAAAACGCCTCCGTTGTACCCTGTTTAACGGATCCGGTGAGCGCCCATTGAACGAAAAGGAGACAGCCGTTCATCTTCTCCGGAATGACTGCTTGCAGGTGGAGAAAAGCAAAATAGGAGAAGCCTTTTCCCATTGTTCATGCTATGCTGAGACAACAGTCACGCATGAATGCTTTCAGACTGAAGACAGTTGAACCCTGCTGAGAAGACAACCGCCGGGGGTTCGCGTATGAATTTCAGGTATAGAAGGAGCGGCAGCATGAGTATTATCACCGAGGCAAGAGCGTCGGACTCACCTTATGTAGAAACGATTATACGCGGTCGAACGGCGAGCGCCGGTTCTCCTCTCCGTCCAGCCGAATTCTGTTGGCATATGGTCTTACGGAGACTGAATAACAAGACCGATCTCTTGCTTGTCGGCCCCTGGACGAGTGCTGGCATGATCTCTTACACCGAAGGCGTAGAACTTCTCTGGATCAAGTTCAAGCCCGGTACCTTTCTGCCTCACCTGCCTACCAGACACTTGCTGGATCGAGAGACGATCCTACCCGGCGCGGCAAAGCAGTCCTTCTGGCTCAGCGGTTCCGCGTGGCAATTCCCCGATTATGAAAATGCAGACACGTTTGTAGACAGGCTTGCGCGTGCCGGTATCCTGACAAGTGATCCTGTTGTGGAGGCGGCGCTGCAAGGTCACCTCAAAGACGTGCCATCTCGCACGGTACGCCATCGCTTCAAGCACGCGACAGGCTTGACGCAGAGCTCTATTCTGCAAATGCAACGCGCCCAATATGCACAAGCCCTTTTACAGCGAGGAGTTTCGATCCTCGACACTGTTGATGAGGCTGGCTATTTCGATCAGCCGCACCTGACCAGATCGCTGAAGCATTTTACCGGCTATACGCCCGCTCAAATCATCCACATGAGTCGGCCTGAAACCCTTGCCATTTGATACAAGACGACTCCCCTGTGCTTGCAGTAGTATAGAGGTGCTCTCACAAAACCCGAGCGGTCAAAGGCGCATTCCGCTAAAAAAGAGCATCTCAATGCTGCGGAACGGTTTTGTTATAGAGCCAGGAATTGACATATTCAGACTGTGTGGTTCACCTTTCTAGTATGTTCCATGAAATAGCACAAAGGAGCCAGAAGACCGATGGATATGAAACTTGAACTGGTGCCGGTTCCCGTCTCTGATGTTGACCGTGCCAAACGCTTTTATGTTGAACAGGTTGGATTTCATGCGGACCATGATGTCCAGCCCGGAAACGGAATGAGAGTGGTTCAACTTACGCCACCCGGATCGGCCTGTTCAATCGTCATTGGGACCGGGATGGGCGAGATCTCTGAAATGCAACCAGGAACGGTCAAGGGGCTACATCTGGTTGTAGCAGATATCCATGAGGCCCGGGAAACGCTTGTGAGCAGGGGTGTTACAGTGAGTGAGATTGACGATCTGGGAGGCATAAAGTACGCCTACTTCAGTGATCCTGATGGCAACAGTTGGGCATTGCAGGAACTGCCAGATCATCGATGATTGCGATTTTCAGCCGGTTGCCTTTCGCAACGCTTGCAGGTTTTCAGGCGTTCGGCTTTGTCCGGAAGAGTACAAGAGCCGTACTACTGAATACCGCAACAGCATGGGAGATGTACGACAGGACAAACATCTTCTAACAGACATCACCAAGCCGGTAGCGCTGAGCGGCTACCGGTCGATTTTTTGTTGCTCTACGACACGCGCCAGAACTGCCACCATTTGCGCACCTGGCTGGAGGGCACATAGCGATCCTTCTGCCAGGTCCAGCCGACAGGGCGCGGCGAAACCAGTGGCACAAAGTGAAGCGTCCCCTTAAAAACATCTTCAATTTCCTGCTTGGTTCTTCCCTGCTGCTTTGTAACCATGAGGAGATCACCCCAAACACTTGCATCTCGATAGGTGCCAGTAGGAGCGATGAGACGGGCCTTCTCCCCCATCTGATCGAGAAGATCTTGCTCAATATGATCCTGGGAAAAAGCACAACCAAAGATCATTCTATCAAAGGGGGCATACTGTGGCAGGCCTTCAGCGGCATCGCCCTGCATAATGGTCACATTCTCAATGCCGAGTTTCGCCAAACGATCCTTCGCAAACTCGACGCGTTTGGGATCACGCTCTACTGAGTAAACGTGCTTGCATAAGCGGGCCATGATGGCGGTTTGATACCCTGTCCCGGTGCCACCCTCAAAGACGGTTACATGCTCATTGAGAAAGAGTAAAGCAACCATCATGAAAATCACACCCGGCTGGCTCAGCAGGCCAGCACACCCTTCATTGGTATGGACACGATCCAGAAACTGCTCATGAAGATATTCCGGGACAAAAAATGCTCTGTCCAATTGTTCAAACTGCTCAACAAGCTTCTGTGGATAAGGATGAAATCGCTGAGCACGCTCTTTTACAATGTCCACAAACGGCCTTGAGTGATTGGTAGGTTGGAAATCCGTCATGCGGTTGCCTCCTTCAGCCATAACGAGAGAGAAGAATGCTCGCTTCTCCTCTCTCTAGTATACCCGTTAATAATTTTCATAAGGGTCAAAAGTATCATAGTCTCGGTCACCTGCACCTACTTCACCATCATCCCGGCCAGGACTCCTATAGGGCCGGTATTCTATTCCATCGTACATCGATGATATGGGGTCATCGTCACTGCTACCGCCACCTCCGCCACCGCCACCAGAGATCTCCTCGCCATTCTGCGCCACCAACAAGCCCGCACCGTCGCATAGAGCAGCATAGCCCCTGCTGGCACCTGAGGCGAAAACCGGCGACGACCAGCCGCCGTCACTTCTGGCCTTCGCTCTTTCGTGAAGGTATGCAGAAACGCGTTCACGCACACGACCAGGCCGATACCAACGATAAGCGCGACGAATTTGCGAGCTGGTGACCAATCAGGACGGCCAACCTCACGAAGCCGCCCGAAGAGATACCGACCAGCCGCGAAAAAGCCCTGTTCACGGAGCTACTCAAACGTCTCATGCGAAACGGACGGGCTGCCCCACGTCTCAGGAACCCGGTTTGCCTCATACAATGCCTGCAACCAGTCAGCGACTTTCATTCTCATCCTTTGAAGCATGCTCTGGACCCTCCCTGTCCTGTATGGGTGTCTCTTGAGAACACTTGACGATCACATGATCGTGCCCGGATCGAGGAAACAGCCTTTCCGCGTATGCTACACTATGGACCAGCAATCCCGGCGAAACAGCGCTTCACTCAGGTGATTGTTCTTGCTCCTGCTCGTCGAGAACGCCAAGCGCCCAGAGTATCGCGATGGCAACCTGACGAGCACTCAGTGTGACAAGCAGATGGGCAAGCACCGCTGTGAGAGACCAGTCAGCCGACGAGACATCGGCAAGGAGCCCGACGACAACCCGTTTCTGTTGCTCTGGCTTCAGTTGCTTGACCGCTTGGAGAAGCTGATCCAGACGATATTCTGGAATGCGCCGAGGATGCTGATCCGGGATTCTCCGAAAATCGTCGCTCACGACCTCCGCACCACACTTCTGGCACTTGTAGATGTCCAGATGCCCCCGTAAGAACCAGTACTGGCACGGCCCGTGACACGTCGGCTCAAAGCCAAAGCCGTGCTGATCCACCAGCGCAAAAATCGCGTCGTTGCTCAAAGCGCTTCTGCTCGTCTTCTTCATCTCTCTCCCCCCTTCTCGATGGATCTCAGCATCTCTTTATCTTGTTGCCGATATCCGATCCGTTCGAGGAACTCCCCGAGAAGCTGGTCGCCTTTCAGGAGCTGGATTCTGCACTCAAAATAGGCAGGATCATTTGCCGCCTCCAAAAACACGCAACGCGCTTCCTGAGGATCAGATCCACTGTACAGCGTCCGGTTTCCTGCTTTGATTGTGTAATCCATTTTTCTGGCCTCCAATGTAGCGTACTTCAGAGTATAAGATTATGACGATAGGCTATATGGTCCTCAGCAGCAGTTTTCTTTGTTTGAAAAGCTATTAAAAGAATATAATAGAGTAGAAAAATGTAAATGGTAAAATATCATTATTCAAGTCAGGACTTGAGCGGAGAAGGATATGAATAGTTTGTATTGGGGCGAAGGAGGCCGGTTCGGACCATTTGATGAACAAGAGGATGGTTGGCCCAATGCTGGACAGGTGATGCGGTATAGAGAAAAGAGTAATTTGAGCGCGGAAACATTTGCACTACTCTATAGTAAGGAATTGGAGAAAGCTGGAAAGCAGAATAAGCGAGGCCAGGTTACAGCTACCTGGATTCTCAATATGGAGAAACAGAATCTTATTCCTTTAGATATGGAGCGAAGGCGTATTATTGCCCGTTTATTACATATCCCTCCTGTTCTATTAGGGCTTGCCACACTCGAAGCCGTAACGATCCAATCGAGAAAGAAGAAACCAATGGGAACCTTACAAAAAGTCACAATCGATCTCGCCAAACATCAAAAAAGTATTCGAGATGCACTACATATTCACCGAACGAGTAGTGCAAAGAATCTGATGCAGGATGTTGAGCGGGATATTTGGACGCTCAAAGACATCGAAGCTCAGGTGAGGGGTGACCTGCTCTACCAGATCCAGGAGCTTCTATTGAGCAACTTCTTGCTGGCAACCAGAATTATGAAGGATCAGCGCAATTACCCGGCTGCATATCGCTCTGCAAATGAAGCGGTGCGTGTCGCGAGACAGATGCAAGATAACGACTTGATCGCGACAGCGCTCTACACAAGGGGCTGCATCAAGGCAGAATGGGCCCGCCGAGTAACGGTCTTCAATGGAATGTTTCAACTGGATACCGGTAAGATGAAAAGCGCCGCGAAGGATTTTCAAGGTGTGCTTCAACTCGAACAAGAAACATCTATCCATCCTCAACTTGCAGGATTTACCAAAAAGCGGCAGAAGGCCCCTGGCTTCAGCCAAGGGGATGGATGGCGCAGGAAGCCATCAGAGGCAGGACGTCCCCCTTCGCTTGACAGAAGACAATCGTTGTGCTAGGATATACGAAGACAGTGAGGGCGAACAAGGAGCAAGGGATGCTGATCTACGAATACAAGCTCGATGGGTCGAAAGCGCAATTCGCCGCCATCGAGGAAGCCATCCGCACCACCCAGTTCATTCGCAACAAGTGCCTGCGCCTCTGGATGGATGCACGCGGCGTCTCCAGGAATGATCTGCAGCGGTATTGCGCTGTGCTGGCCAGACAGTTCCCTTTTGCGCTCTCCCTCAACTCGCAGGCCCGGCAAGCTGCCGCTGATCGGGCGTGGGCTGCCATCGCCCGTTTCTACGAGAACTGTCGCCTCAAGACACCCGGCAAGAAGGGCTATCCTCAGTTCCAGCGCGATTGTCGCAGTGTCGAATACAAGCAGACGGGCTGGAAGCTGGAGGCCGATGGCATTCATATTCGCTTCACAGATGGCTGTGGCATTGGCCGGCTGCGCCTCATCGGCTCGCGCGATATCATGACCTTTCCCCTCTCACAGATCAAGCGGGTACGGCTGCTCCGGCGGGCTGATGGGTATTATTGTCAGTTTGCGGTGGCGGCCACGCGACGCGTTGAGCATCAGCCCTCGGGCAAGCAGGTGGGCATTGATCTAGGGCTGCGTGCCTTCTTCACCGACTCCGAAGGCAACACCGTGGCTCCTCCTCAGTATCTCCGCAAGGCGGAACGGCGGCTCAAGCGGCTGCATCGTCGGCTCTCCAGGACCCAGAAACGCAGTCGCAATCGGCGCAAAGCCCGTCAAGCTCTCAGCAAAGCGTATCTCAAGGTACAGCGGCAGCGCGAGGACTTCGCCAGAAAGCAGGCGAACGCGCTCATCTCGTCTCACGACCTGATTGCCTACGAAGCCTTGCAGATCCGTCACCTGGTCAAGAACCGCCATCTGGCCAAGAGTATCGCTGATGCGGCGTGGGGGCGCTTCCTCTCCTGGGTCAGGTATTATGGCACGCTGCATCGTGTTCCGGTGATCGGGGTGGAACCCGCCTTTACGACTCAGAACTGTTCTCGTTGTGGACAACGGGTGAAAAAGAGCTTGAGTATGCGTACCCATCTGTGTCCCGGCTGTGGTTTGCTCCTCGATCGCGATCACAACGCCGCCTTGAATATCTTGCACAAAGCGCTACAGGGTACCGTCGGGCAGACGGGAACCGACGAGGGTGTCTCGTCGAACGCTTCTGGACAGCCTGCCGCTACGCGTCGTCGCACTGCGGCGCCGCGCAAGCAGGCTGGATGAAGGAAGAATCCCCGGCCTTCAGGTCTGGGGAGTGTCAACAGACTCCAATTGAGCCGTGCGCTGGCAATGCTAAAATTGGGGCCGCGTGATGCCAAAGTTGCTCAGGCGCTAACAATGGTAGATGATGCGGCTGATGCTATTGACGCTGATCCCATAGAAGACTTCTACATCAGGGCTTTAATTACTGGCACATTAACGGGTTTACATGCCGGTGGTTATCATCTGGGAAGGTCCGAAACACTCAACGCAGCAGGTCTTCCCGGGCAGGCACTGGCAGAACTCAATCAGGTACGGCAGCTACGACAAGGAAAGACCTATTCAGGAGACGAGACACGCTATCAGGCCTGGTTTGACCTCTTAATGTCCGAGACATATATGAATCTTGGAGACTATCCAGAGGCTACCGCGAGAGCGAAGAACGCATTGGTAACTTTCCACCTGATTCATTCACCCCGCAATATGGCATCTATCAAGGATATTCAGAGTAGACTGGCATTGAGCTCATATGGCAAGTCTATCGATGTAAAGGAGCTTAATGACATGCTCCAGGAATGGTATAAGCCAGAATAAAGCAAAGATCTGTAGCGTATCTGGGATGTGGGTCGCATAAAGCTGGCACTGTTACTTAGTTTCCTTTAGAAGACTGCTGACCAGCATCAGCGACCCGCTTCCTTTGCTCACAACAGCCTGACTCCGCACACCAGACCTTGCACTGCTTGTGAGCTTCTTGCCAAGACGGGCCAGAAGATCCCTGTCTTCAGACAAGAGGATGAATGACGCAGGAGTTTATGGGCATCAGATCCACTGTACAGCGTCTGGTTTCCTGCTTTGATTGTGTAATCCGTCATATCAGCTTTTCCTCTTGACAAAGTAGGGATTGTAATTGTTTGCTACAAACAGGCGAGCTTGAATATTTTCTGCTCAACAGAAGAATACATACGGAGATAGCATAGTATCCAAAAAAGGAATTCTTACCCCATACTATATTTTTTGGATTTACATTTGTATCCTGCACTACTAAAATAGCTTTAGAAGATAGAAAGAATATTTCTAAGGAGAAACCTCGGTAGTGCAAACAAATTACAAAATCTCCGAAAAAGAACTTGGAAGAGTAATCAGAAATAAAAGAATTGAAAAGGGATGGAGTGCAGAAAAACTTGGTTCCCTTTATGGGAATGCTGTTCGAGGATATCCTGTCCAGCAAGATGCTATTTATATGATTGAGGAGGGTCACTTGCCTAAGAATATAAAGAGAAGACTGGTATTAGCAGGATTATTAGGGATTCCCCCTCTGCTTTTATGTCCTGACCTCCAAGCAGAAGCCGATGTTTCAATTCCTGAACATCCCCTTGATAGAACGGAGTACACTACTGCTCTCAATGCCTACTGGCAAAAAGGCTATAAAGGATCGCCAGAGCACGCTTTGAATGACTTACATGAGCGGCTTCAAACACTTCACAATTCTGTACTCTATGCTTCAGCGCCCCAAAAGGAACAAATAAAAAGGCTACTTTGTTCCTATCATGTGAGACGAGCTTATATTGCAAATGAGCTTGGTCGGGCATCGCTTGCTCTTTCCCATTTCCATAAGGCAATCACTCTAGCAACTGAGGAAGAATTTACAGACCTGCACGCAATGGCACTTTATCGTAGAGGAGAGTTCTTCTTTGATCGAGCTGAATTAAAGCATGCAGAACAAGATCTACAAGCAGTATTACAATTGACTCGTTCTACATCAAGTTCATCAAATAAAACGAGAAAATACGCCCCTCCCGAGAGAATAAAAGGAAGAGCGTTGAACATTTTAGGTTTAACTCAAGTATGGAAGGCCCGTAACGAGGCAGCATTCGGACAAGCGCTCAAGCTCATTGATGAGTCCGAAAAGTATATTGAACTTGACCCTGGTGGTGATATCTACACCATAGAACTTACACCTCAATTTTACCTGATAAACCGTGCTAGAGCCCTTGTAGAAGTCAACAATGTAAAATTACAACGATCAACTCAAGCGCAGGACATTCTGGACGAGCTGGAACAACATCAGGCACGTAAGGGAAAGAGGATTCACAACTACGAGCGGTTGAACAACATCTTTATCCTCGCTAGAAGCCACTTTGGGAAGGGATATTACCCTATTGCTACAACTCTCGCTCAGGAAGCGCTCTCCCTGATGGAAGAAATGCAGTCCTATATCCATCTTCCTGTCATAAAAAGGCTTTATGAAGATCTCTCAAGCACCTCCTACGGGAAAAGTGATGATGTTGCAGCATTAGGATTACAGATCCTTTTTCTTGAATATGCAGGAATGTTCCAAAAATAAAAGGAGGCGGCTGACATCTATCAGGATCTGACAGCAATGGCCACATGAGATGCAGGTTAAAAGACTCGGGCAACTGTTTCATCAAACAGTTTAGGAGCGGAGACATGATTTTTTCGCAGTCGACACCGGAAGAACTCGCAGCGGAGATGAACATAGGGCAGCGCTCCTTTGGAGGCGAGTACATCACTCCCTTACAGGAACGTATTGCCTTCCAGCGCCAGAATCCCTATACGTCCTGGTCCCTCAAAGCGCAGGCAAAGTAGTAAGCTACATCGCACCACCAGATCTTGTGCAGCTCGTGAATTGCACCCGCAAGGAGACGCAAAGAAACGAGATTCGTCGGGAACCGGTTTCCCGCGTCTTCCTCTGCTTCACTCATTCCTGTTCGTATTATTCTAACCTGCCGCGCTCCCGTAAACGCTCTATCGCATTGTCCCGGGGATGATACCCGAGCACCTGGCGTGCATGCTCAAGATCAAAGAGCCGATGCGGATTATCCGAAACACCATAGAAGATATCAAAGCGAATCGTCTCCGCCTCAAGACACCGCTCAACCATATGCACAAAATCGCGCATACTTTGCCACATAGTCGTATCGGCGGCAAACGGCTTTCCTTCCGGAGCATCCTGAGCATTGATCCAGCCAATACGTAAGCAAATCACCCGCAGCCCATGATGATCAGCATAATAGCGCCCCAATGCCTCACCGAACACCTTGCTGACACCATAGAGGCTATCCGGCGCAACAGGCACCAGATGATCTATTGTCCGGGACGTGGGTTGATCGGGGTCGGATTGATAGAGCATCTCATAGGTGCCAACTGCATGATTGGAACTGGCGAAAATGACCTGCTTTACACCCGCCTGCCGAGCTGCTTCAAACACATTATACGTGCCGATGATGTTATTATGAAGCACAGCATCCCAGGGGCTCTGGACAGCCGCGCTCGCCGCAAGATGGATCACCGAATCAACGCCCTCAAAAGCGGGACGAATCGCCTCAAATTGTGCGATATCCGCTACCGTCGCCTCAACGCCCTCGATTGGCCTCCTCGCGAGCAAACGTAACTCGTAGCGGTGGGCCAGCGCCTTGCGCACCTGAGAACCAATCAATCCATTCGCCCCGGTGATCAACACAGTCCTCGTCATCATACACTCCTTTTTCTTTTCTACACGAACGCTTCGGGAGGGAAGAGACATGAGGAGAAGATCAGCCAGGGCGAAGCTGAACCCTCCTCACAAAAGTCCGGGCAAAAGCGCACCAGGGAACGCAAGATAAATCAATGGTCATCGTGCCCGTCAACGCGCCCTGAAGCGCCTGTCATGAAATCTGACAGGCACACTGAGCAAGAACCATCGAAGGAAACTCCTACTTGCGCTCAATCAAGTTGGAGTACAATCCTGCCGCGTCCGTGACCGGTTTGCGAGAGCATGTGAGCCTCTCGTACCTCGCGAAAAGGAAAGATGCGCCCCGTTGTTACGCGAAGCTGCCCCTCGTCGACTAACCGCGCGATCGTCTTCAAACAGTCCTCGGGGGGAGGGGATTGCACCATCATCGTTTCTACACCATACCTCTGCGCCAGTTCCGGTGCTGGTGGTTCAACAAGTGAAATCAGCTTCCCTCCCCGTCGAACGACAGCCAAAGCGCTGCGCCCCACTTCTCCACCAACCCCATCTATGACCAGATCAACCGCTTGAACAGCCCGCTCTACCAGCGCAGTTGAAGTAATTGGGGTAGTTGTATAGTCAATTACTTGCTCAGCACCAAGCGAGCGTACAAACGCAAGATTCGCCGTCGAAGCAGTGCCAATGACCTGCGCTCCTCCCCATTTTGCCAGTTGAACGGCAAAGGCACCGACACCACCAGCAGCACCAAGCACCAATACTCGCTGACCTGCTTGAAGCCCTCCATCCTGAAACAGGGCTTTCCAGGCGGTCATAGCTCCAACTGGAATAGCGGCAGCCTCAGCAAAGCTGATAGCTGTGGGCTTGGGCGCAAGCGCTGAGGCAGCAGTGACAATGTATTCAGCATAAGTACCTTTCGTTCCCTGCCCAAAGACCTCCTGCCCAACACTCCATGTTGTCACTCCGGGACCCACGCCCTCAACAATGCCAGCGACATCGTAGCCCGGGATATAAGGAAACTGTTTCGGAAAGAAATCCTGAAGAAGACCGGCACGTATCTTCCAATCAATCGGGTTGACTCCAATCGCGTACACTCGCAGCAGCACCTCACCTTCCTGTGGCTCTGGACAGGGCACGCTTTCCAGCCTGAGCTGCTCAGGTCCACCGTAGCCATGAACGCGGATCGCCTGTATCGTTGACATCTTGTTCTCTCCTTCTCTCTCGGAAGCTCTTGACACACGAGATCTCAAGCCTCCAATCGACACAACAGTGTTGTATAATCAACAGCGTGGTATAATACTCCACTTCGTTTAGTGTAAGGGATGCCAGTATCCGGGACAACCTGCAAAGTGGCCTCACTGTTGGGTAAACAACAGTGAATGCAAAGTGTCGGTTTCTGGAAGAGCAAGCATCTACATTCGTAAGGAGCAAAATGTCCAGAATAGTCAATGGAAACGACCCACGGGTGCAACGGACTCGTCAACTCCTGCTTCAGGCCTTTATGGATCTGGTACGCGAAAAGCAGAATCTACACGGAATTTCTGTACAGGACATCACCGAGCGAGCACATGTAAATCGATCTACATTCTATGCGCATTTCGAGGATAAATATGCTCTTGTAGAAGACTGGTTACGAGGAAAGTTTCAACGAATCCTGGCACAGAATCTCCCTGCATCCTCTTCCCTGCACGCAGGCGCCCTCGCGACCCTTCTGCTCTCGGTGTTTGAATTCCTTGCCCTTATACGACAGCATATCAGGCGGTCTGACCAACAATTCGAGCCACTTTTCGAGCAGGGGATACAACAGGAAATCTACGAACTGCTTCTGCGATGGCTTACTGCTTCAGCGCCAGGCGCACAAAAGGAGAAAAGAGAGACAACGGCACAGGTTATCAGTTGGGCGATCTTGGGCACTGCAGCCCAATGGAGCCGTGGTGAGCAGACGATCTCGGCACAAGAGATGGTTCGTCAGGTCTTGCCAAGCGTGATAGCAGGCCTCTCCCCGCTCGTCACCGTTCCATCCCGATAAGCACCAGGACGTGACAAGCCTGGTTGCTCCTGACAGGAACGCTTCTGGTCCCCATCAACCATAAGAAGCGGGAAAAAGCAAGATTCGAGAAGCCCGAGCACTCTTTCTCTGCTATACTGATCCTACGCTAATAAGCGCCTACAATAATAACTTTTCTACTGCATAGACCAATATAGGGACCAACTCAAACTCAATAGAAACGTCGAGAAGAGAGGAGAATAATAATGAGCAAGGTCATATCAAAAGATGGAACACCTATTGTCTTTGATCGGGAGGGTCAGGGGCCCGCTCTTATCATGGTATCTGGAGCAACCGCCTCACGGGAGTACGGGAAGGGGTCAGCTTCGGAGCTTGCACAACATTTCACCGTTTTCAACTATGACCGGCGGGGACGAGGCGAAAGCGGCGATGCAGATACCTATGCAGTCGAGCGCGAAATAGAAGATATTGACGTCCTTATTACCGAGGCGGGAGGATCGGCCTTCCTCTTCGGACACTCTTCCGGCGCTGTCCTCGCCCTGGAAGCCGCACGCTTGCTTCCCGGCAGGGTCACAAAACTGGCCCTCTATGAGCCGCCCTTTATCATTGATGATAGCCGCCCGCCCTTGCCAGGCGATTATCAGGAAACGCTCAATACGCTTATTGCAGCAGGACGTCGCGGTGATGCCCTCGAATACTTCATGACCCGAGCAGTAGGAATGCCTGCCGAGCATGTGACAGCCATGCGCAATGCTCCAATGTGGGAAACATTTGAGAAGGTCGCGCCCACGCTTCGCTACGACGCCGCCATTATGGGCGATACCATGCGGGGCAATCCAGAGTCAATTAAAAAGTGGGCCTCGGTTTCCGTCCCAACGCTCGTAATGGATGGAGGCGCAAGCCCCTGGTATATGCAGCATTCGGCAGAAGAGCTTGCAAACCTCCTCCCCCAGGGGCAGCATCGCCGCCTCCCCGGTCAGGACCACGGGCCATCCGATGAGCTGCTTATACCGGCACTCGTGCAATTCCTCAAAAACGTGGATCATATTCAAGCGGGAACTCGATAACCCCAACAGATGAGCGTGAAGGCACTCTGAATGATGGTGCCTTCACCATATGCCCGATAGGCAGGAACTGCCAGAGGTAGTGCCACCTCTTCACGGGAGCAGCCCAGGAAGCTCCCGTCTTCAGGCGGGAGAGGAATGGGTCTGCTGCAAAGGCTGCTTAAGCGTGCTAAAGCGAGAACTGCGGCACCTCCCTCTCAAACCTGCCTGCTCCTCTCCTACCGGCTCCATCGCTTACCCGTTTCCCTCGGAAACCATTGTGCTTGCCTGACACAAGGGATAACGAGGAACACAAGCTCTGCAAGGCGCTTCTCTCGGCTGCCACCACCTTCTGAGATGCTCGATGATATGCTATCATACATGTAGCTGAATACGACAACGCGTTCTCGTCCCCAAATTGCTGCTTGCCCGCAGCTTCGACGCAGTTTCTACAAAGAGAGGCACTTTCTCTCAGCAACCACAGGAGAACCAGCTTGCAGATACAGAATTTGCCAGAATCGATTCAAGCCATCCTCGCGAAACACGCAGCCCCACCACGTTTGGTTGCTCATCTGACGATCGTCCACGATGTGGCGGTCAGGCTCACAGCGCGGCTTCAGCATCACTGGCCCCTCCTCACCTACGACAGGCAAGCAGTTTTGATCGGGGCCGCGACCCACGATATAGGCAAAGCCATTGTTCGCGAAGAACTGACCGGCCCCGGCTCCCGACATGAGGAGATCGGGCCGCAACTGCTTCGCGAAAGCGGTCTGCCAGAGTCCTATGCTCGCTTTGCCCGCACCCATAACCAATGGTCTCAGGAATCCCCGCTCGAGGACCTTCTGGTTGCCTTCGCCGATACGATATGGAAAGGCAAACGCAATACAGAGCTGGAAGAGGCGCTTGTCAAGCGGATTGCAAGTCAGTGTCAGCAAGAGGTCTGGTCGGTTTATATGCAGTTCGACGAGATCGCTGAGGAGCTGGCGAAAGATGCGCACCATCACCTTCTCTGGCAGGGAACGTACGCGCCTTGATTATTCAGGGAGGCAAGAAAGCTATAGAGCATCATTCAGAGCACTTGATGCACACAGCTCTCTTCCCTAATTGAACAGCATCCCGGACGCAACCAGAAAAGCAAGATGATCCATTCGTTACCTCTATTGCGCCTATTTCCCGAATGAAGCGCCCGGTGCACCATCTGGACCATCGAAAGACAGTGGCCTCTCCGCTCACCTCGCCTCTTCGGCCCGATCGGCTATAGGTCTCTCCGGGACCAGATGAGCAACCAGAAGCTTCAGCGCAAAGCACGGAATAAACCAGGCCAATGCAAGAGGCACATTGGCATACGCCAGTGTCGCAAGCAAACAAACTGTATAGAGCACAAAGGCGACCGGACGCTGCAAGTACGCCCGGGTTTTGAGGAGCACGATAGAAGCCAAAAGCACATATCCATAGGTCAAGCCAGCCAGCACCCAGGAAAAGCCCGGCAGGAACAAGGCAAGCAAGAACGGATGAATATGCAAGGCAAGAAAGGTAAGATGCTGACGAAAGCCCTGTCCAGGCCGATGCCACCAACGTTTAGCAGCATTCGTACTCGTAGCACAAATTCCCCCGCCAATATCAAAGGCAACGAGAGCCACAAAGAGGTATTGAAACAGATTCCAGGGAGCATGGGACAGCAACGCAATACTGAGTATGATTACCGAAAAGAGGGCGCTCCAGAGCAATGTAAGCCAGGTTTCTTCGGGGCGCGCATCCGGACCTATGATATGCTTCCACCACACTTTTATATTGAGAAATGTCATTCTCTTCTTCCTTTCTTGATATGGTGCCTCAGGATGGCTTTTTAAGACTCTCTAGCAGGAAACGGCAAGCCGGAAGTGCATGCTTTTCAAGCTGAATATGCTCCGGTTCGATAATCCCGAGGAGCGTCGTTCCTTCGAGGAGCGCAATCAGTGCAATGGAGATCTCGTCAGGATCGAAAGGCAAAAACTCCTCACGCACAAGCCCCTGTTGCAGGATCTCTTTCACCAGCAACCGAAAACGCTGATAGTATGACTGGAAAAAGTGACGGATCTTCTCCTGTCGCGTCGCCATTGCATAGAAATCAAGCGTCACTGGAAGCAGATGCGCGGCCTGAGCCAACTGCTGAATATAGCGCTCTAGCATGGAATACAGGCGCTCAGATGCCGGACCCTCCTGCTCCTGCACACTTTGCAGAAGTTGGAGCTCCTGATCCAGGAAAAGTTGAAGCAATGTGAGTAAAAGATCTTCTCGATTGTGGAAGTACCAGTAGAGTGATCCTTTGCTCAGTCCGGTAGCCTGAACAATATCATCCATGCTGGTTTCATGAATGCCTTTCTGTGCAAAGAGCGTTGCTGCCGTTTGCAATATATGCTGTCTGCGCTCTTCGGGTGTCGTGGATCGTGGCACAGCCATTTCCTCCTTTTTAACTGACTGATCAGTCTAGACTGAGTAGTCGATTCATTATAATCAGCAGAACGGAGAAATGTCAAGCAATATCGTATTCGTGAAGCCAAGCCCGAAGAATGAGCCAGAGGGCGCAAGCCTGAGACCCTTGGCCCAACGCGTGTCATCTTGCACCAGCGGGGCCGCATGCAAACGGTCCTCGCTCCCCCTGTTCTGCGGAAGCGAAATATCCACACAGAGAGCGATGCACAGAACAAAGAAAAAGAGACAGCAGGCTTTTCTACCCGCTGCCTCTCTTGTCTCAGTTTTGTGCACGATCGCCTTCAGGATAGGAGATCTCCAACTGGAGAAGCGAGAATGATATTTATCCACCATACCTTTTTCTTGGAGCAAGAGTGTATCATATTTCGTCGGATCAAATAGCGTTTTTTCAGCTATTCAGCAAAACAGACGATATTTATGACAATAAGAGAGCAGAATGATCTTGTCCCATCGCGTTAAAGCTGCTATAGTGAAGAGCAATATGAGCATTCTCTTCTCGCTCCCTGTACAGGGGGAGGTTGTATGGACAATTCACAACACATAGAGCAACAAATAGCGCACTTCAAACAGGCACTGGAACGGCTGACCTTGAGCCACTCGATTGGTCGCATTGGTACATTTGAACGCTCGCTTCAGGACAATAGCAGTCTCTGGACTCCCGAACTCGAAGCCATCTATGGACTCAACCCCGGCGAATTTGAGGGGCGACATGAGAGCTGGCTTCAGTACATTCACCCTGCTGATCGGGAGCGTGCAGCCCATGCCCTGGAGCAGGCCATTGAGACTACCGGCTCCTTTGAAACCGAATTCCGGATTATTCGCACTGACCAGCAGATACGCTGGATACAGGCGAAAGGTCGCGTGCTCTATGATGAGGCACAACAACCGCAACGCATGATCGGTGTGCAGATCGATATCACCGAGCGCAAGCAGACGGCCCTGCAATTAGAGTTCCAGGCAGCTTTACTGCAAGCCTCCTACGATGCTTTGATTGTACAGGATGCCCAGAATCGAGTTCTCTTCTGGAACCGGGGTGCGACCGTGCTCTATGGGTGGAGTGAGGAAGAAGTACTCGGCCAATCTCTTGCCCAACTCTTACAAACTCAGTTTCCCCTCCCTCTCCAGCAGATTCACACCCTGCTCTCTCATCAGCCATTCTGGGAAGGGGAGCTCATTCAAACCCGACGCGATGGCACACAACTTACCATTGCCAGCCGTTGGAGCCAGCTACACGAGCTCAAAACCGGAGAAGTCACCTATCTGATCATCAACCGGGACATCAGCGAGTTCAAACGCACACAAACCCATATTCACTTTCTGGCTGAAGCCAGCAAGCAACTGGTGACCGCTCAGACCTACCAGGAAGCCCTGAGAAACACCGTACACAGTGCTGTCCCCAGTATCGCCGACTGGTGTCGGATCGACCTGCTTGACAGTCATTCCCTCTTCGAGCGTCTCACTGTTGCGTTTCCTGAGCTCCCCGAGGAGACATCGTCTCAGCTCCCCCCCTTGCTTGAGACGGTCATCACAACCGGTGCTTCTCGCCTGTTTCCGCACCTCTCCGCGCCTCAGGTGCAGGAACTTACACGCACTCCGGAAGAGGCAAACAGACTGCGCACACAGGGAGCTGTTTCGGCCATGATAGTTCCCTTCCACCTTCAGAATGTGCCTATCGGCATACTTACCTTTATGATTACAACCGCCAAACGCACCTATACGCAGACAGATCTCACGATGGCAGAAGAGCTTGCCAGTCGCATCGCTCTGACGCTGGAAAAAGTGCGCATGATCCAGCATGCCCGGGCCTTGAATGCCTCTCTGGAAGCACAGGTCCAGCACCGAACCGAGGCCCTGCAACGCAGCTACGAACAACTGCGACAGGTCAATATCGACCTTCAACAGAGCAATCAGGAACTGCAAGAATTTGCACATGTCGCCTCTCACGATCTGCAAGAGCCTCTGCGCAAGATCCTCGCCTTTGGCGACCTGCTGGAAGAAGAGTGCGGCGCCAAACTGGACGACGGGAAAATCTATCTTGATCGCATGCGAAGCGCCGCCAGTCGTATGCAGCGGCTTATCAATGACTTGCTCGCCTTCACGGGCATCGCCACCAAAGTCCAGCCTTTCACGCCCGTTGACCTCAATGAGACGGCTCAGACCGTTCTGGATCTGCTGGAAACCCGCCTTCAGGAGACAGGAGGACAGGTGCAGCTTTCGCCGCTGCCCACTATTGAGGCCGATCCGATCCATATGCAACAACTGCTGCAAAATCTCATCAGCAACGCGCTCAAATTCCATAAGCCCTCGATCCCGCCCCTCGTGACAGTTTCTGCCACTATCAGCGGAGATCCTCCTATCTGCACGCTCTCTGTCAGCGATAACGGCATTGGCTTCGATGAAAAATATCTGGACCGCATCTTTACGGTGTTTCAGCGCCTGCATGGTCGCACTGAATACGAAGGGACCGGAATCGGGCTGGCTGTCGTCCGCAAGATCGTCGAGCGGCATGGCGGTACCATCACAGCGAGAAGCACACCCGGTGAAGGTACCACCTTTCTCGTACAACTTCCCGTTCGTCAGCCATCAACCGCGAACGAAACAGAGCTTGAGCCCGATCTAACCACAGGACACCTTCAACTCTGAAGGGATGTTCTCTCCATGAGACCAACGCTTGCCGCTGTCCATCCATAGGACTGGCTATACGTACCGGGAAAGCGGCGCAAAGCAAGAGCAAAGAAGAGCACACAGCCCACCAGAAGCGCTCTCTACTCCCAGGTCCTGAACCTGGTTGCTGCTTTGCGCTCTCCCCGCGGCAAGGTCAGCACACATCAAGCCCGGGTAAGCCATGCCAGACAACCAGGCGTCTGGCTTCATAAAGTCCAGATGCCCGAGCCCGGGAAGAAGCGTCACCTGCACCCGTTCTCCCGCCGATGGATAGGTTTCTCGCAGCGCCTTCTGAAAGCGCAGCGCCCCATCCGATGGCACATGCGTATCTTGCTCCCCACAAAGAAAATGAATCTCGGGCCCATGAGCAAAGCGCTCCAGATGCGTCAATGGGTTGAGATGGTCATAGAAAAAGCGCGCATAGGCGTCTGGCTCGCCTGGCGGCAACAGCGTACCCGGATGAGTCAGATCTTGCATCCCGGGCCGGAGCCAATCGGGCGTTGCGATCACCGCCGCAACTCGCTCAATCCGCTGATCGAGCCCGGGAGCAGCAACAGCAATATCCCCACCCATCGACAGGCCCCCGATGACAATCTGAGGTTCAACGTGCAGTGTCGCTATAGCCCAATCAATCACACGCAGCACATCCAGGGTTGTTTGTCCCGGTAGAGGCCACATATATCGCCGAAAGTTGCCGAAAACCCGCTGCTGTATCTCTGGCCGCGACTCCGTGCCCCGTTCCCCATGTTGCCAGGGGTCCAGGCTCAGCGCGACATACCCGGCTCCCGCGAGATCCTGGAGGTAGGGAACCATCAATTCCTTTGTTGCGCTAAAAGGCGGCAGAAAGAGAATCAATTGCTGCCTCTCGCGGCGTTCCTGAGGCTCAAACCAGGTGACGGGGATATGATCGACCCATGCAGATGAACCACTCAATGCTTGAGAATCGTTACCCATCCTGTCCTGCGCTTTGTATTGTGAAACTCAATGCCATTCTAGCAGCAGAGCATGGAAACAACAAGGCTGCTTGTCTGCTCCTGACCGGGGAGCAGCCGTTCGAAGGGCAATAGAGGATGACTTGAAGGCTTGCTACTGCCTCGCCCTTCCGCTTGCACTCTATGAGGCTGGATGCCGCGTCAAGATCTGCACGTCTGCTTTAAACAGGCTGAAAGGGAGTCAGACAGGCCAGTAATATGGCAGATCAGGCGGCACGTCCCACCCGAACTGACTATAATAGGAGAAATCTTTGCGCAGGAGGTTCGATTTGTGCGAGTCATGCAAACGCGGATCACCAAGCCAGAAAGGAAACACAATAGGTCGGCCTGTTAGATCGTATGTTGCCAGCGAGTTGCGATACCCCCGCCCGATCCACTCGGTCACTACTGCGTTAATATAGAGCCGTAATGCTTCTTCATAGCCTCGCCACATCCGCACTGCCGGGTGATTACGCCAGGCCCCGCGATAATTCGGGGTCAGGAGAATGGTCAGGATCTGGGTTCCCTCCACACGCTGCTTGCCAAGCCGCCGATTATCAAGCACTGCTGCGGAATCTTCAAAGGATGCATAGGGCAAAAATGTTTGCAAAAGCAGACCACCTCACTCTTTATACCAACACTCACCTCTTATTCTATTATAGCATGAAAGAGATGAGAGCGCTTTCACAAAGCCACAACAGCCACCATCCACTTCAAAAATCATCATAGACCCTGCTTTTCCTCTCGAAATAAACCTGCTGACGAATTGTTGATTCTACAGAAAGACCCTGTTCAAGAGGAACGAGCCCTTTCTTCAAGCGAGAGGCCTCAAGACGCAATTGTGATAAAATAGGCTATAAACTAAAAGGAGGATTCTTCATGGTACTGGAAGCCAGTCAAACCATAGTAAGCATTCTGGCACATCCTGATGATGGCGAGTCATTTACAGGTGGGACAGTTGCACAGCTCGCAAGCAAAGGGAAAGCGATCTACTATCTGGTGATCACGCGAGGCGATAAGGGGAGCAACAGAGAAGATCTCCCGCCAGAAAAGTTAGTGACGCTCCGGGAACAGGAACAAAGGGACGCCGCTCGCATCCTGGGAGTGAAAGAGGTTTTCTTTCTCAGTGGCTATTCAGACGGTGAACTTGAGCCCACCTTGCGCCTTCGCCGCGAGATCGTCAACTACCTTCGACAACTCAAACCCGATACGGTCTTCTGCTTTGACCCCTGGAAACGCTACGAACTCCATCCGGACCATCGAGCGGCAGGCATCGTAGCGGTAGATGCTGTAGCTTCCGCAAGGGACCGCTATTTTACCGGAATCACCATACAGGAACCGCATAATGTGCAAAGAATTCTCTACTTCAACACCGACATGCCCAATTTTTATGTCGACATATCCGCACACCTTGAGACAAAGATACAGGCCCGCTGCGCTCATGTCAGCCAGATCAATCCCAACAAACACCCGAGCACATACTTAACCGCATGGGCCGAGGAAGCGGGCAAGGCTGGCGGCTATCCCTACGCAGAGGCGTTTCATTTGCAGCAACTCTAGCGAGAGAACATGCAAGCTTCTCAAAAGGTGCACTGAAGCCATCCACATGCAGGACAACCCAACCGTTTTCAATCGCTCAACGCCCTTTCTTTCCCGCCAGTGGAGAGGCCATTGCTGTCAGAGCGGAGCGACATAATGGCCTCTCTTCTCTCTCCACACACCTATTGTCTGGTTTCCTCTTCCACCCAGGCCTTATACCTGGGATGGATCCTTTCCACTGGATAAGCCAGAATCTCCGGTGTGTCATAATGATGCAATTCCTTGATTCTCTTTTCTACCTCCTGATACAGTTCCACACGCGTCTTGGCCTCAACCTTCCACTCTTGTGCGCTAACAAGTTCTCCCTTCCACCAATACCGAGATCGGAAGGAGTACACATGAACCGCTGAAATAAGGCGTTTATTCAGCAGTTCGTCAGATATCAGCCATGCTTCTTGCTCATCATCAGTCGTAAAGACCACATTGATGACACTTTTACCTGTAGTTTCTTCAGTCATAACAACTCCTTTACCTCTTGTACCTGCTTCTCACTTAACCAGCGATCAGGTGCGGAAGCAACAACATCTTTCGCCAACTGCTTTCTATGTTCGCTCTTTAGCTCCTGTGCTAACCGTACTCCAATTTTCATATTGTACACAAATGTATCGAGATCATTCGTTCCCGCGGCACAAGCAGCACGAAGGATTGCATTCTCGCACTCTCCGCGGCGGGTTGGGGCACTCTGCTCGCTCTTCCGTAGCGCCTCCTCCGCCTGCCTGAAATTCCCCAGATGCATGTGCACTTTTGCATACCATTGCCAGAGCAGGCTAGGCGGATAGTCTCCATAGGTGTAGGCGGGATCTAGCTCGGGGCGCTTTGGATAGGTTTGGGCAGAACGCTCTATACATCGCATGGCATTCTCTTCATCTTGAAGCATGGCATATGCTTCTGCCATTTCCCCCAGGATATCGCTGTACATCAGGGATGGGCTTTCGCCGACGAAGTGTAAGGCATTCTTATATATATTGATAGCCTCCTGCGGACGTCGTATATTCCCCTGTACAAGCCAACAGGCTTTGTAAGCAAGAGCAGCGGCCCGTAACATCGAGTCCGAAGTGAACTGGCTAAGAGTAACTGCTTCGCCCCGATAATACACAGACGCCCTGTAATCCAGGGCATGTTTCGCTATCGTTGCCCGAAGCAAGCAAGCCTCAACGGCCAACGCCGCTGCTTCATCGCTCCCTGAAAGTGCCTCTCCGGTCAACTTTGGTAGGAGGGACGAGATGGCGTTCTCGACTGTTTTCATGTCACGGTCGAGCTCAGTCCACCCACCCTTGAGTGCTAGCCTTCCTATCGCATACAGGTCACTACCCCCCAACGTCATAACAGCGCCTCCAACCGCTGTCGCACCGATCATCTTTAATGCAGCTCTTCGCTTCATATCTTCCTCAAAAAACTCCTCTAGCTTCTGACGATAGTAGGGGCTTATTTTCCTTCTCCCGGTTTCCCACTTCCAGACCGTTTGACGATCAGCCCCGATCGCTCTACCAACTGCTTCAAGGGACAATCCCCGCTCTTCACGCAGGCTTTTCAACAACATACCATCCATCATGCTATTCACCTCTATCATAACCCAAACAAGCAAGCATATCAATATACTATACGTATATTTTAACCTACCATGTGCCAGTGACTACAAAAGAGACTACAAAAAGGCTACGAAAAAATAAAAGTTTTCATGTATGCTTCTCATAGAAGCGCAACAGCCGTAGAGGCATCATCAGAAAGCACGGTACCTATGACAACGGAGGACGGCTGTTGTCGCTTCCACCTTGTGGTAGAAGGAAAAGAGGTATAATATGTTGAGAAAAGCCGGTTTGGTCAGGGATCGACGAGGGATCGTGACCGAGTGTACCTTTACCATCACGCTTCCGGGAACCATTCTTTCCGCGCTGCTGCACGTTTCGCACATGGAAATCGGGAGGCTCAAGGGGCTCAAGCAGCGGGCAGAATACCAGGAAGCCCTTTTGCAGGATCTGGAAGCGTTCACGTATGCCACCGGTCAGCATCTCTATGGGAGGCCGGGAGATGGAGGACGCCCGATCACGTCTCAACCTTCTTGAGGAGCTGGACAGAGCGGGATTGACTCCGCAACAAGTAGCCTGCGGGATGAGCTGGACCTTCATCAAGATGGTTCTGGGCTTTCCCGTCAGGCGAGGCGAGGCCGAACGGATTGTTGCGAACCTCTCGCTCTATGCGGGGCGAGCGTATACCGCCGAACAGTTCTGCTCACGCTTCCTGACCGATCTGCCCAAACCGGTGCTCGATCAGAAGATAGAGGAGCTTAACGCCCTGCATCGACGCTGGCAACAGGCCAAAGGCACGACGGAGGGAACAGAGCTGGCGCACCAGATCCACGAGCTCAAGCGCTGGCTCAAAGCGCACGATGTCTTCTTGCACTTTCATGACACACTCGATCGTTATTTCGTAGATGAGTGGTGACCCACGCTTGACGGGGTCACCAGAGAAAGGGAAGCACGCATACCACGTTCAGGAGGAACAACAATGCAAGCGCTAGTATACCTGCTTAATCATGCCGACCTCTCGGAACCCCTTCAGCAGTGGATCGAACAGGCACTCGAGGGAGAAGCCCTTCATCCGCTGGAAGCCAAACAGATCGTGCTTGCCTGGCAACAGGTATCGGGTGAGTACAAAGAGCCGGAGGAACTGGGAATCAAGCTTGCTCCCATCCCGACAGAGCATCTGGTTTCGCTCAGATCACAGGAGGCCCAGGCCAGGGCCGCCCTGGCAGCGAACCCCGACAACGAGATCGCCCGCAGCATTCTTCGCCTGATTGAACGTATTTATACGAGCTATGGGCTTCCCCGCGCCCAACCATAACGAAACAATCCCTTCTTCGCTCACAATGCCGAGCACCGTAGAACCCCGGAAGGGCCTGCTCTCAGGGCCCTTCTTTTGTGCTAGCGTGCTCTCTGTCTGCAAGGGCTGGAAATCCCCTCGCTGCCCCTGAAAGTGATCGTCCGCGCCTCGGCATAGACAGGCAGCGAGCCCCCTGAACAAGATGCCATGATCAACGTTCGGACGCTCCGCCATAGACAGACCTTCTCTCGCGCAAAAGCCCCATTTCTTTCTATACCGAAAAATCATTACATCTGCTTAACACTACCTTAAACCTCAACACCCATAATGGATCAGGAGACATCTTTTTTCAGGATATCTCACCATCGAAACAGAACTTGATCGCTCTCCCGCTTCACCTACACCGCCCTATGTTCGGTGAAGCGGTAAAGATGACTTTTTCGGAGAGGAGGTGATTCTATGCAGCTCATGACAGCACGCAAAAAGCCAGGTAAGAACCGCGCTTCTCTTCTCCTCCTGCTTTTTCTTTTCTTGCTGGCAGGTTGCTCACCAACCGGGAACACAACCGAGCTGCAAGGGCATATTGTCGCAGCGGGTTCTACCGCCTTGCGCCCCCTGGTTGAGCTTGCCGCCAAAGAGTTTCAGCACAAATATCCTGGAGTCGTCATCGATGTGCAGGGTGGTGGGAGTATCCAGGGGCTCAAGCTGGTCACAACGAAACAAGTGCATATCGGAAATTCCGACATTTACGCTGATCCCGCGCTCTACCCTGATCCACAACTCACCGATCACATTGTCTGCGCCATACCTTTCGTGATGATTGTGCATCCAGACATAAAGCTCGACTCCCTGAGCCAGCAAAACATTATCGATATTTTTTCGACAGGCAAGCTCAACAACTGGGCTCAGCTTGGCGGGCCAGATCAGCAGATTGTCCCGATCGTTCGTCCGGCCAGTTCCGGCACGCGTGCAACATTTCGGAAATACATTCTCGAAGGTCGAGACGAGAACGGCACCTTGCTGAAAACCGACTCATCAGATGAGGTACGCGATATTGTCGCCCGCACGCCCGGCGCTATTGGCTATGTCGCAGTCTCTTATCTCTCAAAAGCGGTTCACGCCATCTCGATAGATGGGCAAAAGCCGACTATCGAGACCATTCAAGCCGGAAAGTATCGCTTCTGGGGCTATGAACACATGTATACTCTGGGCGATGAAAACGCGCCTGTCCGGGCATTTCTCGATTTCATGCTGACACCAGAGATACAGCAGCAGGCCCAGAAACTCGGCTATATTTCCGTCAGTGCGCTCAACCGGGTACAGGTATACCCGAAAGAGAGGCCCCTATGACCCGAAAAACAGCAGAAGATCTCTCATTCTCCGGTATCTCGGATACCGCCATACCGTTCCAACCGGAACACAGTCTCTCTTCGCTGAGCACCCGCTGGAAACGGACGGGCAACCTTCTCCTGAACCTTTCTATCGGGAAGCGGCTCTCGCTGGGTTTTCTTCTGGCGGCGCTCATTGCCGCGCTGGTTGCGGGTATCGTTGGAGCGCAACGCGCCTCATTCTTCAGCCAGCAGTCTGAATTCTATCAGCATCTTTTGCGCACGAACACGGCCCTCTCCACCGGCACGAACTTCCTGCAATTGATGGATACCGAGGTTGACCGCTTGCTCAGTACTGCCGCCGCAGAAAACCCCTCGAAAGAAACCCTTGAGGAGAGTCAGAAAGCCCTCTCAGGACTCATCGACCGCTATGACCAGACACTGAAAGACTATACCCAGAATGACCTGCTCAAAAAGCATCCGCCCTACAGCGAGCTTCTGGCAAAAGCCGGACGGCAACAGCAGGTAGAGCAACAGGCAACGCTGGCAGGCAGTGCGCTCCGTACCTGGCAGGTCTACCGCGCTTCCCTGCAACAGATTCAACAACAGGTCGCCGCAGGTAATATCGCGGAAGCCCAGACGATCGCTCATGTGCAGGCAGGGCTTACCCGCACCGATGCCCTCAGCGCGTTACGAGCGCTTATCAGTCTGGATCAACGCCTCGCCTCGGCTGTCAAGGAGGCGGCAGAAGGAGAGGAACGCACCCAACTGATGATTACTATTATCGCTTCGCTTCTGGCCTTTCTCGCCATTGGTCTGGTTGGCTGGTTCATCTCCGGGACACTCGTGCGCCGCCTTCGTCTCCTGCGCCAGGTGACACAGGCAATCGAGCAAGGCCACTTCACGGCACGCGTCCCGGTCGTCGGCCATGATGAGATCTCAGACGTGAGCGCCTCCTTCAACGGCATGCTTGAAGTGATCGTCGGGCTGCTGGAAGAGACCAAGCAGCAACGCGACGCACTCACCAACGCGGCAGAGCACCTTTTCTCTGAGATGCGGATTGTGAGTTCAGGCGACCTCCGGGTAAATGCCCCGGTCAGCAGCGACCCGATTGGCATGCTTGCCAACGCCTTTAACTTTACAGTCAGCCGCTTCCGCCGCTTCATCGCCCGCACCCAGGGGGCGATGGAACAGGTAGAAACGATCGCACGTCGTGAGCATGAGCGCGCCGATGCTTTTGCTCATATGCTTGCGCTTCAAAATAGCAAACAGCTCCGTAGCGGTCAGTGGAGCAAATACACCGACGATTCGGCGGAGCG
Source organism: Thermosporothrix sp. COM3 (assembly GCF_059696735.1). NCBI lineage: Bacteria > Bacillati > Chloroflexota > Ktedonobacteria > Ktedonobacterales > Thermosporotrichaceae > Thermosporothrix > Thermosporothrix sp. COM3. The sequence continues at coordinate 1,276,896 of NZ_AP019376.1, read as the reverse complement.
AAATGTGATGGAGCTTCAGAAACAACTGAAGCAGATTCAGGGGTACCTCCACAGTATCTCTTTCGAGGGGCTGCACCAGCGAGCACGAAACCTGCAAGCGCTCACAGAACAGATCTCCCTGTACGTCAAACGCCTGGGAAAAACAACAGGCGAGATCTCAACCTCACGCCCGGTCGCTTTTCAGGAGCTGCACATTCTGGATTCACTGCTTCAGCGCATGAACGGTGAACTCCAAAAAGAGCAGAAGAGTATGCTTCACCATCTGGACACGCTTCAAACCGAGCTAAGCCGTCTGGACAGTAGCCTTCAGACCTTGAAACTCGGTTCAGGGAACGAAGCTCTGCCCCGAAATGCCCGAGAGCTTCCGGCGGAGGTACTCAAGCAGGGAACCAGCTTCACGGCTGAGATCCAGGCACTCGCGCAGCAGCTCAACTCGCTATCCCAGGACATGCGAACGGCTATTACCTCATTCCAGCTCGACGGTGTAGAAGCAGTGCGAACGGCCCAGAACATCCCGGGCCTCGAGCAAGCATTACCTTCTCATCATTATTCGATGCTCCAATCATAAGGCACGGCATGCGAGAAAGAGGATGACAGAGAAGTTCCTGTGAGGAGAGACCCTGAACGTCTCTTCTCAACAGGAGTTCTCTTTTGGAGCAGGAGCACAGAACCGGCTTCTGCTTGCGACCAGAACCCGAACGCATACTTTTCTTCGTCCCCATCCAGAGAAGCAGGGGGGCCGCGGAGCTGCCCTCGGTCGTCCATAGACGGCCAGGATATGCCACAAATACTTGATACGCTGAAGCGCCTCTTGAGATGAGCCCCGGGCTTGCCACTGCTCAGGACTGGGTACCACCGCGACAATAGCCCCTTTCAGATGCATGATTTTGCAGCACACGCCGCGCAAAAGCAGGCAGCTCTGATCCTCGGAAGGCATGCGGCACAGCCTCTAAGGGAGCTCACTCTACTGCTGTGTCTGATACTCTGCTACCAGCGTGGTCAGCTCGATGAGATTCCCGAATGGATCGTGACAAAAGAAGCGCGGACGCCCGGGAATAGGCTCTGCCTCTAAAATGGCAATGCCTGCATTCTGCAAGCGCTGGCGATACTCGTCGAGCACGTCAACTTCCAGGCAAAAATGCTGCCCATTTTCGTTGGGAGGCTCATCCGAAGGCATGAAATGCAGCTCCATTTCGCCTTCACCTGCCGCGAACCAGACCAGTTGTCTGTGTGCGAGCGATTGCGGAGGCTGCTTTTCCTCCAGGCCAAGCACCCCACCATAGAATGCACGAACCGCTTCCTGACTCCCACGGGGAACGACGAAGGAGACGTGCTGCAAACGAGGCCGTATCATGTTTTTCACTCCTTTGCTATCAAGGCGCGTAGTAGCAAATGCAGCTTGCGCTTCTATCAAGAGTATGCTGTATTATACTACCAATATTCTCCTATGCTCCATTGCACCACTACCGAATTGCAGCCAGGAGAAAAATGTTCACCCGCCCATCCAACGTGAGCAGCATATAGAAAACACATACACTGAGAATTCAGCAATACATGATCCTCAATTCAATCAGAGATAGAACCCAACAGGGGTATTCTGTCTCCCTGGCCATACCGCTAAAAGCTCTTCAATGTTACTTTACAATTTTCTTACGTATTTTCAATAACCCTTGAAGAATTTCTCATAGATATCTGGTATGCTCATAATCAGCGTACCTCGATTATCCCGCCGAGGGAAGCGAACACCCTGTTTATCACCGCTTTGAAGGAGTTACAGAATCATATGGGAGTCATTACGACCGGTTTACGGAACGTTATCCGTAGCCCTTTTCGACAGAGCCTCATTATTTTGCTTCTGGGCGCAAGCCTGATGTTTGTCGCAGCAATGGTCAGCCTCAATCAGAGCGCACAGGAGCAACTGCAAAAAGTGCGCTCCGAGGTCGGTACAGGCATCACGATCACCTACGCAACCGAAAATGAGACCCAGGACAACGAGAGGCCCGGTAACCCCAATCGCGGAGAAAATGGAACCTTCAACCAGTTCGGTCAGCAGAACGAACGCACGCCAATTCCTCAGGATACGATCGACAAAGTCAAAAAAGTGGCAGGCGTCACCGGGGTTGAAGAGACGCTCATGCGCTTCGATACCGATAAGGTTTTTGCCACCCGTGAGATACAGACTCCGAATGGATCAACACGCACAATTCCAGCCTCCATTTATGGCATTTCCAGCGGCTCAACCCATTTCACTATTCAGGGAAACACCCCCACGATTACCGCCGGACGCGGTTTCCAGACCAGCGACGATACTGCCAGCGTCGCCCTGATGAGTCAAACGCTGGCCGACGCCAACAAGCTCAAACCTGGCTCAACGGTGACTCTCAAGGGGAGCAAAATCACGATCATTGGCCTCTATACCTCGGACAATCCCCGCACCGATAACTCCTTGACGCTGCCACTCAAAACAATGCAAAAACTCTACAATATCAACGGCGTCGATAGCATCACCGCCTATGCCTCAACCTACGATCAGGTAGATTCAGTCGCAACCAACCTGCGGAACGCATTGGGCAGCAAGTACAACGTGGTCACCGAGAATCGCCTGTTTTCCGCGGCGATCAACTCCTTGAGCAGCGCGCAGAACACGATCAGACTGGCACTCATGATTGCGATCGCGGTTTCAGCAGCCATTATCATCTTCACCGTCTTCATTATCGTGCGTGAGCGCACCATTGAGATTGGGACCCTGAAAGCGCTGGGAGCCTCACACTGGCAGGTCATCGCCCAATTCTGGGTTGAAGTGTTCGCCCTCAGCATTCTGGCCTCGATTGTGGCAACTCTACTTCTTGTGCTGCTTGGGCCAATCATTTCGCAACAGTTCGATGTCTCCACAGCGATGACAGGCCAACCGCCCTTCATGAATGGCGCAATGACGGCATCCCGGCAGGGTAGGCCTGCTATGGGCGGCTTCCTGCAACAGTTCGGGAATATTCACCTTGCCTCCGCAACCCTGAATACGCAGACCCTTCTTATCATCGTGGGTCTGGGCATCGGGCTCGCCATCCTGACAAGTATCATTCCCGCCCTCGCTGTCGCGCGTATTCGTCCCGCGGTCGTGCTCCGCAAAGGCAATAACTAGAGAAGGAAAGAAAGATGTCAGAAACGATCAATCTGGAAACACCCACTCAAACAACAGAGCCCGCCGTGACCGTGGTTGCCAGAAATCTCTGCAAATACTTTAAAATGCATGGCGAAGTCATTCACGCGGTTGATAATGCAAGCTTTGTCTTCAAAGCAGGCCAGTTCGTGACGATCATGGGGCCTAGCGGCAGCGGCAAATCTACCCTGCTCTATCTGCTTGGTGGCCTCGACCAGCCGACAAGCGGTGAACTCACTATCGATGGCATCGACATGACCCGGCTCAGCGGCTCAAAAGAGCATCACTTCAGGCGGCAGAAGATCGGCTTTGTCTTCCAATCCTTCCACCTGATCCCGAATCTCACAGCGCTGGAAAACGTCATGCTGCCAATGGAGCTTGCTGGCACGCGCTCTCGTAGCGAGATGCGCGAACGAGCACGCACCCTGCTGCTTCAGGTCGGTATCAACGAAGATCGCCACCGACATCGACCCGGGAAACTCTCTGGCGGACAAAAACAGCGTATCGCGATAGCTCGGGCGCTTGCCAACGATCCCCGCGTGATTCTGGCTGACGAGCCGACCGGCAACCTCGACACTCACAACGGCAAGCGCATCATTGATCTGCTCAGGCAGCTCGCGCATCAGGGGCGCACCGTTATCGTGGTGACACACGATCAGCGCATTGCAAAACAGGCAGATGTCTGCATCGAGATTGAGGATGGCAAAATCACCACGCAGAATCTTGAGGTTCCCGCCACTCCCGAACCGCCACAGAAAAAGAAGCGCCGTAGATAACTTCGTTCCCACATCCTCCCGGTACAGGAGCGCCTTCATCCCTTCCTCAATCGAAGGTGCTCCTGTCTCTCAGGACGGCCACTCATCATCCTACCGCTCTGAACCCTCCACAGGAGAAGCTGGAGTGGCTTTGTCTATCCCTTCTTCGGGCTCTCCTGAGCAAGCACATGAGCAGCCCGGTGACACGCATCTCGACAGGTTGTCTGTCTATCCCTTCTTCGGGCTTTTGAACGGAATATATGCGATTCTGTGAGCATAGAACCTGACACCTTTTTTCCTGTCTTTCCTTCGAGAGTCATCTGCTCTACAACAAGCATACACCAAAAACCAGAAAAGAGGCAAGTGTTCTATAAATATCTATTATGCCTCCCTGATCCCAATTACCACAAAATATGTGGTTTATAGCTGAGTTTTTGTGCCACTCTCTACAAGCGCGCCTCTCTCTCGTCCTATCGGAGAAGATCGTTTCTGTCTCTTCCCCCTATAAACCCCGAGGATGAACGGCATAGCGCCCCACCAGAACAATGATTGCAACCGAGAGAAGACCATGTGCTACGCGCTTACTCGCTCCCTACTCCCCCCGGTATCTTCTCCGTCTCTATCGAAATGGAAACGTTTCCTCATTTTCCCTTGACACCCGCCTTTTTTATCAGTATACTCCCTTTTAGATGGAAACGTTTCCATCTTTCAATAGAATAGGGTAAGGCATGGCAACGATTAAAGACATCGCACGAACAGCCGGTGTAGGCATTGGAACCGTATCACGCGTTCTCAATGAGACGGGATATGTGAGCGAAGAGACGCGCCAGAAAGTATGGAATGCGGTAAAGCGCCTTCAATACGTCCCTAATGGTATAGCCCGTGCGCTGGTCACGAAACGTACTATGGCTCTGGGCGTTGTCCTGCATGACTTGATGAATCCATATGTCCCCACGATCGCACGCGGGATTGAGGATGAAGCCCGCCGTCATGGCTATACCATGATGGTGCTGGATACCGATTGGCAGCTTGAACATGAGCTACGGGCCATCACGATTCTACGTCAGCAAGCGGTTGATGGAATCATTCTGGTTTCGCCTGCCAACACAGAAGAGATGGTCAGCAAATGCCAGGACGAAAACATCCCGGTTATCGTGGTCGATAGCGGAGATGCATCGGCGATATCGCATATCACTGCCGATCACTACAAAGGGGCCAGAGATGCGGTCGCCTGGGCCAAAAAGCAGGGACATACGCACATCGGGTTTCTGGCGGGGCCGGCCGGATTGCGTTTTGCGGATTTGCGCCTGCGCGGCTACCTGGACAGCATGGGGCTGACAGATCTCTCGCTGGAAGAGGTCGACCAACGAAAGGAACTACCCATTGTCCGTGCAGAGTTTCTCTTTGAGGGGGGTCGCGCCGCTACCGAAGCGCTCTTACACGCCCATCCCGAGATCACCTGTATTTTCGCGGGAAATGACATGTCTGCGCTTGGAGCCTTGCAATATCTTGAGCAGCAGGGCATTGCAGTCCCGGAGCAAATCGCTATTATTGGCTTCGATGATATCTTTATCGCTTCCCTTGTGCATCCAAGACTTACCACTATTCGTCAGCCCATGTATGAGATCGGCGTAGCAGCAGCCGAACTGCTGATGCAGCATCTGAGCGCACCGGAGTGCCCGATACCACAACGCGTCTTTGATCTCACGCTGGTCATTCGCGAGTCTTGTTGAGCATGTCTGTTGCCAGCGGTCGTGAAAGAAAGGATTGCTTATGAGAGAAGGGAGAGCTGTTCATCTGCCCGACAAGAGCAGTGCTCATCAGTATGGCATGCTGGCCTGAGCAGGGCGCGATAGCCCTTTCGCCTCAACAGGGAAGCGCATTATCAAGCCCTGGTCATCATTGAGGAGCAACAGCCTTTGCCGTGAGCCGGGACCGCACGTTCAAACGGTGAACGGTCTACCTGTATTCTCTTGCCTGTCGTTTCACTGAGGCGCATTACCGGCCCTGAGAGCCGCGCGAAACGACACCGTTCCTTCTCCTCACGCAGCTTGATCACATACAGGGCAGGCAAACATTTCGAGCATGACCCATGCATGTCATTATCTCCTGACGGGTTCTCGCTCTTATTCAGAAAGGAGGAAACTCACAGCCAGAAAACACTGAAGAAACTCTATTGATGGTAGCTTGCCTGACATCTGTCAACGCGTTCTTCCCTTTATAAGCTGTATTTGTATGTAGTTCTATAGACCAGACTTCAGGAAGTCTATAAGGCACTGATGCCTGAGAGGTTGAACAATGCAAGCCAAAATCACTCGACGCACATTTTTTGGGGTTACCGGTGCCGCTGCCCTCTCGACAACGCTCAGCGCTTGTTTTGGCGTCGGCAACAATCAGCCATCAACCGGGGGAAATAACAGTACCACTATTTCTATCTGGGATATTCGCACAGGGAGCGATCAAGAGGCGATCAGGAAGCTGACGAATAGCTTCAACTCTTCCCATTCTGATGTACGTGCGAACATCGAATTTTTCCAGAATGACCCGTACAAGCAAAAGCTTCAGATCGCGATGGGTGCCCATAATCCCCCTGACATCTTCATTGGTTGGGGCGGCGGCATCCTCAAGAATTATGTTGATGCCGACAATGTGTACGATCTGACCTCCGACCTGAACGCGGACTCCAACTGGAAAAACCGCTTCATCCCCTCTATTCTGGAAAGCGCCACCTTCGATGGAAAGATCTACGGCGTTCCGTGCAGTGGCATGCAACCGCTGTTCTTCTTCTACAATAAGGAGCTCTTCAAGAAGCATAACCTGAAGCCGCCTCAGACGTGGGATGAGCTGCTCAAGATCGTCGATACGCTCAACAAGCAGAGCATTATTCCGATCGCGCTCGCCGGTGCCAGCAAGTGGCCGTACCTGATGTACCTGGAATACCTTGCCGATAGAATCGGTGGGCCCGACGCGTTTAAAGCGATCCTCAACAATCAGGCAAACTCGTGGTCTCAGGATGCGGTCATCAAGGCCGCGACGCTCATCCAGCAACTCATCAACAGCAACGCGTTCGGTTCCAATTTCGCCTCTGTCGTCGCAGATACGAACCAGGATGCCGCCCTGATCTACACCGGGAAAGCCGCGATGATGCTGCAAGGAAGCTGGAACTTCCCGACCTTCCAGACAAACAGCCCCGACTTCGTGAAAAATGATAAGCTCGGCTGGTTCCCCTTCCCCGCTGTCGAAGGTGGCAAGGGAGACGCCAGCAATATTTGCGGCAATCCATCGAATTTCTATTCGATCTCGAAGGCCTCCAAAGCCCCTCAGAAATGCATCACGTATCTCAAAGATGCGGTGCTCGCTCCCGAAGGAGTCAAGCAGTTTATTGCGCTGGGCAACGTTCCCCCCGTCCAGGGAATCGAATCACAACTGGCAAGCAGCGAGAATGGCGAGTGGTTGCAGTTCAATTATCAGCTCGTGCAGAAAGCCTCTCACTTCCAGCTTTCCTGGGATCAGGCGCTGCAACCGCAACCCGCGCAGGAGCTGCTCACCAACCTGGATCGGTTGTTCTTGAAACAGATCACTCCTCAGCAGTTTGCCGACAACATGAACAAGACCCTGAAAGCGTCTTAGACTGGCAACTTCGCTTCTTCGGAAACATGCCCCGGCTCTCTGTCCGCCCGATACAAGGGGGACAGAGAGCACTCTAGAAAGGTGCACGTATGAGCGCGTCAACAAGAACAGCAGTATCCCGACGAGACGGATGGATAGCTGTCCTCTGGTCGCTGCCAGCCCTGGCATTCTATCTTCTCTTCGCGATCATCCCGCTCTTTATCGCGGTATACCTGAGCTTTACCAACTGGAATGGGCTCTCACAGCCAACATGGGTGGGGCTTCAAAACTGGATTGCGCTGCTCTCGGACAGCGTGACCGGCAACTCGCTCATCCTGACGATTGAAGTCATGCTTATAAGCTGGATCGTCCAGACGCCGATCAGCCTGTTACTCGGCGTTTTCATGGCCGGCACGCAGCGGTATCGAGCAGTGCTCAGCGTCTTCTACTTTCTTCCCCTGCTCTTCTCAGCGGTCGCCATCGGCCTCACCTGGGTCGCGCTGCTCGACCCAAACTTCGGGCTGGTGAATACGCTGCTCAAGACCATTGGCTTATCAGCACTGGCAAAAGGCTGGCTAGGAGATCCCGGGCTGGCATTTTTCGTCGTGATGGTGATTATTTGCTGGCAATTTATCCCGTTTCACTCCCTGCTCTACCTGGGTGGCGCGAGACAGATCCCGCGAGAACTCTATGAAGCATCCACCATAGACGGTGCCGGGCGGCTTCAGCAATTCTTCTTCATCACGTTACCTCAACTCAAGTACACGGTGATTACCTCCACCACCCTGATTTGCACCGGTTCTCTCACCTACTTTGATCTTTTTTGGGTCACTACCGGAGGCGGGCCCGGCTACGCGACTCGCGTGCTTCCACTCCATATGTACATCACGGCTTTCCCGAACCAGGCGGTAGGCTATGGTAGCGTGCTGGCGGTCGTCCTGGCCCTTTTCGGTGTCGTCCTTTCGTTTGTGTTTCTCCGGTTCACTGGCTTTACCAGGATGTCAAGCCAGCTCGAAGGCCTGTAGTATCAGCAGAGCTAGAAAAGAAGGTGTTTTATGAGTGCAGACATAGTTTCTCAGCAGATCGCTGATACCCAACACCAGAACCAACGAGCACCGCGGCGCGGGTGGTGGGAGATCCTCCCATTCACGTTCGGGATTATCTGGTTTCTCATCGCTTTCTTTCCCGTACTGTACATGTTTGGAACCAGCCTGCGCCCGCTCTCCGACTACTTTACAGACATTCCCTGGTTGCCTCCATCGCATCCCACGCTGGAAAATTATAGCTCGGTGCTCGCCAGCGACTTCGGACTGTATTTCATGAACACGGTTTTTGTCACGGTGTTCAGTGTCCTGCTGATCGTTATCGTGTCGCTGTTGAGCGCCTACGCGATCTCAAGGATACGCAATCGGGTGACGCAATTCATCTTCAACCTCTTCCTTGTCGGGTTAGCCATTCCCCTTCAGGCAACGATTATTCCGATCTATGCGATCACTATCAACCTGCACCTCTACGACTCGCTGTATGCGCTCATCCTGCCCAGTGTCGCCTTCGGTATTCCGCTCTCTGTGCTGGTGCTTGTGACCTACATCAGAGATATTCCCCGAGAGCTCTTTGAAGCGATGCTCATTGATGGCGCGGGCCATTTCCGCATCTTGCGCGCCCTGGTGCTTCCATTATCGCGCCCGGCGCTGACCACCGTCATCATCTATGAGACTATCCAGGTCTGGAATGGCTTCCTGTTCCCGCTGGTTCTGACGCAGAGCACCAATGTTCGTGTGCTCCCGCTCGCTCTCTGGAACTTCCAGGGCCAGTATACAACCAATGTCCCGGCGATTATGGCAGCGGTCTTTCTGTCGGCGACCCCGATTATCCTGCTCTACATTTTTGGCAGGCGACAACTGCTCAGCGGCCTGGTCGCAGGCTTCAGCAAATAGTGTTGAATAGAAGGGATACAAACGAGTATGTCTGCAACGTATCGTGATCCACATGCCCCGCTTGAAGAGCGTGTTGAAAACCTGCTCTCCCTGATGACTCTGGATGAAAAGCTTGCTCAGCTCGGCAGCTATTGGAGCACCGCCTTCATCAGCACGGGCACCTTTGATCCTGACCTGGTGCGTCAGAAGATCCCGCATGGGATCGGCCAAGTGACGCGTATCGGCGCTGCTACCGGGTTACGCCCACGCGAGAGCGCACGGCTGATGAACGCGCTGCAAAAAAGCGTCATCGAGCAAACGCGGCTCGGTATCCCGATCATTGTACATGAAGAGGCCGCCGGAGGCTTCTGCCATCGCGATGCCACCGTCTTTCCCCAGGCCATTGCGCTGGCCGCCACCTGGAATCCAGAACGAGTCAAGCAGGTTGCGGAGGCCATTCGGACGCAAATGATGGCCGTCGGAGCGCGACACGCCCTTGCTCCAGTGCTCGATGTCGCACGCGATCCACGATGGGGACGCGTCGAGGAGACCTATGGCGAAGACCCTGTCCTGATCGGCGCCATCGGAACCGCCTATGTGCAGGGCTTGCAGGGCGACGATCTCGCGCATGGCGTCGCAGCGACCGGCAAGCACTTTCTTGGCTATGCACTTTCCGAGGGTGGACGCAACTGGGCCCCGGTACACCTCGGCCCGCGAGAGCTCCGCGAAGTCTACGCGGACCCCTTTGCGACCGTCATCAGAAATACGGGAATCGCAACTATCATGAACTCGTATGCCTCGGTTGATGGTCTTCCATGCGCGGGCAGTCCCGCTATCCTGAACGACCTGCTCCGTGACGAGCTTGGCTTTACCGGGGCCGCCGTCGCTGATTATTCCTCTATCGAGATGCTTCTTTATCATCACCGGGTCGCGGCCACACTGGGAGAGGCCGCACGACTGGCCTTGCAGGCAGGACTTGATATGGAACTGCCGCTCATCAATTGCTATGGGGAGCCGCTCAAAGCCGAGATTGAGGCGGGACGGCTGTCATTGGACGTCATCGACACAGCCGTGCGGCGCGTCCTGCGACTCAAGTTCCAGTTGGGACTCTTCGAGCAGCCCTATGTCGATGAGGAAGCCGCAAGCAGCGCGTTCCAGACTCCAGAGCAGCGCGATCTCGCTCGCAAAGTCGTCGCGGAATCCACGATTCTCCTGCAAAATGATGGAGTGCTTCCGCTCTCGCCAACCCTGAAGCGCCTCGCGATTATCGGGCCGGGTGCAGATGATGCACGGCTCCTGCAAGGCGATTATCATTACCCGACTCATCTGGAGCTGATCTATGCCTCTGACAAGGAGCCCGATGCTGTGGGCCTGACGACGCCAAAGGCGACCGGAGAGTACGCGCCCGGCCCCTACTATACCCCTCACGTCACTCCACTGGCGGGCTTACAGGCTGCCCTGGGCGACCGGGTAGAGATCCGCTATGCAAAGGGGTGCGAGGTGCTTGGCGAGGATCGCTCCGGTTTCGCGGATGCGGTCCAGATCGCTCGTGATGCAGATGTCGCGGTGGTCGTGGTCGCGGGCAAGAGCGGCCTGCAACGACCGGTCACAGTGGGCGAGGCCAACGACGCCACCAATCTTGATCTTACCGGAGTTCAGCCCGAGTTGATCGAGGCCCTCGCTGCTACCGGCACGCCGCTGGTCGTCGTTGTGCTCAGCGGGCGCATTCACACGCTGAGCGAGGTCGCGAAACGGGCCAACGCGCTGCTTCAACTCTTCCCGGCAGGCGAAGAAGGCGGCAACGGGCTTGCAGACATCTTAACCGGGCGCGTCAACCCGAGCGGGCGCCTCCCTGTCAGTATGCCACGCGTGGTCGGTCAGGTCCCCATCTACGCGGGAACCCGGGCGGGCGGTGATCGTGCTATGTTCTTCGACGACTATGTTGATGCTCCGACCACGCCTCTCTTCGCCTTCGGCCACGGCCTGAGCTACACGACATTTACCTACAGCAACCTGAACATCCAGGCTGGCAAGACCACCGATCCGATACAGGTTTCGCTGGAAGTACGCAATACCGGAGAGCGTGCAGGCGACGAGGTCGTTCAACTGTATGGGTGCGATCTGGTTGCGTCTGTCGCCCGTCCCAATCGCATCCTGCTCGGGTTCGCCCGGATCTCACTTGCCCCAAATGAGGCACGCACCATCACCTTCACGGTCCATCCGTCGCGACTCGCCTTCTATGATCCCGCCATGCGCTTTGTGACCGAGCCGGGAGCTTTCCGTTTCAGCGTCGGCGCTTCCTCAGCCGACATCCGCCTTGAACAGACCATAACGCTGGAGGGCGAGACGGTCACGTTCAAACAGCGAGAGATCGTTGATACCACAGTCGCGATTGACTGAGTGAGAGGGCCCATCTCAGATGGGCTCTCATCTGTCAGGCCGCTCACTCAGCATCCAGACCTGGGGGTCACCCCACGTCCTCCATTGATCGCAAAGGCAACAACGCATGAAGCGGCTGGAATTGAGCCTTCATAGACCTTCCGCATAGGCTCTATGTCTGGCAGTGCTCACCCCTGATACTGCTCGTCGCTCACCTTTTCCAGCCAGTCGACGGTTTTGCCATCAAGGCGCTCCTGAAGGGCGATGTGAGTCATGGCTGTTGTTGGAGCGGCTCCATGCCAGTGTTTTTCACCTGGCGGGAACCAGATCACGTCTCCCGGTCGGATCTCCTCTATCGGACCGCCCCACCGCTGCGCCCGGCCACAGCCAGCCGTTACAATCAGTGTCTGGCCGAGCGGGTGTGTATGCCATGCCGTTCGAGCACCCGGCTCAAAGGTCACGCTGGCGCCATTTATGCGGGCCGGATCGGGGGCCTCGAAGAGAGGGTCAATACGCACTGTGCCGGTAAAGTACTCGGTCGGCCCTTTCCCGGATGGTTGCGAGCCACATCTTTTGATATCCATTCTTCTTACTCCAGCTTTTGCATTCTTCTATCACGTAGGGGGAGAGAACAATGCTGTCGTTTTTTCAGGACAGCGACAGAGCAGAGAAGCCTGCGCTGCCTGCTACCAGTATAGACAGTCTGGAGAACAGAGCAATGGTCCGCGACGGCAGAATGTTCAAAGAGGCAGGGCTTCAGGACAGCTCAGACCAGCCATTTTCTTGACCCGAAAGATCAGGGTATGCTAATATCTTACCTGACAGGTCGGATTTAGACGGAGAGAAAAGATCGATCCCCTTTTTCCGCCGGATGAAAGCGGCTCGCAGCTATGACTCCACGCGAGCTTTTTTCTAGAATCGAAAGGCATCTGAACAGTATGACAAAAGGAGCTATTGTTAGTCCCCGGCTCGCGGCATTGGAACGGGAGCTCGTTGCGGGCAGGAGCGAGGCGCTTGGGCTCTTCTGGCAGGAGATCACCGAACGCGGAGCGCCGCTGATTGAGCCTGTTGAGGGTGATAAAAAGCATTATTATGTCACCTTTCTCTGGCGTGATACCGGCGCACAGGGACCGCTTCATAACGTGGTGGTTTTCGCACGCCTGGCCGCCTGGAAGGACCCACAAAAGAACCAGATGACGCGCCTGCTTGACACCGATCTCTGGTACCGAACCTATCGCATACAGGCCGATTTGCGCTGTACCTATTTGCTCTCACCGAATGATCCGCTGACGCCGCCTATGAATAACTGGGTCAATTTTATTTCGCGGATGACGGTCGACCCGCTGAATCCCCATGTCTTTGTGCAGCGTCGTGACCCTGATATCCCGGACGAGCGAGAATTGCAGTTCTCCATTCTTGAGCTTCCTGAAGCTCCACCACAGCCCTGGAACGAGCCTCGCGAAGGGGTTGCCCGGGGACACATCACGCACCATCGGCTCCGTAGCGAGATTCTTGGTAACGAGCGGAGTATCTGGGTCTATACCCCACCTGGCTATACTCCCGAGGCCGAACCCTATGGCCTGCTCCTTTTATTCGATGGATGGGCCTATCTTGAGACGGTTCCTACTCCCACTATCATCGAGAATATGCTGAGTGAGGGAAAGATCCCGCCACTCGTTGCAGTGTTTGTCGATAGCCTGAAACTCCCGATACGCAACCGTGAGCTTCCCTGCTATCCGCCCTTCGTGGATTTTCTCACACAGGAGCTGTTCCCCTGGCTTCGTCAGCGCTATCGTGTGACAGAAGATCCCACCCGGGTGATTGTGGGTGGTTCCAGCTATGGCGGGTTAGCAGCAGCCTTCGTGAGCTTGCGAGCTCCCGAGGTGTTCGGCAACGTGCTCTCGATGTCCGGTTCGTTCTGGTGGGACAAAGATCCCGAGGACGGGATTCCTCAGGAGTGGCTCACCCAGCAGTTTCTTGCACATCCACGTCTGCCCCTCCGCTTCTATTTTGAGGTTGGCACAAAGGAACGAAGCGGCTTCGTCGATATGATCCCCTGTACCCGACACCTGCGAGACATCCTGCACTTGAAGGGATACGAGGTCTATTACCATGAGTTCAATGGCGGTCATGAATATATTGTTCGTCGTGGCTCCCTGGCAAATGGCCTGCTGACACTTGCCGGGCCCTGGCTGTCTGACGCTTCCTGACGACCTTTTCAGAGGAAAAAGGGAGCGCCATCATCGCAGACGCTCCCTCCCGGTTGCTTCAACGCTTTCGCTTACGCCGCCTCTTCGTCAGTACCTCCCTCTACCTTCTCGCCCTGTTGCTTGCGTATCCACGCATATACCGGCAGGCCAAGCAACAACAGCACAAAGCCATAGAGCACTGTGGTCGCACCAGCTCCGATAATCGCCCAGACGGAATAGACAAACGCAAGAATCGAAAACATGCTCGATCCGAACAGACGCCTTCCATTAAAGAGGTCACGTCGCGTGAAGAACAGAATCAGTTCAGCAATGGCACAGAAGGCATACGGAATCTGGCTGGTGAGCGTCCCGAGCAGAATAATAAAGCTGAACATCTCTACCAGATTGCCGGGGCCCATATAGTTCAACAGTAACAGCAGCGAAGCCAGCGTACTCGAAAGCACCAGCGCGAAGACCGGCACTCCCTGACGAGACACTCGCCCGAAGATGCGCGGAAAAAGCCCATCCTGTGCCACGGCCATCGGCACCTGACCGGCCATCATCATTAAGCCATTCAAGGCACCCAGACAGGAGATGACGGCCCCAATCGCCAGCGCGTACGAGGCCCACGATCCCCAGAGCAGACCCGCCGCTTCGGCATAGGGCGCCGATGAATGGCCCAGGCGCGACAGCGGCATGATCCCCATGATGACTGTTGTACTCAGGATGTATACCAGTGAGGTAATCAGTATGCCCAGAAGAGTCGCGCGAGGAATTGTCTTCGCTGGATCTTTGACATACCCCGCGGGAACGGTCGCCGATTCAATCCCCAGAAATGACCAGAACGTCAGGGCCGCGACTGCTGTAATCGCGTCAATGGGCGGCTTACCACTGGGGTTGAGCGGCACAAAATGCTGCCAATCGACCCGGAAAAATCCGAAAACCAGCAGCGCCAGCAACGGGACCAGCTTACAGATGGTGGTAATCACCTGCATAATGCCCGCGTCTTTGACCCCGAGCGTGTTAACGCCAGTAATCAGCCAGAGCAGCGCCAGCGCCACAACCCCGGAGAGCCAGCGCTGTTCACTCAAGATGGGGAACATCCCCTGAAGGTAGCTCACCAGCGCAACGCTGATAGCCGCGTTCCCGATCCATAACGACATCCAGTGACCCCAACCGATCCAGAACCCGGCAAAGTCGCCAAATGCCATCCGTGTATACGCATAGGGACCTCCCTCACGAGGAACCATCGATGCCAGACGCGCAAACAGCAACGCCAGGCAGGTCGCTCCGGCAGCGGTCAAACCCCAACCCACAAGCGAGATGCCTCCATATGAAGCCAGCGAAGCAGGGAGAAGGAAGATTCCTGAACCAATCATATTCCCCACAACCAGCGACGTACACATCCAGAAGCCCAGAGAGCGCTTTGAGCGGGTTGACGATGTGGCATCCTGTACCTCTAGTTGTCCTACAGCCTTTGTTTTCGATACCACCTTGACCAACACCTCCCTTTCCACATATCCGATGTTCACTTCTCCCCTGCCCCGGCAGTTGCAGAGACAAGGCAGCGGAGGATTCACATCCTCACGAAAATCTTATCATATGCTGCGGTGTCGAAGTCAACTGTTTTACATCTCCAACGAAAAAGACCATTACAGCTCAATCTGTATAGAAATACAGTTATCTTCTCCGCAACGATTCATCCCGCCTCGTGCATGAAATACGAGGATACAAAAAAGAAGCGGCGCCGCTCATCACTCTGCCTGCCGCCCCGCTTCAATTCGACCACGATACCAGGCAAACAGGCCCGGCAGTTCACCTTGCCAGGCCCTGTACCCCTATCTCTCTTACAGTGGAAGTCTATATGTACCTGAAAGCTGATTGTACTCTTCCTTCCTCAATCACACGTAATATCAAGGGAAGAGAACCGAGACGACGCGTTTTCCAGAAGCCCACAAGGAGCAGCATTAGCAGCATCGGCAGATCGAGATACAGGACTATCAGCATACCATCTACCAGACCCGGACAGTTTAAAATGATCGGATATCCCATAAAAGAAAACAGGCGCCTGGATCAACAGGGTTGCACTCAGGCCCAAACCGAGCAGAAACCTGGTATCGCGTATCATGCATATTCCTTCTTTACCTCTCACCTTAGAAGGGATATTGCTCTACCTTTCAGGTGTAGATGTACACATGAAACATGAAGAGGGGCAAATGACCCATTTCTGTTTCATTGCGAGGAAGAGACCGAGACATAACGCATCTCCGCAGCGTGCTCTTGTTTCGCTCTCCCACATTGAAGGCACTGCGCACTCCCCCCCCTCTGTTCATTGATGTTTTTTGCTCCGCCTACCCGATTCCCCCTTTTCTATGCATCTATCCGCATCGTTCTCATCGTATAGATAGAGAGGAATAGAAGCAGAGCAGAAAAGAGACATCTGCTCAAGGCCATCAGACACATCGCCGCTCGTGGCCTGATGGGACAAAATGAAGTTCTGGAAAAGATACCCCACCAACGACGGGGCGTATTATCAACGGTTCACTGCTTCGCAGACAAACCTGCGGCAAGGAAGCGCATGCGTCAGGTGGGATCAGAGGAGAGGTATAGATGAATTCAGCAAACACCCCCGAGAAGGTACAGGCAAAGGCCAACCAGGTCGCAAAAAACCGCTGGGTTGCCTACCTGGCCCGCTTCGGCTATATCACAAAAGGGATCGTCTATCTGCTCGTTGGTATTCTGGCCGTACAGCTTGCCTTCGGCCTCGGCGGAAGAACCACTGACCAGCGGGGCGCACTTCAGACCATAGCCAATCAACCTTTCGGACAGGCCTTGATGTGTATTGTCGCTATCGGCCTGTTCGGCTACGCGCTTTGGAGCGAGATGCAGGCTATACTGGACGTTGATAGAAAAGGCAAAGACGCCAAAGGCATTCTCTCCCGGCTTGGCTATGCAGGAATCGGCATCTCCTATATCGCGCTCGGTATTGGCGCGTTCCATCTGGCCACCAGCACAGGAAGCGCGGGCAAGAACTCCACTGACTCCGCTCAGGACTGGACGGCCCGCCTGCTTCAAATGCCGTTCGGCGTCGTCCTCGTGGTCATTGTCGGCCTGATCGTGCTTGGTATTGCCATTGCTCTGTTTGTCAAAGTCTACAAGGCCTCATTTCAGCAGGCTCTCGATCTCAGTTCCCTCTCTCCCGGGATGCGCGAAGGCGTTATGCTGCTGGGAAGAATCGGGCATGCCGCCTTAGGAGTCGTCTTCGTCATTATTGGTATCTTCCTGATTCTCGCAGCGCTTCAACATAACCCCAATGAAGCGAAAGGGCTGGATTCGGCCCTGCTGGAACTGACGCATCAACCATTCGGGGCGGTCCTGCTCGCCATCATCGCGCTTGGGTTCGTCGCCTATGGGCTATACTGCTTTATTGAGGCACGCTACCATAACATCCAGCATTACTAACGATCGCACTTTATGCCTGTCATCTCTACACGCCACAGACCACAAGCGAGGAGTGTATTGCACTTCTCGCCTTTTCTATGAGCCATCATCGTCGGCCTGATCGAAGATAGAAGCATCAGGGGGCGTGAGTGACGTTGTCATGCTGGTGCTCTTGATCACGCAAGAGGGTCTTCGCGCGCTTGCTTGCTTTCCGGCGGCAGAAATGCGAATATGGAGAGATACCGCTTCCTCAGCCTGTCATCAGCCTCTTTTTGAGAGCAGGAGGCGCCCGATGTTTCTTTCTCAGGAGTGAACAGTGAGAGTTATCACCTATAACATCCTCGATGGAGGAGAGGACAGAATCCCGGTCATCACCCAGATCTTGCACAACCAGCACCCCGATATGATCGCCCTTCAAGAGGCCAATGACCGCAGCAATGCCGAGCAATTAGCCCGCGCCCTGAAGATGCACCTGGTCTTCGGCGAGGCCAACAGTGACTATCATGTGGCCTGGCTGAGCAGCCTGCCTGTTCTCCAGGTTCGCAATTATCGACTTCCCGTCCTGCATAAAACCCTGCTGGCCATCGATGTTGCATGGAAGGGCACGACGCTCCACCTGTGCACAACACACCTGCGGGCAGGATATGAAGATGTGTATGAAGAGGGTCGCGAGGACGAAATCAAGGCCATTCTGGAAACCATAGAACCAATGCTGAAAGAGCCGCTCCTGCTGGTCGGAGATCTGAATGCGATTGCCCCGGGTGATCCGGTTGCGCTTGTGCCCGAAGGCCACCGAGAACACGATGAGCGGCTACTTATCAAGCAGGCGAAGCGTCTGGTCATAGCGCGCATCCGGGAGGCCGGCCTTGTCGACTGCTACCGCGCACTGCATCCCACCGAAGAGGGCTACACCTGTGACGCGCGCCGGGACGCCCCCTGCATGCGCATCGACTACTGTTTCGCCTCACCGAGCCTTGCTCAGGACGTGCGAACTTGCAACGTGCTCTCAAACGAGCTGACATCACGGGCCAGCGATCACCTGCCTGTACAGGTCGATTTCGCGTAACAGCAAAGGGGACTCCCAACAAGCCAGCTCTGTACGTCGATCTCCTATGAGACGAAAGGAGTTCAGCGGGTCTACGGCGGCATGCTCGCCAGCATCGGCGTCCGGGCAGAGCTCAGGTCGGGTAAAGCACATGTCTCCCCGACCTGATTTCACCGCTTGCCAGTTGCTCGCGAATCACACCCGGCTCACCGCTTACACACGCTTCACCACTCGCCAATCAGCCGCGCCAGCCGCAGCGCCTCTTGAGCCGCATCAGCGACCGGGATCAGCCCGACCGTCAGTTCGTCGATCTCGGTGTGAAGCAGCTCTAACAGCCGTTCCCGGATCCTGCGTTCATCGCCATAGACCAGCAGGCTCTCAACCAGTCGTTCCGAAACCGCTTCGATCTCCGCCAGCGAGAAGCCCGCCGCCACAAACATAGTACGATAGTTCGGACGCGTGGTATAGATCCGCATGGCTTGCCGCCCGATCTGCAAAGCCGTCTCGCGATCCTCCGTAAAGACGACCGGCACATGTGCCACCAGCCGAGGACATTTCCGCCCCGCACGAGTAGCCCCCTCTTGCAGGGCCGGGAGAGCCGTATGAAGCAGATACGGAACCGGACACATTGCCGAGATCGCTCCATCCGCGATCTCACCCGCAAGCCGGAAAGCCTTCGGCCCGAGCGCCGCCATCAGTAATGGAATCGGGGCCGTCGTGGGCAACTCAATATCCGTTGTCAGGAAGCGCCCCTGATGCCGGACTGCGCCCTCGTGCAACAGAGGACGCAACACCTGCATATACTCGCGCAGGTACGCAAGCGGCGCATCCATCTCGATCCCATAGGCACGCTTCGCATACAGAGGCGAACTCGCGCCGATCCCCAGTTGCAGCCTTCCGGGAGCCAGCGCGTGAAAACTGGACGCCTGAAGCGCCAGAAAGACCGGATGGCGTGCAAACGCCTGGATAATAGCCGTTCCCATTTTGAGCCGGGTAGTCCGCATCGCTGCCGCGGTCAGCACCGTCAGAATGTCGGGCTCCCAGGGCGCTCCACCGATCCAGATATGCGATACTCCCACCTTCTCTATTTCAACCAGCGTCTCCACCAGCTTCGCAGGCTCTTGCGGCTGAACCGAGAGTCCAATGCGCTCACGGACAGATTGATTCATCGATCTTCTCCTTTATCTCTGAAAAACGGCATCGTGGTGATGCATACACGACGCTCTGTTGCAAAACCAGCCTAGCAGGAGATAGAATAGAGCGTCAACCAGCAAAGAAAAGGAAACTGTTGCATACGCAACGGCAAAGGAAAAACTGATGCAGAAGTCAGAGGCACACAAGGATCTTCGCGTTCTCCGTACCCGGAAACTGATTCAGCAGGCCTTCATTGACCTGACTGTCGAAAAGGGTTTCGCCGCATTGACCATCCAGGACATCACCGAGCGTGCAATGATTAACCGCTCTACCTTCTACCGTCACTATCTGGACAAATATGACCTGCTTGATCAACTGCTCAACGAACTTGATGCCCTGCTTGATAACCGCAATACTCCGGACGAGCCCGGCCCCCTGCGCCTGCTTCAGCACATCGAGCAATTCGCCGACTTCTATCGCGTCATGCTCGGTCCACAGGGCGACCCCTCGTTCGTTGAGCGCTTCCGTCAGAACACAGAGCGCCACTTCCGCGCTTTGTTCGCTCAGGCCAGGGCCGCAAGCAACGAGCCACCCCTTGACTTGAAGATCGCCAGCATCGCCTATGCGGGTGTTGGGGCTACTATCTGGTGGCTGGAACAGCAGCAACCCTGCTCTCCCGAGCAACTCGCCACCTGGATGAGTCAGATCAGCAGCGCGATTGCAGGCCCCGAACTCAAGCCGCGCAGCAGCAAAGAGCGCTGATTGACACAACTCAGTCGCAAGCCGGGGGATTCCTCTGGCTTAGAGTCGGCCACACGCTTGAGCCAACCACGCCGCTGCACTCCATTGAAGAATCTCTGGATGTTGCATGGCGCCAGACGGCGGCTATATCCTCAGTACTGTCATCTGAAAATGATCTCTCACTGCGGGCGGGAAAAAGCGCAAGATCGAAGAAGCAAGTCTTCGGGTTTTCTGCCACACTTGGGCAAGTGAGATCGCTCACGACCCTTTCCAGACAGGAAGCAGTGCACTCGTTCAGCAGTGCTTCCCGCTCTCGGTCACTCCATCAATGACAGACAGGAGAAAGAGACATGACAGAAAAGACAGGGGAACAGAACAACGACACACAGAATGGCAGCAGAGGAAGCTATGCTTCTGTGAATGGCCTTTCAATGTACTATGAAATCCACGGCAGCGGCTTCCCGCTTGTCCTGCTTCATGGCGCGTTCACAACCATCGAGATGTTTGCAGCACTGCTTCCAGAGCTCTCCTCAAACCGGCAAATCATCGCGGTCGAACTGCAAGGACATGGACGGACTGCTGACATCGAGCGAGAGATACGTCTTGAATATCTGGCGGATGATGTCGCCGCTCTTCTGGCACATCTGGGAATCGCGCAAACGGATGTCTTCGGCTATAGCATGGGGGGAAGCGTTGCCTTGTATCTGGCACGTCGGCATCCCGGCCTTGTGCGCAAACTCGCGCTCGCCTCTACCGCCTACAACCTCGATGCCTATTATCCGGAGATGCGAGAGGGCCTTATACATGCCACACCGGAGGGCTTTCCTCCTGTGATGCGCGAGGCATATGAGCGAGTTGCCCCCAATCCGGCAGGTTGGCCAGTACTGGTTGCTAAAATGAGCAGGCAGGCGGCTTCGGCGGGAGGTTTGCAGCCGGAGGAGGTGCAATCTATCAACGTTCCGACATTGGTTATCGCTGCCGATGGTGATATCATTCGCCCCGAGTGTACACAAGAGCTCGCCCGGCTGCTTCATGCCGAACTGGTAGTGCTCCCTGACAGCGACCACGCTTCATATATAGTAGCCCCTCCAGAACTCTTGCTGGCACGCTTAAGCGCTTTTTTTGACGCGCCACTATAAGCCTGTAGCCCCATTTGGCGCAAATGGCAGAGAGGACGCGATAGCGTTCCAAATAGATCGAACAACGTCGAAGATGTGCACACAGTCCCGGATTGCCCCTCTCACAGGGTATCAGGTGGCCATCTTCGACGTTATTGCATCACTGGCGAGATAACAGCTTTCGCCATCTCAATAAGGAACAAAACGCTTTCACGAGTTGCGGCGTCTGCTCCCTCACGCAAGCGACGCCTCCTGACTCATCAATTACGCGAACTCGAGCATATTCTACTGATTGTATCTGAGAAGCCCTTGAAAGTGGCATATGCGCTTTCTGGTTCAGGACAGAAAATAGCTCCGCTGTTGCTGCAATCCTGCCTCTATGGCCGGTGGTATTGCGAACAGACCGGCATCGCCTTTGATTGGCCGCTCATCGATGAAGAGGCCCAGGGGCAAATAGGATCACCAAAAAGATCTGCACGATAAAGACTCTCTAGAAGCCCTTCATCGTGCAGAAGTGGCTCACGCACGCCTTCAGTGCTGCACGGCATGCGTGGCGTGGCGGCGCTTCATCCACCAGAGGATCATCAGACCGATACCGTTGACCAGCACCAGCCCGAAGATCGTGTTCCCGAGCGGGGCCCATCCGTTCTCACCCGTGAGGAGCAGCGTGAGCACTACTTTTCCGATCAAGGTCACATTCAAGGCAATCAGGCCAAGCTTGAGCGAATGCTTCCAGAACGCAACTCCCACAAACCCGACAAAGAGCGCCGCCACCCCAAGCGTTGCCAGTGCCGTCAATGGGCTGCTCAAGAGCTGTTTTTCCAGTTCCAGAACCACCTGCATCTGTGGGTCGATCTGCTCGGGAGCCGGGAACCAGACCATGCTTGAGGTCATGACGAGAAAGGTGATAACCAACCCTTTCCAGCTTCGCCTGTAGGCAAAGTAGGCCAGCAAGATCAAAAAGATCGGACGAATATACCAGCTCAACGGATTCAGGTGACGCTCAAAAGCCCAGTTCAGGAAATCATAAAATGTATTCATGCTCGTTTCTCTTTTCTTTCTTACCTGTCTTTTCAGGCTACTGGTGGTCACTCTCGGATGTGGACCGGGTCAGAGCACTGGCAACCGCATCAAAGAGGAGATCGGCCACCTCAGGATAGATGGTTGCGCCGATATCGTTCTTATGGACCGCGATCAGCATGGCGGCCCGCATGACACCGACAATCACAGCCGGGTCTTTCTCGATCAGGTGCCCGGCCTGCTGCTCCTGCGCGACAAAGGTTAGTAGCGGTTCGACATTGCGCTTGAGCTTCGAGGCCATAAACTCCGGGGTCACTTTGCGGGCGACCATCTGAAGCTCATCGGGGTGCGTCGAGAGCCGCTGCATCAATGGATTGGAGCCAATGATCTCCGTCATCTCTTGCAGATAATTCTTTACAGCCTCACGACTGTTTCTCGCTCTCGCAACAGCGCCCCAAACACGCTCTTCCAGCTCTTTGCCATCCTGCTCCAACAATTCAAGGTAGAGCTGCTCTTTCGAGTCGAAGAAGAGGTAAAAGGTGCTCTTCGCAACCCCGATCGCTCGCGTCAGATCCTCAAGTGAAGTCTTCTTCAACCCATGAATCACAAAGTGCTGGCGAGCCGCTACAAGCAGTTGCTCACGCAGGCGCTCTTTTTCTTCAGGCCGAAACGAGGGCATTCCGTGTTCCTTTCTTTTTGAATCTATAAAAACAATTTCTCTTTTTTGTTTTCCTGGTATGAATATACCACGCTTCCACCCCGCTGCCAAGCATTTTTCAAACCAGAAAAACAATTTCTTCCTTTTGTTTTTATTCAGAGAAGGCAGGCGTATACCAGCGCATGCGGACACGAGCCTCCCGTGAGCAGGCCCGGGCTGCTGCAAGCATCCATATGTCGAAATGGAGCGCAAAATATGAGCTTGACACCAGGGTATATACAGTGGTATGCTGAGAACAGAAAATACCACCGTATATACCACACTCACAGAGAAAGGGGCTGTATGCCATCAAGTAAGGATCGCCAGCGTGTCGAAATCCCGGTCTACCTCTATGAGCAACTGGCGCGAATCGCCGAGACGGAGGATCGCACGATTACCAGTGTTCTCAACCAGCTCCTGTTTCAGGCATTACAGAGCTATCAACCGACCTGGATTCCCGGTAAACACCTCAGTCGCTTCAATGAGCACGCCCGGCATGTGCTCTCACTCGCTCGTGAGGAGGCCCTGACTTTCAATCACGACTTTATCGGGACCGAACACCTCTTACTGGGCGTCTTACGCGAACAAAAGGGGATTGCTGCTCTGGCACTGGAAAAACTGGGCGTTACCCCTGACGCCGTCCGGGCCGCGGTCGAAGCGAAGATCGGGCGGGGAGACGAGCCGGTCCAGGAGGACATTGACTATGTGCCCCGCGCCCGCAAGGTTCTCTCCCTCGCAATGGACGAAGCAGAGCGACAGGGAAGCGCCTATGTGCGCACAGAACACATCTTGCTCGGCATCGTGCGTGAGGGAGGCGGCGTCGCTGCCGATATTCTCGATACGTTCGGCGTTCTGGGGAAAGTTCGCGAACAGATTTCCAGGCTCCTCGGGTAGCAACAACAAGGAGGAAAACGCATGAGTCCATCTAGCAACATCTGGACAGGAAAGGCCAACAGTTATGATCGGGCACGCCCGACACCACCGCCAGCACTGCTTGATCTCCTAACGCAGCTCATCGCGACCCCACAGCCCGCCCTGGTGGTAGATCTGGGAAGCGGAACCGGGCTGTCAAGCGCTGTCTGGGCTGATCGAGCACAACGCGTGATCGGGATTGAGCCCAATGCCGACATGCGCAAAGTAGCAATGCACAAGCTCAAGCTCCAAAATATTCCCGCTACGGCTCATATCGAGTATCGCGAGGGTGTGGCCCATCAGACTGGCCTACCTGACGCATGTGCGAATATCGTCACCGCCGCTCAGGCGTTCCACTGGATGGAACCAACGTCAACGCTGGCCGAGGTCGCCCGGATTCTGCGCCCTGGAGGACTCTTCGCGGTATATGACTATGATTGGCCACCCCTCATCCACTGGGAGCTTGATCGGCTCGGGCAGGAGATGGGCGAACATATGGTGAAACTCGTCCAGCAGCGCGGGCTCGTTCAGGACCTGTCTATCTGGCCGAAGAGCAAACACCTCGACAACATGCGCGAGTGCGGCCATTTTCGCTTCACCCGTGAAACCTGGCTGCACCACACCGAGCAAGGAGACGCAACCCGCTTTCTGGAGATGATGCAAACCAGTGCATTTAGCGGCCTCTCCAACTTCAGCGAACAGGAGATCGGAATTGATCGGCTCAGACAGGCCGCACAACAATACATCGGGCCCGAACCGATCCCCTGGTATATGAGCTACCACGTCCTGCTCGCCGTCAAATAGAGGCAGTGGTCTATTGACGAGAGGAAGAGGGCCCATCATGCGCCATCTGCAAGGTGGGCTTTCATTCCAGATCGTGGCACACTGAGATCATGCATGGCCACCGGCGATTGGCTGGAGCTGTTTGAGGAAGAGGCGACCGGGCGTCAGCGCAAGCACCCGTTCTCGAAGCAGGCAGGCAACAGGGTGTTCCCATTGCGCCACCGTTCCGATCATATGCGATCGAGCAAGCACCCCGTTGGCATGCTTCAGCCGCTGCTGCTGATAGAGCCGCAATGCCTCGGGAAGAGCATGAGCCGCACGGAGCGCAGCCGCCAGCGCACAGGCATCTTCAATCGCCTGACAGGCCCCCTGCCCCATGTTCGGCGTCATCGCGTGGGCAGCATCTCCTAGCAGCGTCACCCGCCCCTGGCTCCAGGAAGCCAGTGGAGCAAGATCATAGATGTCATTGCGTAAGATTGACGCGGCCTCGGTCGCCTTCAGCAGCTCGCTCACCAGCGGGTGCCATCCCCTGAACAGGGTCAGGAGATACGAACGGCTCTCCACGCTTTCAGCCTCATGCTCCGCCATGTTGCACGAGACAAACCAGTACACCCGATCTCTCGTCAGCGGCGCGATCCCAAAGCGCAGCCCGCGTCCCCACAGTTCCCCCATCAGTTCGGGCTTCACGCCTGTTGCCACGCCACGCCAGGCCGTGTACCCCGCATAGCGCGGCTGACTTCCGGGAAACAACTGCTGCCGCACCTGCGAATGAATGCCATCAGCCCCGATCAAGAGACACCCACGCACGCGTTGCCCGTTCGCGAAGATGCCAGTCACCCCATCCTCATCCTGCTCGAAGGCGATCAATCTGGCACCGCATTCAATGGAGTCCCTGCCAACAGCGTCGCGAAGCGCGGCCAGAAACTCCGCCCGATGGACCGCCACAGGTGGCGCTCCCAGGTGCCGCGTCATCTCATCCGGCGAAAGCTGCATCAGTTGCTTGCCACGAGCGGTATAGAAGCCGATTGGCAGCGCGTCGGGCCTTCCGAGATCCCGCACGATATACTCAAGGCCAAGCTCCCGCAACGCTCCAAGCGCGTTCGCCCAGAGCGTCAACCCGGCTCCGACCTCCTTCACCTCCTGAGCCCGCTCAAAGACCCGTACGGAATAGCCCGCCTGCCGCAACGCGAGCGCCGTCGTGAGGCCGCCGATACCAGCACCAATAATCAAAACGGGAAGATCGCTCATCTTTTTTCTCCTTGTGGTTCCATCCCACGTAGTTGCAAGGCAAACGCCTGCCGCAACGCCGCTCCCTGCGCCTCCTCAAAGGAAAGCTGACCGCTGAGCCACTGGCACAGGATCGCAAAATAGAGCGCGAAAAAGTTCTTGCTTGCCTGCTCCACAGAGACATCTGGCGCAAGCGCTCCTTTATGCTGAAACTGCGTCAGAAGCTCGGCGAGCTGCTGCCCGAAGCGCTCAATCTGCTGTAATGCCTGTTCTCTATATCGCTGTGCCTGGGCCTGTAACGCGACCACCTGAACATAGACACGCGCGTTCTCCGGGTGCTGCTGATAGAGGCGGAAGAATGATTGAAACAGGCAGACAAGCGTATCGAGCACGTTCCCCTCCGGTGGCAACAAACGAAATGCCTGTTCAATTGTCTCCTCAAGCATCTCATTATAGGCCAGCAGCAATAAATCCTGCTTGTCCTTCGCATAGAGAAACAGGGTGCCGCTCCCCACCTGTGCCAGTGCTGCCACCTGTCGGGTTGTGGTCGCCTCAAAGCCCTGCTGCATAAACAGGTGCCAGGCGGCCTGCTGAATACGTCTCAGCTTCTCCTGCTTGTTTCGTTCACGTAGGCCAGACATGTGGCCCTCCTCTCAGAAAAATGAACCTGGTCAAAATTGAGCACGTTCATATTATATTCGGGACAAGCGATGCCTGTCAAGCGGAAAAAACAGGACTGCTTGTCTCTCACCCACCTTTCTGCTATACTCAGGCCATGTTGGGATGTTGGGAATAACCGACCATATAAAAAAGGAAACGCATGCCAAAGCCACCGACTCACGTGCTACTCTGGAAGAATCAGAGCTACGTCTTGCAAACCCCGAATCAGGCGCCACTGGTCATCCAGCCAGAAGACGAGACCATATGGCAGAACTGGCTTGAAACCCATACATCTTTCTCCTTTCAAGGTCAATACGGAAATCTGAACGTGTATAAGGAAACACGCTCGCGTGGCTCTGGCTACTGGTATGCATATCGCGGGTACGCCGGTCGCATTCGGAAACGCTATCTCGGACGGAGCGCGGCGTTGACATTTGCCCTTCTGGAAGAGGTTGCCCGTGTGCTGCAAGAGCCTCCGCAGACAAGCGCTTCTTCCACTCCAGCACACCACCCCCCCGCAAGTGATACCCGCCTGTCGACGGTCGTCACCAGACTATCACCGCCACGGCTTCCCTCCACGCTGGTGAAACGGAACCGGCTACTTCTGGCCCTGGATAGCGCCCTCACTCGGCCCCTCACCCTGCTTTCTGCTTCCGCCGGTTGGGGAAAAACCACCCTGCTGACGGCCTGGATTCATCACTCCCGCAGCCGATACGCCTGGGTTTCACTTGAGGAACTGGATAACGACCCTATCCGGTTCTGGATCACGATTATTTCCGCCCTCCGAACCTGCCTGCCAGGTGTAGGTGCGCGTGCGCTTACCCTGCTGCAAACCACCACTCCCCTGACAACCTGTATCACGGCTCTTCTCAACGAGCTGGCTGAAAGCACCGGTGAACCGGTGGTCCTCATTCTGGATGACTACCATGTGATCGAGGAGCCGGCAATTCATACATCGCTGCTTTTCTGGCTGGAACATCTGCCTCCCACGCTCCATCTGATCCTTGCCAGCCGCATTGATCCAGAATTTCCGCTCTCCCGGCTTCGCGTGCGCGGCCATCTGGACGAGCTCCGTGATAGCGACCTGCGCTTTACCCGCGAGGAGACCCATCACTTCCTCACGCAGTGTATGGGCCTGATGCTCTCGGAGGATGAGAGCGCCGTGCTGGCAACGCGTACCGAGGGCTGGATTGCCAGCCTGCAACTGGCCGCCCTCATTCTTCAGAAGCAAGTCAACCCGGCCGCCAGCCTGCACACGCTCAACGGGAGCCATCGCTTTCTGCTGAACTACATTCGTGAAGAGATCCTGGCGAACCTGCCCCAACAGCTTCAGCTCTTCCTGCTGCAAACAAGCGGATTGAGCCGTTTAAATACGTCGCTCTGCAATGCCGTTACCGGGCGCAATGACAGTGATCTCCTGCTGGAACAGGTGCTCGGCGCCAATCTCTTCCTGCAAGCACTCGACGGGGAGCAACAATGGTATCGCTATCACTCGCTCTGGGCGCTCTCGCTGCAACACGAAGCCCGTCACCGCCTGGGAGAGCACGCCCTGCGCGAGCTTGCCAGCCGAGAAAGCCGCTGGTACGAGGCGCAAGGTCTGCTCCCTGAGGCTATCGAGGCGGCCATCACTGCCAGAGATTACGCGTTTGCCGCCGAACTCATCGAGCGCCTTGTGACCGTTCAGAGCTTTCGCAATCCCTATTCGCTGTTGCGGCGCTGGTTGGAACAGATCCCTGATGAGGTGTTCACCCCATCGCTCCATTTCCTGCATGCGGAGACGCTGCTTTTTACCAAAAAGCGGCAGAAGGCCGCTGGCTTCAGACAAGGGGATGGATGGCGCAGGAAGCAAGCAGCGGCAGGACGTTCCCCTTCGCTTGACAGAAGACAATCGTTGTGTGAGGATACGCGAAGATAGTGAGGACGAACAAGGAGCAAGGGATGCTGATCTCCGAATACAAGCTCGATGGGTCGAAGGCGCAATTCGCCGCCATCGAGGAAGCCATCCGCACCACCCAGTTCATTCGCAATAAGTGCCTGCGCCTCTGGATGGATGCACGTGGCGTCTCCAGGAATGATCTGCAGCGGTATTGTGCTGTGCTCGCCAGACAGTTCCCTTTTGCGCTCTCCCTCAACTCTCAGGCCCGGCAAGCTGCCGCTGATCGGGCGTGGGCTGCCATCTCCCGTTTCTATGAGAATTGCAAGAAGAAGAAACCAGGAAAGAAGGGCTCTCCTCAGTTCCAGCACGATTGTCGCAGTGTCGAGTACAAGCAGACGGGCTGGAAGCTGGATCCTGATGGGGTACACATTCGCTTCACAGATGGCTGCGGCATTGGCCGGCTGCGCCTCATCGGCTCTCGTGATATCATGGCCTTTCCCCTCTCACAGATCAAGCGGGTACGACTGCTCCGGCGGGCCGATGGGTATTATTGCCAATGTGCGGTGGCGGCCACGCGACTCGTTGAGCATCAGCCCTCTGGCAAGCAGGTGGGCATTGATCTGGGGCTGCGTGCCTTCTTCACTGACTCCGAAGGCAACACCGTGGCTCCTCCTCAGTATCTCCGCAAGGCGGAACGGCGGCTCAAGCGGCTGCATCGTCGGCTCTCGAAGACGCAGAAGCGCAGCCGCAATCGGCGCAAAGCCCGTCAAGCCCTCAGCAAAGCGTCTCTCAAGGTGCAACGGCAGCGCGAGGATGTCGCCAGAAAGCAGGCGAACGCGCTTGTCTCGTCTCACGACGTGATTGCCTACGAAGCCTTGCAGATCCGTCATCTCGTCAAGAACCGTCATCTGGCCAAGAGCATCGCTGACGCGGCGTGGGGTCGCTTCCTCTGGTGGGTGAATTACTATGGCACGCTGCATCGTGTTCCGGTGATCGGGGTGGAACCGGCCTATACCAGTCAGGACTGTTCTCGTTGTGGACAACGAGTGAAGAAGAGCTTGAGTGTGCGTACCCATCTGTGTCCTGGCTGTGGGCTGCTCCTCGACCGCGATCACAATGCCGCCTTGAATATCTTGCACAAAGCGCTACAGGGTACCGTCGGGCAGACGGGAACCGACGAGGGTGTCTCGTCGAACGCTTCTGGACAGCCTGCCGCTACGCGTCGTCGCACTGCGGCGCCGCGCAAGCAGGCTGGATGAAGGAAGAATCCCCGGCCTTCAGGCCTGGGGAGTGTCAATATCGGGGACGAGGCACTCATCATTCATGCAGGCAACGTCGTGATTGTCCCTGCCAACACGCCACACCAGTTCAAGAACTCAGGAGAAGAGCCACTTCAGATGCTCAGCATGCATCCGAGTGAGGCCGTTGTTCAGGAATTCCTCGACCGTTAACCACACACAGACAGGAAGTGCCAGCGCTGACACTTCCTGTTTTTTTGGCCTCCACATATTTTTCACCTTGACCAGAGAGCACCCTGCATGGTACAATCTGAATGTGATTTTGATTAGTTGATCAAAAATTTGAACGGTCAATCAAAAGAAAAGAGGACATCGAGAGAGTTCATACAATGGATGAGAAAAAGCGAGACGACAAACCATCATTTATCACGGAGGCTCGAAGGGCACAGATTATTGATGCCGCCATCACCACGCTGGATGAGATCGGCTTTGCGAACGCCAGTCTGGCCCAGATCGCCAGAAGATCAGGGATCAGCACTGCGCTCATTTCCTACCACTTCCATGACAAGCAGGATCTGATGATTCAGACGCTGCAAGCGCTCCTTATCGCAAGTACTACCTATGTACAGGAACGCGTGCGCGCGCAGAAGACACCTCGTGAGAAGCTTGAAGCCTTTATCACCGCCAGTCTGGCCTATCAGGGAACGCACCCCAGGCATAACGCGGCGCTCGTGGAAATCCTTTTCAATGCACGCACACCGGACGGCATCCCCTTCTATAAGCTGGATGATGATGAGGCGGACCCGCTGAACCACGAACTTCAACAGATCTTGCAAGAGGGACAGCAGACAGGAGAGTTTCGCGCTTTTCATGTCGTCGTTATGGCAAGCGCCATTCGTGGAGCCATCAGCGAATATATGCTCACGCCGAACCTCCTGCGCGCTGTTGACCTGGAAACCTATACAACCGAATTAGTCACCATCTTCAATCACATGATTCTTTCGGCACCCTGAGAACCACCAATGCGAAAGGGATACCTATGCATCCATTCACCGACACGCTTGAACAGAATCAGCTTCCGTCCGAGGAGCGCATTCATTACGCAAAGAAGGTTTTTTTTGAAGAGCAGACGGTTCTCTACGCACTTTTGCTTGTAGGGTTGATAGCTCTTCTCGTCTGGCATACGCTGAATCCGCAACTCACATTCGTCAACTCTCTGCTCCTCCATCTCTTGCCGAGCATGGTCAGCGATATGCTCAGACAGCATCTGTCAGGGCCGCTGCAATTGAACAATCTCGGCCTCTGGCGCATCATTGATTACCTTGTCGCGGCAGTGCTTGGAGTCCTCTTCCTGCTAGCCTGCCTGGAGAGCATCCACAACTCTCTTAACCCACACGCTCAGTTTCTCATCTTACGCCCGGATGGCTTCACGCTCAAGACAGACGAGAAAAAGCCAAAGGTTATCGAGTACCAGGCCCTGTCTGATCTCTTCGTCGATACCAGCAAAAAGGATGAGCTGAAGGTAGTTGTGGTCCACAAAAAGACGAATGAGGAGCAAGAAATCACACTGGATGGGCGCTTTGGAAAACCCCAGCGGTTGTCTCGCGCTATCCTGAACGACTTTCAAGTCTATCAACAAACGCAGAAATAACAGAAAGGGACCACTCGCCATTGGTGGTCCCTTTTCTCCGTTATGATTACTGCTACGCCTTGAGTCCCGTCATCGCGATACCCTGAATCACGTAGCGCTGTGCCAGCAGGTAAACGATCAGCACAGGCACGATTGCGATCACCGAGCCCGCCATAACCAGCGTCCACTCGGTCGCATACTGGCCGCGAAACTGGTTCAACAGCAGCGGCACCGTGAAGTTCTCGGAGCTATTGAGCATAATCAAGGGCCTGAAGAAGTCGTTCCACTGACTCAGGAACGCGAAGATTCCGAGCGCGGACAGCGGAGCCTTCAGCAACGGGAAGATCACCCGCCAGAAAATAGCCCAGCGACTCGCTCCATCGATGATCGCGGCCTCTTCCAGCTCGGTCGGCAGTCCCATGATAAACTGACGCATCAGGAAGACGCCAAACGCGCTGAAGAGCGACGGCGGCAGAATCAGCGAGAGCAGATTGTCCAGCAGATTCAGCTCTTTCATTGTGAGAAAGATCGGGATGATCGTCAACTGGAACGGGATCATCAGCGTCGCCAGAAACAGGAAAAAGATGATATCCCGCCCCGGGAAGCGCAGCCGGGCGAAGGCATAGCCCGCCAGCGAACACGTGATAAGCTGACAGAGCGTGACCGTCACCGCGACAAGCGTGCTATTCCAGTACGCGAGATGGAAGGGAAGCGCCTGCAACGATTGCGGATAGTTCTCCCACATAATCGGGTCGGGAATCCATGTCGGCGGGATACTGAATGCCTGCTCGGTCGACTCAAACGACGAGACCAGCATCCACAGGAACGGCGCGACCATAACGACCGAAAAGACGATCAGTACAACATGCAGCAGAATGGTCAGCAATAGCCCGGAGCGCCGTTGTTTTGGTCTGGTCCGCACGCTCGCAGCGCCCTCATGGTGTAGTGCCTTTTGCATCTCCCTTTTCTCCTCCTTACATTTCGTAATGCACCCAGCGGCGCTGAAGCCGGAACTGGATCAGGGTCAGAACCATCAGAATCAGAAACAGAATCACAGCAACCGCGCTTGCGCTCCCATACTGGGAGGACTTAAAGCCCAGGTTATAGATGTGATAGACCATCGTGTAGCTATCTTTTCCGGGGCCGCCATCGGTGAGAATAAAGGTAAGATCAAAGACCTGAAACGAGTTGATGACAGAGATGACCGTTGTAAAGAAGATCGTCGGCGTCAGCAGGGGCAGCGTCACCCGCCAGAAGGTTTGAAAGCGGTTCGCGCCATCGATACGCGCCGCCTCAAAGTAGGTCTGCGGAATGCCTTGCAAGCCCGCCAGGAACAGCACAATGTTGAAGCCCAATCCCTGCCAGATACCCACCATCGCAAGTGAGGGAATGACATATCTGGAATCGGTCAGCCAGCCAATCCCATCAATATGAAACCAGCCCTTCAACAGGTTGTTAATCAGGCCAAGATCGCTGTTGAGCAGCCATGACCAGATCACACCCACCGCGACCGAGCCCGTAACATAGGGCATAAAGTAGAGCAGACGATAAAACGACTTGCCCCGCACATTGTTCAGCGCCAGCGAGAGCATCAGCGCAATAAACAGGCCAATAGGCACCGTCAGAACTGTATAGTAGACCGTGCGCGCCAGCGCAATCCGTAGATCATCGCCGGTAAATTGATCGATGAAATTCTGAAAGCCAACGAAGTGAATGTCTCCGAGCCCGTCCCATTGGGTCAGGCTCAGAACAAACACCGAGATCAACGGAAAGATCGAGAAAACCAGCATGCCGATCAACTGTGGCAGGATAAAGGTATAGCCCCAGAAGACTTCTTTCTTCTCCTTCTGACTCCATCCACGCCGCTGCTTTTCTGCAACCGCCTTTCCATGCAATTGTACATCCATCCGGGTAGCACCTTTCCTCTTCAAAAACGTGCATCCTCTTCAGAAACACGCTATTTGATTTTTTCCATCGCCTGCTTGATGCGTGGGTTTGCTTTGGAGGCGAAATCGGCCAATGTGGTCTTGATATCCTTACCCTGAAGCCAGACAGGATCAAGGGCGGTCTTAATATCGTCTGTGAGTCCGGGGGTATTGGCCTCAGCCGGGAAGAGTGCATAGCCTGCGGCGCGGGCGTCGAGGAGGTAGTGCGCATGCTCGGGGTCGTTGCCTTCGGTCACCAGCGGATCCAGCTCTTTTGAGCTAAGCGAGGGGACGGCATTTCCATTACCCTGCAAGCGGAAGTGCTGTCCATCTTTTGAAACAAAATTGGTCAGGAAGTCGAACGCCTTATCAAGCAGCTTCGTCTTCTTATTGATGACCATGTATGCCAGCGCGACCGGTGCAGGTGCGATCTTGCCAGTCGGCGACGGATACGGCACGCAGTCATAGCGCAGGCCCTTCGAGAGCTTAAAGGTTGGCAGATTCCAGCGTCCTACCGCGATAAAGCCGGTCTGACCACTGATGAATGCAAGATCGGAGCCCTGCCCTTTCGGAAGACTGCCCGCATAGACAACCACCTTCTCGCGGACCCGCTGCGTCAGCCAGTTCAGCGCATCCATTGCTTTCAGATCATCCTGGACGATGAGATCACCATAGCCATCTTTATCGTAGACTTTGCCGCCGTTGACCGTACACCAGGCCCAGTAGGCCGTGGATGACGATTCCATCACATAGCCGTACTTCTTCTTCGCCTTGATCCGCTGTATCATGTCATCAAAGGCCTCACGCGTCCATTTCCCTTGCTCGAACAGGTCAGCGGGCATCGTGGTGATTCCGGCATCTTCCAGCACCTTCTTGTTATACCAGAGCACCAGCGGGTTACAGTCAACGGGCACGCCGTAGATCTTGCCGCTTAGTGTCTTTGCCGCGCCCCACAGGCCTGCCTGGAAGTCAGCTTCCTTCGACTTACTCTTGTCGCTGTTGAGCAGGTCGGTCAGCTCAACAATGGACTGGTTGGCCACCAGCTTTCCGATGTCTCCATCACCGACATAAAAGACATCCGGTCCCGCGTTCCCGTTCAGTTCGGTTTGAATCTTGGTGAAATAGTTGTTGTTCGCAGAGGGGATAAAGTTGTAGCTCACATTCGCATTGTGGGTCTTGTTGTAGTTCGCGGTGAAATCTTTGAAACGCTGGATCTCGCCTGTATTAGCCCAGTTTGTCCAGCGAATATCTCCGCCCCCGTTTCCGCCGCCGCCGCCGCAGGCTGCCAGCAAGGTTTCAAGGCCTGCAACGGAGATACCGAGCGCCGCTGCTCGCTGCATAAAGGCCCGACGATTCACTGCGTTCAGTGGTGTGCGTTGAGACATATTCATGATTTCTCCTCCCTGTTCCATAGGGTCTTTCAAATACTCAGATCATCCTCGTTC
This sequence comes from Thermosporothrix sp. COM3, assembly GCF_059696735.1. Lineage (NCBI taxonomy): Bacteria > Bacillati > Chloroflexota > Ktedonobacteria > Ktedonobacterales > Thermosporotrichaceae > Thermosporothrix > Thermosporothrix sp. COM3. The sequence continues at coordinate 1,241,999 of NZ_AP019376.1, read as the reverse complement.
TGAGGAAACGCATGTCTGCTCTCATCCAGATCCTTCCCTGTGAGCCAGAAGACATGCTGTCAAGCTTATGTGACGTTGAGGAAATGAATGAAACGCTTGTATCAAGCGGTAAACGATTACCGCTTTCTCTGAACAACGACGATAGGACCGGAGATCCTTCTTCTTCTCCTTTCGCTGTGAGCAAGCATGAGCTAGTCGGGAAATGATGAAGGAATGGGGAAAAGCGATGGCGGGTCATCCAGCGCATAGAGCGGGTTCATATGAAGCAAAGTCCGATGTTGTTGAGTGATCCACTGTGACAGAGTGAACGCAGGAAAGAGCCGACGCTGCATATTCAACCTCCATTGGTTCAGAGCGACTTATTTCACTCACTCAAATATGTTATTGACAACTGTACCTGAAAATTTGCTCCATGTCAATATATTTTCTCCCGGGGGAAAATGCCGTCCGGTTTGCTCACACTCCTGCATAGAACCGTTCTTGCTTTTGCCCATCTCTCAGACCCACTCTTGACAAACTGGACGGACAACAAAGTATACTTATTTCTGTGAAATAATAAAGTTTCGCACAGAATCAAGCCCTCTCATCCCACACCTGTGGATACACGTTCTTCAAGTTTCTGCCAGAAGAGAGAAAAGAATCAGCGAGGGCTTCTTTTCTGCTGCATGACTGGCCATCCTATAGGGCCTCAGCCGTCTTCTCGAGCTTCTGGAAGCAGCCGAGGAACATTGCCGGAGTACGAACCTCGATCATTCCCACCTCACCGAACTCCAGCGAGCTGCACTCTTCATCAACAATTCGTAGCTCGACGCCATGTACGGGATGTCCCACCCTTCCCTGAGTATGCAGCGGATCAGCCGGAATCTGGGCTGCAATCATTCCCCGCTTTGCTGCACCCGTACACCTGCCTGATCTCTTGGCCGAACACCTCCGGAGGGATATTGAAAGGCAAACACCTCGCCGGACCTGCGTTCAATCGGCTCAATGGTAGCCTCTGCCTCAGTCTGATCGCCAGCAATCTCATCTACGCTCAGAAAACGCAAGTGAGGAAGCTCGGCCCGTAAGATCTGGACAGTACGGGCCGGGCCAACAATGCAGGGAGCCTCCGGCTCAGCCTGAAGCTCTGCCAGTCTCCAGCCTCCGATTATCCGGTTCCCCTGGGGCCACCCGCAGCCAGAAATATCTGCACACACTCAATCGTATTCACCAACAGGAGCACCAGCGTCTCGCGGGGCTGTAATCCCCTGTCTTCGCAGAACAGTGGCCGCGTGGCGAACTCGCTCCAGCAACTGCTGGTAGCTCAACACGTTTTCGTCCAACGCAAGCGCGGGCGACGCGAAATGTTCACTGGCCTGACGAAGCAAGAAGTTGCGCCAGAGAATCAGGCGTTGCATCAACCATGTACATCGCTCACCTCAAATTCTGGCAACTGGTGTTGAAAGTAGAGACGATAGAGCTCCTTGTAGTGCTTTCCGCTTTGAAGCAGGGTCTCGTGCGTCCCCTGCTCAAGAATCTGACCCTTTTCCAGTACAATAATCCGATCCGCTTTGTACACGGTCGGGAGACGGTGAGCAATCACAATCGCGGTTCGCCCTACCAGGATCGTATCAAGCCCTTGCTGAATCTGGGCCTCTGTCAGAGGATCGATGCTGGCTGTCGCCTCATCCAGGATCACAATCGAGGGATTCTGAAGCATCACCCGGGCTAGTACAACCAACTGGCGCTGTCCAGCAGACAGATTTTTCCCTCGCTCTCCCACAGGCGTATTCAGGCCCTGAGACAGTTGCCTCAGCCAATCTCCGCCCGCGATACTCCTGGCGGCAGCCAGAACCTCCTCATATCTTGCATCTGGCCTGGCATAATGAATGTTCTCTCCGACCGTACCTGAGAACAGGAATGGCATCTGAGGTACAATCCCGACATGCCTGCGGTACGCCTCCAGGTCAAAACTTCGAATATCCCTCCCATCAATCAAAATCTGCCCGCCCTGGAACTCGTAGAGACGCGCGATCAGCCGTGTGATGCTCGACTTGCCAGCCCCTGTATGCCCGACCAGGGCCGCCGTTTCACCGGCATTGATCGTCAGGGAAAGCTTTTTGAGAACCGTCTCGCGTTCATTGTATTGAAAAATCACGTCCTTAAATTCAATCTGCCCTCGCAGTGCCATGAGCGGCTGACACTCCGTCTGATGGAGATGCGAGCGCGTATCGATTAATGAGAAGACCCGTTCCCCGGCCGCCAGGCCCTGCTGGAACTGGCTCCAGAAAGAGGCGATGCTGGTAAGAGGGTTCCAGAAAAGCTGTACCCCCTCCAGAAACAGGAACCATTGCCCGGCAGAGAGGCTCCCCAAATACAGGGCGTGTCCACCAAAAAAGACGATGGCAACGGTCCCCAGCCCGGTACAGGTCATCAGGAAGGGAAAGATTCCTGTGTAGATGGCGTTCATCCGCAGGGTCACGATGAACCACTGCTGATTGGAGCACAGCATATCCTCATAGATATTCTTCTCCTGCCGAAAGTTCTTGGCGACTGCAATTCCGCTGATCGTCTCCTCAATGACTGCGTTTAGATGGGCAAGTGAGCGTTGCTGTGTCCGCGCCAGTTGACGAGCAAACCTGCGAAAAGCGAGCGTGATCCCTACGATGAGCAGGGCCAACACCAGGGTAATCAGCGTCAGGCCGACATTCATGCAGAGCAACACGATAAGCAAAATCAGGAGCAGCAGGAACTGGCTGAGCACGTTCAACACCATCGTCATATTCGACCCGAAGGCCGTTGTATCCGAGGTGATCCGACTGACAACCGCCCCGGTCGAGCGTTCATCAAAGAAGGACATATCCAGGGACATCACTGCTTGAAAGGCTTCCAGGCGGATCTCTTGCACAATATCCCCTACCAGTTTTGCCCCCAGCCGCTTCTGTATATACCCGCAGACCCAGAGACCGAGGCCCGCCGCGAGAATCGCGCCAATCAGCAGACCTTCCTCCGCGGCTGAGTGGCTTTTCACCACTCTGTCGATTCCATTCGCAATGAGCAAAGGCGAGAGCACGCCCAGGCTCGCGTTCACAATAATGATTGCGACCACAGCCGCCATCGAGAGAAGATGCGGCCTGAAGCACTTGCCGATTCGCTGTAAGAGCTGCCGATCCGTGTAGATACGATCATAGGCCTCGGGATTCAGCCCCGCCAGTATATGTGCCATAACAATCTCTTTCCTTTATGGGACTACCTATTGAACGTCTGGCGCTGGTGTGGTAAGCACCTGCTCTCCCGCCTGAGCGCGATGCAGCCGATAGTAGGGAGCAAAAATATGCTGATAGAGTGGGCAACGCATCAGTAGCTCTTCGTGAGTTCCCTGATCCACCACCTGCCCCTGGTCAAGCAGCAAGATGCTGTCGGCTCGGCGAATCTGAGAGAGGCGATGGGTGATGAGAATCGTTGTGCGCTGAGATAGCACGCGGCGGATCGCCCGCTGTATCTCCTCTTCGGTAACGCTATCCACTGCACTAGTCGAGTCATCCAGGATCAAGATGCGAGGATCAGTCAGCAAAGCCCGGGCAATGGCCAGGCGCTGGCGCTGACCACCAGACAGGGTGACTCCACGTTCTCCCACCAGCGTCTGGTAGCCATCCTTAAATGCAGAGATAAAGCCATGAGCCTGAGCCGCCTGCGCTGCCTCCTCGATCTGCTGTTGACTGACCGTTCCACCTGTACCAAAGGCGATGTTATCGGCTATTGAGCGCGAAAAGAGCAACACGTCCTGTTCAATAATTCCGATCTGCGAGCGGAGCGTATCCAAATTCCAATTCTGCACATCCACCCCATCGAGCAGGATGCGCCCGCTGCTCACATCATAGATTCGATTGATCAGCCGGGTTATCGTGGTTTTGCCAGACCCGGTAGGCCCCACTAGTGCCAAAGTCTGCCCCGGCTTCACCGTGAAAGAGATATCCTTTACAATTGGCGTCCCTTCGTACTCAAAAGAGACATGCTCGAAGACTAGCTCACCTTGAAGCCGCTCTTTATGGCCTTGCAGGTTTTCATCCAGCCCGGTCTGATCCCGCAGCACATCCAGAATTCGCCGTCCGCTTGCCAGCCCCCCCTGGAGCAACAGAAGGCTAAAACCTATATCTGCCGTCGGCGCACGCAGCAGGCCAACCAACCCAAGATAGGCAATCAGATCACCGACCGCCAGCGCGCCATGCGTCACCAGGTAGAGGCCATGAATAAAGGCTCCAGCAATTGCGAAGGAGAGCAGCAGGGGTGGCAGGTAAGCAGCCTGAACACGTCCCTGACGCACAAACAGGTCTCGAAAACTCCTGACCAGTTCAGCAAAGCGACGCGAGGCCTGGTCCTTCTGGCCCGTGATCTCGATAATCTCAAAGCCTGCGACCGCCTCCGTCGCCTCAGCAGTAAGCAACCCATTCTGTGTCCGCATCTGGCTTGAGACCGGAGCCAATTGCTGATTATAGTAGACAATTGCCAGAATAAACAGGATCATGAAGACGATTGGAGTCAGAAGCAGAACTGGATTGATAAAGGCGATAAAGATCATTGGCCACACAAAATTGAGGAGCGTGTTCAGCAGGATATCCAGTCCTGGAGCAAACATCTCGTTGATCTGCGTCGTATCATCGGTGGCACGCGCCATCAGGTCTCCTACCTGGTGACGATTAAAGAACGCCTGACCCTTCCCCAGCAAGGAGAGATAGAGTTCATCACGCACTTCACGCTCAATCGAGTTTGAGAACCGCTCCAGTGAGTAGTTAGAGCCGATACTGATCCCTCCCCGCAAAAGAACTATTACCAGCAGAGCAAGTACAAGCCAGGTAAACGTACTCAACGAGGGTGTACGTTGCAGGATGCTATCAATCGCCAGGCCAGAGACCCTCGGAATGGCCGAGGCCAGCGCTTGCCAGAGCAAGCTTCCGGTTAGATAAAGCAGAAAGAATAGCTTAAAACGAGCAATATGTGATAAAAGCCAGCGCCAGACATTAGTTTGATTGAAGACATGCTTTCGGGCAGTTGAAAACTCCAGGGCCATTATCTGTACCTCATTTCCAGGAAATATCGTCCACCCCACCAGGCTCTATCCCTCGACAGATCAATGCAGGAACCGTTGTTCGTACTGGTTCTCGTTTGATAGCAGGTAGAAATATATCAACTAATCCTTTAGCTCCCTCTGGAGCTCCCGCATTCTCAAATGACGTTCCACCGCTTGTGAGTATTTTAACTTCCTTGCAAAGCTTTCACACAGACTTATTGATATCTTTAGATTATATCAATAATAATTCCTTGTTATGCTCCATTCACATGGAATGGCTTTTCGCACTGGACGAAGCCACATCACGACAAAACTAGTTATAATCGTTTCCCGCCTGACTTCAGAAGAATTTCTCCTGAACAAGGAAAATGATATAAAGCAGATAAGATAGGCTCTGCATAAAAAGCGCACTATGAATCCATTACTACTCTCGATAAAAAAATATCGTAACACAACCTTAACTACTTTACAAGCCCTTAGTAATGTTAAAATGATGGACAGGGAATTAGAACTTGTAATAATTTAGCGGCGCTTTTTTGCCACAATTGCAGATATTTTACATCATGATCACCTGTTGTCCCAGGTGCGGTGTGAGTACAATTTGCAAGAGGAAGTAGGGCAGAGTCACGCATGTTGTCAACTCCATGATTGCCTGGATTGGCACTTGTAGATGCAAGTGCGCTCTATTGAAGAAAAGCCAATGGATGCTGCTTCCAGACTAGCCGGGTCGCTTTCAGCAGTAACTCATAGCCCTTAAAAGCGAAGGGAACTTCCTGCCTCTGAGAGCCTCCTGCACCATCCATCCCCTTGTCTGAAGACAGGGGCCTTCTGCCGCTTTCTGATAAAGCTGGTTTTGCCGATATTTTGATGAAGTTGAGTGCTTCACTGTGACAGAGTGAACGCAGGAAAGAGCCGACGCTGCATATTCAACCTCCATTGGTCCAGAGCGACTTATTTCACTCACTCAAATATGTTATTGACAACTGTACCTGAAAATTTGCTCCATATTAATATATTTTCTCCCGGGGGAAAATGCCGTCCGGTTTGCTCGCACTCCTGCATAGAACCGTTCTTGCTTTTGCCCATCCCTCAGACACACTCTTGACAAACTGGACGGACAACAAAGTATACTTATTTCTGTGAAATAATAAAGTTTCGCACAGAATCAAGCCCTCTCATCCCACACCTGTGGATACACGTTCTTCAAGTTTCTGCCAGAAGAGAGAAAAGAATCAGCGAGGGCTTCTTTTCTGCTACATGTTTGCAAGTTGAGCTATTCTTTCGCAAGTTGAGGCAGCCCCATACACCAATCAATGGAGATGATTTGAGCACTATGGGAGAGGAAAAAGGTAGCAATGACAGTACCACGCACTGGAAGCAAGCGCCTGTTACGCGATCTCAATCAGAGCATTCTCTTCAATCTGATTGCAGAGGAACAGGCTATTTCACGCACACGGCTGGCCGAGAAAAGCGGGCTCCCGGCAGCCACCGTCACCCGAATTATCAGGGAGTTCATCAGCGCGGGTCTGGTCATCGAAGTGAAAATCGAGGCCTCGAGTGGAGGACGACGGCCTGTCCTCCTCAGTATCAACCCTGCCGCTGGCTACACGGTCGGCGTCAAGCTGCGCGAGAACGGGATGACGATGACCATCTGCGATCTACGCGGCTCGATCATTCGGGATTGTGAGCAAACATTTCCCGGCGGCACGTCCCCGCAACAGATCATCGAGCGCATCTCAATGACCATGAAACAGCTTGTAAGAAAGGCGGGGCTCTCACTCAGACAGATTCTTGGCCTCGGGGTCGGGCTCGGCGGCCTGATCGACTCTGAACACGGGATTTGTCGCTATTCTCCGCTTTTAGGCTGGCACAACGTTGAGCTTGCTCCAGCGCTGCAATTCCGGCTGCACGTTCCGGTCTGCCTTGACAACGATGTCAACACGTTGGCGATCGGGGAACGTCTCTTCGGGCAGGGACGCGGGACACAGAACTTCTTGCTTATCACCATCGGGCGCGGCATCGGCATGGGCATTATTATTGATGGCAAGATCTATCGTGGAGAATACGGAGGCGCGGGCGAGTTCGGACATATGACCATTGATCTCAGTCCTGATGCCCCGCGCTGCATCTGCGGAAAGCGTGGCTGCCTGGATGCCGTCGCCTCATACTATGGCATCCTGCAAGCGGCAACGCACCGCGATCCAGGCTACCGGGTTCGCGAGGAGATCACCACCCTCATCGAGCAGGCCCGGGCAGGCGACACGGCGCTTCAAGCGATCTTTCACCGAGCAGGTGAGGCTCTGGGAATCGCCATCGCGAACGTGATTACCCTGTTTGATCCTGAGCGCATCGTCATCAGCGGAGAAGGCATTCTTGCCGGGGATTTATTGCTCAAGCCGCTGCAAGAGGCTATTCCGCCGCATATCTTCGGTCCGCCGCGCGAGCGCGCTCTGATCTTCACGCCAATCAAGGAGACCGATTGGGCGCGGGGAGCCGCCTGCCTGATTTTGCAGCGTGTCTTTCAGCCGCCCATCTACGAAGATGACGAGTATATTCACCCGTTTGATAGCCTGCTCACACAGCGAACCAGCAGGTAGGGGAACGGAGTGTTCCCGAGCACGAACCTACGCCTATGGAATGATTGGCAACACGACAAACGAAGGATGCTCACGGTCGTGCAGGATCATCTGGTGCGCGGTGAGCAGCTCCGCATCAGCGCCGAACTCGTGGCCCGTATTGGGGTTGCGATCCCAGCGCGGGAAGCTGCTGCTCGTGATATCCAGGCGAATACGGTGTCCCCGCTTGAAGAGGTTGCTTGTCGCCCAGAGGTCAATTTCGTACTGATAGGGCTTTCCGGGCTCGATCAGTGAGGGCTCCTGCCCTGGATGCCGATAGCGTGCGCGAATGATGCCATCCGTCAACGGATACGCGGTTCCGTCGGGGAAGACATCGACCAGACGCGCCACAAAATCGGTATCCCGGGCGCTTGAAGCTGCCCACAGCGTCACCTTGATCGGGCCTGTCACTTCTACATCTTCTTCAAGCGGCGCCGTCGAGTAGACCAGCACGTCATCTCGCCGTTCAAGCGGGCGCTGGTCGATCGGCCCACAGCGCCAATCTGGCCCCATGAGAAGTGGCCCGCCACATGTCGGCACCGGATCGCGAGGATCGTAGCTATAGGAATCGGGCTCCTCATCCTCGGGCAACGCGGTATTCAGCGTGCCATCACCGTGCAGCGTGTTGGCATGCCCGTTGCTATGCAGGTAGAAACGCGTCTCGATCGCGCGCGCAAGCGGCCATTCCTGCTCGTCACGCCAGACATTCGCGCCCATCACAAAGAGCTTCACCGGAGCCTCGTTCGGCATCTCCGCTCCCTTCAGTAAGCGATCAAACCAGCGTAGCTGCTGTCCCATCAGATCGGCATTCGCGGCAAGCCCGAAATTGCGATCCCCCTGCACGCTCGACGAATCAAGGTGCGTCCAGGGGCCAACGGTCAACCGCGCCTGCCGGGCCTCTTCAGTGCTCCCATGCTTCCGCAGGAAGGTGAAGTTGTCAAGCGTGCCCTGCAAAAAGATATCGTACCAGCCCGCGATATGCAGCGTTGGCACCGTCACTTCTTGCAGGCGATGGCGCGGGGAAAGCTGCTGGAGCGCCTCCCAACGGGGACCATGCCGCAGCACGTCCAGCAAGAAACCGCCCCGTTCCTCGGGTGCAAAAGGCGCATAGTCCTTGAGTGGAAGCGAGGTCACACCATCGGACAAGCGGTCAATATCGGTACTGAGCCGCTGCACCTGGGCGGCGAACCGCTGTGCATCTCCATGCTTGCGGTAGTTGCGCTCAAACGTATCGAACCAGAGCGGCAAGCGCCAGTAGCTCAATAAACCCAGTTCCAGCGCTCCCCCACGAAACAGGAAGCCATCGGTGATCTCGAACCAGGTCTTCGAGGGAGCAGCCGCTTTCAATCCCGAGGGCCGCTGAAACAGCGCCGCAAGCTGCGTAAAGCCGAAGTACGAAATCCCATACATGCCCACCTGCCCGTTACTGAAGGGAAGCGAGGCCGCCCACTTCACCGTATCCTCGCTATCAAGATGCTCATGGGCGAGGTTATTTATATCCCACTCGCCTTCCGAGGCAAAGCGCCCGCGTACATCTTGCAAGATCACCACATAGCCCTGTTGAGCCGTGCGCACCGGGTCCAGATCAATCAGGACATCCGCCCGGGGGATATCTTTGCCATAGGGACTCCGCATCAGCAGAACCGGCCAGCGGCCTTCTGCCGGACGGTAGATCGTTGCGCGCAGCGTAGTGCCATCGCGCATCACCGCAGGAACATCAACCTCAACATGAATATTCCTTTCCATACTCCTTTTTCTCTCTTTCTGTATCGAATGAAGGACGTCAGTTTGTCCTTATGAAATGCTCTATTCAGATCGAACCAGACGCGTACACCAGAGGGTCAGGGCCAGTCCAAGCACCACAAAGATCAGTGAAACCAGCGGGACCGCCTGCACTCCTCGCGTCAGGGCCAGCCCTCCCAGAAAGGCAGCCGCCGCATTTCCCAGATTCGAGGCGGCAACATTGAACGCTGAAGCCAGACTGGAAGCCTCTCCGGCCTGCTTGATCACGATACTCTGGATCGGAGCAATCGTCGCGAAGCCCGCACACTGCCAGACAAATAACGCTCCCACCGCAATCACCTGACTGCTGCCCAGGAACAGGAAGAGCGTCAACAAGAGCAACTGAAGCATCTGCCAACCAAGCAGAGAAGGATACAACCACCGGTCGGCCAGACGACCACCGAGCAGGTTTCCACAAAATGAGCCCACGCCGAAGATGAGCAGCAGCACGCTGACTATTGCGGGCGCAAACCCCGAAACCTGCTCCAGCAGCGGGACGACATAGGTCAGCAGCGCGAAGATACCACCACAACTGGTCACAGTCATCGCCAGCGGAAGCAAGACACGCCCACGGAAGAGCTGCCCGAGCGGCACGCGTTGCGGCTGCAGCTTCGTTGCCGGGAGCAAAAGCGCGATAGCCAGCACCGAGAGGATTCCCAGTCCCGTCACGACCAGAAACGGCATCCGCCAGCCGAACTGCTGCCCGAGCCATGTTCCAAGCGGCACACCGCCCACCGTCGCCACCACAAACCCGCCAAACACCAGCGCGATTGCCTGCGCCTGCCGCTGGGGAGCCAGTTGAGCCGCGAACACGTAGCTTTCGCCGAAAATGATCCCATGTACCAGCGCCGTCAGAAAACGCACCAGCAGCAGCACGGGATAGTCAGGCATAACCAGATGCAGCGCGTTCCCGATGACGTAGAGCAGGAGCGCCCCCAGCAGGAGCGGCTTCCGGGGCAGGCGGCGCGTTCCGAGTGCCAGTAGCGGCGCACCGATCACAACCCCGAGCGCGTAACCAGACACAAGCATCCCTGCCCCTGAGAGCGGCACGTTCAGATCATGCGCGATATCCGGCAAGAGCCCGATAGGCAGTTCTTCTGTCATGCCGATAGCCGCCGGGGCAAGGGCCAGCGAGAGCAGCGCCAGGCGGTTCATCAGTGGAGAGACAGGGTTGACAACCTGCTCGGCTGCCTCTTCCTGCTTCATCGCCCCACCTCCTTCACCACCGGAATCTGCACTTCCGCGATGCTCGGTGCTCCCTCCTCATGGGTCAGGAAGATCTCGCGACGCGGCCAGCCCTCGACCATCTGATAGGGATGCGCCTCGATCCAATTCGCCAGATCGGCGCTGGCAGAACAGGTGCTATGCAGGTGGCATTCATGCATGAGCGTAGCAACCTCGGGCAGTGCCGGGAGCCGATGCACCGTGATTCGCTCGGTTTCGCGTACCTTTCGTGGGATCGGACAGGCCACCTCAAGATCAGTGGCATCCTCACACTCCTCACACCCATGCCAGAGCACCAGATGCGGGAGATTCGCTACTGAAGCGACGCCATGATGCACGAGATAGGCGTCAAGCTCCTCAATCAACAGCGGGATCGAGGACGCAGCCGTACGTACCCGGATAGATGCTACCAGTTGTTCATCAACTGATTTCAGCACGACCTCTTGCTGTGCGACGGCGCTGCCCTCACGCTCAATCTGACGCAGCCGCCCCTCGATCCGGGCAAGCCGGGCCTGCTCTTCCGCGATCAACTCTTGAAGCTGCGCCTGCTTGAGCCGGAACATACCCCGAATCTGCTCCGCTGGAACCTGTTCATCCAGCAGGCGCACTATCTGTTGCAGGGTAAAGCCCAGATCCTTAAAGGCCATGATCCGATTCAGTCGCAACAGTTGATCAGCCGTGTAGTAGCGATACCCGGTCCAGGGGTCGATATGGGCAGGCTTGAGCAAGCCAAGCTGGTCGTAGTAGCGCAGGGTCTTGACCGACACCTGACTGAGCTGTGAAAACTCGCTGATTTTAAACATTTCAGAGCGCCTTTCTAGCGGTTTCAGATCACAGCCATACTATAACCTTCCAGTCCAGAGGAGAGTCAAGAGGTCTTTTTGAGCAGTGGAAAGGTGAGCACCAGCAAGCTTCAGCAGCGCTCACCTCCACTCTTATTTCTTCAGGCGCTCAAACAACAGCGCTCGCTCGGCGTTATTTCTGACCACAACCACCTTGTCCCGGTAAGGCGCAAGGTAGCGGCGGGCAAACTCTGCGGTCAGCGGGATCTTGAACGTGTACCGCTGAAACCGCTGGAACACGCCCATCACGTCAAGTGGCTCCACGTGATTGCTCTGTTCTTGAAGGCACTGCTCCATCAAAGTGCGTTCGGCAGGGCTCATGCTGCTGCGATAATAGATCCATGTCCCCTTGAATAGCGGCCAGAGCTGCTTGAGGGTATAACGATTGGTTCCATGCAGACTCTTATAGAAGTGACGATAGACAATACGCCATGCCGCCACCTGCCAGGGAACTTCAAGCACAACAAGCAGATCAGCCGCGTCTAGCAGCGGATCGTTCCCGATAAGACCGATATTTTCGGTAATCCAGTCGGATCGCTGTGCCAGCTCAAAAAGATACCTGGTGTTTGCAAGCGTCTGCTCATCGGTTCCCCACCCGGCTGGCAGGATATCGAGATCATAGCAGGGGATATGAAACCGCTTGGAGAGCTGTTCCGCAAGGGTCGTTTTGCCGCTGCCCGGGCCTCCAAGAATATGGATTTTCATTGTACATTGCTCTTTCTGGAGAGAAAACAGAGAACGAGAAAAAAAGGGGGAGAATGTACCAGCACTGTGCAGGAGAAACACCGCGCCCGACAGGGAGCAACTTCTTGCGTTCGTGTTCAAGGAGAAAGCCAGGGGAAGCTGCTAACAGAGCACCGCCGCGCTGAACAGCAGAGAATATCCGTCACCCCGGGGCGACGGCATCGCTCTTCAGTCACATTTGCTGGCACTTGTTAGCGCTGGTCAGGCATAGATACTCCTCTTCAAGAAAATACATGTTTTGTCGAGTATAGCAGAAGCACGCGTGAGCCGTCAAGCAACTGGAAAAGAGGCCCGCTTATGAGGCACAATACAAGGAAAGCAGACACCCAGGAGGAGTTGTTATGAAGGTCAAACTTCCGCTACTTACGCTCGAGATCGGCGGGCTGTTCGTCATTCTCGGGCTGGTCCTCTTTCTTGCGGCGGGCTCGCTTCTCTGGCCTTCGGGCTGGATCTTTCTGTTGCTCTTCTTCGGCTTCACGCTTGCCCTGAGCCTCTGGCTGCTCAAGAGCAATCCCGACCTGCTCACCGAACGGATGACGGGTATCGGCAAAGCCGACCAGAAGACCTGGGACAAGATCTTTTATGTGCTTGCGAACCTGCTTTTTCTCGCCTGGCTCGCTGTAGCGCCGCTGGACGCCGTCCGCTTCCATTGGTCGCAGATGCCGCTCGTGATCCAGATCATCGGCGGACTGATGCTGTTGTGCTCATTCTATCTCTTCTATCTGGTGTTCCGCGAAAACAGCTATCTCTCGCCTGCCGTCCGTGTCCAGGCCGATCGCGGGCAGACCGTCATCTCGACAGGCCCCTACAGCTACGTGCGTCACCCGATGTACGCGACAGCGCTGCTCTTTCTCGTCGGGGCCACTCTGCTCCTCGGCTCATGGTATGGGCTGCTGCCGGTACTGGTGCTCTTTCTCGGGATCGCGGTTCGGGCCGTGCAGGAAGAACGCACGCTGCAAGCAGAGCTTCCGGGCTATACAGACTATATGCAACGCGTTCGCTATCGCTTCATCCCCTTGCTCTGGTAGCGCTGATCTCTGGCCGGACGCCCGCTTCAGGACACCCGGCCAGCACGCCTTAGCTCCCGACGTTGACATTCTGAACGAACCAGAGCAAGAGCCCGGGATGCGCTCGACTTCCAATGATGCTGTCGCGCAGGCTCTCCGCAACATGCCTTTCAACCGTGCCTTCATGTGCCAGCTTGTTCCGGTTCTCGCTGACCCTCTCCTGTATCATACGCTGAACCACGGCTTCAAAGGCAGCAAGATCTCCTCCAGAGGCTCGCACGCGCCTGCAACACGTCTCCCAGTTCTTCCCTGCTTTTTGACGATTCCTGTAGAAAAAGCCGAGCGTCCCGAGCGTGAACCCGGAGCGACCAAGCGTATAGTCATTCTCACATGGATAATAGAACCGCCGCTTCAGCTCCATTTCCAGACAGCGACAGAACTGGATCGCGGGCGCAGTCCAGTCGGGGAGCGTGACCCCTTGTAGCATCCTCCAGACATATTCACCACTGACCAGAGACTTGCGGCTCTCCTCCGAGAGACAATTGCGGTTCGTCTTCCAGTATTCGCCAAAGATCCAGCGCTTGAAATTCTCATCTATGTCCGAAGTATCGCCAAAAATCCCAACGTATTGCTCGACCGCTTGCCCGACCACGCCAAGAATGTGGTCCCTGATCCGTTCCGCTTTCTCCTCATCTCCCTGTAAGAGGGCCTCCTTCAGCCGCGCCGCGTTCGACTGCCGAAAATCGCGGATCTTCTCCATCAGTTGCTCATCGGTGAGCGAGCGCATCACGACCGGCGGCACGATTGCCTGCCCGATCACATGGCATACCCGTGGATTTCGCAAGCAATCAACCTCGGCATCGACCAGATCAAACACCTCGTCACCGATATGCGCCTTGCGACACAGGATCAGCCGGCCTGGCGTCCGATACGCGCTCGCATTCACCGTATCAGGATCGAGCCTGACCCCCTGGCAACACGGCGCGGGGCGCTCTGGAAGCTGCGCCGTTGCCATATCGAGGACCGCACGAAGCCGCTCTTTCAGTTGCGCTACTGGCATCGTCGGGACCAGACGATAGAGATGAACGCATTGCTCCCGATCCGCGACGTAGCGCGACTCACCAGGGCGGAGCGTGCGTGTGACCTGTTGTGGCTCCTCGGGCTCCGCAAGCATCGGGAAGAAGAGCGCCCCGACCTTCGCACCAAGCAGCGTCATATCACCAAGCAGCTTCTTGATCGGCAAATGGGTATCCGCCGCCTGATCGCCCGAATAATATTTCGCATCGAGCAGCACAGGGGGCTCACGCCAGATCAGCCGCCCCTGATGACGCACCTCCAGCGGCTCGGCACGCTCAATCACATAATCTGGTCGGGTGGGCGGAGCATGATCCCAGATCGCTTCATAGGAGGTCACGGTGTCCAGTTGCCGATTGTACCAGAGCCGAAACTGACGCCCGTTCCAGCAAAACAGACACTGCATCTGCTCGTCGCTCAGGCGCACGCTCGGCGTCAGCAGCGCCCCCTCCTCATGCAGCAGATTGAGCAACTCAAGCACAATCCAGAGCTCATAGAGCCAGGCGTCAACCTTCTCATCCTGCCGCTCACTGGTAAGCGCGAGGGCCTTCTCCGGCTGCGCCATACGCCCAAAGCGAAACCGGGTGAAGCGCTCCCACCAGGCGAGCAGGTCCCGATAGGGATTCGGCCCGGGCCGCAGATGCGCCTGTACGTCCGAGATCAGCAGCGGCAGAGAAACGCCAGCCGCTTCCGCCCGCAACCCGAGAGAAAAGGGGGCGCTCAACTCCTTCGCAAGCACTTCCTCCGATTGCGCCAGAAATTGCCGCTCGGTACGCGTCAGCGCCTCATCGCCCTGCAACTCCTGGCGGACGCGCTGCAATTCGGCCTGCACTCGTTGCAGTATCGCCACCATCAGCAGGTTTTCGGGGGTCCGATAGCTCCGGTTGCGCAGGCGCGTGACAAAGGTCACCGGCGGCTGACCGGGAAACGTTGCCAGCGTCTCTTCGATCGTGCGCGGCCAATCGATCTCGCCCCGCGTCGGCGCATCCTCTTGCAGCATCGTCTGCGTCGTCTTCAGCGTGAGTTGCCGGGTAATGCGCGGGAGAATGTCATCCAGCAGCTCGCCGCACATCGTCCGCAGCTTGATGTAGAGATCATACTGTTGCAGGAGCGGCACCTGAGCGATCGCGGTTTCGGTCAGAAAGGTGCGAAACTTGCGATAGAACAGCGGCCCATCGTGCAGCAACAGCAGCCGCACAACCCGACGCTGAAGGTACTGCGACCATTGGTGCATCTCGGGTATCTCTGGCATGCAAGCCCCCCTTTTCTAGAGTCCGCGTTCCGCTTTAAAGGTCCGCAAGCGGCGAGCAAACTGAGGCAGAGGCAGCACCGCTTCACCCAGATGGAAGCAGCGCGCAAGCTTCTCCGACGGCACAACAGGCGGTATCTGCGCGGCAATCTGATCAATCTCGCCCTCGGAGAGCAGGGGTTCACCGTTCTCCTGCTCAACACTGCCAAGCGCCAGCAGATGCTTCATCAACCGGCCCGGAGAGATCCCGGCCAGCTCCTCAAGATGACGCTGAAAAGCAGGGGCGAACGAGCCGGACACCTGATTGAGATAGAGTAGAAAGACGGTGATCTCGTCGGGCAGCAGGACCTGTAGCTGATCGGCGATGGTGTCGCACAGAGCGGCGTCAAGCGCCTCCTGCCACTGTTCCACAGTCGAGTATTGCTGCAAGAGGCCCGGAATCAAGGTATGCTGAAACAGCGCGATCGCTTGCGCCGTGCCAAGTTGCCGATACACGCGAATAACCTCAAAGAGCCGCCATGCCGCCTCAAAGACCTGCTTGAACGCCTGCTGCACCTCGTCCCATTGAAGCTGATAGTGCCCGTCCTCATCAAGCTCGATGGTGACATGATCCAGCCAGTAGAGGGAACCATCCTCGTTCAGTTCGATCACGTCGGGGTTGAGATGCTGAATCCGTTGCAGCGCCTTATAGAGCGCGATCGCTTGTTCAGCAGCACGCATCGAGCGCGGTGGCGGCAGGATCTCGATAAAGGAGAAGCGACGTTTCAGCGCCTCGCTCATCTGGTTCAGGTAGTTGCGATCGAAGCTGTTCAACGTGCCGATGATACGAAAATCCTTCGGAACTGGCAGCTCGTCACTTCCAGCCTTCGTGGGCACTCGCAGCGAGCTCACGCCGCCAAGCGTTGTCAGAGCATCACCAAGCGCCTGATCGATAGGAGCGCGGTTAAATTCATCGATGACCAACCAGAGCCCGCGATAGAGCTGCTGCTTCTCGCCCGCGCTGCTGACTACCGAGACCAGCCGACGCTGCATGACATTGGCCCGCGTGATCAGATCCTCTTCTTGCACCGACCAGTTATGCCGGATCGTCGAGACAAGATGGCCATAGCGAAGCTCATATCTGATCCCGCTTTCCGTGCTGACCGGCACCAGGTTCCCCATCAGCGTCCGTGAGCTCCAATCGTCGGTAGCCGTGACCAGCCGCGTGGCATAGGCGGTTGTCGTTGGCTCATCCCCCTCGCTCCGCCAGAGGATTTCCGGCACCCAACGGGCCAGCTCTGTTTTGCCGGTTCCCGGAGGCCCGGTCAGGATCACGTGTCCGGCCAGCAGCGCATGATAGAAGCGCCGCAGCAGCTTTTCATCAACCAGCACATGCCGCTGCACCTCGCGAAGCAAACGAGCAAGCGCTTCTTCTGGCACCGGACGCAGCGCCTCATCCTGAATGGTGGGGATGACCGGCTGTGGCGTCTCCCCTGCTGTGTTGTCCTGTGGCTCTTTGGGCGGCTCCGGCTCCTCGTCGAGATCGCGTGCATCTGGCTGCTTGACAAGCCGGGGCTTCTGAGATTGCTCTACCAGCCATTGTAGAAAATCCTCAACCGCATACGGCTTGTCCAGCTCAGGAGCCACGTTAACAAGATACTCGAAGACCGCTCTACAGTGTTGATGATCGTCAGCCTCATGCACCACAATTGCTTTTCCAGCTACCTTGAACCCCTTCTGCAACCCCTCAGGCAACAGGCCTGCCTGCAAGAGCATGTAGATGCTGTAGCGCACCGAGGGATAATAGAGAATAAGCTTTCTCTCAGGATAGAGCCAATGGCCGAGCAAGGAAATAATGGGCGCACTTTTTTCCGGGGCGACAATCGTATTACCCGGCTTCCCTTCTCTTCGCAAGCGCTCGCGATCTTGCACTAAAAAGTGATAGAAACGCTCTATTCGCTCTCCCTCATTTTCTATATCTATATGCGCTATATAATCTCTTAGATTTGCTTCAGGTAGAGGAGTTTCAATGCTATTATGATGCTTATTCAGCTTATTCAGCTCCATCATAAAGCCTGTGCCCGCAGCTCCCCAGTGTCTTTGTTCCCGGGTCGTCTTATCTAGAAGCGGAACAAAAGTAGACAGATTGAGCTCTCCATTCACAAACTGGCTCACCAGACGGTGCAGTTTGGGTAAGCTCTCTTGCCGCTGCTCAAGCTTCTCCTGATACTTCTGTTGCGCGCTGGCATCTTGCAGATATTTCTCAATGAGTTCGCGTAATTTCGCTTCACGATCTTCTTCCATGAAACGACACTCTATCTCTTTCTATCGCTATTACTGCGAACGCTGCTTGAAAAAGGCCAGATCATCACGTGTGATGGTGGGAACCAGTACCGAGCGATCCAGATAGCGATTACCACGCTCACACGAGGTCTCAGGTGCAAACAGGCAGGCGTGACAGGCCGCTCCATGCACGGTACGCTCATCGGCTCGCGAACGATCGATCTGCTCCGCACAGAGCGGGTCAGAGGCGCAATAGCCCATCTCTTCTAGCGCGCTGTAAAGGTAATACTCAAGGTTCTCTCCCAGGCTTACCAGGCCGCCAAGCGTTCCCTCACTGTCAGAAGCTGCGGTGTACAGCAGAATGCCAGCCATCGACGTACCATCGGGAGCGCCTGCATAGATCCGCTCGCGAATGCTGGCCGCCGCATAGCCACATTCCAGCGTTAACTGACGCATCAACGCGTGCGAGAGCGTGTGCAGCAAGACATAGCTCAAGCCGGGAAAGTTCTCTTCCGGCTCCGGGAGGCCGCGACGCTTCCGCCATTGCGTGTGCAGCCCGAAGAAGTGCGCTTCGTGCTTGCGAACAGCATCCCGTTCCAGCCAGCGCTGAATAGCCTCCTCATTGAACTGAATAAAGATTCCCTCGCCTCGCACCTCGCTGGCCGGAACCCAGGTTGTCGGCTTCCGCGAAATCGGCGCGATATGGTCCCGGGGGATTTTCTCATCTTCGGCGTAGTCGCTCAGCGATTCCAGCCGCGTAAAGCCAGTGAGCGCACGTACTTCCTTCAAGCGCTCGATCAGCACCACCTTCTCGATCTGCTCTCTATACTCCTCCGGGAACTCCGAGGCCTGCCTGATCTTGAAATCCGGTCCCTCCGGGGCGCTCTCGGGATGTGAAAGCACCTCCCACTCGGGCACCTTCAAATCAGCTATCGTGATCTCTCGCTCCTCAACAGTATCACCGCGCCGCTTCTGAATCGCCTGCCAGATCTCTTCATCGCTATAGTCAGCGTAATAGAACGCGTACCCTCTTCTGCGAAACACTTGAACGGAGCCCTGTTCAGTCACAAGTTGCCAATCTTCCCAATGTTGTTCAATCAGCTCGTCAAGGCCGAGGACGGGCTTTGGCAGCGAGAGCGCGGAGAGCACCAGCGGGAACCACGAGTTCGAGGCCGAAAGCAGGATCGGTTTCGCCTCAAGCCGACACCCCTTCTTCTCGTAATCCCACAGATGGGGGCGACGACCACGGCACACCGGCGTATAGGCACGCTTTTTCTCATCTTCCTTCGAGGTAAATGCCTCTAAAAGCTGACGGTTGGCCTGACAGGTCATACATTTTACCCAGATGTCAGTTGTTTCACCGGTCGCGCCCCGCTCCTCCAGGTACAGTTCAGCATTGCAGGCACGCTCACCATGCAGAAAGTCATACCACGGGAAATCGTCCAGATGCCCCGCCTCACAGGCAATCATAAAGCGGGCCGGGATCACCATCGGGCCGGGGCCTTCCCTCTTTTTGCTACAATTCTTATGGACATAGCGGCTGCGCTCGGGACGCCTGCGATCTGGCTCCCAGTCGAACTGCTCGACCGGGGCCAGCCTGTTACAGAGCGTACAACGCATATAACGCGGGAACGGCACTACAGGCACACCGTGCTGAATATCCCCGCGTGGGCGAGAGGTGTCACCGGACAGCGGTGGCGTCAGGAGCTGCTTGACCTGTCTCCCGAGCACCTTCTGCACCGAGGCAAGCAGTCGCTCCTCCCGCAATTCCTGCACATCATGCGTATCCCAGTGATCGAGTCCCAGGATCATCGTTGAGATATGCGGTAAATCGATGATAGAGCCAACCCCATAGGTATAGATCAACTGGCTCGGGCGCACATCCCCGACATAGTATCCTTTTCGATTATCCTTCATTCGGCGCTCTCCCCCTCCTGACCGGTAAGGGTCATATCTTCTGTCAGATCCAACATCTTCAGGTGCACGTTTGGCTCCACCGAGCGCAGCGACGTCGGACACACAAACAGCGGGTCCGTTTCGCCCGGCTTCGGCATCTTGATAAGCGCCTGCTTGCCATCCCGTTTCAGGCTATAGTCCAGGACCGAATGATGAGCAAGCTTGCGCCAGTATCGTTGCAACACGTCCAGATCGTGGCGGATCCGCTCCTCTACGCTGCTGTTCTCGACCGCATTGGCGCGTCGCACAATCGTCTCGATTGCCCGCTGAAACAGGGCGTCACCCGCCTCGATCACGGTTGCCGCCTTGCCGTTCTCGCTGTACTCCGTGCCGCTCAGCCGCACCAGACTGATTAAGAGAGCCGCCAGCCCGCGATCTAAGGCCCGGGGCGCAAACGGCGTCACCGAGGTCGCCTCGACCTGCTGATAGAAGGTTGCATGGTAATGCTCGAACTGCTCGAAGTGCGAGAGATCACGCGGGCGCGTCCAGTTATACACCACACAGACCAGTCCGGGCGTGCTGCGGCCCACGCGGCTCGTCGCCTGAATATATTCCGACGTCGTTTTCGGCTGGCCGCCAACCACCATCAGGCCCAGGCGCTTCACATCCACGCCGACCGAAATCATATTCGTCGCCAGCAGCACATCAACGCGCCCCTTCCCATCGAGCGGGTACGGTTTCTCGATCTTAGCCAGCAGCTTCGGGATATCGCTGGAATGCCTGCGCGAGGTCATTTCTTCCACGACTGGCCGCCCCATTTCCAATTCTTTTGAGTAGGAGCGCAACCGGGTGCTCACGTCATCGTCGATCAGGCGGCGCATGCCTCCGAGCTCACGCATGGAGTTGAAATAGCCCACAAGCGTCAGCCAGGGATCAGCCGCCTCACCATATTTGAGGAAGAGCCGATGCGCCGCGATCAGGAAGGCCAGATAGACGCGAATCAGCGCCGCCTTCATGCGCCGGCCATTGGCGCAGACTCCCATATAGAGCCTGCCATACTTCTCTTCAAGCGGGCGCTGGCGAGCAAAGAAGTTGTCCTTGCTATCGATGCCCTGAGGCGGGAAAACCTGCACCTTGCGCATGAATAGCGACTGCACCTGATAATCGGCCCGACGAATCGTCGCGGTGGCGGCCACCACCTTCGGGCGCACCTTTTTCCCGTTCACCTCCCAGGTACTCAACGCGTCAACCGCCGTCTCGTAGAGGCCAACCAGCGTCCCCAGCGGCCCTGAGATCAGATGGAGCTCGTCCTGAATGATCAGGTCAGGCGGACGCAGCGGCGCGTGCCATTCCGATTCAACGGCGGGATAGTCTTTCGCCTTGCGATGCTTATCGTCATCCTTCAGGTCGGGCGAGCGGAAGCCGTGCCGCGGACAGCGCTTGTCAACCTGTCCGAAGAGCATCTGTGTCGCGCCATTGTGCGGCAGCATCGCGAATTTGTCGACTGTGGCGATCAGCAGCGCGGGCAGCAGACGATAGATCTCTTCATCGACCAGCAGCACCGGGAGCCCTTCTTGCGGGGCCTGTCGCTTCGAGAAGATGCACCTGCCGGTCTCATCGCCGCAATAGATCAGGGTGCGCCCGCGTCCCTTCGCGAACGTCTCCACCTCGATATTGACACGCGGCTGAATCTGGCAACCACACCAGGGGCAATGGGTGAGCTGCTCCAGGCTCCCGCTGCCTGATGGGTAGCTCCCGCTCTTTTCATCGGTACAGATTCGTGCGCTCTCCTCGGTTGTGTTCGGGGTTGAATGGTTGCCCACCCAGAGCCCCAGGCGGAACGGCGTCTCGCCCCAGGTCTCCGGCTCGGTGCGCCGAATCACCTCACAGGCACAGATCAGGCCCGCCGCGCGCTGGAACTGTTGCAGCGTCAGCAAGCGCAGAGTATAGCGCATGATGACCGCCACGCCATCAAGCCCGGAGCGCCCGGCCACCTCGCCCTGAAGCCGCCGAATCGCCAGCGTGTACGCGGTCAGGCCCAGATAGGCTTCAGTCTTACCGCCACCGGTCGGGAACCAGAGCAGGTCCGCGATCGCCTCGGGGGACTCGCTTCTGTCCGGGTGCTCAGGATTGCTGAGCGCGGGCAGGTTCAGCAGGATAAAGGCAAGCTGGAAGATACGCCACGAGCGATTCTGTTCAATATTAAAATCGATCAACTGACACTCTTTCCCCTGCCGGCGCGCCTCGGAGTAGAGCGTATGGATGCGCTGCAACCACATCGCCTTATTCATGAACGCGAAGGCTTTCGCCGCGTCGGCATCGGTCCCCAGCAGCGCCACGCCCTCCCGAATGCGCTCAAGCGTCATGCGGCATTGCTTCAACGCGTTGGACGCCACATCCTCAAACCCGCTCAGGCGATGCAAGCCGGGATTGGCAACACGGTCTTCCTGCTCCCTGATCCAGCGCTCATAGGCCCGGCAGAGCGGCTCAAGCATCTGCGGAAGCTCTTCCGGCTGCGCTTCAGCAAGCTTCTGCATATCCAGGACCAGCCCTTGCAGCGCGGGCAGCTCGTCCACGCCGGGAGCCTCGGTCTGAGCCACCTCGTAGCGCGGAATAAAGGTCGTCGAAAGCTTGATCGCACAGGTCGGGTCCAGCTTATCGGTCTCAGCATGCACACTGACGCCGTGGCCAATCGCGAAGCTGACCTTATCGCGATAGAGCATGGACATCGCTTTCATATCGTCCGTCTCGCGCGTGTTGGGCTGCTTGCGCTGCTGGAAGAACGGGCGATGTTCCGGCTCCTCGACGATCAGTTCAGGCTGGAAGATCCAGGCCCGGTCACGCAGCTTTTTCGGCTCCTCCTGCCCGTTGACCAGATAGAGCGTCACGGTCCAGTTGTATTCACCTCGCCGAACCAGACCCTTGACGTAGACGTTTGGCTGTTCCGGATCGGGGACCCAGGGATCAATCTGCCCCTCGCGCAAGGGAAGCAGCTTCGACGTGCCGCCGCGCGGCTGGCGCTTCCAGACCATTGCGGGGCTCCCATCTTTCTGCGTATAGGTTTCGCTCTGGATCCGCGTATACTGGGCCCATCGCGCGGTGATCAGCAGCGAGCGAGCCGCGAAATCAACACAGAAGCTCATCCCGATCGACGAGGGCATCAGGGTCGGCGTTTGCGAGGCATCTTTCTCCTCGGCCCCCTCGTCAGCGCCCTCTTCAGCCGAGTCGAGCTCATCGATCTCCTCAGGCAGGCTCTGCACGTTATCCGGAGCCAGTACGCCAACCAGATAGTATTCACGCACACGCGTTTCGGAGGGGGGAATCTCCTCTTCCGGCCCCCCACGCGGCCCGAGCAGATCTCGCATAACATGTTCAATCAGATCATCCCGTATCTGCTTCTGTGACACGGGCTCGAGCACCTCGGGCGGCCTCTGAGGCAACACTATCCCATCCTCTTCCTGAAAATCGAACTCCTCTTCGGGTTCCGGCGCCGGCTGCCAGACTTCCGGGGTGTCGTAGGTCGCCTGCAGCATCGGCTTGCGCACCGTCGGTTCGGCGTCTTCGTCCTCATCTTCCAGCTCCTCCAGCCGATCCAGGGCGCTTGCAAGAGCCTGCTGAACGGCGGGAGACATGCTCTCTTCGCCGATCAGCTCCGAAACCTCATCGAGATGGACCCCACGCAAGAGGGTCAGTAATTGGGGTTGCGTGACCTCCGTGACGGCTTTCCAGTTCAAGGTGATCTCGCCTCGACGAAGGCCAGCGTTGAGCGCAACAAGGTCAACCGCGTCCAGTTGCGGTGGGAGTTGAACTATCTGCACCGTTGCATCCTTCCTTGCTCGTTACTGCTTACTGCTCAAATTCCAGTAGGTGGAATCGAAGCCGGTTAAAAGCTCGTTCTCGTGCTGTGCGGGCACGACAACCAGCAGGGCACGCATTGCACGGGTCATCGCCACATACATCGTGCGCCGCTCCCGCGCCAGCATCTCGGCTTGCTCATCCTCAGGAGCCTGCTCGTCTATCACCGGATAGCGCCCGCTGAGAAAGCCCGCGATGGCAACAACGGGGAACTCAAGTCCTTTTGCGGATTTGAGGGTCAGCACTTTGATACCCGGGCGCTTGAGGTTGAGATCTGAGCCGCTCATAAAGGTGGCCTCTAACCCCTCAACGCGGAGATCGTCCGCAATCTGCCGTCCCTCTCCCTCGCTCGGACAGAGCACCGCGCATGAGCTGTGTGTCAGGCGGAGCGCGTTGCAGGCCCGGGTGAAGAAATCCTTCAACAGTTGAATCTCGTGATTGGCGGTCAACACGGCACGCACATCAGGCATGGGCCCGGAGTTGACATAGTGCGTGGTGTACTCGATGGGCTCCAGCGCGCCATAGGTCAGATAGGAGTGCGCCGCCTCGTCGATCTCCTGTGTGGAGCGATAGTTTGCCTTGAGGATGTTGGTGTGCCCCTGGAAATTGAGATCCTGATGCACTTCCTTCCACGAGAAGCTGCTTCCATATATTGATTGATTGGCATCCGCTGTAATAAAGAGGCGATTTGGGGCCTTGCAGAGCTTCACAAGCAGCCGCAGCGCTGCCGGCTCAAGATCCTGCGCCTCGTCAATCACGACGGCATCATAGCGCCTGTAGGACGGCAGGCTGTCAATCAGGCGAGCGGCCCGCACCCGGCGCTGTTGCCACGTCTCCTGACCGGTGGCCTCTACCAGCTCTTTCCAGCGCTCATAGACGCGCCAGACCGCTTCACGCTGCAAGCCGTTCAGGCGATACTTACGCCCGGTTCGCGCCATGCACTGGTACTCCAGCAGGCTCTCGACCTCGCGCGCCACAAGAAACGTGTCGATCTCCTGCCGCAGGTAGTCGTTCCCCATGCGGATGAGGGCCTGCCGTTGCGCCCGCTGCTGAAGCGGACTCCCCTCAAAACGCACCTCGGCGACCGCTTTGTGCAGAATCTCCTGCAAGGTCTTCTCATCGAGGATATCTTTATAGGCGTGCGCTTTGTGCAGCACATCGGTCGCGATAGTGTCGGCGGTCTGCACGCGGACATAGCGCATCGAGTCACCCAGAAGCTGCTGTAGAAGCTGCATTGACGACTTCACAAGCGCGTTCGTATAGGTGGTGAAGAGGATACGCGGCGCGGCGGTGGACTTCTCCTGCAAGAGCTGCTGCAACAGGGAGCGAATCCGGTAGAGGGCAACGGTGCTCTTGCCGGTGCCGGGACCACCCTTGACCATCGTGGGCCCGCTTGCGTGGAGCGGCCAGCGCGTGTACTGCTCCTGTTCGGGCGAGAGCTTCAGCAGGAAGTCGAGCAGCTCGCCTTCTTTGTAGCGCAGCAGGTCATCAACGCCGCCAAGCGCCTGAAGGGTGGGTTCCTGCTGAATGAGCTCTATTGGCTTCTCGAACATGTACTCGTCGAGGCGCAGGATCGTCTCATCATCAAGGCCATGACAGTCGTACAATGCCTCTCGCGTCTTGAGCGGTAGCAGGCGGGCATGGTAGATCTTCGGGATACGCAGCCGCGTCAGCAGTTCCTCGGTGATCGGCTCGGGGAAGGGCGTCGTTTCCTCTTTTGGCTGCATCTTCGCAATGATCGCATCCCAGTCGGGGCGCTGTCTGGCGTTGGCCGCGGCCTGCTCCAGCCCCGCCAGTTCTTCGGGTGTCAGCTCGTCGTCTTCGAGGTCGACTTCGTCTTCGTAGGTGCTCTCGTCGCGCCGCCGCAGCGTCCAGATCGCGACATACTGCTTGTCGAAGGTGTAGAACACGCGATAGTGCCCGGCGCGGAGCCGATAGAGCCTGATGCCCTGCTGCCAGTAGCGCTGGAAGGGCACTTTCACTTTGCCGGCTGGCTCGGGATCGCCGGTGAGCATATTGACCTTCTCCATGATCTGATGCAGCTCTTTGCCCGGCAGCGCGAGCATGTTTTGCAGAAATGTTGGTTTGATCAAAAGCTGGCGTTGTGCCGTCATAGCGTGTGATATCCTCTCTGGTTGCTCGATCTGTGTGCTAGAAGAGGGTTGGCTGCTCGTATTCGGAGCCGAAGAGGTCCTGCTGTCGATAGCCGTTTTGTCTATCGCCCTCCTTGTCGTCATCGGCCTCGTTGCCGCTCCTGGAGGGGTGCGCGGCGGGATGGTGACCATTGTGCCCGTTCGCGGCCTGCTTCTTACGCTGTTCGAGCCATGCTTTTCCTTTCTTCGTGGGCTTACCGGTCTTATCGACGAGCCCGGCGGCTTGCTCCTCGCGGTGACGCTGATGGTTCAATTCGAGCAGGCGATCCAGCACCTCCAGGCGCGCCCGCTCCGAGATCGTGAAGCGGAGCCCTTGCGCGGTCTCGTGGAAGCCATGTTCAAGCTGAAGGTCGGTCCAGCCATAGGCGCGCGCAACGGCCTCATCCATCTCCCGATGCAGCTCACGCAGCGCGACGATATCGGGGGCCTTCTCCTTCGGGTTGTGGAGCCGGTTGTAGACAGTGGTCAGCCCTTCCTGCCGCCTCAAACAGATCGCCTGCCGATGCTCATGGTAGCGCTTCCCGATATCGTCAAGCCCGTCAAGCGAACGAGGGAAGGGGAAGGTTTCGAAGCAATCCGAAGGGGTATACTGCATATCGGCTTTCAAGGTAGAACTGTATTTTCTTGCCCAAGCCTCATGAATGCTGGATTGTAAAACAGTGAAAGAACAATGAGCAAAAACAACTGTCTTTTCATTATAAACCCAACCATTAGGTACATAAGCCGGTGCATGCATATTAGCTATTCTTGCCCGCACTATCACCCGCTGCATATGAGCGATGGTGGAGTAAAGATCTATGGTAGGACGCTTAAATTGCCACCATTTCCCTCTCACTTTCCGATCATTATTCACATCCCGTTCTGGCTTTGCTCGTTCAATAACAATATCCAAACAATCAGGATATAATTGTGCCTTCTCAAGAGGCCAATCGTGGAAGTTAATGACCCACCGGCCTGGTGACTGATCCGGCTGAGAATTCAAATCCTTCCCATTTAAATACGGGAACAGCACATCCTTATTCCGCGCATCCCTTGCAATCAGTGCCTGTGCCTCTTCTGGCTCAAGCACAAAACCCATACCCAGCACCAAAGAGCCAATAAAGGACTTCTGTGCATTTGCCAGCAACGGAAGCGGCTTCCCCTGCGCCTTGCCGGGAGCAGTCAGATAAGGAGTGATACTGATCACTTCCCTGTCATCGAGGACACAGAGCCCATTCCAGTCCCCTTTGTACAACCATGCATACGCAACTTCCAAAGCGGCGTCACCGGGCCAGCGACGACTAGGAACCGCACGAGGAATCGTGATACCCTCCTCAACAAGCTGGTCCAGACCGACTTTACGGGTGGCGCCCTGCGCAATCGTGTTCGTCGCAACAAGTGCAGCCATTCCCCTCTGTTGTAGCAAGCCCGTTGCCCGCAGGTAGAAGTAGGCGCACAGATCAGCACTTCCATGCTTCCCCTTCGCCAGATATTTCACCAGATAATCGCGATAATCGGTGCCCAGAGCGCCAGTGATCTTCTGCCCTCCCTGGAACGGCGGGTTGCTTACGATGGCACTGAAACCGGCATCACCGTTCCTGTACAGGAAGACCTCGGGGAACTCAAGGTGCCAGTGGAACGGCTTACGCCCCTTCAGCCGCTTGTCTGCCTCCGCCCGGAGCTCTTTATATGCTTCACGGTTCGACCGCTTGCCTTCCTCTGTCAGACGATTCTTGATCCCCTCAATGTACCCTTCCGCAACCGGGATGAAGGACATGCTCAGGTCGTCTGCCTTGACCGCGCGCTTCTTCTTGCTATCCATGTTGTGCGCGACCAGAATATCAGCACCCAGACGCGCAATCTCTAGCGCCTGATCCGCTTCACGCAGCAAACGTTCCTTCTTCTCAACATCTTTGATCGTGTTAGAGCTAAGGGCACGAACCTGCTTGCGGAGCTCCAACACAAGCTGCAACAGCCGTTGAATGCTCTTATGCACAAATGGCCTCATTGGCTCGCCCTTCTCGTTCACCAGCGACCAGTTCTCTAGCTGCTGATCGGAGGCGCCAAGCAGCGAGTCGCCGTGACGCAGGGCGTGATCGAGGAAGGTAAAGGGCTTCTCCCGCGCCAGCGTGACCAGCCAGAGCGAGAGCTTCGCCATCTCGGCGGCCATCGGGTTCTTGTCCACGCCATACAGACAGCGCTCGGCCACCATACGCCGGGCCAGCGCTAACCGCTCCTCGATGTCGTTCGGAAGCAGCAGCTCGCTGTACTCCCCCTGCGAGATCGTCAGCGCGCCGGAATCGGTGATGACCAGCACCTTCCGCCCATCCTGACGCAAACGCTGCTCCTCGCGCTCCCAGGCCTCTACCAGCTTCTCGGCCAGATAGCGGCAGGACTGCACCAGAAACGCACCCGAGCCCATCGCCATGTCACAGATCGTCAGTTCCAGCAACTCGGGAGCCGACTTGAGCTGCCATGCTTCCTCGGGCTTGCCCTCCGCCGGGCCAACATAGACCAGCGGATCAAGCGCGTGCTTCACGATCGGCTCGGTCAGGCTGCGCGGCGTGTAGTGCGTCCCGGTCTGGCGGCGTTCGGCGCCTTTGGTCACATAGATCGAGCCGGGCGTGACAATCGCATAGTTGCCCAGGCTATCCTTGCGCAACAGCGCGGCATAGGGCAGCACCCGGGAGAAAATATCCTGCTTGTTGTCGCAGGCCTCCATCAAGCGGCTCCGCGCCTGAGGATCGTCGAGCGTCTGGTGCAGCGCCTTCCGCAACGGAGACACGCCACGCTTCGTCAGCTCAGCCAGATAGGCAAGCAGCGCCTCCTCGCCCTTCGCGGCATGGGCCTCCAGCTCCTCAAGCGTCGTCTCGGCCTCGGCATCTTTCGTACCCTGCAAGCCCAGAATCGTCGTCGTGGAGCGCTTCGCCGTATGGTCAAGCAGGCCCTCATACACGTGGCCAATCTGCTCGACGTCGAGACCCCGGAACGAGAGGCGGCGTCGCTCGGTGCCGCCCGCCTCGCGCACCCGCAGGTATTGCAGCGAGTCCAGCAGGTAGAGCACGGTGCGGTTATCGATCGCGAGCGGATGCGCCGGAGTGGTGCGCCAGCTTGTCTTCTGCGGGCGCCCCTCAAGGAAGGGGAAGCGATCCGGGTCGAAGAGATGACCGCCATAGGCAGGCAGGCGCAAATCCGGGTGGTCAACGCCACCATAAACCATACGGAAGAGCGCCAGCAAGCGGCTCCACGCATCGTAGCGCAGACCAAGCACCTCTTCAGTCTGCTGGTCGGCCTGTTCGCGAAGCTGTTTGCCCATCGTCGAGATCGCGTAGTTCTGGTCGTAGAGCGCCTCGCCCAGACAGAGCAGGCCGCGCTCCTCCGCCGAGAGCAGGAAGACCAACCGCATCATGACCGTCAGCGCCGCCTCGTACAGTGTCTTCTCGTCCACATCTTGCAACAGGGTGCGCTGTCTGTCCTTGTCGAGCCGATCCAGCGTCTTGATCAGCAGCTCGACCGCCCGCAGCACCTGATCGCCAAGCTGATTAGTCACCTCCTGCTGCGACTCCGCGCTTTTGCTCAGCAGCGCCTCGAGCGTCTCCTCGTCCGGCACGCCATAGAAGCGATACATGCCAAGCACGTTGTAGAAGGCGCGGAGCGTGATCGGCTCCTCGGTCCAGATCGTGGCATCCCAGGTATAGTAGCCGGTCGTTTCCTGCGGGGGCGCGTCAACCAGCATCCAGGAGCGCCCGTTCGTCACCAGGCCGAGCCGCATGCCGGTCCCGCGCAACAGCTCCATCATCTTCGTCGCCGGCGACACCTTCCAGACCGAGTCCGTGACCGCCTTTTCGAGATTCTGCCGCATCGGGTAGAGCTGCACCAGCAGGCGCGGCTGCGCTTCATCGGGAGCCTGAATCACCAGATCCGGGAACAGCGTTTCGCCATGCTCTTTCACCGTATAGCGAAGGTTCTCCGTGATCTGCTGACCTTCACGCAGATACTCGGGGCGGAAATTCAACACATCGGTCAGCACGAAGCGCAACCATTGATAATGAATCCCGCGATCAGGGTGAAGCCCTTCCTGGTTGTCGGCCCACTCATCGTACGCGGTCCGCAGGCGGCGGCGCACCTCCACCTCATCAGAGCGCGTGTCAAGGCCATGCTTGAACACCTCAAGCAGAACGGCCGTGCTGAGAAATGGGCCGGAAATATCGATCAATGAAAGCCAGGTGGCATGTTGCCGTGCTGGAGTCTCAGTAGCCATAGATACGCCACAGCATCCTTTCCACAGGAATAATGAAATAGAACCGGGGCGCACTCCCCCACCAGCGGAGAATGCGCCAGCCTCCTAGTATGCCAGATGAGGCGGGAAGAGATAGGTGACAGCGACCGGGAACAGGCGCGGCTGAGGATTGGCAAACCGCTGCTGAATGCGCTTCACCTCTTCCTCAATCTCGCCATCGATCGCGTCGGCACGCTCCTGAAGCGCCTGCACATCGCGTTTATATTGCTCGCGCTCAGCGTCAGAGAAGCCTTCCAGCATGAGCTGAGCCGGCCCGGTGCGTGGCTCGATCTCTTTCCGAATGTTGGTTTGCAGCTCGCGCAGGACCGTCGTAATATCGCGCTTCTCTTGCTCCTCGCGCTTCCTCAGGGTGTCCTTTAAACTGCGCATTCGCTTGTTCATGTGTCGCCCTAACGCCTCTGCCAGCGCGTCCCGATGGCTATCCCAGAGCCCGCGAATGCTCGCCTGCACGCGCGCGGAGACCGGATTATCTCCGGCAGCATCCAGCACATCCTGAAGCTGATCGGCATCCATTGACTTAAAGCCGTCGCCGGTCAGAGCGCCGCCCGCAACAATCAGCTCCTCGTGCAGCCGCTGGTTATCGCCTCCCAGAATCAGCAGGCGCGCATGGGCCACTACCACCGGAGTGCGCAGCGCATGATGCCGGACTATTCGCGCTGTGACGCGATAGAGCGAGCGCTGATCGCCCTGTGACCAGACCTCGGCCCGCAACAGGCGCAGCGACATCGTCACCAGGCGATGGTTCAGGTGAGCCAGCACCACATCATCACGCCCGCGAGCCAGAGCATGATCAAACACGATCGGTCGCCGCTGGTCCCGCATCAACGGGTGTTCCAGCCCCTCGGTGCACCGCGCCCAACTGCCACTGAGTTCGGGCACATCAAAGACCTCAATTGGCGGATAGACCCCGTGCGGATCTTCCAGGATGCGCTTGCGTAAGGGCGGCTGCTTCGCCAGCTCCAGCGCGGTTTCAACTACGGCCTGAATGTTTTCCGGATACAGCTTCAGCTTATCCCGCTCTTTCCCAAGCTGCTCCTCCAGTTGCTTGATACGCTTGTTGAGCTCGTCGCGCTGCTTCTTCTCGAACGCCTTCACCCGCTTCGAGGGAAGATTCTGCTCCGCCTTCGTGGTATCCAGCGTGCGCCGATAGCCGAGCATCTTTTCCTCGACCTGCGTGGCGATGACGGGGGCGAGGCTGCCCAGATCCTCCCGAATCTGCTTGAGCTTTTCAACCACCGTTCCCAGAAACTCCAGATCATCATCAAGCTGATCCCTGCGGGTGGCGCTACTGGCCTGCTTATAGGTACTCGACACAAAATGGTGAATGAGCACCTCCGGAGCCCGCTGCCCGTGCCGGTCGATACGCCCGTTGCGCTGTTCCAGGCGATTCGGATTCCAGGGGATTTCATAGTGTATCAGGCGCGAACAGTAGTTTTGCAGGTTGATACCCTCGGAAGCGGTATCGGTCGCGAGGAGGATACGCACCGAGGCATCGTCCGGGTTTGCCTGGAAGGCCGCTTTGATCTGCTCGCGCTCCTCGGTCTCCATGCCGCCATACAGGCGCAGCACGCGCCGCTGACCGTCGGGACCACGCTCAGTGAAGCCCTCCCGTTCCAGCAGGTTATAGAGCCAGAGCTGCGTATCCAGAAACTCCGTAAAAATAATGACGCGCTCCCTTGACCAGCTATCACCGGGCTTGATCGTGGCATGCAGCCAGCGGATCAGCTCCTGTGCCTTGCTATCGGGTCTGGTCGCGGCCTGCTCGGCCCAGCGGTGCATGACGTCGAGCAATTCGCGCTCGCGCTGGCTGATATCGGTCAGCATCGAGGCCGCGATCTCCAGCGCTTCCGCGGTTGTATCGCTGAGCGTCTCGTCATCAAGGTCCTCTTCCTCGATCTCTTCCAGCCGTTTCCGCAAAATGCCCATCTGTGGCCGACGCGAGACGGTCTCTTTGCGGTCGGGGTGTGCCAGCGTGTCCATATGCTTTTGCAGCGTCAACAGGAAGGCCTTCGGGGAGGAGAACAGGCGCTTCTTGAGCAGCTTGGTGACAAACTCCATCGCGTAGTGTGCCTGCTGATCGCCATTCGTTCGCAGCCGCTTGAGCCGCTCCTGCGTGTATTCATGCAGGGCGCGATGGATCTCCCGCTCTTCGTCGGTATACTGCACCTCGATCGGCTCCACCTTTCTGCGAGAGAAGCGCGGCGAGCCGTCCCACCGCTTTTCCAGCTCGGACTTGAGACGACGTACCATCACAGTGCGCAACTGCCTGTCATCGGCCTCGACGCCCCGAGCGAAGCGCTGGTTGTCCAGCAGCTCAAGCAGGGCGGTAAAGCTCTCCCGATAACCGTTGTGCGGGGTGGCCGAGAGGAACAGCTTATGCTCAAAGTGAGGCGCAATCCGGCGCAGCGCCCGCGTGCGAATCGAATCGGTCGCATATTTGCCGCGCCCGGACGGAGCCATATTGTGGGCCTCATCAACGATCAGCAGGTCATAGCTGCGGGGATAGACCGACTCTCCTTCACGCGGAAGGGTTTCGGTAAAGAGGCGGAACGGGCGCTCGCGCTTGAAATATTCGGTTGAGGCGATCAGGCGCGGGAAGTGACTCCACGGGTTGACGTAGGGACCACGCTCTCGCCGCAGCTCACTGACCGTCTTGCTATCGATAATGCGGAATTCGAGGCCGAATTTGTCGCGCATCTGCTCGCGCCACTGCACCTGAAGCGGTGCGGGGCAGAGAATCAGGATCTTGCGGGCGCGATGGCGGATAATCAGCTCTTGAATGACCAGACCGGCTTCAATCGTTTTGCCGAGACCAACATCATCGGCGATCAGCAGGTTAACGCGGGGCATCCGAATCGCCCGCGCGACCGGGTCAAGCTGGTAATCTTCCAGATCAATGCCGCTGCGAAATGGCGCCTGAATGGCCTCTATATCGGCGCTGGAAGCGGCTCCCCAGCGCACCGCATTCAGGAACGTATCCAGGCGCTGCGGAGTATCAAACCCTGCGGTGGGTGCAGGGAGCGGCGTCTTTTCGATGGCCGTGGCTCCGGGCTCAACTTCCCAGATCACCTGAAGCTCTTCGCCAAGCGCATCATCTTCGACCGAAGAGAGCGTGACCAGATGCTGCTTTCCCGAAGAAGGAAGCGTGCTCTGTACAATGTCTACGACGACATAGCGACGACGGCGCACTTCTACAAGCTGGCCCGGTTCAGGAATAGCACTCGTGTAGCCCAATGAGGCGTCTCCTTCACTCTATAGATAGTAGGAACAGTCTCTTGTCTATCTTCTGTTGTTTTGTTTACTCTAGAAATACAGGAAATGCTGGCGCTCTCATGGCTCAGAAGCGAGCAGGCTCATGAGACGCTGAAAGAGAAAACAGGCATCTCAAGCGAGGCACCAGACAAAGGGAATGGAAGGTTCCCGGTGGCAGCAGAACAGGAATAGGACGACAATACTGGTCCGTTGATGAACCATATCTTTCACAGTTGTTGCAGAGAATAGTATACCTCTTTTCCAGAGAGAAAACCAGAAAAAGAACAGGAAATCTCATACTTGCGCGCCTGGACCGTTGTGGTCGTTGCCAGCGGCTTCGTTCCTGATGCCAGACGCTTTCTGAATCGGGGATAAGACAAAGATACCATTTCTTTGCATCTTTCGCAATATAGTGATGAGCTCAATACACAAGCATACCACACAAGAGCGGCTTCAGGAGCCCCATCAGCACAAAGAGGATGGACTTTACAGCGCCTTCACCCCCTCTTCCTCTAGCATGTAGAACGTTCTCCGCGCCTGAAGATCCAATCGCAAGCGGCAGGACTCCCTTGCGGATCGGAGCCCCGGTTCACGCTCCCGTTTGGATCGCACCTGACAGGCTGCTCCATAGATCCCGCAGCTTCATGGGAGGCGGTTCCCCTATACTTGACGTTGATCCCTCATCTATAATGAAAAGACAGAGATATTCAAGCGACCAGCTTTTTGCCTTGCCGGAGTTGACATTGTGGCGCAACACCAGGAAGAAAACAAATGGGCAATCACCCTGCTGGAGAGCATTACCGATGGCCTGGTTCATATCGATTCGCAGTGGCGCATTACCTATGTCAATGCATGGATAGAAACAGCCCTCGGTAAACCTCGCGCGGCCATACTGGGACGGCGCCTCTGGGAGGCAGCTCCCGAGCTGCTTGGCACGCCCTTTGAACACGGCTATCGCACGGCTTTACGCACGCAACAACTGGTCACCTTTGAGGCGTTTCACCCGCTCTTGCATAAATGGGTGGAGGTCCGTGTGTATCCTTCGCGCGGGGGCATCGCCATCTATATTCACGATATCACCGAACGCAAACAAGCAGAAACGGCGCTGTACAAGAGCCACGAAGCGCTTCGGATCATCACGGAGACGATTCCCCATCTGGTCTGGACCGCCCGGCCTGATGGCTGGCTCGACTATTTCAACCAGCGCTGTTTTACGTATCTGCAAGCAAGCTACGATCAGTTGAAAGGAGATGGCTGGCTCCAGCTCGTCCATCCCGATGACCAGGTCAGGGCGCTGGCAGCCTGGCATAACGCCATCCAGACAGGGCAGGCCTACGAGATTGAATATCGCGTTCGGGAGGGAAAGACCGGCCTCTATCACTGGTTTCTGGTACGCGCTCTGCCTCTTACTGATGCGCAGGGACATATTATAAAATGGTTTGGCACAGCAACCGATATCGACGAAAACAAACGTATCCAGCAGGCCCTACAGGAGAGTGAGGCCCGCCTGCGTGGCCTGGTCGACTCCAATATTCTCGGGATTCTCGTCATCGACGCCCGGGGCCGGATCTATGAGGCGAACGACGCGTTTCTTTCCCTTGTCGGGTATAGTCGAGCGGACCTTGAAGCGGGCTCCCTTCAGTGGACAGAACTGATACCCTCCTACAATCAGGATAGAGTGATGCAGCTACGGGAGGAACTGGCGCGGACGGACCGTTTCCCTCCTTATGAAATAGAGCTTGTGAGCAAAGAGGGCAGACGCGTCCCGGTACTGATGGGCGGGACAACCTTTCGGCGGGAAGGGCCTGTACCGCTTGCGCTCTTATTCGTGCTGGATATGACCGCACACAAAGCTATGGAGCGACAAAAAGATCTCCTCCTCGGGATCACTGGCCATGAGCTGAAAACGCCGCTCACGGTTCTTCGCACCATTCTTCAATTGCTTCAGCGACGCCTGAAGCGCCTGAGCAGCACCGTGGACAACCTCCCTCAGGAATGGCAAACCTTTGTGACCGAGCTGCCAAAGCTGCTGGATGATGCCCTCCGCCAGATTGACGGGCAAACACGCCTGATTAATGATTTACGGGATGTCTCACGCATCACGTCACACACCCTGTCGCTTTCCTTGCAGCCCTGCGACATCGTGGCGCTGCTCCGTCAATGCATCGCGGATCTCTGTGTCCTGGTTCCAGAACGCACCCTTCAACTGACGCTGCCCGAGCAGGAGAACATCACGGTGCAGGCCGATCCCGACCGCATTCGCCAGGTCATCACCAACTACGTCAACAATGCCCTGCGCTATTCTCCCCCCGAGAAGCCGGTCCACATCGGGCTTACCCTTCAGAACGAGATGGTCCGGATCTGGGTACGCGATCAGGGGCCCGGCCTCTCTCTCGAAGCTCAAAAGGCGCTCTGGCGGCCCTTTTCTCAAGGGGAGAAAGGCATCTCTTCTCAGAGGGGGTCAAGCAAGGGACTGGGACTCGGCCTCTTCATCTGCCAGGCGATCATCACCGAACACCGAGGAGAAATAGGCGTTGAGAGCACCCCCGGAGAGGGCTCGACCTTCTGGTTTACCCTCCCCATCACGTCGTGATGCCACGCGCGCTTGAGGGCCTTCGTTCTGGCCACTGAGCATACAAGTCCACTCCTGCTTTCATCCTGCCTGCACACCTGCTCTTTGACCATCACAAGCAAACTTGATATACTCCGAGAGCTTCCTTGCATTTGGACAAGGACCAGTCCATCTTGAAGGACATGCAAGCACTTCAAGAGACAACACGTTCTGATCACATCCTTGAGAGCCGATCAGAAAGATCAGGAGCCAGACCAATGACAGCTATCACGATCGCATTCCATCACGAGCGCCCCATTGATCCCCGAGCGGTCCGCGAACTGTACACACATGTCGGCTGGTGGCCACAGCGCACCCCCGAGAAGATTGCGCAGGTGCTTCAGGACGCGCTGGCAGTCGGAGCCTGGGACGGGGATCAACTGGTAGGCTTTGCCCGGGCGGTGTCAGATGGACACTTCCACGCCTACATTGATGATGTGGCAGTGCGGCCAGATCACCAGCGCAAAGGCCTGGGAAGCCTCCTTCTGACAAAACTGCTCGACGGACTTCAGGAGGTCGAAACCGTGACATTGTTCTGTCAGCAATCCCTCGTCCCCTTCTATGAGGCGCACGGCTTTCAAGCCTTTCCATCTCAGATGGTACTGCATCGAGCTCAACCTGCTCCGCGCGCCTCAGCGAGTGACAGCTAACGCGCTTTCCCTGCCTCACGCCCTCCTGGTCGCAGGACCCTGGCTAGCTCGCTTCCGGGAGGCTCTCGACGAGGCATGCGGGGTCTGTTGGCAGGCCAGCGCGGAACAAGCAGCCGGAACTGCCTTCACGCACGCCTCTTGCCGCCTCCAGACATCACGCTTTCACCTGCCCCTGCTATTTCCTCCTTTCACAGCCTGCCCTATTGCTCTTTGGGAGTACAGACCATCCCCTCAGGACAGCCAGGCGGTTGAGGAGGTTGCGTCGGCAGAGGAGTACAGATGTATTCCTCAGGGCACCTCCAACCGGGCATGGAGAGGAGAAAATAACCCGGTATCCCCCCAAAAAGGCAGAGGAGCAAGGCATATACATACATCATTTTTCGTATACTACGGCGGGTCTCCTGGGCCACGCTCTTCTGATGCCAGAATTGATAGAGCACAATAATGCGAGCAATTCCCGCCAAAACGCTTCCCATCAGAGATAATCAGAAAAGGAGCGATCCAAACATAAACGCCTCTCCAGTTTGTTAGCTGAAAGAAAAATGATCTTTTTTCTCCTTCAGCTATTTTTCTTCTTCTCCTTACCTCTACTACCTTCTTCCACTATTTTCCCTGGATACACAGAATCTTGAAATTTCTTGTTTTGTCACCTCCGTAAAATGAGGATCGAGAGAAAACACTTCCATATTTTACACTTTAACTTATCCCTACACGCTAGAGGCTTGAAAGTTCTTCAGCCTTCTGCTCTTGCTCCTTTTGCGTTTGCCGCGCCTCGATAACAAAGATCATATAGGTGACGCTGTCCCATGCGTTATGCACCCCGATAAAGAGAAAGAGCACCGCTGCCGCTCCAACAATGAAGAGCGCCAGCACCGCATTCGCAGGTATCACCAGGGACGCACCAAAAAGAGCCATATAAGAAAGAAACGGCAGGATGATATGCCAGATCCAATCTTCCAGTTCTGGCTGATACTTGGACTGACGAAGCGCCCGCCAGAAAATGACGAGGCCGTAGAGCACCCCCGCCAGCCCACAGATACCCAGAGCAAGATCAACATACCAGAGTTCAGGCCAGGGCGCATTGAAAATCGCGGCGATGAGAAAAGCGGCACAGAGATGCACCACCGTCGGGGTGGCAAAGACCCCGGTCACCTCACTCGATTTGCGCTTGTTCCTCGATGCAATCAGAGACAAAACGACAAACATCAGGCTGATCAGTCCTACAGAGGCAGAACCGACAATGACATAGAAATTTTGCCAGGAGCTCAGGAGCGGTATCGCTGCCTTTTGCACGTGCAGATCTCCCTTCATTAGACAGCAAACAGTAGATTGAGATGTACCATTACATGAGACGAGACAGCCAGCCAGAAATAACCATTTTCTTCGTTACCTCGCTCACAAAGGAGCGACCAGGGCCCACTGATCGGCTGATTATAGAGAAGATCGGGCAAAACAAAGGAGTGTATCAGCTTATGTGTATAATATGTATTCACAGATTTTCCGGTGAGTTGTGCATACCCCAAAAGAAAAGAAGGGCCCGACGTGTCAGGCCCTTCCGGTAACATACAGGATGTGAGCGACGTAGAGGGATTCGCTCGGCGTTGGTGGACTTACGAGTATATCTGGCGTATCGTCTCCAGCATCTCCCTTGCTACCCTGTTCCCCGGGTTTCTCTCAAGCTCTCGTTCCATCCTGGCGAGCTGTTCCTTTATTTGGGGAGGCATTGGTGCTACCTGTAATCCCAGATCCTCCGGTGTCATTGTCTTCCCTTCCAACCGCGAACACATAACTGCGATCTGTTTCGCCTCGAACGGATGGAGCTCTTCACCTTCGAGCGCCATTTGTACAAGCTTGTTGTAGGGGTCGTCGGGTCTCATGCCGTCAAGCAACTTTTGCAGTACCTCGTTTTTCATCCTCTGCCTCTTTTCAGGGATTTCTGGGGTAGCGTCAGATCTGGCTGGCTACCCCATAAAGGCCTACAGCCCGTGACGCGTCTCAGGAGAGCGGCTGACCAGGCATCTCCTGTGTATCCGTCGCGCTTTCAACCGTGTCCCAGACCAGTTCTAAAAAACGGTCTATGAGCTGTTCCCGGCGCTCCTGTTCCCACGTCTTCACGGGAGATTTTAGCTTGGCTAGATTGTGCTCGCAGCTATACACGATGGCTGCAAGCTGAAATAGAGTGAGTCTGATACTCAACATACGATCACCTCTTTTCCTTCTTCCACTAGCAGGATGCGACAACAACCGGCTCATCGTTCGGGTACCGGTGCGTTAAAGGACTCCGGTTGTCACGCATCTATACAAAGCATACATGAAAAATAAGGCGTTTCTAGTTGGCTTTGGATTGTCATTCAGGTTGTCATTTCGTGCAAATTTAATGTAAACTATGAATCATATATTACTGGGCTTTGGTTGCTTGTTACATAATAATAGGGGGTTCAATGTGGATGGCGCTATGTTGAGAGCACTCCGCGAAGAGCGGGGGTTATCTCAAAAGGCTGTAGCTGATGCTCTGGGAGTAGATAAACCCACAATATCAAAGTGGGAGTGCGGGAAGAGAGGCATATCCCCCCACCACAGCAAACAAATACAGGAGTTTTTTGCAAAAGAGGACGATATGAACAGGCGGAGCGCTTTAAGGCTCATGGGGATTGTAGGACTGAATGCAGTTTCTGATGCCTGGTCCAATGATTTGCTTTCGATGTATGAAAGGGGAGTTTTAGCCTGTTTAGACCTATACTATAGCGGGCATACCAGACAGGTAGAAGCGATACTGCCGCTCTACCTTCAACAATGTGCAGCACTGGCACAACAACCGGGACCACTTCAGATACCAGCAGCGCGGCTCGCAGCAATAGCCTACATCATCTCATGCGAATTGGCAACTGATCGGGAAGACTATAGCGCGGCAGCGATGGCGGGCCGTCGAGCTATCCTGTATGCGCAAGCGGCAGGAAACCATGAACTACAAATAGCTGCTCTACTCCGCCTTATTGATTATCATTTTCATCTCTGCTCATCTCAGCCGCTCCTTATTGACGTACACAGCAAGAATGCAATACAGTGTTTTGAACAGGCAGAATCGCTCTTTACGGCTACAATGTCACCACTTCTGAAGGGCCGCGTTTATGCAGGGGCGGCTGAGCTATACGCGATGCGTGGGCAACTTCAGGAATCTATGCGATTTATGGGGCTCGCATACGAATCGTATCCCCGGATCCCGGAGGAAGATCCGTTTTACCCGTATATACGCGCAAGCCGTTATTCCCTGTATGTCTTTGGTGACGCTCAATCACGTCTCTTTCTTCATCAACCCGATGAGGCAGCGAGAGCACTTGAGGCGATGGAAAAGGAGTCAAATGATCCGGAGAGGGAACCCATTACAAAGGTCGATCTTTTATACTATCAGACAGAGATTCAGTGTCAGCGCGAAGAGCGTGAAGCCTATGTCACTGCACTCGTAGAAGCAGCCGAGCTGGCCAGGAAGATCAATTCTCGCTTGTATTTTAACAAGCTTGCGGCTAGCTACTACAGGGCAAAACAGAGGTGGGGAAAAGATCCGTCTCTTTCGGCAGTAGAAGAAGTCTTCCGACTCTAGATGCTTATGGCTGCAACGTTGCAAGGGCTCTATGAAGCCGTTGAGGAGTGAAAGAAAGAAATAGGAGGAATAATACATGTCAGAATATATCGTGGTTGTCACAACTGTTGATTCAGAGGATGTCGCGAAAGCGATCGCGCGAAAGCTGGTAGAACAGCATCTGGCCGCATGCGTCCATCTCTTCCCTATCCAATCGGTGTATCGGTGGGAAGGCAAGCAGGAAGAGGACAACGAGTGGCGACTTGAGGCCAAGACGCGCCGGGAGCTGTACCCCCGGGTTGAGAAGGCTATTGTGGAAAGCCACCCCTATTCCTGCGCTCAAGTGACGGTCCTCCCGATTGTTGCGGGTAAGAAGGAATACCTTGACTGGATAGAAGCAGAGACGCGATAAGCACCCCGCTCAGGCTCATGGCTCGGACGCTTCAGCGAGAATCTCCCCTTTGCGTTGTTGAAGAGGAGATTCCTCGCTGCTGAGGCATGCTGCACCATTGCGAACGCCTGGTCGCTCTCCTTCCAGCTATCGAAGTGAGCGCCCAGGATCCGGATCCGTTGCACGTTCAGCCTTTCTGCCACAAGGCCGCTGCTACCGCTTCGTGGGCCGTCGCTTGATGCTTTCAAGGGTGTGGCGCCAGAAAGCATACAGGCGGCGCTCGCGCTCTCGATCCAGATCCAGCAAACGAATCTTATGCATATGTGCCAGGCTTTCGAGCAGCGTTTCCTCGGACACCCAGAGCCCCCCTCTGCTTGCCAGCTCCCGCACCTGATCGCCAAGCTTCCTGAGCTCCTGCGCGATTGATCCCCTATCCGCACCCTCGGCGCTTGGCCCATGCGTCAGCGTAAGCAGGAGCGCGCGCTGTTCCACAACATTCGCGGGCGGCCTGGGTTCCCAGGGGGCCAGCAGCTCGCAACACTGACGGCGATGCGGGCGATATTCAGCGCTAAACGCATACGTCTGCGTGCGCTTGCGAAGCCATTGCAGGCACTGATCGATATCATAGCCCCAGTTGGTGAAGAACTGGTGCAGCGAAAAGACAGCGATCTCCAGCGGATCAAGCGTGAGACGTTGCGCTTGCTGAGCCGCAATCAGGTTGCTGACAACCGCGCTATCAAGACAGAATACCTGCTCCAACAGCTCGATTGCTTCGGGCCCGCCGTAGCGCTCCACCTCCCGCTCATATGGATCGAGCGCATACGACTGGATCACACCAGCGTCTACCAGATGGCGACTGTGACGAAGCATCGCCAGCAGCAATGGCTCAATTGCTTGCTCGTCGCGAGCCCGACAGCGGACCCGAAGATGTGGCAGAGGATCGATATAGCGAATAAAGAACCAGCAATCGAGCAGGCGCTGCTCCTGCAACATCCGAATCAGGGCGCGGAGCGGGCCAGCAATCAGCTCGTCGTGCTGCCCGGGAGCGGCATAGAGCTTGATATAGGTCCAGCGATCCCCGGGGAAAAAGCTGCGCTCGACCCGCGAGATCGCCCGGCAAGGTGTCAGAGGAGCAGCCTGTGCGGCAGGTTGAGCAGCACGGAGCAGCGGGACCACGAGTTCCGAAAAGTAGGAAGCACTCTGCTCATCGCGCAACCAGAGATGTTCAAAGTCGGGAAGCAGCTCCTGAAGCGTCAGCGTGCGATCCTGTTGCAGCTTGCCAAGCTCATCCCGCAACTCAGTGACCATGACCGGGTGCTCCAGATCGAGCAGCAGGCGATTATCGAACTCAGCCAGATAGACATAGCGCGGCACCCGCCACCGCTCGCGCCAGTGCTGCAAGCCCGCAAACCAGCGCTCTTCCTCGCTGCCCGTCCCCTCCGGTTGCACCGTGTCGGCCCGAAGCTGCCACTGCGCGGGACTGAGCACCAGCCTCGCATGCGGGCCCATCCGATACGTCACGCGTGGCAGGAAGGGCGATCCGCTCAGCCTGCCCCAATCGAAGGCGCTCAGGCAGGGAACTCCATCCATGCTCAGCTCGCTCAGGAAGCGGCACACGTTGGGTGCCAGACGAGGATTCAACATGTGATATTGAGAGACAATCACCTGCTTGCCAAGCCGCTGCGAGCGAAGATAGAAGCGCCCGTTGCGCACCCCCACGACCAAATCATTGAGCGAGATCACCCGCTCGGGAGGCACAGAGGGCGTCGTCCCGACCACAATTTCATAGCGCCGCAGTGGAGGCCGAAGCGCCACATTCGCCATTCGGGCCTCGCGTGGCTGATAGCTCAACTCAGCAAAGATAGTCTCGGGTAGAAGCGCCTCTTCACGCTCGGTCAACTGCTGTAGATGCCGCATCCCCTCCTCATCCAGCAGATCAAAGAAGCGTCCAAACGTGCGCCCGGCGTTGGGAGAGCCCCAATTCGGCCCGAGCACCGCGCACCACTCGCCGTTGTCCAGCGCCTCACGCGACGCCGCATGCACCTGTAGATAGATTTCCAGCGAGAGCGGAGCCTGTTCCGCGACCGGAGACCAGCGCTCAAGCCGCTTCAGCAGCGCTTCGGTCAGCTCCAGCTCCACACTCTGACGGTTGATCGTTTCCGCAACCAGCGCCTGAAGCTGCTCATCCCATTTTCGGGTGTCGGGGGCGTTCGGGCCGGGTGGGAGCGGATAGGAGCGCCGAGGCTGATCGTAGCCGGGAGGCGCGTCGAGGCCCTGTTCCGGGTGCAAGAGGTCAAGCAGCGGCACCTCAACCCCCTCCCCATAGGTTTCAAGAAAGAACAGACGATACTCTTTGAGATGAGGCAAACCTTCAGGGAAAGGCGTCAGGCGCAGCAGGAGTTCAGCGGCTTGTGCGGCGGCCACCCCGATCTGTTGATGAAGCGTCGTCTCGTGCAGGCGAAGAGCCGCGTCAAGCTGAACCCGGGCCTTCTCCTGCGCCTCGGGAACAAGGCTCGCCTGTCGTGCCTCAACCTGCCGAAGCTGCTCGATGCTGGCTGCATTTCCGGCTGCATCGAACTCGCTTGTCTGTTGTAAAACAGCCTGCAAACCGTCGTGAAGCGTTTCAACCCCCTTGAGCGCGGCGAGCTGACGAGCAAGATAGGCAGCGGGGCGAGCATCAGTCAGGGGAGGATGCAGGTCGCTGATTAAAAAGTGGTGCTCCCAGAGCTGCCACAACAAGCGCTCAACCTGCGATGGCTTCGCCTGAGGAAAGGCCCGAAGCAGCGCCGCCTGCAATTCTGTATAAGGAATGGGCTGTGCCGCCAGTTCCAGCGCCTTGAGCACAACGGAAGTAGCTCGTAGCGAGATCGAGCGGTTATCTCGCTGCCCATACGTATCGGCGTAGGGCAGGCGCAGGCGTCCCCCCGCAAGATAAGCCGTCTGATTCGCTCTCACCTTGAGCTGTGTCACGACCTCCTTCGCCCCCTCCGCCTGCTGTAGAAGGGCAAGCAGCCAGTCCATATCGGGTCGAGTGCGAAAGCGCTGCACCGGAGGAGAGGCCAGGGTCAGCCGGGTCTCATCGGCAAATGTGCCCGTTGTGACGCCTGAGAACAGGCCAAAGGGCGTCGGGCGCGTGCTCATCCGAATCAGGTAGCGCAGCAGCCCGGCATAAGCGCGTTTCACCGCCGCAGGCTTCGCCTGAGGAAGCCGCTGGATCGTCTGCCAGAGCGAGGGGCTTGCTACCGCCAGAGCAAGCGCACAGTGAGGCTGCTCGGCAAGCTCGCGCAACAGACGATAGCAGGCCTCTCTGTCTTCAGCCGTCTCAGAAAGCCGAAGGAACACCTCAGCAGGCAGGGCAGGCGCTCGCAGCATGAAAAAGTCAGCGGGTGCATACAGTCCTTCCGTCATGTACCCTTTTCTCTCCTTTTCTCAGGAAATAAGCAAAATGCGATCCCAGGTCGGGGGAATCTCGGTTGCAGCCGCCAGCAGAGCCATCGCCACGCCCGGAGCGCCTTCCAGCCATGAAGGCTGATCGACCGCGACACCCGGCCTCTCCACATCGCGAAAGCCGAGGGGGAAATCCGGATTGAAGGTGTCAAGAATCTGCCGTACAAGCGCCGGGATCTGCTCGCG
Source organism: Thermosporothrix sp. COM3 (assembly GCF_059696735.1). Taxonomy (NCBI): domain Bacteria; kingdom Bacillati; phylum Chloroflexota; class Ktedonobacteria; order Ktedonobacterales; family Thermosporotrichaceae; genus Thermosporothrix; species Thermosporothrix sp. COM3. Next base: position 1,197,859 of record NZ_AP019376.1, on the reverse strand, counting down.
AACAAGGATGCTCTCGCTCTCATGGGCAAAGCGCAGGCAGATCTGAAGCAGCCCGGCAACGCCATGACAGAGCGTCGGAGAGAGAAGCATGCGCTGCTCAGGAGGACGCTGCATCACGGCCTCGATTCCCATGATTGCCAGCCGCTGGATTGCCCTTTCTTCCAGGACATGCCCGGCAAGCCAGAGGCTTCGAGCCACTCCCGGAGCGCCATAACACCAGCCAGCCCGAGCCACCGGCAAGTGCGCCCAGGCTCCGTGAGGTGTCGCCACCTCGATAGGTACCACCGCGGGCCAGTTCACCCCCCACTCATCGTCCAGGCGATGCACGGCCAGCCAGTCGGCGGCGCTAGCGATGGCATCATAGATCCGGGGATAGCGATAACCAGCCAGGTAGGCCAGCGACAGGGCAGCAAGCGGCCCGGGAAGTCCGTGTGCCAGCCCACAATTGAAATAGCCTTGCGGATGCTGCGCGCGCAAGCTCGGCGAGATGATCGCCTCAGGCTTGATACACCAGCGCTCCTCTCCATATCTCTGGTGCGGCTCCAACAGCCAGATCAGGTAGTCAATCAGGCGCGCGATCATCTGTTGTGTCAGTTCGTCGGCGGGCGGGCCCATAACCAGACAGACCAGCACACCCGATGCACCGGAAATGACATCATAATCATATTCAGCGACACGCTCCAGCCCATACCTCCAGTACCTTTGCTGCTCTATCTGTTCAAAGAGCGCCTTGCGCAAGCCTGCCAGCGTCTTCTGATAGCGCTTGCCCCCATTACTGAGCAGGTTCAGGGTAATCAGCAGAGAGGTAGTCCCCGCGAAAAGGCCCGGAGACTGGATCGGCTGCTCACGGGTACTCATTGCGGCATGGTGAAGCAGGCGCTGGACATACTGCTCATGTTCAGGGGAGTGATGAGCCAGAAAGCCGTGCAGCAGCGCAACCCCACACACGCCCGACGACAGCGCAGACGGCAGCCAGGGAGCGGGTTCACTCATCTGCTTGCTTGCCTGTGCGGCCTGTTGCTGAATAACCTCCGGGTCGACCATGCGCAGCGCAACATATCGAGCAGCTTCCAGTGCCCGCTGACGAAGCGGCTCCTCAAGCAAGGGCTGCCAGACACGCTGCTGTATGGTTGTGGGAGACGTATAGGTCAAGGTGGATTCTGCTGATGACATAAGCTGCATCCTGTTCCAGAGAAGGGCTGAGGATAGGGTAGCACAAACACTCAGCCATACAATAACAAAACGCGACCGCTCATAGCGCATCCGGCGCGGGCTCAGGCACCTCCCGACGAGAAGGTCACATATTCATAGATTGCATCCGGCGCAAACGTCCCCTTCACACAGGCACAGATTACCGCATCTTCACCTGTACAACGCCGATAACTCCACATCTCGCCCCGACGCCGAAATCTCTCTACTTACGCGTTCTGTCGCACTTAACAATAGATACACTTCGATGGAAGGGCACGCCCGACTTCTTGCCGCGATCATAGGCCTCTGTGCTCGGTGAAAGCACCTCAATCACCAGACGAGGAGCCTGAATTGTGTCTTCCTGCTCTTGCCAGTCCCTTTCCGCACAACTCACCGTCACATCGGGATACACATACCGGGACGCAGCCAGTTGCACCCGCACATCTGAGGTATAGAACCGACAGGGGCTCCCTTGTAGATGCGTATCCAGCAATTTCGTAAAATTGAGGCAATACGAGCATGGGCAATAGTCCCGCCCGTCAGCGCGTACACCCGACCGTCCAGATACTCATAGCGCACGCCCTCACTAGCTCGATCAAGCCGCAAATAGTCGGCGACGCTCATCGATGTTTCTCCCCGGGTTCCCATCATCCGCGCTCCCTCCCTTGCCTCTTCTGCACCTCTCTCGCCACTCGCATTCAGTACCAGCATACCCGAAGCAAGCAGAAAAAACAAGTGGCACCTGGCTCTTCTGCTTCATTGACAAGCCGCATCACCGGCGCATTTCGGCAGCACCGTGCTATTGTCTCCTGTTTCGCTTGCATGGAAGCATTCATTATGCAAAACAGAATGGCACCTATATAGCGCCAGCCAGCTTTATTTCTACAAAATAAGGTTCAGCTTACACAAGCGCTTTACTCCTGTATCTCTCTAATTTCAATCCAGATATGTTTGAGTCTGGAAAAAATCATAAAAACAGTGTATACTTACTTAAAATGAATATTCTCTTAAAGGAGAGGGGAGAAACGCTATGGAACAAGCCCTGATCGAACTGACACAGGAAGCTGCCTTCGAGGACGAATTCGAGCTCGATATTCGGGTCAGCGCCCCGGCCAGCGATGCGCAACCAACCGCACTGGCAACGTTTAACTCCTGCAATCCCGGTTGCGAAACGCTCTACCACTGCCCGCAACACTAACGAGCGATGTCTTTTACAAGGAAAGGAGAAACGCTATGGAACAAGCCCTGATCGAACTGGAACATGACACTCCTGTTGAAGATGACTTTGAGCTCGATATTCGGGTCAGCGCTCCATCCAGCGACATACAGCCGGTCGCGCTGGCAACGGCGAACACCTGCTATAAGAGTTGTGGAACAACCTGCCTCAGTGTAAACGAGGAAGGGTAAAGGACGCACGCCCGGATTCCAGACTTCCCTATCTTCTCCTCAGACAGAAAAAAGCAGGCTGCGTGGTCTCATGACTGCGCAACCTGTTCTCCATTCTACCGTCTCTTCCCCTTTCGTGTGTGCTCCTTGCAGGCTGCAATCCAGAGGAACCCATACCTATAAAGGGGTACACATATAAGTATTTTCTCCTATATTCCATTCCGCATGGAATAGTTCTCCTGGTAATTTGCAATTATGCTTGATACAATACAAGCGTCAATGGAATCGTCGCTATGCACCATCGAACGCGCTGTCACTCGGGCGAACGAGAGCGAAACGCTCCTGAGGGATCGCTGTATCACTTTCTACACGACCTGACGACAGCTCGCCTGTTCAGATGCATCGCGCATACTATCACCAACGCAAAGGAGTCAACCTACGACAAACTGACCGGACGAACAGCACAGACGAACAGCATAAAAGTACGTACCTCCTATTCAGCAGGAACGTACAACCCGAACCGCCAACTTCAACGGAAGGATCCCAATGATTGCGCGGTTGGATCGCTCACGAGGAGCATCCGCACACTGGTTCGTACAGGCCGTTGTCGGCCTCTGTCTGCTGCTCACCGCCACGGGGATCGGTGTCTTTCTCATTCCCCTTCTGAAAGGGGTGGGAGCCAACGGAGACAAAACGAGCTTCGGAGCATTCGTCCAGGGATACTTCTTCCTGGCTCCGCCGCTCATCGAGGCCTCGGGCGTGCTCTTCAACGGCTGGCTGTCGTTCACGCGACGGGAGAACCGTTCCCCGCTGCACGACGTCAAGTGGGGATGGGGGCTGCTGACCGCCCTGGGCATCGGATCGCTCAGCCCGGTCGTCAGCAACTTCATCGGCATCAAGAGCGGAGAGTGGTACGGGGGCTTCTTCGCAGCCTCGGCCCCCGCGATCCTGGTCATCAGCAACGGGGTGCAGTCGCTGAGCAAATGGGCATTCCGTCCGCTGCTGATCGTCGCACAGAACATACAGGTGTGGCGGGACTACCTCACAGCGTTTCGCTCGCTGTGGCGCAAAGAGCGGTGGCGACTTCGGGGGATGCACCCCGTCGTCGGGCTGCTCCTGCTCGTGGGGCTGCTGCCCGGCCTGACCGGTCTGCTGCTTTTCTTCCTGCCGCTTCTGTTCGGCGTGGGGGCGCAAGACAGGCCGACAGGTCTCGCAGCCGTCGTGCTGTACGGGGGATCGCTTCTCCCGTCTCTGCTCAGCTGCGGACGGACCCTCACAGACGGCTGGATGGACTTCATCAGCGTCCACAGGTACCCGCCGTCTCGCAGGGAACACCGTTGGGCTCGCAGGATCCTGGCAACGATCGGGATCACGCTCCTGGGGAGCTTCTGTAGCTACAACGGAGCGATGGTCTACGCGCTGTGGTATCGGCATCACTACGACGCCTCCACCACGGCCACGCTGAACGCCAGCATCGCGGTGCAGACGATCATTTCGCTGATCTTCATGGTCATCCAGAAAATGATCTCTCTGCGCAAATCGCCGGTCAAGCCCGATTCGGGAGACTCATCGAAGGGGTGAGGAAAAACAGCACTCGCACCTGAGCCTGAACGCTCGCATATCGCCGCTGCTCGCCTGATACAGCCGCAGAACAGTGGCGATATCGATCGCTGTTCTCGCTCAGCAAGGCAGGGAAGGGAGTCACATCGGCTCCCTTCTCTGTTTGCTTCTTCGCGCCCCCCGCTCCTGTAGAAGCGCTTCCCTCTCGCATTGAAGCGGAGACACACAGTATTGCTGCAATCTCGTTGCTTTTTTCCATTGCAGTGGTTATAGTATAAGAATATATCAATGCGATAGCAAGACAGAAAGGAAGCCCGTAACGAATGTCACAGTCCTGGTGGCAAACAAGCGTGATCTATCAGATCTACCCGCGCAGCTTCGCCGATGGCAACGGGGACGGCGTGGGGGATCTTCCCGGCATTACACAAAAACTGGATTATCTCCGCTGGCTCGGTGTTGACGCTATCTGGCTCTCACCAATGTACCCATCCCCTATGGCTGATTTTGGCTACGACATCAGCAATTATACGGATGTTCACCCGCTCTTTGGCACTCTGGCAGATATGGATACGCTGATTGAGCAGGCACACAAGCGAAACCTCAAGGTCCTGCTGGATTTCGTGCCAAACCACACCTCCGACGAACACCCCTGGTTTCAGGAATCGCGCTCCAGCCGCGACAACCCAAAACGCGACTGGTATATCTGGCGTGATCCCGCTCCTGATGGCGGTCCACCCAACAACTGGACCAGTCACTTTGGCGGCTCGGCCTGGCAGTTCGACGAACAGACCGGGCAATACTATCTGCACCTGTTCGATGTCAAGCAGCCGGACCTGAACTGGCGCAATCCAGCGGTACAGGAAGCAATGTATGATGTATTGCGCTTTTGGCTCAAACGCGGCATTGACGGCTTCCGCGTGGACGTGCTCTGGCTGCTGCTCAAAGATGAACAGTTCCGCGACAATCCTGTCAACCCCGACTGGAAGCCAGGCGATCCCTCCTTTACTCGCCTGATTCCTCGTTACACCGAAGATCAGCCGGGCATTCACGCGCTGGTGCAGAAGATGCGTTCCGTGCTGGACGAGTTCGGGGATCGGGTGATGATCGGCGAAATCTACCTGCCCGTGCCGCGCCTGATGTCCTATTATGGCGAGCAGCTAGACGAAGCACATCTTCCCTTCAACTTCCAGCTTGTCACGCTCCCCACCTGGGAAGCAAGCATTATTCGCAAGACCATCGATGACTACGAAGCTGCTCTACCAGCGGGCGCATGGCCAAACTGGGTGCTCGGTAACCACGATAAACCACGCATCGCGGCCCGGGTAGGACGCGAGCAGGCACGCATCGCTCAGATGTTGCTCCTGACCCTGCGCGGCACACCAACCTGCTACTACGGTGACGAGCTCGGCATGCAGCATGTTCCCATTCCGCCGGAGCTGATGCATGACCCACAGGGCAAGGAAAACCCGCTCTACAGCCGCGATCCTGAGCGCACCCCGATGCAATGGGATGCCAGCTATGCAGCAGGTTTCTGCCCCGAAGGCGTCATGCCCTGGCTGCCCGTATCCAGCGATGCCGACACCTGTAATGTGGCAGTCGAACAGAAAGATCCGCACTCCATGCTCACACTTGTGAAGCGGCTGCTCGAAGTGCGGCGCTCGTCAGAGGCGCTCCGTATCGGCACGCAGCAAACGATCGATCAGGAGAACGCGTCTTGCATCGTCTACCTGCGCCAGTATGGCGCGCAAACCTGCTTGATTGCGCTCAACTTCTCGAATGAAGAGCAGCTCGTCACGCTTCCCGGGCAGCAGCAGGGCGTCATTCGCCTCTCGACGCACCTGGATCGGGAAGGAGACATCTCGCTCACCGAGATTCACTTACGCCCGAATGAAGGTGTCCTTATCGAAATGAAGTAGAACCTTTGCTTCCTCTGTACGCATTTTTACCCGGTGCAGGGGAAGCATTGGAACCACAGGCATACAATACAAGAGAGAGACAGCCAGCTACCGGAGGGAGCTATGCAGAACGCACTTGTGCACGCGATCGAGGCCAACCTGCTAGACGCATACGAACGACTGGGACGCGCTTTAGAGGCCGATTTTCATCGGGACGCGCGCTATACCGCCTTCTTTTCAGCAAGCAAGCTGGCGCTCTGTAATGGCGTCTCTCGCTTCCACTGCGCACCCGAAGAGGCCGACACTATTCTAGCAATAATCGAGCGCGAGGCCCGTGCCCGTCAGGCTGCCGTTACCTGCCTGGTCGGTCCCACCACGCGCCCCAACGATCTGGAACAGCGCCTGACTCAGCGTGGCTGGTCGCTTGATGAAGAGGTACCCGGCATGGCAATCGACCTGGCCCGATGGCGCGCGCCCGCCTCCACCGTGAGCGTGCGCGAGGTGACAGAAAACAGCATGCTCGCTTCCTGGCTCTCTGTGCTCTGCACCGGTTTTGGCTTCCCCGAAGCACTGCAACAGGTCTTCAATGGGCTCTACAGGCGGTACGGTTTCTCTCCTGATCGTTCGCTCCGTTTCTTCCTCGGGTTCAAAAACAACGAGCCAGTCGCCACCGCCCTGCTGGTCGAAGGCGGCGGAACGGTCGGGCTCTATGGAATCGCCACGGTTCCGCATGCCAGGCGGCTCGGCATCGGGACAGCGATCACAATAGCAGCCATGCAGGAAGCGCGTCAGGCCGGGCACCGCTATGCCACGCTTCAGGCCACACCGATGGGGTTTCCGCTCTATCGTCGCCTGGGTTGGCACACCTGTACCCACTTCAAAACCTTCATTTATCGTCCTGCCTCGACAGATACGCGGGCCAGAAACGCACGCCCCGAAACAAACGAGTAACCTGCGCTTCGGCATCAGGAGCGGTAAAATCGATACCCAGAACCGCCCCGAGCGCCTTTGCCTCGCGGGGTCGGCGCCGCAGCACCTCGCGCACAACGGCGTACGTCTCTTCAGGAGACAACAGTTCCTGAGCAGGCCTATAGGAGATCCGCCCGATCGTAACCCATAACGCGGGCTCGCGCTGAATATTGCGATACCAGTCGGTCCGTCCCTGCCAGCCCGAGACCACCACCACCTCATGCGTCCGGCGGTCGTATCGCAGCACTTCCAGCACCGTCTGGCGGATTCGACCACTCTTCCGCCCTCGATGAGTTATCTGCACAAAGAGCTTCCCGAGCAGCCACCCAAGCCCTACCCGATACAATAACAGCGGAAGCTTTGCCAGAAGCCGCGTCAGCCCTCGAGGCCGCTGTTTAGCCAGCGTCATGCCCTTGACTCCTTTCTTCTCCATGTCCTCTTTTTAATAACTGACCGGTCAGTCATTATCATAGACGAAAAAGGCAGCTCCTGTCAAACAGGGCCCGGGGAAACAAAAAAGGGAGAACAGACTATTCCATTCTCCCTCGGGACGCTTCCAGAGAGGCGTTAGCGGTATTTCTCGGTACGAGCACAGGGTGTCTCATTCGAGATGTAGACATGCGCCCAGTCGTTTGGTGGCACAATTCCCTGTGCATTATCGGTCAGGCCCACCACGCACGGCTTGCGCACCGTGTAGCCGAGCTTCTGATAAATGGGGATCAGTGCTACATCATTGATAAGCTGCTGCTCTGCCTGATTGTAGAGCTTCATACGCTCATCGGTATTCATCGTCTCGTCTGCTTTCTTGATGAGCGCCTGAATATCCTGTTGCTGCTTCAGCGTATCAGAATTGTTATGTGCGAAATTGGTGCTGTTTCCGCCATCGGGATCATCAAGGAAGAGGTCGAGCCAGTCCTGCGGATCGGGATAGTCGGCGGCCCACCCGGTTGACCAGAGCATCGGGCCTTTCGCATTGTTTTTCCCGGTCTTCACATAGGAATTGCGCTGGTTAAAGTCCATATCATTAATAGTGACCTCGATTCCGAGCGCACTTTTCCACATAGATTGCACGACTTCCAGTTCATTTTTCACGTCGATTGACCCATTCGTCGCGACCGTGAAGGTGATCTTCGGCAGAGAATCGCGGGTCAGATGGAGCTCCTTCAGCCCCTCCTCAAAGAGCTGTTTCGCCTTCTGCGGATTCCCCTTCACGCTCTTCTCACCATCTGGAGCAGTGATATTCTCGTTATACCCCGGCTGCCCCTTCGGCACAAAGTTGTTCGTCCCCTTGACGCGGTCATGATAGACATTGTGCGCGATCTTCTCCTTATCGATTGCCAGTGCAAACGCCTGTCGAACTTTGAGGTTATTGAAGGGAACAGTCAGGTAGTTCATCACATAGTAGAAGGTGTTCAACTGCAACACGCTCTTGAGCTGATTTTTCGGCAACTGGCGCGCCTGCTCCATATTGGCCGTCTGAACAGGAGCCTCATGCACCTGGCCGGTCTCATACGACTTGTAGACGGTCTTCGTGTCGCGATAGAAGGGCATGACCACCTTCTTGATTTGCGGCTTGTCACCATAGTAGTTCGGGTTGGGGACAAACACAATCTCATTGCCGGGCTGATATTTCTGCACAATGAAGGGACCGGCGCCCACCGCCTCGGTCATATGGTCGGTCCACTTGTCAATACCGTACTTCTGCACCAGCTTCTCATTGACAACCCACGAGCAGGGATAGGTCAGCGCTTGCAGGAAATAGGGTGCTTTGACACTTGTCACGATTTTCACGGTTTGAGGATCAGGAGCGAAAAGACTATGATTAATCAGGCTTTTCAGGCTTCCATCAATCCGCTTCTCGGAGTCTTTAATCTTTCCCAGATAGAACGCAGCTCCGGCATTCTTCAGAGCAGGATCAAACGCTCTATCAATACTGTAGACAACGTCCTTCGAGGTGAGCGGCGAGCCATCGCTGAACTTCGTGTCCGGCTTCAGCGTGAAAGTCCAGGTCAGGCCGTCCTCCGACTGCTGCCAGTCCTTCGCAAGCTGCGGATAGACCTCAAGGTTATTGTTGAGTTGAACCAGGCCTGTGTACACCATATTGACGGCTTTCGAAGAAGGTGTATCGCCAACGCGCGCGGGATCAAACGTGGCAATATTGGAAACACCGGTGATCGGGGTCACAAATATCTGCTGATCGTCCGGTGCTTTGCCCGTATTATTGCCCGTCTGGTTCGTGCTCCCGCCGCAAGCCACGACCAGGAGTGAGAGGAACAGAAGCGCAAGCACGGGCAGGCGCCTCTTTTGAGCCAGATGTGACATATGCGTCCTCCTTGACTGCCACAGCGGACAGTCACTTCAACTACCATGCCAGAAAAATAAAAGAATGCGTTGCAGCTATAAACGAGAGTAAAATGGCTTTTCTCGTCAATGCTATTTGCAGTATGACTATACCTCCATCTCCCTCTATTTCCCTGCACTCAAGCAATACCTGAAAGGGAGAAAACGGTATTCCTTGAATCGGATATATCAAGAATCGCTGCCGTTCCCGATACCCGGGAGCGACAGCGATCAAGTAGCACAGGGGCTTGATTCCAGTGGTATCTTTACCAGGTCGGTTAGATCTCGGGATGCTGTACGTAGTAGGACCACCAGTAATCAAGCGTTTGACCGGTCCAGGTCACAAAATCATCATCGCTATAGGTTCCTGCATGCAACACCCGATTTGCATCATCCACAATGGTCGAGCGCACATGCTTCTCCATCCAGAGCAGGAAGCGGGCCGTGATGCCGTAGCCCTGCTTGTAAGACTGCTCGGGCGTCACCGTAGCTGGCAGGGACCAGGGATCGTCTTTCGGGCCATAGACAGAGCGCACATAGTCAGCAATACCTTCGGTCAGCCAGACGACATATTCCGGGTACGCCTGAACAGTGTGCATAAACTCATGGGTGTAAACGCCTGCCAGGTCGTTATGACTGTGCATGTAGCTTGAGCTGATCGTTGTTACCGCGCCATCAGTTGAGGCCACGCCATCCACATACTTGATCTGAAGCGTCACCGTACGCGGCGCGTCGGGGTTGAACCGCTTGACCAGCTTCGGGTAGACCTCTTCAAACTGCTCCCGAAACATGGATTCTGTATATGCCAGCGAGGGGTCATCAGTCGTAAAGTTCATCTGAAATTTTGGCTTTGCCGCGGCTGCTTGTGCGGTCGGCGCTCCAATACCAACCGTCAGAGACAGGCAAAGCAAGAGGAAAGCAGCAAAGAGCACGCCGCGCCGCGCACGACCAGGGCGAGCAATAGTCATCATCGAAAAAGCCTCCTTGCTTGAAGCGAGAGCGCCCTGTCACAGAGGTGATCGGGCTTCTCATCGTTTCTCGATAACTACAACACAACAAGAATGCAGCTTGCGCATCACAGAGGGAACCGGACCTTCCCACCAGAACACCCGAGATGATCATCTCTCCTCATACCGACAACAGGAGGGGCATGCGAAAAGATCTGGATGTTTGTGCCAGACAAGCATTTTTCCTCTATAAACTGAGGATACATTACTATGATTCCAAAAGCAATAGTTTAGAGATGGTTTTCCAGACCTTCATCTATAGCTGTCGTGATCTCGCATACATTGTCGCATTTTTAGAGAACAGGAAATCAGGAACGTATTCAACACCATTACAGAAAAGGACCGTAACTCTCCCTCATGAGGAGAACCGTGGCGACAGGAATAGAGAGATCCAGCCGCCACAGAAGCGCCTTTAGATCACTTCCAGCACATCGAGTTCAGGGAAAGCAGGGAAGGGAGCATGTGGCTCGTTCTGATACCAGAAGGCAGTAGAAGCGATATCATCCTGCAAAGGCAGATAACGGCCCTCGCTTCGCCACCCGAGCGCCTGAATGGTCACTCGAAGATCCTCAGCGAAGCGGATCGGATCCATGATATGCCAGCGATACAGGCCGAAGCGCTGCTGACTGCGATAGAGCCCATCGGGACGAATCACTTGCGGCAGGCCCAGGAACGGCGTGGAATAGCTGCCATACTCACCCTGGGGGTGCTCAAAATTCCAGGCCCCGCCAAAATAATCCTCGGTCCCCGTGCTACAAATCGTCGGATAGTCTTTGTCGCCATCGAGATAGAACTTGATTTCACCCTCGCCCCACCAGCCGCACGAGTTGGACTGCCAGGCCAGATACGTGCCGACATAGTGCCCCATGCCGCGCACACCATCGAGCAGCGTGTGAACCTCCTTGTAGGGGAGCGGGTTGCTACGCCGCCATTGCGCGTGAAAATAGGCCAGATCATCCGGCACCTCGGTCAGTGTGTACGTGATCTGATAGTACAGAATCGCGGCCTGCTCGCCTGTTTGTTCCAGCGTCAGACGGGCCCGCTGCCGAAAGGGCATCTCCCAATAGGAGTTCATGCCACCAGCCGGGTTCACCGCGATAGGAAGCGAGCTGACATTACAGCGCTCGCACCAACCATTCGCGAAAAAGTCACCAAGCGGGCACTCGATAGACGGGCTCTCCTCGTCATCCCAGTAGGCACGCAGGATCAGCGAGCGCCAATGCTGTGGATGCGTCGTCAGCCAGATGTGCTGAATAGCGCCACTGTCCTGAATATCCGCGAGCGTTACCACCGTATGCGGCGCAATCTCGATCGAAGGGGAAACCTTCCAGCCAGGCCCGAGATCGCGTGCAGCGCGGGCTCCCGTTCCTTCTGTCGCCATCGCGGCCTTGCCCTTTTCGCCAGTACGGTTCTCGGGACTGATCGAGCGGGTTCGCGCCGACGACAGCCGCGACAAGGTGCCCAGACCCATGCCCAGGCCAGTAAAACTGGAATGAGGTTGCATAGCTTCTTCTCTTCCTCTCTCCTATTGTACCTATCAGCAAAGCAGAAGCGCGTGCTTCATCGCTTCCACCAACCAGCATGAATAGTGTCTCTCCCATTACATATATCACATTTCGCTCGGTTTCTATAATAGAAATAAATACAGAAATGCTTCTCTCTTCACAGGTGCATTCCATTCTCAGAAAAAGCGAGACCAGAAAGCAAGGTGACACCATAGTGCATCCCGAATGCGTGTTTAGCGTAGCGAAAGCATTTTTCGATCGCTCTTCTACTGCATAAGAAGTACATGGAGAGAGAGGAGCATGAGCTGCAATGCAACAGGAGTCATTTCAGCTACTTTTTGTCGGTGACGTTATGCTCGGGCGCCTGGTAAACGATATGCTCCGCGCACACCCCCCAGAATATCCGTGGGGTGACACGCTGCCGCTGTTCCACGCCGCTGATGTCCGCCTCTGCAACCTCGAATGTGCGCTCACCTCGCATGAGACGCCGTGGAACGAGACACCCAAAGTATTTCACTTCCGCTCTGATCCCCGAAACGTACGCGTCCTGCGGGCAGCCGGGATCAATGCCGTTTCCCTCGCCAATAACCACAGCCTGGATTTCACCGTTGAGGGCCTCTATGACACGCTGAGGCTCCTGCGTGAAGCCGGTATTTATGCGGCCGGAGCCGGATATGACACTCAGGATGCGGCGGCCCCGGTCAGGTGGCAGGCCGGCTCTACCACCATTGGCTTGCTTGCCTGCACAGATAATGAACCCGCCTGGGCCGCTACCTCGACCAGAGCAGGCACCTGTTACGTTCCCATTGATAGCGACTCAGAGCAGGCGCAGCGGCTTCTCCAGAGCATTGAGCGCGTCAAGCCCACTGTTGATGTGCTGATCATCTCGCTGCATTGGGGTCCAAACTGGGGCTACGAGCCGCCTGAAACGCATCCGCCCTTCGCACATGCCCTGATTGATGCGGGCGCTGATATCATTTTCGGTCATTCCGGGCATGTCGTTCGCGGTATCGAGATCTATCGGCAGAAACCTATACTCTACTGTACCGGTGACTTTATCGATGATTACGCGATAGATCCGGTAGAGCGAAACGACTATAGTGGGATTTTTGTTGTCTCACTCGAACAGAAGGTCATCCGCCAGGTTGCTTTCTATCCTACCGTAATTGAAGATTTTCGTGCACTGCGAGCACAAGGAGCTGAGCGCACCTGTATTGCACAGAATATGCAACGGCTCTGCACCCTGCTTCACACGGATACCCATTGGAACGAGCAAGCAGGAAGGGTTGAAATTCGCATCCCAGAATAGTACAAAAAGAGGGGGGATTACGTCGTATGCTTCTGGTAGAAACACGTTTACAAATCAGTCCCGTGCATGGTCTTGGGCTCTTCGCTGCACAATTCCTCTACAGGGATAGCCTGATCTGGCGCTTTCAGCAGGGCTTCGATCTCGCTCTGACGCTGGAAGAGATCGCCTCGCTCTCGGAAGAAGCACAGCGTCAGCTTTTCCACTATAGCTATTTTGAACCAAATCGCGACGTTTTCATTCTTTGTAGCGATGACGCTCGCTTTATGAATCACGCCGACACCCCAAATTGTCTCGACTATATCTCAAGTGATGGACAGCTTGCGATGAAGGCTCTACGCGATATTCGCCCTGGCGAAGAATTGACCTGTGACTACCGCATCTTCGGTGAAGATCTCGACTTTCAGGCGCAACCCGGAAGCTGGATCGAAGGACTCTACGCCATGCGCCAGGCCGCGCTGAAAGCCTCTTTGTTGGATGAACAGCATCTGAAATGACACCTCACTCACAGTGAGCGCGACGGCGGTTCAAGCGTCAGCACCGAGGGAACCGCCTCCGGATACACCAACCTGAGCAGTTCATAGCCCATACCCGCAAGGCCGGTCATAAGGCCAACCGTCTCGATGCCACGCGGCGCCCCCGAAATGAAGCCGAACTGCTCAATACTGCGCAGTATACTGGTTTGGGCAAACTGGTTTGCCTTGTAACATTTCTCCTCTCCGAGTCGCTTTGAGGCGAACAGCAGCGTCTCCATATTGCCAAGCGCCCCATGACAGAGCGAGTGATTGAAGTGAAAGCCCATCGCCAGCGTCGTCTGTACAGCCGTTTCAATCTCAGCTCGCACCTGCGCATCATCCAGCACAGGAAGCGCCGCCAGACGGGCAAGGCCAATACCCGCCGCCCCATGACACCAGGCAACCATAGTGGGTGGGATCCCATCATCATCCCGCATCCCGGGCGGGATCTCACGTAAATCACGCCAGTTCCCCAGTTCAGGTAGAAACAGGCTTCGCTCATAGGCCAGCGCCTCTTGAACAGCGGAGAAAAAGCGCGGATCATAGTTTTGTTCAACTAGTTTGAGCAAACTATAGACAATGCCCGCATTCCCATGTGAGAACCCGGTCAGTGGCGGCTCCTCAGGTCTCAGGCTCCACCCGATCCCCCGCGCTTGAGGACGGGCCAGAGCAAGCAGACGCTCGCCACAACGTCGCGCTGTCTGCACTGCGAAAGGTGACGGATGAACTGCATCCAGAGCCAGGAGCGCCAGAATAGCGCCTGCAAGCCCGCTGATAACGTCATACTGGTGCTCGTTCTCGACCTGGCTGGCAATCAGCGTGACCAGTTCGTCTGCTTCTTCAAAGAAGGCCGGGTCATCCCAGAGAACACCCAGATGGGTAAAGAGGTAGAGTGGCCCACCAAGCCCCGTAAACGCTCCGATGCCCGCTCCCGCTGGAAAGCGCCGCGCCTGAGCAAGCAAGGCTCGCAGCGTCTTCACCGTCGCCCGAGCCAGGTTGGTTGCTTCGGTCTGCCCGGTCAACGCCCCCTGATAGGCCAGAAACAGCGCTATCCCGCTCAGGCCATCATACAGATCGATATCTGCCGGGGCCAGCTCCCAGACTTCTTCCTGCTGTAAGCTGATGCTCAACCAGCTCGCCATTGTATCCTGCGAAAATGCCAGCTCGGCCAAACGCCCGGTCAGCGCACTGGCAGCCTCACCACACCGCCGCTGCGGGTCAGGTAGAGGAGCAAGCGGCTGAGGGAAAAGCTGCTCTCTATCCGGCTCATGACCGAGCAGCGTCGTCGCCAGCGCCGCCCGAATAGTCCAGAGATGCCGGGCCAGCTCTTGCTCGTTCAGGTGTAAAATGCGATCTCGGGCCGCGTCCAGCGCCGAACCGCCAAAGAAGTCAGGAATGGTTGCAACATCGTCTGCTTGCAAGGCGCGCCCATCAACTGCCGTGCTGAATATAGGGATATCGCCACGCAACACACTTGCATACTCGATCGGCACGATATCACGCAACGCCGGAGCGTACTCCACTTCTACCCATAGTTGAGCAAGAAAGCGCTCACGATCCAATGCGTCCCGCAACAGATCCGGGTGAAAGCTCTCATCACGCAGCTTGCCATAGGTGCTCGTATCACGCAACAGCGCCCGCACTCGATCATGAGCGAAACGTAGCAATTGCTCTTGCAGCATTTCTTCACGATGGTTCATCAGGAATCGATACATCCGCGCAAAGCCACGTGTCAACGGCTCAACATAGTCCAGCACATCGACCGGCTGTCCATCCAGCAGCGAAGGGCGATTCTTGCTCACCTCAACCTCGATATAGGTTCGCTTCAAGTGCATCTGATCGGTTCCCGGCGCCTCCCAGGTCGCTACCGGTTGTGGAGTCTTCTGCCCCTTCTGTCCGCCAAGCCCGCTGATATCCAGACCTATCGAATGCTCATTCGCACCGATACGATGCGGAAGCAGTCCAACATGCAGAATCGAGAGATCGGGGAAAAGCGGCTCATCCTCCGCCGTCTCTTCCTGCAACCGGGGATAAAGCAGCGCTTCCAGATCAACGGGCACAGGATGTTCTCCCGCGGCAATAGTATTCTCAGAATGCAAATCGGTCGCACCCAGCACGGTGAGCAGTGCCAGATAGCTCCCCTGACGCTCATAGAAGCGGTTCAACTCATCTGCGGAGGCACAGGGAGCGGTTTCAACGTACTCAATCCAGCCATAGTCTCCACGATCAAGCACCTGCAACGTGCGCAACGGTAAGGTCGCGCCCCGCTCGTTGAGCCAGCTCACCAGCTCTTGAAAATGCTGATCGATCGCCATCGAACGCGGCTTGTAGACAAGCTGAAAGCCAGTGTCAAACAGGAGGATAACGACACTTCTGCCGTGGTGATGCACGTCACCAGCCAGCGCGTGCAGCTCCACAAGCCGACCAGTCGCATGAAAGCGTTCTCGAAGCACCTGAATGTCCGCTGCAAAGCGCGTGAACAACTCAACAGCCACTGTCACCCATTGCTGCACCTTAAGCACAAGCTGTCGAGCAAGTACCGGATACTCGGCCAACAGCGCTGTTGAGCGCTCCTTCTGGCTGATCTGCCGGATAAAGTCGTGAAAGCGCTCCTCAGGCGTCTCGCCTCGCAACTCGCCCTGTAAGCGCATCACGTTCATCTCCAGCACATATACTCTTTCAACCTGCAAAAGGAGTTCATCGGCCAGGGAGGCAAAGAGGGAGAAAATACACAAATCCTGAATACAGTCATGTGCGCTCAGTCTACCCTGCAATGCAGTCTCCAGCTCGCGCGTTGCCCGAACAAGTAGCGGCTCGATTCCCTTCAAAAAGATCGCGGGGGGGAACAAAGCAAGAAGCTGTTCCAGATAGAGTGAAGGCCCTTCCTCAGCCTCAAACGCCTCCCTCAGATAGCGCAGCCATTCGGGTTGCTCTGCATATCGAGCCTGAAGCGCCTCCACAGGCTCGCTTAACAGGTGAGCAAGCATTGCTTCAGTAAGCTGATGCTGCTCTAACCAGTTCCGATAACAGACGTCGCGCCTGAGCGGGGTTCCACTTCTCCACTCCCGAAGCAACTGTCCAGCCTCAACTTGCGGAAAAGAAGTGAACTCAGAATCGAATCGCTCGTGAGGCAGTAAGGCGCGATACCAGACCGGCTGTTCCCAGATCGAGCGCGGTACCGTGTGCAGCATGTGAGTTATCCTCCTGAGTATGACATCAGCATACGAATAAATAGGTAGGTAGTATCTATGAGGAGCAGGGAAGAGTGGAGGATCCAGACGATCCCCCCACCCTCCTGGAGGACTAAAAGTCAAAGCTGCGCATTAATGGCCCTTCTTCTTATGCCTGGGGGGCTTCTTGTGCTTCGGCTTCACCTCTTCACTTCCACCTGAAATGACGAGCAACTCTTCATCTGAAAGCTCGACAATCTTTTTCTCTTCCAATGAGTCGCTCTGCCTCTTCTCTTTCCAGTGGCTCATTACATCTGATTTCATCTTCTCTTCCTTTCTCAGCTCTATTCGGCTGAAACACTCTTCCTCATACCTCTCATGCGATCGAATCGCGATAGACGGTCCGATTAGAGCCTGCGACCAATGCAGGCGAAATGAAAGCGTATGAAGAACGACAACAAAAACACGCTTCGGGAAGGGCAGGGGAGGCGCTTATCCTGGAAGCGCCTGCCTCCTCCCTCCCTGCTACATTCTCAATGTGTCCACAATACGTTCAGGTTTACCAGCAGCCATGTCTGGCATAGCCGTAGTAGCGGGAATAGCAGCCATAACGTGAGTGACGACGATGGCACCACCAGTAAGAGCGATACCTGCGACCACTGGACCAATACCCGCCAGCAATCCCGCCTAGCTCCTCATCCGATAGTTCGGAGATCTCACCTACCGGGCTCTCGGGGAGCTGCTCTTCGGCTGCCAGCTGCTTGCGATATTCAGCGTCTTTCCACGCACGAACGATCTTCGAGTTCATTGCTTCTTCCCCTTTGCAGGAAGCAAAATCCTGCGTTTTGGCCTACGCGTTTTCTGGGAGGGATTTTCTACTACCAGCAAATTCGGATAGGTCCTACAACCACATTTGAGTAATAGCAGCCTCCGTAGGAACGACACCCACCATAATAGGAACGGCGCCGCCGACATCTCCACCAATCGTAGGACCAGTAGTGGCTACTCCCATATCCACCAGCAACCTCGCCTAGCTCCTCATCGGACAGCTCGGTGACGCTCCCAACAGGACTTTCGGGGAGACGTGCTTTCTCCTCTTCGGAAAGCTGCTTGCGAAACTGCGCATCTTTCCACGCTCGAATAATAGTTGAGTGCATCTGCTCTCTCCCTTGTGTGTCTCAAAGTACCCTCTCAAATCCTGCACAATGCAGTTCTACAAGCAGCGACGGCCATATGGGTCATAGCGCTTCGAGTAGCAGCCGCCATAATAGGAGCGGCGCGGGCGGCATTTCCGCCACCAGTCCGACCAGACGAAGCCATAGCCTCCATGCCCACCCGTCGCTTCGTCCAGTTCCACATCTTGCAACTCGCTCACCTCGCCTACCGGGCTCTCGGGGAGCCGTTCGCGCTCCTCTGCCGTCAGTTGCTTGCGATAGATCGCATCTTTCCATGCCCGTGCGATCCAGTTGTTCATGCATCCCTCCTTTCCTGTATATGTGTTTTCACCAGCACTGACCGTTATAGAACCGCTGCGAGAAACAGAGATATTTCGACGAAAAGTCGCGACACTCTCGAAGGAATTGGGTGTTTTCCATGCCGCGCCCGCCAGCAATCCCGCTCAGTTCCTCGTCTCGCAGCTCGCACACTTCTCCCACCGGGCTTGCAGGCAGCCGTGCTCTCTCTTCCTCAGAAAGCTGCTTGCGAAACCGCGCATCTTTCCACGCTCGAATAATAGTTGAGTTCATGCCTCTCTTCCTGCTGCATTAATACAGCGAGTCGTCGTCCTGCTCATGCGCAAGCTGATGGCGAATAAGCCGGGCATAGGTGCCATCTCGCTGTAAGAGCTCCTGATGCGTCCCACGCTCGATAATCTTCCCCTGCTCAAGCACGACGATCAAATCAGCGCGGCGAATCGTGCTCAACCGGTGCGCGATGATAATTCGGGTACAGCGCAAGGCCCGAATATTGCGCTCAATCGCCCGTTCCGTCTCGACATCAAGAGAACTGGTCGCCTCGTCCAACAGCAGCACGACGGGCTTATGAGCCAGAGCCCGCGCGATTGCCAGCCGTTGCCGCTGGCCACCGGAGAGGGCGCTTCCCCCTTCAGCGACCAGGGTTTCATATCCCATCGGCATCTGCTCAATATCTTCGCGTAACAGCGCCTGTTGAGCCGCTTCGAGCACCCGTCCCATATCGATAGAGGGATCATGAAAGGTGATATTCTCTCGAATGGTCCCGCTAAAGATCGTCGCGTTCTGCATCACCGCCCCGAATTGCGCCCGCACAGCCCGATAATTGAGCGTACGCAACGGAAGATAATCGTAATAGATTTCCCCCTCGGTCGGCTGGTGAAGCCCAAGCAACAGTTTCCCGAGCGTACTCTTCCCTGAACCGGTCTTCCCGACAATCGCCACACTCTGCCCTGGCTCGATGTCCAGGTCAATTGCCTGAAGCACATCGGGCGAAGTAGGATCATAGCGGAAGCTCACCCCCTTCAGCGCAATACGCCCGGACAGCTCGGGAGGCCGATCGGTGATCTCGCCTTCCTGCTCCGATTTCTCTTTCAGCACATCGGAGATACGTTCAAGATGCGAACGTGTTGTCCAGAGGCTTTGCCCGGTTTCTACAAGCGAGCCTAGCGGCATAAGAAAGGCGATCGCAAGCGCGTTCAACGCCAACATGACGCCGATGCTGAGCGTCCCGTTCAGTACCAGAATGGTACCCGCCCAGAGCAAGAGCAGTGGAGCAAGCGTCGATGTTAAAGTACGAAATGTATCGATAAACGACGAGAACAGATTTTTTCGGACGGAAAGGTTCAATTCCTGATAGAAAAAGTTCGACCAATGATGCATAGCACGCGGTTCAGCGCCCGCAGCCTTTAGCGCCTCGATGCCGGTCAAGACCTCCGTTGCATAGCCATAGGAGCGCCCCTGTGCGTTTAGCTCGCTTACCGTCAGATACTGCAAACGCTCCCGCGTCAGAAAGAAAAGTGTCATCTGCAAAGCGCCGATTCCCAGTGCAATCAAGCCAAACAGACTCGACTGCCAGAAGAGCAAGACCAGATAAAAAGTCGCTAAACCACCATCGAGTAACGAGCTTAACAGTTCCTTACTGATCAGATCCTGAATAACCGTGTTACTGTTTAAACGTGCAATAATATCGCCACTTGAGCGAAGCTGGAAGAAACGCAATGGAAGCGAAAGCAGATGCTCAAAGAAGTAGACCATAATATGTTTATCTACTCGCGCCTGCAAATAGACCAGCAGCAACGACCGTAACAGCGTCACTACAACCTCCATTGCAAACAAGACGACAATTCCAAGCCCCAATGTCATGATGACAGTGTTCAGTTTTTCTGGCAAAATGACATCCACAATCAGGCCGGTCAGCAGTGGGATGCTCAACGGCAAAAGCTGCAAGACCAACGATGCAAGCAATACCTGGAGCAACAGGCCAGGAGTCTGCCGTACAAACGTCTTGATGTAGGAGCGAAGCCCAAAGAAGGGTGATGAGCGCCGCCGCTCGAATCCTGGCCCTGGCTCCAGCAGGATCATGATCCCGGTAAAGCCCCGATCAAACTCCTCCAATGTCAAGCGTCGCCGCCCGTTTGCAGGATCAACGACCTGCACCGTGTCCTTCGTGCAACGCTCAAGAATCAAGAAATGGTGGAACTCCCAGTGAATGATAGCTGGAAGGCGCAGTGAGCGAAATGCATCGGCTTGAACCGAGACTGCCCGCGTCTTCAGTCCATAGCCTCGTGCTGCCCGTACCAGGTTATACGCTGAAAAGCCGCCTCGCCCTATGCCACACGTCTCACGTATTTCAGTGATAGTGATAGCATGGCCATAATAGCTTAAAATCATAGCCAGACAGGCCGCGCCACATTCCAGCTCACTCATCTGAAGTATTTCTGGAACCCTGCGCTTATGGGCTCCGAGCCTGTATGGCCTCCTCTTTTCCCGTCTGGATGTCTGCATCATCTAGCCTCCAATCTGCCCGGATAGAAGCTGCATGAGACAGAGCAGACCCACAAACAACAGAACGAGAACTATCCAGAGCAATTGCACACGGAGTGGAACACCCAGTTGAGGCGTCACCTCTTGCTCCTGCCTTCTCATATACTGTTCTACTGCCTGGTGACGAAAAATGCGGCGTTCAAAAGGTTCCATAGAGCACGCCTTACTGTTCTCTTCTAAAACTGCATTGGCGACAGAAGTTATAGGAGAAACATCTTATCAGGAGGGAAAACAAAGCAAGTATATCCCTTCGTCGGCCTTCCAGAGCACTCCCAACCCGTTTCACCCTGCCAGCTCTATCGTGGGAATGCTCCACTATTTCTGTCGTCATCCTGAAAATGAGCCGTGCTACAAAAACAGTGTCTACAAAGACGAAGGTTCAGCTTTTGAGGAAAACGTGCTAACACATGTCTTGATCAGTTGCCTGACAAAGTTTTGTTACATTGGCAAAAGTATATCCTCCCCATATAGCATATGTCAAGCTCTTTCCCCTATGAATTCAGCTCAATACTACTTTTTCTTAACTTTTCATTCTTCACAGTTCTCTATTATAAGAAGATGTTGCAGAATTCCTTTTTTCCAGGAGGGATAGAGCGAACCCTTCTACCGGAAAAACCGCTCTCTAGCGCCCCTCGAAACCCGACAGAGAAAAAGCCCTCGCCTGGCCCGGGAAGCCCTTGCAACGTTCTCGAGCTGCGTATAACAACAAAGTTAACGACAAAGTTATTTTGTTGTTATACATTTCCCTCTGAGGGCCAGGAAGGTGTATACTGAATAGAGAGAAATGTACTCTCACGTATCGATAGAGCTCCACCATATATCAACCCTCTGTATAGAAAGGGCTATAGTATCAATGAACAGGGAGGCATTTTCCTGGCGCTCCTTCCTGGCAGAGATCATCAGCGATCCTCAGGAAAAGCAACGACTGGCGAACGCAATGGGCATCAATCCAGTGACGCTTACTCGGTGGGTAAGTAGTCCCTCGCGTGCGTCCGGGAAAGAGAAATACCCGAGACCACAAATTCACTCACTTCAACAGCTTGTGGCTTCTCTGCCCGAATATCGCGAAAAGCTCATCCCTTCGCTGCTTCAGGAGTTCCCGGAATTATCGCGGGAAGATTTTCAGCTTCCCGAGACACCTCCACGATTTATAGAACCGCTCTCGATTCCCGTTATTTGTTATGAAACAGTCTTACAGGCAATCTCCTTGCTGGCAGGAGAGCTACGCTTTATCACTGTTTTTGATCATATCTTCAATTATGCGATTCAACAGCTCGACCCGGAACGCCTGGGGCTGGTCGGTAGCTTAATCGTATGTACGGCTCCCAGGCCTGGCCAGAAGGTCCACAGCCTGCGCGAGCTCTTTCGCATCGGAACGCGCCCCTGGAACACCGAACGCG
Source organism: Thermosporothrix sp. COM3 (assembly GCF_059696735.1). Taxonomy (NCBI): domain Bacteria; kingdom Bacillati; phylum Chloroflexota; class Ktedonobacteria; order Ktedonobacterales; family Thermosporotrichaceae; genus Thermosporothrix; species Thermosporothrix sp. COM3. Next base: position 1,175,599 of record NZ_AP019376.1, on the reverse strand, counting down.
AGGAGCGCAATATCTACTGTGGAGCCGAGTCGCTGGCCGGGCAAGCCATTTCAACCAGCCATCACTACGTCATTGAAGACGCGCATACCTACACAGGCTGGCTTCCCCTGCGACCGCTTGACCACGGCAGCAGTATCGCTGTCTGTCCGATTCAGCGTACCGGGAAAGTGGCCGCCTGCCTCTCGTTCATCAGCACCCAGAAACGCTTTTTCACCCGTGACCGCGTCCAGCTTATCCAGAAATACTGTCATCTTGCGGTAGGCGCATTCGATGAAAATCAATATTTTCCGCTCGATCAAATTGAACTCAGACTATTGCCACCTCCAGAAAAACAGGAACCATATCTCCGTCTTTTTAACAAGCGTGTACAGGAGCTCCTCTTGCAGGGAAAAGCGATGACTCGCATGGAAGCTTCAGTCATAGTGATGAGGCAATTAGAGGAAGAACTTATTCAAAGTGCAGCTTTAGATGAGGCCGTATACTAAAATGATATACTGATTTATCGTCTGTCCTTATGCAAAATGCGCCAGAGAGCCCCGGGCTTGAGCCGGGGAAGTGTCAAGAAAGAAGAAAGGGCTTCGGTATGAGGCGCTCAAAGCAGAGCAGAACGTATCTTATCGACCCCGAGAGCAGCGCAGAAAAGGCACGTCTCTTGCAACAGGGCCGCCTCCTGACCAACAAAATGGGAGGATATTTACCCGAACAGACCGATCTCACGCGCTTCCATCGCTTGCTTGATGTCGGGTGTGGACCGGGAGAATGGGTACTCGATCTGGCTTTCGAGCATCCCGAATTCGAGGTTGTCGGCATCGATGTCAGTGAACAAATGATTGAATACGCGCACACGCAGGCCCGTATGCAAGGGCTCGAAAACACGTCGTTCCACGTGATGGACGCCACACAGCCCCTTCGCTTCCCTTCTCGCAGCTTCGATCTGGTGAATGCACGCACGATAGCAGGATTTATGCCCCGCGCTTGCTGGCCCTTCTTCATCAATGAGTGTGTGCGGATCCTGCGCCCGGGCGGCATCATTCGCCTGACAGAGTGCGATCAATGGGGTATCACGAATAGTCGGGCCTTCGAGCGCTTCCATCAACTCTATATGAAAGCCGGGCATAATCGTGGCCTCGGCTTCTCCGAAGGCGCTGTCACGCTGGCGATTACACCAATGCTGAAGCGCTTTCTACAAAATATACACTGTCGTTCTATTCAAGAGCGACCCTTTGTGTGGAATTTTTCCGCAGGAGAAGAGGGACATCAGGGTATGTATCTCGATTGCGTGGCCTTCTTCCAGCTCGTACAACCAGCCCTGCTTGAGCAAGGACTTATCAGCGATAAAGCGCTTGCGAAGCTATACGAACAGGTTCTCATAGAGATGCAGGCAGAGACGTTTTGCGGCATCACGTTCTTTCTGACTGTCTGGGGCGAGATCGATATATAAGAGAAGGCACAGGTAGTTTTTCGTTTCTTGCTTCCATGCCGAGCACATCCTATCTGGTATAAATGGCAGAACGCGCACAATCCAACTTAATCGGATGAGCCAGACGCTCAAAATCCTCGTACTTTATCTGGATCGCCTCGTGATGTGACCCAGCGGGAAAGATAATCTCTTCTTCCTCCTGGAGACGCGTATCAACATATACTGGAATGTTGTAGAGGTTCCCGAGAGGCGGCATCGCTCCGAGCTCACAGTCCGGGAACAGCTCTGCAAACTCATGCTCACGAGCAAGCTGCACCAGCGATGCATGGAACGCCTCCCGAAGCCGCTCCAGATCCACTTTCTGCGACCCCGGAAGTACCAGCATCACCAGCTTTTCATCAACATAGGCAAGTACCACTTTCGCAACCCGCTGTTCAGGCAGTTGCTTACACTGCGCAAGTGCATGGGCACTGTACGCACATGGATGCTCCACGATTTTATATGGAATCTTGCGCTCCTCTATATGCGCAATTATTCGCTCCTTGCACGACATCGCTCCACTTCCTCTCTGCAAGCGGCATCGAAGCAAAGAAACGAGCCACTACCACGGGCCATTCATTGAAGAGCATATCCGTTTTCAGCAAGCCCTCCATCTCTCTTTATTTTACTGGTAGAGCACAAGATCTCTCCTCCATCTCATGTATAAGAAGAAAGCTCAGTGGGCTGCACTCCATTATTACTCGATGCGCTGGAAGTAGACGGTTCTCCCTTTTCCCGCGAGCCAATCAGCTAACGGCCTGCAATCATACCATGAGTGCACCTCGAGCAGGCGTACAACCTCACTCTCGGTGACCCACTCAGCCCCGATCACCAGCCCATCCGGGTCCCGTGGCTGGATCTGTCCGCAGAGCGCACAGGCGAAGTGGAAGGCAAAACCGGCATGAACTGGCCCCTGCTCAGTTTCACGCACAAGCTGCACCACAAAAGCCAGCTCAGGTGTTCCCACCAATTGCAGCCCCGTCTCTTCCAGCAACTCGCGCCGTAGCGCCTCCTGCAAAGGCTCCCCGGGCTCAACGACGCCACCCGGCAACCACCAGGAAAGCCGCTCGTCCCCTCGATGTCGCACCAGGAGAAAGGAACCATCCCTCCGCGCTAACCCAAATACAGTATGCTGCTCCATTTTCCGATATCTCTCCTTTTTCTTGTATTATAGAGTAGCAGGGCAAGACAAAGAAATGGGGCTCCCCAGGCCCGGGAAGCCCCTTGACGCTACAACAGACGGAGGCGAGAGACGGAATTTGAGCCTTTCTTTTCAGCAGGCAGCCAGGCAAAGCTTTCTTCCGATGTGGTTCGTGGGTTGTATTCCAGGCCGACAAACAGACGGTAATCAAGCCTCTCAAGCTCTTCCAGGATGTGTCGATAATGCAGCTCACCGGTTCCGGGTTCGTGACGGCCAGGCGAATCCGCCACCTGAATATGACCGATCCGCGCCAGATGCTTGCGCAGGGTGGCAAGAATGTTCCCCTCCATACGCTGCATATGGTAGATATCATACTGATACCGCACGTTGGGCCGATTTACCCTATCGAGCAGGTCAAGCACATCAGCCGTGGTTGTCAGCGGGTAGCGCGGGTTCTCGAAGCTGTTCAGCGACTCCACCACGATCTCTACGCCCGCCCGGGCTGCCCGATCAGCCGCCCAGACCAGATTCTCATAGACCAGGGTTCGCTGCTCTTCCTCACCTACGCCTGCAAGCCTGTTTCCGACCAGCGCGTTCAGCCGCGGACAACCAAGCGCTCGCGCCAGGTCCAGAGCGCGCGGCACGTGCTCTCGAAAGCGCTCCTGTTGCGCCGGATCGTTGAGAAAGCCGCGCTCGCCCGCCGCCATATCGCCCGCATCAAAGTTCATCAGGGCAACCTGCAAGCCGTGCTCACGCACCTGCCTCACAACCGCGTCAGCCTGCTCGTCACCTGGCCACCAGAGTTCAACCGCGCCAAATCCAAGCTCAGCCGCACGCCGAAAGCGCTCAAGGAATGGAACCTCTTTCAACAGGATCGAGATGTTCACGTCGAACTGTACCATAAAGCTATTGAATCCCTTCTAGTCCTCTTTATCCGGTATACCCTTTTCTTCCCGCTTCGGCGCAGGTGCCTCGGATGCAAACTCATCCAGTCGGGGCCCCTCGGTCGCCAGGACAGGTTGCAGTTCGTGCTCCTCATGCTCCATGATTTCATCTTTGTGGCCGCCACCCTTGAACCCGTGAAAGTAAATGTTGAGCACGATAGCAGCCACACAGCCGGCAGTGATTCCACTATTTGTGATGATCTGCAACCAATCAGGCAACTGGTGATAGAAGGTCGGCGCTCCCACAGGGATCATCCCGACACCCAGGCTCACAGCAACAATCATCACGTTCGCATGGTTGCTAAAATCGACCTTCGCAAGCGACTTGATACCGACTGCCGCCACCGTGCCGAACAGCACAATCCCGGCTCCGCCAAGTACTGGCGCCGGAATCGCTGCGACAACCGCGCCAAGCTTGGGAAACAGCCCCAGAACAAGCAGCATCACACCGGTCGTCGCCACCACGAAGCGGCTCTTGACGTTGGTCAGGCTCACCAGGCCCACATTTTCAGCGAACGCGGTATATGGGAACGAGTTCAGCACACCGCCAATCATCGTCGAGAGGCCGTCCGCACGCAGGCCGCTTGCCAGCACACGGCGTGACACGCGCTTCCCGACGATATCACCAACCGCGATCATGTCGCCCGTCGTCTCAGCCATCGTGACCAGCATCACCAGCGTCATCGCCGCAATCGAAGCCAGGTCAAACGTCGGCAAACCATAGCGGAATGGCGTCGTAATGCCGAACCAGTCGGCCCTTGTCACCTCGGCAAAGTTGGTCAGGCCAAGCGGAATAGCAACCAGGGTGCCAATGACGATCCCGAGCAGCACGGCGATATTACTGATGAAACCACGGAAAAAGCGGTAAATCAGCAGAATAAACACCAGGACGGCGAACGAGAACAGGACAATCCCGATATTGCCAAATGCCGGGTCCGAGAGCGCCTGCCCTCCACCGGCCCAACCAATCGCCGCAGGAAGCAGCGTCAGACCGATCGTGGTAATGATCGTCCCCGTCACCACGGGCGGGAAAAAACGCGTAATTCGACTGAAATACGGGCTTATCAGGAAGACAATCAGGCCCGAGACAATCACTGAACCATAGATCGTCGTCAAGTCGTGCGTATTACCAATCAAAATCATGGGCGTGACGGCGGTAAAGGTACACCCCTGGATGATTGGCATTTTTGAGCCGATGGGCAGCTTGCCCAGACCAAGAACCTGAATGAGAGTCGCAATACCGGATGTGAAGAGATCAGCATTAATCAGGTAGACGATCTGCTCCTGACTCAGCCTGAGAGCAGCCCCGACCAGCAGCGGAACCGCAACAGCACCGGCATACATGACCAGAACGTGTTGAAAACCATAGACCAGGAGTTGTCCCAGTGGTAACACTTCATCAACAGGGTGAACGGCCTTTGTCTGTTTCTGCGCGTCAACGGTGACATTTGCCATAAAAAACCCTCCAGATTTCAATTGCTAACGGTGCGTTGCGGTGGCTTCGGGAGCCAGATCGCACAGGGAATCAGGCGGCATCCCGAAGCGCTCGCATCCTAGCCTCTCTCGAATACGATGTCCTGGGCTCCTTCCCAGAGTACCAGACGACCAACCTCTTTTATGTTCTCCATACCCTCAACAATAGTCAGAAAGTGATTTCCCGCCAGTTGACCGACTTTACTGGCAAAACAGGTATTCCCGTACGGAAATAGCAGCTCGGTCTCGCTGAACCCCCCGGGATAGAGTAAGAGCTGTCCAGGAGCCGGATGACTTGTATGGTTCTCAAAGCTCAGCCCCGTATCGAGCTCACCAAGCGGGATCCATGCCGCCTCCCCACTCCAACGAGCCTGTACCAGCCTGTTACGGAACGGGAGCCAGCGCTTGAACGCCTCGCAGGTTCGGGGTGCGTCCTCCTCCTCCATCCGGGCCAGAAACGAGAGCGAACCAACCGTGATACGTAATAACTGCATTCATACCTCCTGTATGCTTTTTTCCTTTTGCTTTATTGGGCGGCTATCGTCGCTTGCTGTTGTTCTAACTCGGACCGCTTCCGAAGCGCCGCAAGCACACGCTCCGGGACCATCGGCAGTTGCTTCAGCCAGACCCCTACCGCATCATGAATCGCAATCGCCACCGCAGGCGCAAACGGCACAAGCGGCATTTCGGCGACACCACGCGCACCATACGGGCCGTTGGGATCGGCAAGTTCCAGCACGACCGGTCGAATATCATGCGGCATATCAAGGGCCGTGGGGAGCAGATAGGTGCTCAGGTAAGGGGTCAGGACATGGCCCTCACGCACCTGGAAATGCTCCAGCAGCGCATAGCCGACTGCTTGCGCAAGACACCCCTCAATCTGTCCCGTCACCTGCTGCATATTGATCGCTTTTCCTACATCATGCACGCTAATCACCCGCATCACCCGCACCTGACCGGTCAGCGTGTTCACCTCCACCTCGACCGCCTGCGCCGCGTAGCCATAGCAATAGTTCGGGGTAGCGCGACCGCTTCCCGCCTCCATTGCCGTCGTCGCGGGCGGCCGAAACTGGAACGTGGCCTCGGCCCTCTCGTCATCGGTATAACTCCACTTCTCACGCGCCGCCAGAGCCGCATCACGCACCGCACGCCCACCCATCAGCGTCATACGTGAGGCCGAGGTACTGCCCGCGTTCGGCGTTATGCTGCTGTCCTCACAGATCAGCGATATCTTCTCAAGCGGCAAGCCAAGCGCCTCCGCCGCAATCTGACGGAGTGCCAGATGCGCCCCCTGCCCGACATCGGTCGCACCGATCCGCACTTCGGCCCGCTCTAGCTCGGCCTCGCCAAACACCGTCACGGTCGCGGTTGCCTGCTCTGGATACCCGAACGAGTAGCCCAAATTCTTAATCCCGCTGGCGATCCCGCGTCCCCGGCGCAAGTACGGCTCGGACGGCTGCTGAAGCTCACCCCATGTACGCATCTCCTCAAGGCAGCGCTCAAGCACGGGAAGCGCACTGACGCCAGGTGGCAACTGGTTCTGTGTCGGCTCAATGCTGCCCTCACGGTAGATGTTCTGACGGCGCAGCTCAACCGGATCCATACCAAGCTTGTGAGCAAGACGCGTTACCATGATCTCGGTCGCAAAGTGAGCCTGCGGTGCCCCAAAGCCGCGAAATGCACCACTCGGTACATTATTTGTATAGAGCGCGTAGGCGTCGACCTTGATATGTGGAACCTCATAGCAGCCGCTTGCGAAGAGCGCCGCGACCTTCAGCACCTCCTCGCTGGTGGAGGCATAGGCCCCGCCGTCAGCCAGCACTTCGGCTTCCACCGCCACAATCCGCCCACCCTTCGTCACACCCCAACGACAGTGAATGGTCATCGGATGCCGCTTGTGGTGCGCAATGATCGACTCTTCTCGGCTCCACTGCATCGCGACCGGACGCCGCAATTTCCAGGCAGCCAGAGCAAGCAAGTGCTGAAGGGAGAGGTCTTCACGGCCACCAAACGCGCCACCGACCGCAGCATAGCGAATGATGACCTGTTCCTCAGGGAGTTTGAGTATTTTTGCAATCTGCCGGCGATCCTCGTGCAGCCACTGGCCCGCCGTTTCGATAATAACGCGATTCTGCTCATCGATATATGCTATACCGGCCTCGGGCTGCAAGTAGGCGTGCTCCTGCCAGCCTGTTTCAAAGGTATCTTCAAGCGTCAGATCGGCCTGCGCAAACCCGGCGCGGATATCGCCCTTGCGAATAGGCACATGCTTCAGAATGTTCGTGCCTGGTTTTTCATGCACAAGCGGCGCATCGGGAGCCAGCGCGGCCCGGGCATCACAGACCGCTGGTAGATCCTCGTACCGCACTACAACCTGCTTCGCGCCCGCTATCGCCGCCTCTTTGCTTTCAGCGACAACCAGCGCCACCTTATCGCCCTCAAAGCGCACCACGTCCTCGCACAGCACTGGCTGATCGTCCACCCCCAGACCAAAGGCGTTATAAGGAACGTCGGCAGCGGTCAGCACAGCCACCACTCCGGGAGCCTGTAGAGCCGCTTCGGTCTCAAGCGCAAGGATACGCGCATGTGGACGATGAGCATACACCACATGCATATGCAGCATGCCGGGCTTGATGAGATCTGCCGGATACCGCGTTGCACCCGTGACTTTGCCGATCGCGTCGGGTCGCTTCAGAGGCTCACCGATAATACTTCTTCTCATGATTTCCCTGCCTTCCCGGCTGTCAGATCGCTCTGCGCAGCAGCCTGTACTGCATCAAGAATCTTACTATATCCTGTACAGCGGCAAATGTTGCCACTCAGCGCCACACGCACCTGGTCGAGATCGGGGTGCGGACACTCGTCAAGCAGCTTGGCACCGGCCATCAGCATACCCGGGATACAGAAGCCGCACTGGACCGCCGCACAATCGACGAACGCTTGCTGCAAGGGGTGCAGGGTGTCGCCGTCGGCCAGTCCCTCGATCGTGGTTACTTCGGCACCGTGAGCCTGTGCAGCAGGCACCAGGCACGACATCACCGCCTGCCCGTTCAGCCAGACCGTACAGGCCCCACACTCACCCTCAGCGCAGCCCTCCTTCGTGCCGGTCAGCCCCGCATCCTCACGCAGCGCGTTGAGCAGCGTCTTGCGCTCCGCACCAACCAGGCGGCAAGGCTTCCCGTTCACCGTCGTCTCGATGGTTCCCGTGAATGGTTTGGCCTCTGCTTGCTTGCCGGTATCCAGCGCTACAGGCGCATCCATCCGCTGATCTCGCACATCGTTCGCGGCAATGCGACGCAGGCCCTGCTCAATATAGTGCTGCAATGTCTCATAGCGATACTCCGCCGAGGCTCGCACATCGCCGATCGGCGTTACATCCTGCCTGGCGATTCGGCCCGCCTCCTGACAGGTTTCCGCGTCTAGCTCCTTGCCCTGAAGATAGGTCTCAACCGAGCGAGCATGCACCACCGTCGGAGCCAGGCAGCCAAGCGTGATCCGCGCCTGACTGACACGCGGACCGTCAAACGTCAGGACGAACGCGACATCGATCACCGAGATCGCCTGCGCGCCCCGCAGGCCAAGCTTGAGGAAGAGGCCCCGCTGCTGCTCGCGCAACGCAGGAACCCGAATCTCACGAAGCAGCTCCCCGGGCCGCAGCACGGTACGCCTGAAGCCGGCATAGAAGTCATCAAGCGCGACGACACGTTCACCCTCCTTGCTACACAGCACAACCTCGGCCCCAAGCGCCATCAGGGGGGCAATGCTATCGTTCGCAGGCGACGCGGTAATCAGGTTGCCCGCCAGCGTTGCCCGATTGCGAATCTGCGGTGCGCCGACCTCCCAACATGCCTGAGCCAGCGGCAGCAGCCGTTCGCGGCAAGCAGCCGACATCACGATATCGTTATGCGTCGTCAGGGCACCAAAGGCAAACACGCCCTGCTCCTCACGCAGATAACGCAGCTCCGCAAGCCCCGTAATATCAATCAAGGTCCGCGTCGGCTTGACCCCGCGCTGAAGCTCAACCAGCACATCGGTCCCACCCGCAACCACCCGGGCCGTATCCCCATATCGCGCCAGTTGCTCCAGCGCCTCCGCAAGCGTTGTCGGGCGAACAATCGTTTCCCAGAACATAATGAAGTCTCCTCTCAAGCGCTCTTACACCTTCGCTCCCGGACGCAGCAACCGTCCATACGGCCTTTCAGCATGCCAACCTTCCAGGTAGACGGTCTGCCCGCGCACAACGGTTCGTTCTATCACTCCCTGCATCTCCCGCCCGATATAGGGGCTATGCTGATGCCGGTAAAAGAGACCATCCTGTTGCAGCGTATAGCGCTTTTCCAGCCTGACAAGCACGAAATCCGCGTCGCTCCCCACCGTAAGGCTTCCCTTCTGTGGCCAGAGGCGAAAACGTCGGGCCACGCGTGCCGAGATCAGCTCAACAAGCAGCGGCAAGGGAAGCCGACGCGCCGCGTAGCCCTCGGTCAACAAGAGCGGAAGCGTCGACTGTGCGCCCGAAATGCCGCCCCAGGCCGCGAAAAAGTCCTCGTGCTCCTTGAGTTCCCGAGGTGCAGGCGAGTGATCCGAAGCCACAAACGCGATCTCACCCCGGCGCACATAGTCCCAGAGCGCTTCCTGCTCCTCAAGCGGCCTCAGCGGCGGCGCGCACTTCGCAACCGCCCCGAGCTGCTCAACATCCTCTTCTGTAAGCACCAGATAGTGCGGGCAGGTCTCACAGCTTACATCGACCCCACGTGCCCGTGCTTCGATTACCAGTCGAACACCAGCCCCACAACTGACATGCACGATATGGAGAGGACAGCCGGTTTCATCTGCAAACAGGATTGCCCGTTGAATGGCTTCAACTTCCGCTATGATCGGACGCGATTCTAAATATGCTCGAATATCGGTCTTTCCCTGCGCCCGAGCCCGCTGTGCAAGCGCCCGCGTCAGAGTGAGGTTCTCGGCATGAACCGCAAGCAAGCTTCCAAGCTTCGCGATGCGCTGCATCCCCTCGTACAGCGTCAGATCATCAACTGACTGAAAATCGTCAGTGCCGCTCTCGCTCATAAACGCCTTGAAACCGATCACACCACACTCAACCAGCTCGTCAAGCTGTTCCAGGTTATCCGGTTGCAGCGCTCCCCAGAAGGCAAAATCCAGCAAAGACGCCTGCTGAGCGGCCTCAAGCTTTTGTCGAAAGGCAGCAGCGTCACGCGTCGGCGGGGTGGAGTTCAACGGCATATCGAAAAAGGCCGTCATGCCGCCCGCAGCCAGGGCTCGCGATCCGGTGGCGAAGCCCTCCCAGTGCGTGCGCCCGGGCTCGTTGATATGCACATGCGCATCGATGCCGCCAGGAAAGAGATAGAGCCCGCTCGCGTCGATCTCCTCCTGTGCTGAGCCCGTCAGCTCTCGACCAAGCGCAACGATGGTTCCGGCAGACACTGCCAGGTCGATTGTTTCACCGCTTGCCAGGGTACCATTGCGCACAAGCAGATCATAGGTACTCATACAGCCGCCTCCTGAGCCAGTAGAAGGACAAAGCGCTCCAGTGTATCGAGCGCGATCGCTACATCTTCTACCGCTACTGCCTCATCGGGATGATGACTGATCCCGCCGCGACAGCGCACAAAGAGCATCGCAATATCGGTCAATTCTGCCATGACAACGGCATCATGGCCGGCCCCGCTCGGGAGCGTCATGAGCGGGTAGCCGCTAGCTTCTACCGCCCGTTCCAGTAGACGGCGCAGACGCGGCTGACAGTGGACTGCCTTGCTCTCTTGCAGCACCTCCCATTGCACCGTGATGCCGCGTCGCTGGCAGCTTGCCCGTATCTGTTCCAGCACGCGGGAGAGCGCCCGCGCACGGGTAGTATCATCCTGATGACGTATATCGATACTGAAGCGCACTTCTCCGGGAATAACGTTACTTGCGCCCGGCAGGACGCTTGCCTGACCAACCGTGGCGACCAATCCCGGGTACTCGCACGCTTCCTTCTCTATCAGTAGCAGGCACTCCGCCGCCGCACAGAGCGCATCCCGCCGGAGCGACATCGGCACCGTGCCAGCATGCCCGGCAAGCCCGATGCAGCGAACATTCAGGCGGCTCTGTCCGGCAATGGCCGTCACGACGCCGATAGGCACCTGCTGCGCCTCCAGAACCGGTCCCTGCTCAATATGCACCTCGCAGTAGCCAAGCAGGTCTTCGCGACGCCAGCGAGGCTGCTTAAGCGCCTCAGGAATGCCGCCATACCCGCGAATCGCCTCGGCGAGCGTTGTGCCAGTTGCATCGGTCAGCAGCAGCGCATCGGGAGCCAGCATACCGGTTGCACTCTTGCTTCCAAGATACGCATGCTGAAAACGCAGGCCCTCCTCATCAGTAAACCCGACCACTTCAAGCGCGAAGGGAAGCCGCTCGCCCCGCCTGTAGAGACGCTCCACACAGGAGAGCGCCACCAGCACCCCGAGCGGACCATCATAGCGCCCGGCATTGCGCACCGAATCGAGGTGCGAGCCGAGCACCAGCGTTTGCATGCCCGCTTGCTGTCCCTCATAACGCCCGAAAATATTTCCTATTGCATCCTGCTGTACGCTCATGCCTGCCTCACGCATCCAGCCCGCAACCAGGCTATTGACCTGCTGCATTGACGGGCTGAGGCTTGGCCGCGTGAGCATCCCGGGCTCTTCGCTCAAGCGGCCCAGGATGTCGCAGCGTTCCATCACTGTCGTTGCGGACATAGTTTAACTCCCGCGATAGGTGGAATAGGCCCACGGTGACACTAACAATGGAATATGGTAGTGAGCCGTTGCATCGGCAATCCCAAAGCGAATGGGCACAATATCCAGAAATGGTGGATCGGGCAATTCAACCTGCAGTGCAGCGAAATAGGCCCACACGGCGAACGTCAGCTCATAGCGGCCCTGGCGAAACTCCTCACCCTGAAGCAACGGCTGCACGGTTCGGCCATCAGCGCCGGTGTAGACCGTTTTCAGCAGGTGCCGTGTCTCACCAAGCCGCCAGAGCTCGATCTGCATATTTTCCGCCGGGATGCCATGCATGGTATCCAGCACATGCGTGGTCAGGAAACCGGTCATCTGCACCTCCCTTGTCAGCGGCTCAACGTCAGCTTAATCAGGCCATAGGCCGGGAACGGGTCGCTGTAGACCTTCACCCTCTCGTCCACGCTTGACACGGCCATCGGATCGCGGGTGCGGTTCTGCGCCTCAAAAGAGACCTCGGCGAGCTGCGGGAAGCGATCCAGCAAGCGCTTGCCCATCTCGTATACAAGATGTTGAATCGACTCGCTGACAAACTCATGGAACACGGTTTGTAGCAGATCGCGCACCTGCTCGGCTGGCACATAGCGCTGATGGTCGGCTGCCAGCATATCAGCGACCTCGCCATACTTCCAGAATACGTCAAGGTAGATGAACAGGGGCCGATCCTCGCGCTCGGGCAGAGTCGTATACTCATCGCGATAAAAGCGGGTAAACGAGCTTCCTGTTACCTTGAACAGCTCTAGCCCGACCTGCCCACAGCGATGATTCGAGAGCGTCGGATGTTGCTGCTCATCCCGTGCGAGATCGAGCGAGGCAACCGCGTAGTCCCCATGAGCACGGCTGAACAGCACTTCGCTTTGCTCAAAGCGCTCCTGATGCGGCACAGGGACATAATGAAAGGGAAGTTCACGCCCGCTCACTCGAAGCGCCTCCATATGACTATAGGCAGCCAGCAGGTTGCGCCCCAGATATTCAAGGAAGCCTTCAAGCGTCGCGCCCTCATAGGACAACGCCTGCCGCAGAACGAAATTCTTCATGCTGTCGGTCGCCACCACATTCGAGTTATCCCCTTTTTCGTATGCCGGAAAAAAGTTCCGCCCGAACACCTCAACGTCTACTTCCAGTGCAAAGAGCGTGTTTGGCCTGCCAGTAAAGGCAGATTCAGGAATAGCAGAAATACCTTCAAGTGGAGTTGCATAGACACGATAAACAGGGACGCGCATCTTGCCATAACTGATGTCAAAAGAATAGCCACCGCTCATAATGAGGCTCCTTTCGCGATTCATTCGCTGTATCGGGTTCACTGAACACAGAAGAAAGAGTACATCGGACGGCTCTATATGCTTCGGGAAGGACTACTGTAACAAATCCTGAAGCCGGTAGTGGCAGATCTTCTCAATCTCGCCAAGCGCAATCTTCATTTCCTGCTCGGCTGTATGCTGCAACCGCTCAGGATAGCTGGCAAGAATGCTCTCTTTGGTATTCTCGCGCGTACAGATCAGAAAAGGGAAGCCAAAGCGCTCACGATACGCCTGATTCAAGCGTGTAAAGGTTGCCAGTTCTTCAGGAGACAGGCGGTTCAACCGGGCAGAGGCCTGCTCATCGGTCGATGCGGGGGAAAGGGTGCCAAGCTGCGCGGCCCGCCCGGCAAGGTCGGGATGCGCCCGGATCAAATCAAGCTGACGCTCGCGGGGTGCCTGTTCCAGAATCGTGCAGAGCGCCTGATGCAGCTCTTGCTTGCTCTGGAACGGTCGCGCCTTCCATGCCTCACGCACGATCCAGGGGGACCCCTCAAAGAGCGATGAAAGCGTTGCAGTAAAGCGTTCCTGGTCAAGAGCATTTATTTCCTGCAATGTCATCTTTGTCATAGCAGTGCCTCTTCTTCACAAAAATACACTCAACGAACGAAGGGAAAGTCTGACAGCGACTTCCAGGGTTTCACTATGTTCTACTTTCTACATGACGGAAAACGCTTTTCAAATGCAGAAACTATGGAGAGTATAAACTGTCCTTTTCCTTTTTGTCAAGGGTAAAGTGAAGAAATTCAAGCGGCGAGAAAATTTCAATCACAAACGAACAGAAGTGCATTTGTGCCCGAGAAGTGTTGACAAAGCGAAAAGTTGCAGGGTATATTTCGTAATAAGAAAATTACTTTTTCTTATCGCGGAAAAGCATGCGGGTAGATGAACCCTCCGCAGAGAAACATGTTTGAGCAACGGAAACTCCATTTCCCGCTCTAGCAGATGTGCAAAAGGAGATTTTTCGTATGGTGGAAAAGATCGGCTTTATCGGTCTGGGCATTATGGGCAAGCCAATGGCGCTCAACCTGCTGAAGGCGGGCTATCCCGTGCTGGTGCAGAACCACCGGCAGGCCGTGACCGATGAGATGAGCGCGCACGGCGCACAGGCAGCGCCCTCACCCGCCGAAGTCGCGGCGCAAAGCGATATCGTCATCACCATGCTTCCCGATTCGCCCCAGGTTCGGGACGTTATGCTCGGAGAACAGGGCGTCATTATGGGCGCACATACAGGGCTGATTGCGATCGATATGAGCACCATTTCACCCATTGTGACCCGGGAGATCGCGCAACGCCTGAGCGAACAGGGGGTTGAGATGCTGGATGCGCCTGTCAGCGGCGGCGACAGGGGCGCGATAGAAGGAACCCTCTCGATCATGGTTGGCGGCTCGGAAGCGACCTTTTCCCGCTGTCGGCCCATTTTTGAGGCGCTTGGCAAAACAATCGTCCATGTCGGCGAGATCGGCGCGGGGCAGATCGTCAAGGCCTGCAATCAGATTGTCGTCGCCCTGACCATCGAAGCAGTCGGTGAGGCGTTAGTGCTCGGCTCCAGGGCAGGCGTCCGACCGGAGAAGATTCTACAGGTGCTCGGTGGCGGGCTGGCCGCGAACCGCGTGATGGAGCTGCGCGGGCCCAACATGCTCGCTCACAACTTCACGCCCGGCTTCCGCATCCGGCTGCATCACAAGGATCTCGGCATTGCGCTCAGTACCGCTCGGGCGTTTGGCACCTCACTGCCAGTGACGGCGCTGATCGATCAGATGCTTGCAGCGCTTGAAGCAAACGGGCGCGGCGAGCTGGATCATTCGGCCCTGCTGACCTATCTGGAAGATCTGGCACAACATCGCATCGGAGAGAATGAAGAGTAGGAGTCGTTCTACCAGCAAGAAAGGATTCAGAGTTCTATGACTCGTATGTCTGCAACTGACGCGGCTGTACAGGTAATGCTCGATGAAGGTGTTGAAATCGTCTTTGGCATTCCCGGTGCGGCTATTCTTCCGCTCTACCAGTCAATCATGAAAAGCGGCAAGATCCGCAATTACATCGTGCGCCACGAGGAAGGAGGCACCCACGCGGCTGACGGCTACGCCAGAGCAACCGGCAAAGTCGGCGTGATGATCGGCACCTCGGGTCCGGCAGGCACAAATATGATTACCGGGCTGTATACAGCAACAGCGGACTCTATCCCCATGATCTGCATTACCGGTCAGGCACAGTCGCATCTGCTGCATAAAGAGGCATTTCAGGCAGTGGATATCGTTGGCTGCGCCACACCTGTCACCAAATGGAGCGTGCTCGTCAAGGAGCCTGCACAGGTGCCCTGGGTCTTTCGCGAGGCGTTTCGGATCGCGCAGGATGGCCGCCCGGGCGCGGTCCTGATCGACCTGCCGCTTGATGTTCAGCGCGGTGAGCTCGACTTTGACCCTACCCTCTCCTCGCGGCTGCCGCTCACCAGACCTGCCCCCTCTGCCGCCGCAATCGAGCGAGCGCTTGAGATGCTGCTAGAGGCCGAGCGCCCGCTATTGATGCTGGGTGGCGGCGTCATCAGCGCAAACGCAACCGAGGAATTCCGCCAGCTTGCTGAACACCTCAATATCCCCGTCACGGTCACGCTGATGGGCAAGGGCGGCTTCCCCGAGGATCACCCGCTGTTCGCCGGAATGGCAGGCATCCAGACGCAGACGCGCTATGGCAATCAACTCTTTCTTGAATCAGATGTCGTGCTGGCGATAGGAGCCCGTTTCGCCGACCGCCACACAGGCGACCTCACGATCTATCGGGGCCAGCGACGCTTTATTCATATCGACATCGAGCCCACGCAGATTGGCAGGGTCTTCGCCCCCGATCTGGGAATTGTCTCTGACGCAAAATTGGCACTGAAGGCGCTTCTTGAGCTTGCTCACACGATCCCGGCCCGCCAGGAATCGCCCTGGACGCAGCGCGTCGCTCACCTGCGCACAACGCTGACGCGGCGCATGGACTTCGATGAAACGCCGATCAAGCCCCCGCGCGTATTTAAAGAGATCAACGAATTCTTTGACCGGGATACGATTTTTGTCACGGCGATCGGGCTCTATCAGATCTGGTCGGGACAGTTCCAGCACGTCTACAAGCCGCGTCACTATATGGTCTGTGGTCAGGCAGGCCCGCTCGGGTGGGAGATCCCGGCGTGTATCGGCGTCAAGCTGGCACATCCTGATACACTGGTTGTAGGCATTGTCGGCGACTACTCGTTTCAATTCTTGATGGAAGAAGTCGCAGTAGCAGTGCAATATCGGATTCCATTTATCCTGGTCATGATCAACAATGCCTATATGGGCCTGATCCGCCAATCGGAGATAGCATATACTATGAATTACTGTGTCGATCTAGCGTACAGCGCACCCAACACCGATGGCAACACGCCTGGCATCGATCACGTGAAGGTGATGGAGGCAATGGGAGCGCTCGGGCGGCGTGTAGAGGCTCCGCAGGACATTCGGCCCGCACTTGAATGGGCGGTTCGCGAGGCCGAGGCGCAGCGCGTTCCCGTGCTGGTTGAGGTCATCGTTGAGCGTGAGGCGAACGCTGCGATGGGCGCGGCGCTCAATGCAATCACTGAATTCGAGCCGCTACCCGCGCTCGACACAGCAACGGTTCCTTCCTGAGTGTATGGAGCCAGGTAGAGGGGCGACGCACTCTCTACCTGCTCGCTTCAATACAAGAATAGCTACAGAAAGAGTGCATCATGAAAACATTGCTTCTGAAACATGCAACGCTGCTTGTGTCAATGGACGACAACGGAACCACCTGGAACGATGGCGGGATCTATGTAGAAGACAATGTTATTCGCCAGATCGGGCCAACGCCAGAGCTGCCGCAGGAGGCCGACACCATCATTGACGCCAGCGACATGATTGTTCTCCCCGGGCTTGTCAACACGCATCACCACTTCTATCAGACGCTCACCCGCTGCATTCCCGAGGCCCAGAACGCCACCCTGTTCCACTGGCTCCGCACGCTCTACCCGATCTGGGCGCGACTGACCCCGCAGGCAATCGCCGTGAGCACCCGCACCGCAATCGCAGAACTCATGCTCTCAGGCTGCACCACAACAAGCGATCATACGTATATCTGGCCCAATGGCTCCCGGATCGACGACCAAATTGAGGCCGCGCAAACCATGCGCATTCGCTTCCACGCCACTCGCGGCTCGATGTCGGTTGGTGAGAGCAAGGGCGGGCTGCCCCCCGATAGCGTCGTTGAGGATGAAGAGACTATCCTGCGCGACTCACGTCGAGTCATAGAGGAATATCATGACTCATCGCGCTACTCGATGCTGCGTATCGCGCTTGCCCCCTGTTCTCCCTTCTCCGTCTCGCCCGATCTGATGCGCGAAAGTATCGCGTTAGCCCGCTCCTACGGCGTCCAGGCGCATACGCACCTTGCCGAAACGCTCGACGAGGCCGAATACTGCAAACAGCACTTCGGACGCTCGCCGGTCGAGCTGATGGAGGATCTGGGCTGGCTTGGCGGCGATGTCTGGCACGCCCACACCGTTCACCTGAGCAGTACGGAGATCGAGCAGCTCGGCAAGACGCGCACGGGAGCCGCCCATTGCCCGAGCTCAAATATGCGGCTGGCTTCGGGTATCGCGCCCGTCATGCAGCTTCAGCAAGCTGGTGCCCGTGTTGGGCTCGGCGTTGATGGCTCGGCCTCGAACGATAGCTCACACCTGCTGGCCGAGGCACGACAGGCCATGCTTCTGCAACGCGTGATGGGAAATCCCGGAGCTATGACCGCTTCTCAGGCGCTCTGGATGGCAACCAGAGGCGGCGCGAGCGTCCTGGGGCGCGACGATATTGGCTATCTTGCGCCCGATATGGCCGCCGATTTTATTGGCTTTCGTCTCAATACGCTTGAACTTTCCGGTGGGGCAGTCCATGATGCTCCTGCCTCTCTCATCTTCTGTCACCCACCTCATGTCGATCTGAGCGTGATCAACGGAATGGTCTGTGTGCTGAATAAAGAGCTCATTCACGCCGACCTCACCGAACTCGTTCAGGAGCAGAACCGGGTCGCCTGGGCCCTTGTGCGCGATGAGCTGCGCTAACCGACAGGCGTAATACTGCCTCCTTGCCGCTCATGCGTGAGGAGGAGTCGAGAAGCGGCGCGTGTTATGATATAATACAGTAATCTTTTCGCTATGTGGAAAAGAAAATAGAAAATGCGGGCCCTTCTCTGGCTCGAAAAAGGACAAGCCATGAGCGGAGTACAATCAATCGAAAGAGCGCTAGATCTGCTTGAATACCTGGCCCAGTCTGGTGGCTGGGTCGGGGTCAGCGAGCTCAGCAATGCAACCGGGCAGCCAGTAGCGACAGTACATCGGCTTTTATCAACTCTAGTGGCACGCAGGTATGTCATCCGCGATAATCAGGCACGGCGCTATGCGCTTGGCCCGGCCTTTCGCCGGCTGGCAGGCGTCGAACTTCCCGCACTTGACTGGTCAACCCTCGCAACTCCATATCTACGGCAGCTTGTCGAGATCAGCGGCGAAACGGCCAATCTGGCAATTATGGCGCGCTATCGTGCCGTGTATGTGGCCCAGGCACAGCCTCCGACCCGGCTTGTGCGCATGTTTACCGAGCTCGGGAACAAGGTGCCGCTGCATGCGACTGGATGCGGCAAAGTCCTGCTTGCGTACCAGCCGGATAGCGTGGTCACGTCCATCATTGCGCAGGCGGGACTGCCAGCCTTTACAGACAAGACCATCACCGACCCCGATCACCTCCGCCAGGAACTGGAGCTGATTCGGCAGCGGGGCTATGCGATGGACAATGGCGAGCAAGAAGACGGCGTCCGGTGCCTTGCGGTGCCGGTCTATGGCCCTGATGAAACGGTGCTGGCAGCAATGAGCATCTCAGGCCCATCGAGCCGCCTGAGCAACATGCAGACGCCGATTATGATTCCCCACCTGAAGCGGATCAGCGCCGCTCTAACCGCAGCTCTGGAGGAAAAACACCTGCTCCCGCTGGGATAAAGCGTTGAAGCGCAGCAGGTCGAAACAAGATTCTGCTGCGTCTTCTCCCTGATTATTCTCTATCTGTACAGCTACGCCCGTGATATTTCCTGCATTGGCTGTTCAGTGAGCTCTACCTGCGATTCGATGGCAGATCCACCCCCATCGGTGGTCAGCGTCGTATAGAGCCTGATCTTCTTCTCGATCTTATGAAGGTTATTCTCCAGCTCATGCATATGATCCAGCACATGCTTACGATGTAGCAATAGCAGATCCAGGCGCTCCTGTTCGGTCCCCGCACCTTTTTTCTTCAGATCCATATATTGCTTCATCTGCCTGATGGGCATACCAGTAGAACGCAGGCACATCAGGAACGTCAGCCATTCCAGATCTCTTTCAGTGTAGCGGCGATGACCATTCGAGGCGCGCTCAACGGAGTCAAGCAGCCCGATACGCTCATAATAGCGCAGGGTATGCGCGCTGATGCCAGTTCTTTCTGCTACCATTTGAATCGTGAGTTCTTCTTCCATGATGGTAGTATAACGCTTCGAGTATACCTTACGTCAAGGGCTTTCCCTCCTGAAAATGGGCCTGTATACGGACATCAAAACCGGTACAGGGTATGGTATACTTTTTCTATTCAGCATCCTCATAGAAAGGGGTAGAAATCAACAGACCCATCACGCACTAACAGACCTCTCAACAGTTGCAAGGTTGCAACGCGCTCACCCTATGAAGGTGGGAGCCAGAAAGCTTTGTTGTATCGCTTGACAGGCGGCTCCAAACAAGGAGGTTTATTTCATGCACTGGACTCAGTTATACACCCCTGTTCTTGACAATCTCCTGCTTTCGGCCATTGTGGCCGCGCTTCCCGTCGTCGTTTTGCTCGGCCTGCTGGCTTTATTTCACATTCGCGCCCATTGGGCTGCACTCGCCGGGCTGGCCGCAGCAATCCTCATCGCGCTACTGGTTTATCGCATGCCCGCCTCGGCGCTCTTCGCCTCAACGCTCTATGGCGCGGCCTATGGCCTGTTCCCGATAGGCTGGATCATCATCGGCGCCATCTTTGTCTACGATATCACGGTGCACACGGGCATGTTCGAGGTCATCAAGCAGACCGTTGCGAACCTCTCGCGCGACCGGAGGCTGCAACTGCTCTTGATCGCCTTCAGTTTTGGCGCGTTCGTCGAGGGCGCGGCAGGCTTTGGTACACCGGTTGCTGTTTCGGCGGCCATGTTGATCGGGCTTGGTTTTCGCCCGCTCCCTGCCGCGGGGCTGGCACTGATCGGAAACACGGCTCCGGTCGCATTTGGAGCGCTCGGAAGCCCTATCCTGGCACTGGCCTCGGTCACGAACATTCCCACTGATACACTCAGCGCTATGATCGGGCGTCAGCTTCCCTTTTTCTCGGTCCTCGTTCCTTTCTGGCTGATCTGGGCAATGGCGGGATGGCGCGGGATGCTGGAAGTCTGGCCTGCCTGCCTGGTTGCGGGCCTGAGCTTCGCCATCACACAATTTGCCGTCAGCAACTTCTTCGGGCCGACGCTGGTTGACATTGCCGGAGCGCTGATCTCCATTCTCTGCCTGGTTGGTTTTATGAAGATCTGGCATCCACGCACAACCTGGCAATTCCCGGAAGAAGCCGCCCGAGAAGCCGAGCCAGAGACCAGCATTCCCTTCTCGCTTGCCTTTCGTGCCTGGTCGCCCTGGCTGCTCCTGGCAATTATCCTCTTTTTATGGGGCTTCCCGCCGGTCAAGAACCTGCTGAACAGCATCTCGAATCCGCAGATTGTCGTACCTTTTCTGCACAACCTGATCTTTCGTGCACCTCCTGTCGTCCCAAAGCCGACGCCTGAAACAGCAGTGTTCAGCTTAAACTGGCTCTCGGCAACGGGAACCGGCCTCTTGCTTACCGGGATACTCGCGGGCCTGCTGCTACGGCTCAGCCCGCTAACGTTGCTCAAGCTTTTCGGCGGCACGCTGTGGCGGCTCCGCTTCTCGCTGCTGACCATCGCGGCCATGCTGGCGCTTGGCTACACCACGCGATACGCAGGTCTAGATGCTACGATGGGTCTTGCGTTCGCCAGTACAGGCGTCCTCTTCCCCTTCTTCTCGCCGCTTCTGGGCTGGCTTGGAGTTGCCCTGACGGGTAGCGATACCTCGTCCAACGTGCTCTTTGGCAGCTTGCAGCGCATCACTGCCGAGAAACTGGGCTTCTCACCGGTACTTGCGGCGGCAGCGAACAGCAGCGGCGGCGTCATGGGCAAGATGATTGACGCACAGAGCATCGTTGTCGCGGGTGTTGCAACCGGCCAGAAAGGCGAAGAAGGCTCGATCCTGCGCTATGTCTTCTTCCATAGCCTTGCGCTGGCGGCGCTCGTCGGCTTGCTTGTGCTGTTACAGGCCTATGTCTTCCCTGGCATGATTCCATAAACGCGCCTGTGGAGCCCGGTAAGATGCTGCCGGGCTCTCGGCTCTCCTCTCCTTATCTACTCTAAAGCATTGTGCATTTCCCACTCGCGCAACAGCCTGAGCGTTCGTTGCACAATTGCGTCGAAACCCTGCAGACTGGACGCAGAGTGCAACGCGGCGATCAGCGCCAGATCTCGCGAATCGCCACCAAAGCGGGAATACGTTTCTGATCCGCCTCGATTGGTCGCAGTTCGGTATAGCCCTTCAAGAATGCCCGCCACAGCCTGTCATCGGGGTCCATATGATAGAAGCCCTCGCACCAACGCACGGTAGCCAGATCATAGGCACGCCAGCCGGGACCGCAGCAGTCAAAATCGAACAATGTGACCATACGAGCGCCGTCAAGATGCTCATTCAGAATGTGGCTATCTCCGTGACACGCTCCATAATCAAGCCCCTGCTCAGCAAACTGCTCCAGGGAGGCCCAATCGGCAACGACCCAGGAATGCAGCGGTTCCAATGTCTGCAACGAAGCATCGAGCAGCACAGACAAATCAAGCGCCTCTCGCTGCACTGATGGCGAGAAGCTATCAGCGGCGTTATGCATCGCGGCCAGCGCTCGCCCATGTATATAGCTGTCTTCAACGCTATGCCTGTCGGGCGGCTCCCCGGGCGCATAGCTGAAGAGAACCGCGAAACGGGGCCCTTCCGGCGCGAGCAGCTCCGTGAGATACTCGCCATCCTCCCGGCTGATCGGCGTCGAAACTGCAATGCCCCGCTGATCGAGATGGTGCAGCAGCTCAAGCTCATAACGGATCGCGTCTCGAGAACGCCAGCCCGCCCGATAGATGCGCAGGGTAAACCGCTCCTCAGGCCCCCTGACCAGATAGGAATCATTCACCCCCCGAGAGAGCAGGATGCAATCAGGCAGGCTCTGAAAGCCATAGTGAGTCAGCACCTCACGCCGGAGCGCGGCAGCCGAGAGCATCGAATGCGCGACAGGGAAAAAAGGGTATAGCATGTGACAACTGTTCCAAACAGCAATACTCCTTTTCTTCGCTCCTCGATGGGAAGGAGCATACAGGCAGCCCAAGTTATACCTGCATGGGATCGATCAACAGATTTTGCCTGTTATACCTTATATCCTTCTCTCACGCCCCTCCCTCGCATCTTCTTCAAAGGCGTCACCTCTCTTTCAGCGCGGTTCGAGCCTGCATTTCTATCCCTTTCAGCCTGAGAGATGCTGCAATGTCGTTCTGAAAAACGATTTCTCGCGATTTTAAGCGCAACAAATCAATCAATCCACGCATTTCTTTCTATAGATCCACATGGATCCTGGTCCTCAAGCAGCGGACCCTACCAGCGAACGTATGGACTGTGACGTCAGCTTCATCTCTGGCACATCCGGCCAGCAGGAAAGCGGATGAAGCGCACTATTTAAAACATCTTTCTATAAAAAACCTGTATTGTTTCTCTATACTAGAAAGGCATCTCTCAATGTCAAACCAGGGACGGAATCCCAGACCATCACTTTTCCTCCGAATTGTCCTGCCTCTGATGGTACTCTGTCTTCTAGGTGCAGGCGTCTGGCTTCTCATCGCCTATCAGGAACAGGCCACAGCACACCAGCGAGCGACAGCCACACCAACCGTTGCCGTCACGCCAACGCCTTCACCGACGCCATCGCCAACGCCTTCACCCACTCCGACAATCGAGCCCATTACTGTGACCCAGGCCATCACGAATGGCAATCGGCAGCTCAAGGAAGTAGCGCTGACCTTCGATGATGGCCCGCATCCCGCAAACACCGAGCAGGTGCTTGCTATACTCCAGCAGTATCATGTCAAAGCGACCTTCTTCGCGCTGGGCGAGAACATCCAGGCGAACCCCGATCTGATCAAAAAAGAATATCAAGCCGGCCACGTGGTTGCGAGCCATACATGGTCACATCCAGATTTACAGACCCTTTCTCAAAAGCAGATCCACGATGAGATGAGAAACACTGCCGAACTCATCTACAAGACGATCGGGGTCTATCCGCCACTGATGCGCCCGCCCTATGGTAACTACAACAAGCAGGTACTCAAGGAAGCAGGCAAGCTCGGTGAGCAGGTGATCCTCTGGGATGTGGACACCGAAGACTGGAAACTCCCCGGCCCCAACTCCATCTACGATACAGCCATGCGCGAAGTGGGCAATGGCTCTATCATCCTGATGCACGATGGCGGCGGCAATCGCTCCCAGACGATCGCGGCGCTTCCCCGGCTCATTGAGACGCTTCAGAAGCAGGGATACAAGCTGGTCACGGTCCCACAACTGCTGAAGGATTCGGAATAGACACGCAGGGGCACATCCTCAGTGGAGGTTTGCCCCTCACACCTCCTCCAGCAAGCGATAATCGTCCGAGCGCATCTGAACCGAGACAAGCCCGCGTGAGAAGCGAGATAAGGCGGCACTCCCGATATAGTGGACCAACTCATCCCGTTCATTTACGCTGATCACCGTTGGTCGGCTGGCCTTCGAGCGTTCATCCATAATCATCCAGTAGATTTCCTGGCGTTCAGCGGTGCGCTCGCCCTTGTCCACATCATCGAGCACCAAGACCGCCGTATGGATCGCCTGCTGCATCAAGCGAATGTGTTGGGTCTGATCAAGCATCCGGCGGGTGTCGCGATAGGTTCTCAGAAAGCTCACTGCAGACGCAAACAGGCTAGCGATGGGCTCGCGCTGCCCTTCCTGCTCTCGCAGCTTATTGCAAATGGCCGCCGCCAGATGAGTCTTGCCGGTGCCACTGGGACCATACAGCAGCAAATTCCCTTTGGGATCATTGGCGAAGGCAAGCGCCTTGCCATAGGCCTCCAATTCTCGAGTCATGTCAAAATTGGCAAACGTGCGCGAAGAGAGAAACTCGATGGCTTTCGCGTCGTCCCACTGCCTGCCAAGCCAGCCCGCGAACGTTCGCTTGCGCATCTCTTCGCACTTCTTTTGCCGTTTCTCCGCTTCCTGCCTTGCCCGATTGGCACGCTTCTCACACTCACATGTCGTCCGAATCCAGTAATGTTGTCCGGGAACGCACTTAGGCGGCATCGGTCCACAAACGGAGCAGGTCCAAAACAGCTCTTCAGGCGGCTCGATGCTTCTCCGTCCGCTCGGGATGATCGCCTCCACGTCGCTCGCCTGAAACAGAGGGCGAAATTCGGACTGTTGCCTCCACAAATAGGAATTGTCTCCGTGCATCCCATTTCCTCCTGTCACGATAGAAAGCCTTTCTCTCGCAAGAATGCCAGTTGTTCCTGAAGAGGCAGCTTTGCAAATGCCTCTCGATCGATTTTCAACGCTTCTCTACGCTGCTGATCCTGTAACTTCTTCTGCAACTTATGTTCCTCCCTTTCAGCATCGCTGAGTGTGATATAGTGTACGGCTTCCGGCCTGGCCTGGACGGGCTGCTGAAGCGGGCCGAGAGCTGCAAGGTCATAGTGATGCAACACATCCTTCAACCTTACCCCACGTGCACGCCACCAGCCATCCTGCTGAGCAAGCAAGCGATCACGAATAGCACGCACATCCTCCGCACTGGCCTCAATGCGTGCCAGTTCGGTAGCAGCCTGGATGTTTTCGGGCACACGCGGCATACGCTTGGCATGAATCTGATCCCAGGCGCCTAGAATAGCCTCTACAGCCGGTGCAAGCTTGCGCTCTTGCTTTGCCGGGAGAGATTGGGCAGCTTCTCGCTTCAAGCTCGCCTGTGATGCCGACAGCCTGCTTGCAACCAATACCTCCTCTTGCTTACAGCTTGTTTGCGCGCTCACAGCGATTGGTGCCGTTCGCGTCACCTCTTCTGATCGCTCAAACACAGCAGCGCGAGCGCGCATGGCAGCGGAGACCGGAGGCACAGCCTGTTTTTGACAGGGAACCTCTCTCTCGCATTTTGTGGAATATGAATTCTGTGTTACGGATTCTATGTTGAGTCCAATTTTAAACGGGTCACCCGTCTGATTTTGAACGTCATCAGAGCCGAAGGCGTTTATTTTTAGACGGGTTTGTTTTGGGACGCATCCATTTTCCAACGGGGGAACAGGCACGGGTTCCCGAGCGGGGAGTTCCTGCAAGCGGGCGTTTATCAGTTCCACGTGCAGCCAGTACTGATAGGTATCTTTCCCATACAGGCGATAGGGGCGTTTCCGAATCAGGCCACGCGCTTCCAGCCGCCGCAACGCCTGCATGATGGTCGAGCGCCCATAGAGGAAGTAAAGCGAGGCCTGCCACTGCGGATATGACATGTAGATATACGGAACATTACCGCTGTCAAGCTTGGAGTTCGTCCATTCTTCCAGCACCCCGAGGATCAGCGCCTCGCAGTGATCGCCCTCGCAGAGCTCCAGGAGATCGGAGTGCAGCTTGATAAAAAAGCGGTCAGGTCGATGTACCAATACGCTAGTTCTTCCCATGTACCTCATCCCCCATATTGACGCATGTATACATTTTTCTTGAGTTGGAGTACGTCCCGTGCTATGATAAAGCGAACGTTCCAGATGCTTCGACGTCGCGCAGGGAAACGCCCTGCACGACGAAGAACAATTTTGTTTGCTACGTCCCCGTTCAAGAGGTCAGCCAGACAGCGGCGGCCTCTTTCTTTTTGACAGCTAGAGAGAGCATCCAGGCTGGCTTTTGTGGGAGAATATGTCTGAAGGATATCAACAGCCCTATCCACCCGACAGAGACCCAACAGAGCAGCGCTTTGCTGATCGGTACCTGTTCTTCCATCTGTCGACCCTGCTACCAGCTTATCAACATTCCGAGTACGCTGCACTTACTTCGATAGCTATTTTCGCATACTGATTCATGTTCTGTCAATACCCTATTTGCTGTTACGCAAAATTCTGCGTCAAAAATCGGCGCAAAACAGAACTGCTGATAAAAGAGCACATACAAGCAGTGTCGAAAAACTACCTGTATCTCTCACTTATCCTCTTTCTGAGAGTATAAAGAAAAAAGGTACAAATGTACAAATATTTCGCCCTGAACTCCCCTTTTTTCCTACTTCGCCAGCCACACCGCTTTTTCGACACAACGCTTGCCGCTTGCTTGCGAACATGCTACAGTAAAAGAAGCAAACAACTGAGAGGGGTGATAGAGTATGGAGAACGAAACCGGAACGCCGCCCCAGGGCAACGCTCCATATGGGCCACCCGAGCGCCCCTGTTTTATCTGCGGACAACAGGCCTGGCACTGGAACGGTGAAGGCTATGTCTGTGCTTCCGGAGATGCCAAACATCAAGAACGCGAGCAGTGGTCATGGGTCCATGTGCCCGAAAAACCAGCCGATGAGGCATGACCATGCGGAGGCGGGCCGTCAGATACGGCGGCCCGTCGAGCCCACTCAGGCAAGCAGCCCCTGCTCTTTGAGATGCTCAAAGATCTGCTGCGTCACCTGCGAGACCTTCGTTTTATCCTTATACTGCAACCAGGCAACCTCTTCAACCTCGGCCAATGCCTGAATCTCTCCCCGGAATTGCCCGGTATAGCACGTCATCTGCACCACTGTTCCCTCTGCCTTCCCGTGAGCCTGAGCCGAAAATTGCCCGAAATAGGTAATGGTTTCCGGTATCAGCTCAATACCTAGCTCTTCCCGAACCTCACGTGACAGCGCTTCCTGATCCGTCTCAGCGCCCTCACGCTTGCCTCCAGGAAGATAATAGGTATCCTTACCCCGCGAACGAGCACAAAGCACCTGCCGATCGACCAGATAGACCCACGCCAGCTTATCAATAAAAGATGTCATTCTACATTCTCCGTTTCTAGAAAAGATCTCATCCTATTATACTACTGAGAGACTTCTGCTTCAGCCCTCATAAAGAACATCCATGCGCAAAACGGCACACACCTGTCCCGAAGTTCAGGAAGCTCCTGCCTGAAAGGGCATACTATTTCTCTCATCCATATGCTATCCTGTAACGTGAAGAAAACAGATCTTCCAGAAATACAGCAGGTAACGGATAACCGAACAGGAAACGGTGAAGCAATGTTTCAAATCGAAGCTCTTGACCATATCGGCCTTATTGTACAGAACGTACAGTATTCAGTAGAATGGTACTCCTCTGTACTTGGCATGCATCCATGTCAGGCATGCTCGTTGAGCGGAGAAAAGCAACAATCGATCAGGGTGACCTCTGGCAGCGCCTCTATTGTGCTTTTTCCGCCTTCGGCCCGCAACAAGGTTATGCCATTTTACGGCCACATTGCTATGCGCCTCTTGCGAACCGACTTCGAGCGGGCAAAGGAGCACCTGCAAAGCAAGCGTGTTCCGTTCAATATCGTCTCATATCCCTCTTACGACTCTATCTATCTCAAAGATCCGGACGGGTACCAGATTGAATTGAGTACCGCGAAATAACAGGTACGCAAGAATAGCTACGCAGAAACAATGACAAATGACCGCACCGGAACGATGCAGAACGGCCTCGGTGGGCTTCCCCACCAGGGTCGGGAGCATTTCCACGAAACGGCAAGAAAGATGCTTGCTCACCCCGCAAAGCCCTGGCGCTAAAACCTCTTCACGCTCTTCAACCCGACTCACACTCTCTGCATGTTCTATCCTATATTCACTCTATAGCATTTTCTTACTTGACAAAACCATCGAAGTCTGAGAAGATGAGGGCGAATAAAGCGTACAACAAGGGGTTCTTCTACTGCATATAGAAGCGCATCGGATTCGGACACCTGTGAGGATTCTCGATTATTCCTGTGCTGACACCTGAACATATGATCGCTAGAAACTCCCCGATAGTTTTGCAGAAAGGGCATTTGTATGTATAGCACGCTTCCCGCCACAAGTGAGGAGTTTGAAAAGCTGCACTGGGCAGATATAGAGCCCTGGTACCGCGAATTACTGGATGCTCCCCTCTCACAAGAGACCGTTGAACCCTGGCTGCGACAGTGGTCACACCTCGGCGAACTGACCAACGAAACATTGACGCGCCACGAAATCGACTGCACACGCAATACCGAAGATACATCACTTTTTGAACGTAAGCAGCGCTTCGAGCAAGATGTGTATACACATATCCAGGCGGTTGAGCAACAGATCAATCAAAAGCTGCTCGATAGCGGGCTTGAGCCAGAGGGCTTTGAGCTGCCTCTGCGCAAACTTCGCACCGAGACCGAGCTGTATCGCGAGGAAAACCAGCCACTCCTGAATGAGGAGCGCGAGCTGTCTATTGCGTACCAGCGCATCGGTGGCGCACGACTCGTCGAATGGGAAGGGAAGCAGGTCACGCCCGATTCCCTCGCCATTGTGCTTCAGGGCAAAGATCGCGAACGGCGTGAACAGGCCTGGCGCCTGATCGCAGAGCGCGTGATGGAGGACCGCGAGCAACTGGACGCTCTCTGGTCAAAGATCTTTCGTGTTCGTCAGCAGATCGCGCAAAATGCCGGTTTTAGCAATTATCGCGAATATCGCTGGCAACAGTTGTTCCGCTTTGACTATACACCAGAGGATAGCAAAGCCTTTCATGAATCAGTTGCACAAATCATCGTACCAGCAGCGAGCCGCATCTGGGAGAAACGCCGCCAGCTTCTCGGCATAGAGACGCTGCGTCCCTGGGATACAGACGTTCAGCCGCAGAGCAAGGGCGAGACGCCCTACGAGGATGTGTACGCGATCCTGCCACAATGTGCCGCCGCTTTTGGGAAGGTCGACCCGCAGCTTCAGCACTATTTCAATATTATGATTGACGAGCATCTTTTTGATATTGATGATCGACCGGCAAAAGCAGGAGGCGGTTACAATCTCCCACTTGAAGTGAAAAAACGTCCTTTCATCTTCGGACGCGCTTTCTCGTTGCATGACGTAGGAAACCTCATCTGCCATGAAGCCGGTCACGCATTCCATACCTTTGAAATGGCGCATCTTCCCTATGTGCATCAGCGCAAAGAAGACTTCCTGCCGATGGAGTTCGCTGAAGTCGCCTCAACCAGCATGGAGATCATCGGACCGATGCACCTTGCAGAAGCCGGGCTCTGCACGCCGCAAGAGGGCGCACGCCTGCAAATCAAAACCCTCGAATCCATGCTCATTAACCTGATCCCGATGGTTGTACGCGGCGACGCCTTCCAGCACTGGCTGTATGAGAATCCCGAGCTGGCAACCGACCCGGAGGCATGCGGGCAGAAATGGGCCGAGCTGACACAGCGCTATCTCCCCGACATCGATTGGAGCGACCTGGAAGCAGCCCTGAAGATGAACTGGCAGCGTGTTCTCCACTTCTACTGCGTGCCATTCTACTATATCGAGTATGCCTTTGCGGCCATTGGCGCAATCCAGATCTGGCAGAACTACCGCAAGGACCCGCAAAGCGCAATTCAACGCTATCGCTCGGCCCTGGCGCTCGGCTCCACGAAGCCGCTGCCGGAGCTGTATGAGGCGGCAGGCGCTCAATTCCGCTTTGACGCCGAAATGCTTCAGTCAATCGTGACTTCTCTCCTTGAAGCAATCGAGGAGCTGGAAAAGCAGGCGTAGTCGCAATGCACTTTTTCTAGAAACGCAACGGGCAACAGCTCAACAATACCATTCTCGTTTTTGTTGAGTGTTGCCCACCTTGCATCTGCTCGCTTCTTTGTTACAATACAGAAAGAGTGCAGAACACACCAGGGAGAAAGCAAAACCAGCATGAAACGACTCGAAGAGCGCCTGCCCCGACGATCCCGGTGGATCAAGGCCGCCATCGCCTTCTACACCATCGGCTTTATCTGCGCCGCCACGCTGATCGGCGTCATTATCGCCCCGCTTTTTATCCTGATCGGCGGCATTCTCCACCTGCTACAATTTCGCTATCCCGTCGAGCGGGTGCAGTGTCTCAATTGTCAGCGTACAATGAAGGTAGAGCCAGAAGTACAGGAATTTCGTTGCCCATACTGCTTCCTCACCCTCACACGTGTGGACAGCACCTGGAAAGCCCTCTATGTACCTGAGGGCGCATTGGAAGCCGCACGGGCTGGCCAGCCTTTACCGTCTGACCAGCAGCGGGATCATCAGGCCTAGTACAATCAGACTCAGGCCGAGCGCCAGCCCCGTGATCTCCATGCCAAGATCACCGAGCCGCCCGATACCGGCATTCAGCGCCATTCCTGCTACCGAAGCAATCAGGGAAACAGTCGAAAGCGCGGTTGCTCTCCCGGTATCTTCCAGGCGCCGGTTCAGCTCGTTCTCTATCACTGGCTGCTGCCATGCCGAAAATGCCACTACTCCCGCTATCGCCAATATCGTTGCAGGAGCCGCTGTTACCAGTGCAAGCACCAGATAACAGCATCCCGAAACGACCCCGGAAAACAGCAAAAGAAGGGGCGTCCCGAGCCGCTTTTGTAGCGTCGCCGTATGCGAAATGAAGAACGTTTGTAGGCCCACCGCCGCCGCCATGATTGGCCCAAACAGGAACACTGGCACATGCACCCTCAACAGGTAAGGCTGATCATACCAGAAGATCGCGTTGATCAATCCAAAGGCCAGCGCCTGCCAGATCCCAAGCGCCACCAGCCCAGGCTGTGAGCGGATAAGTAGCCATGTGTCGCGCACAATCCTCCAGGCAGGCAGACTTGTTTCTCTCGGGACTCGTGATCGGGAACCAAGCAGGCCCAGAGAGGCCACGAAAGCCAGCGCAGAGGGAATAATGCTTACAGCAACAGCGAGCGTTGGGCTGTACGCACCGAAAAAACTTCCGCCGAATAAGCCCAGAAAAAAACCGGCACTGCCTGCGCCACGTAAGAGCGCAAAAGCAGTATTCCCATCTTTTTCTCGTGTCTCTGGCGGAAGCTCATTATACAGTAATGCGCTATCACAACCCGAAATGCAGGCCAGCGACAACCCGCTGATAGCATCAGCCAGCACAAACATCCAGAAATGATGTGCAAAGAGAAAAAGCGGCATATCGATCAGGGCAAGCGCATAGCCCAGGATAATCATAAAACGATGGCCGAAACGATCGGCAAGAATACTCGACGGCAATTCCGCCAGCAGAATGGCACCGGAGAGCACTGTTTCCAGCAAGAAAATCTCGGTATAGTTGAGGCCCCGCTGCTGCTGAAACAGCACGATAGTCGTGGAATAGAAAAAGAGATTCGCGAAAAAGTGCGAAACAACCAGCCAGCGAATCACTGGCACACGCATAAATGCGCGAAAAGACGTCAGGCGACGCGAAAAAAACACAGTTTCCTCCTCCTGATACTCGTACACAACGCTTCAATGCTTGCTACAAGAGCATCAGGGAGGAGAGCGCGTTCCTTTGGTGCGCCACCAGAATCATATAGGGTGTGGCTGATAGCGAATTCGGTCAAGAAGCATATTTTTGAGTATACCAGAAAAGGGCCATGAGATGAAAGATCTCTCACGCCGCATCAACAAAAATCCCCCCTTGACACATTACCTCATCCGGCCTTATAGTTATCTATGTTACACGTGTAACTTCCAGTAGAAGAGTGGAGTAGCACGTGTAACGCCTGGTAGAAGAGTGACTTGCTCCACAGACCGTATACCCCTCCTCTCGTTTCACAGTCGAGCGAAAAGAGCTACGGTCAGGCGCAATACAAGGAGAAACGACTATGACCGTCAAAACGTTGAAAACCGACGATGGTTTTGAATTTCGCGATCTGAACAAAAATGGTCGCCTGGACCCCTACGAAGACCCCCGCCGCCCAATTGAGGAGCGCGTTGAAGACCTGCTCTCTCAGATGACGCTCGAAGAGAAAGCAGGCATGCTCTTTCAAACGATGATCGGCATGAACCCCGATGGGACGCTGAAGGAAGCGGTCGAAGATATGAACCCGGTTCCGACCAGCGAAATGGTCAAGGGGCGCCTGATGAACCACTTCAACGTGCTCGCGATCACTGACCCCAAAAGCACCGCCGAGTGGCACAACCGCCTTCAGGCACTCGCGGAGGAAACCCGCCTCGGCATCCCGGTGACTATTTCATCCGATCCGCGCCACGCCTTCAGCAACAACCCGCTTGCCAGCTTAATGACGCAATCCTTCTCGCAGTGGCCCGAACCAATCGGCCTGGCGGCTCTCGACAATCCCGAGCTTGTTCAGCGCTTCGCAGACATCGCGCGACAGGAATACCTCGCGGTCGGCATTCGCGTCGCGCTGCACCCGCAGATCGACCTGGCGACCGAGCCCCGTTGGAGCCGCATCAGTGGCACCTTCGGCGAGGATGCGGAGCTGACATCGCGCATGGTTGCCGCCTATATTCGCGGCTTCCAGGGTGAAGAGGTTGGCCCGGAAAGCGTTGCCTGTATGACCAAGCACTTCCCCGGTGGTGGTCCGCAGAAAGATGGAGAAGACCCACACTTCTCATATGGTAAAGATCAGGTATACCCGGGCAACAATTTTGAGTATCATCTGAAACCCTTCGAGGCTGCATTCAAGGCCGGTACCTCGCAGATCATGCCCTACTATGGCCGCCCGCTTGGTCTCGACAACATCGAAGAAGTTGGCTTTGGCTTCAACAAGGACGTCATCACTGGCCTTTTACGCGAAAGATATGGTTTTGACGGCATTGTCTGTACTGACTGGGGTCTGCTGACAGATGCACAGATGGATGGTTTTGTCTTTGAGGCACGCGCCTGGGGAGTCGAGCATCTGAGCACCGAGGAACGTGCTAAGAAGGCGCTGGATGCCGGTGTAGACCAATTCGGCGGCGAGGCATGCCCCGAGGTTATCGTGAAACTCGTTCGCAGCGGCCAGATCCCGGAGAGCCGCCTTGATGTTTCGGTTCGTCGCCTGCTTCGCGAGAAGTTCCGTCTGGGGCTGTTCGACAACCCCTATGTCGATGCAGAAGCGGCACCTTCTATCGTCGGCAAGCCCGAGTTCCGCGCGGCTGGCGAGCAGGCACAGCGTAAAGCATTCGTCCTGCTGAAGAACAGCGAACATATCCTGCCGCTTCAGAACCGGCCCGGGCTCAAGATCTATATTGAGAACATCGCCCCGGAGGCCGCACGCGAGTATGGGGACGTGGTTTCCTCGCCTGCCGAAGCGGATATCGCTATTCTGCGCCTGCAAGCTCCCTACGAGCAGCGCGATGGCATGTTCCTTGAGCGTCTCTTCCACACCGGTGACCTGAGCTTCCCGGAGGCAGAGAAACAGCGCATCCTGTCCGTGCTGAAGCAGGTTCCGACCGTGGTTGATATCTTCCTGGATCGCCCGGCTGTCATTCCTGAAATCGCGGAACACAGCGCCGCCCTGCTTGCGAACTTTGGCGCAAACGACCGGGCGCTGCTCGACGTTATCTTCGGCCATGCCGCTCCTGAAGGGAAGCTGCCCTTCGAGCTCCCCTCATCAATGGAGGCAGTGCTGAAGCAGAAGCCAGACGTGCCATACGATTCGGAAGCGCCGCTCTTCCCCTTCGGCTTTGGCCTTTCCTACTAATACTCGCAAGCGAGCAGGTGCAGCTCGGCTTTTTGGGCTGCACCTTTTTCGCGACATGGCTCAAGTCATAAACGAGTCTTCTCCTGGATCTTTTCATAAATAGAGGAAAAACCAGCCTCATGGTAGCGGGCAACTCGCACCAGCGGAATTTCTCAGGCCCGTTTCATCCATTTTTCCCTCTATTGGTATAGACATCTTGACAATAAGACCTGAATAGACTATGCTTTTTACAGAACCTGAAGTGCAACCGTACAGGGAAGTGCATCTTTCGTATATTGTTCAATGAAGCATGGATCAACCTGCCCTGCTAGCAGGTTGAGCACATGGCTGCAAGGAGAGCTCCATGTTGCGTTCATCTCGTCCTGTTCTATTGACTTCAGTCGTGCTCCTGCTGCTCGTTGGCAGCGTTGTCAGCATGATCTTCTCACACATCAGCGTCACGGCTCAGGCTGCCGCCGCGAACCTCGTAAACAATCCCGGCTTTGAAACGGGGAATCTCAATGGCTGGTCCTGCGAGGCGGGAAGCGGCATCGTGAACAGCCCGGTTCATAGCGGCTCGTACGCGCTTCAGCTCCAGCCCGGCAGTTCAAACACCGGGCAATGCACTCAGACCATCAGTGTGCAACCCAACCAATCCTACACCCTCAGCGCCTATGTCAACGGAGCTTACGCATTCCTGGGCGCAAACGGCTACAGCAGCGCCTGGACAAGCAGCACCAGTTATACTCTCCTCACCTATACCTTTACGTCAACCTCCTCGACCGTCACGATCTACATTCACGGCTGGTATGGTCAGGGCAGCGTCTACGTCGATGATGTCTCGTTAAGCGGCCCGGCAGGCCCTGCGACACCGACCCAACAACCGACCAACACGCCGACCAGTACACCAACCCAGCAACCAACCAACACGCCAACCCCTTCACCCACGCCCTGTCAGAACTGCAACAGCGACCTTCCCAAACATATCTTAACGGGCTACTGGCAGGATTTCGTGAACGGCGCAAAGGCCATGCGTCTGAGCGATGTGAACCCGAACTATGACCTGATCGCTGTCGCCTTCGCGGATGCCGATCCATCCAAACCTGGTGGCGTTCTCTTCAGAATCGACTCGGGACTTTCATCCGCACTCGGCGGTTACACTGAGGATCAATTCCGTAGTGATATCGCTGCTCTGCACGCAAAGGGCAAAAAGGTCATCATCTCGGTCGGCGGCCAGAATGGCACGGTCAGCGTGGCCGATGCAACCAGCGCCACCAACTTCGCAAATAGCGTCTATGGCCTGATGACCTCCTACGGCTTCGACGGCGTTGACATCGACCTTGAGAACGGCATCAATCCCACCTATATGACCAGCGCACTCCGCCAGCTATCAGCAAAAGCGGGTTCCAAACTGATTATCACAATGGCTCCACAAACGCTTGATATGCAGTCAACTGGCAGTGGATATTTCCAGGTTGCGCTGAACATCAAGGATATCCTGACCGTTGTCAATACCCAGTACTACAATTCTGGTAGCATGCTCGGTTGCGATGGAAAAGTCTACAGTCAGGGTACTATCGATTTCATCACCGCGCTGGCCTGCATCCAGCTCCAGGGCGGCTTGAGACCGGATCAGGTCGGCATCGGCTTCCCGGCAACCTCACAGGCAGCGGGCGGCGGCTACGTCTCGCCCTCAGTTGTGAATGCCGCGCTTGATTGCCTGGCCAAAGGGACGAACTGTGGCTCCTTCAAACCATCAACAACCTATCCGGGCATCCGCGGCGCGATGGACTGGTCCATCAACTGGGATGCAACCGGCGGCTACAACTTCGCAAACACCGTCAAACCGCACCTGAACACTTTACCGTAGCCGTACTTCTTGCTACTCCCGACCTGGAAGGGTGGTCCGGCACAGGGGACCACCCTTTTATCATGGCATGATAGCGCTTTACGTCAGCTTTCGTGTCCATTTGAGATAGCGCTGATCCTGTATCTGCACCTCACCATCAGGCTGAAAACCGGCCCGTCGCACAACCCCGAGCGACGGCCCGTTATCCGGCGCAATATGAGCATACAGACAAGCGTACCCCGCATCTTGAGCCACCTGACAGAGCGCCACAACAGCGTTGGTCATCACGCCCCGGCTTGTAACGCTGGCCCAGTAGCCTATCTCTGCCGCATCTGGATCAGCCGATTTAATATCGAGCGCAGCAACAATCTGCCCCTGCGGATCTCGCACCACAAAAACAAACCATTCCCACTTTGCCCAGCCCTCACGCGCCCAGAGCAGAAAAGCCTCCGCATGCGCACGGGTGTACGGTTGCCCATGCAATCTGTTCCGAAAGAGGCGCTCATAGATCAACTCCTCATTACAGATCGCCTCAAGCCGCTCTGCATCGCTTTCGGAGCATCCATCTTCAAACGACTGAAGCATATAATGAGACTCTACCAACTCGCTATTCGGCACCCCATATCGCGTGAAGGCCCGGCGAACCGGCAGCTCAAATCGGGGGAACCGTTTCTTTTCTTCCTGCATATTTTCCTTTCTCTCGAAGCCACATCGAACGCAACTCCATAGAATCAGCCTGCCACCCCGGCATGAACGCGCCACAGGAGCGCTCTCTGTTGAATGGCCGCGCAGGCAGGCCCCTCCATCACCACTCACGCACAGAGGGAGAGGAAGCGACGCCACGCGCCTGTAGCGCCGCTTCACAGCATCATCTTCTTATGCCTGCACGCCTCCCGGATACAGTGGCTGATTCCCAGGAACCTGATTCGCTTGATGGAACATCTGGTGCCTCTGCAAGATCTGCTCAAAGAGAGGACCGGGCTTACCAAACCGCTGATCGAGCTCATACTGACGCTCTTGCCCGCTATATGCATCTATCACCCTCAGATTCGCATTTGCGTTCTGATCCTGTATCACCTGCAACCCCTGTGGAGGAATCGCGGCGAAATCGAGCACAATAGGCTCCTTCTCTGCCAGATCGATCACTACGCCCTCAGGCATTATCACAACACAGTGCCGTTCAAGCGCTGCTAGATTCCGAATCGCTCTATACAGAGCATAGATTATACAACAGGCAATAAAGATCAATACAACATTATCAATTATTTTCCATGTTTGATCAGAAATAGCTTCCAGGAATGCCAGAATGCGAAGCACAACAACGAACTCATCTTGCAGGTTGAACCAGACAAGAAAGCCAAGAACGAGCAACAGGAAAAAACCGCTTCCGATCGCTTCTCGAATAAAATGCCCCTTGTCGGCACGCACTACATGCCAGGTGGGAGGATGCTGTCCCGACTTCGCGGCTGCCAGGACATGTGGAGCAGAAATCATACCAATGCCCTCCGAAAAAATGATTATAACATCAGGGAGAGAACTTCATGTTTCCGGGAAGTGGCCTCCTTGCATGGGTCAGCATCGCTTTGACGCTGCCCTCCCGTCCCTGCGAACACTCACTTATTCGTATCTGCCAGCTTGTTTGTGGTAAAAAAGATGATGTATATTGATACAGGATTTCCCTTTTCCACCCATCTTCTCTTCAGGAAGGAAATGGCCAAATTTTCCGCTGGATTCTTCTTTCTATGCCCATATCTCCCATTTCCCTACGGATCACAGGCGCTACCCCTCCTCATACCGTCCATCTCTCGGAGTAGAAAGATCTGCATATTCGATATCGCCTATTATACGGCATTCTTTCTCGCTTCACAATACTTCTGTCGAACAATAGTACTTTTTCTTGAACTTCTTTTCTCATCACCGGCTCACTGCCAGGTACTCGTTAAGCCTCCAGTACCTGTAAAAACGCGAAAGCAGGGAATGTCGACAACATCCCCTGCCCCTGAACGAGAAAACAATGATAGCTTGCTAACAAGGACTTTGATCACCCTATCCTGACAACCTGATTCGTCAGGCGTGCCTGCTCGGCTGCAAACACGGTCAAATGGGTCTCAAGGGTCTCCTCCGGCCCCGAGAGCACCTTACCGGGATCATTACTGGCGACAGCAGCGACAAAGTGCTGCATCAGCCCATAGTCGCCACCACCGTGGCCGCTCAAAGCCGTCTCAGGCCGCTGGATCGGGATCTCGCGCGTTGTTTGAGTCAGGAAATCGTAGTGCACAATGCGCTCACCGTTGCCGCGCAGCTCGCCGCGCGTGCCAAATAGAATAGTCTCGCGGTCGCGCTGCTCGCTGGTCGAGATCATCGTAAAAGAGGCTGTCACCCCGTTCTCGTACGCCAGATTGACGACCTGATGGTCAACCACGTCGTTATCACACTCGTAGACACAACGCCCATACGGTCCCTCTGCAAGCGCTTTGAGCACCCCTTCCTCGGTAAAATCGGTAGTAATAACATCAATCGGCCAGCCAGTATTCTGCTTCCGTATTTGATCCAGATAAAAGCGCTTTGCGGAATACGGGCATTTCACCTCAAAAGCGCAGTCAAGGCAGCGGAGTGCAGTACCCGCCTCCACAGGCTTCTGTTCTTTCCGGAAATGAAGCAAGGAGCCAAACGACGACACCTGTACACAACGCGCACCAATCATGTAGCGCAGCCAATCGATATCATGGCAGGACTTGGCAAGCAGCATGAACGACGATTCCGCCGTGTTGCGCCAGTTACCCCGCACATACGAATGCGCATAGTGCCAGAAGCCAACCGGCTCCAGATGCTGGATGCTGACCAGATCACCGATCACACCCGCATCCAGCACCGCCTTGAGCTGCTGCGTGTAGGCTGTATAGCGCAACACATGTCCAACAGCAAAAAGCACCTTATGCTTCTGTATCGCCTCGACAATGCGTCGACAGCTCTCGGCATCAGGAGCCATCGGCTTCTCAAGCAGGATCGCATAGCCCTTCGCAGCGAACGCCAGCGCGGGTTCAAGGTGGTCGGCGTCCTGAGTCGCGATCACAACTGCATCGGCACATTTCGGTCTCTCAATCAACTCGCGCCAATCGGTATATACATTCTCGGGCGCGATCGCATGCTGCTCAACCAGGCGAGTACGATAGGCCTCACGCGGCTCTGCAACGGCCACGACACGAGCCAGATCAGGGTGTTCCAGCGCGTAGGCAGCATAGCGCGTTCCTCTACTTCCTGCACCGACAATGAGAATTTCTACTGGTTTTCCCTCCATAGACTCTTTTTCCTCTCTAGCTGCTTCTCTTCGTAAAAAGACATTGCTTCAATCAGGTGCGCATTCTCTGGATAGACAACGTTTACTACCCACCGGGCAAAAACGGTGCACAACAGGTTCAAGGCCGCCTGACCGGCTTCTACTGGCAAGTATGAAATAAATTCGACTGGCCGTCAATAGCAGAACAAGCAAATGAACAAATGAATAGATACACCGGCGCTGGTACAGTGTCCAACCAATGCAGAAATAGAGGAATGCCTTCAAGAAAGAGATACAGAGTCGCTCCCGGCAAAAAAGAAGCCAGGCACATTGACCCGGCTTCCATGAGCCTGGAAGGCGCCTTTATTGCTTTTCTCATAGGTGCAGCAGCTCTTTTCGGATCTGCTTACCGCCGTTCTTGCGCCAATCTTCCGCGCTCCGATCCACTGCAAGGCTGCTTCCCTCGAATCAGAGGATAGAAGGTATCATCGAAGATCTGATCAAGCTTCGGGCCTTGCTTCGCCCCGGTTGTTGGCGCTTCAGCAAAAGCAAACAGAGAAGAACGAAGAGCGTATAGCATGTTCCTGGTCGACCTCATAGCAGAAAGAAGCTCCACCTCAATCTGAGAAGAGATATCGAGCGCTTGCTATACGCATACACAGAATGTGAAAGAGAAGTTCCATTATTTGATGAAACGCAAAATAGGATTCTCACAGGTAAACATCAACAATGGAATCTCGCGCTGAATAACCTCAGGAGAAATACCGTATTGTCTGGCGTATAATCTATCTATAGAGCAGAAAAGAGCATTCTCATAAGGCAAGGCAAGCTTTTCTGCCGCCGCTTGCACCGATCGCTCACACCGCCCCTCAATCTCAACAAAAGGCTCAAGAAACGGCCAGGTATCAAGCGTCACAGTCACCTCATCCAGCGTCCAGATCTCGCGCAGATTCTCCTGATAGGCCCGCTTACGGCAACCGAGCATCCCGAGCATGGTTTCAGCTAACTGAAAATTATCAACCTGTAGCTCAAGCTCCTGCTGACCCTCAATCGTTTGTTGCTTCACCACCTTCAGTGTCAGCGTGACACGATCCCCCTCATCGCGCAAACGGAGCCAGCCGCCGGGAATTTCGCGCCCCCGGGGCAGATCAAAGACACAGCGAGATTGCCGAAATTCAGGCTTCACTAACTGCGCCTGGCACCCCTGCAAGCGCTGCCTCATCTGGTCCTTATCGATGTTCGGAAACGTCGCTTCATATTCTGTACGCATTGTTTCTTCCTCTACACAATTAAAGGGATAATTTCAACTGAATAACAGTATATACCAAAACAGCCCGCATGAAACCCGCTCTCCTCTGAAGGTACCGGCCAGGCACAGCAAAAAAACCAGAGATGCAGGAATAGTGCAGCCCAAACTCCAGAAAAGGACGAACGCCTTGCTGGAAAAATCGAGCGTGCGGATTCGTTTTATCTGGAAGGTTGCTGCATTCACCCCTTTATTTGCTCCATACAGCCCTCTTTGCCGTCCTTTCAAGGCCATTTTTGCGCCTGTTATCTGCGCCTGTGCTCCATTCAGCCGAATTTTATCGCGTAGTGCATCTCATGATGGTACACTTGCTTCAAAGCGATACAGTGATATGCTTATAAAAGGAGATGAGACATGAAAACTGATGTACTACCGCGTAGAAGCGAAGAATTCCAGGAGAAGCCAAATAGTATCGAAGCATTGAAGCAAAAAGTGCGTGATGGACGCATTCGCCCGCTCTGGCCGCTGCTGATGAACTTTATTCGCCTTCCGCTGGTACTCATCGGCATTCTGCTTGCGTACCTGATCTTTTCAGCGCTGCACAGCAAGCAAGCGTTCTCTATGGCGATGCTATCCAGCAACGTGACCATCACCTTCACCGCCGACCTCGTCTGCGTGCTGCTGCTGCGCTGGCTGACGCACCGAGAGGGGCTGCGGCTACGCGACCTGTTCGGCATTGAGCGAAACAAGCTCCTGCGTGATATCCTGCTTGGACTCTTGCTTTTCGTGCTCCTCTTCGTCTGTCTGTATATTGCGAACACCATCGCGGCCCTGCTGGTCTATGGGCCAACCGCCTTCAGCACGCCCCAGAGCGCGACGAGCGGCTACGATGCCAGCACGCTCCCCATCGTCACGGGCATCTTTCTATTCAGCACGTTCATTTCGCCGCTGACCATTGGCATCGCCGAAGAGCTTACCTACCGCGCATATGCTTTTCCGCGCCTGATCGCGCTCACCGGGCGCCTCTGGCCCGCGCTGCTGCTCAGTGCGCTTGGCTTCGGCGTCCAGCACATCGCCTTTGCCCTGACCGGCTGGCAGGATGCGCTTGCTCGTTTCCTGGGCATGTTCCTGATGGCTCCCGTCTTCTGCCTGCTCTACCTCAAAATGAAGCGGCTGCTTCCTCTGGTGATAGGACACTGGCTGGTTGACGCGGTTGGCCTGGGGCTCTTCCCGCTTCTCTTTCTGCTCACGCAACAGTAGCCACAACGCTCGGAAGGATCGAATGCTCGGTCCTTCCTCTCCCCAAAAAGAGCCATTTACAGCATTTCTCGACGAGGGTATAAAAAAGGAGAGAGCGTACCGCTTTTTCAGATTCCTTTTTTCTTGTATTTCTGTGAGCGGTCAATAGAAATAGAGGAGGAGCAAACGCTGATGGCAAAAGCGACCCGCACTATGGCTATGCGTCTACTCGATAGTCGAAAGATTCCATATACACCCTATTACTTTCCCGATACGATTCATAATGCAGAAGAGGTCGCCGCGACAATCGGTGTCAATCCGTCGCAGGTCTTCAAGACGCTCGTAGCGCTGCGCGAGAGGGAAGGAGGTCATCCACTGCTGGTCATTATTCCGGGTAACCTTCAGCTTGATCTCCGTCTGCTTGCTCACGAGCTCGGCACAAAAAGCATTCGCATGGCAACACACGCCGAAGCAGAAAAGCTCACCGGGCTCAAAGTCGGCGGCATCTCGGCGCTGGCCCTGATCAATCGCCCCTTTGATGTCCTGCTTGACGAGCATGCGCGCAATTTCGAACATATCGTGATCAGTGCTGGACAGCGCGGCATCAACCTGCAACTTGCCGTGAGCGAGCTGGTACAATTGACCAACGCCCGGTTTGTCAAAACAACAGAGAAATAGCGATCTTTCCTCTATTTCCGCATAGCACCAGTATCAGACAAACAGAGTGCATCCGGAAAGCAGGCAGCGAACACGGCAGAATATCCACTCAGCGCCATTCAGGTATACGCGAATACAAGGCCTATTGGCTATCGAG
This sequence comes from Thermosporothrix sp. COM3, assembly GCF_059696735.1. Taxonomy (NCBI): domain Bacteria; kingdom Bacillati; phylum Chloroflexota; class Ktedonobacteria; order Ktedonobacterales; family Thermosporotrichaceae; genus Thermosporothrix; species Thermosporothrix sp. COM3. The sequence continues at coordinate 1,133,277 of NZ_AP019376.1, read as the reverse complement.
AATGAACAGCACTGCCCGCAAGATTCAGTGTGAGTATTGTTGCAAGCAAGCAGTAAAAGATTATATAATGAAGGAGGCAATGGCGCACCATCTGAAGGAAAAGAGCAAAGAAGCGTGAACAGCTCCAAACGGCAACGGCACATTGTACACCAATGCACAGCATATCCTGTTCACAACGTGTGTCATTGTGGTTCAGCGTTATCACCTGGTGCTCATCGAGCGAACGCCAGGACCTTAGCATATCAGGAGTAGAAAATTCTTTATGCAGTATTGGAATACGGATACACCCAGGGACTGGGAAAATCTAGAAATACTCCAACGCAACCGCTTGCCCGATCGAGCATATTTCATTCCGTATCAGGATGAACGCACCGCACTGACATATGATCGCGGCGCCTCCTCCTCCATCCGTCTGCTGAATGGCATGTGGAAATTCCACTATGCAGACGCTCCAGAACACGCGCCAGCAGGCTTTTTCGCGGCAAATTTCGATGTTGCCGCCTGGGACGAAATCGCGGTCCCAGGTTGCTGGCAGCTCCAGGGCTACGGGCGGCCGCACTACACCAACGTTGTGTATCCCTTCCCGGTAGATCCGCCTCATGTGCCAACCGAGAACCCCACTGGCTCATATCGCCGCACCTTCACGATACCCGCAAGCTGGCAGGGACAGCAGATCCGCCTGCGCTTCGAGGGCGTTGATAGTGCATTCCACGTCTGGGTGAATGGGAAAGAGGTCGGCTATAGCCAGGGAAGCCGCCTCCCATCGGAGTTCGACATCACCAACCTGGTCGCTCCAGGCGAGAACAGCGTCTCCGTGCGGGTCTATCAATGGTCCGACGGCTCCTATATCGAAGATCAGGACATGTGGTGGCTCAGCGGCATTTTCCGTGACGTCTATTTGATTGCTATGCCGCCGCTCCACATCGAAGATTATACCGTGCGTACCGAGCTGGACGAGCGCTATCAGGATGCCACTCTACGCGTTCAGGCAAAGCTGGCAGCCGGGCAGGCAGGAAAGCTTGAGGCTCGCTTGCTGGATGCACAGAAGCAACCGGTTGCCTCTACTTCTGCTGCAATTACTGATGAAGTATATCTAGAAATGCCAATCCAGAACCCGCAGAAGTGGACCGCTGAAACACCGTATATATATCATCTTCTCCTGACACTCTATGACGAATGTGGTGCCGTCTCGCAGGTGATCGCACAACGCGTCGGCTTCCGGGCAATAGAGCTGAAAAACGGCAATCTGCTGGTCAACGGCGTGCCGATCATCTTCAAGGGCGTGAACCGCCACGAACATCACCCCGACCTGGGCCGAGCGGTCCCCCTGAGCTGGATGATCGAGGATATTCTGCTGATGAAGCGGCACAATATCAACGCGGTGCGTACCTCACATTACCCCGATGATCCGCGCTTCTACGACCTGTGCGACGAGTACGGCCTGTATATGATCGACGAAACGGACCTCGAATGTCACGGATTCTTCACGACCGGCGATGGCTCCAATCCTGCCGGCTGGACTTCCGATAACCCGGCCTGGGAAGCGGCTTATCTCGATCGCATGCGGCGTATGGTCTACCGCGACAAGAATCATCCAAGCATCATTCTCTGGTCGCTTGGTAACGAGTCGGCCTATGGGCGCAACCACGACGCTATGTACCGCTGGACCAAAGCATATGACCCGACGCGCCTCGTGCACTATGAAAATGATTACGAAGCTCAATCCGCTGATGTCATCGGCTCCATGTATACCCCGATCGATAAGATGATTGAGCTTGGCAAGCGCGACGACCTTGAGAAGCCGCACATCATGACCGAATACGCGCATGCAATGGGCAACGGCCCCGGCGGATTCAAGGAATACTGGGACGCATTTTACACTTATAAGCGTTTGCAGGGCGGCTTTGTCTGGGAATGGCTCGATCATGGCATCAGGCAAACGACGCCCGACGGGAAAACCTACTTTGCCTACGGTGGCGACTTCGGCGAGTATCCACACGACGGTAACTTCGTGATGGACGGGCTTGTCATGGCCGATCGCACCCCTTCGCCCGGTCTGACCGAATACAAGAAAGTCATCGAGCCAGTGCAGGTTGAGGCCGTCGATTTGAAGGCCGGAACCGTGCGCCTGACCAACCGCTACGATTTCGCAAGCCTGGAGCATCTGCGCCTCGATTGGAGCATTGAAGCAGACGGCCAGATACTGCAAGCAGGCACACTGCCACTTCCCGCCATCGCGGCCCGGCAAAGCGAGACCATCACTATTCCGTACGAGTTGCCGAACAATCCGATAAGCGATTACTGGCTGAATCTCAGCTTCCGGCTTGCTACGGCAACGCTCTGGGCGCAGGCTGGGCATGAAGTCGCATGGGAACAGTTCTTAGTGGCTCCTGCCCGGGAACCAGTCAGCGCGCTTTCCTATCGCGACATGGATGAGGTAACCTGTGAAGAGGTCGGCGGCCTGCTCACGATCAGTGGCACCGATTTCAGCATCAGCTTCGACCGCCTCTATGGCGTCATCACTGACTGGACGTTCGCAGGGAAGCGGCTGCTTACCAGAGGCCCGCGTCTGGATGTCTGGCGCGCGCCAACCGATAACGACGTGCATATTGTCCGCAAATGGCGCGAGGCTGGCCTGCACGCACTGACCCATCGTGTCGATGCGCTCTCCTGGCAGCGCGACGCAAGCGGCAAAGCAGTGACCGTGCAGGTGAAGGCTCGGGTTGCGCCGCCCATCTATTCATGGGGGCTGAATTGCACTTACACCTACACCATTTATGGAAGCGGAGATGTCACTGTTGAGCTTCAGGGAGCGCCACAGGGGAAAGCTCCGGAGTCACTGCCCCGGCTTGGTCTCTCGCTCGGGCTCGTCAAGGAGCTGAACGACGTGACATGGTACGGACGCGGCCCCGGCGAATCCTACATTGATACGAAGCTGGCAAACCGCGTCGGCGTGTATCGCAAGAGCGTTGATGAGCTCTTCACGCACTACGAGCGCCCTCAGGAGAACGGCAACCGAACTGACGTCCGCTGGCTCGCTCTGACCGATACGCGCGGTGTTGGCCTGTTCGCCAGTGGCACCCCGCAACTTGATTTCAGCGCCCACTACTATACCGCGCAGGATCTGGAGCGGGTTCCACACGATTGCTACCTTGAGAAGCGCGACGAAGTGATTCTACACCTCGATTATGCGCAGCACGGCATCGGAAGCGCCAGTTGTGGTCCCGAAGCGTGGCCGCAATATCGGCTTCACCTGAAAGACTTCGCGTTCCAGATTCATCTGAAGCCATTCAGCCGGGATCTCACTTCACCTGTTGTCCTGGGCAAACAGCAGATTATTGCTGAATAAAACAGGGATTCGCGGGCAGGGGAATACTCCCTTGCTCGCTTTTTTTATCGAGGTCATCAGTACACAAAAAAAAGATTGCGCTCCTCCCTGCTTCCCTGTATGATACATGCAAACAGCTCAACAAAGGAGAGAAAAGAAACCCACATGTATCGTTTCGTCGCCCTTATTGCCCGTCTTCTCCTTCCACTTTTCTTTCGCATCTCTTTTTCTGGAAGAGAACACGTCCCTTCACAGGGTGGGGCTGTCCTGGCCTGCAATCACGTCTCCTGGCTGGATGTCATCTTTCTGGCCTATGCCGTCCAGCCCCGCCCTGTTCACTATATGGCGAAGAGGGAACTCTTTCAGCATAAGCTCATTGCCCGGTTCCTTCGCTCAATCCATGCTTTCCCGGTAAATCGTGAAAACCCGGGACCAAGCGCCCTCAAGACACCACTCCAGCTCTTGCGTGAGGGCAAGGTAGTCGGCATTTTTCCGGGTGGCACACGTAAAAGCGAGGATATCGCGCTCAAGCAAGGCGCCGTAACGATTGCCCTGCGAGCCGACGTCCCGCTGATCCCTGCACGCTATCGCGGTCCGCTCCGGCTGCGCATCTCATACCTGTTTCGGCGCCCAGAGGTCTCTATCCAATTCATGCCAGCTCTGGAAATGCCGCAGGAGGCTGATCGAAAGCAGACGCAACTGCTTGCAACCCAACGCCTGAGCGAGCTGCTTGGCGGGATAGTATAAAAGTACAGAATAAATCTACATCTGCCAAAACAGTCAGTCTATTTCAATCTAGAAACCGTTGAGAGAAAGCACACATCATGAAGGCGAAGAAACAGACCCGTTTTTCCTTTATTGCTGCCGTTCATCTTTTCCTCATCCAGAATGATCAGGTACTCTTACTCCAGCGCGCCAACACCGGATATGAAGACGGCAATTGGAGCGTGATCGCGGGGCATCTCGATGGAAATGAGGAGGTCAGGGCAGCAATGCAGCGCGAGGCACGCGAGGAAGCAGGCATAGATATCGCGCTACCCGATTTGCAGGTTGTTGGTGTTATGCATCGCAAAGCAGAAGAGGAGCGTATTGACTTCTTCCTCACCGCCCACACCTGGCGGGGGAGCATCACGAACTGTGAGCCGGAAAAATGCTCGGCGCTGCAATGGTATCCCCTCGCGGCACTCCCCTCAAACACCATTCCCTATGTACGCAAGGCGCTTGAGAACTACCGCGAGGGGCGTTGGTTCGATAGCTTTGGCTGGTAGGCTATGCCAGCGGAACCGCTCGCGCCCAGGCGTCAAAGCTCTCCTGCGAGGCCATGACATTCGTCAGACCATGCGCCCGAAGCAGGCTAGCAGCAATATGCGCCCGGTAGCCACTGGCACACTGCGTCACGATCGGTTGCGTACGCGGTAATGCCTCAAGATGCTCCAGGAGCCGTCCCAGAGGGATATGATAGGCATCAAGCAGATGCTGTTGCTGAAACTCGCCGTTATTGCGCACATCCAGGAGCAGCAGCGGCTCCTGCGCGCGTCGTCTAGCGAAGGCCTCAGCGCTAAGAACCGGGAACGGCTCTACAAGCGGCTGGATTGCCTGCTCGTCCCAGTAGCCAGCAATGGCATCTACCCCGATCGAGCGCAGCGCCGGAAGCAAACGCCCAAGCTCTGTGGAATCTGAAACAATCAAGTAGGTTGGTTGATCATAGCGAACCAGCCAGCCAACAAAGGTCACAAAGCTCGCACGATCAGCCGGGATACTGACCGTTCCCGAAACAGCCGCCTGAGTGTAGGCAGGAAGCGAACGCAGGTCAATAATCTGAGCCTGTTCAGCAAGCAGCGCCTCCAACCGATGTGTATCAAGCTGCTGCGGCTCCGCAAGCTCCTGCAACAGGGCTGGCCCCTGCTTATTGACCAGTTTCATGCGGGAGAAGTAATGTGGTGGTTCAGGTTGTCCTGCAAGCAGCCAGCGCACGAACTCCTCTTCCTGCTCGATTTGAAATGCTGGATTGAAGCGCTTCTCGTATCCCAGTGTTGTTGATGGAAGGGCTCCCAGTGCCTTACCGCAGGCACTTCCCGCACCGTGTCCCGGCCAGATTTGCAGATAATCCGGCAGGCTCTTCAGCTTCTGCACATTGGCGAACTGCTGCCGTGCGCCCGCTTCTTTGGTTCCTTGCTGTCCAGCAGCCACTTCAAGCAGATCGGGACGCCCCACATCACCGACAAAGAGGAAGTCACCGGTGAAGATGCCCAGTGGCTCATCAGCGCCCGCCGTATCGGTCAGCACAAAAGAGATGTGCTCGGGTGTATGACCGGGCGTGTGCATCACCTGGAAGCGCACATTTCCGACCATAAATGTATCATTATCGTGAAGAAGTGCTACATTTGCTTCATGTGCATAGGCATATTTCCAATCAGCACCGCCCATGTCGCTCAGATAGATGGTTGCGCCACTCTGCGCAGCCAGGTCACGGCTCCCGCTCACAAAATCGGCGTGGATATGCGTTTCGGTCACATGCGTGATACGTAGGCCGGCCTGACGAGCCGCCTCAAGGTAGGGGCGCACATCTCGTGCAGGGTCGATCACGATCGCCTCGCCTGTTTGCTGACAGCCCACAAGGTAGGATGCCTGGGCCAGCCGCTCATCATAGAAATACTTGAGAAGCATTGGTTTTCTCCATTCTCACGCTGCGCGTTTCTTCTTGTAGGCTCATTGTAGACCAAAAAGAGGGCAAAAGCTCTCCCAAAAGGGTTATAATAGATATAAGGATTTACTTATGTCATTCGCATTATGGTGGAAGTTCTATGGATCTCTACAAACTGGAAATCTTTGTGCTGGTCGCTCAGGAAGGGAGCCTGAGCAAAGCGGCCACACGTATGTATATGTCGCAGCCAGCAATCAGCCAGCATATACATGAGCTTGAGATGAGCCTGGGCACGCAGCTCTTTCGACGTGGTCCCCGGGGTGTCGAGCTGACCGCTGCCGGGAAAACGCTGCATACATACGCGCAGGACATTTTGAAGCTGGTCGCCGAGGCAAAGGCCGCGGTAACCGAGGTTGAGCGGCTCTCGCAGGGACGCCTGCTGATCGGCGCGACGCCCGGTATAGGTGAATACTTTTTGCCGGAGTGGATGCAATCATTCAAGCAGCGCTTCCCACAGGTCACGATCGCGCTTCAGACCGAAGTTACCTCACAACTGCTCATCAGCCTGCTGACCAACCAAATCCATATAGGGTTCATCGAGGGCGAAATTGAGCCGGAAGAAATGGAAACGCTGGCCCTCTGCCCGCTTCACGAGATCACGCACCGGGTCATCGTCGGCCCCAGACATCCCTGGTGGAACCGCACCAGCATCTCATTTCGTGAGCTCAACGGGCAGGCCTTTGTGATGCGTCATCCTGAGTGTCAGGCCCGGACATGGCTTGAGGAGCACTTTCGCGCCTTCGGCATCCGCCCCCATATCGACGCCGAATTCGACAACCTGGAATCAATCAAGCAGGTCGTCAAGAGCGGCACCAGCCTGACCATCCTGCCCGATTACGTCGTTGAGCAGGAACGAATGCTTGAGCAGCTTCACGAGATTACCGTGCAGGAGCGACCAATGCGGCGCATGCTTCAACTCGTCTGGAACAAACGAGATCCGTTGCCGCCCATCGCCCAACAGTTCCTTCTCCACATGCAGAGCTACTTTCCTCGCCTGGCCGACCTGATGGCCGCGTAAGGATTTACAAGGCATGGATGAGCCACAAAAGCAGATACCAAGCAAGCAGCAACCCTGGCGTTGGAAAGATGTCGGATTTATCTTTCTTGCCGCTTTTGTCCTGATCCTTGTGCTTGAAGGAACGCTCTGGGAACTCCTCCCTCCTGACACGCCGCTGCATGCGGTGCGCGTGTATGTGCGCCTGCTTATCACTGGCTGTTCTCTGATCGGCGCCGTCTGTCTGGTAGATCATGTTCGCACACAAATCGTATGGGGACGAGGCGTGTCGTGGCGCGGCTTGGGGCTGGCTCTCGGGCTCGCGCTGGCATTGCGTTTGCTCTCGGTGCTTTTTGTACTGCTTATTCATCTGCTGGAAATACAGCTTCATCTGCCGCTACAAACCAGGCATCTTCAACCCTATCTGCTTTCCTGGCATGGTATGATTGCCCTTGCTTTTCTTGTCGGTATCTTGACTCCATTTGCGGAAGAGCTGCTATTTCGTGGTGTGCTCTACACGTTTTTGCGACAACGCTGGAAGCTTGCTCTCAGTACAGGCGTTAATAGCGCGATTTATGCAGTATTACATACTGATCCCTCAGTTATCCCTTTGATTTTCCTGCTAGGCGTTTGCTGTTCCCTCCTCTATGAGTATAGTCGGCGCCTCTGGCTTCCGATTCTGTTACACTCTTTCTATAATCTCAGCGGGCTGCTGATCCTCTTCTCTACAACTATTGAGCGAGAGCAGTTTCCGGCACTCCCCTAGCCCTCTACCTGCTTGCTCACCTCACGAATATAGTGCCGCTGGGCATCCTTTTGATAGGGCTGGACGACAAACGCGCAATGCCGACAGACAGCGCATAGGTCGTCATCCCGCAACTCGCGCTCTTTCAGCCGCTTCAGGAATTGGCTGTCAAGTCCACACAATGTCTGTGCTCCCCAGTCCAGCGTCACATTTTCGCCCATTCGCGTCACCTTTTCCTGGACAATATGCGCTTTCCCCTTTCCCCGATAGAAATGGTAATCTTCATGCAGAAGCTGTATAAAAAGATCTTCTCGGGCTGGCTGCTCATGTTCGTGGCCGTGCTCCATAATAGCGCTCTCTCTCTGCCGGTGCTGGCACGTCATTCTGCCTGCTCGCTTGTATGAAACTCAAGAATATCCTGCATCTATCATAACATCTGTTTACAGTATATTCAATGTTTCAAAAGCAAAGACGAGCTTTAGAGCACCCCCTCGAACCGCCATGAGCGCCGATTCAGCCCGAGAAGAGGATACGCTAAGGGATCTCGTCCAGGCGAACAGGCCGCCGCTCCTGGAGAGAACGCTGTGCGGCCAGGGCAAGCGCGACCGGAGCACGACCATCCTCCCCGTTCACCGGCACCGACCGCTGCTGTAACAGCGCCTCTACAAATGCTGCCATCTCTGCATAAAAGCTCTCAGCATAGCGCTCAAGGAAAAAATGCAAAGGCAGATCGCGTCGCACCCCGTGCGCATCCATCAGCGTTGCTGCATTCGGATAGCGGTTATCGGTGTGAATCGCGCCAGCGCTGCCAAGCACCTCTACGCGCTGATCATATCCATAAGCAGTGGAACGACTATTATCAATAGTCGCAACCGCACCATTTGTGCACCGTAGTACCGTAATCGCGGCATCGATATCGCCTATAGCTGCAATATGCGAGTCAAGCACCCGCGCCGCCTGCACATATACTTCTTCGACTTCAGCTCCCATGAGGTAGCGAACCATATCAAAATCATGGATTGCCATATCAAGAAAGAGCCCGCCTGAGGTGCGCAGGTACTCCAGAGGCGGCGGCGCAGGGTCACGACTGATAATATGCAACAGACGCGGCTCGCCGATTTCGCCCTGCACTATGGCCCGACGCACCCGCGCATAATTGGCATCGAAGCGGCGATTAAAGCCGACCTGAAGCTGCACCCCCGCCTGCTTGACAGTCTGCACGATTTGATCGATGGTCTCAAGATCCAGCGCGAGCGGCTTTTCACAAAAGATATGCTTTCCCGCCTTTGCTGCTTCCTGGATAAGCTGTGCATGCGTATGGGTCGATGAGCAGATGACCACTGCCTGGATCTCGGGATGCTGGATCACGTCCTGATAGTTGGCGCTGTATGCCGGGATACCAAACCGTTCTGCACACTGTTGTGCTCTCTCGCCCGAAATATCGGCAACCATCAACAGGCGTGCAGAAGGAATACGAGTTGTAAGATGTTCCACGTGTAGGCACCCAATTCGCCCGGCTCCGATCACCCCCACCTGAAGACACCGGGTTGTCATAGCCGTCGCTCCTTTTCTACTTGTTCTTCATGCTCTCCATGCTAGAGGCCGAGCGTACGAAGGTAGTCGCGATTCCGACGAGCGCTCTCGCGTGGCTCCTCCGTGGCACCGGGGAGAATGTCCTGTTCAACGACAATCCAGCCAGCATATGCACTCTCTCGCATCTGTTGCACGATATCTGCAAATGGGACCGCTCCCTGTCCGAGCTTGCAAAACACCCCTTGAGCAAGGGCAGTAAAGTAATCCCAACCCGCTGTGCGAGCCTGTGCAGCTACTCCCGGATGACAATCTTTCAGGTGGACGTGGCGAATGCGCGGAAGCAGGCGAGCAAACCCATGGCTAACAACCTGCCCGTTATTGGTCCCACTGCCATACAGGTAATGTCCGGTGTCAAAGACAAGCCCGACCAGCTCAGGCGCGGTCAGCTCAAGCAGCCGCTCGATCTCCGCAGGCGTCTCCACAAACCCGGCGCAATGATGATGAAAAGCCGCTTCCAGCCCGGTTTCATCTCGTATCAGACGCGCAAGCTGCTCCACATTGCGCGCAAAGTGTTTCCACTCGTCAGCCGTCAGCCCCATCTCGGGCGTTACCCGCCCCGCATTACCTGTACGCCTGCTATCGGTGCCGTTCTCATCGGCCAGGATCAGCAAAGGCGTATGCTCCTCGGTCGCCACAGCCGCAAGCAAACGAGCAAGCCTGAGCACCTCCTGTTCAGCAGAGGCCAGCCGCTCGGCAAAGCGAAACGCGACCGGCACAAACGCGCCCACCATCGTAAGCTGATGCTGCTCCAGAAGCTCGCCGAGCTGTTCGGGTTCTGTAGGGAGATGGCCCCAATCGCCGAACTCTGTTCCCTCATAACCGGTAGCACGCATCTCATCAAGCATCTGTGAAGACGAGATACGATCTCGCTCCAAACCACTGAACTCAAGGATCCCCCACGAACAGGGTGCATTCGCAACACGAATTCGTGTCATAGTGTACCATCCTTGCTTGTGCCGCTCCTCCGGCGGCATCATCCACCGGAGCAAGCGGCTATACACTCCTTTAGAACGTGCGTGACCATTCCTTCGGCCAGCGCTCAACCACAACCTTCTTCTCGGTATAAAACTCAATTGCATCGCGTCCCTGCGCGTGCATATCTCCGAAAAAGCTGTCCTTCCAGCCCGAGAAGGGGAAGAACGCCATTGGAGCCGCAACACCAATATTAATCCCGATATTCCCGGCCTGCGCCTCATAGCGGAACTTCCGTGCCGCCGCGCCGCTGCTGGTAAAGAGACAGGCCATATTCCCGTATGACGACTCGTTCACAAGCCGAATTGCCTCATCAACGGTTTTCACATGCATCAGGCTCAAGACCGGTCCAAAGATCTCTGTACGAGCAAGGTTTCCCTCGGGGTTCACCTCATCCAGAATCGTCGGGCGCACAAAGTAGCCATTCTCGTAGCCTGGAATAGCCGCGTTCCGCCCGTCTACAAGCGGCTTCGCGCCCTCCTGCACGCCACTTTGAATCAGACTCTCGATTCTCTGCTTGCTTTCCGACGTAATAACCGGCCCCATCTCGACCGCCGGATCAAGCCCATAGCCGACCTTGCGCGTGTGCGCCGCCTCCGCGATCCGCTCGGTAAACGGCTTGCGAGCATCGCCAACCGTAATCGCTACCGAGGTCGCCAGACAGCGCTGACCCGAGCAGCCAAACGAGGAATCGGCCACAATGCGCGTGGTCATCTCCATATCGGCGTCAGGAAGAACCACCACAGTATTCTTTGCGCCACCCTGACACTGGGCCCGCTTTCCGTTCGCCGCCGCCCGGCTATAGACGTAGCGAGCAACCGGCGATGAGCCAACAAAGGAGATCGCCCGAATCACGGGATGGTCGAGAATGGCGTCAACGGTCTCCTTTGCCCCGTTCACCAGGTTGACGACGCCCGCCGGCAAGCCGAGTTGCTCGATCAGGTCGAAGACGCGATTCATGGTCAGTGGCACCTTTTCGGACGGCTTGAGCACAAAGCAGTTACCACAAGCAAGCGCGTAAGGCAAGAACCAGAGCGGGATCATACCAGGGAAGTTAAATGGCGTGATCGCTGCCACAACGCCGACCGGTTGCCGGAACAGATGCTCGTCGATCCCCCGCGCAATGTCCTCAACGTTGTAGCCCATCATCAGCGACGGGATGCCGGTCGCGACCTCAATGTTCTCAATGCCGCGCTGCAACTCCCCCTTCGCCTCGGCCAGCGTTTTGCCGCATTCCTGGGTGATGAGTTGCGCGATCTCGTCAAGGTGCTGCTCAAGCAGGCTCTTCAGTTTGAAAAGATACTGGACCCGGTCGGTTGGCGGCGTGCGTCTCCATGCGGGCCAGGCCAAGCGAGCCGCCTGTGCAGCCGCATCAACATCTTGTGCCGACGAAAGGGGAACCTCAGCCAGCGCCTCGGCGGTTGCCGGATCGTACACCTTCAGATATGTGCTCGTCTGTGCCTCTTTCCACATCCCACCGATGAAATTCAACAATTTTCCGTCTTTCAGCATATATTACTCCTTTTTCTCTTGTTTCTGTGTTGTATGAAGCTCCTGCACTTCCGCCTGAAACGCCTCTGCTGCCTGCGCGAGGCGAGCATCAGAACGGGCAAACTCGGCCAGCTCAAAACTGAGCTCCTCCAGCTCCTCACCGCCCGCCATCATCTCTACCAGCTCTTCGCGGCTGATCTCCGCTTTCGTGAAGGTGCCATAGCCGCGCCCACGATTCAGCAGCGTAAAACGATCACCAATCGGATAGGCATGATGCGGATTATGCGTGATAAAGATCACGGCGACGCCTCTGGCGCGGGCCTGGGCGATATAGCGCAACACAATTCCCGCCTCTTTCACACCCAGGGCGGCGGTCGGCTCATCGAGAATCAGCACACGAGCCCCGAAGTAAACCGCCCGGGCGATTGCCACCGACTGGCGCTCACCACCCGAAAGCGTGCCAACCGGCTGAGCAGTATCGCGCACGTAAATTCCCATTTTCGCCAGCTCTTCCCCTGTCACCCGATGTGCACGCTGTACATCAAAGCGCTGAAACGGTCCCCATCCCCGCGTAGGTTCTGCACCAAGAAAGAAATTTCGCGCGATGCTCATCAGCGGTATCATAGAAAGATCTTGATAAACCGTCGCAATTCCGGCTTTGAGCGCATCACGCGGCGAACGGAAGTGCACTTCTTTCCCTTCAACAAGGTAGCGCCCCTCGTCCTGCTGGTGCACGCCGGAGAGAATCTTGATCAAGGTGGACTTGCCCGCGCCATTGTCACCAAGCAGGCACATGACCTCGCCTGACTGCACCGTCATCGAAATATCATTGAGCGCCACCACGCTTCCAAAGCGCTTTGAGATATGCTGTATTTCCAGAAGTGGCGTGTTCATCGGCGAGCCTCCATAGCATACGTGCGAACAAAGCGATTGAGGATCACAGCAAGCAGCAGCATAACCCCGAGAAACACCTGATACCAATCCGCATCGACTCCCGCAAAGACGATCCCCTGACGCACCATGCCGAAGATCAGCGCCCCGAACACCGAACCAATCGCCGAGCCGTAGCCCCCGGTCAGCAGCGTGCCGCCAACCACTACCGCGATAATGGTCAGGAACTCGTTGTTTGAGCCGCGCAGCACGTCGGCCCCCGTAAATGTGACGGTCTGGATAATGCCCACAAGGCAGGCTGCAAGCGCCGTCAGCATAAACAGGATGATTTTGACCCGGGCAACCGGCACACCCATATTGCGCGAGGCCTGGGCATCACCGCCAACGCCATAAATCCAGTTGCCAAACCGCGTCCCAAGAAGCAGCCAGGTAGCAAGCGCCGCCAGGACCAACCACCAGACAATAGAGATCGGGAAACTGGCCCCACCAAGCATGATCCCGCTGGCAAAGATGCTATGCGCAAGGTCATATCCGGGCACCGCTTCCAGGCCACCAAGCTGCGTACGCCCCGTGAGCAGGCGTGTGAAGCCGATTGTCGCCCCCCGAACCACGAAGAGCGAGGCCAGCGTGACAATAAACGAGGAAAGGCCTGTACGCAGAACGAGTATTCCGTTCAAGAAGCCGATCAGCAGCGAAACAAGCAACGCGATCGCGATAGAAGACCAGATATCCAGGCCAAATTCAACCGAGCAGATTGTCACGATCATGCTACACGCGCCGCTTACAGAGCCAATCGATAGGTCAAATTCGCCTCCGATCATCAGCAGCGCCGCGGCGACCGCCAGAATGCCCAGTTCTGCCGCGACTGCCAGGTAGGTTGCTGTGCCGCTCAGGCTTAAGAAGCCGCGATCACCTGCTACAACCGCGAAGAAGACCCACACTGCAATAGCCCCGACAATCGCTCCCATCTCGGGACGGATCAATATACGGCGAATATACTGCATTATCGTGATTCGCTCTGGTTGCTTCTCAAGCAGCGGATGCACTGTTCGTCGAGTTGTCGCCATCAGAAAACCTCCTGCAGCCCGATTGAATGAAAACTCACCCAATCGGGCTCTACAACTGGCGTTAGCGCGTTCCCTTCTTTGCCAGATCCGTCACCTTGTCAACATTCTCTTTGGTCACAAAGCCGGGTCCGGTCATAACAACGTCGTTCGCCACAGTGTTGAGATTCTCGCGATAGAGCGTCAGCAGCACAACGGGCAGATAGCCCTGAAGGTACTGCTGCTGGTCGATCGCAAAATCAAGCTCACCGTTCTTGATCGCCGTCAACACCTTGTCTGAGAGGTCAAAGGTCGCGATCTTCACCTTACCAAGCAGGTTCTTGCTGCGAAGCGCATTTAAAGCGGGATCAGCCCCCGTCGGACCAAGCGTCATAATACCGTCAATGTTGGGCTTTGCCGCTAGCGCCGCCTCGATCCGCTGCTGCGACTCAGTCGGGTTCGCCAGTTCGACCGCCAGCAGATCGACCTTCGCTCCAGCCTTCTTCAATGCATCGGAAAAGCCCTGACAGCGAGCATCCAGGCCTGCGTTTCCTACCTCATGATTGATACAGAGCGCATATTTTACGCCTTCCGAAGCCATTCGCTCGCCACCCTTATAGCCCGCCTCATACTCCGTCTGCCCGACATGAACCAGAACCCCGAGACGCTTTCCCGCATCGTTTCCCGAATTCATCGAAATAACCGGAATACCTGCATCAATCGCTTTCTTAATCGAGGGACTCAACGCGTCGGCGTCGGGAATCGAGACAACCAGTCCATCGGGCCTGGAAGCGACAGCAGCATCAATCAGGTGCGCCATCGCCGCCATATCAAACCGGTCGGGCGATTGGTACTCAACTTTCACCCCCATATCCTTCGCAGCCTGGTCGACACCCTTTTTCACGACTGACCAGAACGGGTCGGCGGGCTGCCCATGCGTGACGACAACGAAGCGCACATTCGAGCGATCGGTATTGGGCTTCGTCGTCTGGTTGCTGTTCTGATTCGCACAGGAAGCCAGAATGCAGAGGAGAAAGACAGAGACAAGGACACGCGATACTTTCTGTAGCATGTTGTGCTTCTCCTTTTACGCCACCTGTTACTATTGTACTCCTTACACTTTTTCTTCAGACGGCGTGTAGAAACGATACATCCGTTTACCTTTTTTGAGAAACCACAAAGTCGATAATAAAGAGAATGACGCGCGATATGGATTCCTGTTTTGCTGTCCCGCCAGTTCCGAGCCCGTGCAGGAATACTGCACCCGACACACTGGCTTCCTGTTTTGCCTCCTTTCCGCAAGCCGCTAGGGCGCATTGAAAAAGTAACGCTCTCGCGCTCGTTGTTCCGCCCAGTCAGCATACGCCTGTTGTACCGTAGACATGTCGCTCACCTCGGCAACCGGCACATCCCACCAGCTCTCATAGCCCGGCACGGCCTGATAGCGGTCGCTCTGGACATAGATTACCGTCGTTTGCTCGCTTGCCTGAGCCTGCTTGAGAGCAGCAGTCACGTCATCGTAGGTTTTGCACTCGATCACATGAGCACCCAGACTTCGCGCGTTTGCGGCCAGGTCGACCGGAAGCGTCTGCACGCCTTCTGTGCTGTCTCCGGGCAAGACCCCATCGCGAGGATAGACGTAGCGCGTGCCGAAGCCATCCTGACCAAGCGAGCGACTGAGGGACCCGATGCTCTTAAACCCCTGATTGTCGATCAGCACAATGATGAGCTTATAGCCCTCCTGCACCGAAGTGACGATCTCGCTATTCATCATCAAATAGGAGCCGTCGCCCACCAGCACATAGACCTCGCGCTCAGGAGCAGCCATCTTCGCTCCCAGGCCGCCCGCGATCTCATAGCCCATGCAGCTATAGCCATATTCGAGATGATAATTTTTCGGATGCCGCGCCCGCCAGAGCTTGTGAAGGTCGCCCGGCAGGCTCCCGGCGGCGCAGACCATGATCGCCTCAGACGAGCTCAGTTCGTTGACCGCGCCAATCAGCTCGCCCTGGCTCGGCAGCGGCGTGTGCCGAATAGCGTAGATGCGCTCAACCTCCGCCTCCCACTCCTGATGGAGCTGCTCCACCTGCGCCCGGTACCCTTCATCCACATGATACCCGTCCAGCAGCGGCAGGAGCTCTTCCAGGGTCACCCGGGCATCACCTACCAGCGCAAGGCCTGCATGCTTGCCAGCGTCAAACGCCGTCACATTGATATTGACGAAACGCACCTCGGGATACTGAAAAGCCGTCTTCGAGGACGTGGTGAAGTCGCTGTAACGCGTGCCAATCCCGATAATCAGATCTGCCTGCCGTGCTACCCGATTCGCAGCAAAGGTCCCTGTTGCTCCAATAGCCCCGAGCATCAAGGGATGATTGAACGGCACGCTCCCCTTGCCGGCCATCGTCTCGCCAAGCGGGATCCCGGTCTGTTCTAGCAGGCGTTGAAGCAGCTCACATGCCTCGGAGTAGATCACGCCACCACCTGCGATAATCAACGGGCGCTGGCTCTGGCGGATCAACGCGGCTGCTTGCTCCAGTCTGGCTTTATCAGGTCGGTTACGCGGGATATGCCAGACCCGCCGCTGAAAGAACGCCCGTGGATAGTCGTATGCTTCGGCCTGCACATCCTGCGGCAGGGCCAGCGTCACGGCACCAGTCTCCGCTGGATCGGTCAGCACACGCAGCGCTTCAGGCAGAGCGGTTAAAAGCTGCTCAGGGCGAACAATGCGATCCCAGTAGCGGCTGACTGGCTTAAAGCAATCATTCACGGAGATATCCTGAGTCTGGGAGGATTCCAGTTGTTGTAGAACCGGTGCCACATTGCGCCGCGCAAAAATATCTCCGGGAAGCAAGAGGACAGGCACACGATTAATCGTAGCCGTTGCAGCGCCAGTCAACATATTCGTCGCACCGGGACCAATAGAAGACGTGCAGGCGAAGGTTTGCAGCCGGTTCTTCGTCCGTGCGAAGGCCGTCGCCGTGTGGACCATCGCCTGCTCGTTACGAGCCAGATAATAACGAAAGTCTGGCATCTGCTGCAACGCCTGCCCAATCCCTCCTACATTGCCGTGCCCGAATATCCCGAAGCAGCCTGCGAAGAAAGGCTGTATGTTGCCATCGCGCTCCACATGCTGGTTCTTGAGAAAGGCTATCAGAGCCTGAGCCATTGTCAGTCGTTGTGTGTCACCTGATGTCATATCACTCCTCCTCGCTTCATCATAAGCCGCCATGTTGCGCAACAAACTGCATTACTTCGTCATACGTTGGCATAAAGTTCGCGCAGCCGTGACGTGTCACCACGATCGCGCCGCATGCATTGCCCAGTCGCGCCGCCTTATACCAGTCCCACTGCTGCGCCAGACCGTAGAGAAAGCCCGCGGCGAAGGCATCGCCCGCCCCCAGGATGTTGTACACCTCGACCGGAAAGCCAGGTGCCTCAATCCGGGTTGAAGTCCCTTCTGAAGCGGCACAATGCACCGTCGAACCGGCAGCACCCCGCTTCTGCACAACCAGCCTCGGCCCCGCCTGAAGCACCCGCTGGATGGCGCTCGCGCTATCACCGCTGACCCGCGCGTCCGAAACCTGAGAATGAGTGAGTTGCACCTGCTCTGTATCAGTCAGCATCAACGCATTTATTTCATCATCGGTGCCAATCACGATATCAACCATATGGAGAATCGAGCGGAGCACGACCCCATATGCCCGCGGATCAAACCACTGATCGGGACGAAAATCAAGATCTATGACAACCGTTGCGCCAGCCCGACGAGCCAGTTCAGCCGCAAAAAGGGTTGCACTGCGTCCCGGCTCCTGCGCCAGTCCGGTTCCAGTGATAAGCACCACCCGGCTCCGCTCAACAGGCGCGTTCAGCACATCATCGATGGTTAAAGCAGCATCGGCGCAATTGTCCCGATAATAGGTCAGCGGGAAGCGCTCGGGCGGCTCTATGCCGAGCACCACTGCGCTTGACCGTCTGCCTGCCTTGCGTGGGATATAGCGCGTCTCGACCTCTTCCTTTTGCAGAAAATGCAGGATAAAATCACCTACTGGATCATTCCCGACCGCGGTAAGAAGCGCCGTCGAGAGGCCCAGACGCCGCGTGCCCACACTGATATTTGTCGGGCAGCCACCGACATAAGCCGCAAAACTCTGGATATCGACAAATGCTGCTCCCACATCGTTCGAGTAGAGATCGATCGAAGAGCGCCCGATAGTCAAGATATCATATACTGCCTGCATGCTCTTCTCCTCTACTTTTGCTCAATCGGATAGAGAGGAACCCGTGCATCCTGCGTCTGATAGGTTTCCTTCACCCAGGCATACGCGGGGTCTTCGCTGTTTGCCAGAGACTGGGCGCTCCCGGCCAGCACATTGAGATAGTAGGTGGTGTAACCCGGCGGGCTGGCAACCGGATGATAGCCCTCGGGAACCAGGACCACATCATTGTGGCGCGGCAGCAGAGCGGCATCGATGGGATAGCCAGCGCGATGTAGCGGCGATTCGGCATCAGTGTAAATCCGTTGGAACGCGAAGCCCTCAGGCCGATCGAACTGATAGTAGTAGATCTCCTCAAGATCAGCCTCGATCACCCGGCCCTGCGCGTCCGTGCGATGGATATCATGCTTGTGCGGCGGATAGCTGGACCAGTTCCCGCCCGGCGTGTAGACCTCGACGACGACCAGGCGCTGACAGGGAAAGCCCGGCGGGATAATGTTATTGATATGGCGCGTCGCGTGATCCCCACCCCGAATCTCGACCACGACGTCATGCGGTGTGACAAGCCGTGGCTCGTGATCCTGCTCGGTTGGAGCCGACGCAATCGCAAGCTCGCATTCAGTCACACCCTGAACGGTATAAGCGGTATGACGCGGGAGATAGAGCGCGTAGGGCAAACCCTCAAAAACATGCTTTCGTTTACCGATATCCCGCCAGGTCCCTCTGCTCGTCTCAATTGTGGCTGTTCCACCAAGCAAGACAAGCGCTACTTCACTCTCGCCTGTTTGCTCCGAGAACGCTTCCTGAGCCGCGACACGCCGCACTTGAAACGAGACATAGCGCCATCCGGCCAGCTCTGGCGTTACCTCAACAAGCGCTTCTGCTCCACTATTTGTCCGCTGGACAGGATGGATTATCAACTGAGAAGCATCATATTGTCGCATCAAATACACATTCCTTTCACTTTAACTACACTATTTCACTTTTGTTTCTCTGGTGGGCCTGCCGAAACGCCTCTATTGACAGTGGATGTCCGATTCTACATGCCTCCGTTGCGGCTAGCGCAATTTCACAGGCAGCCAGCGCGTCAGCTCCACCAACTGCAGGCGGCTGATCGTGGCGCAGGCAATCCACAAAATGCTGTAATTGCTTGAGATAGGCATTGCCAAAACGCTCGCTCAGGTACGGCTGTACATCATGTTGAGCTCCCGTACGATCCAGGAACAGCAGCGGCGTATGCTGATGAGCGCCGATCAACACGGCTCCCTCGGAGCCAAGCACCTCCGTCCGAATATCATAGCCATAGAAGGCGTTGCGGCTGACCTCGACGTTGCCGAGCGCTCCACTGGCGAAGCGAAGCGTCACCAACGCATTATCAATATCGCCGACAGCAGCCAGATTCTGGCAAACAAGCAGGCTTCCCTCCGCCGAAACGCGCTCAACCTCGCTCCCCACGAGCCAGCGCGCCAGATCGAAATCATGAATCCCCATATCCACAATCAGGCCGCCGCTCTTCGTCGGATCGGCAAACTCGGGACGTGGGCAGAAGGGATCACGGCTGATTGCTTTAAAAGTCGTTGGGCGGCCAATTCGGCCCTCCTCAATCAGTGCCTTTGCTTGTTGATAGGCCGCGTCGAAACGACGCATAAAACCAACCTGAAGCGGCACGCGAGCTTGTTCCACTGCTTGAAGCAAGCGTCTATGTTCTTCGTATGTCAGGGCAAGCGGCTTTTCACAAAAAATCGCTTTACCCGCCTGAGCAGCAGCTAGAATCAACTCAGCGTGCGTGCTGGTAGGGGTTGCGATCAGCACGGCATCGAGGCCAGGAGTGCGCAACAGTTCCGTGGGGTCCGTAAAGTCCGAGCGCACTGAGAACGCCTGCACGGCTTGCTCGCATACCTGCCTGTTTGTATCGGCAACGGCGATAAGACGCGCTCCCTCGACCTGCGTGGCAAGCAAGCGAGCGTAGAGCATACCCATGCGCCCCAAACCAATGACGCCGATGTGGATCGGTGCAGCCATTCACGGTTCTCCTTCTTACACAGCAATTGCACTATTACAAGAATGCGCTTGCCGAGACAATCTACAGAGATGCTGTACTGGAACGAACAATCAAAGAAGGAAATAAGAGATGATTTTCGACAGGGCGGTTCTGGAGTATATCAAGCATTGTTTGTGCAGCGAGCTGCCCAAGCTGCAACTTTGGCTGATGCACGGTAGTAAGTGCAGGAGAGACATAGCTGGCAGTGATCACATCATCAAAACCAACCAGGCTGAGCTGTTGTGGCACAGCGATCCCGAGGTCACGACAGGCCAGCAGCACGCCGATAGCCACCATATCGTTATAGCAAAACAATGCAGTAATATCGGAATCCAGAAGCTCAGGCAACGCCTGCCGCCCGAGACCGGCATCATCGGGTTCACTTTCCTGATCATGCGCCACAACCCGAATCCATTCGGGCCGAGGGGTGATGCCAGCCTGCGCCAATGCCTGCCTGTATCCTTCCAGGCGCAGCCGATTGGAACGCGGGCGATTCCCCAGGCCAAGATAACCTATCGAGCGGTGCCCAAGCTGTACCAGGTGTTCAACAGCCAGCATCGCCCCACGCTTGTCGTCGATAGCAACCCAGTGCAACGGCGCTTCCTGTGCTTCCGTCTGGTTATTAACAAGCACCGTTGGAATATGGAGGCGATCAGAGCGTGAATGAAAACTACCGGTAATACGGGATGAGGCGATAATAAGGCCATCAACGCGCCGCTGATGGAACGATTCGATGACCTGCATTTCCTGAAAGGGGTCATTATGGGAGACACCAAGAAAGACACTGAAGCCAGCCGCTCTTGTCACGGCTTCTACGCCTTTTACAATATCACCGTAGAACGGATCGGCAATAGAGGTAACAACGACACCAATTGTCTTTGTGCGTTGTGTTTGCAGACTTCGGGCAATAGCGTTCGGGGTATAGCCCATCTCACGCGCAAGCTGTTGAATCTGGGCACGCACCTGAGGGCTGATCAGGGAGCTGTCGCGCAGAGCCCGCGAAACGGTAGAATGCGAAACTCCAGCAGCGCGAGCGATATCCGAAATAGAAACCTCTTGCCGGGGCATGGACCTCACCGTCCTTACTGTGATGACAGGAACGCCGTCTTCTTGCTTATGCACACGTGTGCATACATCCAGTATACAGAAAGGAGTGCTCTTCTGTCAAGGTCAGCTTCTGCGTTTTCTGCAAAATGCAGCAAGAGTTGAGTGCTTTTCTTCTATAGGTGAAGGAAGCTCTCTGTGTTCTATTTCACATGGATTACATCAATGCTGAAAAGCCAGTCAGAGAGCAGCGAGCCACTCTCTGACCTGTGGCAATCAGTTTGCGAGAACGCTCGGAAGCTCGGTTACGCGCTGAAGCTCCGCAAAGATCCGCACATTGTCCTTCTGGCGATGCAGCGAATTAATCCAGACGCCACGGATGCCGGATCGTTCCGCACCCACCATATCGCGCTTGAGGCTGTCACCCACCATCATCGCCTGCTCGGGGCTCACTGCAAGCTGCTTGAGCACATGCGAGAAGATCTCTGGATCCGGCTTCCCGATGCCGAGGTCGCCAGAAACCACAATCACGTCAAAATAATGCTCCAGATCTCGCGCCCGAATCTTGCCCCATTGCAGCACCGGAGCGCCGTTCGTAAGCAACGCCAGACGATAGGATTGACGCAAGCGCTCAAGCATTGACTCAGCGCCAGCATAGATGTGATAATCGGTGCTGCGCGTCTCACAAAACAGCGCTGCAAGCCGCTCGGCCAGTTGCACATCATCTTTGTTCTGCTCCGCAAGCGCCCGTCGCCAGATCTCACACCGATACGTTGGCACCCACTGATGTAGTGTTTGCAAATCAGGATCATCACCGCTGAAGTCGCCCCACATGCCTTCTGCAGCACTGATGCCTATTGCCTCGCTGTATGCGGCAGCCGGGCCAGTATCCCAGAGTTCACGAGCCGTTGCAGCAGCCGTTTCCTGTAGCTTTTGTGGATCGAGATCTCTATACTGTGTACAGGCATATGCAACAACTTTCGTCATTGCACGCTGAGTCGCCTCGTGGTCCTCGATTAATGTTGCATCAAGATCAAAAATAATTGCGGTTGTCGTCATGCAGCAGGTCTTTTGCCGTCCTTCCGTTTTTCTAGTGACGCTTCTGGAGAAGCACCCACTGCCATTATGACACGGAAAGACGCCGCTTGTACCAGCCGGGACGATCTATAGTAGAGAAGTCTTATTGCCTCCCTTTCGCTCAATAGTGCAGAAACGGCTTGCTTTCTGAAACGAGTGTTTCCTGAGATAGGAGTAACGACCATCCTGGCAGACAATGCTATCATACTGTCCTATGAAGCGAGAGTAGACGAAAATTTATCTGTTTCATACATAAGAAGTGTTTCGAGATAATCTCTCGGCGTGAGGAAGACATATTTCCCCGGGAAAGCCGTATGCAGCTCGTCCACAAGCTGCTTGAGGATGGTCGGCGTGATACTATCAGCTCGCGTTTGATAGCCAACAAAGGTCGGCGCGTCGGGCTTTGCCTGCACCTTTGAAAGCCGATCCTTCAGATCATTGGGGTAGGCCGCAATCAATGAGGAGTTTTGCGCGATTTGTTTCTTATACAGCTTGTAGGTATTGGTGCCGTCATGGTGATCAAGGAACACGCCCTTGATATCGGGCTGGCTCAGCAAATACTGGCGCACCCGAGCCGACGTGCAATCGCCCATATTCCACATCTGAGCCGTCGTCAGGCCCGCCTGCGCCATATAGAACGCGTTATCTTGCAGCCAGCGATCATACTGTTCATCGGAGATGCCTCCGTCTGGATAACCGAGCCCCGAAGGACCACCGGTCAGCTCGATTGCCGAATGCAAATGCTGGTACGCCCATTCAATCAGAGGTGGAGCCAGCTCGACTAAAATTGGATCAATACTATACCCCTGCGGCATATAGCGGGCAGCGGGATCTTTCAGCCACTTCGGCAGGTCGCGATGATTGAAGCTGAGATTATCGCCATCACTGGTGTAGAGCGCCACGTACACCTTGCCGCCTGTTACCTGAAGCGCCCTTCCTCGCTCCTGGCGCAAGCCGTAGCGTGTGGGGAAGCTTGACCAGAAAGAGGCGTTGGGGAAATAGTCGGCAGCGAAGCCGTAGAGCCCGTTCAAGGAAGCGATCGGCGAAAAACAGTCACCGCAATCTCCGCTATAGCCCATCAAAGGCGTACGAGGAGCATATTGTGCTAAAATGCGCTGAATCAGGGTGCGCTCGTCTGGCTTCATCCAGTCAAGGTGAAAGAGAAAGGCTCTACAGGCCGTTGCATAGTCATAGAGCATCCAGGGCGCATAGTGCCAATCCGAGGAGCGCAGACCGAGCAGAAACACAATCTCTTTCTGCGTTTCGGGTAGAAGATGCTCGATTGCCCAGGTATAGCCTGAAATGCGATCGCTCCCGATCCCGCTATAATCGACAATGGGCTTTTCAGCAAAAGTAGAAAGGAGATCGTCACGCAATGCAGCATCCACTGGCAGTCCGTCCGCAAGGCCCGCCTTTATCATGGCAAGGTTAAAGGTCCACTCCTTCGCCGTATCGTACAACTCATATTCCTTGACTACCTGCTGATACTGCCTGAGAAGCGTCTTCAGGCCTGGATTCTTCTCATCGCGCAACGGGAGATGGGTGACAGTGCGACCGCCGAAATGAGCCGTGTCGGTAATCCAATCTTTCTCGGACTGAACCGCATGAACATAGATCTTTGCACCTGAACGGTTGATATGACCCTGCAAGGCACGGGCAGCCATCATTGCCTGAGCGCTATCCTGGGAGATGTCAACAACTTCTACAATGTCTCCGCCGGGCGGCATTTTGGGGACAAGCGGCCTGTAAGGGGCAGCCAGCGCTGTTTTCGGAAGCAAGAACCGCTTGATAGTATTTCTGCATTGCTGAAGAAGCATTCTCATTGCACCCACTCCTTTCAACTTCACCCTTCTTTCTATTATAAAAGAACGGTAAAACGACATATATCACTTGAGAAACTTCCAGAAAAGGTGCAATGAGAATATCAAGTGTAGTTAGCAGGTTCCAGGAATTCCCCACTGTATTACTCCACTCACCTGAAACGAGACCATTCCATCGGGAGAGCGCTGTTGCAGATATGCTCCCGCTTCTCGGGTGAAGGCTTCAGCGCGGGTTGGCCCCAGGCGCTCACGAGAGAACCCACTGCGTGAGTGATAGGATTCAATACACTCATCGATTGTCTGTGTAAAGGGTATGGGCGCTGTTTTTCGCTCACCGACCAGCCGGAGGAGGCAATGTTGCTCCCTTGCTTTTACCATATCAAAGGGCTGATAGCCACCATCGGCACGGTAACGCGAGACGATCTCGCCAAGCAGCTCCCAGGGACTTGGCGAGATGTTCTGCTCGATTATTGCCAGAAAGCTTCCAGGTCGTAACAACGCTCGAAAACGAGGCAGAACAATCTGCCAGTCCATCCAGTGGATGCTTTCTCCTGCCGTTATCAGCGCATAGGGCGGCTTGAGCACGACATCTTCCACCCGACCATGCAGCCAGCATAAACGCGGATGATCGCCCTCAGGAAGCTGCTTCCCCTCCTCGATCATGCTCAAAGAGAGAGCAACGGCGTCAACGCGCTCTGCATGCCCGACCAGCCGCCGAGCGATATTGCCGGTGCCACATCCTGCATCCAGGATCGTCCGCGGCTCACCCCGCACCAGATCAGCCAGGATGGCAAACGTTTCCGCTGGATAGGGCGGGCGATAGCGGTACGCAGCAACAACGCTTCTTTCCTGAAAAGCGCAGGCGTTCGCCGAAGCGAGATGTTCGGGCTTTTTGACCATAGCATGGAGCTCCCTTCCTGTATAAATCGAGGCTATTTTTAGCGCTCATTTGTAGTATAGTATAAGGCTAATACGCTTATATCTGCAAATCATCCCTACTGGTTTTCCGGCTGCGCTTCCAGAATCTGCATCTTGAGTCGGTAGAGTTCAGCATAGGTTTTATTCGCATCAAGTAATTGTTGATGCGTGCCCACCTCCACAACCTGCCCGTTTGCCAGCACAATGACAACATCTGCGAGGCGGGTGGTTTCCAGGCGGTGCGAGACAAGAAAGAGAATACCTCCACGCCGCCTGTTCGCTTCCATCAATTGTTGAAAGCGTGAATAGACCTCATATTCAGCCTTCGGGTCAAGACTGGCTGAAGGCTCATCAAGTATCGTGATCAGCGGCTGACGACGCATGTGAGCCCGCGCGATAGCCAGCTTCTGCCACTGTCCCCCCGAGAGATCTCTTCCTTTCTCGAATTCCGCCCCCAGTTGGGTATCAAGGCCAGCAGGCAAGCGCTGCACGAAAGCGTCGGCGCCGGCCCCCTGCACTGCCTGTAGAAGGCGCGCATCACGCGAGATACTCGTGATATCACCAACTCCAACCGTTTCACGCACCAGAAAGTGATAACGCCCGAAATGCTGTTGAACCAACGTCAGTTGCGCTCTCCACGCCTCTAGAGCCAGCTCGCGCAGATCAATGCCATCGACAGTGATGCGTCCCTCGTCGGGATCATAGAAGCGACAAAGCAGCTTGAGAAGCGTCGTTTTCCCTGAGCCGTTTTCGCCGACCAACGCGATGGTTGCCCCTGCCGGCAGCGTCAGCGAGACGTCCTGTAATGCTGGTTGCTCGGTTCCGGGATAGGTAAAGCTCACATGCTCCACACACAAGCCACGTTCCAGCTTTTCGGGACATGGAAGCGGCTTCACAGGCTGCTTTAGTGGTGATCGATACGAGAGCAACGCAAGCAAGCTCTCGGCCATCCATCCCTGCTCAATCAAAAATGACGCCTTCATCAGCAGAGAGATGGAGCCGCTCAGGGTGCCGTTTAACAGGGTGACGCCAAGTGCAATCTGCGCCGCTGTGGCCTGATGCGTCCCAAGCAGATAGACCAGGAAAAGCAGGCCGCCACCCAGGCAAAGCCCCTTTGCCAGCCCACCAAACACCGCCGGACGCACATGCTGCAAACGGCCAAGCGCTCGAGCCCTGGTGACACGTGCCCTCAACTCGCGATATCTGCCCACGATCAGCTCACTTAAACCAAGCATCCGCAACTCTTTCGCCCCCTCTTCGCCAAGTGCCAGATCACGAAAGCGCTCGGAAAGGCGCTCGTCTGCTATGCTCTGGCCTGCATAGTGAATCTCTCGGGTCATCGCAGCGCCCTGGAAGAGCGCCGCCGGGCAAGCAAGCAGGATAAAGAGCAACAGCAGCGGGTGGATCTGCCACAACAGGACAAATGAAAGTACAATGGTGAACAATGTACTGATCCAGACAGAAAGGTTCAGGAAAATGTCCGCCGGTACATCCACTCGATCACGCACGATTCGCAATCGATCCGCATACTCCGGTGAGTCGAGGTGTTCGATTCCAGATGCAGTCACCAGCACCTTCATCAGACGCTGCGTTATCTCCTGAGCGCACTTCAGATACATCACATCCTGAATCTTGTTTACAAGAAGAGTACAGGAACCATTGATAACAGCGACGATTCCCAGAACCCCGGTCCAGAGCGCAGCCTGCATGCTATGACCATGATACAGGCCATCAATGATAGCGGCAGCAGCAAATGCGACTGCCACTCGTTCCAGTATAGTTTGAAAGAGAAAGAGTGCCGGAGTGGCCAGTGCACCGAATAGCCAGGCCTGGCAGGCGATCTGAGCCACAGAGCTCCATGCTTTCAGCAAGCTGATGATTCGCTTCATATGTCATTCCAGTTGTCTACAAAAACAGCAAGCTCTCTCAAGAAATGGAGGATCTTATTCTGTATCCTGTACGCGTTGCGTTTGGAGTTGATACCACTCGGCGTAGAGACCATCACGCATAAGCAGCTCCTCATGCGTCCCCTGCTCCACAATATGCCCATCAGCTAAAACGGCTATCTGAGCGGCGTTACGCACTGTCGTCAACCGATGTGAAACCAGAATCGTCGTTGCACCTCGGGTCAGAGTCAACCAGCGGCGGTTGAGTTCCGCTTCCATCCGAATATCAAGCGCGGCTGTAGGCTCATCAACCAGCACCAGAGGCGCGTTACGCCCCAACCGACCAGCCAGCCCGCGCGCCAGCGCCAGCCGCTGCCACTGACCGCCAGAAAGAGCAACGCCACCAATATCGGGGACAAGGAGCGTCTGCCAGCCTTGAGGGTATTTCTCGATCAAGGATGTTACTCCGGCCAGTTCTGCGGCTTCTTCAATGGCCGTGTGCTTGCTACTTCCAATCGCGATATTATCAGCAAGCGTGCCAGGGTAGCGCAAGAAATCCTGGAAAACGGCGGCAATCCGCTCCCGCCACAGCACAAGCTCAAATAGTCGGATGTCCTGCCCATCCCAGAGAATGCGCCCCTCATCTGGATCATAAAAGCGGCAGAGCAGTTTTATAATAGTCGATTTACCTGCCCCGTTTTCGCCAACCAGCGCCAGCGATTGCCCGGCAGGAATCGTCAGATTGAGGTCACGCAAGGTGGGCGTCGTACCGCCCGGATACGTAAACGTCACATGCTCAAACGTTATGGCCGAACGAAGCTCTATAGGCGGCTCCAGAGTACCCTGTATCTCAAGGCGTGGCTCTAGCTTGCTCAAGTGATGGAATGCCGTGAAAAAGCCGCTTGCTTTACGAATCGAGCCTGGTAGCTGCTGAAGCACAAGCAGGCTCTCAAAAAGCGTGGTCAGACCCAGGACGCCCGACAGAAAGCGCTCTGGTGCTATCTGGCCGCTTGAGACCAGATGAAAGGCCCAGATCAGCACGCTGGCCCCGATGGAGAGCTGCAAGACAAGACCCAATGTGCCACGTACCAGCTCCCGACGCTCTCCGAGCAGCACGCGGCGCATGCCACGAGTCCAGTAGTCACGCTGACGCCCAAGCAGCCAGGAACCAAACCCGTAGATACGCTGCTCCATCGCAACCTCACGATCATACGCAAGCGAGGCGCTATAGTCAGCATGGCGCAATTCAGGCGAATCTTCCAGCTTTACTTGATTTTGCACACCAGCATGCCGCCAGCTATACACCATAGCCGGAATACCTGTCACGATTATAAGCAGAGGCACCCACCACCCGAACGGCAACACAATCACCATTGAACTCAAGACCATTGCACCCCAGATCGTCAGCATACTGGCCACCCGAACAAACTGCGCAGGGTCCTGTGCTCCCTCTTGAGCCCGATGCACCAGATCGCGTTCTCGTGCATCCTGCCAGTGAGCCAGGCCAGGAAGCCGCGCCAGATCTCGCATCAGACGTATATTGAGTTCGGTAGAAAAACGCATGATCGTTTGCTGCTCAAAATAGCTGACACAGGCATCAGCAGCCATGCTGGCAAGGACCACACCACAAAGCAACGCCGTTTCCCCAATAGTTCGCCATAAGGCAGCCTGCGAAGCCAGAACAGCGGGTGCATCAGCGATAATCCAACCAAGAGCAACGAAGGTGACAGCAGGAGTAATACCACGTAGAACAAGCAGAAGCGCGTAGCCACCAAGATGCCAGCCACCAGCACGAAACAACAGGCGCAAAGCAGAGAAGAAGGCTACGGATTCGTCAGAACGGGTGGAGAAAACACGCAGTTCCACAAAAAATGCAGACTCTCTTTCTAGCATATTTCATCCTGGAAGAGCTTCTGCCCCTCCAGGAAATGCATTCATTCTATTCCCTGTACCAGAATTCCTCTGCTGGTCGAGGCACTGAAACGAATGGCTCTCACTTTACTGTATTCCGGGGAATCATACCATGCACGAAAGTGCTGTTCGTCCTGAAACTCGGCAATCACAATACGCTCGGGATCCCAATCGCCTTCAATCGTCCAGGTCTTCCCGCCGCGTACCAGGAACTTTCCGCCATACAGATCCAGTGTCGGCTGAACCTGCTTTCGGTACTCTTCATAAGCCTTCGGGTCTGTAATTTTGACATCAACAATAAAATACACCGACATCTTTTCATCCTTTCTGCAAAAACAATGTACTTTATTCCTTTATTGTATACCATTATCTCTTTTTTTGCCAGAAGTGTCTGTCTCAAAGACGCTCTCCAGATCGCGCATGGCTCTAAAGAGATCGAAGGTTGCTTGCTATTTACCGCTAAACACAGTATACTTGCTTCAAATATCTATTTCACATTTGCATATTTACACACCTGCAAATTCACCTACCGAATGCACTATACTGCGCATTATTCAGCGCAAGCAGAGGAGACATCAGCCTCTACAAATCCATTTTGCCTGAAGGCATACACGATTTTTTGTAGAGTGCTCCCCTGGATCCTCAAAAACAGAGGGAGACAAATGCAATCACCTCATACACCAACAAAAGAACAGCTCGCCTGGCAGGATTGGGAGCTTGGCATGTTCTTCCATTTCGGCATCAATACCTTTACCGGGCGCGAATGGGGCGACGGCAGCGAGGACCCGGCCCTCTTCAACCCGACAGAGCTTGACTGCCGCCAATGGGCCCGAGTCGCCCGAGAAGCAGGCGTACGCTATGCCCTCCTGACAGCCAAGCATCATGATGGCTTCTGCCTCTGGCCGACCCGAGTTACTGAGCATTGTGTGCGTAACTCACCCTGGAAAAACGGTCAGGGAGATGTCGCGCGCGAGTTCGTCGATGCCTGCCGAGCGGAGGGTATCGAGCCCGGTTTTTACTGCTCTCCCTGGGATCGTAACGCGGCCTGTTATCCCGATCCAGCCGCATATAGCGACTTCTATGCCAAACAGCTAGAGGAACTTTGTAGCAACTATGGCCCGCTCTCGGTGCTCTGGTTCGATGGGGCAGGTTCAGACGGCTACACCTATGACTGGCCACGCATCATGGAGGTCATCCACCGGCTTCAGCCGCAGGCGCAGATCTTCGGCATGGGAGATCGAACGGTACGGTGGGGCGGCAATGAGGAAGGCTTTGGTCCTCCTGATCTCTGGCTTACCATCGATGAGAAAAATCAGCGAGCGCTTCCTGAAGATAGTCAGCAGGCGCTTCCAGAGACGGCGCGCTATATTCCGGCTGAAATGGACACTGTGATCAACCGCAGCGGCTGGTTCTGGCATCCCAACTCGCAAGAACAGCTCCGCAGCCTTGATGAGCTGGTTGGCGTCTATTATCGCTCGGTTGGTCATGGTGCGAACCTGTTGTTGAACCTTGCGCCCAACCGACAGGGATTGCTTGATGAACACGATGTGCAGCGGCTTATGGAGCTCCGTCACGAGATTGACCGCCGCTTTGCACATCCCGTGGGCAGCGCCGAAAACGGAACGGATATGCTGGAAATTACACTCGATAAGCCCGCATTAGTCACGCGCTTTGCCGCAATGGAAGATCTGCAACAGGGCGAGCATGTACTTGAATGGCGTCTGGAAGCCGAAGTAGAGACATATCATACGAGTCCCTGGCACCTTCTGGCAAGCGGGAACGCGCTTGGTCATAAGCGCCTGGGTGATTTCGCGCCCATTACATCGCGTCATTTCCGTCTGCGCGTTCTGCGGGCCTATGGACAGCCACGCCTGCGCAGCCTGACACTTTACGCACCGTAAAGGAAGAGGGGGAGGCATGCGCAAAACATGTCTCCCTCCTTTTCCCTAGAATGCATCATCCCCAGATCCCTCTTTTTAACCAGACAAGTCGCTTATTGTCTCCTCCGTTTCTGCTATATCTCGAAGTACGTATTCTTTGTTACACAGGAAAATATTCTCAAAATTTACACTTTTCTCCTTGTTAGCACACCCTTCAGTACTATCTCGCTTTTTCTTCTTGACAGCGAAGAATCTCTATGTTAGACTCTCCCCAAAGAACACTTGTTTTATGCTGAACTGGATGGTAAGGAGGCGAATGTGAGCAAAATCTACTGTTTTTTCTTCTCGTTTTGCATACTTTCCGCTTTCCTTACCCTTCGCTCAGTTTGCTATACGCGAAAAAACCGCTTCGTCCATCACAATAACAGCATATCAGGATTTCCCCATTCACGAACGCTGCATGCTGTTTTTGTCTTCTCTCAATCATTGTTCCACGTTAGAAAGGCTCCATTCTCTATGCATGAAAGGCAACAGAGCAACCCGCTGACAGCTCCTTCCATCTCGCTGCTAACGCTCAATTTTGGCATCGTGGTTTCGGCCTGCCTGCACACAGCTGTCAAACTGAAACTCGCCGAACATTTGCACCAGGATGCTCGCACCCTTGACGAACTTGCACAGCTCAGTGGGACACGACCGGAGCGGCTTGTGCGCATCCTGCGCGTGCTCACCGCTTATGGCATCTTTCAGGAAACGAAACCCGGAGTATTTTGCCAGACACCCATGTCCTGTTATCTGTTGCCCGATTATCCCGGCTCTGTTCACACCATGATCTTGATGCGCGATCAGCTCTATTGGTGGCGAATCTGGGAATTGACGCACGAATGGGTACAAAGCGAAACGCCGCTCTTTGAACTGACCTGGGGTGAAAACTTCTGGGAATTACAGCGAGAAAAGCCAGAGATCGCTTCTCTCTTCAATCAGGCTATGCTTAGCCTTTCACGTGTAGTTGATACCGCGCTGGTGGACGCCTACGACTTCTCGCAGACAGGCACAGTCGTCGATATAGGGGGCGGCTATGGAAGCCTGCTTGCCTGTATCCTTCAGCGCCATCCTCACCTTAAAGGAGTGCTGTTTGAGCAGCCTCACGTACTCGACGAGGCAAAAAAACGGTATGAGGAGGCAGGTCTGAGCCAGCGTTGTACCTTCGTTACCGGCAATTTTCTAGAAACCATCGCGACCACAGGCGACTGCTACATTCTCAAAACAATCCTGCATGACTGGGACGATCAACACTGCATCACTATTCTGCGTAACTGCCGCGCCGCGATGCAGGCCGGTGGACGCATCCTTGTCATCGAGCTCCTGAATGAGTATTCCAACCCGTCACCGTATCCAGCTCTGATGAATCTTTATATGGGCGCGCTTTTTAACGGGAAGGAACGTTCAGCAGAGGAGTTTGCGGCGCTCTATCGTGAGGCGGGTTTTCGCTTTTCACGCGCGATCCCGACCAACAGCATTTTCTCGCTGATCGAAGGGATTGCTGTCTAAAAGCCAATTGAGCCTTACCAGAAATAGATCAGGAAAGTTTCAGGCGTGGACCAGGAGGTGAAACATACCGAAGATCACTTATCAAGCAAACGTGCATATAGCTTTTCAGCGAAGCTCATCTGCATGCTATGCTCATTTTCATGAGCCGGAACCACCGAGGGAAACTCGTCAAGCGCTTCCGAACGGCACGCCGCTACATGCCGTCGCGTCACGATGATGCGCAAACATGCAGGGTGAAAGAAGAAGCCACGGACAAAAGGAGTGTCAAAGATAGCGCTCCTTCCCACGAGGGACACCATGCTCGCGATAATATGCTGCAAAGCGCCGCTCAAGCGGCACGAAGGGGATATCGTATCCGAAGGCACGCGGCTCCCAGACACGCAATGCCTCAGAGGTGCGCAGGATCTCGGGCGAAGGAATTGCAATCACTGTGACGCGCTGCCCATAATGCAGCCGTTCGGTCGTGATCGCCGTTGCAACCTCGCTATCCAGAACCGTGATGAGGTCAGGGACACAGGCCACAACCTCCCCATCACGTCGGGCAACAAGGTTCTCGTTCTGGAATTCAATGAGGAGCTCGCTATCCTGAAACGCCTGCAAGCCACGCAGCACGGCACGACCACGAGCAAACCCGCCCTCGGTGCGGCGCACAACATCAACAATTTTGCCCTGAAAGAGGACGATGCCGCGACCATACCACGTGTTTTGAGTCGCAGCACACAACACCTCTATCGGATGTTGCCGCTTCTCAGGCGCATGCAGTACGGCACGCCCGATATCAATACAGGTGGAAACGGTATGGTGCACGGCCATCTGGCGATATTGCTTACCCGTCACTACATAATCAACAAGATGGGCCAGGCCTCCCATGCGCATCGTAACGCCTCGGGCCAGCCATTCCAGTTGCATATTATCGGAGGTTTGAAGCATAACGATCGAGCCACGCTCATCAGCCAGCCAGGCCGGCGAGCCGGAGGCTCCATAGACATGGAATGTCACCATCTGCAACTCAGGAAACGCGCGCCCCATCCCGTCGCCATCGAGCACCGGAAGATGGGCATGTGCTGCCAGAAGAAAGGGAATCTGTGAATTGATACCGCCGCACTCCGTTGGTGTTGTCGCGCTCACACGCCGGCCTAATGCTTGCTCAACAGCACGTAACAGGCGCAGTGTCTCCCGCCCCTCGGGAACCTTCTCGAACAGGACGGTAGGCGCTCCCATAATGCCAACCGGCATCACCAGCGCATCATCAGCGAGTTCCGAAGGATCAAGCAACGAGATCGGGCCGTTTTCCTCGATTGCCTGCCGGGCCATCAGCTTCCCGATCAGAGGATCACCGCCGCCTCCGGTTCCCAGGATCGCTGCACCAATAGCCAGGTACTCAAGGTCTTGTGCTGTGATTTCGCGCATCTATTGCCTCGTTTCCTTGCTGCTCAGGTTGCCTGCAACTTTTACCTTGATCCGAACGGCATTGCCTGGCAGATAAGCAAGCGGAATCTCATCGACATCGATCACAGAAAGCATAGTGGGATCTGCGCCCGCCTTGAGAGCCTCAACAATGGCTGCCTGTCGTGCCTGTTGAAACGCCTCTTCACGCGATTGTCGTTCCAGCGAGAAGATGTGATCGATTGTGCCCGACACCTGCGCAATGGCCGCTCCAATCGCGTTGGCGACTTCAAAGTATTTGGGACGGTAGACCTGCGAGATGCCTATCATCCGCCCGGGCAACAGGATGCTTCCGCCGCCAACCGCGACAACCGGCACATCCTGTGCGCTGAGCTTGATCCGGTCAATGGCCTGCTCAAGCATGGTGATGCCCTGCCGAAAGGCGCGCTCAATCACTTCGGGGACAATCGTCACGCGATTCCGTTTCCCTAAGACAGCCATGCCTCGCGCAACCGCGACATCAGTCATGGTAAAGGTCTTGCCGCCGAAACAGAGCGCCTCTTGCATCAGCCGATAGCCGACGCTCTCCGGCCCGATACGAATCGTGGAGGTATCCCTTGCAACATGCACGACAGACCCGCCACCCAGGCCGATCGAGATAAGGTCAGGCATACGAAAATTGGTGCGCACGCCGCCAATTTCAACCGCTAGAGCCGACTCACGAGGGAAGCCGGAAAGCAGCACGCCAACATCCGTTGACGTCCCACCGACATCGATCACGATGGCATCTCGCAGCCCGGAGAGGAACGCCGCACCGCGCATACTGTTCGTCGGGCCACAGGCAATGGTCAGAATCGGGTAGTGCAGCGCCGTCTCAAGCTCCATCAGCGTTCCGTCGTTCTGTGAGAGAAAGAGCCGAGCTTTGATGCCAAGCTGTTTGAGTGCCTCCTGAAATGCCACAGCGATGTGACGGGCGACCGGGGCCACAGCAGCGTTCAGGATGGTGGCGTTCTCGCGTTCCAGCAAACCGAGGCTCCCGATGTGGTGAGAGAGCGAGACAGGCGTTCCCGGGCCTACCTCCTCGGCGATGATCTCGGCAGTCGCCAGCTCGTCTTCATCGCGCACAGCGGCAAAAACGGAAATAACGGCGAAGGCCTGCACTCGCCCTCGAAAGGATCTGACCGTCTCGCGTACAGCGACAGGGTCAAACGGGGAGATGACACGGCCATCGTATTCGACGCCGCCAGGCAGCACTGCATACGGCCCCTCAACCTTCTCGCGCAGGTCGGCAGGCCAATCAACCAGCGGAGGGATTGCCCGCGTTGCAGGCGCTCCGAGCCGGATAATACCCACACGCGTTAATCCCTTGCGCTCGATAATTG
The DNA here is from genome assembly GCF_059696735.1 of Thermosporothrix sp. COM3. Classification (NCBI taxonomy): domain Bacteria; kingdom Bacillati; phylum Chloroflexota; class Ktedonobacteria; order Ktedonobacterales; family Thermosporotrichaceae; genus Thermosporothrix; species Thermosporothrix sp. COM3. The sequence continues at coordinate 1,098,406 of NZ_AP019376.1, read as the reverse complement.
CGTTGGTAATCTGAGTTGTGCCAAGCATCGCGTACGTGATGTTCTGGGGGGGTATTCTGGTTCGGTCAAGCAGCCGCTGCACTGCGTGGCTGATACCCCCAATCACATCGGGCGTGACGGGCGTTTTTATCATGGAGACAATGCGGCCCTGCTCATTGAGCAGCACCGCATCTGTATTGGTTCCGCCTACATCTATTCCCAGTCGATAGCGCATGGCTGCTCTCCTCTCTCGCGCCTGGTAAAATGATCTCCCTCCCCTTTCTAATCAGTGTACACAACAAACCGCAATCCGCTCCACTGAGATTCGGGCAATAGGAGCAAAAAGAACAAACATGGGAGGGCTTTTTCTCTTCCTGATCCATGCCTTTCTTAATAATGTATACCCCCTATAGCTATATATCATACAGAGAACCCTATACGTTCTCCGATATCTCACTACAGGCGCAAAGCACTACAACCGCTTGTTATCGGCGCTTCTTCCTGCATGGGTGATGCCTTTTTCAGCCAATTTTCAAAATTCATCACACATACCCCTTGACATACCCAGTCAGGGTATATATACTATACATACCCGCCGGGGGTATAGATCATAAAGAAATTATTCCAGATCTTTTCAGGAAAAGGATTTGCATCATATGCAGCATAATCATTCAAAACACGCAGAGACAGCAACGCGTAATGTCCACCACGGCTCAAGGGCAGCGCATGAACAGCACTCCCATGAGCAACACGCAGAGCATCATCATATGCATCATGAACAGCACATTACGCAAAGTGGTAATCAGCATGCGCCTATGCAACATGGGGGCCATACAGGACATGCAGGCCATTCGGAGCACGCCGGGCATAGTGAAGCGATGTTCAAGCGCCCCTTCTGGATCTCGCTTGTCCTGTCGATCCCGGTCGTTGCCCTGGCGGAGATGGTTCAGCACATGCTTGGTTATCATCTCCCGACCTTTCCCGGCTCGGCCTGGATTGAACCCATCCTCGCCAGCGTCATCTTCTGGTATGGTGGTTGGGTCTTCTTGCGAGGCGCGTTTGATGAGTTGCGTGTCTTCAAACCCGGCATGATGACGCTGGTTGCGCTGGCGATCTCGACCGCCTACATCTATAGCCTGGCTGTTAGCTTCGGACTCGTCAGCGGAATGCCCTTCTACTGGGAGATGGCAACCCTGGTCACCATCATGTTGCTTGGTCACTGGATGGAGATGAGGGCCATCGGTAGCGCCCAGAGCGCCCTGAAAGAGCTGGCAAAGCTCCTTCCAGACGTTGCTGAACGCATCACGCCATCGGGCACCGAGAAGGTACCGGTCAGCGCCCTTCAAATGGATGATGTGCTGCTGGTACGCCCGGGAAGCCAGATTCCAGCCGATTCCGTGGTTCTTGAAGGCGAAAGCCAGGTCAATGAGAGCATGATTACCGGTGAGTCGCGCCCGCAACACAAGCAGCCGGGCGAAGAGGTCATCGCCGGAACGGTCAACGGAAGTGGTTCATTGCGCGTGCGCGTCGTGCGTACAGGTGAGAAAACGATGCTCGCCGGCATCATGCGCCTGGTCGAAGAGGCACAGCAAAGCCGCAGTCAGGCTCAGGCGCTGGCTGATCGAGCCGCCTACTGGCTCACCTTCGTCGCCGCCGGGGTCGCACTCATCACGCTGATCGCCTGGACCATTGCTCAGGGCTTCAATGATGTAACGCTGGAACGCGTCGTCACAACACTGGTTGTCGCCTGCCCTCACGCGCTTGGCCTGGCCATTCCGCTGGTCATCGCGATCTCTACAGCGCTCTCAGCCAGAAACGGGATTCTGGTTCGCGACCGCCTGGCTCTGGAGCAGGCTCGCAAGTTGAACGCCGTCATCTTTGATAAGACCGGCACCTTGACAAAAGGAGAACAGGGGCTGGTTCGCATGCTGACACAGCCAACAGTGCGCGAAGACGAGGCGCTGGCCCGCGCCGCCGCCATTGAAGGCGATAGCGAACACATTATCGCCCGCGCCCTGATGAGCGCCGCCCGGGAGCGTCATCTGTCGCTGCCACAGGTCAGCCAGTTCCAGGCCCTGCCCGGCCGAGGCGTGCAAGCGCAAATCGAGGGACGCACGTTCCAGGTTGGCGGACCACGCTTGCTGGCACAGGCAGGCGTACAACTACCGACGGCATTCGTAGACACGGTGCGCGCGTGGGGGCACAGCGGTCAGACCGTTGTGTACTTGCTCGAAGAGCGTACCGTACAGGCAGCATTCGCGCTGGCCGACGTGATCCGCCCGGAGAGCCGGGAAGCCGTGGCAGCGCTGAAAAAGCAGGGTATCCGGGTTGCAATGCTCACCGGAGACTCGCAGGAGGTGGCTGAGTGGGTGGCAAAAGAGCTTGATATAGATGAAGTATTCGCTCAGGTCTTGCCGGAACATAAAAGCGAGAAGGTCAGGGAATTGCAGCGCTCCGGGGCGAAGGTGGCAATGGTGGGTGATGGTGTCAACGACGCTCCTGCGCTGGCTCAGGCAGATGTCGGGATCGCAATCGGTGCGGGCACAGATGTCGCTCGGGCCTCTGCCGGAATCGTGCTGGTGAAAAATGATCCACGCGATATCCTGCGCATCATCACCCTGAGTAAGGCCAGTTACCGAAAAATGCTGCAAAATCTGGCCTGGGCAGCCGGTTACAACGTGATCGCGCTTCCGCTGGCCGCAGGAGTCCTTGCACCGCTTGGCTTTGTGCTTCCGCCAGCATTTGGCGCAGTGCTGATGTCGCTCTCGACCATCATTGTTGCACTGAATGCTCAGTTGCTTCGGGGCCTGCGTCTGAACGATCAGAGCGCCTGACAAGCGCTTACAAAGGGAACTCGGGAATACCCGGGTTCCTTTCCACTTCGGCTTGACAACCTCCCCGCATTCTCTTATGATAGGGTGCGGGGGTATCGAGAACATACGAAGGAGTATCATGGCATCACATCACACCACAGACGAAAAACAAAAATTGCTGACACGCCTGCGCCGCATCGAAGGGCAGGTGCGCGGCATTCAACGTATGGTAGACGAAGATCAATATTGCATCGATATTCTCACCCAGATTGCCGGCGCACAATCAGCCCTGAATCAGGTTGCGCTGAAGCTCATTGAGAGGCACATGAATCATTGTGTGACAGAGGCAATTCAAGAAGGAAAGGGAGAAGAGAAGATCAAGGAGATTATACAGATTCTTCAGCGCTATACTCGCATGTCCTGACAGAAGCACCCTCCATACAATATCACACCCCAAACGCCGGAAACACCTGCTCCGGGATCCGGCGCTTTTTTATGCAGCCCCAAAGCGCTTCTCAATCGACCAGGTACAATAAAGAGAGACCCATTCTTCTTTTACTATACATGTTTGTAGCAGTGCGCCCACCCATAACGTCAGATAGAGAGCGGCATGCACGGTTTTCCAATACTCATTAATATGACGCTGGCTCTGGCGGCGGCCTTTATTGGCGGTTTTCTGGCCCATAAGCTCCGTTTTCCCCCGATGGCTGGTTACCTGCTGGCAGGCGTCGTCATTGGCCCGCTTACGCCGGGGCCATCGGGTGATCTGAACACCATTCAGCAGCTCGCCGAGCTCGGGGTAATCTTTCTGCTCTTCGATGTCGGCCTGCACTTCTCGATTCGAGATCTATGGGCGGTGCGAGCAATTGCGTTTCCCGGGGCATTACTCCAAACCGGAGTCATCACGCTGCTGGTCCTATGGCTCTCACGCTTGTGGGGCTGGTCGCTGACCTCAGGCGTATTGCTCGGGATCGCGATCTCGATTGCCAGCACGGTTGTTATGCTCCGTAACTTTATGGATCGCGGGATCCTCAACAGCCTCGCGGGCCGTATCGCACTTGGCTGGCTGGTCTTTGAAGATATTCTGGCGGTGCTGATCCTGGTCCTGCTGCCCACCTTCTCCGCCGCGGCTTCCAGCACCTGGTGGCAGATTACGGGGCTAGCGCTGCTGAAGGCACTCGCGTTTATTGTGCTGATGCTGGTTGTTGGTGCGCGCCTGATTCCCTGGCTCCTCGCGCATCTGGCGCACGTTCGTTCACATGAGCTCTTTACCGTTGCGATCATTGTGATTACGCTCGGGACGGCGGTTGGCGCATCGCTCCTTTTCGGGGTTTCGCTGGCTCTGGGCGCGTTCCTGGCAGGGGTCGTCATCAATGAATCGCGGCTCTCACAGCAGGCAAGCGCCGAGATACTGCCCTTTCGCGAGATGTTCACTGCCCTCTTTTTTGTCTCCGTGGGGATGCTGGTCAATGTCTCCTCGTTCTGGACAGCAAGCAGCATGGTGCTCATCATTACCGCGCTGATTATCGGCGGGAAATGGCTTCTGACGCTGCTTCAGGGTGCCTTTTTCATTCGCTCAGCAACGACAACCCTGGAGCTGGCAGCCGGGCGCAGCCAGATCGGTGAGTTCTCGTTTATCCTCGGCGAAACCAGCATCGCCCTGGGCTTGATGGCAAAGGAGCAGTATTCATTGCTACTGGCCGGGGCACTCCTCTCGATCCTCCTGAACCCGCTGCTCTTCTGGCTGATTCGGCCATTGAGAGCAGGGATACAGCACGTTCCTCCGCTCTGGCGGCTCTTTGAACGTCAGATCCCCAAGACGCTAGAAGACCGCAGCATGTATCAGCACGTCATCGTTATCGGCTATGGCAGGGTCGGCGAGCATATGGTCAGCGTGCTGACACAACTGCATATTCCACATCTGGTCGTAGATCTCGATGTAGAGCGCGTTGAGCAGCTAGAGCGTCATCACATCCCCGTTCTCTATGGAGACGCCGCAAACTCCGAAATTCTTCGCTATGCCCATGTTGAAGATGCGCGTGCAGTTGTCATCACTCTGCCTGATGAAACCAGCGCTCAAATCGTGGTCGCGAATGTTCATGAGATGGCTCCCGGTGTGCCGATCATCGTTCGGGCCGCCACCAGAGCGGGTATACAGCAGCTCTTCGCGCTCGGTGCGACCGATGTCATTCACCCTGAACTGGAAGGGGGGCTTGAGATCGTGCGCCAGACGCTCACCTATCTTGGATATCCTGAAGAAGATGTGACGGCATACATAGATGCAATACGTGCAGATCGGTACCATTTCCCGACAGAAGAAAAAGGCTCCGAAGGTGCTTCCGGAGCCCGCTGACCTACTCAGACAATGGCAGGGTGAACCAGAAAGTCGAACCCTCACCCTCTTTACTATCAACACCGACTTCTCCCTGATGATCTCTGATGAGCTTCTGGCAGATGTAGAGGCCCAGGCCCAGACCCACACCGATCTTACTACTTGCCTGTATGGTTGGCTCCTGGTAGAACTGTTCCCAGACCTGTCGCTGCGCCTTCGGCGAGAGTCCCGGCCCCTGATCACGAACCCAGACCCGCACCTGTCGCGGCTCCACATCCAGTCCAACTGTCACAGGCTTATCAACAGGCGAATACTTCAGCGCGTTCGTCAGATAGTTCAGCAACACCTGACCGATTCGATCGCGATCGGCCTTCACCTGAATCCGCTCCTTTGGCGGCAGCTCAAGCCGAATCTCGCGTTGCGGCTGAGCACTCTGCTGATCAAGCACCGTTTCAGTGACAAGCTCGTAGAGGTCACAGAGGCTCGGGTGTATCTCCAACCTGTCGCTTTGCGCCCGCGAGATATCAAGCAGATCGTTAATCAGCCGATTCTGCACCCGAAGCTGCTGCTGACAGCGATCAAGGAAGCCCTGTATGTCATCAAACGATTGCGCCAGGTGTTCGGGCAGCTCCTCTCGTTGCTCTATCCGCTTGATACGCCGCATCGCGAGCTGGACATTCCCCTGAATGGCGGTCAGAGGCGTCTTGAGCTCATGTGAGATGATGCTGAAGAAAGCTTCCTGTTTACGCTCTAACATCTTCTGTTCGGTAATATCATTTATAACCACAACACCAGCAACAGTATTATTATGCTCATCTTTAATAGGAGCACCGCTCATGGTAATAAAGCCGATAGTGCCATCACCACGCAGGTACTTCACAGTCTCTGTCGCATATTCCCCATGTACAGCGCGAGCAAGCGGCCATTCATGCGGTTGCATTGGCGTTCCATCCAGATGCCAGCCAGTCCACTCATTGTACTGTTCTACGTTTTCTGCATAAAATAGCTTTCCACGAAAAATTCGTTCAACCTGCTCGTTTCCCATCATGATACGCCCCGAAGGCGCTTCAGCAATCAGCACGCCAGAAGGCAGGTTCCGCAGCACCTCTTCAAAACGCGACCGCTCCACAGCCAGCGAGTGCAGCAAGCGAGTACGCTCTTCCTCTGCCCGCTGACGCTCCGTGATATCCATGTTCACGCCGATAAAGCCGGAAAACGTGCCCCGGGCATCATAACAGGGAGAACCGGTAACAACCAGGGTACGATACTCTCCATCCGCACGACGCATACGCGCCTGATCCTGATACGTTCGACGAGCTTTATGTGCAGCCGTACGCGCTTCTATAATCCTTGACCGATCTTCAGGGTGAAGTAGTGAAAGCCAGCTCATGCTATCCTCTCCCTCTTTCACCTCCAAACCCGTGAAACGCTTCCATAGCTCATTTGCATAGATGACATTGCCATGCTCATCTGAGCGCCAGATAATCATAGGAGCCTGATTTGCCAGCGTCCGAAACATCTCCTCGCTCTTCTTGAGGGTGCTTTCCACATGCTTTTGAGCTGTGATATCATGAGCCGCCAGAGCCAACCAGCCAGACCGCCGGCTCTGAGGATCGGCAACTAAAATGATGCTGAGCGCAATCACTATCTCTTTGCCGCTACTCGCATTCCGCAGCTCAAGCTCGCCCTCCCATTGCCCTGTCTCGTGTACCTGCCTCAGCGCCTCCTGCAAACGCTGACGCACCTTCTGCGGAAAACAATCCAGCAGCCGGAGCGAACGGGGTGCAGACTGAGCCGGAAGACCAAGCATCCTGCTACAGGCAGGATTATATTGCAGCAAATAGCCATCCAGAGAGACGGCACAGATCGCATTCGTTGATTGCTCAATAAGCAATCCCATCCGCTTCTGTCCCTCCTCCACGTTCTTCCGCTCAATACCGAGTGCGATGCCAAGCGACACTGACTCCATTGCATGGAACGTTGCCCCGGTCAGCGGATTGCGTGTGAACACAACCATTACCCCGACGGCCCGCTGCTCAATCATCAAGGGGAAGCCAGCAAAAGCCACCATCCCCGCTTTCTGGATTGCTTCCCGGCCCTCGGGAGCGATATCGTCAAGCAGGGAGTTGGTCAGGATGGGCCGCTTCGTTTGCACGATCTCCCCTATAAGCTTCGATTGAAGCGGAATGCGCATATGCTCAACCCGGTTCTCTATGGGCACCCCGGCATCCGCCTGAAGCTCCAGCACCTTTTCTTGCTCATCAAGCGTCCAGATACAGGCCCGCTCTGCTCCAAGGTTCTTGACAAGCGCTGCGGCACAGTGTTTCAACATCTCCTGCAAGGACAACTCGCGGGTAAGCGCTATGCTAACATCCATGTTCAACTGAGCCAAGCGCAATTGTTCTTCCAATGCAGCTTGTATCTGATGATATGCTGTTACCTCACTGGTAAGAACAAGAAAATGATTCAATGCGCCCTGGGCGTCAAAAACAGGCAGAATCGTCACATCCCACCAATGCCTCTCACCCTTTTCGTCACGCATATCGCAGGAGACTGTTTTGATCTTTCCTGATCGTGCATCCTTCAGCATAGCCTCTTTCTGTAATGGCGCGTATTGTTGCCAGAAGTAGAGCCATTCCTGCTCTTCTGCGGTCACAGTTGAAGCGCTTTCTGCCGAGGAAAGAAGTGGCTTCCCTTCAAGGTCAAGACGATGCATGGAGGTAGGGCGAGAAAGGTACAGCGGTGACTCCCCCACCTGCTGAACTGTATCTAGCGAAACGGAGGGGGGATTCTTCTTTTTATTGAAAGACTTGGTCATCAGGGTCGCTCCTTTTAGAGAAGGCCTCTCCTTCTACTCGATAGTCATTCATCCATTCTCAAATAGAAAGGAAAACAGGAAAAGCACTTTCTGCGGTCCGTAAACTCAACTATAGCATGCACTCTTACGCTTCGCTTTTTGCTATCGACGTGTTGTTTTCCCTCTATAGAGTAGATCACGTTTGTGACTGCTCTGTGAGTTCACCACAAACACAACAAGAGCTTTCTCACTACTTCTGCTGAGGCAAGAGCTGGAGCGCTCTGGCAACTGAGCATGCCTGCTGCCGCGTATTGACGCCAAGCTTCCGATATATACTGCTCACCTGCGTCTTGATCGTGTTGACCGAAACAAACAGCGCACGCGCGATGTCGCGGTAGGAGAGTCCTGAGGCAAGCAGGCGCAGAACATGGAGCTCCCGGGCACTCAGCGGCTCAACTGGCTCCGCAGGCTGTGCTGAGCCCGCAGCCCTGACAATCTTCTGTATGACGAGCTGGAGCGGTCTTTCATGGAAATGCGGCGCATGCTGCTGCAAGAGGGACAACAGCGCAGGTCCCTCATCCAGAAAGCGACGCAAGAACTGGACACCGCCTTCAGCGCGGGCCTGGTGCAATGCTGCATGCAGCAGGCTTCTGGACGTTTGCTGTTTTGTTGCCTGAGCAAGCAGCAGACGTATTTCCAGCACATCACCCTGGCGATCGTCCTGTAAGGCTGCATCAAGCAAGGGGGCAAGTATAGCGTGAGCATCCGCACAACGACCTTCCGCCAGCGCCAGACGAGCAACCATACACTCCTCGCGCTCGTGTAGCAGACGCCTATGAGCATGCCTGTCTCGTTGACGCTCATTAGCCCACTGACGCACCGCTTCAAGGTTGCCATTCAGCCAGTAGAGCCGCACCAGCGCCAGGCGAACTTCACTCAGAAGAGAAAGGCGCAGTGGCAAATCCAGCGCTTGCAGCCGTTCCAGGAGCGCCTGTAGCCGCTGGATGGCATGCTCGCTCTGGTTGCCTGCCTGTTCGAGACGAGCAAGCAAGAGTTCAGCATGCATAAAAAGCTCCTCGTCACCGATCCGCCCGGCATAGGTCTGTATCTCCTGGACGGCCTCTCTGGCATTCTCCACTTCATTCCACTCATAATGGATCGCCGCAAGATTCAACCGCAAACGCATCACATCGTCCTGATCTCCCTGCTTGCTTGCTTCTAGCAGAGCGCGCTGATAATGAGCCGCGGCCTGGCGCAACCTGCCTCTAGCCGCCAGCACAGCACCCTGCAACGCAAACTGCGCGCGCGCTAATCCCTTATTCCCGCTCTTCTCAGCGTTTGCCAGTGCCTCCGCGAAATAACGTGATGCATCCAGCAGATGACCCTCGTAGAGCGCCCCGATACCGATAATGCCCAGACAACTACTTCGCCAACCCTGCTCTTCTGGCAGCAACCAGATAAGAGCCTGATGAGCCCAGGTAACAGCTTCCCGCATCTCGCCTCGCTGCCGAGCAAGCGTCGCCCGAAAGGCGAACACTTCTCCCAGACGAGATAGATTCCCCTCGCTCCTGAACCCCTGCTCGGCTCTTTGCAACGGCTCTTCAAGCTCTTTCATCTCTTGAGGAGGGCGGTTATTCAAAAGTGCCGCAAACAGTTGCGCCTCCGCATAACGCAAGCAGAGCAACGGATAACGCCAGAGCAACGGCTTCGGGAGCTGCTTGAGCCAGCGCAACAGCGTATAGTGCTCGTTGACCAGATGAAAATAGCGCAGTCCAACCCGAAACTGCGATTCGCTGACCATGCGCAGAATAAGCGCCGCGGCCCGCTCCATATCCCGCACCTGAAGCGAGCATTCAACCGCATCGACAAGCAGCCCTTCCCGTTCAAACCAGAAGCTCGCTTGTTCCAATGTCGCCTGTACCGCCTCATCACCCAGACGACGCCGCGCTTCAGCCTGCATAGCCTCAGCAAACAGCGGGTGATAGCGATACCAACGCCCTTCGCTATCGAGCGGTTCCAGAAACAGGCCGCTCTGATACAGCCGTTCCAGTAGATATGTCCCTTCGTCAGCCAGCCCGAGCACTGCATCACAGAGCGAACCCGCAACTCGTGGCAAGCCGCCAGTCAGCAGTAAGAAACGCTGCAGGGGCTCGGGTTGCGCATTGAGAGCCTCTGTCACAAAATACTCGCGAAGCGGACGTGTGCTCCCCGCAAACCGATCGAGCTCCCGCAACGATTGCCGACCCTGAAGCGCCAGTGCAAGGAGTCGCAACCCGGCAGCCCATCCTTCAAGCCGCGCGTCAAGCCGATGTAGCGTTTTCTCGTCTGGCAGGCGCTCAAGAAACTGGCGCAGAAAAAGCCGCTCCTCCTCAAGCGAGAAACGTAGATCGCTTGCCTGAACTTCCCCCAGTTCGCCCCGAGCACGAAAGCGCGCAAGCGGCAAAGGGGGTTCCGAGCGACTGGTAAGCAGAACATGCAAAGAGGGCGGAAGGTGTTCAAGAAAGAAGGCAAGCGTCTCATGAATACGGGGCATCGTGATGAGATGGTAATCTTCGAGCACCAGAATCCCAGGCTGATCGCTCTCAGCAAGCGCGTTCAGCAGAAGGGTCAGCGCGTTTTCAGGCTGTTGTAGCAGGGAGGCGAGTAGTTCCCGAGCCGTACAGGTAGCATCGCGATGCAGTGTCTGGCAGGCTGTTATCACATAGCGCCAGAAGCGTGACAGATCGTTATCAGCCTCATCAAGCGCAACCCACGCAACGGGCAACGCCTGGCGCTGTAACCACTGACAGACAACAGTTGTCTTGCCCGAACCAGCCGGAGCAGTGACCAGCAGCATCTGACGCTCACCAAGCGTGTCAAAGAGCTCAAGCAGCCGCTCCCGTCGAATCAACGAGGCAGCCAGGCGCGGCATTCGCAATTTGACCGCAAGCAGCGGCGGATCCGCTGGCTCGGCTTCAGCCTCTTCTGCAAGCTTTTGCGCGATATGCTCAAGATACTCTAACGTTAGCAAAGCATCGCGCCCGATATACTGCTTATGCGTGCGTCCGTTGCGCCGGCGATATCCATACCAGTAGCCCGAACCACGCTTGCGCGACTCCTTCCGCACGGTCATATGCCCATGCCTGCCCACAAAGCGAAACCCCGAGCAAGCGGCCAGATTGGAAAACCAGTCTGCGTCCTCGGTCTCGCTCCGATACAGGCGCGTCTTCCCCGCTGTTTGCAGCTCATAGGCCTGCTCTTCCTCGCACCAGACAATGGCCGTCAATCCGCGTTGCGCCATCGCATCCCTCCTTTGATTACCCAACACCAGAAGCATTACTATAGCAGAATGAGCGCCTCCTGACAATCCATCGGCGTTGGGTAATGTTCAGGGTGATTTTAGCTCAACAGAGCTTGCTGTCAGAACTCTGTCAGAATAATACGGGATACTATGGTATGGTGATTCTGGCAAAAGGAGAGAACGCATGCGCATTCTGCTGGTCGAAGATAATTACCAGCTTCATCAGCTCTTAAAGAAGAGCTTACAAAACGAGGGTTACGCTGTAGATGACGCGTTCGACGGGCTTGCGGGACTGGAATATGCGGAAATCGGGCCATATGACGCTATCATCCTGGACATTCTGCTCCCCAACAAAGATGGTCTGAGCATCTGCCGCACGCTTCGCAGTCAGGGAAAACGAACGCCGATTCTGATGCTTACTGCCCGTGATGCCGTCTCTGATCGCGTGAAGGGACTGGATAGCGGGGCTGATGACTATCTGGTGAAACCGTTCGACATGAGCGAGCTTCTAGCGCGGCTTCGGGCGCTCTTGCGTCGCGATGCTCCTGATAAAAGCGGCGTGCTGCGTGTGGGTGACCTGATCGCTGACCCCGCCACGCACTATGTTGAGCGCGCAGGCTGCCCCATCGTCCTCTCAACGCGTGGCTTTTCGCTGCTCGAATACTTCATGCGACACCCAAATCAAGTGCTAACGCGTGAAATGGTCTCTGAGCACCTTTGGAGCTACGATGTGATTGGAACGCTCAATGCCGTTGATGTTGCAGTCCGCCGCTTACGCCGTCAGATCGATGAGCCTTTCACTTTCAAAATGCTGGAAACCGTTCGCGGCGCGGGTTATCGCTTACGCGCCCCCGACTTTGGAAAGGAATCAACAAGGCATGGATGATGAAAAAATTTACGAGCCAGCAAGCAACCGACCCCTTACACGGCTATTCAGCTTCCTCACAAGCATTCGCTTTCGGCTGGTGCTCTGGTATGTTGGCATAACCGCTATCCTGCTCGTCATCTCGGGCGGGCTACTGTACTATACCCTTGCGCAGACGCTCTACCAGCGGGACGAGGCCCAATTTTCCAGTCAGGTTATGCAGCTCGGGAATACAGTACAGAACTGGTACCAGGTCACGGTTCAAGAGGGGAAAAATGCGAATAGGGAAACAGAAGTACAATTGACCAGAATACAACGGGATCAGATCTTCGAGATAGCACAAAAAGATCTTCCTGAGGGCGCAGGAGCTGCTATTTACGATCAAAACGGGAACCTCGTCACCTCATATGGGGCGGTCATAGGCATATCACTGGAGCCACTGAATAACATGGTCAGTAGCTATAGCTGTCAAACCGAACCTAAACAGCCTGAGATACAGGTCTGCAAGATGCAGCTTCTCACGGCTCAGGGGCTGCCTGCCGGGTCTCTCGTAGTGGGACGTCAGATTGACTCACAGGTCATTCTTCAGCGCGTCCTGCTAAACCTTTCGCTTGTTATTCCCTTTATTCTCATTATTCTCGCCATTGGTGGCTATTGGATCGCGAGTCGGGCAATGCGGCCTGTTCATATAATTACCAGCACTGCCCGCCAGATCGGAAAAACAGATCTCAGCCGCCGCCTCAACCTGAAGAAGCGCGACGAACTGGGTGAACTGGCAGCGACCTTTGACAGCATGCTCAATCGGTTGGAGAAGCTCTTCGAGCATCAGAGGCGCTTTACTGCCGATGCCAGTCACGAGCTCCGTACCCCTTTAACGATCATGAATGTAGCAGTCAATCAGGCACTCACGGGGCAGCGCAAGCCCGATACCTATGAGGAAGCTCTTTCACAAATCGAGCGTTATGAAAGCGCATTACAAACGGTACGCGCCGAGAACGAGCATATCAGCCGCCTCGTCAATGATCTGCTGCTGCTGGCACGCGCTGAAACAGGACAGGCACTGCTTGAAAAGACGCGGGTCGATCTCAGTGAAGTCGTGCTTGATGTGGTCGAGCGTCTTGCTCCTCTTGCCCAGGCAAAGGGCTTACACCTCTCGCTTGGAGAATTGCCCGAAGTACCAGTGACCGGTGATCGCACGTACCTTGTCTCGATGCTGCAAAATCTGGTCGAGAACGCGATCAAGTACAGCACCGGGAAAGGGTCAGAAGTGCACATTGAATGTGGAACAGGCAAGAAAGACGGCTGGTGCTGGCTCCGCGTTGAGGATGATGGGCCCGGAATCGCTTCAGAACACCTCTCGCACCTGTTTGAACGCTTCTATCGCATCACGGTGAAGCGAGCAGACACCGAGCAACCGGAGGAGGCACCACGTGGTAGCGGTCTGGGTCTGGCTATCGTGCAATGGGTTGTGAAAGCGCATGGGGGGCGCATTCTGTTGGACAGCGTTGAGGGTGAAGGCTCACGCTTCGAGATCTGGCTACCCCTGCGCCGCAGCGATCAAGACTAGCTATCACCTTTTCTGCTGGAAGAGAGGGAAGTTGTTTCCCCTCTTCCTTTTTAGCTATCATGCCTTCTACGCTCTGTAAACCATTCTACCGTGAAATCGACCAGAGGGCGCATCGGTATCAGTTTCGTTTCTGCAAGGCCAATATGCCCGATAATGACCAGATTCGTATGCTGTTCAAAGTCAGCACCGATTTGTGGAAAAATATCCGAATCAACCTCAATATCCTGATACACCTTCCAGACGCGTTCACCATTCTCATAGAGCGCCGCACCCTGCTGAACAGGTACCTGTCCGGGCGCTCGATGCTCCGCCAGATGCATCGACGTATTGCTATCATACCCGACACCTAGCAGCAAAATCCAGCCATCCAGCTCGTAGAGCCGAGCCAGCGGAGACCCTTCGCCAAATGGGTAATCGAGCGAGTGAGAACCGACCAGCGCTTGCGCGTGCTTGCCCCAGGCGGCAAAAGAGACGGCAGGGTGTGAGCTACGCATGACGCCAGGAAAAGTCCGAAAAGCCTCAACAATAGCCCCCATCGAACGCGTTGGTGTGATACGAGGATCATATGCAGGCATTGTATCACGAATAATTTGCCACCATTCGCGTGGAACAGGTGGATTGCTCCAGTTCGACGGCTCACTATTTCCTGCACTCTGGGTCGGCATCATCAGGGTACCATCGGGGGTAAGAGCGTCCATGAGTGCCTGCACGACAGTGATAGGACCACCACACACCCAACCAAGCGAGCTCAGCGAGGAATGGGTAATGATCGTCATGCCCGGCTTCACACCGAGCGCGCGAAATTCCCGGGTAAGGCGTGCCCGTGTCAGGGGGGAGGGGGTTCGCTCAACCAGATCTTTTTCTGACATACACTCTTCTATCCTTTATAGCTCTGCATATATGTATCATTTCTTCGCTTTTTCAAGGAAAGGCAAACACAGAAGATTTCCCTATTATATCCATTCTTGCATGTTTTCGCAATGAAGGACTTCCAAAAATGATAAAACCAGGCGCTATTCATACGTGAAAAGCGCGCTCGTCTCGCACTCACAATGAAAAGTGAGTATAGCTAGAGCTCTTCATTTTGCAGGGAACAGGGCTCAACTCCCAGTTCAGCTTTAAAAAAGTGACGGAAGCCGTGCAGCGTCCGAGAGGCGGCGGAATAATTCCCCTGAAGTCGATAAATACTGAGCAGCTTTTTGATTGCAGGTTCATGCAAGGGGTCAATCGCGAGGATCTGATAGGCATACTCGGCGGCATCATCCAGCTCGCGCTTCTCCATTGAGATGTCAATAAGGCGTGTGAGCATCTGAAGGTGTAGCCGCTCGTACTGGCTTCGGAAGGGGATCAGGTGCTCTTCATAAATATCTTCGGGCAAGAAGCCACGTTCAAAATAACTGACCAGCTTTCGATAGAGGAAAGCTGCCCGGTTGCTATTGCCATCGCGTTCCTGCTCTTTCGCCTCATCGAGCAGGCGCTGCACTTCCCAGACATCGCACCACCAGGAGGCGTCACGGCGAAAGAGATAGAAATTATTCGCCAGCCGACAGATATACTGTGACTCCTGACCGCGATCAATACAGGGTTCAAGCAGATAACGCAAATAGTGGATATTCACCCTGAGATTTCGATGTGCAGCCTCGGCAGGGGTATCGGGCCAGAACAGTTCAACCAGATAATCGGAGGAAAAAGGCCGATCGGGATGCAGTAGAAACCACTTTAAGAGCGAACGAATCTTGTTGCGCCGCCAGATAGGGCCTTCCACAACCCTGTTCTGTTGAATCAGTCGAAAAGGACCGAAGAAATACGCCCGAAACGCCGCCTGCTGTTCCTGTCTTTGTGCTAATAGAACCGCCAGTAAAGCCGGTTCAGTGGTTGCCTCCTCAAACATGCTCATCCTATCCTTTCTTCCACGTTTCTCCAGAGGCCAGCCAGTATCCGGCATGGGTTTGCCTCAAGCAAGCCAACAAAGACATTATACACTTCACAGGATAAAGCGACAAATAGGGACATGTGCCTCTATCTTTATAGTGGAATTTGCGGCCCGCTCATCGAGATTTATTCTAGAAAAAGAAGAGAAGGCCGGAGCTCACCCGGCCTTCCCCCGCGCTACATTACATCCATGCTCAAAACAAGGTCATTCGCACAAGTTCATCATATCGCGCAGCGTACAGGACTGAAATACAGCAGGTTTTTAAAACAGCCGCTCCTGAACAGCAGAAGTCCACAGCCGCTCCACTCTTTCTTTCATCACAGCCTGTTGCTGTTTGGCTTGCTCGCTAAAATAATTGACTGCCTTTTCATCGGATATGGGCGCACACTCCTGTAACGAGAACTCCTGCTCCCAGGTCATCACAGTGCTGTGCTCCTCAATGGGGTCATACCACCAGCGTACGACCAGACGTGCAAGCGGCTCATCAGAAGAGAGCAGTTCCGCAACGGTCAGACGGCGTTCCTGGCTGATATGGCGCACCATCTCCCGGCTACACTGCTTTCCCTGCTCATCAGGATGAGTTGTCAGGCGAAACGTGACCGTATCAGGCCCCTCATCGAGCACCGTACAGCTCTCATACTCACAAAAGAGGGTCGGCCAGGTGCGCACATTGCTGGTCAGACGAAAGACATCATCAAGAGGCGCGGCGATTACAATAGCGTTCCGAATATATCCCATAACTGCATTCTCCTCTGGATCGTGATAGTATTTCTCGGCCAGGATTGCTTGATCATACGAATAATTCTCTGTCCTTCACTTACAATGGAAATGATACGCCGTTATAGTTCCTTCAGAGTTCTCAACTTGAAACTCTCAGGAAACTTTCCCTCTGGATACTGGAACGGAAAAGGCTTCACAGGCCCTTACACGATCCTGTACACTGATTCTTACAGAGATGTGTACACAGTCCGGTACACTGCTTCTTACAGTGAGGCTGACACGAGCGATTACACACTATCCGGCGTGTCAGCATGAATGGCGATCCGGGAGCTTTGCAAGCCAGCAGAGAGGCACAACCTGACACAGGTGATACAGCAAAAGATATGACAGAGGCAATAGATCAAGAAATAACCGATATAGTGAAGGGCGTTCAAGCGCTGCTTCCCATAATACAGGCGCATCGAGAGCAATCAGAGCAACAACGGAAACTGGCGCAAGAAATCGTGCAGGCTTTTCTTGAAAGCAGGCTGGTGCGGCTGCTCATGCCCGCTCAGTGGGGTGGACACGAGCTCTCGTTAGACGCGCTTGCCGCGACCATGACCGAGCTTGCGCGTGCAGACGCCTCAGCCGGATGGTGCTGTTCGCTCTACTGCATCCATAGTTGCTTGCTTGCTCTATTTCCGCAACAGGCGCAGCGCGATGTATGGGAAGCGCAACCCGATACCCTGCTTGCGGCCTCATTCGCCCCTCATGGCACGGCACGTCAGGTGAAAGGAGGCTACCAGATCAGTGGCGCGTGGCCGTGGGCAAGCGGCGTCGACTATTGCTCATGGGCGATACTCAACGCGGCTCTCGGGCAGGATCACCCCCAGGGTAGCGCGTTTTTTCTGGTTCCCCGCCACGATTTTCTGATAGAAGATACCTGGCATGTCTGCGGCTTAAGCGGCTCGGGAAGCAAAACAATCGTTCTACATGAGGCTTTTGTCCCCGAATACCGCCAGCTTCCATACACCGATTTCCTGAGCACTCACACGCCTGGTTCACAACTCTACACTGCTCCACTCTATCACCTGCCGCACTCGATCGCCTTTCCCATCGCACTGATCGCGCCAATTCTGGGAGCAACTACGGGAGCCTATGAGCAGTGGCGTGAGGCGCTTGAAGAAGGTCAGACGCTGTTCACACGACAACGCGTCGCCAACCTGACCCATGTTCAGATTCGCGTGGCGGAGATCAGCGTGCAGCTCGATAGCGCCCGGCTCCTGCTACAGCGTGGCCTCGACACCATTCGCACAGGCGGCCCATTCTCCTCGCACCAGATTGCCCGTCAGCAACGGGACTACGCCTGGATTGCACATCTCTGTCGACAGACAGTGGAACAGATGTACATCACCAGTGGAGGCAGCGCGATTTTTACCAGCAATCCATTACAGAGATACTGGCGCGATGTCCACGCGATGACGGCTCACGCTGTGCTGAACTTCGAGACCGCAGGAACCCGCTTCGGTCATCTGGAGCTGGACCCCATGCTGCATTAATCCTCACATATCACCCCGCAAGGATCCCCCGTCACAAAAGCATGGGGCTCCCGAGTTTTCTCAGATGGAGAAAACTCACAGCACCCTATATTTTTGCGCAATTCTATGGTATACTCCCAACAATCCAGAACAAGGCAGAGAGGTATAGAGAAGAAGCGCAATTCCCAAGAGAATGAACAAATACAAACGACAGTGCCACGCGTATAGATAGAGATATTCCAGTATTACCGCAATGGTAAGTGGAAAGGAGCAGAGAGCGCATGTCGCGAGAACTTTCTTCACCTCCCCGGATGGTTACCAGACCTCTCACCAGAACCCTGCTGACAGGCGGGATTGACGCGCTTTTCGTCCTCTTTCTTGCCTTTACTCCGCCCGCGCTGGCAGCGCCTTCATCGGCTGGACCCGGCACACCCTTCCTTCAACTTGTGCTGTTACTTATCGCGATCCTGGCAGCCGGCCTCAGTGCACTCTTCTGGCGGCTCCTGGTCGTGCGACGTGAGCACTACACGCTGAAACACTTTCTCATCGCCAGCCTGCTGACCGTCGTCCTGTTCTTTCCGCTTGCCTGGGCAATCCGCCTCTACGGTGAATTCCTGTTCCACGGCTCGGTGACAGGCATAGGCGTGCTACAACCTACCAAGCTTGCAGGCATCACGGGAGAACTGCTGACGCTCACCTTACTCTCCTATTGCACTTCGGGCCTCTTTATGCTGATGTTCAGTACAGCGGCGAAGATGGTACTGACGAAGCTGCTCCCTGATGAACGCTATTCCTGAAATGGACGGCAGAAAGGAAGCTTCCCTTCTGCCATCCAGAACGCCTACAAGCGAGCGCGGCGCATATGCGGACTCAGGGTAAACAGACTTGCGACCAGAATCAATATCAGCCAACCAAGCAGCACTGTCGACGTCGCACCCAGACGCTCCAGCAACAGACCCGTCAGCAATTGACCAAGCGGATTCGTCAGGCTGGTAAAAATTCGGCAGGCGCTGATGACGCGGCCCCGCAATTCATCGGGAATGACACGCATGCGATAGCTAAAGTAGGGCACATCTTCCAGCGGATCAACCAGCCCGATCAGCCCATTCACCAGCCCAAGCATCCAGCCACTCCCGCCAAGCAGACTAAGAGGCCAGAACAGCACAAAGCACCAGCGCACCAGAATCACCGACCAGCCAACCGGAAGCCGCAATAATGGCGCGATCAATGCGCCGGCAATCGCGCCCAATCCATCAGCCGCGAAAATCAGCCCGACCCAGACATCAGGAACGTGATAGCTCTTCGCAAGCACCATCAGGATCAACACCTCTCCGGGCAAGACCAACGCAGCCAGCACACTGCACAGGTTCATCGTCCGCAGCACCGGCTCCTTCCACATCCATACCATGCCCTCCATAATCTCAAGAAGAAGATGCTGCCGCTTCTGGGGCGCTCTGGCAGGTAATTTCACCTGAAAAAGGGTAAACAGCGATACCAGATAGGATATGGCATCAAACAGGAACGGCAACAGGTGTGAGGCCGCATAGAGCACTCCGGCAAGCGAGGGACCGACCAGCCCGGTGATGCTCTCTGTGACCTCTTCCTGCGCCTGTGCGGCTCCAAGCTGTGTTTTCTGTACAAGAGCGGGCAAGCTGGATACATGCGCAATACTGAAGAAAACAAGCAGTATGCCCTCCAGCAACGCACTCAACGCAAGCAGCCAGATCGATATCAGGCCAGAGAAGAGCATACCCAGGAGCATAAGCAGGTTCAACAAGCGCCCAAGATCACACCAGATCATCACGGCTTTGCGATTCCAGCGGTCAACCAGCGCCCCGGCTATCAGGTACAACAGATTTGGCAGTGTACGCATCATTCCAACGATGCCCGCCGCCGCCGGAGAGTGGGTCAGCGAGAGGACCAGCCAGGGAAAGGCGATCTGCGAGATGTTCCCACCAATACTTGAGACAGCCTGCCCAAACCAGAACACCACATAGGTGCGATTTCGCCAGAGGGCAGGGATAGATTGTCCTTCTTTCTCTTCCACGGGAAAGAGTCCTTTCATTCAAAAAGGCGCGGGAGAGAACAGGCAACACCACAGCACGCAAAACAGCAGAAAAAGAGCGCAGAGCGCACGGGTAAGTGGTGGAGTTCTCACCCGGCGCGGATCGAAAAGAGGAGCAGGATGCAACGTCCCGAAGCAATGCTGCTCGGGCTTTCAAACAGGATGCACCCTGTCAGGCCGACGTAAACCCTGGTGCCGGGCTTACGCGGCGGAGGTGTTTGTCCCGCGATTGCGGTTCCGGTGAATCAGCCAATCGGGCCGAAGTAGAATGGAGTTCATAAGCATGAGTATACGCAAAAACGAGAGCGCCGTCAACTGATGCTACATCTTTTTTATAGAACCAGCTTGACGAATGTAAGCACTCAATTTTACCTACCCAAAAGGCACAGAACACGCCATATTGTACCACTGCTTCGTTTTATTTAATGGATGCGTTCAAGTCAGAGATCCCTGAGAGCGATACAGGAACCGATACTCTTGTGTTCTGCAAGTACCAGATACGCTGGTATCAAAAGCAACATATTGTATACTCATAGCATACAGACCTGCACCTTGAGAAACATTCGCAGGAACCCCTACGGAAAGGCTTGCATCATGCTCAACAATTCTATACGATTGGTATGTCCCCGGGCGCAGCACCACATCGGACATATAATCGGCAAAACAGCTTTGTGGGCTTCTTCGGGCAAGAAGTCACAGGCTAAATTGGTGACTCCGGTTAACTTTATTGCTCTATTCCGTCTGATGATGTGAGGGTACATTGGTCGTCTGCCTGTGTTGAGGCAGAGCAGGCAAGTCGGGGCTCCTTCAATGAGAAAAAATCATAAAAGCAGGATATACAGCTAAAAAATGGAAAATCTGATTGTACATACATGTTTCAGCACGCAAAAAACCACTCATTGCAAAAGAATGAGGGGACATTATGAGCAATAATTGGAGCCAACCAGGATTCTCAAATAACGACCAGCAGGGGCCACAGAACAAGCCTCGAACTGGTCTTCTCAGTAGTTACCGTCAGCAGCAAAGTGGCGCGGGCCAACCACCTTCAGCACCCGGCATTGGGCCTAATCCGCCGTCGCCAGTGCCACCGGGCTCAAGCTGGCCAGGGCAGCCGGGCGGGCCTATGCCACCCAAAACGCCAACAAAATCGCTGTTAAGTGGTGCCTGGAACCAGCCACAGCCGGGGTTCGCGCCCCCTTCTCAGCAGCCGACACAGCAGCCGGGGTTCGCGCCCCCTTCTCAGCAGCCGACACAGCAGCCGGGGTTCGCGCCCCCTTCTCAGCAGCCGGGGTTCTCCCAACCAGCACAACAGCAGTACGGCTGGATGGCAAACGCCCAGCAAACACCCACAAGCCCGCCTCCGGTGCAGCCCGGGCCCGACATCAACAAGCGGAAGCCTGGCAACAAAGGGAGCAAGAAAACCAAAAAGCGTGGCTGGATCGGGAAACGCTGGGATAGCTGGAGTCAGAAACACCCGAAAGGCGCAAAAGCGGCCCGCTGGACCTCGCTTGCGCTCTTAATCGCAATACTGATATCAACAATAACCGGTGGCGTACTTGGTTTTCAGTATTTTCAGCAGCAGTCAGACCGTCTTGATAGTCTGGCAAATAAGAATATCCAGCAAAATACGCGTATCTATGACCGATATGGAAATCTGGTCGCTGAGGTCTACGACTCTCAATCCGAGGGCGCGGGACGGCGCATTCCCGTCTCTTATCAGGACATACCGCGTGTGCTGGTCGATGCACAGACAGCCGTCGAGGATGCTTCGTTCTGGGACAATGCAGGCTTCGATCCGATCGGCATTGTACGCGCCGCGATTACCCGTACGGGCGGCGGCAGTACGCTGACCCAGCAGGTGATCAAGAACCTGAGCGGCGACGATAGCCCTACGCTGACCCGTAAAGCGACCGAGGCTATTCTTGCTTACAGCCTGACACAGAAATATCCCAAGTGGAAGATTCTTGAAATGTACTTCAATGTCGCAGGCTATGGAGCGCAAAACCTCGGAGTCGAATCGGCCGTCGAGAATTACTTTCATCTCAAGCAAGAATGCGACAAAAACTTTAAGTGTAAGCCTGGCATCTCCAAGCTTGAATATAACGACAAAGGCCAGAAGGACCCGCTTCTCGGGCTGGCTCGTGCCTCGCTGCTTGCCGGTCTTCCTCAGAACCCGGTCATCTTAGATCCGACCCGCGGTGAGAAGAGCAAGGCCGCAGCGCTGGAGCGCCAGAAAATCGTGCTTCAGCGAATGATCGATACAAAGGTCAACGTTGAGGGCCTGGGAGTGGTGACACCTGAGCTCGCAAAGAAAGCCAGTGATCTCACGGCCAAAATGGACTTCACGCCCTATCGGACGATTAAAAAAGCGCCCCACTTTGTCGACTGGATTCAGACCCAGATGGAACAGATTCTCGGCAATGGAGACATCCAGCTCGGGCACCGCCTCTTCCTGACAGGCGGCTTCAACATCCATACGACAATTGATATGTCGCTCCAGGAGTTCGTTGAAAACGCCGTTGAGCGCCATCTGTACAAAGCGGAGATACAGCCCTTCAGTAACGGTCTGTTTGCCGTAGCAAAGGACCAATATAACCTGAACTCGTCGGCTGTGGTGGTACTGAACGCCAAAACGGGCGAGGTGCTCGCAATGAACGGGAGCCCCGACTATTACAGCACTGATGCTAAAGTAGGCGGTCAGTATAACATCGCGGCTGCTGGAAGCGGGCGACAGGTCGGTTCAACGATCAAACCGCTGATCTATGCCACCGCCTTTACGATGGGCCTGTCTCCGGCGACGGTCCTGCCCGACTATCAAACGTTCTTCCCGAACGGCTTGCCCGCAGGAACGCCCGCGCCGACCAGTCCCGAGGATCAGTCAGGTATGTACCACCCGACCGACTACGGTGCAAAATACAATGACCAGCAGTCGTCCATTCGTCTCGCAACGGCAAACTCGTTCAATGTCCCTGCCGTGAAAGCGCTGGCCTATGTGGGCGTGGACAACTTTATCAACATCTCGAAGAAGCTCGGCCTGACCACGCTCAACAAAGACGCCAAGCTGACGCAGGCACTTGGTACCACCAACGGAACGCCGCTCCAGATGGCAAGCGCCTATCAGACCTTTGCCAATGAAGGCGTGCGCATTCCGCCCACCGGTGTCCTGGACGTCTGGGACAACTACGGTCATCAGCTCTATCATTATGATGTCGCGAAAGCCAAGCATATTCGCGTCTTCTCACCTGAGATCTCATACCTGATGACCTCGGTCCTTACCGATCAGAAAGCTCGTCACTTCGAGTTTGGAGATGAAACGACGCTCTCGTTCTGGGACTGGGACGGTGAGTGTTCCAATCTGGAATGGGAATGGAGCAACGGCGTGCTACCGCGCTGTCAGCATGAGGTTGCGGCCAAAACCGGTACAACCGACGACTTTAAAGATAACTGGACGGTCGGTTACACGCCGAACGCCGTGGTGAGTGTCTGGTCCGGTAACGCAAACGGCGAACCGATGAGCGGTGGTGAAAACGGTGGACCAACCGGTATCACCGGTGCAGGCCCGATCTGGAACAGCGTCATGGAATATGTTTCCGGTCGCTCCTGCGATGATATTAATCAGAAGTTCACCGGGGACAAGATCAAGTGTCCCACCAAGCCGTTCGATCCGAAAGCAGCCGGGCTCTCGCAGCAGACCCACTTCAATAAACCGGCAAAAGTGGTGCAGACCTGCACCTATTCACCGGTTGATGGCCTGCTTGCCAAAAACGGCGAACAGAGCGTCTGTGACTATTCTATCCAGGGTCTGGAACCACAGACAACCGGCGTCGTTCCGCCGAAAATCACGGTTACCGACGATAACAACAAAGGTGACAAGGGCGACGATGACGATGACAAGGATAAAGGCGGCGACAAGGGCGATCCAACCCCGACACCGTCTGTCACAGCAACAGCGGAGCCTTCACCAACGGCAACGGAGACGACCACACCGGATCCAAGCCCGACAGTAACAATCCCTCCATCGCCGACGGTAACCTTGCCACCTTCGCTTGATGGAAACAAACAACACTGACAGCACTGAGGGAGCAGGTTTCTTGCCTGCTCCTCTCTTTTCCCTCTCACAAAGCCCTCTTGCTTCTCTCCTCATATACCGTTATACTGCACCATATATCAGGTTTTCTTCGGGAGCGCAAAAAGCCATTTGATGATGATACGCCCTTTGCGTTCTGTAAGAGGGAACAATCTATCAGGTGAAAGGGGAAACGTGGACACAGCCGCAACCTTCGCGCATACAATGCTCCCTTCCTTCCACGGGGAGCATCATTGTATCTTCCTCTTTTCGCCTCTCTCTGCCATTCAGGTAGAGCTGTTTCCATTTTTCGATATTCTTTGTTGGAATGTTAGGAGACGATATGCAGCGTTGGCTTTATCTGCTCATTCTTGCCGCACCGGCAGCCGTTATCGCCGAATTCCTCCACGCATCGCCTCTTGTTGTCTTTCTGCTGGCCGCTCTGGGCTTGATCCCGCTGGCTGGCTTGATTGGCTTATGCACGGAAGCCCTGGCCGAGCGCCTGGGACAGAGCATCGGAGGCTTACTGAATGCCACTTTTGGTAACGCCGCTGAAATCATCATAGGACTGGTCGCACTCACCGCCGGACTCCCTGAAGTGGTGCGTGCCTCTATTGCCGGTTCCATTATCGGAAACGCGCTCCTTGTGCAGGGGCTTTCCATGTTCTATGGGGGGTGGAAATATCGCAAACAGCGCTTTAACTCGCGCGTCGCCGGTCAGTACGCCTCGATGCTTGCTCTGGCCGTCATCGGTATGGCGATCCCCTCACTGCTTGCTGTTGTCGGCGAAGGCATGCGCCCCGGAGATGTCATCGTCCGGGGGAACCAGCTTCATCAAATCAGCATCGGGGTTGCAATCATTCTGCTCCTCTGTTACGTCGCCTACATCGCCTACTCGGTCTTCGGCCTTCGCGCGCATCCTCGCGACGTGCAGCCGGTTACCGCTCACGAGGCCGAGGCAGAACCAGAGCAGCACACAGAGGCCAGCAAACCCGCTACAGGCGTGTTCGCGAAATTTGGCACGTTATGGAAGGGCACGCTCTGGCTTCCCATCCTTGTGCTTGCGCTGGCAACCGCCGTCACTGCATGGATGAGTGAAGTGCTGGTTGGCACGATTGAGCCGCTGACCCATCAGATCGGGCTGAATCCGTTCTTTGTCGGTCTGATCATCATCCCGCTGGTCGGCAACGCCGCGGAGCACTTCACCGCTGTGACCTCCGCCGGACGTAACCATATGGAGATCTCGCTTGCTATTACCGCTGGTTCGTCCATTCAGATCGCGCTGCTGGCCGCGCCAATTCTGGTGCTGGTTGGTGCGATCATCGGCGTTCCTCTGGATCTCAACTTCACCCTGTTGGAAGTCGCGCTGTTCGGGCTGGTGGCCGGATTGCACGCGATTATCAGTCTTGACGGTGAATCGACGTGGCTTGAAGGATTGCTGCTCTTTGCCTTCTATCTGATACTGGCTGTCAGCACCTTCTTCACTCCGGTCTAAGGCCCTCGCACGCTTCTCCGGCCTGAGATCTGCGGAACAGGCAGGTCTCAGGCCGACTGACAAAGCGGACGCCTGTTGGCCCATAAAAAAAAGCCAGGAGCCGAAAAGCCCCTGACCTTTTGTGATGTTCTTCTTTTTACTTGCAGAGCAGTGCGTTTTTACCAGCGAGAACGGCGGTTTCCACCACGGCTACCACCCCGATCCGAAGGGCGCTGTGACTGGAAACAGTCGCTACAGTAGACCGGACGATCGGCACGAGGCTCGAAAGGAACCCGTGCTGTATTCCCGCAGCTTGCGCAGGTCGTGGTATACATCGGGCGCTCCTCACGATAGGAATCGCGCTGATAACCACCACCACGGCTACCACCCATGCGACCCTTGCGGGCTGCACGACACTCGGGGCAGCGAGAAGGGGGATTCAGCAGTCCACGGCTTGCGTAAAACTCCTGCTCTCCGGCGGTGAAAATGAATTCCTGATTGCAGTCGCGGCAATACAGTTTCTGATCGGTCGTTTGCATGTTCTTGATTGCTTCTTTCTTTACTTGCTTGCGGGGGCAATCCCCCAGACAAATGCTACTTGTGTATTGCGCACGGCTTGCAATAGGTTTGTTTCTCTACTTCTCGCACGGAGCACTCTACACTCTCTATCAATGATAACACAAACCTGGCAAGCTTTATTCCATTTGCGAAGTCTGCTTCACATCATCGATAATCTTTTTCAGTATATCCCATACTGTCAAGGGGCAACAAAAAAGGGGTCATCCAGCGCTACAGGCTCCCTGAGCTGGTCCTTTTGTCAAAAACGCCCCCGGATCTTTTTTCAAAGTGCGCCATATATCCAAAAATTCAAATATAGTTGCCCTGAAAAAGAAGCAGAGCAGTCTGCGCGACTCCCCTGCTTCCATATGCCTAGACCTCTAACACGCTGATGATCTGATCCAGCGCCCAATCAAGCGTCTCGCGCTCGATCACAAGCGGCGGAGCGAAGCGGATCACGTTCTCGTGCGTCTCCTTACAGAGCAGGCCACGCTCCTTCAGCAGCTCGCAGTAGTGGCGTGCACCACCCGCCTGCGGCATCAGCTCAATGCCGATCAGCAGCCCTTTCCCGCGAACCTCCTTCACCAACGGGCTGGAAAGCCGTCTCAGCTTCCCAAGCGCGTACTCGCCCAGTTCTGCCGAGCGTTCAATCAAGCCCTCGTCGACCAGTACATTGAGTGCCTCGATCGCGACCGCCGCCGCAAGCGGGTTTCCGCCGAACGTCGAGCCATGCTCACCCGGCACAAAAAGATCCATCAACGCACGATCCGCCAGAATCGCGCTGATCGGATACATGCCGCCACCGAGCGCCTTTCCGATCGTCACGATATCGGGGCGGATGCTCTCGTGCTGGAACGCGAAGAGTTTCCCGGTTCGACCAAGCCCGGTCTGAATCTCGTCGGTAATCAGCAGGACGTTGTGGCGCTCACAAAGCGTCCGCACCGTTTGCAGGTATCCGGCGGGCGGCACATTGACCCCCGCCTCGCCCTGAATCGGCTCAAGCAGAACAGCCGCGGTGTTTGGCGTGATGGCCGCCTCAAGCGCGTTTGCATCGCCATAGGGCACCGTCACAAAGCCAGGCGTAAACGGGCCGAAGTACTTGCGATAGTGCTCCTCGGTCGAGGCCGAAATGGCCGTGATGGTGCGACCGTGGAAATTGTTTTCCGCAACAATCACCTCGGCCTGATCCAGTGGCACCTGCTTGACGACATAGGCCCATTTCCGCGCAAGCTTGAGCGCCGTTTCGACTGCCTCAACACCGCTATTCATCGGCAGCGCGGCATCAAAGCCAGTCAGCCGCGTGAGCCGGTAGAGGAATAACGGGTACTGGTCATTCTGAAAGGCACGCGAGGTCAGAGCGAGCTTTTTCGCCTGCTCGATCATCGCGTTCACCAGGCGAGGATGACAGTGACCCTGATTCAGGGCAGAGTAGGCGCTGAGCGCATCGAGATACTTACGGCCCTCGGTGTCATAGACCCAGACGCCTTCACCCCGCGTCAGAATGATGTCCAGAGGCTCATAGGTGTGAGCGCCATGAGCACGTTCAAACTCCCATAATTCACGTACATCCATACTTCATTGTTCTCCTTGTTGATGCCATATCGATTATATATCGAGAAAAAGGGTTCTCTAATGCCGTTTTGATGCAGGTAACGAGGAGGAAGAGATGTTACCTGTCGATGAGGGGATATGTATTTCCTGACCCATTTCAAGCGCTCGTTGGGTCGCTCGCTGCACAGCTCTCACGAACAGAGGCTTCAAGCCGCCCTGCTCCAGAACTGCGATTCCCGCCATAGTGGTTCCGTTCGGGGACGTCACCTGGCGGCGTAAGGTGGCCGGGTCCTCGCCGGTCTCCTGCAACATCTTTGCCGATCCAGCAAGCGTCTGGAGCAGCAACGAGCGGCAGATATCCGGAGCAAGGCCACAGGCTTCGCCCGCTTCCATCAGGGCCTCAACAACATAGTAGAAGTAAGCCGGGCCGGTTCCCGAAAGACCGGTGACAGCGTCCATCAGCGCCTCATCCACAACAACCGAGCTCCCGATTGCTGAGAACAAACGCTGTGCGATTTCCACATGCTCGGCAGTCGCCTGACGCCCCCGACAGAGCGCGGTCGCCGACTCACGGACAAAGCTAGACGTATTGGGCATTGCGCGTATGATCGGCACAGGTTTTCGGACAAGCTGCTCGATTGCCTCCGTACTCACGCCCGCAGCGACCGAGATCAGCAATTGAGCAGGCGTAAGGAAGGACGCAATTTCCTGTAAAGCGGCGACCACATCAAACGGTTTCACCGTCAGCACCACAAGAGTGGCCTCCCGAATGCTTGCCTCCTTCTCCCGACAAATGGTAACTCCATACCGCTCCTGAAGAGCCGCTAACCGTTCAGGGTGTGACCGATTGCTAATCGTGATCTGCTCAGGCGCAAGCAAACGTGCGTCGAGCAGCCCCTTGATGAGAGCTTCAGCCATAGAGCCAGCTCCGAGAAGCATCAAACGCTCTCGTGTACTCATCAGAATCCCAATCCTTTCTTGCACACCGAGGTCGGCGGACCAGAGCAAGCCCGGGAAAGATGCATGCATGCCAGGCTCCAGCGCCGCGTTCTCCTCTCAAACCACAAACCCGTCAAACAGGTATAAAAAAACGCCCTCCCGTCCTGAAGGACGAAAGAACGCGCTTCCGTGGTACCACCTTCGTTAGCAACAGAATGAGGCACACAGCATGAGGCTCATTGTACCGTTGCTATCTCATGGCCCCGCTAACGGAGGGCAAACCCGGCTGATTCCTCATCAGCAGCTCAGGGGTGGGTTCCATCTGCTTTGCGGCGGTATCTCTCAGCTGCTAGATATCCGCTCTCTGTGCGCCCAGACAAATGTACTGGTCCCCATCACAGCAATTTCTTATCTTCTTACATGTGTACCATAGATTATCCCCTGTCGTCAAGTACCCCCACCAATTTGACCGATACAGAGAAACGCGTCCAGCCCGATGGCATGCGCTCTTTCCCTGTATCCGGTCACAGAAAAAACTAGTGAACCTGCTTTGAAGCGGCTTCAGGGCGCACACAGACAGGAGGACGTCCGGCATTTCCGCGATGCTGTCCATGTGTCGCCGACATGCGCTCAAGAGTCAGACGAGCCGGACGCGTTTTCGAGCCTACCGGCAGCGTCACCGTCACTACTCCATTCCCATAAGTCACGTTGGCGCACTGTGCATCAACAGGCACGATGAGCTCAAGATCCCGGTAATATCTGCCAACACTCCATTCATCAATCAATAGCTCTTTCTCATTGTTATCTTTCAAAGCCCCGCGGAGCTTCCCCTGCAAAATCAGGTGGTTCTGGCTCGTGACTTCGATAGAGATATCATCCGGCTCCAGCCCTGGCATCGGCGCAACAATCATCACGCGCTCAGCCGTGCGATAGACTTTGACCGGTATCTGCTGTTGTCCAGCTTGCTCTTTCATAATCGCTTTCCCTTTCCTTCGTGACAGCACCAATCAGCGGAGGCTGGCACATCACGCCTCTCTAGAAAGCATTATACCCTCTACACTCTACATGCAAACGACACACGCCGCGCTCAAGCATAGCTGGAAAATGGCTGCTGAGAAAGAAGATGAGAATTGGCTTAGAGTATAGCCAGATTCGTTAAAAGATGAAACGATATACAGGGGAATCCCCGTGTCTATCAGTACAGTTTCACGTTTTCAGCGAAGCAGCAAGAAGAAGGAGGGAAAAACTGTACATGGCTCTTGCAGCGTTCCTTTTCGGGGCCATCCTCGATCCCGGTGGTGTCATCGCCTGGCTGCTCATCGGGCTGATCGCGGGCGCAATCTCAGGAACAGTGATGCGTGGTAGCGGGTTTGGATTGCTCAGCGACATTATTGTCGGGCTTATTGGTGCGCTTCTTGGTGGCTTGCTCATGAATCTCCTTGCGCCGAACGCGATCTTCGGGTTCTGGGGAAGCCTGATCGTTGCCATTATCGGAGCCTGTATCCTGCTCGCGTTGCTCCGTGCCTTCAAAGACTCCCGCCGCGCTTTATAAGCGCCCACGCGAGCGAGAAATAGATGCTGGCCCGCTTACCCTGTGCGGGCCACGCCCCCGATTTCACCCCATCCTGAATTTGCCAACACGCCCAAAACGAGGGAAAATAACTTTAAACTGTTTCTTCTCTAAAAGACTCTGGCTCTCCTCCTGCCACTGTTCCATCAAGAGCGCAGATGCTACCGCTTTGATACTGCGCACAATGGCGACAAAGGCATGATCGCGATCCGGCCAATCAATCACAGGTTGTTTGTTCTCGGGAAGCAGTGCATAGCCATTCGCGACCTCTTCCCAGACAATCGGACGCAGCAGGATAGGGATCACACACGCTTTAGTCACATGACGTGTATCCTGCTTTCCAAGTACTTCCGGCAGCCGACCATATTGCAGGTAATCCATTGCCAGAAAATCAGCGCTGAGTAGCAACAAGATGATACACGGTGATTCATAACATTGATAAATTGCTTGTCTCCAACATGCCCCTGTGTCTATTCGGTATTCATTCCATGAGTCTATCACCCCCAACAACTGTAATGCACTCATATGTTTCTTCAGCTCATCATGCAGCGGTTGATCAACAGAGGCAAAATAGCATGAAATGGGGATACCCTTCGTGGTCGTTTTCGTCATCTCGATGTTCCTTCCTCCCTCCGAACCTCACACCATACTCGTATATGGAGAATAGTATATAGTTTTTTGATTCTTTTCTCAATAGGCTGGAAAAGTATCCTATATTTAGTTTATGAATCTCTATTTTCAAATCGACTGTCTTGATGAAAAATATTTTCAACCATAGATATAGATATATCTGCTATACGGCAGGCAGGGAGGTCATGAAGAAAGCGAGTCAGGGTTCAATGAGAGGTTCAAGCATATATCGCGTGGAGCCAGAACGGAGACTCGATCATTTTTGGAGAAGGAGCGCCCCGAAGAGCGCTCCGAGAAGCGGGATAAGGAAGCGCTAGTCGATATCCTGCTGTGTCCACTCGCCATCAATGAGCCGCCAGAGCCGCCCGTTCGGATTCTTGTTTTGCAGCTCAGGGGGCAAACGATGCGGACGCACGGCATCGTAGGAATGCAGCGCCGTGAAGCGACGCACCGCCGCGGGCAGTCCCACCGAGGTAAAGCCAGGATGGCCGGTCGAGGGATATGGCCCGCCATGATTCATCGCCGAACTGACCGCAACGCCCGTCGGCATCTTATCATTCAGCAAACGACCAACCTTTGTCCGCAAGACTGGCTCCAACTGCTGGTAGAGCGCCTCATCACGATCGCCGGTATGGCTATAGATCGTCCCGGTCAGGTCGCCCGAAAGCACCCGGGCAATCGCCAGCATCTGCTGCTCGTCCTCGGCGACGACAAAAAGGCTCACCGGGCCAAACGCCTCCTTTTCCAGGGCCTCCACATCACGCAAGAAGTGCTCACCCGACACCCGTAGCAGCGTGTTCGCATAGCGATAGCCCTCATCATCAAGCGGCTGGCCCCCGGTGACTACCTGCGCGCCATGCTCCACAAGCGCCTTGACGGTTGCATCAAGTCCGGTCAGGCCGCGCTCGCTGAACAGGAAGCCCGGTCGCATGCTGGCAAAGCGCTCGCTGACCGCATTGATAAAGCGCTCGGTTGTCTCACCGGCACGCAGAATAACCAGCCCGGGATTGGTGCAGAACTGGCCCGCTGCCATCGTGCAGGACTCGGTGAACTCACCAACAATCTGCTCAAGGCGCTCCTCAAGCGCTCCCGGAAGCATAAAGACAGGGTTCACTCCCGACATTTCCAGATAGATCGGAATGCCTGCTCGATCGGCTGCGGCTTTGAGCGCCAGGCCCGCCGCCTGCGAGCCAGTAAAACCAACCGCGCCCACCAGCGGATGCGAGACCAGTTCCAGGCCAACTTCATTCGAGAAATGATAGAGCAATTGCACCGACGCCTCGGGCATCCCGGTATCTTGCACGGCCTGAAAAGCCAGTTTCGCCAGCTCGTATGTAGTGCCGGGATGACCGGGATTGGCTTTCGCGATCACCGGGTTATGGGCAATCAGCGCGGCCACGAAATCACCGCCCGAGATTCCGTTAAAGGCATAGGGGAAGTTGTTCGGACCGAAGATCACAACCGGCTTACCAAGCGGGGCGAAGAGCGCCCGAATGTTCAGCTTTGTATCGATCACCGGTTGCTTCCAGGAACCTTCACGGGCCACCTGTGCCGCCTGCCGAAGCTGATTCGTGGTGCGAGGCAATTCCACCTTACGAAGACGCGGTTCGACTGGCAATCCAGTTTCCGCATGGGCCAGCGCCACCAGCGTCTCTTGATGCTCCTCAAGTAAAGCTGCATAGCGTTCAAAAAATGCTGCAATCGTTTCTGGCGCAGTCTGGCGAAGCTGTTGCGCCGCCTCGGTTGCCGCATTCAAGGCCGCAAGCACGTCTTCGCGATCCGAAACAGGATAGCATTCAGGCAAGGGCTGACGCGTCGATGGATTGGTTGCCTGTATGGTTCCTGTCTCATGGAGAGCAGGCCGCCATTTTCCTGCGATAAGAACGGGTTGACTCATAATCCTCCTTGCTCCTCTCTAGAGGGGAAGCTGAGCGCGTTGTTCAAGGGCATGAGAAATAATGCGCCGCGCTGTTTCAAGCTCGTCCCCGACGACTTCGAGACGTGGCGGACGCACCCGAGCACTTCCCATGCCAACCATCTCTTGTGTCAGTTTAATCAATTGAACGAACTTTGTCACGGTATCCAGGCGCAATAGCGGCAGGAACCAGGCATAGAGTGCATCGAGTCTGGCACGATCCCCACGCCCCTCGCGCACCTCCTGAGCCATGCGGAACAGCGCGACCGATTCAACAGGGAACGCGTTCACCAGACCTGCGATCCAGCCTACGGCACCCGCCTGGATGCCCTCTACAATGCAGTCATCAACGCCCACCAGGATATTCAAGCGATCGCCAAGCAGCGCCCGAAGAGCGGTCACACGCCGCACATCTGAGCTCGATTCCTTGACGGCTTCCAGATTGGCGTGCTCGCTCGCCAGTTCGGCAATCTGCTCCGGTAGAAAATCGGTTTTATAGGCAGGAGGATTATTATAGAGCATGACGGGAAGTTTCGTCGCCCGAATCACGGCATCCACATGGGCCTTCATCTCGCGCCAATCAGTCGAGTAGACATAGGGAGGCAGCACCATCAGCCCACTACAGCCGACCTCTTCGGCAGCCTGAGCAAGTCGCACCGCTTCAGCAGTCGAGAGCGCCGCGATTCCCGGAATGACGGGTACGCGCTCGCCAACCGCCTGCACCGCTACCTTGAGCAGTTCTCTTTTTTCTTCAAAACTCAACGTTGCGCTCTCACCAAGTGAACCGATGGGCACCAGCCCGACACATCCCGCTTCGATCATCCATTGACAATGCTGTGCAAAGAACGTGTAATCAATACTGCCATCTTCCATAAATGGTGTTGTAATGGCAGGCAGCACGCCTCTCCAATTAACCTTCATTGTGTTCTTCTCCTCATGATTGTTTCCGGTGTCAGGGCCAGTGTTTCCACCCGTGCAACCGAGACGGGAGGCCGCACCGAATCAGGCGTCCAACCAAATAGAAACGAGGCCGCCGCCCCACAGACGCGCCCCTGGCATGGCCCCATCCCACAACGCGTCTGTAAGCGAGCGCTCCGCCAACTTGCCTGCTGTTTCGCCTCACCATAGGGCACATCTTCACAGCGACAGAGCAGCGTTTCATCGGTGGCAAGATGTCTCAACTCATCGCGCAAGGCAAAATTCCGCGCCAGAAGCGCCGCGAAACGGGCCGCCTTCTCACGAGCAGGAAAATACGTCCGCGCCCGCTCTAGCTGACCGATGGCCGCATAGCCCGCAATCTGGCCTTCCGCCAGCGAGACATCAACACCACCAATGCCCGTCGCCTCTCCAACGCAGTAGATTCCTTCAACACTCGTGCGCTGCCAGGCATCCACGCGCACAGAGCCCTCGAAGAGCTCACAGCCAAAAGCCGCTGCGAGCTCGCTGTTGGGCACCAGACCGAAACCACAGGCCAGATAATCACAGTCCAGCGTCTTCACCCGGCCTCCCATGCGCACCGAGACCGCCATGAGCCGCTTATCCCCATGTGCCTGCGTCACCCAGGAATCCGCGTGAAATGGCACGTTGTACAGGTGTAGACCGAGCTGTCCTGCCTGCCGAAACTGCCGCCCATACCGGGGAAGCTGCAAGGCAAAAGCGCCCAAGCGGTGCCAGGGCGTTTGCTCGGCCACCAGCAGCACATGCGCACCCTTCGACTTCAGAAAGGCGGCCACCGCAAGCAGCAAAGGGCCGCTTCCCGCGACCACAATGCGCTTGCCCTCGACCGGTAAACCGCCCTTGACCAGCGCTTGCAGGCCTCCTGCACCCATCACCCCCGGCAAAGTCCAGCCAGGGAAGGGCAGAAAGCGTTCACGCGCCCCCGTGGCCAGAATCAGCCGCTCAAACTCGATGAGCACAGGGCCGTCGGGCCGCTCAGCAAGCAGCGCCCGCGTCCCGAGAGGGGCAACCACCTTTGTACGATACAGCGGCGTGATCTCTGGCAGCTCAGCAAGCGAGAGCCAGACACGCGCCTGCTTACCGGGTGCATGCGTCCTGCCTCCGCGCCAGATCTGCCCTCCTGGCGCGGGGTTCTCATCAAGCAAACCAACCGAGAAATTGCCTCGGGCCGCACTGGTCGCCGCCGCAAGTCCCGCGGGTCCGGCACCTACCACAAGAACCGCAAAAGAGAGCTTCTTCATGTCGTGACCACTTCCATTCCGTCCTCACAGACCGTCTGGCAGCTCAGGCAATGCGCCTGACCATTGATCGTGACACGACACTCAAAACAGATCCCCATGCCACAGAGCGGCGCTCTGACGTCTCCCTGCACCGAATGTCGAAACGCGCCGACTTCGGCAACCATCAGCGCAGCCGCTACCATGCTTCCTTCAGGCACGCTCACTACGCGCCCGTTCACGGTTAGATGTACCATGCCCTCTCTCCTGCAAGAAACGCGACGGTAAATATGGTTCTACTGGTATTTCCGGTTCTCGCTGTAGAAGCTGTGCCGCCAGCAGGCGGGCCGTTGCCTGCGAGGTCGTGACTCCCAGACCCTCGTGACCGGTCGCCAGCCAGACCCCGGGCCGCGAGGGATGCGGGCCGATCAACGGCAACCCGTCCGGGCTGGCAGCACGAAACCCGACCCAGGTACGCACACAATGCAGCTCCCCGAGCCCCGGCAGATAGCGCAATGCCTGCTCAAGCATCCTGCCCACCATTGCATGCTCAACCTCGCGAGTTGCCACGCCCGGCTGACGCGAGGAGCCTATCAACAGTTGCCCGGTCGGTCTTGGCTGCACATTAAAGGAAACAGAGTCCCCATGTGTTGCATGGGCATTTTTGATATACCCAAGCTCAACAAGCTGATGACGCACATATCCGGGATAACGATCAGTAATCACGAGATGCCCTTTTTTCGGCTCAACCGGCACCTCGGGAAGCAGCTCAATAACCCGCGCTCCATTCGCGATCACCAATCGTTCCGCAAAGACAGAAATACTCGTATTCAGATAGACTCCCTGTGGCAACAGCTTCAGGACACGTGCATGAATCAGCTCTGCACCCAGATCCAGCGCCCGTTGAAGCAGCAGTGCCGCGCTTCGAGGTGGATAGACGGCGCTATCTTCCGGTACCAGCAAGCCGCCAGCCAGACCAGGACGCACATTCGGCTCCAGCTCAGCAAGCTGCCGCTCATCCAACACCTCACACGGAATCCCATGCGTCCGGTACAGCTCATACTTCGTATGCACCGCCTGCATCTCCGAGGCATCCTCCGCGACCCAGATCGTCCCACATCGAGTGTACTCGTGCGGCCTCGGATCAGGCCGGACCAGTTCTTCCCAGAGCGTTTGAGAATAGCGCGTGAGCTGTAACTGCGCCTCACTGTCATCCATCACGACAAGGTGCCCCATGCCCGCAGCGGTCGCGCCGCTTCCCACCGTGTCGCACTCGATCACTCCGACCGAAAGCCCGGCAGAGGCCAGTTCCAGCGCACAGGCCGCGCCAACAATCCCGGCACCGACGATCAACACATCAAAGGTTCTGCGCATGTCCGATTCCCCAACGGAAGGGATCGCGCTCCTCGAAGATCAGCTTCCCTTCCAGCATAATAGAGGCAGAACCAGTAATACAGGGAAGAATCTGACCATCCGCAGCAGGCGTATAGGTCGCCTCAAAACGGCTGCCTATGATGCTCTCCTGTACCCAGACCTCGCCCGGTTGAAGTCTGCCCGCAGCCGCCAGGCAGGCCAGTTTCGCGCTTGTTCCGGTCCCGCATGGCGAGCGATCATACTCCTTGCCCGGACAGAGCACAAAGTTCTTGCTGTGCGCCCCATGCGTGCCCGGCGCATAGAGAATAATATGGTCGATCTCCGCACCGTTCGCCCCGGTCAGGCCCTCGCGCACCAGCGCCTCACGAATACGCCAGCAACAGTCAGTCAGCACCTCAAGCCGCTCGAAGCGCAAGTCCTGCCCGTGATCCTCACACAGAAAGAACCAGTTTCCGCCCCAGGCAATCTCACCGCTGACCTGTCCGTAGCCCTCGACGACAAGCCGCACGTTTTCGGCATGCCGATATGCGGGAACATTGTATACGGACACCCGCCCGTCGGCGTGCAACTCGGCGGTGACGATCCCCACCGGCGTCTCAATTCGATGCCTGCCCGGCCCGATACGGCCAAGATAGGCCAGTGTCGCGACAAGGCCAATCGTGCCATGCCCGCACATGCCCAGGTAGGTCGCATTATCAAAATAGATAACCCCGGTCACACAATCCGGGTCCGTAGGCTCGCAGAGCAGCGCCCCAACCATTGCTTCAGAGGCGTGTGGTTCCGAAACAATCGCCGTCCGAAACCAGTCATAGCGCTCACGCAAGAGGTGCAGCCGCTCGGCAAGGCTTCCCGAACCGAGATCAGGAGCGCCCTCAAGGACAACACGCGTCGGCTCGCCTCCTGTGTGCGAATCAACAATCACAATGTTTCGCACGGTACCCTCTTTTCCCCGAAAATCGAGCAGAATGTTCTTTGCTCTATCATACTTCCTGAAATAGCGGCTGTCTTGTGGAATTGCCACAGAATTCATGACGATTTCTGCACAACTTTCCGACAACCCTGTACCTCTTATTGACCCCGGAAATGCCGCACTCCTGCCATTTTCCTGCATGGCTCCACTGGCCTCTGTGTGTCTTCCAGCTCCCAACCGCGCTCTTGCTTTTATGCATTCTTTTGCGTAATATGGAAGAAAGATCGTCTGATCCGCTGTGTGATCCTGCAAAAGGAGGAGCGATGCACCAGCTTTCAACACCTCTTCCTCCCATCCGTTCGGAGATTGAGCTTCAGCAGCTTGCCCAGGCATTGGCAACACCGTTTTTTGCCGAAGCTCTTTTCGATCAGCTCGATGATGTTGTCTTCTTTGTGAAAGATGCCGGAGGACGTTATAGAGTAGTCAATGAGACGCTGATGCGGCGCTGTGGCTGCCGCCAGAAAAGCGAGATTGTGGGGCGCACGCCACTTGAGGTCTTCCCGCCAGAGTTAGGCGCTTGCTACGTCGCGCAGGATCAACACGTCATCAGAAGCGGGCAGGTCATCCAGAATCAGCTTGAGTTGCATCTTTACCTCAGTCGTGCGCCGGGTTGGTGTCTGACCTATAAAATACCGCTTTTCGACCATCAGGGGCATATTGTCGGCCTCACAGGCATCTCCCGGGATCTGCGCATGCCAGACAAAGGACACCCCGTCTATCAACGCGTCGCCGACGTTGTGACCTACATTCAGAATCACTATCAGCAACCGCTCAAGATCGAACAGCTTGCACAGATAGCACACCTCTCCGTCGCTCAGTTTGAGCGCTATATGCAGCGCATCTTCGATCTGACCCCCAAGCAGCTTATTATCAAGACCCGGCTACAAGCCGCGACACAGCTTCTCAAGAGCAACATGAGCATCGTGGAAATCGCGTATTCCTGTGGCTACACCGACCATAGTGCTTTCTCACGCCAATTCAAGATGACGGTCGGCATCTCCCCGAGTCAGTATCGCTCTCTGCTGCGACAGACGCGCTGGCACACATAGACACATCCGCACCTATCACTGTGTCGTACGCTTTTGGAAAAGAGGAATCTTTCTTCGATAGAGGAGAAGCGGCGTGGTTGCTTGCGCCGCTTCAGTGTTCATTATTGTAGCTCTTTGATCATTTCAGCGGAAATAAAAGGCGCAACCGAACCCCAATCCCCGGCGGCACGCTGCTTTTCAGCGATCACGCGAAAGCCACGCCGCTCGTAAAACGTTACATTCCCGATCTCCCGAACCGCATGCAGGCGAAGCCGCGACAGGCCTTGCTTACGCGCTACCTGCTCAACCATTCGTAGAACGGTACTGCCAAGCCCCTGCCCCTGCCGTGACAGCGCAACGGCAAACAGCCCGATATACAATGCCTCCGCTTCCGGGCGTACCATTACCGTTGCAATCAGCTCATCCCCCTCGTAGAGCAGCAGGACACGGTTCTCAGGATGCTCAGAGAGCTCTTCATACAGGTGCGACACATCATCAAGGCGATCCTCGCGGAAAATATCACGGTGCAGGCCATACGCGGCATTAATCAAGTTCACAAGCTGGACGGCCTCTTGCTCGTTTATTTCAGCAGTCGAGGCAAGCCGAGCCCGAATCGTTGGATCTGTCATAGAGTTCAACCATCAGAAAGCAACTAACAGAACGAAAGGTCTACAAGCAGTATTGTTGACGAATATGCCTTCTCTGTCAAGGAATACGGGGTCAAATCTCATCCATCCGCTAACATTTGTATCACAATACAGCAGACAAGCAAGAAACCGGGGGCAAAATGCATTCCATACAAGTGCAAAAACATGTTATACTTGATAGAGAACAGAAACGGAAGATGTCGTTCCGAGCGTCGGAGTTCGCGTAGCAATTGGCGCCCCCGCTTCCCATGCGCTTCAACAGCGAGACGCCATAAAAAGCTCAGGTATATGCACGAAACGACAGTATTTCCCGGTTTTTGACAGTTTGTTTACAAATACCAGACACTTTTTCGATGGAATGTACACATTTCTTGTGTAGACTAAAGGAAAACCTACTTCACTGGCGCTCAACTAGCTTACGTGACAGGAGGTGCTCCCATGTAACGGATTCGCTGCCTGGGAGAAGTTCCAGGCAGCACCCCCTACACAAGTCCGTACTCTTGCACAATCCGCTCTGCAACCGCATCTGGCGCGGGTAGCTGCCCTTCCTCCTTCAGTCGCACATAGCGCTCCTTCTCGGGGAAATCAACCCCGCTGCGAATGACCCGCTGCATGTTCGTATCCATCACGCCCGGGTTCACGCTGGCAATCAGATAGCGCTCATCCTGCTTATATTGCGCAGCCAGCACATCGAAAAACTGCTCGCCGCCCGCTTTCGTGGCACAATAGACCGACCAGCCCTCAATCACCCGCTTTGCCGCACCAGACGAGATAAAGAGCAGCTTCACGCGCACGTCCAACCCACTCACAGCCGCGAGAAACTCGTTCGTCAGCAGCATGGGCGCAAGCAGGTTCAGGTGCACCGCCGAAACCATCTGAGCGCTGTCCAGTTGCCCGATGGGACCAAGCGGCTCGACCATGCCAGCATTATGCAGAAATACGACCTCATCGCAGGGATGCTCGCGCAAGAAACAAGCAAACGCCTCCCGCTTCGGCACATCCTCGACCCGGCTCAGATCGTGCTGCCAGAGCGTTGCCCGTTGAACCTGATCGGGCAGGAAATGCCGCCCGATCCCCAGAAGACGCACATCCTGCTCCTGTGCCAGGCGATCAAACAGCGCTTTCCCCAGACCGCCAGAGATTCCAGTAATAATCACGGTTCTCATATCTACCTCCATAGCAAGTATCCAGGAGATGGCTTCTCACTCCCCTGCTAGATCAATTGTAGAACATAGCAACACGTTCTCGCTCATCCCTGTAGCGCTCGCACGCGGGTGAAACGGTCACCCGCTCCTTCATACGTGTACTCTATATCCATACTCTATACTGAAGAAAGAGCATTTTCTGCGATGGTTTCTAGAAGGGAGTACACCATATGTACCGTACTGCCACACTTCCTCTGCAATTCGGCATCAATGTTGATCCAGCCTTCAAGGCGCTTGATCTGGCGTTTGATCTGGCACAGCTTGCGGACGAACGTCGGCTTGATTTTATCGGCATCCAGGATCATCCCTATAACGGGCAGTTTCTCGATACCTGGACGCTCGTCAGCTATCTGGCAGCCCGAACCCGCCATGTACGCTTTATTACCAATGTCGCGAATCTGCCCCTGCGTCCTCCAGCAATCCTGGCAAAATCATTTACCACACTGGATCACCTGACTGAAGGACGGTTTGAACCGGGCATCGGAGCCGGAGCTTTCCAGGAAGGCATCACATCCTATGGAGGACCAAAGCGCACGCCTGGTGAGGCTGTGGAGGCGCTGGAAGAGGCAATTCATATTTTCCAGCTCCTCTGGTACAGCGAGCCACAGAAACGAGTTTCTTTTGAGGGTCGCTTCTACTCGCTCCGTGACGCCGAGCCGGGGCCATTCCCGACGCGCCCGCTTCCCATCTGGGTTGGCGGCATCAAACCGCGCATGCTCAGGCTGATCGGGCGCCTGGCCGATGGGCTCATGATCTCACATAACTGGGTCGAGCCAAAAAGCGTACCACAGATACAGGAAACGCTGGACGAAAGCGCACAGCAAGCCGGACGAGACATCAATAGCATTCGGCGGCTCTATAACCTGCTCGGGGTCATCGTAGGGCCGAAAGAGCGCATTCACGCCAAACAGCCGGGCTTTATCGTCGGCACCGAACAGGAATGGGCAGAATGGATCACCCATTTTTACACCGAGCTTGCCCTTGACTCCTTCATCTTCTGGCCGATCGCGGGCAACTATCGCGAACAATGCCGCTGCTTTATCAACGAGGTTATTCCCCGCGTCAAAGAATACATCTGTGTTGTGCCTCAAGAGGCTCTGCAACGGGATTAACAACGAGAAGACGGCCAAACCTCCTTGTCTGGCCGTCTCCACATATTGCCCTGCTCGGCAGGTATGTATTGTAACTGAGACAGTCCCTTGTCTCAGAGGGCGCACGCGCTGCTTGTTATGCGGCCTGAGCTGTATTGAACAGGCTCTGGGCTGCCGACCCATAGTATGGCGAGAACAGGACACCCGGACGGTTGGAGTAACCATAGTCGTTATGCCCGTTCACATACCATGTGCCATTCACTTGAATTAACCAGCCGCCGCCGCTACACCCACCGGTCATATTGCACGAGATGCCGATAGGCTGCGGGCTGCCGCTATCGTCTGCCACCTTCGTCGACACGCACTCATACATGCGGTTGCCGTTAAAAGGTGCAGCAGCAGGATAACCGAGGGCATGCCATGTCTGGGAGCGGGACAGGTTCGCGCCATACTGCACGCCACCCACCGTGGCGACCAGCGTCCTGCCGTTCAGTGTGTTCATCACGGCCTCACCCAGATCATAAGCGAAGTCAGCATTGTTCAGCCAGCGGCTATGCGCGAAGAGCCGACGGGCCGTCCATTTTCCTTTCGGACAGGAGCCGTCAAGATACTGCGGGCAGAAAATCCAGTTGGTGTAGTAATTATTGCCCGAGCCCTCTTCAGCAACACAGTGACCGGCGGTATCAACGACGCTTCCATTGCTGCTCTGAACCGCCGTGCCAGAACAGACATAGTTGGTGTTGGTGCGACTATCAGTAAAGAAGACTTTACCTATTGTCGCATAGGGGAAGGTCGAATAGGAAGAGGTCGGGACCGGCGTTGCAGCCAGCGGCTGAGGCTTGGGCTTCTTCTGGGCTTGCGGCTGGGTTAACGAGTCGCGCACCACCACCTGCTTGGGCTGGGCTGTCCGCATCCGTTCAGCAGTCCAGTAGTTCGCGGCAGACTCCGAGGACTGCGTGACCGTTTTGCTGGAAACATCGCTGCCAGACGCCTGAGCTGAGCTTGTCACAGTTGAAGCAAGCAACAACAGGAGCAGCGCCATCAGCGAGGGGATGAGAGCCAGACGCCATACTCGGGGGAATGGTTTTCCTGACATATGGGAGAATCCTTTCTCTCATGACTATGCTTCGATACAACACGATTATCTATGGATCACCTGCACCCGGTATAGAAGCCAGACAAGCGCGTACCAACATACCTCTAAGCAGGGCTACTTCTTTTCAGGATGCAGGATACCACGCAGCATCTACAGCTTTACTGCAATGGACGCGTCGAGAAAGTCATTACCCTTTCTGCTGTTTGCCAGATCTCTTTTCTTATTTTGCTTGAATATTTCGATTGACATAGAGAGTATACCATGTACTTTTTCTCTTTTCAATAGTCACTCTCATGTACTACATGCCAGGTTGCTATTACTTCAGTATAACTTCAATACGCTCTACTCTGGTAGCGCAACTTCTACTTCTCCGGGCATTGCAGCTTTTTCGAGAAAAGCCCGATCTTCCGTCAGATGCAGAGCTTTCTGCCGCTATCAAATACAAACGGTAGAAATCTGCTCATTCGCGGATTCCTGACGTCAATAGACAAAAACAGGTTTAGAGAAGGCGATTCGCCATGCTCAAGAGAGCGCCCCGGTACTCTCGAGTGCCTTGCTGAATGCATCGGCCTGCTCTAACATCTCGCATTCAAAAAGCAGCAGCAGAAGAGATCAAATGGATATTTGCGGAGAAAGGGAATGGGCGGTCACAATACGCTCTCATTTCTGAATGCGGCGCGTAATATACGCCCTTTTCACAGGAACAGGCTTGACAAATAGAGCGAACCGACATAATATCCTAGTAGCGAGATCGGAAATAACTCTTCCGTATGAATTCAGGCGGGACGCGGCTCTACAGGCCGTGCTACCCGAACAGATAGATAGAAGATCCACAGTATAGCAAAAAAGGAGTACAGCACCATGTTTCGTCTCGATGAACGTTCCTGGCCGCTGGTGATGATGGAGAGTGAAGGCGTTGTAACGTTGAAAGATGTGCAGCTTTCTATGGCAGCCTGGGAGCGCTGGCTTGCTCGTAAGGAACCGTTTGGCCTTTTCATCCGACATCATGGAAGCAATCAGCAGATCGAGCCGGAAGCCGCCCGACTCGGAAGCCAATGGCAGCAAAACCGAAGGGATGCAATCGAGCGCTATTGTGTTGGGGTCGCACTGCATGCACCCTCAGTCGAAGCAACCGCTTTATCTCACTATGTAAAGCGCTCACAGACTCTGATGGGTTGTCCCGCACAGGCATGTCAGACAGAAGACGAGGCGAAAATCTGGTTGACCAAACAGTTATTACAGCGTTCAGCACAGCAGTCAAGCACGCTGGTTGAAAGCCACTCCTAGCATATTTCCCCTGTTGGATTTTGCTAGAATATAGTCGAAAAAAGACGGAAAAAAATCACCTTCTGGTCGTTTACTTAGATAGAGTGTTGGTGGTTTGCTCTCGCATACCACTCTCACTACGAACCGGGAAGGTTTGAGGGATATGAGAGTGCAGCACGTTCTGCACTCGGCAGAAAGCCTCCGCTGAGTTGGTTCAGGGGAGGCTTTCCTGCGCCTGGAGCTTGCTAGAAAGAGAGGCTCTGCCCCGTCTCAAGCGAGCGCTGAGAAAGATAGGCCAGGCGAAAGCTGTCGTAGGCGTCTTCTAGCGTCACTTCAGGCGTATAATGTGGATCGAGAATCGAGCGCACCAGATCCGCCATACCGAGACGAATGGCCTCCTGATAATCGGCTGTCCGCTGCGTGCTGGTCAATGTTGCTTCCACCACCTGCCCCGCCGTCGCGCCTGTAATCCCTTCCGGGGCCGGCAGATTCAGCACGTTGAGATCAGTGCCAAGCAAAGTGGCAAGCGCGCCGCGTTGCTCCTCGGGCAACAATCCCCGCACATCCATCTGCTCCGGGATCCAGCCATAGACCGTCACGTTGCCCTGATCCAGCCCCACACGCAGCACGGTCTGTTCCAGAATCGCGGGCCGGTCAAAGGCGTGGTAGAAGCTTGCCAGCACGCCATTCTCGTACGAAACCGCGGACAACACGCGATCCTGCCGCCCGTCAACGGCATTCCGCGCATAGGCAGTCACTGTCTCGGGCCGCACGCCACACAGTTGATTGCCCAGATCAAAGAAATGCACGCCATGCTCGATAAAAATACCGCCACTGCGCGAGCGATCCCAGAACCAGTGATCCGCGTGCAGCGCCTCATTAGAAGCGACGTTCTCCAGTCGCAGAAAGGCGATGTCGCCAAGCAAGCGGCTCTTGATCAGCTTTTGCAGCGTCCGGTAGATCGGGATACGGCGCAGCACATAATCAACGCTCAGACGCACCCCCTGCTCCCGAACCCGCTTCAGCAGCCGGTCGGCATCCTCAAGCGTCGTGGCAAGCGGCTTTTCCAGGAACACATGCTTTCCGGCCTCCACAGCGGCGAGCGCCTGCGGCACATGCAACCAGGGAGGCGTAGAGATCGCCACAAGCTCGACCTCCGGA
Organism: Thermosporothrix sp. COM3; assembly: GCF_059696735.1. Taxonomy (NCBI): domain Bacteria; kingdom Bacillati; phylum Chloroflexota; class Ktedonobacteria; order Ktedonobacterales; family Thermosporotrichaceae; genus Thermosporothrix; species Thermosporothrix sp. COM3. Next base: position 1,053,823 of record NZ_AP019376.1, on the reverse strand, counting down.
TCTTGCAACAGGTGTTCCAGATCGGGGTAAGCGCGCGCCTGATAGCGCTGTGCCCCCTCCGCGAGCCGGTTGGCATCGGTATCGGTCAGCGCGACAATCCGCACCTCATCCATACGGGCATAGACATCCGCGGTAAAAGCGCCAAAACCGCCATATCCAACAATTCCAAGCCCTATCGGCATGATCTCATCCTTTCCGCCGCTAGCGCAGCGAGTTCAGAATCTCGCGGATGGAGAACGTCGCCCCGCATACCACCTCGTCCGAGGCCCCATAGTACACAGTGAGCGTATCGCCATGCTCAATGACGCCATTCGCAAACACCACATTCCCGAAGAAACCGGTCCGCTCGTACGGCGCAATAGGCTCCATGAGTGGCTTCGTCGAGCGAGCAAGCACTTTTGTCGGATCGTTCAGGTCGAACAGGACCGCGCCGAGGCAATAGCGATTCTGCTCGTCCGCTCCATGATAGATCTCAAGCCAGCCCTCGTCCGTTCGGGTCGGAGCCGCACCCGCGCCCACACGCACCGAATCCCACATCCCCGGACGCGACTTGAGCACGCACGTATGCTCACCCCAGTGCACCAGATCGGGAGATTTGCTGATCCAGATATAGTTTCCGCCCAGGCCCTCATTGCCAAGCGTCGGGCGATGCATCGCATAGTAATAGCCGTTGATCTTTTCAGGGAAGAGCGCACAATCCTTATTGGGTGGCGGCAAAATCATCCCGTGGCGCTTGAACGTCTGCCAGTCCTCGGTACTGATCATGCCGACCCCATAGCCATTCTCGGAGACAGCAGTATAGGTCAGGTAGTAGCGCCCCTCAAGCTGAAGCACGCGGCAATCCTCGATACCAAACGTCTCCAGCTCGCCATCACCAAGCAGCGTCGGCTTCTCATCTACCGTGAAATGCACGCCGTCCTCGCTCCATGCCAGCCGCAGATGCGAGAGCGTCGTCAGATACCACTTTCCCTTGTAGCCAAAACCACGCGGATCGCTGCCATAATCCAGCTCAGGATCATCCTTTTTGCACTTGAGAATCTGTAACCCGCTCTCCGTCGTCGGATCAATCGTCAGGGCGCTGACCTCATCCTCACTCTGCTCAGGCCGCTCGGCGACGCGCAGCAACAGCCCGGTCTTTCCCTGAAACTGAAATGCGCCGGGATTTAACAGGCACTCGACAACCAGCCCTTCCATGCTTGGTTTGACATCCCGGGGGCGCAAAAGCGGATTTGTTTCAAAACGCTGTGCAAAATCTGACACGATACACACTCCTACAACACTATTTCATTAGCTCTCGAGGCGCTACCAGCCATAGCGGCGGCCCCACGCCTCAACAATTCGACGAATAATGACAATGGAAACCAGCGTTACGACCGCATTAATCAAGGCCACGGTTGCACCATAGCCGGAACGGAACTGGTTGAACGCCTGATAGTAGATCTCTAGCTGCCAGGTCTGGGTAGCCATATTCGGCCCACCTTTTGTCAGCAAGAAGGGCTCGGTGAAGATCGAGAACATCAACCCTACAGCCAGAATCAACACGGTATAGAAGGCCGGGTAGAGCATCGGCAGAGTGATCCGCCAGAAGCGCACCCAGGCATTGGCACCATCGATTGACGCCGCTTCATAGATCTCATCGGGAATGCCCTGCAACCCGGACAGAAAGATCAGCGCATAATAGCCCGAGAACTTCCAGACCATCAACAGGACAATCACCAGGGTCGCCGTCCAGCCGTTGTTCAGCCAGTCGATCGAGACGCCAAAAAGCGAACGCAGCGTCGCATTAAACGGGCCATCATACGAAAGAATGCCCTGCACCACCAGCGTTGACACCACACCAGAGGCCAGATATGGCAGGAAAAAGCCGACCGCAAAGAGCGACTTGAAACGCGGGATGCTATGCACGATCAGGGCCAGCCCAATCGAGGCCGCCATCACCAGCGGAATAAACAGGATCAGGAACTTATACGAAACAAAGAACGCCTGCCAGACTCGCGGGCTTGCCAGCGCCTCCTGGAAGTTCTTCAGCCCGATAAAAGTAGGGTGCGGCGAGATCAAATTCCAGTTCTGGAAGACCAGAAAGATACTCCAAACGAGGGGTATCAAAAAGAAGATGATCGTAAAAATCAGGTATGGGCTGGTAAAGAGCCACCCCTGAATCTCTTTCGCCCATGACCGGCGCTTCTTCCACTGTTCCGCAGCTTGTACACTCATTCTTCACCTCTCTAACGCAACACGAGCTGGACGCCCTTGACAAAGTTGCGGCTGAACGCGATAAACAGCAGCAGAACCGGCAGGGTCAAAATCACACCAGCGGCATACAATGGGCCCTGATAGGTGCCATACGGACCAAACATGGTTGAGAGCAAGACGTTCAACGTCTGCCGGGAAGCATCCTTCACAACAATCAAGTCCCACATTAAATCCGTCCAGCGCTCCATACTCACAAACAGGAAGATAATGGTTGTGATAGAACGCGCCATCGGCATCATAATGCGGAAGACAATCTGTAGCTCGCTTGCCCCGTCCAGACGAGCGGCCTCGATCACCTCGGGCGAGACCGAGCGGAAGAAGCCGGTATACATAAAGACCGCCCAGAGACTCATCATTTTTGGGATAATCATTGCCCAGTATGTGTTATAGAAGCCGCTATAGCGAATAATCAAAAAGGTGGGCACCAGCAGAATGATGCCAGGATAAAACATCTGGAAGAGAATAAAGTTATTGATGAGCTTTTTCCCCCGGAACTCCATGACCGAAAGCGCATAGCCGACGATCGCACCCAGAGCGACCATGCAGATACTATCAACGGCAGTGACCAGAATACTGTTCAAAAGGGCCTGGAGCCAGGGCTGAGCCAGATAGCCACCACCATTAAAGATCCACTGATAGGAACGCAGCGTAAAAGATGTCGGGAGAAAGGTTCGATTCACCTGATCCCACGATGCAAACGATTGCAGGATCAAAAAGAGATACGGGAAGGCCATCACCACAAGGAGCGGCACCGCCAGCACATAGAGCCATAACCCTTTGACCCGGCGTCCTGAGCGTTGTCGCGTCTTCTGCCCTTGCAGCACAGCCGCCTGCTGACTTTGCGTTTGAGCCATAGAACACATTCCTTCGGTACAAGCATTTCAAACAACGATGAGCAGATACAGCAAAGCAGGGGGCTCCCCTCCGAACGAGCGGAGGGGAAAGCGCTTCTACGGAATCATCGGTTGCACAGCCTTCTTCCAGCTCTCCCAACCCTGTTCGGGCTGCTTTTCATGCTTCAGCACCGGAATAATGGCCTGTGTGCCGAGCGAAAGCTGAATATCGGTGTACTTCGATGCAGTCAAAGGCGGAACCGCGTTCGGAATGTTCTCCGCGAAAGGCTGCAACTCAGGCTGCTTCGCAAAGTAGGCTTTAAACTCCGCGTTGCTGTTCAGATCATCGCGGGCAGGGGGCAGGCTGGTCTTTTGCATCCACTTCATGTCATGGGCGGGATCAGAAAGCACCCACTTCAGGAAGTCCCACATCTTCTGTTGCTGCTCTTCGGAAGCCTGCTTGTACATCACAATGCCCTTCGCATCAGCAAACGTCTTGACCGGCTGATTGGCAGGGACGTTATCGGGCACCGGAGGCGGAGCCAGCACAAAGGTCTTGCCATACTTCAGATCGGGGTACTTCTCCTGCCAGCCAGCGAACGACCAGGGGCCGATCAGGTTCGCAACCGAGAGCCCGTTTTCAAAGGGATCGTTTGCGCTCTGCGTCAACAGCAGCTTCTTATCGTTTAACTCTTTGAAGAAATTGAGCGTCCCGACAGCAGCCTGATCATCAGCGGTGATCTTGTCGCCGGTAATCAGAGGTTTCCCGTTGCTGGCCGCATCATAGAAAGTGAAAAAGTCGAACCAGCGCTCATACCAGGTATCCTGCATCAGTGGCTGACGCGCCCAGACAAACTTATCAGGATACTTCTGCTTCAGCTTCTCGCCAAGCTTGAGCACCTCGCTATAGGTGCGGGGAGGCTGCGAGTAGCCCAGCTCTTTCAGAATATCGCTCCGCCAGGCGAACAGCATGGGATTTGTATACATAGGCAGGATGTACGTATGACCATCGCTCCACTTCCAGCCAGCAATAGAGCTTTCCATGTGACGGGCCTTGATCAAGTCGTTCCATCCCGGCATCTGGTCAAGAGGAACGATTGCATCCGAGTCCTTGAGCTGGCCACCAAAGCCAGTGAAAATATTCTCGGAGGCGGTCGGTGCAGTGCCACCGGCAAGGGCAGACTGAATACCGGCCTCGGAGGTCGGCGATTCCGGGATTGCTTTTACTGTGATCTTGATGTCGGGATGTTGAGCCATATATTCCTTCGCCATCTCATCCCAGAAAGCCTGTTGAGGGGGATTCGGCGCGGCCCAGAATGTCAGCTCATTGGCTGATCCAGTGCTCGCCTCGCCACAGGCAGCCAGCACGCTCCCGCCGAGCAGGAACAGGGCCATAATCAGGAAAATACCTCTCAGCTTCATTGCTGCACTCCTCCTACATTGTGTTCCAGAAGCAAGTCATTCGTTGCTTCGGCGTGCCTATCTACTCTCAACAACTGAAAGCAGATAGGCACGTATCGATATACTGCGCGTCACTCTTCCTGTGAGACACAGCCACAGGAGTAACGCGGAATCAGGGTAGTCGAGACCAACGTGCGGATCGCTGGCATCTCACGCCCTGTCAGCGCATCGAGCAGACGTAACGCCGCCAGTCGCCCGAGTTCTGCCGTATAGATCTTCACGGTGCTCAGAGACGGGGTACTCATCGCGCCGAGGTTGGTATCATCGAAACCGATAACCGCCACATTCTCGGGAACCCGCTTCTGTTGCTGCATCAGCGTGCGAATCGCGCCCAGAGCCATCGCATCATTCGCCGCAAAAACCGCCGTCAGATCGGGAACAGCCTGTAGCGCCTCACGCATCAATTGTTTTCCGGTCTCAAAAGTCGTGTCTTCTGCATGAAATAGGTGTGTGGGAAGGCCATCTGCCTCCATGACAGCGCGATATCCATCCCCGCGAAGAGCCGAACTATGCCAGACAGCCGGGCCAAGCAGCGCCACAATCGAGCGGTGCCCGTGTGAACGGAGATGCTCGGTTGCCAGACGTCCTCCCTGCACATCATCGCTGTTGATTGTATCGACCACTACCGTCGAGGGAAAATTGTCGACCAGCACAACCGGAATATCCATCTCCTTGAGTTCGGCAATAAACTCCGCCCGAATATCCGGCCCAGCTAGAATAACACCATCTACCCGATTTTCCGCTACTGGCTTGAACTGTGCAGCCGATTTCATCTGCTCATCGCTGATCGTTGTCAGCAGCAGATGGTATCCATGCTTGCTTAACTCGGCCTCCACACCGTGCATGATGACCGGGTAAAACGGGTCAACCTCAAGCGGGGCGTGGCGCTGATGCACAACATAACAGATCGTCTCTGTGCGAGGCATCGTGTGCGCGTTTTGCAAAGCCGCAAGCTGCAACTCCTGCGCAATAGCAAGAATACGATCACGCGTCGCGGGCCGCACACCTTCTTTCCCGTTGAGTGCCCGGGATACCGTGGCAGGTGAGACGCCCGCGCGTTGCGCAATATCGGATAAGTTTATTGACATCTGCAACCTCATGCAAAAAACGAAAGCGTTTGCAAAATTATACGCTGACTTTTTGCAAATTGTCAAGCTTTTTGCAAATCACATCCGTCTCTCTTTTTCATTTCTGGAACGACTGAGAGAGCTCTTTCTTTCTGTATTAAAGGAATAATTCCATTTTTCAGGCAAGAAGAGTGGTTTTCCTCCTTGCAACAGTTGCAAGAAACGCAACAAACTGCAAATCTTCCTTGCAATATGGAAGCTGATTCCATCAATTGGCCTGAAAGCGCGTTGCACTGTTTCCCTTTCTTGCATGCTGGAATGGAATTTCGTGCAAGCGTCCAAACGTGTTCTCCGAGATTACAGGCCCTCGGAGGTCACAGGGGGTTGAGACACGGGCTGCCCGCAATTGCTGCAAAAGGCATCCGAGGAGGTCATAGCGTGGCCGCACGCAAGACAGAAGCGCCTCTCTGGCGGCTGGAAACTCTGCGCGATGGTCGGGAGATCCGCAGGTGAAAAGCCGGGCGGTGGCGGTGGAACAGGCGTCACGGGCTCCGGCGACACATACTCAGGTGGCGGTGGCGGTGGAAGCGGGGTCGTCGCGCCCTGTTGCAAGAGCTTCAATTCAAGTTGTGCCTGTTCAAGTTGCTGTAACAGCGCATGAAACTCCTGGCAGACAGGCAAAAGCTCGCTTTGCACGAGGCGACCAGAGAGAAAAAGGTCCATTGTGGTCTGTGTCAGCACCTCCTGCTGGCGCTCCAATTGCCGTGTCACCTTATCGATTGTGGAACGCAACCGCTGCGTTTTCGCGATACGTCCCGCTTCCTGCGAGGCCTTTTCAAATCCCCGCTGTACCGACTCCCAGATATTGCCCATAGGCCGTTATGCTCCTGTTTTTTGCTCGTTCTCTTTCCGATAGTATAACAAAGCATATCGGGAAAAGTCGATAGGGAGGGACTGGCCTCGCACCAGCTAGAGTGTCAGGAACATCTCATATTGCCCGAAAACATCGGAAAAGCCAAAATCGCGACAGCGCCGCAACAATGCGCTCTCTTCTGGCTCATTGATAAGCTGGATGCCCACTGCATCGCCCGCCGCATGCCGAAGCAGGGCCAGCAACTCGTCATCAGTCAGCGCGGTGTGGTTGATTGCCGCAAGGATACGCAGATGCGCCTTTCGCCGCTCGGTAATCAGCCCGGTAGGCCTGTCAAAGCGCTTGCCAGCGAGCGTATAGGCGCGGCTTTTCAGCGTGGCGATACTGGCAAGCTCACGCTGCCAGCTTGGTCGCACATCAAACGCCACCCAGGGAAACAGGCGCTCCGGGTCAAGCTCCTCCACTTCGAGCGCGGGCGACTCTGGAAGCGCTTTTGTCGCGATCTCGACGCTCAAGAGCTGCCGCTGCGTCTCAAAGCCGACGCGCTTGTAGAGCTTCTGCGCGGGTATATTCTGATGCAGCACTTCAAGCTGAATCGTCTTGAGCCCGGCTTCACGCGCCTTATATATCATACGCTCGGCCAGATGGGTACTGGCCCCGGTACCGCGATATCTGGGAACGATGCCAAAGCCGCCACACCAGCCACGCCAGCCACGCAGAGCCAGGCGGGCAAGGCCCACAAACGCCAGATCCAGGCTGTGCATGACGACAGTGTGAACCATGTCGACATCATAACAACGCCAGACTTCGGCTGCCATTTCAGGTGTCATCGTCTGCGGAAAGAAATAGCCGCTAAAAGTCACATTTTGCATTTCTGTAATTTCAGCAGGCGTATAATGCAGGGTACTGCTGAAACGATACTGACTCACGTTTTTTTACCTCGTTTCTTCCTGAAAACAGACCAGCATCTCCCTCTTAACGTCCCTGTACCACCTCTCTCTAGCCAAAAAAGAGAGAGGAAATGCTTTTCCTCTTCGTGCAGAATCATCAGTTCACCTGGATGAATCAAGAGTCATTATAACATAGATAAACTATACATGTTCACCTTCATGCATGTATATACGCTCAAACATAAAGGAAGGTCGTCTGTTTGTTCTGCAATCAGCGCGAAAGGATGGGGTATTCTGCTGGTGCAGCAGAACAGGCGCAAGCACAAAAATAATAGAACGAACGCTTTACGCATCTCGCCTCAAGGCCCGTTATTCCATACGACATTTCTGCGACAGGACTCTTACCACTTTGTGACAGGCATACCGATTTTTTGCGACAAAATGCAGTTATACTCTGCGCAGAAAGGAGAACTATACTGTATTTCTCCACTATTTCGTTCAGGAGGAAAGTATGTCCGTACCACGCATTCCCAGGAAAAGCCTGTTCCTCGGACTCCTGGGTGCTCTCCTGCTTCTGGCCGGTAGCCTGACACAGCCCGTCAGTGCGGTAGGGAACCCGGTCGAGCACTGGCTGAGCACCCATGCCAGGCCACTGCACACCACCAATCCTGAGGGATCGCTTGACGATTTGAATGCCCTGCGCGGCATGGTGGCGAACGCCTCGATTGTGGGCCTGGGAGAAGCAACACATGGCTCCCATGAGTTCTTCACGCTGAAACATCGGCTGGTTCGTTTCCTGGTAGAAAAAATGGGGTTCACCACGTTTGCAATGGAAGAAAACTGGAACAATGCCCTGAACATAAATGAGTATGTTCTGTATGGGAAAGGAGACCCCGAGGCGCTTGTCCGCTCACTGGAACGGCCCTGGCGCTCCCAGGAAGTGCTGGAGCTTGTCACGTGGCTTCGAGCATACAACGCCGATCCACGCCACACGCAGAAGGTGCGCTTCGCGGGCGTCGATGTGCAAGGTCTGGACACCCATGTATTTGACCTTGTCATCGAGTACGTTGCGGCGAAGATGCCCGCTCAGCTTCACACGGTCGTGTCGCTCTACAACGGGTTTTGGACGTGCTTGAGTGAGGTACAGAACAGACCAGACTGTCTGTCTGATCCGGAAGCCCTGCAAACCTATCGCGATCATGCACGCACTGTAGAGAATCTGCTTCAGCAGCAGCCTGAACAGGATAGTGCAGCCAGTTGGGCCCTGCAAAACGCCCATGTCATCTCGCAGGTCGGCAAGCTGGCCTACATGATGCGCGTTGATCCGAACGCGGGCAGCAACTATCGAGATCTGGCGATGGCCGAAAATGCTTCCTGGTTGCAGCACCATCAGGGGAAGGTCGCGCTCTGGGCGCATAACTGGCATATCTCGATTGAGCATGATACAACGGGCACAACGATGGGAGCACATCTTCGCGAGCTCTACCAGACAGGCTATCGACCACTCGGCTTCAGCTTCTATCAGGGTAGTTTCAACTCGATATACTATGGCGCGGACCGCGACCCGAAGGATCATACCATTCGCACCTTTACCGTTGGCGCTCCCGTGAAAGAGAGCTATAACAGTACGCTTGGATCGATCGGCCTTCCGCTCTATCTGCTCGATCTGCGCAAGGCTCAGGGAGCGGTTCGACAATGGATGAACGGGCCCGCCCCTTTTCGCCTGAATGGCATGGGATATGATCCCGCTCAATTCGATGCCGCGTATACCCGGGGCTCGCTTGCTCAATGGTTTGATCTGCTTATCCACGTGCAGAACTCGACACCCTCGACGTACCTGGGGAACTGCGCAGCCACAACACAATGTTAAACAATGCAGGGGAGTTCCCGCTTTGGGTTCTCCCCTGCCTGCGTGCGCTATATGCGAAGGAAGCGCCCGGTGACGCTCTCCGCGCAGCGTGCCACCGCTTCAGGCGTCCCCTCAGCGATGATGTGCCCACCACTGGCACCGCCTTCCGGTCCCATATCGAGCACCCAATCAGCCGTTTTTACCACATCCATATTATGCTCAATCACGATCACCGTATTGCCCGCATCAACCAGCCGATGAAGCACATCGAGCAAGCGCTGAACATCAGCAAAATGCAGCCCGGTTGTTGGCTCGTCGAGGATATAGAGCGTGTTTCCGGTCTCAGGGCTGCTCAGTTCCCGCGCCAGCTTGATACGCTGCGCCTCGCCGCCGCTAAAAGTCATAGCGCTCTGCCCGAGGCCAATATAGCCAAGTCCGACATCCTGCAAGGTTCGCAACACACGGGTGATCTTCGGTGAGTCGCTGAAGAAACGCAGCGCCTCCTCAACGTCCATTGCCAGCACCTCCGCGATGTTCTTGCCCCGATAGCGAATCTCCAGCGTCTCGCTTTTGAAGCGGCTTCCCTCGCAATCTTTACAGGGAATCCAGACATCCGCCAGAAAATGCATATCGATCGCGATCTGTCCCTGTCCTTTGCAGGTCTCACACCGACCACCCTCTACATTAAAACTGAAACGATCGGCCTTATAGTGTCGCTGGCGAGCAAGTTCCGTGCCGGCAAAGAGGGCGCGAATCTCGTCAAAGATCCCCGTATAGGTTGCCGGATTGGAGCGCGGCGTGCGTCCAATCGGCTCTTGCGTGATCGTGATCACCTTCTTGAGCTGCTCGGCCCCTTTCAGCCGCTCGTAGGGCCCCGCGACCTCACTACTTTGATGCAGGTGATGAGCCAGCGCCGGATAGAGCGTCCCATTAATCAGGCTGCTCTTGCCGCCCCCGCTGACACCCGTGACGCAGGTGAAGAGGCCAAGCGGAAACCGCGCCGTCTCCCCTTTGAGATTGTGCAGGCGAGCACCCTCCAGCGAGAGCCATCCATGCACCGGATGCCGTCGCTCCTGACGCGGCGACACAATGCGTACATCTCCCCGCAGATAGCGCCCGGTCAACGAGTTCGGGTGATGCGCGACCTGCTCCGGCGTTCCAGCAGCGATAATCTGTCCTCCCTGGATGCCTGCTCCTGGCCCCACATCGATCAACCAATCAGCCTGACGCATCGTCTCCTCATCGTGCTCAACCACTAACACCGTATTCCCCAGATCGCGCAAACGCTTCAACATATGAAGCAGGGTCTGCTGATCGCGCTGATGCAGCCCGATTGAGGGTTCATCGAGCACATAGAGCACACCTGTCAGGCGGCTCCCGAGCTGGCTGGCAAGGCGCAAACGTTGTCCTTCGCCACCCGAAAGCGTCGGAGCCGGGCGGCTGAGCGTCAGGTAATGCAGCCCCACATCGAGCAGAAACCGCAGCCGCTGCCGGCACTCCTGAATGATCTCATCCGCGATCAGCAGCGCCTCGGGATCAAGCTGTGCACTCAGGTGATCGAGCCAGGCCAGTACCTCATCAATCGCCAGCGCGCTCACCTCGATGATGTTGCGCCCCGCCAGCGTGACAGCTCGCGCCTCGGCCATCAGCCCCGTTCCCTGGCAGGCAACACAGGTGCGCTGGCTCATGAAGCTACTGCACCACTTGCGCGTCTTCTCCGAGGTTGTCTGACGGTACAGACGCATAATCTCGGAAACCAGGCCAGGAAGACTGCCATGTTTCTCGTATGCCCGTTGTGAGCTCTGAAGCACGGAACGAATATGCAGCTTCTCTTCACCCGAACCGAACAGTATTGCCTCACGCATCCGTTCCGGGAGCTCCTGCCAGGGCAATTCCAGACTGGTCTGATAATGCTGCGCGATTGATTCCAGCTCGCCACGCGCAAACGACATCTTCTTGCGGAGATCGCCATACCAGCGCAACGCTCCGTCCAGCACCGAGCGCGTCGGGTCCTCGACAATCAAGGCAGGGTCGACTTCAAGACGCACACCAAGCCCGTTGCACTCCACGCACATACCCGCTGGTGCAGTCGGGCTAAAGTGTTGCGAACTCAGGAAGGGAATGCGAAAGCCGCATAGCGGGCAAATCGCCTGTTCACCGAGAAAGATGCGCTCGCCCGCAGGCAGATCGATGCGCACCGCTCCCTTACCCAGTTTCAGGGCGGCGCGCACCCGCTTCAACAGCTTCTCACGCCATTGAGGAAGCTCTGTTGCAGGCACCATCTCATGTGTCACCAGTTGCTCGGGATACGCGTACAGGCTGAACGCGGTCCCTGCTGGTAGCTCGCTTAACCGTCTGGTCATCTCCGTCGCGCTCCAGCGGCTGATCTCGCTTCCGCAGCGCGTGCAGTGCATCAGCCCGACGCGTGAATAGAGCAAGCGAATATAGTTTATAATCTCGGTAATGGTCCCAACCGTCGAGCGTGGATTGCGGCTGACCGTCTTTTGTTCTATCGCAATGGCAGGGCTCAGGCCGTAGATCCAGTCAACCTGGGGCCGCTCTACTTTCTCCATATAATGGCGTATAAATGGAGAAAGGCTTTCCACATAGCGACGCTGCCCTTCAGCATAAATCGTGTCAAAGGCAAGCGATGATTTTCCGCTCCCACTGACCCCTGTTAACACCACAAACTTATTGCGAGGAATATCAATATGCACATTGCGGAGATTATGCTGTCTGGCACCCCGCACACGAATCATATCCAATGAAAGTGAAGTCGCATCCGAAGCAGCCTCAGCACGATGTACCGGGGACTGTCCGGTTTTCACGGCAGGCTTTCGGAGGATGCGCGCCACCAGTGGCGATACTGCACGTTTTTGTAGAGGTTGTTCCATTCTTTCATCAAGTATATGCATACATCCCTTTCTCCAATACCTGTAAAATCAGAAGCGGGTAAAGCATACCTGATTGCACACCTCCCACTATAGCTGCATAATATGACAACCTCTGTCGTCAAAAATGTGGCCCACAAAATGAAGACCTTTTCGCTGGCTCGACAGACGCTACCAGTCCCCCCTTTCAAGGAAAACCCTCTTTTTCTGGTGTCCTCTCCTTTTGTTCACAATCATACGTATTCATTCTCCCCATATTTGAGGGTGCCTGAAACCAGATCAGTTCCATCGCGAGAAGAAAGGGGGTATAATTGAGGGGAAAGGATGGTATATGGAACGGTATATTGAGGCAATCAAGCAGGCATATCCGCAACTCAACATTCAAACATGCCGCCTGAATCAAAATGGCCAGTTTAACACCGTGCTTCAAGTCAACGAGGCACTGATTTTTCGCTTCCCGAAAACCAGGCGCGAGCTTGACACACAGCAACGCGAGGTCGCACTATTACGCGATCTACAGGGCAAACTCCCGCTTCCCGTGCCCGACCCGGTGTATCTGAGTCGCGACAATGCACCGGTTGGTGAATGGTTTATGGGCTATGCGATGCTGCCCGGAGAGCCACTATACCCCGCTCTCCTGCATTCGCTGGATGAGCAGACACAGCAGCATCTCGCCGAACAGCTTGCCCGCTTTTTGCGCCAATTACATGCCTATGTGCCGAAAGAGCCAGCGCCCGAACAGCAGCAGTTTGAACAATGGCACGCGCTCTACAAGCGGTTTCAGACGAAGCTATATCCTTTTATGCGTCCGGATGCACGTGAGCAGGTAAGCAAGCACTTCGACGCCTTCCTTAGCAAAGCACATCTCTACAGCTACCAACCTGCATTTATTCATGGGGATTTCGGCCCCGGCAATATCCTGTACAATCCTGAGACTCGCTCTATCAGCGGCATTATCGATTTTAGCTCGGCCGACCGGGGTGATCCCGCCTCTGATTTCGCCGCTCTCCTCTGCTCGGTCTCGTATGGTGAAGCGTTCCTTGCCCGTTTTACTTCTATTTATCCGGAGATCGAAACAATGCTGATTCGCGCGCGCTTCTATGCGGGCACGTTTGCGCTTCAGGAGGCACTGTACGGACTGGAAGACGGAGACGAGCAAGCATTCAAGAATGGCATTGCTGCCTACCGATAAAAAAGATGAATGGTGCCCTGTAGGGAGCATCTGCGCGCCAGAATCAGCGGGAGCAGCCACCACATGCTTAGGTCGCATGCAGCACTGCTCACCCCCGTTTTCGTACACGTATACGTAAACGGCTACGTACACGTGTACGTTCTCTTATATCTGCTCTATGGTGAGAGAGCCACTCTCAAGATCAATGACGTAGTGTGAAAGCCACTGTTTGCGCAGAAACTCACGGGCACGAATGATGACCGAGGAGCCCGAGACCTCGACCACAAGCCCCTGACTATCATCCGTCTCAAGCGGGACCTCGCCCTCTACCTCGTCATCACCCCACAACTGATAGACGGTCGCAGAATTCACCATTGTCCAGCGCTGCTGCACTACCATTGTAGGTGATTGCAGACTATAATGGGTATGGCCCGAAAAGAGGATCACCTGCGGATATGGTGCCAGCAACGCCCGCAATTCCTTGTCCTGCCGCACAGGGTGCCAGAGGGGGGAGCCCGAAACCGTGTTCGGGAGCGGCTGATGCAGGAAGAGAAAAATAGGGCCCGTATGATCTGTATCAGGCGAAACACTCCGCTGCAACTCCTGCTTGAGCCAATCAAGCTGCTTCTCGGTCAGCACCGCCGAGTCTTTGTATGGGGAACCAACCGGCCCCCAGCTCTCAGAGCCAAGAAAGAGAAACGGATACCCGCCTATCTTCCGGGAATAGTACACAGCACGCTCGCCAGTGACAGCAAGGAAGCGCTGTATTGCAACCTCGTTGCCCTCGCCATGAAAGAACTCATGATTGCCAATGGTCAAATAGGTGGCATCGGGGTGAGGACAACTGTTCAGCACCTCCTGAAAGGCGGCGTAACTCTGTGGCCTGCCAGTGCTGGTCATATCGCCATTGATAACCAGCGCACCCGCCTGGGGAGCGATTTCGTGAAGATCCTGCAATGCCGTCTGAAAGTGAGAAATAGCCCGGGTGTTCCCCGGTTCGATATGGACGTCACTGATCACAAAAAACGTAAAACTGTCTGCTGCCTGTCCTTGCATAAGAGTCCATCCTGTCCACTATTCTTTCTGCTGCTGTCTCGGTGCAGAGATTATTCCCGGTATTATATCATGTGCAGCAGCGTAAGAGAAAGAATACAGGCGAGCGGCGTAAAAAGCGAGGGATAGATTTTATTCTGTAGAACAAATGGTCACATACATAGTAGAGAAAAAGGAGGCGTCAACGTACCGCTCACGCCTCCTCGATTTCAGGGATGCTGGAAGGTCATTTCCTTCCCATACACCTTCCTGGTATAGATCTTAATCGCGTCCTGAAGCGACATCGCGGGAAACTGCATCTTCTCAATATCCGCTTCACCCGGCCCCAGGCGGCTCGCCTCCCACAAATGACGTACACCCTGCACATGAAAGCCCAGAAGCCGCGCCCCGACCACATCGGCAGCCAGCGTATCATCACTGACAATCACAATCCCTGTTTCCGCCGTGTAGCCACCAACAGGACCACTTGCGACCATTGCTGGATGTCCCACTGTAATCGCCAGTTGAGCAGGAAAGCGGTGATGCATTGCAGCAATAAAAGAATGGAGATCCTCAAAAAAATGATGCTTGTTCGCCTGTGAAGCGCGTGGATGCCCGTAATAATCGGCAGCAGGGAATGACATTGCAATGTTTTTCAATGCCAGGGTCACAGTGGCCGACTCATGCACTTTGAGCTGGCTCAGCACAATCAGCGTCTCATAGCTCAAAATACGCGGATTTACCATAATACTCTTCTGCGGCCCAGCAACATCTATCTCTGGCGCGTAAAAGAGCTCGATTTCCTGAAATGGCCCGCGATTGTGGTCAACAAACGTCGCACCTTCTTCCCTGACCACAGCCATCAGGTCAGCGGTCTCAAACACCTGATCCGTTTCGGCTGCTCCGGCCCCACCCGTCACGATCAGCTCACTCGGCTCGTAGAGCTTGATATGGCGCAGTACCGACCGCAAGGTATCCGGCTGTGTCACCGCGGTCTTATCCTGATCTGAGGCCCACGTATCGTTTGGTTTTACGGCTACCCGCTTGTTCCGAATCAGCGGCTCAAGCCGAAAATACTGCAACGCCTCGGTGATTGCTTGCCCGATCTGCTCGCTTTGCGTAAGCGCAACGGTCGCCATAAGCCACCCTTTCCTGTACTTCGTGCAAGAAGCGTAAAGAATTCAGGAATACTCGTTTCTCTGACAGAGCACGAATGCGGCCCGGAAAAGGTTTCTCGCTGTGGCTAACGCTCGTCCTCAGGCGGCTGCAACGTCTGGCGTGTGATTGTGCGATGCGTCACGGGGGCCGAGAGCACAATAGAGGTCGTCACCTGCCCGTAGACCGAAAGGCGATCAATCAGCGACTCAAGATGCTTGACCGAAGAGACAGCAACCTTCATCACCAGGGCATCATTGCCAGTCACATGATAGCATTCCAGCACTTCCGCGATCTCGGGTGCCGTGGTCGCGAACTGCGAATAGCGCTCCCCCATTGGAGTACTGATGCGCACAATAGCCGTAATTGGGAGCCCGATAAGCGCGGTATCTATTTCCGCACGATAGCCTTTTATAATACCAGCATCCTCCATTCTACGTATGCGCTCGGCGACGGCTGGCGCCGAGAGGCCCACCCGTTGACCCAATGCCTGAAAGGAGAGCCGCGCGTTCTCCTGAAGCGCCTGCAAGAGCTGCCACCCTGTCTCATCAAGCAATCTTTCGATATCAGCAGTCATTCTTTTCTTTTCCTTGAACTCTAAAGCATTTTGCTGAAAACACCTTTGTTTTCCCATTTATTGTATCAAAATTTAGGGGTATCATAGTCTTTATAGAATACCTGAAAATGAGACAGCAGGCCCACAGGCACGAGAGAAGGATCATTGTGTCATGAAAACGATTGATTCACAGCAGACAACGCACGGCACAGAAGAGCAGTCATCTCAGGCATTGACCTATGTCAGCTATTTGCGCCTGGAAGACCTCTTGCGCCTGCAAGTCCCCAAAAGCCCGGGACCGGAGCATGATGAGCTCCTCTTTATCGTCATCCATCAGGTCTATGAGCTCTGGTTTAAGGTACTGCTCCACGAGTTCGACTATTTAAAGACCCATTTCCAGAATAAAGATAACCCACATATTGAGCATACCGCGAACCGCATTCTCAAAATCCTCAAGACCGTCGTCGCGCAAATCGATGTTCTGGAAACCATGACGCCGCTTGAGTTCAACGCCTTCCGGGGCTTGCTCGGCTCGTCCAGTGGCTTCCAGTCGATTCAGTTTCGCGAGATCGAATTCCTGCTCGGGCACAAGCGCAGCGCCATTCTACGTCACTATCCGGCAGACTTTCCGGGCCGCGATCGGCTTGAGCAGCGGTTCTATGCGCCAGGCCTCTGGGATGCCTTCCTGCACTACCTGCATCAGAACGGCTATCCCGTCCCGGAGTCACTGCTGAATCGCGATGTCACACAGCCTCTGGAGCCATCTGAAGAGCTACAACGCATCCTGATCGACGTCTATCGCCAGAATCCGTCGGTCCAGAATGTCTGTGAACTCCTGCTCGATATCGACGAGGGATTACAGGAATGGCGCTACCGTCATGTCAAAATGGTCGAACGCACCATTGGCAGCAAGCCGGGGACAGGTGGCTCTACCGGAGCCCGCTATCTGGCAACAACGCTCAAGCCCGTCTTTCCCGATCTCTGGGCCATTCGCTCATCACTATAAGAGGGGAGGTTTTGGAGTGACGCCTTTTCGACTCGATGAACATTATGCGGACGAGCTGGACCGTCAGGACCCGCTCGCATCGTTCCGGGAGCGCTTTCATATCAGCGATCCTGACCTGATCTATCTGGACGGGAACTCGCTTGGTCGCCTGCCAAAACTGGCCATTGAGCGAGCAAACAGGCTGGTTCAGCAGGAATGGGGCGAGAGCCTGATTCGCGGCTGGAATGAGGAGGGATGGTATACCGCGCCCGAACGCGTGGGGGCGAAAATTGCCCGGCTGATCGGCGCACAGCCCGATGAGGTCATTGTTGCAGACTCGACCTCGGTCAATCTTTTCAAGCTGGTCGTTGCCGCGTTGCGCCTCCAGCAGGGTAGAACCCACATCCTGACTGATAACCTGAATTTCCCGTCAGATCTCTATATCCTGCAAGGAGCTATCGAGCTGCTCGGGCATCAGCATCACCTGGACGTGCTCGCCTCGCCAGACGGCATTCATGGCCCTGTAACGCGCCTGTATGATAGCCTGAACGAGCAGACGGCGCTGGTCTCGCTCTCACATACCGCGTTTATCAGCAGCTTTACCTATGACATGGCCGAAGTGACGCAGGCCGCTCACAAAGCCGGGAGCCTGGTCTTATGGGATCTCTGTCACTCGGTTGGAGCCGTGCCCATCAAGCTGAATGAGGCCAACGTTGACCTTGCTGTCGGCTGTACGTACAAGTACGTGAATGGCGGTCCTGGCGCGCCCGCATTCCTCTACATTCGGCGCGACCTGCAAGACCGGCTGCGGAACCCGTTAAGCGGCTGGTGGGGCCAGAATCACCCGTTTGAGCTGGGCCTGAACTACGAGCCCGCCAGCGGCCTGAGACGCTTCCTGACCGGCACGCCGCCGATTCTCTCCCTCTCCCTCATTGAGCCCGGGGTTGATCTGCTGCTCGAATGCGGCATCGACGCCCTGCGTGCCAGGTCGATTCGACAAAGCGAGTACCTCATCCTGCTCTGGGAGGAGCTGCTGAAGCCACTTGGCTTTACGCTGAACTCGCCACGAGATGCGGGGCTGCGCGGCTCACACGTCTCACTCGGGCATCCCGAGGGTCTGCGCATCGATCAGGCCTTGATTCACGAAATGAAGGTACTACCCGATTTCCGCGCACCCGATACCATTCGCCTCGGCATCGCTCCGCTGTATACTTCCTATCGCGACATTCATACCGCTATCATGCGTCTCCGCCAGATCGTGACCGAACGGATATACGAGCGCTACTCAACAGAGCCGCCCTCTGTCACCTGATACACGCAGCAAGGGGAGCAAGCCGCTAGAGCTTCTCCCCCACCTGTTCTACTTCTTCCTGGATGATTGGTCCGGACACTATCGCCTTTCGTTTGATGCGGCGGCCCAGGAAGCTTCCACACACGCTCCCCAGATAGACCGCCAGCAGACCACCTATCACGCTGACCACAAGGTACAGCAGCCCGGGAAGCCATTGCCCACGCTCGAAGAGCTGCACATCTCCCAGGGCAAGGCTGCTAAAGGTCGTGTATGCACCACAGAAGCCAGTCATCAACACCAGCCGGCGCGTCGGGCCAATCAGGTCGGTTGTGTCAGCAAGCAGCGTCAAACAGGCAAACAGCAAGGCCCCCGTCAGGTTCGCGAACAGAATGTCATACGGCCAGCCATGCGCCTGAAGCACCGTTACCACCAGATAGCGGGCCAGCGTGCCACAGAAGCCGCCACAAAAGACCGCCAGCAACGCACGTGTTCTCATAGCGCCCTCCCCACCAGCAGGCCCAGGATCTCCGCGCCAAGCCCGAGCACGTATGTCAGGCCAAGATAGAGCAGGCCACGAGGCAGCGCCCCTCTCATCAATTGGAACGCCTCCCAACTCATGGTGCTGAACGTCGTGTAGCCGCCCAGGAAGCCAGTTGCAAGCACGGTTTGTGTCGCCGCGCTGAGAAATCCACGCGAAGTAAAAGCAAAGATCAGACCGATCACAAACGCGCCACTGACATTGATGATCAGTGTGCCAGAAGGAAAAGCGGAAGAAGTATGCTCCGAGATGAAACTACCAAGCAGATAACGCGCCACGGCTCCCAGAGCGCCAGCAAGCCCGACGCCGCCTGTCAGCAAGAGTGATGCAAACGTCATACAAATCAAACAACTCCCTTGTTTTGATGATACAACATGGCGGAGGGAAGCAAAAAAAGCCCCTGCTTCCCCGTTTTGCAGGAGCTATCAGCGCAATGCGCGGTTTCGTCTTATCCTTCTTTTCTAATGAGTTCCCTGTTACAACTCAGGAGACGTGGCAAGCCCCATTACCATTCATTGTTCTCTACTATATCATAGTCGGCAAACAGACGACAAGCATACAGATCAGTCCCGAAGCTCCATTTTCGGTCGGCTGCTATCCAGCCTGCTATAATAAACACGCCCATCAGTGCCGACCGTCACCATATACAGATCTCGTTGAGGAAAGGCCTTGCGCAGGCTCTCTACCTTACTCGAATCAGACGCACAGGCGTAGATCACATCGCCCTGTAACCCGGGATCATTGAGCGGAAACAGCACATTTTGATAGAGTAATACATCATTTATAATAATGAGCGCGTTATGTATGTTGGGATGATAGAGTGTATCGAGATCCAGTCTTTGCCCGACCGGAAAGCCGTTGTAATTGGTGTAGCGCTCGATCTGGCGCGGCAGGTAATAGCCCAGATTGCAGGCCAGCAGGAGCAGAACCAGCACCACCGTAACGGCACCGCTTCCCCACTGAGCCAGCTTCAGACGCACCCGCAGCTCCTTCGCCAGCTCGATCAATACAACGATCCCGCGAGCTGTCAACACCAGCAAGAACGGCAACGACTCGTAGAGATAGCGCGGACCAAGATAGATACCATGATAGAAATAGCCGACATACGCCCCGATCAAGACGGCTCCACAGGCCAGACAATACCAGTCGAGCAGCTTCGCACGCCTCGCCAGAAACGGCACCAGCAACAGCGCAAAGGTGCAGTAAAACGGCCAGCCATAGAGATCAAGCGCGAGGCTCGTGAGCAACTCGTCCAGGTTGACCAGCCCCGCCGCCAGCGTGTGCTTGCCATAAAATCCGATCCCCTCGCCAAAACCAAAACGATCACCGGCAAAGAAAAGTTGCCTCGGCGGCAACAGCATATTCCCGGTAAGAATTATATTGATGACAAGCGAAATCGTCAGGAAGAGGATCACCACGCTTCCCATCCAGACCAGCGGCAATGACCATGCATACCAATCGCGCCCGAGTCGATTCCAGAGCAGCCAGACAAGCCCGGGAACGACCAGCCCGATGCAGAGCAAGCCCACCAGATCACGCGTCAAAGCCAGCATGCCGAACGAGAACAGCCCGAGCACCAGGCTCCACATTCTGCCGCCCTGCGCATAACGCACCACACCCCAGATCCCCCACACTAGATAAAAGAGCGCGATGGTATGGCTCATGTAGCTTGCAGCCAGATAGCTATAAAAGGGCGAGAGCGCCCCGAGCAACACCGCCAGCGAAGCTACCCGCCGATTGAAGAGCCGCGCCGCAATCAATCCAATACCGAGCAAGGCCAGTGTCCCTAAAAGCGGCTCAACAAGCCACGGCACACCAAGCCAGAAGCCCGGCGTCAGAGTCAGCGCTGTTCCCGGCGGATACTGAGCGAACCACTTTCCCGCAAGCTGCACCATAAATGGGCCCGGGAAGCTCTCGGGAACCGGCGGCTCAGGCGCGAAAAGCCGTCCCTGGGCGTAGGTTTTGGCGGCGAAATAATAGGCGCTGGCATCAAAAATATGCGGCATCGCGTGATACTGCACAAGCGCGATCCAGGAGACAAACAGAAATGACCCGAGCAGAAGCAATAAAACGAGCGGGTGCAGCGCCTTCGTGAGAGCAGACGACCAGGAGAACAGCCGCCATGCCTTCCGCTCTCGCTGTGGGAACCAGCGCAGCAACCAGCCAAGACCAAGCTCAAGCAAGAGCACCCCGCCAAGCAGGATCACCGCCCACAACAGCGAGCGAACGACCGTGCTCAGGTTCATGGCCACAAACGGCCCGGGATCCTCGGGAAAAAAGACGCGAGCAAGCTCCTGATCCGGTCCGCTCGTCGGTGAATCCTCCGTGACAGCAAGGAAGCGATCATTACGATTCAGGATGATATGCAACACCGAGCCGTCATCAAGCCACAGATTCAACTGGCGCGGCGTCTCTGGAAGCTGCCACTGCAAGCGCACGCTATACGAGCCGTTCTGAGGCAGGGTGATCCGCTCTCCGTTGCCGGGCCAGGACTTCGAGACAAGCGTTCGCTCGCCAGCTCGCACCTCAAGATCACGCCACCGACTCAGATCATCGAGGCCGCGCATCCAGGCATAGAAGCGATAATACGGGGAAGAAGAGATGTGGCGCAGATAGTTGACATCAAGCGAGAAGTTATTCGTGCTATCACTGCCATCAAGCTGATATTCGTGCACCAGCGGATCATAGCGCACCAATTCCAGCTCTCGCGGCTTGCCGGGCACCCCCAGATTGAGTGTTGTACTGCCGGCATGCAACGTCTTCGTCTGTCCCTGCACCGTCAGCTCTATGGGGAGCGCCTGCTGCGCACAGAGCCAGTTCAAAGCAAGCAGGACAAGCACAGCCAGCGGCCAGAGCAGCAGCCTGAGCCGTTTCAAGATCATATCGAGAGCTCTCCATGCGTCATTTTTCCCCTGTTATGACATACCAAAGCGAAGAAGTCAAGTAGGCCGGGGAAGCGCTCTCCCGGCCCTTTTGATTGACATCAGGTTATGATAGATACGCTCTACGCCTCACGCGCCAGACGCTCGAACTCGTCAATATCCTGGCGGATGATATCAAGGCTTGAGCGCCAGAACGCTTCACTCCGAATGTCGATCCCGAAGCGCTGCGCCAGTTCCGCCGCATCAGCCATGCCGGTTGACGAGAGTAGCTCATCATAGCCCGCCTTGAAGGTCTCCGGGTCACGCTGATAGTAGGCATAGAGCCCGAGCCCGAAGAGCAGACCGAACATATACGGGTAATTGTAGAAGGAGAGGCCAGTGCTGTAATAGTGCCCCTTCACAGCCCACATGTACGGATGCAGCAGCGACTCGTCGAGGCCATCGCCATAGGTCTGACGCTGCGACTCAAGCATCAGCTCATTGAGCTCACCCACAGACAACTCGCGCTGAAGCCGCTTCTCGAAGACGCCCTGCTCAAAAAGGAAGCGGCTGGTGATATCGACCACCACCTGACATGAGTCCTGAAGCGAGGCTTCCAGGATTGCCAGCTTCTCCTGCTTATCTGCTTCGGCAAGCGTCGCCTGCTTGATAATCGTTTCGCAGAAGATACTGGCCGTCTCGGCAAGCGTCATCGGGTGCCCGCGCTGCAATGGCGTGCGATGCACCATGTTGAAGTTATGATAGGCATGTCCGAGCTCGTGCGCCAGCGTGCTCATGCCACCATAGGCCGGTTTAAAGTTGGCAAGAATGCGCGATTCATCAGCACGCAGCGAGGTACAGTAGGCGCCGTCACGCTTGCCCGGGCGCGGCTCGGCATCAATCCAGCCCTCTCGAAAAGCGCGTTCAGCCAGACCGGCAAGCCGTGGCGAGTAGGTGCCAAACTGCTTGACAATAAAGGCCGCCGCTTCCTCGAAATGCCAGGTGCGGCTTTCTCGTGCCACCGGCGCAAACAGGTCATACCAGGCCAGCTTCTCAAGCCCGAGCAGCCGTGCCTTTGCCCGCAGATAGCGCCGAAAATCGGGGAATGAGGCACGAGCCGCGGACATCATCGCGTCAAGTGTCTGGCGATCAATGCTGTTGGCGAACAGAGACGCGTCGAGTGGCGTCTCCCAGTTGCGCTTCTGTGAGAGCACATTGACCTCATGCTTGATGCTGTTCATGGCAGCAGCCAGCGGCAAGGCTACGCGCTCCCAGGCGGCTAGCTCGGCCTCGTAGGCCTTACGACGCACCTCACGATCCGCCTCAAAGGCGAAGTTGCGAATGGCGCTCATAGGGTACTCTTTCGACTCGCCGGCCAGCTCCAGCGACACCCGCATCTGTGAAGCGATATTGCCATGCAGGCGGCTCCACGCGGCCCCACCGCTCAGATTCAGTTCGGAAGCCAGCACCTCTTCAGCGGGCGACATCAAGTGCTTTGCTTCCTTGCTCGCTGTTCTCAGCGCATAGGCATGGTCAGCGGCCACCTGAGAGCGCTTGATAAGCTCCTCAACCTCCAGTGAACCGATCCAGGCAGTCAGGCGCGTTGAGAGCTGATAGAGCTTCGTGCCGGTTCGGCTATACTCACTGTAGCGAGCCTGCGCGGTTGTATCACGCGAGTTCGTGTTCACATGGCTGGTAATATAGACCACCAGGGTACGCGCTGCATCACGAATCGCGTTATAGCGCTTAATAATCTCTTCAAAGTGCTGCACCAGCGTCTCATCAACCGGCGCTGTCACCCCCCCATTCACACCGTACGTGTCAAAGAGGGCAGCCAGTTCGTCAACAGAACGAGCAAGCTGCTGGAAGTCAGCGGTAAACTCGGGGGAGTCAAGGCCAGGATAAATGGTTGTCAGGTCCCAACGCGGCAACGTGTGCGCTGTCGTCATACAATATGCACTCCTTACATGCGGGATTCTTTCCCGAGAACTCGGGCGTACACCTTGTATTGTAACACGCTGACCGGAAAGCAGTATATAATGAAGATGTCCGAAACAGTACCTATCTCACAGAAAAGGATCATCTCACTATGAGTGAATATAACTATCGGGCCGCGCTCGCCTATCATGCGGTCTCAAGCTATTTTCCAGGCGACCAGCTCGCCGTTTCCGAATACAACCCGAAGCAACAGCCCTTGCTCTACAAAAAGTATACCTCGCTTGAACCGATCGCGTTGCCCAAACAGCTTGCATCTGGCTCAATATCGGCACTTCAGGCGGTCGCCGCTTCGGAACAGGCGGCAAACCGCGTTCCCGATCTTCAGACGCTTGCCCGCCTCTGTTACTATACCAGCGGGCTGACCAGGCCAGACGAAGAGAAGCGAGCAGCCGCCTGTACCGGAGGGCTCTATCACTTTGAGCTTTACCTTGTCTGTGGCGATCTGGCGGACCTGCCAGCCGGAGTCTATCACTATGGCGCACACGATCACAGCTTGCGCCGCCTGAGAAGCGGAGATTTTCGGCGTGTCCTGCTCGAAGCAACCGGCAACGAGACGGCGGTTGCGCATGCTCCCGTGCTTGCCATCTTCACTGACACCTTCTGGCGCAACTCCTGCAAGTTCGGACCGCGTACCTATCGCCATACGTTCTGGGATAACGGCACGCTCCTCGCGAATCTTCACGCCGTCGCGACCTCTGCCGAGCTGCCATTCAAGCTCATTGAAAGCTTTGCCGACGATATCGTGAACAGCTTGCTTGCTATCGATGGCTATCGCGAGGCAGCGATCAGTCTGGCGGCGCTTGGAGCCACCGCAGAGGAACCAGGAAACGCGCCCGTCATCGAGGAGCTTGAGCTACCGACCGAGCCACTTTCCCCGAAGGAAGAGGAATACCCGCTGATCGAGGATATACATGAGGCCACACTGTTCTCAACAGGCGAGGAAAGCGCGACATGGCGCGACGCGGAGGCTCCATTCCCGCCACATGCCGCCCCTGAGGGTACCTTGATCCCGCTGCGCCCGATGCCGCTCGATGATTGGCCAACCGCACCGATCGAGCAGGTCATTCAGCAGCGCAGTTCGGCGCATCGCTTCGCACAGCAACCGCTCAGCTTCGAGAAGCTCTCAACAATCCTGCTGAATGCGCTTCATCTGCCCAACGCTGACTGCTTCGACCCCGCAGGCCGCCCACTGAACGACATCTACCTGCTGGTCAACAACGTGAGCGACCTGAAGCCCGGAGCGTATATCCTGCATCCCGAGCAGAAAGCGCTCGAGCTGCTCAAAGAGGGCGATTTCCGGAAGGACGCTACGCACCTTGCGTTCGATCAGAAGTCCGGCGGTGAGGCAGCAGTCTCAGTCTACAGCCTGATAGCGCTGGAAGAGCTGCTGATCCGTGACGGCAACCGGGGCTATCGCGTCGCCCAGCTTGAGAGCGGCATCTTCAGCGGCAATGCACAGCTTGCGGCGGCGGCGCTTGGCCTTGGCGCGACCGGACTGGAATACTACGATAATGAAGTTATTACCTTTTTCTCCCCCTCTGCAAAGGAGAAACAGGTGATGTCGCTCTTCGCGCTTGGCGAGAGGGCCGAGTAATCAAGCAGGCCGGGAAGTGCTCTCCCGGCCCTATAACATCAGATTATGATGGATATCATCACGCCTCACGCGCCAGACGCTCGAACTCGTCAATATCCTGGCGAACCATATCGAGGCTTGAGCGCCAGAACGCTTCACTCCGAATGTCGATCCCGAAGCGCTGCGCCAGTTCCGCCGCATCAGCCATGCCGGTCGACGAGAGTAGCTCATCATAGCCCCGCTTGAAGGTCTCCGGGTCACGCTGATACTGCGCGTAGAGCCCGAGCCCGAAGAGCAGCCCGAACATATACGGGTAATTGTAGAACGGCAAGCCAGTGCTGTAATAGTGCCCCTTCACGGCCCACATGTATGGATGCAGCAGCGACTCGTCGAGGCCATCGCCATAGGTCTGACGCTGCGACTCAAGCATCAGCTCGTTCAACTCCTCAATCGAGAGCTCGCGCTGAAGCCGCTTCTCGAAGACGCCCTGCTCAAAAAGGAAGCGGCTGGTGATATCGACCACCACCTGACACGAGTTCTGGAGCGAGGCTTCCAGAATCATCAATTGCTCTTGCTTGCCTGCATTGCGCAGGGCCGCATTGCGCACGATGGTCTCGCAAAAGATACTGGCCGTCTCAGCAAGCGTCATCGGAGTCATCGCCTGAAGCGCGGTTCGATGTTCCAGATTCAGATTGTGATAGCCGTGGCCGAGCTCGTGCGCCAGCGTCGACATGCCATCATAGGACGGTGTATAGTTCGCCAGAATGCGCGACTCACCCTTCCGAATCTCGGCACAATACGCACCGCCAACCTTGCCCGGGCGCGGCTCGGCATCGATCCAGTGTTCGCGGAAGGCGCGAGCGGCAAAGTCGGAGAGCTTCGCGGAGAACGCACCAAACTGCTCAACGATAAAGGAGGCCGCATCATCATATGACCAGACGCGTTCACTTTTGCCAACCGGTGCAGAAATATCGTACCAGGCCAGCTTCTCAAGCCCGAGCAGCCGTGCCTTCGCCTGAAGATAGCGCCGAAAATCGGGGAACGAATCGCGAGCAGCGGTCATCATCGCGTCAAGCGTCTGACGATCGATGCTGTTCATGAACAGGGTCGAGTCAAGCGGGGATTCCCAGTGGCGCTTCTGCGACAGGACATTCGTCTCATGCTTGATGCTGTTCATGGCAGCGGCCAGCGGCAAGGCCGAACGCTCCCAGGCGGCTAGCTCGGCTTCATAGGCCCTGCGGCGCACCTCGCGCTCTGGATGATAGGCGAAGTTGCGAATCTCGCTCATGGGATATTCTTTGGTCTCGCCGTTCAGTGTCAGCGGCACCATAATCTGTGAGGTCAGATTGCTGTGAAGCTGTCCCCAGGCCGTGCCACCGCTAACGTTCAGCTCAGAGGCCAGGATCTCTTCGGCCGATGACATCAGATGCTGTGACTGCACCTTTGCTTGCCGCAGCAAGAAAGCATGCTGGCGCGCAACCTCCGAGCGCTGCATCAACTGATCGATATCCAGCGCCCCGAGCCAGGCAGTCAGGCGAGTGCCAAGCTGCGCCAGATAGACTGTCGCTTGATGCATTTCGCTGAGCTTTGCCTGTGCAAGCGTATTTTGTGAGTTTGTGTCAACAAAGCAGGCAATATAGGTTCCAAGCGTCTCTATCTGCTCAAGAACGGCATTATAGCGTTCTATGATCGCTTCAAAGCTCTGAACAACTGTATCGTTAATTTCGGCACTGACCGGCTGTTCAGTCACCTGATGCTGATCAAAGAGGCGCACGAGATCAAGAATCGCATCCCGGCCCTCCTGAAAGCCGCGCTCAAACTCAGGAGAATCGAGAGACGGGAAAATGGGGGTCATGTCCCAATGGGGCAATACATGTGTTGTCATTGCGCTCCTCGTGAAATACTAGATTGAGATCAATCGTGTTATCTTCACCATTGTAGCATGCGCCACATAAAAGAGAACTATCAAAAAAAGAAAGCCAATAACCGCTGGTTACTGGCTTCAAGGTAGCGACAATGAGCAGCAAAACCGTATCTCACATCGTGTCTTATACCCCTGCTCGGCAGCCTGGCGAGCTCCCGATTTAATTCCTACCTTTCTACTCAGATATTAGCATGCCCTAATCTCTTCTGTCAAGGGGCGGACAGCAGCGCCACTCCGCCGCATGCCTACAGGGGAATCTCAAAGAGTCGGGTTGTCAAAAAACCATCCTGTACCGTCACCAGGCGATACTGGAGCGGCTGCGCACAGGGCACTGGTGGATCAGTAAGGGTAAACTGCATCGCCGTGGAACGCAGCCCATAGACAGGAATATTCGCTACCAGCTTTTCTGAAGTCACATGCGTGTGGCCGTAGAAGATCCCGAGAATCTGGTGTCCGTCGAGCAGCTTCCAGAAGGCGCGGAAATCGTCGGGCAGATACGAATCTATCCAGCGACTCCCAACAGGGAGAATATGGTGATGCATCAGCAGTATGGTCGGCATAGAATGCTGTAACGATTGTGCGAGAAACTCCAGTGTATCCTGATGGGGCACCGCTTTTCCCCTCGGCCCCCAATCCAGGCAGAGGAACTGCACCCCTTTATGCTCAAAGCGTGCGTTCATATGCGGCACAGGCGGTGTTCCGGGGAAAAGATGACGGAAGAAATTTTCCCGATCGTCGTGGTTTCCGGGCAAGAAATACATGGGGAAGCGCTGCAAACCCTCTATCGAGACCAGAGCCGGTCCCGGCGCTTGCTGTGCTGGCTGAAGCTCAAGCATCTGGCACAGGTTGCGGTAGGAGACCTCGGAAGGATCATCCACCAGATCACCGGTCGAGACAAGGAAATCAACATGTACAGCGGTATGCTCAGCAATATGCCGCATCACCTTGCGAAACGCATGGGCAGTTGCGTAGCCGTCAAGCAAAGAGGCTTCGGTTTCGCCTAGATGATGGTCGGTGATCTGGATGAACGAGAAAGACATGGGGAACTCCTTTCCTTTTTCAGCGGACGCCTTCGGCACAAAGTTTCATACTTCAATTCTAAAATGAAACTTTATTTCTGTCAAGCATCCCTGCTCTTAGCCATCCTGACGCGGCTCACGCGGCTTCGGTGTGGGTAGCTCGGGCAGATAAGCCCGCTTGTAGACCATAATCGTTCGCTGAAACTCGATTACCACCACCCCGTTTTGATTGAAACCCACCGTCTTAACCTGCACAATGCCCCGCTCGGGATAGGACCGTGACTCGCGCTTCGAGAGAATCTCACTTCGTGCATAGAGTGTATCGCCCTCATATACAGGCGCGGGAAGCCGCACCGCATCCCATCCCAGATTGATCGCGTTTTGCGAGATATCGGCAACCGACAGCCCCGTCACCAGCGCAAGCGTAAACGTCGAATCCACCAGGGGCCGCTTGAACTCGGTCTGGGCCGCATAGTGGCGGTCAAAGTGCAGCGAGTTGGAGTTCATGGTCAACAGCGTAAACCATGTGTTGTCGGTGCTATTGATCGTCCGCCCGAGCGCGTGCTGATAGACATCGCCAACCGTAAAATCCTCGTAACAACGACCTCGCCAGCCAGAATTCATACGCTCACCTCTCAGGTTTCAGACGCACAGAGCAGGATGCGCCGCTTGCCAATACTGAACTGTTCCAGGCGCCGAAACTGCTCATGTACTACTTTGTGTTGCTTCGTCGTAATCAGAGCGACAACCGCAGCGGGCGAGAGTATGGAGCGCAGGGAGTCCAGCAGCGCGGTCGCAGGGTCCTGTGCGGCGGAAGCATGCAACCAACCAGTATGCTGACCATAGGGCAGATCGACCATCACCAGATCAACCGACTTTGGAAAGCGTGTCGGGTCGAGCGGTCGCATGACATCAGCTTGAAACAGTCCAATGGTCAACGGCGTCAACTGGCGCTGCAAGCGGTATGCGCTCTCCAATGCCTCAGCATGCGAGGGTTTGCCATACTCCTGATAAAGCGTCTGAAGCTGCGCAATCCGCTGTTCCAGGCCCTGAGGGGTTAACAGCGCAAGGTTCTTCTCCGCAAGCGGCAACACATCAGGGTCCGCGTCCGAACCGATCACGGCTGAAAGTTTGCTTCCATGTAAAAAGCCCACGCTGACCAGCAGCGAAGCCCCGCCACAGCAGGGATCATACAACACACAGGGTGTTGTGCCTCCGCGCTGTTGATAGAGGCTCAGGCAACGTTGAAACAGCTCGCTTGCCAGGCGTACCGGAAACGCCACCCTGCCGGGCACGCTGTACAGCACACGTCCGGTTGCAAGGTCCGAGTAATCCTGCTTTTCCTGCGTAAAACGATATGTCATCGAGATCTCCCCGTTTTTCTTTGCCTGAGCCATTCTAACAGGCTCCATTTTTTCCCGCAAGCAAGACGCTCTATCCTCATTGTAGTCTACTTCAAATAGCGTAGTGATACAGTACTTCCCGCCTACTTTGGTACCAGATATTGAAGAACCCAAAAAGACAATATAGAGTCATTGATAGAAGTGAGGAGATACGAAACGATAGGGCCCGAATCGCGCTTCCCTCCTCTTTTATCAAACATCAAAGCCACTCATAGACAAGAAGGACAAAAGAAACTCCGGTCAGCATGACTACCGGAGCGAAAGAGGAGTATAACATGAACGTTGAGCAAATTAAATACCAGACTTGCCCTTACGATCAGGAAGAAGCTATTTTACTGGTAGATCCCGAAACAGAGAGCATGCCCGATACCGACGAAGATGGGGACCTGCAATACTATTGCCCGGCAGGACATCATACCTTCTCCCTCGATGAAGATAATTAGCGCCCAAACAGAAGAGCCGCGTCACGCTCCCTCTCTCGAAGGAACGGCGCGGCTCCACTCGCGCGATCAGTGCTGCGCCAGGCTCCATGCATAGCGGCGCTCCCACTCGGGACTATTCAACCCATCCCTGCTATCAACCCCGAAATGATAAGCGATCAGACCAAACAGCGCGAAGACGGCGAATGTCATAAGAAAAGTCAACATCTCTTTCTTTACCCCCTCCCGGATAAAAGTGTCAAAACGACAATTACTCAATCTACTTATAAGAACAGCGAGAAGAGGAGATCTATTCCCGCTTCGTTATTTGGTTCCATAGCAAGCATACATTGAACCAGGTGGTATGACAGGACGGTACTACAAGAAAACACAGCCCCCTTGCCTGCTTCCCAAAGTGATTGTATGATAACAGCAGATCCCCACTTTTTTATGCACTTACTTTCATTTTTTTCATCATTGCAAAGGAGAATATGAGTATTTCTACAGAAAAGCAGGCACATATCACACTACCAACCGGCATGAAAGGCATTC
Organism: Thermosporothrix sp. COM3; assembly: GCF_059696735.1. Taxonomy (NCBI): domain Bacteria; kingdom Bacillati; phylum Chloroflexota; class Ktedonobacteria; order Ktedonobacterales; family Thermosporotrichaceae; genus Thermosporothrix; species Thermosporothrix sp. COM3. The sequence goes on along the minus strand of NZ_AP019376.1, from coordinate 1,023,231 downwards.
TCTTTGACTTTGACGACACCATGTATGCATGGGAAGAGGTGATCCGTCACTGGGCCACCGCCTTCACCCGCAAGCACAACATCAGCGACGATCCCGCCATTGTGGACCATATCGTTGATCTTCTGGTCACGGTTGACTACCACGGCAGCACTCCCAGAATCGAACTCTTTCGCTTCTTGCAGCAGGAATATCCAGCATTTGATACGGCTCTTGAAGACCTTCAGCAGCACTATCAGGAGGAGCTTTTAAGCAGCATGATCGCTCGGCCTGACGCCGGAGCTTACCCGTTGCTCCACGCCCTGCACGCGAATCACATTCCGTTCTCCAATACTTAGACATTTAGGACATGCCTAAATGCGGGTTGGTTCCTGCTTCAACGTGGAGAGTTTCACTCTTCCCATCGGAAGAGCCAGAGCTTCCCACTCCACAGGCGTAACTTCCCGACGAACTGCCGGTAGTTCTCATTGCTTCATGCAGCAGGTTGAGTGCTGCGTTCTGGTCACGATCAAGCACCATCCCACACGCTTTACAGACAAACGTTCGCTCTTGCAAGTCCAGCACTGGTTTGACAGAGCCGCAAGAGGAACAGGTTTTCGATGAGGGATAAAAGCGGTCTATGACCACAAGGCATGTTCCGTAGAGGTCTGCCTTGTAGGTGAGTTGTCGTCTGATCTCTCCAAAGTTGCTATCAGCAATGGCCTGAGCGAGCTTGTGGTTTTTCAGCATCCCAGACACATGCAAGTCCTCGATAGCAACAAGGGCATGGTGCTTGGTGAGATATGTTGTGAGTTTATGGGTAGCGTCGCGGCGAATATGGGCAACACGTGCATGTTGTTTTGCCAGCTTGCGGCATGTCTTCTTGCGATTCTGGCTGGCTTTCTTGCGCCGTGACTTTTGCCTCTCTAAACGTCGGAGGCGCTTCTGTGCCTGTTTCAAGGCACGTGGGTTCTCAAACGTAGTTCCATCTGAGAGCGTAGCAAGCGTCTTAATGCCAAGATCAACCCCGAGAGCAGTAGTAGCCGTGCGTTCGGGTGCGTTCTGTTCCTCTTCCACTTGCACACTGACAAACCAGCGTCCTGCCTCTTCGGAGACGGTAGCAGAAAGTACCTTTGCATTGGTGGGAAGATAGCCATGCTCATGCAGGCGCAAGCGGCCTAAGCGTGGCAATTGCACGGCATCTCTCAAGACTTTGATGGAGCCAGTCAAGCGGAATGAGCCGATGCCTTTGCTTTTCTTCTTGAAGGTGGGAAAGCCGAGCTTGCCTTTCCACTTGCCTTGTTTCTTCAGTTCGACTCTGCGGAAGAAGTTTTTATATGCTTTCTCCAGGTCTCTCAGTGCCTCTTGCATGGCGCACTTGGACACCTCATACATCCAGGGATAGTCCGTCTTTTTCAGGGCATTGAGTTCTTTGTGCAAGTCAATAGCAGTCGGACGTTTGCCGGTGGCACGGTAGGCTTCTTGAGAACGAGCCAGGCCCCAATTGTAGGCGAAGCGGGCGCAACCGGCATGTTTGAGGCAAGCGGTACGCTGTTCGTTGTTGAGGTCTAATTCGGTTTTGTAGCCACGTACTCTGGTTGCCATCGTACTACTCTTCTTCCTTCATCGCCTGCTCAACACACTGCTTGATTTTCTCTGCGCGTCTCTTTGAAGTCCTACGGCCATAAATGCGGCTTGCCATTGAAGTGATAATGGCTATGAAATCATCCACGAGATCAGTGTCTGTATCAGATGGAAAGATCACCTCTATGCGGCGTCCCTGTGTCTGCATCAGTTGCTCGATGTAGGTGAAGCCGAAGCGGGTAAGCCGGTCACGATGTTCTACTACAACCACCGTGATGCTTAAATCGGTGAGCAGCTTCAACAACTTTGGGCGGTTCTCATTGAGTCCTGAAGCCAGATCACTCACAGTTCTCTTGACCTGATAGCCACGTGATGCTGCATAGTCTTTCAGACGTTGCATTTGCCGCTCTAAATCCTCTTTTTGATCTGCTGAAGAAACACGGGCATACAAAGCAACGGATGGAACCTCTTGCCTCTGTTCTGGCTCACGAACAATGATGGTTCCGGTATCCAGTTGATAAGCGTCCAACTTACCAGCCTTCCACCATCGGTATGCAGTTTTGTAGTTGACGCCCATCTTGCGGGCGTAGGCACTTAATCTCATAGGGAGAGAATACCATAAACGCCCATAGATGTCAACACTTTGTTTAGCTATTTATCATCCCTTCGGTATCATCACCAATGGAGACGCGAGCTGGCAGCGGCGCAAAGTGGAGGCATACGGCATTCATAAGCTGACGCCCCATATCTTTGTCTCGGGCGCATTCGGCGCTCACAAGCCCGCTCCATCGATCTTTCAGGCAGCCGCGAAAGCGCTCGAATTGCCCCCGGAAGAGATCCTGTTCGTAGGAGACCATCCAATCTATGACATCTGGGGAGCACATCGCGTCGGCATGCATACCGCCTGGATTGATCGCTTCTACCCCTGGCCGCGTCACCTGCCACGCTCTATCGCCGAGATCACTGTGCACTCGCTGGCCGAGCTCTGCAAGCTTTTCGAGGTTGAATAAAGCAACGAAAAAAGACCGCCTGCCAGTCTGCGGGAGGCGATCTTTTTTCTGGCAATTATTCCCCTAAGTCGGCCTGGGCCCGGAACTCAACCTCTGGCTGTTTGGTTCCATGCAGCTCAAAGACAATCAGCTCGTTCAGGCCAGGCTTGAGGAATGGACCCGGCACATAGAGCGTCTTCTGTGGGCCACGCTCCCAATAGCGTCCGAGATTGCGGCCATTCAGCCAGCAAACGCCTTTCGTCCAGCCAGGAAGCGCGAGGAAGGTGTCTTTCTGTTCCTGCACCTCAAACGTTGCCCGATAAAAAGTCGGTTCGTTCTGTCCCTCGGATGCCGCCGGAGTGAAATCCAGCCCGTCAAGCTTCTCAAGCGGAAGCGGATAGATCGTCCAGTCATAGAGGAACTGCTGACCGAGCATCACATGTCCTGTAATGCCCTTGCGATCCAGCAAATCGGGCCCATAGTTGACACGGCCCATATTCTCAACCAGAATATCCAGCGTGACCCCTTCCGGGCCGACCGCAAGCGGCAGCGTCTGGGTTTCAGGAGAGCGCTCAAGCACGCCCAGAGAGGTCCCATTCACAAAGACCAGCGCCCGATCATGCAGGCCACGGATCGATAGCACATTCTCGACCAGCGGCCCTGCAAGCTGCGTCCGGTATAGAATAAAGCCATGCTGTTGATCGAAATACTCCATTGGTTCGGGTGTGGCGCTCCATACTGGCCGACTCAAGCGATCAAGCGATGAGAACAGAGACGCTCTCTCGGTCAGCTCGACCGTGCCGAGTGCCTGCTTCGGTGAGGGCTCAATGTCGATGTCTGGCAGCTCGGTATATTTGCCGAGCACCTCACGGAACGCATAATATTTCGGGGTTGGATCGCCAGCCTCATCAAGCGGCGAATCATAGTCATAGCTGGTCACGGTAGGCTGATACTGACCGCTCCAGATGTCCAGATTGGCCCCGCTCATGAAGCCGAAATTCGTGCCACCGTGGAACATATAAATATTGACCGACGCACCCTGCTGAAGGATTTCGTCCAGCGACGCGGCAGCATCCTGCGGTTCGCGCGTGTGATGCGGCTCCCCCCAGTGATCGAACCAGCCATTCCAGTACTCCATACACATCAGTGGCCCCTCGGGCTGATACTGGCGCAGGACCCTGAACGCTTCCTCAGCCCGAGAACCGAAATTGGCCGTTTTGAAGACATCGGGCAGCGTGCCCCCCTGCATCATCCAATCCGAGGGACCGTCCGAGGTAAAGAGCAGCACGTCAACGCCGCGCCTGCGCAGACCCTCCGCCAGATAGGTCAGGTAGCGCTTGTCATTGCCATAGCTTCCGTACTCATTCTCAACCTGCATTGCCAGAATCGGCCCGCCATGCGTGATCTGGAGCGGCGTCACCTGTGGTAACAGCGCATCAAAGAAACGATCTACAGCCTCAAGATAGGGCCGATAATAGCAGCGAAGCCGCATCCCAGGATCTTTAAGCAACCATGCAGGCAGGCCACCAAACTCCCACTCAGCGCAGATATACGGGCCGGGCCGCAACAGCACATACAGCCCTTGCTCGGCAGCTTTTTGAATGAAGCGGGCCAGATCCAACCCCCCGGAGAAATCGAATTCGCCCGGGCGCGGCTCGTGCAGGTTCCAGGCCACATAGGTCTCGACCGTATTTAAGCCCATTGCGCGCAATTTGTGCAGGCGGTCATCCCAGTATTCAGGCGGGACCCGGAAATAATGCAGCGCACCCGAGAGCACCCGAAACGGCTTGCCATCGAGTACAAAGTGTTCTTTGTCTGGCGTAAAAGTTCCCATGCTTTCCTTGACTCCCCATCGTAGTGAACAGAATAAAACCACTCGTAAGGCAGGTCAGCGAGCCACGGCGCACATATCATTGTGCCTCATTTGCGATGCTCGCTCATCTTCGCAGTGAGCAGCCAGCCAGAGCGGGAAACCCCGGCGTTGTTTCCATTATAATCTAAAAGAAGGGGGAAAAGACAGGTTCAGCATGCAGAAAAAAGCGAACTGACGCCCCGGGCAGAGCCGCACACGTTGCCTTACTCCCTCTTTTTTCATATGACTCTTCTTTTACATTTCAGCATTCGTTACACCATAAAGAGTATTTTGAGTTATGCCGAAAGCGTGTATATCATTAAAAATTGTTCATGTTCAAATAGAGCGTAATTTTAATAAGAAATTAATAGCTTCGTATATCGAAATATGATATCCTTCATACGGACAAAAGATCTATCTCGACCTTTTCGTGTCGGGTAATAAAACAAAAAGAAAGATGGCCGAGCAATCGGCAAGTAGGCTGGTTGTAGCAAGGGGGCCGCAAAAAGCCCTCTTGCGTTTAAGTGTAAAAGTGAGTTAAAGGTGCAAAGTGGGTCAAGATAGTATCGATGCAAGCTTAGGGCTTGAGTTCAGTCTGGCACTGTTCGAGCATTACCGCATGAGCGGTTTGCTCAAATCCGAATTGCATCATATACCTGGAGTTCGTGGGCGTTGTATGGGATATCTGCACCTGGTGGATGGGAAGGTGACATCTTGCCATGTAGAAGACCAGCAAGGACAGCGTTTACCCATACCTCTTTCAATTCTCATGAGCGTGGAAAAAAAGCGCGGACCGTTTCCCTGGGTTCTGTATCCGCTCTCGACGCCACGCCTGGGGACACCTCCTCGCCCCGTACAGGACACATCCCCGATTCCGCAGCGTGTAGGACAGCTTGATGTTGATAGGTTGGAGGGATGGACCACCAGGCAAAAAATGATGTTGTCCATCGTCTTTGAGCTCGTTGACGGGCAACGCTCCGTGATGCAGATCAAAGAGGATGCGCCGCTCTCTCCTGATATCGTCGATGACGCGCTTACGATTCTCGTGAATATGCGAGTCATAACTGTTCCTTCTCCATAGTACAGGAGGTTCCTTGAATGAACAAGAATCAGATTCCCCAGGATGCCCCGGGAGTAGACCTGACAAAAGCGCTGCGTGAGATGGTCGCGCAGAGAGAAGATGACACACCCCCTCTTTTCCGTAAGTGGTATAAACTCACGGCCATTCCCGAAGCGCCGCGTAATGCAAGCCTGACGCAGCGCGAGGAATCACGTCAGTCGCGCCTGATAAGCACAGTGTTCCTCTTCCTGATCATTGTGCTGATCTGCTTTATTCCTGCAACCTTTTTGATGCCCAACCATTTTATCCCGATCCTGGCGTTTTCTCTGCTTGGCGTCGCCATCATTTCGCTGATTGTCAACCGACGGGGGAAAGTTCTACTTGCCGGCATTATAGGCACATTTGGATATGAGGCGGTTGTTGCTGGAGTCATTTTCACATCCACGCCGCTGGATACGTCGGGCATCATGTTCTATCTTTATGGCACGCTGGCGGTACTGCTTGCGGCCTCGTTCCTGCCAGCAAAAAATGCTTTCCTTATTGCCTTCATCAATGCTGTGATGATCGCGATCAGCATGGTTTATCAGCCTCATACTGCGGACTTAAATCAGGCGATGCACTCCCAATTCATTCCAATGCTCATTCAGCCGATCGGCACACAATTCATTGTCGCCGGTGTGGCCTATGTCTGGTCGCATAACGTGACACGTGCTCTGGCCCGTGCTGACCGCACCGAAATGATCACCTCCCTGCAACGAACCATCGCCGAGAAGGCTGTTGAGCTGGAGCAGGGCGTGCAATTAATCTTGAAAACGCATATCGAGATCGCGAACGGCAACCTGAACGCCCGTGCTCCACTGAGTCAGGGCCACGAGCTCTGGCAGGTTGCACGCGCCTTGAACACGCTGCTGGTTCGCTATCAGCGTGCCGCTCTGGCAGAAAAAGAGTTCCATCGCGTTGAACAGGCCATTCAAGCCTTGTTACATTTTCTGCAAGATTCGAACAATAGACAGCAAAAGCAAATTCTGCTACCAATGACGCAAACACTGCTCGATAACCTTTTAATTGCATTACAGGGGAAAACTCTGGCTTATTCGCCGCAGCCCTACCCGCATCAGCGACCAACCATCACAGTCAATGCTGAGCCCAATTCACAAAATTCACAGATGTGAGCAGAGCAACAAAGACTACTATCCTTTATTGCATTTCTGTCTCCCTTTTCAGGAGGGTGAGGGGAGTCTGGCCCCTCGCTCTCCTCTCTGGCGCTTCATGCCTGCATAAACGATCAGAAAAGCAGATCGGGCCGGTCTTCAGCGCCCGCTTCTTCCACGCGAGCTGTTGATTGCTTCGTGATCTGAAAGAGAGGGGGCGAGCTTCACCCGCTCCAGCCCATATTGCTCTGAGCAGCCAGAGCGGGCCGACAGCTTTGCATCGTAACATGCGCTCTGCTGTCCAGCAGATACAATATGAGGCTTGAAAGACAAAGGAGACGATAGAGGGAAGGGCTTCAGCCCGCCACCCCGGTACGCTGAAGCAGAGAGGCTAGATCAATTGAGCAGCTTCCTGCATTTTCCGAACCTCGGGATAGAGATCGTAGATGTTCAGGTAGTTCCCATCGGGGTCGCGTACAACAAACGAGCGGCCCGCACCAACATCGGTAATACCGCTCACAAACTCAACGCCCTTTGTCTGCCATTCCTGATAGACAGCGGCTGCATCCTCCACCATAAAGCCGATCAGCACACCTCCACGTTCTGTAGAGGCACCATAGGTTCCCACTTTGATATCTTGCAACATGAGATTGAAGCGGCTGGCCTTTGAATGCAGAAAGACAAATTCCCCGGTTGGCGAAGAGAATTCAGGCACCACCACGAGGCCCAGCAACTCAGTATAAAATGCCCGGACACGCGGCATATCCTGCACCAGCAGCATAACAGATGTAAGACCTGGTTCCATACTGACTCCTCCTTTTCTTTCCCCCATGCTAGCACACTATCGTGCCCGGGACTTCTCGAATCTTGCGCTTTTTCATCATATCCCGGACAAAATATATCCTTGACACATTTTGTCCGAGAATGGTATGATCATACTATCCAGAAAGAACAAAAAGAAAAAGGAGATATCCATGAACGCACGTATTCAAATCACGAAAGTCGCTCCCGCAGCATACCGCGCTGTTTTCCAGTTAGAGAAATATGTCAGAGAGAGTGGCCTTGAGCGCTCGCTGCTTGAACTGGTCAGGTTGCGTGCCTCACAGATCAATGGTTGCGCCTATTGTGTTGATATGCACACCAAAGATGCCCGCGCCGCCGGCGAAACCGAGCAGCGGCTGTACCTGGTCTCCGCCTGGCACGAGGCCACCTGCTTCACCGATCGAGAGCGCGCCGCCCTTGAGTGGACCGAAGCCGTCACGCTGGTCTCCGAAACTCATGTCCCCGACGACGTCTATGAGCGTGTGAAGCAGCATTTTACGGATGAGGAGCTTGTCAACCTCACTGTAGCGATCTCAGCCATCAACGTCTGGAATCGCCTCAATGTCAGTTTTCGCACTCCTGCCGGAGACTATCAGCCCGCACAATCTTCTCATTAGCGGGCTTCACGCGCGGCGTGATATGGCTCGGCTTACCCGAGTGACTTGACGCCGCTATTTCCCTATGTTATAAACAACTGAAGATAGATCGTTCTTTTGCAAAAGAGATTGCGGGAGCTTGGGAAAGCCAGGCTGAGAGGGTGGCCCATTCTCGCCACCGACCGATATAACCTGCTCTGGATAATGCCAGCGAAGGGATTCTTTCGTACAGAACAACAGCAAGACGCTGGCCCTTTGCCAGTGTCTTTTTTTGTTCCCATAGCAGCCCGCACACCGAGAGGAACAAAAACCATGAAACAACCTCGCGCCATGACAATCGCCGGTTCCGACTCAGGAGCCGGGGCAGGCATTCAGGCAGATCTGAAAACATTTGCCGCGCTTGATGTCTATGGGACCTCCGCCATTACAGCCATCACCGTTCAGAACACGCTCGGGGTTCGCGATGTGCTGGAAATGCCCACGACGTTGGTGACAGAACAAATAGACGCTATCATGGAGGATATCGGAACCGACAGCGCCAAAACGGGCATGCTTGCCAGCTCCCCGCTGATCGAGGCCGTTGCAGCCAGCGTGCGCAAGTGGAACCTGCGTCTTGTGATCGATCCGGTAATGCGCGCAAAAGGAGGGGATCCGCTGTTGCAGGATGAAGCGGTATCGACGTTGCGTTCGGTCCTGCTGCCGCTGGCAGAAGTCGTCACCCCCAACCTGCCTGAGGCCGAAACGCTGATCGGCAAGCGCATCACCTCGCTGGAAGAGATGCGTGAAGCAGCGCGCATCATCCACGATCAGGGGCCGCGCCATGTGGTCGTCAAAGGGGGACACGCGCTCGGCGATCCGATTGATATCTACTTTGATGGAAGCCACTTCTCCGAGTTTCGCGCCGAACGCATCGACACGCCACACACTCACGGAACGGGCTGCACTTTCTCGGCAGCAATTGCGGCCTTCCTTGCTCGCGGTTCTTCGGTGTACGACGCCGTCTATGCAGCCAAGCAGTATATCACCGAAGCGTTGCGTCATGCGCCGGGAATCGGTCACGGGCATGGACCGGTCAATCATTTCTGGCTTCACGCCCCGGCCCTTCCCGCCGTACTCTCAACCGCCGTCAGCCGAATCGGGGAATAACAACGTATGCACAAAGATACATCCATTCAACAACTTGTACACCTGCTCCCGCGAATCCGCGCGCAGAAGCCGCTGCTGCACCATATCACCAATCAGGTGGTGATGAACGATACAGCGAACATGACTCTCGCTCTGGGGGCGCTACCAGTCATGGCCCATGCGATTGAAGAAGTTGAAGAAATGGTCTCGCAGGCCGGGGCGCTGGTCCTGAACATTGGAACGCTCGTTCCCGCCCAGATCGAAGCGATGCTCCGTGCCGGGAAACGCGCCAACGCGCTTGATATCCCCATCATTCTGGATCCTGTGGGAGCCGGGGCGACGCGCCTGCGAACGGAAAGCGCTCTCCGGCTGCTCTCGGAGCTCAAAATTACCGTTCTCCGTGGCAACGCGGCGGAGATCGGCACGCTCATCGGTGTGGAGAGCGAGACCCGGGGCGTTGAATCGATTTCGGTGGCCGTCGAGCGTTCCGTGCTGGTCCAGCAGGCAGCGCGCATGTTTGGCTGTACCGTCGCGATCACAGGCGCGCAGGATGTCATCAGCAATGGCGAACGGCTCGCCACCGTCGGGAACGGCCACCCGCTGCTTGCCTCGATTACGGGAAGCGGCTGCATGGCAACCACCGTGATCGGCGCATTCCTGGCCGTGGAACGAGACGCCTGGCAGGCAGCAATAGCGGGGCTGCTCGTGATGGGGGTCGCAGGCGAGCAGGCTGCAAGCACCGCCGCTGGCCCGGGAACATTCCGCGCTCATCTCTTTGATGCGGTCGCTGCGCTGGAACCAGAGGCACTCTTACAGGCCCAGAAAGTGAGCTTTGCATCATGAATAGAGCAGCACTTGCACATCGGTTGACGCTGCATGTGCTCACCGATCGCGAATGGTCACGAGGACGCGACACGGTGTCGGTCGCTCGGGCGGCTCTGGAAGGCGGCGCGACCGTGATACAGTTACGTGACAAACTCGCTTCAACCCGCGAGCTGATCGAACAGGGGCAGGCCTTACGCGAGTTGACCCGCGCCTATAATGCTTTGCTGATTGTCAATGATCGCGTTGATGTCGCTGTCGCCGTCGATGCTGATGGGGCGCATGTCGGGCAGGACGATATGCCCGCGCCGCTCGCCAGGCAGATTCTGGGCCCTCAGCGCATTCTGGGAGTATCGGCCGGCACTCTGGATGAGGCGCTTGGCGCGATCAAAGATGGGGCCGATTACCTGGGAGTGGGGCCGATCTTTGCGACACGCGGTAAGCTGGATGCCGGTCCAGCGATCGGTGCGAAGCTGATTTCGACGCTCGCGGCCCGCTTCCCGACACCACTTGTCGCCATCGGCGGATTGACCGCAACCAATGCGCCCGAGATCATCCGTGCCGGGGCCGCTGGAATCGCCGTTATCACTGCTGTAGTCGCCGCCGATGATATTACCGCGGCCACCAGAGAGCTGCTGACCACGATCCAGGCAGCAAAGCAGTCGCCGCAGGCTCACCCATGAGCTTGCGACGACCCGAAACGCGTCAGATGAGGAGGCAAAAGATCAAATCATCAAAGTGCTTTGTCCATAACGTGGCTCCATTCTCGGGCTTCAGGGCTCCTGGCGTTCTCGGGCCCACTTTCCAGCGGCCTCAATCCCTGTCAACTATCGTGTACAATCAGATACTTGAAAATCGGGAGAGGTCATCAGAAGAGAGCATGATACAGAGAATTTGGATATAGAACGTTTTACTGAGAGACAAGCTCTTTTTCCCGGGCCTGCCTCATAAAATGGAGAAGCTATAGGGGAAGAAAAAAGAGCCGCCGCAGGCTCACATATGAGCTTACGACGGCAATTATACCGATAATACATAAAAACTTATCCGATGGCCCAGGTATACAGACTCTTCTCAAGCGTGATCTTCCACTGCGCGGCCCCAGTTTCAGTGTTCAGACGACCAAGCGTCACACCGGTTTTTCCAGCAGGCGCCAGGTTGCCCTGGGCGTCCGCTTCGCCGAAGAGCAGAACGCCTTCCTGCTCACCCAGACCTGTATATTTCCGGTTGTTTGTCCCGGTAATTGCCAGCGAGGGCACCGTCCACTTCTTCTGGCCATCAGCCGCTTGAAAGCCAATCACCGAATCTCCATCCGAGTACACAATGACCGAGCCATCTGTATACCCTGACTCGTTCACTTCGTCTTTTTTATAGATGCCCGAAGCAACCTTCCAGAGCTGGTGTCCGTCTTCCAGGCTCCACGCATACAGCGTTCCTTCTGCAAACTGATACAGGGCGTCAGCATCCTGAGAGCGCAAGACAAACCGCCTGGCAGAATCTTGCAATGGAAAACTCCATTGAAGCTGGCCCTCACGATTGTGGCTATGCACCTCATATTTCCGGTCGATCTCGCTTATCACATAGAAGCGATCTTTCGAGACCGTCAGGAGATCGGTTGATCCCTTGCTCGGTAGCTTCCACGCTATCTTTGCTGCCTCCACATCAAACCCGAGAAGTTCTTCATCTTTTTCAGTATAGGTACTCTTTTTGAGAATAAGTGTATGACCAAGCGCTCCTTCAATACTCCACTCGCCAGCCTCCCCCAGCGCATAGCTTTTCATTGCACCATCCTTCGTCCCAACAACCACCAATTTGTTCTCAAAGACCACACAGAGAAATTCCCCGAGAGGCTTCATACGTCCGACCTCGCCCGGAAGCTCCTTTTTCCAGAGCAACACCCCACTATCAGCAGCGTAGGCCGCCAGCGTCTGGCCCTGCCGTACGAAGACAGCCCCATCCGTAACCGCCAGATCATGGCTCTCACTCTGTGCCAGCTTCAGGCTCCATTTTGGCTGTCCAGAACGCAGGTCATAGGTGCTAAGCTGACTTCCAAGCAGGTATACGGTTCCATCCTGGACCAGCAGCCGGGTAGACTCGTTCAGCCCGGGAAGCGCCTGCTTCCATTTCAACTCTCCGCTGTCGGAATCCAGATTATAGAGGCCATCGCCGGCCAGCAGCACAATCCGTTTCGCACCAAACAAGCGGTCGGTGAGTTCCACCAGACTAAGAGGATTCCCCGGCAAAAATTGCGTGATAATCCCGAAAAGTAGTAAAAAGATCAGCACCACCAACAGGAAGCGCATCCACGGCCTCAGCAGCAGCGACTGCACCGAAGGGAGAGGCTGCCTGCTCGGCTGGAAGCTCGGCGGCAGAGGGCCATAGGTACCGCTGCGAGCCACCGGAGGCGGCAGCGTGGTTGACTTCACGTGTTGCACTGCTGTCGGTGAAGGCAACTGGCTGCTCTGTGGGTGCACAGCCGTCATCTTCTCGGTTGCCTCGGCCTGCTCCTCCATCTCCGCACGCGTCACGATCAGCGTTACCATTTCCTGTTCAGGTTCATGAAGCAGCCGACCGCAATTCATACAGAACTGCGCATCTGGAGGCTGAGGAGTCTGGCAATGCCTGCATATGTACGATGACATACTACTCCTTTCGTATATGGAGAATATGCCCCCTGTGCAAGGAAACGCAAGCGAATAGGAAGAAATACTACCCTCGACAAACACCAGAAAAAGAGTAGAATAGAGGAGAATTGAAAGAAATGCCAGGAAGAAAGAGGAGCTCCATGCCATCACTACAGAAAAGTTTTCTACGTATCAGCCGTCAGCAAAACGAGTTTGCCGACACTTTCTCCCGCGATTTACTGTCGCAGTATCCGCAACTCACCCCCTTCTTTACCGGCGTCGATATGGAGAAGCACAAAAGAGACCTCATCGCCTTTCTGGGTGAGCTGGCAAGCAGCTTTGATCAGGGCGTCCAACCCGAAAAGCGCTTTCACGACCTCGGCCTTCTGCATGCAGAGCTCCAGATTCCACCTCGCGATTACCCTGCTTTCGGCTCAACCCTGCTGGCAACGCTTGCTCAATTTGATCCGCAATGGTCCGAAGAACTGAAAGAGGCCTGGGCAAGCGCTATACAGGAGTGCGTTCGCCTCATGATCTCCCGCTATCCCTCGGGCTCTCTTCCGCAGGCAGGGCGCGTTTTCATTGGACAGGGAATGCTTGCCCGGAAAAAGGTTGGCAGGAATCCCGGGACTTCAGACTTCTAAAACCTCAAGAAATAAGCTATAATAGCATTTCGAGAAAAGGTTTACTTACAAGGAGTCATTTCTTAAATGAGCATTCTAGACGAGAGCCTCAGTCAGAACAAGGCGCTTTTCGCTGACGAAGCTCCTTCCCGTCCGTTCACGATTCCTGCGTTAAAAGCATGGAACAGCCGACCGGAAGCAACCTACACCTTTAGCGCACAGACCCGCATTATCTCCATCCCGGAACTCAGCCAGGTTGCAGGTGTCCTGGCGCAGGATCTGGAGCGCTTGAGCGGCTATACCCTGGCTATCGTTGAAGCAGCGCCACAAAACGGGGACATCGTGCTTGCCCTGCAAGATATTGACGCCAGCCTCGGTGAAGAGGGCTACCTGTTGAACGTTGCCGAGGTTGTGACGATCAACGCCCGCACAGAGAGCGGCGTTTTCTACGGCACACGGACACTGCTTCAGCTTCTCACGCAGGATTATACGATTCGTGGCGGTGAGGCTCGCGACTGGCCCGATTATCCGCAGCGCGCTTTGATGGTTGATGTCGGGCGCAAGTTCTTCTCGATCGAATGGCTTGAGAACCACATCCGCGAACTGGCGTATTTTAAATATAACGTCTTCCAGTTGCATCTGACTGATACCCACGGCTTCCGCCTGGAAAGCGAGACGCACCCGGAAATTACCTCCCCCGAGCACTACACCAAAGCCCAGATCCGAGAGCTGGTGAAGCTGGCACAGGATTATTATATTACGATTATTCCTGAAATCGATATGCCTGCCCATATGCAGCCCATCCTTGCCAAACACCCCGAGCTTCAGCTTACCGGCCCGCTAGAGAACCGCATTCCCGGCGAGCAAGGGCCAGATGAATTGATCCTGGAACGCCGCCCGGATTACCTCGCCAAAGACCCCGATAAGATGCGCCGTGTTGGTGACATCGACCTGAGCAACCCGGCAGCCTATGAGCTGGCTAAAGAGATCATTGAAGAATATCTCGATCTCTTCCCGGGACCGTACTGGCATGTGGGCGCCGATGAGTATTTATTGTTCGATAATTATGAGAATTATCCTAAATTGCTCGAATATGCCCGCAAAACCTACGGGCCCACTGCCAATGGACGCGACGCCTATCTTGGCTTTGTGAACTGGGCAAACAAGCTCATCAAGTCTCATGGCAAGATCACTCGCGCCTGGAGTGATGGCCTGCATGGCGGTTCCGCAGTTACGATTGACTCCGATATCATCTTTGATCACTGGCGTACGTTTGGCCTGCTGCCTGAAGCAATCGTGGCAGGCGGCTCACAAATCGTCAACAGCAGCTACGATGACCTGTACTATATCCTGACCGAGAACGGTGTGCATCACGCTGACCCTGTGAAGCTCTATGAGCGCTTTGAGCCTCATATGTTCCAGGAAAATCATGTCATCGAGCCGAATCATCACCTTAATCTCGGCGCAAAGCTGCATATCTGGTGTGATGTTCCCGAACTGGTTCCAGAGCAACAAATCACAAAAGATATTCAGGGATCATTACGGGCGCTGGCTCAGAAAAACTGGGGATCTCCCAGGCTGGTCGAGAGCTACGAGGCCTTCCAGCCGATCATGGCACAGGTAGGACACGCTCCCGGCTACACGCTTGACAAAGCATAAGCTCGAAGGAGGGACCGGGAAACCGGCCCTTCTTTTTCCTTTTCTACGCTCCCTCCACTCCAGGTCGCTCCTGTAAAAGAATAACTCCATCATAAGCATGATACCTGTAATATACTCCCCCACCTCAATTCCTCTCCTCCTTTCTTTCGACCGCTTACCCGAACCGCATAGATTCGGAAGTGGGAGAAAAGGTTTACTACTCCTTTCCGGTAAAGCAAGCAGTTCACGGGTTCCATTGCATGTAGCAGATGACTCGATGTCGCTATAATCGAACAGTCCTGACACTGCACTATAGTCCAAAAAGGATGTGTAATTGCGCTTTGCAGGTAGAATCATTTATACTGAAAGCAGTACAGCTCTTCGGTAGCGAAGATCCCGGAAACGATAATCGGAAGAAAATACACAGACGCTACAGAAAAAGCATACCATCTGACTTTTGAGGAAAGGAATCAGCAATGCAAGAGCAGGAGATGCAGTATTTCGAGGAAAATGGCAGAGAAAAACAGCATGAAGAGCGTGAACCGATGCCTCAAGCCTCCTCTCCCAGTGAAAAGATTGACGAACAGCGCTCCACATCATCGGTCTGGCGTATCATCATAGGCGCAGGTTCGGTAATCTCATGGCTGATCTTTCTTGTCACCTGGGAGCTTTATCAGTACGTCGCGCCGATCTCGCCAAGCCCGGGTACAGGAACAAGCCTGTTCTGTACTTCGATTATGCTCGGTCTCTTCAGCCTGTTTGTAGGGCTGGCCAACGCGCCATTCTATCCCGAACTATGCAGCAAATATCTGCGCTTGAGGAATAGTTTCAACACCCGGATGAGCATCCTGTTTCTCTCGGTTGCTTCGTGGGTCTTTTTCGCCTTCAACGTCATAGTAATGTATGGCATCATCAATGTTATTCCTTACGAGGCGGGACAGCCCAAATCCCTGCTTAAAGGCCTGATTATTCTGTCGCTGCTGCTTTTCTCCGGCCTCGTCCTGCTGAGCAACTTTCTTGCCCATCTTACCGCCCCCACAGAACAGCGATCGATCAAGCGACACACTTTGATCTTTTTCTCATGTATTACATGGAGTACCTTCCTCTTCTTTTTGTTCGTGTTATGGTTCTTCAGCGGCCTTGATGCACTGATTCTGGGAATGCTGGCTATACTATTCCTGTCCATTATCGCCTTTCTGATCTCAGGGAACACCTTCTACAGTCGTGCCGAAAAGGCGCACAGAAAGTATCCCATTCAGCACGATGCTGGTGGTTACGCGAAAGCCCATATTTCAGGCAAACTGCCATAAAAAAGAGAGCCCGCCAGAGCGGCGGGTTCTCAGCTTGCTCACCAGCGGGCGTTAGCCGCTGCATGAGGAGATGATGGATCAATCTGCATCAACTCAATCGGATTGCCATCGGGATCCTTAAGCCAGTATTGCCAGTTGTTGTCCAGCCCGCGCTGTGGCTCACCGGCAATGGGTACACCCCGCTTCTCAAGCTCTTTGAGCGTTGCCTGCATATCATCAACGACAAGGCACAGATGCTGAAAGCTTCCTTCTGGTAGATGTTGTGCCTCTTCTCCCGGGAAAAGCTCCAGGAACTGGTTATGCGCGACCTGTAAATAGACAATCCAGGGCGAAGGCTGTCCCTCGCGATCGAGCCGGAAGACCTCTTTCAGACCCAATTTAGCACAATAAAAGTCCAGGGAACGCTCAAGGTTGGTAATGCGTAATGCCAGATGGCCGATTCCACGAATCATAGAGTTCTCCTCTCGTCCTCAGAGATGGGCCGCTGTGGCCCTCTCCTCTATGATAAAACGCATCACCGCCCTCTTACCAGTCCGATTATGGAGCAAGCACCAGCGCATTGGGCCGCTTGAGTTCCAGCCCCGCTGGCCACTGGACCGGAACCTGTGCCCACGTCTGCCCGCTATCTTCGGAGCGGAACAACCCTCGATTGCTGATTGTATAAAACACGCTCGGCTCAAGGGCCGCCACAGGCGAGATCAGCGTTCCCTTTGGTTGTGGCAAGCCTTCTGCCTGCTGCCAGACCCCATCACCCACTCGACGGAATAACGTCGCTTCAGCAGCCGCCTCGGTGTGGGCATGCATCGGGGATGGAGCTGCCGAAACGACCAGAATCGACGGGTCTCCGGGGTCAACAGCCGCCCCCCAGAGGTAGTGATAGGGGATGCCCTGCGTCGAAGCAGTCCAGCGGTCGCCGCCATCCTCACTCAAAAAGAAGCCATCGCCCGCCGCTGAATAGAGCGTCAACGGGGCCTGTGGATGCATCACCAGCGTGTGCGTGTCATAGGGTCCACCCGGCTTCCGATCTTCCCAGGTCAGGCCGCCGTCCAGGCTACGCACCAGCGCCCCCGCCTCAATCGCGACATAGACACGCTCGGGTGCCTGCGGATCAAAGGTGATCCAGCGCACATGATTTGTCTCAGGGCGCGGCGGAAAGCTCCACGTCGGAGCCGAGGGAAGCGCCCGCAATGCCGCGAGATCCTGCCACGTCCGCCCACCATCTTCGGAGCGATACAGCGAACCGGGCTCCGTTCCGGCATAGACAACGCCTCGTTCGTTAACAGCGACCGCCGTCACCGCCAGATGTGGGATTCCCGCGCCAACAGGCTCCCAGGATCGCCCTGCATCGGCGCTATACCAGAGTCCCTGATCAAAGGTACCACAATAGACGCGCTCGGGCCTGCTCGGATCGATCGCGACACAGACCGGCCGAGTTCCAACCAGTTGCAACTCGACAGATCGCCCCTCACGAAGAACAGCAAGTGCGTTAGAAGCAGCAATATATGCATTACTGAAATTTTGCTTTGACATCACGCTTTTCCTTTACTGACTCAGAAGATACAGCGGCGACAAAGAGAAGTCAGCAGCCTGACCCCATTCTTATCAACGAAATGACCCGTCAAAACGTGTCAATACTGCAACGTGTCTCTATGACGAACGTCTTCAAACAAACAGAAGAGAAGGGATCACCGTATGACAGAAGGAATCCTGTGTGCCGGGTCCAACCCGGGAAGCTTTGCGATCAGTGGGGCAAAAAACCAGGAGCTCGAACGAGGACAACAGATTGAAATCTATCTGGGAGGGCGCTGGATCGCTGGAACCGTCGCCTACAGCAGCGGGCTCACAGATCCAGAACTGCCCGATACCGGTCATCCCATCACGCGCAATATCGGCACGTACCCCATCAGCCTCGATCTGACAGATGACGTGGTGACGGAGGCTTCGGAAGAGTCCTTCCCGGCAAGCGATGCCCCGGGCTGGAGCGGCTCTAATGTCGCGACATCTGCCAAAAAGCAGACGGCAAGCGTGGTAAACGGCTATTACTTCGTCGCCGAGGATCACAGCGTGTGCGGGCTCTGTATCGGTATGAAGGTCCGCATCAGCTAGCCAGAAAGGCGGGCAGGCGCTGCATGTGCATAGCGCCTGCCTTTGCCTTTAGCGAGCAAGGATCCTGGTCACGATCTGTGCCAGCGTGTTTTCTGGCTCCTCTCCTGCTGTGGCTGAGCGCCAGGCAATAAAGCCGTCTGGACGCACCAGGACCGCCCCATCAGGCGTGATACCATAGGTCTTAAAGAAGTCTCCCGTAAGATCATGAAGATCCGCACCGAGCAGGTAGCAATCAAGATCGAGCTCAAAGCGCCGGGCCGCCGTGCCAGCCGCTTCACACCAGGTCCGCGAGCCAGTCAACAGAACGAAGTCCCCGCCGAAAAGATCAAGCGTTGAAATGCGCTGTCCATCCCGTTCCAGAGCCACATGAGGCGCACGTGTGCCGGGGACCGATGACGGCTGACGCAGATTCGCCTCATAGCGCAGTCCCTCGCTGCCGGGCTCCTCGATGATCGCCGCCGAATGATATTGATAGCCCAGCATCAGGGTGTAGAAATCAATCGGCTGGATATGTCTGGCCTGCTCGGCAACATGCGGTGACATACGGACAGCATAGCCCGCAAACGCCTGCTCGCCAACCAGCTCAGCAACGGGTCGGCGCTCTGCCTCATAGGTCGTGAGCAGTGCCGGCGAAGCCACCCCCTTCAACACAAGCGCCAGCTTCCAGGCCAGGTTATGTGCATCCTGAATACCCGTGTTCGCGCCAAAGCCCCCCACAGGCGGCACGACATGGGCTGCATCGCCTGCCAGGAAAATGCGCCCCTGCTGATAGCGCTCTGCGAGATTGGAGGCAAGCACCCAGTGTAACACGGCTTTCAGATGGACATCCAGATCAGGAATGCCGATTGCAGCACGAAGCGCCTCAATGCAGCGCTGTTGATCGTAGCTCTCCACTGTCTCGCCCGGAGGGACCGTGATAGCGAAAAGCGCTTCCCGGGCCGTCTCATCCATGATGCCAAGCACGCCCTGCACCCGGGGATTATCGACATAGCACACCGCAAAGTGACGCCCACGCAGTGCCTCTTTCAGATCTGCCTCAAAGAAGATCGACACATGGTCTGAGAGCTTGCCATACCCGTCAAAGGGGATACCAAGAGCGTTCCTCATTGGGCTTTTATAGCCATCTGCCGCGATCAAGTAGGAAGTACGGACAGTGTGTATCGCGCCCGTTTCACGGTTCTTAAGCGTTACCGTCACACCCGCAGCGTCCTGCTCAAATGCGACCAGCTCCGTGCGGAAACGGACCTCAGCCCCAAGCTCGCGAGCCCGCTCCAACAGCAGTGGCTCAAGCAGCGCCTGCGAGATGAAGCTGCCACGAACCGGCGTGATCTCGTCATCTATCTCATTGATGTTATGCGTGTACCAGTTGATTTCCTTGCCTGCCAGCGTCTCGACACGCAGTGTACCGCTGGCCTGCATCTGCCGGGGCTCGTTCGCACGAATTGTCGCCTCCATACCAACAGAGCGATAGATCTCCATCGTACGCGCGTTGAACCCGCCGGCACGCGGATGAATAGAGGTTCCCGGGTGCTTCTCAACAACCAGCGACGGGATGCCGCGCCATGCCAAAAACAGCGCTGTTGATAAACCGACCAGGCTTCCCCCGACGACAACCACCGGATATTGCTTTTCTTCCTGCAAATGAGCTTCCATTTCATTAACACCTTTCAACTCTGGTAGAACGATTTCACTACCGAAAGCTTAATAGGCAAAAGGGTGAAACAACATCACCCGGTGCAGGTGAAAACGGAGGGTGATCTTCCTCACTCCTGTAGAAAGAGCTCGCCGGGCTCCTGCAACTGATAGATATCGACCGATGTAAGCTCAAGCCGGGATGCTATCCGCTGCGCCCGTTCGTAGAGCGCCGTCGCCTCCTGCTGCCTTCCCTGTAGGCGATAGAGATAGGCAAAACAGACAGACAGGCGCATCACGTCGGGGTGCTCCGGGCGCAGAGCGTGCTGCTGAATGGCCTGGGCCCGCTCATACAGCGTTTCCGCTTCGCTGTATCTCCCCTGTTGCACCAGGGCCTGCCCCTGCTGAATCAGCAACTCAGCAAGTGCGGGATCTTGCGAACCCAGAGCGCGTTGACGTACTACCTGCGCCCGCTCGTAGAACGCCTCTGCCTCGCTATACCTCTCCTGTTGCACATACAACTGCGCCAGGCCACTGAGCGGACGTGAGAGCTCGGGATGCTCGGGACCATAGTGGCGCTCGTAGACCCGCAGGGCCCGTAACAGCGCTTCTTCGGCCTCCGTATAGCGCCCCTGCCCCTGGTAGCAGCGAGCCAGATTTTTTAACACCCTGCTGATCGCTGGATGGTCAGGGCCAAAAAGTCGTTCACGAAGATGTAATGCATGCTTTAAGAGCATTTCAGCTTTTGAGTATGCTTTCTGCTGAATGCGCACAAGCGCCAGATTGTTGAGCGGCGCCACAAGATCGGTCTCCTGCCGGGCCCGCCCATAAAGCCGAATAGCGCGCCTGTAGAGCCGTTCCGCATCATCATAGCGCCCACGCCGATAATAGTGTAGCGCGAAATTGTTCAGCAGAGCAGGCGACTCAGCCGGGGATGCAGCAAGCGCCCGCCGATAGAACGCCTCCGCCTCGCGCATATGTCCGAGCCCATCAAGCAGAGCAGCAAACACTCCAAGCTCTTCAGCGGGAACAGTATTCTCTTCCTGGAAGGCCGCCAATCCCTGCTGTACCATTTGTGCGGCCTCCGTATAGCGCCCGCGCTGCCAGCGAAGCACCGCCAGAGCCGTATAGGAGATCGCGGTCACCCCGCCTTGTTGAATTTGCAGTGCTCGCTGGACCAGAGCCTCCGCCTGCTCGAAACGCACGCGCCGGGCCAGATAATGAGCGCATTTGAGCAGCAGTGATGCAAATACTGTTTTCTCTGGTAGGTTGGGCTGAGCAGTTAATTGAAAGACATGCGGCACCAGTGTATCACACCAGGACCAGCTTGCTTGTTTTGAGAGTGCCCGTGGAAAGAGCTCCTCAAGCAGCCTCACCGCACAGGCCAGCCACTCAGCCGAGGAACGTGTGCGCACAATTGCCTGGACCAATCGATGTATGCTGAACGTCGACCCGTTGCGCCGAATCAGTGAATAGGCCTCCAGCGTCTCAAGCACGCTCTCGATGCGGCTTGCATCGTCCACAAAGCGACGCAAAGAGGTGCGACCATAGGCCGTCCCTTCGCGAAACAGGCGCACAGGAATGGTATCGGGAACCAGCCAGCAACAGCACAGCAAAAAGTCAGCCGCCAGCGGATCACGCTGTTGTAGCTTCTCAAAGGCCAGCTCAAATGTGCTGACAAGCGAGTATGGGTAGCTACTTCCCTCAGATCGATCCTGTAAAAGGGGAATCAGGCGCGTGCGCAGCAAATAGAGATAGGAGCGTAACGAGCAATGGGCCTCGCTGATATAGCCCGCCGCCTGATCGAGCGCCAACGGAAGCCCATCCATCAGCCGGACCAGCGCCTGAATGTCCGCATGAAGCGAGACAGGCAGCGGTTCCTTCAGCCCGAGACGCTGCCGCAGGAAATCAAAGCTCTCCTCTGCCGTCAGCTCTTCAACCTGAACACGCGTTGCGGGAAGCGCAAGCTGCTGATAGCGCGTCGTCAACAGGAGCGTTCCATGATAGTCGGGAGAGAAAAAGCGCTCAACCGTTGTCCTGTCCTCCACATTATCGAGAATCAACAGCCAGCCCGGATGCACCTGCAACCAGTTGAACACTGCATCCAGAATCGCTTCTTGCGCCTGATTTTCCCCCACGTCCAGGAGCTCGGCAACGCTCAACAGGCTTGCCCGCAGGCTCTCCTCCGACTCGGCCTGAAGCCAGAAAAGAGCGGTATATTCGGAAAAAAAGCGATAGGCATACTCAAGCGCGAGCTGTGTCTTGCCAATACCGCCCATGCCACAGAGCAAACAGGCATGCGTGCGCAGGTTCTCGTGAAGCTGCTGCAACAGGGAATCGCGCCCCGTAAAAAAGACATTCCGCTGATAGGGAACAAACCAGTAAGGAGAGAGCGCCGTGAGCCCGGCCTGCAACAGGGAACGAGCCTCCTGCTCGTTTAAATGAAGATGTCGAGCCAGCTCAAGGACCATCCCCTTTGTTTCAGGAAGATACTCACCACGCTCCCAGGCCCCGATGGTATTCCGATGTACACCAAGCTCAGCCGCGAGCTGGCGCTGCGTCAGGCCGCTCCGTTGTCGATACGCTTTCAAACGATTGCCAAAAAAGTCAAACAGGCTGGCGTTCATACCGCTTCTTTCTCTTCAGATCTGATTTAATATGATTTTCCCTCTCTACACCAGAATAACAAAATGAGCCGCTTTTACATTGCAAAAAGCATAACAGAAGCACTGGTAAATAACAATAGAACACAGGAATAAGCAAAGCTCTCACTCTAAAAGTGAATAGAGGAAAGAAAAGGGTAGGAAAAAGGCTTCATGCATAGATGCATATGCATGAAGAAAAGAGAGAGAATGGTTGTCAGATTGTCGAGCAAAAAGGGGAGCGCTTACCCTTCCCCTTGCGAATCAGCCTCGATAACAGGTTGCGCCCAGTTCGGCAGCTCGACTTCCGGTAGAAACTGATCTTGAAACTCGGACAGAAAACCAACCAGCTCGTTGGCCTCCTCACCCGAGAGCTTGTACGTACATTTTTCAGGAGTCGTGATCGTCAATTCGCCATTCTGAACACTATATACAAACCCGGCAATACGAATGCTTTTCATCGTTTCCTCCCCAGGGGTTAGCACAGCTACGCTTCGCCTCCAACATTTCCTTTATTATACCCGATTTATTCGACAGGTCTAGATATATTACGAGCATAATAACCGATTTTGCCATTTTCCCTCTCTTTTTTGGTAGACGCCTTCGCTCACCCCCCTCAGCGACAAAGGGGAATCTCCCACTGTCCGAGCCGGCACTTTGTGTTATGGCTTCGCGCGCGCACGATTGCTCTGGTCTCGTAGAGATAGAAACCAAAAGTGACCAGCAGGTCAGGCGTATCCGCGACATAGATCAGATGGTCCCAGTCCGGATTTGGGGTCGGTCCAGTCATCCCGGTATACCAGGGCGACATCAAATTGAGGTGGGTGACCGGATGCTCACCCAGTTGCTCGGTACAGACCAGTTGTGGCGAACCCCAACCCGAATGTGTGTGACCGCTGATATAGAGCGCCGCATTCTGATGCCGGGCCAGCACCGCCCGCACCTCATCAGAATTGCTGACAAAGAAATAGGGATCAAGCGAGTCGTCATCAAGGTTCTTTTCGGGGTCGCGATCCAGCACCGTATTGTGCAGCGGGCAATGAGCAAAGATGATCGCCTTGCGCTCGGCATGCTCGCTCAGGGTGGTATCGAGGAAGTCAAGCGCCTCCTGTGAAAAGATTACATCCGTGCTCTCCGTGACCGGCTGATCCAGCATAAGAAAGGCAAAGTCACCAGCCGTCCAGGCATAGCGAATCGGGAAGCCCCACGCCTCGGTGAATGCCTCGGGCTTGCGCGGCTCTGACTCCCAGGTTTCAAGGAAATATTCGTGATTGCCCAGGCCAGGATAGAAGGGAATATGTTTCAAATGCGCGGCAATATCGCGCTTCGCCAGCTCAAAATTGATCGGTGCCCCCCGATCCGCGATATCACCCGGCGAGACACAGAACGCAGGTTCGCCTTCCGCCTGCCAGATCTCGTGAAGGTCCTCATACATCTGCTGCATGCGTGGCCGATGCAACGGCTGCCAGCTATCGGTAGCGCGATAATGGAGATCTCCCAGGCCCCAGAAATGAAGTAGCGGCTTCTCTGGCTTCCCCTGATCTGCTTCAAGGTGCAGCTCTTTCATAGAACGTTGCTCTTCCTTCCCTCACTTTTTCTCGATAGTAAACGATTACTAAATTATACTTATTGTAGCATAGATACGTATAAATAGGAAGCTATCACCAGGCAATGCCGCCTTTTCCAGCTCTGCTGAGCTACAATTATAGTGCAGCTCAGCAAAAAGATTCGACAAAAAGCTGAATCCTATTCTTTCGCTTTGTACACAAGAAATCAGCCAGTGCTTCTGGTATTTTCTTCTCAGTCTCTACCACAACAAAATGCGATTATGCTACACTACATAGCAGCGTATCAATTCGTCACTCAGTTTTGAGAAGAAGAGGTTGGAAGAGCATGCTGCATAGCCAGAAAAACAAGAAACCGCCGATCAGCAAACGGACCGTGATCTATCCCGGCTGGTCATTTGAGCCAGATACATTCCCGGCGCGGACGCAGTATGAGCAGGCGCGGTCAGAAAACACCTATGTCTTTGTGCTGGCCGAATATCTCGATTTCCCGGCGATCAACCTCCCTCAATATCGGCTGGAAAGCACACGCGAGGCCTATCATAGCTTCTTCAGCCAGTTCACACCAGCCGAGCAGGCCGAAGAATTTCTGATGGTGCGCAAGTTTTTCCTGCTGGCACTGCATAATCTTGCGCTGAACTACTCGTTCTCGCAGGATCAAACCTACCTGATGGAGCTAGGCGCACACCTTGCGTTTCCCGGGATCAACAACCCGCTCTTCCATCTCAAGCCAGAGGAGCAGGCATGGCGGGCCTTTTTTATCGAGCGTTCGGGCAGTGCATCGCCGCTGTATCCGGCTCTGCGCGCCATGTTTATCACCCATATACATACGCTGGCAATGCTCCAGTTGACCGAGGACATCGCCATTCAGTTTCAGGAATACAGCGCGACCCTGCAACAGACCGCGCTGACCTATAGCGAAACCATCGAACGCCTTGAGCTGCGCACACAGGAGCTTGAAATTGCGCTCGCCACCCTGCAACCAGATCATCCGTTGTTGCCGCCCGAAGAATAAGGCGTAAGAGAAACAAGAAGACGCGTGGCTTTTTTTGCCAGTATTTCGCACTCCTGAGAAAATATGACCTGTATATGGTTGATTTTATTCGCCATTCATGGTACAAACTAGGCAACAATGATGTGACACCGAGTCATTATTCCTGAGTACTTCACTGTGGCTGCCACATCTTTCACCATGCTATCAACCCGTTCGCCTCTCTTCATAAGGGGAAAGCCGGTTGATAGTTTCGCATTTTCAGAAACAGGCTTCAGGAACCGACTCAGCACAAAGCGAATAACCTCTCCGAAACAACGATGTATCGGGTGGCCGCTTCACGCTCTTCAGAGATGCAGCCACAGCCAGCCAGAACGGCTGAATAAGCGCCTACATTGTTTTAAGGAAGGAAGGGTAGAAAGCATGCTGACGACAGGCATGAACCTGCATGGCAGACATCTGCTGAAACTCGATGATTACGCACCCCGAGAAATTGCCTATCTGCTCCAACTGGCAAGCGAGCTGAAAGCGGCAAAATATGCCCGTAATGAAGTACAGTACCTCAAGGGCAAGAATATCGCTCTTATTTTTGAAAAAGACTCTACCCGTACTCGTGTCGCATTTGAAGTTGCTGCCGCCGACCAGGGAGCGCATGTCACCTACCTGGGACCAAACGGAAGCCACATCGGCACAAAAGAAAGCATGAAAGATACAGCCCGTGTGCTCGGTCGCATGTTTGATGCCATCGAATATCGTGGCCACTCACAGAAAAGCGTCGAGGAACTGGCCCAATATGCTGGCGTGCCCGTCTGGAACGGCCTGACTAACGAATCCCACCCCACCCAGATCCTCGCCGACCTGCTCACCATGCAGGAACATTCATCGAAGCCGCTGAACGAGATCGCCTTTAGCTTCCTGGGATGTGTCGGCTTTAACATGGGTTGCTCGCTCTTAATCGGAGGCGCAAAGATGGGAATGGATATCCGTCTTGCAGGTCCCCGTGCGACCTGGCCCGAGGAAAGCATGCTCGCTCGTGCGCAGGCAATCGCCCGCGAGACCGGGGCGCGAATCCTGCTGACCGAAGATCCCGCCGAGGCTGTTGAGGGCTGCGATTATATCCACACCGATGTCTGGGTATCGATGGGTGAGGCTCCCGAGCTGTGGGCCGAGCGCGTCAAGCAGATGCTCCCCTATCAGGTGAATAGCCAGATGATGGCCCTTGCCAAAAATCCCAATGTGAAGTTCATGCATTGTCTACCTGCCCTGCACAACACCGAAACCAAGCTCGGGCAGGAGGTGTACGCACAATATGGCATCGAGGCAATGGAGGTCACGGACGAGGTCTTCGAGTCCGAGGCGTCGATTGTCTTTGATCAGGCAGAAAACCGCCTGCATACCATTAAAGCGGTCATGGTAGCAACCCTGGGAGAACTCTAACTCATTTTCAGCATTGTGTGTCTCTCAATTTTAACCGATTGAAAAACTGCTTCAAGCAAAGAGGGAAGGGCGACCAGCGTTTGCTTGCTCCCTCTTTGCCGCTTTTTCGCCCTCATATTTCTCCGTACTTCATGGTATACTCATTATTGTCACTCCTTCTCAGGAAGCCGTTGAAGAATTTTGTCTGGCAGTGAACCCGAGAAAAGAAGCACTGCACGAAGAAAGTGTGTCAGAAAGGAGAAAAATCTGCACCCTGCTTTCCAGAACAACCTGAGCGCACACATACTCCTTTCTCTCACCTCAAAAAGAGGGAGAGAAGCAGCAGGTGCGCCCTAAGAGAAATGAGCCTCTCGCAATGGAGCGAGATGTATGCCTTTCTCTCCTCCTTTTCAAGGCAGTCACAGCCCCGTGAAACGTTCCAGATAGATCGCTATCCATGAGCACTGAAGCCCGGATGGCGTACAAGGAGGTGCCTATGAATATACTCTTTATAGGCGGAGCAAGCGAAGTAGGAGCCAGTTGTCTTGCACTCCAGCTCGCAGGCCGCTGGATCATCGTCGATGCAGGTGTACAGTTCGATCGACAGGCCGACGCTCTCCCGGACCTTGCCTTGCTTCAGGACAAACCTGTGCAGGCCATTTTTGTCACGCACGCACACACCGATCATATCGGAGCCCTTCCCCTCGTACATCAAGCCTTCCCGGATGCCCCCATTTACGCCTCACGAGCGACCGGACTCCTCATCGAGGTCATGCTTGCCGATTCGCTGAAAATCATGGAGCGCAGAGCCGCCGAAGAAATGGAACTGCCCCTTTACTCCGCCGAGCTGGTTGGCAATATGCTGAACCAGATTCGTCCACTGCCCGTCGGAGAGTTCGTCACCGTGCCAGAATTGCCGGATGTATCAATTTTTGCCAGCCCTGCCGGACATATCGCGGGCGCGGTCAGCTTTGGCTTTGCGGCTCCCGATGGCTCCCTGATTGTGTCCGGCGATATTAGCGTCACGGATCAGCAAACGGTTCCCGGAGCGGTCCCGCCGCCACTGCCCTCGCCTGATCTGCTGATTCTCGAATCGACCTATGGAGCCCGCTTACATGCCAACCGTCAGGCTGAAGAGCAGCGCTTTCTTCAGGCGGTCGCTGATGGCATCGCACGTGGTGGTCATGTACTGATTCCCTGCTTCGGCCTGGGACGCGGACAGGAAGCGCTACTTCTGCTTGTCGAGGCACAGCGACAGGGGCATATTCCTGAATTTCCGCTCTATGTGGATGGCATGGTACGCCGCATCTGCTCCACTTATCATCTGCTTCCCGAAGCCCTCACGCCACGGCTTCAGCGCCAGATGCGCCAGGGCTACTATCCCTTTGCCGGTAAGTTGATTACTTTTGTACGCGATGATCCCGAACGCGAACGCATCCTCTCGGGCCCGCCCGCCTGTATCATTTCCAGCTCGGGCAGGCTCACAGGCGGTCCTAGCATGTGGTACGCCTCCCGGCTGATCAGCAATCCGACCTCGTCCATCCTGCTCACCGGCTATCAGGACGAGGAATCGCCGGGCAAGCGGCTGCTGGACATCGCCGACTGCCAGAACGATACGCTTGAACTCAACGGGCAACAGCTCCAGGTGCGCTGTCAGGTGTCTCGCTATTACCTCTCGGCCCATGCGGACAGCGGCGAACTGGCCGCATATGCCTCTTCATTGCAGGCTCGCCGGATCGCCCTTGTGCATGGCAGCAATGAGGCCAGAACCGCGCTAAAGGCTCGCCTGAGCGAAGCTGATGTGATCCTGCCAGCTAACGGACAGATGCTGACGGTTACCCATAACACGCAACCGCTGCAACCAGCGGAAGCGCACCCGATTGATATGGCTCCGCAGGGCATCGGACGCGGTACACCCTTTGAAGCGGCGCATCTGGAACAGCTCTGGCGCGTCGTCTCGCAAACACCTGGCCTGCGCATCGTCACCGTGCGCGAGCTTGCCCGCATCTGGGACGGTGAAGCAACCGAGGAGACAACAAGCCGTATCCTCCACGTGCTCTCTCAGGATAGCCATCACCGCTACTTCGCGCCGCTCTACATCCTGGAAGAAGCGTTCTGGGTCCGTGGGACCGGCAACGATCCCTTCTCGGAATCAATACGCGAACAGGTCATCGGGCAGATCTTGCTGATTCAGGTCGCGCCAGGGCAGGCGCAGCCCGGGCTCTGTCATGGCCTGGTACCGAGCGCCTCGGTCCGCGTCGAGTTCGCGCCCGGAATCTCGCGCCGCCGACGCTACGCCTATTCCGCTATTCTCGATGTGCTCGGACCGCTTCCTGAGCATATCCAGGGGGATCAGGTGCCCTCATATCTGGCCCATCTCTCCCATCAGGCACGCGCCATTCGCCAGGGACTTTCGGCCAAAGAGCTCGCCTTCCAATGTCAGGACAGTCGCACCTATCATCTGGGCAAGCTGTGTGAGCTCGTGGGACTCTCACCCACCGATCCCGCCGCCCGTCTGGCCGTGGCAGGGCTTGTACGCCAGAATCCGCACATCTTCTATGCCCATCAATCGTTTCTGAAGGGAGAGGGACCAACACACTACACCATCGCGCCCAACTGGCGACAGGCCACCGAACGGCGTGAGATCCCGACACGCGATATTGTCTTTCAGATTATCGAAAGTCATATCGGGCATCCAAGCGACCTTTACCGCAAGAGCTTTAACCCGACAACCGGCAAGGTAACGCTGAGCTTCCACTTCCCTGAAATCGCACGGAAGCAGTATCAGCAAGTCCTGCAAATCGCGCAACAAGAAGCAGGCGTGCCTATCGCGATCTCGCCACAGCCGCATCAGCAGGCAATGGAGCAGGCGGCACAACAGGTGCTTCCCGCCGGGCTGACGCTGATTGGCAACCCGTCCATTTACTACAATCAGCAGCGAGTCCACCTCAATACAAGCGGGCAGACGACCAGAATCGCGCTGGCTGAGGCCTGCGCTCGCTTCCAGGAAATGACCGGCTGGAAACTGAGCATTGCCGGCGCCTCGCTTACCTCTGACCGTACGTCGGCCCCTGGAGCCATTGCACCGCCTCCTGACTGTAAAGTGCTGCCACCAGAAGAGGCCCGCTACTGTGCAGAACAGACTTTTATGCAACTCCCCGACTTCAAGAAAGTGGTGGTGGACAAGACAACTCGCACCCTGACCCTGCATTTCCAGTTCCCCGATATCGCCGGGGCACAGCAAAAACATCGCCTTCAGGCCCTCACCGAGCAAACAGGCTGGTACGTTGCGATCAGTCCCGAGACACTCAACGAGGATCTCCTTGAGCAGGCACGGGACCTGTTGCCCGAAGAGCTGCAAATCTCCGGCTCGCTCGAAATCATCGCCCCGCGGAAGCTCGTTCGGCTCTTCTATCGCGGCCAGAGCACCCATCAGCGGTTACGCGAAACGATGCATGCATTTCGAGCACAAACGGGATGGAGCCTCTCCCTGATCCACATTCCCGACTCGACACGCCCGAAAGAGAAAGCAGCACCCCCCATGCCGGTAGAGCCGGGGATTATGGAAATGACGGCAGCCCTGCAATACGCACAGCAGAAGCTTGGCGACCTTCAGGGCTATGTGCGCGTAGGCGTCGAAAACGAGACCTGTACGCTTGTTCCACGTTTCTGCTTCCCGGATACTGCCGAGCAACGATATAGCGCTGAGTTCGCTTCTGTGGCGGCTGCGACCGGCTGGCATGTGCGTCTGCATCCGTTCCCGCATGTTCCCGCAATCAAAGATCTGGTCGGACGGCTGCTGCCTCGCGGGTTGATCTGCACCTCGCTCCTCTCGATTCTTCAGGACAAGCAGGAAGTACGGGTTGTATGCGCGGGAGAGGCAGCACGGGAAGAGATCGAGCAGGTACAACAGCAATTCCAGGAAGCCACGGGCTGGACGCTTGTCTTGCAGCCTTCATTGCTGGCCGAGAATGAGCACGAGGACACGCCTCACACCTCACGCATTCAGGCGATGGGGCACGTCTTCACCGTCCTTACCGATGCTCCCGACCTCTATCAGATCAGTGCGGACGAGCGCTCACACACCATCTGGCTGGCTTTCTACTTTCCGGAACGCGCCCGAGAGCGCTATAAGGCCCAGCTCCAGCAACTCGCCCGGGAAACAGGCTGGCAGGTGAAGATAGACGAGGACGTACAGCCAAGAGCGCTTCTAGAGACGGCGCAGCGCCTGCTTCCTGATGGCATCTTCATTGTTAGCAAGGCGATTCAACGCGATCAACAACTGTTGCGCGTCAGTTGCACCGGGACGATGAAGCATGAAGAGCTCCAGAAGATTCAGAAGGAATTTCTGGCCCAGACCGGATGGGAGCTGCATATCACCTGTACCGGCAAGCCCGCCCTGCATATTACGGCTCAGGGCCAGATGAGCGAGGTGGAAGCGCAGGGCTTCCTGCTCGACGAGCTCGGGAAGCGGGGTATTCCTGTTCAGCAGATCAGCATAGATGCCACACAACGTTCGCTTCGTATTCACCTCCGGCACGCCCGCAAGCTGCTCGATGCGGCTCTGCTTGCGGAGCTGGAAAAGCATACAGGCTGGCATGTGCATGTAGCTGAAATAACATCGACATACTCAGATACATTGTCACAGAACTCCCTGTCGTCTCAGGCACCGGGATATTGAAACGCCTCTTGCTAGCTGCTTCGTGACAGCTACAGAGGAATGCGCAAAAAGACGACATTTCTGGCGCGAAAGGAGTTCTACAATGCAAGAAAGAGAGAAACAGAAAATCGACCAGGAGAAAAAACACGCCAATGAAAAGGAGCGGCGTGCCCATCCGCAGGAAGATGTCAAGAAGCAGGTCAAGCAGCCCCATGCTGGTATGGCAACCGATCCTGAGACCATGAAGGACCCGGGATATGCCAAAAGGATCGAGGAAAAAACGAAAAAACATTAGCTGCTTTTTTCACAGGGTCGGTACTCGTAATGAGCGCCGACCGCTTTTTTATCCCTTTCATATTGTATCTATTTATGTTACCATGTTCATAGAAACCTGAATATTGATCTGTGTAGCTCCCAGTCCCACGTATTCTGTTGCCATTCCGGGAAGAAAGGCGCTTTTACCTTTTCCGTGGAATACTGTTTGTATTTCCACCATGTACCGGTTATCCGCTCTCAGGAAAGGAGAAACGACTGCATGAAGTCAGGCGTCAGCATCCACTATCGGCTGAAGGGTGATATATTCGGAGCGCGCCGCTGTGCTTGCCCCTGCAATCCCTGCGACTGTGATCCGTGCACCTGCGGAGATGAAGTGCATATGCCAGCATGGCGTATCAGCGGGTACTATATCGAAAATGGCACCATCGATACAGAGACCATGACAAACAAAATCATACTCTGCCTGGCGATTCCAGACGAAAACAAAGAGTGGCAGGAAGTCCTTCTCGTTGATAACACACTTTCCACAAAGCAGGTGCTTCTGCTGTTAGAGGCGCTTGAGGCCGACCTGCATAGCATGCCCGCCGAGATCAAGAAACCGATTACCTGGCAACGCGAAGTGTACGCGGTCCCAATGGAATATGTACGGGGAGACAATGGCCCGATGCTCTGTGTCACCTGCTCGCCTGCTCAGGTGCGGCTGCTTCGCCAGGGGCTCAACCACTACGTCCCCGAGTGGATGTACAGCGGCCCGATGGCGCTACGCTCCAGGCTCGACAAGCAACAATAGAGAAAAAGAGCGGTGCCGCTTGTGAGGCGGCATCGTTCTTTACTGGATACCTGCCGCCTCCCCGGCGATAGTATGACCTATCTGCCCGAGTACATCGGCAATCTTCGGCAGAGTTATTTCTTGCTCGTCAAATTGAATCGTGACGGCTTTATTTGAGACATCCGTCTGTACGACCGCGAGACCGGGTAACGTTTCTAGCGCACGAACTACCTTCTTCATGCACCCCTGACACCCGATCTTCGGCAGCGTCAATACTTTTGTCTGCATC
Source organism: Thermosporothrix sp. COM3 (assembly GCF_059696735.1). Classification (NCBI taxonomy): domain Bacteria; kingdom Bacillati; phylum Chloroflexota; class Ktedonobacteria; order Ktedonobacterales; family Thermosporotrichaceae; genus Thermosporothrix; species Thermosporothrix sp. COM3. The sequence goes on along the minus strand of NZ_AP019376.1, from coordinate 990,716 downwards.
ATTTCTTGAAATCCTCCATTACCGCTTTTCTCTCAGTATAGAGCAGCCGCAAACAGAACGCTATCAGGATCAGTCTGTATTTTCGCGGCCCTTTCTTCTTCCCATTTTGGCCCATGAGCCATACGCAAAAATGATATACTGAAGGCAGGAAACGAAAGGAGAAACAGATGAAAGCATACTGGAATGGCGCCTTGCTGGCAGAAAGCGATCAGTGCGAAGTGGTAGAAGGAAATTACTACTTTCCGCCAGATACCGTCAATTTTGCCTATCTCAAACCAAGCGATACACATACACATTGTCCCTGGAAAGGGGAGGCCAGCTATTACACCGTCGAGGTAGCCGGGAAACAGAACCCCGATGCCGCGTGGTATTACCCTTCCCCGAAACCCGCTGCAAGCCAGATCGCGGGCTATATCGCATTCTGGCATGGCGTCACCGTTGAGCCGTAGCAGCTTCTCGCTGTGCTCATTTTCCCCTCATGCCCTCCACAGGGATTGCACAAAAAATCGAAGCAAGCTGTCACCGATGAATAGGGCTGCATCGTATGCTAAGAAGAGAGGCCGCAAGCAGTTCTAACTGAGGGCAATAGAGGGGAAAATGCAACGGATAACAAAACGGGACAAAAACGAGTATAAGCCATTTATTTATCAGACTCGAACCGGTCAAAGCGCCTGGGCCCCTGCGATGAAAGAGGCTGGAAAGCGGATACTGTCGTTTAACCGTTCGCAGATCATGGCGCTTCCGGCCATACGCAGCGTCTTTGGCTTCGCGGTCCCTCTGGTGCTCGGGTTCGTAACCCATCAAATTCCGATAGGTGTGGCGATCGCTGCCGGCGCCTCACTGCTTGGTACAATTGGCATGACCTCCGCCTCACGAGTGCGAAAGCGCATTCTGATCTATGCCTGTATCGGATTTTCCTTTTCCGCTTTTGTTGGAAGCTTTATCGGCAATTCTCCCATTCTCTGCGTTCTTGCCGCTGGCATCTGGGGCATAGGCGGCGGCTTGATGGTTGCGCTCGGACAGGTAGCGCAACTCGTCGGTCTTGAATGCACACTCTCGATGTTGCTCTTCACACGCTTCGCCACCGACCCGCTTCACGCCTTTCTGCAAGCGCTCCTGACGCTGATCGGCGCGTTCTGGCAAACCTTGCTTGCGCTCATTCCGCTGCCGCTACCGGGTACACAAACCGAGCGCTCAAGTATGGCGGCACTCTATCGCGATCTGGCTGATTACGCCGCCAAACCCGCTGACGAGGTGCTCGGGCGCAACGTGCGCGAAAGCCTGCTGAAAGTTCAGAATGTTCTGGCAGAAAGCAAGCTCAAGAGCCGCAAAGAAAAGCTGAGCGCGGCCTTGCTGGAAGCGGGCGAGAGAATCCGGCTTTGTCTGCTCCAGCTTGACCAGATTCAACAGTTGTACCGCGAACGAAACGAGACCCGCAAACAGGCCGACGCAATCAAGCAGGTATTTCAGGCAAGCTCAATCATGCTCGGTCAGATTGCCCATATTCTGGAACCACAATCTCCCTGGTTGCGTCTGGTCCCGCAACATTACATTATCAAGCAAGCGCTGACAAGGCTCCGCAAGCAACCCTCCCAGATAGAGACAGTGGTTGATGTTCAGCAACCCCTGAACCTGGCAGAGAGCATTCGGGATCAGCTTCACTACGCTCGGAAGCTCGCTCGGGCATGGCGCTCCGGGCAAACGGCATCGATCAAACTGATAACGCCAGAACAGCCTTACCTGCGTCTGCGCGACCCGCTCAGTACATTAAAAGCCAACCTATCCTTTCGCTCAACGGCGTTCCGTCACGCAATCCGGCTCGGGGTCACTCTGGCGCTTGCCACCGCCCTGTATCGGCTGATCCCCCTGCCTTTGCAGCGCGGTTACTGGATCCCGCTGACCACGCTTCTTGTACTGAAACCGGATTGGAGCACAACCCTCTCACGCGGCTTTGCACGAGCCCTCGGGACCATACTTGGCGCGGTCATCACCACATTCGTGATCGCGGTAACCGATCCACACCCGATTCTCCACGTGATTTTTCTTATTCTCTTCGCATATGTTGCCTATGCACTCCTTTATGCCAACTATAGCAGCTTTTCTTTGATGGTAACTGTCATGACTGTGCTCATGCTGGCCTTTGTCACGCCCCAACCGCTCGATCTGGCTCTTTTCCGGGCGCTTGATACAGCAATTGGCGGCACACTTGCCATGCTGGCCTATTTCATCTGGCCGACCTGGGAATATCGGCAGATTCCAGACAACATAGCCGATCGCCTGAGCTGCCTGAATGCCTATCTAATAGCGGTATTAAAAGCGATTGAGAATCCAGATGCCTATAATGAAGTGAATCTGCAAAAGGCGCAAACAGAAACACGGCTCTCTCGTTCCAATGCGGAAACATCGGTTCAGCGGGCCAGGAATGAACCATTCCCTCATACACTGAATTCAGCCGCAATCGATGGCACATTACAGGCCGCTGACAATATCGCCGGGAGCGCCCTTATTCTCGAAGGTGCGCTCTTAAACAAGCGTTTTGTGCAGGTCTGTGAGGAGCTTGAGCCCTTCAGACAGCGCGTCGATACGGCGCTACAGGAGTTTGTGCACGCGATCAAGGAGCAGCGTTCTCCTGCGCCGCTTCCTTCCTTCAAGGAGGAGCTTGACACCCTGGAACGATGGCGCAAAGTCAGGCATCTCACCGAAGAAGAACGAGCAGCCAGATACCTGCTGGTAACCGAGATCAAGCATATTATTGATAATATCTCCATTATTCACAACCTTCTGAGCAAGCGGTCATAACCGATGAAAAAGAAATAGTTATACAGTGGCAATTTCCTGCATCTTGTTGACATTCTTCTGCAATACAGGTATACTTTCTACAAAACAGAGAAAAAATTTACCATTTTTCTGAAAAATTTTATGCGCATGCTGTTGAACTAAGATAGGGGCATATGAATACAAGCACATCAAGCGATCTATTGAGCACCAAGCTGACCGCTCCCTATGCCCGGGCCGCTCATATTCAGCGTCCACGTCTCTTTAAGCTGCTGAATGCCGGGCTTGAGGGCAAGTTAACGCTGGTTTCGGCTCCGGCGGGCTTCGGCAAGACTACGCTGGTTGGAGAGTGGGCAGCACAACACGCACCGCTGCCTGTGGCCTGGGTCTCACTCGATAGCGGCGATAACGACCCGTATCGCTTCTGGCGCTATGTGCTGGCAGCCTGCCAGATGCTGTATCCGATGGACACAGCAGCATTGGATCTTCTCAATGCAGCGCGACCTCCCTCATTTGAAAGCATGCTGACGACGTTTATCAATGAGCTGGCGCGGCTCCCCGAGCGTGGTATCATGATCCTTGAGGACTACCATGTGATCCACCTGCCCGTTATCCATGAGGCCATGACGTTTCTGTTGGAGCACCTTCCGCCTTCTCTCCACCTTGTGCTGATTACGCGCGCGGAGCCACCTTTACCGCTGGCACGCCTTCGAGCCCACGGCGAGATGCACGAAATCCATGCAGAACAACTCTATTTCACTCTGGAAGAGACAGAGACATTTCTACAGAAAACGCTGGCTTCTCCGCTCACACCCGAAACGCTGGCACGCATTCACGCTCGTATTGAGGGCTGGCCAACCGGGCTCCGCCTGCTCGCACTGGCGCTACAAGGCCACACCGAGCAGCGGGAAATCGAGCGCATCTACACGACGTTCTCCGGGACCCATCGGCACATCTTTGATTACTTTGAAGAAGATGTACTGGCAACCCAGCCCGAAGCGCTTCAGACCTTCTTTCTTCAGACCAGCATCCTGACTCGTCTGCATGCTTCGCTCTGTGATGCCGTCACGGACAGAGCCGACAGTGCGCAGTTGCTTGAAAAACTCGAACAGAGTAATCTATTCCTTTTGCCGCTTGATGACAAACGCCAGTGGTATCGTTATTATGCCCTCTTTGCCGAAGCAATGCAGCATATTGCACAGCGCCGCCTCGGCACGGCTGAACTCTGTAAGCTCTATACGCGTGCAAGTCACTGGTATGAGGAGCAGAAACTGTATCCAGAGGCTATTGAAGCAGCGCTGGCCGCGGGCAATGTCAAGCACGCCGCCGTCATGATCGAGCGGCATTTCTCGCTGCAACAGAATATGATCGAGCTCCATACGCGCTACCGCTGGCTACGCCAGATACCCGCTGAAACGCTACAGGAGCATCCGAACCTCTGCCTGCTCTTCGCCCTCGCCATGCTCTACACACTCGATCGTAGCTCACCAGCCATCCTTGAGCCTGTGGAGCAGGTGCTGTCACTGGCCGAACCCCCCGGCGAACCAAATGAGTTTACAGGAGCAATTGAGTCGGTACGGGCACAGATCGCCCTCTGGCAGGGCAACGAAGGTCAGGCGATCGCTTATGCCCATCGTGCGCTTGCTCACCTGCCTGAAGATGCCCATGAGTTCCGCTGCGCTTGCCTGATTATTATCGGCACCGAGCAGCAGCTTCAAAATCGCTATGAAGAGGCCAGAGCATACTTTCTCCAGGCGCGTGAGGCCAGTATTCGGGCAAACAACCCCTATAGCGAGCGCGCGACCATTTCGCTGCTTGCCAGTTCCTACCAGCAAGAGGGAAAATTACATACAGCGGACCAGTTGTACCACCAGGTAATAGAGGCCGCACAGGACGACGTCAGCGACCAGGCGCAGGCTTTCATCGGGCTCGCAAGCATCTTCTATGAGTGGAACGAGCTGGAAGCAGCAGAACAGTATATCTCTCAGGCTCTTGATCTCGGTAGAGAGTACGGCCCGATGCTTGGAGAGCGTATGGTTGAGGAGTATATCATTCAGCCTGCCACGCTGCTCCAGGCACAAATTCTCTATGCTCGGGGAGAGCACGAGGCCGCCCGTGAACTCCTGACGGCGCTTCATCCCCATTCAGTACATATGAAGCCGCACTTGCTTCTCACGAATATCGACGCCATTCACGCGCAGATCGCCTTTGTTCAGGGTGACACTGAAGCTATCAGGCGGATCAGCGCAACACGCAAGCTCTTCAACGAACGAAGACCGTTCCTGCAACAGGAAGAGATCGACTTTCTCATCATGGCACGCCTGCTTCTTATGCAGCAACGAGCTCAGGAAGTCCTCGCCCTGATCGAGGCTCGCCCACAGGCACAAGCGCTTGAGAGCCAGCTCCGACTGCTGCTGCTCAAGACGCTGGCATATGTTCAGATGCGAGAGCAGACACAGGCCAGACAAACGCTTCTGCATGCGCTTGAACTGGCCCGGGAAGAGGGTTTCCAGCGCATCTTTTTGAATGAAGGCGAGGCACTCAAACTGCTGCTCTCGGCCCTCAGTGCAGAGCTTCGCGACAAACCGCTTGCAACCTATGTGCGCACACTTCAGCAAGGCTTTACCAGGCTCCAGCCCACAGAGCAGCGCCACCGCACCAATCGGTTTGTGCTGATAGAGCCGCTGAGTGCACAGGAAAAGCGTGTGCTTCACCTTCTTGCCGCAAATCTCTCGAATCCCGAGATCGCCCGAGAACTGGTCGTTTCTATCAATACCATCAAGACCCAGGTGAAAAGTATCTTCCGCAAGCTCAACGTTAATAGTCGGAAGGAGGCTATTGAGGTAGCGCGACAAACTGGCCTGCTCAGCCTGTAAAGCGAGGCGAGCAGGCAATCTCTGCCGTTAGCTCGTCACGCCCGTATAGTGGCATACTGTAGAAACAGCGAGGCAATGGCAGCTACGTCAAAGCTCCTTCTTCTCGCACTGAGAACGTCCTGCTTCTACTAGCAATTTTCTATGCAAGGGAGTTTTTCCTGTATTGCGGGAAAAACGCTGGAACAGATGCAGCCATCACTCGTTCAGAGGCACACAGAGCAAACGCTCCAACGATACAGGAACCCTCTGGATGAATGGTTGCTGGAAGGAGCCAGGTAGGTGTGAACCAGCAAGAGACATGTTTGAGCCTCAAAATGGCGCATAGAAGGCCTGGTACCCCTTGCTGTAGTCCCTACGCCCCTTATTGGCCGCGTGAGGACGTAGGAATCGATATGAGAGGCGCGGTATCCAGAATGCTGGTATTTCTGCCTGCCTTCGGCAACAGGATCGTGAAACAGGTTCCTTCGCCCAGCCTGCTTTCAACTGATACCGTGCCGCCCATTGCCTCAGTCAAATCCTTCACAATAGCCAGCCCGAGACCAGTACCAGAAGCGGGCTTCTGACGCGATTTCTCCGTACGATAGAAGCGATCCCAGATGTGCTTCAGTTCACGAGGATCGATCCCCTCGCCCGTATCCTTCACCTGAATCATGATCTGATCACGATGCGGCTCGGCGGTCACCGCAATAATACCACCCGGAGAGGTATGGCGCATGGCATTATTAAGCAAGTTCTGGATAATCTGCTCAACCCGGCTCTCATCGACCAGCGCATAGGGAAGATGCGGCCTGACCTCGCCAATCAGCTCAATACGCCGTCCCCGCCACGCAATCGGTTTGACTGTATCCACCACACGCTGCACCAACAGTTCAATATTGATTGGCTCACAGCGCAGCGCCAGCTTGCCAACCTCCATACGTGAGAGGGTGAAGAGATCATCGATCAGCGTTTGCAGACGAATAGTCTGCATCTCAATCGTTTCGAGATCCTGCTTGAGCGTTGCAGGCGGCTCCTGTTGCCACGCATTCAGCGACGATTCCAGATAGCCACGAATCGTCGCAACAGGCGTACGAAGCTCATGCGATACATTGGCAATCAGCTCGCGGCGCTCGTTAAGCAAACGGGCCACATTATCGCGCTCGTTCTGAAGCTCATGCATGGTCTGATCGAGCGCGGCAGCCATCGCGTTAAAGTCAGCTTGCAAACGCGCCACCTCATCTTCACCCTGCACAGGCACCCGGATGCGATAATCGCCAGAACGGAGAATGCCAGCCGCCGCAACCAGCAGCTCAAGGCGCTCCGTCGTCTTCGAGACAAAGAAGTGCGAAAAGATCGCCGCCACCGGCAACAGGAACACGATCACCATCATCGAGAGAAAGAAGAACATAAGCAGTATCAGCACAATGGCAAGTGGAGCCTGTGCTGATGGTAGCTGCGTCTCCGCGCTTGACCAGATGGATACGAAGCCAACGAGCAGAAAGACAAAGAAGAGGCAGGACAACGGCACCATCAAAATGGCATGGGTCAACGACCAGCTCAAATGCTGACGGCGCAAACGGTTCCAGTAGATCAGCGCCCGCGAGGCCACACGCAGAAACAGGAAGAAGGCTGCGCAACAGATGGCATTGGCAATACCCAGAAAGAGCATGACGCTGCGTGCTTCGCTTTGATAGCTCTCCGCCGATTGGGAAAGCGGCAACAGGGTCTGTTCGACAATTGGCACGTAAAAGAGCAAAGCAACTACCCCACAGAAGAAAAAGAATAACAGGCATGCGATTCCACATTCATAGAGCAGGCGCTTCAAAAGCCTCATGTTCCCGTATTGAAGCCTCCAGCGAAGCGAAAAAACCAGTATACTGCTCGGGCTAAAGAAGATGAAAAATGAGATAGAGGCCTCATCCATGTTTACCTTACTACTATCATGGAAAAGGAACGTCCAACATACAACAAACAACACCTGAAAAATGATCATTTCCAGCGCTGCACGCAGCAGCCCCACATGAAAGAGCTGGCCTGCTATCTTTTTCCTCACGTTCTGTGCCCTCATGCGTTTTCAGTACCCTTCTTATTCGCTACGTAATCGATAGCCAATGCCCCAGACCGTTTCGATAACGCTGCCTACAGCGCCAAGCTTTTTCCGCAGGCGCAACACGACGTTATCAACCGAGCGATCGCCGCCGACGTATGTCCCGCTCCAGAGCGTCTCTATCAGGTATGAGCGGCTGAATGCCCGGCCCGGACTGCGCATTAATAGTTGCAATAATTCAAATTCAGTCGGGCTCAAATCGAGCAACACCCCATCCAGCGTGACCTGATGCGTTTGTGGATCAAGTTCAAGCGTCTTGATACGCAGCTTCTCGCTGACCTGCTGCCGGTCGGCCTTCAACGTTTTCCGAATCAACTCGGAACGGCGAAGAAGCGCCCTGACACGAGCGACCAGTTCACGCAAGCTAAACGGCTTGGTCAAATAGTCGTCAGCGCCCAGTTCAAGCCCGAGCACGCGATCAGTCTCCTCCCCTCGCGCCGTCAACATCAAAACAGGGGTCGCGGATTTCTGGCGCAAACGGCGCAGCACCTCAAGTCCGTTCAGGCGCGGCAACATCCAATCCAGCACCACCACATCGGGTTGATAGCGCTCATGCATCTCCAATGCTTTTATTCCATCTATTGCATGATAGGTCCGATAGCCTGCTGCCGCCAGTTCCCGCAAGACGACTTGCGCCAGATCCGCTTCATCTTCAACAAGAAGTACAGTTTCTATATCTTCCACTGCATTCGACATATGTTACTCTCCACCTCTCAATAGTATCGCAAAATAGAGCTTTAAGGAACCGCCTATACCTCGAATGTACACGTTGAGACAAACTTGCGACAAATTTTTGACAATCTACCCGGCTTTTCATGACAATTTGACCATTTGTCATCAATCCCTTTTGCCACTCAACACATCCCACTACGCTTGTCACTACACATATACGAACGATTCCGGGAAAGGGGACAAAAAGAAAGAAGAGATAGGGCAAATGACCCAGACCTCGGATAGGGCTTTCCTGATATACTTTTTTCTATTCAGTGCAAGAAGAAATCGAATGAGACACCAGAGAAATATTGGAAGTATTGGAAGTATTGGAAGTATTGTATAATGGACACAAAAAACAGGGATACAGGAACGGGCACAAAGGCGCGCTACATGCGGCGTCGCATTCTGGCTCGGACGCTTGCTCTCGCGCTTTTCCTCCTCGGTTTGAGTTGCTCCCTCATCCCCTGGGGGCGGGCTGCACTCCGCACCACCTTTCTCATTCCAGCATTTATTATGTCATCCCAACCTGCCCCATTACAAATAGCAGGTGAACCGATCACCCATATTACACAAACAATCAATTCCCGAAGCGGTCCGGCCTATCTGGATCTCTTTGTGCCAACCACTCAACCGCTTGACGCTGGCACACGGCAGGGCGTGCTGCTGATTCCCGGCGCGGGCGATCATCGCAAGCTACCCGAGCTGCTCAATTTCGCGGAAGCGATCGCCAGAACGGGCGTCGTGGTAATGGCGATGACCACACCGACACTCATTCAGTCCTCGATCTCTGTCGATGATACCGACGCTGTGGTGCAGGCATTTCAGACGCTCTCTCGCCGACCCGAACTGCGCGGCCAGAGAAGCGGTATTATCGCCTTTAGTGCGGGCGTTCCGCTTGCCTGCTTTGGCGCGGCAGACGCGCGTATCCGGGATCAGGTGGCCTTTGTGGTCAACTTTGGTGGCTACTTCAACACCTGGACCACCCTGCGGGCTTTTGGTTATCGCTCGCTTGCCTTTGATGGCCTCAAGGAGCCCTGGGAGCCGATACCGTTCGCGGTTCAGGTGCTTGGCAATATGCTGATCCCCACCCTCGCTTCTTTCGAGGAGCGTGAGACGCTTCGCGAGGCTCTGCTAGACGGTGCCACACCGCTCAGCGAGCAAGAGCTACAGCGACTCTCTCCTGAGGCCCGCGCGATCTACAGGCTGCTGACAGGCCGTTCCCCGCACACGGTGGAAGCCGATATTGCAATCCTGCCACCCGAGACGCGCCAGCAGATAGATGCCCTCTCGCCTCAACGGGTGCTACCGGAGCTCAAGGCGCCCGTCTATCTGGTACACGATCGCCATGATACCGCCCTGCCCTTTACTGAGTCGCGCGACTTTGCAAAGGCGCTTGACAAGCTGCATCATCCCTATGATTACCTGGAAGTACAGATCTTCAATCATGTCGAAGTGCGCCCGGACTTCAGCACATTGCAACTGCTTTCAGATGGCAGTACGCTTGCTTTTCTGCTCACAAAAATACTGCATTCAGGAGGACTCTAGCATGCTATCACACTTCCTCGTTCTTTCCGGTCTCTGGGTTGCGATGGGCGCAGTGCTCGGACTGCTGATAGCCGCCGCAACTGGACGCAAGTCTGCGCGGTTATTACTGGCTGGAAGTGGTCTTGCGCTGTCAGCGGGCTGGCTCGGCGTCTGGCTGCTGGGCACACCCTTCGCCACACCGTGGAGTCTCTGGGTGACGCTCCTGGGCCTGTTTCTCCTCGCTCGCTTTGTGCCTGCCTTCCGACTCAACCGCTGAAAGCGCACCCTTTCCACAGACAAAAGGAACAAGTTCGCCCTCTCCCATAGGCGTGCGATCCCCTTCAGTGGAGGTCTCATTGCTTGTCCCTCTGGTATAGTGATATGAGAGAAGATGAATAGCGTCTCTCAGGTGTTTGCTGTAACCGCGCTTCAAGCGCAAGATCCGCGCTATTCCATGTGACTAAAGTACCAATGCGCAACAAAAAGCCGTCCATTCGCATTATTCTGAAGAGAGGAGGGTGAGAGGGAGCCTTTCCGATCATATAGATGCATACGTACTCTCACATGTATGGATACGGCGTCTCTATGAGGGTTTTATATAGTATATAATGAAGAGGCAGTATAGATGCTGTATGCAGCCTGAAGCAGGGCTACAAGCACGTATATCTCTCCTGTGACTCTCTACATAGAGCGCCTTCCCATTATAGAGAAAAGCAGTATCATAATTTGTTGCATTCGGTTTTAGAAGGAGTTTGTGAGTGTATCAACCCAACCCACCGCAGATGCCACAGTATCCACAGCAGCCGCCTAAAAAGCCGCGCAAGAAGGCCGGTCTTATCGCACTAATTCTACTTCTCGTCGTGTGCGTGCTGGTTCTGGTCGGTATCTCTGTGGTCGTTCCAACATTTATGGCCGACGCGCTGTCGCTGGCACCAACACCGACACCATCACCAACCAAGCCGCCAACGCCGACGCCATCGCCAACCCCCGCCTTTAATCCAGATGTAGGAGCCATTCTACCCAAAAATCGCGTCGTGGCCTTCTACGCCATTCCCGGGGCACCGGCAACCGGGCCTGCCTACCAGCTCACTGATACCATGCTTGAGCAACTGAAACAGCAGGGAGCAGCCTATGAGCAGATCGACCCGGAGCATCCGGTCAAGCTCGGCATTGACCTTGTTGTTAGCGTTCCTGACGGCTCTCCCGGGCCACAACATACATACAGCCACCATGTCGATGAAGCGACCATTCAACAATATATTGATTTCTGTCAGGAGCATGACCTTTTGCTGTTCCTGGATCTGAATTTCGGTCAGTCAGCGATTATGCCAGAAGTTAATTTCTTCCTGCCCTATTTGCAGAAATACTCGTTTGTGCATATGGCCGTTGATCCAGAATGGATGTTCCCGCGTCATGATGGCGTTCCAGGCACCAACCTGAGCAACGTTCGCGCTTCGGATCTGAACCCCATCATTGAGGCAGTGGCAGAGATCCCGATGAAATACCATGTGCCGCGCAAGATGCTGATTATTCACCAGTATCGACCGAGCGGCGACGATCTGAAGAATCCCTACGATGCCTCAAAGGCGGAGATAGCCGATAAGCGCAACCTGCGTTTCGATCCCCGAGTAGACGTTGTGCTGCATGTCGATAGCGTCGGGGGCTACCCCGGAGACCATGAGGATAAAGTGGAGCAATACACACAGTGGGTGCAAGGAGACATGCAGAAATACAATAATTTCAAGTATGGCGGCTTCAAGATATTCTATAAGATCGAGTCGAAAACCGGCATTATGACGCCCGACGAGGTAATGAAACTCGATCCCGCACCATTAGTCATCACCTATGGCAACTAAGCCCAATCGCGACATGAGAGAGGAGAGCGTGAGCCTTCTTTACCGCTTACGCTCTCTTCTTTTGTGCTCATATATGAGCAGCCTCCCTCATCAGATTGACATTTCTTTATACCGTATGCTATTCTATCTAACGAGACTTCGTATCATTTTATAGACAGTGAGCGTTCATCATCTCTCCTGTGCTACATATTCCTTCCGGCTGTTGTGGTAGGGACAGAGATAAACAGGAACAAAACGAGCATGTTTGACATATTCGCCTATTCTTTTATCCGAAACGCGTTCATCGCTGGCACCTGTGTCGCGATTGTGGCCGCTGTTGTTGGCTACTTTCTTATTGTACGCGGCCTGACCTTTGCCGGGCACTCGCTGGCACACATTGGCTTTGCGGGGGCCGCGGGAGCCGTCTTTCTGGGAATACATCCGGTCATCGGGCTGCTGATCTTTACGATCGGGTCCGGCGTTGGCATCGGCTTTCTTGCCAGAACGCTACGTGAACGGGATATCGCCATAGGGGTGGTTACTACCTTCACTCTGGCTCTGGGCTTCCTTTTCCTCTCGCTCTATCGTGGCTACGCCGAAAAGGCGTACAGCATCCTTTTTGGCACCATTGTCGGCATCAGCAGCCTTGATAGCACAGTCACATTGATCTTTAGCATTCTCGCGCTTGCAGTCCTTTGTTTCCTTTTTCGCCCGTTGCTCTTCAGCTCAGTTGATCCCGAAGTAGCGCAGGCACGAGGAATGCCAGTGCGCCTGTTAAGCGTTCTGTTTCTGGTGATCGTCGCAATTACCATTTCTATCTCGGTCCAGATTGTGGGCGTGTTGCTGATCTTCACCTTGCTGGTTGGCCCGGCAGCGACCGCCATTCGGATCGCACGTACTCCGCTGGGCGCAATTGCCCTTTCGATTGTGCTAGGTATCATCTACATCTGGGTTGGCATCTATCTGGCAGCGATCACACCGCTGAACTTCTACCCGCTGAACACGGTCTCATTGCCGATCAGTTTTTGTGTCGCCACCATTTCATTTGGCGTCTATCTGCCCGTGCGCCTGCTTTCGCCGCTCTGGTTGAACCGCCGTCGTCGAGAGCTTACAGCACAGCCACAACCGCTCGCCATGCAACCTGAGCAGGCAAAAATGGAGCCTGAGGTTTTGCGATCATCACGGTAGGGATATACTATGTTTGAACTGTTTCACCTGTATCAAGATCAGGATTTCGTCTTCTGGGCTTTTGCCGCAGGAACCGTTGTGGCCATTGTCTCGGCTATTGTCGGCTATTTTGCCGTCCTGCGCTCACAGACATTTGCGGCTCACGCGCTGTCACACATCGGCTTCGCGGGCTCGACCGGAGCCGCGCTGTTCGGGATCAGCTCATTCGCGGGCATGTTCCTCTTTACTATTCTGGCGGCGCTTGGTATGGGGGCACTTGGCAACCGGCTTCGCGGGCGCGACATTGAGATTGGCATGTTTCTTTCCTTTGTGCTTGGCCTGGGGGTACTCTTCCTGAACCTCTACACACAGCAAGCGACCTCTACAGTTAATCTGCTCTTCGGCTCGCTTTGGACGGTCCGGGCTGCTGATGTGCGGGTTATGCTCCTGTGCGGACTTGGCGTGCTGGTTATTCTGGCCTGTATCTTTCGTCCGCTGCTCTTTGCCTCGATCGATCCACAGGTTGCACGCGTGCGTGGGGTGCCTGTTCGTCTGCTCTCGTTACTCTTTATGGTACTTCTGGCAATCACCATCGCGGAGGCCGTACAGGTTATCGGGGTGCTCCTCTCATTTGCCTTGCTGGTTGTTCCTGCCGCCAGCGCCGAGCATCTGGTTCATCGGCCACTTGCCGCGATTGGCCTTGCAATTCTGCTCGGGCTTGGCTTTACATGGGGTGGCATCCTCCTTGCTCTGGTCGGACATTGGCCCGTCAGCTTCTACATCTGTGCGCTGGCAACCGGCGCCTTCTTCCTGACCTACTACCTGCAAACACGCCGCATCCCGCGCCGCTACAAGCCGCTGCCGCACCCGTCATGCGAGTGCTATGATCCGGCTGAAAGTCAGGTCTAACGCAAAGAACTCTTTCTCCGATTGCGAGAAAGAGTTCCTGTATCAGGTCGATCAGACAGCCCGACTGAAAAGCGAGCACCCTCTAAAGTAGTAGAAGGTCAGCCCCAGATAGAGCAGGGAAGCAAGCGAGAAACCAACCGTCCCGAAAAAGCTCAGGGCTAGCGGCCCACACTCATCCGGCAACGAGTACATGTCGAGCCAGGCAAACAGCCCGAGCGCCGCCGGTACCATAAACGGCAACCCACCAAGTAGCGCAATCCGTTTCTGTCGCGGCGCGTCACCCGGGAAAAGCGCTGGAATCACCTTGCACAGGTAGTAGCTGAAGAAAAGCAGCCCCGCCAGGAAATAGACTCCTGCCAGGATGCTCCATCCTCCCAGGCTGAACGGCACGCTTATCCCAAGCAGATGCACCACAACTGCCATGCTTATCACGAATACCACAAAAAAGGCTATACACGCAATGATAAACAGCACATGCGGCAGATAGAGCGCGAGTAACAACCTGACCCCGTTTTTTCTATGCAATTCATTTCCTCCTTTTTGAAAGGAAGTATACAGGACAGACAGCCAGAGAGGCCAGGTCGCAGAACCAGATAAGCAAACACCCGAAACCAATCAAACTGGTCGCAGAAGCAATCACTTCGCAAGAAGCGCTGCTGTAATCGCTGCCGGCTCGATATGATCAAAGAAATCTCGCTCACGCCGGTCGTAGAGCTCTTTCGCGATACCCGGAACCAGCATCCGCTGCTCCTTACGATTACGTCCAAGAATCACAGAGCGAGTGCTGTAGCCAAAAAAGCAGGGGTTCGTGCCACCAAAAAGCACAATGACGCGTGTTTGATTCCGCGGCTGCTCCTCGGCGGGCTCTGAAAGCAGCTTCAACGCAATAGCAAGGTGCATCAGCCCCGTATCGCCACAGAGAAAGAGGTCCGCCTGATCGATAAGTGCTGTGGTGGTCAGCAGGTCGGGTAGCTGATCCTCCATTATACGAAACACCCGGCCAGCAGCGTCACGCTTGAGCCCCTTATAGAGCTGGTCAGCCGCCTCTGGAAGCGTGTAGGCGGGCAGAATCACTACCCGTAATCGCTCATCACGTGCCAGCGCCTCCCCGATACCTGCAAGCAGAAGCGGCGTTGGCGGCCGAGTGATAATAGAAGATGTATCAGGAGCGACCAGCAGAACGCGATCATCCGATCTCCCACGATAGACATCCATCAATAGACGTGCCGCCCGCACATGCTTTGCCGTCAGATAGAGCGGAATCGCTTCTTCCAGCTCGGGAGGAGGCAGTGCATCCTTAAAAAAGGCGTTCACCACCTTCCGTGTCAGGTAGCTAATATGGCGATCCCGGGCCTCATGCAATGCCAGAATATCCTTTCCCAGATCGGGAAGCGAGGCAAACATGACCGGCAAACCAAGCAGATAAAAGAACGTCGGCGCAGGCATCCCGGGCACAACCGCTTCATAACGTTGTGAACGCAAAAAGCGCACCAGCGGCTGTACCTGCTGACCGGGGAAAATACCGCGCAGAAACGTTCCCTCACCAGAAGGGAACAGCGTGCTCCTGACGATAATCAGCCGATGAATGCGAGGATCACAGGCAAATACTTCAGCCTGCTTCCGGTTGCAGAGGACGTCTATTTTGCCCGCTGCATCGCGATCATTTCGGATAATCTGATCAATCGCGCTCAGCCCAACAGCGACCGTGTCACCAATACCGGGCGGCATCGTGACGAGATAACGCGAGTCGCCTCCCTCAGAGAGCTCGATTGGCATCACATAAAACACATCTTCTTGAAGTGAAAGTCCTTCTCCCTGCATACGCCTCTTCGTTTACTTCTGAATGCTGATTTCAGCAGCCCGGAGATCACTAGAATGTCACTTCTCTTACAAATTATCCCCTTAAAGAACACGTCTCTAGAAGAGAAAACGTTCCAGCTTCATATTCGGTCAGTTTTCTCTTTTTTTGCACGATGCCGCTTTTCTCGTTTATGATATCTCGCTGGTATGCATTGTGCTTGACAGGCTGAGCGAGCGCGTGTTCTCTGACGCAACTTTTCGGTAGAGGCGCGTGATATGAGCCACCGAGAGAACGCCGATCACTTGCTGCTCGGTTGGTAATGCACCAGCAACGACCGGGGCCCAACTCACCCCTTTCTCCGTCAGCTCGGTTAAGACCTCATCAAGCGCCTCGTCCTCCCGCACCGTCAACACACTGCTATTCATGGCCTCCGCAACACGCCGCTCCTCGCGCTCGCTTACCGGAACACGAAGCACATCCAGACGCGTCAGAACACCAAGCAAACGACGATGCTCGTTCAGCACAGGAGCACCTCGCCGTCCCTGCGAGCGCAACTGCAGTTCAGCCTCGGCAACGGTCTGGGTGGGTTGAAACGTGAGCGTAAGCGGCTCCATCGCTTGCTGCACGGTCAGCATCGAGAGCAGCGGATAGGTCAACTGCAAACGATGGGCAGGGGAATCAATCCGCGTCTTAAGCTGGCTCTGATAGATTGTGTTATCGCCAACAATCAGGTAGGCGAGACTGACAGCGATCATGGCAGGAGCCAGCAACGAAAGATTACCCGTCATTTCGGCCACCATCAGCATTACAGCCAGCGGAGCGTGCGCGATTCCGCCGAACATCGCCATCATACCCACAATCACAAACGGTCCGGGCGAGGCAGGCAGACCAGGAAGCAGATGATAGCCGAGCCGCCAGAGCATCGCGCCGACCATGCCACCAATCACCATCCCGGGCCCAAAAATACCGCCAGAGCCGCCCGAACCAACCGACAGGCCAGTAGTCAGAATCTTGACGAATGGCAGGAGCACAACAACCCAAAGCGGCAATTGCAGCAGTGCCTGACTCATGCTCAACTGCACCCAGCCATAGCCCATCCCGATCGCCTGTGGAAGCACCAGACCGATCAAACCGACAAGCAGTCCTCCAATACCCGGCTTGACCCAGCGAGGCAAACGGAGACGCTGAAACAGCTCGGTGATTCCATAGAATCCACGCGCATAAAGGATCCCGATCCCGCCACAGAGCAACCCGAGCACCACATAGTACACAAGCTGAACAGGCTGCGTGAAGTCATAGTGTTCCGGCGTCGCGAAGATCGAATTCCAGCCGGACCAGCTCCCGAAGATACTGAAGCCCACAATCGAAGCAATAAGCGCCGGGATGATTGCTTCGGTCTCCATGTCTTTCAGATAGAGAATTTCTGCCGCAAGGAGCGCACCCCCCAGTGGCGCGCGGAAGATTGCCCCGATACCCGCGCCCATGCCGGTTGCCAGGGCAATTCTACGCTCGCGAGCATCCAACCGTAAAAGCGTCGCCAGAAGCGAGCCAAACCCCGCGCTAATCTGTGCCGCCGGCCCCTCACGCCCTGCTGATCCTCCACTGCCGATAGTAATCGCCGAGGCAACCAGCTTGATCAGCGGAATCCGAGCGCGGATCGGCTTGCCCTGATGAAAAGCAGCGATCGCGGCATCAGTGCCATGTCCCTCCGCCTCAGGAGCCAGTGTAAAGACAATAGCGCCCGCCAGCAGTCCACCAAGTGTTGTCACCACAGGCAACAACCAGGGGTGCGCTGCCTGCCAGAACGACATCACACTTGTGCTCCCTTCCCCGGCTGGTTCAGGGGGACGATAGCCAACAAGGCCGCCAAGAAAAAGTGTTGAGGCCAGATGAATAGCCGCATAAAAGAGAATTGCCCCCACTCCCGCCACCACGCCGATCAATGTACTGATGATAATCCATTTGAGCAGAGAACGCGGGTTCTCAAGGCCCGGAAACCGGTGAGCGAAGCGCCGAAACGGAAGCCCGCGCCTCCCCATACGAAACATAAGTGTCATACCTCCTTCTTTTTTGGGTGGGTGGTCAACCAAACAAAGGCAAAAAAAGAGAGATACATGCGCTTATCCGGCATGTACCCCGATTCCATGCAGCACCTGATGCGCAATCACAGAAGCCTGCCGGGTAATTTCCTGCTCCGTGTATCCAAGCACACGAGCAGAAAGGACAAACGATTCGGTTGCCGAAAAGATGCGTAACGCCGTCATCTCAACATCCTCAATCTGGATCTCGCCCGCCTGCTGGCTCTCCTCAAGAATATGTGCGATCACCGCCAGATACTCGTGTAACTGCTTTGTCGCTTCAGCCTGAAACGCACGATTCACACCATAGAGCGAGCTCATGTAGACATGAAAGCTATCGCTGTCCTCCTCGGCCATACGAGCAAAAGCCAGCACAAGCCGCTCCAGGCGCTGCTGAAGCGTGCCTTTTTCCGCAAGTGCTGCACGCAAAGAAGCAAGCTGTGATTGAGCGATAGAGCGCAGCATCTCAATAAACAGCGCTCGCTTGTTCTCAAAGTACAGGTAGATCGTACCTTTTCCAATGCCTGCCTGCTCGGCGATCAGGTTGATATTTGCCTGATCGAAACCCAGGCGAGCGAACTCACGCGCGGCCTCGCGTAGAATGCGCTGGCGCGTGGCCTCGCGTATCTGTGCATCGACAATTTTCGGCATACGTGCTCCTCTGGCGGTACTCAATGTGTCTGCTTCGCTTCCTATCGTAGCACATTCTGGGCAGCCGGTCAATAAAAAGTGCCGGAAGAGCATCTGCTTCCTTCTCCGGCATCTATTGTCCTCAGGAAGCTTGAGCATACGAGGCGCGTAACGCGGCCTCGATCGAACCGGTCTCCATATAGGCACGAATCAGCAGATCAGCGGGCGACGTTCGAGAACGCACAAGCTGCCAGAGCGGCTCAAGCCACATGCGATCCTCATCAGCAGCAAGCGCTCGCTCCGCAGCCCCAAGCACCAGCTCCGTTCCCTCCACAATCTCGGTAAGTGCAAAGCCCTTTTGCGCCGCCCGCTGGTGCAGCTCCCTATCGGGCACCAGTGCCCGTCCGGGCAAAGTGGTATCCAGCACCAGTCCTTTCAACAACGCCAGGAAGCCAGCGTACAGGCGCAGATCAGCACAGCTATCGCAGGCCTTAAACTCGATTCGTCCAACCTCCGCAGGCAAGCGGGCGAGTCGGGTTAGCGAGGGATCACACGCTATGAGATCAGCAGGGTTTTCCAGATACACCAGTACCGCAGGCCGTGGCCCCGTTCGCTGATAGGTCCGAATCGACAGGCCACCCCAGAGCTTGCCGTCATAGAAAGGAGAACTGAAGCTCAACGGCACAATAAACGGGCTATAGTAGGTCAGCTTCTGCCCCAGATCGACACATTCTGCCGCCGAGAGTCCCGCGAGCGAGATATTAAAATCGGGCCCATAGGTCAGCACCGAGAGCAGAGCCGTGCGTCTCTCGGGTATGCTCTGTCGGAACTGCCGCTCAAACGCGTTCAGCGGCGGGTCCGGCACAAACTCTTTTTTATAGGGATGAAAGCCAATCAGCACCGGTTCCAGGCCATAGCGAGTCGCCACTGCCGAGAGCAACAGACAGCTCTCACGCAGTTCTCGCATCACATCCTGAATCGTATGATGCGGCGTGGTGCGCACCTCGATGCCCTTCAGCGGGCAGCCGATCACCTCACCGGCCTCGTTATAACGCTCAAATCCCTCAATGTACCAGCGTTTCCGCTTGATACCGGCCTCGCCGATTCTGAGCTGTGGATAATCTTGCTCATAGAGCGGCAATTCCCGTATCAGTGTATGTAAAACCTCAAAGGGTGTGTTTTCATAATCAACAAATTCGCCATCGCGGCTGAGAAAAGCAATTTCATGCTCAATGCCAAAGCGAAACATGCATCCTCCTGAAGGCAACCTTCCATCTGCCACGTACCATCCTTATGCGAAGAATCATTTCCCGGTAGACCTCCGGGAAACAGAGACAGCACAATCCGGTCACCAATCTATTACTATACAACATCTTCCCCCTTTTCTCCATCATTTTCCTTTATCCCTTGCTTGCTTCATCGAAGCAGGGCATTTTTGCCAGCTAGCCCGCTCAACTCAGGGAAGGAGAACACGCCAATGCCGCACAACCAGAGCGGCCAACAGAGCCGCCTGATAAGCTGTTGAAGAACCAGTAGAAAGCTGGAATCCAGCGATTATCACGAGAACCTCTGTAAATGCTTCAGAGCGGAGAAAAAGCCAGAGCGCAATGACAGCAGTTTTACCAAAAAGCGGCAGAAGGCCCCTGGCTTCAGCCAGGGGGATGGATGGCGCAGGAAGCCATCAGAGGCAGAACGTTCCCCTTCGCTTGACAGAAGGCAATCGTTGTGCGAGAATACACGAAGACAGTGAGGACGAACAAGGAGCAAGGGATGCTGATCTACGAATACAAGCTGGATGGGTCGAAAGCACAATTCGCCGCCATCGAGGAAGCTATCCGCACCACCCAGTTCATTCGCAACACGTGCCTGCGCCTCTGGATGGATGCACGCGGCGTCTCCAGGAATGACCTGCAGCGGTATTGCGCTGTGCTGGCCAGACAGTTCCCTTTTGCGCTCTCCCTCAACTCTCAGGCCCGGCAAGCTGCCGCTGACCGAGCGTGGGCTGCCATCTCCCGTTTCTACGAGCACTGTCGCCTCAAGATACCCGGCAAGAAGGGCTATCCTCAGTTCCAGCGTGATTGTCGCAGTGTCGAGTACAAGACCACGGGCTGGAAGCTGGAGGCCGATGGCATTCATATTCGCTTCACAGATGGCTGCGGCATTGGCCGGCTGCGCCTCATCGGCTCGCGTGATATCATGACCTTTCCCCTCTCACAGATCAAGCGGGTACGACTGCTCCGGCGGGCTGATGGGTATTCTTGCCAATTTGCGGTGGCGGCCACTCGACGCGTTGAGCATCAGCCCTCTGGCAAGCAGGTAGGCATTGATCTGGGGCTGCGTGCCTTCTTCACTGACTCCGAAGGCAACACCGTGGCTCCTCCTCAGTATCTCCGCAAAGCGGAACGGCGGCTCAAGCAGCTGCATCGTCGGCTCTCGAAGACGCAGAAGCGCTCCGCCAATCGCAAGAAAGCCCGTCAAGCCCTTAGCAAAGCGTATCTCAAGGTGCAACGGCAGCGCGAGGATGTCGCCAGAAAGCAGGCGAACGCGCTTGTCTCGTCTCACGACCTGATTGCCTACGAAGCCTTGCAGATCCGCCATCTCGTCAAGAACCGTCATCTGGCCAAGAGCATTTCTGATGCGGCGTGGGGGCGCTTCCTCTGGTGGGTGAGATACTATGGCACGCTGCATCAGGTTCCGGTGATCGGGGTGGAACCGGCCTACACCAGTCAGAACTGTTCTCGTTGTGGACAACGGGTGAAAAAGAGCTTGAGTATGCGTACGCATCTGTGTCCTGGCTGTGGGCTGCTCCTCGATCGCGATCACAACGCCGCCTTGAATATCTTGCACAAAGCGCTACAGGGTACCGTCGGGCAGACGGGAACCGACGAGGGTGTCTCGTCGAACGCTTCTGGACAGCCTGCCGCTACGCGTCGTCGCACTGCGGCGCCGCGCAAGCAGGCTGGATGAAGGAAGAATCCCCGCCCTTCTGGCCTGGGGAGTGTCAATGAAAAGTGCAACCGAGAAGAAGTGTATTCCGTTACCATATTTCAAGAAAATACTTTATTGTTCACCTTGACACTCTCTGTATCATTCCTTATAATTACAGTGTGATCTCCGAAAAGGAGACATCACCAGGAAAAGAGAAGTGCCTGGTGAAAGAAGCGAAACAGAACAGTTAGGAAAGCCAAAGAAAGGAGGCGCCCTATCAAAGTTCCTGTTCGCTTATTAGGGATGGTGTTTCAAGTGAGCAAGGAGTGCCCGTAGAGGCGGGCTTTCCAGGCTTACCAAAGCACTTAGACAACAGCTCTTCTGGACAACGGAAGGAGGGTTGCCTATGAAAGTTCCCATCCATGTCTTAGGAGTGGTGTTTCAAGTCACTCAGGAGTGCCCGTAGAGGCGGGCTTCCAGAAGACATGAGAAAGGATAGAACGACAGCACCTCTCATCTAAGAAGGAGGGTTGCCTGTGAAAGTTCCCATCCATGTGTTAGGGGTGGTGTTTCAGGTCACTCAGGAGTGCCCGTAGAGGCGGGCTCCTGGCATGAATTGTGAAAAGACGATAAAAAAAACAACATGTCAGATAAAAAAAGGGACCGGTTAGCAAGCAGCTAGCCGGTCCTTTCTCTTT
Organism: Thermosporothrix sp. COM3; assembly: GCF_059696735.1. Taxonomy (NCBI): domain Bacteria; kingdom Bacillati; phylum Chloroflexota; class Ktedonobacteria; order Ktedonobacterales; family Thermosporotrichaceae; genus Thermosporothrix; species Thermosporothrix sp. COM3. The sequence continues at coordinate 968,695 of NZ_AP019376.1, read as the reverse complement.
TCAGGCTGTCAACAGAGATAACGGAATTAGCGCGTCAGTTCATGTGTCTGCATTCGTCCCGGAGCGAAAAGTTCAGCAATCGCCTGATGGACATTGCGGGCAGCGTTAGAATTGTCGCGAGTATAATTACAAACGTACACTTCGAGAGTGACATAAGCCAGTTCAGGCCAGGTATGAAGCGCGATATGGGATTCTGCCAGGGGAATAACGGCGGTAATACCACCACCCTCGAACTCATGGTAAAGCGCTCCGATCTGAGTTAACTGGTTCTCTCTCACTAATTGAGCCACTTTCTCACTGAGAGTCTGCTTATCGATCTTTCCTACCCTCTCACAATCGTACAATTCCGAGAGGATATGTAGCCCAACCGGAGGTGTTGTCATCTACGAATTTCCTTTCTCCCCTTCAGCTAGTGGTTCGACAATTAACGGTTGCTCATCGCTAACGATCTTACCGACATTTGGATCAGCAATTGCGTCTCGCAGATATTTAGGCAGAGAAAACATGTGCTGGTGCGATTCGCTATCATAGAACTTGAGGTCGTTACAATCGCGTTCTTTGAGCGTTTGTGTTAGAGTTTCCGCGTCAAAGCGCGGGCGAATGTCATGGTCGCTTGCAACAACGAAGCCCCATGCAAGGCCATAATAAGGAATATACGTCTGATACGGGAGCACGTTCTTAAAGCACTGTTGCAGCGTTTTCACGATCGAGACATGCGGTGCGATATCAGTAATATCAACGGTCTCGGCCTGCATACAGAGCACGCCACCCTCGGCCAGACGTGATTTTGCCAGCGAGAAGAACTCGGTGGTGAAGAGCGAGGTAGAGACCCCATCTTCCAGAGGGTCGGTCAGGTCCATGATGATCACGTCGAACCGCTCTTCTGTTTCCTCCAGATAGGTTCTTGCATCTCCATGTACCAACTCTACCTTCTCATGATCGTAGGTTCCCTGGTGCCAGTCGTACAGATATTCTCTCGACAGGTTGATGAACTCTTCGTCAATGTCAACCATGACCACTTTTTCAATGGTATTGTGCTTGAGAATCTCACGCAGGACAGCACCTTCGCCACCGCCAGCAATATAGACTTTTTTCGGGCTTTTGTTTGCGACAAGTGCAGGATGGATCAACGCCTCATGATAGATAAATTCATCTTTTGCAGACGATTGTGGTAAACCATCCAAAAATACAGCCCTACCGAAACCCTGGACATCGGCAATCACGATCTCCTGGTATTTCGACTTTGTTGAGACCTCTGTCTTCAGCAGCCTGAACATATTCGCGCGACTGACCGCACGAAATTCAATCATCCAATTCTGTGCACGCATGACGCACCACTCTCCTTCTCAACAGAAATTTTGATCCCCTTCTCCACCCCCCGACCTACTAAAGAAAGATAATGGTATATCCTGTCGCTCGCTTGTTAAGATGTATCTGGGAGAATGTGTTCCTGGAACCGGGCTATTCCACTTCCGCCGCTTCGCTTTAGCAGGTGAGACCTCTTTAACAGGCGACGTCATGCCCTTCTCTCTCTGTATCTCTCCCCCCTCCGTTCCGACCTCCTCTACTTCTGCTTCCATCTCACACATGAGCAAGCTCTGTAAAGGTTGATGCTTACAACCAGTTACAGAGCCATTTTACGGTATCACACAGTGTGTGATAATGTTTCTTTCTTCGTTTGCTTGTTTTCCGTATTTGATTGTATAACTCACGCCTCAACGTGATGCTACGCGCATCCTGCCAGGGCGTATGAGAAAAGCGTGCTGCTTTCCTCCGTTCTCTGTGTGAAGGACACACTTCTAATAAGAACGTAAGGGTGCCCTCAACAGTAACATGTTCTGACTGTTGTCAGTAAACTTCATCAGCAGCGCAACAAGCAACGCTGATGAGAAGACGCAGTCTCGTCTGACGAGTGCCAGCCTCGCAAACAACTGCTTACAAGCCATATTTTATATCTTATTTCCCGGGGAAATGTCAATGCCTTTGGGACCTTTTTCAACAAAGCAAAAGCGCTCACCCCCCCTGACAGGGCGTTCGAGTCTTTTTTTGCTTGCGGAAAATTCGTCCAATGTTGATGAGTCTGAGAAGCTCTCTCTTCGCCCGTCCTATTATCTCATCTTCACTGTGGTAATGCAAGCGATACCCGCTCAAGTTCTTTTTTTCTTCTCTCTACCCTTCAGTGCAACCTTACACCAGCCGATACCGTAGAAAGAGGTGACTGAAAGTCATACTTTTTCAGTAAGTCATTCAGGGCAGAGCATACTCAATTCTTGCTCCTGAACGCCAGGTACAAACTCTATTCATTATTCAATAAAATCAACTGGTAGCGTGATGATCGCTGCTAACGTTCACGATCATCGATCGTTTGGATAGGGAATTACAGGAGAAAAATCGCCATTTCTATCGATAAACGATACGATTTTCAGGTATGGAGTACGTACCCGGGCACTCATACGGAGGTAATTCAGCATATATGGAACAGCCACTCTCTTGTCTATTCTGAATTTTCCGTATATACTATAATAAATGGGAATAACACGTTTTCGCAGGCCTGTATTGACGGGGCCTCTGCTCAGGCACTTCCCGTCATAACCTCAATGCAGCCCTCTCTCCGTAGAGGATAAAAAGGCATTACACGCTACATTACCCGAAGAGCAAGCTCACTCCGCATGAGCATGCCCTTTTGCTTTGTCTGGTTTTCTGGCCTGGCAAACAATAGATAGACGAAAAGGAGTACTAAAGTACCCCTTCCCGGAGATGCCGTTGCAATTCCTATGAGCGTGTTATATAATAAAAACGCACAGTGCCAAACTTTACTGTAATCTCTTATATAGAATCAGAGATTTTCTGTTATTCCCTGCAAGCGGTGTAGCACTTGATACACTGCTTCATTTTATGGACTGAGCATTCAAGCAACAATAAGTAAGGAGGAATTTTTTCCGATGAATGATCTGCTGACCGTCTCTGAAGTTGCCGAAATTCTGCGCGTTGATGATACCACTGTTCGCCGCTGGGTGAAGCAGGGCGCTCTGGAAGCTGTTGTACTTCCTCATGTCAGCAGCCGCCAGGCTTACCGCATTAAGCGCGAGACGCTTGAAAAAGTCCTCGGCACAACCACCGACTTCAAGGCTTCTTAAGCCATTTTGCAGAAAAAGAGGCTCGCATGGCGATAAAATCATGCGAGCCCTTCTTTTTGTCTCTTTATCGGGGTGGCTGATATTCGCGGTAGATCCCCAGGGCATGAAAGCCCAGTCGTTGATATATATGCAAGCCATCTTCTGCCGCCTGCAACACGCCGAAACGATGCCCCGATGCGCGTCCTTCCAACAACGGATAGAGCGTTAACGCGCTTGCGAAGCCGCGGCCTCGATATGCTTCCAGCGTCGCCACATTGTACAGCCCAACCCCCTCGCCGGCAAGACAGAGCTCCGCCGTTGACACAGGCTCCCTCTGCCAGTAGCCAACATACAGCCGCAGCGGACAATCATCCTTGAGCAGCTCATGTGCCGTCAGCCGATAGAAGGCAATCAATTGTTCATCGGGCGGCATCCAGAGGCTCGCCAGCACCCGAGCAAAGTCCTCAAGCTGGCTCATGCTGCGCACGCGCTCGATCTTCAGTCCCTCCGGAAGCTGCAACGCCGGAAGCACACGCAGATCAACCGCCATCGCTGTTTCTGTCTCGGTGTTCGTCAGGCCAGCCGCCTCAAGCAGCTCAGGAAGCTCAGCGGGCCTATCCTGTGGACCGAGCCACCAGGAAAAACGCCGCCCGACGTGCCGAAAGTGCTCGATCGCGTTTTCAATACGCAGTGGTGCCTCCTCGGCGTCCAACCGCGCCAGAGAGACATAGTTCAGGGTATCACAGTCCAGACCACAATCAACCAGCAATAGTTCTGGATCGCGACGGACAAGCATAGCGGGATGCAGCGCTTGCAGGTAACTTTGATGGACCGCGAGATTCTCGTCCATCAACGACAGAAGATTCATCATTCCTCCCAAGCTTCCCTGTTTTTGAGTAAAAGAATGCTGACGAAATTTCGCCAGCCTCAAACATCAAAAACAGTATACAGAGCGCACAAATGGGGATCAACGTACCGAAGGAGGGAAAAGCAGGATCACAGAGAAGACTGCCGTTTGACATAGCGCTGCATCACTTCCCAATGCCTGAACGCCAGGCGTGCAAAGCGGATACAGCGATCCGAGATTTCTGCCACCGAACTTCTGGCGTTAAAGATGACAGCCCAACCACCCTCATCATCTTCAATCTGCGGAACCAGCCAGTAGAGGTCCTCGCTTGGTATGGGCCAGGCTCCACCAAACGTCAGATCATTGCGTACAACAGCAATAACGGTCTCCTCATCGCTCGCATTGGCCGTCACCTGACCAATAGCGCGAGCATGTTTACAGAATACTTCGGCTGCCAGCCACGTTCTATGGGGACGTTCAATTGCTTCCTGGGAAAAGACACGCATGAGGAGCTCCTTCAACTAGCACAAAACAACCGGTTGCTACTCCCTTATTGTATCACAATTTCCTCTCAAAAAAGAGAAGAGGGCCCTTCTTCCAGTGGCCACTGCTTTCCAGCGCCAGCCTTAGAGTTCTGGCAGGCCGAGCGCCTCCCTGACTGCGTGAAGGGCCTCCTCCTCTTTGACACTGACTCGTCTTGTGATGGTACGTCTCCCCAGGCTCCTGAAATCGCGAAAACGCAACCCTTCCCCCGAAGCATTCGCGATCTCCTCGCCGATCGCCACCACCCAACGCTTGAACTCGGTTGCCTCCGCTGGATAACTCTTCTGTTCCAGGATCTCGGCCACCTTACGGCACGCGTGCAGACAGAGATCGCGCACGTTTTTCGCGTCGGCCTCTTCCGAGAAGCGCTTCTCAGCCTTCCCTTTGCCGCCACCGTGGGCCTGTTGACCCTGTACAACGGCCTGAATCAGTTGATTGCGCGGAAAGCGTTTTGCCGTTTTAAAGACCGTAGGAACAAGAGAAAAGGCTTCCACAAGGCGCCCCAGGAAACCGCTATCAACCGCGCTCACAAAGCCACCAACCAGGAATGGCAGGCTCTCAAGATAGTTCCATTCCTCACGCGTATAGTTTCTTCTCGTGGTCATTACTGTTGGCTCCTTCCCAAACCACAACAGACAGTAAAGAACCGGTCCAGAGGCAGACCGGCAGCATCATCAAAAAGGAGGTTGTTCACTCTTTCCACATAGTATCATCTCTCTTCATTATACGTCTCTAGATTCGGAGTGGTCAATTCGGGGCAAAGAGAAAGTACAGGCCATGCGGCCAATAGGTACCATATATGCCTATTCGGTACTGGCACGTTTCCTTATTTTCAGGTATACTTTGCATTGCAATTGTAGTCGCGCACATTTTCATTTAAATATGCAGCTTTCTCTCCCTCTGAGGGTGCAACCGTGCGGTTCCGCAGTGGTTGGTATTTCTTCTTTTTCTTTTCTGCATTTATTCTTTTTCTTCAGAGGAGGAAGTATGTCTTCTACAATTGCTCCAAAGAGCGTTGTACGCTATCGTCCTTATCGTTCATCTACTGTTGTAACAGAGGAACTCTACGATGCGGGCAACCGATCCCGCCGCCCGGTAACGGCGGCACACCCGAAGAAGCGTTCTGGCCATTATCTGTTCTTTATGGTACTGGGAATGGCAGGAATGCTTCTCTGTGTCTGGCTCGGGCAAAGTCTATTTGCCTGGATATCCGTTGGACTGGATGACTTCCACTATGGTCGTCCTCGCACCTTCCACATCGATGCGACCGTAGGGCATGAAGCCGGAACAACACCCAGTCATTTTATCGCAATGAATCTGCAAGGACGCATTCATATCGTTGAGCTACCTGGAGGCGATGCTTCCAAGCCTCATGTGTATGTGGGCCCTCAACTGCTAGGACCCGATGCCGCCCTTGTTCCGATTACTTTGCGTTTTAATGATACAAACAATGACGGTCAACCAGATATGATTGTGCAGTTTCGTAACTCACAACTTATTTATTTGAACGTCAAAGGAACCTTTCAACCGCCAGATAACCACTGAACCCGCGAGGGGGGTACCTGTTTTCCCCCCTCTTATGGGTTCCGACACACATTCGGGAAGAAGCAGCCATACACCTCCTCTGTCTTGATTTGCTTCTTTTTCACATCCACTGTCGCGATTGCAACTGCCTTGTTCACAGGATTGTTCCCGCTTGCCTGAAACGAGATTTGCCCGCTCACTCCCTGCCAGATACGGTCACCCTGAAGCTTCACAAGCGCGTCGGACATCAGGCAGCGTCCACAGGTGCCGTTGCCCTCAGCCACCATCAGCCGATACGTCTCAAGCAGCACATTCAGCGCATCATAGCCAAGCATCACATCACAATCAATACCGTAAAAGCCGTTTGCAAGCTGAAGCTGGTCGTTCTGAAAGTAGCGCTTATAGGTCTCACGAAACTGCAACACCGCCCGCTCATTCGCCTGCTGAAAGCCTCTGCTTGCCAGCCACTCCCATTCATCCGAGGTCGCGAACGAGGTGACAAGCAGATGATCCAGGCCACGCTGATTGGCGGGATAATTCGCCAGAATCGAGATAGCATCACCACCCACAATCAGAATATCCCGATAACGCTGGTCGTTTGCGTCAATGTGCTTTTGTAGCGCATTGAGCAGCAGACTTGCCTCACCAACATAGCCAGCAAAACAGATCACCTTGACCCCTTCCCCTTCTACTGCCTGCCTGAGCGCCTGTTCAATTGATTGTGCATCTCCCTGGAAGTATTGTCCATTATATATCTTTACCTCCGGGAAAACGTCTTCCAGGTTCTCGCGAAACACATTCCCCAGGCTACTACTATAGTTGTCTCGCAGTTGACGAAAGATAGCCACTCTCTTCATCGAGTTGCTATGCCGCTTCGCGAGATACTGAACCATCAGGTGAGCCTGGCTATCATCTTCGGGCACAATACGATAGAACCGGGGCGTATTCGTCAATCCCTTGCTGGAAGCAGTCGGAGAAAGCATAAGCAGATTGGAGTCGGCGAGATAGGACCGCGCATTAATGGCATGAGCGCTCAAGGTCCAGCCAAGCACCCCGACCACCGACTGATGGAGCCGGGCAAGCGTCTTGATCTGGTCCGCGACAAGCTGTGTGTTGTTCTCGTCACCCCCTGAGTTCGCGATCAGGACGACCACCGAAGGGCACCCTTGAAAGTGGTTATTCGGCAGCCTGGACGGCAGCGCGTTCAGAGCGCCCTCAAGCAGGGCATTATGATTCTTCTGTGCCGTGACAACACCCTGAAGCACATCACGTGTTCCACCCATGTTACTTTTTGTAAAGGAGGTGCCCAGGACAACCGTAATATACGGTTTACCTGATTTGAGAATGCGGTAGTTCTCATAATAGATCTGGGCCTCGGCGTTGGTCGGGTCAACGCTATCAATGATATCGCGTAGATACGCATCATAGGCGGCATCATTCCCTTTCTGATACTCACTTGCCGCCCGGCTCAACAGCTCGTTCGCCTCATTGCCTCGCTGCATGTCAAAAAAGGTGCCGCCGTTGCTGATCCCGATCACGCTGTTCTTCACAGTGCGGGTATAGACGCCAGAGTCAGGGGTAAAGGTGCCAAGCGACGGGGTCTGCTGCTCGGTCGTCTGCGTATAGAGCGACGAGTCCACATTGCAGCCCGTGACAACAGGAGGCGCTGTCGGGCCAGCTTGCATATCTATCAAATAATACCGCGCAAAGATGAAGCTTATGGAAAGAAGCACCAGCACAACGAGCAACACCATCAGCCAGAGGGGTGGGGGTGGGGGCTTCTTGCGCCCTATCTTCACAGCCAGGCCCTGACTCATATACAGTACAGGCGTGGCCCAGTGAACTGATTCATTCGCTTTCCCATGCAGCTCGTTGCGAGCCTGCACCACTGCACTCTCAAGCGAGCGTACCTCTTCATTCTGCCCGATAAGCGCCGTGTAGAAGGCCCGGGCAAACACAATGGCGCTCTCGTTGGGAATACGGTGCAGCATCGCCAGTACGGCGGGCACGCCGCCGTAAAGCATCAGCCGATTCGCGGTACTGGTAAACGCAAACACCTGATGCTGTTTCCCGCCATCGCAGGAGTTCAGGATAACCAGGCGCACTCCTGGCGGCAATTCTGAAGCGAACGTTGCGGCCTTCACCCAGCGCGCATACCCATTCTCATCCAGCATGATAAGCTCGCCACGCTCTCCATGCCCGATAAAATGCAGCACATGCCAGGTTCCATTTCTGACGCGATCCAGCTCGCTTGGTTTCGCCTCAATGACACGCATCTCAATGCGCCCATCCTTTACCAGCGGCGACAGCACCAAACGGATGTTCTCCAGCTCGCGTTCGACGGCCACATCTGACATTTTCCGAGGCTGAGAGGTCACGATCAGAATGCGCAACTTCAGAACACTCAGCTCGAAATCCGGCTGCTTTCTGCCGTTCCAGCGCACAATAGAGAACTTCGGTGAGAGGCACAACGCCAGATAGGCGTTATGCCTGGGATCGAAAAGCATTTCCCAGGGCAGATTGAGTAATCTGCTATCTTCGATATGAAGCCGCAGCCGCACCTCCTCTTCCTGATTCCAAATGCTCTCATAGAGGCGTGCGACCGCGCGATTACTATCAAACAGCGCCTGAAACAGCACGCGACCAAAGCGCCTGACAACATTGCTATCATTTATCACAGGACCACGCATATCAGAGATCAACCGCAGCCCCTGCTCCCGGAAATCGGTTTCAAGCGCCCTCCATTCCTCAGCAGGAAACGAAAACTGCGTTCGCTCCCTTTGTCGGCCATATACTATCGTAGCGATGTATCTGTCCTGTCTCCCTATAAAGCCACGTGCAGCAGTGATGCGTATATCAACATTTGTATACGCCATACAGACCTCATTATGTTCTTTTCATTCTTTTTAGCCGTCATATCCAGAGGCCTGCATTTACTCAAGCACGCAGGCCTGCTCAACGTTGAGCATTCTATAGCCGGAAGCAGAAGTGCCGCGCATTGCCTCAGATTTGAGCAATTTGAGCGAGTTATAGGAAGAGCTGGAATAGACAGCCTGCACGGCCTGAAAGCCAAAAACAAGGGGTCTGGGGCCATTGTAGGTCATCCGAGCCGTAGAGGTATTGGCCAGTTCACTCAGGGTAAGGGTTCCCTCGCCTACATTCCAGGGAGTTTTGGCACCCAGTTCCAGGCCGATTGCCCGCGCTTTCTCAAACGTCACGCTAAATTTGGCACTTCTGAGCGTCGAGGTAACGATATAGAGTTTGCCACGTTGTAAATCGCGTGCGAAGCCGACCTGCATGAGGCGCACGGGCACCCGCTTCAGGTAGTTCTCGATCTGAAGCAGCTCGACGCGATCTTGTAGCACCTCTTCAAAAGAGAAATGCAGCGAGCTCCCCTTTTTCACCTGAAGCTCCAATTTCACATCAGCACCCTGAATGACGGTCAGCATATTGCCCAGAAAATCCATGCCGATAGCGGCTCCGAGCGAGAACGAGATGCTGCCAGAAAGCGGGACGAACGGCTCTCCTGCCTGAATGGTAAAGGGGATCGGGGTGCCAGACCCAACAATAGATGTCAATAAGCCGATGTTGCCAAAAAGGCTACCGTCCTCCTGCCGAGCCAGAACAGCCAGCGGTTGGAGTTCAAGGCGGGGTACATATATGCCACAGTAGCCATAGGGTTGCAGGTAATTGATAAGCGATCCGCGCCGTTTAAACATAGGCTTTTTCCCTCCTATTATAAGGACGTATTTGACGCTGCCAAATAAAGTGTTTTCTCGCTTCACAAGGAAAAATAAAACGCCGCGGTAGAATCAACGAGTTCCTTCCTGTACGGTATAAGTGAAGAGGTGTTTAACTATAAAGCCACTCGTGAAGCTCCTTTGATTCCAGTTGCAATAAAGTTTGTGTTATTGTAACATACAGCTAACCCTATTACAATTAAATCGTTCACAAAAAGATTTTGAGTTTTCCCCCTGTGCGATCAGCAAAGCAAATGGCGCGGGAAAGCGTGCCAACCTATGCTTACAGCATACTTCTGCCCTATTGCATTGATTCAAGCGTATGCGCCCATATATAATGATAATGCTCCGACAGCTTCCATATGCAAAAAAGCTATACGAAAAATATTCTGGGGTTCTCCACATGATGAATGACAATCATAAGATACAGGGTTGTAGCAACGAGCAGCAAAGCCACGCGCTCGGAGACTACGAAGCAACTATTCGACTCTCCAATGAGGCGCTCCGTGAGCATCCGCAGGATGTGACGGCCCTCTACCGCAAGGGTCTGGCTCTCGCTGCACTGAAGCGCCATACCGAAGCCCTGTCAAGCTTTGAACAGGCTCTGGAGATCGACCCAAATAACGCAGATATCTCCTATCATCAGGGACTGGCCCTGTTTGAACTGGGCCGCTATGAAGAGGCCATCCAGGCTTTTCAGGCGACACTGCGCCTCGACTCCAGCTATGCAGCAGCCTATAACACACAAGGCCTGGTATACCAGGATCTCGAACAATATGAGGAGGCCCTGAACGCTTTTGATCAGGCGCTTAAGAGCAATCCTGAGCACGTCAGCGCCGCCTATAACAAAGGGCTCGTTCTGCTCAAGCTAGACCGCCCGGGAGACGCTATCGCCGCCTTTGATCAGGCTCTACAGCTCAATCCAGCACTCAGCGCGGCCTCTTATCAGAAAGGACTGACCTACTTTCACCTGAAGGATTACCCGGAGGCGCTTGCCGCCTTTGATCAGGTAATCACAAAGACGCCAGATTTTCTTGAAGCATACCTGTACAAAGGGATCACCCTTCATCTACAGAAGCGCTATGAAGACGCACTTCATGCCTTTGATAGCGCTCTCCAGCTTGAGCCCGAATGTGCACCAGTACTCGCCAACAAAGGGGAGACGCTGCTTGAACTGAAGCGCTATCAGGAAGCTCTCGACGCATTTGATACGGCTCTGGCTCATCAGGAAGATGCCACACTCCTGTACAAAAGGGGCAAGGCGCTCGCGGAACTGAATCGTTTTCATGAGGCTTTAGAGGCATATGATGCCGCTCTGGAAGCGAACCCAGACCTCACAGAAGTGTATGCCAACAAGTGCACCGCCCTGGTCGCACTGGGCCGATACGAGGAAGCGCTGAGCCTCTATGATAGCGTGTTGCGCCTGAATCCCGCATTGGCACCGACCATTTACAACACAAAGGCGCTGGTTCTTCAGGCTCTTGGACGCCATGAGGAGGCCCTGTCTTCGCAGAAAATGGCCCAGACACTGAATGGCAACCTGGACGATGATCTCGACTTCGAGTATGAGCTTGAAGACGATGAAGACGAGGAGGAGGAGGACGAGGAACCGTATCATTTTACCTCGGCTCAGGAGGCCTTCCGACAAAGCGAAATCCTGATCGAGCATTTTCGCTATGAGGACGCGCTTGACGTGCTCGAACAGGCGCAGCAACTGGATGCCAGCGACGCCCTGATCTATTGTCGCAAAGCGATGATCTATTACACGCTTGGCGACAACGAAGAAGCGCTACAGGCCTGCGAAACAGCCATTCGCCTTGATAACACGCTGGCGGTAGCCTATCGCTATCAGGGTCTGGTCTACAAAGAGCTACAACGCTTTGATGAGGCTCTTGAAGCCTTTGAGAAGGCGATTGAACGCGACCCGAACGAGGAGATTGCATGGCAGGAAAAAGGCTTCATCCTGCGCAAGCTCAAGCGCGATAAAGAGGCGTTGGAAGCGCTGAAAGAGGCTCTCCGCCTGAATCCTGACGACCCGTGGGCCCTGCGTGAACATGGGTGGGTGCTCAACAATCTGCTCCGGTATGAGGAGGCCCTTGTCAGTCTGGATAAAGCGGTCGAGCTGAACATGCATGACAAGTACATCTATCAACAGCGCGGCTTTGCTCTCAAAAAGCTCAAACGCTATGAAGAGGCGCTTGATTGCTACGAGGAAGCGCTGCTGATCGATCCGGTCAACCTCTGGACGCTTCAGGAGCGAGCGGTTGTGCTGCGGCTTCTCGGTCGCTTTGGGGATGCTCTGGCCGCCTGTAACCACATCTTACAGCTTGAACCCAATGACGCCTGGACGTTCCAGGAAAAGGGCTTTGTCCTGCGCAAGATGAAGCGATTTGATGAGGCGTTAGACGCGCTGAATACGTCGCTGCTGCTCAATCCACACGATGTCTGGACCCTGCGAGAGAAGGGCTTTGTGTTGCGGCAGATGAAACGCAACCACGAGGCACTCGATACCTATAACGCCGCGTTGGAGATCGAGCCCAATGACGCGTGGACGCTGCGCGAAAAAGGATGGGTGCTCAACAATCTGGAACGCTACACCGACGCCCTGCGTACCCTTGAACGGGCGCTGCTCCAGGATCCGAACGACGAATACGCCTATCAGCAGAAGGGCTTCGCGCTCCGCAAGATGAAGCGGTATGACGAAGCACTTCGCGCACTGAATACGGCCCTGACGCTCAATGCAACCGACATCTGGACCTTGCAGGAAAAAGGGTGGGTCTTGCGGCAATTGAAGCGCTATGACGAGTCGCTCGATACCTATGACCTCATTCTCAAGCTTGATCCTACAGATGCATGGACATTGCGTGAAAAGGGCTGGATTTTCAATATCCTCGGTCACTATGAGGAGGCCCTGATCTGGCTGAACAAGGCGCTTCGCTTCTCGTCGGACGATAAATATGCCTATCAGCAGAAAGGGCACGCGCTCCGCAAGCTCAAGCGCAAACAAGAGGCGCTGGAAGCCTATGACGAGGTGTTACGGCTTGATTCCAAGTATGCAGACGCCTACTTCTTCAAAGGCCTGATCCTGAAGGAGTTACGCGAGTACGATGATGCACTTGATGCCTTTGATGAGGCTATTGAGCTAAACCCGAATGATGAAGAGGCACTCTATCATAAGGGATTAATTCATCGGGCTCTGGGTCACGATTCTATGGCGGAGGATGCTTTCGCGCAGGTGTTGCGCCTGAATCCAAACCACAAGGTTCTGCGCATGTATCCCAAAGATCCACCCAAGATCGACTTTTTCTAGCTGGATGATTGAGCATACCAAAAAAAGAGGAGCGACCGGCTTATCGGGCGCTTTCTCTGGTATGCTTGCTAGCCCCGTACCAGCGAGGCTGCACCATCAATCCAGACCTCTGAGCCGGTAATATAGTTTCCCGCATCCGAGACCAGAAAACGGACCAGTTCTGCGACCTGTGCGGCGCTTGCGGGCTTGCCATTGCCCAGAGGAATCGAGCCCTGTGGATACTCGACCGGGAATTTGACCTTGTCTACATCGCGTTGCTGCGTGTTGTCCCCTATCTCCGTTTCGGTCGCTCCCGGACAAATCACGTTTACCCGAATGTTGCTTGGCGCAAGCTCAACTGCCAGCATTTTCGCCAGTGCGACTTCGCCCGCCTTCGTGACCGAATATGCCGTTGCTCCGGTATTACTGAAAATGCGCGTTCCATTCACCGACGACGTAATCACCACACTACCGCCGTTTTCCCTCAGAAAAGGAACTGCGTACTTGATCGTCAAGAAGGTTCCGGTCAGGTTCGTGGTAATCGTTCGCGTCCACTCGGAGAGCGTCAGTTCCTCGATCGGCGCCCAGACACCATTAATACCTGCATTTGCGAACACGATATCAAGGCGGCCCCATCGATCCGCTATCTGGTGATATGCCTGCTGCACCTCTTGCTCACTCGTTGTATCGGCAACCAGCGGGAGCGCCTCACCTCCTTTTGCCTGGATTTCCTTCGCCGTCGCTTCTATCTCCTCAGCGGTGTGACTCAACGGGGCCACTTTCACCCCCTGTTGTGCCAGCAGAACCGCCGTTGCCTTCCCGATACCGGAGCCAGCTCCCGTAATAAGTGCCACTTTTCCAGCTAATCCCATACCTTGCCATCCTTTCATTTTGTTTTCTCATCCCGAACACGTCCACAAGCGAGAAAGCGTTTCACATCCGCTTCCAGTGCAACTTCTCGTACCGTGGCTCGTAATAAAAAGCAATGAGAACACAATTTTCCCTGGAAGCATATGCCAATACAGGGCGCAAAAGGAGAGAAGCATGCTATTAACAACAACATCCACCGTGGAAGGAATGCACGTGCATCAATACCTCGGCCTGGTTGAAGGCGAGGCGATCTTAGGCGCGAACGTCTTCAAGGATTTCTTTGCCAGCATCACCGATATCGTGGGCGGACGCTCTGCTGCTTATGAGGAAGAGCTGCGCAAAGCAAAACAGATCGCGATGCAGGAGATGGTTGCAGAGGCTCAGCGACGTGGAGCAAACGCCATTATCGGCATCGATATTGACTATGAGTCCATTTCTGGCGGCGGCAGTGGCAATATGCTGATGGTTTCAGTCAGCGGCACCGCTGTTGTGGTTGGTCAGTAGCAGCAGCCAGAGGACGCAATGGTATCGATGCGCATTGCGTCCTTTCCCGCGCTTGCTCAGCCCAGAAAATCGATCGTCTGGCCCTGGCCTGCCCGCAGCGCCTCCTGATAGACGTGCCAGCAAGCAACAAGATCCTGAAAGGCCAACCCGACACCGCCATAGACCGTGAGCTGTTCAGCGAAGCTTCTTCCCGCTTTCACCCCTGCCAGCACCTCACCCAGTTCCGCATCAATGGCCTGCTCATCCAGTCCCGCACCACCGATAGCACCCATCGATACCGCCAGAGCTCGATCATCGCAGACAAACAGGCTGTGTTGCAGCAGGTCAGCTCCTACCTCGCATTTTCCCGGCTCATCAGGCCCGAGGGTTGAAATATGTGTGCCTGGCTGCACCATCGATGCAAAGAGAAACGGTTCCCGTGCCCACGTAACCGTCACAATGATCTCCGCATCCCGGACTGCCGCCTCGACCGAAGTTTCGGCCAGAACCGGGAAATGCAGCTCCTCCTGCATTTCCTGCGCGAAACGATACGCCTCCTGCGGCTCAACATCAAAAACACGCACCTGCGAGAGCGAGCGCACAAGCCGCAGACAGCGCAACTGAAGCCGTCCCTGCACGCCTGCCCCAATGATCGCCACCCGGGAAGCATCGGACCGAGCAAGCACGTCAGCAGCCAGTGCGCCACAAAGCCCCGTACGTAACGCTGTAATCGCCGTGGAATCCATCACCGCAAGCAGGCGACCGGTGTGCAGATCATGCAGCAGTAACACCCCTTGAATGGCCGGTTGCATGCCAGGAACCTTTGCATGTACCTTCACAGTATAGGCCGGGATGTCTTCCAGCACACCCGGCAACAGCACGATGGCCCGTGCTCCCGTCTTTCCCGGCACCTCCGCACGAACGCGCAAGGCAGCAGCGCTCCGTTTCAGCGAATAGGCAGGGAAGGCGCATCGCAACGCCTCTAAGATCGGTCCAGGCTGCAAAAAGGGCTCAACTTCGGATCGTGAAAGCAACAGTGTCATATAGAGCATCCCCTGTCTTTTTACGAACGAGCATGCCACCTTTCCAGCGAGCAAGCAAGAGCCAATGGGGCCTTCTGCTAACAGCCATGCTTAGAGCCGTTCAAGCGCCTCCCGCGCGACAAGAAGAGGAGCCCCTGTCCGTTCACGATAGTAGCGCAGTGCAAGCAGCCGATAGCCAGACCGAACGAGGAAGCGTAGCGCAAAGGGATCAGGGGGCTGCCGCGACTCCTCATCCAGCGAGAGCAGCCCGGCGCTCATCAGCTCCTGAAGATAGTTGACGGCGCTTTCCGCCTCCTCTGGCGTCGCACCGGAACTCAGCCGATAATAGAGCAAGGCATCATCGCGACATCCCGCCCGCAAGAGCATGGTCGTCACCGCAGGATCAGCGCCCTGGCTCGGTGTCTCCGAGGGCATGCCGATGCCATATGCCCGTTCAAGCTCCATAAATGCCCGGGCTACTTCCTGCACCGAGATGCCCATTTCTTCGGCATAGAGCGTCATCGCACGATGAGATAACGCCTGTTGCAACAGAAAAGCCGGACCAATCAATGTCCGCGTGACAGTGCGCTGGGCCTGTACCTTCTGCAACCGCTCCTGAAGCTTATGCTCAAGCGGAGTCACGGGCTGGGTCGGCTTCGGGCGCGGCGCTGGAGCAGAACGGGCAACCGGATGCTGGCTGGTATGCGGTGGACGGCTCACTCTTTTCGCAGCTCGCGACTTTGGCACTACAAACAGGAGAATCAGCACAATCAACAACACAAGCTGCCAGTTGAAATGATCTGAAGCGAGCAGCAAAAAGCCGTTTATCATCCTTAACGTCCTTTTTGGATCAATACAGCATGCATGAACTCCCGGAAGCCCGCCGCTGCGGCAAGCCGTCGTGAAGGGAGATTCTCAAGCATAGCACTATACAGCGGAAGCAGCCCTTCCTGAGCCACCAGCGCACTCCACAGGACCGTTGCAGCAAGCGCATAGCCCTTACGACGCGCAAGGGGCAATGTCTCTATGCCCAGTTCGCAGGCCGTCTCAGTTCGTCGGGAACTATGAGCAACACTCAGCAATCGTCCATCCACGATAACACCGATCAGAGGCTGACGGTGCGCCTCCAGATAGTATTCGACAGAGCCGGGCTCGAAGGCATGCAGTAAGGCCCGATCTTCCTCGTCAAGCACACGAGCAAGCGAACGCGCTGTCGCAAGGTCAAGCTGTGGAGCAGCCTGCTGTGTACAGGCAACCTCACGCGTCAGGACGGCTGGCATAGGATGCGAAGTTGCCAGGGCCTCGTGCGCCTGCTCCCGAAGCTGTTCACGCGCCTCCTCAGCAATGCCGGGAGGCCAGACCTCAATAACAGTAGCGGTATCGAGCAGTTGTGCATAAAAGAGCTGCCAGGGCGGCAGCCGCTTCGCGTAGAGGATCTCCACTTGATCCCGCTCCAACGGCGGAATCCGAAGGGACCAGACCGCCTCAATATGGCTGCGTAACCATTCACGTTCTTGTGAGAGCTTCATAGGTTTTCCTTCTTGCTTTTCATTCAATACGCCTTTGTAATATATCGCAACGAGATACAATTAAGCTCATCAAAAACCTCTACTCTCTTCAAAAAGACGTGAATCAGATGCCTCTTATCGTACTGTATTTCTGAAACGGTGGCAAGCATGCCAGCCTCCCGGCTTTCCACCAACCCCATTTCTACCAGCTATGAAAAATCACCCTCCCTTTTCACCCGCTCTTTTATTGATTTTTCTCCATAATTCAGGGTACTATTGAAAAAGTTTCCTCCTGTTCAGTTATCAGGTGAGTAGGGAAGTTTTTCTCCTGCACCACAAAAAGGATGTTTTTCCATGCAAACCGGATTCAGTACCTCTGGACTACTCATGGCCTATTTGCGGCCTCAGATCCGACAAGTGCTGCTTCTCCTTCTCCTCCTCCTGGGAGGAATCGGGTTCGAGCTCTTTAACCCACAGCTCTTAGGGCAGTTCATTCAAGCCCTTGAGAATCGCGATCAATCACCATTCCTCTACAGGACGGCACTGCTTTTTATCGGGCTGGCAATCCTGCAACAGGTCATCACAGTGCTTGCGACCTACCTCAGCGAGCGGATCGGCTGGAACGCGACCAACGCGATGCGTGCCGACCTGACCAATCACTTGCTACGGTTGGACCTTTCCTTTCACAAAGATCACACGCCGGGCGAGCTTATAGAGCGCGTAGACGGAGACATCACGACGCTGGCGGATTTCTTTTCGCAATTTGTCGTACACATTTTTGCGAACGTGCTGCTCCTGATCGGCATCCTGATCGTTTTCTGGTGGATCAACTGGTACATTGGAATCAGCCTGACGGGGTTTGCCCTGCTTTTCCTGTTCTGCATGTACTCGATGCGACACATAACCATAAAACCCTGGAAAGTGTTTCGTCAGGTCAGTGCCGAACTCTACGGCTTTCTGGAAGAGCGCTTCAACGGGACAGAAGACATTCGCTCAAGTGGAGCACACGCCTACACATTGAGACAGCTCTATGTCCACACTCGAAAACGTCTGCAAGCCGCGCGTAAAGCACGCATTATCTCCGCCATTCCCTGGAGCTTTCCACTGCTTGCCGGGGCCTGTGGGCAGCTTATTGCCATCTTGCTCTCTGCATGGCTTTATAGTCGGGGGGATATGAGCCTTGCCACCGCCTTTCTCATCTTCTTCTACCTGGAACTACTACTCAAGCCAATTCAGGCCATTATCAATCAGCTTGACACCTTTCAACGAGCCAGCGCCGGAATTGCCCGTGTCAGGGAGCTCTTCCAGCAGCGCAGCGTTCTTGAGGACGGGCCGGGTTATGCCTTCCCCGCCGGAGCGCTTCCAGTCGCCTTCGAGGATGTCTCTTTCGGGTACAACGAAGATGAGAAGGTTCTGCAACACATCTCCTTCCACCTGCAACCGGGCGAGATCCTGGGCCTACTCGGACGCACAGGAAGCGGCAAAACAACCATAGCGCGCTTGCTGTTGCGCCTCTACGACCCCACAACGGGAAACATCCGACTGGCTGAACACGATCTGCGAGAAGCTCGCATCGCCGACCTGCGCAAGCATATTGGCATAGTCACACAGGATGTGCAGCTTTTCAACGCGAGCGTTCGCGACAACCTTACCTTCTTCGATCACACCATTGATGATGAGCGAATCAAAGAGGCAATCTACGAGCTTGGTCTGCGTCACTGGTTTGAGGCACTCCCCGAGGGACTGGATACAGTGCTGCCCCCAAACGGTGGCGGCCTGTCGGCGGGAGAAGCACAGTTGCTTGCGTTCGCCCGCATCTTCCTGCGAGATCCCGGTCTGGTTATCCTCGATGAAGCCTCATCACGCCTTGATCCAGTTACAGAACATCTGCTGGAACAGGCCATCGAGAGGCTTTTGCGTGGACGCACAGCCATTATTATCGCGCATCGCCTGCGCACGATTCAGCGGGCCGACTCCATCCTGATTCTGGAGCACGGCCAGATCCGTGAATATGGCAGTCGTGCACTGCTGACCGCCGATCCATCCTCGCACTTCACGGCACTCTTGCAGACAGCACACGAAGAGGTTCTTGCATGAAACCATTACAGACATGGCACTTTTTCTGGAGCTTGATTCGCTTCCGTCCCTGGCACTTCAGCCTCAACTCGCTGTTCATCACCCTGCTTTTTATCCTGGAAATCATTCCGGGGCTGATTATCCGTGAATTCTTCCAGAGGCTCTCAGCAGAGCAGCTCAGCAGTTCTACCCTCTGGTGGATTGCCACGCTTCTGATTGTCCCGGCGCTCGGGCGTATTACATTTCTCTTTGGTTGTCAGCTTACAAACGCTCCATTTATCTATACAAATGCAGCACTCCTGCAAAAGAACATCCTGTCTCGAATCCTGCAAATGCCTGGTGCGCAGGCGTTACCCGACTCGGCCGGCGAGACGATCAGCCGCTTACGCGACGATGTTGATGAAAACTCCGTCTTCCTGATGGCTCTTAACGACCTGATCGGACTGAGTGTTTTTGCGATCATTGCGCTGGTCATTATGCTCAGAATCAATGCCCTGGTAACGGCGACCGTCTTCCTGCCTTTGCTGATCATCACCGGCCTGGTTAACTACGCAGGAGAGCGAATCAAGCAACGACGCACAGAAAGCCGCATCGCCACCAGCAAGGTAACAGGCTTCCTGGGCGAAATCTTCGGCTCTGTACAGGCAGTTCAGATTGCCGGAGCCGAGGCCACAGCCGTAGAGCACCTGCGTACGCTGAACAAGAAGCGGTTACAGGCCTCAATCCGTGATCGTCTGATCGAACAGATTATGAAATCCCTCTTTACCAATACCGTCAGTATCGGTACCGGGCTTATTCTGTTTGTAGCTGCTCAGGCCATGCAAAGCGGCTCCTTTACGGTTGCTGACTTTTCCCTGTTCATCTACTTTTTGGGCTGGATTACCGAATCCATCACACATTTTGGCACCGTGCTGACCGCATACAAGCAGGCAGGCATCTCAATAGAGCGTATGGTCTCGCTGCTTCAAGGAGCACCACCGCGCTCGCTGGTACAGCATGGGCCGGTCTACACACGGGGTCCATTGCCCGAAATTCCCGATATTACAGTGCAGGAGCCTCTTCAGGAACTGACCGTGCAAGGACTTACCTATCTATATCCATCGACCGATAAAGGGATTGAAGACATTCACCTGACCATCAAGCCCGGCACGCTCACTGTGGTAACGGGGCGTATCGGTTCAGGCAAAACAACACTGCTGCAAGCGCTGATCGGGCTGCTTCCAGCCACGCACGGCGACATCTACTGGAACGGCGAGAAAATCGCCGATCCGGCCTCGTTTTTCGTACCTCCACATTGCGCCTACACTGCACAGGTGCCGCGCCTGTTCAGTGATACGTTGCGCGACAATATCCTGCTCGGACTGCCTGAGAAGCAAGAACGCATGCAAGAGGCATTACAACTGGCCGTTCTTGAGTCTGATCTTGCCGCAATGAAACAGGGCCTTGATACCGTTGTTGGTCCGAAAGGAGTGCGCCTTTCCGGTGGACAACTACAGCGTTCCGCAGCCGCTCGCATGTTTGTGCGACCTGCCGCGCTCTACGTCATCGACGATCTTTCCAGCGCGCTTGATGTCGAAACAGAAACGCAACTCTGGCAGCGACTCTTTGCACGCAAGGAAACAACTGTTCTGGCCGTTTCGCATCGGCGGGCCGCGCTCCGACGAGCCAACCACATCCTTGTGCTGAAAGACGGTCGCATTGAAAGCGAGGGCAAGCTAGACGAGCTCCTACAGCGAAGCCCCGAGATGCAGCATCTCTGGCATGGATATACTGCCGAGCAGTCCATCACAGAATAGCATAGCAGGAGAAAAGCGTCAAATATGGTACACAAGAAGT
The DNA here is from genome assembly GCF_059696735.1 of Thermosporothrix sp. COM3. Taxonomy (NCBI): domain Bacteria; kingdom Bacillati; phylum Chloroflexota; class Ktedonobacteria; order Ktedonobacterales; family Thermosporotrichaceae; genus Thermosporothrix; species Thermosporothrix sp. COM3. Next base: position 947,841 of record NZ_AP019376.1, on the reverse strand, counting down.
AGTACTTTGGGGCATTGAACATAAAAAGAGGGTACCGCCTGAAGGTACCCTCTCGCGCACGAACGACTTTACCACGAGTTCACGCGACGTATGAGCCAGCCTGTTGACATACCGATGCACAATCACGGCAGGCTCTCGCGCACTCCTGTAACAGTGAATCTGTACCTAGCTGCTCACAAGATGCAGCACAGCGTGTACATGCTTCTGTGCAGAGATCACATGCACGCATATGAAGAGGTGATTGGCGTGACATCAAATTGAGGCAATAGGAACAGGTATCGATACAATCCAGTAGCGCCTGAATACGCGCCTCCTGGAGATAATCTCCACCTTTCTGTAAACTATGCTTGAGCACGCGCCCACAAATAGTATGGCAACGGCGACAGAGCTCAATACTTCTTGCCAGTAAATCGATATCTTGCATGACTTCTTCCACCTCTCTACTCAGGAAAAAGATATGTGTGTACATAGTTGACAGGGATTACACGTTACCCATATCTTTTTGGTAACAGAAAGTGATATTATAAAAAGGAAGGATGGTTCACCTGGCTCTAACCCCCTTCCCTTTCAGCAGTTTCTTGTATCAGCGATCGCATTATTCTATTCGTACCTTTCCAATACTCCTGGGCGAAGTCACACCAGCTCATTTGACTTCGTTCCCTGGCGCTACCAGAATCGATCCATTCCAAAAAGGGGAACAGGTATGACCAGCATCAGACAGAACGAGGAGGGAAACCCGAAGCAGAAAACGGTCCTGGTAATCGAAGATGACACCTGTAATGCTGAGATGCTGACTCTTATGCTTCAGCAGGAAACCCCGTACAGCGTTATTTCACTGACTGAAGATCTGGAGCCAACTTACCTTATCAGGCGTGTCAGGGAAATTGATCCGGCACTCCTGCTCCTGGATTATCGTCTGCCACGTACGACCGGCCTGGAACTATATGACAGACTACAGGCAATACAGGAATTGCAGCATATTCCAACAATTGTTATCACGGCTGGTATCGAGCGAGATCAGCAAGAAGAGTTGGAAAAGCGTAAAATTCCTCTTATTTACAAACCCTTTGAAATGGATGATTTCCTCCGCTCAATTGAAGAGATAATCGAGTGAAATCATCTCTCTGTACGATTGCTCTGTACAGATATCCAGTCATAACATGACATGCAGGGCCTCTGCTCTGCATGTCATTTCTTGCCCTATTGATACCTGTCTGACTTCCTCGAATTGCAACTTCAGGAGAGCAACATGAAATGTCGTGCTGGCTGTGGAGCCTGTTGCATAGCTCCTTCTATCTCATCCCCGATACCGGGAATGCCCGACGGCAAACCAGCAGGCGTTCGCTGTATCCATCTGACGCCAGAGAACCGCTGCGCCCTCTTCGGGAAACCCGAGCGCCCGGAGGTCTGCCGGATGCTACAACCGTCCGAGGAAATGTGCGGCCATTCGGCTCAGGAAGCGCTGATCTGGCTCACACAGCTCGAACGCGCCACTACACCTGACAGGAAGAAACCGGATTCGAAATAAGACAATACATGTCATATTCGTGTGATACACTGCACTTGTTGCCGTTGTTCAGAGAGAAGGAGAATACGAGATGCGTGCAGACCGGCTTCTGTCTATTTTGCTGCTCCTACAGGTCCACCAACGGATTACAGCAAAAGAGCTTGCCAGCCGCCTTGAGGTTTCCGAGCGTACCATCCATCGTGATATGGAAGCGCTCAGTTCATCTGGTATCCCGGTTGTCGCGGATCGCGGTACAGGCGGAGGCTGGCGGCTGCTCGAAGAGTATCGCACCAGATTGAACGGGCTCAATGAAAACGAGGTCGAGGTTCTCTTTATGGGGCTTCCCGAGCGGGTGCTTCGTGATCTGGGCCTGCAAAAAGCCTCCGAGGGCGCACAGCTCAAGTTATTCACGGCCCTACCCACGATGTACAAGCAACGGGCCGAATACGCGCGACAGCGGCTCTATATCGACTCAGCCAGTTGGCGCAACACAGAAGAGGCCACACCGGCTCTGGCACGGATTCAGGAGGCGGTGTGGCAGGATCGAAAGCTCAGTTTTAGCTATCGCCGCGCCGATGGAACCTATGTCGAGCGCGTCGCTGATCCGCTTGGGCTGGTCGTCAAGGGGAGCGTCTGGTATCTGGTCGTTGCGATTGATGACTCAGTGCGCACCTATCGCATCTCACGCATCAAAGAAGCGCAGGTATTGGATGAAGCCAGCCAGCGTCCCCCTGATTTTGACCTTGCCAGCTACTGGAAGCAGTCGCTTGTCGACTTTAAAGCCGCGCTTCCCCGCTATTATGTGACCGTCTACGCCGATGAATACGCGCTTGCACGGCTCAACCAGTCACCATACGTCCATAGAATAGAGCAGATGGAGCGTCTCGACGGCGAGGGTCGGGTCAAGCTGGTGATTCGCTTTGATGTTGAAATGGAAGCCCATGACTTCCTCATCAGCTTTGGCTCGCATATAGAGATCATCGAGCCTGACACCCTGCGCGAGCACATATTGCAAACAGCCCGAAACCTGCTTAGCTTTTATGAGCGCAAGACCTCCGTCAGCGTCCCGCTCGATGATGAGCAGGTCGATCAGGGCCAGCGATAGAACTCGACAATCAGACCATCGGGTCCGGCAACATATGCCGACTCGGTGCCCCAGGGCATCAGCTCAGGATCGCGCAGCACCCATCCGCCGCGAGCGCGAACCTGCTCCAGCGTCGCAACTACATTATCGACCTCAAACTGTAACACCACACCCTGTGGCCGCTCGGTCGGAACGGCAGCCGAAGGTGACAGGCTGATAATTATATCTCCCGTGTTCACTTCTGCATAGCTGGCATCGCCTTTGACCGGCAGATTCAATTCTTTCTGAAAGAACGAAATGGTTCGCTCCATGTCGGTTGGAATAATACTGAGATGATTTAGCTTCATCATGGTGCACTCCCTTCCAGAATTACGCAAACATCGTTAGCAAGCTATGGCAGAACCGCTGTATGCGCTGCCGATCAACGCTATAGAACTTCATGCCCCGTTGCCGCCGCACCAGAACAAGCTGTGCCTGTTCAAGCTGTGCCAGTTGCCGCGAAGCCGTACTTTGATGCAGACTCAGCCTTTCAGCGATCTGAAGCGCAAACAGTTCCCCCTCCTCAGCAAGCAAACGTAAGATAGCCAGTCGCGTCGTGTCGCCAAGCGCTTCAACCACAGGACGCAGATTTTCCAGCTCGATCACCTGCAACGACGGAGCAGGCCTGACACGGCCTTCCGACGGCTCGTACAGCACATAGTAGACGTCATCAACCGGAATCAGCGAAAAGTACCTGCCAAGCAAGAAGCAGGGCACAAACACCACGCGCTGTGCCTGCCGGAGCGCTGTTTCCCACTCTGCCCCCAACTGCAAGCCCGTCACCCGCACCACCATTTCAGCAGGGGACAGGCGCTGCCCCTCCTGTTGAAAATGAGCGAGATTTACAGCCGATACCTCTTCTATCACCTGTCTCCGCTGTTGCCATTTTTGCTGTTCCCCCAGATCCCAGACCTCAGTAAAGAAACGCAAAAGCGCCTCTCTCAGTTTCTCTGGCTGCTCTATCAACTCAAGCGTATCCTCTTCTGCTTGCCAGCTTGCCAGAACAGCGCGGTATGCAGCAACGCGGACCGTTGGATCAGCCAGAGAAGCCGCCGTTACCGGCCCACATGCACGCAGCCAGCGCTCCACCTCGGCAAGAGGCGACATGGAACGGCGATAGAATTCCAGGTTTTCCAGGATGCCATGTACGATCAGATCTCCCATCGGGAACTGTTGCAGCCACGCCTTCCAGGCCTGCCAATCGCGCTGTGCGGGATCATCAGCGGGGAGCCACTGCAACAGAAAGCTCCGCAGAGCGGCACCATGAGCCAACAAGACCCGCATAGCCTCAAGATCATGTCGGGCCTGCGGCGAGAGGCGCGGCACCATGCTTTCAGGCCAGGACGTTGGCGTTGGCTTGCCCGAAGCAGCATAATCAAGCAGCAGCATAGCCGTGCTGAGATGAACCGGCAGAGAAAGCAGCGTGTCCCATTTCCAGGGTACATGAGCCGGAACGAGATCACCTCGCAGCATTCTTTCCCCCTGTATAGCCATATACAAAATTTGCATATGCGATATTTGCAACTTGCATACAGTATACAGCAAGCAACTGCTCCCGGTCAAGAGCAGGCATCAGTGACTCTCAGAAACAGGGGAAACATGATAAAGTGGGTTTGCGCATCCTTGACAGCAATCTGCATCATTCTCTACACTAAAAGACGGGATAGGGTGTTTTTGCCTGTCCTGTCCTCCTCAGCAGTTAGAAGGAAACTCGGTTCGATGAACGACACCACATCTCTGCTTCAGCAACTCGTTGCGATCGATTCAGTGAACCCCGATCTTGTCCCGAACGGTGCAGGCGAAAAGGAGATTGCAATCTTCATCTCAAACTGGCTTGAACAGGCCGGATTGACCGTCGAGTGGGACGAACCACAGCCCGGACGACCAAGCGTGGTTGGCATCGCGCACGGTACAGGAGGCGGGCGCTCGCTGATGCTTAACGCGCATATGGATACCGTCGGCGTGAGCGGCATGGAGCGGCCACACCAGCCATTCATTGAAGGCAACCGACTCTACGGGCGGGGCGCGTTCGACATGAAAGGCGGGCTGGCAGCGGCAATGATCGCGACCGCTCGGGCCCGACAGGCTGGACTTCGGGGAGATGTCATTCTCACCGCGGTTGCCGACGAGGAATATGCAAGCCTCGGCACGCAATCAGTGCTCAAGCGCTGGACAGCCGACGCCGCCATTGTGACCGAACCAACGGACCTGCAACTTTGCCTTGCCCATAAAGGATTTATCTGGCAGGAAGTCATAACGCAGGGCAGAGCTGCTCATGGTTCACGGGCAGATCTTGGTCTGGACGCCATCGCCAAAATGGGACATGTCCTTGTCGGCCTTGAACGCCTGCACAATGAGCTTCAGCGCAGGCCGGCTCATCCGCTACTCGGGCATGGATCCCTGCATGCCTCAATCATTCGCGGCGGGCAAGAATGGTCAAGCTATCCCGAACAATGCGTGTTGCAGTTAGAGAGGCGCACGATCCCGGGCGAAACAATCAACGATGTCGAGACACAGCTTCAGACGCTGCTCAATAGCCTTCGACAGGCAGACCCTGCCTTTCAGGCAACTGCGCGTACAATACTGGTACGCGATGCCTTTGAGGTCGCTGAAGATGCCCCCATTGTTCAGGTTCTCCGCCATCATGCCGGCCTGCTTCTGGAAAACGAGCCCCCGCTTATCGGCGCGACTCCCTGGATGGATTCCGCTCTTCTGGCAGCAGCAGGCATTTCAACAGTCGTGTTTGGTCCCGGAGGAGCAGGCGCACACGCGGTTGTTGAATGGGCAGACCTTCAACAGGTCGAGCAATGTGCCGATATTCTCTTCGCCACTATTCAGGAATTTTGCCGGTAACGATTCTGTTTTTGGAGAAGGGCTGCCAGGCGGCTCTTCTCACCTCCACACTATTACCCCATAAGAAGCCTTTCACTCAGAAATTACGTGCTCTTCCACATCCATTCCCTCTTTTTCTAAAGAAGCAGGTTTCCTCTTTCTATCTCTCTTCTCTTCACCCTGATACAAGAATACCCCTTCCCACGGAAAAGAACAAGAGCTCTAAACTTTCTTCCTATGTTCCCTGTTTCTTCGTTTTCGCGCTTCTTGAAAGCGACTGCAGATCGTATTGATCCCTTGCTCAGAACGGAAAAACAGGGTAAGCTTACACAAAGGAGGTACACAGCAAGGCTACACATTTCTGGGAGGCATCTTTTTTATGCAGGAACAACCGCACAGCATTCGAGGTCTGGCACTCGCGAATGTCGCCGTGATGCTTTTTGGCCTGGCCGGTGTTCTGGGCAAAATCAGCGCATTGCCATCACCATTGATCGTCCTCGGGCGTGTTCTGTTCGCCAGCATTACATTGACCATTATCGCTCTTTCGCAACGGATCCCGGTGCGGCCTCGTAGCGGACGTGACGGCCTGTTGCTCATCGGTCAGGGGCTGCTTCTGGCGCTGCACTGGACAGCCTTCTTCCAATCAATCAACGTCTCAAATGTAGCAATAGGTCTGCTTTCCTTTTCCAGCTTTCCGCTCTTTACCGCCCTGCTTGAACCGCTTCTCTTGCGGCAGCGTCCCAGCTTGCTTCAGATTATTGCGGCGCTTCTGATTCTGCCCGGGATCTACTTGCTGGTTCCATCCTTCTCACTTGAGAATCAAATCACGCTCGGGATCGCCTGGGGCCTGCTGGCAGGCGCAACCTTCGCGCTGCTGTCGGTCGGCAATCGAGGACTGGGGCGGCACTATTCCAGCGTCACCCTCAGCCTGTATCAAACCGGAGTTGCCACGATTGCCACGCTTCCCATGCTCTTTTTCTTCCCGACGCCACTCCTCGGGCAACCGAAAACTCTGCTTGTACTGCTTCTACTCGGCATCTTTTGTACAGCGCTGGCACACACCCTCTTCATTTCCAGCATGCGTCATATCACAGCCCAGCTTGCAAGCCTGCTTGCCAGTCTTGAGCCGGTATGGGGAATTCTGTTCGGTGCATTGCTCTTGCATGAGATCCCGAGCGGCACCACGCTGATCGGCGGCCTGATTATTCTCTGCGCTACCTGTCTGCCCGCGCTTGCAACCTTTCCGCATTCCAGAACGAAACCCGATCTTCTCCGAAGCACTCCCGAAAAAAGGACTACACAAAAATAGGTACTTGCTCTGTAGATAGAGGAGGAATATATGCGCAAGCCAATCGCCTCACCCGGAAGTATGGTACTCCTTCTGAGTACCCTGCTCATCACCGTCCTTGTTTCAGCCTGTAGCAGCGGCAGTGAAAGCGCCACGACAAACCCAACACAACCCCCTCAGCTAACAGCAACAAGCGCGCCAACGCAGACGCCGGACAGAAAGGAAGTCAAAGCCACAGTGCTCGTGAAGGGACTCAACATCCCCTGGGGACTGGTTTTTCTCCCTGATGGGAAAGCGCTGCTGACCGAGCGTGAAGGCCGCATTCTCAAGGTTGACGCCTCCGGCAAAGTCGAAGAAGTGCAGCGCATCGCACAGGAAGGAGCAGGAGAAGGGGGTCTACTTGGTATCACTATCTCACCGGATTATCAGAAAGACCACCTTATTTATGTCTACTATTCCACAGCCGAGGACAATCGTGTCGTCCGTTTTCAGGAGGGCAAAACCCCGCAGGTGATCTTCAAAGGGATACCAGTGGGTGCTATCCATAATGGCGGGCGAATCGCATTCGGCCCGGATGGCATGCTCTATATTGGCACCGGCGACGCAGGCGATCGCTCAAATGCGCAGAATAAGGAGTCGCTCGGTGGTAAGATCCTCCGCATCAAGCCGGACGGAAGCATCCCATCTGATAACCCCTTCCCGTCAAGTCCTGTCTATTCTTACGGGCATCGTAACGTGCAAGGGCTGGCCTGGGATGAGAAGGGACAGCTCTATGCTACGGAGTTCGGACAGGATACGTACGACGAGATCAATAAGATTGAACCGGGGAAAAATTATGGCTGGCCCGAGGTTGAGGGCAAGGGCAATGATAGCCGCTTCGTCAATCCGCTGGTGACATTCTCGACCGCGGAAGCCTCGCCAAGCGGTGCGACCTTCCTGAAGCATGGCGCAATCCCCCAATGGGAGGGCAGTTTCTTCATGGCCTCGTTGCGCGGTGAACGGCTCTGGCGCATTCAATTCGGACCAGATGGCAACACAGTTGTTCAGAAAGAGGCACTGCTACAGGGTCAGTACGGACGCTTGCGCCTCGTCACGCAGGCTCCTGATGGCTCTCTCTGGATCCTGACCAGTAATCAGGACGGTCGCGGCAATCCTACCAGCGATGACGATCGCATTATTCGGCTTGGTCCGGCGGCCTGAAAAAGAAACCCGCTCTGTCATGCACAGAGCGGGTGTTCTCAGCTCCATTTCCCTATCAGGCAAGGATCCAGTGTTCAAACTCGCGAAACATAGCGTTTGCCGTATCCAGTATCTCGCCCCTGGCCTCAGGATGGTGCTCTGCATAGCTGTTGACGCGCTCGCAGAAGAGCCTCCACATTGATTTCACCGCATGAGGTCCATAGCTTCTGAAGAAAGCGCTACCGTTCTGGCTATTAATGCCGAGTGTCTTTTCCAGTCGATGGGCAATAAACTGGCCACCCAGGGTCGAACCTTCGGCAACATACAGCGCCCCAAGCATCTGCGGGACGGTGGACAGAATGCGCTCAAAGCCCTGATAGAGCGGAAGCCGCTTGATCTCTTCCTCGGTTGCTCCCAGGCTCAACAGGTCTGCTTCCAGTTGTGCGGTTCGTTTGCGCTCGCTCATATCTAGCCCAACTTCATTCCACGCTTCATTACGAGCTACAGCATCGAATTGCTGTTCCAGCGGCTGATAGAACCCGTAAAACTTTTCCAGAAGGCGCCTGTATTCCTCACATCCAAACGAATCAACGAAAATATGACTGCTCATCCTTCCGTCCAGTTGCTCATGCAAGGCGTGGGTAGCTGAGCGTAACTGTTCCATCATATTCAGTGAACGAACTTCTTCACCCTGAGCAGACATAACCATAGCGCACTCTCTCCTTCTTTTTGCGTACCGGAAAACAGCTATTTTCCCGGTGTCTTCAGGTCAATTATCGTGAGAAAAGATGCTCTCTTCTCCACCGAAACCCATTGAGTCAAACTTGACCTGAAGCGCAAATTTTTTTTGAGCGAACCCCCTCGCTCTTTTCTTCAGACTATCAAGTCAACTCTGACATAATTATACACAGGCGAAAAGTTGACTGTCAAGGGAGGGATTACCAGAACAGAGACCGATAACGACTTGCTCACACAGGCGCTTTCAGCAGAGGGTAGACAATTCCCCATGAACCATTTTGAGGATAGGATACACAAAAAAGTCGCTGGTGCCACTTGCTCCAGCGACCTGAGATGGATAATACGCTCACGATTTGTAGTAGAAATACTCGTAGGAGATCACCGTGATTGTACCAGAACCATGCGTCCGATAGAAGCGGAAGTAGTAGTCATCAACCTGCTTGATTGGAAGCCAAACGCTCCCCCGATATCGGGCCCCAGGAGAACAAGAAATCTCTTTTGTGCCGATAATTCTCTTCTCGCCGATATTATAGAGATCTACTTTGAAACCCATATTGCGGGAACATTCAAACTCCATCGAAAGCCGGTTCATGCCCTCGCTTTCGGAGCGTCCATCAACGAAAGAGACACGGAAATCCTCTGTTTCCGCAGATTGTGAGAATGAAACAAAACTTCCTTTCTTCCACGTAATATACGCAGAAGCGGATACTGAGGTTGTAGTGAGAAAAAGTGCTGCCAGAGACAGCACCAATCCCAGGAGAACTCTTTTCATTTCACCACCCTTACCACTTGGAATTGAAACTCCTTTTCTATTGTTTATTATACTATGCGTGTGAAATAGAAATCTATTGAAGTGGACCTGGAAAAACACGTTCGGCTTCCTCTTCCAACCGCTTCTCATGGGTGCGCAAAAACAGCACAACCGCGACACAAACAACAAGCGCCACTACGATGGCAACGATTCCGAGCGGCCCCGTAAGCAGATGCACATTATTCCCAAGTAGATAGCCTGCAAGTCCGTAGATCGTTGCCCAGAGGATCGCGCCAGTCGCGTTATAAAGCAAGAATGGAAGCCAGTGCATGCGGTTCGTTCCTGCCAGAAAGGCCGCCCAGGCGCGCAGAAAGGCCACAAAGCGCCCAAAGAAGACGACCATGCCTCCATGCTTGAGAAAAAGGTACTGACCCACTTTTATTTTGCGCTCATCCAGCCGAACATATTTACCATAACGGCGTAACAGGCGATATCCACCCTCACGCCCAATCCAGAAGCCGATATTATCGCCGATAATGGCCCCGGCTATCGCCGCCAGAATCACAATATGAATCGCGAGTTTCTGGGTAGAGCCAGCGGTCACGGCAGCGGCCAGCAGGATGGTTTCTCCCGGAAACGGGATCCCGGTACTCTCGATCATCACACCAAAGAGCACGGCCCAATATCCATAAGTGGCGAGCCAGGAAAGAATCATTATCGTTGTAATATGCCACATATGCGTACTCCACACGCTTTATGTCAATTTATAGCACAATAGAAAACAAAGCCGGGGGTATCCTCCCGCGAGCAAGCAGGCAACCTCCCTATAAGAAGAACTGTAGCATATCCCTTAGCATTTTGCATAAGCGCCAGAACAAAACTCTGTCGCTTGACATCTTTTGATACATCTGCTATAGTGCATATGGCCTCAGAAGTGCTCGTTTTCACCCGATAGTTCCCCTAGCAGGTTGATCTATATCCTAAAGTCAGAGGAAAGAGCCTCCAACTAGACGCCACAGAAAAGGAAACAGGATTTTCTTTGAAGCTGATATGCCAGGTTTGTAATATACACCACTATTCTATTTCAAACGCAACTCCAGCAGAAAGGGGGAATGGGCGTTTTTCAAGCATTGAGTACGCCCGTGCATCGTGAACATTGTTGAATTAGAAAATAGAACTTTACCAGAACTACGCCTTATGGCGAATGATCTGGATCTTTCCGGCTACAATACCCTGAGGAAACAGGAACTTGTCTTCCGCCTGCTCCAATCTGGCAGCAATCAGCAAGGGAACATTATGGCCTCTGGCGTCCTGGAGATTGTCGAAGAGGGCTTCGGTTTTCTGCGGCAGGAACGCTTTCTCCCCGGAAGTATGGATGTCTACGTTTCGCAATCACAGATTCGCCGTTTCGGTATGCGCAACGGAGACATGATTACCGGGCAGGTCCGACCGCCGAAGGACAACGAGAAGTTCTACAGCCTGTTGCGGGTCGAAGCAATCAACGGCCTGAACCCCGAAACAGCCAAGCATCGGCCGCACTTCGAGAACCTCACTCCTATCTCTCCCCGAGAGATGTTTGACCTGGAAACCGACTCATCCAGCCTCTCAGGCCGCATCATCAATCTGGTAGCTCCCATCGGACGTGGCCAGCGTGGTCTGATCGTCTCCCCTCCAAAAGCCGGAAAAACCATGCTCCTCAAGGCAATTGCCAACGCAATCACCACCAAGTACGACGACGTTCATCTGATCATCGCATTGATTGGCGAGCGACCAGAGGAAGTCACCGACATGAAACGCTCGGTCAAGGCCGAAGTAATCAGCTCAACCTTTGATGAGCCAACCGAAGCACACACCCGTGTTGCTGAAATGGTACTGGAACGCGCCAAGCGTCTGGTTGAATGCGGCAAGGATGTTGTCATCTTGCTGGACAGCATCACGCGCCTGAGCCGCGCATATAACCTCGCGGTTCCACCTAGCGGGCGCACCCTTTCCGGTGGTCTCGATCCAAGTGCTCTCTTCCCACCGAAACGCTTCTTCGGTGCCGCGCGTAAGATCGAAGAAGGTGGCAGTCTGACCATTATCGCGACCTGTCTGGTCGATACCGGGAGCCGCATGGATGACGTGATCTACGAGGAGTTCAAAGGAACCGGTAACATGGAACTGGTTCTGAACCGTAGACTCGCAGAACGCCGCGTCTTCCCCGCCATTGACATTGCCCTCTCCAGTACTCGCCGTGAAGAACTTCTCCTTGATCCCAAGACGTTACGTGCCGTTGTGCTGATGCGTCGTATGTTCTCGACGCTTGCCGATCAGCCTGGCAATAACGGTCTGGAAGCAATGGAAGCGCTCTTGCAGAGCCTGTCCAGATCGAACAGCAACCTTGAATTTCTGGCATCACTCAAAGATGGCCTTTCATAGTTGAAACGGGGTGCCGGAAGCAACCCGGCACCTACACTCTCGGTCGTCTGTCCACAACCCGCCGCGCCTTGAGCTCAAAGCGTGGCAAGGAGCCAGACGAGACGACCTCTACCGGGAAGCGCAAGCCGAACACAGCGTGCAGCTCCTGCTGAACCGCCTTTTGCAGCGCCTCCGGCCTCGGCGTCGCACTTTCAATTTGCAGGGCGATCTCATCCATCGTGCCCACCCGTGTGACAATGATCCGATACTCGGCAACCTCGGGAAACCGGTGTAGCACGTCGGCCAGCGCAGATGGATACACATTCGTGCCGCGCACGATCAGCATATCATCGATGCGGCCAAGCACGCCGCCCGGCAAAAAGAGAAAGCTCCGCCCGCAAGGGCAACGGTAGCCGCCATGTCGCACAAGGTCGCCCGTGCGATAGCGAAGCGCGGGCATGCCCCAACGACCGAGATTGGTTAATATCAGCTCGCCTGTTTCGCCCTCGCGTACCGCCTTGCCCGTTACGGGATCAAGAATCTCGGCGATAAACTCGCTTTCATTCACATGCATACCGCCGCGTTCCGAGCAGGAAAAACCGTAGGCCCCCATTTCGGTCATCCCGGCATGATCGTAGGTCTGCGCCTGCCAGGCCTGTTCAATTCGCTCCCGGGTAGCGGGAATAGAGGCTCCCGGCTCTCCGGCATGAATCGTCACCCGGATCGAAAAATCCGCCGGCTTCATCCCATTCTCGCGTGCAACCTCAGCCAGACGCAGGGCATAACTCGGCGTACAAACCAGCACTGTAGCGCCCGTCTCGCGCAACAGCCGCAGCCGCTGCAATGAATCCATACTCCCCCCTGGCACGGTCAACGCTCCAAGCAGATGCGCCCCTTCATGTGCGGCCCAGAAGCCAATAAACGGCCCGAAGCCAAACGCCAGAAAGAGCACGTCATCCCGCGTCACACCTGCCCCACGATAGACAAAGCCCCAGCAACGCGCCCACCATGACCAGCTTTCCGCGGTATCCAGCATTCTCAATGGCCGTCCAGTCGTACCAGAGGTATGATGCAGACGCACATACTCGGCCAGCGGGAAGGTCAGATTTGAACCATAGGCAGGGTATCGCTCTTGATCCGCGATCAGCTCTCGCTTCGCAGTAAAAGGCAAACACGCCATATCTGTGAGCCTCTGAAGCGGCGACATGTCTGCATACTTTCGTTGATAGAACCGGTTACTGCGCAAGATCTGCTTCAATCCTTCTTGCAAACGCGCCAGTTGATGGGCCTCTATTTCAGCACGAGAGGCCGTTTCCAGAGCAATCATTGCTTCACTCCCGGGCTAATTGCAACAACGCACGACGAATATAAACCGGAGCAACCTGCTTCCGATATGCAATGGTCAGATCAGCGTTATCAAGTGGTCGGGCTCGCTTTGCCGCCGCAAGCGCCACCGCCTCGATCACCTCAGGAGTCAGCGCATTCCCGCGCAACAACGCTTCCGATTCTCGTGCCTCCACCGGATGCGAGGCCACTGCACCCAGAACAATACGCACGTCGTCCACAATGCCATCAGCCCGTTTCTTGAGTGCGATTGCCACACCAAGCAGCGGGAAATCAAACGAGCCACGCCGCCGCAGCTTCAGGTAGATACTCTGCCAGCCATCAGTTGGAGGAAGTAGAATATCACTCACCAGCTCATCATGGGTCTTCGTGTAGGGATGCATCCCGTCATCCCGAAACAGCTCACGAACCGGGATCACACGTTCGCCCTGCGCGCCCTGCAAACGCACCCGGGCATCCAGCGCCACCAGCACCGGCGCGGTATCAGCGGAGGAAATCGCCCAACAGCGCGGACTTCCCGGAGCCACAAGGCAGATCTCTCCGTCCTTCTTCATACAATAGCCGATCGAGTGTCGCCAGAACTCTGTCTGGTTGTAGTAGTTACAGCGCGTGTCCAGAAGCAGGTTACCGCCAAGCGTACCGACATTGCGCAACTGTGGCGTCGAGACCGAAGCCGCTGCCAGCGCCAACGCACGATAGCCCGTCATTACCTGGGGCAGCATCGAGAGCTCGGTGAGCGTGATTCCCGCGCCAAGCCGCATACCCGTTGCTGGCGAGCCCTCTAACCGTCGAAGGTCCGCGATTCCCTGCAACGCGATCAGCGCCGAGGGGGTGAACTGGCGACGCTTCATATTGGGCAGAAGATCGGTCCCTCCGGCAAGCGGCATTGCCTGCTCGCCCTCCTGAACCAGCATCTCGACGGCTTCGGTAAGCGTGCGAGGAGCCAGATAGCGAAATGGTGGAAGTCGCAACATTATTGCTTCCCTCCCTTCACACTGTCAGGTGCCCAACGGACCAGGCGCGTCGGCCAGGGATCAGGCACGGCAACCGGCGCGACGGTCGGTGGGATTACCCGAGCACCCGCAGCCGCTTTCAAAGCGCGTAACAGCTTGTCGGCAGTCATCGGCGTCTCATCAAGGCGCACACCCACCGCGTTATAAATGGCGTTCGCGATCGCGGGAATGACCGGGTTCAGGGGCCCCTGCCCCGCCTCCTTGCCACCAAACGGACCCTCCGCATCGGGATGTTCAATCAGAATCGTCTCAATCTCGGGCGTATCCAGCGTGGTCGCAAGCTTATAGTCGAGTAGCGAAGGGATCTTATGCCGTCCCTTGCGAAACACCTGTTGCTCCATCACTGCCTCGCCATAGCCCATATATGCGCCCCCCTCGACCTGGCCGGCAACCAGCACCGGATTGAGCGCTTTTCCCACATCGTGAGCCAACCAGAGCTTCTCTACGGTCAGTTCACCGGTCTCAACATCGACCGCCACCTGAGCCACACAGGCCGAATAGGAATACGCTGGAGAGGGTCCAACTCCTGCCCCTTTATAGTCGCCGTGAATATCCTCGGGCGGCGTGTAGGAGCCCGCCGCGACCAGCGCCCCGAAACGCGCCTCGGCCATCTGAATCGCCTTGAGAAACGACATGGCTCGCCCGGGGTCATGCTCATCGTAGATCATCTCGCCCGCCGCAACCAGTCGCTCCATCGGGACACCAAGTCGCTCAGCAACGACGGTCATCAGTTGCTCTTTCAGGGCACGAGCAGCAACAATAGCAGCATTCCCGGCCATAAAGGTGACACGGCTTGAATAGGAGCCAAGATCAACCGGCGTCAGCGTGGTATCAGCGGTCTCCATATGGATGCGACCCGGCTCGATACCCAATTCTTCGGCAACGATCAGCGCCAGCACTGATGTAGACCCCTGCCCGATATCGGTAGCGCCACAGTAGACGGTCACGCCTCCACCGCGATCAAGGCGAATTTGCACGGCGGAATGCGGCATATCGTTCCAGTAAATCGGCTTGCCCGCTCCACAGATGTACGCGGATGCCGCCACCCCCTGCCCCCGCCTGAGCGTGGTGCTTGTCTCCTGTGCTTGCTTGCTCTGTTGAAATGCGTGCCAGTTCGAGCGCTCTACCACCCGATCGAGGCACACATCCAGCGCGCAACTGGTCACGCGCAGACCATTCACCGTACGAGTATAGGGAGCAATCAGGTTGCGCTTCCGCAGGGTGATGGGGTCGATACCAAGCGCATACGCTACCTTATCAAGGTGCACCTCAACCGCGAACCGGGGCTGTGTGGTGCCATGACCGCGCTTGGGGCCACAGGGCGGCTTATTGGTAAACAGACGCATTCCCTCAAACTTATAGCAGGGAAGCGCATATGTCACCGTTTGAAGAGCGCCCGTATAGTAGGTCGTCGCAATGCCATAGGAGCCATACGCGCCCCCATCCAGGAATGAACGAAAATGCATTGCCGTTAGCATGCCATCGCGCTTCACACCCGTCTTAATCCACATCTTGACAGGATGCCGTCCGCGATGGATCAGGAAGACCTCCTCACGAGTGCAGGTCAGTTTTACCGGGCGTCCAGTCCGTCGAGCCAGCTCAGCCGTGCATATCTCATGTGAAAATGGATCCGACTTGCCACCGAAGCCGCCACCCACATGCGGCGCAATCACGCGAATGTGCGATTGTGGCAGATCGAGTACTTTGCTTACCTCTCGATGAACATAATGAGGCGTCTGCGTTGATGACCAGAGCGTGAGCTTCCCCCCGATCGGGTCATGCGGGATCGGTTCCCAGTTCGCCACACAGGCGTGTTCCTCAATCGGAGCATGATTGTTGCCCTCATAAAAGAACCAATCCTCAAAAACCTCGTCAGCGGCGGCAAAACCGGCCTCAAGATCCCCAAACTCATAGGAAACTGCCTTGTGAATATTCCCGACCCGCGTTTCTTCGTGGATCTTGATCTCGGGATAAGCCAGCGCTTCATCAATGCTCATAAGTGCCGGGAGAATCTCATAATCGACTTGAATCCGCTTGAGCGCCTCGTCCAGCGTCTCTTCGTCGAGCGCCGCCACCGCCGCTACGGGATCACCAACATAGCGCACCTTCTCGACTGCCAATGCATACTCATCCTGACTGGAAGGCAGGATACCATACTTGCGCGGAAGATCCTCACCTGTCAGGACCGCAACCACTCCCGGCAGTTCCAGCGCACGCCGAACATCCACCGAGCGAATGCGTGCATGTGGATGTGGCGAACGAAGCAGCCGAGCATAGAGCATACGCGGCAGTGAAATATCATCGGCATACAGTGCACGTCCGGTGACTTTCGCGTATGCATCGACTTTCGGAAATGGTCGTCCGATCACAGTATAAGCGGAGTCATGCGTCATTGTCCGACCCCTTTCCTGATGGAATGGGCGCAGTCATTCGGCGCGCCGCCTCTTCCACCGCGGCATAAATCGCCGTATAGCCAGTGCAGCGGCAGAGATTGCCCGAAAGCGCCTCCTTTATCTGCCCTAATGAGGGATGAGGGATCTCCTCAAGCAGCGCCACACCTGCAAGAATGATCCCGGACGTGCAATAGCCACACTGAGCCGCCCCCAGTTCCGCAAAGGTTTCCTGTAGAGGGTGCAGCTTGCCATTGCGTTCCAGCCCCTCGATAGTCGTAATCTCGCAGTCCTGAACCGCCAGAGGCAGCGTCAGGCAGGACAGGGCAGGCCGTCCATCGAGCAAAACGGTACAGGCCCCGCATTCTCCCAGTTCACACCCGTGCTTGGTTCCGGTCAAGCCCAGATCTTCCCGCAGCACCTCCAGGAGCGTATGATGAGGCAGAACCGCAACCTCGCGGCGCTCCCCATTGACAGTGAGCGTAATCAATTGCCGCTGCATACCAGTCTCTCCTTTGATGACTATGCGCCTCCCAATGCCCGCGAAATCGCCTGAACTTCAGCAGAGAGCAATCTGCTTGCTTCAATGACTCTCACACGATCAAAGCGCGAGGCAAACCCTACGATCCAGAGCAAAGCCACAAGGTTTCTGCCGGGGCCCATAATCGGAGCCGCAACCGCGTTCACCCCCGTCAGATATTCCTCGTAATCGATGCCAACACCCGTTCGTTCCGTCTCGGCCACCTCACGTAACCAGCGCTCCGGGTCAGAGATCGAGCGTCTGGTAAACGTTGGCAGGGGCTGTGACCGCAAAAAGGACTCCCGCCGCTCGGGGGACCAGCTTGCCAGCACGACGCGCCCGGTCGCTCCGGCCAGAAAATGCACGATGGTTCCGGGCCGCGCTGAGATATGCAGGTGCTCGTTTTCGGCGCGCACACATTCGTTTATTCGCACACCAATCGTTTCCTCACGCCCGAGAATAACCGTTTCGCCGGTTGCTTCGGCCAGCCGCTGCATTGCAGGCAACACCAGCCGTCGCAAGCCCGCCCCTCGCGCAAACCGTTGTGCCAGGTCAAACAGGTAAGGACCAGCGACATACAGCTTCTCGTCTGTCTGTTCCACAATGCCGCATGCTTCCAGCGTCTTGAGCAGCCCGTGCATGCTTCCCTTGCTCATCGAGAGCTGGCGCGAAAGCTCAGAAAGCGTCATCCCTTCTTCCGCAAGGCTGAGCAGGTCAAGGAGCCGAAAAGCCCGCTCCACCATTGGCGCCGGCAGATGTAATCGCGACATATGTGCATCCTCATCCCTCCGCTGTTCACTCTGGCGAACAAATCGTTTGCTCATATGAACAAGTATATACTCCTGAAGAAAACGCGTCAATCCAATTTTGTCCTGTTTCCCTATTTTTCCTGTATCGTTCACTATATCCATCATGTACCACCATTAATGGGTGCTAATAGAGACCATAACAGAAGAGAATGCCCTGAGAGAGCAGAGCAACAAAAAATCTTCTATTCTATAATGCGAAGGAGTTCGGAAAAGGGGACATGTTTTTGTACCAATTTTGAGAGAAAAGAAAAAAGTCGCTATTCTGGCTTTCACCAGAAGCGACCGTGCAGAGATAAAATACAGAGATAAAGGACATTTAAGGTGTGTCAACCATCTTAAGAGCAGATGATGCAACTGAAGGAGATGTAGTGGTATCACGAGGAACAACATGCGTGGGCATCACTTCAAGTGGAGGGACCTCTTCACGATGCAGCATCGCCAACAACTTACGCGCACCCGCACGACCAAGCTCACGCAGGCCAATATGCACGGTCGTTAACGCGGGAACCACCATCTGCGCCATCGGCAGATCACCAAAACCACAGACAGAAATCTCCTGCGGCACACGGATCTTCAATCGTCCCAGACCGCTTAACAGGCCAAAGGCGGTCTCATCATTTGCCGCGAACACAGCCGTAGGTCGCTGCTCTGGTGGAATCTGTAAAATGGCCTGTGCGGCCATCTCGCCGCTTGCCTGATCGAAATTACCACTGAGAATGAGTCCCGGGTCAATCTGCAAACCAGCCTCAACCATCGCCGCCATATACCCCTGCAAGCGCACATTGGCAACCGTCACATTGGTCGGACCCGATACAAAGCCAATGCGGCGGTGCCCGAGCTGCTGCAAGTACTGTGTCATGGCGCGGGCCCCGGCAAAGTTGTCAGCCTGAATTGAGGGCACCTGCAAGGTATGCTGAGCCAGCGTGACCACTGCCGCACCCCGATCCAGCATCGACTTGATCGCCTTCTCAAGCTGCGCCGGGTAGCCGGGTTCATTCAAAGCACCACCAGCAAAAATAACTCCATCCGCACGATAATCCTGCAAAATGCGTAAATAATTGAGCTCTTTTTCTTTTTTCCGATCAGAGTTACAGACAATCGTCAGGTAGCCGCAGTCGTTCGCAACATCTTCGACACCGCGCACGATCTCGGCAAAGTAAGGATCAGCATTATCGCCTACCAGAACGGCTATCAGGTTGCTTCGTTGCGCCCTCAGGCTGCGCGCAAGCGAGTTCGGCACATAGTTCAGTTCCTGCGCCGCCTTCAGCACTTTTTGTCGCGTCTCCTCGCTGACAGGATAGGAGGAACCGCTTAATACGCGGCTGGCGCTGGCAATTGATACCCCGGCCAGTTTCGCGACATCAACAATAGAGGCTACCTGTTTGACCATCACCGTTTATTCCTTCCTTAGCAGGCAGTAATGCATTTCTACCAAAGTATCTGTGATTTTCTACTTTCTGTCAAGTAGGCTCTCTATGGAACATGACCGTTCTTCATTCTAACACCGCCTGCTTGCTCTTATTGAGCTTGACCTTCGCCCGACTTCCATTGACAAAAACGGAGTCGCACGGTATAGTTTACAATAGAAAACCTTTTCTGAAAAAGGTGGGGCAAAATACTCTTTCATGATAGCACAAAACCAGGGAAGCAAGCGTGAATGATTTCCGCTTGCTTCTGCTGCCTCAACAATAGAAATAGATAACGTTTTCTCTTCAAGAGAAAGCGGAAAGGGTTATTGCTTTATGGAAAGGAGCAATACATGATACAGCGTAGGATCGGAATAATTATGAATGGGGTCACGGGGCGTATGGGCACAAACCAGCATCTCATTCGTTCAATTATGGCGATTCGACAACAGGGCGGTGTAGCCCTTCCAAATGGCGAGGCTCTGATACCAGACCCTATTCTGGTTGGACGCAATGAGCACAAGCTGCGAGCGCTGGCCGAAGCCCATAAGATCGAGCGATGGAGTACCGACCTTGCTGCATGCCTGGCTAACCCCGACGATAGCATCTATTTTGACGCTCAATCAACTACACTTCGAGCTGAGAATGTGAAAGCAGCCATAGAGGCTGGAAAACATATTTATTGCGAGAAACCAATTGCCACCAATACCAGCACAGCGCTGGAACTGGCGCGTCTCGCACAGCAAGCAGGCGTCAAGCACGGTGTTGTACAGGACAAACTCTTCCTCCCGGGGCTTCAGAAGCTCAAGCGTGTAATCGATAGCGGCTTCTTTGGTCGTATCCTCTCCGTGCGCGGCGAGTTTGGCTACTGGGTTTTCGAGGGAGATTGGCAGGAAGCACAGCGGCCATCGTGGAATTACCGGAAAGAAGAGGGCGGCGGCATTATCGTTGACATGCTCTGCCATTGGGAATACGTGCTGCATAACCTGTTCGGACCTGTTAAAGCGGTCTCCTGCCTGGGCGCGACGCACATTCCAGAGCGCATTGACGAGCAGGGTAACCCCTATGCCTGTACCGCCGACGACGCAGCCTACTCCACGTTTGAGCTTGAGGGCGGCATCATCGCCCATTTTAACTCATCGTGGTGTGTACGTGTCTATCGCGACGAACTGCTGACCATTCAGGTAGACGGAACACATGGCAGCGCGCTTGCCGGGCTGCGGGAATGCAAGGTGCAGAGCCGCGTGAACACACCAAAGGCTATCTGGAATCCCGATATTCCCAATCCGATCGACTTCTATGCTTCGTGGATGGATGTGCCCGACAATACCACGTTTGAAAACGGCTTCAAGGCACAATGGGAGCTCTTCCTGAAGCACGTCGCCTGTGACACTCCCTTCCCCTGGACACTTGTTGCGGGAGCACGTGGCGTGCAGCTTGCAGAGCTTGGATTGCGGTCCTGGCAAGAACGCCGCTGGCTGGATGTCCCGGCCATCCCGACAGAACTGGAGTAGCGTATGTCGCAACAGATTCGCTTACCGCGGGCGGACGGAACCCTCGAACCCTATACACTGAAAGGGCCGTTCACACCTCCTGTTGAATTTCTTCCACCGAAGAGCCGTAAAGCTTTTGCAGCCGCACATGTTGTCTGTGATCCGTTGGCAGATAATGGTCCGGCACAGCCTGCCACACTCGATTGGGATGCAACCATGTCCTATCGGCGCTATCTCTGGTCGCTTGGTTTCTCCGTGGCCGAAGCAATGGACACAGCACAGCGCGGTATGGGGCTTGATTGGCACGCCACTAAAGAGCTGATTCGCCGCTCCCTTACTGAGGCGCGAACCTATAACGGTGGGATCGCCTGTGGCGCAGGAACCGATCAGCTTACCCCCTCACCCTCCGTCACGCTTGATGACGTAATCGCAGCCTACGAGGAGCAGTGCGAGTTCATCGAGGGAGAGGGCGGACGTATTATCCTGATGGCGAGCCGCGCTCTGGCAGCCTGTGCACGCACGCCTGACGAGTACCTCCACGTCTATGAGCGCATTCTGTCGCAGGTCCGGCAACCAGTCATTCTGCACTGGCTCGGAGATATGTTCGATCCGGCTCTACACGGCTACTGGGGCTATACCGACCTGAATGCCGCTATGGATGTCTGCCTCGATGTTATCAGGCGGCATACCTCTAAAATTGATGGGATCAAAATCTCGCTGCTGGACGCCGAACGCGAGATCACGATGCGCCGCCTGCTGCCCGAGGGTGTCCATATGTACACCGGCGACGATTTCAACTACCCACGCCTGATACTGGGAGACGAGCAGGGGTACAGTGACGCGCTGCTCGGCATCTTTGATGCGATCGCTCCGGTGGCTTCCGCCGCGCTTCAGGCGCTCGATCAGGGTGATATCGCACACTATCAGGCATTACTGGAACCGACCGTGCCCCTTTCACGCCATATCTTCCAGGCTCCCACCTACTACTACAAGACGGGAGTTGTCTTTATGGCCTACCTCAATGGACACCAGAAGCACTTTCGTATGGTTGGCGGTCTGGAAAATGCGCGGTCTATTCTGCACCTTGTCGAACTCTTCAAACTGGCAGATACAGCCGGTCTGTTGCTTCAGCCTGAACTGGCTCTAACACGGATGCGCACCGTTCTAGCCCTCGCCGGAATCGAGGAGACAGGAGCATAACAAACCAATGCATGATCTCTCACGGCTCAGCTTAAATCAAAAGACAACAGATCCCTGGAATCTGCGCGAGGCGGTAGAGGGTTGTGTCAGGGCAGGAATTCCCTTTATCGGCCTCTGGCGCGAAAAAGTCGCCGAACTGGGATTGCAGGAAAGCGCGCGGATTGTGCACGATTCCGGTCTGCGCGTGTCCAGCCTGTGCCGCGGCGGCTGGTTCGCGGGAAGCAGCGCCCGCGAGCGTCAGGAGCGGCTTGACGACAATCGTCGCGCCATTGAAGAGGCGGCAACGCTCGGCACAGATGTCCTGGTGCTGGTCTGTGGCCCCGCCGCTGATGGTGATCTTGTCGCCGCTCGCGCTTACGTGGAGGAGTGCATAGAAAAGCTGATCCCCGACGCCGAGCAACATGGCATCAGGCTCGGTATAGAGCCGCTTCACCCGATGTATGCAGGTGATCGCTCAGTGATCGTCTCTCTTCAGCAGGCAAACCAGATCGCAAGCCGCCTCAATCATAAACAGGTAGGGGTTGTGATCGATGCCTATCATATCTGGTGGGAGCCTGATATTTATGCACAGATCGCAGCAGCCAGCGGGCGGATTCTCGGCTTTCATGTGTGCGACTGGCTGGTCCCGACGCCTGATATGCTGAACGGGCGAGGCATGATGGGAGACGGTGTGATCGAGCTCCGGCGCCTGCGCACCACTGTGGAACAGGCTGGCTACACGGGCCCGATTGAGGTCGAGATCTTCAACCAGCAGCTCTGGAGCATGCCTGGAGACGAGATATTACAGCTTATGTGCAAGCGCTACCTTGAACATGTCTAGAACTCACACACGCTCTGAAACCGGGAAGAGGGAACGCGTTTCCCTCTTCTTTTCGTTACGATTATTCCCCGATACCGTCTGTCCCCTGACCACAGACCAGCACGCACACTTTCTCGCCCGGCTCAATCAAGACCTTGCCGCTTAATACAGCGGCTGTAGCGGCAGCTCCGCTCAATTCCGCAGCGATGCCCTGTTCTTCCCAGAGCCAGCGGGCAGCCGTGCGCATCTCTTCATCGTCGACCAGCACAATTTCTTCAACGTGCCGTTGAATAATCTCAAAGTCAAGCTGATCGCTTTTCCGAGGCGCCAGTGTCCCCGCCGCAGTCATGACCTCTTCCAGCTCCACCAGATGGTTTGCTTTGAGGCTCTCATAGAGCGTCGGCGCGCCAACCGGCTCCACTCCAGTAATCTTCACATCAGGCTTGAGCCCATGCGTTGCAATGCTAATCCCGCTAATCAGGCCGCCGCCGCCGATTGCCACAATCAAATGATCGATATCGGGCATCTCATCAAACAGCTCAAGCGCAATCGTCCCCTGCCCGGCAATCACCCGCGGGTCCGCGAAGGGGTGAATATAGGTAGCACCTGAGCGGTTCGTATGCGCCAGAGCTGCGGTATGTGCGTCATCCCAGACTCGACCCACAACCACGACCTCGGCTCCCCACCGCTTGAGCTTCGCAACCTTAGTAGCGGGCGTCGAATGCGGAAGATAAATAGTCGCAGGCACTCCGGTCAGCCAACCTGCATAGGTCACGCCCATACCATGATTGCCACCAGAAGCAGTCACCAGGCCGCGCTGACGCTCCTCTTCCGTCAGCCCGAGCGCCGTATTCAGTGCCCCGCGCGCCTTAAACGAGCCCGACACCTGCATATTTTCCAGTTTCAGATAGATGTCTCCCTCGTCGCTGAGAGTCTGCCTGACCGCTTTCATCTGAACGAGCGGAGTTTTGCGCACATACGGGCGGATTCTCTCATATGCTGCATGTACATCCTGTAACGTCACCATATCAGTCGTATCATCCTCTCTTCGGTGATTCATTCAACATCATTGTAGCTCTATTGCAACCATGCATCTACAGCCAATAAGGCCGTGGCTGGTAGGCCACATCCCGCGCTACTCTCACGATGGAACACGTATCGACACTGCTCAATATGTCTCCTTGTATACAGATATCGTACAATAAATGTACAGGGTTGTGTCTTGCAGCAGGGAGAAAAAGCAATGACGATCAAGCAGACAAGAGAGATCCTGCTACACTGCTTGTTGCTATGTATTCTGCTTCTCGCGGCGGCATGCGATTCCACACCGCCTTCTGCATCACCAGCGGAAGCGGCGAGAGTGCATAAGGTCCATCTCGACGCCAGAAGCGGGCTTCAGCCGGTCAAGATCACCAACGAGCAGAAAACCGAACCACTCACCATCGTACCGGGCGAGCAGGTGAAAATCCTCGCAGAAGGAACCATTCACCCGACTCCCGAGAGCCAGGCTGTCGGGCCGGAAGGGAAGAACAACTGCCAGACCCAGACCCTCCCTGTGCCCTCACTGCCCTGTTATGCGCTGATCTATCGCCTCAACGGCTCACAAACCGAGCTTGCAGGCAAGCAGGCAAACATCACAACCAGAAAAGAAAGCACGCTCTCACTGGGCATCAATCATCCCAACGCGCAACCGAGCCAGGGCGGCTATGATGTCACCATCGTCACCCTCCCGCGAAACAGCTTCACCGGCCTCTGGGAGGCGCCAACACAGCACTTTCTGACACAGGGAACCTCGCTCTCACTCTCGGTCCGCGCCTTCGCCCGCGATCTCGATATCAGCAGCGTGCGTTTTACGGCAGAGCTTCCCAATCAACAGAAACAAACACTCTGTGAGGCAACCACCGCATCCAATGAGCTCTACACCTGCGTCTGGAACTTCGGGGGCCAATCGCTGCAAAGTGGTCCCGTCACGCTCTCCTATACCATCCAGGCCGATAATGGTAACTCTCTTTCAAACCCGGACGGCACCCGAAGCGGCACCGTGCGCTATGCCGAAACCCAGACGACTGCCAACTACGCGGGCTATGCCGGAACAAACCTGGATCAATCTATCCAGCACGAGAGCGTCCGGGCCGAGTGGAAAGTACCTGCCGCGTACTGCATGCCAACCGAGACATCGTATACTGGCATCTGGGCAGGCATGACCGCGAATCCAATGGACAGCGACCAGCAGAGCCAGCTTGCACAGATTATCACCGAGACCGATTGCCTGAACGGGAAGCCATCATACTTCGCAACCTGGCAAACGTATCCAGCGCCTCCGCAGCGCATCAGCAAACCGGTCCACGCTGGCGACTCGATAATTGCAACCGTGGAGTTCCACCAGAATCAATTTCAGCTCAAATTGCAGAATCAAACGCAACACTGGGAGTTTTCAACCGCACGGCCCGGAGATATCGCTGATACCCGTTTTGCGGAATGTATCCTCGAAGCGCCGACCTTCGTTGAACAGGGCCGCAACACGCAGCGCCTTGCCCGCTTCGACTCCGTCGCGTTCACCTGCTCGGTTGATGGCAAGCCAATCGGAGACCAGCCACACCTGTATGTCTTCCAGATGAACAGAGGCAACGCCGTCGCCGTGATCACGTCGCCACTTGATCAGAAGGGATCTGGCTTCACCGTGCGCTGGACGCAAAAGTGAGCATAAAAAAGGAGCCGCAGTGCTCAAGCTTCTGTGGCTCCTTGTGCTTTCTTTTCAGGTCAGGGCTGACTCTTTTTGCGCCTCCACGTCTGCTTGTCCTACCTTGCGCGATCGCGTGTAGAGAACCAGCAGCCAGACCACAAAACCGAACAGCAGCAGGTTTCGTATCGTCACTACCGGCCAGAACGCGGGCTGAAGCGGCACCTTGACCAGTGGCACCTGATTGTAAATGATGGGATACACAATCGAGGTCAACACGCTGATCATCGTCCACGGAATGAACCATTTACGGTCGCTGTCGCCCACGAAGGCCACGAGCGGAGCAACCCAGATCAGGTACTGCGGACTGAAGACCTTGCCTGTCACCATCACCACCAGCAGCGTCAAAAGCGACGATGCGGCCACATTGATACGACCCTTCCATTGGAGCCAGTAGGTGTACAGCAGCCCGACAAACAACAACACATTCAACCCTATACTGACTATGCTCATCAGGCGCAGGTGATTCAGAATATTGAGCGAGCCGAATGTCTTTCCATAGGTCAGCGTCATGCCGGTCACTTTCGAGATCAGCCACATGAGCGACGCACCAACTGCCTCAACCTGCATCGGGCGCTGGCCGAAGTAGGTAAACTGGCCAACTGTGCCCTCAATGCTCAGGAAGAGCGAAACGGCCATCACAACCACGCAGAGCACCACAAAGACCGCCAACGCCTTCCAGCGCCGCCATGCGTACCATTTCACCTGTTTGCCAAGCTCCATCTGTTGCGCGAGCAGGAACGGCATCAACAGCACTGCGGGATAAAATTTCAGCAGCGTCGCGACCGCCAGCCAGATATAGGCCCATGTCCAGCGTCGTCGCACCGCACAGATCACCGCAAACAGGGTTGCCGCCGCCGGGAGCAGGTCAAAGCGCGCCAGAGCCGTTACAGCAGCCCCCGCGACCATATAGACAGCATAGACCATAGCGGCACGACGCGATTTATAACGCGCCAGCAGCACATACAGGATCACCGCCAGCACGGCCATCCAGAAAGCATAGGCGAGCTGAAAGAAGCGAGCAGGGGCTAAGAGCGCCAGAGAGAAGAAGATCAGTGTCGAGAAAGGATATTCGTTCGGCAGGACATGAAAACGGCTTCCAACCTGTTGCGACTTCACCATATCAATCAAGGGCTGTGGAAACCCATGCTCGCGCATGAAGTCAGCAATCTGCCCGTTCGTCGCGGGCTTGTTGCGCATGAAGCCGCACTGTTCCTTCGTGAACTTCGTCTGGACCGTCGGCATACCCTGCCAGAAGCCAACTGTATAGCACTGATACTTCGCGACATCGCTATAGACATTGAAATACTGGAAGTTTGACTGAGTAAAAAGCTGCCACCCGGAGCCAATAAACATAAGCACACACATAGCCAGAGCTACACAGATATCGCGCCAGTATCGGGCCAAAAATGGCTTCTTTGCTACCATTCCCTTTTCTTCGTCAGCAATGCGTAATTCTGTCATTTTGGCCTTTCATTATTCAGAGAGATTCGAGATTCGTTTCACACATGTCGGCGGGTGGCCTCGTTCTTTAAAATAGAGCAAGAAACAATCATAGAGAAACATATGCGCCCTCTCTACTTTACCCGGAATCAGTGCCAATTGTGAAGAGGAAAAGGACTATTCTACCGTTCGATTGTTTCTCTACCGCCCCGGGATGGGCGTAACACCCAGATGCAAGCATAGCACCTTCTCCCCGGTTCCGACAAGCGTTGCGATTTCAACAGGGACAAAGCAGCGGTATGCATAGAACAGCGCTAACATCTCATACCACTCTCCATCTTCTTTCTCTGCCTGTATGCCAGCCTTTTCCGGAAGAAAATTTCTATTCATAATTCTACCGCTACCACTTCTCTTTTTCTTACATTTAATTCATAAAAGAACTCTTCTAATCTTAACATGTTTTTTATGGCCATTCATCTTTCTCCATGATAAAATTACATTATCATAAACGAATGCAGAAAATTGAGTTCCTACTATTCCTTTGATAAAGGATACAGTAGTAGGGGAATTTGCATAATCACTATCGATCGTTCCATTGGGTCGTTATTATAGTAACATGTCTCCTGCGGAAACTGGAGCTAGAATGGGTGAGGCATAGCATGGGAATATATCATCTTGATCTTATGACGATTGTCGATACATTTAGCAACCACCCCATTACTTTACAAACCTCTCTTCCCGATGGTGTTCCCGGCACACTGATCAAAGACCCCTGCGTTGGCATCGTCTATGCGCAAGGTGGTGTTATCACGTCGAGTGCCATTACCGGGCCAAATGGCGTGATTCTGAAAGGTGACCCTGCACTGGACATTCTCCTGCAAATACACATATGGAATGTGACCGTTGGCGCGGAGAGCAACGAGCCCACGCAGCCGCCACCGGTCCCGGTAGAAGAAGCGATCCCTCAGCCAATTGAGGCATCCCCTGCCCGTTCGCTTATCTCTTCTCCCATCCCTGTGCGTCAGAGTTCCTATTTACCGGAGCAATTTGCCGGACGGACATCACGTGAACGTGTTGTCTTGCGCACCATTTTTATGCTGATCGATGGCAAGCGTAGCATTGATGACCTCAAGGGACAGCTTCATCTGCCCCCTCAGGTGATAGAAGGTGCGCTGGAAGCACTCCGCCAGGTAGGCCTTATCTATTTCAAGGAAGAGTAATGCAGGCTGGCTCCCTATCTCTGAGATGGGGAGCGCCGCCCGATAACAAACACTACAGGAAAGGACCGAATCATGTACGATCCCTTTGCTCAGGCCGGTCTTCTTGTCCTGCTCCATCTCGCACGCTATACAGAGCTGGAGACCGTTCGTTACCGCCCAACAGATGGCATGTGTGCATCCTTCAAAGAATGCATAGCCAGCACAATCGCCCGAAAGCAAGCGTGTGTTCAGCAGCACCTGATGGCTGTACGGTCTCAGGCAGCCCCGGAAATGCTTGTCAGCAGCAATCTGGCATCACTCCACTGGCAGGAGCTTTTCCGCGTCGAGAATGAGGTATTTCAGCGCTTTCTCCTGCTTGCTCAACAGCAGCATACAGAACAGGCCAGAGCAGAACTTCTTGAGCACGGGCTGTGCTATCCCTATGCCATGATTACCCGGCATGCACACCAATATGGCGATACCGTGCGTCCGGTTCGGCTCTACACGCTGTTGCTGCGAACCATGCGCGAGTTTTCCACTCCGCTCACGTTTCAGGCGTGGGCCCTGCATCACCTTGCTTTTGCCTATCAAGCAAACGGTCAGCGAGAAGAGGCCATCTCAGCGCTTGCCGAGGCGCTCCAATTGCGCCGGTCCGCTTCGCCTCAGGGCCCACATATCCCGCTTCCAGACAGTACGGACCTCTTTCACTATCGCATTGCATCCGCTACGCTGCATGCGCTGCACAGCTCGCCGCTGATCCTCGATGTGCGGAGCGCACTGGAATATCATAACGGTCACATTCCCAATGCGCTACACCTGCCACTGGAGCAGCTTTACAAGCAGACAAACACCCTCTCCCCGGAGCGCCTGATTGTCACCTATAGCAATATACTGCAACAGGGAACATCCCGGGGAGAGCAGGCCGCCGCCTTTTTGCGCAAACAGGGCTTTGTGGCCTGGACGCTCGCTGATGGCTATCCGGGCTGGAAAGCCAACGGATTTCCGGTGATTGAACCCTATGCCTGAAGAAGATGAAAGTCCCATGTTTCCTTTTCTTCTTGAAGAATCGTCATTCTTTCTGTATCTTCCAATATAGATGCAGATGCATGTGCACATTCGCTAAAAAGCATGTCAGCGATTTTTCTGTGACAAGCTTTGGATAAGGAGTCTTGTAGAGGAGCCTATGTATTATGGATAAAAAAGGAGCGAAAGGCGGATTGGTCTTCCTGCTGGTCGCGTCCGCACAGTCCGCCACGGCACAGCTTCTTTCAGCCTGTGAAGCACTGGTACAGCTCATACCACAGCTTCGGCGCATTGATGCCACCGCAAGCGCCATCGAGGAGTGTATCAAGGCCGGACAGGTGCCATCGCTTGCTGTCCTCTAAAAGAGGCAAGCAAACTGCATAAAGCCTATCCCGACACCGTTGTGACGCTGGCCGCCGATCCCACGATCACGGCCCATTATCTTCTCGCCACTCTGGACCCCTCGGCGGTGAGCAACATTATTTTCGCGGAACGCAGTCGCCGGGCCGCCATCAACTGTCGTCCCCACCAGCGCCATGCCTATCAGTTCACTGTGACCGGGCTGGTGTTCGATCAGGAGGGCTCTCATCTCTTTTTGATTCCTCGAGCAAAAGGGCGCTGGTTCCCGCCCGGTGGTCACGTGGAAGAGGGTGAGTTCCCACATGAGGCGCTTATACGAGAAATACATGAAGAGACAGGCTATACCGTAACTTTTCTACAGCAACCCGCCGAGACAGGCTTGCGGATAGAGAACACCTATTTCGTGCCTCATCCCTACCGTACCTTGCTTGTTGATCTGGGCACACATTATCATTTCGATCTACTCTATCTCTGTCGGGTCGCCAGCCCGCCACCGGAGCCAACCGAATATAACGGGCAATGGTTCCTGCCCACACAAGCACTGGAATTGCCGCTGCCTCGGGAACTTGCCCGCATTCTTCAGGAATTACCGAAGCCGCTTTTACACGATATATAATCTTTTCTCATTTCGTTCCTGCTCTCGGGAGAGCCAAAAAGCAAGCGACCATCTTTTTTTCGAGTCGCTCCGCTTTTTGGCTCTTTATGCATTGACATTCACGGCTCTACAAGCTAATAATATTAGCGGTCGCATTGCCTGAGGCAACTGGCGGCACATTTTTTTGCGAAATTCCCAATCCAGTACCAACCTTGCAAGGAGCACGTCAACCATGCACGACAACATCAACATCCAGCACGCCGCTGCCAGCAACAGCGCGTCGTCTGGCATCCCTCCCAGCCCGCCGATTTCTGACGAGATCATCATTCAAACGAAGAAGCTCAACAAGTCTTTCGGAGATAAGCAGGTCCTCAAAGATATCGATTTCGAGGTACGCAAAGGCGAAGTGGTGGCCCTGATCGGGCCGAGCGGCTCAGGAAAGAGTACACTGATTCGCTGTCTGAATGCCCTCGAAAAGGCCGATAGTGGCGATATTTATATTCACGGTCAGAAACTCAACCCTCACCTTTCAGTCAAGCAGTTGAGCCCGATACGCCGCGAACTCGGTATGGTCTTTCAACACTTCAATCTTTTTCCCCATATGACGGTTCTTCAGAACGTCATCGCAGCTCCCTTGCTGGTGCGTAAAATGTCCAGAGATGAAGCAATAGCTCTTGGTGAATCCCTGTTGGCGAAGGTCGGATTACTGGATAAGCGCGACACCTACCCCTCACGCCTCTCAGGCGGCCAGAAGCAGCGTGTCGCGATAGCGCGTGCTCTGGCGATGCAGCCCCAGGCGCTCCTTTTCGATGAGCCAACATCGGCCCTTGATCCTGAACTGGTCGGCGAAGTCTTGCGCGTCATGAAGGATCTGGCATATGAAGGACGCACGATGATCGTCGTGACGCATGAAATGTTCTTCGCGCGCGATGTCTCTGATCGGGTCGTCTTCATGGATAGCGGCAGCATCATAGAACAGGGCGATCCAGAAGAGCTGTTCCGAGCACCCAAACAGAAACGCACCCAGGCCTTTTTAGAACGCATGCTGGCGCATCTCACGCTGGCGTAACAGCTAGATACAACATCAACACAAAGACAGGTCCCCGCATAAGGGATACCTCTTTGTGACCGGAGGGATACCCTCCCTGTGGGAACAGGCCCCCTTTCTGTTTTCGCTCTCCTGGCTCGTGGGGAGCATGCCTACCTGTTCCATCTTCCTGCGTGCAGAGCAGGTTTCACCCTGAACCATAACATCTCGTTTTTTAGAAAGGGTTTATACTATCATGGCGTCTCAACTGCGTAGACGGGCTTTTCTTCAACGTGCCGGTACTCTCGGCGGGCTCCTGATCGCCGGTAGCGCGATTCCCGAAATTCTGGTTGCTTGTGGCGGCAACGTCCAGACTCCTGTCTCTTCAAGCGCGACCACCATCGCCAGCGAAGGGCTGAAACAACCCGGTGTGTTGCAATGGGGTGCAGCAGCCACCGGAGGCGCTCCCTATGTGTTTCATGATCCCACCAACCCGACGCAACTGATCGGCTTTGAAGTGGATATCGCCGACGCGCTGGCAAAGCTGATGGGTATCAAGGCCAAAATGGTTGAGGTCGAATACCCGCAGCTTGAGCAGGCGCTTCAATCTGGTCGCTTCGACCTGATTATGAACGGTTGGGAGATCAACGAGGACCGCAAGAAAACGGAAGTCTTTTCACAGCCGTATTACCGCTATGGACAGCAGATCATTGTACGAAGCGATGATAAGCGTTTTGCCGATAAAACCGAGAACGACAACCTCTCACTGAAGGACCTGGAAGGGCTGACCGTCGGGACGGGAGCCGGCTTCAAAGCGGCTGACATCCTGGCAACCAACCCGAAAATTAAGGTAAAGACCTATGATCCTGACCTGCCATTGAACGATCTGGCGCTTGGACGCCTGGACGCCGTCTTCCTTGATTACCCGATGGCGACCTACTATGTGCTTGGCGGTGGGCCGACTTCTCAGAAAAACCCGAAGCTCAAACCAATTGGCAAGCCCTTCGAGAGCAGCGACTATGTCATTGCGTTTCTCAAAGGCGACGCCAACGCGCTGAAGCTCAAGGGCGAGATCGATCAGGCCATCTCACAACTCAAGAAAGATGGCACG
This sequence comes from Thermosporothrix sp. COM3, assembly GCF_059696735.1. Classification (NCBI taxonomy): domain Bacteria; kingdom Bacillati; phylum Chloroflexota; class Ktedonobacteria; order Ktedonobacterales; family Thermosporotrichaceae; genus Thermosporothrix; species Thermosporothrix sp. COM3. The sequence goes on along the minus strand of NZ_AP019376.1, from coordinate 915,554 downwards.
CTGCGCAAAATCTATGAACGCTGGAAAATGTGGAATGACCAGCAGGCAGAAATTGGCATTCAATAACGCGATCTGGTAGAGATTCAAGGAGGTTACACGATGGATCTGGCCCTGCAGGCTCTACCAGCGTTCCTCGCCGGGGCGCGTGATACAGTGATCTACTGTGTCACCGCCTTTCCCCTGGCGCTTGTACTGGGCCTGGTGCTGGCATTGATGCGCAATGCTCGCACCGTCTGGCTCCACGGGCCGGCCCGTATCTTTATCGAAGTGATTCGAGGAACGCCGATTCTGGTACAGCTCTATATTCTCTATTATGCGCTTGGTGCCATTCTCGCACAATATCATCTGGCGAATATGATAAACGCGTGGTCAGCCGGTATTGCTGCCCTTGCTTTGAACTACGCGGCCTATGAAGCCGAAATTTTTCGCGCCGGGCTGGCCTCCGTTGAGCAGGGACAAACTGAGGCTGCCTACTCACTTGGTCTCTCGCGCGCGCAGAACTTCTTTCGGATTGTGCTACCTCAGGCAATCCCGCTGATGATTCCACCATTCGTCAACGATTTTATCTTTATGATCAAGGATTCAGCCATTGTCAGCCTCGTTTCAGGAACCGACCTGACCTCTATCCTGAGTTTCTGGGTCACGCGACACGGAAGCAACCCGCTGCCGCTCTATGCGCTGGCAATCGTGCTCTATCTGGCAATGAGCCTGCCAACCTCTTTTGTTGCACGCAAACTTGAAGCAAGGGTCCGGGCCTCGCTGCAATTCTGAGGCTCTCCCGTGGGAGGAACACACGCAAGAAATGCAAAAGCACGCGATTTTGAAGGGGCTTCGGCCCGCTCCTCAGCGGCATGGCTGGCGTACGGCCTTTGATGCGCTTTTTTATGTCGTTGCTGCTGTAGCAGCGCTCGCTTTTGGTATCTATCTGCTCTCTTATCAGAATATCCTTTTTCTCTACTTTCCTGCCTTTTTACAGGGAATGCTGGTCACGCTGGTCGTCTCGCTTATCAGTACCGTGTTCGCCTGCTTGATCGGTCTGTTGGGTGCGTTTGGGGCGCTTTCATCCTTTCGTCCCGTGCGCTGGCTCACCGTCACCTATGTGGAAGTGGTGCGAGGAACACCCTTTCTGGTGCAGCTCCTGCTCTGGTACTATGGCTTCGGTCTGGCCCTCGCAAATCTGGGCTTTCATCCCGATCGCATCGCCTTTGATATTATGACGGTGCTGCAAAACAACAGTCTGGTTCCCGATTCATTCAATAGCTATTTTTACGGTATCATGGCCCTCAGTTTTCATTATGGTGCCTATCTGACAGAGGTTTTTCGTGCGGGCATTCGCGCCGTTCCCTCCGGTCAGACGGAAGCAGCGCTCAGTCTGGGTCTCGATGCCCGGCAGACCATGCGACATATCGTACTCCCTCAGGCGATTAAACTGGTCATTCCTCCCCTGGCAAATAACTTTATTGGTCTGGTTCAGGATAGCTCACTGCTTTCGGCGGTCAGCGTCCTTGAGCTGGAACATATCACGCTGGCTCTGGGTGCCCCACAAACCGATGCGAATGCGAAGCTGTTTGTCTTCATTTTCGGAGCGCTCTTCTACCTGATTATCTGCTATCCGCTGTCGCTCCTCACACGGCGGATGGAGGCTAAACAGCACCACTGAGCAAGGCACCTGTCACACCGCGTGGCAGGTGCCTTTGTATTCTGATAGCGGCGCGCTTATAATAAGAAGAGAATCAATTGTTTCGGAATTGTTTGCATGCTTCGCGCCGTGAAGGGAGGCTCGCCATGACGCATCCAGCGCTCGATCAGAACCCGATCTATCTGGACTATAATGCCACGACACCGATAGATCCTGCCGTGCTCGATGGCATGACACAGTATCTCAGTGCCCACTTCGGCAATCCTTCCAGCACGCATTTCTATGGGCGCGCCCCCCGGGCCGCTATTGCGACCGCTCGGGAACGAGTTGCCCACCTGCTCGATAGCACACCCGAAGAGATCATTTTCACGGGAAGCGGCTCCGAGAGCAATACCCTGGCACTTCGGGGAACCGCGCTGATGTATCGTGATCGGGGAAACCACATTATCACGCAGCAGACCGAGCATCCAGCCGTGCTTGAAGTCTGTCGTAGTCTTGAGCGCCTGCATCAATTCTGTGTCACCTATCTGCCCGTCGATCACTATGGACAGGTTTCTCCTGCCGCGCTGGAAGCCGCATTGACGCCTGATACCGTGCTGGTTTCAATCATGTACGCCAACAACGAGACCGGAACCATTCAGCCAATCAGCGCCCTGGCCTCTATCGCCCATCGACACGGCGTACTCTTCCACACCGACGCCTCCCAGGCTGTCGGAAAAGTCCCGGTTCGCGTCTCTGAACTGGGCGTTGATCTGCTCACCATCGCGGGCCATAAACTCTACGCGCCAAAGGGGATCGGTGCGCTCTACATACGGCGTGGCCTTGATCTGGAACCCTCAATTTATGGGGCAAGTCAGGAACAAGGACGGCGCGCCGGAACCGAGAACGTCGCATTTATGGTCGCGCTTGGCATCGCTTGCTTGCTTGCACAAAAGCATCTGGGCTCGCCTCGCCTCCAGGAACTACGCGATCTGCTACAACAGCGTCTTGAGCATCTGCTTCCCGGCCTTGTGCACTTGAATGGACACCCGAGCGAACGACTTCCCAACACGCTCAACGTGAGCATTGATGGCACTATCGGGGAACAGGTACTTGCCGCCACCCCTGAAATCGCGGCTTCGACTGGATCTGCCTGTCATGAGGGCATGGCTGAGCCATCGGAAGTGCTGCTTGCTATGGGGCTCTCACAGCAGCGGGCAATGGCGGCACTTCGTCTCTCGCTCGGTCGTTGGACGACGGAAGAAGAGGTAGAGCAGGCGGCACGCGCAATCGCTCGCAGTGCTCTGGCATTACGCGAATAACAGCCGACAGATCCTCAGGAGTTTGTCGTTTTCCCAATACTATTGTCCGTTGCTGAATGGAGTTCTTTGCATGAAGCAATACACCGAACGGTTTCGCACCAGCTATGATACCGCGGCCGAAGCCTACGCTCGCGATGTATTTCATGAGCTCGATCACAAGCCTTTCGACCGAAGCGTGCTCGATCAGCTTGCCGCAGACGTGCAGGGACATGTCGCTGATATCGGCTGTGGTCCCGGCCATGTTGCTCGCTACCTGTATGAGCGAGGAGTTGATGTCACAGGAATCGATCTCTCCCCACAGATGATTGAGGTCGCTCGGCGGCTCACACCAGAAGTCGAATTTCAGCAGGGCAATATGCTGGATCTGGCCTCGTTTCCCTCAGGCGCTTTTGCAGGCATAGTTGCGCTTTATTCGCTTATTCATATCGAGCGGCCAGACATTCCCACAGCGTTGAGCGAGTTGCACCGGTTGCTTGCACCCGGCGGACTGCTGCTGCTCTCCTTCCACAAGGGTACGCACACTGTTCACGCCGACAACCTATGGAATGTTCCTGTTGATCTCGACTTTTTCTTTTTCGAGCCTGAAGAGATGGAGGCCTTCTTACAGCAGGCTGGCTTCCTGCTTGATGCACGGCTTGAACGAGCTCCCTATCCCGGAGTTGAAGCGGAGACACATCGCGTCTATCTGCGAGCGCATAAGCCCGCCGCGTAGGCGCCACATGCGATACGGAGTGCCATGATTACACCCACACAACAATGCGCTCTTGCTCGGGTTGTCCAGCAGTTGAGCGCTCACCATGTTGCGTTTCAGATAACTGGAGGACTGGCCGCACTGATCTATGGCTCGTCTCGCCCGTTATATGATATCGATATCGATGTTGCACAAAAAGATATGCCGCTTGTCTGCGAACTCTTTCGCAATGCTATCGTCATGCCTCTTGAGCGGCTCCAGGATGAGAATTTCGATATTCTCATGCTCACCATCGAACTTGACGGCGTCTCTATCGACATCTCACAGGCCGAAGATGCATACTGTATCACGCCCGATGGGAAGCGCTTTCGGATGGAGACCAACCCCGCCACCGCGCGCCGTTGCTCGTTTGCTGGCCTTGAGCTGCCAGTCCAGCGCAAAGCTGACCTGATCGCCTATAAGCGGCTGGTCGCGCGCGAGACCGACCTGTTCGATATCGCAGCAATCACAGAAGTGTCAGGTTGACTCCTCTTCGGGCGCGGGCGACTGCTGTGCCTTCTTCCGTCGGACATAGAGGAGCCAGCCACCGCCCGCGACGACGATGACGACGATTCCCCCGATAATCCAGGGAAGCAATTGTCCGAGCGGGTTCTGCGCGCCCATGACACCCTTGCTCGTCAGCGTCTTCTCAAGAGAGGCCAGCGCTGCTAACACGCCCTCGGTGTAGCCCTTGCTCGCCACAACCCGCCGAAACTCATCGCCTGCCTGTTTGGCTTCTTCCCGCGTCAGAGCAACGCCACTGCCATACTGCAAAAACAGATAGCGACTATCCGCATTGATGCCAATAATCAGGCCCTGGTTCTTATAATCTCCATTCTGGAAGCGGTAGAGCAGCTTATATAGATCATCTCCCACATCAAGCGTCACATCACCACCTGCTCCTTTTATCTTTGTTGACACTCCCCAGGCCAGAAGGGCGGGGATTCTTCCTTCATCCAGCCTGCTTGCGCGGCGCCGCAGTGCGACGACGCGTAGCGGCAGGCTGTCCAGAAGCGTTCGACGTTCCTTGCGGAGCGTCGGTTCCCGTCTGCCCGACGGTACCCTGTAGAGCCTTCTGCAGAATATTCAAGGCGGCATTGTGATCGCGGTCGAGGAGCAGCCCACAGCCGGGACACAGATGCGTACGCACACTCAAGCTCTTTTTCACCCGTTGTCCACAACGAGAACAGTCCTGACTGGTAGAGGCCGGCTCCACCCCGATCACTGGAACACGATGCAGCGTGCCATAGTATTTCACCCACCAGAGGAAGCGACCCCACGCCGCATCAGAAATGCTCTTGGCCAGATGGCGGTTCTTGACGAGATGGCGGATCTGCAAGGCTTCGTAGGCAATCACGTCGTGAGATGAGACAAGCGCGTTCGCCTGCTTCCTGGCGAAATCCTCGCGCTGCCGTTGCACCTTGAGAGACGCTTTGCTGAGGGCTTGACGGGCTTTGCGCCGATTGCGACTGCGCTTCTGCGTCTTCGAGAGCCGACGATGCAGCCGCTTGAGCCGCCGTTCCGCTTTGCGGAGATACCGGGGAGGAGCCACGGTGTTGCCTTCGGAGTCAGTGAAGAAGGCACGCAGCCCCAGATCAATGCCCACCTGCTTGCCTGAGGGCTGATGCTCAACGCGTCGCGTGGCCGCCACCGCGAATTGGCAATAATACCCATCAGCCCGCCGGAGCAGTCGTACCCGCTTGATCTGTGAGAGGGGAAAGGCCATGATATCACGAGAGCCGATGAGACGCAGCCGGCCAATGCCACAGCCATCTGTGAAGCGAATATGAATGCCATCGGCCTCCAGCTTCCAGCCCGTCTGCTTGTACTCGACACTGCGACAATCGTGCTGGAACTGAGGGTACCCCTTCTTGCCGGGTATCTTGAGGCGACAGTTCTCGTAGAAGCGGGAGATGGCAGCCCACGCCCGATCAGCGGCAGCTTGCCGGGCCTGCGAGTTGAGGGAGAGCGCAAAAGGGAACTGTCTGGCCAGCACAGCGCAATACCGCTGCAGATCATTCCTGGAGACGCCACGTGCATCCATCCAGAGGCGCAGGCATTTGTTGCGAATGAATTGGGTGGTGCGGATGGCTTCCTCGATGGCGGCGAATTGCGCCTTCGACCCATCGAGCTTGTATTCGTAGATCAGCATCCCTTGCTCCTTGTTCGTCCTCACTATCTTCGCGTATCCTAACACAACGATTGTCTTCTGTCAAGCGAAGGGGAACGTTCTGCCTCTGCTAGCTTCCTGCGCCATCCATCCCCTTGGCTGAAGCTAGGGGCCTTCTGCCGCTTTTTGGTAACTCCTTTGCCGTATACAGCAGCACATGATAGGGCAGTTTCGCCGCCTCCTGCTGCACTCGATCGCTTTCCAGAATCTTTGCCGTATCCTTGATAAAAATATCCATTGCCCTCGCACTGCCCGCAGGCAGGAAAAGGCGTATCAGGAGAAAGACAGGGAAAAGAAAGAGAAATAATTTTGACAGGCGGAACCCGCCCATAGTGTTTGCCTCCTGACAGAAGAGAAAAGAGGAGCTCGCTGGCCCCCCTCTTCTCACAATATCATCACTTCTTCATGTCTTTCAGCATGGCTGTAAGGACATCATACAGCCTGCTGGTATTGGGCGAGCCAAGCCCGGTCGTGAAATCCCAACCCGGACCGGCTTTATAGTACAGGTTATCGCCCTCAACGATATCGTAGAAAGCAGGATCTCCGCCGCTCTTACTGGCTGCCTGGTAGAGTGTCGAGGGGCCGTAGAAGAAGTAACCGGTATTATGGGCCAGCGCCTGATTGATCACGGCAAAGGTGGCAGCCCAGATCGGCGTAGCTGCGCTGGTACCGAAGCCGGTGTACCACTGCCCATGATAATGAATGGCAAGATTGGTTGCTGCCGCAGCCACATCGGGCAACTGGCGGCTACCGTTCGACTGCTTGTTCTGGACCCCGGCTCCCTGCTGCCATTTTGGACGGTCAAAGAGCGTGCTCAGGCCACCACCGGAGCCCCAGGTATTCTTACAGGCCGCTGGATCAGGATTCGGGTCACGCCATGTCACCTCGCTTGCGCGGCCATTTCCGTTCGAGGTAAGCTGCGTGCCGCCAACCGCGATCGCCCAGGGCACCGAAGCCGGAAAAATCACATCCAGCTTATCATATTTTGACATACTCCCATATGCGCCGCAATCGCCGCTGATGACGAAAACGCTCATATGGTTAACCTGTGTCAGGGTGCGAATGGCCTCCGTTTCGGCGTCAATCTGGCTCTGCACTACCTGCGCCTCAGCAGACCCCCAACTCAGCGAGACCATTTGAATATTCTTATCCTGTTCGCTGTCCTCGCTGATCTGATTCAGCACGTTTGCCATCGCATAGCCGGTATTTCGCGACTGGTACACCTTGATATCCGCGTCAGGAGCCAGACCGGCGATCATCTCGATATCCATCACCGTCTCGAAACCGTAATCGGCATCATGTGAGCTCTCATGGTCAGGAGCCGGTCCAACCGTGGTCACGGTCAGCTTGCCCCGATAGCCAACACAGTCAAGATACGGCCTGACATCATCGGGATTGAAGGGCTCAAACTCGGGCAGGTAGATGGTGACCCCCTTACCAGTCCAGCCGTTCTGATAAAAGCCTGCAAGCCCATAGGCGCCTGCAACCGTGTTCCAATTCACGATTTCGGGCGGAACATCACAGCCTGCCTGGTTCTTCTGTAACTGCTTCGCCGATAGAGGTTTGAACTGCTTCAATGAAGCCGACTTTTGAGGAGCCTGACTGAAATCTTCCAGGCCGGTAATAGCGACAACACGGTCAAGAATAAATTTGGGGATCATCGGGTCTTTTTCGGGTGCGAAGAACTTCTTCCCGTTCAGCTCGCGATAGACGAACTTCGTTTGCAGCAGGTTCCCCAGAGAACCCGTCTTCGTTTTGACTTTCAGCGTGGTGTGCAGCTTTCCAAGCTCTAAGGTTGCATTATCAACGCCGAAATATTGCTTTACCAGCGCATAATCTTCATCGCTAATGCCAAGCTTTTTCGCCTCTTTGTCAAGGTCAACAGAGTCGCCGGGCTTGCCCTTGCCATCGCCTCCGATCTCATCCAGAACCTTATCATCGGTCTTGAACATCACGGTGATATCAATCGGTGTGTCGGCAGGCACATCGCCCACAACAGGCGCTTTTTTTGCCTCGGGAGGCAGGCCGATATCATACGCAACACGCTGAAACTCAGGGTTCGGTGTTGGCTTTGGCTGATTGCTCTGGTCGCCCTCTCCACAGGCTGCCAGCAGTGGAACCAGCAGCACGAACAGCAGGAGCAAACCGGGCCACCGGAACAGATGCCCTTTTTGTCGCATGGGAACCCCCTTGATTTTCTTTCTTCCCTGAAATACGGAGGTCAAAGAGACGCCCGTACTTTTGTTGCAGCATAACACCCTTGCGGCAGACAGGCTGTTAGGCAGTTAACAGAATGCGTGCTTTGACACATTCTTCTCGGGAACTCCCATTATAGCAGACAAAGGGACATCACAGAATGCTCACAAAATGAGCCCGTTTTCATGATATTTCTATAAGCTTTTGCTCAAAAAGCTGTTCATACATCTCACGATCCTGAATAAGGTCTGCAAGCGTATAGTTATCCAGTACCCGAAAGAAGGCGGCCATTGCTTCCTGGAAAACTCCCCGCAACTGGCAGACCGGCGAGAGCAGACAACGGTTTGTTTGCTGATGAAAGCATTCAACAACGTAAAAATCTTCCTCTGTCATGCGAACCAACGCCCCGATATTGATTTCTTCCGGCTTTTTCTTCAATCGAAGCCCGCCTTTATGACCCCGAATCGTCTCGATATATTCCAGTTTTCCTAGCTTATGCACGATTTTCATTAAATGATTCTGCGATATTGCATATACTGTTGCGATTTCCTGGATATTCGCTAACTTCCCTTCAGAAAGACAGGAAAGATACAGTAAGGTTCGCAACGCGTAATCTGTTTGATACGTCAGTCGCATGCCGTTTCATTTGCTCCCTTATTTCTTTATAAAGCACCTTCTCATGTTGAATACAGGCTTTTCCTCTTCACACCCGTTTGCAGTGCCGCCAGCCATCCAGTGATCACTATTATACGTTTCTGGTTTCATTCTTTCTACCCCTTGCATCAGCTTATAAAAATGCGATATAGTTTCGATTGTAAGATATATATAAAATACATCTTTGAGAAAGGACATAGAGACATGGCCTTACAGAGAGAAGAGATCCAACTTGTTGCATCACTTGTCCCTGTCTTGAAAGCACACGGGTCAGAGATTACGACTCGTTTCTATAACATGATGTTTACAGCACATCCTGAGCTTTTGAATATCTTCAACCATTCGAACCAGCGCGATGGTCTACAGCAGCAGGCACTGGCAAGCTCCGTCTATGCCGCAGCCGCGCATATCGACAACCTGGATGCTATCGAACCTGTCGTGCGGCATATCGCGCATAAGCATTGCAGTCTGAATGTACAGCCCGAGCATTATCCGATTGTTGGCAAGTATCTCACGTTGGCTGTCAAGGACGTTCTGGGAGATGCCGTCACCCCTGAGGTTGAGCGCGTCTGGCTCAAGGCCTATGATGTCATCGCTGATTACTTCATTCGGATGGAGCAGGATATTTACCGCTCGGTTGCCGGGAGCAAGGGCGGCTGGACCGGCTTTCGCCCGTTCATCATTCGCCGCAAGGTCCAGGAGTGCACAGACATTCTCTCGCTCACCCTGGAGCCAGAGGACGGCCAGCCGATCATGACGCATCAGCCCGGGCAGTACATTACCGTCAAAGTGCAGAAAGACGGCTACAGCCACCTGCGCCAGTATAGCCTGATCTCGGCTCCCGGAAAACCCTATTATCGCATCGGGGTAAAGCTGGAACGCGAGAACACCGAAAAAGCCGGTATTGTCTCTTCCTCACTGCATTACGATTTCAATGAGGGTGATCGCATCGAGATCAGTGCCCCCTATGGCGCCTTCACGCTTGATCCCCATGCCTCCACAGACGTGCTGCTGCTGGCCGGTGGCGTGGGCATTACGCCGCTGCTTGGCATGGCACGAGCGATCGCTGAAGAGAACCCGGGACGCCGGGTCACGCTCTTACATGCCGTACGCGAAAAAGCCTATCATGCCTTCGGTGAGGAAATCAACGAGCTGGTCGCCGCACATCCCTCGTTCTCGGCCACGACGCTCTATGAACGCTGCACCGACGCGGATCGACAGGCCGGCATCAAAGCGGGACGCATCACGCTCGACTGGCTTCAGGAGCATGCTGGACAGCATGTGGATGTCTACCTCTGTGGGCCACGCCCCTTTATGACGGCGGTCCTTTCGATGTTGCAGGAGATCAACCACCCTGCGTCACAGATTCACCTGGAAGTCTTTGGTCCTGCCCTCTCGTTCCCGCAGCCCGAAGCGCCACGCAAGACAACATCGGCTGCACACTAGCTCACTCCTCGGGAAGCGAGCCCTCTCCGCTCGCTTCCTTCTCCCTCTGGCGCCATCGTCGCCCCTGGCCTACAATAGAGGAATCCTTTTCAACTCTGTAATACAATGTCAGAAATGGCACCAATGCAAAGGAGATCTCTATGTCCAGCAAGCGCGTCCGTATCCTTGCGATGGGTACGCGTGATGATGTGCAACCATATCTTTCCCTTGCGACCCACCTCAAGCAAGAAGGCTTTCCTGTCTCGGTTGGCACCACCAACGACCTCAGAAGCTTTGTTGAATCCTACGATCTACGCTGTGTCACGACCGGAAGGCCACTTCAGGAGGTTGTGCGCGAGCTGATGCAGCGCGAAGGACGGCAGAACGCCCGCCGGGTCTTCTTTCAGGCGCTGCTCGATACCGCCTACCAGCTCTCGGAAAACACCGATGTGCTGGTCTATTCGTCCGCAACCACGCTCGCGGCTCCCCATATCGCAGAAAAGCTTCAGGTGCCCGCGATTCCCGCGTTAACGCAGCCTTATTTGACGCCTACTGACGCTTTCCCGGCTCAGGGAATGCCCGCGCTCCCTCTGGGGCCCGGTTACAACACCTTCTCCTATTCGCTCCTGGATTCGCTGTCCTGGTTCTTTACCCGCTCGCTTATTAACAAGTGGCGGCGGAAGTCGCTCGGGCTACGTGCGTATCGGGGAGCGCGTACCCCGTTTGTCGGGCAGCGCCAGAGCGGAGCCCCGATTCTCTATGGCTTCAGCCCGCTGGTAGTCCCGGCTCATTGGGAGGAGAACGTGCACGTAACCGGCTATTGGTTCCAGCCCGCGCCGCAGAACTGGCAGCCCTCGCGAGAGCTTGAGCAGTTTCTTGAGCAGGGCCCGCCTGTCCTGATCCATCCCGGCAGCATGCCACCGACCTCCATTCGGCGCATCGTCCGCAGCTTTACCGAAGCGCTGCAAAAAAGCGGCATCCGCGCTATCTTGATTCAGAACGGCGTCTTTCCGGCAGAGGAGCTTCCCGAGAACGTGCTTGTCAGCGAGCCAGTGCCCTATGAGTGGTTGCTTCCACGTGTCTCGGCAGCCGTGCACTACGCGGGTTCCTATATCAGCGGGGCCTGCCTGCGTCATGGCGTCCCCTCGCTGACTATCCCCTATCGCGTCGATCAGCCCTTCTGGGCCGCTCGCATCGCCGCCCTCGGGGCCGGAATGGAACCGCTTTCCTATCACAAACTGGATGCCCAGACCCTGATGACCGCCCTCGAAACGCTGCGCACAGATCAGGCACTCAAGCAGAGAGCAGTCGAGGTGAGCAAGCAGCTACAGGAAGAAGAGGGTGCGGCAGTCGCGGCCCGCCTGATTGGCGCATACCTCAAGCAATTGTAGCCCATGCAGGGCCTTCTGCTTCGCCGCTGACAGAAGGTCCTGCTCGTTCTGCTGTTTCTTCTACAAAAACTTCTTCTGCTGAACTATCTGGTTAATTTTGGCTATATTTCGCACGCTTTCATTGATCGAAGTTGATTTTCGCTGTATGGTGTTACAGAACGCATCAACGCATGGCAGGCATACTGAGTTCTGTAGCAAGGATTACCGCAACGCCTGACTTCAGAAAGGATCAATGTTGAAAGAACATAAGAATGAGAGGACGACCGCGCAACAGCAGAGCTTCAAAGGCTTTAAAAAGAGCCACATCCTGCTGACCTGTCTCGCAGCCGTGGTAGTTGCCGCTCTGGGAACCGGGTTCAGCCTCTTCGCATCGAGAGGGACCCCTGCTCCCACACCAAAGAGCACCGAACCACGCACCACCCATATGACAACCCTGCCCTTCGATATGCCCGATAATCCCGGCGTCAAGATGCAACAGGACGACACTATCAGCACTGCGGAAAATCTGTTGCCAACGCCGACACCAAGCCCGACGCCAAGTCCATCACCCGAGCCAAGCCCGACACAGGTACCCTCTCCAGTCGCAACCACACCACCACCGGTCAGCGGCCCCGAAGGCATCAAATCTATTATTCTCTCGGTTTTCGGCTCCTATGGAGATGCCGCGATCCGTGTCGCTCAGTGTGAGTCCGGGCTGAATCCAAATGCACAAAATCCGTCCGGCGCTTCAGGACTGTTCCAGATCATGCCGGGCACCTGGGCAGGTACTCCCTACGCGGGACAGAGTATTTTCGATCCGACCGCAAATGCACAGGCCGCATACTATCTTTTCAAGAACGACGGATACACCTGGAAACAATGGTCCTGTAAACCATAACGTTCTCATCAACTCCTCCTTGCTTCATGGCGTTTGTTTGTTATGAAAGAAGCGCTTGCCCGCCGCGGCGCTTCTTTTTTTCTCTCTGGAGACATACGATGCAGCTTCAAACAACTTCCTATCTTCAACAACTCGACGAATGGCCCGAAGAGGGACGCCACATCCTCGCGCAATATGATGAGCAGTGTGTAGTCGTCTATCAGGCCTACAAGCCCGCTATCGGCCATTTTGCGGCAACTCATGGCTATTTTGGTGGCGAATTCCGCCTTGAGCGCACGAGCTGGATCAAGCCAAACTTTCTCTGGATGATGTATCGCAGCAAATGGGGCACGTCGCCACAGCAGGAGGTCGTGCTTGCGATCTCGCTGAAACGCGCCTTCTTTGATGAGCTGCTCACGCAAGCGGTTCACTCGTCCTATCGCTCCGACATCTATCCCGATGAGGCCGCATGGTACGAGCAATTACATCACTCTCAGGTCGTCTTGCAATGGGACCCCGATCATGCTCCGAATGGCGATCGTCTTCCCCGACGCGCTCTACAACTGGGATTACGTGGAAACATGCTTGCCCGTTACGCGAAAGAGGAGATTGCGGCGATAGAAGATATTTCTGCCTTTGTTGCAGAGCAGCGAGCCTTCGTTCAGGCGAACGCGCTTGCACAGCTTCAGGTGCCTCGTGAACGCGTGTATCCCGCACCAACACCTGAGGTAGCCGCACGGCTCAAACTCGATCCCTGGACCCACTAGCACCGATGGGATCTCCTCTCAAGCGAGCTTCATCCCCTGGCGTACGTCAGGGGCTTTTTGATGCATGTCGGGTACAGGCTTGAGGCAATTGTGTGTTTTGATTATCGGTTATAATGAGCAAAAACGTATGCTACAGGACTTCTTCGCTGGTTAATAGGCTGATTCTCGTTCTCTGCCCGATGGACACATCATACTCATGCTGATGAACGAACCAGTTTCCCAGGAGAACCATGTCAGAGAACAGGATGAGCGTTTGCTTATCTCTCGTATAGGATGCCCGCTGCAAGATAAGTACCGGCTCATCGGCAGGAAGTTGAAAGAGATTTTGTTCATCGAGCGTTGTCATGCGAGCGCTGTAGATGTCTTTCGCACGCCCGACGACAAGACCGTGCTTCTCTCTGATATATTCAACAATGTGGTCTACTGTACCCTGCTTCAAGGGTTCTATGATGTCTCTGACCAGCTCCACAGGATAGTAGGTATCCCATGCGCAAATCACGGTACGGTCTATCCTGCTCAAACGCGAGCGCTTGACGAACTGCTGATCGGCAGGGAGATGAAACCGCTCTACAGCGTCTTCAGGAAGCGTCGTCACCTCAATGCTCCGAAGCTCTGTCTCTGCCCCATACTGCGCTTGAGCAAAAGCCGTCCAGCTACCAAACATCCCTGTAATGGCGATAGATGCTTTACGAAGCGGCTTCCCGGCTTTTAAGGCAAGCACATCCCTTTTCCTGTACCAGGGTTTCTTCTTCCCCTCGAAGCGGTACGCCTGAAGGTTGGGTTTGATACTCGTATAGAAAAGTTTCTTTGATGCAGCAAGTTCTTCCATTACCTCTTCAGTTTCTAGATACTCCTCGCCATCGACTATTTTCGACATATATGCCTGCTTCCTTTCTTCATTATTCCTTGCGGAAGGATCGCTGCCTCTATACTAGAATATTGCCTTCCTGAGAGCACGCCGGGCGGCCTCTGAACTTGCTTTTCCTCTCGGGAGAAGCCGGGAGCCTCTCATACTCCCGGCCAATATGTTTACATTTGTTGTTGTTTGAGTTCCTCATACACGCGTGCCACACGGGCAAGGTTAAGCTGCGATTTCATTTCGCGGGCCTTTTGCTCAGCACGGGCCGTGAGCAGCAGCGCTTCCTCGATATTGCCTTTCTTGGCGGCAAGATCTGCCTCGTAGGTATCAAGGATCATGGCACGACGTGGCATCACCTTTGACAGCTCTCGGGCTTCCTCAATGGCCTGAGCGCAGGCGGAGGGGTCATTGACGAGGGCCATCGTGCGGCGCAAGGCAAGAAAGTCCTCCCCCAAGATGGGGAGCTGGCTAATGCTGTCAACTGAACCTGCAACCTGGGGAAAGAGCTTTTCCGCCCGAGAGAGCATTTTCGCGCCATAATGGGTGCCCTCACCGATGCCCGGAGGCGCGCTGTAGTGGATCGTACCGGCTTCCAGTGCCAGGCGATAGAGGATATTCAGCGGCAGGTGGTTGATCTTGAGCGCAAGGCCGATCTGCGTGACAGCCTCGCCATACAGCTCGATTTCGCGGAAGGCCTCGGCACGGTGGTAGTGGGCGAGCGCGCGCTTGATGGCGCTATCGCCCGCGAGATCAATGCAGGCCTGGGAGTGGACATGAATGGCATGAAAGTTATAGTCCTCGCGGGCAATGAGCAGCGCCAGAGCGTGATAGCGGTAGAGCATGGTTCTGGTCTCGCTGTCCTGCTCAAGCAACTTGAGCTGCGCTATCTGCTGCTCTACCTCTTGAAGCGCGGACGCTCCCTTGTAATAATACGTTTTGTACAATGTATCGAGTCTATCTTGATACATTTGCATATCCACCTTCTGCACGAGCTGTTTCATCGGGATCGAGGCATCAGCCAGACCCATCAGAGTGGGTGGAATTCCCAGAAGCAAAGAGAGAGCCTTTCGTCTGCGCATATTGTCGAGTCCTTCCCCTTTGTTTTCAAGCCGTGATACAAATTCAACAGAGCGGTCCATCTTTTCCGCCAGCGCCTCCTGTGAGATCCTGCGTGCTTTGCGTCGCTTCGCAATCTCACGCCCGATCTCGATCGGGGGACGCTCGATCAGCGAGAGTCCCAGGAGGTGGGGAGGAATAGCAAGGACCTGCGAGAGCTGGCGTAACAGAGCATAGGAATTGAGAAGGTCACCCTTGCCCTGAAAGATGTAATACACCTGTCGCTCTTTCAAGCCGAGAGCCCGGGCAATGGCCGGATATGAGATTCTTTGCCGTTGCTTATACGCTTTAAGCGTCGTTGCTATCTGTTTCCACTCCAACATAGAAACCAACCTTCTAAGCATTGAACACTTTCCACTCCTCATAGTATATCACAAAGCTCTTTGCATTGTATGAGCTAAAAGTGCAGGGTGCAGGGAAGATTGTTGGCAGAAGCGAGATAGATAAGTATCATAGAAGGTAGAGGGCAACACAAAGGAGTGGCTTCTAAAAGATGAAGAGGAGATTGTAAGATGAAATTGCCAGTTCACGAATTTCGTTTGTTAAAAGGAGTGTTAGTAGCACTTCTGGCAAAGATGCCACAAAACAGCTTTTTACAGAGTCTCTATCACCAGATGAGCCTTGTGAGGATCGAGGACGCGTCGGAGCCCGTCGAGCTGAAAGTGAGTGAAGGGGAAGTGGCCGCGCTGGTGGGGTATACCCGGGAGTACGCCGCCACGCTGCCCCAGCACTACCCGCAGTCGCACCGCGAGATGCAGGCGGCGCTTGCCGGCGTCATTCGACACATGCAGTATCAGCGCTGCGAGTTCTGTGGCAGCATGGACCTGTATTCATTCATTCAGATATCATGTTACAACATTCCCCTTTCGGGAACCTGTAGAGTCTGCTTTTATCGCCCCTTGCAAGAGCTCTACATAATGCGAAACCACCTCCACCTATGAGGGGACTTCCCTCAAGCCGTGTATTCGTAGTGGGAGGGATCACGCATCCCTCCTTATACCAACCTGTTGTCAGGAGGAAGTCATGAAGAGCGAAGCACATGAATCCAGATATGAATACACTATCAAAGCGGGAGATCTCGTTCTATTCGAGGGCAACAACCCTGAGGAGGCGCGGCAGGCCTATTTGCGTGCGGGACGAGACGAGAGATACTACGCCTGCAAAATCTATTTCTTGCATCGGGGAAAGGTAACACATACGTTTTTGGAGCGGGTAGGCTACCGCCCTTCCGATAAAAGATAGTTTCCCCTCATCTTTTTCTGCTGGAGTCCCGGTCGAACTGCCGGGACTCTTTTCACCTTCCATTCCTTCTCTCGCTCTTCTTCCCCTGAAAGTGGAGAAGAGCGTGTTCGATCTAGAAGACTATCCTGCCTCTTTTTCCTGTAATTCCAGCTTGTCCTGTACTCTAGACGACTGCAAGCCAAAAGAGAAGCGCTTGCGCCCCGGCGGGATATCGGGCAACGAAACCGGCAACTGCCCCTGAGGAGCAATCTCGCCAAAAAGAACCCGTGCCAGAGCCTCCAGAGCGGGCGGAGTATACTCATAGGTTGTCAGGTACGTGCTGAGACGCGGAAAAGCCAGCAGATCATAGGGGAACATGCCGGCAATACCAATGACAGGCTTGTTCGATTGCAACACTTCCTGCATCAACATAGCCTGCTGTGGATCGAGATTGGCATTGACCGTCACCATAATGACCAGAGCCGCTTCATGGACCGCCCGCTGAATCTCCCGGTAGGCGCTACTGATTGCGGTTGGATCGAAACACAGTATGCGCACATTTGCATGGCGTAAACGAATATACTCGCCTAGCAGCGCAATCGGGTACACCCGGTCGGAGATCTGAGACCACGCCTCTTTGCGCGGATACACCACCAGAATGCGCTGCTCGGGCTTGAGGTTCAGCGGGATCAGCCCTTTCGTATCTTTGACCAGCGTCGTCGAGAGCTCGTAGACCTTCTCACTCAGCTCACGATGCAGATCGCTGCCCACACAGATCATAGCCTGATCGTTTGTCAGCGCCTCTTCCCAGGACAGAGCCCGGGCCTTGAGCCGCAAGACGCGCCCGGCAGCCTCGCGCAAGCGTTCCTCCGAGAGATAGCCGGTTTGCAGCGCCCGGCGAATCGCCTCAATCGCCTGTAGCTGCCGCGAGTAGGTGTGCGAGATCAGCAGCAGATCGGACCCGGCCTTCAACGCATCAACCGTACCGGCCTCGATACCGACCGTATCAATAATGGCATCCATTTCCAGACAGTCAGTCACAACCAGTCCGCCGAAGCCCAGTTGCTCACGAAGCAGATGTTGCAGCACATGCGAAGAGAGCGTTGCAGGCAACGACTCATCCCCGGTCAGGGCGGGGAAGGAAATATGAGCGGTCATGACCGCATCGGCACCGGCCTCAATGCCATAGCGGAAAGGAACCAGCTCAACGCGTTGCAGATGTTCCAACGAATGCAGAATAGTTGGCAGTGCATAGTGAGAATCGACCGCCGTATCACCGTGACCCGGGAAGTGCTTCAGACAGGTAATCACGCCCGCGCTGGCAAACCCCTTTACGGTCGCCACGCCCAGACGAGCGACCTGCATTGGATCCTCGCCGAAAGCGCGATTCCCGATAATGGGATTGTCGGGATTATTGTTGACATCGATGACGGGAGCAAAATTCATATTGATGCCCAGAGCTTTCATCTCCTGCCCCACAGCCTGAGCCACATCATAGACGATCTGCTCTGAATCGATTGCGCCTAGCGCCATATTTCCCGGAAAGATGGTTGAGCCACGCCCGAGACGCTGAATCATGCCATTTTCCTGGTCATTGGAGATCAACAGCGGGAAGCGGTGCCCGGCCTCCCGTGCGCTCGTTTGCAGACTGCGAGTCAGATTTCGCAGTTGGTGCACATCTTCAGCATTGCGTGCAAAAAGCATAATAGAGCCAACATGATGCTTCTGAATCAAATCGAGAATCTCAGCGGTTGGCGTCGTCCCCGGGAAGCCTACAGAGAGCACTTGTCCAATGAGCTCATCTACCGTCATCCCTACGGTAGGGTCCTCTGATAGAAGGGACATGTGTTTAGAAATCCTTTCGTCATGTAGAAATTTCAGGTACGTCAAAGAACTCTCAGGGCTTCCTGCCCGATGGCGTGTTCTTCCCTGCTTGTCCTGAACAGAGTGAGAGTTTTTTCCTCCTGATTTCTCAGCCAGATCGAATAGTCTGCCCTATTTCACCTATTCATTACCAATGATACCTTATCACAGCACAGGCAGTCTAGAGAGCAAGCGTGCTTTTTAAGGTATTCGCAAGGCCAGAGAAGCGATTTCAGAGGGGAAAGCGCCGAAGCCGGGCAAAACATGTCGGCTCTGCCCGTTTTCGACAAAAGGCAGTTCACAGAGAGAGGTCATTCCACAGACTCGTAGTGCTGCTGCTGCATAAGATAGCACCTGCGGCCTGAATGTGCCTGACCTCTTCGGGAGTGCGGATAAAGCCGCCAGCGATAAAGGGGCCGGGCAGAAGAGAACGTAGTGTAGAAGCCACTTCAGGAAAAATAATACCGGGTAATACCTCGACAAAATCAGGGGATGCATGGGCAATCGTGCGGACACCCCGTTCCAGCGCCGAATCTTCCAGCAGCAACAGGCGCTGAATCGTCAGCAGGCCCTCGGCACGAGCCGCCGCAATCAACTGGGAGCGACTGGTGATAATGGCATCCACGCCAATTTTGCGCAAATACTTGATCCCGGCTCGGTCTTTCCCCACCCCACCAATTAAATCGATATGGACAACCACACCTTTGCCCTGCTGATGCACGCGCTCGATATAGGGTTCGAGATGAAATGCATTGCCGCGCAGCACAAAGAGCAGTGATGCCCGAGACGTCAGAGCAAGCTCCATATCCTTGCTCGTTTTCATGGCCGCGGCCAGCGGATAGCGGCTCGCCAGCTTGACAAAATCTTCTTTCCTCATAGCAGTATCCCCTGTCACCTCCTTCTCATTTCATCATACAAGAGCAAGCAGGAGTTTTCTCTTGAGTTTTCGCCAGATAACCCTTGACAAAGAGAGCGACAATGGACTATATTATAGTCTACAAACGCTACATTGTACAGCTACAAAGTGTAGTTGTCAGGCTTTTGCCCTGTTACGCGTACTTTTTTCTTAGAAAAGACGTAGCGCCAGCAAAGCCTTTTCCCTGCATTCCTCGGGCGAGGAGAACATCCGCAGCGGTCTCGCAAGCCCCTGTGGATTGAAAGAAAACAAGATTACGTGCCCCTATAGCGTGTGCGCAGGACAGTGAGATGAGAAGTTCTGGCCGCAAGTCTATAAGGCTTAGAGCTTATTGCTTGCTTACTGTCAGGAGAGATGCGCATGGATATAAAAGCCGCTAAAACGTCGCTTCCTCCCTCGATAACCGCGAAGATCATTCCGGTTGTCGAGAATGCTGTGCAACTGACACAGTTTATGGAACATCCTCAGGTGAAGGCAGTCGTACTACGCCATTGCAATCTGCTCGATCTTGCCCCCCGCATTGAACGGGCGCATCAGCAAGGGCTGCTGGTGTATGTCAATATTGATCAGATTGACGGCGTCCATGCTGATGCCGATGGCCTTGCGTATCTGTCCGAACGCTGTCACGTTCATGGCATCGTCTCTAACAATCCGCGCGTGCTCACTATGGGGAAGGCTCTTCACTTTCAGACGGTCCAGCGCGTTTTTGCCGTTGACTCGACCGGTCTTCAGGCATCGTTAACAACCGTCAATCTGGCCGATGTAGACCTGCTCGATATTTCACCCGCGCTGGTAGTTCCACACTTACAGGAATTTCCATTTCCGCTCCCGTTCCTGGCCTCTGGACTGATCTACACCCCGCAACAGGTGCAGGCGGTTCTCAAAGCCGGAGCACAGGGTGTTGCAGTCAGCCAGGCAGATCTCTGGCCTTGAATGCGCTCGTTGAAACAGGAGAGATAGCATCGACCGCAAGCTATCCAGAGAGCAGATAGGGACGACAGGTACACCTGTTGTCATAGAATGGAAGCGCTGTAGCTTCCCGATACTTTGTACATCGTTGTTAATCAATGTATAGAAAGAAGGACAATGTTGTATGGCTAAGTTCGTGCTTGCCCTTGACCAGGGAACAACCAGTTCACGTGCAATCCTCTTCGATCACGATGGAGCAATCGTGAGCGTTGCACAGCAAGAATTCCCCCAGATTTACCCGGCACCCGGATTGGTTGAGCATAACCCCGAAGATATCTGGTCAAGTCAGTTAGCCGTGGCCCAGGACGTTCTGAAGAAGGCAGGGGCGTCAGTTGCCGACGTGGCGGCTATTGGTATTACCAACCAGCGTGAAACAACCCTTGTCTGGGAAAAAGAGACAGGCAAACCCGTCTGTAACGCAATCGTCTGGCAGAGCCGCCTGACCGCACCTATCTGTGATGAGCTCAAGGCAAAGGGATTTGATCAGGAGATCCGCAAACGCACCGGACTGGTGACGGATGCCTATTTTTCTGGTACAAAAGTCAAATGGATTCTTGATAATGTCCCGGGTGTGCGCGAAAAAGCCGAGCGTGGCGAAGTGCTTTTCGGCACCGTGGATACCTTCCTCATCTGGCGTTTAACCAAAGGACGCGTACATATCACCGACGCAACAAACGCCTCCCGAACCCTTCTCTACAACATCTATGAGGGCGATTGGGATGATGTCATCCTTCAGGAACTGGGTGTTCCTCGCGCCATGTTGCCCGAAGTGCGTCAGTCCAGCGAAATCTACGGCGAGACGGACCCCGAATTTTTCGGCGCGCCGATCAAAATTGCCGGTATCGCGGGCGACCAGCAGGCAGCCACATTCGGTCAGGCCTGCTATGAAGTTGGCATGGCGAAGAACACCTATGGCACCGGCAGCTTCATGCTGATGAACACCGGCGCTCAGGCCGTTCCCTCAAACTGCGGCCTGCTGACTACCATCGCCTGGAAAACCGATAACAAAGTCACCTACGCGCTCGAAGGCAGCATTTTCGTCACTGGCGCAGCCGTGCAGTGGCTGCGTGACGGCCTGAAAGCGATCCATAGCAGCGCAGAAGTCGAGCCGCTGGCCGCGACCGTCGAGGACAATGGTGGGGTCTATCTGGTTCCTGCCTTCGTCGGTCTGGGCGCTCCCCACTGGGATCCCTACGCACGTGGCGCAATTATGGGCCTGACTCGCGGTTCCACGATGGGTCACGTTGCCCGCGCAACGCTTGAGTCCATGTGCTACCAGACCCGCGACGTGCTGGAAGCCATGAGCTCCGATAGCGGCGTTGAGTTGAAGGCGCTGCGCGTTGATGGCGGCGCGGTCGTCAACAACCTGCTCATGCAGTTCCAGGCCGACATTCTCGGCGTTCCTGTCCAGCGGCCGAAAGTGGCCGAAACCACCGCGCTTGGTGCGGCTTATCTGGCAGGTCTGGCCGTTGGCTTCTGGAGCAGCAAGCAGGAAGTGGCCGCCCAGTGGGCCATTGATCGCACCTTTGAGCCGCAGATGAGTGCAGAGAGGCGTGAAGAGCTCTACTCGGGCTGGAAACGCGCCGTTGAGCGCTCTCTGAATTGGGAACAGCGATAATTTTTCGGTTGCGTCAGGCTGGCCTGCAACGCGGGCCGGTCTCCGCATTCCCTTTGTTCAGCGTCTTTTTCTTGTCCTCTTACAGAAACGGAGAAGGTATTTATGGCTAGTATTGCAAAGCGTTCGCCGCTGGCCGGAACCTGGGGCGAGGCCCTCGCCGAGTTTTTCGGCACACTGGTCCTGATTCTGTTCGGTGATGGCTGTGTCGCGACATTCCAGCTCTTCACAAACACTGGCCCGAACGGGGCCGCAACGCCGTTCGCGAACTCATGGGTTGTTATTATCCTGGGTTGGGGTCTGGCAGTCATGCTCGGTATCTACGTTGCAGGCGCGATCAGTGGTGCCCACCTGAACCCGGCAGTAACGATCTCGCAGGCAGTCACCGGGCGGCTTCCCTGGCGGAAAGTCATTCCCTACATCGTGGCGCAGGTTGTTGGCGCGTTCGTTGCCGCAGGGATTCTCTACTTTGTCTACAAAGGTGCGATTGACCACGCACTCGGCGGAAAAGCGCTCGATGCAAACACCGTCAGTCAGGTTGGCGGCGTCTTCTACACCGGGAAGAAGGACTTTGTCGGCGTGTTCGGCGCCTTCGGAACCGAGCTGATCGGCACCGCGCTCCTGGTCGGTCTGATCCTGGCGATTACCGACGGACGCAATCAGCCCGTACAGGCAAACCTGAACCCGATGATCATTGGTTTCCTGATTGTCGCAATCGGTGCATCGTTCGGCCTGAACTCTGGATATGCAATCAACCCTGCCCGTGACTTCGGCCCACGCCTGTGGATGGCGCTGGTAGGCGGTGGCTTCGGGGCACTGAACGACTACACCTGGATTCCTATCGTTGCCCCGATTGTTGGCGGTATCATCGGCGCTCTCATCTATGATTTCTCAATCAGCAAGGTGCTGGCAGCGCGCCATATGGGACAATCTGGCGATACTGAAACAAAAGGCGAGGCTGTACGCGAACGCTCGCACGAGCCGTCTGTCCAATAACAGTTGTCCTCTTTACGCATGCTCGAAGCGTCTGGTTCGCCGGACGCTTCCTTTTTTATCACGAAACATGTTCAAGCAGAACCAAAAAAAAGAGCGCCCGGCATGTTTTCCCCGGGCGTTCTTCGATGTGCTATTTATGCGATAACGAGACCTGTGCCTGTGACGTCGTCGGCTTCAGTTCCTCGCGGAAGGCCTGACTTTTTCTGATTGCCCACTGATAGCGCTCTTCCTGTCGTTGCCGAGCTTGAGCCGTCCAGTTCAACAGCTTGCCCATCTCATCAAGAATGACGGGCAGCGCCTCTTTGCCCTGATCTTCCGAGAAGCCTAGCATAGTGCGCCGGAAGATGAAATCATCAACCATAGTGCAATACTCGGCGGTGATGGCTCGCACAATCTGTGCCCGGATGTCGGGGTAGTTCGGATGAATCCGCTCGGCCAGCTCTGGACGCGTACGCGCAAGCTCAAAGAGATCCAGTGTGTAGAGGCCATAGAGATGCAGCAGGTAATCAATCTGCTGGTCACTCAGGTTCAGCCCGGCACCGGCTCTATAGATCCGCTCTTGCAGCTCACGAAGCATCTTGTCATGGGTACTGCTATGCTCCTGCACACGCGCGCCGGGCAATGGTACTCTGGCCGTCTGAGAGCGCTTTGAGACGCCAAGCTTCTTACAGGCCATGTCAACCGCTTCCTCGGCAATGCCACGATACGCCGTCAGCTTGCCGCCAACTACAGACATAATGCCGTTCAGTCCCTCGGTCTTGCTGAAATCGACCAGCGCATGCTTTCGCGACACCGCTGACTCGCTCACGCCTTCCTTGCGCACCAGCGCCCGCAGGCCCGCCGTTGTGAAGTAGATCTGCTCCCAATCGGCCTCGGGCAGGAAGGTTTCTACCGAGTCGCGCAGGTAGTCGACATCTTCGCCGTTTGCCCGCACCTTATCAGGAGAGTCGTTGTAGTCGGTGTCGGTTGTACCAACCCACGAATAGCCATTCCAGGGAATCACGAAAAAGAGACGGTTATCCTGCTGCGCGAACAACACCAACGCATGGTTACAGGCCGGAGGTGCGGTAAAGTGAATGCCCTTCGTCATGCGCACCCTGTGGCTTGGCTCGTCAAGCAGCTTCGTGGTAAGACCATCGAGCCAGGGACCGGCAGCGTTGATGACCAGTCGCGCCCGAACGTCTGCTGTCTCGCCGCTCTGCTCATTGCGCACCTGCACGCCATAAACCTGATCGCCGCTGCGGAGCAGGCCGGTCACGGTTGTATGATTCCAGATCTGTGCCCCATGTTCGGCGGCATCCAGCACATTTTCAAGCACCAGGCGCTCGGTTGAAGGGATCTGAGCGTCATAATAACAGAGCGCGCCCTGCAAGCCATCCGGGTTCAGCATTGGCTCACGCTGAAGCAACTCCTCCCGATTCCAGAAGGTATGATTGGGCAGGCTCTTATCATACGAAAGCAGATCATACAAAATCATACCTATTTTGAGCTTGGTACGATAAAACCAGTTGCGCGACCAGAGCGGCACCACAAAGCGTAGCGGCTTCACCAGATGCGGAGCGATCCGCAGCAGCTTCTCGCGCTCCCCAAGATCCTGCCGAACCAGCCCAAAGTCAAGCATTTCAAGATAGCGCAGGCCCCCATGAGCCAGACGCGTCGAGGTGGAAGAGGTGCCCGCCGCAAAGTCATCCTTCTCAAAAAGGGCTACTCGCAGGCCACGAAGCGAGGCATCACGAGCAATCCCGGCACCAATCACGCCACCACCGATGACGACAACATCAAATTGTTGTTCTTGCAATTGCGTAAGAGAGGGTTTTTGCATTCTCCCTGTATCTCCTTCTTTTCGCCTTTGAATCCGCCCGAAGCGTAGCGGCAACAATGCACGCTTACGACCCCGAACAACGGCGCAGCATCGCAACAAAACAAAAAAGCCCTAAGCCTTTCTCATCGAATGGCTCAGGACTTCTCAAATCACTGTCCTTGATACATATTCAATTTTCACACTCCGCCTGATGTATAAAAAGCGGAGGATTTTTCACTTCACGCCCATAGCGCCCATCTGCCAGGTAGCAAAGGAACAGCCATGTGTCCAGAAGTGTTTGACAGGGTAAGGTATACCCATATACCGGTTTCCGCCTGTCCGACGGTACCAGCATATTACTCATATCTCAATATTTCATTTTATACTATACCCGAGTCAGGGCCCTTCTGTCAAGGCCCGGTCAACCTTCGCCCTGGAATGACGCTTGCACATATGTGATTCTGAGCGCGTTTCCCGGCACGTATCCACGATCTTATTTATGAAATATGCTGCATAAGCAGTGGAATTTTCTCTACTACCAGTCGTTCCGCTTTCCTCCACATGAACCTGTTGAGCAACGGAATAGCCCAAAATGGTTGAGTTTCCCCCGAATGAAACTGATCGGGGCAATTATCGCGTACCATGTAGTAAATGGCTTTTATTTGAAAGCCAGAATGCTTATATAAATGGAGGAAACAAGAGGATGGCAGAGACCGCCTATTGTGTAAAGTGCAAAGAGAAACGTGAGATGAAGGATGCTCATCAGATCACGATGAAAAATGGTCGCCCCGCCATGCAAGGTGCTTGTGTCGTCTGCGGCACCAAGCTGACCCGTATCATGGGTGGCAGCGCCAAACAGTAAAAAGCACTCACCTCGGATTCGGTAGCCCCCGAATGTCTGCATTTCGAGGGCTTCTGAGCCGGTGTACCCGCTGCTCTCGGTATGAGAGCAGCGTTTTTATAGCTTGCTTCTTGCGATTTATTTCCCGCTGGCAAGCTTCAGGCTGAACTCAGTCCGCTTCGCGAACTGGCGATACCCCACCCGCCGAAAAGTACGCGCCATCGGCTCATTCTTGATATCGGTATCGGCTCGCAGCACATGCGCCCCGGCATCAATCAGTGTTTGCGTGCCCTGCACAAGCAAATCATATCCGTATCCCTGACCACGATGCGCGGGCAGCACGCCGATATAGGCGATCGTCCCAAACGCAGGCGCCAGAGCAGGTAGCACAAAACCTGCAAGCGTTCCATCCGGCACATAGGCCACCTTCCACCATTGCGGCTTGTACTCCATACTTTGCATATCCTCAAAGAACATGCGCGCCTGTTCCCTTGCCCCCAGAAGCTCCCGCTCTTGCTGGATATAGCGATCAAAGGTATGGGCCGAAGCCTGCTCAATCGCATCGATAAAAACGGCTTCCCCGACCTCATCCAGTGAGCGAAACACCAGACGATCGGGCACCAGAGGGAGGGCACCAGCGGAGCGCTCAAAGCGCATGGTCACGCGATCCAGGCGAAAGGAAAGCCGCTGAAAAAGCTCCTTTCTCCGCTCGGGCGCATACTGCCACTGGGGAGAGCAGGCGGGCTCATCGATCACAAGATCAATCATCTTCGCGCCAAGCGATCGCATTTGTGGGAGCAGCAGAGCAAAAAGGTGCTCTCCGAGGGTATATACGTCCTCACGCTCCCAGGGCAGCGAGAGCAGAACCAGACTGGCAGGGACATGCTGTGAGGGAAGTTTCCAGAAGGCGACGGTACCAATCAGTGAGCCCGCATCCTCGACCAGAAAACACCAGTCAAGGCGCATCGAATCGCGTGCGAGCATATTTTCAACATAGCGCCGCACATCCTCCACATGCTCAGAGGGGACGGCAAGCTGAAGAAATGTCTCCAACTGCTCTGAAGTCAGGGGATGTAATTTCATGTTTTTGCTCCTTGTGTGAAGAACAATAGTAACTCGATCTGAGGTTTAGCTGATGCAAAATCATGACTATCACCCCCTTTTCTGTACTTCTCGTTTTTGAGAATTATTTCGTCGAGCATACCAGAAAAACACTACACCGTCAAGCAAGCGGGAAAAACACGATGTAGCGTTATCAATGAAGACGCCTGCCAGTATCCTGAGCGGATCAAACGGCTATCCCTCAATCCGGTACCAGCCATTACCCTTGACGCAGCTTTTACCAACATGAATCAGCTCGCCCCAGGCCAGCAGCTCCCGAAAAGGGATGAGTTCACCCGTAAAGGTCACGCGCCCGACAAAGCCCCCAAGCGGCGTCTTGCGCCCGAGCCGCCGGGAGTAGCTTTTCAGATCATCCCAGTATGTCGCATCCTCGCAACATATCACCTCCTCTGCACGCGCCAACAATTGCCGCCGCTCCTCTGAACTCATACGTGCATATGACGACTCCACGCCCTCGCCATACGCCTCTTCAAGTGCAATCAGGCGCTCAAGCAAGCGCTGCACCAGAGGGCGAAAGGTCGGACGCCGCACCAGATGCTCCTTATCCACGATGCGGGTTGGCGTCAGAAAATGCACGGTCAGGCGCTCGGGGTGAAACTGCTCCGCGCGAGCCCGGACATCCTCCGCTGTGATAGCAAGCGCCGGCTGCACCGCTACAACCGTTCCCCTCTCATACAGCAATTGACGCTCTCCAGTAAAGAGGTGATGGCTCTCGACCGTGCAAACCTCAAAGCGTCCCCGCCTGCCCTCAAGCTCCTGTATGCGCTTGCCCACGCCCGCCGCCTCGATGCCGGGCACAGCTATCATGATATAGGGCAGCAGCCGAATAATCGAGCCAAAGAGCGTCATCCCAAAGCGAAAGCGCTCACCCGTCTCATAACGACGCGCACCCTCGAGCGGCGGCATCATCAGGTAAGGGCGAGGCACGTCACGTCCCCAGGTATTTTCCTCACGCAGGGGCGCCACCAGCGCGCTTACCGGGCAAGCCGTGTGCAACTCACAGGCAGCGCAGGAAGGCGAGGCCTTATTCGTACAAAAGCGCCTCCATACCG
The DNA here is from genome assembly GCF_059696735.1 of Thermosporothrix sp. COM3. Lineage (NCBI taxonomy): Bacteria > Bacillati > Chloroflexota > Ktedonobacteria > Ktedonobacterales > Thermosporotrichaceae > Thermosporothrix > Thermosporothrix sp. COM3. The sequence continues at coordinate 888,054 of NZ_AP019376.1, read as the reverse complement.
ACTCATAGACATTACCACGTAATGCCGCGCCACAATGCTCGTCGGTCTCAAGCGGCGTGACCGTTTCAGTTGTAAACGAAAGATGATAGACAGTCAGACTCCGAGCCATAGTATCGCCTCACACTCTCTCTTCTTGATCAAGCCGTTTTTTCAGTATACAACGCTCAAGAGAGAGAAGGGGATATTCATGGCGAAAAGTCATATCCAGCCGAAGAAACTGGCCTGTCAGCACAAAAGAAGAGGGAGTACCTGTCGTACTCCCTCAAAACTTCTCTTAGAGCTATTGAATCGAAATGATCTCCCATGCATCAACATCAAGCAAGCCCAGATCAGTGATTTTCAGCTTCGGCACCACGCTCAGGGCCAGGAATGACAGGAAGCCGAACGGATGCGAGATCCCGACGCCCATTTCGGCAACCTTGCGATCAAGCTGCTCCAGTTTCTCGGCAACCTCCTCCACAGGCAACGGCGACATAATGCCCGCGACTGGCAGCGGCAAGCTATCAACCACCTGCCCATTGTCCACAATCACCAGACCGCCCTGTAGCCGCTCAATCTCGCGGACCGCCAGCGCCATATCTTCGTCATTGCAGCCAACCACCACAATATTATGTGCGTCATGGGCCACAGAAGAGGCGATAGCGCCCGATTTCAGCCCCAGACCATGCAGCAGACCGACCCCAACGCGTCCACGGCCATAGCGCTCAACGACGGCGATTTTGAGCAGATCGCGTTCCGGCTCGGACGGCAACACACCATCCCGGGCAGTGACATCAAGCAAGAGATCTTCCGTCACAATCTGATCTTTCACCAGACCGATCACATGGGCTTTGCCGCTAGAGCCAGACAGGCGCAGCCGCTCAACGCTGAAATCACGCAGTTGCACCGTCTTCCCGACCGTTTCTTCCCAGTTGGCGGGCAGCGCAGGAGCCTCAAAGAGCGCAACACCATTCTCTGCAATCAGCTCACCACCGACATAGACCTGACGCGGACGGAAGTCATGCAGATCAGGTACAACCAGCAGATCAGCCAGATAGCCGGGAGCAATCGCACCGCGATCACGGAAGCCAAAATAGGTCGCGGGATGCAGGCTGCACATCTTGATCGCCTGAAGCGGATCAAGTCCCTTTTTGACCGCCAGCCGAATGATATGATCCAGGTCGCCATCACGCAGCAGGTCGCCAGGAGTACGATCATCAGCGACAAAGCCAGAGCGCTCCGGCAGATGTTCCAGCACAACCGGGAGCAGATCATCCAGGTTGCGCGTTGAGCCCTCACGAATCCAGAGCCACATACCCAGGCGCACCTTTTCCAGAGCCTCCTGAGCCGAAACCGCTTCATGGTCAGCCTCAACCCCGGCAGCGACATAGCCGCAAAGATCCAGCCCGCAGAGCTCGGGCGAGTGTCCATCAACCGCCAGACCACGCTGTGCGAACTTGCCCGGCTTCCCGAGCTCGATCATATCAAGCAGCACCTTGTCGCCCTCAAGCACACCAGGATAGTTCATCACCTCGCCCACAGAGGCAATTCGGGGCTCACCAGCAATCTCGCTGTAATCCTCGGCCTTCAGTGACGCACCAGCATTCTCAAACGGGCTTGCGGGCACACAGGAAGGCAGCGTGAACATCAAGCGCAACGGAATCCCTTTCGCAGCCTCAAGCATCCAGCGCATGCCCACCATACCGGATACATTGGCAATCTCGTGCGGGTCGCTGATACAGGTTGTCGTGCCGTGTGGTGCAAGCGCCCGGGCAAACTCACCCGGAACCAGCAGCGCATCTTCAACATGCGTGTGAGCCTCGATCAACCCGGGAACCAGATACTGTCCCTCCAGATCAATCACGCGCTCGCCGTTGTACGCGCCCTGCGGGCCAACACCAGCAATATAGCCCTTCCAGACCGCAACGTCCGCCTCATAGATCTCGTTGGTAAAGACATTCACAATGCGACCGTTCCGAAATACCAGATCGGCCGGGTGCTTGCCACGCGCCACCTGAATCAGGGTGCGACGCTCCGCAGTGGAAAGCTGTACCCCATAGACCGAACAAGCATAGGTGAAAGTATTCCCCATAAAAATACGTATTGCCTTTCTAGCAATTGTTTCTTTCAACTAGGAGAGCTGGAAGATGCCTACCTGCATATCTTCCTTGCCAAGCGCAAGCATGTACGTGCCGGTCGGGCCTGCACTCGCGCTCACACTCACAGGAAGCTGCAACGCATGGAGCGGTGTCCCCGGTACAGGATTGCGTGTGCTCCAGAAGCGGAGCGTGCGGTCAGCACCGATAGTTGCAAGCCAGTTCGCCTGACGAGGATCCCAGAAGACGCCCACCACTTCTCGCGCATGGCCCCGTAACTGAGCAAGCAACTGGCCGTTTTGGGTACTCCACAGGCAAACGCGCTGATCTTTCTTCCCGGCCACCGTTGCCAGAAATGAGCCATCAGGACTCCACGAAATGGTACGAATCTCGTCGCTATGTTCAACAAGGCTGAAGACACGGTTTCCGCTCACCGGATCCCACACATATACCGCCTGATCGGCTCCTCCCGAGGCCACAAATCGACCGTCAGGAGACCAGGAAAGCGCGGTGACGCCGCCACGACCATGAGCAATCCAGGCCGCCAGCACATCGCCACCCATCTGCCAGATCCGAATAGCGCGATCAGCGCCACCCGTCGCAAGATAGGTGCCATCCTGCGACCAGCACAGAGCCGGGATTGCGCCATCATGCCCGAGCCAGGCCGCCCGCGCACGAGCAGACACAACCGGGGCAAGCGCGTCCCAGAGCCGCACCGTTCCATCAGCGGATGTCGATGCCAGCACTTCCCCCTGCGGAGACCATTCCAGCGCCAGCACCTTCGCCGTGTGGCCGCTCAGCATGCCAAGCGGCGTGCCAATGCGCTGCCTGATACGCCAGAGGCGAATGTTTGGATCATCGCAGGCCGAAGCAAGGTGCGTGCCATCGCTGGCCCAGGCCATCGTGCGAATCGGTGATGTGTGTCCCGGAAGCTGGCAGAGCTCGATAATCTTCTGCGGCGGCCCCACAACCTGCTTGCGGAAGCTGGACGCGAGTTCCTGAGAAGAGGAGCGCGTCTGTACCGGAAAGGCCATCGGCCCGCTTGTACTCTTTCGTCCCTCGACAGCCTGATGAAGGGCCTGCGCGAAGACGCTGACGCGCGGGAAGCGGTCATATCCCGAGGGCATCAGGGCTCGCTGCAATATTTCATCAATCTGGGGCGGAAGGTCAGCGCGGAACTCCCTCAGTGGACGATAGAGCACGCCTGACATGCTTCTTCCGGGCATAGGAAGCGCCCCCGAAAAGGGATGCGCGCCACTGAACAACTGATACGCGAGCAACGCCAACGCGGCAATATCAGCGGTTGGGTCAATCTGCCCGAACGATAGCGCCTCTCGGGCGAGCAGCAGGTTATAGAAATCACTCAACTGCACCTTCGATGGCGTAACAACCAGACAGTTTTCAGGCTTGATTCGCCCATGCTCAATCCCCTGATCGTGGGCATATTGCAAGCCCTCGGCAAGCTGACGCATCAGGTTTGCAACCATCCCCGTAGGAAGCCGCCGGTCCTGTCGGGTATAGGGCCACAGGTTTCCTCGCTCCTCGAAGGGAACAAGCAAGTACAGGGTGTTATCATTTTCAACCAGTCCCCCGGCCACAATCGGGTGAATGTAGGGGTGTTTCAACTGAACCAGTCGTTCAACCTGAGGAATAGCGTCGGGACGGGGTGAACGCAACACCTTTATCAATACTTTATCATATAGAGGAAGGCTGCTTCCTACCTCGGGCATTACTACAGCGCCATAGAGATCAGCCACAGAGGAGCGACCAAGCAATGTGGTCACTCTCCAGCGATCAAATCGGGCTCCATGCAAAAGATAACCGCAGCCGGGAAACATGCATATTCTGCTCCCCGGCATAGCATATTCGTTGCGATGAGCACCTTGAGGATTCAGACACATCATCATGATCTAGATGCTATCCTCTCTCTTACCAGCATTGAATGCACTCCCTCATAAACACGGCTTATCTGCCGCCAATCAGTCGGCCTTCAACCCCATCGGGATGCGAGGGTTGATGATAGAGATCTACCTGCTGGCGCAACTCCTGCATCAACTGCTGCATATTCGCAAGCCTGCGCTCGAAAAGCTGAACGCCCTCCTGAAGTGCTATCGCCTGCTCTCGCGAGAAGCTTCCACTCTGCAATACCTGCTTCAAGCGCTGAATTACCTCGGCGGTCATCAGGCAATTCTTCTGCGCCAGATCAGCCAGATCGCGCAAGCGGCCAAAACGCATTGTCAGGCGATTCTGCAAACGCATGACAGCCAGCAGCGCATGACCCGTTGAACGACCACTCCGAGCGGTGGGAAGCGATACGGTCACGTTTCCTTCGCTCAGATTCTCCAGCACGCGATTGAGCAAGGTCGCTTCCTGCTCCAGCGTCTTATTGACCTGCGCATACTGAGCCCAGCGGTTCATACGCTCAATCAGCAGGTTCAGACTGTGAGCGACAGGGGCCAGCGGTCCCTCAGCCTCCGCTCGTGTACTGAGATCTCCTTTTGCCAGTTGTGCATGCACTGCCTGAATGTTTTCGATACCGGCACGCAGCTCCTCATACTGCTCCGCACGCATGCTTGTATTCAGCAGGTCTTGCTGACTCTGCTGGAAAGCCTGCTGTGATTGGTCCAGAGCCGTGCGCAAGCGCTCATTCAGCAGCATGTTATCGATGATCGTCAATATCTGACGCACAAGCGGGAAGAGCAAGAGTGCGGCACAGACAATAAACACCTGCACAAACGGCGCGTTGCCGGGGATCGCCACACCGAAGATCAGCAGCGCACAGGTCAGCACAGCCAGGAGCGTCGGGGCAATTGCCCGGCTGACGGCACTCACAGTGCTGAGTCTGCCAGACGTTGAAGCATCCTCAACGCGCTGCCCGGTCAGCGAGGCAAGGTCGCGTGTGTACTCATAGGCGGCCAGGGCCAGAAACAGCCAGCTCATTGGCCAACCAATATCCTGTATCAGGCCTGTATGGTAGGTACCCACCATCTGAAGATAGCCATACAGGAAGTCGGTAATAGCCAGCCAGGTAACACCAATCGTCAACCAGCGAATCGAGGAGCGCAGCGTATGCCCACCTGAGATGCCGAACAACAGCAGAGCCGCTGCGATACAGAGCGACAGGTCACCGATCGGGTAGGCAAGGCTGACAATCTTGGCATTGAGCGAACCACTTAACACCGCGATTCTTGGTCCGAGCACAAAATACCAGGAGATAGCAACAATAGAGGCAACAGCAATACCGGCATCAATCAGCAGACGCGTTCGCTGTGCCCCTGAACTGCTACGCGGAATCAGCAGCGCCACACCCACCCAGCTCAAAGGATACACCAGAATGTAGAAGATATCATAAGCGGCAGGATAAGGCAGAAGTTCAGAAGGAACCGAGAAATCATACCAGGTCCAGATAGCCTGTCCAATTGCATACGAGGTGATAGCAGCACCAATGAAGGTCCAGGCAATCCAACCGCGCCCGGTCATTACCCCTGGCGAGGTTTGATGAGCCTTACGCACCTTGAAGAGGGCCACATAGAGGCTGGTTACCGCACCAATCACGGCGCCAGTCAGCACAAACAGGTCACTGATACCGCGCAGGACTGTATTTTGCGTAATATCACTGCGCGTTTGCAGAAAAATCAGATAGGCCAGGAACAGGATAAAGAAAGCGCCCATAAACCAGAGATGCCGCACAATAAAGTGACGAGGCACTGCACCGGCAGCTCCTCTTCCGGGCAAGGGAGGCGCTTTGGGGGCAGAGAACTGGCCGCCACCCGGGCGCAAGGGTGCCTGAGGGGCGCGATCCTGTCCGTTTTGTGGGTTAAACATACGTACAGCTCTCCTTGAGCAGATACACAAAAAGCTGAGAACGTCAATTTACAAAACAAGCGTACACATTTCAGGAAAAGGCTATGTAAAAAATATTGATGTAATAGGAGTTTTTTTATCATTGGAAGAAATGCCATATTACACATTTTACCATTACTCTAGCCTCCCTCATAGTTTACACCCTTAACAGAATGCCTGCAAACTATCATTTTTGTCAAGAATAGGGGGAAATTCGTATCTACCTATCCCGAAGTACCCATTGCAATAATACCAATATACTGGTACTATGTATTGTGACGGCTCTTCATAACCCTGAAGAATGCCTGCTAATTTGTAAACTCTTTTTCTCTATGCTGTCTATCCAGTATCATTTGACTTATGAACTTTTTGTTCATTTGACGGGCTGATTCGAGTATCGGGCTTCTACTTTCCGTAGAAGTCGGGATGCGCGTTCTGTCCTCATCATTTTCATTACTGGCATTTCTAAGTATTTAGAAAGGCGTGTTGCACGTAACCATGTCTAGCATTTCATCGGAAAAGACCCCGGAAAAATCGACAGCATTCGAGGCAATCGGCATTGAGCGAGTGCCTGAAGATGATCGTCAGCATACGCAACTCCGGGATACCATGTGGATCTGGCTTTCCTCAAACGCGGTCGTCGCTACGGTTGCTATCGGAATGCTGAATATTTATTACGGGCTTGGTTTCTGGCTGTCGCTGGCCGTGATCCTGGTCTTTAACGCACTGGCAGTTATTCCGGTCTCCTTTATGACGACGCTTGGTCCCAAGACCGGCCTTGCCCAGATCCCGCTGGCTCAGTTCTCCTTCGGTCCCTACGTGATCAAACTGCCCGCCCTGCTCAACTGTCTGGCGTGTATCGGTTGGAGCGCCGTCAACGCCTCACTCGGTGCAGACCTGATCGTCTCAGTGACCGGAAACGCAATTCCCTGGTGGGTTGCCCTGCTCTGTATCATCGTTATCGTTGCTCTTATCAGTATTTTCGGCTACTTTATCGTCCACAGTTTTGAGCGCTTCGCCTGGATTCCCGTCATCGCCATTTACCTCTACATCGCCATCGCTGCGGCTCCCCACTTCAACATCAACCAGCCAATGACTGCTCAGGGTGGCATGATGATTTTCTCGGGGATCCTGACATTTGGTGGCGCAATCTTCGGAAACGCGATCGGTTGGTCCTCCTACGCGGCGGACTACACCCGCCACATGCCCGCCTCCGCCTCATCACGCAGGGTCTTCACCTACTCATTTCTGGGTATCATGATTCCCTGTGTCCTGCTTGAGGTCATCGGTCTGCTGCTCACCACGGGCGTCAAGGGGGATACGGTCGGCGATCTGGTCATCAACGCGCTCGGGCAGAACGCTCTCACCACAGTCGTGCTACTGCTGCTCGCACTCAGCGTGATCGCGAACAACGTGCTCAGTGACTACAGCTTCGGCCTATCGATGCAGGTGCTCGGCCTGAAATCGGTCAAGCGCTGGATTCTCACTGCGGTTGGTGCGCTGGCCTACACCGGACTGGCGTTCGTCCTGCACGGCAACTTCAGCCTGAATTTGCAGGGCTTCCTGCTGCTGATCGCCTACTGGCTTGGTGTCTGGACCCCGATCATCCTGATCGAGCACGCAATGCGCAAGGGAGCATATCCCATCGAGGATTGCGACAACCCGAGCAAGCTTCCGGTTGGTATCGCGGCTCTTGTCACCTTCATCATCAGCATTGGTATCGCCGTCCTGGGAATCAACCAAGCATCGGTGATCGGCTACGAGGGACCGCTATCCCATCTGCTGGCCGACGCGGACATCGGGTTCCCGCTGGCCGTGATCGTCGCTTCCATTCTGTACTATCCGCTGCGCAAGATGGAAAAAGCGAAGTTTGGTCGCTAACGCTGGTGACCCGCATCATCAAGAAGCTCGTGGGGATCGAACCTGTAACGGTTCGGTCCCTTTTTTTGGGCTTGCACCATCAAGAGACTGGATTTTTCAGTCAATTTGCAGTAGTCTATAGCACAGTACCCGGGCGATATGCCATTGCGTTGCCTTGCATCTTGTTCTTGAGCAACCTGTATCATGCCAGTATGTATCGGGAAGAGCACCCCGAAAAAGTAGAGAAGAGTATGCAGTCCAATATTATCTGTAGTCGTTGTGGCACGATCAACCGCTTTCGTAGCCAGCACTGTGTGAACTGTCAGGCTCCCCTGCACGCGGACCAGGCGGGTGAGCCACGCCAGAACAACAAGCCCTCCATCACGCCCATACATCCCAATCGCCGAAAGCTGCTCTGGGGCCTGCTTGGCGGTGGTGCCGCGCTGCTCTTTGGTGGACTGGGTGTCAGCAAGCTGGCAGAAAGCATCACACTTGCCGCCCGGATCAAGGATTTCCCGTCAGCGGATCAATGGGCGCCGTTTGGCTGGTCGGCTGATCTGACCTCGGTCGCGATCATCCATCCGGCGGAGAAAGAGTCCGCCGGGGCCCGCGTCAGCATCTGGGATTACGGACAGCAGAGAATCACACGTGTGCTGACAACGGGTCCGCTCACTCAGGAAATCGTCTGGTCGCCGGGAAACAGGTATGTGCTCTGTCAACAGGCCCAGGAGGCCGAGGAACGCTACGAGATCGCTGTCTGGGATGTGCAGGCGCAGCGCAAGGTCTACGCTCGTTCAGGAGATCGAAGCCTCTATTTTCAACAGGCTATCTGGTCACCCAACGCTCTGCGCGTCGCCTTTGTCAGTTTTGCCAGCTTTGAAATCTGGGATGTAGCCCTGATGAAGCCGCTTCTCAAGCAGCCGGTCTGCACGAAAGAGAAGCCGGCGCTCACGCTCCGTACCCTGGCATGGTCCCAGGATGGACGCTATCTGGCGCTACTGGTGCGACGTACCCAAAGCGCTCCCGAAGAGGGTCAGGACCACTGGGGCGTGCGTGTGTGGGATGTTGCCAGGCATGAGGTTGTAGGTGAAGCGTTCTTCGATGGCAAATTTACCACCGCAGCAGCCGTTGCCTGGTCGCCAACCGGGCAGCAGATCGCCGCCTACACCGACAACCAACTGCATATTCTCGACACAGCAAGCAGCCGAGCATTCTCGATCAGCAAAGAGATCGGAAGCGATTGCAGTTTTGCCTGGGCTCCCGACGGCATGCACCTTGCGATTGCATATAAAAGCAACGCGAATATCTGGAAGCTTGATGTCTGGGACACGCAACAACAGCGGCAGCTCGATAGCATCTATCGCGGTCAGATGCCCCTGGGCATTCGCAAGCTTGCCTGGACTGGAGATAGTAGCGTTATTCTGGCAGTCAACGAGAAGAACCAGCTTGAACAGTGGGCATGGATATAAAATGCGGGGAAAGGAGAAGATAATGTTTCGGGGATACCATCCTCTCAGAGAAATCTATCTATGGAGTGCGTTAATCTACGCCCTCTTTGGTGGTCTGCTGCTTGCTGGTGTGTTGCTGGACGCAAATTATGCCTATGACTATATGACCTTCAGAACGCTCTTCTCCCCTGCGCTGCTCTTTCTGGCTGTTTTTGGGCTGTTCTGGCTGCTTTTGGGAGTCGCATTCCCGCTCTATCTGCTGAAACGGCACTCCACCGAGAAGCGAAATCTGCATGTATTACGACAGAAAGCGCTCAAGCGAGATCCGCAATTGCTCGCTGCGCCACTCTCAGGTGTGTCGCTGAGCTCGCTTCCGCAGCCATTCGCGCTCAAGTCGGCTCTCAAGCCACTCTCCCTCATCCAGACCATTGGGGTTTGCGCAGTGTTCGGCTTCCTCCTGGTGTTACGAGCAATCGGGCTGCTTATCGGGCTGCAACATCTGCCCGCCTGGTTACTCTCGCTGCCGATACTTTTCAGCGTTGTTCTACTCGTGCTGACACTCACTGCGGCATCCCGGGTCCAGAAATCGGTGGCGGAGCGCTACGTCTGGCCCTCGCTCAAGGTCACGCGTGACATGATCGTCGCCAGCTACGGAAGCGATACCGTATCGATGCGCTGGAAGGATGTTCGTTATTTCGCGATGGTCACTATCCTGCCATTCTCCAACCCACAGGAGTGGAAAACGCAATACGGCTTTGAGCTATCCGACGGGGAAAACGTCATCTACTGGCATGCCACGCTTGATCCCCGGGTCGCGCATCGTTTCACCTTCGCGGGAAAAGCGCTCCAGAGCCCCCACCAATATGAGGAGGTTGTTCAGACGCTTGCCGCCTTTATCATCTCCCGAGCCGGGCGGCCCCTCTATGATCTGCGCCAGAAGCCAGCACCACACATCAGGAAACAGCGCTAAACAGGCCGCTTCGTTCGAGTTGCGAAAAATACTCAATGACGAAATACCGAAAGCTTCGGGCAGCCAGCGACAGATAACGCTCCTCGCGCCATGCCAGCCCAACCCGACGCATACAGAGCGGCTCTTCAATACGCATCAACGCAACATCTGGCTCATACAGTCCCGTCCATGAGGAAGCAGGCAGGAAAGCAACGCCCAACCCGGCCTTGACCAGCCCGCGAATGGTTCCCCATTCATCGCCCTCAAACGCCACAACCGGCTCAAAGCCCGCCCGATGACAGAAGCTATCGGTCAGTTCGCGCCAGCTATCACCCGACTTGAGGCCGATAAAGGGGTCATGTGCGAAATCTTGCAGCCTGACGCTCTCCTCCGTAGCCAGCCGGTGCGTACGTGGCACAACCAGGAAAATTTCTTCGGTGAAGAGCGGAGCGCTTTCAATGCCGGGATGCATGATCGGCGGCGACGAAATACAGAGGTCAATTTCACCGTTTTCAAGCTGATACAGCGCCTGCTGAGGAGAATGCTGCTGGAAGAGCCGAAAATGGACCTGTGGGTATTGCGCCAGAAAAGCACTGAGAAGATCGGGCACAAGCTGCGTCAGGGTGAACGCGAGCGTTACCTGTCCCCGTTCCAGGCCAGCGAGGTCAGCCACCTCTGCCTTACCTGCCTCGATCTCTTTGAGCGCCCGATCAATGTGGTGCAAGAAGGCCCTGCCAAAGCGATTCAGGCGAATGCGCCGCCCCTCTCGATCAAAGAGAGGAACCCCCAGTTCCTCTTCTAGCCGTGCAATAGTCTGGCTGAGTGATGGCTGTGCAATCGAGAGTTCCCGCGCCGCCTTTGTGATATGCTCAAGACGAGCCACAGTCTGAAAATAGCGCAATTGAAGCAGATCCATACCATATCCCAGTGAATTTATACATGTCATCCTATCAATTTCATATGTAAGTATATATTGGATTTTATCAGGGAGCAAGAGTACAATAGAGGAGGGGAAGGAAAACTCGACTTTCCTATATGCGACAGACGATTGTAGAAAACTCCATCAACTCACCTTTCGTGCGCCTTCAGCGGGAAAAGCGAGGCAATTTTTCAGTTCCAACGATTCCGACTGCTGAGGTCTGCACGCCGCATTTTTATCATTTATGAATATGCATATCTCTCTATAACTATGTGTGAGCAGGCATTTCCAGAAGTGCCGCTCCTCAGCACGCTACAAAGGAGTGAGGATGGAAGGAATTAACCAACAATTACAAAATGTACTGCCAGCAACAACCTGCTTCTCCAGTTTGTTGCTCAGGTGGCGTGAAAGGAGTGTGGAATGACGTTAAGCAGGCAGGCAAAGGCCGCCCCCGGCCCGGGGTATAAGTGGATAGCGCTGTCAAATACAACCCTGGGAACCCTGATGGCAACTATTAACTCCAGTATTGTTCTCATCGCATTACCCGCAATCTTTAACGGAATTGGTATCAATCCACTCGCACCCGAAGAAACACCCTACTTCATCTGGCTTCTCCTCGGTTATATGATTATTACGGCCACGCTTGTGGTCTCGCTTGGTCGTATCTCAGATATGTTCGGGCGCGTCAAACTGTATAACCTTGGTTTTGCTGTTTTCACTGTTGGAAGTATTCTTCTCTTTATCACTCCCGGCTCAGGCAATATGGCCGCGGTTGAGATGATTATTTTCCGACTCGTCCAGGCTGTTGGAGCGAGTTTTCTTTTTGCCAACAGTACCGCTATTCTGACCGATGCCTTCCCCATCCAGCAGCGTGGTATGGCGCTTGGTATCAACCAGATATCGGCGGTGCTTGGCTCGATCATCGGCCTGATTCTTGGCGGATTACTCGCCGCAATTAACTGGCGGATGGTCTTTCTGGTCAGCGTACCATTCGGCGTCTTCGGCACCATCTGGGCCTATCTCCAATTGCGCGAGACCAGCCAGAGCGGAGGCAAGCAACATATCGACTGGGCTGGAAATATCACCTTCTTTCTGGGCCTGACCATCCTGCTGATCGGCGCGACCTACGGCATTGAGCCCTATGGAAACGACCCGATGGGATGGACGAATCCCTTTGTGATCGTCACAATGGCGCTCGGGGTGCTGCTGCTCGTCGCCTTTATCGTGATCGAGCTGCGTGTTCCGGACCCGATGTTCCGCCTATCTCTCTTCAAGAATCGTCTGTTCTCCTATGGGAATCTCAGCCAGTTCCTGTCAAGTCTGGCGCGTGGTGGTCTTCAGTTCATCCTGATCATCTGGCTACAGGGAATCTGGCTTCCGCTGCACGGCTACAGCTACGAAGATACGCCATTATGGGCGGGGATCTATATGCTGCCGCTGATGCTTGGCTTCATCATCATGGGTCCAATCAGCGGTATGCTCTCGGATCGCTTCGGGGCGCGAATCTTCGCAACGGTTGGAATGCTGCTTCAGGTAGTTGGTTTCATTCTGCTGACGCTGCTTCCACCCAACTTTGACTACATCTGGTTCGCGCTGATCCTGGTATTGATGGGGATTGGACAGGGCCTGTTTGCCTCACCAAACGCGGCCATGATAATGAACAGCGTTCCAGCAAACCAGCGTGGAGCGGCTTCCGGCATGCGCTCGACCTTTATGAACGCCGCGAACGTGATCAGTATGACCATGTTCTTCAGCATCGTGACAGCCGGTCTGTCGGCGTCTCTGCCTGACGCTCTCTCTAAGGGCCTGATGCAAAACGGCATTGCCGCAGCGACTGCACACCAGATCGCGCACCTGCCGCCGATTGCCGCCCTGTTCGCGGCTTTCCTCGGCTACAACCCGATGCAAACGCTGCTGACGCCTTCGATCCTGCATCAGTTGCCAGCAGCCAATCAGGCCGAGCTACTCGGAAAGAGCTTCTTCCCGAACACCATTGCGGGCCCCTTTATGTTCGGGCTGAACATCGCATTCTATGTCTCCGCTGTCGCCTGTCTGATTGCAGCACTTGCCTGTCTGGTCAAAGGGAAACCGGGAGATCTGGGAGCGGACTTCGAGAACGAGCGCGAGAGCATCGCCCTCAAAGAGGCACGACATATCGCCGAGTCGCTTGAAGACACGCTACAGCCACATCAGGCGGGCCATTCTTCAGAGAAACCATCTGGAAAGGCAGCCAGATAACTCCCTTCACTGCCACGGTGTACTGTATCGAGAGCAGGTCTTCAGGCCTGCTCTCTTTTCTGCTCAGGCACAATCACAGGCAGCGCACGCGGAAGAACGCGCACCCCGAGCGGTGTCTTTGCACACACCTCGCCGTCGAGCGCAACATCATAGCTTCCATCGCGCGTACGTACCTGCACTCCACGCGCTTTCAGATGATGCATTCCAGGAATATCGGTCAATTCAGCGCGCAGCAACTCCGGATACCGGGCATGCCATTCATCGTCATGGTCAACAAAGGTATGTTCTGTTCGGCTAAAGAAGCGCGTAATGCGCACAAGCAACTGATCGAGCCGGGCATCCTCCATCACAACGACATCAAGCATACCATCGCGCAAGCTATTCTCACCCGGCAATGTCGCTTCCAATGCTCCCCAGAACACATTTGCATTCGCGATAGTGACCTGTGCCGCTTTACAGCGCAACGTAACTGATTGCTCCATCTGTTTCGGTTGTGCATCGGGCCGCTCACGGATCAGCAGACCATCAAAACGCAGTTCAATCTCGGTTGGTTGATAGTTCTTGACGGCCTCCATAATAGCAACGGGATACGTCAGCTTGCCAAACTGCTCGCGTAGTTCCTTATCAGTCGCCAGAGTCGAAAAATGGGCATGAAAACCCATTGTCAGCGCATGGGCAAAGAGCTTTCCTTGCTTTAACAACTCGTCAGACGCAAGCGAAGAAGTTGCCTCTACCGGAAGCATCACCCCGAGATCAAGCTGTCGCACTGGTCCATGCGCGATCACCTCTGCCGCCTCCTTGAGATCAAGCGGCATGTCAATCGAACGTGCGACATCGTTCGCAGTACCAAGCGGCATAATACCGAGTGCCAGTTCATGGCCCGCAATCATCCCTGTCACGCCGCTCACCAGTCCATCGCCACCAGCAGCAATTGTGATCGTTGCACCGGCCTCTATCCAGCGTTGAGCAAGCCGATCTTTGTCATCAAGCTCATCAATTGCAGCCTTTTCCACAATCTCAATGCCAGCTTCTTGCAGCATGTTAAGTGCGTTGTCCAGTTCATCCGAGCGCCCCGACCCCGGACTATGAATAAAGATAGCTTTCCGTGTTTCAACCATGCTCTTCCTCTATCTCTATGCTTCTCAGCGAATATTCTATTTTGCTCTGAGATTGTATACATCCATTTCCAGCCCGACGCGTCGGGGAGCGGGTTCATTCCTCCTTCATAGGTTCCGCCAGTCAGCTCGATGGTCCCACAAAAAGCGAATATCGCCCGCCCTGAAACGTCGCTTCGTCCCGAACGTGTCTATAGAAAACGTACAAGATAATGCTGGCATGCAGCCACATTTCATTCTCTACTATTAGATACGATGAACTTGCCATTTGGGGACACGAAAAACAGCCAATTTTGCCCGAGAGCAAAAAAAAGATGGCAGGAAAGGAGCAGACAACGATGGCAGACGAAAAGCAGCAGAAAAAAGAGCAAGCACCCGGCTACCTGCCTCCGCGCCCGGAGAAGATCCGCGAAATGGCAAAGGGCAAAGACCAGGATCAGGCAAGCAAGCAGCCTGAACACCCAGATGTAGAAGCCGAAAAGAAAGCGGCAAAGGGGAAAGGCAAGCCGGAAAGCGGCTTCGGTCAGATCATCAACCCGAAAACGAATGATAGCAATCAGTATCGCTAGCGGCTCCAGGCCACAAGCGGCACTGGCAATTCTAGAGCGAGATGGCTATACTATAACAATGCTTGGCTGAACGGTCAGGCATTGTTCACATTGTTCACTATTTCTGGCGAACAAGATATTCTTCAGGAAGGTAGAAAGAGAAGTCGTGACACATTATCAGTCTGTTGATTCACTAATACAGACCATCCGCCAAAAACTCGAACATCGTCCACATCTCGCGCAGATGTTCGCGCAATGTTTCCCGAATACCCTTGAAACCACTGTCGAGGAGCTCGATGACAGCACCACATTTGTGATTACCGGCGACATTCCAGCCATGTGGCTGCGTGACTCCTCAGCACAGGTCAATCCCTATATCAAACTGGCAAACGAGGATACCGATCTTCAACGCATGCTGCGTGGCGTGATCCGCCGCCAGGCCTCCTACATTCTGAAAGATCCCTATGCTAATGCCTTTAACCGCGAAGCAAACAACAATGGCTTCCACAAGGCCGACCTCCCACCGGCAGGCCCCTGGGTTTGGGAGCGCAAATTCGAGCTCGATTCGCTTTGCTACCCTGTGAAACTGCTCTATACCTACTGGAAAACCACCAACGATCCACAGGTATGCGACGATCTTGTACACACAATGCTCTGGCAAATCATCAAAATAATGAAGATAGAGCAGGAACACGATAGCCGCTCAGAGTACCGCTTTATTCGGAATGTTGGTCCCACTACCGATACGCTTCCCTTTGAGGGCAAAGGCACCCGCACCAACTTTACCGGCATGGTCTGGAGCGGCTTCCGCCCAAGCGATGACGCCTGCACATTCGGCTATCTGGTCCCGGCGAACATGTTTGCTGTCGTGATTCTCGGCTACATGATCGAGCTGGCAAACAAAGTCTACTATGATAGCGAGCTGGCTCTACAGGCCGAAAGTTTGCGGAAGGACATCGAGCACGGCATCCAGACTTATGGCATCGTCAATCACCCGCGCTTCGGTCGCATCTACGCCTACGAGACCGATGGCTACGGCAACTACAATCTGATGGATGATGCGAATGTGCCAAGCCTGCTCTCGATCCCGTATCTTGGCTATCGACCAGTCGATGACCCGATCTACCAGAACACACGCCGCTTCATCCTGAGCAAGGAGAACCCCTATTACTTTGAAGGGAAGCTGGCTCGCGGCATCGGCAGCCCGCACACCGAGCATGGCTTTATCTGGCATATCGCGCTTAGCATGCAAGGGCTCACCTCTACCAGCGCCGAAGAGCGCAAAGAGCTGCTTCACATGCTTGAGACCACTACCGCAGATACTGACTATATGCATGAGAGCTTCCACCCGGACGATCCATCCCGATTCTCGCGTGCATGGTTCGCGTGGGCAAACAGCCTCTTCGGTGAATTTGTACACATGATGGTTGAAGAGCATCCAGAAGAGCTCTTCTAAAGCAAGCTGAATGAGCGGCGGAGACACCTTCTGTCGCTCTTTTTTCACTGCTCCTTCCAGGCAATCAGCCGACTCGCGATCAGGGTCAGTATCAGTGAGAAGCCGATCAGTACACCGATATCGATCGCAAGCTGTCCCGTAATCGGCCCGAGCAAGACCTGTCGCAGCGCCGAACTGGCATAGGTAGCCGGACTCAAGCGACCAAGCAGGTTAAAAAGAGACGGCAGACGCTCCGGTGGGATCACAACCGGCCCCAACGCAGAGAGCAGAAAGATCAACACGATCGAGATCGCACTTGCTTCCTGTGGTAATCGGATCCGCGAGCCAATAATGGCGCCAATTCCCGCAAGCGGCACGGCACAGAGCGGCACCACCAGCACCACCAGCGGGCTTATATGCAACGGTAGATTCAAGATCAAAGAGCCAAGCACGATCATCACCACCAGCGAGGGCAGCGCCAGCAGCAGAAAGGCAAGCAGAATCGCAAAGATCAGTATGGGGCGCCAGATCGGAAGCGTGCCAAAGTAATCGAGCATCCCAAGCCTGCGCATAAAGAGCACGTGCGAACTGATATTGTCCATTGTGTTGAACAGCAACGAGAAGACAATATTGCCCACCAGCACATAGCTCAGAGAATATGGTCCCGAATCGCGGGCAAAAATGCTCAAAGCCAGCAGCGAAAACAGCGGAGCTATGGTCCCGGTAATCAACATGCCGCGCCAGGACCAGCGCCAGTTTGTCAACTCGATCAAGAAGATATCAAACAATTGCGTCAACAATGACGGGCGCTTGTAGGTGCGGGGGAGCGAAGATTCAGGCTGTGACATAATGCAGATAGATATCCTCCAACGTTGCGGTATAGAGACGAACATCATCACAGTGTTCCCGCGAAAGGGCGCTCAACACTGGTCCCACCTGCTCCCAATCCAACATCACCAGCCAGCGCCCGGGCATCACCTCATGAGGCGTCAGACCCTCGGGAAGTGTGGGCGGTAATCCCGGCGTAAAGGTCAATTCGAGCCGCATCTTCTTTCCGACAATCTGCTTGAGCTCACTGAGCGAGCCTTCAACAAGGAGGCGACCATCATGCAGAATCGCAATCCGCTGGACAATCTTTTCGGCTTCAATTGCATCATGCGTTATAAAAATAATCGTTGTCCCATAATCAGCATTCAACTGGCGCAGGATATCCCAGACCATTTTGCGGCGCAATGGGTCGAGATCATTGGTCGGCTCATCCAGAATCAGCACGGGCAGCCTGCCCGCAGCAGCGACCGCAAGCCGCACAATACGCTGTTGACCACCCGAGAGCCGCGAACTGTACTTATGGCGCAGATCTTCGATCTGCCACAGCTTCAGCAGCCGCTCGCGCTCCTGACGGGCATCATTGCGGGTCATGCCTCGCAAGTGCGCGGTAAAGTAGAGGGCCTCGTCTACCGTCAGGTTGTTCAAAGCCTCATAGCGCTGCGGCATGTACCCGACCAGTTGCGGTACAAGCTGTGGATTGTTCTTCAGCTCATGCCCATAGAGCTTAATAGAGCCTGATGTGCTCTGTAAAAGGTTGACCATCTGACGAATCAGCGTACTTTTTCCCGCACCATTATCGCCAAGAATACCGAAAATTGTTCCTTCCTGTATTTGCAAGGTAATATGCTCATTTGCCGCTTTTGTTTGGCCAGGATAATATTTTACCACATCTTGAACATCGTAAACAAGCATAAAGCTCCTTTTTCAGCCTGTGCAGAGAAAGACTCGCCACTCCCCCGCAATCGCAGTATAATAGAGCCAATACACCAGAAGGGATAACCGATCACATGACCGAGACGCGTCATTCACAGATAAACGCTCACTATTACTGGCAGCAGACGCAGGTGCTGATGGCCGAGGTCATCGAAACGCAGGCCGAAGCAATCCATCAAGCGGCACTCCTCTGCGCGACCAGTATCGAACAGAACGGAGTCATCCATACCTTTGGATCGGGCCACTCACGCGCTTTTGCCGCCGAATTCGTGCATCGAGCGGGCGGCCTTGCCCCGATCAACCGCATCGACCTTGAAGATCTCGCTCTCTATGGTGATTGGCCAATAGAGCGCGCTCGTAGCCTTGAATGCGAACGCGATCAGGAGGCAGGCAAGGCGCTCCTGCACTGCCACACCATCGAGCCACAGGACGTCTTTATCATCGCCTCACAATCGGGCGTCAATGCAGCTATAGTAGAATACGCGCTCCAGATCAAGCAGCGCGAGCACAAGCTTATCGCCCTGACCTCGCTCAAGCATACCCGGAAGACTCCTTCACGCCATCCCTCAGGGAAAAAGCTCTATGAAGTTGCCGACATCGTGATCGATAACTGCACGGAACATGGCGATACGCTGATCTCGCTTCCCAGCGGAGAGCAGATCAGTTCCGCCTCCACACTCATCGGTGTCCTGATCGCTCAGGCGCTCAATACAGAGATTATCGGCATTCTGCAAGCTCGCGGCGTGGAGCTTCCTGTCTTTGTTTCAGACAACATTCAGGGCGGCATCGAGCGTAACCTGACTCTGCAACGGCGCTATGAAGACCGCGTCCGCTACAAGGGCTAGTAGCCCTATCGGAAAGGTCGCGTGTGCGGCCTTTCCCTATGCCTGATCGCGCAGAGGCGAGGCCGCATCGGTGCGCAAAAGCAACAGCAAGCGCCGACTGACCGTCACGGGAAGTGCTGCCGCCTCCGCAAAGATCCGCTCCCGCTCGTCCTCACTCAGATCGCGCAGAGGGTCCCATCCATAGCGCTTCACGTCTACCCGATCGTTCGCGGAAAAAACAACACCCTCATCTTCAAGCAGGCGGCGCATCTTCCCCCGCTCGCCAAAAGCCCAACTCCCCGATAGCTCACCCTTACTATTAATGACCCGTTGTGCCGGCACCCCACCACTTGCCTCGTGCATTATCCACCCGACCATACGTGATCCCTTCGGATATCCGATTGCTTTCGCCAGCCATCCATACGTGGTGACGCGTCCGGGCGGACAGGCCTGTACCAGGGCAAAAACACGCTGCATCAACGAGGTAACCAGTTCCGAAAACGCTTCAGACTCCATAACCCACCTCTCTTAAGCTCTTACCCATACATCGAACCTCTCCTGCTACTCTATAATAGTATTCGATGCAGTGAATGAAAAGGGACATTTTCAGCCGATTCTCCCTTGAAATAGGGACTATCGGGCTATATAGCTAAGGTTGCACATACGAGATATGCTATCAGCAGAATGCCCCTTTTAAGCAAGCAAGCGATTGACAGAAAAGAATATTTCACGCTATAGTGGCAAGGGAAATCATTCTATTCTCTACAATGAGACGAGAACATCTCTCCTTACTTCATCGCGATCTATGGGGGTCACAGGATTGAGCGAACTCAGTACAGAATCACTGGTGACAATACTTGCATTGGTGGGCAGTGTCATTATCATTGCAGCATTGCTCTCAGGGCTTATAGAGCGGAGCGGCTTTCCTCAGATAGCCGTTTTTCTTTTGATGGGCGCAATCATCGGACCTGCCGGCCTGGGCGTATTCGACGTTACATTGACATCTCCCATTTTACATATCGTGGCGACACTCAGCCTGGTGCTTGTCCTTTTTACCGACGCAATCGCGCTTGATCTGGAAGAAGTGCGCCGTTCAAGCCGTCTCACCCTGCTGATTCTCGGGCCTGGAACCTTGCTCACCGCGGCTCTGGTCGCGCTACTGGCCTGGGCATTTCTGCACCTCTCCATTCCTGCCTCAATCCTGATCGGGGCCGCACTGGCCTCGACTGACCCGGTCCTGCTTCGCGGCTTCCTGCGCCTGGGCAATGTTCCATCCAACGTCAAGCAGGGGCTCCGCCTGGAAAGCGGTCTGAACGATATTGTGCTGCTGCCAATCGTCCTGGTAGCAATGACCTTTCTGCAGGAAAAAGCCCCCCAGACAGCGAGCGAGTGGGCACGAATTGCGCTTGATCTCTTTGTGCTTGGTCCTGGCGCGGGTATCCTGATAGGCGTCTGTGGCGTGGCGACAATGGCTGTGATTCGGCGTAATATCGGGATTCGGCGCGAATATGAGTCCCTCTACTCACTTGGCATCGCGTTCACTGCCTATGCCGCCGCGGAAGCTGTACACGGCAGTGGCTTTCTGGCCGCCTTTGCCGCGGGTTTTGTCATCGCCGCGCTGGATGTCGAAATGTGTGATTGCTTCCTGGAGTATGGCGAGACAACAGCCGAGTTGACGCTGCTCTTCACCTTTGTTCTGTTTGGCACATCCCTGATCTGGAGCGGCCTGACGATTTTGAGTCTGCCGCTGATCCTGTTCGCCATCTGTGCTCTCCTGGTGCGCCCCTTCTCGCTGCTACTCTCCCTGGTTCGCGAGCGGATGACGCGCAAGGAGCGGCTCCTGATCTCATGGTTTGGCCCGCGTGGCCTCAGTTCGTTACTGCTGGTCCTGTTACCGGTTTTCTCGGGTATTTCAGCAGGAGAGCAGCTTTTCGAGATCACCTCGGTCGTTGTGCTCCTCTCCATTCTTGTTCATGGTGGCTCATCATCCTTCATTGTGCGCCGCAATTCGCACACACGCGACACGCAACCACCGCACGTACTAGAAGAGGCAAGCGAGCAGCCTGCATCAACAAAGCAGGTGGTAGAGTTTATGCCACGAGAACAGGCACAGATCGCCATGAAAAGGGGGAAACAAGCAATCCCGGATCGCCTCACGCTCGATGAGATACAGAGATTACAAAAGCATGGAAAGAATATTTATCTTATTGATGCACGTAAGACGAGATCATATGAGAAAAGCGACGTACAGGCAAAGGGCTCGCTACGAATCGATCCGGATCACGCTGTAGAGCAGGTCCGGCAGCTCAATCTGCCCCTGACTGCCTGGCTAATTCCCTACTGTACCTGACCAAATGAGGAAACAAGCGCCCGTGTGGCGCACGAGCTACAACAGGCCGGTTGGACTCATTCCTATGCGCTCGCTGGTGGCTGGCAAGCATGGGTAGACGCGGGACTCCCCGTCGAGCCCAAAACAGCGTGAGTCAACGCCCGGGGAGCCAGCGGAGCAGCAAATACCCGATCACTCCCGAGAGCAACAATGCAAGGAGAATGCCTACTTTGGCATCTTTCAACAGGGTTTCATACGCGCTGCTAAAAGCCAGCTCGGCAATAAAAAAAGACATGGTAAAGCCAATGCCAGCCAGCCAGCCAACGCCATAAATATGCCGGAAAGTTACGCCCTCAGGCAGCTCGGCCCAACGCAACCTGACAACCAGCCAGGAGAGCAGCGTAATACCCAATTGCTTGCCAATCACCAGCCCGGTCACAACGCCCAGGCTCACCGGGCTGAACAGGGACAACCCCAGTCCGCCGGGGTTCAGGTTCACACCCGCATTCGCCAGCACAAACAGCGGCACAATCACATATGAGACAGGATCATTCAGCGCATGCTCGATTCGTTGAAGCGGCGTTTGAATCCGCTCACAAGCCGTTTCAAGCGCCTGCACCGCCGTCTGCTGGCGATTATCCATATAGAGGCCAGTTCCCGGCGCGCAAGCCTGCTCGAACTCATCAAGCACCTCGCGGCTCTGCCGAAGGAAGGCCGTAGACGCAATACGAGAACGAGCGGGAATAGTCAGGGCCAGCAGCACGCCCGCGATGGTCGCATGCACCCCCGACAGAAAGACGGCAAACCAGAGCAGCAAGCCAAGCAGCGCATACGCCAGCCAGTGACGCACCCCAAGAGCATTGATGAGGACCAGGACGAGAAACAGGAGCACTGCCGCTCCCAGAGCGACCCAGGAGATATTCGATGTATAGAAAATGGCAATCACCGTAACTGCAAGCAGGTCGTCAGCAATCGCGAGCGCCGTCAGGAAGATCTTGAGCGTTTGTGGGATATGGTTTCCCAATAGGGCCAGAATCCCAAGCACGAAGGCGATATCTGTCGCCATTGGAATGCCCCACCCGCGCAACGCATCCGTGCCAAGCGTCCAACCAGTATAGATAAGCGCCGGAAAGATAGCCCCGCCAAGAGCTGCCAGCAACGGAAGCACGGCCTGACGAGCGCTTGAAAGCTCACCTACCAGCAGTTCGCGCTTGATTTCCAGGCCGACCAGCAGAAAGAAAAACGTCATCAAGCCATCATTTATCCAGGTGTGAAGCGACTCGTCAAGGACAAAGCCAAAAAGCGAGATGCTCAGGTGGCTCTCCCAGAAGCGGGGGTAGCTGCTGGCCCAGGGAGAATTTGCCCAGAGGAGAGCAATAATCGTACAGCCAACAAGCAGAATACCGCCCGATGTTTTCGTCTGTAGAAACTCCTGAAAGGGCTGCAAAAGGCGCTCGGCCAGGGTGTGCTCTCGCGGCTTCCGTAAGCGAAAACGCATACTCATTCTGCATACTCTCCTTCTGACTCCTTACTCATTATAAAGAAATACGCGAAAGCACAACAAAAAAACGAGCCGCGAACACCATCACGACTCGTTCCGCTCGTTCTATAGTTTATGCCCCGGACTCGACCAGTTTGAGCATATGCCAGAAGGTGTCTTTTCCTATCTTCCAGGTACCATGCTCTTGATACCCGGCTTTCCTGTAGAGCCGATGCGCGCCCTCATTGCTCAGCTCAACGTTCAGCGAAAGCTTTGAATACCCTCGCTCCTGCGCGAGCTTCTCTACTGCCGTCAGTAGCGCCGTCCCGATGCCACGCCCGGAGAATGCTGGATCGACTGCCAGTGCATCCACATAGAATTCATCATCTTCGGCCTCGCGGGGCAATGTCACAGCTTTGCCGAACTTCTGTTGTAGATAGCGCTCAATCGGCACGTCAAGCTGTAGCTCGTCACTTCCATGATAGGCAATCAGAATGCCCGCAACCTGTCCATCCACCTCGGCAACCAGCGTATTACGATAGCTCAGGCGGTTCACATCCTGCTCAAAGTAGGTTTGCAAGG
The DNA here is from genome assembly GCF_059696735.1 of Thermosporothrix sp. COM3. NCBI lineage: Bacteria > Bacillati > Chloroflexota > Ktedonobacteria > Ktedonobacterales > Thermosporotrichaceae > Thermosporothrix > Thermosporothrix sp. COM3. Next base: position 864,648 of record NZ_AP019376.1, on the reverse strand, counting down.
TCGCCAGAATAGCGTGTTCATCATCCTCACCGGTAATGAGATTCGCGATTTCATGGTAGGCTGAATAAATAAGCTGTGCAGCCTTTATAGAATCTTCTTTTTTTGCGCTTCGTATGTGCATAGATAGCTTCCTCGATCACTTGATTTCTCTCCATTATACTCGACACATCTCAATGAGTAGCAGAGCGCAAAACAAAAAAGAGAGAACGCTATCCTGCCGCAAAAGATAGCGTTCTCACCGCAGTGGAAGTTACAGAGCAAGTCTTAGTGGGGTTCCGCTCCCCAGGCCCGCTGGCCGTCTACATAGACCGTAATATTCTTCCAGGCGGTCGCGACAGTCAACGGACTGAAGGAATAATCGTTTAACTGCGAGAATGGCTCGACATCGTGGCCAGCAATCCGCATACGAAAATGCGTGAACTGCTTGCCTTGCAGCATATCCTGGCTGTTAAAAGTAATCTCAGTATAGCTGTCAGCCAGCTCGGTTGGCTGAGCCATCGCCTTCATCTTCGCGACAGCCTTACTCTTCTCAAGGCCGCTACCCTCAAGGCTCACGGTTGGCTGCACCGAATGATCCCGCGTGAAATAATAACGCAGAGAGATTGAGCGGAAAGGAATATCTTTGGCGCCGGTATTTTCCAGAATAATATCAGCAACAATGGTGGCGGTCTGTGCATCGCTGACCAGAGGTCGATACTGAACCTGCAACCCGAGATCATCGGTATTCAGCGTATCAAGCTCTTTCAAAGGATCGGTCTTGCCGTTCAGCAAGCCAGTTGGTTCCTGGCCCCAGATCAGGAGACCCTTTCGGTACAATGCGATCTTGTCGTTATCGCCGAAATCAAGTAATGCTGCATTATACGAATAGTCTTTCGACTGCTGGAACTGGATCTTCTGGTTTTTTGAGCGAATCTGCAATTCGATATCGCCGCTGTCGCTATTACCCTCAAGCAGCCCCTTCACAAAGCCGAGCTTCAGAACCGAATCGGCTCCGGGCAGTGCGGACTTCAATTGTTGCAGATTTGGCTTGAGGTTATCACAACCAATCTTCGGGGCGCGGATGCATTGAATCTGCAAATCCTCTGGAGAAATACCTTCAAACCAGTATGCCAGGTTTAGCTCATTCAATGCAACGGCCTCCGGGCCTTCGTTCACAATACGCAACACTGGATGAATAACCGTATCTGCAACGGTGCCAGAGCCAACCTTATACTGTACTTTTATCAGCTTTCCGCTCGCCGCCTTGCCGGGTGCAAGCGTCTGAAAAACCACCCAACCGAGCGCCGAGAGCAGCGCCAGGCCGAGAATACCAACACTTATTACGCGTTTCCTCATAGTGGAGAACAAACCTCCTGAATTCACATGTTCCAATACAACTCATTTTGTTTCAATACAGTTTCAAGTATGTCTACAAGCAACAACATGCGGCAAGCGCAAAGGAAAGGAATAGAGCAAAATGTATTCGTGCTCTCTGAATGCATGTATATCCTAGCATAGCTTTCTTTTTCACGCATGAGTAGAATTGATGAATTTCAGCTCTTTTTTATTTCTCACCATCAATAAGGGGTATTCATATGAATATGTACATATTTCTGAGAGAGAAGAGCAGGCAACCGCAGAGAGAGCGGACCCACAGTCTGGCCCAAAACAGCAAAAATCCGGGCCCCATATGCGGGAACCCGGATACAACGCTCAAGCTACGCTCTCTGTTTCACAACTTGCTTCTTTGACGCCTCGCGTAGATGCTCAATCTCTTCCTGATAATTTAGCGGATAGACAGCCCGTACATCAAAGCTCATCAAGTCCATATATGGTTGAAGGAAGGCCGTCAGCTCCTGGGGACTTTCCGTTTCAACAAGCAAGAAGCCAGAGCCACCACCGGCCAGATTATACCAGCCACGAATACGCTCGGGATGGTTTGAACCCGCATCGTGCAGCTCAACGGTGCGCTGTGCTACCTGCTCACGGGTTGTGCCCGGATACCATGTAAAAGCACAATACCACTGCATACTTTCTCTCCTTCGCTCAACACTCAGGCAGTTCTGCTTGAATAGTGTGCTCACTATAGCATCTCGAATAGATGCTGACTCTACAAATAGTGATGCACCCATTTCAACTACCCATCACACGTTCACTCGTTTGTGATGGTTACAGAGCGTGATTGATCGGCCTGCAAAGCCAGCTTCTCGGCCAGAGAACGCATCTCATCGATCAGCGCTACAGGCTGCATGATCGTGAACGGGCACCCGAGCGAAACCAGGAAACGCGCCATATGATCCAGACTGTCATCATACGCTCGCAACAACACGCCATCCTCGGTCGCTTCCAGCGTTGCATAAGTCGGCGGAACCCGGTCGTGAAGCTGCTCCATGCGCGCTTGCAACAATACAACGATATACCAGTGCGAAGGTATCGCCGCGAATTCTTGAATAACATATTCGAGCGCATTGAAGCTATCTGGCTTTTTAAAATACACTTTTTGCTCTTCAATACCAATAACCCTGTCGATTCGGAAAATACGCACTGTATTCCTGAGATGACAGAAGCCGACCGCGTACCAGCGATTCCCCCAATGCACCACGCCATAACAGTCAAACAGACGCGTACTTGTCGCTTCCGTCCCTTTTTGGTAGCGTATCAACAAGCGCTGGCCGCGATATGCAGCCATGCTGAAGCGTAACATGAAGTCAGGAACCTGCCCCTCAACTCTGGTCTTGAGATTGAAGCTTACCATCTCGTGGACTGCCTGCACCTGCTCCCGGAGCCGCTCGGGTAGCAAACGCTCTACTTTTGCCAGTGCTCCGGTAACGGTTGGCACCGACCCCGCGACGCCCATCTGTTGCGCCACCTGCAAACCGAGCGTAATCGCCAGCGCCTCTTCTTCAGTCCACATCAGCGGCGGGAGTCGGGAGCCGGGACACAAGCGATAGCCACCATAGCGCCCCCTGAGCGCCTCTATCGGGAAACCCATATCCTGAAGCATTGTGATATAGCGGCGGGCGCTTCGCTGATTGACCTCAAGCTTTTCGGCCAGTTGCGCCGCCGTCACTTCTGAACGGGACTGCAAAATATTTAAAACCGTTAATAAACGTAACACAGGTGAATACACAACCAGCTCCCTCCTTTGCACAAACGCTCTCAAATAGGACCGATTCTAGCCACATTCAACCTTACAATGTTCATAAACAGAACGCAAGTACGCAAAAAGAAGGAGATGACTATGCACGCACGCCTTGAAAAGGCCTATCATTTCATTACCCAAAATGGTCGCCCGATCGATCAGGCACGCTTTGCCTATCATTTCATGAGAACAGATGCATCGCAGGACGCCCTGCTCAACACCCTGAGCCAGTATCAGAACACCGATGGTGGCTTTGGTCATGGTCTTGAACCGGATATCAGCGCCCCGGTCAGCAATCCCTTTGCGACAGAGCTTGCGCTTCTGATCTATCGTCAGGCCAATGTGCCACCTGAGCACCCGATGGTTCAGCGAACGGTAGCCTATCTTGAGCAGACACAGGACGAAACAGGGAACTGGCGCTTCAGCCCGGAGGTCTACGAAAGCCCACTGGCCCCCTGGTTCCAACACTGGGAATGGCCCTCGCTCAATCCATCCTGCACGATCAGCGGGTTACTCAAAGAACTGGGATCGGGTTCAGAACAGCTTCACAGGCGGGTAGAGGAACTGTTTGCCAACCTGGGGAATGTTCATGATCTGACAGGAGACGAATACTATAACGTACGCCCATATGCGTACTACTTTTTCCCCATATGGGATCACCCGCAGCGCGATCTCTACACCTCAGGAGTTGCCTGGTGGCTGATTCGGCAGGCAGACTCGCTTGACGGGGACCATTTCTTTTCGTTTGTGCGCAGCCCGGAAAGCTCTGTTGCGCGCCTCCTCCCACCCACACTGATTGAGCAGCGGCTTCAAGATCTGGCAAACGAGCAGGCTGAAGATGGAGGCTGGCCTAGTCCCTATAGCAATCATTGGCGCGGCTGGATCACTGTACAGAACCTGCTTGTGCTACAGGCATTCGGCAAGCTCGATTGAGGCACTTCCCCGGTTTTTAAAAGGATGATGCGTACACAAAAATAGGGGCTCTCTCGGAGAGAACCCCTGTTTCTTATCAGAAAATCAGACAAAAGCGAAGGTCAGAGCCGCGCTCGCCATCAGCAGGATTGCGAAGAGCAGCACGGCCACACCGACCGCTTTCAGGCCCGTCGTTCGAATCACCTTGAGATCGACCTGAAGCCCCATCGCCGCCATTGAAGCCACCATCAGGAACGTGCTCACCTGAAGGACTCCGTCAATCACTGGCCTGGAGAAGACTCCAAACGAGGTAATTACTCCGACAACCAGGAAGCCAAGCACAAACCAGGGAATAGGCAGCTTTTTCCAGCTCATGCGCGTTCCCTTGCCGCCCTGCTTCCATGCATACCCGAAGGCGACAATAATCGCGATCGGAGCCAGCAACACCACGCGTGTCAGTTTGGTCACAAGTGCGATGTCCGCTCCCGCAGGACCAGCCGCGGGACCAGCCGCTACCACTTGCGCGATTTCATGTAGTATCGAGCCCGAAAGCAGGCCATATGCCTGAGCACTCAGGTGGAAGATTTGTTCACCAAAGACGAAGGCCAGCACACCAAGCGTGCCGACAAGGCCGCAGATAGCAACCGCAAGCGACACATCATCATCCTCTGAGTCAGGAAGCGCCGCGGCCATTGCACCAACCGCCGACGCGCCACAAATAGCCTGACCCACACTCATCAAAAAGGCCAGCCGCTTCGACAAACCAAGCTTATGCGCAAGCCAGGGAAAGAGCAGCAAGGCCAGCAGAATCAGCGCGAGATCTTGCAAGAAGATCCGAATGCCCCCACTTGCCAGCAGAGTAAAATTGAGCCGTACACCCGTCAAAATGATACCGTAGCGTAGTAATTTTTGTGCAGAGAAGCGTACTCCTCCTGCGTATGCTTTTGGTAGTCCAAGCGTGGCCCGCCAGAGCAAGCCAAGCAATAGCGCGATCGTTAAAGCCCCCATCACCGCAAGGCCAGGCAGCAAGGCCAGCCCCATCGCCACCAACCCGATAACTACAGTAATGCCAAGTCCCAGGCCGAACGAGACCCAGGTTCCCCCCGAAGCAGGTTGTTTTTCCGTTGTCTGCACTCTCAGTTTCTCCCATCCATGATGTTCATTGCTTGCTCACTAGCTTACAGTGACCCGAGCCATAAATCCAATACATGTTGTATACTGATTCCATAACTTGAAGTTATCATCTGGGGAGAAAAGAGTAGATGAATTTCAACCACCTCCTCATTTTTCAGAAGGTGGCCGAGCACAGACACTTTACTCGCGCCGCCGAGGATCTCTATATCAGCCAGCCAGCCGTTTCAAAGCAGATCCGTGAGCTTGAAAAGAGTCTCGGTCTCTCTCTCTTTTCTCAAATCGGGCGGAAAATTTATCTCACCGAAGCTGGTGAGATTCTCTATGACTACGCACGGCGCATCTTTGCCCTGACCGATGAGGTCGAGACACACCTTGCTGAAATGCGCGATCTTGAACGCGGGCGGCTCGCGCTCGGAGCCAGCACCACCATCGGGATCTATCTGTTGCCCGAGGTGCTCGGTCAGTATCGGGCGTGCTATCCTCGCATTGAACTCTCGCTGGACATCGCCAATGCCGATCTGATTCAGAGCCATCTCCTGAACAACCTGGTTGAACTGGCCCTGGTCGAGGGCAGCGTGACGCACCCCGAGCTCACCAGCGAAGTCTGGCAGGCGGATGAACTGGTCCTGATCGCCGCTCCCGAGAGCCCGCTTGCACAGCGGGAAGCGCTTTCCCTGCATGACATTCTGGAGGCCCCTTTTCTCGTTCGGGAACAGGGTTCGGGAACTCGCGAAGCCTTTGAAGCAGCACTGACAGAACGCAACCTGCCACCGGTTACACCTTTTATGGAGCTTGGCAGTACCGAGGCCATTAAAAAGGCGGTCGCAGCAGGACTTGGTATCTCCTTTGTTTCTACTCACACCATACAGCTTGAGGTCGCCGCTGGCCTGCTGCATATTGTGCCGCTACGCGACTTTCAGCTTGTACGCCAGCTCTATATTGCCTATCCCCGGCAGCGACGCCTGTCACGCGCCTCCCGGGCATTTCTCGCACTGTTACAGAGAGACTTGCAGCATGAGCTACTCTGAAAAGAGAGGGATTGTATTCCGTTTGAATATGGTTGCGTCTCTGTTACCGCAAGCGCTCCTATACACTTGACACATGCTCTCATTGTTGATTAGATTACAGTATTCGTATTATTTCAGACGTCACAGCCATAGATAGAAAGAAAAGAGTACGCTTATGGGGTTTTCTGCCGGAGCAGAAGCAGAGATAGAGAAATACGCGGGATTCATGCTCGAACACACGCCAGTTGGAATAGCGCTGATTGAGATGCCACATTTTCGGCTGCTTCAGGCCAATGCAGCATACAGACAATTTCTGCTTCGGAGCCAGGCCCCGGAGGCCCGGCTTCCGCTCGGTGAATCCTTCGCTGAGTGGTGCCAGCGCATGGATATTCCCCATATTATCGATATACTCAAAATGGTCTATCAGAGTAGCGTTCCCTATCGCAACGACGAATTTAGCGTCACCACATCCGCACGAACATCATACTGGCACCTGTCGGTAACCCCCATCACCCATGAGGATGGCTCAATCCCCTATCTGCTTGTCACCGCATATGACATCACGCCTCAAATAGAAGCACAACGCCAAACCGAGCCCGAGCGCATCTCAGAGTCACATTCACTGGTGGCAGCAGAGCTACAGCGGCTCGGGGCAATCGATCAGGTCGCCAGAAGTGTACGCCAATCACTCGATGTCAAGCAGATCAGTCAGACAACGCTGGATATCATTTATGGCTATATTCGTCCTGCTCATATCTGCCTGTATACCGCTGCGGAGGCTCAACGAGCCCTGCGCAAGGTGAGCTCACGCAGCGCCCCGAATTGCCCGGCTACACACCCGGATCTCCCGTTTGTGCCCTACGAAAGCAGTCCTCTGCCTGTTTCACAGCCAATCTTGCAGGTGCGAGAACCCGTCTTTGTGGCTGATTTACAGGCCACAGCGATGACCAAAGAGAACCCGTATATGGGCGCTGGAGTACATGGGTTTATTTATATTCCTCTCTGGTATCAGGGGAACCTTGAAGGCGCTCTGGTCGCGTCTTTTAACCATCCGATCAAGGAAAACGGATGGGAGCTCCAGATGTTGCAGGGGAGCAGCACCCATATCGCCTCTGCCCTTGTGCATGCCCGCCTGCATAAAGCACTCGACAACGAACATAATCGTATGCGGGCCGTGCTGGACCAGCTTCCAGAGGGTATTCTAATCGCAGAAACCACCAGCGGCACCATCAGTTATGCGAACAGTGCCGCCGCTCAGATGCTTGGCTTCTCACTTGAGGAACTGACCTCAAAGCCGCTGCATCTGTTACGGCCTCCATTGGCACAGGAGAAACTCACCGTCAGTGGGCGCACGCTACTACCCTGGTCCATGATCGTCATTCGAGCCCTGTGCGGTGAAACGATCACCAGTAAAGAAACGCTGGTCGTTCGCGCCGATGACTCTCAACTCATCACGCTGGCTTCGTGCGCCCCCCTCTATAATGAGGATGGAATCATGACGGGAGCAGTCATTGTTTTTCAGGATATCACTACACAGAAAACCGTAGAGCAGCACAAAAACGAGTTCTTCTCAATTGCCAATCACGAGCTCCGCACGCCTGTCACCGTGATTCAGGGCTTCGCCGAAATCCTGCAATTGAAAGCACAGCAGGATCATGAGCACCTTGAACCGGTTGTCGAGTACGCACTGAACAGCATTGCGGAGCAGAGTGAGCATCTCACGCACCTGATCGAAGAGATGCTCGATATCTCGCGTCTTGAGCAATCGCAGTTCTTCCTGCGCCGCTCCCCGTGCAACATCCTGACGCTGGTACACAATGTGCTCCGAGGACAGGAAGTGATGGCGCGGCAACACCACTTTTCGCTCACGCTGGAAGGAATCGACGAAAATGAACCGCTTATCGCCAATGTCGATGAGGAACGCATTGTCCAGAGCTTGAATAACCTCATCAATAATGCAGTGAAATATAGCTCGCCGGGCACACACGTGGAAATCGGCCTCCGGCGCGGCGATCCCCCTTCGGATGAGCTCCTTTTCTGGGTGAAAGATGAGGGTATCGGGATCCCGGCGGACGAGATTCCGCTGATCTTCAAGCGCTTCTATCGCGCCAACAACGTTGATGAAGGGCAGAGCGGTTTCGGCATCGGGCTGTATCTGGTGAAAGAGGTAATTAATCGTCATGGCGGGCATGTCTGGCTTGAGAGCACGCCCGGCAAGGGCTCTACCTTCTTTTTCACCCTTCCGATGGCGACACCTGCCACATAGACACTTTTGCCATCATAGCACACAACGCCACACGAACGTGCTATAGTGTAGAGCTATAATCATGCAGATATTATCACGCTTTCAGCATTTCACAATTTCTTTTTCAACAAACTATCGACTATAATCTAAAAGGTGGTTCTTTTTCGTTCTCTTCTATTGGCTGGAACACATATCGTCTATTGTAAAAAAATGTCCAGTCAGCTTTAGCTGCACCACCAGATGGGATGGATACCAGATACTATGAACACCATTTTTAGAAACAGTCCGCTTCCCAGGTATTACCAGCTTAAAGAGATCATGCGGGAAAAGATTCTCTCGGGCGAATGGAAGCCGGGCGACCTGATTCCTTCTGAGCGCGAATTAAGTGAACAGTATGGCATCAGCCGCATGACCGCCCGCCAGGCAATCACAGAGCTGGTCAATGAAGGCCTGTTCTATCGCGAACAGGGGCGTGGCACGTTTGTGAGCCGCAACCGCATCACGCAGCAACTGACAAAGCTGACAGGCTTTAATGAGGATATGCGAGCACGCGGCTATAAACCTGGCACAAAGGTCCTCTCAGCTCGTCTCTGGCCCGCAGATGAGACAGTGGCCGCACATCTGCATATTCGACCCGGAGATAAGGTTTTCCGCCTCCATCGACTCCGCATGGCCGATGATGACCCACTGGCGCTGGAAACCTCGTTCGTGTCCTTTATTGGCTGCGAAAAGCTGCTTGAAGATGACCTGAACAACTATTCTCTCTATTACCTGCTTGAAACGAAATACGGATACCCACCCCTTGAAGCCGATCAGGAGCTTGAAGCCGGGCTGGTAGGCTCAGAAGAGGCCCGCCTGTTGCGCATTGCGGTCGGTAGTCCCGTCCTCTACATTCGTCGTACAACATATACCGAGCGCAAGCAGCCAATCGAGTACGCGGCCTCGATCTATAGCGGTCACAAGTATACCTTCTACGCGCACCTCCATCGCGAACAATTGATATCGAAATAGTTGCTATCAGAATGGTGGTAGAGAGCGGCAAGAGGGCTTGTTTCTCTCCTGTCGCTCGTTCCCTTCTTCGCCGCTTGCTTGACAGAGCGCGCCGCAGGCTTTTACACTGTACACAGGCAGTAAATGTTTTCTATCCGCATGAAGAAGGGATATACTTGCTTATGCGTCTTGCAATCATCACCGACGAGATTGCGCAGGATCTCACACACGCCCTTCAGGTCTGCCGTGAACTTGAGGTGAATACGGTAGAACTTCGCAGCATCGACGGCCACAACATTGTCTTCCACGATGGAAACAGCCTCAAACGCATCAAGGCCGCTCTGGATCAAGCCGGAATGCAGGTATGTTGCATCGCCTCCCCGTTCCTCAAGTGCCACTTCTGGCTGAACGGGTCACGCTCCGAGTTTGATAGTGAGGAGACGCAATGGGCGATCTTTGAGCGCTCACTTGAGCTTGCCCACCTGTTTCAAGCTCCGCTGGTACGCACGTTCTCTTTCTGGCGGCTTCCCAATCCAGCAAGCGTCCAGGAAAAACTCGCTTCCCTGCTGGTGGAGGCAACCAGACGAGCAGAGGAAGCCGGCGTCACACTGGCGCTGGAGAACGAGCACGAATGCAACCTCGGCACCGGCGCGGAGACAGCGCCCTTGCTTCAGCGCATCCCCTCACGAGCCTTCGGCGTGATCTGGGATCCCGGCAATGAAGCAAAACTCGGCTCTCAACCCTACCCGCACGGCTATCAATGCGTGCGCGAGCGCGTTGTACACGTCCATCTCAAGGATGTTGACCACGAGCAGCACTTCGTCAAGATGGGAAGCGGCACGATTGCCTATGAAGACCAGCTTCGCGCCCTGGCAGCAGACGGCTATACAGGCGTCCTCTCGCTGGAAACGCATTATCAGCACCCGACAGGCGGCCCGGAACTCGCAACCTGCGAATCGCTGGCAGCCCTTCGTACGCTCTGTCAGCAGGCAGAGATCGAACTGTAAAGCAGGAGGAATTTGTGCAACGGTATGTCATTATCGGCGCTGGCGCTCAGGTCTTTTCCGCGCACCGCCCGGGCCTACAACACCCGGAGATCCAGATTGTTGCAATTGCTGAGCCAGACGAGCAGCGTGGACACGCTCGCGCCGCCGAACTCCACTGTCCCCTCTATACCGACTACCGCACCATGCTAACCGAGGTTCAGCCTGATGTCGCGGTCGTGCTGACCCCCCATCCGCTCCATGCTGAAATCAGCATCGCCTGTTTGCGGGCAGGATGTCACGTACTGGTCGAAAAACCGATGGCAGTCCATATTAGCGAGGCAGACGCAATGATCGCCGCTGCCGCCGAAAGTAAACGTTTACTCTGGGTTGTATTTCAGCATCGTTACCGCCCAGAGATCCAGGCAATCGCACGACTGCTTCAAGAAAGGCAGCTCGGCTCCATCACACGCGTCGAGCTTACTGCCTCATGGCCGCGCCCCGCAAGCTACTATCAGCAGGCGCCCTGGCGTGGCACCTGGGCAGGCGAGGGCGGCGGTGTCCTGATGAATCAAGGGATTCACCATCTCGATCTGCTCTGTTACCTGCTTGGCCTGCCCGAGCGCCTCATCGCCTGGACCCGCACCCGCAAGCATGCAATTGAGGTCGAAGATACAGCTCAGGCGCTCCTTGAATGGTCTGAAGGAACGCTTGGCTTTCTGCACCTCAGCACCGCTGAAGCCGATGTCGCAGAACGGCTCAAGCTGGTCGGGACGCGGGGACGGCTTGAATTGAGCCGGGGTCAGCTCATGGTAGAGACACTGGAACAGGATGTAGACAGCTATATTGCGACCTGTCAGGATCCGTTCGGTGCTCCTGCTGCACAGCCGCTTCACCTCGATCTTCCCACCGGCCAGGGAGGCCATACAGCAGTCTATCGAGCGTTTCAACAGGCAATCAGACAGCAGGATCTGCTCAATGCGGGGATTCAGGGGCGCATGTCGCTGGAACTTGCCAACGCTATCATCTATTCAGGCCGGAGGCAGCACGAAGTGACCCTGCCGCTGGATCGAGCGCACTATATAGAGCTGCTCGAAAGCCTGCGCCTGCGCTCAAAGCCTTCCTGAAGAGCAACAGAAAAAACATCCGCCACCTGGCCACCGGTGACGGATGTCTCTGCTTAGCCCTTCCGAATATCGATCGGCCCGAGATTCGTTTGCACCTCTAGCAGCGCACGAGGAGCGGGACCAACCTCTGTCGCTCCGAACTGATTATTGATCGGGCCTGCATCTGTCTTCGCCTTGATCTGCAAGGCCGGATTGCCCGCCACCGCCACCGCCACAGGGCCAGCAGATGAGGCAAAACGATACGAGCCATGCGGTTCCAGCACACCATGAAAGTTCACCGGACCCACATCACTGCGCACGTTCACGTTCCCCGTCAAATTGGCCTGCCTGACCTCAACCGGCCCAACATTTGTGACAAGGGAGGAACCGCTTCCCAGCGTTGCCCGGCGCACATTGATCGGGCCGGTGTTCGTCTTCAACTGGAAGATTCCGTTGACCTCCTCAATCGTGATCGGGCCAACATTGCTTTCAATCTGGAGATCGCTGCTATCTGGCACGACAATTTCAAAGTTGGCATTGCGCAAGCCTCCCAGAGGCGACCAGCGATACCGACTCTGGACAGTCACCCTGATGGTATCCCCTTCCTGGGTATACTCAATGGCACCCTCCTGATCTTTTCCGAGCCAGCCATTCACATAGCGTACCGCCTTGATCTCAACCTCAGAGACGTTCCCCCGGCGAATCCGCGTGCTACCAACCGGGTTCCGCAACACCAGACGAGCCCGCTCCTGTACCGCAAAACGGCGCGGCTCATCAGGGATCGCTCGCACGAAAAGCTGACTGACTCCGATAAAAGCGGCAGCAATACCCAGAAGAGCCAGAAGAGAGCCGAAAATAGCACTCAGAACATTCCAGAGAAAAGAAGCAACCATAATACAAACAACAGCAATAATCACCCACCGCCAGAACGAGGTTTGAGGCGGATTGACCTTTTCCCCCATCGACAAGGTTTCGTGAAACTGCTCGGCTCCCGGCTCCAGACGCACCCCTTCACTATAGGCATCGTATGCAGTACTCCGCTGCTCACGAGGATCAGTATTCTGTTGCCGCGAGATGTTTTCCTGGGGAAACATGGCATTCTGCCCGCTCATCAGTATCTCCCTTTCCTATTCTCGAAAACACGATCACTCTATCTTAATACAAAGACAAACTCTATACGAACGTCTGACGGTTGAGTAGTAAATCATCAGGCAGCAAAAAGCGGCTCCGCACAGGGCAAGAGCCGCTTTTTCTTTCCGGAAAATCAGCGCATCATCGTATACTGAAGCGGTTTCCAGGTCACACCTCCATCTTCCGTATGCAACAGTTCGGTATCAGTAAGCGACCAGCCGTGCCGGGCATCAATAAAGCTGATCTCGCGGATCGTTGCAGGCGCGGTCGGCCCCTGATTCCAGTTCGCGCCTCCATCAACAGTGCTGTACCACTGATTCGTCTGACTATCGACAGCCCACAGATGATAGGGATCAAGCACAAAAACCGCACCAGCAGTAATCTGAAGCGGACTGGTCGCAATCCACTGGCCGCCGCCATCACTTGTCCGGTAGATGAGCGTATGATACTTGCCATCATCGGTCGCAACCCGTACCGGAAGAAACCCAAGCACACCGAAGAACACAGGCGGCATCATCCCGAGCGATGATACCTTCTTGAGATCTGAAGGAAGCGACGGAGAAGGCATTTTCTTCCAGGTCGCGCCTCCATCACGTGTCACCAGGAGGCCCGGATCTTTCGAGCTTCCAGAGGAAGCCGAAAGCGTCAGAAAGCCGGTCATCTCATCTTTGAAGGTAATACCTGTTTTCAGTCCTTCTTTGGGAAGACTATTCTTTTCCCCGGAGCGAGCAATCTTCTTCCAATGCATGCCCCCGTCAGTGGTCGCGAACAGCTCAACCGGCTGATTCCCCTTCTCGGGAGCTCCCATCACAGTCAGCCAGCCAGTTTGATTATCCAGAAACGCAGGCGCGTCAACCGTTTTGGGAGCGCTCGCCGCCAGCGTCACGCCTTTCCAGCTCTTACCACCATCGTCGGTCCGCTCAACTCGCACCTGATCCTCTCTGACGCTTGCGACCCAACCCTGCAACACGCTTTTAAATGTGCCTTTCGCGATCGAGTAGTCTCCGGCCTTCGTGCCAGCAGGTGAGACATTCATCCAGTGTATACCACCATCCGTCGTCTTTAGAATGGCATCTTTGGTCAACGCCCAGCCCTGCGTGGCATCGATCATCAAAATAGAGGTTAGCGGACCTACCTGCTGCGTCACATAATCAGGCGAGGAGCCAGGATTGTCGCCACCCTGTTCGGGGGTTTGTCCCACCGCAGCGCCCTCGCCAGGAAACCCACCACAGGCAGCCAGCAAGCTCAAGAGCAGCAACAGCATGCAGCAATGGAGCAGTTTTGTTCGCCCATAAATAGCACAAGTACGCAGAGTATGCATAAAAAATAACACCTCCCCACTCAAAGCATAGGAATTCTGCCTCTTCCCTGAAGGATGAGCGACCGTTATCACCCATGTTTCCCGGGAAGATCTGGCTACGGCGGTTCACGCGCATGTCAGCCGGGAGAAGCGAGCAGGCTTCCCCGCGGCTCATAGATGGCTTTCTGGGGTGACGCTACCCCATCCTCCTATCTTCTCACAAAACAGGCTGTTCAGAAAGAGTTCGGGCAGGCAGTTTCAAAAAAGCGACCAGAAACAGAACGCCAAGCAGGGCATCAATCAGCCCGAAAATCAACACCGAGGCCGGGAGACGTTGCAGGGCAAAAAGCAGCGCAAGAACAAGCATATAAGCCCACTTCTCGGTCATCGCAAGCGGCATGAGAGACCGATAGCGCTGCGGATCTTTCGCGATGAGCAAAAACAGGATTTGAAACATCGCCATGATACTCAAAAATCCATAGAAATACTCTGGATGAGTGAGCGCGGGTGGCGTCATCGTATTGATCAGACCTTCGGCGAACATGAGCGAGCCACACAACAACAAGCCATATATTCCCGCTGCAAGAAACACACCACGAACAAAACGCATTGGTTTTCACTCCTCTGTTTTCATGTCATATGACTTCAAGACATATAACTTCATATACAACAAAGCAGAGGATCTTGTCAAGAAAACAGGCGGCGTGATAGCATAAGCTACAATCAGAACAGGGGAGATGAAAGAGATGGAGCGCCCGGAAGCGTACCCGATAACCTATGGTGTGCTTGGTCTGCTGGCCTTCTGTGGGCCCATGACTGGCTATGACCTCAAACGCATGTTTGACCATATTCTCTCGCCAATGTGGGGAGCCACCCAGAGCCAGATCTACAAGGAGCTCAAGCGCATGCAAGAACTCGGTTGGGTCGAGATGCAGCGCGAAGAGCAGGAAAGCAGACCCGACCGCAAGATCTACTCGATGACTGAAGCCGGTCGAGAAGCACTTGCACACTGGCAAACGCAGCCGCCGACCTTCTTTCAGTTGCGCGATGAACTGTTGCTCAAGCTGCTTTTTGGCTCTTTTGGCTCACCTGAAGCCTTGCTCGCCAACATACGCGAGGGTATTCGCTTCCATGAACAGCGCCTGCTTGCCCATCGCCAGAACGCCAGCCTGATTCCACCGGCAAACCAGCCCCACCAGCCCAGTGGTCGCCCCGATCCATACGCCGCACCCGCCGAGCCAGACATCTATTTTCGCCTGATTACGCGCTTTGCTATCGCGTTAGAAAAAACCTATTTGAACTGGTTACAGGAAGCGCAAGCAACCATCGAGCAAGAGCAAGAAGACTGATCCCTCCGCCTCACGAGCCGCTTCAAGTGCTCCTGCGAAACGTTAAAAAAGCTTAAGATCAGGTTAAGAGATACTGAGGACTGCGATTTCCCCCAAAAAAAGGCGATTTTTGTGAAACGGTCTTTCTCACCACATCGTACAAATAGCAGTAAGCACATTGTGAGAACGAACGAAAACAACGAAAAGAGGTTGAAGGCGCTCGTTCTTAGGAAAGATGAAAAATGGATATACCACTATCGGAGATCAGTTCCTTTGTTCATCCGATTGCGATATAAGGAGGTATATACGTTATGATGACAATCGCAACCGTTTTAGCCGCAGTTACGTTAACAGATGTTCTCTGGTGGCTGCTTGTTGGTCTGATCGCTGGTGCACTGGCAAGCTTCGTAATGCGTGGTGGCGGATACGGGATTATCGGTGATATCGTCGTTGGACTCATCGGCGCGGTTATAGGCGGTTTCCTTGCCAGCCTGCTTGGCATTAGCGCGGGCGGCATCGTTGGTACGATCATTATCGCCTTTATCGGTGCATGTGTTCTGATCGCGATTCTGCGTGCCGTGTCTGGCGGATTTGCGCGCCGGTACTAAACGATAACTCATTCGTCGAAACAGAAGGGCCGCTCTCGGTGAGTGGCCCTTTTTTTCTGCACGTTTCGCACCCTTGCCTTTTCTTCCTGTTAAGCGATACAATATGTCTAGAGAGAGAAAAGGAGCGTTGTTGTGGTATTCTGGACAGTAACATATATTGTTTCCGGAGGGCAAACAGGCGCCGATCGGGCCGCACTTGACTGGGCAATGGCGCACCATATTCCGTATGGGGGCTGGTGTCCTGCCGGTCGTCTGGCCGAAGATGGCCCTCTGGATGCACGCTATGAGCTTCAGGAAACCCCGACATCCTCCTATGCACAACGCACCGAGTGGAACGTGCGCGATTCAGATGGCACCGTCCTGTTTTCGCTCTCTCCGCATCTGACCGGGGGCACCCTGCTGACGCTCCGGCTAGCCAGAAAGTACCGGAGGCCATATCTGCATCTGTATCAAACAGAGAGACAACAGAATCCAGCCACGCGCCTGCTTGCCTTCTTGCAGACCTACAACATTCAGCGCTTGAATGTTGCCGGTCCTCGGGCCTCGACGGAGCCCGCAATAGGCGCATTTGTGCAGCAGGTACTGGAGTGCGCCTACCAGTTGACCCATTGAACGAGCGAGACAAGCCATGCTACGCCTGTTCTTTTCTGCGGCTTTCCCAGGCGTCAATGGCTTTGCGAGCGATGTCTTGCCACCCGGGATACGCGGGCCGGCGATTCTCTTCCAGGATAGCCAGCTCAGAAGCCGACAGCCAGCGATATTCGGTATGTTTGTTCCATTCCAGTTCAGGGTGTGTCAGATCGCCTTCTACCTCAACATAAAAATCGAACTCGCGGTGCCAACCATCAACGTTCCAATCGGAAATAGCGATCAGGGAGACAACCGAGGCCAGGGTCCAGCCAGTTTCCTCCTGGATTTCGCGTCGAAGCGCGTCGAGGAGCGTTTCGCCTGTTTCGACATGGCCTCCCACCATGTCCCAGCAGCCCGGGAAGAGCCGTCGAGACATGCTACGACGCTGTGCAAAGATGCGTCCCTGCCGATCAAGAATCAGGGCACCAACAACACAGATCTTGCCCTCAGCCTCTGCCTGTTGCTGAAGCGAGAGAAAAAAAGGTCCTTGCATATGTGACTCCTTGCGCGGTAAAACGTTTCTCTCTTTTGGAAGGTTTTTCGGGATCTCAGGGATGCAAGGTAACCAATTTTTCCTATTCTCTCTACAGGAATATATAATTAGCCGTATGTGTTATAATGGATGGAGCGAAGGGGCTCGAAAATACAACCTGTTTTTGAGCCACTGAAGAACAGCGTCCATTCCTCTGACAGCCGACCATTCACCCATACGTTTTCTAGTCCTTCCTTACTCCTGTCTGGAAGGTTTGTAAGCCGGAAGAACGGATATAGAGTTTGCAGGTGTTGTGTCTGGTTAGCAGGTTAACGTTCTGGCCGTATGGCTACAGTAGAAACACGAAGCATCTTTACAGAAAGATGATCGTTGCCTTTTGATGGTACCATTGTCATACTCTATTTATTTACCCACCCTTCCTCGATTATGTATTTAGGAATGATTGTCTTTCTTGCTGTCTAATTAAGGAGAACTTTTATGGCAATTTCTTTCATTGAGAAGCCAAAAGAGCAGAAGAAGCGTTCAATGCTTACATCAGATATAGATCTTCTCGAAACAACAACAACCGAGGATACGGCAACCGACCTCGATGACGATCAGCTTGACCTTGATGCCGACGTCCTGCTTGATGAGGATGAGGAGCAGGATGATGACTTTATCGACGATGATGAACTGCTGAACCCGCATCTGGATGCCGATGCGATTGCAGCCAGCGTCGAAGCCGGCGTTGATGATTCTCTGAGCTGGTATCTGCGCGAGATGGGCCGCACTCCGCTGCTGACCGCAGAGGAAGAGATTCGTCTTGCTCAGATGATGGAGCGTGGTCGCCTTGAGCGCGAGAGCGCCGAGCTGCTGAAGACCGCACCCGATCGCCATATCATGGCACAGGCTGAAGAGGCACAGCGCCGCCTGATCGAGGCCAACCTGCGTCTTGTCGTCAGCATCGCCAAAAAGTACAAGGGGCGCGGCCTGACACTGCTTGACCTGATTCAGGAAGGCAACAGCGGCCTGATGCTGGCAGCGGAGAAATTTGATTACACAAAGGGCTTTAAGTTCAGCACCTATGCAACATGGTGGATTCGGCAGGCTATCAGCCGCGCCATTGCCAACCAGGGTCGCACGATTCGCCTCCCGGTACACCTTGTTGAGACGATCAATCGCACCATGCGTGTCAGCTCTCGTCTCTTCCAGGAGCTCGGGCGCGAACCGACGGCTGAAGAGATCGCCTCTCGCATGGGCACCAGCGTCGAGCATGTACAGGATCTGATTAAGGCCAACCAGCAGCCAATCAGCCTTGAAACACCAATTGGTGAGGAAGGCGATAACGAGCTTGGTGACTTTGTGGAGGATTCCGTTGCACCATCTCCAACCGAGGTGACAACGCATCGTCAACTGCGCGAACAGATCGATACGGCGCTATCGATTCTCTCTGACCGCGAGCGCTATGTCATTCAGCAGCGATTCGGTCT
Organism: Thermosporothrix sp. COM3; assembly: GCF_059696735.1. Taxonomy (NCBI): domain Bacteria; kingdom Bacillati; phylum Chloroflexota; class Ktedonobacteria; order Ktedonobacterales; family Thermosporotrichaceae; genus Thermosporothrix; species Thermosporothrix sp. COM3. The sequence goes on along the minus strand of NZ_AP019376.1, from coordinate 846,191 downwards.
GCTTGATGGTCGAAGCCGCACGCTGGCAGAGATCGGACAGGAGCTGCATCTGTCACGCGAGCGCGCACGCCAGATCGAGGCACGCGCACTGAGGAAGCTGCGCCATTCAAAGAGCTGCTTGCAGCTAAAGGATTTCCTCGACTAATCTCCTCCCCTCAAGGCATGCGCCGGGGAGGAGAAGCGTGCCTCTGCTCCGCAGAGGCTCCCTCCCCTTAAGGCATGCAGGTTCTTCCCTCCTGTTGCTTCCTGTCTTTACGCTCTTTCCCTGTACCCCCGCCAATTGTGCAGTTTGCACAGAAAACCCTGCGAATAATTCATACATTTTTTGCAATGCCTTCCCCTACCCTGCTCAGTACAATAGACTCATACAGTGGTTTTGTGCAGAGTACACAAAGTGTACCGATTGTATCGGTATACTTCTCGGCGACGATGCCTCTCGCCCGCTGGTGTGCGGATCAGCAGTCCTCCTGAACAAAAGGCTTTCCCTGTCTGGCAATGGTGCTGCACAGGGAAAACTTTTGCCGTTTTGTCAACTGGAACAAAAGGCGTATTCAGAAGTTGAAGCAAAGAGGGTAACACATGGCAGTAGTTGAAACACCGAGAAAACCGGCCACCTCTCTGGCACAATCACAATCTGTCTACCGCTCGTTTGGCCTGGCAGTCATCCTGACGCTAGCGGTAGGGGTTGCAGTGGGCATTTTGTCCAAACTGTTCGCGGGAGCATCAGCAGGCGCTCCTGGCTCCGCGATCAACACAGGTGATACGGCGTGGGTCATGATCGCGACCGCGCTGGTGATGCTGATGACGCCCGCCGTTGGCTTCTTCTATGGCGGCATGGTCACAAGCAAAAACGTCGTCAGCGTGATCAAGCAATCACTGCTTATTCTCGGCATCGTCAGCATTCAATGGGTTCTTTTCGGCTATAGTCTTGTATTTGGCAAGGACGTCGGCGGTATCATCGGTAGCCTGAATTTCTTTGGTCTGGCAGGCGTGGGCTACGCACCTAATCCCGATTATGCAGGCACCATTCCGCATCTGGCGTTCATGGCGTTTCAGGCAACCTTCGCAATTATTACCCCGACCCTGATTATTGGCTCCTTCGCAGAACGCATTCGTTTCCGTACACTGGTTCTGTTTGTCATCCTGTGGAGCACGCTTGTCTATGATCCTATCGCACACTGGGTCTGGGGCGTTGGCGGCTGGCTGCGCAACCTGGGAGCGCTCGATTTCGCGGGCGGCACCGTCGTTCATATTAGCGCCGGATTCGCCGGTCTGGCGGCAGCGCTGGTCATCGGGAAGCGCCGCGATTTCAAGCAGGGCCAACCACTCGCCTCGAACAACGTGCCCTTTGTGCTGCTCGGCACCGCGCTCCTCTGGTTTGGCTGGTTTGGCTTTAACGCTGGCAGCGCCCTGGCAGCCGGAGCGCTGGCTGTAAATGCATTTGTCGTCACGAATACGGCAGCGGCGGCTTCCGCTTTGACCTGGATGCTGCTGAGCTGGGTTGAGCATCGCAAACCAAGTGCGATGGCAACGGCAACCGGTGCGGTCTGTGGCCTGGTCGCGATTACGCCCGCAAGCGGCTTTGTTGGCCCTATGGCAAGTATCGCGATTGGCATTATCGCAGGCGTCGTCACCTATGTGATGTTGCTCCTGCGCAGCAAGAAAACAAAGATTGATGACACGCTGGATGTCTGCGCGGCGCATGGTATGGGAGGCGTTGTCGGAGCGCTGCTGACCGGCATTTTCGCCGAGAAAGTCATCAACAGCGCGGGCAATAACGGGCTGCTCTTCGGTAATCCAACACAGCTCGGCATACAGCTTCTCTCTGTGGCTGTCACGATGGTGTACGCGTTTGTCGTCACATTCATTCTGCTAAAGCTTCTTTCTCCGCTCGGCTTGCGCGTCTCGCCCGAGGATGAAGAAGCCGGACTGGATGTGGCCGTGCACGGAGAAGAGGGCTATCGTTTGTAGTCTCCTCTCAATTCCGAGCTCTCTTTTTCGGCCCGATGGTGGATCTCCTCTCTTCGCTCTTCGCGGGGGAGGAGATTTTTTTCTGCCTGCCTCATATGTGCAGCGCCTGTCTACCCTCTTTATCAGCTATATTCAATATATACCGGGACCTTTACAATAGTTATAGAGGGCGCATTTTAAATTCACTGTATTGCACATAAGGAGCAGTCTGATATGAAGCCACAGACGTTTTCATTGAGAAAAGCTGCACCAATTACGCTCCTGCTCATGGTTTTTCTTCTGGGAGCCTGCGGAGGCACAACACAGCAGTCGGTCTCGACGAAAAAAGCGAGCGACGATAAGCAAGTATTTGTGATGCCCATTGCGGGCGTCAATGACTATAAAACGCTCGATCCGGCGCTTGGTAATGATACTATCTCCAACCAGGCCATTCAGTTGCTCTATACAGGTCTATTAGCGTTTGACGACGACCTGAACGTCAAGCCACAGCTTGCCCAGAGCTATGATGTCGCTTCCGATGGCACCACCTATACATTCAAGCTCAAACCCAACCTGAAATTCAGCGATGGCTCACCGCTCACCGCCGAAGATGTGGTCTATAGCATCAATCGGGCGCTCGATCCGAAAACAAAGTCGTCTATTGCCACGGTCTATATGGGCTTGATTAAAGACGCAGACAAGTTCAATGCAGGCAAACTCAATAGCCTGATCAATCACAGCCTCTTTGCTCCCGACCCCCAGACCGTTAAGATCATTGCAGGCACCAGAGCACAATACTTTCTGCAATCCCTGACCTACCCGACGTCTGCCGTGGTAAACAAAAAGTTGATCGATAAATACGGGGACTCCTGGACCGAACATGTGGGCGAAGGTGGCAGCAGCGGCCCCTTCAGCATGTCCAAATACACACGCGGGCAGACGGCGATCTATGAGCCAAACCCCTATTATTATGGGCAGAAGCCACAACTCAAGAAAATCGTCCACGCCTTCTATCAGAACAACGACACCGCCTACAACGCCTATCAGAGTAATCAGGTGGATTTCGTCAATGTGCCCCCACAGAAGATCTCTCAGGCACAGGATCTGCCCAAGAAGCAGTTCGAGGATTACCCGCAGCTTGCCGGCTACTACATCACCATGAACTACCTGACCAAACCTTTTGACAATATCAAGATTCGGCAGGCGTTCGCTCTGGCCCTCGACAAAGAACAGATTGTCGACAACATCCAGAAGGGCACTGGCATCCCGACAAATCATATTGTCCCCAGAGGCCAGCCCGGCTATAACGAGAAGCTCACCGGGCCTGCGGGCGTGGACACGCTACGCGGCGATCAGAAAAAGGCAAAGCAACTTTTCGAGGAGGGCATGAAAGAGGCAGGCTACACCCGCTCAACCTTCCCGCAAATCAAATATACAACCACCTATAGCACCAGTACAGGCAAGCAGGCAGTCGAAGCGGAACAACAGATGTGGCAGAACGTGCTTGGGGTCAAAGTGCTGATTGACAACATCGACTGGAACCGCTTCCTGAGCAATCTGAACAGCACTATCAATAGCTCAAAAGGAATGATGATGTGGCAGGGCGGATGGTCGGCCGACTACCCCGATCCACAGGATTGGCTGACCCTGCAATTTGGTGCCGGTTCCAACAATAACTACTGGAATTATGGGCAAACACCTGCACAGCGTCAAAATCAGGAATTGATGAAGAAAGCAGACTACGAGCATGACAACGCGAAACGCATGCAGATGTATAATCAGGCAGAACAGCAGCTTGTGGATGAAGCCGCCTGGATTCCGATCCAGCAGGCAAAGTCGGTCGCGGTCCATAAGCCCTGTTTGATTGGCTTCAAACGCAACGCGCTCGATCTGATTCCGCCCGATAACTGGTCGAAGATATACATTTCCACAGAGACCCCCTGTGCCGATGCCAGTCGGTACCGGTAATTCCACCACCACCGTTTGTAGAGTGGCCGTGCATTATGCAGGCCACTCTATTTTCACCCCGAAAAGCTGAACCAGTGCGAGCGCCTGCGCCGGATCAACCGTCAATCCTGCGACCTCGCTCATCCCGATGCGTAGCCCGTCAATCGCACAGCCCGCGATATTGACGTCACGCAAGCGGCTCTGTGACAACTGCACCTGCGCAAGCGAGCATCCCTCAAACCGAACATCGGTGAGCTTCGCGCCCTGTAAGTCGGCCTCCTGCAATAAACAGTCTTTGAAGCGCACATGACGCAAGACAGCATAGCGAAACAGCGCCAGATCAAGCATGCAATCGTGGAACAGCACCTCCTCAAAGAGGCTCTCTGTACCGATAAAACCGGTCATACGGCACTTCTGGAACGTGACACGATGCAGACCGCCGTTGCTCCAGCGAGCATTCGCCAGATCACAATCAACCAGTCTGCAATCAACCAGTTGAATACCCTCACTCTCAACACCTCTAAAACCGGTATCCCGGCACAGCGTCTGCTCAAAATGGAGCAGGCGGGCGTCCTGGCCATCAAAGCGCATCCCCTCGATCAGCATCTGTTCATACCTCTCCTGAGCCGTCAACTGCGCGGCAGCCCAGGGATGCAGGCGAGCCTTTGGCGGGATCACAGGTGAATGGAGCGTCATGCGGGAACCTCCCCTCGTTTTCTCATCAGGATAGGACAAAAAAAGGCCGGATGCAAGCGAACTTGCACCCGACCCCTTTGAAAAAGAGCATTTAGACGGCTGCTGGCTCTTCTTCGGATGAACCGGTATGGCGGAAGCCCATCGCATACAGTGACGCATACGCTCCATTGCGATCCAGCAGTTCATCATGTGTGCCCTGCTCGACAATCTGGCCCTTTTGCAAGACCACGATCAGATCAGCGTTCTTGATCGTCGACAGTCGGTGCGCGATCACAAAGGCGGTACGCCCGTGCAACAGCTTACGCAGCCCTTCCTGCACGATCATTTCTGTGAATGTATCGATATTTGCTGTGGCCTCGTCGAGAATCAGGATACGCGGATCAGCCAGCAAAGCCCGCGCGAACGAGATCAACTGCCGCTGTCCCATACTGAGGTTACGCCCACGCTCGCGGATCATCGTATCATAGCCGTTCTCCATGTGCAGAATCAGCTCGTGCGCTCCGACAACCTTTGCAGCAGCCTCAACCTCTTCATCGGTCGCCTCCAGGCGGCCATAGCGAATATTCTCGCGAATCGTGCCGGTGAACAGGAAGGGCTCCTGAGGCACGACGCCGACCTGTTTACGCAGCGACTCCTGCGTGACATCGCGTATGTCATGTCCATCAATCAGGATGCTCCCACCCTTGATGTCATAGAAGCGCGTCAGCAGGCTGATGATAGTGCTTTTACCGGCTCCGGTCGGCCCTACAATGGCCGCCGTCTGACCGGCTTTCACCTCCAGCGTCAGGCCGCGCAGCACAGGATGCTCCTCGCTGTAGTGGAAGACGACATTCTCAAACTTCACATCGCCGCGAACCTGAGGCAACGCATAGGCGTCTTCCTTATCCTTGATCTCAATGGGTACGCTCAGGATATGGTAAATGCGCTCGGCAGCAACACCAGCACGCTGCAACTGGTTGTACTGCATGCTCAGATCACGAATCGGATCAAAGAAGCGGTTAATGTAGAGCGTGAACGCAACCAGCGTACCAATCGCCAGCGAGCCCTGCGCCGCCTGAATGCCACCGAAGACCACGACCAGCACAGTCGCCACCGCAGCGACGACCTCAACCAGCGGCAAGATCAGCGACGAGATAGCGGTTGCATGCTGGTTCGTGTCGAGGTTATAGCGGTTGAGCTCGTCGAACTCCTCGCTATTGCGCCCCTCACGCACCAGACTTTGAATCACGCGGATACCAGAAATGTTCTCCTGAAGCGTCGCGTTCACCAGCGAGATTGCCGAGCGTGTCAGGCGGAACGAGCGCTGAGAGTAGCGAGCCCAGAAGAAGGCAATCACAAACATAACCGGAATCACGGTAAAGCAGAGCAAGGCCAGATTGACGTTCATCGCTAGCATGGTTCCGATGATACCGATCAACGCAACCAGCGAAGCAAGCATTGAGAGCAAGCCAGAGCTCAGAATGGATTCAAGCACATCAATATCGCTCTGGAGACGCGACATCACACGCCCGATCTGGGTATGATCGTAAAAGCTCAGAGAGAGCCGCTGTAGATGCCGATACATGTGCGAGCTGATCTTATACAGTGCCTGCTGTCCGGCCCACGACATACTCCAGATCTGCCAGTACTGCGCCTGCCACATCGCCACATTGAGAACCAGCAGCAGGCCGCTCATCCAGCCCAGACCCGCAAGGTCACGCTTCTGAATGTAGTCGTCAATCAGCAGACCGATCAGAAACGGGTTCGCGATATTGAGGCCGGTATAAATGAGCATCAATATGACGCTGGCGATCGCCTGAAACTTGTACTCGGCAACAAACGGGATAAAAACACCCAGTGATTTCCATTGAAACTTTGAATTGATATCTTCGTCTGAACTTGCCAGACTGTTTTCTTTCCAGGTGTGGCGGGCTGCCAGCTTTTCATATAACTCGGATCGTTTGACTGCGCGGGTGCTCACCGTGTCACCTCCCTCTGCCTGATCTGCTCACGCTCGGGAAACTCATGCTCCTCCCGGGCAGCTCTGGTAAACTGGGTCCCATCATGCTGGACCATACGCTCTTCAAACTCTTCCTGATCGCGCAACTGAAGATCATACAGGCGGGCGTAGCGCCCCTTCAGCGCAATCAGCGAATCGTGGGTGCCGCGCTCCACAATGTGCCCATTTTCCAGCACAAGAATCTGATCGGCATGTTTGATCGTGCGCAAGCGCGAGGCGACAACAAACGTAGTGCGTCCCTTCATCACTGCATCGAGCGCCTGCTGAATCAGGTACTCGGTCTCCATATCCACGCTGGACGTTGAGTCGTCAAGCACCAGAATGCGCGGGTTCAGCATCAGCGTACGGGCAATGGCGATACGCTGCTTCTGACCGCCAGAAAGCGTCACACCACGCTCACCAACCCAGGTTTCGTAACCATCGGGCAGAGTCATAATAAAGTCATGGATACGGGCAATTTTGGCCGCCTCAATGACCTGCTCACGGGTCGCGTCATCCACACCGAAGGCGATATTATCGTGAATGGTCGCGTTAAACAGGAAGACATCCTGAAGCACCAGCCCGATATTGCGACGCAGGGATGACAGCGTCACATCGCGCACATCATGACCATCAACAGTGATTCGACCCTCGGAGACGTCGTAGAAGCGCGGTAACAGATGCAGCAGCGTGCTCTTACCACTCCCGGTGAGACCAAGCAACGCAACCATCTGACCGGCCTTTGCATCAACATTGATATCGTGCAGAACCTCAGGTCCTTTTTGATAAGAGAACGAAACATGCTCAAATTTGATGTCGCCTCTTACCTCTTTGAGTTCAACAGCATTGGGAGCATCTTGAATTTTCGGCTTCGTATCCAGAATATTAAAGATACGCTCACCACAGGCCAGACCACGCATGAGCCAGTTAATCATAAAGCCGAAGGTACGAATTGGGGTTGCCATTAACAGGGCGTACTGCACAACCGCAGCCAGCACACCAATCGTGAGCTTGTGATCAATAACGGCAATACCACCAACCCAGACCACAATGACAGTAATGACGTTCAGCGCAAAGAGCAACAGCGGCTGGTTCCAGGCCATAAAGCGCATGGCCTTCAGGCTATAATTGCGCAGCAGTTGATTCTGCTTATCGAATTTATCAATTTCAAACTCTTCGCGCGCAAACGATTTGACGACACGAACACCGCTCAGACTCTCCTGCATCACTGTACTCAGGATACCATTTTCCCTCTGAACCGCGAGCCAGACCGGCCTGATGTGGACACCAACGCGGCTTGTGAAGAAGATCATGAATGGAATAAAAGCCATCATGACCAGCGCTAGCCGCCAGTCCAGAAGAAAGAGAATCACGGTAATCGCAACAAAGTAGACAAGCGCCAGGATGGCCCGCAACAGACCAAATGGAATAAAGTTGCGTACGCCTTCGATGTCAACCGTCATGTTTGACATCAACTGACCGGTTTCTGAGTCGTCATGAAAGGCAAAGTCCAGGAGTTGCAGGTGATTGTACAGCTTATCGCGTAGATCATACCCGACCAGGTTTGAGAGACCCTGCGAGTAGTACCCCTGCCCATAGGAGAAGACACCACGCAAAATACTGACCACCAGAATTGCTCCGGCGGCCAGCAAGAGATCACTCATGTTGCCAGTTCTCAGACCTACGTCAATCACCCATTCCAGCAACTTTGGGACCGCCAATGAAGCGCCCGTAGCCAGCAGCAAACAGAGTACAGCCGCCACCGCCCACAACCAGTAAGGGCGCAAAAGACCTACAATACGAAAAAGAATACGAATGTTGAATCGAAATGCACTAAGATACCAGGATAACGACTTTCGGGCTTCTCTTGAAGGCATTGCGTGCTAAATCCTTTCTTGACGCGCCGGTAGAAAACCTTTACTCTACAACCATTCATCTTCCCCGATAAAGTGTAGCGAGAAAAGGGTGACAGAATGTTGTCAGTCATTCGCAAGATTTTTTACGCGGCGATCAATTCTGTACTATTGGACAGGATACCAGAACAAAAAATAGCCCTTTCGGGCCTGTACGCCCGTCACGCCAGTACAGAAAGGCACGCATCTCACTCAAGAGGAGCGGCGTCGCAAGAACTGGTACGTAACCCATATCGCGCCCAAAAACAACTCAACCAGACACGCGATCACAAGTATAGCCGATCCCACTATAATCATCCGCTGAGCCAATACCAGCTCACTCATAAAGAGAGCGCCGTTCATGACTGTTAGCAACGTCATCAGAAACATCAGAATGAGGATCATCAGGCGCTGAAGAAAAGAAGGCTCAGAGCGAGGGGGCTCAATCACCTTGCCATCGCGCATCTGGATCGCCGATTGATATTCGGCATCCTGCCGACGCTCAGCATAGAAACCGAGCCAGCCAAACACGCCGATCACGGCCCCAAACACGACCAGATACAACAGAGGAGAGAGGACAGGCGTCAGAGTATAGGAAGAGGCAGCAGCACCTACAAAAGAAAGAAAATAGACAGAGATAAACACACTGAGGACCAGAAGCACGAGGAGGGAACCAAGAGCGATGAGGAAACGATTGCGAGGCCAGCGAAACGATGGTTGCATGACAGGCTGCTGTACAAATTGTTGGGTAGCGGTGGGTTCTACCACTTCTGCCGCCTGTTCCTGATAGCCTTCCTCATAAAACTGCTGCATTCATTTTCTCCTTGCATAGACATCATCGATGATAGAGTAGATATACCCTGTTACTCATCATCATCCCACGCGGTCAGCTCGCACCGCATAGAGTCACAGATCCTTCTTTTGAAGAAATAGCACGCACACTAAGCTTACGGTCTCATAGCGAAAAAGAAAAGCTTTCTAGTAGCATTTTCCTACTCAATCCATTCAGCTCCATCGAAAAAATACCTGAAAAATCAGCACGCTGAAAAAGATACCCGGAAGATTCCTTGCAGCGCTCTCATTTCGAGATAAAACGGGGTGGAACACGAAATATTGAGAAAGCTCTACCTTGTTTTTATCCCGGCCTTGACGCATAATATAGGCTATGCAAAAGATAGAGCGCCTTGTTGCCATTACACTCTTGCTTCAGGCACGCGGAAAAATGACGGCTCAACGCCTCGCAAATATTTTAGGTACTTCTACCCGAACTATTTATCGAGACATCAATACCCTCTCGCTGGCACATGTCCCCATTTCTATGGATTATGGCCCGGGCGGCGGATACTATCTGCCCGAGGATTATCAGTTTGATTCGACGATTTTCACCCGAGAGGAAGCCGTCTCCCTGATCCTCAGCACCGACATCGCAGGCAATTATAGCCTCTTCGCCGGAGATGACGGGCTCCATCGAGCGCTCATCAAGCTGGAAGCAACGCTCCCGGAGGAATATCGTTCCGACGTTCGCGCCGCCCGGGAACGCATTCTCTTTGATACCAGCGCATGGTGTAGTGGCCCAAATAAAACAACCTATCTGGAAAGCATACGCTCGGCCCTGCTTGGAACCGTACAGATCGAGATTCGCTATCCCTGCATCTCCTGCGTGGATGGTGCGGGCGTCAAGTGGCGGCGCGTCGATCCCATCGGGCTGGTATTTAAAGGGGTTTCGCTGCGCCATATTCGCACGGGCGTCTGGTATCTCGTCGCATACTGCCACACCTGCAAGAAGTACCAGACCTTTCGCGTTGGCAATATCGAAAATTTGAAAGTTCTCGAACTACGAGCCGATCCACACCCCGATTTTGACCTGCAAACCTACTGGAAAAGTGAACGCGCCCTGATTGAAGGGTTTCAACAGCCGCTGACCATGCGCCTTGAGATCACGCCCGAGGCCAGGCAACGCCTTGAAGGTCGCTATACCATCCTCACCACCCAACCCAACGGAAGCATTGTGGTGCAGGTGCAGGCATCCTCAATCGAGTCAGCGGTTTCGTATGTCCTCTCGTTCGGTACTGATGCAACCGTGTTGGCCCCCGAAGAGGTCCGTGCGGCAGTCTCGCTCACCGCCCGCGCCATCGCCGAGAAATATCACTCGGCTGCCAAACGCAACGCCTCTTAATCTCCTCTTCCAGCGCACCACTTCCAGACGGACTGAACCTGAGCCCTGGAACATGCGTATTACTGAGAGAAGCAGCGCTCTTCTAGCTGCTTTTTCGTGCTTTCCCTGAAAAGCAGAAAAAATGATAGACTGTGATACATGAGCGCGCTACGGAAACGTGACTCAAAAGAACGTTGGAATGTCCTCAGTGGCACTCCTATCTGATATTTGTGCTTGCTCCGGCCCGTTCTGCCAGGAGAAAGATATGTCTGGAGATCAGGAATGGAATACCCGAGCGGAAAAAGAGCTTCATTCGGTCAACTATCAGTCACCCTTCTTTCCCTCTTCAGGGCGCTTGTTGTCTGGCTGCGCACCCACACCGCAAGCCCTCCCTGGCTCCCTGCCGTGTTTCAACGTCCACAAAGTGCCTGCTGCATTGCTCTGGGAGTGACAGCGGGCTCTTATTGCCTGCTTTCGCTTTTCTTTCCCGACTTCTCTCTTCTCTCTCTACTCCTTTTTCTGCTTCCCCCCGGGGGCACGCTCTTTCTCTGGGGAACAGGGCCCGCGCTGCTTGCCATCGTCACCGGAGAAATAACGCTCTTTCTCTGTTTCACCTGCCTGTTTCGTCCAGAAGCGTTCTATCAACTTGCTGAAAGCACAACGCTGCTGCTCTTGCTTGGTGGTATCGCGCTGGCCCAGAGCGAGGCGGAACGTCAGCAACTTGCGCAGAAGATCCAGCCTGCCCACACTGATGAGACGCAGACCCCCGACGAAGATACACTGACGATGATCAGCCATCGCCTGCGCTCCCTGCTGACCTCGTTGTCACTGAACACGCAGGTGCTTCAGGAAAGTCTGCAAGCGCCACCCAGTGCGCGCACGCTCCGTTTGTTGCAGCAGCGCTGCACTCGCTCCCTTGCACACATCAGCGCGTTGACGCTCACGCTGGACAATCTGGTTGAGACAATCCGCATCCAGACCGGCCAGCTGACGTACGATTTCACCGAATGTGATCTGACCGAGCTGCTGCGCTCTCTCCTTGAGGAACAGAGCAGGCTCCACCCTGATCATCATTTCCTGCTGTCCCTTGAACCCGAGTGCGATCAATTGCCCCTGTTCATTGATGAGGCGCGCATTTCGCTGGTCGTCCTGAACCTGCTCTCGAACGCGCTGCGCTTTGCTCCTGCCGATCAGCCAATCACGCTTTCGTTACACCGCGTTGAAACGGATCAGGTACACGTGCAGGTGCATGACGAGGGGCCCGGGCTACCGGGCTTCGAGCAGGAACGGATCTGGGAGCGCTTTTATTGCTCGGAATACATCCAGGCACTCCCCGGTTTCTCGCATGGTCTGGGTCTGGGATTGTATGTCACTCGTGTGATTATTGAAGGGCATGGTGGACAGGTTGGGGTTGAGAGCACCCCCGGCAAAGGGGCTACCTTCTGGTTTCAGCTCCCTCTTCATGCGCTATAATCTTGAACAGGAGAGCATATGTACCTGCTCAAGTGCATTCATGAAACCTGTCCCTGTCTCTTTCCCTCCAAAAAAGAAACAAGGGCCCTTTTGCTCTGTCATCTCAAGCCAACAATGGATAACATCAAAAACTCTTGATGGATGTTTGTATGAAGAAACAGCACCAATCGCGTGGGCGGCTTCCGCGCTTTCTCTTATGGTCACATGCACTGGGAGTCGCGGGATTCTATCTCTATAACTGGTGGCGCACCCTGCCGGGCAAAAATGACCATGTCTACCCGTTGCCCGCAGGCAAGCAGCCCGCACAACAGCCCTTTGTCTCGATTATCGTGCCAGCTCGCAACGAAGAGCTCAATATCCGTCGCTGCGTCGAATCGCTGCTTGAGCAGGATTATGAGCATTTTGAGGTCATCGTGGTGAATGACGGCTCGACCGACGCTACAGGCAAAATTCTTGAGGATATCGGGCGAAACCATCCGGCAGCAGCCGACCGGCTCTATGTCCTGCAATTGCGTGATCTGCCTGCCGGATGGACAGGCAAGCCGCACGCCATGCACAGCGGCGCCCAGGAGGCTCGCGGCGAATGGCTGCTCTTTACCGACGCCGATACCTATCATCAGTCATACGCGCTGCGAACCGCAGTGAACCAGGCGCTCAAGGAACGCATCGACCTCTACACGCTTGGTGTGGCACAGGAACTCCCGACGTTCTGGGAGAAAACGCTGATGCCCCTCGCCTATATGGGGATCAGTATGCTGTACCCGCCACGCAAGGTCAACAATCCAGGCAGCCCTATCGCGCTGGCAGCAGGACCATTTATCCTGATTCGGCGCAAGGTCTATGAGACGCTTGGCGGCTTTGCCCGGCCCGAACTCTGCAACACACTGGTTGATGATCTGATGCTGGCCCGCACCGTAAAAGAGAATGGCTACCGCATTCGTTTTCTAGATGGCCGGCAGCTTGTCAGTGTGCGCATGTATCGGAGCTTCCGGGAGATCTGGCGCGGCTGGCTGAAGAACTCCTATCTGGGCAATCGGGGCGGCGTCCCGTTCTTCTTTGTTCAGATTGTGGGGCTCTTTATGGTCACGGTGATGCCGTTCCTGTTGCCGCTGCTGCTCCTCTCGCGACGCTGGCGCAAGACGGCTCTGGCGGTCAGCCTCTGTGAGTTGTTGCCTCTGGGGCTCTATCGAAGCTGGCTCAATCAAAACACGGGCATTCCCGAACGCTACACCCTGACGCACCCGCTGGCAGGGCTGATCTTTATGGGAATTCTGGGACAATCGGGACTACGCATTCTGACGGGCAAGGGCGTTGAGTGGCGAGGACGCCGCTATCATGCCACACCGGAAGCGGAGCCCGTTCATCGATAGAAGAGAGCCTGTGGCACCTGTTTCGTGCCACGGCTCTTTTTTGTTAGTGACGAGAGCGCAATAGCTCATCCTCCGCTTTGTAATCAAACAGGCGTGGGTCAAGTCCCTGTGGTGGATTCGCGCGTTCCCAGGCTACAGTACGCCGAAGCGCCTCATCCAGCCCCACCGGCTCCTGATAGCCAAGTTCCACTCGAATACGCGAGGTATCGGTCACAATATCCTGATCGGTATTGACCGGGAAAAGCAATTGTGGTGGCATACTCTCTCGGGGGAACGTGACAATATCGCCCTGCCAGCCAACCACCTTCGCAAGCGTCTGGATCCAGTCGGCAAACGAAAGCGTGAACGGCTCACCAACGTTGTAGATGCGCCCGGCTGCCTGGTCTGAGGTGACAGCGAGCGCGATCGCCTCGGCCACATTCTCGACATACCCGCGCGTCCAGTGCCAGCGAGCAAGGCCCTTATCAAGCAGAATAGCGGGGCGCTGGTCATCCATCCGCTTCAAATGGAGATAGAGCCTGTGCTGCGTATCTCGCTCACCATAAACCATCGGCAGCCGCAGAATCGTACCCGCAAGCTCTGAAGCGCCCATCAGGACCCGCTCGGCAAGAATCTTGTCATATGCTCCCATATCAAACAAAGGATACTCTGTCTGCTTGCTGTTCGGGTCGCGATAGGGGTACAGCTTCTCGCGCAATGGCGAATCCTCGGTCAGGGGAACCGGCTCGATTGGTCCCGGCTCCGTCCCATGCAGCCGACCGTACGCACGGTACACATCCTGACTGCTGATCCCGACGACACGCCGGGCTATTCCGCGAATCGTCTCAACAAGGATACGGCTATCTCGGTCGGACCACGGCACCATATATAGCACGACATCGGGTGCCAGCTCGCGCAAGGTCTCGCGATACTCCGGGAGAGCCTCTACCGGCTGCCTGGTTGGATCACAATGAATATGTCGAACCTCTGCCGGGGTCTCGATCTCATGCTGTCCCCGATGGAAAAGGGTCAGTTCGTGACCGCGCTCATATAAACGACGTACCACAGACGGCCCAATAAAACCTGTACCGCCCAGGATCAATACACGCATGAAGGCGCTTCCTTTCAACTCTGGTAGTGTGATTCGATCACCTGACAGGTAGTATAAAGAGTGCCCAAAACGAACAGCAAGGGATCAGCTATGCTTGTAGCATAGGTCGCCCTTAAACTCGCTCATATGCGGAGTAAAGCCGCCATGCCGCTGTTACCATTTCTTCATTACTTCGTACCTGTCGCCTGCCTGGCAGCAACAGCGTGTGGGAAGGCATGTACACAGGGCAAGCAGGGTGCATAGAAAATCTGTCGGATATAATATCCGAGGAGTGCCTTTTTGCTCCCTGGTCAGCCCCTGAGAGAAGGTGGGTTAGCAATGGCTCAACAACCACACTCATCTGAGATAATGCACGGTGTTCCCGCAACACTTGAGGCTTTTGAGCGCCTTATCAGCGGCGAGCAACCATATCGTTACGAACTGATCAATTACGATCCCCGAACACGATCCGGGATCATTATCGATATGACCGGCTCCAGTTGGAGTCATGGCGAGCTAACGAGTCACTTTTTAGTTGACCTTGCCAGTCAGCTCCGCCGCGGCGGTCCCTGCTCTGTACAGGCAGGGCGACATGTTTTTATCCCCGATAACCAGCCGCCCGTCATTCCCGATGTGGTCGTCACCTGTGATCTGGGGGATCGCAAGCCCGGAAAGAAGGGCATTTCTCCGCTCATCGTCATTGAGGTGCTCTCTCCAAGCACGGAGCACTACGACAGAACCGAGAAGTTCGAGCGGTATAAACGCTGTGCCAGCCTGCAAGTCTTCATCCTGGCAAGTCAGGGCAAGCAGCAAATCGAGGTCTATCGCCGCGACACTGATTGGAAGCAGGAAATATATGAAGCCGGGACCATACAGCTTGAGGTCCTTGATCTGGAACTGGACGTTGACATGCTGTATCAGGGAGTGCTTTAACACTCCCTGCCACAAGTGCCCATTGCTCTACAGGCTCTTCAGAACAAAAGGCTCTCTTTCAGCAGATGCCTTATTCATATGGAGCACAAAGCCGCCGTGCCGCTGTTACCATCTCTTCATTACTTCGTGCCTGTCGCCCATCTGGCAGCAACAGCGTATCCTCAAGCCCGATGCGCGAGGCCAACCCCCGCCGCGCCGCCTCTTCGAGCAGTGGCCAGGCCGTTCGCTCAAATCCGTGCAACAGAATCTGACAGGTCACGCTGCCCGCTTCCAGCAGCCGCAACATCTCCGAGGTCACATGCAGCGCCTCGGGAAGCTCCTGTTCCTCCGGTTCCAGCAACACACGTACCGAACTCGAGGCCAATCCCGAGCGTAGCAGCAATCGAGCATCCTCACTGCTCCCCAGGCCTGGCTCGATTCCGATACCCCGTTCAAGCAGCGTCATGCAGAGCTCGACCGCTCCCGGCTCCACGAAATTGACCGAGGCAAAATCAGGCAGGACCGTCCAGGAACGAACGAGCTCCAGACGCCGCGCCGGGTCCGGCTCTATCCAGCTTGCGGTACTGATTCCAAGAGGAACCCCAGGACAACGAGCGCGAATCGTGGTCAACGTGCGAGCAACGTCGTCAGGATCGAGCGTCTGTGTGCCATCTGCCGCACGCACATGCAGATGCACTGCCTGTACCCCTGCTGCTACCGTCTGTATAGTATCCTGCGCAAGCTGCTCAGGCGTCAGCGGGACCGTGGGATGTTCCCCCGCAGTCCGGCTTCCGTTCAAACAGGCTTTGAGAAACATATGATTTCTACGTCCTTTCTTCATAGAATACTGATTGCGAGTTCGCTATCCTATACGTTATACTAGCAGCAAATCAGGACAAAATAGAGCACATTTTTACCCAATAGAAGGAGAGGGCAGACGGGTACAGAAGATGAAGAGAGGAATCGTTATTCATAGCCCCCGTTCGGGCCGTTCAGCACAACTGAATCAGGCTCTTGAGGCGCTCCAACAGAACAACATCGACGTCGTAGACCACTTTCCCATAACTGAGCTGGACACGCTTCCAAAGCAGGGCCAGAAATGGCAGGAAGAGGGAATTGAGCTTGTCATTGCAGCCGGAGGGGATGGTCTGGTAGGCGGCGTGACGGCTCACCTGGTCAACACGCAGCTCCCGCTCGGGATTATCCCGCTTGGCACCGCCAACGATGTCGCGCGCACGGTTGGCATTCCTATTGATCCGGTTCGTGCCGCAGAAGTGGTTGCAACAGGCATTATCAAAAAGATTGATCTGGGCGTGGCACAGCCCGCAGAGCAACAGCCGCACCCCACAGAGAACATCGTCATCCCCCCGCAGGAGAAGATGTACTTCACTCACGCGTTAACCGTCGGGCTGAATGTCGCATTTGCTCGGCTGGCAACCAACCGCGATATACGTCAGCAGTTCGGCCCGATGACCTATCCCGTCGCCGTGATGGAGGCAGTGCGCAACTACTCGCCGATCAATGTGGTGATACAGTTGAAAGGTGTAGCCTACCATCCCACGCCGGGCGCACCGCTCGAAATCTACAGCAAACCCGTCATGCTCCGCTGTCGGGCCGCACAGGCAACCGTCGTCAACGCCCCCATTTTCTGGGGCATGTTGCAAGCAACCGTGCCCGGAGTCAGCCTGCAAGATCGCTTGCTTGATGTCGTGGTAGTCGAAGATATCAGCCTCGATCAATTGATGTTCCGTGTGGCTCGCTTCTTCACCCGGCAGGACCATCAGCCCCCCAATGAACAGAGCTGGCATGCACAATACCCCGAACTGCTGGCAGCCGAATTGACCGACGTTCCTGGCATTCACCACTTCAAGGCAAAGAGCGTGACCATCGACGTTGAGGGAGCGCCACATGACGCCACACTTGACGGGGAAGTACGTGGACAGACCCCCATTTTTGCCCGGGTCGCCGATGAAAATATCTCATTAATCGTGCCGGCCACAGCGACTATTCAATAATGAGCTGGGAGGAGAGGAAGCGGTTATCTTCCTCTCCACACCTGTTCAGGAGACCAATTCACGCTCGGCCAGCAGATCCGCGAGTTCCTGGACGGTCTCCACAATATAGGTGGGCCGGGCTGACTCAAGTTCCTGGGCCGTGCCATACCCATACTTAACCGCGATCGAGTCCAGGCCGTTTTTCTGCGCTCCCACAATATCGAACTCTCGGTCTCCAATCATAACAATCTCGGTCTTGTCATACAGTGAACGTTCTGTCAGGACATGCGCTATGACCTCACTCTTCTTGACTCGTGAGCCATCAAGCTCGCTCCCCGCAATATACTCGAAATACGGAGAAAGCTGGAAGTGATCCAGAATGCGCAGTGCAAACGTCGTCGGTTTTGAGGTTGCCACCATCAGACGCGTTCCCTGCATCTGGAGCTCTTGCAGCAACTCGACAATACCAGGGAAAACCGCGTTCTCAAACAATCCGCGCACAGCAAAGTATTCACGGTAGAACTCGACAGCCTGTCGCGCCTGTCTATCGTCCATTCCATAAAAGTATTGAAATGAATCGCTCAAAGGAGGCCCAATAAAGGGGACTAACGAATCAAGATCATTTTCAACAATCCCCATGCGTTTCAGAGCATGCTGAACAGAACGAGTAATGCCCGGTTTGGGATCAGTCAACGTTCCATCGAGGTCAAAGAGAAGCACTCGGTATGGCTTCATAGCAGGTAAATCCTTTCCTCGCCTATCTTCAAAACATCCGGGTAGTGCCTGCGTGAAGTTGAGGAACCCCCTCCGCCATACCCACCAGAAAAAAAGTATGTCCTCATTGCCGGCTTGCTCGATTTGGCAAGTCAAACCATGCGGGCAGTCTAGCACCCTGTTTCACCGCGCCGCCACAGCAAAGCATTCACGCAGCAAAGCTAGAGCCAAAGCGTGTATTCTATGGCACATACAAGGCCACATTGTAGCACCAGCCTCTACACCGACGCAAACATGATGTTCCCCTCCCTCTTTCCTGTCATATAATTCCCGTCAGTATAAGTATACCCTATTTTTCTTCTCTATTACAGTATTTATCTCTTCTTGATCGCTCTCAAGCCAGATGAGCAGCGTTGTTATTGCCCCTAAAAATTTCTAATCCCGATAGAGAGGTATTTACCTTTCTGTTGATCAGCGAGCGCTGGCGCAAGCCAGGCTAAAGCTGTGAGTTTTGCAGTATTTATAGAACAGGAAACCACAAAAAAGCGACGAAGAAAGCCTTCGCCGCTTCTCTACCTGCTTGCTTAAAGCTCGGTTGTCAGCCGCATGACCGGGCGCGGCCGTGGAGTTTGCTCATCAGAGAAGTGGTAAGCAACGCCGCGCTCTGCCGCCAGCTTGCGCCAGTGAGAAACCAACTCGTGTAGCTCCATCAGCCGGGTCTCAGCATTCTCGCACCAGGGACGTAAGCGCTGATACGGGAAATCAGGCGAGCTCCAGACCTCCCGGAACAGTTGACGCATCTCATCCTCATGCATTGCCTCATTCATCGCGGACAGATTCTGCTCAAGCTGCGCCATAAGCACCTGGAAGCGCACCCAACGATGCTGCTCCATATCGAACTCAGTAAGCAACTGACCGGCCCGGCGCCCCTTCTCCACAATCGCCTTGATGGTTGCCGGAGGCATATTCAGATTCATGCCGCCCTCATCGTCGCTCAATCTGATCTGTACGATACGCTCACGGTAGCTTGGAAGCGCTGCTTGCAGGGTATCACGATAGCCAAGCCCGGTACCGATCACCGCCGACAGAAACGAGTCGATGCCTTCGAGCTCGTTCCATTCAGGATCCTGAAGCTCCTGCGGATGCGGCAGATGCACATCATCGCGCTCGTCAAGCAGGGTTTTCCGATTCGGTCGATGGTCAAGGGCAGAGAACAACTGCCTGCGCAGGCGCCTGCGTGGGCTCCCCTGATCCATCTTGACAAAGTGCTCTTTTGAGAGTGATAGCAGATTAATACCAAACGTCGGATAATGCGGGAACCAGGAATCAAAAAACTCAATTGGGAAATTGCTACAGATGCCGCCATCACTGAACCAGTTCTGCTGCAAATCGGCAGGCTCAAGCCGCTCCCTGTCACCCCGCAACAGCTCTTGCAGGGCAGATGAACGGATGGTATAGAAGGGCAACGCGCTGAGCAGCAATGGGAAGCTCAGACTCAGACGCATGGCAACCAGCACCGGAAGCTGCTCTTTTTCAGGCAGAAAGTGGTAGCCCTCAGGGAGCGCCAGCGCCGAAAGCTCGTTATCGCCGTCAAAGCGGCCCGCATACTGCACCATATGCGCAACGATAGGTTCCGGGAAGTAGCGCCGCATCTCATCAGCACAGAAGATGAAGCCCTTCAGTTCGTTGGGCAACACATAGGGTCGGCCCTGGCTCAGGTTGGTTGTGACCATGCTTAATTCAATGCTCTCTGGCTTGCCGGCCTCGTCACGACGGCCCCGATTGCGTTTGAGATCGCCAAAGGTCAGCACCGTCTCGCGTCCCCCGGCAAGCATACCATCCAGACAGCGGGCAAGCCAGTTCATCAGCACCCGCTCGTCGCCGGAAGGGGAGTAGCCGGAACAGATGCCATACCCATGTTGTGGAAGCTGCCGCAATGCGTGGAGGATCCCACCAATCTGCAAGCCAACCAGTCCGAACACCAGCCCGAGCACCAGCCAGACACTCCAGAACACCGTTTGATGCCAGAGAGCCCCGCTGCGATCAAACAGCGAGATCAACCCGAGCACAATCAAGGCACAGAGCCCTGCCAGCAGCACGC
This sequence comes from Thermosporothrix sp. COM3, assembly GCF_059696735.1. NCBI lineage: Bacteria > Bacillati > Chloroflexota > Ktedonobacteria > Ktedonobacterales > Thermosporotrichaceae > Thermosporothrix > Thermosporothrix sp. COM3. Next base: position 825,940 of record NZ_AP019376.1, on the reverse strand, counting down.
CACCCACCAGCCCAAACAGCACACCTCGGGACAGGACAGGATAGCGAACCCACCAGAGGAAGAAGAGCCGCCACACACCAGACCACAAGCGCCGCGGCGGACGCTGCTTCTTATCCGCCGTTGCCGAAGGCGCGACAGGGGGGAAAAACGCATCAACAATCGTCATCAGCGGACGCGTTTCACGCTCGGGCTGAAAGAGGTTGCGCAGGTTTCGCCCGGAGCCAAGCCACTGCCCCATCTTTTCCACATACTCGAAACCGCCCTGATCGCGGCAATATTCTGCCGCCGCCGCAATTGTGGCCGCGATAGCCCCGGCAGAGGTGCCGCCAATTTTGCGCAGAATGTACCGATCCTTCAACTGCAAGATTACCGGAGGATATACAATCCCGCTTGTAATCCCGCCTTTCATCACAAGATCGCATTTTTGGAGTGGTCTCATAAGTCACCATAAGCCTTTCAACACATCAACTCCATACTACTTTAGCCTATTACCTATGGGACGCACAATACTAAACGTGCAGGCCCTGCCTTTTTGGCGCATCGATTTTTCATCTGCGAATATCTGGACGTGTCGTCTGCGCGCTGCTGCTCCCGAGGAGGAGTTATTCGGACAGGCGCGTTCGGGAGCCGTGCAGCCACACCTGTCAACCGGACCGATGGCGTTGTATCGAAACATGGCCCTCGCGGCTCTTTCCACCTCTAAGAATCTTTTTCAGACGGGAAAGCAGCGGGAGCGCCCGGGAAGCGGGTTTACAGGTCAGGGAGAGGGAGTCAGGGAAAGGGAGTAGGAATCATTACCCGGGGGTATCGCCAGCCCTTGCCATATAGGATATAATAGAGGCTTAGGGGAAATTGTGTTATCGAGCTTTTCACAGAAGTCAAACCAGAGCGCCTGCAAAGGGTCGCTCATGGCTGTGCATGACCTGATCGGGCACTCACCTCACTACCCAAAAAAGGAGAAGACCCGCAGGTTTCCCCTTACAGGTCTTTGTTTGTTTCTATTATAGCATACTTTTGAGAAAAAAACATCGTCCGAAAGTACGGTGTTTTTTGTGACGTTTGAGGGTATCATTAAGCAGGGCAACTGTGGCGTCATGAACACACAAAAATTTCCAAGGAACCCGCGTTCTCCTGGTCCTGAAGGACAGGGGGAGCGTTTCATGATGTTTTGCAGAGCCTCTTTTTATCTCTCCTCCGGTCACAAAGCGTTTGCATCTTGAAGGTCAGGAACCAACAGGAGCTTCTTTATTATAGAAGAGAAGAGAACTCACCGTAATCGCATGAGCTTACACCTTTCATTTCACGCTGTTGAGAGGCTTGCATCTCTGTGTCTCTCGTACGCTTTCAATTCCGGCAACTAGGTTAAAGGAGAACATCTACATGGCAGTAAGTGTAAAAACTCCTATTCTCCCTGAACGAGTCTCGTTCGCCCGCATTCCCGAAATCCGGCCAATGCCGAATCTTATCCAGATTCAGATAGACTCTTTTGAGTGGTTTAAGCAGGAGGGCTTGAAGGAACTCTTTGAGGAAATTTCCCCCATTGAGGACTTCACCGGCAAGAATCTGAGTCTGGAATTTATCGTTCCTCCTGAGCCATTCGGCAAGCCGAAATATTCGGAGGATGAATGCCGCGAACGCGATGCGACCTATGCCGCGCCTCTCACAGTTAAGGCACGCTTAATTAACAAAGAGACAGGCGAGATCATCGAAAAAGATGTGTTCATGGGAGACTTTCCGCTGATGACAAAGGCCGGTACCTTTATTATTAACGGTGCCGAACGTGTTGTCGTCAGCCAGCTTGTCCGCTCTCCCGGCGTGTATTACACGGTTGATGAGGATGCCACCACAGGGAAGCGGCTCTTTGCCGCGAAGGTCATTCCGAATCACGGGGCGTGGTTGGAGTTTGAAACCAGCAATAAAAATCTGCTCTCCGTCAAAATTGACCGCAAGCGTAAGATTCCAGTCACGACGCTGCTACGCGCCATCGGTTCGCTGGCAAAAGAGCAGTGGCATTCTGAAGAGGTCAACCTTGCCACCGATCAGGGTATCCTCGATGCCTTTGCAGAAGTAGACAACAATCCAAATATTCGCTATATTCAGGCCACGCTGGACCGCGATCCAGTGAAGACCGAAGAAGAGGCACTGCTTGAGCTCTACAAGCGCCTGCGCCCGGGCGATCCTGCCACGCTGGACAATGCCCGCTCGCTGGTGCGCAACCTCTTCTTTAATGCGCGCCGCTATGATCTGGGCAAGGTTGGTCGCTACAAGCTCAACCGCAAGCTCGATCTGTCCACACCGCAGAGCTACCGCATTCTGACACTGGACGATATCGTGAACATCGTGCGCCGCCTGATCGCACTGAACAATGGCCGTGGGCGCCCCGATGACATCGACCATCTGGGGAATCGCCGCGTGCGCAGCGTCGGTGAGCTGATTCAGGCTCAGTTCCGTGTTGGCTTGCAGCGTATGGAGCGCGTCGTCAAAGAGCGCATGAGCATTCAGGAGCCCGATCAGGCCACACCGAACGCGCTGATCAACATCCGTCCGGTTGTTGCCTCGATCCGCGAGTTCTTCGGTGGTAGCCCACTCTCGCAGTTCATGGACCAGGTGAACGTGCTCTCCGAGATCGACAACAAGCGCCGTCTCTCCGCAATGGGTCCTGGCGGTCTTTCGCGTGAGCGCGCAAGCTTCGAGGTTCGTGACGTTCACTCGTCGCACTATGGCCGTATCTGTCCGATTGAGACGTCGGAAGGTGCAAACATTGGTCTGATCAGCAACCTTGCAACCTATGGACAGATCAATGACTATGGCTTCATTGAGACGCCATACCGCAAGGTCTATAAGCGCATCGCCGCCAATGATCGCCGCCTGATTGGCCACGAGCTACAGGGTATCTATGGACGCGAGCGCGAAGACATCGTCACTGCCGATGGCGAGGTGCTGTACAAGGCCCGCACGCCGGTACGCGTGACGCCGGAACTGTTCGAGAAGCTTTCGGCACTCCTCGGTAGCACACAGGTGAAAGTGCGCCCGTTCGTCACTGAGGAAATCGAGTACCACACCGCCGACGATGAGGAGAACTTCTACATCGCCCAGGCAAACGCGGTTCTGACCGAGAACAACGAGTTCGCCGAGGCTCGCGTGCTTGCCCGCTATGGTGGTGATATCGTTGAGGTTTCGTCCTCCGTCATTGACTATATGGACGTCTCGCCACGCCAGACCGTCAGTGTTGCCAGTGCCCTGATCCCCTGTCTGGAACACGACGACGTGAACCGAGCACTGATGGGTGCGAACATGCAGCGTCAGGCCGTGCCTCTGCTGCGCCCGCAGGCTCCGATCGTCGGTACGGGTATTGAGCGTCAGGTTGCGATCGATTCCGGTCAGGTCGTTGTGGCTGAGGAAGCCGGTGAAGTGGTTTCGTCCACAGCCAAAAAGATCGAGATCATCGACGAGCATGGCAAGCTGCACACTCACGTGCTGCGCAAGTATGCCCGCTCGAACAACGGCACCTGCATCAACCAGCGCCCGATTGTCAAGAAGGGTGACTATGTCTCGAAGGGTCAGGTTATCGCCGACAACTCCTCGACGGAAGATGGCGAACTGGCTCTGGGTCAGAACATTCTGGTTGCCTTTATGAGCTGGGAAGGTGGTAACTTCGAGGACGCGATCCTGATCAGTGAGCGTATCGTGCGCGAAGACCTCTTCACGTCAATCCACATTGACGAGTACGAAACGGAGGCCCGCGACACCAAGCTTGGTCCCGAAGAGATCACCCGCGATATTCCGAACGTCGGTGAGGAGGCGCTGCGCCACCTTGACGAGCGCGGTATTGTCTATGTCGGCGCGGAAGTTGGCCCACAGGATATTCTGGTTGGTAAGATCACACCAAAAGGTGAGACCGAGCTGACCGCAGAAGAGAAACTCCTGCGTGCAATCTTCGGTGAGAAGGCCCGCGAAGTAAAAGACACCTCGCTGCGTCTGCCTCACGGTGAGCATGGTAAGGTCATTTCGGTCAAGGTCTTCTCGCGTCAGGCTGGCGATGAGCTCTCCCCTGGTGTCAATCAGGTGGTCCGCGTAAGCGTCGCCCAGAAACGAAAGATCGGTACTGGCGACAAGATGGCCGGACGCCACGGAAATAAGGGTGTTATCTCGCGCGTGCTGCCGGTTGAGGACATGCCGTTCCTGCCCGATGGCACCCCGGTCGATATCATTCTGAACCCGCTTGGTGTGCCTCACCGTATGAATATCGGTCAGATCATGGAGACCCATCTTGGTTGGGCCGCGCATGAACTCGGGTTGAAAGTCGCAACCCCGGTCTTCGATGGCGCAACCGAAGAGGATATCATTGAGCTCCTCAAGCGTGCTGGACTCCCTGAGAGTGGTAAGGTTCAGTTGTATGATGGTCGTACCGGTGAGCCGTTTGATCACCCGATCACGGTCGGTTACACCTACATGCTCAAGCTAGCCCACCTTGTCGAAGATAAGGTTCACGCCCGCTCGACTGGCCCGTACAGCTTGATCACCCAGCAGCCGCTCGGTGGTAAAGCCCAGTTCGGTGGTCAGCGCTTCGGTGAGATGGAAGTCTGGGCCCTTGAAGCTTATGGCGCAGCCCATACGCTTCAGGAGATCCTGACCGTGAAGTCCGACGATACCGTCGGTCGTGTGAAGACCTATGAGGCCATCGTGAAGGGTGAGCAGATTGTGGAGCCCGGTGTGCCCGAATCCTTCAAGGTTCTGGTCAAAGAGCTTCAGGCGCTCGCCATTAACGTTGAGGTCCTGAATGAGGACGAGCAGAAGATCCAGTTCGTGGAAGATACCTCACGAGACGGTCTGCCCGATCTCGGTATCAACCTTTCTGGCTTCGAGCTCGATCACTAAATCTGATAGGTAGAAAACAAGGCCGCCTTCGTTCTTTGCGGAGGCGGCTTTTTCTTGCGGCTATGACCAATCGCACTGTCTTGCTGGTAGCTTCCCCGGCCAACTGTTCCACCAGATCATAAAAAAGGGGCCCCTCCTTTTTCAGGAGAAGCCCTTCGCTGTGTCTGATGTGTCTTCTCATTACGGACGACGAGCCGGACCACCAACACCACCCATAACTGCTTTTGCGATCAACAAGAGAATAATTGCACCTATCAGGGCTGTAACAAATGTCCAGATGATCCCCTGTCCACCGAGATCGAATAGCCCGAGGATAATGCCGCCGAGAAGACCACCAACGATACCGAGAATAATGTTACCGAGAATTCCTAACCGATCCCCCTGCACAATGCGGTCAGCAATAGCGCCTGCAATACCACCAATCACAATCCAGACAATCCATGCCCAGAGAGTTCCAAGTACTCCAGCCATAATCACTGCTGAAACCATAATGTTTACCCTTTCCTTTCTCCAATGAGCAATTCTGTCAAAACTATTGATCAGAATATGAGTGCCAAATAGCACCACACCTTTCTGATGAAAGATGTTTTCCCTGCTCTTTGGCATCCCTCATCATTTCTATTTATGTTACGATTCATACCTATCAATAGGAGACAGATTTTTTTGCTTTTGGATCTGGCATCCGCATCCATCACGCTTTTTCTATATGCCTGATACCGCATCAGAGGCAGCCTGACAGGTCTCTCCACGGTCAGGATTTCCCCTGATTATTCTCTAAAAACTCATACGTATCTCTATTGCTCAATGCTGCAAAAGTGCCGCTTTCCTCAGTCATTGGTGATGGTGCCATCGGGATTCACACGGATAAGGACCTTTACCAGCGGCTTCGTTGCCGGGCCCCGCAACACTTTCCCATTGTCATAAGGATCAAAGGCGGCATTATGGCGCGGGCAAATCAACATCTGCTTCTCGGGATCATAGTGCACGGTCGCGCCCGCTTCATGGGTACAGGCGCTCTCATAAGCAACAAAGTTTCCATCGTTCAAGCGCACAAGAATCCCTGGCTTGTGGTCCTTCTCGTTGACGAACTCTTTCGCCGAGTTGAACTTTTGCTGGTCGCTCATGCCGATGACGCCCGGGGGCATGGCGGCCTGCTGCTCGGCATTATGCGCTGAGGTATTTTCCGAGGAAAATTGGAGCTTGCCTTGAAGGAAATAGGCAGCGAAGGGAGCGCCTGCAAGCAAAACACCACCAGTCGCAAGCGCCGCAATCACTCTACGCCGAGCGATCCCCTTCCGACGTGAAGCGGGCGGCCGCGTATCAGGCTGCTGCCTCGGGGGCTGCGCCGGTGATGGCTGCACCCGTTGCGTGGATGGCTGCGTTGTCGCTTCGGACGCATGAGTCAACCTGACCTTCGTAAGCGAGGTCGTCACTGTGGCCCAGGAGGGATGCAGGCCAGAGGCTGAGACTCGATTTGGAATGACGCCCTGCGATGGAATCCGCCTGAGAGGCTGCGTCTCGCTTCTTGTGGTTGGCGCTTTTGACTTTGCCACAACCGGGTACTCGCTGCTCTGCTCAGCAACGGCGATCAGGTTCAGGACGCGGGTCAACGCACGGGATAGCTTGCCCGCCTGTTGAAAGCGCCGCTCGGGGTCCTGCTCAAGCGCACGCTGTACCACCAGATCAAGGCTGGCAGGCAGATCAGGGCAAACATCACTGAGGGAGGGCATTGGCTGCCGGACATGCATCAGCGCCACTTCAAAGGGATCGCTCCCGCTAAAAGGCGGCCTGCCGCTGAGCATCTCGAAGAGAATCGCGCCAAGCGAGTAAACATCGGAGCTCACGCCCGCCGGCTTGCCAAGCACCACTTCAGGAGCGATATATTCAGGAGCGCCAAGAAAACTACCTGACAGGCTACAGAGATGGTCGTATGGGCCGGTTAGTGGCTCGATAATGCCCTGTACCGCCAGAATATCCACCAACCCGAAGCCGGCTATCTGCACCTGCTGCCGCTCATCCAGCCAGATATTCACCGGGCGCAGCGCCTTATGAATCACCCCCAGACGGTGCGCGTATTCCAGCGCCTCCGCCAGCGGTTGCAGGATACGCAACGCCTGATCGGGAGCCAGCCGTCCCTTCTTCAGGATGCTTGCCAGCGTATAGCTGTTGAGGAAGGGCGTGACAAGATAGGGAAACTCATCCTGAATGCCACAATCCAGAATCGGTAAAATATGTTGATGCTGTAAGCCGATAATTCTGGCGCTGATTCTGGCAAAACGCTGGAAGAAGCGCTCTTGAAGCGGGCGCGCACAGTCTGGCGGTAACAGGAAAACCGTCATCATCACTTCACGCACGGGCATCTCCTGCCGCGCAAGATACACCGCGTTCAGGCTTCCCTTCCCGAGCAGTTGTTCAATGCGATAGCGTCCAAATTTCCGCCCGACCAGCGCCCTCGCCGGTATTTCGGCAGAAGTGTGTAAAAATTTCTGCTCTCCCTGATTCACAGCGCTCCATCTCTCCTGAAACGTAGTAACACAAAATAAGAAACAATACTATGCCTGTATTCACCATGCTGTGTGCAGCTCTTGCTACAGCTCTTGAGAGAACTCCCGATATCGCTCTTGATATCGCTTCCCATAGTAACTATAGGGCCGGACCTTCCCCCCGTCAACATTCGGTCCCTTTCATTAGGACTAGTGGTGTATCGCGCTCCTTTCTATATCATACTGTATCATCACTCTCCTCCTCCTGACGGAGCTGCGGCAGACGAACAGTATAGATCGCCCCGAGAAACGCGCACATGTCGCTATCGGCCTCAGCAGCCTGCTCAAACTCTTTTCCCAGGGCGTCCAGACGCTCGATAAACTCTCGACGTCGCTTCATTGGCACCCGGGCAAGCGTGTGAACAAGCCCGCTCTGCGTGTCTTCTTGCATGGCGGTGAAGACCTCAGCCAGCACCGCGCCATGCATTTCGCGGGCAACACCCTTCATCTCGCTTTCTCTGGAAACAATGCCGAGAAAACTGCGCGCTACATTGCCATAATATCGCTCGGTAATAGCCCGTACCTGCCGGGTACGTACCACCTTGACCAGTCCAGCCTTTACCAGCACCTGAAGATGATGCGCCACGGTACTGGTCGGTAGTTGCAGCGCCTCTGCAAGCTGAATCGTGGTGGCCGCTCGCTCTTGCAACAAATTGATGATTTGCAGGCGAAGCGGCTCACCAAGCGCCTTATACTGCTCAGGCGTTTCCAGCCTCATTGTTTCTTCCAGTTCGTAATCAGGTTGCATCTCAATCATCCCTGTCTTGCTTTTTCTGCTTGCTCGCCACCTCAGAGGCGGCCTGTCCATTCTCCTTCATAGTATCATAGAACCACTCTTCCCATATGTACTAATTTCATGGTACAATCCAGATCAATCGAACATACGATATATGCCAGTCTTTCTACCTGTTTTTAGGAGGTCTTTCATGAGCGCCGAAACGGCTCCCCGGGGCTGGTTCACCCGCCTGCTGATTAACCGCAACTACGCCCTGTACTGGACAGGTATTTCTATTTCCAACTTCGGGGATTTTGTTTTTAGCTCGACCCTTCTGCTCTGGATCAGCTATCAGATAGGGCACAATCAAGCCTGGGGACCGCTGGCAGCCGGAGTGCTCGAACTCTGTATCGCGTTGCCTACGTTCCTTTTTGGTCCCATTGCCGGGGTTTTCGTTGATCGCTGGAACAAGCGTCGCACCATGCTGCTGATGGATGTTCTGCGGGCGGCGCTGATTCTGTTGTTGCTCCCCGTCTCAGGTGTCATTCCAGGGCGGCTCGACCCGCTCTGGCAGCTCATCTGTATCTATGGAGATATCTTTCTCTGCACCCTCTGCACGCTGCTCTTCTCCCCTGCGCGTGCGACCCTGAACCGCGATATCGTCCCGGACGAGCGACGCGAGCAAGCATCCAGCATGATCTATAGCAGTAACAGCACCTTTATGATACTCGCTCCGCTGCTTGCAGGGATCCTCTTTTTTAGCGCTGGAGCTGTCTGGGCGCTTATCATCAATGCGGGCTCGTTCTTGATCTCATTCTGCTGCATTCTGGCGGTACAGGCTCCCGCCGAAGCGAAGCGCAGCGAACAGGCCTCGCTTTTCCAGGAATTTACGTCGGGCGTTCGCTACGTGACAGGGAACTCGACGTTACGTTGTGTGCTCGTCAGTCTCTTTCTATTGATGCTTGGAGGTGGCATTACCAACACCCTGGGCCCGTTCTTTTTTGAACATAGCCTGCACGCCGCGCCCGCCCTCTTTCCGCAGTTTGAAGCGGTTGGTAGCGCGGGTCTGCTCCTCGGAGCGCTCAGCGCAACGTGGGGCTTGAGACGGCTCGGAGCGCTGCGCACCTTTCAGGGTGGCCTGGTGCTGATGGGCATCTTCGAGCTGCTCTTTTCACGCTCAACCAGCCTCTTTCCGGCGTTTCTGCTGACCTTTCTCACGGGTATCTGTAACTCGTTTCTCAATACCTCAGTCTCGCCTCTGGCAATGCGGCTGGTACCACGCGAGTATCTCGGGCGTGTCTTTGCCCTGATCGAGCCAGGCATGCGGCTGGCACAACTGATCTCAGCGCCTCTGGCGGGCTTTCTCATCAGCCACTATCTCTATCACCTGGACGCCTCGTTTCTGGGTCTCCACTTCGGTCCCTATGATACGCTGCTTGGCGTCTCTGCCCTGCTTGTGCTGGTGAGTGGCCTGTATGCCTGCTTCAGCATGAGAACCAAAAAAAATTCAGTGGAGACTCGCCATTGAGTCACCCACTGAATAAAAAACCGGAGATGGGACGGGTTACGCAGCCTGTTGAACCGTTTCGCGTCCCTGCGAGGCAACAAACTGCGAGATGGCGGCAAACACCAGACTGAGAAGAAAACCTATGCCTGCATAGATGCTCGTAACGGTAATCGCGCTCCTCAGACCGGCCTCCATTCTTGCATTATAGAAGACGAGCGAGCGCAGACCGTCAGAGAGATAGCGCAACGGCAACCAGCCACTCAGCGCCCGGAAGAAATCGGGAACCATTTGCAGCGGATAGATACCGCCCGCAGCCGGAACGCCCAGGATCGTCGTCAGGAAGAGGGCCAGCAGAACGCCGATCTCGCCAAAGCCGGTCGCAAGCGCCAGCGTAATCAGCCCGATCGCGCCGATACCCAGGATCGAGAACCAACCAAGCTTCACGCCATCGGATACCGGCATGCCGAAGCAGTTCACAGCCAGCCAGGTAAGCACAGGACCCATGACAACGGCCAGGATCACAACCAGCACCAGCTTGCTGAACCAGAGCAGCAGCGGCGAAATCTGGCCGCGCGGGAAGCGAATCGCTTTGCCGAAGACATCAACCTCAATTCGACCGATCACCAGTTCGGTTCCCAGATGAATGATGGTGGTGCCCAGGTAGCCGATCAGCGAGAGCATCAGCGAGAAGTAGAACGCACCGATACCATGCCCTGATTTCGCTCCGGTCGGCTCTGCGTCAGTCACGGTCGGAATAACAGACTTCTGAAGCTGTCCCTGAATTTCGGCAATGCGCTTTGTCTGGTCAGCGGCTTGCTTCGCGGCCTCGGTCGCCTGCGCCTTGATAACGCCCTGCGGGTCCGTCATCAACTGCTGCTGGAAAAGCTGATATTCTGCCGGGGTCTGCGGGGTCTTCAACTTGATTCCAGCAGGCTTGATAGCAGGAAGAGCTGTCAACACGTCGTTCGTTGCCTTCATCGCGGCCCCCTGAGCAATCTTCTCACCTTCGGAACCGGCAATACTTCCGGCAGCGTGGTTGGTCAGGACCTCAAGCGTGACGGGCTCTTTCTTGTTCTGCTTCTTAAGATCACGCAATTGCGCAATCCGAGACGTATAATCAGATGGGATGACAATTGCAGCATATGCTTCATCATTGTTCAGTTGATCGAGCGCAGCCTGACGATTCTTGACCTCAATCCACTTGATTTTATTCGCATCTTTATTATTCTTGCTATTGATATCTTTGATCTTCTCTGTAATCTTGTCTCCGAGGTTGATCTGTTTGCCATCGAGCTTTGCGCCATGATCTTCATTGGCAATCAAAATCGGAAAATCCTGCATATTTCCCTCTGGATCGAGCAAGCCGCCGAGATAACTCGCGGGGATCGCCAGCGTGACCAGTCCGGCGACCACCAGCACGATCCAGGTAAGCGGGTGTAACAAAAGCTGCTTCTTCACGAAAAATCACCTTCCCACTACAGTTTTTTGCTTCGTTGTTTGGACCAATTTGTGCTAGAATCAATACTGAAATCTGAGGCTCACCTCATGTTTTCTTCCACATCGAGGAGTATAGCTTATTTTTGACCGGATTGCAATAGGAACATGAGGTCATATTCATATTTCTGCTTTGGTTGACAGAGGAAAGGAAAGCGCCTTATACTTTGCGCTGAAAACTTCCTGTGGCGTCAGGCATCCACACTAGATCGAGGTAGCACACTATGCAAGACAAAAAGGAACACATCGTCGAACAGGACTCATTCCGCCAGTTAGCAGCATCTCTGTTTGAGGATCAGGATTTTCCCCGTATTCCGCAGCAAGCGCGTAGCCGCGAAAAGCGCCGAGAACTGCTCAAGGCCGCAGTGCCTCTCTTCATCGAGAAGGGCTATATTGGCACCACCGCCGACGAGATCGCGCAGGCCGCGGGGGTCAGCGTGGGCACATTCTACAGCTACTTCCGCAACAAACGACAGGTGCTGATCGCCATCTTTCTCGAACAACTTGAGGAGATTTTCAGCCATATCCGCCTGATCGACATGGATTTCAGCTTAGACGATTACCGCGCCACCATTCGCACGGCAGTCAGCGCGGCGCTGCTCCAGGCGAATATGCGCTTACGGCAGGTCTGGCACGAACTGGTCACGCAAGATCAAAGTCTGGAGCCCTACCAGCGGCTGATTCGAGAGTATATTCTTCAAGAGCTTGAGAAGAAGATTCAGGTTGCCGTCGAGCGAGGAAGGACCTGGCCTGATCTCGATATTGAGGCCACTGCGCTGGTGCTCCTATCCCTGTTCGACACCATGAGCATCGTCGTCCCCTCGGAAGTGGGCACAGAACGCCTGATCGACGCCATCACCGATATGATCTATCGCACCCTGTTCCCGCCAAAAGAGCTAGCACGCTAGCCAGAAAGCCCCTGTATACTCTTGACAGGGGGCTTTTTTTTCGCCTATACTATGTCACAGTGACATGTCACCATGACCTATATGGCAGGAGAAAGGAATACATCGATAGAGTGTAATGCATTATGAGCTTATCATCCTGGGTGTTCTGATGCTGCACCCCGCTCACGGCTACAAGATCAGTAAAGTAATCCAGAAAGCAACCGGCCCCTTTACCAGGATCAGCCACGGACGTCTGTATCCGCTGCTCAATAAGATGCAGAAGGAAGGCCTGATTATATGCCTGGAAAACGAGGGCAGTGGCGAGCGTCAGGCACGCAAGTATCAGATCACGGATGCAGGCCGCAAGCGTTTCCATGATCTCTTAATGGACACCCGGTCCCACCAGTACGACTACCAGCGATTCTTTTTGCAGAAGGTCGCCTGGTTTCCCTTTTTGCCGCCTGAGGAGCAATTGTTTCTGGTAGAAGATTATATTGAATATTGTCAGAAACATATTGAACATTATTCGGAAAAAGTTGGGGCTCTTTGTCGAAATGAGCTTCCTCCTGTCCTTTCTCAACATGCACTCACGATGAGCAATCATTCTCTCAAGCAATGGAAGCTTGAGCTTGCATGGGCGCAAGAGCTGCGTGCCGAAATTCAAAATGAATTGCAGGCGCGCACTCAAACATAGCAATGTATCAATAGTAGACCCTGCGAACTGAAGGAGTTCTCTCACACCATGCAAAGCAATACAAACCAGCCAGCAGAAGCGGGTTTCACGCTTCCTGGGGGTAGGACTGTCAATCCCTGGCTGGCACTCGTGTCGTTGCTCTTTGGCTTCTTTATGGCCTTGCTCGACGCCACGATTATGAATATCGCAATTCCAGACATACAGACGAAATTACAGACTGATCTCACCACTGTGACCTGGGCTCTGAACGCCTACAGTCTGACCTTCGCCGTGCTGCTGGTCACGATGGGACGGTTGGCCGACCAGTACGGGCGCAAGCGCATCTTCATGTTTGGAATGATCGTCTTCAGCCTGGCCTCGCTGTTATGCGCCCTTTCCGGCACCATTGGGGGATGGACAGGGCCCCCGGCGTGAACTGGCTGATTGGTTTCCGCGCCCTTCAAGGCATCGGCGCTTCGTCGATGAACGCGGTCAGTCTGGCTCTGGTGACGGCCATCTTTCCCGCCGAGAAGCGTGGGGCTGCAATGGGCGTCTGGGGGGCCTCATCGGGTCTGGCTGCCGCTGCCGGTCCAGTGCTTGGTGGTTTCCTGATTCAGAATTTTGACTGGCGCTGGATCTTCTTCGTCAACCTGCCGTTCTGTCTGGTTGGCCTGGTCATGGTTACGCTCTTCGTGCCCGAGAACCGCGATCATAACACAAGCAAGGCCGTCGATGTTGCAGGCGTGCTGACGCTCTCCGGCACCATCTTCTGTCTGGTGCTGGCAATCATGCAGGGCAATGACTGGGGCTGGAGTTCGCCAACGATCATCGGGCTCCTGGTCGCGACCGTGGTGCTGCTGGCGCTCTTTGTCCTGGTAGAACTGCGTCAGCGCTACCCGATTGTAGATTTCAGTCTCTTCAAACGGAGGAGCTTCAGCGCGACCAACGTGGTGATGTTCCTGTTTGGCTTCGCGATGCAGGGCGGCTCACTGATTCTGGTGCTCTACTTCGTCAACCTGCTTGGCTATGACGAACTGGGCGCGGCCTATGCCTTGATCCCGTTCCCGCTGGCGAGCTTTGTCGTATCGGCTATCGCCGGGCGCATCAGAACAAACCCGCAGATCCTGGGCCTGATCGGCACCTTTCTGCTTACCGTCAGTCTGGTGACATTTGCCCTGCTGACACCCGATGCCAGCTACCTTGATATCGTCTGGCGTGGGATCCTCTTTGGCGCAGGGATGGGACTTGTCTTCCAGGCCTTCCCGGCAATCGTGCTTTCCGAGGTACCTCGCACGAAACTGGGCGTGGGAAGCGGCATCTTCAACACGTTCCGCCAGATTGGCTTCAGTCTCGGCGTCGCGGTCCTGATCAGCCTCTTTACCGGCCAGATTCAAGCCAATATGCAGCAGGCCAGCACAAACGCTGTTTCCATTGTGCAGGCAGATACCAAACTGCCTCAGCCAATGCGTGATGGCATTGTTCAGGGGCTCAAGAGCGCCAAAACGAATAGTAGCAACTATCGAGAAGGCGCATCTGGAGGCAATTCATCGAATCAGTTTGATCTTACCAAACTGGCCGATCAGTTGCCGCCACAGGTCCCCGAACAGCAGCGCAATGCCATTCGCACTGAATTGAAGGATATCAACTCGCAGATCCAGCACGAGTTCAAGGCGCAAATGACGCATGCCTTTACCGCCACGTGGTGGGCCGCGGCGGTGGCCTCCCTGCTCAGCTTCCTGGGTGCCTTCCTGGCTCGAGCCCCGAAGCGCTCGGAGATCAACACCGAGCAGGCCAAAGAACTCGCCATGAGCGCGCACTAAACCGGAAAAGAAAGGTCATCATCGAGGAGATGGCCTTTCTTTCCCTCTCCCCCTGTTTTGGCTTGACAGGCGCCTTTTCTTCCCCTATACTATCCTCATTGACAAATTACAACATATCTCTTTTTCAAAAATTTTCTTTCAGTAACTCTCACAAAATAGACATCGAATCAGGAGACGAATGACCTATGAAGCTCGCAGAAGCGCTTGTTCTCCGTGCCGATCTTCAAAAGCGACTGGCGCAGTTGCATTCTCGTATGTTGCAGTCCGTTCTTGTGCAGGAAGGCGACACCCCGCCTGAAGATCCACAGGAACTCCGGGCCGAGTATAGCCGCTTGCTCCAGGAATTGCAAACGCTGATCGTGCGCATTAATAAGACAAACCTGCAAACGCGCTTCGACGAGCACCAGACCCTGACCGAGGCACTGGCCCGCCGCGATATCCTTTCAAAAGAATATACCTTCCTGCATGAAGCGGCAAATACCGCTGCGGATCGAACCGACCGCTATGGTCACGCTGAGATTCGCAAAGTCGCAACCGTCGATGTCGCGGCGCTCCGCAAGCAGGCCGATGAGATCGCACGCCGTCGACGTGAGCTCGATACAGCCATTCAGGAAAAAAACTGGCTCACCGAGCTGGTCGACTAGAGAGAGAAAGTCGGTACCCGATTTCTGTGCACAGTAGCGACCACAAACCCCGCCTTAGGGTTATAAGGCACTTTTGAGTGTGCCCAGAGGACGAGGCACGTTTTCATTGTTATCGTCCGGCATTGTGACAAGAGTACCGGGCATCGCGCACTGTTCACTACCGCGTGGAGGACTGATACCGGAAGTCGGGGAGGGTGGGTTCGGGGACTCTCTCTCTACTCAACCTGCTATTCTGAATGAGATCGCACGGCTGCCAATCGGGCATGAAAACCCTGTTTCTAACCCTCTCTGCCCTCAAGAATACGATAGAGCAGCTTCAGATCAAGGTGCTGACGCAACAGAGCCGCCAGTTTATCATATTCCTGTTGTCGACTGAAGGTTGTATCTGGCTGCGGCTCATCCTGCGTATAGCGTCGCTTCCAGAGCGCCTGTATCACCGCTTTCCTGAATGCCTCGTTCTCGAACAGACCGTGGAGATAGCATCCGGCTTTCCATCCATCCGCGCTGATCCATCCATCCGTTTCCCCCTGTACAAGGCCAAAAAGCGGGTTCTCGGGGGCCCGGGTGCGCCCGGCATGAATCTGATAGGCCTGTAACTCACTATCGTCCAGAGCCGCAAATAGACCGCGTCTCGTCAATATCCGCGCCCGGCTCTGCTGTGTCACCTTCTCCTCAAGCGAGACAAAGCCGGTCTCAACGGGCAGCAGATTCAGCCCGGGCTCAACCGTTCCCGGAGCGCTCTCCACCCCCTCGGGGTCGCTGACCCGTTCGCCTAGCATCTGATAACCGCCACAGATTCCCAGTAACGCGGCTCCTTGCGCGGCATGATGTCGAATCTGCAACGCCAGTCCGCTACGCCAGAGCCAGCCAAGATCTGAGAGTGTGTTTTTACTGCCGGGCAAGATAATCAGATCGGGCCGCTCTGGAAGCTCCTCCGGACTCCCTACCAGGGAGAGGCGCACCTGCGGCTCGGCAGCCAGTGCGTCAAATTCGTCGAAGTTGCTCAAATAGGGATAACGAATAACAACGATATCCACGGCTCGGGTCCGCTTTTGAGGCCGCTGTAAGAGACTCGTTCCCCGCTCAAGTGAGACGGAATCCTCTTCAGCAATCACAATGTCGGTATAGTAGGGGACAGTCCCGAGTACCGGCACATCAGCCATGCGCGCAAGCAAGCGCTCCCCATCACGCCAGAGCGCCAGATCTCCCCGAAATTTGTTGACAATCAACCCTTTCACTCGTGCCCGCTCCTCTGGCTTGAAGAGCTGTAACGTACCAAGCAAAGAGGCAAAGATTCCGCCACGATCAATATCGCCAACCAGCAACACGGGAGCATCTGCCAGATGAGCCACCGCCATGTTCACCAGATCATATTGCGCAAGATTCAGCTCGACAGGGCTTCCCGCGCCCTCAATCAGTACCAGATCAAAACGCTGCCGAAGCGCCTCAAGCGAGCGCTGCACCACCTCACGAAAACCGGTACGATGCCTGTAATACTCCTGCGCCTCCATCCGACGCAGCGGACGACCAAGCATCACCACCTGACTGCGCGAATTGCCCTCGGGTTTCAGCAGAATCGGGTTCATTTCAACCGCGGGCTCAATGCCAGCAGCCTCGGCCTGGACTGCCTGCGCACGCCCTATTTCGCCACCATCAGCGGTCACAAAAGAATTGAGGGCCATATTTTGCGCTTTAAATGGCGCTACTCGTAGCCCCTCCTGCGCGAACAGCCGACAGAGCCCCGTTACCAGCGTGCTTTTGCCAACTGTCGAGGCTGTTCCTTGAATCATCAGTGTTTTTGCTAGCCTCATATTATCTCCTGCAATGCAGCGACCAGGCGCGGCCACTCGTCCCGTCGCCGCGTCGCCACCCGGATATAGCGTGGCAGGCCAAACGATGTACAATCACGAACCAGAAGCGCTTTTCGCAGCAAGCACTGCCGCACCTCGACCGCTGACCCAACATCAAGCAGACAGTAATGCGTGTGTGAAGGGATCATCGGCCAGCGTGCCAGCGCACGAAAAAAGTGCTCGCGTTCGATAGCAAGCGCGCTCATCGTCATCCTCAGGTGATCACGATCCGCAAGGGCGGCCACGCCCGCCAGTTGTGCCGCGCCATTGACATTCCATGAGGGCAGGTAACTTTGAAGCTGGCGCGCCCGCTCAGGAGGCAGTACAGCATAGCCGAGCCGCAACGCAGCCAGCGCGTAATCTTTCGTCATCGAGCGCAACACCACCACATGCTCGGCAAGTGGACCGGCCAGCAGCGGAAGAGCCGCACTCGTGGCTTCAGGCACGACAAAGCGATAGTAGGACTCGTCGATCACCAGTAGCGCGTTACAGGCAGTGCAGGATTGTGCAAGTCGGAAAAGCTGTTCCCCGGTCAGGAGAGCCCCTGTCGGGTTATTCGGGTTACAGAGCCAGACCAGCGCCGGGCACTGCCGCTCAAGCCAGGTACACGCCGCCTCCACATCAAGCTGAAAGGCCGCTTCCTCACACGCCGGGAACGTGAGAATAGTCGCATCTACCGCCTCAGAGGCAGCTTTGTACTCTCCAAAGGTCGGAGGGAAAAGCGCTACCTTCGCACCAGGATACAGAAAGGTGCGAGCAAGCGCCCAGATCAGCTCGCTTGCCCCATTGCCACAAACCAGCATTTCAGGCACAAGCGGAACATCTGCCAGATCGGTCGCGAGCAGCGCCCGTTTCAGCGCAAGGCAATCCCGATCCGGGTAGCGTTCAGGGATAAGGGAACGAAGCGCCTCCCGAACCCGAGGCGATGGGCCATAGGGATTCGAGTTCACACTACAATCAAGAACCGCGTCGGGATGCAGGCCCAGACGT
Organism: Thermosporothrix sp. COM3; assembly: GCF_059696735.1. Lineage (NCBI taxonomy): Bacteria > Bacillati > Chloroflexota > Ktedonobacteria > Ktedonobacterales > Thermosporotrichaceae > Thermosporothrix > Thermosporothrix sp. COM3. Next base: position 807,939 of record NZ_AP019376.1, on the reverse strand, counting down.
TCCAGTTCCGCGAAATCAAGCGCCCCGTGCATAACTGTATGCATTAGCGGTTTCTCATGCATACCTGCCTCCACAAGAGAGCAAGCAGCAGGCCACCGCCGCCCACAAGCCAGACCATCCGCTCGGCGCGTTGAATGTGCAGTGGCGTCAGCTCCTTTTGCTTCTCCCCTAGAACATAGTGCCCGACCTTCTCTAACCGCACCCCAAGCGCTCCGGCAGCCGCCGCCATCGGATGTCCGGCATTGGGACTCGCCGTGTTGCGGGCGTCACGCCGCCAGATGCGCCACGCCTGCCGTCGATCTCCTCCAAACAGGGGAGCACAGAGCACAATCAGGCTAGCAGTCAGGCGGGAGGGCACCAGATTGAGCAGGTCATCCAGGCGGGCCGCCGCTTTGCCCAGATACTCATACGTGCCGCGATAGCCGATCATTGAGTCGAAGGTATTGACCAGGCGGTAGAGCGCCGCGCCCGGCAGGCCAAAGCAGGCATAATAAAACAGTGGCGCAACCACCGAATCGCTGAGGTTTTCGGCCAGCGACTCGATAGCCGCCGCGCCTGCAAGCTCCGCGTCCAATCGGGAGCGATCACGGCTCACCAGGCTCCGCAGCGCCTCCCGAGCCGCAACGATGTCATCGCGTTCGAGGGCCTGCCGTACCTCAGCACCCGCATCAACCAGCATCCGCAGCGCAAAAAATGGTTTGAGGCCCGCCCCGATCAGCAACCCATACAGCACAATCCCCACAGCGCCACGATGACGAACCCGCTTCGCAAGCCGCTGCACAATCCAGGCAGGGACCAGAGCAAAGGGGGCAGCCAGCACAAGCATCAGGACACCATAGCACAACTGTGCTCCCGGTTGCCCGGGCGCTCGCTTTTCCAGCCCGCGAATCAGTTTTCCATACCAGACAACTGGATGAAGCGACAACGGAGGTTCTCCTAGCAGATCGAGCCCCTGTGCCACAAGCAGCGCCGCCAGTTCAATCATCCAGCGATGTATCACTAGAACTCGATTCCTTTCTGCGACTTGACTTTGAGATAATGGTGCTTGACTTCCCGAACCTCTGAAACGGTATCGGCATAGTCAATGAGCTCGGGCAGCGCATCGCGTCCGGTGACGATCAGGTGCAGCCCTTCGGGACGTCGGTCAAAGATCTCGCGCACCTCTTCCCAGGAAATCCATCCATAGGTCAGCACGTAGGTCATCTCGTCAAGCACGATCAGGTCATAAGCGCCAGACAGGATCTTCTGCTTGCAGAGTTCCCATCCCTCGCGAGCCAGCCGCTTATCTTTCTCGATATCCTTTGAGAGCCAGGTGAAGCCACTGCCCAGAGGGTGAACCTCGATGCCCAGACGATGCGCGGCCTTCTCTTCGCCCCAGTTCGCCGTGCTGGCCTTGATAAATTGCAGGATACAGACGCGCATGCCCTGTCCCCAGGCCCGAAACACCTGCCCGAGAGCCGCCGTCGTCTTGCCCTTGCCATTGCCGGTATTGACGATCACCAGCCCCTTCTTGATTGCCGATTTGCTCTGCTTGAGTTCCTCTTTATAGCGCTCTCGCTGCTGTGCACGCACTTCTTCGTTCATGCGCTTCACTCCCTTCAAGAAAAGAAATGCAGGGAAGAACGCGCCTTCCCTGCCAGCGAGCTTAGATCGTGTCCGAACAATACTGCGGAAGCTTCTCGGTAAACTTATCAGGATGGACAATCTGAGCAATACAGCGCAGACCCTGCACCAGACGCGGCCCGGCATGCTGCGTGATATTCACGTTCACATGATAGACCTGCTTCTCCTTCACAGCCTGAATGCCTCCCCAGTTCGGGCGCTTATAGACGAGCGAGGGATCACCACCATATTTCGGGTCCTCGGTCAGAATAATATACGCCGGGTTTGCGCGAATAATCGCTTCATCGGTCACCTGAGGATAGCCGCCGTTGCTGTTATTCTCTGCAAAGATGTTGATTGCATTCGCATCGCGCAGCATCTCATCACCGAAAGACCCCTTCCCGAAGACAAAGGGCTTGCCCGCCGTGCTGTTATCCACCTCAAGCAGCACCTTTGGCTTCTCCGTGCCTGCGACCTTCTGAATGATGTCCTGACGCTCCTTTGTGGCCTGCTCATAGACCTCCTGTGCCTTCTGTTCGGTGTGCGTCAGCTTGCCAACAATCAGAATTTGCTCAAGTGATTTTGTGAAGTCCACTGCCGGGAGATCCACCACGTTGAGGCCAAGACCACGCAGCTTATCATCAACCTCATGAGTTATTCCGCCATGAGACAGCACCAGATCAGGCTTGAGGGCTGTAATCTGCTCGATGTTGTACTTGCCCATTGCATCCGAGATGCGCGGCTTTGAAGTCAGCTCTTTGGGGTAGGTAGTATAGTTATCGACTGCAACGACTTTATCCTGCAAGCCAAGCGCACCGAGCATTTCGCTGGTATTCGCGGTCAGCGAGATAATGCGCTGTGGTGCAGTTTTAGGATAAACAATCGGCGTTCCGCGATCATCGACCGCAGGCGTTGCCGCCACCGTCGGCGTGGTAGCAGGCTTGTCCACTGTCTGCTGAGCACCGCCACAGGCAGCCAGCACGAGAGTGAGCAGGAAAAGAAGAGAAATACGGAACGAGATGAGACGGGTAGACATAAAACGAAACCCTCCACTGAAAATCCTTCGCCCGCCGTCACCTCACGTCTTCTGGAGCACAGGTAAAGTGAGCCGTGAAGCACCTTCTGCCTTCACAAGCTATCGGTATGCGCTCGGTTCGCTCCCTTTGACGCGAAGGATCGTGAGCATTCCCTTTCTCGGGCAGGTCTCCTGACTTCTGGCTCCAAACGCTCCCCGTCTGCCTTCCCATAGCTTTTCGCTCAGTGGCATTGCTCTCACATCAACGAGAGGACGGGGCGCTCACCAGTCACAGTAGCGCGTCTGTGCCGGATTCACACCGGCTTCCCTATTCTGCCTGCTTCTTGCAGGCCACCCGACAAAGCAAATATCAATTATCCAGATTATTCTATCACCAGGGCATCTCTGCACGCAAACGCCTGACATCCAGAGGAAGCCCGGCGACCAGCAGATACACCGCATCAGCGGCACGCGCAAGCCGCATATTGACCCTGCCGAGCGTGTCACGATACACCCGCCCGATAGGATAGGGAGGCACCAGCCCGAGCCCCACTTCATTAGAGACCAGGATCAGCCGCTTGCTTTCATCGGCCTCGGCAAAGGCCCGCAGCAGCTTGTCAACCTGTTGCACTATCTCTGTATTGAACAGCGCTTCAGCCGTCGCCTGCTCCCCCTCGACAAGCCTCCCATCGCGCAGGAGCCAGTTCGAGACCCAGAGTGTCACGCAATCCAGTAACACCACATCGGCCCGCTCGCAGCCTCGCCGGAACGCGGCCTCCAGATCGTATGGCTCCTCAATGGTCACCCACTCCGCTGGACGCGCGTCCTGATGCCGTCTGATCCGCTCACTCATCTCGTTATCATCGGCGGTCGCCGTTGCGATATAGGCAACCGGGCACCCGCTCCGTGCCGCGAGCAGTTCGGCATAGGAACTCTTGCCGCTCCGCGCTCCCCCAAGAACCAGAATCAGGCGCGGCGGCTTGACAGGCTCACTCATAGCACTCTTCTCCTTCTTCTATAGCCAGAGGAACAGCAGCAGTAGCGCCACCTCGGCAAGCTCGACAATGGCCCCATAGCTATCACCGGTCAGGCCACCGATCATCCGATAAAACGGCCAGCCAAGCACAAAGGCAAAGCCAGTGCCAAGCAAGAAAACCTGTAGCCCCTTCAGGAAGCCCCACGGGCCAAGAAAGAACCCCACGATGAGCGTTACTGCCAGCGCCGTCACTCCCGCCAGAATCAGTGTTCCACGCGTGATACGCTGGCGAAAGGCATCTCCCATGCCTTCAGGTCGGGCATTAGGATAGGCAAACAGCGCCAGCAGCATCATCCAACGCGACATAGTCAGGGTCATCAGCAGGGCGGGAACCATGCGGGTCACGGGCAGGCCCGTCAGGCAGGCCCATTTGAGCAGCACCACGCAGATCGCCCCAAGCACGCCAAAACTTCCCACCCGGCTATCTTTCATGATTTCCAATCTACGCTCACGTGTATGCCCGCCGAAGAGGCCGTCACAGCTATCCATCAGTCCGTCAAGGTGCAGCCCACCAGTCAGCACGATCTCAGCCACGATCAGAAGTGCAGTCAGAGGCAGATATGAGAGCCGCCAGCCAAGCAACAAGGCGAGGATGGACAGGCAGCCACCAAGCAACAGCCCGACAAGCGGGAAGAAACCGCCTCCCAGCCGCCATTCATTCGTCTCTTTTTCATGCGGCAAGGGAAGCGTCGTCAGGAAGCGCAAAGCTCCAAGCAACTCGCCCCATTGCTCGCGCAATAGATGTATCAAGGATTCTCCACCTTTTGTTGTTCATTCAGTAAGATTAAGGTCGCCTGAGGTCTGGTCTCGGCCTGATAGAAAAGCTCAACCGCGCTCAGCGACCCGGGATCAAGTCGAAAACGCCATTGCTGCTCAAGCGGCATATCCAGCAGCAAGCAAAGCAACAACCGCAACGAGCCACCATGCCCGACAAGCAAGCAGGACTCCTCATCCGCACGCACCAGCGCGTCAAGGCCTTCTTGCACCCGCTGCACCACCGCTTCCAGCGACTCGGCCCCCGGAGGAACATAGCGCTGAGGCACGCTAAAAAAGCCCGGGTAATCGGGATCGCGCGCCGTGATCTCAGCATAGGTCAGGCCCTCCCAGGGACCAAAATCAATCTCGCGCCAGCGATCGTCCACATGCAGGTGCAGCGGCTCCCGGTGCGCACTGGCAATCGCTTCAGCAGTGGCTCGTGCCCGCCCGGTTGGACTATAATAGATGGTCGAGAAGGAGACCGAGCGCAAGCGTTGCCCGAGCCAGAGCGCCTGCTGTTGTCCTTCCTCCGAAAGCGGAATGTCGCTGGAACCACAGTAACGGCGCTCCGCATTCCAGATCGTCGCACCATGCCGCACCAGCCAGAGCCGCTTTGTCTTCCATTCAACTGCCGTCATATACTCCCCTTCTATGGTGTCATGCTAGAGTGTGGTGACAGTATACGCCCTTTCTCCCGGAATGGCACAGAGAGGACTTTTTTCGTCCCGGGAAAAATACGTTCAGGCCGCATTGGGAGCCTTCTCAAAAGCAAGTACCTCATTTCCATATTAACATTTTTTGCCAAAAACAGGTATACTGTTTTTAAAAGATATTATTGCGTGAAATACTACAAACTTAATCTATACAGTTGAGCTCTTGAGACCAACCCCGCTCGCACCCTTTGAGAAGGCGCAAGCGCATCTTTTTACAGGAGATTCTCTTTATGTTGCTTGAAGCGCTCTTACAACAAGATTTTCTCTCCCCCGATGAACGCCGCGATCTCCAATTCAAGCGGCTCAAGGCAACACTCAAGCGCGTCTATGAGCATGTTCCTTTCTATCGTACCAGACTGGAAGAGCGACAGATCACCCCCGACGCCCTGACCAGTCTCGACGAACTCAGCACGCTCCCCTTCACAACCCGAGACGACTTGCTTGATCACTACCCCTTCGGCCTGCTCTCGGTGCCGCGTGAGGAGCTCCTTCGGATTCAGGCATCGTCGGGAACAAAGGGGAGAGCAAAGATCATTGGCTACACACGGCATGATCTCTCGCTCTGGTCCGAGGTCTCTGCCCGTTCGCTCCTCTGTATGGGTATTCAACCCGGCGACCTGCTGGTAAACGCCTATAACTACGGCCTGTTCACGGGCGGCCTCGGCATTCATTCCGGCGCCGAACTGCTCGGAGTGACTGTCGTTCCAACCTCGACCGGCAACACCCGACGCCAGGTCACGCTACTGCATGATTTGCAGGCAACCGCGCTCGGCTGTACCCCCTCATATGCGCTGGTTATCGGCGAGACAATGGCAGCAATGGGCATTGAAGCAACCAGCCTGCGCTATGGCATTTTTGGCGCTGAGCCATGGACAGAAGCCATACGACAGCAGATTGAAAGTCGCCTCGGATTGAGCGGCTTCGACCTCTATGGCTTGAGCGAGATCATCGGCCCCGGCGTGGCGGTCGAATGTCCTGCGAGTCGCGACGAGGCTCGCCGGAGCGGTACGCGCTTTTTGCATGTTTTTGAAGATCACTTCTACCCCGAAATCATTTCCGCCAATGGCGACCCGCTTCCACCGGGCCAGGAAGGTGAACTTGTCCTGACAACGTTGACACGAGAAGGTATGCCACTTTTGCGCTATCGTACAGGCGATATCTGTTCCCTGCATACCGCTCCTTGTGCCTGCGGACGCACCCTCATGCGCATCAGCCAGATCAAAGGGCGAACCGACGATATGTTGATTCTCCGGGGCATCAACGTCTACCCGACAGAAATAGAGCGCGTTCTGATGTCGCTTCCCGAGCTCTCTCCTTATTATTATATCGTGATAGAGCGTCAGCAGAGCCTCGACAGCGTCACCGTTGAGGTTGAGCTTGCAGACCCCGACGCCTCTCCAGACGCGCATCAACAGCTACAGGAAACGATCGGCACATTACTGCTCAATGCATCAGGGCTTCATTTTTCGGTACAGCTCCATCGGTACGGCACGTTACCCCGCTCCGAAGGCAAAACAACCCATATTATCGACAAACGTGAAAGGGGAAAATGATGACACTGCAACTGGCAACAATGTATTGTGCTGTCAGCGGCTCGCTTGCTCGCCTGTATCTGAATCGCCCGGAAGTGCATAACGCGGCAAACTGGGCCTGGGTCAAGGACCTGGTCACCGTTACCGATTATTTGCAGCGGCAACCAGACGTACAGGTCGTTATTGTCAGCGGGAAAGGGCGCTCCTTTTGTAGCGGTCTGGATACAAAAGAACTGGCACATGGAAATCTGCCGCTGGAGTGGTTCGACACCTGGGAACGTGGCATGACGGCGCTCTCCGCGCTCAATGCCATCTCAATCGCCTCGATTCATGGTTATTGCCTGGGTGGTGGCTTGCAACTTGCTCTCGCCTGCGACCTGCGCATTGCCGCCGAGGACGCGGTGCTGAGTATTCCGGCGGTTCGTGAGGGCGTGGTGGCAGCACTTGGTCCGATGCGGCTCGCTCGCTTGATCGGCAGCAGTCAGGCAAAATGGCTCTGCCTGCTCGGCCGTCGTTTCAGTGCTACCGAAGGCCAACGGCTCGGAATAATCCACGAGGTCGCGCCACCCGAGAAGCTCGAAGAGCAGACAAACGCGCTGGCTGAAGAGCTCCTTTCCCTCCCCTTCACAGCCCTGCACCACACCAAGCGTCAGATCGATCTGGCCTTTGAAAACGACATCGCCACGCTGACCGAGGAGTTTCTACAGGCACAGCAGGAGTGTCTGCAATCACCCGAGCATGCCGAACTGATGGCAGAATATCGAGCAAGGGAGGCATTCCGCAAGAAATAGCCCGGACGTCACACAGAAGACCTGTTCAGTTGACAGGGCGCAACAATCGGTGTATGCTCATCTAACGATAGAAAGTGAGAATAGGAAGAAGATGCAATTCAGCAAACAGGCACACCCGCAATAAAACCTGATTCGCGGGCCTCCTCGACTAATTTCACTGCTGGCGTCGAAATAGTTTTTGAGGAGGTAAAAGCATGACACGATCACAGAAAGACGAAGCGTTCTACCGCTCTCTGGTTAACGAATACAACTATCCGTTTTCGGGGTGGGATTTCTCGCACCTGAACGGGCGCATGACTGACGATGAACAGCCCCTCCCCTGGGAGTATCGAGAGGAGGTAAAAGCACTCTTGCCGCACGTTCATTCGCTACTGGATATGGACACCGGCGGCGGTGAGCTACTGGCCTCACTTCAGCCATTCCCACCCGATACCTGCGCAACCGAGGGCTACCCGCCAAACATCGAGATAGCGCGAGCCCGCCTGGAGCCGCTCAACGTCCGGGTGTATGCGGTGCAGGACGACGAGAACCGGGCGCTTCCGGTCGAGGATCAGCGCTTCGAGCTGGTCATCAATCGGCACGGCGCATTCGACCCGCGTGAGCTCTGGCGCGTGCTCAAACCGGGCGGCCTCTTCGTCACTCAACAGGTCGGCGGAAACGACAATATCGAGCTCAATCGTATGCTTGGCGCACCTGAGCCCAAATATGCGGGCTGGAACTGCGAGACCGCCGTCAAGGAGCTACAGGAGGCCGGATTCGAGATCCTGACACAGCAGGAGGCTTACCCGGTGACACGCTTCTACGACGTCGGCGCGCTCGTCTTCTACTTGAAGGTGATCGAGTGGCAGATTCCCGACTTCTCCGTTGAACGATACTTCGAGCGGTTACTTGAGCTGCATGGGCGCATTCAGCGCGAGGGCTCTATTGTTTCGCACAGTCACCGCTTCTTTGTGAAGGCGCGCAAACCCACTGCATAACAGGGTTGGGGGATATGTCTTCCATATCCCTCAATTCCCATAGAACAGCTCACGCAGATAAGAATTCAAGAACAGGCCCTGTGGGTCAAGCTCTTCACGCACCCTGCGGAAGTCGTTCCAGCGCGGGTAGAGCTCGCTCAACTGCTCGGCAGTCCGAGTATGATGCTTGCCCCAGTGCGGACGCCCGTTGTAGCGCTTGAAGATCTCCTCGATATGGCGGAAATAAGGCTTGTACTCCATACCGCGATACATGTGAATGGCGATATAGGCCGAATCTCGCTGATAGGCCGGGCTCAGCCAGATATCGTCTCCCCGCACAAAGCGGCACTCAATGGGAAAATGGACCGCGAATCGATGTTGATTGATACAGTCTCGAATCTCCTCAAGCGCAGTCTTCATATGCTCGGCGGGCAAATTGTATTCCATCTCCTGAAAGCGCACCAGACGCGGTGTGGCAAAGGCACGATGGCTGTGATTCACCTCGTTAATATCGGGCACGCCGAACGCTGAAATTGTGCTCACCAGCGGGCAGAGGAGCGGCACCAGACGACAGGCTTCGGATAGCAGCCAGAAAAGCCCGTTCTCCAGCACCAACTGGCTGACTGTTGCCCAGATACTCCCGGCATTCACCTGCTCCTGGGTCTCGTTCATCAGCTTGATCTGAACCCACTTTGTGTAGGGGAACCAGTAGAACTCAAAGTGGCTGTTCTCTTGCTTGAGGCGGTCGATGCTCTCAAGGCATTCGTCCAGGCTGATCTTGCGGCTGACGTAGTGCAGGCGCCTGGCCGGAACCACACGCAGCGTCACCTTCACGATAATACCAAGCATGCCAAGCGAAACCTGAGCCGCCTTCAATAACTCGGGATTCTGCTCCTCGGAGCACTCAAGCAACTCTCCCGCAGCCGTGATCAGTGTCAGGCCGACAACCTGAGTAGCGATGGTGCCAAAAGCGATCCCGGTGCCATGCGTCCCGGTACTGATCGCGCCAGAAATACTTTGCACATCGATATCGCCCAGATTTTCCTGTGCCAGTCCATGCGCATACAGCGCCTCGCCAAGCCGCTTGAGCTTTGTGCCAGCAAGCACGGTAACGGTCCCACGTTCACGGTCAACCTGCTCGATTCCCTGCAAGCCGTCCAGCGAGATCAATATATCGTCCGTTTGTACCAGCGGCGTGAACGAGTGCCCTGTCCCGACAACGCGCATACAGCGTCCTTCCGCTGCGTGCTCTTTGACCATCTGCACCAGTTGGGAAATACTCTCCGGGCGCAACACCTGCTTTGGCGAACAGCGTACCGAACCTGACCAGTTGCTCCAGCGTTGTTCCATAATCGCTCCTTCATAAGGGAAAACTATAAGAAATTTTGACCGTCGCCACGATAGGTTGTCACGGTCTCAACAATCTGGCCCTCGCTGACCAGCAGGAGATGGGTAAAGCGCTCGCAGAGCTCCCCGGCCTTCGCGTGCCGGAGAAAGATCGGGTCACCGAGCCGAAGCGGCAGCGGACCTTTATAGAAGATCGGTGTCTGGACCTCCCCTGCTCCCTCAAGGCTATCGAAACGGGCTCCACGTGGTAAATAAGGTCGCGGCCACTTGTCGGCTCCAACCGCGCCAGAGGCCACATAGCCGCCTCCCAGGCAGGTATAGAGCGTGGGTGCAGGCCGCCGCACAATCTCGATCGCGTAGCCGGCAGCCGGAAGATAGCGAAACGAGTGGAAGGCGTCGAAGAGCGCAGGCGCATAGAAGGCCGAACCGACCGTCACTTCGGTCACACACTCCTCGGCACAGGTTGTCTCAATGCTGCCGGTGCCACCGCCATTGACAAAGCGTAGCGGTCGCCCATAGTAGCCCTCGACAAAACTGACAAGCTCCTGGCGCCTGCGAGCGACTTCCGCAATCGAGCGCTGCTTGAGCGTGCGAATCAGCGCATTCTTGAGCGCCTGCCCGGGAGTTGCGTCACCCACGCCCGCAATCTGCGCCTCATAGCCCATCACGCCGTCAAGCGTCACGGTAGGCGCGTTCTTGATCGCATCCAGCACCGGACGCACCTGCTCGGGTGTGCGCAAGGGAGAGCGCCAGCTTCCAAAATGCAGGCCGGGAAACGAAGAGGACATATCCAGATCGAGGCAGAGTGATAACTGTGTTTCCTGTTGCTCAGCCACTGAGGCCGCCTGCCGCACATGCTCAACGCTATCAACCATCAGCGTGATTCGCGCTCCCCCCTTCACCGCCTGCGCCACCTCGGCGATATCGTCGCGATGCCAGACCGGATAGGCGATCACCAGATCATCAAAGCCCTGTGAGGCCAGATAAGCCGCCTCACGCGCCGTAAAGCAGAGGCATCCCTGACACCCCTGCTCAAGCAGCCGCCGCAGCAACGCCACCGAGCGTACCGACTTGGTTCCAATGCGTACCTGCTTGCCGCGAGCGCGTCGCAACGCCGTACGTACATTCCGGTCGAACAGATCAAGGTCAACAAAGGCGAACGGCATCCGCTGCCCCTGAAAGATCTCGCGATAATAGGCATAGCTCCGTGTCAGAGGACGCTCCCGCATGAAGATTCCCTCCTCACCTGCTCTCAGCAAGCGCAATCACCGCCGTAATCAGATGCTCAAGGTCGCGCCGAGCCCGGGCCGGATCGCGATCGCTGATAAATTGCAAGATCAGGCCATCCAGGCCACCAATAATAAAACGCGCCAGTTCGGAAAACGAGAGAGAACAGGTATCAGGCGCGATATAGTCGCGCAGCGCCTCCTCAACTACCCGGCTGTAGCCGCTGTATTGCTGTTGCGCCAGCCAGGCAGAGTCCGTGTGCCGCAAGGCATACAGGGTCAACTCATACTGCATAATCTGTAGCTCGGGCTCACGCTCAACGTGCTCCCAGAAGGCGCGCAGGCCGTTGGCGATGACATCCCGCCAGGAGGTATGGCCCTGCGCCGCCTGCCGCACGATGTCCTGTGTCCTGCGCATCAGCTCGCGAAGCACAGCAAACAACAGCTCATCCTTACTGCCAAAATAGTAGCGCAACATCGCCTGATTCACGTTCGCTTCCGCGGCTATCTTGCGAGTTGTTGTCTCGGCTATTCCCTCGCGAGCCAGCACCGCAAGCGCCGCTACCAGTATCTCATTACGCCTTGCCTCATGCCTGCTCACAATGCTTCCTCAAAAAAATTATTCAACCGAATGAATAAACTATACCATCCAAAATGCTGCCCGTCAACCATGCTATATCCCTATCAAGCACTTTTCTGATAGGATACGCTCCCTGAGCAACCAAATAAACAGGAGCAAGCGACTCGTCGTCACCTGCTCCTGTTGCGCTCAGCTCTGGCTTTCTTCCTGAATCGTACCCTTGAGGATCAGGTATAGATCCAGATAGTTCGGCGTGCCAAGCCCGGTGGGATAGTCCCAGCCCGCGCCCGCTTTATAGTAGAGGTTATCGCCTTCCTTCACATCGAAGAAGGGATTGGTCAGCAGGCCGCGATTCTCCGAGGCCTTGTAGAAGGTATCCGGCCCATAGTAGTAGTAGCCCGTCTCTGCGATCAGGCCCTGATTGAGCAGGGAGAACCCGGTTGCCCAGATCGGGGTAGCAGCACTGGTGCCTCCAACACTGTACCAGGCCCCCTGAAAGATGATCGGCAGGTCAATCGCGACTGCGGATACATCAGGAACCTGACGGTTACCATTGGAGTATTCATTCTGCACGCCATCGCCCTTCTGCCACTCGGGGCGCTTGAAGAGCGTGCTGACACCACCGCCCGAGCCCCAGGTATTCTTACACTCGGAGGTATTGGAGCCATCGGACCAGACCGCTTCATTCATGCGACCAAGCAGCCCGGTCGAAAGCTTCGTGCCGCCCACACCAACCGACCAGGGGACCGAGGATGGGAAGTCAACCGCAAGCTCTTTATAGACCCCACCACCATACGCGCCACAGTCGCCACTTGCCACAAAGACAGTCATATAGCGGGCCTGTGTCAGCAGCTTGATCGACTCAGCCACCGCCCTCACCGAGCTCGTCGCCTTATCATGCTCGGCATTGCCCCAACTCAAGCTGATGACCGCTGGCTTTTTGGCGTCCGCATAGTCATCAAGAATCTGGTTCAGCACCCATTCCATGCTGAAGGGGGTATTGATCGCCTGATAAACCACAATATTCGCTTCGGGTGCCAGACCCTGAATCATCTCAATATCCAGCGTGGCTTCACCACCAACCTCAATGGGCGGTAACCCGACATTGACCACATCGATCTTGCCTTTATAGCCAACACATTGCCCGTACCGTTCCACCGCCTCTTTATCATAGGTCTCAAATTCGGGCAGCAGAATCGTCATACCCTTACCAGTCCAGCCCTTGTCATAGAGATGGTCAAAGCCATAGGCCTTCGCCACTTCCTGCGGCGTCACCCAGTCATCTTTCGCCTTACAATCGAGCTGCGGCTGACGGGCGGTCAGCGGGGTAAGCGAGAGACTTTTCTGCGGGGCCTGGCTGTACGTTTCGAGGCCAGTCACAGAGACAATCCGCTCAAAGACGAATTTCGGCAGCATCGGATCTTTTTCCGGCATGTAGAACTTGCGCCCATTCAGCTCCTTATAGACCAGTTTCGTCTGAAGCAGCGAGGCAATGGAAGCGGCCTTCGCCTCAACGGTCAGGTAGGTATGGAGCTTACCAAGTTTCAACTTTGCATCCTGAACGCCGAAGAACTGCTTGATCTGCTCATATTCCTGATCGGTGATGCCAAGCTCATTCGCTTTTTTTGATATATCTATCTGGTCGCCATCTTTTATTTTACCATCTTTTCCAGTAATATCTTGAATAACCTTATCATCTGTTTTAAAGGTAATATTCAGTTTTAGTTGCGTATCACCGGGAACATCGCCGACGGACGGCGCTTTCTTTGCTTCATCGGGCAGACCCAGATCATATGGCACGCGTTCCAGCGCAGGATTCTGCGTGGGTGTCGGCTGCGCCTGATTGCTCTCGCCACCACAGGCGGTCAACAGCAGCAAAAGCAGCAGCAGCGAACTGAGGGACCAGCGCCAGAAGCTGGCTTTATAAGACATCGAAACTCTTCCTCCTTGAATAAAAGCTCATTGTGGACCCTACCACCTCCTTTTTCTCCATCACAGCACGATCAACAATGTTACTATACTCGACCATAAGTGAGAAGAACTGTCAAATAGTTAACACTTTGAGGAATCTCTACCAGAGAGACGCGGCAAGTAGAAGCGCTCTCTCCAGTATGGACGACCAGACGTTTGCTTTTTCCCGGAGGAAGGGAGAGGGGAAGACGCAGCTTGAGAGGAAGAGGAGCAGCCCGACGCCCTCTTTCTTCCTCCCAAACAGCCACTACGACTTTACCGCACCGGCCACCGCATTAATAATCTGTTTCTGCGCCACAACAAAGACCAGAATGATCGGAAGCAAAGCGATCACCGAAGCCGCACACAGCAGCGTCCAGTCCGTCGAGGCCTCACCGATGAAGGCGTAGAGGCCAACCGCCAGCGTGCGCAACTCGGGAACACCAAGCGTAAAGACCAGCGGAATCAGGAAGCTATTCCAGGAGCTCACGAAGGCAAAGAGGCCAACCGTCGCGATCATTGGACGCGCCAGCGGAAACATGACTCGCCAGAAGAGCTGATGGAAGTTTGCCCCATCGACCCGGGCAGCATATTCGAGCTCGCGGTCAAGCGTCGAGAAGTAGCCCATAAACAGAAAGGTGTTGAAGATCATACCACCAGCCGTCTGCACCAGAATGATGCCGGTCAATGTGTTCAGCAGCCCCAGACGCTGGACCACATCAAAAATCGGGATGATAGTATAGCCATGCGGCAGGAAGAACGTCACAGCGATGATTCCCAGGATGAGCTTCTTGCCCGGGAAGGACGTTCGCGCCAGCACAAAGCCCGCCATTGCGGTAATAATCACGGTAAAGAAGACACTCGTTATCGTAATAATGGCCGTGTTCATGAAGAACTGACCAAACGAAGCCTCCTCCCAGGCCTGAGTGTAGTTTGACCACTGGGGACTTGATGGGATCAGGTTCAGGCTATTGCTGATAAAATCTTCAGGCGTCTTCAGCGAGTTCGCGACCGTCCAGATAAATGGGTAGATCCAGACCAGACCGCTAATAATCAGCACTGCATGCGTGATGATCGCATTGATTGTCCTTGAAATTTTTGCCTTCTTCGCCCCGCTCATGCGAGAGGTCGAGACAGATACAGCCATACTCTTGCTTCACCCTTTCTCTTTATGCTTCCTGTCGAGCCGCTTCACGCTTTTTGGCAATCGAACCGATCGAAGCCATCTGAATCAGCGTCAGACCCATCAGGATAACGCCGTAGAAGAACGAGGCCGCCGAAGCAAAGCCAACATTCGGCTGTACCGACATACCCACCGAGAGACCGCCGCCAAAGGCCAGACGATAGATATAGGTACTCACTACCTCGGTCGCATAGAACGGGCCGCCACCGGTCAGCACCTGTACCATATCGAAGACCTGCAAGCTTCCCAGAATCGCCATAAAGAGAATAACCAGACCAACCGAGCGCAACTGCGGAACCGTCACATAGAGGAAGCGGTTCACGCTATTCGCGCCATCGATACGCGCCGCCTCATATAGTTCTGTCGGGATCGTCTGCAAACCAGCCAGGAAGTACACCAGGTTATAGCCAAGCGTATTCCAGATACCGACAATAATCACGATCCAGAGGGCAAAATGCGGATCACCAAGCCAGTCAATCGGCTCTTTCGTGATATGGTGCTCAACCAGCCATTGACTGAACATGCCGCCGCCGTTACTGACCAGCAACTGCATCACTACACCGATAATGGCCGGAGAGGTGACCGCCGGGATAAAAAACAGCGCACGATAGACCGTCGAGAAACGGAGTTTCGGATTATTCAACACGAGCGCCAGCGCCAGCGCAATCGTCAACTGAATCGGGACCAGCACCAGCATGTAGATGAAGGTGTTGCGAAACGCCTGCCAGAACAGGGGATCAGTAATAACCTTCTGGAAGTTCTCAAGCCCTACAAAGTCGGAGGGGTCACCAATCCCATTCCAGCGATAGAATGTGTAGATGATTGACGCGATAATCGGATAGACGCTGAAGACCATCAGCAGAATGAACATCGGCGCAACATAGACATAGGACCAGGGATTTGAGCGAATCTTGTGCCAGAGACTGCCTTCCGCTTTTGCCCGGTGTTTGCGTTGCTCCTTCTGCTTTGCCATAATGCTAGCCATGCCCATAGTATTTCAATGTCCTCTCTCTCATATCGAGGTGGTACGCTGCCCGAAGAGCTGGGCAGGCGTACCGAACAGCATATCTCACAAACGCGCTACTACTTCATGTAGTATGGTTTTGTGATATCCCAATCTGAGAAGACATAGTCCTTTTCGCTGACCTTGAGGCCCTGATCCTGAGCGCGTTTGATTGCCTTCGCGAACTCCTGATTCATCTTGTCCTCAAGCTCCGAGAGGGCGGTTTTGACATTACCAAGCTGACCGGTATAGAGGCCGGTACAGGTCTCACCAAAGTTCGGCTTCACCGGGTCCATCGTTACTGATGAACAGGCCGGATTGCGGACAGACGGGTTCGGACCAGGGATGGTGAGTTTGGTGAGTTCAATGAACTGGCCAAAGCGTGGATCTTTGACGTTCTCTTTCTTGTTGTTCTCGGGGTAAATCGAGACACCCTCGCGCATCTCAACCCAGCGCTGACCGGCCTCGGGGCTGTAGATCCACTCAAACCAGGCCCAGGCTTCGTCGGGATGCTTGGTCTTGTTCGAGATACTGATCTGGATGCTGTCATCAATATTGCCAGGAGTATGATAGAAATAGCCCTTCGGTGTCTCAGTCGGCGAGATAAGCGTTGTCAGGGAGTAGTCGGTGAACTTCTGCTTGTCCCAACCGCCCTGGTTCCAGACGCCGCCGACAATCATACCGAACTTGCCCTGCGTGAAATGCACACGGGAGATCTCGTCGGAGATACTCAGAGAGCTCGGGTAGATGTAGCCGCGCTTCTTCCACTCAAGGAAGAGGCTCAGGAAGTCCTCATAGTTGCGGTCGGAGCTATAGACGTACTTGCCGGTGCGGTAATCCAGGCCGTTGCTTGCACCCGGGGAGCCCGCGCCATACAGGAAGACATCGGCCCACCAGGGAATGAAGTCAAAGCCGTTGTTCCCGAAGCCAAGACCGTAGACCTTACCACCGCTCTTCTTGACAATCGCCTCTGCAGCATGCGTCACATCGTCCCAGGTTTTGGGCAGCTTCACCGAACCATCGGGGTTGGTCAGGCCAGCATCTTTGAAAATGCTGTTATGCACATAGAGCTGAACCCAGGGCGCCGGTCCCATCAGAGGAGCAGAATACAATTTGCCCTGCTGGATGTTGCCACCCTCGCGGAAATAGCCCTCGGGGAAGCGCTTGCGCCATTTGTCATCGGCCCACTTGTCGAGAGGAAGCAGCCAGCCCTTCTTAACCATGTCGGGGTATTTCGTGGTACCGGTTTTCAAACCGAAGACATCGGGGAGGTTTCCATTCTTCGCGGCAAGATTCAGGAGGTTCTCATATTGAGCTGTTGCCTGAGTCGTTTTCTTGATCTTGATTTTTGGGTGGGCCTTTTCAAAGAGCTTGATTTCGTTGTCAACCCAGGGAGCCTGAGTAACCCACCAGTCCCAGAAAGTAACCGTCACTTGATCAGAAGCACCTGCGCCACCGCCACCACACGCCGCCAGTAATCCACCGAGGCTTGCAGCGCCCACTGTCGCGCCAGCAGCCTGCATAAAATTACGTCGGTTGAAACGTTTGTTTTCAAATTGAAACTGGCTCATCAGGTGAAACTCCTTCGTATCTACACGTCGATGTGTAGCAGTTAAAGAATAAATAATAGATAGCGCTATTGAACAGGTCTCCGGGACAGTAGACCGGTCAACAGCTCAAGAATCTGTACTCACCGCAACAGGAAAAACAGGATAGTCTCCTTCTACGACTGCCGACGCGCCCCACACGATTCGCGTACAACCAGTTGTGTCGGTAACAGCACCTGCCAGGCAGTGATATCCTGAACAGGCAGCCCTCGTTCTCCTCCCTGCTTCAGTGCACGATATTTCTCCTCGATCAGGGCCAGTAGAAGCTCGGTCCCTCGGGCTCCCATCCGGGCAAATGGCTGATTGATGGTTGTCAATGCTACTGGCGCTTCATTCTGAGGTGAAACATCATCAAAGCCAACAACCGCAATATCATCTGGAACCCGCCAGCCAAGCCGTAGCGCCTCCTCGATAAAACCATAGGCCATCGAGTCCTTGTTTACGAAAACGGCGCTTGGTCGCTCTTTCAGGGCAAAGAGCTTGCGAGCACATTCGGCCCCTCCGGCCTCATTAAAAGCACCGGAGACAACCAGCTCGGGATCTGGGGTCAGCCCCACCTCTGCAAGCGCCTGGCAGTAGCCGTTGTATCGGTCCTCAATACAACCGAACGGCATTGCGCCCAGAACACAGGCAATACGCCGATGCCCTAGCTCCAGCAGATGACGGGTTGCGGTACGGGCAGCAGCTACATTGTCGATGCCCACCCAGGGGATGTTGACCCGCATTGCAGTTGTGTTTATCAAGACGACCGGGAACCCTTGCTCGTACAGCTCAAACATCTTTTGTGGCATTTGTGTGTGTAAAAGCGTCAGCAGGCCATCGGCGAGATGCGTTGCAAGCACGCGCTCCAACACCTGCCGTGGGTCTTTTTCCTTGTCGGAACCTCCGTAGAGAATGATTTCATAGGGCGACTCTTCCACCACATCTGCAATACCACGAATGACTTCGAGACTGATCGGCCAGGCCAACGACGGCAGCGTAATACCTATCAGGCGATTGCGCCCCCCTGCAAGCCCGGTCGCAGCAATGCTAGGTACATATCCCTGTTCCTCCATCACCTGTTGTACCCGCGCTCGGGTTGCCGGGTCAACCTTCTCACTCTGATTCAGGACACGTGAGACGGTCGATTTAGAAACCCCTGCCAGACGAGCAATATCGCGGATCGTCAGTTTCGCTTTCATGCGCATGCGTCCTTTTTTATCTTCCCCTCTATCCAGGATTCCACCCCTGACACCTGAAAAAAATACTAAGAACAGAGTACTATGGTACCGGTCCCACTAAAAATGATATAATGAAACCGGTCCCATGTCAAGTGATTCCATCACGAATTTTAAGAACGCGATGAGAAACCGTCAAATTCGTTCGTGCTCAACGTGAGAGCGCCAGAAACACCAATGAAAGGGAGAAAAGCACATGGCAGCGAAATGCAAACACGTCTTTCTTCTCGGTCTGGACGGAGCCGGGAACTTCATTCAGCAGGCAAACGCCCCCAGAATGAAAAGCCTGATTGAGGAGAGCGCGGTCAGCTATCACGCCTATATCAGCCCCGCCATCAGTGCCCAGGGGTGGGGCTCAATCCTGCACGGCGTCGGCTATGACAAGCATCAGGTCAACAACGAGAATATTAACGACAAACCATATCCGGAAGACTCGCCCTATCCCTCTATCTTCAAAGTGATTCGCGCAGCGCAGCCGAACACAAAGCTGGCATCTCTGGTTAACTGGACTCCTATCAACTACGGGCTCATCGAACAATCGCTCGATGTCTATTTCGCACAGTATAGCATGGAGGAGCTCTACCTGAAAGTTGCCGCATACATCAAGGAGCATGGCAAAGCGACAACGTTCACCTTTGTCCAGATGGATGACATTGACGTCTCAGGCCACTCCTATGGCTGGCAGAGCGAGCACTTCTACAACACATTTGAGGATATCGATCGACGTGTAGGCGTGATGCTCGATGCAATGAAGGAAGCTGGCATCTGGGACGAGAGCCTGATTATTCTGGCCTCTGACCACGGCGGACATGGGACCGATCATGGCCGCGATATTCCGAGCGACACCAATGCCTTCCTTGTCTTCCACGGCCCCGGTATCCGCACGGGTGAGATCACCGAGCCAATGCACCTGCGTGATACCTCTCCTATCATCGCTCAGGCACTTGGTCTGGAAGCACCCACCGAGTGGGATGGCAAGGTACCTGCCAACCTGTTCGCGTAATTTTTCTGTAATGAAAAAAGAAACGGTGTAGCCCGCTCTGAGCTACACCGTCCTTTGTGGTATTACCAATCGTACTACGATTTTGCCTGCTTCTCAAGCGCCGTGTAGAGCTTTTCCAGATCAGGCGTTCCCATGCCGGTTCCATAGTCCCAACCCTGGGCAGCCTCATAATACTGGTTGTCGCCTTCTACGACATCATGATAGGCGTTGTCACCTGCAACCGCATAAAAGGTTCGCGGTCCGAAGAAGAAGTAGCCAGTATTCGCGACCAACGCCTGATTGACAGTCGCGAAGGCGGCAGCCCAGATCGGCGTGGCAGCGCTGGTACCGCCAATGCCACCCCACTGACCTTCGTAGTAGACGGCCAGCATATCGGCAACCGCAGCAATATCAGGAAGCTGACGGCCACCATTGGAATACTTGTTCTGCACGCCGTCGCCCTTCTGCCAGCTCGGCTGCTCGAAGACCGTGCTCACACCGCCACCGGAACCCCAATCGTTCTTACACTCCGCCTTATCGGGGGATGGATTGCCCCAGACAACCTCATTCATACGCTGTCCCTTGCCATCGACGGTAAGCTGTGTGCCGCCAACACCAAGCGCATACGGAGTCGAGGCCGGGAAGTCCACTTCCAGATTGCCATAGACGCCACCATCGAACGCGCCACAGTCACCACTCGCGACAAAGACCGACATATGGTGCGTGGTGCTCAACAGCTTGATTTGCTGCGCAATCGCTTTTGCCTGACTGCGAGAAGCATTGGTTTCGGCAAGACCCCAACTCAACGAGAGCATCTGCGGCTGCTTGTTCGTTTTGGCTGCATCCTCGATAATCTGCTGAAACACGTTTTCCATTGCATAGCCGCTATTCTCGGTCTGATAGACGACTATATCAGCCTCGGGAGCCAGACCGGCAGCCATCTCAATATCAAGCGTCGCTTCCAGACCGACCTCGGTTGGCGGCTGACCTACATCGATTGTGGAGAACTTCCCCTTGTAGCCCACGCAGTCCAGGTAGTTCTGCACGCCCGCCTTATCATACAGCTCAAACTCAGGCAGGTAGATGATCGTTCCCTTGCCCGTCCACTTGGGATCAAAGCCATAAGCCGCTTTCACCTGCTCGGGAACCAGCAGCTTAGACGATGGCACATTACAATCAGCCACTTTGGTGCTCTTTGGCGTCAGCGGCTGGAAGGTCGCTGATTGCTTGGGAGCTTTACTATAAGATTCCAGACCGGTGATGGCAACGATCTTATCGGAAACAAACTTCGGCACCATCGGATCTTTTTCGGGAGCGAAGAACTTGCGCCCCTTCAGCTCTTTATAGACAAACTTTGTTTGCAGCAGGTTCGCCACTGCGGCGGCCTTCGCCTGCATTTTCAGGTTCGTATGCAGCTTACCCAGTTCAAGCTTTGCATCATCGACACCAAAGAACTGCTTGAGCTGCTCATACTCCTGATCGGTAATCCCGATCTCGTTCGCTTTCTTCGAGAGGTCAATTTCCTCCCCATCCTTCGCTTTATCCCCGCCAAGCTGTTCCAGCACTTTATCATCTGTCTTAAAGGTAATATTCAGATTCAGCATTGTATCGCCGGGGAGATCACCCACTTTCGGCGCGTTCTTGGCCTCAGGGGGTAGACCAACATCATAGGGCACCCGCTGATACGCAGGGTTCGGGGTCGGGTTCGGGTTCTGCGCTTGTGTTCCGCCATCACCGCATGCGGCAAGCGGTAAGGCAGCAAATACCGCCAGAAGCGTGTACAACGTCCAGCGGTACCATCGTCCTTTCAACGACATTCCTGGAATATCCTCCTTGATTCTAGACGACACATCGACATATCCTCAAAACATTCGGGAAGTCTTCTTTTTCGCCATCTCAGGCAACCAACTGGAATATGTCGTCTCTCAGCAGCCAGTATACGGCTACAGCTTCTTCTCCATTTGTCTTTTGCTTTATAGATCTACATGTACCAAACTATGCAAAAAATCTTCCCGATCATATGCCCTAATGGTTGACGAGGGTGACAGGTATCTGCTCTCACCAAAAAGTAATATAGATGGTTATCGTTATGAGGTGCTGTTAACTAACTAACAGCTCAACTATGAAGTATCCGACAGCGGATAAAAAAGAGGGCCCCGGCAAGCGCCAGGGCTTCAGACGACCGATCCTGTGGCAAATTGTTCCTGCGCGATCCGCGCGATCTCAGCACTGGCCTCAAACCGCGCCAGCAACTTTTGCAGAGTGATATTCTCGCGCCAGTTCCCGAACAGCGTTAAGCGGAGTTCGGGCTGTACAGCCTGTTGAGCGATATCAAGGCGGATGGCATCGGGCAGGACATGCAGCTCACTATCCAGCAGCCGTCGCTCCTGACAGTAGCCACGCACAATGGCCGTGATTTTGCCGGGATCGGGCTGCATCACCGGAAGCTGTGGCTTGCCGAAATGGGCCGCAAGCAGCAGATAGCCGACATCCAGCACCGCAGGAGCCAGCCCCGCACCCTTCCAATCGATCAGGACGGGCTCGCCCCGCCCCTGTAACAGCGCGGTATGCGGCCAGCACTCGCCATGAATCAGCGTCACGGGGAGCTCTGGCGAGGCATGCTGAATACGGCGTACCGAGGCCAGCAGTTCGCCATAGAACGGGCGAATCTCTTGCGGCATGCTCGCTAGCTCCTGTTCCACCTGATTTAGAATACGTTGTGGGAACTGGGTCGAGCGTAGCCGCGAATCGGGCAGAAGCGCCCCATCTGACTCAGTTTCGACGCGCTGTGAGAGCGTGTGAAGCCGGGCAAGCAGGGTACCAAGCCGCAACAACGTCTGTTCTGAGAAGTCGGCCATGTTTCCATCAATCCAGGTCAACAGCAGGCCGTGCCAGCCGCCATGAGAGGAAACCGGCTCATTGGCCCTCGTCAGCAGCACATGAGGCGCTG
Organism: Thermosporothrix sp. COM3; assembly: GCF_059696735.1. NCBI lineage: Bacteria > Bacillati > Chloroflexota > Ktedonobacteria > Ktedonobacterales > Thermosporotrichaceae > Thermosporothrix > Thermosporothrix sp. COM3. Next base: position 785,493 of record NZ_AP019376.1, on the reverse strand, counting down.
GGAACGCCCGTCTGTCAAGGTATTCCAGCACCGCCGCCTCGGCCTGAAGCGCCTTTCGCACGTTCCCCTTGAGAGCTCGCAACATATAGCTCTCGCCCTCTTTCGAGACAACCCTGTAGATACAGCGCTGTTCAGACACATAGTCCGCAAGCGGCTCCAGATGCCCGAGCGCGATATCATAGTGTTCCAGGAGGTGCAACGCCAGGTTACGTAGAATGTGTGCTTGCATACGTCCTCCTCGGGCTGCTAGAGTCCCTTCGTGTAGCGCGTCAGGCCACCATCAATAAAGAACGTCGATCCGGTGACATAAGCGGAAGCATCCGAGGCCAGATACAGCGCCAGCTTCGCAACCTCATCCGGCTCACCCATACGCTTGAGTGGAATTTCTGAGATCAACTGATTGTACAGATTGGGATCATTCATTGTCTTCTCATTGATTGGCGTCCGAATGGCTCCCGGCGCGATATTATTGATGGTGATGTTGTAGGGAGCAAGTTCAAGGCAGGCATTACGCATCATCATTCGCAGGCCACCTTTCGCGCAGCAATAGGCCATATTTCCCGGCATTGGAATATCTTCATGCACAGATGAGATATTGATGATGCGGCCCGCGACCTTGCGCTTGACCATCTCCTGCGCCGCCGTCTGCGCACAAAAAAACGGCCCCTTGAGGTTGACACTCAGCACCCGCTCAAACTGCTCTTCCGTCACGTCCAGAATCGTTCCGTGTTCTTCCATTCCGGCATTGTTCACCAGAATGTCCAGTGTGCCATAATGCTCGACCGTTTGCTTCACCAGTTGGACCGCCTGCTGTGGGTCGCTAAGATCAGCCTGCAACAGCAGACAATGCCCGTTGTTACTTTCGATCTCCTGCTTGACCTGCTCAGCGGCCTCCCGGTTGTGCCCGTAATGCACCACCACAGACGCGCCCTCGTGGGCAAACTCCTGTACGATCGCTTTCCCGATACCGCTACTTGATCCTGTCACCAGCGCTACTTTCTGATCTAATAAACCCACGACGATTCCCTTTCTCATAAACAACAGTATTCGCTCGTTTACCTTTCTCACGATTATCACAGTCGGGAGGATACGCCGAAACGTCCTGTGTTCTTGACTGGAACAAATGTTTTCTGGTATGCTGAAGCGTAAAGAGAACGAGAAACAGGGGGTCAAGATGGCAGACTGGCGCACACTTTTTCCTCGACCGATCACCTCACCTGATGACGCTGTTGCACTGGTGAATACACTTGGTTTCTGTACCTGGGGCCCGATTCCCCGGCTGGACTTCCCTAACCTGGCCGACCATATGGGGGAAACAGCGTGGAGCGTGCTTGATCGCACCTGGACATGGAAAGATGACCTCCACTTTGAACAGCGGCTCTACTATGCAAAGCTCATCGCGGGACAACCAAGCTTCCTTGCACCGGACTTTCTTCCCGACTTTATCGCGGCCCTCGGAGAAGGCGAGCGCGACCCGTTTCGGCTCTATCTGGATGGGCGGCTCTCGCGGCAGGCGCGCGACATCTATGAATATCTGAGCGAGAATCCTGTTCAGCCCACACGCGACCTGCGGCGCGGACTTCGACTCAATGAGAAGAGCATGAAGACAGTCACCGAGCGGGCTTTGCTGGAGCTACAGCGGCGCTTCCTGATCTGCAAGGTTGATCTGACCGGTCGCACCCGTGGCACCTATTCGTACATCTGGGATCTGGCAGAACGATACTGGCCCTCCGCCTTTGAACAGGCGAAACAGATCGAGCCCGAGGCCGCCCGGGAGCGCATCCGCGAACGCCTCTCTGTCTGTGGCATTCAACCGGATGACGCGCTCGAACAGCGGCTTTTCCTCTGGCGCTCCTAGTCACGCACGATCAGGTGGACCGGCGCTTCAGGCAGTTCCAGCAGTGTCTTGCGCAGAAAATCGGGCTTGAGATTGAGCGCGGGGACCTGATCCAGAGGGAACCAGCGATAGATCAGATGCACGTCTTTCTCATACCCGAGAAACGCTTCCTGCTGATAGACAGAGGACGAGGAGGGAAACGAGATCAAGAAATACAGCCCGAGCTCCTGAAACGTGCGCTCCCCATCCTGAAAGAAGTTCTCGGCGATCCAGAGCAGCCGTTCAATGGACGCCTGCTCGTTGAGTTCTTCGCGCATCTCACGGATGAGGCTCTCGTGCGAGGTCTCGTCAAATTCGGCGCGGCCTCCAGGCAGAAACCAGAAATCGGCATCCTCAAAGCGGTTCAGCAACACGCGCCCGTTGTGCAGGGCAACGCCTCCCACACGGCAATGAAAGCGGGTCTTGCCGTGGTCAAAAGAAATCATGGTCAAGGTCTTACTCCTTTTTGTGTAGAAACGAAGGGGGAGGCTTATTCTATCTCAACAGCATCTGGCAGTCAACAGGAGGCAGAAAAAAGCGCCCGATGGGCGAGCGCTTTCAGGCGGGACTGCTGATCTTAAGGGCCTCGACCCACTGGCGCACCGTAATCAGTGGCGACAGGTCGGGCAGTGTCTGGCGGAACCGGTTCGCCAGCGCAGCCGCTTGCGGCGGCTGTAAGCCCGTGCGCTGTAAGAGTTCGGGCGTGCTGAACAACGTTGTGGGCGTGCCGGTGAAGACCAGCGAGCCATCACGAAACGCCACCACCCGCTGACAGTATTCCGCAACGAGTGTCATATCATGCGTAATCAGCAGAATCGTCTTGCCCTGCTGCTGAAGCTCGCACAGCAGTTGCATGATTCCATTGATCGAGCGGAAATCCTGCCCGGTCGTTGGCTCATCGACAATCAGAATATCCGGACCCATCGCAAGCACCGCTGCCACTGCCAGCCGTTGCCGCTGGCCCTTGCTCAAAAACAGCGGGTCTTCATCCGCATACTGAGTCAAGTTCACGGCTTCAAGGGTGGCCTCAACGCGTCGGCGGCGCTCTGCCAGCGGCACACCCAGATTCTTCAGGCCATAGGCTACCTCATCGCGTACCTTGCGGCAGAACAATTGATGATCCGGGTTCTGGAAGACATAGCCTACAGAAAGCGGGATCCGTTTACGTACACGTTTACGTGTCAGATCCTGCCCGAGCACCCGCACCGTTCCCCCGCTATGTCGATAGATCCCGGCAAGGATCTTCGCGAAGGTTGTCTTCCCGCTGCCGTTCGGCCCCAGAAGCGCCAGCATCTCCCCTCGATGCAACGACACCGAAACGTCTTTCAGCGCAAGCGTGCCCTCCTCATAGCGATAGCTCACATGTGACGCCTCAATTACCGGCTCCCGGACCGGTACTTCGCTCACTGGAGGCGTAACGTTCGGCGCGAGCTGCGGCGGCATGAAACACTGTTCCGCCTCGGCCAGCGTCAGCGGCGGGCGCTCCTGATACATACGATCTGTCAGCCAGGAGATACGCACCAGTTCGCCCGTGGACGCGCCACTCTCCTGCAAAAGCTCACGCTGTGCATAGAACCTGGCAGGAGGCGCAACCAGCTCAAGATGTCCCTCATGCAGCAGAGCAATCCGATCACAGAACGCGGAGAGGATGTCGGGATCCTGCTCAACCAGCACCACCGTCATCTGATAATCGCGTCGCAGCCGGGCGATAGTCTCCACCACCTCCCGCTTGCCCACCGGGTCGAGGTCGCTCGTCGGCTCGTCAAGGATCAAGAGCCGGGGCCGCAGCGCCAGAAAGGCCGCGATTGCCACCCGTTGCTTCTGGCCGCCTGAGAGGTCCGCCGGATGAATATAGGCCGCGCCGGGCCACAGATGCGCCAGCCCGACACTCGCCAGCGCCTCGCGAGCCCGCTGCACGATTTCGGTCTGCGGAAGATTGCGAATCTGCAAGCCAAAGCCCAGTTCATGCAACAGATCCATCCGCAGGAACTGGTTCTCGGGGTCCTGTAAGACCATGCCTATCTGCTGCTGTCCGGCGCTCTTCTCGGTGATCGGCTCTCCAAGCGCCTCGACAGTACCACGAAAATATGAAGGTAGTTGCTCGGTGGACAGACGGGCCGAATAGGGAAGAATGCCCATCAACGTACGGCAGAGCGTGGTTTTGCCCGCGCCACTGGGCCCGGTAATACCAAAACACTCCCCCTCATTGATGGTCAGCGAGATATCGCGTAGCGTCCAGGGATTCGGCTTCTCGTTAAAGGTCGGATAGCGCCACCAGAGGCCCGCGACCGAAACAGCGACAGACATCTTCTTCCTTCCCTTTCCTTTACAAGAGCTGTAGCAGCCATGTCGTCAGATGCAAGCGGGGTCCAAAAGTCAAAAAGAGCAGGATCGCACAGACAAGCAGAGCGGCCCAATCAAGCGGGCGCAGAGGCTGCACCTCATAAAAGGGCTCGTAGCGCCGGGTAATGCCATAGCCTCTCGCCTGCAAAGCATCGCCGATCTCGCTAGAACGCCGAATCATCACGGCAACCATCGGCACGGCAGTACTTGCCAGATTGCGAAGCAGACGAATAAAGCTACTCGGTCGGGCATGAATCGCCCGGGCTACCTGTGCCTGCCTGATGGTCTGATAGTCGGTCAATGCGAGGTCAAGCGCGCGAAAGACAGTGCTCACAAAGAAGACGACTGGCTGTGGAACGCGCAGTTGCCGAAGCAGGCCGATCAGCTCGGCATCACGGCTGGATGTCACCAGCGCGATAGTTGCCAGCATCATGCCCGAATAGCCAATCACCTTGACGAAGGCAAAAAGCAGGCCCTGATCGCTGATATAGAGCGCCAGCGGATGGAAAAACGGGATACTCACCAATGGCCATGAAGGCAGCGACCAGAGATTCGTGACAAGCAGCGTGATCGCTATCGCAAGCACAATCCCCAGAAACAGGCCGCGCCGCCAGAGAAAATAGCCGCCCGCGATCGCCAGCCAGATGACCTGCCAGACCGCGAAGCCAAGCACGATATGACCGGAATAGACAGGCACATTGACCAGCGTCAGTCTGCCAGGCACCGGGTTAAAGAGCGTCCACGAGAGAAAAATACTGAGGAGCGCAGGCAGAATGAGGAGAATATAGAACCGCGCCGTCCGCCACGGCATCCCCGCGCCAAGAAATATCACCAGTGAGAACGCCCAGAAGAAACAGGCCGCCACCGGATCGAAGGGCGCAACGTTGATCGCACGCAACTGGGCCAGCGAGAGACAGAGAATCAGCAGGATACGCGTCAATAGATGGAGCTCCGAGAACGGGGCCCCGATCCGCCGTGTGAACAGGAACGAGCGCACATAGCGTCGCCCCGCCGGGACCTGCAAAAAAAGCGCGTCTTGATTGGCCTGACTACTCTTCAACGGAATATCCTCCTCTCCCTGAAACCTGTTACAGGACATACTTCTTTTTCATACCACTCAGTGCTTCTAGCTATTCAATATAGAGCATGAAATGGGCAATCTTCAACGAAGAAAGCCCGGGAGGGAAAAACGGCCTAAGAGCCAATCAGGCGTAGAAATTCAAGACGCGTTTCACTTTCCGCCCGAAACACACCCCTCATCACAGAAGATGTCATAATGCCGGGAGTTCTGATGCCCCGCGAGACCATGCAGAGATGCTCACCTTTCAGCACAACAGCAACATCCGGCGTACCGGTAATACGGCTCACCTCATCGGCTATCTGCTCACCGAGCCGCTCCTGAAGCTGCAATTGATGCGCAAACTGATGCGCGATCCGGGCAAACTTCGAGAGACCAAGCACCTGATCGCCAGCGATATAGCCAATTGCTACATCGCACCAGAACGGCATCAGATGGTGTTCACACATGGAATAGACGCGCAGTCCGGAAACACAGACCATCTGATCTGTGGACACGGACGAGAAGCAGGTGTCGGTCACCCCCGGCTCGTATTCGATGAATTCACGCCAGCTATCGGCCCAGCGACGCGGCGTGTCGCGTAAGCCCTCGCGGTCCGGGTCTTCACCAAGCGCCTGCAACAGCTCGCGACCCAGGCGCAACAATGCTCCATAATCAACGCGTTTTGATTCATGCAGCACAGGCCGCTGCTTCTGTTGCCCGTTTTCGCGGGCTTCGTCCGTGTAGAGCGCCATCTTTACACCTCTTTTCGTGAGAACAGTCTAGACGCCGCGCTTATTCCCCCAGAGCAGCACATGCAACTGAGGCAGTACGGTAACGGTATACCATCGATCCTCCGTTACGCGCTGAATCAGCCAGTCGAGCCGTTCAAGCAGCCCCGCCGTGTCAATCGTATTCGAGACATGGGGCGGCGTATGGTTCCCGACCTGCAAATACAGCGGAACCTCGGGGTAACGCGCCGCAAGCTCCTTCGCGTAGGCATAATCGACTTCATCAAAGATGACTATCTTCAAACAGATGGCCGGTTGCTTCTCGCCCTGACGCGCATACTGCAAACAACGGTCCAGACGCTCCCAGTTCGTCGGCCAGGGATTTCCCATCCCCGGTGCTTTGGGAGAGAGCGTCAGATAGTCGAGTTTCGCGAACCAGGGCTGCGCAATACTCCCCTGCGTCTCAATCGTAAAAGTGTAACCAGCCTCGTGGCCGAGATCAATCAGCGCTTCCAGCGGCTGCATGGCAGGATTGCCGCCCGAGAGCGTCACCAGGATCGGCGTCTGATTGGAGAGGCGTTGAATCTCGGCAAAGATCTCGGTGGCGCTCATTGGCTTCCAATCGCCCTTGTACTCGGGCAGCACCGCATAGAGCGTATCGCAGCGCTGGCACCGATAGTCGCAGCCACCGGTACGCACAAACACGGTTGGCTTGCCGATCAGTGCGCCCTCTCCCTGAATCGTCGGACCGAAGATCTCGGAGACGGCTATTGTCTTTTCCGCCCGCTTAACAGCAACGCTCATACTCACTCCAATCCTCGCTCAGCCCTGGTGATCTCGGCATAGCCTTTTGCGGTCTCCCAGAGCCGCACACGGTACAGCAGATCTTCGGAGACGCCGCCTGCAACCAGAGCATCCCAGATCCAGTGAACCAGATTTTCCGCGGTGGTGCGAATCCCGGTCAGCGCGTTCAGGTCGTTGTGATCCATCCCGCCACGCTCAACGGGCTGTGCAGCCGGACCACGCGGCACCGAGTCCCCCAATTCCTCTATAATCGTCCGATTGACAATCGACTTCAGGTCGTCAAAATCCATGACCATGCCATCATAGGACTGGCCAGGCGCCTCCTGAATAGGGCCACGCAATGAGATTTCCAGGCGATACGAGTGACCGTGAGGACGGCGGCACTTTCCCTTATGGCCGGGTAAATGATGCATCGCCTCAAATGTAAATTCTCGTGTCACTATCGCGTATCTTGGCATAATGCTCCTCTAGGATTATCTTTCGTAAACCGATGGGTCCGGCTCACGCTCGTACACGGTTGGATCAGGCACGCCTGCCAGCAGGAAGGCTTCGCGACGCTCAACGCAGGTGCCACAGAGACCACAGTGCTGCTCTCCACCCTCGTAGCAGCTCCATGTCTGCTCAAAGGGCACACCCAGGCTTGCCCCCAGACGCGCAATCTGGGCTTTCGTAAAGCGCATAAATGGCACCTCAACCGTCACCGTGTTATCATCCATTGAGCGAGCAAGCATGGTGTTAAAGGCCTCAACAAAGGCCGGGCGACAATCAGGATACTGTGAATGATCCCCCGCATGTGCCGCGTAGGCGATCACGCTGGCTCCCTCGTTCCACGCCACTGTAGCCGCCTGAAGCAACATGTTCGGGTTACGATAGGGAACGACGGTGATCTTCATGTTGTCGTCGCTGTAATGGCCGTGTGGCATCTCCACATCAGCATTGAGCAGCGCAGAGGTCGAGTTTGGCGAGAGGCGAGCAATCGGAAGCTCAATCGTCTCGTGCAGGATCTCAAGCGCCTGCGGGCCGCTGCTGTAGCGCTGGCGCAGGTGCTCAATATAGCGCTTCGCGTAATCCAGCTCTTTCAGATGCCGTTGTCCATAATCGAACGACAGAAGATGCAGGTTGAAGCCAGCAGCCGCGTAATAATAGGAAAGCACACAGCTATCCATGCCGCCACTGACAATCAGCACTGCTCGACGCGTATTTTTCATAGCATCAGACATGAACTTCTCCACTTCTTCAAAATACCGCTTCACAGATATATACCACAGTTACACCTGCTGCATGTAGCGCCGATATTCGGGACGAGGACCGGTATACCCTTCCTTCGCATGCTCAGCAAATACGATGGTTTTGATATTGCCACGCACGGTAAAATCGCCCACGACTCGCATCCAGCGCGGCGAGAGCAGTGCAACGAGATCATTGAGCACCGTGTTCACCGAGCTTTCATGGCTGATCTGGCGGTCGCGATATCCATTGATATACAACTTCAAACTCTTCAATTCAACAACAGAGGCATCAGGCACATAATCGATAACAAAGGTCGCGAAATCAGGGAAACCAGAACGGGGACAGAGACAGGTGAACTCCGGGATCTCGAAGTGCACGACATAATCGCTCTCGGGATGCGGGTTCGGCCACGGCTCAAGCTTGTTGGCCTTGATCTCATCTATGCCGTATCGTCCCGGCACACGCTGCTTCTCTTGCTCCTCTGACATAGCTATCTCCTTTTTTGATTCTCATCCTTTATCTAAACAATACCATCTTCAGCCATTGTTCAGAGGTCTATTTTACTTGAGGACGTGGCATGCGTAAAGGCCATTTCAGAGATAGGACATGGCTATTTCAGACGGACGTCCAAAAAAGCAGCGATGCGGTTAAACGCAGCAGCCGTTTTTCACTTTCGCTCCTGCGAGAGATAGAGCCGGAACGAGTAGGCAAACAGCGAAACGCCAAGAATCAGGCCGAGAATCAGGGCGATCGCTGAACTCGGCTGATTGCCGTTATAGGCACGATAGAGGAAGACGGCCATCAGTAGCAGCGACGCAAGCGTGTTAATCACGGGCGGCTGCCTGTACCAGAGGAACTTTTTCTGCTGCTGCACGGCTTGCTGATGCGCGGTGACGGCTGCATTTGCATATTGAATTGTTTGAAAACCCCAGATCAAGGCAATCGCCATATCCAGTGTCAGCAGAGAGAGACTGAGCGAACAGAAGGTGAGAATGATAGCAAAAAAGGAGACAAGTGAGATCAGCAGTGTTAACTTGTCTGGACGAGACGTTTGCATCTTTGCGGGCCTTTCTGCCACTGGTTGGGCGGTGCTCAATCACTCTTTCGTGCTTCCCTCCATCATACAACATCGATCCTCTATACTGCCTGCCTGCATGTCTTCTGCTATTCCTCTATCAGCCTCGTGGACGCCGAATCTGTGGCTCCTCAACATAATAGCGCGGCAAATGCCAATCCCAGTAAATAGCCGCGACCCGCAGCCCCATTACCGTTATCATCGTGATCGTGTTATATAGGATCTCATGCAGCCCCAGATGCCGCAGTACCAGATAGACGATTGCTCCCGCACAGACAGCCGTGATATAGATATCGCGCTGCAAAATCATGGGAATTTCAGCACAGAGAATATCGCGGATCAGGCCGCCGGCCACCGAGGAAAACGCAGTCATAATCACCAGGATCACAGGTGAGAGACCATATGAGGTTGCAATGGATGCATTAATGACAGTCAGTGTCGAAAGCCCGAGCGCGTCAGCAATCACCAGCGAGGTACGTGGAGGCCGAAAGAATCGCGTGTAAAGCATGGTTGCAATTCCCGCCGCAACGCTTAACCAGAGATAGGTGTTATCCATAAACCAGAAAATGGGATATCGACTCAGCAACACATCCCGCACCGTGCCCCCACCCACCGCCGTTACTGCCGCGATCATCAGCACGCCGAAGAGATCAAGCCGCTTGCGCCCTGCCGTTAAAGCGCCACTGATCGCAAACACGATAGTCCCAAAAAGGTCGAGCCAGTGAAGAGAGAACATCTGATAAATCCTTTTACTTGGTTGTATGCAGAAAATTGGCAAAAAAAAGAGCCGGTAGCAAACAGGCTACCGCTGTTATTATAGTGTTGTCGCAGCTCTTTTTTCAACGGGGATGTCTATGAGAAAAACCGCGCCACTGGATCCCCCTCTCACACCTCAAAAAGAAGAAGAGGAGCGCCTGAACGCTCCTCCCGTTAACGCAAGAGGTACAGGAAAAGGAGTTTGCTACCGAAGATGCATCTGTTCGAGCACCTCTTTCAAGAGGTCCGGGCGGTTGGTAATCACGCCATCAGCGCCGAGCTCGATTACCCTGCGCATCGTTGCCGGATCATCAACCGTCCAGTAATGCACCTGAAGCCCGAGAGTATGCGCGCGCTCGATCAGGAGCGGGTCGATCAGATTGATGCCCTTCTCATCGGTCGGAATCTGTAACACGTTGGCCTGGGGTCTGTAGAAGAAAGGAAGCATAACCTTATTCGCGATCACAAAACGCGTGACTTCATCTTCTCCGGCGCTTAACGGCGTCTTGCCTCCCGACAGCTTCACGAAGTTGTCAAGCAGGTTCTGATGGAACGAGGCGACCACCACGTGTTGTTCAAGATGATACTTCTGAATCAGCGCCCACAGTTTGGCCTCAATCTGTGACGGGCCATTCTTCGGGTAGGCATCTTTCATCTCGACATTGTAGTAGAAGCGAGCGCCATATTTCGCAAAGAGCTCCTCAAGCGTCGGGACCGTGACCCCCTTGCCGCGATAGCTATGGTTTCCCTGCAAATCAACGAACTTGTAGCCGGCATCCAGCTTTTTCAATTCAGCCAGCGTAAAAGAATCGACGCGTCCGGTACCGTTCGTCGTACGATCCACCGTTGCATCATGCATCAAGACAAGCTGCCCATCTTTTGTCATATGGATATCGGTCTCAAGTACATCGACATTGAGAGAAGCAGCCAGATCAAACGCCGCCATTGTATTGCTCGGAGCAAGCAGTTCACCCCCTTGATGCGCAATATTGAGCGGCTTTCTCGCTCCGGTCAAAATAGGAGCGCGATGAGGGATCAAAAGGGCGTCATAGAGTAAATAAGCACAGAGATAAAGAGCGAAGAGAACAAAGAAAATATGAGGCCATACAACACGTTTCCGTTGTGTCGCTGTCTGGCGTGACTCGTCTTGAGCCATGTTCACCCCCTGATAATCTTGTTGAGGCAGCTTTGTCTCATGCTCCCAAGTATAGCGCCTTTGCACGCCCTTTGTCATCGGTTTGGCGAGAGCAAAACAAGATATCAGGCACCCGACAGTGCTTAGCAGTCTTTCAGTTCGCCTTCCAGATCATCTACAAACTGACGAGCCACGCGACCGGAACGCCCATTATGCTGACGCTCCCAACGAAGCGCTCGCTCATACAGCTCTTCTTCCGGTAGCTCAAGGCCACGCTGCTCAGCAAGGCTACGAACGATCTCAAGATAGTGGGCCTGAGCAGGAGGAGTAAAGGTCACACGCAGGCCAAAGCGGTGAACCAGTGACTGCTTTTCATCCATCGTGTCGCGCCAATTGGTATCAATGCCGGGCTTGCCGCGCTCCTGAAAGTTCTCACGAATCAGGTTCATGCGGTTAGTCGTGGCATAGATCAAAATATTCGCCGGACGCGCCTCAGCCGTGCCTTCAAGCAACATCTTGAGCACCTTGTACTCGGTCTCATGCTCTTCAAACGAGAGGTCATCAACGAAGAGGATATAGCGCGGAGCTCTCTCACGCAGTTGCCTGACCACGCGGTGCAGATCGCCAAGCTGCTCGCGGCGCACCTCTACCAGCCGTAGCCCGCGATCGGCATAGTGATTGACCAGTGCCTTCACCGTCGAGGATTTCCCTGTTCCCGGAGCGCCATACAGCAGCGTGTCATGGGCGGGCAAGCCAGCAAGGAAACGCTCGGTATTGGCCTTGAGCCGGGCCTGTTGCTGATCATACCCCACGAGATTGGCAAGCTGGATCGGGTCGGGATGAGCAATTCCCTGAAGTCCCTCTTCCACGCCCTGCCAGCGCAGCACACGATATCGGGCCAGCGGTCCGGTTCCATGCAGCGACCAGTAGCGTTCCAGCGGCTCAACCAGCTCGCCCCAGTCTTTCGTTTCCGCGATGATCAGTGCCAGCTCGTGACGGGGAGAATGGGCGCCATTGCGTCCCAACGGTGCCAGATCGCGCCAGGGAAGCCAGGCATCCGAAAGGACAGGAAGTGAGACCCGCATTCTGCGCAAGACAGCGTGCAACAAAGTGTCAGCATCGATCCGAAAGAGCATTTGCAGGGCGCGGAGATCCCGGCGAGCCTGCTCACGCAAGACAGGAGAGACCCCGGCAGCGCCATGACGCTCTACTTGCCTGCTCCACGGGTTTTCATCATCAAGCAAACGAGCGATCAAATACGCCTGCCATGCGTCAGAGAAGGTCGGCACTGCCTCATTGCTGACCGCGCGTGCCAGCATGCGGAAAGCCTCGCCATACGCCCGGGCTATCTCGGTTGCCTCGGTGCCCTGTGTTCCTAAGGCGGTGAACAGCGAAAGCACCGCCTGAGCCGTTTCATCATTCAGGGTGTCTTGAAGCAATGCCAGTCCGGACGTCGCATAGATTGCTTCACGAAACAGCTCATGTGTCTCCTGAAAAGACGAAACAGAATAGTCGTCATACATAAGGCGGATTTTCTCTTTTCTAGCGATACGTTCGATACAACAGATCGATACAAGAAAGTGTATCACCAATAGATCTCTATCCGCCAGATTGCCAGCCCGAGGCAACACCAAAGTACCGTCAGCACCGTTCTCGTCTGTTCTCAGCTCCTCTTCGAGTTCTCTCTGCATAATAAAGAAGGAGAGGGCCCCGAAAACGGGGTACCCTCTCCCACAGCAGGGTATGCTATCCATTACTGGTACTTGGAGACATTCGGGCAGGAGCCGCTATTTGAAATGTAGACCTGGCTCCAATCGTGGCTATAGGGCACCAATCCGGTTGCTTCCTTCGGCATGCCCTTCACGCACGGCTTGAACAGCACCGCACTATATGGCTGGTAGATTGGAATCCAGACCACATCATTGACAAGCTGCTGCTCAATTTGATGGTACTGCTTCAGGCGCTCCTCGCTGTTGCGATTCACGTCGGCCTTTGCCATTGCCTCCTGATTGGCTTGCTGCTCTTTCGCAGTCGTTGAAGAGTTCTGACCGTAGTTCTCGTAGTTGCTGGTTGAGCCTTTTGCCCAGAGGAAAGTAGTCCAGTAACGCGGGTCCGGTGTGCCGGCGCTCCATGCCAGACGCCACATCTGCGGTCCCTTCGAGTTGTTAATCATGCTTGGCAGGTCGGCAACCAGCTTGTTGAAGTCCACCACGTTCAGCTTGACCTCGATGCCAAGCACATCCTTCCACATCTGCTGGACTGCGGCAATCTCGTTATCGATATCCTTAGAGATTTTGGAGACTGTCATAGAGATCTGCGGGAAGGTGTCGCGTGTATAGCCAGCCTCTTTCATCCCTTCCTCAAGCAACTGTTTGGCCTTCTGCGGATCGCCCTTCGTCGAAGTCACGCCCGCGGGCCCGGTCAAATCCGGGTTATAGCCCGGGTTGCGCTGTGGCACCAGGTGGAAGGTAGGAATACCGTTATCACGATAGACGTTATGTACAAGCGCATCCTTGTTGATTGCAAGAGCAAACGCCTGCCGGATCTTGATATTATCGAACGGCTTCACCAGATAGTTCATCGAGTAGTAGCTGATGACCTGGTTCAGCACCTGCCGGAACTCGTTCTTCTGCTCGCGGGCTTTCGCGATATTGGGGGCGGGCACCGTCGCCGTATGAAGCTGTCCACTCTGATAGGCGCGGTAATCAACACCGCGATCCTTATAGAAGGCGATGACCAGCTTCTTGAGCTGTGGCTTCGGCCCGTAGTAGTTAGGATTGGGGACAAACTGAATGTCGACCTTGCGATTATACTTGTGGAGCAGCCAGGGACCGGAGACGTTCCCCTCATCAAGATGCTCGGTCCAGCGGTTTCCATATTTCTCGACAAGATCTTTCTCTAAGGGCACCGTACCACCGTGGCCAGCAATGTTGGAAAGGAAGTAGGCGGAAACATCCTGCGAGGTCACGATCACGACCGTCCTGGGATCCGGGGCCATGATACCGACGCCGATGATTGACTTGATCTTTCCTTTCATCAGATCATCGTAGCCCTTAATCATATCCAGACTTGAGGCCTGGGGCGCTTTCGTTGCGGGTTGCAGGTACCGATCCATCGAGTAGGCAATGTCGGCGGCGGTAATGGGCTTCCCATTGTTATACTTCAGACCGTCACGCAGCTTGAAGGTCCAGGTTACGCCGTCCTGGCCAACGCTCCAATCCTGGGCCAGATCACCTACAATCTTGAGATCATCATTCAATGTAATCAGCGAAGCAAAGAGCTGCCCGACCGAATCAGCAGAGGCTGTATCATTGACAAGAGCGGGATCTAGCGTCGCGATGTCCTCAACGCCCGACTCCGGATAGATATAGATCTGTTTGTTATCCGGAGCCTTATCACCTGACGTCTGGTTGTTAGGGGTTGTCGGATTACCCCCGCATGCCGCGACAAGCAGCGCAAGCACACAGAGAGCAAAAGATAGCAGGGTGTACGTTCGTCTTCTCATGCGTCACCAATCTTTCTTTCAATGACAATAGGTAGAGGGGCCAGAAAGATAAAAAACACGCAGGCACCATTGCTAGATGTGCAGCACCCTTCTCCATTCGTTATCCTTAATTACGTCAATTCATGGAGATTTCTCACAATGAGGGGGAGAGAAAAATTTCATTCAAAAGACAGGGAACAGCGCTCAAGCACGGGAAGCAATGGTTGAGGTAATATTGAAAAGAAGAAGGAGAGAAGCAGGCGTACTACTCTTTTTGCTTCAGGCGTTGCACACCGAGATAGGTCGCGTAACACAGAAGAGCAATACCGGCAATACAAGCAATAATCGCGAGCAACAGGCCCGGCAGACGGTGAGATTCAAGCGCCAGAAAGAAAGCAACCGCGATACAGAAGAAGCCAAAACAGGCCATGATCTGGGGACACTCTCGCCATTGTGGGATCTCGCCGCGCATGACCTCTTCATGATAACGAAAATAGGCTCCATGCAGGTTCACCAGGCTGAGCACCAGAAAGATGACCGGGATAACCAGCTCCGGGTGAATATTATGCAGTACGCTAATGACAAGCAAAATGATACAGGCAAGCAGAATAATAGCTGCTGGCAGAAAAAGAACCAGGCGTGGGCGGCGGTAGTGCATATGCTTCATAGCAGGTCCTCCACTTTCAACGCTTCAAAGCAGCGCACCTCTCCAGCAAAGAGTGACAGATATCTATACGTCTTTCACGCTGTCACCCCCGAAAAAGATGCTCTGCTATTGATCCTCCGCCGGGAGCACACACACAACCAGCAACCCGATATTATCAGCGCCGCCATTTTTCAACGCCGCCTGCACCAGCCGCGCACTGATATGCGCCGCCTCCGTTGGAGTGGCCGCCAGAATACGTTCAATCTCATCATCGCGCACCATCTCCCACAGGCCATCCGAGCACAACAGCAGTATATCGCCAACCTGCAACGGCACACGGAAGAAATCCATCTCAGCAGTGGCCGTATCGCCCAGACAGCGATAGATCTGGTTCCGCTTCGGGTGAGTGTAGATCGCTTCGGGAGCGATCACGCCATTTTCCGCCAGGCGAGCGACAATCGAATGATCGCGTGTGATCTGTTTCAGTCCCTTGCCCGCTCGGTAGAGATAGGTGCGACTGTCGCCCACATTGACAATGTAGCACATTGTGCCGACAAGCAGCGCTGTTGTGACCGTCGTCCCCATCATATCCGCTTGCTGGCGATTGCGCCGATAAATGGCAAGGTTGGCCCGATGCACCGCGTCTTTTATGATATCGCCGAAGGACTCGTTCTCGCCCGCGTTGTGCAGCAGGGAGGGCGTCACCACGTCGCTGATCGTCTGGATAGCGAGCCTGCTTGCTTCCTGTCCCTGCACATGCCCACCCATGCCATCAGCCACCACAAACAGCCCTACCGGAATCGAATCATCCCCGCCGGGACGCACACCCTGCATCGCAAAGATGTTATCCTCATTGGGCGCGTTCTTCCGCTTCAGGCCGGGATCCAGGCCCATTCCGACCACATATCGAATATGCTCGGTCGGTAGAATCGCGGTCGTCTTCGGCCTTGCGATCGGTTGCGGATGCTGGAGCGTCAGATCAAGCAGCTCATCGGAGTTTTTCGCCTCGATATCGGTCAGCAGCGGAGCGGATTCCTGTACCGCTGTGGCCGTCGCCGCGCCAAACGAGGGTCTTGACGCGCCAACAGTGGCATGTTGCAACGGTCTGGTGGGCTGCGCAACATGCACAGGAGCCTCTTTCGCACGCTCACGGGCCGCCATTGTGCGGGCCATCTGCTCGGCCTCTTGCAGCTCCAGAGCAAAGCGCCGTCGCTCATCCCGGAGCTGCCACCAGAAACGCACAACCCACCCGACGGCTAACACGAAGAGGAACCAGAACAACGCCACCGAGAGCGACAGCAACACAAGCCCGCTCAGAGGATAGAGAAGCGAAGGGCCACGCTGCTCCCAGAGCGCCGACAAATGAGGAAGCATTGAAAAGAGCGAGCGCCACATCCAGGGCGGAAAGCCTCCCGGTATCCAGTACAGTAATCCTCCAGCCAGGAGGAGCGCCAGACAAAGCGCGATCCGCACGCCGCGATAGTTTTCAAAAGACGTTTTCAGCGTTTCCATACGCTACCTCCTGCAATTCCCTGCATAAAACAGCCAGGAGAGCAGATCGGGCCACTGCTCTCCTGTTGCTTCGCTACTGTGCTTTATATGGGGCAATGTCCATTGTTGCCAACGATTGCATGTTGTTGTAGAGCCACGTAACACCCTGCTTCATCTCGCCCGAGGCCGGGTCCTGCTGGCCGCTGTAGGCATTGGTTGCGTTCGCGATCATGTTGTTGATCAACGAAAGGGTGGTGTTACCCTGCTTCATTTGCCCATCCTTCATGTTTATTAACGTTTTGGCATCGGTGCGCACCTGCTGCAACCAGCCATTGATATTATTCAGCGCCGCCACCATCGCGGTCGCATCCTTGCGCAGCGTCGAGGCCGCGCCAGGAGACTGGAGGAGCCCATTCAGATGCGTCATCATATGGGTGAAGAAGCACGGCGGATCTTGCGTCGGGCCAGCCACTTCCAGCAGGCCGATATGGGAAAGCCGCTCATCGACCAGCAGCGGCGCGTTTGATGGCAGATCCCGCTTCACGAAGAGCGAGCCATCAAGGTATTGCAGGATCCGTGCTGTCTGCCTGCGGATAAAGTCGGGGTCTTGCCGCGCCTCCCAGGAATCGCGCATGCTGGTTGACCATTCCATGATTTTGCTGACATTGCGGTAAAACCAGACGTTCAGCCCGCCGGGGAGTTCCAGCTTATCCAGCGTGGGATCACTCGCCAGCAGGTGACGCAGATGGTCAAGATAGCTATATTCTTTCCCCTCTTCGGGCAACTTGATCGGCACCTGCGAAAACTCGCCGTAGTAGCGCCAGGTATCAAAGCTCGGCGAAGGAGCCACAGGAGCGACAGTAGCATCTTCTTCGGTGATCAGAAAGCGGCTGGTGAATGCAAGCAGGTTTGTATGATTCTGATCGCCCTTGTAGAAAAAGCGCGTCTTGCCATCCTTGATATCCAGCACGCCGAGCCGCACAGTACGGTTATCACCATTGTTTTTATCCCCGAGCAGCCATGCGTAATAGCGCTTACCGGGAGCAGGCGCGGGCATATTGCTGAGCTCAACAACGATCTGATCGGAGATGCCCTGATTACTGCGCTCGCTTAACTGGCGGCTGCTGATAAACGAGATATGCCCGACACGCTGTGGCGCAGCCGGAGGGGCCGAGGTATCAGGGAAGCCATTATAAAAGAACAGGAACGAGCCAAGCCCCGCGATAGTCAGCGCGATTACAAACAGGATCATGAAGAGGCGGAAGGGCTGGCTGCCTCCTCTCACAGAGGGGGGTCGAGAAGGGGGCCGTATGGTTGGCATCGGTTGCGTCTGCTCGGCTGGCGGTTGCCGGGGTATGCGCGGCTGAGGCCGACGCGGTAAGGGCTCATCTAGCGGCTCTATAGGCCGTCGCGCCCGGGAAGGTGCGGCGCTTTTCGATGGTGGGTCGGAACGAGGAGGTATTTTCTGGATCATCGGCGGTGGCTCTTCCTCATAAGGAGGCTCGACGAAGGCAACTTCTTCTATCTCATCGGTAGAGGGGAAACCGGCAGGTACCAGCGTCTCCGCCTTCAGTGGCTCGGAATCACGCTCCCGACGCGGCGAACGATACTGGTTAAGCGGGCCAGTAGAGCGCAAAGGGCCACTAATCAACCTCTGCCGCGTCAACTGACCGGCTGCCAGCGCATTCGCCAGTGCATCCATTGAGAGATACACCGGAAAGCCAAAGCGGCTGGCAAGCTGCGTCAGATGCCCACTGTGTGGGATCACAAAGACCAGTGGCACGTTCAACTGTCGCTTGAGATGCCGCAGGGATGAAAAGTCGTCGGGGCTGCGCGGCACCTTTGCCTGATTGCCCGGAACAAGCACCACCGGCTTCTGTTGCTCACTGATTACCTGTAGCAGCTCAGCTTTTTCGTCGGTCGCTTCTATATAGAGAACGCAGAAATCTCCATTATCACTGTATTTCATGATTCCCTCATTTCTCTTTCCCGCTGCACAAAACCTGGCGGTCTCGCTCACATACGAGCTCAACGACGCTGCACGTCTTCGGCTCAGGTCTCATGATAGGCCGGGTTCTCAAGGACACGATGATGTTCTGCTTGCTTATGCGACTTGAGATTGACAGGCGTCTGCCCTTTTTGTACGGGACGAGGAGAGCGTCCATAGAGCGGCGTTGTGCGTGTACGGGCCGTTCCCGTGCGGGGCGCGCCCCCCAGTTGTCGCAAGGTACGAGTATCCCACGCACGGCGCGGCGGCTCTGGTGGCTCACTCAGCCGCCGCACGCGCTGGATCAGCAGCCAGACCATACCCGGCAGCGATAGCCAGGCACACAACCAGCATATCGACTGAATCAGCAGCAGCGTCAACGCGAGGCCATGTTCCCGGGCGTACTGAGGCAAGGTCGGCCAGATCTTCACAAGCAGCAGCCAGGCGGGCGGCGGGAAACCTCCCAGACGCACCAGGACAACCAGTCCGATACCACAGGCAAGCAGGGGCAGCAACAGGCCACTCTTCGAGCTATCAGACACCCTTGAGAGGCGCTGAGCCAGATGAGAGAAACGCAGATAGAGAAGGCCTCGACGCGTCTGAGGCCGTTCCGCGGTACCCCAGGTGTGAATAATCGCCCCGGCCACAATCAGCGCTCCCCCGAGATATCCATCAAGTGGCAGCATTTCCCCAAGATAAAAATGCGAGAAGATCGCCCCCAGTACCGGTTCAAGCACACAGATAAAGGCAACCGTTAGCGGCGAGATGTAGCGCTGGAGCGTGACCGTCACCAGCGTGGGCACACAGGTCGTTCCGAAAGCCACATACAGGATACTCCAGAGATCTCCAGGCAACGACGGATGCACCGACTGCCAATCACCGAAGAGCAGCGCCATCATGTTAGCCAGCAACGCCATCGTAAGAAGCTGGACCCCGAAAAGCGCCCAGGGAGCCTCCTTATCTCGCTGTTCATAATCCGCAACAAAGACATACAATGTACAGAAAAGTCCACCAATGAAGGCAATCAGCGAGCCACGCAGGTTCTCCGGTCCCATCGGCGAATTAAAAATAAGCAGGCAGGCCCCAACAAAGGAGACCAGCCCGGCAAACCATGTTGCCTTAGAGATCGGTTGCCGCAAAAAGAGCCAGGTTCCGACTGCCGCCAGAAAACCATTCAGCGAAGGGAAGAAGGCCGTACTGGTAGCGCTATTGTGCTTCAAGGAGATCGAGAGCATAAAGAGACCCAGACCGAGACAGCTTCCCATCAGCACTCCGCTCTTGATGACCGAGCGATTCAGTTGTTTTCGATAGTAGAAGAGTACACAGATTGAAAGTGGTAAAAGAGAGACAAAAGCAAAAAAGGTAAAGATGATAGGATCTATATGTTCTAATGCGCCCTTCGATACTGCATAGTACGATCCATACAGGAACGTGTTAAGTAAAAAGGCAACAAATGCCAGCGCTTTCATACGTGAACTCCTTCCCGAGTACCGCTCGTGGCATAGACGGAAACGCGAGTTTTTTCTTTTTCCATGTATGCCCGTCTATCAGCAAGTATAGCGGATGAAAAGGCGCAGAATGCCCTTTTTCTGCGTAAATCGACTCTGTGTGCTTACGCTCAATCACCCGGAAGGCGCTCCAATTTGGGGTAGATGTCGTTGCTTTTTTGGACGTGTAAGTATGGCAAAGAGGGTTCCGACGGTGGCGCCGAAGCGAAAAAGGGGGCCCTGATGGAAGGATGAACTGAAGCGTTCAATCCTCCTCGTGCTCAGGGCGGGTGGGTAGTATATACCTCTCCGTGCAATCAGATTGCAACAAGAGGGGTTCTATGCCAGCCTCCGTAGGGAAGCGACACTCTTCTATTCTTTCTGGCAAGCCAAAAAACGGACATGCCACCGCCCGACAGGTCTGAAAAATGGTTGGAGGCCTGCCGTTGACCCCCAACCACACTCACTCAAGAACCCATCACACAACTCTATTGGTCTGGCTTAGATGAGCTGTGTGACAAGCTGATCGATGGTAATACCTTGCAGGAACACCGAGACCGGAACCGTTACCTGAAGGTCAGTATTAATCCTGTTGCGCAGCTCGACCGACATCAGCGAGTCAATGCCAAGCCGATTCAACTGCTGATAGACATCGAGACGCGTTGCCGAAAGACCAAGCACCTGAGCGATCTGTTCACACACATACGCCTCAACCGCCGGGCGCTGCTCCTCGGGTGGAAGCGCCTGAAGCTGTTCCCGGGTCAGACGGGAGCGACTGCGGGTGTTCTCTTCCTGCGGTTCAGCCTCTTCTTCGAGAAGACGACAAAACAGCGAGCTCTTTTCCAGATGCCTGTACGAGCGCAACCACTTGTGCACATTCAGAGCCATCACGCTGACCTGCGTTGCGCTATCCTGAAGCATCTGCCCGAACACGGCCAATCCATCAGCAGCCCGCATGCTTGCAACACCAACGCGATCGAGCCGCGAGCCACGATTGAACAGGGTTGCCTGGCCGACCTCGGCCCAACGCCCCCAGTTGATGGTCAGGGCAGGATAGCCGCGCACACGCCGATAGTGCGCAAGGGCATCAATGAACGCATTTGCAGCAGCATAATTTCCCTGTCCAGGAGAGCCAATCAGCGAAGCGCCAGACGAGAACAGCACAAAGAAGTCCAGCGGCTCATAGCGCGTGTGCTTGTGCAAATTCCATGCTCCATCAACTTTCGCGGCCATCACAGACAGGAAGCGCTCCCGGTCAAGCTGCACCAGCGTGCTATCATTCAAAACCACAGCACAATGGATCACGCCACGCAGCGGCGGCATCTGGCGGCGAATGTCGGCCAGCAGATCGACAACCTGCTGCTCCTGTGCCACATCAACGCGAGCCACATGCACGCTGGCCCCCATCTCGCTCATCTCGGCAAGGGCTGGTTCCACTTCAGGAGAGACGCCACGCCTGCTGACCAGCACCAGATGTCGCGCCCCCCGCTCAATCATCCAGCGAGCCAGGCGCAGGCCAACGCCACCAAGACCGCCGGTAATCAGGTAGGAGCCATCCGCACGGAACCGCATCTCTTCCTGAAGATTCTCGGGCTGATAGCGGACCAGGCGCGGCGCATAGCGGTTCACGCCCCGCAAGGCCAGCTCGTCTTCTTCGCCATCCGCACTCAGCTCACGGAACAGAGCAGCGACGTTATCAGCAGTCAACAATGCATCCAGATCTATCAACGAACAATGAACGTCAGGATGCTCATAGACAAGCACGCGCACCAGACCCCAGAGCGGCGCCTGAGAAAGAGCGCAGGCCCGATCTTCCCGCTCAACAACCTGAGTTCCTGCCGTGACAACCCAGAGCCGTGGTGACTCCGCGCTCTGGAAGCCCTGCAACGCCTGCACAAGCGAAATCAACCCCATACAGCTCATGGTTATTTCCTGCTGCATGCCGCTTAATGTGGGCATCTCCACCTGAGCGCCATTCAGCCCCCACAGGTACAGGATTCCCTGACAGCTCTGCTGTGCGAAGGCGTCCTTAAGCACGGCACGAAGCGTTTCCGGCTCCTCAGGGTTGGCTTCATAGATGTTTGTTTGAATCTTTCGATATTGCTGCCCCGGCATCACTAACACAGCAGAGGCTCCTGCGGCCTGCAACCAGCGTTCAACCGTTTGTCCGGTGCCGTTTGCATCGGCAAAGATCAGCCAGCGCTGCCGCCGAACCTCACCGTCCCATGACAGCGGCGGCAAGGCCTCCCAATTCAGCGCATATTGCAAGCGTCGACGGCGCTCCGCGATCACCTCGGGCGCGGTATGCTCCATACGTTGCAGGCCATAGCCCACAACCTCAAACAGGAGCTCACCCTGCTCGTTAAGCATATGCAGATCGCAGAGAAGTGAATAGCGTCCCTTCTCGGTCGCGTCCCTGATAACGGCGTGCACCCAGAGCGGTTCATGCACATCGGGATGGCGATAGAAACGAATATCTTCAAAGCAGACCGGGAGATAGGGTTCATCTTCCGGTTCTTCGGGCACAAACGGAATCACAGCCTGCAAACAGGCATCGAGCAAGGCAGGATGCAGCCCATAGGCACTCAGTTCATGGCGCACCGACTCAGGAGCGACCAGTTGCACCATCGTCTCGCGCTCCTGCCGCCAGATCTGCGCGACCCCCTGAAAACTGGTGCCATGTGTAATATTCCGGCGACGGGCTCCCCGATAGTGATCATCAGCCGTAATAGTCTCTTCCCAGGTTGTCGACGCTTCCATCGGAGATGGCCAACACCTGCCTCCAGGCGACTCAATAGCCTCCTGCACCACCTGTACAGTGCCGAGCGTGACCCACTGCTTCGACTCCTCATCCTGCCGCAAGAATTGCAGCAAGAAGTGGCGCTCTTCCTGAGTTGGCTGAAGCGTGATCTGAAGCGTTTGCGGCTTCTCATCTGAGAAGAAAACAGCGTTCACAAGATCGAGACCCACCAGATGCGAGCCAGCAGCGCCAAAAATCTGTTCACTGGCCGCCAGCGCCATTTCGATATAAGCAGAAGCAGGCAATAGAGGCGTGCCATAGGCCAGATGCTCCGCAAGGTAGGGCACACTCGCGGTATCCAGCGTGAAGGCCCAGACATAGGTATCAGGCTGAAGTGCCAGTTGGACCGGTTTGCCGATCAAAGGATGTCCACCATCCTGTGAAGCGCGTCGACCACCACCAGGCTGCAGGAAATAGCGCTCGGTTGGATCGCCGAGGTTCTCATTCCAGAAGCGCTCACGCTGCCACGCATAGAGCGGCAGAGCAACCGTGCGCCCACGCTGCGGGTACAGGGCCAGCCAATCAGGCCGATAGCCATATGTGTAGAGTGAGCCCAGCGTGTTCAACAGCGCAGCGCGTTCAGGCTCTTCGCGGCGCAACGTGCCGAGCACCAACCCGCTCTTTCCGGCAAACTGAAGACAGAGCCGCGTGGGAGCGACCAGCACAGGATGCGGGCTCAGCTCAAGAAAGGTATCGAAGCCCTCCCGTGCAAGGCGCTGAATCATCGTCGAATAAAGCACCGGTTCGCGCAGGTTCTGCACCCAGTAGAGTGCATTGCACTCCTCGCCCGAGAGCGGCTCGCCTTTCACCGTCGAATAGAGCGGCACAGTTCCCGTACGGGGTTGAATATCCTGAAGCAGCCTCAGCAGGTCGTCGCGCAAGGGGTCCATCTGCGGGCTATGCGAGGCGACATTAACCTTCACAAAGCGAGCAAAGATATTCTGCCGTTCCACCAGCGCAATAATCTCACGCAATGCGGCAGGATCGCCAGAGAGCACGGTTGAGTTCGGGCTGTTGCTCACGGCAATGGAGACCCGATCAGCATAATCGCTTATCAGGGCACGAGCGTCTTCCATTGAAAGCTCAACAGAGGCCATCGCCCCTCTCCCGCTGGTACGCAATAACAACTTGCTCCGCCCACAAATGATATGCGCGGCATCTTCCAGACTCAAAATGCCTGCAACATAGGCAGCGGCAACCTCGCCCATAGAGTGGCCAACTACTGCCGCGGGCTCCAGACCACGCGCACGCCAGAGAGCCGCAAGCCCGATCTGAAGAGCGAAGAGCATAGGCTGAATAATGTCGATACGCTCAGCAGCGATGCCCTCACCGCTTTGAAATTGTTCGATCAGCGACCAATCAACAAACCGGCTCATCACGTGGTCGCAGCGCTCAATCACTTCGCGAAACACAGGTTCATGCTCAAACAGCTCCTGACCCATGCCAACCCACTGTGAGCCCTGCCCGGGGAAGACCCAGACCATCTTCTGCGCACGTCCAGCGATCACGCGTCCGGCATGGCAATCAAGCACCGTTTCACCCTGTAAGAAGGCCTCGAGCTTGCCCTGTGCCTCCTGATGTGACTGTGCGATCACAGCAAGGCGATGCTCCTGATGTGTGCGCCGGGCACTGGCCGTATAACAGATGTCGTGGAAGGCCAGAGAACGCCCTTCATCCTCTTGCAGGAACGTGTAGTAGCGGCGAGCCATCTCATGCAATGCGGGCTCCGATTGAGCGGAAATGGTCAGCAGGTATGGCTGCTCCTTGTCATAGTGCGGATAGACTCTTTTCGGGGGTTCTTCAAGCACAATATGTGCATTGGTTCCGGCAATGCCAAAGCCACTAACACCGGCCAGACGCGGTCCTTCATGTTCGGGCCAGGGTGTCAGTTCAAGCGGCAAACGAACCGGGAGCGTATCCCAGGGGATCGCGGGGTTAGGCTGCTCAAAATTCAGATTCGCGGGGATCTCGCCATATTTCAAACACAAAGCGGTCTTGATAACGCCAGCCATACCGGCAGCGCTTTCAATATGGCCGATATTTGTCTTGACGGCGCCAATATAGAGCGGTCGATCTGCCGGGCGTCCTTCTCCCAGCACGCGCCCGATTGCCGTCACTTCAACAGGATCGCCAACGCTTGTCCCCGTGCCATGCGCCTCCACATAGTGGACATCGGCAGGACGTACGCCAGCGGCAGCGTATGCCTGCTGTAACACATCCATCTGCCCTTCAATGCTCGGGGTCAAAAAGAGACCGGTGTTTCCGTCATTATTCGCTGCTGTCCCTCGGATTATCGCATGAATAGGATCCCCATCAGCCAGCGCCCGGGACAGTGGCTTCAAAACCAGCACGCCCGCGCCCTCGCTGCGGACATAGCCATTTGCGCGGGCATCAAACGTCTTGCATTTGCCATCAGGGGCCATCATATTGCCCTGAGAAAAGCTGATAGTATAATCAGGATTAATCAGGAGTGAGACACCGCCAACCAGCGCGAGACTACAGGAACCTGCCTGCATACACTGGCAGGCCAGATGGAGCGCAACCAATGAAGATGAACATGCAGTATCAAGAGCAACGCTGATCCCTCGTAAGCCAAGCGCGTAAGAGATACGCCCGGCCACTCCACTACGGGCGCTCCCGGTGGCACCGTACACATCCAGATCGCCAGGTCTGCTCACCTGAAGATCCCAGTAATCTCCTGTCGCCGATCCAACAAAGACCCCCGCTCGCTCCTTTGCCAGAGCCTCCAGAGAGAGCCCGGCATCTTCCACAGCTTCCCAGGCCAGTTCCATCATCAGACGGTGCTGCGGGTCCATGCGTGACGCCTCACGAGGAGCAATGCCAAAAAAGGCGGCGTCAAATTGATCCACCTGATCGAGGAAACCACCCCACTTTGTGACCATCTTCCCCGGTGTGGCCGGCCTGGGATCGTACACCGCATCAACATTATACCGATCGGCAGGAACCTCTGAAATGGCGGAGCCTCCACGACGAAGCAAGCGCCAGAAAGAGCGTACATCAGGGGAACCAGGGAAGCGACAAGCCATACCGATAATCGCAATCTGTTCCATGTGCATTCCATCCTTTGAGAAAATGGACTATCTCACCGGTCAAGGGCTGTAAGGGTCCTGATCGGACATGTAGAATATACAATACACAACATCCCTACGAAGCTTACCCTTCTCGTGTGTAACATGTAGTTTTACACTCAAAAAAGGAAAATCTGTTTCTTACACCTGTACCCCCTCCTTTCCTCCACTTACAACAGAAACAGACAGTCAAACAAAAGGAACAAACATTACGATAAACTGAAAAGCGGTCATTGCACAACAGCTATTTAACATTTTAATCACTTTGTGAACAAGAGGCAATGGGCTAATGCAAATATTCCTATTCTTTTGCATTTTTTTATATAATTTTAATACGTAACTACCGTTATTTACATAGTCTTATTTAAAGTTAGGGCTTCTCATGTAACAGGGAGCAGACATGCGACAGATGAATTGCATAATGTTATATAAATGGAAATGCAATTTTCTGGAATGTCAAGCCGCAAAGCACCCTTTTTCTCGCTTCCGACTCGATCTTTTCGCGTAACAGACTTCAATGATACATCTTCCTGTCACAGATTGTTTGTTCGTTCGTGCTCATGCTGAACATACACGACACTACAAAGTATCTGCGAAGGGATACCCATTTCAGCACCTCTCTGCTGCATCCTCTATGGCACTGAAAGATGTCTGTCAGATATGCTATACTTTAAGTGGGGAGTGATATGGGGAACTACTGTTTTTTGTAGCTCGTGCCTGTTTCCACCTGAGTGAACGATCAACAAGGAGTGTATTTCATGAGCGCAAAGAAGATCTTAATGCTTGTCGGCGACTATGTCGAAGACTATGAGGTCATGGTCCCGTTCCAGACACTGCTGACCGTCGGCCATACCGTTCATGCCATCTGTCCCGGCAAAGAAGCCGGCCAGACGGTACGCACAGCCGTTCACGACTTCGAGGGCGATCAAACATATAGCGAGAAACCCGGTCACAATTTTCAGCTCAATGCCACCTTCGCGGAGGTGCGGGCAGAAGACTATGACGCGCTGGTGATCCCGGGTGGCCGCGCTCCCGAGTATATCCGGCTGGATGAAAAGGTGCTGGATATCGTGCGCCATTTCGCCCGAGCGAACAAGCCCATTGCCGCTATCTGTCATGGAGCACAGGTGCTCGCGGCAGCAGGCGTACTGGAAGGAAGAACTTGCTCCTGCTACCCGGCGGTCAGCCCGGATGTCACCCGCGCGGGAGGCACCTATAAGGCGCTGGAGGCCAATCAAGCCTGCACCGATGGCAACCTTGTCACCGCTCCGGCCTGGCCCGCACATCCCGCCTGGCTGGCACAATTCCTTACGGTCCTCGGAACAAAGATCGAGCTCTAATGGCCGCTCAAGCCGAGCAGGGACACGTTTTCCCTGCTCAGGCAAGCGAGCGCTATATCACATCAAAATCGCTATAGACCTCATCCGTCAGATGCGTGCCCCAATCCTCCTGACCTTTGCGTACATAGCGAATCAACGCAATCAAGACTGGCACATTTGCAAACTTCTGAAGCGGCATCTGATACCATGATCGTTTCTCGCCCTTCTTTGAGATCGTGACCTCAGAGAAAATCTCTACGTCCGCCTCATCCCAGGGAAGCACCTCTTCGCCCTTCTTCAGGCCAGCTTGTGAAACGCTCAGCCCATTAAAGGGGAGCTCCTTGCCTGCCTTGAACTGTGCCAGCGCCTCAGGGATCAACGCCTTGTTGACTGCACGCTGTACCTGCTCACCGATCTCAAGCACGTCTGCAAACGTGTTATCAATCATCAACTGCTTGCCATCTTTGCGCTGGAAAGCGAAAACATGATTGGTATGGCCCAGGTTATCGAGCTTCTCTGTATGAAGAATGGCGCTGATATCGTCCCACCGAAATACCGTCAGCAAGCTTCTTTCCTGAAAAATAAAGCCGCGCTGATAGAGGTAGAGGCTATATTTTCGGCGTAAGATAGAACGAAACGATGTATAGGCAAAATAGCCACAGACAAGCGTGCCCACCAGGCCAACCGCGGCAAGATACCAGTTCTGAATACGCAGCACAGAAACGGTCGTCATGAGAAAGATGAGCGCACCAAAGGCAAAAACCAGGGCAAAAATCAGAAAAATAGTGATTTGAAAACCGGTCGGGCGGGCGCTCCCCTGAGCATCCCGCATATAGATCCCCAGGTGATTTTCTTGCGCGATTTGTTCTCTATTGCTTTCTACGTGTTGCTGCCTCAAATACTCTGTATCCCTTTCTGATTCCAGGTGTCAATAATACCCGGTTCCTTCTAGTAGTAGTCATAAGCAAGAATCCAATCAGGCAGTATTGTAGCACAGCCGGGCGATTGGAAGATAGGGCATGCTTTATGGAAAAAGACCTCCCGTGCATGAGACAGAATATAGCCCGAAAGTACATGTAAAAGTCTCTTTGCTTGCGCCCTCACCCACCGCCAAACCCTTCCTTCTCCATGAAAGCGAACAGCCAGATACTGATACTGCAGAGAAAGCGATCTGCCAGCATACCACACAGAAAGCAAAGCAATCATTCAAATTGTAGCAATTACGCTTTCTCTATTCTGTGTTTCGTTCTACTTACACTTGCAAGGAAGCACAGAATAGCGTACGCTATTGATAGATCTTTCGCTCGTTATCAGTAAAAAAGAAGGAATGCCGAATGAGTGACAAAAAAATGCCCCCTCTTCCTGAAGAGGCCTTAGGAATGTACGAGCGTAACCATACCGGAATGACCTATCTTGAACACTTCATTCATGAGTTGCTGCTTGCGGCAAATGAGCTTGAACAGTTTCAGCAAGCTGAAGAATACAGAGCCCGCTTTGAGCCGCGTGAGGATATGAAGCTCGCGCCAATTGTGATTCAGAAACAGGGAAATCGCACGATTTTTGTCACGATCTCCAATAAGACAGGGAAGCCGTTGAGCGCCTATGTTTTACAGGACGGAGCCTACCATGCGCTTGGATTAATGCCTACAGTCCATCATCCGGCAACCGAGTCAGGCTTCAGTATGCGCTATTTCCACACCCTGTCCGATGAAGAAAAACATCTGCTCTGTCGCTTTATCTACTGGGATATCAAGGTGCAGCGGCAGAAAGGATTTTTGCAGCATATCCGCATGGAAAAAGCGCCTCAACTGGGTTCGCTCCCCTCCAACGACGTCTGGGATGATGCCAGCAGACTGATACGAGAACGCACCGAAGGCCCATGCGCTGGCAACCAGACGGCAAAAGATGATATGATAGAGCAAAATTGAGAGCGTTTTGCTCTCCCGCATTCCATCTCTACAGGAGCAGCGCATGAGTGACTGTATATTCTGCGATATTATTGCAGGAAAAGCACCGGCGAGTATGGTCTATCAAGACGACCAGGTCTGCGCCTTTATGACGATTGGTCCGATCAATCCCGGTCATGTCCTGATTGTTCCCACACAGCATTTCGAGAAGCTGACGGATATGGACGAAGAAACCGGCGCACGCCTGTTTGTCGTCACGATGCGGGTGGCAAAAGCGCTCAGGCGCTCCGGGCTCCGCTGTGAAGGGCTCA
This sequence comes from Thermosporothrix sp. COM3, assembly GCF_059696735.1. Classification (NCBI taxonomy): domain Bacteria; kingdom Bacillati; phylum Chloroflexota; class Ktedonobacteria; order Ktedonobacterales; family Thermosporotrichaceae; genus Thermosporothrix; species Thermosporothrix sp. COM3. The sequence continues at coordinate 755,965 of NZ_AP019376.1, read as the reverse complement.
ATCTCTTTCTGGCCGAAGGTGAAGTTGCATTTCAATCCGTTTTTCACGCGCATATACACATTATTCCGCGCTTTAGTGGTGATGGCTTTGCCCTGCTTGTCGAGGAGAAAGAGCCTCCACGCGAAGAACTGGACCAGATCGCGGTACAGCTTCGAGAGGCGCTTGAAGCCCGAGGCATGCCTGAAAACAACAAAGCAATACAGGAATAAAGCAATATATGAGTGATTCGATTCTCGTACGTCCCCTTACCACCCTTGAAGAAATGCGCACGCAGGTCTATATGGCCGATAGGGCGTTCTCTTCCGAACCCTCGGAGGAAAGCGCGCGGCGCTGGTTAACCTACCTGACAGCTGCACCAGACTTCTACCCTGAGATGATGCGCGGCGCATTCGCCGATGGACAGCAGGCAGGGGGCTATCTTTTCCTCAAACGCACGTTGCGTATGGGCGCAGCGCGTATCCCGACTGGCTGCCTGGGAGCAGTCGTCACCTCTCCCGAGTATCGCAAGCGTGGAGTTGCCCGGGCGCTGATGCAGGATGCTATCGAGTTTGCCAACGCGAACCGCCTTCCACTGTTGCTGCTGGATGGTATCCCTAATTTTTATTATCGCTTTGGCTACATCGATATTTACGATACTACCATGCTACGGGTAGAACGCAGCTCACTGCGCCAATGGGCAGATTCGCTCTCCGGCTATACAACCCGGCAGGCCACCGCGGAAGATGCGGCAACCGTGTATACGCTCTATCAGCAGCACTACGCGGGCTATACAGGCAGCTTCGATTTCTCGCTTGAGATCTTCCAGCATCGGTTCTCACCACAAAAGTACCTGCTTGCAATCAGGCCAGATGGACAGGTCGCGGGCTATGCTACGTCTCCTGAGAAACAGCCGGAACGGATCACGGAAATCGCCGCCGAGACGCCCGAGGCGCTGCTTGCGCTGTTGCAGGAACAGGACCGCCGCAGCGCACAGGTCACCGAGCCGCTCACCTGTCTGCTTCCTCAACGCTCGCTGATGGCAGACTGGTTGATCCAGCTTCTCAGAGCAACAGGGCCGCATAAGGAGCTCGCTGCCAACGAATGGTCAGTACAAACCCAGATCAATCATCAGCGCTTTGCAGGCTGGATGGGCCGTCTGAACAGCCTGGCCGGTTTCCTGCACGCTATCCTTCCAGAGCTTCAGGCGCGTTGGGAACGCTCGCTTGCTCACTGGAACGGCAGCATCACGCTCATCATCGAGCAGGAAAGCTGCACGCTGCACTGTGCAGGCAGAAGCGTCGAGTTGAGCGACACCGCTGCACAGGCACCCGCACTCCAGTTCACACCACAACTGTTCCTGCAACTGGCGTTCGGCTATCGCTCCCTGCAACACGTGCTGAGCGAGACAGGCCAGCGCTTGCCGTTTGAAGCACAGCAGGCACTCTCGATACTCTTCCCGCCAGATCATACCTTTATCCCGGCAAGTGATTGGTTCTAAACGGTCAAGGTAGCAAGAGCATCTCTTGTTACCTTGATAGAACCTCTGCGCTTTCAGCATGTGCTATACTCAAACTAGATCGAAGAGAGCATCTGTCTCTATGCAGCACATTGCACGCGAAGGGGCGCAGTTCCATGAGCACAACATCACGAAGCAACAACCCTATCAATATCGGTCCCCGTGGGCTTACATGGCGTCTCGGGCTAATTTTCGGGCTCTTTGCTGCTCTGCTCAATATCCTCGTCTCGCTGGTTCTGCCGCAAATTAGCACCTACGCGCTTGCCATCAACCTGGTCTGCCCTTTTCTCCTGTTCCTGATCGCGGGCTATCTGGCCTCACGGCAGACCGGCAGAACGCGCACCGGCACAGGGGTGGGTCTATGGGCAGGCTTTGTCGCGGGAGTAATCGCGTTCATGGTCTCGCTCATCTCGATGTGGTTCAACTATAGCCAGCTCAGCATGCTCAAGAAGCAACTACAAAGCACATTGGCAGCAAGCTATACGCCCCTGGACCCATTGCTCACGGCAATGCTGCTGATTGCGGGCCTCGGCTTTCTCATCAGCCTGCTGCTCGGGCTGTGCGCCGGGACTATCGGCGGCTCAATGGGACACAATCGAGCAACCAGAGCGCCAAAACTCTAGCTTATTACCCCGGTTCTCCTTCATTCAATTACCATGTTTGATCTCCCCGCAATGCACCGCTTTGACTGAAACTGTTTCCTGAGCAATGACGTATGTATATATACGATACAAAAAAATTTTTACTTGTTTTACACTCTATTGTTGTATGAAGAAAGAGGTATAAAGTGAATTATCCGACGACTCAATCACGTAGCCGTGTGATCTGGCAGATAGGTGCTCTCTTCGGCATCATTCTGGGAGTGATCCAGCTCGTTTTTCTCTTTTTCCTCAATGGAGTGATCCCGTTCGCGGGGATTATCAATATCATTGTCTCCGCTATCGTCCTGTTTTTTGCCGGCTATCTGGCAGCGCAGAAGACCTTTACGGTCGGCACCGGAGCGCTAGCAGGTCTGGTTGCCGGAGCCATCAGCGGCATTATCGGGCTGATTGTCTCTATCATCGTGGTGCTGGTTAACCCGGAACTGATTCAGAAAGCAACAAACATCGTACAACAGTCCGGAAACACCGGCAACCTCTCTCAAGGCGATATTCAAGCAGCAATCATGGGTGGTTTGATCATCGCCTTTATTATCGGCCTGCTGTTCCTGGTTGCCCTGGGAGCCGGAGTCGGCGCGATTGGTGGTGTTGTCGGCAAACAAAGCACACCCCATAACGACGCTCCTCCGACGCCTGTCGCATAAAGAGAGCAAGCGAGAGATTCTCTGCGCTTGAGCAGGATGAAAGACAATACAGCAGAGAACGCCCCGCCTCCTCGCGAGCGCGGGGTTTTGTTCTGCCCCTTCATAGCAGGCAACTGAAACTGCTTCTCATGCGGAAGGAATCACTCCCGAGCACTGGAAGCAATGGTAACCATGCGCACAGGAAGAGGTGTATATTCCCTCCTGTTTTTATCCTCTCTTTTTATGTAGTCTTTTCAAGGGTTTTCCTTAAAAATAAGGTAGCATATTTACTTTTGCTTCTGTTTGTTTTATACTCTTCCATCATCAAAAGGAAGAGGTAATAACTGTGAATTCCCCTGTGACTCAACCCCGTAGCCGGGTCATCTGGCAAACAGGTGCTCTCTTTGGTGTCATCCTGGGAGCGATCCAGCTCATTTTTGTCTTTCTCATTGACGCGGTGCTTCCCGTATCGAAGCTGCTCAACGTGCTTATCTCCGTCATTGTTCTCTTTTTCGCTGGCTTTCTGGCGACCCGGAAGACAGGTAAGATCAGCACCGGAACGCTTGCAGGTCTGGTAGCAGGAATGGTAAGCGGCCTGATCGGTCTGCTTGGCTCTATTCTTTTTGTAACGCTCAATCCCGATATGGTGCATACCCTCGCAAGCCAGACAGCGCAAATTGTGCAGCAATCGCAAGGGAACGCAGCCAGCAAGGAGGCACTCGAAAACGCATTCGTTACAGGCCTGATCATCGGCTATAGTGTCGGGGCGCTTTTTTCTGTGGGCCTGGGAGCAGGCGTCGGCGCTATTGGGGGAGCAATCGGCAAGCCGCGCACACCAGCTCACATGACGCCACCTGTGCAGCAGCCATACAACAGCAATCCCTACAACCATGTCCCCGATAACAACGCACCACCAACCGCATAAGACAACAAAAGGGAGAACGAGCCGTCTTTGTCTCGCTCTCCCTCCTTTTTAAGTAAGGAGAAAGGAAGTGGAAATCATGCACCAGGGTGTCGCGCCCCGGCGTATTCCCTATGCCCCGCCTCAAGTGGTACAGCCCGCACAATGACTGCACCCGAAACCTCCTATCAGGGTAGAGAATAAAGATACCACCACATCAATTATAAGAATAAAACGCGAAAAGCCAAATCTATTACTTAAATATGCCTCCTCTTCTATTATTCGAATCTTCAAAAAAAATCTATTTCACCTCAACACCATCTGGCACTGAATCCGCATTAAGAGCTTGCTCAATGCCTGGCTTCTTGCTGAGGCATATCAACCGTACGCACATAGATCGCGCAGGGATTACCGGGCATCCAGCCGGGGAATGGATCAATAATTTCAAGGCATTCAAAGTGATGAGCTTCATAAAAGGCGCGAGTCGGCTGATAGTTATCACCATTCGCCAGCGGAGCCAGCGTCTTGACCTCGATCAGGCGAACGCCCTGACGCCGACAGGAGGCCAGAAACGTCATCATAAGCATTGAGCCGATTCCCTGCCGCTGAAATGCCTCGGAGACCGCAAGCCAGAGAATTTCGGCCAGCGCCTGAGACTTGCGCCGAGCGACCAGGAAACCGACAATCTGTCCCTCTCGCTCGGCCACAAAGGTCTCATGCCGGGCAAGGTCAAGACGCATCGCGCCTTCAACGGCCTCACGGGTAAAAAAGTCAGGGAGCGATAGCGCAATAGTAAGACAGCTCGCCTGCTCTGCACTGCCAGCAGCACGACGAACAGTCGAGCCCACAGCAAATGGTTCCATGCAATATCCCTTCACAGCTATGCCCACAGCTTGAAAGCCGGGGAGGAATAGACCCGCTGCAACAGCGTCATAGGAGTGTCAAAGAGAGAAAAGCAGAGGCTTCCTCTCAAAAACAACAAGCTCTTCAGAATACCTGACACACTCTTCCTTAGATGATACCATCGACGACATGCAACAAGAGCTGGTTGCGCATTGAAATGCCATACGCGTCAAACGGAGAACGCTTCTCATCCGGCAGGACCGGGGCACGTGTCAATTGCCCCTGATGTGTCGGACAGGGAAGCCAAAGCAGTCCCCCGGTGAAGGGGGCTGAGGTGCGGGGGAATCCAGACACAAGCCTCCTCCTTCACGTGGAAGTGACTGACAGCTACGTCCAGAGTTTGGTGAGATCATGCGCACATTGTTCCAGCAAAATGCGATCGTGCGGTTTGAACGCATCAAGGCACTCGCTCTCAACGTCGACCAAGCCAAGTGGATGATCGGTGATCGGATGTTTTATCGGTACAACGATCTCAGAAAGCGTGTTGCCAAAAGTGGTGATATAGCGTGGATCAAGCCGCACATCGCCGACCATCACCGTAGACCCGGAATGAATCGCAGAGCCACCAAGCCCCGTCTCAGCCGAGAAGCTGGTAAAAGCAGGAGCTGCCGGGCCGCTAAAGGCAATCAGGTTCAGCATATCTTCGGCCTCAAGGTAGTCGTAGAGCCCGACCCAGCGATAGTGCCCGGACACGCGAATCAGCTCTGCGACACGCTGCGCCTTCTCGGTACGGCTTCCCTCTTGATCCAGCACGCTCTGAAGGGTAAGCAGCAAAGGCGTTACCTCGGTCATCATCTCTTCTCCCACAGATCGAAAACAGATTCACGTCTTAACGTATTCAGTATATCATATCTGCTATTTTTAAGCGTGTTTGCATGAGTTTAGGGTAGATATCAGCAGTTCTCAGCAATTCTTCCCTTAACGGAAATAGTGATGCGTCCTCTTCATTTCCACCGTTCAAGAAGGAGATACACCGATAGATATATACACTTAACTCTATATATTCCCTCTGCTCCCTATAATAAAACAGAAAAAAATCGACAGAAAGGAAAGCCGGCACGCGCCCACATCAGGCGACGTGAAAGGAGCATCACATGAACACGATTCCGCCAGCCGTTTCCCTGTTCCTCAGCGGTCTCTTTTGTATCGGTGCGGCTCTATTTGTGCTGCTTCCCCTGGTACGCCGCTATCAGCGCATTGCCCAGGAGAAACCGGAACCGCTGGAGGAGACGCGCAAGCGACGGGTAACAATGGCAGGCATCCTCATCGGGCTGATCGCAGGCAATATGCTTGCCATGCTACTTGACTGGTTGAGCTCCAATGCGGCTGATCCTCCGCTGGAACTCCCACAGCTTCTTTCAACTGCACTCGTAGTTGATCTTCTCTTCTTCTGCTGTATCCTCGATAGTCTGATTATCGAGTTCATTCACAGGAAGAAACGAGCGCTCTACACTACCCCTTCAGGTCCCTATAAGAAAGTCTGGAAAGACGGCAACTCATAAGGACACGATCCAGTAAATATCTATTATAGCTCATCAATCATATTCAAAGCATTGCATACTTACATACTCTATAATCCAGCAAAGACTTGACTTTTCGTCACATCGAGTACACACTTTATAAGGATACATGGATATTTTACTCCGCTTTGGTTGCCCGTCAGGCAGCTACAGATGATAGTAACCAGAGTTGATGCCAGTACCTCTTCTACCCTGTCATCGTGCAGAGAGAAAACCTGTACTCCGCCTCTGAGAGGATAAAGCGTCACAAGGAGCACATTCGACGCAGTGTAAAGGAAGGTGATACAGATGTAGTAAACGTTGCTCTTTGTAGTACCGTTGTTGCATCAAATGCACTCTAGAATGGAAAGGGAGTAATGGCGCTATGCGACCGATGAAATTACATGATAGTCTACAATGCTGCCTGCTGGCAGTGGCGGCACGCTATCCCCAACATGTATTACATATAAATGAGAACATTCTAGGCCCGCAGGCTCACGGGGCAGAAGGATGGGTGGCGGAGGAGATGATAGAGATGCTAGAGCAGGTCCAGCCCGATATACTGGAAGAGCCAGCCATCCTGATGATTGATATGCAGAGGAGTGAGATTTACATTCCCAAACATTCCAGGATCGAGCCAGGGATTCGGGTATTCTGTCGGGGAAAGCTGCCAGAATGCAGGAACAATACCGCAAAGCTGCAAAAACTTCGACTTCCCGCAGAGGAAACAGTCAAGGCAGCGCTGTAGCCTCTCATCTCGGTTATCACAGCGCGGTGATGCGAACGCCTTTCCGGCTATCTCAAGCAAACACGATGGTGTGTGTCTCTCTACCGGCTCTATTTTCCCCGAAAATACATCCGGTAGAGGGAGGCAAATGCCTCCCCCGGAAGGCAGCAGAGCTAGTGCAACATGTTGAAGCGCAGCTTCATCAGCAGAATGCGCTCCAATGATTGGTCAAGGCGCTGCTCGGTCAGGCGGCCAGTTTGCAACGCCTCTTTGAAGGCGGAAATCACAGAGGCAACCTGATCAGAGGTAAAGGGTCCCTCGACCAGATCGTTTCCGGCAATAATTGCCAGCACAGACGCCTCGCCAATATTCCAGCGATTCGAGATCCCCTTCATATACAGTCCATCCGTGATCACCACGCCATCATAGCCAAGTTGCTTACGCAGCACGCCGTCAACCACTTTCGGCGACAGCTCGGCGGGCAGCTCGGGATCAAGTGCGGTCGTCACCACGTTGGTGGTCATAATCATGGCGGGCTTATGTTTGGCGATCAGCTCCTTGTACGGTGCAAGATCAATCTTCTGAAGATCATCCAGCGAGCGATTCACCGTCGGCAGGGTCTCATGTGGATCATCGGAGGTGGTCAGCGAGCCAAGACCGGGAAAATGCTTCAGCGTGGCAATGACGCCATTCTGCTGCAAGCCATCCACAAAGCGGCCCGCATAGGTTGCAACCGCAGCTGGATCGCTGCTAAAGGTGCGCGAGGCCAGCAACGGAGGGGAACCAGACTCGACATCAACCACCGGGGCAAGGTTGCCATAGATACCCAGTTGCAGCATCTCCTTCGCCATCTTTGAGCCCTCCTGGAAAGCGGTCTCAGGATCACCGGATTGAGCCATATCGCGAGCGCTTGGCTTCGCCCCATAGAAGGTCGATAGCTTGTTTACCAGGCCACCTTCTTCGTCAATCGTGCTGAGCAGCGGAATTTTGGCATCTTTGTTCACCTGCTCTGCCATCTGGGAAACGGCCTGGATCGTATTATTGGGCGCGTCAAAGTTATGATTCACCTCTTGATACAGGTAGCCACCCACATGCTGCTTTGTAACCATATATTGCAGTTCCGGCGTATAGCCAGCACCGATATACTCTACAATGATCAATTGCCCGATTTTTTCATCAATACTCATCCCCTTGATGATCTCTCGCACGCGGGCCACATTCGGGTCAACAGTGGGCGTCGGCGTGATCTGCGGTGCTTTCGTTGTCTCCGGGCTCGGCGTCGGCGCCTGATTATTGCCGCTGGCATCACCCACACCTGAGCAACCTGCCAGCAACACAAGCAGGCAGCAAAGCACAGGCAGCATACGCACGGAGAAACGTCGAACAGGTTTGTGCATACACCTCTCCAATATAGAACAACTTTTTTTCAGGATAATTGCGGGTATTCCTCACAAATTCTCACTGAGATAGAAAAAAATACAGTCCTCCCTCCCATCTACCCGGGGAAAGAGACAAGCAGACACATATCCATTCATGTACCTCATCACGTTAGAACGGAGGAAGGGGATGAAAAATCGCGGGAATAAGAAAAACGGGCGGCTGGCTAGCGTCGTGGAACCCGCTGCTGCACAACATAGCGACCCGAAAAAGCAACCGCCACACGATCATCTTCATAGATCACGCTCTGAATCTCTAAACGCGCCTTCCCTCTGGCTCGCAGTACCTTGCCAAAGCGGGCAACAGCAGCGGGATCGGGCTTGTAGCAGAAGGCGGTAAAATCACGCGTCACCGGAACTCTATAGTCACAATGGCTATCCTGAATCACAATCTCGCCATCAAGCGCGAGCTCTTTGAGCAACAACCAGAGCATCCCCCACCCCGAAAGCGTCACCAAAGCGTTCAGGCTGCCCGCAAAGGCTGTTCCTGCATGGTTGCTATTGCCTTCCAGCGGAGCCGCCAGCGCCACTCCCTGTGTATCATATCGTTGCACTGTTAGATGAAGATGCTGCGTAAACGGAATAGACGTCAGCAGCGTCCGCTGCAACTCCTGTAAAAGCTCCTGCATAGTCCATCCTATACTCAAAAATAGATATCTATCTGGCACTCACAGCATACAACAAACAGGACGTTTTGACTATAGCCGCTTGCCAGGCGCTCCCGGGCTGAACAATGACACGATTTGATATACGTTCAAACGAAAGAGACTTGCATTTATGTCGATATTTGTATTACAATGAGAAGGGAAAGTTCACCCACAAGGCAGAGAACGCATGGATTTGCGAGGCACAAGGGCGGCTCGAAAATAGCAGGCTGAAAACGTGGAGGGGGACAGGCGAGCGCGACGACATCTTCCTGTTGCACTCATGGACTCCTTCAGCGAAACCGCTCTTAATCGATAGAACCATCTGGTATCTTTTCGCTTTTTCTCCGGTTCATTCTGTCCACAAGAGGTCTGCCAGTGCCAGGCGAGTGCCTCTTGCGCATGGGGACGGCAATGACGCTATCCACTTTCTAGCACTGTTCTAGAAGCAACAACGAACACATGATGTCATGCAGAGGCGCACATCTGCTGCTTTTGCATGTCTTTCTTATGGAATTTTCTCTTTCTTCTTTTGTAAAATGATTGATTGAAAAAGGGTAAGGGGTACAATCGGGAAACAAGTATGCAAATGGATATACCAACAACAGCCAGTAAACAGACGAAACAGAGAAGGATTCTCCCAATACTGCTTTATCGCTTGAAAAAGCGTCTTATCTCTCTTCTACAGCGATTGAAAAACTATCTTTTCGATATTCAAAAACAAGATCTCACCTATGGAATTCGTCTTACCATTATCTGTATCGTTCCTATTGTTGCTGGCATGCTGCTCAAGAACCCGCTGATGATGAGCAGCGGCTTTCTGGGAGGCCTGTATGTGGCGCTCGCAGATGTCGGTGGAGCCTACAGCACGCGGGCGCTCTCGATGCTACTGGCAACACTCAGCATCTCAATTGTAGGCGTGCTTGGCACCATCAGCGGAGGCTCAATCTGGCTTGCGGTGCCGCTTGCCTTCCTCTTCATGTTCTTGCTCAACATGTTCAGCATTTATGGCAATATCGGGGCCAAAGTGAGCATGATGACATCAGGCGCCTTTCTGATCTTTCTGGGGCAACCTCATGGCCCGGCTATCGCTCTGCAACAGGGAATCGCGCTTCTATGTGGGGGTGTCTGGGCGATGATTGTTTCGCTCTGGCTCTGGCCACTGAGGCCCTACAAGCCCGTTCGCATGGCAACCTCGGCCTACTATCGCTCACTTGCCCTCTTCCTGTTGAAAGCCGGACGCAGTGCCAGCTACACAAGTGGGCGCTGGTGGAACGATGCCGCCAAGAACGAGCGAGCGCTTGTACTCGAAGCGTACAAGCGAGCTCATAATACCGTGATGACATTGCGAGCCAGCCGAAACGGCTCCAATGTCACCCTGCAACAGCTCTTCATGCTGACGCTCGATGCCGACCGGCTCTTCGATGCCACTATCGCGCTTGCGGAGGGCATTCAAGGGGCAAAGCACCATATCCACAACTATGCACTCTGGCCAACCATGAAGCGGCTCCTGCAACAGACCGCCACCATGTGCACCTTTCTTGCGAAAAGCATTACACAGAACAAGCTAGATATGACAAAGTGGGAGGGACTGCACAACGCCCAGGAAACCAGCTTGCAGGAGCTCCGCGAGAAGCTGCCCGGGCTGACAGGAGATACTCAGGCGCTTGCCAGTGTCCAGCGAGTGCTACGCATCTTCAGGCAAATCTGCACGATCGGCGAAGAGGCCATGTATACCCTTGCACAGCTTGATGATGAGCGGCTGGAAGCGCTTACAACGCCAGTTTTAAAGAAACGAACCGGCCCGCGCGAAGCGTGGACGCTCTTTCGCGACAATCTGTCCTTCCAATCGCTGACTTTCAGACATGCGCTTCGCGTGAGCGTGGCAACCACGGTGGCCGTTGTGATCTATTCGCTGCTCAAGCTCGATCACGGCTACTGGCTTACTCTCACGGTGATGCTCTCGTTGAAGCCAGAATTTGCCTCAACCCGTACCCGCGTCTTTGAGCGCGTCATTGGAACCGTACTCGGCGGGATGCTTGGCGCATGGGTAGCCTACGCGATTCGAGATCGTCTGCTGCTCTTTGCGCTGCTGGTGGTCTTCTGCTTACTGGCCTACAGCCGCCTGAGAAGGAACTATAGCGCCTTCGTCATCTTCCTGACCCCCTTTATGGTAGTGCTTACAGATCTGGGGCACCCGGGTGATTGGGGGATTGCGATGCTGCGTATGATGAATACCCTGATGGGTGGCGTCATCGCCATGATAGCCTGCTACCTGTTCTGGCCCCAATGGGAGCGCGAGCGCCTGCCGCAGTATATCGCTGAAGCGCTGGCCGCGAATCGCTCCTTCTTGCACTGCGTTCTCGACATCTATGCGGGCAAGCATGAGAAACGGGCCGATCTTCATCAGGCAAGTGCCCAGGCTCATCTACGGAATATCAACGCCGCTGCCGCGTTTCAGCGCCTGCTCAATGAGCCTCGCAAGCAACAGGGATCGGTCGAGCGTTTCTACGCGCTGGTCGCCTATAATCAGCGGCTCTGTGATAGCATTACCTTTCTGGCGGCACATCTGCCCGACCCCAAGAGCCCGGCCATTCCCGGAGTGGAGGCGTTCAAACAGCATACCGATGAGGTGCTGACGCAAGTTGAGCGGGCGGTCACACTTGGTGAGCGGCCAGAACAGCTCTCACCGCTGGAAGAAAGCCTGCAAGAGATTCGGGCAACGCTCTACAAATTGACGGCTACAACGCCACAGGAGCGAAAGCCCGAGATGCATATTCTGCATGCGCGCGCCCATCATCTGATCAAGCACGCCGTCCATCAGCGACACTAGCCGGAACAAACGGCCTGACAGCCAGCGGGCCAAGCAGCTCACGCAAACGAGTGGCATCACGCACGGCATAGCCTTTCGGATCGTTATTGAAGTAGACATAGGCTTCACGCCGACGATCCTTGCGGAGCCGCTCGGCCCACGTCATCAGCTCCTCATCAGAAAAGCCGATGCCCTCGCTCCCCTGATGAAAACGGTAGTAGCCAAAGGAACCAGACAAGGGAAGATCCGGCGGAGTGGGGAGCGAGCCGCCGACCGCGATCACCACCGTACAGGGAACCGGAGCCTGTTCCAGCACCTTCAACAGCCGCGAGAGCGTCTCGGGAGCAAACCAGGAAGCATCCCGAAACTCAAAGGCAGCAGGATAACGCAGCAGCGCAACCAGGTCAGCCAGGCGATCCAGATTCGCCCGCCAATGTGGCGGAAGCTGAAAGAGGAATGGTCCCAGATGCTCACCAAGTCCTTCCGCCGCCGTCACCAGCCGCTGGAGGCTCTCCTGTGGGTCTTTCAGCTTCTTCATATGTGTGAGATAGCGGCTGGCTTTGACCGCAAACCGGAAACCGGGCGGGGCCAGTCGTGCCCAGGCCTCACAATGTCTGCGCTCAGGCAAACGATAGAAGCTGCGATTGATCTCCACGGTCGGAAAATGGCGCGTGTAGAACGCCAGATAATCGCTTTCGGAACGCTTTGCCGGGTAAAATGGGCCAACCCAGTGCGGATAGACCCAACCCGACGCGCCAACCCAGATAGTCCCCTTTTCCATTACAACAGCCCCTTCAACAATCGGTGGGAGCATCACCCCCGCCGCTCAAGGACAATGGACTCTGTTCCGGTAATGCGCTCAACGTTGTGCAAATGCTCGCGGATACTCGTCCGATCGAGCGTCGTCTTTGCCTGCTGGATCGCAGGAAGTGCAATGGCAGCCGCGATTCTCCCCAGCAGCAGCAACCGCTCAGGTCGATTATGCGACACCACAGCTTCGGCAATATGGGCAACAGCGTCGAGGAGAACATTCACGACACGCGCGTTCTCCCATGCATAGCGCCCGATCTCGACAAACACCTGAAGATATTCCTCAAAGGTCACATAACGAGCCACAATGGCACATTCATCCCCCTTTAAACGCAGGATATCCGCAAGGGGATCTTCGCCCGCTATACGCTCAAAAATGGCCTCCAGATAGCCAATAGCGAGTACAGCAGTGGTCGGATCATTAATCGCATGTGACAGGGCACGGAGCGCGATATCCGCGAGCTGGCGAACACCAAAAGAGGGATCTTGAAGCATATCCCGCTCACGAGAGACGCTGATACAGTTCTGAATCGCCTCCACAATGGCAGTATCGACAGCATCGGCAGGCCAGACATCCGCAACAATTGTCTCAGGAGTCACAAAATCGCCCGGGCAAACGCGCAGCGAGAGCCGCAGATCAGCTTTGTGAGCCACGCTCGCCAGCAGTTGCAGTGAGATTGTCTGAACATAGCCCGCACTCGCTGCATAAATGCCTGTTGGTGACTCGCTCTTCTCCCACTCGTTGAGCAACTGTTTCCCATCATCATTCCATTGCTCATACCCGACGCCGGGATAGCGGTGTGCGAGGGAACGCAGTGTCTTTCCGGCAATATCGGCAGTAATGTGCGAAACCTGCAACGATTGCGAGGTATAGCCGATAAACATCATCAGCAGGATCAACCCGACAAACGCAAGCAGAAACGCCATTGAGACACTCAACGCCGGGACAAACTGGGTACTATCGCCCTCGCCTTTATCACGAATCGCCACCAGAATGAACATGCAGTACGTGAAAATGCCCACCAGTCCGCCAGTGACTACCTGATTCAGGCGATTGCTCAGAATGCCTCGTAGCGCACGAGACGTAAACTGGCTCGACACCAATTGCAGGGCCACCATCGTCACAGAGAAGACAAGACCAGCAACGGTAATCAATGCGCCCGCAATCGTTGAGAGCAACGAGCGTGCGGTTGCAGCGCTGCCACTAAATCCAATGGGCAGCCTGGCAAAAGGAAACAGATGATCAAGCCCGAGCAGCGCCAGCGCCAGCAAAAAACCGGTAGCGGCGACCAACCCGGGAACCAGCCAGAAACCGTCAAGCAGATCTTCCCAACGACTACGCAGCATCCCGAGGAGCGTCTTCCCGAGCCCGATTCTGCGTGAGCCTTCTAAGGTCAGACGGCTGGTCGTATATGCGGCTTTACTCCGTCGTCTGATTCTATACGGCATACTCTCTTTTTACCTTCATTACGAGATTGAGCCGCAATTGATACACCGACGTGAAAGATAAACATCCTGTATCAATCATCCTGTCTTACCGCATCAGGCTTCCTGTGCCGAGGGAGTGGGTTGAGCGAAACGCGTATCACGTTCTGCTGCCTGCAAGAGTGTATCAGTTGCCTCGGCCACGCGATTGAGCTTCTGCAAGGTCAGCCCTTTCGCATAATAGAAACCGGCATAGTCAGGAGCAAGCTCTATTGCCTTATTATACGCTATCAGAGCCTCCTCATAGCGCTGCAATGCGGAAAGCACTTCCCCCTGATGAAAGTAGACGCCTGCATATGCCGGAGCCAGCCGAATCGCCTGTCGAAAGGCCTCCAATGCCTCCTCATAACGCTTGAGCATCTTCAGCACCATTCCAAGCGTAAAAAAGGTGCGAACCTCATGCGGATTGAGTTGTACTGCCTGCTTAAAACACGCTATAGCCTCCTCATAGCGACTCAAATTACATAAGATGTTCGCTTTATAGTGATAGAACAGAGCGTTGTCGGGCTGAAGCTCAAGGGCTTGCTCAAAGCATAGTAGCGCCTCCCCTGGCCGTTGAAGCTGCGTCAGTACAAGTCCCTTCAGCGACCAGGCATCAACAGCCTCAGGCTCAAGCTCAAGCGCGTTGCTGAGCGCGTCGACCGCTTCGTCAAGGTGTTGCAACTTCCAGAGTACAAGCCCCTTCTGATACCAACCCATGCTGATATCTTTCCGCAACAGCAGCGCCCGATCAAGATACAGCAGCGCCTCCTGATAACGCTTCAGCTCATGGAGAACCGAGGCTTTTCTGATATAGCCGATTGCCTCTTCGGGCTCAAGCTCAATCGCTCGCTCATAGGCAGCAAGCGCCTCCTCATAGCGTCCGAGCGCTTCGAGAGCGGTGCCCCGGCTCATGATATAGCCCACCACCTCAGGGCGCAGGCGGATCGCCTCATCCAGCTCAGGAAGCGCCTCTTCATAGCGTCGCATCAGCATCAGCAGCACGGCCTTATTGTAAAACGCGTTGCCGTTCTGCGGGTCCAGTTCGGCAGCACGGCTGAAATCGGCCAGCGCCTCTTCATATCGATCAACCTCATAGAGGGTACGACCCCGGTTGTAATAGGTCATAGCATCGTCGGGGCGTAGCTCAACGGCTTGATTGAAGAGCGCTAAGGCCTCCTCATGCCGCTGAAGCCGGGCCAGACAAATGCCCCTGTAGATATAGCTTTCGACAAAGGTCGAATCCCGTCGCAAGACCTCGTCATAGGCTTCCAGTGCCTCCTCATAGCGCCCGAGCTCGGCCAGATATTTGCCCCTGTGGAAGTAGGCCAGTGTTTCAGCAGGATTCAATGCAATCACACGTGACACGTCTTCCAGCGCCTCTTCATACCGACCGAGCTTGCCAAGCACCAGCCCCTTATGTAGCAAGGTCGCGGGCATGTCCGGCTTAAGCTGATCGGCATGTTGATAGGCGTGAAGGGCCTCTTCGTGACGTTCAAGGTACATCAGCGTGACACCTTTGTTATAGTATGCAGGCTCATAATCGGGGTCAACGCTGATTGCCTGATCGAAAGCGGCCAGCGCCTCCTCAACGCGACCGAGATGCTCAAGCGTCAACGCCTTCTTCATGAAGAACTCCGGGACGGTGGGCTTCAGGCGAAGCGCCTCTTCATAGGCTTCCAGCGCCGCTTCATGTTGACCAAGTGTGTCCAAAGCAACGCCACGATGATAATAGCCCTCGGCGAATTCGGGCGCGAGCGTCAGCGCATGTTCATAGAGCTTGAGCGCCTCTTCCGAATGCCCGGCCTTCTCAAAACACATGCCAATATAGACATAAATAGGTGCAACATCGGGAGCAAGCCGCATCGCGCGCTGTAGGGCTTGAAGCGCCTCTTTGTACTGTCCCTCCTCGTACAGTAGCCTGCCCTGGTTAAAATGGGAATATGCCTCCATCTGACTATCTCTACCCTCATCCGGGAAGCTGTGCTCTGCTTGTTCCATATTCATCGTCTCCTTACCACTTGATAAACCTGCACATTTTTATACATTGATATACAAGGCGGGATAGAATCCGAAGTACATCTATTCACACATGAATAGACTCGCAAAACATAACGATACTGTACGCGTTTTCGCGGCTATAGTCAAAGGAAAATACAAAATGGCTAGTCTCTCTCACTGCACGCGCTTTTTCAACTTCGAGATAGAAGAGAAAAATCCAGAGGAAAGCTAAGAAAGAGGAGGATTCTTGTAAGCAGAAGAGACAGGCAGACCAGAAGAAGCGTTCTTTCTTTCAGGTAGGAATAATTTCTACCTGGTCTGTTTTTCGGGCACAGCGGGCAGAGAGAGGAAAAACCAGCTCCGCCCGTGTGCTACAAGAAATGCTACACCGTCTGCTGGAATCGTGTCAGCGCAAACGGAAGCAACAGTTCAGGTGTCTGACCGCTTGTAATCAGCTCGGCGATCAACTTGCCGGTGATTGCGCTCAGCTCAAACCCGACACCATTATGACCAGTCGCCAGCGTCACATTCTCCCAACCGGGAGCCGTCCCAAGAATCGGGTTGCCATCGGGCGTCCCCGGGCGTAGACCGACCCAGATATTTGCAATATAGGCTTTCGCCAGTTCTGGAGCCAATCGAATCGCGCTATTGAGCAACCAGGCAACGCCTTCCGCCGAGGGACGTTTCTCGTAACTTCCCGGCTCAACGGTCGCCCCCACATAGATCGTGTCATCGCGCTTGGGGATCAGGTAGACACCTTCACCAAAGACAATATGCTGCAAGGGCACGTCCGGCTGATGCAACGAGAGAATCTGCCCGCGCAGTGGATGCACCGGGATTGCCAGATCCAGCCACTCGCCGCAACGATCCGACCATGCGCCACCGGCTACAACCAGATGACCGCATGAAATGGTGGTTCCCTGCGAGGTGTGGACCGCGGTTACCCGTGAGCCCGAGCGCTCGATTCCGGTCACTTCAGTATGGTCGAAGAAGGTTGCGCCAAGCTTACGAGCAGCTCCGGCATAGGCACGAGTGACCTGAGGCGAACGAATGCTCCCCTCATCCTCAGCATAGACCGCCGCCGCAACCACTGATCCAAGCAATGGCTCGCGCTGTCGGGCCTCATCGCCTGACTGCCAGGTGACAGCAAAGCCAAGCTGCTCCCAATAGCGTAATTTCTGACGCAGGATTTCGGGATCATCGCCAGCCGAAATAGTGCGGAGAGAGCCGAGGCGATAGTACTCGGTCTGGACACCGCTCAGTTGTTCGATAATCGGGAAAATCTGCGGGTGAAGCCGCCAGCTTTCCAGCAGCAAATCAGTAAGCGGACATGGCTTTAACAGCGCTCCCAGGGGAGAAAGGAGACCTGCCGCCGCGCCCGACGACTCGGAAGCAATATCCTCGCGCTCAATTACCGTCACAGAGACGCCAGCCTGACGTAACTGATAGGCAATCGCGCAGCCAGATACGCCGCCGCCAATAATCGCAACATCTGTAGTGTGGTGGTGTGTGGTCATGAACAAATGTACTCCAAACTGTGAAACTTGGTATAACACCGGGTGAGATTGGGTCAAAACCAGGTACAGAACTGATACTCGCCAGACAGAAATGGGTAGGCAACGGGTGAATATCAGGGGTACCCCCACTTTTTTTGAGAAGGAACAATCCTTCTCCTGGAATTTTTCTCCCCTTTATTTAGAGTATGGTTTGTAATCGAAAGTTCGTCAAGACTCCTTTTGCGCATAAATCATGTACAACGTCCTGTCAGGGGCAATAACAGGCGCTCCGAACTCAACAAAAACAAGAAAGAAAGGCACTGCTGCCAGAGGAAAAGACCCGCTGAAGCCAGACCAAAGCGAATGGGAGCTTCAAAGAGTTACTATAGAGGAAAAAGAAACAACAATAGTAGAAAATGGAATCCTCTGATGCTCTTTCACAGATTATTCACATACTTCAAGTAAGGAATAAGAAGCGAAAAGCGGGACAGCATTGATTTTTCCAAATATATCATGTAATGTATAAATAGATCGTATTTCCAGTACCAGATTACAGAATTGCGCCATCTGGCGTTTTTCTCCTGGAAGCACCTATCAAGCGCAGTGACGGAGGGCTTTCCATACTGGCTGGCTCTTGACATCAGGTAGGGTCATCTCTGTGTGCTAGCGACGTCTCAATATTGGGCGAAAGGCAAACAATGGAAGGTTTACAAAAATGCGTCAGAAAGATCCGGGATTGAACCAGGTGATGAATGACGCAATTGCAAACTCCGGGCAGAGGACGAGGAGACCGCCCGACAGGGGCTCTACCTGTGCTATAACCTTTTTCATGAATAGATCCCGTCGGGCAGATGAGAACCGGCGAGCGCCCCTCGTCAAACGCTTCTGGACAGCGTGCCGCGATGATGCGCCAGCCCCTCGGTTGAAAGATAAATCCCTCCCCTTTGGAGCGGAGGGAGTGTCAAAGCATGAGCCATTGCGGCACTTGCTTGTGCACACCATTCATAGGGAAATGGCCTCTGAACTGGCACCCTTCTTGCTCATTGGACACACCTCATCGCATCCCGGGATCGCACGCCTCTCCGCTCATCATCGCTTCTTCTGCGTCCCGCAAACTCTTAATGAGCAGCGGTCAAAGCGCTGGCGGAAAGGGGCTCTCAGCGAACTGGCAGGCACAACGGTTGGCCTACCAGTGCGAGAGCTATTTTACGGGGAACGACCAAAAACACAGTTCAATCCACACAAAAGGAGAAACAGTATGCACAAAGTGTCAATACGCAAAGTTAAAACCCCAATGAGCTATGTGCAAGACATGGAAGAGGAGGTATTGCACTTCTCATTGCAAGGGCTGCTACCAACGGGTCATACACTTGCGCTGAATACGACACTGGGCACACTTTCCCACCTCGCCATTATGCATGATCGTCCTCATATGCTCATGGAGCAGCAGTTTACGACCAGTGAAATTTGTGTGCTGCTTCCACTCCTTGAATCGTATCCGTACTATTGTCCATACGAAGTGCTCCTCGCCAGCTTCACCACCGGAAGAGTGACCGAAGCGGCAATTGAGCGCTGCCGCCAACGACTGCAAGAGGCTCAGGAAGAGGGGGTATGGGATCAGGAAATGCGACCTGTGCGCAACGTCCTCTCGCGTACCCGGATCAAGACCCGAACCTTCGGTATTGAGATTTCTTCAATACTGGAAACGGGCTACATTTTGATGTACTCTCCCGGCCACAAAAAGCGCGAGAAAGAAGGCTAAACATCTATCCAGCTTTCGGTGCACCGGTTCCCTCGGTAGCACCGAAAAAATATCCCCATTTTTGACCACACACCCTACACTTCCAGATGTATGACATTGCAGCACATTATATTAAACAGCTTACCCACACCACAAGTTGTCACTGTTGCATTTCTGGAGCCTGAAAGAAAGCCCCCGCAGCAAATATAGCCGCTATGTCTCGTTGCATCCCACCCTTTCGCTTGCTTCTGCAACGAATGGAAGTCGTTTCCGGTTTACACATAGCGAATATATTCGCTGCTCCACATAGGATAACACATTTTTTAACGAAATGCTACTTTTTTGTATAAAAAACATATTAAAAAATGTGCGACACTGTGCTACATAAGACTGGTATAAGACAAAACAACGTCTTTTTTTCACTGCCATAGCTCTTTTCAAGAAGTGTTTCTCTGAATATGTACAACGAAATACGAAGTCAGGTCGCTTCTCAATACGCGCAAGCGAGAATCATCTATCTTTTTATGCGGCGTACAGCCATGTTCACCTGGCCACACGATACCAGCAAGCCAGGTAGCGGCTTCCACACGCTCCGATAGAACCCCACGCAGCCTGATCTTCTGCCATCAACTTCGCCGGCTTGACAGACAGCCCTTCCCGCTTCGATACATGTCTTTTCACTGTCTTATACAAGCCCCCAACACTGGAAGAGCAACCGACTATACAGCGCACTCGAAAGCCACGGAAGGAAAGAAGGAGATAGTGAAAATTGTTACCCTTTATACTACCGATAGTGCTGTGACTGCAAATAGTTTCGTAGTGCGTTCTTGTAAGGACATCGCCTCGGGGCACATCCGAACACTGAGTGTCGGAACACTCATAGAAGTTGGCGCTATGGAAGACATGCTGCATTCTACAGGACAGGGCCCACTCGGATTCTGTGGTATCGATTCGAGCAGGGTAAAGCGGTTCATTCCCCTTCCATGCGCTCGGCTTTTTGAGAGCTTCAAGAGTGCGATGAGTATCGGGCTGTATGGCAGCTTGACGAGCAAAGACCCGCGGGTGCCCGCAAGCGTCATGCAGCCGTTCTCTCACCGGGGGCCATCGTGAACAAGCAACTGCCGTACCGAAAAGAGCCGGATGTCTCGCCCATGCTGGCACGATGGCGGGTCAAAGGGTTGACAGGATTGCGCATCCTTTTCGGGTGTATCTGGCTTTTTCATGCCTTTACTGCCTGGCAGCCCGGCTTTCAGGCTCACTTACAGGAGCGAATAGCCAGTGCAGATCAACCGGCCTGGTTGGCCGTCTGGCTCTCCTTCTGGCAACACACCATCAATCAGTCTCCACAGATAGCTGGCCCGCTGCTGGCGGGGCTGGCAACGCTCATCGGCTGTTGTCTGATCCTGGGAGCCTGGATGAACACGATCTGTCTGATCGGTCTATGCTTTTCGCTCTTCGTCTGGTCAACCATCAAAGGTTTTGGCGGCTCCATTTTTTTCCAGGACACAACAGATATCGGCCTGGCGCTTGTGTACGCGCTCTTTTTTCTCGGCCTCTTTCTCAGTAATTCAGAGCTTTCCTTTGGGTTGGATCGCTATTTGAACAGGATACTCGGGCGCTGGAACTTTCTGGCATCTGGTCCAGTGAGGAGCGACAACAGGCAGATACCGCCAATAGACTTGAACGATCCATACAACCAGATCCCTGTGATCGAGATTATCACTGATTTTGAAACGTCCTTTGTCGGGCAAACAAACGAGAGACCAGAGGAAGAGGTCCTTGTCATGTCACGTTTGCAGGGCATACGCGGGCAACGGCTCGCACCCCTGACGCGAGAAGCGCAGGTGCAGAAAGGGGGTCAACCTCATGTCTTCAAATAACCCCATCAGCTTTAACGAGAGCGGGCAGGCGCTCTATCGAACATCCGGGCTTGACATGCTCAACGTTCAGCCGCTTGCTCAGGGACCAGTAAGCCAGATAGACAACGCCGAAGACGAGACCAACATCTTTCATGGCGAGGCGCTGGCCCGTGACCTCTGGGGCGAGCGTTACGGCACCTGGATTGTTTTCTGCTTTATTACCGGTTTCGCCTTCTTTCTCATCCTGATGAACCTGATCGGGCAGACACCGGGAAGAAGCTTTTTCCTGAAAAGTACCTCAGATATTCTTCAATTTACCGGTGAGGCGATTGGCCTTTTCTTCTGCTTGCGCATCACTTTTCGTCTGTACCGTCTGACACGGCTGTTAAAGCACGATCTGCAACAGAAAGAGGGCTGGAAACATAGTCCGAACGAGGTTGCCAGCGCACGCGCCGACTACCAGGCGGCCCGCCGCTCCTTCTTTGCCTGGACCTTCCTTGCCATCGCGGTCGCCGTTTATGCAAGTGGCCAGGCCATCTGGACCAGCTATGACGTGCGCATGGACTCCTCGGCAGTCCCCTATCCAGGGGTCTACGATATCGGCTTTGTGCTCTCATACCCGTTTTTCCTGACGGGCACAATTCTGCTGACCCGACGCAATAAAGCCGCCGTCGGACGAGTGCGCCTGCTGCTGGATGCGCTGGCGGTGATCGGTGCGGCTCTGGCGCTCTCATGGTTCTTCCAGCTCGAACCGGCCATTGCAGGGCTTTCGCAGGCCCCCAGTCCCGGCGCGGCCTTCCTCTCCGTCTATTTTCCGACAGGAGATCTCTTTCTGGTCGCGGTTGGCGCATTCCTGATGTTCAGCCCGCTCTCGAACCGGGAACAGCAGCCAGTCTTTCTGCGGCTCTGCCTGGGCCTCTTCTGTCTGGCAATCACAGATAGCCTGATGGGCTTCTACTCGATCACGACTGGCTTTAATACCGGCACCATACAGGATATCCTCTGGCCGCTCAGCATGTCGCTGGTCGGTCTGGCGGCGATTGAATATCCGCGTAGTATCGCTCATGAGCAGGGACAGGACGCGTTAAACAGCTCGCGGCTTGTAGCCTCACAGATAACGCTTCGCCGGCGCTATTCGCCACTGGTCGCAACCATCCAGGCCATTTCCCCCTTCGTGCTGGCGCTGTTCACCTGCGCATTGCTGCTGCTCTATGTGGCACCAAAAGGAGGGAATAAGCTTGTTCTGGCCTGCATCATAGCCCTGACCCTGATTCTCATCGTCATTATTCGTCAGGCGCTGACACTGATCGAAAACAACCGTCTGACCATGCAGATTCGCGGTGAGCTGGTCATCTCACGGCGTGAGCTTCAGGTGACAAAGCGCGAGGCCGATGAAGCGACTCGCACGGCGCAGGAAAAGCGTGTGCTTGAAGAGGGCATCGGTATTTTGCGAGAAGTGCATGCTCGTGTGGCGCGCGGCGATTTCTCGGCCCGTGCTCCGACCGTCCCGGGACCATTGCTGCCTATCGCGATCAGCCTGAACCTGATGCTTGACCGGCTCAGCGCCATGTCGGAGCGGGGCATGCGATACGACCGGCTGGCACGTGATAGCCGGGAGATTCAAAAGGCGCTGGAACGCATTGTTCAGGGTCAACCGGCCTGGACGCTCGATCAGCCGCCACCACAAAGCACCTCCGAGTTACGCCCGATTATCACCGGCCTGATTCACCTGCAACGCCTGCTGGAGAATCAGCAGCGACGCCAGACAAGCAACCTGGAAACAATGGGCAATCTGTTGCGCCGCTTCCGTGACTCGCTCTATGAGGTGCGTCGCTCTCCGCTCTTCGATCAGAACGGGCATGCCAGCTTTGAACGCATGCTACTTGATCGCATGATCCGCGAGCTCGACCTGCTCTTTCAACAGCAACACTCGCTGCTGCCGAAGCAGGCGGGACGGCCAGGCCCTATGGATACCGCGCCTATGCGTCCCTTTGAGCTGGAAACCTCATCCAACGGAGGAGGCAAGCAGCGCGTGACAAGCGGTTCGCTGCTGCCAGACCAGCAGGGAGGCGGATCATTTACCCTGTACGATCATTTTCGCCAGTTTAAAAAGCCATCAGCCGAATAGCAAGGAGTAGTGCAACCTGCATATCGTCTTTCGCCGAGGCGATATGCAGGGCAGAGTGATGCAATGCGCGGAAAGGCCGGAGCGAACATGTTTATGAAGCAACCGAACTCAGGGTATTCTAGCTCGGGAACACAGGCGAGAACCACGGCTTTCTGTCTGGGGCAACCCGCGCATACAGTGGGCTCCGATACGATTATCTGCCGCCTCTGTGGCCATCTGGTAGCAGGCGCTCAACTGGGCGTCTATCAGGTACAGCGTCACCTCGGGAGCAGCCGGTTTGGCCGGGCCTACCTGGCGTTTCATGTGCGCTCAAAGCAACCGGTCACGCTCAAGCTGCTGTATCCAGATCCAGCGAATAGCAGCCTGTGGGAAGAGGCCCGTAGCGAGGTGCGACGGGCGACCTTGCTCCGTCATCCCTCGATTCAGGCGGTTTTCAGTTGCGCACCCTGGCAGCCCGATCAGCGTCAGGCAAGCACCCGACCTCTGCATGAGTTCCTGAGCACCTACAACGAGACCGCGGTCTATCTTCTAACGCTCTGTCAGTATGCGCCCGGCAACATACAGCAGCTTCTCCTGCATTATGAGCAGCAAAAGCGTGTTTCACAAGAGCGACAGGCACCATCTCTGCGCCCACTCCTGTTTCAACTGATCCAGCAAGCGGGGGCCGCACTGAGCGCCGCACACGAAAAGAATATTGTGCATGGAGCGCTCACCCCCGGCAATATTCTTGTCGATGGCAGGGACCGCCTCTGGCTGGCTGATTTTGGCCTCGGGCGCATGCATCCGCCGGCGGTTCCCTATCTCGCGCCCGAACTTTACGATATCGCCCAAACCAGTCTGCAAACGGGCAGGCTGCGGCTGTACTGGGACGCAGTTACGCCCTTGAGCGATCAATACATGCTCGGTGTGCTCTGTCAGCAGCTCTTTACTCGCTTGCTCCTTCCGCAAGAATATGAGGTGATGCGCTCCGTGCTGCAATGTGCGACGCACGCACAGCCCACACAGCGCTTTGCCAGCATCGACATTTTCCTGCATGAGCTGCTTGCACAGAGCGGCATGGCTCCCACAGCGCGTTCGGGCTCTATGCCCGGTTTTCCCGGTGTGGCTCCAGTCAAGCGGCAGTTCCTCGGGGCCAAAGTCACCCCCCAACTGACGCAGGACGATGTGGAGCAGTTAAAGAAGATGGCTGTCTATAACCTGGGCGCAAGCGTACCCCGCTCGCCTGTAGACGATTGGGAGAAGCTCGGTGGCAAGCTCTTTACCAACCGCGATTACAACGGCGCAGTTCATGCCTATCAGCAGGCGATCTCACTGGACGGGCGCCGCTCCTCGCTCTGGCTGGCACTTGGAGACGCCTACTTCGCGCTGGAACGCTACCCAGACGCGCTCGACGCCTACAATCAGGCGATCCAGCTCGACCCCGCTGACCCCGAAAGCTGGACAAACCGCGGTGCGACGCTGGATGCACTGGGCAAGCATCAGGAGGCAACAGAGTGCTATGAACGAGCCGAGCAACTCAGCCGATAACAACGTAGAATGTAAAGGTGAAAGCATGCAACATGAATCCCTGGTTCTGATTCAACAGTGTGCACTTCTCTCTCCTGACGCTCCGGGACACCTTCTACCGGAACAGGATATCCTGTTACAGGGGAATCGTATCAAGGCAGTTGGCGCAAGCGGAACTTTGAAGTATAATCCACTGCTGGTAGAGAAAGTGATTGAGGGGAAGAATCGACTCGCGATCCCGGGTCTTATCAACGCTCATACGCACTCCCTGGAAAACATGTTAAAAGCCACCTCTCCGTCACTGCCTCTCGAACTGTGGCTTATTCCGCTCTTCGGAAGCAGCATCACATGGACACCCCGGCTTGCCTATCTCAGTGCAATGCTTGGCGCGCTCGAAATGCTTAAAAGCGGCACCACCGCCGTACTGGACCACCTCTGGACCGTGAGCGGGGTGACCGGGTGCTATCTGGATGCCGTCATGCAGGCCTATCATGATATCGGCATTCGGGCCGCTGTTGCTCCCTCAATTGAAGATCGGGACATGGTGCTAGAACATGGCGCGGCCTGTGGCATTGACTTTCCGCATCATCCATTTGTCAGCCGCTTCCAGGAGTGGCCCGCTATTGATGCACAGCTCGAAACAGTCGAGCAGTTTCTTGAGATGTGGCATAATCGCGATCAGGGCCGTTTACGCTGTCTGGTTGGTCCAAGCGGGATTCACTGGTGCAGCGAGACGCTCCTACAGCGCTGTCTCGATCTGGCAACAGCCTACCAGACCGAGATGCACCTGCACGCCGTCGAAACCGAGGTACAGGCACAGGTCATACACAAGGAACTGGGAGAAGGCGGTATTGCCTATCTGGAAAAGCAAGGCGTGCTGAAACCCGGCACGTCGCTGGCACACGCGATCTGGCTTGATCCCGGCGATCTGGAACGCCTGGCGCGAACGGGCGCGACCCTTGTGCATAATCCGGTCAGCAATCTGCGCCTGGGAAGCGGGCATTTCCCGTTCAGTCAGGCGCTGGATATGGGTGTCACGATCGCGCTTGGTTGCGATGGAGCGGCCAGTAACGACAATCAGAACATGTTCGATGTCCTCAAGCTCACCGGGCTGATGCACAACTTCCCACACCTGGACTATAAGCAGTGGCCTGCCGCCAGCAGCATTCTGCATACAGCCACCTGCGGCGGAGCCACGGCTATCGGCCTGAGCGGCGATATCGGCACCATCGAAGCGGGCAAGCTGGCTGATATTGTGCTGCTTGACTTGAGCCAGACCAGCTTCTTGCCGTTCCGCGACGCATATTTGCATCTTGTCTATTGTGAAAACGGCAGTGCTGTTGATACCGTTCTGGTCAATGGCACGATTGTGATTGAGCGAGGTAACGCGACGCGTATCGATGAACAGGCGCTTTGTGACGAGATTCGAGAGCACTGTCAGGGAAGCTGGGCGAGCTTCTCTGCCAGCCTCGATAGCGTCGGTAATACCCGCGAGATGCTGACAAAAATAGATACTTTACGCAGATTTGTGCTTCATCGCGACAAACATGATGAGCACTCGTTTTCAAGTGAAATATCTTGAATTCTCTTTCATTATCAGGTATAAGACATTTATAATATCCTCTGCATAGGAAATGTGCAGAATCACAGCAGATGAAAGGATAAGCAGCATGGAAGAATCAATCAACAAGCCCCGAGCAGAGCGCCCCACAGCGCCTCCTGATGTGGAACACGAGCATACAGGCGGCATACGGTACAGTCTGCGCTTCACCGGCTGGCCGACGCTCAATCAGCTCGTAGGTGTAGCCGTGGCGACCGCCGTCTATACCGTCCTCTCGATGATCGCAATTAACGCTGCTCCGTTAAGCGTGCCGGGCGTGTCCAGCGTGTTTCTGGCGATTGGTTTCGGCATTCCGTTCGCAATCTGGTTTGGAGGTTGGGCTTTCGTTATTGCGTATATCGGTAATTTTCTGGGTGCCGGACTGCTGGTCGGGCAGGCACTCC
This sequence comes from Thermosporothrix sp. COM3, assembly GCF_059696735.1. Classification (NCBI taxonomy): domain Bacteria; kingdom Bacillati; phylum Chloroflexota; class Ktedonobacteria; order Ktedonobacterales; family Thermosporotrichaceae; genus Thermosporothrix; species Thermosporothrix sp. COM3. The sequence continues at coordinate 729,257 of NZ_AP019376.1, read as the reverse complement.
CAACAGCAGCATGGTTTGGCACCGTGGACCTGGTGCAACTGGGTCTGCCAATGATTCTGTATCGCCTGCTGGCCCCGCGTCTCGGCTTGAGCAGCATCGGGAAGGATGTTTTCACGATCAAAGGATTTATCTTTTTCCTGGTATGCGCGGTCCTGCTCCCGAACATTCTGGGCGCGTTCTATGGTAATTTCATTCTGGTTCAGACAGGCGTTGCCGCACCGAACACCTTCTACGTCGGCGTATTTGGCTGGATTCTCACGAACTGCATTATTACGGCGGTGCTTGGTTCTATCCTGCTGGCAACCCTCGGACCGGTCGTTGAGCGCTTTGGCCTGACCGTTCGTAACCTGTTAAACTGAGAGACATACAAGCAGAGATCGCCTCGCGTGGGCGGTCTCTGCGCTTTCTTCCTCCGGTGACCGCTCTCAACTGCTCTCAACGAATTTAAGCGACAGAGAGTGTTGTTTAGTAGAAGGTCAAATGCACCGAATAGAGGAAGGAAAGCAGTGTATGATCCCGATTCATGATAACCCCGGTCCACGGCGCTCTGTGCCCTGGATGACCTGGGGCCTCATTCTTGCGAATGTGCTTGTTTTCTTCTACGAGCTCTCGCTTGGAGACGCCGTACAGGGCTTTATCACTGTCTATGGCGTTGTACCAGCGGCGATTTCACGCGGTGTGCCTCAAACAAACCTTACTCCCGATCCTGTCTATATCACCCTCTTTACCTCTATGTTTATGCATGGAGGATGGATGCATCTTATAGGTAATATGCTTTTTCTCTTCATCTTTGGCGACAATGTTGAAGACAGAATGGGGCACATCGGGTACCTGATCTTCTACCTGCTCGCGGGTCTGGTGGCAGGCTTGACGCAGGTGTTTGTGGCTCCGGACTCGCTCGTTCCCAGTATTGGAGCCAGCGGCGCGATTGCGGGAGTGCTGGCGGCCTACCTGGTCCTGTTCCCGTGGTCGGGTGTGCGGACAATTGTTTTCATCTTCATCTACTTTACCATTGTCACGGTTCCGGCCGTTCTGCTGATCGGGCTCTGGTTCCTGCTGCAATTGTTTGATGGTGTCGCAGGACTGGCCCACACCCAGCAGGGCATGGGCGGCGTTGCCTACTTCGCGCATATTGGTGGCTTCGTGTTCGGGTTGCTGATCACGATGCTGCTCAAGAACAGGCTACAACCACCCGCACCTATTACCTACCCGCCGTTTGCCCGCCATCCCAACGCACAGGGACCAATTCGCTGGTACTAAAACAAAGAAGCCCGTCTCGCTATGATGACGGGCTTGCTTTTGCTCCTTGAGAGGCCTTAGAGGCGTGTGGCGCAAGGCTCAGCTTCCGAGAGGTAGATCTTGCTCCAATCGTCGGGCGGAATGGTATCGACGGCGCTCTTTTCCAGCCCCTGAAGGCAGGGCTTCTGTAGAAAGGTGTGGGTACTTTGATACAGCGGAATCCAGGCAACATCGTTAATCAGGCGCTGCTCAATTGTCTGATAGAGCTGATGGCGCTCAGTCGGATTGGAGACGGTATCGGCCTGTTGTAACAGGTTCTGGGTCTGTTGTTGCTCACTCAGGTTCGAGCCGGAATTCTGTCCATAGTTCTGATTATTGATCGGGGCATCTTTGCCGAACTGAGAAGCCAGCGCCGCCCGTGGATCAGGAAAATCGGAGTTCCATTGATAGCGCCACATGCCCGGGCCGCTGGTATCCTTCGCCGCGCTGTTGATGTCCCGGGCAAATTTATCGGTAGGCGCGTCAAAGGTTGGCACACTGATATCAAGGTTCTTCTTCCACATATTGACGATTGCAGTGTACTCATTTTTAAGGGTGACATCAACAGGAATACCGGTTGCCACTTCGAGCAAGATATTCTTCTGCTTGAAGACGTCGCGGGTCATGCCCTCCTCGCGTAAGCCCTCATCAAGCAACTGTCGCGCCTTCGCGGGATCACCCTTTGTGCTCTGGACGCCTGCCGGGCCGGTAACGTTCTCATCATAGCCGGGAATAGCGGTCGGAATCAGGTGATTGGTCGGGATAACGGTTCCGGCATAGACATTGTGCGCGATGGCATCCTTATCTATCGCCAGCGCCAGCGCCTGCCGGACTTTGATGTTGTTCAGCGGCTTCGTAAAGTAGTTGAGCGCGTAATAGGCGATTGTTGTCCCTGGCACCTGTACCAACTGATTTGCATAGTGTTGCTGTGCACGCGGCATCTTGTCGGCTGGCACCGGCGCGATATCGATCTGATTGGTCTCATACGCCCGGAACAACGTCTGTGCATTCTGATAGAACGGGACCAGCAGCTTCTTCAGCTTTGGTTTCTGACCGTAGTAGTTGGGATTGGGCACAAGCTCAAGGTACCGTATCGCGGTATTCGAGATACGAGCAAGCTTCCACGGGCCAGAGGTGCCACCCTCGGCCAGATGGGTGGTCCAGTTCTCGCCATATTTCTGAAGAAACTGTTTCGAGACAACAAACGAATTCGCAGTTGTTAACGAGGAGAGAAAATAGCGATTCGGCCCACTCATGACGATCTTGACTGTCTGCTTGTCCGGTGCGAACAGACTCTCCCCGATCAGCGTGGAGAGCTTGCCCTGTCGCAGCTTCTCCGCATCTTTGATTGCTGGCCCATAGGAGAGCGGCGCATAGAGGGCTCCGCTATCAGGCTTCAGCGAGCGATCCAGGCTGTAAATAACGTCTTCTGCGGTAATGGGTGAGCCGTCGCTAAAGCGCAGATGTGGCTTTAAATGGAAGGTCCAGGTGACACCGTCCTTTTCCAGATCAAAACTTTGCGCCAGTTGTGGCTGTACCTGCTGCTTGCTGTCGAGCTGCACCAGGCCGGTATAGAGCAGGTGCGAAACAAAATTCGCCGACGAATCAAAGATACGACCGGGATCAAGCGAGCTATTTTCCAGTGTCCCCGAGACGGGAAAAATGGCGGTCTGTTCGGCTCGGGCCAACGTTGGAAGCTGGTTCTGTCTGGAAAGCGAACCGATCGCAAAGACGATGCCGCCAAGCACCAGGACAACCAGCAGGGGCAAAAACAGGAATATCAGTATCACGGTACGCCTGTACCGCTGGTCACTCTGCCATGAGCTGTGACGCATTCTCTCAAGCACTCCTTTGAGCACCCGAGCCTTCAGAGGTGTCGGGTGAGGTTTGTTGGTTGCTGTTTGTGTGTGCAGCCATTATACCTGAATTCGGCAGAGATGAGCCACCGGAACAGGCACACTCCCTATGGAATTGACAGATAACGCTCTTTCCCTCCGCTCTGCCACCATAGTTCCCGGTTGTTGGCAACCCAGTGTAACTCAGGCGGCTTCTCTTCAGAATGCGGCGTTCTGACTATGACTCGACGTTGCTCGATATGCCAGACAAGCACCTCTTCATAGGAGCTGACCGCAATCATGGTCTCATCAGGCGAGAGCGCAAACGTTTTGATCCCGAGCCGCAAATGCAGAAACGTATTGACCGCGAGCATCTCCCTCACCTGCTTCGCGGGCATCAGATAGACTTCAGCGTAGAGATACAGCACGCAATAGTGCTTTGTCCAGTAGAACTGCCTCTGTCCATCATTTGCCCCTGCCGCTGCTGCGATGTGTATTTTCTCATATACTCGACCTCTTTCGACATCCAGGAAGTGCACGTCACCCACTGTTGCGTCAACAATCGCCAGGACCGCTTTATCAAGGGACCAGGCACAGGAGAGGACAGGATACCACCCGTCCGAGAATTTGAGATATGCCTTTTGCTTCTCCGCGTTGAGATCAAATACAAGGAGATGATGGTCATAGAGCGCAACAATGTCACTCTCCTTATCGGGCCAGGTATCGTGAATCTGCCCGACGCCCCGGCGCTCGTCTCCCAATTGAGAAACATTGATATATACAGGGGATGGGTCAGACGACGCTTCCCAATCCCAGTAGAGAAAGGCTTTTCCAGAGTAGAACGCCACATAGCGATTATCAGGGGACCAGATGAGTCGCGTTGTATACTCCAGATCTCGTTCTTCTACCTTCAATCTCTTTATTTCTTTGAATGTTTTCTCTTCATATATATTGATATAGTACCCGTATTCACCATAATATAAAAGCACTGCCAGATATAGCTGATCAGCAGAATAGGCCGTCCTTACCGCATATCTGAGGATTATATCCCGGTCCTCTGCCGTGCTTCTCTTATTGATCTGATCCTCTGTTGTGCTTCTCTCATTGAGCCGCTTCGGTTTCATGCTATTACTCATTATCAATGCACCGATCCCGGTACAGGCCAGCGTCCCGAGCACAACCCCCGAGATGAGCACCTGACGGCGAGCCTGCTTCCGGGCCGCCGTTTGCAACTGCCGTTGAAGCTGGATCTGACCGCCACCAGTCCCCGGCAGCGGCTTCCCCTGCGGCGGCACCCAGATCCTTCCCTGCACCCGCTTCTGCTGAAGTCCCTCTGCCACTCCTCGCAACACCTCCGCCACCTCCTCTGCTGATCTCGGGCGCTGCCCCCGCTCTCGCCTCGTCATCTGCTCAATCAAGGCTCGTAACTTGCGTGGCGCCTTCCGCTCCTCCATCGGCGGGAAGAAAAACGGGTTCTCGGCAGGGTCATAGCCCGTCAGCAGGTGATAGAGCAGCGCCCCAAGACTATAGAGGTCCGATTGCGGTGAGGTCTGCGCCTTACCGTACTGCTCAGGAGCCGCATAGCCCGGTGAACCTAGCGGGATCGTGTCTCGCTGCTTCTCCGGCTTGTAGCGGCGCGCTATCCCGAAATCGATCAGGGCCACCTCGCTTCCCGCCATCACCATCACGTTGTCTGGCTTGAGATCGCGAAAGATCACTGCCGGTTGCCTGCTATGTAAATAGGTGAGCACTTCACAGAGTTGCAGGCCAATTCGTACCACCTCCTCCACATCCAGCCCATCATGTCCCTCACGCTGCCGTTGCTTCATGCGCGCTTCCAGCGTCTCCCCCTCCAAATACTCAAGCGCGACATACCAGTTTCCCTGATCCTGAAACTGCTCATAGTATTGTGGCAAGCGAGGGTGCGAGAGCGTCGAGAGCACCTCTACCTCCCGGTGAAATGTCTCGGTCGCCTCTATCTGTTCCTCGGCGGAGAGTCCCCTGAGCCTCACCTGTTTGATCGCAACCAGTCGATTCGCCTGAAAGGTATCTTCTGCTCGATAGACGGCCCCATAGCCGCCCGTTCCCAGGATTGTGAGCAGGCGATAGCGATCGTTGAGGAGCGGGGCTTCCTCGCTCAATTCGGCGGACAGCGGTTGTTGGCAGGCCGTACAGTGATCGTTGGCTGTTTCATTTGCGGCACCACAGTGGGAACAAAAGGTCAATGCAGGCATGGCACAGGGCCTCCCTTAAGAAGAGAAACAACAATATTTTAGAAACATTATCGAATTTAACTTTACAAAATTATTGTAGTCCTCTTTACCGGTAAAAACAATAGAAATGAACCTTATTTCTGCTGCGATATGGCGAACATCCTGGTTGACAGGGAGATGATTATCAACATATGATGAGCGAGGCAGTAGAGAGCCGCTGAATGAAAGGATGCAGTCATTAGCTCGGGTTGATGCAGCGCAGGAAAGCTGCTAGAGAGGACATGCCATGCCCGCTTTTCCCTTTATTGATGCCCACCTCCATATCTGGGATCCGACCCGCTATCGGATGAGCTGGCTTGACAAGAATGAACAACTCAACCATCCCTTTGGATTGCCTGAATTCGCGGAAGCAACGCGAGAACTTGCACTAGAAGCGATGGTCTTTATTCAAGCAGACGTTGAGGCACCTTATGGCCTGCTGGAAACTCGATGGATCGCGGAACTTGCCCGGCAGGAACCCCGAATACAGGCGATTGTTGCCTACGCGCCGCTAGAATATGGAGAGCAGGCCCGTGCCTATCTGGAAGCACTGAAGGCTATCGATCCACGGGTCAAGGGAGTGCGCCGCCTGATTCAGGGAGAACAAGACCCCGAATTTTGTCTACGGCCAGACTTCATACAGGCGCTTCAGATACTCCCGGAATATGACTTCTCGTTTGACATCTGTGTCACTCATCAGCAGTTACCAGCGGTGGTCAAGATGGTCCAGCGCTGCCCACAGACAGCCTTTATTCTCGACCATTGTGGCAAGCCCGATATCCTCAGACAGGAGCTCGAACCCTGGCATGAGCACATCAAGGAGCTGGCAGGCTACCCGAATGTGATGTGTAAGATCAGTGGTCTGGTCACAGAAGCGGATCTGGAACTCTGGTCACCTGATGATCTGGCTCCCTATATCCACTACGCGTTGCAGGAGTTCGGAGAGGATCGTGTGCTATTCGGAGGAGATTGGCCGGTACTGACCCAGACATGCAGTTATGGCTGCTGGATTGAGACGCTGGACGAGCTGACCTCAAATCTCTCACTACAGGCCAAACGCAAACTCTGGGTAGAGAACGCGCGGGCCTTCTATCGCCTGCCAGAGGAGTCGCTATAGCAGAAAAAGAGCGACTATAACGGTGTTGAAAGAGACAAGCAGAAGCAAGAAATACGCTGCTCCTCTTTCTGATCGAGAGAGGAGCAGAATCATCGTGGATACAGAGGAGCCCGAAGGCGGTCAGAATACTTTTGCATCATAAGAATCGACGATCACAATGTAGTGACAGGGGCCCGGCCCGGGATTATAAAACGCATACGAGACATCAGCGGGAAAAGAGAGCGTATCACCAGCCTCTACAGCGATTTCCTCTGAACCAATTGTACACTGCATATGTCCCTGTATAACTGTAAGGTGTCCCTCAACTCCATGCTTTTGCGGGGGGAACGTGCCGGTTTTTTTTCCAGCAGGGAGAGAATACCAGAGCACCTCCAACCCCTTACGTAGCAACGCTGGAATCAAAAGCTGACGCGCAATCCCCGTCTGAGGATCAACCAGAACCTGTCGCTCATGCCGCTTGATGAGCTCAACAGAACTACGCGGCTCAAAAGGCTGCTCCCCCAGAAGAAAGGAAACGGTACATTGCAGTGCTTTCGCGATCTGGCTAACTACCTTGATGGTTGGATTTTTAATCCCTCTCTCGATGTCTGAAAGCATTGCCCGGCTGACCCCGGACCGCGAGGCCAATTCTTCAAGCGTTAATCCTTGAGCCTGTCTTCGTCGGCGGATCGCTTGGCCTAATTCCATAAAACGCTATCACTCTTCCTATTTCCACTATAGAGGTTCTTTTTGAATTCAGTTCCTCTATAATCGATACATACTATTTCTTTCTAACAAAATGGCTCCTCTATTGTAGTCATTTTTGCACAAAAAGGAAAGAGGTAGCCCGGAAAGCCACATCACCATGCACTGCCCACAACTATAGGAAATGCTTAGCGGGAGAAAGGGCCCCTACGCTCTTCTGGATTGAGCACCAAAGAAGCGACAACAGAACCTTCTGCTTTCATGCAAGCCTCAAATTCCTCAACAGTCGTTTTGTGAAAAATGCACTTCTCTCAGCATGCAACACCCGGTATACTGGTCTGTATATTCGTCACAAGAAACGTAGAATCCTCTTTTTTAGTGTAATCTCTAAATAATCTTTTTTCTTGAAATACTCTCTATTCTTGAAGAACCTTATGGTCCTTTCATTCCACACAGGAAGCTGAGCACACGTAGCAAAGGAGTATGCAGAGTACCCTGAATACAGGAAGGTTACCCGGGAGGAAGTATGGTAACATGTCCACGATGTGGCGCTGAACAGAGCACAGCGGCCCACTTTTGTACGCGCTGTGGCCAGAAAATAAGCAGTGACTCCACCAATGCAGCCAACACCCAGGCTGCAAAACCGCCCGAATCACAGTCCCAAACGAACACTGTTCCCTGGATCATCACGCCGGCAGGCAAAGCAACCAGCCTGATTATTGCAGGAGTGATTATTCTGGGAAGCATTGGTGCGGCTGTCGTCTACTATTTCCTATCGCAACCGAAGCCAACTTTAAGCGTAACCAGCAAGTATCATATTGGCTCAACTCCGGCGGGCGCAAGCAGTACAACCCTGCATGTCACCGGGCAGTATTTTGCCGCGAACGCACCTATCACCTTTCTACTGGATAACAGGCCACTGCAAACAGCAGGAGTTCGGAGTGATGAAAACGGCAATATCGCCACCAATCTGACCATCTCTGAGAGCTGGAAGCCAGGCAAGCATACGCTGACGGCCAGGGATACCGCAAACAGCACGGATGAAGGAGTCACGATTCAAATTGTGCCTCCTGGAGAGGCAAACACACCCGGCCCATATGGCTCCCCTTCCAATACCTCGGCATTTCAACTTCAGATACAGCAGCAATACACAGAAGATGGGGGTACCACGCGCGCCTTTCAGCTTACGTTCCATTTTTCCGGTCAGCCACAACAGCCAAATGTGGCTAATGGTCATCCATGTGGGACCGGCAAGTCCTACATTGTGACCTTGTCTGGCTCAACCAAAAATACCGGAGCAGACTATCAGGAGCAGCGCACTCTCTCCTGTGAACTCACCTATAAAAGCGGCGAATTGACATATAAAGAAATGGTGATCAAGAGCACGCTGAAATACACGACAGAAAACGGCACAAATGGCACCTGTACGATTGCTTCGCCCAGGCCGTTTGTCACACTTGAAGGTGCATTTACAGGGCCAGGAGCTGTGAGCGGCACCATTCAAGTCAAGCGCCTCGATTTTACCTGTGATCCCGCTATCACCTCCTGGTTTATCATCGGCGGCCAGGGCAAATGGAACACAACCTTTTCGCAGTAGCAGCTTTCAGCATCCAGAGCGGCCTGTTCCCCCAGGTCGCTCGCTTTTTTTGTCGGACAAGATTGAGACAGAGAAAAAGTCGTTCAGCAAACAAGCATGCTCCAAAAGGTATGAGAAGGGTTCACATCAATAGCCTTTTTATGCTACCCTTCAAGATGAGAATAGCAGCATCAGGAAAAAAGTCTACCTCCCCGAAGGGTTGGTGGTATGCTAAAAAGAGACCGTGGTTATTTCAGGAAAGGAGGGCGACTTGCCTGCTGCCTGAAGCAGTAGAGCGGGATCATACATATGGAAGAGCCAAAACAACAGGAACTGGACCTTATGCCAGCAACGGAGAACATCGAACCTCAACAGCAAGTAGTAGATGCAGAAATCGTAGAGGGAGACGAGGAAGAGAACGAGGTCTCTTCTCTCTTTGATGGCGCATTTACCGATATCACTGGATATATGACAGAAGAAGAGGCGACAGAGTATATTGCCTCTATTCTGGAAACAGGCGAAATCGAGCACGAGGCCTCACTATTTGATCGCGTGACCCCGTATGTCATGGATCGGCTGAAGGTCACGAACTACCGACCGGACCAGGCTGTGCGCGAGGCGTCGCTGGCGCAGAAACACATGTGGCGTCCGGGAGATGGCGAGATCTCGTATCTGGCTTCAAATACGCTGGAAGTGTATCTCGGCACACCAGAGCGCCCACTGGAAATACCACAGGCTCTGAAACAGATACGTCAGCTCAGTGAAAGCACCGTCCTGACGGCCCGTATCGTTCTGGGACTCTGGAACATTCGGCGTCATAATGAGCGCGTCTCTAAAAATGGCAGTGTGGCCGTTTTGCTGGAAGAGATCCTGCAATGGCAGGGTATCCAGAAACATAGCCGTGTGGCCCATCCAGGAACCAACAAGCGATATACAGACGGCTATCGTACAGAGCAGAAGCGGCGTGTCCTTCAGGATATGACGCTGCTGGCTGCCTGTAATGTACGCGGAAATTGCACGATCAGCATTCGTGGGAAATCTGTTCCCATTCAGGTAGATGGCCCATACATGCGCTATTCAACGGTCAGCAAGACGCTCAAAGGCGAAAAGATTATTATCGGCTTTCTGGTCTCGCCCGGCGACTGGATCAGCACCTATGAGCAACACCAGAACTACTATCTGGCTGAGGTTGATAACCAGATCTTCAAACTGAATCCGCAGAACGACCGCTACGCGCTCCGGCTGGCGCTCTATCTGACTGAACGTTGGCGCGAGCAGGCAAAGACCGGCAACTTCAGCACGCCTATCACGATGTCCGAGCTGCTTGCTTCCAGTATGATAGAGGTTGACGAGCGGCATATGACCTCACGCTTCGTGCCTCGTATTGAGGCGGCCCTGCAAAAGCTCGAAAATATGGGAATTTTGGGTAAGCAAATTTGCCTGACTGAAGTCAATAAAGAGCAAACGCGCTGGAGTAAAGATTGGCTGGCTTCACGATGGGAAATTCTTCCCCCTCTCAAATTGATACAAGAATATCAGGCGATGAACACGCCACGGAAAAGACAACGTCGCATTCGTGCACCCAAAGAGACAAAAGAATAGCGCAGATATTCTTCCTTAAAGCGTCAGTTCGTCAGCAGACTGGCGCTTTTCTTTTTGTGTGCAACCCCACCGGGGTTCGGTTCATCCGCTTCCATAATTCTCTAAAAAAAGCAGGCTTACAAGCGCTTACAGGCCCGATGAGATCGGTAAAATAGCCCCACCAGGGTTGGGCACATTCGAGCATATATCCACAGTAAACCAAACAGCTAAAAAGAGGAAATTGTTATCATTTCTACAGCAGAAAGCATCTTTTTACCCCACCAGGGTTGGGTGCATTACGCTCTCATTTTGTGCATCTTACCCCCACCAGGGTTGGGTGCATTACTCCTCCCCTTTGCACTCTTTTACCCCACCGAGGTTGGGTGCATTCCGCCCTCATTTTGTGCATCTTACCCCCACCAGGGTTGGGCGCATTACTCCTCCCCTTTGCACTCTTTTACCCCACCGAGGTTGGGTGCATTCCGCCCTCATTTTGTGCATCTTACCCCCACCAGGGTTGGGTGCATTACTCCTCCCCTTTGCACTCTTTTACCCCACCGAGGTTGGGTGCATTCCGCCCTCATTTTGTGCATCTTACCCCCACCAGGGTTGGGCGCATTCCGCCTCCCCTTTGCACTCTTTTACCCCACCGAGGTTGGGCGCATTCCGCCCCTGAAATAGAATATTTTTATGTCTCTTTTAAGAGAGCCTTTTTGCAATATACCCCACCAGGGTCGGGTGCATTTCGTCCCCTCCTCGTTCCATTCAGGCAGGTAATCAAACCGCTCTTTATGCTCATTCCCCCATCCGGGTTCGGTGCATTCCTGTTCTAAGCTGTTACCACATCGACAACAAATGAAAATTGATGTATATCAATATACACCACCGGGGTTGGGTGCATTCTGTTCTTCCCTTTCGTCACTTATCCCCACCGAGGTTGGGTGCATTCCGTCCTCATTTTGTGCATCTTACCCCCACCAGGGTTGGGCGCATTCCGCCTCCCCTTTGCACTCTTTTACCCCACCGAGGTTGGGTGCATTCCGTCCTCATTTTGTGCATCTTACCCCCACCAGGGTTGGGCGCATTATGCCTCCCCTTTGCACTCTTTTACCCCACCGAGGTTGGGTGCATTCCGTCCTCATTTTGTGCATCTTACCCCCACCAGGGTTGGGCGCATTATGCCTCCCCTTTGCACTCTTTTACCCCACCGAGGTTGGGTGCATTCCGTCATCGCCTGACACTCTTTTATCCCCACCAGGGTTCGGTGCATCGAGAGGTAGCAACGAAAACATTTCTCGACTAAATAGCGAATTTATCAAATGCTTCTTCGATATTTTAGATTGTTAAATAGTAGAATAAGAAGAATGTAAATTACCCCACCGTGGTCAGGTGATTTTCTAGTATTTTTAGAATTCCTGTTTGAAAGCAGGCATCCAGACGTAGAGAAAGGTCCGAGGCTGTTATACAAGAAAACAGGTACCAGGAGTTTTTGGGGAGTGAAAACCAAAAGTCCTGTGCGTAACCCCACCAGGGTTGGGCGAAAACCCCACCAGGGTTGGGCGAAAACCCCACCATTGTTAGGTGCATTACCGTGCTCAAAAGCCGGTCAGTAATAAGTAATTACCAGTCGAGTCTTTCACTAGTAAAATGCATTCTGTCAGTGTAATATGTCAGTGTCTGGCATTTGACAAATGCAGAAGAATCGTAGAAGATAGCCAACATTATCACGTAAAAAATACTTGAAGCCAACTCGGCGACTGTCCAACTTGAAAACTCGGTCGCCTTTCATAAATCACATAAACCTGAATATCGAAATACTCGATCCATAGAGATGAAAAAAACTGTTACGCCTGGTCGTACGGTTTAGTGAGGCAAAAATGCGTTTAGGAAACAGCAAAAATTCTGGGGGACAAGGCCAGGAAGCCAGCCAGCTCACCGCTGAAGCACTTCAGGCCGTACGGGGTTTAGGTGAGGTCTCCGACCAGATCGACCAGAAGATCTTGCAGCTCATTGACAAGATCTTCGCACCGCCCGCGAAGGGTATTGAGTTTATTGTCAGGTTTCTGGCACAGGCTGAAGTCAAACAAAACGTCCTGCTCCCGAATGATGAAATGGGAGAGCAGGTCGCTATTGTGACACTGAAGAATGTGCGCGAACTAGCGAAAAGAATCCACTGGGGTTATGACACAACGCATAAGTACGTTGTCGTTATGTCATGCCTGAATCTGCTTTTTAAGCGCCGTACTAGCGAAAATATACAGCTCATCTTTCCGTTGCAGGGTTATGCCCCTCCATCATCATTTCAAGCTCTCGATCATCTCATTCATGATAGTCGTCCCAAAGTGCAGCAATTTGCACGCCGAATTCGGCAACGTTGCGCTTTATATAATATTGTGCAGGGCGAAGAGAATAGCAGTGATAAGAGGTATGAGAGACAGCTTATTCAATCACTGCTGGAGATACTCCAATCCGAGGGAGTGGAAACAGAACTTCGCAGGCGTATCATTATGCGTTTCACGAGTGAAATACTGAACAGACTTTTACGGTCGCCTGACGCCCCCTTTCCCTCACAGGCGGTAGACTCGAAAAAGCGGAAGTCTCCTCTGATCGTTGATGCGTCACCAGACAGCCAACCAGCACAGGCAACAACAGAGAGGCTCTCAGCAAGAAAGTCTTCCGTTGAGGGTAGACTTCCCACCTCTACACAGGAAGCCGCTGCGGTAGAGTCTCCCAAGGAAGGTAGACTTTCTGCTCCTGTACAGGCTCCCGAGGAAGAGAAGTCTCCCGAGGAAGGTAGACTTGCTACTCCTGCACAGATCGCCCAAGAAAAGGAGTCTTCTGTTGAGGGTAGACTCGTCGACTCTACTCAAATGATTGCTACCGTGGAGTCTCCCATTGAGGGTAGACTTGCTGATCCTGCTCAGGAGAATGGTGCAACAGAGTCTCCCATTGAGGGTAGACTTCCCACCTCTACACAGGAAGCCGCTGCGGTAGAGTCTCCCAAGGAAGGTAGACTTACTACTCCTGCACAGATCACCCAAGAAAAGGAGTCTCCTGTTGAGGGTAGACTTGCTGCTTCTACTAAGTCGATTGCTTCTGAGCACGCTATAAAAAAGGGAGACTCGGAGGCATTGAAACCTGGAGAGTCGAAAAAAGGTCGTCGTCCGGACTTTGACAAACTCCTGTCCGGCTTCTATTCCCGCGTTCTCCAAAACACCTATCAGCAGGCTCAAGAAGGCAATCTAGAGGCCTTTAAACGGAGTTTTCTAGCACTGGGTAAGATCTCCAATCAGGCCAAATATACCAAACAGCAGGACAGAGAGCACAGTTTACCGGCTGAGCCAGACAGCTCACAGAGCACTCCCCTGCCTACGGAGACACAACAATCCATCCCGGTTCAGGCAGTGGTAGACTCTCCCATCGAGACGGTGCAGGCTGAGGAGACTTCGGTTCAGGAGCCGGTAGACTCTCCCATCGAGACGGTGCAGGTTGGGGAGACTTCGGTTCAGGCAGTGGTAGACTCTCCCGCTGAGACAACACAGGTTGGGGAGACTTCGGTTCAGGCAGTGGTAGACTCTCCCGCTGAGACAACACAGGTTGGGGAGACTTCGGTTCAGGCAGTGGTAGACTCTCCCGCTGAGACAACACAGGTTGGGGAGACTTCGGTTCAAGAGTCGGTAGACATGCCTGCTGAGACAGAGGAGTTGAAAGCCGTCGAGTCTACCCGGAAAGCACCAAGGGGTGAAGAGAATACCCCGGCGAAGCAGAAGTCTACCGGGGCAAAATCGGGCCAGAAGGCGGGTGTTGTCCACGAGATGGAGTCTGACCCGTCTGTACCACCAAAGCCGCGCCGTTTGGAGGCTGTGCCCGAACCGAAAGTGCAGCCTGCGGTATATCCGCCACATATTGCGGAGCTTGTCGAGAAGACTCGTCCGCATCTTACGGATCTTGCAACTTTCTCGCAAGAGTTCGTGGCCTCTTACGTAACGTTAAACGTTATAGAGTTTTTTAATAAATTATATTTTAATTCTAACGTTACGTTACGTAAAGAGCTTGCTCGCTTTCTCGCCGAAGTCTTTGGAGAGAAACGGAAAGTGCAGCTTTACCTGAACATGATGAAGAAAACACATCCAGACTCAATTGTTGCAGCTTTTGTGCATGTGATGCATAGTCTGCACTCCGCAGGCTCAGAGACAATTCACAACAAAGCTGCTCTGTTCTTCGGTTTCTGTAAGCAGTACCAGCAGCAGGGCATTACCGCCGAGGCCAGTTGTCTTGTGGAGGAGCACAAGGAGAGATCTCTTGCTGAGTTTTATGTTTTCCTGTTGAAGCAGGACCAGGAGCGTGTTTATCCTCCATCCCAGCAGCCCTTAGCGGGTCCATCTGCAATGCATGGAATTCCTGCTCAGCCCGGCAAGGCTTTTGCAATGACCATGCCTACAGACGGTACCTACGATATAGTCGAGCAAAATAATAAAATGGTGTATATAAAAACCAACTTTCCATATGCCGAGCAGTACAAGCGGACCTATTCAGATGCTTGTACACCAGAAGAATATACGAAAAAACTGGAAGGTTATCTGAAGCGTGTAAGAGAGATAGAAGAAGGGAAAAAGTAAAAATGGATTTTTCGCGTCTTAATCCTCAAAAAATGCGCCTCCGTCACGATGCTGGAGAGCGAAGCGAGGCAATCGCCCGGCAAATCAGGGCTATACCTGAATCGCTTCGGAGCCCCATTCAGCGTCAGATGCTGCTCCAGCACGAGAGAGGTGAATGTATCGGTTGCACCAGACAGGGACGGCCACAAAACGCGGATGGCTATGAAACGCCGCTTGTCTACGAAGCAAGTGGCTATGCAGCCCCACCTGAGTACTGTGATTGTGAAGCTGGCAAGCAATACGAGCGTTTTATTCAGCGAGAGCGTGAAAGATACGAGAGGTCAAGCAGACTAGAGCGGTATAAGCATGCATGCCATGTTCTGGGACTACCTGCAAGCAAAGCAGGGCTCTCGGATCAGCGCTACACCCTGGATGAGTGGCCCGTTGAGCAGAAGAAGGCAGGCAAGCCTGTTGAGGATCAGGAAAGCGGTACTGTAACTGCACGCAGCACCATTCTCAATCTGACAAGAAGTTTTGCCCTCCATCGCTGTGCTTTCTGGGCGGAGCCTACCAAGTTTGGTCTCTGTTTGTGCGGCCTACCGGGAGTAGGCAAGACAACTCTTATCCGTTCGCTTGAGCCCATCTTCAACGAGCAGGGCTACCACATGCTTACGGTGTATGCTCCGGATTTACTTGTGCTGCTTGAGAAGCCAGATCGGGCTGAACAAATCATGACAGTGCTGAAAAAGACAGAGATCCTGTTTCTGGATGACGTCGGAGACCCTGGCATTGCAAAGGCTGCCCCTGAGTGGGTACGGCGCATCTACGCCCGCATCTTCGATGAACGGTACCGCTATCAGCGCCTGACGCTGCTCACGTCAAATCTCAACGAAGAGCGTCTTGAACTTCAGATGGGGCCATATGTTTTCTCGCGCCTTCGCGGTCTTTGCGCCTTTTTTACTGTTCCCGGGATTGATATGCGATAGAGGATGGATATAATGGAAAGAGCTTTACCGCACAATATTGAAGCTGAAGCAGGTGTACTTGGAAGTCTGTTGATTGATCCTGAAGCAATCCCACTGGTGACAGGATTTCTTCAACCTGAACACTTTTACCGTGATGGTCATAGATTGATTTATGCAGCCATTATACGCCTGTTTGAGCGCAGGGAAGCAGCCGACTATGTGACGGTGTGCCATGAACTGGAGCGTGAAAACAAGCTGGAAGCAGCGGGCGGCGAAGGATATGTGATTGATCTGATTGGTTGTGTGCCTACAAGCGGCAATGTAGAATATTATGCGCGTATCGTTGAGCGAATGGCTATTCTTCGGCGTCTGATCCATGCCGGTGGACAAATTGTCGCAAAGGCATATTCAGAAAATGATGTAGATGCTGCAATTGAGTATGCAGAGCAACTTTTGTTTGATGTGCGGCAAACGTATACCAACCAGAAAACCATTAAGCCTCACATCAGTGACGCACTGGTGAATTATATGGCCCGGTTAGAGTACCTGACCTCCCGCCGTGAACAGCTTGTGGGTACTCCAACCGGCTTTACTGACCTCGATCGCTTGCTTGGAGGCTTGCAGCCCTCTGATCTGGTTATTCTGGCTGCGCGTCCGGCAGTCGGGAAAACCAGCTTTGCCCTCAGTCTGGCTCACAACGCTGCTTTGAAACATCAGCGGCGTGTGGGGATCTTCAGCCTGGAAATGAGCCAGGAACAGCTTGTACAGCGTCTGGTTTCAATGGATGCCGGGATTGATCAGCAGCGGCTGCGCACGGGCGAATTGTATGATGAGGACTGGGAGCGCATTGTGACCTCAATGGCAACGCTATCCGAGTGTACCATCCTGATCGATGACACTCCCGCTCTGACTCCGTTGCAGATGCAGAGCAAGGCGCGACAGTGGTTTGCAGAGTATGGAGAGCTTGACTTGATCATTGTCGACTATTTGCAGCTTATGCAACTTCCAGGTAACGATAAGCGACAGGACAATCGGGTGCAGGCTGTAGATGAGATTAGCCGTCAACTCAAAGTAATGGCGCGTGAGCTAAATGTACCAGTATTGGCGCTCTCTCAGTTGTCTCGTGCAGTAGAAACGCGACAATCAAAAATCCCGATGCTCTCCGATCTGCGCGAATCAGGTGGTATCGAGCAGACAGCCGATGTGGTGCTGTTTATCTACCGCGACGACGTCTACAATCCCGATAGCGAGCGCAAGAATCTGGCAGACATTATCATCGCCAAGCATCGCAATGGGCCCACGGGCGAAGTCTGTCTCTTCTTCAACCGCTCACAAACCCGTTTTCAGGATATTACTCCGAATGCTCTTGCACCATCCGCTGTTGATCCTGTGACATCAGGATATCATCGTCTACAGACTCTCCAGGAAGACGATTTTGACTGATGTGGCACTTCCAACCCATCTCAAACAAAAAAACGCCCAGAATCGAAAATTTGAGCCCATCTGGCAGATCGTACGCAAAAGGATAGAAGGTCACTGACCTATCCGGCGGCAATGCTTGCTTGTAGGGAGATTGGTCTGCAACCTGCCAGCCAGGTTGCGCAGGGATCACTTGTGTCAGAATGCCTGGATAGATCTGGTAGCACTTCAGGGTACCATCTTGTCCCGTTTACGTAAATGTGTACGTATACGAAGACGGCTACGTATACGTAAACGTAGTCGTAGATGTAAACGTGTTTCTTCTACATGTTCTATAATACCATGCTGCTTTTCTGAATCTACCTGAGTATGTTACAATGTGGAAGTGTGGTCGTTCTTAATGGTAGACGGCTACGTATACGTCTACGTTGACGTAATCTGCACATCATCTGTTTTCCTCTGAAGTCACCGAGACCGATCGGTAAAAGCTCTTTCAAGAACCGCAGAAGTGAAGTGTAAAAGCGATAGTTTTTGACTTGAGGTGAGTAATGCAATCAACAAGAATCTTTGCCCTGTGCAATAATAAGGGAGGCGTGACAAAGACCACCACAACAATTAATCTCGGTTATGGTCTGGCTCGTGCAGGTCGGCGCGTCCTTCTGGTTGATACAGATGCGCAGAGCAACACAACCTACAGCTTGCTAGGCAATCTGGAACAGGAACCCACACTCTTTGACGTTCTTATTAATGGTACAAAGCTTGCTGATGCGATCGTTGAGACAGGCGAACCCAATCTCCATCTTGTTCCAAGCTCTATTAACCTGAGCGCTGCTGATCTGCTTATGGCATCGGCTCCCGGGCGAGAGCGAAAGCTGATGCGCGCTCTCACTCCTATTAAGGAAAACTATGATTATATTCTGATCGATACGCCCCCCAATCTCGGTGTGCTGACCGTTAACGCATTTATTGCTTGCACAGATGTCATTATCCCGATTGCTCTTACTACCTATGCTTTGATAGGGATCAGCATTCTGGAAAGTACGATGCAGGAATTACGCGATAATCTGGATGTCGAGCTTCCTATCTTTGGCGTTGTGGCGAATCTGGACGATCATACCCGATTGAGCAATAACGTTCTGGGTGCCGTACGTGATCATTTCGGTTCGCTCGTCTTTGATACGGTTATCCCGCGTAATATTAAGGTAGAGGAAGCGCACAATCAGATCGCCTGCATTTTTGATTATGCTCCTATGAGCACCGGTGCACAGGCATATACAAAACTGGTGAAGGAGGTTCTGCACCGTGCCGAAGGAATCTAGGAAGTTTATTAATCCGCTCTTGCGTCCCTCGACAACAGCGGAAACACCGCCAGCGTCTCCGAAGAAAGAGAAAGCTGCTTCCAGAAGAACGGGAACTCCTTCAAAACCGGCTCAGCAAGAAGTGGTGCAGGACGAGACGCCTCAAATCACTGAAACTCAGGAAGAGGCGGTGATGCAACCAATAGATGAGATTCTGGCTGAAGAGGCCGGATCTTCCTTCGCTCCTGAAGAACAGTCACGGGAACGAAAGATGCTGGTTCGAGAAGCAGCGCCTTCGTATGCACCTGAATTTCCCGAAACCCATACGGAGGAAGCAGTTGAGATTCCCTCTGTCTCAGATGAGGCTCTCTCTCATGAGACAACTCCTGTGGATGCTTCGGTTGATAGCCAGGAGGAGCCGGTTCAGGAAGATGAGGTTCGCCGAAAACCTGGCCTCCGTCGCAAGCGAGGCGGACAGTCCTTCGAGAAGACTCATGAGCGCATTACGCTGTGGATTGATAAAGGGCTCAAGTATGCGTTCGATGACCTGGCTCATAAGCTGGAAATCCCCAAAACGACCTTGCTCAATGAGGCTATTTCCGATCTTTTGAAGAAGTACGAGTCTCGCTAGTTGCCTGAGCGCTTACGTAAGGAAAGATGTTCTTCTCCGAAAGATGGGAGACAACAGGTTGATGTTACGTAAGCGCCTTTCTTTCTATCTGTCGGCCTCCACTCTGTTCCCAATAAGATGCCTTTCTCGCCGCACCTCTGTACTTCCTTCACACACTATGCACGCGGAACAGAATGTATTCGCTTTATATATAAGGAACGGTTTCTCTACATCTCACTACAATGTATGGTAATGTCACGGCAAAGAATCCCTCCTTCTAGATGTTGGGATGGCGACTGCTTCGCCGAGCAGTACGATATCGTTGCAGAAAAGCACGAATGCTGCTCAGCCTGGGGAGAATCGGTGTTCTCTATGCTTGTAAGGTTGGTGTCATATTGAGTAATGATGAGAGCTCAAATTCTTGTATAAATTGTCTCATAAACTCATCAGGCCAAACAGGCGTCATAAACACATCCTGGCATGCAGTCTATTTAGCTTCATGTACGTACTCGATCAGGAGTGTTGTACTTCGTGCAGAAGAGAAGAATGCAATAATGTTTACGTACACGTTTACGTATATGTTGCTCTGCTCAAATAAGGTGACGTATACGTACACGTAGTAACAATTTATTGCGTGTACGTATACGTCATCCGGTAATAGAGATTAGCTTTATTCCTCGTTTACGTTTACGTAAATGTATACGTAAACGGGGGCATCTTAAGGAGTACTCTCAGATGTCCGTTTACGTACACGTAGACGAAAAGTTCTAGATATCACGTACACGCAAGAGGCAGACTATGTAAACGTAATCGTATACGTAAACGTAAGCTTATATCATAACGTGACCAACATTTTAAATGAGAGCGTGTACGTACACGTTTACGTAGATTCCTTCAGTAATTTATCGTCAAGTACACGTACACGTAGATGTATACGATTACGTACACGTTTACGATTCTGTGCTGTTGCCGGAAATGTTTACGGACTCTTAAACATCTACGTATTCTAGAAGGCCGTGTACACACCCAATTACGTACACGCTATACTGGAGTTTTTGTAGATTCGTGTGAAATACGTGTACGTACACGTACACGTAAAAATATAGCATCAAGAAAATTTTTGCGCGATTACGTTTACGTCTACGTAGACGTACACATCTACGGGTGCAGACCTATAGGGAAAAGAAGTTATGAATAAACGTCTACGTGGACGTATACATATCTTCTCGAGAAGGACTGTAAAAACGTACACGTAGACGTATACATCTACGTGTACATAACACAGCTCTATTCATATGTACGTATACGTAGACGTTTCTATTTGCAAACTTTCAATTAGCGTGTACGTATACGTTTTCTAGATATAAAATACTCAGGTATACGTATACGTTTATGTACACATCTACGTATACGACATCTTCCCGACACACATGAGTAATAACATCTATATGATGCGTACACGTATACGTAGACGTATACGTGTACGGAATGCTGGAGTAGCGCAATAGAATACATCTACGTACACGTACACGTTTACGTTTACAAAAAAGAGCGGTGCACTCGATAGTCTGAATGTCTACGTGTACGAAAGGGAAATCTCAGTTACGTATACGTATACGTCGGCTATCAAGATTTCCCTGTGCGTTTACGTAAACATCTACGTGTACGGAAACGTACACGTGTACCTTATACCAACTGGTAGTTACGTACACATAAACCTTCGTTTCTAGAGCTCCCTGGTTGGAGAGCTGCCTAAACTGTATACGTAAACGTCTACGTACACATAACTCAACTTATTCAGAGATAGGTTTACGTGTACGTTTCCGTACACGTGTACGTAGATGTAAACCATGAGATGCTGATGGTTGAAGACTACTCATATGCATCTCGCTTCATCAGGAAGTGCATGTATACGTGTACGATTACGTAAACGATTACGTATACATCTACGTCTACGTGAATGAGCAGGATTGTGAATATACGTGTACGGTTACGTGTACGTGTACGGAAACGTAGTTGTTTTGAACTTGATGAGCAGAATGTATACGTGTACGGAAACGTAGTTGTTTTGAACTTGATGAGCAGAATGTATACGTGTACGGAAACGATTACGTGTACGTGATCCAGCGGTTGCTATGTACAAGCAGCTCGAATGCTCTTACAAAAGCTGGTGGCATCTCTCACCATTCAGGTATACGATTACGTGTACGTATACCTTTTCGAGATTCTTCTGTTAAAGGACGTACACGTATACCTATCGGAGTTAGAGTTTTCTTGCTCACGAGAACAGCTACGTTTCCGTACACGTATACGTAAAATATATTACTGTTTCGGAAATCACGTTTACGTACACGTGTTGGGGCAGAGTTCTTTTGCTCGCGTGTACGTACACGTAAACATCTACGTCTACGTTTTGGATGGTTCTCTTCTGGTAAATACGTGTACGTAAACGTGTACATTACTCTATGTAGAACCACTATGTTTACGTGTACGTACACGGAGAGAAATAGCTTCTCTCTGTTCACATCTACGTAAACGTCTACGTGAATATCTTCTTTTCTCTTCTTCTCGTATACATGTGTACGTCTACGTTTACGTAAACGGGTTTTCGTTTCTACAAACGTAGAAGCTTACGTGTACGCAAGAAAGCTCTATCTATTTGTAAATGCGAAGTGTTTACGTAGATGTACACGTATACGTGTACATCTACGCGCATGTTTCGCTCTGATACTCACGGGGTGACACGTGGAGAAAGTTGCCTGGATATCCTCGGGATATCCACGTTTTCTAGAAAACGTATACGTTTACGTACGTGTTTATACCTTCCTGCTTTACCAGGCGTACAGCAGCTTACTACGTAGACGTTTACGTAGATGTAAGTTCGCTTTACCGCTCATGTCTCCGGATAGAGCCCTCATAAAATTACGTATACGTTTACGTGTACATCGCCATAGCGCTAAAGATCTGTCAGCTTCCTTGCTATTCTTATAGTCTTTTTCCTGGCTTGTTGCAATGTGTAGCCAGAGATTGAAGCGAGCTCGATGCAGTTGTGCAATCCTGCATAATCGCCATGAGTTGCGTTCCGGCTGCGTCAGTACTACTTATACAATGCTTGAAGAGAATAGCGTCCGCAAACAGAGAGAAATGCGGTGTCAGAGCGAGCAACACAAACCTACGATTAGAGCGATAGTGTTCGAAGGAGAGAGCGGCAGAGTAGCCAGAAGAGATGCTGTTCTCGACAGAGAAGCGTATCTCATATGTCTTATACGGCGTTCAATGTGGCACAATCTTTTCTCTGGCATAGAGACAGGAAGTGCCCTTCGTGTTTTGATGTTTCTCGATATTTCTTATAGTATAGATCTCTAATTAGGCAGAGGTGATGACATTGTCTGTGTCTTGCAGAGTGATGAGGGCTTATGCCTGGAGGTTGCAATCTCCGTTGTCGTGTACGTGTACGATTACGTGTACGTGTACGTGATCCAGCAGTTGCTATGTACAAGCAGCTCGAATGCTCTTACAGGCTGGTGGCATCTCTCACCATTCAGGTGTACGGTTACGTGTACGGAAACGCAGTTGTTTTGAACCTGGTGAGTAGAATGTATACGTGTACGGTTACGTGTACGTGTACGTCTACCCTTCTGCTGAGCTTATTTTAACAGGTTGAACTGAATGACACCGGAATTATAAGACTCGGTATAAGACGAACAAGATTTTGTACTGCGCATCATTGACGTCTTGCATCGTACCCGCAGAGGGCGTGAAGCTGCTTCCTGACGTATCCCGGCACTATCAAGCTGACAGACAAGCACCAGGGTCGACGTTGCCGAATCGATCAAACAGGCGGAAAGAGGAGAGCCTGGCTCAGTTGAAGATCAGGGGAACGAACTTATCTATACGCTGAACCAGATTCCGTTG
Organism: Thermosporothrix sp. COM3; assembly: GCF_059696735.1. NCBI lineage: Bacteria > Bacillati > Chloroflexota > Ktedonobacteria > Ktedonobacterales > Thermosporotrichaceae > Thermosporothrix > Thermosporothrix sp. COM3. The sequence goes on along the minus strand of NZ_AP019376.1, from coordinate 706,129 downwards.
ATGCCGGAGCATCAGTTTTCACCCGCTCTTTTGCCCGATTTCCTTCTTGAAATTGCGTTCTTTTTTCTGGAAGACCTTTAGGAGATCATGGAAAGAGCTCCTGACTATACTTGCGCTAAGAAAAGGGAAAGATATTGTAGAGCGGCCATGTAGTTCCACCGAACAATGTATGCGAGACAAGAAGGGAAGCCGCATCATGAGTCAAAGCGAAGTGGCGCGTCTACGAGAACAGATCGAACAGGAATTTATCGCCTTGCGTCGTGGCCTGTCTGGTCTCTCGTCAGGCATGGCCCGACACTCGTTTATTCACTCGCGTATGGAGCGAATCGGCTCTATTCAATCTTCTCTGGCTGAACATGTCGGGGAAAAAGAGGCCACGCATGTGATGTGTGAGCTCTATATGCAGAATATGGAGCAGATGGTTAACGTATGAACACCCCGTGTCGCGTATTTGTAACTGTACTGGATAGAAGGTCAACAGCATGTTGGAGGCGTTGAAAAGGCTTTATACTCGTTCTTCTGTCATCCGTTTTTTGTCCTGGCTACTGGTTGTGGCGGTCGTCAGTTTTCTCTGGTATCTTAGCGGTTTGCCTCCGCGGAGCTGGTTTCTTCTTGTGCAGTATTCGTCGGCCTTTTCGCAGCACTGGCAGGAGCAACAACTTCTGGCCGTTTCTCAGTTTCTTTTGTTTCTTGGAGCCTCGCTTATCTGGCTCTGTGTCTGGGGCGCTCTTCTCTGGTGCCTCTGGAAGCTCCTCGTCTTCCACTGGCAGTTTTCTCGACAGCAGCGCAAACAGGAGAAACCACCAGAGGAGAAGCCGCCCAAGAAGGAGGTACCTCCACGTGCCTCGTTTGTCCCGGTACCTCCGCGGGCATCGACGCAACTCGATGACGCTGAGGCAGAGGAGAAGAGACCTATGCAAACACATCATACATCCCTTCGGCGTCATCAGGTGCAGCCGATCGAGAGCAATGAAGCAGATGTCCCGGTAAAGGGGCGCTCTTCAGCGGTTGTCACGCAGCGTCCTGAGAGCGCGGTTGCCATCTATGAGATTCCGACAAAACCAGCGCGTCCTGTCTCGCTCCAGGCTGGAACACGCCCGACGTTTTTGCGTATTGCCTCGGTGCGACCGCTTGAAGTCGGTGTTGGCTGGAATACAGGCATTACGCGTATGCGTTCGCCCAATGAGGATAGCCTGATAGCGCTTCAGAGCACCTGCACCTATCAGGACCAGCTTATTCCCTTTGCGCTCTTTGTGGTGGCTGATGGCATGGGCGGGCACGAGAACGGGCGCGAGGCTAGCCGAATTGCTATTCAGAGCATGATGCATACTGTGCTGCAAAGCGTGGTAATGGGCAAAGAGTTAAGCGATAATTTTTTGACCGAAGTCCTGATAGATGGCGTTGAATGGGCGAATAACGCGATTCTGGAATGTGCGCTTCAATGGGGTTGTAGCATGGGGACGACGCTCACGGCTGCGCTGATTGTGGGCATGAAGGCCTATCTTGTGAATGTGGGCGACAGTCGCGCATATCTGTTTCGCGAAGGTTTTGGGCTGCGGCAAATCACGCAGGATCATTCGATTGTCGCGTCGCTGGTGGCTCTTGGCGAGATCACACCCGACGAGATGTACACGCATCCTGAACGCAACAAGATTTATCGCAGCCTCGGCTGTGAGGAGCATGTTGACGTCGATTGGTTTATGCTGGATTTACAGGAACAGGATGTCCTGCTTCTCTGCTCAGACGGGCTCTGGGAGATGGTGCGCGATAACGATATTGCACGGATCCTCTATCGCTATGACGATCCGGTTGCCGCCAGTGATCTGCTGTTGCGCTCTGCTCTGAAAGGGGGCGGAAAAGACAATATCAGTCTGATTGTGGCCCGCGTTCCGTAAACGTACACGTAAACGTGAAGCAATCAAAGACGTAGATGCGGAGCTTTTAAAGATGCTGATGTACACGTAAACGTAGATGTGTACGTACACGTATACATTAGCGAGAAACCTGCTGAGCATATGTGAGAAGATAGCAAAGATCCTGATGCAGACGTAGCCGTACACGTAAACGTAGATGTGTACGTACACGTATACATTAGTGGGAAACCTGCTGAACATATGTGAGAAGATAGCTATTCAACGCCTGCCAGTGACTTTTCACGATTTGTGCCGGAAGCTGCTCCGGAGCGAAAAAGCGCACGTCGTTCCCTTCGGTATAATCGATGGAAAGTGTGCCGCTATACGAGTCTGCCAGGAAGACAGCGGTGACGAGATAGGCTTGATCTCCATTGGCGCACAGAAGAAAATGCTCTTTGCCAGAAAACAGATTGATGAGTCGGGGCGCATGGATGCGCAAGCCCGTCTCTTCGTAGACCTCGCGGCAAGCGGTCTCTTCAAACGATTCGCCCGGCTCCATCAGCCCGCCAGGGAGGCCCCACGAGCCCGCTGGCTCCTTTCGTGCCTGTAATAAGATCTGTCCGGCCTGATCCCGAAGAATGACAATAGCTCCGGCCAGGATCAGAGGACGCGTTCCGACCAATTGTCGTAGCTCTTCGATATATCCCACTGGATCATCTTTCCCTTTCTTTCCTATCCTAAAAAATGAGTATAGCATAGAGAGGAAGGTGATAACAGAAGCTCATGGCGTCTGAATCGTTGGAAAACGTAATACGCGTGGATGTGGTACACTATACTAACAAGCAATCAGTATTGAGCTGAGTAGAAAGGAGCTTCCCCTTTTGACTACCTTACGCGTAATGACATTCAACATTCGCGGTATGGGCCGCGATGATGGCGAGAATCAGTGGCGCTTCCGTTCTGATCTGAATGTGGAAACGATTCAGAAGTACAATCCCGATCTGATCGGCTTTCAGGAGGTTGAAGCGGGCAACCTTGATACGTATATGGTGCGTCTGCGTGATTACGAGTTCGTGCTTGGCCCGCGTACAGGCTCCCACACTGGCTATTGTTATAGCCCCATCAGTTGGCAGTATAATCGGCTGGTCTCAATTCTGAATGGTGGTTTCTGGCTCAGTGAGGATCCGACGAAGCCCGCGTTCTCCTGGGGGACGGCCTGTTACCGTTCGATGGCCTGGACCCGCTTCCGTATTGCCGAGAACGGAACTGAATTTATTCATGTCAATACTCATCTGGACCACGTGTCGGAAAAGGCTCGGGTTGAAGGCATGCGCCTGATTCTTAAGCAGCTCGCGGAACAGCAATCGCCTGATGATACTATTCTGGTAACGGGTGACTTTAATTGCACACCCTCCTCCGAGGTCTATGGGTTTATGCGCGAGCAGGGGTTCACAGATACCTTCCTGGCGGCTGGCAACAAGGACGATGAGACCGCGAATACCTTCCACGGTTTTGGTCGATCGACCACGGTAGAGCGTATTGACTGGATTATGCTGCGAGATCCCTCGAAGAAGTTTCAGGTGCGCTCCAGCGAGATTATTCGCGATGCTCGCCCTCCGCTCTATCCCAGTGATCATTATCCGGTCATGACAGTATTTGAGGTATAAAAGACAGTTCTATACTCCCGGTTGGCTCCCGATCGGGAGTTCTTTTTTTGCCCGCTCATCTAGATATTCCGCGTGCTCCTTCTTTTCAGCTTTTTCTTGAAAACTCTGGACAAAGAGGATAGTTGAGTTTATAGTAAGGGAGAACTCGCTAAAAGCTGAGTAGAGACGCTATTTTTAAGATGAAGAAGGGTATTTGCACATGAAGAAAAAAGAACGCCCTGAACCTGGGAGTGGAGAGCTTTTCCCCGGTCAGTTTTCTGACCCGGCTTCTTCGCCTCGGCCGCCGAAAAGCCATCCCTTTGCGTTAGCGCTGCTCATCGCGCTGACCGTCGTTGCTTTTGCGCTTGTAGGGCTGAACGGGAATAAGCCCGGAATGGAGCATGCGGTCTGGGCCAGCCTGGGAACTGCGCTGCTCCTCGGTCTGATGGTCGCGTTGCCCCTGATCGACTGGCCCGGGTATAAGTCACTCTTTAGCGCACTCAGATGGAAGGAGCAGCCCGCAGGCAAAAAGTTCGGGATCGGATGCGCGTTTGTCTTTCTGTTTCCGCTGATTGCTATTATATCGATGTTTGCCTATCTTATTTGTGTCGGAGTCTGGACATTTCGTGACAAGCGTCCCTGGCCTCCTGCACATAAAGGGATCAAGCGAGCTCTGTCGCTGGGCCTGGTGATGCTCGTTGTGACCTTTTCCTGTGGCCTCTTTGCTGCTCTTCCCGTGCCGAAAGCGCCGGTTGCACAGAGTGTCGTGGTGACGCCCACGCTTGCGCCCACTGCGACGCCCACGCTGAAGCCATCGCCTACCCCGACGCTGAAGCCGTCTCCGACGCCCACACCAAAACCGTCGCCCACTCCGACGCCATCACCCACACCGGAGCCGACGCAGCCGCCTGCGCCTACTCCTGAACCGACGCAGCCGCCCGCTCCGACCCAACCGCCTGAACCCACACAGCCACCGGCTCCGATTGGCGTGAACGGGAATCCCTGGGGCTATAATTTTGAGTCGGGCAGCCTGATCTATTCGCCCCCACCTGAGTTCTGTAATTATTTTGCCTGTATCAACAATTTCTACAATGGAAATGGGTATGTTGTCCAATGTAACGATGGCATGTACTCCAAATCGGGAGGCCGCCCGGGTGTCTGTTCATATCATGGTGGCGCCGGCCGAACACTGTATGCACACTAACGCGCACTGATCCCGGTACAAATGCAGCTCTGAAGCGGTTTCAGGGCTGCATGTTCGTTTGTAAGGGGAAGTCATGAGGAAAAAGGGCGATATTCTTCCATTAGAGAAAAAGATTCTGTTATACTTGAAGATGATGGAGGTGTAAGGAAGATGGGAATATCGACGGTTGAGATACGATTTCTGGCAGAAGAAGATCTTGAGCTGGTCACAAAGCGTTTTCCGTTCGGTGGGCCTGCCAAGCACGCGCAGCGGTTGCAATGGCAGCGCAATGATAGCGCCCTTTATCTGCTTGCATGGCTGGAAGGGGAACCGGTCGGGCATCTGCTGATCCAGTGGCACGGTGCGCAGAGTGTGCCGTTTTACACCGGCTGTCCTGATATTGAGGACTTTTTTGTTGCCTATGGGATGCGCTCTCAAGGAATCGGCTCTCTGTTGCTGGCACAGGCAGAGGAGCAGGCCCGACAGCGTGGCTATAGTGCGATTGGCCTGAGCGTTGCTACCAGGAATGAGCGAGCACAGGCGCTCTACAAGCGGCTCGGCTATCGACAATGGGGCCCGGGTCCCTATCTCTTGAAGGGAACCTATGTTGATGCGCTTGGCAAGCGGCAATTCTGGCAGGATGAATGCCTGTATCTGATCAGGACGTTGGACTGACGGCTTTCTCTGCGCAAATGAGCAGGAAAGCGAGCGATTCACGTGAAACCGCTCGCTCTTTCTCCCTTTTGGACCGGAACCAGGGGGATTGGTTCCTAGTCCCCATCATCGTAATGGCTCAATGATTTTATCCCTTCTAACTGCCCTGCATCACCCCAAAAAGTCCTGGAGCATTCGATCACGACACGGGTGATCGAGCTTTTTCAGCGCTCGAAACTCCATCTGGCGTACTGCCTCATGACTTAATCCAAGTTTCTTCCCTGTCTCAGTCAGGCTATGCTCACTGTTGCCATTCAGCCCGAAACGCAGTTGTAGCACCTTTTTCTCTCGGGGTGACAGGCAATCCAGCAACTCCTGGATCTGTTCCTGTAATGTTCTGGTTAATACTTCACGCTCAGGCGAGTATACGGGATCATCTTCAAGCAGCTCACTCAGTGAGACCTCGTCATCACCTCCTTTGCGGGGCATATCCAGGCTGATGGTTTCCTGGTTGGTTGAGAGCAGATCAATCACCTCTTGCACGCTGATTTGCATTTGTTCGGCCAGCTCTTCGAGGGTGGGTTCAGCGGCCTCTCCCTGTTGCAATTTGCGGCGTGCACGCCCCAGGCGCTTGATCTCCTCGACCTTGTAGAGTGGCACGCGGATCAGGTGTGCCTGCTCGGCAAGCGCTCTCGTGATATACTGACGAATCCACCATGTCGCATACGTACTGAAACGAAAACCTTTCCGATGGTCGAATTTCTCGACAGCATGCATCAGGCCCAGGTTGCCTTCTTGAATCAGATCCATCAGATCGAGGCCAAAGCCCCTGTACTTCCTGGCAATGTGCATGACCAGCCGCAGGTTTGCCTCGATCAGACGCTGTTTCGCTTCTCTGGCTTCCTGATCATCTGTTTCTTTGCCCGAATGGAGACCGCGCCGCTTTTTTCCGGCTCTGCTTCGTTCGATGCGTTGAGCCAGACGAGCGACCTCTTCTGCTGAAAGGAGATGGACCTGTCCTATTTCATAGCGATAAAAGCGGCTGCTATCGCTGACATTGAGTGCCTCAGGATCGGCTTTCAGGCTCTTTCCTCTCTCATAAAGATAGGGTACGGTCATGATGGACTACCTCCAACCTCATAAAGCATTCAAATAGCATCTCTTTGAGAGAAAGTATACGTGGGGGTTCTTCTCATCATCTCCTAATTTGCTTCCCTGTCATTCCTGCGAGTCTTTTTCTACCGGATGCTGGTAGCGCCTTTGCCCTGACCTGATCGTTTTTGAGATGGCGCCGAACCGGGCAATCATGATTCGAGAGAAGGGTAGAACAGGGGAAAACAGTTCTATCAATTCTACAGGTATTCTCTGTTCTTCCTCGCAGCATGAGAGGTATCACAGCCAGAAGCAGGGTGAAGAGGACGCTTGTACACGGTATTTGTTTTGTCTTATACCAATCTTATATAAAAAAAGCTTGCTCATAACGGGCAAGCCAGAGAAGCGGTTCAGGGCGCTTGTAGCCGAAGCTCATGCGCCTGCTCACTCAGGAAGGTAAAGGAACTTCGGGTTGCGCTGGCCTCCACTTCTGCAAGGAGTGTTTGCGCTTCGGCGGTCCCCTGGCGGACTGCCACAGCCGCCAGGGCCAGCTTTCCCTTGAGGAGCAGTTCAGCTTCAAGGCCTGGCAGGTGCAGGGCACGTTCGATATCACGACGGGCACAACGGAGCAGATGTTTCTGAAGTATGGGCATCGTCTCTGCCTCATCGGCCTGAATGGTGCGAAGTGTGCCCAGAACGATCAAGGCGGTTCCCAGGCAGGGGTTATTCTGGATTGCGCGGGCGGTTCTGATCGAGCGGGTAATCTGTCTGGTTGCCACCGAGAGTTTGCCCTGTTCGCCCTGCATCAGCGCGAGTTGAGCGCAGCGCATGCTGATGTAGACCTTATCGCTGTGTTGTTCGGCCAGCACAATGCTCTTCTGATACCAGCTTTCGGCCTCTTCATAGTTCTTCTGACTGGCTGCCAGCTCGCCATAGTTGCTATAGACCACGCCCATCAGCGGTGTATCGCCAATTTGTTCGGCAAGGGTACGAGCATGCCGCAGCGCTGCCTGTGCCTCTTTTAGCCTGCCCATTTTGATCAATACATAGCTCAGATCACAGGAGACGTGACCGATCAGCCGCTTATGTTCAGCCTGCTCAAAGATGTTGCGGGCGATCGTCAGGTGTTCCAGCGCGACGCCCAGACGCCCTTCAGCCGCTGCTACCTGGCCGAGCAGGCGTCGAATATTGCCCAGATTGACCTGATCTCCCTGCAAGGTTCGTTCCAGGCGGGTGGTGAAGCCTGACGTGGGATGCTGCGTGTCTGGTTGATAGGAGAAATAATCAAGGGCGCGTTGAGCGGCTTCCCAGGCGGCGGTGTAGCGACCTTCCATACTATAGATGCTGCCCTGTTGGTAGAGCAGACGGGCCCAGGCAAAACCGGAGGTAATGCCCGCCTCACGCAGAATCTGCATGCCCTGCTCGCACGCCTGATGAGCCAGCGTCGTTTCACCTTTATTGCGCCAGGCTCGCCCCACCTCGCCGTGCAGGAGAGCCTGCTTCTGGGCCTCATATGGCGGGAGCGCATGCCCTTGAGCCTGAAGGATCTCATTGTAGAGATTATGTGCTTCCTGGAAGTTGCCGCGAATCATCAGGCATTCAGCAAGGCGTTCTTGCAGGGCAGTGCGTCGCTCGCTCTGCTGATCCAGCTTTTCGAGGTAATGGAGCGCGAATTGATAGTGTTTCTCTGCCTCAGCAAAGGCTGAGAGCGCCTGTGCATGGTCGCCTGCAATCTCGGCATAGTGAACGATCCGGGCAGGCTCGGCATCGCCTCTGATGAGATGATGCACGATCGCGGCGGCCACTTCGTCGGTGCGTCCCTGATACATCTCTTCGAGGATGGTGGCGGCGCGCTGATGGAGCCGGGCGCGACGGATACGTGAGAGTGCTTTATAGAGATGATCGACCATCAATGGGTGCCAGAAGTGATAGGTGATCCTGCTGCCGCTGCCTTCTTCGATCAGCACGCCGGATTGCAGCGCCTCTTCGAGCTGTTCCAGCAGCGTGTCTTCATCGGCGTCGTGTTCGAGGGAAGAGAGCATATGGAACTCGAAAGAGCCGCCCAGGATGGCCGCGTTGCAGAGCGTATGCTGACAGGGACGGCTCAGACGGTTGAGGCGGTGATCCAGTGCCGCCGCGATTGAGCCGGGCAGCGCTGGCGGGGTTGAGCGTGCCAGCTCTTCAGCAAAGAACGGGTTCCCGGCTGCCTTCTCCTGAATGCGTTCAACCATCTCTTCGGGCAGATGGGCAACCATTTTTCCTATTGCCTCACGTGAGAGTGGTTTCACTTGAAGCATATTTATGGTATGCTCTCGTTGCATATGAGCAATATAGTTGCGGAGCGGATGCGTCGGCGCGAGCTCGCTTTCACGGCAGGTGGCAAGCAGAAATATCGGGTAGCCATCGATATGGCGAGCAAGATAGCCGAGCAGTTCGCCGCTGCTGCTGTCAGTCCACTGGATATCATCCAGGACTATTAGTAAAGGAACGGATTGGCTGGCTTCTATCAATAGTTCCTGTGTCGCTTCCCAGAGGCGGAGCTGATCCTGTTCTGGTGAGAGTGAGGGATAGAGCGGCGGCTGTGGACCGGCCAGTTCTGGCAACAGCGCTTTAAGTGGTTGCAGCGAGGCCGAGGGCAACATCAGTTCTGGCGCGGCTTCTCCCACTGCGGGAACAGGCGTCAATAGCTTGCTGCGTAGCGTCGGGAAGAGCTCGGTTTCAACCAGCAGTTTGCGCAGTGCCTCCGTCCAGATGTGGTAGGGAATGCCGCTCTCTTGCTGATAGACGCGGCTCCAGATGACAAGCCAGCCGCGCTGACTGCCAATGCGCCCCAGTTCTTCGGCCAGACGCGTTTTTCCGATCCCGGCATCTCCAAGTAGAAACATGCATTGTGGGCGGCGCTGCGTGTAGAGCGGTACCGCACTTGAGCGACGCTGGGCAGCGCCATGCTGCTTCTCCTCAATCTCCTGGAGTAGCGCCTGAAGCTGTTGGAGCTCCTGTTCTCTCCCGACGAGGGGGTTTTGATGCGTTCGTCCGATCTGCTGGCTTCCTGTCTGGATTGGCTTCTCTGGCCTCAGGATTGGTCGTTCAGGGGGACGCTCTCTACGGGGTTGCGTTGTGAAAGGGAACCTCAGCGGGTGCCCCTGGCGAATCGCCTCGTAGATCTGCATGGTCTCCGCCGAAGGGCTCAGTTGCTCCTTTTGGAGTGCCTGGTAGAAGCGGTGATAGGCACGAATGGCCTCGCCCCGTCTTTTAAGCAGCGAGAGCGCGTAGAGAAAGCGCTGTACGGCTGGCTCATAGGTTGGGTCGGCGATAAGAATGCGGTCAAGCTGATCGAGTGCTGCCGTGGTCTCATTGCGTTTCAGGGAGAGGTCGGCCAGGGCGAGAAGCAGTGAGAGCCAGTCCTGACGGAGCTTCTGGCGCTGGCTGAGGACCCAGGGAGCGTGATGTTCTTCCGGCAGGAAATCGCCATTATAGAGCGCGATCGCTCGCCGAAGCTGGCGCTCATATTCTTCCTCGTTCGTCGATGGCGGGCGGCTGGCGAGTCGGGTGAACGCGCTGGCATCGCACCAGAGAGCAGCCTGATCTGCAAGCGAGATCCACTCATCGCTTGTCTGTAGCAGGCTGGTCGCTTTCGGACGTGAGACGCGTGGGGTCAACAGGTGTTGCAGCGTTGAGAGTGCTCTACTGAGCCGGCGGGTCGCGCTTTCGGGGTCCTCTGTGGGCCAGAGGGCGGCCGGGAGCTGCGAACGGCGGGCGCGGCGCTCGGGACTGCATAACAGATAGGCAAGCAGGGAGCGAACGGCAGGTTGCTGCCAGCCAGCTTCACTGACGGGCTGCCACTGGCGTTGGGTGCGGCGTTCCAGCCGAAAATGTCCGAATGTGAAGACGCGCACCGTCGCGCCCTCAAGCTCATCCTGAATGAGGCGGTTCGGGGATTGGGCCACTTTTTCCAGCCGTGCCTGAATCTCGGGTGGTAACTTTTTCCCGATGTAGGTTCGGGTTGTTTGCCCATTGACAGTCCGATATTCGTACCAGTAAGGGCCATGCCCGATCCCGCGACTGCACTTGCGGCACTGTGGCTTCCCGCAATAACTGATTTGCTGGCGATAGGAAACTTTGCTACTCATGGTTACTTGCCTCTTTCACCTTTGAGACCCGAAGCGATGATGCCGGAAAAACCCGTGACAGCGTATAGCCCAGTGAACAAGCAAAAGACAAACGAGAAAGATTCTCCCCGATAGTATAGCTTGTTCTTGTCATATTCCATATACTTTCTTTGATAAACATACCACATATTTCCTATTTCATCATTATTGTGGATTTTCTCCTATTACATACAGCTTTGACTCGCCTGTCAAGCGCGTTGAGCCGATAATCTGGCCCGCTTTCCGGGTCCTCCTCAGGAGCATGAAGTCCTATAGAGATGCCGATTCCAGGATCGAAAGAAGTGCATGTTTTTGTGCCCATAGTCGTCTTGCACACAGAAAATCGCTCATAGAGAGCGATTATAGAGAAGTGAGAAAATTCCTTGAGGTGTCTGTGAGTGCTTTTCTGCTGTATGAGTGGATAAATTTAAAACTATATGTATCTGTTCGAGTATAATATACATAGGTGCCCGATGAACGGCAGATGTATAGGCTCTATATACAGAGTAGAAGCCTGATTTCGCCACTATTTATGGTGAAAAAAACGGAGCTATGCAGAATCCTTTTGTGAACGCGGGTGCCAACGACTTTACTGTGAGTATTGAAAGGAGTTTCATAATGAAGCACGAGATCATTCGCGCGTGGAAAGATGCATCATATCGCAAATCCCTTTCCGTTGAGGAGCTGGAGACCCTGCCCGAGAATCCTGCTGGCATCATCGAGCTGAGCGATGCCGAGCTGAAAGCCATTCAGGGCGGTCATGACTACGATGATGACCATCATCACCATCACCACCATCGCCATCATCGCCATAGCAGTTCCTTCTTTTCCAACACCGAGATCAACACAGTTGCCGTTATCTGCTTGCAGTCGGCCCTGCTGCTGAACATTTGTATCACAATGGGTACGGACTGCGTTAACTAAGCTCGTAACGCAACCAACTTTCCATATAAAGAGAGGTTAGGATGTTTTACCGACATCCTAACCTTTTTGTGCATCGGGATGTGTGGCAAGGGAATTTTCCGTTGTCCTGTACAGCAGAGAGAAGAGAGTATATGCAAGAATCAATTTCCAAACGGCAGCTTTCAAAATATCCCGTCTGGCAGCATGCATCATGGTATGCAGCCATTTCACTGAAAGAGCGCGTTGCGCTCCAAAATATGAGTAATGGTGCAATAGAGCAATCACACTTTGAAATGGGTATGGCTCAGAGCCGCCTCGACGAGTGGAAGGAGCAAGCCCCCTTTCGCCACGATACTGAGCTTTTCCTGCGGCGGCTTGCCCTCGATGGACTGACCGAGCAAGAGCTGTTAACCATGCTGGCAGAGCCCGCGCATTCGCTGCAAACGCGGGTGGGGGTGCGTCCTGAGTGGGTAGAGCGGCTTCGCTCCGCGTTTGAGGCACGGGATCAGGCAGATGACACGCTGGAACTGACCTTCCTTGAGGAGTTCCTGAAAAATCAGGCGTTGCTCTCTCCCGTGAAACCTTTGCTGGTGCAGGCGTTAGTGCGGCTCAGCAAGGGTATTCATGCGCTTTCACAACGCTATACGGTTGTCCCGTTTGAGCTCAAGACGATCTGCGTCCCGCTGCTGTCGCAGTTGCCCGGGCGCTTGCTTCCCCGGTTTCTCAAGACCTTTGTGCTGGAACTCAATGTTGCGCGGCTTGAAGAAAAGCTGACTGGCGAGACCTCCGAGGAGCGTTTTCAGGATTTTGTGCGGCAGCTCTGTGAGCCCGGGCGCATGCTGCTTTTGCTGGAAGAATATAATGTGCTGGCTCGTTTGCTGGTTGAAGCGCTTGACCAGTGGGTGGAGACATCGCTTGAGTTGCTTGAGCGACTGTGCGCCGATTGGGCCGAGATCTGTGCCACGTTTGCTGTACCCACGACGCCGGGTGCGCTGGTCGATATTCAGACGGGCAAAGGCGACACGCATCGTGGCGGACGCAGCGTGACCGTGCTGACATGGAGCAGTGGTTTCCAGCTTGTCTATAAGCCGCGCTCTCTGGCGGTCGATGTCCACTTTCAGGAGCTGCTGGCCTGGCTCAACGAGGCGGGTTTTCAGCCTGCATTTCGGACTCTGCGCATTCTGGATCGAAAGTCCTATGGCTGGATGGAATTTGTGCGCTGTCAGTCCTGCACCCTTGAAGAAGAGGTTGAGCGCTTTTACCGCCGCCAGGGTGGCTATCTGGCGCTGCTCTATGCATTGGAGGCGGCAGACTTCCACTTTGAGAATTTGATTGCCGCTGGCGAGCATCCCATATTAATTGATCTGGAAGCCCTTTTCCAGCCGCGTCTGAGCATGCAGGCAGTCGTCGAACAGGGCTTTATCGATCCCGAATGCATAGACCGTTCTGTGTTGCGTATTGGCCTGTTGCCCTATCGCATGTGGTCCAGCGAGCAGGCCACGGGTGTTGATATCAGCGGGCTTGGTGGACAGGCCGGGCAGGTTGTTCCGACCATGATTCCGAAGTGGGCTGAGGTGGGCACCGATCAGATGCGCCTGCGCAAGGAACAGGGGCGGCTTGCTGCCGGACAGCATCGGCCAAAGCTTGGCGAGCAGGACGTTGATACCCTCTCCTATCAGGATGCCATCCTTGAGGGCTTCACTACTGTCTACCGCATTCTCATGGAGCGGCGTGAAGAGCTGCTTGAACGCTTACTCCCCTCCTTCGAGAATGCTGAAATTCGCTGTGTGCTGCGCCCTACATTCCTGTATGGTGTTCTGCTGATTGATAGCTTCCATCCCGATGTGTTGCGCGATGCCCTTGAACGTGATCGGCTCTTTGACCGGCTCTGGATTGGCGTGCATCAGCGGCCTGCTCTTGAGCAGGTGATTGCTTTTGAGCGGGCGGATCTCTGGCGGGGTGACATCCCTGTCTTTACGACAACGCCGGGTTCCTGCACGCTTGCATCGAGCAGTGGTGGATGTATCGAGCACTTTTTCGCTGAGCCCACCCTGACCGCTACCCGGAGGGTCATTCAGAATCTGAACAAGAATGACCTTGAACGGCAATGCTGGATTATTCGGGCTTCCTTTGCCACAATGGCACTCGGGAGCGATAGGCCAAAGCGCCGGGCGATGCTGAGCACTTCCGCTCGCGTGTCCTCTACTCCTGAGCGCTTGCTTGCTGAGGCACGACGGGCAGGCGATCGCCTCAACGAACTGGTATTCCTCAACAAGGGAGCGGTAAGCTGGCTCGGAGTGACGCCGATCAGTGATCGCGAGTGGCATGTGTTGCCCGCTGATCTTGACCTCTATGGTGGCGTGGCGGGCATCACGCTGTTTCTGGCCTATCTGGGCGCGGTTAGCGGCGAGGAGCGCTACACAACGCTTGCACGGCAAGGACAGGAAAGCCTCACCTCTCGCTTGAAATGGCTCAAGGAGCGACCGGCTGCGCTTGGCGTCGGACCTTTCGGCGGAAACGGTGTCAGCGGTTGTATCTACCTGCTGTCACATCTGGGGGCGCTCTGGAACGAGCCGAAGCTGTATCGTGAGGCTGAGGCGCTGGCGGATCTGTTGCCCGAGATGGTCGAGCATGATGAGCTCTACGACATCATTGGTGGCGCTGCCGGCGGTATTGGTGCGCTGCTGAGCCTGTATGCTGTCGCGCCCTCGGAGAAGATCCTGTCGCTTGCCTGCCTATGTGCTGATCATCTGCTGAGTAAGGCGCGCACGATGAGGCGCGGGGTTGGCTGGTCTGCGCAGGAAGAACAGGTGCCGCTGGCCGGGTTCGCGCACGGGAACGCAGGCATTGCGTGGGCGTTGTTGCGGCTCTACGCGCTGACCCGTGAGGAACGTTTCCAGCGGATGGCTCTCCAGGCGATTGCCTACGAGCGCTTTGTCTTTTCGGAGACGCGCCAGAACTGGCCCGATCTGCGCGGCCATTCGGCATCCATTTTCGATCAGGCGCTTGAGCGAAGCTGTTCCTTCATGATTGCGTGGTGTCATGGTGCGTCGGGGATCGGGCTCGGTCGTCTGGATACGCTTGACGTGCTGGACGACGCCGAGACGCGGGCCGAGATCGAGTGCGCCCTGCGAACGACGCTTGAAAACGGCTTTGGCTTTAACCACTCGATCTGTCATGGCGACATCGGGAATCTGGAATTCCTGAGGGCAGCGGTGAAGCGCTTCCCGTCCTATGCAGAGCGCGTCCGTGAGGTGGAGGAGCGAGTGCTTGGCAGCCTGGTGGAACAGAACTTTGTGTCTGGCCTGCCAAACGGTGTCGAGACGCCGGGCCTGATGGTCGGGGTTGCGGGCAGTGGATACGGGCTGTTGCGGCTGGCGGCTCCCGAGCTTGTGCCTTCGGTGCTGCTGCTTGCGCCACCCCGTGTCCTATAAGCCGAGAGGCAACAAAAGAGGGAACTCCGCTGGCGGGCGGGGCTCCCTTTTTTTGTGCGTATGCTGGCGGGGATAGTCAGGAGTCTACGCGCTGGGTGAAGACAACCAGGCGCTCAGTGGTGCGTTGTAGCTCAGGAACCCAGTCACCGGCACAGGTAATCAGGTTCAGGTAATAGCCGTCGCTACGCCCGAAAATTTCGTTCAGAGGCGCCTCAGTGGGCTTGTAGGTGACGAGGCGGATTACTTTGAAGGTTTGTCTCTCCTGGCCACTCGAAATCAGAATGCGGTCGCCCGGTTGCAGGCGCCTGAGATCCCAGAAGACAGCAGGCTTCCCTCCTGGCCGATCGAGATGGCCGGCAATCACCGCACTGCCCTTTTCTCCCGGTTTGGGCCCGAAGCGGTACAGGCCCACGTGTTCCCAGGGGTTATGGGTTGGCAGGCCCATTTCGCCCGTTGGGAGGATGCCCACCGACTCAACCGGGGCTTTGAGCTTGATCGCCGGGATTTCCAGTTGCATCGCCAGGAGTTCGCTATGCGGGGTTGGAGTCGTCGTCTGGAGCGGGTTCGCCCGATGTTGATTATCATGGGAGCGTGAGTCGGGCTGAATAGTTGCTTGAATAGCCTGGTTGAATGGAAGGTGGGGGGCTCCCTGAAGAAACCAGATAAAGACGCTGAGAATGAGACTGGCGGCAAGCAGCAGAATGATGATTCGCCGATTTATAAAATGCCGCATGGATAATCCTTTCCTTTCCCTTCTCAATGGAAGAAGGTAGAGAGAAAATGCTTCTCTCTACCTCAGAATGATGACAGTGTTTAATGCTTGTCCGGTACTAGACGTGTGCGTTTGGATCAGAACCGGTCGGCGGCAACTGCGGCACGATCACAGGAGCCTGGGGCTGTGGTCTCACTTCCTGTGTCGGTGCGGGCCTCACTTCCTCTGTGGGTGCAGGCGTGGGCTTCACTTCCTCTGTGGGTGCAGGCGTGGGCTCTTCCTTCACAGGAGGTGGCACCTCTTCATAGCAGTCGTCGCAGCAGTCGTCGCAGCAATCGTCACAGCAGTCATCGCAGCAATCGTGACCACAGAAATCACCGAAATGGTGGGAGTGCATGGGGGCCATTTTCCCGGCTGGATGCAGACCGGCGGCTTTCGCTGACGAGGTTTGAGAGAGTGCGCCATGCATTGCAGCGGCGGCCAGGGCCAGTAATGCAACCAGGAGTAAACGACTGATGGAAGCGATGTGTTTCTGTTGACCATTGGTCCGTTTGTTGTTGGAAATCATTGTCTTTTTTCTCCTCGTATTCGATAGTTTGTGTCGACATCCATTCCAGCGGGTGTCAGCTTTTCATTCCTGGATCGGCTTTCTCTGCTGATCCCTGCCATCTTTATCTGACGCCAGATGTCAACTTTTCAAGTAAGAGAGAATGGAAAAATTCTCTAAGTAGTTTTAGTATAAACTGGGACTAAAGAGAAACATTAGAACATACCGGTGAAAGCTGCTAAAAGATTGCAAGGTTAGGGCAGCACCCTAACCTTGCGACAATGCGTAGGTCCTCCGAGAATTACGAGATGCAGTCTGTACCCATCGTGATACAGAGGTTCAAGATGAGGAGCGACTGTGCGCAGATAACAGCGACAGTGTTAATCTCAGTGTTCTTCTTCAGACAGCATTTTCTATGATGATGATGTCCGCCCTGGATGCTCTCAAGCTCGGCATCGCTGAGCTCGATGGCGCCAGCAGGATTCTCGGGCAGATTTGCCAGATCCTCGGAAGACAGGCTCTTGCGATATGATGCATCTTTCCATGCGCGGATAATCTCGTGATTCATGTTATGTTCTCCTTTCAATACGTTCATTCATTGGAATGATATTCCCTCCCATCACCCACTGTATAGCTTCCCGGCGAACTCTGGTAGAGCAAGTAGAAATTACTGTTTCCCCTCTGGAAGCTATACTTTTTTGTGTTGGTCGGATATCCATTTACATTATACTGATGGTGTTATATCGTGTGTATAAATATGTGTGTTTTTAAAAGAATGGCCATTCTGCTGCTTGTAAAGTCTGCCGAAGCCAATTCAAAAAAAGTCTCGCCTACCCAGAAATACTGGATACGAGGCGAGACCTGCCGGCCTTTTTCGGTTCAGACGGCCGGAAATCTGATAGAGGCTGTAAGAGGGATCAGGAAGTCTGTTTCTGCTGCTTCTCAAATTGTTGCTTGAGCAACTCTGCGTAGTAGCCTCCTTTTTTCATCAATTCCTCATGTGTGCCCTTTTCCACGATTGAGCCCTGATCAAGCACAACGATCATATCGGCGCTCCGAATTGTGCTCAGGCGGTGCGCGATAATGATCTGTGTGCAGGAAAGCCCTTGCAGATTTTCGGTGATGCGCTGCTCTGTAATGGCATCCAGGCTACTTGTGGCCTCATCCAGCAGCAAAATGCGCGGATTTCGCACAATCGCCCGGGCGAGGGCCAGGCGTTGGCGCTGACCACCAGAAAGCGCGCTTCCGCCCTCGGCTACCATCGTGTCATAGCCCATAGGCATCTGGACAATATCTTCATGGAACGCGGCGATCTGGGCGGCTTTCATTGCCTGCTCTTTGCTGATCGAGCTATCGTCAAAGGTGATGTTGTGCATAATGCTTCCGCTGAAAATCGAGGCTTCCTGCAACACCACACCGAATTGACGGCGCACCTCAGAATAGCGCATCAGATCTATCGGAATGCCGTCGAGCTGAATTTTGCCACTGGACGGTATATAGAGGCCGAGGAGCAGCTTACCGAGCGTACTCTTCCCCGAGCCGGTTCTACCTACAATCGCGACCTGCTGGCCCGGCTCGATCACCAGGTTGATGTTTTTCAGTACCCAGGGACTATCAGGCCCGTAGCGGAAGCTGACGTTGCGCAACTGGACATGGCCCGTCAGCTCTGGCGGCGAGATGACCTGCTGATTATACTGTTCTGGTTCAGCGGCGATCACGTCGGCCAGGCGCTCAAAATGGGCGTGTACCAGTTGTAACTGTTGCCCGCTGCTGATGAGCGAGGTCAGAGGCGAGAGGAAGGCCGCCGCCAGGCTGTTCATTGCCAGCATAGTACCAATGGTCATCGAGCCGTTCAGCACCAGGAACGCGCCCACGCAGAGCAGCAGCAGCGGGGTGGTGGTGCGAAGCAGGTTCATGCCTGTATCAATCAATGTCTGGATATAGCTGCGCTGAATCAGGACGTTGAGCTGATCAAGGAAGAGATTCGACCAGCGCTCGTGGGCCCGCTGCTCAGTGCCTGATGATTTGATGGTGGCGATGCCCGCCAGTACCTCGCTCATATAGCCCTGAGCCTTCCCCTGTGCCGAGAGCTCGCGATTGGCCATGCCACGAATATGATTATAGGTGCTTATCATCAGGGTGGCCTGAAGCGCCCCCATAAGCAGCGCGATGGCGGCAAAGGTAGGCGATTGCCATAGGAGAATCAGCATATAGGTGATGACCATCACGCTATCAAGCAGGGCTGACACAAACGGGTTGGTCAGGGTATCGCGAATCACGGAATTACTCTCGATACGCGAGAGGAGATCGCCATTTGAGCGCTGCTGAAAGAAGTTGTACGGCAACGAAAGCAGATGCTCAAAGAAGCTGAACATGATGTTCATATCGATGCGTACGCGCAGGTAGACGATGACCCATCCGCGTAGCAGCGTGGTGATTGCCTGAACCAGCAGCAGAAGCATGACGCCAACCCCGATAATAGACATGATTTCAGGCGTTCGAGTTGGCAACACATAATCCGTCACCAGCTTGGTGAGCAGCGGCAGAAGCAGGCCAAAAACCTGAAGAAGCGCGGAGGCTGCCAGCACTTGCAGCACCGCGCCGGGAGATCGTTTGAGCGTTTTCCAGAGAAAGGTTGCCAGAATCGGCGTTCCCGGTGAGGTTTTGCGCCGCTTGAAGCGTGGCCCAGGCTCGGCCAGAATAGCGATCCCTGTAAAGCCCTCATTCAGCTCCTGAAGGGACATTTTCTTCCGCCCGCTCGCCGGATCAATCACAACGGCATATTTTGGCGTCCAGCGCTCGACAATCAGATAATGGTTGAATTGCCAGTGAATAATGGCCGGTAGGGGCAGGCGACTGAAATCGCTGCGCTTCATGGCAACGGGCTTGACCTGGAGCCCGAAGCCGCGCGCCGCCTGCACAATGCTCAGAGCCGAGAGTCCATCTCGTCCGATGCCGAATTGCGTGCGCAGCTCTGAAATGCTGGTCTTGCGCCCATGATAGCTGAGCAACATGGCAAGACAGGCCAGACCACATTCTACTTCGGTCATCTGGATGAGGACAGGGACCCTCTTTTTAAAGAATTGACCCCAGAGACGAGCCAGGAAGGGGCGCGGGCGCACCTGCACCTGCTCGATAGGCACAGTGTCGAGTTGCCAGATATCGGGATTCTCGCTGGACTTCGCGGGGGGCGGTAACGTTAGTTTCTGCTGTTGCTTTGTTTCCATTGCATCCTTCTTATAGGTCCTTCAACTTGTTCACGAGAAATGAATAAATACTCTCCTTACCGACGGTCACACGGGCTTTTAAGAGACTGCCCGTAAAGGCCCCGGGCTCAAGGTTGGGGAGTTCAACAAGCACGGCTGCTGCGGGCTGCGTCAGCGGTAAATAGGGCCTGGTGGTCAGCCGATAGCGCTGCGCAACCGTGCGAGGATCAACCAGCCCCGGCTCGACCTGTTTGACACTGGTCTCAATGTCGGTGTTGCCGATGCCAAGCGTGACGCGGACGGCTTGCCCGTGCTTGAGCTGTTTTGCATATTTCGGCGCAACGAAGATGACGGCAACGGCGGAATCAGTCTCTAGCTGATTGGCTGTTTCCTTGCCCAGAATGACGCCTGCTCCCGGGGTATACTCTGGAATATCGGTAGAGTATGCCAGTCCGCCGATAATCAGAAACAGACTGAGCAGAACCCAGAAACACGCTACAATCGGCCAGAAGTAGAAACGCAGTCGTGAGCGTTGTTCCCGCTTCTGGAAATAATTTCGTACCGCTTCTTCTCGAAAAATGGGTAATTGAGGAGCTATCATATGTATATTCACCATTAACTAGAAATGTTTCTCCTACAATTAGTATAAGAATCAACACAAGTCTATTGATATACTTTATATCAACGCATTTACAAGAATATTACCTGAAGCCGCATATAATGGAATTGGCCTGAAGGGTGTACTCGATTAGCAGTATGAAAAAATGTTGTGGAAATGATCGTTTTTTTGAGAAAAAGTGTTGTCTGGAAGGAGGTTCCACCGTGGAACAGGAGATATCAGGGGTTTCTGTCAAGCAGCTTATCCTCCGCTATGCACTCATTGCCGGGCTCATCGCCTGCCTGGTCGTGATTGTGAATTCCAGTATAAGTCTATTCGTTCGCGCCCAGGCTGCTCCCAATGATGCACAACTGCTCTCCTTGATTCTTGAGATTGTCACTCTGTTGTTGAGCCTGACGGTCTACTTCGTGATCGGGTTCTTGCTTGGTAAAAAGACGGGGCGTGTGCGTCCCGGGCTGTTTGCGGGCCTGTGGACGGGCCTGCTGTTCGGGGTTATTAATATCGTCAGCGCGCTGGTACTGCTGCTGACAGTTGTGCTCCCGGGAATGGCTGAGGCGCTCGGAACGCAGCCCTCGCTGGAGCAGATCATCACCTCGAATCTGCTGCTGAACTGGCTGCTTAGTCTGGTGCTGGCAGTGCTTATGGGAGTCTCAATGAGCACCTGTGGCGCGATGATCGGCTGTAAGAAAAAGTTTCAGCAGAGCTCAATTCCAATCTCACAGGCATAATCCAACCTTCTCGGTCGCTCTTCGCTTTTGACGGAGGGCGGCTTTTTTTTGCCGATCCCATGTCTTTACTCTACAATATACAAAATAGATACATTACAATTAGAGAAATTATTATAATAAGATAATAAGAGGAAAGCTTTTTTCCAGATCTGTAGTGAAAGGAGTTCATCAAAGAGCGCTTCATGTGAAAGATGCGAGGCGTCGATGAGCCCGCCAGCATAAAAGGAGTCGGTTATGTCAGAATGGATGAACTGGGAAACGCTCGGATGCTTACTGACCATTATCGCCATTTTCATTCTGACGCTCATTCTCCTCTATCTGCTGAGTCAGACGCCGCTCTTTCGCTGGTAGGTCGTTTTTGTTGCTTGCTTGCATCCTGAAACCGAAATACACTGATAGGCGGGCGCCTTTTGATAAATACTATCAGACATAGTCGTATTTTTGCATATTATATTTTAGCAACGGGGTATACTGCTCATTGAAGCAAGCAGGTTCGTTGAAGAGTCTGTTTGTTGTGCCGCTCTGTGAGAGCGCGGACGAGGAGCGCCTATCAATGTGTGTCAACCGCACCTGATAGCAGTACCTCTTCATTTGTACTGTGCCACACGCAGTACTCCATTCAGCACACACCAAAAGCGAGACGAGAGCAATTCCTTCTCTCCGGGGATGAAGAGGAAGCGAATCGCTCTCGTCTCCTTGTGTGTGTTGGTATAGACGAGGGTTTCCACATTGACTTCTTTTCTCAGTACGAGAAAAGAGGGGGTACCATCCCTGTGGATCTGCATATTTCTATTGTACTTCTGAATCAAAATTCTTCTATTGGGAGTCAGATGTGTTCTACTGACAGTCGGATGGCTTGAAATCGGAGTGGTAAAAGGGCAGGATTACGCGCAGGGCGGCGGTTGAGAAGTGCCCGTTTCCGTGACAACAACAGGCACTTTCCTGCTTTTCGAGGGCTGCAAGGAGTCGGGTGAGGGGGATGGAAAGCGTCAGAGCGGCGTCGCTGATATGCAGGCTATGCCCATCATACCAGAGCGTGAAAGCGTTCTCTGTATAGCTCTGGTAGCATGTCGGAGCGTGTGCAATGCGTGTGAGCATCTCTTTGAGTGCCGTGAGCATGGTGGCCGAAAGGCGTAGAGAGCGCTGCTGCACCAGCTCAAAGGTGCCGTCAGGGTGCGCGATCAGGCGGAACGTCTCCGGTGGTTCCACCGAGGCGGGCTGCTCGGCAAGCAGGTAATGTTGTTCTTGTGTTGTCATCACACCAATACCTCGATTACGAATTCTCCAGCAAAAAACGGTGAGAGAGTATAGGTATATTGTATTCTTTGCTCCAAAACCCCCGTTTTTGCTTGCTTGATTGCCAGCATGCTCTACGGATATTTGAGGATAAAGGTATAATATATAGTAAGTAGGCAGTTGGTTCGAACAATAGTGTAACCACTGTTCTTTTACTGTGATGGGTGGAAGGAGGTTGTTGAAGTGGCAAGACGGGTATCAAGGCGGGTGGTTGGCTGGTTGGCGGCGCTGCTCTGTATACTCTCGCTTTTCTGCATTCCCTCAACGCTGGCCGGTGCGCGTATGGCCGTGCCGATCATCGGGCCAAAGGAGCATTATCTTGCTCTGGGCGATTCGATGGCCTTTGGCTATCAGCCGAATCTCGATTTCGATCATGGCTATGCTGAATACTTCTATCAGAACTTGCGCCAGTATGGGACCAGCTCCTATGTGAATATGAGCTGCCCCGGCGAGACCAGTAAGACGATACAGACCGGAGAGTGTCCCTATCCGTTTCTGCGCAAGTACCCCTATCTTGGATCGCAGCTTGAGGCGGCGCTGACCTATATCAACGAGCATAAGGGCAAGGTCAGCCCGGTAACGTTCAATATAGGCTCGAACGACATTCTCTCGTTCTTTGATGTGAAGACCTGTAAGGGAGATGTGCCCCGTTTTCGGCAGGCGCTTCAGCAGATGGACATGCAGTTGACACAGGTGATCTTCCCGAAGCTGCGCGAAGCCTTGACCGTCAACGGCGAGCCGACCGGTGATATTATCCTGGTGAATTACTATAATCCCTTTCAGAATGAGTGTCCCAATACAGTTCAGTTTATACAGGAATTGAATGGTCACCTTGCCGCGGATATTCGGGGTTATGGGTCGCTGGTAGACACGTTTGCTGCCTTCGGGGGAGCGGAGACGCCGAATCTACGAATCTGCGCGTATACCTGGATCTGCTCCGATTTCCACGATATCCACGCAACGCCTGAGGGGCATCAGGTCATTGCGCGGGCTATTAGCAGAACGGTTGGCTACTAGCGCTCTATCGTGTTTCATGTGGGCGAGGGGAAATACCTCTCGCCTTTTCATTTGTGGCTCGTGATGTGGTACAATACTGGAATACGACAATACGAGCAAAACCGGGCGCATCCTCTCCTCTGAGACGCGCTGAAGCAGGTGCCAGCTTCAAAAGCAGAAAGGAGCGAAAACCCTATGTCCGGCAAGAAAGCCTATCCCTTTGTCCCCTACACGGCCCACCGTTTAAGCCCCGAAGCGCAACGAGACGGCGTTCGTCTCTATCTTGAGACGATGACACGCAGACGTACCATCCGTGAGTATTCCAGCGAGCCGGTCCCCTTTGAGTTGATTGAAAACGCGATCCGTGCGGCCAGTCTGGCCCCGAGCGGCGCAAATCAGCAGCCCTGGACGTTTGTTGTGGTCAGCGATCCCGAGCTGAAGCGTCAGCTTCGTGAGGCTGCGGAGCGTGAGGAGAAGGAGAGCTATGAGCATCGGATGTCGCGGGAATGGTTGGAGGCGCTGGAACCGCTTGGTACGGACTGGCATAAGCCGCATATTGAACAGGCTCCATATGTCATTGTGGTCTTCGCACAACTCTACGGACTTGAAACCCTGCCAGACGGCTCACAGCGCAAGGTGAAGCATTATTATGTACAGGAATCGGTTGGGATCGCGGTTGGGATGCTGCTTTCGGCCCTGACTTTTGCCGGCCTGGCGACCCTGACCCATACACCCAATCCAATGGGGTTTCTGGGCCAGATCCTCAAGCGTCCAGCCAACGAACGTGCTTATGTCTTGATTCCGGTTGGCTATCCTGCCGAAGATGCAGAGGTGCCCGCGATCGGGAAAAAGCCGCTTGATCAGGTCATGGTGCGCTTTGATGGGCGTCGTTGAGCAGCTTTTCGTAGCGGATCTCTACATTGGGCATGCGGGACATACCTGCCTTCTCGTAGAGGTGGAGCGCTCCCGTCGGGTTTTCGAGGTCGACATTGAGCTGACAGCAGACCGCTCCCCGGCGCTGAAACTCGTGAAACGCGGTCTGGAGGAGTGCCCGGGCCAGCCCCTGCCGTCGATACGGCCGCCGCACCGCCAGCGCTTCGATCCAGCCGAGTGGCTGCTTCTTATGGTCCTTATGCTGAAAGCAGAGCGCGTAGCCTGCGATTGTCTCGTTCTGAATGGCAAGGAACCAGAGCGAGGGGTCAAAATCGGGGCGCTGGATATTATGCAGTTTCCAGGTTGTGAATGAGCTCGGGACATATCCCCAGCTATCCTGAAACGCCTCGTTGTCGGCCTCATAAGTCGCATACTCATCCTGTTCGGGTATGAAGGTACGTAGCGTGAACCCTGCGGGGATCTGCGGCGGTGGCGTCTCGCGGTCAAGGGGATAATCCATTTTGGCGAAGGTGCGTGTTGCTGTGTAGCCTTCGCTCTCAAGCAGCGTGCGGGCGGCGGTGTTGCTGCCTGTCACCCAGCTCAAGAGGGTGGCCGGAGCTCCAGCGGCGACTTCGCGGGCGCGTTGTTCGGCGGTGCGCAGAAGCAGCGTGCCGAGCCCAGAGCCGCAATACTCCGGATGGATGCGCGAGGAGATCACCATGTTGAGCGGGGCATCAGGCGAGCGCCAGAGCGAGGCAAAGCCAATACAGCGCTGCTCGGTTGCAACCAGTAACCAGGCGTCTCGGGCCAGGGAGAAAAGGGGGGTCTTCTGAAAGGCGTCTGAGAGTGCGCGGCTGTGTTCCTGTGCGGTGCGGCTGTTTTGCCCGGTCTCTGCCTGTTCGCAGATCGCCAGCAGCTCACCGATGGCATGGAGATCTCTCCAGGTGGGCGCTCGCATGCGAAAATAGCCAGTCATGGCTTTCTCCTTCCATATGCCATTGTTTGGGAATCCTTTCACATAGCGAATACGAGCGTTCTGTTCTCTCTTCATTATAGCAGACAGAAGACGGTTTTGTCCTGTGCAAAGGGAGGGACGACAGCGTTTTCATATGAGTACTTTTGGAAACATGAACGGCGTGAAAGTTCTTTGCACGATGCGTGTTCTTTGCGCTGCCGTTCGCGCCCGAAAAGGAGGAGAGTCTGCGCTATTGCCAGCGATGCAGAGAGAAGTATGATTATATCTCTATCCGGTTTTGCATTGTGTGTAGAGTGAGATAGTACTTTTTTTGGAAAGAGACATGTGTAAAGATGTATCAGAAAAATTCATTGTATATATCTTTATGCAAGGGAAGAATGGTGAAGTTTATTATTATTGACATGAAGGTACAGGCATGTTATTTTTCTATCAGGATACTTTCCGGAAGAAAAACAATTTATGGTTTATACTGTATTTCAATACTGTGGTTTTCGGGATGTCATCGGTGGGGAGAATATACATGGACAGAAGATGGACAGAAGCAACGGGCCCTTTCCTCTCTTTTCCCTCCCAAATGATGCGCGTTCCAGGCAGTAAGTGCCTGGCGGTTTGATTGCAAAGGAAAGGTCTTGTGCGTGTACATCCTTGATTTAGAGACCATGTTGGAAGTCCTGACATACCATCGCAGGACAGGGGTGCTCTCGGCGGATCTTCCTTCAGGTGGCCCGATGCTGAAGGAAGCCTGTCACCTTGAGATTATGGTTGACAGGGGAAAGGTGCGCTCCTGCTCGATTACTGACCAGAACGGTCATGTCCTGATGGAGAACGAGCAGGCATTGCAGATGATCAAGAGTCTGGGAGTAATTCGCTGGAGGTTATCCGAGAGCGCAAAGAAGGCCGCGTTACAGGAACTCCCTGCTACCGCTGCTGCCCGCTCTTCTGCGGGCGTTCCCCGGCGGCTG
Organism: Thermosporothrix sp. COM3; assembly: GCF_059696735.1. NCBI lineage: Bacteria > Bacillati > Chloroflexota > Ktedonobacteria > Ktedonobacterales > Thermosporotrichaceae > Thermosporothrix > Thermosporothrix sp. COM3. Next base: position 680,301 of record NZ_AP019376.1, on the reverse strand, counting down.
GTACATCTGGGAGCGGAGCATATGGCCTCGTGGCCGCGCCTGTATCGCAGTGTTTATGCATTGATCGATGGACAGACGAGTCTGGAGCGCATTGCCCGGATGCTCTTTGTTATGCCGGGAGTTGTGGAGCAGGTTATTTCTGATTTGCGCTCCATTCGCGTCGTGGATATGGACTAAGTGAGGAGCTGGATGATGTGGAAGGCGGAAAAAGTGCGTATCAAGGGCGATTCAAGTAAGCTTCCAAAGGTGCCCTCCTATTTGCGCGTTCAGGGGTCCGGTGATAGTGGCCTGCTGGGCTGGTGGTATCGGCTGGCAGCCCCTGAGAAGCCGGGTGAGTTGATGGATATGGAGAAGCGGGAAACCTATCGCAGGGGGAGGCTGGCGAGTCTGATCTTGCTGGCGCTGCTGTTCCTGCCGCTGACGGCTCTACCGCTGGCCTTGCGAGCCGCGACCCTGGCACCGACACTGATTGTGGCTGGTCTGGCGCTGGCGACCATCTTCGCGCTGGTGGTCAACCGCTTCGGCTCGACTATGCTGGCCGGCTGGATCGCGGTCTGTGCCTGTATTGCCGCAACCATGCTCGTCTTGCTCTGCTCGCCACGCGGCATAAGCGTGATTTCATTGCCAATCCTCTGTATTCTGGTGATCCCGGAGCTGCTGGCTGCGTCGCTTTTGCCTCCTCGTGTTGTTTTTGGGGTGGCGCTCTTTAACTGTGGCTTTGCCTGGTGGGCGCTGGCTTTCCTGCCGCATACGACGACGGTTGCGCGGCTGCTAGAACTTGGCCTGCCATACCTGTTGCTGATCCCCACGAACATCTATATTACGGTCGCGCTGATCGCCTATCTCTGGGTGCGCAGTGCTGGCCGGGCGATTGCTCGTGCTGATCGGGCCGAAGAGATCGCGCGGCTTGAACACGATCTGGCGATTCAGATGCAGGAGAAGGCGCTGCAAATGGAACAGCTCGACCAGAGCATTGAGCAGATTATCCAGACACAGACACGCGTCGCGAATGGAGACCTGAACGCGCGGGTGCCGCTGACTCGTGAAAACCTCCTCTGGCCGGTTGCTGGCTCACTGAACAATATCATCGCTCGCTTGCAACGCGCGCGTTCCGCAGAAGAGGAGCTGGAACGCACCAGAAAAGAGGCGGAACAACTGGTAGAGGCGCTGCGGGAGCTTCGCCACTCCCAGGAGCAGCTTCAGATAACGCGTGGTGGCACCGTGGTTGATGCGATCGCGGTCGAGCTGGCGACGCTGCTCAACGGACGGATCGTGACGGGGCCGCTTGGCACTCCTTATCCACTGAAAGAGAAGCAATAATTCCTCCGTTCGGTTCGTACCCTTGTTGCCGACTCACAGGCAATGTATCCCGGTGAGAGATGGAGATAGGTGTTCCTATCTACCATCTCTTTTTCATGTTCTGTTATGATATAGTGAGAAGTGTAAATCTGTTCAGACTCTTCCCGTTTTTATGTGCTCCTGAAGCAAGAAGCAACCGGCTCTTCCATATATGGATCTGGTAATGTAGTGCTTCTCCATCCCGAGAAAGCCTTCTTGCTTCAACGGGCCCGTTCGGTTTGTCGTCTAATTTGTGATGACTGCGTTTTGTGGCCGTCGGCGCGCATCGTGAACCGGGAAGAGCTGGCATAAACCATTCAACATATGGTAGAGTACGACCCGGCTCCATTGATAGGTAGGGCGCTGGCTCTATGGAGGGGCGCTGCTGATAGCTGGTGGAGCAACCAGGAGTGCGAATCAGGCGTTTGTGCAACGAGTTGCCGATGCGATGCGTACCTTGTATACGTCAGGAGTGCGACGTTTTGTTTGACGTCCGTTGGCTTTACGTGATACGCTTGAATTGCGAAGAGCCCGCAACGGCTTCGCGAGGGAAACAAACAAACGCACAGATAAGCAGATAGGCAGCAAAGAATGCTGCCTTGTGATAAAAACCCTGGTTCAGGGTTGCCGCGGCGTACAGGCCGCTATCATAACAGGTACGTAGACGTACAAGAAGTTTAGGGTGAAGAAAATGGGAGAAACAAAAGTAAAGATTTCACGTGGTAAGTTCGAGCATATCAACCGTCTGGCCGACGAGCGCGGCGTGATCGCTGCTGCTGCAATGGATCAGCGAGGCTCTCTGCGTAAGGCGATTGGGAAGGCAAAGGGAGGCGAGGCGTCCATTGAGGAGCTGAGCGAGTTCAAGGTGCAGGTAGCAGAGGTTCTGACGCAGCACGCGAGCGCGATTCTGCTCGATCCTGAGTACGGTCTGGAGGCTGCCAAACATCGCGCATCTCATGCCGGCATGCTGCTGGCCTATGAGAAGACCGGCTATGATGCAACAGTCAAGGGTCGTTTCCCTGATCTGCTGGATGATTGGTCGGTGCGCCGTCTGGTCGAGGCCGGTGCTGACGCCATCAAGATCCTGATGTACTATGATCCAGACGATACCCGCGAGATCAACACCCGCAAAGAGGCGTTTATTGAGCGCGTTGGCGCTGAGTGTCGCGCGTATGACATTCCCTTCTTCCTGGAAGTAATCGCTTATAGCGATGAGATCGGCGACGAGAAGAGCTTCGAGTTTGCCAAAGTAAAGCCAGAGAAGGTCAAGAAGTACATGGCCGAGTTCTCCAAGCCGCAGTATGGCGTCGATGTGCTCAAGGTTGAAGTCCCGGTGAACATGAAGTATGTTGAGGGCACGCAGGCCAATACTGAGGGCAAGGTAGCCTACACACGTGAGCAGGCGAAGCAGTATTTCCGTGAGACGGCGTCTGTGTCGCGTGTGCCGTTTATCTACCTCAGCGCTGGCGTCAGCAATGCTGTCTTCCTGGAAACCCTGGAGCTGGCTGCTGAAGCCGATACCCCGTTCGCTGGTGTGCTTTGCGGTCGGGCGACCTGGCAGGATGGTATCAAGGTCTATGCCGAGGGCGGCGCGAGCGCGTTGAGAAGCTGGCTTGAAGATCAGGGCGTGAAGAACATTACTGCACTGAATAAGGTGCTCAGCAAGGGCGCAAAACCCTGGTGGGACTTCTACGGCGGTAAGGACAATATCGAGGTCATTTAAGCAAACAGAGCAGATCAGAAGGGGAGTTACTGCCTTGCCGGGAGTAATTCCCCTTTACCTATCTTTTCTGGTATGATGCTGTACAGGGGTGTGCTTGAAGCATGTGCTCCGTCCTGATGACAGTACATGCGTTCTTGCGTCTATTTTTGTGAAAATGCGATGAAGGAGCAGAACAGTATGACGACGGCTATCGAACAGGACATTCGCAGTATTCCCGCTATTTTGCGGCAGACCTATCAGCGTGTTGAAGCCTATCGCGCACAACTGGCCCCGTTCTTTGAAGGCCCGCTGGCTTTCCTGGGCTGTGGCTCTTCGTACAACGTGTCGGCGGCGCTGGCAGCTTTTTATGAGCAGGAAAAGGGTGCTCCAGGTCAGGCGCTCTTCCCTTCTGATTATCGGCCTCGTAAGGGCTGGACCAATATTGCTATCAGCCGCTCAGGGACGACAACCGAGCTGTTGACCGCGTTGCGTCGTGCGAAGGCCGAAGGAATTCGTACGCTGGTGCTGGTTGGTGATAGCGGCTCCCCGGCTGAGGAGCTGGCTGATGCTGTGCTCCCGCTTGAGTTCGCTTCTGAGCAGGGTGTGGTACAGACCCGCTTTATTGTAGCCGTCTCGCTGGCTCTGCGCCTGCTGATTGCCGGTGAGCAGCCCGGACTCGCCGAAGAGATTGAGCAAGCATTGAATACCTTTGACGCGAAGCCCTATTTGCGCTTTAACCACGTGGTCTATCTCGGGCGTGGCTGGCGCTACGGACTGGCTCGCACCGCCGCACTGAATTTGCAGGAGACCGCAATTCTGGTGCCCGAGAGCCACCAGACGCTTGACTACCGGCATGGCCCGATTGCCAGCCTTGACGAGAACTCGCTTGTCTGGTGCCTGGATGGAAAAGATGATCCTGCCGTTGCTGCGGTCATCGAAGATGTGCGCAAGACGGGTGCAAGCGTATACTGGCCCGGTGTTGATCCGCTGGTAACGATCGCGCAGGGGCAACTGTTCTCGCTGCGCAAGGCCGAGGCCCGTGGAGTTGATCCAATGGCACCGCGCCACTTGAGCCGCTCCATTGTTCTTTCAGAGACGGAAGCCTAGCGATGCGCCCGATTCTGACTGTCACGCTGAATGCTGCAATCGATACGACCTTGATGGTTCCTGAGACGATTCAGCTCGGGGAGTCGTACAAGGCACAGCGCGTGCTCAAGCTGCCCGGTGGCAAGGGGCTGAACGTGGCGCGAGTGCTGCACACGCTCGGTCTACCCGTCACCGCGACGGGGTTTGCCGGTGGGCTTGCTGCGGAGTTTCTGCAAAGCGGGCTCTCGCGTGCTGGCATTGAAGCTACCTTCCAGCAGATAGCCGGAGAGACTCGCACCTGTACCGCTATTGTCGAGCTGAACAAGAATCGTGTGACTGAGGTCAACGAGCCCGGGCCCGCGATTCAGCCTGCTGAGGCTGAGGCGTTTCTGACCCTGTTTCGGCGTTTGCTTGCTGATGTGGAGCTGGTTGCGCTGTCAGGCTCGCTGCCGCCCGGTCTTCCCACTGATTTCTATGCTCGCCTGATTGAAGTGGCGCATGGCCAGAACGTTCCGGTCTCGCTGGATACGAGCGGGGCGGCGCTTCGTCCCGGCGTTGAAGCTCGCCCTCTGCTGGTCAAGCCGAACGCGACAGAGATTCAGACCTTTGTCGGTGGAGCGGTACGCAGCGTTGAGGAGGCCGTGCAGGCGGGACAGCGCATGCGTCAGCACGGCGTGGAGCTGGTCGCTATCACGCTTGGTGCCGAAGGGGCGGTGCTGGTTTCGGCTCGTGGGGCCTGGTATGGGAGCCTGAGCACAGAGAAGCCGGTTTCAACGGTTGGCTGTGGTGATGCCTTTGTTGCCGGAATGCTGGCGGCGCTCTATCAAGCTGTCGAACGTGGCGCGTCTTCCTCAATCGTGGAGGCTGCCGCCGCTGATGCGGTGCTGGAACAGGCTTTCAGGCAGGCGCTCGCGTGCGGAACCGCCAACACTCGTCAGCCCGGTGCCGGTGTGCTGCAGCGAGAGGATGTCGAGCGGTTGATGCAACAGGTCATATTACAGCGTGTTACAGCATAAATAGACGAAATAATACGAGCGTCCTGTCACCCTCAACCCCCTGAACAGGTGACGGTCGCTCGTGTTGTTTTGATTATAGCCTGATTGTTCGCGAAAAGAGAATAACCTATTTCACTGCTTCATTGTGAACTGCCTCACTGAAAAAGAGAAAATCACCTATGTATCTCTGCCGTTTGTGGAAACCTGCTCTGCCCCTCCCTGCTCATATAGATGCTTGCTCTGCTCTGGTCTGTGAAGGGCGCTTTCCCATCTGTCATATCTTGTGCTTGTGGAGCGGTGTCTTCTGTTTGGTGTGAGTAATTGGCGAGTGGCGAGCGCAGAGAAGCAGGAATACAGGCGGGCATCTCTCGATCCTGAATGGAGGTCTTTTTTTGATACGATATCGTTCGCATTAAAATTTTATATATATTTTCCGTAGACCCATTTATCCTATTTCTTGCCATTCTTTTTTTATCTATGGTTCTGTTATAATGTTAGAAGTTTTCTATTATGGCATACTTTAGAGCTTGTTTTCTGCTTTCATGACGATTCTTATATTTCCTTGTATACTCTATGTAGACGGGGCGGTCAGCAGGGAGGTTGACAAACCCCGCAGAGAGTTTTGGCTAGTCGGAAAGAATAGTGTCCATGAATACGAATATCAGCACTACAGCGACGACGATTACAGTTGGCAAAGTAACCTATCACCAGCAAGTCAGTTATTGCGGGAAGTCACGTTGCCGCAAGTGCCGGGAAGGAAACGGCCACGGCCCGTACTGGTATGCCTATAAAACCGTTGATGGCAAGACAACGCGTTCCTATGTAGGGAAACAGTTGCCTGAAGAGGTGTTGGCCCAGGTCAGAGATCAATTGCCGCCAACCATGCAGGAGCGGGCGGATGAGCTCTCAAATGCACTGATTCGTATTTATGTCCTCGGCCAGTTTCGGCTGGAACGGCGTACAGGACGCGCTGCCACCTGGGAAACCGTGACCGAATCGTCATGGCAGCATCAGCGTGTTCGGGCGTTGCTTGGATGCCTGGTGAGCAGTCCCGGGCGCAAGCTTGGCCGTGAGCAGATTATGGACGCGCTCTGGCCCGATCTCGATTTCGAGACTGCCGCCGGGCGTCTCGATAAGGCTGTCTATAGCCTGCGTCAGCTTCTTGAGCCTTCTCGGGGACGCCATGCTGTATCTGAGCTGTTATTGACTGAGCGGGAAATGGTGGTGCTTGCCGATCAGTCAAAGGTCTGGATTGACGCTGATCATTTTGAATATTTGCTGAATCAGGCTCACACAACCCGGGATGAGGGCGAGGCCGAGCACTATTTAGATGAGGCCGTGACGCTCTATGGTGGCGATTTTCTGCCGGAGGAGCGCCGGCTTGAGACTGCACTGACACGTCGTTCCTCACTGCAACGGAGTTGGATCGGGGCGCTGCTTGAGTTGTCTGATCTACGCGTGCTGCGTGAGGCGCTGCCAGGAGCGATTGAGCCGCTTGACCGTCTGCTTTCGGTCGATCCCACGAACGAGGCAGCGGTACAGCGTTTGATGCGTTTGCTTGCTTCGCTTGGGCGGCGTGCTGAAGCGATCCGCATTTATAAGAGCCTGGTTTCTGTCTTGCAGAAAGAATATAATATCGCTCCTCTTCCAGATACACGCCGTTTGTACGAGATGCTGCGCTCTGGCAATAAAGATGCGCTGCTCTCGCTCGACCCCGTCTCTACCCAGCAGCCGACCGAGGACGAAGCGAGCACGCGAGTCACCCGTCCCGAGGCGGTGCGCATTGGACGTGAGCATCAGAGCCCTCTTGTGGGGCGCGAGGAAGAGCTTGCCGCGCTTTCCAGCATGATCACGGAGATTGAGAACGCGAACCGTTTCAAGCTGACGGTCCAGAAGCGCACGGTGGTCTCGGCTCTGGATACACCGAAACGCGCTCAGACGGCTCTGGTTCTGGGCGAAGTCGGGATCGGGAAGACGCGTCTTGCTGAAGAGGTCGGTCGTGAGGCCAAGCGTAAAGGGTGGGCGATTGCATGGAGCCGCGTCTATGCTCAGGAAGGCTCGATTCCCTATCGTCTCTGGACCGAGATTCTACGCCGTGCGATCTCAAATGCGACATGGCCCCGTCGAGCCCTGACCGAGCGCCCGCAACTGTTTCAGCCTCTGCTCGCGCTGCTTCCTGAGCTGGCTGACCACCTGCCTCCGGTCCAGACGTATACGCAGGCCATTTCGCCCGAACAGGAGCAGTTGCGCCTGAAAGAGGCTTCGCTACACCTGCTGACGCTTATTAGCGAGAGCTGCCCCCTGTTGCTTGTGCTGGATGATCTGCAATGGTCCGATGGGAGTAGTTGCGATATGCTGGCTTACCTTGCCCGGCGGATTGTGGGTCACCCGATCGTGATTGTCGGGACGTGTCGCGAACATGAACTGCCAGAGGGCCACCCGTTACGCGCCCTGCTGACCGACCTTCAGCGAGAACGTGCCGTTGAGCTTGTCTCTCTTGAGCCGCTGACTGATGATGAGATCGGGAAACTGGTCTCGGCTGTGCCCTATATTTCGGAGCCGCTGGTGCAACGAATCAGCTCGCGGGCGGCGGGGAACCCGTTCTTTGCCGAGGAATTGGCGCGCACGATCGGGGCGGGGCTGGCGCGCGACAAGAACGATCTTCTATCGCTGGATGAGCAGCTTCCCGAAACAATCGCGGCGGTGCTCGATCTACGACTTGATCGGTTGAGCCCTGATTGTCAGCGCCTGTTAAACAAGGCGGCGGTTCTGGGAGGTCCTTTCGAGTTTCAGGTTATCAGCGAGATGGAGGCAGCGACCCCCGGTTCCGACGAGGATCGCGTGCTTGATCTATTAGAGGAGGCGCTGCGCTCAGGTATGCTGACCGAGGAGGGAACCGGCACGCATATTACCTATCAGTTCTGGCATCCGCTGCTGATTAACCACCTGTATGAGAAGCTTTCGGCGGCACGTCGGGCCAGCCTGCACCGGCGAGCGGCCGATGTATTTCAGCGGTTGTATGCTGGTCACGAGGAAGAGGAGGCGGCCAACATCACGCAGCACCTTGTGAAAGGTGGCGCGGCCCCGAGCAAGATCACCTATTTCGCGGAGATGGCGGCACGGCGTGCACATCGGCTCTCCGACTATCCCAATGCCGAACAATATTACCGGATTGCCCTGCAACATCTGGCAACCCACCACGAGCAGCAGGAGCATCACGCCTACCTGCTTGAATGCCTCGGCGAATGCACCCGTGTTCAAGGGAAAGATGAAGCTGCAAGAGAATTTTATAAGCAAGCTTTAGATGTGCGTCATAGCAATTATGGCGATACCTCTCTTTCCGAAGAAGAGGCGCAGATGCAGGCGTTGCTCTGGTGTGCGATCGGGGTTACCTGGTATGATACGGCCTATAATGAGCCTGCTCGTCAGTGTTATGCAAAGGGTGAAGAGATCTTGCGGGAGGCAGGGGTTCAAGGTGGGGCTGCATGGGCACAGATACGACTGATGCAGAGCTACACCTTCTGGCGCGAGGGCGCTTATGAGCAAGCCAGACAATCGGCTCAAGAAGCACTTACGCTCTTCGAGAACTCGATGAAGGAGCCCGGCAAGCAGAGCGAGAAGGATGAATATTTGACAAATATCCGTCGTATCCTTGTCGGTAACTACTCCATTGAACTTGGTCCTGTATACAGGCTATTGGGATTAATTGAAGCATCAGGAGGGAGATGTAGCGAAGGGATAAATTACTTTAATACTGCGCTTGCCTTCTTTGAGCGGCATGAACGCCTAAGAGATGTGGCCATGGTGAATATGGATTTAGGAGATGTCTTTCTTAGAAAAGGAGAATTCCTGAATGCACAATCAGTATTGCGGCGCTCTTTAAGTATGATGGAACGTATAGGTGAGGTGCCGCTAATAGCATTTATTCATGCCAATATAGGTGTGCTGAACATGCGAATAGGGAACCTTGTTGATGCAGTGACAGAGCTAAGTCAAGGTGTGTCCTTTGCTGAGAAAATTGTTGAGCCTGCATCTGTCTGTGTTATGAGTATTTATTTGTCTTATGCGCAGCAAGATCAAGGTGAAATTGAAGCGGCTTTTGCGACACTGGTTAAAGCGTTGAAGCTTTGCCATACTGTATATATTCCTCCCTATGTTGGGATGGCTCTTGTCGCTTTGGGCAATCTGCGAATCTTACTCTCTTCTGAGGTCAGCCCTATCGATTTTCCGGATATGACGCGATTACGAGATAGAGGGCAGTGCTTAAAAAAGGCAATGTATGCATTACAAAAAGCTCTGCGTATAGAGGGGTTGGAGGTTGAAACAAAGGTTGAGGGTTTGCTTGCTATGGCTCAGGTCTCTCTGCTAATGGGCGAAAGCGATAAAGCTCTTGCGTATATACAGCAAGCCTTACGAGATATCAAAAAGTATGAATTGGAATGGCTACAAGGAAGAAGTTATCGTTTGCTAGGGCTGGTTGTGTATTCTCGACAGGAGCTAGAAAAGGCGAAAACATATTTTGAGAGATCCATAAGTATAAACAGGAAGAATGGAATGCGTATAGAATTGGCGCATACATTGTCTGCTTATGGGGCATTACTGTTGCAACATAGAGAACAAAAAGTAAGTACGAATGGTTTAAAATTTCTCAACGAGGCGCGTCTTATATATAAAGAGTGTGGAGCAAAGATATATCTGAGACAAATTGAGAATATACTTGTAAGATACGATAAAGCTGCAGCTCGTAACTAATACAGTTCTTCATAGAGGAATAGTTTCTGCTAAAATAGCAGAAGGATTGGTAGCAAAGCATAACTCATCCATAAGGTGCGCGAGGTCCATCGCAGATTGCGACCATTACTCTACCTTGTGATCTCTTACGACGAGGGTGGCGAACTCTATTTCGTTGTACGACCTCCCGCGGTTTGCCCGCGTATACTGCACCCTCCGAAAATTGCGAAAAATCCGCCACATTTCCCCCTCATTGCAGGGTATGATTCTTCTCGGAAGCGAATTACTGATAGACCCGTCGGTAATCGCGGTCGTGCAGTAAGACCGATTTTGCAGACACCGTTCTACTTGCTTATAGCGGGGCGCAGAAGGCTCGTCCTCACAAACCCATTCAGAAGAATGACGGTGTGCGAAATCGGCGCTACTTGCCCGAGCTTCCACCCATAATCGCTTGCGGCTCTCGAAAGGCATGCATGTTATATCGAGAGTACGACCCGGTTTCCAAATTGAGCCTGCGCTATACTGGAAAGTCGAACCAGAGCAGGTGAGTAGCAGTCCGAATGACACACCCATTTCGGTTGCTCCCGCGGAAGGATGTGCCAGGATGAATCTCGCATTGCGTAACCGCCAGTTGCTTGTACTTGTGCTCCTCGCCCTTGTGACCGTCCTTGTGTTGACCTTCGTGCTTCTGAGTGCCGTTGCCCATGTCGATGTATGGCACGGCCTGATGTCCTGGAGCGGAACCGTCTTCAAGCCAGATATTGCATATCCACGTCCGTGACGTGTTGTTCGCTCTCCTTTGTAGAAGCGTATGTCGTAAAGTGGGCAGAAGGTCCTGAGCCCCCTGCAAGATCGCGCCGATGGTGTGTGAGCAGGGCGGCTCTAGAAGCATCGTGGATGTGGCGCAACTGCCCCGTTGCGTTTGGCATCGATGGTGCAGGAAAGGACAGAGTGATGTCACACTATGACTGATGTACGAAGCGGGCCCTTGCTTGTATCCACGACCTGACTTCGTGCCAGAATACGCAAAATGGAAGGCGAGATGATGGGTGGTAGGGAAACGCAGTAAACGCCCTCTGCAACGGTTCACAGAGGGCGTTTCTCTTTTGTCCGCGTTCGGGATGTGCCTCGTTTCCCCTTACGATGGTATGGTTATGCCATAGAAAGAAAGATGGAGAGCATATATAGGGATCTGTCAGCACGATGGAGAGATTGACAGCTCTACAGCTCTATATAAAGGGTGTGAAATCGCGTATACTACTGGTAGGGAAAAGAGGTATACGAAAGGAAAGAGGGAACTCCCGATGCTCAAAGATCCGCAAAAAAAAGCGATTCTTCGGCAGGAGCGGCGAATTGGGTTGCTGGCCCTCCTGTTTGCCAGTGTCTGCTTCATCCTCCTTTTGCTCTTTTGCAACAGGTCGGAAGTTTCAGTGCTGTTTAGCATCCTCTTTCTCGTCGGGGCGATCATATTAGCTCTGTTTGATGGGTTCACACGGCGGAACAAAAAGCAGTGGCTCGCACGGCATGGGGTCTCTATTCTGGCTCAGATAACTCGAATCGAGGAACGCCAGTGGAAAGCGGATAGCGGTCATTACGAGTGTTACATTCTTCATTTGGAATGGATCAGCGATACAGGAAGAATCTATCACTTTCAGCAAGAAATTCCCTGGACTCAGTATCACTATCAACGCTACACTCCGGGTTCCTGGTGTACGGTGCACATCGATCCTGATGACCCGACCTTCTACCACGTCGAGGCCTGATTCTCTTTCTCCACCCGGATAGCATCGGATGCTGCTACCAGTATATAATGAGGAGCAAACAGTAACCTCAGGAAAAAGGATACCTTCCATGAATGAAGAAATAAGAGTGCGGCGTGCCACTGAGCATGATATTGAGATCCTGACCGATCTGCGGGTCGCATTCCTCAGCCAGATATATGAAGTGCAGAACCCCCAGGCGCTCTGGAAGAATACGTACCAGTACATGTGTGAAAAGGTTCCCTCGGGCGGCTTTGTGAGCTGGATTGCCGAGGTAAACGGCACCGTTGTCGGAACCAGCGGCCTGGTTTTCTTTGATCCTCCACCTTCAGCGCGTCTTGGGACCGGCAGAGAGGCCTACATCCTTAATATGTACACGCTTCCCGAATGGCGGGGCAGAGGGATCGCCTCGCGCCTGTTGAGTGCGTTGATCCAGTTTGCGCGTGAAAGTGGAGCCTGGCGCATCTGGCTCTCAGCGACCGACGAGGGGAAGCCAGTCTATGAGAAGCATGGCTTTGTTACGCGGGGTCAGGGCAAGCAAACCGAGATGGAACTGCTGTTGTCGTAGCAAAAAAGAAGCAGCCAGCACGTGTCCTTCTGTCTGGCTGCTCCCCACGGGTGACGGGAGGGGAACGACGCTTTTCCTTGATAGGCTCGGTTATCAAGACAGGTTGCATCCCAATGACCTGAAGCGTCTTTGAAGCATCCCTATATTACTAGAGACTGAGAATGTTCCTTCTTCTTAAAAATAGATTTGCACTTTTCTTTTTATTTGCTACGATCTCTTCTTGCTCAACGTTCATCAATTTGCTTATCAATTACAATAAAAGCAGAAGTCATTGTGCGCATCCTCTACCTTATATGTGCACGAAGAGAGCGATGCATGGACATATTGCGCTGATTTGTCCCCTTTTTGCCCCCTCTTTGCCCCATAGATGTACTTCTCTCCGAGCCACAGATCATGTATCTAATAAGTAGTGCAGTGATGCACGACGCATCCGGTACAGAAGCAAGGGGAGATGTTGGAAGGGATAGAGAGAACCGGGGTGTGCTTTACAAAGAAAACTGGAAGATGTATGTATCGCGGGATTTGCGGTGGTGGGGATGGTATTGACGGATGCTCGCGGAGGGGATTCCTTTCTCCTGCATTCCGGTTATTTTGCAAAGTACCTGGACTCAGCAACTGTTATTCGTGGTCCCCTTGCTCACCGGGTAGCGGTGGCACAAGAACAGTATACGGTGTGAGCGAAGCGTAAAGCGTTGTTTCGGATGTGAAACATTAGCGTGTCGATATCTACCTACGCTACTAGCCCCATTTCCTCACAATAGCGAGGGCGTTGACCCCCGCCCTCGCTCCTCTCTCTCCTATTGCATGAGTTGCGCTCAACCATCCCAAACCTTCAAAACGGGGAGCATTGTGCTTGCATGAGGTGGCTCTCTCCATTCTCCGCCCTCTAAAAATGCGCCGAACCCCGGTGGTGCTCTGAGCCAGTGTGTTCTTCTTCATAGACAAGCCTTGCTTGCATCAGATATATAGAGTAAAGAGAATGATTCCTATTCTAAGTACGATCAGGAGAAAAGATTGTCATTCTATAATAAAGAGAGTTTGCAGTTTATCCGGCGCAGACGTCAACAGGAAGTATTCAGGGGACGTGAAAAGGAACTGACCCTTTATCAGGAGAACCTTGCACGTGATGTTGAAGACGAAGAACGAAAATTCCTCTTCATCGTGACCGGTCCACAGGGGAGCGGAAAAACGCTCCTGCTGCGTCGGTACGTCGATGTGCTGGCCGCGGCACAGGGCGTCAGCGCATGGATTGATGAGAGCGCCGAAGATCTGCTTGAAGCGATGATGCAGCTTGCTCGACAGCTTGCGAAGTTCGACGAAAAAGCGTTTAAGCCGCTCTTTCAGCGCCACGCGCTCTACCAGAAACGGATGAAAGAGCTTATGGCCGATCCTGCGGGACAGAAGCCGCCCCCTTTCGTTGCTTTCGGTGGCATGGTGGCGAAAATGGGTCTGCATATCGGCAAGAAGATTCCGTTGAGCGGCCTGATCTTTCGTCTGGTGGATGAGGAGCAGGTGGAAGAGCAGATGAAAAACTGGTCTGCCTTTGTTGCGACAAAGCTGAAGAACAAAGAAGAAGAGCGCCTGCTTCAGGAGCCGCTGGAGGTACTGACGTCGCTCTTTCTGGCGGGTGCGCGCACCCTGAGCGCAAGCCATACCGTAGGCCTTTTTTGCGACTCCTATGAGCGTACGGCGGTGTATCTGGATGGCTGGTTGCGTGGGCTGCTAGACGGCCACTACGGAGATATGCCCTCCAATATCGTGTTGACGCTGGCAGGCCGAACCGAGCCCGACCCCGAGCGCTGGCAGCGATTTCACGACATCACCACCTGCGTGCCGCTTGGTCCGTGGGAATAGCTGTTCGGTGCCAGAGCCCGATTCACTGAGCTCTGGCATTGCTTGTGTTATCGGCTTACGTCGGCGTCGGCGAAGTCTTGCAGCAGGTTTGCCAGCGAGAGCTCAGCGATTGAGGAGATGCGCCGATCAGCCTCGGAGAAATCAAAGTGTCGGGTCAGCGTGTTGGGGACAACAATACAGTAAATGCCCGCAGCCTTCGCGGCTCGCATGCCATGCAGGGAGTCTTCGAGGGCAATTGCCTCATGCGGCTGAATGTTGAGCTTCTGTAACGCCTTCAGATAGATATCGGGGCGCGGCTTGGCAAACTCGACCTCATCGGCGGTCGTGATGCTGTGAAAATAGTTAAGCAACCCGCGCTCCTTAAGATGTCCTTCAACCCAGCTCCGGGTAGAGCTGGAGGCCACAGCAACTGCGATACCCTGCTGATGCGCCTCATAAATCAGTTTTTCGACGCCCGGTAGCAGTGGTTGTGTCGCGATCTTTTCCAGATACCGTTGCTGGCGTTCGGCTCTGATAGCCTCTTTATCAAGCGTACGTCCGGCCTGCTCTTCCAGATAGGCATAGATATCAAACGGAGCGGTGCTTGTTCCGCTGCCAACCATCGGTAACCACTTCTCCAGATTGAGCGTTCCGCCGAATGCCTGAAATGTCTCACGCCACGTCTCGAACTCGGGAAGCTCCGTATCAATAATTAAACCATCAAAGTCAAAGATAACTGCTTTTAACATAGCTATACAATAGATCCTGTTCTCTCTTCTGCAACTTGCAACTACTCCTTTTTCCAGAAGGGAGGAGATGCAATGTCCTCTTTATGATATGCTGTCGACCTTGAAGAGACAAAATTGATTTGCTTGAATGGTACTTGTGGGAGATATTCTTTGTTTTCCTCATCTATTACCAACAGTGTGGGGTGCGCGATTCATTCCCGGCTGCTTGCTTCAATAGTGGTTGAGCATCGGCGCGAGCGTGAAAAATGAGCGTGCGAAGTGGCGTAGTTCTATCAGAGAAAAGAAAACGTGTATCTGCTCATAAAGGAGAAATATGGCTGAGGTGCTTTTTTCGACCGGGGTTCCAGCGATTACCGAGGCAATAGAGCAGAATCTGGCTGAATTGCTCTTCTATTTTGGCGCGGCGAACAACGCAACCATTACCAACACGCACCGCCTGATCGCGGTTCTGAGTGACAGCGACGACGCGTTCTGCAATGCGGTCGTGCATTCGCGGCTCACGCCTGAGCGGCTCGACGAGGAGATTCTGACGGTGCTGGCTCCATTTCAGCGGCGCAATGTTCCTATGATCTGGTGGCTGATGCCCTCGGCTGCTCCGCCTGAGCTCGGGAAGCGGCTGGCGCGGCACGGCTTGCGTTATCGTGGAGAGGGTCCGGGTATGGGTCTGGATCTGACCACGCTGCCTCGGCGTCGTCTGGCCCCTGAAGGGTTGACGGTTGAGCTGGTGCGCACGCCCGCGGCCCTGCGTGAGTGGTTATATGTGAGCAATGTCGCATACGGCTACGCGCGTGAGCCAATCGAGCAGAGCGTGATCGATTTCGAGCAGCGGCTTGGGCTGGGCGAGAAGCGGCCCTATCGGCGATATCTGGCACGGCTCTACGGGCGTGCTGTGGCGACAGCAGCGATCTTTCTGGGGGCAGGCGTCGCGGGACTCTATAACGTGGCGACCATTCCCCAGGCGCGCAGGCATGGTATCGGCTCCTATACCTCGTTTGTGGCCTTGCGTGAGGCGCGTAAGGCGGGCTACTGCGTGAGCGTGCTCATGGCATCGGCAGCAGGCTATCACGTCTATACCGGGCTTGGTTTTCGGGAATATTGCCGTATTCGCTCGTTTGCGTGGAGGGCCTGACTGGCTTTTTGACGCCTTTCTTCGCGGGCGTTCCGCTGAAACTGTTGTAGTCTATCGATTCCTGATGTATAGTATAGCTAGAACTTGAGATAGACATGTGATTGCAAGCAATGAGGCTGAAAGAAAACAATGTCGTGGTATCTGTGTCAAAAAAATTGGAGTGAGTTGTATGAAACAGACACAAGAAACAGCCTCTTCTCTGTCTTCACGTCCTCGTGTTGTGATTGTTGGTGCCGGGTTTGGAGGTTTGCGTGCCGCACAGAAGCTAGGCAACGCCCCTGTTCAGGTGACGGTCATTGATCGAACGAACCATCATCTCTTTCAGCCCTTACTCTATCAGGTTGCGACAGCGACGCTGTCCCCTGGTGAAATCACTGCACCAGTGCGCCATGTGCTCAAACGCCAGCGAAATACGCAGGTGATTATGGCCGAGGTGACCGGTGTTGACACGCAGAAGAAGCAAGTTCTCATGGGAGATCAGACTATCCCATATGATTATCTGATTCTGGCTACGGGAGCTCGTGAAAATTACTTTGGTCATGAAGAGTGGAGAAAATACGCTCCCGGACTCAAAACAATTGAGGATGCCCGGGCGATCCGTCATAAGTTGCTGCTGGCATTCGAGGCGGCAGAGCTGGAAACGGACCCTGAGCGCGTGCGTGAGCTGTTGACCTTTATTGTCGTGGGTGCTGGCCCGACCGGCATTGAGATGGCCGGAGCGATTGCTGAGGTAGCCCACAAAGTACTGAAGTCGGAGTTCCGCAACATTGACCCATCAATGGCGCGCGTGATCCTGCTAGAGATGGCGCCGCGTGTGCTTCCTGTCTTCCCGGAAGCCCTGTCCCATAAAGCGAAGCAGGCGCTGGTCAAGCTTGGGGTCGAGGTGCGCACCAACACAGCCGTATCGCTGATCGATGAGAACGGCGTGATCGCGGGCGGCGAGCGAATCAACGCAAGCACCATTCTCTGGACCGCAGGCGTCAAGGCGTCTCCGGCTGCGAGCTGGCTTGGGGTCGAGGCAGACCGCGCCGGGCGAGTGGTCGTTGAGCCTGATCTGAGTGTGAAGGATCTGCCCGATGTCTTTGTGATCGGTGATACCGCGTCCTGTGTCCTGGACGGGAAGCCGGTTCCCGGTCTGGCTCCGGCAGCGCTTCAGCAGGGTTCCTATGTGGCGGATCTGATTACTCGACGCGTGGAGGGCAAGCCCGCGCCTGCTCCATTCAAATACTTCGATAAAGGCAGCATGGCGACAATCGGGCGGGGCTCCGCAGTTGCCCTGTTTAAGGGATTGAAGCTGTCCGGTCCTGTGGCCTGGCTTATGTGGCTGGCGGTCCACCTTGTCTACCTGATCGGTTTCGCGAATCGGCTGCTGGTGATGATGCAGTGGGCTCGTGCCTACCTGAGCTCGCGCCGTGGCGTGCGCCTGATTACGGTCTTCGCTCAGGATGGGCTGCTCAAGGGGCCGAAGACGCCGCCTTCCGAGCAGGAGAAAGAGAAAAAGGCGTCTGCCGCTTGAGCAAACGCCAAAGCAGAGACGAGAGGCTACGCATTCTGTAGCCTCTCGCTTGCTTTTTAGCTATAGAGCATTGTCAATGTCCTGGGACTGATACTGTTCATGTTGGAGAAACCGACCGCCCAGAGATTGTTGGTGGCGGGATCCAGAGCAACGGCGTGCAGTGAGCCGCCAGTCTCATCGGGACGCGGAGTCTCAACGATTGTCCACTGCTTGCCATCCCAGTGCATCGCCAGCGTCTCGCCATCGAAGCTACCGGAGAAGCCAACCGCCCAGACATCGTTCTTCGCAAGTGCTACGGCTCCATAAAGACCTGAAATCTCGTTCCGACTGGGGCTTTCAACGCGCGTCCACTGCTTGCCGTCCCAGTGCAGCGTGAGGGGCTCACCTGGGCCCTGGTAGGTCTGACCGATGGCCCAGACATCATTCTTGGAAAGGGCTGTGACACTCAGCAAGCGACCGGACTCTGTTGTCTCGTAGGGAACAACCTGCCACTTTTTGCCATCCCAGTGCTGAAGCATCGGCTTCGAATTGGGAATGGGAGGCGCGGCCTCACCGACGGCCCAGATGTCCTTTGCAGAGCGAGCAACAATGCTGCGGAACTTGTTGGTGCTATCCTGAGCTGTCTCAACGTTGGGGCTCTGAACAAGCTGCCACGCTTTGCCGTCCCAGTGTTCAACCAGCGTCCTGGTATAGGTGCCGTCGAAGTAGCTTCCAGCGGCCCAGATGTTATTAGCCGAAATGGCGGTGATGCTGTTCAGCTCGGTGCCAGTGGAGCCCTGTCCCGGTGTGGGGCTCTTCACTCGCTGCCATGAAGAACC
Source organism: Thermosporothrix sp. COM3 (assembly GCF_059696735.1). Classification (NCBI taxonomy): domain Bacteria; kingdom Bacillati; phylum Chloroflexota; class Ktedonobacteria; order Ktedonobacterales; family Thermosporotrichaceae; genus Thermosporothrix; species Thermosporothrix sp. COM3. Next base: position 662,076 of record NZ_AP019376.1, on the reverse strand, counting down.
ATCCCAGTGCAGCACCAGCGGCTGATTCTGCCCCGATGCTGTCGTATAGGAACCGACCGCCCATGCGTTGTTCTCACTGAGGGCAACGACAGATGACAGAACACTGCTTCCCCCGGCGAATTGCGGCGTGGGTACGACCTTCCATTGCTGGTCTCTGGCACTCCGATAGAGAGCGAGCGACTGGAAATGCTGGCCTCCGTCGGTATAGGCATAACCAACACTCCAGGCATTCCCTTCAGGAGTAAAGGCGATTGAGCTAAGAGATCCATTGTTCTCGGCTGAATTGGGACTGGGCACGACCTTCCATTGTCGCGCTGCCGCGTGGGCTGTCCCGCTCATTGATAGAGTTAGCAAACAGAGCAAGAGAGCGATAAACCAGAAGCTTTTTCGTTTCATACATACTCCAGAAATTTGGTATTGAGAAACTTTTCATGCCTCTCAGTATGCATGCATACAGCGCAAAAGCCCACACTGAATACTCATCGAATACTCATTGTTTCCTCATATTTCCCTCATTATGAGGGGGCAAAACAAGCATGAAAGTGGTTTTTCTGGTTTGTCCATGGCATTTTGGGGATTGCATTGCTTGCTTCATTACGGAGGTGAAAACCACTCTCACCAGATGTGAGGGTTGCGATAGCTACAGGCTGGATACCAGGCTCATCTCACGCCTACCCCAAAATGGGGAAGCGGCTCTTCTCCTTTTCAGGAGAGATGGAGTGCTCGCAAAGCATTGTATACTCACGAATCGGGTGCCAGTGGGGTTTCGCTCTTTCCTATAGTTTAGAACAAGGTGCGCTGAGTGAGTGGGCGGCGTCCGCTGAGAAGAAGATAGGGCGCGGCCTGTTCGGGGTTTGCCATGCCGAGGGCACGAAGCTGTGAGAGGTCGGTCAGGCGTGAGGTGCGGCGTGCGGCCAGAATAGCGCTGGCTGTTTGAGGGCCGATGCCGGGGACACGCATCAATCGTGCATGCGAGGCGGTCATCACTTCCACGGGAGCCTGACGCAGATGGCGTTCGGCCCAGGCGCGTTTAGGATCCAGTGTGGTGAGCAGGTTACCATTCTCCTGAAAGGGGAGCTCATTGATATTCCAGCCATAGGAGCGCACCAGAAAGCTGGCCTGATACAGCCGAAGCTCTCGCAGTTCAGAGGTTGCCGGTAGTTGCTCAAACGGTGTCTGCTGAACTGGCGTGAAGGCGGAATAGTAGGCGCGGGTCAGCCCCATCTGCTGATAGAGCTGCTGGCTAAGCGTCATCAACTCAAGATCTGTGTCGCCGACGGCCCCGACAACGAACTGTGTGACGGTGCTGGCGAGGCGCTCGTGTGGGTGTTCGCGCCTGATCTGCTCGGCAAGCTGAAGCATTCGCAACAATTCGTGCATAAACTCTTTTTTCGGTGCAAGGGCGCTTAATCGCTCCTCGGTCGGGCCTTCGAGATTGACTGAAACCCGGTCGGCAAGCTGCATGATCCGGTACAGTTGTTCATACTGAATGCCCGGCATGATCTTCAGATGCAGATACCCATCATAATGATAGCGCTTGCGGATGATTTCGGCGGTCGCGATGATTCTGTCCTGGGTGGTGATGCTCCCCTTAATGATCCCGGATGAAAGAAAGAGCCCGTCGACCTGTCCGCCACGGTAGAGCGTCTCGAAGCCGCGTGCCATCTCGTCGGGTGAGAAAGTCAGGCGCCTGGTCATGCTGCGTCCGGCACGAAAGGGGCAATAGAAGCAGTTGCGCTCACAGGCGGTCGTGAGCATGGCCTTGAGCACGGGCTTCTTTCCCTTTGGCGTACTCAGATGCGTGATGCACTCCGCAAGGCTGGTAGCCTGCCGCGGGGCTCGCTTGCGCTCCTCACGGGGGCGGTCGCCCGCTGGCTCAAACTCGGTGCCGCTGTGCAGCAATTTTGTGATGGTATCAGGCTGAATCTGTACATGCATAGAAGCAAGTATAGAACAAAGATTCTACCCTGTCAAGAGCGCATAGTGGTACTTTTTGCATTGCCCTATCGGCGAACTGAAGGCGTTTTTCATGCTGAGCGTCTTGTCTTCTCCCCGATCCCTATGCTATCGTAAGGGGCAACAGAATAGAACTGGCTGTCGCTCCGAAGATGGCGGCCAGGCTTCCGCTCTGCCTGATCGGTGTGTGTGTGATCGTCGCTTGCTGCGTGGCGGCAGGCGGAATAAAGCATACAAAGGGTGTCGTGCAAACACTCCTTCTGTTGTTGAGAGGGTTTATTGGGAATGGAGTCAATCGAGAAACTCCCGTACAATTCACGTGTTCGCCGTTTACGAGAGCTGGCTGAGGCCGCTCTGACGCACTATGATCTCGGGAGCGCACGCTTAAGTTTGCTTTCTCAGCGGTCTGATACACTTTTTCGTGTTGCGGCCACACGAAGGATTCTCCTCACGCCCGAAGTAGAAGAAGAGGAGGAAGAGGATATAGAGGAGCGAGAAGTATCGTATCAGATCGAGAAAAGTCGCTATGTATTGCGGATCTATGGTCCCGAAGCGCTGGAGACCCCGGCCCTGCTGTCTGAGCTGCGCTGGCTGACCGCGCTCCGCCATGATACCGAGCTGGTAGTACCGTCTCCTGTGCTCTCGCGAAACGGCTCCTATATTGTGAATGTCGCGATAGAAGATATACCGGAGACCCCGCGCTGTGCGCTGTTCCACTGGGTAGAAGGTCGCTTTGTTGATAGCCGCCTGACCCCGGGACGTCTGGAGCGCGTGGGGCTCTTTATGGCGCGGCTGCATCAGCATGCCGAAACGTATTCACCACCCGCCTCATTTACGCGGCCCGTGTGGGATTGGCAGCAGTTCTTTGGCCCACGCACGATTTATGATCGGGAGTTTCTGCTTCAGCATTATCCCGATCTGCTTTCGGTCGAGGATCATGCAACCCTGATCGCGCTTGTAGAGAAGACCGAGGAGGTGCTGCACTCGCTTCCCCAGACGCGGGCGTATTACGGCCTGATCCACGGCGATTTTCAGCAGACCAACTATCTCTTCTATAAGGATGAGGTGCGGGCAATCGACTTTGAAGAATGCCAGTTTGGCTACTACCTCTACGATATCGCGGTAATGCTGGCCGGGCTGGCTGGTCGAGAGAATGAAGCCGCTCTCCGTCTCGCGTTCTTCAATGGGTATATGCAGATCCGTGCCCTCCCTGACGATTATGAGAGGCTGCTTCAGCTTTTTGAGGCGCTGGTGCTGGTGCGCGACATGAATCGCTGTTTGCAGCAAGAGCCTGCTCCCGAGAAGCAGGGCTTTGCGGCGGCGATGCAGCGGCTTCGTGCCTGCGTTGAGGCAGAACAGCATATCGTTCACTAGAAGTCGGTTCCAGGGATACAAAAACCTGGAACCGGCTCTGCCAACTGCTACTGTCGTGTGGGCTGCTGGAGAAAGCGCGTGATACGGTCGCGAATACCCCGGGCCGTGAGGCCGAGCGCTTCATTGTGCTGCTGATAGGTGCCATAGCGCGAAAGGATCTGGTGGGGCACGCCAATGGCCTTGATGCGCACAGGGCGATCTTCCAGAGCCGCGGTGATCTCAGGAACGAGCGCTCCTTCATAGTATGGCTCAACCAGAATTACAGCGTCTCCCTGCTGTTCGGCGTGAAGCGTTTCGGCATCAAATGGCGCGACAGTCGTGCAATAGAGCACCGTGACATCCAGATCACCGACTGCTTCCAGGACGCGCCCGAGCATCGGTCCGACCGCGATTACAGTGGCCTGTGTGCCGCGTTGAACGATGGTCAGCTTGCCAAATGTGGTGTTCTGGGGCGCTGGATTCTCTTCTGTGCTCAGGCGGTAGTAGGTGGGGGCACCGTTGGCGTAGGCCTGCCTGAAGAGGCTGTCGAACTCTTCAGTGGTACCCGGGACGACAATTTGCATGCCCGGCAGGTTGCGGAGCAGCGCCACATCAGCCGGTCCATGATGGGTCATTCCCTGAATGCTGTAGTCATAGGATGCGCCTGAGCTGATGAAGTTGCCGCCCAGTCGCTGATAGATGAAATCATCCTTCAACTGCTCGTATGGCCGCTCGACAAGGAACGGCGTCAGCGTGTGGACGATAGGAATAAAACCTTCAAGGGCCAGCCCGGCGGCGGCGCTAATCATCGTCTGTTCCATGATACCGACATTGATGACGCGGTCCGGGTAGCGCTCTATCACGTCGGTCAGGATATCCCGGCTGATATCGGCCAGGACAACAGTTGTGCGTGGATCACGCCCCAGGATATCAAGAAAAAGGGGCTTCATATGGTGACGCATACGCTGTTCTATGGCGACGCTCATCGTGCTTCCTCCCTCTTCAGCGTGCAATATCGGCAATAACGGCAGTGGGGCGTGTGGGATCCTGCTGGATCAGAGCCTGATAGATCTGCTCATGATCGCGCCCGTTGATGGTGGTGCTGGTCCAGCCAAATGAAGTGAGTTTGGCCGCCATATCGCCCAGATCGCGAGTGCTGGAATGGTTATTCACCAGAATACAGGTCAGGTTGGGCAGGTGGAGGTTTCCCGCCATTGACACTCCCCAGGCCAGAAGGGCGGGGATTCTTCCTTCATCCAGCCTGCTTGCGCGGCGCCGCAGTGCGACGACGCGTAGCGGCAGGCTGTCCAGAAGCGTTCGACGAGACACCCTCGTCGGTTCCCGTCTGCCCGACGGTACCCTGTAGCGCTTTGTGCAAGATATTCAAGGCGGCGTTGTGATCGCGATCGAGGAGCAGCCCACAGCCAGGACACAGATGCGTACGCATACTCAAGCTCTTTTTCACCCGTTGTCCACAACGAGAACAGTTCTGACTGGTGTAGGCCGGTTCCACCCCGATCACCGGAACCTGATGCAGCGTGCCATCGTATCTCACCCACCAGAGGAAGCGCCCCCACGCCGCATCAGAAATGCTCTTGGCCAGATGACGGTTCTTGACGAGATGGCGGATCTGCAAGGCTTCGTAGGCAAAGAGGATCGTGAGACGAGACAAGCGCGTTCGCCTGCTTTCTGGCGAAATCCTCGCGCTGCCGCTGTACCTTGAGATACGCTTTGCTAAGGGCTTGACGGGCTTTCTTGCGCTTGGCGGAGCGCTTCTGCGTCTTCGAGAGCCGACGATGCAGCCGCTTGAGCCGCCGTTCCGCCTTGCGGAGATACTGAGGAGGAGCCACGGTGTTGCCTTCGGAGTCAGTGAAGAAGGCACGCAGCCCCAGATCAATGCCTACCTGCTTGCCAGAGGGCTGATGCTCAACGCGTCGAGTGGCCGCCACCGCAAATTGGCAAGAATACCCATCAGCCCGCCGGAGCAGTCGTACCCGCTTGATCTGTGAGAGGGGAAAGGTCATGATATCACGCGAGCCGATGAGGCGCAGCCGGCCAATGCCGCAGCCATCTGTGAAGCGAATATGAATGCCATCGGCCTCCAGCTTCCAGCCCGTGGTCTTGTACTCGACACTGCGACAATCACGCTGGAACTGAGGATAGCCCTTCTTGCCGGGTATCTTGAGGCGACAGTGCTCGTAGAAACGGGAGATGGCAGCCCACGCTCGGTCAGCGGCAGCTTGCCGGGCCTGAGAGTTGAGGGAGAGCGCAAAAGGGAACTGTCTGGCCAGCACAGCGCAATACCGCTGCAGGTCATTCCTGGAGACGCCGCGTGCATCCATCCAGAGAGAGGCGCAGGCACTTGTTGCGAATGAATTGGGTGGTGCGGATAGCTTCCTCGATGGCGGCGAATTGTGCTTTCGACCCATCCAGCTTGTATTCGTAGATCAGCATCCCTTGCTCCTTGTTCGTCCTCACTGTCTTCGCGTATCCTAACACAACGATTGCCTTCTGTCAAGCGAAGGGGAACGTTCTGCCTCTGATGGCTTCCTGCGCCATCCATCCCCCTGGCTGAAGCCAGGGGCCTTCTGCCGCTTTTTGGTAAAAAGGCTTCCCAGATGCTCCCCTCATTGGTCTCGCCATCGCCGATCAGGGCAAAAACGCGGCGGTCGCTTCGCTTGATGCGCAGGCCCAGGGCCATCCCGATTGCCATAGAAAGGCCATGTCCCAGGGAACCGGTTGAGACCTCCACTTCGGGTACCTGATTGCGATCGGGGTGCCCACCGAGGATGCCGTCCCAGGTGCCGAAGCGCTTGAGCTCTTCTGGCGGGAAGAACCCCTTTGCGGCCAGCACGGCAAAAAACGCGATGGGGCCATGTCCTTTGCTTAACACAAAGCGGTCCCGTTCCTCACTGCGCGGGTTCTGTGGATCAAAGCGGAGAACGCGATCATAGAGCGTCCAGATGATATCGAGAGTTGAGTGAGCGCTTGGTTCATGTTTCTCGTCGCCTGTCGCGAGCGACATAAAGCGCTTCACGGTATCAAAATCAGCTTGAACCTGCATGCTTGTCTTCCTCTTGCTGCTGAGATATACGCGTGTTCTACATCCTTTCATCAGTATAGCGCTCTTTCAGTTTCTCAGCGCTGTTCAAAAGGTCGGTTGAAGGACAGTCTTTTCTGCTGTCCAAAGGGACAGGAATCGCTTCTATGAGATACAATGATGGACAAGAGGAGGTAGAGACTATGACCGATCCTTTTTCGATTCGTGGACAGGTAGCCGTAATCACCGGAGGAAGTGGGGTTCTCGGGCGTGAAATGGCGCTCGCGCTGGCCCGGGCTGGTGCGAAAGTCGTCGTGTTGGGTCGCGGGCTTGCGGCCTGTGAGCGTGTTGTGACGGCGATTCAGCAGGAGGGGGGGCAGGCGTGGGCGTTTGCCTGTGATGTGACTGTACGGGCGGATTTAGAGCGCGTGCAGGCGGAGATTACCCGAACACTCGGCCCGGCCTCGATTCTGGTGAACGCGGCGGGAGGCAACCGGGCACAGGCGACCACATCCCCTGAACTGCCGTTTTTCGCGCTGGATGAGCAGGCGATCAGCGAAACCTTCCAGTTGAATTTTACCGGAACGCTGCTTGCCTGTCAGGTCTTCGGGCAGGGCATGGCAGAGCAGGGCGCGGGCTGTATCGTCAATATTTCGTCGATGGCGTCGCTACGCCCGCTGACCCGTGTGGTCTCCTATGGCGCGGCGAAGGCGGCAATCAATAATTTCACGCAATGGCTTGCAGTGTATCTGGCGCGCGAGTATAGCCCGCGTATTCGGGTCAACGCGCTGGCGCCGGGCTTTTTCCTGACAGAGCAGAATCGCTTTCTGATGCTTGATCCACAGGGAGGCTATACGGCACGAGGACAGGCGATTCTCGACCATACGCCTGCGGGCCGTTTTGGTGAACCTGCCGACCTGACCGGGGCGCTGCTCTGGCTGGTCAGTCCGGCGGCCTCCTTTGTCACAGGAATTGTGGTGCCGATTGATGGCGGTTTTTCTGCCTTCAGTGGTGTCTGATAGCGGCCTGGCGGCAAAACCTGTCTCGGCGGGCAGGCTTTGCCGCGTTCTCCTCCTTAGACCACGCAACCGACGTATTTTTCATAAGCACAGGCAAAAGAATGAATGAGCGTCACAGTAGTATCTGTTGGTTGTGAAATACCAGCATCATGAAAGCCGTAGCGCTGATAGAACTTGAGGGCCGAGCTATCCCGCTCAATCGCGAGGCTGATGCGCTTATATCCCACCTCATAGGCGACCCCGAGCAAGACCTGTAGCAGCGCGCTCCCCACGCCCAGGCCGCGGGCTTCCGGTCGCACTGTGATCGAGAGCTCAGGTACTCCCGGGGAGACGAAGCCGTAACCGGGCTCCTGTGGCGGAAAGAGACGATACCAGGCCGCGCCGAGGCGGTGGCCTCGCTCAGTAACGGCAATAATGCCTGTATCGCCCCATCTGCCCCAATGCTCCAGATATTTTCGGAAGAGAGGCATATAGGGCGCCTTTCTATTGTCATGTTCTTCCTGTTTGGCATTGTTGTTTTCTGCTTCACAAAGCATGTCCCAGAGAAAGGGAAGATCGGACTTTTCGATCAGCCTCACCGTATAGAGTGGTTGCATATGGCTTTTCCTGTCCTTTCTTTTTGTTGCGTGGTGATGAATGCTCGACACGAACAGTTCAATACGAAGCGTACAAACTCGGCTTGAGGTCAGACCCAGGACGAGCATGAGAGAGCTGTTCTTTGACACTATACAATCTTTGCCAAATAGCTGCTGAGTCTGCCTGACATGCGCTTCTATGGAATCTGTCCGCGCTGAGCGACCTCTAACCGGATAGAGTGTGTTGTGGGTAAAAGGAGCAAGTTCTTCACGCTCTGCATAAAGAGAAAAATAGATTCAACTCGGAAAAGAGATGAACATGGTTCCTTGATTCCTCGGGCCATATTCGATGTTTTCTACAATAGAAATGTCTGAGTGAAGTCCGAATGGATATCCATTATACAAGAAAGATGAGCGAAAGAAATAAAGATCCTATTAAAATTTTTTCAAGGCCGTTTGCTTGCTCTACAAGCCCTTTCCTTTCTTCTCAAACCAGGAAACCTATTGCCATTTCTCCTACTTTTCCTCTATTATGTGTAGGTATTCTTGAGCGAGGAAACGGTGTGCCGTTTCAGATCTCGGGCTGTGTGCCTGAAAGCATGGTGAGAAACTCATCTTTTTGAGACGTAGTACTGTCGGGTTCATCGCTCATTTAGCTGAAGAACCCCGTTTAGCGGACAGAAGGAGCGGCCTGTCTGTTCCAGAGGGGAAGATATTTGAACTCTTTAAGGGAGAAAGGAAGCGCAGTATGCGAAGACTCGATGTTTTTGCCCGTGTTGCACTGCTGCTTGCCGGATGCGCGTTTATCTTTACGGCATGTGGCGGCGGGAACACGTCATCGAGCAATAATACGAATACCGGGGCAAGTAAAGCCTCGGTGGCTCTGGTCACAGATAAAGGGGGCCTGAACGACCAGAGTTTTAACCATCTGGCATTTCAGGGCTACACCAAAGCCATGAACGAGTTTGGTTTTACCAAGCAGGTTATTGAATCGAAGAATGAATCCGACTACATCAAGAACCTCACGACCGCAGCTCAGGGGGCTGATCTCGTCTTCGCGGTTGGCTTTTTGATGCAGCAGGCTGTCTATGAAGTTGCAACGCAGTTCCCGGACAAAAAATTCGCAATCATTGATGGTTGTGCTGTGCCTGCCGGGAAAAGCGAGTGCGCAACGTTGCCCAATGTTGCACCTCTCTATTTTAGCGAGCAAGAGGCGGGCTGTCTTGTAGGCGCGATCGCGGCTCAAATGGAGCTGGATGGCAAGTCCAAGATTCCCGAACTGCGCGGGAAGAACACCATTGGCGTGGTTGCCGGTGAGTCGATTCCTCCGGTGAATCGCTATATTGCCGGTTACAAATATTGCGCCAAGCAGGTGAACGAGAAGATCAACGTGCTGGTGACCTACACCCAGGATTTCCAGGCGACCGCAAAATGTAAAGATGCCGCTCTCAGCATGATTAACCAGCATCAGGCTGACATCATCTTCCAGGATGCAGGCGGCTGTGGCGTTGGTGCACTTGATGCTGCCGAGCAGGAAGGCGTCTTCAGCATTGGCGTGGATGCCGACCAGAGCCAGGTGAACAAGAGCGTGATTACCAGCGCAGTGAAGCGGGTTGACACTTCAGTGTATGCCACTGTCAAAGATTTTGTGAACGGCAAGTTCTCGAACAATCCTCCTCTCTTCGATCTGGCACATGATGGCGTTGGCTATGCACCCGTCAGCGACAAAGTTCCGGCAGACGCAAAAGCGAAGGCCGACGAGCTCGCGAAGAAGATAAAGGATGGCTCGCTCAAAGTCCCTTCTGAAATCCCGGCATAGTCTCTTCCAGAAAAAGTGTAAGGGTGGGAGCAGGACCCTCTCGCCCTTACATCTCTTTTTGCTTCAGTCACATCTCACGAAGGAGGAAGCGCTATTATGGCCGTGCCAACAGCGCCATCTCGAACGAAGGGGTCATCCGGGCCGGATGAGTCACCTTCCGCCCTGCTCCTTATACTTCAGAAGCTCCGCAATTCCCTCGGTCGTCCCCTGATCGCTGTCGTGCTGGCAATCGTGCTCGGTGGCATCATGATTATTGTGACATCAAAGGGCACCCTTGACGAACGCTTTACAGCAGCCCTGACGGCCTATGATGCGCTCTTTTTCGGAGCTTTTGGCACCCTGCAAAACTTTTCCAGCACGCTGGATAACATGATTCCGCTGATTCTCTGCGGCCTGTCGGTCTCGATCGCCTTTCGGGCCGGGCTCTTCAACATCGGGGCTGAGGGACAGCTTGCGATGGGCGCGATGACAGCGGGTATTCTTGGTTTGACGTGCTCGTCGTGGCCCGGCTGGCTGCTCATCCCCGTGATGATTCTGGGTGGTGTGCTGGCCGGTGCGATCTGGGGCGGTCTGGTTGGCTTTCTCAAGGCATGGCGCGGGGCCCATGAGGTTGTTACCACGATCATGCTGAACTGGATTGCCTTCTTTTTCACCGACTTTTTAATCAGCGGACCGTTCAAGGCTCCGCAGCTCTCTAACCAGACACAGTCGATGCCGGTTCAGGTGCGCCTGCCCCGGCTGGCTGTCTTCTATAATCAGACGTTGGGCACTTTCCTGCCGCCAATTGAGCGCCCGGAACAATACTTTGTCGATGTCAGCTTTTTGATCGCGATTCTCGTGCTGGTCTTCTACTGGTTCATCACGGCGCGCACCACATTCGGGTATCAGACGAAGGTTGTGGGCCAGAACCCGCGTGCGGCTGAGTATGCCGGCATTTCGGTCAAGCGAAACATGGTGCTGGCGATGGCGCTTGCGGGAGGCTTTGCCGGGCTGGCCGGTGCGCTGGCACTGATGGGGCGCTTCCCCTATCAGTTGATCGCCTCGGTTTTCCGCAGCGACTCGACAGGCTTCGACGCGATTGGTGTTTCGCTGCTGGGGCATTCGACCTCAATCGGCGTCTTTCTGGCCTCGCTGCTCTTTGGCGCGTTGCGCTCTGGTGGCCAGATTATGCAGTTGCGGGCCGGGGTTCCCGGTGACCTCTCCTATATCATTCAGGCGTTGATTCTCTTCAGCGTTGCGACCGAGTTCCTGCCCATTCTGGCCCGTAAGTTTACGCGACGGAATCCGTTTCAGCGGAAGCTGGCTGTTGCCGGTCCAGCAGCCAGGCCGGTGACGAAGGAGCCTCCGCAGGCAGCCGAAGAAAAATCCGCTCGCAGCAAAGAGGAGTGAAAATATGGACGTATTGTTGAGAGTATTAACCTCGGGTGATCTCTGGCAAGCAACGCTCCAATTCGGAGCGCTCCTGTTGCTGCCTGCCCTGGGTGGCGTGATTTCTGAGCGCAGCGGCGTGGTCAATATCGCGATGGAAGGCATGATGTTGACGGGCGCATATGCCGCGGTCATGATGACGCTGGCGACGCAGAATGTCCTGATCGGTGTCATCAGCGCGATGATTGCCGGTGGCTTGATGGCCCTGATTCACGCGGTGGCCTCGATCAACTTCAAGGCAAACCAGATCGTCAGCGGGATCGCGATCAATATCGGCGCGCTAGGCCTGACGAACTACCTGCTGATCGTGCAGACGGCGGGTCAGGGTGTGCCCGGTCTCCCGGCGTCCCTGCGCCTGCCGAGCGTTGGCGGCCTGCCCCTGGTCCTGCAACAGAATGTCATTTTCTATATGGCGATTCTGGTGTTGATCGGTATGCATTTCCTGCTGTTCCGCACCAATATAGGCCTGCGGATTCGCGCCGTCGGTGAGAATCCCGAGGCGGCTGATACTGCCGGTATTCATGTCCGGGCGATTCGCTATAGCTGCGTGATTGCTGGCGGCATGCTCTCCGGGCTCGCTGGAAGCTTCCTCTCACTGGGTATTGCCGGAGTCTTTAACGCGAACATGACGGCTGGCGCCGGCTTTATCGCGTTGGCAGCGATGATTTTCGGGAAGTATACGCCTGTGGGAACGGCGATTGCCTGTTTGATTTTCGGTCTCGGTCAGGCATTGAGCGTGCGTCTTCAGGATACCGGGATGTCACCCAACCTGCTGAACATGCTGCCCTATATCCTGACGATTGTGGCGCTGGTTGGTCTGGTTGGCAGGACAACCCCGCCTGCCGCAAGCGGCGTGCCCTATGAGCCGGGTTCAGAGTAGGAGAAAGGGAACATGCAAGAACTGGCAGTTGAGATGCGCGATATCTGCAAGGCGTGGCCCGGCGTGATCGCGAACGATCATGTCAATCTGGCGGTGCGCAAGGGCGAAATTCACGCCCTGATGGGTGAAAATGGCGCTGGCAAGTCAACCCTGATGAATATTCTCTACGGTCTGATTCGGCCCGATTCTGGCGAGATTCTGGTGAACAATGAGGCGGTCCATATCGGGAGCCCGCGCGACGCAATCCGCCGCCGTATAGGCATGGTTCACCAGCACTTTATGCTGATCCCGCCGCTGACGGTCGCGGAAAATATTGTGCTCGGTCATGAGCCGGGCGGCCTTGCAACCGGATATAATGTCCGTCGTGCCCGTGATGTCGTCAAGAAACTGAGTGAGCAGTATGGCCTGCCGATTGATCCCGATGCCCGCATTGAAAAGCTCTCGGTCGGGCTTCAGCAGCGGGTTGAGATCCTTAAGGCGCTCTATCGGTCCGCTGATATCCTGATTATGGACGAGCCAACTGGTGTGCTGACGCCCCAGGAGACGCATGAGCTGTTTGGTGTCCTGCGTGGCCTGGTGGAGCAAGGAAAGACGATCATCTTCATTACGCACAAGCTGCGCGAGGTTCTGGAGCTCTCTGACCGCATTACGGTGCTGCGGCGCGGGCGCAATGTGGGCGAGCTCATCACCCGCGAGACAAATCAGGCCGAGATCGCGCGTCTGATGGTTGGTCGCGAGGTGCTGCTGCGTGTGGAGAAGCAGTCTGCCACACCGGGTCCCGATGTGCTCACTGTGGAAAACCTGCATGCCCGCTCTGATCGAGGGCTGGAAGCGCTGCGCGGTGTCAGCTTTACGCTGAAAGCGGGCGAGATTCTGGGCGTGGCTGGCGTTGAGGGCAACGGTCAATCTGAGCTGGTCGAGGTGCTGACGGGAACGCGCAAGGCAACCGCGGGACGCATTACGATGAGCACCGGCGATAAAGAGAACAAGCGCGATCGTGATATTACCTCCCTGAACGCGCAACAGGTGCGCAAGGTCGGTGTGGCGCACGTGCCAGAAGACCGCCGGGGAAGCGGACTCGTGCTGGCTGACTCCATTGAAGAGAATATGATGCTCGGGCGCGAGGGCTGGCCCCGTTTCTCCCGGAGTGGGTGGGTGTTGCGCTGGCGTAGCATTGCCGCCTGGGCGCGTCGCCTGATGCAGGAATTTGATGTACGCGCTCCGAACACGAAGACACCGGTCAGGGCGCTCTCGGGCGGCAATCAGCAGAAGGTGATTATCGCTCGTGAGTTTTCGTCTGATCCTCGGGTCCTGATTGCCTCACAGCCAACGCGAGGTGTGGACATTGGCGCGATCGAGTTTATTCATCGCCGCATTATTGAGCAACGCGACGCCGGTAAGGCTGTCCTGGTGGTCTCCGCCGAACTGGACGAAATACGCGCCCTCTCGGACCGAATAGCGGTTATGTATGAGGGACGCATTGTCGACATTGTTTCCCCGGATGTCTCAGATGAGGAGCTCGGCATTCTGATGACGGGCTGCCGTCTGGAAGAAGCCTCGTAGCGTTTCTCCGGGATACCTATCGTCGCCATAGAAAAAAACGAGCTTGTTGCATAAGAGGTGTAACAAGCTCGTTTCGTGTGGTCACATAGAAGGTATCTCTTTTTTATAGAAGAAACATCGATCAGCCCCTTTAGCGTATCGACATATAACAGAACACCCGCCAGAGATACCTTGTCTGTAGTATAAGCGATATGACTGAAAAGAGCCTGAGAGATTCCTGAACTGAACCTGAAAATGCCTCTCAATCGTGTATTTCCGTCTCTATTTTTTCGTATCTTTGTATTTTCCTGATTTTTGGCGTAAAAAATGCTTGAAAATAGAACAATCATACGATATACTCAAGAGAAAAGAATGTATAGCAGCGGATAGACAATCATAAAGTGGAAAAAGAAGAGACGGTACATGTGAAGAGCCTAAGGATGGACTATTTCCGCTCCCTGTAACCGGGATGCTTGAAGCTGGCGGGCCACGTGCTTACGGCTCAGCAGGCCAATCGGGCATGTGCCCTCGATGACCGCCAGATAGTGCAGGTTGTGCGTGATCATCAATTCCAACGCATCGTAGAGTGATTGTTCTGCTTGTACCGTGTGAAGCTGGTCCGCGAGCCGCATCACATAGCTGACCGGCGTATGGGGCCACTGCGAACGCTCGACGCGTCGGATATCTTCGAGCGTAATAATACCTGCGAACTGGCTATTTTGTACTACAAGAGCTGATTCGTGTGCGTGGGGCTGAAAATAATCGTTTATAACAGTATAGAGCGATATATGCGAAGGGATAAGAAGAGGCTCTTCAACCAATGCCTGACGCACGGTTGTTTGCTGTATGCCGGAATGGTGTCGATGGCCAAGCCATTGAGATGCACTGAGCAGGAACCAGCCCATGAAGGCGGTCCACAGGCCAATGATTGTTGTGGCCTGACTGATAAAAAAGGAGACGATACCGAGGAGAATAAGCGCGTATGCAAGCAGCAGACCGATCCCTGTTGCGGTGGTCGTGGCCCGGGTCCGATTGCTGGTCTTCTTCCAGAGGAGCTGGTGCAGGATCTGTCCCCCGTCCAGCGGCAGCCCGGGAAGCAAGTTGAGCAGCGCGAGAAGGAGGTTCATCGTATACAGAAAGTCACAGATCGCTTCGATGAAAAGGTGCGTTCCGCGAAGCGGTAGGGAGAGCAGGTAGAAGATTGTGCCAAGCAACGCACTGACCAGCGGCCCTGCAAGCGCGATGGCGATATGCTGGCCTGGCTTCTGTGGATATCGTTCCTGCTCGTACTCGGGAAATGCACCAAAAATGAAAAAATGGAGGCTTTTGATCCGCAACCTGTAGAAACGTGCAACGAAAATATGGGCTAATTCGTGTAACAATAAACAAATGCAAAGCAATAAGGCGGAAAGCAAAGCGGAGAGCCAGTAGCTCTCAAAGGTCCATTCAGGCTCTAGTTGTACGTACCACGTTGCGCCGAGTGAGAAGACCAGGAGAATACAGGCTATGAACCAGCTCAGATGAATATGTATATCTATTCCGGCAATGCGTCCAGGATGAAACGTGTCCGGCATATATTGCGCTCCAAAACTAGTCGATGTAGTGTGGTGGATCACAGTGTGCATTTGCTGCTATAGATAGAAAACAGCGTTATACTGAAATCATAATCTCATTTCGTAAGCTGAGGCTGTGAAAGAGCTGAAACGAACCTGAGGATACGTTAGGCGTATTACCTCTTTTGCATACACAACATCTATAGTGCGCAAATCGCATACCGAATTTTCATAGCAACACCGTTCGTCTCCGACCCTGGCTCTCAGGGACCGTTCAGGGAAGTGGAGGGTGATGGCTCGCGCAGCCGACAACGCCTCCCTGAAAAGCGGGAGGGAGTGCATATTTCTCTCTATCCCTGTATGCAAGCCCTCGCGGATGCTGGAACGGTGAGGCCGGTCGCCAGACGGGCAGAAAAGAAGAATGTCCTTGCGTCTCATACATCTTGCAGTAATCAGCATGGTTGCTGAGGGGTGAGACGGGCAGACGAAGGTGAAAATACGAGTCTAAAATGACGATAGAGAATCTTGTACACAAATGAGAAAACCAGAGGAGGTTCATACCATGACAGTGCGAGAAGAAAAACTTGATCTGAGCAAACCCCGACCTGCTGACGAACTCTTGACCGTACGCGAGGTTGCACGTCAGCTTCGTGTGGATGATACGACCGTGCGCCGCTGGATTAAGACAGGTGCGCTTGAGGCCGTGACCCTGCCACACCGCGGCAAGCGGAGAGGATATCGCGTACGCAAGATCACGCTGGATCAGTTGCTCAGCGGCTCAACCCTGTCGAGCTAAGCAAGATCACGAGGGGGGCAATCTAGATTGCCTCCCTTTTTTTGTTGGCTATCTACCGCAATGGTTCCTCACTCCGCGCTCCTTTTCCTGACCGCTTCTCCGAAAACGTACAGATTGTGAACAATGATAGGCTGAAAGTGGGTAGGGGATTTGATATTGCGATCTCTTTTTCGTTTATAGAGAATGTGCCTTTTTCAAAGAGCGTTTTCTGAAGTCTGGCTGGTTTGGAGACTTCTGAAAGGTGGAGAAAGATTGAACAGAGGAACTGAAACGAGGAGAGAGCAGCCCTGGAACTGGACACGGCGGCTCGTCATCTCGCTCACGGTCCTGGTCTGGATTGTGCTGGCGCTGGTGATTGGCTGGTTGTTGCAGTGGGTAATCGGTTCGCTGATCCTGCTGGCAGTAGCTGTGCTCCTGGCTTATGCTCTCTATCCCGCAGTGACATTTTTACAGAGGTATGTGCCGCGACCTCTGGCGATAGCAACGGTCTATCTCGTGCTGTTCATGGGGCTCTGTGTCCTGCTCTATTTCCTGGGTCGAACAGCATTTCAAGAGGCACGTTCTTTAGAACAGAACATTGAGCGGGCGATCATCCGAGGTGATGGCCCGATTATCACGTTTCTGGCATCGCTGAATCTGGACTGGCTGAACATTTCAAAGCAGCAGATCTATGACACGCTGCTGCAATTTGGGCGTCAGCTTGGCTCGCAGCTTGGCACGCTTTCGCAACAGGCGGCGGGCATTGTCAAAGGGGTATTCAATGTCGTGATTAATACCCTGATTGTGGCGACGATGAGCATTTATCTGCTGATCGATGGCCCTCGGGTCGCGCGTTGGCTGAAAACCCAGACACCACGCAGCCAGCGCAAGAACGTCACATTTCTTGTTGAAACGTTCAAACGGATTGGCGGTGGATATATTCGCGGTCAGTTGCTGCTCTCCACCATTTTGAGTACGCTGACCGGTCTCTATATGGCAATTATTGGTGTGCCGTATGCCGTATTTCTGGGTGTGCTGGCCTTTGTCCTCTCCTTTATCCCGGTCATCGGGGCCTTTATAACCGGGATCCTCTGCATCCTCCTGGCGCTGACAAAGGGGTGGATTATTGCTGTTCTGGCGCTTGCTTTCCTGATCGCGATTCAGGTGCTGGAAAGCAATATTCTGAGCCCGCGTATTGTCGGCCCGGCGGTCGGGCTACATCCCGTTGTCTCGTTGCTGGCGCTGCTGGCTGGCGGAGAGCTCTTCGGGATTGCAGGGGCGCTGTTTGCCTCGATTACTGCCGGGATTGTGCAGGCGATTATCATTGCAGCCTGGAAAACCTGGAAGGAGAGCCACCCGGATGAGTTTACTTCAGATGGAGATGAGTCAGAGAAAACGCAAAAACTGGCGCATGCTTCTGAGGTCGAAGCGGCTTCAGGCTCATAAATGGAACATGGGAAGCTGTTGCACGACTCTACAGCTTCCCTCTGAACGTGTCTGATGTTTTGGGGTAGGAATGGAATGCTTCAGACACAAGATATCTTGCAAGAGATGCAATAGAGGAGCTATATTATGGACTGGAATCAACTCGCTGGTTTGTTGGCTCCGGTCGGAAGTATTATTCTGGCCGACCTTGTGTTAAGTGGGGACAACGCGCTTGTTATCGGCGCTGCCGCCGCCGGTCTGGAGAAGCGCACGCGTTGGTGGGCGATCCTGCTTGGTGGTGGAAGTGCTGTTATCCTCCGTATCGCCTTTACGATTCTGGCCGCCTTTTTGCTTGAAATACCTCTTCTGCAAACAATAGGCGGCCTGATTCTTATCTATATCGCGATCAAGTTGCTCTTTGAGAAAGAGGAGAAAGAAGATCCAGAGCAGCATGAGGCAGAGATACAGGCTTCACAATCGAAGAAAAAGGGGAAGAGCTTTTTCAATGCATTAATCACCATTCTGGTCGCTGATGTGACAATGAGCCTTGATAACGTGCTGGCCGTGGGCGCACTCTCAGATGGGCATATCGGGGTACTTATTTTCGGCCTGATTGTCAGTATCGGCTTCCTGTTATTGAGTAGTGCGGTTATTTCGGCGATTATGTCGAAACTTCCCTGGTTGATTGATGTTGCCAGCCTGATTCTTGCCTGGACGGCAGCCTCAATGATCCTTGAGGACCAGCGGCTTGGCCCCTGGCTGATGCAGAATCTCCCCTACGCAGAAATTGTGATTCGTGGGATCGTGCTTGTAATTATGCTCGGTTTCATTCTCTACGTCTGGTGGATGACCCATCAGAAGAAGCAGCAGAAACAGAATGGCGACAGCCAGACCACAAGTGTGCAGGATCAGACAGGCGAAGCAGTGAAGAAATAAGTTGAGAAAAATGTAGAAGGCAACGTTTCCCTCTTGTCGGAACGTTGCCTTCTTCTTTAGTGCGGCTTGACAAGCCTGGTGAGTCCCCCCAGACCGAAACGCCAGCTCAACAGGAATAGCGTCCCCGTCAGAACACTGAGCAGCGGCAGAGCATACCAGAATGGGAGCGTCCAGAGTAGCACACTCGAACCAAACGCATAGCCCAGACAAATCCCGAGCAGAAGCATCCGCAGGGGTGTGAACGGGCCCTCTTCTTGTAGCAGGCGCTCGGCCAGTGTCTCGGCTGCCTGGTTCAGGTCGGCATCGTGGGCGCTTCCACAGACAAGCAGTGTCGTGCAGCCACTGAGCAGCAGACAGACAGTAGTGAACATGCTCGCATATTCCTGTGCGGTGAGATGAAGCCACCAACCAAGCAGCGCACCGATGAACAGACCCTCCCCGACGATCAATAACAGAAAGACAAGCAAGCGGGCACGAAGCAGATGGGCCGGCTTGAGTGGCGCTGTCAGCAGGAGCGTCAGGCGGTTTCCCTCTCCGCCGAGCGCGCAGGTACCCGGCTCCAGCACGTGGAATAGCGTGACCGCAAGCGCGTACAGCGTTGCCACGACGCTCTTTGACGCGTATCCCTGCACGTATGGATAGACCAGAGGAAAAAGGGCAACAAGCAGCACCATAATGCCCGTTCGGATCCAGGTAAACGGGTTACGGCTCTGGTTCAGCAGTGCCTTGAACAGAAAGGCACTTTCAGGGTTGTTCCTGCGCTCAAGCCAGGCGAGAAGCGGGCGCATCCCGGGAACTGCCTGCCGGTGCCGCCGGGATGCCTGCTGCTGGTAGAAGACAGATGCGTATAACTTCCCGATAAGTGGTGCCAGCGGGCCAAGAAGCAGCGCCAGCAGACAGCAGAGTAACAGCAGAAGCGCTTCCGGTTGAGGCGTGAGCAGCTTTGCGATGCTCATGAAAAGAAGCCCACTAACGAGCGCCATAAGCGAGCACAGGCGCCTCCACAGCGCACCACTTGCCAGAGAACGAGCAAGCAGAAAGCCGAGCAGGGCACAGACTGGCGCAAGCAACATGCCCGCTGACAGGAGCAGCAGCCAGCATATGTTCATGTGCCTGGACGCAAGCCAGAGGAGCGAGCCACCTGAGAGTGTCAGGAGCGGCCAGCTCTGTTCAAGGATGAGCTCGCCAAGCACGGTATAACAGAGGGTACGCGGTGTGAAGGGAAGCAGCAAGAGAAGCTGTGTACTGGTGCTATTCAGGCTTGTACGGATGCTCAAGAGCGCGAGCAGAACGACAAGCAGCCAGCTTCCTCCGAGAACCTGCCAGGGAGATAGGTCTGCAACCATCCAGCCAAGCGGAAGCAGGCCAAACAACACCATGAAGGGTAACGCCACCCGCATGGGCTTCTCATAGCGTAGCCCATTCAGGAGGCTCTGGAAGCGGGCTTGCCAGATATATATCATACATTTACCTCTCCTTGTGTTAGTTTGAGGAAGGCCGTTTCCAGATCGGGAGCGGCCAGCAGGGTGCATAGTTCGGCGGGACTCCCTTCAGCAAGCAACCGTCCTTTGTGGATAATGCCCACTCGCTGACAGATATTCTCAGCCGTCGCCAGGTCATGCAGCGAGAGAAAAATGGTTGTGCCTGCCGCAGCCTGTTCGCTCAGGAGCCGCTTGAGCCGAAACGCGCTTTGTGGGTCCAGCCCGTTGAGAGGCTCATCAAGCACCAGTACGTCCGGTTGATGCAGCAGAGCTCCTGCAAGGGAAAGCTTGCGCTTCATCCCGAGTGAATAGGTACCGCAGGGGCGCACTGCATGCTCGCTCAGGTCCAGCAGTTCGAGGAGTGAACTGATCCGTTCCCGAGCCCGGGGAACACGGCGCACGCTCGCCAGAAACGTCAGAAACTCGCGTCCGGTCAGGCGTTCATAGAGAATGGCCCGGTCTGCCACATACCCGAGACGCTGTTTTGCTGGAAGCGGTTCTTGCCAGATGTCATAGCCTGCAAGCGTGATCCGACCCGCTGTCGGTTGCAGCAGACCGACCAGCATCTTGATTGTTGTCGTTTTGCCTGCTCCATTGGTTCCCAGAAACCCGTAAATCTCACCGCGCCGCACCCGGATAGTCAGGTTATCCACAGCGCTCAGGGAGCCGAATCGGGCGGTCAGGCCCTCGATAGTGATGGCCGCTTGTTCCTCCGGGATCGCTTCATACAGCGCTCCGGAAAGGTGATGCACCGTCTTCTCCTCTTGAGCGAGCAGCCGGAGAAAGCTATCACGCTCATCAACGTTTAGCAGTATGGAGCGGACAGGCTTTTCGTGTTGGCCGATGAGCAGGGGAAGCGGTTTACGCAGCCGGAGTAACACCTGTCCCTGTTCCGAGAAGCAGACGTTCAATTGCTGCTCATCTTGCTCATAGAGCGGGGTTGTGCTGTGAAACGGGGAAAGCCGTTTCTGCACAGGTTCTGCTACCTCAATCAGCGCACGGGGCACTGTGGCCACGAAGGTGCCATAGCGCACTGTCAGCTCGCTCTCTGTCAGGCAATGGCGCGTGTGGAGCGGTGCCCGCATTTTTATAAGGATGATGATGGGCAGAAGCAGCGCGAGTGCCGCCCCTCCCCACTTGAACGATGCGTGGACGGGCAGGAGCATGAGAACGAGCAGGAGCACACCACCCTCAAGGAAAAGCAGACAGCAAAGCGTGATAAGGGTGTTGTTGAAGCGCGAGCGAATCGCGGTATACGAAAACATAAGTGGAAATACTTCACTTCGTGATAACGTCCTGTTGTCAGTATCTTGCATCTATTCCTCCTGGCCCTGAGGAAGCTTCTCAGGGCTCCTGGTGTGGTTGTTCAAGAAGAGCCTGCTTGAGAAGCTGTATCATTGTCTCGGCCTGTGGTGACAGCGAGCCGAGCATCAGTTCTGCGAAAGCGTCCGTAAACGGCTTTTGCATTTCGGGTACAGGCAGATATTTCACTACATCAGTGATCAGGGCCTGTATCTCCTGATCTTGTAACAGAAGCTCTCCATCGGCAGACGCTTCAAGCGTGGTTGAAAGCCTGCTATAGATGGAGAGCAGGTGCCTCCAGAGCTCGGGCTGCTCGTGCATCAGGAGGCGAAACTGCTCTAGCAGCGTAGAGGAGATCGGCCACCGGAAATCTTCCAGCAGGGAGATCACTTTCGTCTCGATCTCCCAGATGGCCGGGTGAACCTGAATGCCCTCCTGCTCAAGCTGTTGCCTGATCTGTTGCAGCATGCGAGATGAAGCCGGAAGCTGCTCAACCTGCTCAAGTGGCCCTTCGGAGAGCAGTTCACGGATTCTGGCACGACGCGCTTCCAGCTCCTGGATCTGTGCTGTAAGCTCTGCATCAAGCGCCTGTAAGATAACGTGCAGCGGTTGTTCTCTGGTCTGACGGCCAAGCAGAGCGCGAATCCGCTTAAGAGGAAGCCCGAGCGCCTGAAGCTGCTTGATCTGATGCAGGCGGAGAATCGCACGCGTATCGTAGAGCCTGTAGCCCGCCGGGCTGCGAGCTGGCTCTTCAAGCAGCTCGAGCTTTTGATAATGCCTGATCGCTTTGGGGGTGATGCCCAGCAGTTGCGCCACCTCGCCGATATGCAAATGCTTTCTCATGCTTGCTCCTTTCTCTCTCACATCATACAACCTTGACCCTGCGACAAGGTCAAGGGCAAGTGGGCGAATTGTAGGGAAAAAAGCAGGCAATCGGGAACAAAATGCGAGGGTCCAACGTCATTATCTCCGATGGAACGTTTACAGCATCCCTTCAAGAAAGGAGCGTTCGATGCTGATGAAGAAACAGAGTATATCGGCTTTCGGCCTGCTTCTCCTGACACTGCTTCTGGTCGCATGTGGAAGCGCCAGTACCACCACTGGAGCGGGTGCAGCCGATGCCAATAGCGTACAGATGACGCTGTATGCTGCCGACCAGAAGACAGTCAATGCTATCTACCAGACAACAGACCAGAATAACGTACAAAAGCTGCTTGAAACGCTGAAGGCAGCGCCTGCCCTGCCGAATAACACACCCTGTACCAGGCAAGCAGGGCCTGGCTATGGGCTGGTCTTCAATCAGGGCGATAAACAGGAAAAAGTGAGCATTGATGAAAGCGGATGTGGAACCATCAGGTTCAGTCAGACGGATACTCGACGCCTGACCGCCGATAGCAAAGATATCTTGATGCAGCTTATCACGGAGGCAAAGGCAGCGTTTCAGCCTGAGAAGGTGGATGCGACGGTGAGGGGTGTCGATATGAACCCGTCGCTGCAAAAGCCGACGGTTGTCGATAAAGAGAAAGTGCAAAAGCTGTATGATGCGATCGAGAAGTTGCCGCCACTGGACCAGAAAAAGATGTGTACGATGATGGCGGGCCCGCACTATGACCTGACCTTCTATCAAGGCAAGCAGGAAGTCAAGGTCACCGCTGATCAAAGCGGCTGCGGCACGGTCTTCTTTAACGACGATGCTGGACATATCAAGCAGGCTGACCAGAGCTTCTGGAAACTGTTGGACGAAACCCTGATGCTCGGCCTCAAGAAGTAGTGCTTTCAGACGAGCAGGCAAGCGTCACCGGAGTCGGGACGCTTGCCCTTGACTTTACCACTGTTTGGGTGGCAGTTGGACCTCAATTACCGTCGGGCAGTTGAGGGTGAGCGCCTCGCGGAGCGCGTCCCGGAGCGCTTCCGGCGTGCTGACCCGGGTTCCATAGGCGCGGAATGCCTGAGCCAGCGCCACATAATCGGGCTCAATGACATCCGTCGCGATATAGCGGCGATCATAGGCAGCCCGCTGCTCGGTTTTCACCGCGGTAAAGGTCGAATCGTTGAAGACAACCGCGATAACCGGGATCTGTTCCTGTACCGCTGTCGCCATTTCGGCGATGTTCAGCAGGAAGCCAGCATCACCGCAGAGCGCGATGACTGGCTGCTTCGGTGCGGCTACCTTCGCTCCCAGAGCCAGCGGAAGCCCACAACCGATAGTACAATATTCGTTAGGGTGGATGAAGGTGCGCGGCTCATAGATCGGCAGGCTGACCGTGCTGGCATAACCAAGCATCGTCATATCGGCCACCACAATCGCGTCATGGGGCAGCGCCTCCCGGATGGCTGGCAGGAAGCAAACCCCTTCGCCGAAATAGGCCCGGGTATGGGCAACGACCGCGGCACGTGCCTCATCCAGCAGCGCGGGCAACTCGGGTCGTGCCGGTGCCTCTTCTGGTAGGAGCGGCAAAAGCGCTTCCAGAGCGGCCCGAGCGTCGGAAACGATGCCGAGTGAAGCGGGATAATTGCGCCCGAATTCGGATGCATCGATATCGATATGAATCAGCGTGCGGGGGAGCTTCATGCGGCCATAGGCGGTCCGTTCCGCGCCGAGCTTGCTTCCAATCACAAGCGCGACATCGGCCCGCGTCAGTAGCGGATCCAGCTCATCAGTGATATAGGCCGTCGTGAGGATAGCAAGCGGGTGAGCGCTGGACAGCACGTCATGGCTCTTGCTTCCCAGAATGACCGGAGCCTGAAGCCGCTCTGCAAGCTGCACAAGCTCTGTATTCGCGCCAGAAAAGGTGACGCCAGCTCCGGCAACGATGACCGGAAACTGTGCCTCACGCAGCAGGTGCGCGGCGGCCTGAATATCGGCTGTAGCGGGTTGCGGTCGAGTATAGGTTAGATCCTCCTCGTCGGGGAGCGTGACATACGCCTTTTCGCGAAGGACGTCAAGGGGGATCTGAAGATAAGCGCCACGCGGGCGACCTTGCAGCATCACGCGCATGGCATCTTGAATCGCGCCTGGAATTTCTTCTACATGCTGGACACAGCGAGTCCACCCGGCAAGCGCCTCCATAATGCCCGCTTGATTTTTGACCTCATGGAGTTCGCCCCGGTTGCGACCGACAGAGGCGCGAGCAGGTCCTGAACTGATAACCATAAGTGGAATTGAATCAGCGAATGCACTGCCCATCGGCGTCGTGGCGTTCGTGACGCCAGGCCCGGTGATCGTGCTGACGATGCCGGGGCGGCCTGTGACCCGTGCATATCCCTCCGCCATAAAACCGGCTCCCTGCTCATGTCGTCCCAGAATATGGCGTATGCCGGGTGTTTCGCGTAAAACATCATATATCGGGAGCGTATGCACGCCGGGAATACCGAACAGAGTATCAACCTGAAATGCCTGAAGTGAGGCGATAAGTGCTTGCGCACCGGTGAGGTGCTGCCGTTTGTTCACGCTGGTGAATCCTCCTTTCACGCCCGAGCTCCTGTTCAGCCATATCGAGCTAGCCCGTTCTCTGGCTCCTGCGGCGTGTCTTTGAAAAATCATGTATGAAATCTCTCTTATTATAAACAGCGAATCGAGAGAATAGGAAAAAATAGGTAGTGGACTAGCCATAAAAGCTGAGCACTTCCTTATTGACGGATGTCGATGTTGGGCGGGAGTGCTGCATAATCAAGCTCGCCACGATTTTCGCCAATAAACAGTTCTTTGAGTGAGGAGCTTCGTAGCACGGCCTGCAAGGCCTGTAGATCGAGATTGGTACAACCCGAGATATCGAGCGTCTCAACGTGGGGCAGCATGTCAAGCCGCTTGATACGGGTATTCAGCGAGAGGGAGAGCTTGCGCAGGCGTGGCAATTCTGCAAGCGGGCGAATATCTTCGATCAGGCTATCAGTAATCGAAAGGGTTTCCAGCTCGGACAACGCCGTCAGCGGTGACAGATCGGTGAAGGGCTGGCAGCCATACAGGTGCAGCTCTTTCAGCCGGGTGAGCGGGGCCAGCACTGCCAGTGTATCCAGCGTGAGATCTCGCAAGGTCAGGGATTCCAGCCCGCTGAGCGTAGACAGGACATGAAGATTGCGTGGTCTGGGCATATGGGTGCCGTCGCTATACGAGTAGCCGTCAAGGAACAGGCGCTTTAGTCCGGGAAGCTGTGCCAGCTCGGCCGCATCTTCCAGCGCATCACAGGAGAGCTCAGTAAGCCCGGAAAGCCGATGGAGCCCCTTTAGCGAGCGAGAGAACCATAGATTGAGTTCGATGTGTGGAGACAGGCAGGCAAGTACATCAATATCATAGAGGCCCGGACAGCGGGCCAGATCAAGCAGCTCCAGACGCGGCAGCGTGGTGAAAATGGTGGCATCACGCAATCGGGGGCAGCCCACAAGCTGTACCTGCCGGAGGTTCGGGTGTCCGTGTAATGCCTGAATGCTTGTCAATTCCGGGCTCTCGTAGATCTTGAGTTGTGCCAGGTGCGAGAGGTATTGCAGCCCGCTCAGCGAGCCAGAGAGGTCGCGCAAGAGGAGCCGGGGTGTGGCGCCGAAGATGGGCACAAGGACATCCCGTGCAAAGCGTTCGGGTGGGAAACGGCGGCTTTTCCAGCCCTCAAGCCATTCATCCTGCAAAGGCTGCACAATTGCCGTGAACTCTTCCCGTGAACGAAGCCACTCAAGCAGCCGGTGAAGCGCATTCATGGCCTGCTCACCTCCGATATGCAACAGGGTATGCAGGCCGGCTTGCCACCTGCTGGTATCAGCAGTATCGGTCTGGAGCAACAGGTTTTGCACCGGCTCTACAAGTGCACTGCCCGCCATGCCGAGCAGTTCTGTTTCATAGAAATGTTGAGGTGGAAAGAGCGTGAGCAGTGTTGCATGCAGGCGCGGTAGCAACGGTGAATGCGCTGGCAGCGCAGAGAGGCAGGCGAGGGCCTGAAAGTGCAAAAGGCGCTGATAGGATGGTTCATTGTCGCCGCGCTCAAGCAGAGCCAGTACCAGGGCTTCTAGCTCTGCTTCGGAAGCATGATGCACTGCTTCG
Organism: Thermosporothrix sp. COM3; assembly: GCF_059696735.1. Taxonomy (NCBI): domain Bacteria; kingdom Bacillati; phylum Chloroflexota; class Ktedonobacteria; order Ktedonobacterales; family Thermosporotrichaceae; genus Thermosporothrix; species Thermosporothrix sp. COM3. The sequence continues at coordinate 635,963 of NZ_AP019376.1, read as the reverse complement.
TGCAGGAAAGCAGGCTCATGCGAGAGATGTGCGGATGAGAGAAGCTTTGCGATATCCATTGTTCCCGGACGGCTCCTTGCTGCTTTATATGTTACAAACAAACGGCTATTCTATCCGACATTGTGACTTTTTGAAGCAGGGTTTGTCTATGAAATACTTCACTTTTACATTCTGCCTCAGAAAGAAGCGCCGAATTTGGATGGCGAGAAACGTGAGCGATCTCACAATAGCGGATCGAAAGGCCGAAACATAAGGGCAATGGTCATTGTTTCCATAGTCGCATTATCGAATATAGATCTTTACTCTACTTGTTATACATTAGCATGCTACTATATACTGAAGAAGAGAGCGGCCTGACCCGCAGGGTATATGTAGAAGATCAGAAGCGCGGGAAGGGGCCGTGCACGTTCCGCTCAAAACGCGAAACATGAATTTACAGAAAAATGAGGAGCCTTATAGCTGCGTTATGGATGTACCTACCGATATTCCCATCCGGGTAGATCTGTACAGTGATACGATTACCAGGCCAACCCTGGCCATGCGCGAGTACATGTGTCAGGCCGAGGTTGGCGATGAGCAACTAGGTGAAGATCCCACCGTGAACCGTTTACAGGACATGGTGGCCGAGCTTCTGGGCAAGGAAGCGGCTCTCTATCTGCCCTCGGGCACAATGTGTAACCAGATCGCTTTCTGTGTCCACTGTCAGCCTGGCGATGAAGTAATTATGGATAAGACCGCGCACCCTCTGCACTACGAGGGCGGCGGCCCGACACCACTCAAAGGTATTTTGATTCGGACCGTTGATGGAGAGCGCGGCGTCTATTCCGCACGGCAGGTAGAAGAGGCCCTTCGTGAGCGAAGCCGCTATAATCCTCGTAGCCGTGCGATTTCAATCGAGCAGACGTCGAATATGGGTGGTGGAAAGTGCTGGCCACTGGAAACCATTCGCGAGGTCTGCGAGGTCGCGCATGCCCACGGAATGGCGACCCATATGGATGGGGCGCGGCTGTTAAACGCCGTGGTTGCGACCGGGATCAGTGCGAAAGCCTATGCCGCCTCGCTTGATAGCCTGTGGCTGGATCTCAGCAAGGGGCTTGGTGCGCCAGTCGGGGGTGTGCTTGCTGGCTCGAAAGCCTTTATAGAGGAAGCATGGCGATACAAGCAGCTTCTGGGTGGTGCCATGCGTCAGGCCGGGATTATTGCCGCCGCGGGCATCTATGCATTAGAGCATCATGTTGAGCGTCTGGCCGAAGATCATGAGAACGCGAAGCTTCTGGCGCAGGGGCTGGCCGAGGTGCCGGGCATTCGGATTCGTCCGCAGGATGTGGAAACAAATATTGTCTTCTTCGATGTGACCGAAACGGGCATGACAACGCAACAGTTCATTGATCGTGCGCGTTACGAGCATGGGGTGCGCTTCAGCAAGATGAATGGTCGTGTTCGGGCCATTACCCATCTGGATGTCACCCGACAGGATATTGAACAGGCAATTCAAGCGGCTCGCACCATTGTTGAGACGCCTCACACAACGATGCGAAAGCAGGATAGAGCAGCCTTCCAGCAAGCGTACTGAGCGTATGGAACGGCTGCTTTTTTGATGCCCCGGGGAGGATATCCCCGGGGCCTTTTGCTATTCATGAAGGGTAACAGGGGTAGAAGAAAAAATCCATTGAAATAATATGCATAAAGTTACATGTATGGCTGTACAAATAGCGGTAAACCGGATATGATTTGAGTATTTGAATGTGAGTATTTGCCTGGAAAGTAAGAAGGGAAAGACGTATGACGACGAATATCTACTCCTCCTTATGGTTTCAGTTGTTCATGCCGTTACAGAACGAGGAATGGACCCGCAAGGATGTGGCGTTTCTGGCGCGTCAATTGCCGTTACCTCGCTACAAGCGCGTCCTTGATCTCTGTTGCGGATATGGACGCCATGCGCTGTTACTGGCTGATTACGGGTATACCGTGACCGGGCTGGACCGCGATAGAGACGCGATTGCGGAGGCCAGACGCCGCGCTAGAAAGGCCGGGAAAGATATTCAATATGTTCAGGGCGATATGCGGGAGCTTGAGGCCCTTTCCGGGGAATTTGATGCTGTCATCAATATGTGGCAGAGCTTTTGTTATTTTGATGAGGAGACCAATAGACACATTTTGCGCCAGATTTATCGCAAGCTGGTTCCAGCCGGTCGCTTTGTGATCGATATGTACAATCGAACCTACTATGAGGGACACCACGGCACCAAACGGCAGGACATCAACGGCTTTGTTGTGGAAACCAGCGTGTACCTGGAAGGAAATCGCCTGCATTCGGTCGTCCAGTACGCGGACGAGTCGGGCATTCAGGGGAGCGACCATTTCGAGTTTCAGATGTTTACTGCCGAAGAGTTCAGTGAGCTGGCGGCGTCATGCGGCTTTACCACGCGTCTGGTCTGCTCGTTCTCTGATGAGAACATTGCGCCCACTGCTGAGCACCCCAGAATGCAGCTTGTTCTGGAGAAGTCCTGAGCGCTTCCCGGATGTTGTTTCCTGTTGTTGGTTCAGCAGGAAACAACTAAGCGTCGGATTGACGGAAAAGCTGTTCCAGATGCGCGAGGGTTTCCTGTATCTCGGGTGTGAAAGCTTCAATAGAAGAAAGAAGTTGTTTATAGCGTTCATGAGCCTGCTGTCCCTGAAGCAGTGCAAGCTCGATCAGCGCGACACAGGCCGAGAGATATTCGGGGTGCTTCGTCTCCTGATGCTTCTCATAGAGTGTTCGTATTCGATGGTAGAGAAATTCCGCTTTTGTATACTCCCGGGCGTGAGTGGCAAGCTGTGCCAGCAGTTTCAGCGGCGTGACAAGGGCAAGGCTCTCGCGTCCTTGCCGCTGTTCCAGCATATAGAGCGAGCGCAGGCTGACAGTCTCTGCCTCTTCATAGCGTCCCTGTTGATAGTAGAGCTGCGCCAGATTGTTCAGCAACTCAGGAGAAAAAGCCTGCTCCTGCCTGTGTGGTGACAGTAAAAGTTGTTCCGCTTCCTGATGGCGTCCCTGCGAGCTGAGCAGCGCGGCCAGCCCACTGAGTGCGAGCTGATGATCCTCGTCCTGCTGGAGTGCCTGTCGATAGAGCGCCTCGGCCTCGTCATAGTGATGTTGCTGGCTCCGTAGTTCGGCGAAGCCGAGCAGCGTGGAGAGCGTGGGCGGATGCTGTAGCTGCATTACCCGCCTGTAGAGCTTCTCGGCTGCTTCATAGCGAGCCATAGTTGTCAGATAGGCGGCGGCTCTGGTGGCCAGCGTTATGTAATGCTCGCTATCATGCCTGTAGTGTGTGACGGCATAGAACGCATGTGGGAGGAGCGGCCATGCAGCTTCGGGATTCGAGGGATCTGGAAGGAGTGCGCACAGGCAGGCCAGAACGCGTTCTTCCCATTGAAACCGCTCCGTCCCGGAAAAGGAGGCTTTTAGCACAACCTGGACCAACCGATGCATATGGAGTGTCTCGTGTTCCGGATGACGGTGCAGCAGCGAGTAGGCCTGCAAAGCCTGTAGCGCCCGATTGAACTCCAGCGGATTTTCTCCAATGGTCTGTATTGTCGGGGTCGTCATGCCTCTGGTGAAAAGCCGCTCTGGGACGGGCTCGGGGGCGAGAAAGCAGCAGAAGATCAGCAGTTCAGCCGCGGCCGGGTATGTTTGCTTGAGAGCCAGAAAGGAGAGCGTGAAGGTGCTGACCACCGAAAGCGGGTGATCGCTATAGTCACCGCGATTCTGCAATAATGGAATGGGTTGCTGTCGCAGTCTATGCAGGTAGTCACGCAGGCTATCATCAGTTTGGTGATTGGCTATGCGACGCTGGATTTGTTGAGTAGAAATATATGCTCCTGCCTGATCGAGTGCCAGCGGCAACCCATCCATTTCGCGCACCAGCGTGCGGGCGGTTGCTTCCAGATCGGGTGTCCTGGGCAGGCCAGCGCGCTTCAGCAGAAAATGGATCCCTTCCTCTTCGGTCATCCCTTCTACAGGCAGGCAGGTAGCCAGGGTATCGAGATCCTGCCGCCTCGTGGTGAAGAGCAGGGAACCAGAACGGGCCGCCGGGAGGTATGAGCGCAGGGTCTCAATGTCTGCCACATTATCCACAACGAGCAACCAATCACGATGCATGTTCAGCCAGCGCTGCACCACGGTCACGATTTTCTGCGGCTCAAAATGCTGAAAGCCGGGAACCTGGAGCGCCTCGGCCAGCGCATAGAAGCTACCGAGCAGCGTAGATGTGGTTGCGGCATCCAGCCAGAAGACAGCCGTATATTCCTGAAATGTGCGATAAACATACTCAATAGCTACCTGTGTTTTTCCACTTCCACCCAGGCCACTGAGCGCATAGGAGGCGGGGCGTCGGGGGTTGGTATGGAGCAGGGTGTGCAGGGTATCCAGTAGCGCTTCACGTCCCGTAAAGAAAGGGTTGCGCTGGTAGGGGACATACCAGTACGGTGTGAGGGCGGACAGGCTGGCTTCAAGCAGGCGGCGTGTTTCCTGTTCATCCAGTTGGAGCAGACGAGCCAGCTCCAGTACGATTTCTTTGGTTTCGGGGAGATATTCGCCTCTTTCCCAGGCGCCGACGGTGTTCGGGTGTATCTTGAGGAGTGCTGCAAGCTTGCTCTGTGTGAGCTTCCTGCGTTTACGATATGCCTTGAGAATGTCGCCGAATGAGTCGAACAGACCGGTTTCCATGCTTGCTACGTTTCCTTCTGACGCTCTGTTTTCGTGGGCGGCCCTGCACGGACTGCTTCTGTAGATAATAACGATGAATCGACTATAAAGCAACTATGTGTTTATGCTTTCATCCTCTATTTCGCTTTTAATCGCTTTTCATTTCTCTGTAAAGAGAAGAAAAAGCAATGGTCTCTTATCGTTTTGCTTTACCAATAAATACTCTCTCTGTTTGAGAAAAAGAGGGATCGCTTTTGTTGTAGAAATACTGCTAGTAGAGGCAGCGCATACCTGTTGTGAGGTTTCCCCTTGACTTAGAGCCGACTCTAAAGAGTATGATTCCGTCAGAACCTGCGGAGGTTGTGTACATGAAGATCCAGGATGTTGTGAAGCGAACGGGGCTTTCTGCCTATACTATTCGCTTTTATGAGAAGAGTGGTATTCTTCCCCGTATTGCTCGCACACCCGCCGGAACGCGAGATTTTTCCGAGCAAGATATTTCTTTCTTGTGCTGTATGCATGAGCTCAAACAGCTTGGGATGTCGCTTGAAGATATCACGCTCTTTATGCGTGGTGGTTGTCCCAACAGGGGGCGTGAGCATGGAGGGCTGCCGCAAGAACTGCTTGAGCGCCGCTTACAGATCCTGCGTCAATATCATGCATTATATGAAGAGCAAAAGCGCTCTCTTGAATGCATGCTAGCACAGATAGAGCAACAATTGATGATGTATGAAAAGCTTGCGGAAGGAGAGTAAATGAAAATTCTATCTACACTGCTACGAGTATATCTTAAGGCGGAGCACCTGGATGAGAGCATTGCTTTCTACGAGAAATTGTACAGTCAACCGTGTACATTGCGCTTTCAGTACGCTGAAATGGGACTGGAACTGGCTCAGGTTGGCTCGATGCTGCTGATTGCGGGCTCGGAGCAGGCGCTTGCTCCCTTTCGGGCCACACAAGCAACCTACCTTGTCGATTCGCTTGAAGCGTTCCGGAGTGTGCTGTTAGAGGCGCATGGGGAGATCCTGAAGGAGCCACAGCGCGTCCCGACCGGGATGAATATGCTGGCCCGCCATCCTGATGGCACAATTGTGGAATACGTGCAACATGTGAAAGAGCAGGTAGCTGAAGTCAATATTGGTTAAGGATGTTCGGCGACCAGCGTGAAGAGTTTGGGAATGCCGATATCATCCTTTTTCAGGTTCGGCTCCTCGTCCAGTTGCCGGATCAGGAGCCCGGACCGCGCGGCGGCGGTGACGATTTCGCCCAGGGTCCAGCGGCGCTGATAAACCTTACCCGTTCGGCTTTGCAGCTCGTCGGGCAGGTGTTTGCGGAAGGCGACATCTGTTTCGACGATGGTCGGGTCAAAGTAGTTGCCGCTGACCTTCTGCTTTTTGCCCTGAGAGGTAATCAGCTTGGTTGAAATCGGGTGGAAATCCTGAAGGATCAGCCTGCCACCAGGCTTGAGGACCTGCATGACTGTCTGAAAGAGCGGCTGAAGGTCCACAAAGTAGTGCAGAATTCCCAGTTCCATGATGGCAAGGTCATACGTGTTCTGCCGTTCGCTCTCGGGCATCGTCAGCACATCGGAGACCAGATAATGGAGCGTCACACCTGCCGCCCGGGCGACATCGAGGGCATAGCGTGCGTTTTCGGGTGAAATGTCGACCACGGTCACCTGTGCGCCACACAACGCCAGAGCGGTCGCTTTGAGGCCATGTGAGCCAAGCAGGTTGATAATGCGCTTTCCTGCCAGCTCGTCGGTCAGGCGCGCGGAAGACGAAACCGGTGAGGAGGTCACAAGATAGGGGGCCAGCGTGCCGAGGCGCTGATATGGCTCTTTGCGCAGGCGTGAGGCGACGGCTTCTGCTGGGCCGAAGCGATGCACCCAGGCATCATAGCTTTCCTGTGTCCAGGCCTGTTGATTGAGGCGCGTGTTCTGCTGTTGGAGCGTGTGCCAGTAGCGCTTGATTGCCTGCACGATCGGGTCCTGTTCCGGCAGATGAGCGGCGTAGAAATAGGCCGAGCGAACCCAGAGACGATGGCCCTCGCGCTCGATCTGAAGCCGGTAGGGATCGGTTGCGACGACCGTATTATAGCGACAGAACAGCGTCACTGAGACTCCATCTTGTTGAAACGAAAGTGTGGTCTCATCTGGCATCTGTGCGGCCGGGAACAGCTCACGGGCGCGGTGGAAAAGGTCCCATTGAAGCTCGATCGTGATGGGCGGTGTGCCTGCCAGCTCAATGTGTTGCGCGTAAAGTGCGCTTTCTCCGCTTAGCGTATAATCGATTCGGTGTGTGTCCAGTGCCGCAATGATTGTGAAAAGCGTCTGCCACCAGTGTGCCGCCATAAATTCCCTCCTTGTCGACCGCATTGTATCATCAGGGGTACGCATGCGGCAACACTGGCCGGGGATCAGGGGAAGAGGCGCGGGGATTTAAACTGTCGCTTCGGCCTGGGAAGCGCCCGGACCTTCTGCGTGAGTACCTGTGCTGTGGCCCAATCGAGCGCCTGGGCGAACTCCGCGATGCTTGGGAAGCGCTTCTCAACGTCTTTGGTCAGGGCCTTCATCACGACCTGCTCGATCAAGGGAGAAAGCGCCGGGTTTTTGCTCCGCAGCGGCGGCGCGGGCTTGTGCAGATGCTGCTCGACCAGCGCTTCAAAGTCGCCAGTGAAGGGGCATTCACCGCAGAGCCACTCATAGGCGATGACTCCGAGTGAGTATTGATCGCTACTGCGTCGAGGCCGCCCGATAAGCTGTTCGGGAGCAGCATAGAGCACCGTTCCCTCAAAGTCGTATTGTTCCGGGTAGAGTGGGTCAAGGCTATGCGAGACCACAGCAATACCGAAGTCTCCTAGCAGCACCTCACCACGGGGCCCGACAAGCAGGTTATGCGGCTTGAGATCGCGGTGGATCAGCGTTTGCTCGTGAAGATACCCGATTGCAGCGGCGATCTGCTGCACATACTGATTGACGGTCTCAGGGGCCAGCACGCTTCCACGGGGGTGTTTCTCACGCAGTGTGCCATTTGGCGCGTAATCCATAATTAAAAAGGCAAAGTCGTCCTCAACACCAAAATCCAGAATATGGACAATATGCGGGTGCCGGAGCCGGGCCAGCTTCTTGGCATGCACATAGAATTTGGTCAACTCCTCGCCCATGCGGCGTCCTGGCAGAATTTTCAGCGCGACCTGCTGTTGATCCTGCTCTCGAATTGCCAGATAGACTTCAGAGCCCTCGCCCCGGTCCAGCAGGCGCACTATTCGATACCCGTTTATTGTTTGTAGGCGGTTTTGCTCCAAAATAGTCATTTTTGTGTATCCTCAGCAGGCTGCTATCTCCGGTGCGAGAGATGAGCGCTGTAGAGAGCGTTCAAAGAGTTTTGGCTATGGGTTCCATGAACGCGCCTGCCTCCAACAGCTTCTGTTCTCGATCGTTTTGAAATACAGTAGTGTTCTACAATACAGAAGGGAGAATCCCTATCCCCCTGTCTATAGTATCTTTTGTAGCAACGGTTTGAAAGGAAACAGGCTAAAATGGCTAGTGTATAGAAACCTTTCGGCGCTGTCCTGCAAAACAGGTATTCGCTTTATCATATCTCCCGCGGGCTGCATGCTGTTTCCCGAAAGCGTTCTTTGCAGGAAAGTATAGCATATTTTCGCGGGCTTTTTGCACACGTCCATTGGGACCTGGAAGACCTTGACCGTGACGCTACGTCATGGTGTACAAACCAAAAAGAGAGTTTGATCAGGAGAAGAAGCAGTGAATAAGCGGCTCTACTATACCGGTGAGGTTGCTCGGATGGCAGGTGTGACAGTGCGCACGGTGCGCTTTTATGATAGGGAAGGGTTGCTCTCGCCTTCGGCACATAGCGAGAAGGGATATCGGCTCTATACCGATGAGGACGTTTTGCAGTTGCAGAAGATTCTGGCGCTCAAATATCTGGGCTTCTCGCTGGATGAGATCAAGCGCTGCTTGCAGATCGGTCCTTATGAACTGGGCGAATGGCTGTTGCTGCAAAAGATCATGCTACGCGAGAAGCGTATGCAGCTTGATTCGATTCTGCAAGCAATCGAGGAAACAGAACAGATGTTGCGGGCAGGTGCTGGCGACTGGCATACACTGCTTCATATAATCCAGATGATGCAGCAGGAGCAGGCGGGAGATTGGAGAAGGAAGTATCTGGATGAGTGGCAGATCAAACGGCTTGAGGAGCTGTCTCGAACCCACTACACTGAGGCACAGCGGCAAAAGCTGGCAGAATGGGGCAAAGATTTCGGCGAAGAGGAGCAAAAGCAAGCAAGTCTGAGGTGGGAGCGCATCGGTGGCGAACTCAGGCGCATGGTACGCGAGGGCATCGCCCCCGCGAGCCCCGAAGCGCAACAACTGGTGGCGGAATGGCTGGACCTGATACAGGGCTTCACACATGGCGATCCCGACATTATCGAGAGCCTGAAGCGGATGTATACCGACATCAAGCAGACGAGCCCGGAGCAGCGGCCCTTTCAGCTCCCCTATGAGGGAGAAGAGGAGGCCTTTCTGTATCGGGCCCTTGCTCTCTATGAGCAGCGGCGCTAAGCGTGCCCTGTCGTTTTGATGGAAAAAGCGCTGCTATAGTGGTTGCTCCACAGAAACGGCGCAATCCTGGAGAATCTCGCGGGCGGCTCGCACACCTTCCTGCGCGCCTCCTTCCATGAAGCCTTGCATCTCGTTCGCGCAATGTTCGCCCGCAAAGAGGATTGGTCCCTGCCGGACGCCTTCATAGCCGCAGAAACTCGTCACCTGCCCGACCAACCAGCAGGCATAACTTCCACGGATGAACGGGTCTCCTGTGGGATAGCTCAGGGCGACCTCACCGGTGAAGTGATCGCTGAGGCCGGGAAGCAACGTCTCAAGCTGTTCGAGCGTGTCACGAGCATAGTGACGCAGCAGGTCGGCATGCTCCGGCTCGTTGGTGGTGGTATAGGGTGCGGCTGGAGCATACGAGCGCCCTTTTGTGCCGCCGGTAAAGTGAACCAGAATGCCCCCCTCGCCTTGCTGACCGGTTGTGGCTTCCCAGATCGCTTGCAGGCGGTCCGATTGGAAGCTGTGGTTCTGGAAAGTCCGTTGCCAGGGACGCGCATCAAACTGAAGCATGAGCTTGGAGTTGGTGCCATACCCGAGCTCAGCGATGGCCTTTTGCTTGAGCGCATCAAAGCCTGCCTTGCGATAATCGACCTCGCGCAGGGCGCTAAATGGCAGCGTTAACAGCGCGTACTCACAGGAGATGTCCTGAAAGCCGCGCTCGGTGTCGAAGGTTAGCGTTACCCGATCGTTGGCGTGACGTTTGATCGCGGCAAGGCGGTGTCTCAGGCGGATAGCGTCTTCGGGAAGAGAGGCCGCAATTGCTTCCGGCAGCCGCTGATTGCCGCCCGCGATCCGGTAGCTCACGTCAATAGAGCTGGAGAGTGCTGACTGCGGGGAATAGGCAAGCAGGTAGCCGAGGTACGTCACCAGGTTCATGGCGCTCTGTTCCCAGGTGTCCACGCCATACAGGGTTGTATAGAGGGTGTCGAGCAGCATGCCTGTCGGCGAAGCGTGCCCGTCGGGGATGTAGCGCTCGATCCAATCGTATGTGCTCATATGATCAAGCATCGCTGCCATCGGCGTGTAATGGTCCCAGGTGGTTGCAGGGTCGATCTGGTGATACTGCTCAAGCACGCGCGGAGCGATCTCCTGAAAGGACCGGGTAAGCTCGCCAAAGGTATAGGATCTGCCGAGAAGCTGATATTTGATACCTGTGTCTTCTCCATGCGCATGGTGTGTTTCGAGGAGAGGAAGGCGAAACCGTCGAGCAAGCGCGAGAATAGTAGAATGATCGCTATCGATGTACTCGCCGCACCATTCCGCGGTTTGCTGCTGGCTCCAGTGCGTGGCGGAATGGATGCGCCCTCCTACTCTGTCGCTTGCTTCGTAGATAGTGCAGGGAACCCCGGCATCATGGAGGGTGAGGGCTGCACTCAGTCCGGCTATGCCTGCTCCGACAATGGCGATGTGGCCTATCATGCGTCTGGAAGGGGAGAATGAGCGCTTTTGGCGGGTGATACAGTCATCGTCGGGTGTTGCGTGGTGCGCATTTGAAGCTTGCTTCATGAAAGAAAACTCCTCGGAAGGCGTGCGAAGGGGACCCTTCGCAGAATCCCGTTTTTATGCGGGGAAAGCGCCCTTCTGTCAAGGCTAAGAGAGCTGCTGATCTTCTACTGATAGGTGCTCTCTCCCCTTATTGTACCCTATTTTTCCCTGTTTTTGAGGGTGGAACATCGGCCCGGGGGAGGGCAGCAGGAGGACATGATCCTCCCGCCGTGCTATTTCTCAACGGTAAAAGCCGAGGGACAGTATGCGGCAAGCTGGCACTGGTCACAGAGCGGCTTGCGAGCCTTACAGATCGCCCGGCCATGATAGATCATCCTGAACGCGAGTCCGAGCCATGCGTCCCGGGGGATGATCCGCATCAAATCCTGCTCGATTTTGTTGATATCGCTCTGCTTGCTCCAGCCGAAGCGGCCAGAGAGGCGGGCCACATGCGTATCAACAATAAAGCCCTCACTGATCCCGAAGGCGTTCCCGAGGATCACGTTTGCCGTTTTGCGCGCGATGCCCGGCATTTTGACCAGCTCCTTGATGGTCTGCGGGACCTCTCCATGATAGTGGTCAAGCATATACTGGCAGGCGGCGCGGATGCTGCGGGCCTTGTTGCGGAAAAACGTGATTGACTTGATATCCTGCTCAAGCTCTTCCTGTGGCGTGTTCGCGTAGTCCGCGGCGGTATGATATTTCTTGAAAAGCTCTCTGGTCACGGCATTGACGCGCTCATCCGTGCACTGGGCGGCGAGGATGGTCGCAACCAGCATCTCAAGCGGCGTGGAGAAGTCGAGATCATACCGTGCGTTCGGATAGAGATCATGCAGTGTCTTGATGATAGCCTGAACCTGCTCCTGAGAGCAGGGGGCGGGACCGCTATAAGGTGTCATTGTGAGCCCCTTCTTTTCTGAATTGCTTCACTTCCCTTTTCTTTTTCCCTTTTGCAAAAACGGAAAGAGAAAGGGTCTTCAGCATACTCTAGAGGCTCTGCAACCGCTTGTCAATGCGGCTGTTATGAATGTGTATTTTGTTTATGGAGTGAGATGCTGCCCTTTGGTGCGCTGGCCTGAATGCGCGGGTGAGCGGCGTTGGTGCTGGCGAAATCATTATAGACTTCTTTCTCATCTTTGGCCTCGGCTTGCAGGGCAAAAGTACTCTCTGCGGGCAGCGTGAGATCAATCGAGCCGCTTTCCGAGTACAGTTGATAGTTACCGTTGGGATCGAGCGCGCCCTTGATTGTGATATCGCCATCCGTCGTTTTCAGCGTGCTCTGTCCTTTCAGGGTGACGTTCGTCAGGTCGATATCGCTGCTCTGGGTGGTCACCGTGATCTGGCTCTGCAAGCCATCAATTGTGATTGAGCCATTTGTATGCGTGATCTGAACGGTACAGTTACTCGGCAGGGTGATATCCAGGTCAACGCGTTCCTGTTGAAGCAGCGGGATCGCGCTATTCTGGCCGCCAGTCAGGATATCAAGCTCGCTTCCCTTCTGCTTGAGCTCAAGCGTTGCGTTGGCGATATTGCCGAGGAAACCGGAGGCGTGACGGCTTCCCTTGACCTCAATTGAGCCGGTCTGTCCACTATGGAGGAAAATCTGTCCGCCGCCGTTGCTCTGAATGTTGACCAGGGGCGTCGTGCCAACCGTGATCGTCTGTTGCGGGATATCAACCGGCTTATCGTTGAGCTGGCGCACCACGAAGAAGCCTGCAATCAGGAGTATGCCACACAGTACCAGCACCAGCGGAAAGCGCCACCAGGGAGCGCTGGTGGTGAGTTCTTCGCCTTCCTGCTCGGCCTGAAGGCGCCAGCGGCTTTTCACAATAGCGGAATGCCGCTTCTGAATTGCTTTCGGCGGAATGGGTGCGAAAGGAAGCAGCAGTGTCGGGGCCGTCACCTGCGAGGGATCGTCTTTTTTAGTGTAGGGCAGGGAAAAGATATCGTCTTCATCAGTTGCCTGCTTCGGTTTGGCATGCGAAGGGAGCTTCAGCCGTGGGAAGAAGCCGGTCAGTTTTGGCGGCGTCGATGTTCGGACGACCGGGGTGGGATCCAGTTGCAGATTCGGGTCCGTACCGTGAAAGCTATACGGGGAAGCAGCGGGCGGCGTTTCTCGGTTGACGGTCTCCGAGAAAGTGAAGTGCTCGGCTGGCTCGTTTGGCGTTCCCTGATAACTCATGACGGCTCCTTGTCTCTCCTTGCGTGTACGATCAGGAAGGGCTTCCCTTCCGCTGGCAATTCTCGGACTGAAATCTATCGATCTGTTGCCAGAAAAAAAATCAGTTGTCCTCTATCAGCCTAAATATACCATATCAGAGCAAAAGAGATGAGAAAACCGGGACCTGTTGGTAAAGAAAAGGAAGGCCCGGTCTCCCGAGCCTCCTTTGTACCGGGAAGCCGACGACGCTCAGTTCGCCTTATGAATTGCGATATTGCCCACCACCGTTCTCAGCGTGAGCGCTGCTCTGGGGCTGTTTCCCGTCACGTCGCTCTCGAAGGCATTGGAGATAGGGCCGAGCGTGCTGAAGGCATTGAGTTGAAAGGCGGAATCGGCGGGCAGCGTGAGATCAATCGAGCCGACCTCGGTTTCAAAAGAGTAGGGGCCCGTTGGATCCAGCGTACCGTGAAAGGCGATTGCTCCGGCTGTGGTCTGGAACGTCGAGCCGGCTTTCAGCGTCACCTCACTCATATCGATCGCTCCTGCCTCCGAGCGGATCTTGACCACGCCGGTGATTTGCTCAATAGAGGAGCTACCAACCTTGTTCTTGATCTGGATGTTGCTGTGTTCCGGGGTCGTGAGCTCAAGGCGCGGCCCGTGATGCGTCTCATTGCTGGCTGTTCTGGAACGTAAGACCTCTTCTATGCGGATGGTATTGCCATCCTGACGCGCGGTGATGTGGAAGTCCTTGCGCTCCTCATCTGTGATCTGCGTGATAGCGAAGGTCACGGTATTGCTGTCCCCCTTGCGGATCACGATGTCCGCTACATCGCTTGCTATCACCAGCTCCGGGGGCTCGACGACCTGAAAAGGAATCGTGCCACCGTCCTCTGTTTTCGAGGTTATCTGCTTCTGGTCACAGGCGCTCAGAGCAAACAGCAGAAACAGGAGAAAGCAACCTCCCCATCTGGCCCATACGATACTTCTTCCCATTACCACTCCTCAACACTTTTGAGAATAAAAAGCTTCTATGAGGAGTATGACAGATATTTTTGTGGAATGTGTTACAGAAATGTTACAGTTTGGTTGAGATTCGGTGAAGAAGTGTGCTGTATCACAACAGCAACTATGGCACGCAACAATTGCTAATCTATCGGTAGCATCGATGCTTTACTTGAGAAAGATTGTGTTGTTCGATACAAAGCGAGCTGTTATGATGTGTGCAAGCAATCAGAAAGAAGGAGTTTGAGATTATGCCATTTGTCAGAATCAGTTTAATGCGTGGAAAATCGGCGGAGTATCGGACAGCAATCAGCGAGGCGGTGCATCAGGCGATGGTGGAGACGATTGATGTTCCGCAGGATGATCGCTTTCAGGTGTTTCATGAGCGTGAGCCTGACGGCCTGATCTATGATCCCACCTATCTCGGGATTGAGCGGAGTAATGATCTGCTGATCCTGCAAATCACGATGCGACGTGGGCGGACCGTCGAGCAGAAGAAGGCGTTCTATCGGCGGTTAGTCTCTCTGCTGGCGGAGAATCCGGGGGTGCGGTCACAGGATGTCTTTGTCAACCTGATTGAGAATAGCGAGGCTGATTGGTCGTTTGGCAATGGGGAAGCGCAGAGGGCAGAAGTATAACGCTGTCAGAGCGGAAAGGGGCGGCCCGCATCGACGCGCCCCTTTTCCGGTTCCATGCATCTCACATCATAAAGCGCCAGGGAGCCAGCAGTTTTTCGCTGGCCTTAACGTACCAGGGTCGTTTTGCCCAATCCTCAAGCGTAAGCTCAAATGTGTCGGAGGTATCGTAGTCGAAGAGCGTGTGCATCTGCCGTGCGAACTCTTCGCTGTAGATCTCGACATTGATTTCAAAGTTGCCAATGGAGCTCAGACGATCCAGATTGGCCGTGCCAACAGTGGACCATTCGTCATCGATGGTGCAGGTTTTTGCATGCAACATGGAGTGCCGATAGCTGAAAATCCGAATGCCAGCTTGCAGGCACTCGTGGAAGTAGCCATGCGAGATCCAGTCGGTCAGGATATGATTTGAGACCCAGGGAACCAGGATGCGCACATCAACGCCGCGTCGTGCTGCATTTTTGAGCGCAGCGAGCAATGCATGATCAGGCAGGAAGTAGGCATTTGTCAGCAGAATGCAGTTCTGGGCACGATCAATTGCATCAATATACATATCGCGAATCGGGAAGGTCAGGCGGATCGCGTCGTTTCCATGGACCGAGATCAGCGGATTGAACTGTGTCTGGTAGTGGCGCTCAATCTCGATGCCATGCGGCTTGAAGCGATTCCAGAAGGCAATGAACGAGTTTGCCAGCGTAGCCGATGCCTCGCCCCGAATACGTAGATGCGTATCGCGCCACTGGGTCGCGTACACGCTGCCGATATTGTAGCCACCAATAAAGCTGATCTCGCCATCTACCACCAGAATCTTGCGATGATCCAGCGCGTAGCGGCGTGGGTCGAAGATATGCCAGATGCGTTGTACCGGCATGAACTCGAACAGATGCACATTTTTGGGGAAGGACGATTTAAAGGCCCGTGGCACAACGAGATTGCCGAACGCGTCGAAGATGACATAGACATCAACGCCCTCTTCTGCCTTCTTTGCCAGATGATCCCGAAAAGCTCTCCCTATGGCATCGCCCTTCCAGATAAAGGATTCGATCATGATACAATCTTTTGCTTCGTCAATTGCTTTGAGCATATCATCATAAAGATCGCAGCCATAGCTATAGAGCTTTAGATGGTTATTTTCACCAACGGCGATCTCATCAAGTTCGCGGTGGGGAAAGGTTTTCGCCTTCTGTCTCAGACGCCGTATTCTTGACACAACCTGCAACACGGCAGCGGTTAGAAGTTGCAACAGGAAAAAGGCCAGTAAAACGCGCTGTATAATGCTGCGTACAGGAATACGCGGGCGTAAGAGTGGCGGTCGCTGTCCCGTTTCCGGTGAAGTCGTCATAGGTATGTAAACCTCTCAAGCTGAGTTTAGAAAAAGGCCACTCTCTATTGTACACGATAGAACGGACAGATGGCGTCATTGCCATCGGTCCTTTGCTGAGGTGCTTTCCCTGCTCCCCATCCTCTTACTTCATTGTAGAATGCTAGACTTCGCGTTGAGGTTGATACGGTCCGCTAATATGCTCGAAATTGGGGCGATAACGTGTCTGGTGGTACTGTTCGGGTTTGACCCGGCGAGCTGGGAGCGTTTTTCCCGGAATATCGGTGGCGATATACTGTCCCTCGCGGAAGGCGGCCATAACGCCATGCTCACCCTTTTCCAGCGTGCTCATAATCAGGTTGGTGAAGAAGATCGCCATGTGCTTGTCATACACTTCTGGCTCACCGCTGCGCAGGAAATAGGTGAGATCGATCGGCAGGAAGCGCACCCCTTTGAGGCGTTTCGTCAGCTCATCAGCCAGAAATTCGGCGACATTGGCCTTTTTGCGATGCCCATACGCGTCGGCCTCGCCTATCTCGGGGACGGGAACACCCAGATTGGCCCCCTCGGAGAGCACAACCGTTGAGTAGTGCTGTGGGTTCTCGCGGTCATGCGCGATCAGTTCGGCCAGATGGTCGATGTTTGCGGGCACCTCGGGAATAATCAGGCGGTCGGCCCAGGTGACAACGGCGGTTTCGAGCGCGGTAAAGCCCGCGTCGCGACCGAACATACGGAACAGGACCGTCTGCCCGTGGGAACCGGCAGTTGAGCGAATACGGTTAATAAACTCGGCGGCGCGGCTGATGGCAGTCTGGAAGCCGATGCAGTATTCGGTACCGGGCACATCGTTGTCCATTGTCTTGGGGATACCCCAGACAGGAACGCCACGTTCAACCAGCCTGGCGCCGAAGCTCAGCGTGTCATCTCCGCCAATGACAACCAGTCCATCGAGCTCAAGGAACTCAAGGTTCTTGATGACCTCATCGGTCAGATCGACGCGATCGTCGGGCTGCTTTCCCTCCCCATAATGCTTGAGGTGGGGCGGCAGATCGGCGACCTTCATGCGGGCGGGATTGGTGCGTGTTGATTGGAGAATGGTGCCACCCTGGCGGTCGATGTCGCGTGTGTTCAGGCGAGTGAGTGGCAGGAGATAGCCCCCCTTCCAGCTCGCGGGCTCGTCGAGCCGAAACACCAGCTCATCACGGGAGCGGCTGCGGTCCAGCAGGGTGATGCCTTCCCAACCCAGACGCAGGCCCATGACACGAATATCCATTGTCGCGGCCCGATAGACCATCGCCTTGATGGCGGCATTCAGGCCGGGAACGTCGCCGCCGCCGGTCAGAACACCAAGAGAGCGAATAGGACGAGTGACTTTAGCAGGCATAGAAGAAAAACCTCCTCATCATTTGTCCCTCGACGCCTTCTCCCTCCCGAGAGATGCGCCGGAAGATCTTTTCTGTTGTTCCTCTCTGCAACTCTGATGAGCTACCAAACAGGGAATATTCTCTCTTTGAGGCAAAGCATACCACAGATACAGCATTCTGTTAATTCTTTGTCTGTTTTCATCAAAAACGGTAGTACTTTCTTTTGAAAACGGGATATGCCCTGTTCTTGTAGAGCTATCTTTCAAGAAATACTATGAATTCTTCTTTTTATGCTTGAGGAATGTGCTCTACAGCCTGTTCATACTCCAGAGAGAATTGATGAGGGAGAGCGGAAATTGAGGTAGGGAGTGGTGAAAATGATGCTTATATCAATACATATCAATGAAATGCCGGAAAGATGCAGCATCCTTCCGGCACAGTGCTTAGCGGTTGACCTGATTGCCATGTATTGTGATGCTGCCACCCGCATGCAGTGTCAGCATATTGCTCCCTTCGCCATAGATCAGCGTGGCCGCATTGTTGCGCGACTGAGCAACGGCGCTGCCGCGGATGTTGCCGCCACAATAAGCCTGAATGGTCATATGCGGGTTCGCGGGCAGGAGATAGGTGATGCTGCCGCCAGCAAAGAAGGAGGTTGGCCCCTCGTTTGTGATGTTCCCGGCGAGGGTCAGGCTGCCACCAACGTGAACGGAACGAATCGTGCCTACCTGCTCAATCGTGGCACTGCCGCCTGCGCGTGGCGTATTGATGACGGCTCGGGGGCTATCCTGAATGTGAATGCTGCCGCCGACATTTTCGCAGGAAAGCATGTCGCCAATACCGGTCGCCGTCAGGCTGCCACCGATATTTTCGAGGGCGACCTGCCCGCATTGCCGGGTGGTGGTGCTGCCACCAACGGAGCCAAGCACGCGAAGCGAGGGCAGCTCAAAGGCTTCAAGACTTCCACCAATCGAGGTGCTTTCCACCCCATCGCTGATCTGGAAGAGGTGGACACTGCCCTCGATGCGATCCAGAAAGCCGCGCCCGGTGTGGTTGCGGATATCAACGGAGCCTGTGCGCTCGATGGAGACGGTACCCGTTGAGCGTTCGACTGTGACCTGTGTGTTGGTGTAGTTGAATAAGAGCCCTTTGATGCGCGGAACCCAGGCGGTGACATCGCTGCGATAGTGCGAGACAAAGAGGGTATCCGCTTCAAAGCGCAGCCCCTGAATTGGCTCGGCTGCTTCAACCATGATCTCTTTTTTCTCCCAGGTGCGAACGGCGATATTGCCCTCAATAGTGCTGAAGACGATGCGGGGTTTATGTCCTTGAATAGAGAATGCTTGCTGCCACATGATCTTTTTTTCCTTTCAGAAACGTTCAAAAATTTATCTTCTATTGATTATTTTTGCTGCTCTTTGAAAGAATATTACCATGTCAGTAAGAAAAATGTCAATACTTTCCTGGTAAAAAATGTCAGAACTTTGCAAATTTTTTCTCTATCCTGGAAAAAGTGAGCAGCAAGGGGGAGTTTCTTGACTGAGAATATTAGGTTATAGTAGGGAGGACAGAAATGTGCACTCGATGAGAGGAGAGAGCAAGAATGGTTGCATCAACCGACTTTATGGGCCCGTTGATTCTGGCGGCGGGCGTGGCATGCTGGATCTGGGTCTTTATCGATTGTTGGCGTGATCCTCGACTGGATCCGCGTATCAAGCGGCGCTGGCTGCTCCTGATCGGCCTGCTGCCAGGCGTTGGCGCGATCATCTATGTGATGCGCAGACGCTGGCAATACCGCCGTGATCGCTATCCAGGAGAGCGCTAACTATGGACTTTTGGTGCAAGAGGCAACCTGAGTCATCGGATATACGTACTATAGTATTGATACCTGCCGTATGGATACAGCGAAGAGAACGAGTTCAGGGATTGCCTGTTTTAAGTGCATACCCTTCATATAGAATAAGCTGAATGTAACTCCTTTTTAAAAAAGTGAGTATCTCTTCAAACGGCGTGAAAAGCGAGGAGAGAGCAATGATTCCATTTTTTTTCGACTTTGCCGGTAGGGGCGCTTCATGGATCTGGGTGTTCCTGTCGATCTGGGCAACAGTCGATTGTGCCCGGCGGCTGAGGAACGAGCAGAAAATCTTCTGGATTGTGCTGATCTGGCTGATTCCCTGGGGTGGTACGTTCCTCTATATCTTCTGGGGGCGCAAGCTCTCGGGACAGAGAACAACCCCGCCTGTTGAGACGCCGCAGTATACCCCGGTGAATACGGCGCATTATTATAAAGGACAGGAACAGTCCCGGGAAGAGCAGTCCTATGAGCAGGGATATGTGCCTGTAGAGCCCAAAGAAGCGGAAACGCACTGGCAGCGCTATGAGGAGCCGATGGCTTCTTATCCGGAAGCGCCGCACGAGCAAGAAATGATGCAGCAGCAGCGACAGAAAGAGTGAATGGAGTGAACAAATGGGCTTTGTCATGTTTTTGTTCTTTCTCCTCGTATTTGTGGTGATCGCTATTCTGTCGACCCTGCTGGTGGTATTTTGGATCTGGATGCTGGTCGATTGCCTCAAAAATCGGGGCATCTCTGACACCATGAAGTTGCTCTGGGTGGTGTTGATGATCCTGTTCTCTCCTATTGCCTCTTTTGTCTACTTTTTTACCGACAGGAAGAAGGCGAAAATCCAGTATTATTATGAGCCGATGCGTATTCAGGCTCGGCAGGCATCCTGGTCGGCAAATGATCATGCAAGCTATCAGGCGCGGTCCGAGCCTCATTCGGCTTATGAAGCGCCTGCCACGCCTTCCAGTGCCCAATGGGAACAGTACGAGGAGCCACGAGCGACCTATCCCGAGCCGCCACAGGAGCAGCAGGAGCAGCAACAGCAACAATGGCGTGACTGATGAATCAGGGTGAAGGAACGTACAGCACCTGGTGAGAAAAGCGAATAGCTACTATACTGAAGAGACTGCAACAAAAAGTTCTTCTTTACGTCTATACTTCTAGAAGATGCTATTTTGCCGTTCGGCTGATCGCTCGTTCTGGAGGTATGCATGCCGGGATCCACGCTGACGCTTCTTAACCTGGGCCTTCTCCTGCTGTTACTGGCGTATCCATTCGTGACACTGGTCCTCTTTATCTGGATGCTGATCCACTGCCTCAGGAATCGGGGCATCTCCGATACCATGAAGCTGATCTGGGTGATCCTGATGCTTCTGTGCTCTCCTGTTGCTCCTGTGGTCTACTTTTTTACCGACAGGAAGAAGGCAAAAGTTCGATATTATTATGAGCCGACGCGCGTTCAGGATCCACAGCCATCCTGGTCGGCAAATGATCACGCAAACTATCGGGAGTTGCCCGAGCCTCACTGGGCCTCTGAAGCGCCTGCCATGCCTTCCGAGGCTCAATGGGAACAGTACGAGGAGCCACAAGCGACCTATCCCGAGCCGCCACAGGAACAACAGAAGCAACAACAAAAACAATGGCGTGACTGGTGAATCAGGGTGAAGGAACGCACAACATCTAGCGAAAAAAGCGAATAGCTGCTATACTGAAGAGACGAAATGAAAAAGCTGTATTCTCTTCTGATCTTCGAGAAAACCCTGTTTCTCTATTCGGCTGACCGTTCGTTCAGGAGGCATACATGTCCGAATTCATAGCAACATTACTTATACTGGGCGTTATCTTGCTGTTTGTTGTTTTGCCAATCGCGCTGGTGGTGTTCTGGGTCTGGATGCTGGTTGACTGCCTGAGCAACCGGGGTATTACGGATACGATGAAAGTGGTCTGGGTAGTGTTGATGATCTTTTTCCCGTTTCTCGGCTCGCTGCTCTACATGCTGATTGATCGCCCGAAGCGCAAATTTATAATGTTCTATACACCCTATCCGCCCTCGCACCCGATGTCGCTTCCGCCCTATGGAGCGCCTGTTCCGCCTCCAACATATGGAGCGCCTGCACCACCGCCGGGGGCAAGCACGCATTGGGGCCCCCCGAATCCCTGGCCCTGATATGCTGTATTTCGGGTAAAAGGGAAGCGGCTGAGCAAGAGAGATGGTATACTAAAGAGAGAACTGTTTAACCCATGTGGCATGTGAAAAGGAGCGTTTCTATGCCCTGGACTGCCAGCCGCTATTATACCCTGATTGTCACCATTGTGTTTCTTATCGTCGGTGTACTGGGAATTGGCAACACATCAACCATGCAGCCCGCGAATTTTCTGGGGCTGGACCTCGATATTGTGCATAACTTCATTCATCTGGCAACCGGTTTTCTGGCGTTGAGTTGCGTAATTATGGGGTGGGATCGGCGCTTTAATCAGATTTTCGGCGTGGTGTATGTTGTGCTTGCGCTGCTCGGGCTGTTGTATCCGTTTCTCTACTTTGATCATCGTCTGCTTGGTATTATGCACGCGAACATCGGAGATCACCTTTTCCACTTTGTTGCGGGTGCGATTGCTCTGTACTTTGGCTTTGCCTACAGGCGTGAGCCCGTCCCCGCGGCATAGTGCCAGGGGAAAGGCTCAAGAGCAATCAGGCATGTTCGACGAGGCGAACCGTATGCTTGATCTCAAGCGCTTTGCCGAGTAGAATGCCCACCGTGCAGTGCTGTTCGGCCAGTTCCAGCGCTCGTTCAACCCGAGCAAGGGTGAGCGTTGGCCCGGACAGCACGTGTTCAACCGTGATGGTGGTATAGGTGCCGGGGGCGCTGGTGCGCTCGCTGCGGAGGTGCAGTTCGTAGCTGGTGATTTCCTGACGCTGTTTGCGCAGAATCGAGACCAGGGTGATACCAGTACAGCCAGCCAGAGACGCAAGCATCACCTCTGTCGGGCGGGGTGCTGAGTTCTCGCCACCACTTTCCGGGGCTGCGTCCATGCTCAACGTGAAACCGCTTCCCGTTTCCGCCTGAAACCGCATCTTGCCGTCCAGTGTCGCATGGACAGAGATTTCATTAGCCATTCTTTCAAAGTCCTCCTGAAAAAGACGATATCTCAGCATACCACAAAAAAAGAACCATTCCCACAAAGGAGAATGGTTCCCACAAAGTGCTAAGAGAGTATGTCTGGATAGGCGGCGCTATTTTGCTGCAACCGCTTTCGCTGCATCTATCACGCCTTTGCCCATTTCTTCATAGGTTGGAATGCCCGGCGTGCCGTAATCCATATCGTAGTTATAGTGCGGGCTTGCCGGATCTTCGGCGGCGGAAGGCGTCTCGTTTTTGTTCAGGAAGCGGGTGACTGATTTCTTCAGCCATGCCGACAGTTCCTTCGCTGTCATATTCGGATGGGCTGCCAGCGCCAGGGCTGCCACGCCAGCGACCTGAGGGGCCGCCATCGAGGTACCAATAGCGAAGGCATAGCAGGTCGCGCAGGGGTTACCATTGGCGTCAACACCCCATGCGCCGAAATCGCCGGGGTTGTCAGCGTTCGCTATGCTGGTATAGCGGAGGCGCGAGCACTCGGCGCTCTTGCAGTCGAACGGCGGAATATTGTAGTTCACCGAGCCGCCCGGTGCAGAGACATCGATACGGCGTCCGAAGTTACTGTAGTACGAGAGCTGATCCTTCAGGTTCTCGCCATACTGCCCGTAGAGCGTCTCATCAGGGCCACCCTTTGCTGTGATGTGGTTCGTGGCTGCAACTGTGATGACGCCCGGGATCCCGGCGGGAACGGCACTCAGACCATAGAGGTTATTCGCGGGATGGTTCATCGGGACGGCGAACGCGACGCTGCTCGGGCCCGCAACATGCCCTTCGCGATCAAGGCGAACGTGATCGTTACCGGCAGCGGCGATGACCAGCGTGCCGCGCTCCATCAGGAATTTCACGATCTGGGTGTAGGTTTTCCACACGGTCTGGCTGTCGCCAACGCTCTCGGCATTGTTGCAGTAGTAGGACTCAGGAACGATGCCCTCGGCGCAGACATAGCCGCCAAGTGACATATTGATGATGTCGACATTGATCGTGCTGGCATACATCAGACCGGCCAGAATCCAGCTATCATAGCCATAACCGCAGGCGTTGAGGACGCGGATGCCGACCAGCGTGGTGTTCGGGGCAATACCGGTCATCAGCGTGCCGTTTCTGCCGCCGATGTGGGTCGCAACCCAGGTGCCGTGACCCTGCTGGTCCTCCGGGTTGCTGGCGTCAACTTCCTGGGGGCAATCAGCGTCAGGCTGCACGAAGGAGCGGCTTGAGGCCTTGTCATAGTTGGATCCAAGCGCGTCGTGCGACGAGTTTACACCGGTATCCACGACGGCCACACGCACCTCTTTCGAGCCCTGGGTGGTCTTCCAGGCCTGAGGCACGTTGATGCGGGCCAGATCCCACTGCAACGGGCAGGAGGTCTCGACCGAGGCACATTGCGCGGCTGCGGCCTTTGTCTGCGGGACAGTGGTAATGTTCTTGACTTCATTTCCCGGCAGGCGGACGGAGCGCTTGTCTTTTGCCAGGCCAATCACGCCAGGAACCTTCTTAAGCTCGTTCGGGTTGTTTGAGCGGACGACCATCACCTTCGCCTGGCTGAGGTCGAAGATAATCTTGTTCCCGTTCTTTGTCAGGGCGTTCTTGTCGATTTTCGTCTGCTGATTGTAAAGCAGAATGTAATTATCGGTCTTCGCGACCGCCTCGACACGCTCAGGGAGGGAAGCAAGAAAGGTCAGAGCTAGCATCCCTGCTAACACCAAGATAGGAATGGCTGCGCGGTAGCGTTTCATAGAGTTGTGTACGTCCTTTCCTCTAAAGAAACAACCAATATCACAGGGCGAGCCGTGAGGGGAAGGTTGGCAGTTGCGGCTTCTTCTCGTATGGTTCCTTCCACCTCTTCATTGTTATTATGATATATCTCCATTCATGAATCAATATAAAATGGTGTAAGTTTGGTTAAGAAATGGTTATGGAAAGGATACAGCCAGGCTCTATTGATGAGCTATATAGACAGAGAAATATGCTATTCCTGCACGATTCCTTTTCTCAATGCTCTGAACATCTTCGATAAAAGCCGCAAAAAAAACAGCATGGGCCAGCAATGACCCATGCCGTTTCGTTTGTTCAGGGGCGGACCGCCCGGGCTGCATCAATCACGCCTACACCTAATTTCCACTCTGGAAGACCTTTTCCGCTATAGTTGATGTTGTAATTGGTGTAGGGGCTGTTCGGCATATCGGCGGCGGGAGGCGTCGCGTTCGGATCGTGATACCAGGTGTAGGAGTCCTTGAGCCAGGCTGCCAGTTCCCACGCCGTCATCTCAGGATGTGCCGCCAGTGCCAGGGCCGCCACGCCTGTGACCTGAGGTGCGGCCATCGAGGTTCCTTGCAGGAAGGCGTAACAATTGGAGCATGGCTGACCGCTTGCGTTCACGCCATACGCACCAAAGACGCCTGGATTGTCGGCCTGGGTGGGGCTGGAAAAATCAAGACGGCTGCATTTTGTGTTGTTATTTACACAGTCGAATTGGGGGACGTTATAATTGCGTGCACCTCCCGGGGCCGCCAGATCGATACGTCCGCCATAGTTGCTGTAGAACGCGAGCTGATCTCTTTTGCCCGCGCCAAACTGTCCGTGTCGTGTCTCGCCGGGCTGTCCAATGGCGGTTATTCGATTGATCGCGGCAACGGCAATCACGCCAGGAAGGCCGGCGGGAACCTCGCGGGTGCCATAGAGGCTGTTTGCCGGGTTGTTCGCCTGCACGGCATAGCCAACGCTGCTCTTGTTGAGAACGCGCCCGTCTTTATCGAGATTGACGTGCTCATTTCCAGCGGCCGCGACGACCAGCGTGTTGTGATCGAGGAGATAGCGCACGACCTGCGTATAGGTGCGCCAGAGCGAGGGACCGTTCTGCGCTTTCTCCTGCGTGTTGCAGTAGTACGACTCTTTCACCACACCATCGGCACAGATATAGCTGCCAAGCGACAGATTGACGACGCGAGCACCCACCGTATTTGCATAGAGCATTGCAGCAAAGAACCAGCTATGGAAGCCGGTGCCGCAGGCGTTGAGGGTCCGCAGGTTAATCAGGCGGGTCTGTGGTGCAATGCCGGTCATGCGCAGCCCGTTTTTGCCCGCGATATGGGTTGCAACCCAGGTGCCATGTCCGTTCATGTCTTCCAGGCTGCTGGTGTTCCCTTTGTCAAGGGCGCACTCGAGGCTTGGTTGCACAAAGGAGCGGCTGGCTGCTTTATCATAGTTCGCCCCGACCTGTTCATGACTCGACGTAATTCCTGTGTCCAGCACAGCAACGGTGATCGTGGGTGAGCCCTGCGTCACGCGCCATGCCTCGGGAACATGAATCCGCTTCAGGTCCCATTGCAGCGCACAATACGTCGAGACCGAAGCACAGCCCTGCTCGTTCTGCCGTGCGCCAGCGTGAAGCTCTGGCGCGCTATAGGCGGTGACGAACTCGTGCTGTGGAAGCATCTGTTGTGGACGATCCTGAATCAGATCGCCGAGCCCGGGAAGCCGCTGGAGCTGCTCAGGGCTGTGCGAGCGGACAACCAGTATGCCCGCCTGCCGCAAATCGTGCACGACCCTGTGCCCACTTCGGGTGAGGTTCTGCATGTCGATTCTGCTGGCATCATCGTAGCGGAGGATGTAGTTTTGTTCGGGCGATACTGCCTGCACCCGCTGAGGAAGCAGCGCCAGAGCGCCCAGGAAGCTCAGACTGATGAGAAGCAGTACGCCGATCGTTTTTCTCATTCCCTGCATTGCTATTCTCTATCCTTTCACTTGCAGATATGATGATACGACTGATACCACTTCTAAACATAAAGCACTTCTAGTAAAAGGACATTCGTATGTACTATAAGTGGTGCTCGTTCTGCATATTCCACAAAGGAGAGAATTGCAGGAGTGAGGGCGAGCGAACGCCCCCACTGGTGATAGTTGTCGGAATGAGGACTCAGGATACAGCGCGAGCCGCGTCGATGATGCCTGTTCCCATCAGGCGATTGCTGATCGGAGCCGCATCATAATCGATCGTATAGTTATAGTATGGGCTCTTGCTATTGCTGGCGGCGGGCGGCGTGGCGTTCTTATCGAGGAAGGGCGTGACAGAGCGCTTGAGCAGCTTCGTTAGCTCCTGCACCGACATGCCTGGATGACGCGCAAGCACCAGTGCGGCGACTCCGGAGACGGTTGGCGCGGCCATCGAGGTGCCCTGCAAATAGCTATAGCAGTTGCTACAGAGTTGTCCCTTCTCATCAATACCGAACGCGCCAAAGACGCCGGTATGGTCGTCTCCGCCGGACGAGGAGGGGGTCAGGCCATCACAGCGAGTCGAAATGCAGTCGAAGCGTGGCACGTTATAGTTTCGCGAGCCGCCGGGCGCTGAGACATCGATACGGGCCCCGTAGTTGCTGTAGTAGGCGAGCTGGTCGCGGAGTCCCTGCCCATACTGTCCGTGCCTGGTTTCACCTGCCTGCGCGGTCTGGGTGATGCGGTTGGTCGCGCTCACGGTCAGCACGCCGGGAATGCCAGCGGGGATCTCACGGAGCCCGTACAGGTTGTTGCTCGGGTCGTTCTTCTCCGCGCCAAAGCCGACGCTGCTTTTTCCCATCACGCGCCCGTTCTGGTCGAGCTGGACATGCTCATTGCCTGCGGAGGCCACCACAAGCGTTCCATGCTGCAACAGATAGGAAATAGTCTGGTTGTAAGCTTTCCAGGTGGAAGCGCCATCTCTGGCGTCTTTCTCGGTGCGGCAATAGTAGGACTCCTTCACGACGCCATCCGCGCATACAAAGCCGCCCAGCGACATGCTGACGATCTGTGCGCCAACCTTGTGAGCATGCATCAAGGCGGCCAGAATCCAGCTATCGGTTCCGATGCCACAGGCGTTGAGCACACGCAGGTTAATCAGCGTGGTTTCGGGCGCGATGCCGCTCATGCGCGAGGTGTTCTTTCCAGCGATGTGCAGCGCGGTCCAGGTGCCATGTCCATTGAAGTCCTCAAGGCTGTTGACATCCGAATCCTGTGCGCAGTTTGTTGGTTCAACAAATGACTTGCTGGCCTCTTTATCATAGTTATCGCCAAGCGCTTCATGAGTGGAAGTTAGTCCACTATCGAGGACAGCGACGCGTACCTTTCTCGACCCGCGCGTCTTTTCCCAGGCCTGAGGCACATGAATGCGCTCCAGATCCCATTGTTGCGGGCAGACTGCTTCGTTGCTCGCGCAGCCTTCGGCCTTGCTGGACACCTGAAGGGGATGAAGCAGGCCAGAAGTGAGCGGTTTTGCCGGTTTAGCGGGAATGGTGATATGCGGGCGGTCTGGTGCAACGCTGATGATGCCGGGAATATGCATCAGGTCGTCAGGGATATGGGTGCGAACAACCATTACCCCGGCTGCGCTCAGGTCATAGACAACAGTATGTCCTCTGCTGATGACGGTTTGAGGAAGGGTTTGCTGTTGCGGTTGAAATACCAGAATGTAGTTCTTTGCCGGGCCAATGCCCTGTACGTCCAAAAGTGGACTGCTGAGGAACAGGCATGCGGCCAGCAATAAGGCCAGAGGAAGCAGGGTACGATAGTACTTGCTTTGCATGAATTACATGTCCTTTCGTGCGCCTCGCGGGCGTCCTTCTGCTGAAACGATGTTCCCTGTTGATGCAGCGGGGATGCTGTCGAGTGAGATGTCCACCTCCACGTGTTCCCCTCTCCTTCACTTTGAATGAAGTGGCATATGTTAAAATGACACACTCTTTTCCAGCATAATGGGACTATCTGGAAAAGCGGTTTACTTCTGGTTGAGATCAGGTGAAGAGAGGAGCTGGAATTTTCCTCTTTCAGGGAGAGAATCTTAACTGCTCGATTGATATGCGTGAATAAGAGGGCGCGAGAGAAAAAAAGAACCGGCTTGCTGACCGGTTCTGAGACAATCAAGCGTGTTCGGGGCGATCACTGACGCCCGCTTCGGCAAAAGTGGCCATCTCGCTATGGGTACACACAGCGGCCTCGACGATCTGCATCGCAAGTACCGCGCCGGTTCCCTCACCAAGTCGCATATCAAGCTGAAGCAGCGGGCGAAGCTCCAGCCGCTCCAGGATCAGGCGGTGACCGCGCTCGACGGAGGCGTGTCCGGCAAAGAGATACTCGCGAATGGTGGGATGTAAGGTAGATGCAACAAGCGCAGCGGCGGTAGAAATAAAGCCATCAATCACGACGGGAACACGGTGTTCTACTGCGCCGATCAGCACGCCGACCAGGCCCGCGATTTCCAGCCCACCGACACAACGCAGGACCTCAAGCGGGTTCAGGGGGTCAGGTTGATTGACGGCCAGCGCCTGTTCGATCACGCGCACTTTATGCTGGCGCTGCTCTTCATCGATCCCGGTGCCATATCCGGTGAGCTCGCTGACGGGCAATTGGAGCAGCGCGGCTGCAATGGCGCTGGCGGCTGTCGTATTCCCGATGCCCATTTCGCCGATTGCCAGAAGGTCGGCTCCCTGCGCGATCGTCGCGTGAGCCGTCTCGATGCCGACAAGCAGCGCCTGCATCATCTGTTCCGGTGTCATGGCGGGCCCCTGAGCCATATTCGCGGTGCCATACGCGACCTTGCGCGAGAGCAGCCCGGGGTGAGAGAGCTCGGCAGCTACGCCGACATCAACAATAATCATCTGCACGTTCGCCTGCCGCGCCAGAGCATTAATTGCCGCGCCTCCCTGCAAGAAATTGAGCACCATCTGGGGCGTGACTGCTGCCGGATACGCGCTGACGCCCTCGCGGGTGACGCCGTGATCGCCTGCCATCACAATAACGGCTTTATGGTTGATACGGGGAACGGGGGTTTGCTGCATGCCCGCGATCTGAATGGCGATCTCTTCCAGGCGACCGAGGCTGCCGGCTGGCTTGGTAAGCTGCTGCTGACGCTGGCGTGCCTGTTCCATCGCGGCCCGATCAAGGGGGGTAATAGAGGCCAGCGATGTCGCCAGAATGGTAGAAAACTCGCTCAAGGATTCTTTGTCTCCATTTCTGTCATGTATATAGTTTCCCTATCGATACCTGTCATTCTATCACGGATAGTTCACGCCCGATTATGGCATAATAAGGGAAAGAAGTGGTGTGTAGTCGTCAGGGTGTTTTTTGGTAGCAGCAAAAAGCGTTGCTCTGAAAGGATTATTCATGAACCGGCATTATAAGCGCTATATAACCTGTATTTTACTTCTTCTCTCGTGCGCTCTGGTCGGGTGTAATGGGTTGCCATCAATGGAATCGAGCGCATCGACGCCGACGCCGAGCCCGACGCTGCCGCCCCGGCGCGATCCACTGCTTGTGTTGCGTATGCTGAATAAAACCAACGGGTGGGCCGTAACAGAGCGAAGTGTTGTCAGGACGGTGAACGGCGGGCAGAGCTGGCACGACGTAACCCCGAATACGCCGGGCAGGATTGTGCTGCTGCGTGGCGAGTTTCGGGATGAGCTGCGGGGCTGGCTCTCGGTTGTGCTGCAAAATGAGCAGAAGGTGCACGTCTATCGGACGGTAGATGGTGGACAAAGCTGGCAGGATGCGGTGCTCAGCGGGTTGCCACTCCACGGAGCGATGACGCCCCATTTTATCAATCTCGATGAGGGATGGCTTGAGTGCATGGGCGCGAGTGATGCGGGCTCGATGGTCGTTGCTCTTTTTCATACACGTGATGGCGGGGAGCACTGGGAGAAGCTGGCAACAACCGAAGATCCAGCAAGCGGCCTGCCACGCCGCGGGGTGAAAAACGGCCTGACATTTAAGGATGCCACGACCGGGTGGGCTACCGGAAGCGAGCCTTCAGGTGCACCCTGGCTCTATAAAACAACCGATCAGGGGAAAACCTGGAAGCGCCAGAGTCTGCCCACGCTGGAAGGTCAGCAGCTTGCCTATCGTACGACGCCGCCCATTCTGATCGGCGATTATGGCATGATGCCGGTCTATGTGCAGGGAAAGCTGGACGGCAAGCCGACCGAGGGAACCCTGCTCTATAAGACCTATGATGGTGGTGAAACCTGGCAACCAGATTATCCGCAAGAGCCCGGGGCGCTGGTTCGGGAGTCGCTGGAAAATCTCTACATTGTGGATGCACAACATGCCTGGGGCTCGGATCCCGAGGGCCAAACCATGTACTTTACCGCCAATGCCGGGAAAAGCTGGAAAAAGCTCAGCACAAACATCGGACATTTTCGGGCGCTTAGCTTTGTCGATATGCAGAACGGGTGGGCTGTTGATGCAAGTTCGCTCTATGTGACAGCGGATGGTGGCTCGCATTGGCGCAAGGTTACCTATAGCATTCGATAAGCCTGCAACAGGTTCTCATGGGGCATGCCAGCTATGTTCCCGTGAGAACCTGCATCTTCCTCAAGAATCCCTGTGTTCGCTTGCTTTTTTGGTCAAAAATGTACTATATAGAGTGTAGAAAGAATTTTTGCTGTTCCTGGATTTTCAAGGATGATATCTTATTTCACAGGGAAAAAGCATTATTCTTTTTACCTTGATTGTCTCGGATCGAAAGAAGCAAACGAGAAAAGGATTTATTGTATGTCTGGAAGACGCTTTACGTGTGCAGGCGAGAAAGCCCGGTGGCCTCGCGTGCTGCTCTTTCTCGCGACATGCGCCATGCTCCTTATCGGGACGCTGTTTCTCCAGTCCGGCGTTGTGCTGGCAGTCTCTACCGATACGAAGCAGACAGCAGGGACGCTTCACGCGTTGTTTACACAGGCAGCACAGGAATCGGGAGTTCCCGAAGCGCTGCTCCTGGCTATCAGCTATCAGGAGTCGCGCCTGAGTGACAACAACTGGCATCCGAGCATTGATGGCGGCTATGGATATCTGCATCTGGTGAAAAACGAGCGCGTCAATACGCTTGACAAGGCGGCTCAACTCCTCAAGCTGCCCGCCGATGCACTGAAGCGCGACGCGGCGGCCAACATTCGCGGAGGCGCTGCGGTTCTGCGTTCACAGGCTATCGAACTGAATGGAAAGCTGCCCACTTCCCTGAACGACTGGTACAACACGGTTGCCCTCTATAGCGGCTCGAATAGTCGCTCGATCGCCGCGCTCTACGCTGATAAGGTCTACGAGTTGTTGCAGAAGGGCTTCAGCGTTGAGACGAAGAGCGGCGAAGTGATCACGGTGTCTCCGCAACAGGTGCAGCCAAACAAGCAGACATTTCAGGCGCAGGTTGTCTCGCGCATGGCGCAATCGCCTCAGCTTCCTGCCGGATGCACCAACTCACATGAGGGTGTTGAATATCCAGACGCCATTAACTGTATTATCCCGCCCGAAATCGGCGATTGTGCCCGTTCCTCTGAGCATGTGATCTGTAACTACGATTCCTCCTCGTCCCGTCCCGATGACTACCCGATTGATCGCGTGGTCATTCACGATATCGAAGGCTCTGCCGCCGATGCGCTGAATATCTTCCTGAACCCCAAAGTGGAGTACGATGTCAGCATACACTATGTGGTTGGTAGCGATGGAACCGTCTATCAGGTGCTCCACGAGCGCGACACGGCCTATCAGGCGGGCAATATCTGGTACAATCATCACTCCATCGGCATTGAGCATGAGGGCTACGCGGATACCGGCTATCTCTGGTACAACGCGACCATGTATCTTGCATCGGCCAAACTGAGCGCCTACCTTGCCGACAAGTATCATATTCCTATCGATACCACGCATTTCGTGGCGCATGGTGCGACTCCGTCCCCGACGATCGGACTGAGCAATCATGATGACCCCGGCGCCTACTGGATGTGGCGCTATTACCTCAACGCGATCGACAAATACAGCAAGGCGCGTCAGACGCAGCTCAAGCTACAGCCGTTCACGTTGACGCTGTTCCCTGAGTCGAGTCTGAAGATGTACGGGGGCTCAAAGCCAACACCTGCCAACTTCAACTACTTCTATATCTACAAGGAGCCCGATACGAACAGCCCCTTGATTATGGATACGCAATACGCGTACCAGGGGAATAACAATATTGACGCGCTGAAGAGCTACGTCTTCACCGATATCAAGCGTGATCAGGGGCACAACGGTTACACGATGTATAAGATCAATTTCTCGGTGCAGCCCGATCCGAGCAAACCGGCCCAGTTTGTGCAGGGCTGGCTTGCTGTGCCCGATGGCGTGAAGGTTGAGTTTGGCGCGTTCGGGCGGCTCGTCAAGCTTCACTCGACGGATGGCAATGACGTGAAGATCTATGGCTCGCCCAGAACGTTCAGCTCGTCCTCGTACGTGATTGGCAACGCTCCTGATGGGGCGCTGTTCGTCTCGCCCGAGAAGATCGCCGAGGACGGTTCGGGCAGGATCTGGTACATGATTAACTATAACCATCGTCAGGCGTGGGTGCCTGTTGACGAGCTTGCCGACGCATATCAGTACTAGGTAGTGTTTGGAGCGTGAGAGCGGTTCGGTTACTCCGGGAGAGGGTGCGGCCTGTTGGGCCGGCCCTCTTCTCTTTTGCCAGCAAAAAAGGTATGATGGGGATAT
This sequence comes from Thermosporothrix sp. COM3, assembly GCF_059696735.1. Lineage (NCBI taxonomy): Bacteria > Bacillati > Chloroflexota > Ktedonobacteria > Ktedonobacterales > Thermosporotrichaceae > Thermosporothrix > Thermosporothrix sp. COM3. Next base: position 603,230 of record NZ_AP019376.1, on the reverse strand, counting down.
GTAGTTGTAAGGGAGAAAGAAAGGACACTGAAAAAAGACAAAGAAAGGATATCGTATAATGTTGGCATCCAGACCGTTACAGGGAAAAGTCTGTCTGGTGACCGGGGCAAGCTCCGGTATTGGCAAGGCGACGGCACTCGGGCTGGCTCACAGAGGCGCCCACGTCGTCATGGCATGCCGGGATCTGGCGCGAGGGGCAGCGGCACAGAATGAGATTCAGGCGCACAGCGGGAATCCGCACGTTGACCTCATGCAGGTTGACCTTGCCTCTCAGGAGTCTATTCGCCAGTTCGTGGCCCACTTCAAAGATCGATATACGCATCTTCATATACTCATTAATAATGCCGGTATTAGTAACTTTTCACGGCAGGAGACGGAGGACGGCATAGAAGAGACGCTGGCCGTGAATTATCTGGCTCCGTTTCTGCTGACAAACTTACTTCTGGATAAGATCAAAGAAAGCGCTCCTGCGCGTATTATCAATGTTTCGTCTGATATGCAATCTTCGGGCACAATTGATCTGTTTGATCTTCAGTTGAAAACGGGGCGTTACAGTTTTCCGCGAGCGTACAGCCAATCGAAGCTGGCGCTGATCCTGTTTACCTATGCACTGGCTCGCAGGCTGGAAGGAACCGGGGTTACGGTCAACTGCCTGCATCCCGGGTTTGTCGCGACAAACATCGGTCAGCAGGATCTCAGTCCTGCACTGAAGGCGCTTGCAGGGCTGCTCCTGCCACTGCTTGGGAGCAAGCCCGACGAGGGAGCCAGAACCACGCTCTATCTTGCGACCTCTCCTGAGGTTGAGGGCGTTACTGGCAAATACTTCATCAAGGGCGTGCCGAAGAAGTCAGCGCTGGTCTCCTATGATCGCGTGCTGCAAGAGCGCCTATGGGAGGAAAGCCTGAAGCTGACGCACCTTGAGTCGGTCGCGGTGCGGTGATCTGATCATGAGGGCCAGAAGCATTCGCTGGCCCTCGCTCCATAGCTTCTAGAAGCCTTCAAGCACCAGTTTGTCGGTCTCTATCTTCAGTCTTCTAAGCACCTCCGCACCACTTTGCGAGCTCTTTCACCTTCTCGCGCTGGTTTGCGGCGTTGATCGGTGTTCGGTCATCGTCGTTTTGAGCATACCAGCGCCGCCCCGGTGTTGGGCAAGCGCTGTTGTTCGCTGATAGCGATATAGCTCGATTGCTTTCATTTTTGAAGTTCCTTTCTGGAAGGAAAGAATAGTAGCGCTGGTATTTCTACAAACCACACATAGTAGATGTTGTATTCATTCTATGGTTCTCATGTGGGCGGTTATCTCAGCAATGGAGGAAATAGATATATACTGACAGCAAGACAATGGATGAGTTAAGAGAAAAAGCGCCTCAGGCTGGTGCTCAAGGTGGAGAGATGACGACGTTTCTGCGGAGTGTGAGTTTTTCAAGGCGTATGACGTAATACACTAAAACTTTATCTTTTTCTCGGGTAGGAAGGAGGTTATGTATTCGTTTTCCCTTTTCACGTGAGCTTCGTAAATTCGGAGGATCAATATATGCGCTCAAAATCTGTGCTTTCAATCAGTTTACTCCTGCTTATGCTGTTGCTTGCGGCTTGTGGCGGCGGCAGCTCCTCAACGCAATCGGGAGGGAAAGCCTCCGACGATCAGCAGATTCTAACGATTCCCATCGGTGGGCGGACAGAACTGCAATCATTTGACCCCGCCCTGGTGACAGAACAGGCCTCAATTCGCGCCGTCAATCTGGTCTTTACCGGCCTGGTGCAACTGAACAACAAGCTTGAAGTCGTTGATCAGCTTGCCGAAAGCCACTCTGTCTCAGCAGACGGCCTCACCTGGACCTTTAAGCTGCGCCCGAACCTGAAGTTTAGCGATGGTACTCCGCTGACTTCAAAGGATGTGGCCTACAGTATTGATCGAGCTCTCAAACCGGAATTGAAGTCAGCCGTCTCGACGGTCTATCTTGGCCTCATCAAGGACTCACAGAAGCGCTTTGATGGCAAAATTCCCACGCTGATCGGTCATTCTATCCTGACGCCGGATGATCAAACGGTTGTGTTGCAAGCTGAGAAGAAGGCGGCCTATTTCCTGCAAACGCTGACCTATCAGACCTCATTTGTCGTCCAGCGCTCAATGATTGAGAAGTATGGCGATAACTTTGCCGAACACCTGAGCGAAGGAATCGGCGGCGCAGGACCGTTCAAAGTATCAAAATATGTGCGTGGCAAGCAAATCGAGTTTGTGCCGAACCCCAACTACTACGGGAAGAAGCCCCAGTTGAAGAAGGTGGTGCTGGTCTTCTATCAGAAGGAAGATACTGCCTACCGTGCTTATCAGAGTAACCAGCTTCACTGGGCCTTAAATGTGCCTTCACAGCAGATTGAGCAAGCAAAGAAGCTTCCGAATAATCAGTTTCTCAATATCCCTCAGTTGACTGTTGGCTATTATACGATGAACTACCTCGTCAAGCCATTCGATAACCTCAAGGTCCGTCAGGCGTTTGATCTGGCGATTGACAAGGATTCGATTGCCAACAGTGTCTACAAGGGAGCGGTGATCCCGACCAACCATATCGTACCAGCCAATATGCCGGGTTATAACGAGAATCTGACCGGGCCACAGGGCGTCAAAACGACCAAAGGTGATCCAGCGCTGGCGAAGAAGCTGTTTGAAGAGGGCCTGAAGGAGTCGAACATGACCCGGGCAGACTTTCCCCAGATCACGCTGACGTTCGCCTCGCGCGGCTCCGCTGATATCAGGAACGAGGCCTCTGCCGTCCAGCAGATGTGGAGTCAGGTGCTTGGGGTGAACATCAAGCTGGATGACGTAGACTACAACAAGCTGCTGACCGAGCGTAATCGAACCGTCAATAACCCTGATGGAATGCAGATGTGGCAGTTGACATGGGGCGCGGACTATCCCGACCCGCAGAACTGGTTGACACTGCTGTTCGGTAAGGGATCGCCCAAGAACGCGATGAACTACGGGCAGAACAATTCTCCGATGGCACAGGAACAACAGGAGAATCAAAAGCTGATGGAACAGGCAGATGCAAACCAGAACGAAGAACAGCGCATGCAACAGTACCATCAGGCTGAACAGGCGCTGGTGAATGACGTCGTCTGGATTCCGGTGTATCAGGACGCCGATAGCATGGTGCGAAAGCCGTGTGTGACCGGGATTGTGGATAATGCGCAAAGCTTTATCCCACCTGAGGACTGGGCCAACATCTATATCACCAACGCGAAACCCTGTGCTGATGTCTCAGCATATCAATAAGTATTGATCTGCCACTGGAAACGAGAGGCTGAAGCGTTTGCTCAGCTTCTCGTTTTTTACTGCTGACCGATCTGGAAAATGGCGATATTTCGTTGTTTGGTCGCGAGGGCCAGCCGGCGCTGCGAGGCCGAACCAGTCATCAGCAGTGGCGAGCCATTGAGCGCCGAAGATGGCAGAATCTGCATGACCTGTTGCTTCATCTCCACCTCATCGGTACGCCAGAAGCGGATAGAGCCATCTGTTGCGGCGCTTACCAGCCAGTTTGAATCGCTGCTCCAGAGGATGCCGATCACCTCACGCCGGTGGTCCTCAATCGCGACAAGCAGCTTGCCACTCTGCGCCTCCCAGATGCAGATGCGGTTATCCTTTTTCCCGCCGTAGCTTGCCAGATAGCGACCGTTCGGGCTCCACGTCAGAGCGCGAACCTCGTCATAGTGTGCGGGCCAGTAGGCGAACTGCCGATTTAACGAGGCATCCCAGACGGAGATAAAACAATCTGCGCCCCCGGTTGCCAGCAGCTCCTGATTGGGCGACCACGCGACCGCCTGTACACCCTTATCACGGTGTACCAGTCGCCGGGTGATGACCTGTCCTGTGCGATCCCAGACGCGCACCACGCCATCACGTCCCCCGGTTGCCAGCATCGCGCCATCGGTGGTCGGGTCCATCGTCGTTGAGCCGCCCTCGTGGCCTTTCCATGTGCTCTCAGGATGACCTCCCGAGGTGATATCCCAGATGCGTACGGCCTCGTCGCTGGATACAGTAGCGATATGCTTACCATCGGGCAGCCAGCAGAGCCCCTGTACCTTGCCCTTGTGCCCCTGCAAGATGCCAAGATAGCGCCCGCTGTCCTGCTGGACCGACCAGAGCCGAATCTGTCCATCCTGTGCGCCAGAGGCGAGATATTGCCCATCGGGCGACCAGCTCAACGAGAGAATCGCGGCGGTATGGCCGGTGAATTGATAGAGTTGTGTTGCTCCCCGGGGAAAGGCCGTCTCGGGAACAGATGGCGTGACAAACTGCTCCACCGGTTCTGGTGGACGCTCCGGCAGCTCGATAGGCGGCACGCTGGCAAGCTTCCCCGATGCAAGATTGCTCGGTGAGGGAGAATATTGCTGTGGCCTGATGATCGTCTCGGGTGGTGGCGGTGCGGCAAGGGCGGAGATGCGCCCGGGATCACTCCAGCTCGTGAGCGTCTGGGAGCGTGCGGGGCTGAATTCGCCCGTTTGCCCGGTTCTGAGCACGCTTTCGAGGGCAGCCCGAAAGGCGAGGTCAAAGGTGCGGATATCGGGGAAGCGCTCGGCTATCTGTCCGCTGCGGGCGCGTCTCAGGGTCAGATCAAGGGGATGCATGGGCGAAATGAGCGGCTGATACTCGCCTCCAAGGTATCCAGAGGACGGCGGCAGCACGCGCTGTCTCAGCAACAGATATGCCAGTGAAGCGAGGGCAAACTGATCCGAGGCCGCCTCGGCTCTGCCCGCAAGCTGCTCCGGAGCGGTGTACGGATCGGGTACAGCGGGATTCTCGCTGCCTACAAACGAATAGTAGAAATCGCAGACCTGGAGTTTGCCGGGCGCGACAAGCAGGCAGTTCTCCGGCTTGAGATGCCCGTGGACGATGCGGACGCCATGCGCAAGGTGCAGCGCCTCCGCGATCTGGTGAATAATGCCTCCGACCGCCTGGAAAGAGAGGCGCGACCGCTTTTCCAGGTAGGCCGCGAGCGAGCCATTTTCCTCGCACGGCGAAATAAGCGCCAGCAGATCACCCCGGCCAATTTTATCAGCGCGTAAGATCGGGTGAATGTGGGCGTGATAGAGGGTCTGAAGCAGCTTTGAACGCAGGAAGATGGTGGAGTTTATCTGTCGCAAGACGCGAATCACAACCCTGTCTCTGACGCTTCGTGTTCCGGGAACCGCGACTGTCGCGAGATACAGGTCCATGCGCCGGGAAGATTTGAGCAGTGAAGTCACGCTCCACTGGCCGATGGGCGCTCCCGCGAGAAGGAAGCCGCATCCGGGCGCTTCGCAGACCAGTCTGTCGGCGGGAAGTCCCGGGAACGAGTGGCGCTCGTAAGGATTTAAACACGTGAACATACCATTCCTCTATTTGTGCTTCATTCATTGTTTGCCTGTTCCTGAAATCGGGTGAGGATGCCTCACCGGAGACGAACTTCAGTTTTACTGTATCATAATTCCATCAATGCTCTATAATCCGGGCCAGAGATCAGCGCGGTTCTGTGCCGCATTGTTCCAGTCATTGGACGCTTGCTTGATATACAGTAGACTCATCGTATGGCCCCAATGCGGCGGTGTATGGGAAGAGAGGGCAAAAGAAACGGCTCTCAGACCAACACAGAGAAACGAGGAGATATCATATTCCTCATCTTCCCTTTTCTGAGGAAAGGCACCTCTTTCTGACCCCCATCGTCGGTGCTTTCTCCTTTTTTCTGCTCGTGCGTGCAGCAAAGAGCGCTTGTCATAGCTTCCTGTTTTGCTGAAACAATGCCGAGCTGCTTTGCGGCATATTATACAGGAAAGCATTGAAGAATTCAATTGTGTCTCCTTGTCCTCGAAGGCGCAAAGAGATAGCCCTATTCCTTGAATTTTTTTGATTATCTGCGAAACGATTTTCTCCTGTTTTGAGACCGGTTTTCTCTGAAGAAAAGGAAGTGGGAGATTCTTTCTATAGTTTCATTTTTTGAGGAAGAGTACAGGAAGTATTTCTGTGGTACGCTGAAGAAACAGAGGAGCTATACCGCTTCCTCGGGCAAAGAAGAAGCGGTATAGAAGCAAACGTCTACTCGATAGAAGTGAAGAGCGAGTTCAGCGACTCAGCCAGCGTCGGATGCGTGAATACGCCATCTTTCAGCGCGGTGTAGGGAAGCTTTCCCATCATTGCTATCTCGATCATGCTCATGATTTCCCCGCCATCGATTCCCAGTATAGCGCAACCCAGGATCTGCTTGCTTTCAGGATCAATAAGCGCCTTCATTACACCTCTGGGTTCATCTACTTCCAGTGCACGAGAAACGGAGCTCATCGGGAGTCGGGCCACGCGGTAGGTGATGTTCTGCGCTTTTGCCTCTTTCTCGCTCAGCCCCACGCGCCCTAACTGGGGATCGGTGAAGATCGTATACGGCACGAGGCGGCCCCGGGTAGTGGCGCTGCCGTGGTGCAACAGGTTGGCGCGTAAGATGCGATAATCGTCATAGGAGATATGGGTAAAGGCCGGCCCTCCCTTCACATCGCCGATTGCATACACACCCGTGACATTGGTTTCCAGGCGCTCATTGACCTGAACATAGCCCTTCTGATCCGTCTTGATGCCCGCCGCCTCAAGGTTGAGATGTCTGGTATTTGGCCTGCGTCCGGTGGCGAGCAGGAGGTGTGAGGCGGTCAGCGTCTCCTCGCCCTTCTCGCTTTTGACAGTGATGTGAATAGTGTTCTCGGCGGCCTTCTGCACATGGGTAGGGCTGGTTCCTGTGCGAATAGTGATCCCATCTTCCTGCAAGATCTTTGCCATCTCGCTGGCGATATCCTCATCTTCTTTCGAGAGGATCTGCGGGCCCCGTTGCAGGATCGTGACCTGACTGCCAAAGCGGCGGAACATCTGGGCGAATTCCAGCGCGACATAGCCCGCTCCGACTACGACAAGGTGTTCGGGCACGCTGTCCAGCTCCATGATGGAGGTTGAGTCCAGGTATGGAACTGTATCCAGACCATCGATCGGGGGGATGGCGGGGCTATCGCCGGTATCAATAATAATTGTGTTGGCGGTCAACTGGCGGGTTTCACCATTGGTGAAGCGGACGGTCAGTGTTTTGGGTCCGCTGAAGGAGGCTTCTCCGCGCAGGAGATCGAGGTTCTGGATCTGTTCGGTGCGCTGCTCGCTGCTCTGACGATAGCTGGTGACAATATCGCGCTTGCGCTGCCGAACGCGGCGCATATCGACATTGACCGGTCCGGTATGCACGCCAAAATCGGCAGCTCGCTTGACCACATAGGCGGCCCGGGCGCTGGCAATCATCGTTTTTGTCGGGGTACAGCCAACATTGACACAGGTTCCGCCGACATGCTCCCGTTCTATGAGTGCTGTCTTGTGGCCGGCCTGCGCCAGGTCGGTCGCGATGGGTCCGCCTCCCTGGCCAGAGCCGATGATAATAGCATCATAGGTTGTGTTTGCCATTCTTTTTCCTCGCTTTTCTAATCCTGGTTCTTCTTAGTTCTTGCACGAAGAGATATGCGTTTCGGTTGTGGGGGACTGCCCCCGGGGCCGTGTGATTGCTCGGCTAACACAGATTTCCTCAAGGAAAGCCCGCTTTTCGGCATCATTCAAGCGTAAGTGCAACGATCATAGATAGAAAATCAGCGTGAAAGCTGAAGCTCAGCAGTACAAAGAAGAAGAATGTGAGATAGATCATATGAAAGAAAAGGAGAGAAATGCTATACTGAAGAGAAACAGGAGGGAAAGACGTTTCTGTACTTTTCACTGTAATCATTTCTGTCTTATTCTGTATCATCATCTCTTCTATGGAAGAGGTGGAAGGAAAGAAGAACGGTGAAAGATGAAAGATATTGGTGACACGATAGGGACAAATCGAATTATCTTTGTTTCGCCGACTGCTTCGCAACCTCTCTCAAACTGGACGTTTCTCATTGAGCAGCAGGGAGACATCCGGGCACTCAAGCTCTGGCCCGAGGTCCACTTTTCGAGTGCGCAAGAACGTCATGCCTTTCTGGATCGAGGGCACAAACTGACGGAAGTGCAGCACCCGTCACTACTTTCCGTTCTTGACTGTGGCATGGATGCAGATTCGCCATTTATGGTGCTTCATGAGGAGGTGGCGCGCGGAGAGACTGCCCGTTTGCGCTTGCTTGCCTCCGGTCAGCCCTTCTCGATAGACGAGATGCGCGCTATCATTGGAGCGGTCGGCCATGCGTTGGATGCACTTCATCAGCAGGGGTTGGTGCATGGGTGCCTGACCCCCGAGGCCATTCTATTGATGGGTGACAGCACGGCTCGGCTTGCCGGGTACCTGCCGTTTGAGCCGGCTGATACCACGCTCAGTCGGCCTTATACGCCAACGGAGCAGGCATACAGCAGGCAGGGAGATATCTATGCACTTGCCGGAGTCGCGTACGAGTTGGTAACCGGAAAGCAACCGACGGAGCCGCTCGTGTTCGAGGCTTCCATTCCCGTGGCGATTCAGCAGGCATTGCTGAAAGCGCGTGACCCGCAGCCCGAGCGACGATTTTCTACTATAGAAGATCTATTGAAGGCACTCGATATCCCGTCTGCTATAGCGGAAGCGCCGACGATCCGTATCGCTCGTAAAGATGTCGTATCCAGCCAGCCGCCACCAATCGAGGAGCCCGAGGAAGAGGAGCCGACGATCCGGCAGGCGCCTGAAGAAGAGGTATTTCAGCGTGAGGAAGCGCCGACAATCCGGCAGGCGCCTGAGCCGCTGCAATTTCCCACGCCACCGCCATACACAACCAGTGCGAAGCCTCGCAAGGGGTTGCGTATCGGGTGCCTTGCTCTGGTCGCGGTGATTGTGCTCGCGTTGCTCGGCATCCTCTTGCACAACATCTTACCGGCAAGCAGTGCATCGATCAAGATAACGCCAATCTCGCACCAGGTAACGGAGTCTCTGGGCCCCTATCAACTGACGAACCAGAGCAATATTGCACAGCAGCACTTCAAAGGTCGCTTGCTCCGCGTCACATCTTCCAAACAGGCGCAAACGGTGAAGGCGAGCAGGAATGGACATTTAGACGGGACAGCGGTGCACGGGAAGCTGGTGCTCTCGAACGCCAGTATTCCCCGGATATTGTTCAACACCTATCTTATCATCAACCTGGATAATGGGTTGACGGTCAGGACTGATGCCGATATCCTCCTGAGCTCTATTGGCTCAACAACGGTGAATGCGAGAGTAACAAAGGCGGGCACGGTCGGGAATATTGCTCCCTATACCATTTCGGGCCTCTATGAAATAACGGGCGAAAACATCACTGTCTATATCGAGAATCCCGAGGCGTTTACTGGCGGCAAAGATCCCTATGATGGACCAATTATTCAGGAAGCGGATGTCAGCAACGCGGAAAACGCGCTTCAGGATAAGCTGCAAAAGGAAGCAGAAGCGAGCATACAGAAGCAAGTGCGCCCCGGTGAAGTGCTGCTGGATAGCCCTTCCTGTGAGCGAAAGTTTCAGAATAACCATAAAGCTGGCGATCCGGCCTCCTCGGTGACGGTGAGCGGTACCCTTGTCTGTTCCCAGGTCGCCTATGACAGGGAGGAGGTCACAGCGGCAATGCTGCACCATATGCAGGACAAGGTGCAGCAGCAGTATGGTCCGCATTACAGCCTGTCGAAGGCATTTGAACCGAAAATCACAGGTTCCATTATCAGTAACAAAGGATGGTTGACTGTCTCCACCGCTGATCTCTGGATTTATCAGTTTAGCGAGGTGCAGAAGCAGGCCGCGAAAGATATAGCTGGAAAGTCGCAGGATGAGGCGCTATCGATCCTCAAAAAGAAGTATGGGGTGAAAGAGGGCCTGATACATGTGAGTGGTTTCGGGTTGCATCTTCCGAGCTCACCCGACGCGATCACCTTCACGATTGGCAAGCCATAAGCTTCGCAGCGCCAGCAAAAAGGGAGCAGTGACAACGGGCAAACGTTCTCACTGCTCTTTCTCATTACGCTTGAGGCTGCTCGCTTTCCAGCGAAAGCACGCCTGCATTGTAGTCATAGGCGAAGAGCTCCGCATAGCGCCCCCAGTCGATCGCGGTTGAGAGCAGGGTTTCGGCGTCCTCGCTGCTCATAAAGTCTTCCAGTTCACGCAGGAAGCGCTCTTCTGGTGCGCGGTGATCGGGCCGAGTGTGCAGCACAGACTGAATATGAGTGACCAGCGGCACATGTGCGATAAGCTGGCTGGCAAAGATCTGCTTCTGTTCCTCGGTGTCGCCGCGCGCGAATGCCTGGCCGGTTGGCAACAGGATGATATCGCCCTCCTCGACCCGGGCAAAGCCAAGCAGCTCGGCAGCGTCGGTCAGCGGGAACAGGTCGTCAACTTCCAGTTGCATCGACGAAGCCAGATACGGCAGATCGGCGCGGCCCTTGTGGGTCTCTTTTGCCAGCAATTCAAGCAGGCTCCCAAGCTGCTCGATAGAAGCGCCCGGCAACCGGTAGGCGATCGAGGTGCGATCTGCTCCGGCCAGCGGCGTGGCGGTCGGCTTCTCTGGCGTCGTCATAATCGTATAGATGTGCTCGACCAGCTCGCGGAACTCTGGCTGTTCGCGGTTGCGCGGTCGCGGCAACGTCACCGGAATCTCGGCGCGGATGCGCCCGGGGTTGGCGCTCAGGACAACAATGCGATCCGCCATAATGACTGCTTCCTCGATGTTATGCGTGACGATCAGCAGAGAGCGCATGGAGATACGCTGCTTCTGCCAGAGCTCCAGGAGCTCGCTCCGCAGGCGCTCGGCGGTCAGCACATCCAGCGCACTGAACGGCTCATCCATAAAGAGGATGTCGGGATTGGTGACGAGGGCCCGCGCAAAGCCGACTCGCTGCCGCATACCGCCCGACAGCTCCTTCGGGTAGGCCGACTCAAAGCCATCAAGGCCAATAATGTCGATGGCTTCCAGGGCTCGACGAGCGCGTTCAGCCGCTGGAACACCCATAGTTTCCAGCCCGAGTTCAACGTTCTGCTGTACCGTCAGCCAGGGGAAGAGGGCGAATGTCTGAAAAACCATTGCCATGCCCGGCATCGGACCAACAACCGGACGGTTGCGATAGGTCACACTGCCAGTGGTGGGCGTAATCAGCCCGATGAGTGAGCGGAGCAGCGTGGACTTTCCGGACCCCGAGCGACCGAGCAGCGCCACAATCTCACCCTCATGCAGGGTCAGGTTGATATTTTCGAGGACGTGCAGATCCTGACCCTCGGGCGTTTTAAACGATTTTGTCAGGTTGCTTGCTTTGAGAAGAGGAGCGCCCGCGTTTCGCGCTGTATTCTGCTTTGTAAGCTCTTTGATCAGTGTTTTCATGGGAGATATCCTCCTTGCACCTTTCTCTATTTTTCGCTAGTGGAGCCTATGCCAGGCTGAAACGCTCTTCGGCCAGTCGATAGAGACGCCGCCAGAGCAGCCGATTAAAGGTGAGCACGAGCAGTCCCATAATCAGCATGCCGAGCGCTACATGCGGGTTGAATTCGCCGGTACTCCATCGAGCAATAAAGGCTCCGAGGCCGGTTGCTACCAGCGTGGTCGATCCCCAGGACACCACCTCTGCAACAATGGAGGCGTTCCAGGAGCCGCCAGAGGCCGTAATACCTCCGGTGACAAAGGAGGGGAAGACACCCGGAATGATAAGCTTCTTCCACCAGAGCCAGCCCCAGGGGCGTAACCCCATGACGCGGGCGGATTCTTTCAGATCATTGGGAATGCTGAGCGTTCCCGCGATCACATTGAACAGGATGTACCACTGTGTACCAAGCACGATCAGCGGCGAGAGCCAGATTTCAGGGTTGAGCGAGAAATGCGCGATCAACACAACAGCCAGCGGGAACAGCAGGTTCGCCGGGAATGCCGCCAGGAACTGCGCCAGTGGCTGAATCGACTGGGCGAGGCGCGGGCGCAGACCGATCCAGACTCCAACGGGCACCCAGATCAGCGCCGCGATGACAATCATGACCGCGACACGCAGCATGGTCAGCAGGCCGAGCCCGATCGCCTCTCCAATCTCCGCAATCGCAACCTGTCCGGGCTCTGTCATGGCCGCGGCGCAGCGGACTTGCAGGTTAGCGGGCGTCGCGACGCCGGATGCATGCAGCGCCGTGTTCAGCGCGGGTGAGATCTGTGTTCCCTGCTTGCTTGCTGCGCACACGTTTGACAGGTACACGGTCTGATCCTGGCCGACTGTGACGCCGGCCTGCTGAAACTGTCGGGCAACCTCGGGTGTCATCCCGGTGTTCAGGTTGGGATTGGGTTGCAGCAGCCGCCCGTTCGCGAAACCAAGCGATGGACCAAGCATATAGTGCGCAAGCATCCAGGCAAACGCCACAAAACCAAGCAGAATCGCGCCATTCCAGAGAGCGTCTGTCCAGCGGGCACTTCTTCGCGTGGTCGCTGGCTGCTCAAGCGGCTTGCCGGGCCGGTCCCCGCGACCAGTAGAGAGTGTCACGCGCTCAAAGAGTGTTGCCGGAAACCTCGCCAGAGTGTGCAGGAAACGTGAGCGCTGGATCAGTGTCAGCATCCAGGAGCCGGGCTTTTCCTGCGCGCCCGACTGCTCGAATTTGAACTTGTCGGACCAGGCAACGATAGGCCGGAAGGCAAGCTGATCATACAGCAGCACCAGCAGCAGCAGCGCGAGCGCCGCATAGGCCATTGCAGGGATGTTCCCGCGATCAATTGCCAGCGCGATATAGGAGCCAAGCCCCGGTAGATACTGGCTATGATCGCGCCCCACGACGCTGATGACCTCCGAGGCCACCACAAAGAACCAGCCCCCCGAAACGGACATCATCGTGTTCCAGATCAAGCCCTGCATCGAGAAGGGCACTTCCAGCTTCCAGAATTTCTGCCATGCCGACAGCCGCAGGACCGCCGCCGCCTCTTTCAGTTCTTTCGGCACGGTCACGAGCGAATGATAAAAGCTAAAGGTCATATTCCAGACCTGAGAGGTAAAAATGGCGAAGATACTGGCCGCTTCCAGACCAAGCATATTCCCATGAAAAAGACCCAGAAAAATGGTGGTCGTGACCGTCAGAAAGCCAAGAATTGGCAACGACTGCAAGAAATCGAGAATCGGGATCAGCACCTTTTCCGCCTTGCGCGATTTCGCCGCGACGGTGGCGTAAAGAAAGGTGAACAGCAGGCTACAGAGTACCGCAATGAGCATCCGAAAAATGGTGCGTAGCCCATAATAAGGCAGATGCACGGGATCAAGGCTGACCATAAGATCTGGTGTGTGCTCATCGAAGGGCCGAGATGCGCCCTTGAAGGCAATGGTAAGCAGCGCTAGAAGCACCATAAACAGCGGAATAATCACGAAATCCCAGCGTGAAAAGTAGCGTTTTGGCTTCAGCGAGCCTGCCGCAGGTAGGATAAAGCGCATCATAGTTTGTACCTCCTTTCGACAGGTCATACTGTTGTATTGCACCCGTGTTCGATCGATAAAATAGTATTTTAGCTCACTCTGAGGTGTAGAGAATAGTGAGACAGGGCAAAACCAGTTTTCAGGTATTGCCTATCTTTTCGGGCATAAAAGAGCCACTCATGCACCTGGAAAAAGTCATGAGAAGGCGTGAAAAGGAAGAAGCTGCCGGGATCCGAGTATTGATCTGTTTCGATGTATGCTTACAAACAAGTGATCTCTCTGGCAATCAGACCCCGGCACCTGTCAGTCAACGTGACTTGAGTTTGCCAGTTTCGCGGCCCAGCGTGCCCGTGCGAGCGCTATCGGGTTCGGGGATGCGCTTGCGCTCCGCCTCATTAGTCTGCTCGGATAGAGAATACCGCGTCAAAGCGAGCCGCCGCTGAACGCCTGAAAGGCAGGCCAAAGATTGCTGTATTTTCTGCTGTGGAGCCGAGCCCATACGTTGTTTACCTCCCTGACAGAATAAAAGAGTTCAAGCATAATCGGGTTTTTCGCGCACGTTGGATAAACAGGCACATAGAACAGAAACATAGATGTCATGCTATGCGTCACTGCAAAGGGCGCAACGATGCCCGGGATTGGTGGAAGATGAGGGAAAACAACGCAAGCCGCAAAGGGCTGCACGTTCAACAGAACGCGTTCTGCTCAGAAAAGAGCGCAGGGCACAATTGAGGATAATCCCTCACACTTCTCGCCATATATTGTTGTGTTGGCTGGTACCAGGCGAGAAGTGCGGGTAAGTGAGGATCTATCGAGGCATTGAGAAAGCGGCTTATCTTCTAGCGCCGCTCTCGCAGTGATTTTCACTTATCCTTGTTTCATCGCCAGCACCAGTACTAGGGTAAGGTTCGTCAGGACGTCTACTACTGTCACCGTCCATACATGTTTTCTCCTGGTGTGCGTTTCAATGTAACGGAGCGAGGGTCTTTTTCTCACTCCCTGACTACTATAGCTCATATCGGCAGCAGAAGTCAAGAGAAATAGCCCCTGTCAGGAAGAAAGCACACAATTTTGAGCAAATCTTGAGCATCCCTGAGTACGTAGAGCAAGAGGAGAAGAGGCGTAAGGCCCCTTCTCCCGGGCTTATTTGACGACGAGAAGGAGAGGTATCGACTGTGTATCTGTTGCAGTCTGCTTGTTGCCTGTCACTGTCCAGAGGGTATCACCGTTTGCGGCTTGCAGTGCTACAAGCGAGCCCGGCGGCGTGGCGACCAGAACCGCGTTCTTGTCCAGCCCGATGGAGCCGCCCCCCTGGAACGGATGCTGCCATTTAATCCGACCATCCGTGCGATTCAACGCAAAGATGGTGTTCATCGTACTGCTCGCGGTTCCTGCCGGGGTGCTGACGATATAAATGGTATCTGTAGTGACAAGCGGCGTATCCAGGTATGCTTGCTCGGAAAGTTGCTTCGTCCAGCCGAGCTGGCCGCTTTTGGCGTTCAGCGTGATAAGTGATCCGTCATACGTGCTGGCATACACTGTGTCGTTGGCAATCGTGATATTCTGATAGATGGGCTGACTGATCTGTTGAGACCAGAGCGTTTGGCCATCACGCGGATCAAGCGCATAAATGTAGCTTGGAAGATCGGGCGCTAAATGGTGCACGCTGGTATGCGTTGATTTCAGATAGAGCTTGCCGTTGATCAGCAATGGCGCATCGTAGTACTGGGTCTCATCAATCTGCTGATACCAGAGCTCGCGACCGGTCTTGCTATCGAGCGCGAACACCGTATTGTAGATGCTGGCATAGACCACGCCGTTCTGGACAAAAGGCCGGTTTGCGTCAAGACCGCTGCCTTCATTGATATCGTTCTGCTTGACAATGCTATAGGCGATCGTCTGCGAGTTGTATTCCCAGCACTTCTGGCCTGTTTTCGCGTCTACAGCATAAAATTTGCCGTTGCGCTGCCCGACAAAGATCTTGCCATCAGCATAGACGGGCCCGCTCAGAAAGCCGGTATCATAGTCACTGCTCCTCTGTTCGGATGAGCCCTGTGGCAGCGGGAACGAGGAGCTCCCGAAAGTGGTTTTCCCGAGCACTTCGCCGCTCTCCGCGTTGATGGTCAGCAACACATTATCGGTCAGCCTGTTCGAGCCGCTGGTATAGGCACTGACATAGATAAGATGCCCGGCGACGGTGAACGGGTTGACTGGTGACACCGTATAGGGCGCGAGGTTCCGAGACCAGAGCAGTTGATGAGTGTTCGGGTCGCGTCGCTCAAGCACAGCGGTCTGCCCGGTATCAAAGCTGATCATATAGAGCCCCGGCGTGTTTGGCTCTTTGGGCGTATTTTGCTGTGGATTACAGGCGCTGTCAAAGGTAATGGTGTAGCTATTCCGCGGGCCTCCCAGGCCGCTGCGGTTGATTTTGGAGAACAGATAGGCCATGCTCCCGACCAGAAGCGCGACCAGAAGCACAGCAGCAAGCAGGCTGAATGTACGGAGATACGTTCTTCTGGCCTTCTTTGGTTGCGCTTTTGGGAGCGAGAACATCATATCGTCACTGTCGTCTTGCGCGGCAGTTTGATGGGTGGCGAGAGCCCTTTTCAGGCGCTTCTGGACGTGCTCCAGCGAGCGCTGATTCTTCTTCGAGAGCGGCTGATAGAAGCTATAGAGCGACTGAACCAGGCGCGCATCATCTTCGGAGACAAAGGAAGCAGATGCACGGTCTGTCTGTTCGTCTATTATATCAGGAGAAAAAGTGTCCTTTTCATGCATCATACATTTTATCTCCTCTGGTTCTTTTATAGATAGAGCGCAGGTTCTTCATGGTGCGGGTAAGAATCATCCGAATCGCTCCGCTGCTTTTACCTAATATTTTTGCTATCTCTTCGCAACTGAGACTATGCCCGAAGCGAAGACGGAGTACTTCTTGCTGCACAGATGGGAGCTTCTCTAGCGATGAATGCAGAAATGCATATTCTTCCTGTTTAAGAAGCTGATACTCTGGCCCGTCATTTTCGTCCTCAAAGAGGCTATCACCAATAGCGCCCAATGCTACTTTTGGGTGACGGCTGTTACGGCGATGCTGATCGATCATCTTATTTTGGGCTACACGCCAGAGCCATGCACGCTGTCTTTGCACATCGAGCTTACTGAAATGGGGATGCTCAAGGGCAGCCAGAAAGGCTTCATATAACACGTCTTCGGCGTCGTCCCGCGATTGCAGCCGTTTCAGCAGATAGGCGAAAAGGGCCGGTGCATGAAGCTGGTACAGCTCTGTATAGATGTCCATGTGAATACGCTGACTTTGTTGCTGCATTTCAATTGTCCATTTCTGAGATCTCGCTTATACATCGTGGAGCCCGGGGAAATGTCACACCGAGATGAAGAAGAGGACTGAAGAGATGCGCGACTTGATCGGGCTTGTTGACTGCCGGGCCTTCCCGGATATGCTACCGAAAAGTGAAAAATATATGATATCATCTAGTCATTATAGGTTAGCTCATTTACCATAACCTGAGACTATTTGAGTAAGATGGAGAATAAAATATGCTGCTTGCCGGTGATATAGGCGGTACAAAGGCGAACCTCGCTATTTTTGCCTCTCCCGACACATTACGAACGCCAGTTGCCCAGATGAAGCTGCGGTGTAACCAGTATTCCAGTATGGCTGAACTGGTACGTGACTTTCTGAAGCAGGTAGGTGGCGATTATACTTTTACTGCTGCCTGCTTTGGCGTTGCGGGTCCGGTCTTACATAACAAGGCGAATATCACAAATCTGCCGTGGAGTATTGATGCAGACGAATTGGAGAAAGAGTTACAAATTCCTCATGTCTTTCTGCTGAACGATCTTGAAGCAATCGCGGCGGGCGTGCCACTGCTGCATCAGGATGAGCTCTATTGCCTGAACGAGGGCACGCCTGTTGAGCATGGAACGCTTGGCGTGGTTGCCCCTGGAACTGGCCTGGGCGAGGCATTTCTGACCTATGAAGACGGCGGCTATCGTTCCCATGCTACCGAGGGCGGGCATGCGTCCTTTGCCCCGATCACGCCGGAACAGCTTGAGCTCCTGCGTTTCCTGATGCAGAAATTACCGCATGTGAGCTTTGAAATGGTCTGTTCCGGGATTGGCCTTCCCAATATCTACGATTATTTGAAATCAACCGGTCGCTATGAAGAGCCGAGCTGGCTGACCGAAGCTCTGGCCTCCGCGAAAGATCGTACCCCTGTGATCGTGCAGGCCGCGCAGGCTGACAAAGCCGTGCAACTCTGCGTGGAGACTGTGCGCATGTTTGTCTCGATTCTGGGTGCCGAGGCCGGGAATATGGCACTCAAAGTGCTGGCAACCGGCGGCATCTATATCGGAGGCGGCGTACCCTGCCACATCCTCCCTTTTATGAAGGAATCTACCTTTATGGAAGCGTTCAAGCACAAAGGTCGCTTCTCTGGCTTGCTCGCCCAGATCCCCGTGCAGGTCATCCTCACCTCTGAGGTGGGCCTGATTGGCGCCGCCCATTTTGGCTTCACCCACTAATTTTTACGTACGCCAAAAGAACAAGTGAATAACCCTTGACAGAAACCGATATATCGTTTACACTATCGATAACGATATAACGATATATCGGTTTGCAGGAAAGGAGTTATACCCTTATGTTTGGTGGACGATTCAACAGACGCTTCGCCTTCGGCTTTACTGGCCCTCAGACACACGAGTGGCAACGAAGAGGTCACGGTCACGAACAGCGGCGGCATCATCATCATGAGATGCGTATGCGGCGCAACATCTTCGGTCCTGAGGGCCCGTTTGGCCCTGAAGGCCCCTTTGGCCAGGAAGGCCCATTCAACCCGCATCACGGGCGACGTTTCTTCGGACGCGGCGACCTCAAATTTGCGCTGCTGGAACTGCTACAGGAGCGCTCAATGCACGGCTACGAGATGATGAAAGAGCTGGAAGAGAAGTCGGGCGGCTTCTATGTGCCTAGCGCCGGTTCGGTGTATCCGACATTACAGATGCTCGAAGATCGTGGCTTTGTCTCCGTTCGTGAGAGCGATGGACGCAAGGTGTACAGCATTACAGATGCCGGGCGAGATTTCCTGATAAGCCATCAGAAAGGCCCTGAGGCGCGTTGGGAGATGAACTGGAAACGCGTGGCGGCGCAAAAGCATCAACTCAAGCATGAACTGCGTGATCTCGGGCACGAGGCCGCCGAAGTGATGCGCCTCTTCGGGATGACCAGTCGTAGCGTGATGATGCGTCCGGAACTGCTCCCGCGCTTGCGCTCTCTGTTGGAACATGTGCGCAAAGAGCTGCTGAGTATTCTGTCCGAGAGCAGCAATCCACCGGATGACAGAGCCGAGCCGAAAGAGTAGGCAAGGCGCTCTTTCCCCGGAGCTGTTACCCTTCGTGATTGTCTGGCGGGTCCTCATGTCGGAGTATGCTGGCATCTGCCCGCACTCCGCTTGATGCTCCCGAGGAAGAAGGTCAACGGATGAGCTTACTGCTGGCCCGGTATTACATTCAGCTCTATTGCCGATCTTTTCGTTTTTGCCTCTGCTCTCGTCGGGTAGCGCCCCCCTTTCGCTCTCTGCCACCTTGCGAGCGCGCAAAAAGGTAACTTATCTTCTCCTATGTGTTCTATTCACTTCCATTTTTTAGCATGACAAAAAATTGCCTTAAACCAGACTGGAAGCCGAACGAGAGGAAGGAAAACCCTGCCAAAATGCGGCCTTTCTCTCGTTCAAGAGAATAAATTGTATCTGTCTTCTGTTTCAATAGATGAGTACGAAGATACTGAAGAAAGAGAAAGAAAGCATGCAGTTGATACAACGAACCCAGAAGGATCTTCTCTTCTCGGCTGTGGAGTGGTCCCGTAATCTGGAGCAGACCGTTT
The DNA here is from genome assembly GCF_059696735.1 of Thermosporothrix sp. COM3. Taxonomy (NCBI): domain Bacteria; kingdom Bacillati; phylum Chloroflexota; class Ktedonobacteria; order Ktedonobacterales; family Thermosporotrichaceae; genus Thermosporothrix; species Thermosporothrix sp. COM3. The sequence goes on along the minus strand of NZ_AP019376.1, from coordinate 583,953 downwards.
TCTTTGATGCAACCTTGCAGGCCTGGAATGTCGTTTCGTATGAAGATGTAGCGCGTGTCCTGGGTGATCGTGAACTGTTTGCGCTTGAGCCCGGTCAGCAGGCGTACCCGCAGGTGCTCCCTGGCTTTGTTGAAACACTCAAGCGGGATCCTGAGCGATATCAACGCTTACGCACGAGTGTCATGAAGGCCCTGACTCCCGAGTTGCTGGAGCAGCTAGAGTCCCGTATTACTGCCAGCGCTCGTCTCCTCTTTGATCGTATTGACTACACCAGCGGGCGTATTGAGCTGATTCAGGTGCTGGCGAACCCGTTACCAGACCTCCTTATTTCCGAATTGCTCGGGATTCCCGCTCGCTATCATGCCGCGTTTGAACGATGGGCGTATGTCCTGACGTCAGGCTCCTGGCAACGGGGGGATGGCGAGGAAGTGATGGCGCACGAGCTGAAACATATGCGCTCTCTTGTCCATGAGATAGTGCGCGAGAAGCGCCGTCAGCCACAGGACGACCTGCTCAGCCTGATGCTGAACGATGGGTATGATGAGCAGGAGCTTCTGGAGTTCATCACGCTGCTGCTGGCGGTGGGGCATGATGCACTCCAGACGCTGCTGTGTAATGTCGTCCTGTGCTTTGAGCGGTATCCGGGAGTGCTGGAAGCGTTGCGCGAGAACCCGGCCTTGATCCCTTCGGCCATTGAAGAGGTCTTACGCTTTATGCCATCAGTGCATGCGGTCTCTCGTGTTGTAACTGCTGATACAATACTTGGTGGCCAGCAGTTGAGCGCGGGCGAGCGGGTTATTGTCTGGATTGATACCGCGAATCGTGATAAGAAGCGCTTTCAGCAGCCCGAAGACTTTGACATCAAGCGCCCGTTGAATCAGCACCTTGCCTTTGGACATGGGATCTATGCCTGTCTGGGGGCGCCGCTGGCTCGTCTGGGGGTGAAGGTCGCCCTCAGCGAGATGCTTGATCGCTTCCCGGGGCGCTGGATTGTTCCCGTTGAGCTCATTGAGACCGCTTCTGGCGCTGGTCCTGCCGGGTTGCGCGTGCTCCGCCTACCGATGGCCTGGGGAGCATAACGGCTCCTCGTTCTCTGCGGAATCGTTCATATGAATGCTGAAAAGAAGCCCTTCCTCGTCACAAAGAAGAAGGGCTTTTGTGTTATGCTGCTATCGCTGTGAGAGGGCTTGCTGCCAGGCATGAACGGGCGGTACTTCGTCAAGCTCGGAGCGCGTGTGCACATCGATAAAGACCGGCTCATTGCTTGCCAGTCCCTCAGTGATCGCGTCAACAAGCTGATCGGGGTGTGTGATGCGAATGCCGCGTACGCCGAAGCCCTCGGCGACCGTTGCCGCGTCCATTTTCCCGGTAAAATCGACGCTCAGGTAGCGCTGACCGTAGTAGAGGTGTTGCAACATCTTGATCCAGCCAAACGAGCCGTTATTGAAGTGAATCAGCGTGATGGGTAGTTTCAGCATGCCGATGGTTGCCAGCTCGGTGCCGGACATGCCGAATGAGCCATCGCCTACGAGGCCAACGATGCGTTCTCCGGGGCGGGCGTAGTAGGCACCAACGGTCGCAGGAAGCGCGTAGCCGAGGCCTCCATGTGCCCGGGGAATCACAACCGAGCGACCGGGACGCCGGGTGCGGAACTGGGAAGCGGTAAAGGGCGTCATAGTGCCGGGATCGGCCACAACAACGACATCTTCGGGCGTGTGCTGCCATAGAGTTTCAATGATTCTCTGCGGCACAACGGGCACATCGGGACGCGTTGCGTTGCGGGCGACGGCCTCCCAGAAGGGGGCTGCCAGCTCCTCAAGCTTCTCCGGGGTCACGCTGCGCTGTGGCGCCGAGATGCTGCGCTGCGAAATCAGCTCAAGCAGGGCGGCAAGCGATTCCTTGATGTCTCCACAGGCTGCGACAGTGGCGGGCACGTTATTACCGAGCTCAAGCGGATCGACGTTGAGCTGCAACACGGTTGCTGTAGGGGCTGGAACCGTGCCCTTGAGCGTCGTCAGCGAGTTGACCTTCGAGCCCAGGTAGAAAATACAATCAGCCTCGGCCATAAGCTGATTCGCGTAGGGCCGTGCGCCATTTCCGCCGATGACGCCGACGCTCCACGGGTGCATCTCGTTGATGCTGCCTTTTCCGTTGATAGTCGTTGCCACTGGAATATGCAGCCGCTCGGCAAGCGCGGTGATCTCATCCCATGCACCGGAGAGCACAGCACCGCCACCCGCGATAATCAGGGGCCGGCTGGCCTTCAGCAGGGCGTCAAGTATGGCTTCCAGCGCGACCCGGGGGGCCTGCGTGCGATAGGCTGGATAGACCGTGCACGCTTCTTCGGCGTGCAATGCAGGTGAGGGCAGCTCTTCCCCTAAAACATCTTCGGGCAGGACGATATGAGCGACACCGCCGCGTCCGGTAGTAGCGGCCCGGAACGCACGTCGTACGATGTCCGGGAGCATGGAGGGCCGTTTGACGACACCTCGCCACTTGGTCGCTGCCTCAAGCAGCCGCGCCTGATCGATCGCGGTCAGGGTGCCTTTCCCCTCGTCAACAACCGGCACATCCGAGGTAAAAACGATCATGGGAACCGACGAGCCGTTTGCTTCGGCAATGCCCGGGATCACATAGGTTGCGCCGCCACCGCTTGGCGCCTCGGTAATCCCTGGCCGGTGCGAGAGCCGTGCATAGGTATCCGCCATAAAAGCCGCTGATCGCTCGTCGCGTGCCATAATATGTTGTATGTCGTCTCGTGCTGCATAGAGCGCATCATAGAAGTGCATGGTGGTATCACCTGGAACGCCAAAAATATGCTGCACTTTATACGCCTTCAGCAGTTCAACCAGAACCTGAGCGGTGTTCATGCTTCTCTCTCCTTCCTTGCTGAGAGCCGGGTCTAGTAGGTGACAAAGATCCGCTTCTGAACGCCGTCAATTCGCGCTTTGCCGCCATTTGGAAGAATCAATTGCGGGTCGGTATGCCCGAAATCGACGTTAAAGACGATCGTTGCCGCTGGATTATATTCATGAAACGCCTGTAGAATGGCGTCTCGTTGCTCTTGATAGTAACGTGCCTTCTGTTCGGCTGTGAATGGCTGATTGTGGTCCCAGGCCTTTGGGCGCCCCACGATCACGGCAGGGAACTGTTTCAACAGGCCGCGTTCACCCATGCACATCAGGATGCGATAAACCTCAAGAGCAGATGGCATCTCTTCAGAGGTCTCGATGTAGAAGATGGAGCCGGCATAGCTCTCCACGGGCTGGATGTAGCGATTGGCTCGCATATTCCAGTCCAGAATTTCCAGGTTTCCGCCCCAGGTGGTGCCTTCGATGACCTCCCCGGCATTGTGCCAGGTCCAGCCTTCTCCGGGGAACATGTGCGGCTCCTTCCTGACAAACTCGGGGTCTCGCCAGTCTCCGGGCTCGTCGGTCCAGTGGAGAGCGGGCTTGAGCTCATATTCTCCCCGGGTGAAGAGCGCCTGCTTGAGCGAGGTAACCGTGTCGGGATGCATGGAGCCCCCACGCCCGAAGTGCACCAGAATCGAGCCGCCATGATATGAGACAATACCCAGATTCCAGAGATAGTTGTGCAGATTGGTATTATCACTGTACCCGAAAAATGGCTTCGGGTTTGCGCGGATCAGCTCGGGATCAAGGTACTTTAACACTTTTAGTTGATCGTCTCCACCAATAGAGGCGATCAGGGCCTTGATCTCAGGATCGCGAAAGGCGGCATGGATATCGCGTGCTCGATCTTCGGGGCGAGAGTGCATTTTTCGCGTGGTTGGATACTCAACAGGCTGAAGTCCGAAGAGATCGCGCAAGCGCTGTAGACCCAGTTCGTAGACATCGGGGAAGATTTCGGGCAGGCCAGATGAGGGGGAGAGGATCGCTACTTTGTCGCCTGCTTGCACCGGTGCAGGATACTGGAAATTCCGTGTAAACATCAGACCACCTTTTTTGAATTTCTGCCGTACGCTATGTATAGAGAATGTGAGAGAATACGAAAACCATGAAAAAGGAGGAAAGCCCTCGATAGCGCTCCTCCTGTCGCGGTAGTCGATATACTGTTCATTGTACCCGAAGTGGTGCCCGTTTGCCAATCCACTGATTTCAATCTCAGACGCGCCCGGGATGCCCGTGCACTCCTCGCTTGCTCTCTTTCGTGTGCACCGAGGGGTCATTGCTTGACAGATACACGATATGTGGTGTTTGCTTTGCACTATAGGGTCGCAGAGGCTCAGAAAAAAGCGGAGTAAGAAGCATGAAACTGTATGCAATCAGTGATATTCATATAGGGCATGATGCCAACCGGGAGGCGCTGAAGGCTCTTCCTGCCTACCCGGAAGATTGGTTGATTCTGGCGGGCGATGTCGGCGAAACGGAGGAGCAGCTTCATTTTGCGCTCAGCGAGCTCTCCCGGCGGTTCGCCCGGCTGTTCTGGGTGCCGGGAAATCATGACCTCTGGACGCTTCCCGGGCGTGATGGCAGAGACGAGCTGCGTGGAGAGGCAAAGTATCAACGGCTGGTGCAGATTTGCCGGGAGCATGGAGCGCTGACCCCGGAAGATCCCTATGTCCCCTGGCCCGGGGACGGCGGTCAGACGGTTATTGCGCCGCTTTTTGTGCTCTATGATTATAGTTTTCGTCCGGCTTCGGTGCCACTGGATCAGGTCGTTGCATGGGCCGCGGAACAGCATTCGGTCTGTGCCGATGAATATGTGCTCCATGCCGATCCCTACCCATCGCGGGCCGCCTGGTGCGCCGCACGCTGCGATTATACCGAGCGACGACTTCAGGCGCTTGCTCCGGCGCAATCGGTTGTGCTGGTGAATCACTTTCCCTTGCGACAGCAGTTCACCCGGCGGCTTCAGCGTATCCCGCGCTTTGCGCCCTGGTGTGGCACGACGTATACCGAGCAGTGGCACACGCGCTATGGGGCTTCGGTGGTCGTGTATGGCCATTTGCATATTCGCGCTACCGATTACGTTGATGGGGTTCGTTTTGAAGAGGTCTCGCTTGGCTATCCGCGCCAATGGAGGCAGGAGCGAGGGATGCAGGGCTATCTGCGCGAGATTCTGTCCTGAACCCCGTTGCTATTCCTGCACATCGGGCCGCGAAAAGAGAGAAAATGCCTGTATGAGTTCCAGAAGCAAGCATGCATGCTATATACTGGAGAGAGATATTTTTCTCTCTATTTCATTTTGAAGGAAAGGACAGCGTATGTCATCCAGCTATATGACCGATGCCGAAAATGTGGCTGAAATGGCTCGTCTTACCAAGCAAGCACAGGCGTTGACACAATACTGTGGTCTGTTTCCGCGTGAAGATGTTCTGGGACGGGCGCAAGCGGTTCTCGATATTGCCTGCGGTCCAGGTGAATGGGCGCTGGAAGTGGCGCGGCGCTATCCGCATTGTCATGTGATAGGCGTCGATATCAGCTCGATTATGATTGCATATGCGAATATGTGTGTGCAAGATGAGGGTTTGCAGCACGTTGAGTTCTATCAGAAGGACGTCAGGCCCGGTCTGGACTATCCCGATGCCTCTTTCGATGTGGTTCATGCGCGGCTGATAACCTCGTTTTTGAGCGCTGAGAACTGGCCGCATCTCCTGCGGGAGTGCCTGCGCGTCCTGCGGCCTGGTGGCGTGTTCTGTACCATTGAATGCGAGATGCTGGGCGGCATCACCACCAGCCCCTCGCTGACACGCTACAACTCCCTGTTTATTCAGGCGATGCGCAAGGCGGGCCATTGTTTCACCGAGACTGGCGACTTCGCGGGTGTGACGGCGGTCCAGGGACGTTTGCTGCAAGAGGCGGGCTTTGTGAATATCGAGCAGCGCGGCCATGTGATGAACTATTCGGCTGGTATGCCTGCCCATACATCGGCGTTTGAGAATGCAGCGACCGTGATGAAGCTGCTGCAACCTCTGATTGTTCGCTCTGGCATCAGCACGCAGGAGGAGCTCGACATGCTCTATGCCCGGGCAACGGCAGAGATGCAGCAAGAGAATTTCTGTGGTATCTGGTTTTTGCAGTCGGGAATTGGCTTTAAACCACAGGAATAAGAGAAAGCGAAAAAGGCCTCGAAACATGATATACTATGTTCAACACCGTATGTTTGTTGAATAGAGTCAGAGAGGCCTCTATGCAAAAAGAGATTGTAAATCCTCCAGAACTTGCCCGGCCAGGCGGCTACAATCACGGCATCCTGGTTGAAGGTGGCCGCCTGCTTTTTCTGGCCGGACAGACCGCCCTCAATGCGCAGGGCCAGATCGTGGCACCCGGCGATCTGGTCGAGCAATACAGGCAGGTGCTCCAGAACCTGAAAACCGTCGTCGAGCGTGCTGGCGGCACAATGACAGACATTGTTCAGCTCACGTTCTTTGTGCGGGATCGCGACGAGTATAAAGCACATCTAGAGGAATTAGGGCAGGTGCATCGCTCCTTCTTCGGGCGCTATTACCCTGCAATCGCTCTTTTAGAGATATCGCGCTTTTTCGATGATGATGTGCTGATCGAGATTCAGGGGATAGCGATGCTTCACGCGTAGCAGTCGGAAAGGAGCGCTATGGCTTTATGGATTTTGCTTTGACCCCGGAACAACAACGGATTCAAGCACGCGCCCGGCGTTTCGCACAGGAAGAGGTTGCCCCTGTAGCTCGTCAGGCGGATGAGAGCGGCGTATTTCCCGCACACCTGGTCCCGCGCCTTGCTGAACTGGGTTTGCTGGCCGGCCCGCTTGAGCAGCGTTACGGTGGCTCCGGCATGGACTTCGTCAGCTATGCGCTGCTGTGCGAAGAACTGGGGCGCGTCGATTCGTCGGTGCGTGGCTTCCTGACGGTTCATGCCAGCCTGGTTGCTCTCTGCATTCAGGAGTGGGGGACCGAGGAGCAGAAACAGCGCTATTTGCCGCTGCTGGCGCGGGGCGAGTGGATCGGCTGCTATGCGCTGACTGAGGCGCAGGCCGGTTCCGACGCAGCAAGCATGCAAACACTGGCGAAGGACGAGGGCGACCACTTTCTGTTGTCCGGTGAAAAGATCTGGATTACCAATGGTCTCAGTGCGCGCCTCGCGATCGTCTTTGCCACGCAGGCGCCAGAGAAGCGGCACAAAGGAATCTGTGCGTTTCTGGTCGAGACCGATACTCCCGGCTTTGTGCGGCACCCCATGCCCGGAAAGGAGCTCGGTCATCGCGCCTCGGAGCATGCCCGCATCACATTGGAGGGGTGTCGTGTGCCGAAGAGCGCGCTGCTTGGGGAGCCGGGCGAGGGCTTCAAGGTGGCGATGTCGGCGCTGGATCGGGGCCGTCTGGGGGTCGCTGCCGGGGCTGTCGGGATTGCGCAGGGCTGCCTGGATGCCTGTATTGTCTATGCCCGGGAGCGCCGCCAGTTCGGACAACGGATCGGCGATTTTCAGATGCTTCAGGCAACGCTGGCCGACATGGCTGCCTCGGTTGATGCCGCTCGCCTGCTCACCTATCGCGCGGCATGGCTGAAAGATCAGGGTTTACCAACCACCCGGGCGACCTCTATCGCCAAGCTATTTGCGACCGAAGCCGCGATGAAGGCCGCATCAGAGGCGGTCCTGTTGCATGGCAATCGCGGCTACTCCAACGAATACCCCGTCGAGCGCTTTTATCGCGATATCAAGGGTTTGCAGATTTACGAGGGAACAAGTCACATCCAGCGAGTGATTATTGCACGCGACCTTCTTGGAAAAGAGAAGTAGCGCACAAAGTACGAACAGAGACGTTTGTATAGCAGTAAAGCGGCATAACGAGCGACGTTATGTTCGGCGTTCCTGAGACCGCGCATGGTGGCGCGTGAAAAGGAGGAATGCGCATGGCCTACCCCGAGTACTGGAATCCCAAAACCGAGACCCTTCCCCGCGAAGAGCTACAGGCCCTGCAACTGCATAAGCTGCGACGTATGTGTGAATGGGCGTACGCAAAGAGCCCATTTCATAAGCGGCGCTTTGAGGCCGCCGGTTTTCACCCCGATCAGCTACAACGCCTGGACGATATCCGTCGTATTCCGCTGATGACGCGTGAGGAGTGGATGGAAGCCCAGATAGACAACCCTCTTTTCGGCGACCTGCTGGCAACCGACCAGACCAATGCTATTCGCTATCACCTGACGTCGGGCACCTCCGGTCGCACGCCGATTCGTGTGCTGGATAGCATGAAAGACTGGGACTGGATCAGCGAGATGTGGGCCTACGGCTTCTGGGCGTTTGGTGTACGGCCCACCGACACCGTGTATTTTGCTTTCGGCTATGGCTCCTTCATTGGCTTCTGGGGCGCTCACTACTGCTGCGAGAAGCTCGGGGCTCTTGTAATCCCGGGTGGAGCGCAGACAACCGAGGCGCGTATCAAGCAGATTATCGAAATGGGTGCGACTACTGTCTGCTCGACTCCTACCTATGCGCTGCACATGTGGCAGAAGGCGCAGGAACTGGGCATTGATATCGTGAAGGAGGGCCGCGTCAATAAACTGATATTATCAGGCGAGCCAGCGGGCTCTATTCCGGCGGTCAAGCGCCAGCTTGAAGAGGCCTGGGGAGCCAGGGTCGGTGATACAGCGGGCATGACCGAAGTTGGCACCATCATGATTTTTGAGTGCTCGCATCAGCCGGGTGGTACCCATATTATTGAGGACCATTTTCTTGAAGAGGTTCTTCATCCTCAGACCGGCGAGCCGGTTGGCTATGGGGAGCTCGGGGAGCGGGTTGTGACCTCATTCGGGCGCGGCTTCATTCCGGCGATTCGCTACCGCTCGAAAGATATGGTTGTGCGCGTTCCTGCCAGCACCTGTACCTGTGGGCGTACCTGGGATATCTACGAAGGTGGCATACGCGGACGTTGGGACGATATGAAGCTGATTCGTGGCACGAATGTCTATCCACGCGCTGTAGAAGCCATTATTCGTGAATACGCATCCATTGATGAGTTTCAGATCTACCTCTGGCGCAAAGACAATCTTCAGGATGAAATCACGATCAGGCTGGAGTTGAAGCCGGGCCACGAGGGCGAATGGGAGCAGCTCCGGCAGCAGCTCGGCAAGGATCTTGCGAATGCGCATGAGGGGCTGCGTTTCAACCTTGAACTGATGGAATATGGCACGCTGCCGCATTTTGAGTTAAAGGCACGACGTTTGATAGATGCGCGACCGGTTGCGCAGTATTAAAGTGCAGGAGGTGTAAGCATGCAGCAAAAGGATCTACTCAATAAACCGCTGTCCGAGGCCGAACAGGAGCTGCTGGAGACCTATGAGGCACTGAAAAAGCTGGCTGCTCGCTCTGATTTGCCGCCATGTGCTACCTGCAATGTGCGCAAAGCGCTGGCCTCGATGTGGCAGGTAACGAATGACCTGCATCTTCAGTTTGAGCAGCTTTACGATTATGGCGTCTAGATGCGGGCCTGGCGGCTCGAGGAGCAGGTTTCCTGGTGCTGGAAGCCTGCTTCTTGCCCTCGCCAATCCGCAGGGATAGGTGGCACAGGGGAGGAGGGGAGAGACCGGGGGGAAATTGCGGCTGAGGCTAGCGTTTACGCAGCGTCAGCCCGTACCACTCGGGGTGTTTGCCACTGCTTGAACGATAGCCGTGTTCTGTCAGGTAGACACGGAACTGTCCGAGCAGGGCGGGGTAATGGTCATCATGCGTGACCTGTAACCAGTATTGGCGGAATTCATGAAATAGTTCATCATCCGTGATGCGAAGGTCTTCTCCGATTTCACAATATTCCGCGAGAAATTGATTCACTACTTTGTCAAAGGTGCACACTGTATCAAGAACGATATCCATAGTGTAAGCTCCAATAGGCGTCATTCCTTCTCTTTATGTATAGAAAAGTATGTATAGAAGAGATACAGCAGGGCATCTTTCCTGCATACTATTTCTAATCGGCGGAATGACTCCTTCCCTAGAGTTTGAATCGAAAGCGGTCAATCAAAATGGGGTGATGGATATTCTACCATAGATACGGAGTGGAAGAAAAGGAGGGAGACAGGGTAGCCAATACGGCTACTCCTGCCGCCAATCTGAGACCGTATTGAGCATCTGAAGTTGAGCAGGGGATAGGGAGAGATCCAGCGCGGCAAGGCTGATCAGAAGCTGCTCGACGGAGTTGGCTCCGGCAATAGGTGCGGTCACTGTCGGTTGCGCCAGCAGCCAGGCGAGCGCGACGGCTGAGGGTGTGGTTTCCTGTTCGATGGCGATACGTTCCACTGTTTCAAGAATCGCCCATGAGCGTTTGTTATCGTAGCGTTTAAGGACGCTATCAGCACGCTTGCTTTCGGGCCGCCTGTTCCGCTGATATTTGCCGGTCAGAAAGCCACTGGCAAGCGAGCTATAGGGGATCACCCCGAGCTGATACTGCTCACAGAGCGTTTGCAGCTCGCTTTCAAACTCGGCACGATGCACCAGATTATAGTGTGGTTGCAGCGAATCGTAGCGCACCGTCTTCCCCGTGTCGGCCTTCCAGAGCGCTTCCATCAACCGCCAGGCGGGATAATTGGCCGCGCCGACATAGCGCACCTTGCCCGCGCGTTGCAGGTCATCGAAGGCGCGTAACGTCTCATCGATCGGGGTTTCGGCATCGAAGGCATGCGCCTGATAGAGATCGATATAATCGGTTTGCAGGCGGCGTAATGAGTCTTCGACCGCCTGTATGATATGCTGGCGTGAGAGCCCACGATCATTGGGGCCTGTGCCCATCGGCTGATAGACTTTGGTCGCGATCACCACGCGGTCACGGTTCCGCCGCGCCTTGAGCCAGCGCCCGATAATCGTTTCAGAGATGCCTGCCAGCTCTTCGCTGATCCAGCGCGAGTAGAAGTCTGCGGTATCAAAAAAGGTGCCGCCGCGCTCTACAAAGGCATCCATGACTGCGAACGCTGTCTTTTCATCGGTGGTATAGCCCCACTGCATCGCGCCCAGGCAGAGGGCCGACACTTTCAGGCCGGTGCGTCCTAAACGACGATAGTGCACGCTTGTTTCCTTTCTCTAGTATTGCTCGAATCCTGGCAGAGGTGGCGTGTCGCGTCGGATCAGTTCGACGGTATGCTGAATCAGCGGCGCGTCTTCCGCTTGCAGAACCGCTTCAAGCAGACAAACAGTCTCGACATAGAGCCAGAGCCCGGCTATGATCTGCTCGCGCAGCGTTGGCGTCGTGCCGTGCTCGTCCTCAATGCCAAACGCCTGCCGCCGCAGTCTGACCCATCGTGACTGCAAGCCGATTCTGGTTGCAACCCCCTCATATACAGCATTATCGCTGGATGCAAACACCATCCCTTGCTGGACCATCATCACACGAGAAAGGGACCAGGTGAGGCCAAATTGTGCGTTGAGCATGCGCCCGATATCCTTGCTCCGCAGGCCTGCCAGGCCCTTACGCACCTCTTCAATCAGCCCGACGAGCTCTTCACTGGCGAAGCGGTTTGCTTGCTGTTGCAGCTCATCGGTCCAGGTGAAGGCCCGGGCTCGCTGCTGAAGCCGGGTGAAATAGGCATCGCGGTCAAGCAGTGGAATCGCGGTCTGCAACGCGCCGATTGCCGCCACAGCCCGACGCGGGTCGGTAAAGCAGGCCTCAAGTGCGTCCGGGCTCTTGTTGCTGACAACGACAAATACGCCGTCAAGCAGATAGCTCCCTTCGCCCGGGACCTCGCTTCCGTCGGTCAGGCGCACAAGATCAAGGTCGCTGTACGGGTTGGCCTTGCCGCGCGCATAGCTTCCTGTGATGATGATCGAGCGCACTCCAGGAGCGTCAAAGCGCTCCAGAAGCAGGGAGGTTGGAAGCGGTAATTGCATCTCTTTCATCCTTTCGCTCCTCATGTCCTCCTGCAATCATAATGGAGAAAGAGCGCTTTGTCCAGAGGCGGTCAGGCATAGCGGCGCTCGCTCTGGATCATGCCAGCAGAAGCGGCACGCGTTGGCTTCTCCCGCTTTGCGAGATATGCATCAAACTCGGCGGGAGTGCGTACGCCATGATCCAACACCGCTTCGTAGATATCGACGCTATAGACCTGCGCGCGGTAGGTTGGCAGGCTGTGCCATATCTCTTTCAGCCAGAGGATCACGCCGCGTAGCTCGGGAGTGAGTTCGCGTTCCATCCTGTCCTGAAGCGGCTCAGCACGTGGTTCCTCATCGAGCCAGAAGGAGATGTCAATTTTCCATTCCTGCTTCTCCTGCCCGAACTGGTAGACCAGCGCGTAATAATAGCGGTTCCCGGGTTTCTTGTGCGCGGGGACCAGTGGCCCTTCATTAAAGTAGCGAATCTCTTTCATGCGAGGATTGAGATAAAGCGGCTTCATCAGCTCGTAGGCACGTGCGCTGCTCAGTCCGGGACTGGACACGCCGAAATCAATATCACGCCAGACGAGCAGGCCAAGCGAGGAGCTGCCCACCTGTCGTACGGTTCCGACCGAACGCAGCAGGGAGTGCAGATGCAGTTCCTGGATGACGGCCTTTGCTTCGGCTTGCAGCACGTTCTGACGTCGAAGTAATTGTTGCGCATATTCGGGCTGTAAGGGTTGGTTATCAGCCTGCTGCATGATCGGGTGTTCCTCCTTCTACATGCTCTCTATAGACCAAAACGCCCGAGCAGTTCAAATGGTTGCAGCGGGTCCATCGGTACCACAGCGAACTGTGGACCTTGCGAAATAGCATGCAGTAGGATACAATACTGTAGGAAAGCGCCGTAGATGGATGGGGATATTCTTTGTTGAAAATGCTTTCCAGTTGAGAGAAAGAGGCGAGGTTTTTTTGTGGCTCAGGAGAGACTGAAAAGGGGTCCTGAACCGCCAAAGGCAAGTAGGAAGAGCCTGAACAACCGAGTTGGCTTGCCGCTTCATTCACTGAACCATCGCATCCTCTCCGCGGTCCCGCTGGTTGTGACAACGATGCCCAAAGCAACCGTTGTGGCGCGGAGACACAAAGCCCTGACAACCGTCACCTGGCTGAACAGGCGTGTATTTATGGTGATGCTGGCCGTGGTGCTGCTCATGTTCCTCTCGGGGGGCGTGGTGATCGATGCATACGGCAGCACGGGCAAGCCAATCAAAACACAGGCTAAACCAACAACGACCAGCATCGCAAGCGTCAATGACTGGTCTTCTCCCTCTGTTACTTTTGGGGCGACCGAAACCGTGACGCCAACCGAAACGGTCACGCCGACCGCGACGCCCGACGAGTCCGATATTCAGGATGATGACTCGGATTCGACCGGCTCTGGTGGCGCTCCTCCCGGTTATACCGGCCCATATGATGACACAGAAATTCCGGTGAACACAGAAACACCAGCCGAGGAGACGCCCACACAGTCGTCACAACCCCCTTCGTCCCAACCGACGGCAGAGCATACCCCGCCAGCGGGCAAAACTCCGACGCCGGGCAAGACGGCAACGCCAGAGCCTACCCAAACTGTCCCGACTCCGACCCCTGATACCAGCGGGCGCGAGTTGAGCAATCCACAGCGGGGCGCTCAGTTCTATGGCGATGAGCAGCGACCCGATGGCTGGCCGACCACGGATACCTTTCTTCGGCTCTGCTGGCGCGATCTGGAACCGACCGCGCATCAGTATACCTTCGGGCAGTTAGAGCACCAACTGAAGCAGGCACAAAGCCGTCAGTATATGCTCAATCTGCGCGTCATGGCCGAGGTTCCGGGTCAGAAATGCCTGCCGGATGATCTGAAGGGCTACAAAGATCCGCAATTCCTGCCCCGTGCGGAGCAGCTTTTCCAGCAGCTCGGGGCAAAATTCGGGGATCAGAAGAGCCTCGGTTGGATCGATATTGGCCTGTATGGGTGCATGGGCGAGTGGCGTGCAAGTTGTTCCGACGATAAGCAAGCAGATACGCTCTCGCTTGAGGAGATGAAGAAGCTTATCGATCTTCAGGTGAACGCGTTCCCGGGGAAGCGCTTCTTGATGTTCCCCTATCAGTTGGACGCGCTGAAGTATGCGCTTGGCTTACAACGGGCGCTTCCGGTGGGTCTGCGTGTGAACGGGCTTGGCACACGCGATCTTGATGGAGCACGAGCAAACGTCCAGGCGGTAGAGGCGATATGGCCGAAAGCGCCGATCTACTTTGACTTTGGGAAGGACCCCGATTTTCAACAGGCTTTGACCGATATCCAGACGTTCCGCGCCTCGGTTGTGGGCGACGGAGGCGGCAACCTGCGCGACTTCTCCAGCTATACTCACGCGCAGCAGCAAGCGCTTCTGGAGATTTTCCGCCGGTCGGGATATCGTTTTGTGCTGAACGATGTAACATTGTCAACGACGGTTGCGCCGGGTGGCAGGATGGTGATCAGCGTGCAATGGGCCAACGATGGCGTTGCTCCTGTCTACCATCCGTGGAGCGTCGTCTATCAGTTGCGGAATGCAGATGGGCGTGTGGTCTGGTCGGATGAGTCAAATCTGTCTCTGATGAGCATCGGGCCACAGAGCACGACGAGCGACGATGAGAGTTTCGTGCTGCCTGAGACGCTGGCGCGTGGCACTTACACGCTGACGCTTCAGGTACGTGACACTCAGGGCTTTTACCGCCCGCTGCAACTCAGCATCAAGCCGGGCCCGCTTGCTGATGGCTCATATACACTGGGCGCGATTCGGATACAATAAGCTGCACAACAAAGAAAAAGGGGAGCAAGAAGGTCTCCCCTTTTCTGGTGCTTTGCGCTAGCCGATGACGCCGCCGAGCAATGCGCACCATGTTTTGAGGTCGACTTCCTCGGTGGCGGGCAGCCCGTGGAGCTGCTGGAGCTTCTGCAAGGCGCTGATCGTCTTGCCATCGAAGCGCCCGTTGACGTCAGCGCCGAAGCCCTTCATCCGCAGATGACTCTGCACGGCACGAACAACATCACCGGTACTTTTCTTATTGAGCGGCATGACAAGCGCCTCCCATGTTTTTGCGGTTGTGTAGGCATTCGCCGGAAGCCGGTGTTCCGTCTGAAAGCGCTTCAGCGCATCCTCGGTCTCGTCATTAAAGTCGTCGGAAACGCCGAGATTGCGATAGTGCAGATTGAGCAGGGTGCGCAGGGTGCGAACCGTTTCGCCGCTGGTTCCCGGGCGGTGATCGGGCCACGTGAGCGGGGGCATGCTTTGTCCGAGGCGCTGAGCAACCTCTTTGCGCAGGCGTGGAAGCTGCGAGTAGAAACGCGTGCCGGGGCAGTCCGTGTTGCTGAAATCCCAGTGCCCGAAGATGCCTTCTGCGCCAAACCCGTATTGTTTACAGATGAAGATGCAGAAGGAGATCAGAGCGTTCCAGTGCGCTTCTGGCGGCAGATCGCTAAAGTAGGTTCCTTCGTTCTCGATGCCGATCGCCTCGCTATTCAACTCGGGGCAGTGTGCGCCGACGACATGATAGGAACCCGACATCAGCGCCTGAACACTGTTATGCCGCCCTTCCAGAATGTAACCGCCTCGAGTGACGGTGAAATGCTGTCCGGTATCGGGCCAACCGTTCGCATCCATATGGAAATTCTGGATTGTGCGAGCGAGCGAGTAGGCGTGCCCGAGCGAGGTATCTCCGGTATTGGATGTCTGTGTCTGATGAATCAGAATCTTGGTGCTTTTCTGTGGTAAGATCGGGAGCGGCCCGGATGGCGGTCGCGCTTTCCAGGCGCTCGTATTATGAATGGCTGGCGTGTCGTTTGGCAGGGTATGTGCATCCGGGAAGAGCGAGGTGCCGGGAAAGATCGTGATCACCGGTTCATGGGTGATCAGACTTCGGACCTCAAGCGCTCCTAGTGCTGTTGCAGCACCCATGCCGATCGCGATAATACTGGCTTTCAACAGATGACGGCGGCTGGTCTTTTCGCGAGGGCGCGGCAACGGTGCGGTATCGGTAATCAGATAGCGACGCGTCGGGCTGATGCGAGGTGGTTGCTGTCTCGCCGAAGCTCGCCGTGGAACCGGCGTCCTGGGCATTGGTTCGGTTGTCGGGCGCACGCGCATTGGAGCGGTGTGAGGGCCAGTCCTGTTACGCTGGCAATCTTGACACATGAATGGTAATCTCCCAGTGCTATTCAAAGATCAACAATGATGTATCTCGGTCTTTCCCGGTGAGCTCATAGAAAAGTATGAATTACTTTTACTTTAGCACAATTATAGATGTGTCATCACGTTTCTACAAGTAGGGATAGGCCTTCCGGGAGGGTATAAAATCTATCATCTGCTCCTCGCTCTACCAGGGCGTTACCTGGTACTACAGGCGGCTTTATGCACCCATATCCCGGGCCGGGCGCACGCAGGATCACAACCAGAGGTTCCGCCGCGAGAACCAAATTTCCCAGGGAAGGGTGAAGAAAATGGGGTGATCATCGTCGTGGGCAACGTTGTGGGTCCAGTGCTCTGGAGAACTCGATTGCAGGACGGGAATGCTGTCCCGGCGTTTCGGGCGTACGGGGCTCGGTTTTGCGTGTGGGCTCTCCGGATCTTGAAGCGGCTATGGAGTCGCTGGACTGTTGGCCTGTGGTGCGCCCGAAGAAGGAAGAGCCTGAATATCCCTGAAAAGACAATTATGCCTTTTCCCTCTTTCTCTTGCCTTCTGGACAGACCGCACTCCTATCGAGTATGCTTGGTAAGCGGGCTGGCGGCCTCCTTTGACTATCAGGGGCAAGAGGGACTCAGTGAGCTTCCGTCAATCTTCGTGGCCCGAACAGGACTTCCTTTGATCGATGCTCGGAAGCGCGACCGAATCTTCGCGCAGTTAGTCTCATAGGGTTCTGGAAATGGTAGATACGCGATGATACAGATGAGTTCGAGGATCGGTTTCGATCCTTTAGCGAAGGATCGCAAAGCGACTCTCACCAGAGCTATGCTGAATGTCGCCTTTGTTGCACTTACAATCGAATCATACTATATAATAGCAGGAATCTATTTTTGACCCCTTTGTGATTATACTGTGCTTGCTGCTCGTATTGATAGGAGGAGGATGGGTGCTGGCGATTCTTTTTGATAGCGCGACTTTTCAAACGATGGAGACGCGTAAGAATCTATTACATGGTAAAACAAGCGATTACAAGCAGATAGAGATACAGGAAGAGGTGAAGCTGAAACGCTTTGAGCTACAGATCAACGTAGAGAAAAAGTACTCGTCAGCCAGAACCCTGAGCAGAGCAGCCTGTGTGTTTGCAGTCCTTTCCTGGGTGGGATGTCTCTGTGCTTTCTTCCAGGCTCAGGGCTCAACGCATCCTGAAGAGCTTGTTACCCTCAGAATGTTTGCTGTCGTACCGCTTTTGCTCGCCTTCCTGTGCTGGATCCTGTTTCTCTACACCTCTCAGAGCATGCCCTACCGCTGGCCCTCCCTGTTTGTTGATGAGGATGGAATACTCGCTCTGTATGGGGGCAAGCAGGTAGCCATGCAATGGGATACAGTGAAGTATTTTGTATGTTACAGGGCGAAAGAACGGCATGCGATCTATGAGATCTCAGATGGCGTTCAGTTTCTGCGCTGGCGCGATCCCGGGCGGCAGATCTGGTTTGATAGCGGGTATGAGCCTGCCTTACATGTCGAGAAGCTCTTTGCACAGTTGCCCGGCTATGTGGTGGAAAAGACCGGGCTGCCCTTGCTGGAAAGCGTGATATATCGGCGGGAGATCACCGGTCGCCCGCTGCAAACAGTGCGCTATTGGTAGATACGTGATGCTACAGATGAGTTCGAGCGTCAAATTTGATCCCCTGAAGGCGGAAGCGCTCTTTGCACAGTTGCCCGGCTATGTGGTGGAAAAGACCGGGCTGCCACTCTGGGAATGCGCGTCATGCCGTCCGGACGCGGTCAGCAAGCAGAAGCTGTTACCTTCTGAGGCTCCGAATCGTGCTCTCAGAGAGCAAGGAAAGAAGGCTAGAAGCAAGAAGGAGCAGTGTACTATGGCTGAACGTGAGAAGCCCCGTCAGAAACAGAATACGGGCCAGGATCGCGACCGGATAAAGCAGGATAAGGACCTGATCGGGACCGGCGATTACGCCCATCCTCCGGGGAACGATCTTGGCACCGACCAATATACAAGCAGTGGTTCGGAGCATGTGGCAGGGAGCACACAGTATCCACCGAAACCTCGAGCGCGGAAAGGGATAGAGCGGCTGGAAGAGCGCGAGACAGACGAAGAAGGTGGATATTCTCCAGCCGAATAACCTTTCTCAATTCTCTATAGCTAAAAGTGGCTATCAGTATTTGTGCGTATCAGCACGCTGGTAGCCACTTTTTTTATGGAAAAGCAAATATCTTTCTCTTGTGGTTGTCTGCTTTTTGTATCATAATACTAATAGATGAAATAAAGAGACACATCAAAGTGTTCTCATAAGTAGAGAGAAGAGCAAGAGAAAGGACGGACGTTTTTTCGGGAAGCGCCCATGTACACCCGTTCATGGTACACTTTCCTCTCGCCTTATACTGAACCCTTCCATTTCATCATTCTTCGGCCCATTTTCAGTTTTCAGCGAAAGCTTAATCCAGATTAAAAATCTATTGAAATTCCCTGAGCAAACTGGAAAATGTGTCGATGTTGAATCGTACAAGGTTCATCCATGTATCTGGAATCATCTTACTACTACTAGAATTTTGAGAGGATTTACCGAAATGACGCAACTTACCAACGCCAGTGAAGTCGTTGAAGAGATGCCTGTAGCCGGGGCTCCGGTAGTGCGGGTACAACAGCCGGAGCACTCTACTCCTTCTGTAAAGACACCTCTAACTGCATTTATTGGTCTGGAGAGCTCTGACAATGGTGTCACGCTTGTTGAGCTTGTGGGCGATAGCGTTCTGACTGAAACCCGCCAGCTTTCGGGGAATGTGGGAGAAGAGCTGTCCGCATGGCTGAGCGAGCTTGTTGCGCAACGGCATCAGCAAATTATTGCAGCGGCCATACGCAAAGATGATACCCTTGCTCACCTGTTCTCGCGACTCTGGCTGAAAGAAGATATTGTTCCCTTTATTATAGCTGCACCGCGCGAGGAGCCATTAGAAAAGCTGGTGCGAGAAGTGGCCGCCAATTTCGATGCCCAGAACGTGGTTCAGATTCCTCTCAGCCTCTCGCAAGAAGTTGGGGTTGCGGATCTGGTGACGCTTGATGACTATCGAGCCGTAACCGTTCTGCAGGATTTCGCGCTGCTTTCGCGTCTGGTTCAGGCGTTTCAGGGGAAGCGGCTGGTCTTTGTGAACGCGACACCGCGTGGTGGTGGCGTTGCTCTGATGCGGCATGCCCTGATCCGGTTGTTGCGTCTGATGAATGTTGACGCCCATTGGTACGTTCTGGTACCGAATGCTGAGGTCTTCGATATCACAAAGCGCAAGTTCCATAACGTCTTGCAGGCAGTCGCAGCGCCCGATGTGGTGTTGACCGATGAAGATAAAGCGGTATTCAATGCCTGGTCGGCTGAAAATGCTCATCTGCTGCATGATGTCTTCAAGCAGGCCGATGTGCTGGTGATCGATGATCCGCAGCCTGCTGGACTGATCCCGTATATCAAGCAGGCAAACCCGCACGCGCATATCATCTATCGTTCGCATATTCAGATCGTCAGCAGTCTGGCGTCTCAGCCGGGAACGCCACAGAACATCACCTGGGAATTTCTCTGGCAGACCATCAAGGATGCTGATTACTTTGTCAGTCATCCAATGAGCATGTTTGTCCCGAAAAACGTCCCTGATGATAAAGTGCTCTACATGCCTGCAACCACCGATCCACTGGATGGGCTGAACAAAGAGCTGAGTGAAGAGCAGATGGAGCACTATCTGCATTTCTTCAATGAGATTCTGGAACGCGAGGGACAGACGCCGCTCGATCTGACGCGCCCGTACATCGTGCAGATTGCGCGTTTCGATCCTTCAAAGGGCATTCCTGATGTGCTGGAAGCGTATCGCCGACTGTGCATCATGCTCCAGGAGCGGCAGCAGCCGGTTCCTCAGCTCGTGATCGCCGGGAATGGCTCGGTAGACGATCCCGATGGTGTGCCCATCTTCAACCATGTGCAGGAGCTGCTGCGCTCAGATCTGTACGCAGCGCTCGCATCCGATGTCAAGGTTGCACGCCTGCCACATCGTGACCAGTTGCTCAATACCCTGCTGCGCAAGAGTAGCGTTGTGCTGCAACTCTCTACAAAAGAGGGATTCGAGGTGAAAGTGACCGAGGCACTGATGAAGGGCAAGCCGGTTGTGGCGTACCACGTTGGTGGTATCCCTCTGCAAATTGTCAACGGTGTCAACGGTCATCTCGTCGAGGTTGGCAACACGGTTCAGGTCGCGCAGCACATCTATGATCTGCTGACCGATACGAGCCTGTACGAGCGCATGAGCATGGCAGCGGTCGAGCTGGCTGGAAAAGACTACCTGACGGTGCCTAACGCCATTTGCTGGCTCTATCTGGCATTGACGTTGCTGAAGAATGAGCGACTCGAAGGACGCTTCCGCTGGGTTGCTGAGCTGGCCCGGAAGGAATGGTCTGGTGTGGCTGATGAGGAAGAGGGCGAAGACCAGATGCAGTGTGCATAAAAGCAGACAGAAAAGAAAAAGAGCGTCGGTGAAAAACCACCGGCGCTCTTTTTGTTGGTGCCGAAGGTGGGATTCGAACCCACACACCCTTGCGAGTACAACGCCCTGAACGTTGCGTGTCTACCAGTTTCACCACTTCGGCATATTGTCCTTTCGACTGGGCTTATATTACAGGAAATCGAGGCGGTTGTCAAGAGAAAACCTCGACAAAATCGGCCATTTTTCAAAAAACCTCAACCCTTCTGTATTCCCTCCTCAATTGAAGAGAACATATCTCTGTGCAGAACGTATATCTAGAGATATAGGTGTAGAGAAGGAGTATGTGTTATGGAACTTTTGCACCAACGTTATGCAATACTTGCAAGTTATCTGGTCTCCGGACGGGGCGCGGATTGCCTCTGCGAGCAATGATGGAACGGTGCATATCTGGCAGGCGCGCGTATAGCCAGGCATTCCTTGATAGTATTTACCCGGCTGTTTCGATAGAGAAGCGGTCGGGTTTCTCTTTTAGATGCAAAAGAGCTGGAAAAGTGTAAGGAAAGGGGAGGAGAAGCCAGCAAAGAAATCTTCCTCTCTATGCAGCGTATTCGCTCCCTGCTCTTACATAAGAAAAGCGCTGTCCTCTGCATGATCTTATGTAAGCGGACGTCGCGGTTTTGCCTATTCATTTGTAAAAGAAGTCGTTATTTCTGGAAGCGGAGGGCGCAGTACAAGTGCAATGAGAGGAGTTTGAAAAATAATCTCCCTGAGAGAAACATGAGAGAAAGTATCAAGTAATTGAGGAATAAGGGAAGTCGTGTATGCTTCTTCTCAAGGAAATGGCGAGGAACCGAGCATGTACCTGGGAACTGCAATGAGGTACATGCGATCGGCTTTGCGTCTGCCTTTGTTGCCTGCCCTCAGCGGATTGCAGAGCGCATCTCGCATTTTCTACTGTTATCACAGGTTGTTCCTGCCAGCAAGGATGCAGGAAAGAAAGGACATGCTGTGAAACGAATCCTACGATCCTCTACCTTTGTGTTCTCCATTCTGGGTGTCTTGCTCTGTAGCCTGGTACTGACCCAAGGGGCAAGCGCTCAAACGACAAATTCCCGCAAGCATGTAACAAAAGTCTGTGGAGAGGTTGCGCCTCGCTATGCTCACTGTATGGCGTTGCGCCTGGAGGGGGGCGACATTCAGACGCTCGCTGCCGGTCCACAGGGCTTGAATCCGGCTGATTTGCAGTCGGCCTACAAACTGCCATCGTCGACAGCGGGTGCTGGTAAGACGGTTGCTATTGTTGATGCCTATGACGACCCTAACGCCGAGCAGGACTTAGCGGTCTATCGGCAACAGTTTGGCTTGCCGCCTTGCACGACGGCAAACGGCTGTTTCAAGAAGGTCGATCAGAACGGCGGCACCAACTACCCCCAGCCCGATTCGGGGTGGGCCGGTGAGATCGCCCTTGACCTGGATATGGTCAGTGCTATTTGTCCGAATTGTCATATCCTGCTGGTGGAAGCCGACTCTGCCTATATGGAAGATCTTGGCGCATCAGTGAATACGGCTGTTCGCCTGGGTGCGGTAGCGGTCAGCAACAGCTATGGTGGCTCTGAGTATCGGCAGGAGACAACCGACGAGGTGACGTACTTCAAGCATCCCGGCGTGGCGATCACGGTCAGCACGGGTGACAGCGGCTATGGTACGGCATTTCCGGCTACCTCACAGTATGTGACGGCAGTCGGTGGCACCTCGTTGAAGCGTGCCAGTAACTCCCGTGGCTGGACGGAAACAGCATGGAACGGCGCCGGAAGCGGTTGTAGCAAGTATGTTCCTAAGCCGAGCTGGCAGCAGGACACAGGCTGCAATAAACGCGCGATCGCTGATGTTTCTGCGGTTGCTGATCCCTACACCGGCGTTTCGGTGTATAACACGTATGGTGGCAATGGTTGGGCGGTCTATGGTGGGACCAGTGCTTCAGCTCCGATTATCGCGGCGGTGTACGCGCTGGCTGGCAACACGTCCAGTATCACCTATGGCTCCTATCCCTACAGCCATACTGGCAGCCTCTTTGACATTGTCAGTGGAAGCAATGGCTCCTGTTCGGTGAAGTATCTCTGTACAGCCGGTACTGGCTATGATGGTCCGACTGGTCTGGGAACGCCGAACGGAACAGGCGCCTTCTAACGCGCTCGCTTGCTTGAGGGCAGGCAACCTTCTCCACGCATGGAAAGCGCGTGTGCTGGCGCTCTGCGAAACGCAGCGCTTGTGACGACACCTGATCTTGCTCCGTTCTCTTCCCGAAAAATAGACGCATGTTGTGCTGTTACGGGGAAGAGAATGACGGAAAGGATATTACATGCACCGTTGGAAAGGAGTCCTTCTACGATGCGACAGAAACCAGGTTCTCGTGTGTTTCTGGTCCTGGTTCTGACCTGCTGTCTGCTGTTCATGTGCTCCGGTACTGCTTTTGCTCGAAGCGAGCAGACAGGCGTGAAGAAAGAGTATACCTGTGTCAAAGCACCTCAGGTAGCGCTTCCTCGGGTACAGACAGATATCAAGCAGACAAGCGCAAGGAAGCCAGCCGCAAAGCCAATCTGCCCGGCAGGACAGGTCCCGCAACCGGTCGCGAAGAAGTCCGGTAAGCATGCGCCCCCGATGCCTCAGCAGGCTACTATCAGCGCGGGCTATCATTATGTGACCGGCATTCAGAATGTCGAGTCGCTTGGCACCCCGGCGGACTTTACGCAGCATCAGCCCTATTTGAGCTCGCAGGATTACCACACCCTGGCCGAGATCGCAGCACTGAACTATGGGCCACATGGTCGCCAGATCGTTGAGATCGGTTGGACGGTTGATCGGGCCGTGAACAATGGAGACGACAAGCCGCATCTGTTTGTTTTCTCGTGGGTCAACGATCAGGGGAACTGCTACAATGGCTGCGGCTTTGTGCAGGTGTCCAATGCCCATTATCCCGGCATGCAGCTTGCGAGCGATGGTTCGCTGCATCATTATGCGATCTACCACTATCAGGGGAACTGGTGGCTGAACTACGATAATGATTGGATTGGCTATTTCCCTGACTCTATCTGGACCAGCAAGGGTGAGGATTTCAGCAAGACAACACAGCTTCAGTGGTTCGGTGAGGTCGCTTCTGGCGGCGGCTCACACACTCAGATGGGGAATGGGATCTTCGGTTCTCAGAATGGCTCAGCGCGGATTCAATCGATGTATGTCTATACCACGGCAAATACAGCCGTTACCGCCAATGTCAATGTCAGTGCGGGCGAGACCTCCTGTTTTGACTATGGCTGGATTCAGCAGCCGAACGCTTTCCGCTATGGTGGTCCCGGCTGCTAGCCTGCCGCAGCACAGCGAAGGGGAGCTCCTCAAGGCGAGAAGCTTCCCTTCTTTTCTGCTATTGCTCCTGATACAGCTTGCTTCCCTTTTCCCGGAACTCTCGTGCCTTCTCAGCCATGCCCACAGTGATGATCTGTGAGGGCTGTAGCCCCTTGCTCTGCGCATATTCGCGGATATCCTGGGTAATGCGCATGCTGCAAAAACGTGGTCCACACATCGAGCAGAAGTGCGCGGTTTTTGCCGGTTCTGCCGGAAGCGTTTCATCATGATAGGCAAGCGCCGTTTCAGGGTCAAGCGACAGGTTGAACTGGTCACGCCAGCGGAACTCAAAACGTGCCTTTGACATGGCGTCATCCCACTGCTGAGCGCCTGGATGGCCCTTTGCCAGGTCGGCGGCATGCGCAGCGATCTTGTAGGCGATGACGCCCGCTTTGACATCCTGCTTGTTTGGCAGCCCGAGGTGCTCTTTGGGCGTGACATAACAGAGCATTGCCGTCCCGAACCAGCCAATCATAGCCGCTCCAATGGCCGAGGTGATATGGTCATAGCCCGGCGCGATATCGGTTGTCAGCGGGCCGAGTGTATAGAATGGTGCCTCCTGACAGAGCTCCATCTGCTTCTCGACGTTCTCCCGAATCAGGTGCATGGGAATGTGGCCGGGGCCCTCGATCATGACCTGCACGTCATGTTTCCACGCAATGCGGGTCAGCTCGCCAAGCGTTTCCAGTTCGGCAAATTGGGCCTCGTCGTTTGCATCGGCAATCGAGCCGGGACGCAATCCATCACCAAGCGAGAAGGCGATATCATACGCTTTCATGATCTCACAGATCTCTTCAAAGTGCGTGTACAGGAAGTTCTCCTGATGGTGTGCCAGGCACCACGCTGCCAGAATCGAGCCACCACGCGAGACGATCCCGGTCACACGACGAGCGGTAAGTGGTACATAGGCCAACCGGACGCCCGCATGAATGGTAAAGTAGTCGACGCCCTGTTCTGCCTGCTCGATCAAGGTGTCACGATAGATCTCCCAGGTAAGCTCTTCAGGCTTGCCGCCGACCTTTTCGAGCGCCTGATAGATAGGCACCGTGCCGATGGGAACCGGTGAATTGCGGATGATCCATTCTCGCGTTGTATGGATGTTTTTGCCGGTCGAGAGATCCATCACCGTATCAGCGCCCCACCGTGTCGCCCAGACCATCTTCTCCACCTCTTCCTGAATAGAGGAGGTGACCGCCGAATTGCCGATATTGGCGTTGATCTTGGTCAGGAAATGGCGTCCGATAATCATGGGCTCGCTTTCGGGATGGTTAATATTGGCCGGGATGATGGCGCGTCCACGGGCTACCTCGGAGCGTATGAATTCCGGGTCGAGCTGCTCGCGCACGGCGATGTACTGCATTTCGGGTGTGATGATTCCCTGGCGGGCATAGTGCATCTGGGTAACGGTGCGTCCGGGTTTCGCGCGGAGCGGCTTGCGCGTGCCCTGAAACACCGCATCGTGAGCGCGGCTGTCACCGGGCTTGTAGCCGTTATCGACCGGGAGAACGGCCCGCCCCTCGTACTCCTCGACGTCGCCTCGCTCAAGAATCCAGGCGCGGCGATGTGGCGGGAGCCCCTTATAAATGTCGATGTGGGCGTTGGGGTCAGTATAGGGGCCACTCGTGTCGTAGACGCGCAGCGGTGCATTTTCGCTCACGCCGCCAGTGCGGTTCGGTGTAGGAGTAAGGGGAATTTCGCGCATCGGGACTCGAATGTCTGGTCGTGGTCCCTGCACATAGACTTTGCGACTACCGGGAAAAGGTTGCTGTGCTTGAAAAGAATGTTCCGGCATGTGTACCCTCCATTTGTCGCTTCTATGCCTGTGAGCATAGCGCAATGGCGGTTACCGGCTGCAAGGAGGAGTAGACGAAGCAATGCTGTTGATCGAGTGGTGCGTTCAGGCAAAAAGAAAAGACCATGAACGCTCCCATCGTCGAGCCAGCAGACATGGCCTTCGTCGTATGGTTGCATTCCCTACGCTCGTCTTCCACACGCGACCGAAAAGCCCGTGTGACTTACCGAGATCAGGTTCAAAGGGTTGGTGGGCTTGATCCCGCCTCTCAGCTTCTCGCTCCCCTAGCAAACCAGTTACCTGTGACGTTATCTGGCGTCGTCATGACGCTCTTCTAGTAGCATACCATATTTTAGCGGACTCTTGTAGTCCTTGTTTGGTTGCTTTTTGGAAGGAAGCTCCAATTCCAGCAGCCGCTTGCCACTCTTTTCTTCTATCAGGAGAAAGAGGTATGTCACCTGCTTGAGATAGCTCTGAATGCGGTTTGTTGAGAGAAGGAAGAATGGGCTCATAGGGCTCCATAGATCGATTGCGTTGCTTCCATCGCTGATTTCAAGAAAGGTGAAGCCGGGGTAGTGCGGGTCAATGATAAGCGCGGCATAGTGGATCTCATGCCACGGTATGGTGATTATGCGCTGGCCGGGATACTGTGCAACGATCCCATCGCTGGTGACGTCCAGTGCGGGATAGCGGTACGCTTTGATACTGCGAAAAAGTGGAATATTCGCGATGAAAAGCAGCGGTGTGAGGAGCAGCAGCGCGGTGCGGGCATACGGTAACGTCGCCTGTATCTGTGGCATAACAGCGACAAATGTGTATACCGGGAGCGGAAGCGTAACAAGATATAACAGGAAGGTGTTGGCGACTGCAAGGAGAGGAACAACGATAAAGAGTATGCTGTCTGGCGGCTGTGGCAGGGTCCAGGGGAGAGCCGGCCGTTCCTGCTCGGCGAGAGGCCGTAGCCGCCCCAGATAGCGCTGTGAGTGGAGTGCTGACGCGCGTGCCTGCTGGAGCTTCTGTAGTCTTTTCCTGTTATAGCTATTAAAATAAATGATGATAAGCACGAGCGCAAGTAAAAGAATACTGAACGTAATAAAAGCAAGGGGCCCGCTGGACCGATACATATCCAGTGTCATTACGAGAAAGGCGAGTGCAAAGAGCAGCGCGAGCTGAAGCAGGAAATAGCTGGAAAGCCGGGCGCTTTTCTTGCTGGGATCGAAGCCGCTGAGGGGAGAGCCGTCCTGAGCGGTGTGCTGGCGTATCATTTCTAGAATCTCCTGACATCCTTGTACTTTTCGGCTTGCCTTTTCGCTTGCTCTGGCAGTTGAGTAGAAGCGCAGGGTGAATGACGTATGGTCACAGGTATGTTCTGTTTATGCTGTAGAAAAGGCTACTCCTATTATAGAAAAAGCTGAGAAAAGTGTAAAGGATGTAAAACTAGAAAAAGAGTAGTCGCTACCAGAGAAAGAATTTCTGAAAGCGCAGGTCAAGGAGTGGGCGGCCCGTTTTGGCCCGAATGAAGGCCGGAAGATCCCGAAAGAACCGCTCATACTCCTCACGCGACATGGTCGGTTTATAGAAAGAGAGGTTATGGCTGAATGGGTTGCGCCAGCGAATCGTATGGGTTCCGTCGCTGAGTTCATAGGTTTCGGTTGCGGCATTTGTTTTGTAACCGGTCAGGGCGAAATAGCGCACCTCATCCCATCTGATGGTCACGGCCCTATGCCAGAGGTAGTGTGCCGTGATGCCGCTCTCAGTAATCGTGAATGAGGGATAGAGCAAGGGACCGCGGAAGGGGTCCAGAACGTAGAGTGCGAGTAAGAGGACCAGCAGACCAAGCCCAAGTGGTAAGTTGAGAAAAAAGCCAGCGATGGTTGGCCCGAACTGGGTTATCAGAGGTATGAACACCAGGCCAAGCCAGACGAGGAGTCCGGAGAGCCATGCAAACCAGTGAAAGCGCATGCGTACTATCAGTGGTGGGTGAAGCACATGCGCATCGGGGAGAGGTTGCGGCTCCAGGATGCGTTGTGTGTGAGGGGCTGAAGAGCGTAAAAAATCGATCCGCTTTTGAACCTGAAACGAGCGAATATGGAGATAGATGACAATTCCCAGTGGAATCAAGAAGAGAAGCAACAGCCAGGCAAAGAAGACGAAGTATGAAAGAATAGTGTTGTTGATCATGGTAAGCAAGAGTGTAAGGAAGAAGAAATACAGCACTGCATAATTGATGTGTCTGTACGCGTACCATACCTGGAATGCATCGAAGCCTTTTGTCTGTCGCTGTTCGGGCTGCTCGCTCTGTTGTTGTACTTGGCGCATGTTTTTTCTCCAGTAGAAGCAGAATACTGATTGAAGCGGGTGCGATATAGGACTATAGAAATGTAGAATTATAAGAAATATACGTTTTTTCCTGCTATAAAGTTGAATGGAAAGAAAAAGGCCCTTCAGGAGTGCCCGAAGAGCCTCAGTTCCTACCGGAATGAACGAACAGCAGAGAACAATCGCGACCTGGATTTCACAAAGAGAGCTGTTTTCTGGCAAGCAGCTAGACGGTGTCAGGAATACCCTCGGCCGCTTTTGGGCTGTCGGTTTCCTGTTTTCGTGCCAGCTTGCTTGATCGAATGCCATACAGGAAGTAGATCAGCAGGCCAATTGCCAGCCAGATGCCGAAACGAAGCCAGGTGATCGGTTGCAGGCTCAGGATCAGCCAGAGCGAGAAGCCTATTCCGATAATCGGCAGAAGCGGCACAAGTGGTGTTTTGAAGCCGCGTTTGAGGTCAGGGCGCCGCTTCCGGAGGATGATGATTGAGGCGCAGACAATGATAAAAGCGCTCAATGTACCAATATTGACCAGCTCAGTGACAACTGCGATCGGCGTAAAGCCCGCAACCGCCGCTGTAATAATACCGAGCAGCCAGGTTGGACGATAGGGCGTTTTATGGACGGGGTGCGTTTTGGCGAACCAGGAGGGCAGGAGCCCATCCCGGCTGAGCGCGAACCAGACGCGTGCCGCAGCAAGCATAAAGGCAAAGAGCACGCTTGTAATGCCGGCCAGCGCTCCAATTGAGACCAGGGTAGAGACAAAGGGCATATGAATCGCCTGGAACGCGTTGGCAACCGGAGCCGAGTTGTTAAGTGTTTGATAGGGCACGATCCCGGTCAGTACCAGGCTGATCAGAATGTAGAAAACAAGGGCGATGCCAAGCGAGGCAAGAATGGCAAAGGGGATGTCCCGCTGTGGATTCTTCGCTTCCTCGGCTGCTGTACTCATCGCATCATAGCCAAAAACGGCAAAGAACACCAGTGCCGCGCCTCCCATGATGCCTGAGAAGCCGAACGGCGCAAAGGGGTGCCAGTTTTCGGGCTTCACAAAGAACGCCCCGATAACGATGATGACAACAACAACGGTCAGCTTAATGATTACGGCAACCGTGTTGAAGCGCGCGCTCTCTTTAATCCCTCGGGTAAGCAGCCATGCGGTAAAGAGACAGAAGAGGATGGCAAACAGGTCAACAACACGTCCGGGCCCCGTACCGGGAGCGCCAGAAATGGCGGCTGGAAGCTGAATACCAACGCTTGATAGCAAACTGTTGAAATAGCCTGAGAGGCCGATTGCCACGGAGGAAACCACAAGGGTGTACTCAATTAACAGATCCCAGCCGATAACCCATGCCAGCAATTCACCAAGCACTGCATAACTATAGGTGTAGGCGCTGCCCGCGACGGGAATCAAACTTGCAAATTCAGCATAACAGAGCGCAGCCGCCGCGCTTGCACAGCCCGCGATGATGAAAGAGATAATCACGGCTGGACCGGCCTGTGTCGCTGCTGCAACGCCGGTTAGCACAAATATGCCGACGCCAATAATCGCGCCCAGACCAAGAGCGGTCAGGCTCCAGGGGCCCAGGCTACGCTTCAAATCCTTTTCATGCTCAGCTTCTTGCTGTAGTACATCGATATCTTTCTTTCGCAACAATACACTCATAGTTGCTCACTTTCCAGTTGTAGTGTTGTGGTGCGATGTTCTCTGCTGATGTCAGGTCAAAGGAGAGAGGTATGCTGATCACCTGTGACGAGAATCCCTTTCTCATTATAAGTCATCTGGCTGAGATTGAGTTTCAGAAATGGTGCATCTTATCTCTGGTATTGTTGCGTTCTTTCCCATCCTATTCATAGAAAATGGTAAAATCGTATATACTCTCATCTGTTGAAGCCTATTCAAGCTGTGAGAGCCGTGTTCCTGGCTGAGAGGGCGAGAAAATTGAGGATCAGGCCTGTAACAGGAAGACCGGATGTTCCTTTGCTTCGGCCTCAAAAGCGGCGAGGGGAGCACCTGGGGTAGCAGAGAAGAAGGGGCGTACGATGCCAACGCGCTGAATATAGCGTTTCAGGATTGGCGCGGCCTCAGCGGGCTCCAGTTCTTTGACGCGATAGGTGGTGCCCTCTTTGCCTCGAGAGATTGTCACCTCGCCAGCAGCACGGGCATTTTTCACCCAGTTGACAGCTCCATAGGGCGCTACGAGCCAGCGGCGTCCACCTTCTTCGACCAGCGTGACAGGAATGGTGTGTAGTAAGCCACTTTTCCGGCCCCGGACCGTAAGCAGATAGGTTGTGCCAAGCGGAATCCCTGCCTTGAGAAGCCGTATGGCAATCTGATTGACTGCTTTGCGCCAGAATGAGAGCCTGTACTTTCGTTGCATTGCTGTCTCCTTTTGTGGCTGAAAAAACGTGCATTCCTCTCAATTCTTAGAACGTTCTCGCTGAAGGACCAGTAACAGAGTACGATTTCTCTCTACATGTTTTTCATTATGAAGCCAAAAAGAGGAATAGAGAAGCATAATTGTAATGATGATGACTGATGAAAGATATTCCATTGAAGATACGTATTTCTTTGTAAGAATAGTGAAGCTAATGAAGCGCTTAGCGCATGTTACACTCATCCAATCTACCTGTATAAAGCATGGCCGTATGAAAGGAGCAGTGCGCTTGAACAAGATCTACCGCTTGCATTGCGGGCTTATCCTGATTCTCTCCCTGTTTTTTCTCTCCTGCTCGTCTGGCTCGGCCCCGCAGACGGGCGCGACGCCGACAGTAACCCAACATGTAGCGACCGCTCAACTGGCGTATACAGCCGATTGGTCGAAGGGGCTGGATGAATGGAAGCCCTCAAAAGGGTGGAAGGTGGTGAAGAATTATCTGGAGACGCAGGTTCTGCCTGATCTCTCGATTACGCTTCCCTATACGCCAAAAACGCCCGATTACGCGATAGAGTTTCGCTTGCAGGTTGTCTCGGTGCCTGCAAATGGCGGGCATTATCGACTTGCAGCGGCGAAAGATGGAGAGAAGGACGGATATACTGCTGAGGTTCTGGGGCTGCTGGCCGGAGATAGTCATACCTATGCGGTGCATCCTCTGATGGAAACGCTGATAGAGCCGCAGGAGAACATGGGCTCCGCGCAGCCGCAGGTATTTGATTTCGAGCCCGGAGACGAGTGGCGTACCTATCGGGTGGAGGTGCGCGGTCCCCGGGTCGAGTTTCTGGTCAATGAAAGGCGGATGAGCGGAGCGACCAGTATCCAATCAAAGCAGCTCTCTCAGAAGCAAATCACGCTTGAGTGCAGCCGCATTGTCGCGCGAGTGAGTGATTTTCGGGTATACGAATATAAGTAGCCTGAAGGGACCGAAATTCTGCTAAATAGGGAAGAGGGCTTCAGCGGGTTCGCTTTTTTGTTGAAGCGCCAGGTACTGGACAACATAGCGCCCGAGAATATCGGTTTCAACATTTAAGAGAGTGCCCGGCTGTACCTCTCCCAGATTCGTATGTTCCCGGGTATAAGGAATGAGGGTAATAGTGAAATGATCGCTGAAAACCCCGATTACTGTCAGGCTGACGCCGTTTAACGCAATAAAGCCTTTTGGCACCACGTAAGGGCGCAGTGCTTCCGGTAACTCGATAGCAACCAGCAGAGCGATACCGTCTATTTCCACTGAGCGAACGCGCACGGTTGCTTCGATGTGGCCTTGCACGGTGTGCCCTCCGATGCGGCCACTGGCAGGCACAGAGCGTTCCAGATTGACTCGATCTCCGGGACGAAGGCTGCCGAGCCGTGTGCGGCGTACCGTTTCGGGAACCGTTTCGACCGTAAAGGAGGTGGCACCCCGAGCAATAACGGTAAGGCAGGTGCCATCGACCGCAATGCTATCCTTCTCCTCAAGATCGGCAAGAACCTTCTGTGCCTGAATGGTCAGGCTGGTTGCTGTGATCTCTTGAATGATCCCGATTTCCTCGACAATTCCTGAAAACATTCTTTCCTCCATTTCGCTATTTATTGTGAAGTAGATGCTGTTGTGTCCGCGCCATCTCGACTGCAGCGCGAGCATATTCGATTCCGCGTTCAATGCGTGCCTCGGCTTGCGCCTGTGTTTCCGCGCACATCACGCCCAGAATCACCGGTCGCTGGTAGTCCAGTGCAAGTCGCATCAGACCTTGAGCTGTTGCGTCGCTTACAATAACGTCATGTCTTGTCTCGCCCTTCATCACGCAACCGATGCAGATCAGCGCGTCATACCGCTTACTCTGTAGCATTGTCTGGGCGAGAAGAGGGAGCTCGAAGCTACCGGGCACGCTTTGAATGGTGATGGCGTGCTCCGCGACCCCGAGCCGTTGCAGTTCCTCGCAGGTCAGTGCGAGAGTTGCCCCGGTGATTGGCCAGTTGTAGCGAGCAACGAGAATGCCAATCGAGAGCTCTGAGCCGTTTTTATCCGGTGTGGGTGGAAGCATGTGTTTCATCTATCACTCCTTATCCATGAAGCATCGTCAGTGCGTGGCCCATACGCTGTTGCTTGGTAGTGAGATAGGTGATGTTATGCGGTGTGGGTGTGGTTTCGAGAGCGACGCGCTCTACCTCGATACCGCCCTGCGCCAGCGCCTGAAGCTTCTGCGGGTTGTTTGTCAGCAGACGCACTCGCTTTGCTCCAAGCGTATGGAGGATTGCAAGTGCAGATGTATAGTCTCTCGCATCGGCAGGATAACCGAGCCGCTCATTGGCGGTAATGGTATCATGGCCCTGATCCTGCAAAGCATAGGCCTGTAGTTTTGCCATCAAGCCAATCCCGCGGCCCTCCTGGGGCAGGTAGAGCAGGACACCACGTCCCTCATCAGCGATAGCCTGCATGGCTGCATGAAGCTGAGCCTGACAGTCACAGCGCTGTGAGCCGAAGATGTCGCCGGTCAGACAGGAAGAATGCAGGCGTACAAGCGGTGGTTCTGCATCGGGAGCGTGCAGATCGCCGAGTACCAGCGCCAGGGTGTGCTGACCGGTCCGATGCTCAAGGTAATCGGTGACCTGAAAGGTCGCGAAAGGTGTCGGGAGCCTGGTCGATGCAACGGGGCTGACAAGCTGCTGACGGCGATAGCTGGCGATTGCCTCAACGGTAAGAACAGGAATATTCCACTGTTGAGCCAGCCGGTGAAGCTCCTCGCCGCGGGCGGGCTCACCATGCTCGTTGAGGACCTCGCAGATGACGGCAGCCGCTTCCAGCCCGGCGATGCTCATCAAATCAACAGACGCTTCTGTATGCCCGCGTCGTTCCAGTGTCCCTTGAGTGGCGGCCCGAAGGGGGAAGATATGTCCGGGGCGTGCCAGATCCTCCGGTCGGGTGGCAGGATCAACCAGCACCCGGATCGTTCGCGCGCGGTCGTGGGCTGAAATACCGGTTGTTGTCCCGTGGCGAGCATCAACTGAGAGCGTGAAGGCCGTTCCCTGAAGGGGCTGGTCTGATTGGTCAAAGACGGGGAGCTGAAGCGTGTCCAGCCGCTGGCCAGTCAGCGCGACGCAGATTAAGCCGCAGGCATTGCGCATCATAAATGTTATTACTTCAGGAGTGACAAACTGTGCAGCTATACACAGGTCAGCCTCATTTTCTCGTGATTCGTCATCACAGATCAGAATCATGTTTCCTTGACGAACAACATCAATTGCATCTCGCACACTAATAAAGGGTGTATTCATTCTCTCTCCTCCATATTGTATCGCTGCAATTCTTCACTTTTTCAATAATTACCTGTTTTGCCCTGATCTCGCATCGCTTATATACTGGCAACAGTACAATAGCACTACCTCCTGAACGAATTGCCAGCGAAGGGGCCAACTTCTCAGTAGACAGGTGTTCCCGGGCCGGGAGACCCCCGATACGAGAACGCGCTTCAGCGCAGAAAGGCATAGCGTCCTATCGTCCGTATGTACGTACGAACGTGGTCTGCATCAACATGAAATCGGGATGATAGCCAGCAGGGAAAGCGAGCAACAAAGGGGATGGAAGGAAAGGTGTTTGTGGGCGTTGAGATGATACCCGTTTTGCAGAGAGAGCGCCGTGGTACGGCTTCTGCATGTCAGAGAGAACACAGCAGAGCATACTGTGTGAGTTGCCTTCTTCCATCCGGACTGTCACCGTCGGCCCTGGAACTTCCCCAGGTCAGCTACTATGCACAGAGACTATGCAAGCAGGTCGTGGGCTGTACCACCGGTCGGGAATTGGGAGTTTCATGTCCCTCACCCTGCCCCGAAGACATTACTATATTCAATTGTAGAGAATCACTATCTCTAAGATACCATAAAAATCTGTGTTTTGCTAGATGTCTGGCACGAAAAACACTTTGAGTAGAAAAAGTTCAATCTTCCCTGCGAGCTGGCAGGCGCTCCGTCGCTGCTGAGAGCGGACTGCCTCCTGATGGGTTTGCTTGTGCGAATCGAAAAAGAAAACGCGAAAAAGTTAAAGCCAAAGTCGAATGTACAAAAAGTACTTGCCCTTTGACAAGGAACTTGTGAAACGGTACAATCTTTGTAGCTGGTTAAGAAGCAGATCATTCTGGCAAGCGTGGAAGAGAGGAACTCATGCAATCAGCGGAACGACCACGAGGTAAGGGAAATGCGCCTCATCCACAGCGCAAACAAGCAACGTCATCGGTTCAGCAGAGTCGGAGACTGGAAGTAGCGGCAATGATTGCCGAGAAACTGGGCGAAACCGAGAAAACACCTCGCGTCCAGATCGAAAAGATTGTGCGGCTCTGGGGGATTGAGAATGCGTTGCGAGCCCTGGATGAGACGCAGCGTGTTGAAGCTGATGGTGGCTTGATGCTGCCGGATGGCTCGCGCAGACGGACACCGGGAGGGGTTTTCTTCCATCTGGTCCGGCAACAGATCCCTCCTGAAATTTTTCGGAAAATTTTTATGTGGCAAGGTGCATCTCGCAAGGACAATGAAGATGCCTCAACTACAGTACCCGGTATAACCTGGGAGACACGGTTTGGCGCGCTTCGAGATCTGGCGTCGGTAGAGAAAGGGCAGGTGCGAACGGTGAAGATTACGGTAATAGGACGTCCCGGGCGAGTAATTGAACGGGGAAGCTTTGTGATGACAGCGCTACAGGCAGCGAAGATTCCGCCTTTGCCAAAAGGGTTGCCGGTTCCGGCTCAACCTACTACCAGCTATACTTTGTTCATCAGTAAGAAACAGTGGCGTAAGGTCGCGGACGCGATTAAGGATGAGGACGATGTCTTGATTGTTGAAGGTTATCCCCATCTCGATGAGCAAATGAAGAATATTGCCGTTTTTGCTTCTAATACAACCACGAAGAATCTGCAAAGCGCTCAACGAGCAAAGCAGCCCGGCAAATAGTGCCAGTAGCGAGAACCCCGTTGAGAAGCGCTGCTCTGGTTTGCATTCTGTCAACCAGAGCAGCCCGGGCTTACAGACGCTGTCCTCGTGAGGTTTCTTGCGAACTGAAACCGGATATCGTTGTATAGAGAGATCATTTGCATCGCCTGCGAGGGAAACCATGCTCGCAACAAGTGGCATGGGCTTCCTGTTCTCTCAACTGAGGATAAAA
Source organism: Thermosporothrix sp. COM3 (assembly GCF_059696735.1). NCBI lineage: Bacteria > Bacillati > Chloroflexota > Ktedonobacteria > Ktedonobacterales > Thermosporotrichaceae > Thermosporothrix > Thermosporothrix sp. COM3. Next base: position 548,400 of record NZ_AP019376.1, on the reverse strand, counting down.
GATGGATCAAGAAACGGAGCGCATGACAGCGGCTGACCCGGTTATTAATATTGCTGGAGAAAAGATCGCCCCTGGCCTGTTTACGCCTATAGAGTGGCTGGCGAGCAAGTGTATTTACTGGGGCATCCGCTAACGCAGTTTGCTCTCGATGGCTTGAAATACAATCTTGATACATGCATTGGAAGGGCTGATATAGAAATGATACCTGTAGGTTGCGGTTGACCTGATTGTCAACAGAACACAATCTCGAAAGCGATGACGGAGGCCGGCATCTTTGGTGCCCCAACCAAGCAGGCTACCGGTGGTTGCCACTTTTGATGTGCTCTGAATCTGGCTCAATGGAATGGTCTGATGAAAGACGATGCCGTTGAGCCGGGTTGGTTTGCCTGGCTCCAGTGGCTGCTTGCCGCTATAGAGATGAAGTCCGTTGTCGTCGATCATATAGGTGATTCTCTGTCCGGTCCGCTGGACCAACGCAAGAATCGTACAGAAGCAGATGACCAGCAGCGCGAACGTGACCCCGGGAACAATCAACCCCGCTGGCGGTGTCTTCTCGACCAGCCAGATGAGCAGCAGGCACCCTGAGAAGAAAAGCGTAATCCCGATATAACAGCAATAGAAGAACAGCCGGAACCCGACAGAGGCCCGGGGCCGGTCAAGCAGGATATTCCTCTTTTCTTGCTAACCCTGAATTTGCCGTATTCTCCGTCATCTGCTCTTTCACTGTCTTCTCTTTTATTTTTACCATGTATTGCCCTTTTTCAGCAATCATGCATCGTTTTCCGGAGACAACAGGCGGAATCTGCTGTTTAAGAGGGCCTTGAATTCCTGCTGCGGTTTCGTCTATACTAGTAACTACTATAGTGGTTACTATATTGGAGAGAGAGATGACGACAGTAGAGCTATTGCAACAGGTTGGCCTGAACAAGTATGAGGCCGAGGCATATTATACCCTGCTCAAGCACGATGCATTGACCGGTTACGAGGTTGGGAAGCACTCCCAGGTGCCGCTTTCGCGCAGCTATGAAGTGCTTGAGCGTCTGGTTGAAAAGGGATTGGCGTTGGTCCAGCCGGGCAATCCGCCGCGTTATCGGGCGCTGGAACCTCGCCTGTTTCTTGCACAAATGCGCTCCACGATGGAAAATACGCTGAATGCGCTCACCGACTCGATCGCCACGCTGGCACAGGGGCAGAATCTGGCTGAATTCTGGGTGGTACGCGGTCGTCAGGCCATTCTGGATCGGGCGCGAGCGATGATCGAGGGAGCGCGTTTTACCGTGTCGGTAGCTGGTTCCCCGGATTGTCTGCGTGAGCTGTCCGAGTCGTTGAAGCAGGCGCGTGGCTGTCACGTGATTTCCCGGCAGGTCAAGCAGGGAACGCTGCTGTTGCTCTGCGACGATACCGAAGCGCTTGTCGGAACGGCGGAGGAGACAGAGAATGCTCAGGCTGTTGCAAGCTCGAATACGGCTCTCTTGTTTGCTCTTCGTGGCTTCTTTACGCAGCAGACGCTGATTGATAGTGCCGCATCTCTCGACACCCTGCAGCGCTCCGAGAAGAGTTGGTTGGATTGGGAAGAGCGGAAACAACGGCGTCTTCGACACTCGGTCGCTTGATCGAGTCCTGTAATGAAAGGATGCATTCTGTGAACTACGACATTCGTGATATTGCTCTGGCAGAACGTGGACGAAAGCGGATCCGCTGGGCGGCACGTCATATGCCAGTGCTGAATCAGCTTCGAGAAGAGTTTGCGGCGCAACAGCCGTTTCAAGGCAAGCGTCTGGCTGTTTCACTCCACATCACGACCGAGACGGCTGTGCTGCTTTCAACCCTGCATGCGGGTGGAGCTGAAATTGCTCTCTGCGCTTCTAACCCGCTTTCTACCTTTGATGATGTCTGTGCGGCTCTGGTTGAGGAGGGAATGCAGGTGTATGCGATAAATGGTGAAGACCTCCCGACATATCGACGTCATGTTGAACAAGTTCTTGATATTGATCCGCACCTGGTCATGGATGATGGCGCCGACTTGATCGTTGAGCTGCACAAACGGTCATCATCAGGAAGCGTTGTCGCTGGTATTGAAGAAACAACCACGGGTGTTGTTCGTACTCGTGCGCTTGCTTCGGATAAGCTACTACGCTTTCCGGTAATCGCGGTCAATGATACGCCGACAAAGCATTATTTCGATAATCGCTTTGGAACGGGGCAGAACACGATAGACGGTATTCTACGCGCAACCAATACACTGCTTGCTGGCTCGACATTTGTAGTTGCGGGCTATGGATGGTGTGGCCGCGGGATTGCTGCGAGGGCGCGAGGCATGGGCGCTCGCGTGATCGTGTGCGAGATCAACCCGACCAGAGCGCTGGAAGCGTACTTTGAAGGCTTTCAGGTATTGCCAATGGAAGAGGCTGCTCCGCTTGGAGACATCTTTGTGACTGCGACGGGGATGAAAGGTGTGATTCGCAAAGAGCACATTTTGCAGATGAAGGATGGCGCGCTGCTCGCGAATTCCGGCCATTTCAATGTTGAGATCGATGTAGCGGCGCTTGAGCAGACCGCCGTGCAGACCCAGGAAATTCGGGATCATCTGGTTGAATATCAACTACCCAACGGGCGCAATGTCTACCTGCTTGGTCAGGGGCGACTTGTGGGTCAGGTTGCGGCTGAAGCCAGTCCAGCCGCATTGATGGATCTCAGTTTCGCGGGTCAGGCGCTCAGCACCTATTACCTGCTCTGTACGGAACACCGGTTGCCTCCCGGGGTCCACAACGTGCCTGCTGAGCTTGATGAGCGTGTGGCACAGTTGAAGCTGAAAGCGCTTGGCATCCGGCTTGATACGCTCAACGCTGATCAGCTTACCTATCAGGCGTCATGGCAGTATGGGACGGCGGAGTAGGCAGATCACTCCTTCTTCTCGAAGATCAGGGCGGTAGCGAGGGCGCGGTAGCCCAGCTTGAGGTAGAGCGGTTTGCCCATCTCGCTGGCGAGCAGGACGCTTGTGTGTATGCCTGAGAGAGAAGCATCATAAAGCAACTGCTGTATCAAGATGGAAGCCAGGCCACGGCGGCGAAATGCAGGATCAGTGTATACCTCATCAACGCAGAGGCTGGAATGCGGTGTGATGCTACTACGGGCGCTGGCCACACTCTTCCCTTCGATAAGCACCCGATAGTGCGTGAGCCGGGGCGCTTCCAGAGCCATTTGCGCATAAGATGGGAGCGCGGCAAAAAAGCGCTCCTGCCACGCCTGATCTGATACGTGTGAGAGCGTTTGCAACGAGAGCCTGGCCGGTAGAACGGGCGGCTGCTCGGCTGCAAGCGCCTTTTCCATCAGCGTTTCTTGATATCTCAGTTTGTAGCCAGCGCGCGTGTAAGCCGCTTCTAGAGCCGCTTGATCCTGCCCAGATGCAAAGATGGTGAGCCAGTGCGGTCCGGTTATCAGGCAAGCAGCGCACCTGATAACGTGCGCAGGTTCTGCTGGTTCGAGAAGCAGGAGCTCATCAAAGCGGCCATATCTCCTATCCCCAAAGTGAACATGGAAAAGCGGCTTATAATGCTGATACGCTGTTCCCGGGAATGAGCGGCTGTAGGTCCACCCTGCCAGAAACTCCCTGATTGCTACCTCAGTCGACATACATCCTCTATTTCAAGAATCCGACGCGTCTGTATTGATGATCTCAGTATAGAGCTAACTTCGTCTTTTGTACATGATCCTGCCACTTTTTTCTTTGCTGATTCGTGCAATGGAAAGTATACGGAGTCTTTTCTACGTATGTTGGGCCCGGGCCTGTAAGCTGTAAAGTTGCATCTATAGTAGACGAATGAGCCATAAAAGCGGAAATGGAGTCAAGGAGCGATGACGGTTGCATCAGAACAAGATCAACGGGATACATTACAACTCAAGTATGATCCTCGTTCCTGGCAGCAGGTCAATGTCGGGCGAGAAGAGCGCCTTCTTTCGACGATCGCGGGAGCAGCGCTGACACTCTGTGGGCTCTGGCGGCGCAAAACGGTGGGATTGACAACTGCGCTTGGTGGTCTGCTGCTCTATCGTGGGCTCACCGGGAGAAGTGTGTTGTATCGCTTGCTTGATCTCAACACGGTTAAGGAGAGCCCGAGTACCGTGATGCCGCTTCCTGACGGCTCTGGTGTCAGAGTCAAGCGAGCCGTGACTATCCTGCGGCCTGCTGACGAGCTGTATCATTTCTGGCGAGACTTCGCCGGGACGGTGCCAGTTCATCCGTTTGTTGAACAGATCACGCCCATCGGAGACAAGTCCTGGCACTGGCTGGTACGCCTGCCCGGAGGTGAGTTCGTCGAGTGGGATTCCGTTCTAACTGAGGATATACCCGAGCGCCTGATTGCCTGGCGTTTTATGGGGGAGCGGCTGGAGAGCGTGGGCGGGCGGATCCGCTTTGACCCTGCGCCCGCTGATCAGGGTACGATTGTGACACTGGAAGTTGAGTTTAAGCGCCCTGACAAGCTGTCGTTGTTGAATATCATACCTTCTGGCATGATTCTCAGTCGAGTGCCTGAACAGCTTGTGCGAGAAGAGTTGCGCCGTTTGAAAGCGCTGATGGAAGCAGGCGAGCTGCCTCAGGCACAGCCCCGGGAGAGCGAAAAGGAAGCAAGGAGGAATGCATGAGGGCTGTCTGCTGGAACGGGATCACGAATGTGCAGATCGAGCGCGTTCCTGATCCACAAATCATCAACCCGCGTGATGCGATTGTGAAGGTAACGGCCACAACTATTTGTGGCTCAGACCTGCATCTTTATGATGGCTATATCCCTACAATGCAGAAGGGCGATGTGATTGGCCATGAGTTCATGGGTGAAGTTGTTGAGGTGGGGAAAGAGGTCAAGACGCTTCGGAAGGGGGATCGTGTTGTTGTGCCATCGGTAATCGCCTGCGGAAAATGCTACTATTGCCGCAATAACCTGTGGTCCTTGTGTGACAACTCGAACCCGAATGCCTGGATGGCAGAGGCAATGTATGGTTTTGCGCCCGCCGGGATCTACGGATATTCGCACCTGTACGGCGGCTATGGAGGCAGCCACGCGGAGTATGTGCGTGTTCCCTTTGCGGATATCGGGCCGGTCAAGGTGCCGGATGGTGTGTCGGACGAGCAAGCGCTGTTTATCTCGGATGCCTTCCCGACGGGCTACACGGGTGCTGACTACTGCGATATCAAGCCGGGCGATACCGTGGCTGTCTGGGGATGTGGCGCGGTTGGCCTGTTCGCAATGATTAGTGCTCGGATGCTTGGTGCAGAGCAGGTGATTGCGATCGACCGCTTTCCCGAGCGGTTGCGCGTTGCCAGAGATTATTGTCATGCGGTGCCGCTGAATTATGAGGGAACAGATGTGGTAGAGGAACTCAAGCAGATGACAGGTGGAAGGGGTCCTGACGCCTGTATTGATGCGGTCGGAATGGAGGCGCATGGCCCAAGCCTGCTTGGCCTCTATGATAAGGTACGGCAGACCGTTCGCCTGACAACTGATCGAGCGACTGCGGTACGGCAGGCGATACAGGCGTGTCGTAAGGGCGGCGTGGTCTCAATCATGGGCGTCTATGGCGGCTTCTTAGATAAGTTCCCGCTTGGTGCGGCCTTCACGAAGGGGCTGACGCTGCGCATGAGCCAGATGCACGCACAGCGCTATACACACATGTTGATGGAGCGCGTGGCAAAGGGCGAGGTTGACCCCACGTTTGTCGTCACCCATCGCATGAGTCTGGACGAGGCCGCCCAGGGCTTCGAGCTATTCAAGCATAAAGAGGATGAATGCTTGCGGGTAGTATTTCGTCCGTGAGTTCTCCATCTCCCTTGTTGGTTTTGTGCTTCTCACTGCGGGTAGCCATTTACCTGGCTGCCCGCAGTATTTCTTCAGCTAAAGTGGCTGTGCGTTCTGGTTATAGTGCAGTCCCGGCCCCCAGCGAGTGTTGGTATGAGAGCTCTTCCTGAACCGTCACAAAACCAAGCGTGCGATAGAGGTCAATCGTTTCGGGAGCATCACCCCATGATTCGAGATCAATTGAGGTTGCCCCCCGCTCCTGAAGCCAGGTGAGTGCCGCGAGCGTCAACGGAAGATAGAGGCCTGCTGTGCGATATTCGGGAACCACACCGGGAGCATCGATCAGGCCGGATGGTTGCTTTAGCTTCGCCCAGGTCAGCCCAACAACGTGACCATCAGGGGCAAAGAGCAGGAGCCGCCCCGCTGTGTCCTGTTCTGGCAACCTTTCAGCCAGCTCCTCGCGCCTGATCGTGTGGTGTCCCCATAGACCTTCATAGCCACGATTGACCGCTTCAAGCAAGACATCGACATCCTGTACCTGCTCATATGGTTTCAGTACGAAGCCTTCCGGGAAGGTTGGTTGCGGGAAGGGAGTATCTGCCGCGATATTCAGGCGCGTATAGGTCGAAACGGGCTCATAGCCTCGCTGCCGCAGAAAGCGGTTTGCCTCCTGATGGCGGACATCAGCGTAGGCACGCGTAAACGTGGCTCCACGCGAGCGAGCATGCTGTTCCAGATCGGCCAGAAGCCGGCTTCCGATGCCGCTCCCACGCCATGCCGGGTGAACAGTTACCGCGAGATCGGCTTCTTTATCAAGCGGCGCTTTGAGCACAAAACCATAGCCAACCAGCTCATCAGCGGCGCAGGCAACGCGGCGGGCCTCCTCTGGCTCCTGCGCGAACAGATCAAGCCATTCGCGTTGTGTCTCCTCGCTGACATCTTCATTGCTCTGGTCAGCTTCCTTTGCTGCTTCGAGAAGCCTGAGAAGCGCGGTGAAATCGCTCTGCGGATTGAAGTTTCGATAATGGATAGTACTGTTGCTTTGCATACGTTTCTCTCTTTCTTCCTGCCAGATAGCAGAGCACGATAGAGCGATATGCGCTAGAATCCCTGCTCGCTCTTCATGTCTTCTTTTTTGTTTGTTGCATACTACTCAAGATACGGTGTTGCGCGTGGAACGTATACAAACAGGTGCCCGCTGCTGATGATACGAGTATAGCTCTATTCTGACCCTGTTGTGCCGGGAAGAGCGCTCTCCTATTTGTGCTTGTCCGGTTTGAGGCGGTAGAGAAAAAATCGGACAAGAAGAATCTGCTATGAAAACAAGCGGGGCTTGAGAGAAAGGGAACGAATGTGGCATACTGAAAGTATCCCTGGCAGGAAATTCAAGCAACAAGGGGGTTGCATTATGCGCATAGGTGTGGGCTTGCCCGCTGGCGTGCCCGGGGTGGACGGTCATCTCTTGATCGAGTGGGCTCGTTTGGCCGATACAGGCCCGTTTTCCAGCCTCGGTGTGGTTGATCGGCTCTGCTATGACACGTTTGATCCTCTCGTCGCTCTGGCCTCCGCTGCGGCTGTGACGCAACGCACGCGGCTGGTCACGATGATTATTATTGGACCTCTTTATAACACGCTTCGGCTTGCGAAGGCGTCTGCCAGTATTGACGCCTTGTCCGGTGGACGTCTGGTTCTGGGGATGGCTGTTGGAGCCCGCCGCGAGGATTACGAAGCCGCCGGTATCGAGTATCGTTCACGTGGAAAGCGCTTTGTCGAGCAGCTTTCGCTCTTACGGGCATATTGGGAAGATCCTGCTATTGGCCCGTCTCCGGCTCATCCTGAGGGGCCTCCGATCCTTGTTGGCGGGCAGAACGATCAGGTGTTTACGCGTATTGCCCGCTATGCCAACGGCTATGTCCATGGTGGCGGTCCACCCAGGTCGTTTGCTCGTGCTGCCGATAAAACGCGTGCTGCATGGAGTGATATGAGAAGGCCGGGGAAGCCGCAACTCTGGGCACAAGCCTATTTCGCGCTTGGAGATGAAGATGACCTTCTTTCCGGAGAACGCTATCTGAAGGAGTATTACGCGTTTACCGGAACTTTCGCGGAAAAAGTGGCGTCAGGTTTGTTAACCACGCCACAGGCGATTGCACAGTATATTCGCGGCTATGCTGAGGCTGGCTGTGATGAGCTTGTATTACTCCCTACGGTTGCTTCCCTTGACCAGCTCAAGCGCCTTGCTGAAGTTCTGGCAGGTATCGACTACGAGCGCTTCTAGTCGAGACATGAGAAAGGCTTCAGGCTGTTTGTTATGAAGATTATTGTTGCTGGCGGTGGCCCGGCAGGCCTGTATAGCGCCTTGCTGCTCAAAAAGGCTCACCGCGATTGGGAGATCACCGTTCTCGAACGCAATCCAGCCGACGTGACCTATGGGTGGGGCGTCGTGTTTTCTGATCGGACGCTTGCTTCTTTTCAGCGCGCTGACTACAAGAGCTTTGAGCAGATCAGCGAGCATTTTGTGATCTGGGATGCAATAGATGTGCACTACCGGGATGAGGTGATTCAGTGCGGAGGACACGTTATTGCGAGTATCGCGCGTCATACTCTCTTACATATCCTGCAACAGCGCTGTCTGGAACTGGGGGTGACGCTCTGTTTTCGGCATGAGCTGCACGGCCTTGCGGAGCTCAACGAGAACTATGATTTGCTGATCGCCGCTGACGGCATTCACAGTGTGGTGCGCAGGGAGCTGGCTGACGTGCTCCGCCCTGCGATTGAGCTCGGGAAGGCGCGTTATATCTGGCTCGGTGTTGATCGCGTGCTGGATGCTTTCACCTTCCTGTTTCGTGAGAATGAGCATGGGCTTTTTCAGGTGCATGCCTATCCTTCAAGCGGCACTTCCAGCACATTTATAGTGGAATGCCATGAGGATACATGGCTGCGGGCGGGGCTGGATCAGGCGAGCGAGGCCGAAAGCGTGGCCTATTGTCAGCGCCTCTTCGCAAGGGATTTGAAAGGGGCGTCGTTGCTTGCCAACAACTCGCGCTGGATCAACTTCCCCACGCTCAAGACGCGTAAGTGGTCTTATCAGAACATCGTGCTTCTGGGGGATGCAGTGCATACGGCGCACTTCTCCATCGGCTCTGGCACAAAGCTGGCGATGGAGGATGCAATCAGCCTGGCGCGAGTACTGGAGCTGCATGATGATCTGCCACGAGCGCTCGACGAGTATGAGCAGGAACGCAGGCCGGTCGTTGAACTATTTCAGCAGGCTGCGAATGAAAGCCGCCTCTATTTTGAATCGATAAGCCGCTATCTCCGTCTTGAGCCACTCCCCTTTGCTTTCCAGCTTCTCACTCGGAGCGGGCGTATGACCTACGATGATTTACGCCTGCGCGATAGCCGTTTCGGTGATGCGGTAGATAGGTGGTGGGCACGGCAGAGGAATGATGCTGTAGAGCCGCTTGTTGCGCCGCCTCCGCTCTTTACGCCTTTCGCGTTGCGTGGTCTTGCGCTGAGCAACAGGATCGTGAGTGCTCCGCTGGCTGCTGTCCCCGCACAGGATGGCCGAATCAGCAATGAATACTGTTCTCAGATGGCCTCTATAGCGGCTTCGGGTGCGGGCCTGGTGCTCGGTGAGATCGCGGCTGTGTCGCCGGAGGGCCGAATAACGCCCCACTGTCCGGGTCTGTATCAGTCGGAGCATGGAGCGGCCTGGAAAGCGCTTGTGCAGGCGGTTCATGCGACGCCAGGGGCACGCGTTGGCTTGCAGATCGGGCATGCTGGCAGGCGCGGCGCGACTCGACCGCGTGGGAATGGGCTCGATAGGCCACTTCAGACGAACACATGGCCGCTGCTCGCTCCCTCGCCGCTGCCCTACACTCCTTTCAGCCAGACGCCGAAAGCAATGGACGCCGAGGCGTTAGAGCGCGTGCGCCAGGCCTTTGTGGCTGCGGCTGTGCTGGCAGCAGAAACGGGGGCTGATCTCCTGTTTCTCCATTGCGCACACGGCTATCTGCTCGCCAGCTTCCTTTCACCATTGACCAATCAGCGTACCGATGCGTATGGTGGATCGCTGGAGCGACGGATGCGCTATCCGCTTGAGGTCTTTGAGGCGGTGCGGCGTGTATGGCCTGCTGAGAAGCCGCTTGGGATTGTGCTTTCTGCCAGTGATGGCGTCAAGGGAGGTGCTGATGTGGAGGAGGCTGTACAGGTGGCAACGGCGTTCCGTGAGCGAGGCTGTGATCTTTTCTGGATTCAGGCGGGCCAGACAACACCTGCAAGCGAATTGGGGTACCGGCGCGGCTACCTGACTGCTTTCAGCGATTCTATTCGGAACGTGGTCGGGCTTCCGACGCTGGTTGGCGGCTATCTGACGGATAAGAATGCAGTCAATACGGTGCTTGCTGCCAGTCGCGCTGATCTCTGTATACTGGAATCGGCCGATTCTATCTGAAGTGAGAAACCATAGAGTGAGAAAGCAACGATTATTTTGAGAGAGGAGAAACAGGTATGGCGAACGAGGTGTACGCGCCGTTGCAAGGCAAGCGAGCGGTCGTCACAGGGGCGGGCCGCGGCATCGGGCGCAGTATCGCGCTGACGCTTGCTCGGGCGGGTGCTGATGTGGGTGTCACAGCTCGCACGGCAGCGGATCTGGATACGCTGGTTCACGAGATCGAGGCGATGGGGCGCCGAAGCCTGGCCGTTACCTGCGATGTGACCAACCCCGAGCAGGTACGCCATATGGCCGAAACGCTGGCGTCTGGCCTGGGAGGCTGTGATATTCTGGTTAATAATGCCGGAAATGCCGGAAGCCATAAGTTTCTGGATCACCCTGACGAGCTCTGGCACCGCATGCTTGCGATCAACCTGACCAGCGTCTACTATGTCTGTAAAGCCTTTGTTCCCCGTTTTATCGCTCAGAAGAGCGGGCGCATTATCACGATTGCCTCAATTGCGTCGCGTATTGGAGATCGTTATATCGCGGCATATACAGCCTCAAAACACGGCGTTCTGGGCCTGACAAGAGCGCTCGCTGCCGAATTGCTTCCCTATAACATCACCGTTAACGCGATCTGTCCCGGTTATGTTGATACGCCGATGACCGACGGAAACGTTCAGAATATGATGAGACTGACCGGAAAAACAGAACAGGAGATACGGGCAACGCTGGCAAAGATGAGTCCACAACAACGGTTAATCGAGCCTGATGAGGTTGCCGGGCTCGCGCTGTATCTTGCTCAAGACATCAGTAAAGGTATTACAGGGCAGGCCATTAATCTTGATGGTGGAGCGGTTATGTCATAGAAAAGAGGGAACTGATGAGCTATGACTTTCTCTACGAGGTGCAGGATAGCGTCGCAACGATTACCCTGAATCGGCCTGAGGTGATGAACGCGCTGACGTTCGAGGTGTATGCGCAACTGCGGGATCTCTTTGCTGATCTGAGGCGGAACGACGGCGTGCAGGTTGTGATTTTGACGGGAGCCGGCGAGGGCTTCTGTTCGGGCGGAGATGTGCATAAAATCATCGGGGAACTGCTGCAACGCGATATGAAGGCGCACCTTGATTTTACGAGGATGACCGGAGAAGTCGTACACAATATGCGGATGCTTGAGAAGCCCATTATCGCGGCATTGAACGGAATGACGGCAGGAGCCGGGGCTGTGCTTGCGTTGGCTTCTGATCTGCGTCTGGCCTCGGAGAGGGCACGAATCGCGTTTCTCTTCTCGAAGGTTGGGCTGACCGGGGCGGACATGGGAGCGGCCTATCTGTTGCCGCGTGTTGTTGGGATGGGCCGAGCAAGCGAGCTGTTGTATTTCGGCGATACGATAGACGCGGCGACGGCTGAGCGCTACGGCCTGGTGAATCGGGTTGTCCCCCATACAGAGCTGCTTTCGACGGCGCGGGAATGGGCCTCGCGACTGGCTCAGGGGCCGACGTTTGCGCTTGCAATGACAAAGCGGCTGCTGAATCAAGAGCAGCATATGGACCTGACTTCGGCGCTTGAGGTAGAGGCGCAGGCGCAGGCGCTCCTGTTGATGGGTGAGGATCATCGCCGCTTTTATGAAGCGTTTAAGGCAAAGGAGTCCCCGCGCTTTAATGGACGGTAAACGAGCTTCTGTAGCGAGAGGAGGCCTCTTCTGTATGGCTTTCCTCTCCTCTGCATGAAAGAGCTATTAGCGGGCCTCTAAAGCTACTCTGGCGTCTGTATGCTTGCTATGCAGTTCCTTTTAGGGAATATTCCTTTCTTGCTAAATCGACTCTTTCTTTGAAAATTGTTCCTGGTACTAAGGTACTTTTGTTCTTGATTGAAGACGCGCAATCTGATATAAACAGAAGTGAGTGAAGTGAAGGCGAGAAAGCATGCTTTCAAGCTCCAAAACACGATCACCTGTATCTATCGAGCTAACTTGTCTATGCTGAGTACTTGCAGCAACTCCTGTGACGGTTGAGGATTGGATACATAAACAAGCAGACAAGTAAACGAACAAATACTACGTGCTGAACGTCGAAAAGTTGTGCTGGAAGGAGGAGAAAGGGAAGCAGCACCCGAGGGATGCGGATACTGCTTCAAGGAGGTTACAAGGGCCGATGTATATCGTGGAAGGCTGCAATATGTTGCGCGTACCAGCGCCCGCTTTCCTTGATAACGCGCTGCTGGCTCTCGTAGTCGACGTAGACGATGCCGAAGCGCTTGTCGTAGCCGTAGGCCCACTCGAAGTTGTCCATGAGCGACCAGACGAAATAGCCATCAACTGGTGCGCCATCGCGAATCGCGTCGGCAACCGCTGCGATATGGTCACGCAGGTAGCTGACGCGCCCTGGATCGCTGATCGTCTCGCCACCATTCCAGGTATCGTTGAAGGCTGCGCCGTTCTCGGTAATGTACAGCGATGGAATATGGTATTCCTGATGCAGGCGCACGAGCATATCACGCAGGCCCTGAGGGAAGATCTCCCACTGCATCGCGGTATATGTGGCGTCGGCGGGGTTCGACTCCTTGCAGGCGTCCGGATGTGGTGGCTGTTCCTGCCCGTACACAACGGCGCGGGTGTAGTAGTTGAGGCCCAGAAAATCGATTGGTGTCGAGATGATCGTCAGGTCGCCCTCTTCAATCGGAGGGGCGTCCAGCTCCATCAGCTCGAAAAGCTGTGCTGGATAACTGCCACGATAGAGCGGATCGAGCAGCCAGCGATTCGCGAACATATCGGCTCGATCCAGGTCACGAGCGGTCTCCGGGCGGTCGTCACCGGGATACCTGGGACCGAGATTCAGCGCGAGACCAAGCTTGCAATCAGGCGAAGCGGCCCGAACGCGTGGCACAGCCAGCCCGTGAGCGAGCAGGAGGTGATGACCGGCATTTACTGCTGCCTGTCTGTCTTGCATACCGGGTGCGTGCACACCGACAGCATAGCCAAGATAGGCTGAGCACCACGGCTCATTCAGCGTTATCCAGTGCTTGACGCGATCACCGAGGCGACGAGCGACAATTTCGGCATAGTCGGCGAACGCGAAGGCGGTTTCACGCGAGAGCCAGCCGCCACGCTGATGGAGCGTCAGGGGAAGATCCCAGTGATAGAGCGTGACATATGGCTGAATCTGATGTGCAAGGAGGGCGTCAACCAGCCGATCATAGAAATCCAGCCCCTTCTCGTTGATGGCTCCGGTTCCTTTGGGCAGGATACGCGGCCATGCAATCGAGAAGCGGTAGCTATCCAGACCGAGTTTCGCCATCAGCGCGACATCTTCAGCCATGCGGTGATAGTGGTCGGCTGCAACCTCACCCGTATGACCCTGATAAACCTTGCCGGGCGTTTCGGAAAAGGCGTCCCAGATGGAAGGGCCACGTCCATCTTCTCTGGTCGCGCCCTCAATCTGATAGGAAGCGGTTGCAGCTCCCCAGTGGAAGGAGGCCGGGAAGGAGGCGGCAAGCGAGCGCTCGGTTTCGGTCAGTAAGATATTCCTGGTGGTGCTCATATCGTCATTAAAACCCTTTGTTCTTTCGTTGTGATAAACGACTCTGTTGCGCTTTATTGTCCCTTCTGGAGCATACGGAGTTTGCGCAGAATCGCTTTTGGAATGCGCTCCCGGCGCAGGCGCGGATCGGCGTATTCATCGATTCCAAAGTTGATCAAGGAAAGGCCAGCGCCAAGCAATGCAATGCAGACGCCCGGTGGTAGGAACCACCACCACGCGCCCAGCAAGAGCGCATCGTTGTTCTGCGCCCAGTAGAACATGGTGCCCCAGCTTACGGTAGTGGTATCGCCCAGGCCGAGGAATTCCAGGCCGGCCTCGGCGAGAATAACATACACAACCGTGCCAATGATGTTCGCGGCAATGATTGCCAGTTGGTTGGGGAGAATCTCCCAGAAGATGATGTGAAAGCTGCTTTCGCCGCTGGAACGGGCGGCCTCGATGAAGTCCCGTTTGCGCATCGAGAGGGTTTGTCCGCGAAGGACACGTGCGCCCCAGGCCCAGCTTGTCAGAGCGATCACGATCGTCACGGTAATCGAGCCTTTAAACGGAATATAGGCCGCAATCAGGACGGCCAGCGGAAAGGCGGGTAGCACAAGAAAAACGTTAATAATCAGCGAAATGATGTCATCGACCAGGCCGCCAAAATAGCCAGCGGTCAGGCCAACAACAACAGAAATGACTGTCACGAAGATGCCGGTCAGGAAGCCCCAGAGAATGGAGGAACGCGTACCGTAGATCAACTGAGTAAAGACATCTTCGCCAAGCTTGGTTGTACCAAACCAGTGTTCAGCCGACGGTGCTGCCAGCTTATCGGGATACGAGAAGGTTGGATCCTTCTGTACCAGTAGTGGTCCGATCAGGGCAACCAGCACAAAAAAGCCCACAATGATGACGCCAATCAGCACTTTCGGGTTCTGAGTGAGCAGGCGTCGGATATCAGCGAGTCGCATGCTCAATCGGCCGGGTTGTTTGAGCGTTGCTTCAGCAGTCGCTTCGGGCTGATTTGGTATCGGTGCAGTTGTACCCAGGCTCATACGCTCTTTTTACCCCCTATCCTTGTCGTGTGCGCGGATCAAGTACCAGATAGATCAGATCAACCAGCAGGTTGGCGACCAGCACTGTCAGCGTGATAAGCAGGAAGATCGCCTGAAGAAGCGGGTAATCTGAGTTGTGAACTGCCTGTAGCAGCGCGAACCCGATGCCGGGGTATGAGAACACCATCTCGGTCAGCAGGGCGCCGCCAACCACGGAACCGAGCGACAGGGCAAAGCCGGTCAGGTTTGGCAGAATGGCGTTTCGAGCCGCATACGCCACCATCACGCGGCGAGGTGTCAGGCCCTTTGCCTGCGCCATCAGCACGTAGTCTTCTGAAAGCGTGGTGATCATCGCGTTGCGCATGCCGAGCATCCAGCCGGAAACAGACGAGACAACAATGGTCAGCGCTGGCAGGATGCCATGTGAGATGGCATCGCTGATGAAGTCGAACGAGAATTCAGGTAGCATGCCGAGCGAATAGCCGCCACTGATCGGAAACCAGTTCATGGTATAGGCCAGGATGTAGAGCGTCAGGAGGGCCAGCCAGAAGTATGGTATCGCGGCAAGAAAGTTCATAATCGGTGGCAGAATGGTATCAAGCCACGAGCCGCGTTTCCAGGCGATGATGATGCCGATCAGCGTCCCAACAGCAAAGCTGATGAGCACCGAGGTTCCGACGAGCGCGATGGTCCACGGGAGCTCTTGCGCCAGCATGGCTGAAACAGGCGTTGGATAGTAGGTGATAGAAAGGCCAAGATCACCGTGGAGCAGACTATTTAAATAATGTATGTACTGCATCCAGAGTGGCTCGTTGGTCACTCCAAACTGAAGGAGAAGTGCATTCACGGCTTCAGGTGGCAGGCGTCCCTGAAAGCGAGCCAGCATAGCGCCTGCGGGGTTGCCCGGGGCCAGACGTGGAATAAAGAAGTTGAGTGTCAGCGAGGCCCAAAAAGCGAGCAAATAGAAAAACAGACGACGTAGTAATTGTCGCATACCCATAACTCCTTTCGCGTCACTTCACCGAAGTGGGGAAAGTGTGGGATACAGTGCTGTACCCCACACCGCAGCTTATTGTGCTGGCTTCAGGTTCAGCACGGTCACTGCTGCATCAGGATACGTGAAAGGAGCGGGTACCGAATACGCATTGTCCTTGTCAGGCCAGCCAGTGAAGCGGGACGAGTTGTACTCGTACCATGTCGGACCATAGAACAGAGGCACAACCGGAAGCTTCTCTACCATAATCTTCTGGATGCCCTGAATGGCCTCTTTCTGCTTGTCCTCATTCGTTGTGGTGGCATACTGATCTAAGAGCTTGTCGGTCTCAGCATCTTTCCAGCGCTCGAAGTTGGAGACAGCGGCCTTGCCGATATCTGCTGACCTGGTGCTGTGCAGCAGGCCCTCCAGCAGGAAGTACGGGGTAGGCCCATTGTTGGTCCAGCTAATCGAGGTCTCGTACGTGCCGAGCTGGAGCGCGTTGAAGTATGCATTATAGGCGATCGTGTTCACGTTTGCCTGGATGCCCAGCTCTTTAAGATTCTTCGAGATGATCTGCGCGGCGGTCACCCAGTCGGTCCAACCGGAAACGACGTTGATGTTGAAGGAAAGCTTCTTGCCATCGGGGCCAGCATAGATGCCGTCGGAGCCCTTCTTGAAGCCAGCGGATTCCAGAAGCTGCTTTGCCTTCTCCATATCCTGCTTGAATTCAAGGTTCTGGTACTCGGAGGCGAGATACTTCTGCTCGTTTGGCAGTACCAGTCCGGTCGGGGAGGCTGGCACGGTATAGCCGTTCTCAGCATCTTTGACGATCTGGGCTCGGTCGATAGCGTAGCTCAGCGCCTGACGCACTTTCAGATCATTGAAGGGGGCCTTTGTCAGGTTCATGTACAGCACAATCACGTTCGAGGGCGGGAACCAGTAGTGATGATGATCCTTATTTTTGCTGACGAACGTTTTATCGATGTCGGGGATGAAAAGGCCGGTCCAGTCGATCTCACCTCGGCTCAGGGCCAGTTCGGCGTTAGTGTTGGAGCTGAAAGCCACAACCCGAATCTCTTTGACCTGGGGCTTACCTTCCTGCCAGTACTGGTCATTCTTGGCCAGGGTGACGAGCTGAGGCGTGAAGGATTTGAGCTTATACGGACCGGTGCCGACTGGATTGTCATTGATAAATTTAATCGGGTCGTCCACTTTTTCCCAGACATGTTTGGGCAGTATGTAGGTCGAACCACCTAACTGCCACAGAATCGGTGTATAGGCCTGCTTGAGGGTCACAGTGACGGTATGAGCGTCGACCATAGTGACATCTTTCAGCCAGGTCCACAGGCCGCCTGTGTCGGCTGCGGGGTTCTTTTTGGGTAGCTCAAGCGTGAATACCACGTCCTCAGCAGTGAACGGTTGACCGTCATTCCATTTGACATTTTGACGAAGCTTAAAGGTCAGCGTTTTTGCATCGTCAGAGAACTTGTAGTCTTCAGCCAACCAGGGCTTGATGCTGCCATTGACGCGGTTGAAGTACAGAAGCGTCTCAAAGATATAGCCCTGTGTGCCATAGGTCGGCTGCGCTGCAATCGGGTTGAAGTTTTTGGAGAAGTCGCCCTGCGGAGAGGGAGCGACCGTCAGGGCCTGGTTCCCTTTTGCCGAATTATTGTTGTTGGCGCCACCGCCACATGCTGTCAGGATGATGGTGAGCAGCATCATAGCGGTCAGAAGTATTCCTGGTAGAGCGGCCTTCTTTGGCCGTTTGAACGGTGTAAATAAGGAGTGCGTTGACACAGATTACCTCCTGATACGAAGTCAGATCCATGATGTCCATTCCTTGAAGAATAGATATCAGCGCTCTCTGTCCTTCTAACCTAACAACAGGATGAATGGATCTACCCTGATCCATAAGGCAAAATATTGAACTGTACAAATGCTTTGTGGTTTTCCTGCGGAGCTTAGACTGCTTGCGCAAAGGATTGAGGGCCCTGGGAGGCGCCGCAAGATGCGCGTACAACTAAACGAGTATCAAGATAGACGCGTACGGGCTCACTTTCCGTTTGATTGGCTGCACCAAATGGCTGATGCAACAGGGGCTGTTTCGACAAGGGTTGTGTGTTGAGCATCGAAAAGAGCAGCTCCATCGCCTTTCGCCCCATCTCAACAAAGGGTTGGCGGATTGTTGTCAAACCGGGACGAATATAGGCCGAAGTTTCCAGATCGTCAAACCCGACCAGTGCAATATCACCGGGGATGCGAACACCTGCTTCTTCTGCCGCTGAGATAATCCCGTAAGCGGTTGGATCGCTACTGGCAAAAATGGCGGTAGGTCTTTTCTCTGGTGGCAGAGCAAACAGCTTGCGTGCAGCTATTTCGCCGCCCTCCGAGGTGAAATCTCCGTCGAGAATCCATTCAGGGTTGGGGGTAATTCCCGCTTCCTGCAAGGCTTTGCAGTAGCCCTGGTGCCGCTCCTGGCAGCAGAGGTTGCGCATCGGGCCGCGTATGTGGGCTATGCGTCGATGTCCGAGGCGAATGAGGTGACGGACAGCCGTGTATGCGCCCGAAAGGTTGTCAACACCAACCCAGGGAATATGTGCCGGTGGTTGGATCTGGTCGTCGATGATTACTATAGGCATGCCATGTTTATGCAACCGCGTCACATACTTTGCCGATTGGCCTGGAACGATGCCAAGCAGCCCCGCTGTGAGCTTGGTTGTGAGGATGCGGGCAAGAGCGTCACTCTTGTCCTGCTCCAGATCATTCATGCTATAGAGCACCAGATCATATGAGGTCTGTGCTACGGCCTCGGCGACTCCACGAATGATGTAGGGGATAAAATGCCAGGTGAGTGAGGGTACAAGCACACCGATGAGTCGACTCTGTCCGCCTGCCAGGCCTGATGCCGCCATATTTGGCACAAAGCTTTGTTCTTCGATGATGTGCAGAATGCGCTCCCGCGTTGCCGGATCGACATCGGGTTTGCGATTCAGCACCCGTGAAACGGTCGCTTTGGACACGCCTGCCAGTCGTGCAATGTCATTAATCGTTACCTTATCAGCCATTGTGTGCCTTCTATCCTCTCTGTCAAGTAGAGCGCCGTTGCTCTGAGAGAATTTTCCTATTTTCTCTCTCGTAACCGTTCTCGTAACCGTTTACGGTAGCGGTTACAGGTAAGTATAATCATGGATATATTCCTTGTCAAGGGTTTCCGTTCCCAAATTGGGGAGCGTATGGGGCGTTTCTGTTTCGGCAAGCGATTGCACTTCTTGCCCTTCTCCTCTACAATAGCGTTGCTAAAACAATGATTGTTTAACGGCGCTGCTAAGAGAACAATCGAAAATTGTGTGCCGCGCTTCCCTGGCCGGGTGGCGCGCGATTGGAGGAGTCGAATGGAACGGAAGTCGCCCGGGAAGAAAAAGCCCGAGATCCCGGTTGAACAGGAGTATTGCAGCGGCTCGTATCGCTGGTTTACCTATGCACCTGATGTAACGGGATTGCGCCTGATTTGTCTGGAAGATGTGGAAACGGGCACTGTTGTGACAACGACAGTTGCCAGCGCTGAGAGACGCACGGCAGCTCACCGTGCCTGGGCTGGAGCTCGCCAGTCACGTGCCTCCGGGATGCCCTGGACTATTTTGCATGAGATGGGCGAAAAGGGTGTCGATCCAGACCAGAAGATTGAAGAGATGTTTCGGGGGTATGGTCATGCCTCGGTTGGCGATATGGCTCGCCTGGCGGTCGATATGGGACGCGTGCCGATGCATCTCTGTCTTGCGCTGTTCTCAGAGGGCACGATCAATTCCGGACAGGAGAAATCGACCCGGTATCAAGCCGCTTTTGGCCGGGCTGTCCTGCACCCGCTGAAGCATTATCTTGCGGTTCAGGGGCCGGAGATGGAGCGACTGGAAGAGGCCTATCAAGAGCTCGGTCGCCTGTCGCTGATGCTTTTTACACAGCATAAAGAAACCCTGCTGCGTGCGTTCGAGCAGTTTTATGCTGTCGATATGACTGATAAGCAGCAGAAGAACGCGCTGACCTCGCGAGTGCTCGATTGTGTGCGCTCCTTCCTGCTGTTGGGCCAGTGGAGCGGGCTTTCCTTTGAGACCTCGGCGCGTGATTGGTCGCGGATCCTTGCCGAACTGAAGGCATCGCCTTTGCCGTACTATCATAGGGTCGCGGAGCAGATCGAGCGGCTGCTTGCTCCTTCTCGTGAAGAGGAAGAGGTGCTGCACTACCGGGCAGAGGCTCCGAGTCTGATTCGGCATACTGATCCTGCGCTGACCGCAGGACGGAATATTCAGGCGCTCAAGCAGTTTATCGAGCAGAAGACAGATCTATTGCAAAGCGTGCCAATACAACAACAAGAACCGACCTGCGTTTCACAACGCGTGGTTCTGCTGGATGCACACTACACCGAGGCGGAACGCATGGTTGCGCAATACCTGCTCGTGCTCTGGCCCGGCCTTGAGCGCGAGGCCCTGCTGCAATGGGTTCATTCATGCGCTGATGAGGTGCGCCGCCAGATAAGCGCCTGCCTCTTCGCGGATCATACGAACTATAACGAGCTGCCGAGCTTTGCGCGCACGACCAGGATGACGCTTGTGGTTGAAAGCTTCCTCGGTGAGCTGCGCGACCTGAATCGACATCGTGCCTGGGGTCGCTTTTTCCCGCTTCCGCTGCTCTTTGGCGAGCCGTTGAGCCGCGAGACAGTTCAGCAGATTCTGGGTCATGGCTTTGGGCTACCGCTCTATCTGACGGAGATTCCCGCCTTTGCCGAGTTCCGAACTGCCTTTGAGCGCGACCTTACAACATATTATGCTCGCTTGCAGGCGTTCATTGAGCAGGTGACAGAGACGTGCGGCTCGACCATAGATTACTCGTTCGTGTTGAACCTGTTGCCGCTTGCTCATCGCGTTGACCTCTGGATGCATGGGGATCCGAAGCAAGCGCTCTATATGACCAGGCAGCGTGTGCGCCCGGGCGGTCATATCAATTATCGTGCAATTGCATATGAGGCGAATCAGTTGCTTGCTCGCTCTGATCCCTATCTCTCGGCGATGGCTCTGGCTCAACGGCCTGATCCTGCCAGTCGCGAGGAGTTTTTCGATCGCAGCTAGAACGTGTGTAGGGGTGCAGTGGATTATATCTGCTGCACCTTTCTCTCTTTTGGTGGCCTCCCTCCTCCTCCAGTGAGCCTCTTCATCAAAAACTGTCGTCAAGCGCAAAATTCATATTGAAGCAAGAAAAGCTGAGCGCGAGTGCGAATGCGTAAAGATGAGCGTATGTACATAGTATACCTGAGCTGTCAATACCCTCTTTCTCTCGCATTCTGTGTTTTTTATATCCTGCTTCTGTGTGTCAGGCATCCATTTGTAAACGCCAGAAAGAGATTCTCTCTCTCGCATTCTGTGTAATAGAGTTTATGTATAATAAGATTCTATGTTGCGTTTAATTTTGGACGGGTAACCCCGGGAGAGCCGTCTAATTTTAAACGGGTATCCCGTCTAATTTTGAACGGGTAACCCCGGGAGAGCCGTTCAATTCTGGATGGGTAACCCATTCAAATTAAAACGGGTAGTCCGTCCATTTTTAAACGCCAGGAATGGAAAAAGAAACGGGCCTCCCTGTAAAGCCGCCTGGAATGGCTGTCGGAGATCGCGGGGGGTTCTTTTGGCTTGTGCCTCTTCCCAAGACAATGGAGTGTGTTGTAAGCTTGTAGGGCATGGAAACAAAAGGGGGGAGGGCCTGTCTTATGCAGGTAGAATTGCAAAGAGCATCGGCTGATCAGAAAATTGTGTTGCGCCATCTGATGGAGCTCTGCCAGTATGATTATAGCGAGTTTGACGGTGAGGATGTCAACGAGCATGGCCTGTTTGATTATACCTATCTCGATCATTATTGGATTGAGCCGGGGCGCTATCCTTTTTTGATTCGGGTGAATGGCCGTCTGGCTGGCTTTGTCCTGGTGCGCCGTCTCGATGGACAGCCAACGCATAGTATCGCTGAATTTTTTGTATTACGGAAATATCGCAAGCAGGGCATCGGGCGCATGGTTGCCTGTCGAATCTTTGATGAGTTCCCTGGTCGCTGGAAGGTGAAGCAGGAAGCGGGTAATCTTCCCGCCCAGGCGTTCTGGCGCAAGGTGATCGCCGAGTATACAGATGGGCGCTATCATGAAACCCAGGAAAACGCCTGGGGAGACGTGGTACAGGAGTTCCATTCTCGATCGCGTTGACACGCTGCTTGTTGAGCTGTTTGTGAGCGTGGTTTCATGGATCAGTGTTCTTTCCATGCGCTTTCAGGATGATGAAACCGCGCTCCTGAACCTGGTTGCTCAGTGCGGAAATGCTGACCAGATGAGCGAGAAGGCAATACCCCACATCACACAACCGATCAGGCCATCAAGGATTTTCCATGCCAGCGGACGGCGGAATAACGGGGCCAGCCACGCGGCTCCATAGGCCAGCGAGAAAAACCAGGAGAGCGAGGCACACATAGCGCCAACCGCAAACCAGGCGCGCTGTATCCCCTGATAATGGGTGCTAATGCTTCCTATCAGAACGACTGTATCCAGATAGACATGCGGGTTGAGCAGGCTGAAGGCGAGGACCGCAAGCACTGTATCGCGAACGCGCACCACTGCCGCCGCTTTGCCCATTTCAAGCCCCTCGTTGTTCTGGAAGACGGAGCGAAACGAGCGAAAGCCGTAGAAGAGCAAAAATGCGGCGCCACCCCAGGTCGCAATCATGCTCAGAATGGGAATACTGGTAATAAGGGTTCCAAGCCCTCCTACGCCCAGAAGAATCAAAATGATATCGCATAGGGTGCAAAGGGCTGCGGTGATAAAAACATGCTGTCTTTTCAGACCCTGTCTCAGCACAAACGCATTTTGTGCTCCTATTGCAATAATGAGACTGGCGCCGAGCAGAAATCCCTGCACGAGTGCGGTAAAGAGTGGCTGCATGTTCCCTCGCTGTTTCATTTTTAGCTCATATCATACTATGTCGATCTGTCGGTTTCAATATCCTGAGCTGGCCTGGAAAGCCGGGCGAAAGGAAATGCTGATTTTTCTTCCACTCCATCATGGATTACATTGTAGCACATTGTTCTCCTTTTTCCGGTTTGTTAGTTCAGTGATACTTTTCCTGCTGGTATGATATTTGTCGCAAATTTGTCGCAAAGTATTGACATATATGTTGATGAGGCGTATGATAAGCGCATATCGAACACAGGTTCAGAGCGAGAAGTGCGCGTGCGATTGCGGAGGATGTCGGATGTTATTGTTTCCATTTCGCGAGGAATCGGGGTGCTGCTCTCGAGGTGACTTGCAGGTGCAAGCTACTCCCGGAAGCGTCCCCCGTTTCCCTTTGCTCATCGAGTGAAAAATGTCGGGCTTGATTGCCTTCTGATGAGCGTTTGCTGCGGTTAACGAAGCGTGTCGAGAGCAGGCAGAAGGGTGGAAAGGTAGGACATATGCTGTGGAAGCGCGAACTCAGGATCGGGGATCTCGGGATGCCATTTCTTTTCCCATTCAACGACGACCCAACCATTATATCCGTGCGTCTTGAGCTGAATCAGCATCTCTTCGACCGGAACTTCACCGTCACCAAGCAAGACAAGATCCCATGTGCCCTCAGTTGTCTGAACGGCATCCTTGACGTGGGTATGGACGATGCGCGGTCCCAGGTTTTGGTATACCTCTTCGGCTGTTTCGCCCACACGAAAAGGGTGATGGCTATCCCAGATCACGCCAATGTTGGGCGAAGGAACCTTTGCGAGAATGCGGGCGATGCGCCGAGAGGAACTGAATGCGTCATGGGTTTCCAGCGCAATGGTGACATTCGCGGCTTCGGCGTCCGGCGTGATGTGCTGGAAGGACGAGAGAACCCGTTCGTCTTCCTGCTCCTCTGTGGGTGTGGGCGTGATGTTTGTGGGGGTCATGCCACCAAAAACACGGAGCAACGGGACTTCTACTTCCTGCGCAAGGGCGATCCAGGCGCGAAGCTCGGTCAGCATCTGATTTTGCTGCTCTTCGTCTGGCTGATTGAGTCGACAGGAGGTATCCAGGCAGCAGACCTCGATCTTTGCAGCGCGGAAAGCTGCAACCGCGTCGATGATTTTCTGTCGGTCCTGTAGGGGGTCAAGCACCTCTCCGTCGAGCAGGCGAAGCTCAACGCCAGTGTAGCCGAACTCCAGGGCCGCCTTGATGGTTTGTTCAAGTGTCCAGGCCGGGCAGGATAGCGTACTGAACCCTATTTTCATGGGGTACACCTCTTTCCAGGATTGAAATCAAGCTTACATTCAGGATTGAAACAAATAAAGCAACAAGTGAAAAGTCAAATGTGAAACGAAATTACATGTGGGAAGTTTGATAACGCGCTCGAACACTGCCGCGTTGCCAGATATTCCCTGTGCAGATGGGCCTTGCTGCAATCCACAACCGTTGTTGAGGACTGAAATGAAGAATAGAGAAATAATCAATTATTATGTCATGTTTGTGCTATCAAGCGCAACCTGAGCCATAGCCGAACAAGCAGTCGCTGTGATCGAAATGGAGCTTATGAGGAATCGTTTTTATGCTGCATATACTGTTCGTTCCATGCGAGAAGGTGATATGAATTGGGCTCCATCGCGAGAGCCAGATAGTACCTGTATTCTTTTTTGAAAGCAGGGAGAGTGGCTTCTGGCGCCGAGAAATCATGAAAAGGGTCTGGTGACAATCGGGCAGGTGCGCTACCCTGAAATCGACGGTAATGGTACACTTGAGGTGAGGCCAGAGGACGGCCATCCAGTTATTTCGAGAAAGAATGCAAGGAAAGTACGAAAATGCGTTATCATGTCAAAGAATGGATCTTTCCCCTGGGTGACAACTTTACCGTGCGAGGGGATAACGGCGAAGTGCTCTATGAAGTGAAGGCGAGACTCATCAGTATTGGCGATCACTTCACGATGTATGATAAGCAGACTGGCGAGGAGGTGATGCGTGTCAAGCAGCGGGTCCTGGCCGATACGCGCCAGTATGAGTTGTTTAAGGGAGATGCCGAGGTCGCGACGATCCATCGGAAGCACGAGGCGACGCATGGAGCTCGTTTCGAGATCGTGACCAGGGATAGCGTCGTGCTCCAGGTACGCGGCAATTTTAAGGAATGGGATTTTGAGATTGTCGATCAGTATGGTCGTGTTCTCGGTCATGTCAGCCGCGAGTTCGCCATCTTTGGTGATAGCTATACCGTTGATACTGCTCCCGAGATTGACGGACCGTTTATTGTCGCGATTGCTATCATTCTGGACGAGATGAAAGAGGATCGTATCAAGGATTAAGTATGCAAGGGCAGGATGAAGGTCGACCGCTTGCTACTCGACCTTCACCACGCCGAGCATTCCACTGGCTCGATGATAGACGTTGTTGCTGTGGAAGGCCCATTGTCCGGGATTGCTCGCTGTCCAGAGAATGGCAAGCTTCTGGCCGGGATCGATCAGCACGGTGTCTTTGAGGGGGCCGTGACCGGTGCCGTTATCGAGCTGGAAGAGTTGTCCGTGAAGATGCATCGGTTGTGGGAGCGGACTTTGATTCTGGATCTCAAACCGGATCAGGTTGCCCTTTGCGACCGAAATGGGCGTGACATTCGGGTAACGCTCGCCGTTGATGGTCCATGTATACTTTTTTGGATCGCCGTTCAGTTGGATCTGGGTCACCGTATCGGGTTGTCTGTTGGGCATGACCGCGACGCCTGGGCCCGCTTTGAGCATGCTATATTGCAGAGTTTGCCGCGAAAGCTCGGCTGGAAGCGCATCGGCGGGTGGAGCCTTTGCTTTCTCTCCCTGATAGCGCAGGAGTGCTCGCGTCATGGTTTTTTGGGTGCCCTCGACACGTGCGGCCAGTTGCCATACGCCCGGATGGTTGGCTGTAACAATAGTGTCGTAGCGCTCACCCATGCCGATACGCAGTGCATCCACCTCAACCGGAGCGATCTCGTGTCCATCTGCATGCGTGACCTGCATTCGATGTCCCTGAAGCGCGACGTGAAAAATAGTTGAAGCCGCCGCGTTGATGAAGCGGAGCAACAGTCTGCTGTTGTTCTTAATCGTCATCTCATAGGGCGTCTCTGCGCTTGTTCCATTGATCAGATAGAGCGGGTAGTTGAGATCCGGGGCGCTCTCGCCTTTCACTGCGCTTGTTGTGGTGATGCCGCCCGATTGTAGCTTTTTGAGTGCATCATCCGGTGAGCCTGCGACGCCATCGATCCAATCGTCAAGCATAATGATAAATTCGTAGTCGAAGTTACGCTGCTCGTTTGCTGGATCAATAATCAGCGGTCCATAGAGGAAACGATCTGCCTGCGTGCCAACAAACGAGGAATAATAATAGGTACCAGAGAAGGGAGCCGTGAATTCATAGGTGAAGGTTTGATTGCGGGCAACTGGGGATTGCGTGAGATCTGGAACGCCGTCCATTTTGTTATCAAGCGTCAGACCATGCCAGTGAATGGTGGTATCCTGTGGCAGTTTGTTGGTCAGTTTGACGCGTAGTGTATCGCCTTCTCGCACGCGTAATTGAGGCAATGAAAGTGCTC
Source organism: Thermosporothrix sp. COM3 (assembly GCF_059696735.1). Taxonomy (NCBI): domain Bacteria; kingdom Bacillati; phylum Chloroflexota; class Ktedonobacteria; order Ktedonobacterales; family Thermosporotrichaceae; genus Thermosporothrix; species Thermosporothrix sp. COM3. The sequence goes on along the minus strand of NZ_AP019376.1, from coordinate 522,044 downwards.
CTGCACTATAGATCCATGTTTTTACTGGCTTCCCATTGATTGTTATTGAGTCCTCTTTTGCGTCAAGTGTATACTCCTGGACTCTTCCGCTTGGTTTTGGGGTGACACTGGGGGGCGATGTCTCAGGGAACGGCGCACAGCCTCCTAGAACAGTCAGCCCTGTACTGATGCCCGCTACGGCCAGGAACTGCCTTCGTGTCCATCTGCTGTCATGCCCCTGCATTGCTTCACTCCTCTTGTATCCTGCTCTTAGAGAGCGCAAGTATATTTCCACTTCTACTGTACCAGTAGTTCCAAACCCCTTGCTTTTCAGTCAATTTCGTGGTATTTTCATTACGGAACGTAACGTAATAAAATAGGAAGTGGGAACATATGGAAAACGAGCACCCTGTGCAGAGGCGCGGACGCCCTCGCAGCGTCCAGACGCATCAGGCTATTCTGGACGCAACGATTGACTTGCTGGAGGAGCAGGGGTTTGAGGCGTTCAGTATCGAAGCAGTTGCGGCGCGGGCGAAGGTCGGGAAACCGGCTATTTATCGTCGCTGGCCTTCCCGTGAGGCGCTGATTGTCGATGCGCTCGCCAGCCTGGCCGCTGATCTTCCTTTTGTGGATACGGGGAATCTTCGTGAGGATATGCTTTCTCTGATACAGGCTTTCCTCTGGCTGTTTAGCTCATCAAAGCTTGGGGCACTGATTGTGCAACTGGGAACGACCATTGTGGGGAACCCTGAACTCTTTGCGCGGTACCAGCAGCACGTGATTGCCCCTCATCTGCAAGAGCTGGCGCAGCGGCTGGAGCGAGCGGTTGAGCGTGGGGAAGTGCGCCCCGATATCGATATTGCAACCTGTATTCACCTGATAATCGGGCCTCTTGTCTACCATGTGTTTATCTCAGGCGATCTTTTCCCGACAGCCACCCCTTTTCCTGAATCCCTTGTTGATACGATTCTTGCGGGCATTACAGCCCGAGTGTAGAGAGGAAGAGAGACAGCATGCATGATACAAGCAAGAAGAACAGGCATAAGCTTGCCCCGTTTTGCGCTCCCCTGGTTGCACAAATAGAGAAGCGTGTGAGTATTCGGGTGCTGGTGTGGGCTTTTCCACTGGTCTTTTTCCTGCATGATTTCGAGGAAATACTGACAATGGAGCGGTTTGTGAAGCGGCATGAGAAGAGACTTCCCGGGCCATTGAGTCGCATCGCCATGATTACAACGCCACAGATGATAGGAGCGGTAGCCCTTGAGTTTATCCTGATCACGCTGGCCGCCTATCTGGCGACAAGTAAGCGGCAGTCATGGGGTCTGTTTCACGGGGCGCTTGCTCTCTTCTTTCTGCATGTCTTTACACATATAGCTCAAGTGGTTGCATTCCGGGGCTATTCACCCGGAGTCGTAACGGCTATTCTGCTTGTGTTGCCCTATTCGTGGTATGTATCGCGGAGGCTGCGACGTGAGGGGTTCATGAGCGCCGAGGCGTGGAAAGACGCTCAGATGATTTCGGGCGTGCTGGCGCTTCCCGGGCTGGTCGGCGTTCGGCAGCTCGCGAAAGAGTTCATCCCAAATGAATAAACAGACGCATAGGAGAGAGCTTCTGTTTCATGAAATAGTGGCATCCTTCCTACGAGTACTCTGCTCTAGCTTCAGTTGAGTGATGCTGCAATAAGGGGAGGAGGCGCTGTTTCTCTTTTCACTCCTCTCATGATACAACAGGAATACACGTTTTTCAATAAGGAGAATGTCTTCAGGGAGGAGAAGAAAAATCCCTCTCTTTAAGGCAAAGAGAGGGTTACAGGCTTATTATGCGGGGTGTTGCACACGCTTCGTGGCGACAAGCAAGATCGCGAATGCAAACCAGATAATGACGCCTGCCAGGCCGACCGGAGCCGACAGGTAAGGGTTGCCCAGCGGGATAAAGAGCGCGATCCCGAGCGATGCAAAGCTGTTAATAACCGCGTGCGCAAGCACACATGGCCAGATGCTTCCGGTGCGGAACCTCAGCCAGGTAAGCAGGAAGCTAAATGGAATGGTGATCAGCAGAAAGAAGAAGATGCCGAGAACCGGATAGAGACCGGCGTATTCATACCCGTCGATCAGGATAAGCGGCGCGTGCCAGAACCCCCAGATCACGCCAATAATGAGTGATGCCTTGATGCCTCCTAACGGCGTCAGACGGGGCAGGAGATAGCCGCGCCATCCCAGCTCTTCGCCGAGGGTCGCGATCATGGTCAGGAGAACGCTGAGCGTCGCAGCCTGTCCAATCGTGATGCTATAGAGCATCGGCATAGTGATCTGCTGGCGTGTCTCTGCCGGGAGCGTTTGCACTATCAGTTGATATTGTTTCTCCGGTTCCCAGGGTTGCCAGTTGAATAAAACTGCAAGTCCATAGCTTAGAGCGATCAAGACAACAGGAATAATGTAAGCGGCCAGGTACAGCCAGAAAGAGCCACGAAGCCCCTTCTTCTGCAAGCGTAATCCGGCGTCCGCGAAGCCTTCATGCCGGATGAGGCGAACGAGAACACAGGCGACAAGCGGGCCGAACATCCCAACGCTTGCGCGGATGGAGAAGGGCACACCGACGTATTTCAAGAAAAAGATGGCCCACGAAATGATATAGGCAAGCAGGGTGTACCAAATAATGCCTCGCCAGTCGACTCGCTGTGCTTCTGTTTGGTTGTGTACTGCATCCATGAGATTGCATCCTTTGTGTGTGTTTCGTTATGCTCCTGTGTAAATGATGAATGCCTGGATAGCTGCTTCTAACCGAGAAAATAAGATGCGCTATTGCTAGAGCGTTTCGGAACCACGTATTCCGGCGCTCCTGTTGCTATATCTACGCTCATTCCACTAAATTGGTTGTTTAACAAAAGACACATGCTGTGTGGGGGTTCCTCTGTTCGTTGCATTGCCCGGGAATACTGCCAGTCGAAGCTTGAGGGAATCACGCTACCCGGTTTGGAACTCGTTTCTCGGCTCGGGAATAATAGTTGTGAAGCGCGTCGTTTCCCTCGGGGAGCGGGCCTGTTCTCCAGCCAGACAATACACACTTCCCTCAGGTCCTGCACGAATTCCTGAAATGCTTCATCACGGTGTAGCGGCCTCGGACACTGGTGACAAGCACGATGTCGGAGGTCCAACCAGGGTTGGGGTGAGAGAACTGCTTGATTGGTTCCAGGAAGGCCTGAAGCTCTTCGGGTGTGCTGGAGATAGGTATGTTGCATCATAATGTACTCCTGTGGGCAAAGCGGTTTCTCTCCTCTATCTGAGAGTGGTGGGCTCTGTCAAAGTATGCCTATGAGTAGAAGGGATAGAGTGCGGCTGTTAGAGCGGCTTGAGCTTCGACATATGCTCAACAATATAGGGGTAAAAATGCTGCTCGACAAGCTCTATCATTTCAGCAAGCGAGCGGCTTCCATCGATTTCGTAACAGGGAAGCTGAAGCCGTTGTGCCTGCGCTTTGACATGACAAGTAATAAGTGCATCTCGTTCAACGAGTGCGCGCAAATGGCGCTCTGGATCCTCTGGTGCAGGATAGGTTGAGATGGCATGGAATCTCTTCTTCTGCTCTTCAAAGCGGGTGCGCCTTGCATATTCGTTGAATGCTTTTGTAGGAACCAGCCAGATAGCCTGCTGAGGGCTGGAAAGGTAGGGAAGAACCGCCTCTGGCATAAAATTTCCCTCAGCGACTATCATCGGTTCAGTGGGCATTGCAAGCAGATCTTCAAGCACGAGGGAAAGGTCCTGGCCTGCCTGAATGAAGTCTTGTGCCAGGACATCTGTCGGCGTTTCCAGCCAGCGCTGTTTCATGTTTTTCTGTAACCAGCGGCGATGCTGTTCGTCTTTTTGTGCAAGGCGTCGAGCGGAGTGATCTCGTTGGCGGGGGTCAACCCGGTAATCAAGAAAAACATAGATACGAGAAATGAATTGACAAATAGAGGATTTTCCTGCGCCCGGGGTTCCGCCGATCCACAAGACATGGGTCAACTTCTCTGCAATCGTTCGCTGTTCAGTCATGTCTTCCTCCTGGCTCTCTTTTGGGTGGTTGATTTGAGGATACATGAAAAAACAGGAAGATACATCTGCCTTCTGGACGATGTGCTTTCTTGACGAATACTATATAATGAGAGAAAGAAGGGGAAGACGGGCAGAGAATCTCTGCCCATCTCGGAGTGTTATGGAGCTCCAAGCATGGCCAGTGCAGCAACAGTGAGGGCCCGTACACCGGCTTTTAGAGCGGGCTCACGATCGGGCGCATAGTATGGAGAATGCGGCTCTGGAACGTTGTCGATCCCTTTTTCGGCGTAAAGCTGCTCGTTGGTAACTCCCAGAAAGTAATAGGCGGACGGGATGCCTGCGCCATCGGGTACGTGTCCGAAGAATGAGAAATCCTCGCTTGCCTCCATTGGTGGCGTTTCCATAACATGTTGCTCACCAAAGAATGGCTTGAGCGCCTCTACTATTCGTTCAAGCGGCTCACGGTCGTTATGCAGCGTTTCTCCGAACTCAACAATCTCTATATCTGGTTCTTTGGGGGCATGAGAGGCCTCCGCCTCGGCTTTGACAATACGGCGAATCGCTTCCAATATGTGTTCACGGATCTCCTTCGTATAGGCCCGCACCGTAAGCTGAAGTGTTGCTGTGTCTGGAATAATGTTGTAGCTTGTTCCACTATGAATTGATCCCACTGTGATGATAGCTGTGTCGTTGGGCGGGACCTCGCGTGCGACAATTGTTTGCAGGCGCATAACAATAGCGGCGGCGATGAGCACCGGATCAACACAATTCTGAGGCCGGGAGCCGTGTCCGCCTTTCCCAAAAATGGTGATTTTCATATTGACGACCGATGTCATTGTATCGCCAATGTGATAGCCAATGGTGCCGACTGGAAGCGGGTTCGTATGCTGAGCGATAGCGACATCTGGTCGAGGGAAGCGCGTAAAGAGCCCATCCTTAAGCATCTCTTTTGCGCCAGTCATTGTCTCTTCTCCGGGCTGTGCGACAATCATCACGGTGCCTCGCCAGGCATGCAGACTCTGCTGAAGGAGCGATGCCGTACCAACAAGGCAGCTTGTGTGCAGATCGTGGCCGCATGCATGCATCACCGGAACCTCTTCTCCCTCACTATTGGTGACAACCTTCTTGCTGGCATATGGGAGGTTGGTCTTTTCCTTGATCGGGAGCGCGTCCATATCTCCTCGAAGCATCACCGTTGGGCCCTGACCATTGCGGAGCAGACCAACAACTCCGGTCTTTCCGACTCCTGTTGTCACATCATAGCCTGCCTGCCTCAACCAGTCTGCAACTTTTGTCGCGGTTTCGTGCTCTTGCATCGAGAGCTCAGGATTCTGGTGCAGATAGAGGTAGAGGCTTTCTACATCGTGATACACGTTATCAAGCCCTGCAAGAACGCTCTGGAAGCGCTCTTGTGCCGACTGCGTTTGTTTGCGCATAATAACCTCTTTCTCCTGTTTTTGCTATTGAGTCATTTTTTGATCGAAATAGGGAAGAGGCCTCTATTCTATATCTGCATATATATCCATTATACGGGGAACCTGATAGCTGTTTGCTGATTGTATTGATATGGGAACAAATATCTATACAAGCTCCACTGACAGATGTAGTAAAGGGAATGTAGTGTGTTCGATCTCCGATGGTATGAGCTTACCAGGAGACAGGTGAGTCGCATAGGTATCGCCTCTCCTTCTAGTGGAACCCGAAATTGATATATACTCTCTTCACTTTGTGAAATAGGAAGGGCTCTATTGGAGCAAGGAAGCAGGAACGGGTTCTCCGTGGTGTTTGTCCCGTCTCTTTCCACGTTAGAAGGGGTAGAAAGATAAAAATGATAAAAAGATGATAAAAACGTTAAAAGAATGTTTCTTCTGTTCAATAGCGGGCGAAGTTTGGAGTGCAAAGCGCAGGGCAGAGCCTCGTAGCAGAGAGCAAAGAACGCCCTATTCGCCTCTGGAACCTGTTTTACGCTTTCTTTTGAAACTTGTGATCCAATTGTGACGATAATGCTGTTGAAAGGATTTCGCTTGAAAGCCGTTTTTCTTATAATGGAAATTGTCGGTATTTTTTCTGTCATGTCAACGAAGAGCAGTAACCCGCAACAAGGAGCCATTCTATGCAGCCAAATTATTCTCAGGAACCCGCTATTGAAGCGGCGTTAACTGATCTAGTGCGTCTGGCACAATATATACGAGGGTCCTTCGCAGCTCCGCAGGAAACTCTGCAAGTACTTGCCTCCGAGCTTCTGAAGCGCCTTCTCACGTTCTCTCATGCTCAACGTGGAGCCTGGATTTTGTGTGCACCCGGCAGTGTTCAAACATCGTATCAGGCCGATGCTTTTCAGACGATGGCTCCTATAGCGGCGTTTTCTCGATTTCAGCCGCAAGAAGTGCAGCAGCTATTGAAGCTGAGGTCACGGGAAGAAGAGTTCGAGAGCTTGCCCCTTGAGACTCCTACGCTGCTTTGGCACCGGACAATTCAGCTCCCGCTCCAATCCCAACAACAAGACGCCTCCTCTCAATCATATATACAATGGGAGGGTTTCTTTTTTCTGGAATGGGGGTCAGATGGCAGAGATTTATTATTGAAGACGCAAGCGCTCCTTCCTTATCTTGCAGATATAATAGATGCACTTCTCCTTGATATGCTGTTGATTCGCCGGATGCATGATCTGGAAGAGCTTGCTTATCAACGAAGCGAGCAGAAAATAGAGTTTTTGAAGGCCGAATTACTGGCGACGGTCAGCCATGAGCTGCGCGGTCCGCTTGCCTCGATTCAGGGATACGCGACCACGCTGCTCCGGCATGATCAACAGATTACCCGGCAGGAGCGCCATGAGTTTCTGGTTGCAATCAACCAGGCGGGAAAACGGCTTGAGAGGATCGTGGGGCAGTTGCTCGAAATATCACAGCTAGAGACGCAGATTCACCCTTTCTCTCCTGATGCTGTAAATCTTATCTATGTCATTCAAGAATCTATTTTGAACGTGCAGCAGGCATTAGAGCAAGAGAGCAAAATGCGCAAGAAGGAATTGCAGCCGATTGTGTATCGCTTCCCGCGGCCTGAGAAGGGAGATGAGTTTGTTGTTGATGGAGATCGGCGGCTCCTGTGTGACATTTTTGAACATGTTCTGGAAAATGCTGCCCGCTACTCCCCTGGAGGCGGAACGGTTGAGATTGGTATGCAGCATGTCGGCCTGGAGAGCTTCCCGAGCCTGGCGGAACGCTCTGGGCATCGTCGCGTGATCGTGGTACCAGCAATGCCGCCGGAGGAAACAGCCTGGGTTGAGATTTGCGTCAAAGATGAAGGAATGGGAATTGCGCCTGAACATATGGAACGCATTTTTGATCGCTTCTATCGCGTTGACACTCGTATGACTCGCGAAGTCGATGGCCTCGGTCTGGGTCTGGCAATTTGCAAGCATGTGGTGGCGTTGCATCGTGGTGGGTTGTGGGTTGAGAGCGGGCAGGGGCAGGGAAGCACTTTTCACATTCTTCTCCCTCAATGGAGGGGCTCTAGAGGATAAGAGGCGCGAGAAGCCAGAAGAGAGCTCCCCGCGTCTTGCTGTCTGCTTTATTTCCGTGCCTGCCAGTAAGGTGACATTTTCAGGATCGATTTGCGAATTGAAGGGCGGAGCAGCGGCATGATAAGCCGAATGGGAGCAGGCGGGCGAGTCGCTTTATTCACGTCGCGCATGATCTCCTCAAAGCTATGACGCTGATATTGCAGCAATTCCTGACTTTCGGTTGTATCGAGCCAATCAGTGCAATAGGGCTCATGTCCGAAAGCCTCTTCGGGAAGCATGCCCACGCCCGAGCCCTCCAGCGAGCTCCGTAGATAATCGCGGTAACGTACCTGACAGGACTTGCCGCCGCCAATGAGCAGGATTTTCCCCCACACGGGCCGCTCGATTGCATTGGCAACTGCGAAGGCCACATCGAAGGGATGAACCATCTCGAAGCGCGTATCAAGCGGGATGGTGAACATAATCGGGTGTGGCGGACGCGGACTGAGGGGCGGCACATCGGCAAAGCGAAAAATGCACCATTCCAGGCCGGAATTGCGGATCATGCCCTCGGACTCGATTTTGTGGCTGCTATAATCGTCGGTCGCTTGCATGGGATCGGTCACCCGGCGTGGCGGCTCTTTATCCTGCGTATGGCCGAAGACGTCCAGCGTTGATGAGAAGAAGATGCGAGGCTTGATTGGTTGCTTTTGGGCGGCTTCAATGATGCGCCGGGTCCCATTCACGTTCACATCATAGGCAAGCTGCTTGTTTTCATCAACTGCGGGTGGAATGATTGCACCGAAGTGAATAATCAGTTCCTGGCCTGCAACGGCAGCTTCTACAGAAGGTGTATTGGTCAGGTTCCCCCAGACAATCTCAGCTTTTCCTTGAATCTGGCGTGCTTTTTTCTCGGTGGCCTGATTGCGTAGATCGAAGCAACGAACGGTATGGCCCCGCTTCAGAAGCTCTTGAAGCGTATGGAAACCCACGTTTCCAAAGGCACCGGTCAACAGAATTTTCATAGAAGAATGTCAATCTCCTCTTCAAAAATAGAGATGCTACAAATTATATTGCAAAATCTGAGACGAAAATATCCCGTTCCCCCTTAGAAGGCGGGCCATGCCGGGCGTGACGGCGTCGATGGGGGTTGCGTAGAACGGGCTGCAAGGAGCTTGTTCAATTCGATAATGACTGGATCAAGCGGCGTGCCGGTGCCTGGCAACGGAGAAAAGTGACCGGTCGCGATCTCGTGATGCAGGCTTTCAGCAATCCGTTGTGCCGCGAGCTGTGTGCTTGCCAGCATGTCAGAATCGAGCTTCAAGCGCTGCATGCGATTCAACAAATTGTTGAGCGGGATAGCAACCGACCAGAGGACGTGGCCCTCACTGAGTGAGACACGCGCGTGCATATCGCCATTTGCAATCTGTGCATGTGTCTCCGCAATTTTGCGCAATCCCTCTTCAAGCGCCTCTTTTTCGGCGGAGCGACTGCGCTCAAACTCCGCGATTTCTCGTTGTAGCGCAACAATCTCTTCTGCCTGATCCGCTCGCTGAATAGCATGGAGCAAGTGACGCATGATCACATAGACCACGATTGCAACGACAAGCTGAATCATGATCGGAAGCATAATCGTGATAGTATAAAGTTCATCTCGCATCATTGCTTCATAAGCGGTAGTATGCGGCACCAGCGTTGTTATCAGTAGTGTTTCGACACAGCCGATAGCTCCGACAATAAGCGATGCAATTGGTGGCAGGAGCGCCCCGGCAAGGATGACGGCTACCGTGAGCAGGTTGAGCAGCGGCAGCATCGAAGGATCCAGCGGGTTGGTTGCCATGACGGCTGAAACGGCGAAGAGAATGTAGAGAATCAGCGAACTGGCCGAGAGCACCTGCTTCCCGATACGCCCAAAGACATATGTGATGATCAGAAGGAGAATCATGACAATAGCGATTGGTGGCGAAGACGGGCTTTTGGGTGAATTAAAAATCATAATTGGTGCGGCAGGTAAAAACAGCACCGCGTTCGCAAGGAGAATAATACTTGTGAGGCGTGCATAGCGCTGCCGTTCGCGCCCCATCGGTGTCGGATCTGGCTCTTTGTTCGGCAAGGCGATGCGATACCACCACTCTAAGAGACGACGCATACAGTTGCTCCTTAGACAGGAAAAATATTACTCGATGATGTCAAATCTGCGTAACAGATCTATTACCTCATCGATCAGTTGGGGTGGTAAATTCAGTTGTTGCTTGATTTGTTGCGCACTTCTTTGCCCGTTTATCATGGTCAATACCATCCGAATAACCATGCGTTGCCTGGCCGTTAAGCCCTGAAGTAGCGCGGGATCAAGCGGTTTTTTCGGGCGCAACACGTTCTTTTGCGGAAGAGGAGAAGGGCTGAGTTGAGGGAGGGGAAGAGGACGGGTCGATATCGGCTCATTGGACTGGAACTCAACCTGCCATTCCTGGCACTGTTCCAGGATGTGCTGTGCGTGAGACCCTTCCAGCGTGCCATTTTGTCCCTTAATGAGATATTGTACAATATTCCCGTTTTGTATATAAACGTAACCAGTACCCCATTTACCAGCAGAAGTGATAAGAGTGCATGTCTGTCCTTTGAGAAAGGTAATCAGAACGGGAAGCCGTAAATAATATGTTTTCCCCATATTGCGCGTAGAGAGTTCTTTCGTCTTTGTTTATCATGCTGCAAAAGTGCATTTCTGCCTCTCAGACAATCACTTTCGCTGCTCGCTTCTTGTAAAGAGAAAGACCAGGCTTTGCCCTCAACAGAAGAGAGTTCCCTGTTTCAGTCCTTCCTTTTCCTTTCCTTTTTTACATCTAATGATAGATGTATAGCAAAAGTTTCATGCTTCGCTCATATACTATCACTCCTATAGACAGAATGCAATGTTTACTTCCAAAGAGTGGATCGAGGGCACTTTTCTTATAGTTTATATAGTAGAGAAAGTATACCTGGAAGCATGGCGAAATAGCATACTGCAATAGGTATGGTAACGAAAGTAATTGATTCTATTATGCATGTAAGGATAGAATAGAGATATTCAGAAGAAAGTGCAGATAGAACAACAGCATAGAAGTAATCATTTCATTGCTGCTATCGGGTGCTATCTACAATAGAGGGAGACAACCCTTTTGGCGACAGATGCCGTTTCGCTTATACTGCGAGTAAAAATATATCTTCTGTAGTACAGAAAGCAACTTCTGCGAAGCCCTGCCTTGTGGATTGGCACAATTCTGCTTGCGCTTGTTGTGATTATCGGGCCATTTGTTTTTCTGGCGAATCGGCGTGAGGACCCGGCTCCCCCTGGGGCTGATGCAGCTCGTCAGGCGCTCACGCCGCGCTTTCCCGAGCGTTATGCCCGGGTGGGCAGTAGGAATAGGATGCAGGGTGTAAAGCTCGACAGTGGCCTGTGATAGAAGATAGGACTGATGTGCGCGCTCCGCTCTTCTCGGGGATATAGCCATAGTCTATAGAGCATAGTTGTAAAACGCTGTGTTTTTCCCCGCTCTTTATACAATGAGAGAGAATAGACTATCGTTTATTGTGCATAAAAACTGGAATTCCATTCGAGGAGGGGAGCAAGAGATGAAGAATACAATGCCTGTCTCTGCCCTTGCAACAACCACCACTGATGAAGAAGGCCGCTATCTCGCGCATGAGCTTGGCAAGCGGGTTTCGCTGAAGTATACAGAAGAAAACTTGTCCGACGTTGATCAGGCAGAACTGGCAAAAGTCGAGATTTACATCCCTTTCGTGAATACCAGGATCGGGCTGGATGAATTGAAGAAGATGCCGCGTTTGCGCCTGATTGCCACGCGTTCTACCGGTTATGATCATATCGATCTGGAAGCGGCGGCACAGCAAGGTATCGCTATCACAAACGTGCCAGCGTATGGCGAGAGGACGGTTGCTGAATTTGCCTTCGCGCTGATGCTGACGCTTTCTCGTAAGGTCAACCTGGCTGCTACGCGCACACAGCACGATGACTTCTCACTCGAAGGGCTTCAGGGCTTTGATCTCTATGGGAAGATGCTTGGTGTTGTGGGTGCGGGCGCAATCGGGCTGCACATGATTCGTATTGCAAAAGGGTTCGGTATGGATGTTGTGGCCTTTGACGTGGTGCAGAATCGGCTGATTGCTGAAGTCCTGGGTTTTCGCTATGTCGACATGGATATGCTGCTCTCAGTAGCAGATATCGTCAGCTTGCATGTGCCGGCGTTGCCTTCCACCTATCATATGTTGAATCGGCCGGCGTTTTCAAAAATGAAGCGCGGAGCATTGTTGATTAATACTGCACGCGGTACTCTGGTCGATACTGATGCGCTGGTCTGGGCGCTGGACAATGGGCTTCTGGGTGGTGCAGGACTGGACGTCCTGGAGGGCGAGGCGTATTTACAGTATGAGGAGGAATTATTGTACTCAGAAGCATCTAGAGAGCAACAGAAGCTTGTCGCATTGAGCAAGCAGCTACAGCATCGGGATAATGTTGTCATTACGCCTCATATCGGCTTTAACACGAAGGAGGCGCTTTACCGCATTCTGGATATCACGGTAGAGAATATTCAAGCATTCCTGGATAATCATCCACGTAATCTGGTGCCCTTGCCTCAGGAAAAGAGTTGAGGAATAGATGAAAAGCCGCACTCTGGTCCCTCTTCTCCAAGAAAGGACCAGAGTTCCTTTTTGCCAAATAGTTGATCTCTCTATTCTAGAGTGAGAGCGTTTTGCTCCAGAAGGAATGGAAGCACCTGCTTTTTGACCAGCGGCGCAAGCAGGATATCCTGCTGCTTGTGCGGATCAAACCAGGAGACCTCGGCGATTTCGCGTGCTGGCTGGATCTCTCCGCTAACCTGCCCGCTATAGAGCTTCATATGTACCTGTGCGTCAGGCTCGTTTGCCGCAATTTCGGTAAAATCACCCAGGAAATGCAGCGTTTCGGGTACTACCTGGCAAAGCAGCTCTTCCTGAATCTCACGTGCCAGGCTGGCAAGCTCTGTTTCACCCGGATCGATCTTTCCTCCTGGAAGCATGAAATAAATGGTATTACGCTTTCGCACCAGTAGAACTTGATTCTGCCGTAGAAGAAGTAATCCAACGGTATAGATATGCTGTGGCATGATTGAATAAAGAACCTTTCGTCATATTGGAGCAAGTGGAAGTTGCTGAGCTCTCCATTTCAAGGATAGTGTAGCAGAAGAGTTCTCTCATAGTCAGCGGGAAAGGGGAGCTAGAAGCCGGAATGGGCTATACAACCGGCTTCAGCTATTCAGCAGAGATGTGAGTAAGAGTTGTGTTTTCAGGGCTTCTTCACCATTGCTTAAAGGTATAGTGTCACCAAGAATCGAGCGGATAAAGTGGTTGATGGCAGCTTCAAAGCCGCGGCGTTTCAGAATGGTATCCCAGGCGGCTGCGGCCTGAATCACACAGGCTCCCTCCTCTTCTACCTCCAGAATCTCCATATTTCTGACACGCACTATACGCCCGGTTGTGACAAGCTCAAGGAGTTCAAGATCACTGCCCGCCTGGCGGTGCATGGCGGTTGTAGCAAGGCGATTGTTGGGCAACGTATAGGTGTGGTAGGCGTAGTGGAGCCGATTCAGCTCATCAGCCTGGAGCCAGCCTTGAGCCTGCATCGTGTCGGTTTCGCCGAGCCAGCGCACGGTATCGACCAGATGAATATAGTCATCGAGCAGCGTTTCCGCGACGGTGCTATTGAGCCCGGCTCGTCGATGTTTCTCCATACGAATCCAGGCCGCCCGGGGAGCCTGTTCCTTCAGTTTCAGATAAAAGGGGGCAAAGCGGCGATTGAAGCCAACCATAAGCTTGCACCCGGTTTTCTGGCTGAGCTCTACGAGCCGTTCCGCTTCATCCAATGTGGCGGCCAGCGGCTTATCAACATAGACATCGATGTCGTGACGAAGCAATTGTGAGACCACTTCAAAGTGACTGATAGTTGAACTGTGCACAAATGCTGCATCACAGCCCTGGATCAGATCCGCCAGTGAGGCAAATTCAGGCACCCGATACGCCGAACTGATGGCATGTCGCTTGCTGACATTCGGCGTGAAGACGCCTGCAAAGCTCCACTCCTGTTCTCGCGTGAGCAGTGGCAGATATACTCGTTGTGCGATCGAACCCAGCCCGACCATTCCTATACGTAGCCTGTTCATAACTCTCTTTCTCCTGCCTGATGCACCATCTCGTTTCACTATTATAGCATCAAGAAGAAGATGAGCGATACTGAAACTCTTCCATATCTGGAAAGATCTGTGTTGCTGTTTCTACTACCTGTGAAACTGAAATGTTCCTCAAACAACGATATGCGATCGGACAGGTCGCATAACCACAGGGTCGACAGGGAACAGGGAAAGCGAGCGGACGGAATGGACCGGCTTGCAGGGGACCATTGGTTGCGGGATCGCCGCCGCCAAAGATCGTGACGGTCGGCGTACCAAGCGCATAAGCAATATGAGCCGGTCCGGTGTCGTTGGTAAGCAGAACGTTCAGTCGCTTGATAACTGCACCCAGGATGGGAAGCGAGGTCTTGCCGACCAGATTGAGACAGCGACAGTGGAGCTCACGGAATTGGCGCTCCATCTGGCGACTGTTATCCAGCTCCTCTGGCTCCCCGAGCAGCAGCAGCGTGCCGCCGAAGCGTTGTTGTAACGTGCAACCGGCCTCGACGAAGCGTGCAGGAAGCCAGCGCCGGGTTTTGTCTCGGGCACCGGCGTGCAGCCCGATCAGAGGCGGTTCCACTCCTGCCAGAAGCTGTGCTGCCTGCTGACGGTCCTCTGCACGAAGCGGAAAATCCAGCGTTTCGCCCCGGGTAGGCGCGCCGAGAAACTCAGTTAAGGAGAGCACACAGCGAATTTCGTGCACCCCGTGCGGATAGGGAAGGGCGGCATCCAGGAGACCGGGGCTGTCGTCAGGCCGAATGAAGCCTGCTGTCGCCTTCGTCCCCAGGAGCAGCAGGAAGGGGTTCGAGTAGACCCCGGTTCCCTGCATCTGAATGGCAAGATCAAACTGCTGTGCTTGCATCTCTTGCAGGAAACGCACAGTTTCGCGTGCCGAGAAGAGCTGTTCAGCAATACCAGGAAAGCCGGGGAAATCGACTATATGTTCAAAGTAGGGCAACCGGCTGGCAATCTCATGCAGCATAGGCAGGGTAATCAGGGTCAGTTCGGCATCGGGGAGGGCATGTCGTAACGCCCGAAATGCCGGAGTCGCACAGATAAAGTCGCCGATGCGCGATGCTCGCAAGAGGGCAACGCGACGCGGCGGCTCTGGAAGCCGTCGAAGCAATCCTGGCTTAAAGGCGTCATCCATAACAGCACTTATCCTTGTTGTATTGTTGTATAGCGTTCAACCATCTCGGGAAGCAGGCTCAGGGCATGACCGTCTACTGTCCCGGCCTTGTTCAGTACGGTCGTGGGAACCTGAGAATAGTAGGTGCCGGAAGGCATCAGTGCGCAGCCGCCCCAGCGCCGCATGAGCAGGTTCTGAACCAGGACCTCTTCACCCGAATGATAGCGGGGCAGGCGCGACCAGAAAGAGAAACCACCGACGTCAAGCAGCTTCTGACGGTCGTAGAGGATACAGGAGGCGATCCAGGCCACCTTATACAGCCGAAACTCTCCGGGTGCCAGCTTCTGGCTTGCGTGATACAGGTTGGCGGCGCGATGGAGCTGCCAGCGCTCCCACTGCGGCGAGTCGGGCTCAACGACCTCTGGCTGTACCGGGCCGTCCCAGTATTCCACTATTTGCTGATGAGGACGCACATCTTCTCGATGCGAGAGCCCGGCAGGAAAGGCACCCACAAAGGCACATTGTTCCCGCTTCAACATATCAAGCAACTTGCCGAGCACCCAGGGCTCCATAAATACATCATCGTCGAGATAGAGGACGGCATCCGCTGTCGCCTGCCGCAGCAAGAAATCGCGCTGTTCTGCGATGCCATGAAGCGGCTCACGGGTATGCCAATCAACCGAGCCGCCACGCGCCTCAATGACTCGCCTCAGCGTTTGAATGACCTGCTCTTCTCCGACCGGAGGTTGACTTTGATCGGCGACGATGACGCGTATATCAGTCAGGGTTTGGGCTGCCACCCCGGAAAGTGTCATCACAAGCGATGTCAGGCGGTTGTAGGTTGGAAGCAGAATGTCAACTGATGCCATGATGTGTCTCTCCAAAAAGCTAGAATGTGCCAGAATAAATTGAGCAGGAACGACAGATGTCCGGTGGATTCTCAGAAGAGAGCTGCTCGCGAAACTGTTGATAGGCCGCGCTGTGCCAGAGCTCGGCGCCCTGCTGATCGGTAATCTTGCCAAAATTGAAGCGATCGGGCGTTGAGATCATACAGCAGGGCATCGCGTACCCCTGATAGCTGAAGTACAGCCCACGCCAGGGCCAGTCACAGCGCTCTGGACCGGGCGTCCCCGGTGGGTGCATTCGCATTCTGATGCGTGGAAGTCGTAGCTCGATACCCAGTTCGGTGGCCAGGGTTCGAGCCTCGGCAAAGTAGCGCTCAACGTGCTCGGGATCTTCGTTGAGCAGTGTTTCCTGTTGCACAAAATCGCGCATGGGTAGATAGCGCTCGGGTAGGCTGGCCTCGCCGAAATCATGACAGAGATGCTGCACAAAGATCTGCTCAAAAGACCACTGTTTGGCAAATCGAACGATATCGGGCAGTTCCTGCAAATTCTGACGCATGATGACCATGACCATATGGAAGTGCGGGCTCTGGCTTCTCAGGCGCTCTCGGGCGTTCAGCACCCGTTCCAGATTGCGTAGCACACGATCGAAGTGGCCTCGAACCCGGATGCGTTCATAGGTAGAAGCGGTTGCAGCATCAATCGAAACATGCAGGCAATCCAGGCCGCAGGTCACGCAGCGTTCGGCTTTACGATCGTTCAGCAGTGTCATGTTCGAGTTGGTTGTCACCCTGATTCCCCTGCTGGCCGCGTACTCAACCATATCGAAGAAGCGGGGATGCATCATCGGTTCCCCCAGTCCCTGGAGATGCAGTTCCTGAAGTCCGGGGAACTGATCAATAATGCGGGTGTATGTCTCGAAGTGCATGAAGGCAGGCGGGCCATATGGGGGGCCATCCTGCCGAAACTGAATCGAGCACATCTGACAGCGCAGGTTACATTGTCCTACGGGTTCAATTTGGATATAGCCTGGCATCTGCATAGTTTCTCTCCTCAAGGCACTACCAGAAGAAAACGCGAAATTTCAGGGCGCCGCGCAAGCGCCAGAAGATGGCAAGCGGCGGGATCAGGACCGAGGTCACGATCATTTCCAGCACATGGGCCGGGGCGCGTGATGTGTGGCGCAGGCGACGCAGGCAGAAGCGCCCGGTCAGGCTGAACCAGAACAGGCCTCCAAGCAGCGTCAGCGCCTTTGACCGCCTGCTCAGCCCGAAGACAGCGAGCAAGAGAGCGCTCAACATCCCGTAATACTGGAGTGGCGGCGTCGCCTGGACGCGCTCGCGATAGAGCTCGGGATGCTTTTTATAGAGCAGCGCATTAAACATGCTCTTTTGTTGCTGCTGTATGCTGATACCCCAGGGAGCGGGCCGAATAGGGTGCACCACAATTGCCTGTGGTACATGTTTCCAGGGAATGTCTGCCTTCAAAAGTGAGAAGAACAGATCGCTGTCCTCGCGCCAGGGGGCCGTGAAACGCTCATCGAAGCCGTTGAGTCGTTCCAGCACGTCTCGACGGAGAAAGCAATTGGCTGTGACAAAATCGCTGTTTGAAAGCAGAGCTGCATTGCGCTCGTAGTCGGTGGGAACAGGCGGCAGGGGTACAATGACGCGGCCAGAAAGAGCGCCAGTGCCATCTTGAAAAGCGGCCATGCCAGCGCTAAGCCAGTCATGCTGTGGTTGACAATCATCATCGGTAAAAGCGATAAATCGGCCTCTTGCCTGCCTCCATGCCAGGTTACGGGCAACAGCCGGGCCGCACTTTTTGCCTGCGAGATAGCGAATGCAGGGCAGGGTTTTGTTCTGCCAGCGTTCAATAAGCTGTCGCGTCGCATGGCTGGCTGCATCATCCACTATCAAGATCTCATAAGCGTCCGGCGCGAAATCCTGAGAGACCAATGCTTCAAGGCAGCGCTCAAGCAGCTCATTGCGGTTGCAGGTTGGCACTACGACTGATACTTCAATGCTCATCAGCTATCCTGTCGTTTTTCCAGTAAAAATGAACCGATTACCAGTGCATCCAGCGGAGAAGTCCAGAAACATTCAATAGCGTCTCGTGGCGTGCAAACAATCGGCTCGCCACGCGTGTTGAACGATGTATTCACCAGAACAGGAACGCCGGTCCGCTGCTCAAACGCCTTGAGCAGGTCATAATAGCGGGGCTGCTGTTGCCGGTTGATTGTTTGAATGCGGGCGGTGCCGTCGATGTGGCGTACGGCAGGGATCTGATCTGCTTTTTCCGGGACAATATCGTAGACAAAGAGCATAAACGGTGAAACGCTCCCGTTGACGAACCACTCAGCAACCGCTTCTTCCAGCACAACCGGAGCAACCGGGCGAAAATCCTCGCGATCTTTGATCTCGTTGAGCCGATTTTGCATAGAAGCATGCAAGGGTGAAGCGAGGATAGAACGCGCTCCGAGCGCCCGGGGCCCAAACTCCATCCGTCCCTGGAACCAGCCAATAATCTTATCCTCGGCAAGCAGGGCCGCGGTCTCTTCGGCAGGATCGCTCAAGCGCCTGTACGATAGCTTCGACCAGCGCAGGAACTGCTCTATCTCCTCATCCGAGAATGCGGGACCGAGGAAGGCATGCTCCATCTGATAGCTGCGGGTTGCGCCGGGGCGCTGCTGTGCATCGACCACCAGAGCCGCGCCCAGAGCGGTTCCAGCGTCTCCCGCTGCCGGTTGAACCCAGATATGCTTGAAAGGGCTCTTATCGCGTAATCGAGCATTCAACACGCAGTTGAGGCCGACACCGCCAGCGATACACAGCGCGTCAAGCCTGGTTGTCTGATGGAGCCAATCAGCCAGATGAAGCACCGTCTCTTCAAGGACACATTGCAACGAGTGCGCAATATCGAAATGGCGCTGCTCCAGTGGCCCACCCTTGAAGCGAGCCGGGCCAAAGCGCTCCTCAAGCCGCAGGGGATCAATCGTATAGCTTCCATCGGAGCCGAGATGGATCAGTGAGCGGAACTCGTTCAGATAGGTTGGCTTGCCGAACGAGGCCAGTGCCATCACCTTATACTCGTCGGATGAATGCAGGAAGCCGAGATATTCGGTCACGCGCTCATAGAGCAGGCCGAGCGAGTGCGGCATATCGACCTGCCTCAGGCGCTGAATGCTGAGCCCTTCGCCGATGCTGTAGGTGGTCGTGGCCTTCTCGCCGCGCCCGTCAAGCGTCATAATGGCTGCTTGCTGAAAGGGTGAAACCAGAAAGGCGCTTGCGGCATGGGACAGGTGATGCTCGACAAAGTGCCACTGATAGGATCGTTCCCCCCGGAAGCGAGCTTTCAAGTGGTGGGGGACGCCTCCTGTGAGGTGCCGGGGCGCGTTGACGATGGAAGAGAGAAAGAGTGGCTCCCAGGGCGATTCCCATTCGGGCGCGACCGGCCGGGCGCTTGGCTCCAGGGGTAATACAAGTGCCGCGTCGCCTTTGTGGGAACCGAGCAAAAGTGCAGGATCGAAGGAATAGCCAATATGGTCGACATCTTTCAGATAGATTCCAGCTTCTTGCAGGCAATATGCAATAGCATGAAATGGGAGCTCATACGTAGAAAAGGGGATGGGGCGCTTGCCATGTTTCTGGTGAGTGAAACGTTCTTCCTCCGCCGCCGCGATAATCCTCCCATCTTGAAGCAGGCAGGCTGCTGAGTCATGAAAGGCGGCATTGATGCCAAGAGTATACATGTCGCGACCTCCAGTTTTGGAAATACGATTGCCAATCGTTTGAGTATTGAAAAACTTCAAGATGTCCCTCACCGGAGGGAAAGGCTCCTTTCTCCTGAGCACGCAGGGCAAGCAAGAAACGTAACATCTCCATATATCCATTGTAGGAAAATGGTGGCAAATAGAAGAAAATCAATCTGTGAAGGACAAAACAGGGTGCTGGCTTGTCTTCGTCATCCCCCTACTACTCGTGAAGGGAATGAATGAACTCAATTTGAAAGGAGTGACGATGGTACCCGAAGGATCTGTTATCCCTGATGTACGGAAGATAGCTGTGCTAAGAGCAAATGCGCTTGGTGACTTTATCTGCGCTTTACCCGCACTTGAAGCATTGCGTGCAACATATCCCCGAGCCGAGATCGTGCTGCTGGCGAAGTCCTGGCATCAGGCGTTTTTGCGCGGGCGGCCCGGCCCGGTTGACCGCGTGATTGTGATTCCCCCTTGCGCGGGTGTTGGCATGCCCGAGACGTATCAGAATGATGAGGAGGCGCTTGAACGCTTCTTTCAGGAGATGGCAAGGGAACGGTTTGATCTGGCTTTTCAGATTCATGGTGGTGGCAAGTATTCCAATCCGTTTCTGTTGCGGCTTGGGGCGCGGATCACCATTGGTCTGAAGGCCGAGGATGCGCCGCCGCTGGATCGCTGGCTTCCCTATATCTTTTTCCAGCAAGAGGTATTGCGTTACCTTGAAGTGGCTTCTCTGGCGGGTGCAAAGATGACGGTACTTGAGCCACGTCTGACAGTCACTCCTGCCGATCTGGCTGAAGCTCAGCGGGTGTTGCCTGAAGAGAGGAGGCCATTGGCGGTGTTGCATCCAGGGTCTGGTGATCCGGCCCGGCGTTGGGCTCCAGAGCGCTTTGCAGCGGTTGGCGATGCGCTATATGAGGCGGGGGCGCGGGTGGTTGTCACCGGTACGGGAAGCGAACGGCCAGTCGTGGAACAGGTTATTCACGCGATGCGGCACGAAGGGTACAATCTCTGTGATCGTCTCTCCATAGGGGGGCTGGCCGGGCTCCTGACGCGGAGTCGCGTGGTGATCTCGAATGATTCGGGGCCGCTGCATCTTGCCCGGGCTGTAGGAGCGGCTACGGTGGGAATCTATTGGTGTTTCAATATGATGAACTACGGGCCATTGTCGCGCTTACATCATCGCCCGTTTGTTTCCTGGTTGCTGATCTGCCCGGTGTGTGGCGTCGATCGGTCGCAGAAATCGTGTGATCATCATGCATCCTTTGTCAACACCATTGCACAGGAAGATGTGGTTGCCGCGGCTCTAGACCTGTTCTCGAAGTCACTTCCCTCTCGAGATGAAGCTATAGTAGAAAAGCTGGTCACAAATAGAAAGTAGGAATAGCGAGCAGAAATAGCGCGTAAGAATAGAAAGTAGAAGGCTCTTCTCATGGATCGGACGCCGCGCTTCTACATGGCACTTTCGCTGCTTGCCGCAGTGGTTACGATGGGCATCAAATTTGTGGGCTACCTGATTACGGGCTCGGTTGGTCTCTTTTCGGACGCCGCAGAATCGACCGCGAATTTGCTCGCCGCGTTGATCGGGCTCTGGGCGGTGCGTCTGGCGGCGCGTCCGGCTGATGAAGAACACGCCTATGGTCATACCAAGTCGGAATACTTTGCAAGCGGCGCGGAAGGAACCTTGATCCTTGCTGCTGCCGTTTTTATTATCGTCGAGGCAATTCCACGCCTTTTTCACCCGCAGCCGCTCGAACAGTTGAACTGGGGGATTGTTTTCTCGGTTGCTGGTGCTGCTATCAATGGTGGGCTGGCTCTGCTGATGCTTCAGGCCGGGAAGCGCCTGCGTTCGGTGACTCTACAGGCTGATGCACACCATTTATTAACAGATGTATGGACAACGGTCGGGGTTCTTGTCGCCCTGGTTCTGGTTCTGTTCACCGGCTGGTTGATTCTGGACCCGCTGATAGCGCTGCTTGTTGCCGCAAATATCATCCGGGTCGGGTTAGGTATCCTCCACAGTGCCGGTCTGGGGCTGCTTGATACCGCGCTTCCACCGGATGACCTTGAGCGTATCCAGGAGGCGCTGGAACCATTTCAACGTCAGGGAGTGGCTTTTCATGCGCTTCGGACGCGTCGCTCTGGATCGAGAAGCTTTGCCTCCCTTCATGTGCTTGTGCCGGGAGATTGGACGGTTCAGCGCGGGCATGCGCTCTGTGAAGAGATCGAGCTTGCGATAGATCAGGCGGTCCCGGGATGCGCGGCCATGACGCATCTGGAGGCGCGTGAAGACCCGGCTGCCTGGAACGATCAGGGGTTTGATCGCTGACTCCTCGGAATCTTTTATTTCTTGTGTATAAGTATATCGAAAAAGTTTTATATAGAAAAAAGTCCTGATTTTCTATGAAAATGCAAATTACATAGAAATGTATGTTACTATAGATGCGTAGGTGAAAACTTTTTGACCGAGAGAAGGAGGTGACAGCGCTTCCAGTCAAGATAATAATAGAAGAAAAGTGTGAAGCAGCAAGAGATGATGTAGAGTATATGAGTAAGAGAGCAGAAAAGAGATGGCAGAATTCGCATAGCGCTAGAATACGGGGAGAAGTATATGCGTATTCTTATCACCGGGAGTTCCGGCCAACTAGGGGCGGAAGTCGCTTCTCAGCTTGCCTCACGGGCTGAGATTGTAGGTGTTGATCTTGTTCCGGGAAGGTGGACAAGCCATGTTGTGGATATCCTGAATCGCGATGCGGTTGAGGTAATTATGCAGCAAGTGGATGCTGTGATTCATACGGCCTCGCTTCATGCGCGTCATCTGTCCAGCCATTCTATACAGGATTTTGTGAATACGAACGTCACGGGAACGATTGTCTTGTTGGAAGCGGCTGCTCGTCGCAAGATACGGCGTTTTGTTTATACCAGTACAACTTCGATCTATGGTGCAGCGATGGAACCAGAGGATGCGGCAGTCTGGGTCACCGAAGAGCTTTTGCCTCAGCCACGCGACATCTATGATAGCACCAAGCTGTCCGCTGAAGAGTTGTGTCGTCAGTTCGCGTATCGACGGGGGGTGCCCGTCATTTGCCTGCGTATCGCTCGTTTTATGCCCGAGCCACGAGCTGCACAGGTGCTTCACCGGCTCTATCGCGGGGTTGACGTGCGCGATGCGGCGACGGCTCATATCCTGGCAGTGGAGAACAAGGATATTCGTTTTGATCTGTTTAATATTGCTGCGCTATCGCCGTTTCAGGAAAGCGATACAGAGCAGCTTTTGCATGACCCTGTCGCGGTCCTGCGAGAGAGAGCGCCCGCCGTTCTCGCCTTGTTTGAACAGCAGGGCTGGCCCCTTCCTGCGTGCATCGATAGGGTATACGCGATTGAGAAGGCCAGGCAGCAGCTCGGCTATCGACCGATCTATAACGTGGAAAGCCTGTTTGTCGCAGAGAGCAGCACAAGCAAAGAAGAGCAGGAATGAACCTGCTCTCCGTGACGGGCTAAGGCTGTTTTCGAGTTGATAGGGATACGGTTGCGACCCATGCTCCAAAGAGCCCGACAAGCCCGCCACCCAACGCCCAGAGCCCCAGGAGCAGAGCGGAAATGAGCAGACGTGCGATCGAAAATGGCTCGCTGACGACGCTCAGATTACCGGGATAGGAAGGAAATGAACTGGCCAGAAAAATGGCAAGGGAGTAGATTGCGCCCGCCAGCGCTCCGCCGAGAAAGCCGAGCCAGCGCAGTCGTGTAATTTTGCCGGTGATCCAGCCCGTCGCAAGCCCGAGCAGGAGGCTTGCAAGAAGGATTCCCGCTTGCCAACCCACAAGCGCGAGGGCGATCTTGACGGTCAGTCTGTCTGCTGCGATCTGCTGACGCGCGATGAGAAAGGTAGAGGCGTTCGTCAGAGTGATAAGCAATGTGACGAGAGCGTTTAATATGCCTGCTATGAGGCCGCTAATAAGGGCTATACGGACCTTTTTGCCTGAGCCGGCTGGTTGTGGCTTCTGAGGGGTTGGTTGTTTCTCCGGGATGGCCGGAACGGTGTCGGGCTGTGGCGAAACGGGGTGTGTCGTTTCCTGCTCCGCTGCTGGAATGGATGGCCGCTCCTGTGCTGGCTCGTTCATGGTTTTCCTCCTGCTAGCCGGTAATGTAGGGATGTTCTCACTACAGAATCTTGCTCTGATACATAATACTGTTGTGACCATGAAAAAGATGCTGTGCTCGTTTTGGGCAGGCGAGTGAGCAGAGAAGGCGGCTCTAGATCAGGGGTGAAGTGGATCAAAAAGAGAGGCATGTACAGATGAAAAAGGGCACGCAACATCGAGAGACATCGCGTGCCAGACGGAGTGAGTCGTTTAGAACTTGTCGTCGAGAAGCAGGCTGCTTACCGATTCACCGTTGTGGTTGCGGCGGATGGTTTCGGCGAGTAGAGGAGCAATAGAAAGGACGGTCATGTTTGGAAGGCGCTTTTCGGGAGCAAGGGGGACTGTGTTGGTGGTGACGATCTCGGTGATGTCATCTTGCGCCTTGAGCCGCTCAATGGCTTTGCCAGTAAAGAGGCCATGAGTGCAGGCAACCCGAATCTGACGCACGTGGTGCTCGCGTAGCCTTTCCAGAATCTGAATAATCGTGCCACCGTTCGCTATCTCGTCATCCAGCACGATGACATCTTTATTCTCAACTTCACCGACGATGTTATCGATGATCACCTGATCGTCGCTGATCCGGCGCTTGCTTCCTGCCGCTACCGGGATGTTGAGCAGTCGCGCAAAGTGTGAGGCGGATTTTGCGTTGCCCAGATCAGGTGAAACAACAATCGTGTTGCTCAGATCATACTGTCGGAAATGACGAGCCAGCACATTCAACGCGTTGAGGTGATCGGTCGGGACACTGAAGAAGCCGTGAACCTGCGCAGCATGCAGGGTCATTGTCAGCACACGGTTCGCGCCTGCTGTTGCCAGGAGGTCGGCCACGAGGCGACCGGCTATAGAGATACGAGGCTCGTCTTTCTTATCCGAACGGGCATAGGCATAATAGGGGATAACTGCTGTGATACGTCCTGCTGATGCACCACGGGCAGCGTCAAGCATAAAAAGAAGCTCAACGAGATTTTCCTGCGCAGGAGGGACAATCGGTTGTACGATAAATACATCACTTTCCCGGCAGTTCTCGTTCATCTGGACATATAGACAATCATTGCTAAAGCGCCGAATAGTTGTAGGACAAAGGGTCAGGCCGAGATACTCTGCGATCTCTTGTGCCAGTTCCTGGTGTGCGCTACCGCTGAAGATGGTAATGTCTCGCATTATGTTATCCTTTTACATCGCTCCTTTGGATATTGGGCTGTCGGCCCCGGGTGTTTCCTGAGAAAGTTGGATACATTTTTCCCTTGCTATTTTGGCATTAGATGAGGCAAACGTCAAATGCCCGGTGGCTCAGCGGGAGGCTTTATTGCCATCTTCCCGCATCATTCCTGTCGTCCCGGGTAGTACTTCTTTCATAGCAGGGGGGAAGAAAGGGGGATAGGATAGAGCAGGGCAGGCTTCTACACCAGAAAACTGCCTGTATGTGAGCAGTCGTTTCTTCTGGTGTTGTTTGTTGCAGTATGCGAGGGTAAGCAGCGCGGTTCAGGCATCCTTCATCAGAGCGGTGAGCGCTTCATCAAAGTGAACGGCCATCGTCTGAGCTGCCGCCGGGGCGTTTCCCTCCCTGATCGCGGCGACCAGCATTTCATGCACCTCCTGGACGCGTTCGATTTCCTCTGAGGTGTGTCGATGCAGCAGCCCTTCGCGTATTGTCTCTATCAATGCACTTCTGATCGAGTGGATCAAGTGATACATCATGCTGTTGTGGGTGGCAGTAGCAATCGCCTGATGAAGCGCGACATCGAGTTGAATGTATGTATCGACGGAGGTATCAATATCTGTATCGATAGCTACGACCGAACGACGCATCGCGGCAAGGATCTCTTCCATGTGCGCCAGCTCCGTTTCACTGCGGCGTTGGGCTGCCAGCATAGCGCTCTGGACCTCGATGCCTTTGCGGACCTCGATGAGTTCTATAATGGTATGATGGTTGAAGTGGGCGGCATGCGTAAAAAAGGTTTGGAGGATCTCGCTGCTGATCGGCTTAATGGTCGGGCGTTTGCCATTGATGATCTCGATCACGCCTTTGCCCTGCAATGATTTCAGGGCTTCACGGATCACCTGGCGACTGACACCAAATTCCGTGACCAGCTCGGCTTCTGAGGGCAGGGTGTCGCCGGGCTGGAGATTTCTGGTGCGAATATAGTTCATCAGGCTGGTGGCGGCCTGTTCGGCCAACGTTTCTCTATGGAGTTTTCCTAGCATGCTTCTCGCTCTTTTTCCGTTCTCTCTGTCGGTATCATAGCGTGTTTGCCTGGCTCCCGTCAACCTATAATACAGGTTGACAGGGGAGAGAAAATATGATAATTTCAGCTTAACCTGTTCTTTGCATGCTCTGCCGGGCCGGCTTCCAGCGAGCTTTTCTCGACAAGCGTTCTGCAAAGAATATGCGCTTCTGTATTGCTCGATATATGCTGTACGTATGAGAGCATAAGTATAACAGAAGTGACTCAATGGAGAGTCGCAACCGCAGATGTTTGGCATTCTATTTCGAGATGAATCCCCGGGTTTCATCTGGCTGTAATATCGGGCATGGCATGGCGCTAGCGGCTCCTGAGGCATATTTGATAAAGAGAAGAGAGACTCTTATGAGCTCAAGATATACTGTGTTGATCCGCAATGCGCGCATTGTGGACGGAACTGGAGCGCCAGCTTTTTCGGGAGATATCGGGATCGCAGGGAGCCATATCGTTGCGCTTGGGAGGCAGCTTGAGGGCGATGCCGAGCAAGTTATCAATGCAAGTGGGCTGACCGTCGCTCCTGGCTTTATCGACGCTCATACACATGATGATCTGGTCGTGCTGCGTCAGTCCGTAGTCCCGCCGAAGCTCTACCAGGGTGTGACGTCGCTGGTGATCGGGAATTGTGGTTTCGGCATGGCTCCGGTTGTTCAGGAGCATGAGGCCGCGGTAAAGACCTATTCATCCGCGATTCTGGGCGAAGATTCGCTGCCGTGGAACTGGCCCACCGTGGGCGCGTATCTGGAAACGATGCGCTCGACGGCTCTGAAGCAGCATGTCTGCTCGCTGCTTCCACATGGGCCTTTGCGTGTGGCGGTGATGGGCTATGGCCAGCGGCAGGCAACCGAGCGGGAGATCCAGGCCCAGGAAGCGCTGGTTGAAGAGGCGATGCAGGCAGGTTCAGCGGGCCTGTCGCTTGGTTTGATGTATGTGCCGGGAATGTATACGCCTGCCTCAGAACTGACACGCCTTGCGCGTGTGGTCGGTCGCTATGGCGGCGTGGTAACGTCCCACATGCGCGGCGAGGGTGACCATCTCTTTGCTTCAATTGCAGAAATGCTCGAACTCGGTGAGAAGGCAGATGTCGCGATCCATATTAGCCACCTGAAAGTGTGCGGACGCCACAACTGGGGTGGGATGGAACGGGCACTTGAGATGATAACAGCAGCTCGGGCGCGAGGGCTGGATGTCTCTATTGATATGTACCCATACACGAATGGCTCAACCACGATTTTGCAGTTGCTGCCGCCCTGGGTGCTGGATGGCGGGATTGAGCGAACACTTGAGCGCCTGCGTGATCCCTCGTCTCGAAGGCGCGTCAGCCTCGACTTGCAGACAGGCGTCGAGGGTTGGGAGAATCAGATAGGGTATATTGGATGGGAGGGCGTGCGTATTGCCTCCGTTCAGTCGGAAGGGTATAAAGGGCTTGAAGAAAAGAACATGCTCGAAGTCGCAGACCTGCTTCAGCTCGCTCCTGATGAGGCACTCTTTGAACTCATCCTGCACGAGCGCGGCAAGGTCACGGTGCTGCTGCAACTCATGTCCCGGGCCGACATTGATCGGGCCGCGCTGGCCCCTTTCGCTATGCTCGGCTCTGATGGCATTCCGCTCCCCGGTGGTCGGCCGCATCCGCGCCTGTATGGTACCTTCCCTCGTTTCCTTGCTCGCTATGTTCGAGAGCGCAAGCTGTTGTCGCTTGAGGAGGCCATTCATAAGCTAACATTGCTTCCTGCGCGGCGTTTTCGCCTATCGGAGCATGGGGAGATTGCTCCCGGTAAAGTTGCTGATCTGGTGCTGTTTGATGAGGAAGCAATCAGCGATACCGCGACCTATAACGAGCCGCGTCGCTATCCTGTCGGCATTGAGGCGGTGCTTGTGGCCGGGCGGCCCGTTCTCTGGCAGGGTCAGGAGCACGCCATCTATGCCGGTCGCCTGTTAACGCCAGAAAGGATGAAGATCTGATGACTCTGATCGGTCAGCCCATTGAGAATGTAGATACCCCCTCGTTGCTTGTTGATGATGAGAAGCTACAGGCAAATATTGAGCGCTTTGCCTGTATTGCCAGAAATGCTCAGGTGAAGCTGCGTCCCCATATCAAGACGCATAAGATTCCGGCGATAGCTGCCCGCCAGCTTCAGGCCGGTGCGGTAGGAATTACAGCGGCAAAATTGAGCGAGGCTGAAGTATTTATCGATAGCGGCATCGGTGATGTCTTTGTTGCCTATCCGATTGTAGGGGCAATGAAGGCGCGGCACGCGGCGCACCTGGCGAAGAAGTGCCGCCTGATTGTTGGCGCGGATAGTGCCGCTGGCATTCAGCACCTTTCGAAGGCCGCATGTGAGGCGGGCGTAACGCTGTTTGTGCGGATCGAGATCAATAGCGGGTTGAATCGAAGTGGCATTCAACCGGAAAGGGCCGCTTCTCTCTGTCGTCTGGTGCTGGACGCGCCGGGGCTGGAACTGGATGGTATTTTTACCTTTCGTGGTATCAGCTTTCCCGACGCCCCCTCGCAAGAGGCGGAAGTGCTTGGCCGGCTGGAAGGTGAGCTGATGGTTGATCTGGCAAACTGCCTGCGTGCTGACGGAATCCCGATCAACGAGGTCAGCGTGGGGTCTACACCTTCGGGGGAATATGCCGCGCAGGTGTCAGGCGTCACGGAGATACGGCCCGGAACGTACGTCTTCTTTGATCGCATGACGACGCAAAGCGGCACCAGCACGCTTGATGAGATTGCGCTGTCGATTCTCACCACGGTGGTCAGTCGGCCAGCGCCTGATATCGCGATCATCGATGCCGGAGCCAAAGCCTTCAGCGGCGATGTCATTCCGCAGAACGCGGGCTTGCAGGGCTATGGGGTGACGACCGACGGCGTGAGCGGGATCGTTATCAAGATGAGCGAGGAACATGGCTTCGTCAAGCTTGCGCCCGGCTTTCAGCCCGAAATTGGCGAGAAGCTGGCCTTTTTCCCGAACCACGTGTGTACGTCGGTTAACCTCTCGAATGAACTGTTGCTGGTGCGCGAGGGCAAAGTGACGGAGGTGTTGCCGGTCGCGGCGCGTGGCTTACGTCAATAGTATTGAAATACCCGATAGGTTCTATAGAGGAGGATTGTGTCTTATGTCATTTGAAGCACGTGCGAAAGAGCTCGGTATCACGATACCTGAATTACCTGCTCCTGCCTTTAGCTATGTCCCTGCGGTGCGGACCGGCAATCTGGTCTATGCTTCCGGGCAGACGCCCACCGTCAACGGGGAGCTGACCATGCAGGGTAAGCTCGGGCGTGATGTATCTATCGAGCAGGGACAGCAGGGAGCTCGTCTGTGCGCGATTAACTGCCTGGCGGAAGTGCGTGGCCTGGTTGGTTCCCTGGACGAGATCGTGCGCATTGTCAAGGTCAATGGCTATGTTGCCTCTGCCGAGGGCTTTACGGACCAGCCGAAGGTGATCAATGGCGCTTCTCAGTTGTTTGAGGAGATTTTTGGCGACGCCGGAAAACATAGCCGCGCTGCCATCGGCGTTGCTGAGCTGCCTGCTGGTGCGCCTGTCGAAGTTGAGATCATTGTTGAGGTGAAGCCGCGTCCATAGCCGCTTCACTGCTCTCGGCAGAGGAAGAGTGATTTTCCTTGCCGGGAGCACAGATCATTGATAGAACGATCAATCAACTCACTATCGAGTGCCGCGAGGATGCGGGATTGCCCGGCGGCTTGTCGTATCTATGGAGGGAGTGATGACTATTTCTGTTGTTGAGCAGATCATACAGGAGCGCATTGTTGCTATAGTGCGCCTTAACGCATATACCCATGCGCTGGAAGTGGCTCGTGCACTTCAGGCCGGAGGAATCCCGATTCTGGAATTCACGCTCACCGGCAAGGGCGCGATAGAGGCGATTCAGACAGTGAGAGAGCATCAGGGAGAACAGGCGTGTGTAGGAGTTGGGACGGTACTGACGGTGAAAGACGCAAGGGAAGCGCTCAAGGCAGGGGCACAGTTTGTCGTGACGCCTGTGGTGCGCCCGGACGTGATCGCAGCCTGCAAGGAGGCAAATGTACCCATACTGTGTGGCGCGCTGACTCCGACCGAGATGCTGACCGCACACGAGCTCGGAGCCGATATGATTAAGCTCTTCCCTGCGCGTCAGGGCGGCCCGCAATACCTGCGTGATATCCTGGCACCGTTGCCGTTCCTGCGTGTTGTGCCCACGGGCGGCATTGGTGTCGAGAATGCTCGTGCTTTTCTGGATGCTGGCGCGGTTGCTGTCGGGATCGGCGGAAAGCTGATTTCACCGCAGGCGGTTGCATCGGGCGATTGGGCGCAGATTACGGCTCAGGCGCGGGCGCAGGTGGAGGCAATTCGCTAGATGGAGATGATGCAACCGGAGGTCGTGACCCTGGGCGAATGCATGGCTGTGCTCTATCCTTCAGAGCCGATTCCTCTGGCTCAGGCCGGGCAGTTAGCGCTTGACATTGCTGGCGCTGAGGCAAATCTATCGATCGGGTTGAGCAGGTTGGGGCATCGTGTGCGCTTTATCAGTCGTGTCGGGAACGATCCGTTCGGGCAGCGTATCCGCTCAACACTGGCGGCAGAAGGTGTTCAAACGGATGCTATTATCACAGACGAGCAGGCTCCAACCGGGGTCTTTTTCCGCGAATGGCTCCCCGACGGCTTGCGACGTGTTTTCTACTATCGTCGCTTTTCTGCCGCCAGTCGCCTTGCACCCGAGCATCTGCACCGTGAGCTGTTTGAGGGGGCGCGGCTTGTCCATCTCACCGGAATCACGCCGGCATTGAGTCAAAGCTGTGCTGAGGCGGTGGCTTATGCGGTGGAACTGGCTCAGGAAGCCGGGGCGCTGGTTGTTTTTGATCCCAACTATCGGGCCCCGCTCTGGGAGCCTGAACATGCGCGTGCGGTTCTACTGCCGCTGCTCAGGCGAGCCGACATCATTTTGATGAGCCACGAAGATGCGGCGGCGGTGCTTGGTGTGGAGGAGGTGGAAGAGGTACGGAAAGTGGCCGAGACGTTTCGGGCCCAGGTGACCGTGCTTCGACGAGCGGAACAGGGAGCGTGTGCTTTTTTTGGTTCAACGTGCATTTCGGTTCCGGCCCATCCAGTGGCTCAGGTGGTCGACCCTGTCGGGGCGGGAGATGGCTTTAATGCGGGCTTTCTTGCGGGCTGGCTGCGTGGTTACTCGCTTCAAGAGGCGCTCCAATTGGGTACACGCGTCGGAGCGGCTATCGTTGCTGAGCTGGGCGATTATGCGGGCTTTCGTGGTGAAGAGACGCCCGGGAAATCCTCGATAGAAGACAAAGAGCGCTTCTAGTGGAATATCAGGAAGAGCGGTGGGGTTTTCTGCAAAAATCGGCTATAATACGGGGGATGTGCTCTCTGAGCGCGATGTTGAAAGAACTTGTTTGGAATGAGAGGAACGTATGGCTGCAAGAAAACCGATTCGTCTGGTGAGTGCCTGCATGACCGGGACGCCATGCCGTTATAATGGGCAGGCAAAGCCTGATCCCCGCGTGATTCGGCTTGTTGAGCATCAGGAGGCAATTGCTGTCTGCCCGGAGATGCTCGGCGGGCTTTCTACGCCGCGGCGTCCCGCTGAGATTGTAGGTGGAGATGGTGATGATGTGCTGGATGGGAAGGCGCGTGTCATTGATGATAGTGGGCAGGATGTGACGGAGGCCTTTCTTGCAGGAGCTCATCAGGCGCTCAAGCTGGCGCAGGCTGCCGGGGCCAGAGAGGCGATTTTAAAGGAGTTCAGTCCATCATGCGGGTGTGCCACGATTTATGATGGCACGTTTTCGGGCAAGCGGCAGGCGGGCACCGGGGTGACAGCCGCACTGTTGCGGAGATATGGCATTGTAGTTCGGTCGGAGTTGGCTTTAGAAGAATGAAAGTCTGATCGAACGAACAGGTGATATCTGCATTTTGGACAGGTACAGCCGGGAAGGGGCCGCGTATAATCTCCTTATACAGAGTACAAAGTATCGTGCTCAATACAAGAAAGGAACCAAGCATGAAGATACAGACACTTTTCCTGGCGACGTCACAGCTTCTCAACCAGAAAGCTTTCTATACAGAGGTTCTGGGCCTGCCGCTGGTACGGGAGGAGGCTACCTCGTTCACCGTTCAGGCCGGAGAGACGGCCCTGACATTTGAAGCAACCGGGCAGGAGGCGATCTATCATGTGGCCTTTATGGTGCCATCTGCCAAATGGGAGAGTGTGAAGGAGTGGACGCGGGCTCGGGTTCCCATTCTGGAATATCAGGGGGGCGAGGAATTTCGCTCGGAAAACTGGAATTCTGCTTCGATCTACTTCTATGATGCTGCCGGGAACATTCTTGAGTTTATTGCGCATTATGATCTTCCAGACACTTCAACGGGAGCTTTCTCTTCCAGTGATATTCTGCGTGTCTGTGAGATCGGTCTGGTTGTAGGTGAAGTTGAGGAGCAGGTGGAGAAATTGAAGCAAGAACTGCACCTGGATGTCTACCGCAATTCGCGAATGGAGGGCTTTGCGGCGGTTGGAGACATCTACGGGCTGTTTATTGTGGTGAAAGAAGGGCGGCTCTGGCTGCCGAATTTTGTGGTCCCTGCGACGATCGCTCCTGTCCAGGTGACTATCTCTGGAGATCAGCCCGGGCAGTACAGTATTGAACCATATCCCTACACTATTGATGTTGTCACCGCGAAGAAATAAAGAGAGGGATTTCCCTTCCTTTCGTTGTTTTCGTTCAAGAAATAGTGTTTCGCCGCTCTCGTGTGGACTCCGTCAATTCAGGATGAAGCTGGAGCAGACGCGCAAGGATGGCATAAATAGGAGCAGATGACGCAGAAAAACGGCTCTTTGAGCACGGCCTTTCCTCCTTCATCAAGATAGCGCTGGAGCCGTGAGAAGGCGCTGCATCTGCTCTGGCGTATCGTCGGTTTTTATAAGGGAGATCGGCGTTGGGAGCCCCTCAGGATGCACGAGGATTACCAGCGGCGACATAGCGGCCTGCGCTGGCCAGGATGTGAGTTCGATGCCGTGATAGGGAGGCCTGATGGAGCAATATAGACCGCTGCTGCCTCCCGTGCGGCACATTGCCAGCCTGTTCCCTCACGATGACCCCCAATACAGACGATGCTGAGCGCGTTTGTCGTCTCGGATTAGTCCAACCGGAAAAAGATCATATCCTCGCGTCTACATGGATGCTCCTGCTGTCATAAGAGAATAGGTACGTGCTGGTATCATTATATGTCTATACTCCTGTTCCTGCGATGCTCTATTATAAGGAGAAAGAAGACAGTATCGCCCTCTGGACAGGAAAATCCCCCGGGTTACAGCTCATCCTGGATTTTTGTTCGGTAATAAACATTTCTTCTTTGTGAATCGTATAAAATAGTGTACCCTGCGCGGCAGGAGTGAGGGAAGAGTTGCCCTCATGTTCTTTTAGATTTTAGAAGAAAGGCCGGAGTGATATTATGAAACAGGTTGCAGCATCGGTTGCTGTAATGAGTGCATTTCTCCTTTTTCTTGGCATGTCCTTTAACTGGCACGTTCTGATTCTCTTATCGCTATCTATTATTTGTTTTTCTCTTTCGGCTTTGATTCTTGCGCGGAAACAGTTCCGAAGCAATAGCACACATTTGCTCGTGATTGCAAGTGTGTTGACGATCTATGTGCTTTCTTTTATTGCTAGCTTTGCGGGCTCGCACTGGCTTCCACGCTGACGTCTCCTCTATAGAAGAACGGGCTCCTCTACAGAAGAATTGCAGAGGAGCCTTTTGTATGAGGTTGCTTCTCCTCTTTCCTCCCTATTCTCTGCCTGCTCTTGCTGGAAAAATGGGCTCTCTTCGCCTTTTCTGATTGCTTGCTTCGTGGTATGATAAGCAGCATAAAGCTGTTCCATTTCAGGGGAACAGAAGGTATGGGATGAAGGAAGGATTGGAGAGAAGAATGCATATACGCGGCTTTCGCCTGCAAGACTATGATGCAGTGGTGGCGCTCTGGAAGGAATGTGGCCTGTTACTGAGCGCTTCGGATACGCCTGAGGGGATGGCCCGTAAGCTGGAGCGAGATGCTGATCTGTTTCTTGTGGTCGAGGAAGAACATCGCTTGCTCGGTGTGATTATGGGGTGCTACGATGGGCGGCGTGGCTGGATCAATCATCTGGCCGTTGCGCCTGCTGCTCAGGGGCGTGGAATCGGGAGCATTCTGTTGCAAGAAGTGGAACAGCGGCTGCTGGCAAAGGGCTGTGATAAGGTCAATCTGCTGATCGAGCCCGAGAATGCAGATGTGCAGCAGTTCTATCTACGCGCAGGATATCAGCGTGATGAATTGATCTTTATGGAGAAATGGTTACACCGCTAAATTCTTCTATAGAAGAGATGAACTACGATCGTAGACAGCACGTCGTTTCCTGCGTGAACAGGGTTGCTTTTTCCTCCGCAATGATGACATAGTGTAATGTATCGATCTTACCAAAAAGCGGCAGAAGGCCCCTGGCTTCAGCCAAGGGGATGGATGGCGCAGGAAGCCAGCAGAGGCAGAACGTTCCCCTTCGCTTGACAGAAGACAATCATTGTGTTAGGATACGCGAAGACAGTGAGGACGAACAAGGAGCAAGGGATGCTGATCTACGAATACAAGCTGGATGGGTCGAAAGCACAATTCGCCGCCATCGAGGAAGCTATCCGCACCACCCAGTTCATTCGCAACACGTGCCTGCGCCTCTGGATGGATGCACGCGGCGTCTCCAGGAATGACCTGCAGCGGTATTGCGCTGTGCTGGCCAGACAGTTCCCTTTTGCGCTCTCCCTCAACTCGCAGGCCCGGCAAGCTGCCGCTGACCGGGCGTGGGCTGCCATCGCCCGTTTCTACGAGCACTGTCGCCTCAAGACACCCGGCAAGAAGGGCTCTCCTCAGTTCCAGCGCGATTGTCGCAGTGTCGAATACAAGACCACTGGCTGGAAGCTGGAGGCCGATGGCATTCATATTCGCTTCACAGATGGCTGCGGCATTGGCCGGCTGCGCCTCATCGGCTCGCGCGATATCATGACCTTTCCCCTCTCACAGATCAAGCGGGTACGACTGCTCCGGCGGGCTGATGGGTATTATTGTCAGTTCGCGGTGGCGGCCACGCGACGCGTTGAGCATCAGCCCTCTGGCAAGCAGGTAGGCATTGATCTGGGGCTGCGTGCCTTCTTCACTGACTCCGAAGGCAACACCGTGGCTCCTCCTCAGTATCTCCGCAAAGCGGAACGGCGGCTCAAGCAGCTGCATCGTCGGCTCTCGAAGACACAGAAGCGCTCCGCCAAGCGCAAGAAAGCCCGTCAAGCCCTTAGCAAAGCGTATCTCAAGGTGCAACGGCAGCGCGAGGACTTCGCCAGAAAGCAGGCGAACGCGCTTGTCTCGTCTCACGACCTGATTGCCTACGAAGCCTTGCAGATCCGCCATCTCGTCAAGAACCGTCATCTGGCCAAGAGCATTTCTGATGCGGCGTGGGGTCGCTTCCTCTGGTGGGTGAGATACGATGGCACGCTGCATCAGGTTCCGGTGATCGGGGTGGAACCGGCCTACACCAGTCAGGACTGTTCTCGTTGTGGACAACGGGTGAAAAAGAGCTTGAGTATGCGTACCCATCTGTGTCCCGGCTGTGGGCTGCTCCTCGATCGCGATCACAACGCCGCCTTGAATATCTTGCACAAAGCGCTACAGGGTACCGTCGGGCAGACGGGAACCGACGAGGGTGTCTCGTCGAACGCTTCTGGACAGCCTGCCGCTACGCGTCGTCGCAGAGCGACGACGCGCAAGCAGGCTGGATGAAGGAAGAATCCCCGCCCTTCTGGCCTGGGGAGTGTCAATGTAGAAGGTCACTTGTAGTAGAGGGCAATTTTTCAGGGATAGAAGAGTAGAGAAAGGATAGCATGTCAGAACCATTACATAACAGTTCGCCGCCAGAGGCCGAGCAAGCTGCAAAGCGCAAACATGATCCCTATAAGGCGCTGCGCTATCGCAATTTCCGCTTTCTGTTTATCGGTATGCTGCTTGCTTCAATTGGCGATTCTATGCTGAATGTAGCGGTTGGGTGGGAGATCTATGAGCGCACGGGCTCCGAGCTGGCGCTTGGCTTTGTTGGACTGGCGATGATCATGCCAGTTTTTTTATTTACCCTGCCAGCCGGGCAGCTTGCTGATCAGGGAAGACGGAAAGCTATTGTCCTTATTGCGCTGTCTGTTCATTTTATTGCGGTTGGCGCGCTTGGTTTATGCTCTTATGCGAATACATCGATTGTGCTCATTTATGGCTGTCTGGTAGTGATGGGAACGGCGGTCGCCTTTAACAATCCTGCCTCCTCGGCATTGATGTCGCAGATGGTGCCAGAGGAAGCGTTTGAGAGTGCGGCGACATGGAGTAGTAGCGCCTGGCAGCTTGCATCGGTGCTTGGGCCGGGCTGTGGGGGCCTGCTGATCGCTGTGGCGCATAGTGCGCTCCCCATTTATATTATCAACACGCTTGCAGTGCTGATTAATATATGCTTGATCAGCCTGACGCGACCGGCGCCGCGCAAGGTTAGCGAGAAGAAGGAACGTCCATCGCTCCGTTCGCTCGGGGAAGGGGTGCGTTTCTTGCGCCAGACACCCGTTATGCTTGCCGCCATTACGCTTGATCTATTTGCCGTGTTGCTTGGTGGCGCGACAACTCTGATGCCGGTCTTTGCAAAGGATATCTTGCAGGTGGGGCCGAGCGGGCTTGGTTGGCTGCAAGCGGCTCCCTCGGTTGGTGCGCTTTGTGTCACCTTCATTATCGCCCATCGTCCGTTTAAGAAGGCCGGGCGCGCGCTCCTGCTGGCGGTTGCCGGCTTCGGTCTGGTGACAATCGTATTTGGCCTGTCCCGGTCGTTCTGGCTCTCCTTGCTC
Source organism: Thermosporothrix sp. COM3 (assembly GCF_059696735.1). Lineage (NCBI taxonomy): Bacteria > Bacillati > Chloroflexota > Ktedonobacteria > Ktedonobacterales > Thermosporotrichaceae > Thermosporothrix > Thermosporothrix sp. COM3. Next base: position 485,320 of record NZ_AP019376.1, on the reverse strand, counting down.
ATGCTGTTCCTGCTTGGTGGGCTGGATTGTGTCAGCGTGGTGATTCGGAGCACGCTGTTGCTGGCGCGAACGCCTGACGAGATGCGCGGTCGTGTTTCAGCAGTAAACGAGCTCTTTATCTCAGCATCCAACCAGCTTGGCGGCTTTGAGTCGGGAGCGGCGGCACAGTACCTGGGTCCGGTGCCTGCGGTCGTTTTTGGCGGTATTGGCACGATGATAGTCGTTGGCATTGTCTCACTGGTCTGGCCCGAAATTCGCAAGCTGGGCACGCTTCGACCGAATGAAGAGGCGCTGACAGAGGCTTCAGAGGAAGAGCGTGAACGGCTGATGAATGCCTGATGGCGCAATCACAATGTTGTTAAGAAGGGGACGGTTGCGCGCCGTTCCCTTTTCGGCATATGCGCGATGTCTTGCGTGCTCGGGGCTATTCGGTCGAGTACCGGGAGTTTCACAGGGGACATGATGACCTCGTCTGGTGTGAGACGTTTCCTGACGCGCTCTTGAGCCTGCTGAAAGCCTGGTGAAAAAGAGGGAGGCTCGTGGTGAGCCTCCTTCCGGAGCACAATGCCGAGTTGTTGACACTCTGAAGTCGTTTCCGTGTAAAAGAAGGGAGAATGTGCCCCCCTTTATCTCTTCTCTGGGGCCTGCAAGAAAGTGGAAATCGCCGCGCTTGACACCACAAAAGGAAGCTCATATACTCAGAAAGAGAATAATATGAAAGAGGTGGTTATGATGTTGAACGAAACGGTTTTCTCGCCAGAAATGCACCTGATTCAATACTAGAGCGCTACTCGCTCCATGTGTTATGGGCCGTTTAGCTGGCGAAGCAAACAGAAGCATAAATACCGTCTCTCTTGATCTCTGGCAGTGTTGCTTTTAGAAGAGGCAATATCGTCAGTAGATGCTCTATAATGTCCTCTGTTATGCGCTTGTTGCTCTGGCATCAGGTGTATTCCATCTCTATCTCCTTTTCCCTGCTTTTCTCTGATTACACTGTTATTCATGCTGTTAAAGGAGTTCCTCTTGTGCTTTCGTTTGCAGGATATAGAGCCTGGTTACTCAGATATGTTCGTCCGCATATGCGGCAAGTGCTCTTGCTAACGCTCCTTCTTGGAGGAAGTATTATCCTGAAAGTGGTGCAACCGCAACTGGTGCGCTTCTTTATCGATACTGCCCGTGAAACGGGGCCTTTTCAGTTCTTGCTTGTGCTCGCGCTGCTCTTTCTGGGCGTGGCATTGCTTGCACAGGTTGTCTCGCTGGCAGAAACCTATGTCGCCGAAAATATCGGCGTCAGGGCAACGAATATGCTTCGTAGCGATCTATTGGCCCATTGCTTGCGGCTTGATCCCGATTTCCATAGCGTCCATACGCCTGGCGAACTGACCCAACGTATCGATGGCGATGTCTCGACGCTTGGTTCGTTTTTCTCGCGCTTTGTGCTTGATATTGCGGGGAATGTGGTATTGCTCCTGGTCATTCTGACCTTGAGTTTCTTTGTTGATTGGCGGATCGGGCTCTGCCTGCTATTTGGTAGCTTGCTTCTTCTGGGGGCGCTATTGCTGCTGCGCGATGTTGGCGTGAAGGGGTGGCGGGAGGTCAGCGCGGCGGACGCGGCGATCTCGGGCTTTCTTGAAGAGCGGCTCTCGGGGCTTGAAGATATTCGCGCGCACAATGCGCATACCTATGTACTGAGGAGGCTGGCTGAACGTGCGGTACAGCGCCTTCGAGCGACCTGGAAGGCGTCCCTGCTGGGGATGACCGGCTTTGGTGTGGCAGAGATTCTGTTTACGCTGGTCCTGGCCGTCTCGCTTGGCCTGGGCGGTTACCTGTACATGCAGGGTCAGATCAGCCTGGGTGTCATCTATGTGATTTATGCGTATACGCAATTATTGCAGCAGCCTCTGGACGCCCTCGCACACGAGATGCGGAGCTTTCAGGAGGCGACAGCAAGCATTCTCCGTTCGCAAGAGATTCTGGCAACGGAGCAAAAAATTCAGGATGGAAGGGGGGCCACGTTGCCCGCCGGTCCGCTCTCGCTCTCATTTGAGCGGATAACCTTCCACTATAGTGAAGACGCGGACCCGGTATTGCACGAGCTCTCTTTCACAGTGGATGCGGGCAAGAAGCTGGGCCTCGTGGGGCGCACGGGGAGCGGAAAGACAACGATCACGCGCCTGCTCTTTCGCCTGTATGACCCGACCGCGGGCCGGATCTGCCTGAATGGCATTGATATCCGAGAGCTGGCAGTGACGGATCTTCGTAAGCGTATTGGCATGGTGACACAGGATATACAGCTTTTTCACGCCAGTATTCGTGACAACCTGACCTTTTTTGATGAGTCTATCCCTGATCATCGAGTAGAAGAGGCGCTTGCGCTTGTCGGGCTGGCTGCATGGTATAAACGTCAGCCTGAAGGGCTCAGCACGCTGCTGGCTCCCGACAATACCGGCCTATCAGCAGGAGAGGCGCAACTGCTGGCCTTCGCCCGGGTCTTTCTGCAAGATCCACAGATCGTCATTCTGGATGAGGCGTCGTCGCGGCTGGACCCGGCGACCGAGCACGAGATAGAGCGGGCGATGACACGGCTGCTGGAGGGGCGTACCGCTATTCTGATCGCGCATCGGTTGCATACCTTGCACCTTGTGGATGACATTCTGATTCTGAGTGATGGGCGGCTAAGTGAGTATGGCGAGCGCCGTCGGCTGGCTGAGGATGAGCGCTCACAGTTTGCTCGCCTGTTGCGTATGGGAATGGAGAAGCTGGTATGAGTACATTGCGTCTGATCTGGCGGCTGGTGTGCTTCCGGCCTATCCTCTTCCTGGTGTTAATTGTGGGAGTCGCCGCATTTTACCTGATTCCATTGGTGCCGGGGATGCTGTTACAGCGCTTCTTTGATCTGCTCTCGCAACAGGAGCCGCTCGGGTGGAATGCGTGGAGCCTGCTGGCCCTGCTGGTTGCCGTCTCGATTGGCTTTTCGAGCCTGGTGACGATCGGAAACGTGATGGAGAATTCGCTACATGCCATCTGGTTGGCATTGATCCAGCGGAATGTGCTGGCGCGGATCATGCAGTATCCGGCGGCGCGGGCGCTTCCAGCCTCGCCCGGTGAGGCATTGACGCGGTTAAACGAGGATGCGAAGGAGATTGCGAGCTATGTGACCTGGATTGTTGATCCTTTCGGGCAACTGGCAATGCTCGGGGTCGCGCTTTTTCTTCTATTGAAGACGAATGCTCTGCTTACTATAGTAGTTGTTCTTCCGCTCTTCGTGATGCTGGTAGTGGTCCAGCAGGCAACCCGCCACATTCAGCGCTATCGAACAGCACGCCAGAAGTCGATGGGAGCGATTACCGGGTTGCTTGGCGAGATTCTGGGAGCGACGCTTGCGGTCAAGGTGGCCGCTGCTGAAGAGCGAGTTGTGCGCCATTTCCAGCGACTGAATGAGACCCGGCGCAAGGCTGTGCTCAAAGATCTGATCTTCAGTAAGGTTCTAAGCGAGCTGGTCACGGGCGCGACGAACCTGGGAACTGGCATTGTTCTCTTGCTCGCAGGTGCCTCCTTGCGGGCTGGGAGCTTTACTGTAGGTGATTTTATCCTCTTTACGTCCTATCTGGGCTGGATGGCGCAGGGGACCAACCTGTTCGGAATCTTTATGACGAAGTATCGCCAGATGCAGGTATCACGAAAGCGGCTTGTGGAGCTGTTGCAGGGTAATTCTCCCGAGGTAGTGGTACGCCATGCGCCTGTGTATCCTCGTCATTACCGGCAGAAAGAACAATCATATATACGAAAAGAAGAAGATGCGTTGCAGTGCTTTGAAGCGAGAGGGATAACGTATCACTACCCTGAGTCAAACCGGGGGATTGAGGATATCGCCTTGAGCCTGACGCGGGGCACGTTGACGGTCATTACTGGTCGGGTTGGCTCTGGCAAAACAACGCTCTTGCGGGTGCTGCTTGGTCTCTTGCCCAAAGAGCGAGGCTTATTGCTCTGGAATGGGAGGCCAATAGAGGACGCGGCGACGTTTCTGGTGCCGCCTCGCTGTGCCTACACGCCACAAATACCGACGCTCTTTAGCGAGACGTTGAAGGAGAATATCCTGCTTGGTCGGCCTGAGGCGGAGCATAAGCTTCAGGCAGCACTGCATGCGGCGGTTCTCGAACGTGATGTTGAAGGGCTGGAAAAGGGGCTCGATACGCTTGTAGGGCCACGCGGCGTCCGGCTCTCAGGTGGGCAGATTCAGCGCGCAGCGGCGGCACGTATGTTTGTGCATGAACCTGATCTCTATGTGGTCGATGACATATCAAGTGCACTGGATGTGGAAACAGAACGATTGCTCTGGCAGCGCTTCTTTGCTCGCACGGATGCAACCTGCCTGGCAGTGACACAGCGGCATGCGGTTTTACAGCAGGCAGATCACATTATCGTGCTCAAAGAGGGACGAATAGCGGCTGAGGGCACGCTTGATGGGTTGCTGGAAACATGCGAGGAGATGCGGCTTCTCTGGCAAGGCGTGCTGCACTGATAGGGTGAGTCGGTTCCTGCGGGACTGGCTCACTTCTTCTGCCGCTTGTATCAGATAAAATAGTCAGCACATAGAGAGTAGCTTTTGTTTCTGTAGCGTGAAAACTAAGCTTCCATTGGAGTTGTGTATTATTGCTCTCTATTTTCTACGTATACATGTATGTATACTCTCTTCTATGTAGAAGCTGATTTCCTTACAGTTCAAAGAAAAGATACACAAATATGTGAGGTTTTCCTTGAAGCTGACGTACTCTATTACAGAGGAGAAAATTGCTGTTCTCCTTCCTGTGCGAAATGGATGCTGAGAGCATGGAAAGGATGCCGAATAGAATATCTACCTGTGTCCTGTAATATTACATCGATCTAAGTGTAAGAAAGTATTTACTTCTCAGGTTTCTATTCGGTACTGTGATACCTTACGCATGTTTTTCTTCATCCAGAACAGCAATAGTCATTCTGGCCTGTGTAGTGATGTGACCGCAGTGCAGGCCGATGCACGCGAGACGACAGGGAGAAAAGAAGGCACTCTCTTTTCACCATCGCTGTCTCTAATCTCGAAAGCTCGTCGGTTTGTACGATTCTGGCATCACAACACCTTGCCTTTACGACACGATGTCTGGTGTATTTATTCAGTAAACTCCTTTTTCAGGAGAGGGATATGTTAAGACACAAGAAGTTTCGGCATGGGATATTTTCCATTGTCCTGACAATGCTTGCTTTGTTGGTCGTGGCCTGTGGCGGAAGCTCGGGCAATAACGCCAACACAAGCGGCAAGGCAGAGGATCAGATCCTCGTTCTGCCTATCGCTGGCGTTGAGATGGTCAAATCGCTTGATCCTCCGATGATCGGCGAATCAAACTCCAGCAGTGTGGCACGGAAGATCTTTACCGGTCTGGTTGAGTTCGACAACAACCTGAAGTTGAAGGGGCAGTTGGCGCAGGAATTCAAGCAGGAAGCTGATGGCGTGACCTACACCTTCAAGCTGCGCCCGAACATGACCTTCAGCAACGGCGATCCTCTGACCTCAAAAGAGGTTGTGTGGAGCCTGAACCGCGCTCTTGACCCGAAGACAAAGGCCGCAAACGCCGTTTCCTACCTGAGCCTGGTCAAGGGTCTGGATGAGTTCCAGGCTGGTAAGCGTGACACGCTGATCGGCTACAGCCTGCTTGCTCCCGATCCGGGCACTGTGCAGATTGTTACCAGCAAGCGCGCTCAGTACTTCTTGCAGTCGCTCGCGTATGTCACCTCATATGTGGTGAACCCGAAGATTGTTGAGAAGTATGGCGACAAATGGACCGATCATATTGGTGAGGGCGCTGGCGCTGGCCCGTTCATTCTGACCAAAGTGCAGCGTGGCGTCGCGCTGGTTCTGGAGCGCAACGAGAAGTACTACGGTGAGAAGCCGCAGTTGAAGAAGATCGTCCACCCGTTCTATAAGAGCAGCGACGTCGTCTGGAAGTCATACGAGTCCAACCAGGACGTGATGCGCTCTGGCGTCCCTGCTGCCAAGCGCGAGGCCGCCAAGAAGCTGCCGAACGGCCAGTTCACTGAGACCAAGCAGTTGTGGATTTCCTACTTCGCGCTGAACTATCTGGTCTCTCCGTTTGACAACATCAAGATCCGTCAGGCGTTTGCGCTGGCCCTGAACAAGGATGTCCTCTCGACCAACATCGATAAGGGCGCGACAATCCCGACCAACCATATCGTCCCCGAGGGTTCTGACGGCTACAATCCAAACCTGACAGGCCCTGGAGGGGTGAAAGACACCAAAGGTGATCCTGAGCTGGCGAAGAAGCTCTTCGAGGAGGGCCTGAAAGAGAAGGGCCTGACCCGCCAGACAATGCCGACCATCAAGTACACCGCTTCGTTCACCAGCGATGCTGGCAAGCAGTCCGCCGAGGCTGTCCAGCAGATGTGGGAAAAGGCGCTCGGGATCAAGGTTGTAATCGACAACCTTGACTGGAACACCTTCCTCGATGTCACCAACAATGCTCGTGACAACGACAAGGCGCCAATGATCTGGAAGAGCGGCTGGATCGCTGACTATCCCGATCCGCAGAACTGGCTGACTCTGCTGTTCACTGATCCTGCTCAGAATAGCTGGAACTATGGACATGACAAGTCCAAGTCTCCGAACCTGGCCGAGCAGAAAGCAAACATGGAACTGATGCTCAAGGCTGATGAGGAGCCCGACAATGCCAAGCGTATGCAGATGTACAATCAGGCAGAACAGCAGTTGGTCAACGATGTGGCATGGCTCCCGGTGAGCCAGAACAAGACCGCGAGTGTCACCAAGCCCTGTGTCAAGGGTCTTGTTGATAACGCGATGGGCTTGATGGATCCGGATGCATGGAAGGATGTCTACATCTCGACCGACAAACCCTGCCCGAACGTCTCGAAGTGGAAGTAGGGCTTAAAAGGAAATAGCCACTTCAACAACATCAGGTACGCGTAAGATCGCGGCGTTGCCGGAAAGAGGAAACTCTTCCGGCAGCGTTTCTTTTTGGGGGCGCAAGCCCGCCGCGTTGAAAAAACGTCCGCTTCTCTCTTGCAGGGCTTTCAACTTTGTATTATAATGTCATATAACAATGCATAACAAAGATGTATGCAGGGAGATGCGAAGATGAAAATAGCAGGCATGAACATTACGTATCGCTATTATCCATTTGAGGTGTTCCTTGACTCAATGGCAGCTCTGGGAATAGAGGCAATTGAGCTCTGGGGCGGCGCACCTCATTTCTATACTGGCGCTACTTCCACCGAGAAGATACGTCAAACAAAAGAGGCGATACGAGCAAGAGGGCTGGAACTCTGTTGCTTTACCCCCGAGCAGTGCGCATATCCGTTCAACATAGCGGCTGCTGATGCTGAACTTCGTGCTTCCAGCGTTGATTACTTTATTGCCTCACTGCATGCGGCAGTCGAGCTGGAGGCGCCGCTGATGCTGGTTACCTCTGGCCTGGGCTATTTCTCCGAGAAGGACGACGAGCCCTGGCAGCGCTCCGCTGATTCGTTAGCTCAGATCGCTTGTGTGGCTGAACGAGAAGGAATCACGCTGGCACTTGAACCGCTAACCCATTTTGAATCAAATATCGTCACCGATCTTGCAGGACTGAAGCGTATGCAACAGCTTGTGGGTTCTCCGGCGCTGAAAGGGATGCTGGATACTGTGGCGATGCATCTGGCTCATGAAACAGTCTCTCAGTATATTGAGGAGCTCGGAGCTGATTTCGTGCACTTCCATCTGATCGATGGTGATGGAACCTCGGATGCGCATCTTGCCCCTGGAGATGGCGTGTTGCCGCTTGCGGACTACCTTGAAGCGCTCAAGCAGGCGCAGTATACAGGCTTTATCACGCTTGAGGTCATGAGCGGTGACTATGTTCTGCATCCACATGAGACCCTGAAACGATCCTACGAGTATCTGAAGCAATTGTAGTAGAAGCGTCAGCAACGTCGCTAGATTGGAAAACGGTATGAGTAGTCCAGTACTGAAACGCCAGTTGGGCTTCTGGGTCGCGCTGGCGCTTGCCGTCGGAACAACGATCGGTTCCGGTATCTTTGTCTCGGTTGGCGAGGTGGCGAACGCCTCGGGAACCCCTTCCCTTTCCATTTTTGCCTGGGTGCTCGGTGGCTTGATCGCGATTCCGCAAGTGCTGGTGCTGGCGGAACTCTCGACAGCCTATCCCGAGAACGGTGGCGGCTATGTCTATCTCGAAAAGGCGGGATTTCGCCCGCTGGCCTTCCTGTATGGATGGGTGAGCTTCTTTGCACTTGATCCCCCGTCCATCTCCATTATGGCGCTGTCCCTGGTGTCCTATGCGGCGCTGTTATTCCCGGTCCTGGGCGGCATCTGGGGCAAGTTTCTGGCGGTGGCGATTGTGCTGGTGCTGGCAGCAATGCACTATCGCAGCGTCAAAGAGGGTGGGGTGTTTCAGGTTCTGATCACGCTGGTGAAGATTATCCCTTTTGTCGTCGTTATCGGCCTGGCACTTGGCTTCATGCATCCTGAGAATCTCTCTTTTGTGCCCGCGTCGGCGAAGGGCTCCAACGTGATGAGCAGCCTGATGAGTGGTGTTTCCGCAACCACCTGGTCCTATACCGGCATGGCCTCGGTCTGTTATATGGCTGGTGAATTTAAGAATCCCAGTAAGACCCTGCCGCGTGCGCTGCTTGGCTCGACGATCATTATAACGGTGCTCTATACGCTGCTGACGATCGCGGTCACTGGTCTGATGCCTTTTGACAAGCTGATTCATTCGCAGGCTGCCGTTTCGGAAGCGGTATCATTTATTCCGGGGCTGGCTGCGGTGGCAACGCCCTTTATTGCGATCTCGGCGATGATTGTGATCCTGGGCTCATTGAGCTCATGCGTCATGTATCAGCCGCGCCTTGAGAACGCAATGGCGAAAGATGGACTCTTTTTCAAGCTTTTCGGGTATATCCATCCAAAATATGGTACACCTGGCTATTCGATCCTGCTGCAATGCGGGTATGCCATCGTGTTGATCTTTCTGGCAGACCTGCGCACGCTTCTCGGCTATTTTACGCTCGTCATGTTGTTGACCAACATCATGATGTATGCTTCGGTCATCTTCTGCCGAAAGCGTCCCGAATATACGCCTATGTTCCGCATGCCTGTCTGGCCTTTGATGACTGCGCTTGCTATTCTTGGCGCGGCCTGGATGGCCTGGGGAACCTTTATCTGGGCTCCCATTGAAGGCTTGATAGCGGCTCTGGTTGTCTGCGCGACCGGGCTGCCGGTGTACTTCTACTGGGAGAAGAAGAAAAAGCAGGGACAATCACCTTCAACACAAGCATAAAGAAGAGAGGAATCTAATATGTTACAGTTAGATAAATCAAAAGTTGATTTTCTGGTGACCTCGAGCATGGTCGGCGAGGTTGAATCTTTCCTGGAAAGCGGCAAAGCAAAGGTACAGGAGATCGTCAAGCAACTGATCGCCCGGCAGATAGACACCTTCTATTTTGTCGGTTGTGGTAGCTCGATGGCTGTCGGCGACGCAGCGAAGTACCTGCTTGATAAGTACAGCACGCTGAATGCCCATGTCTATACCGGGTGGGAGTTCGTGGATCATACGCCGCTGCGCGTGAACGAGAAGTCCGCGGTTATCGTCATCTCGCATTCGGGAACAACCGAGGAGGTAGTGAAGGCGCTTCGTATCGCAAACGAGCGCGGTGCCGCCACTATCAGCATTGTGAATGAGCGCGAGGGGAACCCGCTTGGTGCGGAGGGCCAGTTTGTGCTTGACTATAACGCTCATGCGATGTGGGAATGTCACCTGCTGGCTGTCTACTTCCTTGCCTGCTTCTTTATTCAGGAGACGCAGCCGTCTGCCGAGGTTGAAAAGATTCTGGCTGATATTCCGAAGCTACCGGCTGTGCTTGGCTACCATATCGAGCACTACGAAGAGACTGCTCGCAAGCTGGCCGAGCAGACCACAGCCTGGAAGGGCTTCTATACGGTTGCGGCTGGTCCATTGGTTCCGCTGGCGTATAAAGAGGGCGTCATCACCAACATGGAATTTATGTGGGGGCATGGTGCGGTGATCGAGAGCGGCGAGTTCCGTCACGGGCCGCTGGAGATCACGGAGGCTGGCGTACCCTTCGTCTTCCTGCTTGGCACCGACGCTTCCCGCCATATCACCGAGCGCGCGCTGAATTTTGTACGCAAATATAAGGGTGAGACGATTGTGTTTGACTACCAGGAACTGGCACAGGGCCTGCATCCTGATCTCGCTCCAATGGTGATGTTTGTGCCGTTAGAGTGGTTCTCGTACTACTTCGCCGTTGTGCATGACCACAATCCTGATAATCGTCGTTATTATGGAGTCGTTGCCTACTAAGTTTTGACTCGATTGACTACGAAAAAAAGCGTATCCCGAGGTGCCTCCATAGCGTGATGCTGTGGGGGCACCCTTCCAATGGAGGAAATGATGAGAATTGCAGCCATTGGCGACAACTGCATTGATGCATACCCCGCGCTACAGAAGTATTTCCCGGGCGGAAACGCGGTAAATGTGGCGGTCTATCTCAGGCGCTATCAGGTCGAGAGTGCGTATGTCGGTGCGGTCGGGCGTGATGCCTATGGTCGCCTGCTCAAGGAATCGCTCAGCAAGCAGGGAGTCGATATCTCGCACCTGCATGAACTCGATGGCTCGACCGCGGTAACGTATGTTGAACTGGTGAACAATGATCGGCAACTGGGCGACTACGAAGAAGGCGTCCTGGCGTCCTTTACGCTCTCCGAGGACGATCTGAGCTTTATTGCCGGGTATGATATGGTGCACGCGGGGATCTGGGGCAAAGTCGAGCAGCATTTTCCCTGGTTCCGCGCGAGAGGCCTGATTACTTCCTTTGACTTTGCCGATAAGCTGGATCATCCGCTTGTGGAGCAGGTATTACCCGCGATCGATTATCCATTCTTCTCATATCATCAAGACGACGCCTATATACGCTCATGCATGCAGCATGCGCATCAGCAGGGCGCGAAGGTAGTGGTGACAACACTTGGCGAGCGTGGAAGTCTGGCATATGATGGTGAGCGCTTCTACACCTGTGGTATCAAGCAGGTTCAGGTAGTTGATTCACTCGGAGCTGGTGACTCTTTTATTGCCGGTTTTCTCTATGGCGTCGGTTCTGGCTATCCAATCGAACGCTGTCTGGAACTGGGCACAGAAGGCGCTGCTATCACTATTGCGTATTTTGGGGCGTGGTGATGATGTTGCCGAGTGCGAGGCAAGGCGCTATAATCGGAAGAAGAACAGAAATGGGAGGTAGGGGCAGGTGACTATTACCAATTTGAGGAGTACCGGGATGGCTCCTCTATATGTGCAGATTCGCCAGTTGTTGCAGGAAGATATCCAGAATGGGCGCTATAAGCCAGAGGAGCGCCTACCGACCGAAGCGGAACTGTGCGAGATGTATAATGTCAGCCGGATCACGATTCGCAAAGCGATCTCTGATCTGGTCGATGATGGGACGCTCACGCGCAAGCCCGGGAAGGGCACGTTTGTGACGTCGCGCAAGATCCGGAATGAACTTCTTTCGGTAAGCGGTTTCGCTGATTTTAGCGCCGAGCTTGGCAAGAAATCGGGCTCTCGCATCATCTCAAGCCAGATTGTACCAGCGACCGAGGCCGATGCGCGGACACTTCGCATTGCTGCCGGTGATCCGCTGCTGCGCCTTGTGCGCCTTCTGTACGTTGATGATCGCCCGCTCTTCCTGGATATCGCTTTCTATCCTCTACAGCACTTTCCGGGATTGGAACAGAAGATAGGGGAAGGTGTCTCAACCTATCATGTGCTGCATGATGTCTATGGTGTTGACATCGAGAGCAATGAGAAAGTGATTGATGTCGTTTTTGCTCGCAAGGAAGAAGCTGACCTGCTTGGTTGTGACGCAGGCTCGACCCTCTTTAAAATCGAGAAAGTGGCCTACGATGCGCATGACAGGCCGGTTCATACGTCCACGTTTATGTGTGAGACCAATAAAGTCAGTTTGACCGTGCAACGGGCCTACAAAAAGCACGAATAGCCTCAGGAGTCAGGATCACCTGGCTCCTTTTTTGATCTTCGGGCAACTCCTGACAGGAGATGTCAGCCTTTGCTGGTAGTGTTGGCTGTGAGCAATGAAAGGAGAACCCGAATGATGCTTCCATACGTTGGTAGTGGAGACTACTGTTATTCAAATAGTTTGCATATGGCGCTGCGTGGTAGTGGAGCCGCCTCTGAAGAAGTACCATTGCCTGGCTTCCTGGAATGCCTGACAACGATGCCTTTTGGCCATGCGTTTCTGAAACGTGGCGAGACTGTACAGTTCTTCTTCGATGGCCTCGACCCGCATCGTGGGCTGACGCGGGCGATTGAGACGCTTGGCTGGACCTGTCAACTCACGCAGGGAGGCGACGAGCAGGCCGCGCTGGAGCGCCTGGCGCTGGCAAAGGGACCGATTCTGGTTGGCCCCGTTGATATGGGCTACCTGACATATAACCCGAACGCGGCTTATGCTCGTGGAGCAGACCATTTTGTGATTGTGCTGGCCGTCGAGCAGGACATAGTGCTGCTGCATGATCCGAAGGGCTATCCATGCGTGCCGCTGGATCTGAAGGCGTTCTTGCAGGCCTGGAAAGCGAAAGCGATCGCCTATACGCAGGAGCCGTTTATCATGCGCTCGGACTTTGTGCGTGTGCGCCAGCCAGGCAGACAAGAGATGATAGCGCAGACGCTTCCGCTGCTGGCCGAGAATGTGCGCGACGATCCGGGCGGCCCGCAGGTTTATGGCAGCGTTCGTGCAATTCGCCTGTTCGCTGACTATCTGCGGGCGGGAGCGCATCCCGGACTTTGTGGGGAGCTGATCTACTTCGCGTTCCCGCTGGCTGCCCGGCGTATGCTGGACGCGGTGTCTTTCCTGCAAGAGGGCGGCTTGAACGAGCTTGCAGGGCTCTTTGAGCAGAAGGCGCGCCTCTTCGGGCAGGCGCAAGCGGTTGCGGTGCGCAAGCAGTGGCATGCGGTTGCCGAGCTGATGGACCGGCTTGCCGCGCTGGAAGAGCGTGTGCTTGCTGTGCTCCCTTAACGCGACGGGCAAGCGGTCGACGCACGGACAAGTAGCGCAGGGGGAAGCAGGATAGGGTCGCTCTGCTCCTGCTTCCCTTCTATCTGGCGTAAAAGCAGCTCGGTTGCTGTTCTGGCAAGCGCGTGTTTCGGGAGCGCAATCGTCGTCAGAGGTGGGTGCAGGTGAGCGCTCAGTTGAATGTTATCCAGCCCGAGAAGCGAGATGTCGTGCGGGATTGAGAGCCCGGCTTCACGAATTGCGTTCATGGCTCCAAGCGCCATCCAGTCGGAGGTAGTGAATATGGCGGTCGGGCGGTCGGGACGCGCGAGGAGCTCCTTCGCGGCTGCATACCCGCTCTCGACGGTCGAATAACCCTGCTGGATCAGCTCAAGCAAGAGCCCGGCTTCGTGGAGGGTGTCGCGAAATCCAGCCAGTCGAAGGGCGTGGCGTGGCTCCTCGACGATCACGGCAATCGAGCGGTGCCCCAGTTCGAGCAGATGGCGGGCGGCCAGCGCCCCGGCAAGGCGAAAGTCGGTGCTGACCTGAGGAAGCACTGCGGGCGGCTTCTCGTTCTCCTGCCAGTCACAGAGCACGACGGGCAGTCCTTGCTGAAAGTGCGGCAGAATACAGGTGATATCAAGACTGGAACCCATAATCAGCAGGCCATCTACCCAGCGACTGACCAGGCGTTCCAGGTGCTGCTGACCGAGCGCCGGGTCATAATGCGTGTTGCAGAGAAGCATCTGGTAGTCGTGTTGTTGGGCAACACGCTCCACTTCTTCCGCGATTTCAGGATAAAAGGGATTCGCGATCGTTGGAAGCAGAAAGCCAAGCGAGAACGTCTTGCGGCGGGCCAATCCGCGAGCGAGCACGTTTGGTCGGTAGCCCATCTCGCGGGCGCATTGAAGGATCCGCTGCCGTGTCGCTTCACTGACGTTATGACGCCCTGCAAGCGCATTTGCGACCGTTGTTTGTGTGACGCCGACGGCTTTTGCGATGTCATAAATGGTGGTCATGTGAGTTCCTTCTGAGATTGAGCGATAAACCTGAAACGCTATTAGCATACTCAAGGGGGCTGTGAGCTGTCAATAGCGTGCCCTTCTGTGGCGTGTGAAACGTAGAGTAGGGGAAAGGAGTTGAAGAGTGTATGAGTCATGAATGGTCACGAACTCTGCCGTGCTTTCAGGCGCCGAGCCGCCTCACGGTCTACTCGCTTGAGGGCATGTCGAATGACACACAGCTTAGCGTCGCGTCGCTGGTAGGGCTGTTGAACCGAGATTGCCCGCAGATCTATCTCCTGGTGCGCCCGGATGACCTTTTCTGGTTGCAGTCCTGTTTCCCTGATCTTCCCTATGACCACTCACCCTTGCGCGGGAAAGCGGTCTTGCTGGAGCTGCTCCGGCGGGCGCGGGCGCAGTTGACCGGCCTGGTCATCTATGATCCCTTTTTGCCCGATAGCATCAATATTGCAACTATGCTGGCAGGACAGAAAGACGCTTTGTTGCTCTCGCCTGCGCTGGCTGCCCGCTATCAACGGGAGCTGGAAGGGCTGCCCGTGCTGTTTGATCTGCGCAAGTTCGGCTGGCGAAGTCGCGTTTCGGCATATCTGTGGGCCTGGGAGCACCTGCGTGCGGAGGCACATGGAACGCTTGTCGCTGGCCTGCCGCCCTCGATTATAACCTTCTTGCGTCCCTATCTGATTGCCACACGCACCTTTACCTACTGGTTGAACCCGTTTCGCGTGCTGCCCGATCGGACCGGTTACTCCGAGTTTCGCCTGATGCGCGAGATCCTCCAGACATACAGGCGGAAGGGGCTGCATCTGGGCTGGTTTGTCAATGAGGGATTCGGCGTGATCCTGAGCTCTCGTGCAGAACTGCCGGTCCTGCCGAGCGACTATTTCTCGAATCTGGAGTTCTGGTCAAGTCAGCCGGTTGCTGCGTTTCCTGCGCCTCTACAAGCAGCCAGCGCGCCGCTTGATCCACAAAAGATCTACGTCTCGTTTACTATGAGCGATGGAGATAACATTCAGTTCCTTCAGGGCAAGATGGCGCAACTCTGGCGTGATGAGGCTCGGGGACAGCTCCCGCTCGGGTGGACGCTGTCACCATTGCTGGGTGAGGCGGCTCCGGCAATGGCCGCCTGGTATCTTCGCACGGCTTCCTCGCAAGATGAGCTGCTGGCCGGGCCAAGCGGGGCGGGCTATATCTTCCCCTCGTTCTGGCCCGAGGAGCGGCTTCCCGCGTTTCTGAACCAGACGACAGCAATGATGGAGGCGTTGCACCTGCGCACGGTTCAGGTGCTTGATGCGAATATCTTTCAGCATCTTCCGCTGGCTGTGCGGGCCGTCAGAACCGGCGCGGGGCTGGCTTTGATCCACGCGGGACGGCAGCAGCAGTATGCTGAGGCGCTGGCGGCACATGGCATGCGGGGCGTCCTGAGTGGCGGCGGACAGCGTCGGCCCTCGTGGCGTCTGCTGGAAGGGCTGCCTATCTGTCAGAATATCGGCATGGCAAAAGATGAAACACATGCATTGGCGCTCATTCAGGATGCAGTGGCAGGCAACCGCCAGCGCCCGTTGTTTCTGAATCTCTACGTTCAGGCGTGGACCATGACACCTACTGATCTCAAGCGGCTTGTAGAACGGCTGGAGCGGCTGGACAGCACGTTTGCTTTTGTGACACCGGGCACGCTCCTGAGCCTGTATCGTTGTTCATTGGAGACAAGTAGATAGAGCACGAATGCCCTGCTAGGCTGATTGCTCTGGCTCGCCTGCCTCGCCTAACAGTGGAATAAGTACCACCTGAGCGTTCACAGCTTCCGCTGCCTGTACCTCTATGGCTGGCAGGTCGCTATGATCTCCGCCTTTTATATAAATAGTCGGGCGTATCTTCTCAAGCAGAGCGTGCGCGGTTGGCTCATTGAAGAGCAGCGCATAATCGACCAGGCCGAGCGCGGCAACCAGCGCCAATCTATCCGAGGCCGAATTGATTGGCTTGCGGGGCCCTTTGAGCTCCTGGACGCTCTGTTCGCTGTTAACACCGACAACCAGCACATCGCCATATTGGCGTGCGGTACGCAAAAAGTAGAGATGCCCTACATTTAAGATGTCAAAGACGCCGCTGGTCAGCACGATGCGTTTTCCCTGCTGGCGTTGGGCTTCAAGCAGCGCCAGGAGTGTTTCTTCATCTGGCGTGGTATTCCGGGAGGCGCGGAGACTGATACGCTGAAGCAGCTCCTGGTGGGTGACGACGGCGGTTCTGGGACGGCTGACAGCGATATTTGCAGCCTCACAGGCGATGCCAGTCGCTTCTTCAAGGGAAAGATGAGCGGTCAGAGCCAGGGTCAGTGTGGCGGCGAAGGTATCGCCCGCGCCGACGTCGTGCGGCTGCGAGACCGGGTGTGTGGGTATCTGAGCCTGCGTGCCATCGCGCTTGAGCAGAACCGCCCCTTTTTCGGCACGTGTGATAAGAATCGTTTCCGCCTCCATGTGTTGTTGCAGTGTGGTAGCAATCTGCCAGATATCATCCGAGACGCACCCGAAGCCGTAGGCGGTCATGCGTGCCTCTGTCTCATTTGGGGTGATAACCGTGGTGGGTAGCTGCCGAAAGCGCAAGAGATCCTGTGAATCGAGAATGAGCGGCTTTGCATGCTTGCTTTGAAGCTGGCAGAGGGCCTCGATGATATGGGGAGCGAGTACACCATAACAGTAATCAGAGACGATCAATGCATCACACCAGCTATACCATTTTTCCAGGCGGGCAAGGAGTTCCTGATAACAGGTCTCTTCATAGATGTGCCCGCGTACGGCTCCTTCGTCCAGCCGGGCGACATAGTGATGCTCGGTCAGAATGCGGCACTTATGGGGAGTTGTCTGTTGCTGGCTGGTGATAAACTCAAGCGTATCGAGCGTATGCAGCTCCTGTTTCAGCAGATCGGCGGCGCGGTCCGAGCCCACAATGCTTAAAAAGACGACCTCGGCTCCCAGGGCGCTCACGTTGGCGGCGCAATTGGCGGCTCCTCCGGGAATGTGGATCTCTGCGACCTTGTTCAGAAGCGGTACCGGAGCCTCGCGACAGAGGCGGCTTGACTCGGTTTCTATATAGGTATCCAGAAGTGCATCACCTAGCACCAGGATCTTTTTCTGACGAAAACGACGGACGCTTTCGATACTCGTCATGCTGGCGTCTCTTCCTTTAGTTGTAGTGAGAAGAAATAGAATAGTCAAAAACTGGTATTCGCAGTCAGTATAAGCCGAACTGAAAGGATTGCCAAGCGGTAACAGGACCTTTTGTATGGGCCTTCGAGCGCTTTTTGAGGGGATGAGTCTATCAGCAAGAATGCCGGGGTGATTTCTGGCTGTGACTGCGAGAAAAAGGTTCCCCATACGGATCATGTGGGGAACCCGGAGCGTTATTTCAGAGAGAATGAAAAGGGTTTTGCTTTATATGGAGACTCCGACCTCATTCCAGGCCTCCTGAACAGCTCTATATTCGGGGCCTTTGCCGTAGAGCTTGTCCGCGTTTTCCAGGGTACGCTTTGCGAACTGGCGGAAGGTGCTATAGGGCAACAGCTTCTTGTCGCGCAGGGTGTCATACCAGATGCGTCCGGCTTTCTCCCAGGCATAGCCACCGATTTTTGTTGCCGTAAGGTAGAAGGCGCGGTTGGGTATGCCGGAATTGATGTGAACGCCACCATTGTCATCGAATGTCTGGACATAGTTGCGCATATGGTCCGGCTGAGGATCTTTTCCGAGAATGGGGTCATCGTAGGCCGTGCCAGGCGCTTTCATCGAGCGAATACCCTGGCCTTTGACCCGCGAGGTGAAAAGACCGGCGCCAACCACCCAATCAGATTCCTCGGCTGTCTGCTTGAGCGCGTATTGCTTGGTCAGGATGCCGAAGACATCGGAAATGGACTCATTGAGCGCTCCCGGCTGGGCCTCATAGATGAGATGCGCTTCATGTTCCGTGACGCCATGAGTGAGCTCGTGGCCGATCACGTCTACCGCGACCGTGAAGCGGTTAAAGAGGTCGCCATCACCATCACCGAAGACCATATATGAGCCATCCCAGAACGCGTTGATATACGATCGGCCATAGTGCACCACGCCTTTGAGCGCCATTCCCTTATTATCGATTGAATTGCGCCTGTAGACCTCCTGGTACAGCTTGTAGGTTGCTCCCAGGCCGTCGTATGCCTCGTTGACGGCGGGGTCACTCACTTCCGGGCTGCCCTCAGTGCGGACGCTGTCGCCTGGAAGCTCGCTTGTATTGTGTGTATCGTAGATGGTACGCTGCACGGTGCGGGCTTTTTCCGGCGTTGGTTGTGCCGCGGTGCTGGTGGCGCGTTGAACGTTTGCCCGACTGGTACGAAGGCGCTGGTCAAGCTCTTGCATTTCCTGTATGCGGCTACGTTGTTGCGGGGAGCCATTTTTCTTGATTGCATCGGTGATGTATGGAGGAATAATTGACAGGATGGAACGAGTCGTAGCAGCCATAACACATCTTCCCTTTCCAGCCACAGTTCATGACTGACGATACGATAAACAGTGGAAAGTCCTTTTCCGGTAGAAACCAGTTACAGAACTTCCTTATGTATTATACCACGAAACAACAGAGAAAAAGAAGACAAACACCTGTCTATCTATGCAGCTATAGTGGTGAGCATGGAACGAAAAGAGTGCAACTTGTATTCTAGCAATGATAGGAGTAAGGCAAAAAAGAGCGTGATAGTGCATCCAGACCTATCACGCTGAGAAGAGATGTTTGCTTTATTCCTCTTCTTCTTCTCCCCAGAGACCTCGTTCGCTGAAATCGTCGGTTTTCGTGCGACGGCGGCGAGGCACTTCGGGCTGTTCCATGAGGGCATAGACAAAATCGCCAGAGCGGTAGAGCTGCTCTTCTTTGCGGCCAGTTGTTCTCTCGATGTAACTGAGAATCCAGTCAGCATCATCCTGACGCAGCTTTTGTACGCGAATCTGTTGACCACCAAGCATCAGGATATCGCCAGTTTCGACCTCGGTAATAGGTTTCCATTTCCAGGGGCAGGGAGTGGCCCCGAAACGAATCTGCATATGGTGCTTCTCTGATGACTCTTGCAAGGTGTCTCTCCTCTTCTCACCTGCCTGTCTTTATGCGTTTGAGGCGCAGGGTTTTGCTGATCATAGTATAGCAAAAGAGGGCAGAAAATGGCAAAAAACGATCAGGCACTTTGCATTGATGTGCGTTCTTTTGGTACGATATGAGCGAAAATCAATTACGTTTGAACAGGATGTAACGAGATGTTTGTGAAGTTCCTTCAGGTCGCGCTCCCATTGCTCTGGGCGGGCCTGGTTTTCGGTATATCATTTTTAGAAGCGCCACTCAAGTTTCGTGCTCCCGGGATTACCCGCACGCTTGGTCTGGGAATTGGACGCATTGTATTCGCGGCCCTGAACAAAGTGGAGTTCGTGCTTGCCATCTTGCTGCTGGTGGCATTTCTGCTTCATGTGCCGGGAGGGTTGAGCTGGCTGCTGTGCGTGCTCTGTCTGGTGGTGCTGCTGGCCCAGACGCTGTGGCTGACCCCGATTCTCAACAGGCGTATTGTGCTGGCGCAGAAGGGCACACCTGCGCCCCCGACCTATCATCACTGGCTTTTTATTGTCGCGGAGGCGGTCAAGCTTCTGCTCTTGCTTGCCTTGAGCTATACGACCGCTCAGCTCTACATTGTATAATATATTGATAATGGATTGTCTTCTATCCAGGTATACTATCCATACATCTGAATGGATAGTAGATACGGTGTAGAGCTTTTATAGAAATTGCGCTCGACGTGGCCGGGAGAGGAAAGAACGGCTCTTCTTTCGGCGGCTTCGAGCGCCTGAAGATATTTCCACTGCTTGTCCCTCCTGTAAACCTCTATTCCCTCGTCAAATACTGGAAACCTGTGCCAGATTGCTTCTTCTTATTTTCCTGTGGCTGTGTTAAAATAAGGAATATATTTTCTGTTCTTCATCTATTTCATATTGTTTTATTCCTCACGAAAGAAGGTTCCTTCATGGCTGAAGAGCGAAAGTTGGTGTCTATTCTCTTTGCGGATGTTACAGGCTCGACGGCTCTGGGTGACGCGCTTGACCCCGAGGATGTGCGTACGCTAATGGGGCGCTACTATGCGATTGCGCGTGAGGTGATTCCGGCACATGGTGGCACCCTGGAGAAGTTTATTGGTGATGCGATTATGGCTATTTTTGGCCTGCCCAAAGCGCTTGGAGATGATGCAGAACGCGCTCTGGCGGCGGCGCTGGCTCTGCGCGAGCGGGTGGCGAATGATGAGTTGCTTGGTCCTGTCTTTCAGTTACGGATCGGCGTCAACACTGGCGAGGTGATAGCGACAAGTGATCCGTCCAGTGGCGAGTTTCTGGCAACTGGTGATGCGGTCAATGTGGCAGCTCGCTTGCAACAGCACACCAACCCGGATGAGATCGTTGTGGGAGAGCGTACATGGAAAGCGACCGAGCACGCCTTTTGCTTTGAGCAGCCGCGTATGGCCGAGGTGAAGGGAAAACCCCGCCCGATTGCTTTGTATCCGCTGATCGGGCCGCGTGCGACGCGCAAGCAGGAACGGCCTCCACTGGTCGGGCGCAAACAAGATTTGATGCAGCTTGCCCTGCTCTGGGAGCGCGTGTTAGAGGAGGAGCGCCCGCAACTGGTCTCGATCATGGCGCCCGCGGGAACCGGAAAGTCTCGCTTGCTCGAAGAATTTCTTGATACACTTGGTACCGAGGCAGAATATCACGTCGCAGTTGCCCGCTGTTTGCCATATGGGCAGCAGATTGCCTATTTCCCTCTTCGAGGTCTGCTTGCTCAACTGCTTGGCGCCGAGAGCAAGATGACCAGAGAGTACATCAGCAGTCTCTTTGTGGCTGCCGGGTACCAGCAAACAGATGCAGAACGATCCGCTGAGGTCATTTTGAGCACATTGGGAATTGAGGGTGAAAAGAGTAGTGATCGCGAAAGTATCTTTTCAGCCTGGCGGCTCCTGATTGAGGTATTGAGCCGTGCGACGCCGCTTATTCTGGTGTTTGAAGATTTGCATTGGTCGAGTAACAGCCTGCTTGATCTGGTTGACTCTCTCACGGCAATGCGTACAAATACGCCGTTGCTGCTGCTCACGTTGAGCCGTCCCGAGTTGCTGGATCGGCGGCCAAACTGGGGAGGCGGACGCCAGAACTTCACGTCGCTGGCGCTACGGCCGCTTTCGGCCCGGCAGACACGCGAGCTGATTCGCAAGCAAGCAGCAGAGCTTGACCCGGAGGTGATGGCACAGATTGTTGATCGGGCTGGCGGGAATCCCTTCTTTGCGCTTGAACTCATTCGGGGCCTGAAAGAGCGCGGGCTAACCGAGAAGAAAGCGGCGCTCAATCAGCTTCCTGACACGGTCCATTCGGCTATTCTGGCTCGCATGGACCAGCTACAACCACAGGAGCGAGCAATCTTACAGGTTGCGGCGGTGGCCGGGCGCGGCTTCACCCTGCCCATGCTGGCTGAGGCGTTGAGCGAGTACAGCCTGCATGAGATCGCGGCGGCGCTGGTAGAGCTGCTTGAACGTGATATTATCGAACACACCGAAAAGAACGCCTATACTTTCCAGCATGTGTTATTCTGTAATGTTGCCTATAAGACGCTCTCCCGTACACAGCGCATTGGTCTGCATGAGCGTATCGCGGCCTCACTGGAAGCGGTGGCCGGCGAACGGCTTGACGAGCAGGTCGAGATGATCGCGTATCACTATCAGGAAGCAATCAGGCTCTCGCGCCAGTCGGCGGTGCGAATGCCTCTCACGCTGGATGTGCCGAAGGCGCTGCGTATCTTGCGGCGTGCGGCCCGGCAGGCGAACCAGATTGGTGAAGTGGAAGAGGTCAATGCGTATCTGCAAAGTGCGATCTCGATTGCTCCTGAGAGTGAGCTGATCTCGCTCTATGAGCAGCTTGGTGACAGTCTGGGCTTCGCGCTGGCAACAAAAGAGGCGTATCAAAAGGCCCTGGAATATTGGGAGAAGAGCAAGCAAGCGCAGGGAGAAGATCCTGACTTTCTCCGAACGGGTGCGCGCCTGCTGCGGAAACTGATCATCTATTATGAGCGTGGGTCGGGAAACGAGATCTACGGTATCGAAGAGCTTCCACAGTGGCGCGAACGGGCGCAAGTGCTGGCCGAGCAGGCAGGCGATCAGGACGAGCTGCACTATCTGGCTATCTGTGATGGTTTCTTTATCTCTGTGTTGTCGAATCTGGCGCGACCATTGCCGCAGGATATTGAGGAGCGGGTCCAGCGGCTTCAGGAGGCGTGCAGCTACTTTGAGCAAAAGGGCGATCAGGAGGCGCTGAATATCGCTCTAGACGCGTTAATCAGCCATTATGTGCGGTTTGGTAGTGTGGAAAAAGCGGTGCCGCTGGCTCAGAAGCGCTTGCAGATTTCCGGTTTGCCTGCGAGCGAACGGGCGGACGCCTGGCAAATGTTGATCCGTTCCTATGTGGTGCAGGGCAACTACTCTGCCAGTGTACAGGCACTTGAACAGGCCTTCGGCGAGCTTTTGCCCGGTCAGACCCCGACGTATCTCGTTTCCTCGATTCGGACAGTGATTGAGGCGGCGTTTGAGCGGGGACGGTGGGACGATGTGGAGCGCTGGTTTGCGGTCATTGAGAGCGTGTATCTCCCCTTCTTCAGTGATGAGGCGTATGATCCAAGCCTGGCCCATCTGGTCGGGATAGGCAGCTATCTGACCGCCTTACAGATCGCGCTGTTGCAGGAAGATCAGGCGCGGTGTGAGCGCTACATTCCGCTGCTCAAGCGGTTTGGCGAGCTACTTGCGGAACAGAAGAAGGTGCTGGATGCGGAACTCTCCCTGCTCCTTGATGGAGAGCTGCCGGAAGAGCTGAAGGAGCTGTATCACACGCATCTCTTCGTCACGATAGAGGGTATGAAGGTCTATAATCAGCGTGGGGAGGCCCGGCCGTCGCGCATTCTGGAGACGTTGTCCAATGATGGTCGCATTGATAGGAAGATGAGGGCGCATCTGGACCTGAATCAGGCGCTGCTTGAGCGGGACTATGAACGCGCGAATGAGCTTGTGACGCAGCTTGAGTGCCTGGGGCGAGTGGTGTTTGCGGCTCACATGAAGATTGTCCTTGCCGAGCTGACCGGCGATCTCACCCGGTTGACTGGCGTCCGTCCGCTGCTTGAAGGCTTGCAAGATCGCGTTTTCTTGCGCCGTCTGGAAGCGCTTGAAGCCGCCTGAGTATTCGTTTCCGAGTAGCTGTCTGGCTCCTTTTGTGCTATGCTGGTGAGTCCCCTGGTTGTTGGGGGAAAAGATGTGGGTGAAAGGAGCGCACTACGTTGGAAAATATAACGAACAAATTTGAAAATATCGTGAAATATGTGTATGAGGCGGGCTATTTGAAGCATTTGAAGCGGGCCGGGTGGTCGATGCTTGGCATTCCGGCCCCGGAGAGTGTGGCAGAACATACCTTTCGTACAGCCATTCTCGGTTATATGCTTGCTTCGCTAGAGGGTGCAGATCCACAGAAGACGGCGACCATTTGCCTGTTTCACGATATCCCCGAGGCGCGGATAGGTGATCTGCATCGTGTGGCGCGGCGGTATATCGACGCGAAAGAGGGCGAGGCTGAAGCGTTCGCCGAACAGATGCAACGGCTTCCTGAGGAGGCTGCAAAGCACGTCACCGCGCTCTTTCGCGATTATGAAGAGGGACTCTCGCAAGAAGGCGTGCTGGCGAAGGATGCCGATCTGCTGGAATGCCTTGTACAGGCGCGCGAGTATCAGGTGCAGGGCTACGCCGGTGTAAGCGATTGGATTGAGGGCTGCTACAAGGGCCTGCGTTCGGCTTCAGCGAAGCAACTGGCGGATGTCTTTTTGCGGGTTGACCCACAGGAATGGTGGAAAGGGCTTAAGAAGTAGATCGTTGCGTGATGGCGCACATTCGGCAGGGTGGTGATGGGAAGCGAAGAATAGCGCGGGGATGCTGTTCTGATCGCGCAGAATGAATAGCCTTTTGCAGGTAGCTTCTGGTAGAACAGTATCCGTATTTCTGGCTAGAAAAGTGGCGCTCGATGAATACAGGTCGAGCGCCAGTGCTGTTCTAGGTTCGTTTGGCCTCATGCTCTTTTTGTTGCACACTCCATTCATAGTAGTCCTCGTCGCGTCGGACGCCACCTGGTGAGACAAGGGGTTCCCATATGGGCTCGGTCGGCAGGAAAGGGAGCGCCTGCCTGCGTAGCTCTGCTTCCACTTCGTCCCGGCTGAGAAGCGGAACCAGTGTCTGTGTGTCCGGGTCGGTGGGCGTGTGATATTCCAGCATGTAGCGGCCGCTGCTCAACTGGCTGATGGTTGCTGTGACTCCCTGAGCGTTCTCAGCCTTTGCTTGCCGCGAGGATGATTGCTCTAACGCCGCCCAGAGCGTATATCGAACCGTCTCTGTCTGTTGCATAGTTGTTTCCTCTCCTGGCTACTGCATCAATACCATACAATCCTTACCACGTTTGGCCCCGGGACTTTCGTTGCCTACTTACCTCTTCTATTGCAGCAACCGAGGAGATGCAAATCTATGGTCAACATGAAAATACTATTTCTCTATAAGGAAAATAGCATTCTCGTATTTCTATTTCTCTCTGTGAAATAAATTGGAGATACAATTATAATTTGTATTATAGGCCCGAAATGAGTAAATTTCGGAAAAAAGAAGAAACTGTTAAGTTTTTTGGATTGGAAGGAGTACTATGCAATCATGCAGCTACTTGTAAAGCAGACAGATATTGAGGAATTTGAAGCATTATGGAAGATATATGTACATTATTTCGGTGAAGAAGGGATGGGTTGGCGAGAGAATTGTCTGCGGTTTCTGCAATGTGCCTACTGTAACTGGACGCTAAAGGATGGCGATCAGGTGGTTGGCGGCTTTGCCCTGCATCATCTTGTCCCCTCGTTCCTTGACGATATTCTGAGCGGGCGGCGGGCAGATAATGAGGTTGCCCTGCATCACATGGTTCCGGTGGAGCCGGGCAAGCCCATTCGGCTGTATGTTGCGGTGATGGCGATTGATGCGACCCTGCCGCTGCACCTGAAGCGCCTCTACGCTGGCTGCTTGACCGCGTCTTTCGCCCGGATCATGCTGGCGCTGCGGGCGATGGATATCCGGCTTGAAACTATTTATGGAGTTGCCGTGACCGCGGAGGGGAATCATATCTTGCGCCGTTTCGGGTTTGTGCCGCTGGAAGGGGGCATTCATCAGGGACTTATCCGGGCGTATCATTTCCCGGTAGATGCGCGGGGTGTTCAGCGGCTTGAGCAGATTAGCAAGCTTGCACCCGGGGTTGAAGTTCAAATGCCGGTGGTTGAGGTTGCTCTATAGCGAGCGCGGGGTTGAACGCTGTGGGGCTTGCTCCAGAACGTTCAACCCATTAGTGGCTTTATTCGCCTCGTAGTTTGCTGTAGAGCACGAGGTCATGCCAGTCTCCGGCCCGCCACTGTGCTTTGCGCAGGATCCCTTCGCGTGTGAAGCCTGCTTTTTCCAGCAAGCGTTGAGACGGGATATTTTCAATATCGGCGGACGCTTCTACGCGGATGATCTGGTAGGTAGCGAACAGGTACGCGGTGAGCATCTGAACGGCTTCCGTACCATATCCCTTGTGGCGTGCCTGCGCAAAGAGATGAATGCCAAGCTGATAGGCCGAACTTCTCGGGCTATAGTTGACCCGCCTGTAGGAGATGGTCCCGACTATTTCCTGATCCAGCGTTTCCACAACCAGTGTGCCATGCTTCTCATCGAAGAGGTGTCCCTGTTCGTCAAAGTGCCTCGACAGCGAGCCGGGAGCCGTCAGCCCGAAATTGTTGAAGCTGTGCTGAAAATCTTCGGTCATTTCATCTTTTTCGATAATGGCGCAATCTTCCCGTGCAATCGGACGAAGGCGAATTCTGGTGCCGTAAAGCAATCTATCTCTCTCCTTGCTTGTTTGATTCTTTCCGCCTTGTAAGCGGCTTGTCAAAATAAGATCGAAACCACTGTATGCGTCTACCTATTATAGTCCACCCATGAGCGGTATGGCTGTGTTTTTTTTCACAGAAGCGCTGACTTTCAGGGGACAGGAAAAATAGGCTATGAGCCTCGTTCTGGCAGTAGAGCGCCATGAGCATCAGGTGAAGCGAGTAACGCATGAAAAAGCTTGCCTTCTCGCCCTCCCCTGTTGTATTCTTTCCGCAGAAGTGTGATTATGCTCTATAGTCTTTCCCCATGCCCCTTTTTATGGAGATAATACCCGTTCTTTATGATGAAAGGAAGCATCAAGCATCTATGAGTCTGCTTTTTGAGGAGAAAAAGTATCTATTAAGCGAGCCATTTGCGGCGTTTCAGCAGTCCAAGCAGAGAACTATAGGGCAGCATATTCTTTCATTGGATTCCCGGCAGATTGGCACGGTGGCGCTTCCCTCCGGTCGTCTGGCGGTGTTTGATCCAGCGCTCCATGCGCGAACGTTCATTGATGGCATAGAGCCGGGAAGCTATCCCTTGCTGCTTGCGACTGCTCTGGACGAGCATCCTGAGCTCGGGGAATTTGTGGCCTATGCGGCTCTCTGTGTGCGTGACACCCTCCCGGTGCGGTGGGTTGATCATGGTCAGCGTATATCTATAGTTTCAGATGTGTTATATTGCTGTGATGTGGCGCGAGAAGGGCAGCCGTTGACGGTTTCGTTGCGGGATGAAGAACTGTGGAGGATGGACGAGGGGGCAACGCTGCTGTCCGCGTGTACCGAGCAGGTGGCGCTCCACAACGGCTATGATGCGCAAGGGCATCTGGCCTGCGTCCTGTTTGATCTCAACATGTTGTATTGAAAAAAAGATGGTTGCCCGTATGCACCCGGGCATGCAGGCAACCAACTGGAGATGTGCTTCAGGAAGCCGCGTAGGCATCGAACCAGGGAGTTGTATTCTTCCGCCTGGACTCAAACGCCGCAATATCCTCCTGATATTGCAATGTGCGGTCGATCGCGTCCAGGCCGAGCATCAATGCCTCTTTGCGGAACGGATCGATCTCGAAGGTGAAGGTCTGCTGGTCTGGCGTGATGACGCTCTGAGTGCCGAGATCAACGGTCAGGCTATAGCCTTCGTTTGCCTCAACCTGCTGAAACAGGTACTGCACGGTCTCTTCTGGCAGCTTGAGCGGCAGGAGACCGATATTGAAGCAGTTGTTGTAGAAGATATCGGCGAAGCTTGGAGCGATGATGACCCGGAAACCGTACTCATGCAGCGCCCAGGGAGCGTGTTCGCGTGAGGAGCCGCAGCCGAAGTTCTCGCGAGTCAGCAAGATGGTTGCGTCCTTGTAGCGGGGCTGATTCAGCTCGAAATCGGGGTTCGGCTCTTTTGAGTTGTCTTTATAGCGCCAGTACGCGAACAGGCCATCGGCGAAGCCTGTGCGTGACACGGTTTTCAGATAGACCGCTGGAATAATCGCATCAGTGTCGACATTTGCGCGATTCAGCGGCATGACTTTTCCTTGATGAACTGTCAGTGCTTCCATTTCGTCCCCTCCTTTTTTATTGCCAGTCGCGAATATCAACAAAATGTCCAGCGATCGCAGTGGCGGCGGCCATTGCCGGGCTGACCAGATGGGTACGCCCGCCCTTGCCCTGGCGGCCCTCAAAGTTGCGGTTTGAGGTGCTGGCGCAGCGCTCGCCTTCAGCCAGACGGTCGCCATTCATGCCCAGACACATGCTACAACCGGGTTCGCGCCATTCAAAGCCTGCTTCGCGGAAGATCTGGTCCAGACCTTCGGCCTCGGCCTGACGCTTCACCAGACCACTTCCCGGAACAACCATCGCGCGAACGGTGGGGGCAACCTTTTTGCCTTTGACCACTTTCGCGGCTTCGCGTAGATCGGCGAGGCGGCTGTTCGTGCAGCTTCCAATAAAGACGCGGTCAACCTTGATATCCTGCATTCTGGTGCCGGGCTCAAGTCCCATATAGGCCAGAGCGCGGCGTGCTGCCTCTTGCTGAGCGGGATCGCTGAAATCATCGGGAGAGGGGACAGTACCTGTGATCGGCGAAACCATAGCCGGGGTGGTGCCCCATGTGACCTGTGGCTCCATCTCATCGGTGTTGAGCACGATGACGCGATCATAGGTTGCGCCCGGATCGCTTGGCAGGCTGCGCCAGTATTCAACGGCCTGATCCCATGCCTCGCCTTTTGGTGCATACGGACGATCTTTCAGATAGGCAAAGGTGGTCTCGTCGGGGGCGACCATGCCTGCGCGAGCGCCTGCCTCGATTGCCATGTTACATACGGTCATGCGCTCTTCCATCGAGAGCCCACGAATAGCTGAACCGGTGAACTCAACACAGTGGCCGGTTCCCGCGCCGGTGCCGATTTTACCGATGATAAAGAGGGCGAGGTCTTTTGCTGTGCAGCCCGCTGGTAGACTGCCTTCAACGCGCACTTCCATCGTCTTCGGCTTGACCTGCCAGAGACACTGGCTGGCCAGCACGTGTTCGACCTCGCTGGTACCGATACCAAAAGCGAGCGCTCCGAAAGCGCCATGAGTGGAAGTATGGCTGTCACCACAGACGATGATGGTGCCGGGGAGGGTGATGCCCTGTTCTGGTGCCACAACATGGACAATACCGTTGCGCACGTCGTTAATCGGGAAGAACTGAATATTGAAGGACTGAGCGTTCTGTTCCATTGTCTTGACCTGAACAGCGGCGCTCTGGTCGGGAATGGGTACATTGCTGCGGCTTCCGTACTCCGCGACGGGGGTGGTAGGGATGCTGTGGTCGATCATGCCGAAGGTTGCCAGTGGTTTGCGTACTTTACGCCCGGTCGACCTGAGCGCGGCGAACGGCTGTGGTGAAGTGACCTCGTGGACAAGATGGCGGTCGATGTAAAGCAAGGTTCCCTGACCTGCGACTTCGCGTACGACATGTGCCTGCCAGATCTTCTCAAATAGTGTACGTGGTTGTTCCATCGTCTCTTCTCCTTTTACGAAGCCAGACCGCTAAGCGGGTCTTCTCTCCGAGGTACTGATGGTGTTGCAGGGTTGCGAGGGCAAAGACTGCAACACGGCTTTGATACATGCTGAATGAATACCGATTTCTGACCGATTGCGCTGTATGAGGTAGGTGCTGTTTCTTGTTCCGGTGGTCTTAACCTGAGATAAAGAGCGCCTCAAGCGACTGGTCACAATTCTTGCTGAGTAGTATACTGGGTGGACTGTGAATATGTCAAATGCTTTTTTCTCTAAGAGTTGATAAGAAAAAAGCATCACTTTCTTTGCAGGGAGGGAAGGCGTGGAATTTCGGCAACTTACCTATTTTCTGGCGGCGGCGCACACACAGAACTTTCGGAAGGCGGCGGAGCTCTGTCTTGTGACGCAGCCTGCCTTGAGTCGGCAGATCGCGGCGCTGGAAAGCGAGCTCGGATTGAAGCTCTTTAAGCGAGAGAAGCAACGCGTCGAGTTAACAGCAGCCGGCCAGGCATTTGTGGCCTATGCAAAAGAGACACTGGATGTGTTGCAGCGTGGAGAGCAGGAGCTTGTGCGCTGGCAGGAGGGACAGAAGGGCGTTCTGCTGATCGGCTGTAACCACTCGCTGGCGGCGGCATTTCTGCCCTCGCTGCTGGCGACCTTTTATAAGCGTTATCCGGAAATGCGGCTCAAGGTGCTGGTCTCTACCAGTGACCGGGTGGTACGCATGGTGGAGCGTGGCGAGGTGGATTTAGGCTTTATCTATGATCCTTCGGTGCGCTCTGATGTGGTGGTGGTGAAGGAGCTCTTTCGGCAGCCTTTGCAGGCGCTGGTCTCGACACAGCATCCCTTTGTGCAGAAAGCGCCGACCTTGAGTCAGATTCTCACGGAGCCGCTTATTCTGCTTGGTGAAGAGACGCGTCTGCGCAAGGTGATCGAACGAATGTGCATGCAGCGCGGTCTTGAGGTGCAACCGGCAATCGAGATAGGCTCGGTAGCGGGTTTGAAGGAGCTTATCAAGCAGGGGTGTGGGGTGTCGTTGATTCCGCCTGCGCTGCTCTGGCCGCCGCAGGAGACCGATGGCCTGACGCTCCTGCCTGTCTCGGATATCACCGAGTCGTTTACGTTTGCTCTGGTTTACAGGCGGCTTGGTTCGCTGGCTGTGCCTGCACGCCAGTTTATCAACACCATCATCGAGCAAACGGCAAAGCTGACCAGCCAGCTTGCTCCATAGAAAATGAGCACCTGTCAGAAAAAACTGAGCCTGACCAAAAGGTCAGGCCCAGTCCTCCCCCTGGATGCCCGTGCTGAGGCGCGGCGATCTGGTTGTCTTAGCCTTGAATCTGATTGAAGATGTAGCCTACAAAGCCGTCATAGTAGGGAGAGAAGAGCACATCTGGCAGGTTGGTATACACGTAGCTGGTATGCCCGTTGAGGTACCAGCTACCTCGTCCCCGAATGAGCCAGCCACCGCCACTTGAGCCACCGGTCATATCGCAATTGATGCCGATTGGCTGGGGCGATCCGTTGGTGTCACGCACGGTAGCAGGCGAGGTACATTGATACATGCGCTGACCGGTGAAAGGTGGCTCCTGTGGATAGCCGAGCGCGCGGAAGTTCTGCTCTGCCGGGAGATCGGTCGCGAGCCGAACCCCGCCCACTGCCTGATTAAGCGTCATGCCGTTGTTGGTAGCAACGACCGCAAAGCCGATATCGCGCGAGAAGTCAGCATTGTTTGCCCACTGACCGGTAGTGTGCAACTGGCGAGCAGGCCAGACGCCGCGCGGGCAGTAGCCATCAAGGTATTGCGGGCAGAAGACCCAGTTGACGTAGAAGTTGTTCCCTGAGCCACCCTCGATCACGCAATGTCCGGCAGTATCGACGATGCTGCCATTACGGCTGCTGAGCGAGGTACCGGAACAGACATAGTCCGTCTTGCTGACCGGATCAGTGAAAAAAACCTTGCCAATGGTTGAATAGGGGTAGGAGTCGTAGGCCCCGACCGGAACCGCCGATGCCTGGGGTTTTGGTTCCCCTTTGCCGGGCTGCTTGATGATCTGGCGGGGTGCCTGCCGCTCGACATCCTTAGGAACCGCAGAACGGAAGCGCTCTTCCGTCCAGTACTGGAGAGCATTGCGGCTCTCGTGATCGGGGATGAGGCGTTGACTGGTTTCCTTTGGCGCTTCTTTTGGCGCTTTGGCTGCGGAAGCCGCTTCACTTCCTACCATACTGAGGGCACAAACCAGGAAGCCGAGTAGAAACAGGTGTAGTAGACGTCTTGATACAGGTCTTGCCATCTCCATCCTCCCGAAAACACTTCCTGCAAGACAACTCGTTACAGGATGAATTTATCCTGTCTCTATTGTGGAATCATTTTCTTTATAATTCAAGGGGTAAAGAGACCAAAAATGACATTTTCTTCAGTAAATTGGAGAATCCGTGTTTATGAATAAAGAATGAGTAGAACGAAAAGAGCGCGATATCTATTTTTACTGCCACAAAAAAGAAAGAGGACTGCTCTCTATCAGCCCTCTCTCGTGATAGTGAAGTACAGTATTTATACGCGTTGGTCGAAGTGTGCAGGTACATCAAGCAGCCAGGAAAGATCGCTGTTCGGCTCGATCTCTTGTGGCTGCTGGCCCCGACGGAACAGGCGTGCGCCGGTCTCGCCATGAAGCTGTAAACGCTGTCCATCGCGATGGAGCCAGGTGCCCTCACGCAGCCCGAGCACCACAACATCATTTTCCTCAAGGAACTGGAGCAAGCGCTGCTCCCTGGTTTCACCCATGTAGATAAACCGTGGATCTGGATCAATATAATGTGGATTGATCTGAAATGGAATCAGGTCAAATGACTCAAAGGATGTGGGCTGGACGATTGGCATATCGTTGGTTGTGCGCAGAGAAGGGCAGGCCATATTTGTGCCGGCACTGGAACCGATATAGCGCAGGGCCCCGCTTGCGACGCGTTCGCGCACAACGGAGATCAGATCGAGTTCTTGCAGGCTTTTCAGCAGGCGGAAGCTGTTGCCCCCACCGACAAAGAGCGCTGCACTACTTGCCAGCGTTTCACGGGGATTCTGCTGTGTATGCAGGCCAATAACCGAGATGCCAAGCGGCTTGAGGGCCTTAGCTACCTGCGCGGTATAGCCGTCGTAATCGGCGAGCGCGTAGGGAGCGAAATAGATTGTGCGCTCCTCTCCCAGAAATGTATCAATCGCTGGCAGCACATGTTCCAGATACCCCTTTCCTGGTGCGCTGGAATTGCTGAGCAGTAGTAATTTTGATGACATTGTGCACTCCTTTTCTCGCGGATTTGTTCTCTTTTTATTCTACTCCTTTGAGTGCCTGCTTGCATACGCCCTCGTCGGCTTGTCCACGTTTGCGCCGAACCCCGGTGGGCTGATCTCTCACCTTTTTAGCGGAGCGGTTTGACAAAAAAGAGTGACTCCATTATACTGATCGCGGACAGAAAAAGAGCGTTGTCCCGTACTCTTATGGAAAGAGCATACATACACAATCAATTGTGCTTTTGATACATTGCTCTTTTGACTCGTACGGGGCAATGTTTTTTTATTCTCGCTCAGCAAGCGTCTGCGAGCGCTGTTGAAGCTCCCCGGGTGAGACTCCTTTGCGCTTCTTGAAGGCCTTCAGAAAATAGTGGTAGTCTTGAAAGCCGACCAGCCGCGCCGTCTCCTTGATTGATCTTCCCATCAGCAATTGCTCGGTCGCTGCATCGATGCGCAATTGCAGCAGGTGTTGATGAATGCTGATGCCGAACTGTTTGCGAAACAGGCGAGCAAGGTGGCCATAGCTGTAGCCCAGAGCTGTCGGGAGATCGCTGCTACAGGTGTTCAGGGAGAAGTGCTTGCGCAGATAATCCATCACGCCATAGGCCAGAGTACGTGCAGGATCAGCGGCGCTTTCGGCATACTGTTGCACAATGCTCAACTGCGAGAGGATGGCGGCGACCTGAATACTGAGTTGCTCAGGGCTCAACATGCGGAAATCGGCGGCTTTCTTCAGAAAGGCATAGAGCGCGGGGTAATTCAGTTCGGTTGGCACATGACCGAAGACCGGTAATGCCAGTTGATCCGGCTTCGGTGGCGTTGTGAGCTGTTCGCCCTGGATCGTGAAGTGCAGATAGATCACATCAAAATCCGCTGGCTCCGTACCCCGATGCCGCACATGAGGCGGGAGCAGGTAATAATTGCCCGTGGTCAGCAGGGCATACTCCCGGTCGATCTGAAGATGCATTTTGCCTCTGGTAATGAGACCAAGCACCCAGAAATCGAGCACGCGATCAGGGTGAAGGGTATCGCCCCGAATATATCCCATGCCATCCAGCACCGGGAGCCCCTTGAGCAGATATGTTGTGTAAACCATGTTGAGATTTTCCACCACGATGCAGAAATAGCACATTGTGCGAGCGTGTCCTGTGAAGGTATTGTATCAACAGGCTGTGGAACAGGGCAAGCGCCCGCTGTGGTTCCACGGAAGGGACAGAAGACATCTGTTGCAGGAGGGAACAATCTATGATGGAACACGCTTCTCTGCGTGCGGTCCCATTTACCGATGTGACTATCAACGATGCGTTTTGGAGCGGTCGTTTGCAGGCCAATATCGAGCAGACGATTCCGTATCAGTATGAGCAGTGCAAGACGACGGGGCGCGTGGATGCACTGAAGCTCGAATGGAAGCCCGGGGATGAGCCGGTTCCGCATATTTTCTGGGATTCGGATATTGCGAAGTGGATCGAGGCCGCAAGCTACACGCTGGCAACAAAACCCGATGCGCAGCTTGAAGCGCTCCTTGATGAGGTAATCGCGCTTCTGGCCTCGGCTCAGCAGCCTGATGGGTACCTGAATACACACTTTACGGTAGTGGAACCAGGCAAACGCTGGACGAACCTGCGCGACGCCCACGAGCTGTACTGTGCCGGACATTTGATCGAGGCGGCGGTGGCGCATTATCAGGCGACCGGAAAGCGCTCCCTGCTGGATGTCATTTGCCGCTATTGTGATCATATCGCACAGACGTTCGGGCCGAATCCTGGCCAGAAGCGCGGCTATTGCGGTCATGAAGAGATTGAGCTAGCGCTTGTCAAGCTGTATCATGTCACCGGTGAGCGGCGTTACCTTGATCTCAGCGCGTACTTCATCAATGAGCGAGGCCAGCAACCCCATTATTTTGATCTGGAACTCAAGGAGCGGCTGAAGCAGGGCGAGAAGGATCGTCTGGCAGAGTTTCACAGGACGGTCGGTTATGAGTATAACCAATCGCACAAGCCAGTGCGGGAGCAGGTACACGTTGTCGGTCATGCCGTTCGCGCCATGTATCTCTATAGCGCGATGGCTGATCTGGCATGGGAGCTTCAGGACGACACGCTGAAACAGGCCTGTGAGCGCCTCTGGGCTGATCTCTGCGAGAAAAAGCTGTATATCACCGGCGGCATCGGCCCTTCCGGCCACAATGAGGGCTTTACGCGTGCATATGATCTGCCGAATGAGACCGCGTATGCTGAGACTTGCGCGGCCATCGGGCTTGTCTTCTGGGCGCATCGCATGCTCCATCTCGATTGTGATCGTCGCTATGCCGACGTGATGGAGCGGGCACTGTATAACGGGGTCATCAGCGGCGTCTCGCTGGATGGGCGCAAGTTCTTCTACGAGAACCCGCTTGCCAGCAATGGTCAGGTGCATCGGCAGGACTGGTTTGAGTGCGCCTGCTGCCCACCGAATGTGGCACGCTTGCTGGCCTCGTTCGGCAACTATATCTACTCGCAGCGTGAGGAGGAGGCCGTTATTCACCTGTTTGTGCAGGGAAGTGCAACGCTCGATCTTGGCACACAAAAGCTCTCTTTGAAGCAACAGACGCGCTATCCCTGGGATGGAGAGGTGCGCATTCAGGTAGACCCCGAGCAGTCCGCCCGCTTCCGGGTTCGGGTGCGTCAACCGGGTTGGTGCCGAAAAGCAACCGTACGGGTAAATGGCGAGCCTGTTCAGCCAGCGAGTGAGCGTGGCTATCTGATCCTTGAGCGCGAGTGGTCGCAGGGTGATGTCATCGAGCTGACGCTACATATGCCGGTCGAGCGCGTCTATGCGCATCCTCAGGTGCGTGAGGATCGGGGACGCGTGGCGTTGCAGCGCGGGCCGCTGGTCTATTGTCTGGAAGAGGTGGACAACAGCTCTGATCTGGATGCGCTGCTTATGCCACGAACTGCTGACTTTACCCAAACCTATGTGCAGGATCTGGCAAGCGGTGCGGTGGCGCTTTCCTTCGAGGCGCAGCGGCTTGAGGCTGATGGGCCCTCCCTCTATCGTACGGAGCGACCGCGAACCAGCACGGTACAGGTGCGGGCGGTTCCGTATTGCCTCTGGGATAATCGTTCGCCGGGCGAGATGCTTGTCTGGCTGCGCGAAGCATAAGAGTGATGGCCCGGGGAGCTTTCCCCGGGCTTTTTGCTGCAATTGGTCCTGTTCGATGTCCCCGAATCCGTTTTTCATCGTATATATTGTTGAAAGCACTGAGAAGATGAAGAATGAGGGTTATTACCAGCATGGCAACCCGTATCTCTGGACGGAGGCAGAGCAAAAGGCGGGCTGAGAAAATCAAGCAGTGCGTTGAACAGGTAATGAAGGAAGACGAATGAAGGTCACAAGAGGCTACAAAACTGAATTAGACCTCAACAATAAACAGCGTACCGCCTGTTTGAAGCATGCCGGTTGCGCCCGTTTCGCCTACAATTGGGGGCTTGCTCGTTCTCAAGAAGCCTACCGTGCCACCGGCAAACGTCCGACTGCTATTGACTTGCACAAAGAACTCAATGCCCTGAAAAAGACGGACTATCCCTGGATGTATGAGGTGTCCAAGTGCGCCATGCAAGAGGCACTGAGAGACCTGGAGAAAGCATATAAAAACTTCTTCCGCAGAGTCGAACTGAAGAAACAAGGCAAGTGGAAAGGCAAGCTCGGCTTTCCCACCTTCAAGAAGAAAAGCAAAGGCATCGGCTCATTCCGCTTGACTGGCTCCATCAAAGTCTTGAGAGATGCCGTGCAATTGCCGCGTTTGGGCCGCATGCGCTTGCATGAGCATGATTTCATTCCAACGACTGCCAGGATACTTTCTGCTACCGTCTCAGAAGAAGCTGGACGTTGGTTTGTCAGTATCCAGGTAGAGGAAGAACAGGAACAGCTCACTCCTCCAGCAACAACGGCTATCGGGGTAGACCTGGGTATCAAGACGCTTGCCACGCTCTCTGATGGTGTCACGTTTGAAAATCCACGTGCCTTAAAGCACGCTCAGAAGAGATTGAGACACTTAGAGCGGCAAAAGTCACGGCGGAAGTTGGGCAGTAAGAACCGCAAGAAGACCTGCCGCAAACTGGCAAAGCAGCACGCCCGCATTGCACGTATCCGCAAGGATGCCGCCCACAAACTCACCACCTCCCTCTGCAAAAACCACGCATTGGTAGCGATTGAGGACTTGCATGTTGCGGGGATGCTGAACAATCACAAGCTCGCCCAAGCCGTCAGTGACAGCAACTTTGGCGAGAT
This sequence comes from Thermosporothrix sp. COM3, assembly GCF_059696735.1. Lineage (NCBI taxonomy): Bacteria > Bacillati > Chloroflexota > Ktedonobacteria > Ktedonobacterales > Thermosporotrichaceae > Thermosporothrix > Thermosporothrix sp. COM3. The sequence goes on along the minus strand of NZ_AP019376.1, from coordinate 448,666 downwards.
ACGGCGGCAACTGGAATACAAAGCTGTCTGGCACGGCGTTCATCTGGTAAAGATTGATCGCTTCTATCCATCAAGCAAGAGGTGTTCTGCTTGTGGCTGGCAAGATGACGAGCAAACACTTGCAGATCGTCTCTTCACTTGCCATGAATGCGGACTCGTCCTTGATCGTGATCTGAATGCCGCCATCAACATCTTGCAAGAAGCACTGAGAACTACCGGCAGTTCGTCGGGAAGTCACGCCTATGGAGTGGGAAGCTCTGGCTTGTTGGAATGCCAACAAGCGAAACTTCCCACGTTGAAGTAGGAACCAACCAGCATTTAGGCTCTGTCCTAAATGTCTAAGTATTGGAGAACGGACTATGGAAAGTCAGGACATCGAGCGATATTTCATAGCATTAGGCGAAGAACTTGAACGAAGCCCGCTTCAGGAGCCGGTGCGGGTACTGGTTGTGGGTGGCGGCTATATGCTGCTGATCGTCAAGAATCGAAAATCGACCGAGGATGTCGATGTTGTTTTGATGGATCTTCCAGATACGACGAACCCGACACCCGAGGCGAAAGCATTTAAGGCGGCTGTACGTGCGGTCGCAGGTCGGTTCAAGCTCAAGCGACGCTGGTTGAATGATGATGTGGCCTACTTTATTCGTGATATGGCGCCTGATCCTCAGGCAACGCTCTGGCGCAAGTATGGCAAGCTGCATATCTATCTGCCAGCAAAAGAGTATATTCTGGCGCTCAAGCTGATGGTCTTTCGGCAGAAAGATATGAGCGATGTGGAGGCGCTGCTACAGGAACTCGATGTGACAACCCGTGAGCAGGCACAGGCTATTGTGGATCGCTTTGTGCCGGACCCACGCTGGCAGGAAGAGTATCTGCTTGAAGAGACGCTGGACACTCTGTTCGATTAGGGCAGGATGCGGGGTTGCTTTCGCTTTTTGTCTGTCTCATGTTACAATTTGAAGGGGAGAGGGCAGTGAAGCTGATGCGCTGATAGGAAAGGCGCTGCACTATCTTGAACAGCAGAAATGGGAAAAGGTGGATATTCCATGCAAACATGTGAAAAATTGCAGACAATGAGCGTTTCATATCAGGAGATGTGCGCGGGTGAGGATCCCTGGATTCCGCTTGGCAACTTTATGAACGATTTCTTCGGGAACTTTCCAGACCAGCGTGAAGAGCTGGTAGAAGAGCCGATACGCCTGCCCGAAGAGCCTTCCGAGGAGCATTTGCGCTGGGCCACGTTCTGTGCTGCGTCCGTTGAGTACCTCTGTCAGAAGTATGGGCTGCCCTGCCCGGCGTGGGTGTATGATCCGGTCTATCAGTTGTCTGAACCGTGGTATTATTCGCTTGGTGCGCATAAGCCAAAGGTGCGTGAGCGCCTGATGCGGACAACACCAGAGCCGTTTGTGCGCCGAAACATCTATTGTGGTGATCGGATGTTTGTGAACAAGTATGAACTGGCACAGGCAAGGCGATCGGCATAGGTTGTCCCCCTTTCGGTACAATTTGGCTTGCTCATTTGACAACGATGGCAAAGAGTGGTATAGTCATGTATAACAAGACAGTCATCAGTCAGTACATGCGAAAGGAACTTTCTTCTTGATGGAGAAGAGAAGGGCAAATCATTCCTTACCTAAAATGCGACATAATAGCCTTCTTGGGCTTGGGCTCCTCCTTACATGCGTCGCCCACAGCCCTGTGATTTGCTCGTAAGTTCCTGAGATAAGAAAATCGCAGAGATGAAAAAGAAGCCGTGGGCGACAGTTGGTCCCACGGCTTTCTTGATGTGTTGTAGCCGTGGAGATCTCCTTCCACGGCTTGTTCTGTTTTTACTCCCTGTTTTGGTTCAGTTGCAAAAAGGAGATAGGACGAGTTATGAGTAATATGGTCAAGAAGTTTGCACAGGCTCAAGGCGGCATGCAGAAGGGCAATATCACCAAGTATAAGCCGTATCCTCTGGTAGATTTGCCCGATCGCCAGTGGCCTTCACGCTCGATTGTATCTGCTCCGATCTGGTGTAGCGTGGATCTGCGCGACGGTAATCAGGCTCTACCAACGCCAATGGGTATCAAAGAGAAGCTGGAAATGTTCAAGCTGCTGGTCAACATTGGCTTTAAGGAGATCGAGGTAGGCTTTCCCTCGGCGTCGCAGATCGAATTTGACTTTATCCGTCGCCTGATTGATGAGAACTTGATTCCCGATGATGTGACCATTCAGGTCATCACGCAGGCCAGAGAAGAGCTGATTACACGCACCTTTGAGGCGATTCGAGGCGCGAAACGCGTGATCCTCCATCTGTACAACTCTACTTCTCCTGCACAGCGCCGCCTTGTGTTCGGTCTGGATAAGGCCGGAATTACCGGAATTGCAACGCGTGGTACCCGGATCGTCAAAGATCTCGTTGCAACCGTTCCTGAGACCGAGATTATTTATCAGTATTCCCCTGAAAGCTTTGTCCTGACCGAGCTTGATTACGCGCTCGAAATCTGTGAGGCCGTCATGGATGTCTGGCAGCCGACGCCGGACAAGAAGATGATTCTGAACCTGCCCGAAACCGTTCAGATCTCCACGCCGAACGTCTATGCCGACCAGATTGAGTGGTTCCTGCGCAACATGAAGAATCGGGAATCGGTCATTATGAGCGTGCATACACACAATGATCGGGGCACTGGTGTTGCTTCGTCCGAGTTGAGCTTGATGGCCGGCGCAGAGCGCGTTGAGGGCACCCTGTTCGGCAACGGCGAACGTACCGGTAACGTTGATATCGTAACGCTTGCGCTGAATATGTATATGCAGGGTGTTGATCCGAAACTGGACTTCAGCAATATTAAAGAGGTCGCAGAGGTCTACAAACGCTGCACTCGTATGGACATTCATGACCGTCACCCGTACGCTGGTTCGCTGGTCTTCACCGCTTTCTCTGGCTCGCATCAGGACGCGATTAATAAGGGTATGGCGGCGCTTGATCCGACACCGGGAGCGCTCTGGGAGGTGCCGTATCTGCCGATTGACCCGAAAGATATTGGCTGTTCCTACGAGGCGATTATTCGTATTAACTCGCAGTCGGGTAAGGGCGGCGTGGCCTACATCATGGAGTCGGAATACGGCTTCCAGTTGCCGAAAGAGATGCGCATTGAGTTTGGTAAGGCGATCAATGCCATTGCCGATGAGCGCGGTGAAGAGCTGCAACCGCAGGAGATCTACCAGGCTTTCGAGCGCGAGTATTTGCAGCGTACCTCGCCCTTCAAGCTGGAAGGCTTCCACTCTGAGGAGATCACCGATGGAGCCGGTAACACCACTGTTGAGTGTATCGCTCGTATCTCGGTGGATGGGAATGATCGCGAGATTCGCGGCCAGGGCAATGGTCCTATCGATGCGTTCGTGCGAGCAATCAATGAAGCGAAGCTTGCAGACTTCAAGCTCGTTTCCTATTCCGAACATTCACTGGATGAAGGTGCGGAGGCTCGAGCCGTCGCCTATATCCAGATTCAGATGGGCGATGGTCGCAACTGCTTTGGCGCGGCAATCGGCACCGATATCAAGGTCGCGTCTATCAATGCGGTTCTGAGCGCTATCAACCGCTCGCAAGCATAGGCAAACAGACGAGTGCAGCAGGGGAGCGGTGTTCAAGGGGGAAGGCTGCTCCTTTGTTGCTCGCTTCTGTGGGATGATCTTTAATGAATGTATTGCAGGAAATCCTTCGGGCAGAACAACGAATACGTCCGCACATCTATGAAACACCACTGCTCTATTCTCAGCCGTTAAGCAAGCTGACGGGCGGGCACGTGTTGTTGAAGCTGGAAAATCTCCAATATACCGGCTCGTTCAAGGTGCGGGGCGCGCTGAACGCGTTGCTCTCTCTGAATGAGGAACAGCGTTTGCAGGGAGTCGTGACGGCCTCTTCAGGCAATCATGGGTGTGCTGTCGCGTATGGCATGCAGAAGCTTGGAATGCAGGGCATAATCTTCGTGCCGGAAGGTGCTTCTCCGGTGAAAGTCGCGGCTATTCAGAGCTATGGGGCGCGCGTGCAAACATGGGGCACTGATTCAGTGGAGACGGAACAGTATGCTCGCTCCTATGCTGAAACGCATGCTATGCTCTATATCCCTCCTTATAACGACCTTCGTGTGATTGGCGGTCAGGGGACGATCGCGGTCGAGATATGCAGACAGGTTGAGAGGGTTGATGCGGCTTATGTAGCTGTGGGAGGCGGTGGACTGATCAGCGGGCTTGCAACGTACCTCAAGGCGGTGTTCCCCCATGCGCAGGTGATCGGGTGCTTGCCTGAGAACTCCGCGGTTATGGCAAAGTCAGTTGAGGCCCAGCGCATTCTGGATATTCCCTCGCTGCCAACGCTCTCGGACGGCACGGCTGGCGGTATCGAGCCAGATGCCATTACGTTTCCGCTCTGTCAGCAACTTGTCGATGACTACGTGTTGGTGAGCGAAGCTGAGATTCGGCAGGCCATGAGACAGCATATTGAGCAGCATCATATGCTGATTGAGGGCGCGGCTGGTGTGGCGCTGGCAGCGCTGCTGAAGCAGCCTACCCGTTTTCAGGCGAAAACGACGGTTGTAGTGCTTTGTGGTGCCAATATCAGCCTGGAGACGCTTCGTTCTGTGTTGTAGAGGCTTGTTACCGGAGCGTTCTGCTGGTATACTGGGAATGATTTCAACTACAACTATCAGCGCGATTACTACTTTGAGGACCTTCATGCAACGGATGCTACTCATTTTCTCTGCTTGCTAGCCAGAGATGGCAGCGTAATAGGGTAAGTATCAACCTGCTGAATGGGTGCAGGCTTCTTTTGTTCTGTTCGCTGCACTCTGGTATTCTCTTCCCCTTTTTCAATCCCGCTTTTCTGAAAAGTGCTGAGGAGCATTCTATGCATTTTATCCAGACCAGTCAATTTGAAGAGGCGGCTCGTCAAAAAGTTGATGAAGCTGCCTGGTGTTACCTTGAGAGTGGCTGCGGAACCGAGCAGACGCTTCGCGCAAATATCAAGATCTTTGAGCAGTACTGGATACGTCCACGCGTCTTTGTACCGATGCAGGCTCCTGACCTGAACACGACAGTGCTTGGCAGCCCGGTCAGTATGCCGATTCTGGCCGCACCAATTGGCTTTCAGCGCTGGTTTCATCCTGAGGGCGAGCGGGCATCAGCTCAGGGAACCGGCCAGGCGCAGACGCTCTATGTTGCCAGTTCCAGCGCAACGACTCGCCTGGAAGATATCGCGACGGCGGCAACCGGTCCGCTGTGGTTTCAACTGTACCTTTTTGAGGAGCGCGACGTCTCGGCGGAGCTTGTGCAGCGGGCCGAGGCGGCTGGCTATCGGGCGATTGTGGTGACGGTAGACACTCCCTGGTATGGCCGAAAAGAGCGTTTCGCACGCGGCAATTATAGCATGCCCGGCACGTTGCTGAAGGCCAATCTGGACGAGCATGCAAGTGGCATGGTTGGCAGTCAATACGGGTGGGAGGTGATTGACTGGCTTCGCTCCCTGACGCGGCTCCCCATCCTGCTCAAAGGGGTGTTGACTGCCGAAGATGCCAGAAAAGCGCTCGCGCACGGTGTGGATGGCATCATTGTTTCCACACATGGTGGCAGGCAGCTAGACGCTGCTCTTCCTTCGTTGCTGGCATTGCCTGAAGTGGTTGAGGCTGTGAATGGGCAGATAGAGGTCTACTTTGATAGCGGTATTCGGACCGGCACGGATGTCTTCAAGGCGCTGGCTCTGGGTGCTCGCGCTGTCTTTGTGGGCAGGCCACTGATCTGGGGACTGGCGGTAAATGGAGCACAGGGGGTAGCAGATGTATTCGCAATTCTACGCGAAGAGCTAGAGTATGCAATGATGCTCTCCGGCTGTCCTGCTGTTTCTTGCATTGACCGTTCGTTACTTCGCGAGGCGCATATCCTGTAGATAAACGTCCCGACTTGACGGAAGATTCATCTTATATGTCTATAGGTGCTTATCCTTCAAGAAGGGACCTTCCTACATCTATATAGAGTAAATACAGCTTTCTCGCTCTGACGGGCCGCGTGGTGTGGTGAGCAACTGGAGGCTGGACTATCAGCTCTATGGATAAGAAAGGTGCGCATATGCCGTTTGTGGCAACGCGTCATGAGTGGTGTCGGCGCGCCCTCATGGCCGATACGCCTCGCGGTTATCATCTGGCCGAACTGAGCATAAAAGCAACCCGATTGGTTTCTATCAGAGCCCGTGTTGCCCGATCCATACTCGTGAGGCCGATCGAAAGTCCATCATTTGAAACTGATAGAGATAACAGGACAGAAAATGTCCTCTATCCGTGATAGAGTGATGGTAGTGGATCAGTTATGAGACAGAAACAAGAAAGCAGGAGCAAAAAATGAAGGTAGTACATCTTTTTGTCTATCCTACGCTGGCGGATTGGGAATACGGCTATGCAGTCGCGGGGCTCAACACCTTTTCGGGCGGACGCTATCAGGTGAAAACGGTAGGAATGAGCAGGGAACCGGTGGTCTCGCTTGGCGGAGTGACGATCGTGCCCGATATGACCCTTGCAGAGCTGACGCCTGAAGAGAGCTCTATGCTCATTCTCCCCGGTGGTGAGGGATGGGAAACGGGCATGTATGGCGATGCGCTGGAGATGGCACAACGCTTTCTGGCGGCTGGAGTGCCTGTTGCGGCGATCTGTGGCGCGACTGCCGGGCTGGCTTCCGTTGGCCTGCTGAACGAGCGGAAGCATACAAGCAACGCGCCCGAGTTTGTGAAAATTGGTGCGTATCGTGGGGAGGCGCTCTATCAGGCAGAGCGGGCGGTTGCTGATGGCAAGCTGATTACGGCGGGAGGCGTCTCACCTCTGGAATTTGCCCGCGAGATTTTCCAGATGCTCGAACTATTCTCTGAAGACGCGCTGGAAGCGTGGTACATGCTCTATAAAACAGGTGAGTCGCGCTATTTTATCGCGTTACAGCAGGCCATGCAAGCCTGAGTATCCGCTTATCACAGCCATGCTTTTCTTTTGTGGAGAGCATGGCTTTTTTCTTGACTTCTTATTCCAGAATAGTGTATAGTATATACCAGAGAAAGGCAGGAGGTTACTGATGGCCCGACAGAAAGAATTCAATCCAGTGCAGGTTGTGGAAAAAGCGATGTACCTGTTCTGGGAAAAAGGGTACGAAGGGGCTTCAGTAGAGGATCTGGTTCAGTGTACCGGGTTAGGACGTGGTAGCCTGTATGCCACCTTTGGTGACAAGCGCTCGCTCTATCTTGCGGCCCTTGACCACTATGAGCAGCAGAACAGGGAACGCAGGAAGATCTTTCGAGAGAAAACAGGCCCTCTGCTCGAGATGCTGAAGGCGTTTTTTCAGGAGAGCATCGCGGAAGCGCTCGAAGCCGATACGCACCGTGGTTGTTTGATGGTCAATACGGCGCTGGAAGTGGCTCCACATGATCCAGAGATTGCCGGTAAGGTCAAAAGCGCCTTCAGAGAGGTAGAAGAGCTCTTCTATTATATGCTGATACAGGCACAGGCCTCAGGTGAACTCTCGTGGGAGGCGGACCCGCATCAACTGGCTCGTTTTCTGCTCAATACCCATCTGGGCATTCGGACCCTTGCGCGTGCCAATCCAGATCGGAAGATGCTTCAGGAGATTGCTACAACGGCACTTTCCCTCTTTCACTGATAGTCATTCCCTTTTTTTCTGCAAAAATTCTGTAACGATCATTCAAAATAGAGAAGGAGAGAGTAACAATGGAAAAGCGTACACTTGGTCGCTCAGGACTGGAAGTTGTCCCGTTTATGCTAGGGGGGAATGTGTTTGGCTGGACCGCCGATGAGAAGGAGTCATTCGCGGTGCTTGATGCCTACGTTGAGGCAGGCGGCAACTTTATTGATACCGCCGATGTGTACTCGAACTGGGTGCCCGGCAACATGGGCGGCGAATCTGAAACGATTCTCGGAAAGTGGCTGAAGGCGCGTGGCAACCGCGATGCTTTGATTATCGCGACAAAGGTGGGTTGGGCACACAAGGATCCGAAGAAGAAAGGACTGTCGCGTGCCTACATTCAGCAGGCAGTTGAGGAGTCGCTACGCCGCTTGCAGACGGACTATATTGACCTCTATCAGTCTCATGTGGACGATCAGGAGACGCCGTTTGAGGAGACACTTTCAACCTATGCCGACCTGATTCAGCAGGGAAAGGTGCGCGTGATAGGCGCCTCCAACCATAGCGCTGAACGGCTGGCGCAGGCGCTTCGGGTGAGCCAGGAAAGCAACCTGCCACGCTACGAGACATTGCAGCCAGAATACAACCTGGTTGATCGTGCGGGCTATGAAAGCGGGCTGATGCAGCTTGCAGTCGAACAGCAGATCGGGGTGGTTCCATACCATTCGCTCGCGAACGGCTTCCTGAGCGGTAAATATCGCTCACCGGAGGATCTGCGGGTGTCCAAACGTGGTCCGCTGGTGGAAAAGTATCTGAACGAGCGGAATTTCCGTATTCTGGAGGCACTCGATCAGGTGGCGACTCAGTATCAGGCGACCCCTGCCCAGGTGGCGCTTGCGTGGCTGCTCTCGCGTCCGGGTGTGGTGGCTCCGATTGCCAGCGCAACCAGCGTCACCCAGTTGCAAGACCTGTTGAAAGCCACAGAACTGAAACTCGATGCGGCTGCGCTTGAGACGCTCAATCAGGCGAGCGCGTTCTAAGCTGGAGTAGTCTGAGACCATCGGCGGCACTTCTTTCCGGCGCCCGTTATGCGTGAATGTGTAACGGGCGTTTTTTTTATTGTCCTGTTCAGACTATCCAAAAAAGCAGACGACCAGAAAGAAACGTCTGTTTCCTGCTGGTCGTTATGTGTTTGACGGGTTTAGTAGCGTCTTTCTCTGCGGGGACCGTTGTTGTAGCGGCGCTCACCGTAGCCACCCTGAGTGTTGCGGCTTCGTGCCTCGCTCACCGTGATGCGACGACCCTCAAACTCTGTCCCGTTCAGATTCTGGATGGCCTCATATGCTTCCTGGTCGTTTGCCATTTCCACAAAGCCAAAGCCACGGCTGCGCCCGGTATCTCGATCAGTGACCACTTGAGCGCTGTCTACCTGCCCCATTCGCTCAAATAGCGATGACAAATTCTGGCTGTCTGTCTGATACGAGAGGTTCCCGACATAAATCTTCATTGTACAGTCTTTCCTTTCAGAACAACATTCTTTCTGTGCATCGACAGCGGGTTGAGACTCCATATTCTCTCAAAAAGGCCCGCGACGAAGAATGTTGCCTTCTTCAAGGATACCCCAGAAAACGTCATTTGTCAATGAGACAATATCTCAATAAGGTTCTGCTTCTCGGGAAAACCTGCTTCCAGAGAAGGAGCGAAGTCGTTTGCTGGACTATCAGGCGGGTGAGAGCAGAGGGAATGCTTTGAGCGAGATGCGTTCTCGAACCGGTGCAGGCCTCTTCAGTGTGATCTCAGGCGCGTCATCTCTGATAACTGTGCCACAAAACCCGATGACTGTCTTTATTAGAGAAAACACCTGATGCCTTGATCTTATTCCCATTTTTTTGACTTCTCTTTAGCTGTTTGCTCTTTGGTAGAGAACGCTATATTTGAACTAATAGCAGAGCGTCCCGCGTTTCCTTTTTGTCCGGCCGTATTTATTGACAGATGCAATTCTTTCGTGTACGTTCTCGATAGAGTGTGTTTTTCGTTTCAGTAATGAAAGCAGAGGTACATAATGGATACAATGGAGAAGTACGCCCGATACGTCAATACGAGTTTCGTCAAGCGTGTTGAGCCTATTGTTGTTGAGCGGGCTTCCGGAGCGGAGATTGTTGCTGCTGATGGGAGGCACTATGTTGATTGCTTTGCCGGGATTGCGGTCGTCAATGCCGGGCATGTGCACCCACGGGTGGCTGAAGCGGCGAAAGGGCAGATAGAGAAGCTGATCCATGCGGCCTCCTATGTCTATTATGTCCCTGCGGTGGCTGATCTGGCGGAGTTGCTGGCTCATATCACGCCGGGAGCCCTGACGAAAACCTTCTTTTGCAATTCTGGTGCGGAAGCCGTGGAGGGTGCGCTGCGGCTGGCGAAGATCGTAACACGTAAACGTGAGGTGATCGCGCTTCAGCAGTCGTTTCATGGGCGCACCTATGGCGCGCTGTCGGTGACGGGAAACCAGACGCGCAAGACGCGAGGAGGCCCGTATATGCCCGGTGTGGCCTTTGCGCCTGCACCCTATTGTTATCGTTGTCCTTTGAACCTGAAGCCTGACGCCTGCGGTCTGGCCTGCGCCAACGCGGTCGAGGACGTGATTCGCTACCAGACGAGCGGTGATGTCGCGGCGTTCATCGTTGAACCGGTTCTGGGCGAAGGTGGGCTGATCCCGCTTCCAGAGGGCTATCTTCAGCGCGTGCAGGAGATCATCCGTCACCATAATATTTTGCTGCTGGTGGATGAGGTGCAAACCGGCTTTGGGCGGACCGGCAAGATGTTTGGGGTTGAGCATCATCCGGGCGTGGATCCCGACATTATGATGATGGCCAAAGGGATCGCTGATGGCTTCCCGCTCGGGGCCTTTATCGCGCCTGACGCCATCGCTGATAGCTTCCATCCGGGCGAGCATCTGAGCACCTTTGGAGGAAATCCGGTGTCCTGTGCTGCGGCGCAAGCAAACATTGAGGTGTTGCGGGATGAGGGGTTGATAGAGCGCTCGGCAACGCTCGGCGCGTATGCTTTGCAGGAACTCCACAAGCTTCAGGAGCGCTATGCCTTGATCGGCGATGTGCGCGGGCAAGGGCTGATGATCGGGGTTGAGCTGGTGCGTGATCGCAAGACGAAGGAGCCAGCGACCCGGGAGGCAACACTGATTCGGGAGATGTGTCTTGAGGGTGGTGTTCTGATCGGGACGGGTGGCCAGGATGGCAATGTATTGCGCATTCAGCCACCGCTGGTGATCGGGCAGGAACAGCTTGCACACGCGCTCTCTGTGCTCGATCAGGCCTTCGCAAAATGCAGATAGTGCAACAACGGGACGGCTCCTGTGAGCCGTCCTTGCGCGTTGAGAGGGTGAAATGGGTCAACCAACCGAGAAAGATTACCAGATGATGGGGAAGGCGCTGGCCGAGGCGCGTCAGGCTATCGAACATGGGAAAGCGGGCACGGCGGCGCTGCTGCTCTGGCGCGACCGGATCCTTGCGCTCGGGCATAACGAGTATGAAGAGACCGGTGATATGACGGCGCACGCTGAAATAGTGGTCTTTCGGCAGGCCGCCCGACAGCTTGGGGCGATGAGCGCGGGGAGCTGGTCTTATACTGCACGCTCGAACCCTGCCTGATGTGCTTTGCTGCGCTTTCCTTTGTGGGAGGTGTCGTCTATGCGGCGCTCAATGAGGATGGGAAGGAAGAAATAGCGATCGCGCGCGGGATAACGCTTGAACAGTTGAATCCATTGTTAATCCGTGGGCCTGTAGAGCTGGTGCCGGGTGTGCGGCGTGAGGAGGGACGGGAGCTTCTGGCACTGATGGGCAAGCTGCTTTGAGAGCAATTCCAGTTTTTGTAGAGAAAAAAGCGGAAGAGGTGGAATGGCGGTCACGTTCTCCTCATCTCAGAATAGAGTTTCCAGTAATGTAATACTGTCGCTGCCGCTTATCCAGAAGTACCATTGCTCGCTGCTTATAGCAGTATTGATATATGAGATTATGCTACACTGAATATGACTTTTTCCTTTGGGTACAGGACGCGTCAGTAAAAAAGCGAGCAGATTTTTTCCTATCTTTCTATGGATGTTTCTACTATTTGGAGCAGTATTACGTTTCTGACATATTTCTGAAATACAATTTATACTGGATTGAAGAGAGATTATGAGTCGCGTTCATTCTATATAGACACTTGTAGAGTAGAGCGAATGGGTGCACGATGGAAAGCAGAGAGAGAAAGAAACAAAGCTTAAAGTGCTGGCTTTTTGTCTTTATATATCGTTTACCAGTTGAGGGGGAAAAGATGACAGAACCGATCTATTATTCAACACAGGTACAGCGTGTTCGACTGGCACTGGAAGATAGACAGCTCTCGCAGGCGCTGGCTTATCTTCAAAGTATCGTTCCCGATGATGAGCAGCGAAAGCGCGAGATCGCTTATCTCTATGGCTGGTATTATGTCCTGCTTCAGGATTGGGAAGCAGCGATCCAGGCGCTCTCTCCTTTTGTGCAGCAGAACCTGGCGCATCCAGGCCATGTTGACATAGAGGAGGTGCGTGAGATACACCTTGAGCGCGAAAAGATTGCTTATTTCTTGCTCTATCTGGGGATTGCGGCGCTGAACCTTTCGCTGTATAGTGATGCCTCCTATCACTTTGCTGGCTGTCTGTGCTTATTGCGTACGCGGCGTATCCCACTTCCTTCTGTGCGAATCAAGGCCCATTATCTCTGGGGGCTGGCCTCTGTGGGTTGTGGGCGACTTCAGCTTGCAATCGAGAAGTATACAAGGGCGCTTCAGCTTTGCCGTTTCTATCACGATCAGGAGGAAGTGCCCCATGTGCATTATGGACTCTGTCTGACCCACCAATTGCGCAAGGAGTATGAGGAGGCTTTGAAGCATGGTCAGGAGGCGCTTCAGCTCTATCGTGAGCGGGATGATAAGCAGCTAGAAGCCTGGTCGCTCTATCTGCTCGGGCGCACCTATCGTGAGCTGAAGCAGTATGAGCGGGCCACAGCAATGCTTGAGGAGGCTTTGCAACTGAACCAGGAGACAACCAATGCTCCCCTGATCACGTTAATGATCTGTTCCTCGCAGATCACCCTTTTCCTTTCTCTAGATGAGCTGGAACAGGCGTGGGCGAAGTGTCAGTATCTGTTGCCGCTTGTAGAGCGCTGGGAGAAGCGAAAAGAGTATATGCATCTCTGTGCACGTGCCTATCGAGCGATCGGCAAGACGCGATATAAGCAGGCGCTGCGTTCTTCAGAGAAAGGGGTCCGCATGATCTTCCTGAGAGCGGCTTCTGATCTGTACAAGCGGGCTGTTCACTGCCTGTCTCTGGTGCAAAGCGATGTAGATCTTGCGCTGTTGTATACCGAGTGGGCAGGCGTGCTGGAAGCGCAGGGCGAGCACGTGCAGGCAATTGATTGCTGGCGAGAGGCATACCAGGCGGCGCAGCGTGAGGAGTTTGCAAACACCAGTATGATTGTGCCTGTCTGATGTTGCCCGGTGATTCTGCCCTGAAAAGAGCGCATACAGCAAGTGCGAGTATACTCAAAAGAGAGTACGTGTTTGGCTGATATCGTATTGATAGGTGTCGAGTGTGCTCCTGTGGGGCTTGTTGGAGGCTCTTTGATGGCAACAATTGATATGATCGCGATGGGAATTTATCGTATCTCATCCTTTGTTCCCGTGTGGAATATCACCGTGAATCAGTTCCTGATCGCTGATGATGCGCCAACCCTGATCCATACCGGCATGTATCCCATGTATGACGATGTGCGGAAAGCAATCGCGCAGGTGCTTGATCCCGCCCGCTTGCGGTATGTCGTCGTGCTGCATTTCGAGAGTGACGAATGCGGCTGCATGGGACGCTTGCTTGAGGCTGCTCCTGATGCGGTGCTGGTCTGTAGTCGCACGGGCGCAGCGATCAACCTGTCACAGTGGGACTACAGTGGCCCGGTGCTTGGCGTGCAGGATGGCGACACACTGGATCTGGGCATGCATAGCCTGCGGTTTCTGGAAACGCCCCATGTGCATCACTGGGACTCGTTGATGCTCGTTGAGGAGACGACCGGGAGCCTGTTTCCTGCTGACCTGTTTGTGCAGCCCGGGGAGCAGCCCGCGATTGTGCGCGAAGATCTGGGCAAGCAGATGTGTGAGCTCTATCGGGAGATTGGCATTTTTGCTGCCAGTGAGCCGGTTTTGCGTGTACTTCAGCGTCTTGAGCGGCTTGGCTTGCAATGGGTTCATCCGATGCATGGCGGCAGTCTGGCGCGGGATCTCTGGCCGAAATATGCGCAGGCGTTGCGAACGGAGCCTTTCGCATTTGACGGAACGCTGCTCGGCAAGCGGTTGCCCGAATAGGGATCCAGAGGGAGGCGGGCTGACCGCTCCCTCTGGTGCTATGAAAAGGTAGGAAAGGCGGGATCAAGTGGGATCTGTTGTTCTGTATACACTGTGCCGGTTCGATCCACATAGTACGTATGTCCATCGACGCCTCGAACCTGCCAGATGGAATCAATCGCGGACCCGCCACCTCCCGACCAGTTTTTTTCTCCCTGCGTCATGGCCTGGTGAGCCGCCCGGACATGTCTCTGAGCGTAAAGGTGTTGCGCGACCTGTTCCGCTTCAGGGCAGGAAATGGATGCGTGGCATAAAACGTCTGATTCGCCACAGCAGCAAACTCAGAGGCGCGGAGCCGCTTTGCCTCTGTGTCATACAGGAAGGTGAACAGTGGCATCTGTCGTTCGTTCAGCACCGGGATAACCCGGTACGTGGCGAATTTGCCCGTTTGCTGATAGGGCTTCACCTGCACCGGCGTTCCGAACTGAAGTGCCTGCCCGATCTTTCTGCGGCGCTGCGATACATAGGCGTGCTCTGTGCTACTGCCAGCACATCAGCGGGTGCTTTGGAACGGAGCGTTGCCCGGGGGGGCTCCCATCCCTGATACAGAAAGCGACTGCTGAACGCAAAACGTTCAAAGAAAGTCACAGCGTCTTCTTTTGAGAATCTGAAATTCTCTGCTCCTTTCTTGATTGTTGCGAGTTTGTGAGTATGGCAAACCCTCCCGTGGCGCTTCCCTGCTACCTCTCCCCCGGAAGCCGTTGGTTAGTTCAGCGCGGGCCTGGACGACGCCAGAGAACAGCCTTGCAGAAAAAGAGATTGATGTGTTTCTCTATGATAGAACAGCATTCTATGCTTGCAAGGATACTCAAGCGTATACGCATCTATTCACTCTGATGAGATCAGTATATCGTATATGCGCATCAAATGGAAGAGATGCGCGAAAAATCACTGAAAAGCAGCAGAAAAGTACCGGGATATAAGGCGGCGGAGGAATGGCCTGTTCTGGCAGGTTTTGTGAAGGCATATTGGCTCTTTACAGGAGGAGTTATACTCGAATACGATAGAACTGTGCGTACCTATTTTGGAGTATTGACTGAGAACAGTGAGAAAAGAGAAGAGCGTATGTCTGAGAAACGCCTGATCAGGACCATGTGTCCGATGAACTGTTTGCCCACCCAGTGCGGCATGCGCGTTGAGGTAGAGGGGAATCAGCTTCTCTCTGTGAAGGGAGACGAACAGCACCCGGAAAGCCGAGGCTTTTTGTGCATTCGGGGGCGCGCGACTCGTGAGATCCCCCATAATCCCGCTCGCCTGCTGACTCCGATTCGTCGCAAGAGACGCGGTGAAGACGCCTGGGAGCCCTGTTCGTGGGATGACGCCTATACCATGATTGTTGAAGCAATTGAGCGAACACAGCGCGATCGCGTCGGTCTCTGGCGCGGACATGGGGTCGGCTCGACGGGGATAAACACCCCGCTTATAACCCGTTTTGGCTCTCTTGGCGGCTTTCAGCACTGGGTCTCTGCTATTGTTTGTTGGGCGCTTGGTGGCTATGGCCTGGGCCTGACGGGCGTGCTTAAGACTAACACCAAAGTGGATATGGCGGCCCATTCACGCATGGTCTTTTTCTGGGGGGCGACGCTTGCCAGCCAGCCCGGGACCTCTCCTTATCTGGTCGCAGCTCGCAAGCGCGGCGCGTATGTAGTACATATCGATACGCGGCGAACGGAGGCCTCGCGCCATGCTGATGAGGTTGTCTTGATCCGCCCGGGGACTGATGCGGCACTGGCCCTGGCGATGGCACATGTGATCGTTGAGGAAGGACTGACCGATCAGGCGTTTGTGCAGGAATACACGCTCGGGTTCGCGGAGTTTGCCGACCATCTGCGACAGTATACACCGGAGTGGGGCGCTCGACAGACTGGCATCGACCCCGAGCAGATTCGCCATCTGGCACGTCTCTACGCCACCCGGACGCCTGCTATGATTGTGCTTGGCGGAAGCTCGATGTACAAGCACCAACATGGCTGGGAGGCCAGTCGAGCCATTGCCTGCCTGCCAGCACTGACCGGACAACTGGGGATAGCCGGTGGTGGTCTGGGGCCGAGACATGGGGCGACCGCTCAGGCCAACGGGCTCGCGGATGTGACGGCTGATGTGGTGCGGCCTCAGGGCTCCTACATCCCGAGTCATATGGCCTCGATTACCGAGGCGCTGACCTCTGGTTCCCTTGATGTGCTGCTGCTGCTCGGAGCGAACTTCCTGTCCGGTTTTGCCGATAGTAACACAGTTGAACGAGGGCTTGAGAAGGTCGGGCTGATCGTCTCCTATGACATCTTTATGAATGAGACGATTCGGCGCGTGGCTGATCTCGTGTTGCCCGGCACGATCTGGCTTGAAGAACTGGGGCTGAAGCAAACCGCCACACATCTCTATCTGATGGAACCGGCGCTCCAGCCCGTCGGTGAGGTTCGTCCGTTAAGCAGGGTGCTGCGCGAGCTTGCGGAGCGGCTGGACATTCCCGACGTCTTCCCCTGGCAGGACGATGAAGCATATATCAATGCGCTCCTGAGCACACAGAAGCTTCCTTCAGGCGAGGCCCTGACGGTTGCCGAACTGAGGAAGCAGGGCGGATACTGGCAGAAAACCGCCCTTTCAGAGGTTGCCTATCCTGATCGACGCTTCGATACGCCCTCAAAGAAGGTCGAGTTCTGGAGCGAGCGCGCATTACAGGCTGGTCTGTCGCCACTGCCTTCCTTCACCCCGGCTGTTGAGGAGGAGGCCACGCGCTATCCGTTGCGCTTCTGTCAGGGACGGACGCTCACGGCGTTCCATTCCTTCTACGATGAGGGGAAGGTGCTTCCCACGCTGGCGAAGGCGAATCCTGAGCCGGAGATCTGGTTGCATCCAAATGACGCCCGCCCTCGTAAAATTGAGACAGGGAACCGGGTGCTGATCTCGAACGGACATGGCCACTTTGAGGCAAAAGCCCTTGTGACCGAGGGAATTTTGCAGGGTGTTGTCTGGATGCGTGATGGTTGGTCTGGCGTGAATCGAGTCACCAGCGGACAACAGACTGTGCCGCTTGTGGCCAACGATATCATTGCCGATATTCCTGGCGGGCAGGCGACCTATGATGCCTGGGTTGATCTTCAGAATGTCTGAAGATGAGAAGAGATGCGCCCATACTTGAACCGCATCTCTTCCTTAGCAAAGAGGGATGTCGTATTTCTCCTGCTGAATGATAGTTGCTGCAAAGGAGGGATGCACGGAAGACCGAAGGAACCGTGCATCTCTTGTGTGTAATAGGTGGAGTAAACCGGGTTACTATTGCTCTGCTTATATTGTATATCTGAAGTAAATGGATAAGATCTGGATGCTGTATGATTATAAAATATACCTGTATATGGATAGGTACATTTTATGGTTGATCGCGGGTTTATAATATAAAAAGAGTTAACGGGTGAAAAGCTCAAAGATGCATTGAAGCGCACGAGTGGAAGCAAAAAAGATCGGCGTCATTCAACGGCAGAACTGCGCCGAGGGTAAGCGGTTGTTGTTTTGTGGGGCCTGGTGGTTGAGGGAGGAGAAGAAGCAATGCTGAGATCACTACAAGAGTATCCCCATTATTTCAGGTCATCAAGTAAAGCGTTTCTGGACGCTGATGGATCGGGTAGTCAGGCTCATCGAGTGGAAGAATGGCTGCTCTCGCTGCTTGTCGAGCCAGCCTTTCAGGTTGCCGAGCGCACAGGTCTGTTTTCCCGATTGCGTCTTCCCTTTGAGAGCGTAGACGAACTGATAGAGCAGTCCCATTTCGACCCCCGTTGTACCCGTTGTATTTTGCAGGTCTTGCTTGCGGCTGGCGTGCTTGAGCTCCGTGACGGGCGTTACATCCAGCGTATGCATTCCGTTCCCGACGTGTTTCATCAAATAGCGCTGGCCTTGCAGACCTTACAGCAGAGCATTGAGGATGGCCTGTTCGCGGCTGTGTCCGAAGATGGGGCGCTGCCTGCTCATGCCTCAGAAACGCTCATCTGGCTCGGGATTGCCCGACGCGAGGATGAGCGGCTTGTGCTGACCGAGGCCGGGCGGCGCTATTTTGTGCCCAATCAGGAATGTTACCTCGGGCAATACGTGTGTTCCATGCGAAAAGTGTTACTCCATATTATTACAAGACTTGAGTCTCTGCTGAAGACCGGGCAAACGGAGACGAGTCAGAAGCCCGAGGTGCTCAAGTCGCTCGTCAGCCTGCTTTATCCGCTGCATCAGGAAGAGGCTCAGCAGGTTGCCGATACGCTGTTCAAGCGGGGCGAGGTGAAGCGTGTCCTTGATCTGGGCACCGGTTCAGGCGTCTGGAGTATCGCGCTGGCCCGCAAGAAGCGGGATATTCGCGTTGATGCGCTTGACGTTCCGGCAGTCCTGGAGAGCACACGCGCCTTTGCGAAGCGCTGTAAGGTGCTATCGCAGTTTCGCTTTACAGACGGCGATCTGCTTCAGACCGAGACGTGGGGTGAACCGCCTTATGATGTTATCTACCTGGGCTACGTCTGTAATGGTTGTAGCGCGGCAGACAATCAGCGCATTCTTACGGCATGTGCTCAATATCTGCGTCCGGGTGGTCATCTGGTGCTGGCTGACTACTGCGCCGATCAGATGGGGACGCTACTGCCCGCGCTGCATGCGCTGTTTCAGGCAACGCTGGCCCGGGAAGGCGGAATCTATGCGGCGGAGACCTACAGCGGTTGGTGCCAGGAGGCGGGATTCTCGGAGCTGGAACAGCGCTCGGTTAGTGCGGGAGTGGCGCTGTTTCTGGCCCGTGCCGCGGCCTCGCAGGAGCATCAGGAAGCTGTGGCAGTTGGCGCGACCGTTGCCGAGTAAGCTACTGGCGTTGGGATGGTCAAGAGTTCGTAGAGGAGCAATGCCTGCATGGAGAATGGAACGATCGCACGATTGGGTGAGCATGTGTGTATACCGCCAGCTCAGATGACTGATATTGCTTTTGCCTTCGCTCAAAGTGACCCGCTCTGGATCGCGGTCAAGCTCGATCTCTTTACCTGGGTTGCTCGTGGCGTGGATACCCCGGCCCGCCTGGCGTTCCTGGTGCCCCTTTCGGAAGCCGCACTCAGCCGCCTGTTCGGAGCGCTCTGTGCGCTTCGCTTTCTGCGTTGTACAGCCAGCGGCTACGCGCTAACGCCGATCAGTGAGCGGTATCTTGTGGCTGATCGGAGCCACTACCTGGGCGACCTGATGCTTGAGCTTCGATGCAAGGTGCGGCTCTGGGAGTCAGACGGCGCGCTCTCTCTCTGCTCTCTGGAAAAGCTACTGCTCGAAACCCCTTTGTCCGATCTGGCGCTTGATCCGCTATTCCTGTTGATGTATCCCGTCGCACGATGTATCATGGATCGTCTGGGTGTGGGCCGCAGCAGGCACGCGCAGCGGATTGCAGATCTGGGTTCTGGTGTTGGAGCGATTGCCGCGCTGGAACTGGACGCGCAGGCGCATGGAGTCGCGTTTGATTTCGCGGAGGCGCTTTTTCAGGCTCAGCGCTCCGCACAGGAGTATGGTGTGAGTGAACGCCTGGAATGCTGTGCGACCGATCTGGCTGCCCTTGAGTTGCCCGGCGAGGCTTTTGATCTTATTTTTGCCGGACATCTTGCCCGCATGCCTGAGGGAGCACAGGCGCTGATCTGGCAGTGTTATCAGGCGCTCAAGCCAGGTGCCTGCATGGTTGTGCTGGAGAGCTACCGGGAAGCGGTGCAGGATCTCTTCGCAGTCAGCCAGCCGTCCTGTACGTCACAAAGGCTCTATCAGTGGTTGAAAGAAGCGGGATTCCGCGTCGAGATCTGGACTGATATCACTGCTGAGGCTGTCCTGATTGCGACTCGTCCCGCATGGGTGGCGCATTGAGTGTTGATAAGGTCAAAACCTCTTCCCGGGTATGACTCAGGAAGAGGTTGCCTTCTGAAATGGACCAGTTAGCAGAGAGAAGCCGCAGCGTGAGTGAGAGAAAGGAATAGGGAAGCAAGCAGATGACCTGGATCTTTGCTTCGTAGCGTGCAGGAGAACACAACCGAAAAAATAGACTCCGCCCGGTGCCTCCCGACTTCTATTAAAATTATAGCATGCTTCAGAAAAGAAATATATCGATCTTTGACAGATAGGCGGAAAAGAGATCCTCTTCTGGTGAAATAAGCGAGGCAATATTCATGAAATAGTGGAATATGCATGCCCTGAAAGAAGGAAAAGCGAGGGCGGGACCGCTTTCAACACTTGACCTGGCTGTTTTACAGGTGATATAAAAGAAAAAACCGCTTGCTTCGTCGCGCAGAAGATTTTGTGTGTCGGCAAGAGCGTATTGTGCATTCGTCACTTGCAGTGAAGCAGACAGGAGGTCAGGATGATCGAAAAGCTCCGATGGGGCATTCTGGGAACAGGTTCAATTGCCGGGAAGTTCGCTCGTGGTGTCACCCATTCTCGAACCGGGACATTATATGCGGTTGGGAGCCGCACACAGGAAGCAGCCGAGCGCTTTGGCGAGCAGTGGTCTATTTCACATCGATATGGCAGTTATGAGGCGCTGTTACAGGACAAGGATGTTCAGGCTATTTATATCGCAACGCCTCACCCCTTTCATGCTCGTTGGGCTATCCAGGCCGCTGAGGCCGGGAAGCATGTGCTCTGTGAGAAGCCGCTAGCGCTTAATCATGCGGAAGCTATGGCGATCGTGGAGGCGGCACAGCGCAACAATGTCTTTCTGATGGAAGCCTACATGTATCGCTGTCACCCGCAGATTGATACATTGCTCTCTTTGATTCGAGATGGAGCAATTGGCGAGGTGAAGCTGATTCAGGCATCCTTCAGCTTCCAGACCTCTCCCAATCCCGAGAGCCGCCTGATGAACAACGCGCTCGGTGGTGGTGGCATTCTCGATGTTGGTGGTTATCCCGTCTCGATGGCTCGCCTGATTGCCGGGGTAGCGAATGGCAAGCCCTTTGAGGACCCGCTGTCCGTCGTGGCGACTGGCGTTGTTGGCGAGACGGGCATTGATGAGTATACCACCGCTTCTCTGGCCTTTCCAGGGGGGATTCTGGCGCAACTGACCACCGGAGTGCGCCTGCGAACCGAGAACGTGGTGCGCGTCATGGGAAGCAAGGGCTCACTGTTGTTGCCCGATCCCTGGACGCCGCCCGATGCGCAGAATACAAAGATCATTCTTTATCAATATGGGAAGGAGCAGCCGGAGGAGATCGAGGTTGAGTGTACCGAGTATCTCTATGGGCTTGAAGCCGATACGGTCGCGAACTCGCTTGAGCAGCGGGAGGCGGCGGCGATGTCCTGGCGTGACTCGCTTGGCAATATGCGGACGCTGGATCTCTGGCGGCAGGCCATCGGTGTTGTCTACGAGGCCGAGAAGCCAGAGGGAAAAACGCTGACCGTCAGTGGTCGTCCGCTTGCTGTGCGTCCCGGGAGCAAGATGAAGTATGGCACGCTGCCGGGCGTCGAGAAGCAGGTGGCGCGGCTGGTGATGGGCGTTGACAACCAGACTGAGTGGCCGCATGCTTCCGTCATGTTTGATGACTACTTTGAGCGTGGCGGCAACTGCTTTGATACGGCCTTTATCTACGGTGGTGGCCGCTGTGAAACGGTGCTCGGTCAGTGGATCAAGAACCGGGGCGTTCGCGAGCAGGTGGTGATTCTGGGCAAGGGAGCGCACACGCCGTTCTGTACGCCGGAGTGGCTGACGAAGCAGCTTCTGATCAGTCTTGAGCGCCTGCAAACCGACTATCTCGACATCTACATGTTGCATCGTGATAACCCCGAGATTCCGGTCAGCGAGTTTATCACGGTGCTGAACGAGCACAAGCAGGCCGGACGCATTCGTGCGTTTGGCGCCTCCAACTGGTCGCTTGCGCGTGTTGAAGAGGCGAACCGTTGGGCTGCCGAGCATGGCCTGTCCGGTTTTGTGGCGGTCAGCAACAACTTCAGCCTTGCTCGTATGGTTGATCCGGTCTGGGCGGGCTGTATCGCGGCTTCCGACTCACAATCCCGGGCCTGGTTAGAAGAGCGGCAAATGGCCCTGATGCCCTGGTCAAGCCAGGCGCGTGGCTTCTTCACCGGTCGGGCGCGTCCCGACGATCACTCTGATCCTGAGCTGGTGCGCTGCTGGTACAGCGAGGACAATTTCCAGCGCCTGGAGCGGGTGAACCAGATGGCCCGCGAGAAGCAGGTGCTGCCGATCTCGATCGCGCTGGCCTACGTGCTCTCGCAGCCGTTCCCGACCTTCCCGCTGATCGGGCCACGGGCGCTTGAGGAGACCCGAACCTCGTTTGAGGCGCTTGAGATCGAGCTGACGCCGGATGAAGTGCGCTGGCTGAATCTGGAAAGAGATCACCTCTAAGCAAGCGGGAAGCACGGCGCTGCCGCGATGGTTGGCACGTGATCGTCAATGATGTGCCGCCGAAGCTGAACGAAGAACAAGAGTGCAGGGAAGGCTGTTCTAGCAGCCCTCCCTGGCTTTTTGTATTCCTTTATATATATAGTATAGAAAGAACAAGGTGATCAGACCTCGATATCCGCGACCGAGTTGAGAATCCAGGTCGGGCGATAGGGGAAGCGCTCTACCTGTTCACGGGAGGTAACGCCAGTCAGCACCAGGATGGTACGCAGGCCGCTTTCGATGCCGGCCACAATATCGGTGCTCATGGTGTCGCCGATCATTACCGACTCCTCAGAGTGAGCGTTCAGGGTGCGCAAGGCCATGCGCATCATCAGCGGATTTGGTTTCCCGATAAAATAGGGCTTGGTGCCAGTTGCCGCGTTGATGAGCGCGGCCAATGCGCCGGTTGCCGGGACGATCCCGCCTTCGCCGGGGCCCATGACGTCCGGGTTTGTCGCGATCAATCGGGCGCCAGCATTGACAAAGCGAATTGCCCGCGAAATGCGCTCGAAGCTGTAAGTAGTGGTTTCACCGATCACAACATATTCTGGATCTTGATCGGTCAGAATATAGCCGATATCGTGAAGAGCGGTTGTCAGGCCAGATTCACCGATAACATAGGCGCGCCCGCCCGGATGCTGTGAATGCAGAAATTGCGCGGTCGCCAGCGCTGACGTGAAGATGGCGTTGGGTGGCACTTCGAGGCCCATATAGTGCAAGCGCATCTGCAAGTCACGTGGGGTGTATAGAGAGTTATTGGTGAAGATCAGAAAAGGAACTTCTTTTTCACGTAGTTTGTGTATAAATTCCGCGGCACCGGGGATGAGCGTTGCGCCGCGAACAATGACCCCATCCATATCGATCAGGTAGTTTTTGATGTTATCCAATGACATCACTCCTTCCGGGAAACCGGCCCCTCACCGTAGTGTTTGTGCAAAGAAGCACTGAATCAGTGTAGCGTAAAGGCGCGTGTCATGTCAATGCAAGGGCGTCTTCTGCCCGTTGCTGCTGGCATGCACTCGCGCAAGGGTCGCTTGCAGAACGTCCCTGTGCTAAAAGAGAGATCAAGCTGGAGAAGCGTTTTGCCTGTTCTCTCGAAACGGGATGCAACTATTCTGTGTTATGTTCTCCTCAATAGAGGAGGCGAGGGCAGGAGTGGGGCCTGCTCCCGCCTCTTTCGCTGTGGAGATGGACGGATGGTTGTCTTGCTAGCCCTCTGTCTGGATGCCGGTAAACGCCGTGATGAGCCCGAGCAGAATATAGATGGCACCGACGACGTAGCGCTGTGAGGAGAGAAAGCCCTTACTCTCCTTCAGTTTGCCGCTCAACAGGCCTGCCAGCGAGGCATAGATGTTGTCACAGCTAAACGAGAGCGCCACAAAGAGGCTGCCGAAGAAGAGCATCTGCACAATGATCGAGCCCCGAGCCGGGTTGACGAACTGAGGCAGGAAGGCCAGAAAGAAAAGTGCCGACTTCGGATTCAGAATTTCTACAACGAGCCCTTGGAGGAAGGCTCGCGATCTTTTGACCGGTTGCATGCTCTGCTGTTCTACTTTCCCGCGCTTGATCAGCGTGCTGAGGCCGAGGAAGAGCAGGTAGGCCGCTCCCAGATATTTGACCAGTGAGAAGGCCAGGCTTGAGGAGACCAACAACGCCGAGAGACCGAAAGTGGCGGCAAGCACCTGCACGATATCACCCAGAGCAATGCCGAGCGCCGAGATTTGCCCGATCTGTCTTCCCTGGGCGGCGCTCCGTGTAACGATATAGAGCATCGCAGGCCCGGGAATCAGGAGCAGCGTCATTGCAGAGGTCAGAAAGAGAAGTAAGGTTGTGATGTCTGGCATTTCGGTCCTCCTGAATAGCGTTTTTGAATATTTTTTATTCTCTCTACTATGCTGGTTTTTTATGCATGTGTAAGCTGCAAGCCTGGATGCAAGACTTGCTTTACTTTAAAACAGGATTTTCAGGCCATAAGAGAGCACCGGGGAAAGAGGGGCGCTCTTTGCCCGATGCTCTTGTGTGATACTGTCCGCAAACGGCTTGCTTTAGTGCTGTTGCGGGTTCAGCAGTTCGTAGAAAGCAACGTCCTCACCATCGTCTTGAACTATCCCGACAAAGCGCATGCCGAGCTTCTCCGCGATCCGCCGGGATGCCGTGTTTGCCGGAACAATGGTCGCGACGATGCGCGGCAGGTTGCACCGCGTGAAGCCATAGTCGAGAACGGCTCTGGCGGCTTCTGTGGCGTACCCCTTGCCCCAATGGGGTTGGGAGAAGGCGTAAATAATCTCGACATGGTTCTGATGCTCGTGTGGATAGACCAGCCCGCAGAAGCCGACGAACTGTCTCTTGGCCCGGGTTTCCACCGCAAAGCAACCGAACCGGTGATCCTGATAGTTCCATTGAGATTTCTCAATCCAGGTGGTGACTTGCTCCGCTGTCAGCGTACTGCCATCGCCCATAAAGCGCATGGCAAGCGGGTCGCTGCACAGGGCATACATCTCCTGAAAGTCGTCATCTCGCAGATAGCGAACGCGTAGCCGCTCCGTTTCGGCAATCATCATCCCTGCTCAATCCTTTCAACATCGCTGTGCTCTCTCATGGGAAGCATTGCCAGTGTACCATAGCACTGCAATGCAGCTTGCTTTTTACTTGATCTCGCTTGCTCTTCTGCCGGTATTCTACTCTACTGCATGCCCAAACGAGGGCGTCAAAAATCACCACAGAGAACCCCTTCTCTGCGGTTGAGAGAGCGCCACACCCGAGTTACCAGGAGCGGTCCGCGTCGCTTTCCTCTGGTTGGCCGTGAATTTTGCGATACAGGGCAACGGTTGTTTGTTGCTCCTTAATCGTACCCAGAGAGATATTTGTGGTTGTGTACACAGATCCGGGGAGCCGCCGCAACGCCGTGATCAGGTGGCGCAGATCGCGGGCGGAACCCGTCTGCACCTTGAGCCAGTACGTGGCTTCGCCATCCACCTCGTGGCATTCGAGGATACGCGGATCCGAGCGCACAAACTGCTCAAAGATCAGATCCTCATCGGGCGTCGATTGCATATTGACGCGAATAAAGGCAGTGAGACCGAGGCCCATTTTCTCGGCAGACAGATGCGCCGAATATTTCTGGATGATGCCATCCCGCTCCAGGCGCTGGACACGCGCATAGACAGATGGCCCGGTCATGCCGATCTCCTTGCCGATAGCCGCATGCGAGAGGCGACCATCCTCATTCAGCAGTTCCAGGATCTTGAGATCAATATCATCTAACGTGGTCATACCACACCATCAGAAACCGCAGGCTGCTTCCTACGACTGGTAGTATTGTAGCACCTTCTCTTCAATAAATCAATAGCTCTCTCTGCTATTTGCCTATGAATCGTTGATAAGGTGAGCAGTATTCCCTTCATTTCCGGGCATCTGTTGAGAAGAAAGGGGAGAATACGCCTGGCTGGCTGTTGTGTAGCAGCGATAGGAAGAGAGGCACAGATTGATAGCCTGGTATGAAAATGGTGATCTGCTGAAAGAAACGAATTGCAAGGAGTGCATTGATATCGGTCTCTCTTCTTCTGAAAAAGGGCATACAGGGAGTGCTTCATATGACGAGGACGGTTTCGGGAGGCCCTCCCCGTTTTGATGATAATGCATCGGGAACCATGCTTGTTTCTCGGGGATGAGATAGCGTTCTGATGGGGCTGATGAAGCGGGAACAGCTCTCTTTCTGGCTTCATCTCTTGTGAGCGCTTCCCTTGCTCACCAGTACCTGTTTCGAGGGAAGATGTGACCCAATCGCCATAGAGATCGATGGTGAAGCGATCAGTGCAGCCTTCTCTTCTTCAGATGGGGAGACGCTAGAGCTTCCAGAGCCGGACGTTGCGGAACAGGGCGGTTGTGGGCTGATTGAGCGCATCGACAAAGGTCCCGATCTGTCCATGTTCGGCGGCGATGGAGCTCTGTTTCAGAAGTTGCCCGTTGACATAGAGCTGTATCGTTGTATCGCGCACGATGATCCCGAGCGTGTTGGCCTCGTTGGGCTTTGTGTGGATTGCCGCGCTGCTTCCCTCGGCCAGGATTTGCGCCCCCTGACGCCTGTTCTCTGTGTAGCGTATCAGCCTGTAGCGCCCCGAGAGCTCGATTTGAAAGACGTAGAACAGGCTGGCCCCTTGCGCGTGAAACAGAATGCCCGCCGTGTCGCCCTCAACAATTGTAACCTCCGCCGAGTAGCCAAAGTTCTGGAAGTCGCTCGCGGTGGCAATGCAGGTTGTGAACAGGTTTTGCTGTTTCTGGCTGACCGCATAGGCATGGTCTTGCATCATGCATGAGCCTGCCTGATCGCTGGTCAGCTCCCATTGGAAGGCCGGGCTGTTCTGCTCGAAGGGAAAGACGGTCGGCGTCCCCTGCACCTGTTGGAGAAATGGTGACGTGGTTGTCTGCTCTCTTTTCTGTGGAGATTTGTGCTGAAGGCCGCTGAAATGCGCCTGTAGAAGCAGGCAGAGAAAGCCGACCGGGGCGAGCATACAGAGCGCCAGGATCAGCAGGATGGGGTGACAACCGCGCTTGCGCTGTGGCTCGACTCGGGTTGGAGGCTGCTTTTCCGGTTGTTTCTGGGCCTGCTGTGACGGTGGTTTCTGCTGTGGCGGAGGCACAAACTTCTGTATGATCGTCTCGTCGGTATAGGTGCGCGGGCTTATCAGCGCCTTTTCCAGCGTTTGAGCAAACCGCAGCACCGAGCCAAAACGCTCCTCGGGATCTTTCGCGAGCGCCTTTCCCAGTACGGTATCAACTGCCTGTGAGAGGCGTTTGTTCAATTCGCTGGCCGGTCTGGGCGAGCGATGTAAATGCTGGTACAGGATCTGCTCGTCAGTCCCCTGAAAGGGTGGTTTCCCGGTCAGCATCTCATATGCCATGACCGCCAGGGCATATTGATCGCTGGCAAAGACGGGTTTCCCCTTGATCTGCTCGGGTGCCATATAGGGTGGGCTGCCGACCCCCTCATGTTTCGTGCTGGTTGTTGTCGTCAGAATGCGCGCAATCCCAAAGTCAGCGAGGTGCAGATAGGGAAGACCGGTGGCGCTCTGAGTATCGAGCAGGAAGTTTGACGGCTTCACGTCGCAGTGCACGATCGCGTTTTGATGCACATAGGATAGCGCGTCGGCTGCCTGATTGATAAAGAAGATTACAGCCGAAGTTGAAAGCGGCAGCGGTTGCCCCGGGCGGTGTAACCAGTCGTGCAACGAGCCTGCCTGATAGTAAGGCATCACGAAGTACGCGGCAAGGCCCGGCTCCTGATCCTCGATCGTCCCGGAGTCGTACAACGGCACAATCAGCGTATGGGTGAGGTGGGCGATAATATCGATCTCGCGCTTGAGATCCCGCCGAAGCTGTTCCGCGGAAAAGCTGTTTGAGGCGTCAAGCGCAATCACCTTGATCGCAACAAGGCGCTGATGTCTGATGTCGCGTGCCCGGTAGACGGCGCCCATGCCTCCTTTACCAATCTCTTGAGTGATCCGGTAGCGTTGGTCCAGAAGCCTGTTCTCAAGCTGCATGCGTGTGTCCTCTTTTCATATGAGCACCGCACAGGGCGATGAACACCGTCCTTTTCCAGTGAAAACGGCATTTCAAAATCAAGCAACGAATATATTATTTTATCTCATATTCCGACCATACAACAAGAGGAGCAACAAAAAGCAGAGCGTACGCCCGCAGACGCCGCTCTGTCCTTCAACCGAAAAGCCTAGCGAAGCACTTTCTTGCCCGATCGGTTCAGCAGGATCAGGGCCACGTTCACCAGGCCAATGATACTCGCGATAACCCAGACATTCTTGAAGGCCGATACCAGCGCATCCTTGAAGGTCTGCGTGATAGTCTGTTGTGCCGCGTCAATGGCGGCTTTTGCCTCGCTGCTGGTTTGCTTCTGCGCGAGTGCTTTTGTATCAAGCTGCCAGTTTGTAATCACGGTCTGGTCGCCGTGAGTTGTTTGCTCGTTGACGAGCTGTACAATCTCGGTGCGTGAGGATTGGGGCAGGCGGGATTCGGCCTGAATGGCGGTGTTTACCTGCTGCTGTGCTTGCGCGATGTTGACGTGCGACTGGAGCGTAAAGAGGCTGATCAGGATCGTCACGCCCATCGTGGCCCCAACCTGCATAAACGTATTGTAGATGCCGCTTCCCATGCCGAGTTGTGTGGGTGGCACATCCATGAGCGACAGATTGGAGAAACTGGAGAAGGCCAGTCCCACACCTGCACCGATCACCGCGGCATGCCAGACCGCCTCAAAGGCTGTGGGATTTGAGGGCAGGAGTAACAGGAGCAGCATGCCAATTGAGATCAGAGCCATGCCAAGCGCCGCCGTTCTCGCCGGACCGATCAGGCGCCCGAGCGTATTGGACAGGCTTGCCGCGATCAGTTCCGTCAATGGAAGTCCGATGGTGAAAAGGGCAGCATGCATCGGATCAAAGCCAAGCGCTTTTGTATAGAACAGCACCAGCAGCAGGAACGCGCCCTGTGCTGCCAGATTGGCAAGGAACATGTTGACGTTCGTTATGGCAAAGCTCCGAATCTTGAAGAGCGAGAAGCGAACAATCGGCTCGGCCTGGCGCTTCTCGATCAGTACGAAGGCGATCAGGCCAACCGCGAACGCGATCAGCAAGCCCAGAATCGGCAGAGAGGTCAGGCCCCACTCACTCCCCTGGATGATTGCCAGTACCAGACAGAAGAGCGATGCTGTCAGGACCACTACGCCCGGAATATCGACGCGCTTGCTTGCCTCCTGATCCCGGCTCTCAGGAACGAAGAGCAGCACCATGATGATACCGGCAACGCAGAAGGGTAGATTGACAAAGAAGATCCAGCGCCAGTTGAGCATCTCAACCAGAATACCCCCCAGAAGCGGGCCTGCTGCCGCCGCCGCGCCAATGGCGGCACCCCAGATGCCGATGGCACGTCCACGAATCTGGGGCGGGAAAATATGGGTAATAATCGCCAGACTGATCGGGTTAATGGCTGCCGCGCCGATGGATTGGAGCGCGCGGGCCGCGATCAAAAAACCAATATTCGGGGCCAGACCGCATAGGAGCGAGCCCAGGCTGAACATGATCATGCCAAAAAGGAACATACGTTTCCGCCCGAACAGGTCGGCCAGACGGCCCATCGTCACCAGCAGGACGGCAAATCCCAGGTTGTAGGCGTTCAGCACCCAACTGACGGTTGTCAGATCGGTTTGAAGCCTGGTCTGGATCTCGTTAAGCGCGACATTCACAATGGTGACGTCCATAAGCACCATAAAGAGGCCGAACATCATGGAGAGAAGCGCTAACCAGGGACGGACGTTCGGCGTTCTGGCTGCGATTGCGTGTTGTGGCTGAACATCTCGCACTCCGGCAGTATGATCTGTCGGTGGCATATGCTTTAGCTTATCCTTTCGTGAATAGATAGATATCGACGTATGGACGAAACAGACAGAATGAAGGCATAAGAAAAGAGAACATGATAGCGCATGTTCCTGGCAGGTATCCTAGAGGATCGTCCGGGGTGAGGACCGCAGGCGAGTTGCAGGATACAGGACGATGATTGATGCTCTCTGAGAGACGCGCCTTACTGTTGCTTCGTGCGAAGCCCGGTCATCCGATAGCACAAATACGTGGCGTTTCTTGTCCGAGTTATTGTATCATATTCGTCGCGAACTGATACATCATAACCCCTGTAGTGGTTATTAGTGTAGCATGCCCGGGAGAAGATTGCAAGGGGAGTTGCAGGGAGAAGAATAATGTATGCAGGCGGGCCAGGGCAGCTTGTTGAACTGCTGCCACTGGCCGACGATCAGGCAAAGTGGCAATGCGAGATGCCGCGTTTTGCCAGATACTGCTGATGATAGTCTTCTGCTTTGTAGAACGTTGATGCCGGAACAATCTCGGTTACGATCGGGCGGTGATATTTGCCCGATTGCTCCTGACGCTCTTTGGAAGCGAGCGCAGCCGCCTTTTGTTCTGGCGTGTGGTAGAAAATGACCGAGCGATACTGTGTCCCGATATCGGGCCCCTGACGATTGGGCGTCGTCGGATTATGATTGTCCCAGAACAGGGTGAGCAGCTCGTCATAGCTGATCTGCTCCGGATCGTATTCGATCTCGACCACCTCCGCATGGCCGGTTTTGTCGGTGCAAACATCCTCGTACGTCGGGTTTTCCAGATGCCCGCCCTCATAACCAACAGTGGTCGAGAGGACGCCCTTTTGTGTACGGAATACTTCTTCGACGCCCCAGAAACAGCCCGCGCCGAACGTTGCTTTTGCTTTTGCCACGGTGAAGACCTTCCTTTCTTTTTGGCTTCCTTCTCTAAGAGAAAACAACCGTGTCGGGGCGTTTGTTCCGTTCGATTGAGCTGTCTCCTATTCGTCCCAGACCTGAATGGTGAACTGGCGTGTTATCAGGCCGTCTCGAAGATCGAGAAAGGTGGCCGCGAGCATCGGCTGACCGCCGGGATACTGGCAGAGTTCGGTGAAGGCCAGCTTCTCCTTGCTGATGACCTCATCGACAATCGTACAGGCAAGGTGACGGGTCGTATTGTCGGTGTAAAAGTCGCAGATGGCCTCTTTCCCCTTCAGCTCCAACGGCGCGGAGGGCGGATGCAGCGTATCAACGATGGTCAGGCAGGCGTCGTCGGCGTAGAGCGTGGCAAGTACATCAACATTTTCCTGTTCGATTGCCTGTCGCAGTGTGGTAATATTGAGAGTTGTTTGTGTCATCACAAGTGCTCCTTACGCATATTCTACCTGAGGACAGCATAACATGGATCATTTTCAGTATATCCTTTCCTCAAATCAGGGGAATGCTGGAGCTGAAGAGCACTGTTATAGCAAGTACAGAGTAGATGCAAGCTCAATACAAATAAGGATAGAGAAATATGTTTGAGGATCAGCTTCAACTGGATGCCTATTTTGAACGAATCGAGTATCAGGGGCCAGCAACCCCCACAGAAGAGACGCTGTTTCAGCTTCACAACGGGCAGATCATGCATATTCCGTTTGAAAACTTCAGTGTACTGATGGGCGAGCCGATCGCGCTTGACCCGGCCAGCCTGTTTCAGAAGCTGGTTCAGAGCCAGCGGGGCGGCTATTGCTTCGAGCTGAACGGGCTGCTTGAGCAGGTATTGCGTCAGCTCGGCTTTCAGGTGACGACGCTGGCGGCGCGAGTGATGATTGGTGGCGTTGTGCAGCAGAAGTCACATAAATTGATGCTGATCGAGCTGAACGGGCGGCGCTGGCTCGTTGATGTCGGATTCGGCGGTAATTGTCCGGTTGCTCCCCTGCCTCTGGAGCCGGGTGTTGAGGTCGATCAGCGGCTCGAGGTGCTTCGGCTGGTCACCGATCCCGATTTTGGCTACATCCTGCAACATAAAGTCAGGGACGAATGGAGGCCGCTCTATGGCTTCACGCTTGAACCATACTATCCCGCCGATTACCGGATGATGAATTTTTACACCTCGCACTCGCCTGACTCGCCTTTTATACATAACCCTATTTGCGCAATCGCGGCTCCCGACGCCCGGGTGATACTCAATAATATGGAGTTGAAGATTCGCCATGTGAACGGCGAGAGCCATACAATGGAACTGGCGGATGAGACGATGTTCCGCGATGCGCTTCGTTCCTACTTCGGGATTCGCTTACCGGCTGGTGCGCAGTGGAGCAGGGGCAACCGCTAGAGGCTGCCCTTATCGCTCGTGCAGGCTAGCGAATAAACGCTCGCTCGGTCTCTGTCAGCGCATCGGCAAGCCAGCGGCGTTGTAGTGGCAGGAAGGGATCAGGCAGATGCTTGGAGTCGACGAAACGCGCTTCGATCGTCTCCTGTCGGTCGCTGCGGAGCGTGCCGCCTGTTACCGTGCACCGGAAGCAGGTCGTGATAAAGTGAATGACCTCCCCGGAAGGATATGAGAAGACCTGGGTGGTGGGGTCGGAGTAGACACCGCTGAGCCGCTCAACGCGGATCTGTAGCCCTGTCTCCTCCTGTATCTCGCGGGTGATCGCTTCCTCGACCGTTTCCCCCGCCTCAACATGACCCGTGGGCAGGCTCCACAGGCCGGTATCGCTTCGCTGAACCAGCAGCACCTGTCCCTCCGCATTGAGCACAACAGCGGCAACGCCCGGCTGTATGCTCTGCGGCCAGCGATAACCAAGCGGCTTGTGAGGCTGAATCGTGTACTCTTCATCGAAGAGCGCGGCCAGATCCGGAATAATGCCATCCGGTTCGCGCAGGTCGCGGGCTCCGGTAAACAGGCGTGTGCTGGGAGCCGCTTTTGAAATAAGCAGAGCACTGAGACCCGCCTGATGAGCGCCAAGAATGTCGCTCGCAGGCGTATCACCGATCATCACAATGCGGGAGGCATCAACGCCATCGAGGCTCTTCTGCGCCTCAAGAAACATGGTGGGCGATGGCTTGCCGATGACGGTCGGATACTGCCCGGTGGCGGTTTGCAAGGCGGAGACGATCGCGCCGGTGGTAGGAGCGGGCCCCAGAGGCGTCGGGAAGGTCGCGTCAACCATTGTGGCGATAAAGTGTGCCCCTCTTCGGATATGGAAGGATGCCTGTTTAAGTTCGTTATAGGTAAAGAATTCCTCGCAGCCCACAACAACAGCCTCGGGGTGCTCCTCATCGATGCTGATGCCCACTTCGTTGAACTCCTGAACAACGCTCGGGCTGCCAATCGAGTAGACGGTGCGAATGCCCTGTTCGCGTAAATAGAGGCAGGTTGCCCAGAAAGCGCTCAGTATTTCCTCTTTGTGTGCCTCAATGCCCAGGTTGCGCAGGCGTTCAACCAGTTGTTCCCGGGTTGCACAGGTGGCATTGGTCAGAAAGCGAATCTGCTTTCCAGCGGCCCGGAGTCGTTGCAGAGACGGAACTGTATGGGGAAGCGCCTGACGCCCAACATAGACGACACCATCAAGATCAAGAAAGAATGCGTCAAATCTGTCAGCCAGCAAAAGAAAAACCTCCTGATGTAGAAAAAGCCCCGTCGGAGCCTGGATATGGCCCTTACAGTATAGCGGTTTTTGCGCCTGGACGAAAGGTTGTTGCTGACGCTGGAAAGTCGTTTTTAACCCGTCATAAAAAGTTTTGCGCCGTGCGAAATAGCAAAAAAAAAGGGCTCCTCTGCTTAAAAAAGAGGAGCCCTTTGGATTACCTGATTCTGGGAGTGCCTTTCCCCTTTATGCCAGGAGGTGAAAGCTGTTTCCGCACTGGCGGCTGCTCTACGGAGGGAGACCGCCCTGCGAAGATGTCGGCGGCGTTGGAGATCATATAGTCAGCATTGCGAGCGGCCAGCGCCTGAATGGTCAGCCCGGGATTGGCTGAGCCCTGCGTGGGAAGCAGGCTCCCGTCACAGATAAACAGGTTCGGGATGTCATGTGTCAGGCCAAAGCTGTTTGTGACCGAGGTCCGGGGGTCGTTGCCCATACGCGCTCCCCCGACCAGATGCGCATAGCGAGCCTCCTCAACGACCTCCTGTGCTCCCGCAGCATCCAGAATCTCCGTTGTCTTCTGTACGCCTGCTTTCGCAATTTTGCGATCGTTGTCATGGAGCCCGAACGTGATTTTCGCGACGGGAAGGCCGTACTGATCTTTCTCCTCGGCCAGTTCAACGCGGTTATCTTCCCAGGGGAGAATCTCACCCAGGACGCCAAGCGGTGCCCAGTGGTTGTAGTCCATCATCACGCGGCGCAGGCCCCAACCCCAGGCTCCCTTTGCCATCAGCATTTGTTTGGCAAAGGCGATCGGCAACGGTGCGACTGTTTGAATGGCAAAGCCGCGTGCGAAGTCATTTTTGGGATTGGTTTCGTAGAACTCCTCGGTAAGCGAGTGGGCGGGTGGGCCCTTATACATGCGGATTGGGTCCTCAAAGCGCCCCAGAACGACATTGCCAATCTGCACCATCAGATAGCGACCGAGCGTGCCGCTGGAATTGGCGAGTCCGTGTTCGAAGCCCGGGCAGGCCGAGTTCAGCAACAGGCGCGGCGTCTCGATCGCGTACCCACAGACCACGACCACCTTTGCCCTGAGCTCACGTTCCCGCTTGTCCGGATCGAAGTAGGTGACGCCGGTAGTCCGCCCGTTCTTCATGTTAATGCGGGCCACCATGCAGTTTGCACGGATCTCGGCCCCATGATGAATGGCGTCTGGAACGTGACTGACCAGGGTACTCTGCTTCGCGCCGACTTTGCAGCCCTGAAGGCAGAAACCGCGATAGATGCAGTGCGGGCGATCATTGCGTGATCCTTCCAGAATTGCGACCGGGCCGCCACTGCTGACCGGGATGCCAAGTTTGCTACAGCCCCGGGAAAGGACGTCGGGCACGCCAGCGGGCGGATGTGGCCCAAACGGGTAGCCGTGCGGGTCACCCCAGGGATAATAGGCCGGACCGGCAACCGGAATTTCCAGCTCAAGCAGCTCGTAATAGGGCTTGAGCGCTTCATAGGAGATCGGCCAATCGATCCCGACGCCGTCTTCGGAATAGACGCGGAAGTCCGAGGGATGGAAACGCGGCGTGAAGCCCGCCCAGTGCACAGACCCGCCCCCGACGCCCTTGCCGCTATTATTCGCGCCGAGCGTGATTGGATCGCTGCCGCCCGTGATGCGCAGGTCGTTCCAGTAGAGCTGGTGTGAGCCCGCCTCATCGCTGACCCAATCGCGTTCGGTATCCCAGAACGGGCCTGCCTCAATGCCAACGACCTTGAAGCCAGCCCGTGCCAGCCGTTGAAGCAGCACCCCACCGCCAGAGCCGACGCCGACAATACAGAAATCGACCTCCTCATCAGGATCGAAGCGGCGCATAGGCGTCTCGATCTTCTGCATCGGGCCGAGGTGATGGACTTTGTCCTCTGGCTTTCTGAAGGCTCCGAAAAGCGGTTTTTTCATCGCGTGTCATTCCTCCCTTCGCTAATGGGTGCCGCCCTGTCCGGGAGGCTGTTGACCGTGTCCACCGGGGCCGCCCGGCTGCTTGTATATATCGGAGAGGGAGGTAGGGGGCCCCTGCCACTCATAGCGTTGTTCCTCGACCTCCCAGGGCTCAGGCGCACCGCCTGTCAGGCGCATATAGCCACGTGGATAGGCAGGTCCTCCGAAGCCGATTTCATCCCAGGCGTAGGGGTGCGCATAATAGACTCCGACCGCATCCTGAAGGATCAGGAGCCAGAAGTAATGCACCTGCATTTTCTGCCAGATCTCGTGTGCGGCGGGTGGCTCGGCGGAATGCAGGGTGAGCAATACCTGATCCTGCTCGTGGGGGCCAAGCTGCACAAATGGCTGTTGAAACAGATGCTGAGCGATCTCATCAATCGCCCGCAAACCGAGACGGTAGGCCTCGTCATCGGGTGGCATCGATTCGTAGCGGTAGCCATCGATGCGCTTGTGATAGAGGCGCTCGTCCACAAAGTTCACAATGGGAATGGTATGCTCTTCGTCCCGATCGTCCTGCGGGAGCAAGCGATCAAAGATAGCTTTCGCTAGCTCAGCCTCTTCAGGCGTAAAGAAGCGGATCGGCGGCACATGTTCGACGCGATCCAGGACGACCTTACGAGTTGCCTCATCCCAGAACGCCTGCTGATCGAGCGTGTGGAAGCCAGGATAGTAGCCGGGTTGCGCGCGCGGTGGAATGGGTTGCCCGGTGTGTGGATCGACAGGCAGACGGTCGGTTGAATGCTTCATGGTCGAGTCCTCCTCAAAAGACTTGCAAGCAGTCCCAGAAAGCCGGTCGAGGCGAAGAGTAACGGCGCGAAGATGGGCGGGCCATAGAGCAGGTTATAGAGAAACTTCTTGAAGCCTCCGGGGCGGCGGGAAATGCCGCGCAAATGGTAATAGAGCCCGAGCATACCGTTGATGGCGGCCAGCAGCGAGGTAATCGGCAGCAGCGTGCGAGCAATCGTGCGGCTCCAGATGGTGCCGATACCAGCGATCATGACCAGCGGCGAAAGCAGAATAGGCGTCCACTCGATCTTATAGGTGAAGTTGTTCTTATAGTGCGAGTACAGGGCCTCGGCTCCACTGAAGAAGGCTGAGAGGGCCGTGGCTCCGCCCATCAAGCCCTGAAAGCGTCCCTCGCGGATATCCTGTTCTGTTGAGAGGAGCTCTCTGACCGGGGCTTTGGGCATCAGGTCCATCCAGAGCGGGAACCGCCTCCTGACGCCTTTCACGTGTTCAAAGAGCTCGGGAGGAAGGGCGTTCTCACTGCGCAGAAAACTGGTAATCAGGCCCAGAAAACCGCTGGTTGCAATCAGCAGCGGCGCAAAGAGCGGTGGTCCCATCACAATATTGAAGATCGGGAGCCGCCACCCGCCGGGCTTGCGCTGGACACCGCGAATGTGCAGAAAGAAACCGACCACGCCATCTAGCGCCAGCAGCAGCGACATAATGGGCAACAGGACGCGAGCAATCCAGCGGTTGAAGATCGCGCCGATGCTGCTGAGAATATGACCGCAGCAAAGGATGACCGGTGTATACATGATCTTCTGGCTGTAGCTCCCGATATAGTGTTCGTAGGCGACTTCGAGCCCGCTCAACAGGCTGGCGCAGGCCGTAATCACAGCAAGACTGCGCTGGAAGCGTCCCTCACGGATATGCAGAATAATCGTGCGCTCCTCCTGCGCCAGCGATGCAGGAAGCAGGCGCTGAAGCCACTTTGCGGGTAAAGGCCACGTCTGGACAACGCGCATGGGTGGTTTGGCTTTCATAGAGTTGTGTTCCCTTTCGCTCTCAAATCGCATAGCGTGCGACGTCGGCGCGTTTGAGCTCAAGCCCCATACCCGGACGTGAGCGGTCTGGATACAGTGCACCTTTGTGGGGCGTCAGCACGCCGTCAAACAGCAGATGTTCAATGCGTACATGATCGTGAAAGTATTCCATATGGCGGAAATTGGGGACGGCACAGCAGGCATGCACATGGAGTGCCGGGCCACAGTGTGAGGAGAGTGGCAGGCCGTGCGCTTCGCAGAGGGCTGCTACACGCAGGAATCCGGTAATTCCCGCGCAGCGTGTGGCATCGGCCTGAAGCACATCAACAGCCCCGGCGTCCAGCATGCGACGAAAGTACCAGAGATCATACCCGTATTCCCCGGCAGCAATATCCATGCCAGCGGGCGCCCGATCCCGGATGAGGTGCAGGCCTGCCAGATCATCCGAAGAAACGGGCTCCTCAAACCAGCTCACGCCCTGCTCGGTGAAGCGCTCAGCCTGGGCCAGCGCCTGCTTGCGGCTGTACGCGCCATTAGCATCGACAAAGAGTGCACAGTGTGGACCGATGGCCTCACGTGCCTCACGAACGCGCTCTATATCGTGGTCGGGCTCTCTACCGATCTTCATTTTTACGCGCGGGATGCCCTGTGCGGCCCAGTCTCCTAGCTGCCGCTGTAACTGCTCACGTGAATACGAGGTAAAGCCACCACTGCCATACACGGGTGCGCACTCGCGTGAGGCACCAAGCAGCGTGACCAGGGCGACATCAAACAGGCGAGCCTTGAGATCCCAGAGGGCCGCATCCACGGCAGCGATCGCCATTGAGCTGATGCCAGGTCGTCCCAGATTGCGGATAGCTGCAACCATCGCTCGCCAGCAGCCGGGCACGTCCAGCGCGTTCTGACCGGTGACGATGCCCGCAAGCAAGCGCTGAATCAGGTGGCCCGTGGCCTCATCGGCATAGGTGTACCCGAGGCCACAGCGATCGCCCGCGTGCGCCTCTACAAGCACGATCGTTGTCTTATCCCAGGTATAGGATCCATCCGACTCGGGGAAGTCGGTCGGAATAGTACATGCTGTCACCTTGATAGCATCAACCGCCACTTTCTCAAGTAATGTCATAGCTTACCCCTTATTGCGCTTTCTTGTCTCTATCTCTTATCTATAGTCTCCATAGAGTGGTCTGGGTGTGAGCTGTAATTGTCCGGGATGCCTGTTTAACATCTTATCCATCGTAGTGCAGGCGCTAATCAGCGATAGATGCGTAAAGGCCTGAGGAAAGTTCCCGAGCGCCTCACCTGTCGGGTTGATCTCTTCGGCATACAGGCCGACGTGGTTACTGTAGGAGAGTAGCTTTTCCAGCAGCAGGCGTGCCTCCTCCAGGTGCCCGGCAAGGGCCAGATTTTGCACAAACCAGAAGCTACAGGCGCTAAAGGTCCCCTCCTGTGAGCCCAGGCCATCATCTGCGGCATACTGTGGCAGATAGCGCCGGACCAGCGCTCCGCTGGCAAGCTCGTTTTTCAGGCGCCGAAGGGTAGAGAGCACGCGCGGCTCTTTCGTCCCGGTAAAATGAGTGAGCATCAGCAGCAGTGAGCTTGCATCAATCGCCTCGCTTCCGTAGTATTGCACGAAGCTCTGCTTCTCCTGACTCCAGCCACGTTGCATGATCTGCTGATAGATCCTGGAGCGCATTTTGATCCAGCGATTAATAGGGGCAGGCCAACCGCGCAAGCGGGCGATGCGGGTAGCGCGATCGAAGGCCACCCAACTCATCAGGCGTGAATGAACAAATTGTTTTGGGCCGCCACGTACCTCCCAGATGCCTTCATCAGGGTCCTCCCAGTGCTTTTCCAGCCATTCAAGCAGCAAGAGCAGATTACTCCAGAGATCGTATGAAATGGCGTCATAGCGATTGTAAATATACAATGCGTCCAGCATCTCGCCATAGATGTCAAGCTGTTTCTGGGTATAGGCTCCATTTCCGATACGCACAGGGCGGCTCTTGCGGTAGCCTTCCAGGTGGTCAAGGGTGATCTCGGTCAGCGTCTGTTGACCGTTAATGCCATACATGGGCTGAAGCGTGCCCCCCTCTTTGAGCTCATGACAGCGGTTATCAAGCCATTTCATAAACGCTTCGGCCTCCTGCGTAAAGCCAAGCGAAAGCAGGCTATCGAGCGTAAAAGAGGCGTCGCGTATCCAGGTATAGCGATAATCCCAGTTGCGTGCACCGCCGACTGATTCGGGCAGGCTGGTAGTTGCAGCCGCCAGCAGAGCGCCTGTAGGAGCATAGGTGAGTAACTTCAATACCAGAGCCGAACGCTGTACCACATCGCGCCAGCGCCCCTGATAGAGGCATTGGGAAAGCCAGCTATGCCAGTACATGGCCGTGTTCCGAAAGGACTGATTATACTCCTGCTCATCCAGAGGGCGGGGCGAACTCCCGTCTCTATGACCGCTCGACAGGACGAAGCGAATGGTATCGCCATCGTGTAGCGTCAGCGTTGCCTTTACACCTCCGTGCCCATCTTCTTCCAGCGGGATCGGCGAGGCGAGGCCCATCGTTATCTGCTTGCTCTCAAAGATGGCTCCGGTATCGACCAGGTGGACCTTGTGTCTCATACGCGCATAATCGAACGTGGGCCGACAATGAATGGTAAAGGTCAGCGAGCCATGAATGATACTCAGAGCACGTACCAGGAAGTGTTGAAGCTCCGTCGATTCCGCTTCTTTGATTGGCATGAAGTCCGTCAGTTCTGCGACGCCCTCTGTGCTGAGAAAGCGCGTCAGCAGAATGTTTGTTTCGGGAAGATAGAGCTGCCTGCATTTGACCTGCTCGGTAGGCGAGATGCGAAAGAAGCCGCCCTTGTTTGCGTCAAGCAGGGAACAGAAAACGGCGGGTGAGTCAAAGCGAGGTAGACAGCACCAGTCAATGGATCCATCAATGCCAACCAGTGCCACAGTATGCAGATCTCCGATGAGTGCATGATCTTCGATTGGAAGATAGGTGGCGGGTTGTTCACTCATAAAACGATATCTCCTCAACTGAACACGACAGTGATCCTCTGTTCACACGTATAGAGCGGGGTGTGATGTTACATGCTCTGCCGTAATAGACGGTATTGCCTGTATTTTGTGTTTCGGGGTGAACACGCTTTATTTGTGGGCCGGAGAGAGCCGGGAAGGGCATGCGCCGCGCATGTTTCCGCCCCATTGTCACCTTTTTGAGCTTCGTTCGTGAGAAACAATAGCGGAGCGTGTCGTTTATTCAGAAGCGCGTATTTAGCGTAGGAGTAGAATACAAGTGGTGAGTTGAAATAGGGCAAAGTGGCCCTGTTCAATAGTTCTATCAGTCGAGTACTTTGCCGGTAAAGGGCAAAGTCTCGTTTCTCACGTAATAGTCGTAACCGCTCAATAAAAGGAGGAAAACATGCAGCGTACAACGACAACCCAGAAGACGCTTCAGCAATGTATTCAGGAGTGTCATGAGTGTCATGCAAGCTGTCTCCAGACCCTTCAATACTGTATTCAGCAAGGTGGGAAGCATGTCGAACTTGACCACATTCGGCTGATGCAGGATTGTAGCCAGATGTGTCAGATGTGTGAGGATTTCATGCTGCGGCAGTCGCCCTTGTATGCGGCACTGTGCACGCTTTGCGCTCAGATCTGTCTCCGCTGTGCCGAGTCCTGCGAGAAGGTAGATCCGAACGATGCTCAGATGAAAGCCTGTGCTGAGCACTGCCATCGCTGCGCACAGACCTGCCAGCAGATGTCTCAGGGAAGGGCATAGCTCCTTCTACTCCCGTTTGTTGTGGCGGCACCTGTTTTCCACTCTGGAAGCAGGTGCCGAATTTTTATTTCAGCTCATCTCTATATATTGTCAGTATCTCTCCCGGGTAATCTATTATGCCATATCATAGAATTGATGAATCTATACTTTTCTGTTTCAATGCACAGTATAGTGAAAGAGGAAACCTCACTGACGTGGGCATCATTCGAACCGGTCGTCAGCCATTTTACACTGCGGATCGGGGAGGGAGAGACAAAGACTGGCTCTCCCTCTCTTTTTATGTTCACTGCGGATCGGGGAGGGAGAGACAAAGACTGGCTCTCCCTCTCTTTTTATGTTCACTGCGGATCGGGAGCTGAAGTTCCCTCTCTTTTCATAGTTCAGGTAGTCGGGAAGATCGGCCAGACCAGCACATCCTGTACTTGCGAGTAATGCAGCAGTGGCGCTTGCTCCGGGAGTGGAAAGCGAGCCGCAAGCGTCATCGAGTTATAGAGGATCTCCATTCGCGCCTTCTGTAACTCCCAGGGGCGATGATGGATATGAGCCCGCAGGATTTTCTGGCGTCCGATCACGGTATAGAGGCAATAGCGCTCAAGCAGCCAGTAGTCTAGCGTGCCACGTTCTGCCTGAAAGATTGCCGGGTGTGGTTGATAGCGGGCGATAAAGGTAGCCGGGAGTCCCTTTGGATCAGTGCGCACGCTGCTGTAAAAGAACAAGTTCCCTCTCTGTTCGCTATGCATTCGTGCCTTGAAATAGGGCAAAGAGTAGACATGCCGCGCCAGCAGTACCATCAGTGGATTGCTTGCATCCAGACTGAAAAAATAGATACCGGGTATTCCATTGGCAATCACATAGGTTCTGACGTTGAGCTCGTAGCTATCGGAGAGCGCAGGTATTGGCGGGAAGCCCCGTGGCGCAACATGTGACATGGAGAATGGAGTGATCGTCAGCCAGCATTGATCCTCGAACGTGTCAAGTGAGAGCGCGGAAGGGACAAAGGGCCGGAGCTCCTCGGGCGTCAGTGACCAGTGTGCGAAGAGAACATCCTTCCATCGCTGCGTCATAATCCACGCACTTGAATGCAGCGGAAACGGTCGATGCTCAACTGATTGTAGAATCTCTGCGGTTTGCATTGCTCCTTCCTTTTCCCTGTGCTGAGAACATAAGTTATAGAAAGTAGCACGCCTATCTTACTCAAAATGTCTCAGATGGGCTGCTCTTCACGTTCTCGTGCTTCTGGATGGTTGCCTGTGGTTTGGCTGTTCCGTTGCTGCCCCATAGTAATTGTAAGGTTGCTATCAGAACGACCTTTCCTCTTTTTATGGAATTCAGTATGC
Organism: Thermosporothrix sp. COM3; assembly: GCF_059696735.1. Taxonomy (NCBI): domain Bacteria; kingdom Bacillati; phylum Chloroflexota; class Ktedonobacteria; order Ktedonobacterales; family Thermosporotrichaceae; genus Thermosporothrix; species Thermosporothrix sp. COM3. Next base: position 406,373 of record NZ_AP019376.1, on the reverse strand, counting down.
TTTCTATAGCATTTATTGACCAGGCGTGCTTGAAGAAAGAAGAGGAAAAGGCCATGAGTTTACATGAAGAGATGAGGATGAACGAGCTGGAAATTGAGATGAACTCGCTGGAAATCTCTGAATGCGGCCTGGAAGCAAGCAAGACGAGGGAACTGGACAGCGAGTTCTGGACGGAGCCCGATCACATCTCTGATATTCCCCGGTTCGATGAACTGGACCTCGAAGAGCTCATCTGTGTCGGGATCGTGGATGACGAGTTGATTGATGATAGCGTGGGTGAGGATGCCTACAAGGATGACCTCTATATGGCGATGCCGATGCCGGTCAGGGGCAAAACCATCGGCGAGCGAGCGGTGCGACTGGCGATACGGCAGAAGGGGTATCGGGAACAGGGAGGTCCCGACTGTAATAAGTTCTCGCGCTACTTCGGGCACAGATGTCAGCCCTGGTGTGCGGACTTTGTTTCCTGGGCGCTTGATGCCGCCGGACATCAGAATAAGCAACTGCCCTGGGATAATCCTTCCCTGGTGACAAGCATCTACGCATGGGGCAAGAAGCATCGCAGTCTGGTGGAGGCACCACGCCCGGGTGACATCTTCCTGATCAGGAATAAGCGAGCTTCACATGCGGGCTTTGTGGTCTCAGTACAGGCCAGCAGAGGTACCTTTACCTCGATTGAGGGCAACACCATGCGCGGCAAAGATAGGCGTCTGCTCTGGGTGTGGAGCCACAGGCGCGAGATGAAGCGCTTCAAGTTCGTACGCCCGACCAGCCTGGAAATGCGGCATCCTCCATACAAATAGTGTGCGCCCGATTCGTTGTGTGACACGGAGCGTCAGAGAGGGATCTATCTTCCCTCCCTGGCGCTTTTTCTCTTATTTCTCGACAAAAACAATATCGAGAAGATCGACCTGAAAACGAACCGTTTGATTCTGTTGCAGGATCAGATCACTGAGCGGAATTTCCAGCGCATCCTGGATGACCACCATATCATTCTCATCGCGTGATGATTGCGATATCCAGACCAACCAGTCTGGCAGATTGCCATCATAGCCGTTCTCAACATCTTTCAGATAGTCGGTACAGCGGCGAAAGAGCTTGGGGAGAAGAAGCTGTCCCTGGGGACCGATGGAGTCCTGATTGACCAGTTGAAAACTGTTTGTCTGATCCTCGCGCCAGACGCCCTTAAGGTCTGAACGGGCCTGAACTGCGGCGTCACGGAGCAGGCGGCGGTGCTCAATATACGTGGAGGTGTAGGTTGTATAATAGGCGGTCCCCTCTCTCAACAGAGTGAAGTTGAGTGTTTGTTGAAGCAGTGTGGGGTCAAGTAGAGTCCATGTACCATCCTGAAGGCCGTCTGCAAGCGGACCTATCAGGATATAGGAGATCGGACGGCCATTGACCTCTGCGGCCTGCGTCAGAATCGCGCCTGGAATGTGCAGCGGGGTGGAATCGGTCACGCGATGCTGCTCGTAAACGATATTCTGGAAGCCAAGCCATGCCAGGAGCGTATCACGAGACCACTCGCCAAGCGGCTGCATATGTGTGCCATAATGGAGCTCGGGCGCGTCCACCCCTTCGAGGCGGAGCTGCACGCTTCCATCCCGAGAGACCTTGATGCGATAGGCACGTTGCAACAGCCTGTAGAGCTCCAGATTGTGGGCAATGAAGCGGAGAGAATCGCCATCCGGTTTTTTCCCCTTGATCACAAAGTCCCCTTTGATCGCAAGGTAGTAGGGTGATGCCACAGGTCATACTCCTTTCTACGCCGGGTATACTGTTCCCTCGGTCCGGTCTCTATCTAGATATAGTGTACCTGTGTGGAGAAAAAACCAGACAAAAAGCTCCTGTCCGCTGAGCAGCAGGAGCTGGAAGTGTAGCAGCGCTTACAGGTCGCTGACGGCCTCTTTAAAGCGCCGAATTGCCTCTATATGCTGATCGATTGAGGTATATCCGGCGTTCATCGTGCTAAAGCACAGGTGGGTGGCTCCGGCGTCGCGCCAGCCTTCCGCGAGGCGTCGCCACGTATCGGGAGTGCCGTCGGTGGCGTTGATGCGGCCCTCGATGCCAAGCGTAGAGGGATCACGGCCAGCCTCCTGAAAATAGCGACGCAGGCGCTCCAGGGTGGGCTTGTTCTGCTCGGGCGTGCCCTGTGGGAACCATCCATCACCCAGGCGGGCAAGACGACGGAGAACCGGTTCAGCGCTGCCGCCAAGCCAGAGCGGGATAGGGCGAGTGAGCGGCATGGGATTTAAACCGACGTCGTTTAACGTGATATATTTGCCATGATAGGTCACGGTTTCCTGTGTCCAGAGCAGACGGAGCGCCTCCATTTGCTCGTTCATGATGCGCCCACGCTCGTTGAAGTTGACGCCGAGCGCCTCAAATTCGGCGGGAATCCAGCCCACGCCGATGCCCAGGCGGAACTTTCCCTTTGTCAGAATATCTATCTCTGCCGCTTGCTTGGCGACCAGCGCTGTTTGTCGCTGCGGCAGGATAATCACCGCGGGTACAAGCTCCATCTCGGTTAGCGCTGCCAGATAGCCAAACAGGACGAATGGCTCATGAAAGAGCTGGCGCCCATAGGCATAGGTATCGGGATGGCTTGGCCCGGTAGTTACCACGTGATCATAGGCGACCATATGCTGAAAGCCCAGATCGTTCGCAGCCTGTGTATAGGCACGAATCGTGCCGGTGTCTGTTCCACTCTCGGTCTGTGGGAAAACAACCCCTATTTGTACCATTGTAATGCTTCTTTCCTTTCCAGCAGAACAGAGGAGATAAACGAGTATTACAGGATACAATCTCCTCTTTCTTAGAAACGGAAAAGATGGAGTGTTTATTCCGAATAGGCTTTCAGCGTGGTCAAACTGAAGAAAAAGTGAAATCAGAGATGAGGTTTGGTCGAGAAGGAAAAATGATACGCTCTGTCCAGCAACGGCTCTTTTTATCGATTGCACTCTATTCCTCTGTTCCTTTCGGTGCATCTTTTTTCAGAAATATGTCTATCGCATGTCTATCGCCAGCCGCGCTATCGTATATCGGTGCGTGGGCTCTCTATGATCGGTGCATCCACCTGGCTCGGAGGTGGCACGAATACGGGCCCGGGCGGTCTTGCCTCCCGGGAGATGCTGCGAGCGCACCGCTTGAGACGAATGGGAGGTGTTGCCGGAGCGGCTTTTGTGGCCGGTTGAGCGCTTGTATGTCTCTCAAAACGCAAAAAAATGAAGCAATCTTATGCATTTGTAGCAGGTGTTGCAACCGTGAAGTCATACCTGCATTTATTGTAGAGCCCTGCATATATAGAGAAGCACACCTCAAGGATGGGAAGGAGAAGAGGCGATCCGTTGAGTATGCCCCTTTTGTGGTTATGGTAGAAATAGTTATAGAGATGCCACTGAGCAGAGGGAATACCTCTTCTGGCTCAGGGAAAAGTGAAAAGAGTTTGCCAGTTCTTTCTTCAGGGAATGAATCTAATCATGCCGAAATTGCAATGTAGCGTGAACGGACTCATGTGAGAGTTCTCCGACGCGCTCATACAAGCTCTAGAGCCGATGGAGATGGTTTCGGGTGTGGTACTGGTAGAGCTTTTTGTACATGATATATTTTAATCGAGCGATGGTGAAGATCGAATGAGGTAAGTTCGATCAAGTACGCTCAAGCTATTTCATAAAGTCGTTGAATCTGGAGTTCACGCAGCAGAAAGAATACATGTTGAGTTGCGTAAGGAAAAGAATTCATAGCAGTACCAGTTCAGTTGCTATGGGTTCGAGACACAAGCAAGAGCAAGGAACGCGTATAGAATGGGAATGGATCTGTATGTGTAACTTTTTCCCATTTTGCTTCGTGCAGGGATGAAATGAAGCTGGTATAGAGGGGTGTTCATGGAAAAGTCAAAACGCATCATTTTCCGCGAGGTAGCCTTGCAGCGCTATCTCCAGCGACAGGAGAAGCAGGTATTACCACGCCTGATGATCCCGCTGGTGTTCAAGTTTCTCTGGGTAGCGCTGGCCCTGCTACTTCTGGGGCTGTTTCTGATAACGCAAGAGATTCATGCTTTGCTTGGGGGGTAAGCAATGCGAAAAGTAGATCAGGAGCAGGCAACCAGAGGAGACGAAGGGTCAAAACAAGCCCGTTTGCCTGTTGAGCAACAGAAAGGTATTCAACACGCTCTGCGGACCTTTTCAGGAAAGTTGCCATTCAGACGGAGAGTGCCAGAAATCTTGCAGTTGAGCACAGTCGAGTGTGGCGCGGCCTGTCTGGCAATGATTCTGAGTTACTATGGGCGCAAGACAAGCGTCATGGAGATCCGGGAGCGATGCGGCATCGGGCGGGGAGGTGCTTCGGCCCATACCCTGGTGAAGGCTGCACAGAGCTACAACTTACGGGTACGAGCGCTCTCCTTGCAGAAGAGTGACTTTCGCTACCTCCCGCTCCCTGCTATCGTACACTGGAATTTCAACCATTTCCTGGTGCTGGAACGCTGGACGCCGCGTTATGTCGATGTGGTTGATCCTGCGGTCGGGCGTAGCCGGATGACTCAGGAGGAATTCGATGAGGGATTCACCGGAGTTGTGCTGTTGCTTGAGCCCGGAGTGCACTTTGACCGTACGCCTGGCGTGGGTCAGATCAAGCTTCGCTCGTATATCGCGAATCTTGCCCGGAAAGCGCCGGGGATGCTGGTTCAGGTCTTGCTGGCGTCGTTTCTGGTGCAGGTGCTTGGCTTGAGTGTGCCCGCGTTGACCAAGCTGATGGTTGACCGTGTCATCCCGTTGCAGCAGCAGTCTGTGATGGTCTGGATGGCTGCCGGCATTCTGGTGCTGTTCCTTGCTCAGTTGGTCACGACGACGCTGCGGGCGCTCGTGCTGGTCTACTTACAGGCGCGTGTGGATATACAAATGATGGTAGGCTTTTTCGAGCATCTGTTGCAGCTTCCACTGCGCTTTTTCCAGCAACGTTCAAGTGGTGATATTATTGCACGTTTAAATAGTAATACCGTTGTGCGCGATACGCTGAGCAAGCAGCTCATCTCTACCATTCTTGATGGAAGCATGGTGACAGGATATCTGTTCATCCTGTTCTGGCAGTCGCCCATATTTGGTGTGCTGGGTCTGGGGATCGGCGCGTTACAAATGCTGATTTTCATGCTGACAAGACGACGACTGCACTACCTTTCGTCCTGTGAGCTGGCTGCCCAGGGAAAAACATACGGATATGCTGCCGAGACCTTGACTGGTATTGAGTCGTTGAAAGCCGCTGGAGCGGAACAACAGGCGTTGCAGCGCTGGTCGAACAGCTTCTTTCAGGAGTTGAACGCCTCCATTCGGCGCAATCTGCTCTCGTCTGTCTCGGAGATGGTGCGCTCCCTGACAACGACCCTGGCGCCGCTGGCCCTGCTCTGGACCGGAACCATGCTTGTGCTGCATGGCTCGATGCAGGTGGGAACGATGTTAGCGCTCAATTCGTTGACCGTGGCGTTTCTGACTCCACTCTCATCGTTGATGGTGAGCGGCCAGACCATCCAGCTCGTTTATTCGCACCTTGAGCGTATCGCCGACGTGATGCGCGAGAAGCCGGAGCAAGATGAACAGGAAGTCTTTCTTCCGCCCAAACTGAGTGGACGCGTGACATTGCAACATGTGAGTTTTCGCTATGACGTGGCCTCAGAGGACGTGCTGAAAGATATCAACCTGGAAATTCAGCCCGGGCAGACTGTGGCAATCGTGGGGCGAACCGGGTCAGGGAAGAGCACCTTTGGCAAACTGCTCCTGGGGCTGTATCAGCCGACCAAAGGCGAGATTCTCTACGACGGGATCCCGTTGCAGCGGATGAACTATCAGGCCGTACGGGCGCAGTTTGGAGCAGTGATGCAGGATGCCGTTATTTTCAGCGGTTCTGTAAGACAGAATATCTCGTTCAACAACCCTGATATGAACATGGATCAGGTGGTCTGGGCGGCGCATCTGGCGGCCCTGCATGAGGACATCGTGAACCTGCCAATGGGCTATGAGACGCCAGTGGCAGAGGGTGGAAGTGTCCTTTCTGGCGGACAGCGACAGCGTCTTGCGATTGCGCGAGCACTGGCCCATCAACCGGCCCTGTTGCTTCTGGATGAGGCGACCAGTTCGCTAGATGTCGGGACTGAGCGCCGGGTTGCGCGAAATATTAGCAAGCTGCCCTGTACCAAGTTTATCATCGCTCATCGCTTGAGCACCGTCAAAGATGCAGACATTATACTTGTGCTTGAACGAGGACGTATCATGGAGTATGGAACGCATAATGAGCTGTTACAGCGTGGAGGTGTGTATACGCGCCTGATACGTCACCAGCTTGCAACCGGTGAAATTATGGAAGATACCGGCCGTGGAATGTTGGGGGATCAGGGAGGGGATACTTTCAGGGAAGTCTAAACATGCCGACAGCACGTGCATACATACTGTCGAGCGTTCGGCAGGCTTTCAACGGGCACGGTTGTTGTCAACCAGAAGAAAGCAAGATGTATGCGTGTTGTTTATACATCTCAAGACCCGAAGGATCTCACTCAGATGTGAAAGGAGAACACCGTAATGACATTCGATATTATCCGAGCATGGAAAGATACCGAGTATCGAGAGAGCCTGACGCCAGAACAGCTCGCCTCCTTACCCGCAAGTCCTATCGGCGGAGTAAGAGAGCTGGCGGAAGAGGAGCTGCACGAAGTCTCTGGCGGCACTATCTTCATCGGCGTCGGCGGTTGGGGTGGCACCTGGTGGGGTGGCGGCTGGTGGGGCGGCGGCGGCGGCTGGTGGGGTGGTGGTTGTGGCTGTGGCGGCTGTGACTGGGGCTGCTAATTACTATCAGTCTTATCGAGGAGGAGAAATGACGTTCGATATCATCCGAGCGTGGAAAGACACCGAGTATCGCGCCAGCCTCTCACCTGAAGAGTTAGCTCAGTTGCCCGCGAATCCGATTGGCGATGTGAGGGAATTAGCAGAAGAGGAACTGCACGAAGTTGCAGGTGGAACCCTCTTCATCGGAATCGGTGGTTGGGGCGGCGGCCCCTGGTGGGGTGGCGGTCCCTGGTGGGGCGGTGGCCCCTGGTGGGGCGGCGGCCCCTGGTGGGGTGGCGGTCCCTGGTGGGGCGGCGGCTGCGGCTGCTAAGAGAAAGCCTTTACTGTGGTTGTGGAGGTTACGCTGCATACCTCGGGGTTGCAGCATCTCGAATGCCTTGAAAGAGTTCACTTGTTCCGAAAGGAGTACAACATGAAACTTGACGTTATCCGCGCATGGAAAGATGCAGACTATCGTGCAGATCTCTCTCCGGAAGCCCTGGCTGCCCTGCCGGAGAATCCGGTTGGTGAGGCGAAAGAGCTCACAGAAGAGGAACTGCATGAAGTAGTGGGTGGTAGCAGTAGCTACTGGAGCAGCCATTCTCACTATAGTTCCAGCTATTGTAGCTGCGATTCGTGGGACGGCTGGGACGATTGGTGGTAGGAAACCAGGATAAAATGCAGGGATGCATTTCTTCCATTGGCTGACCCCCGCAGGTTATTAGATGCCCATTTGTTCAAGAAAGGAGCAAAAGAGTGAGGTTCGATGTTATCCGCGCATGGAAAGATGCAGACTATCGTGCAAGCCTGTCACCGGAAGAGCAGGCTGCATTACCCGAGAATCCTATAGGTGATGCCAAAGAGCTGTCTGATGACGAGCTGGATGAGGTTACCGGTAACGGCTTCATCTGGATCGGCGGTGGCTGGTGTGGTGGCGGTCGTTATTACCACCGCTCCTGTCACTGTTGTTATGACCATTGGTATCGCTGGGATGATTGCGGGTATGATTGGGATTGCTAGCAAGCATTCCACGGTTGGGGTGTCTGAGGGCACCTCAACTCCCTCTTTTCCATTGAAGAAAGAAGCGAGGTTTTTGTTTCGTATGAGTGAAAGTGTGATTCAACCGCCGCAGTCAAAGGTGCAGCAGAGCCGTGAATGTCCGACCTGGGCGCAGGCATACCTGTTAGAAGAACGTTTACCCCTCCCCCAAAACCGTTCGCTCCCCGACTCCCCGGAAGCACAGAAGCGAGCGCTCCGCCGCCTGCAAGCCTGGAAAACAACTCGCCCTTTTGACCGTGACTCTTATTTTACACAATGGCTGGCGCAACACCACATCTCCGAAGATGAGTTCCTCTATCTCCTTGCAGAGCCTGTAGAGGAGCTCTATAAGCGGAGTGAGACTGAACCGCAATGGCTGCATGACCTGCTTGAGGTGCTGGATACGGTCCCGGCAACCGAGCGTGTGAGCCAGTGGTCACGGGAAATCGCGGCCATCTATCCACCTGCCGGGCTGCTGCTCGGTCTCAATCCGCTGCTGGAGTACGGTTTGAGGCAGATTGAAGCGGTTGTCGAGAACGAGCTGCGTCCGCGCTATGCGGCCCTGCCCTTCGATCCAGAAGGTATGTTACGCTCCTTTTTCCGCTCAGTCTCGGAGCGCCTGTTTGCGCAGTTCAATAAAGTCTTCGTGCTGGAAATGCATGTAGAGCGCATGCAGGGTCTGTTGAAGGGCGCAACCGCCGAGGAGCGCTACGCCGATTTTATTCGTCACCTCAGCACACGAGAGCGCCTGCTGACGCTGCTTGAAGAGTATCCGGTGCTTGCCCGTTTGATGTTGGTGACGCTTCAACAGCAGTCACGCTATATCGGGGAATTCCTGAGCCATTTGTGCAAGGACTGGGAGCAGATCTGTGCGACCTTTACTCCGGGGCGCGATCCGGGCAAGTTGATGCGGCTACAGATCGGCGCGGGCGACATGCACCGGGAGGGACGAAGCGTTTTAAAACTCGAATTCTCGACCGATTTTAAGCTGATCTATAAGCCGAAATCGCTGGCGGTTGACGAGCACTTTCAGCAACTGCTTGAGTGGCTCAACGAGCGGGGAGCTTCTCCCGCATTTCGTTCCTTCACTATTCTCGATCGTGGCTCCTATGGCTGGACCGAGTTTATGCAGGCCGGTCCCTGTGCTTCCGAGGCAGAGATACAGCGCTTCTATGAGCGGCAGGGTGGCTTCCTTGCGCTGCTCTACAGCCTGACCGCGACCGATTTCCATGCAGAAAACGTGATTGCCGTCGGCGAGCACCCGATGCTGATTGATCTGGAAGCGCTCTTCAGGCCGGTCGTGCAGGGAGAGTTTAGCGATGCATCGGGCAATGATCGCACCCTGTACTCGGTGTTGAACGTGGGCCTGTTGCCCAATCGCACCTGGTCAACTAAGAATTCAATCGGTGTTGATATCAGCGGGCTTGGCACGCCCGAGGGTCAGCTTTCGCCTCGGCCTATTGTCACCTGGGAGGGAGCTGGAACCGATCAGATGCGCGTGGTGCATCAGCGGGTCGAGATGCCCGGTAGTCAGAATCGGCCCTCGCTGAACGGTGGTAAGCCGGTCGATGCGCTGGCGTATCGTGACGCGATCCTGAGAGGCTTCACGCGGATGTATCAGTTGCTCTGTTCGTTGCGCGAAGAGCTGATTACTGCATGGTTGCCGCGGTTCGCGAACGATACTATTCGGGTGCTGCTTCGTCAGACCGAGACGTATGCCCGCTTGCTGGCTGAAAGCTATCATCCTGACCTGCTTCGGGATGCGCTGGTGCGTGAGCGCTACTTCGCGCGACTCTGGCTGGAAGCCGAGTTACGTCCCGAACTGTTGCATGTGATTCCGGCGGAACGACGTGATCTGTTTCGGAGTGATGTGCCAATGTTCACAACAACGCCCGCGAGCCGGAGCATCTTTTCGGCGGATGGCGAGGAGTTCCCGAACTTCTTTGAGGATACGGCGCTCTCGCTGGTGCGGCAACATCTGGAGCACATGGGTGAGCGGGATCTGCACAAGCAAAGCTGGATTGTGCGGGCCTCGCTGGCGACGCTGCACATGGCCTCTGAACATATGCTCGGGGTGCCATTTGCCGAGCCCGAACAGCAGCGGCAGATTGAGCCGGAGCGTTTGCTCGAGCTGAGCAACGAGCTTGCTGAGCGAATCTGTGAGCTGGCAATCTGCGGCAAGGATCAGGCGCACTGGCTGAATATCAGTATGCTTGGTGAGGGCGTCTGGAACGTGGTGCCGTCTGATATCGGTCTGTATGATGGCCTCAGCGGCGTCGCGCTCTATCTCGGCTATCTGGGCGCGCTGACAGGCAATGAGCGCTATACCGAGATGGCAGAACTGGCAATCGGGATGATGCACCGTCAGCTTGAGCATGGGCGAAAGTATCTGCGCCTGCTCGGTCTGGGAGCATTCAACGGGCTTGGCTCGCCGATTTACCTGTATGCCCATCTGGGTATGCTCTGGAATGAGCCGAAGCTGTTCCAGGAGGCTCTTGAGCTTGCAGCGCTGCTTCCCCAGATCCTTGAGAAGGAAGATCAGGCCGATCTGACGAACGGGATTGCAGGCACGCTGATGACGCTGTACGCGCTCAACGCGGTTGTGTCGGAGCCTGCTTTGCGTGACCTCGCGGTACAGTGTGGTGAGCGGCTGCTGACGCTGGCTCAGCCACAGGATCAGGGGATTGGCTGGCTGACACGCGGGCATTCGAGACCCTTGAGCGGCTTTGCGCATGGAACGGCTGGAATCGCGCTCAGTCTGCTGAAGCTGGCCGCCTGGAGCGGAGAGTCCCGTTTTGCTGAAGCGGCTCAGGAGGCGCTTGCATATGAGCGAAGCCTGTTTGTGCCGCAGCGACAGAACTGGGCAGATGTGCGCGATATGGCAAACGGGCAGCGTGATGAACCCACCTGTATGGTTGCCTGGTGTCATGGCGCTCCGGGAATCGGCCTGGGACGCATGGCGATGCTGGCGTACAGCAATGATGTGCAGCTTCAACAAGAGATCGAGGCGGCAATCCAGACGACGAGCAGAGAGGGGATGAACTTCAATCACTCGCTCTGTCATGGGGCGATAGGGAACGTCGAGCTGCTGCTGATGGCCGCTCAGCAGTTCCGTGAGCCCCGCTATCGGGAGATACTGGATCGCGCTGTTGCCCGTATTCTCGCCAATATGGAGGCGCTCGGGCCGCTCTCAGGAGTGCCGCAGGGTATCGAGACGCCAGGCCTGATGACCGGGCTTGCCGGGATCGGCTATGGCCTGTTGCGCCTTGCCAGAACAGAACAGATCCCTTCGGTACTGCTGCTTGAGCCTCCAATGGCTGCGCGTACGGTATGATGCAGGTTCTGCCGAGGTAACCTGCCAGGTGAGGCGACCTTCGGGTTGCCTCGCTTTTTTTCTGTCCGGACGCGTATACTAAGAACTGGTGAGAACCCTTGAAAGGAGGTGTTTGTGCGACTTGAATCGCTTCTCCAGGTGCTCAATGAGAGACAGCGGCGAACCTTCAGGCTGAAAACCCGCTATCAACAGGGAGAACAGGGAGCCTATGCCCTGGTCGATGCCGCTGGTGATGCATTTGTGCTGAAGTGGTACGCAACACGTGACCGCCTTGTACAGGTGCTTGCTCGACGCGAATTGCTTGAACGGTTGCGGTCAGCGGGCTATCCGGTTCCTGTGTATGAGGTCTGGGGGGAGACAGATGAGGGCGCGTATCTGATACAGCGCGCGCTTCCCGGAGCCCCATCAGCGACCTTAACGGAAGCGCAGCTACTCCGTTTGCTGGAATTGAACACGTTGCAGGTTGGTCGTGCTCCTGAAGGGGCGCGCGATTGGCCTCGGGAGGTTGTGCAGACGGTGCTCTTTGGTGGGCAGGGCTATTGTGAGCATGCTTCTTTATTGCACCACTCGGAGGAAACCGCTGCTCTGCTGAGACAGCTCCAGCGGCTTGTCAGGCAACATCAGGACGCTATTTCTACTCCCGTGAAAAACGATATTGTGCATTTTGACTTTCACCCGGCCAATATCCTGCTGCATGAGGGTGAGATCAGTGGCGTGATCGACTGGGATGGTGCCTGTATCGGAGATGCGGCGTTTGATCTGGTCACGTTGTTCTTCTTTCTCTATGAGGATGAGCGGCTCCGGGCGCTGCTGTGGCGGGTGCTGCTTGAGCGTTCATCGGTTCCGGCGCTCAGCGTCTATGTGGCGCATATGATTCTGCGTCAGGTTGATTGGTCGATTCGCTTCTATGATCGGCTGACAGTGGAGCGCTTTCTACATCGAGGGTACGCCATTTTGTCGACGTTGACGTACACGTAATCGTAAAGAGAAGAAAAGAAGTACCGGCGGATGTACTGGCCCAAATAGTGCTATCATATAAGAGGATGTTGGGCCCGATTTGTCAGGCTCAACGAATCTCACATGAAAGGGAAGAACAACAATGTATATTGCTGTGAATAAGATCCCTGTGCCTGCCGGGCATGAGCAGGCGGTTGCGGAGGGCTTTAAGAAGGCGCTGCCGGGCATGAAGCGCTTCAGTGGCTTCCTGGGTCTGGAATTGTGGAAGTCCCCTGATGGCAGCATTCAGGCGGTCTCGCGCTGGACTACAAAAGAGGCTCTCGACGAATATCTGAATGATGAGCTCTTCAAGCGGCATCACGAAGGGACCGAGTCGAAAGGCCACGGCCACAATCTGGTCTCCTACTATGAATGCGAAGTGCTTGCATAAAGCGTCGGCGGGCCGGGCGCTTGCTCGGCCTGCTTTTTTGTACCCGCTATGCTTGTGTAGTCGGGCTGTCGGTATGCGGCTTTTTTGAGGAGATAGGAAATGAAATACTCGATGCAGCCGAGAGAAACAGAGTATAAGGGGAATAGCTTTCGGAGCCGTCTGGAGGCGCGTTGGGCTCTGTTCTTTGATCTGGTGGGGATTCGCTATCGCTACGAGGTGGGCGGTTTTACGCTGAAGAATGGTATGCTCTACAAGCCTGATTTCTGGCTGCCTGATTATGAAATCTGGGTGGAGATCAAGCCGGATAAGCCAAAGCCGAAGGAGAAGCTGAAGGCCCGGCTGCTGGCTGAAGAAAGCCGCTCCCCTGTCTATATCTTTGCCGGTAATGTCGGAGCTTACGTGATCTATGATGCCTATCAGAACCGGCGACTGATGCTACACGAGTGCGAGTATTGCGGTGCGCTGCTGTTTGTGGCACCAGAGCAACCTGTGATGCATTATCGCGATGCGCACCAACGCGAGGTTCTTGCTGACGCGGATTGGCGCCCCACGGAAAAATTGATGCAGGCCTATGTAGAGGCCCGTTCAACCCGGTTTGAACATTTTGAATCTCTCTCATAATTGAGAAATTCAGCTTTTCCCCCATTGACAAAGTGTTTGTTTTTATGGTACATAATAGAGAGAAAGATGACTAAGTCAATCAACAATATCAACAATCTGATACTGCGGGCACGCTCACTTCTGCTTACGGATTTTTTCTGGTTATTTCATCGATAACTGGCTTTTGGCGCTGTAGCGTTTCTTGGGGAAGGCATTGCTCTTGTGTGTGACGGCACAAGGTGGCAATGCCTTCTTATTTTTGGGTAGCGGTTCCCCGGGAAAAACGAAACGGGAGTTATCTTGACGAAGTGCTTAGGTTGTGCTAATATCCGAGTGCAACAGTAGGGTTTAGGTGGAAGTCAGCACGAAGCTGCTGGTTCTCCTGTAAGCCTGCCTGTAGGGCCTGTTGATACGTGTAGTGGGAGAGAGTTGCAGGGAGAACAGGACGGTGCGTCATGGGCAACTCTCTCATGTTCTGAAAGAGAATGCTCTATGACCGGTTGTACTCTTGAATGTACCTGTCAAGCGGTGCCGTGAAGTGAGGAAAGAGCATGGGGCAGGCCGCATGCAATGGATGTACGACTCTCTATTTGGTGAACGCATAGAACATCGAATTTTTGTTATCTGGGAGAATGGCATGTTAGAACGTGTTGCGACAAAACAGATACGGCGACGCTCTCGCCTGGGCGCGGGATTGCTGTTGTTGCTGCTTTTCACTGTGGTGTTGAGCGCCTGTGGAGGACAGAGTGCTTCAACCAATACGACCGAGACCGCAAACGATGATGGCGGTACACGTGTCATCAAGCATGCAATGGGAGAGACGAAGGTTCCGGCGCATCCGAAGCGTGTGGTTGTGCTGGACACGGGCGAGCTGGATGCCGCTATTTCGCTGGGTATCAAGCCGGTTGGCGCTGTGACATCCCCGCAAGCAAAAGATCAGACCTTCCTTTCCTATCTGGGTGATCAGACAAAAGGCATTACCAGCGTGGGCACGCTTTCTCAGCCAAACCTTGAGAAGATTATGTCCCTGAACCCTGATCTTATTTTGAGCAACAAGTTCCGCCACGAGAAGTTGTACGATCAGCTTTCACAGATCGCGCCAACCGTCTTCTCGGAGAACGTCGGTCCGACCTGGAAAGAGAACCTCAAGCTCTTCGCCGACGCTTTGAACCGCATGGATGAGTACAACAAGCTGATGGATGCCTACAATAAGCGTCTGGCTGATTTCAAGCAGAAGATGGGCGATAAGCTTGAGAAGACGCATGTGTCGGTGGTGCGTACAATGCCTGACCGTGTGCGTCTGTACCTCAATGGCGTTTTCCTGGGTATTGTGCTAAAAGATGCCGGACTTCCACGGACAAAGATTCAGGACAGCCCCAAAAAGTTTATCGAGATGACCTCATTTGAGCGTATCAAAGATATGGATGGCGATGTGATCTTCACCATGCATTATGGCAGTGATCAGAAGCTCAAGGAACTGACCAGCCAGCCACAGTGGAAAGAGCTCAACGCCGTGAAGAACGGACGTGTGTATGAGGTCTCTGACGACATCTGGGCGCTTGGCATGAGCATGGGTGCAGCGAATAAGATTATTGACGATCTGTACACCTATCTGGTGAAGTAGCCTGTTCGGAATGAAAGCGCGGCTTCTGCCTTCGGGCGGGGCCGCTTTTTTGTTGAGTGTCGTATTCCTCTATTTCTATGTGCTCGCTTGTGGCTTCTTCCCTTCGGTATACTGATAATCGGTATTCCTCATAGTAAGCTACTTGAAGGCTCTGTTTAAGGGCCAGACAAGGAGGGAAGAGATGACACAATCGCAGATCCCGGGGTATACGTATGGAACCGGCACCGTGTTGCGGTCGCCCGTGAGCTTGCAGGACTTTCAGGAGATGAAAGCGGCAGCCATGTTCACCGATGAGGACATACGCTATCTCAAAATGTCGTATGACGTGCTGTCCGATCAGGTTGAGGCAATTCTTGATGTCTGGTATAACTTCTTTGCTGCACAGCCACAGTTGCGTCATGCCTTTGATCAGAAGGGGACGGGCAAGCCAGAACCCAAGTATCTCGCCGCGGTGCGTAAGCGTTTTGGACGCTGGATTCTCGATACCGCCCGCGCTGAGTACGATCAGGAGTGGCTTGACTATCAATATGAGATCGGGCGGCGTCACTGCAAAGAAGCCAAGAACGAGACAGACCACGTCGATGCGGTGGAGTATGTCAGTTTTCGCTATCTGATTCCGACCGTATACCCGATCGTTTCAACGCTCAAGCCGTTTCTGGCGCGCAAGGGTCACTCCCCTGCCGACGTTGAGAAAATGTACGAGGCGTGGATGAAATCGGTATTGTTACAGGTCGCATTATGGAGCTATCCCTATGTGAAGGATGGCGAATACTAGGCTACAGAAAGCCGTTCCCCTGGCCGAAAAACGGGGGAACGGCTGTTTTATGTAGCGAGATACCTTATCGAGGCGGTTGATAGGGCGGTTGATTTGGATGAGAGACAGGCGGATATTGAGGCTTCTTTTTTCCCCCGATGACACCTCCAAGCAGACCAAAGAGCGAGCCAAACAACAGGGCAATGACCGCGGTGATGAGTAGTCCGACAACTATGTTGATGAGGAGTTGTGTGGTGATCCCGCTCGGGATATTTGAAAGCAGCGGTAACGTCTGCGTGAAGAAGAAAAAGAGCGTAATAAGAAGGCTTATCAGGAAATAGACTACGCCCGTACAAAGTCCGGTCAGCAGTCCGGTGCTTGTTTTCTGCGTTCTGCCTGAAGCCAGAATGGCAGCGACAAATGCGCCAATGAAGATCAGCACAAGATCGACGCCTGCATTGACCATTTGCCCCATAAAGCTGTTCAGTACAGGCGAACGACCGAGCTCGATTGTGGGAAGAAGGGGACTGATGATGCGCAGAAGCACATAAGAGACGATCGCTGTGACAAGGCCCGCGATACTACCACATAGCAGGATGATGCCCGCTGAGCCTGTTTTCTGCGGTGGCTGATACATATTACCTCCCTGTAGAAAAAGTACGTAGCCAGTATACCCTATTTTGGTAGGGTGAAGAAAGAGTGCGGCACTCGTGCGAAGAGGGGGAAATGCGCTGGCAAGGATCAGCGGCGTGCGAAAAAACGGCTATGAGAGAGTGAGGGTATATTGACAGATTTAAAATGATCGGGGTAGGATAACGAAATAGCGGGCCGATTCCCGTCGGCTTTGCTTCATTCCGATATTCAGCGAAAAGCAAAGAACAGGGACTGAGCATATGATTCGTAAAGTAACCAGCGGGACGATTTTCCCGCGTGAAGATGGAAAAGTGATAGACGAACATTTTGGCGTAATCAGCACCAGGCAGGATGATTTCAGCCTGGCTCATATGATCGCTCCGGCGGGATGGCGGGAGCCTGCCCAGATCGCGGCTTTTGATGAGCTGGTGATTGTGGTGCGTGGTGTGCTGGCGATCAGCGCCGAGGGCGAGCAGATTGAGGTTGCTCCGGGTGAAACCTGTCTGGTTGGAGAGGGAACATTAGTTACCTATAGCAACGCGAAGGCCGATGAGGAGTGTGAATACTGGTCGCTGTGCATACCCGCGTTTCGACCGGAGCGCACGCAATTGATCGATGAGTAAAGAGAAGCGCTGCCTGCTTGTATTCTGAGCGGCAGGCACTGTGAGGAGCGGAGGATGCAATCACTTGTCGAGGTGGTAGCACATCATGCGCAACAGCAGCCGGAACGCCCGGCCCTTTTCTTTCATGACCGTGTCATCACGTATGCGCAGCTCTTTCAGGAGAGCGCTCATTTTGCGCGAGGTTTGAGCGCTCTGGGCTTAGAGCCGGGGGATAGGGTTGCCCTGTTCCTTGAAACCTGTCCTGAATTCGTGGTGGCATATCTTGGAACGCACCTTGCGGGCGGAATCGTTGTGCTGGTGAACACCCAGTATCGCCAGCGCGAGCTGAGTCACATTCTGAATGATGCCGGGGTCCGCTTCTGCGTGACGAACGAGACGGGAGAGGAAGCGCTTCGGAGCCTCTCTGTCCCGACGCTCAGTCAGGTGATTCGCATTGATACCGATGCGCTGCCACATGGAACTGCATCGCTGACGCTGCCGACCGCTGAGGCGCCTGCTGTGATTGGCTATACCTCGGGAACGACCGGGCGTGCGAAAGGGGCGCTTCTCTGTCAGCGCAACCTGCTGGCGAACGTACAGGCGGTAACAACGGCCTGGCAGTGGTCAGAGCGCGATTGCCTGTTGCTGGCACTGCCGTTATTTCATGCGCATGGTCTGATGGTTGGCATTCATGGAACGCTGTATACCGGTGCCAGCGCGGTGCTCTATCGCTCGTTTCGGGCCGCCGAGATCCTCGACAGGCTGGAACAGGATGAGAGCATCACGATGTTCTTCGGGGTGCCGACCATGTATAGTCGCCTGCTTGCGGAGGCAAGACAGCGCGGACGCGTGCCGCACCCGTTGCGGTTGTATGTGTCTGGCTCGGCCCCGTTGAGCGCGCAGCTTTTCACCGAGTTCGAGCAGCTTTTTGGGCAGCGTATCCTTGAGCGCTACGGCATGACCGAAACGATTATGAACCTGACGAACCCCTACGATGGCGAACGACGTGCTGGAACCGTCGGGAAGCCCTTTCCCGGCCAGGAGGCTCGCATTGTTGATATGAAAACCCGTGCCGTGCTACCTCCCGGAGAGATCGGTGAGATTGAGGTGCGCGGGCCACATGTGTTTGTCGGGTACTGGAACCTTCCCGAGGCGACCGCAGAGGTGTTGAGCGCGGATGGCTGGTTTAAGACAGGTGATCTGGGCTGGTGCAGTGCCGATGGCTACTATACGATTACCGGGCGCGCTCGTGAGCTGATTATCAGCGGTGGCTATAATATTTATCCCCGTGAGGTAGAAGAGGTGCTGGCGACGCACCCGGCAATTGCAGAAGTGGCCGTTTTTGGCGTCCCTGATCCCGATATGGGTGAGCAGGTAGTAGCCGCTGTGGTACCGAAGCCAGGCGCAACGATCGATGAAGCCGCCATTATTGCCTTCTGCCGTGAACAGCTTGCCAGTTATAAGAAGCCGCGTCAGGTAGTGTGTGTTGCCGAGTTGCCCCGTAATGCCCTGGGAAAAGTGCAAAAACATCTGCTTGCGGCGCAATGGAAGGAGCGCTAAAGCAGCTTGAGGTGTGCTTTGATAGGTATTGTGATAATGGGTGAACAGGAATGATGAAAGGTCGCAAGCATCTCTGGTGGTTGCTGTCGGGGCTGCTCGTGCTTCTCGCTGTAGCTATTGTGGCGGTGAATCTGCTTCAGTGGTTGCTTGCTCCCACCATGATTGTGCAGTATCAGGCGAGTGATGCCATCATTCCGAATCCCGAACGAGGCCTGTATCATGTTCTGTACGGGTATTATCCTGGTCATGCAGATGTAGGCATTGATGAAGAGGAATTGAAGGAAGTACAGGCGAAGGAAGCAATAACGCTTGTTCAGCTCAACTATGTGCTCTCCGATTTTATCAAGCAGCCCCTCTCGGAATCCTTTTTGCAGGGTGTCCAGCATGATTTAGAGACGGTGCGGCACGCCGGGTTCAAGGCCATATTGCGTTTTCAGTATAATAATGGCGAACACTGGAACGAAGGGAAAGTTGATCCTGACGCGCCGAAAGAACGCATTCTGGAGCACCTTGACCAGTTGAAGGATACTCTTCAGCAAAACAGCGACGTGCTTGCCTTTGTGGAGGCTGGCTTTATTGGTGTGTGGGGTGAGTGGCATAACAGCACCAATGGCCTGTTCGACTCGATTGGCAACGTGAATGAAAGCTCGAAGGCTGTGCTGATGAAGTGGCTTGAGGTGCTACCTGAGGATCGTATGGTGCTCTTGCGAAGCTTCCGCCATAAACAGGATGTGTTCGGTAACCAACCGCTGACCGGCGAGCAGGCGTTTAGTGGTCAACCTCGGGCACGTGTGGGGACACACAACGATTGCTTTCTTGCCTCAAAGGATGATTTCGGCACCTACTGGCCTGATGACGACGATAGCCTGAGAAAGCAGAAAGAATACCTGCACAACGAGAATCTCTATGTTCCTCAGTCAGGAGAGACCTGTAATGCGGGAGAAGAGGCTACACCCTATATCGCCTGCGATAACGCGCTGAAAGAGTTTGCCTACCAGCATTGGAGCGCCCTCAATGGCGGCTATGAGCCCGGTGTGCTGAAACGCTGGCAAGAACAGGGGTGCTTCTCTGAGATTCAGCGGCGGCTCGGGTATCGCTTCACGCTGACGCAGGCAGAGATCCCCAAGCAAGCGGGCAAGGGCAAAACCCTGACGCTGCATGTCAGCTTGAAGAATGACGGTTGGGCCAGCCCGTATAATCCGCGCAAGGTAGAATTGATCCTGCGCCATACGGGAACCGGTGTCAAGTATACCTTTCCGTTGCAGGAGGACCCTCGGCGCTGGTTTCCGGGCGAGCAACAGCAGCTTCAGATCAAGGTGCAGCTTCCCGGGCAGATGGAGGCCGGCGATTATGCGGTATTGTTGAATCTGCCAGATCCGCGCTCGACGCTGCACGATCTCCCTGCCTACTCGATTCAGCTCGCCAATTCAGATACCTGGGAGCCTGCGACTGGTTATAATTCACTCCATGCCAATGTGCATATTCAAGCCTGAAAGCAAAAAAAGCCGGGTCAGCAAAAAGGCTTTGCTGGCCCGGGTGCACAGAATGGAGATTGTTTGCTTAGAAGACCGGAAGAACCGCCCCCTGATACTTCTCCTCGATAAACTTCTTGACCTCTGGTGTGGTCAGGAGTTTGGCAAGCTTCTGAACGCGTGGATCGTTCTCATGCCCCTTGAGCACCGTCAGTACGTTCGCATACGGGTTGTTCGCGGCTTTTTCCAGCACCAGCGCATCCTTGTTCGGTTTCATGCCGCTGGAGAGCGCGAAGTTCATATTGATGATAGAGAATGTTGTATCATCCAGTGAGCGCGGGAGCTGTGCGGCTTCCAGCTCTTTGATCTGAATGTTTTTCGGGTTGGTGGCGATATCGCGTACGGTGACATCGAGCTTCTGCGGGTCTTTCAGCGTAATGAAGCCGTTATCAGCAAGCAGGTGAAGGGCGCGACCGCCGTTTGTCACATCGTTTGGAATCGCGACCACAGCCCCATTACCGACCTCGTTCAGCGACTTGATCTTTTTTGAGTAGATGCCCAGAGGCGAAATAAAGACCTTCGTCACAGCAGTCATCTCAATGCCGCGCTTCTTGCCGAAGTCCTCCATGTAGGGGACGTGCTGGAAGAAGTTCGCGTCAAGCTGGCCATCTTTGAGCGCCAGATTTGGCTGCACGTAGTCCGAGAACTCGACTATTTGAAGATCCAGCCCCTCTTTTGCTGCAAGGTTATCCTTAATATACTTGAGAATTTCGGCATGTGGTGTGACCGAAGCTCCGACCTTGAGAGGTCCATTGCTCTGAGCGCTACTTCCACCACAGGCCGCCAGAAGAAGCGAGAGGGTCAGCAGCGGAAGAGCCCAATATGACAGGAAAGATAATTTCACGATGCGCATAAATGCCTCTCTTGTAAAGCATGAATTGAAGCTACAGAAAAATAGGCGCGCCGTTATCCAGCTATACTTGAAAATTATGATACAATAAGAAGGCTAGCTCAGATGAGCCGCCTTCTGCCGGGTATCCGAAAAAGGGATTATGGCCGCTTGCTTCTGGGCTAATCTTAACAATCTTTATCAACTTTGTCAACATTATCGAAGAGAGAGGGAAACAAGCGGCTGTAGTCGCGCTATGAGAGGGGTTGTCCCTGATGTATCGGACAAAGAAGCCAAAGCAGAGCGCCTGCACCGATACGCTGAGGTGCGGTGGAGTTCAGACATAAGCCTCTCCCTTCAGGGGGTGGTCATTGACTCGTTTCAGTGTGGATGCTCTTCTTCTCGCACAGGGCGTTGCACCGTTTTCTTCATATAGAACCTCTCGTTGAAGCCCACTTGCTTTTGAAAGAGAAGTTGCTTCTTCTTTTTGAAGAGCACAAAGCCAAGCTTTTCATACAGCCTGACTGCTTTCGTATTCGTATCTACCACCTCAAGCGTATATTCTGTATACGGGAGTGTGTGGATCAGGTGTTGAATGAGCTGAGAGGCGATGCCCTTGCCCCTTGCTTCCTGATGTGTGACCACATCTTCGATATACGCCTGATGCGCTTCGATTGGAATCGGCTTCTGTCCGAGCGTGAAGGAGACCATCAGCCCCTTGAAGAAACCAAGCTCCTGCTGAAGCGTGCGCCTGTTGAGTTGCAGCGCCGAGCTGTGCTGTGTTGAGTAGGCGAGCATGCCCAGAACCCGGTTTTCAAGCAGGTAGACATAGACCTGCTCGCTGACAAAGGCATCCCGGAAGGCATTGCACAGGATTCTTCTGTCGGGGGTAAGTGCGCTGAGATGTTGATAGAAGCCATCGACGAAGAGCTGTACTACCTGCTGTTTGTGGCTGGTATCGAGTCGTGAGAGTTGTTCAATTGTTCCCTCGTTCATGAATAGTATCCTCTCTGGTGGGTCTGAATACATGCGGCAAGTGCTTTGCTAGAGTGTAAGAAGGAGTATTGGTATATCTGATACGGTGAAAAACAGGAATGAAGAAAGCAGTATCTTTTTTAAGAGTATAATCAGCATTTCTTTGTCCTGTCAAGCAAGAGGAGAATGAGCAGGAAAGAAACCGTGTGCTGTCTTGTTTTTTTGGGACGTAAAAAGCTGGCTTCGAGCCTGAGATAAAAACAAAATTTTGTCCATATTAAAAATTGATTTTCTTTGAGTGTTGTTATGTTTTTATGGTGTAATGATTGTTGACAAAGAAAATCGAGAAATGCTATAGTAATGCCCGAAGAACCGAAAACGTGAGAGCACGATTCCGGGTTTTGCCGGGGAGTAGAGATGAAGCATTCCACCAAGCAAACATATATCCTTTTATCAGTGCTGGCGGCGCTGGTGACGATGGGCGTCAAATTTACCGGGTTCCTGGTGACGGGCTCGGTCGGCCTCTTTTCCGATGCGGCGGAATCGGTCGTCAACTTGATTGCGGCGCTGGTGGCATTGTGGGCCCTTGCGTTGGCGGCCCGGCCCGCTGACAAAGATCATGCCTATGGTCATACCAAAGCGGAATACTTTTCCAGCGGTGTTGAGGGCGCATTGATTCTGGTCGCTGCTCTGATGATCATTATAGAGGCAATCCCGCGCCTGATGCATCCGCAGCCATTAGAGAATGTGGGTTTTGGCCTGCTGTTTTCGGTCATCGGGGCGCTGGTGAATGGTGGTCTGGCCTGGGTGATGTGGCGAGCCGGGAAGCGCATGCGTTCAATCGCGTTGCAGGCTGATGCGCGCCACCTCTTCACCGACGTGCTGACAACTGTGGGCGTGCTGGTAGGTGTGATCCTGGTTCCGTTGACTGGCTGGCTGATACTGGACCCATTGATAGCGATTGTGGTGGCGATCAATATTGTGCTGGCGAGTATCGGACTCTTGCGCGAGACGGCGCTTGGCCTGCTGGATACGGCGCTTCCAGCGGAGGATCAACGCCAGATCCAGGAGATTCTAGAACGCTATCAGAAACAGGGACTGGCTTTCCACGCGTTGCGCACACGGCGCTCAGGAGCGCGGCGCTTTGTCTCGTTTCATGTGCTGGTTCCGGGAAGCTGGACGGTTGCCGAGGGTCATACTGCCTGCGAAGAGATCGAGCACGAGCTGCGAGAGGCGCTGCCTGAAAGCACCATCTTCACGCATCTGGAGCCCTATGATGACCCTGTTTCCTGGGCCGATCAGGAGCTTGATCGCTTGCCTGAGCCAGTCTCGCAGCAGAAAAGCGACTCCTAAAATGCTGGTGTGCTGATCCTCTTTTTCTACGGAGCAAAGAAAAAGCTCGCTGATCTCTGTGCGTACACGTAGATCTCATATGGTATACTTTCTGATATGCCAACGTGTTCGGCCAGATTCAGACAAGAGCTGAGGAGCATTGATGCCCCCCTGTTGTTATGGTTGTAAGAAACAAAAAGAAAGAGCCTCCCATATTGCTTCTATGACGCCTGTTACATTGGCTGCGGAAAAGCCATTTCTTGCCTCTTTTCCCTTATGCTCTACTACAAGGAGGTCATCTTGTAGAGGTCTCGATGGTTCCCTGTGCTTCTGAGAGGAGACGCACGGCGTTATTGCTGCTGGCTGGTGGCTTATCGACTTCGTAGAAGTGAGGATTTGAGAATGCGTATTTTGCTTGTAACCGACCAATACCCACCAATGGTAGGAGGTGTGCCCGCGACAACCCATAAACTGGCTGTTGATCTTGTCAGGCGTGGTCATCATGTCTGCGTGATTGCTCCTGGCTATTGTGTGCGTGATGCATATCGGGTAGAAGATGGGGTGCACGTCTATCGCTTTGCCTCTTTTGAATGGCCGACCTATAAAGATCAGCGCATTGTCTTTACGCCCTTTCGGCGCTTCTATAAGATCATCAAGGAGATGAATCCTGATGTGGTGCATGTGCATTCGCCGGTCGTTCTGGGGAATATCGCGCAGTTGCTTGCTCATCCACTTGGTTTGCCGGTGATAGCAACGAACCACTTTCTCCCCATTAATATGAGCCGTTCACTGGCGACGCATCCCCTTTTTGGGAAGCCATTCAGTAAGATTGTCTACTCCTATCTGGTCTTTTTTTATAACTTCTGTGATTATGTCACAGCCCCTACGCGTACCGCGCTCAATCTTCTGTACGATCATGGTTTACGCATTCCTGCTACCCCTATTTCTAATGGGATCGATATGCAGAAGTTTGGTCCCGGACAGCGCGACCCTCAGCTTTTGCAGCGTCTGGGTCTACCTGCTGATCGACCGATAGCGCTGCATGTCAACCGCCTCTTCCACGAAAAGAAGGTCGATGTGCTGGTTGACGCGATCGCGAAGCTGAAGACGAACGCGCACGTTGCCATTGTGGGCACCGGTCCGGCGGAGGCCGAGCTGCGTGAGCAGGCTGCCCGCTTGAATCTTGGAGATAAGGTGAGCTTCCTCGGCTTCGTGAGCGATGAGGATCTATTACCCTTACGTCGTTCCGCAGATCTGTTTGTGATCCCTTCCGAAGCCGATTTGCAGAGTATCTCGACGTTGGAGGCAATGGCCTGCGGTCTGCCTGTGATTGCTGCGAATTCGTATGCGCTGGCGGAACTGGTCGATCATGGGACAAATGGCTTTCTGTTTGCGCCGGGCAACAGCACCGAGCTGGCGCAGCATATGGATACCCTGCTGTCGAATCCATCCCTGTGTGTGGAGATGGGTCAGCGGAGCCTGCAAAAAGTGCAGGTGCATGACCGCGAGCGTGTGCTTGAGACCTGGGAAAATCTCTATCGTCGTCTCTCGATCGAGTTTCAGGAGGCGAAGGCAGATCGGCAGCAGATGCGGCTGGCGCGTCAGGAGTTCTGGCTTTCGCTCTTTCGAGGGAAGTCGGCTTTAGAACGAAAGATGCAAGAGCAGGAGAAGTAAAGGTTTTTCTGTGCATTACAGGCTGTGAAAACCGGGACAATACGTTGTAGAAAGAAGGCAGCCTGTTATTTCTTCTTCCGGTGAACATGCAGGAATATGAGATTCGTGCTGACTATGATGCACGTTCGATTGTAGTGTATCAGGCATACAGTAAGGTGATTGCGCTTCCAGCCTTAGCGCATCACCGTTTTGTGCCTCCATTTTCGTTGCACAGAATGACCTGGATCAAGCCCTCGTTTCTCTGGCTGATGGAACGAAGCAACTGGGGGCTGAAGTCGGGGCAGGAAATGATCCTCGCGGTTCGTATCACGCGGCAGGGGTGGGAGGAAGCGCTTTCGCAGGCTGTGTTGACGACGTATGAGCCGCGTGTCTATCACAGGTATGATGACTGGGAACAGCAATTCCAGCATGCTTCAGTATATGTCCAGTGGGACCCCGAGCGGACGATACAGGGGAAAAGCCTCGCCTGCAAGAGTATTCAGGTTGGGCTGAGCCGCCACATTATCGAGCGCTATGTCCAGAATTGGACGCTTGCTATAGATGATTATACTCCTCGTGTGCGGAAGATCTACGCCCTGTTGCAGCAGGGACAGATGCGCAAGGCGAAAGATCTGCTCCCCCGAGAACGTGTCTACCCCGTGAGTGCCTCTCTTGCCCGTCGTCTGGGGATGGCTCGCTGACTCCCGGCCCTTTATTTCAAGCGAAAAAGGAATCATACGATCTTTACTCCTTCTTTTAGAATGCGTCTGTTGTGAAAAAGTAGAAAATTTCCGATCGGTGTTCTACAATGAGAGAAATAAACACAATACTAAAGGAGGTAGTTGAGAGATACATGGATGGCAAGATGCTTGCATATCGCATGCTTGATTGGCAGCAGCCCCCACAGGTGGTCGAAATTGATGTGCCGAGGCCGGGCCCGGGTGAGGTGCTGGTGAAGGTTGCCGGAAACGGTCTGTGTCACTCTGATATCGGCATGATGCAGATTCCGCAAGTGTATGGTGAAATGATTGGTTGGCGCGTGCCCTTCACGCTCGGCCACGAGGTCGGTGGCTGGATTGAAGAAATAGGAGAGGGCGTCGAGGGGTTCTTTATTGGTGATCCGGTTGCGCTGATCTCGCCGCATTCCTGTGGTACCTGTGAGTACTGCCTGCGCGGACAGGATGAGGCCTGTGTGCAAAGCGCGTATGGCCGTGGGTATGGGCGTGATGGTGGCCTGGCGCAATATGTGATCGCACGCGCTCCTCGCGACCTGATTAAATTGAAGACACTCGATCCAAAAGTTGCGGCACCCCTGACCGACGCGGGTGCAACCTCCTATCATGCTGTGAAGCGCGTGCTGCCGAAGCTGATTCCTGGCTCGACCGCCGTGGTGATTGGTGCGGGAGGCCTGGGAAGCTTCGCAATTCAGTTGTTGCGGGTGCTCAGCCCGGCTCGTGTGATTGCCATAGATACCAATCAAGGCCGGCTGGATTTTGCTCGTGAGCTTGGCGCGCATGATGTGCTGACCGGTGTCACCGAAACGACCGTGAAAGAGCTTCAGGAACTCACGAACGGGCGTGGTGTTGATGTGGTGCTTGATTTCGTGGGCATTGACGCGACCATTGCAGCCGGAATAGCGATAGTGCGAAAGCTTGGCGCGTTTGCGCTGGTTGGCGCGGGTGGTGGCACCCTCCAGCAGCCATGGTTTAACGCCCTGCCGAAGGGGGCGGAAATCTTCTGTTTCCAGGGCTCGTCAATCGCGGATGCGCATGAGGTGATCGCGCTCGCCGAGGCGGGCCTGATTCGTAGTGAGATTGATATCTATCCTTTTAGCCGGATTGAAGAAGCCTATAAAGCTCTCGATCAGGGGATGTTGCGTGGTCGCGCTGTGGTCACCCCGAACGAGTAAGCAGCCAGACAGGGAAGCCTTGCTTCCCTGTCCGTTCCCTTTTATGCGGGCATGCCTTCCTGTATCCAGCGTTCCAGGAGCTCGATGCGCTCCTGAGGCCACTCCTCGTCACAGGGCATAGATCCATCTTTGATGCGCTCAAGAATATTGTCTGCGTTTGCGCGTACATCGTCATAATTCCAGAGGTCAAAGACGAAATCCATGGCATCTCTATCATCTTCACGGAACAATGGCTTGATATCGTGCTCAAAACTGACCATGATAGAACTCCTCTAGATGACAAACATGATATTGATGCTCCTGCCCTTTAGTGTACTCTTTTGAGGCGGAAAAAGCTATAGGGGGGACCAGATGGTGAGGAGAGAGGGTTTGGCCCGTGTCGCTGCTTTGGAGGGGAGATGAAGCAGAGGTGTGGGCTCCTTCTGGTTTTATAAAGCGAGACGCTGTCAGGCTTCATAAAGGTGGGGCGCCTCCACAACCTCCGTTCCATGCTCCATTGATACTGCACTAGAAATACTCGCTGAAGCATTATAGCAGTGGTTGTCAAGGGCCGTTCGTTCGGCGGCAAATGTGTGGACACGACGGTACCAGATAAAAATCTTAATGAAATTTTAATAGCTTTTCCCGAGATCTCTGTTATACTGAGTGCGTTCCACAAAGCAACGAGTACTATTTGCTAAAACACAACAAGTCAGGTTGTGTATCGAAGCCATCCGTCCAGGCAGTCGGATGGCTTTTTTCTTTTATCTGGCACTTTTGTCAATAGGAGCTTTTTATGAGATGAAATGGTCAGGAAAGGGGCAGAATTATTGACAACAAAGAGAAGATGCGAGTATAGTTATATATCTGTTATATGTCGATTCTATATCTGTTATGTGTTGAGTTATGTAACAGGGAGCTGGCATGTGGTGGGTGTGCATTTGTTCATTGGATCACAGAACAGAGTACATGTCGAATTGGCAATATATACTCAGGGCGGGAGATACTCATT
Organism: Thermosporothrix sp. COM3; assembly: GCF_059696735.1. NCBI lineage: Bacteria > Bacillati > Chloroflexota > Ktedonobacteria > Ktedonobacterales > Thermosporotrichaceae > Thermosporothrix > Thermosporothrix sp. COM3. The sequence goes on along the minus strand of NZ_AP019376.1, from coordinate 378,811 downwards.
TCTGGCTATTGGTGTCTCTGATACAGTAAGGCCCTGCACAGGGATTTTGCTCCAGCGCCTATCTTTTTGTTGAAAGGACGTATGCAGGTATGGCACAGACTGCGTTTTCTCAGGATATACTCATAGCTGCCCCACCGCAGAAGGTGCGTTCCTTTTTTGCCCGGATGGAAAACTTGCCTCTTATTCATCCTCTGATCCTGAACGTTCAATATGTGAAAACGACCTGCACGGAGGATCAGGTACCGGTTCAGCACTATCGGGTACGCGATAGGATGCGGCTTGGTCCTTTGCTGCTGACCTTTACCTATCGTGTGCAGATGCTGGAAAATGCAGAGGGAGATCTTGTTTTTGAAACGTTTCAGTCCCCACGTATCTATCTTTTTAACACCACACGCTTTCTTCCCCATCCATCAGGTACCCGGGTTACAGAACAGGTCGATATTGATGCGCCCAGGCTGCTGCTTCAGGTGGTGAGAGATCAAGGGAAACAGGCTCACTGGCAGATGCTGGCAAATATGAAAAGGGTTCTTGAGACCGGGAACGGTACCGAACAGAAGAGCGCTGAGTAGCTGTCGGTTACAAGAAGAAGATAACGGCGACATATCCAGCACGAACATTCGCTCGCGAAGAAATACTAACTGGAAAAGGTAAGGATGCCGCTATGAAGACTTCTGAACAGAAAATCCCTTCGCAAGTACCGGGACGTACGAACTGGTGGTTGCGTTTAACAAGTTCAGGTTGGGACAAGCCACAGGATACAATTGCGCGCCGTGAATTGACACGCAGAAGCCGCCTGACCTCGTGGATTCTGCTTGGATCGCTGGTTGCGCTGTTGCTCTTTATTCCTGCAATGGCCCGTGATGTGCCCTCTGCGATTCTGGTTGTTGTCGCGTTCCTCTTCCTGCTTCTGGTTGCTGTGTGTAATCGGATGGGTCAGGTGTTGATTGCCGGTTCGATGCTGGTTGCCTTGATGTGTCTGGCAACGCTAGGTGTTGTGCTGATGGCTCCTGGTGGGCAGATCACCCTTGTCTATCTGCCTGCCTATGATTTTATGGTGGTTGCGGTCGTGGTGGGGGCCTCGCTGCTTCCGCGCTGGGCTGCTTTTATTATTGGTGCGATCAATATTATCCTTATTTATGCGGATCTCATCTTGCAGCCAAAGGCAGCAGATTTGCAGCAGGCCATTGATCTGTATGGGCTTGCGGTGCTGGCTGGCCGTCCGGTGGCGCTGCACGTGCTGGTAGCCGTGGTAGCCTTTCTCTGGGTGCGTGGCATGGATGAGGCGGTTCGGCGCGCTGATCGGGCTGAAGACCTGCGCATGCTGGAGCACGAGATGAAGCAAGCTGAAGCGCGCCGGGCAGAGGAAATCGAGGTGTTTGTTCAGAGCACCATTCGTGCCTTACGTTTTCTGGCAAATGGGCAGGAAGGGCTTGTGATGCTGCCTCCGGGACATCCCTTGCAGGAACAGGCCACGTTCTTAAACGCTCAATTGAAGCAGTTCTATCTTTTGAAGCAAGAGAGCAAGGGCCCCCATCGACAGGTCATGCTGGCGGCAGAACTGCTGTTACGCCGTTTACGCGCTATCGGTATGCAACAAATGTCGGTGAATGCGCTTGATCCGCGTCATTTCTCAACGCATGTCACAATCATCGATGAGCTGGCAAGCGCTATCTATATCCTGCTGACAGAGCGAGCACGCATCTGACAGAAATGCCTCTGCTGTGATGGTAAGAGAACAGCAGGGGCTCCTGCTCCGGTAGCCTGAGCCATGTGATACCGATTCAGGACAGCAGTGCGGGAAGAACCTCGTGTTCAAGCCTACATTGAGCACTTTGCTCGGCTGGCTCGACGGCACCCCTGGAAGGTTCGGGGACTTGTGTATCTCTCGGCGTTTTTGCTGCCTCCGGGCGTGCTGCCACCGATGCTCATGCGAAAGGATACAGAATCGATACTCGGAGCCTCACTGGAAGTGGATGAGGAGCGGAAGCAGGTCAGGGTAAGGAAGGAAGCGGCTCGCACTGTCTTTTATGCCGATTGTAGCGAAGAGGATGTAGCCCGAGCGATCTCGTTGCTTGTGCCTGAGCCTCTGCGACCCCGGGTGGAAGAAGCGGCTTCCAGGCTTTCCGTACGGGAGAGTGAGGCACTTCCGCGCTATTATATCGAATGCTTGCAAGATAAGGCGCTTGGCCCATCCATGCAGAGAAAGATGTATACCAGCCTGCCATGTCAAAAGGTCTATTCGTTGCCGACCAGCCATTCACCGTTTCTGTCGGCTCCTGAACGCCTTGCCGAGTGCTTGCTGGATATCGCCCGTTCCCAACCAAAAAGGGACGCTCACTCAGAAGCGAGCAAGCATCCCTCGGTTGCTAGCGGGACAGACGAACACGAAGGGTAAGAATCTCGAACGGGTTCGCGGTGATGGTTACCTGATGCCCCTGCGGCTCTAGCGGCTGCTCCTGCTCTTCGAGGAGGTTGGTTTGCCAGATAGCGGCAATCTCCTCACTGAAGGTCAGGGTCGTACTGGTTGTTGCGCCGGCGGCCTCGTACAGGCGGATTACCAGATCATCGCTTGCCTCAGCCTTTTTCACTGCCTCGACAATGATATTCTCGGCTTCAACCTGCACAAATGGTGTTGCGTTGCTTGAAGCTAACACGGAGCCTTCCACTATCTGAAGCGGGACATTCAGCTCATAGCCTGCCCGCATGACTTTGCCGGTAATGTGGTTGCCCGCGTGCGGATAGAGGGCATAGGTGAACTGGTGTTGTGCCTCATCGGCGACGGAATCGGGCCACCCAGGGCTACGCAACAGGTTGAGATCAAGCACATTTTCGGCGACCTTATGCCCGTATTTGCAATCATTGAGCAGTGCAACGCCATAATCCCATTGCGATAGATCTACCCATTTATGAGCGCAGATCTCGAATCGAGCCATGTCAATACTGGTGTTGCGATGGGTTGGGCGCTGTAAGGTTCCGAACTGAATGTCACAGGTTGCTTCATTCGCACGGACCGATACAGGGAAGCTGGTACGTAGCATCTTGAGGCGCTCGTGCCAATCGACCTCGGTGATAAAGTCAAGGCGGCGGCTGCCTGCGGTCAGGACGATGCGCTGCTGAAGCGTGGACTTGTTGAAGTGATAGCGCTGTTCCACAATGGCCTGCGGGCCCTCGACGCGTGCCGTGGCCTCTTCAAGCTGGAAGTATTGAGGTGGGCGTTCATCGTAGGCAATTGAGATATCCCAGGCGTCACCCAGATCGTGGTAGACGGCAAGCCGGTTTGCGTTTTCGCCCTGAGCGAGCACCTCGCGTTGATGCTCCTTATCGAAAATGGAGGCAATCGAGCCATCGGGCGCAAAGCGAACCCGCAGGAGCTCGTTTTCCAGCGTCTCTGTGGAGGCGGTAAGTGCTGGCAACTCGTCAGCGGGCGCGGGATCGAGCGTCAGCATACTCAACGGCGGAACGGTGACCTGTCGCCATGTTCCCTGGTGGTTCAGCCATTCGCTGCGCTCCCAGGAGAGCGTATTGACAACCGTTAGTGCTTGTTGCGGCGCGAGCAACGCGGCCTGTGCCTCCTGCTTCAATTGCTGAATCTTGTCCCAGATCTGCTGATAGCGAGCCAGCGATTCCTCGTACACACGGGTGATCGATGAGCCGGGCAGGATATCGTGAAACTGGTACAGCAGCACTTCCTGCCAGATGGTATCAAGCTCCTGTGAGGGATAGCGATACCCGGCTGTGTGGTGCGCCAGAGCCGCAAGGAATTCCAGGTCACGCAGTGCCAGCTCAACCTTACGGTTAAAGCGCTTGTTGCGTGCCTGTGTTGTATAGGTTCCCTGGTGCTTCTCCAGATAGAGTTCGCCGACCCAGGTCTTATAGTCTGTGCTCTGTGCCGCGATACGATCAAAGAAGGCCTCTATCGGCTCCTGTGTGACCGGGGCAAGGCCGTTCAGGTCTTTCTCGCGTGCAAGGCGTTCAAGGTGCTCAACGCCGGGGCCACCGCCGCCATCGCCGATCCCGTACAGCACAACGCATTCATCAGAGACCGTTTTATCCGCGAAGGTGTGCTCGGCAGCGATCAGGGCGCGGGGAGCCGCCGAGCTATTGTAGGTGCCCTCGGGCGGCATGTGAACCAGCACGCGTGAGCCGTCGATACCCTGCCAGAAGAAGGTATGGTGCGGGAAGACGTTGAACTCATTCCAGGAAAGCTTGATTGTCAGGAAATAGTCCACTCCGGCCTTTTTCAGGATCTGAGGAAGAGCCGCATTGTAGCCGAAGACGTCGGGAAGCCAGAGCATACGCGGATTTGTGCCGAATTCGTCGCGGAAGAAGCGCTTGCCATAGATAACCTGCCGGACCAGAGCCTCGCCGCCAGAGATATTGGTGTCGGGCTCAATCCACATGGCTCCCTGGGTTTCCCAGCGGCCCTCAGCTACTTTGGCCTTGATTTTCTCATAGAGCGCCGGGTAATACTCTTTCATCCATTGATAGAGCTGCGGCTGACTGGCACCGAAGACGTAGTCGGGGTAGCGCTCCATCAACGCAAGCACAGTGGAGAAACTGCGGGCACCTTTGCGGATGGTTTCACGGATCGGCCAGAGCCATGCAAGGTCGATATGGGCGTGTCCGATAGCGCTGATTTTCAGCGAGGGGTCGCCGCCCTTCTTTGCCAGTTCGACAGCCAGGATTGCGCGGGCCTCTCTGGCCTCTTCGGTGGTGTAGTTGGTCAGCAGATTGGCAGCTTTCTGCAATGCCGCCAGGATGCGTTGATAGCGGGCTTTCTCGGGTGGAAGCTGCTCCATCAGCTCATGAAGGACCTCGAAATCATAGTAGAGGTGGTGCATCTCTTCGTTGAAGAGTGCAATCGAGGCCTCTTTGAGCGTGCCGCTATCCTGATATTTGCCAAAGAGATCGTTACAGCCAGCATCTGCCCAGAGATCAATGGTTTCGCCGCCCTGTGCCTGCTTTGTGATCGGGACCACGCGCTTGCCGGGTCGCCCCAGGCGAAAATCAAAATCAGAGGAGACAGTAGTCAGGCCAAGCACGGGGCAGCCCTCCGCATCTGCGATGTAGGCTTCGCCGCTCAGGTCGATCAGGAGCGACACGGCCTGTCCGGCGGCAGTTTCAGGAATAGTCCCGGTGAAGTGGAACCAGGCGCAATCCCAGAGCTTGCCCCAGCTCTGCCCGATCTGCACTTTCTGATAGGTTCCGCTCTGGCGCTCGGCAAACGGGACGGGTTCGGGAGTCACCCAGGCCTCAACCTCAAGATTGGTCAGTGGTTGGTAGATCGCCTGCTCAATTGCTGCGAGCGTTCCCTTGAGCCACTCTTTTGTTCTTTTGTGATGATACGGCAAGGTGTCACGATTCCTTCTAGAGAGTGAGCGCTAATGGCTCTCTCAAACCGAATTCTCAATGAGAGTATGATAAGAGATGATGGGTATTACCGAAATAGTGTACAGGGTATCTGCTGGCTCCCTTCGTCTCGCACGAAGGGAGGGCATCGGTTGTCCATCTCTACAGACAGCATTGTATATACAAATTATAATACAAATTCTGCACAATTGAAGGCTTGAGGGACTATATAACCGGGTAAATAAGAGCCCCCGGAAACAGGACGGGGGCTCTATACAAGGGGGGAGTCTGATGTTGTGTTATGTTGATTTGATCCGGGAGACGCGCAGGCGAGCACCGCACGACTGACGAATAACGAGGTTCACCGGCAGCTCGATGTGTTTCGGGGCTCCGGCCACCAGCCCTTCAATGCGGTTGATGAGCAGGGTTCCGGCGCGGTTTCCCATCTCTTCATATTGTTGAGCGACGGTCGTCAGGGGCGTGCTGAGCAGAGCGGCAAAGCTGCGATTATCAAAACCGACCACAGCCACATCTTCAGGGACGCGCAGTCCGTGGCGTTGGGCCGTACGCATTATTTCCAGAGCGATGCTGTCATTGACGGCGAAAATAGCGTCAGGACGGTTGGGACCGGTCACCAGCGAATCATAGAAATGGTGTCTCTCAGGTGGTGGAACATAGGTCAGCGACTCATCAAATGGCTGTTGATACTCTTGCAGGGCCTTGCGATATCCGAGCCAGCGTTCCTGTACGGAGGCGACATCAAGTCCCTCCTCGGTCACAAAGGCGATACGGCTATAGCCGAGGATCAGCAGATGCTCGGTTGCCCGGTAGCCTCCACCGAGGTTATCGGAGGTCACGTAGTCACAGTCCACGCCGGAAACATAGCGGTCAACCAGGACAAAAGGCACCCCTTTTTCGCGAAGCTGTTGCAGGATTGGGCGGTTGTGGTGCGCTCCGCCGACGGGAAAGATGACCAGGCCGTCTGTGGTGGTCTGGAGGCGCTCAATCTCCATCGCGAGGTGTGCCGGGTTATCCTCGGCATATGCAAAGCTGAGCTGATAGCCACGCGGCTTGATAGCTTGTTCAACGCCAACCAGAATACCCATATTCAGCTCATCACTTGCCTGACTGAGAATCAGCCCGACGCTTTTATGCAGATGATGATATGGCTGGCTCTTTGATTCCTGTATCGTAGAGGGCGGCGCGGCATGACGTACAAAAGTTCCGCTCCCACGAATGCGTTCAAGGAGTCCCTCGTTGACCAGTGTTCCGAGTACCTGACGCACGGTTCCCCGGCTGACACCATGTGTGCGAGCAATTTCAAGCTCTGGTGGTAAGCGTGTGCCTTCTGCCAGCTCTCCTGAAAGAATGCGCTCACGGAATTCGAGCAGCAAGCGCGAGGAGAGCGTCTTTGCCTGTGAGTCGTTTTCTGCTTCTCGCACGATACCCAACCCCTGTAATGAATAATGAAACTTCTTTGCATTGTAATAGTAGCGGGCGCTTCTGAAAAAGTCAAGTAGCATGCCCATGAAGGGAGGGGATTGTACAATACAAAATTGGTCAGTAACGCCAAAATTTGTACAGGTTCAATGAACCGCATGTCTGCTTTCGGCAGATGATGATAGAGATTGCTCGCGTCCCATGTCAAGCGGCATTACTACCCTTTTGACCATCTATACTGAACAATTTCGCCCTGCTGCTTCCTTTACGCTGAATTCTTCACTTTTTGTGGAGCCGCTGTACACTGAAAGGCAGACTGTGTTCCTTCCGGCTACCCTCGGTCTCCTGTTCAAGAAATGATGTACCTGCTCGATTCTGGAGCGAAGTTGTGGACTGTGAAGCACAGAGGGATTGCTCTAAAGTGCATAGGCTGGTGATCCATGTTGGCACGTTGCTGCTTCTCCGGCCTGTGAAGCGTTTGTTCTCTTTTGCCCGTCGTCTTCTCACTGGAGGGCGTCGTTTTCGCTCCTTTTCCTCTTGACTTTCTGAAACGGCTCATGCTAATATCCTACTAAATCAGTAAGATATTAGGGCGTGCTAATATCTTACCTCGCTACTCTGATATTGTGCATGCAGGCAGTTCTGTGGCATAGCTCTGTCACTTTATAACAGTCATCTTTTCGAGCGCCTGTCTGCTATAGCTGATGTTCTATTTTCACACTGTAACCGGGATGTGTTTCCGGTAGGGAGATGAAAGGGTCAATGATACAGAAAAAGACGTGGCTCCTCTTGATTTGTTGTCTGGGCGTACTGTTCTCCGCATGTGGTGGCTCGACAGCAGCGCAACCTACCCCCAAAGAGGAGCAAAAACGGACAGTAACCTATCTCGGAAAAGAGATTCAGATACCTGCAAAAATTGATCGAACCGTCGCTGTGGGCTATTCCACGCTAGAAGATATGGTGCTGCTTGGCATTGAGCCGGTTGGTGGTCCAACATACCCGAACGGGCCGGCGGAATATCTGGCCGATCATCTCAAGAATATGAAGAGCGTCGGCAACCGAACCGAGACGAACTACGAAACCGTGATTAGCCTGAAGCCTGATCTGATCGTTGCGCACGAGCGAACGACCCCCGAGACGATCAAGAAGCTGCAAAAGATCGCACCAACTGTTCAGTTCTCGAAACAGGCAAAATGGCGCGAGAACTTCACGCTCCTTGGCGATATTTTTAACAAGCAGGCGCAGGTCAAGCAGATCCTCGCCGCGTATGATACGCAGGTTGCGGACGCCAAAGCGGCGCTTCAGCGGTCCGACAAGAAGGAGCTGGTGGTGCTGACCATGAAGATTCGGGCCGGAGGTATTTCGGTCTTTCCTCCGACGTTCTATATCAACGATATTCTCTATAATGAGCTTGGCTTTAAGATGACGTCCGATATGGCGCGGGTGAAGGCACAGGAGAAACTTCCGCTTGAGCGACTGGCACAGATCAACCCCGATATCATGATTGTGGGCTTTTCGCCGTTCGAGAATGCGGACAAGCCTCAGGCACTTGAGGACCTGCAGAAAAACCCGATCTGGCAGGGTGTGAAGGCCGTCAAGAATAACAGGGTGCTGCTGAACAAGGTGCATCCGCTGATTCAGGGGAATACGGCGTATGGGCAAAAGGCAGCGCTGGACATGATTGAGAAGGAAATTGTGAATAAGTGATGGATTCGGTGATACCTGTACAATCAAAGCGTCAGAGGCGCTTAACCTGGCTTCTGCTGCTCTCGCCAATCCTGATCGTTGCCGTCATGCTTGCCTCGTTGATGATTGGCGTGCAGCAGATATCACTTCAGACGGTCTTTGAGGCGCTCTTCCACTTTGACAAGGAAAACCTCAGCCATACGATCGTGTTGTCGCGTTTGCCGCGTGTGCTTGGTGCTCTGCTTATCGGGGCCAGTCTGGCGCTTTCGGGCGCATTGATGCAGGGAGTGACCAGAAACTATCTGGCCTCTCCCTCAATCACCGGGGTGCTGGATGGTTCGGCGTTGCTGGTGACGATTGGCTATATTTTCTTCTCGGGGCTTTCCAGTTGGGGGCTGATCCTGTTCTCGCTGATTGGTTCGGCGCTTGGAACGGCGATTGTGTTTGGTATGGCCAGCCTGATCCCCAATGGTTTTTCACCGGCTCGGCTGGGTATCATTGGTTTGATTATCGGTACCTTTTTCAGTAGTCTCTCCTCAATTATAGCTACCTACTTTCAGGCGTCACAGGATATCAGTTTCTGGTTTAATGCCCGTCTGGATCAGACCAGCCTGGAATTTCTGGGGCCCACGCTTCCCTTCTTTGTGCTCGGGGTTGTGCTGGCGTTCTCGGTGGCCGGCTCGGTCACGATTCTGGCTCTGGGGGAAGAGGTATCGATCAGCCTGGGACAGAAGACGATTGTGGTGAAAGGGTTGGCAATGTTGAGCGTGATCGTGCTGACCGGGTTATCGGTGGCGCTGGCGGGCAAAATAAGCTTTATCGGGCTGATTATTCCGCATATTGTGCGCTATCTCATCGGCGTCGACTACCGCCATATCGTGCCCTGTTCGGCGATCTTTGGGGGCGTTTTCCTGGCCTTCTGCGATATCCTGGCCCGGCTGGTAAACTTCCCGTTTGAGACACCGATTGGTGTGCTGACCTCGCTGTTCGGGGTGCCGTTCTTCCTGTATCTGGTCTACACGAGAGGAGGCAAGCGGCATGTCTAAGGCACGATATGCATTCCCGCTTGTGATGCTCGGGTTCGCGCTGCTCATCCTGCTGACTATCTACATCAGCCTGACGAATGGCGTCTATGATATCAGCCCATGGGACCTGATCCAGACGATGCTTGGAATGAATGACAACGCTGATAAGGTGCTGGTGCTGACAGAATTTCGGCTCCCGCGCATTATTATGGCGGCGCTGGTGGGAACCGGGCTGGCAGTGGCGGGAGCGATCATTCAGGGAGTGACGCGAAACGATCTGGCAGACCCTGGAATTCTCGGTATCAATGCCGGGGCAAGTACAGCAATTGCGCTTTTCATCTTCTTTCTGCGGGGGAATCTGTCGAATCTGGGCATGTTTGAACAGTTCGCCATGCCATTTTTTGGCCTGCTTGGCGGCATTCTGGCGGCGGTGCTGATCTATCTATTCTCCTACAAAAACGGGACGCTTCCCGTTGAGCGGTTGATTCTCTCCGGGATCGCGGTTGGCAGCGGCTTGAGCGCGATTTCTGTCTATCTCACCTTGAAGATGAACACGCAAGACTTCGAGATGGTAGTGACCTGGACAGCCGGGAGTATCTGGAACGCGAACTTCGACTATATTCTTGTGATGCTGTGTGGTCTGCTGCTGATTTTACCTGTGTTGTTTATCAGTGCGCATATGTTGAACATCTTCCATCTCGATGAGAACAGCATCAAGAGTCTGGGGGTGCTGCCGGACAGGCTGCGCATGGGCTTTTTACTGGGTAGCATCGCGCTGGTAAGCCTGTGTGTGGCAGCTTCGGGAGGCATTGGTTTTGTGGGCCTGGTCGCTCCCCATATTGCACGGCGGCTGGTTGGCATGTCCTTTCAACGGCTGGTGCCGGCTGCGGCGCTGGTGGGCACGGCATTAGTGATGATCTCGGATTTTCTGGCACGAACTATCTTGCAACCGACAGAGATTCCGGTTGGCATGTTGATTTCGTTGATTGGTGTTCCCTATTTTCTCTATCTGCTCTATCGTACCTATAAATAAGGAGAGAGAAAGTCATGCTTGCGGTCGAGGATCTGGAAGTAGCGTACGAAAAATATACAGTCTTCAGTCATCTCAACCTCAACGTAGAACCCGGTTCCATTACCGGCATTATTGGCCCTAATGGCTGCGGGAAATCGACCCTGTTGAAGACGATGGGACGCATTCTGAAGCAGTCTCAGGGGCTGGTCTACCTGGATGGGAAGGCGTTGCAGACGATGCAGTCGAAAGAGATTGCCAAACGGCTGGCGATCCTGCCGCAGTCTCCCTCGGCTCCATTAGAATTGACGATTGAAGAGCTGGTTGCCTATGGTAGGCATCCGCATCGGGGGCGTTTCCAGCGCCAAACGACACGTGATCGTCAGGTGATCGAGTGGGCAATGGAGACCGCCGGAGTGCTGCCATTTCGCGAACGGGAGATCGGGAGCCTGTCGGGTGGGCAGCGTCAGAAGGTCTGGCTGGCGCTGGCACTGGCTCAGGAGACGGATATCCTCTTGCTGGATGAGCCGACGACCTACCTGGATATCGCGCATCAACTGGACGTCCTCTACACGATTCAGAAGCTCAACCGTGAGGAAAAGCGCACTATTCTGATGGTGTTGCACGATATCAATCATGCGGCCCGCTTCTGCGACGCGATTATTGCGATGAAAGAAGGCTCGATTATCGCCAGTGGCTCTCCCGTAGATGTGATTACGCCCGAGGTGTTGCGGGAAACGTTTCAGGTCGAGGCCCATGTGGTCATAGAAGAGCAGGTGCCTATCTGTCTGAAGTTTGAGCCATTGCGCAAGCCCGTTTCGGAGCCTGTTGGAAGCAAGTAGCCAGAAGAAGGGGAACCACCATCGGCACGATTGATGATGGTTCCCTTTTTTATGCAGCAGTCCAGATTGCTTCAAGCAGCAGGCCATTGTTATCAAGAAAGACGAAGTTATGAAGATTGGCTATGTGGCTGATCTCTGACACCTCACGATCGAGCTTGAGAAGCCGTTCGCGTAGCGCAAGCCCGGTAGCTTCATCAGGGAGCCCGAAAGCGATGTGGTTCAAAAAGCCTTCAACGCGGGTAGCGTCTTGTAGCGTTGGAATGTGCTCAAACGAAGGCAGTGAGATGCCGGGAAATTCAAAGAAGTGCAGCCCGAGCCCGGGACCGCCCGGGGTGATAAAGCAGTGGCGGCTCTGATTCGCCGGGTGAACACTGATTTCGCCAACCTGCATACCAAGAATGTCGCCATAAAAGGCTATGGTTGCGTCCAGATCGGGTGTGTAGAGCGCGACATGGTGAAAGCCCTGCCAGTTTGTCATAAGATGATGTACTCCTTTTCGGGTATGTTGTTTTTCTCTATGGGCAGTATAGGTGCTGGCAGGGCGGGTGCACATCATCTATCTGGATGATGTGGTGCATGAATTCCGACAAACAGCCGAAGCTGGCGGGCAACCTCTCCAGCGGCCACCCGATTGTGAACATCCAGCTTGCGATAAATGCTCTGTACCTGCGAGCGGATCGTGTTCACTGAGACAACAAGCGCTCGGGCAATCTCCGGGTTTGAGTAGCCGCTGGCAAGCAGGCGAAGGACGCGTAATTCTTGTGCCGAGAGGGGCTCCAGCGGGGCCCGGGTCAGTGTCTGCTCGCCTGTAGCGCCATGCAGAATAGCGAGCACAGAGCCGAGCAACGGTCGTGCACGAATAACCGTCATGCAGGCCCGCAAGAGCGCAAGCAGCGGCTCTCCTTCATCGAGAAAGAGACGCTGATAGCCCTCCGCGCTGGTGAGCGAGAGCAGTGTGAGAAGCTGGCGGCGTGCCTCATACGTCTGTCGACAGGCGGCATAGGCGAGGGCAAGCAGCACCTGGATCTCGAAAGTATGCCGAATGCGCCCGGCACGTTGCGCGGGGTCCAGGAGCCGCTTCAGCAGTGGTAGGGCTTCTTGAGCATTGTCTTCCGCTATCAAAAGGCGGGCAAGCAAGAGTTCTCGGCGCTCATGAGAAAGCAAGGGGAGCTCGTTCCCCTGCCAGAGATATCCCTGAAGCACTTGCCGTGCGGCTGTCCCATTGTGTAATTGCACATAGTAGAATGCCTTTTCAGCCTCGATCAGACGCAGCAGGGAGACGGAACCGACGACATCATCTGAAAGAGATGAGAGCTGTTGTAGCGCGGCTTCAGCCTGCCCACAGGCGAAGGTGAGGCGTGCCTGAAGCAGTGTTGCTTGTATCCGGTGGATCGCAGGCAGCGGTGTCAGACGAAGTACCTCCCGAACGGCTTCCTGTGCCTTCTCAAGTCGATTCCACTCATAATAGATGCGAGCCAACCCGAGCTGTGCGTGCGCGATATCGTCGATATCCTGTTGTTCCTGCGCTTCAGCAAGCATACGGCGCAGGATGGTCGCGGCCTGATGCAGTTCTCCCTGTTCAAAGCAGAGCGCTGCCAGACGTCCCGCGGCTGCCCGAGTGTATATATGATTGCCAGTAGAGACGCTCAATTCGTAGGCAGCTTGAAGTGTTAGACGAGCCCGGTTATATTGCCCTTCGAGTGTCTCGCCCAGTCCTGCAATGCCCATGCTGCTGCTTCGCCACAGCAGATCTTCCGGAGACAGCCAGAGGAGCGCCTGTCGGGCATAAGCGGCTGCCTCTCTGCTTCGGCCCTGACGATGAATGAGCAGAGCACGGCAGGCGAAGACCTTGCCAAGCGCGGCTGTATTCTGGCTCCATCCCCGTTCTGCCACCTGTAGCAGCGCCTCAATGTGGGCCGCGCTGGTCGGCGAAAGCGGATGGGGTGTTGCGGTAAAGAACAAAGCAAGTGCGTGACCAAAGCTCAGGAGGGGTTGTGACCGGACGAGAGTCTCAGGAAGCTGCTCAAGCCAGTGGAGCAGGGTGTGAAACTCATTTGTTTCTTGAAATTGTCTTGCTTCCAATTTTTGGGTAATTAACCGGGCAGCACGTTCCATCTGTCCGATGCGCAATGCCAGCGTGATCGCTTCTTCATAGAGCCCATGTCGTTCATACCAGTCTCCGGCTTTTATCAACAGAGAGCGCATTGTCTCGCTTCCCAGGCGCTTTTGAGCCTCGGTCCGCATGGTTTCCGCGAATAGAGCATGAAAGCGGTACCATTGTTCGTCGAGGCGTTCAAGAAAGAGGCCATAGCGCGTGAACTGGTCCAGGATCTGAGCGCTGTCGGTGCGATCGGTGACAGCGTCACAGAGGGAACTGGTAGCTTGCTCAAGTATGCTGGTACTGAGCAAAAATACCTGCAATGGCTCAGGGAGCGCTTCCAGCACCTCACTGACGAAATAGTCCTGCAATGGTCGGTGATTCCCTGTGAAGGTTGCCAGGCAGCGGGAGATCTCCTCCCGAGTTGTGCAGCGCTGAAGGGCGAGCGCGAAAAGGCGTAATCCGGTGGCCCATCCTTCCAGCCGTATATTGAGCTGTTGCACCTCTTCCAGCGCAAGTGGATGAGGGGTGATCTGTTGCAGAAAGCTCTGTGCCTCCTCGGTCGAGAAACGCAGATCGTTTGCTGTGATCTCGAAGAGTTCTCCTTTTGCGCGCAGGCGGGCAAGAGGCAGCGGGGGTTCCGTGCGAGAAAGAAGCAATACATGCAAAGAGGGCGGCAGATGTTCGAGGAAGAAGGTGACAGTCTCATGGATACGTGGCTCATTGAGCAGGTGATAATCTTCCAGAACGAGAATACAGTTGACCGGCAGTGCGACAAGCTCATTGAGGAAGGTCGTGAGTGCAGCTTCCAGGGTGGTGAAGGGCTTCAGTGGCGGATAGAGCATGAGCTGAGAGAGGGCCTCATGTCCGAGATCGGGCTGAAAGCTCTGGCAGGCGGTAATCAGGTAGCGCCAGAAACGTGCAGGGTCATTATCCCCTGCATCAAGCGAAATCCAGGCAATATTGGGAATATGGCGATCCTCAATCCACTGGCGTACAAGCGTTGTTTTGCCTGTGCCTGCCGGAGCGCTTAACAGTGTAAGTGGGCTGGTGCGTCCCTGATCCAGCAAGGCAAGCAGGCGCGGGCGAGAGACAAGCGCAAGAGCCAGACGAGGGAAGTGCAGTTTTGCTTCGAGGAGCGGTATATGTTCTTGTGTGCTGTCGGTGGGAAGCGGCGTCGGCTGGTACTGGATCAGGCTTCTGGCCGGGTTGGAGAGCGCCGAAGCGTTCTGAATATCAATCGAGAGGGCACGGGCAATATTTTCCAGTTGGGCAACCGAGAGCTCAGCGGAGCGCCCGACGTAGCGCTTAAAGGTGCGTTTTTTCTGGCTTCGATAGGCGTACCAGTAATCTTCTCGTGTCGAGCGTACTTCTCTTCTCACCGTTAAATGACCATATTGCCCATGAAAGCTGAAGGTCTTCAGAGGAGCAAGCAGCCGGGTCCAATGTGTATCAGCAATGGGAATCAAATGGGCTTGATTGGCGGTCCGAAAGATATACGTTTGCTGTTCAGCATTCCAGAAGAGCGCATCGCTCACAATTTTTGGCATGATATCTTCTCAAAGCAATCTCTTTGTATCTCTCAATGGTTCTCTAGAATTGACTATAGCAGATATGGTTATTTGGTTCAAGCGGCGGTTAGGCATGACAGGCACGAAAGGTTAAGGTGAAGAACAGAAGAAAAAGAACTATTCTGCTATTCTACCGGATTCATCAGTTAAGAGCCTCATAGGCAGAGAAAGCACGTAACATTGGCGTGGCGCTGAATTCAAGGCAACGGACGCGAAGCTTTGAGAGGGTGAGTGGGGAGAAGCGATCAATCTTCTTGTGCCCGATGGCGCTTCCCGTGACAAGCGAGAGCCATTGATCTCCGTTCCAGCCCTCCAGTTCATAGGAGCGGACGCGTTCCCCTTCGCGGATCTCTTCCATCAGCGTGACCCGGTCAACCAGGTGAGCGCCGCCCAGATCCAGCGTGATGCAGTCGCCTTCGCCCCGGGTTGTCGCGAGCGGTGAACCGAAGTGGCGTTGTACCAGTTGCCCGAACGCCCTGAACTGGCGAACATCGGCCTCAGGGACGCGCCCCGTACGATCTATGGCCATGCCGAGCAGAAGATTCGCGTTGTGGCCTACAGTTCGGTAATAGCACTGTAGCAGGTGCTCTGGCGAGAGGACAAGGTGATCTTCGCCCTCTTTCCAGAACCAGCCACCCTGAAAGGCGCGCTCTCCGTCTCGGTTGGGCATATCGGCTTCGGCGGGGCTCCACAGGTTGCCGGAAGGGCTGCCCGACGCGCTGGTATTCTCAACAGAGGATGCATCGACAGAGGGAGGGTGTATCGTGCTCCAGCATGGGTAATTCACCTCTCCCGACTCATTCCCGGCCCAACGGATGAGCGAAGCCGCTTCTGGTGGACCTTGAAAGACAACGGCCTGTGGTTGTAGCTTCTGGAGAACTGGCACGATGTCCGGTCCTCCCAGATGTGGCGGAAGAACTCCGCCATCGAACCAGATTTCAAAGAGCGGCCCATAGTTGGACCATAATTCGGTCACTTGCTGTAGCACCATCTCGTTATAGCGCTGCTGGTCCTCGGGGGTGCCAGAGAGCACCGTACCCGGGTTATCAACTCCACAATAGGCGTTACAGGAGACACTATAGTAGAGGCCCGGCTTGATATCGTACTTTTTGCAGGAGCGAATAAAGTCCGCGACAAGATCGCCCTGCCCGTTTTTCCACGGTGACGACCTCACACTGTAGTCATGTGCTTGAGTTGGCCAGAGCGAGAAGCCGGTGCAATGTTTGGCGACAAGAATCGCATAGCCTGCCCCGGCTGCCTTTGCGGTCTCAAGCCACTGGTCTGTGTCGAGATGTGATGGCTGGAAAATAGCGGGATCAGGGTGATAGCCCCGTTGTTTGCGGAAATCATATGAGGGTTCAAAAACGGTCAAATCATAATGGATGATCACACCGATTTCGCTATCTGCCCATGCAATGTGGGCCGGTGTTGGTCGTATCATGCTGTCCTTCCTGAGTATGAAAGCAGTAGTGAAGCGGGCACAATCCCTGGATGTTTCCATTGTAGTCAAGCGAGGGAACATAATGCAAGCAAGCGGTATTTCTGCGTGCATCGATTCTCTCAGACTCTTCTCATACTAAGGGTTTATAATGCATTCCAGTCAGGAAGCTCCTGCACAGTCGAGAGATGGCTTTCTGACATACCTGCATCTGGTATTAAAGTTGCCTAGAATGGAGAAAGGTCTATGAGGATAGCGGAGGAACCATCGCTCAGACGCCGCTTGTCTGGCCTGTTACTTGCGTTGTTGGGCGCATTGAGCCTATTTGTATGGACAGCCTCAGTTGCCCGGGCCGCGGAGGTGAAGATCTTCGATCGAGCCGGGGTCTTAAATATCGGGCGGGTTGAGGAGGCCGCGAAGAAGCTTGAGTACCCGATCAAGATTTACACGATGAAGAGCTTTCGTGGTTCATCAGATAGCTTTGTACGGGCGGCTGAAAAGGAGATCACCGCCAAAAATCAGATTGTGCTTGCGCTGAATACCGGAACAAAAGATATTGCCCTTGCCTACGGAAAGGATGTGAAGCTTTCAGGAAATCAGGTAAAAGAAGCAGTAGACGCGCTTGAAAATACATACGAGCGCAAGGGGAACTATACTGAAGCTGTTCTGGCGGCGCTTGAGAAGCTTCCACAACAGAGCGGTGGCGGTTGGCTGGTCCCTGTATTGATTCTGGGAGTGCTGGTCATTGGTGGTATTGCGTTGTTCCTGTTCCTGAAACGGCGTCAGAACGAGGCGCAGCCGCATGAAGCCACTGGATTTACCCCGATGCACCAGCCAGAGGCGCCGAATTATGACTATTACAGACAACCAGTATATGACGAGGCTCCACAGCAGGGGGGAATGAATCCGCTGGTTGCCGGTGGTATTGGCGCTGTAGCGGGCGGGTTGGTTGGCTATGCACTTGGCAGTCAGCAGGCACAGCATGAGGCTGAGAATCAGGAAGATCTGGTCGGAGGCAGCGTGTACGAGGATATCGATGCGGAGGATGAGAGTTTTGGGAGTAGCGGGTTTGACTCTGACGACGAAGGGTTCTAAGCAGGATTCCGCTATAGTAGATATGGACGCGCTGATAGAAGAAACGGCAGAGAAGCGAGTGGCGCGAAACTCGCTTCTCCGACTTAGAAGATGAGGAGCCGGGTCTGTTCGGTCAGTGATGGTTCAAGCTGTGCCAGCGTCGCCGGGGGCACATTGATGCAGCCATGACTCCCGTTGTTCCCCTCAGGATTGCCACCAGAATCGCGATGAGGAAACTGGGTGAACGGGCCATAATCCTTGCGCCAGGGTGAGCTATGAAGTAGATAGCCGTTCTCCCAGAACTGGATAGCGTGTTGCACCGTGGTGGGCGAGTAGTAATCGGGCGAAGAGGGCGCATCATAGGAATGAAGCACAATATTCTTCTGGTGCTGGCCCAGGCGGAACAGGCCCGGCGGTGTGGGGCGATGATGCCGCCCGGTTGTCACCAGAAAGCTACGTTCCAGCGTGCCATGACGATAGATCCGGACTGCCTGCTCGGTTAGCGAGAGCACTAAAACGTGTTCCTTCTCAAGCTTGAAATAGGAAAGAAGCTGGCTATCAACCGCATGGGGTCGATTGAAAGGTGTCATATCCTCGACATTGGCTTCTAGCATGGAATGGAGAAAATAGGTATCCTGGATATGCTGCAAGGCGTCTGGAGCGTGCTGCTGAACCATCTCGCGTAAGAGGGCTCCTGCTCCATAGAGTGTCCCATTGTTGCCATCCATCGTGAGATAGCTGGAATTGAGATAGTAGTCCTTGCCATCGAAGGCGTCATGATAGCGATGCGCATCGCCCCATTGCTGGACATAATGCAGATACAGAGCGAGCATCTGTGCGGGGTTTTGCTGCGCGAGCTCCTTTTGTAGCCCGGTCAGATAGGTGCCGGTCTGAATGAAAAAGTGCAGGTAAGCCTGCTTTGTGGTCAGGGTGGCGTACTGAGCACGGGTTTGCTGTAGCTGCTGTCGGGCTCTGGTGGCGCGTTGTCCCAGAAGCTGAATACTGCTTTCCAGCATCTGCAATTTCCGCTGTGCGCGCTGCTTCATAACCATTGTTAACTCGGTAGGCGCGAGAGGCTTTTGTGTGCCCGTAGATTGTGAATGAGCCTCTTTTGTGACTGGCAGTGCGGGAGTCATCAGCCCGATAATACATAGGCCACAGAGGAATGCTAATACTATAAGGGACGTAATTCTTCTATAGTAGCTGTTCTTCATATCCTGTTCAAGGTGAGTACTCCTTTCTGCCAGAATGAGAAGGAAGAATGGTACACCAGGTAGGGTGAGGCAAGAAAAAGGGGCTGAGCTTGTCTCGGCCCCTGAGTGGTTGCATGCCTCTATGAACATAGTACCAGAGCAGAAAAGCGTTTCTACCCGGAGTGGATCAGTCGCCTGCATGCGCTTCGAGCAGAGAGTGAGACTGTTGTCTGGCTCGGAGTGCCCGCAAGAACAGGTAGCAGCAGGCGACAAGCAATCCCATCCCCAGACAGCCGATCCAGAGATAGGCAGGGCCCAGGTGCTCGAATACCAGGCCACCGATCAGGGGAGCGGTAAAGGTGGCGAAGCTGCGAGCCGCGCTATGAACACCCTGATAGGATCCATTCAGGTGAGCGGGAGCAATGTCGGCGATTACGGCATTTTCAACGGGTGTACTGAGCAGCTCACCAAGTGTCCAGACGACTACTGAGACAAGATACCAGGGAAAGCTCTGTAGCAGCGCGATCATGCCAAAGCCACACCCGAGCAGAACGGCTGCCAGAGCCAGAGTCGAATTTGCGGAAAAGCGTTCAAAGAAACGGTTGACTGGAATACTGGCGAGTACGATGACCACTCCATTGACGGCCAGCACCATTCCGTAATACTGTTCTCCCAGACCATGCGCTTCCATATCCAGCGGCAGGGCTACCGAGTACTGGCGGTAGATGGTTCCATTGAGCAGGATCAATGTAGCGTAGCACAGCAAGAGCGGATTCGCGAGGGTGGCAAGCAGACCGCGTTTCCCGTTGTCAGCCTGCTTTTTTCGACTTCCTCGGGGTCGTGTTTCGGGAACACCAAACCAGATCAGCGCACCGAAGATGAATGAGCTGAAGGCATCACCAAGAAACATGATGAAATATGAGAAATGGGCAAGGAAGCCTGCGAGCAACGGCCCAACGGAGGCCCCGACGTTATTCGCCCAGTAGCGCAGGCTATAGACTCTCATGCGTTCAGCAGGCGTTCTGGTGAGGTCTGCGATTGCTGCTGAGGCGGCGGGACGAAGCATTCCGGTAAAGAGACTGAGCAGAAAAACCAGACCTGTAATCAGGACGAGATGACGCACGCTCCCAAGTATGACCATTGTTATCGATGAGAGTATCATGCTGAGCGTCATGGTTGAGCGTCTCCCGATCAGGTCGGTGAGAAAACCCCCGACCAGGCTGGCAAGTAACAGGCCAAGCCCATAGAGCGAAACAATGAACGAGGCCTGACCGGCTGAGAGACCCCGGGCCGAGGTCAAATAAATAGTGAGAAAGGGGATGACGAATTCCCCCAGTTTGTTGAGAAATGAGCCACCAATCAGAAATTGCAGCGGGCGCGAAAGCCGCTGTGTGTTTGCTGTCACTGTCCTGTCTTGTCCTTTCTATTCCAATATATGGAATGAAATTCAATATGTGGAAATATGGTTTCAGTATAACGTATGGGAGAAAAGGCCGTCAAGTGGGCAGAAAAAAAACAGGCCGCTGAAAATCATGTCAGCGACCTGTGGAGGGATCGAAATCAGATGGTAGGGATTGGCTGAGCCGGTTGCAGGCAGTGATCAATAAATTGTGAAATTCTGCTGGTATAGGTGACAGGGTCGACAGTATAGGCCATTGCGTGCTCGGCTCCGGGCACAAGATACAGCTCTTTAGGACTGCTCTTGCACTGCTCATAGAGCGGATAGACCATTGCCGTGGGCACGAATGTATCTGTATCTCCATGAATAAAGAGAATCGGGATTTTGGTCTTTGCAACCTGCTTGAGCGCCGATGCCTCCTCAAACGAGTAGCCAGCGAGCAGCCGACAGATCAGGCTGGTCACCGGGACGAACGGGAATGGTGGCAGATGATACATGCGCTTCGCCTGGTAGCTTAAAATGTCGACGACAGATGTATAGGCGCAGTCAGAAATGATGCACTTAACCTGGGGCGGCAGGTTTTCGCCACTGGTCATCAGCACCGTTGCGCCGCCCATTGAGACGCCATGCAGGACGATCTCTATGTTTTCGCCGAGACGCTGGATGAGTGTTTGAATCCACTGAACATAATCTTTGCGCTCATGCCAACCAAACCCGATATAGTTGCCCTCGCTCTGGCCATGACCCCGGGCGTCGGGCAGGAGGACGTTGAAGCCGAGGGTCTCGTAATACAGGTGTGCAAAACCGCCCATATCCTTTTTTGCCTCGCCGCCATAGCCATGCGCAAGGATCACTGTCTTTGTTGTGGGCTCGGGAGCCCGGAGAAAAGAGCCGCGAAGTCGCAGTCCGTCATAGGAGCGAATATCGATTATCTCGAATGACTGTTGCTCGATCCAGGGTGTCTCGTCGGCGGATGTGCGGTTCACTTCCTGTAAGCTCGGGTCTTCTGCCAGAAAGGTTTTTTCGCGACGTGAAATGGCAGTATGATAAAAGTAGAAACAGGAGAGAAGAAGGGCAAGAAGAAGGATGACGAGAATAATGGCGATAATCAGTAGCGCTACTGGCATGAAAGGAGCCTCTCTTTTTTCTGCTAGAAAATCCTGTTGTTTTGAGAACCAAACATAGTATATGCTAACTTTTGTATCTCTACCAGAGGGGAGTACTGACCGGGGGAGAGAGGTGGGCGGGCTCAAAGGTGTGCTTCTACAGCCCGGACGAAAAAGGATGCCAGGGTATTCGGAGCAGAAGGAGCGAAAACGATATAAAGGCATCTGGAAGACGAACCAGATGTGATCTTCTTTCCGGTACCTGAGCGTGTCTGATAGTGTCCTGAGCGGGCTGGTAGCGATGTTTTCTGGCACCGCTACCATGACCTTGCATATCAATTTATTTCACGACAGCTACAAGGCCACCATAAATGAACAGGGGTGGTTGATCGTGTGGTGAAACGCGATACCAGATAGGGGTTGTGCCCCAGACATTTTCTCCCACTACCTCTTCATAAATGAGGACGTGCTTGCGTGGTGGATACGTCGTCACAATTGAGTAGGTTGTTGCGGGGCCGGTACGTACACTCGCCCAGTTGAGGACATCGCCCTCGTTGACTGGCTCCTCTGCTGCGGCAGCTACCTTCTGCACTGTCTGTGTGTGTGCACTTGCCTGCTGAGTGGGCTGTAAAACAAGCAGACCTGCAAGCAGGGCAGCGACAGGGATCATAATGAGCAATGTACGGAGTCGTTTCATGCTGGTTCCTTCCTTCGTTTGAGTGGGACAAACGCTTATATCTCTCCATCCAATGAAAGAGAGTGGGCCTTCTCCGGTAGAGAAAGTGGCTCCCTATTATATAGATCGAATAGTATTGTAAAAGGTAACATGGAGTACCAGAAACTGTCTCTCTATACAGGGGCCGCTTCTTACTACCAGAGTTGTGCTATACTCCTATGGTGCAGTAGAGGCGTGCTATTCCTCCGTGAGTGTCGGTATCGAACCAACCCGAAAATCGGTAAAGGTAACAGGGAAGCCCGGTCCTTGAGGTGCAGCGCACATCAGTCCGACCTGCACTTCGTCAACTGGCGGGAAATAGGCTAAGCGGAGCAGCCGATACGTCTGCCCATCGAGCGCGTATTGCACTTCTACCGCATCGCCCTCTCGCTTGAGACGGAGCCAGAGAGAAGGGGGATTGTCAGGAAGCGCGACGCCAATGGACCAATCGGAGTAGACCCGCGTGACGACAGCGCTGATATGCTGAACGCCATCAAGATATTCTATGCCACATTTGATCCAGTTTTCTGCATCGACGCGTACCATAAGCCCGGCCTGATCGTACAGGTGCTGGTAGGCTCCGCTGAATTGGACCTCAGCCTGAAAGTTCCCCTGCTGCGTCTGGTAGTAGAAATGGCCGCTATCATAGGTAAAGCCATAACTGGTCTGTCGCCAGTAGTCTGTGTTCGGCTCGGTTTGAATGGTGATGGAACTGCCTCGCACTTCCCATCTTGATGGTTGGTTATACCATTCCATGTTCAGCACTCCTGTTGAAGAAAAAGAATCTTTATATATCTATACGAAGCTCTTCAAAAAAGGGGACAACGAATTTCCAGGGAGTGAGGAAAGCTGCATACTCCTTTGCGGAGGTGATATGGCTTCGACGTCAAGGCACGCCCACCCGGCGCAAATGATGCTGCTTTGTTATCAACTTTGAGAGAAAGAAGCATTGGACAGTATCGCGCTTTGCCTGTATACTTTCGGTAAAGCGCAAACGAAAAGCGCAGTAGAGAAGACAGAGAGGAAAAGCATAATGAGTCAGGATAGTAACGAAGAGAAAAAGAGACAGCAGATTCAACAGCAATTTGGGGCAGCAGCAAAGGACTATGTGACCAGTACGGTGCATGCGGCAGGCCCAGACCTCCCCTGGCTGGTAGAAGCGGCAGCCCTGACAGGAAGCGAGCGCGTCGCTGATGTGGCGACCGGGACCGGCCACACCGCGCTTGCGCTGGCTCCTTTTGCGCATGAAGTGGTGGCCGTTGATTTAACCGAGTCGATGCTGGAAGGTGGCAGACACCTGGCTCGTGAGCGGGGAATCACAAACGTGGAGTTTATCAGGGGCGATGCACATGCGCTTCCACTGCCAGAGAACAACGTGGACGTGGTGACCTGTCGTTATGCTGCGCACCATTTTATCGATGTCTCACGGGCGGCACAGGAATGGGCACGAGTGCTCAAGTCCGGTGGGAAGCTGGTTCTTCTGGATTCAATTGCACCTGAAGATGAGACGCTGGACGGATTTTTGAACGAGATTGAAGCGTTGCGTGATCCCTCGCATGTCCGAAATCATCGGGTGTCTGAATGGCTCGTGATATTGAAAGAAGCTGGCATTGAGGCACATGAGGAGCGCTCTTTTGATATTTCGCTTGATTTCTTGAACTGGACACAGCGTCAGCGTACCTCTGCCGAGAATGTGCAGAGGCTGCGAGAGCTCTTCTCTACCGCCTCTGAGCAGATTCGCACGGCTCTCCATATCGAGCCAGACGGGGATGAGATACACTTCACGATTCCGATCGCGCTTATCGTTGGAACGGCGATCTCATCGAACTGATGTACAGGGAAGAAATCTTCCACTATAGAAGATCTCTTCCCGTTTTTTATTACAGCATTACGCTGTCTTGTTCCGCTTCGATGAGATGAGCCAGACACTGAACAGCAGCAATCCGCCACCAATGAGCCGCAGAGCTCCCATCTGCTCGTGAAGGAAGAACCAGGAGAGCAGCGCCGCAATCCCCGATTCCAGCAGCGTGATGATAGAGGCAACCGTTGCGGATGCCGATTTCAACCCCCATTGAATCAGGAAGTAGGCCAGTCCTGTCGGCACAATGCCCATATAGGCAGCGATCGTCCAGCCGGTCAGCGAGAGCGTCAGGTGCAGGTTGCCGCTGACAAGAGCAAGCAGGAACAGAAGCAGGGTCGCCATCAAAAACGTCCAGGCTGTGATCTGGCTACTGCTGCTCCTGGAGCGCTGCGCAACGATTTTCGAGAACAGCATGAAGACCGCATAGAAGCAGCCAGAGCCGAAGGCGATCAGCGTTCCATTGAGTGTCTGCGTTGTCAACCCGATTCCGGTCGCATTCTCCCCGCTCAGTGTTAGAAGGAGCGTGCCAGCCAGCGCCAGAAGCAGCGCGATCAGCAAACGCACGCCCGGGCGTTCATGGAACAGCCATGCTGAGACAAGAGCAACAACCAGCGGCGCCGTGCAGAGCGAGATGACGACGGCCAGGGTGACGCCGATCAGCGGGATCGACAGGAAGAATAGCGTATGGGAACCCCCCAACGCCCCTCCGATGAGCGTCAGCAGGAAGAGATCGGGTAAGTGTATACGCTGCTTTCGCATGGAAGGCCAGGCAAGCAGGAACAGAAATGGGGTTGCGATCCCTACTCGTAAGAAGGCGATGGTCAGCGGTGAGACGTCCTGAACACGATTGAGCAGCGCCGAGGCGATCCCGGCAGTTCCCAGAAAAAAAGAGCCCAGTAGAATAGAGATTGCTCCACCAGAAGCAAGCGAACGAAGAGAAGCACGTGAATGCCTCATACAAGAGCCTCCTGAATTGCTGAATCACTGAAGAACAAGCGAGGGAGGATAGAGGCACAATGAGGCAGGAGTACCACGCACACAGTACTCCTTTTTGATGAGGTCTACGTTGTTGTCTCCTCTATCTCCCGGTTACGCGAAGGAGACAGCAGGAGGAGGCGTCTGAGCCAGATATGGAACGTGCATCGTTTCTCTTCCTTGTCATTTCTATTGATAGAGTTTAGTATACCATAGAATATGCTCCTTTTCCTGCTTCCTGAACGCTGATCCAGAGATCGCCCGCTGCATGATCGCGGGTCACATGCAGATTCCAGCAGCCGGGAGCCGTGAAACGGAAGCCTGTGCCCCACTCCTCACCGGGATGTTTCCAGTTCGAGCCGAGATGTTTTTCTGGCCCCCAGACCGGCTTGAGTTCAACATTGCCGGCGTGTCGAGCGATCGCCTGGAAGGGTCCATTTCCCGTCATGCGCCAGACAATTTTGACCTCATCACCAACTTTGATTGTTTGGGGATCGGCAAAGAAGAGCGCCCAGACTTCAGCGTTCACACCTTGCGCCTGCGTTTCGTTTCCAGGAAGGAACCTGGAGGGCGCACACGTTGCGGGGACGGGTGGCGGTGGAGCATCTGGCTGTGCAGGGGATGAGGTGAGCGCCGGTGTTGTGGCGACGGATGGTTGAAGCGTGTGGCTTGTCGACGTACCAGAACAGGCAACAAGAAAGATAGCCAGAAAGAGGAACGAGATACAGGGACGAGACGCTAACCGGTACCTGTTTTTATGCATTGCCGTCTCCTTTCTTTTCAGTAACGCATACTGGTTCAGAGACAGCATAGCCCGCCGAACTGAAGCGAATCTGAAAAAGGGGAACGCCTGCACACGTTCCCCTTGCTCTTCTCAATCAAGAAAGCCAGGAGGCGCAGTAAAGCCGCCAAAAGCCTGCTCTAGCAGTGAGGCAAAGGTGATAGCTGTGCGATCTTCCAGATAGGGACCGATGGCCTGCAAGCCGATGGGAAGCCCGTGCGGCGTCTTGCCATAGGGGAAGGCCGTCGCCGGGTGGCCGATCAGGGTCGCAACTCCGGGGTAGATCTCAAGAAACTCATAGGGCACGGTCTCCCGATTAACCGGGAGCGTGCGTAGATATGGTGGAGTTTCGATGCCCTGATGCTTAAAGGCAGGCACGATCGTGACGGGCGTCAAGAGGATGTCCCACTGCTGGAAGAAATCGCGGAAGAGCGCCCGATACTGTTCGCGGCGCGTGTGGAGCGCGAGGAACTGGCCCGCTGTTGCCTGAATACCGGCAAGCTTGGCCGCGGTGAAGGGGTCAGTGCTCTGCCGCATCTGCGCTATGATGTGCTCTCGTTGCTCCTGTTCCTTCTCGGCATACATAAAGACGGAAAGCATCGTAATATACGTTTCCGTATATTCGCGCAGGTTGAAGCCATCGGGCTGAACGCGGCGAACCATTGCCCCTTGCTGACGGAGGCGCTCTTCCAGCTCTGCAAGCGCTGTCACAATGTGCTCATCAACCGGAAGCCAATCGACAAAGGGTAGAATTGCGACCCGGAAGTCAGCCAGCCTGTTCTGACGTGCGGCCGGAAGAGAGAGCTTCCAGGCGACGTCTTCCCCGATGACAGGCGCAGCGATGACATCAAGTGCCAGTTGAAGATCAGCCGCACTACGAGCGAGCGGCCCCTGAACGCCAAAGACGGACGCCGGGTTCGGCAGCGGGATGCCGGGCTTACGGCCATAACGCGGGACGGCTGTTTCGCTTGGACGATGCCCGTAGAGTCCACAGAATGCGGCTGGAACGCGAATTGAGCCCGCGATGTCTGTGCCAAATTCGAGTGGTGTCAGTCCAGCAGCAACAGCAGCCGCTCCGCCTCCGGTGCTGCCTCCCGGTGTGCGGTTCTGATCCCAGGGGTTGTTAGAGCGCCCAAAAAGCATATTGTTTGCTTGCCAGTCAGAAAGCCCGGGAGGAACGTTCGTCTTGCCCAGGAGGACGGCCCCGGCATCGAGAATACGCTGTGCAGCGGGACCCGTCTGTGTCGAGACATACTGCTCCTTGTCGAGATCGCCCGCTGTGGTGCGCATACCTGCAACCTCGATGCAGTCCTTGAGCGTCAGTGGAAGGCCTTGCAGGGCGCCACTTTTCTCGTCGCGAGCGTAGGCCTGATCGGCGGCGGTTGCCTGCTGATATGCCTGCTCCTCGTTTGGAATGACGATAGCGTTAATCTTTGTATTGTAGCGTTTGATTCGTTCAAGATAGAATTGCAAAAGCTCTACAGAAGAGACACGCCTTTGCTGTAACAACTGTAGCAGCGTGGTTGCCGTGGAGAAAGGATCTATCATTCAGCCTGTTTCCCTTCTAGCCAGAGGCATGCATGTCAATGCGCCTTTCACGTGAAAAGTTGCAAAACTGTTCCTGTTTCATTCTATGCCGCGCCTTTTGAGTGCGTCAAGGGGAGAGAGCCGCTGCAAGTGGGGGATGTGCTCACGGAGATGCCCGGTTCGACGGCGAAGAAGTTTCATCGGGGTCCAGGCCTCTCCCTCGAAGATAACAACCTGTTGCAGACGCTCAGTAGAAAGGCTGCGCAGGCCATCCGCGACTGCTCTGGCGCTTGCCTCCAGCGCTTCAACAGGATCGTCAGGAAGGCGGAGGGTGGGCTTTTGGGCGAACAGGCTGGCAATATACCAGAGATCCAGTTCAGCGATATGTTGAAGGAGCCCCTCCACGGTACATGTGGCTGTGTCGCCAAGCGCGAAAGGAAAGACGCTCTCAGGTGGCAATGACCGGGAGAGGGTAATTAAATCTGCCCGCGTCAGGTCGGCAATCTGAAGAGCGTTCTGCATATAGTCATGCGGTGGGGTCTGGAGATCAGTCTGAAAGAGTGCCCCCGCCCCATTGGCGCTCGGAACGCTATCTTCAAGCAATGCGATGTCAATCGGTGCCGTGGGTGGTTCGGCAAGGAGATGCTGGGTGTGAAGCCAGGAAAGATGCTGGCTGACAACCTCTGGCGCCAGGGCAAGCGCCTCCTCTGGAGTGCCGGCTGTGACCTGACAACCCGGCAAATCAGGGAAGTAGAGCAGGCTCTGAGAGTGCCAGCGGTCAAGGAGTGCGTGATACTGCATGGTATTTTCTCCGCAGGTTTTCCGTCCAGTGTAGCAGAAAATGAGGATAGCCCGTTTCCTGTTTTGGCCGAGAGGAAAGAAGGAGCCCCACTACCATAGAGTGGGGCCAGATGAAGGAGGCTATGCGCTAGTGGTCTTTGAGGAAGGCGCGGACCGCAGTCATCGACGCAGCATAGCAATCGCGATGGATGCAGTGTCCGGCTCCGGGAATATGCGCCAGAGTGCCATTCTTCCAGAGTTGGGATGCCTTTTGTGCGCCCTCGGGAGTCGTAATCGCGTGCTCTTCTACGTCACCGGTGAGCAGCAAAATCGGGCAGGCCACACGTGGAAGGAGCTCTTGCCAATCAAGATCAAAGGTCAGTTTCTCCATAATATCCGGGGCAAACTGGCGCTTGGATTGGGCCCAGGGCTCAAGCTCGACTTCGTCCCATTTGGGGTTGAATTCACGCGCTTTGGCGAGCAGCACATCCCAGGGGAGTTCGCGCAGAGACACGAACGTTTTCATAAAGTTCGCAGTTTCATTATCGACATCCGCGCTCCGGGCTGCCTGCTCTGTCCAGAAAGGAGGATCTTCCAGCAGGATCGCATGTGGTAGCTCGGGATAGAGCGCCGCGACGGCCAGGGCGGTCATTGCGCCCATCGAGTGGCCGAAGAGATAGGGCTTTTCCAGATTAAGTGCCTGAACGAGCCCGGCTACATCATTCGCCAGCGTTGTGAAGGAGGCGTTCTCAATGGAGCCCTGCGTCTCGCCGTGCCCCCGGGCGTCGGGCATAATGATATCAAACTGATCTTGCAGGTCGCGTGCAACAGGTGTCCAGCAGAGACCGTTGTCCATCACGCCGTGCAGAAGCAGCATTTTTGGTTTGTGCTCCCCACCGGTTCGATGATAGTGAATAGTGAGATCGTTGACTTGAACGGTTCCTTTAGACCATGCAGTCATAATGAAATACCTTCTTTCCAGTTGTTTGCGAGCAGGCTTAGCGAACGCTCTTAATCGGTCGTACGGTTAGCGTGCCAAGCAGCGCGATTACCGCACCAACCAGGAAGAGCATGAAGTAGCTATGGGTTGCATTGATAATGATCGATGCAAAAGCCGGTGCCAGAGATTGGGGCAACGTGTTTGCAATATTGATGATACCCATATCTTTACCCCGGTTTTCTGCACTTGGCAGAACCTGCGTCACAAGGGCTCCATCAACCGAGGTGTACATACCGAAGCCAACTCCTACCAACCCCATCATAATCATAATAACGGTCCACGAAGGGATAGTGCCCAGGACCACCAGAGGAACCGCCATAATAGCACAACCAATGACGATGAAGAGCTTGCGGCTGCGGAAGCGGTCCGAGAGGATGCCACCAAGCACGGTGAAGACCAGCGAGGTAACCATCATGACGATTTGGAGCTGTGAGGCGCCCTGCTCCACTCCCTGCCCGGGGAAGAGCTTGTCATAGTGGACGGCGTCCTGCAAGAAGTAGAACATGTAGTTGGCAGTCAGGAAGTAGCCAAAGAAGGGAATGAAGCGGGTCAACCAGGCCCAGGCGAAATCGGGGTGCTTGCGCGGGTTGATCCAGAAGTTTTTGAGGAAGCCAATCAGGCTGAACGACTGCACATACTCTTTCGGCAGGTGCTTATCCTTCATCAAGAGGGCGAAGGGGATCAGTACGATAAGTAAGGTAATGAGCATGACCAGATAACTGGTTTGGGCATTGCGGATAATCATTCCGACCATCACGGAACCAAGCACCATGCCAATAGAGGCGGAGAGGCCAATAATGCCGGATGCGGTGCCGCGCTGCTCTTCGGGAACCTGATCGGGAATGATAGCGCTCAAGGCTGCCAGAATGAAGTTTGAACAGAGCTGGAAGGCAGACCAGCCAATGAAGATCATGGCGACGTTTTTCGCCATCATCATGAGGGCCAGGGCGAGTGCACTGACGATTGCGCCAAAGAAGATCCAGGGGCGGCGGCGACCAAAACGAGAGGAAGTGCGGTCGCTCAGGGCTCCTGCCAGCGGATTTCCTATCAAGGCGAGCAACACTGCAACGCCTGTAACAAGACCCAGACTGCTGACTTTGTTCACCGGGTCGAGTTCGCCAATTTGCATGGGCAATAGAATACTGCCGATACCACCATAGCAGAGAAAGAGCGACATTTGCGCCAGTGTGAGCGCGATCAGAAATCCAATGCTGACACGTTTGGTTGGGATCGCAAGGGCTTCGGGCTGGCCGTTCGGGTGGATGGATGCGGCCTTCGTGGGAAATGCGACGTTTTCCATAGTAGAATGACTCCCTTTGTCATAAACCGGAAAAATACGGATACCATCAACAATGAATGGTTTCATAACAGACCGGACAACACGCTGTCCTTTTTTGTAACATCTGCGTTACACGTGTAACGTAGGTTGTCGGAAGTATACAACCATAGTTATTGCTGTGTCAAGAGGAATCATGTCTCAATTTTGGAGAGGGTGGGATTCTGCTTTTCGGGTGTCAGCAGGATGTGGGATGGGGTACCACGTCGCAATATCTGATATATTTTGTGTAGCATAGAGGGCATGGAAGGGCCAGGCAGGGATATTGCTGGTGCGAAGAGCGACATCTGAATAGAGGAGAAAAATCGCCGTTCTTTGATTGACGGAGCTCAATAGTTATGTCATAATCCCTGTTGAAAACAGGGGTGTATTTCAGTTATCAGGGCATAATGGTCTGTTTGGAAAGGGTGTCATGGAGAAAAAACAACAGACTCCCGTGAAAAAGCCGCTTACCAGTGCCGATGTGGCTCGAAAAGCGGGAGTTTCGCGGGCCACCGTTTCATATGTCTTGAATAATGTCCAGAACAACCATGTCAGTGAGGAGACACGGGCAAAGGTGTTGCGTGTCGCTCAGGAGCTTGGCTATCAGTTGCATAGCTCGGCGCAGGCGCTGCGGAAGGGCTATAGCAATGAGATTTGCATTATGCATGACCTGCAAACGTCGGTAAATGACGCTGAGATTCAGTTCTATATGCAGCAGAATATTCAGCGTATGGGCTATGTTCCGGTGCACTACTATATGGGCGGGCTCTCTGAAGAGCGGCGGAAGGAGCTGCTACTACAGATCTGTGCGCGGCGACCGGCAGCGCTTTTTGTCATGCCGGGCTGTATTACCGAGGATGGGATTGAGCAGGCGCGTCGCATGGGCATCCAGCATATCGTGTTGCTGACGGCCGAAGAGATTGGGAAAGATACATTCAGGTTGCCAACGGTCAGCCTGCCAACTCGTGAGATGGGTTATCTTGCGGGACGTCACTTGCTGGAGCTCGGACATCGTCGTCTGGCGATCGTCAAGCCATTTCAGGAGCGCCACATACCGGCTTTTGAGCACCGTTTAGAGGGCATGAAGCGGGCCATTGCTGAATCTGGGAAAGAGGGAATCTCGCTTGAGGTGTTTTCGCTCCATATGGAGATGCAGGAGGCGCATGACTTGATTGATAAGCGCTTTCAGCAGGAGGACCGCCCGACGGGGATCTATACTTTTAATGATGAATATGCGCTTCCGTTACTTGCGGCGCTGCTTGATCGCGGCTTTCGGATACCGCAGGATGTTGCGCTTGTCGGCACGGATGATGTCTTTTTCAGCCGCTTTGTGCGTCCTGCTCTGACCACCATTCGCTTTAACAATGCCGCGATTGGTGAGCATGCCACCGAAATCGCCGCGAAGCTGATTCAGGGAGAACCGATTCCCGAGACATTGACGCAACCGCTAACGGTGGAACTCATTCGACGCTCCTCAACATAATTGAGGGGCCTTTCATTTTTTGGCACTGTGAACGCAAGAATTGGATAGGCAGTTCTCTCTATTTGCGTCTACACTGAATGGCGTAGTACACAATGACAGGAGTGCCTATCGATGCATAGAACAATTCAACCCACAATTCTTTACTTTGGTACCCCCGTTGTGCTGATCAGCACAGTCAATGAGGACGGAACCTCGAACCTGGCGCCGATGTCTTCAGCATGGTGGCTGAATCAATCCTGTATGCTTGGTCTGGGCACGCGCTCCAGGACCGTTGAGAACCTTCGCCGTGAGCGCGAATGCGTGCTGAATCTGCCCTCGGCGGACCTTGTTTCCGCAGTCAATCGGCTGGCGATGCTGACCGGAAAGAATCCCGTTCCCGAGAGTAAAGCGAAGTTGGGCTATACCTACGAGCCGGAGAAGTTTCGGGTGGCGGGCCTCACTCCCGAGCCTTCGGAACTGGTTGCTGCTCCCCGGGTAGCCGAGTGTCCGGTTCAGCTTGAGGCGGTCGTGAAGCAGATGCATGCGGTTGATGGCGACGACTCGCACCTTGTCGCGATCGAGACGCGTATTGTGCGGGTTCATATCGATGAACGCCTGCTCAAGCCGGGCGAGAAGCAGCATATCGATCCCGAAAAGTGGAATCCCCTGATTATGAGCTTCTGCGAGTTCTTCGGTCTGAGCGAGAAGCTGCATCCCTCAAAGCTGGCCGATACCTGGCTGACCCGTCTGTATGAGAAGTCCGAGAAGGATAACGAGCCTGCTTCATCCCGTTGACAAAGCTGTTCCGCAAGTGGTACGGTATACTTCAAAATTGGTACGTACCACTTGAAGGAGGCACACGTTGAAGGATATAACGTCGTTACGGGGAGCGCTGATCGTTTCGTGTCAGGCGTTTGAGGGAGAACCGCTATTTGGTCATATGGCTGCTATGGCGGCTGCGGTCCTGAATGGTGGAGCAAAGGGCATTCGCACCAACGGAAAAGCCGATGTTGCCGCCATTCGTGCTATTACCGATGTGCCCATTATCGGGATTCAGAAAACCACGGTTGCCGGGCGCACGGTGATTACGCCGGACTTTTCGCAAGCCCGGGAGCTCGTTGAGGCGGGTGCTGATATTATCGCGCTCGACGCCACGCAGATTCGTGAGCAGGTCTGTCAAGGAAAGTACCCGACCGCTGCTGAACTGATCGCGCAAATTCATGCCGAGCTTGGTTGCCTGGTGATGGCGGATATCTCAACGGTGGAAGAAGGGGTTGCCGCAGTGGAAGCAGGCGCTGATCTGGTCGCGACAACGCTGGCCGGGTACACGCCCTACACGACGCTTGATGAGGGGCCCGATGAGCAGCTAGTGCGCGAATTGACGCGGCGCATTCAGGTTCCGGTTGTGGCTGAGGGCAAGATCAACACGCCCGCCGCGGCTCGTAAAGCACTTGCATGTGGGGCCTATGCTGTGGTGGTCGGTTCCGCGATTACGCGCCCGCACCTTGTCACACGTGGCTTTGTTGATGCATTAACGGAGGCTGAGACATGCTGATCGGGGTTGATATTGGTGGCACGAAGATTGCCGCCGGTGTTGTCGATGCTGACGGCAGGGTGCTTGAGCGCATTCAGGCCTCGACGCCGGTCACTCGCGGGGCCGAGGCGATTGTGACGACTGCTGCTGAGCTGGTGCAGGGCCTGTTACGCTTACATGGCCCGGTCAGCGCGGTAGGCGTGGGCAGTGCCGGACAGGTCGATCACGAGAGCGGCATTGTCGTTGACGCAAACGAGAATCTCCCGGGTTTTCGTGGCCTGCCCTTGCGGGAGCGTCTGGAGGAGCTCCTACAGCTTCCTGTAGCCGTGGAGAACGACGTCAAGGCAGCGGCGCTGGCTGAGGCACAGCTTGGTGCGGGGCGTGGCGTTCGTCAGATGTTGCTGGTTATGGTGGGAACCGGCATCGGCGGGGCCCTTGTGCTCGATGGGAAGGTATATCGAGGAGCGTCCGGGGTGGCGGGTGAGCTCGGCCATCTGCTTTTTCGCCCTGAGCAGGGGCGGCTCTGTCCCTGTGGGCGCAGAGGGTGCATCGAGGGCTATGCATCCGGGCGGGCGATTATGGAGATCTACGCCGAAGAAAGCGGGCGGTCGATTGACGTCGCGACCATCGCGAAGCGTGCCAGAGATGGGGAAACGCTGGCTCGTGAGGTGCTGACTCAGGCTGGACGGGCTCTGGGCCTGACGCTTGGTGGTCTGATCAATACGTTGAGCCCGGAGGCGATTGTGCTTGGCGGTGGCGTGTTGCAGGTCGAGGAGCTCTATCTTCCCGTGCTGGAATACGGGTTACAGATGCAGGCGCTTCCAGTGATGCGGCGTTCCTGTACGGTGCGGCGTATGGAGCTGGTTCATGATGCGGTGCTTATCGGTGCTTCCTTGCTTGCAAAGGAGAGAACAGAGGATGGAAGACGAGGTCAGGCAGCCGACTGATGGGCCGCTCTATACCCGGTTGCGCGACCATCTGGCCGCGGAGATTACGTCGGGACGTCTGGCGGCGGGAACGCGTCTGGCTTCCGAGCGGGCGCTGAGTGAGCGCTATGGCTATAGTCGCCTGACAGTGCGTCGCGCTCTGGCTGATCTGGAAGAGGCGGGCTTGCTGGTGCGGCGGCGCGGCTCAGGCACCTTTGTGGCCGAGCGGTTGATTCGCAAGAACGTGCGCGGGCTCGCCAGCTTCAGCGAGGATATGCGACAGCGCGGCCTGACTCCCGGCTCGATCGTTTTACGTCAGGAGCTTGTTTTTCTGGAAGAGGAGCAGGCGCAGATGCTCAAGGTCGCAGCCCATGAAGGGGCCGTCTGTCTGCGGCGTTTGCGACTCGCGAATGATGTGCCAATGGCGCTTGAGACAGTCTTCCTTCCCGCCGCGCTCTGTCCCGGGCTGGTCAGGCGAACCGATCTTGATCGGGTCTCGCTGTACGAGGTGCTGGAGCGAGAATATAACCTCTCAGCGGATTACGCGGAGGAAGTGGTTGAGGCGGTCAACGCAAGCGAGGAGGTGGCGCGCCTGCTTCGGGTTGCTCCTGGGAGCGCCCTGTTGTGGATTCGACGGCTGACCAGCGCGAAGGACCGAGGGCCATTTGAGTATGTCGAGTCGCTCTACTGCGGGGATAAGTACAGCCTCGGTTTGAATGTGCGCCGTCTGGGTCAATAGAAGCGGAAGAGGAGCCTTGTAGGGCAGGCTCCTCGCTTTCCTGTTTAGAGGAGGTTGGCTGCAACAAGCGCGCGGCGCACCTGTGCAACCTCATCATCGTTGAGCCGGAGCTGAGGCCGACCCACAACGTTTGTCGCGATGATGCCACGAAGCTGAAGCGCGGTTTTGAATGCCCCCATCGCGGACGATCCGATTGCCATACGGCGAAGCCCCACATTCACGATATCGAAGAGGCGGTACAGGCGCTCCTGCTCCTGGCGAGCGGCTACCCAATCGCCCCGATGCGCTGCTTCATAGAGTCGCACATAGCCGACGGGATCGACGTTGCCCAGACCCGGCACCACACCACTCGCACCCATGAACAGGGCCACGTCGGCAAGCAACTCCGAGCCGGTGAAGACGCTGAAATCAGGATGGGCTGCCTGTGCCATGACCAGTCCCCGGAAGTTCGCTTCATCTCCGCTACTATCCTTAAGGCCGCTAATAATCTGCTGCTCAGCCAGTTCGAGCACGGTCGAGCGCTCAAGCTTGCTGTGGACCGCAACCGGGATATCGTAGGCAAAGATCGGTAGGTCGACTGCTTCATGCACCTGTCGGAAATGCGCTTTGATTTCGGCCTGACCGATGCGTGTATAGAATGGCGCAGTGACAACCAACGCATCTGCCCTTGCTTTTTCAGCGGCGCGAGCATGTTCAATCACGCGAGTGGTCGTCATATCGATAGTTCCAGCCAGGACGGGAACCTGACCGGCCACACAACGCACCACGACATCCAGCACGGTCGCTCGTTGCGCATCGGTCAGAAATGCGACCTCGCTTGTGGAGCCGAGCGCGAACAGGCCATGCACACCTGCGTCCAGTTGAAAGGTAATCAGCTTTTCCAGAGAGGGAATATCAATCTCGAAGGTTTCGGTCATCGGTGTGCTGAGTGGTGGCACAATGCCACTCAAGCGAGCTGCTTGCATCTTCTTCTCTCCTTATTTCTACGTATTATACCTGTGATGGCTCTACTGTTCCTTCAGGTGTGGTATTCTGGACCTCATAGGATCTGATCCCGGCTGTGCGTTGTAACAGGCGCCCCGGAACATCAAAGACAACGAGCGCAACAACGACAAAAGTCCAGAAAAACATAAGCACGGCTAAGGCAGTCCCCAGACCCATCAGGTTCGCGAAAAAGGCTCCCCAGATCGGCGCAATTGCACCACCAAGTGAGCCGAGATTGTAGGCCACGCCAACGCCGGAGCCTCGCACCTCAGGCGCGAAGTACATTGACATAAACTTCGGATGCAGTCCCGCAATCCCCTGGCTGACAAAGAGCAGCACGAAGATCAACAGACCAAGCAGCCAGATGTTCGCTTTGCCAATGATGAAGAAGGGGAGAATCAGCACCAATGAGATCAGCAGCGAATAGATATACGCTCGCCTGGTTCCGACGCGATCGCCCAGGAAGCCCGCAAAGATGCAGCCAAGCAGTGTCCCGAAGTTTGCCGCGAACATCACCTGTGAGACGCCAGTTGCATCGTAGCCAATCGATTTCAGGTAGGTCGGCAACAGCGATTGTACGGGCCAGCTATAGAGAAACGCGGCAAAGATAAAGAGCGTGATCGCGATAAACACTGGCAGGATGCGCAGTGAGAAGAGCTTAAAGAACGAGATGCCGCCCGCTTTTTCGGTAGATGTCTGTTGCCATTCGGTATGCTCGGGCAGGTTCTTGCGCATGTAGAGTGTCAGAATAACGGGCACGATGCCAATATAGAAGAGCACTCTCCACCCGAAATGAGCGGTAATAAAGGGGTAAATAAAAGCGACGACCAGACTTCCGACATTATAGCCAGAAATCAGGAAGCCACTCGCCTTATTGCGTACGTGTTTGGGCCAACTCTCAAGCACATAGAGCGAACTGGCGCTATACTCACCAGCCATACCCAGGCCCACGATCAGGCGAAAGGCAAACAGTGACCAGTAGTTCCAGGCGAAGCCACAGAGGAAGGTCCCAAGCGCGTAGAGCCAGATACCGGCAATCATGGCGTTTTTACGCCCGATACGATCGGCGATACTGCCGACAACTGCGCCCCCAAGCCAGCGGGTGATGAAGGAGGCACTGATCAGGGTACTGGCAGTCACGAGGTCGAGGTGGAATTCGTCTGCAATATTCGTCAAAACATAGGTGATAAGGACAAAGTCGAAACCATCCAGTGCATAGCCAATCCAGGCGGCCCAGAAGGCGCGCCAGTGCTGGCCGGTAAGATCTTTATACCAGGGTCTGGCAGCCATTGCCATAGGTTCTACTCCCTTTCACTTATACAGTAAATACAGGCGCTCGTCAGATCATCAGTTTGTGATGCGTGCGTTCGTTGCAATTGCTTCAACCGTTGAAGGAAATATGTACGTCTTTTTCGCTTCCTGTATAGACAGTGATACCATGCTGTATCCTGCCCGTATCAGATGATGCGTTAACGATCCCTCCTTTATGGTATAATGGTGAAAAGCCAGCTTGTAGGATGTCACATCTTTTTGAGAGACATTCTAACTCTCAATATAGTTGTCCTACAAGTTGATAAAGGCAGTGTACAACACAACTTGAGAAGGAGTCAAGTGGCGATGGTTGCCAGATCTTCACCACGAAATGAAGCATTGCAACAGAATATACAGGAGTATATCAAACGGTATATTATTGAACATCATTTGACGCCGGGTTCGCCCTTGCCCGGAGAGACGGAGCTTGCAGCCGAACTTCAGGTCAGCCGCAATGCCGTGCGCGAGGCGATCAAAGTATTGCAGACGGTTGGCATTGTTGAGACACGGCACGGGCAGGGGACGTTTGTTGGCAACCTCTCGCTTCAGGCGCTGGTTACAGGGCTATCGTTCCGGGTACTGTTTGAGGCTCCGCAGGATCTTCAGACATTGCGTGAACTGCTGGAAGTGCGCCAGATTCTGGAATGTGAGCTTGTTGCCCGCTTGCCCGAGGTGACAACCCCTGCTCACCTGGCTGATCTGCGGGTACTTGTCGCGGGAATGGAGGCGCGCGCAACGCGGGGTGAGCTCTTCCCGGAAGAGGATCGTGCGTTTCATGAGGTCCTGTATCGTCCGCTCGGAAATACCCTGATTGTGAAGCTGCTACAGGCATTCTGGGATATATTTCATGTGGTTCGTTCTGAGCTGCCGGGGCTCTCTGAGCACCCTCTAGCGACCGTCGAGGCGCACCGCCGTATTCTGGATGCGCTGGCGGCGGGAGATGGCAGAGCAGCGGCGGCGGCGATGGTTGAGCATTTTGACGGCATTCATCGGCGCCTGGCACATACACAGGCGGGGAAGTGAGCATCACAAAGGAGTGCATGTACCGTCTTGTATCGGGCGGTACATCTTTTTTTTCAGGTTCCAAATCATGCAAAAAATTGACACGCTTTGCACTGCTATGACTCTACTGAGGGCAGGTGTGAAGCCAATAGAGATCTGTCCTCTTTCTGGTTGTCGTGTGGTGTTGTGTGTTTTGAGTTGAAGTGAGTTGCACAGGCTTCACTCCAATGTTTGTCACCTGAATCCTTGCTTGCTCTTCTCTGTACTTCCTTTTTCCTGTGGAATGTGAAAACATCGTGAAAAGAACGTTTGTTTTATTGACATATGATGATACATGCTTATACTTGATCTTAGAAGCAATGTGTTCTACCGCTAAAGTGAGAATTACAGTTTCTATAAGGAAGAATATGCCTTCTTTTGAAAAGAAGACTATTGCTCTGTTTGAGGGATCAGAGAGCGACACGTTGCTGCGGTGTCAGGAGGGCGCAGCAGCTACCACGCTTTGAGCGCCGGCAGAGGCGAGAGTAGCCAGCACAGCTTGTATGGCAGGTCAGGCGGGAAACGGTCGCTGTTGCTGGTATTTGTGCTCAGGTTGCGGTGAACTGAATGCGTGGAGAGATGAAGGGGTGAAGCGTGTAGAGAGGCCCGGGGCAGCTCAAAGATGGATAGGCTCTTCGTCCCGGGGAGAGGTCGTCCCAGTGCCTGGACGGCCTCTCTTTTTTATTGATGAAGCTGGCGGCGATACTGCGAGGGAGAGACACCCATCAGCCGCTTGAAGGCCGTGCTGAAGGCAAAAGGGTTTTCATAGCCGACGCGCTCGGAAATCTCCTCAATGGTATAGTATTCGCTTGCCAGCAGGGTGATTGCCCGCCTCATGCGCAATAACGTGACATGCTTCATCGGGCTGCGTCCCAGATAGTGCTGACAGAGACGGCGTAATTGTTCGCTGCTGATCCCGATCTTTGCCGCCAGCCGCTCATTTGTCCACGGGGCGGCAATGTCGGCGTTGACGCGCTCCCAGAGCTGCTGAAGACGGCGCTCCATATGGACCGGGCCGACAATCCGCTGTGCATGAATATGGATAAGCTGTGTCCATTGCTGCATCACTGCCTGCTCTGCTGCTCCGATATATTCGCGATAGAGTCCTTCTATAGAGGCAGCGAGCGGATACGGGTCGATTTCCAGCAGCGTGGGGCGCTTGACTGCCACCATTGGCTGTCCCGGAGGATCTTCGTTATAGGTGATCCAGCAGATTTCCCAGGCGCTTTCCGCATGATAGGCATGCAGGCAGTCGGGAGGCGTGACATAGGCCATGCCGCGTGTGCAGGGAGTCCACTGGCCGTCAATCAAGACGGAGCCGCATCCGGAGAGACAGACAAGAATCTGACTCATCGAGGGTCGCACGCGCACGAAGCGGAAGGGGGGAAGCGCCTTTGAGATGCCCGTAAGCTGAATCCGATAAAAGCCAAGCGCCGGACAGGCCTGTTTCCCGACCATCTGTTCATCTGTATCAGCGCCAACAATGTGGGTTTCACGAAGGTCTGCTTGGGTCTCACTCATGGATTTTTGCCTTTTTTCCAGATACTATACCATACAAGCCTGTGCTTTTTTCAAAGAAACTGGCAATGTCGCAGATATCAAGGAGGAAACGTTATGGTACAACCCCGTG
Source organism: Thermosporothrix sp. COM3 (assembly GCF_059696735.1). Taxonomy (NCBI): domain Bacteria; kingdom Bacillati; phylum Chloroflexota; class Ktedonobacteria; order Ktedonobacterales; family Thermosporotrichaceae; genus Thermosporothrix; species Thermosporothrix sp. COM3. The sequence continues at coordinate 338,997 of NZ_AP019376.1, read as the reverse complement.
CTGAGTACCCGCGTCCGCAGTTTGTGCGCTCTTCGTGGCAGTGTTTGAACGGAGAGTGGCAATTTGAGATTGATGCAGGAGATAGCGGTCTTGAGCGTGGGCTGCTGGAGCGTGAATTAAGCGAGCGCATTCAGGTGCCGTTCTGTCCGGAGTCCGAGCTTTCAGGCATCGGGAACACTGATTTCATGCCCGCTGTCTGGTATCGGCGGCAGGTGAGTATCCCTGCCGAGTGGGCCGGGCAGCGCATCCTGCTGCATTTTCAGGCCGTCGACTATGACGCGACCGTCTGGGTGAACGGGCAGGAGCTGGGGCGCCATCGGGGAGGCTTTACCCCGTTCAGCGTTGAGCTGCCTGCAACACTGGCCGGAAGCGAGATCACATTAGTTGTGCGCGCTCGTGATGATGCTCGCTCACCGAAGGCCCGGGGCAAGCAGTCGCAGCGCTATGGCAACTATGGCTGTCTCTACACTCGTACTACGGGCATCTGGCAGACTGTCTGGATGGAGCCTGTGCCGCCGACCGCGCTCGGTCGTCCGCGGATTACGCCCGATGTCGCGAATAGCTGCTTCCATCTGGTGCAACCGTTGAGCGGCCCACGCACTGGAATGACCGTCCAGGCAACGCTGCGCGATCAGGAGGGAGTCGTCTGCACTGTGCGTTGTCCCGCCGATCAGGATTTCGCGCCACAGCTTACGTTGCCGATTCCCGCCGAGCGTCGTCACCTCTGGGCGCCGGGCGCTCCCTATCTCTATGATCTGGACATTCAGCTTCTTGAGGGAGAAACGGTCATCGATCAGGCGAGCAGCTATGCGGGCCTGCGCAGCGTGACGATTGAGGGGCAGGCAGTGAAGATCAACGGCAAGACCATCTTTCAGCGGTTGGTGCTTGATCAGGGCTACTATCCCGATGGCATTATGACGGCTCCCAGTGATGAGGCACTGCGTCGCGATATCGAACTGAGTATAGAGGCTGGCTTTAACGGGGCACGTCTGCATCAGAAGGTATTTGAGGAGCGTTTCCTGTATCATGCGGATCGCCTGGGGTATCTTGTCTGGGGTGAGTTGCCTGACTGGGGATGTGGCGGCTATGGACCTGTGGAAGATCATCAGAAGCCGGATGTCAGCTATGTCTCGCAGTGGCTTGAGGCGCTTGAGCGTGATTACTCGCATCCCGCCATTGTTGGTTGGTGCGCACTCAATGAGACCTGGCAGCCCCTCACCGATACCATCACTGTGCTTGATGACATGACGCGGGCGCTATTCCTTGCGGCGCGAGCATTTGACTCCACGCGTCCGATTCTGGATGCTTCCGGCTATAGCCATCGCGTTGACGCAAGTGACATCTATGATAGCCATGACTATGAACAGGATCCGGTGCGCTTTGCCAGCAATCATGCAGGACTGGCGGAGGGCAAGCCCTTTGTGAACGAACATAACGGGCGCGCGATCTCATTGCCCTATCGCGGACAGCCTTATTTTGTGAGCGAGTTCGGTGGTATCTGGTGGAACTCCGAGCGGGAGCCGGGCGACGACACCACAAGCTGGGGTTATGGCACCGCTCCTCGCTCGATTGAGGAATTCTACCAGCGCTTCGAGGGTCTCTGTAACGTGCTGCTCGATAATCCGCATATGTTCGGGTATTGTTACACGCAGCTTACCGATGTTTACCAGGAGCAGAATGGGATCTACACCTTCGATCGGCGGGTGAAGTTCGATATGGAGCGTTTGCGCTCGATTCAGCAGCGTACGGCAGCAATCGAGCAACAGGCATAGGGCAAGAACAACTATTTGCTTGAATGCTCTGAGAGTGGAGTGTATCGTTGCACTCCACTTTTTCGCTGTTCAGTGCTGCTGCTGTTCGCTACGCTCGCGAGCCCAATCGGCGATCAGGTGATAAGAGAGGCTCAGAGGTGCGGGAATCTCTGGCAGGTTGTCGTAGCGGAACCAGCGGGCGTCATCAAGTTCGGCCTCGTCAAGCCTGATATCCCCGCTGACGTAGCGGGCAGTATACGCGACCATAAGCTGCTGCGGGTAGGGCCACGGTTGGCTGCTTTTGTAGACGATATCGGTGATTTCCACGCCGACTTCTTCCATCACCTCGCGCCTGACGCATTCTTCCAGCGACTCCCCGGGCTCAACAAAGCCGGCGATGACGCTGTAGCGTGCGTTCCAGCCCGGCTTATGGGTGAGGAGCACACGGTCACCATCATGTATCAGCACCAGGATTGCAGGTGATACCGGTGGATAGCCGATATAGCCGCAGGCTGGGCATTGGCGCGACCATTGTTCGGAGAGTGGACCAAGCGGCTGAGCGCAGGTAGGGCAATAGCGATGCGTTCTCACCCAGTAGAGCAGGTGCATCGCGTAGCCAACAGCGCTGTAGGCGGCCTCATCGATAGTGCCAAAGAGGGCGCGGACCGCGGTTGGTTGCCAGCTCTCGGGAATGGTGGCATTGTCATCCAGCTCCCAGGCGAGGCAGGGGATGCCATCGAGGGTACCGATGTAGAGCGGGTGAATGCCCTCGGGGAGGTCGCTACTGGCTTGAATGAGGCCATGCTGTGTGAGCAGTTTGCCTTGTCTGAACGGTAGCCAGTATGCGGGTCCAGAGGCGGGGACGGCGGGTGGATATGCCCTCTGAAAAGTCATGCTGTTTTCTCCTTGCCAGTTGTTGTCTGCTTGTATGCACAGTGTATCACGGGCTGGCTTGAAGTGCGAGGGCACAAGCGGGAAAGGAAACACGGCATTGTCTCGCTTTCCTGCTTGTAGAAGAAACCTGTTTCACCATTCGTAGGATGCATAACAATTGAGGGCTTCATAGAACTGAATGAAGACATCGTGCTTTTTGAGCCATTGCTTGAGTTCGATGATGCGTCGGGCAAGCTGTGGGCCCTGTTCAGTGCCCCGGGCTTCCTGCCACTGACGATGGAGCTCATTCAGTTCGGCAAGTTTTGCGTCAATGACTTCCTGTGGAAGCTCGGTCAGGAAATCGTCAAGGAAGTCTTCGACCTGATACTGTCTCCCTGTGTAGCGATTCAGGGCGGCAATAATCTTTTCCGCTTCACTTCGTTTGACACGTAGCCCTAAGAGCATCTTGGTAATAGTCCAGGTTTTTCCACAGTCGATCTGCTGAGGGGTCAGTCCAGTATCGAGTAGGATGCTATGGAGTGAAAGCCGCATGGTCATTGTTCTGGGTCTCCCTGTTTCTGACTGACGAATGGGTCAATGGTGATGGTAAATGCTTCCAGATCTTTCAATAATCTGTCCTCAACCTCGGAAAGCTGCTTCTTGTTTTTCAGATGGGCAATGAGCAGGTTGGTGGCATGCAGGACTGCCCCGAGCATCGAGGTACCGATATGTATGGTTAAGATTCCTTCTGTAATCCCTGACCATCCCTGGTGATTCTTCACGTCATATTCTCCTCTTCAACTATACGACGCCAGTTCCTGGCAGTTTCTACTATATACTATAGCATAGTGAAAGCTCTAGACGTGTTAGATGTTACACAAAATATAGCAAGAATGTCGTCTTTTGTGAGAGAAAAATGATATCTTTGCAACACGACTATTGGAATAGAGGAGAAGAAAAAACCTGCCTCTCCCCTTGTGTGAATGCAAAATCGGGTGAAAGAAGGGGAAAAACAGCAATAGACAGGCCTGTCGGTGTGGGAGAAGAGATGCGAAAAAGTGGGAAAAAAGTGGAAGTTTGGAGGGTGATACTTTGCTGGTTGCTGTATTGTGGCCTCTATCAAATAGGACTCTGAAGCCCCAGAGTGAGGCTCAATGAACAGGCGCGAGGAAGGGTCCATAGACGGTACCATTATTCGTAATGGAGTTGTATCCCCGCACGAGGCGCCGAAGCGGGATGAGCATCATCAGAAGGCTGCTTGTGCGCCTCTCTTTCATGGTGAGTGGTTTTCATGAGCGAGGCTCGATGCCACAAAAACCGGCGTTGCTCCACCCGATCGAGAGTCCATCAGCTTGTTCGCAGAGGAGGCGATAGAGCCGGTGAGCGCGCTCGGTCTCGGCCCATGTGGGTTCGGCATGGGCAAAGGGCGTTTGTGCGGTGCGTTCCCCTGCGGAGCCGTCGCCATCAACTGTTGTATCGACGATAATGCGCCTCGCTCCGCTTGTGAGCAGCCGGTGTGCAAACCGCTCGATATCGCTATAGGGCAGGCAAGGGCTGACCGTCACCTGTGTCGGGATATCTGCATCACTCGCTGCCCGAACCAGTTGCCAGCGCTTTTCCAGCGGCGGTCCACCTCGTAACCCTTTCAAATATGCCTGATCGTCTGTTTCGATGGTGACAGAGAGCCAGGCATAGGGAATATCGGCCAGGAGCGAAAGGTCTCGTAGCGCCAGCGGTGAGCGGGTCTGGATGACGAGCAGGTCCAGATCGGGATAGCGTGCAAAGGTTTCCAGGCAGGAACGGGTAATCTGGTAGCGATGCTCGGCAGGTTGATAGGGGTCGGTGGTGCTGCTCATAAAGATGCGCAGGCGGGCGCGCGCCGCAGGCTTCATCCGGGCAAGTGTTTTGTGGAGCAGTTCAGCAGCATTGGCTTTGACCTCTACTGCCTCTCCCCAGGCGGCGTGAGCGTGTCCTACGCGCCAATTCGGCAGAAATTGGGCATAGCAGTACATACCACAGGTTGTCTTGCCGAAGCCGCAGCCCGTATAGGCCGAGAGCGCATGTGTGAAGGGATACGGACCGGCTGCAAGGAAGCCGTGGCGTTGTGGGGTCAGTATGCTTTTTGCCTGTTTCAGCGTGAGTTCCATTGCAAATCCTCTCTGATGCGCTTGAACACCCATTCTAACAGGGACGAATGCGCCGGTCAAGAGGCTCGATTCCTCGGGTGTGCAGGTGATACACTAAAAACTATACGATTCTATTGACAGGCATGAGGAGGAATGCTTTTAATGAAGACTGCATTGATTGTATGGGGTGGCTGGCCCGGTCATGAGCCGGAAGCGTGTGCGAACCTGTTCGCGGGTGTGTTGCGTGAACAGGGCTATACGGTTGAGGTTGCTACAACGCTTGATGTCTTTCTTGATGCCGCGAAATTGCAGGCAACAGATCTGATCGTGCCGATCTGGACAATGGGGACGATCAGCCCTGAGCAGGAGAGCGGCCTGTTAACCGCTGTTCAGAATGGGACGGGGCTCGCTGGCTGGCATGGTGGAGCGGCCGACGCTTTCCGCAACAATCCAGCCTATCAATTTATGATCGGGGGTCAGTGGGTGGCTCATCCCGGTGATATTATCGACTACGATGTGCATATCGTGAAACACGATGATCCCATTATGGCGGGACTTTCCGACTTTCATATGCATTCCGAGCAATACTATATGCATGTCGATCCGATGAATGAGGTGCTGGCGACCACGACCTTTAGTGGGGAGCATGCTCCCTGGATTGAGGGCGCGGTGATGCCTGTGGTCTGGAAGAAGCGCTACGGCGAGGGTCGCGTCTTTTATTCGTCACTCGGGCATGTACGCCGGGATTTTGATGTGCCGGAAGCATTGGAGATCATGAAGCGCGGCATGCTGTGGGCCACGCGCTAAAACCGGTTCGAGAGGCTGTTTCTGTTTTGGGACGGCCTCTTTCATAGCCTCTCCAGGCTGGATGCTTGACAGGTCGCCTGCTTCACCCCCATAATACAGATCATCAAGCTATCAAACTATCCAGAAAAGCCCGCTCCAATGTGTTCTCTGCAAAGAAGAAGCCCTATTTGTTCTCTCTTGAATAGGGAAGATTGGCATGCCTTCTGATGGTGCGTCAAACATTGCGGAGAAGATATGAAAAAAAGAGTTCTCTTCGGTGCGGGGGCGCTGCTGGCCCTGCTTGTTGTCGCTGGTATTCTGGGGCGAGAATGGTATCAAGACGGGTCGATTGTCCCTGCTATAATGCCCAAACCAACACCGACGCTTGAGCCCGGCCCCCCTAAGACTCCTATTCCAACTCATGGCTTCACAACGCATACCTTTGTGAATGAAAAGAATCAGAAACTGACGTATTATCTTTATGTACCTCAAAACTATGATAAAACAAAGCGTTATCCCCTGGTATTGCTGTTGCATGGTGTAGGTGAACGGAAGCGCCAGCACTTCACGCCGATTCAAAATCAGAATCAGATTCTGGGTCAGTCGTTTGTCTACTTCTGGGGAACGCCTGACGAGAAAGATAAACCCTCCGTTCAGGAACAGTGGCCGTGCTTTGTGGTCGTGCCACAGCTAGAGCCGTCGCAGACCTGGGTGCAGGTCGATGCGCATAAGGGTTCTTATACACAGCCAGCGCAACCGAGCACTTCGCTCTTGCTGGCGAAACAGTTGCTTGATCGCTTACAGCAGGACTATAGTGGTATCGATGCCAACAGGCTGTATATCACCGGGATCTCGCTTGGCGCTACGGGAACCTGGGATGCTATTGCTCGCTGGCCTGATTATTTCGCGGCGGCGGCTCCGGTCTCGGGCGCGGGCGATCCGTCCACCGTTGAGCGCTTTCGGGATGTGCCAGTCTGGGCGTTTCATGGGGCGAATGATACAACGATCCCGGCTTCAGCCTCGACCTTGATGATTCAGGCGCTTCAGCAGGCGGGTGGTGAGGGTCATGTCACGATCTTTCCCAATCGCAAGCACCCGATCTGGGGTGATGTCTATACATTGGAGCCCGCGAAGGAGGCAGAGGGCTTTTTCCCCTGGCTCTTTGCACAGCGTCGAAACGCGTGATTCAGCAGAAAATGAAGTGTGCCTCAACCACTGTGGGGCACACTTCACGGGCAACAGTTCAGGCGGAACGCTGAGAGGCCGGAACTGCCTGGATGGCCTTGCCTGAACGAGGTGCTGGTGTATCACGGCCGATCAGACGGCAGGCAAGCGGCGTATGCAGCAGGAGGATGCTGAGCGCCGTCGAGGTGCAGAGCGTGAAAATGCCAATCAGGATCACGCTGATCGCGACCGGGAAATCTGCCGGGATATATGGCATGATCCAGCGCTGTACTTCGTTGAGGACAAGCGGGTGAAGCAGGTAGATGCCGAAGGAGCTTTTGGCAATCAGATGTACAAAGTTCGCGCCCTTTGGAGGCTGTCCCGGTGGGCTCTTCTGAACCCAACGGCAGGCAAGCCAGAAGGCGAACAGCAGCGCCGCGGTGACATAGAGCGCCATGAGCGGCTGGAGCACGGACGATGCATAGTTGATAGACTTCCCAAAGACGTGGATCTGAAGGACGTAGTGCGCCCAGAGCAGAGCCAACGTCCCGATCAGACAGCCGGCGATAAGCCTGCTATGTTTGAGGACAAAATCTCGCATCTGCCGGAAGTAGAGGGCAGTAATGCCACCAAGCACAAAGTAGAACTGATAGAACAGGAAGAAGCGCGCCTTATATGGCCCGATGGCGTCCCAGAAGGGAGACGAGATACCGTCATGTTGCATGATATAGTAATCAAACACCAGAAGTACTATCTGGAAGGTAAAGCTGACAGCCAGAATTTTCCAGGGATGCCGACCGAATCGACGCAGAAATAGCAGAAACAATGGCAACAAAAGATAGAATTGAAGTGTCAGAATGATATAGTAGAGATGATAGAAGCCGCTTCCAGTCAACAGATTATAGAGTGCTTTCTGTAGATAGTTGTCTGTTCCCTGTCCAAGCCAGGTGTAGAAAAGGCTCCAGATGGTATACGGGAGCAAGATGCCCATGCCGCGCTTCATCCAGAACTTTTTAAGCGGGAAAGGCCTGTTCTCATACGCGTGGTAGTAGACGTAGACCAGCGCGAAGGCGGTAACGAACAGGAAGATCTCACGCGAGTAGTGCAGGGCCGTGACAAAGGCGTTCTGTAGTTGTACTCCCCACTCCGCATGATTCAAGACGGCAGTGAATGAGAGGACGTGAATAGTCACGACACTGGAAGCCGTACAGAGACGCAGTAAATCTAACTCGCGTACATGCGGCTGTCTTTTTGTCTGCTCTCTTTGCACAATATGTCCTTTCAGTATGGTCAACTCACACAGCGTCGTTGCTGCTGGATGCAGACATGCTGTACATCGGGGGCGCTGCTTCGGCGAATATGTACAGCGTGAAGAGCGGTGAGTGACCGTCACTTATCGTTCGCTTGAGCTTGTGTTCACATCTGGTATTGTGGCAGGGCGACCTGAAAAAGCCCCGAAGTTTGCTGAAAATTCGCTGAAAATCATGGCTCTTCAGCGAATTTTCAGCTTTTTCTGATAGAGAGAAGATGGGCTTTGAAAAACAGAGAACACACCAGAGCAGAAGCAAAGGGAAAAGGGTAGCTGAAGTGAGTAAGCAAGTGAATAAGCAATGTACCGTTTTGCTTGTTGATGATGAGCCACAGATAGTTGAGTTTCTGCAAATGGGTTTTTCCTATGAGGGGTTTCACGTCCTTGTGGCAACCAATGGGCCTGATGCGCTTCATATGATTACCGAGCATCAGCCCGACATTGTGATTCTGGATATTATGTTGCCGGGCTTCGACGGTCTGACCGTGACCCGGCTGGCGCGGCGCACGCACGATAGCGCTATTATCATGCTGACGGCAAAGGATGAGGTTGACGATATGGTGGAGGGGCTCGATGTGGGCGCGGACGATTATGTCACCAAGCCGTTTGTCTTCAAGGAACTGATGGCGCGGGTGCGTGCGGTGTTGCGCCGACATGGGAAAGTGGTTGGCGATGAGCTGACCTTCCAGCATATTTCGCTGAACCGCAGCACGCGGCTTGTGTCAGTCGATTCGGAGGTTATTGAGCTGACACCCCGCGAGTTCGATCTGCTGGAACTATTTATGATGCATCCCAATCAGGTTCTCACGCGGGATATCATCCTGTCGCGAGTCTGGGGCTATGACTATACCGGTGATGATAATATCATCGAGGTGTATGTGCGACATCTGCGTGAGAAGCTGCACGATATGCCTCCGCGTCTGCTTCAAACGGTGCGAGGTGTTGGTTATAGTTTACGCGGATAGCACCGGGAACGCGTATTGAGATGAAGCCCTGCCTCTCATGGCGGGCGTACCAAAAGGATAGCAAATCGTGATGCGAATATGGCACATGTTTCGCAACTGGCTTGCCTCCCTGTCTCTGCGCTGGCGTTTAACGCTGGTTGTGCTTGGCTTGATGACCGCTTTGTTAGGGGGAGCAGGCCTGTTACTCTCACTTGTTACCGAGCAGGCGCTGTTAAATAATACCGCGTCTTCGCTCCGTCGGGAAGTGATCCTGACCGCGAAGGGCGTTCCCGGACGCTCCTTTACTCTCTCATGGGCACCTGAAGAGCGCAAAGGAGAGCTGCCGCGTGGCTTTGATGCTTCGGTAGCGATCTTGCGGCAACGCCTGACGAGCCTGGGCGTCAATATGACCATCCTGCGACCGGACGGCTCGGTGCTCTATCCCGGACAGGCGACCTCGCTGGCTCCTCCTCCCATTGTGCTTGGACAAAGCGATGTCACCCGATTGCTTGAAGATGGGCTTCAGGGAGATGCCTATAAGCTCGGGAAGACCGCGCAAGGTCAGCGGCAACTGGTCATCCTGGTGCCTCTGGTCTCCGCTGAAAGGACCGTGGCACTGCTCCAGGTGGGAACGCCGATCGCATCTATTGACGACTTCCTCACGACGTTCCATATTCTGCTGCTTGTTTGCTATCTGGGCGCTTTATGCTGTGCGCTGGTGCTGCTATTCCCCCTTGTTGATGCCACGTTGCGCCCGTTGCTTGAGATGGAGCGGAAGAGCCGTCGCATCGCTGCCGGAGAGCTCTCATTGCGTATTGATACTCCGAAATCCCGCGATGAGATCGGGCGGTTGGCCCATTCTTTTAACCAGATGGTGGTGCAACTGGAAAACGCCTTTCAGCGACAGAAGCAGTTCGTCTCGGATGTCTCTCATGAACTGCGCACCCCCCTGACAGCGCTCAGCGGTAGTCTGGAGATGCTGCTGATCGGGGCCGATCGGGGCGATATTGGCGCAACACGGCGGCTGGCGAAGGGCATGTACGTCGAGGTCCAGCGCATGCACCGGTTGGTTGAAGATCTGCTTTCGCTCACCCGGCTGGATGCAAAGAAGCTGAAACTACGACTTGAGGCGTTTGAGCTACAAACGGTTTTCAGCAGGATCTTTCAGCAAGCGCAACAGCTCGCGACAGGGCACGAGATTCGCTGCTCGATCGCTCCCGATACACCGCAGGTCTATGCGGACCGCGACAGGCTGCAACAGGTCCTGCTCAATATCGTGGATAACGCGCTGAAGTTTACACCGTCGGATGGGCAGGTAGAGCTTACCGCCGCTTCGGGCAAACAGGGCGAGGTTGTGATTGCCGTGCGAGATACCGGGCAGGGTATTCCAGCGGAGGCGCTGCCCTTTATCTTTGATCGCCTCTATCGCGTTGATCCTTCACGTAGTCGTCCTTTCCGCCAGGGAAGCGGAAACGGGCTCGGTCTGGCAATCGCAAAAGAGTTGATTGAGGCACAAAAAGGCTCTATCCAGGTAGAAAGCACGCCTGGCAAAGGAACGACCTTCACGCTTCTCCTCCGCTCGGCTCCTCGCAGTTCAAGTAAAGATGCAATGGCACTTCAATGAACAATTGAAATAGAACCCCCTCTCAGGAACTGTGTACATTCTCTCGGCCCTGGAAGAGCCCGGGGGAAGAGAGAATGTACAGGTTGCGCTGCAAAAAAACTGGAATACCAGCGTTCTTTGTGATGGAAGCTTCCTGTTGCTGAATACTGCAATTGAGCTCTCTCTATACTCGGAATGATTGAACTTCCTGTCGCCTTTGGATGGTCAGATGATACGTTGAAGACACATTTTTACGCGAAAAAAGGGAATCCATAGTCAGATAAAAACATACGGATCTCCCGATGACATGCCGGATCAGCCAAACCAATGACGAAAGGATGACACGATGCAAGAGCAAACGATACATCATGCACGCGAGGTTCCTTCTCCGCATGCTTTGCGCTCCACTGCTGGAATCGATGCCGCGCGGGAACCAGTGCTTGAACTCGATCAGATCCAGGGAAACGTGATTCCGGGATTCTCAAAGAGCCATGAAACGCTGCTCTTCCTCAGAATTGTGGATGTCTCATATTGTAAGCGCTGGCTCAAAGAGATCACGCCTCTGATTGCTACTGCCGAGGAGGTGTTGAGCTTCAATCGGCTCTATAAGGCGCTTCGGACCCGACGTGGTTACGCGACAGTGCAGGCGACATGGGTGAACATTGCGTTCTCATATGGGGCCCTGCAACGATTGACCGCCGGGACGCCCGCTGAATTGCGGGACGGAAACGACTTCCTTGATCCGGCGTTTCGGGAGGGGATGGCGAGCCGCGCCGATGTGCTTGGTGATCCACTAATACCCGATGCTGAGGGCAACCCGGCTCGCTGGTTGATCGGAGGCCCCGGAAACGAGGCCGAGATTCTCCTGATTATTCAAAGCGATTCGGCGGAGGCGCTGCGGGAGACGGTCATCTCGATCAAGAGCCGTCTGGCAGGAGTGACTGTCATGTTGACGCAATATGGTGCCAATCTACCGCAGGAGCTGGCCGGGCACGAGCACTTCAAGTTTCTGGATGGCGTCTCACAACCTGGTGTCAGAGGCCGTGCTTCGGCGCATCCCGATGATGTAATTACTCCGCGTCAGGATCCGCGTGATCCCAATCACGGCAAGCCCGGGCAACAGTTGATCTGGCCGGGTGAATTTGTGTTCGGCTATCCCTATCAGGACCCTGCAAAGCCGGTGAACGAGCCTTCCGATAGCGCCAGCAGCACCACAACGGCCAATCCGCGCAATGAGCGAGAGCAGCTACCGGTGCACCGGGGCGCGATCTCTGAGGCCGGGCCCTCCTGGGGGCGCAATGGCTCATTTCTGGTCTTTCGGCGCTTACGGCAGGATGTCGGGCGTTTCCATGCTTTCTTGAACGAGCAAGCACGACAGCAGGGGATTTCACCCGCATTGATGGGAGCGAAGGTCGTGGGGCGCTGGCTCAGTGGTGCGCCGCTCTCGCGCTCTGCGAACGAGGATGCGCCTGACCTGGCAAATAACGAATGCGCAAATAACGACTTCCGCTTCTTTCACGCTGACCCCGTGCTGACCGGTGGTGCACAGCCACCTGACACGCTCTCGCCCCGATGTGGAGGATGCGCCGCCCCCGGTACATTCGAGCCTGCCCCCGCTGACCGTCAGGGAGGTCTCTGCCCGTTTATCAGCCATATTCGCAAGGGCTATCCCCGCGACTCATTGACGAAGGCCGGGCATGACCTGTGCCCGAACTGTAGTGATGAGGAGAAGAGCGCGGTGAGCGAGCGCGACACCCAGAGACGCCGTATCCTGCGGCGCGGGCTGCCCTATGGTCCTGTCTCGCCTTCAACGCTCGAGCACCCGCTGCGTGATCTGCATGATGAGCCGGTCAATCTGGCTCGCCCCGCTGACCGAGGTCTCCTGTTTGTCTGCTACCAAACCTCTATTATCGGGCAATTTGAGTTTCTCACGCATTTCTGGTTTAACAACCCCGATTTCCCGGAGAAGGGTGAGGGGCTAGATCTGGTGATCGGGCAGCACAACGGTCCAAACGGTGAGCGTCTGCGACAGGCGCGGGTGCCGCTCAAGGGTGGAGTTGTCTCGCTGGTGACAGCACAGGAATGGGTCATTCCGACCGGTGGCGGCTACTTCTTCGCGCCCTCGTTGGATGCCTTGAAGCTGCTTTTTGCCGGGAGCTGAGGCCAACTCAAAAAAGGGGACTTCTGCACCATAGCAGAAGCTCCCTTCTCTAGTAGGCGAGGGGCTGAAACACCGCGTGGTGCGCAAAATCAGCATCGGGGCCCGCCAGATAGAGGTAGAATGGCACTCCGGCCTGCGGCGTCAGGCGAATCACATGGGCCCCGGTTGCATCGTGCTCGAAAGGAATATTGGACTGTGTCAGAAAGTGGCGGGTGTAGGCCAGATCATCGACGGTCAGGCTGAAGGCGACAGGCCCTTCACCACAGCGGTCAAGCATATGGTGTAGCGGGCCTTCTCCCCGGGAGATCAGCAGATCGATATTGCCTGTCCCACTGCGAAACGTCGTGCAGCTTGCGACCTGCTGGGTGACATCGATGCTTTCCAGTTGTTTCAACCCCAGTTGTTGCCGATAGAGGTCTATGGTTGGCTGACCTGTGGCGACTGCCACGGCGACGCGGGACCAGTGGCTTGCGCCATTGGGTTGGGCGGTCGGCTGTTCGAGTTGCAGCCGCTGGGTGTCGGAAGTGTCCCATTGGAAGAGGAACGGCCAGGGACGCCGCCATGCTGTGCCACCAGGAATAAAGAGACGCCAGGCGAGCAGATGCCCATCGGGCAGGAGGCGTTCCATTGGAAACGGCTCGCCCGCGAAGAGCTCTGTCTTGCGGAACTGCTCGGCTTCCCGGGTAATGTCATTGGTGGCCAGGGCAAAGCCAAGCAAAATCTCTTCATGCTTTTCAAGAATCTCCAGGAGCCTGCTGCCGCGATGGCCGCTGGCGAGTGCTTCAGCTTTATTGTAAACGGAGAGGAGTTCGATATAATCAAGCCCGAAACGGATGATTGCGTTATGCGTGCCCCGTCCGGTGTGGCGTCCTCCGTACCGGACCTCGAAACCAAGCTGTCGATACTGTCGAATGGCGGCGTCAAGGTCTCGAACTGCTATTACAAGGTGATCGAAGCGCGTTGGCATGTTGTTCCCTCCTTCCAGATGCTTATGTATGACACGCGCCAGTTGGCAGAAACAGTTGTAGGCTGGCACGAAAGGGGGAACGAGCGCACTTTTCAACGAAGAAGGTGGAGAGCACACCCGGACTCAACCCCTTGTCGCAGGTACAGGGGATCGGGGAGGAACATTCTCTCTGGTTGGCTGGGCGGCAGAAACTCAGGATGGAGGATGCTGTTTATCTGTGCCGTTCGACCAGCGCCGCGAAACCGGGAAGCGAGCCGGGATACCCGCGCGAAGCCGGATGCCCACATTATCAAGCGTCAGGAGATACCAGCCTGTGCTATCAAGCGCGACATGACCGGGCAACCAGTGGCCAAAAATGCGAATCTCAATGAACATGCCGTCATAGAGAGGCTGTCCCTGTAAAAGAAGCTGTTCACTCTGCTGACGAGAGGTTAAGCGTTCCAGCCTTGAATCTCGATTTCCAGAATGATTCTCGGTTGAAGAAAATACCATAACCCTCCATTGCTTCCTTTCTATATATCAAGAGTGCAAGAGGAACCATATTCAGGAAGCGTTATAGATTGTGTATTTGAAACAGCGTGTTGTCTGAGCTGCCTTTTCTCCCTCTTAGCCGGAAGAGAGGCAGCCAGACAATGGATACAGAGATCATATTGCTTCAGTCGGTGAGTCGGCAGTGATCTACCAACTGTTCAATTGAACACATGGCGGAACTCATCCACGCTTGAAAGCCGGGGGCTTCCTGGGCCGCTGCTTGTGAATGATCTGGTTTCATACTAAAAGAGACTTCACTAATGCAACAACTTCGGGGATCATATACGGTCTGCGCATCTTGGTAAGGTGTTGGGCAACAAGCCCGCTCCCATTTGCACAGATATGCATCATGCTCAGGGGTCCTTCTACTCCACCTACAAAAATTTGCAAGGACGTCATCCACTCACCCTCTACTTTCTCTGCTACATGGACGTTCGCAATCAAAACATCGGGGGACTGGCACTGCATCATTTTCTCTGCCTGGAAATAGTTCGTTGCATATAGAACTCGATACGGCGTTTCAGCTCTCAGAGTGCGTGCCAGTTGATATCCCCGGTCAAGGTCTTCCTCGATAATAAGAATGGTTCTTTCAAGGAAAACCCGCTCATTCTGAGTATGGAAGAATGCCTGTTTCATCGGGTTGCTTCATTGTGTTTCGGTCATTACCAAAATTCCCCTCTTTACTGCCACGATTAACGGAAGGAAAGAGTTTCAACCCGAAAAAGAAAGTGCTTCTCCGCCCACGAGAGACGGAGAAGCGTGAAATGCGGTAGCGTGAGGTGCTTAGATCGCCTTCTTTTGCAGGGTGGAACCGGTGAACTGGCTGTTGTAGAGATCGGCATAGAAACCGCCCTTTGCCAGCAGCCCTTCATGGGTTCCCTGCTCGATAATGCGTCCGTGGTTCATTACAAGGATCAGGTCGGCATCGCGAATCGTCGAGAGGCGGTGCGCGATCACAAAGCTGGTGCGTCCCTTCATCAATTCCTGCATGGCCCGCTGGATCAGGATCTCGGTGCGGGTATCCACGCTACTGGTTGCCTCGTCGAGAATCAGGATGGTTGGATTTGCCAGGATGGCCCGGGCAATCGTCAGAAGCTGCTTCTGGCCTTGCGAGAGGTTGGAGCCCTCCTGATTGATAATGGTGTCGTAGCCATCGGGCAGTGTGCGGATGAAATGATCGGCGTGGGCTGCTTTCGCCGCCTGGATGATCTCTTCCTCGGTGGCGTTCTCGCGTCCATAGGCAATATTCTCGCGAATCGTGCCGTTAAAGAGCCATGTATCCTGAAGCACCATACCGAACATGCGTCGCAGGTCGCCCCGCTTCAGCTCAGTGATGTCGGTGCCGTCAACAGTGATTCTGCCGCCATTGAGCTCATAGAAGCGCATCAGCAGGTTAACCAGCGTTGTTTTTCCGGCGCCGGTCGGTCCGACAATTGCGATCGTCTGGCCCGGGCGGACATCGATGTTCATATCCTCGATCAGCGGTGTGTCCTCTTTGTAGCGGAAGTCCACATGCTCGAAGGTAACGGAGCCACGCGGGAACTCGATCACTTTGGCCGGGCTGGCTTCAGGAACCTCTTCTTGCTCGTCAAGGAGCTCGAAGACGCGCTCTGCTGAAGCGATGGTTGACTGAATGATATTGGCGATGTTGGCAAGCTGCGTAATCGGTTGTGTGAACTGGCGGGCATACTGGATAAAGGCCTGCACATCTCCGATTGAGATGGCGTTATGCATCACCTGAATACCACCGATAACGCTTACAAACACATAGCCCAGATTGCCGATCAGGTTCATCAAGGGCATAATAATGCCGCTGACAAACTGCGCTTTCCAACCGTGGCTATAGAGCTCTTCATTCAAAACATTGAATTCATCGATTGAGCGACGCTCAAGACCAAAGGCTTTGACGATCTTGTGCCCGTTGTACATCTCTTCGACGTGCCCGTTCAGGTCACCAAGCGCCTTCTGTTGACCACCAAAGTAGCGCTGTGAGCGTTTCGCCACGATGGTTGTGACCACCATACTGAGCGGGAACGTCAGCACCACGACCAGCGAGAGCAGCGGGCTGATCAGCAGCATCATGACCACGATACCGATCAGAGTGACTGCTGAGGTGATAAGCTGTGTCAGACTCTGCTGTAGCGTTGTGCTGATATTATCAATATCGTTCACGGCACGGCTGAGGATCTCACCATGTGAACGCGAATCAAAAAAGCGTAATGGTAGCCGGGCAAGCTTGGCCTCGACCTCCTGACGTAGCGTGAACACAATCTTTTGTGCCATGCCTGCCATGATAAACTGCTGAATGTAGTTGAACAGCGAACTGATTACATACAGGATGCCAAGTGTCAGCAGGATGCGGAAGATGCCGTCAAAGTCAACCGATGCACCCGGCACTCCCTTCATCTTCAGGATCAGGCCCTCAAACAGCTTGGTGGTTGCCATACCCAGAATCTTCGGGCCAACGATCTGAAAGACGGTGCTGATGATTGCTGCAAGGATCACGACCAGCAAGAGGTACTTCTGCGGCAAGAGGTAGCGTGAGAGTCGCTTGACCGTCCCTTTGAAATCCTTTGCCTTCTGGACAGGCATACCCATGCCGCCCCAGGGACCTCCATGCCCTTGCCGCTGTTGGCGCTGTGGTTTTTGCTCGCTCATTTTATTTCCTCCAGTGAGAGCTGCGAGGCGACAATTTCACGATAGACCTGAGAAGACTGCATCAGTTCATGGTGTGTGCCTATTCCGGCGATTCGACCTTGATCCAGTACAAGGATCTGGTCGGCGTCCATGATAGTGCTGACGCGCTGCGCGACGATAAAGACGGTAGCATTCGCGATCTCGTCTTTCAGGGCGGCCCGAAGCTTCGCGTCTGTCTTGAAGTCCAGCGCGGAGAAGCTGTCGTCGAACACATAGATGTCGGGCTTGCGCACCAGGGCCCGAGCGATCGAGAGACGCTGTTTCTGACCACCCGAAACGTTGACGCCGCCTTGAGCAATCATGGTATCGTAGCGGTCCTTCATCTCGCTGATGAACTCCGCTGCCTGTGCGATCTCGGCGGCATGGCGTATCTCCTCGTCGGTGGCGTTCTCTTTGCCATAGCGGATGTTCTCGGCAACGGTCCCGGAGAAGAGCACGGCTTTCTGTGGTACAAAGCCGCACTTTGCCCGCAGGCTCTCCAATGACATGGTGCGAATATCCACACCATCGATCAAGATCGTGCCGCTATCAATATCGTAGAAGCGCGGAATCAGGTTGACCAGCGTCGATTTACCGGAGCCGGTGCCGCCGATGATAGCCGTGACCTTGCCTGGCTCGGCCTTAAAGGAGATGTGCGAGAGCGCGGGTTCCTCGGCGCCGGGATAGCTGAAGGTCACGTCACGGAACTCCACAATGCCCTGCTCTGTCTCGACTGGCTGTGCCTCCGTAGTATCGGTGATCTCGGGCTGCATCTTCAGAATCTCATTGATACGGGCAGCGGATGCCGAGGCGCGCGGTAGCATGATAAACAGCATCGAGAACATCAGGAGCGAGAAGAGAATCTGCATCGCATATTGCAGGAACGCCATCAACGAGCCAACCTGCATGTCACCGTTATTAATGCGGATACTGCCAAACCAGATGATGGCAATCGTCGAAATGTTCATGATCAGCATCATGACTGGCATGGAGGCGGCAACAATGCGGTTCGCTTTAATTGCTGTATTGGTCAGATCCAGGTTTGCATCATGGAAGCGCTGTCTCTCATGCTTGAGTCGGTTAAATGCACGGATGACACGAATACCGGTTAACCCCTCGTCTAGAACCAGGTTCAGACGGTCGATTTTCTTCTGCATGATCGTGAAGAGGGGCATTGCCTGACCCATAATAAGCAGGATCGTGATCACGAGCAGCGGAATAATCGCGACCAGCACCCAGGAGAGCTGTACATCCTGAGAGAGTGCCATAATAATACCGCCGATGCACATGATAGGAGCGCTGATCATCATCCGCAGGATAATAACGAGCACCTGCTGAACCTGGTTGGTGTCGTTGGTCGTGCGCGTGATCAGCGAGGCCGTCCCGACCGTATCAAACTCATGAAGCGAGAAGCTTTCTACATGCGTGAAAAGCTTATGCCGAAGCAGTTTACCGAAACCGACAGCTACCTTTGCTGAAAAGAAGCTGACCCCGATAGAACAGATGGTGCCACCAAGCGCAACCAGCAGCATAAAACTGCCAATGGTCAGAATATAGGCTGTATCGCCTTTGACAATCCCGGTGTCGACGATATCTGCCATGAGTGTTGGGAGGTAAAGGTCTGAAAGTGTTTGTAGGAAAACCAGTACAAGCACAAGTGTGAGAAAAACTCTATAGGGTTTTAAGAAGCGGAACAAGGATATCATATTTTTTCTTCTTCTCCGTTCCTGTGGCCTTTCTCCAGATAGAGAAACGCCTTTGTTAAGAGCTCAGCAAGCTGGTTGCTTTGATCTTCTCCTAGATATTCAATCAGCCCCTGGAACACATCTGAGAAGCTATCAAATGCTCGCTGAATAATAGAGTGCCCCTTTTCTGTAAGCCGAATAAACGTGGCACGGCGGTCTTTAGGATTGGTGTGCCTCTCAATCAATTCATCCTGTTCAAGTCCTTTGAGTACCTGTGTGACGGTTGGAGGTGTAACAAGCAGCAGTTTGCTGATATCGGAGACGCGCATGCCCTCAGCGTGCCCATGCTCCTCACACCCTTTGAGAAGATAGAGTATCCGTACTTCACTCGGCTTATATTGCCCCACTGCCGAGTAATGCTTCTTCCAGGCCTCTTTAGAAAACTGACTGAACGCCTGCAAGAGTTTCTGCGCTGTTGGACTGAGCGAGTCGTCCATGCTTTCTTGTACCTCCATCACAGGGAATTAGTTAGGTAAGTAATTTATTTGGCAACCTAAATAATACGGTATTGGCAGAGCTATTGTCAATAGGTATCGATATATCAATAACGAGAAAGGAGCGGTGCAAGAGAGTGAAATGCAGGAAGATCCAGAGGCCAGCGCCCCGGGATCTTCCGTGTCATTACCAGTGAGGAGGAAGGTGATCAGGCTGTTTGTGCTGCGTTAAAGATCTCGTATGCATCGTCGCCATAGTAAGGCGAATACATAATGCCATCACCCCGACCATAGTCGTTATGTCCGTTGACGGCCCAGGTGTTGCCCTGCCGGATAAGCCAGCCCCCGCCGCTACAGCCGCCGGTCATATTGCAGGAAATGCCGATGCCGCCATACTGAGGATCCTGTGAGACCACGCCGGATGAGCAGGAATACATACGCTGTCCGTTGAATGGCGGGGCTGCCGGATAGCCAAGCGAGAGGAATTGCTGATTCTGCGAGAGATTGTAGGCGAACCGAACCGCACCTACCGTTGCGTTTAGCGTGCTGCCATTGGTGTTGACCACCACGTCAGCCAGGTCAGAGCCAAAGGAGCCGTTGTAGTACCAGTCGGAGCTGGTATAGGCGGTGCGTTGAGACCACTGCCCCTTTGGACAGCTTCCGTCGCGGTATTGAGGGCAGAAGATCCAGTTGGTGTACCAGTTGCCGGCGGAGCCACCTTCAACCACGCAGTGACCGGCGGTGTCAACGACGCTGCCGTTCTGGCTCTGGGTTGACGTGCCAGAGCACTGGTAATCTTCGCCGGTGCGGCTATCGGTGAAGAAGATCTTGCCGATGGTTGAGTAGGGGAACTGGCTGTACGAGCTGACCGGGACCGCCGCCGCAAAGGGACGCATCACCCCGTCCTGCTTCTTCTGGTTCTTTTCATTCCCGATAATCAGGGTCTGAATCGGCTTCGCCGCTTTCATGCGGGCGGGTGTCCAGTAGTTGGACATCGAACGGAGCAACTTGTCTGGCGAGTGCGAGATAACCGAATGATGTTTGTTCGGTTTGGCTGCCTGCGCGGGTTGATAGCCCTGTAGCACCAGAAGCAGAGCAAGGCTCAAGGAGAGGAACAGGCCACCAATGATGAACATCCGTTTTTCCCTGTGCATAGTGAGACTCCTTTCTCCAGGGATCAATTATCGGCCGGTGCCTCACACGGATAGAGAACTCCGCATGCAAAACATCCATGCTTGCATGATGAAGACCGTGGAACCGTAGAGATACCGCGCTTCACACGGTTGATCCGTGCGACATGTACAGGAACAGTGAATAGCATTTCATGGGAGTATGTGACGAGCGAACGTGTTCAGGCTTTTGGTTGGCACCTCTGTACATGTGTCTATAGAATACACGAAAAAATAGAGAATTTCAAGTTTACCAGTACTACCCCGGGAAATGAATGAAAGTATGTACCAGGCTAGAGAAGAGGTAAAGGCCCCCGGATCGCTCCAGAGGCCCGCTGCTCAGGCAGAGGTTGCCCCCTCCGGCACACGCACTGTTTTCGCAAGACGCCCGAAGAACAACTGATCGAGAGACCAGCCCCCGCCGCCTAGAACGACCAGCGAGAGCGAGATGGCAATGGCAAGCAGGAAATACTCGACGCCTTCTCCTGTTGCCTGCCCGGACCAGTTCATGAAAAAGCCATGCTTCAGGTGGATCAACACCATTGCGGTCGTCATCACGCTCCCGATGCCAAAGGCGGCAACGCGCGTCAAAAGCCCCGTCAGAACGCCAAGCGCTCCGAAGAACTCCGCAATGATTGCAAGAAATGCCAGAATCGCCGGTATATGCAATCCCTGCGTGAATTGAAGCATTGCTCCCTCAAATCCATGTCCGCCAAACCACCCGAGCAGCTTTTGCGCCCCATGAGGGAACATCACGGCTGCCAGCGCCAACCGTAAGAAAAGAGTGGTCACGTTGGTTAATGGGGTTGTTTCGGTTTTGAATAGAACCATATTCACTCCTGACTTTTTTGCCCATGCGATACAGCAGGCATACCGATCTACGGCACGGCGCTCCTTGCACATGCCTGTGCAGTGGTCTGTTTCACTGCGTCCTGCATCACATGGGGAACAATCTGGCACCTTGACTGTCAAAGGGTGAAACCCTCGTTCAGTCACTTCTATTTCATGTACACTGTCGGCGCTTATCTGTCAATACCACATTTGTTTGAGGTATAATATTTTGTGAATAATAAAAAGCTGCTAAGTTATGGTTAGAAGGTGGTTTTCTCTATAGGCTACCGGAACAGAAAAACAGATATTCTGCTCTATTGTTGTATTTCAATGGATGAGAATGAAGAAGAAGGGAAGGACATACTTGACAGTAGAGTGACGCGATAGTAAAATAATGACTGTCAGTCATGGAATGAAATTGTGAGTCACAGCGTGAACAGAGATCTCGCTTTGTCTTATATTCTGGCTTGTGATGCTTGCAAGGGGGGTGAGTGGTTTTCTAGCCAATATATTGTTGTCTATCTATGCTCTATCACGCTTCATGGGACGATGGGGTCACTTTCTCGAAGAGGAACTGCTTGAACTGCTCGCCATCTGCTGTATGGGAGCGCCTCATTGAAGGAACGTCATCCGGTAGTCCCGGGGACCGGCCCGGGCTCCCTTTTTTCTATCCTCACTTTTTGAACCTGTTTGAACATAGAGAGATATCTATTCATGAATAAAGAACAAAGGAGAATCTCTATCGTTTCTAGTCGAGAAAGCATCTACTTTGATGCAATAGCAGTATTCGCGATGACTGTGAATACAGGAAGTAATGGGGGAAACAACAATGATACATGATTTACCGTTGCTGTTGAATATCGTAATGGCCCTCATTGTCGCCCTGATTGGGGCACATATCGCCCGTCTCCTCAAATTACCAACGATGGTCGGGTATCTGCTTGGCGGTGTGGCAATTGGTCCATTTACTCCTGGCTACGTTGGTGACTTATCGATGATTCAGCAGCTTGCTGAGCTTGGGATTATTTTTCTGATGTTCGGGGTCGGGCTGCATTTCTCTCTCTCCGACCTGTGGGCTGTGCGTCGGATCGCGATTCCTGGTGCGCTGCTCCAGATCGGCATTCTAACGCTGGTTGTTGTGGGCATCTCTCCTTTGATGGGCTGGTCGACGCAGGCAGGAATCCTGATCGGGTTGGCTCTCTCTATTGCCAGTACCGTGGTGATGTTGCGCAATATGATGGATGAGGGGTTGCTTAATACCCCGCATGGAAAAGTTGCTGTGGGCTGGCTGGTGTTGGAAGACCTGATTACGGTACTGGTGCTTGTCCTGCTTCCCACGATGACCTCGAGAAGTACAGAGCCGCTGTGGCAAACGGTCGGGCTGGCAATGGTAAAGGCGCTGGTCTTTGCCGCGATCATGCTGGTTGCTGGCACGCGACTGATACCCTGGTTGCTCAACAAGCTGGCGCTGGTGCAGTCGCGTGAGCTGTTTATTGTGGCAATTGTCGTACTGACGATTGGAACGGCGCTGGCGGCATCGCAATTCTTCGGGGTTTCGCTGGCTCTGGGCGCGTTCCTGGCCGGGGTTGTGGTCAGCGAGTCATCATTAAGCTATCAGGTAGAGGCGGAGATCTCACCGTTTCGGGAGCTCTTCACGGTGGTGTTCTTTGTCTCGGTTGGCATGCAGGTTAACCCGCTGCACCTCTTAAACTCGCTTGGTGGCGTGTTGTTGATTACGGCGCTGATACTGCTTGGCAAGTTCCTGATAACCCTTGTGCTCACGGCCATTCTGGCACGTTCGGCCAAAACGTCGCTGGTGCTGGCGGCAGGACGAAGCCAGATCGGTGAGTTCTCGTTTCTGCTTGGGAGCATGGGTGTCTCGCTTGGCGTGTTGACACAGGAACATTACTCGCTCTTGCTGGCGGGTGCAATGATCTCGATCATGGTGAACCCGTTCCTTTTCCGGCTGATGCCCTGGTTGGAGCGGCAATTACAGCGTGTTCCGTTCCTCTGGTCGCTCCTTGAGGGGAAACAGCGTGTGCCAGAACTGGAGCCAGAGCTCTTGAAAGAGCATGTGGTGGTGATTGGCTATGGTCGAGTCGGTGAACATATTGTCAGGGTTCTTGGTTATCTCAGATTACCCCGTCTGGTCGTTGATATGGATTTGCGTGTTGTGCAGGCGCTTGAACAGCATGGGGTCCCCGCGCTCTACGGGGATGCGGCCAGTTCGGAGATTCTGAAGCATGCGCATGTGGAGCGGGCTCGCGCTGTGGTAGTGACGGTGCCCGATGAGATCTCAGCTCAGTTAATTGTCCAGGCGGTTCGCGAGCGTGCAGCAGAGGTGCCGATTGTGGTACGCGCGGCAACGCAGGGCGGCATTCAGGATCTGTTTGCCCGGGGTGCAAGCGCGGTGATCCACCCCGAGCTCGAAGGCGGCTTGAATATCACGCGACAAACCCTGCTCTATCTGGGATGTCAGCGTGATGATATTCAGACCTATACCGATGCCATTCGACAGGATCGCTATGACCTCTCTCTCTCTACCCCGGCTGAAAAGCAGGCGCTTGAGCAGTTGAAAGCTGACGCACATCAGGCGCTGGAAGACGAACCAACGAGCGTTCAGAACAGCTAGGTCGGAACCGGGGGACCGAGTCAGGCGTCCCCCGGAAAACTTCTTTGTATTTTGCCTCTCTGTGTGATACCTCACAGTCTCTCTGTGACCTCTCTAACAGCAAAATCGCCCCATTTCAGGTATGCTTATTTCCATAGATGTAGAGAAAAGGCAATCCTTTGAGCAGGTAGAAGCCTTCAATGGACGGTTATCACTCCAGGTGTTTCTATACACCAGACATTGCTGAGCGTCCCTCATGCTCACATAGCTTTGTTTACCCTCCTTTTCTCTCCCAATACCGAAAGCCTGCCACCCAGAGATGAATTGGCAGGCTTTTTTTTATGCTCCGTTTTCATGGCGATAGGTCAGCACACGGGCCATAATGGCGGGATGAAAGAGTGCAGTGGGCGGACGCACCATATTCAGTACCTCCTGAAATGTTACTGAGATGGAGTGATCGACTGCGATTAAGGGAATCAGCCGCTCGAAGTAGAGATGTGTCAGACGCTGTAGTCCCCGGGCGCTTGCTCCCTTGATGACGCGATAGTCTGCGGCGCTTGCCATTTGCCAGGGAAAGTCTATCAGGCGAGCGAGCTTTTTCTGAAAGAGCAGCGGCAATTTTTCTGCGGGCGTGCCTCTGGTAGTACTCAGGAAGCGATCCAGGAGCAAAGCTTCAAGCGCCGCGACTGTCATTCCCTGACCATAGATAGGGTTAAACGTACATACCGCGTCTCCAAGCACAAGAAGCCCCGTTGGAAAGTGCCGAAGTTGCTCGAAATGGCGCAGATAGTTCTCATGCTGACGATAAGCGTAGATGGGAGAGAGCGGTTTTGCCTGCTTGATCGCTTCATACAGGCTCGGGTCGGCCAGGCTACGCGCGAACTCAAGAAACGATGCCTCGTCCGTTGGCGGATAATCCTTGCCCATGCCAACCAGCACAACCATCCAACGCTCAGGGTGCTCCTTATCGCCCTCTACACAGAGAATCGCCCCTCCGCGCTGTTGGGAACCTACTGCCTGAATCGCGACCAATTTCCAGGTTTCTTGAAAATTGGGAGGAGGTGCGTAAAAGCGTGTAACGTAGCCCAGATACGCATTGATGGCCGTTTCGCGTGGGGGAGAATAGCCGAGCTTATCAAGCCATTGGGGGGTGCGCGAGTAGCGACCACTGGCATCGACGACCAGATCAGCCCCACGCTCTTCAAGCTGTTTCTGCGCCGGCGGTTGATGATTCCGCTGATGCAAGCGAACGCCCCGGACCACCCCGTCTTCATACAGAAGCTCTCTCACCTCATGACCTTCCAGCAAGGTCAGGCGTGGGAACTTGCGGAGCTCCTGAAGCACCTGCCACTCGATGAGTTGCCGTGTGCAGGTGTAGCCACGTAAATGCGATGGTCGACGGGGGCTGCGTGCGCCATAGCAGAAAATCGTATCATTGATAATGTCGCGCTCGACCGCCCCATGAGCGCAGAGCTTCGCAGTAAAACCGGGAAAGAGCTTTTCTATTGCCTGTTGCCCACCCAGCAGGAGCACATGAACATGACGGCCCTGGGGGGTACCCGGACGAAAGGTCGGGATAGCGGGATAACGATCACGCTCAATCAGCGTGACTCCCTCATAATGGTTGAGCAGGACACGCGCGGCAAGGAGTCCGGCCATCCCGCCACCGATGACTATGGCATGTTTGCGTTGTGCAGGCATAAAGAGTCGTGTGTCTCCTTTCTCCAAGAGAATGCAGGCCGTAGCGGCCCTTTTTACTCGCTGTTCGTCTACTTATACTAACGGTTAAAAAGAGAAAAATATACAGTATAGAATAAGAAATGATATATATGTATACCTCTATGTAAGGGGTTGCTTCACGAGGGCAAAGGGCGCTCTTTGTTCGTGGGAATATGATATGATAGCCATAATTCGCTTTTTCAGTTGGAAAGGATCCTCGGCTTATGACTGTACCTCACGCGCGGCGCACGCCGTCTCGCTTCTCGGTCTCGACATGGAGCGTCAAGCGAGTGCTTGGCAATCCCGCTCTCTATGGAGTTGAGCAGGGCTTTCAGATCCCGCTTGAAACACATGGCAAGGGCACGCACACGCTGCTGGAACTGCCAGAACAGCTTGTCGTGCACGGCATCAGAACAGTGGAGATCTGTCATTTTCATCTGCCTTCGCTTGATTCTGGCTATCTGGCGGAGCTGCGGGCAGAGCTTCAACGAAGGGAAGTAGAGCTCTTTTCGGTGCTGATTGATAGTGGAGATATTGCCAATGCGGCAACGGCAGATCGCGACCTTGACTGGCTCACACGCTGGCTGGACATTGCGGCGGAACTGGGTGCACGTTGTGCTCGGGTTGCGGCGGGAATGGTCGCTTCCGACTCAGAGACACTTGCTCGCAGCGCTCAAAACCTGCTAACGCTTGCGGGGCGGGCCGAGCGTTCTGGCCTGCGCCTGATGACTGAGAACTGGAAAGAGCTGCTGAGCACGCCTGAAGCAGTGCATGCTCTCTTTGAGCGGCTGAACGGGCATGTAGGGCTGTGTCTTGATTTTGGCAACTGGCACGGCGAAACCAAGTACGCGGATCTTCGCTCGATTGCTCCCTATGCGGAGTCATGCCATGCTAAAGCCTACTTCTCGGAGACTGGCATTGATCATGATGACTATCTTGCCTGCCTTGAGTTGCTACAAGAAGCAGGCTTCTCTGGCCCCTACACGCTGATTTACGACGATGCAGACCCCGACGAGTGGGGGGGACTGCTCCAGGAAATGCACCTTATTCAGCCCTATCTTCAGGGGTAAGATCCGCCTCATATGCGGGAAGGGGGAAGCGCGGTATTTCCCCCTTTTTGAGCGTGCTACTTCAAGGTTGGAACGTGCTCCTGTAGCGTGCTAAGCAGTCGTCCAGGCTTCTGTTCTTCCTCCGAACCGGGCAGGGCCGAATAGATACAGCATTTGATATCGGGATCGCCACTGATATTGAGGCTGGCAAGTTCCAGTGTCAGATGACCGATCAGAGGATGCTGAAACGTGCGGTGGTCCGCGCATTTGCCCGCAACCTTCTGCTCCTCCCATTAAGCGCGGAAAACCGGGCTGACGCGCTTCAGTTTTATGATAAAGGCGCTGATCTCAGGGTCATCGAGATACGGTCCTGCACTTGCACGAAAAGATGCACTTATGTGCTGGCGCGTGAGCTTGGAGCGCGGGGGATTACCGTGAACGCGGTGTTGCCGGGACTGGTCGAGACGGAAGGGCCGCCTGAAGAGTTGCGTCCACACCGCTCGGACGAATGGCGCAGTCACAAGATATCGCATATATTGTTGCGTATCTGGCAAGCGAGCAGTCTCGCTGGATTACCGGACAGGCGATTCGTGCCGCTGGTGGCTTGATCTCACTGCTATGGCAGGCCCCATAGATCGCGCGCCTATGGGGCCATGTTTCCTGATCTCAAGGCGCTACAAAATCTTGCGCTTGAGGACCTGTTCCATGAGTTCCCACCCTTCCCGGCATGAGTCGCGAACAGGGTAGGGCTCGAAGCCGAAATTGAGGTAGAGATTGACGGCGCGATAGCTGGTTGTCTGCGTATCGAGCAGTGCCCGCTGGTGGTCCCGGGACAGACGTGCCAGTACGGCGCTTAACAAGGGCTTTGCCAGCTTTCTTCCCTGATACTCGGGCTCGATTGCAACCCAGTGAACACGCCCATATGCCTCGCCATTGAGCTCCCCATACCAGGCGGTTGCGGTGCCAATGGGTTCATCCCTGGCATTGACGAGGAAGAAACAGCGCTCCGTCATGCTTTCCAGGTGGTTGCCAAACTCCTCCTCGAAATGGTACAGGGCCTGCCCCTTATCGGGAAACTCGTCGGCCAGGTGCTCGATGCGGGCCCAATGGTGCTGCTCGCCAGGCCGAAAATAACGAAGGGCGAAGCCATCAGGACAGGAAAATGAGGGGAGATTGTCCAGGTCTTTGCGGATCATCGTCAGCGGAATGTATGGGACGGTGTGCATGGGTTACTCCTTCGTTTCTGAGAGAGGCGCTTGCAGCAAGGCGCGGATGAGCGGGTGAACGCGCTGCTGGAATGCCGAGCGTTCTGGCTGAAAGAGGGTCCCGATGAAAAAGGGATGCTCTGGCAGCTCGATAATACGCGCCTCGCCTTCGGGATCTTTGCCTGATATGAGCATATCATATTGCTGAAGATTGGGCCAGAACTGCGCATTGGGCCCATAGTTGCAGGTGCCGTATTCTTCTGTCACCTCGGGTGCGCCATAGATCGTCGCCACACGCGAGCCGGAAGCCAGCAGGCAGGTTGTGACAATGTTGGTGTTTGAACAGACCAGGGGCGTAATCAGTAGCAGTTCTGCGTCCGGGTGCTCTTCCGCGTGGTCCGCGTTGTGCAGCCCGGCCACATTGCGGGCGAACTCGATCAGCATATGCTGACAGCCGCCACAGGTGCCAAGCGTTGGGATGCGCTGCTCGCGGGCCCAGGTGATTCCTTTGAGTGCGCCTGCCATGCTGGCGTAGGGCGTATTTGGCACGAACCAGAGCGCCTGATAGGATGCCAGTTGTTGTGCCGTGTCGTCTTCAAGTTGAGACGTGGGCACCCATTCGGGCTCGCAGGTGTAGCCGAGATCATGAGCGGCTAATGTGAGCGCCTGGTGCGCGAGGACTCCTGGCTTATATTCGCCGATCAATCCGATACGCATAGAATAACGTTCATCCTTTCCCTTTCAATCTGACCCGTAGTATGCCAGAGTTTGCAGAAAAGCACATTGTCCTTTTCGCAGATGCCAGGCGCACCTGTTTCATGCTACAATGAAAGTCCCCCTCAGGGAGCGGCCCAGACGTAGACCAGTTGATCGATACCACCGGACGCGATATAGTTCCCGTCTGGCGACCATGCGACCGTAAGAACGGGTTTGGTGTGCGCAAGGTAGTGATTGGCGAGCTTCTGACCGGTTGAGGCTTCCCATACGCGGGTAGAGTTGTCGTAGCTGCCCGAGACGATCCGCGTGCCGTCTGGCGACCATGCAACCGACGTGACAAGGCCGGTATGACCCGTGATGGTGCGCAACACCTTACCGGTTGATGCATTCCAGATTTTGATGGTTTTATCATCGCCTGCCGTGACAAGCCGAGTGCCATCATGCGACCAGGAGACGCACTCGACCGGACCTTTATGGCCTGTGAAAACATGCCGGGTCTTGCCCGTGCGGGCTTCCCATATTCTGATGCTGCCCTCCTTGCCAGTTGAGGCGATGAGCGAGCCATCAGGCGACCAGACAGCGGAAAAAACCTCCTGCTTGTGTTCGGCATAGACGCGTTCTCGTTTGCCAGTTTTGGGATCCCAGAGGCGTATCTGTTTGTCGTTGCCGCCCGCAAGCAGAAGGCGCCCATCGGGTGACCAGGCCAGAGCGCGAAGCCAACTGGCGGGCTGTGTGTGGATCGTGCGCAGAGGGGCGGTCTCTTCCTCCGTTTTCCAGATCCAGATGACGCCTTCAAAGTCGGCGGCGGCAATCTGTTTGCCATCGGGCGAGAGGGAGACGGCCCACATCCAGGCATCACCGCCCCTGTGGGTGATGGGGCGCTCTTCGGTCTTTTTATAATTGAAATCCCAGACCTGGACCGTTTTGTCATTACTTGCCGAGACAATATGCTTGCTGTCGGGGAGCCAGGCAATTGACTTCACCCGGTCGCGATGCCGAGAGTAGGGGATAGGATATTGTGTCGTTGCTTTTTGGGTTGGTGATGGCGTCGGGGATAGCGGCGTCCGGGTGGGCTGAACCCGTGCTTGCTGACCGAGCGTGTTGCTTGCCCAGAGGGCTGCGGCCCCACCTCCCACGATCACTGCCGCGCCGATCCCACCAAGCAGGAAGAGGCGGCGTGATTGCTTTTGCGGAACGGGCTGCGGTGTGATGGGGTAGCGCTCCGTAGGCAGCGTATGTATTGATGGGTGAGTGGTAATGGGCTGTTCCGTAAAGTGAGGTGTGGACCCCGACGAACTTATCAGCAGCGTACCTGTTGAGCTGGCCGCCTGTGCGAGTGCCTGTGCGAAGTTCTCAATGCGTGAAAAGCGTTCTTCGGGTGCTTTGGCCAGCGCTTTGAGGAGTACCTGTTCGACAGCTTCGGGCAGGTCTGGCACCAGGTCGCGCGGTGGCGGTGGCGGTGCAACCCGCTGCTGTGTGATGACTTCGGTAATAGTGCCCTGAAATGGGCGACGTCCACAGAGCCACTCATAGGCAGTGATTGCCAGTGCATATTGATCGCTGGCGGGTGATGGTTTCCCCTCAATCTGTTCGGGAGCCATATACGAGATGGTTCCGGCCATGTTGTCGCGGATGTTGGTTGAGCGAGTGCTATGAGCGGTTGTGACAATACCGAAGTCGCTGAGCAATACATTGTTTGCCTCGTCAAGCAACATATTTTCTGGCTTGACATCGCGATGGATCAAACGGCGGTCATGGGCATATTGCAGCGCCGAGGCAACCTGTGAAATAGAGGAGACGATATCGTGCAAGGGAACTCGTGTCCCGGGCCGATAACGCTGGCGTAAGGTGCCGTTTGCGGCATATTGCATGATGATGATAGGGATGTTTTCGGCTGTGACATCAAAATCAAAAATCTGAAGAATATGGGGATGATTCAGGCGCATGATACGCGCTTCGCGAATAAAGGATTTGATGTCCTCGGCGTCTGTCAGGCGGGCGTGGAGCACCTTGACTGCAACTCGCTGTCCTGTGTGCAGATGTTCGCCCTCATAGACGTCGCTGAAGCCCCCCTTCCCGATCTGCCGAAGCAGGCGGTATTCGCCCAGACGTTGCCCGGGTTGTAATGCTGTGTTGTCTGTATTCATAGCATCCATAGCATACCTGTTTTTGATGAGTCTGTCAGTAGTTGTTTTGTAGCATATCAGATTTTGCCTTGAGAGAGAATGAGCAAGTTCACTTCTTGAGAAACTGTGCACGAACAAGCCATATTGTACGTCAGGTGTAGAAGAAAGCTGTTGCTCTGGAACAGGAGAAGATGATGACACAGGAGAAGCGAGGCTATATGCTGCGTGAAAATGAAGGACAGGCGTATTGGTTTTTGAACGCGCTGGTCCTCACAAAGGCATCCAGCGGACAGAGTGAGAACGCCTTTGCCTTGCAGGTAATCACTGCCACACGAGGGCAGGAACCGCCGCGTCATATCCACTATCATCAGGATGAGTGGTTCTATATCATCGAGGGAACGATGTCGATCCACTGTGGAGACGACACGTGGCACGCTGAATCAGGCGCTTTTGTGTGTATGCCGCGCGGGGTGCCGCATTCCTTCACCATTGAGAGCGAGCAGCTCAAAATGCTGGTGATCACGTCACCCGGGGGACCGAAAGGGTTCGATGCCTTTGTGCAGGAGCTCGGGAGACCGGCGGAACAACTGACGCTGCCGGAGCCTGAGAAGCCAGACCTTCAGCGGCTGCGCCAGATTGCTCAAAAGTACGATATCGAGATTCTGCCTCCCGCTGCATACTGACTGAGCAGACAGCCAGTATGCACCCGGCGCTCAGGCATAGCGACGGAAAATCAGTGAGGAGTTATGTCCGCCGAATCCCATTGAGTTGGAGAGGGCGACGTGTACTTTGCCTTCGCGGGCCACATTGGGAATGTAGTCGAGATCGCATTCCGGGTCGGGTGTGTGGAGGTTGATCGTCGGGTGCATCATGTTGGACACAATGCTGAGCACGCAGACAGCAGCCTCGATTGCGCCCGCGCCTCCGAAGGTATGGCCGAGCATCGACTTGGTGGAACTGATCGCCAGTTTGTAGGCGTGATCGCCGAAGCATGTTTTAATGGCCTGGGTCTCGGTTGCGTCATTGAAGCGGGTACTGGTTCCGTGCGCGTTGATATAGTCGACCTCCTCGGGACGCAGGTTGGCCGTCTCAAGCGCGATCTGCATGGCGCGGACCAGCCCTTCGCCTCCCGGAGCAGGCTCGGTAATGTGGTAGGCGTCGGCGGTTGCGCCATAGCCGACCATTTCTGCAAGGATCGGTGCGCCGCGCTCTAACGCGAAGTCCAGTTCTTCCAGTAAGAGGATACCTGCGCCTTCGCCCATCACAAAGCCGTCGCGTTCGGCATCAAAGGGACGGCTTGCACCCTGAGGGTCATCGTTGCGGCGCGAGAGGGCATGCATATTCGCAAATGAAGCGATCCCGAGCGGGGTAATGCCACGCTCCGAACCGCCCGCGAGCATTGCCTTTGCGGCGCCCCGACGAATGGTCTCCCAGGCTTCACCGAGCGCGTTGCCGCTGGTTGCACAGGCGGATACAGCAGCCCAGGTCGGCCCTTTTGCTCCGGTGAGCAACGAAACGGCTCCGGCAGCCGAGTTAATCATCATCATGGGGATCAGGAATGGGCTGACGCGAGCCGGGCCCTTTGTATGCAGCACCTCGAACTGCTCGTGCAGGGTCATCAGTCCGCCGACGCCACTGCCAACACAGACGCCGACCTGAGGGGCAATCTCGTCGGTGATGGTGAGGTGTGCCTGTTCCAGTGCCTGTTTCGCTGCGCCTACCGCCAGATGGGTGAATGGATCATTGCGGCGAATCTCCTTACGGTCCATGTAGAGGGAAGGATCAAAGTCCCGCACTTCGCCAGCAAAACGAACAGGATAGTTGCTTGCATCAAAGTTGGTGATAGGCCTGATGCCGGATTGTCCCTGACAGAGCGCTTTCCAGGTTTCTTCGGTGGTATGACCAACAGAGGTGATTAACCCTATACCGGTAACAACCACTCGTTTCATTGCTCTTTCTCCCTTCAAAATACTCATCCTGTAACAATGGTACCTGTTTTGCCAATCAATCGCCCAGACATGAAAAAACCTGAAGCATGCTAGAGATGATATGCTTCACAGGTGGGCTGCAAGCTATTCCGTATGGAGTCCCTGGTAGATTGCTTCTGCTGCTCGAAGCGTGTGTGGGCGCTTCTCTTCCTAAAGCATACCACATTTGATGGGAGATCAGGGGGAAGGGTGAGTGAGAGTGGGCTTTCGCCTGAAGAACGCGGGTGGCTCCGGGAAACAACTTCGCACAGTATACAGACTGCCACTATACCTACATTGCACCCTATCTTCAGGCGAAAGCCCTCGTCTCGCTTTCCTGAGTTCGCTGTACCGATTTTTCCGACCTGCTCTGAGTATAGGGCTGCTGGCTCTCAAATGGCTCTCAGAAACGCCTTCTTTTCTCACGATGGGATCACAAGAGCGAAATCGATAGCAAAAAATTCGAGACCTGCTTTTTTGCTGTCTGGTGGTATAGACAACTTTACCAATTTTGAGTACAATAGAAAGAGAACACGTTATCAGATATTTTTGTTCGTGTATCGGTGCAGATGACTACCTAAGGAGGGGTAGTAATGATGTTGAGCAAAGAGGCAAAGCAGCGCTTAGTGAACATGACGTTCATTACCCTTTTTCTCTTAAGTCTCTCTTCGGTTCTGGCATTTGGCGCTCCCCGGGCGCATGCTGCGACGCTGGCTGCCTGTCAGGAACCGGCCTGGAGCGCTACGGCTGTCTATACAGCAGGAGCACGTGTTTCCTATAACGGCAAGGTGTATGAGGCCAAATGGTGGACTCAAGGCGAGCAGCCCGACCTGAGCGGACAATGGGGTGTCTGGAAATATGTAAGCGATTGTGGCGGCGGCACAGAGGACAAGGAAGCGCCTTCGGTGCCGGATGGCTTGAAAGTGACGGGGGTCACCGCTTCCAGTGTCTCCCTGAGCTGGAATGCCTCCACTGATAATGTTGGTGTGACCGGCTATGATGTGTACCGCGGCACGACGCTGGCAGCCAGCGTAACGGGAACCTCCGCGGTTGTCACCGGGCTGGCTTCTGACACGACCTATACGTTCACGGTACGGGCGAAAGATGCTGCCGGGAATGTTTCGGCGGCCAGCAGTGCGGTCAGCGCGAAGACCGCGCCCGGCGATTCGCATGAGGTGACGCGGCATTACGTCACCTATGCAAGCACCTGGAATACCAGCCTGTACGATCTGGTCCCCGAGAATATTCCCAACTATATCACTGATGTGAACCTTGCGTTTGCCCGACCGGATACAGCCTATCAGCGCGGCTCATTCGAGTTCGATCAGGCGGTTGCTGGCTTCGAGTTTATTGAAGGTGCAACGACCAATAACGGGCAGAAGAAGCTGACAGCACAGCAGGCACAGGATCTCCGCAATATCATTGCTCAGCTCAAGGCGCGTAATACATCGGTCTGGGTCTCGGTTGGCGGCTGGTCCTACAGTCAGGGAAGCCAGTGGAGCCGCTTCAATGCTGCTCATGTGGTTGATCTGGCCCTTGATCTTGGCGCGTCTGGCATCGATATCGATTGGGAGGCAGAGGGAGATTCCTGTAACAAGCAGCCCGCTGCTCAGTTCAGTTGCACGAAAGATGGCGAGATCATCGGGATTATCACCAACCTCTACAACGAGATTCACACACGGAATGCCAACCTGAAGATCTCTGTTGCTGGCTGGTCGACAGGCGCGTATTATGTGGCTGGAACGCCATTTGAAGAGGGAAAGGTGCAGTGGGGCTCGCCCTTTGGAGGCGTCATGTATCGCGTCGTGAAGGATAAGGGCAGCATGATCGACATGATTAACCTGATGAGCTACGACGGGGGCGACTACTATGATCCACGTGAGGGCTACGAGTCGTATCGCGCGATTTATAATGGCCCGATCAATGTGGGGATGGAGATCGCGCCAGAGGGCTCCGGGGGCGCGGTTCTGAAAGTCGATGCTCCCCCGGGAACTGTGTATGATGCCGATATGTTGACCGGGCAGAACAACATTGCGTCGCAATATTACAACGTGGAGACGCTGGTCAAGTATATCAAGAACAAGGGACGCGCCTTCGATGGCTTCATGCTCTGGCAGCTCTGGAAGCAGCGTGTGCATCAGCCAGCTCCAGCAGGCGCGGCGACCGAGAACAGCGCCGGACAGTATGTCTGTCGCAACCTGCCGCTCGTGGGCGATTGTAACCAGACTATTCCCAACCTACCGAAACGAAATCCGTGAGCTTTTCCGTATTCATGGAGCGGGCGTTTGCAATGGCTGCAAGCGCTCGCTTTTTTTGCAGCAGGCAAGAAAGAATACTCCTGTTATTGTATAATCGTTCTATCGTTTTACTATAGAGAAAATGAAAGGATTGTCCTTAAGTATGTCTGTAACCGAAGACGAGATGCAGCACAGCACGGAATTGGAGCCTACGCGTCTCTCCGCATTCTTTGACGGCGTGTGCGCGATTGCGATCACATTGCTGGTGCTGAATATTCACATCCCTGAGATCTCCTGCATGCAAGGGCGCTGTCAGCGTTCTCTCATGGCAGAGCTTCTGACACAATGGCCCAACTATACCAGCTTCTTGCTGAGTTTTGCGCTGGTGGGGGTTGTTTGGCTGAATCACCATTCCCTGTTGAGCTATGTAAAAAAGACGAATCATGCATTGAATGTGCTCAATCTTTTGTTGCTTCTTGATGTTGTGCTGCTTCCATATCCGGCGGCCCTCATCGCTTCCTATATCGGGACAAGCGAGCAACAGACGGCCATTCTGGTCTATAGCTGCGTCTGGTTTCTTGGATCTATTTGTTTCAATCTGATCTGGTGGTATATTGTGCGTACGCCCCGGCTCCGCGATCCGCTTGTCAGCCCTACCGAGTTGAAGCGAGTGAGCCGGCTCTATCTGTTGGGGCCGCTTACCTCAGGGGCGGGCGTGATCTGTTCGTTGTTCTGGCAGGGAGTGCCGGGTCTCGTGCTTTGTAGCTGCATCGTAGTCTTTTATTTATTGCCGGTTATGGATCGTAACAATCAGAAGAAGGAGCGCCTTTCGCATAACTTAGAAAAAAGGGGGAGACAGTAACGAACACCAGAACATATTAGATCGGTAATTGGCTTCATTCTCCTCTTTTGAGGTAGAAATGGGGATAGTATCTTTTCCCGGCAAAATACTATCCCCGTTCTCTTTATCGCTCAAGGGCATCGAAGGCGACAAGCAAGTGCTTCGGTCCACGCAGGGAAGCATTGTCACGATAGGGTGGCGGATCGGTAACCAGGCGCGGGTTCTTCAGGCGTCGTGCCATGATCCGCAGGGCTTCCTGGGCCTCAACTCGGGCGAGGGGAGCGCCAACGCAGAAATGAATTCCTCCGCCGAAGCCGAAATGTTCATTGTCCGGGCGTCCAGGGTCGAAGATGTCAGGATGATCGAAGCGAGCCGGGTCGCGGCTCCCCGAGGCCAGCATCAACGCGACCGTGGCCCCTTTCGGGATGGTCACGCCCGCAATATCGATATCGGTCAGCGTGGTCCGCGTACGGAAGTGGACCGGTGGCTCGAAGCGAAGCAGCTCCTCAATCACGTCGATCACATATTCGGGCTGCTCGCGAAGGCGCGCAAGGTGCTCCGGGTAGCGAAGCAGCGTCAGCATGCCATTCGTAATCAGGTTCACGGTGGTTTCATGACCGGCGATTAAAAGCAGCATCATGGTGACGATCAGATCGCGCTCGCTCATCTGGCCTGCCGGGTCGCTTCCGACAGCCAGACCGGAGAGTAAATCGTCTCGCGGGTGCTCACGACGTTCCGCTATCAGGCCATCCATATATTCACCCAGTTGAGCTACAGCCTGCCCGGCCTGCTGAATCTCTTCCTCGGTCATACTCTGTGCTGGATCGAGGCCCCGAGCGAGAATTGTTGCCCAGGCGTGGAAGCGTGGTTCATCTTCGCGAGGGACGCCGAGCAGGTGACAGATCACAGTCACAGGGAGCGGGTAGGCGAGGTGATCGACGATATCGAGCTGTGCCCTGTCGCTCTGTTCCTCAAGCAGGCGATTTACCAGTTGCACGACCTGCGGACGCATCCCTTCAATGCGCTCGGGCGTAAACTGATGCATGACCAACCGACGAAGCCGGTCATGCTCTGGTGGATCGAGGAAAATGAACGGTGGATGGCTTTCCTGTCCCTCCGGCACAAGCTTTGCTGAAGCGACCAATGAGCCGGCTCCATGCGTGCTTTTGCGCTCATCGGAACTGATACGCGGGTCATGCAGCAGTGCTGAGATCTCTTTGTAGGTGCTGACAACGTAGGTCCCGTCTTCCTGACGCGACACCGGGGTTTCTCGCAACTGCGCATAGAGCGGGTATGGATTGGCCCGGCTGGCCGGATTGAGTATCTGTGCATAGAGTTTTGCCTTGTTGATGGTTTGTGTCATGGCTTTCTCCATCTCGACTACAATAACGGCGTTCCGGGTGGAATGCGTGGATCACGCATGGCTGAGGCTGATATCTCCGCGGGGCCGGGCCAGGGACCGGTGGCAGTGGCATCAGCACTATGGGTGGGCAGGTCTTCAAGTGGCACTCCGGCAGGCACCGGGTGCAGCTCCGGGGGCCCGTCCGCGGCGTGCAGCATTGGCGGGAATGGCGCGCGCTGCTCAATCATTGCTTCATAGGCAGGAAGCCAGCGCGGCTGATTAATGGCGACCGCTGCGACAATGCGACCCTTCTGACCGTAGGCGGCAACAAAGTGGAGATCCGCGACACTACCCTGCGTGACCACAACCTCATCTGCAATAGAGGGAAGCCCGACCAGTTTGAGGTTGACGTTGAATTGGTTGGACCAGAACGCGGGCAGCGCTTTATGCGGGCGGCGCTCGGAGGGTGGGCAGATCATATTATGGGCCGCAATCTGGGCCTGGTCGACGGCATTGCCCCAGTGCTCAACCGCGATCAATTCGCCGCTATAGACCGGATGCGGCCAGCGCGCGACATCACCGGCTACAAAGATATCATCCAGCACCATGCCATCCTCGCTGAAGACGCGGCAGGAGGAATCACACGCGATGCCTCGTCTATCAGCGGCCAGCCCCGATCCCTCAAGCCATTCCGTATTGCGAATCGAGCCAAGCGCGACGACCGCTACATCGATATCAAGCGTGTCGCCGTCGGAGAGTCTGGCCTGTCGAAGATGTCCCTGCTCGTCTCCGATCAGCTCCATGACAGTGGTGTTGCAGCGCAGATCGACACCACAGCGGCGCTGCAAGCGGGCGGCAACCGAACCGGCGGCCTGACCGAGCGCCCCGGCCAGCGGCGTCGGGCCGCGCTCAACGACGGTGACGGGTAGATCCAGCTCCCGGCAGACAGAGGCAACCTCTGAGCCAATGAAACCGGCTCCAATAATCAGGACACGCTTTGGTCTGCTTGCCAGGCGAGCATGGAGTCCGGCGGCGTCGTCGAGCGTGCGAATGGTATAGACGCCGTCAAGGTCCGCTTGCTGCTGATCGGGCCAGGGACGAGCGCGGGTGCCGGTCGTGATCAGCAGGCGATCGAAATCGACCTGCTGTCCGCCCTCAATCGTGACCTGCTTCTTGCGTGGGTCCAGTCGCACTGCTGGCACACCAAGCAGCCAGTCCGCCTGAATGTCGCGCAGGCGTGGAAGTGTTGTATGCTCGACCGGGAGCCAGCCTGTCAGCACGGTTTTTGACAGCGGAGGGCGGTCATATGGCGCGTAGGGCTCATCGCCGATGATCGTCAGTTGCCCGTTGAACCCCTCGTCGCGGAGCGTTTCCGCTGCTCGCAGGCCCGCCAGGGAAGCGCCAACAATAACGATATGTCCATCTACCTGACGTTGCGTCATGATGCACCGTCCTTTTTCTGCGTTCGGGCTCGTGGCTGCTTCGTCACCGGGATTGGCTCGCTTGTCCGCTCGATACTGATAGCGCGTACCGGACAGGCTGCGGCGGCCCGTTCAACCTGCAAGCGCATGGAATCATCAGGTGCATAGTCGAACTCAAGGGCTTCTTCACCATGCATATGGAAGACGCCCGATGCCGCGAAGACGCATTGTCCATAGCTCTGGCAACGGTTCAGATCAACAACAATTCTCATTGTATACGCTCCTTCACCTCGATCATATATCGAAAAGAGATGCCTTCCCTGCCGGTCTGATTCTCTCTATACTATACGGGTTACGTTTTATATAGCGATCATGTTTCAGGAAGAGAGGGAATATGCGAGTATTGTGCCGAGCGGCTTCAGATGCAACGTCTTTTTCATGAAAATGTCCCTCTCGCTCGATTTCAGATGCGTGATTTCCACTGACTCTGGAGCTTTTTGACATGCGATGGAGAAACGTGCTATTCTTTATGAAGCTATCTTTTTGAATGATTATGTGAAAGAATGGGAGAGACAATGCAAGATTGGAATAGACAGATTATTGAGCAGTTTCGGGCGAATGGTGGCAAAATCGAGGGACAGACTGAAGGTCAGGGAATGTTGCTTCTCACGACCACCGGGGCGAAAACCGGCAAACAGCACACCACACCACTGGCCTGTATCGCTGATGATGATCGATTCATTGTGATCGCCTCTTATGCGGGAGCACCGCATAATCCTGCCTGGTATCACAACTTGCTGGCCCATCCCGAGGTGCAGGTGGAGACAGGAACCGAGACAGTGAAGATGACGGCTACGGTCGCGACTGGAGCGGAACGAGAGCGCCTCTGGGCGAAGATGCTGCAAGTCTACCCCGGATTCGCTGAGTATCAGCGGAAGACGACCCGACAGATTCCGGTTGTGATCCTGCATCGCTAGCAGGGGGAAAGGGAGAGATTCCCCCCTCCCTGCCTGTGCGCTTTTAGCCCTGATGATAGTGCTTGAGTGCCTGATTCAAGAATGCGGCTTCTTCCGGGCTGGTACTGTACTGAGGAATGGGCTTCTCGTTCTCCGGGAGCTGGCTGTAATTCTGCCACCACTGGTTCAGGCCTGCCTCGACTTCGGCATCACCCCGGTGAACTGCTGAACAAGCTCCTGGTGCTGTCTGGCGAGTGCTTGTGCCTCGGGGCTGGCGGGATCTTTCCCCTCGACGGCCAGCCGCTTTAACTCAGCAAAAACGGCGTTCCATTGTTGACTGACCCGCTGCTGATCTTCCCCTGTCCAGTTCTGGCCCCATTGTGCGATTTTTTGTGCGGCTGCCGGGCTGTAGGATTGACGCGACAGCTCGGCCATCTTTTGCTGCTCTTCCGGGGTCAGGTAGTTGTTTACCCAATCGTTTGGCGTATTCATTGGTTGCTTCTTCCTTTCTGTGCTTCGTCTGATGGCGTCGCTGAAAGAAGCATACAGGATGACGTAGCGTCACCCTCAAGCCCTGTTTAGATCAACTCATTTTCAGAAGGGAAGCAAAATTCAGTTTCCGGCGTCAGCAAGTCGTTCTTCCAGCGGCAGAGTATGAGCCGCTCGCGCCGCACTCAGAGCCGGGTGAGCAACGATTTCAAGTTGTCCAATCGAATATGTTTCGCGAATATGGGACAGGACACGCTCACGGTAGTCTGCCTCATGGACCAGCAAGCCGCCGACCAATGCCAGAGGGAAGCCCTCGCGCGGGAAGTGAAGGCGATTGGCCAGCGCGGTACAGGTGCGAGCCAGCTCGTAGGCGTTGCGCTCCACGATCTCCTGAGCGATAACATCACCCGAGCGAGCAGCCTCAAAGACAAGGCGCGAGAGGCGGGCGACAATAGCGCGGCCAGTTGGTGCGTAGACCTGCCCGATCACCTCTTCAACGCGGCGGAGCTGCCATTCCTGCATGATTCGATCAAGAAGCACGGTTTCTGCGCCGCGTCCATCTGCGTACTGTAGTGCGGCTACCAGCGCATTCTGACCGATTGTATAGCCGCTTCCCTCGTTGCCAAGCAGATAACCCCAACCGCCAGCGCGGGCCTTTTGTCCCTGTGCGTTGCGTCCGAGCGCGATTGAGCCGGTTCCTGCGATGATGGTCACACCGACTCGCTGTTCAAGCGCACACAGGCCAAGCTCTGCATCGTTGGTAATATGGAGGATAGCAGCGTATTTCGAGAGTGAGGGAAGGATAGCGTCAATATCCTCCTGACGGGCGATCCCGGCGATGCCAAGCCAGCCCTTCTGAAGCGGCAACGAGCATCCCGCGTTTCGAGCGGCATCCTCAATTGCACTCTGCATCTGTTGAATGGCTGCTTCCAGCCCCACCTGTGTGAAGTTGGCAGAGCCTCCCTGCCCGCGCCCGACCTCCTGCCCTGTTGCGTCAACAATCACCGCGTAGGTTTTGCTCCCACCACAGTCAAGCCCGAGGAAATAGTTCTCCATAAAAAGAAGTACCTTTCTTGTCAGTAATGGTTATGAACATAGCATCGGTTTCGAGGCGCTGTCAACATTTCTGCCCGCCTGATACATATGCTATAATCAGGAAGACTTGAGAAGGGAGCGAGGGAGAACGTGAAGCAATTCTCACCGGATTTTCTCCGTGTTGCGGCCATTACACCTGAGTTGCGCGTTGCGGATGTGCGCTACAACACACAGGCGATTATTGAAGCCTTGCGCCAGGCGGCGGCTCAGGGGTGTCAGGTGGTACTTTTTCCGGAACTATGCATTACAGGGTATACCTGTGCCGATCTCTTCTATCAGCAACTGTTGTTGCAGCGAGCAAGTGAGGCACTACAGGAGATTGCGCAGGCGGCGGCAGACTATCAGCTTGTGGCGCTGGTCGGTTTGCCGATGGAGGTAGAGGGAAAGCTGTATAACTGTGCTGCTCTGGTCAGTGGACAGGGCGTTCTGGGCATCGTTCCTAAGACCTATTTGCCCAATACCAACGAATACTATGAGGAGCGATGGTTCAGTTCTTCCAGAGATTGTCCTGTTGATACGATTCAGCTTGCCGGGAAAGCGATTCCTTTTGGTACCGATCTGCTCTTTACAGCGACGAACTTCCCGGGCTGTGTGCTCGGCATCGAGATCTGTGAGGATCTATGGGCTGTTGAGCCGCCAAGCGGGCGTATGGCGTTGGCCGGAGCGACTGTCCTGTTGAATCCCTCAGCCAGTGATGAGATCCTGGGGAAAGATGGGTATCGCAGGGCGCTGATTCAGCAGCAGGCGGCCCGCTGTCTGGCGGCCTATATCTATGCCGCTGCCGGACCTGGCGAATCGACCACGGATGTGGTCTTCGATGGACACTCGGTCATCTGTGAGAATGGTCTGATTCTGGCTGAAACGGAGCGCTTTCAGTTCTCGACACAGATAGCAGTTGCGGATGTGGATGTGCAACGACTCAACCATGAGCGCCTGCGCAATAGCAGCTTCTCGTCAGCTCTGCCTCAGCAGGCGTTCAGGAAGATCGAAGTGACCATCCCTGCTGGTCTTGTGGAGCGCGAAACCCTGATCCGGCCTGACCTGACACCGACGCCGTTTGTGCCGGCGAACCCTGCACTGCGGGCGCAGCACTGTCGGGAGATCTTTCAGCTTCAGGCGATCGGGCTGGCGAAGCGGCTCAAGCACACAGGCATGAAGCGGGTGACACTCGGGCTCTCGGGCGGGCTTGATTCGACTCTGGCCTTGCTGGTCGTGCAGCAGGCGTTTCAGAAGCTCTCGTTG
This sequence comes from Thermosporothrix sp. COM3, assembly GCF_059696735.1. NCBI lineage: Bacteria > Bacillati > Chloroflexota > Ktedonobacteria > Ktedonobacterales > Thermosporotrichaceae > Thermosporothrix > Thermosporothrix sp. COM3. The sequence continues at coordinate 296,910 of NZ_AP019376.1, read as the reverse complement.
AGCAGTGATGGCATTGTCGCGATTACCATGCCCGGGTTTGGCACCACAAGCCGCACGCTTACCAATGCCGAAAGGCTGGCAAAATCGCTCGGGATCACGCTTCGACAGATCCCGATTCGTGACGCGGTGTTGCAGCATTTCCGCGATATTGACCATGATCCCAATACGCATGACATCACGTATGAGAATGCACAGGCTCGCGAGCGGACTCAGATTTTGATGGATGTGGCGAACCAGATCGGCGGAATGATGGTCGGTACTGGAGACCTCTCGGAGCTGGCGCTTGGCTGGTGCACCTATAACGCCGATCATATGTCCATGTATCATGTGAATGCCGGGGTGCCGAAGACCCTGGTGCGCTACTTGATCGAGTGGTGCGCTGAGAGCGTCTATACCGGCGAAACCAGCGAGGTGCTACGCGATATCAATGCGACGCCAATCAGTCCGGAACTCTTGCCGCCCGATGCGCAGGGCAAGCTGGTTCAGGAGACGGAGGCGACTATAGGGCCCTATGTATTGCATGATTTCTTTCTGTACTATGTGGTGCGGCATGCTTTTACACCGGACAAGATTTTCCGGCTGGCCCGTCAGGTCTTCGCGGCGCATCATACGCCTGCGGAACTGGTGCGCTGGCTGCGCGTCTTCTATCAGCGTTTCTTCCATGCACAATTCAAGCGGTCAGCGATGCCCGATGGGCCGAAGGTCGGTTCGGTTGCCCTGTCACCGCGCGGGGATTGGCGTATGCCCAGTGATGCAAGCGCAGCGCTCTGGCTTCAGGAGCTAGACGAGCTACAACAAAGCATTGAGGAAGGGTAGCGCTTATTGAGGCCGCGTCCGAGGTGATGCGGCCTCTTTGCTCGGTCAGGCTGAGAGCTCCGGGGCAGCCTGCCAGGCCAACACGTGCTGAAGCAGCTTCTCCCGGTTGTGGATCAGCCATTCCTCGCGCCAGAAGGTATGCTGGACCCGATCCAGCATGCGGGCATCGGTTTCCAGCCCGGCAAGATAGCGCCCGATCCGGTGAATGAGCGAGGCAGCATCTCGCAAACGCAAGACATCGGGCAGCGCGAGCAGCTCATCTTTGTGCAGGGGAAGATGGGCGGTATATGCGCGTCCGAATGCATCGATAACCTCCCACTCCTGCTCGCTGCCCATCAGGTACACCGGCCACCAGCTTAACGCAACGCAGAGGTCCAGCACCCGCAGATCCGTTCCGGCGAACTCGAAATCAAGCACGGCTGTGACCTGATTGCCCTGTACCAGAATGTTCGCCGGGTCATAGTCGCGATGGAGCAATTGTTGCGGGAGTCGCTGATAGAGGCCCGGCGTCCGTTCCATAATATCCGTAAGCAAGGCGCGGAGCCGGTTGCTCTGTTCAGGCTCTAGCGGCAGGCGCTTGAGTGCAGCGAGTGGATCGGGGACCAATGGATAGGCGTGCGCGAAGTCACCAAAGGCTGTCTGCTCAGGTGCAGGGAGATCAAGCGTCGCGAGGGCGCTGTCAAGCTGTGCAAGTGCGACCCCGGCTGCACGAACCAGCGGGAGATGATGCCGTTCGGTTGGTGCTCCGCTCCCCTTGCCCGGCAGGCGACGCATGAGCATGACAAGCGCCGTGCCATCATGGAGTAGATGTTCTCCTGTATGCGTCGATAACGGTACTGGAAGCGAGAACGAGAGTTGCTGCTTTGCAAGTTTAATGAGCAATTGGATCTCGTAGAGGATACGAGATACGTTATGTCTTCCCGGGGTGATGCGCAAGACATACTCTTCTCCCTCCTCGGTCTGAACGAGCCAGCTTGTATTGTTAGTTCCGCTTGTCAGCGGTGAAATATGCACAGGTCTGATTGACCAGGCGTCCAGGTACTGGTGCATAACGGTCCTCTCTCTTTTCTGTCGTCAGGATGATGTTTGCTCCAGGAAGAGTCCTTTCTTGAGTTGTGCCATGTACGCCTGAATGATAGCGGGAAGGTCGGTGTGTGTTTCCTCTTCCAGCCAGCATTGCAGCGCGACGCGAAACGCGGTCAGAGTAGTCGCGGCAATAAAGCGGATCTGTAGCGGGTCGTACTGTTCGCCCCAGTGCTTGCTGATGAACTCGCGCAGAAGTGGCTCAATGCTGACCATGCGATACAGGTAGCCTGGTTGCAGTTCTGGCGTGGTGAGGATGACGCGAGAGAGCAGATAAAAATGGTCGCGTCGGCGCTGATGGAGCTCTCCCAGTTGTGTAAAGATATCCTCAAGCGCGTCGTACAGCGTGATCCCGGCCGGCTGCTGCTCGAAGGCGCTTCTGGCAGTGTCGTGGAAGTCGCGCCAGCTCGCAAAAACAACATCTTCCTTTGAGGCGAAATAGCGGAAGAAGGTGCGAGGGGACAGGACAACGGCATTGGCAATATCTTCGATCGATGTGTTCTCGTACCCCTTTTCGAGGAAGAGGCGCAGTGCGGCTTCTTCGATGGCAATACGAGCCATCATTTTCTTGCGCTCCCTGAGGTTCAGTTCTCTCTTCATGCCCTTTTGCTCCTTCGATACGGTCATTCTCTGCCCTTTTTCTGAGGTTGACAAATGTCACTCACTGACATTATATTTGATAGTGATGATGCATGTCATCAGTATACGCTGTTTTGTCCAGCCACTTGCTCAAATTGAGGGTTCCGGTTGATAGGTAGAAAGGAACAGCATCAATGAAAGTCACAGCTTTTACGGACAGATGTATTGCCAGCGGTTCCTGCGTGCTGGCCTGCCCGCAGGTCTTCGATCAGCGGGAAACAGATGGCGTGGTTCGTGTCTTGCAGGAGCGCCCTCCACTGGAATTGTTGGAGAAGGTGAAAAATGCCGCTTTTGTCTGCCCGGCTCAGGTGTTTACCGTTGAGGATGAAGAGAACACGTCGGAACTGATTGTTGTAGAGGACGATAGCGAACAGGCGTAGATTGTGGGGTCACGTTGTTTTGCTATCGTTTTTTTGTAGAGGCAGTTGGTTTTCGCTCTAGCAGGTATGGTGTAGTGTATCTATAGAGTCTCTCAGGAGAGTTAAATGATGAGTGAAGAACAGCACGTACAAACAGCGGACGAAATACTCAATTACCCGTTTCCTACTGAGAATCGCCTTCAATGCCCTGCCGAGTACAAGCGCTTACGGCAGGAATGCCCGGTTGCCCGCGTCCATATGCCGTATGGTGGCGATGCTTACCTGTTGACGCGCTATGCCGATGTCGCGAAGGCGTTTCAGGACCCTCGTTGTGGCATGATTCAGCGTTCGGATGGCGATGTGCCGCGTATTGAGGCGGGCGACGTTGTAGGGGCCAGCTCCTCCAATGAATCGCTCTTCAGCGTCTCGGACAAGCGACATAACAAGATCCGTCGTCTGGTAACACAACTGTTTACCGTCCAGCATGCGAACACGCTTCGCGCACGTGTAGTCGAAGTTACCAACGAGCTGATCGATGCAATGGAGCGCTCTGGGCCACCGGCGGACCTGTTTGAGGATTACGCGATTCAGACACCGATGACCGTGCTCTGTGAGCTGCTTGGCATTCCGCGCAAGGATGAAAAGCTCTGGCGCGAGTGGGGCCGCACTGCTATTTCCAAGACGGTGAGCGTTGAACAGCGGCAGGCACAGTGGCAGAAGGTTGCGCTGTACCTGAAAGATATTATTGAGCAGGAGAGGCAAAACCCGCGCAATACAATCATCAGCGTGCTGGTGAAGGCACATGACGAGGGCGGCGACGAGGTCCTCACCGAGGGAGAGATGTACTCGTTCGCACTCGGGTTGATTGTCGCCGGGTTTGAGACAGTCAGCACGACCTTTACCAACTCTGCTTTCATCTTGCTCCAGCGTCCTGACCTCCTGGAACAGCTTAAGGAGCGAGTCGACGACCCTGAACGCATGGCCTCGGCTGTGGAAGAGATTCTGCGTATCACGCCTGTTGGCAATGGTCGTCCAAGAATTACCCGCGACGCAGTGGCGTTCGGTGACAAGACGATCCCGAGCGGAGAAGTCATTTTCCTGTCCACGCTCTCGGCCAACTATGATGAGGAGCGTTTCCCGGACCCGGAGAAGGTCGACTTTGACCGCACGGGTGGCCCGGTGATGAGCTTTGGTCGGGGCATTCATGCCTGCCTCGGTCAGCAGATTGCGCGGATGGAACTTCAGACGCTCTGGAGCACGCTTTTGAAGCGCCTGCCGACGATTCGCCTGGCTGTGCCTCCCGAGGAAGTGCCCTGGAGGCCAGATGAGACGCTGACATACGGTCCGGCCCATCTCCCTGTCACCTGGTAGTGTTCCTCGAGAAGGAGGGTGGTGTCATGCTCTCCTTCTCCCGCGTTTTATTCCCTAACCTCCATACCTTCAGATTCCCATAAACGTGCTTCTCCCTGGGTCCCCTTTCTATCCACGCATACCTGAACGGACTCGATAACCAGCACTACCCGGGTGGGTGGTGTGGTTGCCTCGTGTGGCTGGTATCCTTTTAGCAGAAGATCGTTCTGGATAGAGTAACTACTGCTAAAGGAGATACATTCTATGTTATTACGAGAAAAAAAGGGAAATCCTGCGACGGAGCCGGTCCCGGGGGTAGCACCAACGCGTCTGCACTTTATTGACAATATTCGTATCCTGCTTACTATTCCGGTTGTGCTGGTTCATCTTGCTGTTACGTATGCTATGCTGGCGCTCTGATATTATTATGACACGAGTTCTCAGCTCGATATAGTTACTGTACTTGTGCTTGCAGCCTTTGTGTTTATAAATCAGTCCTACTTTATGAGCTTCTTTTTCTGATATCAGCCTATTTTGTGCCGGGAGCATATGACCGCAAGGGTGGAGCCCGTTTCTGGAAAGAGCGTCTGCTGAGGCTTGGAGTGCCGTTACTGGTTGTCTCCTTTCTGCTCAATCCGCTGCTCAGCTATGTGACCGGTGCCAGGGGGTCATACTGGGAGCAGATCGGGCCGGCGTGCTCTGGTTTGTAGCGGCGCTGCTGCTGTTTACTGCGGGCTACGCGCTGTATCGTCGCTGGGGGCCGGAGTTGGATCTTTCTCGCCTGCCGAACGTGCCGACCTATCGCATGGCCCTGCTATTCACGCTGCTGATCGCGGCGATGACGTTTCTGGTGCGGCTGGTGTTTCCTCTGGGGCTGTTCATTCCCTGGGTCGGGTTTCAGCCTGGTAGCTTTCCACAGTACATCTGTATGTTTATTGTGGGCCTGATCGCCTATCGCTGCAACAGGTTCCAGCAGCTCCCGATATCTCTTGGGAGAAAAGCGCTGTGGGGTGTAGCGGCTGCATCGGCCATCCTCTTTCCGCTTTCGGTGCTGGTTGGATTTGATGGTGCGTTCGTGGGGGCTGCATTGGCAGGCCGCTACCTATGCGCTCTGGGAAGCGATCATGTGCACGCATGTCTGTATCGGGTTGTTGTTGTTTCGGCAGCGTTTGAACCGCCAGGGAAGCGTGCTGAAGGGGATGGCAGCGCAGTCGTACACAGTCTCTATCATTCATCCAATGGTCATCGTCGCGGGTGCGTTTCTCCTGCATTGGGTGCCGCTCTACCCGCTGGTAAAGTTCGTGGTAGCCGCGCTGCTCATGGTCCCGGTATGTTTTCTGCTTGCGGGGGCGCTGCGGGCCATCCCCGGAGCGAAGAAGATCCTGTAAGCCAACAGAAGAGACTGGTGGCGCTCCTTGCTATCAGCCTCTCTCATTGTGAGATGAACGCCCATGTCGCACATGGCAAGTCGTCAGACGGCTTCCGGTGCCGGGGGATTGGGTTGTATCCCCTTAAAAAGGAGGGGAAAGCTGCCCTCCTTAATTCCAGGTTCGGCCCGCGTTGATCTCCTCCTTTTTGCGGAACGCGGTTTCCAGATCGACCTGAAAGGCATTTGCCAGATCGAGCAGGTAGCTGAACACATCGGCGAACTCTTCCTCTAGCTCCCACCGCTTCTGTTTTGCCTGCTCCTGATAGAGTCCCTGAGCGTTCCGAATTGCCTTTGCCAGTTCACCGATCTCTTCGGTGAAGAGCAGGAACTTTTCGGCGTAACTATCTTTTGTCCAGCCGCGTTCCTTACAGATCTCATCCATATAGCGCTGAAGGTCGGGCAGGGTTGGATGTGCGGGTAGCTGTGCCATAGGATACCTCTTCTTTCTACTTAAAAATGAGAGCGAAGTTCGTGAAAAGCGGAGAGCGTGAGGAGCTGCCCTTCTCCCTGATGCACTACATCTTCATGCTCCAAACGCCACGTGTGCGGATGCGGAAGAAAGACCGCGTTCAGCCCGGCCGCAAGCGCGGGATTGATATCAGACCGGGGAGAGTTGCCAATCATCCAGGTATGGCGCGGGTCAAGATGCAGCTCCTCAACGATCCGGTGATAGGTCGGGACATCTTTTTCATGCACGATAAGCGCCTTCTGAAAGTAGTGCTCGATATTTGAGCGCTCGATCTTCAGTTTTTGCTCCTCAAGATCTCCTTTTGTCAACAGGAAGAGATCATGTCGAGGATAGAGATACTCCAGCGTATCTTGAACGCCATCAAGCAGCTCCAGCGGCTGCATGCGAATCTGTTCGCCAAAGCTACGCACCTGCTGAAGTTCCTCTTCCTGTGGATCTTTCTCGGCCAGACGGCAATAGGTCTCGACCAGGCTTCGGGTGAAGTTCACGGTTCCATAGCCCATCAGGCGCTCGACCTCGTCAAGCGTAGCCCGTACCTCTTCGGCGCTCAATTGTGAGTGGTTGAGGAAGGTGATAAAATTGTGAATGGCCTGCTCGAAGTATATGTTATTTTGCCAGAGTGTGTCATCTGCATCAAAAATGAGATGATAGCGCATGCTGAATCCTTTCTTGACTGCCTAGCCTGCCGGTTGCGCCGTCGAGGCCCGAATCATCAATGTGAGAGGGATGGTCAGTGACGCGGGGGCTGTCCCTTCTTCAAGCGCCTGCAAGAGCAACGCAAGCGCCTGCGCACCAATCGTGCGAGCTGGAATGGCAACGGTGGTCAACTCGGGGTCAAGCATGCTGGCGATAATGCTGTCATCGAAGCTGACAACCGAGAGATCACGCGGAATTGAGCGGTGCAGCGCCCGAGCTGCTTTGTAGACCCCAACCGCCAGCACATCGCTATCACAGACAATCGCTGATGGCGGCTCAGGGCAGGTCAGAAGCTGATGGGCAGCTCGCGATGCATCGGCACTGGTAAAAGCGGCACGCGCCAGATAGTCTGCTGGAAATGAGAGCCCGGCCTGATGTAGCGCTGCCTGATAGGCATGATGTCGCTGATGGAACGAGGTGGCATCGACAGCGGCACCCAGATGAGCAATGCGCCTGTGCCCCAGGTGAATGAGATGTTCCATTGCTGCCTGCATGCCTGTCTCCACGTCCAGTTGAAGTGATGGGAGGCCCTGATAGGTTTCATCGACAATGATCGCTTTCCCCTGCAAGACCTGCGCTATGCTCTCGCTGGGCGGTTGCAGGGTGCAGAACAGGAAACCGTCCACGGCGCGAGAGGTCAGTGCGTCCAGAACAACGTGTTGCCAGTCCTGTTCCTCGTGCAATTGAGCAAGCAGTACAGAGTAGCCCGATGTGCGTGCGGCTTCTTCAGCACCCTGAAGCACGGCGGCAAAGTAGGGGTTACTGACATCGGGAACGACGAGTGCAACAATTCGGGAGCGTCCAGAACGAAGCGTGCGTGCGGCTCTGTTCGGGTGGTAGCCAAGTTCACGCGCGGCTTGAAGGATGGCTTCCTGTGTGCGCTTCCCTACGCGGCCCTCCGCTTTTCCGCCAAAGACAAGTGACACGGCTGATTGCGAGACCCCGGCGCGACGCGCTACATCGAAACTGGTTGGGCGTGGCTGTTTCTCCTGCATACATTCCTCTCCGGGTACGTCATACGTATGACTTTACCCGATAAAGGCAGGACTTGTCAAGAGGCCCGATCGTTGCCGGGCCTCATTAAAGGTCTACTCATGAACCGGTTCCAGGACTGTTTCTTGTGGCTCCTCGGTCAGCGTGCGGGGCAGACCGCGCACCGAGAGGAACGTACAGATCAGTGCGATGATCCCGAGCCCGAGCATGACAAGCACGCTGCTGGTCGCGCGGGTTGCCATACTGGCGGTTGCTTGCCAGGACCAGAGCAGACTGACCAGTGCCGGACCGCAGAGAAAGCCAAACTGTCGCGCGGTGTTGGAAAGCGCGCTTGCGGCTCCGAGCGTTTCACGTGGGCCGATGCTCATCATAAAGGTGAGAAGCGGGCCGTAAGCGAGGCCATTGCCCAGGCCAAAGAGCAAGAGACGCCAGTCCAGATCAAGGGCGCTGGTCGGGGTGGCGATGGTCAGAAGGAGCATCAGTAGCCCGATCAGTGAGATCGTCCAGCCGAGAGGCATCATCAGCCGCACGCCCAGGCGGTCGGTCAGGAAGCCTCCGGGAGGACCTATAATCAGCATGCTGAGTGATGGAATCAGCAGGATAAAGCCGGAGGCCGCCAGATCGAGATGATGCACGTCTTGCAGCACGAATGGCATCAGGTACGAGAGCGCTCCACTGGCTGAACTAAAGGCAAGCAGGATAACCAGCGAACCGAGAAAGCGGGGCTGACGCAGCAGGTAGCCCATCTGCCCGAAACCGCTCCGGGTGACAGTACCAAACGTGACGCCGGGCAAGCAGAGCAGCGCCAGCACTGTCGCGATCAGCACAACCGGGATATTGACCAGGAACACGGCGGGCCATTCCCATACGGAGAGTATGAGCCCCCCAAGCGCTGGCCCGGCAATGGCTCCTAATGGTCCCATTGAACCGAGAATTCCCATTGCTCGCCCGCGCTCGTGTGGCTCAATCGCGGCAGTGGCAATCGCCATTCCCTGTGAGCCGATCAGTGCTCCAAATGCGCCCTGTACCGCACGTCCGATCAGCAGCACAGAGAATGAGGGCGCAAAAGCGCAGATCATGCTGGCTATACCGAAGCCAAGCACGCCGACAAGAAAGGTGGTAAGTGGTGACCAGCGGGTGATAAGGAGCCCGGCGGGCAGCATCAGCAGGGTTAAGGGGACAGAATATACCATCATCACGGCGGACATAGCTGCGTCTGTCTGGTGAAAGGCACGCCCCATCACCGGGAGTGCCAGCGCAACCACATTCATATCAACAGAGAACATGATGATTGAGAGTCCGACCGCGAGAACAACGCCCCATCGACGCATGTTTTTTTCCTCCATCATAGATCAGTGTGTGTGAGTACGTCGATAGGGTAGCATTCGGGGAGAGTGGCGCACATCATCCCGAATGACGATAGGGTGTATGATACTCGTTCGCCTGTTGGGGAACGGGATTGAGAAGACCCAGACGATGCGCGACCTTGATGGCGGAGGCGCGGTTATGCACGTTCAGCTTGCGATAGATGCTCTGCACTTGCGTGCGCACCGTGTTGACAGAGACAATCAACTGTTGTGCGATGTCGGCATTGGAGCGACCGAGTGAAAGCTGATAGAGCACACGCTGCTCTTGTGGACTGAGTGGCTCCGGCAGGGCAGGTGCAGGTTGGGGCTCTTCCGGTGAGGCATGTAGCAGGCGCTGGATGTAGCCAGCCAGAGAGGACGTCCGCGATGGAAGCAGGGAGAGTAGCAGGTCCATCATTGCTTTGCCCTCATCCAGAAACAGGCGCATATAGCCCTCGACATAGGTCTGTTCAAGCAGGGAACGAAGCGTCTGTTGTGCGCGGGCGTACTGCTTCTGTGCGGCATAGAGCAGGGCGAGCAGGGCCTGTATCTCATAGACACTGCGCATATGGCCCGATGCCTCAGCCTCGCGCCGCAGGCGTTGCAAGAGGTCGAGTGCCTCGTCATCGCGGTGCTGTCTGTGAAGCCAGCGAGCAAGTACCAGCGCCTCACGTTCGGCAGTGAAGGGCTGTACCGCCTCATCACGCGTGCTATGGATCCAGCGCTGTACGGTTGCCAGATCTCCCGCTGCCAGCGCTTGCTGTGCCTGTAGCGCCTGTATCTCACGAATGAGCGTCACAGGAAGGGAGCCAGAAAGGCCTTTCATGCTGTTTGCCAGCATGTGCAGCCGGTGAATGGCCTGCTGACTTTCTCCTCGGGCGTGACTGATGCGAGCAAGCTGCAAGGTTCCCTGTACCTGATGAAGCGTGTAGCCAAGCTGCTCATTGATGGCCAGTGCTTCCTGTATCTGCTGTTGGGCGGTAGCGAGCTCGTTCCACTCATACGAGATGTGCGCAAGGCCGAGCAGGGCGTGCGCGATATCATTGCTATAGATATGGGCCCTCGCCTCGTCCAGCGCGCGCTGATAGTAGTCGGCGGCGCGATGCAGTTCGCCCTGCTCCGTATAGGTGCGGGCCAGCATGTTCGCGGTCGTCCTTTTGAAGTAGTGATTATCGACCTCCTGACAGAGCGCGTAGGCCTCTTCGAGGAGCTGACGCGAGGTCGTGACCTCTCCCAGATGCAGTAATGCAGCTTTTCCTGCCATGCTCAGGCTCAGGCAGCGCCAGGAGCGTTGTTCGAGCGAGAGCAAGGTCAGGGCGTGTCGGGCATATTTCCCGGCCTGCTCGGAGTCATCCTGTCGCCAGGCAAGCAGGGCGCGAAAAGCGTAGATTTCACCCAGGCGCGGATGATTGTTCTCGGTCTGAAAGTGCTCCTCCGCGATACGCAGGAACCCTTCGATGCTTTCCAGATGTTCCCCGGAGGGCTGCCAGGTGACGACGGTAAACAACCGGGCGATCGCGTATGCCAGGCAAAGCACCGGGTGCTGTGTGAGCTGCTCGGTGGGAAGCTGGCTTAACCAGTGATACAGGGCGTGGTAGTCGCGTTGCTGGTTTTCGTGTGGCGAGAGCGCAAGCAAGCGTTCAATCAAAACAATGGCACGCGGATAGTTGCGGGCGTGCAGCGCCGCCTCGATTGCTTCCGTGTAGAAGCCGTGCTGTTCATACCAGAGACTTGCCTGTGAAGAGAGAGCTGAGAGCGTCTCTGCTCCCAACCGCTGCCGGGCTTCCTGCTGCATGGCCTCGGCAAAGAGTCCATGATAGCGGTACCATTCACCCGCGCCGAGCGGCTCAAGGAATAGGTTCAGCCGGGCCAGCTCAGCAAGGATGTGCTGACTGTCATGGCTGCCGGTCAGTGCATCACAGAGGGAAGCGTTCAGGCGACCGAGTACGCTTGTCTGCAACAGAAACCGTTGCATGGGCTCAGGCTGTGTGTTCAGCACCTCTGTGACAAAATAGTCCTGCAACGAGTCCTGACGGCTCGCGAAGGTGTGCAGGATGGCGTCCATTTCCGGGAAGGCTGTGTGTGCTTGCAATGTGTACAGGAGCAGACGCAGCCCGGCGGCCCATCCTTCGAAGTGCGTCGTGATCTGCTGTGCGACCTCAGGGAGAACGGACGCTCCCGTTTCCTGTTGGAGCAGGCGTCGGGTTTCCGCTTGCGTAAAGCGCAGCGCCGCGGACTGGATCTCATAGAGCTCGTTCCGGGCACGCAGGCGAGCCAGCGGGAATGCCGGCTCACTTCGTGTCGTGATGATGACGTGCATGTCCTCGGGGAGGTAGTCGAGGAAGAATGTCATGTTTTCCTGGATACGCTTGGAGGTAATAACGTGGTAATCATCCAGCACCAGCACACCCCCATGCCTGGATTGCGCCAGCTCGTTCAGGAACAGAGTCAGTGCTGTCTCGATGATTGATGGCTCGAAGGGTGGTTGTGCCTTCGTTTGAAGGAGCGTCAGGGCGTCCTGTATCCCGCTCTGGAAATGCAGGCAGGCGGTCATCACATAGCGCCAGAAACGGCTTGCATCGTTGTCGTCGGCATCCAGTGAGACCCAGGCAACCGGCGGCATGGACTCCTGTCGTGCGGCGATCCACTGCCGCACCAGAGTGGTTTTTCCTGAACCGGCGGGCGCGGAAATCAGGGTGAGCTTCTGTTCCAGGCTTCGATCAAGCTGACGCAGCAAGTGATCTCGGACGAGCAGCGCAGAATGTAGCCTGGGGAGCCGTGTTTTCGAGAGCAGCAGCAGGTCAACAGGTCGCTCGTCTGGTTTGGAGGGGGCGGGCTGCTCCATGAGGGTTCGCGCGATCTGTTCAAGGCGATCGAAGTCCAGGTCTCCTGTGCGCCCGACGTAGCGCTTGACTGTTCGCTTGCCCCGCCGACGATAGGCATACCAGTAGCCTTCGTTGCCGCGTGGGCGCATCTCTTTGAGCAGCGTGAGCTGTCCTTCTCTGCCCTGAAATGAGAATGAGGTATATGCTGAGAGCCGCTGTTTCCATGTTTCCGGCTCTACAATACCGCTCTCCTGTGTATCGCGCCAGAGATAGCGCTGTGCATCCTGTGACCAGACAAGCGTTGCCTTTGCCATTCGTCTCCTGAATCCCTGAAAAAATGAACGACTGTTCCCCAACATGTATGAGAAGAGTATAACCCCTGAAGGGAGAGGATGCAAGTTCCTGCACTTCTGGCGTCCCTGGAGGGGGGCTGATGCATCCGGACGCGACGCTGCTCATTTACCATGTCGGGCGGAACTTCTGGGGCAGCGTGCCCCCATTGACCAGCATGACCAGGTGACGCAGATCTGTGCGCAGGGTGTGCATCCGCTCGGCTCCAAGCTCTGCTGTTAGTTGCCTTTCCAGGTGCGAGAGAAATGCTTCAGTCTCGCGAATGCAGCTCCAGCCTCGTTCTGTCAGGGTGACAAGCTTGCCGCGCCTGTCCTGGGGGTGCGGCTGCCGTGTCACATAGCCTCTCCGCTCAAGGTAGTCGATCATTTCGCTTGCTGCCTGCTTGGTGATACCCAGGAATTCGGCAAGCTCGTTTCCGGTCGCGCCAGCCGGAGCCAGGCGGGTAAAGGCAAAGCCATGCGCCGGGCGCACGTCATCATAGCCCCGGGCTGTCAGATGCTCGTGCAGCGCGTCAATGATGCTGCGGAAGCCGAGCCCGAGCAGGATGGTCAGGTCATAGGTAGGTGTCGGTTCCATCAATTCTGTTCCTTTTTCTCATGTAATGGTCAGGTTGCTTGACTATTTTCTCTGTATAGAGTATACTCCTTGAGGTAGTCAGGTTGCTTGACTATTTGAGAGCGAAAACGCTTTCATAGAGTAAAGAACGATTTGAACACGATGGAGGATACCGGATGACCGTTTCAGATAACTGTGCCGTGGTGACGCGCTTTCTTACCGAGGTCTGGAACAACAAGCGGACAGATGCGCTTGACGACTTTCTTGATCCCGCGTATTACGATTTCACATATGAGCCGCGCAACCGCGAGGGGCATGAACGTGTGCTTGCGCTGATGCAGGCGGCCTATCCTGATCATGAAACCATTATTGAAGAGATCGTCGGGCAAGGGGATACTGTCGCCGTCTGCCTGACACTGAAAGGCACACATACGGGGGAGCCGTTTCGTGGCATTCCTGCGACAGGTAAGACGTTTGCGATCGGGGGCTATCGTTTCTTCAAGCTTCGGGCGGGAAAGATTGTCTCGCATCGTGGCCTGATAGATCTTCCTTCCATGCTCCAGCAGATTGGCGGCTAGGGATTGGCGGCCTGGTGCAAGGGCCGCCTCCCGAAGCTCAGGAGAGCACCGTTTCCTGCTCGCCATCTATCAGGATGACCTCCCCGTCCCGCAATGCTTTAAAAGAGATATGATGGTCAATATAGTATTGAACCAATTGCTCGACCGCCGCTGACTCAGGATGCTCAGAGCGATAATGAGGAGCCAGCGCATAGGGAACAAGGTTCAACCCCTCCCAGACCGGCTCAGGAGCGTAGCCAGCGGGGCATGCTTCTACAGCATCAACCAGTTCCACGCCCCGCAATGATGGGGTCAGCACAACAGCACCCGCGCTATAGCCACCGTAGGCAAGTGCATCATGTCGTAGCAGATCAGGCAGGAGCGTATCAAAGCCGCTGGTACGCATGGCTCGGCGCAATACGAACGAGTTGCCTCCCCGTACCCAGATCAAACCGAAAGCAGGAAGCAGGGCCGCAAGCTCCTCGGTTCTGTTGAAGTAGTGGCGCAGGTCGAGCTCAACCGGTGTCAGACCAAGCTCGGTAAGCGCTGTCATCTCCTGTTGCAGGCGTAGCTGCCGGTCTGTTTCTGTGTGCGTGTCACAGGCGTTCAGGATGACTGCCGCTCGCCTGTTCTCTTTGACCAGATGGGCCAGTTGCTCTGGTTGCCTGCCAAGCCGGAACGAGGAAAGGAAAAGACGCATAGATAAAGGATCTCCTTCAGCAAATGGATGTGTTATCCAGCGTAGCATGTGCTGTCAATATGGATGAGGTAGGTGCGAGAAGCCAGGCTTTGCTGTTACACCGGGTTGGCTTTCTATCGTGTATACTCAGAAGGCAGACCGGTTCTGCTCTGTTTTGCAATCAGGGAAAGGAGGAGAAGCACATGCGAAAACGAATGGCGTTGTTGGGATTGGCCGCCGCAGGGGGCGTGCTTCTCGGACGAAAATGGTGGCAGCACAGGCGGGAAGAAGAGGCGCATGTCAGCCAGTCGGAGGAATCGTATCACCAGTCAGGAACGCGTATCCTGATCCTGGGGGCTGGCTTTGGAGGTCTCTCTACCGCTTTGAAGCTCGACCAGCAATTTGGACCATCGGATAATGTCAGCATCCTGGTGGTGGATCGAAACAATGATATGTTGTTTACGCCGCTTCTCTGGACGGTTGCCAGCGGGCGAGCGGATCCAGACAACATTCTGATCCCTATTCGGGCCTTCCAGCGAGGACGGCACTTCCACGTGTTGCATGCTGAGGTCGTCGGGATTGATCTTGAGAACAAGCGGGTGCACACCTCGGCTGGCATGCGCTCCTATGACATCCCGGTCATCGCGCTGGGCAGTCATACTACGATGCCGCATTTGCCGGGCCTGGAAGAATATGCATTCCCGTTCCATACCCCTGCCGATGCGCTGGAATTGCGCAACCGGCTGATAGACTGCATTGAGGCTGCACATCGCACCTCTGATCCAGAGGAGAAGCAGGCTTTCCTGACGTTTGTGGTTGGTGGGGCGGGTGATACCGGTGTTGAGCTTGCAGCTATTATCCATGATTATGTGACCAGTGGGCTCGCGAGAGAATATCCGTGGCTGGTGAATCATCCGGTACGGGTGATTGTGGCTGGTCGTGCGGATCGGATTCTGCCCACAAGTAACCCAAAGATCGCGCAGAAGACGCGGCAGGTGCTTGAGAGCGAGGGCATTGAGATCCACACCGGGACATCGGTCAAGGCAGTGACCGCGACGACGGTCGAGACGTCTCACGGCACGATTCCATCACATACGCTCTTCTGGGCCGCCGGGACGACAGCCCCGAACGTGGTGAAAGAATTGCCCGTGCATCATGCGCATAATGGCGCGGTCTTTGTCGATCAGTACCTGCGCATTCCCACGCATCCAGACGTCTATGTGTTGGGAGATTCGGCCTGGGCGTATGACTCGGCCACAGGAAACCCGATTCCGGCAACCGCACAGGCTGCCCTGCATCAGGGGAACTATCTTGGCAAGGCGATTGCGACGGTGATTCGTGGCGGGCAGCCAGAGCCATATGAGTTCAAGATGCTTGGTCATCTGGTGCTGCTCGGTCGTCAAACTGGCGTGGCAAGGATTGGCGATGTGACGCTGACCGGACTGCCCGCCTGGGTTGTCTGGCACCTCGTGTACTTGCTTCGGATTCCCTCGATGACCAAGCGCCTGCAACTCACGCTGAACTGGGTGCTTTCCGCCATTCTGGGCCGTGAAACCGGTCAGATTCGGTTGCAGACGGGTACACCGCTCCATCAGAAGATGCTGGAGTTGCAGACGACCTGAGACCTTGAAAAGAGTGCAGGGCTGCCCCTGCTCTCTCTTCCACCTCCACAGGATGGCCGGGCATTTCTCTGTAATCGGTATAGTAGAAAGAGAAATCGGAAATCAGAACGCCGCCTGTGAGAGGATGGATGCTTTATGCGAGTTGCCCTCTTTATTACCTGCTTTAATGATACGTTATTTCCTCACGTGGGTATTGCTACCACGCGTCTGCTTGAGCGTCTCGGTCATACTGTCGAGTTCTCAGAGGCGCAGACCTGCTGCGGTCAGATGCATTTCAACACAGGCTATCAACGGGAGACGCTCCCGCTGGTTCGTCGCTTTGTTCAGGTGTTCGGGGATGCGGAGATTGTGGTTGCCCCTTCCGCCTCCTGCGTTGGTATGGTGCGCGAATATTATCCCGTTGTTGCCCGAAAATCTGGTGATGGACGGCTCTGTGAAGCTGTCGAGGAGCTTCGACCCCGCGTGTATGAGCTCTCGGAATTTCTGGTCAAGCGGCTTGGTGTGCGGGATGTCGGCGCGTATTTTCCCCATCGCGTGACCTATCATCCCACCTGTCATAGCCTGCGCATCCTGCATGTTGGTGACGCGCCATTGCAGTTGTTGCGGGCGGTCAAGGGAATCAATCTGGTTGAGCTGCCCGACTCACATGAGTGCTGTGGCTTTGGTGGCACCTTTGCCATCAAGAATGCTGATACCTCAATGGCGATGCTTGGCGATAAGATGCGACATGTGCTCGACACGGAAGCCGAGGTGCTTTGTGCTGGCGACACCTCCTGTCTGATGCATATTGGTGGCGGTTTGCACCGGCTCCGGGCAGGCGTGAAGACAATGCATCTTGCCGAGATACTGGTCCAGACGGAAAGCGAGGCCCGATCATGAAGACACGGACCCTGCCGATGTTTCCGAAAGCGGCTCGCAAAGAGCTGAGCAACAGCCAGCTTCGCCACAATCTGGAGCATGCCACGACCACGATTCGAGCGAAGCGCAATGCGGTGGTCTCCGAGTTGCCCGACTGGGAAGAACTCCGTGCGGCTGGTGCGGCGCTCAAGGCACGAGTGATGCGTCACCTGGATGACTATGTGTTGCAGCTTGAAGAGGCTGTGCAGAGGGCGGGCGGTCACGTCCATTGGGCACACGATGCCGATGAAGCGAACCGTATTGTGACCCGGCTTGTAGAGCAGACCGGCGTCAGTCAGGTGCTCAAGGTCAAGTCGCTGACCACCGAAGAGATCCAGTTAAATAAGGCGCTCGCAGCGGCGGGCATTCACGCGATTGAAACCGATCTGGCCGAGCTTATTATCCAGCTCTCGCATGACACACCCTCGCATATCGTGGTGCCTGCCATTCACAAGAACCGCCAGGAGATTCGGGAGCTGTTCATGAACACCATTGCTCGTGGGCAGGAACTCTCGGATGACCCCCGCCAGCTTGCGGAGGCGTCCCGGCACTATCTGCGTGAACTGTTCCTTACAGTGCGCGTGGCGATCAGCGGGGCGAATTTCGCCATTGCCGAGACTGGAACCATCGGCGTGGTCGAGAGCGAGGGCAACGGGCGCATGTGCCTGACGCTGCCTGAGACGCTGATTACGGTGATGGGTATTGAAAAGATTATTCCCACCTTTGAGGATCTGGGGGTCTTTCTCCAGCTCTTGCCGCGTAGCGCGACCGGCGAAAGAATGAACCCTTACACCAGCATGTGGACGGGTGTCACCCCGGGAGATGGACCACAGGCGTTTCATCTGGTGCTGCTCGACAACGGGCGCACGCGTGTGCTTGCCGACGCGATCGGGCGACAGGCATTGCACTGCATTCGTTGTAGCGCCTGCCTCAACTTCTGTCCCGTCTACGCGCGCACTGGTGGCCATGCCTACGGGTCGGTCTATCCCGGGCCCATCGGGGCAATTCTTACGCCGCAACTGGTGGGCGAGAAGCACGCGGCGACGCTTCCCTATGCGTCGAGCCTGTGCGGAGCCTGCTATGAAGTCTGTCCGGTTCGCATCAATATCCCTGAAGTGCTGCTTCATCTGCGGAGCAAGGTCACGCGTCAGGAATCGCTGCTCAATCCTGAGGTGGCCGCGATGCGGGTGATGGGCCAGATCTTCGCGGATCCCTGGCGCTACGAGCAGGCGCAACGGCTAGCGCGACAGGGGCAGATTCCTTTTATCCATCAGGGGACCATTACCTCTTTGCCGGGCATGCTGGCAGGCTGGACGGCAGCTCGCGATCTGCACCCCGTCCCCAACCAGAGCTTTCGTGAGTGGTGGCGTGAGCGCCAAAAAGGAGCGAAGCGATGACCTTGCAGAATGCGAAGTACAAAATGCTCACTCGGATCTGGTGGGCGAATGCCACAATTGAGGAGCCGCCCGAAGTCGAGCGCTCGTACCGGCAGCGTGACGAGCGTGATCGCGAAACCATCCTGAATGAGTTCGTAGCGTGTCTGCGCGACTATAAGGCGCATGTTATTCGTACCTCCGAGGATAATCTGTCGCAGGAGGTCACGGCTGTTTGTCAACGCTTTCATGTGAAACGGCTGGTGATACCGGCAGATCTCCCGCGCTCCTGGCTGCCTGATGGCGTGGAGGTGCGTCGAGATGTGCCCCCTTTGAGCACCCGCGAACTGAACGAGTTCTCCAATGTGATGACAGGCTGTGCGCTGGCGATTGCCCAAACGGGCACAATCGTGCTGAATGCCGGCGAGACACAGGGGCGGCGGGCTCTCTCGCTGATTCCCGACCTGCATTGCTGTGTGGTCTTCGAGCGTCAGGTGGTCGGGCTGGTCCCCGAAGCCATCGCGAAGTTGGCCGAGCATGCCATGCGGCCTATCACCTTTATTTCCGGCCCCTCTGCCACCAGTGATATTGAGTTCTGCCGCGTTGAAGGGGTGCATGGTCCGCGGACCCTGATCGTTTGTGTGGTGAGTCAGCATGATAAAAGGCAACACGGTTGAGGAAACCATGTTGCCTTCGTGTTGGAAGCGGTTGGATAACGGGTAGAGGAATCAGATCGGGTTGTCTTGCTGTGGGAAGCGCTCAAGCCAGTTATCAGGAACGATGAAGCCAAAGCTCCAGCGGTTTCGCATGCTGGCATTGGCAATACAGTGCCAGAAGAGCTTTTCCTTTGCCTGCTCAATTTTGAAGAAGCGGGCTATCTTCGGGCGCTCTTCCAGCGTGACAATCTCCTTGTTTTCCGGATTCATGTAGCGGAAGAAGGAACGCCCGCCACCGGAAGGCGTGTCAAAGTCGATCAGGTACATGCGCCAACCCGCCTGTGATTCGTTCGTATGCCAGAGTCGGTAGGCAAAGGGCGGATACCACATACTGCCCGAAAAGCGGATCTCGCAGCCGAAGAATGCTTCCAGCAAGGAGATCATGCGCGTTTTGGCCTCCAGGTAGGCTTCATACCCCGGGTGGTTGATGTGCTGATCGAGATTGACAAGATGGAAGTCGCGGCGCGAAAACTCGTGCGCTTCGGCGGAAGGCTCCCAGTGCGCTTGCATGATCTCTTTGTACCGTCCCTCGAAGGCGGGGTCCGCAGGCGACAGGGAGAGAAACTGAAAGTCATCCGTGCGGAAACTCTGCTCGTAGCGCTCCATATCAACAGTGGGTGGCTTGATTTTCAGGTTCTCCAGCTCTTTGACGATCTCCTCGAAGCCCCGAATCTGTTCCATATCATATTCATAGTGATAGAAGGCGGGCTTCTGCTCGGTGGGTGGCGGCTGGTGTGGAGCGCTTTCCTGGTTGAACGAGGATGAGGCGGCGATCAGGTCCTGCATATCAAAGATGTAGCCATATTTGCGCCCGAGCTCAATAATTTCTCTGGTATCCGTTACTGCCTTCATTTGCTGCCTGAGCTCAGTTGAAGAGAGGATCTCGTGAAGAAAAGTGGTGCAGGTTTGGATAGACATGGCTGCTTATTTCCTTTCTAACTGCGGAGAATCCAGAAGTAACGGTGAAGGAACACGCTCGGGATAGGCCAGCCGCAGGAAGTGCATGCCGAAGCCTGCCAGCCCGAGCATCAGGCCAGGGAAGACATCGACATTTGCGCCGCCGAAGAGCCAGCTTCGCGCCTTCTCAAAGGAGCGCCATTGACTCTGTGCCTGGACGTTGGCCTCTACCCTGAAGGCGGGCTCCTGCTTCAGACAGGCGAAGCGGAGGAAGAGTTCAGCATTGCCCGATCGCCCATGACAGAGCGTGTCATTGCTGAGCTTATGAAAATTACGCAATGTGGCCGCCAGCGCAAGCGAAGCCTCATGGAGCAGGTGGTCATCGCCGAGCAGCGACCAGCAGGCAATACGGCTCAGGCCGATGCCCGCCGCTCCGTTACACCAGGCATTGGCGAAATGCAGACCCTTCTTGTTTGGCGTGACGCCGCGGGTACGCAGGTCGTACCAGTCCTGTTCTTCGGGGTCGAAGTGCAGCGCCTCATACGCGAAGGCCTGCCGTCCGGCCTCGATTGCCTCAGGCTGCCCGATAGCACAGCCCGCGAGAATCAGTGCCCAACCGATGCCGCTGGCTCCGTGGGCAAAGCCGGTCAGATTTGCCTTTGCCTCTTCGGGATGCGGTGAAGGCCAGCTCAGCGTGTCGCCCTGGTGTTCGGCATGTTGAAGCAGATGACGCACGCAGTGCTGAACCAGTTTCAGCGGCTCGTCGGTGGTTGCCTGTGCCAGCCCGATCAGGACGGGAATCAGGCCTGCGGTACCGCCAAGCACATCAAATGCTCGATCCTGCTCGATCAAGGTGGCCAGCTCTCGGCTGAGTCTGGTCGCCAGCACCAGGAGGTCCGGGCGCTGCCAGAGATGTGCCAGATGCGTGAGGAGATAGATCAGACCACCGATTCCCTGGAATGCGCCAGGTTGTGACGGGTCGCGCCGGGTGATCGCGTGATCGAGTGCCCGTTCTGCTGCTGCATGAAAGGCGGGCCGAGGCTCGATCGCGTCGAGATAGGCCAGGAATAGCGCAATGCCAGCGGAGCCATTGTAGAGCTCGGTGCTGATGTCAACCTCGGCCAGGCCCTCGCGAGTTAGCCGGTACGATGTCCACGGGGCGGAGGCCGTGGGTGGGCGCAGATGCATGCAGAGCTGCTCGCCGATCTGCCGGGCGTAGTCGAGCGCCGAAGCCACAAAAGATGGATTCTGAACCTCTGCCGTGGAGAGGCTCGCTCGAATATAGTGGCGCTGGCGGAGCCGGTTTTCCGGGGTCAGGTGTTTGATGCGCTGCGTGGCATATTCAAGCGGCGAGAGCTCAAGCGGCTGTGGCAGAGGCGTTTGCTGATCATGTACAAGCGTGCGCTCCTGCGCCCTGACAGTAAAGATGGGGATATCCAGCCGCCAGAGTGATGCCTGTTCGCGGTCAGCCATAGCGCCGCCATGATCCCATTTGCGCGGGTGGTGCCGCAGGCTTGCGAAGATCAGATCCACTTCCAGAGGTTCCATCAGGCAGGAGGGATGAGAGGCGGCGAGCAATAATTGCATATAGATCTGCGTACTCCAGCTTATGAAGCGCACCGAGGCATCAGCGAAGAGGCGCGTGAGGACACGGGTTGCCTCCTCAGGATGCTGCTGAAACCAGGTATGGACGCGATCAAAGCCGCGCAGGATGCTCTCCTGAAAGGCTTCGGGCTCGACAAGCCGCCCCTCGAAATACACTCGATTTGCGGCGGTTGGATCGACATGTAGCCCGACTTCACTGCTCACGGAGAGCGCCAGCGAGAGGCGTTGTGTGCTGATACGAGGTTGCGCGTAGGGCAGTTGAAAGGGCTTGCCACCCGCGACACCGCTGAGTTTCATATCCGTACTATCGGTGCGAGGCCATTCGAGCAGCCCCGTTTTATACACCGAGTCGAGCAGACTGCCAGCCGGTTGCTCCTGCCCGCAGGGAAGCACGCCCAGGATTGTTTCACCATCGCAGATAAAGGCATGGCCATCGGCCACAAGCAGGTTTTCCAGATGAATATCACTGCCTCCCAGAATATGGAAGAGCCCCAGATAGCCGCCAGTTTCCTCATAGATCTGCGCGGCCTGTTCCAGTGAGGTAACATGGTTGCGATGGGGCGGGATCATGGCGGCGTATCCGTACCCGTCTCGGGCGATGGTCAGGTAGGTCGCGAACGGGATCACGCCACGTGTTGCCAGATGCTGCTGAAGCTTCGCAAGCGCGACCTCGGAGCGGACACAACGCGGCTTGTAAAGCAGGGTTCCCGGGGTTCCATCTTCCAGTTCAACGTGAACAGTGGTGACGCTCTGCCCACCGTTATGGTAATCGGACTTGCCCGGCTGAACGCTCAGGATACGGCGAATCGGTGTGCCTGAGAAGCAGGCCGAGAGTGCTTCCCGATCACGAGTGAGGCGCTCGATGAGCATGCAGCCGTTATCGAGCACAAAGCGTGTGATCTGTGCCAGCCAGCGCCCGAGGGTTGGAAAGCGAAGATAGAAGCGGTGGTAGGCGTCCCGATCCGAGAAGGTGACATTCAGGTAGCTGATATAGTCGTCGGCGGTGGTGCTGGTGCGGTTGATGCCAGAGCGGGCGCAATAGACCTTTGCATCTGTCTCGATGGCCCAGGCAAGCGGAAGTTCAAAGCGACCAAGCAGGTGAAGTTGCAGGTCGTCGAGCAGTTGGGAAGAGAAGAACTCGCAGCCGCTGAGGGTGTTCGCTCGATGACGTGCTGACGCCAGCTCACGGTGAAGGTAGTGCAGGAAGGGTTCGCATGCCCTGGCGAAGCGTCCATAGGCAATATCGGGGTCGCGTTGCTGCACCGAGGCGTGATCATAAATCTCAAGGGCCTGCTGATAGGTGGGAAGCCACGCCCGGTGTGTTTCGACAAAGAGGGCGTGTGCAGGCTCTTCCAGAGCGGGTAGCCCCAGTTCAAAACGTTTGTATGTCGAGAGGAGGGCGACGAGCTCGGCCTTGCGCTGTGGCTCCATGTATCCGGCGAGCTTTTCGGCCAGCGAGTCGATTTTCCAGCGATCAAAGGCGCTGAGGGTGCATGTCGGCGTGGCATACCTGGCGGTCAACGCTGTAACAAGCTGCTCGCGTTCTGTCAGGTTGCTGGCGCGACAGGCAATATCCAGAGGAAACATCGCGCACTCTCCTTGCAATCAGTCTGTAAAGATTCAGGATATCCTCGGCGGCGGGTGGTATCCTCGCTCGAACATGCCAGGTGTGTGGGCAAACAGCCCCCGATCAGGAGTGATCCCGATATGATCCAGAGCAGGTCAGGCTGAAGAGCGCTGATCCCCCACCGTGAGGATGTTGCCTGAGCGCCCGAACAGTCGGGCCACTACATCCGCGTCATTGAGGATGCGAGCATCAGGCTATTTGGTGTTTCCGTCGCAGATGGCTGTGATTGGTCCGAAGCTACAGGACTGTACACAACCATAGACCTCAATGGCGGCAATGGCTTCGCGCCAGAAGTTGAGCGTCGCCTGATCCTGTGGTTCGACTGCATCGGGGATCCGCACGGCGTTGCGGTCGATGCCAAACGCGGTCGGCTGCTCCATCAGAGCGCTGCGAAATGTGTGATCAACGGCGGCTTGATAGAGCAACTGTTCATCTGCGCATGGTAGTGCAGGCATGGGGAAACCTCCTACTGGGAGACCATTGGCGATTGCTGTCCGGGGTTCAGTGCTACGATGCCGAATTTAAAGCCTGTCAGTTGCTGGATTGCCTTGAGTTCGCGCACAGCGATCTCGATATTCTTGCCCGATCGCTGCCAGTCGACCAGCCGCTGTTCATCAGCACTCAGGCCGTCGCGGGCCCAGAGGGATTCCAGCCAGGTTTTGAGGCCGTAGAAACTGGTATCAGTAACGGGGGTGACGCGCGCTGCCCAGGGATCATGGGGAAGCGCCATAGCATGTTCAAAGATCTCGCGTAGCATACTGTCTGGTGGCAGGTGCGAGAGCAGGACAAGCAGCATTTGGATCTGACGGATCTCATCACCATCATACATGACATTGGTAGTCGACATGGGTTTGTCCATTATCAGTCTCCTTTCATCTGATGCTGTCAACACGGTGAGCGCCTACCGAGTGAGAGCCAAACAGAGGAGCAGAACAAATCATACAAACTACAGCTCGAAGCAAACCATCAGACCGCGTGCTTTGTTCCCTTTCTCTTCTTGAGCTCTGTAGTGCAGGAAAAGCTCAGAACCCTGTTCAGCTCTGCACTCATCCCCACCAAACAGTGAGTGAACGCGAAGCGGTCAGCGGCCTCGTCACTCTGACCGGTTCCACTACACTCTATTTTCAGTATATATGCATTACAAAACTGAATATGCAATTTTGCATCGACAAGAAAATACTATTTATGATAGAAAATTTGTTTATAGTGGTTGCAAACGCTTCTTCTGACCGGCTTTGTGGCCTTCCGTACCCCGCTCGGGAGGGCGAGGTGTCCTCTGCTCGTCTGCTGCTGTCCCCTGGATGTGAGCAGGATGTCCCGTCGCTGCTGTCGGTTGCACTATTTCTATGTCTGAGATCAGGAACGATTCTGTCCGGAATAGGACGTACACTGAGATCAGCATGAAACAGAAAGGACAGTTTACATATGGGTAAGCGTTGTACATCGAATTTCAAGGTAATCTCCTGGGAGCCACAGCCCTATGATGAGCCAGAGAAGGGGGCGACTCTGTATCGGACCGATCTGAAAAAGGTCTTTTCCGGAGCGCTTGAGGCAGAGAGCACGGTCTGCATGCTGAGTTGCGAGAGTGAGGATGGCAAGGGCTATGTCGCGACGGAACGAATAACGGGACGGTTGGGAGAGCGCTTCGGGAGTTTTGTAGTGCAGCATGGAGGCGCGATGGAGGGTGATAAGCTCGTTGAGACCTTCGGCTATATAGTGCCGGGCTCGGGAACCGATGAACTGCGTGGCTTGAAGGGGCGCTGTTCATTTGAGCATACCGAGCAGGCGGCCTTGTTCCATCTGGATTATGAGTTTGAGGCATAAGCTATTTAAAGGGCAGAAAGAGAACATCTGCCCTTCTTCTCTTCCTCACTAGAGCACGTATTGACTCAGTATTCTGTTGAAGCCGACAATATCAAAGCTTCCTCTGATCTCAAATTTGACTTTCCCGACCGCACTGTAGTACAGTTCCAGCTCACAATCACGGTCGAGCACGCCTGCGGTCTCGATTGAAAAAGCCTGGACCTTGCTATAGGGCAATGAGGTATAATCGATCTTCTTCCCTGTAATGCCCTGCACGTTGATTGCCAGAATCCGCTTATTGGTAAAAACCACGGAGTCGCGAATTGATTTGAACGCTGCTATGATCTGCTCATCTGCGACCAGCATAGGCCCAACAAGCGACATCACTTGCTGTGGTGGGATTGGCGAGAGTTTAATGAAGCCCTGTTGGAAGTCTACCAAAGTATGATTCTCCTGATAAAAGAAAGTCTACGAACATGCGTCTCTACTCTGATAGACGGGGAAAGTGACGCGGAATCAAATCGGTATATAGCCATCCAGGAACCAGCGCCAGGCTTCGTGAATGATGTCGAGCGGGATCGCGTGCATGCCATCGAACTCATGATAGTGGACATCGTAGTTGTTGTGCTGAAGCAGTGGTACAATTTTGCGGCTGCATCGATCAATCGGGAGTACAGGGTCATGCCTGCCGTGTGAGATAAAGATGCGTGGCTTGCCCTCAGTATAAAGGGGCGAGAGGAAACCCGGCGAGAACGCGATGATATGATTGAACAAGTCTCCATTCATCAGACCGAGCGAGAGCGCGTAGGAAGCGCCATCGGAAAAGCCGCCTATCGCGAGCAGTGACGCATCGACAGCGTAGCGGCTGAAGATTTGTTCCAGTGCACACTCAATAAAGGAGACATCGGCATTATAGACACCGGTGCCATGTTCAATCGCGTCCCA
Organism: Thermosporothrix sp. COM3; assembly: GCF_059696735.1. Lineage (NCBI taxonomy): Bacteria > Bacillati > Chloroflexota > Ktedonobacteria > Ktedonobacterales > Thermosporotrichaceae > Thermosporothrix > Thermosporothrix sp. COM3. The sequence goes on along the minus strand of NZ_AP019376.1, from coordinate 271,278 downwards.
CGTCTGCTGACGCGATTGGGGAACGAGCAGGAGAAAATCGATCTGCTCGATGCTTGGAAGAAAGTAGCTAAGCGTGCCATGAGCGGTCCCGCCTGCGCCATGCAACATCAGCACAAGCGGCATCGGGTGTGTGGGCTGATAGCCCTGAGGTACATACAGGAAGCCATCGCGCTGTATGTCCAGCTCCAGCGGGTGCAGGCCGACGGGAGCTGAAGATTCCCCGGTCGGTTTCGGTCGTGCAGCTAGATATCCCCGGGTCTTTTCCTGTTCTTGTTGCATGGTTGTGAGGCCCTTTCTGCTACAATAGCTTGTGTTGCCTGCCGGCGAGCAGGCGCAACTGTAAGAGACACGTTGAGAGGCGAGAGAAGGTGTCTCAGCCGCATGGAAGCACGAGGATGCGTTCTCTGTGGGTGGTGTGCTGTGTCCTTCAGGGGGCAAAAAATGCCGCCCGGAGCTGATCCCGGGCAGCACGACGACGTTATTGAAAGGCACGATCTTACTACCAGTATTTTTTGAGAAGGCTTGAGCTTAACGGCATTGTGGAAAGCTCAATCAACTCACTTTTTTTCAGGATGGTTGTGTATCGGGAAGGTCAGGTATAGGAGGAGTCCTATACCGGCTTGAACAGATCTTATCGCCTCCTTTCCTTGCGTGCATACGCTTCTCTTCGCGCATAGGCAGAGATCATTGTATGCGTCTTGACGGGTTGCCACTCGCCCTGTAATTCGAGGTCAACTGCCAGATCAACGCCACAACGAGCAAGTACCTCGCCACGAATATATGAGATCAGCGCAACGACATCATTTGCGCTGGCACCTCCACGGTTAATGAGATAGTTCGCATTGCGTGGTGAGACTTGTAGATTGCCAAAGACCCGACCGCGCAGTCCCGCCCGCTTGATGAGCTCGCCTGCCCGCTGTCCCTCAGGATCAAGAAAGACCGGGCCCGATCGTTTTTCCCGCGGAAGCTCAGCGCGTCGAATTGCCTCATACGCACCGATTTCCTCGCGTATGTGCTCCGGTTGGTCAGGATAGAGCCGCAGGGCGAGTCGTAACACCATTTCTGGCGGCTCGATCAAGGCACGTGGAGCCGGAAGCAACGACTCATCTTCGCTCCAACGGACATATCGCTGTTCCCGCAAGCGGCTGTGATGATACCGAAGATCCAGTTCATCACGGGAATAGCGGCGTATCTGTGGTACTGCTATCTCACCAGGCTCCCCCGCATTCACCCCACGTGCGTCAAGCACCTCAATCCACTCAAGCACCTGTCCCAAATGCTTATTGTGGGCGCCGGCGTTGCTCATGACCCCGCCACCCAGGGTACCGGGAATCCCGGCTGTGAATTGAAGCCCGCTCCATCCCATCGAGGCCAGTTGGTTGACGAGAGAAGGCCAGCTTAACCCGGCATCGGCAAGGAGCAGTGCAGAATCTCCCTCATTCTCCACCTCGAACTCTTTCTCGTGAAGATGGGCAACGATGCCGCGCACACCCTGATCGGCAAACAGAACGTTCGTTCCATTTCCGATCAGCAAGAGCGGGACACGGTGCTCTCCACAGAGCTGCACCAGCCTGAAGAGTTCTTCTTTTGATACCAGATCAAGCCAGAGATCTGCGGGACCTCCAATCCCAAAGGCGCAATGCTCCGACAGCGGCTCATCACGGCGAATTCGCTCGTGAAAGTGTGGCTGCAAGCGAGCGTAGAGGGCATCTTTCTGGAAAGCCATAACAATCTCTCCTTTGTTGCCGCCTCGGCTGCGGGGGGAAGCGGATATCTCTTCTTCGTTCTGTGTGTAGTATATTGCAGTGACCTCACAGCCCCCTCACGTATAGATAAGACGACATCACAGCTTCGTCACGTTACACCGCGTACGGCTGAGCCAGGAATGAGAAAAATATGTCTCTGCTGACGTATGTATTGTGTGACATATCGATGTATGAAATTTTACAAGGAGAGAAGGATGAGACAGTCTGTTCGTCAACTCGTGATTTTGTGCCTGTTGTTGCTGCTGACGGCCTGTGCGTCGTCCCCTCAAGAGGGTACAGCATCACCAACGCCAACACCTCCGGCTCCCACTCCTTCACCGACGCCACCGGCGGTCCCGAAGCGAACGGTGCAGTTCTCCTCGCGCGATGGAATCAAGCTGACCGGGTGGCTGTATGGCGCCTCGGGGCAGACGGCTGTTATTTGCTCCCATATGCGCCGAGGCTCCAAGCAGGAATGGGAGATGCTGGCTCCCTGGCTGGCTCAGCAGGGGCTTCGGGTGCTGGCATACGACTATCGGGGCAATGGCGATTCGGAGGGTGATGATAATACCAGCAAGTATGAGCTTGATCTGCTTGGCGCGATTACCTTTATGCAGCAGCAGGGGGCGAATAAGATCGTGTTGATCGGGGCCAGTATTGGCGGTACGACATCGCTGCTGACTGCCGCACAGACGAAGGTGGCAGGGGTGATTACCCTCTCGGCTCCCTTTATTAGCTGGGTGGATGAGCAGACGGTCAGGAAGATAACTGCGCCACAGTTGATCATCAACAGTGAGGACGACACCTATCACGAGGATACGGAGAAGCTCTATCAGGTGGCGAATGCTCCGAAGGAAATACACATCTATAGTGGGGCTGCCCACGGCACCGACCTCTTCTATGAAGAGCACTGGCAGGATCTATTGAAGCGTATTCTGACCTTTGTTCACACCTATGCCAATTGATGTACTCCCTCTGTTACCGGTCCTTTCCTGGTAACAGAGGCTCTACCTGAAAAGACTATTTATAGAGTAGAGGAGCGAAGGGAGGGCGAGGATTTCTTCTTCTATCGTGTAACTGAAATATCTTGCTTGCTTGTATCATTGACAAAGAAAAATGGGAATGGTATGATTTTTATAACATTAGTTTAACAAAGAGACCATGAGGAAAAATCCGATTCCAGTATCCCAGCAAGGAAACAGCGTTTCTTCTTCTAGAACGTTTGTGGCAACCCCGATGATCGGTTGAAAGCTCTTCAAGGAAGAGGGCAGGCAAAACCGATAGAAAGCGTGCACCCGTGAATTCGCATATTGCTGGCTTATGCGGATTCTCATTTCATGTGGGGTGGAGAAAGAGCGATGGGCCGTAAGAATTCCTATGACCAATTGTTGTGCGGTTTTATTACCATGTAGGAGGCTTGGTATATGGCTCACGGATCGACTCAGTCTCGACGGCGTTTCTTGCGCTATTCTGCTTCGCTGGCTCTCAGTGGGGGATTACTGGCAGCCTGTGCGGGTACCGGTGGCGGGGGAGGAAGCAATTCAGATCTGCCTGCATTGACGCACTGGTATCATCAGTATGGCGAAAAAGGCACCCATGAGGCGGTACAACGCTACGCCAAACAGTACACAAAGGCGAAAGTCACAGTTAACTGGGTGCCGGGCACCGGAAATGAGTATCCCGATAAAGTACGTACCTCTCTGCTTGGTTCCAATCCTCCCGATGTCTTTGAGCTTCCCAACCCGACTGTTGACCAGGTGAAAGCGGGTCTGGTTGTGCCGCTCGATGATATTATTTCCCCGGTCCTTAACGACTTCAACGAGAACGCCCTGAAACCCCTCCGGATCAACGGCAAAATCTACGCGATCAAAATGTTGAATGACATGTCGATGGTCTACTATCGCAAGAGCCTGTTCCAGAAGGCAGGCATTGAGAAAGAGCCTCAGACCATAGACGAGCTTATTTCAGCGGCAAAGAAACTCTCGAATAAGGATATGAAGGGGCTCTATATCGGCTCAGACGGCGGTATTGATGCTCTTCTCTATATTCTGGGGTGGGCGGCTGGCTCCGAGTTTCTTACCGAGGATAACAAGATTACGTTTGTGAACGAGCGCGTGGCGGGTGCCTATGAGAAGCTGCGTGAGCTGAATGCATCCGGGGGATTGCTGCCTGATGCGCCTGTCTTCTGGTGGAGTTCCGAGCCGTTCAAGCAGGGTATGTGTGCCATGCAGTGGTGTGGGCTCTGGGCCATGCCGGAGATTCAGGCGGCGCTTGGTGACGATTTCGGCGTGTTCCCCTTCCCGGCGCTGGATGTGCAGAGCAAGCCTGCGGTTGGCTTTGGTGGTTGGGCTGAGATGATCTCGGCGAAGAGCAAGCATATCGATGCCGCGAAGGAGTATGTCAAGTGGCTCTGGATCGATAACACCGACATACAGATTGACTGGAATGTCGGTTATGGCTTCCATGTTCCTCCCCGCAAGAGCATCGCCGCGAAAACGGACAAGCTGACGAAAGGTCTTGCCGCAAAGGCAGTGGAGTTCCTGAATGCGTATGGACATTCCAATACGCCGTACTGGGATAACGCCATGCAACTTGCGCTGACCGATGCCGTCAGCAACATTGTCAAGCACAATGCTGACGCAATGTCCGAGCTGAAGAAGGCCGCGGACAAGTGCGATAAAGAGTTGCAGAAGCTCTTGAGCTAGGCCATGTTGAACGGTATGGAGCGCTTTCTTCCTCCATACCGTTTGTAGTTCAACGCAAGGAGGGAAAATCGGATGAGCTCTCCAGAGACCCCGGCTGCGGCGCTGATGCCGTCTATTGGTGAGCGAGAGAGCGCGCGGCGCGTGCGACGCAGTTCCATCAAGACGACGCTGATCTTCTGGTCTTTTGTGGCTCCCTTAATGCTTGGCCTGATCCTGTTTTTCTTTGTTCCGATTATCTGGAGCATTGTCTTGAGCTTTTCGGAGGCTCGGGCGGTGATTCTCCCGACAGGCTTTGCGGGCTTGCGGAACTATCGTGATCTCCTTCAGGATCAGCAGTTTACCTCATCCCTGCTGACCTTTACGATCTTTGCCTTTTTTATTGTACCGACCACGTTTCTCTGTGCGCTCGGGCTGGCCCTGCTGGTCAACAGCGCGAAGTTCGCACAGGGGTTCTTTCGCTCGGTTTTCTTTCTGCCAACAGCCTGCTCATATGTACTGGCCTCGATTGTCTGGAAAATGAGTATCTTCAACGGGACGCGCTATGGGCTGGCAAATGCGATTCTCCATCTGTTCAACCTGGACCCGGTGCAGTGGATCTCCTCGCCTAATCCTCCCTGGTACTGGCTGGTACTGGTAACGGTGCGCCTCTGGCTCCAGCTTGGCATGTATATGATCATCTTTATTGCCGGGCTTCAGGAGATCCCGCGTGAGCTGTATGAGGCCGCGATGGTTGATGGCGCAAAACGAGGCTGGCAGACGTTCTGGTATATCACCGTGCCACAACTACGCAATACCTCTATTGCGATCCTGTTGCTGAACATTATCGCGGCCTATCAGGCATTTGACGAGTTCTGGAATATCATGTCAGGCGGCAATCAAAGTCTGCTGCGCACGCCACTGATGTATCTGTACAATGTCGCGCTTGGTAGCCAGGATTATGGGCTCGGAAGTGCCGGAGCGATGATTCTTACCATCATTATCATCTTCTTTACCTTGCTACAGGGCCGTTTGCTTGGCTTCGGGCGCTCCAATTAAGATACAGTATGCAAAGGGAGAATGTATGTCAACTTCTGTTGTGCGACCAGCGCCGCGCGTCACGCTGAAGAAGGCGCTCCTGACCACGCTGCATTATGGGGTGTTGATTGTACTGGCGCTGCTCTTTCTCTTGCCATTTTATCTGATCGTGCGTAACGGGCTTGCTACGGAACAGGAAATCACCTCACCGAACTGGACCTTCTTCCCCTCTGCGCTGCACTTTGAAAATATTGGCGAACTCTTCTCGGATTCGGAGGTTCCTTTTTCGGATGGAATGGTGAACTCGGCTTTGATCGCCTTCTTGCAGACGGTGGGGCAGATCCTTATTTCGTTGCTGGCGGGCTATGGTCTGGCGCGGGTGCCGTATCGCTATGCCAACCAGGTATTCTATACGATCCTGCTCACGCTGATGATTCCCTCGGCGGTGATCTATGTGCCAACCTATGTGGTCGTCTCCTATCTGGGCTGGCTCAGCACGCTACAGGGGCTGGTTGTGCCGGGTATCTTCAGCGGCTTCACCACGTTTCTGTTTCGGCAGTTCTTCCTGAGTTTCCCGCGTGAGCTGGAAGAGGCGGGGCGTGTGGACGGTCTGGGCTACTGGGGCACGTTCTGGCGGATTGTGGTTCCGAACTCGTATGGTATCATTGCCGCGTTGAGCGTGATTACCTTTATCCAGAGCTGGAACGCCTTCCTGTGGCCGTTTGTGGTCGGGCAGGATCGAACGGCCTGGACGGTGCAGGTGGTGCTATCCAATTTCCTCAACGCTCAGGTGTTGAATTTACACGAACTCTTTATCGGCGCCGCGGTCGCGATTCTGCCGCTGATGGTGCTGTTCTTCTTGCTTCAGCGCTATATCGTGGAGGGATACAAGCAGAGCGGCCTGAAAGGCTAAGTTCTCACAGAGCGCTTCCTATGCTATGATAGATAGATTGGTGTGTTTTGGATTCTGACAAAAGAGGTGTTCTGTGTCTGAGCATGAAGAACAGATCAGAGAAACAACGGAGGAACAGCTTCAAGCCGTCACAATTGGAGAGCTTGTTCCGCTACATAAACCGATTGAGTTCGTTGACTATGATCCACAATGGCCTCATCTTTTTGAGCGTCAGGCGGAGCACATTCGGGCTGCCCTGAATGGTCAAGTATGCCAGCTAGAGCATGTGGGTTCAACCTCGGTTCCGGGTCTGGCCGCCAAGCCGATTATCGATATCGTGCTTGTTGTGCCAGATGCGGCGGATGAGGCGTCCTATGTGCCAGCGCTGGAAGCCGCTGGTTACACCCTGCGGATTCGTGAGCCAGAGTGGTATGAGCATCGGGTGCTCAAGAGAACCGAGCCGATGTGCAACCTGCATGTCTTCTCGCCCGGGTGCCCGGAAGTTGCTCGGATGCTGCGTTTCCGCGATTGGCTGCGCACGCATCCGGAGGATCGCGAGCTCTATGAAGAGACCAAGCGCACGCTTGCGGCCCGAAACTGGAAATATGTGCAGAACTATGCAGATGCCAAGACTGGCGTTGTGGAGCAGATTTTGCGGCGAGCGACCGCATGAAAAAGCGGGGACAGGAAACACTGCCTGTCCCCGCTCGGTCCCTTTACGACGCTTCCGTGTATCTGAATTGCTGCTCCTGTAGAATCTGTGCGATAACCTGGGCTCGATTTTGGGCGTTGAGCTTGGAGCAGATGTTAAAGACATGCTTTTTGACGGTTCCCTCGCTGATGACCAGCTCACGGGCAATGGTGCGGTTGGAGGCTCCTTTAACCAGTAATTGCAGCACATCATGCTCTCGTCGGGTCAGTGTGGACGCCTCCCGAGAAAGGGCGCTGCTCTGGCGGGACTCAACCTTATGAAAATGCGTGATAAGTGTACGCACAAAGGCCGGAGCAACCGCGCCCCGTTGGAGAAGCCTCAAGAGCCGATAGATGGTTTGTCCCCCTTCAAGGAACGGACGAATATGCTGTTCGGGACGCGCTCGCAGCACTGCCCGTTCGAGCGTGGCCTGTGCCGCTGCCTGAGCTCCAGTAGTATAGAACAGGTGCGCCTGAAAGAGCTCGTACGTCAGCAGATCGGTCCAGCGCTGATGTGCCTGGGCGGCCTGCTTGAGCAAGGGCAGATGCCGATATGCGCTCTGGGGGTGGAGCCGAATTTCAAGCTGTGCGATCCATGTCTGAAGCAGCTCAGGGAGCGCCACGCTATTGTTTTTGCAGATGGTCAGCCAGTATTCCGCCTTGTCGAATTGCTCCTGTGACAGGAAAACCCAGGCCCGCTGTGCGGCTGCAAGCTGATGGGCAAGCTGTGGCCATGTTGCCTGCTCCTCGATCGTGCTGGCGAGCTGAAGCGCCCGCGTATACTGGCTTTGGGCCAGATAGAACCGCGTATACGCAATGGTATGGCGCAATGAGAGTGCGGCATGACAGTAGTGTGTGGCGTGCAAAAGCTGCTGGCCTTGTAGCAGGAAGTGCGCCGCCGTGGGGAGGTCATGGCGTTCCAGCGCGAGTTCACTCATTCCCAGGGCATAGAGCAGCGAATCTGTTTCAGCCTCAAGCCGCTCCCTGAGCTGTTCGAGTGTCGAGGCTGCCTGTTGAAGCTTTCCCTGCTGAAGCAAGAGAAAGGCCAGCGCTCCGAGCGCAAGCGATGTTTGGTGCCCATTGGATGCCAGAAGTTCCCGAACAGGATATTCTGCAACATCGCCGGTCATGATCGGGGCAAGCGTAGCGCACCAGGCCCGGACGTCTGGCTGCTCGGATACGTATTCGATGGGATAGCGTTTCCCGGTCTGCCCTGCCAGATAGAGCTGTACCAGACTGATCAGGTCGGTATCTTCAAGGGTGGCAAGCTGGCGCTCTGCCTCGTCAAAGCGCTGCACAGCGAGGGCCGCAAGCAGGGGTGAGGTATGTGCCGGTACGTCCTGTCCCTTGAACAGATGGAGCAGGGCCGAGTGAAGCTGCAGGCGCTGGACCAGTTGCTCATCAGCACTTTGATGGGCATGGAACAGGGCCTGTTGCAATTGCCCGCGCTGTCTGTACCAGCGGCTCGCACGAGCGTGAAGCGGTGCTGTATCGGTCTGCTGGCGGAGCACCCGGGCAAGAAGCGGGATCAGCCGAAGGGTTCCATGCTCGGTCGATTGGAGGAAAAGGTGTGCCTGTGCCAGCGAGGCAAGCAGTGTATGGCTGTCGGTGCGCTCGCGCACGGCATTGCAGCGCTGCTCGTCGAGCTCATCCAGAATGGAGATCTGAAGGAGGAAGTCCCGCCAGGGCTTTGGGAGTGGTTGCAGGATCTCCTCGTCTACAAAGTGCTGTAGCGAGCGATCGTGTTCCAGCACGGTTGCAAGCTCATCATTGGTGATCGGGAAGGGACAGTGTGTCAGGAGCCAGCGAATTCCCAGGGGCCAGCCCCCGGTAAGCTCTGCAAGCTGGTTGACGGTTTCCTCTGTGGGCTCTGTGCCAGTAAGCTGCTGCACAAGCGTGCGGATATCCTCCGGACGAAACGCAAGCTGTTCAAGAGACAGTTCGCTTATGAGGTTCTGAACGGAGAGCCGCGCCAGCGTTGACGGGTGACGCGTCGCCAGGATAAGGTGACAGCCTGCCGGGGCCTGTTGCAGAAAGTGTATAATCTCGTCAGCGCAGGTGATCTCATTCTGATCGAGGAACAGCACCACGCGTTGCAGGCGACGCAGCGTTTCTAGCGCCTGCTCGTGTGAGTGAATGGCTATCTCAGCATGCTCTGTCAGGGCGGCATTGAGCGAGGCCTGAAAGCCGGCCTCGTGCGGCGTCAGGACAAGAGTTTGCACTTTCTGTTGTTGAAGCAGACGCTGCCACTCCTGGAGTATCGTGCTCTTGCCCCAACCGGCGGGTGCAGAGAGCAGGATCAGCTTTTTGTGCAACGAGCGCAGGCAGTGTTGAAAGAGATAGGGACGCGCTACTATATGGCTTGATGTGGCCTCTGAAGCTGGCTGACGCAGTGTCGTTCTGGTAAATAACAGGGTGGCAACTGCAAGAAGGCGCTCTGCTGTGAGGTCCTCTGCTTTGCCAAGATATGCTTTCAACGTTTTGCCCTCGCGTTTGTGATAGGCATACCAGTACGGCTTCTGCTGATGCAGCTCACGACGCCCGGTGAACGTGCCCAGCGGATGCCGGAAAGAAAATGAGGTGTTCTCTTCGAGCCAGCGAAACCAGCCCGCTGAACCTATAGTGATGGTAGAAGGGGGTGTTTCCTGCAAGTGCAGGCAGTCATCAATGACGTGCGGTAGAGTGGTTCGTGCCATAGGGTGCCTTCTCTCTTTGTAGTATGCTTCATTGCTTCTTCGTCCTTTCCTTCAAGCATAGCCCTATAGCGTGGGTATCCACATCGGCAAGAGTGCGTATTTCTGGTGGGAAACATGCTGGAATGGAGAGATTACGCGAGATTACGCCATTCTGCGGAGCTCTCAATCAGCTTTTGCTCAATAGCGTAGCGTGTGGCGGCGCTCCGCGAGGTGACGCCGATTTTGCTGTAGATCGAGGTCAGGTGTGTCTGCACGGTGCGCGGGCTGATAATCAGCCGCTCGGCAATTTGCGCGTTGGTCAGCCCTTGTGTGACCAGTTCCAGAACCTCACGCTCGCGGGTCGTCAGTCCGGTGCCCGGAGTGGACAGAACGCTTTTCTCCTCAAGCGGCTCGGTATGGGTGAGTGAGAGGAGCTCGGCGGGCGTCTTCTTCTGTCCCGAAGCCCAGATACTTTCAAACTGCTCATCACCGAGCTGCTGTCGGGCCTTTGCGACGGCCTCCTGATAGGGCTTGAGCTCAATGGGCGGAATCGGGGCCTGAATAGTTTCCCGAATCGTGGCGGCGGCTCCCCAGAGTTGTACGGCACGAACCGTCTGCTGCTCCTCAATCGCGATTTCTCCCAGGCGTTCCAGACATGACGCGATAAACCAGCGGTTGCCCGCGTCCAGACAGATCATCAGGCTTTCCTCGATCAGGGGGCGAGCATGTGCGTAGTCTTTTTGATAGAAGGCCAGCGTGCCGAGATCGGCCAGACGATAGGCACTGGCTATGGAGTCCTTGATCTGTTGCGAGATGCTCAGGCTCTCCTGTAACTGGGTTTGTGCACCTGCATAATTGCCCTCGTTCATCAAGAGCAGGCCCATGATTCCAAGCGCATCGGAGAGATAGCGCAGATCCCCCGACTGGCGTGCAAGCACAATGCTTTCCTCAATGAGCGGACGTGCCACCTCAAGCTCTCCCTGATTGAGCGCGATCAATCCGAGGTGGCTCAAACGCGAGGGCATCTGCCATTTGTCACCGATCTCGCGAGTGATCGTCAGGCTCTCAGCCATGTAGGCGCGTGCGGCGCTATAGTTCCCCAGATGGGCCGCGGTATGAGAGAGCATATAGAGCGCGGTCGCAGTCATGGCTCGGTTTGCAAGCTTGCGGAAGATCAGCAGACTTTCCTGTAGCAGTGGCTCTGCTGTCTGCAAATGTCCCTGCGCCAGTTCCAGATTGCCAAGCACAAGCAGGCGTGAAGCAATGCCCTCCTCGTTGTCTGTCTCGCGAAAGATAGAGAGACTCTCTTCAAGCAAGATGCGGGCCGCAGTTTCCTCGCCTTTCTTGTGCAGGGCAACTTCTCCCAGAATGCCCAGATAGTTCGCGATATGGTTCTGATTGCCCAGGCTACGCGACACGGTCAGGCTTTCCTGAAAGAGCGCCTGCGCGGTTGGATAGTCGCCCAGATAGAGGGTCACCATGCCAAGCGGGATCAGCATATAAGCCAGGTTGGTACGATCGCCGATCTCGCGGAAAATGCTGAGGCTGCGCAGCAGGAATGATTGGGCCTCGGAGAAGCGCCCTTCCTGCGCGTAGACCTGACCCAGTCCGCCCAGGCTACAGGCGATGTTTCGCTTGTCATGTAGCTCCTCAGAGATGCGCAGGCTCTCCGTGAAGAGGGTACGTGATCGAGGCAGATCACCCAACGCCAGCGCCTCATCTGCCAGCGAGATCAGGGCATCGGCCATGCAGTGCGAGTCCTGTACCTCTTTCGCCAGCTCAAAGCTTTGCTGATAGAGCTTGTGTGCCTCCAAAGGTGATGACCGGGCGCGAATATGCCCGAGCTGATTCAGGGCTGCTGCGTTGTTGTGCTTATCGGTCGAGAGTTCCAGACTCTTTTCAAGATAGAGCAGGCTTTGCGGATGGAGGCCCTGACTTCCCGCGAGCAGTCCGGCGGTATAGTAGCCTTTTGCGCGTAAGGATGGAGAGATTGTCGTGTGATGATAGGTTAACGCCTGTTCCAGCCAGTGGAGCGCCTCGCTCTGGTGGCTTCTAATCAGAAAGAAGCACCAGAGGCTACTACAGAGCTGAAGCGTGGCCTCATATTGCTGACGCTCAAGGAGCCAGTGACAGGCAGTGCGCAGATTGTCGTATTCCTGCTCAAGTCGGTTCAGCCATGCGACCTGATCGGCTCCCTTCAGGTGCGCTTCGGCCTCTAGCGCCAGTTCAAGATAGTAGGCAGCGTGCGCCTGACGTACCGTTTCGATCTCATCATATTCTTGCAGGCACTCAAGCCCATACTCGCGCACCGTCTCCAGCATCATCAGGCGAATCTGGTCGTCTGCCTGCTCGATACTCTGTACAAGATTCTTATCGATCAATGAGGTGATGAGTTCTAGCGTATCGCTCTCATCGGCCGTGCCACAGACCGGATCAACCGCGTCAATCATGCAGCCATTGACAAAGACGGCCAGACGACGGAACAGCCGTTGTTCTTGTTCGGTCAGCAGCTCGTAGCTCCAATGGAGCGTATCGCGCAATGTTTGCTGACGTGGGGGCAGATCCCGCGCTCCTCCCGTGAGGATCTGAAGGCGGCTTCCCAGACGTGCAAGTAGCATCTGGGGTGGGAAGAACTTCACCCGGGCGGCTGCCAGCTCGATCGCGAGCGGGAGCCCGTCAAGCTGCGTACAAATCTCGGCAATCGGGCGGGCGTTATTGGCGGTCAATCGAAAGCCAACCTTCACCGAGGCGGCCCGCTGGACAAAGAGCGAGACCGCAGCATTCTGGGCCAGTTCATTGAGATCGGGAAGGCGGCGCAGGTCAGGAAGCGGGAGCGGCGCAATGTTCAGCTCATACTCTGAGCGGATATGGAGAGCCTCGCGGCTGGTGACCAGGAACTTGATCTGCGGGCAGGCCGAGAGCAGTTCAGCAAGCAGAGGTGCAGCGATGACGATCTGCTCGAAGTTATCAAGCAGCAGCAACATCTGTTTGTGGGCAAGATAGGTCTTTACACGTTGTAGCAGTGACTCCTCGCCTGCCTCAACAAAGCCTAGCCGGTAGGCGATCGTAGGCAGCACCAGCGAGGCATCACGTACTGTTGCCAGCGAAACGCTCTGCGAGCCATCGGCAAACTCAGCGGAAAGCATCTGCGTGAGCTGGACACCGAGACGTGTTTTGCCGACCCCTGCCGGTCCGGTAATGGTCAGCAGGCGGATATCCGGGCGCTTTAGCAGTTCCAGCGCCGTGGCTATTTCCTGCTCGCGGCCAATCAGGGGCCCGATGTGCAGGAAAAACGGTTCCTGGTCAATTGGTTCCTCAGGTTGTTGTGCTCCATCTCGGGAAAGCTGTCCGGCGATGCTCAGCAGGCGTTGCAGTGTCAGGGTTTCGGTTTTGCCGAGGTACGCGTGATAGAGTTTCCCTTTACGGCGCTGATAGGCTTTCCAGTACCAGCCGCCACGACCATTGCTGGTACGCTCCTTACGCGCGGTAAAGGAGCCTTCCGCAGAGTGGAAAGCAAACGTCATTGCCTCTGTCAGCCACTCGAACCATTCGGGGGAATCAACCTGCACTTGAATTTCCCGGTCGTCGAGTCGATACACTAAGGTCTGTCCGTGGACCGTAGGATGTGAGCGTGTCATTGCTTCCTGTTTCTATAAGCCCTTATGCCACTACATTGTGTCTGCGGTTTCTCTGTTTGTTTTCTCGGGAACCAGCTTATTGCGCAGCTTGTTTTCTACCAAGATACCTCAAAACGCCAGAAATAGTCAAGTATTCCGGGACCATAGATCAGACCTATGTAGCTGGTTGGTACCTATATCGTGCCCCTGCTTGCTCGCTGGTATCAAAAATAAACCCCGAAAATACCACTTTTGCTACCTGTTTTTTGTTTCAATCCCGCGTACACTAACTCCTGGAAGCGGTTCCTGTACCGTTCCCGCAACCGTTCCCGGAAACGGGCCCGCACCTATTTGATTGTGAAGAGGACAAAACCGCATGGCAAAGAGGATGACGATACGGGACATTGCCGCACTGGCGGGTGTGAGCAAAACGACCGTTTCTCGTGTGCTCAATAATCGACCAGATGTAGACGCAGAGACCCGGGAGCGGGTGATGAAGGTGGTGGAAGAGCACGGGTTTGTTCCCAGTGTCGCAGCTTCGACGCTTGCCGGAAGGAGTCGTTTGATTGGCGCTCTCATTCCGGAACTGACCTGGCCTCTTATCCCGGAGATTATGCATGGCGTGGCTGAGGTGATTGCGCAGACCGACTATGAGCTTGTGCTGTATAGCGTCAATGATCGCAATCATCAGAAGGACCGCAGCGAGATTCTTGAACGTATCCTGGAGCGTAAGCTTGTTGCTGGCTTGCTGGCAATCTATCCAGGGCAATCGACCGAGTATCTGGAGAAGCTGCAACGTCAGGGGTTTCCTGTGGTGATCCTTGACGATCAAGCAACCCCTTCTGAGCGCATTCCCTGGGTGTCCGCCGATCAGCGCAACGGTGCATATGAAGCGACGCGGTATCTGGTGCGTCTCGGACACAGGCGGATCGCACATATTCGTGGGCCGCTTGAATATCAGGTGTCGCACGATCGCTTTCGGGGATATTGCGACGCGCTCGCCGAGGCTCAGATCATGGTTGAGCCTCAACTGATCGAGACCGGTGATTTCACCCTGAGCAGTGGTCAGCTCTGCGCCGAACGTCTTTTGACGCTGGATCAGCGCCCGACCGCTATATTTGCCGCGAACGATCTGATGGCGCAGGGTGTCTATTTTGCGGCGCAATCGCTTGGTTTGCGGGTTCCTGAAGAGGTGACGGTGGTTGGCTTTGATGATGTGCTGTTCGCCTCGCTGATGCAGCCTCCCCTGACCACGGTCCGGCAGCCGCTGGATGAGATGGGGAGAAGTGCTATCGAGCTGTTGCTGCGCATGATCGAGACGCCTTCGTTGCCCTATGAGTGGAAGTGGTCGGTATCTGAACGGAACCTTTCCAGATCGGTATTTATCACACATAAGACGCATGTTGTTGTAAGAGCATCATGTAAGCAACTCTGTACCCCTCTCTCTTTATCGAAGTAGCTGTTACATGCAATGAGTGCATGGGAATCAACGTGTGATTTTTCGTTTGTCGTCAGGAGGTTTTTTCAATGGCTCTACGACCGTTCTCCAGAGTCAAGGGGAAAGTACAGTTAACACTGCTTTCACTGCTGGCTCTTCTGGTTGTTCTGTCGGCCTGTCAAAGTGGCGGGTCGCAGGGGCAAAATCCTCAGCAACAGAACAAACAGACGACGCTCAATATCCTGGCATCGCCCACGGGAAATTTCTCCTCCGCGAACTTTAACCCGTACATTAGCCCGAATGCTGGTGGCATGTACGGTGCACAGGGCATGATCTATGAGACCCTGATCTATGTGAACCGCTACAACGGTGAGATCAAGCCTATCCTGGCCTCCGATTACAAGCTTTCTGATGATGTAAAGAGTATCACCTTTACCATCAGACAGGGCGTGAAGTGGAGCGATGGACAGCCCTTCAGCGCCGATGACGTGAAGTTCACGCTGGATATGCTGAAGAAATATCCTGCAACTGACACCTCCGGTCTGTGGACAACCCTGATCCAGGATTACGCACAGCCCGATGCCAATACCATCAAGGTGAACTTCAAGAATGCCGATGCAACGGCAACCTGGCTTTTCAGTCAGACCTATATTGTGCCGAAGCATATCTGGGAAGCGAAGTCCAACCCGGCAACCGACAAGAACGAGAAGCCGGTTGGTACCGGACCCTACACCCTCAAAGAGTTCTCCCCTTCGGCTTATACACTGGTGAAGAACCCCAACTACTGGGAGTCTGGTAAGCCGGAGATCGCACAGCTTCGCTATATCGCGACCAACGATAACACCGCGGCGATGTTGCGTCTCTCTCGTGGTGAAATCGACTGGGCCGGTGTTGGCTGGGATCCGAAGTTTGATGCCAATTTCGTCAACAAGGACCCGAAGAACTATCATCACTGGTTCGAGAGCAATAACACTGTGATGCTGTATCTGAATCTGACCAAGTTCCCCTTCGACATCCCTGAGGTGCGTCAGGCGATCAGCACCGCGATCAACCGCGAAGAGATCAAGCAGAAGGCGGCTCCCTACGGCGTTCCTGCCAATCCGACTGGTTTGCTGCCAGCCCATAAAGATTGGATCGCACCAGAGTATCAGAATGCTTCGTTCACCCATGATACTGCAAAGGCGACTCAGCTTCTGGAGAAGGCTGGCTTCACCAAAGGCAGCGATGGTATTTACCAGAAGGACGGCAAGAGGCTTTCCTTCAATATGAACGTACCCAATGGTTGGGCTGACTGGCAGAGTGCGCTTGCCGTTATCTCTGACAACCTGAAGGCTGCGGGTATTGAGGCCAAACCGAACGCGATGGCTTCGCCCGAAATCTACTCGAATGCGTTGAACACCGGCAACTATGACACGGCTATCTCCTGGACGAACAAAGGGCCTTCGCCGTTCTTCTTCCTGAACGACTGGCTGCTGAGCTCCAATACCTGGGATCAGGGCAAGGCCGCCAATGGTGGTGCAACCAACTGGCAGCACTGGAAAGACTCCGAGACGGACAACCTGTTGCACCAGTATCGCACAACCTCCGATAAGGAAGCTCAGAAAAAGGCGCTCTATGGTATTCAGAAGATCGTCGTCGAGAAATTGCCTTCGATTCCTCTGTACTACAATGTGAGCTGGTTCGAGTACAGCACCAAGAACGCGACCGGCTGGCCTGACAAGGACAACCCGTACGCCTATGGATCACCGTTTGACGCTCCCGACTGCACGCAAATCGTTCTCCGCTTGAAACCTGCTGCATAAGCGGGTGGCGGGCAGGGATAAGGCCCGTTCTTATCCCTGCCTCTTGCGCGAACCCAAGCTGAAAGGAGAAAAGAAAGAAGGATGCGTCATCTACTCCGCCGTATCGCGTTTTATCTGGCGGCCCTGTGGGCCTCGGTCACCATTAACTTCATTCTTCCGCGTCTGATGCCTGGTGATCCTGTGCAGGCGTATGTGAACCGCTTGCGTGGACAGGGCACAATTACGCAGGCAACGCTCGACGCGATTCGATTGCAATTAGGCGTGAGCAACGATCCGCTGTGGATACAGTACTTTCACTACCTGGGGAATCTGCTGCGTGGTGAGCTTGGTATTGCTACCTCGCATTTTCCAACGCCGGTGGTTCAGGTCATCGCGACTGACCTGCCCTGGACGATTGGCCTGGTGGGAGTGGCGTCTATTATCAGCTTCTTGCTCGGTACGCTGCTTGGTGTGGTGGTGTCCTGGAAGCGCAATTCATGGGTTGATACCGTGGTCACACCGCTGTTGACCTTCTTCTCGGCGATTCCCTATTTCTGGCTGGCCCTGGGATTGTTGTATATCTTTTCCTTTAATATGGGGATTTTCCCGCTCGGTGGTGGCTATGATGCCTTGAGCGATATCTACCCCGGCTGGAACCTGGACTTTATTCTGAGTGTGCTCTTGCATGCGATCCTGCCCGCGTTGACAGTGGTGATCAGCTCTATCTCCGGGTGGGTGCTTGGCATGCGTAATGCAATGGTCACAACGCTTTCGGAAGACTATGTGTTGCTGGCGCGAGCAAAAGGCCTGCCCGAGCGGCGCGTGATGTTTACCTATGCCGCTCGAAACGCCATTCTGCCCAACATCACCGGTCTGGGGATGTCGCTTGGCTTTGTGGTTGGTGGTGCGCTGCTGACAGAGATGGTCTTCTCGTATCCGGGCATCGGTTTTGACCTGCTGACGGCTATTCGCGGCTTCGACTACAGCCTGATTCAGGGAATCTTCCTGATGATCGCGATCGCGATGCTGACTGCGAACTTTCTGTCGGATATCGTCTATGCGCTCCTTGATCCACGGGTGCGACACGAAAGGGGATAATTGATGCAGCAAGAGACCAATAATAGCACTCCGAACGTGCAAGAAGCGTCGTCCCCTGCGCAGGTTGCGCCTGTGGTCCTGCCGGGGAACGTCGCGGGAACAACAGGCAAGGTGCAGAGCCAGTGGAAGGCACAGCTTTCCCAGATTACCTCAAACACGCGTATGATGATCGGGATCGGGATACTGCTGTTCTTTATCCTGGTAGGGCTGGTCGGCCCGCTGTTTGCGCGATATGATCCGCATACCCTGACGAACGATCTGTTTCAGGCACCATCGGCGACGCACTGGCTCGGGACCACGCAGAAGGGTGAGGATATCTTTGCGCGTCTGGTCTACGGAACTCGTGTCTCGCTGTTAATCAGCTTTACGGCTGCGGCTGGCTCAACGCTGCTCTCGGTGCTGATCGGCCTGCTCGCGGGCTACAGTGGCGGTTGGGTCGACGATGTGCTGTCGTTTATCACGAATATCTTCCTGGTGCTGCCTGGCATGCCGCTGGCAATCGTGGTCGCGTCGTTTGCCGTGAAGGGAGCCTGGACGATTATTCTGGTGCTCTTGTTTACAAGCTGGCCCTGGGGTGCGCGTGTGTTGCGCGCGCAGACGCTCTCGATGCGGCAGCGCGAGTTTGTCACCGCTGCTCGCACGCTTGGTGAAAAGCCCTGGCGTATTATTCTCTTTGAGATTCTGCCAAATGAGATCGCAATTGTGGCCTCAAGCTTTGTCGGGACGTTTATCTTCGCGGCGCTCTCTGAAGTGGCCCTGGAATTCCTGGGACTGGGTGATGTTTCTGAGCCGTCCTGGGGCGTGATCCTGTACTGGGCGCAGACGGATGGTGCACTGATGACAGGTGGATGGTGGCAGTTTGTCCCGCCAGGCCTCTGTGTGGCGCTGCTCTGTGCCGGTCTGACCTTTATCAACTTCGGCATTGATGAGCTGGCAAACCCGACGCTGCGCAACGAGCGGCGGCTTGCCCGAAGAAAGAAGAAAGTGGCGTAAGATGGACGCATTACTCGAAGTGAAATCGCTCAGCGTTGATTATGAGGCGATGGATGGGGCAGTCCACGCGGTGAAGAGCGTCGACCTGACGCTGCATCGCGGTGAAGTCCTGGGCCTCGCTGGCGAGAGCGGGTGCGGTAAATCAACGCTGGCTTTTGCGATTGCTCGCCTGCTCCGCCCTCCGGCAATGATTACCAGTGGACAGGTGATCTATTATCCCGATCCAGAGAAGGAGACCCCGCCCGCGCTGCTGGATCGACTGGACGCGAACAACGGCATTGATATTATGAAGCTGTCAATGGCGCAACTGCGTTCGTTTCGCTGGAAAGAGCTGGCGGTTGTTTTTCAAAGTGCGATGAACGCGTTGAATCCCGTGCTGAGCATCGGCGATCAGATTATTGATGTGTTGCATACGCACTGGCCCGGCAAGGGGAAGGACTATTATCACAAGCGAGCGGTTGAGTTGCTGGATCTGGTCGGTATTGCCGCTGATCGTCTGAGAAGCTACCCGCATGAGTTGAGCGGCGGCATGCGGCAACGTGTGGCGATCGCGATCGCCCTTGCGCTGCGTCCCGAACTGATTATTATGGATGAGCCAACGACGGCACTGGATGTGGTGGTGCAACGCGAGATCCTGGATCTGATCGCCGGGCTGTGCCGCGAGTTTAATACGGCGCTGATCTTTATCACGCACGATCTCTCGCTGTTGCTGGAACTCTCGGACCGGATCGCGATTATGTATGCGGGCAATATTGTCGAGCAGGCTACTAGCGAGCAGCTCTATCGGCAGCCGCGCCATCCCTATAGCTATGGCCTGTTGAACGCTTTCCCGACGCTGCATGGACCACGTTTGCAGATGATCGGTATTCCTGGCTCGCCTCCTGATCTGCGGGCGATGCCGACCGGTTGCGCCTTCCATCCGCGCTGCCCGATGGCTTTTGAGGCGTGTCGTGGGGTGGTTCCTCCGCTTGAGCCGAGCGGACCGACCGAGCAACTGGTTGCCTGCCATTTGTATAATCCGCGCTTCTTGAATCAGCCGCCCTCGACCGCTCAGATTGCGCGTAGCTACTCGGAGCTTGCAGAAAGGAAACGACGCAGATGAACGCAATGAGCCAACAGGCTATACTGGAAATCATGAATTTGCAGAAAGAGTTTCCGCTGCGTCAGTGGAATCCATTCGGGGGTAAACAGGCGGTCCACGCGCTGGAAAGGGCCTCGCTGGCACTCTATCCGGGCAGGGTGACGGCGCTGGTTGGCGAAAGCGGCAGCGGCAAATCAACGATTGCGCGTTTGCTGGCGCGGCTCTATGACCCGACTGGTGGCGAGATTCGCTTTCATGGCAAGCCGCTTGGCAAGGCGAACGCGGCCACACTGACCACCTATCGCCGCAGCGTGCAGATGGTCTTTCAGGATCCCTTTGCTTCGCTTAACCCGGTGCATAATGTGCGCTATCACCTCAGCCGCCCGCTGCGCATCTATGGCTTTGCGAAGAATGCGGAGGAAGAGACGGAGCAGATTCTTGCTCTATTGCGGCGTGTGAGCCTGACGCCTGCCGAGCAGTTTATTGAAAAGTATCCGCATCAGCTCAGCGGCGGTCAGCGGCAACGTGTGGCGATTGCCCGGGCGCTGGCTGTGCGTCCAGAAGTGATTCTTGCTGATGAGCCGGTGTCAATGCTGGATGTCTCGATCCGCCTGGATATTCTGAATCTGCTGGCGCAGCTCAAAGAGGAAGAGCGGATTGCGATTCTCTTTATCACGCATGATCTGGCAAGCGCTCGCTATTTTGCTGATGAGACACTGGTCCTCTATGCCGGTCAGATGGTGGAAGGGGGACCGAGTGAGCAGGTGATTCAGCAGGCAAAACATCCCTATACGCAGCTTTTGCTCTCAGCGACGCCTGCTCCAGAGCGCATGAGACTGAAAGGACAGCGCAGGACACCGCTAGAGGCTCGCGGCGAGGTGCCAAGCCTGATCCAGCCTCCGACAGGGTGTCGCTTCCATACTCGTTGTCCACATGCGATGCCGGTCTGTAAAGAGCGTTTCCCGGAACGCACCGAATTCGGTCACGGACATTGGACGTCCTGTTTTCTGTATGGGGCACAGAAGCATGATACCACGCCAATGGGCCGTTCACGTTCTCTCTCTAACGAAATAGCATCTAAGGAGTAATTGACGCATGAGCCAGAAAACGGCGACGGAGGGTGCTGTGCATTCGGATCGTTTTCCCTCCCATTTTCTCTGGGGCGCGTCTACATCGGCCTACCAGATAGAGGGCGCGACTCGCGTAGACGGGCGCGGTGAGTCCATCTGGGATCGGTTCGCGGCGACACCAGGCAAGGTCTATCAGGGTGATACAGGTGATGTGGCTCTTGAGCATTATTATCGTTTTCAAGAAGATATCGCATTAATGAAAAAGCTGCATTTTAATGCCTATTGCTTTTCTATTGCCTGGCCGCGCATCATCCCCGAGGGGACAGGAACCGTCAATGAAAAGGGACTGGATTTCTATGATCGGCTGGTTGATGAGCTGCTGGCTCAGGGCATTACACCGCTTGTTAAGCTGTATCACTGGGATCTCCCCTATGCGCTTCAGGAGCGGGGCGGCTGGCTCCGACGAGAGACTGCACAGGCATTTGCTGATTACGCCGAGATTGTGGCCCGGCGTCTGCGTGATCGGGTAAACTGGTGGATCACCTTTAATGAGCCGTGGTGTATCGCCTATCTCGGGCATGGTGTGGGAGTGCATGCGCCGGGTCTGGCAAACAAGCAGGACGCGTTGAATGCCGGACACCACGTGCTTCTGGCGCATGGGCTGGTCCTGCCGCGCCTGCGGGCCCTCTTACAGCCCGGAGCGAAAATCGGCTTCACGGTCGATCCCTATCCGGTTTATGCTATGGATGAGAGCGATGAGACCAGACAACAGGCGGAGCGACTGGACCGTTTCCGCAATCGCTGGTTCCTTGATCCGCTCTTCCGGGGATGCTATCCTGACGGGCTGTTTGAAGATCTGGGCTGTGTTGCACCCGATATTCAGCCTGATGACATGGCGCGCATCGCGGCTCCGCTGGATTTTCTGGGCGTCAACTACTATTCGCGCTGGCGCACCTCGCGAGAGAGTAATGCGCTTGAGGCGCTGCCAGTTCCCGAGGACGCACCACGTACCGTGATGGGGTGGGAGATTTACCCGCAGGGCTTACTGGAAGCGCTGCGCCAGGTCCAGCAGGACTACGCTCCGCCCGCGATCGTCATTACCGAGAACGGGGCTGCCTTCAACGATATCTGGGATGGTGGAGATCTGGTTCATGATCCCGAGCGGGTCGAGTATATGCGCTCCCATCTGGCCTCGATTGAAGCGGCGGTCGCCGAGGGCATTCCGGTGCAGGGCCATTTTGCCTGGTCGCTGATGGACAACTATGAATGGGCCGAAGGATATAGCAAGCGCTTTGGCCTGGTCTATGTCGATTATCCCTCTCAGAAGCGGATTATCAAGCAGAGCGGGCTGTGGTATGCGAACTATATCGAGGCACAACAGAAGAGCGCGGCAGTCACAGAGCAGACAGACTGATTGCAACTCCTCTGAGATTTACTCACTTCTCGACTGTCAGCGTGAGAGTATCCCCAGGGTGCTTCTCGTGTGGTACACGACATGGGGTACTGGTGAGGGGCCAGAAAACTGGCCTCTCATTTTTCTGCTCCGTGGTTGACATTGTTTGCGCTCATCCATATAATGATTCTCAGGAAGTATCGTTATTGTATTGTAAAGAGAGAGAAGAAATGTATCGATACAGAACCGAGCGATCTGAGTTCCCTGTTACGGTTGTAGGCCGCCTCTTTGTCCCCTGTTTCTTCTCCTGCTGTATGTGTTGTTGTTAACTCCTGCTTTTTTTCTCCACCTGTTTTTCTCTTTGACTCTTTTTGTGTTTGTATTACCCTATCCTCTTGTGAAGGAGAGTATAGTATGATTCTCTATCCTGAATTACAGCATTTTACCCTGGCTGACGTCTATGCCAGCACCTTTGATCTGGTGATGTTGCGTCATCTGGCGGCCCATGTACAGGAGGCATTGCGCTGGCCGCTTGCTCCCGGGGCGCTGCCCTTTCTGGCGCAGACACGTGATGAGTATGGCTATGCGCATCGTATCGTACTGTACCAGAACCGGGATACGTTTGAGCGGGGCCCGCTCTTTTTTGTTGGCTTTCTGGGCAAGAAGCGCCTGGACCCGGAGGCGGCGGTTGTGGAAGCGCTGACGGAGGTGGATAAAACCCTCATTATGGAACTGGCAAAGGCTCCGGATATCTTGAGCTATTCTTCCGTTGAACTGCATGATGGCAACTGGTGCAATCTGGTAGTGTTTCGGAAGCAAGAAGCAAAAGAGACGGTCACGCAGCATCAGATGCATATGCTGGCTGCGCACCAGCTTGCCCCACAGTACTACGAGTGGATTCGCTTGCATCGGGGAATATTGCTCGAAGGCTTTACACCCGGTCAACTGGTCATCGTGTCGACGAAGTTCTATCTCTTCGGGGATGAGGGTCGGGAGGCAGCAATGCGCTCCGGTTCGCTGACCAGAACGTATACATATATGAACGCGCAGGCCAGAATCTACGAGTATTCCTATCCGCGCCCTGAGCATGTTGTTGTCGAGCTTTGAGTGTGTAAGCGAAAGGAGTATGATGCTTCGCTGTGTAACCTTTCTTGCCCCGGTCTTCTTTCCAACCTATCAGGCGATAGTGGCGTATCTGGCCCGACGAGTAGGGCAGCCCATCGAGCTTGAGGTTGGCACATCATTTGATGCGTTTGCCGCAGGAGCCGCTGACCTCGGCTTTGTCTGCGGACTGGATTATGTGCGGCTCACGGCCTGTCAGCCCGAGTCGGTTGAGTTGTTGGCGGCACCGGTCGCGGTTGCCATGCGCTATTGTGCGCGTCCGGTGTACTTCTCGGATGTGGTGGTGCGGCAGGATAGCCGCTTTACCCGTTTTGCCGATTTACGTGGCGCGACCTGGGTGTATAACGAGCAGGTGTCCTATTCCGGCTATGTAGCGGTTGCCCGGGCGCTTTCCTTGCAAGGCGAAACCTGCGCGTATTTTGGGCGCTGTCTGGCTTCGGGGTCGCATGAACGCTCACTACAGATGGTGCTCGATGGCATGGCCGACGCCACGGCGCTTGATTCGCATGTGCTTGACCTGTTATTGGTCGCACGACCTGAGCTCAGTCAACAGATACGTATTATTGCCTCGATTGGTCCGGCAACAAGCCCGCCGGTGATCGCGGCTTCCCGCCTGGATCGCGGACTCAAGGAGGCATTACGCGAGGCACTGCTGAGTATGCATACCGAGAGGGAGCATGCCCGGATCTTGCAGGAGAGCTGTCTGCACTGTTTCGCGCCCGTAACGGATAGCTCCTATGACGAGATACGCAGTGTGTATGTGCAGCAGGAACAGTGATATTGCCATGCAGGTATAATAGAGATAAGAGACATAGAACTTCCTGTGATAGATCCCACAACAACAACGCAAATACCAGCATGGGAAGAGGGCAGTATTGCGGTACTGCCCCTTCCCTTTCTTCATACTCAGCCGTTGACCCGGAGAATATATTTCCCGGTTGACGCTCTCGATTCCAGCCGAGCATGAGCTGTTGCGACTTCTTTCAGCGGCAGGATCTCGGTAATGTCGATCCGAATGCGCTCCTGTGCAAGCCACTCAAGGGTGCGCGCGGCAGTCTCCTGAAGGAGCGCGGGCGCACTGGAGCCCAATATACCGATGCTATAGCCCATGATAGCCTTGTTCTCGGCAAGCATGTTGCCTGGCATCTTCGGAAGGTCGAGCGCTTTCTTGACATCTTCGTTGGCTCCGCCAAAGATGACGAGCCGTCCTAGCGGTGCAAGAACTGCGAGGCTCTGGCTACGAACAGGCTCTCCAATGGAGTCGAGCACGATATCTACACCACGCCCCTGCGTTAGCTCCTGGACCTGCTGGACAAAGTTGTCGCGCAGAAGCACAGTATCATAGCCAAACTGTGCCGCATAGCGTGCCTTCTCCTGCGTACTGACGGTCCCGATGACCCGGCCTGCGCCCAACAACCGTGCTATCTGACCGGCCAGCGTGCCAACGCCGCCGGCAGCCGCATGAATCAGCACCGATTCACCCTGTTGCAGTCGTGCAACGCGGACGAGCAGATCATGTGCCGTTGGGACGATCGTTGGAAATCCGGCGGCGGTTGCCAGATCAATGGACTTGCTCAGGGTGTCGAGAGGAAAGGTCAGAGCGGCCTGTGCAATGGCAACTTCCGCGTAGCCTCCTTCTCGTGTGAAAGCGGCAACCGGCTGTCCGACGCGTAGCCCTTCGACGCCCTTCCCAAGTGCCGCGATGTGTCCCGAGACCTCAAGCCCGGGAATGGTGGGGAGGTGAACGGTATGGTGGCCTCCCCGGCGCAGCATCGACTCGGCGAAGTTGACCCCGGCATACGCGACGCGAATAGCAACTTCTCCCGGGCCGGGAACTGGCTCGGGCATCTCCTGAAGCTGCAATACCTCTGGACCACCAAATGCATTGATTGCGATTGCTTTCATTATGTTGCTTTCCTTTCTCCCGGGTAAGAACTTTGAGGGATTCTGCCTTTGCCCAGGTAAAACCTGTCAACAGGCCGACCGGACGTACGTCAGAAAGTGCATTCGCTGCAATATTGTCGTCTTTCCCTCTTGATCTTGCCACGCTTCTCAAGTTCGTTGTTTTTTTGAATGTGTCTTGATTATACGTGATGGACGCAGCTCTTGTAAGAAGGAACCAAAAAGTGATATAGTCACCTCATGGTTACCTTCAACGATTCAAAACCAACAATAGACGTACTCTGTCCCACGCGACGCGGCCTGTCCCTGCTCTCCAATCAGTGGACGTTGCTTGTCCTGGGTGCGCTGCATAAAGGAACGCTACGCTTCAGCGAGCTTCAGACTATCATTGAAGGGATCTCAAAGAAGATGCTGACGCAAACCCTGCGTGATCTGGAGCGCAACGGGTTGATCAAACGCGTGGTCTATCCGGTGATACCGCCAATGGTCGAGTATTCGCTGACTCCATTGGGGGAGACCATCATTGAACCGATCTGGGCGTTTCGCGACTGGTCGGAGGAGCACATTGAGGAGGTGGAGCGGGCCCGTGAGGAATATGATCGGCGCTCCCGGCTCCCCCTTCAGGAGCAGACGGCAGCACTCGTGCAACAACGAGCGCATGAGGCATCGGAGCTATGACGGATGAGAGCGCCATAAAGCGTTTCTGTTTGCATAGCGAGAAGAAAGAGTATAGAAGAGCATATTCAGGCGGATGAATGCAGGTGTAGCGCGACTTTGTTGAGCAGCTCATCAAGCTCAAAGGGCTTGGCCAGAAAGTCATCTGCTCCGGCCTTTTCCGCCTCTTGAGCCGCATTGGGATGCGCTGAGAGCATCAAGATGGGAATATGACGCGTGGCAGGTTGCTGTTTCAGGCGTCTGGCAATCTCGCGACCATCCACGCCCGAAAGCAGCATGTCCAGCAGAATGACATCGGGCATATTCTGTTCTGGAAGCTGCTCCAGATATTCACCTCTGTCGATGGTTGTGACATCATACCCCTCATCTTCCAGCATTGCTGCAAGTGCAAGCGTGATATCGGGGTCATCGTCAACGATCAGTACCTTTTTACCGGTAGATGTCATTGTCTCCCATCTCCTTTCACAAAGTCTGAAGGGTGGGGATTAGTCATAGAGTGGCAAGGTGACATAGAATGTGCTCCCTTTGTCTTTTTGGCTTTCCAGCCAGAGCTGGCCTTCATGCCGCTCAATAATGGTGCGAGTAATATAGAGGCCGATACCGAGGCCTGGATAGGTTTGTTCCTCCGAATCAATGACGCGATAGAAGCGGTCAAAGATATTGTGGTGATGCTCTGGCGCAATGCCAATACCAAAATCCTGTACGGCAATGCGTGCCTTATTGTCCTGTCGATCCAGTCGTATAATGACTGTATCGGCATGGGGAGAATATTTCATGGCATTGGTCAGCAGATTGATAAGGACCTGCTCCAATCGATCCCTGTCGCCATAGATGCGGGCGTTTGTGCTGCCCTGTAACTGAATGTGATGTGTGCTGCTGATCTCCTGAACGTTCTGCACGGTTTCCTGAACCAGCGTGTCGAGGTCGAGCGGTTCTTTATGGAACGAGAGCTTGCCAATTTCGATTTTCGAGATGTCCAGCAGATCAGTAATGAGGGCTGTGAGCTTCTTGAGCTGCGAATCCATTCTGTTGAGGAACATCAGAGTCTGGCTATCGGCATTTTTGCCCAGACGACGCTGTAGGATTTGCGTGAAGCCCTTGAGGCTCGTCACCGGGGTCTTGAGCTCGTGACTTGCCATACTGATAAAGGCATTCTTACGCTCTTCAAGCTGCTTTTGCTCATCAATATCCGTTGTCGAGCCGATCCATGTAGTGATCTGGCCCGTGTCATCGCGTATGGGAATGGCTCGGCTGATATGCCAGCAGTAGACTCCATTGGCGCGCCGGAAGCGATGTTCGATTTCAAGCGGCTCTCCACTCTTGAGGGCATGGAGCCAGCTCTGAAGTGTCGCTTCCTTATCATCGGGATGCAGGCATTGCAGCCAGCTCCATCCCAGAAGTTCTTCAGCCGGGAGGCCAGTAAAGTCATACCACTGGGGGTTGACGTAATCAATGGAGCCGTCAGGCCTGGCAATAAAGACCTTTTGCGGCATCGACTCTGCAAGAAAGCGTAGACGCGCTTCCGCCTTACGGAGCGCCTTTTCAGCCTGCTTCCGTTCGGTGATATCACGTATATTGCACTGGATGAGCTCGTGCTCATCGACCTTATAGAGGTTGCACACGCACTCCAGATACTGAGGCGTGCCATCCGGATGGGGTAGGAAGAGCGAATCATAATGGAGAAAGCGCTTCTGTTGCAGTTCTTCCAGAAATGTTTCAGCTTTTGTGCTTTCACGAGAGAGGAGCACCTGCCGTATATCCTGTCCTATCAGCTCCTCCTGTGAGCGACCAAGCAGTTGGGCGATAGCCGGGTTGGCGTCGGTAATTGAGCCCGAATGCGGATGAAGAATCAGGATACCATCTTTTGAAGCCTCAAACAGGCGACGATAGCGCACCTCTGAGATGCGAAGCTTTTCTTCTGCTTGCTTGCGTTCGGCAATCTCGCCCCACAGGGAAAGCGCCTGTTGCTGCAAGTGCGTGATGGCGCGAAGTCGCTCGTCTGGACTCTGGAGCGAGGTATAGCTTTCCTCGGGGATTACCTGCGAGTGCTGATGGCAGATGGTTTCAAATGAAGGGCTATGCATATCTCCCTGAAAGCTGCGTATAGGATACGCACAGAAGAGCGAGAACGGGCAGATTGAGTGCTGTAAGTTGTTCCAGCAGTCTTCTAGCTGAATCGCAGTGGTCTGCTTGCCCTCCGCCCACAGGAGTGCGACCATCTCGCCATAGACGCGCACATGTGGTCGATTGATAGCAGTTTTTTCAATCAGGCCGCCAAAGATGCGGGAGAAGCGCTTTTCATCCAGCTTTTCCCCTTTGACAAACCAGGACAGCGCCTCGGTAGCCTCAGCGGTCACATACGTTCCCTCTTTGCTGGCGGCGTCAATATCCCATCCCTGCGTTTGCAGGAGTTCGTTCAGCTTGCGAAGATGCTCGGCGCTGGCAATCACAATACAGCCTTCATTGGCGGCGAGCCCGGCTGCCACATAGCCGCTCAATGAGTGCAGAAGAAAGTCATCATGCTCATAAAACTGAACAAAGTGATCTGTTGCTCCCATGTTATGCCAGCCAGTGGAGGGAGCAAGGCGCCCTTCCCGCACGGGACTCAGGGTATAGAGAAGGGCTTCGATTCCCGGCACCTCAAGCAGATTCGTCAAACTTCCCTCAAAGCGGCGCGTGGTATTGTCCTTACAACGAAGCACTACCTCGGCTTTCAGGGTTCTGCCAGGGGAAGGCTGTACCTCTTTCAGGATGATGCGGAGAATACGGGATTCGTCCCGGGGAGCGAGAGAATCAAGTGCGCGCCCGAGCAGCTCTTCAGGAACATAGCCCATCAGTTGCGTGAGTGCCGGGCTGGCATACGTAATGTGGCCCTGGCGATTCAGCAACAGTATGATATTTTGACTCTCCTCGATATAGGTCTGTGAAGGGTGCTTTTTGAGTTTCCGTGCTTTTTGAGAAGATGATGAATTGCTTGAAGTTGTTGTCATGAATTTGAGTGTTCCTGACTTCCCATGTCGGTATTTCTACCAGGTTATCATTTCTGCTGAGAAAAGCAAAGTGAACCATAGCTCACCGAGCTTATCCATATCTGTAGTACGATTGACGGTGCTGCTCCGTTTCTTTCTGGTCCTGTTCGTGACGGTGTGCAGGCGTGGGAATGGCGTGCCACACGGCAGGGGAGGAACAGGAGAGACACCAATATTTGGATCTGCCTCATTTCTTTTCGCGACGTTTCTTGAGCTCGTTGAGCGCATTATCAATCAACTTGAACAGTTGATCATCACTCATTTTTGAGATATCCGTTTGCTGCTGTGATTGCGTATCGGCAGAGGTGGGCGGCTTTTCTCCCTCGTACGTCCCATGCAGAAACGCCTGTATCTCGTCTGGACTATGGAAGGCTCGGACGCTGCCATCCTCGGCGTTGACCAGCGTTTGCAGCGAGACGCCTGCATAGTTGGTGTTGGTGACAGAGACCATCCAGTACAGTTTGCTGTCGCGAATCACCGGGCGTGGTTCCAGCGTCACCACGGAGCCCGTTTCGTCTTTTGTCCAGTTATAGAGCGGATAGGCAGCGCGTACATATTCCATTGCCTTGTTCGGGCCAAGCAGGCTCGCTGTCTTCGGCACAGTGTAGACCTGCATTTTGCCACTGTGCGCGTTCCAGAGGAGCAGGGTATTAATGCCGTGTGCCTGGCTGACCGGGCTGCAAGCAATCGCCCAGATGGGGCTGTCCGTGGCGGGAAGCAGATAGGGCATCTGATTTTCGTCATGCTCAAAGGAAACGGGCTCTACCTGATTCCTATGGATGAAGAGCGCGTTCCAGATGCCGTCCCGATAACCCCAGGAGTTGCCAATCTCGCGGGCAAGCCCTTCAGGGAACAGGCGTTGCCCCTGGAAGCGGGGATCTTGCTGGATGCGTTCGGGGCTCAGATTCTCAATCGTGCCATCGGGATGAATCACATAGGTGCTTTCCCAAAAGGGAACCATAGCCGGAAACTGGAAGTGATAGCCGATGGAGGGGACCAGCGTCAGCACCTCGTTAGTGGAGGTGAGTATGTAATAGGGTGTGTCGATATCGCTGTTAAAGCGCCGTGAATAGGTTTGCCACTCGATGCTGCGGTTGAAGGCCATGCCCTCGCCGAAGGTCATCGGCGCATCAACGCTTTTCAGGCTGCCATCTGACTGTACGATCAGGATGCCCTGCGTTTGATAGCTGATACTATTGATAAAGCCGTTGGGCACCCGTGCCGCGACCCACTCGATGTTCTCCCCGATCTGAATCGAGTGGAAGTCGCCCGGGGCTGTCTGGGAATCCTGATAGCGGTTGCTGCCGAAGGTTTTGCTGACTTCTTTCGGCAGATAGCGTATTTGCGTGGTGTTCGGGAGACTGGTGATCGTTTCAAACGATTGCTGCGCCAGGTACTTGTGATAGAACTGGTTGTTGAGAAAGAGAAAGAGAAAGAAGGCGAGCAGCTCAACAATCCCTAGCGTCAGCAAGAAGTGCGAGCCCGGGGAATACCCGCGCGTGAACTTGAGAATCGCGGCAGGGATCAGAAACAGGCCCGCGATCCCGGCAGCGATCAGCCAGAAGCCGAAACCGCGAAAGAAAAGCGCCATCCAGATGGCGTGACCGAAGGGCGTGAGGCCCAGGAAATAGAGCGCTACAATGCCGAGCAAGAGCAGGACGGTCGCAATGAGCAGGCGAATGACACGCATATGGAGATGATCCTTTCTTCTCTTCCTGGAAGACATCTATGTGGTTCTTTGTTCCTCGCTCTTTACGATTGATAGTGATCGATTCTATTTTCTAAGGAGATAGACGTGAAGAGGATGGCATTGTAAAGCCGAGGGAGGGCGGGAAAAACCGGAGAGGCAGGAGAAAGCGGTGTCTCTCCTTCCCTCTCCGTTGTGTGGCTACATCAAGCGTTCCCAGAGGGCGCGCGTGTGGGGCTCGGGATCGTCTATCACGGCACATGAGGTATTGAAGATCATAGTTGCACGGCGTTCGAGATCGTAGCGCGGCCAGTGAGGCAGGTCCTCGGCTTCAGGGGAGCTGGTATGTGCGAAGGCGATCCAGGCGGCCCGCATGCGCCTCCCCAGAGCATGGCTGTCGGATGTGTTGCCTGTCAAGGTGGCGGCCTTCTCGATGGTGTTCCAGACAAAGGGTATTTCCAGACCGTGACAGGCTCCCAGGCGACCGTATAGTACTGGAGATACCCAGTCAAAGCGATACATCCAGACCGGGGAGTGCTGTATCTGTCGCTCTGCCAGACGGATCGCGGGTATGCGGAAAATGCGATCCGTTTGCACGCTGGACCAGACCTCAGCCGGGGTCTCACCACGTTGATCTGCTGTATAGGCTGCTTGCACCGCTGGAGCCGCCGCGCCAAAGGCTTTTGCAAAGATCTCCTCATTGAAGGGAACGTTCATCGTCTGCATCGCTTCAAAGAGCTTCCATTCATCGCGGTTGGTGCCGATGAGGAGCGATACTTCCCGTGCGGAGCCCGAGGCAACGGCATCGATGGGTGCCTGTGGAAGCGTGACGCCATCAATTACGGGCTGGTAGCTCATTTGTGTTTTGCCCTCGGCGGAGCGCACCTGTGCCTGGATGATCTCTTCAAACGGGAGTTCCGCCAGAGCGTTCAGGTCGGGCTGCTCCTTGCCGAGCGCCTTCCAGAAGTCTCCTGCCTGCTGTACTGCCTGCTCCTTTGTGGAAACAGCATGGGACGCGCCGCTCTGGAGTATGGCCTGATGGAAGAGCCCCCTTGCCGCGGGCATCGCGAGCAGGGTGCCAATGCTCATCGCGCCAGCCGACTCGCCAAACACGGTCACATTGTCGGGATCACCACCAAACGCTGCGATGTTCTCCTGAACCCAGCGCAGGGCTGCAATCTGATCCAAGAGACCCCGGTTGCACTGGGGCTGCCCCTCATTTTCCAGATAGAGGAAACCAGGGGCACCAAGCCGATAGTTGATGGTGACAACCACCACATCGCCCTCAGTTGCCAGGCTCTCACCATCATAGAGTGGGGTCGAGCCTGAGCCGGAGACAAACGCGCCACCATGAATCCAGACCATGACCGGATGTTTCTGGCTGCGGTCCTGTGGAGCCCAGATGTTGAGTGTCAGGCAGTCCTCGCCGATAACGGGAGGCTTCCCCTGCTTGCCTGTAAAGATCTGACCGAGCCGCTGTTCCTGAAGGATTGGCTGGGGAGCAATCGGGCTGAACTCGGTTGCGTCGCGGGTCCCCGTCCAGGGCTCAGGTGGCTGTGGTGGCTGAAAGCGAAGCGGTCCTGCAAGGGGTTGAGCGTAGGGAATGCCTTTCCAGACGATGCTTTTGCTCAGTTCGGTTCCGCGTATTTTGCCATAACGGGTTTCTACTGTCGTTTGCATAATCGATCCCTGTTTCATTCTCTCTGCTAGTTTGCTTCTTCTTCAATGTTCGCAATCTGGTAGACATCTTCCAGCGTTTGTTCACGTGCTTTGGCGATGCGATTCAGGCGTTTCTGGAACTGCTGATAGGCGAAGTTGCGAATCTCCTCTTGCTCGGGAGTCGGGGGTTGATCCGATCGGTTGTTGCGAGCGCGATCGTAGAGCTCGTGCATACGCGCCTCAACGACGGGCCAGAGCGATTTGTCCTGCGCGACGTGGCGGGAGATAAAGAAGACCCCATAAGCGATATGGCGGGACTCATCGCGCTTGATAAGCTGGATGCCCTCCATCAGGCCGGGCATGATCTTTTCCTGGCTGAGCATGCGTGAGAAGCTGTAGTAGCCTGTCTCGGCAAAGACACCCTCAATAATCATGTTGTAGATGATGGAGGCGCGCACCTGGTTGACTGGTGAGGGATCTGTCAGCAAGATGTGCATATCGTGCGTCAGGTCTTCGGTGAACAGGTTGCGTCCTCCAGTATCGCTGCTTGCCTTCTGTTCGACAAGCGCCCCTGGTTCCTCAAGCACTTCATCAAAGATACGACGGAAGAATTCGGTGTGCTTGGCTTCTTCCCAGAGAAAGGTAGTCAGATACATCTCCTCTTCAAGTCGTCCCTCACGTGCGACCGTCATGAGCAGCGGGAGCAGGTCGAGCGTGACGGCCTCTTCACCGGCCTGAAAGCCAACGAGCAAGTTGCGCAGGGCCTCACGCTTCTTCTGAGGCATATTGAGCCAATCCTGACGGTCCTTCATCAGATCAATGGCCCGCGGGTCCCAGGTGCCGAGCTTCTTTGCCTTATGATAGAGCCGCATGGGCGGGATATCGTGGCGCAGGCTGCGTTGAAGGGTAGTGTAGGTGTGCCTGGGAATGGTCGTCATGGTGATGAACCTCCTTATTCGACGCTCTTGTTCTGCCTGAATTGTTGAAGATACATGCTCAGCATCACAATCAGGGGCTGTGCCTGTTCCAGTAGAGGAACTGTCACATGATGTATCATGCGTGAAAAGAGCAACCCGTTGATTTGGCTCTGAAGGAGAAAGAGGAACTGTTCGTCCTGAATCTCTAGCAGTTGCATGAGGAGCTGCTGATAGCGTAGCCCGCCCTGCTGTAAGAGATGGCCCGCATCTTCGCCGTAGAGGTCGCGATGCTGGTAGTAGTTGAGTGTGACCATCAACTGCTTGTTCAGGAAGCTTTCGTGCTGCTCAAGAAAGCGAAACAGCATCGTCAGGCGCTGTTCCGGTGGCATATCTTGCTGAACGAAGGCCGTTATCATCTCCGTGGTCCGGGCGGTGACCTCTTCGACAAGCTGCTGAAACAGGGCCTCTTTCGTCGGGAAGTAGTGATAGAGTGTGCCCGTCGAAACCTGAAGCGCTTCGGCGATCTGGCGCATGGTCAGGGCACTATACCCCGATTGGGCAAACAGGTCGAGACAGCGCGAGAGGAGCTGTTTGCGATAGCTGACGTGATCAACAACTTTCGGCATTTCTGGTACTCACTTTTTATATCAAACGTTTGTTATAAAAAAAGATACACTCATCGATATCAGAAGTCAAGCTGAACAATTGAAAATGAAGATTCAGTGCGGCTTATGCTCTGTGGCACGATACCAGCGCGACGATCTCCTGCGCAAACGTTGTATCCAGCGGGGCGGGATAGAGCAGGAAGCGATACCATTTCGCGCCAAAGATCATGTCCGCGAGCACCTCTATGTTGGTCTCGGCTGTGAGCTCTCCCCGGGCCTGAGCACGTTGCAGCAACTCAACCAGCGATGCCCTGCGTGGCACGATAAAGACACGCTGAAAGGTTGCGGCGAATGCCGGGTCAAGCAGCGCCTCGGCGACGATGCCCCGGAGCAGCATCCCCGATTCTCCGCGCAAACTCTCAAATGAGCGTTCAAAGTAGCTTAAGAGATCGCTCTGTAACGAGCCAGTATCGAGAAAGGGGACATGTGTATTGCTGTGGGCAGTGAGCGCTTCAAGGGCAACCTCGGCCTTTGAGGACCACCAGCGGTAGATAGTCTTTTTCCCGACTCCCGCTTCCGCCGCGATAGCCTCGATGGTGGTTGCTCGATATCCCTGCTGTTTCAGCACGTCAATAGTGGCCTGCAAGATGGCCTGATGCGATGCCTCACTGCGTGGACGGCCCGGAGTTTGCTGCTTTTGTTGGACCATGATTCCTCCCTTGACAGAAACGATCCGTGGTGTATAGTATGAAACAATAATGATACAAAGCGTATCGTTATTATAGCAAAGCCGAAATGAAGAGACCAGTTTGACAGGTTCCCATAGGAAAAGAAGACGGTGGAACAATTGAAACAACAAACGGTGTTGGTGACAGACCCGGGTAAGGCAACCACGCTCGGCAGGGAGCAAGCGTTCTGTTGCAGGACGTGATCGGCAGAAGCTGGAAGCAACACGTAAAGAAATAGAGCAGCCAACCAGGAATAGAAGACTCACGACCTATAGGCGGATTTCGCCTTGCTTGCAGAGGTACGTCGTCGGGCACAGCAGCTTCTTATTGATCTGCCTCGCCGGGTGCATCCGCAGGCCTCTCGTGGCACGGCGTCGGCTGAGTGAGTGCCTTGCCTGAAAGCGAGAAAGAGAAGAGAGAGGGCAGATACCCTTTTCTCTTCTCTTTGCTCACATAAAGGCTTCGGTGGTGGAGAAATGGTGGTTTGTGGGGTTCTCTGTTCTTACTGTATCGTGTGCCTGAAATGGTATATATCAATGAGTGATTGAGCTTTCGTCTTCACGCACTTGAAGGATCAGCTTTCCGCGTGTATGTCCTCGGGAGGCCTGTGCAAACGCGGCCGGCGCTTCCTCAAGCGGGAAGACCTGCTCAATGATCGGTTGAATGTGGCCCTCATCAATAAGCTTACCAAGCTGTATCAGCTCTTCCCGGCTTGGACGGACGACGAAAAAGGCGCTGTGGACACCATGTTCGTTGGCTTTCTCCTCGGAGATTGGAGCGAAGACCGAAATAAGTCTGCCCCCTTTTTTCAGCACGCTCCATGAGCGGTCTACTGTTGCTCCACCAACCGTGTCAAGGACCAGATCAACAGCCTGCACCTGTTCCTCGAAGCGAGTAGTTCGATAATCGATGACCTCGTCAGCGCCAAGTTCACGCAAGAAGGCATGGTTTTTCGCGCTGGCTGTCGCAATGACATGAGCCCCCGCCCAATGTGCCAGTTGGACGGCAATGCTTCCCACGCCTCCCGCCGCACCATGAATCAGAATCGTCTGTCCTGCCTCTAGCTTGCCATGCTGGAAGAGAGCCTGCCAGGCTGTCAGACCAACGAGGGGTATCGCGGCGGCCTGCACATGGGTCAGTGAGCGCGGCTTGGGAGCCAGTTCGCTTTCATGTGCGATAGTATATTCGGCGGCGGCTCCATCGCGATCGAACTCGGTCAACGCGTAGACGGCATCGCCTGCCTTGACGCCGGTTACCTCATCACCAACTGCGACTACAACGCCGGAAAGGTCGTGGCCCGGAATGGGGTGGGTGCGCTCGGTTCCCTCTGCGGTTTTCCAGGTTTCAACCCATTGCGGTTCCTGCCACATCACAGAGGTCGCATAGACACGAACCAGCACCTCTTTCTTACCGGGAAGGGAAGGCTCTGGCGCCTCTTCATACCGAATTCCTGGTATATCTTTTCTCGCGAAACGAATTGCTTTCATTCTGCAATTTCCCTTTTCTTTCTTTACAACAGTACCTATTTGCATTGGTTATAGTAAAAAAACAGCCATATATTGAGCATTATTCCATAAAGGTAGACAGCGACCTCTACCATTCAGTATGCTAGCAGATATATGGATGTTTGAGCTTATTTTCTGTTTTGAAAGGAATCGCTATTCACTCTATGGAGAAAAAGCCAGAGAAAAAAAGAAGTGGTTGCCTGCGAGCTTTGCTTATAGGGTGCATTGTAATGCTGCTTTTCGTCGCATTCCTCTCTATCAATAATGGGCCACTGTTTGTAAAACAGCGAACGGGCAGGCCGTTTCTACTGGCTCATCGTGGCGTTGCCCAGACCTTTGATACGCATGGACTCCAAAATGATACCTGTACCGCCGAGCGCATTTATCCTCCGGAACACTCGTTTATCGAGAACACGATCCCCTCGATGCAAGAGGCGTTTCGTCTGGGCGCTGACATGGTCGAGTTTGACGTGCAGCCGACCAGAGATGGCAAGTTTGCGGTGTTCCACGACTGGACGCTTGATTGTCGCACCAATGGGAAGGGCGTGACGCGTGAACATACGCTGGCTGAATTGAAACAGCTCGATGTCGGCTATGGCTACACTGCCGATGGCGGGAAAACCTACCCGCTCCGCGGGAAGGGACTGCATATGATGCCCTCGCTTGATGAGGTGTTGCAGACATTCCCGGACAAGGCGTTCTTGATCCACGTCAAAAGCAATGATCCAGAAGAGGGCAGACAGCTTGCTCAGGCGCTCTCACGGCTTCCAGCGGCACAGCAACGCCTGCTGACCGTCTATGGTGGCGATCTGCCGGTTGCCTCTTTTCATGAACAGCTTCCTGGCATTCGTGTGATGTCAAAAGAGACCATGAAAAGCTGTCTGATCCCGTATCTGGTACTTGGTTGGAGCGGTTATGTCCCGCCGGCCTGCCAGAACACCGAGCTGCATATTCCCGAGGCTCTGGCTCACTGGTTCTGGGGTTGGCCCGGGCGTTTCCTTGAGCGCATGGAAAGCAATAACACCCGCGTGATTATTGTTGGTGGCGATGGTAGCGAGTTCTCCAGCGGCTTCGATACGCCAGATGATATGAAGCGGCTCCCATCCGACTATAACGGGTGGATCTGGACCAACCGCATCGACAAAATTGCACCCCTCTACAAAAAGTAGAACAGCGAATGGTACAGGCACTGCGCGTAGAGTACCTGTACCATTTCCTTGACCTCCAGAATGCCGCTACATTATAATACAGGTATCTCTTATTTTACCTGTATTTTCCTGTTGCAAGGAAGAGGTGAGCCAATGACTGACGATGCCCATATCATCGAGGAACGGCTACACAACAAATTGCAGTGCGTGTATAACTCCACTCCTGAAATACTCTCCCTTGAAAGTTGCCGCACCGCTTTTGAGGAGACAATACCCTTTGATTCCCGTAAGTATCAGGTAACGGTGGAACCCTTCCAGCTTGGGACGCTCGCGGCTGAGTGGATCATCCCGGCTGATGCCATTGCAGGGCGTGTCTTGCTCTATTTCCATAGCGGGATCTATATCAATGGATCGCTGGAAACGGATCGTACTGCAATCAGCATGCTGGCGAACGCGTGCCGTACGAAGGTTCTTCAGATCGCGTATCGGCTTGCCCCTGAATGTATGTTCCCGGCGCCGGTAGAGGATGGGCTTACCGCCTACACGTGGCTGCTGCAAC
The DNA here is from genome assembly GCF_059696735.1 of Thermosporothrix sp. COM3. Classification (NCBI taxonomy): domain Bacteria; kingdom Bacillati; phylum Chloroflexota; class Ktedonobacteria; order Ktedonobacterales; family Thermosporotrichaceae; genus Thermosporothrix; species Thermosporothrix sp. COM3. The sequence continues at coordinate 233,550 of NZ_AP019376.1, read as the reverse complement.
AGGGCTATACTGCTGAACAGATCGCGCTGGTAGGCGCGGCTGCCGGAGGTGGTATTCTGCTGGCGACGCTCCTGCGGGCACGAGATCAGGGGCTCCCGTTGCCGGTAGTGGCAGCCTGTATTTCTCCCTGGGTTGATCTGACGCTGGCGAATCCGCCATCACAGGGACGATCAGACGGGATTCTCAGTCGGGTACTGCTGGAATATGCGGCGAAGCTCTACGCCCACCCGGCAGATGTAGCGACGCCGCTGGCCTCACCGCTGTATGCAGATCTACATGGTTTACCCCCGATCTTTGTGGTTGTGGGCGAGCATGAGTTTCTCCTTGATGATGCGTTCCGGTTAAGAGATCGAATCCGGGCTGCCGGTGGACGAGCGCAGTGCGTGCCGTGGGGAAACATGTTTCACGGCTGGACGGCGTTCGCAGATATGGTGCCAGAAGGAAGGCTGGCGCTCGAACAGATAGCCGCCTATGTTGAGAAATACTTTGCGCTGGTCGCTGGAACCTGGCCCGATGAGACGGAGACCTATCGACGAGTATAAGACGAGGGGCTGTATGGCGTTTGTACAGCCCCCTTGTGTGGCTGGTGTATCAGACCTGCGTGTCGGGTTCTTGTTGGAGCGAACGCTTGCGGTGTTTGCGGATCTGCCCTTGACAACCTGGTACGATGGCGAGTATATTACTACTATCCAGTCGATGTAACAAAGTTTATTACATCGCATGCTGCGGAGAGGAGGGACATTCTTATGAGCGCCAATAGTCGCTTGACGCTGGCTATCCATACACTGACCTGGATTGCCAATAACGCAGATAATCATTATATCGCGACCTCGGAGCGAATTGCGCAAAGCGTGAATACCAATCCGGTGATCTTGCGGGGCCTGTTAGGCGAGATGGCAAAATATGGCCTGGTGCGGGTTCAGCGCGGGAACAATGCTGGCTGGACGCTTGCCCGCAAGCCGGAGGAGATCACGCTACTCGACGTGTATCGTGCATCCCGGCCCTCTCCTCTCTTTGCCATGCATCATACGCCGCCTAATCCAAAGTGCCGCATTGGTCATGGGATCGGACCGGTGCTGGAAGAAGTGTACAGCGATGTACAGAACTCGGTCGAGGAACAACTGACACAGATCACGATTGCCGATATCTTACAGCGCACCCTGAAATATACAGACGAACATCCGATTGCAGCGCAATCCGCCGCGACCTGAATGAGGGGCGCACGAACTCGCACCCTGCTTCTTTTTTTTGCTATCCATTGTAATAAAAATAGTTACAATGGGGTTGTGTGAGGATGTCGGCTCTTTTTTTCACCGGCTATTGTAACAAAAATAGTTACAATGAAACCTTGAAAGGAGACCTCCTTTTCATGTCTCACGTAGAAACGCTCTCAATAGAGCGGCGTCGTTCGATTGATCCGCGTATTTTCCTGCTGACGCTAGGCACGTTTGCCCTGGGGACAGACGCGTTTGTCGTCGCGGGTGTGCTCCCTGCCATTGCGCATGATGTGGGGATAACGGAGGGAGTTGCAGGCCAGCTCGTGACGGCTTTCTCCCTGACATATGGAATTGCAGCCCCCCTGACAGCAGCACTTACAAGTCGCTGGTCGCGCAATTATGTATTAGTTGGCTCACTTCTGCTTTTCTGTCTGGCAAATGTCCTGTCGGCGATCGCGCCATCATTTGTCATGCTTATGCTCAGCCGCATTCTGGCGGGTATCTTTGCCTGTACCTATGTGCCGCTGGCCTATGCTACCGCCGGCTCACTTGCCCCTGAAGGGAAGCGCGGTCAGGCGATTGCGCTGGTTGTGATCGGAATAACCATTGCCACAGCGCTTGGTTCCCCGTTTGGAACCTGGATCGGCGAACATTTTGGCTGGCGTCAATCGTTTTTCCTGGTGGTCGTGCTTTCGGGGCTGGCTTCTCTGGGGCTGATTATGGGAAGATTGCCCAAAGCAGCAGCAGCGCCTTCTGTGTCCTTGCGCACGCGTCTGGAGCCGATGTTGAAGCCTCGTCTGGTGCTGGCACTCGTGCCGATGTTCTTCTGTAATATTGGCGTCTACGCCGTCTATACCTACATCGCGCCGCTGTTGCACCTGAATCTCCCGGGAGTGGATGTGAGTGGGCTGCTGGTGTTATTCGGATTGGGGGCAATGTTTGGCACAATCGCCGCGGGAAGGCTCGTTGACCGTTTCCGGGTGAACCGGCTATTGATGCTCTTCCTGTCTGTCCTCATCGTGGTTGAGGTATTGTTGGCGCTGGCGACAGCCGGGAACCTCATGGTTGCGCTCCTGGCTCTGCTCATCTGGGGATTTCTGGTTTCAGTGGTCTTTGTGCCACAGCAGGAACGTCTCTTGCGGTTGGCTCCGCAGCATGCGCAGATCATGCTCGCGCTGAATAACTCGATGTATTATCTGGGCATAGCGACGGGCTCGGCGGTTGGTGGGCTATCACTGCGTATAGTTGATGTCACACAGCTTGTCTGGATTGGTGGGGCAGGCATTCTGATGGCGTTGCTGCTGCTGCTGCTCAGCATCAGGATTGAGCGAAAGGCAGATGTAGTAGAACAATGACATACGTATGAACGCTCTTCATGTTGGCCTTTCTCATTTGTAGCGCTCTTTGGAGCGCTACAGGTGGGAGCTTGTACAGAAAGGACAGAACAGATGAACGCTTTCTATCACGAAGGAGAGATCGCGGTTCAGCAGCGTGCAGGCGTCTATGACAGGGCGCAGCGAATGGGCCAGGGTATCTGGTCGATCATGCCACCGGCGCTGCAACTGTTTCTGCTCGGGCTACCGATGGTGGTGCTCGGGGCAACGGATCCACGGGGGAAGGTGTGGGCTTCGGTGCTGTTTGGCACTCCGGGATTTCTGCAACCACTCTCGGAACATATTCTTGATATGGCCGCTTTTCCCGATTCGGCGGACCCGCTTTATGAGCGCTTCGCCCGGGGAAGCGTATTCGAGATTGGCTTACTGGCAATTGATCTGTCAACCCGGCGGCGCATACGTATCAATGGAGTAGCGCAAGGCGTGGAGCGTCGTCATGTGCTGATGGAGACACAGCAGGTATACGGCAACTGCCGGAAGCATATTCAGGTGCGAGAACTGGAACAGGTCTATGATGTGAGCAAGCAAGAGGTCTATCGCTCTTCATCGCTGAGCGCTGCACAGGAGCGCTGGATCACCTCAACGGATACCTTCTTTATCGCGACAGCGCATCCAGAGCGGGGCGCGGATGCATCCCATCGCGGCGGGAACCCGGGGTTTGTGCATGTGCCCGATGCCTCAACGCTGATCTTCCCTGATTATGCCGGGAATATGATGTTCCAGACGCTTGGTAACATCACAACCAACCCCGCCACCGGCCTGCTGTTGATTGATTTTGAGCAGGGGCACACGCTCCAATTGACCGGAAAGGCTCACATCATCTGGGATGAACGGCATGTCGCGGCTTTTCCCGGAGCTGAACGGTTGGTCGTCTTCTCTCTTGAAGAGGTTATTGAGAAGCGAAATGCCTTTCCATACCGCGCCTATGAGGTCAGCTATTCACCCTTTAATCCGCTGTTAGACGAGCGTTGACGTGTGGTTCGTTTTCTGAGCGGAAGTGTGTTATACTACCGGCTGTGAGCATCTGATTGCAACCACTCTTCAGGCGGAAAGGAAAGATATGCCTCGTCAGGCAAACTATTATCTCTGCTGGCAACCAAAGATGCAGGCATATCGCTTTCAGGAAAAAGCAACCGCCGCTCTGGGGGCGCTGCTGCCCGAGACCGAGGCCTGGTATATCTGGCTCGATGAGGGGCACTCGTTTGCTTTTTCGAGTCGGACGGGAGCGTATTGTACCGTGCGCCGGGAGCGAGTAAAGCGCCATGCCGCATACTGGTATGCCTATCGCTTTCTGCATGGGCGGGCTATAAAGCGCTATCTGGGCAGAACCCGCGACCTGACACTTGCCCGTTTGGAGGAAGCGGCGGCTCTCCTTGCCGCAGAGCGAGAGGAGCCATCGGTTGAGGTTCCTGCACTGCTTGCGTCCAAACTGACCCCGCCACGTCTGCCCGCCTTGCTGGTTGATCGTTCGCGCCTGATGAGGCTGCTTGATCGTAGTCTGTCCTGCCCGGTTACACTGTTTCAGGCTCCGGCGGGATTTGGCAAAACAACGGCTGTCCGACAATGGATCAGCAAGGAGCGGATTCCGGTCGCCTGGATTTCGCTTGAGAGCGGTGATAATGACCCGGTGCGCTTCTGGCGCTACCTGATAACGGCCTGCCAGACATTTGAGCCAAATATTGGTCAGATGGCTCTGCGACAGCTCGCGACGGTCCTTCATCCCCCGTTTGCGTTTTCCTCAACTGAGGCATTTGTAACGTCGTTGCTCAATGAACTCTCCGCAGGAGCAAGGGGACTGCTGGTGCTCGATGACTACCATGCAATCACCTCACCACAGATTCACGAGATGCTGACCTTCTTTCTGGACCATTTGCCGCCCTCGCTGCATGTGCTGATCGTGACTCGAGGCGAGCCGCCACTACCACGGGTGTCCTGGCGGGCGAAGGGCCTACTTGCCGAGTTGCAGCATACTGATCTACGCTTTTCTATGGATGAGACAGCAACCTTTCTGCTTCAGGCGCTGTCGTTACCGCTATCAGAACGAGCATTGAGACAGCTTGACGCCTTGCTTGCAGGCTGGCCTGCCGGGTTGCGCCTGTTGACGTTGGCCTTACAACAAAAGAGGACGAAACAGGAGCTTGAGCAGGCGATTCAGGCGTTCAGCGAACGTGCCAATGCATCGTTGCCGCAAGCGCTGCTGGATTACGCAGTTACCGAGATCGTGAGTGCACTGCCAGAGCCGCTGCAACACTTCCTTTTCCAGACTTGCGCTTTCGCCCGTTTAAGCGCTCCCCTGTGTGATGCGGTTACCGGGCGGGCGAATAGTGCCGCGCTGCTTGAGGAGCTTGAGCGTGCGGGCCTATTTCTAGAGGTGCTGGACCAGGCCGGGACATGGTATCGCTATCACGCGTTATTCGCGGAAGCGCTGCGCACCGAGGCGATTCAGCGGTATGGGGAGGAGGCCCAACAGGCGGTACTGTTGCGGGCACAGCGCTGGTATGAGACGCATGGGTTGCTGGCGGAAGCCATCGAGACCAGTTTGCTGGTCGGTGATGGAGCACATGCGGCGCAGCTTATAGAACAACTCGAAGCACAGAACGGCCTGGATGAGCCTCAGACGCTTAGTCGCTGGTTCGCCCGTATTCCTGATAGCGTGCTTTTTCAATATCCGATCCTCTGCTTTTTCTATGCGCTTGTGCTGCGCTTTCCCTATGAAAGAGCGCCAGTTCAACAGGCGGAGCAGGAGCGTATTGAGGAATTGCTTCAGATGGCCGAGGCGACCTTGAGCGAGCAGAATGACACAATCAAGATCGGCGTGCTTTATGCCTTTCGGGCGTTAAGCGCATTGGAGCAGGAGCCATTTACTGAGGCGGTGAGGCATGCTCGGAGGGCGCTGGAACTGTTTCCACCGGAGGTAGACGATCAGGATATGTTCCCGTGGATTGGTACATGTCAGATAATTGTGGGGTTATATGCTCTGTTCCACGGGCGCTACGATGAGGCACTGAACCTGGCTCAACAGGCGCGTCTCTACGCTGTACGTTGTGGGGATCAGAGTCTGCTGCGAGGTACGCTGTTGGTGCAGGCTGCGTGTAGCTCGTTCTCGGGAGAACTCTATCAGGCACGCGAGTATTATCAACAGGTGCTAACACTTACCCGAGCGCACAGGGATGAGGAACATCGGGCGGAGGCTCTAACATCGCTGGCGGCGTTGCTGCTGGAATGGAATGAGCCTGAGCAGGCTGAGCAGCTCGTTCAGGAGGCGTTGCAGCTCACGAAGCTGTCTGAGCCGCAACGCCATAGTGCTGAACTTCGTCTGGCGCATGTCATGTATGCCCGGGGCCGGCTTCAGGACGCACAGCAACAATTGGAGTCACTGCTAGCGCGTTTGCGGCTGACGTTGAGCCCGTGGGATGTCTGGCAAATGGTAGGGCTGCTTTGCTTACTCGGTCGCCTGTATCTGCGTATGCAGGAGTACGAGGGGGTGCGCCGCTGTCTTGAACTGCTCGCACGATGTGAGCAGCAACAGGGTGAAGTGGTGCTTACGAAGCTCCTGGAGGCGCGGCTATTGCTGGCACAGGGGCAGGTTCAGGGTGCGCGGCTGCTGCTTGAACAGGTTGATAGAGTGCATACCCCTTTCTCTGCAACGCTCGAATACCTGCTCCGGAGGCGCGTGTCTTCGCGACCGAGCAACAGGAGCAGCGGGCGCGTCAGGTGTTGCAGCAGGCGCTTTCATTGGGGTGCCGCTCGGGCTCACTGCTTCCCTTTCTCGATGAGGGTGAACCGCTTGAGCGCCTGCTTCATGTGCTGACGCCCGCGCTTCGAGAGAAAACGGTGCGCTCCTATGCGCGGCGCATTCTGGCAGCGTTTGCGAAGGAGAACCAGGGCCCATATGAGCCTCTATCACAACAGGAGCAGCGTGTGTTGCGTTTGCTGGCGGCAGGCAGGACCAATCCGGAAATAGCGCGGGAACTCGTGGTATCGGTGAACACGGTGAAAGATCATCTTAAGCATCTGTATCGAAAGTTAGGGGTCAATAATCGCTTGCAGGCGGTTGAGCGGGCGCGGCACTGGAAGCTCCTCTAAGCGCTGTATGCAACCCGAAGCGATAGACAACCGTCAATATAGGGGAAAGACTTGCAGTGTGTTTGAGGGAATCATGCCCAGATATATCGAGTACCGGCTTCACTGGTCCCCAATAGAGAAACGCTATCTCTTTACCTGCGATGGAAAGCCAATCGAGCAGGATTTTAATGATCCTGAGTGGCTCGATCAGCTCTCCTCATTCTCGTTTCGGTCTCGCACCGGGACAAGCTGCACTGTGCGCAAGGAGCGCGTCCAGCGAGGCGGCTATTACTGGTATGCCTATCAGCGACATGCTGGAAAGATGGTCAAGCGCTATCTGGGGAAAAGTACTGATATGACACTCCAGCGTCTGGAGCAGGTAGCTTCCGCATTGAACGAACAGACGGACAAAAAGACACAAGAGACACACGCGCTGCTTGCGACAAAGGTACAGCTCCCGCGCTTGCCGCTTCAGCATGTGGCACGCCCCCATCTGGTTCAGGCGCTGGAACAGGGCGCTCATGGCGTCTTCACCCTGCTTTCGGCTCCGGCGGGCTTCGGCAAAACAACGCTGCTGACCGAGTGGGCAATGGCAACCCGATATGTCGTCGGTTGGCTCTCGCTTGAGGCGGAAGACAATGAGCCTCTGCGCTTCCTCTCCTATCTGGTGACAGCGCTCCGAAGGGTAAACAGGCGGCTTCGAGCCATTCACACAACGGATGAGCAGCACTGTGAAGAGGCGATGTGCCAGCTTGTCAATGAGCTGACCGAGACACTGGACGCGGAAACGGTGCTTGTGCTCGATGATTATCACGTTATCACCAATGACAAGGTACATCAGCTTATGCGCTTCCTGCTCGCGCACCAGCCGCCCCGGCTTCACCTGATGCTCGGGGCGCGGGTTGATCCGCCGTTTGCACTGGCTCGGCTACGGGCGAAGGGGCAGCTTACCGAGTTGCGGACCGATGCCCTGCGTTTTGACGTGCAAGAGGTGACGGCGCTTGGTCAGGGGGTGGGATTGGTGCTCTCTACCGAAGAGGCACACCTGTTGGAGCAGCGTACCGAGGGGTGGGGGGCCGGGGTACAGCTTTTGCTTCTGGCCTTGCGGGGGCAGAAAGATGCTATTTCCTTTCTCCAGACATTCCGTGGCTCGCATCGCTTTTTGCTCGATTACATCAGTGAAGAGATTCTTGCACAGCAAACACCTGAGATGCAGCGCTTTCTGTTGCGCACCAGTATCCTGGAACAGATGACGGGATCGCTCTGTGAGGCCGTCACCGGGCTTCCTGATGGTCAGGGGAGTCTGGAAGCGCTGCGTCAGGCGAATCTATTTGTGAGCGTGCTGGATGAGGGAGCAGTCTGGTATCGCTATCATGCCCTGTTCGCTGAGGTGCTGCGGGCTCGCCTTCATAGCAAAGAGCCCGAGGTGCTCCCGGAACTCTACCGGAAAGCGAGCGACTGGTATGAACAGCAGGGGCTGCTGGAAGAAGCCTGTGACTATGCCTTCCTGGCTGGCGATCTCTCACGCGCTGCCGAACTGGTGGCAAAGGTCTTGCCCGCTATGGTGGAACTGGGTCGCATTCAGCAGTTGAAGCGGTGGCTCAGCCAGTTGCCAATGAGCATCATCACCTCGTCGCCGCAGCTCTATGTCACTATGCCCTGGATAACCTCTTTCAACGATGAGAGTCGCGATCTTGAGCAGGATCTTGAATGGATGGAGCGCTATGCGCAGGAACAGCAGCGTAAAGGGGTCTCCTGGGCAGAGGCGCAGAGCGTTTTTGCTCTCTTTCGTGTCACCACAGCGCTTTCACAGAACAAACCGCTTCAGGCATTCAACCAGATCCAGACTGTGCTACGCCTGCTGGCACAGCGCAAAACAGCCTTGAGTGCGCTGCTGTTGCGTTGTTCGAGGGTTTTCCTGAGCCTTGTCTATGGCACAAGGGGTGATCTGGCGACGGCTGAAAAGATTCTCCAGGAACTTGGAGGCGCAACGAAGGAGGAGCAGTTTTCGTTGTTGCGGCTGGCACCGCCATTTCTGCTAGGCGAGCTCTATAGGGCACAGGGAAAGCTGCATAAGGCCTGGAGCCTCTATGAGAGCCTGTTTCAAACGTTTCGCGAACGGCTGCATGACCCTCCCTCGATCCCGTTGTTCCTGTTCGGCTTTCTTCTGTTGCGCCGAGCAAGCCTGCTCTATGAGCGCAACCACATAGAAGAGGCTGCCGAGGCCATGCAGCAGGTCATGGAAGTGTTTGTCCGCACGGTGCCGGAAGTCATGCCGCGAAAGGCGCAGGCATTTTTGCTGTCGCTTGGGCTCTGGGCAAAAGCGCGAGTTGAGCTGGCACAGGGCCAGACAGAGGCGGCTTTCTCATTTCTACGTCTGGTGCGCGAGCAATCGGAAACAGATGCATATAGTGTTCAATTGCCGGCCAAAAAGCAGGTCGCGGTCGATATGGCGGCTCTTATAGCGCGGATGGCGCTGCTGTGCGGTGAGCTGGATGAAGCAATATATCGGGTACAATTCTTTTCAGGCCGTTTTGACACGGCACCGATGAACCTTGTGGAGAGCCTGAACATGTTCGGTGCCTTGACGCTTGCTCGTATTCTGATCGCGCAGCGGACAGAGGAGACCTTGACGCAAGCTATTACTTTGTTAACGAACTGGCAGGCGTGCGCGGAGCGGCTCGCATTTCAAAGCTGGTCCATTGAGGTGCGAATGCTGCTTGCTCTGGCGCACCAGGCCCGGGGCGATACTGAGGAGGCGCTGACCACACTCGGCGCGGTACTGGCTGAGGCGGAGCCAGAGGGATATGTGCGCCTCTTCGTGGATGAGGGACAGCCGATGGCCTCTTTGCTGGCGCGAGTTGGCCCCTGGACGACAGCCTCGGCGGGATATATCCAGCGCTTGCAGGCGGCAGTACATCTGCACGCGGAGAAAGAAGTGCTCCCGCTTGTTGAGCCGCTGAGCGAGCGAGAGCGTGAAGTGCTGGCACTGCTGACAACGGGAGCCTCAAATCAACAGATAGCCGAGCATCTGGTAATCAGCCCGCATACGGTCAAGCAGCACGTCAAGCATATTCTGGGCAAGCTGGCGGTGACGAACCGGATGCAGGCTGTTGTCAGAGCTCGTGAGCTTCACCTGATTTCCTGATTCAGAGAGGCTGGACATAAATGTTCTCTTCTCCCACAATGGCGGCAAGCCGCTGCCGCAGCTCGTCGGTAAAGTGAAAGGTGTTATCGGGAGGCGTAAGGCGTACGCTCCATTCCGTGCTGATAACCTGAATCTCGTAGCAATCGTAGCCCTTCTCGGCGTTGTGCAGACAGGTGTGCAGGTCCTGTACCTGTGACAGCGTGTTGGAAAGTGCCACGCTATCGCTTTCAGGGCAGGAGTGGAGCGTGAACCAGACCAGCGAGCGTTGACGATTCATCTCTGTTTCGACGGCCTGTACAGGCTCGATGGTGGCACACTGAATCACAACCTCGTCGCGCTGTTCTCGATAGCAGGCCTCGCCAGAAAGCATGACAATGCGTCCCTCCTCAATCTGCTCCTGGAGCTCGTTCAGGGCACGCGGGAAGACGATAACCCCGATACTTCCTTCGGCATCCTCAAGCTGGAAACCGCACATCGCCTCGCCTCTGCGCGTCTGAAAGTGCCGAACGGAGGTGATGAGTCCACCCAGAACAACCGACGTGCGAGGGAGCGCAGAACCCTCTTCGAGCAGCTCCACTGTTGAGTGGGTCACACGCCCGCGAAACAGATGCGCGAGAAACGACAGCGGATGGGGTGAAAGGTAACAGCCGAGGAACTCTTTCTCCCAATCCAGCAGTTGCTTGCGAGGAATTTCGGCAGCATCAACGGATAGGGTGAACTCAAGCGATATGTCGGCTGTTTCCATCTCACCGAACAGGCTGATCAGGCCGCGCTCTTTTGCGGAGCGTTCGCGTTTGCCGAAGTGCATCGCCCGTTCAACGGAGGCAAGGAGCACATAGCGAGCAGCCAGCGAATCCATTGCGCCCACTTTGATCAGCGCCTCGATTACCCCTTTACCGACATCGACGCGTGTACAGAAGTCGGCAAGCGAACGAAAGGGGCCTCCCTCTGCTCGCGCCTGGAGAATGGCTTGAATAGGGCTCTCACCGATTCCCTTGATTGCCAGCAGACCAAAACGGATCGCGCCGTTCTCGATAGAGAAGCCGCGCTCGCTTGCATTCACGTCGGGCCCCAGGACGCTGACCCCCAGTTTGTTCGCTTCAGCAATGAACAGGCTGATCTTCTTCGTGTTTCCGGCATTCGTGGTCAGTGCAGCGGCCATATATTCGGCCGGGTAGTTGGCTTTGAGATACGCTGTGTAGTAGGCAACCACTCCATAGCTTGCTGCATGTGCCTTGTTGAAGCCATAGCCTCCGAATGGCAGGATCAAATCAAAGAGCTTTGCGGCGGCGTCGGCCTTCATCCCATTCTGTACGCAGCCCTGAATGAAGTCTTCTTTGTAGCCCTCGATTTCTTCCTTCTTTTTCTTGCTCAGCGCTTTGCGGAACATGTTGACCTTGCCCCAGGGAAAGCCTGCCAGATTATTGACGATCTGCAACACCTGATCCTGATAGACGATAACCCCGTAGGATTCTTCCAGCCATTCTTGCAGGCGTGGATCAAGGTACTCAACTTTCTTCTGACCATGTTTGCAGGCGATAAAGTCGGGGATACTATCCATCGGGCCGGGGCGATAGAGCGCGACCATTGCCATGATATCCTCGATGCAGGTTGGCTTGAGCTGCTTGAGGTACTCGCGCATCTTTGCGCTTTCAAGCTGAAAGACCGCGATAGCGTCTCCCCGAGAGAGCATCTGAAAGGCGTTCTCACGCATCTTGCTGAGCAGTGGGTCCGGCGTGGGATCGACCGGAATCTGTTCGAGCAACAGTTCTTCACCGCGTGTCCTGGAGAGGAAGGTGAGCGCTTCACGCAGAATTGAGAGGTTCGCAAGACTGAGGAAGTCGTACTTAATCAGGCCGAGATGTGCTTCGAGCCACTTATGCTCATAGCCACAGACCAGCGGGGATGAGGGATCTTTTGGATCTTTGCGGGCAAGCGGCACGATCTCTTGCAGCGGACGCTCAGAGAGGATGACCCCGGCGGCATGCACGCCTGTGGAGCGAGGATAGCCCTCGATCTCTTGGGCCAGCGTCATCAACTCGCGTGCTTCTGTATTCTGCTCATAGAGCGCCTGAAGCTCCGGTACCTCTGCCAGAGCTGCCTGAAGCGATCCTTTCCCTCCTGGAATCAGGCGAGAGAGGCGTTCACCAAGATCCGGCTTACCAAGTGCTCTGGCCGTATCCTTGATAGATTGTTTGGCCCCAAGCGTGTTGAATGTAATCATCTGGGCGGTATGCTGCAAGCCGTAGCGCTGTATCGTGTAGGCGATGACCTCATCACGTCGGTCGTCGGGGTAATCCATGTCGATGTCAGGCATGTCGTTGCGTTCGGGGTTCATAAAGCGCTCGAACAGCAGCTTGTAGCGCAGGGGATCGACGTTGGTGATTCCCAGACAGTACGCGATCAAACTGCCCGCCGCCGAGCCTCGGGCCAGGCAGGTGATCCCGCGCGAGCGGGCAAAGGTCGTGATATCCTGCTGAATCAAGAAGTATGAGGCGAAGCCCTTCTGCCGAATAATCGCGAACTCGTAGTCGAGCTGTTCCTGCACGCGGGTGCTGATCTCGCCGAAGCGCCATCGGGCTCCTTCCAGACAGAGGTGATAGAGGTAGTCATCAGCGGAGGCAAAGCCGGGCGGAATGTCAAAGGCGGGCAGCCCGGTTTTATCGACCGTTGGATCAACCCGACAGCGCTCCGCCAGTATAACGGTATTGGTCAGTGCTTCCGGCAGCTCGGGAAGCAGTTGCGCCATTTCCTGCGGCGACTTGAGAAAATAGTGTTCGGAGTCGAAGCGGAAGCGCGCGGGGTCGTCGTAGCGGTTATTCATCTGGATGCAGAGAAACAGGTCATGGGTGCTGGCCTGCTCTCTGGACACATAGTGGAGGTCGTTGGTCAGAATTGGAGGCACGCCCGTCTCGCGATAGAGCGCGTACAGCCCTTCGTTACAGCGGTCTTGCAGAGAGCCTTTGCCGTAATGCTGCTGAAACTCAAGGTAGAAGCGGTCGCCGAAGAGATCCAGATACCAGCGAAGGGCTTGTCGTGCGCCTTCCATATCCTGTCGCCTGGCGATCAGTTCTGGAATTTCGCCGCTCAGACAGGACGAGGTCGCGATTAGCCCGTCGGCGTGCTGCATGAGCATCTGCTTGTCGATGCGTGGCTTGCCATAATAGAGACCTTCCGTGAAACCAAGCGTCGTGAGCTGAAGCAGGTTCCGATAGCCTTGCTGTGTGGCGGCAAGTAGAAGCAGGTGCCAGTAGGCATTGTTTTTCTTCGGCTTATGGTGGATATCGTCGACAAGGTAAGCTTCCATGCCTATGACGGGGTGTATGCCTGCATTACGGCATTCGAGGTACAATTCAAGTGCTCCATACATCACGCCGTGATCGGTGATCGCGAGGTGCTGCATGCCGAGCGCTTTCGTCTGGCGAACAAGCGAGGGGATATGAGATAAGCCATCAAGCAGGGAGTAGCCAGTATGGACATGTAAATGCGCGAACTGCATCTTCAACCTCCTCCTCATTTGCAGCCAGTATAGCAGAGGTGGGCGCGGGGCGTTTCTTTCTGTGGGCTGGTTTCAGGGATGCTCTGAAGAACGGTGAGGCCACTTTGTGCGGGAAAAGTGTGCCCGCCAATGGTCCCAGATTCCTCACTTCCCAGGGAGAAAAAGGAAATATCGAATATATGATGCATGTGGAGCTTAAAATGACTTTTTAATTAGATAAATGCGTTTGTCCGGTCACTGGATGGGTGATACATCGTTTCGGATGATTGGAAAGGCGAAGTGCATGGTAGGTGCTGCACTTGTAGGAAGAAGATCAGTAGTTTCCTGTCTCACTCGAAGTGGTGTTAGAAAGCCCCGGTTTGAGTCAGAGGATGAATGCGCTCCCTGAGCCAGAGAAGGCGAACATGCCTGACAGGAGATTTCATCTGTTCCCTGTACCTTTAATAAGGAGACTTCGTGTAACGATTTTTAATAGTTGCTAAATAGTCGTATTCATAGTAATATGATGAATGAAAGTATTCCATACTTTACTGAACGCAACAGGAAAGAGCAATGAAAGAAGTAGTAATGCCAGTTGCCTTTTCTTTCAGGCAAAAAAAGAACCCCTCCTGCGCTGATCTGAACTGTGACCAGGAAGCGCACTTTATTTGCAGCTCTTGCCAGCGTTCCTTCTGTCAGGAACATATGGCTGTAGTGGATGAAGAACCTCTTTGTCGCGACTGTGACCTTGAAATGACAATTGAGCATGCTTCAAGTTACGGCTGGTGACATCGAGCATATGTGCTCATCTTACAGGGAAATAGCTATGTCACACTGCTTCATGTATATGATCCAGTACTTATAGTGCTTTCTCTCACGATTGTTTGTCCGCTTTCCTTTGCGATGTACAAGTAAATGTGTATTTCGCTATATATGCCCTGATCAGAAACTCTTTTCATGAAGAGGAAATTGACAGGGGAATAGGAGTGCTTGATGTATTATTTGCATGGCTCATAAGCATACTGAATGAACTGCTGTTGCATGGCCCTATCCTTACCAAAAGCGCTATACTCAGGATAGGGCCTTTTATATTATCCTGATGCGGAAGGGAGTGTAACGATAGAAAAGCCCGTTTGGGTAAGCATTTAGCTTTGTGTAGTGTATATCTATAAGTCACGATAGAGAAGGTTATGCATCAAGGAAGGGAGCAGGTCTATGTCATCTCTTATGCTTGTCTGTTCTGCGGGTGGCGCTGCAAACGGGCTGAGTATGCTCCGCTGCGCCTCCTGTGGAGAGTCTCTTGTTACAGATATGCCTGTGAAACCGCTTTACAAGCCAGAGCGATTGAAAAAGCTACAACGCAGAGTCATGCTGAAATATGCCGTGGTGGGGTGGCTGCGCTCTCTGTTCTGGGAGGAGCCGGTTATCTGATCGATGAACGAGGGCTGAAGTCATTTTCAACTCTCCATACTATCGCGAATCCCTGATATGTTACCTAAACGAAAAGAGCAGCCTCTTCCTGGTAGATAAGCTCTGTAGGCTGGATAGGTAGACGAAGCCGGCCCGCAATATGTGTAACATGGAAGTGATAAATGTCCTCTGGAAGAGGCTTGTGTCTGGACTCCACCGCAGATCAGAGCGCCTGCGAAGGTTCTCTGCTTTGGCTTCCTTGTCCGGACACACTGGGACAATTAACAAGTGCCCCGTTCTCATCCGGTAAAACCGGGTGATAAATGTCCTTCGTTTAACGAGTTGTTATCTGTTCAATGCGCGACCGGCTCTCGTTGCATAAGGTTATACCATTTGAGAAAGAACGTGTCAAGTATTCTGAAAAGATTGTCATGGTTTGAGAGAAAGTATCTGCTGTTCTCTCTTCAGCAGGCTTGAACAGTGATTATGGCAGCTCCATTCTCCTCGGGTTTGAAAGATGCATGATTTTCAATCTGCTTCTTACAAAATTATCTATATAAAGAGCAAGTGAAGAGAATGCCTTATTTTATAGTAAAAAAGTGTATAGGTGATCCCTCATTTTTTCTGATGCTATTTTCAAGTATAGTGCTTTTTTTATTGGGTTTATCTGCATTAAATGAGGAAAAACACTTTACAGATGGAGCAGTATACATGTTTGATAAATCTATGTCATGATGGGTCTCAGTGCGGTATCGATAGGCAATGAAAAAGCAATGCTGCTTCTGTGTTGGAAGGTGAGATGAGGCGAAACCTGCTGTGTGCGCCCGCCCCTTTGCGTAAGTCACAGGCGTGGGTGCAGAGCAGTGGAAGCGGTATCGGGTATGCTGCTGATATCTTTCCCTGCTTGATCGTTGTACCCTTGAGTGCAGAAACATTGCCATCCTCTGAAATGTCGCCGAGTAGCTCCTGAAACTCTTTCCACTTGCATCGTTCAAGTGAAGGTGCTATACTTCAAAAACAAGAACGTATATATACGTTCTATTTAGTAGACCGAAAATCGGAGAAAAGAAACCATGACACCTGAGACAAAAGATATGAAGAAGAAACGCCCCATTCCTGCCCCCAACAGCGACTTCTATCAGATCTATGACCTGTTGAGCGAGCCACAAAAAGAGGTTGTGAACCGCGTTCGCACGTTTATGGAAACGCAGGTTGCCCCGATCATCGAGAAATACTGGATGGAAGATGCATTTCCCTTTGAGCTGATTCCCGGTATTCGAGACCTGCATATCGCCGGTGCGTCTTTCCAGCAGAATGGAGAGATGGAAGCAAGTCCGCTGCTCGGTGGTTTCATCGCAATGGAGATGGCCCGGGTGGACTGTTCGATAAACACCTTCTTCGGCGTTCACAGCGGCCTGGCGATGGGCTCCATTCACCTCTGTGGTTCGGAGGAACAGAAACAACGCTGGCTTCCCGAGATGGCAGACTTCAAAAAGATTGGCTGTTTCGCTCTGACCGAGCCTCTTGTTGGTTCTGGCGCCGCTGGTGGCCTCCTGACGACCGCACAGCGGGATGGTGATACCTGGATTTTGAATGGCCAGAAAAAATGGATCGGGAACGCACCCTTCGCTGATCTGGCTATTGTCTGGGCGCGTGATGTCGAGGACAATCAGGTGAAAGGCTTTATTGTCGAGAAGGATACTCCGGGATATTCCGTTGAGAAGATTCAGAACAAGATGGCCCTGCGCGTTGTCCAGAACGGCCTGATTACGCTGGATAACTGCCGTGTGCCCGAAGCGAACCGCCTGCAAAATGCCAACACCTTTAAAGATACTGGCAAGATCCTGCGAAAGACCCGTGCCGGTGTGGCCTGGGGCGCTGTCGGTTGTATGCGTGGGGCATATGAGTATGCCCTGAAGTATGCCCAGGAGCGTGAGCAGTTTGGCCGGCCTATCGCGAAGTTCCAGCTTGTGCAGGATCTGCTGTTCCGCATGCTATCAAATATCACTGCATGTGAATGTCTCTGTGTCCGTCTGGCACAACTTGAGGAAGCCGGACAGTATAAAGACGAGAACTCCGCAATGGCAAAAGCATTCTGCACGATGAAGATGCGCGAGACCGTCGCGTATGCCCGAGAGATCTTTGGTGGAAACGGCATCCTGATGGACTATCATGTTGCGCGCTTCATGGCTGACGCAGAGGCTCTGTACTCCTATGAAGGCACGCGTGAGATGAATGCGCTGATTGTTGGCCGCGCCGCAAGCGGATATAGCGCTTTCGTCTAGTCTTCCTGACCTGTAGCGACGTTTTTGAACTATTCCTTCCATTCTCGCAGGAGCACAATTACTATGGCACATCTCTTCTCAGATCTAAAAGTGCTGGATATGGCAACCTTTATCGCTGGTCCGGGAGCGGCAACGATTCTCTCCGATTTTGGTGCAGATGTCATCAAGGTGGAGATCCCTGGCGCCGGGGACCCCTATCGCCATCTGTATCGCGTCTCCCCGAATCCCAGGTCCTCAAAGAACTATATGTGGCAACTGACAAACCGGAATAAGCGAAGCATCACCCTGAACCTGAAGAGCCCGCGTTCAAAAGAGATCATCAAGAAGCTGATTGCATGGGCTGATGTGATGATCGTGAACTATCCGCCCCGTGTGCGCGAAAAGCTAGGGATGACATATGATGTTGCCTCTGCTATCAACCCCCGTCTGATCTATGCAGATATTACCGGCTTCGGCAATAAAGGGCCAGACGCGGATAAGCCGGGCTTTGACCTCACAGCATATTGGGCCAGAAGTGGCCTGATGGATCGAACCAGAAATGACGACTGTCCGCCCGCGATTCCGCTGCCGGGTATGGGTGATCAGCCGACCGCGATGACGCTCTATGCCTCCATTGTGACTGGCCTTTATCGGCGCGAGAAGACCGGCGAGGGATGTCATGTCTCGACGGCGCTGCTTGCCGAGGGGACATGGGCCGCCGCAACCTGGATACAGGCGGCGCTCGACGGCGCTCAAATGCCACAGCATACTGACCGGAAGCACCCGGCGAACGCGTTGATGAATACCTATAAGACGGCTGATGGACGTTGGTTCCTGCTGATCGCGGAGGGGGAAAAGCGCTGGCCGGCGCTGATGAGCGCTCTGAATATGCCTGCATGGGCCACAGATGAGCGCTTCTGCGATAGTGCCCATCGCTCCGAGAACGCCAGTGCACTGACCGCGCTTCTGGAAGCGACCTTTGCTACTCAGCCGTTCGCGTACTGGGCCGAGGCTCTGGACAAGGCATGGATTCCATATAGCCTGATCCAGACGATTGATGAGAACGCGCATAGTCCGCAACTGGTGGAAAATGGCTTTGTGGTTCCCATTGCCGATGGTTCAGAGACACCCCGCTATACCGTTGATAGTCCCGTGTATATCGAACAGGAAACAAAGGTTGCGCCACGGCTCGCGCCAGAGCTGGGCCAGCATACCCGCGAAGTGCTGAAAGCCTGTGGCTATAGCGATGAAGAGATTGAAGCAATGAGCGAAGAAGGCGTCATTTAAGCGAAGGAGATGGTTGTTATGCGCAAAGAAGAGGTTGTGCGCCAGTTAACGACGCCACTGAACGCGCCTGCATATCCAAAGGGCCCGTATCATTTTCATCATCGGGAATTCTTTACGATCACCTACCGATCCGAGAAGGATGCACTGCAAAAGGTTGTCCCGGAGCCGCTGGAAATTGATGAGCCGCTGGTCCGCTTTGAGGTGATTCGCATGCCGGATACTACCGGGCTTGGCTCATATACTGAGGCCGGGCAGGTGATCCGGGTGCGCTGTGGGGAGGAAGAGGGCGAGTTTGTGCATTCGATGTATGTGAATAATCACCCTGCTATTGCCAGCGGGCGCGAGATCGGCGCCTTTCCGAAGAAGCTCGGCTCTCCCGAGCTCTATGTTGACTCAGATACGCTGGTGGGGACGCTTGACTATGGAACCTTGCGCGTCGCTACGGCAACGATGGGCTATAAACATCAGCCGCTTGATATTGAGCAGGCGAGGCAGGAGATCAGCATTCCAACCTTTATGCTAAAGGTTCTGCCCGGCTATGACGGCAAGCTGCGTATCTGTGAACTGGTGCGCACACAGATTACGGATCTCACCGTGCATGGTGCCTGGACAGGGCCGGCTCGTCTGCAACTGTTTGAGCATGCCCTTGCTCCTCTGGCAGATTTTCCGGTCCGCGAGATTGTTTCGGCAAGCCACATTCTGACTGATCTCACGCTGGCTCGACCGACCATTGTCTATGATTATCTGGCATAACAGGAGGAGTTATCCATGTCAAACGATGTTCTGGAACGGTACAAAAACGTTACGGTGGTTGGAGCCGGTGTCATCGGCATTTCCTGGATTGCCCTGTTTCTTGCGCATGGCTTGAAGGTCACAGTGAATGACCCGCGTCCTGACCTTGAGCAGGTGGTGCTTGCTGAAATCCAGCGCATCACACCGACGCTCAAAGAACTTGGCTACACAACCGAGAACCTGACACAACAGCTCCGTTTCGAGAAAGATCTTGCGCGTGCCGTTGAAGGGGCGGCACTTGTTCAGGAGAATGGCCCGGAGCGCCTGGAATTGAAGCAGTCGCTCTATGCCCAGATGGAGCAGGCTGTGAGCCCTGAGACCTTGCTGCTGTCTTCCAGTTCGGGTCTGCGTGCTACCGATATCGCTCAAAACATGCAGCATAAGGGACGGATGTTGATTGGCCATCCCTTTAACCCGCCCCATTTGATTCCGCTGGTTGAGGTGGTGCCGGGTGAACAGACTGACAGGCATGCGGTGGATGAAGCGGTTGCGTTCTATGCGGCGCTTGGCAAGAAGCCGCGTGTGCTGCGAAAAGAGATTCCCGGCTTCGTTGCCAATCGACTGCAAGCGGCGCTTTTTCGGGAGTGCGTCTATCTGGTGCGTGAAGGTGTGGTAACGCTCGATGAGCTGGACGATATCGTGACGAACTCGATTGGCCTGCGTTGGGCGACGGGGGGTCCATTCCTCTCGTTCCATCTGGGGGGAGGCCCTGGCGGGCTGCCTGCCTTTATCAAGCATCTTGGCCCCGGTCTCGAAAAGCGCTGGGAGTCGCAGAGCGAAGAGATGGTGCATCTGGACGATGAGTTTGTCAGACTGGTAACAGATCAGGTTGAGAACTCGTTTGGGGCAGTGCCCTATGAAGCGCTTGAGACTGAACGGGATCAGAAAGAAATCGCGATTGTGCGATCACTGGCTGCGCTTGCAGCATCAAAGGGGACCGGCGAAAAGAGCAACGAATAACGCGTCGTCCCGACTCCGCTGGGTAGCATAGAGATGCCAGCGTGACTTGTGAGCAGAAGAGTGATCTGTTACACTGAAAACGAGAACGAACATCTATGTTTTGAAGAAAGTTTGTGAATCGCTTATGGCTCCGAGAGTTCCCCGGCAGGCAAGAAGTCGGGCAAAATTTCATCAGATCCTTGAAGCTGCTCTGGAATTGTTTCGAGAACATGGCTATACAGAAACCACGGTAGACGCGATTGTCCAGCGCAGCGGGGTGAGCGTTGGCGTCTTCTACAGCTACTTTGCCTCAAAGCAACAGGTATTGCTTGCCCTGTTTGAGCAGGAACGAGACACGCAAGAGAACACGATCTTTTCGCTACCCAAAGAGAAATTGACCGTCGAGAAAACAGAGGCACTGATCTGGAAGACGCTTCATCAGAGAAGTGGCTTACAGCGGGTGCGTCAGGAACTCCGCCTCATCAATCCTGAGTTTGATCAAAATGAGCGTGAGCTTGTCCAGCGCCGCTATGAACGACTCAAGAGAGATCTTGAGGTATCACAGAAGGCTGGCCTTATTCGGCAGGATATTCGGTGCGAAACGTGTGCCTGGGTACTGATGTCGATTATTGCCCACCTGGTTGATGCTCTGGTCGAGCGCAGTGAGGAAGAATGTAAAGAAGATGTGCATGCCGCGTCTCTTTTGATCTGCCATATGTTGCATGAGGATGAGGATGTCCACTGAAAGAGAAAGAAGAGGGAGCGATGGAATACCAGTATAGCATCTATGAGAAAAAAGGGCATATAGCCTATGTGACCATCAATCGTCCCGAGGTGATGAATGCGCTGCATCCCGAGGCGAATGCAGAACTTGCCGCTGTATTTCAGGATTTTCAGCAGGATGAAAATGCCTGGGTCGCCATCATCACCGGAGCCGGGGAGAAAGCGTTTTGTGCCGGAAATGATCTCAAGGCAACCGCAGCCGCGACCTCCCGAGGTGAGCAGCCAGTTGGCAAAAACGCCCCATTTGGAGGCATCACCAGCGGGTTTACCTGCTATAAGCCGATTATCGCCGCGGTCAATGGGGTGGCGTTAGGAGGTGGTTTCGAGATCGCGTTGGCCTCAGATATTATTATCGCGGCGGAGCATGCCCGCTTCGCGTTGCCTGAGCCCCGGGTAGGCTTTATTGCCGGAGCCGGTGGGATGCATCGTCTGGCCGCACAGATCCCGCTGAAGCAGGCTATGAGCATGCTTTTGACTGGTAGACAGATTACTGCTCAGGAAGCCTATCGGTTTGGTCTGGTAAATGAGGTCGTGCCCGGCCCAGAGCTGATGGCAAAGGCCGAGCAGTGGGCGAATACCATTCTGGAATGCTCGCCGCTCAGTATCCAGCTCACGAAAGAAGGGGTGCTCTCTGGCCTCAACAAGCCGATTGAAGAGGCAATGCAGGATGATCGTGTCCTCCTGAAGCGCCTGTTTGCATCTCAGGATTTTGTGGAGGGACCCAAAGCATTTACCGAGAAGCGTAAGCCGCGCTGGACCGGCCACTAGATCGTGTACCATCTTTTTTCCACCGAATCCCGATCAGTTGAGCGGGGTGGAAATGACTCCATCCCGCTTTTTCTTTTTTTGGACAGGCGCTTTAGCGATAGACGGTATAGTGTCTCTTTATTTCCCCTTTCGGATGAAGTGGAACCTTCTCATAGTCGTTATAGCAGAGGTCATAACGTATGAGGGATTGGAGCCATAATACAGCTAGAAGTAGAAAGGAGGATTTCTATGTATCAGCGACCTGATTCCTATGGCCCTGAAGTTGCCTCTGCGTTTGAGGAAGCAAGCGTTGTGCAGGCGTACCGCTATCGTCCCTCGTATCCTGATGAGGTGTTTGACTGGCTGGATGGTTTGATTGTGGATCAGCCCCGTCATGTGCTGGATGTTGGCTGTGGAACCGGCTTTCTGGCGCGTTCACTGGTTGAGCGAGTGGACCGCCTTGACGCGCTCGATCGTTCAGAGGCGATGATTGAGGAAGGGCGCGGGCTCCCGGGTGGACAACATCCGCGTTTGCGCTGGCTTATCGGAGATGCTGAACATGCAGCGCTTCAGCCCCCCTATGCGCTGATTGTCGCGGGTGATTGTCTGCATTGGTTTGAGTGGTCTGTGGTGATGCCACGCTTTGCGTCGCTGCTGACTCCGCGCGGTTTCCTTGCCTCGCTGACGGTCGGTCATCTGCCGCCTCCCTGGCAGGATGAGTTGAGGCAGCTTATTTCCCGATTTTCAACGAATAAAAACTACAGAGAGATCAACATCTATGCTCTGTTAGAAGAATATGGCCTGTTTCAGCAGGCAGGCGTTTATAGGACGACTCCCATTCCCTGCATGCAATCGATTGAGGACTATATTGAGTCCTTTCATGGGCGTGCCTCGTTCTCGCGTGAAAGGATGACGCAGGAGGATGCAGCGGCTTTTGATGCGGAGTTATGCGCGCTGGTTGAGCCGTATAGCCGCGATGGGCAACTGCAATTTGCGGTTCAGGCTGAGATCGTCTGGGGCAAACCGCTCAAGGGGAGATGATCCTTTTCTGAAGAACAGGGAGATGCAGGGGATAGGTCGCCCCTGCACTCGATTACGGGACTTCCCTCCATGTTGTCAAGAGTCCTATTTGTCCTCTGGCGGAAAGGCAATGACGCGTTCTGGCTTGACGACGATAACCACGCGCTCCTCTGCTGGTCCTCTCTCTTCTGGTGTGCTTGCCCGTCCGAGATATTTTTGTGAGGCTGCATCGATAAACCGAAAGTCAGGATCATCATCCATACGGACGACTCTTCCTCTGATCTCCAGCGCACGGTACGGGTTGGCGGGATCGGTGAGTGCAATCGAGACGCGGGGATCACGCAGAAGATTGCGGTACTTCTGCCGTTTCTTCTGGAATGCGAAGAGAAGGTGCGTTCCATCCCACAGAAGCCAGACAGCGCTGACCTGAGGGTCGCCCTTTGGGCCCAGGGTTGCCATATAGGCCAGAGCGGGCGCTTGCAAGATGTCGAGATGAGATGCTGGAATGTGTGACATGCTGTTCGAGTATTCCTTTCGTTCTCTTTTGAGAGAGAGTATACACCCATTGCAGGATGAACACAAATCATATCTCACATAAGCTTATGCATGCTGCTCATAAATAATGTTAGAGAGCTCCTGCGTGACAGGAGCCCTCAAGTGGCTAGTGTGGCGTGATTGTGACATTGCCCACGCTGTTCTGTACTTCAATGTCGTAGCGATGCTCTGCTGTTTCGTAATCAGGGCTTTGCAAGCGGATATCATTTCCCAGGTCACTGAAGATCTGATCGTCAAAGATGAAATGAGACGCCCATCCTTTGAAGTGGACACGCACAGCGGCCCCTTTCGGGCGATGAATCTGCATTTCCGACGCGCCTCCACTGAGACGTACAGGCACAGTGCCAATGGGGAGAGGAAGTTCCAGGTTGATGCTATTCATGCCGCCCTTGATCTCCAGAGAGGCCAGCTTGAGCTTCATCAGATCAGCGACAATCTCCGATACACCTCCATTAAGCGTGATGCGCCACGGGATAATAGTATTGAGCGTGACATCTGCAACGCGCTTGTTCGTGGTAATGGACCACAGACGACGGGGATAGCGGATCGTGATTACTCCATCCTTTACTCTGACATCGGGTTGTGGGCCTTCAAAGCGTGCCTTGTAGAGCGTCTCTCTATCGTTGTCGGTGTGCAGGTAGAGTTGTGTGATGCCGGAGGGCATGGCAAGTTTAGCGCTCCTGACAGTGCCAAGTGGCGCTGAGTAGGTCCCCTCGTTGCTGGTTGGCATCTCGCGTAAATGAGCGATATGTTTCTGTGAGATCGTATTACTGCGCTTCAGGAAATCCAGCAGAAGCGTCAGTTGCTCATCTGTATAATGTGTTGCCAGCTCTCTCCATTCCTCGCCAAGTGCATTGAAGAGGTCGCTGATCGTTTTCATCTCCTCCTTATCTGGAATGAGACGAACGATAACCCGGCGCCCATCATTGGGGTCACGCTCTCGGCGTAGCAGCCCTGTTTCTTCCAGGCGGTTGAGCATTCCGGTAATGGCTCCGGTGGTGAGGCCTGTGTGCTCAGCGAGCCGCCCCGCGGTTGTCGGGCCAGCATGCTTGAGAATCGCGATCACTTCCAGGTCCGTAACGGTCATGCCGCTGCGGCTGGCGACTGCTCTATAGAAGGTTGTGCCGAGCTCGTAGCTGTGTTGTAGCTCCCGGACAAACTCCCTGTATATCTCCGGGTGTTCTCCTGGTTTCTTCTGCGAACCGCTTGACAATCTCCATTCCTCCAGGTCGACTTATCTCACTAAATAAGTTAAAGTTCATGAAAATGAAAGATATTGTGAAAGTGAAATAGTCTTTCATTTCTCTTATCAATTCAATGAAGCCATTATAGCATAATGTGCTCAAGGAAAACCCGTCCCCGGGTGAGCCGGTGTCCCAACAACTGTGCCATCTCTGAAGTGGAGACGCCTCTACTACACGCCCGTTATAGAGGAGGCCGGAAGCGTGAAGTGAATTGTAGTTCACCGGTTGAAAAATCCGATGGCAGAAGCCAGGGGAAGTGTTAAACATGAAGGCCAATGAAGCGAGCTTTGTCTGCGGGCTGTGGCTCACTGCTATCAACGCTCATGCCAGCGCCTTGCAGGCGTGTTACTAGCTCCTGTGAGCAGAAATGATGATGGATATCGAGTTCTTTGAGCGTATGGATCATGGGACTGTGTAAGAGCGCTTCTGCTCCCCGATCTCCGAGCGTGCCCAATGAGAGGTCAAGCCTGTGAAGCTGTGCTAGCAGGGGAGATTGTGCGAGCATACAGGCTACATCGTCGGCAAAGGAGCAGGCACGCAGGCCCAATGAGCGGAGATGGGGGAAGATCCGGGCGGAAAGTAGTGGCGCCAGATCGGCCAGCGTGGTTGTACATCCCCAATCTTTCAGGCCCGTCCAGAGTTCAAGATGTTCGAGAGCGGGCAGGTGAGCGTGCTGGACCTCGTGGATAATGCGGGCATCCAGACCGCTGCTTTCGATAATCAGCGTTCTCAGACGTTCATGGGAGAGTGAGCCTGCGCGTATACCATTGGTGCCGCTGATACACAGCATATCGAGGGCTGGATAGGCGGCAAGCAGCGAAGAAAGCGTGCCGGGCTCGATCCAGAACGGCTCTTCTTCTGCCTGCCTGATGTCTCCATCACCGAAGCGGAGCGTGGTGAGCCCGGGTAAATGCTGGCGTGCAGCGACAAGCGTCACAATTGCACGATAATAACAGGCTCCTTCATCGTCATGGCTGCCGTTTCCAACCACCAGCCCGCTGATGTCTGCAACTCCCGGTGTTTGCAGAAAGGCGGCGAATTTCTCGGCCCAACTGGAATAGGGATCGTTGCCAGTGTTGATACGAATGCAATAGAGGGTATTCCTGGTATCGGTGAGTGCGGTACCCGGTTCCCAGTATATGACGCGCTTACCACTGAATTCCTGACGACAGGCTCCTGTTCCCATCTCTCTATTCTCCCCTGTATGTGGTCTCACCGTAATTGTATACGGACTGTTCGGCATTGGTCGAGTTCTTTTTGCTGCGTGTATGATACGTCGGAACGGGAAGAAGCGCCAGGGCTTTTGTGAGGCTGAAAGTACGGCAGATCACTGTTAAAGCGGGTTTGTGAGATCAGCGATCAGTCCGAAATGGTCACTGGCCCAGATGTCTCCTTCTGGCTGATCGAAGATTCGTTGACAGTCTGTGATCTTAAGGGTTGGCCCTCCATGCTCACCGCAGCGCACAAAGATATAGTCAAGCCGTCGAAAAGGCCCAGTCCCAGTTTGCTTGAGCCATGAGCGGGTTATCAGGCGTAAACGTATGGCCCTCCTCATGTAGATGAATACTGTTACAGGCATCGCGATAGCAGATGCTCATAGTGTTCAATGCGTGATAGCCGCACCAGAAGCGGATGCTGGTAGCAGCGGGGTCAGCGTCCAGATCACCGGCAAGTACGACATGCATGGATTGTCGCTGCACGCGTTCCTCAATAACACGAGCGACGACCATGGCTTGTAGCTCGCGTTCATGCTCGAATTGAAGTTGCCAGCTCGGGAAGTGATTGACGAACAGGAGCGGTCCAATCGGTTCGGGGGCCATGATCTCAGCAATGAGCGCTCCACAGGGAAAGTCACCTGTACGAGGCGTGACATGCAGATCCAGCTCTTGTATGTTGCGAAGCGGCCAGCGGCTTGCAATTGAGATTCCCATGCCCTGCATATTGCGGTTTTGTTGATGCACAATCTGCCATTCCGGTCCGAGGAGATCAGCGGCCTGATCGTACTCGGCAGTCTTGATAACTTCCTGTAGTGCGAGCAGATCGGGCCGTAAGATGTGGAATCCCTTGCGATGCACCGAACGACGATCCATCCATGCGCCGTCGCGCCCCCAGAGGTTCAGTGTCAGGATGCGGAGCGTGCCGGCATATCCCTGCTGACTCATAGTCTTCTTCCTCTTTTTGATAGGGTACAAGCTGAATGAGAAGCATGCCAAGCTCAACGGGAGTACACGTGAAAGGACTTCTATGGGGTGCTTGCACGCTCGCGAGGGTAAGCTCCTCTCGTGCGAGAGGAGCCTGTTTTCTGTCCCTACGACAGACGATCGGGGTGGAGTAGTGGATAGAAATTCACGGTCCATCCAACTCCGAAAACGTGCGGCATGAGAACACGAGAGGTCTCTTTGTTCCAGAGCTTTTCGCGTAGCCGTTCAGACGTTGGCCAACGGAAATCGTACGGGATAGGCCCAAGCGAGCCGTGCCAGGTCCGCTGTTCTGCTGGCCGTCGCATTTGATCGAAGATCGCCGCTCCGACGGCAGCGGTTCCAAGCCCGGCCAGAAGCAGGGTGCTTATCTGTTTGCGTGTCATAGGGGTTCCTCCCTTCGTTTTGGTCTTCATTTTTTTTACGCACAGATGTAAATGAAGTTTTATCGATATAGGACATGAAGGGAGTCATGATCTCAGGGAGGTGGCTCCCTCTGATGAGAAGGGAGAAGCTCAGTCGGCGGGCCTGTAAAGGGGGCAGAGAAGCGATACCGTGGCTTGCTCTCGCCTCTCTGCCGTGATAGAGATGCCTCTTCTGGATGAAGGGAAGCCTACCTGTTCTTTTGCTCTTCGCGCAGCGTGCTGCGTGTCTCGCTGACTACAGGTGTTGCCGGGGCCTGCCATGTTGCTGTGAGATAGGTCATAACCCAGGCGAGACTTTGGGCTTCAGAAGGGGTGTTCTCGCTCACCCGGAGAGGCACCAGCTCGCTGATATAGTGTGTGGTTACAACACCGTGCATTACCTTGAAACGCCAGATCAGTTCAGCTTCTGGAAGCTCGGGGAACAACTGCTGAAAGAGCGACAGATACTTCTCCGTTACCGGGGCCACGATCTCGCTGACGCTCTTCCTGATCTCCTCATCCGTCTCGTAGATAAGCTTGTTGAAGAGCTGGGTATTGAGTCGTCCCGCTTCAGTTTGTTGGTTGAAGCGCTCAAACCACGGGAAATAATACGCGTGGAGGACCTCTTCAAGCGTCGGTGGCGTGTCTTTTGCCATAATGCTGGCAAAATTCTGAAGGCGTTGCTCGGACAGTGGAAGCAGTAGCCGCTTCAAGACCACATGAACAAGTGCAGCTTTTGTCCCGAAGTGGTAGTTGACCGCGGCCAGATTTACGCGCGCCGCGGCTGTGATCTGGCGCAAGGACGTGCTGGTAATGCCGTGTTGAGCAAAGAGGCGTTTCGCTGCTTCAATGATGAGCTCTTTTGTGTCCATAGAGTTTCGTGCAATCCTTTCAAGATAGAGTCTTGACAAAGTATATCATACATACGTATAATTCAAACATATGTTTAAAATAATTGCTTGAGTCGTTTCAAATGCCAGAGGGATGACGGGATTGCAGATTGACAGTGGTATCCAACAGTGCGCAATCCCTGAGCGCTCTCATATGCGTTTGTTGATCCCTATTTTGGAGGAGATGAGAGGAAAGGACCTGGAAAAAGATGCAAGATGCTGAACTGATTTCAGGTGCATGGCGTCAGGAGAGCAAGGACCAGTGCGAACAGCAATCGTCGCATAGCATCACTCTTTCTACTTTTTCTGTTTTCTTAATGATCTGATGTGAGCTGTTTTTCAATAGGCAAGAAGCTGTATTAGAAGAAAAAATTGGATATTTCCTCTATCACCGGAGCTACCGTCGGAAGAATGGATACGACCCCTTTACACCCAAACAAACCTGTAGAAGCAGGTATTCTCTATCACCGCTATGATTATACACTCTTTCGTCTTTCCTCATCCCGGTGAAAAGAACTCCTCTATTAAATTGACGTGATCTGTTCGATAGTGATAAAAGGAAGCGTCAACCTGTGCCATAATAGAGAGGCAAGATAGAGATTCACGAACCGGATAGGGGCGCGTCACTCTATCGATAGAGTCTTATGACAATCAGGTGTGCTCTATAACGCTATTTATACTGGAAAAGAGGAAAAGAAATGGCTTCTTCTATTTTATTGCCGCCGGGTGGACAGCGGATTCTCTTTGTGCTGGCACATCCGGATGATGCGGAGTTTCTGGCGGCTGGCACAGTCGCTCGACTTGTAGAGGAGGGCTGCCATGTTCATTATCTGCTGGTTACGCGTGGCGATAAAGGTGATGATGATGGTGATCTGACTCCCGAAGAGGTAGCGAGGATCAGGGAGCGCGAGCAGCGAGAGGCAGCGCAGGTGCTTGGTGTAGAGACTGTGACGTTTTTAGATGGCTATTTTGATGGAGAGGTCGAGCCAACGATGCAGCTTCGGCGTGAGCTCGCTCATGTGATTCGGCGCTGGAAGCCTGATGTGCTCTTTACGCTTGACCCCTGGCGGCGTGGCGAGATCCACCCCGATCATCGGGCGGTTGGCTTCTGCGCGTTGGATGCACTGGCAAGCGCCCGAGGACGGCTGTACTTCCCGGAGCAGCTCACCGAAGGCGTGACACCCCACAAAATCCAGCAGGTGTATCTGTTCCCGACCGATAAACCAAACCACTGGGTTGATATCAGCCCGGTCCTGGAGAAGAAAATAGCAGCGCTCCAATGTCATGCCAGCCAGGTGAAGGGGTCAAGTGTGCGGGAACGAGTCAAGCGGAGAGCGATGCTTGCGGGTGCAGAACACAGGCTGGCGTATGCGGAAGCGTTTCACCATCTGAGCGTGTAGCTGCGATACAGAAGGTATGCATCCTCCTGGCTGGCTATCAAAAAAAGGCAGTGAGGAGGATGCATACCTTCTGTGCATCGTATGTATCTGTATCGCTGAAAGCAGGTATTCTTTCATGAAGCTGCTGCTAGTGGGCTGGTTTTGTTTGCCAGCCCTTTTTTACCTCTTCTCATAACGATCTCCTTTATCACCCGGACGGCTCTGTTCGCCAGACGGGAAGCACCGGGCGCTGGTGGTCCGTCCACGAGCGAAAACTATACGCCCGGTTCCATCACGTGCTTGCTTTATATGGGAGTATCTGACACGTTGCGGGTACTCCCATCCTTTTTTGCGGATACCAGGCTAGCGCGTCGTTGCTGCAACCGCTCGCAGCGCGTCACGCAAGGTTCTCTGAGCATCCTCGGGCCAGTCGAGAGAGCGCCAGGCGATGTAGCCATCCGGGCGGATGAGCGAGGCGCCTCCCTGCTGTAATCCCAGGGCTGTCTGATAGCTTTCCCCGTTTACTGACCGTATAGCTTCCCCGATATGGATGAATTTCAATGCGATGCCCAGTTTCTCGGCGACGGCTGTGGCGACCGCGTGCCAGCGTTTTTCCTCTGAGAGCAGTACCCAGGTCTGCTGGAATAGATCGAGTGTTGAGTGCTTCTCATTCCCGACGAAGACCCACATATGTGGTGCTCGGGTGCCGGGTTGCCCTGCCCACTGCTCCGGCCGTTGCGCGGGTGGCAGCTCATCTCCTGCCCCAAGCACTGCGGCTGATCGATACAGTTGCCCGAATTCCATTGCGGCATCATCCAGGATGGGTGTCGCTGCGTCTGCCGGGGTAGCGGCCTCCTGATAGTCAGGGCGGGCGAAGATTTGCTGATGGCGAAGCCAGGCGATTGGTCGGCGCTCTGCATCATAGGTATCAAGCAAACGTGGCGTGGCTTGCCCCGAGAGGACCGAAGCCAGTTTCCAGGCGAGATTATGGGCATCCTCGATCCCGGTATTCGCGCCATATCCGCCCCGGCTTGGCGGCAAGGTGTGGGCGGCATCGCCAGCCAGAAACACCCTTCCCGAGGCGAAACGATCGGCTATCAGAGCACTGAGCTCCCATCGCCCGGTTGTGATGATCTTGATAGGGAGGTCTGATCGACCGATGGCTTTTTGTATCAGGGTGCGCAGGGTATCCTCGTCTCGTTCGATGTCATCGGAAAACATCAGAACCCAGCGCCCGTCTCCGTAGGTGGTAAGGAAGGCGTCCATGTCTGGCTGCTCAATCTCGAATTGCGATACTCCCCGCGCAAGATACGCATCAAGGGGAGCCTCAAAAAGCACGCTTCGCATTATTCTGATGAGCCCTCGTCCCTTTCGACCGATGCCAAGCGTCTCACGGATCGAGCTTCGAGAGCCGTCGGCGGCGATCAGGTACGCGGCACGCAGTGTCGAGGTGTGTCCATCGCGTGTGCAGAGGGTCGCAGTCACACCGCCCGTGTCCTGCTCAAAGTGAACAAGCTCTGTCGAAAGGCGAATGTCCGCGCCAAGCTCATACGCCCGTTCTCGCAGGATCGGTTCGAGTTTATCCTGAGCGATGGCCGCACCTGTGCACGGGGAATAGACAATTGTAGGCGTTTCCTTGCGTTGAGGGGTCCAATCAGTTTCCTCGAACCATGCTCCGGCAAGGCTCTCAATGCGGGCTCGTCGTAATCTGACACTCGGGGGAGCGTGGGGGATACGCGCTTCCAGGCCAACCGTCCGGAACAGCTCTATTGTTCTTGGAGTGAAGCCAATCGCACGAGGGTGAAGCGAGCTACCGCTATGCCGCTCAACAACCACAGTTGGTATGCCCCTCGATGTCAGAAACACAGCAGCGGAGAGCCCGACCAGGCTTCCCCCGACAATCAATACGGATGTAGTCTCGTGTTCCATGAAACAGATCTCCATTCTGTAGTTACCATATTTTTGAGTTATACAAATTTTGCAGTAACTTAAATTTTTAAGTTGATGTAATTATAAAGCATGCTAAAAAAATGTCAACCCCCAGACTTGCAGTCTCTTGAAGAAGAGGCTATACTTGCACCTATGAGACAGCCATCAGGACGACGCGAACGAAAAAAGCAGCAGACACGGCAGCACATAGCTTCTGTGGCGCTTCGGCTCTTTCTTGAGCGGGGCTTTGACCAGGTGACTGTGACCGAAGTAGCGGACATTGCCGACGTCTCGGCAAATACGGTCTATAACTATTTCCCGACGAAGGAAGAGCTCTTTTTCGGGCTTCATCGGCCAATGGAGACGGAATTAGCGAAGCGCATTCAGCAGCGCCAGCAGGGACAAACGCTGCTGGCCTTTTTGCGTGAGGATCTTCGTTTCAGCCTGGAACGGCTTCGGGCTATGCCTGTTGAGGAGGGCACAGAGCGGCGGCAAGTCATTCAAATGATACAGAGCACCCCATCCCTGCAAGCGTATAGCCTGCGCATGATGCAGATGGGCGAGAGAGAGGTTGAGCGCGTGCTGGCCGAAGAGATGCATGCACCCGAGATTGTGCCTCACCTTGTCGCTCATCTGATACTGGCTCTTTACGGGAAGCTTTTCACCGAATACGATGCCCGATGCGAGAGCGGCCAGTCTGCTGATGAGATTCATGCGGCGCTGGCAGAGATGATATCGGCGGGGCTTGAACTGCTGGCGCACGGCCTGGATACTTCTTATGCTCCATAAATCAGAGGTGCTGCTATCGGAACCGGTACGATCGTACCGGTTCCTTTTTTTTGTTGCTTTGTCCAGTTGGGCTGCTTCCATTGTATCAGGTGAAACGGTTGTATACAGCATATCGTGCGAAGTATATGTATTCTATAGCAATAACAGGAGAGGGTATAGATACAACTGTTTCCGTGCGTACGAATTTCTGCTGCTTCTGTCTTCATGCTGATTGCTCGTTTCCTGTTTTTTTAAGTATTATGCGCGCTATATCGATATTTTCCTGTTTTTTGGATGATTGTATGCTCTGTATAGCAGAATATGGTTCGGGAAAGAAGTGCAGGGAGAAAGTAGATAAAATATATCATTAAGCTGTAGAAGGAGCAAATTAGGAAAATATATGTTAGAGATCTTTTTTCAACTTGACGTGTTGATAACGTCACTGTTCATTTCGATACCGATCGGCCAGATAGAGAAATTATAGCGCTTGCGAAAGTTTGGAAAAAAGCCTGACCGCTTCTCTCTGTCTATCATCATCCTCGGTTTTCTGCTTGGGATCGTCATGCTTTTCGTGACCTTCCTTTTAAGATATCATGGCAATCTCTCCAGTTGGAGGCTTTATTATATCCTTCCTGTGCTGTACTGAGGTGTTTTGTTTAGCTTTATCTGTCATTTACAGAATGCTCAGATGATACCGTTACCGAAGCGCAAAAAGTGATGAGAGCAAAGGAGAGGCCCGCCACGTACGGCGGGCCATTCTGGTTAATCCTGATATGTGCATCCGTTTCTATCCCTGTTTACGCTGTAAGGCGACAACCGGGATCAGACGGGATGTTCTGGTTTCATAATCAGCGAAAGCCGGGAAGATCGCGGCCTGTCTGGCGTACAGGCGATCCCGTTCCTCACCGGTAATTCTAGTGGCTATGGCCGGGAAGGTGTCAGTACCCACTTCGACGATGACATCAGGACTTGCTTGCAGATTATGGAACCAGGCTGGATGGATTGGTGCTCCGGCATTGGTTGCAAAGACAAGCAGGCGGTTGCCATCGGCCAGATAAATCAGGGGGGTAGTATGGGTCCGACCGCTCTTTGCTCCGGTCGTGGTCAGCAGAAGCATCGGAGCGCCTTCAAATGGGCCGCCGACCTTGCCTCCATTCGCTCGAAATTCCGCAATGATAGCTTCATTTCCATTGCTCATAGGATGTTATCCTTTCTACTCAATCTTCCTGATGACAGAGTACAGCGGGAGGGAGGGGGCGGGCATCGTCTGGAGAGATGATTGTCTGTATGAGCGGCTTTGGCCTGTTGGGAAACGAGATCGGCGTACTGCTGCTGAGGTGTGGCTGTTCCCCAACAGTGGGGGTGAGCCCGGATAGGAAATGAAGCAGCTATCCGGGCGAAGATGAACCTGAGATGATTCAGGGCGTGTCGAAGCTGGTTCGCGGTAAAGGAGCAAGCGGCCCGACCCTGATCGATACCCCCTGCCATGAGCATGAGGGGGTGAATAAGGGATGGCCTTCGACCATTGTTTATTGGCTACTGCTGCTTGCGAGACGCTGCGGAATGCATGCGGTTTTTCGCGACCGCTAATGGCAGTGCCGAGGGATCATGCGGGGTGATGGTACAGGTTGTGCCGCCGAGTGCCGTTGCGATCTCCTCGAAGCGTGCCTGTATGGTGGACATATGTGCCTCCGCAGTGGTATCGAACAGATCAAGGGTGACGTTGAAATGATTGCCCGTGAACGTGCTGCTCCATGAGGCAACCATCTTTCCGGCTAGCAGAACGGAGCCGATGCCGTCACCGCCGTCTCTTGCCGGGTTGTTATAGACGTGCGCCTGCATTGCTGGCTCGATCTGTCGTGCATGCCCGCTGGGAGCATAACCCATTGTGTAGCTATCCCAGATGGGCAAAATGTCGATTGCGTCGGCAGGTAGCGGTGCAACCTGTTCAAAGGCGGCAAGGTCTTCCGCAAGGAGCAGAAGGCCGTTCGGAAGCGTCACAGTCTCAAGTTGTGCGACGGCTGCTGCTGCCGCATCGGCGGGAATGCCCGCCCACCACCGAAAATCTCTGACGCTGGCCGGACCAAAAGCACGGAAGTAGCGATAGGCGAGCTGTCGTCGCGCCTCCTCAGGAGAAAGCTCGCACTGAAGCTCGATGCCCCATGCCTCAGTGCTGACGTAACGCAGGCTATTCGAGCGCAGGCTATGAGCTCCGATTCTGAGCGTGGCTCCCTCATAGCCCAGAAAATGAGCCATCATGGCAGTTCCTTTGGCTTGATTGAGCGCCTGCCCGAGTTGTTTCGGGGTCAATGGCTCTTGTGCCGCAGCCAGCAGCGCTGCCTTGAGCTGTGGATAGGTTTCTCGGGATAGATGTTCATGTTTGCTATAGCGAGCCGCATAGTCAAGGTGTTTCATCAGTCGTTCATTGTTCTCGCGTGTAGCAGCAAATACAAAAGCCGCGTCCTCCGCCAGAAGCAGATAGATCGCGCGACGCATTGCAGGAATACGAACCGCCTTTTTCTCCAGATCAAGCGCTCGAAACGCTTCAGGAGAGAAAGCTGCGGTGCGCGCAAGGAGGGAGAGCGGCGCGCTTGGATGAGAGCTATAGACGCCGACCACATCCTGTAAGACCTCTTCCATGCTTGCCGCTGCTTGCCCGAGCCGCTGTCGCTGGTAGCTCCACCAGCGTATGCGTAAAAGCAGATCGTTATCCTGTTCCATATCCTGGATGCTCCTTCTGATTAACTGGCTTTTCGTCGTGTTCTCCTGCAGTGTAACATGAATAACGGTCAACTTCCGTCCTTTATTTGTGTATTCGCTGATAGGTTGTCCAGAGGGGGCGGAAGCCAGTCGCCTGCCAAAAATGAGCAGCCTGCGGGTTGTCGGGATTATACCAGAGGAGCATGCTGTGTAGCGGCGACACATGCTGATACTTCTCAAAAACCGCTGTGAGCAGTTGACGGCCTATGCCTCTACCACGCCAGGAAGAAAGCACGCAGATATTATCAATGCTCCAGTGGATGCCAGCCGGGACAAAGCCCGGGGTGTCCTCTGCTGTGAGGGGAAGCAGGCTATTTTCTGCCATACCGATGATTGTATCTTGCGTTTCGGCAACAAAAACGATCGGTGCATCTGGCTCTCCTGCCCAGAGACGACGCAGGGCACGTTGAAAGGAGATATGGGCCGCCTCACAGTAACGGACGAAGGGTGTGTATGCCTCGTGATAGCGTAGCTCTTCTTCAAGCAGTTGCAGGAGTAGTTTTTCATCGGTAGGCCGGGCCTTCCTGATGCGCACAGTTGCCGGTTTCGGCGCTGCGGTAACTGTTGTGGGATTGTGCATAGCACAGATACTATCAAGCTGAAAGCCGAATGGCGTAAGCGCGGGAAAGATCCAGGGGTCGGTAGAGGGCCAGCGTACCAGATCACCAGTCGTATGGTGTGCTTGCCAGTATTGTTCGGCCTGTTCCAGACAACGTTGAAGCACCTCAAGCGCATCGTCCTCCTCGAGATGCGGAAGCACGAGGCGCACTGTTCCATTTTGAGGGGTGAGGAAAGCCTGCAAGATGCTGTCGGGAGCGACTTCCCAGATAGCGGGTTGCACGTATCCTCGAATCTGGCCTGCTGAGTTGAGGGCAACAAAGCCGGGCTCCTGTTCAAGGAATGCGCGAATTTGTTGTGGCGTATGA
The DNA here is from genome assembly GCF_059696735.1 of Thermosporothrix sp. COM3. Classification (NCBI taxonomy): domain Bacteria; kingdom Bacillati; phylum Chloroflexota; class Ktedonobacteria; order Ktedonobacterales; family Thermosporotrichaceae; genus Thermosporothrix; species Thermosporothrix sp. COM3. The sequence continues at coordinate 197,953 of NZ_AP019376.1, read as the reverse complement.
AGCGCGAGTCGCTGATCTTGCTGATGTTGCCGCTGCTCTTGAGCCTGAAACAGGGTGAGGAGCGCTGGAGAGTCGTCAGGCTGGGATGGACGAAGTGTAATCATTGTAATGCCTCCTTGCATTTTTGGGGCCGTTCAACAGTGAATAGTATACGGAAAGAAAAGAAAAAGATACTTGTACGAGGCGAAAAACAGAGAAACGGGTGTTTCATCTGAGTGGAATGTCCCTCTTTACGGAACGTGCAGAATAGTGTATTCTTATTGTATATGGTGCCATAAATTCTCTAGCCTCTTGCCACTTTTTGCTTGCGTTACCCATTTTCTATGCTGATTGTTTTCCCTGAAAAGGATGTCAGGGAAGCAGAAGAGAAAGGAGTCTCGCTATGAAGAGAAGGGTGCAACGCGCGTGTATTGGCCTCTTCCTTGCTTTCTGCCTCACGTTTGCCTTGAGTGGACAGTTCGCTCAGGCCACGCATGCGATGTCTTCTCCCGATCCCAATGCGCCGCGTGGTGGTGTGGTCATTGGCGCACATGATGTGACCCCTACCCTGTTACGCGACTCGGGTCGTGCGGCGATGGTTACCAAAATACAGAAGCAGCAGCAACAGCGCCTTCAGGATTTCAGGAATTCCCGGAAACAGGCATCCGGGAGCCTGGTGCAACAGACGCTGCATCAGTTCTGGGGCGTGTTCGCCAATCAGGGGACGCATGATGGTATGATGGCAACTCAGAGCGTTGATCCGTCCTACGTGGTGCGGGGCAGCACCAGCGACTACACCTATACGCCTACGATGAAGCCGTACAATGCTTGCATGGAAGTCACGACGGTTTATTCTCGGGCGGTCGGTGATTTGATATGGGCCTGGGATTGGTGTGGCGGCTCGGCTGGCTCAGGGAGTGGTCCACAAAAAGAGGTCATGATGGATCAGAACTTCCTGCGGCTCTACACGACGGTTGTGAATGGGCGCTCTGCCTATACCGTCCAGATCGTGAAGAATGCGAGTGGCGGGAATTCCTGGACCGCGTATCTGTATAACTATCAGAACCGAACCTGGGACACCTTCTACACGAGCTCTGGTACAGACAAGGCACAGTTAAGCTATGGCTGGAATATCTTCGAGATCTATGCGACACGGAACCCGCAGACCGGGCAGGCCTGGTACTGTACCGAGGCGAAGAATACCGTGTTTGAGAGCAGCAATTTCCAGCTTCGCTCGGGTGGTACCTGGAAGCTGGCCGATGCATCGAACTCCTATTGGAGCCCCTCAACCAGCCCCAACCCGAGCGATTATTGGTGTTCAACGCTTACCTTCCAGCGTGTAGCCAATAATAGCAACTGGATTGTGCGCGTTGCCTGAGAAAGCGCGGGGTACTGCTTGTGGACAATGCAGGCAGTACCTCTCTAAAAGTGATAGCTGAAAACATGCTCATCCTCGGCAACATCTAATACAAAGATCTCGCCCGAGTGCTCGCTTTCCAGCGTATGGACAGTGCGCTCAAGAAGTGATGGCGCGTTCCGCTGTAATTGCGTCTGAAGCTCCGGGATGGTGCTGTCCTGAAGCTGGATATGGTGCGGGCGTAGAACCTCGTTGTTGACCTCGATACGAACGCCGGGATGCTTCTTTTGCAGAAAACGCAGACTGTTCACAAGTGTATCTTCATGCTGTTTATAGCGCTCTTCCTGTTCCATGCTTTCCCTCTCCTTTGTTTTCAACCGGCATGTTTGTAGAAGACACGCTATGAGAAAGCGGAAGGTGTCACAGGCGTTGCAGGGAGTGCTTGTGAGCTATCTCATAGAGAGGTATCGATAAAAAGAGATATACTACTCGCGATAACGTATTGCAGGAGATACGATGAACCCTTTCTCTCACTATGGGCGGGCAGCAGATCCGTTTCAGGCGCTTCATCGCGAGTGTCGCTGGAAGCTCAGAAAGATGACCTTGCAACTATGGGGAATGCTGGTTGCATGTGGTGGCTCCCTTCTCATATATGGCGGTGTCCGGCTGATCTCCATTCTTCTCCGGATGTTCCAGCTTGAGGCGGCGTGGGTGGATCGGCTCTCCTTGCTATCGCCGGTTCTTTATAGCGGGGTTTTGTTTCTGGGTATGGGCTGGCTTGTCTATGCCTATTTTCGTATCCCTGTTCTTCAGGTGACGCCTGAGGGGATCACGCTTGCCTGGTCTCCCCTGTTCCTGCGAATGTTCATTGCCTGGACAGAAATAGAGCGTCTGGAGCTTCAGCTAGAGCGAGGCGGAGTATATCTTGCGATCTATCCCCGGGACGCGGAAGTCTATTTGTCTCGTTTCAACGGACCGAAGGCGTGGCGAATGCGTCGTATGCTGGCGAAAACAGGGGCACCGCTCGTTATCTCTCAGGAGTTACTTGACTTGCGGCATCCTCTGCCCAATATTGTGCGCGATATACAGGATCACTATGCAGAAGAGCTCCGAATGTACTCGATCCAGGTACGGACAGGGCTTGAGCGCCCGGAAGACTGACCGCTTCAGAGAATAGAAAAGGAAATATTGCTTATTATGGACTCTCGCTTGCACGAACCACGCTCTCCATACACTTTGCCTGCGCGGGAAATTCGCGTGAGGCTCAATGGCAGGCTGTTGCGGATCTGGAATGGCCTTATTCTGCTCGGGGGTATCATGATCGCGGCCCTGCTGATGAATCTGGTCTCCTTTATCCTGTTTCAGCTTTATCCGTTAGAGACGCTCTCGGCAGTTGCCATTGAGGATACAACCAGAAAAATATATTTCTTTACCTATTTCTCGTCTGGTCTTTTTATCGCTGTCGTTTTGCTGATAAATGGCTGGTTTCTCTTTGCGTATTACCGTTTTCCGGTGCTAAAGATCAACGAGGAAGGGATCACGCTTGCCAGCCCACCGTTTTTTCGGCGCACGGTTGTTCCCTGGTCCTATATTGAATGTCTCTCGCTTCAATCGGGAGTATTTGGGCCGCATCTTGCCATTCAGATGCGGTATGTGCAGCTTTATCTTTCCCGCATTGGCGGGCTGAAGGCGTGGCGCATGCGGCGGATGCTGGAAAAAACGGGCGCGCCGCTTCGTATCTCGCAGGGGAGCCTGGCAAGAGGGTATCAGCTCAAGGACATTCTTCAACAGATTCAGCACGATTTCGCGGAGGAAGTGCGGATGTATTCGATCCAGTTTCGAGCAGATCATTAAGCAGGTGAAGGGCAAAAAAGCGGCTATAGTCATTTTTTCTCTGCCAGTGAAGCACCTGGAGGGCTGAACGTGTAACGTCTCTGTACTCTTCGCTGTGATGATGCATAATAATAAGATCCTGCTCGAACCGGGTAGCAATCGGGTTGTGTGATGAGACGAGCAAAAGCTGCTCCCGTTGGGTATGTTTGGTACAACTGCTGCGAAAAGGCTGTTCATCTTTGTGGTTCCTCTCCTGAAGCCAGGTGAAGCGTCTTGCTCTGGGGCGTGATGGTTTTTCAGAAAATCCTGCTTTGAGTGGATGTGGGAAATTCGCATGTGTACTATCATACATGCAGATCTGAGAAGCTCTTGCTCAATAAGAAAGGAGAGGAACAGGGAATGAATACGGTCATGAAGCGTACATTGGGGCGAAGTGGGTTAGAGGTCAGCGCGATCGGCCTGGGATGTTGGGCTATTGGCGGCAAATTCACTCTTGATGGTCAGCCGGATGGGTGGGGCGCCGTGGACGATGAAGAATCGATACGCGCGATTCAGCGGAGCCTGGACCTGGGTGTCACGTTATTTGATACTGCCGATGTCTATGGTTGTGGGCATAGTGAACGCGTTCTGGGTCGAGCGGTCGCGTCCCGGCGACACGAGGTTATCATAGCGACCAAGTTTGGCTTTCTCTTTGATGAGGCAACCCGGCAGGCGACGGGAAGCAATGTCAGCTCCGAGTATATTCGCTCGGCCTGTGAGGCGAGTTTGCGCCGACTCGGAACTGACTATATTGACCTCTATCAGTTGCATTGTGGGATCTCCTCGCGTGCCGAGGGGGAAGAGGTCATCACGACGCTTGAGGAGTTGGTACACGCGGGTAAGATTCGCTTTTACGGAGCCAGTACCGATGATCCTGAACTGGCGGCGCTTTTCGCACAGGGACCTCATTGTACGGTGATTCAGCAGCAGCGCAATGTCTTCGATGGGAATGATGAGGTATTGGCGTTCTGTGAGGCACAGGGGTTAGCGGCTCTCTGTCGCTCTCCGCTTGCTATGGGGATGCTGACCGGCAAGTATCGGAGCAATGCCGGTTTAGCAGAAGACGATTTTCGGCGGCGGGCTCCCTCGTGGTGCGCATACTTTCAAGCAGATCAGATTCATCGATGGGCTGCACTGGTTGATGCCTTGCGAGAAGTGCTAACCGCAGATGGTCGGACGCTTGTACAGGGTGCGCTGGCCTGGATCTGGGCGAGAAGCTCGATTACGATTCCAATTCCTGGTTTCAAGACTGTCGAGCAGGTAGAAGAGAATGTGGCTGCGCTGCATTATGGGCCGTTACCAGAAGATCAAATGCGTCAGATTGACGAACTGCTTGAAAGGGCAAAAGAAGCGAGGTAGGGGACAAGGCCGGGTTGCCACGCGTATGGCTCCTGGCCTTGTCGTTTTGTCTGTCAGTAATCACTGAGCAATGCGTATGGTCGTTGGACGGCTTTACACAAAGAGAAACGCTGCTTGCCTCGTGCTGTCCAAAAGAACAGGGTGGAGATCTGGCCATGCGGGCGTTGTTGACTCTATGTGCCTCCTGATATTGTAGGGATAGTACGATGAAGAGGAGAATGGAAGTATATATGTCGCTTCGTTTTGGTATAAAGACGGCTCAACAACATCTTTCCTATCCTGAGATTCTGGCACTCTGGCAGCAGGCGGATGCAGCGCCTGCGATAGAGCATGCATGGATTTTTGATCATTTTATGCCGCTTGGTGCTCATCCCGAGGGACCCTGTCTTGAGGGCTGGACGCTCCTTGCAGCCCTGGCAGCGCAAACAAGGCGCTTGCGTCTGGGTTTACTGGTAACGGGGAACACATACCGCCATCCCGCGGTATTGGCGAATATGGCGGCTACTGTTGATATTATTTCTGGTGGGCGGCTTGATGTGGGGTTAGGAGCGGGCTGGTATGAACGAGAGCATCATGCGTATGGTATCCCGCTCTATCCTCCCGGTGAACGGATTCGTCGTCTGCAAGAAGCCTGTGTGATGATACGGCGTCTCTGGAAAGAGCCGGTTGTGGATTTCGAGGGGAAATATTACCAGTTGCACCAGGCGCGTTGTGAGCCGAAGCCGCTTCAGCAGCCTGCGCCGCCGCTATTGCTTGGTGGCCGTGGAGAGAAACTGATGTTGCGTGTTGTGGCTGAGCAGGCGGACATCTGGAACTCTCCCGGGGATTCTGTAGAGCTCTACCGCCATCGGAGCCAGGTACTTGATGAGCACTGTATAGCGATCGGGCGTGATCCGCGTACAGTGGAACGCTCGGTGCAACTGGTGCTGAATCAGGAGAACCCGGCTGAGACGCGCGATGAGCTGCGTGAGTACATTGCCATTGGAGCGACGCATCTGGTTCTTGAGCTGCGCCCACCTCTTCAGCGCGACTGTATCCAACTACTTGTCAGGGAAGTGATAGCGCCTCTGCAAGCCGAATTCGCGAACGAAAGCATGTGACCTCTACTTTCGCCTGGATGTCACCCGCTTGCATCGTGACATGCATTCTGAACGACGATAAAAGCGGGTGTGTCCTTCTTCTCCTCATTTGCCCATGTTTTACCCCGATGGCACATGACAAGCAGGTCTGCTTGAAAAGCTTTCCCTCTCTCAGGATTTTATCCTTTTCTGGATAGCAATACATCATGTTGAGGTAATTTCATGTATACTATATTCCCTGAGAGGGGTAACTATTTTATGGGCGCAAGCACATAAGGCTGGCCCTCTCGCTTTCTCGAAATGCGGCTTCTATTGCCCTGTGGCTACACTGTTCGCTGCCTGCTTCCTGTGAGGTGTCCGTGTGACTCTGCTTTCAAGGTGCTGCACACGAGAAACACTTGACAAAAGAGCAAACATGCTTTATGCTTGTCCCGATAGATAAATCTTCAAGGAGTCGAAAAGCACGTATGCCTGACCAGTACTAATACATGCTCTGACCACCATTCTGGTGAGAAGCAAGCATCATTTTTCTCTCAAGCGCTGGCTGTTTCCCTTTTGTTTGGAATGGCGCCAGCAGGAGAAAACCATTTCTTGCTTCGAGTGCATGTATAGTGTTGGTGAGACATGAGTGTGAGACGCTCTTTCCTCTCCACTTTTTCTCTCTTCGCAGACTCAGCAACAACTTTCTCTTTGTCTCTGTTGCCTATGCATGCCCCCCGGTATGGTGTGGTTTATGCGTTTGGTTTGTCGCCTGGGTATTGGAAAACAGCTACACAGACAAGGAGAAAGAAAGATGCCTTGTGAGCCTCTTTGCTTCTCTCCCTTCCGGATCTGGTACCGGAAAGGATGGTGAGAGTGAGCAAGCAACCGTTTACCCGCTACTTTGCCTTGCTGGCGCGCTATCTCAGGCCGCAACTGGGAAGCGTAATACTTATGTCGGTACTACTGCTTGTCAGCATTGGTTTACAATTGGCTAACCCGAAAGTGCTCGGGATCTTTATCGATACAACACGCGAGCAGGGACTGTCGCAATCGCTGCTCTGGTTGGCGCTTTTGTATTTGCTCGTCTCATTTCTGAATCAGGGGGCCTCGGTTGCCTCCGCATATCTGTGCGAGCAAGTGGCCTGGAAAGCGACCAATGACTTGCGTGCTGACCTCCTCACCCATGTGTTGAGCCTTGATCGAGCCTTCCACAAGAGCCATACTCATGGTGAGTTGATCGAGCGTATTGACGGGGACGTCAATGACCTCTCGAACTTCTTCTCAGAGCTTATCGTGCATATGCTTTTTCATCTTGTTCTCCTGGTGGGGATGCTGGTTGTGCTGAGCTGGATTGACTGGCGCTTAGGCGTCTGCATGGGGCTTTACTGTCTGATTGTTGTAGGGGTGCTCACCTGGATGCGCCGCCCTTCGGTAGAGCGTTGGGTTGTGGCGCGTGAAGCCAGTTCGAACTTCTTTGGTTTCCTGGGTGAATGTCTCTCGGCAACGGAGGATGTGCGCGCGAACGGCGGAATGGGCTATGTCTGGCGGCACTTCTTTCAGCGCTTCTCGCGCTGGTATACCACAACCTGTCATGCGGGTTGGTCGGGAGCGACCCCCTGGATTATCTCTCAGGCGCTCTTTGCTCTGGGACGCGTCCTCGGGCTGGTTCTGGGCGCATACCTCTGGAGTATCGGGTTAGCCTCTGCGGGCACGGTCTACCTGATCTTCGTGTATAGCTCCCTGCTGATGCAGCCGTTGGACAAGATTCAGTGGCAGTTACAGGATCTCAATCAGTCTACATCCTGTATTCGGCGGATTGAGGCGCTTCTGGGCACGCGCTCTTCGATGAAAGATGGGAAAGGGATGCAGCCAGCAGCGGGGCCGCTTGCGGTGACGTTTGAGGATGTCTCTTTTGGCTATGACGATGCTGAACCGGTGCTTCAGCATATCTCGTTTCACCTGCCTGCGGGGCGGCTTCTGGGCATTGTCGGGCAGAGTGGAGGGGGCAAAACAACCATGACACGCCTGCTGTTTCGTATGTATGACCCTCATTCTGGTGTCATTCGGCTAAACGGGGTTGCGCATACCGAGATGAAGTTACAGGACCTGCGGCGGCGTATCGGGCTGATAACGCAGGATGTCGATCTTTTTAGGGCGACGGTGCGCGATAATCTGACCTTCTTCGATCGAGAGGTTTCGGATGAGCGTGTTTTGCAGGTGCTGGAAGAGATCGGCCTGTTGCCGTGGTATCAGGCGCTCCCGCAGGGGCTGGATACCATGCTAGGTGCAGGAGGAGAGGGCCTTTCGGCTGGCGAAGCGCAACTGCTGGCGTTTGCCCGCGTCTTTCTTACCAACCCTGATCTTGTTGTACTTGATGAGGCCTCGTCCCGACTGGACCCGCTCACGGAGAAGCTGTTAGAGCGAGGCATGGAGAGACTCTTTACCGGGCGGAGCGGCATCATCATCGCGCATCGGTTAGAGACACTTCAGCATGTTGACGATATTCTCGTGCTTGAGCATGGAACAGTTGTGGAGGCGGGACGACGTGAGGATCTGGCAAACGACCCGAATTCTCGTTTCTCGCACCTGTTACGGACTGCTGATGGAGCAATAGTTGCATGAAGGGTTATAAAGTATATAGACTACGCGGGGCACTGATTCGCTATCGCTTTTTCTACGAGATGCGGGCACTGATTGGCTCCTTGCTCAGTCGGGGGGCAACGGTGGCCTTTGGCCTCTTGCTTCAGCGCCTTTTCGATACGGTCTCACAGAGGCCTCACGTTGATTCCGCTCTGCTGCTGTTGCTGCTGGCTCTCTTCGCGCTTATTCTGGTACAGATGATTGTGCAGTTTGTCGGCTTTGACAACACCTTGAAGGTCCATTATCCAGTGCGCGGGTTGCTGTGCCGCAACGTGATCGCGCATATGTTCCGGCTGCCTGGAGCCAGAGCGCTCACGGTCTCCTCGGGTGAAGCACTCAATACGTTACGTGATGATACAGAGATCATCGCCGACACGCCGGGTATCAGCTTGCTTGGCGATTGGCTTTTTGCGATTGTCTCTATCGTCATTCTCTTGCGTATTGATCCTTTGCTGACACTGTTGTCACTTGTGCCCCTGACGCTTGTGGTTGTGATCACACAGATGTGGATGAAGCGGGTAGAGAAGTACCGCGAGGCGAGCAGAGACGCGACCGGGCAGGTGACAGGCATGATCGGGGAGATTTTGGGTGCAGCGCAGGCGATCCAGGTTGCCGGGGCCGAGCATCGAGTTATGGCGTACTTCCGCCAATTAAGCCAGCATCGGTTAGCGCAGATGTTGCGTGAGCGCCTGCAAACAGAGATGCTCAATGCTTTGTCCGGTAACACGGTGGGGCTTGGAACTGGCCTTATCTTGTTTCTTGCGGCTCTTCAGGCGCATTCGGCACGTCTGAGCATTGGTGATATTGCCCTGTTTATCTACTATATCGAATCGCTGTCGGGGACTATTGCCGGTGTGGGGGCGATTCTGGGGAGCTATGCCAGGGCCCGGGTTTCCTTTGGGCGGCTGCTCTCGCTGATGCAGGGAAAAGAGAAGGCGTACCAACTGGTTGAACGGCATTCCCTGGAGCTGCAAAGTGTCTCTTCAGGTGAAGAGGCTATAGAAGCGCTACCAGAGCCATTAGAGCGTCTCAGGGCTACCGACCTGACATACCATTATCCAGGTGGTGGTGGGATTGAGGGCGTTTCTCTCGAACTTCGACGAGGAACGCTGACGGCAGTGGTGGGACGCGTCGGCTCGGGTAAGACAACGCTGGTACGCACGCTGTTAGGCCTGTTGCCGAAGGAACGGGGTGAGATCTGGTGGAATGAGACACCTGTCACCGATGCTGCGACCTTTTTTGTGCCGCCGCGATCCGCCTACACGCCGCAGATTGCTCACCTCTTCAGCGATACGTTGCAGGCGAATATTCTGCTCGGTCGGTCCGAGGATCAGGCCAGTATTCAGCGTGCGCTCTATCAGGCCGTTCTGGATCAAGATGTGATGGGCTTTCCTGAAGGTGTCCGGACAGAGATAGGTACTCGCGGTATGAAGCTTTCGGGCGGGCAGGCGCAACGTACCGCTACTGCCCGGATGTTTGCTCGCCCGGCGGAATTGCTCGTGCTGGACGATCTTTCCAGTGCGCTGGATGTGGAGACGGAAAGCAAGCTCTGGCAGCGGCTCTTTGCCAGCCGGGAGCGGACCTATCTTGTCGTCTCACATCGGCGGGCAGTGTTGCGGCAGGCCGATCACATCATTGTGTTGAAGGACGGCAGGCTTGCAGCGCAGGGAACACTCGACTCTTTGCTGAAATGCTCTGATGAGATGCAGGCTTTGTGGCAAAACAAGCTTGTCGAGGAATAGGCTGAGATGAGCAGGGGAGCATACCCTTGTTTCCCTTGCTCTCTCCTTGTGGCCCGGAAAGAGCTATGAGCGGGTGCAACCTCTGTAGTTTTAGAGGTGTGGAACCTCACCAGCAGGCTTTCCCGTTGGCACTCCGTGTTCCCTGACTGAGTGGTGCCAGAACAATGGCGTGTAAGCAGGGTATTATTGCGCAGAGCGATGTGAGGCTGTACTACGTGGTCGGCACTGTGGTGGGCGCTGGTGCGAGTGGAGTTTTTCTTTTTGCTTGGTATTGGTCTGCAGGTCATCTCGTGGTCTATGACGCGCTTTCCCGCGGTCTTCTTGATGTATGGTGCCTGCCTGCTCTGTCGTATTGTGCTCAAGGTGGTGGAGCCGGGGTGATTATGGCTTCTATGCCCTGTGCAGTCTCCTGTTCTATCGCTTTCCGGCTCGTTGGGCTGCACCATTTGCGCTGATCGGGCTGGTAGCGCTGCTGCTCGGGAATGGTGGCGCTCATATGCAGGCTGCATTCCAGTGGTCGGATCTGGCGAATATGAGTGAAACACTACTGCTTGCATCGCTCTTGATCTGGAGTGGTGGAGTGCAGCGAGCGCATTATTTTCTGGCCGTTCGGTTGCAGGAGGTGCAGGAACAATTGCGCCAGTTTTCCAAACTTGGTGCCCGCGATAGAGCTCATTTGATTCTCCTTGCTCAACAGCCTGGGCTGGTGTAAGAAGGGGAGAGAAGAAGAACATGTAATCACTGGTTCCATAGAGTGATATAGGAAATGCTGGTATGAGAGGAAAAGTATTGATAAAGATGAGTTTAATGTGTTAAAATAGGGAGAAGATCCTCATACTTTTTTGAGTGATTGGAAGAGGCTATGCAAGAAATAGTGCTTCTTTCTAACCTGTAAGAGGAAGGGAAACGAGCGAAAGGGAAAGGCTCTATGTCAACAAAGGCAGACTATACCACGGAAGAATGGAATATACTGGCGTCTTTGCCGTATATGATCGGTGCGACACTGGTTGCTGTCTCGAAAAGTGGGGCCATCGGGAAGACCAGAGAGGCGCTCTCGTTGTATTCCAAAGTGCGGGAAACCGCACAGAAGTTTGCTGCTGTCCCGCTTATTCAGGAGCTCTTCACAGGGGGTGAGGTGCAGGTGAAAGAGACCCGTAAAGAGACGATCAGTGAGAAGGAACAGCTTATCCTGCTTACGTTTGAGCGGTGTCGGGCTGCGTTAACGCTTCTCGAAAGCAAGGCCACACCTGAAGAGGTCGAGGCATACAAGCAGTGGCTGTATCAGAGCGCGGAACGGATTGCAGGTGTCTCAAAGGGCGGCGGCTTTCTGGGCATTGGTGCAAAGCGGATCGATGAGCAAGAGGCCACCGTTTTAGCGCAACTGAGAGAGATACTCGGCGTGCAGGCGTAGTCGCGTCGCACGCGTACGAGTATTGCAGCAGTTCATTGAGGGGTGAATCCGGTACTCTCGCGCATAGTCAGGCGGAAGGGGACCGTGACCGTTCCAGGAACGTGTGTCTCCGGGCCATTAATGCACTGAAGCAGCCGCGTCACGGCGGTGGTTCCTATCTGGCGTTTATCGGGTGCTACTGTGGTGAGCGACGGAACAGAGAAGCGAGCCTCTTCCAGATTATCGAAGCCAACGACCGCAATATCTTCTGGAACATGAAGACCCCGCTCATAGAGCGCTCGCATTGCACCAAAGGCCATCAGATCGTTAAAACAGAAGAGGGCGTCAAAAGGCTGTTGGCGCTCAAGCAGCGTGTGTACAGCCTGCGCCCCACTCTCTCGATCGTAGGCTGTGGGCGTATACACAAGTAGCGATTCTTGCAGGGAGAGTCCAGCATCAGCAAGCGCCTGGGCGTAGCCTCGAAAGCGTAATAGAGTTGTCTCACGTTGCATCTGTCGCGAGAAGCCGATGACAGCAATCTGCCGTCTCCCGAGTTGGAGCAGATGGGTGGTTGCTGCATAGGCTGCTGCCACGTTATCAAAGGTGACATGGTCATATTCCATATCGAGCGAGTGTTCACCGAGCAGGACGATAGGGAGTTTCTCGTTGCCCTGGATATGCAGATCCTCGGCTTTCAACATCAGCGAGTTGAGAATAATACCATCTATCAGGTTTGAATGCAGCTTTTCGATGGCCTGACGCTCATGCTCATAGGTGCCGCTGGTAAAATCAAGCATGACACGATATGATTGCTCGGCGGCGGCGTCAATAACCGCTTCAGCGATTTCTGCAAAGTAGGGGTTGCGTAACTCGGGAATGACCAGTGAGAGAATCCCTACACGTCCTTTGCGTAGATAACGTGCCGGAAGGTTTGGCTGATAGTTCAGTTCTTTCAGTGCCTGTAAGACTCGCTGCCGCTTTTCCTCTTTTACATGAATGTTGCCATGAATAACGTTTGAGACGGTTTTAATAGAGACTCCTGCACGTAAAGCAACGTCTTTCAATGTAGTAGGCACGCTTTTTATCCCTCTATTTTTCTTCCCAGGTTTGCAACGGAAACTATAACATCGTGAGAAGAGCTTTGTCAATCTTGCATGGATGCAGCTTTCGACTATCTCGGGCTGCTTCATGGAGAATTTGCGCCTTTGTGAATTGACAAAGAGAAAATGGTTATGCTACAATCGCTTACAACGTTGGAATTCTTTTTACAACGTTGTAAAAATACTCAATGTCGAGATGCTGCATGGAGGCGAGATCACAAAGGTGCCCCCTCTGCTTCGCTTTTCGTGCATGTTTCCCGGCTCCTTTTCCTGGCTTCTCCTCGTTTTTTGTGAGGAGGCTTCAAGTTCATCAGTAATAGCGATTCTATGGGCGGATCTATTACGAGATGAGGGAGGGTCAGTATGAATTCAGGACAGCAGTATGTCCACATGAAGCGTGATGAACGTCGCCTGTTCACGCGTCGTCGTTTTTTGGGTCAGACCGCAGCGCTTGGGCTTGGGAGTGGTCTTCTGGTGCCGCTGCTCAGTTCGTGTGGCCTTTCGGGAGGAGGTACGGCTGCAATCACGTTCTGGAACCTGTTTGGTGGAGGAGATGGAGAGCGTATGGTCCAGATGCAGAATGTATTCAAGCAGCAGCATCCGGAAGTACAGCTTGAAGCTGTGACCCTGCAATGGGGAGGCCCGTATTATACCAAGCTGGCAATGGCGGCAGCGGGCGGACGCGCTCCTGACGTTGGTATTATTCATATGTCGCGTCTGGCAACGTTTGCCGCTGGAGGCCTGATTGATCCATTTGATCCCGCCGAACTGGCAAAGTATGGGATTACCAATGATTCATTTCTGCCGCCCGTCTGGGCGAACGCGCACCGCAACCAGAAACTCTATGCAATTCCGCTCGACACGCATCCCCTGGTTATGTTTTATAACACCGATATCTGCGGCAAGGCCGGGCTACTTGATGGGAATGGGCGCTTGAAGCAGTTGCAAGGGCCTGAGCAAATGATGGATGCAATCCGGGCCGTGAAAAAAGTGACCGGAAAATATGGCCTGGTGATGGAGGCAGTAGGAGTGAATCCCTGGAGGCTCTTTGTCGCGCTCTATAGCCAGCTTGGCGGCCAGATATTTTCTCCCGATGGCACAGAATTGATTCTTGACAATGCAAAGGCTGAACAGGTGGTAGAATTTCTCACCGAAGTCGTGGCCGAGGGTGCCTACCCGAGTATCGATGCAGCGGCGGCAGTGGCCTATTTTAGTAATCAGAAGGCTGGCCTGCTCTGGAATGGGGAATGGGAAGTGACTACCTTCCAGAATCAGAAGATTCCGTTTGATGCGACCCTTTTCCCGAATATTTTTGGCAATTATCACACCTGGGCCGATTCTCACGCGTTTGTCCTTCCTCATCAGATGGCTCCAGATCCGCAACGTCGGGCGGCCTCGCTCCTCTTTATCAGTACCATGTTGAAAAATAGTCTGATCTGGGCGCAGGGCGGCCATATTCCCGCCTATCTCGGTGTGGCCAATAGCGCTGAGTATAAAAACCTGGTACCGCAGGCACACTATGCCGATGCAGCGGCCAACCTGGTGCTTGATCCGCCTGCCTGGTTCAGTGGCGCGGCCTCTGATATGGAAAATCAGGCAGGAGCGGCGTTCGCGGCTGCAATGGCGAAGCAGCTCACGCCAAAGCAGGGAGTACAGCAGTTCCGTCGCTCGATGGAAAAGCTGCTGCGTGTTCCCAGGCCTTTTTAACCCCTGCAAGCACGCTGACATGTGCGTCATCGCCAAACTGTTTCCCTGATGAGGGGTAACGGTGAAAGGAGAGAATATGGCAAATATGCTGATTTCAGAGCAGGTGCAGGCGGCTGAGAAACCGGGTAAGCGTTCTGCTCGCTGGAAGAATGACGTAATAGGCTATGCATTTGTTGCCCCTTTTTTGATTGCATACGCTCTCTTTGTATTTCTCCCGATCATTCTGGGATTTGGGATGAGCTTCTTTAACTGGAGTCTGGCCGGGACGGGGAAAGATCAATTCCTGGGGCTCCAGAACTATCAGGAAGCGCTGACAGACCCGAGTTTCTGGGGCTCACTGGGGAATACGGTGCTCTTTACGGTCATCAGTACGCCGCTGTTAATGGTGTTCGGACTGGTGCTGGCATTACTGGCAAATATGAAGATCCCGGGACGCTGGCTGTTCCGCACGGTTGTTTTTGCTCCTTACATTCTGCCGGTTTCGGCTGTGGTGCTGGTCTGGAACTGGCTTTATCAGCCTGGTTTTGGTCTGATTAACGGCATGTTGACCGCGATTGGCCTCAAAGAGGTCGGGTGGTTGAGTGATCCAAACGTGGCAATGTTGTCCACGGTTATCGTAACGATCTGGTGGACGGTTGGCTTTAACTTTGTGCTGTATCTGGCTGGATTACAGCAGATCCCGCAGGAAGTGTATGAGTCGGCCTCAATTGATGGAGCCAACTCCTGGAACAAATTGCTGCATATTACGCTTCCTTTGCTGAAGAATACGACGCTGCTCGTCATGATTTTGCAGGTGATCTCTTCGCTTCAGGTGTTCGCGCAGATCTTCCTGTTGACCGGCGGTGGTCCGAACTATGTGACGCGTCCGCTAATGCAGTATGTTTATGAGACGGGTTTCTCCTCGTTCCGCATTGGTCTGGCTTCGGCAATGTCCTACCTGTTCTTCATTCTGATTATGCTTATCTCTGGTATCCAGTTTTTCCTGTTCTATCGTAAGAAGGGAGGCGAAGCATGAGCAGTGTTGTTGTCAGTGCGCCTGAGAGGAGATTCCGCCGCCCGCATATCTCACAGGTGGTCGCCTTTCTCCTGCTGCTCTTCTTGATGGTTCTGTGGGCAATCCCATTGTTGTGGGCAGTTGATACGTCTTTCAAACCCGAAGGAGAGACAACCGTTATTCCTGTCTCCTGGATTCCCACGCATTTTACCGGAGCGGCCTATGAAAATGTGTTGAATGCCGGGAACCTGCTGCGCTGGTATTTCAATAGCTTCCTGACCTCGATTCTGATTACGGTGCTGGCGGTGTTCTTTGCCAGCCTGGCCGCATATGCCCTGTCGCGTATCCCGTTTCGTGGCAGTAAGTTTGTCTTCTGGGTCATTCTGGCGGGCTTGATGGTCCCTGGCCAGATTCTGATTGTGCCGCTGTTCTCATTAATGCAGCTTTTTGGATTGGTGAACACCTATGCAGGCGTGATCGTGGTGCAGATTGCCTCGCCGATCGCGGTGTTTATCTTCAAGCAATTCTTTGACTCATTGCCGCATGAGCTGGAAGAGGCGGCGGTTATCGATGGTGCCGGGCGCTGGCGGCTGTACTGGCAAGTCTGGCTGCCGCTCTCGCGTTCCGCCGTCGCCGCTGTTGCCATCTTCACCTTTGTTTCTGCCTGGAATAACTTCCTCTGGCCGTATATCGTAGTCACGGGCGTCGATATGATGACGGTGCCGGTTGGGCTGGCGACTGTGCAGACAGCCTATGGTATCCACTATGCTCAGGTGATGGCCTCGGCGGTTCTGGGAGCGCTGCCCGCGCTGATCGTTTTCCTCTTCTTTCAGAGGCAAATCGTGCAGGGTATCGCTGGAACCGGTATCAAAGGATAGAATAATGAGAGAGGGAACGCTGTACGCTTTCCCTCTCTGAGCCGGTTTAGTGAGCGTCTTTCTTCAGGATGTTGTGCAGAAATGCATGCAGGATGGCCTCGTATTTTTCCCCGTTGGCGTTCCAGCACTGGGTATGTTCGGCATTCGGGACGCGATGATAGGTAATGATGTCAGCGTGCGTGCTGGCAAAGCGGTCGCTGAGAGCAATAGGGGCGATGGTATCCTCGGTGCCATGAAACAAAAGGATCGCACTGTTTCCCTGGCTGCGCGTTGTCAGGTCGAGGGTGGAGAGGCGAACGCCGGTACGCAGTAAGATGATTGGCTCGACAAGGCGAACAAAGAAGGCTGGCAGGCCATTCTTTTTCGCGATGCTTTCCAGGCTGGCCCGCCAGTTCAGGATAGGTGAATCGAGCACAACCGCTCGAACCTGCGAAGCGAGTGCAGACTGACGCAAAAAGAGTTCCACAATCGTGCCTCCCATCGACCAGCCATAGAGGATAAGCTGCTCTGCACCATGATCCAGCGCGTAGCGAACGCCTGCTTCCAGGTCCTCCCATTCGCTGGCTCCCAGATGGCTCAGGCCGTCGGGGCTTGCCGGTGCTTCTGCATCGTTGCGAAAGGTGATGGTGAGGGTCGAGAGCCCACATTCCGCAAGCGTCGGCAGGACGCGTAAACCCTGCTCGCGATTGGCCGTTGCGCCGTGTACCAGAATCGCCCAACACGAACCTCCCGGCACAAACCATGCAGGCATATCACCGAGTGGTGTTGGTACAGCCACCTCCTCAATAGGGAGATTCAGTTGTGCCTGCATCTTACCGCCATAAATAGTGGTATTCCAGATGCCTGCTGTCCGGGGGGAGATCTTCCCTTCCACATGGATGAGCTGGCGCGTGACGCTCTGGGCATCAGATGCGAAGACCGGGCCAACAATCGCCTGTCCCTCACTTCCTTCCAGTCCGAAGATGCCCGGCCTTCTGGTCTCCCGGGTGTTCTGTAATGTGATCTCTTTCCCCTCCTCTAATTCAAGAATACGAACGAATCTCTCCTTCGTGTCGCTTTTGCGCCTGAGAACTTGATGCGCGAAATACCAGCAGAGTTCAAGTAAAAGTAGAAGAAAAAGGACCAGGAGCGCAAGTATGATGAACATGTTTGTCCTCTCTGTTTTGTGATTTGGCGGGAAACATTGCCCACACTCTACTTCTATCACAGAAACGCTCCCTTTCCTCACTGTATAGGAAAAGAGGTATACAAAAAGAGCTCAGGAAGAACATTTTGCAGAAGCGTGGATAGATTTTCTCTGTAGTATGTGCAATTTATTTGCATATATCATATCTATCAATACAGGTTCACTGTATTCTATGAATAGATTGACCCTTTCATCGGACGCTTGCCCGGTTCTTCTTTTGATGGATCAGACGAGGTGCGATTGCTGGAGAAACGAAAATGGATAGAAAGGGATATTTGTTTTATGAATGGTCCAAAAAAGGTACGTGTCGCTATTATCGGCGTAGGAAATTGCGCCAGCTCGCTTGTCCAGGGAGTACATTATTATCGTGACGCCTTGCCTGACGCCTTTATTCCCGGGCTCATGCATGTTGAGCTTGGCGGTTACCATGTGCGGGATATCGAGTTTTCAGCGGCTTTTGACATCGATCAGCGGAAGGTAGGGAAAGATCTGAGCGAGGCTATTTATGAGGCCCCGAATAATACCTATCGCTTTGCCACTGTGCCGCACCTTCAGGCGAAGGTCTATCGTGGGATGACAAACGATAGTCTGGGTACCTATCTCTCACAGGTGGTGACCAGCGCCTCGGGTGAGGCAAGCGATGTCGTGCAGATTCTCAAGGATACGGGCACCGATGTAGTGGTCAACTATCTGCCGGTCGGCTCGGAGGCGGCGACGAGATGGTATGTTGAGCGGATTTTGCAGGCTGGTGTCGGATTTGTGAACTGTATTCCCGTCTTTATTGCGCGGGAAGCATACTGGCAGAAGCTCTTCACCGAAGCGGGGCTGCCAATGATTGGTGATGATATTAAGAGTCAGGTGGGGGCAACGATTCTTCATCGCGTGCTTGCTCGTCTCTTCCTGGAGCGTGGCGTCAAACTTGAGCGAACAATGCAGCTCAATGTCGGCGGAAATATGGATTTTTACAATATGCTGGAACGCGAGCGGCTGGAATCGAAGAAGATCAGCAAAACGAATGCGGTGACGAGCCAGCTCGATTATGAGCTTGGAGAGGAGAATGTACACATCGGGCCGTCGGATTATGTTGCCTGGTTGGCTGATCGCAAGTGGTCTTATATCCGGCTGGAAGGGCGCACGTTCGGGGATGTGCCGCTCAACGTTGAGTTGAAGCTGGAAGTCTGGGACTCGCCGAACTCGGCAGGCGTGGTGATTGATGCCGTGCGGCTTGTCAAGCTGGCGCGTGATTGCGGAATCAGCGGGACATTGGAGGGGCCAAGTGCCTACCTGATGAAATCGCCACCGGTGCAACATCCCGATACTGTTGCTCACGAGCTGACCGAGACCTTTATTCAGGATGCGGTTGCACGGCTTCAGAAGCAATGAGGCGCTGAAAAAAGACGAGGAGCAGATTTTCTGCTCCCCGCCTGTGAGTCCGAGAGACTTTCTGTCAGGTTCGCATTGCGCCAGTTCAGGGGGGGACAGACGCAACATCTCTCTCTTGAAGATGTACCATAGTCGGAGGGAAAGTGCAATAGAAATGGAGCAATTGAATAAAAACTGAAAGGAAATAGTCTTTGTACCCCGAGAAACTCCTTCATTTTTCATCAGTCCCATGCCTGAAAAGCAAGCAGGCGCCTTTGATCGAAGGACGATCAGCAACGCCTGCCGCTTTGAGAGGCGGGCTCAGGAAACCTGAAGCAACTTATCAAGCGTGATAGGTAGCTCGCGGACACGAATACCTGTCGCATGAAAGATAGCGTTGGTAATGGCTGCGGCTGTCCCCACAATCCCGATTTCACCGATTCCTTTTGCCCCAAGTGGGTTAACGTACATGTCCTGCTCGTCAATCCAGGTTGCCTCGATATTCCCCACATCTGCACAGGTTGCGATATGGTATTCGGCAAGGTCGTGGTTGACGTAATCACCGAAGGCAGGATCAAGGATGCTCTCCTCGTGCAGCGCCATTGAGAGTCCCATTGTCATGCCACCGATGAATTGCGAGCGAGCAGTCTTCGGGTTCAGAATACGCCCTGCTGCAAAGACGCCCAGAAGCCTCGGGACGCGTATTTCGCAGGTGTCCATATGGACGCGAACTTTGGCAAAGATTGCGCCGAAGGCATGCATCGCATAGCGTTTGGTAAGCGGATTCGAGTTGATCGAACCGGTGACGGCCACTCCTTCGGGTGGAATAATCCCGCCGTGCTTCTTTTGCAGAACCGTACGCAGTCTGGTTGCAGCGTCGAAAATGGCCGATCCCCATGACATAGAACCGCTTGAGCCGCCTGCCACGCTTGCCTGTGGTAGCGTGCTATCACCGATCTCAAGGTGAATCTGCTCAATCGGGACAGCCAACGCGTCGGCGGCGATCTGCGTCAGGACGGTGCGGGCCCCGGTGCCGATATCGGTTGCATCGATGAAGACAGTATAGCGATTCGGGGGTCTGGCTTCGATGCGAGCTGTCGAGGGGAATATCTCAACCGGGTAGGTTGAGGCTGCGACGCCGCTCCCGATGCGCCAGCGGCCCTCGATGCAGATGCCGGGATTCGGGTCGCGCTGTTGCCAGTGAAAGAGCTGCTCCCCCTTTTCCAGACAGGCCGCCAGACCATGACTGCTGAAGGGAAGCCCGCTCTCAGGGTCAACCGACGGGATATTACGCAGCCGGAAGTCGATCGGGTCGATGTCGCACTTGATCGCCAGTTCGTCTATCCCTGTCTCAAGTGCATACACGCCCGGACACCAGCCCGGAGCGCGCATCCAGGAGTTCGCAGGCAGATCGAGCCGTTCAACGCGATGGGTGGTGCGTCGATTCTCGGCAGCGTAGAGTATCCGTGTCGCCAGGGAGGCCCGTTCAACGTATTCATTGATTGTTGCTGTTGAGGTAATGACGTCGTGGGAGATTGCTGTCAGCCGGCCATCGCCTCTGGCTCCCAGACGAATGTGCTGGATCGTCGGGGCGCGATAGCCTCCAAGCGAGAAGATCTGCTGGCGAGTGATCGCGAATTTGACCGGGCGCTTTGTGGCTCGGGCAGCCAGCGCGGCAAGGATCACGTTTGGATGGGGTGTCCCCTTTGAGCCGAAGCCGCCGCCGATGTATTGCGAGACAATATGCACATTTTCGGGAGGAATATTGAACGCCCTGGTGATCATTTGTTGTGAGGTGTGAGCACCCTGTGTCGAGTCATAGAGCATCAGGGTATCGCCTTCCCAGTGCGCTATTGTGGCATGGGGCTCCATTGGATTATTATGTTCGGTGGGCGTGGTATAGACCGCGTCAAGCGAGAACTCGGCGTGGGCAAGCGCGTTCTCTACATCGCCTTTAAGCGAGTCAGCCGGTGCGCCCACAGCGTCCTCGGAGGGCGTATAGAGTGTATTGCTATCACCTCGAAGCTCAACCGTATGGGGCTGCTCTTCGTAGAAGACAACGACCTGTTCGGCTGCATGGCGAGCGATCTCGGGCGAGTCGGCAACCACTGCGGCGACGATCTGCCCCCGGTAATGGACTTGATCATGTTGCAGCACCTCAAGATCTCCGTTGGCAAGCGGCTCAATACGTGGCGTGTTCTGATGCCACAGCACGCTGAGCACCCCGGGTATCTGCTTCGCTGTCTCTGCGTCGATGCCGGTGACGCGCCCTTTCGCGATGGTACTCAGGACCGGGTAGAGGTATGTGACGTTTTCAACCGGGTATTCGCTGGCGTAACGGGCCGTTCCGGTGACCTTTGCTGCGGCATCAACGCGATCCAGGGAGGTGCCGACGACGCGTGTCACGAGTTGTGTCTTCATCGCTTGCTCTCCTCCGTCAGCTCAAGTAGGAATGGTGGCAGGACCCGGCGTACAAGGTCGATTTTGAACGCGTTGCCAGGCAGCGGGTAGGCATCGGCTAGCTCTGCGTTGGCTGCTTGAAGGAACATCTCCTCGGTTGCAGG
Organism: Thermosporothrix sp. COM3; assembly: GCF_059696735.1. Taxonomy (NCBI): domain Bacteria; kingdom Bacillati; phylum Chloroflexota; class Ktedonobacteria; order Ktedonobacterales; family Thermosporotrichaceae; genus Thermosporothrix; species Thermosporothrix sp. COM3. Next base: position 176,762 of record NZ_AP019376.1, on the reverse strand, counting down.
GGAGCCACGGAGCACATTTTCGGCTTTCAGCGCGCGCCACGGCATAGAGCCAACGCCGCCAAGCGCAAGGCGTATATCGCGAATCGTGTTGTCTTCCACATCAAGTGCGGCGGCTATCGAGACCAGGGCGAAGGCGTAGGAAGCCCGATCACGCACTTTCAGATAGCGCGAGTGAGCGGCCATCGGAAGTGATGGGAGATCAACAGCCGTAATCATCTCACCTGGTTTGAGCACGGTATCACGCTCCGGCTCGTTGCCGGGTTGACGATAGAGCAGCAGCAGCGGGAGGGTTCGTTCTCCCTGTGGACCCACGATATGAACGATGGCATCAAACGCCATCATTGCGACCGCCATATCAGATGGGTGGCTGGCAATGCAGTGTTCTGAGACGCCAAGAATGGCAAGGTTGCGATGGTAGCCCTGACGTGCGGGGCAGCCGCTTCCGGGTACGCGTTTGTTGCAAGGCTTTGAGACGTCCTGAAAATAGACGCAACGCGTGCGCTGAAGCAGATTCCCGCCAGTGGTGGCAAGATTGCGCAGTTGTCCTGATGCACCCGAGAGCAGGGCTTGAGCCAGCGCCGGGTAACGCTGACGTATGGTGGTATCAGCGGCAAGATCGCTATTGCGCACCATCGCTCCAATGCGCAGGCTGCCATCTGGAAGCTGTTCGATCTGTTGATAGGGAAGCTGCGTGATATCGATCACAGTGTGCGGTTGGGCAACGCCAAGCTTCATATGATCAACAAGGTTTGTTCCTCCGGCCAGGAGCGCGGCTTCCGGGAAGCGTGTCAGCAGGGCAATAGCCGTAGATGTGTCGCTGGCGCGTTCGTAGCGGAAAGGATTCATGAACGCACCTCCTTGATTGCCTCAACGATATTGGCGTAGGCTGCACAACGGCAGAGGTTTCCACTCATGCGCTCTTTGATCTCATCCTCGTCCAGGACAATCTGCTGCGCCTTGAGGTCGGGACTGGCAAAACTCGGCCATCCATTCTCAGCCTCTTGCAGCATTCCAGCAGCCGAGCAGATCTGGCCGGGAGTGCAGTAGCCGCATTGCAGAGCGTCATGTGTGATAAATGCCTGCTGAAGCGGGTGCAGATGCTCCTGATCACCGAGACCCTCAATGGTTACAATATCGACGTCTTGATGAGCGACGGCAAGCATCAGACAACTGTTGACGCGCCGCCCGTTGAGGAGAACGGTACAGGCTCCACATTGGCCGTGGTCGCATCCTTTTTTCGCACCGGTCAATCCGAGATGCTCGCGTAACGCATCCAGCAGCGTCGTACGTGTATCAAGCGTAAGCCGATGGCTTGTGCCATTTACTCGAAGCGTGATCTCAACATTCATAACAGTATAGATCTCCTTTCGGCAGCGCATTGAAGCAACGCTTGCTGCGGCTTATGGACGGGAACGAGACCATATCCTCTTATATATGTCGATGGGTCATACTACCAGTGTACAAACAGGAACAAGGCGAGCCACAAAGGAGGCCTGCGTCCTGCATAGGATGGATGGTGGTATAGAAGGGAAGAACGGGTTTCATGGCAATAAGAAGGGAAGTAAAGCGAGCAGGAAAAAAGAGGGGATAAGGGCGTTCTCGCATGGGCTTGGCTTGCGCTACAATAATAGTAGAAGATAGAGGCTCTCCTTTGGTGAAGCGAGAGTAAACGTAATTTGTATGGAAGGAAAAAAACGGAGATGGCTCCAAAACGATTTCTATATATAGGCACATATGCGCCAGCGCAGGACCCCGGGATCTATATTTATGAGTTCGACGAGGAGGACGGGCAGTTCAGGCTGATAGAGGGCTTTTCTGGTATCGAGAATCCCTCGTTCCTGACGCCGAGTCATGATGGACGATTTCTGTATGCGGTGAGTGAGACAGACACGTATGAGGGCAAGCCAGGTGGTTCGGTCGCGGCCTTTGCCATTGATCCTCAGCAGGGAACGCTGACCTTTTTGAATCGGGAAGCGACCCTCGGGCGGGGGCCCTGCCATCTGGTCGCGGACCGCAGCGGATCATGTCTGATTGTTGCGAACTATACCGGTGGAAGTGCCAGCGTGTTTCCCTTGCTGAGCGATGGGAAGATCGGGCAAATAGCGCAACTTGTCCAGCATGAAGGGCATGGCGTGAACACAAGCAGGCAGGAAGGTCCGCATGTGCATTCCGCGTTTCTTTCACCCGGTGGACAACATGTGCTGCTCTGTGATCTAGGAATCGATACCATTTCCAGTTATACATTAGATCGAAAGACATGTCACCTGGAACTGTGCACCGAGACGAAGGCTGAGCCGGGGGCAGGTCCGCGTCATCTGGCGTTCCATCCGTCGGGCAAGTTCGTCTATGTGATCAATGAACTCAACTCGACCATTGTGGCGTATCGCTATGAGCCCGAGAATGGGGCGCTACAGCCGTTGCAGACTGTCTCGACGCTGCCCGAAGGTTTCGAGGGCGAAAATACCGGTGCGGAAATTTGTGTGCATCCGTCCGGGGAGCTTCTCTATGGTTCAAACCGTGGTGATGATAGTATTGTTGCCTTCCGCATTGATCCACAAACAGGCCTGCTGAGCTTCATTGAGCGAGCATCCGTGCAGGGCAAGACTCCACGTAATTTCAGTATTACTCCGAACGGTCGCTTCTTGCTGGTTGCCAATCAGGATTCAAATTCAGTGATCGTATTCTCGCTCGATCCAGATACCGGGCATCTGGGCGCGACGGGCGAGGCGCTGGCGCTTTCGCACCCTGTTTGTTTGAAGTTTGTGTAATGGAAAGTTTGTTTGCGTATCAGGTGTTTGGGCCTCCTCACTATCAGGTCGGGGAGGTCTTTTGATCAGATCGTGTTCTCGCTTCAGAGAAGAGGGTAGGAAGGGCTTTTGCTGCGTCTGGCCGGTTGCATGCGTTCTGTCTGGCGTGTGACGGGTGGGAGGCGCATGGCTGTGAAATCGGGAACAGAGCCATGTTGTGACAGGGAGGATAAAAGGGTGTTCTGGCGCATCGTCCCCACCAGTGGAATGAGATGCGCCAGAATGCAACTCAGACACCTAGCATGTGGACAAGGTGTTCGTAATTGGTCATACCTGCCAGTTGATCGACCTTATGGCCATCCTTGAAAACCATTGCATAGGGAAGGGAGCGAACGCCGTACTTTTGCACAACATTCGGGTTTTGATCGATATCCACCCGTGCGACCTTTACTTTATCATGATAGTCGGATGCGACTTTTTCTGTAATAGGTGCGAACGATTTACAGGGACCACACCAGTTCGCTGTAAACTCAACAAGGACTGGCTCGGATGAATGCAGCACCTCGTCCTCAAAGTTTTGCTCATTGAGTTCCTGTACATCTGACATTGGCGCTTCTCCTTTCGTTCTGTACCGTCTCTCTGCCAGAGCCCGGAGACCCCCACAGAAAAAGGCAATGAGTATGTATGCAAAGGGTTGAGAAATGATCTTATCCCCTATTGTATCGCTCGATGCAAGCTCATGCTTTTTGCAGTCATAATCGTAAAGCTGAAGCGAAAGGGCGCGAGAATCAGGCATGCGAGAACGATTGTCAGGCCGGCAGGTAAGAGGTCTCTGTTTGAAGAGCCTGGGTGCTCACCTCTCGTGCCACCTGAAGGAACTGTTGAAGCGTTGTTGTTGGCTCGCTGGCGCTCCATATCATCTGGAGGTCGGCTATCAGAGAAAGGCCTTGCAGCGGGCGACACACCACGCCATCCAGCGGGATGCGGGGCCAGGCGGGCAGAATTGAGATACCGATACCTGCTGCTACCAGACTGACCAGCGCATGGACTTGATTGGTGCTCTGGACGATCTGTGGTTCAAACCCGGCTTCCCGGCATTGTTCAAGTAACTCGGCGCAGGGTTGTGGCTTTTTCCTGGTGTTAGCGCATAAGATCCACGGCTCATGAGCCAGCGCAGCGAGTGGAATCGCTTCCTGAGCGGCTAGAGAATGGCTTGCGGGTAGCAGTACGGCAAGCGGACACCCAAGTAGATTCTCCCGGCTGATTCCCTCTGCGGTTGGTGGATAGCTCATAAATGCGATATCAATTCGCTTCTCATAGAGCGCCTGCACCATTGCCTTGAAGGAGAGAGGCGCAAGATCTCGCAAGACGAGCTCAACCGAGGGATAGCGCTCCCGATGAACGCGCACCAGGTCAGGCAAGATGCTATACAACACCGAGCTGGTATAGCCAAGCACAAGCTGTTCCTTCTCGCCTCGGCTGACGCGCTGTGTCAGGCGCACTGTTTCCTGATACTGCTTCAAGAGCGGGGTGACCCGTTCGAGAAAGACCTTGCCTGCCTCGGTTAGCACGATTTGCCGCTTGCTTCGGTCAAAAAGTTGAGCGCCCACTTCTGCCTCAAGGTGATGGATGAGACGCGTGAGGGGTGGCTGTGCTATGCCGATGCGCTCTGCGGCCCGTGTGATATTCATTTCCTCTGCCACGATGACAAAGTACTGAAGATGCCGAAGATCCATGTTCTATACCTGTTTTGATATGGATTATTCCTGGATTGGTATTGGACGGGAAGAGGTTCCTTCCTGTATTCTAGCAGCAGTCACTCAAGAAGGCAAAAGGGGAAACCGGTGGAGCCTTCGTTTTCTGAGATCAGACACACGCTCTTCTGTACATATGTATGTTCAGCCGAGATAGAGAGAAAGAAGAAAAGCATGCAATTATATCTTGAAAAGAATAGTATGGTTCCAATGCGTGACGGCGTCCGGCTGGCGACTGATGTCTATCGTCCGGCGGAGCATGGGCGCTGGCCGGTGCTTGTGGCGCGTCATCTCTATAGCAAGGATAAGCGCTTCCCTGGAGAATATGAGCATGTGCGCCTGGAATCGACGCTCAATATTCGCCAGATGGTGGAAGCGGGCTATGTGGTTGTGGTGCAGGATGCCCGTGGTCGCTACGCGTCTGAGGGCGATTTTGTGCCATTTCTGCTCGATGCAGAGGATGGGGCCGACACGGTCGCCTGGGCCGCCGCTCAGCCGTGGTCAACCGGGCAAGTGGGCATGTATGGAGCGTCATATCAGGCGCTGGCTCAGTGGCAAACGGCCATTGCTCAACCCGAGGCTTTACGAGCGCTTTCGGTCTCTCAATCGCCACATGCCTTCGGGATCTATCCCTATCAGGGTGGGGCGTTCCAGCCCGCGTTTGTGTTACCGTGGGTGCTGGCGAGCGTCGCGCCGGAAGAGATGAGGCGGCGTGTCGAGCAGGGTCGTGCGACCGCTGCCGACATGGAGGCGCTCACTCAGGCAGTCAGTGAGCTGCGTGCCTGTATCGAGCATCTGCCAGCGATCGATCAGCCAGTTCTTTGTGAGGCGGCTCCATATTATCTGGAATGGCTGGCTCATCCCGACTATGATGTCTACTGGCAGGCCACCCGCCCGAATGATTTCTATGGCCGGGTGCAGGTACCAGTGCTCACTATCAGCGGGTGGTATGATGTCTTTCTGCGCAATGATCTGAGGCACTATCAGGAGATGAAAGCACGGGGAGGGAGTGAGCTTGCTCGTCAGCAACAACATCTGATTATTGGACCGTGGGCACATGGCAATTTTCAAATGGGCTATCCAGATAGGCGTTTTGGGGAGGCTGTGAGTCCCCAGGCGGTGCGGGCGCTCTCTGATTTCCAGATACGCTGGTTTGACCACTGGCTCAAGGGGATCGAGAATGGAATTGAGCGGGAAAAACCGGTCCATCTCTTTGTCATGGGGGTCGATCAGTGGCGCGATGAGGAGGCATGGCCGTTGCCCGATACACAGTATCGCCCCTACTATTTACAGAGTCAGGGACATGCGAATACTGCCGATGGGGATGGCCTGCTCTCTCCGTGTGTGTCTGAGCATGCAGCTTTCGATACCTACTGCTATGATCCACATAACCCGGTCCCAACGGCAAGCGGGATCATCTGGGGCGATCCCGGTCCCTACGATCAGCGGGCGGTTGAGGAGCGAGATGATGTGCTCTGCTATACCACGCCCCCGCTTGAGCAGCCACTTGAAGTTACAGGCCCGGTTGAACTGGTGGTCTATGTCTCATCTTCTGCACGCGATACCGATTATACCGGGAAGCTAGTCGATATCTATCCCGATGGACGTGCTGTGCTGCTTACTGATGGCATTCTTCGCGCTCGCTATCGGGAATCATTCTCGCATCCGACGTTCCTGGAGCCGGGACGCGTCTATGAGCTACGGCTTGATCTGGGTGCGACCTCGAACGTGTTTCAGCCGGGGCATCGGGTACGGCTGGAAGTGTCAAGCAGCAATTTCCCGCGCTTTGATCGCAACTCGAATACAGGTGGTGTTATTGCAACCGAGCGAGAGGACGATTTCGTGACCGCCATGCAGCGTGTCTATCATGGTAGGGAGTACCCTTCACGCCTGATTCTCCCGGTGATCGAGCGCGTATAGCGTTCTTTCCCTCTTTTCCCCTTGTATGAACAGGGGAGATTTTGTATGCTAGATATATTCTTTACAACTACACTGCTCATTGTCGTGACGCGCTCGAATCGCACCGGAAGCGGTTCGCAGAATCGAGGGTGCAAGACAGCCCGGTTCTCTCGCCTCTGTTGCCACAGGGAGCTTGAGTGAACAGAGCAGCCAATCACGAAGGAGGAGAGACAAGACACTTCCTGAAACACTGGCAACCAATCCCTTCTCATGGCATGTTTGTCGTTGGTTTTGTTCTTCGGAGCACGCTTTCCGGAGGGCAACATCACCTGCAAGCAAGCGACCGAGAGAGGATCAAATGGGACACAACAAGCAGGTTCCCCTGGGATGCACGTGCAAGGACTGCGCCGCAAAGGTGGAGGCTCTTCTTCAGCAGAGCCAGGAATCGTTCAGGGTCCAGCAGCTGGTGGATGACAGGTTCATTCGGGCCTACAACGCGTTCGTCTACCGGACGAGGACCAACCCGCTCCAGCTGCTGGAGTCGGACGAGGTTCTGTCGGACTGCTCCTGCCGCAGTGCCGGCATCTGCGCGCAGTGCAGGCTGGACTCCTGGATCAGGAGTCCGGAGCGAGCCGCGGCAAAAGCGAAGGTGCGTGCACTCGCCCGGCTGAACGCTCAGTGGTTCACCACCAGGGTGGTGACTGCGGCACTCGACGAGTTCCTTCAGGCCTACAGCAGGTTCGCCCGGAGGACGGGGATCAACCTGCTCCAGCTGCTGGAGTCGGACGAGATTTCGTCGAAGTGCTCCTGCGGCGGGGCCGGCACCTGCGCACAGTGTGAGCGGATCGCCTGGCTCAACAGCCCGGAGCGAGCCGAGGCGCAAGCGGAGGCTGACGAAATCATCCGCGTCGACACCCATTGGTGTGGCGTCAGGGAGGCGAGGGCGCTGGTGAGCGTATTTCGCCAACTGGCGGATGCGATCGACCCGGACGTCTCGTGCAACTGCCCGCGCGGCTGTTCCTGCATGAGGTGCCTGAAGTGCCGCATGGGTTCTCTGCAACTGACGGAGACGGACGTACGGCTCTTCGTCCAGGGCGGACAGGCAGTGAAGGAGCTCGGGAGGCGGATCCTGGGCTTCAGGCGTGAGGAAAAGCCGTAAGTCAGCAGAGGAGGTACGTCACTCTCACCTTCACGGGGCTCCCATACAGGGGGCCCCTCCCTTTTGTTTTGAGGCTGGCAAGATGCTTTTCCAGCTCGATGCTGCAAGCGTCGTCGATGAGAGGTGTGGTAGAGATGATCGACAGTCCTCGAGTGCAATGTTTTTTTCCCGCTTTCCCTCTTGTAGAAGGAGCAGAAAGTTCTTTATGCTATACACATGCTTAACTACTTCTGCTCATTGTCGTGACGCGCTCGAATCGCACCGGAAGCGGTTCGCAGAATCGAGGGTGCAAGACAGCCCGGTTCTCTCGCCTCTGTTGCCACAGGGAGCTTGAGTGAACAGAGCAGCCAATCACGAAGGAGGAGAGACAAGACACTTCCTGAAACACTGGCAACCAATCCCTTCTCATGGCATGTTTGTCGTTGGTTTTGTTCTTCGGAGCATGTTTTCCGGAGGGCAACATCACCTGCAAGCAAGCGAGAGAGAGGATCAAATGGGACACAACAAACAGTTCCCGTTGGGATGCACATGCAAGGACTGCACAACGAGAATATGCGAGATCCTGGAGGAAAACCAGGAGAGGTTCAATATTCCGCTGTGGGCGGATGACAGGTTCATTCGGGCCTGTGAAAACTTCACCAGGCGGACGGGGATGAACCCTCTTCGGCTGCTGGAGCCGGACGAGGTTCTGTCGGACTGCTCCTGCGGCGGGGCCGGCACCTGTGCGCGGTGTAAGCGGGCCACCTGGCTCACCAGTGAGGAGTACGCCGGGGTGAAAGCGGCGGTCGACAAGGCGGTTCAGGAGGCCGACCAGGGCTTCACCGTCCGAGAGGCTTCCGCTGCGCAAATGGAGGTCCAGCGGCTGGCAGAGCAGCTCAATGTGCACGAGGACTTCAGGTGTTCGTGTTCACAGAAAGGCTCCGAGTGCTGGCGCTGCCGGATCAAATACCGGCGTGCAACAAAAGAGGATCTCTTGATTCTCATCCAGTTGAGAGCGCTGGTGCAGGAGGCTCTCAGGCTGATCAGCAGCTAGAGGACGCCACCTCTCCCCTTCACGGGGCTCCCTGTATGGGGAGCCCCTCCCTTTTGTTTTGGGGCCGGCAAGGTGCTTTTCCCGTCCGATGCTGCGAGCAGTTTTGATGGGACACAGCATCCTTCAGGTGGAAGTGATAAGCGATTCTCTCAGCCATGAAGCATACCATTCTTTCCCTCTTTTCCTCTTGTAGAGAGCGCAAAAAATTCTTTATGCTATCTCTATCGTTTATAACTACATCTGCTCAATGTCGTGTTACGCTCGAATCGCACCGGAAACGGTTCGCAGAATCGAGGGTACAGGACAGCCCGATTCTCTCGCCTCTGTCGTCACAGGGAGCTTGAAGGAATGGGAGCAGCAATCATGAAGGAGGAGAGGCAAGGCAGTACCTGCAACACTGGCAACTGATCTCATCGCATTCGCTGTTTGTCGCTGGTTTTGTTCTTCGGAGCACGTTTTCCGGAGGGCAACATCACCTGCAAGCAAGCGAGAGAGAGGATCTGATGGAACACAAAGCTTTCCATCTGCCGGGGTGTACGTGTGATGCCTGTAAGGCGGAAGCGCGTACGCTCATCGAGATCTACCTGGAGACGAACGATCTGCCGCAGTGGAAGGAGGACCGCATCTGGTCGGCCTACCGCAAGTTCGTCCGGCGGACAGGAAAGAGCCCGCTCGGGCGACTGGCGCCTGAAGAGCCTGTGCCCAACTGCTCGTGCAACGGTACGGGCACCTGTGCACGCTGTGAGCTGGATGTCTGGCTCAACAGCCCGGAGTACACCCAGGCGGAAGGAGATATCCGCCGGGTCGAGCGGCAATACACGCAGGAACTCATGAGGGAATCGCTGCGCTCGACGCGGGATGCGCTCCAGCGGATGATGTGGCAGCTCGACCCGAACGTGCGCTGCCGCTGCCCGCACGGCTGCACCTGTGCGGCCTGCCTGAAGTGCCGCTTCGCGTCGGGACAGGCCACGGAAGAGGACCTTGCGTTCCTCGTTCAGCTCAAGAAGCTGCTGTGGATGGCCAATCAGGTCACTTATCGGCGCTGAAGGCCGTGAGCCAGAAGAGGAGGTATGTCACCTCGCACCTTCAGGGGGCTTCCTTTTGGGGGAGCCCCCTCCCTCTTTTTTAAGGGCAATAGGAGTTGAGAGATGTGGTAATTGCTCTTTGCCCCCCAGGACGCAGCCGGAGCCTTCGTAGCAGGAAGCTCCAACCACTCGTGCTTCTCCCGATCTGTGAATGCATGTAGCATTTTTTCCCTCTTTTCCTCTTGTGTGAAGTACATATAGAGAGTATCCTGAAAGCACATTTTCATTTTTCCTGTCTCGTTGCCCAACCGGATCGCACCATATGGTTCGCAGAACCGGGCTTCTCAAGAGAAGCGCGTTTTGGGAACGTGGAGAGGATATGAGGGCGATGAAGATCATTCCGTACTGTTTGTCGCAGGTGTTGTTCTTCGGAATCATTCCGGAGGGCAATATCTTCAGCAAACCGCTGGAGTGCTCAGTTCGTACGGAAGGAAAAGAGAATGAGGTCCTCGAAGCGTTCAAGGTCGGGGTGCGGCTGCACAAGGGGCTGCTGCTGCGACACCTGCCCAAGCTGCCGTCAGAGGACGGGCCGTGTCCTGAGGATGGAGGAGAAGCCTGAGGAGCGGCGCGGCGGCATCTTCAGGAGGAAGAAGCGCAAGTGAGGTGACTGCCTCATGCCCTCATGGGGCTCCCCTTTCGGGGGGCCCTTCCTCTTTTTTTGAAAGGTTTTGCATACAACCTGCTTTTCTGCTATTTGCCCCACAAAATCCTGATCTCTTCTTCGTTGAGGATCTTTTTCTCTTCGATTGATTGGATACGTTCAAGCAGACGGCTCTTTGTCGTGCTGAGTTCCTGAATCTGGCTATCAAGTCGCTGAACCTTCTGTTTATAGAGCTTGAGGAGCCCGGTAATAGCGCTTTGCTTATCTTCGTTGGTGGCGTCCTCGGTCAAGCCGGTGCAGGAAACAAGAATACTTATTTCGTCGATGTTCAGCCCCAGTTTCAGATAGAGCTGGATCAGCCTGACCTGCTCAATAACCCGTTCTTCGTAGTCACGGTAGCCGTTTTCCAATCGTGCAGGGTGAATCAGTCCCTTGTGTTCATAATGGCGGAGCGAACGAATGCTTACGCCGGTGAAACGAGAAAGCTCGCTGATGCGCATCAATAAAGACCTCCTGGTAACTTCCCTGTAGTATACCCTGTAGTGTCAGAGCATGGCCAGACCTCTTGACTATGCCATCAGTGTCATAGTTTATACTACCCCATGAAAAATGAAACTTGCTTTTCAGCAATAATTCCAAGTGGAAAGAGGAATTGACTTATGACTGCACAGTTCTCAGAACGAGCACAAGCGTATCTTCAGGAGCCACATATTGCGGTATTAAGCACACTCAACAAAGATGGAAGCTCACAGCTCACTCCGGTCTGGTATCTACTCGAAGATGATGGAACAATTATACTGAATACGCAGAAGCATTTACGGAAGGCGAAGAATATGTTTCGTGATGCACGCGTCGCGCTTTGTATACAGGACGGAATGCGCTATGTCACTATCAACGGAATAGTCGAGATCTCCCAGGATCGAGCCAGGGTCCAGGATGAGCTTGCCCGACTGATCGCACGTTATATTGATAAGGAGGAGACACGTCAACAATATAGAGAGATATTCGGTCGGCAAGATCGCATCTCACTTCACTTCCAACCTATCAATGTGATCGAGTCTTTGTAAGGGTTGGTGCCTGCTCTCTTCTGCTTGCTCTGTTGTATGATACTGGATACAGTATTTCATCAAGAATAGAACAAGTTTCATGTAAAAGAGAGGAAAGGAATGTCAGTACCATCTCTTGAAGCGATAACGACAGGTTTGATTGAGCAACTCCAGTCTGAGCAGAAGGAGCTGCGTCTGCTGATCCTGCGACGGGTCAGTCAGGGGGGGCCAGTATCGAAGGCCCAACTTGCCAGCGAGCTTCATATCAGCGAGGATGAGCTTGAGAAGCGGTTGCATCAATTGCCGGACACCGAGTATAACGAGAACGGTGATGTGGTCGGATGGGGCGTGACACTGGTCCCGACGCGACATCACTTTCAGGTGAACGGGAAGCAACTCTATACATGGTGTGCCTTTGATACGGTGCTCTTTCCGCCTTGCCTGGGTCAGGAGGCACATGTTCTATCACATTGCCCCACGACGGGCGAGCCGATCAGTTTTGTGGCCTCACCCTCGGGAGCAATTCGCGATCTTTCGCCCACTACAAGCATTCTCGCGCTGCTCATTGCCTTCGATCAGAACCGCGTTCGTCAGACGTTCTGCGAAAATGCGCTCTTCTTCTCGTCAGAGCGTGCGGCGACGCCCTATCTTGCAACTCATCCGAACGCGGTGTTGCTCTCACTCGAGCAGGCATCACAGGTCGGGCAACAGGTAGCTGCTGCTTGCTTTGGTATCAAGAAATAGATGAATGTGCAGCGGAGAGGCTCACTGCCTCCCGCTTTCTTTTTTGTTGGAAAAGAGAATGACTCTTCCGCTCTTTCGCTCTAAAGCGGGGACATATCGCTGTCGATGAGCTCTGAACTGACAGTATACTAAAAAGAAATGATGGTCCGAGCTGCTCATTCCGTTGATGAGCAGGTGTCACGGGGGGCTTGTACTCATCCAGAGGTTGGACTGGACGGCTTCTGGATCGAGGGTAATACTGTTGAGCTGTCATAGCATCGTCCGTTTGGCGAGCCGAGGGAACTCCATGAACCCGCGCTTTTGATGCGGATAAGAGATCCAGCATTGAAACGTGTGTCCTTCTCTGATGTTCTTGTATGCGCGCTGATCGGACACTCAGGAGGCTGCAAGGCGATGAGTAGAGCGTTCACCCGTTTTGGTTTTGGTTGTGAGCATGAGGTCGCCTTTCTCAATCCAGCAGGCCATTTTGCTGATCATGCGAACACGTCCTTTGCAGAAGTAGCTGCGATTATTGCCCGTTTGCCCGTGTATGATGATGATATCGAACAGCTTGTGAACGGGAAGAGTGGCATCAAGCGGAAGCGCTGGTACCTGGAAGGGCAGCGGCGTTTCAGCCCGGACGGACAATTTATCGATTTTCGACCGAAGGGAATCGAGATTCGGACAACGATTCACCCCACGATTCAGGGAGCAATCAATGAGCTGAGAATGAGCTTCACGCTGTTGATGCAGCACACGCGCGATGCTGGCTTTGTTCCTGCCCTGACAAGTTTTCACCCCTATAAAGACATGTTCGTCCCAGACCCACCAATGAACGCGTTTGAGCGGAGATTGTATGATAAATCGCCCGAAATGCGTTCATCTGCTATCACGATGCTGACCTATGGCCCCGATTTGAATATCTCGTGTCCTGAGCTTACTCCTGAAGAGGTGCTTGACCGGGGGCGCAAGTTGACGTTCTACAGCCCGTATATCGTCCCGTTCAGCTTTAGCTCTCCCTTTTTTCAAGGCAGGCCGTGGGGAGGGCTCTCGATACGCACCCTGAAGCGGACCGGTATGCGTCCGGCCACGCTTGTTTTTGTAGAGCATGCACATGAGCTCATCGACAGCGACCCATCATTGACACAGCTTGCGCGGCTTCCGCGTGAGGTCGGGCGTATTGAGTTCAAGGCGTGTGATAGTAGTGCTGACTTTTCGCTCTATGCTTCCTTGCTTGCGCTGCTCAAGGGCTTGCTCATCGATGAGACGCTTGAGGGCCGGATGACAGTGCCCGATCCGGTCATGCATCAGCTTGCAGCGCGTTCAGGCTTTCAACATCCAGAGATCGAAGAGGGTGCCCGAGCGGTTGTGCGGGCAGCAACCATTGCCCTTGAGCGTGTTGCTGATCCCGACGTGAGTTTGCTCGCTCGGCTGCATGAGCAGGTGCAGCGCAAGATTACCCCTGCCCATGAGCTGCTTCGTTTGTATGAGGATATCGGGAGTATTGAGGAGGCGTTGCGGATTGCCGGTGCCAGTACTGGATAGGCAATATCGAGCATTTTGTATCTCTCTCTGTATCTCCTCTTTTACCCACCTGGGCCGTTTTGCCTGCTATGCTCAGAGGGAAAGGAGGCTGAACTATGGAGATAGGGCGTCGAGTATATCATCTGTCAATCCTGATTGTGGTCCTCTTTGTGATCATGAGTGGCACACTGGTGTACTGGCAGGTTGATGTTGCGGGAAAGGTGGTTTCCAATCCCCGGAATATGCGCCTCTGCCTGGAAACCAATGTGCCGCTCCGTGGCCGTATCTTTGATCGAAATGGCGTCTTGCTGGCGGATATGCAGCCCGATGCCAGAGCTTGTGGTGGCGTCATCCGGCACTATTATGAGCCGTCCCTTGCTGGATTGATCGGTTACTATGCAGGGCCGAACTATCCCGCGACCGGTCTGGAGGCGCGCTACAATGATACGTTAATGGGAAAACAGGGTCAAAGGTATCTGGATGAACAATATAAGAAACTGGTACATAGGCGTGTGGTGGGGAATGATCTATACCTGACGATTGATGTGCGTATCCAGCGTGCGGTGAACAAGGCCTTCGATACGCCGCTACTTGAGCAGGACCCCGATCAGGTTGCAGCCACCAATCGAGGTGCCGCGATAGTGACCAATCCGCATACGGGCCAAATTCTGGCGATGCTCAGTCGTCCGGCATTTGATCCCAACAAGCTGGTCAAGACGCTTGCACACGGGGATGAGAGCTACTATCGCCAGCTCGTTGCGCAAGTAGAGAACCCTCTGCTCTTTCGCCCCCTGCTTGGCCTGTATACGCCCGGCTCGACCTATAAAACGGTAACGCTTTCGGGGGCTCTGGATACAGGAACAACCACACTTGATCACGTCTATGATCCCGAATACACGAAAGGGCCTGTGGTGCTCGGTCAGCATCTGTTTCATCCCCAGATGAGCAATATTCTGGGCTATACGGTCGATTTTCATATCTCAACCAATTATGGCTTTGCCCACTCTGATAATATTCTCTTCGCAAAGCTCGGGCAGGATATGGGACTTGATCGTTGGCTGGAGTTCAATAAGCGCTTCTTTGTCGGGCAAAGCATCCCGTTTGAACTTCCTGTCGCCAGAAGTTCGGTATTGAAAGCTGATGGGACGCTGGATGAGAACATGCTGGTTGATAACGCGTTCGGTCAGGGGGTCGATTTTATTACCCCTCTTCAGATGGAGCTTTTCAACAGTGCGATCGCGAATGGAGGGCAGTTGATGCAGCCCGTAGTAACGCTCAAAATGACGCGACCCGATGGCGAGCCGCTTTCGATCTTTGCGCCGAAAGAGCTTGGCAAGCGACAGATGCAGCAACGCACGGCGCTGGATACACAGCAGGCAATGTATGGTGTGGTGCGCTGCGGTTCGGGCTCACTTGAAGCTACTACACTGGCACATTCGCCGTGGGGCATTATTGCCAAGACCAGTACCGGTGAGCTTGGTGGCGACAGGCTCGCCCATAGCTGGCTGATTACACAGGCTCCTTATGCGATTCAGCACCCCGAACAGGCGCCCACATTAACAATTACGGCCATGCGCGAGAATGGTGGCGAAGGTGGTTCTGCGATCGGGCCAATGGTGAGCGCGATGTATCAGGAGATCTTCAGCAAAGGGTATGTCAAAGTAGAACAGCCAGCGGCTCCGCCCGCGACCTACTGTTGTGATGCAAAGTTGCTTCAGCTCGGCTGTGGATAACTAGATAAGGCGGATGAGAAAAAGCCACCTTTGTGTGAAGTTTCATCCTTTGTCTGTCTGCTTCCATCAAGCAAGAAATGGGGAGGAGTGAGCAGGAACGAACATCTACATGCTTCTCTTGATGAGTACCTTTTCTCTGTCTGTTGAATAGAGAAATGAGAACCATGATCGCTTTTTGTTGCTGTGTGAGAGGAGATACGGGTGATGCTTTCTCCTCCCTTTTTGAAAGGAAAAGAGGCCGTCGTCCAGGAAAGACGGCGGCTTCCTGAAGCTGTGTGAGCAGGCTATTGAAGCTTGCTCATAGGACAATCAGGAGGGCAGATTGTCTCTTTAATATCGAGGATATCTTTCAGCTTTTTCCGCCCGCGTGAAACCTGCGCTTTGATGGTGCCGGGCGGACACTTGAATTTCAGCGCGATACTGCCGTAGGGGATTCGTAGAACATCATGGTGCTTGAGTACGGTACGATACGGCTCTTCAAGCTCGTCCAGGCGTTCGATATATTCCGGTTTAAGCCAGTGCTGTTGTGACCTCCCTTTCCGAAGTGGACATGATGGACAACAACAGAACGGTTTCGAGATCTGCGTTTGTGAGTTTGCCATGATTTCTCTACCTGCCTTTTGTGACTGCTACAGACAGGGAGCGAGACGCTCTGCCGTAGTGACATGTACGATACTTCTCAGCCGCTTGCGAGCGATGCTCTGGGAGGCCCGGAGCCTGATACGTTCCGCCGTGGTGGGTGGTGCCAGTTCCGGTTGTCCGGGTAGGTGAGGGACCAGCACTTCCCTGATCGCTTGCTGTATGGCCCTCTTTTGCATGGGTGGTAGGGACTTCACAGCCTGCATGATGTCGTCAAGCAGTTGTTGCCGCTCGACGCATTCGGCTGGATCGGTTGCCAGCTCACCCGCTGCTGAGAGCAGCTCTCCATCGCATAGCTCGCCTTGCTCGTCAAGCGGAAGGGCGTAGACCAGCTTTCGCCTGCGGAGGTGCTGTATCACCTCATTGTGCACCATCCGCCGGATGTAGGGCTCAAGGCGCTGAATGTTATGGTTTCGCCTGAGGGTGAGCCAGAGCTTGATCAGCACTTCCTGCGCGATGTCCTCTACATCTGGTGCTGGCAAGCGGAACGAGCTCTGATAGAGGGTTCTGCGAATGAATGCCATGTATGACGTCAATTGATCGTCCAGGCAGTCTGTTCTGCTTCTTGCAAGCATAATGCATCTTTCCCTGGAGTCAGGAGAAGAAACGATACCATATGTATCGTTCTCTCCTGCTAGAAACAGCCTACGTTACCGCTTTTTCAATTGACTGCTCTTCTTCTGACGACCAGAGAAGAAGAGGAAGTGCACATTCACACCGAAGGCGGTCTTGCGTCCCTTCTTCTGGCGAAAGGGCAAGATGTCGTGCCACTTGCCGGGAAGTCCCTTCAGAGGCACGCTCTTCGGTTTGCGCTTCTTCTGCTGCTGCACGAAGAAGGTGCGTCGCAAGTCTGGCAAGGTCTTGAGAAGCAGGGCCAGGAGCATGATCAGTAGAAAGCAACTGACCCAGAAGATCTGCCAGAATGGAGGCAAGACGGTGATAAGCTGGAGCATGTCCATATGCTGCCTCCTTGTCACGTGTAACTGCCGTGTACATGTGTCAGGAGACCAGGGGGAGCTTGCATGGAGATCGTCTGAGAAAAGAATACTCGTTCCTCGTGTATCACTCATGGTCTTACAAGTTATGAGGTCTCTCGCCTGCCAAGCATCGATACTCAATAACTTGTACTTTGCTCACTCTGATCTAATAACAGTATAAATCAATGTTATGCATTTAGACAAGGATATGCAACACTTTTTTGTCTTGAATTGAAGACCCAGTGTTATTTTTAACAGAAATTTCACAATATGAATAGCTTATCGCTTGAGGGAGGCGCACCGGGTGCCTCCGAGCGATAGGAAGAAAAGGGGCAGAGGTCAGGGCACCATGTGACGGAAAAGAAAAAAGACTGGCCATTGAGTGAGCGGTGCAACAATGCCCTTCGTCGATGCTTGGCAGGCGAGAGCGAAAAGCATTATTGAGACCATTCGGCCAGTCTTCAAAAGCAGGTAGAGAATGTTGCTTCTACTTAAAGAGATGTTGTTTCGGTGAAAAGATTAAGCCCAAAAAACTATTCAGAAGAGAAAAAACAAAATTCTCTACAAAAAAACAATACACATCCTCTAGAGAAAACAAAGCGACTATTACAAAACAAAATTGTTTCTTTTTTATGCTCAGGCATCAGTGAGCTCAATCGGTGCATGCTCGGTCAGGAGCGGCCAGTATTTCCGCTTCATATTGCTGCCTAGCTGTTGCAATTTCTCGTTTATCTCTGCTTTGAGTGGATCGTCTGGTGCGATTGCGTGATAGCAGCCAGTCAGCAGCCGCTTAAGCGGTTCGATGATACGTGTATCGTGTCCTTTCAGAACGGCATGATGCACAAGCGTGATCCATAAGGGAATGTATTGGTGACAGCGCTCGCGCTCAAGCAGGTCCAGTGACATCTGTTCATAGCCAAGATACCCAAGCAGGCTTAACGCGATGGTTCGCGATGTGTCGTCCTTGCGAGACCAGAGGTATTGTGCCCGCTCAAGGAAGCGCTGCCGGATATGTGCATGTGCCCGTTCAACCTCCGTGGGAACCGCGACCCGATACACGATCTCGTCGCGCGGAGCGAAGTCGCCGCGATAGGAGAGCCAATTGTGTGAGCCACTGATATGGAGCTTGCGATCAATGATGACCTCTTTCGCGTGCGAGTTCCCGAGCCACTCGACAATAACCCCGGGTGCACCTTTGAGCGTAGTGATAGCACGCAAGCGCTGTTGCAGGCCGGGGGGGATCGGGCGAGACTCTTTCTGCTCCTCTCGCCCGATGCCATAGCCAATCAGAAAATGTACCCCCTTCTTCACCAGACGCTCGATCAGCGCGAGGAACTCGTCATCAACGACATGCTCATTGATCCAGGGAGAGTAGATGATGATCTCTTCGCGGGCCTGCCGTAGCGCTTGCAGGAAGGCGGGGCGGATCTCAGCGCCGCGCCAATGCTGCACCGGAGGAAGTTCCTGTCCTGGTGTGCGGACCTTCTTCTGAAAGCGGGGCAGATTGCGCCGGGGCATTTCTTCTGCCTCCGGTGGATTGCTTGCTTCTTCGGCAATGGTTGGCTGCTCCTCCAGCCCGCAGAGCTCTTTGAGTGCCTGTGCCTTGCGTTCAAGAAGCCAGGTTGCCACAATCGGGATAGAGACGCCTTCTGAGCGAGCAAGAAACGAAAGCGCCTCTGTGGGGTCGTTGCTGTGCTCATCACGAAGCACAAAGATGCCGATGCGCTTCCAGCACAGTTGTGGAGGAGAGAGCGGCTCGATCTCGGTGACCACCTGCCCCTCTTCTGGCCGATGGAGATCAAGGCTGACTTCTTCGAGCAGCTCAGGACTCACATTCCATTCCGTGAACCGCTGAAGGTTCTGCTGGACAAAGGTTTCCAGGTTTTCCAGCGGCTCTTCAGGAGAGACAAACGGGTGTGGCTCGAAAGTGAGCGTATCGAGGAGCGCATCCTGAAGCATATAACGAATAGCCTCATGGCTCTCCTGGGCCCGAGTCTCCAGCAGCAGGGTCTTTCTGCCTTCTTCAGTCAGGGTGATACTGCCTGTATGCTTGCTGAGAAGCTGCCAGGTCAGTAGATCGTTCAAGGTAGTTATGATAAAGATAGGATCAAGACCCAGGGCCGCGGCTAGCTCCTCGGGTGAAGGCGGCGGCACGAGCTCTTCATAGGCGCGAAGGACAAACCGTTGCAGCAAGTTCAATTTACTGTGTATTTCATAGGCAACGCGGCACTGAAGCTGCTGTACGGGATAGCGAAACTCGCGTGCGCCCAGGACGGTGATCCCGGGCGACCGTTTCTCGATTTCTTTCGCCTCATCTTGCAAGACTGGCGCGATCAGTGGTTGCAGGTTAGATTGCAGTGGTGTCAATGAAAGCCCCCCGATGTTTAACTATACTGGCGACGTTGCGATAGCGCTCTACAGCGGTATCGGCGTGTGAGGTGCTACAGAAGAGATCATGGCACCCGACGATCACAAGCAGTTCCTGCGCCCGCGAGAAGGCCACATTGATACGCTCATCCTTTCTCGCGAAGCCGATATCACCCCGACTGTTGTTGCGCACCATGCTAACGATAACAACCGCCCGCTCGATTCCCTGGAAGCGATCAACCGTGCCGACGCGGATGTTGAGAGCGCTAAACCGTGCGCTCTTGCCACCCTGAGAAACCCCCAGGCTCTCACGCAGGAGGCTGCTTTGTGCTGCATAGAAGGTGATGACCCCGATCTCTTTCGGCGGAGCACCGGCGGCTAGTTTTGGGGCCCAGGCCTGCTGGAATTGCTGGCAGATCGCGGTGATAATCTCGACCTCTCGCTGATTGATGTAGGATGTTCCTACCCGCTCTTCGCTGAAACTATGATACTTGCTCGGGCAGGTGAATACGACCTCTTTGCTGCTCTGGTTGCGTGCTATCAACTGCTGTCCCGTGCGCTCCTGTACAGAGGTCAGCGGAGTCGTGACCCAGACAAGATGTTTGTTTTTGTCGACAAGTGGCACCTCAAGCTGATGGTCACGTTCGAGATCTGGCTGATTGAGGCCACATTCCAGCGGACGTTCATAGAACTGATTGATGGCTGCCATAATGTCAGGATGCATGCGATATTGAATGTGAAGCATGCATTTCTTGCTGGCAGGGGCATCACGATAGAGCCTGGCAAAATAAGATTGATTAAGCTGGTGGTATGTTTGTGGATCCAGCCCGTTTTCTTCGGCCATCTGATCCAGCGTTTTATCATCGATCATTGGTGGCAGCTGGTGCTGATCTCCAATGAGGATAAGCTTTTTGCCGCGAATGGCCGGGAGCAGGATTTCGGGTGGGGTCGCTTTACTGACCTCGTCAATAATAACGGTATCGAATGTGGAGATAGCGCTGAATTCCCGTGATGAGAGTCTGGGAGCCTGCCCGCAGGTGATGCCGACAACATTGGCATTTTTGATGTAGGTCTGCTGAAGCTCTTGCCGGTCATAGGCCGAGATGTTCTGTAGCTCGGCGACCCAGTCCGTAATCAGACGATCGTAGCGCTGCGAGAAGCGTTCTTCGTTGTCGAGCTCCTGTTGCCAGCTATTAAACTGGTGCTGCATGCTCTGAAGAAAGGGCAAGGCAAAGATGCCCTCTGAAGGCGCTGCGGGCCGGACTTCAGCCGGAATTGACTCCCAGAAGGAGCGCCACCATTGCCGCTCGATCTGGAGACCAGCGGGTTTGCTGCCTGCCGTCTGCTCAAGGCGCACCAGCTCACGCTGAAGAATCTCTTGCTGCTTCTGATGCTGTTTGAGGTCGTCCCGAAGCTGAAGAAGCTGCTGGGGCAGAAGATCATGCGTTTTCTGTAGCTGCTCCCAGAGGGTGTGTACAAGTTGCTCTGCCTGTCTGGTATCGGCAAGCCAGCGCTGTGACACGCTACGGTAGCGTTGCACAAAGTCGGGCGTAGTATCGCGAGTTTGGAGTTGGTCGCGGGCCAGCGTGAGTAGCTCCTTTGAAATATCTGATCGAAGACTCAACTGGCGAAGGTGCTCCGCAAGCTCGCTATGGATGTGTTGGAGCGTTTGAGCCAGCACGGGAAGCAACTCACGCTGTGTCTGTTGTTCGCTTCGGAGCTGCTGCACCTGCTGTTCCAGCTCTCTTTTTTGTTGATTGGCCTGCTCAAGCTGTGAACGTATCTGAGTGATGCGCTGCTGTATCTGCCCTTGCAGAGTGTCATAGATGTGGTTAGCGATGTTCCTGCAAAAGTGCTGTGTGGCCTCATAGTTGGTGGTGTGAATCAGCTTGATACCGTGCTCAAGTGTGAAGAGCTGGTCTCGCATTTGCCGAAACAGGTCAAAGAGCTTCTGCTGATGTCGCTTTTTGAACATACCCGAGAAGAGGCCCGGGTTCATGATCGTCTCCTGTATCACGTGAAGCGTCTGCGCAAGCTGCTGCACAAGTATGGGCAAGTCTGTACTTTTCGGCGGTGCGCTGGTCGTCACGATGGGCGGGCTATACAGAAGCGCCAGGCTGATTTCAGGGTCGGTAGCAAGCAAGCGGTAATAGTGGTTCTGATAATCTAATTGAGCATAGTAAGCCTGCTTACAGTGTTGTTGATCTCGTAGAAGGGCTTGAATTCGGCGCTGGATTGTCTGCGCGGCACTCTGCCATTTCGCAAACAGAGGCTTGCTATCATATTTCTTCATGGTCGCGATGAGCCGTCCCGGGAAGAGCGACGGGATGTTGAGCAGGCCAGAAGAGGGGACACGTGGCTGTGTCTCGTTTGCAATGTAGGTTTGAATAGCTGTTTCGAGTGAATAGCGCGAAAAGAGGTGCAGTTCCTGTAGCGCCTGCTGCATCTCATTGAGGGGACGCCTGTGTTGTTGCAAGGTTTGCTGGCTCTTTTGGATCTGCTCATTCAATTGTTGGATTTTGGTCTCGAATTGCTGGATTGTGGCAGCTACCTGTTCCCGCTGGTTGTCGGTGAGCTGCCAGCGCGTGATAATTGCATCGATCGCGCTGAGGAGCGAGCGGCTTTCTTCCCATGCATCGCGCTGGACAAAAACGTGCTGTCGGAGCTGAATGACGCTCTGTAGCAGGCTGGTGACGGGAGGCATGGGCATGAGCCGCTGTAGGTGCTGCATCCCCTCGTTGACGCTCTGGATAAAATGCTGCTTGCTTCCCGTGCGAGCGATATAAGGGAGTGCGTTGCGGGAAATGCTGGCAAGATCCTGTACATATCTGCCCGCAAGGAGAGAGGCAAGCGCCTGCTGGACAGTCTGTGCGTTTCGTTCCGCCTCAACTTCTTCCTCAATCAGGAATGAAGTCGCTTTCAACTCCTGTTTGACCTTCTCATACTGCGAGCGCCATTTCTGGTACTGTTTCTGATATCGCTCCTCTTCCTGATAATAGCGAGTGAAGCGCTTATGCCCGCTCAGGAGCCGTTTGAAAAGGGCGATGTTCTGCTTGCGCTTCTCCTGCTTCGTCTGGCAATCGCTGGCCGTGTTGTGAAGCCAGGTGGTGATGACCTGTTCCTCGGTGAAATCCCGTCCCTCGTCTTCAACTGAATCCGGGTTGCCCTTGCGTAGAGCGCGAATGCTGGGGTGATGGCTGATACGACCGAGCGCGTTATCTACTGCCAGATTCGATTGTGAGGCGATCAGCGTGCGCCCGCCGCGTAGCGCCTCCTGATAGCAAATTTCGGCGATTACGGTCGTTTTGCCGGTTCCTGGTGGTCCCTGGATGAGCAAGAGATCAGGTGTCGCAAGAGCCATCTCGATCGCGGTTCGTTGCCCGCTATTGCAGGTCCCCGAGAGCAGGTCGGAAGGAAGCAAGCGCTGAATTGCCGGGATATCTCCGGCCTCGCGCGCATTGAAGAAGAAGTCAGCCAGGCGCGGATTGACGGTTTTCCCCTGTTTGAGATCCTCAAGCGCTTCCTGCTGGCGGCTGATCTGTTGCATATCGCCACGGGCATCGAAATAGAGATACCCATTTGGGGGCAACGCATAGGAGCCTTTTTGCAAGCGGCGAACAAGCGAGGGATCAAGGCTGATGACAAGTGCGTTCTCGTCTGCCTTGAATTGCTCAATGGTCCCGAGATCCTGGCCATAATGTTTGCGAGGGCTCGGGGTATTGGGAAGCGAGTCAAGCCGCTTGAGGCGCTCTTTGCGCGAGTTCCGAATGCGCATGACAAACTCAGCAGGATCAAGGCTGGTCCCGCTACTGTCGACGGCGCTGGCGGCATCCAGAAAGAAGGTCACACGCGACGATCCGTCTCGATAGGTGTGGCTGGTATATGCAACGCTATAATGTCGCTTTTTGATCAGCTCTTTCTGGAAATTCAGCAGTGCTTCCCATCCCTGAAGCTGGTTCACGTCGAGTTCCGGGCGCTCTCGAATGGGGAGGGCACGGAGGCGTGCGAGGAATGCTGTATCAATCCCTCGATAGTCGGGCAAGGAGGGAACAAGCTGAACAAGAGCAGGCAATGAGGCATGATTCTGGACGCCCTCCTCCTCCCGGGGGAGCGTGATCTTACGAATTTGCAGCCTGTGCTTCGTTGTACCGACTACGTTGACGAAGAGGCGAAGGGTCCTTTTACCCAGAGCCTCAGGAAAGTCGTCACTATCAGTTGCAAGTGTCAGCTCCCAGGCCTCATGCTCCGCCTGCTTGCTCTCCTGAGTGCGGCGTACATACCACTTATACGCTTTCTGTCCGACGAGCCGTACCAGCATTTTTTCTCCAAGCGTGTGAATCCTGGTCCGAAGCTCTGGCGTGCGCTGATTCTGTTTCCACTGGTGGACAAGCTCCTTCTCGCTGTCACTACCAAGCAGACGAAGGATATCACGAGCAGCTTCATCCCAGAGCTGATAGAGCCATTCCATATGGTGCGTTGGTGGTTCCGCAGCCAGAGGCATGGGGACTGGTGTGGGAAGCGGTGGCTGAATCTGCCCGCTGATCGGAATCGTCTTTGTCTCGGTCTCGCCCTGTAGCCGGATTGCGCCATTGAGAATGGTGCCGGGCGGCTTCCCGTGCGTCTCAAAGGAGAGCGATAGTGTATGGGAGCCCGGAGCAATGCGGGTCGGGAACACGCTCAGTCCCGGAACGGTCGTCGAGAGCGTACACTGCTCTTTGACCTCGATCTGGATGGTGCGTGTCTGCTGGCTCTCGGCGGGTACGGGGCCGAAATCGATACCGTTCACGGGTAGTTGCCACTCTGCGTCAAGCCAGGTTGCGCCTTCCGCAGCCCCACCAAGCACGGTGACGTAGCGGAGTTCGTAGGGATGCCCTGCGGCCTGAATCAGCGGTTCGTCATAGCTTTCGCGCGAGCGTTGCAGGAGCATGTTTTCCAGCCGCACACCGGGAACCTGAATATGCAAGAGCGGTTCGTCAACGGTATAGAGCCTGGTGGCTGCCCCGGCACCGATCAGGCGGAGCCGTTTCGAGATGGTGAACGGACCGCGATAGTCGCCCGAGTCCAGTTGCACCGTGAGATTATCAGGGAGGTATGGAAGCACGCCCGCAATGGTGTCGGGATTGACCCGGGTGTTGACACGCATTTTTTCGATAGCGCTATGCAAGGCACGCTTGAAATCAATCGGGCTCTGGTAGCGCTTCTCTGGCTCCTTTTCCAGCATTTTGAGCACGACCTGTTCCACTTCTTCGCTCAGAGCCGGGTTGAAGCTACGCAGTGGTGGTGGCTGCTTGTTACAATGGGCATCTCTTAGCTGGAACCAATTGTTCCCGGTAAAAGGAAGATGCCGGGTAAGGAGTTGATAGGCGATGACCCCCAGACTATAGAGGTCACTGCTGTAGTCGGGTTGACCGTTGAAGTGCTCGGGAGCCATGTAGAGCGGGGTGCCCGCGTTGTCGTCCGGGGCTGCCTGAAAGGTATGATGGAGCGCGACATCAAGAAATTTCGCCAGACCAAAATCACCGATGACGATGCGTCCCTGCTTGTCGCGTAAGATGTTGTGTGGTTTGAGGTCACGGTGAATAACCTGGCGCTGATGTGCATAATGGAGCCCTGTTGCTATCTGTCCGATGATATCATCAACCTCCTCGATGGGAAGCGGTCCGGTTGTTTTCTTCAGCAGGGAGTTCAGATCACCTCCATCGATGTAGTCCATAACAAGATAAATCTGCTCCTCTTCGATTGTGAAGGTTTGCAGGCGGACAATATTGCGGTGATCCAGCTCGTTGAGGACGTGCGCTTCACGCTTGAGGAATTCGGCGAGATCCTTTGCCTGGCTATTTTTATGGACGACTTTTACACAGGCAACTCTTTTCAGGTGGCGATGGCGGGCCCGGTAGACTGCACCAAAACCGCCCTGTCCTATCTTCTCTTCAATAATATAGTCGCTGACGATGCGACCGGAAAGATCGGTAGGATTGGTCATTACGCTCTCCGATAAGGTGTTGTTCTCCCGTGAGACACCCTCATTTCTGGCAGGCAAGAAGCACCCGTTATCCCCTGTTTTGTGTTGCTCTTCAGAAATGCTGAAAGAGATAGAGTAGAGATGCGGTACGCGCGTTCGTTCAGTATGGACGCGCTTTACGGGTTAGAGCTTCTGTGAGGGTTGGAAGCTTTAGTGTATGAGAAATATATCTCTTCTGTCGGTTACGGAAAATACTCTGTTTATGATACTATAACCCTATTTGTGTATCATTGCAATGAGTTCTTGGTACTATTTAACCGGAGGAATGACTTATCTCTTTGCAGGAAAGAAGCAGCAATTCAGGGTTTCATTATGGTTGTTGAAATTGATTGGAGGGGATAGGCGAGATGATATGCTTCCTGTAAAATCACTGTTCTTGCGGGTTGTACAGGGCTGGTTGCTGTTCTCTGTGTCTGGAGGCGTATCCCGGCCTGACTGACCTGCTCGCTCTGGTCGCTCAAGTGTATCCTGCTGCTCGTCGAGCTGGCTTCTCTGTCTGAGGCCCCGGGTGCACTTCTCTGTGGTCTGTATTGAGGAGCAGCTTGTGTCGTTGCCTGTTTATGCGATGGGTTTTTCGTACAGGATAACCTCTAGCGGCTGATAGGTGCCCGCACCTGTTTGCTGTTGGAAGTAGTCTCTGCCGACTTCGCAAAAGCCGTTCTTCTCATAAAGTTTGCGAGCCGGAAGTTGCAGCAGGGAGGTATCCAGATGCAGGATGCGGTAGCCAAGCTCACGAGCACGCTGTTCAAGGGTATGGAGAAGTAGCTGACCGTAGCCGCGCCCTTGATAGTCGGGGTGAACACGCATGCGTTTGATCTCGGCTCGCTCTGCGTCGGTATGTCGTAACGCACCCATTGCGACAAGGCGACCGTCACATTCACCAATGAGAAATTCGCCCTGATTGTTGAGATACACATCCTCAATTGCGTAGATATCGTCGTCCCAGGGTCCTCGACCAAGATAAGCCCCGGTCTGCTGGAGTGCGAACACATGCAGCGCCTCAACGGCTGCTTGATCGGTGGGAGTGTAGCGGCGGAGTGTCAACGTATGCTGTTCCTCTTTCGTCTGATAGCTTGCCACGCAGATACCGTATTCTTTATACGCTACAGAAGGAACATACGTCAAGCGTTGCTGTGGCTATTCTCGCTGTCGCTGTTCAAAAAAGCGAGGAATTCGGTCTTGACTTTTTGTTCAGGATCAATTATGATAACACTATCTTGTTTTTCATGGAGGTAATTTTTATCATGCCCGCAACGACTACAAAGGTGTTGCTACGCTAAGTGTGCTGTAGTGGTCTGGTCGCGTATCCTGCATAGCGCTTGATTGAGCGAGGAGGACGACGGCCGTCCTTTGTGCAAAAGGGAAACCTGTCTATAGTGTTTCCTTTCTTCTGGTCTTTTTTTCTCTCACCCTCAGCCCACTTTGCCTCAAGGGTTCTTTTTTGGCTGCTACTCAGGCAGTCTCTCCCTTTTCTTCTAGCATCACCTTTTCCTCACCAGATTGATTCCGCATGAACAGCGAATGACGCGGCTTCTCTATGCCTTTTTTGTTCATGCTCTACGATCTTTTGATGCAATGATAAGAGAAAAGGAAGAATTCACGCTTTGATAGCTCTTCAGTTTTTCCGCAAGAGACAGGATATGCTGTCCATTTTCGCATGGTGTGTTTGGAGCGCTGGAAGGAGGGCGGCATGCACTTCTTGCGCGCGCTAAGCCGTTACTGGCATCTTCTCTCCCGCTACCTGCGTCCTCAGTGGTGGAGAATGGGTCTGCTAGCATTGATTTTGTGCTGTACGATCGGGGTACAGGTGGCGACGCCACTGGTTACGAGTGCCTTTATTGATCGCGCGATCTCTGGTGGCGAATTAAGCGACCTGATGGTGTTGGCGCTGGCCACCATTGCTCTGGCGCTGTTACAACAGGGAATGGCAATTGCCGAAACCGGGATCGCCGAGATGGTTAGCTGGGCGGCGACCAATACGCTGCGAGCGGACCTGCTGACTCATTTGCTGCGGCTAGATGCCTCATTTCATACCGCACATACGCCCGGTGAGTTGATTGAGCGCGTAGACGGTGATGTGGCGACGCTGGCCCGCTTCTTCTCGCGATTTGTGGTCTATGTGCTCGGGAACGGTATTCTGATGCTTGGTGTCCTCGGGCTACTCTATCACATTGATTGGCGCGTTGGCCTGGTGATGAGTGGTTTTGTAGTAGTAGCGCTGATCGTCATTTTGCGCATTCGGGCGGCGGCCACTCCTCTGTGGGCAGCCGATCGTCAGGCAAATGCTGATTTCTTTGGCTTCCTGAGTGAATATCTGGCTGGCTTGCAGGATATCCGCTCCAGTGGTGCGAGTGCGTTTGTGCTGCGGCGGTTTGCCGAGGTACTGCGTTCATGGCTGCCGATCACCCGCAAGGCACAGATGTGGGGGTATGGTATGACGGCGGTCAGTATGGGGTTGTTTTCGCTTGGAACGGCTGCCTCCTTTGCCCTGTGTGCGCTGCTGTACCAGTCGGGGCTGTTGACCATTGGTGTGGTCTACCTGGTTTTTCGCTATACCAGGATGCTGCGTGAGCCGGTTGAGCAGATACGAGACGAGATTCAGGATTTGCAACAGGCGGATGCCAGTATCAGTCGTATTGAGGCGCTCTTGAGAATACAGCCGCGCATTGTCGACGGGCCGGTCTCGTCGTTGCCTTCGGGACCGCTGGCGATTGAACTGGAAAATGTCTCGTTCGCCTATGCGGAAGACGCTCCGGTTTTGCGGAATGTCTCGTTCTCGCTTGCGCCGGGTCGTGTGCTAGGCGTAGTAGGACGTACCGGAAGTGGTAAGACAACACTGACACGACTGCTGTTACGCTTTTATGATCCTCAAGTTGGGACAGTGCGCCTGAACGGGGTGGATCTGCGTGATGTGAAGCTAGCAGCCATTCGCTCACGTATCGGGATGGTAACGCAGGAAGTGCATCTTTTCCGTGCGAGTGTGCGTGATAACCTGACGCTCTTTGAAGCAGGTTTCTCGGATGAGCGCATTCGCGAGATACTGGAAACGCTGGGTCTGGCAGACTGGCTACAAGAGCTGCCGCAGGGATTAGATACTGTGCTTTTATCCGATGGGGCCGGGCTTTCTGCCGGACAGGCACAGGTTATCGCATGTGCACGCATCATGTTGCATGAACCTGACCTGGTGATTCTGGATGAAGCCTCTTCGCGGCTTGATCCGCTTACTGATCGGCTGGTGCATACCGCACTTGGTCGAATGCTTGAAGGTCGTACCGGGATTATCATCGCGCATCGGCTGGCAACGCTGACCTATGCCGATGAGATTCTTGTGATGGAAGATGGACAGGTGCGTGAGCATGGACCACGCCGCGCCCTGATGGCCGACCCGAACTCACGCTTTGCTGAATTGCTTCGGGTTGCGACAGAGGAGGTCACGCTATGAAAGTGTTTCCAACCTGGCGGTATCTGCTGGAAATGATCCGCTATCGGCTCGGGCTCTACTTTCTGCACGCGGCGTTCTGGAGCTCGTTTGATCTGTCGTCCCTGCTCACGGGATGGCTTGCCAGTGCATTTCTGGATACGCTGACCGGTCAGGCACATCTGCCCGGGGGGATACCAGGACTGCTTGTGATGATGGTGTTGCTGACAGTGGGACGGGTGGCCTTGTGGCTCGGTGGTGGTTTTGTCGAGATCCTGATGCGCTTTACGATGAGCGGCCTGGTACGGCTGAACCTGCTGCGTGCGCTGTTGAAGCGTCCGGGAGCACGTGCCCTGCCCTATTCGGTAGGTGAGACTATCAGCCGTTTTCGTGATGACGCCTATCAAGCTGAAGATGGCGTTGACTGGAGTGATGAGATCGTCGGGCAGGGCATAAGTGCCTTGATTGCATTTATCGTGCTGCTATCCATTGACGCGGTCATGGCGTCCGTTACCGTGTTGCCACTGATTGCCGTAACGATCATTACAAGATGGGCAAGCACGGCGTTGAGCCGCTATCGTGAGGCCAGCAGCGAGGCGACCAGCCAGGTAACAGGGGCAATCGGTGATATACTGGCCGCAGTGCAAACGGTGCAGGCGACCGGAGCCGAGGCCCGAACGGTTGAACGGTTCCGCAAGCTCAACGAGCGGCGTCGTTCCGCGATGCTGATTGATCGCCTGGCATCACAGGGAATTGATTCTCTGACGGCCAATATGGTGAGCATCGGCACTGGACTGATTATGCTGCTTGCTGCTGGAAGTCTGCGAAGTGGTCATTTGACCGTTGGTGCGTTCGCCCTGTTTGTCTCGTATCTGGACTTTATCGCTGACTTTACGTCCACTCTGGGCCGTTTCCTGGCTCACTATCGTCAGACGGGTGTGGCCTTCAAACGGATGAACACACTGCTTGGTGATGAGCCTCCAATGGCGTTGGTTGAGCATACACCACTGCATTTGCAAGGTCCCTTGCCAGAGGTGCCGCCTGTTGAGCGCCACAAGAGCGATCGTTTGCTGCTGGTGGAGGCGCAGGGGCTGACCTATCGTCATGCCTCGTCGGAGCGTGGTATTGTCGATGTGGATCTGTGTTTGCCGCGTGGCTCGTTGACGGTAGTGACGGGGCGCGTTGGCTCAGGCAAGACAACGCTTTTGCAGACAGTGCTTGGTCTCTTACCGCGAGAGGCTGGTGAGATTCGCTGGAACGGACAGGTTGTGCAAGATGCGGCATCCTTCTTTGTTCCACCGCGTGCGGCCTATACAGCGCAGGTGCCGCGCCTGTTCAGTGAGACACTCAAGCAGAATATTCTGCTCGGGCAGCCTGAAGATCCTGTAGCTCTGGCGGCAGCGGTGCGCAGCACTGTGATGG
Organism: Thermosporothrix sp. COM3; assembly: GCF_059696735.1. Lineage (NCBI taxonomy): Bacteria > Bacillati > Chloroflexota > Ktedonobacteria > Ktedonobacterales > Thermosporotrichaceae > Thermosporothrix > Thermosporothrix sp. COM3. The sequence continues at coordinate 146,613 of NZ_AP019376.1, read as the reverse complement.
AACGCGATGTGCAGGCGCTAGAGGCAGGCTTAGAGACTCCTGTGGGAACACGTGGCGTCAAGCTTTCTGGCGGGCAGGTGCAGCGGACGGCGGCGGCTCGCATGCTTGTTCGTGATGCTGAGCTGCTGGTCATTGATGATCTGTCGAGTGCACTGGATGTGGAGACGGAACGTACCCTCTGGGATCGCATCTTTGAGCGTGAGGGCACGACCTGTCTGGTGGTGACACATCGACGCGCGACCCTGCAACGTGCCGACCATATCATTGTACTCAAAGATGGTCGGATCGAGGCTGAAGGGACGCTGGACGAACTGCTCGCAACCAGTGACGAGATGCGCAAGCTCTGGCTTGATGAGCAGCACGCATAGCTTGACACTCCCCAGGGCACAAGCCTGGGGAGTGTCAACTAACTCTACCCTGCTGTATTTCCCTCGGGCAGGACACGTGATTTATCAGGATCAACCAGCTCTTTATCTGGCTTCCCTTTGTGTTTTTCTGCCAGGGACCCCTTTACCAATGCGTGCCTGGACTACGGCTCAGCCTCCTGAAACGCTGGAAGATCCATCAGGACTCCGGCAGCTTCAGTACTCTCTATGCCAGATGCAGAACCGCTTGGCCGGTGCTGTGTTCGGTACAGCAAGTGAGGGTGGAGCGGGATGAGTGGCCGGATACAGTGCGATTGACGAGCCGCCATCTCCCGGTAGGAAGGAAGGCGTGAAGCTGCTGTGGGCCGTCATGCAAATAAGACCATCACTGCCTACGGCAGGGCTCGTGCCGATCGCAACGATCAGGCGTTGTGCGACTTCAAAAGGGGGCTTCACTCGGAATGACTGCGCAGCTTCCCTCGCTTTTGGTTCAGGCGAACCCCGCCAACCTTCGGGGTTCGCCTGCTTGAGCGCAAGCGCGAGCTGCTTCGTCATCCCGAGACCTCTTCTTCGCTTCAAGCCGGGTTCTTCGCACTTCCTACGCGAAAAAGCCGGACTCCTCGATGATTTCCCGGGAGGGAAGGAAGGTCGCTTCAGCAACGGAGCGCCCGGTACGCTGAAGATACTGTCGGACAATCCGATAGCCGATGGCGTATCCAGCGAAATCAGGCACGCCAGCCCTGGGATGTCCCGAAGCTTCAGCAAGTGTGTCACCGAAGATGTAGCTGTGCACCGCGTGGAAGCCGCTCACCTCAAGCGCTCCGCCGATGACACGCCGGGCTGTGGCAAGCTCTTCCTCGTTGAAATCGGTAACGTAGTAGCCAACCAGCTCTTCGCCAAAGAGTTCGGCGGCGAACGCTTCCGCCAGCCCTTCGGCGATGATGTAATCAGCGACCGTGATGCTCATGGGCAGAAAAGGGACGAGCTTGAAACGAACGTTGTGGTTGAGCTCATGGACCGATGCTGGCCCGATACGGGGAAGCGTATAGTCATCGGTCAGGCTGAGTGAGACCATGAGATAACCCGGCACGCCAAATCCAGCATAGCCCCGACCAGGCATACTGCTATTATGTTTGGTGAGGATGACCACACAGTTGATAGTGTCCAGATCAATACGATCTGCGTAGGGAGCGAATGCAGCAAGCCCTCGTTCAAGCGCGATAGAGGATTGCTGCCAACCTCCCGCATCGCTCAAACGTTTGACCATGCCCTCAATGCTAGGGCGCTGGTCGCTGTCGAAATCGTCCGGGGTATAGAAGCCCCACATTTTCGCCCAGGCGAGGGGGTCATTGCCTCCGCCGTAGATATGCATCATTTCTTCAAACGGAGCCAGCAGTTCCTGTCGGTAGATTGCCTCGCGTTCCTGTGCGCTGGCAGTGGCAAGCAAACGCTGATAGATAGACTCGGCATCAATGATATGCAGTTTCATTCAGTTTGTCCTTTCGAGATGATACTGAGAAGAGTCTAACCCATGACGTTACGTCATATGCAAGCCCTTCTTTGTTTTCATCGCGACTTTGCTCTGTCCGGAGCCGGAAATGATACCGTGCGGTGGCTCGGCAACGCTACAGAGTGGCGTGCCCAATGGTCCTACGGGTTAGTTGAAGTGTTGTCTATGACGTAACGTCATACCATATACTGTTGAGTGAAAGGAGAAAACGTGTGGAGCGTCAACACTATACAACCAGCCAGTTTGCACGGAAGGCCGCGGTGACAGCACGAACGCTGCGCTTTTACGACAAAGTGGGACTGCTCTCCCCTTCTGCATATACTGAAGCAGGACATCGCTTATACACGGATGAAGACCTGTGGAGTTTACAGCAGATTCTGGCGTTGAAATACCTGGGACTCTCGCTTGAAGAGATCAAAGTGTGTCTGCAAAAGCAGCCGGAGCGTTTGCAAGAGACACTCGCCATGCAGAAGGAGATCATACGGGAGAAGCGTAGCCAGTTGGATGCTGTCCTTCAGGCTCTTGAGCAAGCTGAAGTCTGGTTGAAAAGGGACCAGGGTGATCTGGAAACGATTCTTGTCGATGTGATCCAGGTGATACAACTGGAACAGAAGAATGCATGGATGAAGAAATATCTCACCGAGGAGCAACGACAAAAACTGGAGGAAATAGCGCGGAAATCGTATAGCCCTGAAGCGACGCGAAAGCTGGCGGCCCGTGCCGAGAACTGGACTGAAGAAGATCAGCACCGGGCGAGGCAGCAATGGGATACTGTGTTTGTGGAGCTGAAGAGGCTGGTTGCAGAGGGGAAAGATCCAACCGGCGTGGAAGGCCAGGCGCTGGCGAAACAGCACTGTGAGCTGATTCAGCAACTGACCCTGGGCGATGCGGATATTGCGGCCAGCGCAATGCGATGGTGGGAGAACTATGAGAGGCTTCCTCTGGAGGAGAAGCCTTTCCCGCTGTATCACTCCACGGAAGAGGAAAAGGCGTTTCTACAGCAGGCGCTGGCACACTACAAGCGCAATCTTGGGATGGAGTGCTCGCAGGATTGAGGACGCCTGTAGAGGGAAAAGTCCAGCGGTGTAGCAGATCTGGTTGATATCCGGTGGCTATTCCCTTATAGTGTACCCCGCAGGAGGTACCCGCTTCCGCTTCACTACGGGTATCTTCTTAAAGGATGATTGATTTCTATCTCGATATGCGTTATGCTCGAAGTAGCTTATTCGAGGCTCTGACACACGATGATATATCTCGCGGGAACCTGGTGCTCCCACGTTCTCGCGCAGAGGTTTCTGCAGAGCCTGGCAAGCTGGTTAACAGCATTCTTAACCTCAAAAAAGGTCCTTTTTGAGGCCCCAAAAAGAGGCTTGAAGCGGAGGTTCCCGCAAACCAGTTTGTAAGATAGCTCCAGAAGCAGCACGGGAGCCCCGGCAGTCGAAAAAGGTATGCCCCGAGGAAGTGATTGAAACTTTCCAGATGCTGCATCACAATCACATGATCGTGCCGTCGAAAAGGGTATGCCCCTGAGGGGAAGGGACTGAAACCGAGGAAGTGATTGAAAATCATTGCTGTTGTTGCTGTGGCGCAGTCGGCTCGTAGTTTGCCTGCGGCGCCTCATACTGATCGTAGAATCGCTCTCCGGAAGGCACATGCGTGATGCCGCTATATTGGAGTGGCTTGATGTCGCTGCTCATGTGCTCCTCTCGCCTCGTGAGGGCTGCGAGCAGCCTGAGAAGCGGCCTTTGAAAAAGAAGCAAGAGGACAGACAGGAAAACGGCAACGAGAACGCCTGTTACCGATCGCTCGGGTAGCGGAAGTAAGAGGCCATCAAAATACGTGCGGGCGGTTTCCGCTCTGGGCATAACAGAGCAGCAAGCCAATTCCCCATGCATACACATGGAGGCTTCGGTACATCCAGCGGAGCCGCTTTGAGAGGTAGCACAGCAGAAAGAGTTCACCCATAAGCACTATCGCGATGATTGCGGCAGGATCTAGCGGGGAGGTATAGAGCACCTGGTTGCTTGCAGGATTGTAGGAACCTGGAATTTTCCAGAATATGTTGATGCATGCGACAAGAAGAGAGAGGAGCATAATAAGGAAGAGAGGGAGACTATAGAAATACAAAAGTCTTCTGCGCATGGGCAAATCCTTTCAAGTGCTCTTTTTCATGTATATATTATAAAACAGGACAGGCTGGTATTCAAATACATGAATGAAAATAGGCCATCTATCACATAGAGTTTATTTGTCTTTCCAGAACAATAGCGGGCTGACCTCAAACAGTGTCATGTTCTTCTTCATTGACTCGTGTTCCGTCCTTATCCCACTATATGCATACCGCCCGACAAACCCCGGATGTCAAGCAGCATACACAAGGCAAACAGGCTATACAATGACAGAAAAAGGTATACTGGAAAGAGATTTGCGTGTGGAAGTGGTTTCCGTTCATGATTGGAGGTGAGAGCAGTGACGCAACAGCATTCCTCTCCGGTTCCTCAACATGGGATTCCAATGACGCGTGTCGCTTTTGAGCGGCTTTTAAGTGACGAGAGTCATTATCGCTATGAGTTAGTGGACTATGACCCGGTTTTAGATCAGGGTACCGTTCTTGATATGACCGGATCGAGCCCCGAGCATGCAGAGCTCTCCTATAACGTGACCGAGGCCTTCAAAATGCAGTTGGGCAAGCGGGGACCATGCCGGGTGTATCAAGAGCAATATGTAGAGATTCCTGGTCAACCGTCTTCTGTTCCCGATGTGGTCGTTACCTGTGACCCGGGAGATCGAGAGAAAGACAAGCGGGCTCGCCCATTCAGGGTGCGATCGCCGCTCATCATTGTTAAGGTGCTTTCTCCCAGTACAGAGAAATATGACCGCACCGAGAAATTTCTTCGCTACACTCAGTGTCCAACATTGGGAGTCTATCTCCTGGTCAGTCAAGATGAACCATACATTGAGGTCTATCGGCGCTCAACCAATTGGAAGCAGGAGCGCTATAGCTCTGGCCAGACAATTCATCTCGATCAGCTTGATCTAGAGCTTGTTGTGGATGAGGTGTATGAAGGTGTGTTTTGAGGGCAGTTTCACTCCTGATCGCGTCAGGGACAGGATCTGCTTGATTACCCGGGTAGGTGACTGTTCTGTCGAGAGAGGATGACCTGTGCATAGAGAGGGATGTGATAGGGTAGTGAGAGCGAGGCTCACGTATACACTTTTCTTTTCCAGTAGTATACATGAGCCTTCAGCTTGCTCAGGACTTGAGCGCAAGGCGACGGCGAAGGAACTCATTGAAGAGCACGCTTCCGATGAGCAGCAGGCCCAGAGCCGCAAGTTGCCAGACACCCGCAGCATCACCGAATTGCAGGCCTAGCCCGTTGTTCAGGAAAATGACGATCAGCGTGGCAAGCACTATCCCGAGAATGCCGCCTTCGCCACCTGCGATACTGACGCCACCCAGGACCGCGATTGTGATTGCTTGCAGGTTCATACCATCGCCAACATTCGGGGTAGCGCTGGCACTCAGAGCGGTCTGAATGACAGCGGCAATGCCAGCGAGCAGGCCAGAAGCAACATACGCCCAGAAGCGCACATTCCAGACATGAATAGCCGCGAAGCGAGCAGCCAGAGCATTCGTCCCGACGCCATAGAGGTAGCGACCGGCGATTGTCTTGCGCAGGCAGAAAAGCGTAATCAGGACAACCGGCAGGAAGATCAGGAGCACCTGAAATGGAATAGCTTGTCCGCCGATACGCGGAATCCAGGAGAGCCAGGGAATGTCCTGCACATTGCCATTTCCGAGCATCACAAAGGCATCCGGGAACGACTGTGGCAGATTCCGTTGTGTCGCATCGGGAAGTGGACGCGTACCGGTAATTTGCAGTGCAAGCGCCGCGTAACCATAGAAGGTCGCCAATGTGACAATCAAGGGAGGAATGCGCAGCTTACTGACCAGAAAGCCATTGATCGCCCCGAGCAGGCCGCCAACGAGAACGGCACAAATCACCGAGACCCAGATATTGACCCCGAGGACGATATGCAAGTAGCCAAGAATCATCCCCGAAAGACTCAACATTGAGCCAACGGAAAGGTCGATTGCGCCGCCGCCTGAGATAATCACCAGTGCTTCCCCAATAGCCAGCAAGCCAATGATGACGCCCTGTTGTGACACCTGATAGATGTTATAGCCATTGAAGAAATGCAGGACGGTATTGGAGAAAAAGGAAAAGATGACCACAAACAGCAAGGTCAGCAAGAGATTTCGCGACGAGGCCATCATGCGTGGCAGAGAGCGTTCCTTCCGCGTGGGCATCTCTCCCTTTTTGCGAGTCGCAACAGTTTTCATGCTTTTATGGCCTTTCTTTTCTGCAACATATCAATACCAACGGCGACAATAATGAGTGCGCCGATAACCAGCCCTTCCAGCAGAGAGATGGTTCCAAGCGTGATAAGCGCGTTATGGATGGCCGCCACCAGCAGAGCGCCTAGCAGGCTCCCCAGAATAGAACCGCGTCCACCCAGGATGTTGGTACCACCGATGACTGTTGCTGCGATGATCTGGAGCTCAAGGCCATTTGCCGTGTTCGGCTGAACGGTGCCGCTCTGGCCGAGCTGGATAAGTGCTGCCAGACCGATAAGCATACCGATTGCCGCATAGACAAAAATCGTGACCCAGCGCGTACGGATGCCTGCCAGACGGGCCGCCTCTGGATTCCCACCAATGGCATAGATGGCACGACCCAGCGGGCGCCGGCTCAAGAACAGGCCCACCACTACCCCGAGCACGATGACCAGCAGCCAGGGAATAGGAATACCGAACACGTTCCCCAGTGCCAGAGTTCGCGCCACAGGCGGAGGCGTCAGCCATTTGGGGCCAAGCAGGTCAATATGCAGGGCGCGAATAATATTCATGGTGCCCAGTGTTACAATGATCGGGTGGATGCGGCCAAAGGCAACAATTGTACCGTTGAGTGCGCCAGCCAGTAGACCAACACCAAGCGAGACCAGCAGCGCGATAAAGATGTTATCACCGCCTGCGACCATCACCTTCGCCGATATCAGCATACAGATTGCCACTACGGACCCGATTGACACATCAATCCCCCCGGTGACAATCACCATCGTCATGCCAATCGCAATAATGGAGACAACCGCGACATTTGAAAGAATAGAAGCTATGTTATTCCAGGTCAGGAACGTCGGGAAGAACAATTGAAAAATCAGACTTCCAATAATCAGAATGGCGATCAGAATGAGCTCGCGATTATACGCAGCAGCATGCTGCATCAGCCGCGAGATAGGCGTTGTGTTTGTCTCTTTTGCGGCCTGCTCCGGCTTTTGTTCGCCTGGCTGCTCTATCGAGGCTTTCCCTTGCATGGCCGCGCTGAGGACCGCTTCAGGAGAAGCTCCGCGTTGAAACTCGCCGGTCTGGCGACCCTCGCGCATGGTGATAATGCGATCGCTGAGCTTGAGGATTTCGGGAAGCTCTGAAGAGATTACCAGAATAGCGACCCCTTCGCTTGCCAGACGAGCGATCAGGTTATGAATCTCCTGTTTCGCGGCAATGTCGATGCCAGCCGTCGGCTCATCGAGTATCAGGAGTCGGGGTTTGGCTGCCAGCCATTTGGCCAACACTACTTTCTGCTGATTTCCGCCCGAGAGGTTCGCGATTTTGGTCTGCGTATCAGGGGTTTTAATGGCCAGATCTTTGACGTACTGCTGTGTTACCTGCTCTTCCTGGCGTGGATTGGTGATAAAGCCAAGCTTCGCCAGGCGCTTCGCAATCGTAATAGTCGCATTATAGGTGATCGAGAGATTCCCGAAAATACCCTGTTCTTTGCGATCTTCAGGAAGATAGGCGATGCCCTTGCGTACCGCCTGTTGCGGAGAGCGCAGGCGCAAAACCTCGCCATCAAGCTGTATCTCACCTGACTGGGCCGGTTCCTCGCCGAAAATGGCCCGAGCAACCTCACTGCGTCCCGCACCGACCAGACCGAAGAGACCCACAATCTCTCCGGGGCGGATGTCGAAGCTAATATCCTGATACGTCTTCACATGGCTCAGATGGCGGACCGAGAGCAGCGGCTTATCGGAAAGCGGGCCTTGTGTCTCGATGCCCTCTTGAAGGACCTGCCCGGCCATCAGCTCAATAAGACGATCATAGGAAAGCGCTTCAGGGCCTTGAATGGGCCAGGTGCCTTTGCTCTCGCCATCTTTGAGCACGGTGACGCGATCGGCCAGGGCGAAAATCTCTTCCATGCGATGGCTGATATAGATAATCCCGACGCCACGCGTGCGCAGCTTCCGGATGATACCGAAGAGGATATCAGCCTCGCGCTGCGTCAGGATAGCGGTCGGCTCGTCAAAGATGAGCACTTTGGGTTCCCAACTCAGCACTTTCGCAATCAGCACAAGCTGGCGAACCGCGACGCTCAGGGTGCCGACGGGTAACGTCGCGATGTTCGGGTCAGTTTCCAGATCACGCAGCAGTTCCCGAACTCGCTTTACCTGGGCCCGCATGTCAATATTGCCGAAGCGGTCTCGTAGCTCGCGGCCCATAAAGATATTCTCGGTGACGGAGAGTTCGGGATAGACGAGGGGATCCTGATAGACTGTTCCAATGCCCGCCCGAAGCGCATCTGCGGGAGAGCCAAAGGAAACGGTTTTGCCCTCCATCGTGATGGAGCCGCTATCGGGGGCGTGAGCGCCGGAGAGTACTTTAATCAGGGTCGATTTTCCCGCGCCGTTCTGCCCGAGCAGGGCGTGGACTTCGCCTGCTCGTAGATCGATCGAAACGCCTTTTAGAGCGCGAACGCCGCTAAACGTTTTGGTTATCCCCTCCATAACCAGAACGGTATCTGTCGATGCAGGTACAGCGGTTGGTGTGGACATGTGAAAATCTCCTGTGGTAGGAGGGGAAGGAAACAGCTTCCTTCCCCTTCGCTTCATTGAAAAGAGCTGGTTTCAAGCAGCTTAGAAGTTGTATTTGTTGATGTTGTCCTTGTCGAAGACGAGAGGCGGACCCAGGACAAGCATCTTTTGCGCGGCGTCATAGGTGACGGTGCCGACATTGGAGACTTCATTCTTCTCGCTGAAGTTCTTGCCGTTTACCAGTTGCAAACCGGCCCAGACCGTCAGATAGCCGAGCTTGGAGGGGTCCCACAGGACGAAGCCCTTCGAGGCGCCATTTTCGATATACGGCTTCATGTCGCTTGGCAGGCCAATACCGGTTGCGAAGACGGAGCCGTTCTTATGCATGTCAGTGATTGCCTTTGCCACACCCGGGGCAGAAGTGGTGCACTGACCGATGATCCCTTTCAGGTTGGGATGGCTGGTAATCAGGTCTTTTGTATCAGAGACCGCTTTGGCGATGTCTTCACCAGAGTAGACGGTTGTCACGAACTTGAGTTTTGGATACTTCTCAGTGGCGCGGGCCTGCTCGATTTTGATCCACTCGTTCAGGTTTTGCGCGGCGGGGCTGCACGAAACAATGGCCCACTCACCCTCTTCACCCATTGCTTTGGCAAGCGTGTCCATCGTGGCGTTACCGATTTCAGACGTCAATGCCTGGTTGACGAAGACGCTGCGTACTGAATTGGGAGCATCGGTATCGGTGGTGAAGACCTTAATCCCCTGTGCCTCTGCCTCTTTTAAGGCCGGGCCAACAACGGCTGGATCGTCTGGAGCAACGGCGATCGCATCAACATGTTTGGCGATCAACTGCTTGATGATCTTTACCTGCTCGTTCGCGTCAGCAGTGGTTGGTCCCTGGTATTCAAAGGTCACGCCGAGGTCTTTAGCGGCGGCCTCCCCACCTGCTTTCATCGCGTTAAAATAGCTGATGTTGATGATCTTTGGGACGAAAGCGATCACTTTTTTCCCCCCGTCGTTGGTGGAGGAGGCTTCGCTTGGTCCGCACGCTACCAGCAGCATCGTTACCAGCAGGCTTGTAACGAATAGCGCAGATAGTCTTTTCAAACTTCTGTGAGCCATACTAAATAGGTTCCTTTCTGTACTCCAACGGTGGAGTGAATCAGCAAAAACATGTTTCCTGATCTTCGCTTCGGCGTCATTACCGTAATCAGGCAGGTTTTTTGTTTCCTGAACGGGACAGCTCGCTCTCTGTTGTGTCGACACTTCGCTGTATGCTTGCTGAAGTGGTTGGAACCAATATTAACACAAGAATTGTTTGTTTTCAACATGTTTTTGTTTGAATATGTTGTTATTCGCACAAATTTATGTTACTATTAAGCTCAACTAGCGGCTAACACTCTGCTTGATGTTCTGTTGTGAACAGACCGTGTACCTGGAAGAAGGTGAAGAAGAGGCTTGCCATTCTTTGGAGAGAAAGCTATCTTGTGACAAGAGGTACAGGCGGGTTTTCCAGTGGTAGGGAGAATGGTCGCATGGGGTGCATGGAATGCTGGCAGGGTTCAATGTATTGGGCGCAGAAAAAAGTGTACAATAAAAGCGACTCGCTACATCACAGAACAACGGAGAAAAAGGCTAATGGAAGAGGGCCGCAAGTATGATGCGACCGAAAGACAGGCTCGTCTGGTCGCACTGCTCAAAGAGCATGGCTACTGCTCTGTCTCGGAGCTGAGTCAGAAGCTAGAAGTTTCGACAATGACCATTCGGCGTGATTTACATCAACTGGCGGAAAAGCAAATTGTGCAGGTGACACATGGAGGTGCCAGGCTCTCGCAAATTCGACGTGTCGAGCCTGATTTTAATATACGTGCTCGTGAGAATCTGCCTGCCAAGCAGGCGATCGGGACATATGCTGCCAGCCTGATCAAGCCAGGAGATGTGATCGGTATCGATGGGGGAAGCACTGTAATAGAGGTGGTGCGCAACCTGCCAGAGATACCGCTCACGATTGTGACCTATTCGCTGGCTGCCGCGAACGAAGTGGCGAATAATCCCCGTTATCATCTCTTCTTGCTCGGGGGAATGCTTCACCACGACACCTGTTCGTTCAGTGGGCCACAGGTACTCTCGGCGTTACGTGATCTACGGATCACGAAACTCTTTCTGGCGACAGGAGGTTTGCAGATTCCTGATGGCCTCTCTTCAACGTATCTTTTTGATGCTGAGATCAAGCAGGCGATGATCCGTTCCTCAAGCCAGGTGATCCTGTGTGTGGATAGCTCAAAAATGGGACAGGTGGCGCTCGCTCACTTCGCTACTCTGGATGAGATTGATCTTCTAATTACCGATACAGGCATTGCGGCGCGAGATAAGGAAGCGTTAGAGCGTTGCAATGTGAATGTGATGACGGTGGATGTCTCGGGTGTTCCCGCAGCCTCGCGCTGAAGCGGGTGAAGGGTGCCTGCGGTCCATTTTGTCTGTAGCGCATGTTGGCTGCCTGTGCAGGTCGCTTCTGTGTGCTTCACGATAAAAAAGTGCAGTGTCGCATGCCTGATACGGGCGACGTCGCTAAGGAGGGATGTATTTTTATGTTCAGCGGTGATCTGGTTATGGGGATTGATGCCGGTACAGGAGGAATCCGTGCGGGCCTCTTTACCCTGGAAGGGGAAGCGGTCAGTTTCTACGATCAAAGTTATGAGACGCTTTATCCCTCACCGGCCTGGGCAGAGCAGCGCCCACAGGACTGGTGGAATGCGCTGGTCACGGCGGTACAGGGTTGTCTTGCTTCCAACATTGGGGCGCGAGAGCGGGTGATTGGACTGGCGATCGATGCTCCCTGTAATATTCTCCTGACCGATGAGAAGGGAACTCCTCTCACCAATAGTCTGATCTGGATGGACTTGCGCGGAGCCTCCCAGGCGAAGCGGTTGACGGAGACACAGGATGCAGTCCTGCGCTATTGCGGGATGGATGTTCCTGCTGAATGGCCACTGCCTAAGGCACTCTGGCTCAAGGAGAACAATGCTGAACTCTGGCAGCAGGCAACCTATCTTGTGGAGCAGATGAGCTGGCTTGCCTGGAAGCTCACAGGAAGTCAGGCCGTTCCTCAGAACAGTGCTGTGGCGAAATGGCACTATCGCGTGAACGCGACGGAGGATGTACCGGCGGGCTGGCCTCGCTCCCTGATGCATGCCGTGGGACTGGAAGATCTACCCGAGAAGCTTTTCAGCACGGTGGTTCCAATGGGCGGCAAAGTTGGTGAGCTGAACGCGGAGAGCGCACAGCTTCTAGGGTTGCGTGAAGGTATCGCGGTCTCGATGAGCGGCATTGATGCCTATGCCGGTATGGTTGGCATGGGTGTGGTGACGCCCGGAACCCTGGCGCTGGTGACTGGCACCTCGACCTGTCAACTTGTCCAATCCCGGCAGGCGGTGTTCGATCCTGGATTGTGGGGCCCGTTTGAGGATGCGGTGGTGCAGGGAGACTGGACGCTGGAAGCCGGACAGACCAGTACCGGCGGATCGGTACGTTGGCTGCTTGATCTCTTTGGCGAGAAGCTTCCGCAGGGGAGCGAGCGCTATATAGCGGCGGATGACGCGGCGGCGGCGGTGGCTCCCGGAGCCGAAGGGCTGACTGTGCTTGATTTCTGGCAGGGAAGTCGCACACCGATCAAAGATCCGCATGCACGTGGGACTATCTGGGGGCTGACGCCTCATCATGGACCTGGTCACCTGCTACGTGCTATCTATGAAGGGACTGCCTACGGGAACCGTCATATTCTGGAAAAGCTGCATGCACTCGGAGTGCCAACACAGAACATTGTGGCCTGTGGTGGTGGCACCCGCAGTACTCTGTGGCTCCAGATTCTGGCTGATGTTGCCGGGCTCCCCATTACCCTGACAAAGGTTTCTGACGCGGTTTCGCTCGGGAGTGCAATGTGTGCTGCCGTTGGCGCGGGGATCTTCGCGGATTTCCAGGAAGCCAGTCAATCAATGGTGCACCCAAGCCGAACGATCGAGCCGGATCTTTCCCGGTACGCGCTCTATACTGAGGGATATGAGCTCTACAAAGAAACCTATCGTGCGCTGGCTCCTCTCTTCCAGCGCGCTGCGCAACCTCGCTAATTGTTCCTGGTGGCTTCAGTGCTCTGGCCACCAGGTCTGCTCCTTGGGTAGAATCCCTGCGAGATTCTTGAAGCAAGCTCAACCACTGTCAATTGGCTGAAAAAAGCTTTATAATGGTGGTATATCTTCAGGGGTTCGTGCTGAGAAAGGAGCTGGTTGTGTAATGAGCGTAAAGGCTCTGGCTTTTGACCTGGGTGCGAGTAGCGGGCGTGTCGTTGTCGGGCAATTTGATGGCGAGCTGCTGACTGCTACCGAGGTGTACCGTTTCCCGAATGAACCTGTACGAGTCCATCAGCGGCTGTACTGGGATGTGTTGCGCCTGTTCCATGAGATGAAACAGGGCTTGATCGCAGCGCGTTTACAGGGACATGGTGATGTACAGAGCATTGGAGTTGATACCTGGGGGCTGGACTTCGGCCTGATCGATGAACACGGTGAGCTGCTCGGGATGCCCTATCACTATCGCGATACCCGTACTCAGGGCATGATGGAAGAGGTCTGGCAGCAGATTCCTCGCGAGGAGATTTATCACCGGACGGGTATTCAGTTTCTCTCGATGAATACGCTCTATCAGTTGTATGCCCTGAAAAGTAAGGCTCCACTCCAGCTTGAACAGGCCGAAACGCTCCTGATGATGCCTGAGCTGTTGCGTTATTTTTTGACCGGAACGCGCCAGAGCGAGTGGACTATTGCTTCAACCACACAGCTTGGTAATCCCTATACCCGTACCTGGGATCGTGAGCTGATTCAACGGCTTGGCTTTCCCCCCCACCTCTTTCTGGAACCGGTACAGCCGGGGACTGTAGCCGGTCCGCTGCTTCCTGAGATCGCCCGCGAGGTTGGTTTTTCTGAAGTGCCGGTCATCGCGGTGGCTGAGCATGATACAGCGTCGGCGATCGCGGCAGTTCCAACTCTGCAACCCGATTTTGCCTATTTGAGCAGTGGTACCCTTTCCCTGCTTGGCACCGAACTGAAAGAGCCAGCGATAAATGATAACTCCTATACATGGAACATTACTAATGAAGGTGGGGTCGCACACACGACGACCTTGTTGAAGAACCTGACTGGCTTCTGGCTGATTCAAGAGTGTAAGCGAGCGTGGAGACGTGAAGGAAAGCTGATCTCGTACCCTGAAGAGCTGCGGTTCATCGAGCAGGCGGCGGAACTGCGCTCTTTTATTAATCCCGATGATGCGATGTTCAACCAACCGCTCCATATGCCACAACAGATTCAGCTCTATTGTCAGATGAGCGGCCAACCCGTTCCAACGACAGAGGGTGAAATTCTGCGTTGTATTGTTGAAAGTCTGGCGTTTCGCTGCCGTTTTGTGCTGGAGCGTATTGAGCGGTTAACCGGGAACTATTTTGAGCGCTTGCATATCGTGGGTGGAGGCGCTGAGCATGTCGCTTTCTGTCGCTGTCTCGCCTCTGCGCTTGGGCGTCCTGTTTGGGCCGGTCCACAGGAGGCGGCGGCGATCGGGAATCTCCTGACCCAGTATCAGGCATTGGGCTATATCAGTGATTGGCGGCAGGCACGTCGGATTGTGCATCGCTCGTTTCCGGCGCAGGTCTATGAGCCGATCATGAATGAGCGCTGGAACGATGCTTACCTGCGCTTTTGTGAGGTCACCGGGCAGAACGAAAGTGTTTGAGTGTGGGAGGTGATCCGCGAAGGTGCAAGGGCTCATGCATGATGAGTGGCTTGCTATCTTCGCATTTCAGAGAGCTCAGGAGGGAGAAGAAGAGAGATGGATGACACGACTGTTCTCTTTCGACCGGTTGGCTCGGAAGAATTAAAGCTGATTCGCGAGAGTGGCTATGCAGCTTTTCCCCCTCGCCTCTTCTGGCAGCCTATTTTCTACCCGGTTCTTTCTGAAGAATATGCAACCCAGATTGCGCGTGATTGGAATGCAAGGGATGGCAACGCTGGTTATGTGACGCGGTTTGCTGTCAAGACGGGCTTCCTTCAGCGCTATGAGATCCATACAGTTGGGAGCGCCATTCATCAAGAATACTGGATTCCTGCCGAAGAGCTTGACGAATTCAATCGGAATATCGTTGGCAAAATAGAGGTCATTGCGGAGTTTCACGCGCCTTGAGTGTATATGACCATGCTGGTATTGAAGATCCCTTCTTTATTATCTTGAGCGCGCCAGAAGACCCCTGGGCTTCAGACATGGAGATGAATGGCGCGTTCCTTAGCAGCCAGAGCACTGCTGCTCTCAGGTGAAAAGCGATAGTACGCGGTATTGGTTTGTTGCTGGAACCAGCAAGCGAAATGGTTTCTCCTGCTGATACTTCGAGAAGGATAGAAGTGTCTCTGCTCCTGTTCGATGCTTCCTCGAAAGGCAGGAGCAGAGCGCCCTGAAAAGGTGATCGTTCGATCAAGTTCGGGTGAAGGCGAAACAATGCTATTGAGCGACGCGCGGGTACAGCGCGGCACCTATGAGCACGAGCGCGGTCATTACCACGAAGAGAACGAGGAAATCGAGCCATACCATAGATAGATCACCGCCTGCCAGCATCAGCCCGCGCAACGCGTCTACCTCGTAGCTGAGCGGGTTGCTATGGGCGATTACCTGAAGCCAGGGTGGCATAATTGCAACAGGGTAAATGGCGTTACTGGCGAAGAAAAGCGGCATTGTGAGCACCTGACCGAAGCCCATAAAGCGCTCACGTGATCTTACCAGGCAGGCGATGATAAGCGAGAACGTTGAGAAGCATGAGGCCCCCATGAGCACGATCACGATGACCCCGAGAAGGGCCAGAGGGTTCCAGTTCATCTGTACCCCCATGATAAGCGCCAGCAGGTAGATGAAGAAGGCCTGCACAAGGCTACGAATTCCGGCTCCGAGGGCTTTTCCCAGAACCAGCGCGATGCGGGGCGTGGGGCTTGCCAGGAACTTGTGCACGACACCGAGATCACGTTCCCAGATAATTGCAATACCGGCAAAGATGGAGATGAAGAGCACACTCTGTGCCAGAATGCCGGGAGCCATGAAGTCGAGGTAAGGCTTCCCTCCAGTGGGGATGGCGCGTAGATGGGTGAAGACGTTGCCGAAGATCAGCAGCCAGAGAGCAGGCTGAACGGCTCGGGTAATCAGGTCCGTCGGATCGTGACGCATCTTGCGCACTTCCAGCCCTACAAGGGTAAAGGTTTTCTCAAAGAAGCTTAAAAAAGAGGACCAGAATGACGGCTCATGTGAGGGATGCCGTTGCGGGATGGGTTCAACCAAGTCTCCGGGCTGTGCGGCGTGTACGGGCTGTGTCACGGTAGCTACCTCCTGACTCTAATGTATTACCGGTATAATGGGCAAAGACATCATCGAGTGTTGCGTTGGGTGTCTTCAGTTGTGCTTTTAATGCGTTGGGTGTGTCAAGTGCAACAATTTTACCTTGATGCATAATTGCAACATGATCACAGAGATTGTCTGCTTCTTCCATATAGTGCGTGGTCAGGAAAATGGTCATACCCGTTTGAGTGCGTATCTGCTCCAGGTGCTCCCAGACGGCTTTGCGGGCAACTGGATCAAGGCCGACAGTGGGTTCATCGAGAAAAAGCACCTGAGGATTGTGAAGCATAGCTTGCGCGATCTCCAGGCGGCGAATCATGCCTCCGGAGTAGGTGCGTACCAATCGGTCTGCCACATCGGCCAAACCCATGAACGTCAGTACCTCCTGTACCTTTGCTTTTCGTGTCGCACGAGGTAGGTCATAGAGAGATGCGAACACCAGGAGGTTTTCTCGTCCAGTCAGACTGCCGTCAGCCGAGAGCGCCTGTGGAACGTAGCCAATGTGGCGACGAACAGCGTTTGCGTGTCGCAGGATGTCATAGCCGACGACGGTTGCCTGTCCTCCGGTTGGAGGGAGCAGTGTTGTGAGCATCTTGATGGTAGTGCTTTTGCCCGCGCCGTTGGGACCAAGCAGGCCAAACACCTCACCCTCAGCAACCTGAAACGAGACGGCATCGACGGCAGTATAGTCACCAAACTGCTTGACGAGATCAACGACCTCAATCATGCTTTGTCTGTGTTGCATGCATCACTTCCTTTGAGTTGAACGGGGTAGCCTGATTCCTCTGCTCTTTTTAAGACCTGTGTCAGTAGATGCTGTAATGTGTCCTGTTGCTCGGAATCCAGGGGAGACAACAGATCCTGTAGTAGCTCACGTTTGCGCTGTTTCCATGTCTCCACCTGCTTCCGACCTTCCTCTGTGAGCACGACGTGGACCATACGCTCATCAGTGCTCTGGCGCTGGCGTAGCACAAGCCCTGCCTTCTCCAGCCGCTTACAGGCTGTCGTGACTGAACTACCAGTGACGCCAAGCGCTTCGGCAAGTTCTCCGATGCTGACCGCGCCTTTGTGGCTGAGGTGCCGAAGCAGCCAGTACTGTTCAGGAGTCATTTCGGCGCGACTGACCGGGTGAGATGTCTTGCGAATCAGGTGATACAGCGCCATAACGCTATCAATCAATTGATCTGTTGCCATAAACCTTGCTCCATTAAAATCTTTATATCTAATTATATTGATCATCAAGGTAAATTTGTCAAGTAGAATCGAGAAGCTTTTCTGCACAGGCAACGACAGTATTTCAGGTAAGAACGGTTCTCACTACTCTCTTCTATGGGGAAGGCGCGTGTTTTCGAGCAGCCCTCTTTCAAGAGGTAGTTAAGACTGAAGAGCCAAAAAGTGATGCTGTGAAGTAAAGACGTGGTAATAAGAAATTGATGTAAGGGTACCGATGGAAAGAAAGAGAGTGCAGCGCTATTTGCAGCGATTTGTTATGTGTCTCCCTTTCGTGGAGGACTCTCGACATATGGTTCAGCGGTTCATTGCTCGCAAGCAGTCGTTGAAAGCCCCTTCATTGAGCGAGAAAGAGGTGACCTAAAGCAAGCGTCGGGTTGACGGAAAAGACGAGAGGGGAATAATCCCCCCTCTCCATGCAGGGCCCTTCTCATGAGCGCTCTCGTAGCATCTCAAAGAAGGTCCGCATGTCGTTGACGAGCAGATCGGGCGCCGTCTGGGTAGCAAAATGGTTTCCTCTGTCATAGAAATTCCAGGAGACAATGTTCTGATGATCGCGTTCTGCAAAGCGTCGTATTGACTGAAAGACGTCGGCAAAGTTGCATAAACCAAGCGGGACAGTAGTTGGTTCTGTCGGGACTTGCTCCGCATGAGCATCCTCATAATAAGAACGCGCTGACGAGGCAGCCGTGTTTGTGAGCCAGTAGAGCGTCACATTGGTCAGGATATAGTCGTCGCTTACCTCATCTCCATAGATCTGATAGTTCCAGGCAAGCTGACCTACCGGAGAGTCAGCCAGCGCATGAGCCAGCGTCTGAGGGACCGTAGACTGTAAGTGATGGTAGGCTCCCTTGTGAGAAACCCACTCCTGGAACTTTTGCCATTGCTCTTTTTCCTTCTCGGAAAGGGCTTCCATCTCAGCAGGATCGCCAGAGGGCATAGAGAAAATCTCGGTAACATGGACTCCTATGACGTGCTCAGGGTCAGCGCGTCCTACCTCCGGAGAAATGACCGAGCCAGCATCAGACCCCGCTGCACCATAGCGCTCATAGCCAAGACGATGCATCAGTTCAGCCCAGGCCCTCGCTATACGATAGCTATTCCAACCTCTCTGACGGGTGGGCCCTGACAGGCCATAACCGGGAAGCGAAGGGATGACCAGATGAAAGGCCTGGGTCTCTTTGCCTCCATAGGAGATTGGATCGGTGAGCGGATCAATCAGATCAAGGTAGTCAAACACCGAGGTTGGCCAACCGTGTGTTAAGATCAACGGCAAAGCATCATCGAATGGGGAGCGAACATGCAGAAAGTGAATGTTTTCTCCATCGATGGTGGTACGAAACTGCGGATAGGTATTGAGCCTGGCTTCCCATTTTCGCCAATCATACCCCTGCTGCCAGTACTTGACAAGCCTCTTGAGCGGCGCAAGGGGAACTCCATAGTCGCTACCTGCATCCGGTAACTCGTTTGCCCAACGAACACGGGAGAGCCGCATCTGAAGATCATCTAAGTCTGCCTGGGGAATAGCTACAGTATATGGAGTAATCACAATTGGTTGCTCCTTGCCTAAAAAATCTCTTCACGTTCGATATTGTGCACAAACAATGCACGAGAATCATAGCATGGTTGTTTGACACAAAACTTCTTCTATCTTGCTACGACTTGCTACGAAACGTGTGCAGGGTGTGTCGCTCTCTTGCATGTTCGTCGGGCTGATCGCATAGTGGAAAAGGTGTCTCCGCGTTATGCCGTCCCTCACCTCCTTTTGTACGAAGAAAGGGCCTCGAAACGGTGCTAGAAAAGCTGAGGTTCTATCCTTCCAGTTTCGCGATTACCTGTCCTTCACCATCCTGAAAGTGGATGTCAGAAGAGACTGATAGACTTCAAACGTCTGGCGAGCAATTTGCTCCTGCGTATAGTTTGCTAGCACGCGTTGGCGCCCTGCTGTGGACAGAGTGGCGTAGAGTCGGGGATTATCCAGAAGCTGGCGGACACGGTTGCTCAGCTCCTGGGCGTTGCCCTCCGGAAAAACGAGCCCGGCATCTCCGATGACATGAGGGATCTCGCCGGAATCGGAGCCAATCACCGGAGTTTCGCAGGCCATAGCCTCAGCTAAAGTTCGGCCAAACTGCTCTTTCCAGTTAGGGAAAGTGCGCGATGGTAGGGCAAATACATCGAATGCTGCAAGTACCTGTGGGACTTCGTAGGTGGGTACTCCTGGCCTGATGGTGACGCGGTCGCTGACTCCTAGCCGTGCAGCCTCTTCTTCCAGGACGCGTTTCATAGGACCGTCACCGACGAAGAGAGCCTGACAATAGTTGGGCAGGCTGGTCAGGGCTTCTACGATAGTGGTCAGACCTTTGGTTTTTCACCAGGCGGCCCAGGAAACCCAGCATAAAGGGAGCACCAGGTGTGCGAAGGGGACGGGGAACACGACGCTTGTAGATTTCGATATCAAAGCCAAACTGCGGAATCACATATATCGCTTTCTGATAGCCCTTGCGACGCAGAACCTCAACGGCTTCCTGATTGCCTGCCAATGCGGCATCAGCGTGTTGATAATTGTAACGTTCCATCTGGCGGAATGGTGGCGGATACTTGCGATAGAGATTCTGCCAGGTGAAGAAGAGTGTGCGGGCTTTGTGACGGCGGGCCAGACGCATCGCCTGAAACGTTGCAAGCTTGTATGGTTCTTCGTCTATGTGTACGATTTCTGGCTGTACCTCTTGCATGATTTGTCCCGGGTGAGGATAGTAGTGCAGGTGGTAGTTCCCATTGCAGGACATGGGGGTAACGATCATGCGGTACCCTGTAGTGTGGAGCTTTTCCAGTATCTGTTTCGTGCCGTTATCATGTTGCCAGTAAGGGGGTGTGACCAGTGTAAGCTGTACATCGGGGAATTTCGCCAGCTCTTCCAGTTTGCGTTGCGAGGTGCCTGCGACAAGAGCTTTCGAGAGCATAAGTACTCGCATGATACGTTTTTCTCTCTTCAATTTCTATAAAGCATATACGAATATAGTTTACCACGACTTTTATTATTCTCCTGTTTATCTGCGAATTTTGGAACGAAAATAGCTCTGAGATCCTTGATCTTGTCTACTATAATGATTCTGCTGAATCCCTGTATCAGGCGCAGTATGGATCATCGCGAGACGTGGGGGAGAGTGATCTGTCTGCAATGAGTAGGCAGGGTTATCCTGACCTGGAAGGTGGACCGGCAGGCATAGCATTTATTCTGCCGGGAAGTCAGAGAACCTGAGATAGCCTGGCTAATCCGCAGTTTCGCTTTATGTCTCCTGGCAATCTCAAGCGTCACCTGCCTGCGGAGGAAGGGTGAAAGTTCACCAGGCATAGGACCTGATGAACTTTCAGAGACGAAACGGTTATCTCAATCGTCGATAGTCTGGTAGACCAGGGTCCAGAAATCGTAGTAGAGGTTGAGCGGGAGGGAGCGCTGCGTGAGCAGAATCCCGACCAGATCCTCTTTGGGGTCGGAGAACCAGGAGGTGCCCATGCTGCCAAGCCAGCCGAAACGTCCGGGAACCGAGGCAATATCATCGCGTCTGGTCACCATTGAGACGCCAAAGCCCCAACCATTTGACTCAAAAAAGCCGGGAAACAGAGGCAGGCTCGATGCCGCTTTCTGTGCTGGCGTTAACTGGTCTGTGGTCATTGCCTCAACCGAGGGGCGCGAGAGAATGCGTTCGCTCCCATACCTGCCCTTATTCAACAGCATCTGTCCGAAGGCCAGATAGTCATCAATGGTCGAGACCAGCCCGGTAGCTCCAGACGGGAAGATTGGCGGACGGCTCCACCGGCTCTCCTGCACACCATCAAAGAGTTTGAGGGTTCCAGTTGCCGGGTCGGCAATGTAGCTGCTTGCCAGGCGATGGAGCTTGTCAGGCGGAACGCTGAAGCCAGTGTCCTTCATCCCAAGCGGCTCAAAGATCCGTTCGCGCAGGAATGTCTCAAACGGCTGGCCGGAGACGCGGGCGATCAGCACACTCAATACTTCGGATCCTATCCCGTAGAGCCACTGTTCTCCGGGCTGGTACATGAGCGGCAGCGTGCCCAGCCGGCGGATCCACTCATCAGGATCGGGCTTTTCCTGAAGTTGAGCCCCTGCCAGCGCCATGCCAATCTGAAGCTCGTTGGCGGCCTTGAGGATCGGATACGCTCCAGCAGGTGTAAACAGCAGACCGAAGCCCATCGTAAAGGTGAGCAGATCGCGCACGGTGATCGGGCGGTGCGCGGGTACCGTCTCATCGAGTGGCGCGTCAATGCGCTTGAGGACCTTGCGGTCAGCCAGTTCGGGGAGCCACTTCTCAACGGCATCGCCCAGGCGCAGCTTACCTTCCTCCGCCAGAATCATTGTTGCCACCGCTGTGATGGGCTTGCTCATAGAGGCAATGCGGAAGATCGTGTCGCGCTGTATCGGATCAGAACCAGCAAGCGACTTGTTTCCTACGGCATCAACGTGGACTTCGCCATGTCGGCTCACCAGCGTGACGATGCCAGGTATTTCACCGCGCTCAACAGAGCCTGCTATGTATTTGTGCAGACGGTCCAGACGCGCTCTGGATAGGTTTCTCGTTTTTATCATTTCATTCCTCCAGCTTTCTATCAGACTTTTTCTGATTGAATAGAACGTGATCGCTTTAAGAGACACTCACTGCTTTTTTGCCTATGACCGGCTTCTGTTTGTTCTGTAGGGCGTGCTTGCATATTTTCTCGATGATCTGCACCGCGGCTACTCCGACCAACAGATGAGCTATCTGAATCAGCCAGTGGAAATCTCCTATGAAGATCAGCATCTGAGTCAGACCAAACACGGGGACAATAAGGACGAAGACAAGGGCAATGGCCCCCAGAACGCGTATCCCTCTGGTGAGCAGGGCAATAATGCCTGAGAGTAGGAGGGAAAGAGTGACCAGAAAACCAAAGAGCATGTGAAGCTCAAGAAAGCTTATATGGAAAAACCAGTGCAACAGTCCGAGTGTGATTGCTCCTACTCCGGAAAGGGGCCCTACCCATTTCAGAATGTGAAAAAGAATTGACATAGCAAACTCCCTCTTATCTTGTCTTCCT
The DNA here is from genome assembly GCF_059696735.1 of Thermosporothrix sp. COM3. NCBI lineage: Bacteria > Bacillati > Chloroflexota > Ktedonobacteria > Ktedonobacterales > Thermosporotrichaceae > Thermosporothrix > Thermosporothrix sp. COM3. The sequence continues at coordinate 124,134 of NZ_AP019376.1, read as the reverse complement.
GTAAGGTCTACAGGTGGTATATATGACGTGCTGTCCCTGGAGGACAGTTACAACACCGATAGCCTTTGAGCTCTCCTGCAAGCTCTCTGCGGTTACAGGAAGAAGCTTTGAAGGGCTGATCATGTGCTGTTTTATCTCTCTGATTATTTTATCTATATATCAGGATGTATTAATGTAAAGACAAAAGTCGATCCGTCGACGTCTTTTCTGATTGACGGGTACTCGGACAGTGCCTTGCAAGCGGACGTACGTCTCCTGTCACATCAGCCAGATTTCCTTTGTCATTTATATGACACAATAAAACGAGGAAATGTGACCGATGGAAATACACAACTGGTGAGCTATGCAGTTGGAGACGTTCGATGACCTACTGCATCCCCCCTTTGACAGGGCAATGGATGCTATCTGGTTCCATCTGAGCTGTCCCAACCACATCGGCCAGATTTCCTGTATATTAGTATGACAAAACGAAATGAGGAAATGTGACCGATGAATACACCCTCTCTGTTGGCACAACAATTTGAGATGGAGCGTCCTCGTTTACTGGCGATGGCCTACCGGATGCTTGGTTCGCTTTCTGAGGCAGAGGATGCCGTCCAGGAATCCTGGCTACGCCTCAGCGGGTCTGACGCCGGCAGCATCGAGAATCTGGGAGGATGGCTGACAACAGTGATAGCGCGAGTCTGCCTCAACATGCTACGTGCACGTAAATCGCGGCGTGAGGAATCCCTGGAAGCGTCGGTATTTGAAGCCGAGAGAGGTGGTGAAGGGGAGATTGACCCCGAGCAAGAGATGGAGCTTGCTGATTCGGTGGGTCTGGCGCTGCTGGTGGTACTTGAGCAGCTTGCTCCCGCTGAGCGCCTTGCCTTCGTGCTGCATGACATTTTCGCCGTGCCCTTTGAAGAGATTGCTCCAATAGTAGAACGCTCCCCGGCGGCAACAAGGCAGCTTGCCAGCCGCGCTCGGCGTCGCGTGCGGGGAAAAGCTCATATGCAGGATGCAGATCTGACCGCAAACCGGGAAGTAGTTGACGCTTTTCTCTCTGCAACGCGTACCGGGAATTTTGACGCGCTGCTTACCGTCCTTGATCCAGAGGTAGTGTTCCGACTCGATTCCCGGGTCGTACATGCAGATGTGCCGGGTGAGATTCACGGGGCAACAGCTCTGGCACGATTAATTGTGAAGCGTGGTCAGGTTGCGCAGGCATGCCGTGTTGTGCTGGTGAATGGCTCTGTGGGAATTGTTATGGCTCCGTACGGGCGATTGTTTGGTGCTCTCGATTTCACGATCAAGGAAGGCAAGATCACTGCAATCACCGGAATCATAGATCCTGCCCGTCTGCGCCAGCTACACCTTGCGCTCCTCGATGACTGACGATCCCTCGTCTGTCGACCGAGCATGCTTTTACGGTCCACTGCCTCTCAGTGGATGCTGGATGCCGACAGGTGATACCTGGCGATGCAGAATGTCTTCTCGGGGAGGGCTGAAGAAGGGTATCTTCTTCGGTCCTCGGGGGCCGAAGAAATTGAGCAGAAGTCTTAGCAGGGGAAATGCTCTGAGCGGTGAGGATGAGGGTGATAGGAGTGTGTGTATTGCAGGGCAGGTCTGGAAGGGTGAATCGCATGAGTTGCCAGGACTTGAGATACTGATTGCCAGGCCTCCATATCCAGGTACTTGAAACGAAAGCGAAGTTTGACGGGTAATGCCTCGCTGTAAGGTGTTTGAAAGGGGATAGTCAGCCCAAAGTGAGCAAAAAGCAGAGAGTGGGAAATATAGTACGAAAGGGCAGAGGCATTTTTAGTAGAAAGGACAGTGTATTTTCATCAGCAAGAGACTATCAATTCGGCAAAGGGCAGAGAAGGATCTGTCCTGTCTTCCTCAGAAGAGAAAGGTCAAGCCTTCACCTGGGGTCTCTCTGGGCGCCTCTTTCCCAATTCAGCATGCAATATTGAATAAACAGAGGACCAATATGCGCTGTCGTATAGTCGGGCAGTTTCAGAAAGAGCAGCCATTCATCAGGTCCGAGTGTCCACAAGGTGGGCTGTGGCGACCGATAGCCGGCCTTGATGAGGCGCGGGTTCTTTACCTCTTTGATGTGCTTGTTGTCCTCCCATTCCAGTGTGTAGAAAGCCTGCTCTGTGTCCTGATACTCGATCTTGAGTGTGCTAGTGTAGAAGCTGACCTGAACTTCCTGTTTGGCTAATCCGGCTTCTGTATAGAAGCGTCACCGATGAAAACGGATATATCCTGATCGATCCAGGTGGCGAGTAAACTCTGTTGCAAAGAAGATGCGGGCGAGGATAGGCGCAGGAAGAGTACGCGCCAGCGCGCCGCGCAGTACATCTTGAGGGCTATGGCGATTATCCTTACGCTCCCGATGCGCAAAGTGGAGTATAGTCTCGAATGAATTTTCGATCGCCGGCAGGGAGAAAATAGGCCTGTTTCTCATCAGGCAAGGCGGGGCATATTGAATCGTTTCTCTTCACTTCTTCTTCTGCAAGAAGACAGTATTTTATTTATATGCATCTCTGTATGAGAAGTGCTTCTATCTGCATCGGAAAACAGGAAAAACAAGGCGAACATGACCGGTTCCCTCTTAACAACCACTTTGAGAGTGACACCCTTAACCACCCTGAGTCTTATTCGCTTTCTTACTTGAGCTTATTTCTTCAGATATCTCGTTGTTGAAGATATAAAGAAAAATATATGAATTCGATGGAAATATTTTTATATGCACGAAAAAGACTTGTCAAGTTATTAAAATGTAACGGGTATTCAGTGCAGTAGTACGTGAGAGTCTGCAAGCAGAGCGTATTGAGCAGGTGTTACTGTTCTCTGGGCGTAGTTCCGCTTTTTTGTCCGTCTATGCTGCATCCCTGTGATTATGTCACAGGGACAACACTTCTCCTTGAATGTTGCTTATCCAACAATTGAGCCTGCTTGCTGGTTGCCGATGGTGAGAGCTTTCTTTACACTGGTTCTAACCACCCTGGAGCAACAGGATGGTTGATCTGGATGTGTTGTCTTTAAAATAGACAAAATATCATCGTGAGGAGAATATCTATGACAAATATGCTTTCTAAATGGGCCAGGGAATTTCTTCAAGAAGATCGTGTGGCAGTAATCAGTACGTTAAACAGAGATGGGAGTGCTCATGTAACAACCGTCTGGTATCTATTGGCGGATGATGGAACGCTGATTATAACGACTCCGAGCCACAGCCAGAAAATCAGGAATCTGCGCCGTGATCCTCGTATCGCGCTTTGTGTTGGTGCCGCGGGTTGCTCTGTCAGCCTTTATGGGCGGGTTTCTATCATTGAAGATCAAGCCATTGTCCGGCAGGATATTGAGCGTCTGATTGAGCACTATGTGACGGAGGCAGAAGCCCGACCGAAAGTGGTGGAAAGCCTGATGCAGCGGGCTCTTGTGGCGCTGCATTTTCTGCCAGAGAAAGTGACCGAGTTTTCTGCCCAGGTCTCCGGAGGGATATTGAACTGAGGATTGCAACATCAGCAGTCCCGAAAGCCGCTGCAACCGTGGTCTTGCTGAGAGAGTATTCAGCAGCCGCCCGCAATGCTCTCTGCGCGAACCTCTTTGAGGATACTTGATTTTGGTTCTTGTTTCTCTCTGCCCTGCATCAGTTGGGCCAGGAGGAGCCTTTCTCCTGGTATGGAAGCTTCTCCCTCTTCTTGAGATTTTTGCGCGAGCCAGAGGCGCTGTCATCGTGAGCACGAGGCTCGCGCAACTGCATGCGGGGCATTGCTCGGGATGTGCTGCCGCACCTGGTTGCATTTGGAGAAGGCATCAGGCATGAGCCAGACGCCTCCACTACCGCAAAACAGCCGAGCACTTGTCCCCCATTACTAGAAATGCTACGGCTTGATGATGCGACTCTCTGTGTCAGTGCGTTACGTGGCCGAAGATACCTGCTAGATCATGTTACGGACGTCGCCCTGCGGCAATTCCCTCGGCCTGCACTCCATATAAGCGTGCAAGTTCCTGCGCAAGCGCGTGTAGGCGTGTTTCAGTATGTGAAACGAGAATAATCTGCATTTCACGTGCCGCCAGCACATGCGTAAAGGCTTCTCCAATGCCCGATGACGCTCCAGTAATTAACGCCGTTTATCCTGTATATCTATACATCGAAGGCTCCTTTCAATTTATATATAATCGAATGCTTAAAACTCTTTCAATTAGTGTGCATTTACGACCTGCTGGAGCACGAGCGGACGCATCCGTTGCAGCTGCTCATAAAGGAATTGTTCCGGTGGGCAAATACCACAAGACGGCCTGCCTTGTTGATCAGGACGAATTCCTTATGTGGAGCCTCAATGCCATCGAAACCCGAGAAGGGGTTTCCTCTTTGGGAGAGAGGACGTCTCGCTCCCGAGCAAATGCCCGCAGGAGGGTTCGCACAAAGGAGAGCAGAGAGGGGTTACGAAGCTCTGGCAATATCGTTTTGAGCAGGGATTCCATCATCGGGCCTTCATCGAGAAAGAGGCGTTGATAGTTCTCCGGTTGAGCCAGCTTTACTGCCTGAAGAAGTGGGGTCTGGGCCTGGCTCTGCTCCTGATAGGCAGCATGGGCCAGTGCTTCCAGTATCTGAATTTCCAGCACGCTACGCCCGCGCCCCTGAGCCTGGGCCTTCTCTTTCCAGGGAGTCAACACTTGCAAGGCGATTTCTCCCCGCTTTTGCGCTATGTGTAACCGTGCCAGGAGTAGCGCTTCCTCTTGCTGGTACAGCAGTGGCAGGCTGCGCTCCTGGGTAGACGTTTGGGGGCTGAAGGCATATTGTGCCCATTGCTCTACTGCGGGCAGATTGCCCAGAGCCAGGTGTAAGCGTGCCAGCAAGACCTGAATGGTACTCAATGGCCAGGAAAAGTGAGTAGATCGCTCCCATCGCATGAGCATCTCTTGAGCCTTCTGTGTCTCTCCACAGGCGTGCAACAGGCGAGCATGGATAAGCGCACCAGAGCTAAACACGTGAACGCCTTCCTCTGGCTTGGCTCTCAACGCGAGCGCTTGTGAAAGAGAGTGCTGCGCCTTTGCGAGTTCATTCTGCTCATAAGCAATCTGAGCAAGGTCCTGATAGGCCCAGGAGGTGAAGAACGGGTCCATTTCCCCTGTCGCCAGAAATTGCTGTCGGGACATCTTCTGGTCTGTGGATAGGGCTTGCTGGTAGTAGTGGGAGGCTTTCTGCAACGCACCTTACGCTGACTGCCACTCAGCTGTATATAGGTAGAAGGGTCAGCATGGTTCTGGATAAACAGGAAATAACGGAAGAGAAAAAATGCATGAGAAGGTGGAGCAGGTTCTATGATAGATACTGCTGATCACAACCAGTGTTTCCTATAGCACTATGTTGTATCTGAGCTGTCTTCGCTACCGTTATGTATTTCCCTTGCATCTGTTTCCTTCTGGTAGAGTTGTTTTGTTTGTCAGAAGCAACAGCGCATGGTTGGAATGGCTCTAGCAGGGAACGAACCTGTACATGGTGCTCAAGAGGAATATACTTAAAGGGCCGTTCAACAAGCAGGTTGTGTTCCTGATTGAATGCCCTGGGTGCTGCTCTCCGTTGCACTAATGAGCTTGTACGAGAGCAGGGAGGTGCCGATAGTAACGTTAATCGGGCTATTGCACGCAATGGAGTAATAGATAAAATTTGACAGCATTTTTGTGTGAAAATATGAGAAGAAGTGTTGAGAAAAACAGCAGTGGTATTTTTCTGGTCCTGGCTTGATAGCGTAAATCGGGGGAAATGAGAAGAAAAGGTAAGAAAATGAGGAATCATGAGGAGGTTTCAAATTGCTTCTGAGCAATGGAACTTCCAGCGCTTTTCTCTTGACTCTGTAGTATGCTACAGGGTGTATCATTTTCTCAGACAGGAGCGATATGTATGGAGAGCTTTTCAATCGGGCACGTTGCGCGTCGCACTGGTATTGGTGTTGAAACTGTCCGTTTCTATGAGCGAAAGGGATTGCTCTCAGAGCCAGCTCGTAGCGCTTCAGGCTACCGACAATACACAGAAGAGACGGTGAGACAGATCCGCTTTATTAAACGCGCCCAACGCCTGGGTTTTTCCCTCAAAGAGATTCGGGAACTGCTCGCGCTCCGAGTGGAGAGGCAGACCGATTGCTTGCAGGTCAAAGAGCGCGCCGAGGCAAAGATTGCTGCGGTAGAACAGAAAATCATCGAACTTCAGCGTATGCGGCAAGCTTTGCTCCAGGTAACAGCTCTTTGTCAAGGACAAAACCTCAACAGCCGCTGTCCTCTGCTTGACGCGCTTGATCAAACAGCAGAAATGGAGGAAACATGAACGATATTACACTTCTTGCGACGCTTACCTGTCCCAACCCGGCCTGTAGACATCAACAACGCGCTGTTATGCCGACGACGTTTTGTCAGTTGTACTATACTTGTGAAAAGTGTTCTCTGACACATAAACACAAACAAGAGGATTGCTGTGTATTCTGTTCCTATGCAGATAAACCGTGTCCTCCTATACAAAGAGCAGGAATCTGCTGCGCTTCAAATCATTCTGATCAAGGAGCCTCTGCACTGCAAGGATAAAGGAAGAGGGATGGATGTTCATGAGTCCCCTACTCTTGATCTACCGGCGATACAATTCGTTACGCATCTCGCTTGCGTTCAAGATAAGGCCTGGCGGCTAAGAGACGTGGCATCAGGGGGTTGGACTGAGTGGCTGTACACATCAAGTCAGGTAAAATATATGTCCAGTTGTATAGACTGATATGGATGCGCAATTCAGCAAGCAATGCGGCCTCCATCACGCCTTTCGACAAGCGTTCACCGAAGAAGTATCGATATCGTCCCTTGTCTTCGGGCGTTGTTTTCGACATATCGAAAGGGTATACTGAAAGGAATCCTGTAACGAGATGGGCATTGCTCTGATGGGTGTCAGCTTTGAGGTTCGGGCCCGGGAGCCTGATCATCAGGGTACCCATTGCGTCAGGAAGCCATAAAACGTTCAAGCATCTACAATTGGGCTCTCTCGTGTTTGAGCTTGTCACGTTTCAGGTGGGTGCCCTGGATCTCACGGTGACTGTATATATCCCGTTGGATGAAGCAGATACAGGTTTATCATACCAGCAAAAAGCTCCCAACTGCTTTCCGGAGGATGAAGCGTCTTAAGTGGGTCCTGAGCTTCCATAGTCATGATGTCATTGATCAGCCCATCCTGCTCGGGTTGACTACAGATCTGGCCACGCAACCCTGCATCAATGCCGCAGGGTTCTTATCAGGAGAAACACGATGGATCAATCTCTTTTGCAGGCGGTACAGGCGTTAGCACAAGCGCGTGATGTGGCACTCGGCGGGAATGTGACGGATGAACCCGTAGATTGGGAGATTGAGGCCTGCTCAACGACTGTTTTTCGCTCTTATACGCTCTATCGTGTTGTGCGTTGGGTGAAATGGATGTACGAGACCTGGTATCTTGGATGGACTCCGGGTCAAGATCCGTATTGGCTCGAAGGTGATCCTGTAAGCTTTCTAAACATGGCTCAGGCAGACGGCGTTTGTCTTGAGAGCGTTGCTGCTATCTGGGAATATGCTGAGTGGTATCTTGTAATCACACAACATCAGCATTACTGGGACGAGTTTCTCTTGATTGAATCTGTTGATCAAGCTCGCTTTCTGGATGATATTGATGCAGATATGACACCGCTTGAGATATGGAGAAAGGAGACATTTAAGGAGCAGTATCGCTCTCGTATTGGGCAACCTTCCCTTTTCCAATTTCAACAAACCACAGCATTGGAAGTGTTTGCGCTCCATGGTCGGAATCTGGAACTCCATCATCTCTTGCTTGATAGGTCGGGGTATCTCTCTCATACCAGAACGGTACTAGAAACTGATCTTCCTCTGGCTGTTGCCGGGTATGGCTCCCGTTCTCTGATCTCCGGGTATATCTGGCATAAATACTAAGGCACTTTTTCACGTTTTGCTCTTCCATCCTTCAGAAGTGGCTCTGATGGCAATGGATGTGGAAACCCTGCTGCAATGGAAGTTAAACGTAGGATGAGTTGAAACATGACCTTCGGCTGCACTCTGTGACACTCCTACAGACTGTTAGAGCCTCGTGTGAGCCCTACAGTGGCAGGTGAGGCGGTATCGAATGGGCGCCTGGGCAGTTTTTAGAACCGTTTGCGCAAGTGTTTTTCCTTGTTTTGAAAAATCATTCGAACGGCTGTTCGTCCAGAGAAGAAGATCTCCTCTGGACGAGGTATGCATTTCTCTCACAGCCAATGACCGTGTCTTTGCTCTGTGGAAAAATTGGTTTTACCAGTAGTGTTCATCTTCATGATGATGATGGTGGTGGTGATGGTGGTGATCCTCATAATGGTGGCCTTCGTGATGATGCCTTCCCAGAATCATATCACCGATCTCGTGCAGAAGATCTCCACTGTGATGTTCGCTTTCATAATATCCATGATGATGATGATGATGGAAGCAGGCAACTCCTAGATGCACATTGGGCCACTCGTAGACCGGATGTGCATGCTCAATAGTCATATGCTCTAAATGTACGTGCGGATCGAGCAGAAAACCGACAAGCCGTCCGTGCTCACGTAGCTCAGCCAGAATGGCATGTGCGTGCTCAAGGTAGTGATAGACTTCTTCTCCATTTTCTGCATATGGCTGAACGGCATATACAATGTGGCCATGATAAAAGAGTTCATCAATCTCATGATGCTGATGATGTCCGTAAGGATACATTTCCATAGAGCTAACCTTTTCTTGTTTCACGGTCGGAAGAAGTGAATGTGTCTTCTCCCAACTTTGTAATCAGAAGCCTCTCCCGGGACGGGAAAGGACAAACGGGTGTTTGCGACTTATTATACCAGAGAAAAGAAAAAAAGATAGAAAGATATATCTTCTTTCCCAGGTAGCGGCCAGACTGACTTTCGTTTTCTCCAGGTCTATAGCCAAAGAAAGGCATAGATAGATGCTAGTAGCCACATCTGACGTGAGAGAGAAAGGAGAACCGCATGTGCATCTTATGCTTTAAAGGGGCAAAGGACGCAAGGGCAGCCAGGTATTCTCATCATAGACAGTTGCACACAGCCCTCGATGCATGAAAGTGGAAGTTGAGCAAGCTCTGATGGCGTCAAACACTGTAGAGTCAGTAAGGTTTTATATCGTCGTTAAGACAGGTAAATGAGCGAATGCTGAATAAAGAAAGAAGAAGGAATTCATGAAAATATTCCTTTATTTGATTTTTATATAAAGAGTATTTGATGTATATCGGGCTTTATTTTCTCATTTTAGAGAAACGATAGCTAAGCGTTCTTCTTTGTGTGGAGATCGTTGATTTGAGATATGTCAGGAGTTGTAAGCAAATGCGTCGATTTCTGCCGGTTCTTGTCCTTGTTTTGATGGCGCCGACAGTTGCGGAACTGCTGTGGGGCTCTACTCCGCTTAGCGGGGTTACGCTGCTCCTTTTGCAAATCCCGATGTATGGCTGTGGGGCTTTGCTGATTCGGGAACTGGTGCGCCATCGGCAGCGCGGCTGGATCAGCATTCTTCTGTTAGGGGGAGCGTATGCGCTTATCGAAGAAGGGCTTGCTTTACAATTTCTCTTCCATCCGACACTGCTTAATATAAGCGATTGGGGAGGACGTGTTCTGGGAATCAATGGAGTCTACACTGTATGGGCAATTGGCTATCATGCTATCTGGAGCGTGGCATTGCCGATTCTACTTACAGATCTGCTGTTTCCAGAGCAGCGTGATGTGCCTTACCTGGGGCGTACGGGGCTCATCATTACCGGGATTGGTTTTCTGTTCGGGGTTGTCCTGATCGGGTTTATTGCACGGGTTGGGATTGCTCCGGGATATTGGGCCTCGCCCCTGCTGCTCGGGGGAACAGTGCTGGTTGTGCTCCTGCTGGCATGGATTGCCCTGCGCGTGCTTCCTCCCGCTGCCCCTGTTGCTACGTCTGCGGTGCAAGCGCCTCCCGGCTGGGTGGTTGCGCTTCTCGGGCTGGTTTGTGGTTTCCTGTGGCAGGCGATCCTGATCCTGTTCAGAGCATTCTTCCCTGCTTTGACACAAGGGCCACTGGTACTGGTTCCCTTGCTGGTTGCTCTTGGGATGGCCGCACTTGTGTGCTGGTTGCTACGTATATGGACGCGTGCCTCCGGGTGGAGCGACCTTGATTGGCTGGCACTTGGAAGCGGCGCACTGATCGCGCATACCATTTTCGGCGTCCTGTTTCTGACCTTCACCCCGTTGGATAAGATTGGGCTGGCGATTCTGGGAGGCGTGATGGTGCTCCTGCTGATCCTGTTCGCTGTTTCTCTTTGGCGGAGAGCGCGCGGGACCCTGATGCAACAGGTCAGGGGACCTCAGGAGGAGTGAAAGCCGCTTTTCGTGCTTCCTGATCCGCCTGGTCTATCGCAGGCCTCGTAAGCCGCCTGGCTGTGCTTTCGTGAGCGACCAGGCGGAAGGGCACATTGATATGAACAGGCTGTTATGGCTTTGAAGATGTCAATGCGTTTTAGAGGACAGGCGACAGCTTGCCATCAAGTAGATAATAGGGCCTCTCAAGCTCTGTCTTGCTTGGGTTCTCAACCTGGTTTGCGCGTGGTTGTCAGGATGCCGCTGATAGCCGCCTGTCTTTCGGGGACCCTGCGGGGCACCAGGAGCATCACTGCATCTATGTGCCCGCGTAGATCCCCGGGAGATGAGTTAGCGCGATTTGTGTTGTCTCCCCAACCAGCGCGTCAGGGCGGCTTCCAGACCAGCAAGATCGCTGATGCCTTCAGTTGCTGCCCACGCCACGAACCCGTCAGGACGCACCAACAAGCTGCTCACACCGGCACCGTCCGAACGCCCTCGCACCAGCTTCAGACGCCCGGCGTAGGGCCTGGCCAGAGCTGCTAGCTGATCGTTCCCGGCAAGATCGACGAGCAAAGACCGGCCTTCATGGGCATAGTCGGAGAGCCGTGTCCCATCGTTCAGCCGAAGGTTAGGCATTGTTGCACCGACTAACGGATGCCCGCTCCCCAGGTCATAGCGCTGCCACAGACCGGAGATCCGCTTCACGTAGTAGGTCGCCCCGTCCCGTGTGCCCAGGAAATCGGTGACCACGCTCCTGAGGGCACGGCTGTAGGTGTCCCCGCGCATCACGGCCACCTGCGCACGCGTCCAATCGAGCACCCAGGCGCCGATCGGGTGCCGTTCGCTGGTATAGGTGTCAAGCAGGCCATCGGGTGCCCAGCCCTGCACGGTAGCAGCAAGCTTCCAGCCCAGATTGACCGCGTCGCCTATCCCCAGATTCAGGCCCTGGCCGCTGAATGGCGCGTGCACATGGGCAGAGTCGCCGCAGAGGAGCACGCGACCGCGCCGATAGGTCGTCACCTGCCGCGCGTGGTCTGTGTAGCGCGAGCCACTGATGACCTCGGTCACGCGGACATCAACGCCGCTGACGCGTCGCAGGCTGGCCTCCATCTCGGCCGCAGTGACCGGCGCCTCCCGGTTCGCGGGGGGACCATCAAACTCGACAGTGCGAATACGACCCGGCATCGGTCCGTAGACGTAGACGCCGGTGGGGGTATATTGCCAGCCTTGCCCCAGGTGCTCTGCCCCCTCCACTGTGGCCACCGCTTGCCGGCCTGTGATCATCGGGTCTGTGCCTGGGAACTCGAAGCCCGCTTGGTGGCGAACCAGACTGCGGCCCCCATCGCAGCCAACGAGCCACGCTACGCGTACGTCGGTCCTTCCTTGCAGATGAACGGTGACACCGGCCTCATCTGCATCGAATCCACGCACCTCCACCCCGCGCCAGACCTCAACGCCTAGCTCCGCCGCGCGCGCTCCCAGGATCCGCTCTACTTCGACCTGCGGGATTATCATATACCAGGTTGGGCCACGGCCACGTAACTCAGGATCCTCCTCGTCGACAGGGTCCGCCGGGACCTGAATCCCACCGAAATGCCCGACAAAAGGCGATCGCTTCTGTTCTCCATGCTGCCCTTTCACCGCCTCTAACGCGGGAAGCAAGCCACGCCGCTCGAAGGCCTCGACGGAGGCGGTATTGATCGCCCCTGCCTTGATGGCGGTGTCGAGCTCCGTTCGCCGTTCGACGACCACCACTCGAACCCCCGCTACCTTCAGTTCCGTCGCAAGCATCAAGCCAACCGGCCCGGCTCCTACCACGAGCACGTCATAGTCTATCTTTGTCGACATCAGGTTTTCTCCTCTCGTGTCTCTTCTGGATTTCCGCGGGCAGAAAGGTGAGAATGGGGGTAATCGTTACGTAAGCCATGTCATCAGCCGCAAAAGAGTAGGTGTGACGAGCATACATCGACCCGTCAGAAAGTCCTACACCTTTTTCTGGAAAGGAATGTGATTCTATTTGCCCTGCGGAAATGGTTTGTCATTGTGTTGGATTTCTGTCCTTCGCTTTACTCAATGTGCGCCCTACGGCCTGACTCTGCCCGGCTTCTGCCCTGCCAAACCAGAAGATTGCTAAACGACGAATTCACGCGTTGAGCACGATTACATGGCTTCTCCAGTAAACTGGGCGTCCACTGCCGCACACAAGCCCATACTGAAGCCCGTTCGGCTAGCCTCACTCCTCCAGAGGAAACAGGCCTCAGTCTAGTGGCTTGTATGCCAACTCTCTTGCGAAGCTTGCCTTTACTATACATATCAGATGGATGAGCTAGCATCATCCAGGCGCGTGATTTGCTAGATGATTATGGCTTTGAGAGCGCACGAGGATGCTTGCAAGAGGGGCTCGGGGCTTTGTAGAGAGATGATGTGAGGAGCCCTGCCCACTTCTCACTATGCTAACAGAGGCGGGTATACATTGAGAATACGTAAGCGATGAGAGAAGTGCTAGAGCAGCTCCAGTTGCCTGGCAACAGCGCTTGCCTCGACGCGATTATGAACGTTCAGCTTGCGATAAATGCTCTGTACCTGTGTGCGCACTGTATTGACCGAGACCACGAGTTCGCGGGCGATTGATGGGTTGGAGTTGCCCGCAGCCAGCAGGCGCAGAACCTTCTGTTCCTGCTGACTCAGAGGTTCCAGCAGAAGAGGAGCAACTGGTGTGGGCTGATGAGCCTGGGTTTCGCTGGCAAAGGCGTGCAGGATATGCTGTGCATAGGCGGACAAGGCTTTTTCTCGCAGTTGAGGCAAGAGCCTGCGCAGCAGATTAGCCAGTTCTTCACCTTCGTCGAGAAAAAGACGGAGATAGCCTGAGCCTCGCGCTGCTGCCAGCAGCTCGCGCAGTTGCTTGCGAGCATTTGCCTGTGCTCCCTGCCGGAGCGAGGCTAAAATGAGCACGACCTGGATTTGCATACCCAGGTATATATGGCCCGTTTGTATGGCAGATATGCGCAAATGCTCCAGCAGTTCTTGTGCCGCGACGACTTCTCCCCGAGTCAGGAGGAGACGCGCATAGAGTATTTGTTCGCGCTGGCGCTGTAGCCGTGGCAGAATCTCTTCGCGCTGCTCGATCTCGGCAAACCAGCGCTCCACAGCGTCAAGATCACCTTGTGCGAGCTGGATACGCGCCAGCGTGGCCTGCACTTCGCGCACAAGCTGATAATCATGCGGAGAAGCAGGTGTTTGATGGTGTGCTAACCAGATGGTCAACTGCTGTTGGGCCCGGGCGCTCTGACCACGGGCGTACTCAATGAGAGCCAGACGAACCGTCGCCAGAGCCTGGAACTCTTCCACACTTAGCTGCTCTCCTATCTCTAACATCTCACGTGCTGCCCGCTCTGCGGCATCCAGGTGATTCCACTGATACTCAATCTGAGTCAACCCTGACTGCATGTAGGCAATATCATCACGATCCTCCTGTGCTCTGGCCTCGGCCTGGATCTGGCGAAACAGCTCGGCGGCGTAGTGGAGTTCTCCTTGCTCCAGATATGCTTCGCTCAGTATCCCTCCGGCGGCGCGTATAGAGAACGGATTCCCTTGCAGTTCGCTGAGCCGTAATGCTTCACGAGCAAATTCACGAGCATGCGTCAGATTCCCGTCGAGAAGCTCACCAATGCCCACTGTGGTCAGAGCCAGATTACGCCAGGTCAATGCATCCTGGGGCAGCCAGTGAAGCGCTTGTCTGGCCCAGGTTACCGCCTGAAGCACTCTCCCCTCCTGCCGGGTCAGCAGCGCCCGAAAAGAGAATACCTCAGCCAACCTGGCGGTATTGTTCGCATCGCGCCACTGCTGCTCTGCCATCTGAAGCAGAGACTGTATATGCTTGTTTTCTCGCGTTGCTCCCGGTGCATCCATTTGCTTGAAGAGGAGGGTCATGGCATAACATAAACAGAGAGCCGGGCGGTGCTCCAGTTCTGCTCCTGGCAGTCGTTCTAGAAAGCTCTGAAGGGTATACCACTCAGGCTGAGCGAGCGCGTTATCCTGCCAGACACGTTCAAACAACCGCTCGACCAGGCTGGCTGCACGCGGAAAGTTGGCAGCATTCAGCGCGGTCTCGGTGGCCTCGATCAGCAATCCATGAGCCTCGTACCGGATACTGGCCCGCGCTGAGATCGCGCGCAACTGCTCATCTCCCAGGCACGCTCTGGCCTCCTGCTGCATAGCACTGGCAAAAAGTGAGAGATAGCGCATCCATGTCCCCGTTTCGTCGAGCGGGATCAAAAAAAGATTGCTCTCGCGTAGAGAAGCGAGGAGCTGCGCGCTGTTCGTTCGATTGGTTATTGCGTCGCAGAGCCCGGCAGTCATCCGGGGTAGGATGCTGGTTTGCAGCAGAAATATTCGCTGTTCTTCCGGGAGTGCGGGCAGCACTTCATTGAGAAAATAATCTCGCACACTCCAATGGCTGTTCGCGAAAGCCTCCAGCACCTGCTCAATCTCTAACTCGCTATTGGAATGATGGAGTGCCCGCGCCAGCAGGCGTAGGCCGGTTGGCCAGCCTTCCAAACGCTCATGAATCTGACGCAGGATTCCGGGCGAAAGCGTACAAGCAAGCTCCTGCTCAAAGAAAGCGCCGGTCTCCTCTAAGGAAAAGCCCAGATGCGGAGGATCGATTTCCAGCAGTTCGTTACGTGCACGCAGGCGAGCCATCGGAAACGGAGCATCGCCGCGAATAAGGATAATTACATGCACGGAAGCCGGCAGGTGCTCAATGAAAAAGCTGAAGGATTCAATCACCGCAGGCGCATTGATCACGTGAAAATCATCCAGAACCAATATGACCGGGCGCTCAAGCTGGCTTAACTCATTGAGCAGAACCGTAGGCACTCTATCCAGAGGTTTAAAAGGCGGCAGCCGTTGTGCAAGCAGCAGTTCCAGCGCCTCTTTGCCAAATCCCGGGCGAGAGCGCTGGCAGGCAGCGATTACATAGCGCCAGAAGCGAATTGGATCGTTGTCGCCCTCGTCCAGGGTGATACAAGCAACCGATGGGAAGCCAGCACGCATACTGCGCGTCGCAATCCATTGATTTATCAATGTGGTTTTCCCAAAACCAGCAGGTCCGGTGACAAGCGTGACTCTATATTCCAGGCTTTTATCTAGCAAATTCTGCAAACGTTGGCGCGGTAGCAGCGATCTCTGAAGAGGTGGTAACTGGAGCTTGGGGATGAACAGCGGCTCGAATTGTGAAGTGGGCGGGGCCGCAGTCTGATCAGCGAAAGAGACAAATGCTGTCTGTTCCTGCAAACTTGCTGCGCTCTCTCCCGCAGAAATAGATAATGCGTGCCTCTTTTTCTTCTCCTGCTGAGCTTTATTCTTCTCGTTGTGTGCCAATAGCGCCGCTAAATCCTCCAAGCGCTCCAGGTTCAACTGCGCGCTCCGACCAGCATACCGCTTGACCATCCGCTCTCCATGCCTGTGATAGGCATACCAATAGCCCTCGATGCCCCGTGCACGCTTCTCCTTCAACAGATTGATCTGTCCAGCACGACCATGAAAGGCAAACGCACGATGCTCCCCAAGCCATGCCTGCCATGCTTCTCCCTCCAGAGAGAGCGGGCAAGTCGCTGTACCTTCTGGCCCCGCGAGATAATACTGTGCCTGCTCGGGCTGCCAGCTTATTATATACTGCGCACTTTTGGGCATCGCTAGAGATCTCTCCTCCCTTGTTTGCTCCCCAACAATCGTTGTGGATGATTATATATTGATGGGGAGCAAAAAACAAGTGCTCCCCAACGGGGCGAAGCCAGCAGATGACTGATGCCGAATTTTTTCATAGCTCCCTCAACATCTATCGGGCTGGCGTGAGGAAGCGAAACGCTGCGCTTCCTCTGCTACAGCGTCTCACGAGAAAAGTACGAGAGCTTTACTAATACCCTAACTGCACATTGGCTCGGCCTGTCATCTCTTTTCCTTTCTCCGCCTCATTAAGCAGGTGAGCCAGATGGGCCATACGCAGGCGTTCTGTTCCCACTCCATTGGCCGCTCGATGGGGACTCATAATCACATTCATCGACGACTACTCCACGACTGACATTGACGAGGACGGCATGTCTGGGTAAGAGCGCCAGTTCAGCGGATCCAATCATTCCGATCGTGTCAACCGTAGCTGGAACGCAAAGTACCAGTGCATCGGCAGAAGGCAATAACTGCCGGAGCTGACTCGCCGGATAGATCCCTTGCTCCGCACTTTCAGCCAGGGCCGCCGCAGGAATCTGTCTCCTGACAGCCATGACATGCATTCCCAGGTCACGGCACAAGCGAGCGACGTGCTGACCAATAGCCCCATAGTCCAGGATCAAAACCGCTCGACCATCAAAGATGGATATCTTCGCTGGCATATAAAGGACCCTCCTCTAGCACCTGTTTATCAGGAGAAGCCTTTTCTGGCTGAATCGCTGCTAAGTAGATCATTCTCTGCTTGAGCATGGAGGCAACTTCGGAGAAACGTAGTTTCTGCTCCTTTTGCGAAAGAGCCACGCTGAAGAGGGCGTATTGAAGAGATTCCCTCAAATGTCAATAGCAAAAGAGCTACTGATAGGGGATCATAGCAGTGCTTGCTATGGATTATACTCTCTATATACATTCCAGACTGGTAGAGATTTGGCCAGATCTGTGCACCTGGTGATGTCTTAAAGGAATAAGAGGTAAAAATGAAAGAAAGTGTTATTGCTAAAAAATTTGATCAGATGTGCGATATGTCTCCCTTAATAAGGCGCTTTTTAATACGCAGTTGGTATCAGTTTCTCTCGACTCTGGATAGAGAAACCCAGATGCCTTTTATGAATCTTGGCTATGCTCCACTTGAGAGTGAAGAAGAGGTTGAACTGCTTGAACAGGATGAGCCACATCGCTACTGCATTCAAATGTATCGTCATGTAGTCAGCGCTGTGGACTTGCGCGACTTGAATGTATTGGAAATCGGCTCAGGGCGTGGTGGAGGGGCAGCCTATATCACACGTACATACCCTTTGCGCGCGCTTACGGGCATCGATATCGCTTCTCGGGCGATTCGTTTTTGTCGTGCTCATTATCACGTGGAGGGCCTTTCTTTTTTTCAGGGAGATGCTGAGGCACTTCCTTTGGGAGACAGTACATTCGATGCTGTGATCAATATTGAATCGTCTTTTAGCTATGGGCATTTTGACCGTTTCCTTAATGAGGTCTTTCGGGTGTTGCGCCCTGGTGGCTTTCTTCTCATGGCCGATTATCGAGAGAAGGAACGAATGAAAGACCTGCGGGAGCGGCTTTCTCGTTCCAATTTTACTGTTTTAAGAGAGCGTTTGATTAATCCGCAAGTGTTAAGGGCGCTTGAACTGGATACCGCTCGTCGCACGGCGCTGATTCAGCGTAATGTTCCCGGTTTCTTGCAAGGGGTCTTGCATGATTTTGCAGCTACAAAGGGAACTAGAATGTACAACGCTCTAAAGTCTGGAGTGGTCGAATATCGGAGCTGGACGTTACAGAAACCAGCAAGGAGTGCAATCCCTGACGCTATATATACAGTCTCTTCTGGAAGCTGTGAGAAAGGGAACACAGCAAGCTATTAAGAGCCATGACAACGCTTCCTGTTGATCTGGATAGATGCAGAGGGATATGCGGGCTTATGGAACAGCAGCCTGTTGTGGTCAGGATGGTGATGAAAGGTCAACAAGAATTCACATGTTTGTCTATATTCTGTAGATGGAAGGTCGCTCTATGTATAGAGTGGCCTCCAGATGTTTCATCTCACCGGGTGTAAAGCCTGGTTGCAGGCTTCTATTCCTTTTGTGCTGATCTCTTTCCGGCTCACATTCCACGGTCCTGAAAAGGGGCATTGGCGGGGAGATTGTGCACTGCGCGATCCAATACAAGAGTGCTTGAGCGATTGATATGACTCTCGACAAGCGTGGGGCTTTCAGGGAGGGAGTAGACAATTCGGATAGCTTGAAGATCATATCCCTCCACACACGTGGAAATTTGAGAAAGAAAAGGGCCATTTTTCGCCTAATTACGACATGACATACAGACATCAGTATGAATATGGGAAGAAGATTCGGCAGATGGGTGAAGAGGAACTGGAGCGAAGGCGATAATTGTTCCACACTGAACAAGCGCTCAGCGCCTGTTGAGCTGAACGCACAAACGGATCCGGGAAAGGCCGAAGTTCACGGAATAGCCCTGTTGGGAGAATCCCAGGATGGGGAAGAGAGAACATGTGGTGCTCAAAAATCAGCCGTAGAGGTCAGGGAAGGTACGTTCAGATGAAGACCTCATTAAGACTGTAGCGTAATGGGGGCCCGATACGAGAGGGAGAAGAACGAGTCCTACTATTCTTCTCCCGTTTGCGGCTGGTGCGAGGCCTGGATAATCTTCTCAAAGGCACTCTCGATCAGTTGGGCTTCTTCTTCACTGAGCCATTGCGCGAAGTGATGAACAATGCCCCGGGCATAGACGGGCCAGGCCTGCCGGAGCGCCGCGATCCCCTGTTGAGTAATGACAGCATAGGCGCCACGACGGTCGGTTCCACACCGATCTCGTTCCAGCAACCCTTCACGTTCTAACCGGTCTACCAACCGTGTTAACCCGCTTCGGCTCAAGACGACGCGATCAGCCAGCTCATACATGCGGAGCCGTCGCTCTGGAGCTTCATAAAGTTCGATGAGCACATCATAAGATGAGAGTGGCAGTCGTCTGGCTGCTGTAAGCTCGTCGTCGATGTGGCGGATAGCGAGCGCATGCGCCTTCAGGAAGGCACGCCAGGCGGCGAGATGTTGTTCTGAAAGCTGTTCTTTCTTCATAGTACAGAGTATATCACAAAGAAGTTGTCCCTGCAATCATTGACAAAACAACCAGGTAATGGTATTGTTACAACTAGTTGTATATGCAATCATATGCAAAGCAACTAAACGGAAGAGAAGGGAGGCAAGGTGTGGGGAAGCTGTTCTTTCTCTTCGTGTTGCTTCTATAGCAGAAGGAAAAGCGGAATGAAGCAGCCTGAGTTCTAATCCGTTGGAGTGGAAAAACATGATTGACTTTACGCCTGTTAATCAGTACCGACAAAACATGCAGGAGTTTGCTACAGATCTGTCGCTTGACGATTTTCGGCGCTGGACTGAAGAATCTGTAGCTCGGATGCTGCACCTGTTGGATGTCTGTCAAGATGAGACAGTCACATTTGTACCCGAAGATCCTGCTGCAAATGATCCCTATGCAGAAGACCCGGCAGAGCGGCATGCACCCTGGACACTGGCTCATGTTATCGCCCATATGACAGCTTCTGCCGAAGAATATGCCTCGGTAGCGGCTGAGCTGGCTCGAGGAGTGCCTTTTCATGGCAGGCCTCGCTATGAAATGCCCTGGAGGCAGATAACCACGGTCGCTGCATGTCGTGCAAAGCTGGTAGAGAGTCGACGTATGCGGCTTGCCAGTTTGGAGATGTGGCCTGATCAGCCACACCTGGATCTGGGTTATGTGCCCTGGCAGGAATCTGGCTGGGTCAATGCAAAGGGAATTTTCGCCTGGGGTCTGGCCCACGATGATGTTCACTTTCGCCAATCTTCCGCGATTCTGGCTCAGTGGCAGAAGAGAACAGGCAGAAGTTCTTCATAAGGTGGCAATCTTATGTCATTATGCTCTTCTCAAAATAAATGTCGTTTAATACTAAAAGCTTGCCTGAAACAGGTGATGCAAAGAGGAAAGGAAGAATCCAGATGAGCTGGCAGTTTGATCCCGGACATACCCACATCGCTTTTACAGGTCGTCACATGATGGTCGCAACTGTACGAGGGGAATTCGAGAAGTTTGATGGCTCCGTCGAATTCGATGAACATGACCTGACTCGCGCAAAGGCGGAAATCCGCATCGAGGCGGCAAGTGTGAACACCCATAATGTTCAGCGTGATGAGCACTTCCGTTCAGCAGATTTTTTTGACGTAGAGAATTATCCGCTTATTGTATTCAAAAGCAAGCAGGTAATTATGCAGGATGAGCGGTATGGGAAGTTAATCGGAGACCTGACGATTCGTGGCGTCACAAAAGAGGTGACGCTGGATGGTGAGTATAGCGGGGTCGCCCGTACTCCCTGGAACACCTATAGCGCGGGTTTCCAGCTTCGAGGCAAGATCAATCGCAAAGATTGGGGCCTCAATTGGAATATGCTTCTAGCCGGTGGTGGTCTGGTTGCCGGCGATGAAATTACATTGCTTATCGACCTTGAGCTGACCAAACCGGTAGAAGAAGAGGTGACCACTTCAGAAAAGGAGCAAACCCCGGCATAGAGTGCGCGCTTTGCGACCGTCTGTTGCATAACTCCCTGGTGTCGGGAAAGCATTACACGCTGCGTTTTTGCGGCAATCAGAAGAGGGTTGGCTGCACTCAGGCTTCGAGCAGGAGCCGGGGTGTAGCTTCTCTTTTATGATTTCGGCATGTTTTGTGTCCAGTGGATGCGTAGGCCTGTTGCGACAAGCCGGCTATCACGTTCACCGATCAGAAATTTGCCTTACCTACAAGTGTACAGATTCGGGTGCTGTGTCGAGTTGGGTAGAAAGTGCGCATGAGAACCTGGCAAAAATGATCTACAAGAACAAGAGAACAATCTGTAAAAGAGGATCAATCTTGCCCTCATTAGAAGATAGAATAGAGCAAGCAATGAGATATACAATCGATGAGTAGCGACGGTTCAAGCCAGAGAAAGAGCGCTTTTCCCCGGGACAAATGGATACGTGGTTACGCGTTCCCATACAGCCTGACTGCTCTGCATCTATTGGCTAACTGCAAAAGGAAAAGAGCGGGTACGCTTTGATAGAGAGAGAAATTATGGTAGAAATGGGGATTTTAAGGAGTAAGTGCATATGATTGAGCAGGATGCACATGGGTGCACGACGAACGATCAGGTCACGTGGTCATGGGCGGGGTTGATACGTGGCATGCGGAGTATGATTCCTCTCGCTTTGGGTGGTCTGACAGATGGCATTGTCTGGGGAGTGCTGGCACATCAAGCGGGCCTGAGTCTGATAGAAGTGCTGCTGATGAGTGGGCTGGTCTATGCTGGATCGGCGCAGTTCCTTGCTATCACGCTGTGGAGTATCCCATTGGCGGCGGGAAGTATTCTCCCGATCATCGTCACAACGTTGATAGTCAACCTGCGCTATCTGTTGTTGGGGGCGGCACTGCGTCCCTGGTTTGCTCGTCTGCATCCTATGCGTACCTATCTCTCGCTCTTTTTCATGAGTGACGAGAACTGGGCATTGACCATGCGCGAGTTTATGGAGGGGAGGCGCGACACTGCATTTTTTTTGGGGGGTGGTCTGCTGCTCTTTGTTGCCTGGGTGGGTTCAACAGTCATTGGGAAGATGGTGGGACTGGCGATCAGTGATCCGGTGCAATGGGGGCTGGATTTTGTCTTCACAGCGGTCTTTCTCACCTTGTTGGTAGGGATGTGGAAGGGGAAATCAGATCTTTTGCCGTGGGCTGTTGCCGCAATAGTTGCAGTAGGAGCCGCCCGTTTGCTGCCAGGATCCTGGTACATTTTACTTGGAGGTTTGGCAGGCAGTCTGGTAGGAGCGATAAAAAGTGATAAGCATGTCAAGTAATACGCTGATCGCTATATTGGGCATGGCCCTGGTAACATACATGGTACGAGCTGGAGGGATGTGGTTGATGGGATTCGTGAAGCCGTCACCAGGAGTGGAGGCATGGTTAAAGACCATCCCCGGTGCAGTGCTCGTCTCGCTGGTTGCACCGACCGTATTGGCGAGTGGTCCGGCCGAGACGCTGGCAGCACTGGCAACAATCCTGGTTGCGGCTCGTACAAAAAAGATGTTCCTGGCAATCGTGGTAGGTGTTGGAGTGGTGTGGGTGCTCCGAAAGATCTTCTAGATGCAACCCGAGGCATCACGAATGAAAAAACAAGCTGCGGCATCGAGAAGCAGCATGCCGGAGAGCCTGAAGCATCGTTCTCCTGGCCTGCTGCACTGGCTGCAACCGTTGCAGAAATGTTTCCGGCTCTTTCCGGTAATAAAGGGCTCGGCCGCAACTGGATTATCTTTATACCCGTCGTCAGTCGGTTCGGGCAATGCAAAACGGGCCCTTTGCCTGGACGGTAGATAGCGGCGCGTAAGATCGTCCCATTGCTTATGGAGCAAGGGCTACGTGGGGGAGGCGGCGACTGTTGTATGCGCGGTTGGCCTCATCATACTATTCTGCTGGCCTGATAGAGATATTACCAGTGGCACTCCATTCCTCGCTCTTTTCCCTCTAAAATGGCTTCTCAACCATTCTCCCTGTCATATCCTGTTGATCGGGTTCAGTATTGCAGAAACTCTCACAACAGAGCAAATGGAGGCCGCTCTTCTTCGCAGCGATTTGTGGGCAGATTGAATGCCACCCGGGGCGATATATGCACATCTCAGAATGAGAGTGGCATGATCAGCCTAACCGGTGACAGCAAAAGGATCCATATGAATATGTGCCTGCACTTTATGCGCCAATGAAAGAAGAAAACCTGTCTCTTCCCGTGCCGTCTACAATTCCTGTGCTATTCTATTGCAGAATTTGTTGTGACAAATGTAAAACTTTCGTATGAGAGATATTTCTTACCCGTGTTCCATTGAAATATATTGACAAATTTTTCTATTCATGTTACATTCATCAACAGATGCAATAAGGTTAATGGATGTCTTAGAAGTCAACAATACTTTACGGGCTTAACACTATGAAGTGTTTGCTGAATGAGAAAGGAGTATCGTTTTGGAGAATACCACACGAACAGAGAACGCAATACTGGCTTCACCCTTCAGCGACTTTGATCTTGATATTGAAGTAACCATACATAACCGCATCCTCCCTGAGCAATCGACCGGCATAGACGATAGTTGTAGCTGTTCAGGAGGCCTGCGCCCACCAACACGGGAGAAGAAGTAATCTCTCATCGTTCCGCTTCTAGGGTCAGACATCAAGCATAAATCCCTGGTGTCTGACCACTTGATTCAATATCCCGTCTTCTCTGGTTGAAAAAGGCGAATAAGCACGTGGGAAACAGGAGGTGAAAAACATCACAATGTTTTCGACAGTCAAACTTTACATCCCCTTTCTAAAATATCTCAGAAAACGTATCCCGCTCCTGATCCTCCTTTTTATTCTGATTCTGGGCAGTACTGTTCTTCTGATTATCACCCCTCTCATATTGGAAGCATTCCTAAAAAACATTCGGATGCAGTTCGCAACCGGGCTTCTTCTCCCGCTCGCTCTTCTCTTTCTCCTGCTCGCGGTTGCGCGTCCCATCCTGTCGCTCTGGGAGGCATATCTAGGGGATAATATCAGCCTGCTTGCAACAAATGAGCTTCGTGTTGACTTAACGCTTCATTGCCTTGCCTTAGATCTGCGTTTCCATACACAACATACCCCGGGAGAGCTGGTAGAGCGCGTAGACGGGCAGGTCGCAACGCTCAATAACCTGTTCTCGCGCCTGGTGTTGTCGCTCATCAGCAATGGAGTTCTTCTGATCGGAATTATCGGCATGATCGCCTTCACGATTCATGCTCTGGTAGGGTTGGTGCTGGCACTCTTCACCATATTCTCTATCGTGATCGTTTACATGCTGCACTCGAAGGCGCTCCCGCTCTGGAAAGAGGCCCGAAAGCAGCGCGCCGAGATGATAAGCTTCACGGAAGAGCGGCTCTCAGGTCTGGAAGACCTTACCTCCTCTGGAGCACAATCGTATGTCCTGCGCGAACTGGCATCTCAATCACGTGCCATCCTCCGTACATTTTTGCGCGGCTTTCAGGCAATCATGCGAACGCGTAACCTGCTTCGTATGTTCTTTGATCTTGGTACAGTGGTTGCGCTGCTTCTTGGTGTCCTTCTTTTTTGGGGACATGCGATCCCCCTTGAACGCGTCTATACCCTCTTTTATTACACCACCCTTCTACAGGTTCCTGTCGAGCAAATTGTGGAACAGTGGCGTAGCCTGCAACAGGGAAGCGGTAGTATTGCAAACATCCACGAGCTCCTTGCGGAAAAGAGTACCATTCACGGAGGCGACAGGCCGCTTGCCAGCGAAGCGCTAGAGGTGGCTTTTGAGCGGGTCTCGTTTCAGTATATAGAAGACACCTACGCGCTTCAGGACCTCTCGTTTGTGCTTCCTGCGGGAAAGACCCTCGGCTTATTGGGACAGACTGGTAGTGGTAAGAGCACTGTCGCAAGGCTTCTCACCCGGCTCTATCAGCCTCAATCGGGTACTATTTTGCTCAACGGACATCCTATTCAGGACTATGCCCTTGCGGACCTGCGCCGAGCCATTGGCATTATCACACAAGAGGTGCATATTTTTAACGCCACCGTTCGCGATAATCTGACTCTGTTCGACGATTCCATCTCTGACGATGTCATCGCCCAGGCTCTTGAGCAGCTCAAACTGACAGACTGGCTCAAGAGGCTTCCGGAGGGGTTGGATACCGTGCTCTCCTCGCGAGAACAGGCCCTTTCTGCGGGCGAGGCCCAATTGCTCTCATTGGCGCGCCTTTTCTTGCGCGATCCTCAGGTGATTATCTTAGACGAAGCCTCCTCACGAATCGATCCCGCTACTGAACAATTACTGGATCAGGCGCTCAAGCAGCTCTTGCAGGGGCGCACCGCCATCATTATCGCGCATCGTTTGCAAACGGTGATGCAAACAGACCTGATTCTTGTTCTGGAAAATGGTCGATGTCGTGAATTTGGAGAGCGTGAAGCGCTCTTACAGCAACCCGATTCCGCATTTGCAACCATGTATCGGCTGGCAGCAGGGGAGGTAAGACAATGAGAAAGCCCTTATGGTATATCTGGCAACTGATACGTTATCGTCCCGGGCTGTATTTTGGGAGTGCCTTGATTAACAATGGCCTCTATTATCTGCTTCCGCTCATTAGCGGTCTCATGTTACAGCAGTTGTTCGATACGCTCGCCCAAAAGACAGCCAATGCAGGGCCTATCTGGATTTCCCTGCTGGTCTTGACGGCCATTGCTGTTGGCCGCTTTGGCACGGTCTACATCGCCAACATGTGGCAAGCAACCCAGAATTTCATCTTTGAAGCCCTGCTTCGGAAGAATATTTTCGTCCAGCTCTTCAGGCTTCCCGCTGTACAGGCGCTCCCCTCTTCCTCAGGTGAAGCCATCACGCGTCTTCGGGATGATATTAACTGGGTGATCGACTTCGCTCGCTGGATCAGCGATCCAATTGGCCAGCTCATTACTGTGGTAATCGGACTGGGGATTCTTCTTTCAACTTCTCCCTTGATTACCGTTGTTACGTTTCTCCCCCTGCTTGTCTTTTTCGTACTGGCCAAAAGGCTCAGCGCTCACCTTCAGAAAGTGCGGCAGGCGCATCAGAAGGCGACAGGGGACGTCTCCCAGACGTTGCAAGATATCTTTGCTGCTGCTCCTTTGCTGAAGGTCTATGGTAGTGAGCAGGCGATAGCCCGACATCTCCAGAAAGTAAACGATACTCGCCGAAAAGCGTTGTTACAGGATACGATCCTCGGACAGCTTCTCAGTACCATTGTTGCGCAAATGTCTGATATCGGGGTCGCACTGGTCCTGATCGCTATCGCGCTGCTCGGACCAAACGAGCATATTGGCATTGGTGATCTGGCCCTGTTTATCTCCTATATGAGCTGGTTTTCCAAGATACTTGGCCTATCTGGCGGATGGACATCACGCTATGCTCGGATGAAGGTTTCACTCAATCGCCTTCTCGATTTCTGGCAGAACAAGCCAGACGATACCCTTGTTGAGCACGTCCCGATCTATCTTCAAGGGGAGTTGCCGCCCTGCACATATCCTGCTCGACAGGAAACAGATCGCCTTGAGGAACTGGTTGTGCAAGATCTCTCCTATCATTATGCCAATGGAGCGGGGATTGAGCATATCAACTTCTCAGTACGGCGGGGTTCCTTCACTGTGATTACCGGACGTGTAGGTGCAGGAAAGACAACATTATTGCGTTCACTGCTTGGCCTCTTGCCTCAGGATCAGGGGCAGCTCTTCTGGAATGGTAAGCGTATTGAGGATCCGCAATCCTTTTTTGGGCCGCCTCGATGTGCCTATACGCCACAGATCCCTCATCTCTTCAGCCTTTCGTTGAAGGACAACATCTTACTTGGATTACCTGAAACAGCCGTCGATATGGGAAAAATTCTGCATGATGCTGTGCTTGAGCAGGATGTTACCCAGTTTGAGAGGCAGATAGACACGCTTATTGGGGCGCGTGCAAGGAACCTTTCTGGTGGACAGCTTCAGCGGACGGCTGTTGCCCGTATGCTTGCCCGCGATGCTGAATTGCTGGCGCTTGATGATCTATCCAGTTCACTTGATGGCGCGACAGAACAGCTCTTACTTCAGCGTCTCCGAGCGAATCCGGACAGAACCTGTTTAGTGGTTTCGCACCGTCCAGCAGTCTTACGTGCAGCAGATACCATTATCGTGCTGAAGCAGGGCACCATTGACGCGATAGGGACGCTGGACAATCTGCTTCAGACCAATGAAGAGATACAGGCAATCTGGGCGCGTGAGCAGGAAAAAGAGAGCATCGAGTTTGCAACCGCTCAAAAGCAGCAAGAAAAGGACTGACACCCTATGACTGAAATGCCCACATTTCCCGTGGCTTCAACCTTGCTTACAGAGAGTCGTTGGAAGAGTGAGCCGCTTCTTCACTCTTCCATGCGACAAAAAACGCTCGATGTGGTTCATGAACTGGCTGAACGGCTGCAAGAAAGAGAGAAGGTCCAGGAAGCACTGCTCAAGGGGTCTACTCAGAAGGCCCCTTCGCTTGCCTGGGGGTTAAGTGGGATCTCCCTGACGGCATATACGCTCTTCTCGATTTTTCAAGAAAGCCAGTGGCTTGAGCTGGCGCATCGCTACTTTTCCCAGGCGGTGGCCTGCACCCGTCATGAGCCACTTTCATCCTCTGGCCTTTGTGATGGTACGGCTGGTCTTGCTTTTACCATTTCTACTCTTTGTGATGTAGAGCCTCGTTATGCTCGAACCGTCCAGCGCGTTCAAGAGAAACTCCTGCTTCAAGTACAGGAAAGAACATGGAAACGAGACACATTCGGCGTTGCTGAAGCGGACTACGACATTGTTCGCGGAGCAGCGGGCATTCTGGCATACCTTGTCTCGGTGCCGAATCCCTCTGAGCAGCTTAGTGAGATCATCACTAAGCTGCTAGAGTATCTCATCTGGCTTGCCGAACCGTCGGATCTTCCGCGTTGGTCTATCACACCGCCATTTTTTACAGCGGACCCTTCCACATACCGGGATACATTTGCGCAGGGCTATATCAACTGTGGGTATGCGCATGGAATAGCAGGGCCACTCACCGCGCTTTCTCTCGCCTGGGCAGCAGGGTTTCGACGGCCAGGACAGCAAGAGGCAATGAACCATCTGGCTCAGTGGCTGCTCGCCTATCACTGCCGCGACACCTGGGGAATGAACTGGCCCGTTGCGCTCCCACTATCAGAGGTTTCCGCTTTCGATCCCGGGTCTATTGAAAAACCAGCACGTGCAGCCTGGTGTTATGGAGCTCCAGGGATTGCGCGTGCTCTCTGGCTCACAGGAATTGCGCTTGAGGACAATCATCTGCAAACCTTTGCCCGGGATGCGATGGATACTGTCCTGCATCGTCCTCCGTCTCATCGTTTTATCAGTGCTCCGATCCTCTGTCATGGAATAAGCGGTCTGCTTCTGCTCGGAAGCTGTTTTGTCGCTGAAGGAGCAACGCTTTCACAAACGCAGGCTCTGCTTCAGCTTACTCAACACCTGCTTGATACCTTTCAACCGGAGCTTCCCTTTGCGTATCAGAATATTGATCGGGACGGCAACACATATGATGACCCCTCTCTGCTAACCGGCATG
Organism: Thermosporothrix sp. COM3; assembly: GCF_059696735.1. Taxonomy (NCBI): domain Bacteria; kingdom Bacillati; phylum Chloroflexota; class Ktedonobacteria; order Ktedonobacterales; family Thermosporotrichaceae; genus Thermosporothrix; species Thermosporothrix sp. COM3. Next base: position 95,854 of record NZ_AP019376.1, on the reverse strand, counting down.
AGTGGCATTCTGCTCACGTTGCTGACTGTTGCTACTGGACAGTTTCCCTCATGGGCTCGCGCTTTTCTGATCGTATAGAGGAATTCTTGCTATGGCCGCGTTATCACGGAGGACGAACATGTCAATGGAACAGCCTTACCAGGCAGCAGGTTTCTACCTTCTCAGAGCACCTCTTTTGCCTGCCCATACCTTTTTTCAGGTGATCTCTGCTTCATCTCCCGAGGCATTGCTTCAACTTGCTGAGCATCCCGTTATCAGGCATGCCTTATATGTTGCCAGCCCCTCGCTTTTTGAACGCCTGGAGCTCATCCGAAGCGGGCAAACGACTAAACCACAGAAGATGCAGCGCGCGTTCTCCCGCCTGCTTCGCTACCTCATTCGCCTCTCCACGCGCCCCACGCCATTCGGCCTCTTTGCGGGAATCGCATTTGATACGTTTGCGGATCAGAGTAATGTTCGGCTGGCCGCATCTCACAGGCATAAGACGCACACGCGCCCTGACATGTATTGGCTTTATGCCTTGCTCTCCTTTATTGAAACGCTGCCGGTCAGTCAGGAAGTCATCCCATATCAGGCGAACCAAACGCTCTATTTTGCCGGGAGCCGGCTCGTTGTGCCTTATCCCGATATCTATGAGCAATCTCAACGGGCGTCGCTCAGCGTGCGTGCTACCCCTGTGGTCAAGCACCTCCATCAGCTTGCTCGAACTCCTCGGCTTCTATCTGAGCTTGTCCAAAAAATGCAGGAAGCCTTTCCTCAGGCGTCACAGCAGCAAATTGAGATGCTGCTTCAGAGTGTCGTGCACAACCATATCCTTATCAGCACACTTCAGCTTCCCCTCTCGCAGATGTATCCTGCCAGTATCGTTCTTGAGCGTTTGCAGGCTCTACCATCTTCCCGGCTTCGTGACATTGCGAACGCATTAGAAAAGATATTGCAGGCAATGGCCGATATCGATCGAGAGGGTCCGGGTTGCTCACTGGATAAACTGTACTCTCTCAGTGATAAGCAACATAGGCTTCTGCCGCGCCAGATCTCACCGACTATGCAGGTAGATATGCGGCTTCAACTGCATACAAAGCAACTTCACCAGGATATTGCTCAAGTAGCAGCCAAAACAGCCGAACTGCTCACCCGCCTGAGCCTCTATCAGGATGGATATCCTCACTTGCGAGAGTATCACAGGAAGTTCGCTGAACGCTATGGCCATTATACAGAAGTCCCTCTTCTAGAGCTTCTCAGCCCGGAAAAAGGCCTTGATGCTCCTGCCACCTATATGGAGCCTCCAGGTATACTCGGTTCTGCTGGGGCAAGTACTCCAGAGTCTACCATCCGCCGTGATGCTCTACTATGTGAGCTGGCTGCCACAGCACTCCGAGAAAGAAAAAGAGAAGTCAGGCTCACCGAAGCGCTTGTGGAACAACTTCAGCTCTCTGCAACTCCTTCGTATCCTCCATCGCAGGAGGTCTATTTGCAGGTGCATGCCTCATCTTATGAGGCGCTTGACTATGGTCAATGGCGAGCAGTTCTAGCGCCCAATACCGGCTCATTAAGCGGAGGGCGAACGTTTGGACGATTTATGCATCTCTATGAGCATGATGATCTCGCGCGGCTTCAGCAATACATTCAAAGACAGGAAGATGAGCACCCGGATATTCTCTTTGCTGAGCTGAGTTATCGTCCGCTCTATCCGCGTTCTGCTAATGTTGTAGTGCATCCAACGCTTTTCTCATACGAGATCACGGTCAATACCATGCCCTCCGTGCCTCCTGAGCGCGTGATTCAGCTTGATGATCTGGTGGTTGGGATCCGGCAGGGCCGTTTCTATCTGCGTTCGCTCCGTTTGAAGAAAGAGGTGATTGTCTGCCACACGAGCATGCTCAACATCCGAAAGGCGCCGAATGTCTGCCGTTTTCTGATCGAAGTGTCTGAGGATCGATCTGCACTGCCGGTTCCGTTTGACTGGGGGGCAGCCGAACATCTCCCTTTCCTTCCTCGTCTGGTCTATGAAGACAAGATTGTTTTGCGACCGGCTCGCTGGCTACTTCGTAGGGAGAGCATTCCAACGGACCCGGCAGCCTCCTTTTTTGAAGCTCTTCAGGCCTGGCGTGCAGCCTGGGATGTGCCCCGTTATACCTATCTGGTGAATGGAGATCAGCGTTTATTGCTTGATCTGGAAAACGCGCTCACCGTTGCCGAACTGCGTACTGAATTGCAGAAAACCGATCCCACCCAGAGCATCCAGCTTGAAGAGATGTACCCTGACTTTGAACATCTCTGGTTACAGGACGAGGAGAAGCATACGTACGTCTCTGAAATCGTTGTTCCTGTCTCTTTGCGCTCTCATGCAGGCACCTCGACGCAACAGCGTGTGACGCAAGAAGGTATACCATCTCCTCCGGCGATCATTTCTGCTCGCGAGCGGAACATCCTGCCTGGCAATGATTGGGTGTATCTGCACCTCTATCTCCCATTGTCCCAACAGAACGAGTTTATTGCTGATACGCTCTTCGCTTTTGTTCACTCACTCCGACAATCTGCATTCATAGATCGCTGGTTCTACGTTCGTTACAGAGATCCCGAGCAGCACCTTCGTCTTCGGCTTCATGCTTGCAATGCAGATGTCCAGGGGCGCCTGTTGCAGTACGCCCTGGAATGGAGCGGCTCATTAGCTGAAAAAGAGATTCTAGAGCAGGTAACGCTGAACACGTACAGCCGCGAGATCGAGCGCTATGGTGGGCCGCTTGCAATCGAGCAGATAGAGCGCTTCTTTACGCTTGATAGTGACCTGTGCCGTCATCTATTGCGCTCAGCCTCGCTCAAGCACATTCGGCTTGACCCCCTGCTGCTTGCGGTCAGTTCGCTTGACTTCCTGTTTGACACCTGGGGGTTCACCTTTGATGACCGGCTCCAGTGGCTACGAACCACAGTCCCGGAGGCCTTTCAGGAAGAGTTCCGTACCCATCAAAAGGAACTCAGCGAGCTGCTCGTCCCCTGGAGGCTGATACACCCGATGCGTGAGCCAATACAGCAGGCTGTCCTGACCTATCAGGCTGAGATACACCAGGTTGCCCATTCTATTCGAACTCTGGAAAGTCGCCAACAGCTCTGGGGAAACCAGAAAGATATAGCGGGAAGCCTGGTTCATATGCATATCAATCGCCTTCTCGGGATCGATTCGACTGATGAGCAAAAAGTGCTTGCATTCTGGCGTCTGGCCCTGGAAAGCATCGCAGCTCGTCCATCCTGATAATCAGTGGAGAAAGAAGCTCCGATAGGCCGTCTGTTCCTCTATTCGCCTATGCCGAAATTACCGAGTACGTTGTTTCTGCTCTTCAGGGGGCCCGCATTGGACATTGCTTGCCTTTGGTGAACAGCCCATGCCCCGGTTACCTGATGTCTGTGATGGAATCTTACGCACCGATCGCATTCTACAAGCGGAGAATAGGGGGACACTGGATAACGAGATACTGATTGATAGCGAAGGTCATGCGTTCCGTGTCTACGGTGTTACTGATCTGGCGCTGATTCTCGTACGCCTGATGGGTATATTGGCTGTACTGCTGGATCTTTTGAACGGCCCCGGTCATAGACTACCTTCGGGCTATTGTGCTTGGATTCGAAGGTCAGAATCTCTTGCCCCTGTTTTATTCTCAAATGCTTGTCATATCAGAGCAAAATGGATGTGTACTGTCAAGAGGAGTAGCCTCCCTCCTTCTGATGGACTCCTGCGCCATGCATTCCCTTGCCAGAAGGCCCCTGTCTTCTGGCGCGCCAGGTAAAGAAAATATAGCATAGTAGAAGAGCTGTATGATGGGATCCCTCCTGTCACGCAGTGGCTCTATCAAAGTAGACATATATGATCGAGCATCCATTGATGCTCTCTTCAATACTATTCATGATATCGATGCGGTTGTCTGTGTAGCTGCCAGAGGAGCGCTCACGCCGCTTGAGTCCTTATCGGATGAGGCCGTTGAACAAAGCCTGAATGGAAAGTTGTTAGGGCAGATCGCGCTTTTTCTGCGTGCTGTGCGCTATCTGCGTGATGGTGGTTCGATCACGCTAACCAGTGGTGTCTTCAGGGAACCTATGATAGGAAGCGCGATGGGCGGGCTTGTGAATGCGGGCCTTGAAGGGTTTGTGCGCAATGTAGCACCGGAACTACCGAGGGGCATTCGGGTCAATGTGTTGACACTCCCCAGGCCAGAAGGGCGGGGATTCTTCCTTCATCCAGCCTGCTTGCGCGTCGTCGCAGAGCGACGACGCGTAGCGGCAGGCTGTCCAGAAGCGTTCGACGAGACACCCTCGTCGGTTCCCGTCTGCCCGACGGTACCCTGTAGAGCCTTCTGCAAGATATTCAAAGCGGCGTTGTGGTCCCGATCCAGGAGCAGCCCACAGCCAGGACACAGATGCGTACGCACGCTCAAGCTCTTTTTCACCCGTTGTCCACAACGAGAACAGTCCTGACTGGTGTAGGCCGGTTCCACCCCGATCACCGGAACCTGATGCAGCGTGCCATAGTATCTCACCCACCAGAGGAAGCGCCCCCACGCCGCATCAGAAATGCTCTTGGCCAGATGACGGTTCTTGACGAGATGGCGGATCTGCAAGGCTTCGTAGGCAATCACGTCGTGAGACGAGACAAGCGCGTTCGCCTGCTTTCTGGCGAAATCCTCGCGCTGCCGTTGCACCTTGAGATACGCTTTGCTAAGGGCTTGACGGGCTTTCTTGCGATTGGCGGAGCGCTTCTGCGTCTTCGAGAGCCGACGATGCAGCCGCTTGAGCCGCCGTTCCGCTTTGCGGAGATACTGAGGAGGAGCCACGGTGTTGCCTTCGGAGTCAGTGAAGAAGGCACGCAGCCCCAGATCAATGCCTACCTGCTTGCCAGAGGGCTGATGCTCAACGCGTCGAGTGGCCGCCACCGCGAATTGGCAATAATACCCATCAGCCCGCCGGAGCAGTCGTACCCGCTTGATCTGTGAGAGGGGAAAGGTCAGGATATCGCGCGAGCCGATGAGGCGCAGCCGGCCAATGCCGCAGCCATCTGTGAAGCGAATATGAATGCCATCGGCCTCCAGCTTCCAGCCCGTCTGCTTGTCCTCGACACTGCGACAATCACGCTGGAACTGAGGATAGCCCTTCTTGCCGGGTATCTTGAGGCGACAGTGCTCGTAGAAACGGGAGATGGCAGCCCACGCTCGGTCAGCGGCAGCTTGCCGGGCCTGAGAGTTGAGGGAGAGCGCAAAAGGGAACTGTCTGGCCAGCACAGCGCAATACCGCTGCAGGTCATTCCTGGAGACGCCACGTGCATCCATCCAGAGGCGCAGGCACGTGTTGCGAATGAACTGGGTGGTGCGGATAGCTTCCTCGATGGCGGCGAATTGTGCTTTCGACCCCTCGAGCTTGTATTCATAGATCAGCATCCCTTGCTCCTTGTTCGTCCTCACTGTCTTCGCGTATCCTAACACAATGATTGTCTTCTGTCAAGCGAAGGGGAACGTTCTGCCTCTGCTGGCTTCCTGCGCCATCCATCCCCCTGGCTGAAGCCAGCGGCCTTCTGCCGCTTTTTGGTAAGCCCTGGTTGGGTAAAGGAAACGTTAATGCGACTGGGACTTGATAGCTCAGAAGGAACGCCTGTAAGCGAAGTGGCACGCGCTTATGTTGAATGCGTTGAAGGGGATATGCAAGGACAAACGCTTTTTCCTTAGAGGGACTTGCCCCATTCGACGAAAATAGCACCATATGAGGCGTGTGGCTCTTCTACTGAATGTTGATGAGCCATCGTTGATTCGATGTTTTAGGTCGAGCATGACAGAAAAGCCAGAGAAATTTCTTCGTCTTGCTGCATGCTCGCTTTTTGTTGCTTCAAGCGTGCGTCGACACGGGGCTTTTCGCGGTAGAGAGGCATACGATTTGAAAGGGAGCTGAAGAGAATGGCCCTTTCCTCTTGACATTTGTTTCTTGCTTTCGCTATACTTACTTAGTAAACATACTAAGTAAGTAAACAGAGGTGATAATTATGGCGAAGGCGGAGAGGGAACGGTCTTTAACCCGAAAGGCGGTGCTGGAAGCAGCACTTCAATTGATAGACAGAGATGGATTAGAGGGGCTGAATATGCGTAAGTTGGGAGCTGCTCTGGGGGTGGAGGCCATGTCGCTCTATAATCACATCAAGAATAAAGAGGATCTACTTGATGGAGTGATTGAAATGCTTCTCTTACAGGCAACTTATCCGGAGCGACCGAATGTTTCTCCATATGTGGAACTCTGGGATTTCGCGCATGCTTACCGGGATGTACTCCGGGCTCATCCTCGGGCGCTTCCGTTGGTGGCAACGCGTCAGCTCCGAACGGAGCCTGCGCTTGCGATTCTCGAACGGCTTGTCGCGACGCTCCATCGTGCGAATGTCACAGGCGAACAGGCGTTGTATGCAGTGAATAGCTTTGCCGGTTTTATTGTCGGCCATACATTTTTTGATGTAACGGAGATTATTGCGCCCTCCACTTCAGAGGAAGATGATACTGCTGAGAGATGGGGACGTCTTCCGGCAAAGCGCTATCCTCACCTGCACGCATCAGTCTCTGATTTTTCACGTTGGGATCCAGATCAGGAGTTTGATTTTGGGTTGCGGGCTCTCCTTCAGGGGCTTCTTCCTCCCGAAAAATAAGCATGCCTTTCGATCTCCTTGAATAATGTCTGTATTTCCCTGATATGCGAAGGGGAATACAGAATATGCAAACTCTAAGTAGTATGTGCAGATATTTGTACATATCGTTGTCATTTTGTAAATTTTGAAGGGGCAAAAAATGGACAATGAGAATATTCTCATTTCTGGAGCAAGCATTGCTGGGCCAGCGCTGGCCTACTGGCTAACTCGCTATGGCTTTCGTCCGACTGTGGTAGAGAGAACACCTGCACTTCGGGAAGGTGGCTACAAGCTGGATATTCGCGGGAAAGCAGTTGAGGTTGTTGAGCGTATGGGGATACTGGCTGATATTCGGCAGGTTAGTACTGGTATGAAAGAGGGAACTTTCGTCGATAGAAACGGGAAGGCGGTAGTCAGTATGTCCGCTGAATTCTTTAATTCGCGGCAGGAACAGGATGATGAGGTTATGCGTACGGATCTGTCCCGCATCATCTATGAGCGTACACGTTCCGATGTTGAGTACCTTTTCAACGATTCCATTACCTCCATTACGGAGGGTCAGAATGGCGTCGCTGTAACCTTTGAGCGGGGAAAGCCTCGCGTCTTTGATCTGGTCATAGGGGCCGATGGAATACACTCCAATGTTCGTCGCCTTGTCTTCGGGGACGAGTCGCGTTTTCTGCACAATCTGGGGGCGTATATTTCCATCTTTACGGCACCAAACTTTCTTGATCTCGATCGCCAGGAACTATATTACTATGCTCCGGGCAAATTTGTGAGCCTTTTCAGCGCACAGGATCGCAGCAAGGCAATGAGCTTTTTCTTCTTCAGTTCGCCGCCGCTCAGTCATGATTATCGCAATATCGAGCAACAAAAAGGGCTGCTGACATCTTTTTTCTCAGGTGATGGATGGCAGATTCCGCGTTTGCTCAAGGATGTCTGGGATGCGCCAGACTTCTACTTCGATTCGGTAAGTCAGATCCATATGGATCGTTGGTCGGCAGGCCGAATCGCGTTGCTAGGAGATGCGGCGTACTGTCCGTCACCGGCGTCCGGTCAGGGAACGAGTCTGGCGTTGATTGGTGCCTATGTTCTGGCAGGAGAGCTGGCGCTGGCATCAGGAGATTACACTACAGCGTTTACCAGAAAGCGGCAGAAGGCCCCTGGCTTCAGCCAAGGGGATAGATGGCGCAGGAAGCCAGCAGCAGCAGGACGTCCCCCTTCGCTTGACAGAAGACAATCGTTGTGTTAGGATATGCGAAGACAGTGAGGACGAACAAGGAGCAAGGGATGCTGATCTACGAATACAAGCTGGATGGGTCGAAGGCGCAATTCGCCGCCATCGAGGAAGCCATCCGCACCACCCAGTTCATTCGCAACACGTGCCTGCGCCTCTGGATGGATGCACGTGGCGTCTCCAGGAATGATCTGCAGCACTCTTGCGCTGTGCTGGCCAGACAGTTCCCTTTTGCGCTCTCTCTCAACTCACAGGCCCGGCAAGCTGCCGCTGATCGGGCGTGGGCTGCCATCGCCCGTTTCTACGAGAACTGTCGCCTCAAGACACCCGGCAAGAAGGGCTCTCCTCAGTTCCAGCGCGATTGTCGCAGTGTCGAGGACAAGACCACTGGCTGGAAGCTGGAGGCCGATGGCATTCATATTCGCTTCACAGATGGCTGTGGCATTGGCCGGCTGCGCCTCATCGGCTCGCGCGATATCATGACCTTTCCCCTCTCACAGATCAAGCGGGTACGGCTGCTCCGGCGGGCTGATGGGTATTCTTGTCAGTTTGCGGTGTCGGCCACGCGACGCGTTGAGCATCAGCCCTCAGGCAAGCAGGTGGGCATTGATCTGGGGCTGCGTGCCTTCTTCACCGACTCCGAAGGCAACGCCGTGGCTCCTCCCCGGTATTTGCGCAAAGCGGAACGACGGCTCAAGCGGCTGCATCGTCGGCTCTCCAGGACCCAGAAACGCAGTCGCAATCGGCGCAAAGCCCGTCAAGCTCTTAGCAAAGGGTATCTCAAGGTACAGCGGCAGCGCGAGGACTTCGCCAGAAAGCAGGCGAACGCGCTCATCTCGTCTCACGACCTGATTGCCTACGAAGCCTTGCAGATCCGTCACCTGGTCAAGAACCGCCATCTGGCCAAGAGTATCGCTGATGCGGCGTGGGGTCGCTTCCTCTCCTGGGTCAGGTATTATGGCACGCTGCATCGTGTTCCGGTGATCGGGGTGGAACCGGCCTTTACGACTCAGAACTGTTCTCGTTGTGGACAACGGGTGAAAAAGAGCTTGAGTATGCGTACGCATCTGTGTCCTGGCTGTGGGCTGCTCCTCGATCGCGATCACAACGCCGCCTTGAATATCTTGCACAAAGCGCTACAGGGTACCGTCGGGCAGACGGGAACCGACGCTCCGCAAGGAACGTCGAACGCTTCTGGACAGCCTGCCGCTACGCGTCGTCGCACTGCGGCGCCGCGCAAGCAGGCTGGATGAAGGAAGAATCCCCGCCCTTCTGGCCTGGGGAGTGTCAACAGTTATGAACATGTGATGCGTGACTATGTAGTAAAGAATCAAAAGTTTGCCGGAGCTGTCAAGGATTTTGTGCCGAAGACATGGGCACAGGTCTGCTTTCCGGCAAAATGATGCAGGATACTCTACAGGCTGCCAACGCTATTACGCTCAAGAACTACGAAAGCGGACGCTCATAAGGCAGCTTGCGATTCTGGTATAGTCTGGCGATGGACAACCATCACCATTTGAGAGATGAGCACTCCGGCTCAACTGCTGATTTGCAAGGACTACGCTCTGCCTGGGGGCCACTGAGCAGAGGCGTAGATCCTTGCAGTGGAAGAATAGGCTGTGCTCCGCCTTTCTTCTCATCTTCTCAGGTGGCTTTTTGTCCGTAGGTGCGGCCTCCTGTAAAGTCTATACCAACATATGGATCGTCCCCAATAACCCAGGCATCATGTCCGGGAGGAATGTCAGCGATATCACCCGGGCCTATTTCTTCCTGTGTTCCGTCCTCCATCTGAAGCTTGAGGTGACCGGAAATGGTGTAGCTAAGGTGTGGTATCTGACAACTGGACGTGCCAACGGTAGGCTTCACATGTTCCGACCATCTCCAGCCCGGCTCAAAGGTGGTCTTCATAATCGTGTTGTCGCCGACGTTGAGAACTTCAATTCTGGTTTTCGGCAGGGTCCGGGTTTCATCGGGTTTGCTGAAATGCTTCTTCTGTATTGTTGCCATATGGCAAACCTTTCCAGGCAGCAATGAGAGATCACTTTCTCTGCCAGAATAAGGAAGGACGCTGTACGATGGGGTATGGAACAGGTCCCAGTTGAGAAAGAGGCGGAAAAGAGGCGAGCTTCAAAGAACCTTGCTCCAGCGATCTTTTTTTCAGTATAGTCTTCCCTGTGAAGCAGAGCCTTTCAGGTATTCATCAGGATATCCCGGACGAGCTGCATGCCTTCGCGATACTGTAATGCGGTTTATCTGCCGGGGTAACTCACTGATGTTGGGTGAAGATCTATGGAGGGTTGACCCTATCTGACCCTGGTCTGCTGATAGCTTTCATTGGTCACAAAATCAAGCTGAACTGAGAGAAAAAAACAGTACGGCCCTTGAACTTGTTCTGTTTCGTGTACAACCAGAGGTAGCCTGTGAGGATTTCTGGCTGCCGTCGATGAGACAACCACTTTGTTGAAGACACAGACAGGCTTTATCAACAGGACGGTTAGTCAGGCGATAACCGGGGAATGGCTGGATCTGCTTTCCTGGGAATCTGTGGAGGATGCCAAAGCAGCCGTAGCAGTATTTCAGACGACTCCAGCCGGAAAACGCTTCTCCAGCTATCTGGACCCGCAGAGTGTTCAGGTATTCTATACAGAAACTGTCGTGGAGTCGTTCAGGTGAACCTTTCGGGGGCTCTGCCATAAGTAAGGGAGTTCAGGTGACGGGGAGAGATGAGGGGTGAATACTGAGAAGGAAGTCTGCTTCCTCCTTATTTGCTCTTATCCGGTAAGAAGCCATCCTTCCTTCTTCGGTTTAAACGCAACACTTGAAAGCCTTTTATAAGGCTACAGCTTGAGCCAGCCAGTCCGAATCTGCCAGTGCTTTCCTGCACGTATGTGCCTGACGATTGCCTGTTGCAGTGTCGTGCGCTGAGGCAGTTCGTCAAGTGCAGGAGCGATACGCCTGAAGACATATCTCATAATGTTCTGGTCATCGGTGATCCCATCTGGAAGCAGGTGAAACCGCTGTTGAAAGCGGATGATATGCGACGTGGGCGGTAAATAGTCTGCAAGCTGTGGATCGAGAAGCCAGGATGAACATTGTGCGATATGGTATGTTTCTTCCGGGAAATGGCGCGCAAAGAACCTGCGAGCCTGCTCAAACGATTGATCACAGGCTGATGGTTCCAATGAGCCCCCCGATTCAGGGATATGGACAGAAAGAGCCGATGGCTGAAGATCGACATTGGAGACTGTTGGGTTTGTCTCCCCGAGAAAGTAGGTGCGCTCAAATTGGAGCCGCCCGAGGCGATAGAGTGTTCCACTAAAGTGGCGCATGGGCCATTGAGGCGTGTTCAAAGATGTTTCTCCGACCATGCGGCGGTAGATAGCAATATTTTCGCCGAGGTCAGCAAGCGTTGCCCAGGATATTTCATCGGGTATGCCACGTTCCCGGTGCCATTGTCGTATGGTAGGAAGCGTGGCAAGAAATACATAGACGTAGAAAAGTCTGCCCATCGCTCCCAGATGTGATGGGAGTGGTTGCCACGAGGGGAGTGATAATGTTGGAGTATCTATCTGTGCGACAAGCTGTTGATGACACCGTTGCAGTAGCCACCACCATTCTGGAGGTAGAGTCGGCTGAGGCCATGCACTGATGATCTCAGCGGCGTCTTCGGGCTCTATGTGGAGGCGTGCCAACAGTTCGTCTCGTTCACCAATCGCGGGGAGTGCAAAGGTCGAGCCTGTTTGCTCTAATGCCTCCAGTTCTTTGAGCCAGGGAAAGAAGTCATCATGCAGTCCGAGTCGCTTGCTCACTTCGGTGGCCGTCAATTGTTGTAGGGACATTATTTCTCCTTCCAGAGATAGCTATGATAGTAGCAATTGAGATAAGCAGGTGCTTGAGTTCCACAGTTTTTTTATCAACTGGCCTGTAGTGTAGAGAGAACAGATGAGCGCTTGAAGCCAGCTAAGAAGCCTCGATGGGAGAAACTCCTGAAAGTATATTCTTTATTAAGAGCGTTCAATAGCTTATCAGCATTACGCTTCAGCCCCTTTGCATATAGTAGGATTGTACTTCATCTGCTGCCTGTTGATAGCCTCCTGTCTCCTGGAAGAGCTGCTGAAGCCTTCTCGCTGCTTTCTGATAGCGTGGATCAGAAAAGATGGCATCCAACGCCCGACGCAAATTATCAATTGAGGGTGGCTCACCAGCCGCTCGCTCGACAAGAAGGCCCGCTCCCTGTTTGACGATGATTCGTGCATTGAGCCGCTGTTCTAACTGATAGGGAACAAGAATGAGTGGTACTCCATAATACAACCCCTCGTGAATACTATTCATGCCACCATGTGTGATAAATATATTGGTTTGTTCAAGCACTTTCAGTTGTGGAACAGTAGAACGCACAATGAAGTTTGACGGAATAGCTCCAAGCTTCTCAATGGCAGTCCCGTTTCCCGTTGAAAGGATAAATTGCGCGGGATAATCGCCAAAGGCCGCAAAACAGCGCTGATAGAATTCCATCTGTCTTGTATGGATTGTTCCCAGGGAAATATAGACAATTGGACTCTTCCTCTCAGTGGGCAGGAAGAAAGCATCACTTCTGATTTGCGGGTTGATAGAAGGGCCAACGAAACGAAACGTCTCATCAATAAGTGTTGTTTTCGGCTGTAAAGCGCGTAGCGTGAACACAAGATTCAAGCTGCCGCGTAATGGTAGCAGTGGTCGTTCCTTTGGAAATGCTCTTCGATATTTCCTGATGAGGCGTGAGCGCATGATAAACACAGAAGGGAGCTGTGGGAGGATTTGCCAGAGATAGCGCATGGAATGCGCACCCTCACTCATAAGATGGCTTGGATCATAGACAAAGTGACTGATTGAAGATGCCGCTCTCAGGTTTAACAGAGTTGCGACCATTTTTCCCCATAGTGCCATTGAGTCGAAAATTATCAGATCAGGCCGGTGACGTGGAAGGTGGTCGAGCAAATAAGGGAGCAGATTTTCCGTTGCGGCCAGGAGCAGGCTCCCGAGGTTCGCAAGATTGCCTCCCCGGAGTGCGGCTCCAATGCTTGTGGCGCTGATTTCGGTCTCGGGATACGCATAGAACATAGAGCCGGTTTGCTCGATAGGCCGGCGAAATTCTTCGTGGTTGTAGTAGATTATCTGTTCTCCCCGTTGGACTAACTCCTGTGCCAGTGGAAGTGTGGGATTCACATGCCCGAAAGCAGGAGAGCCGAGAAAGACGATAGTTCCCATGAGCTTCAGATCCCTCCTATATAAAGAGGCATACAGGTTCTTCTCAAGAAGCAACTTGCAATACGAACTCTCTCCCTATCTATATGTATAGTATCAGGCAAGTGATTAGCATGCGTGTTTTCGTTTATCTTGAGATAGGAGCTGTAGCATCTGGTCTTCTTGCGTATCGGATCGCAGTGTGCCTGTATGTTTTATTCTCGCCTCAATGGCCCACCTCTTTGTGTCGAGCTAACCAGTAAAGCAACGGCAATGGGTGCACCCTTCGAGATTGACTGATTGGTTGTTTCTGGGGGATAAAACCAGGGGCCGGTATTCTTTTCCTCCTTGTATACAGAGATGATGCATTTTCAAGTATTCTTGTTAGTTCCATGATAGCTTAGAATAAGCTCTTAGAAGGTAGTATACCATATGTAATCCTGTGGGAATGCAACATTTCTGGAGAGACTTTGAAAAAGAAGAGAGCCTATCAAGGGACCCACTGATAGGCTCTGCTGTTTATTTGCGAAGTGATGGGATTATCCCTGTGTTGCCCTCATAAAGTCTAGCGTACATACGCTTTATGAGGCGATGCTGTTTAACTCAGCCAGATCGTCCTCGGATAGGGTCAGTGTTGCCGCGCTGACATTCTCGCGTAAATGCTCCACCGATGAGGTACCCGGGATCAGCAGAATGTTCGGCGAGCGCTGAAGCAACCATGCCAGAGCAACGACCATCGGCGTGACGTTGTGACGGGTGGCAACTGCCTGAAGCTTGTCCGACTGAAGCGGGGAGAAGCCACCAAGCGGGAAGTAGGGCACATAGGCGATACCCTGTGCTGCGAGAGCATCGATCAGGTCATCATCGTCCCTGTGTGCGAGATTATAGGCATTCTGCACGCATACAATTGGTGCAATAGATTGGGCCTCGGCGATCTGTTCGGCGTTCACCGTACTGAGGCCGAGATGTTTGATCAGCCCTTCTTGCTGCATTTGAGCGAGTACTGTGAACGGTTCTGCGATTGAGCCGGGAGCCGGGCTGTGGAGATTTCCCACACGCAAATTAACAACTTCAAGCACGTCAAGGCCGAGATGCCGAAGATTGTCGTAGACAGCTTGACGGATCTGATGTGGAGCAAGTGCCTGTGGCCAGTTTCCCTCGGCATCTCGCAACGCACCAACCTTCGTGACAATGTGCAGATTATCCGGGTAGGGGTGCAGTGCTTCCTTGATGATCTCGTTGGTGACATATGGGCCGTAGAAGTCGGCCGTGTCGATATGGGTAATGCCCAGATGTACCGCTTCGCGCAGTACAGCTATGGCAGCGTTGCGGTCAGCAGGAGGACCAAATGCGTGCGGTCCTGCCAATTGCATCGCGCCATAGCCCATACGTGTGACTGTCAGACCCTCAGCCAGCGTGAATGTACCTGCGGCCTGTGCTGGTAGATGACTCTGTTCATTTGTGGAATGCGATATCATAGAAGTTTTCCCCTTTTTCTGTTAAATGGATGACCATCACATGACGGCTGTGTGATACACTGAAGAGTATGACACAGAGGCTCTCATATAACCAGAACTTCTTTATCATAGAATTGAGACTAGTAGGATAAGGAGTAGAGAGGACAATGAACGACAAACAACGCAGACAGGAGCTTGCAGATTTCCTTCGCACGCGACGAATGCGCCTCTCTCCTGAACAGGTCGGGTTAAGCAATGGAGGGAGACGACGAACGCCAGGATTACGGCGCGAAGAAGTGGCTCTACGCGCGAATGTAGGCGTTGCCTGGTATACGTTGTTAGAGCAAGGACGTGCTATTCATCCGTCGAGGGAGGTGTTGCAGAACATTGCTGATGCATTACTGCTTACATCCGCTGAACGGCAATACCTTTTCTCACTTGCCGATCAATCGCCTCACATCGATACTCATATATCTGATGAGCAGGTAAGCCCTGCATTACGCCGTGTGCTTGATGGGCTTCATCCTTTTCCTGCCTACATCGTTGGTCGTCGGTGGGATTATCTTGCCTGGAACATGGCCGCTGAGCAGGTTTTTTTGTTGTTCAGGTCGGTGCCTCCATATGAACATAATGTTGTCTGGCACCTTTTTGTCGATCCAATGCGTCAGCAGATATACAAGAATCCTTCATGGGAACAGGTAGCGCAGAAAGTGCTGGCAGAGTTTCGTACGAATAGTGTGCACTATGCTGATGAAGAATGGTTCGGTGGCTTGATCGCTGATTTACAGCGGGTAAGCCCTGAATTTCGCGCATGGTGGCCTCGTCATGACGTACGTGGGATAAGTGAGATGCGAAAAGAGATTGTGCACCCATTGGTGGGAGACCTGGTATTTGAGCATACAACCCTACAGGTGCCTGCTATGCCCGAACTCAAACTTATGGTCTACACACCACTATCCGAAATGGGAACACAGGAAAAGCTACAGCGCCTGCTGGATCAGAGTGTGATGAATGCTGTATAGACCAGCAGGAAATGTTTCGCTTTGAGTGGGATGGTGACGGCACCTGTATGTTTCAGGATGCATTCTATCTCATAAAGCTCGACATGCCTGATCCAGGCGCTGGCTGTAATTCTCCACAGGTTGAGGGGGCATATGTTCTCTATCTCTCTTCTTCTTCTATTCCTGGATGCCCTTTCAATCGAGTGTTCTGGTTCCTCATAGACTGCTATCAGATATTAAAATTTCGTGGCTCCGGCTGTCTACAATGTATGCTGGAACTGGCACGCTTCACGCTAGAAGAGCACGGGATGGAAAGAAGTTCAATATTGAAAAGTGTACACTGATTGAGTGCTCACTTCTGCTGATGAGGACAGGAGAGAGCTTGCGTTGATTCGCACGAGAAATTGTCTGTGTGTTTGCATTTGCCGCTTGAAAGTATTCCTTTCTGGCGGCACATTAGTGAGAGCGGCGATAACTGGAAGGAGAGACCCCTAGCGAGCGTTGGAAGGCCCGGCTGAACGTTGAGGAGTTGGTGTAGCCGAGACTGAGCGCTATTTCCGTAATGCTGAAGTCTGTTTCTGTCAGAAGCTGGACTGCCTTTTTCATCCGCAGCGTGTGTAGATAGGCCTGTGGAGTGATGCCAACTTGAGCAGTAAAGCTTGTCGAGAAGTGTGATCGTTGAATGCCGACAAGATCAGCAATCTCAGCGACATTGATCGATTCGGTGTAGTGAGTGTTGAGCAATTCCAGGCTGCGGGCAAGCCAGGAGTGCTGAGGCTTGTGTTCAGGAACACTTGAAGAGGCGGGCATGAGAGAACTGAAGAGAAGGTGCATCAGACCAAGACGACGAACAGAGGCGCGTTCAGTGTGCTGGTTAAAGAGGGAGATCAATTGTTGCAGAATCTGTGCTTCCTCCTCTGTAAATATGGAATGCCGGCAGGGCGCTTGTGGTGTGAGCCCGACCATGCGAACGAGGGTCTGAGCAAGAGGACCATGAAAGGCAAGCCAGCACATCTGAAGTGCCGGTTCGGTAGCTGTAGTGCGATAGCTGACGACCTGAAAGGGGAAGATGCAGAAAAGATCTCCTCTACTCAACGTGAAGTTTGCCCCATCGGTCTCAAAGAGAACCTGCCCTGCGGTTACGAAGTGAAAGCTAAAGCACTCGATGAAGCGGGGGCCGATATGATAATCGGGTTTGGCGCGATTATGACCGGCACGCAGCGGCCAGAGTCCCTCAAGCTTTTCATAGGGGTCAGGTGTATGGTTCCAGCTTTCTCGCCACTCATGAGGAAATTCCTGCATAGGTTCGTTTCAACTCCGGCTGCCATTGTATCATATCCCAACAAAATGTCAAAAAGAACAAACAGGATGTATAGTAGAGGATCTTTCCTGAGCTGTACGCTAGAGTAGTATGAGTATCAGCATGCGTCGGAGGAAATATGAAGAAGAGACCCAATATTTTGTTGATTACCAGTGACCAGCAACACTGGAATACGCTTGGAAGGCAGAACCCGGAAATTTCCACTCCGAATCTGGATAAGCTCGCCGAAGAAGGAACAACCTTTACCCGGGCATATTGTCCGAATCCCACCTGCACACCCAGTCGCGCTTCGCTGATTACGGGGAAGTATCCCGGCCAGCATGGAGCCTGGACCCTGGGAACCAAGCTCCCCGAGACTGAACAGACAGTCGGTGAACTGTTAGGAGAAGCTGGCTATCGTACGGCGCTTGTAGGCAAAGCACATTTTCAGCCGCTCAAGGGAACAGAGGAATATACCTCATTGGAGGCATACCCGATCTTGCATGATCTCGCCTTCTGGCGCGATTTTCATGGTCCCTTTTATGGCTTTGAGCATGTAGAGTTAACACGAAACCATACCAACGAAGCACATGTGGGGCAGCATTATGCACTCTGGCTGGAAGAAAAGGGATGCGAGAACTGGCGTGATTATTTTTTACCGCCGACAGGACGAATGGACCCGACAATTGAATATAGCTGGCCTATCCCTGAAGAGTATCATTATGATGCATGGATCGCTGAGCGGACTAATGCTCTGCTTGAGCAGTATCAGCAGGCAGGAGAGAACTTTTTCCTCTGGGCCAGCTTTTTTGATCCTCACCCCGATTATTTAGCGCCGGAGCCGTGGGACCAGATGTATGACCCGGAGAAGCTGACTCTGGCAGAAGTGATAGAGGGCGAACACGAACGGAACCCGCCCCATTTTCTGCTGACACAACAGGAGCAGCCAGATTTTTCAGCCTATCAGGAGAGCGGCTTTGCGATTCACGGTATGCATTCGCATCTACGCGAACGAGAGAAGCTCAAGAAGGATCTCGCGGTCTACTATGGCATGATTAGCCTCATGGATAAGTATATAGGGAAGATTTTGCAGAAGTTGGATGAACTGGGACTACGCGAATCAACCATTGTTGTCTTTACCACTGATCATGGGCATCTGTTAGGACAGCATGGGCTGGCATTCAAAGGGCCGTTCCTGTATGAAGATCTGTTGCGTGTACCGATGATCGTGCGCTATCCCGGACAGGTTCCGGCAGGAGTTATTTCGACAGCTTTGCAATCGCTGGTCGATTACGCGCCGACTTTCCTGCATTTTGCCGGGCTGCCAGTGCCACGCATGATGAGCGGAAAAGATCAGAGTCAGGTCTGGCTCGGGAAAGCAGAGAAAGCACGCGATCATGTCATCTGTGAGTTTCGCCATGAGCCAACGACTATTAATCTGAGGAGCTATATTGATGATCGTTATAAGATAACAATCTATTATCAACACGAATATGGCGAACTCTACGACCTTAAAGAAGATCCAAATGAGGTGCATAATTTATGGGATGTACCCGAGTATTTTGCGTTGAAGTATCGGTTGCTCCTCAAATATGCCTGGGCTGAACTGGAAAAAGAGCCGTTGTGGATGCCAAGAATCGCGAATGCATAGGGAGGTGGTGGAGCATGGATGAAAACAATGGGATGGTCTGGCTGCCCGGTGGAACATTCGTAATGGGATCTGATCAGCATTATCCGGAGGAAGGGCCAGCACATCCTGTGACAGTCAGTGGTTTCTGGATAGATCGTTATGCTGTGACAAATGAGCAATTTCAGCTTTTTGTGGAGGAGACCGGCTATGTCACGGTCGCGGAAAGGCCCTTGAAGCCGGAAGACTATCCGGGAGCTTCAGCGGATATGTTGGTGCCCGGGTCGCTTGTGTTTCAAAAGCCAGAAGGACGGGTTCGGCTTGATCAGTACCAGAACTGGTGGGTGTATGTACCGGGAGCCTGCTGGCGCCAGCCAGAGGGACCGGGAAGCACGATTGAGGGCCGGGAACAACACCCGGTCGTGCATATTGCCTATGAAGACGCCGAAACGTATGCCAGATGGTGTGGGAAGGAACTACCGCGTGAGGCGCAATGGGAATATGCGGCGAGAGGTGGCCTGGATGGCGCGACCTATGTGTGGGGGGATGAGTTCGCGCCTGATGGAAAGATGATGGCGAACACCTGGCAAGGAGAGTTCCCCTGGCAAAATCTACTTCTGGATGGCTTCGAGCGCACCGCACCGGTTGGCTCTTTCCCACCAAACGGCTATGGATTATACGATATGGCAGGGAACGTCTGGGAGTGGTCAAGCGACTGGTATAGCGAGAGACACCCGGAAAGGGCGAAGAAGCCATGTTGTATCCCGGTTGACCCGCGTGGGGGGTCACTGGAGCATAGTTATGATCCAGGTTTGCCCGGTGTCCATATTCCGCGCAAAGTGCTCAAAGGCGGCTCCTTTTTATGTGCGCCGAACTACTGTCTGCGGTATCGACCGGCGGCGCGAACCCCGGGAATGATTGATAGCACTGCATGTCATATTGGGTTCCGATGTGTGCGAAATAGCCAGCGGTAAGTGGGCTTTGGCTTGCCCATGAGAAGGGGACTTGCTATTTGTTGCAAGCCCCCTTCTTTTTGCCTGATGAAGCTGTGCACTCGCATCTATTGCTGAAGGCAAGCATTACCATTCGGCGAGGGTACCATCAGCAAGCCTCCAGACAGGATTACGCCAATTCTGTACAGTACGGGCGGCTTCGCGTACCGCCTCTTCATTGATCGTAATGCCTAATCCGGGCTGTTGCGGTACAGCGACATAGCCATCATGATAGGCAAAGATCGTAGGATCAGCCAGATAGTCCAGCAGGTCAGCCTGAGTGTTATAGTGGATATTCAGGCTTTGCTCTTGAATCAAGACATTATGGGTACAGGCGTCAATTTGCAAACAGGAGGCGAGCGCGATGGGGCCAAGCGGACAATGGGGCGCGACGGCAACATCATAGGCCTCTGCCATAGTCGCAATCTTTCTCAATTCAGAGATGCCACCGGCATGAGAGGCATCAGGCTGGATAATGTCGACATACCCATCCATCAGCAGACCCTTGAAATCCCAACGCGAATACAGGCGCTCTCCTGTTGCGATTGGAATTGTTGTATGACGTGCGATCTCGCGCAATGCCTCGTTATTTTCGGGAAGGACCGGCTCCTCGATAAAGAAGGGATGAAATGGTTCTAGTTCTCGGACGAGCACTTTTGCCATGCTCTTATGAACGCGTCCATGAAAGTCGATAGCGATGCCAAAAGCAGTATCGGTCGCGGCCCGCACTTCGGCAACCCGTGCGACAACTTCTTCTACTCGATGAAATGAGTCGACATAGTGCATTTCATCCGAGGCATTCATTTTGATCGCGGTAAATCCCGCCTCGCGCCTCTGGCGGGCCGCATTTGCGACGTCCGCAGGTTTATCGCCGCCAATCCATGCATAGACGCGTATTTTGTCGCGTACGCGCCCGCCGAAAAACTCATAGATCGGCATGCCGTAATGTTTCCCTTTGATATCCCAGAGAGCCTGATCTATCCCTGCTATCGCGCTCATAAGGACAGGACCGCCCCGATAGAAGCGTGCGCGATACAACTGTTGCCAGATATCTTCAATCCGGGTAGGATCTTGCCCTAACAAATAGTCGCTGGCATCTTTTACCGCTGCTGCGGTGCTGGCGACATGCCCTTCTAGCCCGGCTTCTCCCCATCCACAGATGCCGCTATCGGTTGATATTTTAAGAAAGAGCCAGCGTGGTGGAACGGCAAATACTTCGATGTTGGTGATCTTCATGCTTATAGCTCTCCTACCTGTTTGCTGTTCGATATTCACGATGCTTTCTGCTATAGAAGCAGGGAGAACGTGCTTATCTTCTTTGAATAGCCAGATAAGCTGCTTCATCATTACACAGACATTTTCCTGAGTGAGTTACAGATCAGGCGAAGCACCCTGTTTTTCCACATGATCTAAAATGGATACAGTGAATATGGGAAAATGTTGACATATGACTTATAGTCCGTATATTATCATCCCTGAGAGCATTTTTACAACGATGTAAAACCAATACAAAATAGATCTTCACATGCTTTTCACTTGTTCCTGATGTGTCGGACAAGGAAGCCAAAGCAGCGCGCCTGCGACGGTGCTCTGATTTGCGGTGGAGTTCAGACACAAGCCTCCTCCTTTAGAGGGAGGTCATTGACTATTGGGGAGAGAGGCAGACACGCTTGCGCTTTATCGTGATGGAGGCTGCTTGTACGTTCAATCTTGCTTGATTGCGGTCATCATTTTAGCTTTCGGATGGAAAGGGAACGTGTTGGGAGCTCCACACATAAATTGCAATTTCTCCTCAATTCTGTGTTGGTGCGCAGACTGCTCTGGAGGATGCAGTTTCGTGTAAGTGGTATTGTATCTTGCCACCGGGGAGCCCTCAAGCGTAGACCTTAGAGGCCACCTGACGGCTTTTTAACGCTTTGAAGAAAGGAACATGTAATCTATGGACTCTTCATATCGCTCGACTGCTGCCGCGATACAGGAAACGCATGTATCAGCAGGAACTATCGCCCTCTGGTGGCTCGGTCAGGCAAGCTTTGTCTTACGCAGTGCGAACAGCACTCTTTTTATTGATCCGTTCCTATCGCCTGGATCTGATCGCCTCGTTCCTCCCCCGTTTACGGCGGAGGAGAGCCCGGCAGTGGACTACGTTTTATGCACCCATGAACATATAGATCATCTGGATTTGCCTGCCTGCGTCACACTTGCCCGGCGTTTCCCACAGACGCGCTTTATTGTCCCTCGCCCCATTGTCGAGCAACTGACCGTGCAAGGAATCGCTGAGGAGCGGATACAAGGGGTGCAGCCAGGAGAAGAGCTTAGCCTGGGAGTTGCGCGGCTCTTTCCTGTTCCGGCTATGCATGGTCTGAGTTGTCCACCTGCTCGCTATGATTTTGGCTTTGAGCAGAGTGGTGGCCTGTATCGCTACCTCGGCTATGTGCTTGAGCTGGAAGGCATACACATCTACCATCCAGGTGATACATTAGTTTTTGATGGACTGGTAGAGCAGCTTCGTTCATTTGATCTTGATATCGCACTACTGCCAATTAATGGGCGTAGTTATTTTCGTGAGCAAAAGAATCTGGTTGGCAATATGGATGAGCGTGAGGCGGCGGATCTGGCTGCGGCGGCTGGGGTTAAGCTCCTGATACCCACGCATTATGATATGTTTGCCGCAAATCTGGGACGCCCGGGGTTGCTGATTGAGTATGTGCGTACAGTCTATCCGCAGCTCTCTTGCTATGTGCCTGCTCATGGTCGTCGCTTTACCTTCACCAGAGGTGATGCACGGTAGCTTGTGGAATCCCTGCCTGTTTCTTCATGTTTGTCATAGTTCGTGCGAAATATCGTTTCAGCTCGGCTTTCCTGCAACAGGAGTGAAGCCGTACTCCTCCTGCCTTGACCCGTTGCACAGAGGCGCGCCGATGAATGGTATGCACCCTGGCATCCGGGTCAATCATATCCAGTGGGTTGCCGCCCGTTCTGCCTCATAGAGGCATAGCTAGAATCAGGTGGTCGTTACAGGTACCGACCCGTAAGCGAATGCTTTGCCGCGAGCAACTCTCGAGGGGTGCCCTCAAAGACAACGGTCCCGCCCTTGTGCCCGCCTTCAGGGCCCATATCAATGATCCAGTCGGCATTGCGAATCACATCCCGGTTGTGCTCAATCACAATGACCGTATTGCCGTTATCAACCAGCCGGTTCATGATCGTCAATAAATGCCCGACATCTGACATGTGGAGCCCGGTCGTTGGCTCGTCCAGAACGTAGATGCTCCCTTGCTTGTGCAGCTCGCTGGCAAGCTTAATACGCTGGCATTCGCCGCCAGAAAGGGTACTGAGCGGTTGCCCGAGCGTCAGATAGTTTAGCCCCACATCGCTCATAGCCTGAAGGCGTGTGCGCACGTCTTTGAGCGTGAAGAACTCCAGGGCTTGCTCAACCGTCATAGCCAGCACATCGGCAATGGACTTCCCATTCAAAGTGTAGGCTAAGACCTCGCTCTTGAAGCGCTTGCCCTCGCAGACATCGCAAGGAAGTTTGACCCCCTCAAGAAATGCCAGATCGGTATAGGTCACGCCAAGTCCCTGGCACTTGGGGCAAGCTCCCTTCGAGTTAAAACTGAACAGGCCAGGATCAGCATTGTTGGCTGCTGCAAAGGCTTTGCGAATATCATCCATGATCCCGGTATAGGTTGCAGGGGTAGAACGACTGGAGAGGCCAACAGGAGATTGATCGATCACAATGGCTCCTTTATGCTGGCTCAGGAAGGCATCGTTGATGAGAGAACTTTTCCCGGAGCCTGCGACCCCGGTGACCACGGTTAGAACGCCACGAGGAATGGTGACACTGACATCCTTCAGGTTGTTGACCCGAGCATGGACAATCTGTAGGCCTCCCTGAGGACGCCGAACAGTTTCCTTGAGAGGCATCGTATATTGTAAATGGGTGGCTGTGAGGGTATCAGCTTTGAGCAGGTCAGCAAAACTGCCCTCGTAGACGACCTGACCCCCATGGATGCCTGCATGTGGCCCCATATCCACCACATAGTCTGCCACCTGGATCACATCGGGATCGTGTTCTACCACAATCACGGTATTGCCCTTATCTCGCAGCTTCTTCAGTAACTCGTTTAACCGATGGACATCGCGAGGATGCAGTCCAATACTGGGTTCATCGAAAATGTACATCACATCGACGAGCGCTCCGTTGAGCTGTTTGACCATTTTGACTCGTTGAGATTCGCCACCGGAGAGGGTATCGGTTTCCCGATCCAGGCTCAAGTATTCCAGGCCAATATCAACCAGATGCTGCAAGCGCCCAAGCAAGGTGTGGACCATCGGGGCCGCCTGTGGCTCCTGAATCTCTTTGATGAAGCTAATCAGCTCCCCGACCTCCATTGCTGACAGTTCTGCAATATTAGAGCCCCGTATTTGACAGTTCAGAGCCTCCTGATTGAGCCTGCCCCCTTTGCAGAGCGGGCAGGGACCGAGCTTCAAGAAAGGCTCAATCTTTTGCCGGGTTCGCTCTGATAATGTGCTCATGTTCCGTGTAGCGAACTTGCGATTGAACTTGGAGATGAGCCCCTCGTAAGTGGCATTCATTTCCTTATTGCCAACGGCCAGCTTATACTTGCGTGGCTCGCTATACAACAGCAGGTGCATTTCCTCTGGCGAATAATCAGCGAGTTTTTTATCATTATCAAAGAAGCCTGTAGAAATATAGACATCACGATCCCAACTGGTCAGACCGGGCGCAATGATAGCACCCTCGTTCAGGGATTTGGTTTTATCCACGAATGCTTCTGGATCAACGCTGATCTTGCGACCAGTTCCATTGCACTCCGGGCACATACCTTGAGGATCATTAAATGAGAAGACATTGGAGGCTCCAACATATGGGGTACCGATCCGCGAAAAGAGCAGGCGCAATACCGGTGCAATATCAGTGACTGTTCCCACGGTCGAGTGTGAGCCGCCACCCAGACGTTTCTGGTCAACAAGCACGGCCATATTCAGGTTCTCGATAGCATCGGCGTCTGGTTGGGGATAACGCGGCAGAAAGTTGCGAACGAACATGCTGAAATTCTCGAAGAGCAGCCGCTGTGCCTCATTGGCGATGGTATCAAACACAATCGATGACTTTCCCGAGCCAGATACACCGGTAAAAACGGTGATTTTGCGCTTGGGAATACGTAATGAAATATTCTTGAGATTATTTTCACGAGCACCACGGATCTCAATATATTCTTGAGATTGCATGTCACATTTTTCCTTTCGTACAGCTAAAACATATTCGGGCCTGTTTACTTGCCCTACCTATTTTTTTATCCTCTTCTGGCTGAAATAAGGATGTATACTCCGAAGGGGAGTGCTCCAGGAATAGGCGTAACTGCGAGATGGAGACACCCACTTTGCACCTCTTGAAACCTGGGGATCGGACACCCGTGCCTCCACATCTGGTTCATGTTTTCCACATGGTTTTATTGCTATAGAACCTATTAGTACTTTTCTTTGTAGCAAGGAAAAAAACGGAAAGGTACAGGGGGAGTCTGGAGATTACCTGACTATGCCCGTTGTTGGTAAAGTATGCCCTTTGACATCAGATATCTCGTTCCGAACTGCGTTCATCGTTTCTTCGGGATTTTGCGGCAAATCGTGTCTTTCTTCGGTGGCATCTCTGATGAGGTAGGAGAACATATCTCATTTAGAGTTCAGATGCCTCTATACCGCTCTGGCACCTGTTTGAGAGATGGGATACCTTACATATGGTAGCAGAGACCCTTCGGATGTTACCTGCAATGTACCAGCGCTTGCTTTTCTGGCGTGAGATTGAAGACAGATCGCTTCATGAGATTGGGTGTTTTCATGATAATCCTTCTTGAGAAGGCAATAAAGGGAAGAAGTATGATCAATGTAGTTATTTCTGCTGTGTGTCTATGGCTTCAAGCCCTGAGATTTGAGACGCTCTTTCTTCTTCCATGCTGCTTGTGCCTCTTTAAAGTGCTGCAATTTGGCCAAAACGAGGTCTTTGCTGTTCCGTAAGGGCGCATTGGGAGGGGTGAGACGGATAGTTTCGTCATAAGCCGAAAGTGCGTCATCATATTTGAAATGAGCTCCTAAGACGTATGGCATAGAAGTTTGCGAGGAGGCCTGAACATGGACCCTGGTATATATGGTGTGCATGTCCAGACCGAAAGCTTCCCTGAAAAACCACCAAAAAGGGAATAAAGGCGTCAAGGAAAACCAGGCGAGATCCCAGGCAAAGCGTGGAGACGAACCAGGCTCAGTTCAAAAAGAAAGCACGTAAGACCGGCGCGAGCACCGCAGAATTGACCATATGCGTTTGATGAGGTAGTATCTCAAAACGGGAAGCAGGGATGATCTCGCTAATAGCCTTTGCCGCCTTCTGCATCCACTCGGCGCTTTCACCACCGGCTAGCACCAGAGTGGGAATGGAGATTTCTGCGAATTTCATCAGGGGTGCAGGCGTTCCCCGCATCATGTCTGCCGTAATGGCTCCATCATAGGCAAGTGTGTGAGCGATGGAAAGCAACACCGGCTATTGAGGCGAGTGTTTCATCGGCTCTGCATATTCGACGGGAAGTCCTACCGCTTCCGTCATGAAGTAGAGGAGGGCATCTCCCCGGCGTCCTTGAGCAAGCAGATCCTGTAGATGCGCAACATAGTTTTCTGAAACAGGGGGACGGGAGGCATCAACCACGAAAGGAGGCTCATATACAACCAATTTTGTTACTTTTCCTTGTAACATTCGTGTCGCTTCCAGAGCAAGAATCGCTCCAGAAGAAATGCCATAGATAAAGGCATTTCCACCCAGGTCATTGATGATGGCTTCGAGATCTTCTATCTCACGCTCAGGAGTATAGGGAGCGGTGCCTGTGCTCTCGCCTCGACCTCGACGGTCGTACCAGACCACACTGAGGTCTGACGCAAGTAGTCGAGCAAGCTCATCAAAGCCAGTAAAGGCACGATGGCCTGTTGCGCCATCGACTAACACAAGTGGGGTCCCTTCTCCAAGACGATCATAGACAATGCGGGTTCCATCGTGGGAAATGACTGTAGTAGACATGCAGATAACTTTCTCCTGAAATCGGTGAATGGCCGATTCCCACAGGAATTATACTAGCCTCTGAGGAGAAAAACAAGGGAGGACGTGACATTGATACCGAGAGCAACAAGCTCCTGATGAGTGGTTTGACCAGATACGTTTCGTGCGGTGCTTGCGTGTGAAAGGGACGCAACGGGAAGAGGAGTTTTATCCCTTGCTCTGGGATACAGATGAATATCTTCAGGCCAATGTGGTAATAGCGTTGGCCCAGTTACTAAAAAGCGGCAGAAGGCCCCTGGCTTCAGCCAAGGGGATGGATGGCGCAGGAAGCCAGCAGCGGCAGGACGTTCCCCTTCGCTTGACAGAAGACAATCGTTGTGTGAGGATACGCGAAGATAGTGAGGAAGAACAAGGAGCAAGGGATGCTGATCTACGAATACAAGCTCGATGGGTCGAGGGCGCAATTCGCCGCCATCGAGGAAGCCATCCGCACTACCCAGTTCATTCGCAACACGTGCCTGCGCCTCTGGATGGATGCACGTGGCGTCTCCAGGAATGATCTGCAGCACTCTTGCGCTGTGCTGGCCAGACAGTTCCCTTTTGCGCTTTCCCTCAACTCGCAGGCCCGGCAAGCTGCCGCTGACCGGGCGTGGGCTGCCATCTCCCCTTTCAGCTCATGCTCACCCTATAAACGAAGACTCCATGCCAACCTGAATACCCTCCTCTTATACCTCAGCAATAAATAATGGGTGTGCCTGTAGATGGATATTGGGGCGGTTTCGCGTCTTGATTTTTCGTTTGGACTCGGGTGTAGTGAAATGAGCAAAAGCTGAGGAGATATCCTATGCCTGACTACCGATAATATTTTGAACATGATGTGACTAAAAGTCAATACCATTGGTATAGTACAAAAGATAGATTGTTTTGTCTTGTTCTGTATAGTCAGATACCCCATGCCTCAAGGCAGGAGCTTGTAGCCAGACTCCACCGCAACTCAGCAAACCTGGAGAGGCGTGCTGCTTTGGCTTCTTTATCCGCTCCATCAGGGCACTCTGACAGGGTACCCGTATGCATCCAGTCTTGCCGAATGAGGAGCGTTCGCATCGTGATGTTTCTCGCACCCACCAGATCAGCATGGAGGGTGTTGACTCGATTACAGGATGTAGTGTGCATTGAGTGGATAGGTATCTTGCTCTGTCAGGAAGAGGAATACCAGGAGCAGATCATTTTCAGTCAAGCATGTGCGGAAATGCGGGATGCAGGAGCCAGGAACAGCTCTGGAAAATAGTTATGAAAAACAGAGAAGCCTTACAGCAGAAGCATGACAGAAGTATTGATGGGGTAGCGCGGTATATTGTTTCGCGAGTGCTTGATTATTTGCGCTCTGAGGAAATATATCGTCTTGATAGAGAAGTATTGTGGCAGGTGTTGGTGTTGATTCTGGACCGACGTTATGCAGAGGCCGGTCATCTCTTCTGGAAGCAAGGGTTTCTGGTTGTAGAAGAAGATGAATATGCAACTCCCTGTCTCGTTGCCGGTTTTTTCGGGGGGAGGCTGCGGCAGCCGACATGCTTGCATCCTGCTGGAAGGGAGATATTCAAAAGTACAGGCAGGAAGATCGATGTGATGCGCTCCTTGGTGTTGTGTCGCTTGGTGGTGCATTGCTTCGCAACGAGGTAAGTCGTTCTGTTATGCACGAGACCATGAGAATATTTGGTTCTCTTTCTGTGTCAGAGGTCTTGGGCTCTTGATGTCCTGAATAAGCAGTATAACGCGATGAAGCATGGTTATGAAGGCAAGTTGGTTTTTTGCTTCTCTGAGAGCAGAGAAGGAAAGGATTCATCTGGATGATGTCACTCATAGACAACGTGTATATTCTGTAGAACAAAGCAATGAAGTGTAGGCCAACCAGATTGAGGCAAAACATGGGCAGTTTTCTCCCTGGCCTGCGATGACAGAACGTTGGTAGGGTAACGTGCGTGTCCCTATGAGAACCGTATGGGTGTTTCTGTATCAAAGGGAGAAGAGAGGAATTGGAGGGTCTCTTTAAGCTCTGGACAAGCTTCCTGGCTTCTGGCGTGGAGGCTGTCGCCGGGCTAATTATTGCCTTTGCAGCCTTACAAGCCTGTATACGTGCGCTGCTCATTTTTCTGGACAGAAGCAGGGCTGCCGCTCAATATGAGGGTATACAGGCAGAACGGATTCGTCTTCGCCTGGGACGCTGGCTCGCTCTTGCATTAGAGTTTGAGCTTGGGGCTGATATTCTGCGCACTGCTATTGCGCCGACCTGGACTGAGGTCGGACAGCTAGCAGCTATTGCCGCAATCAGAACGCTGCTGAACTACTTTTTGCAACAGGAGATTGATCGTGCTGTTCGTCGTGATCCAGAGAGAGCACATCCGGTGCAGGACGAACCGGCCTCTGTATCATCAGTAAATAGTGCTATCGGAAAGCTGAAAAATGAGCCTGACTGATCTTTTGCATTTCACGCTCTGGGCCTCATGCATCGAGTTTGTTGGGGCTCTTCTACTCGTGGGCTATGTCCTGGGAGCTTTGTTTCTTCTGCTGCGAACCCGAAATATTCTCCATGCTCAGAGATTGGTTGCGGATGGTGCGATTGCCTGTCTCAGTTTTAAACTCGCGGGAACGTTATTGAAGACAATAGAGCTTCGTACCTGGCAACAAATTCTGATGTTGTGTGCTATTCTGGCATTGCGGACGATTCTGAAGCGCTTTTTTGTCTGGGAGCGTATGCGCCTGCAACGTTTGCAGGACCAAGAAAAACATGCCTGAGTGAGCGACTCTAGATGATGGGACAGGGAGAGGGTGTGGAAAGCAATAGCGTATTTGCAGCGTGCATATTGTGGAGATGTTTAGTTACCGAAGCGGGCTGTGCAGGAAATGGTCCTGTTTGCAAGTGCTCTGATAGCACATCATTCTAATATGGATGCCAGAGAGATCGAAGCTTGTTCTTGTTTGTGTTGATCTATTTTCAGATGGCAGCTCATGTATCTATTCCCCTTTTGCAAAGATGCTAAAAAGCGTCTACTACATATCGCTTCGGCATAGAGGGCACGCTTGAAGAAGCCGCGTATTGAAGACGACAGGCTTTTCAGGGCAGCACCGATTGAGAATAGTCTTGTATGGGATAAGTTGATGTGTAAATGGCGCGAAACATTATCCTCTTAAAGAAGAGTCCTGAGAAGCGAGTTTTTCTTCGCGGAGTCGTTGTACGTCACGCATCGGGGGGATGCCGAAGAGGCTTTTGTACTCGCGATTGAAATGGGAAGCGTCTTGATACCCGACACGAAAGGCCGCACTGGTCGCGTCCAGACCTTCTGAGAGCATCAGACGGCGGGCTTGCTGGAGCCGTATTCGCTTCTGGAATTGCAACGGGCTCATTGCGGTGACAGCTTTGAAGTGATGGTGCAGGCTCGAAACACTCATGCCTAACTCACGTGCGAGATCCTCGATATGCAATGGTTGGTCGAAGTTCTGGCGCAATTGGGTGGCTGCTCTGACGATGTCAGATGTGTATCCTCCCGGGATGGCTAGATAACGAAGACGATCCCTTTGCTCTCCTATGAGGAGGCGATAGATGATTTCTTGCGTAATCAGTGGCATCAGGACCGGTACTTCGTCAGGAGCATCCAGGAGCCTGACAAGACGCACTGCTGCTTCAAGCAGGTTTCCATCTAACGGACTGACAGCAACAGCCCGTGCATCTGTCCGCTTCTTTGAAGGAATGTATCCCGCTTCTAACAGCACTGAGCTCACGAGGGCGGGAGGGAGTTCCAGCCGGAGGCTGAGATAGGGCCGTTCTTTTGAGGCTTCGACCACCTGACTCGCGCTTGGAAGCTCAATTGTGGTTAGCAGGTAATGTAAAGGATCGTAGCGATAGCGGCTCTCACCAAGTAGCACTTCTTTGCTGCCCTGAGCAATCACACATACAGATGGAATGGAGGTCCCATGAAGTAGGGTTGTCGGTGCGGATGAACGAGCTAGATGGAGCCCCGGTAACGGCTGAATCATTCCATCTTCACGGAGAATCTGTGAGATTCGCTCAACCAGTTCCTCCCGATTCGTCTGGAAGCGTTGTATCTCGCGCATGTCCTGCTTTGTGGTCATTGTCACTATTGGATCTTTCTCTGTTTGGTATTGGAGCTTCTCTTCAGGATTTGCAGAATCAGACAATCTTTTGCGACAATCATTCTATCACCTCATGCTCTGAAGCGTCTATACTTACCTGAGAGTAAGCACATATCTTATTGCTCTGAAAGAGTGGAAGGTTAAACTGTGCTGATTTTGTAATACGTGAGATACAAAAGGAGAATTTGAAATGGGGAAACTTGATGGAAAAGTCGCAATCGTGACAGGAGCCGGGAGAGGGATAGGACGTGCCATTGCAGAGGCGTATCTGCAAGAGGGAGCATCAGTGACGATCATGGCCGCGCGAGAGCAGGCTGAGCTTGAGCAACTGACGCAGAAGTATCAAGCTGAACGTGTGCTGGCACTGCTGGCCGATGTAACGAAGCCTGAGGAATGTGAGCAGGTGGTGGATCAGACTATTCAGCGGTTTGGACATGTTGATATCCTGGTCAATAACGCGGGGCGAGGTATGAAGTATGTCAACCCCTCTTTTCTGATAGAGCCCACACGCTTTTGGGAGACAGAACCTTCTGTCTGGCAAATGATTATAGACACGAATGTCAATGGACCCTTCTATATGACGCGCGCTGTTGTGACCCGGCTGCTGGAGCAGCAACGTGAGGGGAGTATTATTAACATCAGTATGAACTATGAAGGGATGAAACGGCGCGGCTTTTCGCCTTATGGACCGTCGAAGGCAGCGCTTGAGTCTGCTTCAGCCATCTGGGCACAAGAGTTGATCGAGGCGCGTATTCGTGTCAATGTTCTGTTGCCGGGCGGTATCACCAGGACCGGTATGCTTCCTGCTGAGACGCCGATGGATGTTGTACTATCCAATCAGGCTCGGCTGCTTCAGCCTGAGATTATGCAGGCTCCGGCTGTGTTTCTCGCCTCAGATGATGCGCGTAAGCTAACTGGTCGTCGTTTAATTGCAGTGGAATGGAGCGCGGCGAAACCACAGGGACGCGCTATTGTGGAGGGAATAGGTTATCCTCAATGATGAGTAGACATAACTACGACTCTATTACCAGACTACATGTATTCAATGATGACCGTTATAAAGAACGACTTTTTGATCTATTGGAACGTGTCCGATTGCAAGTTCTTTAACTTGCTCTATTCCTGGGCCGGTCTGCACTCAGGGCGTTGGATGTGTGGCACTGTCTGATTGTGGACGGTGTCGAGGGAGAAGGGCCAGCAACGGTCCCTCTCCTTCGGCCTGCTTCCCTCTCTGATAGGCCTGTTCGTCTGAAAGGGAATGCGATAAAGGTCGGTCAGTGTTTTTTGACGAAAAGATACGACGTACCATATCACTGATAGAAAGCTAATGAGTTCACCAGGTTAGTACCAGCTCTTTGAGCATGAACAGACCGGATTACGCGTCCATTGCAGTCTTGCCTATTTCTACGGAAGCAGATAGATCTTACCCTTGTGGGAATGTCGCTTGCCGCATATGCCGAGAGAGAAACAGAAATCCGGTTATCAGAAGCAGGCCACTCCACACAATGCCCACGGTAGGCAAAATGCCCAGGTGCTCCAGGCTCAGCCCAAGTGCGGAGGAGCCTACAGTGAGTACGCTGAATAAGATCACGCGATAGATGCTACTGATGCGGCCTTGCAGGGCGTCTGGTACGACAGCGAAGCGATAACTGTCCATGAAGATAGCACGGATCGAGTCGGAGAGAGCGATACCCGCGAAGATGGCTCCCAGCAGCAGTGGCGTCGTGATGAAGCCATAGAGGGGCCAGAGCAACACGAACACCATCAGGGCACAACCCAACGCTGTGCCAAAGCGTATGTGCCGTTGCAATGGTGGGCTGAGCACCGTGCCAAGCAGGTTCCCGACGCCGCCACTTGCGACGATCAAGCCATAGAGCATGGACGGGATATGCTGCTGTTGCACAATGGTCAGGACGAGAAGCGCGCTGGCTGTTATGGTAAGGTTAAGATAGCTGGAAATCAGGAAAATCGAGCGCATAACCTTCTGCGACCATAGCCAGGTGAGCCCCTCGCGCACTTCTAAGAGCAGATGGTGACGCTCCGTCCTCCGTTCGTCTTGCATGGGTGAGCGTATGGAGAGCAATGAGATGAGCAAGACCAGAGAGGAAAGCGCATCTGTGATGAACGGGAGCAGCCGTGTGATGCTAAAGAGCCAGCTGCCCAGCGCGGGTCCGAACAGAGAGCAGGAGCTAACGATCAACTCGTTCTGTGCCACTGCTGTAGTGAGCTGGCTCTTTGGCACAACCCATGCCAGCGCTGCCAATTTGGCCAGCTCATAGAAAAGCGAAATGGCGCCCAGGCCAAAGGCTATGGCGTAGAGGAGAAACAGCCGTAGTGGTCCGCTGGTCAGGAATAACGCCAGGGGAATGCTTGCTACGCACATCATTAAGCAGAAGGTACAGAGAAGCATCACTCGTTTGCGTGGCCAGCGATCCACCAGTGCCCCGGCGGGGAGGCTCAGGAGAACGTAGGGAAGCTGTCCCAGGCTATATGCCAGCCCGGCAGCAGCGATCGAACGCGTCAGTCCCATAATGAGCAGTGGAAACGCGAACTGCGTGCAACTCGTGCCGAGTGAGGAGACGGCCTGACCGAACCAAAGCAAAAGATAGTCACGATTGCGCCAAAGGGAAATGGGTTGTTGTGGAATGATTTCCGTCTGTTTTGTAATAGGTGACATGCAGAAACCTCTTTAAAGGAAAAACAGGATTAGTGCGAAGACATTTGAAAGAAATGAGGAGACAGAAAGAGGAGATGAGGAACAGTCTGGCAATCTTTTGCATGAACATTGAACATGCGCTTTTTAACAGAGGAAAAACGACATAAACGAGGCTTGATTGGGAAAATCAGCGATGCACAACAAGCCTATGGTCCATACCTGACACCTCTTTGCCACGCTTCTCCATATCCGCTTTCGCACCATAGAATACTTGTTTTCCCATCTGTGTATTGTTGCTATCAATAAATAGTGTACACAGGTATTGCCCTCCGTTTAAGCTCGATATGCAGTGATAAGTGACTGTATCTTCCAGTGAAAGACGAGGGAATACATGGGAATATGTATGGTGATGTATGTCTCAGAAGATGAAACGGGATGGAGTTAGCGATGATCCGGCATACGTTGTCAGAACCTCCGTTAATTTTTGGTTGCTGGACTATTCTATGTGATAGTATGAAAATAGTCAAGAACTTTCTTGACTGGTGCGATGGGAATATTGTCCAACAGGCTCAAAAAACACCGATACTCAATCTCCATCTGAGGAGGAAGAGGTGCTGAATTCAACACAACTTTCCTTGTTTGTGGGAGTGGAACAGGAACTGTAGCCACTTTTTGCTGTTATATGGTACGTCCTGTTTTTTCGTCAGGATCGCACTGACGGGTCGAAAAATAGAAGCAACACCTCATGATGATCCAAAAAAGGCTGTACACCATGTCATGACGTAGAGTCAACTATGCTGCGATTTCTGACAATCACATTCAACGACATCGTCTTCTTTTTCGTGGTTGTAGCACTACCTGGCTGAACGATGATGGCCTCAGTAACTGCTCCTGAATCATCGTATGTGAACTCGTCATGGGAGCCGGGTAGTCTAAGGAACGAGTTCAGAAGCAGCTTGACCCGACATGGATATGCGTAACGCATGCTCGCTCCTGTCTTTTCATTTGTTTTGTTCATAACTCCATTCCCGATGATGGATGCCTTCGTTTTCACGTCCCCCACCATTCAAACCAGGCGTATAAGAAAGAACGACAGATACTCATTGTGAGTCACAACGCCAGCCTTGTCGTAGGAGCAGATTCCGAACAGATGATCGTGGGCAACAGGTGCGGGGTAGATCGGAAAAATCGTGGTAATAAAACGTTCGCTTCTCTCTGGAGCGAGTGAGGATAACAGATGAACGTCCAACAGGGTATATCTGCTCGGAATTTTTGGTATGAGCGTATATGCCATCGGCATTTTTGACAGTGACAAAGAAGGGTTTGAGGAGCGGAAGACAAGGAGAAGATATAATTCTTGGCACTCCCCTTCTTTTGATGCAGATGGAACGTGATGGGATTTTCTCTATCAAGAATCCCTCTTCTGCATGCTTCTCGAACTTCAGCCCTTGCTCCTGGATCACTGGCCGAAGCCCTCACCGTAACTGATCTCCGGCAGACACGTGATGATGCAGCAAGAACGCTTCGAGGAAGCAGGGTCTCTCTCGAATCTCAGTAGCGAGGTTTCCTCCTTCTGTTTCCTCTTTTATGTCCGTGCGATCCACGTGAAACCGCGACTTAGCGGAGTTCCTGGGCCAGCCCGATGAGAAGTCCTTCAGGTCCGCGGATGTAGCAGAGCCGATACACGTCTTGGTACTGGACCACTTCGCTGCTAACAAGCTCTGCGCCGTGCTTGCGGAGCCGGACAAGCGTATCATCGATGTCGTCCACAGCAAACATGATGCGTAGGTAGCCGAGAGCGTTAACCGGGGCATTCCGATGATCGGCGACCACAGGAGGCGTGATAAATCGCGAGAGTTCGAGCCGGCTGTGGCCGTCTGGTGTACGCATCATGGCGACCTCAACGCGCTGGTCACCTAGTCCAGTGACGCGCCCTGCCCACTCGCCTTCTGCCATGGCTCGCCCTTCGAGCTCGAGGCCGAGTTCAGTGAAAAAAGAGATAGCGGTATCGAGGGATTCCACCACGATACCGACGTTGTCCATTCGTTTCAATGCCATGGGTCCATTCTATAATATGTTCGTCCGTCCTGTCAACGAACCCAGACAGGAGGTCCATCAACAATCGGGAGCTAAGCTGCCGTTACGTTATATCCCGATGTTCTCTCGGTTGAAAGATACCTGTTGTCTCGGGCTTGTCGCTAATGGAAACACCTACCTGGAATGCTGCAGCTTACCAGGTGCTTGTTGATTTGCGCCAATCTGTTGGCAATTGATGACGGACTGCCGTTTTATCTTCCACTGAAGGCGGTTGGGATCACGGCGGGTGCGTTCCTCTTGTTGTTTATCGTGATTGCCCTTTCCACCTCTCTGCTGGTGAGAAAAGGAACCATTGCCGCGTTGGTCAAGTCCGAGGAGACTCCAAAGCCGGAGCCGAAAGCATCGATTTGGCTCGCTTTGCTTGCTGTCATATTAATCGGCTCAGGCTATGCTATGGCGTTTGTCTTTGCACTCAGGATGCTCTTTTCGTTTGCGCTTTTAGCGGCTGGCGTAGGGCTGGTCATTCTCGGTACGTATTTCCTGTTTACCCAGTTAAGCGTGTATGTGATTCGCGCCTTGAAACGGAACCAGCACGTTTTTTTCAGGAAAACCAATTTGCTGACCCTTTCCGAATTAACGTATCGGATGAAAGATAATGCAGTGATGTTTTTTCTGGTATCCATCATTTCCACAACCGCGTTTTCCGGTATCGGCACTACATTAGCGATCGGTGATCCGGGATTGGCTGTCATGTCCAATCCGTATGCTTTTACCTATTCATCTGGGATGGATAATCCGTTAAGAGAGCAGCGTGTACGAGAAATTGAAAACGAACTGACCAAGAACGGGTATCCCTATCGGGTTGGTTCTTATATCCCCGATTATACGGATGACGGTGCCACGCTCGTGAAGCTGAGCGATTATAACAATTTGCTTTATATACTTGGACACGGAACCGAAACATTATCCGATGAGGAGGCAATTGCGGCACCCACTTATGTTTCACAAAGAAACAATTTTCGCCTGTATGGATTTGGAAGCGATGTTATTCATGTATCAAGAGGAACACCTGTTTATACGCTGCACATCAAAAAAGCTGCCTCAGAGATCATTTTACCAAGTGAGGGAAGCAAGACATTTGTTGTCTCTGATGCGATGTATGGGAAATTATTTGGTGTGTAGGACAAGAGCACTTTGTCTATCCGTTATCACTATGTCGTAGACGGTTGGCAAAAAACGAAAGACGTATCGCAAAATTTGGTATAATCTATTAACTATAGTCGTCAAGCCGAGAGGTTGGACGCGCTGGTATTGGAATGGATTGCTGCAAGACAAAAGAACGGCATTTTACTCCTTGTGAGCGGATTAGTTGGGCTCGTCTTCTTTACATTTGCAGCAAGCTTTATCTATTTCAGATTGTATGCAGATTTGCAAAGGGATGAGCAGCAATATCAGATGATCGCCAAAGTAGGACTGAGTAGAAAAGAATTAAACAAAATCGTTACGCATCAATTGGTGTTGATGTTCTTCCTGCCAATCGCAATGGCCATTGTTCACAGCAGCGTCGCCTTTACCGCCCTGCAACAGCTTGTTGACTTTTCGCTCATGCAGCATACGATCAAGATCTTTCTCTTTTTCCTCTCCGTACTGACTGTGTTCTTTTTCGTCACGCGCTCGCGATATCTCGCCCGGTTGTACCATAAGCTGGTGTAACGCGATTGATTGGCGAGTATGGCTGGAAGGTTGTGACATGCACGACCGAAGGGGTGCCTCGCTTGAGACAGCCCCGTTTTTGCTCATACATCTATCAATCAGCCCGGACCAATCGTATGGATTTTATGTATGCAATTTTAATGAAGAAAGCGTCCTATCTGGAGTATCACTCCGTCTCCAGGCAACTTGAAAGGAGAATAGCAGATTTTGAGTGCATTGTAATATAGAAACTTCGTTGGCGGATATGACCGTGTCTTTCGAACGCACTGCATCTGTTGAGACGAAGTGGACAGCCGTCCATCGGCGCACACAGCATTTGCTGACTCAGGTGTCCGCCTGAAGAAGTTGGGGAGAATCAGGAGAATCTCTCTGTGCCCCCCTTCTTTGGTCGATGTATACAGGGGTTGCAGATCATCCGTTCAGTGCGTCTCTCCATCACCCGTGGGGTATGATGATTCTGAATCAAAGATCACGGTTTCCTGACCTACCTCTACTTCGCTGTACTTGAGGCCGCCCAGGCGTTCGTAAACATGCAGAACTGCACCAGTTGTGTTCAGTTGTGTATCAACAAGGCGAAAACTGCGCGGGATCGTACCTCCCTCAAACAGACGCTTCCCAGTACCGAGAACAACAGGAAACTGCCAAATACGAAGGATATCAACGAGATCGTGCTGAAGGAGGGTTTGGATGAGGTTGCCGCTACCATGGACCTGAATCTCTTCGCCATCTTGTGCCTTGAGTTTCGTAACCTCCTGGACAACGTCGCCCTTGAGCAGGATGGAGTTGTTCCAGTTGACCGTACGGAGTGTCCCGGATGAGACGAACTTTGGCCTTATGTTGAGTGGTTCTTCCGGATCGGTGGACTTGGGCCAGGAGCCGGCAAACACCTCATAGGTTTTGCGTCCGAAGGCAGCATGCGACGCGAGGGCTGGGTGGGAAACGCCTCGCGGGGCGGCCGATTGCCGCAGGCGCGTCACGGCTTCGGGAGCTGCTCATTGGAGTGGCGCTACATCGTCTTCTTTTTCGTGGTTATAGCATCACCTGGCTGAACGATGGTGGCTTCAGTAACAGCTCCTGACTCATTGCTCCAGGGTGTGGGATAACTATGGATTGATTTTTAGAACGAACGTTAAACCAGGGTGGCCAGCGACGGCGGTTATAGTCCAACCCAGGCTCTCGGCTAATTCTCTTACAATTGCTAAGCCAAGTCCAAGGCCACCGGTAGCTCTGCTGCGAGATTCATCTACTCTATAAAAGCGCTCGAACAGGTAGGGCAAGCTTTCTGACGGTACCCCCTTCCCGTTGTCTGAAAACAGAAGTGTGTGTGCAGTAGCTTTAATGATGACTTCTGATGCCTGTGAATAACGCAAAGTATTTTGCATGAGATTTATAAGGATCTGTTGAAGTGCGCCACGGTTTGTATGGAGTATATAGTCCTCTGCGATATGGAGCTTCGCAGTTATTCCTTTTTGCTTGAGATTGAAGCTGAACTGATGAATGAGCTCCTCACAGAACTGCCTCAAGTGTATATCTTCGGTCTCGCCAGTATAGGGCATGCGTGCTTTTGTATATGCGCCCAACTGCCGTACTAGCTCCGCAAGCCGCTCAGCTTGATCCTTGAGAGTGGCTATTCGTTCCTCTGTCATAGGATATTTGCCTTCTTGCATAGCGGTGAGTTGTCCAATCATCGTCGTCAGGGGCGTATTCAGCTCATGCGAGGTATCTGAAACTAAGTCTTTGCGGAGCTTTTCTTCGTGGCGTAATCGATTGATGAGATTGTTGAACTTCAGAAAGACTTCGTCAAATTCACGAATGCCCATTGACTGTAGCTGGACTGTATAATTGCTTTGTTCCAGGGAGGCTATGGCCTCTTTAAATTGGCGCAACGGCTGTCGTATAAAACGCGCCGCAAGCAAACCAAGGACTAAAGGAGTGCCGAGTGCAATCAGCACATATACAACCAGCGCTACCACGGAATTTCGTTCCCCCCCAATCCTAATCCTTCGAGCGAGAAGTTCGTTTGCAACAGGGATTAAGATGAGTGTAATTGGTCCTGATGCAAGTATAAGTGCAGCAATACGGGTACTGATCCGGTTAAACAGGTTCCTTTTAAAGATTCTGAGGACCACTGTTACGACTATCGCTACAATGGTAGCGATAGTAAAGATGTATAAAGGGAAGGTGAAAAGGCCCAGGTCTATCATTTCTCTGGTTCTCCGATGAAGCGATAGCCACTACCGAATACTGTTTCTATAAATTGTGGTTTTTTCGGATCTGTCTCAATTGACTGGCGCAGTGCTTTTATGTGGGCATCAATGGTGCGGTCATAGACAAAATGACTTGAAGGGTCGTTATAAATTTGATTGACAAGTTGCGCCCTTGAAAGTACCGCGCGAGGATGGGAAGCAAGTGCCAGCAAGAGATTGAATCGCGTCGTGGTAAGCGTGATAGACTTACCATCTTTAATGACCGACATGGTTTCAGGATCGATAACCAGACCCTTAAAGTGTAGTCGCCTTGTCCTCTTGTGTCTGCGCAAGAGCGCTTGCACGCGTGCAACCAGGACGTTTGGATTGAATGGCTTTTTGATGTAATCGTCGGCGCCCATGGAGAGCCCTTTGACCTCGTCTTCATCACTATCGCGGGCGGTGACGATAAGGATTGGTATGGTGGAGGTAGTTCGGATAATTTTGCATAGATCTAACCCGCTCACCTTTGGCAGGTTAATATCAATGATTGCGAGATCGGGTGTATGCTCCACAAACAGTTCGAGCGCAGCGTGACCATCTGCCGCCTCGATTGTTTCGTATCCAGCATCACGCAGGTATGTCACTTCAAACTCACGAATCGGTGCCTCGTCTTCAATAACCAAAACTTTCATATGTCCAGTGTCCCACCTGATTAATCTTTACAATGAGAAGCATAGCTGCAAGTTGTGAAAATGATATGAAACGGTAGGATCGTTTGTCAACAACGAGGAGATGGCGCATTGTTAGGCACCCTGATATTGTGGTTTCCCGTGCCGGTGTGGCCTCAATCTGTGAGCTGAGTGCGCTGCCCGTATCGGCAATCCTTATTGCGCGTAGTAAATACATGTATGTTGAACACGTCGGGCAAATGTTCAGCGGCAAAGCCATTGATCGTTTGAGACCGCCTGCTTTCTCAATTCATGATGGATCGTTTTTGTAATTTCAACGGCACTGAGAGATCTCCTATTCACTTCTTTTAGAGAAAAGAGGTAGAAGCAGCAAACACTCCTGCTGGTTCAGGGCATTATGTGATCTGATCTCGCTCGACTCGCTTGTGTGGACTGGTGCTGATGCAGCTCTAAGTGGTACTGCTTCGCCTCCGCTTGAATTGACAAAAGTAGTACGCAAACGTTCGTAAAGGGTGTGGTTTTCAGGCGATCAATTGCTGAACGTTCATGATAGGGCCTGATGTGCTGCCCACATTTCGCGCCGATTTTGGCGCTCCATTAGCGCTTATTGCCTGAGCTACGGCTATTCATCTGGGATTGGGATCGATCAATCATAAGCGTATTTCTCTGTTAGCAAATCAACGTATGTCTCATTGATCTCTTTCGGTGGTACATTTGCCATGCGTGGATTTGAGATCAATGCGGGCCACTATTTTCTATCTTTTGTGATGCTCCTCTATCCATACAAAAATGAATATGTTCTGATTTCCTGGAAGCTCTCTGTGAGCAGGCGTGACAAAAAGAGCATCGCGGTACTGCAATATGCTTCCTTCAAATGATGTGATCTATTGTAGTCGTACAATCCGGGTTACTATCGAACTTCATTTGTTTTGCTCATCTGTCGACCAAAATGCAAATTCCTCTCCCGGCGAAGGCTGCGGCAAATCTGTCGTAGGGAATTACGGCATTTTCCTGTAGCTCTGGAAATCTTCCAGATGGATTGTGAATCAGAAGCGTTTGACACTTCTGATTTGACCATTCAAACCCATGCACAAGGACAACATGTCCCCCTTTATGGGTAATAGGAGTGTCATTGTGTTCACCAATTTCGTCACTAACGGAAGCAATAACGAGCGCTCCTGTAAGGAGCAAAGAACAGATCTTCTCAATAGAGAGAGTCCTATAAACTCGTCCCTTGATATCATAGGACTGTCCTACATTTACCAGTGGTTGATAGATCCATCCGAAGTTGACTAACTCACCCTGTTCGTTGTGAATGATATATCCACCTTCAGCAAGTCCTTGCCTGATAAGCTCGATCATGCTTGGGGGGTGTTTCGGCCTCGCCAGGGTTTCAATGCACATTTTTAAGCAAGCAATTGCGCAAGACCGAGAGCACCAAAAACAATATTCTTCAACGTCTTCAGTTCCAAATTCACGCCAACGCGGATCCTGTCTTCCATCAAAATGCTCATGACAATACGAATAAATGAGTTCAGGACTGGCAAATTGTGCGCAGTAAGAGATTTTTTGGGGATAACAATACCTGCCAGATAAGGACACATCAGATAATGTGCCAGCTAACGTATTCCATTCCATGTGAAGCTACAGCCTTTCATTTTTCTAAGGATAGAACTTGTGCTAGATGTGACCTATTAACAAACGTCTTTACCAAATGTTCGCACTTCGTACCAGGTTCGATTTGCCATGTGGCAACAAGATACAGATGAGCATCTGCCTTTTTATGTCCTGCATCTCGTTTGCACAATAGCTTTTTCTGCCATATCTGACCGGTTGCTTGTACGCGCAGATTCGCGTAAGGAGCTTGTTGAGACAGCTGAGAGCCTATATACCTGTTGTGGTGTTGCCCTTTCTATTCTTTCTCATTGGTTTTAGCTACCAGATCAACTCCATTTCTGCCAGAGTAGTCACAAGTCCCGCCATCTCGTAAAAGGGTCTACCACTTGCTATCGTATGAAGCCAAAGCCGCTGCTCTTCGCAAAAGAGCAGCTTTCTTGTGGCAACGCAGCCGTCAGTTCCTGCCCACCCGGGAAGCATATATATTCAAGATAGATGCTTCCTTACCCGAGAGGTTGTCGGGAAGCAGGTGGTCTTTCAAAGAGCACGATTCGGCTGGTAGTGACTATATAAGGATCGCTTGCTGCTACCCAGGCGAGAAATGGTTCCTGTAATTCGCCAGAGAGAGATTATGCTTCTGGTGGTGCGATAATCTCTGCGGGCCAATCTTCCACCAGTGTTGGGTCTCCTGTTTCGCGAATGGCGGCCAGGATTTCAACGAGTAAGGCCGTCTGAGCAACAGTTTGACCATCTGTACGTGCTATAGCCAGTTCTCCTTCTCTTTGTAGCTTCAGCGCCTCCTGACGAATTTTAAGACGTGTATTTTCATGGGCTATATTGCTTTCATCAAGACTCATGGCCCCGAAGGTTGCGTAATCGAGTCCGGCAGTAGCTGCTCCCATTTGAGACTCGGGTGCGTTGAAGTGCCACCATTCTGCAAAGTAGGGCTGGAAGCCAGCCTGCGTCATAATCCAGAATAGGAATCGACGATTGTTGCAGGCCAGCATATCGCTCTCTGTCAAGATCTCCCCGGCGGCAATTTTAGACTCATAATATGCCAGAGCGGACTTTTCACCCCCATGATCAAAGGCAGTACCAAAATCGAGCATTTTGGCATGGCGTCTCATGATTGCTGACAGCCGCATTTCCATGCCAACCCGCTTTGCGCCATCTAGATTGACATCGGTAAGGAGGGAACGAATTTGAAGCAACTCCTCTTCATGCGCCTGGTCCAGTTTTACAATCGCTACATCTACCGACCCACCTGTATTATGTGGAAAAGGTCGAGTCAGATCCATCGATGGAAGCGAAACATATTTTTGAGTTTCAGTCTCCAGTGTCTCGTTATCCATATCTGGATATTTTTCTCTGAGTTTTTGCTTATAGAAATCATGAAGCGACTTCTGCACCTGATAAGGCCTGTAAGCATCGAATACTAGCAGATGATGACCAGCTGGTAAGAGTTGCTCTGCAACTAACAAACGACGAACAACTGACTGACGAGCAAAAAGTGTTAGCAGGCTACCCTCTAATTTATTTCTATGCTCTGCATAAGGTGAGTTACTATGTTCACCAAAATAGATAGAGGATGTCATTAAAAATTCAGCTTCCTGCGATAAGGGTCCTAATGGGATTAATGGATCGAGGCCGTCGTCCTCTCTGAGAGGAATATCTTCCCACCCTTGAACTTGACCGGCGTCAAGAGGAATTGCTGGATATATTTCATTTTTTTCGACTATGACCATGAAACGTATGCTCCTTCTATCCACAGGGAGGTCATTAACGTATGTTCTTTCTATCCACCAGGATGCCGTTCAGGTGTGAAAATGATATGAAATTTCCATTTAGCCGTACTTGATGGATACATTTCAGGCACCATCCTGGAGGGTGTGTAGAGATTTGGCCTGTCCAGAGAAAGGGAAATGAGGAGATACTACAGGCATAAATCATGCAAAACGCTCCATTTTTAAATGTGGAAGAAGTGGTTCAAATGCTAATCGGAGTGGCTCCGGGTGTAAGTCAGCCAATCGTCTCAACCAAACACTGGCTGAATGATTTGAGGCCTGGCATCAGCGTCTATCGCAGGCCCATTGAAGTATTCTCTACCTTGATGGGGTTCATTCCGCCGTGCATCATGGAGATCAAATCGATCCCACCATCATGTTAACAGCGCTGAGTGTCGACCAGGAGGTCCTGTTTACGAGACTGGACCGGCCTTTGTGAGGAGCGAGAGTGATCTTTCTCTGATCAATTATGGATCTGTGTCTGAGGGATTTTGTCTTTCCACAACTATCGGAATGGTGCCTTTCATATCATTTTCACAACTTGCAGCTACGCTTCCCATTGTAGAGATGAAAACGTAAGTAAAAACGAAACAGGGTGTATAAATCATGGCGAAAATGGGAATTACAATTTATGGATGCGAGCAGGACGAGGCCGTTTCGTTCCGAGAGATGGCGCCTCGTTTTGGTATTATGCCAACTATCACAGCGGCACCGGTATCTGAAGCCAATATTGAGCTGGCATTTGGGAATCGATGCATCAGTGTCAGCCATAAAACTCAAATCACAAATTCCATTCTTCGGGCGCTTAGTCAGGCCGGTGTAGCGTATATCTCCACAAGAAGTACTGGATGTAACCATATTGACGTAGATTTCGCGCAGAGCGTTGGTATCTCTGTTGAAAATGTCGTGTATTCGCCCGATAGCGTAGCTGATTACACGCTCATGTTGATGCTGATGGCGGTGCGAAATGCAAAATCCACTATCAGCCGTGCAGAAATCCACGATTTCCGATTGAATGACGTACGTGGGAAAGAATTACGGGATATGACTGTTGGGGTAATTGGGACAGGACGTATCGGTGTAGCAGTAATGGGACGGCTGCGGGGCTTTGGCTGCCACATATTAGCCTATGACCATCGTCCCAAAACCTCTGCCAACTACGTTCCGCTTGATGAATTGTTACAGCAGAGCGATATTGTAACACTCCATACACCACTTAACTCGGATACAAACCACCTTTTGAATCGTCAACGGATCCAGCAAATGAAGGACGGCGCGTTCATTATCAATACTGGACGCGGTTCACTTGTTGATACCGAGGCTCTTATTCCTGCGCTGGAAAGCGGGAGATTAGGCGGTGCAGCGCTGGATGTCCTCGAAGGAGAGGAAGGAATATTCTATGCTGACTATAGAAACAAACCCATTGAAAACAAACTGTTGTTGCGGTTACAAAAATTACCAAATGTGCTTATTACTCCGCATACTGCCTATCACACAGATCACGCTCTGAGAGATATTGTTGAAAATACTCTTATCAATTGCCTGAAGTTTGAAAGGGAACTACCATATCTGGGGACACCACCCAGT
Organism: Thermosporothrix sp. COM3; assembly: GCF_059696735.1. NCBI lineage: Bacteria > Bacillati > Chloroflexota > Ktedonobacteria > Ktedonobacterales > Thermosporotrichaceae > Thermosporothrix > Thermosporothrix sp. COM3. Next base: position 50,887 of record NZ_AP019376.1, on the reverse strand, counting down.
ACTAAAATGGTTATTTAGAGAGGAGAAAAAAAAGAGCATGGAGAGGTTGAAAGTTGCAATTATATTCGGAGGCTGTTCCGAAGAACATTCCATCTCCGTTAAATCTGCGCAAGAGGTTGCAAAACACCTCGATATCAAAAAGTATGAACCGTTCTATATCGGGATTACGAAGGGCGGCGCCTGGAAGCTTTGTGACGGTCCTGGCGCAAATTGGGAAAACAATAATTGCCGTCCGGCTATGCTGTCACCGGATAGAAGCGTCCACGGATTGCTTGTTTTGGAACAGGGACAATACGAAACGATCCGTTTGGATATAGTGCTTCCCGTTCTGCACGGTAAACTCGGCGAGGATGGTGCGATTCAGGGTTTGTTGGAGCTTTCCGGCATCCCCTATGTAGGCTGCGATATCCAAAGTTCTGCTCTGTGTATGGACAAATCCCTTGCTTATATCGTCGTTAGAAACGCAGGAATTGCCACGCCGAATTTCTGGATTGTCACAGCGGACAAAGACATTGACGCCAACCGGCTTCCTTATCCCGTCGTTGTAAAGCCTGCCCGTTCGGGGTCATCTTTCGGCGTTAGCAAAGTATCTCGAAAAGAAGAATTGCAGAGCGCGGTGGAAACTGCAAGGCAATATGACTCGAAGGTGCTGATCGAAGAGGTTGTCGTTGGTAGCGAGGTGGGATGTGCGATATTAGGGAACGATCAGGATTTGATCGTAGGCGAGATAGATCAAATTCGTCTCTCTCACGGCTTTTTCAGAATTCATCAGGAGAATAACCCTGAAAGCGGTTCCGAAAACTCAACAGTAATCGTCCCCGCTGACATTTCGGCAGAGGCGCGCTTGCGCGTTCAGCAGACGGCAAAAGCTATATATCGCGCCCTGGGATGCAGGGGACTTTCGCGCGTAGATATGTTCTTGAAGGAAGATGGGGAGGTAGTACTTAACGAGGTTAATACGTTGCCCGGTATGACTTCATACAGCCGTTATCCGCGAATGATGGCGGGCGCAGGGTTATCATTTGCCGAAGTGATTGACCAGATGGTGTCGTATGCATTGAAGGGAAAAGATGATGAGCAATGACAACAGAGCAGTAACAATTCGCCTTGCCTGCCAGGGTGATGCAGAACAGTTAGCACACTTGTGTGAACAGCTAGGATACCCTGTTACCGAAGAGCATCTCTCGCGTCGGCTAACTCCGCTTCTGCTGCAAAGTGATCATGCACTCTTTGTGGCAGAACGTCCAGACGGACATCTGCTCGGGTGGGTCCATGTCTATCGCTGCTTCCTCATCCATACGGACCCGGAGGCGCAAATTGGGGGACTGGTGGTGGATGCAGTCGTTCGTCGCAGCGGTGCAGGCCGCCGTCTCCTGCAAGCAGCAGAACAGTGGGCGCGCGAGCAGGGATGTTGGAGCATTTATTTACGCTCGCATGTAACCCGAACCGATGCCCACCAGTTCTATCACATGATGGGGTACGAAACCGTCACTTCATCCGTGTTTCGGAAGCGTTTATGAGAGACGAGCCGCATCCAGGCAAGACCGATGGATGCTGACATGCTGAGAGGCGCAAGCTTTAAGGCCTTAACCTGGTTCCATTTGCAGATTTTTCACAAAACAGTTTGAGAGAGGTGATCTTTATGCCGTTTTTTCTTTCTTTCGGTTTGCTTTTATGATATTCAAGATCTTTTCAACAATTTTTGGAAGAGAAGATATGCTTTGAGGTGCTAAATGCATGGCGGAGGAAATAGGTATTGCATGCCAGGGTGTAATCTTGTTATTTTTAAATAGCAAAGGATGCAATAGGATGTTTACCAAAAAGCGGCAGAAGGCCCCTGGCTTCAGCCAAGGGGATGGATGGCGCAGGAAGCAAGCAGCGGCAGGACGTTCCCCTTCGCTTGACAGAAGACAATCGTTGTGTTAGGATACGCGAAGATAGTGAGGACGAACAAGGAGCAAGGGATGCTGATCTCCGAATACAAGCTCGATGGGTCGAAGGCGCAATTCGCCGCCATCGAGGAAGCCATCCGCACCACCCAGTTCATTCGCAATACGTGCCTGCGCCTCTGGATGGATGCACGTGGCGTCTCCAGGAATGATCTGCAGCGGTATTGTGCTGTGCTCGCCAGACAGTTCCCTTTTGCGCTCTCCCTCAACTCGCAGGCCCGGCAAGCTGCCGCTGACCGGGCGTGGGCTGCCATCTCCCGCTTCTATGAGCATTGCAAGAAGAAGAAACCAGGAAAGAAGGGCTCTCCTCAGTTCCAGCACGATTGTCGCAGTGTCGAGGACAAGCAGACGGGCTGGAAGCTGGATCCTGATGGGGTACACATTCGGTTCACAGATGGCTGTGGCATTGGCCGGCTGCGCCTCATCGGCTCGCGTGATATCATGGCCTTTCCCCTCTCACAGATCAAGCGGGTACGACTGCTCCGGCGGGCCGATGGGTATTATTGCCAATGTGCGGTGGCGGCCACGCGACGCGTTGAGCATCAGCCCTCTGGCAAGCAGGTGGGCATTGATCTGGGGCTGCGTGCCTTCTTCACTGACTCCGAAGGCAACACCGTGGCTCCTCCTCAGGATCTCCGCAAGGCGGAACGGCGGCTCAAGCGGCTGCATCGTCGGCTCTCGAAGACGCAGAAGCGCAGCCGCAATCGGCGCAAAGCCCGTCAAGCCCTCAGCAAAGCGTATCTCAAGGTGCAACGGCAGCGCGAGGATGTCGCCAGAAAGCAGGCGAACGCGCTTGTCTCGTCTCACGACGTGATTGCCTACGAAGCCTTGCAGATCCGTCATCTCGTCAAGAACCGTCATCTGGCCAAGAGCATTTCTGATGCGGCGTGGGGTCGCTTCCTCTGGTGGGTGAATTACGATGGCACGCTGCATCGTGTTCCGGTGATCGGGGTGGAACCGGCCTTTACAACTCAGAACTGTTCTCGTTGTGGGCAGCGGGTCAAGAAGAGCTTGAGTATGCGTACGCATCTGTGTCCTCACTGTGGGCTGCTCCTCGACCGCGATCACAATGCCGCCTTGAATATCTTGCACAAAGCGCTACAGGGTACCGTCGGGCAGACGGGAACCGACGAGGGTGTCTCGTCGAACGCTTCTGGACAGCCTGCCGCTACGCGTCGTCGCACTGCGGCGCCGCGCAAGCAGGCTGGATGAAGGAAGAATCCCCGCCCTTCTGGCCTGGGGAGTGTCAATCTTAATGATCTACTACAAGGTAATGCGGATGACGCTGTCAGGCCCAGGCTGCTCAGTAGCGTGCCACCCGATGCCGAGCTTGTCTTTCGCTCGGCCCATCATGACAGCCGCCTGATCATGCCCGGCGACCTCTTTATTGCTCGCAAAGGAGCAAACAGTGACGGGCACCACTTCATTTCTGCTGCTGCTCGTGCAGGCGCGCTGGCCGCTCTTTGCAGTGCACCAGCCAGTGACGTGCCTCCTGATTTCCTACAGATCATCGTTCCCGACGTTCTTTCTGCCCTTCACGCCACAGCTCGCGCACGTACCCAACGTCAGGAAGACACCATCCGCATAGGTATTACCGGGAGCAATGGTAAAACAAGCACAAAAGATGCGGTAGCCGCCGTGCTTAGCCATAAAGCTCCCACCTTGAAAACCTATGCATCATATAACCACGAGCTTGGCTATCCCATCACGCTCCTCCGCCTGGAGCCACAACACCGCTATGCTGTGCTGGAGATGGGAGCTCAACGGGTCGGCGAGCTAACCTGGCTCTGCAATTCCATCGCCAGCCCCCACTGGTCTATCATTACCACTGTCGGCGCCGCTCATCTTGAATACTTTGGCACACAGGAACGCGTCGCCATCGCCAAAAGCGAGTTGGTGCAGGTTCTCACCCCTGACGGTTTCGCCATTCTTAACTATGATGATGAACTTGTTCGCGCTATGGCGGCGAAAACGCAAGCACACATTCTCTACTATGGCACAGGTGAAGGGGCTACAGTACGTGCCAGTAACATAGGCGGTGATACCCTCTTCGGGCATAGCTTCACGCTGCACTATCATGATCAACAGCGGCCCGTTCAGCTTCGTCTTCCTGGAGAACACGGTGTCACCATCGCCCTCGCAGCGGCAGCAGCTGGCTGCGCGGCAGAGATGTCATTGGACGATATCGCCTCGGCCCTGGAAGATCTCTCACCTGCACCAGGACGCTGCGAAATCAAGCCCGGTCCCAACAACAGTATCCTCATCGATGATAGCTATAACGCTAATCGTCAGTCGATCATCGCCATTGCCAGTGCTATGTACAATACAAGCCAGGCTCCTAAGGGGAAGCGTTGGGCCATTCTGGGCGATATCTTCCAGCTAGGTACCTATGCACACACCGAGCACTCCGCTTGCGGCTCCTCCCTGGCTGGTCTTGTGGACTATCTAATTGCCATTGGTGATCAGGCCCGTTTCTATGTTGAGGGCGCTATCTCCTCGGGTATGCCAGAAAAGAACGCCTACTACTTTAGCGCTGACGTAAACAATAGTGCGGAATTAGAAGCTGCCAAACGTACCGCCGCCGATTTCCTTAAACATGAGGTACGACCAGGTGATTTCGTACTCCTTAAAGGATCACGCGGCATGAGGATGGAAACTATGCTTGCAATGCTCTCGTCTGAGTAGAGAGAAAGGATCCTGCTCATATCACAGGAACAGAGCCGTGCTTTTCTCCTCTCTAAGCGTTGAACAAGAATGCCTGTAGGAGCAGGAGGTTTTGTAAGATGGGACAAGAGATGGGGATGTGTCCATTATAACATGTCAATGGTAAAAGGCAGAGGCCAAATGGCGTGTGTCTCAACAGGTACTTCCTGGGAGGAGAAAGCGTCTGGCAAAGCACCTGACAACATGGGGGATCGTTTATAAGATGAGCGTAAGTACCCATGAGAGAAAGGAAGTCCTGGTAGGAGAGGCGTGACAGTGTATTTGGCTCTCTGCTTCTCCTCCTGGAGCGGTGCACCATTCCCGCATTGTTCGTCCAAGAGGAGAGCCATAGTCTGAGTTTGGTTGCTGTATGAGTGGCGTTGGAGGCCCAGGGAAAACTGTATGAAGCATCACTCCTACCGGTTTTGCCACGCAGAATATTTACTCTGCTATATCTCAAACACCCTGACATTTTATACTATGATATTCAGCATTTTTTATTTTGTTTTTGTCTGTTCTATCCAGAAGAAAGTGGTATAGCGAGAAGCTTGAGTTTTGTTACCCTCTGGCATACTGAGAGAAATGAATGATATAGAAACCGCGACGGATGATACAGAGCAAAAATGTGGCATGAGCTCAAGCTAGATATGCAATAGCCACAACATGATTGGGAGGATTTAGCTGAATTTGTGGCTAAAATGAAGCGTATCATTCAACAGGCTTTTGTTTAGCAAGTTTATATTGGCTCGGATAAGCAGTGGTTGAATGATCACGGATTTGCCTCCGGATAGACCGGGTGTAAAGAGGCAGATGACGCGATGGTGAATGACGAGAGCCGGGCGAAAGCTGGTTATTGGCTGGATGGGGCCGACGGCATTGATACTGCGGGAAGCGAAGCGTGTGGAAAGAAGATGAGAGATCGCGTGTAGGGGTTTGGAGAACAGCCGGTTTGTTTCGGGATATGAGAGGGATGGTATAAGTTGGCATCCCTCTGCTTCCTGCCGAGCAGGATGTGTTGTGAGAACAGCAGTTTTTCTGGCAGAAGTACTGCTGACCTCGTGGATGAAAGCCTCGCCTCCTTGGTTGCCCTCCTGCCCTGTGTCACTGAGGTGAGCACAATGGCTCAAATCCATCTCAGTGGTCTCCTGAACTAACAACAGCACCACGGGATACTGCTGGATCTGCCAGGGAGTGTCAGCAGAGATTGATTGTATCCAGCGATCCTGCCAATTTTGCGGGCGTTGCATAATGTAGCGGATTGCAAGGCTCTGGATTCAAGCGCACAGACGGGACCTCGTTCTTCTGGATCGGAGTTGTGGTAGCGCTAAGGGGACAGGAAACCAGTGGTATTTCGTAGAAGCAGAGGAAGTATGGTATTGTTTTCCACCTTTGCCACTGCTCGGTTTCCCTCAAACATTGATGGTGTGATTATATTTCCTCCTGGACTGGCTAGAGAAGATCAAGCTGGCGTGCTCGTTCACAGGCCTCGAAGCGGCTCTTGACGTGCATTTTCTGATAGATGTTCTTGATGTGCGTTTTGACGGTATTAATTGTAATTACTAGCATTTTGGCTATCTCCTGCCTGGAGTATCCTTCAGATAGCAGACGAAGAACTTGAATTTCCTGTAGTGACAGTTGCTCGGTCAGTGGGGAACGATCAGGGGTGGTAGAGCGCAGCCGCCGGGCCTGGACGGCAAATAGCTTCAGCAGATGTTGAAGATAGCTCTGAAGATGCTTCCCGCGGATACGAGAGACAAGCGGTCGCAACAAGGTGAGTAGCGTTTCGCCCTCGTCGAGAAAGAGCCGTATATATCCCTCTGGAGCTGCCAGGGTGATAACATGACGCAAGAGCGATCTTGTGCTTGCCCCCTGTTTGAGTTGGTGATATGCCAGGCTTCTCAGCAATTGTATCTCCAGCCAGTGCCGGCGCTGTCCGGAGTCCCTGGTTTCTTTTTCCCAGGGATCGAGTAGCGTCAGGGCCTCCATAGCGTTTCCCTGTGCGAGCAGCCAGCGGGCCTTCAGTAATATCTCCTGGAGAGGATACTGCCGGGGGATCTCCTCTTCCTGTTCCGTGTGTGGAGGAATCCAGTGCAAAGGTTCGGCAAGGGGAGTGAGAGCCTGGTACAGACGTGCCTGCGCAAGCTGAATCATTCGAGAAAGATGTGGAGGGCGCTCTGAGTACATGCGGGCAAGTAGCGACGTCAGCAAATCCTGCGCCTGGTGGAGCTTGCCACGAGCGTGGAAGATCCGCGCCAGGAGAAGCGTCGGTCGTACCTGAAGCGGCTCATCTGCCAGTTGTATCCCCAGATCAAGTGCTTTTCGCGCCTCCTGCTCAGCGCGTTCCAGATCATTCCACTCATATGAGAGTTCTGCCAGACCTGCGAGTGCTTTGCTCAGATCTGAGATGTCCTCGTCTGCTTGCTCTATTACCTGCCTGAAAAACATGGCGGCTTGCCGTAATTCGCCTGCCTCGTTGCACACTTCGCCCAGGGAGAGGAGCGCAACCCGTTGCCCGGGCCGGTTATTCATCGCCTCGCAAAGGGTGAGGGTCTCCTGGTAGCATGCTCGTGCAGTGGCAAGCTGTCCTGCCTGCTGTGCCGTCCCTCCTATTACACCCAGGCAGATAGCTCGCCATACAGACTGTTCGTCGGAAAGCCCGGCCAACGCCTGCCTGGCGAGATTCGCAGCTTCAGTGAAGCAGTACAGTCGTGCAGCGAGGAGCGCACGAAACGCGATAACTTCACTTAGCTTGGGGGTCAGCTCGGCCTGCCTCCATCCCCGTTCTGCTCCATCTAAAAAGGTTTGGATGCGAACCCGGGTTGTTGGCGTGAGGTAGTCAGAGGCAGAGAGGAAGGTGAGGGCTTGTGCGTTGATGAAGCTCAAGGCCGGGTGGGCCAACACCAGCGTTTCAGGAAGTTGCTGCAACCAGCTCTGCATTGCGTATATGTTATGACGCTCGGTATCGTGCTGCTCTTGCCCCATGTAGCGTTCAAGAAGCGCGACTGCCTGTGGATAGGCATGAGCCTGCAAAGAGACTTCGATTGCTTCCGACAAGAGGCCATGTTGCTCATACCAGGCCGCTGCACGCATCAAGCACCTGGTATAGGTATCGTGCGTGAGACGTTTCCTGGCCTCAGCTTGCATTGCTTCAGCGAAAAGCGCGTGATAGCGGTACCACTGCCCGTCACCTCCAATTGGCTGGAGGAAAAGGTCTGCATGCTCGATTGCTTCCAGGATGGCCTGGCTGTCGTTTCGTTCTGTGACAGCATCGCAGAGAGAAGCGGTCAGGCGTTTGAGAAAACTCGTTTGCAAAAGAAATGTTTGGAGTGTTTTCGGCTGGGCATCGAGCACCTGACTGACAAAGTAATCGAGCACATAGGTATGGCTACCTCTGAAGGTGGCTGGGAGATCGAGGGGCTCCTGCGAGGAGTGCTCTTTCTGCATAATCAGCGCCAGCAGACGCAGCCCGGTAATCCATCCTTCCAGATACGTGTTGAGATGCGTGATCGTCGAACTCTCTAATGGAACAGGTAGTACCTGTTGCAGAAAGAACTGAGTCTCCTGAGAGGTAAAGCGGAGATCACTGGCATGAAGCTCCACAAGCTCGTCTCGTGCACGCAAGACCGTGAGCGGGAACGGCGGCTCGACCCGGGATACTATGATGATATGAAGGGTGAAGGGCAGGTGCGTGAGCAAGAACATCATCATCTCATGAATGGTCTGAACTGTAATAACCTGGTAATCCTCCAGAATCAGGATGCCAGGCTTTCGCTTCTGAGTGAGGTCGTTCAGAAAGAGGATCAAGGCCCTCTTCAACAATGGGGACGAGAAGGGGAGCGTTTCTTCTCGCTCCAGAAGGGAGAGTGCGGCGCGCCCAATATCGGCATGGAATGCCTGACAGGCTGTCAAGAGATAGCGCCAGAAGCGGATGGGATTGTTGTCACCCTCGTCCAGGGAAAGCCAGGCAACGGGGGGAAAGTCGTTGCGTGAACGCCGCTCACTCACCCAGTGACTCATCAGCGTTGTTTTCCCGGAACCTGCCGGGGCGGTGATTAGCACCAACTTATGCTTCAGGCTCGCGTCGAGTTGATTGAGCAGACGCTCACGTGCAACGAGCGAGGAGGGTAAACGCGGCGGACATAATTTCGGTACCAACAGCAGGTCTTTTTCGCCCCGTCCCTCCTCTACAGGGACACGGCGGTCTCGCTCGGGGATCAGTTCCGCTTTCTCTGTCATCTTGCTTGCTTGCCCGCGTTCTTGTGGGAGATCAGCAGTTGCAAGCTGTGTTGTGTTGCCTCTGCGGGTATCGTTTCCCAGGGTACAAGCGGCGGCCTCCAGGCGAGTCATGGAAAGTGCGCTGCTTTTGCCAAGATATGTTTTCACCATCTGCCTGCCCTGACGACGATAGCCATACCAATAGGTATTCTGACTATGGCTGCGTCGCTCTTTTTGAAGAAAGAAAGAACCGCTTCTGCCCCGGAAGGAGAGCGCATGGTGTGTAGCCAGCCAGGCAAACCAGGCGTCGGTGTCGCCTTGCAGCAGTGGATGCTCCTGATCGTCCCGGGTATAGAGTTCATAGTGATCGTTTTCTGGGGACCAGAGCAGTATATAGGTGCTCGTCTTTGGCATACACAATCTTCTCCATTTGCTGTTTTGATGATACCCAACATTTCCCTTTTAGGTGATTGTAGCTGCTCGTCGGGGAATATGCAAGTGATACCCAGGGCCTGATCAGGCTCAAATTGTGCAAGATAATCCATGAAAGTGGGGCGAAAATCACCCCTGTGGGTGAGCAAGCCTACACCTTTTCTCCTGTATATTCTCAGGTGTCAGTTATGTCTTTTCCTCACTGGAAGCCTTTTACCTGCAATGGAAGGACAGATGACCAGAAAAACTGTCGTGATTACTTCTAACAAAGAGACATGGAAGGTGTCAACATGAATACAGGAATACCGCATGCAACCTTTGATGAAACCACACCAGTGCTTATTGTGGGAGGTAGCCTGGTTGGCCTCTCTACTGCGCTGTTTCTCCGATGGCGTGGCATTCCATCCCTGGTGGTCGAGCGTCATCCAGCGCCTGCCCGTCTTCCACGGGCACGAGCCATCAATCCACGCACTATGGAATTGTTCCGAGCTCTTGACCTCGAATCAACCATCCGTGCAGCTAGCTCACCTATCAGCGGCAATAACGAGATCTTGCGCGTTGAATCGCTGGCAGGCCGCGAGATTGAGCGGCTTGTTGAAGGGGGAGCAGACGATCTGAAGGCCGCTTCACCTACATCCTGGGGTAGTATAGATCAGGACCAACTGGAAGTCATCTTGCTGACTCGGCTACAGAGCATGGGTGCTGATATTCGCTTCAACACCGAACTCCTCTCGCTTGAGCAGGATGAGCAGGGTGTCTCTGCGCTTATTCGCGAGCGAGCAAGTGGCAACACACGGCAGGTACGGGCAAACTACCTGGTGGGTGCAGATGGCAACCATAGCACAGTACGTGATGCACTCGGTTTCTCAAGGCTGGGGCCCGGTACGATTTCCCATGCAACGAATATCATCTTTGAGGCTGATCTGGGTGAGGTTCTCCGGGGGCGACAGATCATGCTCTGCTACATCAGCAACCCACTCTTGCCCGATGGGCAGGGCTTTCTGATGCCCATCGACAATAAGCGGCGCTGGATGTTTAGCTCATCACTGCATCCCGAGCGCGGTGAACGGCGTGAGGATCTGACCGATGAATGCTGCATTGAGCAGATTCGTATCGCCGTTGGAGTACCTGATCTTGAGATCAAGATTTTGCCCGCTTACCCATGGGATACTGTCAAGGTGGGGATGTGGGAGCTGACCGCTCTTTATGCCGAGCAGTATCAGCGGGGCCGTGTCTTCCTGGCAGGCGATGCGGCTCATGCGATCCTGCCTACTGGCGCGCTGGGGGCTAGCACTGGTATCCAGGATGCTTTCAATCTTGCCTGGAAGATGGCTCTGATCCTCAAGGGTCAGGCGGCTCCTTCTCTGCTTGCTTCCTACGAAGAGGAGCGATTCCCGGTTGGTAAGTTGATGGTGGAACAGACGATGCAGCGTTTCTTCTATCGTACCGGCAGCGGTTCCAGTTCCCTGATAGATGATGCCTCGCTGATTTTCGGCTACCGCTACCAGCGGGGGGCAATTGTGGCCGAATTAGACTCGGCTGAAGCTCCCCTGGCACAGCATCCGAGCACGTTGAGCGGTGAGCCAGGAACGCGTGCTCCCCATATTGTGCTTCAGCGTGCTAGAGAGCGTCTCTCGACGATAGATCTGTTCGGACGTAACTTTGTGTTATTGGCCGGTGAGGAAGGAACTCCCTGGATGACTGCGGCACGCACGGTAGCCGATCGTCTGGGTATTGCGCTGGATGTATGGCAGATAGGCCCTGAGGGGTTATGCGATGTTGAAGGACGCTGGTATACGACCTATGGTGTGAGCACAACCGGAACGATCCTGGTGCGCCCTGATGGTTTCGTCGCCTGGCGTTCCTCCGAGCTCAGGGAGCAACCAGAGCAGGTGCTGTTGGATGTCTTGACTCGCATACTTGGGAAATGAAGCGAGATCAAGGTGAGATAGGGGCTGGACTTCAGGGGAAATGTCCCTCTTCTCCCTATCTCACCCTGCCTCGCAAGGAAAAATCTGGGGTGTAATGCTTGCGATGGTCTGGCTCCTGGCTTCACTTTGTGCCACTGATACTACGATGTGAGTGCAGCAGAGAACACTTGTACGCACGCATCAGCCGTATAAGCATGGAACGTATCGATGTTGTGCCATCGCATCAAGCTTGTAGGAGAAGAGCATTGCTACCCCACCACTGCAGACATCTTTGTCGTGATCTGCTGAAAAAAAGCGTCATCTTTTTTCTTCGGTTGGCTGTCCTGGAGAACAGGACACCAAAGAAGTCAACGAGATTATGTTGTCGGAGTCTTTCAAAAGTTGCCTGCCAGGCCAGAGCATTCTGAGGATGAGCACAAAAATGATGACGTTGGTGAGCAACATTGATAAAGGACTGTGTTCTCTTCCTCATGGGAAAGAAGTCTATCAAGCACCTTCTGATGGGCTGCTCTTCAATCAAGCGCAGGCAGGGAAGACAGGAGTGCGTTGACGCAAAGGTCGTTGAACTCTCTGTTGCCAGCCAACATCGGTAGCAAGTATGAGTGCTCTTGCAAACAAAGAAAGGGAATTAGTTTAACCATGTGAGGTATCTGCCTGTTGGGGAACACTTGTTTTTTGATACGCATCGTTGTATACTCATTCACACTGAGTGTTGGGGGACAAAAGAGAGAAAGGAGTATCTGTCTCTGCCAAAGCGCGCACAATACCTGATACAACGGTCTGGGAAGCAGGAACATTCTCTGCTCATCACACAGGGAAATGCTACCTCCTGCCAGCTCTCGGAGGAAGGAGGAGCATGGCAGGCATGGCTTGAGGAACACCGCGCATTTGCTTTTCAAGGCCATGATGGGCGAATCAGTCTCCTCAAAGAAAAGCGTCGTCGTGGCAGCGAGGGCTATTGGTACGCCTATCAGCGCCACAAGGGGCGGGTGCTCAAGTGCTACGTCGGACGGAGTGCGCGATTGAGCCTGGAGCGGCTGGAGGAGATCGCGGCTAAACTCTCGTCTGAGGGTGCTGCCTTGCCTCCACAGTCGCAGCATTCCCAACAGCAGACACCACAAGCGGAACGTGCAATCTCGCCTTTTGCTTCGCCATCCCTTGAACCGTTGCTGCTTCCAAAGCTCCAGCTACCGCGCTACCAGCCCTCGTTACTTCAGCGTGATCATCTGCTCACGCTGCTGAATCAGGGGCTGGAATACAAAGTGACCCTCATCTCAGCGGCCGCTGGCTATGGCAAAACTACATTGGTCAGCCAATGGCTGACCACACGATCCCAACGCCCGGATTCTCCGCACGCGGCCTATATTACTTTCGATGAAGGTGATAACGATCCCGTTCGCTTCTGGCGCTATCTGATCGCCGCCTGCCAACAATTACAACCCGACCTCGGAAAGGGTGCGCTGGATCTGCTCCACGCACACCTGCTGCCATCATTCAAACCACTGGACGCGATGCTTATTGCGTTGCTCAACGATGTGAGTCATCTTAAGCATCCTGGCATGCTCATCCTGGACAATCTGCACGTCATCACCTCGCCCCAGATCGCCGCTACACTTAGTTTCTTCCTTGAGCACCTGCCTGCATCACTCCATCTGGTTCTGCTCGTACGCGGCGATCCTCCTTTCTCCCTGGCTCGCCTGCACGCGCGTAATGAGATGCTGGACATCTCTCCACTCTTGATGCGCTTTTCTTTAGAAGAAACTAGCGCCTTTCTCGCCCAGGAGCTTTCCTTTACGCTCTCACCCAGGACTGTTCACCAGATCCATGAGAGGCTGGAAGGGTGGCCTGTAGGCTTGCGCTTCCTGGTAGAAATGCTCCGCTGGGCCACACACGAGCAGGAGATTGAACCCATTCTTTCTGCCTTCTCTGGCGGTATGGAGCATTCCCTATCACGTCAGGCATTGAACATCCGTGACTACTTCCTCCATGAGATTTTTCATACCTTGCCAGAGGAGATGCAAACCTTTCTGCTGCATACCTGCATGCTTCCACGTCTCACAGCCTCCCTCTGTGACGCTCTCACTGAACGTGATGATAGTGCACGCCTGCTGACCATGCTACGGAAAGGTGACTGCTTTCTGATGCCGTTAAACTGGGAAGGAACATGGGCGCGTTATTATCCTCTCTTCGCCGAGGCTATGCAGCAGGAGGCGCGCAGAAGGCTGGGTGAGGAACGCATCCGTGCACTGGCACTCCGCGCGAGCGCCTGGTATGAGGCCCATGGACTGCTTCCAGAAGCTATCGAAACCTCTTTTACCGCCGCAGCCTACCATCGTGCCACTCGCTTGATTGCACTATCCCTTGAACAGTATCAGCAGATCAACGAACCTGGTACCACCGAATGGTATCGCCTGAAGCGCTGGCTAGAACGCTTACCGGAAGCAGACCTTGAACACCATCCTGATCTGTGTCTCTATGCTGCTCGCAACCTGCTCTTCCATTCACTGGGAGAGCCATCTTGCAAAGAGCGCATCCATCATCTACTCCAGGTGGCAGAGCAGCAGTGGCGAGAGACGAACACGACCACAAAGCTGGCCGAGGTCTTCGCCTTCCATGCTCTGCTAGCTCGTCAAGAGGGAAAGATCCTCCAGTCCGTCTCATGGGCTACTCAGGCGCTGGCCTGGCTTCCCCGGGAAGCCGTAACCTGGCGTATCCTGGCTCTGACCGCTGTAGGAATCGGCGAGCTTCACAACGGGACTGTAGCGACAGCACGCGAACACTTTCTTGCAGCCTTGCCCCTTAACGAGCAGCAAGGTAGTCCTACCGGCACACGTGCCACCAGGAGCAGGCTCTGCCGTGTGAGCTTTGAGATGGGCGAGCTACGCCAGGCAGCAGAGCAGTTGCGACAGCTTCAGGCCGAGGCCAGGAGTGTGTCGGATCATGACGATATCGCTCGGACCCAGGGAGAACTGGCGCAAATTTTCTATCAGTGGAACGATCTGCCCGCAGCGGAACAGGCCGCACAGGAGGCTCTTGCGCTTGGGGAGCAGATGAACATCGAAGAGGTGCAGGCCCGCGCTTCGGTGCTCCTGGCCCACATTGAATACAGACACGGCCAGGCAGCACAGGCACAGCAGCGCCTGACCGCCTGGTTAGCGTGCAGACAGACAACCGCCTCTCTCCATACCTCACGGGAAGTCCAGGCCCAGCTTGTGCGTATTCAACTTGCCGATGGCGATCTGGCATCAGTGAGACGTTGGATGGCATCTCATCAGAACAATGAGGAGAGAGTGCCTCGCTATCAGCGCCAATGCGAGCAATTACTGCGAGCACGCTTTTTGCTGGCGAAGGCAGAAACCATCGCGGCAATAGAACTGCTAGAGCAGCTCTGTACTGCCACGTTGCGAACTGGCCATCTGCACTTCAGACTAGAAGTTCAGGTGGTGCTGGCTCTGGCGTATGCAAGGCTTCAGGCGTATGAGAAGGCGCGAGAGCAACTCGTGGAGGTGCTCGAAACGGCACGCAGTGAAGGCTACCTGCGCCTCTTCCTCGATGAAGGGAAGGAACTGGCTCACCTGCTGCGCGCGTTGCTGCCCTCTCTGCATGAGAAAGCACTGCTTGTTTACATGCGGCAGATCCTGAGTGCTTTTGCTCAGGAAAGCGGTACATCTGATGGGCAGGCTGGTGGTGGCTCAACGTTCCTGCCAGAACCCCTGAGTCCACAGGAACAGAACGTCCTGCGCCTGCTGATCGCGGGCAATTCCAACGCTGAGATGGCAAGCGCCCTCGTGGTCTCAATCAATACGATACGTACCCATGTTCAGAGCATCTATCGCAAGCTGGGTGTCCATAACCGTCTCGCAGCGAGTGCTGTTGCAACTCAGCTGAAACTCGTCTAAAGCATTTTCTCCCGCCTCCACATGCCCGTATGAAACGACAGTATCGTACATCATCCGACGAATCATGCGCTCGGATGAGGCTGGCTCATCCTCCTGAGAAGTATCGTAGAGGCAACCTGAGAAGCGGTAGCAACCGGTGTTTCACCTGTGCTTAAAAAAGATGCGAACCGTCTTTCAGCGAATACTGAACGTTCTCAAAACGAGGAGATTGATTTATGAGCACATCAGGACCTCTTACCTCTCAGACAGGATCATCCGGCGACAAGATGTCCAGACCTTCCCGCAAGGCCATCTTCTTTCTCGCGGTGGTTGCATTTCTCAATTCTATGGGGATGACCATTATCAGCCCTGTGGTCCCCTTTATGACCCAACGTTATCTGAACAATTCAGGTAATCTTGCACTGGTCGTGGCCGTGCTTACCTCGATCTATGGCATTTGCCAACTTCTCGCTGCCCCCGGATTAGGTTTGCTGAGTGATCGCTTTGGACGACGCCCGATCTTGTTTGTATGCTTGCTTGGCTCAGCAATTGGCTACCTGTTTTTCGGCCTGGGTGGAGCGCTCTGGTTGCTCTTCCTGGGCCGCATCATCGATGGGTTGACCGGGGGCAACGTTGGCGTCCTCTTCGCCTATGTTGCCGACATTACCAGGCCAGAGGAGCGCGGAAAGTACTTCGGACTCGTGGGAAGCTTCTCCGGGGTCGGCTTTCTTGTTGGCCCTGGTGTCGGTGGCCTCTTAGCGACGTTCAACTTGAGTACTCCCTTTCTGGTCGCGGCAGCCGTCATTCTGCTTGCGCTCGTGTGGGGTTTCTTCTTTCTGCCAGAGAGCCTGCACAAAGAACACCGCATCAGCGCGATTAGCCTCCGCGCCCTCAATCCTTTCAAACAACTCGGCGGCCTGTTTTCCCATACGCATCAGCGCTGGCTCTTGCTCGCTGTTTTCCTCTATTACTTGCCGCTCCCGAGTATGGGAGCAAACCTGACCATTTTGTTAAAGGATAGTCTGGGATGGAATGCCGCTGCTGCGGGTATGGTCACGACGGTAGTTGGAGTGGTCGATATTGTGGTTCAGGGCGTACTGGTGGGCAAGCTGCTCTCAGCGGTGAGCGAGGTAACACTGAGCATCAGTTCGCTGATACTGATCGCGGTGAGCTATTTTCTGGTGGGATTGATTGCGCTGATCGCTTCGCCGTTTCTGCTGCTCGGGGGGGTATTGCTCGGTGCTGGTGCGAGTGGTCTGGTGGAGAACGCGTTACGCGGTCTGCTGTCACGTCTGGCCGGACCGCGCCAGCAAGGTCTGATTGGCAGTGCCAGTCAGTCGATGCAATCACTCGCCATGATCCTGGGTTCGTTGTTCAGTGGTTTGCTCTACGTTGAGTTCGGTCACGCCACACCGTATTGGTCTGGAGCACTGATCATCGCTCTGGCTATTGGCTCGATCTTGCTGGCTGTTCCTGCTCTGCACGCACACCAGACGGAGGCTGAGCACAAAGCAGAATGATGGTGACAGCCACCAGGACGGAGAAAGGAGGGAAGCATGACCGGTATCGTGATGGAACAGTCGTCGTCCACACCTCATCGGAGTCTGTTCCCTTCTTCAGGTATGTTTGCTAATGCGGTTTCGTCGGACCAAACGAACCTATTCGCTAATACTCTCCAATTAGAGATATTTTGTTGCTCGTTCATTTGGTACCTCCCTGAATCAAGAGAAAAACTTGTTCTAATACGTAGTATGTAACATATGTTAAAGGCCGAAAGCTAGTTTTAACAGTTCTAACTCTATATTAATATGTAAACACTACTCATAAAGCCTCTCTCTGACACGGCCTTATTGCCGCAGGGGCAGCACCTCCACATGGCCTGTTCCCTTGCTTACGACAAGTGCCCGTGATCCTACGCATTTTCTTTCAGCCCGTTTTAAAGCGAATTATCCTACCAAGCTGAAAAAAACGCGGAGGCTGGAATAATCCGGCGCCATCTTGTAGGATTCACCTTGATCGTCGTGAACCCTACAAGCTATCCTGCCTGCATGCCACTCAGACACACGCGATAATCCTGTGTCTCCTGCATAATGACCTGTCTCACCAGCTCTCGGTCATGCAAACGGGAGACAATCCGATGGTCTCTCCCTTCTAACGCCATCCGATTCGAGGTGATCACCGTCGGCAACATCGCGTTGTAGCGATGATGAAGCAACTGAAAGAGCTTCTCATTGGCCCAGGGCGTCCGCTGCTCCGCGCCCAGATCATCCAGCACCAGCAACTCCACCTCTCCGGACGCACGCAAACAGCTCATCATAGGTCGTCGGCGCATTGGGCACAAATGCCGAGCGCAAATGATCCGGCACCGTCGTAGATCTTTTGCTGTATCTTCATTTTTTCCCCTAAGAGATAGTCCAGTTTGTCCAGCCCTTTTCTTAGTATAATAGCAATTGTGTAAAAAAACAACAAGAAAAATAGCTTATGTATTAAAATTCTATAAAGATTTGAAAGTTTCCTTGCAGGGCGTGTACATTCTGTTTATAATAATTTTGCAGCTCAATTCATTTGAGTAATTGCTGCTGCTTCTACTGCAACGCCTCTCTATTCTGATTCTCTTGTGATTCTGGTCAATAGTATGGAGGTCGTATGAATAAAGAAGAAATTCGTGCTCTCAGACAGGAACGTGGTCAAACACAGGCAAAGTTTGCAGAGGAACTGGGGGTTTCTCCAAGAACCGTGATGCGGTGGGAGAACGGAGAGAGCCGCCCCCGTTCCTATGCATTACAAAAGCTGAGTCAGCTTCGTATGAGTGCTCTCGCAGAGAAGCAGGCTGATGGAGAGACACTGGTGCGGTTGCTTCGCCGGTTGTCCTGGGTGAGAGAAAGAGCATGGAGGAGATGACACGACGTGAATTTGACCTGGCAACAGCTTATCTGCAAGTAAGGTCAACAATATCTAAAGTGAGCCGGTGTGAGCCGCAAGCGGGGCCCTATGTGCTTCGGGTACGTACCACTTTCTTTGATCCGCTGACGGCTACATCAAGCGATGGGTTGGAACTCGCTGTATGGAAAGGGACACATCTCAGACTCAGCGTTGGGTTCCTTTCGATCCACCATCATGGGGCAATTGAACATTTTGGGAGATTTCTATGCACATGTCACACCAAACGATTCTGGGCCTCATTGCGGCCTGGATATTGGGATGAGCGGCATGAGCTCTTGCAAAAGGGGCTTACCTGGATAGCTGCATGTGGAGAAGCATGGCCAGATCCTCTGTTCCCAGGAAAGGGGCTTGTCTTAGCGAACGCGAAGCATGCTTGGGAGGAGTGTATCTGTTTTTGCAACACAGTGGGCCGTGCTCCCAGGGGCCAAAAACACACAAAGACCGGTGGAACTGTCTCATGACGGCTTACCGTATAAACTGATGCAACGGGAGCCGCTTCGGCAAAGCAGGCCGAAGCGGTCTCCGTTTAACGGAAGGGCTCAATTGGCTCTCGGGTGCAGAGCTGGTTTCCTCGGCGTTCGAGGATCGTGCCGAGGGGGACGCTCGCTGCGATGCGCAGCAGTTCGGCGCATCTCTCATCGAGAAATGCCTCGAACTCTGCTGTGGTGAGACCAATGAGATGCTGTGTCCAGTAGAAGCGAAGCAAGGAGCGCAAATGCTCTTCGCCTGCTGGGACCGCTGCAACATGCATGGTGGTGGTTCTCTGTCCGCTGATGAGGCCGACAAAGGTGAGTTCATCAGGGTCACAGTCGTTCAACGGGAGATCCACCGGTCCACCTGCCAGGGCGTCACAGCAGTCTGATGGCCGCATCCCCTGGCTCAGGCGAGTGGCGAGCAGGATTGGTGTTCGAGACATACGTTTTTCTCCTTTTGCAGGTAAAATGGTAAGACATGTGAAACGGGAACGATGGAGACACATAGGAGAAGCTAGAAGGAGGGATCAAGAGCTATCTGCTTGGACTCCGTCTGCGGAGAGCACGTTGGCGAGCAGTAGCCCTGGTTCCATCCACATCTACAACCTACTATTACTGTCCTGTTCGATCCACCATTCCACCTGGAGAAGCAAACGGTTTACGGGCAACCAGGTCTTCTTGAAAGAGCTTGCGGAGTGCTTCCACAGTGGGCTGATCGAGAGCGGCAAGAAAGCGGGACAGAGTCGAGCGATGGGGCAACTGGTTTCTCCCAAACAGGGCGTGAACGGCTCAGCAAATGGTAATAGTCGTTCATAAAAGGCCACAAGCGTGGATTCGCCAGAAACTACATAAACGATCAGAACGGCAACAAAATCGATCAGATCGTATTGGCCACAGCGCGCACAGGCGAAGCGCACTCGCTCCTGGACGGCATTGAGGATGTCCACACGGGTAAGGACCTGAGCGAAGGCAGCCACTTTTCCCATCCAGGAAGGCATGAGTTTCGATTCCGCTGTGATCTGGATCGTGACGGAAGCAGATATCATATAACGAATGCGCTCTTCTTAATTAGAAAAAAGGCTCATTGTTTGATGGCCTCATACACCTCAAAGGGATAGAAACCAGGCAGTGTTTTAGAATTGACGTTGTGTAAGGCTCCACGCGAGGAGGCAGACTAACCAAGTTGCGCAGCCAGCAATCAGGGCAGAAAGATGCAAACCTTGCACGAAATTGCTTTGTACCTGGATCAACGAGCCAAAGAGGGCAATGCCCAGCACACCCCCGACTTGCCGACAGGCGTTCAATACCCCCGACGCCACACCCGAGTGCTCTGTAGCCACGGCTCCCAGCAATATCATGGTGAGTGGCGGGATGGTCAAGCCAATGCCCATGCCAATAGCAAAGAGGCCAAAACAGGCAACCAGATAGGGACTAGCGGCATCGAGCAGGAGTAGAGAGAAAAAGCCCGAACCACCGAGAGCCAAACCAACACACATCAACATGCGTGGACCAATACGACTGGTTAAAAGACCTGTTAACGCATTGGCAACGATGACACTTCCAGTCATGGGAAGAAAGGCCAAGCCAGCTACGAGAGCACTGCTGTGCTGTACATCTTGAAAGAAGAGGCTCAACAGAAAGATAAAGCCATAGAAGCCGAAATTCTCCACTGCCCCAATAATCATCCCCACCGAAAAAGTAAGGATGGCAAACAAGTGGAGTGGCAGCATCGGACTACGTCCGCGTGCCTCGCAGATGAGAAAGATGATCCCCGTCACGATAAAAAGCGCGAGGCATGTGAGAATAGGCCACGAGAGCCAGCCTATGCGTCCACCCTCGATCAAGACCATGGTGAGCGATGCCAGTCCTACCACCGCCATCACCTGAGCAGTCAGATCCAGACCGCGCTCATCCAGGTGCCTGATAGTCTCAGGGATGCGATGTGGAGGAAGCGAGATCAACAGAGCCACAATGCCAATCGGGACATTGAGAAAAAAGATACTGCGCCAGTGAAGCAGGCTTACCAGAAGTCCGCCCACAACGGGTCCTACTGCTAAGGCCACTGCACCAATCACTGCCCAGAAGGCCACCGCTCTGGCCCGCTGCTCAGAACGAGGGAAGAGGGTATGAATCAAAGCCAGGATATTGGGAACCATGAGCGCTGCCCCCCCTCCCTGGAGGAGACGAGCTGACAGCAGCATCCAATACGTTGGAGCCAGACCACATAGCCCCGATGAAAGTGTGAAGGTCGCTAACCCAATCAGATACATGCGCTTTCGCCCCAGGCGGTCCCCCAGACCGCCTGCCGTCAAGAGGAGACTGGCAAAGATGAGGGCATAGCCATCCACTGCCCACTGCAAACCGGTAATATCAGTCTGCAAATCTTCACCGATATTCTTTAATGCAAGATTAACGACGGTGGTGTCAAGCGCAGACATAAACCACCCCAGGCAAATGACGACCAGCAAGAGCCACTGATTCCCTTGCGGGATCTCTTTCTCCAGGATTTCCTGCGGGGTCGTTGTTTCAAGACAAACCTCTACATGAGGAACAGGAGTTGATATATTTCTTTGTTTGGGCATAAAGTAATCATCCTTTGCTAGTTTGCTGGAGAGTATGAATCTGCCTCCTTCGCTTTGTACCTGGCTTCGTGATAATGGCATAATAGAGAGACCGCACAGGGTTTCTAGTAATACGTAGGAATGCCTCCCAGGAAGCCGGTGGAGGGAGCGCAGGGATTCCTCATGAGGATAGTATGCTATCGAAGCTGTTTCTGGAGCCAGATAACCGTTTTCCTATGAATGGTATTACCAGGATAGAGAAAGGAGAAAGATGTGACAGTAGGAACAGATGAAACACGGCGGATGTTACTGGCCGATTTTTTACGAAGCAGGCGTGCTCGCCTTGCTCCATCGGATATTGGTTTGCCTCCGGGAGGACGCCGCCGCACACCTGGCTTGCGCCGTGAAGAGGTTGCAGCAGCCGCTCATATCAGCGTAGCGTACTACACCTGGCTGGAGCAAGGTCGTGATTTGCATGTATCACGCCAGGTTTTAGAAAGTATTGCTGACGCGTTGTTGCTTTCAGTTGATGAACGGCTGCACCTCTTTCAACTGGCAAATCAGGCCTATGTGCCTGATGACTTCAAGCATAAAGACCAGCTTGACCCCTTGCTTCAATGTATGCTCGACAATCAGGGGGTAAGTCCTGCCTTCATCTGTGGACCCTATTGTGAGGTTCTGGCCTGGAATCAGGCGGCCTGCGCTGTTTTCGGGGACTTCGGCAAGCTACCAGAGAGCGAGCGCAACATTATCTGGCTGTGTTTTACTGAAAGCACGTTTCGACAGCGTCTGGTGAATTGGGAGCAGTATGCTCAAGAGGCCCTGGCCATTTTTCGCTCGAAATCGGGACGCCTTGCAGATGACACACGCTTTCTCCAACTCATAGACACGCTCACACGCGTCAGTCGAGAATTTCGTCAGTGGTGGCCTCAGCATGAGGTACGCCAGACGGCCTCTTCTAATCAGGAGGTTGAACATCCCCTGATTGGGCATCTCGTGTTCGGCTATGTGACGTTTCAGATCAATTCCTCGCCAGATCTGAAACTGTGTGTCTTTTTACCTGATCCGGCATCAAAGACGGCACAGAGGCTTGAGGCTCTGCTTGTCAAGAAAGCGGGATGGATAAACCCATGAGAGATTGATAATGGATCGATAGGAAACCGAAAGTAGTTTGGTTTGTAACATCACTCGTCTCTCTCCTTTGCCCAGATCTTATTCGTCGTTTTGTTCTCTCTTTATCTCGTTGCACAACCCGTGGGGTGAGGCCTTCCAAGATAACCTTGCTCCTTCTGGGTCTCTCTGTGGCTCTTCCTGGTGCTTGGGAGTCCCTAAAAGAGGCGACGCGTGTTGCAGGTGTGTCCCTTGCTCTGGAGGAAGGTTGGGGTGCGTTTGTACAAAACGATGAGCGGTTGCTGCGAGTTGGTGCTGCTGTCGGTAATGTGCCACAACCTGCGCTGCTCGGAGTTGAGAAAAGAGAGCATCAAAAGGGCGCACCCGGTTGTCTGTCCCAGGATGCAGTACGCAACCACATGCGAGAAAGAGGGGTCTAGCCGGCTCCTTCCGCTGTGCTGCTTGTGTCGGTCTCTTGATCCTCGAATAACCAGATAAAAGTAATCCTGGGCGACAAGTCGAGCGAAGAGGTTTTGAAGCTCTCCTCCTGTGATCTCCTGGTCCCGTGGGTGCTGTAGAGCAGCGAGAAGGAAGGCGACAAACTTCCATGCCTCTCTTTCGATGCGTTCTTTTGTGCCCTTGATCTCGGGATGTGCTTCGCTGGCTTGGAGGCGGAGCGTTGATTCTGTGATTTCACTGACCAGGGGCATCCATTGCAGGGGAAATGGTTCCTGAGGATGCAGGAGGATGGCGACAAGGGCGAGGAACTCTTCTTGCAGGGTTGCTGAACCCTGGGAGAGCCAGAAGCTGGTTCAGATGATATGGCGTAGCTCTTTTTGTGTCAGCATCGTCTGTTTGCTCCTTTTTGGCATGCGCTGCTGTTTTGCCCGTTTTGAGGGGGCGTGACGTGCTGGTTCCTCCTGCGCGTTGGGGGAAGCGGCAGGGGCCTTCTCTGGAGACGGAGCCACTGGGTGCGCCTCTTGCTGTGAGGCGTTCTGCTCTCTGGGTGGAGGCGACGCGCTGGGTTGCGTTGCCTCTTCTTCCACTGTGAGGGCTTTCAGGTTTCCAGACCGGAGCGCGGGGGCTGCTATTGCAGGCCTGGGTGTTGGGGGCTGTCGCCTCGTCGGGCACGATAATCGACCGAGGCTGTGGGCACTGTTGCCAGACGGGCGGCCTTTCCTGGCTGGCAAACAGGAGCAGGCGCTTGGGGAGATGCTCCTGCGCCCGAGCCAGGAACGGCCCCGCTGCAAGGCCTCGTGTTCTCCTTCTGCGACGTTCGAGCACAGCGGGCTGCCATTCTCGGCCAAATGTGCGGGACTGCGAATGCGAGACGATGGCAATCACCGCAGGGGCATCGCTTGTGGCACAGCGTTCGAGCCAGCGGAGGATATCGCGCCAGCGCTCGATGAGGACCGTTTCTGCTTGTGGCCAGGCTGCCTTGATCTCTTTCTCAAACTCTTTCGTGACCTTCTTCGGTGTGCTGATCAGGGCAGGGAAGGCCCTGGGGCCAGCCTCTTCTGGGAGCAGAAGGCGCCCGGTGGAACGATGCCGATAGGCCACGATGTGCCGGGAGGTGGTGTCCTCACGGATGACGGCCTGTCCCTGCTGCTGCTGCAAGCGCTGCCCAAAGACAGGCTCCAGGTCGAGCATGGCGAGCGTACGAGGGTTTTTGAGCCAGCGGCGACGGAGCTGCCGGATCCAGTCGGGTTGTTGTTGGGGCGCACGCATCGTGTTTCGATACCGCCAGAGGTAGGCTTGCCGGGCGACAACGGCGGTTGTGATGCGGGTTTTGCCAGTTCCCGGTTCTCCCTGGATGGCTCCCCGGCGCCGGATATCAAGCAGTCTCGCGTGGGCGATGACACGGTGTATCTGGGCTGGTGCGAGGCCTGGGAGGGAAGCGTTGGGGAGTTGCCTGTCCCGGCCGAACTGTGAGATGACCGCGAGTTCCCAGTCCTCTGGTTGCAGTTGATACAGGGGCTGCCGTTGGGAGAGCATGCGCTCAGCGAGGCGAGGAATCCAGGGTTGGAGAAAGTCGAAGACCTGATGATCCGTATAGTAGGTCACCTGGCCAGTCGTCAGGTCGAGGACGCCCAGGACCGGATAGTCCTGGCTCTGGCTTGCTTGCGCTCGTGTCACCCCTTGCTGGGTGAGGGCCTCTTCTGTCTCTTTGTCCAGCGGCAGATCCACCCAGGTGGTGCTGACAAAGGCGGTGAAGAGGTATGGTCTTGCTTCTGGGCCCTCCTGCGGGCCGCAGAGCACCTGCCCGCCGAGGATATCTGTCAGAAGTTCGGCGGCGACATGGGCTGGACCGGTATAGGGCATGGCGGGAGGCTGACGCTGCTCCTCTTCAGCGATCCAGCAGGTGGCAGCCTTCCATTCCTGGGTGCGGTGAGCGCCATGCTGCGCCAGCTCTTCCCACATCAGCTGCTCAGAGGCGTGCCGAACCTCCAGGTGGGGGAGGGAGGAGATGGGGGGGAGCTCATAGAGCGGCTCCGGAGCTTCTGGCAGGGCCGGCGGTGGCGTGTGCCCGGCCCATCCCTCCTGACCATGAGCATCTTTGCGCCAGCGATAACCGAGCAGACGCTCTTTCTCGCGCTCGTTTGCTTCCAGCGGCTGTGCTCGCTTGCGCCCGATCACGACGATCTGGGTATACGCCTCGAAGGGGCTTTCTGTTTCCCCTTCGCGGCGGGTAGGGAAACGCCACACCCGGATGTCCTCATACCACTGGCTCCAAAGGGAGGCCATATGGTGGTTCCAGGCGGAGCGGGCCGGAACGATTGCGACGAGAATGCCACCAGGAACCAGGGCCTCTGTGCATGCAACGGCAAAGCGATACTCCGCCCTTTTGCCGTTGACGAGCAGATACGGCGGATTCATGAGGATGCCGCTGAAGCTCTCCTTGGGCAGACGGACGCCCTCGAAGGCAACAGGAAGGATGCTGGTACGAACAGGGAGCCGTTCACGGGCGTGTTGTGCCCGTTGGGCACTAATCTCAATTCCATACAGGTGAAGCTGGGCGAGGTCTCGTTGGTGCAACGGGAGGAGGAGATCACCTTCCCCGCATGCGGGATCAAGGAGCGTCACGTGCCCCTGCTGTGGAGCTGGGAAGGAGAGCAGGTGGCTGATGCGTTCTGCCACCGCAGGCGGCGTCCGCACAAAAGAAGAGTGGGCAAGGTTCGGTAAGGTTCCGTTTGCCATAGAGAAACATCCTTTCCAAAAAAATGGCCCCACTCTGCAGGCACAGAGCAGGGCATGAGCATGAAAAAGAGGTGACCGAAGGATGGATTTAGCGCCAGGGAAGCCAGCCGTCACGAACGCCCTGGCCAATGAGGGCGTTCCAGGCCAGGACGTCTGGCTCAATGCGCCAGGCCCGGATGCCCAGGCTCGGACAGGGGAGAATGAGGCTGCGCCAGAGTCCGCGCTGCCAGAGCTCAGCAGCCCAGTGCTCTTGGAGCTCCGCCTCGCCCCGGTAGAGCACGACGATGCGCATGGCATGCAGATGGCCGAAAAAACTGCTGCTGTGCGGTTCCTCCTCGTCCCAGTTGGCGAAGAGAAACCGCTCTTTGCTGACTGGGACGAGGTGCTCAGCATGGTGGGGGTGTGGGTTCACCGTGGTGGGGGGGTGAAGAAGCCCTTCTTGGATATGCCCGGTGTGGGGCATGGTGATGGTGTGCACCATCTTGCTGGTGGGCAGTGTCGATGTGATGGATGTGTAGGTAAGTTCTTTGCTGCGCTGAACGTGGGGGGATGGGGGCCAGAGGTGTGGCTTGCGGACGGAAAGGGGCAGCTGCTTCCCTTGCCAGAGTTGTGCGAGGACGGCACTGGAGCTCGTGTCTCGCCCGACGAGGCTGAGGAAGATGACCTCATTTGCCTGATTGATTGCGAGGGCGGTGACGAGGACGCATTGTCCATCGGCCTCGATTTCCCCGATGGGTCCGTCAGGCAGAAAAGGGGTAATCTGTTGCTTGCCCGAGAGCGGCGCAGAGAGAACGGTCGGCACCGCATGGGGTGGCGTTGCGACACAACGATGAGCGGGTGTGGTCATGAAAACACCTCCTTCACAATGGTGGGTAGGAAGCAAGAAGCCCGCTCGCGCGAGCGGCAAGCGGGCTCAGAAACAGCAGTGGAACGGACTCAGGCAGATGGAAGCGTGCGGGGCTCCCGCTTGAGAAGCCGGGTGAGATGCTCTCGTTGCGCTTGCGAGAGGTCTTCCAGGCGTGATACCTGATAGGTCTGGCAGATGCGGGCAATGCGATTGGGATCGCGCTCGACAGAGCGAGCGACCCAATCGAGAAATTGGTTGTCCG
This sequence comes from Thermosporothrix sp. COM3, assembly GCF_059696735.1. Taxonomy (NCBI): domain Bacteria; kingdom Bacillati; phylum Chloroflexota; class Ktedonobacteria; order Ktedonobacterales; family Thermosporotrichaceae; genus Thermosporothrix; species Thermosporothrix sp. COM3. The sequence goes on along the minus strand of NZ_AP019376.1, from coordinate 24,385 downwards.
GGTAGGAGACACTGTGAGGCATCTGCGCTTCTGGCTGCTCCGCATCCGTCGGTGGCGTGGTGACGGGAGACTGCTTTGCGCGAGTCGTGTGTGGCGGGCGGGCAATCTCCTCGACGCTCGCAATGCTCTCAAGCAGGCCAAAGCCGGCGAACGCCAGGGCGCGTCCGAGGGCACTGGTCTCAGCACACTCAAAGGGATGTGTCCCATCGGGCGTGTGCTTGGGCGCCTGCAAGTTGACTTCTGCATTGCCAATATACTGCTGTGTCTCGATGGAGATGACGACCCGCCAGAGAAGGCGGTCGCCAATCGGCACAGGACCACTTTCCAGGATCTGGAAAGGGACCTGATGCTCGTGGAGCAGACGTAAGCGCTCGGCAACGGGGACAGAGGGTTTCCCGTGGAGCAGGATGGTTTGAACGGGATGTTGCTGGTGCGGTGTCATAGAACCTCCTGAAGGTGTGATGCAGAACATGATCGAGCGGGGCGACACCACTGGGGGGACAGCCCCGCAAGCAAGCAAGCAAGCAGATGCACCCGGGAAGGGCGCTAGGGGAGAGCGGCAAGCCTCCAGTGTCCCTCTCGGTACACCAGCGAGGCGGCAGTGCTCTGGACGGACCAGACCCACTCGTCGGGGAGACGATACCGGGCAGGGCAGATGACCTTCCCGGCAAGGGGGGCGCGTTCAAGGACCTGGCGCAGGCACGTTTGCAGCTCTTCCTGCAACTGATGAGCCAGCTCCAGCGCCTCTGTCCCCTTCAAGCGGTCGGGAAAGACGAGGCTCCAGGATCGCTCTCCCCCGAGCCCTCCGAACGCCTGGGCGGCCAAAAAGGTCGCGTAGTAGACGGGCCCGTTGGGATATGGGCGAGTCGTCACATGAACGGCCCATTCGCGCTGGTATTGGTTTCCCAGGGGACGGGCTCGTTCGAGAGGCATGAGGAAAACAGGCGTCAATCTGAGGAACTGGGTGAAGATTTCCAGGGTGCCACACTCAATGGCCTGTGCGGCCAGTTCATGCTTGATTTCCAGGGTCGTTTTTGGTATATTTCCCATAGAAGGATTTTCTCCTTTCTCCACAGGCTCCGTTCCCACGCGTAAAGAAGAGATGAGGGAACGGGGCCTGCGCTTTTGTGATGTGGATACACGGGTCAGGGAGGCAAGCACGCCGGTTTAGCGCGTGCTTGAGAACTCATGAGCAAGCAGCGCATGATACGCGTAGAGCGCGTCGAGGCCATCACGGCCGGCCCGACTCCAGAGCGCACTCCAGTCCTGGCCTTCCGTGTGTGGGAGCGCCAGGACGGCATCATAGCCTGCCTGGCGGAGTTGCTGTTGGAGGCGTTTGGCCGCTGTTTTCCCGCCTGGATCGGAATCGAAGGCCAGCAGAATGGAACTGCCCGCTCGCAGCGGAAGGCGGCCCGGCTCGATTCCTGGCGCGATGCCCACCAGGGAGATCACCTCTTCGGGAGCGAACCCTGCGGAGAGCAGTGCCAGCCGGTCGAAGGGCCCCTCTACCAGGATGAGTGGTATGGGGTGCTGTGCCGGGGTGAACGGCTGCCAGAACCAGCCCGCCGGATTGGTCTTGATCCAGCGCGGTTTCTGTTCGTGGGCCAGCACTTCTTTGTGCTTGCCTTCATGGGGGACGCTCTGCCACCCTGTGAGGAGCCGTCCCGCATAGCCGCGCTGCTCAGGCTGGGTGGGCAGCGCCAGCGGGAAGAGCAGGCGATCCTCCCAGCGTGCAAGGAGCGGCTCCCCATACCGTTTGGCGGCTCCCGGGGCAAGATAGCTCACTCCAGCCCGCTGAGCCACCGCAAGGGGGATATGACGGGCTTCCAGATAGGCCTGGGCATTCCAGGCCTCTTCGCGATCCAGGCGAAGGACGCCGTGGGCTGCGAGTTGCTTGAGCAGGGCTGTTTCCCGGTGCTGCCAGGAGGGGGGCGACGCGGAACGGTGAAGGGCGCTGCGGCCAGCAGAGGCGGCAAGTTCAGGGACGATGACCCGTTCCTGACAGCAGAAGCACCGTCCGCGGCCGCTCGCTTTATGGATCGAAAGGGAGCGTTGATGATCGCTCCCATGAATGGGGCAAAAGGCCCGCAGGTAGGTGCCGGTGTCTCGAATGTCGCGAAGATCGAGCTGTGCGAGTGGAAGAGAAACAACCATCGGATCTCCTTTCTTGTCTAGCGACTTTGTTTCTGGATGAACATTGGGAGGAAGGCGGCCAGGTTCCGTTTGCGCGCGGCCGCTGCTTTGCACGAACGCCAGAGGTCAAGCAGCGCTCCTGCCTGGAGGTCAGGTGTGGCGAGCAGCGCTCCTGCCTGGACATTCCATGCTTGCAAAGGATGTGGTAGCCGAGGGAGAAAGCATTGGAGGATGGTGAAGAGCTGGTAACAGTCATACCAGAACGGTGAGTGGCCAAAGGCATGGCTGGTGGTTGTCACCCTGCGTGCTTGCTCGAAGTCGATGAGCCAGATCTTGCTTCGGTGAAGCAGGATGTTCCTGGAGTGGATATCACCATGCACGAACTGGTGCTGGTGGAGGCTGGCAATGCCCTGCAAAAGCTGTTCTGCCAGGGAGATGGCAAGCGACGAGGACAGCGGGGCCTTGAGCGCCTTCTCCAGCGATGTGCCTGCAATATATTCCATCACCAGGGCAGACTGGTTTTCTTCCAGCTCCAGCGTGTCAAGGACGGCGGGGACGGGGAGGGACGCTTCGTGCAGAAGCTGAAGCACAGACGCTTCGTGGTGTATTTTCTCTGGCGTTGCAACCTTGATGGCAACGCGGGCACGGCGCTGGAGATCACGCGCAAGGAAGACGGTTCCCCCGCATCCTTCTCCGAGAAGCCGAAGCGTGCGATAGCGTGTTGTGGTTTCAAAACAAGACAGAGACAGAGAAGAGACTCCTTTCGCTAGAGAACAGATGGAGCAACGGAAACCAGGACGTGGGTGAGCAAGGTGGAAAAAAAGAACCTGATCGAGGAGGATCAGGTTCAGCGTCCTGCACGAGGCAGCTTAGTGGATGAGTCCACGCAGGGTGGCGCGGGCCTCAAGCCATTTGTGCTTGCAGAAGGACACCTGCTGTTCGGCGAGGCGCACTTCTTCTTGCACCGCTTGGACGATGGGACTCTGATCCCATCGTGCCTGCTGGAGATGCTCGAGCAACTGAATGGCATGGCGCAGAGACATATGGAGTTGTTGCGTCGCTGGACTCTGCGGTGCAGGGGAATGCCTCATGATGAATGAGCGCACCCCAACTGCGTAGTTGAAGAGCCCAAACCAGCGGAGTCGTTCTGCCTCCTGGTGGAAGGCGTACTCATCCATATACTGCTGCTGCTGCAAGCTCTCTTGCAGGAAAGCAATATGCTGTTCCTGCTGCTGGATCATCCTCATGTGATGATACTCAGCTTGCTCGAGGGCTTGTTGCAGTTTGGCGCGCGCAGCTTTATACTGCGCCATTGCCTGCTGGTACTCAGCTTCCCAGAAGTGCACTGCCGCTGCCACGCTTTCAGGGGTGATCCCTTGCGGAGCCGGAGCCGGAGCTTTCATCTCGACGATGATATGGTGTCCGGCAACGGGGACGAGCGCGGCCTCCGGTGCGTTTTGGATGCGTTTCTTTTTCTGGAAACGCGGCTGCTGCGGAACGTTCTGCTCCGCTTGAGCGTTTTGCACGCTCTGTGGTCGCGAGACGTTCTGCTCCGCTTGAGCGTTTTTCACGCTCTGTGGTCGCGAGACGCCCTGCTCCGCTTGAGCGTTTTTCGCGTTCTGTGGCTGTGAAATGGCTTGCTCCTGTGGCCGAGAACTGTGAGCGTCCTGTGGCTGAGAAACGTCCTGTGGCCGAGAACTGCGAGAGTTCTGTGACTGAGAAACGTCCTGCGGAACAAGTTGAGCCTGTGAAACGCTGGAAGGGTGTGCCATGGGGTTTCCTCCTTTGGTGAAGAGATGGAGAAGCAAAGGAGGGTTCGCCCATGAGCCAAAATGCACGCTCAGGGATCACAGGTTCAGTCTTCTGTGCGCGTTACCCTCCTTTCTTTGCTTCAATCGATACGTTCGTCTCTCTCTTGCGGTGAGATGGGTTCTGCAAGAGAGGAGAGATCTCTCTGCCCGGAGAACCTGGGGCAGAACGCAGGCCCCAACCGTACCATCCCGGTGGGCGTGGATCGCGCATCACACTCCTTGCGCGGGAGGAGATCATCTTCTATGAAGAAGCATACCTGGACGATGGGGAGAAGGCAAGTAGGGAAAGAAAACCTCTTTGTCACCCGTTTCTGCTCGTGGGGCTCTTGTGAGGCGAAGGGGCGATGGGCGTGAGAAGCCAGCGGAGGCAGAGGAACATGCTGGAAAAACGATGGTGATAGGACATCGAAAACGAGGAACGAAAATGAGCGAAAATGGGGGAACGGTGTGGTGAGGAGACGCTAAGAAGAAGAGCGCTCCTCAGCGGTGGCATGAGGTGCTGCCTGGATGCTCTTTTCAAGCTGCTCCATTTCTTCAGCCGTCCAGAGTCGCTTCTGATGGCCTGCCGCATACTCGTATTTGTTATCGAGGACGGTTTTGCTGATGATGATATTGCGGCGAGTAAAGGGTTCCAGGGTGCCAGCGGAAGTATAAGGATTGATGACCCAGCGACGAGAAAGGATGTATTCTGGCTGAAAGATCCAGGAGGGATGAGGGAACGCAACCCGATTGCAGAGCTCCTCGACCATCGCGGCACAAAAAGCGGCCCATCGCTGTTGCGTGAGTGTCTGCCCGACTGGTGGAGGGGTTTGGATTAACTCCTGCCGATGGGTGACAGCGAAACACCACCAGTCATGGAGAAAACATTTCACCGCATACCAGGGATCTTCTCCCTGAACGATGAGTTCGGGAATCTGAGACACCGGATGGATGGGATAGGGAAGCAGTGCTTTCATCGGTTGGGGTGATCTCCTTTCTCAGTGTGTCCTTCTCTTCTATTATACCCCAAAAAAAGAGGGAGAGAGCTGCTTCTGGGGAAGCGCTCTCTCTGGTAGCAGCACTGCTTTATTTGGAAAAGCAGCGTTCGATGGCATTGGCTATTTCCTGGGGCCGCATGCTTTGCATGTGAGGAGGAATATAGCGCTGAACCAATTCCCAGGCCTGAGCGTGGGATGAGATGCGCAAGCGTTTGGCGAGGGCCTGGATATCGCGGTCGTCATCTTCTCGACCGGCAAAAAGTTTGAGTGCAAGGATATACTGCTCTTCAGGAATGAGCACGCGGAGATGGGAGAATTGCTTCCAGAGCGAAGGGGATTGCGGTCGTCCGATTTGGTCGATGACAATGGTAACATCATCATTGAACCAGTCAGACGGCAGCCGGTATGTCTGTGCAATAGCGGTAGCAGCGTGCTTGACGGCCCGATAGATGTGTGCCTGATTGGTGGCAATCGAGACATCAATGTCGCGGGTCGTTTTCCGATTTTGCACGACACTAACCATATAAGCGCCTCCTACAAGCAAGATAGAGGCCTTAATTCCCTCTTCTGCCAGTTTGTCATTGAGCAAGGCGAGATGACGTTCAATGGCTTTCTGGTTCATCATCTGTCGTTTCATATCCTTCTTTCCTTTCTGCCAAAAAAGGAGAAGAGGAAAGAAGGGCGGCTAGATGCATTCCCCCGCGTGCCTGAGCGACACGACGTTTGTGCTTTTTCCCTCCTTTCCTCTTCAGACAAGTGGATCGCCAGAGACAGGCGCAGGGGATCCGAGCTGCGCTCCTTCAGAACCGTGAAGGAAACCGGCCATCAGCAGTCCTGATGGGGGACCCGCGTCATCGTCCTCGCGGAAGGACCGCCGTATGCTCCCGTGCGAGGAGGGCTCCTTGAGCGCAAGGAGCAGTGAGAGAACGAGTATAGGAAGAGTATAGGATAGAGGGGAGGGGAAAACAAGAGCAAAAAGAAAGAAAAAAGGCACGAGAAAAGAGGGGGGAGGGGTGGCCCAAGAGGAGCCAGAGCGTGGCTTGTCAAGCGGGAGGAGGATGAAGTTGATGGGAGTGAGAAGGTGGTGCTGAGACATCGAAACACAGGAGCAAACCAGAGAACAATGCGTCGTTGTGCGAGAGGCAGGGTGCAGATGGTCTTTCTCTCTTGAAGGACTGCTTCAGGCAGAAAGGTACTTCGAAGACAAGAGCCTTTCTGCTCACCTCTGAGGCGAACACGTCTGCCAGGATGCAGGTCCAATGAAGCTCGAAAAGGCCATTTTTTCGATGCGCAAACACCATCGAAAAAAGAGCGTGATGTTTGTGGTATGAAAGGGCTTGTCAAGCCGTTTGAGCTTCCAGAAAGTGGTTCGACTCTTTAAGAAGAAGAAGAGAGGAATGGAGCTGGAAGAGGTGAAAAAAAAGATCTTTTTTTTCGCGCGCGTGTTGGCAAAAGGTGAGAGCCAGAGAAGAGACGTTGTTCTCAAGGAAGGGGTCTGGCTTCCAACAACCGGAACAGAGCCGGAACTCGTGCTGTTCGACGTTTGGGGAATGTCTCGTGTTCTGTGTTTCCTGAAACCGTTCCTCACACCTTGCTGCTGCGATCGGCTGCTGGTGTCATTGCGAAGGGCGGGGCTGAGAGATGATGGGGAAGGAGGACGTGTTTGAGCAATCAGTGATCTTACGTCGCTGAGAAGCTGACTCTACAGGGGGATCTGCGCGAGGAGTGGGCAGCCTGTTTTCTCCTTCCGGAAGAGCATTCACGACCACGCCATCCACTTCGATCCAGGCGTGAGATGTCGTTGTGTGTGTATCTGAGAAAAACCGCCTTCATGAGCTCAAAAAGAAAAAAGAGGCTCAACCGGTTGGGCTGTGCCTCGTCTCTCTCGCTTGTCACCGTTTGCGCTGGTGTTTTTGACTAGAAAGCGCATATGGGAGCAGCTCTCTAAGGAGATTTCCCAGGAGCTGGCGCCGGATCTCGCGATAAGACAGGTGAATTGCATCATGAACCCCCTGAATAGTGCTTCACACGGTAATGATAGCTACGAGCAGCAGCAGGTCGCGCAATGGAATGTTTCTCGTAGGCATGAGAGGGACACTGCCTCACGTGCCTCCCTTGAGTGTGTCCCTCACTGGACCTGGGATCACATCGTTGTTCATGTGTGTTCCCCGTTTGCTCCTTGCTCATCCCTTCCCATCCTAAAGGTGGGGGTATCAAAAGGACGTAGAGAAATGCGTCTCCAGGCCTCGGGGGAAAACGGCTGGCCTGGCTGCCCAAGAGAGGGCCCGGAGAAGACGAGAGGAACGTGAGAGGCATACCTCGCATGAGCGTTGAGAATGGAGGCGAAACAACGGACCAATTGCCTGCGTGAGCGGCTGCCCCTTTTGCGCATGTGGCATGCTGATAGGCGCGGATGTGCTATCAAGGACGTGATAGGTCCAATCGAGCGAGCCTTCTGCATCGTGGAGCCGTTGCAACTTCGTCAGGCCACCTTGTGCCAGGGCGATCACTCCCGCCAGCCACAGGCCGTCTTCGACCCGGCTCCTATGACAAAGAAGCGGCCTTGAGCGTCTCGCGTGGGCTCTGCCATAATCACCTCGATGTCGTGCTGCGGCATTATCTCCGCTAACAGTGTGGAAAGATTGTGGATACGCTGTGGATGAAGAGCCGCTCCAGGGGATGATGCAGCATCCCCGACGTGGTCGGGCGCATTTGCGTTATGGCTCTTACCTCCTTCGTTCCTCTTCCTGGCGTATGGCCGCATCTCGAAACCGTCGCGCCAGGCGGTCGAGCGGGGTATCTAAGATGCCCTCAACCCGATCCAGTGGGACATCTTGCCAGGGAGAGTCACAGAAGTCGGCAGGTGTTATGTGGCCGGATTTGAGCTGCTCAACAGAGCGCGATGCGGTTTCTTGGCTCCCCTCATACAGCAGATGAATGGTGCCGATGCCGACAAGGCCAACCGCATAGGTATTTTTTCGGGCAATCAGATAGTATTCTGGCTGCATGCTGTTCTCCTTTCGTTGCGGCTCTCTCAATGTTCAGTATGTCCTTGACTGCAAACACAGGCGTGAACCTGGAAGCAGGGAAAATCGGCTTCCGCCCTTCAACCATGAGGCAAAAACCAGGAATGTCTGAAGCGTTTCAGACATATTCACGTCATCTGCTTGCTGGTAAGGAAGGAAACCAGGAAATCGCTTTACCGCTTTAGCTTCTTACTCGCAAGAGGTTTTCATGGTAAGATGGTGAGCCAGTTTGCCGTCTTCCTGTTTTACCGGGAAGTCGACTTGCTGTCTTCCTGGTAAAGCTCTAAGCTGGTAAATCTCCTTACCTGTAAAACGTCTTCCTGTTTTACCAGCTTCCTTCCAGAGCGTCTTCACAGTTTCCTGTCAAGCTGTCTTATAAATAAAACGCTATACAGGCAAGCAAGCATAGCGTTTTGTCAGCAAACCATCTCCCCTGTGAAACGCTTTACTGGCGTCCTGGTGACGTCCAATATCGTTGTCCTCTCGTCGCGCTCTCCAAGCCATTCCTTTTCAGTTCATCGTCTTTGGCGATGAACGTGTATAGTTTACCGCCTTCGACACCAGGCGGTTTCCTGTGCCGCGTGCACAGCAAGCAAGCAGAAGGAGGAGCAAGAAGGCAGGAACACCAGAAGAGGGAAGAGAGGGAAGGCAGAAGCAAGCAAGGAGGCAGCACAGAGCAAGCGTCCAGACGTTCCAGCGCGCATGATGCCCCTGCTCGCCCCCGCAGGTGCTTGGGCTAGGCGCGTGCTGCCCGCTGCTGGAGCCGGCGCAGGCGGTCTTGCGAGCGTGCCAACTCGCCCATATGCTCAAGAAACTGCGCTAGCGGCAGGGGTGTGCCGATCAGCCCTTTGATGGGAACCCGCTTCAGCAGCGTGCTGCCCTGCATGATGGCAAACTGGCGGGTGTGGGCCTCAACCACCAGCGCGACCGTCTGCCCCGCCAACGCTTGTTTCACGTAGGAGGGCTGATGTTCTACGATCATGCGGCCATCCGCCTTGACCCGTCGCACAAAGGCTCGCCCATTCATCGCATGCAGCCAGGCATCAGGATCAACCTGCTCTGGCAGCCTGGGCCGCTGGGGCAGGCTCGGGAAGACCTCGCGGGGAGGGCGATTGCCACAGGCGCGTCCCTGATGGGGCCGCTGCTCGTTGTAATGGCGCAGATACGCTGCCGTCACCTCACGCACCTCCGAGAGCGTCTGAGGCCGCTGCACCTGCAAGCATTCCTCCTTGAACGAGCGGTGGTACCGCTCCACATACCCGTTGCGTTCAGGATGCTGTGGCGGGCAGACGTTGGGCTGCACGCCCACGCAGAGCAGAAAGCGGGACAAGACGGAGGGGAAATCCCGCCCCGAAGCCGAGCCAACCCATCTGGGATCACGATCAAAGGTGAGCATGCGAGGCAAACCGTACCGCTGCAAGAAGGCCACCACCGCCTCAAAGGCCGAATGCCGCATGAAAGTCGTCACGCACGACCGCTTCCAGCAGCAGGGAGGTACCCACATCGACAAAGTTGAGCACTTCGACCACATGCGCCCGCTTTTCATCGGCTTCCGTTGGCGAAAGACCCGCATCCTTGCGCATCGATCTGCACTTCCTCCAGTGGCTCACGCGGCGGCCAGGGCTGCTGCTGAGGCGGCTCTGCCGCCACGAGCACGCCTTCTTCGCGCAAGATGCGCCAGACCGTGCGGCTGGAACGAGGGAGCGACTCGTCGGTCAGCTCGGGATCACGGTGCAGGAAGAAGAGCAAGGTGCGAGGGCCAGGCACCCGTTGCAAGCCATCCGGTGGCTGTTCGCGTAGCTCCAGGAGCCGGCTTCTCACGCGCTGGGAGAAGCGTGAGCGACGGGGCTGGCGGGGCAAGCGGGGACGAGAGAAGAGCACCGAGAGATCATTTGAGGCGGCGTGCGCAAAGCGGTCACGCCACTTTTTGACCATGCTGGTCGAGCAGCCCACCGCGTCGGCAATCTGTTGAAGCGTCCAGTCGGGATGCTGGCGCAGCAGATGCCGGATCATGGCGCGCTGCTGGAGCCACAAGGCTTCCATGTACACCTCCATCCAGGTTCAGGCACGAAACAACCCTGCTTCAGTGTACCGCCTGGAGAGGCTGGCCGCAAACTCCCATCTCGATCCCTCCTGCTTGGAGGCTCGGTTTTGCACGCGGCACAGGAAACCGCGCCGTGTCAAAGGCGGTAAATCGTACAATGAACGTGTTGCAGACGTTCTTGCTTGGCCTCATAGCGCTGACCTGGTCGTTGAGCTGGTTTGAGCGGGTCATGCCGTGTGTTTCCCCGCTTGAAGCGGGCGGGAAGCGGCGTGTGAGGGAGGGTGCACGATGGGGATCCGCACGAGCGGCGAGTAACCTGTTGCCACTTCTGGAATATCATTCACGACCACGCCATCCACTTCGACCCAGGCGTGGAATTCAAAGCGCTCATTTTTGGCAAAGCGATCTCTCCCGATCGTCACGTGAGCGGGGATTCCTGCGCGGCACAAGTAAGCGCAGAAAGCGACTGAGCGCGTCACACAGAGGGCCTGGGGAGCGATGAGTCGGACCAGACAGTGACAGAAAAGCAGTTCCCGCCGCGCCAGATGGATGATCTCAGGAAGCGAAGACGTGGCGAACGCGACCGCTCCAGGCCACAGCGAGGCCAGATACTGATGGGCTCGACTCCAGCCCGGCCACCCCCGCTCACTCCACTGGGAGGGCGCTTTTTCTTCGCCCTGGAGAAGGCGTAGAGCTGTGAAGGCAGATTGCCAGGCATGGAGACGTTGCCACCAGGAAAAGGAAGGAAGGGACGACGGTGTTGCGACTCCTGTCAGCAAAAAGTCCCAGTCCTCTTCAAGAGGCACTGACCCCCTGCGTGGCTGGTGCTGATATGGGAAACACGAGTGGAACGCTGGTTGCGTGAATGGCGGATCTGGTGAGTGGAGCAGGTCAAGCTGCTCCAGCTGGTGCAGGAGCGCGTGAATGCCCTGTTGAAGGGTCTCTCGATCAGCATCGTAGCGAGACGCAAGTCCTATCAGCAGATCCTCATGCGTCGTCACCTGCAATCCGAGTGTCAGGATATCGGTGGCACTGGGAGTCAAGCGATAAAGCGTTCCCTGAAGACTCTCAAGCAGGACTCCTTCGCCGTCAGCAGCATCAAAGCCAACAGAAGGCTTCAGTTCAATGAAAGCCATGTCCGTCTCCTTTCATGAGTTGATCGAATCGACGAAGAAAAAGCTCAGTCATGGCGCTGCTGATCAGGCTATAGGAGGGATGAGCGAATCGAGCGTGGATCTGAAAGCACTGAGAGCAGTTTTCCTCGATCAAGAATCCCTCGTCTTATCAAGCTCGACTCAGGCGTCGCGAGCCATGCGAGGAGCCGATCAGGAGACGTCAGACAAAACGACTGCGCAGGGGCATCTAACCAACTCCCCCATTGGCGGGTAATGATCTCTGACGGCACGTCGTGTCGCCAGGCCCATTTGAGGACTGGCTTCACGATTTTGACTCCCATTCGGGGGAGCAAACGATATGCATCTGGAAGTGCTGCTCCAAAGCGGAGCAACGCTTTGTGATGAAACGGATGACAGACCCGTATTCCATGTGGTTGCCAAACAGAGAGCTCAAGAACAGTATCTTGCGGGGAAAAGGCACCGGCTTCCACGGGTGTGATGGCAGGAACTTCCTCCCCATCGACTGACGTCAGAAAATCTGCTCGCCGCAGACGGCGTTGATCTTCTTGTTGCCCCTGTTCAAGCCGCATACTGGTTTTGCCGACAACCGGAAAGGCTGGGTGGAGGCTGCGAAGCAGGGCTGTCGTTGACCAATCGGTCGTTAATGCGCCAAGCAGCATCCTCCCTTTCTCGCGCAACGAAATCGGTGATCGGAGGACAGCAGAGAGGCCATAGGTGGCAGGAGCAAACAGGGTGTCACCCCCACGACCGGTGGCAAGCAGCGTGATACCATCCTGGTGCAGCTGTTTTGCTACCTGCAGCATCCAGATATATCCGGGATGACTATAGGGATGAGGCATATCCCAGGACGCGGAGAGATAGTCTTGATCGCCAGTATTGACAGGAACCGCAACGAGAGGAATGCCTAAGCGTTGGCAAAGAGCGCGTGCAAACCGTTCCTCACTGGCATCTGGATCGGCAAAAGAGAAGTGGTAGGCCGTGACGTTCGCTCCGGCCAGCGTGAGGGCGGCAGCGATAGCGGAGGAGTCAATCCCGCCACTCAAGAGGATGCCAATTCGACCGACAGAGACAAGTGGCTGCACGGCCTGGAGCAGAAGCTGACGGCTCCATTGCGCCCACGCATCCAGACTCATCCGAGCAGGACACGAAAACGGGGTGACGTGATCAAATGGAAGGGTATGTACACGCTCTTGCTCGATAACGACAAGCTGGCCAGCAGGAACGACGTGAAGATCTCGGTAGAGAAAGACGTTTTCTCCTCGACAACAGTGACGAATCGCTCCTTCATCAAGATCTTGAACCCCATCCACCAGGTCCAGTGGATTCGTTGACCAGCGCACGATCTGAGGCGTGACCCGGTAAAAAATATTCTCGTTTGAGGTAAGGCTTTTGAAGAGAAAGAGACGCCCAGGAGAGAGGAGACAGCCAACTCCTTCCCCTGGGAGGTGTGCTACCTCGTGATAGCGACCCTGCTTCAGGTGAGAGATCAGGGAGGCAATCCTTGACGATGAGAGATCAGGGAAGAAACCGGCAAACAAGACGAGGTCCTGTTGTGTGTATGGTGAAGCACAGAGAGGGAAGTCTTCAGCATGTCGTAGCCACTGCACAACCGTGCGCAATGAGGTTCCCTGACGAAACGTGGTTGACCGAACGGCATGGCGATACTGAAAAAGGGAAAGCTGATCGCGTTGAAGATGGCCGTCAAAGCCGACATACTGTGTTGCCAGTGTCATCCTTGCGTTCTCCTTCGAGAAAAAAGGGAGAGGAAGGAATGCAATGAGCTCCCTTCCTCCACAGCGTTTATTTTCGCTTGGTATCCCAGGCGTCGTAGGTATCAGTATCGCCGTCCTGCCCTGTGACGGGTTGAATGGTTCCCGCTCGTTGAATGATGGGAGTCTCAAACGGCTTTCTGAGCCGGGAGACGCGCTGCTTGAGGTCCTTTTCAGACGTCTTTTTGGGAAGAAAAGACATATTTCCTCTCCTCTCTTCTGATAAAACAACTTCTCACAAATGCTACAAAGAGATTACCATTTTCTCTGCTTTCATGTCAAATGCGCTTTTCATAAAATGTGCTCTTGCGACAGGATTTTTCATGAGATAGGATAGAAACGAGACAGTCTTGATCGGTCTGCACCTCGTTTGCTCAATGGGAAGGAGAGGAGTATGTTTGAGGAGACAGCACAGATCTATGGTTTTGCGCTTTCACCGGATGGGAAGAGCGTTGCATTGACAACAAGGACGGGCAAGCGGTCTTTGCTCAGTTGGGTGGAGGTGGAAAGCGGGCAGTGGATCAAATCTATGGAGTTACCGGTTGCTGGCCAGGCCGTAAGTTGGTCACCTGATGGAACCATGCTGGTATGCAGTGGTGAGCGTTCAAGCCAGGCATCAACCGACCTCTTGCTCATCACCGAAAATGGAGCAGAAGTTCTGCTTTCCCAGCCCGGGCAACATATTACCTGGCCAACCTGGAACCCTGAGGGCACGGCGCTGGCATGTGCCTGCTTTCATGGGCCACCTCGTCGGGACCATCCACAAATTATGACCTTCCAGCTTGCCAGCAGGCAGTTGGTGCAGCAGACGACCGGGGGAGGGTCGTTACCTCAGTTCACCCCGTGTGGCAGGAAGCTCCTTTTTTATCGTCCTCCTGATCTGTGGGTGGTTGATCTGGTAACGCGGCAGGAACACCGTTTGACGCACCATGAGAAGACGTTGCTGTATCCGCGGTGTTGTCATGGGACCAAGCTGCTCTTTGAATATGGCTCTTACAGTATCCGACAGATTGGGCTTCTTGACCTCAACTCGTTCCACGTGGAGCCACTCTCAGCAGAGGATGAAGATGCGCGTGGTCCGAGCTGGTCGCCTGAGGGGGAAATCACCTATATCGAAAATCAAACCAGCCTGGTGGGGCTCTTGCCCTCTGGAGAGCGCCTCTGGAGTGTTGCTCTGCCCGAGCCAGATGGCGTCGAAGCCTATCCATATACCGCGCCGCAGTGGGCGCACCAGGGATCACGCCTGGTCTTGCTGGATACGATGCGCTCGCGTCTCTGGCTTTTTGAGAAAGAGCCGGTGCCGACGTTCAAACAATTGGTCTGTTTTCGGTCCCCCTCGGTTGCCCCCCTGCGCGCGCAACGGATCCAGTATGCTGATGCAACGGGTCGCGTGATCCCTGCGTTGCTCTTTGGCCCGCAGGGGCCAGCCGATGACAAAAAAGCGGTGATCTGGGTCCACGGAGGTCCTCATAGTCAGACCAGTCTCTCTGATCCCTCTGTCCGGGCGCTTGTGGATGCGGGCTGGTTGGTGCTTGCCCCCGACTATCAGGGATCGATAGGGCATGGGCCGATATGGGAACAGTTGCCTCCTGAGCAGCGAGGTGAACGGGATCTGTTGGATGTCGTGAGTGGTCACCCCTACCTCGTTGAGCACCTTGGTATTCCTTCTCATCGCATTGCGATTGCGGGATACAGCTATGGTGGATATCTGGCCCTTCTCGCCCTGACCCAGTACCCGTCTCTGTGGGCTGCCGGAGCCTCACTCTGGGGGATCTGGGACGCGAGGGAGATTCAGCGGATGGCAGCTCCAATGAAAGCCGTGTCTCGTTTCAGTGAAGCCTGGCTTGATGCACGTTCTCCCCTTGCTCAGATCAAGCAGCTTCAGGCCCCTGTCCTGATTTTGCATGGAGCGCATGATAGCACCTCAACGGTGCAAGAAGTGCAGTCCGTCAAGGAGCAGCTGACAGGGCTGGGAAGAGTCTGTGACGTGCATGTCTTTGCGGATGCGGGACATGGATTGCCTCAGTATACGCACGTCTGCTGCGAACGATTGCTGTGTTTTCTGAGGCAATATTGCTGAAGCGAGTCGTGGCTCTGCCTGGAGGCGCGTGGTGAGCTGCGTTGGCTGGAGCGCTTGTGTGGGTGTGAAGCGGCGTGGGAGGCAAGGGCCCAGGCGAAATATCAGCGGGGAGGGACGATGTTTGCTCGTCTGAGGAAAAAACGCCTTCATGAGCACAGAAAGAAAAAAGAGGCACAACCGGTCGTGTATGATTCATCGCCATCGTGAGTGGCAAGGATCGAGCAGATCGTGAACGCTCGGGCACCCCCCCCTCACCCACGAGCCAGGGCCTTCCTTGAGAGGAGAAGGACGCTGACATCGCTTGCAAAAGGGACATCTGAGAGCAAAAGAGGAAGGAAACCAGAGGCAGAAAGAAAAAAAGTCCCGGGTTCCCACAGCCGCCTCCTTCCCTGCTCACAGCCGCCTCATGCGGAAGGAAAGAGCCGACGAGTCACGACGTGCTGCCTGGCTTTGCGCTCTTCAGCGACCGCTTGTGTACGCATGAAGGCCACAAAGGCGTTCAGGGGCATCGCTTCGCCCACCAGTCCCTTGATCGGCACCTTTTTGAGCAGCCGGCCATCCCACCAGATCTCGAAGGAACGGCTCGCGGCTCGCAGCAGCACCGTGACGAACTGCCCGGCATAAGCCACCCCCACGGAGTAGAGTCGCTCGTCAATAAGGATGGGGCCGGTGAGGGGAACGGAAGGGATTGCCGAAGCAGGCGGCCGAGAGCGAGGAGTGCAAGGAAAGGTGAAAGATCCATGCAGACGTGCGGAGAGAGGGAGTGCCATACGTGTGAGGGAGAACGCGATACTGCTTTGTCTTGCTGCAGAAAACATGGTATACTGAAGATGAGAAGAAGGAGAGGGAAAAGCATGTTCTTCGCCATTGATATTGATGGAACGATTGCGCATGACGAACGGGATCGTGGGTATGCGCGGTATCTCAATCGGATGTTGCATCTTGGGATGAGGGATGAGGTGCTCGAACAGATAGAGACCCTCGCGGACCTTTTTTGTCTGCCTGAGGTCGAAGCCTTTGTGAGGAGAGAACCGGATGCAGAACAGCTCTGGAGAGGGGCCCTCAAGCAAGCGCAACATGACGCTGAAGTTCAGGAAGGGCTGGTCCCTCTTCCGGGAGCCGTCGAAGGCGTCAAGACGCTTGCAACGCTTGGAACGGTTGCCTATATTACCTGCCGAAGGGGTGAGAGTTGGGAGCGAACCTCTCAGTGGCTCAAGCGCCATGGATTTCCTGCTGCGGAGCGGCTCTTTCCCTGTGCGCACTATCATGACAAATATGTTGCAGTCTTCATGCAGGCAGCGTCCAGGGAGCCAGTCGTGTTTATTGATGATCGGGTGCCCGATCTGATCCGTAGTTTTAAGCGTCTTGTGGGAGAGCAGAAGGAGGTTGCGGTTTCGTTGTATCGGCGCATGGGATTGCTGGCCTTTGGGTATGAAGCGTTACCTGAGCGTCTTCCGTCTTCATTTGTCAGCCGGGTTCCAGTAGGCGTTTTGCCCTCATGGACCCAGTTGGAAAGCTGTCTGTTGAAGGACATGGAGGGAGCATATGGTCCTGTGGTTTTTTGGCTGGGGCAAGGATGAGGATGAGGAGGATGATGAGAAAAAAAAGAAAGAGAAGATGCAGCAAGATCTTGATGATCTCGAAGAGATGGTGTTCAATGACCCTGAATTTGACGAGCATGCTGATGCTGGTTTGATTCCTTCATCGAATCCAGGCAAAGAGGATGATGAAGGACCAGACACCGATAAGGTCCGTATCCCCTGGTGGCCCTTTGGGAAGAAGTGATGCGCTCTCGTTGGTGCTGTGTTTTGCGGGAAGCGCTCCGGGAGGAAGCCCCTTGCCCGTGCAGGGTGCAGCATGATCGTTGTAGTGCTTTGATGAGAGCGCTCTGGAGCGAATCCCAGAATGCAGAGCATGAGGTGGCTCATCTCCCTTCCTTCAACCGCAATCACACGCTCGCGGTACCTGCGCAGAGATTACCCGTGTGCCCAGACATGCTGAAAGAATGTCCACGCGACCTCTCATCCTGCCAAGACTCTCCCTCTCTCCGCTTGCTTCCCAGGAAGTTGCCCGTGTAGGCACCGTTGTTGAACGTGTCTCGTGCTCCTGCGCGAACCTGATGGGCTGACTGGGTGCGTATGAGGTTCGTGCAGAAAAGCGCAGCAAGAGGCGGGGACTGCTTCAGCGGCGGGAAAGGTCTCTTCTGGTTTGAGTGATGGAACAACGCGTCAAAAAGGGGTCTCTTCAAAGCGGTTCGTGCAGACGATGTGCGGCAGCTCCTGCGAAGCCAACGCGAGAGAACCCAGAACACGGATGGCAATGGCTGATGAGGGTGATTGAGGGGCCTTGAACACAGTGAACGTACACGGTCACGCGAAGCTTGAACACAGTGAACATGCACTGTGTTGTGCAGATGAAGCGGTGTCACGGCTCATTGGGGCTGTTGAGGATTAAAGCCTGATGCAAGGAAGAGGCTTCGGTGCTTCTTGAAGGGAGAAAGGTGGATGGAACCTCCCAAACGCACTGCCCATGCCGTGTGAGAACGGCCGTTGCCGTGTTTTGAAGGGAGTGCGGTGGGACCGCAAGCACCGAGCATGAAGCAGGTTCATCTCCCTTCCTTCAAGCGTCATTCCCTGCCCGTGATACCTGCGCATCGGGGCCAGAGGAGTGCGACGCGCACTCGTGGCGCTCATCGGCAACCCCCCTCTTGCGTGTGGGTTCGCACCAGCAGGGGAGCCGCACGCTTCGTCTGGTGCTCTTCGCTCAGATGGCACGGGCAGCGAACGTGCTTCAGGTTCTTGCACCAGCCTCATCGGCAACCAGGGCGTGCCTCTGCTTGAGCAGGTCTTCCCTGGTTGCCGATGCCTGGCATGCTCGTACGAGTGGCCTCTCACCCCCTTCAAGGGGCTTGCTTTGCAGCCTTGTGGGATGCTCTCGGGTGGGGTCACCGCTCTCTCGCATAGAGAGGGAACCCGTCTTGCGTGATCCTGACGGTATACTGGTGCAGCGAGGGCTTCCCTTGCTGATGCCACGCGTCACTGGCGGCAAGGAGGTGGCTCCAGAGCGGAATGGTTCCTCGAACCTGAACGAGATATCCCCCTGGTTCCGGCAGAAACGTCAGGAGTGTTTGCCCGTGTCGCAAACAGGTGAGGAGTCTTTGGTGTTCCTGCTGAAAGCGATAGGCGAGAGAGAGACCTGGCAGAGCACATTCGACAAAAAGCCGAAAAGCCGCATCGCCTTGAAGGAGTGCTGGAAGATCGAGGGTGGTGTGAGCCTCCTCTCTCACAGGGAGACGATCATACGCTTGCCAGGGAAGGCGTTGTCCCCAGGGAGGCGTGGGCGCATGTTGCAACAGCAGAAAGAAGCCAGGTGTCGCGAGGCAGGTGCCGGCCACATACCCTGTGTGTTTGACCAGGCGAACTAAGGGCGTGGCGAGCGATCCTTGCAGGTGACAGACCAGAATCCCCCCTTCGGCAAGTTGGTCACGCCAAGCTGCTGGAATAGCGTGAACAGCTCCCGTCGCGATGATGCGGTCATAGGGAGCTCCATCAGGAGAGCCGTTGTGCCCGTCGCCGACGAGAACCTGCACTCGATAGCCTCCCTGACGGAGCCGCTGCTGTGCCTGGGTGACGAGCTCAGCATCGATGTCAAGCGAGCGGATCTCTTGCTCGGTCAACAGAGCAAGCAGGGCAGCATTGTAGCCAGTTCCGGTGCCAATCTCCAGGACCCGCATCCCTTTTTTGAGCGAGAGCGCCTCGATCATCCCTGCCATAATGGAGGGCTGACTGCTGGATGAGCAGGGATGGCCGTCTCTGTTGACTTTGGTAATCAAGGGGCGATCGCTGAAGATGGTTTCCAGGTCTCGGTGTGAGGAACGTTCCTAAGAATTAACGTCATATATTGACAAATAGCACCATTTATGCTACAATCTCTGTATGAAGTTAAGTCAGTATGCTAAACAACAAGGCATTAGCTACCGAACGGCGTTTCGCTGGTGGCAAGCAGGACAGATCAAAGGCTATCAGGCTCCCTCTGGAACCATTATCGTGACCGAGGGAGAGACGGAACATTCCCGTCCTGAGAAGGTTGCCATTTATGCTCGCGTCTCATCGGCTGAGCACAAGGAGAACCTGGAACGGCAAGCCGAACGCCTTTCTCAGTATTGTACCGTGAGAGGCTATCAGGTGGCACAAGTGGTCAAGGAAATTGCATCAGGCGTGAATGATAGCCGCCCTAAGTTGCTGAGTCTGCTCAAGGATACGAGCATCACACGGATTGTGGTAGAACACAAGGACCGCTTGACTCGCTTCGGCTTTCGCTACATTGAGACACTCTTAGAGACGCAAGGGCGAACTCTTGAAGTCGTCAATGTGGCAGAGAATGATAAAGAGGACCTGATACAGGATTTAGCCAGTATCGTGTACTCGCTGTGCGCAAGACTCTACGGCCAACGCCGTGCCAAACGGAAGACCGAGCGGCTGGTACAGGAATTACAGGCAAAGGAGGACACCGATGAGATGAGTTGAGCAGCATATCATTAGCCAGAATGATGAGCGTTGGCAAGCTATCGATGCGGCAGCTTTTGCCTCCAAGAACTTGTACAATGCTGCTAACTATCTCATTCGACAGTCCTTCATTCATGAGGGCGTCTACTTGAACTATGCGGCCATCTTCCACCAGATCAAGACTCACGAGGCATATCAGGCTCTTCCTCGCAAAGTCTCCAATGATGTCCTTCGTCTGCTTGATAAGAACTGGAAGTCTTTCTTCAAGGCGATGAAAGCATGGAAAGAGGACCCATCCAAGTTCTTAGGCCGTCCGAAATTGCCCAAGTACAAAGAGAAAGACGGGCGCAACATCCTCGTCTACGATATTCAGGCACTCTCCAAGCCCTCATTGAAGCGGGGAATGGTTGTCCCGTCTCAGCTTGGCATCCTCATCGAGACGAAACAGCAGAACGTGGTACAGGTTCGCATTGTGCCACGTGGCAATCATTATGTGGTGGAAGTCGTCTATGAGAAGGAAGAAGCCCAGGCAAACGTTGACCCTGCTCTTGTGGCCGCTATTGACATCGGGTTAGATCACTTAGCCGCGCTAACTTCCAACAAGCCAGGCTTTCGGCCGCGTCTTGTGAATGGGCGTCCGCTCAAGTCGATCAACCAGTACTACAATAAGCGGCGTGCTGAGCTTCAAAGCAAATTAGGCAATCGTGGAACCAGTCCACGTCTCGAACGGTTGACGGATAAGCGAACCCGCAAGATCAATCACTACCTGCATACGCAGAGTCACCGCATTATCGAACATCTCGTCGAAGAGGGCATCGGAACGTTGGTGATCGGCAAGAACCCGAATTGGAAACAGGAGATCAACCTGGGCAAACGCACCAACCAGAACTTTGTGAGCATCCCACATGCACGCTTCATCGAAATGCTCAGCTACAAGGCCAAGCTAGTCGGCATACGGGTGATCGTGGCCGAGGAAAGTCACACCAGCAAGTGCAGCTTCCTCGATCTTGAGCCGATCTGCCACCATGAGCACTATGTAGGCAAACGGGTGAAACGGGGCTTGTTCCGTGCCTCCAATGGACGCCGTATCCATGCGGACGTGAACGGGAGCTATAACATCCTGAGAAAAGCAATCCCTAACTCCTTCGGGCAGGGGATAGAGGGCGTGGCAGTCCGTCCAGTGGGTTTACCCACATACTGAGCAATATTTGTCATTGCTTAGGTGAACTGTTCTTTCCAGACGCCGGGAGCTTCCTGCACCAGGTACGAAGGAACAAAGTGAGCCCGCGAGACGTGCAAAAAGGCGGCGCGGAGTGCAGGCGAAAGAGGAGTTGAGCGCTCAATCTCCTCGACAAGCTGACTGCTCGAGTGAGCGGTGTGTGTCATGCTGAATTCCCTCCACGAAGCAAGACGGTGGCGATGGTGCGAGAAAAGGGCAACCCCGTTTCAGTTTCAAGCCAGCCATATTGTCCATTGGGGTCGATTTCCAGGAAGATGAAGTCCCCTGAAGGGGTGACGATGAGATCAAGAGCTCCATAGAGCAGGCCAAGCGCTTGTGTCAAAGCGATGCAGCGCTGCTCAACTTCCCGAGGCAATGGTTCAACCCAGTAGCGTAAATCCTGATAGGAGGCACGCCAGTCTTGCCGGGAAGCGTGAGCCCGTTGTGAATCGATGCCCACAGCGAGGACGGTTTCTCCAATGACGGTCGCCCGAATCTCATAGCACTTGGGAATGTCTGCCTGAAAGAGGTGAGCCGTCTCGCGGATGCCTTCTCGTTGGGAAAGGAGTTCCTCCCCAACCAGGCTGGTGTAAATGGTATAGTAGGTGTGTCCGCCTCCAGGAAAGAAATTGCCATGGAGTGGCTTATAGATAACTCGTCCTTCTTGCTGCTGCCAGAAAGCCAGAAAGGCCTCTGGATCATTAGTGATGAGCGTATCGGGAAGATGCCACCCGAGCGAGGCAGCGAGTGTGAGCTGAAAAGGCTGAAAGCTTGCGCGGCGGATCGCCTCCAGGTCGTTCATCCAGAGACATGACAGGCTGCGCAAGATGCCTCCAAAGCCCTTCATTGCTTCATTTTCCAGAAAGCGCTCGACCGTTTCAGGGTAGCCTTCTCGGATGTGATAGTGATGGGGACGACGCACATAGACACTGGTGATGGCATCAAATGGAAGGGGGCCGTGCGTGGTTTGGATGGTGCCTTGCCAGGGTGTGGTCTCTCTCACTCTCGCTGAGAGGCTGATTCTCTGGGGAAATGCGGCGGGATTGAGCAGGACAGCCTGTCCTCCCAGATGCTCAATGTGTTGCTGAACACGGTGTGCCGTACTATCGTGCTCATGAGAAAGAATGAGCACGGCCATTAGTCGTCATCCATCCAGTCAAGCACTTCGTTGCTGTTTGGGTTGGGTGTGCTCCCATCGCCCCCTGTTGTGTCTGCATCCGTCTTGGTTCCCTTGTCGCAGGTGAGGTCTTGAGGGACAGCAACATTTTTCCGTGCAAAATGGAGGCCGAAAGGCCGTGAAGGCAGCTCAAAAGGGTGTGCAGGGATGACCAGGCGCACAGATGCCTCGAAATCTCGCTGAATCATACCCACTCCTTCCTGAGAATGGAAAGAGATCTTCTGATACTTGTAGTATATCATTTTTCTGAGTATCTCGTAAAGTATGCTATGGTTCATGCTGTGTCTGCTCGGGTGCTTGATGGAAATCACTGCTTGTGGACTCTTCTCAGAGGCGGCTCATGAGCTTGAGCCGTCTGGGGTGGTTGAGGTGGAACCACGCTGGCTCGGGTCAGTGGAGCAGGGAAGCCAAGAGGATCTGTGGCGACCGAGCAGCAGACGCTCTGAAAGGCGGTGGGTGTGCCGTTGTGGCAGGGAGTGGAAGGGATTCCTCCGTGAAGGGGGAAGAGCACTCAGACGTGAGGGGATGCGAGCTGGTAAGGAGGAGCGGTGCGGAAGGAAAGGCGGTGCCGCTGTGTCCCGGCTCATCGGAACAGGGAGATGTTCCCATGAAGCCGGAACCAACGGCACGAGAGACGTGTGTCCTGCGAGGCCAGGAGGGGTGGTAAGTGGTCAGGAAGAGGGGCTCTTGCGGCTGCCTGCTCTGGCATTGGGGGTGAAGGGGAAGAAGGCGTTGTCGCGCCTGGGAGAGAGTGGGATGCAGTAGTGATGCGTTCCCTCCTTCCAGCGATAATTCCAGTATGGCCCAAATGCTTTGAAGTCAAAGGCCGCCTGCTGGAAGACATCGGGGATTGCGCTGGCGGTGGTGATGCGATGTGTGAGGAGGTATGTGGCGAGTTCAGGGTCGACGCCGGTGACGAGTGATGGGGGAAGTGAGTCGAGGGAGCGATCTGCTTTGCGTGCCCGCTGAAGCGCTTGCAGGAGGGCTTTGACCGCTGGCTTGAGGCCTGCGCGTTTCCAGACCTTATACTGCTCGATGTGGCCGGTGCGCCGGATCAAGGCTGCACGGAGCGCTGGAAGACGGCGTTCAAAGGTATTGAGGGCGGCCCGAGCCAGTTCCACCGAGCCCAGTTCTTCTGGAGAGGGCACGGTGAATTCCTGCGCTGAAGGTGCTGTGGGACCAGGTGAGGCGATCTCTGAGCCCTCTCCGTCCTTGGTCATCTCCGAGGGCGCAGCCGCGGGGGAGGCCTGAACAAGTGTCGCGAGCTGGTCGACGAAGAAGCTTTCTTCCGTCGAGAGCAACTCAGCAGCAAGGTCGAGCGCTGCTTGCGCAGCCTGAAGGCGTGCGGCGAGGCGTTGGCGGCGCAAGGTGAGGAAGTGTGCGTTGAGATGTTTGGCATGTTTGCACGAGGCGAAGCGGCGTTCCAAAGCCTCCAGTGCGGTTGTCTCAGCGTGAGCCAGGCGAGCACTGGCTTCCTGATCCTGGATGGCGGTGAGCTGTGCCATGAGCTGGCTGGCAGTGGCCTGAAGCGCTTGAAGGTGGCTCAGGACCTGTTCTTGTGCGGTCTGGGCATCCTCGAAAAGGATGTCGAGCGGATGCGGCTGGTGGGGCTGCCAGTTCAGGCGCCCGCTTCTGCTGCGTTCGATGCGACGGGATGTGTTCATCGTGCGTGCGTCCTCCTCTGAAAAGAGTTGTGTCCTTTCTCTAGTATACTGGACAGAAAGAGAAGAAGCCAATCGGAACATGCTCCTGTGGGAAAGCAGGGGGGAAATGCTGGATGTGGTGACAAAAAGAGCCTTTTTGTCTGTCTCTCAGCAGGATGCGGCGGAGGGACCTCGTGGGAACATTATCCCTGTTCCTGGAGAGAGTGCAATCGTTTCGGCTGCTCACGTAAGGGGGATCGCGTGACGATGGTGTCCAAACGCTTGAGCGTTTCACCGTCGAAACGTTCGGGACGCCCAAAATGGGTAGGATTGCTGGAAGGCCAGCCTCCTGGGTCAGGATTTTTGGACACCCGAAGAACCTGCTGTGGTTTGGATGGCCACCAGCCCTGAGGATGGTGTGTGCAAATACCCCTGAGAGGCGACGATCGGCACAGAGGTGGGAGAAAGGGGGAGGTTGGGCTTGATGGGGCTCAGGGGGTCGGATATTACTACAATAATATGTTACTGTCTTGGAGCCAAGATCACATGTTCCTGTTACCAGGAACCGCTCATTCCGCTTTTCTAGTAAAAGTAACAGAAGCAATAGCGAGAATGTTCCCGTATAGAGCCAGGTGTAACCGGTACTTGCCCTATGTTACTGGGTGATATTGGGACTTTTGTCCTAGAAACAGAGGTGGTCAGGGTATTTGTATACACAATTCCCTCGGTAGTCGCGGGAGCAGGGATATACTACAATACAGTAACAGATATTATGTTCCGTTGATAAGCATATAGTCATCTACTACAATGACAGTAACATGGGTATTAGGCCCGCGGTACAGGGCATACACAAAGAATTACTTTC